>CAWEWV010000017.1:0-73842 GCA_963812865.1 uncultured Acidobacteriaceae bacterium | reverse complement strand
TACTTTTGAGGGGTTTTCGGCTGATTTGCGGGCCGGCCTGCTTCAGGCCAGGAAAACCGCGCCGGGATCAGATGCTGAATTCAGTCTTGCCGTATGCGATCGCAATATCGGAAAAGATGTCGACCGCGTCCCGAAGGCATTCTTTGGCTTTTTCATCCGACAGATGAGAAGTGGCGGTATGGAAGGTCTCCTCCGCCTCGTTGTGGGCTTCCCGCTTGGTGGTCTCGTTTATCAGTTTTCGAAACTTAGCCCACACGTGCTCATCGGCGAAGTTATCGCGCTGCAAATGGCAAACGCCGGAAATTACGCTGCCCAGTCGTTCCTGCAGGGAAGCAGTGGATGCCAGTGCGAATCGGATTTCGCTGTGGAACTTCTCCCAAGCATAATCAACGGCCATAGGACTTTTCCTCGTTAGGTTTCTGAGCCAAACCTGGAACTCCCGGCGACATCATTGCATGGCGTGTCCCCTGATGCAAGATGGGCGCCACGACTGTTCAGAGATGAGCCAGGCGACCGGGTTGCGCGGTCGCGGGACGGCTCTACCGAGGACGCTCAGATCCTGGCGTCGAGATCCTGGAGTGCATCGGTCATTCAAAGATGGTTACACTATTCACTCCATCGAGAAGGAAACCCTATGGCTCCTCAGCCGGCACTATCGACGCGAGCTACCCAGCCCGTCCCGGTTTCTCTGCACGGTCGTCCGCTGGAACCGAATCGGCGCATTGCGCTCAATCTGGACTGGGTGGAAGAAGTTCGCGTGAACAGGAGTGCCGTAGAGCGGCGCGCGATAACGCATACGGCGCGTCGGACCGTCAAGAAAGAGAATCAGGCGGCATGGCTGCTGCGTGCCATCGCCTGCATGGATCTGACCACGCTGAGCGGCGACGACTCACCCGAGCGCGTGAAACGGCTGTGCGCCAAGGCACGCAATCCCCTGCAGCGGCAGTTAGTGGAGAGCCTCGGCATTGAGGAGCTGCACCTCACCGTCGGGGCGGTCTGCGTTTACCACACTTTTGTCGAAACCGCGGTCAAGGCGCTGGAGGGTTCGGGCATCCCGGTGGCCGCAGTTTCTGCCGGATTCCCGGCTGGCTTATCTCCTCTGGCGGAGCGCGTGGAAGAAATTCGGCGATCTATCGAGGCTGGCGCGTCGGAGATTGACATCGTCATCACGCGCGCGCACGTATTCAGCGGCGAGTGGCAGGCGCTGTATGACGAAGTCGCCGCATTCAAAGAGACCTGCGGGCCCGTGCACATGAAAGCCATTCTCGGCACCGGAGACCTGATGACGCTGCGCAACGTCGCGCGGGCCAGTTGGGTAGCCATGATGGCGGGTGCGGATTTTATCAAGACATCGACTGGGAAGGAAACAGTGAACGCCACCCTGCCGGTCTCGCTCACCATGGTGCGTGCCATCCGCGAGTACGCCGAACGGACGGGGATGGCAGTAGGCTTTAAGCCGGCGGGCGGCATCCGCACCGCGAAGCAGTCCCTGGACTGGCTGGCCTTGATGAAAGACGAGCTGGGACGTCCGTGGCTGGAGCCCTCGCTGTTTCGATTCGGCGCTAGCGGCATGCTGGCCGATGTCGAGCGTCAGCTGGAGCATCATGCCACCGGCCGCTACTCGGCGGCGTATCGTCATCCCATCGCATAGATGGGTTCGAGTCCGGAGGAGACGATGAGCATAGCGGAGAAGTTCTACAGCATGGAATATGGCGCCGCGCCGGAAGATCCGAAGGAAGCGGTGCAGTGGCTGGAGGGGCATCACCGCAGGTTCGACGCGTTCATCGACGGCGCGTGGGTCAAGCCGGCCGGCGGTGAATATATGGAGACCAGCGACCCCTCCTGCGGAGACCCCCTCGCCGAAGTCGCGGTGGCAAATGGCGTCGATGTTGACGCAGCGGTAGCTGCGGCGCGCAAGGCGCTCCCGGCATGGCAAGCTTTGAGTGGTCACCAGCGGGCCCGTTATCTCTACGCCCTGGCGCGGCAGGTGCAGAAGCACTCGCGACGGCTGGCAGTCCTCGAGACGATGGATAACGGCAAGCCCATCCGTGAGAGCCGGGACATCGATATCCCTCTGGTGGCGCGCCATTTCTACTATCACGCGGGATGGGCGCAGCTGCTGGAGTCGGAATTCCCAAACTATATGGCTTGCGGAGTCGTCGGCCAGATCATTCCGTGGAATTTTCCTCTGTTGATGTTTGCGTGGAAGGTGGCTCCGGCACTGGCCGCGGGCAACACCGTGGTTATAAAACCTGCAGAGAACACGCCGCTGACTGCGTTGGCTCTTGCGGAGCTGTCCCTTGAAGTGGGATTGCCACCAGGTGTGCTGAATGTGGTGAATGGAGGACCCTCCACTGGCCAGCTGATCATCGAGCATCGTGGTGTCGACAAGATTGCCTTTACGGGTTCCACGGAGGTGGGTCGCATCATTCGCAAAGCGACCGCGCACTCACACAAGAAGTTGTCTCTGGAGCTGGGAGGCAAATCGCCCTTTGTCGTCTTCGACGACGCCGATCTTGACTCGGCGGTGGAGGGGCTGGTGGACGCCATCTGGTTCAACCAGGGACAGGTCTGCTGCGCCGGTTCACGGCTGCTGGTTCAGGAACGAGTGGCCGAAACGCTGTACGCGAAAATCCGCGCCCGCATGGAGACACTCCGGGTCGGGCATCCGCTGGATAAGGCGATCGACATTGGTGCGATTGTTTCGCCAACACAACTCGAAGCGATTCGGCGCATGGTCGACGCGGGGGTCGCTGAAGGCGCGCGCTGCTGGCAACCCGATACTCCCCTGCCGCAGAAGGGCAGCTATTTTCTTCCCACCCTGCTGACCGATGTGCACCCCACAGCGACCGTGGCACAAATGGAAATTTTCGGTCCGGTCCTCGCGGCGATGACTTTCCGCACGCCGGCGGAAGCTGTGGAGCTGGCGAATAACACCGTCTATGGACTGGCTGCGAGCGTCTGGAGCGAGAACATTAATGTTGCACTCGATCTGGCCGCGCAGGTGAAGTCGGGGGTGGTCTGGGTGAACTCCACTAATCAGTTCGACGCTGCCTGCGGATTCGGCGGCTATCGCGAATCGGGCTACGGCCGCGAAGGGGGCCGCGAGGGCATGCTGGAGTATCTGACTCCGAAGTGGGTGCACAGCCTGCCGCCCGTCAAAACTGCGGCGCCGCGCACCGAATCTGCGGACGAAGATCTGAACGGTCGCGCGCCGGCTGGGCTGTCGATTGACCACACCATCAAGCAATACATCGGAGGCAAGCAGGCGCGGCCCGATTCCGGCTACTCCTTCCCCGTCCACGGAAAGGACGGGCGGTTGCTCGGCCAGGCGCCGCTCGGCAGTCGCAAAGATATCCGCAATGCGGTGGAAGCGGCGCGGGCTGCATCCGGATGGGCGCGGACCGCAGCCCCTGCCCGCGCCCAGGTGATCTATTACCTCGCCGAGAATATGGTCCAGCGCCGCGACGAGATCGCGGGCCGCCTGGCAGCCGCGACTGGCGAGGAAAGGGCGGCCATCGAGACCGATCTTTCTATCGAGCGCATCTTTGTCTATGCCGCATGGGCGGATAAGTACGAAGGCGTGGTACATCATCCGCCGGGACGGAATATCACCATCGCAATGCCGGAGCCGGTGGGCACGGTGGGCATCCTGGCTCCAGACGAAGCGCCGTTACTGGGCTTGCTGTCTCTGGTGTTGCCGGCCATTGCTGTAGGAAATACCGTTGTTGCAGTGCCGTCAGAACGCTACCCGCTGATTCAGGGAGATCTCTATCAGCTACTCGACACCAGCGACGTGCCCGGTGGAGTGGTGAACCTCGTAGCTGGCCGGCCGTCGGAACTGGCTAAGACTCTGGCCGAGCATGACGACATCGATGCGATCTGGTGCTTCCGCAGCAATGAAGAAGCGACCACGGTGAAAGCCGCCTCCATCGGTAACATGAAACAAGTCTGGACGAACGAGGGTCGCGAGTACGACTGGTTTGACCGCACGCAGGCCGAAGGCCGGTGGTTCCTGCAGCACGCAACCCAGGTTAAAAATATCTGGGTGCCGTACGGAGAATGACCGAGGGACCCGGCAGAAACTTCCTCCATGCCCATCCCAAACCGTTGCCAGGAACGAATGGCATAAGCGCGACGCGAAAAAAAGTCAACCCATCCCCCTGAACCGGTGCGGTACAAGACGGGGTGACAGATTACCTGGCAAGAGTGACGTTCTGAGTTCAAACAATCGAGTCCCAGTATCCTTGAAGGCCGCCCTGCGGATGTAGGCACCCAAGCGATCCGCTTTGCACTGTCAACTCGCTTCTATCTTCCTCGATTAGGGTGGCGTTGCCTCGTCTATCGCCAATGCCACTTCGGCGATAATGCACTTACCGAGATTTTCATCGACCGATGGTGGCGTTCTGAAAGAAATCGATGCTGGCTCCCTGGACTTTGGCTGCGCAGAAACCGGCCCGGCACGTCGAGATGGAGGGATGCCATCCAAACTCCGGACTTCGACGAGGTATGACGCATGGCCCGATTGCTTTCAGTAAATGTCGGCCTTCCACGCGACGTGACATGGAACGGCCAAACGGTCCGAACGTCGGTCTGGAAGTCTCCAGTTGCCGGAAGGCGAATGGTGCGCCGGCTCAATATTGAAGGCGATGCGCAAGCCGATCTGGCGGGTCACGGGGGGGAGCATCGCGCCGTATTCGTCTACCAGGTGGATTCTTACCATTACTGGGAGAGCTTTTTGGGCCGTAACGATTTTACGTTCGGCCAGTTCGGAGAGAACTTCACCGTTGAGGACCTGGCTGACAGCGAGGTGTGTACCGGCGATCGATACCGCATCGGTGGCGTTGAATTTGAAGTGACCCAACCACGCGTGACGTGCTACCGCGTCGGCATCCGCATGAATGAACCTCGGATGCCCGCACTGCTGGTGGCACATCACAGACCAGGATTCTATTTTCGCGTGTTGCAGGAGGGAGAAGTTGGTGCGAACGATGAGATTGTAAAAATTAGTGACGGTCCAGAGCGAGTCAGTGTGGCCGAAGTTGACGCCCTCCTGTATTTGCCAGGACATTCCAGCGAGGAACTACAACGAGCGCTACGGATTCCTGCACTCAGTAGGGGTTGGCAGAGTTCGTTCCAGGCAATGCTCCAGCAAGACTTGAGCTCCGGAGCGGGGAATCCGGGACTCGCCTATGAAGAACAGGCACCAGCATGGTCCGGATTTCGTGCGATGCGAGTCGCGAGCATCCATAAGGAAAGCGACGCCGTAACCTCCTTCGTTCTGGCGCCGATCGACGGGCAACGTCTCCCTGTATTCCAGGCGGGTCAATTCGTGGTTCTGCGGCTGCTCGTCGATCCGGGCAAACCGCCCGTTCTTCGCAGTTATTCGTTGTCTGATCTACCTGAAGGCGACCATTTCCGCATCAGCGTCAAGAGCGAATTGAACGGAGTTGTAAGCTCATTTCTGTGTAACCGTACGCGGGAAGGCGCCGTGTTGGATGTTAGTGCGCCGCGAGGAAGGTTTACTCTGCGTTCCAGCCAGAATCCGGTGGTTCTGCTGAGCGCTGGAGTGGGCGCAACGCCCGTGATGTCGATGCTGCACGCACTGGCTGCTGAGAAATCGGAGCGAGAAATATGGTGGATTTATGGAGCGCGCAATAGCGCCGAACATCCATTTGCACGAGAGTCGCGTTTATTGCTGCAACAGCTCTCTCGCGGACGAGGATACTTCGTCTACAGCCGGCCCGCTGCAACCGACCAGGTCGGGGCAGACTTCGACGCTGCCGGACACATTGACATAGCTTTGCTGGAAAGAATTGGAGTGCCAAAGGATAGTGATTTCTATCTGTGTGGCCCCTCTTCATTCCTGCAGAGTATGCACGATGGGCTGCAAAACTGGGGTGTGCTGGCCGGGAATGTGCACACCGAAATCTTCGGTTCCATCGAGGCCGTTACCCCGGGCATGGCGCAGGTTGTTCACGCGCCGCACCCGCCACCAAGGCCGCCCGGATCCGGCCCCCTGGTCTCATTCGCGCGTAGCGGGATTACCGCCGCGTGGGATCCGAAATTTACGAGCTTGCTTGAACTCGCTGAAGAATGCGACGTTCCGGTCAGATGGTCGTGCCGGGTAGGTGTTTGTCATACCTGCATGACGGCGCTGATTGATGGATCGATTACGTACAACCCCGAACCGCTGGAGAGGCCCTCGACCGGGAACGTGCTCATATGCTGTTCGCAGCCAAACGCGGGTGTCACTCTGGATCTCTGAGGAGAGACGGAATCGAGAGGCCCGCACCAGTCAGACTCACGACGTCAGAGTTGCTGGGTTCGACCTGCCAGGTCCTGGACCTTCATTTGAAAATCTCCTAGGAACTTGTTGAAATTCCTTGCAGCGCAGCGGATCTGCAGGGGATTTTCTTTTCTGCCGAGTTGAAATCTGTTTGAAGTGTGCGTTTAGCCAGTGTTCAGCGGGGCTTTGCGTGCCTCGGAGCGAAGCTCCAGGGCCCGCAACCACGCTTCAGGCACACTGCTCCCGGAGCTTTCCCGGTGGTTGAGCCATCAGTCTGGGCAGGCGCAGCAGGTTGTGCGCCGCGCAGCTGAAGACGAACAGCCAGTCCACCTTCTCCAGCCCGCGCAGCTTCACCTGACGCAGCGGCCCGGTCTGCTTCAGCCAGCCGAAGCTCTTTTCGATCAGCCAGCGACGGCTCAGACTTATCGCATAGCCGGGCTGGCGCGTGGTTCTCCGATCCAGGTTGCTGCTGCGGCCCTTGTCGTTCTTCGTCACATGCGGAGTTACATGCAGCTCCCGCACGGTGCGCACAAAATCCTCCGTGTCATAAGCCTTGTCTGCGCCGACCGTAATCCGGCGCGTGCGTCCCTGCTGCTTTTGTTCGATCATCAGCAGCGCGGCGTCGCGTTCCGCGTAGCCATCGGCATGCGTCACCATCGCGGCGGCGATCAGGCCGTTGCGGTTCTCCACCAGCGCATGGCCCAGATAACTCAGTTTCGACTCCTTGCCATAACTCTTCCTGTATAAGCGTGCATCCGGATCGGTCGTGGACTCATGGGTCTTGTTACTCCGCTTCTGGCCATGGAAGTTAGTCCCGTCGCCCGGCCCGTCGCCGTCCTTCGGACGGAAGCTCTTCTGCGAGGCCCATGCCTGGATCAGCGTGCCGTCCACGGTGAAGTGCTCGTCCGACATGAACTTTTTCGCCTGCCGGTTCACCTCGGCGAAAAACTGCTGCGCCACTTCGGAGTTCAGCAGCCGGTCCCGATTCTTCGAGAACACCGCATGGTTCCACACCCCATCGTCCATGCCCAGGCCCACGAACCAGCGAAACAACAGGTTGTAATCGATCTGCTCCACCAGCAGCCGCTCGGAACGGACCGAGTAGAACACCTGCAGCAGCAGCGCTCGCAGAATGTACTCCGGCGCAATCGACGGCCGGCCGGAGTCCGCGTACAGCGCGTCCAGTTCGTCGCTCAGCGACCGCAGCACCGTGTCGGTCAGCTTCCGTACTTCGCGCAACGGATGATCCAATGGCACCCGCTGCTCCAGCGATACATAGCTGAACATCCCCTCCTGAACCCGCTCGTCTCCGCGCATGACCATAAGACGAACAGCACCCGTGCAATGTCGCTCTGGTGGTACCTATTTCAACAAGTTCCTAGAAGGAGACGCCAATATCTATCGCTCAATTGATTTACCGGAACGTCCCGTGTGCAATCGCCCCATCGCAGCCGATACGGTCGGAGGGGCGACACCATAGAAAGGTTGGCAGAGAAATGCCGGAAGCGACGTGGAAACCTCGCGAGAAGTACGGACGTCTGACGACGCAGAGGCAAACTACCTGACAGCGTTAGGGCGTCCGGCAACCCACGCCAGGTTCCATGCGCTCCTTCGCCCAGGACGAGATAACGGACCGCGTCTGTCTGCGCGTATTGAATGGGCACTTGCGGCGCAAGCTTGGAGACGATTCGAGCAAACCATCCCACATACAAACGGCCGGCTGCATTGGATACCGCTTTCACGGCTCATAATCTCAAACTAAAGAGAAATGGTGTGTCCCGGAGGACAAAGTCGACCGGGCCGCGTCTTGCGTTCGTGGTACCCCATGTCACTTGCCTTCCCCGTATTCGATGCAAGCCGATATTCGTCAATTCACAACACGCGCCCTCGCTTTGCCGCGTTGATGGTTGATGGGAACGATCCTCATGAGCGCACCGCAGGCGCGACAGGCCACGTTACTCCCCTTGCGGGCGTTATGGTTCCCCAGTTGTCCCACGTCGATAACGTTCAGATGACCAAATTCCGGGCATTTGGTCTCTGCGCACTTCACGGTCAGATGCATTTCGCTTCACCGTTTCCCTTCGCCTTTGTGTCCATGTAATTCAGATGCTCGGGGAGTCATAAGAACCTGGATGAGACGGAAAATTATTCTACAGTCGCCTTTTGCAAAGCCTTTACGTCCAGAAGCTCGAAACTCCCGTGGTTGCGCTCCACCCTGCAATCGACTTTGTGCGTGAGGATGAGTCCTTCGGTCGTGCGGCTTTGATCTCGATCATGAACTGTCTTTGCCAGTCCCGCGAATCTCTTCCCTCCCGCCGAAGACGACCGTTTGACTGAGCGTGCGGAAGGTGCGAGATCACGAGCCAGGCGCATTTGTACTTACTCAACGGCAACGACGTGCTAAATTGGCTGAACTATCCGGGGATGAGAAGTGGAGCCGGATAACGAAAACTGCCGAAGATCGAAATTGATTCTTGGAAAGACGAGCGTCATGACGATGCTCGAACGCGGCCTGAGGCCGGAAAACGATCCCGAAGGGTCCAGCGAACGATGCGATGGTTCTGTTTTCCGGTAGAAGAATCCGCCGTTCGAATCCGTTGCCTGTTGCGTCCGGTCGCCAGAGAACAGTCCGTCTTTCCCACGCCCGGAGAGCGGACACGGTGACTCGCTCCGATCCGGGCCTGGAGAATCCGGCCCTCCCCAAGCTGGGACTCTTCGACGCCACGATGATGGTGATGGGTGGCATAGTCGGCGCCGGCGTCTTTATGAATCCCTACGTTGTGGCGCAGCGGCTGCATACACCTGTGCTCATTCTGGCCGCGTGGATCGCGGGCGGCGTCATTGCCATGCTGGGCGCGTTCATCTACGCGGAACTCGGTGCGCGCATTCCCGAGGTGGGCGGCCAGTACGTTTATCTGCGCGAGGCGCTGCATCCCGTATTCGGCTTTCTCTACGGCTGGGGGCTGCTGCTGGTTATCCAGACCGGCGGCATGGCCGCAGTCGCAGTCACCTTTGCGCAGTATTTTCTCGAACTGACCGGCTGGCCGTTCTCGGAACGTACGATTGTAGTGGCCACGATCACTGTGCTCACCGTCATCAACTGCCTCGGCGTCAAGCCCGGCGGACGACTGCAGAGCATCCTCATGGTGCTGAAGATTGCGGCCATCGCGTGCCTGGTCGGCGCGGGCTACTTTCTGCTCCGCAAACCGCAACCGCTGATGCACCCCATCCTCGACCGGCCCTTCTCCATCGACCTCGTCACGGCATTCGGCGCCGCCATGATTCCTGTCATCTTTTCCTACGGGGGCTGGCAGACCACCAATTTCATCGCGGGCGAAATTCGCGACCCACGGCGGAATCTGGCCCGTGCACTGGTGATCGGCGTAGCTGGGGTGATCGCGCTCTACGTTTCGGTAAACATGGTCTGCGTTCGCGCGCTCGGCGTCGCGGCCCTGGCCGCAACTCGTGTTCCAGCCAGCGCGGTCATGCGCATCGTCGCGGGCAATGCCGGAGCGCGTCTCATCGCGCTGGGCATTGCGGTGTCGACGGTGGGCTTTCTGAGCCAGTCGGTGCTCACCGGACCGCGCGTGTACTTCGCGATGGCTGAGGACGGCTTGTTCTTTCCCATCGTGGCGCGCCTCTCGCGGCGGACCAATGTCCCCGTCGTAGCGATTGTGCTGCAAAGCATCTGGACAATCGTCATCGCGCTCACCGGCCGCTACGAACAGATCCTGAACTATCAGGTCCCGATCGACGCGACCTTCTTCGGCCTCAGCGCGTGCTGCCTGTTTGTTCTGCGCCGCCGCGATCATGCGACAGGAGCCACGCGGAACAGCGGATTCCGCGCACCGGGCCATCCCGTGACCACGATTCTCTTTATCGCGTCGTGCTGGCTGGTGGTGTTGACCACGCTGTGGAAGTATCCGCGCAACAGCTTCATCGGGGTCGGTATTCTGCTGTTGGGATTGCCGGTGTATCTGTGGCGGCAGCGCCGCCGGAAAAAGGAGTTGCAGGGATGAACGGGAACGCGCGTGCCACGGGATCGACCTATCTGGAATGGGCTAAGTTATGTTCGGCTGCGACCTGGAACCTCGCCACCAGTGGGATAGCGAGCTATCCGCTAGCTCAGTTACCGGTGCGCATCGAGGACCTGGAGATCAACGGCCGCACGGTCTATGGCTATATCCCGCTCCAGGAGCGGCTGGCGCGCCTGTGCGGTGTGACGCCGGAGTGCGTTGTGGCGGCAACGGGCACAGCGATGGCGAATCATCTGGCCATGGCGGCGCTGGTCGAGCAGGGCGACGAAGTGCTCGTCGAGGAGCCCACCTACGGCCCGATGCTCGAAGTAGCTTCGTACCTCGGGGCCAACATCCGGCGAATCGCGCCGGCGCGCGGCCAGCGTCTTTCAGTTCGATCTCGATGAATTGCGCAGCAAGGTCACCGGAAGAACGCGGCTGATCGTGCTCACGAATCTGCATAATCCTTCGGGCGCGTTGCTCTCGGAGGAGACCCTGCGGGCAATTGGCGCGATGGCCGCGCAGGTTGGGGCGCAGGTGCTGGTGGACGAAGTCTACCTCCCCATGGTCTACGATCAGCCGGTTCGCTCGTCGTTTCATCTGGGACCGCAATTCGTGGTCACGAACAGCTTGACCAAGGCGTATGGTTTGAGCGGGCTGCGCTGCGGCTGGATCCTGGCTCAGCCGAAACTGGCACATCGGATGTGGCGGCTGAACGATTTGTTCGGCGCTACACCAGTGCATCCAGGCGAACTGCTGAGCGTGATCGCGCTCGACCATCTGGAGCAGATCGACGCGCGAGCGCGGGAAATTCTTGCCGCGAATCGCACGGCGCTGGATGCGTTCTTTGCGGCGTGCGAGGTCGTGGATGGTTTTCGCAGCCCCTGGGGCACGGTGACCTTTCCGCGCCTGCTGCACGGATTGGTGGACGAATTTTGCGAGCATTTGCGGGCACGCTACCAGACCAGCGTCGTGCCAGGACGATTCTTCGAGATGCCCGACCACTTCCGCATCGGGGTTGGCGGCGATCCGGCGATGACCGCGGAAGGTCTTGCGCGGCTGGGCGAAGCGTTAAAGGAATTTTCGGCTGGGCCTCAATGAACGACTCGACTCGCCCGAGCCCTTCCACGCGCATCGGCATCGACTGGGGCGGCACCAAGATTGAAGTGCTGGCGATGGACGGCGAGGGCCGCGAGCTTCGTCGTGAGCGCTTCCCCACGCCGCGCTATGACTACCATGGATCGATCCGCGAGACCGCGGAACTGGTCTTCACGATCGAGCGGGAGATCGGGGAAATATGTCCGATCGGCGTGGGCATCCCCGGCATGATCGATGCGAGGGACCGGCCTCGTCCGCAATGCAAACTCCACCTGGCTCAATAACCAACCACTCGAAAAGGATCTTGGCGCCGCACTGGGTCGGGAGGTCCGCTGCATGAACGACGCCAATTGCCTGGCTCTCTCTGAGGCAACCGATGGGGCTGGAACCGGCAAACAGGTCGTTTTCGCCGTCATTCTCGGAACCGGATGCGGGGCGGGCGTCGCCATCGGCGGCCAGGTGCATGGCGGAATCAATGGTCTCGCGGGAGAATGGGGCCACAATCCGCTGCCGTGGCAACGCCCGGAAGAATATCCTGGAGCGCCCTGTTATTGTGGACAGTGCGGCTGCATCGAAGGCTGGCTTTCTGGTCCGGGACTCGAGGAAGACTATCGGCGGTCCTCAGGAGCTTCGCTTTCCGGAGCCGAGGTTGTTCGGCTCTGCTTGTCAGGCGATCCGGTCGCCGCAGCAACGTTCGCTCGCTACGAGGATCGTCTGGCGCGTGCGCTCGCGCATGTCGTCAACGTGCTCGACCCCGATGTCGTGGTTCTGGGAGGAGGGCTTTCCCAGGCAAAGCGGCTCTATGAAACCGTGCCGGCGCAGATGAGCAACTACGTGTTTGGAAAAATCGCCGAGACTCCGGTCCTGCCGGCAAAACACGGCGATTCGAGTGGTGTGCGCGGAGCGGCCCGATTGTGGCCTGTGGGCGAGAGTGAAGGGAAATGACGAGGCACGAATCGGGCTATAGGACTCTCCGATAGCGATCGCAGTGAGGCGGAACAGAGTTCAAGGCAAAAGCGGCCGCCCGCGCCTGCGGCACGCGCACGAAAAAGCCAATGCCGCCCGAAGGCGGCATTGGCCAGCAAAGGAGTTCAATCGTCGACCGCTTTTAAGCGCCGGCTAGAAGTTCAGTTTTCCGGAAAGTACAATCTGGCGCCCAGGATTCGATCCGTCGAGTAACCCATAGAGGCCAACTGTATTGGTTCCGCCTCCGAAGTAGCCCGTTGTCCGCGCTCCGTTGCAGGCCCCGCAGGAACTGTACTGACCCCACCAGCTGGCCGGCACGCTGAAGATCGGCGTGTTCGTCAGGTTGATGAACTCCGCCGCGAAGGCGACGTTCACGCGTTCGGTGATCGGAATCCGTCTTGGTGAGATTCAGATCCGAGCCGTCTTCAGCGCGGGTCCTCGCAGACGCGCCGTTCTGGCAATTGCCGAAGCTGTCCGTCCGCCACCTCGGTTACGGCTGCCGGATTCAGGTTTGTCTTGCCGATGCTGCTGCCGATCTGCACAGTCTGCATTCCGACTGACTGAGCGACGCCGGCGACGCAGTCAGGCCTTGGCTCGTACGAGCCGGTCAGCGTGCGCAGCCGACAGCCCGCCGGTTTCTCGTCGCCCATGTAGGCCCCGGCAAAGGAGTGATCGCCGAATCCAGAGTGGAACCCGAGATCGACTGCCGTCTGCCAGCCTCCGACCACGGTAGTTGAGCCCGCGTCTGATATTGCTCCCCACCAGCTTCCCGCGCCCGAACGGCAGGTTATAAACGCCGTAGGCCTGGAAGTTCTGCGCCACATCGATGGTGCACCGCCCATAGTCCGCCTATCGGATTGTACTCATTCTGGAAGAAGTTCTGCGTGGCCTGCGTCTGCGATTCCCCGGCGCCTTCTTCATCTCCGTAGGATCCGAAGTAGCCCAGGGAGTTGGCCATGCACTTCGACCACGTGTAACTCGCCTGGACGTCGAGACCATGGTAGTTACGCTGACTAAGGTCGGCTTCCAGCGCGTTGTAGCGCGAGATGCCATCGGACGCGTTGTAACGCGCCTGGGCCCCCGCAGCCACGATGGGCTGCATGTACGGACCCGGTACGACCGTCCCGTTCGCCCCGAGCACCTTCTGGTTGTACAGATAGATGTCCGACATGTGGTCGTCCTTGTTCCCGATGTACCGCAGCGTCGCCGTCATGTTGCCCTTGAACTGGTGCTGGATGGCCGCAGTCCACTGCTGATCGACCGCAGGCTGCAGATTGGGATTGGTCGCGTGAGCCTGGCCGCTGGCGAAGCAGGCTGGCGCGAACGCCATCAGCTGCGCCGATGTGCAGGCCGCGGAGAACGGCGTGTATCCCTGATCCAGAGTCGTGGCCGGATACTGCATCCGTTACCCGTTATTCACCTCGGTGGCGTTATTCACCTCATTGTGCAGCTCGACGTTCGGCGGGTTGACCACGGCCATGTTGTTGACGCCGTTGCCTTCCATGTACGTCGAAATGTCATATGCGGCGCGGAAGACCGTGTTGGGCGCCCAGCCCGGCTGCCATGCCAATCCGATCCGCGGCTGCCAGTTATCCCAGCCTTCGTATGTGTTGTAATTCGTGCCGATCTCGGGAGTTCCAGTAAGCAGATCGTAATTGACGTTGGCGGCCGCGTCCTTGTCACCGCGCGGTGTCGTTAACTCATAGCGCAGGCCAAGGTTCACCGTCAGTGAATGGGTTGCGCGGTAATTGTCCTGGGCAAAGCCTGCAAACAGGCTGTTGCGCAGATGGAAGTTGAAAGGAACTCCCTGCTGGACGCCGTCCGGCAGGCCGAGGAGGAAGTCGGCGAAGGCATTTCCGTAATTGCCGCCAAGGCCGGTGTACTGGCCATTGAAGGCGAAAGCGCCAGCCGCACCCTGATTCCCGGCGTACACGTCGTTCATGATGTAGTGGTAGTATTCGAAGCCGCCATGGACAGTGTGCTTGCCATGCGTCCAGGTCAGCGCGTCCTCCGCCTCAATCGTGGTGTCGTGGAAGATTTCCACGCCGTCGGTGCTTCCGATCGCGGTATAGCCGAAACTCATGGCCGGGAGAATGTCTTCCTGCACGCCAGGCAGTCCGAATTGCTGCGGCAAATTGCCGCTCGACCGGGCTGGCATAAATCTGGTCATTCGCCGGGAAGATCTGGATGCCCGCACGGGCGTCGTTCACCAGTGTCGGCGAGATGGTGCGCGCGTAGTCGACTACGATGTTCTTCAGCGGATATTCACGCGTCAGATTCGGCGTCAGCTGATTGGTGCCGTTGCTGAGAGTATTGATCGTATACATCTGCGAATAGCGGCCCATGATGTGATCATTCTGCGATGCCTGCCAGTCGATCTTCATGTCGCCCTGATAGGAATGCACATAGCCACTCTGGTAAAAGGTCGGCGTCTCTTCCTGCGTCTGGAAAAGCTTCGACGCCGCCAGCGCTCCTGCTACCTTGCTGTTGATCGGGATCTGGTTGTTCGGAAACGGCTGCCGCGCAGCCAATGGCGCCGGCTGTCCGGCATTCGGACCCGTCAGATACACCGGGCTGTACAGCTGAAGTGCCGGGTTCGAACACACACCGGACACAAAGCTCGCGCCCTGGCTGGTACACAACTGGCTCAGATCGCCGGTCAGAAACGCCGACGGTAATACCGTGTTGGTCTGCGCCGTTCTCGGAGTGTTGTTCAGTTCGGTCTGCTCATCGGCAAAGAAGAACAGCTTGTCGTGGATGATCGGTCCGCCAAACGTCCCGCCGAATACATTCCACTGGAGCACCGGCCGCGGCAGCGTTGTCGAAGTTACGTTGGGGATTACCAGAAAAGCATTCGCCTTGTCCTGCCAGGTATTGGCGTCCAGATCCGTATTGCGCACAAACTCGAAGATGTTGCCGTGAAACTGGTTGGTGCCGGACTTCAGCGTCTGGACAATCACGCCGCCGATGTAGTTTCCGTAATCCGCGGGAGCGTTGCTGGTGATCACATTAAAGTTCTCCACCGCATCCGGACTGGGAACGTAAGCAACATCATTGTTGTCGGGCTGGTTCACATCCATACCGTCGAGCGAGGCGTTATTGTCCTGTTCGCGCGCGCCGTTTACGTACGGCCGGCCGGTGCCGAAGGTCGTCTGCGAGGACTCAAAGGCAAAAATGTTGGGGCTGACCACGCCCGGCACCAGCAAAGTCAGCTGGTTCACGTCGCGGGTGGCCAGCGGCAGCGAAGTCACGTCGTTCGCGTTCAGCACTGTCCCCACTTCGGTCGAGGAAGTTTGCAGCAGAGGAGGCTCGCCGCTCACCTGCACCGTCGTGCTCACCTTGCCGACAGAAAGAGCGAAATCAACGCGCGCGACCTGGTTCACCACCAGCGCGAAGGGAGCCCGATTTTGGGAGGCGAAGCCTGCCGCCTCCACCTGGATTGCGATCGTGCCCACGGGGATCTGCGGAAAGTCATAGACGCCGGCCCCATCGGTCTTCGTCCTCCACGTGGTGTTCTGATTGACGTCGCGCGCCGTGACGTCCGCGTCGGGTACCGCGGAACCGGAAGGATCGGTCACCGTCCCGGTGATGGAACCTGCCGCCTGCTGCGCGAGCAGTGATACCGGCGCGCTGAACAGCAGAATTAGCAGAGCGGCGGCTCCGGATAGAAATAGCGAAATCCTGATTTGCGTTTTCACTGGAATTCTCCTTAAATGCGGCCGCAAGCGTCGCGGGTGATGCTTCACCGCGCTATATAGCACGTTTGTTAATGCTATATAGCTATTTGAGCCTCTCGTCAAGCGGCGCGTGACGGACTGCCTGTGGAAAACCCTGCTGCCCGTGGGGTTGTCGGCCGTAAAACGGCATCGGAATCAGAGTGCAATTCACCAAATGGGCTTGTTTTATAAGGCTACCACGCTTCTCAATGGGACGCATTCTCCTGGCTGCGAGGTTCCCAGGCGACCCATTGCGGTCAACCCCACCGTCGTATTTACAGATCGAGAATCCCGTGTTATCGTCCGCTCTATAGCACTGGATGGATAGCTCTTTGCTTCTGCTATAGCAGTCAATTTCTGTCGATCAGGTTCTGATATGGTGTTCAGGAAACAGCTGGCCGAACTCGCTGATACGGCTCCAGATGTCAGCCGCAACGGAAATACAGGTACGATGTCAAACCGCAGCGACGAACCGGCCTACCGGAGAATTCAGAATGCCATCCGCCGCCGCATCGACTCCGGCCAGCTGAAACCCGGCAATACGGTCCCCTCGGAGCGAGAGCTCGCCCGGGTTCACGGCGTCAGCCTGATGACCGCCCGCCACGCGCTCACAGAATTAGCGCGAGACGGCATCGTCGAGCGGCGGCACGGCGCCGGCACCTTCGTCGCCCCGCCCAAAGTCCACTTCAACAAACTGCTGGGATACACCGAGCAGATGGCCAGCCTCGGCCTGACGGCGCATTCGAGGATCGTCTCCTCGTCAATCGTCCACCGCGAGCATGAAATCGCCGCCCGTCTTGGCCTTCCGCCCACAGCTCGGCTGGGGAGGCTCGAACGTGTTCGTCTCGCTGCCGACGAGCCGGTTGCTCTGGAAATCTGCTATTGGTCAGCGGATGAATACCCCGCGCTGATGAACGCTCCGCTGGACCGCGTCTCCCTGTTTTCCGTGCTGGAGCGCGAATGCGGAGTCGAGCTTGCCTACGCCGACGAAGAAATCGATGCGACCGATGCGGACCAGCGCATGGCAGAATTACTGATTCTCCCCAAAGGCACACCGCTGCTGCGCATGCGCCAGCTCATCTTCTCGAATACCGGGCGGGCTACCGTCTATGTGACCGGCTTCTACCGATCCGGCCGGCACACGCTCCGCATCCGCCGCTTCCGCTAGCTCCAGATGCGAATCCATCCTCAGTTCGAGCCGGTCTCCGATGGCTGCCCCGTGGAGGCCTGGGCAGGAGCGGGGACCTGTTCCTGCAGCCGATAACCATCTCTCGTGCGTACCCGATATTTGTCCAGATCCTTGCCCACAAGCCTGACCGAAATCGTCCGCCAGCCTCGATTCTGGTTCGGTTTCGGGTAGTAGCTGATCGTATACAAGTGAGCCAGGTCTTCCTTGATCGAGGCAAACGCCAGACCCTCATCCCGCCAGTCCTTCGCGAAATAGGCTTTGCCGCCCGTGCCCCTGCTCATCCTTTCAAACACCGCGCTGGAGACCGGCTCGTCGTGCGCCTCGCGGGTGCTGATGATGTAAATGATGGTCCCGGTCGATTGAGCCAGTTCTTCCACGTCTTCCGGCGGCACCGTGCTGGCGTTGTCAGGACCGTTGGAGAACACCACGATGGCTTTCCGTCCCCGCAACTGAGCGGCGTCTCGTACGGTCAGCAAGAGGGAGTTATACAGCGCAGCTTCGTCGCCCGCGACGGTGCTGCGTACGCCTTGCATCACCTGAGACCGGTCGGTCGTCAGCGGCGTTGCCCGTGAAAGATTGCGACTGTAAGAGTAGAAAGCAATCTTGTTGGCTTCTTCCATGGAGCGCACGAAGCCGGCGATCGCATCCTGGGCGAAGACGAATCCCCTGTACATATAGTCGCTGGTATCGAAGAGGACAAAAACGCTGGCTCCGGCCAGCCGTGAAAGCGCCTGTTGCGCAGTTGCAGCATCGGATGCGTCGCCGCCTTCCTGCGATCCCGCCGCCGCTCCGGGCGGGACGGGGTTATTGCTCGCCTGCGCCGCATCGTTGCTGATAACCCCGGGTGCTCCTCCCTCTTCAAATGACGCAATCTTCTCGGGAATTCTGTCTTCGCTGACGAGGAAGTTTTCCGGCTTGAGACCGGTAACATAGTTCCCCTTGCGGTCGGTAACCGCGACGTTGAGTTGTACGAGGACGACGTTGACGAAAATGCGCGAATGCGGATCCTGGGCTCCACTTCCCGGCATGGCGACCAGGGCAACCGTCAGGGCTGAACAGAACGCGACGACAAGGACAAATCTCATTGGCATACTGCTCCCGTACGCAACCTCACCATACCCGATTACGGCTGAGAAGTTGTCGCGGCAGCGGCGATGCGGATGCCGCCGTGCCGAAACTCATCTCCCGTTTGTTCCATAGCCCGCAGGATGGCAGGCCAGTCCTCTAGGTCCGTGGCAAATATCTTTGCGATCATGCGCCTGCTCAGCTCCGGAATCAGCAGGTTAAGCGATTGCGGTTGATAGCCCATCTCATCGGCAAGCCGCGCCCAATACAGGTTGCTGGATTCCCACGACTCTCCCATCAAACCGTACGCTTCGCCGGAATACGCAGGCAGCGGCTTCAGACTGAGAATGGCGCAGGCGTTGGTCTGCTCCAGCGTCGGATGCGGCACCCCGAAATCTTTCGAAAGCCGCGCGGCGCTGGTGTCGGCAGGATCTTTGCGGGCCAGGTCGGCCAGTTCGCGTCCTGCCTCACCCGAGCTGGCTGCATCCGCCGGATACAGCCTGCGATATTCCGAGGCAAGATAGAACTCCTCGACCGGAGTGATTCTGGGCATGAAGACAGTAATGTCCTCGGAGCGAAGGAGTGCCTGCTCCGTCATTTCCATGCGTCTGGGCGTCATCAGATCGGCAAAGATATCGGCCACTCGCCCGCGCAGCTCGGCATTCGCCGGCGCAGCCAGCAGCAATTCTTCCCCCATCCGCTGATAGAGCGCGGCCGCATGCAGTTCTGCTGGACTGACATCCCACCAGCGTGACTGGATTGCGTCCACCAAAATGGCCGGCCCCGCTGCTTGCCAGATCAAAGCCTGAACATTTTCCGGCGCAATGAAGTCCTCTTCCGCGGTGGCCAGCGCGTATGGCAGATTGGCCAGGGAGCCGATCAGATAGGCTCCGCCGCCGGCGGTGACGCCAATGCCCACCAGCTCCGGTGTGCCCCAGATGCGGCCGTATCCGAGAATCGACGTTCCCGAAAAATCGTGGGAGCGCACGAACAACGGATTGTTGTGCAGGACCTGCGCTCCGGGCGGCTCGTAGTAGGCGTAATTCAATCCGACCAGCGTGTCCCTGAGAAATGGAGTGAGCTGTCCACGTGCCGCTTCCAGCTGCGCCGGCGAGCTCGCCGACTGGATAACCCTGGTCAGATCGGTGCGGACCTGCAGTTCCGCGTGGCGACTGGTGTAAATCTGCGGCGCCCACGCAGCTTTTTCCCCTGAGGTAAAGATGGCGCGCGGCATCTCGAACTCGCGAAGGCTGCCGGCAAGCGGAAGCAACTGATCCTTGACCGCGGATCCGTGCGCCAGCTGGTCCAGACCGTCGTAGAGCCCAAAAAGCGTATCCAGAGAAACCAGGCGCTGGTCATCGAGCACGGCGCGCATACGCCCTGCGATTTGCTCGTGCACGCGCCGTCCCTCGTCGCTTTGCTGGGCAGGACCGGCGAGCAGCTCGACAATCTGGTCCTGGGAAAGATTCGCATCCCCCCCGGCCGAGGTCAGGGTCGCGCGCAACGATGTGCGCGCTGCGTCGAACAACTGAGCTGACGAAGTAATGCCGATGAAGGGATGCACCACATCCTGCCACGAAGAGTTCATCTTCGCGCCAGGAATCTGCTGCTGGCGTGCGAGGACGGCCCACAGACCGATATCCGCCTGCAGAGCGCCCAGGGCGTTCGAGCGCAGGGCGGGACCGGAAATCGCGCTGACCGCTTCCGCGGCACTCAGAAACTGCGTTACCGATGTATCGTTGAGCGCCGGAAATTCGGAAAACGTCAGATACCAGGTGCGGAAGTCTGCAAACTTCGCGGCCAGCAGACGAACCGTTCCGTCGCTGAGACGCATTTCAGGAGGCCGGGCGCCATCGATAGCGCTGAGGGTGAGGTAGATTTGCAGCGGGCCCGAATCGCTGGGAAAGTTCGAGCAGGCCACCAGCGTCATCAGCAATTGCTCCGGACTGTCCCAGGTGCGCGCGCTTCTCACCCATTCGTGGATCAGCTTCGGAGTCGAATTCTGTCCGAAGATGTCTCTCCAGACTGCGAGGCTGCCAGGAATATAGGGAGCCCCGTCCGGCTGCCATTGCAACCGGCTGAACAGGATGAGCAGATCGGCGTTTCGCGGAAAGACGCCGCGCGTTGCGCTGGTATTGCTGCTCGCGCGCCGGTAGACGTCGTACAACTGCTTCAGCCGAGCACCCTGGGTCAGATGAATCTGCTGGTCGCGGCTCACGCGCGAGAGCGCGTCGAAATAGGCCGCCAGCCATCCGCGATCTTTCGCCATGAGATGTTCGACAAATTCGCCCGGAGAATGAGGGCTGGCCCCCACCAGTTCCTGCCAGGCAGCTTCGACGCTCTTCCCGCCGGGGACCACGACTCGTCCCTCGCGAATGGAGATCTGGCTCCCGTAAAAGTCCAGAGCCGTAGCCAGCGGCAGCAGCGTTCTCAGCCCGCGCGACTGACGCAACACCCGTCGCGTTTCCTCGTCGTTTTTCGATAAGCCCCAGTAAAGCAGGTCAACGTCCCGATCGTGCAACAGCACGTCGACCAGGCTCGTCCCACCCTTTTGCCGCCATGCGCTGGCCGATGTCCAGTCTTGTTCGCGGAACAGAGCAGGAACCTCGGTGGCCGGAAAGCGATAGCTGAAAGCGGTATGACTCTGCATAGCCTCTTCGAGGCCGGTCAGTGGAAAGCCGGAATCGATGGCGAGAAACGCCCGTTCCGCATTCGCGGTGACCAGATACGCGCCCTTCTCGCCGCAGGGTTCCTTGAACTGGTAGCCGAGCACATCGATCAGCCGATTGGCATCGTCACAGCTCTCAATATGGATGGTGCTCTGCGCGTCGGCCAGCTGCTGGAGTTCCCGCGCAAACTGCACGTACCGTCTGAGCAGAAGCAGGTACTCCGTGTCGGCTCCGTTTTCGTAGCCATGCAGCGATACATTGCGGGCCAGCAGCGGCAGCACTTCTTCCGGAGCAGCCTCCTGGCTGATCCCAGCCATGCGCAGGAACGATCGCAGCGGCCCTGGAATCGTGACCATCTCTCCCTGCGCCGATGGGTGGGGAGCCGCTGTATCCGGGCCGTCAGAGAGTGGATTCGCTCCTCCGCCGTTCGCGGCGCAGGCCGAAAAGCAAACGCTCAGACACAGAATGCAAAGGAGGAACGGCGTGCGCAGCGGAAGAGGTTGCATGGGTCAATGCCCTCCCAATGGCCGAGAAAACGAAATCCACTCGCTCACAGAGAGAACCCAGGGGCGGAAACGAAATCACGTGGCCGCCGGGGCCGAACCATTGGCATCGCCCTCAACCGTCAATTGAGAGCGGAGTCTCCTTTTGAAAAACCAGCCTTGCCTTCGGAAGATCAACGGAACATCGGAGATTTGCCGATTAGAGCTCGCCTTCCCGCCAGCCGCGTGCACCGGACTCTGCTGGAACCCCTGCGCGCGTGGCGACCATTGTCGCAAATCTTTCTTACTTTGAGCGAACTTCCGCGAGATTCGGCGAAAAATAAGCCGAAATGCAGGCAGGTGGCCAGTTCCTGCGGTCTTTTTAGCACGATTCCTGGCCTAAAACTGCGGTCTGCCAACCCCCGACCCGGCGCGCGTCCCGCCAGACGGGAGGCCAGCGGTGCGCTAAGAGCCGTTGCCGAGTTGTCCATTCCTCGAGACGTCGAACCTCGAGCGCAGCCGAACTCACCTGCCCCAGGCAGGCGCGCTGGCGCCTGTCAATTGGGTGGATGCTGCGTCTCCCGCAAAGGCGTCACCGCTCACAGCCATTGTGCTTTTACGGGCTCGAACGCTGACGGCAGTAACGGGTGCAGGCAAAGGAGAGGTCGCCGAAAAAGCGCAATAGCTTACGCGACCAGTATGGGATCGACACACTCCACTTAAGTGGTACTTACGTCGAACCAAATCTCAGCACCATTCGCGATTTCCAGTGTTACGCTTTGCGGACAAACTTCACTCGCCAGGCTCACCGGCTGCCATTTGGAATCCCTCTTCCCCGGAGGAATCCGTGCACGTACGATCGCAACGCCTTTGGGCATGCCCTCTGGCTTTCGCTGTGGCATCCTTCATCGGTGCCGTTTCGCTCACAACCGGTTGTGGTTCGACCCTCGCTCCTCTGGGCAATCTCACCGCAATTTCCGCCGCCTCCGCATCCGTTCGTGTCAATCAACAGGTGCAGATCGCGAATCGCATGGGCATTACTGCGGTCCCGCTGACCTTCTCCGTCAACGGCGTCCAGGGCGGTAACTCCGAGGTCGGCACCATCACCTTCAACGGTCTCTACACCGCGCCCGCTGTCGTTCCCACGCCCAACACCGTCACCATCACCGCCACCGCCAATGGTCATCCTGACGCCGCGCCTGGCACCGCCACCGTCGCCGTGCTCAATCCCATCCCGATGGTCAGCGGGGTCACACCCTCGGCTCCCACGGAAGGCACAACTACCATTTCGGTGAGCGGCTCTCAATTCGTCTACGGCGCGCAGATCATCTGGAATGGCCAGGCCGTCGCCACCACTTTCGTTTCCAGCACCGAGGTCGCCGCTGCCGTCACGGCTCCCACCCCTGGCACCTATCCTCTCGTCGTCAGCAATCCCAATCCCGGCGCCGCCAACTCCTCCACTCTCCCCGTCCAGGTTGGACCCGGCCAGGTGGTCCTCACCATCCCGCCCGGTACCGACACCGATGTCCGCGTCACCAATTCCATCAATCTCGGCCTCACCGTTACCGGCACCATGAATACCGGAGTCACCCTCCAGGTCAACGGCGTCCCCGGCGGCAACAGCACAGTCGGCACCGCTGTTTCCAGCGCGGATGGATCCATCACCTACACTGCGCCCGCCGTCGTTCCCACACCCAGCAACATCGTTCAGCTCACCGTCACCAGCACCGACAATCCAAAGGTATCCATCAACCAGAACATCTCAGTCCTCAACCCGATTCCCATCCTCACCTCGGCCACACCTTCGACGTTCGGCAGCACGGGCACAGCAACGGTCGTTGTCCAGGGTCAGAAGTTCATCTCCGGTGCTCAGGTGCTCATGAACGGCTCCGCCATGCCGACCACCTTCAACAGCGGTGGCCAGCTGACAGCTACGCTCAACCTCACGGAAGCCGGCAATTTCGACATTCAGGTGCTCAACCCTGCCCCAGGTCCGGCGACCTCGTCCGATCTCGTCGCCTTCGTGCAGGGCAATCCTCCGGTGCCGATCGTCAGCCCCAACGATGCCTCGCGCTTCCTCGAGCAAGCGACTTTCGGCGCAACCGACGCCGACATCCACGACGTTTCCATGGAAGGCTACCAGGCCTGGCTCAACCAGCAGTTCGCCCTTCCTCCCACGCCCCAGGAGCCGTTCGTCGAACAGTCCCTGATCATCAACAATCCTCCCTGCGCCGCCAGCGATCTCAAGTGCAATACGACACTCTTCGCTCAGAACTCCTCAGACGAAAACTACTTCCAGGGAACCTTCTGGCAGCAGGCCCTGGCCGCTCCCGATGAGTTGCGCCAGCGCGTGAAGTACGCGCTTTCCGAGATCTTCGTCGTCTCCACCAACAACTCGGCCGTGCAGAATTTCCCTCGTGGCGAAGCCCAGTACTACGACACGCTGGGCAACGACGCCTTCGGCAATTTCCGCACCCTGCTCGACGACGTGACCCTCAATCCGATGATGGGTCAGTTCCTCTCCATGCTCGGCAACGACAAGGGCAACGCCACCACCGACCCTGACGAGAACTACGCCCGCGAGGTCATGCAGCTGCTCACCATCGGCCTCTATCAGCTCAACGACGACGGCTCGCAGAAGCTCGACGCCTCCGGCAATCCCATCCCCACCTACTCCAACAACGATGTGATGGGATTAGCCGCCGTCTTCACCGGATTCAGCTGGAATGTGCCCGGCAATACCACCGACACCGCCTGGTCGAGCTGCTGCATCTACATCGGCCCCGGCTACGGCGAAGACCTTCTGCCCATGACGAGCTATCCGAGCCATCATTCCACTGTTGAAAAGGATTTTCTCGGTGTCACCATAGCTGCCTCGGGAAATCCTGACCCGGTGGGTGACCTCAACACGGCGCTCGACACACTCTTCAATCACCCCAACCTGCCCGCATTTTTCTGTAAGCAGCTCATCCAGCATCTGGTCACCAGCAATCCCAGCCCCGGCTATATCAGCCGCATTGCTGCCATCTTCGAGAATGACGGCACCGGTGTCCGCGGCAATATGCAGGCGGTCATCACAGCGATCCTGCTCGACCCCGAGGCGCGCGATTCCGCCACCGACTTCGCCAATCCGCAGTACGGCAAAGTCCGCGAGGCGCTTCTCCGCTATACCGAATGGGCGCGCGCCTTCACGGCCCAGTCGCGCACCGGCTCCTACGGCATCGGCAGCACGGAGGATCCCATCTACGGACTCGGCCAGATGACGATGCGCTCGCCTACCGTCTTCAACTGGTTTGCTCCGGGATATGTCCCGCCCGGCACCAGCATCGAACAAGCCGGACTGGTCGCACCCGAGATGGAAATGACGAACGTCTCCACGGTGGTCGGCTATCTCAATTATGTGCAGGGCGCCATTGGCAGCACTTCCAGCAACGGCTCGGACATCTTCTCCAATTACGGAGCCGAAATCGCCCTGGCCGCCACTCCTGATCAGCTTGTCGACCGCATCAACCTGCTGTTGATGGCCGGCGAGATGGACGGCAATCTCTACAACGAGATTCTTGGCGCCGTGAATGCGATCGCCATACCCACCGGGGATCAGAACGCCATCAACGCCGCGCTCACGGCCCGGGTCCAAACCGCAATTTATCTCACGATGGCCTCGCCATCTTTCGCAGCCCAGTTTTAGGGAGCCCACTCATGTGTAAGTGCACGACCAACCAATTCGAGCGATCCCGTCGGCAGTTCCTCAGAACTGCGTCTCTGGCCACGATGTCCGGCATCTCGGCGAGCCCTTTCATCCTCGGCCTGAACTCGCTGGCGGCCATGGCGCAGGGCACCGGCGCCACGGACTATCGCGCCCTCGTCTGCGTCTTCCTCCAGGGCGGCAACGATGGCCACGGCACCGTCATCGCCACCGATTCCGAATCCTTCGCGGCCTTTACGCAGGCGCGCTCCGGAGCGCCCGGCCTCGCTTATCCACTGGCCAACCTGCTTCCCATCGTCCCCAACACGCCGCAGTCCGGACGCACTTTCGCGCTCAATCCTTACCTCACCGGGATCCAGAATCTCTTCAACGCCGGTCGGGCGGCCATCGTCGCGAACACCGGTACCCTCATTACGCCCGCCACCAAGGCACAAGTGCAGGCCAACTCCGTTCCTCTGCCTGCTTCGTTGTTCTCCCACTTCGATCAGACCGCCGCGTGGCAGGCCATCGCCTCCAACGGCGGCAGCGCGGAGCATGTCGGATGGGGCGGCGCCGTCGCCGACCTCATCGAGAGCATGAACATGAATTCCAATTCCATGTTCACCTGCATCTCGACAGCCGGTATCGCGCTCTTCCTCGCCGGCCAAACCTCATTCCAGCTCAACGTCACGCCCGCCGGACCGATCCCCATCTCCGGACTCGCCAACCCTCTCTTCGGCTCGCAGGCCGGATCGAGTGCGCTCAGTTCCATCCTCAGCGCCGAAGAGACCAACCTCTTCGCCAAAGAATATGAAGTCGTCGTTAATCGTTCCATCCAGGCGCAGGCAACTCTCGCCTCGGCTATGCTGGCCGCCGGCCCCACCGGCGTTCCCAACCCGCCGCAGTATCTCGATCCCGTCACCAACATGCTCACGGATAACCCGCTCGCGGCCTCGTTGCAGACCGTCGCTCGCATCATCGGCGGCAGGGCCAGCCTCGGCGTGAACCGCCAGATCTTCTACGTGCAGCTGGGCAGCTTCGATACGCACGACGGCCAGGCCCCGACGCATGCCCGTCTCCTCACCCAGCTAGGGCAGGCCTTCGAGTACTTCGATGGATTGATGCAATCGAGCGGCCTCGGCAACCAGGTAACGACCTTCACCGCCTCCGACTTCGGCCGCACCCTCACCAGTAACAGCGACGGCACCGACCACGGCTGGGGCAGCCATCACTTTGTTGTCGGCGGCGCCGTGCAGGGCCACGACATGTATGGCCAGTACCCCGTCATCGGTGTCGATCAGGCCAATGACGTCGGCGCCGGCCGCCTCATCCCGACTACTGCTGTCGACCAGTACGCGGGAACCTTGGCGCGCTGGTTCGGACTCTCCAACAGCCAGATCCAGCAGGTCTTCCCGAATTTCGCGAACTTTGGCTCCAGTCCCTATCTGGGATTCCTGAGCTCGTAGCTGGTGCGATCAGCGCTCGCACCGCGTAGGGGGCTGCATCTACTGCGTCAGCACTTCCTGCCCGTCCCGCTTGTAGACCACCCCCGCCTTCATCACGAAACTCACCTTGCTCATCACGGTGATGTCGTCCAGCGGGTTTCCCGGAACCGCCACTAAGTCGGCGTATTTACCCGGCGCTACGGTCCCTAACTCATCGTCATGTCCCAGTAACTGCGCTGCGTTGATCGTAGCCATCTGCAACGTATACGCAGGCGGCAGACCGGCCTTGACCAGGTAGATGAAGTCTTCCCAGTTCTGCCCGTGCGGATAAACACCCGCATCCGTGCCATAGGCAAATTTCACTCCACCCTGGTAAGCCCGCGTCACCGTCTTCATGATCTGCGGACCCACCTCCAGAGCCTTCTTCGCAACGGTCGGGGGGTATTCGCCCTTCTTCGCCTGCTCGGCGACAAACTGCCCGGTGTAAACCGTCGGGCAGTAGAAGGTCCCATGCTCCTTCATCAGCTTGATGTCCGCATCGTCCATGAACGTGCCGTGCTCCACCGAATCGACGCCTGCAACCACCGAGCGCCGAATCGCCTCCGCGCCATGCGCGTGGACCGCGACCTTCATACCGTAGTCGTGTGCCGTCTGCACGATAGCTCGAATCTCCTCCTCGCTCATCTGCGGGCTCGATCCGTTCGTCCCCAGATCCATCACGCCGCCGGAGGGCATCGCCTTAATCAGATCCGCGCCTTCCTTGTAATGCAGCCGCACCACTTTCATCGCTTCGTCCGGCCCATTGAAAATCGACTGCAGCGGACCCGGATCGCCCTGCAGATCCATGCTCAGTCCGTTGGTCCAGTCGGCATGCCCACCCGTCGTGCTGATCGCGGGCCCGGCAGTGAAGACGCGCGGGCCGATCACCCGGCCAGCGGCGATCTCCTCGCGCAAAGCCACGGTGTCGTAGTCATGATCGCCGACGTTGCGCACTGTGGTGAAGCCGGCGAGCAGGGTACGTCGCGCGTAGAGCGTCGAGCGCAGGACCATGTTTGCGAAGTTGATATGGGCCGTTTCCATGTAGGTGTTCTTGCCGAATTCCATGTCGAGATGCACGTGGTCGTCGATCAATCCCGGCAAACAGGTTCCGCTCAGCTCGATCACCGTCGCCCCGGCCTCGCTCTGCGTTCCCGACTCAACCTTATCGAACTTATCCCCCGCAATCACCACCGTCGTCGGCCCCAGCATCTTTCCGGCGGCGCTGTCGAACAAACTCGGACAATGAACCACCGTCACTGCCGGAGCCGCCTGTCCCAGTGCCACCGCAACCGGCAAATACGTCGCAACCACCGCAATCCGCCTCGCCACACGTGCCAAATTCATCCGTCTCTCCTCGTTTTTGGCTTCCCGCTTCCAGCTTCTTCCTTCCAGCATCCCGCTCGCTTCAGAATCCAGCCGACTCAGCCTTCTTCGCAGGCAACAGCGCCGTCGCCTGCTTCAGTAAATCAGCTTCATGCTCGAGCGCCGCGGCCACGCGCGTGATCTGCTCGTCCGCCTCCGGCCACTGATTCTGCTCGATCGCCTCGCGTACGCCCGGAATGGTCTTCACCCCATACCCCGTGTAGAAACCCGGCGCGTACAGCAGGTGCTGGAACCACGGCCGATTCGGCAGCCCCCGCTCATCGGTCAGCAGCCGCTCGCTGCGAATCATATCCAGATTCAGTTCCGCGGGCGCATTCCCATCGGCCGCGGCAAATGCCTGATCGAACGCCTTCGCCGCATCGGTCAGATCGTCCGACGCCTGATCCAGCGGCGCGAAGTTCAGATACGGCGGAATGGCCTCGGCCGGCGGAGGCACCATCTGCTTCTTCGGATCGTAGAGCGCTTTGTACACGCCCTCTGAAATTTCCAGATCCCGCTCCTTCGCCTCGTCGCGCTTCTCGGTGAGCAGCGCCTTCAGCTGTGTGTCGTACAAGTGCACCGTATCCGCCAGATCGCCGAACTGGAACGGCAGCATATCGGCATCCGCCATGCGCATCACCATCGTGCCCGCGGTCTGCGCTAACGCGCGCTCATAGCTGAAATCCGTATCCGAAAAATGTGTGTACCAATAGAAGTCGTCGTAAATGGAGTGATACTGCCCACCCCCCTCATCCTCGCCGCCGTAACCGAGATTCACGCTGGCTACGCCCACGTGGTCGATGAAGGCTGTGTAGTCCGATCCCGACCCCAGCGCCGGAATGCGCAAATCAGCGCGCGATCGAATCTCGGTCCGAGCCTGGCCCGTGGCGCGGGAAAGGTCGACCAGCCGCACCCGCTTCCATACCGACATCCCCGTCTCCGGATCCTTGATGTCCTTCGCCACATCGTTCACAAAATTTTCCAGCGAATGCGATCCCTCCGCGCGAAAATAGCCGCGCCCGTTGCCGTCGGAATTGAAATAAGCCACCGCATGCTGCTTCAGCTCATCCGCATGCGTTTCCACCCACTCCGTCGACCCCAGCAGCGCCGGCTCCTCTCCATCCCAGAAGCAATAAATGATGGTGCGGTCCGGCTGCCATCCCTGCTTCAGCAGCGTTCCAAACGACCGTGCTTCCTCCAGCTCCGGACTCGTTCCTGACAGCGGATCCCCCGCGCCATTCACCCACGCATCGTGATGATTGCCGCGAATCACCCACTGATCCGGATACTTCTTCCCCTGGATTTTCATCACCACGTCATAGAGCGGCTTGCGATCCCAGTTGAAACTCAGCGCCAGATGCGCCTTCGCCGTGCTCGGCCCCGCGTGATAGGTAAACGGCAGCCCGCCCCGCCACGCTTCCGGAACCACCTCGCCCCCCAGCGCCTTCAGAAACGGCTGTGCGTCGGACCACGAAATCGGCAGCACCGGAATCTTCGTGATGGTCTGCACCTGGTCGATCGGGATCAGCTTCACCCCCGCCACCGCGCCCACTCCCGGCGTCTGCGGATCGCCGGGATAAACCGGCATATCCATCACGCTGCCGCGCTGCGCACCCTCCGCCGGACGCATCGGGCCCTCGGGATACGGATCGCCGCGATAGAAACCATCATCGCGCGGATCCGAATAGATGATGCAGCCCACTGCGCCGTGCTCGGCTGCGACCTTGGGCTTAATGCCGCGCCAGCTCATCCCATAGCGCGCAATCACGATCGCGCCCTTCACCGAGACGCCCATCCGATCGAGCTCATCGTAGTCCTCGGGCCGTCCATAGTTCACGTACACCAGCGGCGCGGTCACATCGCCGTCACGCGAGTACGCGTTATACGTCGGCAGCTGCTCGCTCTGCTGGTTTGAAGTCGGATCCACGCTGAGAGCAGGCTCCTGCAGCTTCGCCGTGAACGGCGCCGGCCCCAGCAACTCCAGCTTGCGCGACTTCGGCGTCGGGAACAGCGCCGAGAATTCCTCAATTTGTGCGTTCAGCCCGTACGATTGCAGCTGCGCCAGCAGCCATTGCGCATTGTCCTTGTCGTACGGCGAGCCGACGTGATGCGGCCGCGCCGAAAGCCGCCGCATATTTTCGCGGATGTGGTCGCGGTCCGGCAATTCGCGGAATTTCTGTTCCCAGTTGACTTCGGTCGCCGAATCGTCCGGCGTATACCCGCGCAGCGGCTTTCCATTGTCGACGGCGTGCGCGGCCAGAGCGAACAAACAAACAGCAGTGATGGAAAAACGCATACGGAACCAACCTCTCAAGTGTGGAATCGGGCTGCGAAGGGGTACTGCGGTTTGCGTAATCGAAAAACTGCAGCTTGCGTGACTGAAACACTATAGACCATCGATCGCGTCTGCACGGCGATTCTCCGGTCAGGAAAAGAAAGGTTTGTTCGCCGCATAGCGACCCGTAATCACCCTGCCAGGCTCCACGATCGCTATCCAGAGATTGCGTCGTTCTGCCGGAACCCGCATCCTTATAGGTACCCATGTCTGAAGCGTCAGGCACTCTGGCCGAACAGATCGAAGCTTTTCCTGTCGTCGAACATTTTCGCGATGGCAGGTTCTTCAACCCGGGAGTTCCCGAACACGGCTTCCGCAAGGCCCTCGAATGGATGACCCACCGCAAAATCGGCCCATGGCGCCCATGGATCGACTCTGCCCCCGGCCCCAGGCCGCCGCTCCGGGTCGAGGGCAGCGATCTCCGCATCACCTTCGTGAATCACTCCACCGTCCTGCTCCAGACCGAAGGCCTCAACATCCTTACCGACCCGGTCTGGTCGTTCCGCGTCAGCCCCGTCAGCTTCGCGGGTCCGCAACGCCACCGCAACCCCGGCATCCGCTTCGAGGATCTGCCCCCTCTCGATGGCCTCTTAATCAGTCACAATCACTATGACCATTTCGACGCGCCCACGCTGAGGCGCATCGCCGCCGCACATCGGCCCGCTGTCTTTTGCCCGCTGGGGCTGGCGCAACCCCTCCGCCGCATCGGCTTCACGGAAGTTTATGAGCTCGACTGGGGGCAGTCGCTCCCCTGGCGGCACCTCCAAATCCATTGCGTCCCCGCACAGCACTTCTCAGCGCGCACTCCCTTCGATCGCAATCGAACCCTGTGGTGCGGATGGCTCCTCGAAAATCCAGGCGGCAATCTCTATTTCGCCGGCGACACCGGCTTCTCCGACGTCTTCGCGGCGCTCCGCGATCGCTTTTCGCCCATGCGACTCGCGCTGCTTCCCATCGGTGCCTACGATCCCGAATGGTTCATGGGTCCCGTCCACATGACACCGGAGCAGGCCGTCGAAGCAAGCTCCATTCTCGACGCCGCCACGGCGGTTGCCATCCACTTCGGAACCTTTGCGCTTGCCGACGACGGCGAAACCGATCCCACCGACCGGCTCGCGCGTGCCCTCGATGGACGCAAAGATGCCGGACAATTCTGGGTCCTCCAGGAAGGTGAAGGCCGCCTGATTCCCTGATCCAGCGAGAGCGACGCATCACCGCAGTAATGCGAGCGCAATTCCATGCTCCGCGGCCAGAGTCGCGACACCGTTCACGATCCGCAATTGTCACTTCTTTGTCACCGAACCCATCCGGTTGTTGATACTGCGCGCGCCGAACCGCGCACACCCCATTGCGGTCCCCGGATAGTGGTATTCTCGTTAACTTTCGCCGCACCTAGACTAGCGGCGGAATCCCAGCACCCTGCATGGACACCTCCCGGCAGCAGGGCGTAATTCGCAAAATGAATCGATCGCCCTTCAAGGGCTGTATTTATGCGCTTTAAAGGCCCGCTTGCATTTGTCGCTGTCGCCGCATTGGCTCTCTCTGCCGGTGCTCAGAACATTACCGGCACTATTCTGATCAAGAAAAAACTGACTAAGCGCAGCGTGACTCCCGCTGTTTCTGTGTATCAACGCGGTACCTCGGTGCAGCTTGCTCAGGACGCGCAAACGGATCCCCTCGCCTTTGAGCGTTCTCGGGTTGTGATCTATCTTGAAGGGCCTGGCCCCGCGGCCGTCGCTCCCGCAAGCACCGCCATCCCTCAGGTCGCGCAGCTCGACCGGCGATTCTCGCCCGATCTCCTCGTCATCCCCGCCGGATCCACCGTCTCGTTTCCTAACATGGATCCTATCTTCCATAACATCTTCTCTCTGTCGCGCGCGAAGAGCTTCGACCTCGGGAGTTATGACCAGGGGCAAACCCGCAAGGTGCTGTTTCCCAGGCCCGGCATCGTCGACATTTACTGCCACCTCCACCCGAATATGGAAGCCACCATCGTCGTCACGCCGAATCGCTGGTATGCGCGTTCCGATAACTCGGGTCAATACCGTATCCCCGATGTGCCGCCTGGCCAGTACACCGTCGTTGCCTGGCACAAATACGCGGGGTTCTTCCGCAAAACCATCACCGTCGAGAACGGCCACGATTCTGTCGCCGACTTCTTTATCCCTCTCGAGGCGGACGCCAGCCAGGAGCACCGGTGACGACGCGCTTTCCAAACCCGCACCTTTCTCATCTGTTTCATCCCCTTTGCGCTGCTCCTGGGCGGCAGCTTCTGGTTGATTCAGAGCTTCGTCGCGTCGACTGTGCGCGATGGCTTACGCATGTCGCTGCGCAAGAACCAGGCTGCGATCGCCGGGATGCAGGTCAGAGGGAATCTCGAGAACAGCCGCTTTCTCAAAGTTGCCGGAGAAAACGCCGCCCTCAAAGCCGGGATCCAGCTTCTGCTCTCCAACCCTCATAGCTCCGCTGCACGCAGAACCGTCGAAGACCAGTTGCGCGAACTCGGCGAGCACATGGGTTTCGACTTTCTTCTCATCTCCGCTCCTGACAACGCGCCGCTCGCCGGAGTCATCCGCCAGGCCGCATCCGCTCAGCTGGTGCCCCTCGATCTCTCCCTGCTCGAGCATGCAGGCTCCGGCCTCCTCATGCTCGATGGCCACACTTTCCAGGTCGCCTCGGTCACCATCGATCAGGACGATGGAAACCTCGGCTCGCTCTCCGTCGGCGAGTACTTCACGTTCGCCGGCCTCACCACCCCCGCAGTCCTGATCCACAACGGCAAAGTCATCGCCTCCAATATTCCCAACCTTGCTCCCGGTGAACTTACCGCGGCCCTGGCCGGATGCCGGATGCAGTTCGAATGCGATCTTCGCCTCCAGGGCGCCAGCTGGATCTCCGCTCCCATGCAATTGTGGAGCGACGGTTATCTGCTGCGCAGCCTGGAAAGTGTCGATGCCGCCACTGCTCCCATTCAGATGCGTCTGCATCGTCTCTTCCTCAGCCTGGCATTGATCTGTGTCTCCATCGTTTTCCTTTCCAGCATCATCTCGGCTCGCTCCATCGTCGAGCCCATCTCTGCTGTGGTGTCTCATTTGCAGAAGGCTGTGCGCACCGGCGTGCTCGCGAAGTTCGAAGGCCAGCCCTCACCCATTCTCGAAATTCGCGACCTCGCGGAGATCTACAACCACGCCGCAGTCTCCGTGCGCGCGGCCGGCGAGCATCTGCAGACGGCCTACCTGGAGTTTGTGGGGGCTCTGGCCAGTGCCCTGGACGCGCGCGATGGCTACACCTCGGGCCACAGCCGGCGCGTCAGCGATCTTTCCTGCGCCATCGCCGCCGCCATGGAGTTGTCTCCGGCTGATATCGAACGTATCCGCATCGGTGCGCTCCTCCACGACATCGGAAAGATCGGGATTGCCGACCGCGTTCTTCAGAAACCCGGCCGGCTCAGCGAAGAAGAATGGGCCCTGATTAAGCAGCATCCCGTCATCGGCCGCCGCATCCTCGAAGGAGTGCACGGCTTCGCGTCCTACCTTCCTGCCGTCGAGCTGCATCACGAAAACTGGGACGGTACCGGCTATCCCAGAGGCCAGAGGGGCACCCAAACTCCTGTCGACGCCCGCATCATTCATGTCGTCGACGCTTACGACGCCATGACCACCGATCGCTCGTACCGGCGCGCCATGACCCACGAAAACGCCATTTCCATCCTCCTCGAAAATGCCGGGCGCCAGTTCGATGCGCGTGTGGTCGCCGTCTTCCTCAGCCTTCCTCCCGAGATTCTTGCCCGGCACTCGCGCCCCCTGGAACTCCGCTTCGACGAGGAAGAGCCCGCCCTGGCGGTGGGGGATTGAAAGCCGCACTCTACGGCGCGTTTTTGTGCCTCACGCTGTGCACTCCTCACTCTCTCCGCGCGCAGGAAGCCGCTTCCGGAATCGATATGCGCGAGACCCTCAGCGGCCTCGGCGTCCAGTCCAACGTCTTGTCCCCTGCACCGCGCTCGGGTTCGCCTTTCGCTGCCGGATTCCGCTCCGTCACCTACCCGACCTGGAAGATCGATTCCAGCTGGGGAATCACCGGGGCCCTCCAATTCGTCACCCGTCCATACTTCTATGGGGACTTCGACACGACCGGCTACGGCGCGAAAGGATACATCCTTCAATCCACCCTGAATTACTCCCGCGTCCGGGACAGAGGCTCGCTGCTGGTGCGCGCCGGAGTGCTCTCGACCTGTTTCGGATCCTTCCTTCTCCGCTACGACGATGCCGACAACCCCCTCATCGATATGCCGCCCCAGTACGGCTACTATTACTCCCCGGTCTCCACCTCCGGCCTGCCTGGCGCGCAGATCGACGTCACCCGCAGCAAATGGGATGGCCGCCTGCAGTTCGCCAATTCCTCTCCTGCCAATCCGCGCAGCCTCTTCGCCCGCGATCAGTACGGCAACTGGGCCGGCGGCGCCGGGTACACCATTCGCCAGGGATTTCGCGTTGGGGTCGACGCCTATCGCGGCCCGTATCTCGACCGTCAGGATCCGTATTTCTTCCCCGGTGAGAAAAATCCGAGCACTCTGCCCGCCACCGGCCTGGGCGTCGATGCAGACTGGGCTCATGGTCACACCAGCATTCAGTTCGAGGAAGATAAATTCCTCATGACCTACCGCGCCGTCCCCGACTTTCACGAGACCGCCGGCTATCTCGAGCTCAAACAGGTTCTGACTCCTCGCTGGTATCTCGCCTTCCGCCCCGGTTACACCACCGCCAGTGCCGGGGGTGACATGCGTTCGCTGGAGACCGCTGCCGGCTTTCGTCCCAATCGCTTCCAGCTGATCAAGCTCGACTACGAAATCGAGCATTACACGCAGGGCTCTCCCCGCAATCAAAGCACCGTCGCGGTTCAATGGGTGGCCACCCTGCACAAAACCATCACGCCCTGATCACGGCCTGCTTTCCACGCCGCATCGCTTCTTCCGGGGAATTCCGCGCGTCTTCTTCTTTTCTGCGCCGCTGTTATACAGTTGCAGGCACTGCTTCTTCAGGAGTTTGCCAGATGCCGAACGGCCGCGCTGTTCTTGTTCCCCTTACCCTGGTCTGCCTCGGTCTGGGCGCCGCTTTGTATGCGCAATCCCAGTCCTCCGATCCCGTAGACAAATACATCTGGCTGGAGGACGCCACCGGCCCACGCGCCATGGAATGGGTGAAAGCGGAAGACGCGCGCACCGCCAAAATCATGGAAGCCGATCCGCTCTTTGCCTCCTACAATGCCGATGCACTCAAAGTCAGCGAGGACCCGAGCCGCCTGCCCATGCCCGGCCTCCAGGGCGATGAAGTCTACAACTTCTGGAACGATGAGAAGAACGTCCGCGGCCTGCTCCGCAAAACAACCCTGGCCGACTACTCCAGCCCCAGCCCGCACTGGCAAGCCGTCCTCGATATCGATGCTCTCGACAAACAGGAGAACACCAGCTGGGTGTTTCACGGCTCCAACTGCCTCTATCCCGGCGACGAGTACTGCATCTTCGATCTCTCTGTGGGCGGCGAAGACGCCTCGACTGCGCGCGAGTTCGACCTGAAGCAGGAAAAGTTCGTCGACGGCGGCTTCGTCTCCCCACACAGCAAACAGGACATCTCCTGGGAGGACAAGGACACCCTGTTTATCGCTCGCGACTGGGGCGCCGGCACTATGACTCAGTCCGGCTACCCCTTCATCATCAAAGAATGGAAGCGCGGCACTCCCGTCGACAGCGCAAAGGAAGTCTTCCGCGGCGAACCCACAGACATCCTGACCCAGAGCACGGTCCTGCACGACGCCCAGGGTGACAGTGTCACTCTCTTCGAGCGCGGCGTCACCTTTTTCGAGTCTCGCTGGTGGATCAAAACTCCCGCCGGCCTGAAGGAACTCAACATCCCTCGCAAAGCGAACCCGGCCGGCCTGCTTGCCGGGCGTCTGCTCATCGAAACGCATGAGGACTGGACTCCCGATCCTGCCGGCCCGAAATTTGCTCAGGGCTCGCTCCTCTCCGTCCGCCTCGCCGACATCGTCCGCGACCCCGCCCATCCAAAGCCCACCATCGTCTTCGCACCCACCGCTGACGAATTCCTCAACGGCTACGCCACCACCCAGTCGCGCCTCATCGTCGCGACCCTCAAGCACGTGCTCGGCCGAGCCTACGTTTACACACCCACCGGCAAAGACGGCTGGACCTCCAAACCCCTCGACGTCCCGGATAACAGCACTATCAGCATCGTCACCGCCAGCGATGCCAACGAAACCTTCTTCCTCAACTCCCAGAGCTTCCTCACGCCGCCTTCCCTTCTCCAGGGCGACGCGGCCACTGCGCACCTCAAACTCTCCCGCTCCCAGCCGCCGCTTTTCGACGCATCGCAGGACACCACCGAGCAACTCTTCGCCACCTCGAAGGACGGCACCAAAATCCCCTACTTCGTCGTTCATCGCAAGGATATGCAGCTGAACGGGCAGAACCCGACGCTGCTCAATGCCTATGGCGGTTTCGAAGTCTCCGAAACACCGCGCTACTCGGCGATCGCCGGCAAGTTGTGGCTGGAAAAAGGCGGCGTCTTCGTCCTCGCCAACATTCGTGGCGGCGGCGAGTTTGGCCCCGCCTGGCATGAAGCCGGCCTCAAGACCCACCGGCAGCGCATCTACGACGATTTCGCGGCGGTGGGTGAGGATCTGATCGCGCGCAAAATCACTTCACCCCGTCACCTCGGCATCATCGGCGGCTCCAACGGCGGCCTGCTCATGGGCGTGGAAATGACCCAACACCCCGATCTGTGGAACGCCATCGTCATTCAGGTGCCGCTGCTGGACATGCTTCGTTTCGAACACATCGCCGCCGGCGCAAGCTGGGTCGGCGAGTACGGCTCGGTCAGCGTGCCCGAAGAGCGCGCCTTCCTCGAGGGCATCTCGCCGTACAACCAGCTCAAGCCCAACGTGAAATATCCCGAGCCGTTCATCTTCACCACCACCCGCGACGATCGCGTCGGACCGCAGCACGCGCGCAAATTCGCGGCCAAAATGGAGGAATACCACGAGCCTTTCCTCTATGACGAAATCACCGAGGGAGGCCACGGGGCCGGCGCTGACCTGAAGCAGGCCGCTCGCTCGTGGGCCGAAACCTATGTCTACCTCGCCGATCGACTGATGGGACCGAGCGCATCGCCGCAGTAAGCGGCGGCGTTTCGACTGCTTGCCCGGCGCGGATTCGTTTCCGTCCCGGAAGGCGAGACCGTCCGCCCTTTCGGCTGCCTCAACGATCTCCGTACCATTGAGTTAAACGTTTTATCTTGACGATTGTCGAATTTGTTCATTAGCATGGGCCGTTTGAGGTGACTATGGGGTTCTCTGCTTTTTCCACGAAGCGCCTGCTGCGCTGTGCCTCCGCCGGGCTGTTGGTCGTCAGTCTCTCCGCCTTCGCGCAAAGTGTTCCCGATCCAGGCCCGACACCCGCCCCTGGATGAATAAGTCTCTCTCCCCTGACCAGCGCGCCGACCTCGTTATGAAGGAAATGACCCTCGACGAGAAGATGAACTTCGTCCACGGCACAGGCTGGAATGGCCTCCGCGCCGATGCGGAATTCCCAAAGGCTCGCTCGGCGGTGCCGGATACGTGGAGGGCGTCCCGCGCCTCGGCATTCCCGGCATCAACATGGCCGACTCCGCCGTCGGCGTGCGCCTCGCCGCCCAGGGCAGTCACTACGCCACGCTGCTGCCCTCGGTCCTCGGCGCCGCGTGCAGCTGGGATAAGGACGCGCTCTTCCTCTTCGGCTCCGTCATCGGCCGCGAGCTGCGCGACATGGGCTACAACATGTCCATCGGCGGCGGCGTCGACCTCGCCCGCGATCCCCGCAACGGCCGCAACTTCGAATACGCCGGCGAAGATCCGCTCTGGCCGGAACCATGGTCGGTGAACTGGCCAAAGGCTTGCAGTCCAATCAGGTCATGGGCGACATCAAGCACTACGCCTTAACGACCAGGAAACCGGCCGCACCACCGTCAACGTCATCATCGATCAGCGCGCCGCGCGCGAAAGCGATCTGCTCGCGTTCCAGATTGCGATCGGCCTGGCCAATCCCGCCGGCGTCATGTGCTCCTACAACCGCGACACCATCACGCCGCCCGGCGGCACCGACTGGTCCTGCGAGAATGACTACCTGCTCAACCAGGTGCTGAAAAAAGACTGGGACTTCAAAGGCTTTGTCCTCTCCGACTGGGGCGGCACGCACTCCACCGTCCACGCCGCGCTCTCCGGCCTCGATCAGGAGGAGCCCGGCTCGCAATATTTCGGCGATCCGCTGAAGCAAGCCGTTCAGAACAGCCAGGTTCCCATGTCGCGCCTCGATGACGCGGTCCATCGTGTTCTGCGCAGCATGTTCGCCAACGGCGTCATCGACAATCCGCCCGTCAACCCAGGTTCCCGAATCCTTTCCGCGGCCGCGACGACGCCGAGCACATCGCCGACGAAAGCATCGTCCTGCTCAAGAACTCGGACCACATCCTCCCGCTCAATGCCGCCACCGTACAGTCCATCGCCATCATCGGCTCGCACGCCGACGTCGGCGTTCTCTCCGGCGGCGGATCGGCGCAGGTCGACGCGCCCGGCGGCAACGCCATCGATCCTCATCCCGGCGGCGCACACTGGATGGAAGCCGTCTACTTCCCGTCCTCGCCGCTGAAGGAAATCCGCAAACACGCCCCCAACGCCAGGGTTGAGTTCGATCCCGGCGATCCCGGCAATCCCGGCTCCGCAGCAAAGCTCGCCGCCGACCTCGCAGATCGCCATCGTCTTCGTCCACCAGCCGATGAGCGAAGGGCATGCGACGCTGCAACCATCGCTCTGCCGGATAACCAGGACGCGCTGGTCAGCGCCGTCGCCGCCGCCAACCCCCACACCATCGTCGTCGTTGAGAACGGCGGCCCTGTTGCCATGCCCTGGGCCGACAAGGTCCAGGGCATCGTCGAAGCCTGGTATCCCGGCATCGGCGGCGCGCAGTCCCTCGCCGCCATTCTTTTCGGCGACGTCAATCCCTCCGGCCGCCTCGCCATCACCTTCGCGAAGAGCGATGATCAGCTCCCCCGCCCTCAGGTTCCCGGCATCAACCTGATCGCAGAACCCGGCGCCGGCCGAGCCATCATCCGCGGCGAGCTTCCGCTCTTCGATGCTACCGCCACAGAAGGTGTCCGTGTCGGTTACAAATGGTTCGAGTCGCAGCACGAAGACACCGCTCTTCCCTTTCGGCTTCGGCCTCTCCTACACCACGTTTGATTTCTCCGGCCTGAAGGCCTCGCAGCACGAAGTCACCTTCACCGTCCGCAACCGCGGCCACCGCGCCGGAACCGAGATCGCCCAGGTCTACGCAATACTGCCCGCCGCTACAGGCGAATCCACCTTCAGGCGCCTCGTTGCATGGGATCGCGTCGCCCTGGCTCCTGGTGAATCGAAAACCGTCACCCTCCAGCTCGATCCGCTCTACCTCTCCATCTTCGACACCGCGAAGAATGCCTTCGTACTCGCTCCCGGCGATTACGCAGATCTCCGCCGGCTCCTCCTCATCCGATACTCCGCTCACCGCCACCATCCACGTCGTCGCCGTAGTCGCGCGTCGCACCAAAACCAAACGGCTCCGATTCTTCCGAATCGGAGCCGTTGGTGTTTGTGGCCAGTGGCCTTTGCCCTTTGGCCTGTCTTCAGTTGGTTCCAAACCGCGCGCCCGCGGGTTGTGTCTGCGCAGGCACCGCACTCGCTGGGGGATGAGTCCCAGCGCTCTTCGCGGCGTCGCCGCCGGTCGCCGCCGTTCCGTCCAGCTCCACTTTTCCGGAGAAGATCGCATTGTCTTCCACGGATAACCGTGCTGCGCGAATATCGCCGCTCACGTTGCTTCCCGAGCGCAACTCCACCCGGCCCGCCGCATGAATATCGCCCTGCAGATGCCCCTGCACCACGACATCGCGCGCCGCCACGTTGGCCGTCACTTTCGCGTTCGCGCCCACCGTCAGCCGGTGCTCAGTCAGCGTGATGGTTCCTTCCACCAGACCCTCGACCACCAGGTCTTCGTTGCCCTTCACTTCTCCACGAATCTGTACCGATTTACCGATTACCGCCATTGCTTCTCCCGCCATTGCGCAGACCCCTCTTTTCCCTTGAGCTTGTTCGCAAATATACGCAACGCCACGCCCCACCGCAACCGGAATGGGGCCAGCGGTCCCGGCCTCCGTTAGTCTCCCGTGCTCGCCGGCAGCGTCTTCGTCGCCTCGCGCAGCAAATCCGCCTCATGTTCCAGCGCCGCCGACACGATCCCGATCTGCTGGTCCGCCAGCGTCCACTGTTTCTGTTCGATGGCCTCCCGCACCCCCGGGATCGTCTTCACGTCGTAGCCCGTGTAGAACCCCGGCGCGTACAGCAGATGCTCAAACCACGGCCGCCCCGGCAGTCCCTGTTCACCCGTCAGCAGCCGCTCACTGCGGATCAGATCCGCATTGAGCCCTGCCGGAGCCGCCCCATTCGCCGCCGCGTACGCTCTGTCGAACACCCTCGCCGCCTCCGTCAGGTCATCCGACGCCTGTTCCAGCGGCGCAAAATTCAGAAACGGCGGAATCGCTTCCTCCGCCGGCGGCACCCTGTGTTTCTTTGGGTCGTAGAGCGCTTTGTACACACCCTCGGCGATCTCTCGGTTCCGTTCCTTCGCCTCGTCGCGTTTCTGCTGCGCCAGCGCCTTGAGTTGCGTCGTGTACAGGTGTACGGTGTCCGCCAGATCCGAAAACTGAAAAGGCAGAATGTCCGCATCCGCCATCCGCATCACCATCGTGCCTGCGGTCTGCGCCAGCGCCCGCCCATAGCTGAAGTCGGTGTCCTCAAACCGCGTATACCAGGCAAAATCGTCGTAGATCGAGTGGTACTGCCCCGACTCGTCTTCGCCGCCGTACTCGAAGTCGACGCTCGCGATGCCCAGATGATCCAGAAACACGGTGAAATCCGAGCCCGACCCCAGCGCCGGAATCCGCAGATCGGCCCGCGAACGAAGCTCGGCGCGATCCTTCTCCGACGCCTGAGAGATCGCGACCAGCTTGTCCCGCTTCCAAACGCGACATCTTCGTCTCCGGATCCTCAATGTCCTTCGTCACGTCGTTCACGAAGTTCTCCAGCGAATGCGAGCCCGACGCGGAAAAGTATCCGCGGTCGTTCGAATCGGTGTTGAAGTAGGCTACGGCGTGCGCCCGCAGCTCGTCCGCATGCGCCTCCCCCCACTCCGTTGAGCCCAGCAGCGCCGGCTCCTCCCCATCCCAGAAGCAGTAAATGATGGTCCGCTCCGGCCGCCATCCCTGCTGCAGCAGCGCACCCAGAGAGCGCGCTTCCTCCAGCTCCGCGCTCGTGCCCGACAACGGATCCTCCGCGCCGTTCACCCACGCATCGTGATGATTGCCGCGAATCACCCATTCATCCGGATCCTTCGCGCCAGGAATCCGCGCGATTACGTCGTACAGCGGCTTGCGGTCCCAGTTGAACGCCAGCGCCAGGTGGACTTTCGCCACGCTTGGACCCACGTGATACGTGAAGGGCAGCGCGCCGCGCCACGCCTCCGGCACCACTTCGCCGCCCAGTGACCTGAGCAGCGGCGTCGCATCCGCATAGGAGATGGGCAACACAGGAATCTTCGTGATCGTCTGCACTTGATCCAGCGGAATCAGCGTCACCCCTGGCACCGCACCCACCCCTGGCGTCTGCGGGTCGCCCGGATACAGCGGCATATCCATCACGCTGCCGCGCTGCACGCCATCCGGCGGCCGCATCGGCCCCTTCGGATACGGCTCCGCGTCATAGTACCCATCGTCGCCTGGATCGGAATAGATCAGGCATCCAACTGCTCCGTGCTCGGCCGCCACCTTCGGCTTGATGCCGCGCCAGCTCATGCCATAGCGCGCGATCACGATCGCGCCCTTCACCGAGATCCCCATCCGGTCCAGAACGTCGTAGTCTTCCTGGCGTCCGTAGTTCACATAAACCAGCGGCGCGGTCACATCGCCGTCGCGCGAGTAAGCGTTGTACGTCGGTAGCTGCTCGCTCTGCTGGTCCGACGTGGGATCGCCCTCGACCGGAGGCTCCTGCAGCTTCGCCTTGAACGGCTCCGGCCCCAGCAGCTCCACCAGCCGCGACTTCGGCGTCGGAAACAGCGCCGAGAATTCCTCGATCTTCGCGTCCAAACCATACGACTTCAGCTGCGCCAGCAGCCATTCCGCATTGTCCTTGTCATACGGCGATCCGACATGATGCGGCCGCGCCGAAAGGCGCCGCAGGTTTTCGCGGATGCGACCCGGCTCCGGCAATGCCCGATATTTCTGTTCCCAGTTCGCCTCCGTCGCGGAGTGTTCGGGCGTGTACCCGCGGAGCGCCGGGCCCGCGTCGACGGCGTGGGCGGTGAAGGCAAACAAAAGGGCGGCTGCAATGGCCAGGCGCATGCGTTTCCATCCGTGGATCTGTTGGAATTTGTAACGGCTGTGGCGACAAAATAATGGGACTGCAAAATCCTGAAACCGGCGTTGCAACACTATAACCTGCCCCGCGCCCTTCCCACCTTCACGCTCCGCGCCGCAACTCCTGTGCTCCCGGCCACAACTCCGCCTGCATCGCCCACACCGGTTTCCGCTCCTGATCCGGCGGCTCGCCGAATCGCTGATCGAGTCCGTGCTTCCGCACCACCGCCCGCACCAGCGCCGCAACCCGCTCCTGGTACGCCTTCGAAACAAAAGCACGATCCCCGTACCGCGCCGCGTACGCCTTCTCCAGTTCCGGAAAGTGCTCTCGCACGAACCCCATAAACACCGGCTTCGAACACGGCTTCAAAAACAACGGCTGCGCGGAAAAAAAGCTCGCCCCCGCCTTCTTCGCCCGCCGCGCCATCGCCTCCAGTGCCCGCGGCGTATCCGTGATTCCCGGCATCAGCGGCGAGCACAAAATTCCCACCCGCAGCCCGGCTTCCCGCAGCCGCTCCACCGTCCGGAACCGCAGATCCGGTCGCGGCGCTCGCGGCTCCAGAATCCGCGCCAGCTGCGCATCCGCCGTCGTAATCGTCAGGTGCAGCGTCAGCCGGTTTCGCTGCGCAATCCGTGTCAGCAGATCGATGTCCCGCTCGATCAGCGTCGACTTCGTCACAATCCCCAGCCGCAACCCCTGCTCCTCCGCAAACACCTCCAGCAGGCTCCGCGTCACCCGCGCCTTTCGCTCGATCGGCTGGTAGGGATCAGTGGCCGTCCCCAGCGCGATGTACTCCTCCGGCCGTACCTGTCTCAGTTCCTGCCGCAACAGCCACGCGGCGTTCTGCTTGATGTAAATCTCCCGCTCGAACGAATCCGGATCGGGCTTATCCATGAATTCATGCGTGTACCGCGCGTAGCAGTACCGGCAGCCAAATTCGCAGCCCCGGTAAGGGTTGATGCTCCATGTCATCCACTGCACCCGCTTCGAGTCGACGCGATTGAGCACCGACCGGGTCGCCATCGTCCGAAACTCGACCAAATGCCCTTCGCCGGCGTGCTCGCCCTCGGCCGCCAGCCGTGCGACACCCACCGGCCCCTGCCCCAGAATCGGAAAAAGGGAGTCAAATTCCGCCTTCTTCGCTTTTTCTTCGCCCATACCTCAAGCTACCCCCGTCCGCTCTCTTCTGTCAATTCGCCCCGCCGGTCTCAGCAAAAACCGCGTATCGTAGCTGGAAATCCTCCTGGTCACCGCTATGGGCGACAACGACACTCCCCGCGAATCCGGCAAAGTCTGGACGTTCCTGATGAGTTGGACCGGCCGCATCAGCGCCCTGATCGGCCTCGGCGCCAGCCTCGCCGGCGGTTTCGCCTGGGTGGTGCAGCATCATCGCGCCCAGGCGGAGCGGCAGGCAGCCCTCGCTCTCGCGCGCGCCGAATCCGCGCAGAGCCAGTACGCCGCCGCGCTCGCCACCTACGACGGCATCCTGAAAGACGACCCGCTCAATCCAGCCGCTCTCGAAGGTGAGGTCAACACCGCCATGCTCTGGGTGGAGGACTTCACCGCTCCTGACAGCGCCTCCGCCGCATCGTCGCTCGATCCCATCTTCTCCACCCTGAGTGCCGGACTCGCTCATGCCACCGGCTCGCGCGCCGCCGACATCCAGGCCCATCTCGGCTGGGCGCACTGGCTCAATGACCGCATCGCCGAGCGCGAATTCGGCTCCGCCGCCGAGCAAAATTTCCGCGCCGCCCTCGCCACCGATCCGCGCAACGTCTACGCCAACGCCATGCTCGGCAACTGGGCCCTGCAGAACGGCGGCAGTGTTCCGGACGCGGTCCAGCACTTCAACATCGCCATCGCTTCAGGGCGGGCGCGGCCCTTTGTGCGTCAGCTACAGTTCGCCGGCCTCCTCAACCGGGATGCCCCAGGCGCCCGTGCCGCACTCATCGAGGCCGCCAACACGATGCGCGCCGACGGCGAGCCCCTCGATCCCGTTATGCAACACCGTCTCCTCGTCTTCTGCTGCGATACCATCCTCAACCGCCATGCCCAGCTCGTCGAATCCCTGTCGGCAGTTCCGCCCAACGACGCCTGGGCCACCTGGCTCTGGCTCGACAACCCTGCCTCCGATCACGACGACGCGCGCATCCAGTCCCTCCGTCGCGCCTTCATTCAGGCCAATCTCGCCGAAATCGCCGGGCAGCCCCAACAGGCCCTTGCGGCATACCGCCTGCTGCGACGGCAGCTCGCACAACAACCCGGATCGCTCCTCGACGCAGTCAATGCCTCCATCGGCCGCCTCACCCACGCCTGATCCCGCGTGTCAAAGCCTTCCCCTGTGACCCGGCTCACTGACAAGCTCTGCACTCCATGACACTCTGACGGCGTCGGCCCATTCGGTAAATCCACTCCTCTGGCTGCCGCCTCGGAGGCCTTCCATGCCCGCCTCGGTTCTTGTCACCTGGGCGACCCGTTATGGCTCAACGGAAGAAGTCGCCCATGCCGTCGCCGACGACCTGCTTAAACAGGGCCTGGCCGTTCAGTCTCAGCCCATGAGCGGAGTCGCGAGCCTCGACCACTTCGACGCCGTCGTTTTGGGATGTGCCCTTTACCTGGGCCGGATCCACAAGGAGGCGCGGCGCTTCCTCAGCCTTCATTGCGACGAGCTGATCCAGCGCCCGGTGGGTCTCTTCGTCCTCGGCCCCGTCCACGCCGACGCAAAGGAATTTGCAGAGTCAGAGAAGCAGCTGAAAAAGGAACTCGCGAAATTCCCGTGGTTGTCACCGGTCGCGCAGCAGGTCATCGGCGGCCGCTTTGACCCGGAAAAGATCGGCTTCCCCTTCAGCTTTCTGCCCGCGCTCCGCAAAATCCCCGCCAGCGACGCGCGCAACTGGGACGCCATCCATGCCTGGGCCGCGGATCTGTCTGTCGCGCTCCGGCCAGCCATGATCCGCTAAACCCCTGCCGTCGAGGGTTCCGCCCCATTCCTGCGCAGATGATTCCGCCCCCACGCGCAGATCACCTCCAGCACCGGCAGCAAAGTCCATCCATATTTCGAAATCGAATAGCGGACGCATGGCGGCACGCTGCTCTCCTGTCGCCGCACCACGATCCCGTCCCGCACCATCTCCTGCAGATGCCGGATCAGCATCCGCTCCGTCATCTCCGGAATGCTCCGCCGCAACTCGCTCGTTCGCATCGGCCCATTCGACAGCCGCTACAGAATCGTCCCCTTCCATCGGCCGTCAATCACGGACAACATAGCGTCAATGGGGCACGGCGACACTTCTTTCTTTGAAACCGCCATCGAACCTCCTCATGCTGACAACTTTGTCAGTACGAACAACTGAGTCAGTATACCGGCAAGCCGCGTCTCATTCCCAGGAGCGAACCGTGACATCCTTCCTCAACATCGCCGCCATCCTCTGCATCGGGCTCATGATCGGCACCGAATTCTCCGTCTCCGCCTTCATCAACCCCGTCCTCCGCAAACTGGACGACCGCACCCGGCTCGCCGGGATCCGCCTGTTTGCCACGAAACTCGGCTTCGCCATGCCCTTCTGGTATGCCCTGAGCCTTCTCTTCCTCATCGCGGAGACGTTCCTCCTCCGCCACCAGCCGCAGGTCTCTCTGCTGATCGCAGCCATCGCCATCTGGGCCGCCGTTATCGTTCTCACTCTGCTTTTCCTCGTCCCCATCAACAACCGCCTGGCGCAGCTTTCGCCGGACACATCCGAACCCCGCAAAGCCTTCGAGCAGCACGCCACATGGGACAAGATGCACCGCATTCGCGTCGCCGCCCTCACCCTTGCGATGATCCTGTTCCTCGTCGCCCTCCACGTGTGAAGCAAGCGATTCCGATCAAAAGCAAAAGGGCTTCCTCGAAAGGAAGCCCTTTCTACCTCACCGGAATCGGATCTAACGGCGAAACGCCGCGTCGGCCTCGATCGCCATCTCCGACAGCGTTTGCAGGAACTTGTTACTCTGCCCGTCAAACAGCCCGTCCGCCGTGAAGCTCTCGATCGTCGCCACCGCGCCGCCAAAGCGATCCGTGAGCGGACGAATGATCGAAACGTGCGGCAAATCCGCGCTGATGAATTCACAAGGCACCGGGAAAATCAGGCTTGGCTGAATCGCCGGATTCGGTGGATCGAAGAAGTTCGGAAACGTGAGCCCGTTGGTGGGATCCGTCACCGGCGCCACCGGAGTCTGCACCCCGTTGCCGGCAAAATCCACCCACTCCAGAAAATGGGCAATCTCGTCTCCACCGATGCCCAGCGTGATCATCAGCACCTCCGGATCGGTCACCTTCTGGCTCATGATGGCATAAAGACTCGACCCGCCCTGCTCGATATATCCGAAGTGAAATCCAGCCGTATTCGCGATCACCTGAATGCGATCCGCATTGTTAAAGTCTGCGTTGGTGATCGGGATCGCCGTCACGTTGCTCAGCGTGATCGCCTGCGGAAACGTCGCGCCGAAATCCGGATTCTTCGCGCTGCGATAGCGCGTGTACCAGCTGGTGTCCACGTTCAGATGCATCAGGTTCGTCAGCCGCCTTTTGCCCGAAGAGCCCGTCGCCGTGCTCCCCGGCAAGGTCGTGAACTCCGCGAAGTTCACCGGCTCTGCGCCCCTCGACTCCAGATAGGCGTTCAGAAAGCTGGCGTGACTCACTTCATCCAGCGTATTGCTGGTGATGTATTGCGGACCATCGGTATCAAGAGCCGATAAAGCCGTCTGATAGGCATTCAGCGGTGGGTTCGGGTTAGGGTCGACTTCAATCGGTGGATTATTGCCGATTCCGCCCAGTTCCGCATACTGGGTCCACAAGTCGGACTCGATCAGTTCCGCCGCTGCCAGAAATCTCAGAATCGCCGTGTCGCCCGCATTCAGGCGCCCGCCGCCTCCGTAATTTTGCGCTCTCGCCGGCACGGCACTCGCCAGCAGGCCGCCCCCGATGGTGGCAGCTCCTCCAGCCACGAGTCCTGTTTTAATGAACGATCGGCGATCGACCGCTCGCTTCGTCTTGGCCACTGGATTTTCCATAGCGTCTCCTGGATCCCATGAAGTTGGGTGATCCAGGACACACCATAGGCGCGCGGTCGAACCCGTCGTGTCATGCAATTGTCAGATGCTTGTACCGCGATTGCAGCGAGGCGTCGCGCAATGGTCTGCAAAGTAAAAACACAATGAAATCTTCATTGCGCGCTATCGCATCGCCTGCCTCTGCGTCTAAAGTGGCCTGCGCAATTTCACAATTCCGGAGCGTCGCGCAACTCAATCGCCCGGTCCGTCCCCGTATCGATCGCCGGCATCAGGCCCGACTCCGAGGCCGGTGCCCGAACCACATGAGGAACAATCAGAAACACCAGCTCGTCGTTGATCACCTCATGCGACTGCGTCGTGAACAGATACTTCAGCAGCGGAACCTCTCCGAACCCGGGCCACCCACTCACATTCCGGCTCTCCTGATGCTTCACCAGGCCGGCCAGAATGCTCGATTCCCCGTCCTTGATCCGGATCACCTCGTCCGCCTTCTCCTGGCTGATCACCGGCTCGGCCACTCCCGCAATCGTGTCCGTGCTCGATTGCGACGACACTTCCACGCTCAGCTTCAGCGTCACGTCCCGATCCGCATGAATGACCGGCGTCATCTCCACATTGACGCCCACATCGATGTAATTGAACTGTGTTTCTGCCGCAGCCGATGTGGTGCTGGTCGGCACCGTGTACGACCCCGTCGCCACCGGAATCTTCTCACCCAGCTTCAGCGTCGCCTTCTGCCCGTCCAGCGCGCGTAGCCGCGGATTCTGCAGAATTCGCGTGTCGGAATCGGTCAACAGGAAATCCACCGCGGCCTGACCAATGGAAATGCTGTACGCGGAGGTTCTGCCGATCTGGTTCAGCGTCTGCGACGAACCTGACGTGACCGAGAACGACGTCGGAGGCGACAGCCCGATCTCGCGCAGCTTGTCGCGGCTCACCTCCATCACCGTGATGTCCACCATCACCTCGGGCTTCGGCCGGTCGATCGCGTCAATCAGCATGCCCGCCAGCTGCAGCTCGTCCGGCGTGCCGCGCATCATAATGGCCCGCTCGCTGGCCACGCCGTACAGCTTCGCCGACGACTGGAACATATTCCGCAGCGAAGTCTGAACATCCGTGAAGTCATTCTGCTCAGCGACATTTCTCAGATAGAAGATCTGCACCGCCTGCTGGCTCAGCGTCCTCCGCTTCGCAGGCGTGTCCTGTGCGACAAAAATCGTGTTGCGCGTAACCGGCTTCCAGAAGGTATTGGAGACCTCGCTGACAATCCGCAGCGCGTCGATCGCCGTCACGTTTTGCAGATCCACCTGGATCCTCTTCGACGCGTATTCCGGATCGAACAGCACGTTCAGTCCGGCAATCTTCCCAATCGTCTGGTACACAATGCGGCTGTCCTCCACCATGTGCAGCGTGACTGGCCCGGAGCCCGCCACTGCCAGCTTCACCGGCGCTTCGGCCTCTGGCAGGCTCGACACCGCCTTCGTCGGCTCATCCTTCTTTTCCAGTTGTTGCTCGAGCCGTGCGGCATTCGCCTCTGCCAGCTCATTCCCCGGATCGATGTCCAGCGCCCGCAAAAAAGCCGCCAGCGCGGTGGCCGGACTCTTCGCCTCCACCAGCCGCTCGCCCTGCTTCACCAGCTCACTCGAGGCCGCAACCCGCACCCGCTCGTACGTCGTGCGATAGCGCAGGTCCCGTGGCTTCAGCTGCCACGCCTGCTTGTACGCGTCCAATGCGCCCAGCACATCGCCCGCTTCCTCCGCCGCTCTGCCCTTCCTGTAATCCGCGCTCGCCGACTCCGCAGAGGCCGCCACCCGCATGCAAACAGCCGTGAGGAACACAACCAACAGACTCCCGACGATCCGCGGCGGCGTACGCATTCATTGCTACTGACGCCGTGACCACGCGGTACGCTCAGCTCCTGTTGCCTGCCGCCGCTCCCTTTGCACCCTGGCGTTGACACATCTCATCTCAGAACGTGCGAACCTATTTCACGGAGGAATGCACACCAACATGCCCGATCTCAAAGGCACGTCCATTACCTGGCTGGGACACGCCACCGTCCTCATCGTTACGCCCAAAGGAACCACCATCCTCATCGACCCCTTCATCGAGCACAACCCGAAATACCCCAAAGGCTACAAGCTCCCCGACAAGATCGACCTCCTCCTCCTCACCCACGGCCACATGGACCACATCGCCGACGCGATGCCCGTCGCGAAAAAACACGGCCCCGTGGCCATCGGCATGGTCGAGCTCATCGACTGGCTCCATTCAAAAGGATTGAAAAACGAACAGGGCATCGGCATGAACATAGGAGGCTCGCACCAGCACGGCGACGTCAGTGTCACCATGACCGAGGCGCGCCACTCGTCGAGTATCACCGACGGCGACAAGACCATCTACGGCGGCAACCCCGCGGGCTTCGTCATCACCATCGACGGCGGCCCGGTCCTCTACCACGCCGGCGACACCACGGTCTTCTCCGACATGCAGCTCATCCGCGACCTCTACCACCCCGAGCTGGCCATGTTGCCCATCGGCGATCACTACACCATGGGACCGAAGGCGGCCGCCCTCGCCGCGAAGTTCCTCGGCGCGAAAACCGTCCTGCCCATCCACTTTGGAACATTTCCGGTGCTCACCGGAACCCCGGCGGCGCTGGAAAAAGAACTCGCCGGCACCGGCGTGACCGTCCTGCACACGGATCCTGGCAAGTTGATGAACTGAAGCTGTCCGCTGTCCGCTATCCGCTATCTGCTGCGTGAATCGCGATCCTCGCGATTCACGCCGTCGCCACTTCCTCGATCAGCTCGTCCGCGTAACGCTCCCGGTTCTCCGGAACAATCAGCACCGGCACCGGAGCCGCGGCAATCACCCGCGCCACCGTGCTGTGCTCCAGATCATGCTCGGTGTGTGCCGGGGACGGCGCGCCCAGCACGATCAGATCCGGCCGCAGCTTCTTCGCCATCTCCACAATCATCGCCGCCGGATCGCCGCCCGTCACCGAATGATCCACCGGCAATCCGTGCGCCTCGTCGAACGGAGCCAGAAACCGCAGCCGCTCCAGACAATTCGGACACTCCAGATGCCGCCCGCACCGTGCCGAATGCAGCACGATCAGGTGTCCGCTCGCAACCCGCTGCGCATAGTGCAGCGCGCTCAGCGATGCTGCCGAAAAATCCGTTGCCGCCAGCACATTATTCCAGCACCCGAATTTCCGCGGCTTCTTCGCATCTTCAGGAGCAACGGTCAGGATCGGACACGGTGAATGCGCCAGCAGTTGCCGCGTCACCACCCCCAGCGCTGCACGCCCCGCGCCCGTGGTCGCCCGCGTCCCCAGCACCAGCAGGGCCGCCTTGTGATCCCGCAGCGACAGCAAAATCCGTTCGCACACGATCCCCGTCTCCACGCGTGAGCGTACCGGAATCCCCTGCTGCCGGACCTCGGCTTCAATGCGCGCCAGCTCTTCGTGCGCGGCCTTGTCGCGGTCCACGGCCCCCGGCGCGCCATCCGGAAATGCGTACCCCACCGGATCGATCACGTGGATCAGCAACAGCATCGCATGTTGCAGCCGCGCTAATTCCTGCGCGCAGCGCAAGGCGGCTGACGATTCCTCTGAGAAATCCAGCGCCGCGACAATCGTCTTGAACGGGAACTGCTTCGCGGCATGCAGGTACGTGGTCTTCCCTTGAATCTCCGGGATGTGTCCCCTGGAACCCGTCATGGCCGATGCCCTCACTTTCCGCTTGCTTGGGCTTTTTCTGACCCTACGCTGGGGTGGGGTTCGAATCCGTGACGAAGGTCACCCGTTTTTGTGACCCGGAGCACACAAGTCTCTGAAACGGCAGAACACGTGCTCCACGCCCTGCGAGCCCCGCTTAGTTCTGCGGCTGATCGAACTTCACCACCACATCCACGGTGTGCGCGATCGGGTTCACCGACCACTTCGCGTCGAAATCGCCGTGAATCGACTGCAACACCACGGCCCGCTGCTCGTGGTAATGCTTCATGGCCAGTGGAACCAGCCCGATGTTGAATTCATCGCCCTCGTGAAGCAGCCAGTACGGCATCAGCTCCGCCTTCTGCTGGTCGTCCAGACCCGTCAGCGTCAGCTTCGCCACCCGATACGCCGGGCCTGGCTGCACCGTAATCGTGTAGTCCACGGTGTGATTCGCGCGATCCAGCGTCGGCTCCGCATCGATCTTCGCGTCGATGTATCCGTGTGCCTTGTAAGGCGCCGCCACCATCTCCTCGATTTGCCGCCACAGATCCTGATTCGCTACGTCCCCGGGATGCAGCTTCGCGCTCCGCAAAAACTGCTCCTGCGTCATGAACACGTCGCCGTTCAGATGAAGCCCCGCAACCTTATACTGCCCTCCCTCGGAGGTGATCGAAGCCCGCAGCGGAACCACGACTTGGCCGTTCACCAACTTCGGCTCCCCCAACGCCGGCGGCGTCGTCGTCATGCCGATGAACCCCAGCCTCCCATAAGCCGCGTGGAGCGCATCCGCCAGCTTGTCACGGGTCAACCCATCGAATGGTATCCCGGCCGCAGATTTCTCCACTTCCAGGACCGGCTTCGTCCACACCCCGCTGTAATCCTCAACGTGGAACCCCTCCACGACGACCGGCGGCGCATCGATGTGATAGAGAATCGCTTTCTGATCGCCATGCGCATCCCACACCGGAGCCGTCGCGATCACCGCTCCCTGCACGCCCTTCGTCGCCACCAGCGCAGCCAGCGCCTGGCCCACCTCGTCCCGCATCGGGCCGCCAGGATACAGCGCTCCATGGAACAGCGGAACCCGAGCCGCAACCGCGGCGTTCAGAGCCTTATCGTCCCACCAGGGAAAATTGGCGTACTCCGCCGGCACGACCGTGGGCGACGGCTGCAGCTCAAACGTCAGCGTCTCGCCGTCAAACTCAAATTGCACGTTCGTAAACAGCCCCGTACCCGTCAGCTTGTCGGTTGCCGCCTGCATCCGGTCGCGCGTCAGAGATTCGCCTGCGCGCAGCCCGGTAAACGCAAGCAGCTCCTCCTGGCTCAACGTCGATCCCGAGAAGACGATGTTTTTGGGAAGGTATTCCTGCTGCTCCTGGGTCCACCCGCAGGCGCAGAGAACAACGACAGCCAGAACAACCCACAGGGAAGAGGTCCGCCAGCAAGCCCGCATGCTGGCAAGCTTACCCCAGGACCGTGCCATAGGAAGTCAATCGCAACCGTTGGCCAAATCCCCGCCCTACACCCGCTCGATCACCACCGACTCCAGTACCACCGGCTTCACCGGCTTGTCCGATCGCGTCGACACCTTCGAGATCTTGTCCGCGATCTCCTGACCCTCCACCACTTCGCCGAAGATGGTGTGCTTCCCCGTCAGCCATTCTGTAGCAGCCACGGTGACAAAAAACTGCGACCCATTCGTGTTCGGCCCCGCATTCGCCATCGCCAGCTTCCCCTTCTTGTCGAACCGATGCGGCGAGCCCTTCGTCTCATCCTCAAACTTGTAGCCGGGCCCGCCCATCCCGGTCCCCGCCGGGTCGCCACCCTGAATCATGAAGTCCGGAATCACGCGGTGAAACACCGTCCCGTTGTACAGCTTGTCTTTGCTCTTCGCGCGCGACACCGGATGCGTCCATTCCCGCGTCCCTTCCGCCAGTTCGACAAAATTGGCGACCGTCTTCGGCGCCTCCTTTTCGAAGAGCCTGCAGATAATCTTTCCTTCGCTGGTGCTTAACACGGCATAGGTTCCTGGCTGACGCGGCATAAAAAGCTCCTTCGTGGGTTTGAGATTGGGATAAAAAACTTTAGGGCTGCGGCTGGGCCGGCGCAGGGGTTGCCGGAGCCGTTGGCGGAGCAGCAGGTACCGGTTGCCCGGCCGGAATAATCGTCACCTTTTTCAGAACGACCGCATCCAGTGGCTTGTCGTTGCTGTCGCGGTTCACCCGCGCAATCGCCTTCACCACTTCCACGCTCGCATCATCGCATTGCCCGAAAATCACGTACTTCTGGTCCAGATAATCCGTCGGCACTTCGGTGATGAAGAACTGCGACCCGTTCGTGTTCGGCCCGGAATTCGCCATCGCCAGCCGTCCAGGCACATCGAAGTTCAGCGCTGGATCGATCTCGTCGTTAAACATATATCCGGGATCGCCCATCCCCGTACCCAGCGGATCGCCACCCTGAATCATGAACCCCGGAATCACCCGATGAAAGGTCGTCCCGTCGTAATACGGCCGCCGTACCTTTTGTTTTGTCGCCGGATCCGTGAACTCCTTCGTTCCCGTCGCCAGACCAACAAAGTTCGCGACGGCCTCGGGCGCCTGCTTGTCGAACAATTTGCACGTCATCCGCCCCATGCCCGTGTCGAACAAAACCGTTGCTCCGGTCGGCTGCGGACCCGCCTGCGCCTGCGCTCCCGGCGCATCCGGCAAAGCCTGCGACGACGTCGCCGGTGTCGATGGTGGAGCGGTTTGCGTCTGGGTGCCCGCATTATCCGTCGACTGCTGCGCGAAAACGGAAACGGAAACCAGAAAAGCGGCGATCAGAGAGGCACTGCGTACCGGAGACTTCACAGCAATCAGACTATCCGATGATCCGCTTTCCCAGCCAGCAAGCCAAAAGCCCACTGGCCTGTGGCCGGTGCCTGATCGCTGCTACCTGCTCCCTGCGTTGACCGCGTTTTGGGGGCGCTTTTTCTTCCCGTCTCCGCGCCCGCTCGACGGCAGCGCCACGAACACAATCGCAACCGCCAGGTATGCCATGCCCCAGATCGGCACCGATTTCTGGAAATAGTAGTGCGCGCCCAGAACGGCTGCTCCCGCCAGGAATGCCAGCTTCCTCGCGCGCAGCAACGGCGCGAAGACTGCCAGCGCATCGCACACTGTCACCACCGTCCAGGCGGTGGGGAATCGATAGGGCAGCTTGTAATCGGGAAAATCTCCCAGCAGCAACGGCACCGCGATCCCCAGCAGAACAACCCGGCAGATCAGGCTGATCACCGCCCGTACGGTTTGCCTGGTTTCGCCTTGCACCGCTCCAGACTACGATACCGCTGCCCTCGGTTTCATTGACCTGTGTAGATCACGTGCCAGATCGAACCAGACCCGTCATCAGTAACGAAAAGAGAACCATCCTTCGCCACCGTCACCCCGACCGGCCTTCCCCAGACTTTCCCGTCCGGCCGCACAAATCCCGTCAGAAAGTCTTCATACTCGCCCGTCGCATGCCCGTCTTTCATCGGCACGCGGATTACCTCATACCCCGACCGTGTCGCGCGATTCCACGATCCGTGCTCGGCCGCAAATCCGTCCCCCTTGTACTCCGCCGGAAACTGCGAGCCCTCGTAAAACAGCATCTCCAGCGACGCGAAGTGCGGATTCACCAGCACGTCCGGCGTTATCACCTTGCCTGCCAGTTCCGGATGCTTCCCTTCCTGCCTGGGATCCTGCACCCCGCCGTTCGTGCTCATGTAGTACCACGGCCATCCGTAGAACCCGCCCTCCTGAATATGCGTAATGTAGTCGGGCACCAGGTTGTCGCCCAGCATGTCGCGCTCGTTGGTCGAGCACCACAGTTCACCCGTGATCGGGTTGATCGTCTCGCCTACGCAGTTGCGAATCCCGTAAGCGTAGATCTTTACGAACTTCCCTTCCGGGGTGAACTCCAGCACGTCGGCGCGGTCCTTCTCCTCCGGATGCGTATCCGAGTCATCGTCGTTCGAGTGCGAGCCCACCGACACGAACATCCGCTTTCCGTCCCTGGAGAAGGCGATGTCCCGCGTCCAGTGCCCGCCCCCGCGCAGCCGCCCGCCTCCCGGCAGATCTGCCAGTTTCTCCGGCGGCCCGCTCGCCTTCATATCGCCCACCTGATACGGAAAGCGCACCACCGAATCCGTGTTCCCGATGTACACCCACTTCGGATCGGTCGCCGGATAAAACTGAATTCCAAACGGCTGGCTCAGATTATCGGCAAAGGTCGACACTTCTTTTGCCTTCCCGTCTGGTCCCACCCCGCGAAACACCATCACCTTGTTCTGGTAGCTGATGGCAACAAACAAATCGCCATTCGGCGCGGTCCGGATCAGCCGCGGCTGATCGAGCCCGGTGTAATACATCTCCACCTTGAATCCAGCCGGCGCCTGCGGCCACGCATCACTCGGCCGTTCCACCATCTCCGCGCCGTTATCGACGCCCTTCGTGGCGTAAGGAGCGGGCAGGTCGGCAACCGTCAGATGCCGCCGCACCCCAGGTTTTTCTTTGGTGTAATCCGTAAACGCGGCCTGCCCGGTCAGGACCTGAGAAAACCCTGGAGCAATCGAAATAAGGGCAATGAGGGCGAAAAACGCAAGGAAGTTACGGGCACAGAATCTCTGCATGGATCCTCCGGTGCTGAGAAGGGTTAAGGGTTGGGCCTGCGCGCGACAGTCCGTACTTTCCTGATGCAGGCCGATGGAACGAGGATACTTTTTGCCCGCCCCTGCTAGGGCGCATTCCCGCCAGCCGGGACGGACAGCGATTTCAAATCCCGCGGCTTGCTCAGCATCTGTTGCAGCAGCGCCGTCGGAATCGTTGCCTGCAGCACTGCCTCATTGCGGCGCCGCTCCACCGCAATGCTGTTGATCACAGCGCGCGCGTCCGGATCGAACTGCCCCGCCCCCGCCGTGTTGGCCATCGACTTCACCAGCACCAGAATCGTCTCGAGCGACTCCGCGGTGTCGGCGGCCGCGCCATCGCTGGGCGCAATCTCGGTTGCCCGCAGGCGGATCTTGCCAATCCACGTCAGCGACGCAATCAACGTCGCATCCACTGGCAACTGAACCCGCAGCCCCATCACCCGCGGCCCGCTGTTGCCCAGCGGCTGGTTGATCTGCCCAATCCCCCACGCGACCGAGAGCAGCGGCACCTGCGAATAATGTTTCGACAACAGCGACGACCCGGAAAACGGCAGCGCCGCCGTCCTGTGCCGGTCGATCATCGAGTGGATCTGCTCGGTTGAGGGCGTGTTGCTCACCGCCACAATGTCGTACCCCAGCAGAACCACGCGTACCGTTCGCCCCTCGCTGGGAATGTTGTAGATCGTGTGCCCGGCATAGCTCTCCTGCGAAGCCGCTATGCCTGCCAGATAATTCGCCAGCTTCCGCCCGTTGAAATGCCCGACAAAAACCTCTGAAAACGCAACCGGCCCATTGGGCCCATTCGGATTCGCCATGCGATGCAGCGCAAACGCCGCCTCGTCCAGATCGCGCTCGAACTGGATGCCCGTGGCATCGATGAAGTGCTGGTACTCCGGCGAGTGCTCCACCGGATGCTGGTCGAAATGCGTCGCCGACCGCAGCGGCCGCAAATTCAGATACACGATCCCGTCCGACTCGGGCAGCAGACGCGCCGCTTCCGGCGGAGCTTCTTTGCGAAGGTAAATCGCCCCGGCCAGCAGCAGCAGGACGACGAGCACAATGGCGATGGAGAGTTTCGTGCGCCGACGGGTCATCGCAATGACGCCCCCCGCTGTTCCGGGGGACGGCACCAACTATCTTCTCACCCGCCCGCGTTTTCCCGCATCTCGGCGCCGAAGCTGAGCGAATTCGTGTGATCCCGTTCTGAACGCTGACCACTGTCCGCTCTCCGCTTACTTTGCGACCCCCATCCGCGTGTGATATTTTCAATGCTGTACCTCCCGCAAACAGACACATCCGTGTGTCTCGATACGGGAGGTACAAAAGCGTGTGGGGCCCCCGGCAAGCCCGCATTTGGCTTGATGGGGTTACTGTCCGGGCTGGCGTAGCTCAGCTGGTAGAGCATCTGATTTGTAATCAGAGGGTCGGGGGTTCAAATCCCTTCGCCAGCTCCAGTCTTCCAGCCGCAACATGAGGGTCGGATTCCCTTCACAGCATGAACGAGCTGATGTAGCTCAGTTGGTAGAGCACTCCCTTGGTAAGGGAGAGGTCACCGGTTCAATCCCGGTCATCAGCTCCAGAGTTTGGGAAGCGTCTTTCGCAGCACTTTCCGCACAGGTGGCCGAGTGGTTAATGGCAGCAGACTGTAAATCTGCCGCTCTTTGGAGCTACGGAGGTTCGAATCCTCCCCTGTGCACCAGGTTTTAGTGGCACACCCGATTCAGCGCGCAGAATACGCGCGAAGGTTCTCGAAGCAAGGGCTTTTCGAGCAGAGCTTTTCGAGGTCGTCCCATGCAGATCGCGGGCAGTAAGCGCAAACTCGTAGCGCTCGCTTTTCTCGCCGCTCTGGCCGCCCTCGCGTGGTACACCATGGACGCCGGCAAAGATCCGGCTCGTGGTCATGATTTTGCTGGGTGGTTTCGCTCTTCGCATCGCCCTCACCGCAGGCACTCCGCGGAACGATTTCGGAGGGAGAGGGCCGGCGCCAGGGTTCGTAGTTGGCAAGCACAGTTCGCAGGGCAGGATTGTCAGTTCCAGATTTGAGGGCACAGCGATCAGCAGTCAGTGAGAGGATCAGCATCGGAACCGGATCACTGACAACCTGATCGCTGTACGCTGAACGCTGTTTTTCGCGCGGGAGTAACTCAGTGGTAGAGTCACAGCCTTCCAAGCTGTTGGTCGCGGGTTCGATTCCCGTCTCCCGCTCCATCTTCGTTCAGGAGCATGTTTTGAAAGGCCACGGCTTTAGCTTTCCGGATCAATCGCAAAATCAAGGGGCTTCAGCTCCTGAAGGAATCGCAACACGATGTTCGAGCAGGCCACCATCCCGATCCAGGACGAGAAAGACCTTCGCTGCAGTCAAGCTTGCCATCGACGAGGCCTTCGCGCCAGCCCAGGTCAGCTCTTTCCTGCGCAAGGTTGAAGGCGCAAGCCTCCGCGTCCGCCAGTTTGAAGCTGTCCTGGCCCATGGATTCCTCGGCGCCCAGGCACAAAAAAGCTATGCCGCCCTCGGCGACGCCGACCGCGGCCAGATTCGCGAGCAGTATCTGCGCCAGGTGGAGCGCGTCGCCCCCGAAATCCGGCAAAAATATTTTCGGCTGTACGCGAGCTATTAGATTTCAAGCAGATTTTTTAGGTCAAACAGCGTCCCCGAAACAGCATTCATCACCACAGGTTGAGAGGAAAACAGTATGGCGAAGGAAAAGTTTGACCGGTCGAAGCCGCACGTGAACGTGGGGACGATTGGGCACATCGATCACGGCAAGACGACGCTGACGGCGGCGATCACCAAGGTGCTGCAGAAGCACAATCCGAAGAACACGTTTCGTTCCTTCGATTCGATCGACAACGCGCCGGAGGAGCGGGAGCGCGGCATCACCATCGCGACGGCGCACGTGGAGTACGAGACGGCCAACCGGCACTACGCGCACGTCGATTGCCCGGGCCACGCCGACTACATCAAGAACATGATCACCGGCGCGGCGCAGATGGACGGCGCGATCCTGGTGGTGGCGGCGACCGACGGTCCGATGCCGCAGACCAAGGAGCACGTGCTGCTGGCCCGCCAGGTCGGCGTGCCCTACGTGCTGGTATTCCTGAACAAGTGCGACGCGGTTGAGGACGAAGAGCTGACGGATCTGGTGGAGATGGAAGTCCGCGAGCTGCTCTCGAAGTATCAGTTCCCGGGCGATGACGTGGCGGTGATCCGCGGCTCGGCGCTGGGCGCTCTGAACGGCGAAGCGAAGTGGGAAGCGAAGATCGACGAGCTGATGGAGGCGGTCGACAAGCAGGTTCCGCTGCCGCAGCGTGCGGTCGACCAGCCTTTCCTGATGCCGATCGAAGACATCTTCTCGATCTCGGGACGCGGCACGGTGGTGACGGGCCGCATCGAGCGCGGCAAGGTGAAGGTGGGCGAGGAAGCGGAGATCGTCGGCTTCCGCGAGACGCGCAAGACGGTGGTGACCGGCGTCGAGATGTTCAAGAAGCAGCTGGACGAAGGCCTGGCGGGCGACAATGCCGGACTGCTGCTGCGCGGCATCGCGAAGGAAGACGTGGAGCGCGGCATGGTGCTGGCCAAGCCGGGCTCGATCACGCCGCACACGAAGTTCAAGTCGAGCGTCTACGTGCTGAGCGAAGGAAGAGGGCGGCCGTCACACGCCGTTCTTCAAAGGCTATCGTCCGCAGTTCTACTTCCGCACCACGGACGTGACCGGCGTGGCGACCCTGCCGGCGGGCACGGAGATGGTGATGCCGGGCGACAACGTGGAGCTGGAAGTTGAGCTGATCACGCCGGTGGCCATGGAAAAGGGCCTGCGCTTCGCGATCCGCGAAGGCGGCCGCACCGTGGGCGCGGGCACGATCTCCGAGATTATCGCTTAAGACCAGCCGTCCTGGCGCAAAAACCAGGACGCGAAAATCAGGGAAGCGGGTCAGTCGCGAGAATGGTCCGCTGACCGGAGAAAGAAAAGGGCTTCGGCCCCAGGCTTTGTATCAGGGCACGAGTTTACTCGTGCCGTAAAGCGGGAAAATAAAGGGGGCTTTAGCCCCTGCGGGCCTTCTGGCCCGGCCATCATCAAGAAATACCGGAAAAACCCGGAAATCAGGTAGGATAAGAAGATGCGGGAAATTGTTACATTGCAGTGTGGCGAGTGCAAGGAGCGCAACTACTCGACGACGAAGAACAAGAAGACGACCACGGGCCGCCTCGAGTTCAAGAAGTTCTGTAATCGCTGCCGGAAGCACACCCCTCACAAAGAAACGAAGTAAACGCAGGCATTCGGGTTTAGGGATTAGGGTGGAGCGAATTTTCGGGAGGTGAATTCCCCTTCCTCGCCTCGGAAATTCTGATCGCTGATCGCTGAACGCTGATCCCTGCACTACAGGGGCGTAAGCTCAACGGTTAAACTGCCGGTCTCCAAAACCGGACTTGGGGGTTCGAATCCCTCCGCCCCTGCCAGATCAACAGTAGTTCAGGAGCAGGGCCTCGATGCCCGTCGCCGAGAAAAGCGCGGAAAAGAAGAAGAGAGTTATGGCCAAAGCAGCAATCACCAATATCGAACAAGGCGTTCCCAACCGCGCTCTCAGCGTCTTCACCCGCGGCCGCGACTTCCTGCGTGACGTCCGCGCCGAAATGCGCAAAGTGGTCACGCCCTCCTGGAAAGAAGTGCAGTCCACCACCACCGTCGTCATCATCGCCGTCTTCGCCTTCGCCGGCTTCTTCTGGGCCGTCGATGCGGTGCTCGGCAACGCGATCAAGTACATTTACACCTGGATGGGCGCACTGTAGCAGCGATTCGCAAGAGGATTGAATGGTAATGGCGGAAGAAACAGAAAACGGAACACCGCGCCGGACAATAACGGCGGCGAAGGCGGCGAGCAGCAGCCTCAGCTCGCCCCTCCTGCCAACGAGCGCTTCCGGTGGTACATCATCCACGCCTATTCGGGCTTTGAGCGCAAAGTGCGCGAATCCATCGAGACCCGCGTCCAGGCCTTCGGACTGCAGAACCGCATCGGCCGCGTCATGATTCCCACCGAAGCCGTCACGGAAATCACCAACGGCAAGAAGCGCACCGTCGAACGCGTCTTCCTTCCCGGCTACGTCCTCGTCGAAATGGATCTCGATAACGACCTCTGGCACGTCATCAAGAACACGCCGCGCGTCACCGGATTCCTCGGCACCGGCGACAAGCCCGTCGCGCTTACCGACGATGAGGTCGGCTCCATCCTCTTCCGCAGCGACACGTCGAAAGACAAGCCGCGCCTCAAGGTCAAGTTCCAGAAAGCCGAATCGGTCCGTATCACCGAGGGCCCCTTCGCCAACTTCAACGGCATCGTCGACGAGGTCAACGAAGATCGCGAAACCCTCAAAGTCATGGTCACCATCTTCGGCCGATCAACGCCGGTAGAACTCGACTTCGGCAAGGTAGAAAAGATCGCGTAAGCAAGCCCGTAGCCTGTAGCTCGTAGCCAGTAGCTGCAGCCTGCGGGAAATACAATTTTGCAGCACCGGGTTTCGCTACAAGCTACCGGCTACCGGCTACAGGCTACTGGCTACAGGCTACCGGCTTGCAGGAAATTCCAGGTTCGCAGAGAAAGGTCTCAGGATAATGGCAGCACCAACAAAAAAAGTTACCGCCCAGGTCAAACTCCAGATTGAAGCCGGCAAAGCTACGCCCGCGCCGCCCGTCGGCCCCGCCCTCGGCCAGGCCCAGGTCAACATTATGGAGTTCTGCAAGCAGTTCAACGCCCGCACTCAAAACAAGGAGATGGCCGGCCTCATCATCCCCGTCGTCATCACCGTCTACGCCGATCGCACCTTCACCTTCATTACCAAAACGCCCCCGGCGTCCGTCCTGCTGAAGAAGGCCGCCAACCTCGCCAAGGGCTCCGGCACGCCCAACAAGGACAAGGTCGGCAAGGTCTCCGAAGCGCAGGTCCTCGAGATCGCGAAGCAGAAGATGCCCGACCTCAACGCCGCCTCCGTCGAAGCCGCCGTCAAAAGCATCAAAGGCACCGCCCGCTCCATGGGCATCGACGTCGTCGCCTAAGAATCGGCGCAAACACAAAGCCGAAGCGGCACGTCTCTCCCTCGAGACGTGTCGCTTCGGCTTTATTCCGCCTGGGCGTCCTGCGCCTCAATCTCCAGACCGCTCGAATTGATGACGAGAACAGGAACAACTGATCGCCAGGTTCCCTGACGTGGTCCAGAGACGCCCCCCTTCCCTACGACCCCCAGCCTGGGCTTAAGCCTGAAAGAAATGGCCAAAACGCGCCGCCATCCTTGCTCCAACGCCCTTTTTCATAGATAATCAATATCTGCGCCCCACGGACGCAGTGTCACCAGAACCACGGCCGGCAAGCATCAACGCCCGAGCGGTGGGAGACGAGGAAACATGGCCAAAGTAGGCAAGAGCATTGAGAAGGCGCGCGCCCAGGTAGAGCAGCGCCCTTATCCGCTGCAGGAAGCCGTCCCGCTCCTGCAGAAAATTAAGTACGCCAAGTTTGATGAGACCGTCGACCTGACCCTGCGTCTGGGTGTCGACCCGCGTCACGCCGACCAGATGGTCCGCGGCACCGTCGTCCTTCCGCACGGCCTCGGCAAAACCAAGAAAGTCGCCGTCATCACCTCCGGCGACAAGCAGCGCGAAGCCGAAGCTGCCGGCGCCGACATCGTCGGCGGCGACGAGCTGGTCGAGAAGATCCAGAAAGAATCCTGGACCGATTTCGACGCCCTCATCGCCACGCCCGACATGATGAAGTCCGTCGGCCGTCTCGGCAAAGTCCTCGGTCCCCGCGGCCTGATGCCGAACCCGAAGACCGGCACCGTCACCAACGACGTCGCCGCCGCCATTCGCGAAATCAAAGCCGGCAAAGTCGAGTTCCGCACCGACAAGACCGCGCTCGTCCATGTCCCGGTCGGCAAGATTTCCTTCCCGCCCCAGAAGCTGGTCGAGAACGCAATCACCGTCATCACCAGCGTGGTCAAGGCAAAGCCCTCGGCGGCCAAGGGCAAGTACATCAAGGGCATCACCATCAGCTCCACGATGGGCCCCGGCATCGCGCTCGACTCCGCCGTAGCGGACGGCGCCGCCAAGTCTACGGCCTGACAGCAGCTTTCAGCCGCTAGCTTCTAGCCGCTAGCTGGTGCAATTTGAGCTCGGCCCCAACGGGCGAACATTAAAAGGATTCAGCTAGCAGCTAGAAGCTAGCAGCTAGAGGCTTACATATGGCACTGAGCAGGCAAAAAAAGGCGGAGAAGGTCGGCGAGCTCGCCAAAGAACTCGAGCACTCGACCAGCGCCATCATCGGCACGTTTACCAAACTGACCGTGGCCCAGGATTTCGAATTGCGCAAGACCGTCCGTGCCGCCGGTGGACGTTATCGCGTCCTCAAGAACAAGCTCGCCGGCCGCGCCGCGCAAGGCACCAAAATCGAAGCCGCTCTCCAGAACCTGAAGGGCGTCTCCTCTGTCGCCTATACCAGCGGCGATCCGGTAGCCCTCGCGAAAGCACTCTCCACCTGGGTGGCGGAGAATGCGGAGTTCACCTTCAAGCTGGGCATCGTCGACGGCAAAGTCATCAACGTCGAAGAAGTCAAAGCTCTCGCGACCATGCCCGGCAAGGAAGAGATTTTCGCGAAGCTCCTCTTCCTCATCAACTCCCCGGCGCAGCGTCTGGTCACCGTGCTCAACGCCACGGGTCGCGATCTGGCCGTCGTCATCAACCAGGGCGTAGAGAAGCAAAAGTTTGCCGGCGGCGAAGCAGCCGCCAGTTAAGCGTTCCCGTTGCTGCCGCCCTGTTCGCGACAGTAGCCAACAGCCGAGCGCCGCCAGTCCTTAGCTACCAGCTACAGGCTACCGGCTACCGGCTCCAAAGATCGGCTGTTCCTCCCTCCCCGAGGGGTGCCTGGTCTGGGGCACATCGGAACCCTCGAGAAGGGCAGGGGCAGCAACCCCCAAGCGTAAGCAAGGGGCGCAACATAAAATTCAGATTTTCGTGGAGAACACAAATGGCGGATCTGCAGCAGTTGGAAGATCAGATTGTCGGGCTTAGCCTTCTGGACGCGGCGGCCCTGGTGAAGAAGCTCGAAGAGCGTCTCGGCGTTTCAGCCGCGGCTGCTGCTCCGGTGATGGTTGCCGGTGGCGGCGCAGCGGCGGCGGCCCCGGCCGCCGTCGAGCAGACCGAGTTCACCGTCATCCTCAAAGATGCCGGCGCGAATAAGATCAACACTATCAAGGCTGTACGCGAGGTTACCTCGCTCGGCCTCAAGGAAGCCAAGGACCTTGTTGACGGCGCTCCCAAGAACCTCAAGGAGAACATCAGCAAGGAAGACGCTGAGGCCATCAAAAAGAAGTTTGATGGCGTCGCCACCGTCGAAGTCAAGTAGACTTCCCGGCTCGGCAAGCAACTTGCGTGCCAAAGCGGAACGCGCTATGATTCTATTTGTGCGTTCCGCTCGGCTGCATCTCAGATTGCCGGTCCCGGGGCGCAATTCCGTCTTCCTGATCATCGACAAACCGTAGTCATGCCCGTCTTCGACGGACACGGCAGTTTGCGCGTTTGAATCGGGAAGATCGAAAGTGATCTCCGGCAGTCTTTTTGCCGGCGTAATCGCAGGCCAGGCGGCGGACCTGCTCTTACGTTTCGATAGGTTGTCAGGCGGCGCGGGCGAAGGTTTTCAAGCGGCGGGAATCGGACATTCTGTCACAGTACAGTGCACAATTCGGTTGTGGCGCTCGTGGGACTTGCTGTCTCCGCGGGCGTTTTCCGTTTTCCCCGGCTCTTTCCTCTCGTCTCGCCTCCTGCTTTCCGCCGCGTGATCGATGCCCCGGCTGCTGATGAACCGGCAGGCGAACCGGCCGTTGCGCGGGCATAAACCCGCGAAATGGCCCAGGCAAAACCGGCCCCCCAGCGAACTTGTTCGCTGAACGGAAACCGGGTCCCAGCAAGCTGATTCGCTGGGGTGGAAAGCGGAAGCGTAATCCTCTTGCGCCCTTCCGCGCAAGTGAAAAACGGCACTGCACTCCACTTTTTGTGCGGCCGTAACCAAATACGTACGACGTATTCCGAACGAGGCGGGATGCATCGTGCGCTGACAATTCCGATCAACGAGCACCGTGTGACCCGGTCGGCAGCTCGCTTCTTCCTCGCTATCACGGGTCCTGAGGAGTAACGAATGTCTAACGAGAACCGCGCGGTTCGCAGCCGTCTCGACTTTTCCAAGATCCCAACCGCTATCCGCATTCCGAATCTCATCGAAGTCCAGCGCCGCTCCTACGAGCGCTTCCTGCAGATGGACAAGCTGCCTTCGGAGCGCGACGACTCCGGCCTGCAGTCGGTCTTTACCTCCGTCTTCCCCATCACCGACTTTCGCAATATCTCACAGCTCGACTTTGTGGATTTCTCCATCGGTAACTGGGAGTGCAAGTGCGGACACCTCAAGGGTCTCCATCACCTGCGCACCACCTGCGTCCATTGCGGCGCCATGGTCATCACCGACCCGTTCCACCCCGGCGATGTCCTCTGCCAGAAGTGCGGCACCTATAACAAGAACACGCCCGACTTCTGCAACAAGTGCGGCGACCCCGTCGGCCTGCAGCTGAAGTACGACCAGGCAGAGTGCGAAGAGCGCGGCATGACCTACTCCGCTCCGCTCAAAGTCACCGTCCGCCTCACCATCTACGACAAGGATCCCGAGACCGGCGCCAAAACCATCCGCGACATCAAGGAGCAGGAAGTCTTCTTCGGCGACATCCCGCTGATGACGCAGAACGGCACCTTCATCGTCAACGGGACCGAGCGCGTCATCGTCTCGCAGCTCCACCGTTCGCCTGGCGTCTTCTTCGAGACCGCGAACAACCGCACCTACTTCCTCGGCAAGATCATTCCCTACCGCGGCTCGTGGGTCGAGTTCGAGTACGATCAGAAGAACACCCTCTACGTCCGCATCGACCGCAAGCGCAAATTCCTCGGCACCATCTTCCTCCGCGCTCTCGGCCTCAAGAGCGACGAAGAGATCCTCCGCACCTTCTACACCGTCGACAAAATCGCCATTAAAGACGGCAAGCTCTTCTGGACCCTCGATCCCGCCACGCGATAAGCCGACGCACCTGCTCGGCGCCAAGCCGGCGCATGCCATCGTCGCGAAGGGCGAAGAGATCGCGCACTCCGGCCGCAAGATCACGCCCTCCATCATGAAGGCTCTCAACGCCGCGAAAATCACCCAGGTCGAAGTCGAAGCCGCTGAGCTCGACGGCGCCATGACCGCAGCCGACGTGGTCGACACCTCCACCGGCGAAGTCTTCATGGAAGCCAATCAGGAGCTGACCTCCGACAAGCTGCACAAGATTGTCGAAGCCGGCATCACCTCGCTCGATGTCTTCTTCCCCGAGCGCGACGACATGGGCAACGTCATCACCAACACCCTGCGCCGCGACTCCGTCCGCAAGCCGGAAGAAGCCCTCATCGAGATCTACCGCAAGCTGCGCCCCGGCGATCCGCCTACGCTCGATACTGCCACTGCGCTCTTCGAAGGCATGTTCTTCGACCCGCGCAAGTACGACTTCTCGCGCGTCGGCCGCCTCAAGTTCAACATCAAGCTCTACGAGAATCAGGACGCGACCTCGCTCGATCACCGCACCCTGACTCCGGAAGACTTCTACGCCACCATCCGCTACCTGCTCAAGCTGCGCCGCAACATCGGCGTCGTCGACGACATCGATCACCTCGGCAACCGCCGCGTGCGCGCCGTCGGCGAATTGATGGAGAACCAGTTCCGCATCGGCCTCGTCCGCATGGAACGCGCCATCAAGGAAAAAATGTCCGTGTACCAGGAAATGTCCACGGCCATGCCCCACGACCTCATCAACGCCAAGCCCGTGATGGCCGCGATTCGTGAGTTCTTCGGCTCCTCGCAGCTCTCGCAGTTCATGGATCAGACCAACCCGCTCTCCGAGATCACGCACAAGCGCCGTCTCTCCGCGCTGGGGCCGGGCGGTCTGTCGCGCGAGCGCGCCGGATTCGAAGTCCGCGACGTTCACCCCACGCACTACGGCCGCATCTGCCCGATTGAGACGCCGGAAGGTCCGAACATCGGCCTCATCAGCTCACTGTCGTGCTTTGCCCGCATCAATGAGTACGGCTTCATCGAGTCGCCCTACCGCAAGGTGCGCGAGAGCCGCATGCTCGACTTCGTCCAGGTCACCAACGCCGGCGAAAGCGGCCTGCGCGTCGGCGATCACCTCGAGAAGTCCGAGGCCATCAAGCTCAACGACAAGCTGCGCAAGGAAAAGCAGCGCCAGATCGAGTACGAGCCTTACTCCTTCTACCTCTCTGCGTGGGAGGAGGACCGGCACACCATCGCCCAGGCCAACGTCGAGCTCGACGAGAACGGCAACATCGTCGAAGAGCTCGTCAACGCCCGGCGTCAGGGCAACTTCGTCCTCGTCAACCGCAGCGAAGTCGACTACATCGACGTCAGCCCCAAGCAGCTGGTCTCCGTCGCCGCCTCGCTGGTTCCCTTCCTCGAGCACGACGACGCCAACCGCGCGCTGATGGGCGCCAACATGCAGCGCCAGTCCGTGCCTCTGCTCGTTTCTGAGGCTCCGCTGGTCGGCACCGGCATGGAAGGCGTCACCGCCCGCGACTCCGGCGCCGTCATCCTCGCCAAGCGCAACGGCCTCGTCGACTCGGTCGACTCCGAGCGCATCATCGTCCGCGTCGAAGGCGAGCACCACCCTACGCAGCTGTCGCGTGAGGTCGGCTCCGACATCTACCAGCTCATCAAATTCAAGCGGTCCAACCAGAACACCTGCATTAACCAGAAGCCGATCGTCCGTCAGGGCGACCGCGTCCTGAAAGGTCAGGTCATCGCCGACGGTCCCTGCACCGAGCAGGGCGAGCTCGGTCTCGGCCGCAACGTGCTCGTGGCCTTCATGCCGTGGCGCGGTTACAACTTCGAAGACGCGATCCTCATCTCCGAAAAACTCGTGCGCGAGGACTACTACACCTCCGTGCACATCGAGGAGTTCGAGATCGAAGCCCGCGACACCAAGCTCGGTCCGGAAGAAATCACCCGCGACATCCCCAACGTCAGCGAGCACTCGCTGCGCGATCTGGATGAGAGCGGCATCATCCGCATCGGCGCCAAGGTCCACCACAACGACATTCTGGTCGGCAAGGTGACCCCCAAGGGCGAAACCCAGCTCACGCCGGAAGAAAAGCTGCTCCGCGCCATCTTCGGTGAAAAGGCCGGCGATGTCCGCGACGCTTCCCTCACCTGCCCTCCGGGCATCGAGGGCACCGTGGTCGACGTCCGCATCTTCTCCCGCAAGGGTCAGGAAAAGGACGAGCGCGCCCGTCAGATCGAAGCTGAGCAGGTTGCTCAGCTCGAGAAGAACCTCTCCGACGAAATCCGCATTCTCACCGATGAGCGCCTCAAGCGCCTCGAAGGCATCCTCGGCAACAAAGAAGTTCTCGCCGACCTGCACGACGAGCGCACCAACAAGCGTCTCCTCGCCAAGGGCGCCATCCTCGACCGCGACGCGATCGAGCGCATCAGCACCCGCAACCTCAAGCGCATTCGCTACAACGACAAAGATCCTCGCGTGAACGAGCAGATCGACGAGATCGAGGAAATGACCTCCCGTCAGATCGATGTGCTGCGCAAGATCACCAACGAGAAAATCGGCAAGCTGCAGAAGGGCGACGAGCTGGCCCCCGGCGTCATCAAGCTGGTCAAGTGCTACATCGCCATGAAGCGCAAGCTCTCCGTCGGCGACAAAATGGCCGGCCGTCACGGCAACAAGGGCGTCATCGCCCGGATCCTTCCGGAAGAAGACATGCCCTACCTGCCCAACGGAACGCCCGTCGAGATCGTTCTCAATCCTCTCGGCGTGCCTTCCCGTATGAACGTCGGTCAGATTCTTGAAACCCACCTCGGCTGGGCCGCGCACGATCTCGGCCAGCAGATTGCCGCGCTGGTGAAGAAGAATCAGGACGCCAACGAAGTTCGCAAAGCGGTGCAGGAGAAGTTTGCCAACACCGCGGCGCTCCGCCAGCTTCTCGAGCTCGACGACACGCAGCTGCTCCGCGTCGCCGCCGGTATGAAGAACGGCATCTGGTTCGGCACCGCGGTCTTCGATGGCGCTCGCGAGGGCGAAATCAAGGCGCTGCTTTCCGCTGCCGGCCTGCCAACTTCCGGTAAAACCGAGCTCTTCGACGGCATGACCGGCGAAGCGTTCGAACAGCCGGCCACCGTGGGCTACATCTATATGTTGAAGCTCTCCCACCTGGTCGACGACAAAATCCACGCGCGCTCCATCGGCCCCTACTCGCTCATCACCCAGCAGCCGCTGGGCGGCAAAGCGCAGTTCGGCGGGCAGCGCTTCGGAGAAATGGAAGTCTGGGCGCTCGAAGCCTACGGCGCCGCTTACATCCTCCAGGAGCTGCTCACGGCCAAGTCCGACGACGTCTTCGGCCGTACCCGGATCTACGAAGCCATCGTCAAGGGCGAAGCAGCCATCGAGCCCGGCGTGCCGGAATCCTTCAACGTGCTCATCCGCGAGCTGCAGTCGCTCTGCCTCGATGTTGAGCTCATCAAGCAGGCTCCCGGCGAAGGGCCTAAGGATGCCAAAAAGCAGCCTGTGCCTGAACTCGCCGCCGCCGACTAAGCGGCGCAGCAATCGGGCGGAGTCCATCCCGCCCGCAAGTTTTCAAGTTATGGGACCTGTCCACTGAGCAAAGCGCTCCCGGAAATGGACAGGCTCCCCGAATGAGATCCGGGAACGCAACCCGCAGGGAGGTTGACCTTGTACCGTTCCAGCCCGTTCGAAATGACCAGCCCCATCACCGACTTCGACGCGATTCGCATCTCGCTCGCTTCGCCGGAAAAGATTCGCAGCTGGTCCCATGGCGAAGTCACGAAGCCCGAAACCATCAACTACCGTACCTTCAAACCCGAGCGCGATGGTCTGTTCTGCGCCCGCATCTTCGGCCCGGTCACCGACTGGGAGTGCCTCTGCGGCAAGTACAAGCGCATGAAGCACCGCGGAGTCATCTGCGATAAGTGCGGCGTCGAAGTCACCGTCTCCAAAGTCCGCCGCGAGCGGCTCGGCCACATCGAGCTGGCGTCCCCCTGTTCCCACGTCTGGTTCTTCAAGGGACTTCCCTCCCGCATCGGCCACCTGCTCGACATCTCGCTCCGCGACCTCGAGTCCGTTCTCTACTTCGAGAGCTACGTCGTCGTCGATCCCGGCGACGCGCCCGTCCGCGAGCGCGAGATCATCAAGGACGAAACCAAGTTTCGCGAAATCGATCAGCAGTACCGCCCCACCGGCTTCAAGGGCATGATGGGCGCAGAGGCCATCAAGGAACTCCTCAAGCGCGTCAACGTCGACGAGCTCTCCATCGAGCTGCGCGAGCGCATGAAGGCCGAAACCTCCATCCAGAAGCGCCTCAAGTACGCCAAGCGCCTCAAAGTCGTTGAAGCCTTCCGCAAATCCGGCAACAAGCCGCAGTGGATGATCCTCGACGTGATCCCCGTGATCCCGCCTGAGCTTCGCCCCCTCGTGCCTCTCGACGGCGGCCGTTTCGCGACCTCCGACCTCAACGATCTCTACCGTCGCGTCATCAACCGCAACAACCGCCTCAAGAAGCTCATGGACCTGCATGCGCCCGAAGTCATCGTGCGCAACGAGAAACGCATGCTCCAGGAAGCGGTTGACGCCCTGTTCGATAACGGCCGCCGCGGTCGCGTCCTGCGCGGCGCCAACAACCGTCCGCTCAAGTCGCTCTCTGACACCCTCAAGGGCAAGCAGGGCCGCTTCCGCCAGAACCTCCTCGGCAAGCGCGTCGACTACTCCGGCCGTTCCGTCATCGTCGTCGGCCCCGAGCTCAAGCTCCACCAGTGCGGCCTTCCCAAAAAGATGGCCCTCGAGCTCTTCAAGCCCTTCATCTATCACCGCCTCGAGCAGACCGGCCACTGCACCACCATCAAGCAGGCCAAGGAAATGGTCGAGCTGCAGGAACCCATCGTGTGGGACATCCTTGAGGAAGTCATCCGCGATCATCCGGTGCTCCTCAACCGTGCTCCTACCCTTCACCGCCTCGGCATCCAGGCGTTCGAGCCCGTCCTCGTCGAAGGCAAGGCCATCAAGATTCACCCCCTGGTCTGCACCGCCTTCAACGCCGACTTCGATGGCGACCAGATGGCCGTGCACATTCCGCTCTCCCCTGAAGCGCAGGTCGAAGCGTCTGTGCTCATGCTGTCCTCGCACAACATCCTCTCGCCCGCCTCGGGTCACCCCATCACCGTTCCCACCCAGGACATGGTGCTCGGCCTCTACTACCTCACCAAGGCCAAGAAGGGCGCCAAGGGGGAAGGCCGTGTCTTCGCCAACATCGAAGAAGTCCTCATGGCTCTCGAAGTCAAAGAAGTCGAGACCCTCAGCCCCATTCGTCTGCGCTACTCCGGCCCCGTGCTCGAAATGAGCACCGCCTACGACGATCAGGACCTCACCCACACCGAGCCGGTGCAGTACGACCGTCAGTACATCTCCACCACTGTCGGCCGCGCCATCCTCAACGATGCGCTGCCCCAGGAGATGCCCTACGTCAACGGCCTGCTCAAGAAGAAGGGCATCGGTCAGCTCGTCAACTACTGCTACCTCAACCATGGCCTCGAGCTCACCGTGCTCATGCTCGACCGCATCAAGGAACTCGGCTTCAACTACGCCACCATCAGCGGCCTCTCCGTCGGACTCGATGACATGGTCATCCCCGAGGCGAAGTACGCCACCGTGCGCGATGCGGAAAAGCAGGCCATCGCCGTGCAGCAGCAGTACCTCGACGGCGCTATCACCAACGGCGAACGCAACAACAAGGTCATTCAGATCTGGTCCGCCGTTACCGAACGCGTCGCCGACGAGATGTTCGACAACATGAAGCGCGCCGACAAAGAAGGCGCCATGAACCCGATCTACATCATGGCCGACTCCGGCGCTCGCGGATCGAAACAGCAGATCCGTCAGCTCTCCGGCATGCGCGGCCTCATGGCCAAGCCCTCCGGCGAAATCATCGAGACCCCCATCACGGCCAACTTCCGTGAAGGCCTCACCGTGCTCGAATACTTCATCTCCACGCACGGCGCGCGCAAGGGCCTCGCTGATACCGCGCTCAAAACCGCTGACTCCGGCTACCTCACCCGTCGTCTCGTCGACGTTGCCCAGGACGTCATCGTCAGCGAACGCGACTGCAAAACCGTGGAAGGCATCTACGTCACCCCCATCGTGGAATCCGGCGAGATCATCGAGCCGCTGCGCGACCGCATCGTCGGCCGCGTCTCCCTCGAGAAGATCAAGGACTACGAAGGCAGCGTGATCGTCGACGTCAACCAGGAGATCACCGAAGACCTCGCCTCGGCCATCCAGGCTGCCGGCATCGAGCGCGTCAAGATCCGCTCCGTGCTCACCTGCGAATCCCGCCGCGGCGTCTGCGTCCTCTGCTACGGCCGCAACCTCGGCTCCGGCCGCCTCGTCGAACTCGGCGAAGCGGTCGGCGTCATCGCTGCCCAGTCCATCGGCGAGCCTGGCACCCAGCTCACCATGCGGACCTTCCACATCGGTGGAACCGCTTCGCGTGTCAACGAGCAGTCGCGGCTCGAAGCCAAGAACGCCGGCTCCATCCGCTTCATCAACCTCGCGTCGGTCCGCAGCCGTCAGGGCGACCTCGTCGCCATGAACCGCTCCGGTTCCATCGCCGTCGTCGATGACCGCGGCCGCGAGAAGGAGCGCTACCAGATCGTCTACGGCGCCCGCCTCAAGGTCGAAGAAGGTCAGAAGGTCGAGCTCGGCCAGGTCATGGTCGAGTGGGATCCCTACACCTTCGCCATCCTTACCGAAATCGGCGGAGCCGTGCAGTTCAAGGACCTCCAGGAAGGCATCACCCTCCACGAAGAAGTCGACGAGGTCACCGGCCTCTCGCGCCTCGTGGTCGCTGAAGCTCCCGACGAGAAGCGTCAGCCCGCCATCGTCATCAAGGGCGCCAAGGGCAACAAGCGTTACCTCATGCCCAGCCGCGCTCACCTCATGGTCCAGGACGGAGACGAGGTCTTCCCCGGCGACATCCTTGCCAAGATCCCGCGCGAAACCACGCGCACCAAGGACATCACCGGCGGTCTGCCTCGCGTCGTCGAGCTCTTCGAAGCCCGCAAGCCCCGCGAAACCGCCATCATCTCCGAAATCGATGGCGTGGTTCGCTTCGGCGAGGTCTCGAAGGGTCAGCGCCGCATCTACGTCACCGCCGACAATGGCGAGGAGAAGGAATACTCCGTGCCGCGCGGTGTCCACATCAACGTCCAGGAAGGCGAGCGCGTCCGCGCCGGCGAGCCGCTCATGGATGGTCCCCTCAACCCGCACGACATTCTCGCCGTCCTCGGTGAGAAGGAGCTGCAGGCTTACCTGGTCAACGAAATCCAGGAAGTCTACCGCCTCCAGGGCGTGGCCATCTCCGACAAGCACATCGAAACCATCGTCCGGCAGATGCTCCGCTGGGTGACAA
>CAWEWV010000016.1:0-90069 GCA_963812865.1 uncultured Acidobacteriaceae bacterium | reverse complement strand
GGCCTTCGGAGGAGTGGGTTTCGAGCGGGGCGAGGAGGGTGGTGGCTTCGTCGAGGATGCGATGGCGAGTGTGGCCGTCGGCGCGGCGCCATGCAGGCCAGTCGAAGCGAAACATTTGATGGAGGAGGCTGGCGCCGTCGAGCGTGAGGGGAAATGGGGGTGTGTCGGGCATGCTGGTTTCCATTTTACGAGAGCGCGATGACGCAACAGACAGCGGTTGGGGACTCACCCTCGTTTGCGCGACCGGCACGCATCAGGATGGGCACGTGGCGATGTTGAAGGTGCGCTTTTCCCGATATGGATCGGAAGATGGGATGACAGTACTTCCGATTGGAGTGCGGGGTCGACTTGAGCTGGATCCGGAAATTCGGACAGCGGGATAAGTGGAAAGGTTGTTCCCTGACGGCCATTAAGATGGCAGAAACGAGGAACAACGATGACACGACGTCCACGCCGGAACCACACAGCCGCCTTTAAAGCGAAGGTGGCCTTGGCCGCCCTGAAGGGAGACAAAACTCTTGCCGAGTTGGCCCAACAGTTCGATGTTCACCCCAACCAGATCACGGACTGGAAAACGCGGCTGCAGGAAAGTGCGGCGGGTGTCTTTGGTGAGGACAAGGCCGAGCAGCAGGTCAAGGTAGATGTAACCCGGATGCAGGCCAAGATCGGCGAACTGACGCTGGAAAATGATTTTTTAGAGACTGCGCTCATCAAAGCGGGCCTGCTGAGCGCAAAGCGATGATCGATCCCGAGCACAAGTTGGCCACTCGAGCAGGCGGAATTGCTGGAGATCAGTCGCTCCACGGTCTACTATCGGCCGCGCCCCATCTCCGACGCGGATTTGATGTTGATGCGGCGCATTGACGAGCTGCACATGAACTATCCGTTCGCTGGCAGCCGCATGTTGCGCGACATGCTCAGCCAGCAGGGTCTTGAAGTGGGCCGCCGCCACGTGCGCACCTTGATGCGACGGATGGCCATTGAGACACTGTATCGCAAGCCCAACACCTCCAAACCCGCGCCAGGACACAAGATTTATCCCTACCTGCTGCGAGGGCTCTCGGTCACGCGCCCCAATCAAGTCTTCGCCATGGACATTACATATATTCCCATGGCGCGCGGCTTCGTCTATCTGGCTGCGGTCATCGACTGGTTCAGCCGTCGTGTGCTGGCTTGGCGGTTGTCGATCACCATGGACACTTCGTTCTGCATCGAAGCACTGGATGAGGCTCTCAGTCAGCATGGCAAGCCTGAGATCCTCAACACCGATCAAGGAAGTCAATTCACCAGCGAAGCCTTCACCGGGCGGCTCAAAAAAGAAGGCATCCAGATCAGCATGGATGGCAAGGGCCGCTGGGCCGACAACGTCTTCGTCGAGCGCCTCTGGCGTTCGCTCAAATACGAGCATGTCTACCTACATGCATATGAGTCGGTCGGCGAAGCCAGACGCAAGATCGGGTGTTACTTCGAGTTTTACAATTCCAGACGCCCGCACTCCAGCCTGGGGGCACAGACTCCCGACCAGGTATACTTCCACCGTCCGCCAGAAGCTCTGGCGGCCTAATGCGCGACGAAGCAGGCCGTGGAAATGCCGGTCTTATGGAAAGCTCGGAAAACGATAGAACTGTTTTCCGACCTTCCCACAAGACCTTGAAAATCGATGAAGCCGATTTTCACATTCCCACCGCCACGACGACGACTAGCTGAACAATTCTTCCTCTTAAAAACCGAAAAACCTGTCCAAACAAACGGAGCCACCGCAACTCGTATGGACGATCGGAAGTTGGAAGACTTTGCTTCTTGCTGTGGGGTGAACCTGGTCGTCGCAGATGGGGTTTGCAGGAGCTTTGGCCAGCTCGAGGAGTTCCTTAAGTGTAGAGCTCTAGACGGAGAGCCTCAAGCGGAGCGCCTTAAGCGTAGAGCCTTGGGTGTAGCGCCCTAAGTGGAGAGCCTTAGACGGAGAGCCTTAAGTGTGGTGCCCTGGGTGTGGAGCCCTGGGTGTGGATCCCTGGGTGTAGCGCCCTAAGTGGAGAGCCTTAGACGGACAGCCTTAAGTGTAGAGCCCTGGGTGTAGCGCCTTAAGTGGAGAGCTTTAAGTGGAGTGCCCAATTAGCGTTTTGAGGTGTTTTCGTCGGCGTAGAATTCGGCGATTGCGGCGGCGTATTTCTGGGTGATGACGCGGCGACGGAGTTTCATGCTGGGGGTGAGCTCGCCGGAATCGACGGTCCACTCGTCGGGGACGAGGCGAAAGCGCTTGATGGTTTCGAAGTTGGCGAGGGTGGCGTTGACCTTGTCGACGATGGATTGGAATTCGGTGCGAACCTGACTGTTCGTGACGAGCTGGGAGCGGCCGTCGGCGGGAATACCGCGTTCGCGAGCCCAGGGCTCAAGAGCGGCGAAGTTGGGCATGATGAGGGCGGAGGCGAATTTGTGACGGTCGCCGACGAGAGCGCAATTGCCCACGAGGTAGCTGGCCTTGAGCTTGTTTTCGACGGGCTGCGGGGCGATGAGTTTGCCGCCGGAGGTCTTGAGGAGCTCTTTCTTGCGGTCGGTGATGAAGAGGAAGCCGTCCTGGTCGATGTGGCCGATGTCGCCGGTCGCAAACCAGCCGTCGGAATCGAGAATGCCAGGGTCTTCCTCGTGCTTCCAGTAGCCATGAAAGATGCTGGGACCGCGGACGAGAAGCTCGCCGTCATCAGCGATGCGGCATTCGACGTTGGGGAGCGGCTTGCCCACCGAGCCCATGCGGTTGGCCTTGGGGGTATTGAGAGCGATGACGGGCGAGGTTTCCGTGAGGCCGTAACCCTCAAGGATGCGAATACCGGCGCTCGCAAACCAGTGAGCGGTATCGAGGCCGAGGGGCGCGCCTCCGGCAATGGAGTAACGGATGTGGCCGCCGAAGCCAGCTTTGAGCTTTTTGTAGACGACCGCATTGGCCATCTTCCAGGAAAGGGAAGAAGGAGTGCGGCCGGCGGCAACGTCGTCGCGATGTTTTTGTCCTGTGGCAATAGCCCAGGCAAAGAGCTTCGTCTTAATGGCCGACGCGGAGGCTTTTTGTTCTGCGACCTGGCGGACCTTCTCAAAGACGCGCGGAACGGCAACGAGAACGGTGGGCTGGACGGCGAGGAGAGTCTGCGGCAGCTTGTCGAAGGCGGGGCAGTAGGCGACGAGGACGTGCTTGGCGTAGAGGGCGTAGTCGAGATGGCGCGCTGTGATGTGCGAGAGCGGGAGGAAGGAGATGCAGGAGTCGGTGGAGCCGAGGTCGAACTCGTGGAGGGAGTAGTTGATGTTGCAGGCGATGTTGCCGTGGGTGAGGAGAACGCCTTTGGGCTCGCCCGTGGTGCCGGAGGTGTAGATAAGAGTGGCAAGGTCTTCGGGCTGAACCGCGCGGGCAGCCTGATCGAACGCGGGGTCACGCTGATCGCCGCGTGCGTCGGCGCCGGCGAGGAGGGAGGAGAAGGTTGCGGCGCCGGGAAGGGGCTCATCGTCCATGACGATGATGTGTTCGATGTTGGTGGAGGCGCGGCGCGGAGCGATCTTCTCATACTGAGCGCGCGTGGAGACGAAGATGGCGCGCGCGCCGGAGTCGGCGAGGAGGGGAATGATCTGGTCGGAGAGCAGGTTGGGATAGATGGGGACGTCGGCGGCGCCGATGGCGAGGCAGGCGAAGTCGGCGAGGGCCCACTCCCAGCGATTTTCGGAGAGGATGGCGACGCGATCGCCTTTGCCGATGCCCCAGGAGCGGAGCGCAGCGGCGACGGCACGAACGCGCTGATAGACCTGCGCGGAGGAGATGGGCTGCCAGCTGGCAGAGTCGTTCTGGAACAGCATGGCGCGGTCGCGGCGGCTGTCCGCGATGATGAAGAGAATGTCGTTGAGCGTTTGTAGCTGAAGCACCGCGCACCAATGTATCGGAGGAGGGGCGGTGGCGCAAGGACCAGCGGGGGCGGAGTTGCGTTGTTGGGCCCTGAATGCGACGTCGTTCAGGAGCGGGGCAGGCCGAGCCAGCGGGGGACGCGGCGCCGGTACTCGTCGTAGGCGGGGCCGCGGACGCGGGCAAGGTGCGGCTCTTCGAGAAAGACAACAACGCAATGGAAGAACAGGGCGGCGATGAGGAGGTAGAGGGCGATGCGTGGTGATCGGTAGACGACTGCCTGACCGGTGATGGCGGTGAGGATGCCCAGGTACATCGGGTTGCGCGAGTAGCGATAGAGGCCGCTGCGGACGACTTGTTGCGGCTCCTCACCCCACACAGCGCGGATGTGCCGAGTGAAGAAGATGGCGGGAGTGCCTCCGGCGAGAACGAAATTGACGAGGCAGCGGAAATAGATGAGAGCGCCGAGGGCGAAGAGGACCCAGCCGAGGGACCACCATCCGCCGGGTGCGGGGCCTCGGCGCATCGTCTGGGGAACGTAGAAGGCGACGACGCCGGGGACGAGGATGGTGAAGACAAGTCCCTGGAGCCAGATGCGCATGACAGGAACAGGGTACAGGGAGCAGGGAACAGGTTACGTTACAGGTTGGTGCGGCAGGTAGGGCGAGTCAAAGGTCATTGTGGGGTTGCTGCTATGCCCTGGAGGCCGAGCGCATCGGCGTTTGCGCGCATCGCGGCAATGCAGTTGGCGATGTGGTCTTCGAGGGGAAGTTCGAGTTCGGCTGCGCCCTTCACGATGTCATCGCGATTCACGCCGCGGGCGAAGGCCTTGTCCTTCATCTTCTTTTTCACGCCGTCGACGTCGACGTCGTGAATGGACTTCGTGGGCTTGACCAGGGAGCAGGCGGTGAGGAAGCCGGCGAGCTCATCACAGGCGAAGAGAGCTTTGGCGAGCTGAGTTTCGCGGGCGACACCGGAGTATTCGGCATGGCCGAGGATGGCGGTGCGTATTTCTTCGGGCCAGCCTTGTTCGGTGAGGATGGCGATGCCGATGAAGGGATGTTCTTCGCGCGAAGGATGCTTCTCGTAATCGAAGTCGTGCAGCAATGCGGTGGCGGACCATGTTTCGAGAAGAGCGTCGCGATCGTCGCCGACCAGGCCGTTCGCGTCAGCGTGACGCTGGGCGTAGGAACGCACGCAGGTTTCGACGGCGAGCGCGTGTTTGATGAGGCTGGGGGACTGCGTGTGCTGGTTGAGCAGCGACCAGGCACGTTCGCGGGAGAAAGAAGAGTCAGGCATAGACTGGATTGATCCTTTTCGGTTTTTCCTGGCATTTCCTGGAAATTATGGGTGAGACTCACAGTTTTTACTTGACAAGGAGGATACCCTCCAGGCAATGTATGTGAAAGGTTGATGTTGGTTCGCGGCACGATGCGAGCCGAATCGGCCCGGATCGCACGCTCTGGCGTTCCGTACAACCTATGGCAACTACGTTAGCAACTGTTGAGGCCCGCGAGGTACTTCGTTGCGACTCCTGTAGCCTGGTACAGTTTCGTACGTCGAACTCCCTGTGCCGGCGTTGCCGCAAACCCCTCGAGATCGATGAACCCGAACCGTTGTCCCCGCAGCTGGTGACGACGAATGCGCAGGGGACAGAGGGAGACGAAGGCATTGACGTGGCGCGTGCGGTACGCGAAGTGCGGCACGATCGCTGCCTGAGCCAGCGTCAGCTTGCGGGGCGCATGCAGGTACCGCGCACCTACATCTCGAAAATCGAAAACGGTAAGGCGGTGCCGACGCTTTCGTCGATGCAGCGGTTGGCATCGGCGCTGGAAGTGAGCATCTGCGATCTGCTGCACGACGGGCAGAGCCGCAGAGCGAGGGAAGCGGCGGCGGTGCTGGCGGATCCGTTTCTGGCGGAGATCGCTCCACTGATTGCGCAGATGGATGCGTTTCAGCGGTCGATGTTCCTGAGCCAGGTGCGGGAGATGGCGGGCGGCCGACGGCGGACGGCGTAGCGGCAAACGCCAAATTACTTTTCGTTCACGGGACGCAGCGCGACTGCGTCCCGAGCCTGCCTCGGTCTGTATAATCTGGCAGAGAGGGAGCTGCTCCCAGCCTCCGCTGCCTCTGGCGCACACCAGGCGCCGGCACGTTGCGGTGAGGATCGTGCCCTTTTCGTCCGTCCCCCCACGGGAGCCACTCGAAAGGAAGCGTTGTTACTCAATTCCAGCCGAGTTCATGAACTGCCCGCCGACGAGGCAGCGGTGTACCGCCGTCTCGATGCAGAACGTCTGCCGCAGCACGTGGCCATCATCATGGACGGGAACGGGCGCTGGGCGGGGAAGCGGAGCCTGAAGCGCTTCTTCGGGCATCAGCAGGGCGCGGAGGCAGTGCAGTATGTTGTGGAAACAGCGTCGCGGATCGGGCTGCCGTGGCTGACGCTGTATGCGTTCTCGCTGGAAAACAACCTGAAGCGGCCGAAGGCGGAAGTGAATTTTCTGATGCGGCTGCTGAAGAGCTACCTGACGAACAACGTGAAACGCATGAACGACAACAATGTGCGCATCCGCTATGTGGGGCGAACCGAAGAGCTGCCGGATGAGGTGCGGGAGCGGATGCAGTGGGCGGCCGACGCGACGAAGCACAACACAGGAACGACGCTGACGCTGGCGCTGAATTACGGAGCGCGGTCGGAGCTGGTGGATGCTTTCAGGAGGCTGGCCGCGGAGGTGCAACTGAAGGGACTGCGGCCGGAACAGATCAGCGAGGTGGACATCCACCAGTATTTATATACGGCGCACATGCCGGATCCGGATCTGCTGATCCGGACGTCGGGCGAGATGCGGGTTTCAAATTTCCTGCTGTGGCAGATCGCGTACACGGAGATTTTTGTGACAGACCGGTTGTGGCCGGACTTCCGCGGCATCCACATGCTGGAGGCGATTGAGGATTATCAGCGCCGGGAGCGCCGGTATGGCGGCCTGAGCGACGGGACCGAGTCCGACGATGTGGAGAGCCTGCCGGCGAATCAGCTGGTGGCTGGACGGTAAGAGCGAGAGACCAGGGGAAGTCGAGCGAAAATCCAGGAACAGCCAGGGGAATAAGCAAAAGGCGCGTCGTTTCGATGCGCCTTTCGATTTGGTGCGGAGTGAGGGACTCTTATTCCGCGGGTGGTCCTGCCGGACCGAGCCAGGTCTGCTGCGGAGCGGTGACCTTGATGTCGGGCGCGGTTACCTTGACCTTGAGGCTGGCAACTTCTGGCTTTCCCCGCAGGGGAGCCGAGTAATCGAGCTCGTACTGATTGTCCAAACGACGGCTGAAATCCTGGAAGTAGGGCTGCAGCGCGACGGGATTTCCGAAGCCGATCCAGTAGGAATTGCCGCCGGTCGCGCCCGTGACTTCAAAGAGAAGATTCTGACCCGCGTTGTTTTGGTACCAGCTGCGGTCGACGGGGCCGACGTTGCGCCAGTAGATGGAGGAGACGACCAGATGAGCGCGGAGCGAATCCTGAATGGCAGCCTGGACGTAGGGATCCTCGGGATCGTACTGCAGATGGTAGTAGTCGACGCCGTCGGTGATCATGATGACTTCGCGACGCACGGAGCGGTCATTGGAAGGCCAGCCCCTGGCAAGATCGGAGAGACAGAAATAAGGGCTGGCGCTGTAGCCGGGCGCGGCCAGAGGCAGGTGGAGTTCCTGGACGGCTTTCGCGTGGTCGGCGGTCAAGGGAGCGGCCAGTACGGCACGGCCGTTCTGCATGTAGGCGAGGGAGACCTTAACGTTGGGGGGGAGGGTCTGGACAAACTGGCGGATGTCGTCGAACTCGCGACCGAGACTGGCGCGAGCTCCATCATCGATGAGCAGAACCAGCTCGACGCCGGCATGTGAGCCGCGGAGAGCCTGCCAGTTGGTGATCTGGGCCTGCTTGCCGTTGACTTCGGCCTGAACGCTTTGCGGAGAGACGCTGGACTCGGGGATCTTGTCCTGCTTCGGCAGCACGGTGACGACGGCCTGACCCTGGCCCTGACCTTCGTTTTGAGAGAAGGCGAGGGGGGCGATGGCGAGAAGCCCCGTAAGGAGAATTGCGAAGGATCTGGATATTTTGCTCATAGTTCCTCTTTTGCAGGGAATGGCGCTTCCGGAAAAACACGCGGCGCCTCAGCGGAGCCGGCCGGAAGCAGAACTTCCATTCACCTGCTGGTTAGATGGAACTGGAGCGGAATTCGTTTCAGCTCACTATTTTGCCCGGCGGAAGTCGGCGCAATTGCGGCCGAAACAGAGGCGGTACGTGCCAGACGAGCTATGAGAATCCGTTTGGAGCGGCCAGGGGCCGAGGATCTGCAGGGGCACGGGGCGCTGCATTTGATCGTCGTGGACGGAGAGCGCCTGCAGCAGATCATGGTTGCCGATGTCCATGACAGCGAAATGATCGCCGACAAAGCCGATGCCGTAGGCGCCGGGCGGAAGCGGTTGGTCCCCGAACTGAAGCGGGACTTCGGTGAGGAGATAGCCCTGGTATTTTTCCTGAACGGCGCTGGAGTAGCCGGATGTGTCGACGAGGACGGCGAGCACGTAATGATCGTCGGCGTAATGGATGCCGGCGGAATTGCGGAGCTGAGTATTGGCGGTTTTACCTGCGTAGAAGACCGCATCGGGGAGGAGTTTGGAGGCTTCAGGAGCATGGAGGATGGTGCCGGGTGTCTGTGCGGATGCGGCGATGAGGGTAGCGAGAAGAAGGCCAGAGCAGGAAGCAATACTACGCAGGGCGTTCATTGGGTGGATCTCCTGGGAGTGCGTGCTGAGTATAGCGCCGAGGATTGGTGCCGGCATTCATCGATCCAGGGTATCGGGTTACCACGGAGCTGGTAACTGCGACGGTTCCCCCCATTTGAAGTGTTGAACAGGTTGGGGAATCGGCAAGGAGAAATTAGTATCGAGGCTGATGCGCAATGAGCGGAACCAATTTGCCGGGCGCTGGGGAGCGGTACGGCGCGCGATGGCTGAGCAAGGCATCGAAGCGCTGGTGTTGAGGCACTTACCGGACGTGCGGTGGCTGTGCGGGTTTACGGGATCGAATGCAGCGCTGGCGGTGACGGCGAAGACGGCGGTGTTGTTTACCGACGGACGCTATACGACGCAGGCGCGGGAGGAGACGCACGGCGCACGGGTGACGATCGCAAAGCAGTCAGCATTGCGCGAGTGCTGCGCGCTGCTGGACACGATGGCAAAGAAAGCGTGGTTCGATCCGCAGCACACGGCGGTGGCGGAACTGGGGCTGATGCGCTCGGGAGTAGGGGCGAAGAAGCGGCGGGGATTTTTTGTTGCGCTGGAAAGGCCTCTGGTATCGGCGTTGCGCATGGTGAAGGACGAGCGCGAGCTGGCGCTGATGAGCCGTGCGGCCAGGCTGGGGTGCGAATTGTTCGAGGGCATTTTGCCGCAGATCGAAGGCGGAGTGACGGAAGGGGCGCTGGCGGCGGAGTTGGAGTTCAGGGCAAGAAAGCGCGGCGCTGAGGGGATGTCGTTCGAGACGATTATCGCGTCGGGTGCGCGGTCGGCACTTCCGCACGGGCGCGCGACGGAGGCCCAGCTGCCGCGCAAGGGATTCGTAACGCTGGACTTCGGTGTTATCCTCAATGGTTATTGCTCCGATATGACGCGCACCGTGCACGTGGGCCGTGCGAGCGGAGAGGAGCGCGCCGCGTACAAAGCGGTGCTCGAGGCGCAGGAATCTGCGGTCGCCGCGGTGAAGCCTGGGGCAACGTGTGACGAGGTCGATGAGGCAGCACGCAGGGTTCTGCGCAAGGCAAGGCTGGGGAAGTACTTTACGCATTCGACCGGACACGGCGTAGGGCTGGAGATTCATGAGCAACCGCGGGTGGCGGCGGGGCAGGAGATGCAGCTGGAACCCGGGATGGTGGTCACGATCGAGCCAGGCGTTTACCTGCCGGGGAAGTTCGGAATACGGATCGAGGACATGGTTGTGGTGACGAAGACGGGAAATCGGATTCTGACACCGGTGACAAAGGGCTGGATTGAGCTGTAGCGATTTGGGGGCCGCGCGAGAGCAAACGATGAAAGCGGAAGAGATCCAAGAGCTGAGGGAACTGATCGAGTTCCTGAAGGAAAATAAGATTGGCGAGTTCGATCTTGAGCGCGGCGAGCTGAAGATCCGCATCAAGTTTGCGCAGGAGGGCGGAACGGATCTGGCGGGTTTGGCGCGGGCGCTGAGCACGCAAACCCCCGCTGCCGCAACTGCAGCGGGTCCATCGCCCGGAGTCACGCCAGCGGCACAGGCCGCCGCTACCGCGAGCGCAGAGGCGGCGGCTGCGCAAGTCGAGGAGGAGGCTTCGCTGCATATCGTGAAGTCCCCGATTGTCGGAACGTTTTATGAGTCGCCGTCGCCGGGGTCGCCGGCATTTGTGAAGATCGGCGATCCGGTAGAGATCGGGCAGGTGCTTTGTATTGTGGAAGCGATGAAGCTGATGAATGAGATTGAGAGCGATGCCGCCGGCGAGATCGTGAAGCGGCTTGTGCAGAACGGCCAGCCGGTGGAATATGGCCAGGCGCTGTTTGCGGTGCGCCCCCGATAATCATGCGTAAAGTTCTGATCGCCAATCGCGGCGAAATCGCGCTGCGCGTGATTTGTGCCTGCAAGGAAATGGGCCTTCGCACTGTGGCTATTTACAGCGAGGCGGACCGGCACTCGCTGCATGCCCGCTTCGCCGACGAGGCCATTTGCATTGGGCCGCCGCGCTCGGCAGAGAGCTATCTGAACGTCCCCGCTGTGATCAGCGCCGCGGAAATCGCGGACGTCGACGCGATCCATCCTGGCTACGGATTGCTGAGCGAGAACGCCAATTTTGCCGAAGTATGCCGCGCGTCGAACATCAAGTTTATTGGGCCGCCGCCGGAAGTGACGCGGCTGATGGGTGAGAAGGAGAAGGCCCGCCAGGCGATGAAGCGGGCCAAGGTGCCGATCCTGCCGGGATCGGAGGGCGTAATCCAGAGTGAGGGCGAGGGGCTGGAGTGGGCGCAGTCGATTGGGTATCCCGTGATCCTGAAAGCTTCGGCGGGCGGCGGCGGGCGTGGCATGCGGGTGGTGCGGACGCCGGAGGAACTGCCTGGGCTGTTTCAGGCGGCGCAGAGCGAGGCGGCGAATGCGTTTGGCAACGGCGATCTCTACATGGAGAAATTTATCGAGCGGCCACGGCACATCGAATTTCAAATCCTGGCAGACGAGCATGGAACGGCGATGTCGCTGGGCGAACGCGAATGTTCGATCCAGAGGCGACACCAGAAGCTGATCGAAGAGGCGCCTTCGCTGCAGGTAACGCCGAAGATGCGCGAGGAGATTGGGAAAACACTGAAGCGGTGCCTGGAAGGCGTTGGGTATCAGAACGCAGGGACGATTGAATTTCTGATGGATGAAGACGGGAAACTGTACTTCATCGAGATGAACACGCGGATTCAGGTGGAACATCCGGTGACGGAAATGATCACGGGAATCGATCTGGTCAAAGCGCAGTTGAAGATCGCGATGGGTGAGAAGCTGTCGAGCATCGTTCCGGAGAGCATACCGATGCGCGGGCACGCCATCGAATGCCGCGTGAACGCGGAGCATCCGGAGAAGTTCACACCGTCGGCGGGAAAGATTACGGCGTTCAATGTACCGGGCGGGAATGGGATTCGCGTGGATACCGCGCAATATGCGGAGGGTGTGGTGCCGCCGTACTACGATTCACTGATCGCGAAGGTGATTGCGCACGGCGCGGATCGCGAAGAGGCGATGGCGCGGATGCGGCGGGCGCTGGAGATGTTCATCGTCGAGGGAATTCACACGACGATTCCGCTGCATCAGAGGATTTTCCGGGATGAGGAATTCCAGCGCGGGGAATTCGACACAAAGTTTATGGAGCGGTTTTTCGAGCGGGAAAAGGCGCAGAGAGCTGCTCAGTAGACGCCGTTGGAGCGTGCGCGCCTGGCGGCGAGCACCTTTCAGCGAGAACAGCTGACGGGCCGAACGACCTGGCGCCGACGAAACCCGGATCACAGGAGTGCGATGAGCTGGAAAGCCGAGGTGGCCAGGGTCGGGAGCCGAGTTGCCCCGAGGGCATGGCTCTCTCTGGAGATTGCGCGACGCAATCGGCATTTTGAGAAGGAATACTGGCTGCTGCCACAGCTGGTCCGACGCGATGCGAACGCTGTCGATATTGGGGGCAATACCGGTTTATATGCGTACTACCTTTCCCGGCTGGTGAAGGTGGTTCACGTGTTCGAGCCGAACCCGATTTGCCTGGGCCAGTTGGCGCGAGTCCGACGGAAGAACTGGGTGGTCCACGATATCGCTCTGTCGGACCACTGCGGCGAGGCTACGATGCACTTCGATCCTGGCAACGAAGGGGTGGGGACGATCGAGCCGAAGAACCGGCTCAACGACAACCCGGGGATTAAGGCTGTCGTGGGGCGCACAGTGAAGGTGTGCCCGCTCGACGATCTGAATCTGGACAACATTGCCTTTATGAAAATCGATGTCGAAGGGCACGAGCCCTCGGTGCTGCGGGGAGCGACCCGGCTGATCGCGACGCAAAAGCCGGTGTTGCTGATTGAGATCGAACGGCGCCACAATACGACGGCGTTTGAAGAAGTCGAGGACTTGCTGGCAGGGCAGGGATACTCTTCCTGGCGGCTGGCGGGAGAGTCGCTGGTTCCTGTGCGGAGAGACGAGATCGATCAGCTGCAGGCCCGGCCACTGCGGGATGATCGTCCTTACGTCAACAACTTCATCTTCATTCCGCAGGAACGTGCGGGAATTTTGGAGAAGCTTCGCGAGCGCGAGTCGCAGCGGAGCTAGACGTCGCAGAGTTCGACGGCCTGGCGGAGGCTGGTGAGGGGGTCGCGGGTCGGCAGGAATTCGTGGGCGACGTAGCCGGTGAACCCTGAGGCCGCGATGGCTTGCATGACGGCAATGTATTGAATTTCCTGGGTGGCGTCGAGCTCGTGACGGCCGGGGACGCCTCCGGTATGAAAGTGGCCGAGGACGCAGATGTTCTGGCGGATGGTATCGATCAAATCTCCTTCCATAATCTGCATGTGGTAGATGTCGTAGAGCAGCTTGACGCGCGGCGAGTTGACCTCGTGCATGACGCGCGCCCCCCAGGCAGTGTGGTCGGCCATATAGTCGGGATGGTTGACCTTGCTGTTCAGCAGTTCCAGACAGATGGTGACGCCGTTGTCTTCGGCGATTTTCTTCAGGCGATTAAGGCCGGCGATGGTGTTGCGCGCGCCTTCGTCGTCGGACATGCCGCGGCGGCTTCCTGCAAACGTGATGACGTTGGGGACGCCGGCTTTTGCCGCGAGAGGGATGTTTTTTCGGAAGGCAGCCTCGATGGCGGCGTGGTTTTCCGGGCGGTTGAGGGCGTCGGGGATGGTGCCTCCGCCGGCGTAGCCCATGGTGCAGAGAAGCCCGTACCGCCGGGGAATCTCGAATTCGGGGACTTCAAGCAGGTCGACGCCTTTGAGTCCGAGCTGGAGGGCCCACTGACAGAGCTGGTCGAGCAGGGTGTCTTTGTAGCACCAGCGGCAGACGGACTGGTGGATGCGATTTTTGCGAGGGGCGCTCACTGTCGGAGCCAGCGGCGAGGGGAGAGTGGCGGCGACCGATGCGGCTGCGGTGGATTTGAGAAATGCGCGGCGGGAAGGCACGAACAACAGGGTACAGGGTGCAGGGAACAGGGTGCAGAAAAACAGACGACAGCCGCGGGCAACAGAGAACCGCTTCAATGTGCTGTAGAATTTGTCGCAATGTCCGGGAAAGCTCGAAGAATTGCTGGAGATCGCTCATGAAGCGTGGTTGCTGCCTGACGGTTGCTGTTCTTACTCTCGCCACCAATGTTTTTGCGCAGGGTTCGGCTGGACCGCAGCCGGTGCCGATGCCGCCGCCGATTGTGGCGCCGGTGGACACGCCGTATCCGGGCACGATTACGCTCGATGTGAATCTGACGAACACGACGGATCGTGTGGTGAAAGTCCAAGAGACGATTCCGGTAAGGGTGGGCGAACTGACGCTGTTGTATCCGCAATGGATTCCCGGGAACCATTCGCCGACGGGGCCAATTGAGAAGGTGGCGGGGCTGTTCGTGAAGGGGGATGGCAAGGACATTCCGTGGGTGCGCGATCCGGTGGACGTCTACGCATTTCACCTCCAGGTGCCGAAGGGCGTGACATCGCTGGATGTGGACTTCGATTATCTGTCGCCGATTCGTCCGCAGGAGGGGCGGGTGACGATTTCGCATGAGCTCGCGGATCTCTCGTGGAATACGGTGGTGCTGTATCCGGCGGGACATTTTTCGCGTGACATTCACTTGCAGCCGAACATCGTGCTGCCGCAGGGCTGGAAGTATGCGACGTCTCTGGAGACGGCATCGCAGGATGGCGACACGGTTCACTTCAAAGAAACGACCCTGAACACGCTGGTGGATTCGCCGCTGATCGCCGGGGAGTATTTCAAGCGAGTCGATTTATCGACGGGGCCGGACAACCCCGTGTTCCTGGATGTGGTTGCCGATGAGGCGAAGGACCTGGAGATTACGCCGGAGGAGTTGCAGGATCACAAGAACCTGGCGATCCAGGCACAGAAGCTGTTCGCGTCGCACCACTACGATCACTACGATTTTCTGTTCATGCTGACGGACGTGGTGGGCGGCGAGGGGCTGGAGCATCACCAGTCGAGCGAGGATGGAACGCGGGCGAACTACTTCACGGACTGGGCCGCGGGCGCGCGCGGGCGCGATCTGCTGGGGCATGAGTACACGCATTCATGGAATGGGAAATTCAGGAGGCCGGCGGACTTGTGGACGCCGAATTTCAATGTCCCGATGCGCGACGATCTGCTGTGGGTGTATGAGGGCCTGACGCAGTACTGGGGCCTGGTGCTGACAGCGCGGTCCGGCCTGGTGACGGATGAATCCGCGCGCGACACCCTGGCGGGCGTGGCGGCGGGCTTTGAGGCAAGCAAGGGGCGTGACTGGCGGCCGCTGGTGGACACGACGAATCAGCCGACGGTCTCGCAGCGCAGGCCGGTGGGCTGGGTCAGCTGGCAGCGTCCGGAAGACTACTACACCGAAGGGCAGCTGATCTGGCTGGATGCCGATACGAAGATCCGCGAATTGAGCGGCGGGAAGAAGTCGCTGGACGATTTTGCGAAGCTTTTCTTTGGCGTGAAGAACGGCAGCTATGTGACGGACACTTACACGTTTGAAGATATCGTGGCGGCGCTGAATCAGGTGCAGCCTTACGACTGGACGACGTTCCTGCGTACCCGCGTGTACGAGTTGCACCCGGAGGTGCCGGAGAACGGCTTCACGCAGGGTGGCTACAAGCTGGTCTACAACGACACGATTCCGGCCTATGAGAGGCGTGGCGGGGAGAATCCGCGGTTTGGGACGAGCTTCGCGACGTCGGTGGGGTTCAGTGTGATGGGTGACGGGACACTCAGCAATGTGTGGTGGGATGGGGTGGCGTTTAAGGCCGGGATTGCGCCGGGCATGCAGTTACTCGCGGTGGACGGCGAGGTGTATACAGCCGACAAGCTGCGGGATGCGATCCGGAAGGCGGAGAAGGGTTCGGATCCGATCACGCTGTTGCTGAAGGATCGCGATCAGGTGAAGTCGGTGGCGCTGGATTATCACGGCGGGCTGCGGATTCCGCACCTGGAACGCGTCGACGGGACGCCGGATCGTCTGGGGGACATTCTGGCGCCGGTGCAGTAAGGTCACGGCCTCTGCGATCAGGGTTTTCATCCGGCTTGCCGCGCAAGCAGGAGCTCTGCTCGAACCGACTCCCTTGCCTCCTGCGCCACGCGGCTCCTGTACTCTGGAATTGCGTGAGCAGATTATGTCCATGACCGCACTGATCGTCGATGATGAAGAATTGGCACGGGAGGAGCTGAAATACCTCCTCGATACGACCGGCAGCGTCGATGTGCTTGGGGAAGGAAAGAACGGGGTGGAAGCCGTCGATCTCATCCGCACGCACCATCCCGACGTGGTTTTTCTCGATGTGCAGATGCCGGGGCTGGACGGGTTCGCCGTTCTGAAAAAACTGCTGGAGCTGGGTGAAGGCAAACAGCTGCCGCAGATCATCTTCGCCACCGCCTTCGATCAGTATGCGGTACGCGCCTTCGATGTGAATGCGATCGATTATCTGCTGAAGCCGTTCGATCGCGACCGCGTTCTGCAGGCGGTAGAACGCGCGCGCCAGCGTTTGCAGGAGGCCGGCCAGAGCGGCGAAGCGAAGTCGGCGCACTCCGACCTCAGGGTCGACACACTGCTGAAGCTGATCGAACAGCACCAGGCGCCCAAGCCGCACAGCGGCAAGATTGTACTGCAGGCGGGCAGCCGGCTGCTGCTCATCGACCAGAAAGATATTTGCTTCGCGTCCATCGATGACGGTGTTATTTCCGTCGTGACGCCCACCATCGAGGGCCAATCGAAGTGCCGCACGCTGGAGGAGCTTTTCGAGCTGCTGGATCCCGCGGTCTTCTGGCGCGCACATCGCTCCTATCTTGTGAACATCAACCACATCCGCGAGGTAGTTCCGTGGTTCAAGTCGAGCTACCAGCTGCGCATGGCCGATAAGAAGCAAACCGAAATTCCGGTGAGCCGCGCGCAAACGCGCCGACTCAGGGAGCTCTTCAATCTGTAGCGCTGTCTTTCTGGCGTTCGCCGCGAAGCCGCTCTGCCCGCTTCCTCCCGCGACGCTCGCGGAGGCGATCTCCCTGAGCCACTGGCGCGCGGCACTTTACTTCGGCGGGACTGCCTGGCTCGTCATCATGTTTTGGGTGCTGGTACGTCTGCATACCGGCGCCGGCGTGGCGCGCATCGCGGAGCGAGTTGCGAGGCGCGCATGGATCCAGGGCCTCATTGTGGTACCGCTCTGGGTGCTGATCCTTATCGCACTCGAACTGCCTGCCTCGATGCTGGGGCATCACGTCAGCCTGCGCTTTGGTCTCTCGGTGGAGAGCTGGCTGGCGTGGTGGCTCGACTGGCTGAAGTCCACGGCGCTGACGCTGCTGCTGGGGGTGGTTGTGTTGGGCATTTTGTATGCGCTGATGCGACGATTCCCGCGCCGCTGGTGGGTCGGCTTCTGGGTTTTTACTGTGGCCGCGGAAGTTGTCCTCACCTTTGCCGCCCCGCTGGTCATCGATCCGCTCTTCAATCACTTCACGCCGCTCGAGCAAACGAATCCTGCGCTGGTTGCGCAGTTGGAGCGGGTCGCCGCGCGCGGCGGTCTGGACATTCCCCCCGATCGCATTTTTCTGATGGACGCGAGCCGAAGATTCACGGGAGCGAATGCGTACGTCACCGGGCTGGGCGCCTCGAAGCGCATCGTGGTCTGGGACACGACCATCAAGATCGAAAGCCCGAACGAAATCCTCTTTACCTATGGGCATGAGCAGGGGCATTACGTGCTGCATCATGTTGCGAAAGGTTTGGCGTGGTCGGCGGTGGTGATTTTCGTCTTCTATTGGTTCGCGCATCGCGTGCTGTGCTGGCTGGTGCGCGCGCGCGGAACGCGCTGGGGAATCGACGCAACGGAGGGCTGGTCATCGCTGGGCCTGGTTTTATTGCTGGCGACGGTGTTGAGTTTTATGTCCCAGCCTATCGCGAACGGCATCAGTCGCTCTATCGAGCATCAGGCCGATGTTTACGGTCAGGAAGTCATTCACGGCCTCGTGCCGGATGCGCAGGCGGTCACAGTCAGCTCTTTCTGCAGCGATGCTTTGGTTTGGCTCGATGACCCGGCGCCGAATCGTCTGGTGGAATTCTGGACTTACAGTCATCCATCGACGGAGGAGCGCGCCGAATTTGCCGCTCACTATGATCCGTGGAGGCCCGGCAGCCAACCGAAGTACTTTGCGCAATCACAGTGACGGATGCTGAGGTTCGGCGCTAGGGTGGGGCGCCTCCATCTTCGACCGCGACGCGGTTGATCAATCGCTGAATGAAGATGACGTTGATATTGATGTGGCTGGCCACATCGGGCAGAAACTCGGTCACGTAGTTTCCGATGGGATCGCTGGCCCAGCCGCTGGCAATCCGCTCTGCGCCAGGGCCCCAACCGACTTTCTGGTAGGGAACATAGCTGACGTCGACTGCCTCATCGATGATGGAACCGGCAAAGGTCGAGTAATTGATCATGCCTTTGCCGGTGTCGCTGGTGGTCCAGAAGGGCTGATAGGCGGCATGCAGGATGCGCCGCATGAGCGATGCGTTGGGCATGCGGTGATAGTGCGGGTCCTGATGATCGATAGAGGGAATCAGAAAGGTCCCTACAAATTCACCGGTCATATCTTCGGTCAGTGTCACACCACTCAGCTTGGCCCAACCCTTCACGCCGGGGCCGTATTGCGAGTGAGAGTCCGATACCACCGAGAGAAAGGATGTACCACCGATCGTGAGCAGGTTGAAGGGATCGATGACGCCGTGAACGGCGATGATGCCCAGTTCGCGCGGTGAATAGATGTGGACGGCATTGTGCCTCAGATAATTGTCAAAGATATCGGTGCCCGTTTGGCAACAGGCGAGCGAGGGCGCTGTCTCCGTGCAGGCCTGGGCAATACACCAGCGCGGCAGCGGCACATAGGTCGGTCGAAGCCCGGGCATGCTCAGGCCGGGCAGCGGCCGTGGCTCAGGAGGGAACGTCTCCTGGCCGAGTGCCGGATCACCCCTGGGCGCGACCGCTGCGAAAGGGAACGGAGTCTCTTCCAGGGAAGCTGCCGTTGTTACCTCGTGCGGTGAGGGTGCATCGGGCAGGTCGGTTTGGGCCCAACCGACTCCCATGGCCGCCGACGCCAGCAAAACGTGGCAGGCCCATTTCAGCAGGCGGCGCCGTCGCGGAATTGTTCCTGAGCCGCCCTGTCTTCTCCGGCACCGTGGCAGTCTGCCCGACAACATTGCGTGCTGGATGTTCCTCCCAGTTACGGCACGGCAAGCCTGTTGGCCGCCCACTACTGTCTGAGGTTACAGACGAACGTCACGGCATTCCAGACGAATCTGCATGTTTACGGTTATGCCATGCGTTGAGGGCGTCGGGCACGAATTCGAGAAAAAGATTATTCCCGGCCGCCCCGGCGATCGAGGTTCCCCAGGTTTGCATCACGACGTGGACGCTGCGACTTTTGCTCGGATAATAGGCTGGGGTAAGGGCCGAAGCCGCCAGGTGGCCGACGATATCAGAGAAATTGAAGCCGTGGTGGCCGCTATCCCTTTGTGTGATGAAGGCTCGCTCGGCGGCCCATCCCGCGCGGCTCAGATAACTGCCCGATGCCTTCCGGAAGTAGCGAGGGTCCTCCTCGGTGACAACCGGGAAGAGGCTGCTGCAGAAGAATCGCATCGTAGCCTGTCGCACGAACGCCGCCGCCAGGCGATCGCCAAAGGCGCCGCTGTCGCTGCCATAAGCGGGCGTGCCGGTCAGCTGGCCATATCCCGCCGAGATAACCGCCGGGAAAGCCGAGGAGACGCGGGCCTCTTCATGCAGCCAGAAAACCCATTTGTCCTCCGGATAGAGCGCCGGGATGTGTTCGCCCGGGTCGACATACTGCGCCCACTTCCGCTTCTCAAAAGGAGCCTGCGCGATGGGGCTGGCTGCCTGGGGGTCCGCCTGGGCGGGAGGTTCGAGGGGATCGGGTTTAGCTGGCGTTTGCTGCTGATCCCGCGGGGAACGTGCGGCTGCTGCCGCCGGATGGCTCGCGCCCTCTGCGGCCGCCAGCGCTACGTGCGGCCAGGGCGCATCGGGAAGGAGCGCGGCGCTCTGCGCACGCGCGGCTGAGGCGTCAATGATCGGAATAGATGCGAATGCCAAAACCAGGCAGATTGGGGAAATTTTTTTCAGAGGGCTCCCGTCGTTCATCCCCCTGGAGGAGGACTCTTGCCTTCTTGAGATGCGTCCTCAGTGTCAGGTGTTACTGGAAAGCGACAAAGCGGGTACCTGAACAATTGACCGCTGCATCCTGCATCGCAATACTGAATGCAGCCACAGTCTGGCGAGGAGTTGGGAGATGGATGAGCAAACCAGCGGCCGCTTCGAGAACCTCGGCCGCAAGATGGACGAACATTTCGGGGGGTGCAGCGACCGCCTCGAGGACGATGTCAAGCGGGTCATCACTTATCTGAACGACCGTGTGGTGCCTGAGGTACGCGAAAACTCCACGAAGGCGTTGCGCATCGCCGCGGAGCAGCTGGCACGGCTGGCCGATCACCTCGAGCGCAGCAGGAAGGCCTGAGCCTGGGCGATCATGCGCAGAATCCTCCCCCTTCAGCACAAACCATCCTGGGTATTTGATCTCGGCCTGCCGCTGGCCCTCACCGCGAGTCTGCTGTTCATCGCAGGCTGCTCGCACAAGCAGCCGGTCGCCTCTGCGCCGCCACCTCCGCCAGCGGTTACGCCGGCACCGGTGCCTGAGCCGGCGACAACTTCTCCTGTCGCATCTCCGGTTCCATCGCTCACGGGAGATGAACAGTTTGTCGATACGCATAGGCCCATCTACTCCGAGAGCGGCGTCGCCAGCTGGTATGGGCCGCCGTATCACAACCGTGTGGGCGCCAATGGCACGGTCTACGACGAGAACGGAATCTCGGCGGCGCACCGCACGCTGCCGATGGGCTCGCTGATCCGGGTGACGAACGTGAAGACAGGCCAGTCGGCGGTGATGCGCGTTACCGACCGCGGGCCGTTTGTCGCGGGACGCGTGCTCGATCTCTCCATCGGTGCGGCGAAGGCCGTCGGCCTTTGGCGGGCGGGCACGGGCGAGGTGCGCATCGATGTCTTCAGCACGCCCAAGCCGATGGACGAGGGCGGCCGCTGGTGCGTGCAGGTCGGGGCGTTTTCGCATCAGGGGGCTGCCCTGCGGCTGCAGTCGGAGCTGGAGCGCGAATACCGCACGGCGAATGTGATCGAGTTCGCGGGGCCCACCGGTTACTGGGTGCGCATCCGGCCGCAGAACGACGACCGGGCGCTGGCGATGAGCATCGCCCAATCCCTGCAGCCGGCCGAAGGCGAAGCCTGGCTGGTGCGGCTGGACTGACTTGCCGGCGCTGATAGTCTGAATACCTATGCTCGATCTGGGTTTTGTGCGGACCAATCTGGAGTTGGTGGAGAAAAAGCTGCGTGAACGCGGGCAGGATCCGGCCGCGCTGCTGGGGGATTTTCGGGAGCTGGATCAGCACCGTCGCGAGCGCATCACGGAAGCTGAACAGCTGAAGGCGAAACGGAACAAGCTGTCGGAAGATGTCGCCGGTTTGAAGCGGGCCGGCCAGGACGCCACGGCTGTGATGGAAGAAACGCGCGCCCTGAAAGCGCGCATGGACGAGCTGGCGGCGGCGGCGGGTGAATCCGAGGAGAGATTGCGGGCCATTCTGACGCGCATCCCGAATCTCACGCGCGATGAAGTCCCGGTGGGGGCCGATGAGCGCAGCAACGTCGAGGTGAAGCGCTGGGGGACGATTCCGGAATTCAGTTTTCCGCCGAAACCGCACTGGGAGCTGGGGGCGCAGCTCGGTATTCTCGACCTGGAGCGCTCAGCGAAGATCTCCGGCGCGCGGTTCGCGGTGTACTGGGGCGATGGGGCCCGGCTGGAGCGCGCCCTGATTGCGTTCATGCTGGACGTGCACACGCGCGAGCACGGGTATACCGAGGTTCTGCCGCCGTTCATGGTGAACAGCAAATCGCTGTTCGGCACGGGCCAGCTGCCGAAGTTCGCCGAAGACCTGTTTCGCTGCGCCGATGCCGAGGGATTCGAGCCGGGGCAGTATCGCGACAACGATCACTGGCTGATCCCCACCGCCGAGGTGCCGGTGACGAACCTTTATCGCGACGAGACCCTCGACGAGGCGAAGCTGCCCGTATCCCTGACGGCCTACACGCCGTGCTTCCGTTCCGAGGCGGGCTCCTATGGCAAAGATGTCCGGGGCATCATTCGGCAGCATCAGTTTCAGAAGGTCGAGCTGGTCAAGTTCACACGCCCGGAAGAAAGCAACGACGAGCACGAGAAGCTGACCCGCCATGCCGAAGACATTCTGGAGAAATTGAATCTGCCGTACCGGCGGATGCTGCTGTGCAGCGGCGATACGGGGTTTAGTTCCGCGAAGACATTCGACCTGGAGGTCTGGCTGCCGGGACAGAATCTCTATCGGGAGATCTCGTCCTGCTCGAATTTCGAAGCTTTCCAGGCGCGCCGCGCCAACATTCGCTACAAGCCGAAAGGGCAGGGCAAGACCGCCCTGGTCCATACGCTGAACGGGAGCGGTCTCGCCGTTGGCCGCACCTGGCTGGCCATCCTCGAGAACTATCAGCAGGCCGATGGAACGGTCCGCGTCCCGGACGCGCTGATACCCTATATGGGGCGGTGCACCATCGAACCGCGAGCAGGAGCCTGAGTCTTGAGCGTTGGACGCACTTTGAAGAGTTATGTCTGGTGGACCCACGAACGGGGCAGCGTCCACTACGACGTAATGGTCACGCTGATCCTTGCTTTCATCTTCATTACGCCTCGGTTTGTGAACTACGGAGACCGTCCCAAACCCGACTGGCCCGCCAATGAAATTCGCGCTTCGATCAACCCTGCCGGCGGCATGATTTACGAGGTTCCCGTCGAACTCATTCAGGCCCACAATGGCGAGCCCACGGATCAGGAACTGGCGAACGCCATCAATGCGACCTCGGGTCCGATCGTCGTCGACCGCAAACAGGCAGTGAAGGAAATCGGCGGCAGCGTGATCGCGTGGCGCGTGTGGGGACACCGCTAAGTCCGCCATGCGCAATTCAGGGCCGGCTGACAGCAAAATCGCGGGCGGTACATGCATCCTAACCCCGCAGACCAGGGAGGGATGTATCTGAATTCATGAAACCGATACGAGCTTTCAGTGCACTGGGGATTCTACTGGCGGCGGCCGCGGCAATTGCACAGGATGCAAACCTGGACAAGGTCCTGAGTCAGATGGATGCCTCGTCGGCGAAATTCCAGGACATGCAGGCGGACATCACCGCGGACCTTTACACCGCAGTGGTGCAGGATCACGAGATGCAGACGGGCAAAACCGCGTTTCGGCGCATCGGTGGTTCGCTGGAGATGATCACGAAGATCCTCACCGATAACGGCCAGCCTGCAGAGCGCGACATTCTCTACAAGAACGGCGAGCTGGACTTTTACCAGCCAGCCCTGAAGCAGGAGACCATCTTCACCTCAGGTGCGAACCGCGGCGAATACGACAGCTTGCTGGCCACCGGCTTCGGCGCCACCAGCAGGGATTTATCCGCGACCTGGACGGTAAGCTTCCAGGGCATGGAGACCGTGGACGGAGTTCAAACCGCCAAACTCGATCTGTTGCCGAAGCAGGCCAACATTCGTAACAGCGTCTCGCACATTACGATCTGGCTTGATCCTGCCCGCGATATCTCGCTGAAGCAGGTGATGTACCAGCCCACAGGCGACTCTCGCACCGTGACCTACAGCAACATCCGCTACAACAATCATCCATCGGCGAGCCTTTTCACCCTGAAGCTCGCGAGCGGAACCCAGGTGCAGCGGAAGTAGCCGCGAACCGTAGGACCTGCAGTCCGCAACTAGGTGCTCGTCGTATGCATGATGGCGATCTTCGTCTGTCCCTCGCCCGGTGTCGGGTTGCCTTCGGTGCTGATGGTCACCATCACGCTGCTCTTGTTGTCCGCGCTGGTTGAAGTCAGCACCGCGCTTTTGTTGCTTTGGTATACCGAGACACCGGTTCCCAGCTTTCCTTTGTAGAAATCGACGACCTGGGTCATCGAATCATTGGTCGTGAAAACGGCGCTGATCTCGGAGCCCTTCGGCGTGGTGATGTGGAGTGAGCCGTTCTGCTGCTGGTTCGCGCCCGGGTAGATGTCGACTCCGAGATCGCCGGCAGTCACCGAGGCTCCAGGGCCGGCCGTGAGGGTACCCGACGGTGTGGTGAGTGTGACTCCACCGCCGTTGTTGCTAACGTGAACCGCCTTCGAAACCCGCCAGATGCCGAACATGATGCCGGCGACAGACAGAAGTCCCAGGCCGACAAAAACAGCGACAATGATGAGGATGATCTTCAGTGCGCTGCTGCCGCCTTTGGCTGGTGCAGCCGTCCCGGTTGCGTAAACCGGTGTGTAGGCCGCCGCGGCAGGGGCAGTCGACGCCGGAGCCGCGTAGGCCGGCGGCGCAGAAGGTGCAGCGCCGGCGCCCACCGGCGCTCCGCAGGAAGTGCAGAATGCGTTGTCTCCGGTAACGGGCGTGCCACATTTCGTGCAAAAACTTGCCATGACCCTCACCCTTTCTTTTGCCATGTGTCGCGCCGCAGCAAATCCGCCCGAAGCGCTGTGATCTTTCGCCAGAAGTGCGCTGATTGCGTCGCGGAGCCGCCGCACCTCTGGTCCAGCAGGGTTCACCCAGGGGCTTGACGGTTGCTAGACTTTGACGCTTCCGGCGATGCTCTTCGCGATACCGGCTGCCACGGGCACCTCGAACATCTTGCCCTGGTAGGCCATCACCATGAGGACAATCCAGGCGACCAGGGTTACCAGTGACAACAGCACCGAGAGCATGGTCCACAGCGAGAAGAGTCCCCAGCTGCCGAACCAGCCGAACCAGAACACCATCCGCAGGATGAACAGGGCACCGAAGACCACGATGGATTGCGCTGCGTGGAACCGGACAAACGGCCGCTTATCGATCAGCAGGAAGATGAGGCCGGTCAGCCAGCCCAGCACATAGCACAGCAGGCCCGCGACGTTTTCGGCCAGTCCGCTGGTGCCAGAGGCGGCCATCGGAGTGACTATGGGGCCGCTTACCGGCGCTGCCGCCGGAGAACTCGTGACGACCGGGCCGGTGGGCGATCCACATTTAGGGCAGAATGCGATGCCATCCGTGACCGACGATCCACACTTCGCACAAAACGCCATACTTCACCAATCCCTTTCTGCTGTCTGCGCAACACGGGAAATTCGGGGAGTAGCCGCCGGGAACATGGACCGGAATCTGCGAGTGGGCCTTTCGGCTAGGTGACACTATACCCTCACTTGGCGGCGCCCGGCACTATTTTTCCTCGGAACCGCTGTCCGGTAAATTGTGCGGAGGGGCGCCCGTCCGTTTCAGGCAGGCAGATTCGAACCGAAGGGCCAGGGCGGCGGGTCCGGGCCGAGACTGGCTAGAGAACAGGAGTCTCGATGGGTAGTGCGGAGGCTGCGGCCCCGGCCCGGATTGCCGGAAGAGGAATGACCGGATCGTCTTCGTCTTCCAGTGGCTCTACGAAGGCATTGAAGAGCATCGCATAAAGGCCGTGACGGGCCGCCAGCTTCTCGCGTCGTTCTCGCAGGAAGGCAAAGCGAAAGGGGGAGAGCCGCTCGGTGTCCTCGAGAAATTGCGGAGAGAAGAACTGGTGAGACTCGGCGATGGCCATCAGGATGAGGGAGCGCCAGCTCATGCGCAGCAGTCCTTTCAGCGTGGCCGAGCCGTGCGGGAGCTCCTCCATCCTGGCAGCCACGCGCTCGCTGAAGGCGAGCAGTTGCGTCACGCGGTTGTCGAGGCGCTCGCCCCGCCGTGCCGGGCCGGAGAACAGGGTTACCGAGCCGCGGTTCATATCCTCGCGCACGTCCTGCAAATCGTCTCCCAGCTGCAGCAGCACACCCCACTCGAACGAGAAATGGCTTTCCTCGGTGTTCAGCCAGCCATGCGCCAGACAGCCATCGGCCAGCACGGAACTGCCACCTTTCGCGCAGCTCATCCGCAATAGCTCAGCCTCCGAGCAAAGCCTTCCAACCTGCGCGATGCTGTGTTCCTGAGCTCGATGAATCGCCAGCAGGCAATCGAAGACCGCAGGGAACTGTGTGCGTGGGTATTGCTCTTCGATCAGATCGACCATGGCCCAGAGGGCGGCTTCTCGTTGATCCGCGGGCGCGATGGGGCCGCCTTCCAGCCGGGAGCGAAAGCGCCGGCTGAAGCGCAGCTTCGACGCATTCGATACCGCGCCGTCCAGGTAGTTGTCGCTGTAGGGATAAAGCAGGCTGTAGCCCAGGATCGAAGGCGTGAGCATGACCCGCTCGCCCAGCAGGGGCTGCAGCCCACACGCCGTCCACGCGTTGCGGCATGCCTGAATAATGTCCGGCATGCTCAGGCCCGGGTCGAACGCTCTGGCCCACCGCGCCAACTGCGTGCCGACGGGCAGAAAATCCGCGATGAGCAGTTCGATGGCATTGTCGTCGAGGTCGAGAGCGGTAGCTGCGAACCGCGCGAACGCGGCTGTCAGGCGCTGCTGGGTGGTGCGCCGCAGCGCTGCGCTCCTGGTGCCGCGGGTCTTCTTCAGCTCGCGCTCAACCGCCTGCAGTCCTGCATCGTAGGCCATTTCGCGTTTCCGCTGCTCCGCGGGGCTGTAGTGCGGCGCATCGGGCAGGCGGCGGCTCGCACAACTGCCCCACGCTTCGACGATCGCAGCAACCTGTGCTTCAATCCACGGCCAACTGTAGAGTCGATGCATCCTGTGCAGGGTTACGAGAAATCAAACCCGCAGGTTCCTGAGAAGTGAAGGACGGAACTGGAAACGGAAAGCAACAGGACATGAGGAGTGAACTGGAGGCGCGGGTCGGAATCGAACCGACGCATAAAGGTTTTGCAGACCTCTCCCTTACCACTTGGGTACCGCGCCTGAACAGGAAATCTTACGCCAGATGAGAACCTCTAACCAGCGCAGAGCGCGCCGGGTGCGGATTGAACCGGGGTCCCCGCACAGCCTGGTTTGGCGTTGTGGGGTAGCGTTGGAGCGGGAGACGGGACTTGAACCCGCGACCCTCGCCTTGGCAAGGCGATGCTCTACCACTGAGCTACTCCCGCTTGGTTCCCTTTGAGTATATCGGTCGCACGGAACCAGGGTCAACGCACACTTTCGGGGTAGTCGACGCGCACCGCGACAATCTCATAGGGCCGGAAATGAACCGTCACGTGATCGCCGGTAACGGGGAGCGCGATGCCCTGCGCCTTCTCCATCAGATTAGTTTCCATCGCGCCGGTCGCCCCTGGCGGAACATGCAGCTGCGCGCTTCCTGCTTTGCCGGCCCACTCGAAAAAGTGAAAGACCAGCGCATGACTGTCCTCGGCCTTCTTCATGGCGGTCAGCACGAGGTCATCGGGTTCGATCGCGACGAAGGAATGCTCCGTGGGCAACGATCCGGTGTGTGCCTCCACCTGCATCGCCTTGAGGTTGTAGTTGAAGTCGTAGCCGTGCCGGACCGTCATGGCCTGTTTCCAGTCGCCGGCATGCGGGTAGAGCGCGTAGCTGAAGTGCTGATGTCCGCGATCCGCATTCGGGTCGGGCCACACGGGAGAGCGCAGCAGCGTAAGACGCAGCAGGTTGCCGACCCCGTCGTAGCCAAACTTCGATTCGTTGATGAGGCTGAAACCATGCTGTGCGTTGCCAAGGTCGGCCCACCGCTGTGCGCCCACTTCAAACTGCGCTTTTTCCCAGCTGTTGTTGCGCGTGGTGGGCCGCTGAATCGTACCGTAAGGGATTTCGTAGGTCGCGAAGGGGCTCGTAGCTGACAGGGCGAAGGCCGCCTTCAGCAGCACGTGGGTTTCGTGCCAGTCGATATCGTTGACGACCACTGCCTGGTCGGCTCCTGCGTCGAGCACGATGTCCTGCACGAATTTTGAATTCTGCCAGTGGCGCGTTACGCGAATCGATGCGCGCATCGGGCCGTGTTCGACCACCTGGACCGAATCGGCCTGATCGATGCGCGTCGGCGGCTGATCCAGGGTGCCGGGATCGATGTTCCAGGCGTCGTAATCCTTCGGCGTGTCCTTGAATGCCTGGAGCTCATTCCCACATGATCCGGCAGCCAGCGTTTCAAACCCGGCCTTCTTGTCGTAGAGGCTGGTGATGCATCCGGAACTCGGATCGACCACCACTCGCAACGCGGCATTTTCCAGCGTTGTCCCCGACACTTTCAGATCGCTCGTGAATGGCCTTTTGCCGGGGACCACGCGCAGCACCGCGTAGCCCATGGAAGGCACATCGCGTGCCTCGACCAGCAGATGAAACGTGTTGGTCGCCGCATCTTTCGAGAGCACATCCGACGGCAATACCGCTCCGTGCGCATCGAGCACGGATACATCCGTGGTTGGCCCTGGCATCTGCACATCGACGGTTACATTTCCCGAGCGCTGCCACGCCAGAGGATTGAAAACCAGCATGGGCACGCCCTGCGCCACTCGCGTATCGATGCGGGCAGAAATCGTCTTAAGAGCCTTAGCGGAGATTTCGTTGGTCGACCAGCGAACAGCGTCGTAATCCTTCTGAGCGTCCTGATAGATGACGCCGATACCGGAGCCGGCGGCAAGGTCGTGAAAATCGTTGAAGGTGATTTTCTTCCAGTCTTCGGTCAGCTCATCGCCCGGATAGTTGTTCCCATCGAGCCACGCCAGAGAGGCATACTTCTCCGCGTTGAGGGTCCATTCCGGACTCTCGCGCATATTCCGCTTGTGATTGGCCTGCGTGGTGAAGACGCCGCGGTGATACTCGAAATAGAGCTCGCTTTTCCAGGTGGGGATGTCGATCTTGCCTTCGACCGGAGGCGGCTCGTGGTAACCCTGCGCGATGGTGCGGTAATCCCACTCGGGCGACTGCGGCGCAAGGTCGCTCTCCACCTGCGAAAACCACGGTTGTGCTGTGCCGAACTGCATCTTCGGCACGATCTTGTTGCTTTGCATCCAGTGGACGCCCTCATCGAGCATGGCGCGCGTCGGGCCGCCCCCGTGATCCCCCACGCCGAACAGATCCATCATGTCGGTCATACCGGGTGCGTACTCTCGCGCCTTCTCAAGATCCACAGAGAGCCGTACCGGGTTCAGATTGGTGTTGGCGTAATCGTGCGGGAAATACGTCAGCACTTTGCTGCCATCCGGCGATTCCCACCAGAAAAGTTTGAAGGGCAGTTGATTCGTATCGTTCCACGCCATCTTCTGCGTGACGAAATAATCGATGCCCGACTTTTTGTAGATCTGCGGCAGCTGCCAGTTATAGCCGAAGGAATCCGGATTCCACCCGATGCGCACGTCCACGCCGTAATGCTGTTGGTACCAGCGCTTGCCGATCAGGATCGAGCGCGCCGTCGATTCTCCGTCCGGCATATTCAGGTCCGGCTCAACCCACATCCCGCCAACCACCTCCCAGCGTCCTTCCTTGACGCGCTTTTTGATCTGCGCATCGATATCCGGATAATCGCGCGCCATCCAGTCGTTGTAAGCGGCGGCCGACTGGGTGTAGGTGTACGCGGGGTACTCGTTCATCAGTTGCAGCGCGGTAGAAAAGGTGTTTTTCACCGTGTCTACGGTCTCGGTCCAGGGCCAGAGCCAGGCTGCGTCGATGTGCGAGTTGCCGGTCAGGTGCAGCGTCGCCTGCTGCATCATCGGCTGCAGCGCCTCCAGCGTGGCGTGTGCCTCTCGCAGTGATGCGTCGAATTGCATCTGATCGGCGTTGTCCAGCGCTTTCACGTCCACCTGCCCGATCGCCTTATCCAGGGTGGCCTTGTCTGTCGCCGGATCCTTCGACAGGCTTGGGATCAGCACCGCGGCGGACAGGAATTCTTCCCCCAGGTCCTGCGGACTGGGCCGCTCTCCCGCGAACGCGATCGTCATCGGGCTGCCGGCAAAGTGTTTCTGATCGACCGTAGCCATCAGCTTCACCGCGACCAGCACGCGATCGCCGGGCTTGGCGTGATCGACCAGCACAATCGGTTCCAGATCGTCGCCCATGGCCACGCGACGCCCGTTGAAGTAGACGATCTGCGGCAACGGGCCATTCACCCACGCTTCGAAGCGGAACCAGATGCGCGTGCCGGTCAGGTCGTAGCCATCGAGACTTTTCGGCACTTCCACCCACTGCCGGAACCACAGCGCCTGCTCGGGGAAAGTCGAGTCCGGCTTGGCCACCGGCCACGAGGAATCGTCGACCGACGGGTCTTCGGCATGAGCGAGATCGCCCACGTGATAGCGCCAGACACCGGGAGGCAGGTGGCTCAGATTTTCCAGGCGCGCAACCACGGCGCGTTCGGAGTCAGGCAGCTGCTTTTCGATGTTGAGGTTTTGCTGAAGAAACTGTGCGTGAAGAACGCCGCAGAATAGAAATGCAGATGACAAAATACGCACAAAATTCCTGAACACGATTGATCCTCTGCCCACTGTTCTTTGCTTCCGGTAAGTGCAACTATCCAGCCGTTGAGCATAACACTTTGGAGCAGACGATGGTGCCTGAACAGTCGCACCCATGGCCGTTTCCACGGTGTCAGCGACGGTAAGAATCAGGGTCACACTGAAGCGACGTCTTCTGCCCAAAGCAAAGCGGTACAATTCGGCGAAACCGCGTGGAAAATGGAGTTGCTCTTTGAAGCGTCTTGCGCTGCCCGTCCTCGCTGCTGCCTTTGCCTTTCCGTTCCACATCAGCGCGCAGCCCTACACGCGCGGCGTTGGCGTCTATCCTGGCGATCCGAAGGAATACACCGGCCCGACGCTGGTGGGTGGCGGCGCGACCTACCGGAATCTGGCGCTGCACCGGCCGGCGTACCAATCGAGCGCGTACGACTACAACCTCACCGCGCAGCTGGTCACGGATGGGATCAAAGAATCATCGCTGCCGCCGTGGATCGTTACCTCGACTTCGAGCGGCGGCGTTCTCGACAAGCAACAGCGGGAGATCTTTCTCGACGGCAACATCACGTCCTCGATCGACGTGACCGGGGAGCATGCCTGGGTTGAGTTCGACCTGGAGGGCGGCGGCGTACCGCCGGAACTCGACCGCATGGACGTGTGGCTGCGCCGCTTCAACGTGCAACTCCCCGCTTCCGGCTGGACGTACATTGTCTCGGCTTCCGACGACCACGCGCACTGGAGAGAAGTCGGCCGCTCGACGGGCACCGTCTGGCCCAGTATGCATTTCGACGGCCCCAGCTTCGTGCAGTCCATCCCCTTCACCGCACCGGTGCGCCATCGTGACTACCGCGTGGAGTTCTCGGCCGAGGGAATTTCGTCGTGGGGTGTCGCCGAGCTGGCGACCTTCGATCAGGGCAGGGAAGTGCACGTGGCCGGGCCGGAACACTTCTCGAGCGCGTGGATGTCGGCGGGATCGGGAGACGAGTGGGTTTACGTCGACCTCGGCTCGCCCAGCACCTTTGATCGCATCGTGCTTGCCTGGATTCGCCACGCGGCGGAGGGATCGATGCAGGTTTCCGATGATGCGACTCACTGGCAGACGATCCAGGCGCTGACGACGGGGTCAGGTTCGAATGACGATATACGTCTTTCGCAGCCGGCCCACGGCCGCTATGTTCGCGTCCTGATGACCAGGCCCGCCGAGGCCGGCGCGCCGTACGTCCTCAGCGAGCTCGAGGTGTGGGGGCGCGGCGGCCTGGTGCCGACGCCGCACGCTGCTGCGAGCCCAGCCTCGGACGGGTCGGCGCAACTCGCCGGCGGTGCCTGGAAACTGCAGCGTGCCTCTCTCGTGACCTCCGGCGGTGAGCAGATCTCCCAGCCGAACTTTTCTGCGAGCGACTGGATGATCGCCACCATCCCCGGCACCGTTCTGACCAGCTATCTCAACGACGGCGCCATTGCTGATCCCGACTTCGGCGACAACCAGTACGTCATCTCCGATTCCTTCTTCTGCGGGGACTTCTGGTACCGCGATGAGTTCGAAGCGCCCGCCCTCCAGCCTGGTCAGCATCTGTGGCTCAACTTCGACGGGATCAACTGGAAGGCGGAAATCTTCCTCAACGGCCAGCACATGGGGCGCATCGACGGCGGCATGATGCGCGGCCGCTTCGATGTCACCAACCTCATCCATCCCGGCGGGCAGAACGCACTCGCGGTGCGCGTCCTCTTTAATGCCAATCCAGGCAGCACCAAAGACAAGGCCGGCCGCTCCGTCAACGGTGGCGCGCTGGGCCGCGACAATCCCACCTTTCATGCTGCCGCCGGTTGGGACTGGATCTCCACGATTCGAGGCCGCGACGACGGGATTTGGAACAACGTCTCGCTGACCAGGACAGGCCCTGTCACGATCGAATCGCCGCTGGTCTCGACGACCCTCCCCCTGCCCGACACCACGCAGGCGGACGTCACCGTCGAAGCGACGCTGCGCAATCAGGACGCGCAGCCCATCACCGGCACGCTGCGTGTCAACTTCGGCGATATCCAGGTCGACGCGCCCGTTGCGCTCGGTTCATCGGAGACGAAGACGGTGCAGCTCACGGCTGCCACAAATCCGGCGCTTCACCTCACCCATCCGAAGCTCTGGTGGCCGGTCGGTTACGGCGATCCCAACCTTTATCCCGTTACCATCGCCTTCATCTCCGGCGGCAATACGTCAGACTCGAAGTCCCTTAAGGCCGGTGTACGCGAATTCACATATTCGGAAGAGGGAGGCATGCTGAAGATGTGGATCAACGGCCGCCGCTTCATCGCCCGCGGCGGTAACTGGGGATTTTCCGAGTCGATGCTCCGCTATCGGCGGCGCGAATACGAAACCGCGATGCGCTATCACCGCGACCTTCACTTCAACATGATCCGCAACTGGGTCGGCATGACCGATGACGAAGCGTTCTACGACGCGGCTGACCGCTTCGGCATCGTGATCTGGCAGGATTTCTGGCTGGCCAATCCCTGGGACGGCCCCAACCCCGACGACAACGATCTGTTCCTTGCCAATGCGAAGGACCATCTGCTCCGTATCCGCAGCCACGCGTCACTCGGACTTTTTTGCGGTCGCAATGAAGGCTACCCGCCCCAATCCATTGACGATGGACTGCGCTCGCTGGTCGCGACTCTGGAGCCTGACTCGCATTACATCTCCAGCTCCGCCGATGGTCCTGTGAGCGGCCATGGTCCCTATCGCGTCGAGCCGCTGCGCTACTACTTCGATCACGCACCCGAGAAGTTCCACTCGGAAATGGGCGCGCCTAACGTCGTCGAGATGGCCGATCTGCGGCGCACGATGCCCGAATCTGCCCTATGGCCGCAGGGTTATCAGTGGCCTCTGCACGACTATTACCCGCTCTCACCCGCGGGTGATGAACGTCGCCCACCCAATGAAATCGATTCCGAATATGGCGGCGCGAGCAGCATCTCCGACTGGCTCGAGCTGGCACAATTCGTCGACTACAACGCCTACCGTGGCATGTACGAAGGCCAAAGCAAGAGCCGCCTCGGCCTGCTCATCTGGATGAGCCATCCCGCGTGGCCCTCGCTATTGTGGCAGACCTACGACTACTTCTTCGATACGGACGCCGGCTACTATGGCGCGAAGAAAGGCGCCGAGCCACTGCATATCCAGTGGAATGCCGCAACGGACGCGGTTGAAGTGGTGAATGACAGCGCGGGCGACCTGGCCGGCCTGATCGCCCATGCGGAAATCCTCAACATCGACGGCTCACTGAAGTGGGAAAAATCCGCAACCCTCGACAGCAGAGAAGATTCGACGGAAACGCCAATCCAGCTCGACTACCCGGCCGGGCTTTCGAAGACGCATTTTATCCGTCTCACGCTTTCGCAAAATGGAAAGGGGGTCTCGTCGAATTTCTATCTGCGCGGCCTCACCGAGAACGACTACACCGGCATCCGCGACCTGCCCAACGTCAACGTCGCGATGAAAGGCCACATCCGACACGAGGGTGACGAGTGGTTTCTCACCGCCGACCTGCACAATACCTCGAGGTCTCCTGCGCTTCTGATTCGCGTCAAAGCTGTCCGTGAAAAGAGCGGAGACCTCATCGTCCCGGCTCTGTTCGACGACAACTACATTGCGCTCATGCCTGGCGAGCGACGGACGATCCATATCCAAATAGAAAATGCGGACACGCGTGGCGAGCGCCCGCGCCTGGTTCTCTACGGATTCAACCTCAACGGCAGCGGCCGCCACTGGACTCCCGCGACCACCGCCGCCGGTCTGCATGCGCCGGGCGCGCAGGATTAAATCGTCCAGAACGGGCCCCTACTGCACCCTCACCGTCCCACTCAGCGGCAGATTCGCTGACGAGTCGCCCACCCTCAGGCTGACCGGCTCGGTTTCCACGCGGAACGCCCCAGCCTTCGTATCCCAGTACGCCAGCCGCGAAGCCGGCAGCGGAATCTGCACCGTCTTCGTCTGCCCTGCGTCTATGGTCACCCGCTGGAATCCTTCCAGTTCCTCCTGTGGCCGCTCCACTTTCGAGCGCGGATACTTCACGTAGAGCTGCACCACTTCATCCCCTGCGCGGTTTCCTGTATTTGTCACATCGACGGATACAGTTACGGTTCCGTCCTTTGCCAGATCCGGCGAGCTGGTTTTCAGATTCGATAACCTGAACGTCGTATAGCTCAACCCAAATCCAAATGGATAGAGTGGTTCGCCCCTGAAGTACATATAAGTGTAGCCGTCGCGGATGTTGTAATCCATGCTCGGCGGCAGCTGATCCACCGACTTCGGCCACGTCTCCACGAGATGCCCACCTGGGTTGTAATCGCCGAACAGCACCTTCCCGAGCGCAGTGCCTTCATCCTGCGACGCGTGCGTCATGTGGAGAATCGCGGGTACGTGCTCCTCGCTCCAGTTGAGCGCGAATGGAAAACTCGAGACCAGAATCACCACCGTCTTCGGATTCACGGCGAACACCTGCCGCACCAGCTGTTCCTGCCCCAGATCGATGCTCTGCCGATCCCGCCCCTCGCGGCCGTCGCTGGGCACTGTGCAGGGAAGTGTTCCGCCGCCATCCGGTGTGTTCACCCAATCATGCGCCATATCCGGACCGCAGGTTGGATCATTCCCGACTACCACCACAGCCACATCCGAACGACGCGCCGCATTCACCGCGGCATTGCCCAGTTCGTCGGCCGCGTAGTTTACCTTCACGTCGGGACCCACCTCCGCCCTGATGCCTTCCAGAGGGGTCACCTTATAAGGAGGCGTGCCACCATACCAGTCCCAGTGGACCGAATCCGCAAGCGGCCCGATCACCGCAATCGACTTGATCGCTGTCTTGTCCAGCGGCAGCAGACCCTTGTCGTTCTTAAGGAGAACCACGGACTCCAGCGCCAGCTTCCGCGAGACATCCCGATCCCGATCTGTATTCCACGGCTCCGTGGCATCCTTCATCTTCGCGAAGGGCGATACTTCCGGAGGATCGAGCAGCCCCAGCTTGATCGCGATGCGGAATTTGTAACGGAGAACAGCGTCAATATCCGCCTCCGTCAGCGAGCCATCCTTCAGCGCCGCCTTCGTTTCGTCCGCATAGCGATCCAGGAATTGATTGATCCCGTTCTTAATGCACGCCACCACCGCTGCTTCCTGGTTCGCGTACAAGTGCCGCGGGTTCACCAGCTGCGTCACCGCCCCACCGTCCGTCGAGAGCACATCCACGCCCCACTTGTCCCGCACGATGCTTTTCAGGATCGGATTCACCGCCATCGGCGTTCCGTTCCACCCGTTGTACGACGCCATCACCGCCTTTGCGTCGCCCTCGAGAAACGCCATCCGAAAGGGAACGGAGTAGTACTCCCAGAACAGCCGCTCGTCGAAGTCCGACGTGGAGCGGTCGCGCTGATTCTCGTTCTCGTTTGCCAGGAAATGCTTCAGCAACGGCGCTGCCTGCCAATACTTCGCGTCGTCCCCCTCAATCCCTTTGGCGAACGCAATCGCCATCGTTCCGTTGAAGAACGGATCCTCGCCGTACACTTCCTCGCTGCGGCCCCAGCGCGGATCACGCGCCAGGTCAGACTGGGGTCCCCAGGCCATCAGGATTTGCCGCTTGTACTGTGGGTTCTCGGTAATGTAGCGCGCCTCGTATCCCTCGACGTCCCCGGCCTGCCGCACGAGTGCCGGATCCCATGAGTCGCCCATGCCGGGCGGCTGGGGAAACTGCGTCGTGGTGACGGGCTGGCGTCCGAAGCGTGCTTCGCGCTGAACCACTCCGTGAATGCCCTCGGTGCTGCCGATGTTCGGCACGCCGAGCCGCGGCACACCTGTCTGCGTACCCAGCACGGCGATCTTCTCCTCGGTCGTCATCAGCGACAGCAGGTTGTCGATGCGCTTCTCCTCAGGCAGGTTCGGGTCATTGAAGGCATACTTCGCTTGTTGTGCAAAGGCCGGAACCACCGCTGTCAGGGTCACAATCGCAAGGGCGCGAAGGCAGGCTGCAACGTTCTTCTTTGTCATATTGGGATTTCCGTGTCAGCTTTCGTCGTCGGCCGGGTGCGGCCGGAGCTGACCCGGCGAGAATCGAGTTTTCAAACGCACCAAGCCTATCACGCGCCACGGTTCTGCCGGTGAATGCGGAAGCGCGTCTCAGGCGCTGGTAAAACGTTGCAGCAGGGGAGCGTGATCGGAACGTTCGGAGGGAAGAAGCGATCCGACTGGCTGGGGTTCCGGGACGAGATCCAGTCCGGCCTTCCATTGCGCGGAGGTCACGACGACCGGGACAGAAGTTCGACCGCCCGAAAGATAGGCGAACAAAGGGCGAATATACAACTTATGTCGAGTAACAGTTAACCCTTTAGCAGCTTATGGTTTGAGATGAGCAGTCATGCAATACGGAATGATCGCTCGTTCGCAGCCCTCGGTCGGTCAGGAGCCCCGAGGGCTTTTTTTGCGCGCTGAAGGGACGCATCCGTCCCATCTGCAGCTCAAGGTCGGTAATGTTCGCCCGCTCTTGCCGCTGCCCGCTTCGGCATGCTTGACTGGAGCGGAAAGCGGGGTGGGATGAAATTTGTTCTTGCGCTGGATCAGGGGACGACCAGCTCGCGGGCCATTCTGTTCGACGCCAGTGGTTCGATTGTGGCAGTGGCGCAGCGCGAGTTCCAGCAGTTCTATCCAAAGGCGGGTTGGGTGGAACACGACCCGATGGAAATTCTAACCAGCCAGTTGTCCTGTGCTGTTGAGGTTTTGGGCAAGGCCGGCGCCCGGCCGAGAGATGTGGCGGCGATCGGCATCACGAACCAGCGCGAGACGGTGATTCTCTGGGACCGCGGGACGGGAAAGCCTATTCATCCGGCGATTGTGTGGCAGGACCGGCGTACGGCTGCCTTCTGCGCCGAGTTGGAGAAGAGCGGATATGGGGACACCATCTCAAACAAGACCGGCCTGGTGATCGATCCCTACTTCTCCGGCACGAAAATCCGCTGGATGCTCGACCATGTTGAAGGCGCGCGAACGAGAGCCGAGCGCGGGGAACTGGCCTTCGGAACCGTCGATACCTGGCTCATCTGGAACCTCACCAGTGGGCAGCATCACGTAACCGATGTGACAAATGCGTCGCGCACGCTGCTCTACGACGTGGTTGACGGCAAGTGGGATCCGGAATTGTTGCGCATCTTTGGCGTGCCCGAAAGTCTTTTGCCGCAGGTCGTGTGGTCGAGCGGGCGCGTGGGCGATGTGACGACCTCGCTCGGTCTGGGCGGAATTGCGATCGCCGGCATCGCAGGCGACCAGCAGGCAGCGCTCTTTGGACAGCTCTGCTGGAAACCGGGCGAAGCGAAAAACACCTACGGCACGGGATGCTTCCTGCTGCAGAACGTTGGCACGAATTTTGTGCGTTCGAAGCACAAGCTGATTACGACGGTGGCTGCGAGCTCACAGCGGCGGTTGGAATATGCGCTGGAAGGCAGCATCTTCATCGGCGGTGCGGTGGTGCAATGGCTCCGCGATAACCTGCGACTGATCGGATCATCGGCCGAAGTGGAGGCGCTGGCAGCGAGCGAAGCCGACGCCGGCGGCGTGATATTTGTGCCTGCATTTGTGGGCCTGGGTGCTCCACATTGGGATCCCCACGCGGGAGGCCTGTTGATTGGATTGCGGCGCGACACGAGGCCCGGACACATTGCGCGCGCGGCGCTGGAGAGCATCGCGTTCCAGGTTGCCGACGTGCTGGAGGCGGTCCACAGTGAGACCAGTACGCCGCTCGATTCTTTGCGAGTCGACGGCGGAGCGGCCGTGAACGACCTGCTGATGCAGTTCCAGGCGGATGTGCTGGGAGTGCCGGTGGTGAGGCCGCAGGTGACCGAGACAACCGCGCTGGGAGCGGCCTATCTGGCGGGACTTGCTGTCGGGTTCTGGGGAAGTCCCGACGAATTGCGGGCGGGCAGGGAACACGATACCCGCTTCGAGCCGAAGATGAGTCGCCATGAAGCGGCAGCGCGTCGGGCGCGGTGGCACAAGGCTGTGGAGCGGTCGCGCGGCTGGGGCGAGTAGCGCTCCAAATTTCTTTATCTTATTCGGAGCGATCCATGCGGCGAGAGAACATGCTGCGCCACCTGCGCGAGAGAAAGCAGCCGTGGGATATTGCCGTGATCGGCGGAGGAGCCACCGGCATGGGAGTGGCCGTAGACGCGGCGAGCCGCGGGCTGGACGTGGTGCTGGTGGAGGCGCACGACTTCGGCAAGGGCACCAGCAGTCGATCAACGAAACTGGTGCATGGGGGCGTGCGCTACCTGGAGCAGGGCAATGTGGCGCTGGTGATGAGCGCGCTGAAAGAGCGCGGAATGTTGCGAAAGAACGCGCCCCATCTGGTACATGACCTGGCTTTCGTGGTGCCGAACTACTCGTGGTGGGAGGCGCCGTTTTATGGGATCGGTCTGAAGCTCTACGACCTGCTCGCAGGCAAGTACGGCTTTGGGCCGTCGCGGCTGCTGAGTAAAGAAGAGACCCTGGAGAAGTTACCTGCGCTGGAGCCCGAGGATCTGAGTGGCGGAGTCGTTTACTACGATGGCCAGTTCGATGACGCGCGCTTGCTGATCCATCTGGCCATGACCGCGGCCGAACACGGCGCCACCGTTGTGAACTATTGCCCTGCGACGGCGCTGCTGCGCGATGCCGAGGGCTACGTGAATGGGCTGACGGCGCGCGATGCGGAAACCGCAGAAGAATTTGCGATCTCGGCGCGCGTGGTAGTGAATGCAACCGGCGTTTTCACGGATGAGGTGCGACGCATGGCGGACCCGACTGCGGATCCCCTGGTCGTCACCAGCCAGGGAATTCACCTGGTCTTCGATCACAGTTTCCTGAAGAGTGATACCGCACTGATGGTGCCGCGCACCAGCGACGGGCGTGTTCTGTTCGTGATCCCGTGGCATGGACACGCCATGGCGGGAACCACCGACACTCCTGTCGATGTTCCGAGCCTCGAGCCGCGCGCACTTGAATCGGAGATTGCGTTCATCCTGGAGACGGCGGGGCGGTATCTGACCCGGCCTCCGTCGCGCGCCGATGTGCTGAGTGTCTTTGCAGGACTGCGGCCGCTGGTTCGTGGCAGTGGCAGCAAGACGTCTGCGTTGTCGCGCGACCACGTGATTCATGTGGATGAGTCAGGGCTGTTGACGATCACGGGCGGTAAGTGGACCACGTATCGGCATATGGCGGAGGATTGCGTGGACAACGCCATTACGCTGGGACGGCTGCCTGACCTGCCCTGCGTGACCAGGGATCTGCCCATTCACGGCTACTGTGCGGATGCAGAAAAGTTCGGCGATCTGCAAGTGTATGGGACCGACGCAGAAAAGATTCGCGCGCTGACTGCAGAGAAGCCCGAGCTGGCACAACAGCTCGATCCGGCTTTGCCGGTCATCGGAGCAGAGATTGTGTGGGCTGTCCGCGAGGAGATGGCGTGCACTGTGGAGGATGCGCTGGCGCGGCGGACGCGGGCGCTCTTCCTGAATGCGCGCGCGGCCATGAACATGGCCGGTCCGGCGTCGCGGTTGATGGCCGCCGAGCTGGAGAAAACGCCCGCATGGGCGATCGAGCAGGCGCACTCTTTCTGCGGACTCGCGGAGCAATATTGGGTTCGGTAAAGACGTCGCCCGTGGTTGACACCATGCGCCTCTCCGCATACAGTACCTCCAACTTACCTGCATAGCTCCAGGGAGCCACAACCGGTGTGCCTAATCAGAGAGACGGAGGACGTCCCCCGCCATGTACCAGATTGGCTCGATCTCCACTCCCGGCACCTGTACCCAAGGCAAACTGTTGCAGTATGTGCCTGGGCTCGATGCTGACCAACCGATCATCCCGCTCCCCGGGCGGGTGGTTTCGCAGTGCGGCGTTCCATCGATATTGACTGAGGTGGACAGCGGTTTGTACCTGTTTGTCGCGGGACAGGCCGATCATCCAAGCTCCCCATTCTGTGCGCCGTGGCCCTTATCGCCCCTTTGTCTTCACTACCGGGCCCAGTCCGCAGCTTGGGATTTGATCCGACTTCCGGACCGAGTCGACGGAATCCAGCGGTTTGTCAGCGGCATTCCCTCCGCGGTTGCGCATGACCGCACGGTTCTCGTGTACTTCAATGGCGGCCAGTTGCTCGAATACCAGCGGATCTCTGAGAGCGAATGGAGCGTGTCGGCCGTTCCTGTGCCCGACGTCGTGGTCGATGCCAATCCCGTGGCCGCTGTGGCCGGAGGCAAGGTGTATGTGCTGGCGGCGCCGCGGGGCGAAGGGTTGCTGTTGTGCGAACGCGAACTCGGAATCGAGGAATGGCGCTTCCGGGACCTCGGGGCTGAAAGCGCGGTCCACCGCTTGGACGGCGATCCGGCGGTCGTGGAATTTGCAGGCAAACTGCATATTTTTGTCAGCGGGGCTGTTATCGATCCAATGACTCCGATGCAGGAAGCCTGCGAGTTATGGGATTTCCAGGTCAAACTCGACGGTACAGGGGTAGAGGCGTGCTCGGTTTCCGCAGTTGCCGGCTTTCGCCAGGGTGCGTTGCCCGTCAGGGTTACGGGGACGCCGACCGCCGTCGTTTCGCATCCCACGATGCAGGTGTTTGTGCGCTCCGGCGCAGGACGGCTGGTCGAGTTCCGTTCCGCGGATGGGGAGCGCTGGGAAAGCCTTCCGGTTTCGCAGGATACCGTGGGTGGAAATGCCGGCGCTGTTGTTTCGGACAACGCCGGGTCACTGGTTTATGCGACGGACCGGATGGGGTATCTCACCGAGTTTCGTGAGAGCCAGGGCGCCTGGCAGGAGCGAAGGATTTCGCGCACTTCTGGCGAAGCCGAGCGCTGGCCCAGAGCCGTGGCATGCGCGCGACAGGTGCGTGTCTTCGATCTGGATGTCGCGGTTTAGTCGGCGAACGCACGGGCGCCGGGGTGTACAAAGATCCGGAATTCAGCATAGGACGGAAAATGATGGCACAGGCGAGAGCATCGACGACCAACGAGGAAGTTCGGAGCATCGTGATCGAACTGGCGCGAACTGAACTTGCCGCTGTGGGATCAGCGCTGAAATTCTGGGGCGACTGGGTCGCCTCAGCGGACAAATACACGCAGCAACTGCGAGCTGAACTGGACAAGGCAGACAAAGGCGAGACTTCGCAGCAATTCGTCGGAAAGCTCACCGATCTCACGCGTGAATACCTGCGGGAAGTGGTGGCCCTGCCGGCGGCTGCAGTCGAACACTTCAACAACGAAGTGGAGAAAACAACCTCCACCGCGGCAACTCCGAGCGCGAAGCGCAAGCGCCGGGCGCGCGCAAAGGAATGATTTTGCCAGCGGATGCTGCTCAGGGTTCAAGTAATTGTTTGAGTTTATGAACTGAGGCCTTTGGTGCGAGGATCGGCCCGTCCCTGCACCATGAAATCGAGGGCGTGCACCCACTTGCCCTGCACATCGAGTGCCCATTTCGCGTGCCAGGCCGGATCGTCCCAGATCGATTTCCAGGAGTCGGCGAGCCAGCCCGCTCCTTCGCGGAGCGCTGAAGAGGCTGTGGTGAATTTGCCCTGCATCAGTTCAACAGCGCTTTGCGGCCCAAGGGCGATCAGCTGCTCCGCTGTCTTCTTCCAGACCTCCGCAAGAATGCCGGCCGGCTGTACCTCGATGCCCCCGAAGCATCCACCGGCTGTTGCCGCAAAACTCTTGTCCCGCTGCGCGAGCCGGCAGCCGCGCACGATGGCCCTCTTCCAGGACGGCCAGTAATGGGGATTGCGCAGCGTCGTCGCGCATAAGTCGGTGAACACCATCGCGGGGCCGAAATAATTGCGGTGTTCCTGTTCGTAGATCGAGAGTGCCTCGGCATCGAGGTTCCCGTCCTGCAGAGCGCCTGTGAGGACGCGCGCGGCGAGCAGCGCCGACTCCATCGCAGGCGTGATCCCTTCGCCGGTCATCGGATCGACGAAGCATCCCGCATCGCCGATGAGCAATCCGCGATCGAAGTAGTTCGGGCCGGCACATCCATAAGTCTTGACGATGCCGCCGATAGCCGGCTTGGCCAACTTCAACCTGCGGCACGCTGAATGAGCGACCTTCAGCTTCTCCAAGAATTGCTGGAATAATTCCGGAACGGCGATGCCTTCGCGCTGGCAGGTTTCTTTGAGGATGCCGACACCGACATTCGCCATGCCGCCGCTCATGGGGAACATCCAGCCATAGCCGGGGAAGAATTCGGCGTCGAAGAAGAACGCCGCTTCGCCCAGACGGCCGGAGAAGCCTGTGACATATGCGCGCTGGGAAAGGGCGATGTGGCGGGGATCGTTGACCAATAAACCTGCGGTGCGCGCGACGACAGAATTGACGCCGTCGGCTCCGACGATGGCGCGTGCATGCCACGTGTCCGACGCGCCTTTGCACTGTGCCTGGACGGTGACGCCGTCCCGACCGGACGGGCCGTTCCAGGTAAAGCCGGTGACGTAGGTTTCGTAGCGAACTTCTGCGCCCTGTTGCGCCGCGATTGCGAGCAGCAGGGTATCGAGGACATGCCGCGGTACGATGTATCCGTGAGGTGGCAGGGTGTCCTGCACGCCGTAAAACGGAATCCTGTCAGAGTATTCGCAGCGGTCGTCCACCCAGGTGGAGGAATGCGTGATGGGCAGGGGCAAAGTGGCTTCCAGAGCGGCGAGGCCGCCCATCTGGCTGAGAATGCGCAGCCCGCGTGGCTCGACGTAATCGCCGCACACCTTTTCGCGCGGAAATTTCGCTCGCTCCAGAACCAAAACCTTCATACCCTGGGAGGCGAGCTTCCAGGCCAGAGTGCTGCCGGCCGGGCCTCCTCCGGCGATGACCACGTCGTACGTCTGCCGGCCGTCCGGCGGCCGCGACGTTGGTGCGGGGCGGGTGGACTTCGTTGGCACGAGTCGATCCTTCTTCGTCGCAGGTCGTTTTTTCCGTAGAGGAGTGCGTGCGCTCATATCAGGCTCTCGAAAGCAGACGTGTATCGCGAATGAGCGCCAGCAGGCGCTCTGGATTGCGGGCGTTCTTCCGCGCCTCGGTTTCGGCTTCGGCGGCGACCGTGTCGAGGTAGTCTTCCGCCTCAGGGAGCGCCTCGACCAGTTTCTTCGTCAGGGCTGCGCGGTTCGATGCGGACGCGTTGCGAAACAGATAAGCCACCTCGGGGTCGCGCATGGCAACGGCAACCGGGAGGGTCAGAATGGCGTCCTCGATATCTTTTGCCGAGCCGCCGCCCAGGGCGGAGGTGCCGCGCACATCGGCAACATCGTCGCAGCCGTGATAGAGGATGCCGAGCAGTCGCCCAAACTTCCTTAGGCTGTCATCGCGGGTCCCCGCGCGAGCACAAATCTCAAACATCGACCCGGTGTCTTCTCCCGCGATACCGCGCCAGTCTTCGGTGCCCAGCGGATGACGGCGCAGTCGCCATTGCAGACACTCCGCAACGCCGAGGCGCTGCATCAGCTCCGCCAGCAGATGGACCGAATAGGGATCGTCGGCCACGAGCCTCGAGGTCGCAGCCATCACGTAACCCGACGCCATCAGGGCCGGCAGAAATCCGAAGCGGCAGTGCAGGGACAGAGCGCCACGACGATAGCGCGAGCGGTCCAGGATGTCGTCAACAATGAGGCTGACATTGTGCAGCAGCTCAATGCCGGCGACGGCGGCAAACACCTCGTCGGGCGGGGCGTCGTCGCTCATGGCGCGCCAGCACGCAAAGGCGGTAACGGGGCGAAAGTATTTGGCCCGTCCTGCGAGCTGGCATTCGATCATCGGCCGCACTTCGGGATCGGTCTGCTCGAGCCACGCGGTCAGGTAGGCGCGCAGGCGATCCAGATCCGGGATCAGGCCCAGCCGTTCCGGCAATTGCCAGACATGTTTGGTTTCCACTTGTTCAGCGACGACTGTGCCCATGGATTCTCTCGAGAAGGACGCTTGCGCGTCTTACGCGCGTGATGCGGATTTGGTTGTCCCGCGACGCGGACGCGAAGTCTTTGCTGTTCGATCGGCTGTGGCCGAGGCGCCGGCGGTGAGTCGTCGGCTGGCTCGAACCGGCTTCGGGTCGGCAGCGCGGCACAGCATCAGCGGGATCGACGCGCCCGGTATCCCCTGCACGCGAATTTCGCCCATGTATTGCTCACCCGCAATTAGGTTCCTGCTGATGGGCGCGCTCACTCGTGCTACCACTTTTTGTCCGCTCGCGAGCACGAGCTCCCGGCTGTCGAAGTGGAGCGCCGATCGAAGCTTGCGCCCGCTCGGTGTCACCATCGGGGTGATCTCAATATGGGCGGATACCTCGTGGGGCAGATGGTTCTCGAGAACAAACAGTGCGGCGGCCTTGGTGCCGGCTTTCCCTTCCAGAAGGATCGCGGGGCGCGCAGCCCGCGCTTGTGACAAAGCGGCGAGTAGCTTGTTCTTTTCGCTTCCTCCAGAGGCAGAAAGGAGGGCTGGGGTCGCTGACGACGTGGTCAACGCGGATCCGAGAGCGGAACTCGCCACTCGGGTAGCGAGCGCGACGTATCGCAAATTAGCGTCGAGCGCCTGGCCCATGATCTTGCCCAGAAAAAATCTTTCACTCATCGCGTGCTCCGGTCCTGCTGTGGCAGGCAGGGGTGCGCGCAGTAGAAATGGTCGTACCAGTGGTGGAGATTCTCCGGCCCATCCTTCACACAGACTTCCTGATCCGTGTCCGCCGAAACCGTTCCCAGCTTGACGACCCAGCGCAGGAAATGCAGCCGGCAGCCGCGGATCCAGAGAAGAATTTCGGTGCCCGGATTGGCGGTTGTGCCGGCGGGGATAGTGTAAGTCAGAGTGACCTCGCCGCGCGCCATAGCCGCCAGTGTCAGCGTGGTCGCCGTAGAGCTCAGCCCAGCCATCGGCGTGGTGGTGAAGACCTGGATCGTGCGCGCCGCCAGTGATTCGTTGGTGATCACGAACGTCAGGCTGGCTTCATCGCCGACCACACCGTAGCTGCGAGCTTCCCGCAGCATGCGCGGCATCCAGCAGGGCGGTGGAATGTGGCAGGCGCAGTCTCCGCCGGGACTGGCGTTCGCTGCCCAGTTCACCACGCCGCCAAGGGCTCCCGGCGTTGCTGAAGTGAGCAGGTTCAGAAGACTGGTGCTGACGTTTGCGCCGGCTTCCAGCAGATTCTCCGCAGCTTGAAAGGCTGCATCGAGAGCAGTTTGAAGATTGCCGCCCATGCTTCAACCCCTTCCGAAGGCTAGATTCCTTCAACCTGAATTCCCAGACCGGATTCGCCCAGGAACCACGCACCGTAATAGCTTCGGCCCGGCCGCACCCGGTCACTGAAGTGCAACTCGACGACCAGCTCCCGAAACTCACCCGGCGGCAGATCTCCGGCGCCTTCCCGCACCGTGGCCCGGACCAGGCCTCCATGGGATTCGGCAATACCCTCGGCGGCGCGGTCGAGCCTGCGCTGATTTGCCGGAGGCTCTTCGGTGAGAGCGTGGTAGATCGCCACATCGACGCCGCGCGGATCGAAGAGGCAGAACGTGGAGCGGCGCTGGATGGGAATGCGTACGTTGCCAAGATTGAGCGCGCCAACGTTGATTTCGAAGTGCTGGTCGGGGTGTGCGGCGAGGGAGAGGTAGGACGGATAAAAGCGCATCTGCGGGCGCGGCTCAACCTCTACCACGATCGGCCTCTCGGCGCCGCCCAACTCGATCTTGCCGTCGTATTGGCCGGGGAGCGTCGGCCGCGGCAGGCGGAAGGTGAGAAGGGTGAGCGGCGGCGCGGTGTCCCGCAATCTCCGCACGCGCAAGGGCAGGGGAGCGGTTCCCGGGAAAAACACGCGGCCGGTGGGCGGCGGCGGGCCTGGCTCGTGCAGAGTCGCGGTCAGGCGGATAGGGGCACCGCGGAATCGGAGCGGAGCGGCGGGGCTCATCGCGCGGCTCTCTTCCGCGTCCGGGCCGAGGACTGAGGTAATGCTCCCGTCGCTCCTGGCGTACCTGTAGCGGGCGTCTGCGGTGGAGGCGATGGTTCGATGAAGACGGCCGCGCCACAGGGTTCACAGAGGTTCGGTACGTAGGGTTCCGTGATCACCTGCGCTTCACCGCACAGGTGAATCGCTGCCAGCTGGAACCCAAGCACCGAGAATCCAATGGCAAAGTTCGCCGGAATGTGCGAACGAACCGACGGAATCTGGGTGATTTGGAGGGAGAGATCCAGGGGATTGATGGTGATGGGATCGAGGCCAATCTGGATTTTTGGCAGAGAGGTAATGTCCAGCTGGTAGGAACTGGGAATCCCGGCAAGGTCGACGGGACTGACCAGATCCAGGGACATGTCAACGGTGTAGTTGGAGGGGATGCCGCCCACGGTGTGCCTCCTTGACCCAAAAAGGATCCATGTCGGGAACTGAGCGGATAGCCAACTGATCTTGGTGGTTGAAATTACACTCGCGGCAGGTGTTCATGCAAGCGATAACGCGCCAGTTCATACCCTGGGCAGCCCCGGGTCACCAGGCGGTCTGGGCAGCCTCCCACTCGGCAGCGACTCTATAAAGATGACCACTTCTGGATTCGAACGCTCCCAAGCGCCGCCCAACTCCGCGCAGTAGCCAGCATTGCTCTCTGCAACTTCTGGTGAGGGTGCACACATTCGTGGGACGGAGATGGGTCCAGGTCGTCATTTGCACACCAAAGTGTGCACGCTAGTATTCAGAGAGTTACCCACCGAAAGCGGAGTCCCACCACCCATGACGCACGGAGAAGTCTGCGCACCCGGGCACGGAAGCCTGACCCGGCCGATGATTGGCGAGCGCAAATCCCAGATGTACTCCTGTCTCCGCCGGATCTCTTCCGGATGCGGGTGGTTACTGTTTGGCTATGAGTGGGTACACGTCTCATATCAAACGCCGAGGAAGGAACAGCTGGTGTTTGTCATGATCCTGGTGGCGAGCCTGCTTCTGATCCACACCAGCATTCACTTCTGGGTCGCCCACAACAAACGCCTCGCGGCACAAGGCAAGCGCGGACTCATTACCCGTTATACTTCTCCCGTTTTTTTGCAGGATCATTTGGGACGCCAGTTATTTCTGGACGAAAGGTCATTGCTGAGCAGGGAGATTGTTGTTTCGATCAACGGGGACTGCAAGTTCTACGCCGCCGCGCCCGAGGGATAGGGTAGCGGGTCCAATGGGAGAACTGCTGAGGTCGCTGTGGCCGTGCTTCAGAGCCATCGATCACTCGACCATTTATGCGATCGCACTTCAGTATTACGGCTTTTATCCGATCTTCATGAGCTGGCTGTGGATCTCGCTTTCTTTGTTTTTCCGCCGGAGGCAGGAAGAAGCGCCCATACAAATGGAGGGGCCCTATCCGTTCGTTTCGGTGGTCGTTCCGTGCTTTGCCGAGGAGGCCACCATTCGGGAAACGCTGAGCGCGCTTCTGGCGATGGATTATCCGGGGTTCGAGATCATCATCGTTAACGACAATTCTCCGGACAACACGGCGGAGGAGACCAGGAAGTTTCTTCACGATCCGCGGGTACGGCTGCTCAACAAAACCACCAATGAGGGCAAGGCGATGGGCCTGAACGACGCGCTGCCCATGTGTCGCGGAGAGATCCTGCTGATCATCGACGGCGACATCATCGTCTCGCCCGACGTGCTGCGGCATATGGTTCCCCATTTTCTGGGAACACGGGTGGCAGCGGTAACGGGAAATCCAAGGGTTCGGAACCGGACATCGCTGCTGCAGCATCTGCAGGCAATCGAGTTTTCATCCATCGTCTCGATGCAGCGCCGGGCGCAGCGGGTGTTGGGCCGCATCCTGACGGTCTCGGGCGCGATCTTCGCGGTGCGGCGGACCGCGTTGCTCGATCTGGGAGGATTTTCCTCGCACATGGCGACCGAAGACATGGATCTGACCTGGAGGCTGCAGATGCAGTTCTGGGATATCCGATACGAGCCGCGCGCGGTGGTGTGGATGCAGGTTCCCCTGAACATTCGCGATCTGTGGAAGCAGCGGCGGCGGTGGACGCGGGGTCTGGCGCAGGCCCTGATTCGGCACCGGGAGATTCCCTTCAAGTGGAAGCTGCGGCGGATGTGGCCGATCTATTACGAATCGTGCGGGTCGATTCTGTGGTCGTACGTGTTTGTGCTGATGACGATTTTCTGGATCATCTGCAAAATGGCGGGATACGACCCGCGTGGAGCCTCGCCGTTCCCGAATTTCTGGGGCATGGCGATCGCCACTACCTGCCTGGCGCAGCTGATCATCGGCGCGTGGGTCGACCAGCGGTACGACCGCGACATTCTATGGTCGACACCTGACGCCGTTTTCTATCCCCTTCTCTACTGGATGATGATGGCGGTCATCACTTCCGTTTACACCCTTCCGGCGATGATCCGTAAGCCCCCGAAGGTCCAAACCTGGCATATCCGGCGGGACGTCGCATGACAATTCGGGATTATGCCCGCACGAACCTGGTTCGTTGCAGAGAACTGCGGCGAGCTGCGAGGAAGTGGGCTGCGCCGTGGTCGGCGCTCGTCCTGCTTCTGGCTGTAGCCGCAGCCCGTGGTGCGACCGAAACGGTGAGCGCGCCGCAGGCAGTGCGCGAAGCTGCGGTTGCCAGGGCGAGAGCCGGCGATGCCAAGGGAGCCCTCGTCATTCTGCAGGCGCTGGTGCCGAAATTTCCCGAAGACCAGCGGCTGCTGGCGGATACGACGATCGTGGCGAACTGGGCCGGGGACGACGAGTACGCGGTGGAACTGTACGATCGGCGGCAGACCCCCAAGGACGACGCCGGAGTGGTGGAGGCGGCGGCGCGTTCGGCGCGGAACCTTCATCGCTACGATCTGGCTCTGGATCTGTTTCGCAAGGCCGAAACGGTTTCTCCCGAACGCTGGCAACCGCGGCTGGGATTCGCGATGGTCCTGACGGACCAGGGCCATTATCCCGAGGCGAATGCGCTGATGCAGCCGTTAATGGCGGACCACGGGAGCGAGTGGGACGTGGAAACGGGACAAGCGTACCTGTGCATGAGGCAATTGGATTTCGCCTGCGTGATGAAGATGTACGAACAACAGCTGCAACAGGAACCGGGCGACGGTCCGGCCCTGAAGTGCCAGCTGGCGGGAGCGCTTTCCGAGGCAGGCGGCAATACGCTGGGCGACCAGCTCTGCGAGCAGGCAAATTCGAAGCAACACTTGCTGCTGGAAGCAGCTGCAGGCGCTGAACGGGTGCGTTGGGTGGATTCGAGCGACGACAAGTGGGCCGAGCGGAAGGCCGAGGGAGAGAAGGCTCTGGCTCTGCTGGACGACGTCATTGCTCGCTCCCATGCCGGAGAGACTGTCTGGACCCAGGCCGAGAGCGATCGATTGCTGGTCTTGTCCGATCTTCATCGCATGCGGGACGTGGTGCAGTCGTGGGAGCAACTGCGGCGGATGAAGGTAACGGTTCCGGACTACGCGTTGGGCCGGGTTGCCGAGGCATATCTGGCGCTGCACCATCCGGAACAGGCTGAGGCGTTGTATCGGGTCCTCGTCGAGCGCTCGCCGAACGACGGCGATCTGAGGGGCAGCCTGGCGTACGCCGAGTTCGAACGGGAACACATCGCGCAGAGCTTCCAAACCATCGACAGCTCTTATAAGGATGCGCCGACGGCAGTCCGGTCGGCAGGCCTGAAGGTTCTGCAGAGTAACAGCCTGCACACCAGTCTCGGCATCGAGGCGGCGGAGATGCGGGGATATGCCGGTATGCCCAACGAGGAGCAGCGACAGCTGACGCCGTTGCTGGCCCAGGCGCCAGGCAATCCGGAGGTGGCACGGGCGATGGCTACGACATATTTGGCGCGGGGATGGCCGCTGCTGGCGATCCGCGAAGAGCGCATTGCGGACAGCTTCGAGCAGAGCGACGATCTTCCGATTCTGCAGGACGCGGAGATTCTGGAAGGCGCAGGGCGGCGCGACGCGGCGGGCGCTTTGCTGGGGCCGTTAGTCCTCCGCGAAGGAAACGGCATGGCGGTGGAGCACTTCCTGCGAGACCGGGGGATCGAATACGGCTGGCAGACCGATGTATCCAGCGGCTACGAGTGGTCGAACGGACAGTACCTCGGGAATTCGTCGCAGTCGGAGGCGCACCTCTACAGCCCGCTGATCGACAGCCGCTGGCGAATCTATGGGCATGCGCTGGGAGAGACGGGCGAGTTTCGCGAGGGCAACGATTACCGGGCGCGCACGGGTCTGGGACTCAGTTACAACTACGACCGGCAGTCGGCCTGGCTGGAACTGGATGGGGACAGCGGCACCTCGGGAGCGTTGGCCGCGGTCAGTGCGGGAGGAGACCTGAACGTCGGGGATCACTGGACAGTTCGGGCGCAGGGAGACACAGATGACGTAACGGGTGTTCAGCTGATCGCCGAATTGGAAGGCATTCACGCGCGCAGCGGCAGCGCGACCGTGGAATGGAGGCAAAGCGAGTTGCGCTCGATCACCGCGGGGGTGCAGCGGCAGCTGTACAGCGACGGAAACCAGAGGATGGCAATCTCCGGGGCGTGGGACCAGCGAGTGTGGACGAGTTCGCGGCTGCAGATGGGCATTGCCCCGCAGGTATGGACCTCGGCGAACTCCGAGAATGAAAACCGGATTTACTTCAATCCGAAGCGCGATTTTTCGATGGGACCGAAGGCCAGCGTGAGCTGGACCAGCTGGCGTCGTTACGAGCGCAGTCTGCGCCACGAAGTGACGTTTTATTCCGCACCTTACTGGCAGGAGAATTACGGACTGGGTGCGGCCTTCTCCACGAGCTATGAGCAGCACTGGGAAGTGAGCAGGCGGCTGGGCTTCTTCGGGAACGTGGTGTGGAACAGCCAGCCCTACGACGGCAGCCACGAACCGTACACCGATATGAAATTTGGACTGACATGGGGTGCGCAATGAAGATAGTGGCACTGGTCTGGCTGCTGTTTCTTGCGGGCCTTTCCGCGCGGGCGCAAAACCCGAATGTCGTGGTGCTGTGCTACCACGACGTGCGGGACGATGTAGGAGGTGCGCCGATCCCGGCTGGTGGCAGCGCAGAAGCGTCGCTGGAGATCAGCGCGGGGGGCAGCAGACACCTCGATGCCGACCAGTACGCGATCAGCACGCGGAACCTGGCATCGCACTTCGACTGGTTGCGGGCGCACGGATACCACGTCATCAGCCTGGAGCAGATGATCGACGCGCGTACGAAGGGAGCGCCACTGCCCGATAAGCCGGTGCTTTTGACCTTCGACGACGGATTGCAGAGCGTCTACACGAAGGTCTTTCCGCTGCTGAAGGCGTATCAATACCACGCGGTGGTGGCTGTGGTGGGGGCATGGACCGATCTGCCCGCCGATGGGAAGGTGGATTTCGGATTCCGGCAGTTTACCCGGGCGGATTTCGCCACCTGGCCGGAGCTGCGCGAGATGCAGGCCAGCGGGCTGGTGGAGATTGCGTCGCACACGTGGGACCAGCATCACGGGATCGAAGCGAATCCGCAAGGCAACGTGATCCCGGCAGTGCTGGTGCACACCTACATCGCGAAGACGGAGCATTACGAGACGGACCAGGAGTACGACGCGCGTCTCCGCGCAGATTTGTCGCGAAGCGCGGAGGAGATCGGGAAGGAATTGGGACGCGCGCCGCGGGCGGTGATGTGGCCCTACGGAGCCTATACCCAGGAGGCGAATTCGATTGCGGTATCGCTGGGTATGCCGGTGACGTTCACGCTGGGACTGCCGGTAACGTTTCCAAACAGGCCGTTCGGGGTGACGGGGCTGGAGGCGATTCCGCGGTTGGTGATGATGAAGAACCCCACGGTGAGCGACATGATCTGGTCGCTGCATCATCTGGACCTGACGAGCAACGTGCGCGCGGTCCAGGTAGACCTGGACTATGTGTACGACCCGAATCCGGCCCAGGAGGAACAGAACCTGGGCAGGCTGCTGGACCGGATCCGAAAGATTGGCGCGACCCAGGTTTGGCTGCAGGCTTATGCGGATCCGGATGGCACAGGCGCGCCGAGTGAGCTGTATTTTCCCAATCATGAGCTGCCGATGCGCGCAGATTTGTTTTCGCGCGCGGCATGGCAACTGCGAACACGCTGCGGAGTCGAAGTCTACGCATGGTTGCCGGTGCTGGCGTGGCAACTGCCGGACAAAGCCGCCCAGGCGCGGCTGGAGATTCGACCGAAACCGGGCGCATCCGCCGAAAGCCCGGTGCGGCTCAACCCGTACTCGCCGGAGACACGCAGGATCGTCGGCGAAATCTACGAGGATCTGGGACGAGCAGCTCCGGTGGCGGGAATCCTGTTCAGCGACGACGCGTTTCTGCGTGACACGGACGATCTGGGACCGACCGCGCCTGCGCCGGGCCCGGAGAGGACGCAGTCACTGATTCAGTTCACCGGCGAGCTGGCGGCGCGGGTGCGGCACTGGAGTCCGGAAATCGCGACGGTGCGAAATCTGTTTGCGGAGCCGGTGCTGAACCCGAACGCCGAGACGTGGTATGCGCAGTCGCTTTCTGCGTTCCTGTCGAGCTATAACACGGTTGCCTTGATGGCGATGCCGGAGATGGAGAACGCGAAGAAGCCGGATGCCTGGCTGGACAAGCTGTACAGCCGGGTGGCCGCGGAGCGGAACGGAATTCGCGCCACGGTATTCGAGATGCAGTCGGTGGACTGGCGGACGAAGGAACCGATTGCGGCGGACCAGTTCGCCAGGCAGATGCGCATGCTGCAGGATAAAGGAGCGCTGAACCTGGGATACTATCCCGACGATTTCGAGAAAGACAATCCGAAGCTGAGCCGGCTGGTCCCGGTGTTTTCGGCCGCGGCCTATCCAGCGCCCTGATTCGATTAACGCCCGGGCGCAACAGCCTTGAATCCGCTGTTTGTCGTCCCTGCTTCCAGCGTTAGCTGATACTGTTTCCCTCGGCGCGGATGAAAGACCAGCGCGGGCGGAAGCACGCGATACAGGTCCCGGAGGGCCGGCGAACACTCGGATACACGATCCCGTTTGAACCCCTGAACAGGAGCTTGTTCGCGAGCGCCTGGGAGGCCTGGTAGCACTGCGGAATCGGGCTCGGGCTTCAGACAGGCTTTCCGTTCCCTGGCATCCAGCGTATGGAACGAGCCGGAGAAGTCCGCGAGAAAGTCGATGTAGTCGAAAGTGTGCCGACCTTTGATCCGGCCCTCCGCGAGGAAGCGGCGTTTGTGAAAGGCCACCTCGGCAACCGACGTTTCGATCTCCACACCGGCGTACCAGGCGCCACGTTGAGGGCCGTTGAACCGGCCGCCAAACGGCCCCGGATGCGTGAAGGCAGCGTTCACGATATCTGCCTCCGGGACCCCAAACAGGAGTTCGCCGAGGACCGATCGCCTGGCTTGCCGCCGATTCTCAGCGATCTTTCGCTCGTTCGTCGCGGCATCCAGTTCGCTCAGATCGGAGAGAACATGCGGGGGCAGGGGCAGGCTTTCGAGAACACTCTTGGCGCCGTATTTGGCCGGGATCAACCTGTGTGTTCCCGCTCGATCAAACTGAACCAGCCTGGCCAATCAGTGCCCGCCTCGTTCCGCATCGAGCAGACTCCGCACCTGCTGCAACCCGGGAATTCCTGCCGCGCACCATGTAGTCGATGGGCGGCTGTCCGCGGAAGAGAAGATTGTCGTTGGGTTGGGTGATCCATCGGTCCGCCAGTTTGCCGGGGAGAAGGATGTGCAGAGCCTTATAAATCCCGACGATATACGAGATGCGTGTCAGCTCGTCCTGCCGCAATGTTCCGGCCGCCGATTTCAACTTGTAAACCGTGGAACGAGGCACGCCCCCCAGCAGTTCTCCGGCGCGTTCCAGCGACAGCTGCCATTTGTCGATGATGGCGAAGAATCCGTCGATCGCAGACTGGCTCAATCGCTCGCGCGTTTCGAGGCGGCTCAGATCCGGAGTGGCGTCGAACTTGTACCCCGGCGCGGAGTGGGTTTGGAACGTGGACACGCCAATCCTTCCTCCCCGAACGAATTGTCTCACAATAAACTCCAGTTGTCTATATGGAGACTGTCGAAAGACCGACCAGGTCCGCGAAGATATGGGCCGGCATCGATGACGAGCCCCCAGCGGGGAACCGGACACACCGGCAGTTCTCCCAAACGCAACCATCACAAATTCCACGCACGGCCCTTGACACCTCTATCGGCTCGCGAGTACGATCCGTTCCGTTAACGTTAAAGTAGTCGTTGATCTAAACAGCGAGACCCCAGTTCCCAGATCCCTATTCAGGTGGCATCACTGTCATCCGCTGTGCTCGTGAAGCAAATTTTCGCAAGGAGGCAATTATGGGAGGATCTTTCAGAAAGTGCGGGAATCGGCTCTGGTTTCTCACACTGCCATTCATTCTCCTCGGCGTTGCCGGGCTCTCATCCCAGCCCGCCATGGGCCAGCAGGCGACCGCCAATGTTAACGGAGTCGTTAAGGATCCAACCGGTGCCTCAATCCCCAATGCGCGGGTTGGGCTCACCAACGTCAACACCGGCGTCGTGAGGACAACGACCACCAACAATGACGGAATTTACGATTTCCCGAATGTTGTGCCCGGCCTCTACACCATGCAGGTGTCAGCGACCGGATTTGCGACGGAGTCGCAGCCGCCCGTAACCCTGCAGGTTGGCCAGACTGCCGCGTTCGACTTTCAACTGAAAGTTGGCTCGACGACCAGCAACATTACCGTGACTGCGGCCGCGGCTGCGCTGGAGACTTCGACTTCGGAGTTGGGCACGGTTGTTACGCCAAAAGAAATGAATGACCTGCCTTTAAACGGCCGCAACTTCACCCAATTATTGTTGATTACGCCGGGTACCGTGAACATCAATACCGATCAGAACAGCGGCGGGGGCGGCGGATGGAATGGGGCCTCGATCGGGCAGTTCAGCTTCCCAGCCGTGAACGGTGCCCGCAACCGCAGCAACATGTTCATCCTCGATGGAGCGAACGACCTGAACACGCTGTCCGGGACCTACAACTATGCACCCATCGTGGACGCGATTGAGGAATTCAAGAGCCAGGGGCACAACGACCTGGCCGAGTATGGCGGCGCCGCCGGTGCCCAGGTGAGTGTCGTTACCAAGTCCGGAACCAACCAGTACCACGGAGATCTTTGGGAGTTCCTGCGCAACGAAGTGATGGATTCGCGGGGCTACTTCGAGACCGCCCGCGCACCTTTACGGCAGAACCAGTATGGCGCGTCGGTAGGTGGTCCACTCTCGATTCCGAAGCTTTATAACGGCAAGAACCACACCTTCTTCTATACAGCATGGGAAAGCTACAGATACGCTTCCAAAAGCGAAACCGGAGCGCTGGCGCCAACCGCAGCCATGGACGCCGGCGACTTCAGCGGCGTTGGCACCACCATCTATGATCCGGAAACCACCACCCTCAGTAACGGTGAGTACACGCGACAAAGCTTCACCCAGGAGTACAACGAGCCGAACCCGGCTTATTGCAACGGCGATACTAACTGTGTCCCGAGCAGCCGAATCAGCCCGATCTCGAAGTTATTCCTGTCCATCATCCCGACAGGAAGCGCGACCACGGTGAACGGGCAAAATCTTTTTTATCCCCAGAACACCGATTTCAGCCAGGATTCGGGAACACTTCGGGTGGACCAGAATTTCGGCAACAATAATCAGATCTATTTCCGGTACAGCCAGTTCGATCTGTTCAAGACATCGCCGTCGGATACGATTGGCAGTGCTTTTGTGCATGTTCCTGGCCATAACTACATCGGCCATTGGACGCACGAATTCAGTCCGACAACCTTTTCCGACGTCTACTTCGGCAGAAACTACGGGTTTACGACCACCGGCACCAGCTGGGCCGGCGTGACTCCGGCATTTCTGTCGCAATTGCAGCAGTCGGGTATGTCCACCTACTGGATGACCCTCAACAATACCCTTTATTCGCCGCAATATACGGCGGGTGGTTATATCGGTTTAGGTGGTTCGCAGTTGCAGGGTTCCGGGTTGGCCGATGACTGGCAATTTGGCGGCTCATTCAGCAAGATCATCGGCAAACATACCATCCAGGCCGGCGCCGATTTTGAGACTAACAACTTCACTTCGCCGATTGCCTACGCGGGCGATGATTTCGAGCCACAACAGACCGAAAGCCTTGGGGCAAACAGCAGCGGCGGCAATAGCTGGGCGTCTTTGTTGCTCGGCTTTCCGAACGGAGGCAGTTATCGGAACATCTTCGAGGACGTACACGGAGGCTGGATCGATGGAATGTACATCCAGGATCAGTTCAAGGCCACTCCTCGTCTGACCATGAATCTCGGCTTCCGCAATGACATGATTTTCACGCCGATTTATGGGACCGGCAACGGCGGGAACTTCTACACCGGCAATGCCAATCCTATTACCGGCGAGTATGAGCTCAACGCGCTTCCGCCCAACTGCTCGGCGACCCAGGGCGCACCCTGCATTCCCACCGGCGTCTACACTGCTTCGAGCACGCCTGCTCCAGGCGGTCTTCCTGCGCACGCTTACGTCGATCCGAATTCCAATCATCGCGTCATGAATAACGCGCTGGCCGACTGGGGCATCCGGCTCGGTCTGGCCTTCCGCCTCAATGACAAGACCGTCGTCCGTGCGGCCTATAGCCGCTTTTACGATGCCTGGGCCACCATCACTCAGCTCTCGCAGAACTTTGGCGGGAACTGGCCGGCGGTCAACACCATCGACAACACTAATTTGAACGCTGCTCTTCCCACGGTTACGGCGGCCGATCCGCTGCAATTTGGGAACGGCGGCTCCGTCATTTACCCAATCAATGACTTCAGCCAGGTCAGCCAGTGGATGGTCGATCCTAATTTCAAGACTCCGTATTTCGATCAGTGGAATGGAGGGATTGAGCGGCAGTTACCGGCCAATCTGACTCTCGACGCGAACTACGTCGGTTCGAACGGCAGGCATGAGGACTGGGGTCCCGCCATGAACGTCCCGCAACCTGGGCCTGGCAACCAGCAAGCCCGGCGTCCCTTTCCTTACATGCAGCCGCAATGGTTCGATCAGAGTGCCGGCGACAGCCGTTACAACGCCCTGCAGGTTACGCTCCAGGAACGCCCCAGCCACGGAGTAACCTTCCTGGCTGCTTACACGCTTTCGCACGCGAACGCAGATGGCTGCAACCTGGGTGCCAGCTGCGACGAACAGAATCCATACGACCGCGCCAGCAGCTACGGCACCTCGGACCTCAATCAAATGAACGTCTTCTCGGTGGCGTTTACCGCGCAATCGCCGTTCAACGCCTCTCCCAATAAGCTGGTCAAAAGTCTGGCTGGTGGATGGGCGCTGAACAGCATTGTGCAGGAAACTTCAGGGCAGCCTTATACCGTCGTCGCCGGCGGCGACCCCCTGAACACGGGCGGCATCAACCAGGAACGCATGAATGTGGTTGGAAACCCGAGCGCCGGGCGAGACGCAACCACCGGTCTGTCCACCCATACCCAGCAGGAATGGTTCAATGCCAGCGCCTTCGCAGCACCGGCAAATTACATATATGGCAATGAAAAGGTGAACCCGCTGGTTTCGCAACATTACAACGATGTCGACCTGTCCGTGTTCCGGCAGTTCCACGTTGGGCTGGGGGAGGGCAGATACTTCGAATTCCGCGCCGAATCCTTCAACCTCTTTAACAATGTTGTCTTTGCCGTTCCGGATACGACCAGTACCGACACAACCTTTGGGCAGGTCACAAGCGAACGCACAGCCCAAAACGGCCAGCCGGCGACGCGGCAGTTGCAGATGAGCCTGAAGTTCTACTATTAGCTTCCCCAGGTCTGCGGTTTCATCGCCACGGCATCACTGCCGCCATGATTGCGGCAGTGGTGCCCATCACCCGACGCCTCAGCCTGCGCAATTGTAAGATGAAGAGCCAGAAGTGAAGAGGAATGCGTTCGGTCCTGCTCATGCTGTTTGCCGGTGCGGTGCTCGCCGTATTTCTATCGGCCCAGGGACCGACATCGCAGTCGATCCGGTTCGAGGATATCGCTGAACGGGCGGGCGTGCATTTTGTCGTTGAGAATTCTCCTACTCCGGAGAAGCATCAGCCCGAGACTATGCCTGCCGGAGTTGCGTTGTTCGATTACGACGGGGATGGCCTGCTCGATATTTACCTGGTCAACGGCGCGGAGATGCCATCCCTGGTGAAAACTGGCCCCAAGTATCACAACCGTTTGTTTCATAACAACGGCAATGGAACCTTCACCGATGTGACGGAGCACGCCGGAGTCGCCGGTGCAGGGTACGGAATGGGCGTCGCGGTAGGCGATTACGACAACGATGGCCGGCCTGACATCTTTCTTGCCAACGTCAACGGAAACCAGCTGTTTCACAATAATGGCGACGGGACCTTCACCGACGTCACGGCCAAGGCCGGCCTCAGCGGCGCAATGCGCAACGGCCGCAAGATGTGGTCCATCGCGGCCGGCTGGTTCGATTACAACCGCGACGGGTTGCTCGATCTGTTCGTCGTGAATTACGTTGACTGGGACCCGCGCTACGAACCTGCCTGCATGGGTCTGAACGGCCGCGGTTACTGTCACCCCGACAGCTTCCCTCCGCTCACGAATACTCTTTACCGCAACAACGGCGACGGTACCTTCACCGATGTTTCGGCAGAAACCGGTATCTCGAAGGTCGAGGGCAGGGGAATGGGGGTTGCCTTCGCCGATTACGACAACGACGGCTGGCCCGATATCTTCGTTGCTAACGATAACAGTCCGAACCTGCTCTTCCATAACATCGATGGCAAGCGATTTGAAGAAGTCGGCCTGCAGGCCGGCGTGGCGTACAACGAAGACGGCAATGTTCTCGCCGGCATGGGGGTCGATTTTCGAGATCTGAACAACGATGGGCTGCCGGATATCTGGCACACCGCGATCGAAAATGAGACATTCCCGCTTTACCTGAATACGGGCAAAGGAACCTTTGTCAACGCAGGCGCGCCAAGCGGGGTTGCCAATCTGACTCGGCTCATGTCCGGCTGGTCGAACGGCATCGTCGACCTCGACAATGACGGATGGAAGGACCTGGTGGTTGCTCGCAGCAATGTCATGGATAACATCGAGCAGATCTCAAGACATTTTCGCTATGCGGAGCCAAACAGCGTTTTTCGCAATCTGGGTAATGGTCAATTTGAGGACGTGAGCGCCACGGCGGGGCCAGACTTTACGCGGCCTGCGCCGCACCGCGGGCTCGCGTACGGGGACCTGGACAACGACGGCCGGATGGATCTGGTCGTGACCGCTCTGGGCGCCCCGGTTAGCGTGTTGCGCAATGTTACCGAAACGCATAACCACTGGATTCTGCTCCAATTGGTTGGAACCAGGAGCAATCGAATGGGCATCGGCGCACAGATTCGCGTGACGACCGACGACGGAAGAAAACTCTACAATGAGGCGACCACCAGCACCGGCTATGCTGCCTCCAGCGATCCGCGGGTTCACTTTGGTCTGGGTGAGTCGCGCTTGATTCGTGAAATCGAGATCCGCTGGCCATCCGGTACGCGCCAGATTCTGCACGACGTAACCGTCGATCGCGTCATGGTAGTCACTGAGCCCGGCGGCGGAAGTTAGCCAACGTGGCCAAACGAGGTTTGATTCGATTGAGCGCAGTTCCGTCATGCCGGTCGCTCGTCCGCTGCGGCGTTCTTCTGCTGTTGATCGCCTCGAGAGCGCCAGCGCAGCTCCCGCCTGCCTGCAAACCTCCGGCCTCGGCTGCCAACCCGCCCGCGGGCACGTCCCCTGCAAGCGTCTACGACGCCATCGGCGTCTGGTTTACCCAAAAGGGCGACTTCAAATGTTCCGTTGCCGCATTCGACCATGCACTCCAACTCGATCCGAACTCGGCCGAAGCCCATTTTGATCTCGGCCTCGTCCGCCAGCGTCAGCAACGGATTGACGCTGCGATGCGGGAGTTCCAGCTCGCTCTGCAATACGATCCCGCCTTGCTGCAGGCGCGTTGCGCTCTCGGCTCGGTGCTGTCCGACCCTGCCGCTGCAGAAGCCGAGTTTCGCAAGGCGCTCGCTGTGAATCCTCAGCTGGTTTGCGCGCTCGACGGACTGGCCCAGATTCTGCTCAATGGGGGGCGGTACGATGCTGCCCTCGATGACTGGCGGCAGGCTGTCCGGCTTCAGCCCGATGCCTCGGATCTGCAGCTCTCTCTGGCCACGGCTGCTTACAAGGTTGCGAAGGCCAGGCAGGCCGACGGGTTGCCGCCCATCGACGGCTCCACGGTGACCGACGCGATCGGTCTTTTGACGGCACTGCTCAACAAGCATCCCGGCATGACGGCTGCGCACTTTACTCTGGGGAACGTCTATGCCAACGAACAGCGCTTCCGCGAGGCTGCCGATGAGTACCGCGTCGTGGTCCATCAGGACGCGAAAGATGACGTCGCCCTGGCTGCCGAGGTGAAGGCACTCGTTGACGCGACTGCATATACCGATGCGCTTGCGCCGGCCCGTGCTTACGTGCGTCAGAAGCCGGACAATGCCTCGGGTCATGTTCTGCTGGGCATGGTGTACCGTGGCCTGGGCGAGTACCCGGAGGCGGAACCGGAACTGCAGCTTGGCGCCGCAAAGGCTTCGGACGACTTTGAAGCGCACTACCAACTCGGATTTGTTCTGGCGAAGCTCGGAAAGCCCGAGCAGGCGCTGCCTCAGCTCCGGAAAGCTGTCGCGCTGAATCCAGGGGATAAATCGGCTCAGTTCCAGCTGGCCGCTGTGCTGCGGACGCTCGGCTACAGCGAGGAAGCAGAGAAGATCGTCGAACAGTTCCGGAAAACCACCGACGTCGAGTTCCGGAACAGCCAGCTGACCTCCGATGGCATCAAGGCGAACGATCTGCTGCAGGGGGGAAAGCCGGCGGAAGCGGCGCAGATCTATCGCCACATGCTCGAAGAGAAGCCGGACAGCGCCTGGACGACTTACAATCTTGCGCTGGCCCTCGAAGCCTTGCACGATCAGAAGGGCGCCGAGGACGCCCTTCGCCAGGCAATCGACATCGACCCGAAGCTGGCGAAGATTCGTGCCGAATTGGGCCAGCTCAAACTCGCGGACGGCGACATGGAATCCGCCCAGCAGTGGCTCCAGTCTGCGCTTGACCTTGAGCCTCAGCTCGCCGACGCGCGCAGCAATCTGGCCATGATTGACGCCAGAAAGGGCGACCTGCCGGCCGCCGAGAAGCTCCTTCATCAGGCTCTCGAAGACGATCCACAATATATGGAAGGCCATTTAGAGCTCGGGCTGCTGCTGGCCCAGCAACGCAAAATTCCCGAGGCCGAGCAGGAACTCGACAAAGCCGTCGCCCTTGCCCCCCAGGATCCCAACATCCTCTCCGCGGCTGGAAAGGCCAGAGAGGAAATGGGCAAGATGAGCGAAAGCATCGCTCTGCTTCGCAGGGTCGTGGCGCTGAGGCCCGATCTGGCGGCCGCTCACCTTGATCTGGCGCTTGCGCTCGCCGACAGTTACGACCTTCCAGACGCCCTGACCGAAACCAATGAGGCCGTCCGGCTCGCGCCCCAGTCCGGCGTCGTCCATTTCTATCGTGGCCGCGTTCTGTACGACCTGGGCCGCATGACCGAAGCCCAGCCTGAGTTTGAAACCGCCCGCCAGGTGCTTCCACAAATGCCCGAGCCGCGCTATTATCTTGCCCTTATTGACAAGCAGGAGGGAAAATTCCTGCTTGCCGATGGGTTGCTGGAAGAGACGGTCCAGCTGCAGCCCAGTAACGTGATGGCCTGGTATTTATTGGGCCAGTGCTACGAGCAGCAGTCAGCGACCGACAAGGCGGTCGCGGCTTGGCGGCAGGCCATCGCTCTCGATCCGAACTTCAGCCAGGCACTCTTCGGTCTGGCCCGTGCCCTGCGATCGTCCGATCGCGCCGAGTCCGACAAGTTTATGGCGCGCTACGTCGAGATTCAGAAACAGCGGCGCATCCTGGACAGCGCAGGCACCCTGGCCAACAACGGTGTCGTCGCCGCCTCCGCTCACGACTGGCCCGAAGCCACCCGCCAGCTGAAAGCGGCCATCGCGGAGTGCGGCGACTGCGCGGTGAAAGCCGATCTTCACAAAAAACTCGGCCTCATCGATTGCCAGGCTGGTGATCTGAACGATGGCGAAAACGAACTGCTCGCCGCCAAAGCCCTCAAACCCACCGATCCGGAGATCCGTCGCGCCCTGCAGCTCATTGCCGAAGCGCGCAACCAGCACACCGCCGCTTCGGGAAAGGCGTATTAGTGCGTTCCGTTCGCAGCCTTCTCCCGCTTGCCGCTCTCGCACTGGCTGCGCCGTTGCTGATCGGGGTGAAGCTGCTTTCCCAGATGGTTTCCGGAAATGCCACCGATCAGCCGGCGCGCCCTCTTCCTACTGGCATGAAGGCGCCCATCGTTGACTTCCGCGATATCGCTGCGCAGGCCGGCCTCGACGCTCAGGTCATCTCCGGCGATCTGGATCAGACGTACATCGTCGAAAATACCGGCACCGGCGTAGCGATCTTCGATTACGACAACGACGGTCTCCCGGATATTTTCCTGGTGCAGGGTGACCGTCTGCATAATGCGGGCTCGCCTTTCACGCCTCACCTCTATCACAACCTCGGCGGTCTTCACTTCGAGGATGTCACCGCGAAAGCCGGCATCGGCCACCTCGGCTGGGGACAGGGAGTCTGCGCCGGCGACGCGGACAACGACGGCCACGTCGATCTCTTCCTTACCCAGTGGGGGCATAACGTGTTCCTGCACAATCTGGGAAACGGTACCTTCCGCGACGAAACCAAAGAGCGTGGCGTTTACCGGCCGGAATCGCGATGGAGCACAGGATGCGCCTTCATCGATTACGACCGCGACGGGTATCTCGATCTGGTGGTAGCCAACTATGTCAACTTCAAAGCGCAGGACTCGCCCCCGCCGCGCACCCAAAGCGGCTGTAACTGGAAAGGCATGCCTGTCCCCTGCGGACCACGTGGCCTCAAAGGCGAGACGATGACCCTCTATCACAACGATGGCCACGGGCATTTCGTCGACGTTACCAAACAGGCCGGCATTGAGACCCCGCCTGAGTACTACGGATTCACGGTTATGACCGGCGACTTCGACAACGACGGCTGGCCCGATATCTTCATTACCTGCGACTCCACTCCAAGCCTGTACTTCCACAACAAACACAACGGCACATTTGAAGAGCTAGGTCTGACCAGCGGACTCGCCGTGAACGAGGACGGTCGCGAGCAGGCTGGCATGGGTGCCACCGCTGCCGATTACGACGGTGACGGAAGGCTCGACATCTTCAAAACGAATTTCTCCAACGACACGAACACCCTTTATCGCAATCTCGGGAATAACAATTTCGACGACGTTACCAGCGCTGCCGGTCTTGCTGTCCACACCCAGTATGTGAAATGGGGCACAGCCTTCCTCGACTTCGACAATGACGGATGGCCGGACCTCTTCATCGCCGACGGCCACGTGTACCCGTTCGTTGAAAAATACAACCTCGGAGAAGAATTCAAACAGCCTCGCCAGTTGTTCTGGAATCGCGGTGACGGCCAGTTCTTCGATATGTCCTCGACCGGTGGTCCGGGCATTACGGCAAAGCATGCATCCCGGGGCATCGCCGTGGGTGATCTCGATAACGACGGTTCCCAGGAGATTGTTACTGTCAATCTCTTCGAGCCGCCTTCCTTGCTGAAGAACTTCGGGCCACGGGGCAATGCGTTGCTCGTCCGCGCCGTTACCTCCTCCGGTCGCGACGCGATTGGTGCGCGTTTGACACTGGCGGTTGGCGGCCGGAAAGAGATCGACGAAGTCCGCAGCGGCGGATACCACATCTCCCAGGGAGACTTCCGCGTCCACTTCGGCATGGGCCACGCCACAAAGGCGGATCTGACGATCCGCTGGCCTGACGGCCCGGTAACCAACGTTGAAACTATTCCAGGTGTTGACGCCAATCAATGGATTGTGGTCCGCGAAGGGCGCGGCATCGTCGAACGTCATCCCTTCAGGCACGACAGTCCGTAGCCACAATGTTTGCAACTTACTTAGAAGTAACCACTTGATGGTATTCCGACATTCACGACAGTTTAGAAAGGGTCCAGAAATGAATCTATCGAGACGAGCTTTTGCCAGAGTTTGCGCACTTACTGCCACCGGCCGTGCCCTCACCAGCAGCTTACCAGGACTGGCTCAGGTGCAGGGAGAACACTACAAACTCGCGACCGCGCATCCGGTGCCTGCCATCCAGGATACGGAGACGCCTGAACAGAAGAACGCCCGTCTGGAGTGGTTCCGCGAGGCGCGCTTCGGCATGTTTATCCACTGGGGACTTTACTCCATTCTTGCCGGTCGCTGGGACGGCAAAGAGGTCCCGGGAATCGGCGAATGGATCATGAACCGCGCCTCCATCCCCGTGGCTCAGTACAAGGCCCTGGCTGCCCGCTTCAACCCCACGCAGTTCAGCGCTGCCGGCATCGTTGGCCTCGCGAAATCCGCGGGCCAGAAGTACATCGTCATCACATCGAAACACCACGACGGCTTTGCGATGTTCGATTCGAAGGCGAGCCCTTTCAACATCGTCCAGGCCACTCCCTTCCGGCGCGATCCGCTCCGGGAACTCGCCGCCGAATGCCGCGGGCAGGGCCTCAAACTCGGTTTCTATTACTCGCAGGATCAGGATTGGACGGCACCCGGTGGTGCAGCCTACAAGACCGGCGATCATCAACCCCCCACCTATCATTGGGATCCTGCCCAGAATGGCAGTTTCGCCACTTACCTGGAAACTAAGGCGATCCCGCAGATCCGCGAGTTACTAACGAACTACGGCGAGTTTCCGGCAATCGTCTGGTTCGACACACCCACAACCGACATGACCCCGGACCTGGCCGGCAAGATCGTTACGGTCCTGAATCAGCATCCAAACCTGATCTGGAACAATCGCCTCGGTGGCGGCTATCAGGGAGATACCGAAACCCCTGAACAGTACATTCCCGCCCGAGGTTATCCCGGTCGTGACTGGGAGTCTTGCATGACCATGAATGACACCTGGGGATACAAAGTCGACGACACTAACTTCAAGAGTACGGAGACGCTGCTTCGGAATCTCATCGATATCGCCAGTAAAGGAGGAAACTATCTCCTGAATATTGGCCCCATGGCCACCGGCGAGGTCCCCCAGCCAGAAGTAATGCGGCTCCATGAGATGGGCAGGTGGCTAGCGGTGAATGGCGAGGGGATTTATGCAACGCAGCCCACGCTCTTCGGAGACGAAGCCGGTTCATTCTCCACCACGGTAAAGGATGAGGACGGGAAACCAAAGTTCATTCCGAGCTGGAAATGGCGATCGACCACCAAACCAGACAGGATTTATATTCACCTTTTCGAGTGGCCCGGAGCGACTTTCCACCTCACGAAGGTGCCGCGCCAGGTGACCGGAGCTTATCTCCTGGCGGATTCTTCTCATAGCCCACTCAAGGTCACCCGAGCCGCTGACGGGGTCGATGTCGCCCTTCCCGCAAGGGCTCCTGATCCGATTGCCAGTGTGCTGGTGTTAAAGACCACATAGAAACGGTCAGCCTGGGCGATTGACTCTGCGACGACGTTCCGGTCTCTTCACGACGACTCCAGAATCATATTGGCGTACTGAATCGTGTCCCCCGTGCGAATGATTCCAGTCACATCGGGGACTCGTTTTTTGAAGCCAACGTGCGGTTCATACAGAATCTCAAGACCTGACAATGCCTGAGCGAATTCGTTCACTACGGTGGGCGAATTGTTGCATCGGAATTCCTCTGCCATGGTGACTTGCCCAACCGTGAAGTTCAGACGTATCGCTCGCAGCACGTCGAGGACGCGGGGGATATCATCGATAAGGGAAAGATCCACTGTCTCGATCGTGGGCGAGTAAGGAAATCCACGGTCGGTAATCAGGAGAGTATTGGTATGGCGGACGCGACTGAGCAGGGAATTAATTTGCGGGTTGAGGATTCCGGTGCGAACCATACTTATGCCTCTCTTGCAATCAATGAAGACGGGTCGGATTTGGCCAGCCACAGGTCAGCAAAGGAATAGAACGCGATCAACACATACGCCAGAGCCGGGACAAGGTAAGCGACAGCCAGGCCTCCAAAGTGAATTGAAAGCAGACCCATCACTGGCGTCAGCACGGCGCCGCCTATGATCGCCATCACGATCAGTGAGCCTCCCAGCTTGGCCGTCTCACTTAGGCCGCGAATCCCCTGGGCGAAAATCGTCGGGAACATCAGCGACATGAAGAAGCTCGTCAGCAGCAGCGCGATCATGCCAGTCCAGCCCGGAAACAAGACCCCAATTACGACCAGCACCGTGTTAATCACCGCATATATCGCCATTAGCCGGCTCGGCTGCACAAAACGCATCAGCCACGCGGAAAAGAAACGTCCCATCCCGAACAGCACCAGACTTCCGGTCAGGAAATAGCCCGCCAACTTCTCCGGCTCATCCGTGTAAGCCTGAATATAGGGGATGAAATAACTCCAGGTGCCCACCTGCGCGCCGACATAGGCAAACTGCGCCACCACCGCCATCACGAAATGTGGGCGGCGTAACAGGTCTCCAGTACGGTCATCCCGGACCGCGATCCTCGTCGGCCCCCAGCGAAGCAGGAAAGCGGATCGAGGCGATCAGCACCATCATCGTCAACGCGACCGCGGCCAGCACCAGGTATGGCGCGATCACCCTCAGCGTCTCGAGTGCAGATAGGCCTCGTACGCGTGGCGCGCCTGCAACGCGCCACCTGTCTGGCTTCAACTCCACTCCGGAAAAAATGAAAATCGTTCCGATCAGAACGCCCGTGATTGAGCCCAGCGGATTGAAGGCCTGCGCGAAATTCAGGCGGCGCGCCGAACCTGCGGGATCGCCAAACTGAGCAATAAAAGGATTGGACGCCGTCTCGAGAAATGACAAGCCGCTAGCAATTATAAAGAACGCAAAAAGGAAAAAGAATAGCGGCCAATCCTCGCCGCCGGCCAGAACAGTAATGAACCCATGCCAAAAAGAAAAAGGCCCGTCACAAACCCTGCCTTGTAGCCCAGCCTGCGCATCAGAAACGCTGCTGGGATCGCGAGAACGAAGTACCCCAGGTAAAACGCCGACTGCACCAGCCCGGCCTGAAATCGGGTGATCACAAATGACTTCATGAACTGGCGGATCAGGACGTCATTCAGGTTGTTGGGAATGGCCCAGAAAAAGAACAACGTCGTGATCAGCCCAAAGACCACCTTATAGTTCTTCGGAACCAGGGGAACATTGCTGTCTGTCTGGTGTGTGCGGTTGTCGAGAGGCAGGGAGGAGTGTGTCATCGGATCGCCGGGGTCAGCGTCTCCTGGTCCAGCGTGATCATAATCTTGGTAAAGCGGGCCGGATCTTCGCTCCATGCGCGCAGCAGCTCCGGAGCCCGATCCAGCGGAGCAATCGTACTAATCGCCGCCTCGACAGGAAAGCGATGTTGCTCCAGCATCTCAATCACCTGACGAAAATCCTCCGGTAACGCATTGCGTGCGCCCAGAATGTTCAGTTCCTTCTGCACAAAAAGTCGAGTCTCGTAGCTCACCGGCTCCTTTGCGTACCCGATATAGACGACCCGCCCCGTGAAGGCGACTAACTCGACAGCGGCGCGGAAAGTCTCCGCCGATCCGACGGCTTCGATCACCACATCGGGTCCGTCTCCGCCGGTCTGCTCTGCCAAAGCCTCCTTCGCATCCTGCCTCCTGGTGTGGATCACGTGTGCCGCGCCTGCCTTGCGCGCGATCTCCAGCTTGGCATCATCCAGGTCTATGGCCACCGTCGTCGCGCCGCGGAAAGCCGATGCTGCCACGGCGCCAAGTCCCACACCGCCACATCCGAAGACAGCTACGACATCCTCCGGCGTCACTTCGGCGCGCGCAACTGCGTGGCATCCTACGGTTAACGGCTCAACAAGACACAGTTCATCCAGAGTCAGATCGGCCACAAACAGCTTATTCATCGGAACCGCAAGATACTCCCCCATTGCGCCATCGCGCTGCACCCCCAGCGTCTGATTATCCCTGCACGCATTTGGTCGCCCGTTGCGGCACGCCGGGCACTCCCCGCAGTTCTTGTATGGAGACAGCGTGACATCCATCCCAACCAGCAGATGCGCAGGATGCTGCGCGTCCAACTCGACGATCGTCGCTGCAATCTCGTGTCCCGGCACACGCGGGAACGTCACAAGCGGATTCCTTCCTCGGTACGAATTTAGATCGCTCCCGCAAAGCCCTACCCGCCGCACGCGCAGCAGGGCCTCCCCGAGCCCTAGCGTCGGGTCGGGAACGCTCTCTACCCGAACATCCCCGGGCGCATGCATCACCACGGCTTTCACAGGAGGGCTCCCTTCAGTGCAGCATTCGCTGTTTTCGTCGGCGCCTGGAGATCGATCCCCGCTACAGAGCAGGCGCTTGTCAATCGAGAGTGCTATGCGGAGATATGGTCATCCTTGGTTCGAGGATCGAAGCACCTTTCCTTCGATTTAACCCAGAGTTACTTTCAGGGCCGCGGCATAATCGACTGCCGGCCGGTACTGTCTTGGCAGTTCAACCCGCAGACCGGCGCCCGTCTGCTTCCAGTTGAGGCGTTCGCCCGTTCCAATCATCTCGACCCGTGCTATCTTGCCCGGCTGCGTTGACGCGGAGAGGCCGAGAGACTGGACCAGGATCGCCTCCGCCGGCCATCCCAGAACAATCGCATACACGACATTGCCGGCCTTGTTGCGTGTGAAGCGAATGTCCTTCTCACCCAGCTTACTGATGCTGTTACCCTGGAACGAGCCCGCCTTGATCGCGTTGGGTCCTTCGCCATAGACCTTCCATGGCCGCGTTTCGTAGATGGCTTCGCCATTGACTTGCATCCACGCAGTGATGCCGTCGAGGACAGCGATCTCCTTGCTGTCGATAGTGCCGTCCGGCTTGCCCGGAATGTTCAGGATAAAAGTCCCGTTCTTGCTGACCGTGTCAATCATCCAGTGGACCGCATCGCGAGGGGGCAAATAACCGCCGAATTCGCCAGGCTTTTCGTACAGCCCTCGGTTGTAATGCCATTCACCAATGCAGGTTTCCGACTGCCATGCATATTTCTGGATATCGCTGGTCAGCCCACGCTCGAAGTCCGCAACCACGGATTTGACCAGGTGGTCCGGGACTTCCTTGATATTAAGGACCGCTTCCATCCTGCCGTTGTTGGTCCGCAGGCTGTGATTGTAAAAGTAGGCGCCAATGTTCATCCCGCCCCAGCCGAGCGGCAGCAGGGAATTGTCGAAATAGAGAAGATCGGGGTTGTGCTGATCGATCAGATCCCGCGTGCGGTCATAGAAGTTCTTGACGTACGACACGTCAGGCAGCGCATCGAAGGGGTGTTTGACGCCGTACAGGTACTGCGGATCCAGCCCCTGCCACCACTGTTCATCGCCCTCCCCCTTGGATAGATCCCCATCGTAGGGAACGCCCGCCAGCGGCCCGGCTGTGTCGGCGCCGTGTGACGGCTGGAACCACCACCAGTTGCGCGCCTGGTGGACAGTCACACCAAAGCGCAGTCCCTGCCGGCGCGCCGCTGCCGCCCATGTTCCAACCACATCGCGATGTGGGCCATACGCCGCGGAGTTCCACGGCTGGTGCTCCGACTCCCACGCATCGAATCCGTCGTGGTGATTCGCAAGCGAGATGAAGATTCTCGCGCCCGCCTTCTTGTATCTCGCGATCAATTCGTCCGGATTCCAGTTCAGCAGGGTCCACTGCGCGCACAGGTCCTTGTATCCAAATTGCGAGGGCGGCCCGTAATGCTCGAGCTGATATTTGTACTGGCGCTGATCCTGGAGGTACATATTGCGCGCATACCAGTCGCCCGCTTCCGGTACGCACTGCGGGCTCCAGTGAGCCCAGATCCCGAACTTGGCGTCCTGGTACCATTCCGGAGCTTCGTACTGCAGCAGCGAATCCCACGTTGGCTTGAAGGGGCCTCGTCCGGAGAGATCCGCGATCGGAGATTCCATCGGCACGCCGTCCCACGATCCGCCGGGAACAGGCAAGTTTTCTGGGCTGCCCCACGCAGTCGCTTTCCACGTCGCGTTGTCCAGCTTTTCCTGGATGATCTTGCCGCCGCTCACTTTATAGAAGGTTCGTTTGTTAGGCGGTAACGCGCAAAAGTGAGCATAATCCTGCGTGTATTCGTTGAAGCCCACAGGCGCCTCCGGTGGGTTTTCCTGGGGCGATTGCCCGATCGCTGGAATCGCTTTGGCTGCGGCGGTGATCGCCAGGAGTCTGCAGAAATCACGTCGTTGCACGGCACCTCGCTCCCGGTTCGGAAGTGCTTGAGCGCACCTCAGCGAACGAAGGGGCGATCTTACCCAACAGTGTGATGGATTGTCAACGATACAGTTATCGTTTAAGGATAAGGAAAGCGCGGAGAAGGTTTCGCAAATGTCAATCTGGATAAGCGAACCCGAGCCTGCCGCGGATCGGCGGTCAGGAATCGTCCTCGGATCAGTCGGGAAAACGGCGGCTGGACGCGCGAACCACCAGACGCGAGCTGATGTACTCCGTCTTCGGCTTACTTGGCATCTTCTTCCGGGCAATTCTCAGCGCCAGATCCGCAGCGCGCTTCCCGATGGTTTCGCTGCCCTGATCCACCGACGACAAAGGCACGCGCAGAAAATCCGAGTAGGAGAAATTGCCACATCCCACCACTGCCACGTCTTCGGGAATCCGTAATCCCGCCTCCAGAATCGCTCGCATCGCGCCCAGCGCCGCGGGATCGTTGAAGCAGAAAATGCCATCGGGCCGCGTCTCTGCCGTAAGCAGCTGCCTTGCTGCGTCATACCCACCCTTTTCTCCCCGCTGATCTCCCGATGGGCCGAGTGAAACAACATGTCCAGGCAGCGGCGTCAGCTGGTGGGACGCAAGGGCACGCTTGTAGCCCTCCCGGCGCCCGATCGCTGTACTGATATTCGGGCCGCAGATATGAGCGATACGGCGGCATCGCTGTTCGTACAGGTGCGAGGTGGCCAACATACCGACCGCCGCGTCATCCACACCGACGAAATTCGCATCAAGGTCTTCAAACCACCGGTCAATCAGAATGTACGGCGTTTTCTGCTCCTCAATCATGCGAAAGCAGTCCACCGACGATTGCGCGGAGGCGACCAGGATGACATCCACTCGCCTGGCCAGCAGCTGTTTGATTTCCTGAATCTCCAGCTCGGGGTCCTCGTCGGAAGAGGAGATAAGAAGGCTATATCCGTGCTTTCGGCTTTCCGTCGAGATCGCCTTGGCAATCTCCGCGAAGAACGGGTGGAGCAGGTCGGGAACCACCAGACCTAGTGTCCACGTCCGCCCGGTTACCAGGGAACGGGCCGCGAAATTGGGCTGATAATTCAGCTCCCGCATCCGCTTCAGCACCCGCTTCCGCGTCGCCTCTCCAATATCCGGGTGCTCTCGCAGGACCTTGGAAACAGTGACAACGGAAAGACCCAAATCGTTGGCAATGTCCTTTAAGCGGGCTGCCATGAATCGAATGGCTCCTTACGGGCTCTGAACCAGCAAAAGGGATCTGCACGAAACGGTAGAGTCACCGTTTACTTTAATTCCTCTCAGACCGCCCGTCAATTGAGATCATCTTCTTCACTGCAAACGGGATGGCCAGCCTGCCGGCCCTTCGGGCTGTCCAGGCGGGGGGCGTTGCGCGTGCCGGCTCTGGATTGAAGGCCCCCGGCTCCGCCGGCAATCAAGAGGCGCTGACCAGTTTGGTCGATGCCCGGCGAATGAAATGCTGACTCATCTGGCGTCGCTCAGTTTGAAACCCCAGGCGAACTGGCTGCGCCGGTTCGAAGGTATCCTGCAACTAACTTCGCCTTCCATGCGTAGATCGTTGCCTGGCTGATGCCGCACTCGCGGGGCCACATCATCAGCAGTGCTTCCAGCTTCGACCGGCTTCAGCGCAGCGATGATCTGCGCTTCCGTATGCCTGCTCCTGCTCAGGCAGGCTCGGTTTTCGGCAGAGCCGGTCTTTTTCCGAGGCGAAGATTTGAAAGGGGAAGGATTGCCGACCAACCGGGGAGCTATGCCGTTCTGATGTCCTGGGCAGCCGGGACGTGTTCAGACTGGCTGGTGTGTAGTTCTTGTGCCGGTGCTGCTGCTTAGTTAGCCAGACATCTGTTGGCGCGGCGAGCAACTCCGTGCGTTCGACCCAAGCGCCGGACGTCAAGCAGAGCGCGACTTTGCCCCATTTACTCCTCGCGCAGGGCGGCCATTGGGTCGGCTGTGGCGGCACGGCGGGCGGGCACAAAGCTCGCGAGCATAGCGACTGCGACGAGGCCGATGATCGAAGCCAGCATGGTCAGCGGGTCGTGTGGCTTCAATCCATACAGCATGGCGGCGGCGGCGTTGCCTGCGAAGAAAGCCAGGGCGGAGCCGACAGCGACTCCAACGCCGACGAGGAGGACCGCCTCGCGCAGCACCATCGCGAGGATCGCGCCGCGGCTTGCGCCGAGTGCCATGCGAATGCCGATTTCACTCCTGCGGCGAACGACCATATACGAGATCACGCCGTAAAGCCCGACCGTGGCGAGAATGACCGCCAGAGCGCCGAAGAAGCCGGAGAGCGTAGCCATGAGGCGCTCGCGCAGGAGGCCATCGCGGACCTGCGTGCTAAACACGGAGAAATCGAGTACCATGCCCGGATTGAGACCGGCGGCGGCTCGCTGGATGGAAGAAGTGAGCGCGCCAGGGTCCTCGCTGGAGCGAACCAGGAGAGCCGACGTCTGTTCAGGGCCGTTGGCCTGCGTGAAGGAGGCGTAGACGATGGGCAGTGGTTGGTCACGCAGGCCGTAGTACTTCGTGTCGCCCACGACGCCGACGATCTGGTACGTGGTGTCGTCATCGGCGAAGAGTTTTCCGAGAGGATCGACGTTGCTGTAGTACTTGCGGGCCAGAGTCTGACTCACGATGGCAACGCGGGGGGACAAGGGCGTGTCGGTTGGGCTGAAGTCGCGGCCCGCGAGCAGAGGAGTCTCCATCGTCGCGAAGTATCCCGGGCTGACCCGGTTCATAGTAATGTCTTGGCGCTGCGGGCCGCCGGGGAAGTCGATGTTGTCGTCCCAACCACTACGATCGAGAGGAATGATCAAGGTTTCGGCGGCGGAGCTAACGCCGGGAACGGCCCGGATCTGAGTCAGCAACTCCTGCTTGAATGCCATCTGCCTGCTGGCTGGCAGCCTGACGGAAGAGTAATCGACGTTGACCACGAGCAGATGGTCCTGGCGAAAGCCGGCGTTGAGCAGCAGTAGGTTGCGCAGGGTTCGCGTGAACAGAAATGCGGTGCTGAGCAGGACCAGCGAGAGCGCGACCTGGGAGATAACGAGCGCGGAACGCAGGAGAAGGCGCTCCCGGCCAGCGGAGGCGCCGCGGACGGCAGCCTTCATGGCAACGCCGGGGTCGGTGCGCGAAGCCTGCAGGGCGGGCGCCAGGCCAAAGAGAATGCAAGTCAGGATGGCGACGCCGGCAGTAAATCCGAGCACGCGCCAGTCCGGCGCGAGGTCGATGAAGACGGGATTGCCCTGCGTTGCGAGAAACGAGATCAGCACTCGGCTGAGGAACTGGGCCAGAAGAGTACCGGCGGCGGTGCCGAGCAAAGCGAGCAGCAAGCTTTCGGCGAGCAACTGACGGATGAGACGGGACCGGGTCGCGCCCAGGCTGAGACGAAGAGCCATTTCGCGCTGGCGGACACCCGCGCGGGCGAGCATCAGATTGGCGAGGTTCGCACAGGCGATCAGGAGAACCAGTCCCGAGAGAGCGAGCAGCAGCCACAGCGGGTCTTCATACTGGCGGCGCAGATCCGAGACGCCGGTGGATTCGGGCACCGCTCCCAGCACAAAGTTCAGATAGGACTTTCGGTCGACAGCGTCATAGGTGGAGGGAAGAGTCGAGGCGAAGATTCCCGGCGATATAGCCGCGAGCTGCGTGGAGGCCCGCTCCAGTGTCCAGCCCGGTTTCAGGCGGCCGACCGCCGAGAGCCACCAGGTGGTGGGCTTGTCAAAGAGGGCGCCGTGGGTGGAGAAGAGCGGATCAGTGCAGAGAGGAACAGCGACATCGAATGTCTTGCCGACTTCGAGCCCAAAGAAACCTGGCCGCGTGATGCCTACAACCTCAAAAGAATTGCCGCTAAGTGTGAGCTTGCTGCCCACAGCATCGGGGCGGCCGCCAAACTCACGTTGCCAGAATCCATAGCTGATCACCGCGGCATCGGCGCCGCACGCACGGAAATCATCGGAAGGAGAAAGAAGTCTCCCGAGAAAGGGCTGCTGGCCCAGGACAGAGAAATAGTTGCCGCTGACGAGCAGGGCGTCCGCATAGCGAGCCTGGCCGCCGTGTCCGAGATTAAAGCGGAAGGGAGCCCACACCGCGATCGAGGAGAAACCCTGTTGGTGTTCCCGGATGCCGGTCCAGATGGCGCCGGTTAGATCGGAGTAGTTCGAGTAGAAATTCCCGGCGCGTCCGCCCACCGACTTCACGACGCGCACACGTGCGAGCTGCGCTGGCCGAGCGACGGGAAGGGTGCGGAGCCGGACAGCGTCGAGGAGCTGGAAGATGGTGGTGTTGGCGCCGATGCCGAGCGCGAGCGAGACGATGGCGACGGTGGCGAATCCTGAGTTGAGGCGCAGCAGCCGAGCAGCGTGGCGCAGATCGCGGCCGAGGGAGGCGGACCAGCGTTCGTTGCCGTCTTTGCCTGTGGAGAGGGGCGGAGGCGCTTTCGGAAGGGTCGCGCGCAACCCGCTGACCAGGGAGCCGTCGGTGAGCTCGCCGCGCAGAGTTTGCTGTGCGAACTCCGGGCTGGAGCCGGCGAGGAGCATTTCCTCATACCGATCGCTCAGGTGCTGGCTGAGTTCTTCCACCACCTGGGCTTCACGCGCTGGATCGAGATTCAGTCCAGCGAGAGCAGCGCGTATTTCCTGGGGCCAGTCAGGCATTTTCTGCCTCGGTAATGCGATGAATCGCGCTGACAAAATTCGCCCAGGTGGCGCGCTGGGTGCGGAGCATGCCTCTGCCCAGCGAGGTGATCCGGTAATAGCGGCGACGGCGCTGTCCGGCTTTCTCGACCCAGCGCCCGACGATCATGTCGCGGGCTTCGAGGCGATAGAGGAGGGGATAGAAGGAGGCGACGTTGAATTTAAGGGAGCCGCCAGAGCGTTCCTCGATGAGGCGGCTGATTTCGTAGCCGTGGCGGGCGCGATGCTCAATGAGAGAGAGGATGAGGAGTTCAGCGCTGCCCTTTTTCAGTTCGCGGTCAAAGGCTCGTGTTCCTATGTGTGTCATCACAACATATGTTAATGCGACAGCATTGGGTGGTCAAGCTCTCGGGCTGCGGTTGATCTCGCCGAGGCGTGTTTACCGCGAGTAGTACCTGCGCATGGGCGGGGAAGATAATGCCCCTTTTCGAGCACGTCACAGCGTTGCCTCCGATCATCACCGCGCCGCGACCAGGCGCCCGTTCACTTTGAGCACTGGAACCGAATCGCCGGGCCAGCCGACGGCGAGATACTTTTTGAGGTTAATTTTGGCTGCCATGTTGACTTTCCATTTCCTTTTCGCGGGCTACACGCGTAAACGCCGGTTCCTCGTCAGGAACCCGATTTCGCCGATCCGCCAGCAACCCAACGAGTTCGCCGTAAGGAACGCGAGTTCCTCGGCCGTACCCTTTCAGGGGTGGAGTGTCGATGCGTCAACCCGGTGCGAGCCGAAAGTGAGCACCGTGCCGGCAGGATGTAGCAGATGAAAGAGCTGTACGGTGAAGGCCTAGCGAGCCACACCGGCTCCGAGTCTTGCGGAGTCAGCCGTGAGGCTGGGTACGAAGCGTAGACAGGAGGAACTACGGGCCAGGCTATCGAGCCGCGAAATATCCCTAACTTCAGGACGCCGACGCTCTGACATGAAGCGGAAGGCAATATTCGTGCACATTATGCTAGCTTCACCGGGGTCCTGCGCGGTCTGTGACCCTGGCACGTAGGGACACATCTTGCACGGAAGTTGGGAGATCCCGGGTTCACCCGTGAGCGGCCAGCGCTCGCGGGACGCATCGGGAAGTCCAAGGACAGGAGCCGATGATGAACGAACACGGCAAGTCTGACAGACCCGTAGTACCGGGGAAGTCTCCGAACAAAGCCAGAACACCGGCGGAGGAGGAGATGGAGGGAAGGGGTCTGGCCAAGGGGAATCTGGGCCAGCAAAACGCGCCCCGGACTCAGAGCCGGATAGGCGCGCCGAGTGAGTTGGCGCAGATACGACGAACGGCAAAATCGAACAAGGATGCGAAGTTCACTGCTCTGATGCATCACATCTACCGGATCGACACTCTGCGGTTTGCCTATTCGCAGTTGAAGAGGCACGCTGCAGCCGGTGTAGACGGGGAGACGTGGCGGCACTACGGAGAGGACCTTGAGGCGAACCTCCAGGACCTCGCCCATAGACTGAAGCGCGGAGCGTACCGGGCCAAGCCGGTGCGTAGGGTGTACATTCCGAAGGCGGACGGGCGGCAGCGACCGCTCGGCGTCCCGGCGCTCGAAGACAAGCTCGTTCAGAGAGCGACGGTGGAGGTACTCAATAACATTTACGAAACCGACTTCCTCGGCTTCTCTTATGGATTCCGGCCAAAAAGGCACCAGCATAAAGCGCTGGATGCTCTGTGGTGCGGACTTCAGCAGCGAAGTGTGAACTGGGTGCTGGACCTGGACGTGCGCAGCTTTTTCGACAGGCTGTCGCACGAGTGGCTGGTCCGGTTTCTCCAGCATCGGATAGCGGACCGGCGCGTGGTGCGGCTCATCCAGAAATGGCTGAACGCGGGCGTGCTGGAAAAGGGCAAGCGAACCTTCGTGGAGGCAGGCTCCCCGCAGGGTGGAAGTGCATCGCCACTGCTGGCGAATATCTACCTTCATTACGTCTTCGATCTCTGGGTTCAGGCATGGCGTAAGAAGTGTGCGCACGGCGACGTGATCGTGGTGCGTTACGCGGATGACATCGTGGTTGGATTCGAGTTCAAAGACGAGGCCGAACGGTTCTGGTCGGAACTGAAAGAACGAATGGAGAAGTTCCAACTGGAACTGCACCCGGAGAAGACGCGGCTGATCGAGTTCGGACGCCAAGCGGCCAAGAACCGAAAGCGCGCTGGACTGGGCAGGCCGGAGACCTTCGACTTCCTCGGCTTCACGCACATCTGCGGCAAGTCGAAGAAGGGACGGTTTCTGGTGCTTCGGCAGACGATTCGCAAGCGTATGCAGGCGACGTTGCAACGGGTCAAGACCGAGTTGCGGCGGCGTATGCATGACCCTGTTCCTGAAGTTGGTAAGTGGTTGAAGTCGGTGGTGAGCGGGCATGTCCGATACTTCGGAGTGCCGGGCAACCGGCACGCGCTGGCTCACTTTCATTTCACTGTGAGCGTTCTCTGGCATCGTGCTTTGTGCAGGCGAAGCCAGCATGGTCGCGTCAAGTGGGAACGAATGAAACGGCTCATCCGCCGTTGGCTTCCTCCGGTCCATATCTGCCATCCCTATCCCTCGCGCCGTTTGCGCGTCACTACCTGAGGCAAGAGCCGGATGCGGGAAATCCGCCTGTCCGGATCTGTGCGGGGGGTACGGAGCGATCCGTATCCCTACCGCGACGAAATTAACCCGGTGCGCAGCGCCGAACGGGATGTTCGCTGCTGGTACGACCCCCGGGAGGCTGCGAATCGACGCTGTGTGCGCGCGAAGCACTGGCGTTGCCGGTGGAGGATCCACCGCTGATGAGCAGAGTTTTGCCTCAACGAATCTGATCGGCAAGCAACTCCGAAAACGGCCTCGTCAAAGTGCCGCGAATCATCAGGTCCCGGACGATGTAATGGCGGCCGGGAAACTTGCGAATCGTCAATGCGGGAGTTGGCCGCACGACCGATGGAATGGCCACCACCAGACCACTTCCGTTCTTCAGGCTCTTTGCGTTATCCCAGACGATGCAGCGGTGCCACTCGGTGTGGTCGATCTACTTGCCGGTCATCTCGTCCTTGTACGAGCGCCTGGTAGCGAGCGAGAGAGCGGTGAAGTTCGCGGTATTGGTCGAGACTGCGGTGGCGTTCAGTCCACCAGCCCGTGTCGAGTACTCGTAGTTTGAAACGGCATGTATTTCCTCCGCACAATCCGGCACGACCGCACGCATTAATGGCAGGGAATCATGTTTCCGGTGGCGTAGTCGGCAAACAGGTTGTCTTCGTACCAGTAGCTGTTGATCCCGGACTTGTTGGTGTCTCCACCGCGCCCAATGTAAATGTTAGCCGGTAGCGACGGAGTATCCGACTCCGCAATCTTCATCTGTGTCGACAGAAGATTGCAGTTCTGGTCGTAGAGCATCATCGTGTGGAAGGTGGTCGGAAGGCTGGTCGGAGTGAACACCGCGCCGCTCGCCCATCCGGTCCACGTGTTTGTCGCTGTTGCCGTTCCGGAAACCATCCTGATCTGCATCGCATTGTTGCCGCTCGGTGAAATCAATAGTTGCGCGGTCGCTCCGCTGGTTGCCTGCGTCAGGTTTTCGCCCACCGTGAATGTCCCGCTCTTGACCGTCCCCTGGACCAGATAGACCACCCCCGGCGCGCTCCCCGCCGAGTATTCCTGCATCTGCGTCGCCAGTCCGTACTTCACCCCAGGCGTGAAGGCGTAGAACGACCCGATGTCCGGATTGCCGTTAGGATTGGCCTCGGTCTCGATGTACAACTCTCCCCCCAGTTGCATATGACTTACAAAGTCGCTGCCCGCGTCGTTACTGAGCGGGTCCATGGAGACGTAGCTGGTCGTGTCGCTGGTGGGCAGGGTCGTTTCCACCCACTCAAACGTCGACAGCACCGGCGAAAAAGAGTAGAAGCCGTATACGCAGGCCGCGCCCTCTGATCCCGCATAAGCAAAGGCCACGCCACGCGTCGATCGAACGTCGGTGAGCTGCATCCCCAGCACTGTGACCGGTTCGTCGAGGCTCTCTTGCGCCGCCGTGCTGATGGTTTGATAGCTGCCGGTGCTGCAATCGTACGATCCGTTTCCGCCAATCGTGGAAGCGGCCAGAATCGCGTCCGTGACCTTGGTTCCGTTGCTGCTGGTCTCATAGTTGTTGAACATAATCGGACCGCTGCCCGGGCCCTGGGTCGCGGCGTTGACCAGCACGTTCCCGATGTAATACGTGATGTTGTCGGTATCGCCGTTGTAGTTGCCGATTGCCTGATAGGTCCAGCCAACGGCATTGGCCTTGAAGGTCTCGTGCGTGCCGCCATCCAGAGCGATCCAGGACGTTCCCGAACCACCCCCCGGAACACAGTGCATGAAGACCGTGTGGTCCGCACTCAGAGAAACGGGAATCGCCGTGCTGCTGGTCGATCCGCCGCCATACAGCGAGATGGACCCCGCCTTCGAGGTGCTGAACCCCGCGTAGCACGGGGAATTCGACCCGTCAGCGGTAATAAACGAATACACCGTCTCATCGTCGTCGGCGGCCAGCGCCGTCGCCGCGACATACAGCGTGAACTCGGTATCGAATGCCGTGGATGCTGAGAACGTGGGTGTGAATCCCACGGTCTGCAGATAGGTGCTGCCGGTTCCGGTCACGATCTCCAGCGAGTGCGGCCCCCGGGGGTAATCTGTCGATCCTGGACTCTTAGCGATGCTGATCGACCCTCCCTTCCCGATGGTCGTCGAGCCCCATATCACGTTGCATCCCGTGTTCTGGTAAAGCCCCTGGTTCCACGGAGCCCCATAGCCGCAGGGTTGTGTTGCCGTATCTCCAAAGGACTCGGTGAAGAAGGTTCCTTCCGGAGATCCCGGCTGCTGCGCCGCGATCTGCGCATGGGAACAGAACGAGCAGAGAAGTGCGAGAAAGAAGACCTCCGCCGATCTCATAGCTCAGTCCTGATTCTGCAGCAGAGTCGCGCGGCAATAGGCGCCATCAAACGTAAAGACCAGCTCGTCTTGTGCGTTGGCAGCGGTGCTCAGAGTAATCGCGCCCGATCCGCCTCCCGTCACCTTCCACGCTGTGCAGGAACCGCTCGTGCCCAGCGTGAACGTCACGCCTCCGCCAGTTGCATCCTGGTAAATCAGCACAACATATTGCCCCCACTTCACGAGTCCGGTTGGACTAAAGGTCGTCGAGGTCGAGTGGGTCGTGGTCAGCACCGCTCCGGCCCACGCCGAACTTGCTGCCGCAAACGTCGTCGTTCCGCTCGCGGTGTAGGTCAGCGTTCCCAGGTCGGTAATCGACGCTCCACCGCCGCCCGTGCCCGGCGGTCCCTGTGGTCCCGTTAGTCCGGGTGGCCCAGCCGGACCAGTCGCTCCGGTCGCCCCTGTTGGTCCTGCCAGACCCTGCGGTCCCGCCGGTCCCTGTGGCCCGCCCGCCGGCCCCGCCGGTCCCGTCGCACCTTCCGCCGCCATCAGATTCCACGCCGTGGTGTTCACGTCGGGAGTCGTGTTGTTGGGCCCCTGGTTCGCGGCAATCGCGACATACGTGGACCCGTTGTAGATCACCACGTCATTCACCGCATACGTCGCGGACGAATTGAACACCCCCGTATAGTTAAACCCGGTCCCGTTGGTTCCCGCCGGGCCCGCGGACCCTTGCGCTCCTGCTGGTCCCGCTGGTCCTGTCAGTCCCATTGGCCCCTGCGAACCCATCGCCCCCGTCGGTCCCGCGGGCCCTTGCGCTCCTGCTGGTCCCGCTGGTCCTGTCAGCCCCGCTGGTCCCTGCGAACCCGTCGCCCCCGTCGTTCCCTGGGGTCCCGCCGCCCCTGCCGGACCCGTCGCGCCCGCCGGTCCCGTGGGTCCTGCCGGTCCCGCTGGTCCCTCCTGTCCTGCTGGTCCACCCGCAGGACCTGCCGGTCCCGTCGCGCCCTCCGCTGCCATCAGACTCCACGCTGCTGTGTTCCCGTCTGGCGTCGGATTGTTCGGTCCCTCACTCGCCGCAGTCGCTATGTACGTCGATGCGTTGTACGTCACAACGTCGTTCACTGCATACGAAGACGACGCGTTAAATGCGTTGAGAAAAGTGAACCCGTTCCCTTGCGCGCCCTGCGGCCCGGCCGGTCCTGCAGGCCCCGCCGGTCCAATCCCGCCCGCTGGACCCGCGGCACCCGTCGGCCCCGCTGCACCCGCGGGTCCAGCCGCCCCGATGGGCCCCGTTGCTCCTGCGGGGCCTTGCGGTCCCGTCGGCCCGGTCAGCACGATTTCCAGCTCCGGCTCGTGGCTGGTGTCCGTCGCCTCTTTGCTGTCGAAAGAGAAATTTCCCGCCGTCGTGGTCAGAGCCAGCGCGACCCCGTCGTTCGCCTCTGTTCCTTCCACCCACTCCTGCACCAGAGGGGTAATGTCGATCACTGCAAACTGGTTCAGGCTGGCTGTCGTCAGCGCGACAGGATGACTCCCCGTCGCCGACGCCCCCAAAGCGGGTTCGGTTTTCTCCGTCACCGTGCTTTCAGCCCAGGGCCCCGTCAGCTGATAAACATCGAAGCTGCCGGCGGTCGTTACCGCATCGACATACAGGCGCAGCGTCGCCTTGCTCACCGTCACACCTGTTGGCAGCGGAGCCAGGCTGAACTGGAGGTAGCTCTTCTCGGTCGTGGACACCAGGAGCGTCGTCTTGCTCCCGTAGTTCGTCCCCGTCGATGACGTCGAAGTATACGCATCCCCAATCGGAGGCGCCGACTGAGCCAGTGTGAAGCCGGAAGCAAACAACAGCGAGCACACCGCGAGGAAAGAGACTTTGCACGACAGACGCTGCATCACGGTACTCCTCTGCACAGCTAATCGCGAAAGGGGAATTCAGATTGCTGGAGATGGCTGGTTTGTGGTGGCCCTGGAGATGTGCGTGCAGAATAGTCGATCGACGTAAGGGAAAAATGTCTCTTCCCCCGAAAATGGGGGAGTCTTTAGTAATCGGCCCGTAATGGCCCGGTATCTATTCAGTACTGGCGCTTGCGGCGAGTACGAACTGAGCGTGAGCCAGAATAAGGCGGTTGATGTCGCATCGGCCTTTGTGACAGTCAAGCACAGTGCCACCGGGAGAGGCTACAAATGGCTATCTGAAACCATGTTCAGTAGTCGGCATGTTAGTCCCAAGAATTCGTTACCGTCGTCCCGATGCCATTCTGGCCTATCATCCGCAATACGGAATGTATGGTCCGCCGCCGTGTCGCAAGCGAAACCTCTCCTCCGGTTTACCGCCCATCCGCCGCAGTCACCGTCAGCCGCGTGATTCCGTAATCACCATTCCTGCCTTCGTTGAACCCAAAACCTGGTTGGCCCGTCGCGAACGTGGTGTCTTTCGCCTGGCCCATCCGCACGCCGTTTTTGTACGCGGTGATTACATTGCCGGCGATCGTCGCCTTCACTACGTCCCCCGTCGTGACCCCATATTGCTTTCCCTGCACGTTCAGCAGATAGGTGAAATCCGCCAGCGGCCCGTTCCACCGGACGATAATCAGATAGGCCCCAGCGTCGTCATGCAGCGAATTTGAAATCTCATAGCCGCTGCAACGATGCGCCGACAACGACGAGCGCAGCCTCAGCGACACTTCCGGCGCCCTGTAAACGCTCAGCTTGTCGACGACAGCCTCAGCCGTCTGATTCGGCCCCCACTCGCCCGTCAGCAACGCCACCGAATCGGCATACTCCTTCGGTCCCGCACGGCCGGTGGCCAGCCCCGGCTTCGTCGACACGTTCCCCCAATCGATTCCCATCATCTTCCCACCAATCCACCGCCCCGCTTCCGAGATCGGATCCTCCCTCAGCGGAAAAGTCGTTGTGTAGCTCTTGACGTAGGGAGCTGCTGCACTCACCACCGCCGCAGGCGGCAAAGTTCCCTGCGACGACTTACCGGAACACCCGCCGATTGCTATCAGCACCGTCAGCTCAGCGGTCACACTCAACAAATAGCTTCCCGTCTTCATCGACTTCCCGAGATTACCACCGAAGACGTGGAGTGCCAGGAGGCTGAGGGTCGGGTCGTGCGCGTGACTCATGGCAATGGCGAAGAATCACCGGTGGAGCATTCTTGGCTTTGCGGAGTTTGCAGCCAGCGCTATGAGTTCCTGTTCACGCCTTGATGGATCGGTAGAACGCTTTGCTGATCCGATGAGGAGGTGCCGTTGCGCACGGTTGCCTCTCAGCGGGTGGTTATTCACCTGCGGCACTCTCGCCATTCGTATACCGGCAATCCAGCCGCCAACGTTCCGGTGGAAGAATGAGTCGTCTTCTTGGATCGCCGCGCCTGGCGGCACGTAGGATTCTGAATGACAAAGGACGTTATCATGCACATGAGGCTGCATCATTGGGTGTGGCTGAACGTGGTGCGCAGCAGGTCGATGAGCCTCCCCGCGCCTCCGGGCACGAGCGAACTCAATAGGGTGAGCAGCGGCAGCGCCAGCGCGTCAATATATTTGGAATAAAAACTCCACTCCAGCTTGTTGGGATCGCTCTGCAGGATGCGAGCCAGGATTGGATCCTTGTCCATCTGGCTGAAAACCACAAACATGATCACGCTGATCACTCCGAAGATCACAGCTCCGGCGATGAACAAGGGCTGTATAGGCTGGAATGGGTAAACAGCGATGCCCAGCGCGATCAGCGAAAACGCCGAGACGATGGAGATGGCCAGGCTGCGCAAACGCGCGATGATCGCCTGGATGAAGCCGACATATACCAGGCACAGGAATCGCTCGTACAGGCAGAGCCACTCGGGAAGCTTTTCCAGTTCGCGTTTCTCATCGCTGAATGGATCGTCGCTCGTGGGACCGGTTGTGGCGCAGGGAGCAGGGGCCGCCAGCAGCATATTCCGATATTCAGATGCGATATCGCTACCGATTCTCCAGAAGTGCCCATAGACTCCCCTGAGATCGCTGCGGTATTCCTTCAACGGAATATTGCGGAGGTCGAACTTCAGGTACTTTTCGCGGACCCGGTTAAAGTCCGCGATCGCCTCCGGCTCGAACTTAGGGGACAGTTTCGCTTGTATCTGGAGAGCGCAGTTGATCTGGGCGGCCAGCACTTTGCGCATTTCCTGCAGGGAACCGTTACTGAATGTCCAGACGCTCTTCCAGTTGAAGTCGCGCAGCGGCAGAAAACTGCGCTTGAACATGGTACGGTTCAGCGCGTGCAGTAATTCGTGCAACTGCCTCCAGACCCATGCAAACTGGATCATATCGAGCAACATCAGAAACGAAGCGGCAGCCGCGAGGGAAACCACAAACCCAGTTTCGCTGCTGCTGGACAGGCTGGTGATCGGCCGGAGGCCGGGCCAAAGTTTGAAGATCAGAAGAGCGGCGGTGACGATGACGGCGATCAGGGTCCAGTACCACTTCGACTCTTTGCCATGGGGAAGAGGCCGGCCGGCCTTTGCGATGGAGGCGCCTGCCTTTTCGCCGATGCGTTCGTCGTTGGGAACATCGGGCAGTGGAGGGCGCGATCGCAGGACGCTGATACCGATCAACGCCCCATAATTCCAGACCGCGATCGCCAGAATCGTCAGCATGGTTGTGGGAACCAGAGAGAGGCCGGATTCCCAGTGCATCTCGCGATACTGGCTCAGAATCTGCGAAATTTGCGCGTCGTGGGGCGGCCAAACAACCCAGATCAGGGCGGCGGCGAACAACACAAAGACGGCCGTCGTCGTGATGACAAATACCCGCCTGGCACCGGCAGCCCCGGACTCGTCCCGCACAAAGTTCCCCGCCTTACTTCCCTTTTTCCAGTGGATGCCGATGATCAGCAGGGGTATGGCCAGGCTGCTCACGACCGCACCAGCCCACCAGTCCCGATGATCTCCCTGAATACTGTGGGGAAACGACACCTGGCGGGCGACCAGGAGAAATGAGAATTCGCTCAGGAGCGCGGGAACCGAAATCAGGAATATCCACTCGGACCACACATCGGCCGACTGCAGATAGGCAAAGGCCCGGCGCTCGACTGGATTGGCATACAGAACGCCAAAACAATAGAACAGTGGGACGGCCAGGCAAAGCAGGAACATCACTCTCCAGAACCCGGCGGCATCGATCCCTGGATCGCGAATCTCGACCTCTGCCCCTTTTTCTGCGAGGCTGGCTTCACCAAAGTGCTGCGCGAAAGCGAAGGGCATCGACAGGCGCCATTGCAGGGGCCGGGAACCCTTCGCTTCATTCGGTTCCGACTCAGGCTCCACTTCGGACTCCGCGATCGGCCATACGGATTCGCCTCCCAGCGCCGCGATGTACACTGGCGGGCGCAGCACATTCCTTTGCCGCTCCCATCCCGGGCGCCCGTATTCATGGGGTAACGACTCGTGGTGGGGGCCCCACAGAAGGTCCCTCACCGCGATGTACTCCCCCTGGCTCGAATCGTTGGGGAAGGTGTGTTCCGTCCTGTGATGCCTGACATTCTTGGAATGCCAACTGTCACCCGGCTCCGTCCAGTCATACAGTCTGGGAAGAAGAGGAAAGCTGCCCACCATCATGTCGCCACGGAACTGCGCGGTCGACCCGCGCATAAACTCGCGCGAAGATCCAAGCATGACGATGCGCACCTCCGCGTTGTTGGCGTGAACGAACTGGGTCAGAAAGTAGCTGTCCTGTTCACTGGTCGCTACCAAGACGACGGCGCGGATGGCATGGACGCGCAGAAAATCCGAGATGCCGAAGAGCACCGATTCCTGTGCTGCGACGGTATCGACCCCTCCATAGGAGCGGATGCTGTCGCCGTGGTCCGCCTCGTCCGGACCAATCTGAAGCGACCGTCTTCCCAGCTCCGATGACGAAGGGATATTGAGCACGCCCTGTTTTTCGTATGCGGAGCGAAGAGCAGAAATGTCGCGGGGAAATTCCAGATTCCAGGCATCCGGTTTATTTTTCGTCGGATTGCACTCCTGGCTCTGGTCGCTCTGTTCCGATGAAGAGGATGAAGACGGGGCCTCGCTTTCCGCCGCCGATTCGCCAAACAGCGACTCTCCCTCAGACAGAATTGCAATGTGGTTGTCGTCGATACCGGTGAAACCGAGCGTGTCCAGACCCAGCTGGATCCCGGGTTCGAATGGATAGAATGCGCTGCCGAGATCCATCTGTACGTGGAGCCGCTCCTCGACGAGACTCGCGATGCGGCGGGCGTGAAGGCAACTGGTGAACCCGCTGCTGCGCACCAGAAACCTGGCAGGCGGATCAATTCCATCGGAATGCTCGAATTCGTCCAACAGAGGAACGAAAGAATCAAGCGAACCGCTGAAGGTCGGGCCTGCAATCAGAGCGGTTCGGTCAGGGAAAGAGAACAGCAAATTAGCGGAGGGCGAGGAGGACGGCGGCTGCCGGGTTTGCGACTGCATCTGCTGCGCGTGGATCCATCCAAGCAGTGCCAGCGCATTGCCCGCCTGGGTTGTATCGACTCCGGCGGTAGGTTTTTCGGCAAGCACGAACACAATCAACCCGTCGGCGTAGGGACGCCCCTCTGTGTCACGGTTCAGTTTGCTTCGGAACAGCAGGATTCCGGGATAATTATGTTTCAGATCGAGCAGATGCTTCGACCTCAGCTGGTCGCTCAGGTCATCGTAGTCGCGCGGGAAATCCCAGGGGATCCACGAACCGTCGAGCAGATAGCCAGAGTCCTGGACTCCGTCCTGGAGCGCCGCCAGATTGTGATCGAACGCGGCGGCCAGGTGAGTCTCCACAGGATCGGCCAAAGTGGCAAACAGAACCCTGAACCCGGAGGTTTCCGGCGGGTTCATGTTCGAGTCGAAGGCATTTTCCTTGCCTAGAAATCCGGCAAGGAACGCCTCGGCTTCTGCCTGCAGATCGCGGGCCACGGCTTCGCTTTGCCCCGGCTTTGTCTGAGAGGATCGCGCTGCACCGGCAGACCCGCTCTGCTGTGCCTGGGGAGCTTCGGGGGAGTGGCTCGTGATCGCAAAGCTCGCCGCCATGAGCGTTGCCAACAACAAAGACATGCGGTTCATGCGAAGCTCCTCTCATGGGGAGCTGCAACCGCAGGATCGGGGGAGTCGATACATATTCCTGCAGAATATCTCGCGATACAAAGGCACTTACGACCAGAGCGACCCTACGGCTTAGCGGGGGACGTACGCCAAATAGAAACCCGATTTGCAGATGCAATTCCTTAGTTCACTTAGTTTTCTGAGAAACGTCGTTACAGCTTATCCACGATACTTTGTTGGAAGGAGTTCCCGGCGATGTCAGCCTGCGACCGGAAAGCCCATGCTAACTTTTAGACTTATCTTTGGAACCCTCGTCCTGGCTCTTCTCACGCGGTTTCACTGTCGATCGAACGACCATGATCTTGTTGAGGATGTCAAACCAGAAAGGCGCGCCCAGCGAAATCGCGATGGCAGTAAGAATCCAGCCCAGTACCAGATTGGGGGCCTGCTTCGTGCTCCAGTCGCCACGGTGCCAGCCGAGTGGAACTCCGACATTGTTTACGTCTGCGAGGGAATCTTTCGCCGCTTCGATTCTTTGCTGCGTCGTTTGCGATGGGTCAACCTGCGGCTCCTTTGCGGATTCGGCGGCGGCAATAATCGAGGCACGCAGCGTTGAATCCTGAGAAAGCTGTTTGACGATGTGAATGGTATCGGCGTTGATGGCAACCGCGATCACCAGGCCAATAGAAAAGAGCATCCACTGCGTCTTGTACTTATACCGGCCAGAAACCCTGTCCATGCCGCTGTTGTACCAATCCTCCACGCTCTTTTGCAGCTTCGTCGCATCATTCCCGACCATCGCGATCATCGCCAGAAGCGGCTTACCCACCTTCTCGGTTGCTGGTACGCCCGCGAGATCTTTGGCTTTGTTCTTGAAGGCCTCGGTGAGAACGGGGTTCTGTTGCGCGATTCCGGCCGGAACCCCCGCTGCCGGAGGTGACGTTTGCGTTTCGGAGAAGGGCCCGTCAGCGACCGATTCGAGCAGAGCAAGAGCGAAGTTTCTTGACGGAATATACGAGGGTAGCTTGCCCTTCTTGCTGGGATCAAAATTGCCTTCAAAGAGGCCGAATACCTGGCCGTTGTTGTAAATTTTGTTGACCAGCCCGGTCTTGGCGGCGTCGTTGAGCAGGATTGCGACGCCCTGCAGGAGCTCCCGTCCTCGCATATTCAGGAAGGAGAAAACAAGCTCGTTGAGGACCGTAGCAAAGACGCTGAGCAGGAGAAACACAAATATCGCGCCAATAGCAATGTCAAGGACCGATGAACCAAACATCTTGTGTCACCTCAAAGTGGATTCCAACAAGGCGCCATGACCTACATCGTTTTCAGGTACTCAAGCAAACACCGCTTCTGTTCCGGACTTAACGTCGTACCCCACAGATGTCCTTGGTTGCTGTTGCCTGCCATCTCGGTGTCAAAACGAAAAGCGGTCCGTTCCGCGTCATCCCCGCTGGATATGAAGCCCAGATGTTCCGGATCGAGGACGTTATAACCGCGATAGAACACCCGTGGGCGGTCAGCCGGCGGATTCAGCAGGTCGGCGATTGTGGGCACGGAGCCGTTGTGCAGGTAGGGAGCGCGCAGCCACAGGCCGTCGAGCGGTACGTTCAGGTAGCCCTGCTGCTTGGTGAAGTGGGAAAACTTCCAATCGTGCCCGCTTGCGTAGTCGTTGTAGGCCGTGGCTGCGCCCTGGGTCCACATATCGACGCGATGCCGATCGGTATCGAGCATCGGGTTGGTCAGCGGTTCCACCTGCCCCGTGCGCGCACCGCCGATGGCGTGACACACGGCACATTGTCCGTCAAAAATCAACTTACCTTTCGCTGCCAGCGCGGCGTCGACAGGAAAAGGAAACGGCGGGGGCTTCACTGCGAGCATGTAATCCCGAATCCGTTTCAGGCTCGATTCCGAGTCGGACTTCTTCCAGTCGCGGTCGATCCACGACACCGGCGTCCCGTCGCCAATGGCTGAGCTGAGCAGTACTTCCTGCAGCCGATCGTTGAGGCCGTCCCAGTGGAAGGAGTATCCCTGATGCGCGGCGAGATTCCAGACCGGCATCATGTCGGAGTTGCCGATGCTGCCGTCAATCGGCTGACCCAGCACTCGGTACTTCACCGGGTTGAAGGGGTCGATGCGACCGTTGCCCCATGGAGGCAGGGAGCGCATCCAGCCGTATTGATGGAGCGCCCGCTCCTGCTGGCGCAGCGTGGCGCGCGTAAAGGGGATCAGCACAAAACGATACGTGAGTTTGTCGAGGAGGGAGAGCTGGTAGTTGCGCTTGATCTCAGCCATGAGGGTCGTGCCATTAAAACGGGCATCGTCCGCACACGCAAAAAGGAAGCGCAGGTAGTCCTGCGGACTGGTCGTGTTGCTGGGGCCGGCAGGCACAACCACCGGCAACTCGGCTGCGGTCCTGCGATACGTCGTGGAATGGCAGAACGCGCAGTTGATCCCCACTCGATCAACGCCTACGTGCTGTTTGGAAAAGCCAACCGGCAACTCACGGCCTTCCTGGCCGACGATTCCGAGCGAAGCGTATCCGCCCGGCGCCGGCAGCTTGTCGGGGAACACACGCGGCAACACCAGCCAGATCCAGTAGGGGACACCGCTGGTACTTTCGGTTCCGATCGAGCCGTAGAGAAAATGTTCTTTGGCACTGGCGAAGTACGGCGGTGGCGTCTGGCGGAAAACTGTTCGTAACCCACAAGAGCGATGAACACCACCATCAACGCCGCCACGGCCAATAGCCCGACGCGCATGCGGCGCCCGTGCGCCGCGAATGTCGTCTCCTCGAGCGGATGCCTCTTCCGCTCGCGCACGGCGAGCGCCAGCAGAGATGCTTCGGGCAGCAAAAAGGTCAGGTCGAAAAGGCCGAGCTGATTGTAGTCGCGATTGAAGCCGCAGAAGAAGATCACCCCAGCCAGCCGCGCCACGACCGCCAGCCACGACACCGGGAGATAACGC
>CAWEWV010000015.1:0-40876 GCA_963812865.1 uncultured Acidobacteriaceae bacterium | reverse complement strand
TTCACGACACAAAACGCTGCGGACCGGAAGCCATCGCCACGCGCCTCTCCCGCTCCGGGGATGTGGCAGGGCACCAACGTGGCCGAGACGCTGACCTTGCCAACTGGCGACGCCATCGGGATCACGCTGGACCTGCTGAATAACGGACAAGCGGGGCTGCCGGACCTGTTCGGGACGATGACCATCACGCCGAAGGGGGGCGCGAACTGGCGAAGATGCCGATCGGACAGGCGACGGTGAATTTCATGCCGGAAGCGCCTGCGGTCTGGGTCTGGAAGGGTCGTAAGCAGGGGACGATGAAGAGGATTACCTGGGACGTAGGCTTCGACCTGGCAGTGCCGTGGGACGGCATGTCGGCGGACTGCAAAGGGCAGTGGGGCGCTCTGGCACGAGGGGCTGGCACTCAGGTCGATCCGGCGCCACGGTGAAAAACCCGGCACGAGCCTGGAGTTCGCAAATGTCTTCGTGGCGATGGCGAATAATCAGCGCGCCATCGACATCGGCTTCGCCTGCGCAGCCGCTGGCATCGTCGGCTACGCGCCCAGCCCGTACGGTCGATTTCGATTTTTTTACTTCCCCAGCACCCCAATCGTCTTCAGCCACTCGGTCGCTGACTCCGGCCAGTGGGTGATGGGCAAATCCGTCGGCCGCAGCCCATACCCATGCCCGCCTTTCGCGTAGACGTGCAGCTCCGCCGGTACACCGCTCTCTTCAGTTCCATAAAGTACTCGACGGCATCTCAACGTGGACCGGATCGTCTTCCGCCTGCACCAGAAACGTAGGCGGCGTGGCCGCCGTCACAGGGATCTCAAGGATCGAAGGCGAAATTTTCTGGCGATCGCGAGATAGCCTGGATAGATCACCAGCGCGAAGTCCGGCTTGCAGCTTTCGTCATCGGCCGCATCCACGCGTGGATACATGCGCTGATCGTAGTGCGTGCTGACGGCGGCGGCCAGATGAGCGCCCGCGGAAAATCCCAGCACCCCGAGACGCTTCGGATCGATACCCCACTCACCCGCATGCTGGCGAGCGATACCCATAGCGCGCTGCGCATCCTGCAACGCTGCGGACGATTTCGGATACGGTCCGGTGCCCGGCACGCGGTACTTCACCAGCAGGCAGTTGACCCCGATGGAATTCAGCCAGTCGCAGACCTCCGTTCCTTCAAGATCGATGGCGACGATCGAATAGCCGCCGCCCGGAAACACGACGACGGCAGCGCCGTGTTGTTTTGTTTGGACGCGAGGAAGAGGTCAGGTGGCACAGTCACGTTGCCGGCCTCACCACCGGGCGCCCGGCCACCAGGCGGTCCTTCGCCGTCGTTGTGTCATGCTCGGGACCGGGCAGTGGCGCCGGGCAGGACGCCCGTGGTCGCCGGAGTGGGCGCACCCTTCGGCCACAGCGTGATGGTGGCGTGTTCAGGTCCCGGCGGCCATCCTGAGGGTTGCGAGGATTGAGCGGACGGCGGCGACCATGCAGCACGCAGCGAGGACGGCGGGCAGAAAGACACGCATGTTGGCGAGGGATCCTCCCCGGCCATCTTACAAGGCAGCCAAAAGCGAGCGTAAAGCGACGAGCGCCTCTCTGGTGCTGGGTGGTTGCTCGCTGTCCCGGGCTTAGCTCGTTCCCAGGCTAGCGCTGCGGCTTGTCCAGTGGGTTCGATTGGTCGTCGGGAGGCGGCGGGTTTTGCTGCTGGCCGGAGTTGGAATTCTGCTGGCCCGATTTCGCGCCGCTCTGCGGCTGCCCACCCGATCCTGCCGCAGGCTGCCCGTTGCCCGACGCCGGCTGCGCGGATCCCTGCGGCTGGGACCCCTGCGTTCCCTGACCCTGCTGCTGCGTTCCCTGGGTCTGACTTCCCTGGCCCTGCGGCTTCGCGGAAACCGTGGGCGAGTACCCAGGATCGCCGGGGCGCTGCAAATCGGGCGGCATCTTTACCGGCTGCATCGAGGGGATGGGATTGTTTTTGTCGCTGTCGGCCGGCAACGGCTCTCCTGGTTTGCGCAGCGTTGGAGCCTGGCGCGGCGCGTTCTCTTCCGTCCGGTCCGACTGCGTCTGGTCGCCCAGCTGTACCTCATGCTGATTCGCCGCGACCACCGGCTGATTGCCCCAGTAGTCGCCCATTTCGTTCTCCTGACGCACGATCATGGGCTCGCCGACCCTGGCCAGCTCCACCTGCGTCACGAAGCTGCCCTGGAAGCGAATCATTTCGACCGGCTGCGGCGCTTCGCCATAGATCCAGATCTCGAACGGCTTCCCATCCTCGCCGGTTTCGCGCACCTTGCGATTCGGCTGGCCTTTGGAATAGACGACCATGTCGCGGTCCATGCCGACCAGCACGCGATGCTCTTCCACTGCCTTGCGCAGGAAATCCGGCAGCGACTCGGCGAAGGCTTCCGCCGGAGATTTCACGCCGAAGTCGACCATCGGCTTCAGCAGCCCTTCCAGTTGCTCGCCGTTCAGGTCCGGAACCCGCTCCTCGAAGAGAAGCGTCACCCGCGATCCGGTGGGCGGCGCGCCGTTATCGGCCGCGAGCGGCACCTCGGCCGCCCCCGCGCCGATGGCAATATGCCGCAGATATTTGTGCTTGTGCTCCGGGCCGCCATTCAGGTCGAGCTCAATGGTTTTTTCGTGGATTCTGATATCGGTGACAACCACGCGGTCCCCCGCCTTCACCGACGTCCCTTTTTGGTGCAGCTCATCCACGTATTTGTCGCCGGTCGGATCCATGTGGCCGTTGGCGTGGAGCGTCAGGTTCGCGATGGGCAGCGGGCGCATCGCAAATCCCTGCTCGGACTGCATGAAGCGGATCAGTTCCTCCCGGCCGAGCTGCGTGATCGGCTGCTCGGGATACCTTACATGAGTGGGCGCGAACTCGGTGTAATGCTTCTCCACATGCTCGGCCTCGACCGTAAAAACCTGGGCGCGCACAGGAGCGACCGCGAGAAGGGACAGGGCGCAAAACGCCGCCAGACTGGGGAAACAACCGGCACGTCCAGACCTGAGCATAAGGCCGCCTATTCGCGTGGGAGCCAGACACCACCAGCATGGCCCTGTTTTGAGGAAAATTCAAGCCTCTTCACTGCGTCCATAGCCACTCCGGACCGGCTCGGCGAGTCCCTGCATGACCTCTTGGAATCACCCCGCCCGCAATGCGTTGCGGTGGGCCTGGCCGTGGCGCGGATTGTCGTTCCCCTCATTGCCCCTGACTGCTGGCGGGCGGCGGATTTTTGACGTAGGTGTTGAGCCAGTTGTTCATCTCCCACAGCATGTGCAGCAGCGACTCGCGTCCAGCGTAGCCGTGCGCTTCCAGCGGCAGAAATACCAGCCGCACCGTCGCGCCGTGGCCTTTGAGCGCGTCGTAGAACCGCTCGCTCTGAATCGGGAAGGTCCCCTGATTGTTGTCGGCCTCGCCGTGTATCAGCAGGATCGGCGTCTTGATCTTGTCGGCATACGAAAAGGGCGACATCTTGAAGTAGATATCGGGTGCCTCCCAGTAGGTCCGCTCTTCGTTCTGGAAGCCGAAAGGGGTGAGCGTGCGGTTGTACGCGCCGCTGCGCGCGATCCCGGCTTTGAAGAGGTCGCTGTGGGCCAGCAGATTGGCGGTCATAAAGGCGCCGTAGGAGTGGCCCATGACCGCAACCCGGTTGCGATCGACCACGCCTAAGCTCACGCCCTCGTCGATGGCCGCCTTCGCGCTCGAGACCAGCTGCTCGACGTAGGTATCGTTGGGCTGCGCGTCGCCTTCCCCAACGATCGGAATCGCTGCGTTTTCCAGCACCGCGTAGCCCTGGGTCACGAAAAAAACCGGTCCAGCCCAGGAGAAACGCGGGAACTGATAGGGCGAACCGGTGATCTGTCCGGCCGCGGAGCGCGACTTGTACTCCACCGGATAGGCCTCCATCAGCGTGGGCAGCGCTCCATCCGAAGGCTTGTAGCCGGGCGGGAGGTAGAGGTTCGCGCTCAGTCCCACCCCGTCCGCCCGCTTGTACCGCAGGATCTGCTTCTTCGGCAGCGGCGTGTCGCCGTAGGGATTCGGGAAGTTGGTCACCTGGGTCAGCTGCCCTGCGCCATCGCGGAGGAAGTAATTCGGTGGCTGCTCCTGCGACTCGCGCCGGATCAGCAGAACCGCCTTCGCCGGGTCGAGGACCGCCGCGGGCATCTCGTAGAACGGCGCAGCCGAGCGCCAGACCGGCTCTTCCTTGCCCGAGGTTGTGTTCATCACGGCGACCAAGGGGCGGTCGCCCTCCGGGCTCGCTCCGGGCGACGTGAAGTAAATACCGTTGCCGTCCGCGGTGAGGTCGAGAACCCGATGACCCGCGGCGTTTTCCCTCTGCATGGGGCGGCCTGGATCTTCGTAGCGATTTTCTGAGGACCCCTCGTAGAGCGTTCGGAGAGCGGGCGCGCTCGCGGATGGATCGATTGCGGCAATCACCCGGCGCCGATGGGTCCACTCGCGCTCGTTGATCAGTGCCAGATGCGCGTTGCCCCACTCGATGCCGCTCGAGCGCACCGGGAAATCGGACTCGGCCAGACGCATGGGCAGCTCGGCGAGGACGCGCGGTGAGCCGGTAAAGGGCGCATCAAGCAGATAAATGCGGTCGCGGACCGCCGATTTGTTTTTTGGATCCCCGCCGTCAGCAGCTTCGGCCCACGCGACGGTAGCCGGCGCATCCGCACGCCATTCGTAATCGCGCGGCCCGGTTTCGACCGCGTCCCGTGCGATGGGAATATTGTCGGCCATCGGCTGATCCGAGAGCTGTTTCTCCTCGCCCGTTCGCAGATTCACCACCAGCGTGCGTTGCGGAAAATTCTCCAGCGGCAATTCGTAGGAATACGGATGATGCGCTTCCGAGAGGAGCGCGTAGTGCCCGTCGGGTGAAGGTTCGGCGGCTTCGATCACCCCCGGCTTGCCGATCGCTTTCGAGGTTCCACCCAGGGAAATAACCCGCACCTGCCCGGTCGCGTAGTAGTCGAAGAACCGCTCGTCTTCAGGATTCTTGAGCAGGTCTTCATAGGTGCGGGCCGGGGTAACACGCCCGAGATTCTGTTGCACCGCCGGCCCGGTCGGCACTTCGGAGTGAGCAGGCTCAGCACCGCGCGCGCCGGGCACCGTGACGCACAGCAGGCCGTGGCTGTCCGGCATCCACGAGCACGGATCGCCGAACACTCCATTCAGCGCGACGCCCGGAACGCGGCTGGCGTGGCCGGTTGCCGCATCGGCGGTCCACAGGCTCAGACCCGCGCCGGGATTTGTGCCCGTGATCACCACAAATGCAACGCGCTTGGCGTCGGGCGACCATTGAGCGAACACAATGTGCGGATGAGCCGGAAGACCCGCGACAGCCACCTCTTTGCCCGCAGGCAAAACTTTCAATTCAAGCCCGACGGCATACGGCAGACGGCTCGGCCCGTTCGTGCGCGGATTGAAGCGCAGCCCCGCCAGGCGCAGCTCGGGCTGGGCGAGGTCGGCGATCGTGAGCAGACCGCCCGGCTCCTCGATGAGCAGAGTGCGGGCGCTGCCCTTCAACTCCGGCGAAACCAGCACCAGCGGCGTGGGCGGCGCTTCCAGCAGATCGGCGATCGCTTTCGGTGGCTGCTGATACGTGATGCTGCTTTGTCCGAACAAAGAACCTGCCGCCAGCACTGCGGCGCAAACACACAGCAGAAAGCGTGTCACCATGACCGTATCCTTTTGAGAATTGCCTTCGAAGGGTAAACGCAGTGGGCCGATTGTAGCAGCGCAGGCCTTCACCGTTGTGGCGCGGCATCTTCTTCAGCGATTCTCAGCATGGCGCATCGGCCGCAAAGGCCCCGGACCGATCAGTCGTCGGCGGTGTGCGCTCCGTTAGGGCCCTCTTCCAGAATGTCGAGAGTGTAGCGATGGTGGTGCTTCACGCTGACCGCCCCAAGAATCGTCCTCATCGATCGCGCCGTGCGCCCCTGCTTGCCAATCACCTTGCCGACATCCGAAGGCGCAACCCGCAGGCGCAGCGCGGTGCTGTTCTCTTTCTCTTCGGGCTCGACTTCGACCGCTTCAGGTATGTCCACCAGTGCGCGCGCAATCTGCGTTACCAGTTCGCGCATGTCTTCGGGTCGCTCAGGCGTCTGCATAATGAACCCCATCGGCCAGCGGGCGGTGCCCTCGAGACTCCGGGGGCGTCGGCTGCGGTTGAACTAGGGTAAACCCGCCAATTGCGGAAAGGATGTGACACTCGTCACTGACAGCCCCGCTCACCCGGAGCCATCAGTCAGGCCTGGCGGAAACGGTCCGTGCGACCGGGCAGAGGACGGTCAGCTGGGAATTCCGATCCCCGCATAAACCTTGCTCCGCAGCGAAACCGCCTCGATCATCTGCTCCGCGGGCATCGGACGCCCCAGCAGAAAGCCCTGCAGTGAGGTACAGCCCAGGCGGGTGAGGAACTCCTGCTGTTCCACCGTTTCAACCCCCTCCGCCACAATTTTCAGGTTCAGGGCCCGGCCCAGCGCCACAATCGCGGCAATGATGGCCGCGTCTTCGGCATCCTGGGTCAGATCGCGCACGAATTCGTGATCGATTTTCAGTTCGCTGGCCGGCAGCCGCTTCAGGTAAGAAAGGCTCGAATATCCCGTCCCGAAATCGTCAATCGAGATGCGCACACCCATCTGGTGCAGCTGCTGCAGAATCGCCAGGCTGACATCCGCATCGTGCATCGCCGTCGATTCGGTGATTTCAAGGGTCAGATAGCGTGACTCCAGCCTGTGCTCCGCCAGGGTGTCGCGCACCATGTCGATCAGGCCGGAATGATTGAACTGCAGCGCCGACAAGTTGACCGAGATCGTCCAGTCCTTGTGTCCGGCTTCGAGCCAGGCGCTCATTTGCCGGCACGCTTCGCTCAGCACCCATTGGCCGATCTGGTAGATCAGCCCCGTCTTCTCGGCCAGAGGAATAAAATCGCCCGGCGGCACCAGTCCGCGGGTCGGATGACGCCAGCGAACCAGAGCCTCCGCCCCGATCATCCCTCCGTCAGTCGTGCTGAACTTCGGCTGGTAATGCAGCAGCAGCTCCCCCCGCTCCGCCGCCTGGCGCAAATCCTGTAACAGCTGCAGTTGCGTTTGCGCATCGTCCGCCATCGAGGACTCGAACAGGACATACCCATTGTGTCCCAGTGCCATGGCGTGATTCATCGCCGTGTCCGCGTTCCTCAGCACGTCCCCGTTTTGCGGTTCCCGGCCATCGTACATAGCAATGCCGATGCTCATGGAAACGCGCAGCTCGTGGCCGTCGATCAACACCGGTGCCCGCGCCACCGCAAGCAGCTTCTCCGCCAGATGGACCGTGTCGCCCGCCTCCGAAACCGAAGCCAGCACCACGAACTCGTCGCCGCCGAGGCGGGCCAGTGTGTCCGACGAGCGAATCGCGTTGCTGATGCGCTGGGCTATCTCAACCAGAAGCAGGTCGCCGGTGCGGTGGCCCCAGGCATCGTTGATCTGCCTGAATCCGTCGACGTCCATCGAAAAAACCGACAAGCGGCTCATCTCCCGGCGAGCCATCTGGATCTGCTGCTGCAGCCGGTCGGTGAGTAAAGTGCGGTTCGGCAGCCGGGTGAGGTTATCGTGCAGCGTCAGAAACGCCAGCTCCTGCTGCGCGTTGGCCAGACCCGAGGCCAGCAGCGCGGTTCGCTGTTCGAGGCGCATGTCGAGCACCGAAATGATCAGCGCGATCGACAGAACCGAAACGGCGAATACCGTGATCAGCAGCGCCAGCCATCCCGTCGTCACGCCGGATTCGATCGTCTGGCAGTGGCTGTTGGGGGCGAAGCGGACCGCGGCCATCCCCGTGTAGTGCATCCCCGCGATGGCAAGTCCCATCACCACCGCAGCTCCACCGCGCCGCCGCCGGACTCCCCTTCCCCCCTCGCGCAGATGAAAGGCCATCCACAGCGCTGTCCCCGAAGCCACGATGGCGATAAGAACCGAGAGCAGGAACAGCGGCCAGTGATAACGCAGCGGGGGCGTCATCCGCATCGCCGCCATGCCCGTGTAGTGCATAGTGCAAATGCCTGAGCCGATCACCACCGCGCCCGCCACCAGGCGCTGCCACGTCAAATCGCGCTGGCACACGATCCACAGCGCGAACAGGGATGAAGCAATCGCGATCAGCAGCGAGAGAAAGGTGATGGTCGCGTCATAACCCGTCGCGATGGGAAGCCGAAAGGCCAGCATGCCGATGAAATGCATCGACCAGATGCCGACGCCCATGGCCACCGAGCCGCCCGCCAGCCACCATGAGGCCGCACGTCCCCGGGCCGCCGATACCCGCGCTGCCATATCGAGCGCGGTCCAGGAAGCCAGCATCGCCACCAGCAGCGACACCACTACCAGCCCGATATCGTATGTCCCGGTCAGCACCGAGGAGCCTCTTCCGCAGATTCCGACTCCATACAACAGGGGCCCGATGACGCGGATCGCACGTCTGTGTCCTCATTCGGGGCAACACACCGCGTGCTGGAGTTGCCGATTTTGTTACCGATCCAACGAAGAGTAACAGTCCTTGCGTTCAATAGACTTCCCACTTCCGGGTCATTACCGGCACTGGAAGTAGAACCTCCAATGGGTCGCTGGTACCCCCTTCGGTTACCGCGGATTCCCCGAACCACCCAGTTGCGTCGGAAGGCCCTTTGCTCCTACAGTGGCTGCCATGACACCCACCGATCGCCGCAGCTTCCTCAAACGGACCGCCACGCTAGCGGGCGCATTTTCCGTCAACAGCCTCTTCCGCCAGGCGCATGCCGCCGATTTTGCCGCCGCGGCCAACAGGGTCCGCGATCTCGCGCCGGCCGAAGCCGCCCAGAATGAGGATTACTGGAGCGTGATCCAGCGCGCCTACTCCGTCAACCCGGACCTCATCAATCTCAACAATGGCGGCGTCTCCCCGGCCCCCATCGTCGTCCAGGAGGCGGTCGAACGCTACAACCAGCTCTCCAACGAGGGGCCGTCCTACTACATGTGGCAGATCCTCGACCAGGGACGCGAGCCTCTGCGCGAGAAGCTGGCCAACCTGGCGGGCGCCAAACCGGGCGAGATTGCCATCGATCGCAACTCCACCGAAGCGCTCAACACCATCATCTATGGCCTCCCGCTCAAGGCCGGCGATGAAGTCATCGGGACGAAGCAGGATTATCCCAACATGATCCAGGCCTACCGCCAGAGGGCCGAGCGCGACGGCATCGTCTATAAGCAGATCAGCTTCGACTTCCCCATCGAGGACGACGCCGTCATCGTCAAGGCCTACGAAGACGCGATCACGCCCCGCACCAGGATCATTCATGTGACCCACATGGTCAACTGGGTCGGCCAGACCATGCCGGTCGCGAAGATCGCCGGCATGGCCCATGCGCACAACATCGAGGTCATTGCCGACGGCGCGCACTCCTTTGGGCTGATCGACTTTAAGATTCCCGACCTGCACTGCGACTATTTCGGCACCAGCCTGCACAAGTTTCTTTCCGCGCCGATCGGCACCGGCATGATGTGGGTCAGCGAGGACAAGATTGAGAAAATATGGCCGCTCACCTGTAACTCCACCCCCCATTCGGCCGATATTCGCAAATTCGAGACCCTGGGCACGCGCAGCTTTCCCCTCGAACAGGGCATCGGCGAGGCGATCAACTTCCACGAAGGCATCGGCTCCGCGCGCAAGCAGGAACGCATCTTCTATCTCAAGAACTACTGGGCAACGCGCGTCCAGTCCATCCCCAGGGTCAAGCTGCACACCTCGTTGCGCCCGGAGTATTCCTGCGCGATTTGCGGGGTTTCGATTGACGGCATGACCCCCCAGCAGGTGGCCGGCGCGCTCTTCGACAAGTACAAGATCCATACCGTCGGCATCGTCTGGGAAAACATCAGCTGCGTGCGCGTGACCCCGCATGTCTACACCACCCTGCCCGATCTGGATAAGCTGGTGCGCGCCATCGGCGAGCTGGCGCAGGCGTGAGTTTGCGGCGAAGCTGGAATGGAAGGCATGCGGGCGTTCGTCGATACTTCCGGCGCTGAACCGGTCCGCGGATTTCTGCATCCGGCGGCGAGCGCAAGCGCAGACGCCCTGGTTCTCACCCACGGTGCGGGCGCGAATTGCCAGGCGCCGCTGCTGGTTGCCCTGGCCGACGCGTTTGCCGCTTCAGGAACCACAGTGCTGCGCTGCGATCTGCCCTTCCGGCAGGCCAAACCGCAGGGTCCGCCCATGCGCACCGCAGAGCGCGATCAGGCGGGGCTCAAAGCGGCGGTACAGGCGATGCGCCGGCAAACCCAGGCTCACCGGATTTTTCTTGCCGGGCATTCGTATGGCGGACGCATGGCGTCGATGCTCGCTGCGCGGGAGCCGGACCTGGTCGAGGCACTCCTGCTCTTGTCCTATCCGCTCCATCCGCCGAAGGCCCCGCAACAAATGCGCACGCAGCACTTCCCTTCGCTGGAGACGCACGCCCTGTTCGTCTCCGGCACGCGCGATGGATTTGGCACCATCGCCGAGTTGGGGGCGGCGCTCCGCCTCATCCCGGCGCGAACCCGGCTGCTGCCGGTGGAAAGCGCGGGGCATGAACTGATCGGCAAACGCAATCGGGACGAGCTGCCGAAGGTTGTGGCGGAGGCATTTCGAGCTTTTACCCGCCTCCCGGGTTAGACGTTCACCTTCTTATCGAGAACAAACATCTTCACCGTCTCCCGCAGCACGCCGTCGGCAGCCATGGCTTCCGCCGTAGCCGGGGAACTCATGGATTGGTTGTAGTGATCCACGTCCTTCACGTCCATCATGACGGCGGCCCAGTTTCCCTCCAGTCCGTAGTGAACCGGGCCGGTGGCGCCCATGCTCTTGAACAAAGGACCGTGCGTCACAAAAGTCTGCTCCCATTTCTTCGCATCCTTACACTGCGCGACAACCAGCATCCTGGCCATGGTCTCTGTACCTCTTTCGTGGATTTGAGGGAGGACGAGATCATACACGCCGTTCGCAGTGTCAGGCGTCTGTTATCCGCGGCACGAATGATGTTCGTACCAGTGGCGATGGGCGATGGTTGCTGCGTTCGCACCCTGTCCTCTTCCGCACTCCCCTGCAGTGGCGTCCCTCAATTGACCGAGAACTTCTCGACCGGCCGGGAGGCGGACAGCTCGGCAAGGGAAGGACGGTTCCCGTTGTCCAGGCGCAGATGCAGCGATTCGTTCTCAACGAGGATTGCGATGATCTGCTGCTCGATCTGCAGGATGCTCTCCTCGGCTTCAAACAGCATCCCGCGAATCCTGGCCGGATCCACTTTGCCGATCGCCTGTTCAATTTCCAGCAGTTGAGTGATGAGGTGGGCGGTATTCATGGGGATTTGGGCTCCTTGACGCGACGTTCTGCCAGTGTGCCCTCCGGGCCGGAAGCAGGCTGTGATGGATATCACGGGGGTAGGAGGAGCCTCACCCCGGGAGGACGGTGCCGGGCGGGTCTGGCCGGACCTGAAGGCGCTGCCCGGCACTCCTCCCCGGCACCCTGAAGGAAAGTTCGCCTACCCGACTTTCGCGGTTTTGCGCGATTTGCGAGCCGTTTTCCGGGGATGGGCGACCTTCTCGCCGCGGTGCGCGAACGCGTCGGTCAGCCGGTCGCCGAGCACGTGCAGACGGAGGAAGTTCGTCGAACCCGACCGCGTCCGCGTGCCGGCCACGATGCCGAGGATCTCCTTGGGCTTCACGAAACCGCCTTCTTCCAGAACCGTCTCCGCGTGGTCGACCATCTGCTCGGCGGTCAGGAGCTTCGGACATTTAACCGCGTGCACACCCCACAGCAAACCCATGCGGTGAATCACCGATTCAATGCTCGAGAGCGCGTAGATGGGCGGCTTGGGACGGTATTTGGAGAGCTGGCGCGCGGTGGCGCCCGATTCGGTGAAGACGGCGATGGCGCTGACATCGAGGTCCTCGGCGGCGTGGGCAGCCGACTCGCAGATGGTCTCCGCGATCGATAGACGAATGCGGTTGCCGTGATGGGTCTCGAACGAATTGGAGTCGCGCAGATTGGACTCCGTTTCGCTCACGATCTTCGCCATCATCTTCACCGCTTCCACCGGATACTTGCCCGCCGCGGTTTCGGCGGACAACATCACCGCATCTGTCCCGTCGTAGATCGCATTGGCTACGTCGCTGGCTTCGGCCCGCGTGGGACGGGGATTCTCGATCATCGACTCCAGCATCTGCGTCGCCGTGATGACCGGCTTGCGATACTCGGCGGCCCGCCGGATAACATGCTTCTGGATGGCCGGCACTTTTTCCGGCGGCATTTCTACTCCCAGATCGCCGCGAGCAACCATCACGCCGTCCGCGTTTTCCAGAATCGCTTCCAGATTCTCGATGGCCTGAGGCTTTTCCAGCTTGGCGATGATCCAGGTTTCGAGACCGAGCGCGGCGACGCGGAACTTCACGTGACGAACATCTTCGGCGGTGCGCACGAAGGACACGGCGATGGCGTCGACCCCATGCTTCATCCCGAACTCAAGGTCTTCCTCATCTTTATCGGTGAGGGAGGGGACGCGGACGGGAATGCCGGGAAGGTTGATCCCCTTGTGCTCGCCGAGCATGCCCCCGTTGATCACTTCGCACTCCACCTCTTCCCCGGGAATTTCGATCACGCGCAGCTCGATCAGGCCGTCGGAGAGCAAAATCCGCGCGCCCGGCTCGAGGTTTTCCGCCAGCGTCGGAAAGGTCGTGGCGATCACCGTAGAAGTGCCGAGAATGTCGCGAGGGGTGATGGTGAGACGCTGACCGGCCTTCAGCTGAACCGGGATGCGGTTCTTGAGCCGGCCCGTCCGGATCTTGGGTCCCTGGAGATCGCCGAGGATGCAGACGTTCTTGCTTTCTTCGCGGGAAACCTTGCGGACCATTTCGATCAGCTTGAGTTTTTCGGGCAGCGTGCCGTGAGAAAAATTAAGGCGGGCGACGTCCAGACCGGCGCGGAGCAGCTCACGGAAAATGGTTTCGTTTGAAGAAGCTGGCCCCAGCGTGGCGACGATTTTGGCCCGGCGCAGGCTATCGCTTGCAACCGCCGGCCCTGACAGCGAGAAGTTCATCCAACCCCCAAAAAGGTTTGACTGAAAAATTTTGCGTTCGGTGTGACGGGGACCCGAACCGATTTTACCGTGCGGCGGCGGATCGGGCGGCGTGGGTAGGCACGGCAGACGAATTTGATGGCGAATTGGCGCCCACCAGCGATGGATCCCCCGGGAATTCCTCGTTCGGCACCGAGACCGGGCGGAGATCCGGAAAGGGGAACAGCTGCGCATTGAATTCGGCGCCGATCAGCACGCTGAGCGAAATCATGTAGAGCCAGACCAGGGTGGCAATGCCCGCGCCCAGGGATCCATAAACCACCGAGTAGTCCGCAAAACGGGTCACGTACCAGCCATAGAGCAGGGTCGCGATGAACCAGGAGGCCGTGGCAATGGTCGCTCCCGGGAGAGTTTCCCTCCAGTGGCCGTTGAAGAAGGCCCTGGAGCCGCCGCGAGTGGGATGTTTGTGGCGCGGGATGCCAACGTGATAGATCAGCGTGAGCGACATAATGCTGGCCAGCAGCGCGATGCCCCAGCGCACCAGACGCCAGAACAGAATGACGTACAGGTGCAGCTCGTGCTCCGAGTTGGCGATCATCCAGTGCTCGATGAAGTGGCCGAAGGTCAGGAACGCCGTTGCGGCCGCCATCGGCACCATCGTTCCAGGCACCAGCAGAACAGCAGCGAGGCGCTCCTGCCAGAATCCCCATAACCCGCGCGGCAGACGGTAGGCGCGCCGGAAGCCTTCCATCAGCGAGAGCAGTACCCCCATCGCGGCGAACAGGCTGACGAACAGGCAGCCCCACACAATGCGCACCGACCGGGTGTGATAGCTGATGAAGTAGTTCTGCACCAGCAGCATGGTGTCCGGCGGCAGCACCTGCTGCAGCGCGGCGCGCAGAACACCGCGGATATTGTCGCCCGAAGGCATGACCGCGAACAGCGTCGTGACCACGACCAGCGCGGGAAAAACGCTGAGCATGGCCGAATAGGCCGCGGCCTTGGCCATGGAGAAGGCGCTGTGGCCGAAGGACGACCAGATGGCCCGCCGGAGATGCTCGAACATCCGCAGCATGAGAACAGGGTACAGGGTGCCGGGAACAGGGTACAGGAGTCCGGTGTCCGTGATCAGGAGTCAGGATTCTGCCTCGATCCGCCGCTCCTCACCGCTGATTTTCCCGTCACCGATGAACGCCTATCGGCCGCCCTTGTTATCGCCGCCGCCGCCCTTCCACTGCTCCAGGAATTGGGTGACGGAGTCGGGGTCCATGTGCCGCATCTTCTCGAATTCGCCGTTCGCCTGGCTGTAAACAAGCCGCCCGTGCCCATCGAGAACCGCCAGAGCCGGGACGCCCTTTTTCAGCGGAACCTCATACTTCTCGGCAACGTCGACATTCTTGTCCATGCGGCCGATGTCAATGTCCACCAGCACGTAGTTCGCGTTCAGCAGCGCGTCGTTGGGCGCGCGATGGAAGTAGATATCGAGCACCTGGCAGTCACCGCACCAGTTGCCGCCGAAATCGAGAATGACACGCTTGTGCTCGCGAGCGGCGGTTGCCAGCGCCTCGCGAATTTCTGCTTTGGCGTCGGCGTTCTCGTCGTAGATGTGGCGCGGTGTGAACTGGGCGAAGGCCGGTACCACCGAGAGAGCGGCAACCAGGGCCAGGATGGCTCGCGGAGTTTTGGAGGTCATAGTCGGTTCGGGTCAGACTTGCGGTTCCCCTCGGTACAAGGATGCCACAGGCGAGGCGGAAGACGCAGTTCTTCGCGGCGGTGGGCATCGGCTGGCTATTTCACTTCCCTGCAGCGAAAAGGCCCGCGTTTGGCACGCGGGCCCTGCGCTTCAGGAGCCAGTGGTTCTCTAGCGAGGGTGACCGCCGGGGTGACCCCCTCCGCTGAATCCGGGGCTGTGTTCCCTGCCGCCATCGTGGCCGGCGTTGCCGATGTGGCCTCGTCCATCGCGCGCTTCATTGGCGCGAAACCCGGAGAAAGGCCGCTCGCCCCGCCCGGGAGGGGTCCGGCGTAACCGTGATGAGGATCGAAGCGGTTATCGACATGGCCGTAAAAACCGCGCGGGCCGTGGAACCAGGGACCTGCGCCGATGAAGATCCCGCCCACGAACCAGTCGGGGCCGTAATAGCCGTACGGGGCACAGTCATACGGTGCGTAATCGAAATATCCGTAGGGGCAGATGGGCGCAGGTCCAATGTTGACGGCAATCTGGGCGGGCGCTGTGGACACGCAGCTCACCAGTGCCACGGTGAGAGCAGAGAATGCTAGCGACTTCCAACCGGTCTTCATGTCTGCGGAAACCTCCAGGGTGAGTCTAAAGGAGCCGTGTGAAGGTTCTCAAACCGCACAAACCGTCCTGGACGGGGTGCGTCCCTCGGTGCGAATGCCTCGATGCAGGCGAGAGGTATGCGGCTGTGAAGACTTTTGAAAAGCGGCGGGAGAAGCGCCGAGGATTGGCGGTGGAGGTTCTGGTTTTTGTTGAGTGGGGTAAGCTACGATCCACGAAAGCCGAACTGATCGAACCTTCCAACAGGAGCCTCCAGTGTCAACCGCACCAGCGATCCCGCCGGACGACCCGCAGCGCAAACTCACGATTGCGCAAGCCGACAAGTTGCCTCACATCGGGCTGGTTGGCGATACGTACACGATTACCGTGACGGGCGAGGAAACTGCGGGGCGGTTCTGCGTGGTCGATATGCATGTGCCTCCGGGGGGCGGGCCGCCGCCGCATCGGCACGACTTTGAGGAGACCTTCATTTTGCTGGAGGGCGAGATGGAGGCGACGTTTCGAGGAAAAAAGATGACGGTGCGGGCTGGCGATACGGTGAATATTCCGGCGAATGCTCCGCATCAGTTTCACAATGCTTCGAGCGCCGCGGTGCGGATGCTTTGTATTTGCTCTCCCGCGGGGCAGGAGAAGTTTTTCATGGAGGTTGGGGTGCCTGTAGCCACTCGGACGACTGCGCCGCCGAAGCTGAGTGAGGAGGAGGAGCGAGTGTTGATTGCGAAGGTGGTCGGGCTGGCTCCGAAGTATCGGACGGAGTTGTTGCGGGAGGCTTAACTTCGACTGATTGTCGGACGCGCGTCGGACTTTGTCTGACGACGTCACGAGGGTCAGGAGGAACGCCGGATTCTTTCGGCTTTAGGATTTGGGAGGATGCGGACGGGTGTTCGTTTCTGATTCGGCTTGTTCGGGGGCGAACAGGTCACCCTTCAGACGAGGGGAGCCTGGGCGATTTCTTCGAGGACTTTGAGCGGGGAGATTTCCGGACGGACCATCGCTTCAGGCCGGACTAAGAACGTCTGTTCCAGCGCGTACTGGCCCGCCAGCACCGCGTGCGGCACGGTGTCGGTGTAGACCATCCACGAGGATCCGGGAGGAAACTGGAACGGATATTTCGGGCAGTCGGACTGAAAGCGTGGATTCTCTTTCAGGAAATTGTGGAAGCGCATCATGAAGTCGTCGTAGGGTGAGCGCTTGATCGAGGGAATCGCAGCACCCAGCCCAAGGGCGCGGGCCGTGGATTTTCCCATGCGCGAAAGCGCGGTGCCGGGCTTGGGCGCGATCTCTTTCGGGGCAAACTGACGGACGGTCGCGGCGAACGGGTCGCTGACGATCCAGTCCCGCGTGCGCGTCGGGTTGATGTTGTTAAAGAAACGCAGAATCCGCGCGCCATAGGTGGGCCGCGTGGGAAAAGCGTCGGTGTGCAGCAGGTCGTTGCGGCGGCGCAGCGGCAGGTCCCGATTCTGCTCTTCCTGCGGCCGAAAGCTGGCGTAGTCCAGCTTCCAGTGCTGCTGGTAAGGCGCCAGAAAGCGGGTCAGAAACTGCACCACGGAATTGGAGTAGCCGCGCATGATGCTCTGCAGCCGCTCGATGGCCGCCGGGTCGGCGGTCTTGCTGTCGAAGCCGCTCAGGCGATCGATCGCCGGTTTGTACGCGATGTTTTTGTGCAGCGAGCTATCCGCCTGCTGCTGCCCCAGCAGGAAACTGATATCGCCGGAGGCGAGCGGAACCGGCGTTTCCGGAAAGTAGAGGATGTCGCCGGCTTCAAGCTGGCCGCAGAAGGCGCGCGATTCGTTCGGAGTCGGGGTCAGCGAGCTGGAAGGGATGCTGACGACGGCCATCTTACTCGTGCGCTCCCGATAATTTTCGCCGCAGCCAGGTGCCGGTGAAAAACACCAGCGAAAGCGCGAGCACCGCGCACCCCGTGGGGAAAGCCACGTAGAGGTAGCTGTCGGCGTAGCTGACGTGGTTGTGGCCGATCAGGTTCCAGCAAAGCAGCGCGATGATGGCGAGGAAGCAGGTCGCAAAAAAGGCCAGAAAGCCGGAGGCGACCGAGAGCAGCAGCGAGGAAAAAAAGCCGAAATCGCCCAGCGGAATGCCGAGAAGTTTGGCGGGTTCAGGGGTCGGGGACATCGCAGAAAAGTCGCTGGTTAGGTAATTCGAACGCACGAACATTAGAATACAGACTTATGGCTGGAACCGCGCAAATCCCCTTGTATTCCGCAGCGAAAGTGGCACAGGAGGCCCAGGTTCGCGAAGCCGATAACGGCATGTGCTGGGCGACCTTCGGTGAGGTGCTCAACAGCACCGACGAGCTGGAGCGGATTGTGCAGGCGGTGCCGGCCGTGGTCGCGGCGGCCCTGCGCCAGCGCGCCTGGTACTTTGTGCCGCTCGCGATCGGCGAGAACGACGATACCGTGGTCGCCCCCGACTACACCGTCGACCTCGGCGATCGTGCCATCTGCCATCGCAACGTGCGCTTCGCCGGGTCGGAGTGCATCTTTATCTCCACGCGGCTCATGCAGGATAAATTTGCCCTGGCTTTTGAGTTCCTCATCAACGTGGGCCACCACTTCGTGGATGTGGTCGGCGTGCCGCAGACCTTTGCCGACCTGGCGTGGTCCCAGGCCGGCACCGATGTGCGCGGCGAAACCAGCCAGGATGCGTGGGAGAGCCGCCGGCGCGCGCTCGACCGCAGCCGCGGCAACGAGGTCGACGAGCGCGCGAAATCCAGCTACTTCGAATCCACCTTTGCCGATGCGCTGGCCATCTACATGCTCTCGCTCACCGTGGATTTCGACTACGCGGATCTTCGCGAGCGAGAGTATCCCCTGCTCGCCGCCCCGGCTCTCGCCGAGCGGCTGCGCCTGGTCGCCGAGATGTTTCCTCCCAATGCCGGCTATGAGTTTGAGATCAGGTATCGCCGCAGAGGCTGAAACCACAGGCGCAGGAAATGTGATACATGCCTTGCCCTTGTAGTACAATTCCGGCATGAAAGCCACGGTCCAGGCTCGTCTTGACGATGAATCGCAGGCCGCTCTCAGGCAGCTGACCCGGCGGCTGGGGTGGAGCCCTTCCCGCGTGGTGCGTGAAGGGCTGCGCCTCATGGCGGATCATTACGGCACGACGCCGAAGAAGAGGAAGATCGTCGGGATGGGTGAGTTCAGGGGCGGTCCTCCGGATCTTGCCACCAACAGGAAGTACCTCGAAGACCTGGGACGGTGAAGCCTGTCCTGCTCGATACGGGCGTGATTGTGGCACTGTTGCAGCGTGACTCCCAGCGTCACGAAGAAAGCGTTCGTGCAATTTCGGCTTTGAGCCGGCCGCTGGTCACATGCGAAGCGGTCATTGTGGAGAGCTGCCACCTTCTCAGGCGATTTCCGGGCGCACCCGAGGCGATCCTCGCGAATCTGGAGCAGGGCGAATTTGAAATTCCCTTCGCATTGTCAGATTCGGTCACCGAAGTCCGTACCATCATGCGCAAATATCGTGACGTGCCTGCCTCTTTCGCGGATGCCTGCCTCATTCATATGGCCGACGAACTGGACACGGGCGACATTCTCACCCTCGACAGCGATTTCCTGACTTATCGCTGGCGCAGGACGAAACCGTTTGCAATGCTGATTCCGGCGAAGCGCTGACCGGCATTTGAGATTCGGGTACCGTGATCGCTTCCGATTCGTCGAACCGGAGCACGCAGTTTGTACTACGCTGGACCCTGTGTTCGGGCGCGCTCGCAAATCGGCTGCTCCTCTCGATGAGGAATCCCTCTACAACTACGCGGTGAAGCTGCTGGGACAGCAGATGCGCACCGTCGCGGAAGTGAAACGGCTGTTGCAGCGGCGCGTCGAGCCAGGCGAGTCCGGAGCGGCCACGCTCGACGCAGTCATCGCCCGGCTCAGGGAGCGGAAGTATCTCGACGATGCCGGCTACGCCCAAGACTACACGAAACTGCGCCAGGAGAATGCCAGCTTCGGGAAGCGCCGCGTGCAGCAGGATCTGATGCGCAAGGGCGTGCAGGCTGCGGTGATTGGCAAAACCCTCGATGCCGCCTACCAAGACGTGAATGAGGAGGAGCTGGCGCGGCGGCATCTCGAGCGGAAACGCGTCAGGAAGCCGGCGAACGACAAGGAAGCCGCGCGGGTCATGCGGATGCTGATGCGGGCCGGGTTCTCAACCGGGACGATCTATCGCATTTTGAAAAAGTGGGATGTGGAGGTCGAAGAAATTGAGGTGGCGGAGGAAGACCACAGTGATCAGTGACGCCGGATAACACCAGGGATCAAGGAATTGTGAAGAGGTATATTTTGACCGGGGCGCCGGGCGCGGGCAAGACAGCAATTCTGCGGCGGCTGGAGCTGGATGGGTTCGGCGTGGTGGAAGAGGCAGCGACGGATCTGATCGCGGCGCGGCAGGCTGAGGGAGTTGCCGAGCCGTGGCGAGAACCAGGATTTGTGGAGGCCGTCGCAGCTCTGCAGCGGCAACGGCTGGAACACGCGGCGCGGACCGGCGATGAGATTCAGTTTCACGATCGGTCGGCAGTGTGCACGGTGGCGCTGGCGCGTTATCTCGCGCTTCCCTGCCCCGATTCGCTGGTGCGCGAGGCGCGTCGGCTGCGGCGCGACGGAGTCTTTGAGGGACGCGTGCTTTTTGTGCGGAACCTTGGCTTCGTGGAGCCGACGGCGGTTCGGCGGATCCGCTTTGAAGAGACGCTGCGCTTTGAAGGGATCCACGAGGACACGTATCGGGAGCTGGGGTTTGACCTGCTCTTCGTGGAGCGCGGGTCGGTGGCCGACCGGGTGAAGGCGATCCGGGCGGCCTGTCGGTAAGATCGAATCTCGATGCCTGTCTTTGCCCTTGCGAGCACCCTGGTTTGCCTGGCAGCGGCCTTCAGCCTGCTGAGCCGGCGTGTGCTGCGCCTGCCCGTGACCGTCGGCGTGATGCTGCAGTCGCTGGCCATGTCGCTGGTCGTGGCCGTCGTGGGCCGCGCGGTGCCGGGGCTGCACACCCAGGTGGCGGCGGAGATCGGGCGCATCGACTTTTCGGCGGTGGTGCTGCATGGCATGCTCGCCTTCCTCCTGTTTGCCGGAGCCCTGAAACTCGATCTGAAAGAACTGGCGAAGCAGAAGGCCGCGGTGGGCGCGCTGTCCGTGTTTGGCACACTGCTCTCAACGGGCCTGGTGGCCGCGCTGTTGAAGGTGATCCTGTCCGTCACGGGATTTCACGCGACCTGGGTTGCATGCTTCTTGTTTGGCGCGCTGATCTCGCCCACCGATCCCATCGCCGTCCTCGAGCTGCTGCAACGAGTGCATGCCCCACGCTCTCTCGAGGCGCAGCTCGGAGGCGAGTCCCTCTTCAACGACGGCGTCGGGGCCGTCGTTTTCCTCACGCTGCTGGCATCGCTCGATGGCTCCGGCCATCCGTCGCTGGGCAGCTTCACGTGGCTGCTCCTGATCAAAGCAGGGGGCGGCATCCTGCTGGGGCTCGCTCTGGGCTTCATGGTCTATCGGCTGCTGCGCTCCCTCGACAGCTACCGCGTCGAGGTGCTGCTCACCCTGGCGCTGGCCATGGGCGGCTATGCGCTGGCGGATGCGCTGCGCCTCTCGGCGCCGCTGGAAGCAGTGGCCGCCGGCCTGGTCGTCGGCGGGCACGCGCGCCATCTGGCCATGTCCGGCGAAACCCGCGACCGCGTCGACGATTTCTGGGAACTGATCGACACCATCATGAATGTGATCCTGTTCCTCCTGCTCGGTCTCGAAATGCTGGCCATGCCCTGGAACTGGGAATACGTGTATGCCGGGCTGCTCGCGATTCCCGTGGTGCTGGGGGCGCGCTGGCTGAGCGTCGGCGCTTCGCTCGCCCTGGTGCGCGCCTTCCATAAGCCGGCCCGCGGCGCCATGAGCGTGCTCACGTGGGGTGGCTTGCGCGGCGGCCTGGCCGTGGCGCTGGCATTGTCGATTCCCCAGGGTCGGCCGCACGACCGGCTGCTCGCGATTACGTATATTGTCGTGGTCTTTTCCATTGTCGTGCAGGGGCTGACCATGAGCGGGCTGTTGCGCAGACTGGGGCTCGGCCGGGAGCCGTGAGAGCCTGGTGTGGAGTCCCGGAAGTTCGTTCCATCGGTGCTCTTTAGTTTTGTATCCGGGCACGACTTTGAGGCCCAATTGAAAAAACATAACGGACTGATGATTCAATGGCCATGATTGCCATCATGGGCAGGTTGGAAAGGCAGATAAAGGCAAATCCCGCTCCGCTGGGCGAGAGCCCTACACCATCCACCCACCGGCGCCTGCCATGCTGACGTTGAGCCGCGCAAGACGGAAGAACCTGGCCTGAGCGAAGCGAATGGCATCCGCGGTTGCTTTTCCCAGTCGCCGGCGCAGTGGGCGTCATTTCCGGAAAAGCCGGTGATACGGCAATCCCTTTCAGAACCGGTGGCGTTTCCTCGCGAACGAGGAGACGCCAGGGCGTGAGGGCGGGCAGCCGGGGTCCTGGCGAAACACCGTTTCGCCCCCGGTGGCTGTGCAGGCGCAAAGAGAACCGGCCCCTCAGCCCTGACGAGTCGAGCGCCAATGTTCCGGTATGCCGCTCATCCGGCAATCCCTTTCAGAACCGGTGGCGTTTGCTCGCGAGCGAGGAAACGCCAGGGCGTGAGGGCGGGCAACCGGGGTCCTGGCGAAACACCGTTTCGCCGGGGTGGCTGTGCAGGCGCAAAGAGAACCGGCCCCTCAGCCCTGACGAGTCGAGCGCCAATGTTCCGGTATGCCGCTCATCCGGCAATCCCTTTCAGAACCGGTGGCGTTTCCTCGGGAACGAGGAGACGCCAGGGCGTGAGGGCGGGCAGCCGGGGTCCTGGCGAAACACCGTTTCGCCCCCGGTGGCTGTGCAGGCGCGAAGAGAACCGGCCCCTCGCCCTGACGAGTCGAGCACCAATGTTCCTGTATGCCGGTCTTACGGCAGCCACCCCAAAACGTGCGGACGCTATTAAATGTGCTTAGCTGAAGAACTCCGCGTGGGTCCGAAAGACGGCATCAAGCCAAAATTTGCCCGCACGCCTGTCGCGCTTGACCCAGAACGCAAGTATCCAAAGTGGCCATGCCAGGAGCGCCATCGAGCCGAGCATTGCACGAAGCCCCGCCTTCCAGAAGCGCAAGCGCGTTCCATCATCCCCGACTATTCTGAAACCGAAGACGCACGAGCCAGGAGTTGGTTTTTCTTGGCACCATGGAAGGGCAAAGTAGCACGGCATCAGGACAAACAAGACCAGGAAAACAGAGGCGAAGCCGAAAAGCCAGTCGCCTGCCTGCCCACCTTGGCGTTCGATGAGCCAATCGAATGCACCCGTGCGCCGATATTCTCGAAGCACAGCAGCGAACCCGATAAAGCCTGCCGGAATAAGCAACGCGCAAATGAAATCGAGCATGCCCGCCGCCCATCGGCGGAACAAATGCGGCATCCGCTGAGGACGCCATGTGACTTTGCTACGTAGAAGCAGGAGGTAGAGGACTGCACCGACCGTTGCGCAACCGAGTGCCCTGACCCGGCCTGATACGAGTACTGGCCATTAGATGAAACAGAAGTAACGCCTATGGTTTCGTCTGAACGAAGAAGCATAGAGAAGATCAAGACCGCACAATAGGCAAGCAGAATCCACCGGAAATCCCTGGCTTTCATCTCGTCAGCATGCTACTCGATGCAGGTCCTGGTGAGCACTTCCTCGTTTGAGGTCTGTATTGTCGCCTTTCGAGAACTTTGGCCTCGTAGTTTTGCTCCCCCAAAGTGGCAACGCAAAATGAAGGCAGAATCCCGGCCAAAATCCAGCAGTCATTGAAGAGAGGCAGCTTACGAAGGGTGCCTAAAGTCAGGCCACGACTTCACGCCTTGCGGAAAACCCCCAACACCTCAGCCGCAGCGAAGGCCAGGTTCACCCCATAGCAAGAAGCAAACTCCCCAGCCGCCCAACCGTCCATACGAATCAGCTTTCATTCTCACCGGAAGTACCCCTCGGTCCCATTGTGGGCGCGACCCTGCCGCTGCCGGAAAACTCGACACTCTGCTAGGTCACCCTGCTTGCCCCACAGGCTTTGCAGAAGCACGGCTTGAAGTCACGCCGAGAGGTTCAAAAACAATCCCACGCCCAATGCCGGACAGCCAGGTTCACCCCATAGCAAGAAGCAAACTCCCCAGCCGCCCAACGGTCCAGACGAATCAGCTTTTCAATCTCACCGGAAGTACCCCTCGGTCCCATTTTGGGCGCGACCTTGCCGCTGCCGGAAAACTCGACACTCTGCAGGGTCACCCTGCTTGCCCCACAGGCTTTGAAGAAGCACGGCTTTGAAGTCGCGCGCCGAGAGGTTCAAAAACGCGATGGGCTTTCAGCCCCGGTCACTTGGAAGAGGCACGACTTTCACAGCTGGCGGAAAAATCCTCCGCTCAGCCGCTTCTGTATCGGGGCACGAACTATACTCGTGCCGAAACCGCTCACCCAATCACCAGGCCTAAACCAGGCTCGAACCCCGACGGCAATCCGACCCCACAACGCCGGACAGCCAGGTTCACCCCACAGCTGGGGCCCCCAACGGACCCGACTGTGGCCTGGTGGGCCTGCGGAAAAAACCCCAACACCTTAGCCGCCGGACAGCCAGGTTCACCCCATAGCAAGAAGCAAACTCCCCAGCCGCCCAACCGTCCATACGAATCAGCTTTCAATCTCACCGGAAGTACCCCTCGGCCCCATTGTGGGCGCGACCTTGCCGCTGCCGGAAAACTCGACACTCTGCTAGGTCACCCTGCTTGCCCCACAGGCTTTGCAGGGCACGACGTTCAGAGCTTGCGGAAAAAGGAATAAGTTCGGGGGCGCCGACCAATTGGGTATGCAAAACCATCACCCCGCCTCCACGGGTCGCACCCTGGGGCATCCTGGCCCGATCCGATTTTCGAATCTTTTTGCGAAATGCCTTTTTTCCCGCAAGCCAGGCAGTCGTCCCGTAAAGCTCGCGCACTCTTCCTGGAGCCAATGCGCTCCGTCGCATGGTTCAATGAATCGCAGAGACATCACACGAATGCCGGTGATTTGAGCTCAGCATTCAGAAAAATGGTGTGTGTGCTATTCTGCGGCGTTCCTGATGAGTGAGCGGGCGACTCCAATTCGAGTGCTGGTCGCCAAGCCGGGGCTGGATGGACATGACCGCGGGGCGAAGGTGATTGCCCGCGCGCTGCGCGATGCCGGGATGGAAGTCATCTACACCGGCCTCCGCCAGACGCCGGAGATGATTGTGAACGCAGCGGTGCAGGAAGACGTCGATTGCGTCGGGCTCAGCATTTTGTCGGGCGCGCACAACGCCATCGTGCCGCGCATTACCGCGATGCTGCGGGAGCAGGGCGCGGGCGACATTCTCGTGGTGCTGGGCGGCACGATCCCGGACCAGGACATTGCCGCGCTGAAGGAGCAGGGCGTGGCGGCGGTCTTTGGGCCCGGAACCTCGCTCGAGTCCGCGGTCCGCTTTATTCGGGAGAATGTGAAGGCCCGGGGCGTCGAGGTTTAGCTGCGCTGCGCTCGCCCGGCGTTCAGCACTCAGCCAGCCGTAATCAGGGCACCGGTGTCGAGGAAAGGTACATGCGGCGGGTCCGATTCAGCGGCGCGATCAGTCTTGATGGATACATCGCCACACCGCGGGGCGAATACGACTGGATCGTCCAGGATCCGGAAAGGGACTTCGCTGCGATGATGGCGGAGTTCGACACGTTTCTGATCGGGCGGAAGACCTTCGAGACCATGGTGCGGGCGCGTCAGGCTACGCCGCCAAAGGGAATCGAGTATGTGGTCTTTTCGCACACGCTCCAGGCGGAGGATTATCCCCAGGTTCGCATCGAGCCCGACGCGGAGCCCGTCGTGAGCGAGCTGCGCGCAAAGACCGGGAAAGATATTTATCTGTTCGGGGGCGGCGAGCTGCTGCGGACTCTGCTGCATGCCGAGCTTGTCGATCGCGTGGAGGTATCCGTGATCCCGGTGCTGCTCGGCGGCGGGATTCAGCTGCTGCCGCCGCCGGCGAAGCGCACGAAGTTGCGCTTGCTGCAGGAACGGGTTTACCGGAAAACCGGAACAGTGCGGCTGGAGTACGAGGTGGTGCGGGACTGAGCCGCGCGGACTCCCGGCGTGCCGCGCCTCAGACCGATCGCGCACCCTGCGATTCGCACAGAAGACGGTGAGCCTCGTTGATGGAAGCCATCCGTTCGGTGGCGCGTTGCTGCTCGCCGAGGCTCGCGCTCTCCATCCGGTCGGGATGATAGCGGCTGGCCATTTTGCGATACGCCATTTTGATTTGCTCGCGTGAGCTGGTGAGCGTGACACCCAGCAGGCGGCAAGCGGCCTCGCGCGTGCGCGGACGCGCCACGGCTTCGTTGGCGTCCTCCTGTGCCTCCCCGTCGTGGGACAACTCCGGGCGCTGCGCAGCAAAACGCGGTTCGGGAACCGGCGGCCAGAACGCCTGCTCGTGCGGACCCGCGGCGACGGCCGGGACCACCGGGTCGGCAACAAAGAATGAGACGAAGGCGCTCAGCGGCGTCACGGCACGCGCCTCACGCTCGCGGATGTTCTGCAGCCCGCGCCGCCGCAGATAATTTTCCGACGCAACCGCGGCTCCGACCGTCCAGCTGTCGATGAAGAAGGCCGTGTCGGGCTCGGCATCCTGACCGAGAAGCTCTTCGATCGGGTTCAGAGAGCGGGATGCGCCCTCTGCCCCGTTCTCCCACGCTGCCGCTGCCGTCCATAGTGCCTGCTCGGCATAGCCCTGAACCGCGCTTACCCCGGGATCGAACGGAGGATGCACGCCAGAGTTATCGGCACTCCGCGAGATTTCTTCTGTAGACGGCCGTAGACCGTGCTCCGGAAACCCAGTGCGGTGGAATTTTGAATCGCGATAGATGCATATACATCTATTCAGCCATGAAGACTTCTTCCCTTCCCGCTTTGCCCTGTCTGTGCGCCAGCTTCCGCCGCGCAACCCGGGCCCTCACCCAGCACTATGACGAGGCGATGCGGCCCACCGGCCTGCGAGCGACGCAGTTCACCCTTCTGCAGGCGTTGTCGCTCACCGGAGAAGTCACCCAGGGGCGGCTGGGACAGATCCTGGCCATGGACAGCACCACGCTCACGCGCACCCTCGAAATCATGACCCGCCGTGGCTGGGTCGCGAAAAAGCAGGGGAAAGACCGGCGCGAGCGCCGCCTGGGATTAACGAAGGCCGGCCAGGCGCAGTTCGAGCGCGCGCTGCCCCGGTGGGACAAGCTGCAGGCCGATCTGCGGCACAGGCTCGGAGCCGAGCCCTGGGACAGCCTCATGCAACTCACCAGGAACGTAACCACGATCGTTACGGAATAAGGAGACCTGCCATGAACAAGTACGCGAAGCTGAGTGCCGGGCTGATCGCAGCCTGGTTCGCCTTTTCCCTGATCGCATCGGCCCTGCGTGGATACAGCACCGCGCCCGGCGCGCCGCCCTTGCCGCTGGGGCTCGCGGCGCTGACCCCGATTGTCGTGTTTCTGTTGTGGTTCTTCGCCTCGCCGCGATTCCGGGAATTCACCCTGCAGCTCAGCCCGCGCGTGCTCACCCTGGTGCAGACCTGGAGGGTCGCAGGGTTCGTGTTCCTGGTGCTGGCGACCTACGGCATTCTCCCCCGTCTCTTTGCCTGGCCTGCGGGCTGGGGCGACATCGCGATTGGAGCCACCGCGGCCTTCGCAGCTTTAAAGCTGGCCACCCCGCGTCATCGCGCCAGTTTCATTGCCTGGCAAATTCTCGGCATCGCGGATTTGGTCAACGCCGTGGCGCTGGGAGCACTGGCCGGCCTGATCGAGCCGCACGGGATTCCCACCTCGCCGATGACGGTGCTCCCGCTGAGCCTGATTCCCACCTTCGCAGTGCCGCTGATGCTGATTCTTCATCTGATCTGCGTTGCGCAGGCATGGCGGTGGCGGCCGCAGCAGGTGTCGCCGGCGACGGGGAATTTCCAGCCTTCGATCCTGTAAGCCTGGCGTGCGAGGCGTGGCTGCGGCGGGATAAGGCCCGCCTCAGCCGCGGTTTTTCCAGCCCGCCGCCATCCGCTCTTTCAGGATGCAGTGATCCATCACAACTTGGACGCCCGCGGCTTCGGCCCAGCCGGCAGCTTCCTCGTGGCACACGCCTTCCTGAAGCCAGAGGCGCGGGATTTTCAGGCGGATGACATCCTTCACAATTTCCGGAACGTGCACCGCTGCCCGGAAGACGTTGACGAGGTCGATCTCCGGGTGGGCGCCAACCGCAGCCTCGAGCGTGGGGTAAGCTTTCTCCCCCAGCGCCTCCTCGATCTGCGGATTCACCGGGATAATGCGGTATCCCTGCGACTGCATGAACCGCGAAACCCCGAGCGACGCCCGCCCTTCGCGGTTGGTCAGTCCCACCACCGCGATGGTGCGCGTCTTCGAGAATCTCGGCGATGGTCCCTGGCTCGTTCATTCCCTGTTTCGATGCGCGAGCCTCAATAGTTGACGATTTTCGCGAACGATTGCGGGTCGAGGCTGGCTCCGCCCACCAGAGCTCCGTCGATTTCCCGTTCCGCCATCAGGCTCGTCGCGTTGTCCGGTTTCACGCTGCCTCCATAGAGGATGCGCAGGCGATCGGCGGCCTCTTTCCCCAGCAGCTTCGCAACTTCCGCGCGGATCACTGCGTGCGCTGCGGAGGCGATCTGCGGCGTCGCGGTTTTCCCCGTGCCGATGGCCCAGACCGGCTCATACGCGATCACGACCGGCCCGGCTTCGCCCGCGGTGATGCCGGCCAGGACGCCCCGCGTCTGCCGCAGCAGCACTTCTTCCGTCTTGCCCGCTTCCCGCTCGGCGAGCACTTCGCCCACGCAGACGATGGGGATAAGCTCGTGGTGCAGCGCGGCTTTCAGCTTCCTGTTGATCAGCTCGTCGGTTTCGGCGAAGTACTGCCGGCGCTCGGAGTGCCCCAGAATCACGTGGGTGGCGCTGATGGCTTTCAGCATCAAAGGAGAGATCTCCCCGGTGTAGGCCCCCTCGTCCGCGAAGTGCATGTTCTGCGCGCCGATCGCCACCCCGGAGCCGGTCGCGGCGGCGATGACCACAGAGATAGAGGTAAAGGAGGGGCAGACGACGATCTCGTCGCGATCGTGGTTGGCGACCAGCGGCAGGAAATTCTTAAAAAATTCCTGCGACTGGGCCGGAGTCTTGTACATTTTCCAGTTGGCGGCGATCAGCGGCTTACGCGGCATAGGCGGTCTGGTTCCTCAGGGTGATTGTAGAAGAGGAACGGCCGGGGTACCGTGATCGCGGATACAGCAGAGGCACAGGCCGCCGGCCACACTGGGGTCACCTGACCGCGGATGAGATGACAAAGGGGAAGGGGTGGTTCGTGTATCGTGAGTTTGGTTCCATTTCCCAGGTGATGATGACGGCTAAGGCGGCGGCGCGCACGAGCATGGGGCGGGTGCGCAGCAGCAATGAGGATGCGTTTGGTTTGCAGCCCGAGCACGGCATTTATGTCGTGTGCGACGGCATGGGCGGCGCCGCCGGTGGCGAGGTCGCCAGCCACATGGCCGTCGATCTCGTTTTACAGCGCATGAGCGAGCAGGGCGGCGACTTCTCCGGACGCGAGCGCCTCCATGAGGCCATTACCGAGGCCAATCGCGTCGTGCTCGAACGCAGCGAGCGCGAACCCGGACTCTATGGGATGGGAACCACGCTGGTCGCCCTCCTGCTCGAGCCGGGGGTCGCGCCGGGCGTCGCCCTGATCGCCCATGCCGGAGACAGCCGCTGCTATTTGCTGCGGGCCGGAACCCTCGTGCGCGTCACCCAGGACCATTCCCTCGTCGATGAGCAAATGCGCCTGGGCGCCATGACCGCCGAAGAAGCAGAGCGCTCCCCGTTTCGCAGCGTCATCACCCGCGCCGTCGGCACCCAGAAATCCGTGACCGAAGACGTGGTCGAGAAGGAGATCGCTCGAGGCGATGTGTTTCTGCTCTGCACCGATGGGCTCACCCGCGAGGTCAACGAAGAGCAGATTGCAAGGATTCTGGGCGCGGGCAACGATCTCGATCGAGCCGCCCAGGCCCTGATCGACGCGGCCAATGAGGCGGGCGGACGGGATAACGTGACCTGCGTCGTCGTAGGGATTGAGTAACCGACGGTCACGGGAGCGACGATGACCGACATCAAAATTGTTGGCGTGATCGGTGCGGGAACCATGGGCAACGGCATCGCCCATGTGTTTGCCCGGAGCGGGTTCCGTGTTTTGCTCTGCGAGGTCGAGCAGCGGTTTCTCGATCGCGGCCTTGAAACCATCCGCAGGAACCTCGGCCGCGAGGCGGAGAAGGGAAAAATTTCTCTCGCCGACGTCGACGATGCCCTGGCCCGCATTCAGGGGACCCTCCACCGGACCGATCTGGCGGAAGCCGATTTCGTGGTGGAAGCGGCGACCGAAAAGTTCGACGTCAAGAAAGCGCTGTTCGTCGAACTGGACGGCATTGCGAAGCCCGGCGTCATTCTGGCGTCGAATACCTCCTCCATCTCCATTACCAGGCTGGCTGCGGTCACCCAACGGCCCGACCGCGTCATCGGCATGCACTTCTTCAATCCTGTGCCGGTGATGAAGCTGGTCGAAGTGATCCGCGGCCTGCAGACTTCCGAGGAGACATACGAGACCGTGGCGACGCTCGCCGAACAGCTGGGCAAGACCGCTGTCGAGGTGAATGACGCGCCGGGGTTCGTGTCCAACCGGGTCCTGATGCCGCTGCTCAATGAGGCCATGTATGCCGTGATGGAAGGCGTGGCAACGCCGGAGGCGGTCGACGAGGTCTTCCGCCTCGGGATGGCGCATCCCATGGGACCGCTCACCCTGGCCGATTTCATCGGACTCGATGTGTGCCTGGATATCATGCGCGTCATGCACGACGGCCTGGGGGATCCGAAGTACCGGCCCTGTCCGCTGCTGGTGCGCATGGTCGATGCGGGCTGGCTGGGGCGCAAGTCAGGGCGAGGGTTCTACACCTATTAGCCGCTGAGGAGCTGGTCCTTGACGATGAAACCCTGCAGGCTGTTTGGCCTTCTTGTTCTGGTGTGCGCCTCGTCCGCTTGTTCGATGCGGGAGCTGACGCAGCCGGCTCCACGAGAGTGACGGTTCCCTGCTCTCGGCTTTGTTAGACTCAGCCAATCTTCACAAACGGATCTCACGCTGGATTTCGCGACCGGAGGGAGCCACGCTGCCTGCCTGGCGGCTCCCCCGGTCGCAGCCAATCGGCGACTGATCCGATCCGAGCCATCCCCAATAGGGTCATCCGCGGTTCAAAGCTGCGTCGTTTTGATCGCTGCACAGATCCGTATTACCGAAAATACGGACATTCGGGAATCGTGGCCCATTTCCGCGGACCGAAGCCGCTCTTGCCGTGGTTGCGGACCCGGCGGCGGGCAATTCTGCGCCGCGCAATTGGCAAAAGAGCCATTACCTTGGTACCAGGACCGTTCCCCATGCGAGGGATGTTTCCCGCGACCGAGAATCCCCGATGATACTGAAGGGTATTTCCCTCTGCCAATGCTCGGAACAGAAACGGTTAGGCCAATGCGGCTGGGCTGCCTCCGGGTTTTCCCGGCCCTGCTGCTGGCCTCGGCGCCGCTCCTCGCGCAGCCTGCCCCGAAGCCGCTGACCAGCGTCGCGGTCGTGCGCCACCTCAGCGCCGCCGAAGCCGCCAAGGCGCTGCCCGTCGACGTGACCGGCGTCGTCACCTACAGCAATCCGGCCCAGGGCGATATTTTCCTCCAGCAGGGCGACGGCTGGATCTACGTCCAGCCCAACAGGACTTACCCGCTCGTGGCCGGCTCACAGGTTGTCGTGAAGGGCACGACCGGTCCGAGTTACAGCACCCAGATCGAGGCCACCTCCATTCAGGTCATCGGCCCGGCGCCGCTCCCCCCGCCGGCGTTCCTCACCTATCAGGAGGCGGTGAGGCAGGCAAACGACTGCCGCTACGTCACCCTGCAGGGCATTGTGCGCGCCGCGTCCTACCAGACCGCAACCACCGCCACCTCGAACGTGTATCTCCTGCGCATGGAAGACGGTCCCAGGATGGTCGATGTGGTGGTCCGCGATTATCCGGACTTTTCTCCCAGCCGGCTGCTCGACGCCACCATCCGGGTCACCGGCGCCCTCGGCGGCACCTATGACGTCACCAACGACCGCATCCTCGGATTGCGCCTCAATGTCTCCTCCAGCAACGACATCCAGGTCGTTCACGCAGCCGATACAGGCTCGCCCGCAGACGAGCTGATTCCGCTGGCGGCGCTGTTGAAATCCAACGAAGTGCTCAAGGTCCGGCATCGCGTGTTCACATCGGGTTTCGTCACCCTCTACGATCCAGGCGAGAAGCTCGTCGTCCAGGAGGGTGACAGCAGCCTCATGGTGCAAATCCGGCAGACCGATCCGGTGAGCATCGGGCAGCGGGTGCAGGTCACCGGATTTGCCACCGCCGTGGACGGCGTGGCCGGCCTCGACTCGGGACAGTTCTCCATCCTGCCCGGCCAGATGCCGTTGACCCCGCGCGCCATCACCTTCGCCGACGCCATGACGGGACTCTACGACAACAAGCTCGTCACCATGGAAGGCGAGGTGATCTCCCAGACCCGGGAATCCCACCTCGACACGATCATCCTTCGCTCCGGCAACAGCGTGTTCCCCGTCGTTTTTCGCAAGCGCGTGAGCGATGTGGATCCCTTCCCCATCTATCCCCGCGGAACCCGCATTCGCGCCACCGGCGTCTGCCTGGTCCACGTGCGCGGCTTCTGGGGCGCGGTGGAGAGCATTCAGGTCCAGTTGCGATCGCCCCGGGATATCGCCGTTGTGGCAAAGTCGTCGTGGTGGACCCTGGGCCACTTGTTTGGCGTCACCTCCGCCCTCCTCGGCTTTGCCCTGCTGGCTCTGGCGTGGGGTTTACGCATGCGCTGGCGCGTGCTCGACAAAGAGAAACTGCTCCGCCTCAGGAGCGAGCAGGAAGCTTCGCGGCTCAGCACCCTGGCCCAGATGGAGCAGCAGCGCAGCCACATCCTCGAACTGATCAACAGCTTCCAGCCTTTGCCTACCGTGCTGGCCGCCATCCAGGCCTATGCGGACGAGATGTGGGAGGGACGGCGTGGCTATACCCATGTTCTGGAGAATCGCCGCCTGAAGCTGATGACGCGCACCCATCTGACCCCGGAAGCGATCGCACGGCTCGACGACCTGGACCCTTCCCAGAGCCAGCAGGCATGCGCGGAGGCGGTGCGGAGCCATGGACTTGTCGGACCCAACCCCTCGCGCAACGTGTGGTCGCGCCCCATCCTCTCCAGCCGCGGCGAGGTGCTCGGCACCATGACCTTCGAGGCCGGCGACGACCATCCCCTGCCTCTCAACATGCAGGCCTTTGAGTTCGGCTGCAACCTCGCCGCCGTCGCCATCGACAACCGCCGGCTCTACGAGGATGTGCTCCATCGCTCCGAGCACGATCAGCTCACCGGGCTCGCCAACCGCTCCCTGGTGCACAAAAGACTCGAAGAGGCCCTCGAGCAGGCCCACGCCAACCGCTGCCACGCCGCGCTCCTCTACCTCGATCTCGACGACTTCAAGAAAGTCAACGACTCCTTTACCCATCGCGGCGGAGATGCGTATCTGATCGAAGTCGCGCGGCGCTTCAAGGCCTGTCTCCGCGCGCGCGACACCCTCGGCAGGATCGGCGGCGACGAATTCATCGCCGTGCTGACCAACCTTGCCGATACCGACGTCGCCCATACCATCGCGGAGCGGCTGGTGCATGCGATGGATGAGCCTTTCGCCATCGAAGGCCACCTGATCCGCGGAACCGTCAGCGTCGGGCTGGCTATCGATCCGTCCCTGACCACCACGGCGATCGGGATCATGCAGCTCGCCGATCACGCGATGTATGTGGCCAAGCGCGCCGGCGGCAACCGCGTGAGCTGCTCGGAGCCCGCCCCGGTGCTCGACGCCACCCCGGCGCCCCGCGTCTAGTCCCCCTCCGGCCCGCTGGACTTGCCGTCAAAAAATCCAGTGTGTCGCCTGCGAGCGCAAGGAGCACATGTCCGGTTTGCCGGCCAGAAGCCCCCCGATACTCCTGCACATCAGTCGAAGGCTCCCCGCTCATCGGTCGTCCATTCGTGCGAGTGCCTCCTTGAAAAGACTCTGAACGTCCGCGAGGGTGGTAGTCCGATCGTTGTTGTAGTCCATCAGCCAGTGGTGATAGTGGCGACCCGCGCAACGCTCATCGACGATCGCTCGGACCAGTTCCAGGGCTGGACGACGATGCTGGAATCCGCCCGTCACTTCCATCGTCGCTCTTTCCATGGCGCAATAAAGGCTCCATGAAGTTGCGTCTTGCGGACACTTGCGATTGTCACTGCGATTCCAGACCTCCTCCGTGGAAAGAATGGCCTCAGCCCGCACAAGGATCCTTCTGTCCAGTGAATTGGCTTTGACCTCGGCGGAGGCATCGAGCAGAAAGCCGGTTTCCGGCGAAGACCGGAATTGCGTTACTCCAAACCATCCATACTCCGTGCGCAAAATCCCCCAGCCGTCTCGGTAGATTTCCAGCTCGAGCGGGGCGTCCGGGTATCCCTGGTCTGTCATTGCGCCCGACCAGATGGAAATCGGCTGCACGTCTTCACGCCAAATTCCGGTCGTGATGGAGGACGCTGCCTTGAGCGTCATCACTGGATTCTGATCGAAAAGCGGCCCACAGGAACCCACATACTCATCTCCCGTCCGTTCAAAGTGGCAGTGCGAAGGAGTGCCCGGCTTCGCGGAGTCAGTCGCGTGTGCGCAGAGGCCACAGGCAATCGGCAGCAGCAGGAGAAGTTTGCAACGCATCGGCACCAGGCGCCCTCAGAGATTCAGACGAGATTCTGATTGCGAGGACTACACCCACCGGCCCGGATTCTCGTGGACTCCGGAAATTTGGCAACTGCGGCCCATCCTGTCCAGTCCGGACCGCGAATGTGCCGGAAGGCCGGTGATCCATCTTCGCGCCGGCGAACCTGGCTCCCATTACAATTCGTCCCGTGAGTCTTGCTGCCGAGTACCGGCAGGCAGTTTCCATGGAGACCATGGAACACGGGGCGCAGGCAGGGGTTCCGCAGCGGGAAACCGCCCTGCGCGCGCCGACTCGGAAACCGGGAAGAGGAAAGAGGCACACGATGAACATACTGTTATGGGTCCTGCAGGGGCTCGCCGCGCTCCTTTACGCATCGTCGGGCGTCATGAAGGTCTTCATGTTCGACAAGGTAAGCAAGGACGTCCCCTCCTTTGGCGCCTTGCCGCGGAAAGCCTGGACGACCCTCGGCCTCGTCGAGCTCGTGTGTACGGTCGGGCTCATCGTCCCTGCCGCGTTTCATTGGCACCCCCGGCTGACGATCCTCGCCGCCTCGATTCTCGCGGTCGAGAGCCTCGTGTTCGTCGGGGTGCACGTCAAGTACCGCGAGGTCCCGCCCATGATCCTGAGCGGCGTGCTGGGCCTCCTCATGGCGTTCATCGCCTACGGCAGGATGGTTCTGCAGCCGATCTTCTGACCCTCGGGCCGCCTCACGAAGAGCAGCGTTCGGGGCAAACCGATTGCCCGCAAAATAAATGGCTCGATCGCCCCCACAGCATCACGCCAGTCGAATGGCCGGAACCGCTCGCGGTTCTGGATAGAATCTTGTTTGAGATGATCCAATCGCACATCGATGCTCTGAATCGTGAATTCGGTATTCCGCATGTAGTTGAAGTGGTCTCCGGCAACGGCGGGTTGCCCAAAATTCGCGTCACCGCTCCTTCTGCCTCCGCAGATATATTTCTGCACGGCGCCCATCTGACGTCTTGGCAGCCGGCCCACGCCGAACAGGTGATCTTCCTCAGCCGGCATTCGAACTGGCAGGACGGCCTCGCCATCCGGGGAGGAATTCCCGTCTGCTTTCCCTGGTTTCGCGCCAAAGGGGACGACCCCACCGCTCCCGTCCACGGATTTGTCCGCACCAAAGAATGGCGGCTCGATTCCGTCAAAGCCCAGGGAGACTCCGTGCTCGTCGTCTGTTCAACTGAAAACGATCCATCCACCGAACGCTGGTGGCCGTACCCGTTTCGCCTGCAGCACATCCTGTCCATCGGCACATTCCTTCGCCTTCAGTTAGTCGTTACCAATACCGGACCGGCCCCCTTTCGTTTCGAAGAGGCATTGCATACGTATTTCCGCGTCAGCCACGCACAGAACGTCAGCATTCGCGGTCTCGATCAAATCCAGTATCTCGATAACCTCGATGGCAACCGCACAAAAACCCAGTCCGGGGACCTGGTCTTTACCGCCAGGACGGACAACGCCTACATCGATGTCCACAGCGCTGCGGAGTTGATCGATCCGGCATGGCGTCGAATACTCCGAACCGAGAAAGAAAACTCTGCTACCACCGTCGTCTGGAATCCCCGCGAGGAAGGTGCGGCTTTGATCGCCGATCTCGGGAACGACGAATGGCAATCCTTTGCGTGCATCGAAGCCAGCAATATTCTCGCCTCCGCCATAGTTCTCGCACCAGGCCAACAGCACACAATGCAGGCAACCCTTCGTGTCGTTCCCCAGCAGGAGGGTCTTACCCACGAAGTCTCCACCGCGCGGTAACTGCACAGTGGCGATGGTCTCCGCGTCCACAGCGGAGTTGGCGATCATCGTGTCAGCAAACCAAAGACACCCTTCACCAAGTCGGAAACCTGCCTGCGAACGGCTGGGTCGTGTTTCGATCGGGCGACCTCGGCGGAGGTTTCATGAAGCAGTGCGAGCAGCGTCCGCGCCACTAAATCGATCGGATACGGCTTCACAACCTTCGCCGCTGTCAAAGCTGTCAGCCCCTGCCGCATGGCGCCATAGGCATAGCGAAGTTCGATCGCCCGCCACGCCTCCGGACCGATCACCTGAGGCGCCTCGATAAAAGTGATCCGCTGCACGTCCGGGGAAGCGCACAGGTCGATCAGTTTCTCGAATGCCGCCTGCATCCGAAGCCAGGGGTCCGTCTCCTCAACCGCGGAAGCCGTCTTGAGAATGTCTGCTTCGATCTGCTCCGCTACCGCCTGGAAGAGCGCGCGCTTACCCGAAAAATGATGGTAGACGGCGCCCGTCGTCACGCGGGCATCGGCGGCAATCCTGGTGATCTCCGCTCCGGAATATCCCCTGCGAGCAAAGTGCTTCCTGGCAGTGGCGAGGATCGCAGCGCGCGTTGCCTCGGTGTTCTCTTCCCGGCGGGACTTCATGTGTTCATGACTGCGCCATCTCGACGTAAATGCATTATCTATCGTAAACGCGCCGAGATGCGGTCTTCGCTCGAACTCAGCCTGAGACGTCATTTGACATAAGTCAATTATGTTTGCTATACAGACTACGTTGCCGTGAGCGGCGGCTGGGTTCGACCAAACCCCGAAAAAGATGGAGGAGGCAGAACATGAGGCGAAGGACAAGCGGGCTGAACGCAGCTCTTGTTGGATCGCTCTTCGCGCTGGTATCGGTTGCAGCAAGCGCTAACGCCGGCTCGGATCAGAAGGCAGTCGCAGCGCTCGATACCAAATACCAGGCAGCGGTCAAAAACAACGATGCGTCGACGATGGATCGTATCCTCGCGAACGATTTTGTGGTCGTGCTCGGTACCGGAAAGCTCTACAGCAAGTCCGATCTGCTCAATATGGCGGCTAGCCGGCAAATCGTGTATGAGCACCAGGAGGAGGAGCAGCAGACGGTCCGGGTTTGGGGCGATACCGCCGTAGTGACGGCAAAATTGTGGGCTAAGGGCACGGACCAGGGCAAACCTTTTGACTACCATGTTTGGTTCAGCGACACCTACGCCCGCACCCCTGCGGGTTGGCGCTAAGTGCATGGTCAGGCATCCCTGCCCTTGCCCACAACCGCGCAATGATCCGTTGCAGCTGGCCGGGGAACTTCCTCTTTTTAGGCGTGACGGGACCGTGTCACCCGCAAAGCGGGCCCCCCGCAGGCGAAAAGTGGAGAGGAAGCGGCCACCCCGGTTACCGGGTGAACGAGCCGGCGCTCACCGGGCAATCCGCCGCAGCCTCCTCCGCTTCGCGGAAGTGCAACTCGGGGCCACCAGGTTCGAGGAAAGGCCGGCCGTAGTAGCTCTCGATCAGCAGCGCGCGCAGCTCGGCGATCAGAGGGAAGCGCGGATTGGCGCCGGTGCATTGATCGTCGAAGGCCTCTTCGGCGATGGAGTCGACCTGGGCCAGGAACTCTTTTTCCGGAACCCCGGCCGCCTGAATCGAGGCCGGAACCTCCAGGTCGCGCTTCAGAGATTCGATCCACGCGAGCAGGTTCGCCGACGCTGCCGTCGGTGTCGCGGCCGGCCATGCCCAGGTGTTCGGCGATCTCCGCGTAACGGCACTTCGCCTTGGGCCGGTCGTACTGCGAGAAAGCCGCCTGCTTGGCGGGATTGTCGTTGGCGTTATAGCGGATCACGTTGGCGATCAGCAGGGCGTTGGCCAGTCCGTGGGGCAGATGGAAGGCCGCGCCCAGCTTGTGCGCCATCGAATGGCAGACGCCCAGGAAGGCGTTGGCGAAGGCGATGCCGGCGATGCGTGGCGGCGTTGTGCACCTTCTCGCGCGCGATCGGATCGCGCGCCGCCGTTCATATACGCGGCCGGCAGATGCTCCTTGAGCAGCCGCAGAGCCTGCAGCGCCTGGCCGTCGGTGAACTCGTTGGCCATGACCGAGACGTAGCCTCCAGCGCGTGGATCACCGCGTCGATGCCCCCGAACGCGGTGAGCGGCTTCGGGCAGGTTCATCACCAGGTTGGGATCGACGATGGCCATGTTCGGCGTCAGCTCGTAGTCGGCGATCGGGTATTTCATGCCGGTGGCGTCGTCGGTGACCACCGCGAACGGCGTCACTTCCGAGCCGGTGCCGGAGGTGGTGGGGATGGCCACCAGCTCGGCCTTCATGCCCATCTTCGGGAACCGGTAGATGCGCTTGCGGATGTCCATGAAGCGCAGGGCCAGGTCCTCGAAATGAACTTCGGGATGCTCGTACATCACCCAGATGATCTTGGCTGCGTCCATGGGCGAGCCGCCGCCGAGCGCCACGATCACGTCCGGCTGGAAGGCGCTGGCGCACTTCCACGCCCTTGCGCACGATGGCCAGTGTCGGATCGGCCTCCACCTGGTAGAAGACTTCCACTTCCAGCCGCAGCGATTTGAGGATGCGGATCAGCTCGTCGACATAGCCGTGGCGGAACAGGAACCTGTCGGTGACGATCAGCGCCCGCCGCTTGCCCTCGAGCTCCTTCATGGCTTCGAAGCAGGCAGCCGCGGCGGAAATAGATGGAGCGGGGCAGCTTGTGCCAGAGCATGTTTTCGGCCCGCTTGGCGACGGTCTTGCGGTTGATGAGGTGCTTGGGCCCGACGTTCTCGGAGATGGAGTTGCCGCCCCAGGAGCCGCAGCCCAGCGTGAGCGACGGCGCCAGGCTGAAGTTGTAGAGGTCGCCGATGCCGCCGTGGGATGACGGCGTGTTGATCAGGATGCGGGCGGTCTTCATGCGCGCGCCGAAAGCGCGCACCCGGCCCGGCGCAGGTCCTGGTCGGTGTACAGCACCGAGGTGTGGCCGATGCCGCCCAGGGCCACCAGCTCCGCCGCCGTTTCGACCGCATCGTCGAAGTCGCGGCGGCGATAGAGCGCCAGGGTGGGCGAGAGCTTCTCGTAGCGCGAACGGCTCCGCAGCGCCGGGATCTCGACTTCGCCGATCAGCACCTGGGTGCCGGCGGGCACCTGGAAGCCGGCCATGTCGGCGATCTTCTCCGCGGACTGGCCGACGATGGCCGCATTGATGCTGCCGTTGTTCAGTACCACCCCGCGCACCTTCGCACTTCGTCCGGCTGCAGCATGTAGCCGCCGTGGGTCGCGAAGCGCTCGCGCACCGCATCGTAGACCGCGTCCACCGCGATCACCGACTGCTCCGAGGCGCAGACCACGCCGTTGTCGAAAGTCTTGGACATCAGGATGGAGGCCACCGCGCGCTTGATGTCGGCGGTCTCGTCGATGACCACCGGCGTGTTGCCGGCGCCCACGCCGATGGCCGGCTTGCCCGAGGAATAGGCCGCGTGCACCATGCCCGGCCCGCCGGTCGCCAGGATCAGGTTGATGGCCGGGTGGTGCATCAGCGCGGTCGAAAGTTCCAGCGAGGGCTCGTCGATCCAGCCGATGATGTCCGCCGGCGCGCCCGCCGCCACCGCCGCCTCCAGCACCAGGCGCGCCGCGGCGCAGGTGCGCCCTTCGCCCGCGGATGCGGGCTGAAGATGATGCCGTTGCGGGTCTTGAGGCTGATGAGCGCCTTGAAGATGGCGGTCGAGGTCGGATTGGTGGTGGGCACGATGCCGCAGATGAGGCCCACCGGCTCGGCCATGGTGAGGGTCCCGTGCCCCTCGTCGGTCTCGAGCATCGCCGCAGGTCTTCTCGTCCTTGTAGGCGTTGTAGATGTATTCGGAGGCGAAGTGGTTCTTGACCACCTTGTCCTCCACCACGCCCATGCCGGTCTCTTCCACCGCCATCTGGGCCAGGGGAATGCGCGCGTCGGCGGCGGCCAGGGCGGCGTGGCGGAAGATCAGGTCCACCTGCTCCTGGGTGAATCCGGCGAAGGTCTGTTGCGCCTGTTTGACGCGGGCGGCCAGAGCATTCAGTTCGCTGAGATTCGTCACGGGCATGGTATCCCCCCTCCGGATTGTGTGCGGAGGGCAGGTCTTTCGCGCGCCTCCTCTGTCTCTATGCTGCAAGCCCGCGGGAGCCTGGTGCTGTGACATCGGTCACGTTACGAAACGAAATTCCCTGCAGCCGCGCGCCTGCCGGCTGTGCCGATTCCATCCCTGACCCACCAGCGCCTGTTGCCAGGCCCCGGCCCCGTCTTCAGCGTGCCACCACCTGTCTCCGTCGCTGCTCGCTTGCCTTCATCACTTCGTTCAAATCCGCAGCCGGCCGGATCTCCCACGGCCCATTCTTCAAACCCGGATGCTGGCCGATCAGCTCGACCGCATGATTCTGGAGTCCCGGAAGTTCGTTCCATAAGGGCTCTTTCGCCCTTGTATCAGGGCACGACTTTACAGCTTGCGAAAAAATCGATCCGCATCAAGGTGCCGCGAAAGCGGCACGACGGTGAAAAAGGACATCAGGATGGGTGGCCCATTCAAGCCGTCCTCTGGCTTGAGTGGGGATATTCCACCGCCTGGCCAGAATCCTGTCTTCCCCGCGCTGTCATTCTGAGCGAACGGGGCCCCGAACGTACCAGGGGCCCCGAAGAGCGATTTTGCTCTTTGGGGTAGGTTCGGGGGTGGTGAGCGAAGGATCTGCGGTTGCTTTCTGCCTCCGCCGCCCCCAAAGTTCCGTGAAGCCGACAAGATCGCAAAAATCAATCGGGCTTTAGCCCCTGCGGGCTGTTCCTGGAACCATTTCGCTCCGTCGAAGTGCTCTTTCATTTTGTATCA
>CAWEWV010000014.1:0-54740 GCA_963812865.1 uncultured Acidobacteriaceae bacterium | reverse complement strand
ATTGACTATTTTCGGTACCGTCTCCGTAAGGGAGCCTAAATTGCCGATCGAATCTCGCAATCTCGCGTTTCATGTCAGATCAGAGTTCGCCCGCTTCTTTGCGGCTCGCGCACTTGGTGCACCCCGAACATGCGATTACCAGCCGTTGCGAACCGCAGTCTTAACCACCGGAATCGCGTGACAGGCTACCCGTGTCTAGCTCATGAAGAAATCCCAAAGAGCTATGCAAATCCTTGGAAGAAAGCGTGAAGTCACGACAATTCACAGTGGGATCGAACTCTGAACTGCGGCGTTCAATCGCGGTGCCAAAAGTCCCAATCAAGATTGAGCGAGCCGGAAACGGGCGGTGACTTGCGAACAGCGGAGAATATGCGAGTGACGCAAGTCGTGCTCATCGTTCGTAAAGGCAAGGCTCATCGACTCGTGAAGAGGCTGTTGCGTTTGGATTTGCTCATTGCCGCTCGCCGCCTCGGCACGTGATCGACCGAGAGTCGTTTTCGTAAGAATGACGCGAACACGACAACTCTAAGGGGGCAGGAAGAGAACGATCGAGGGCTTCACGAGCGGTCTGTCAAAGCGGAACGGACAAGCGACGATGAGGCACTGGTGGCAATAACTAAAACGCTCAGCAGAATCCGCAGCGTCGAGATTTCTTTCAACTGTGCAGCATGCGGGCGGCGGATGAGCGAACTGAGAGAGTCCGGCTTTTGCGTCAGCTGCGATGAAGCTCTTCAGTCGTTCCCCAAGCGAAGAGGAAAAGATGTAAAGCCATAATCGAGTACCTAAGTTTGGCAGATGGGCGACATGGAGGATAGGGAGGGAGGTAGCCAAATTGAAGGAGGCAGATGATTCGAGACAATGGGAGAGCGCCCATGTCTGCCCTCAATGCGGATTTCCCATGAACCTCGCAGAGCTTGGGCTTAAAGGGGGCACCACTGGACTTGTAACCTGTCCGAAGTGTGACTGGTCTGGGCCCATTGAAATTAGCGTTCTCAATAAGGAGTGACTGAAGCAATCCGAACAAGTCGGAGATGTCAAGCTGAGATGGCAGCGGGAAAGGGCCGAACTTTGGTGAATGACTCCAACTTGCGCATGAATGCTCTTACAAGTTCGCTCACCACTTTTGATTTCTCGTCGGCCCGCGAGGCGAGATAGGTCCTTAGGATGAGTGACTCCTCGGTGAGCGGACGCACCGTGATACCGTCACGTGCGATCCGAATTGCGCCCGACTTCACCACGAAAGCAACGGCGCCTCCGTCTGCAATAAACGGATATGCGTCCTCCGGAACCACGATGTGTTGAACTTTAGCCGGAGTAGTATTTCGCTCTTGTGCAAGCCGCATCACAGAGTCGTAAACGGGTGGGTGCATCCTTCGTTCGAAGATCACCCATGACCGTCCCGCCAGCGCATCGAGAGTGACGGAAGGCTCGGAAGCCAGTTCGTCCTCTTTTGACATTGCGATGTAGAAGGGTGACTCTGCAACCTCGACCATCGTGAGGCGTTTGGACTCAGGGGGCTCCGTGGCAATCGCGAGATCCAGCGCGCCAGCCAAGACTTCGCGAATGAGGTCGCATGAAAACTGCTGGGACAGTTCAATCTTTAACTGTGGAAACAGTGGCAGCTTAAGGGAGAGAAGGATTGTGACGAGGAAAGGATCGGTATAGGGTGACCGTCCGATGTTGAGAATGACTTCCGCGTCCTGGCTTGCCGCGCGTCCAGCCAGCACTGCCCGCTCTGTGTGCAGAAGCGCAACACGGGCTTCCTCGACAAATTTCCGCCCGCCCTCTGTTAACTCGACCGTCTTGTGGTTGCGCTTAAAGAGCAAATAGCCAACCTGGTCTTCGAGGTCCTTTATTCGTATGCTCACTGCGGATTGATCGATATGCAATATCTCCGCAGCTCTTGAGAAATTCAGTTCCTCAGTAAGAACTACGGCGGTTTCAAGGAGTCGTATTTCGGGAAGCACCATAGGAGTCCTCCGGGGAGAGAACGCGAGGCGGGAAGGCGAACAAAACGATCAGGGGGTTTGGCTGGCAGGCACAATTTCCCAGCAAGAGATGATTGTTCGATGCCCCCGGTACTGTAGCGGTTGCACCAATCACGAGCAGCCTCATCTCGTGTTATGACCGCCGTTCATAACGGTCCGCTCGATTTTCATTGGACGGCTCCGCCGCGGATGTAGAACCTCGGTGGTACGCAGGTGGCACGTCACACGAGCCTGGGAAGGAGTCACGATGCCAGAAGACAGACAGCCATCAGAAAGCGCACCGGGAGAGAATCGTCTTCCTCAATCGGTTAAAGAACCACTTCTCGATAGCCATCAGGCCGCAGCCATACTCAAGGTGCATCCGCGGACCCTGCAACGTCTCGTCCATCGCGGCAAGATTCACGCGATCCAGGTAGGGAAGCTCTGGCGCTTTCGGGCGTCAGCGATCGAAGCCTGGATAGAAAGATAGCCCGTAATCGAACGCCTCAAATACAGCAGTTTCCTCGTGATTCGACGGCACAAGTGACGTACTCTGAGGACAGCCATTTGTGCCGTGAAGTCGAGGGGAGAAACCTTGATGGCACGTGCATGTTACCAATTTGGAAGTCTAACGCGAAAGAAGCGGGCGAAGGGATCAGACGCCTGGGAGTTTCGGTACTACGAGACAACGGAGAAAGGCACACGGGAGCGAAGGACAGCGACCGTTGGTACCGTTGAGAAGTACAAGACCAAAGCTCTCGCACAGAAAGCAGTCGAAGCTCTTCTCCTAAAACTCAACTCTGAAACTCCACAGCAGCGCATGGCCGTGGTCTCGTTCGGCGCGATATGCGACCGTTACCTTGAGGAAGAAATGCCGGAACGGCATTCAACCTCCAGGTCCTATAGGTCCAATATCAAGAACTATCTCAAGCCGCGCTGGGGTGACTATTTGCTTGATCACATCCGTCCGATGGCAGTCGAAGACTGGCTGAAGAAGCTCCCTATGGCTCCGAAGTCAAAGGCCCATATCCGAGGCGTGATGCACTTGATGTTTGAGTGCGCTACACGCTGGGAACTATTCACCGATAAGAGGAACCCGATTGCGTTGGTGCGGATAAAAGGCGGCAGCAAGCGCCGTCAGCGCCCCATGATTTTAACTGTGGATCAGTTTGAAACCATCGTCTCACTGCTGAAAGAGCCGTATCGAACGATGGTCTATATCGCCCAATGCCTCGGTCTTCGCGTGAGCGAGATCGCGGCGCTTCGATGGGATGACTTCGATTTTGAAAGGAATCAACTGCTCGTTCAGCGCAGCTTCGTAGACGGGCGGACAGATGAGGTCAAGACCGAATACTCCCAGGACTACGTTCCATTGCATCCATCCTTGAGCGAGATCGTGCTGGAGTGGAGCAAAGAGGCAGTGCCAACTGAAGAAGGTTGGGTCTTTGCAAATCCCATCACGAATCAGCCTTACTTTCCAACGTCGATCCAGAAGCGACACATTCGGCCTGCCGGATGCTGCCTTGTGGAGTGCCCGAAGTGCGGTGTCGGCGTCGGAGTCTGGTGTAAGCAAGATCGCCCTACACCGAACGGCAAACGGCTTCAAGTCCACGAGGAGCGCGCGGTTGCTGTTGGGAAGCTAGCGAATCTCGGTTGGCATACGTTTCGCCACACCTACCGTTCGTGGCTGGACGAGACCGGAGCGCCGATGAAGGTGCAACAGGAACTGATGCGTCATGCCTCCATCCAGACGACGATGAATGTCTACGGACAGGCCATGACTTCATCGAAGCGGCAGGCCAATAGCAAGGTCGTGGAGATGGTGCTCAAGCCGATACGAGCGAGCGCCTGAAACCCTGATTTGTCTTATTGGGAGTTTTTGGGAGTTTGTCGGAGCGACCGGATCTTCGTAAGTTGTTGAAAGATTTGGTTGCGGGGGCTGGATTTGAACCAGCGACCTTTGGGTTATGAGCCCAACGAGCTACCAGGCTGCTCCACCCCGCACCATTATGGTAACAATCGATAACCAGCGGGTCAAACGCGCCCCATTCCGTGATCGACGTAGTTTGCCCGCGCGCCCAATCGCGCTCTCTCAAGCGCGGAAGCCGCTGACCGCAGGGGACTTGTGCGAACTCCACCCAGAAGTGAGGCTGTTTACGGCTCGCGTTGTGATCTGCGTCACACCTGCGTGTGCGCTGGGACACAGCCGCCCCGCTGAAGCCCCCCGAAACTAGGGTCATCGAGCGCTCGCAACGCTGCGAGGTACCGACATGACCCTCCCGCAAAAAACCTTCGAGGCCACCTTTGCTGCCTCCGGAAAAATCGTCGTAGCCACCGATCTCACCGACACCGAATATCTCTTCCCTTACGCGATTGCGCAGGCCAGGGCCAGCTCAGCGTCGCTGATTCTGGTTCACGCCGTACTGCCGCATGAGTCCATGCCGGTCGAGACCGGGGCGGTTCCATATTACGATCCGCTGCGCATGGATCGCGACGCGCGCCTCATGCTCGACGGCCTGGCGCGCGATGTCAGAGGCCAGGGCGTGGAGTGTGTTGCCGCGGTGCGTCACGGTTTTGTTCCCGACGTGATCGCCGACGTGGTCATGAACTCCGGCGCGGGGCGGCTGATTCTTGGCACGCACGGGCGGCGCGGGTTGAAAAAATTCGTTCTCGGCTCGGTGGCGCGGCAACTGCTCGAATCGGTCCAGGTGCCAGTGTGCACCGTCGGTCCGCGCGCGCACAAAAAGTCCCTTGAGCACCCGGCGAGGATCCTGCACCCGGTTTCCCTCGCGGGCATGCACGAAATCAGTGCCGCGCTTTCCCTCGATCTGGGCCGGCAGTTTGGAGCCGAGGTCACGCTGCTGCATGTGGTCATGCCGAGTCCCGCCGTGTCGCGCGATCCGGGTGCGGCTGTGCAGGCGGCGACCGAAGAAGTAGAGCGGCTGATTCCCGCCGATGCCAGGGCAAGAACGCGGGTCCAGGTCAGAATCGCCGCCGGCAACGTGGTGCAGGAAATTCTCAACGCAGCCCAGGAGATGCAGGCCGGACTCATCGTGCTCGGCGTGCATGCCCCGGCGCACAGCTGGCTGCCCGGCACCGAGCCCGCCGCTTACAAGATTCTGGTTTCGGCTCCTTGTCCGGTGATTTCGCTGAGAGTCAATCCGGTGCTGGGGGAAGAAAAGACGGAAGAGAAGGAACAGGCAAATCCTCTGGTATTCGGTTGAAGTCCATGCTGTCCAATTTTCAAGATTCGGAGCGATGCATGCGCTGTGCTAACCCAGAATGCGGTACCGAATCGCTCTATTTGCGGAGCGGTGGTATCTATGCCGTCGATTTCCTCGACGCGTCCCGCAATGCAGGTGAATGCCAGATCATTCAGCGGAGGGTCATCTGGCTGTGCGACGCCTGCACCGGGTTGTTTGCGGTCGAGACCTGGAGGCCGCCTGGACAACAAGTGCGGCCTTCCAGGAGACCACACCTTCGATTTCCCCGTGCGCGAGGCTGCATTTCCTCGGCAGAGAGCTGGAGTTAATGGCGAATTCAGTCAAAAACGGTAATTCTTCTTCCACGCCGCGGCTGGTGCCCGATCGCTGCGCGCAGTGTACCGATCGAGCAGAGCGGCTCTTCTGCAATCTGCCGGAGGAAGCCATCGAGCGATTCGATGAAATCGCCATGCAGATCTCCTATCCCAGCCGCTCCATCGTTTTCGAAGAGGGCCAGCGCGCAGCCGGCATCTTTGTTGTGTGCAGCGGTCAGATCAAGCTGGCGGCCACTTCGCGCGACGGCCGCACCATGATTCTGAAAATTGCCGTTCCCGGCGACGTGCTGGGGCTCACCGCGACGCTCAACGATCTGCCCTATGAAGTGACTGCGGAAACGCTCGAGCCCTGCCAGATCCGCAGCGTGCGCCGCCGCGACTTCCTTGAGTTCCTCAGTCACTTCGGCGAAGTCAGCCGGCAGGCGGCCCAGGTCATCGCTCGCGAGTATCACGAAGTCTTTCTCGACGCGCGGCGGCTAGCGCTCTCCGGATCGGCTGCAGGAAGGCTCGCGCAGCTGCTGCTCGACTGGGCGCGCACCAGTTCCTGTGGTAAGCCCGAGCTTCGCTTTACCATGGCTCTTACCCATGAAGAGCTGGCGAATATGGCCGGAACCTCACGCGAGACGGTGACGCGCCTGCTCAACCAGTTCGAGCGCGACCAGCTCATTTCTCGTCATGGCGCTTCCATCATCATTCTGCGTCCCGCTGAGATGGAACGGATGGTTGGTTGAAAGACAGATACCTTCTCTGTGGTAACTTATCGCTCGTCGACTTATCGAAGATAACTCGCTGATGATTTGTCGCAGGATGATCGCGCGCGCCTGCCGCGTTGAATCCTGACGTAATTCCACCGCTGTGGCATTGCTGTCACCGGTTCATCCGCGTTTCAATACGTCATCAGTCGTACAAGGCCCTACCACAGGGTCATCAACAAATACAATTCGTAGGGCAACCTCAGGAGATAAGCATGAGAGTGATCGCTCTGCTGCGGGCCATTCTCAATTAGGAATCCGGTCAGGACCTGATTGAGTATGCGTTAATTGCTGCTTTGATTCCCCCTGGGAGCCATCGTTTCCATGGGCTCTCTCGCGAACCGGATTTCCAACGAGTTCAACAGCATTGGAAACACTCTCTGAGTTGCTCTCCCCGAGGCAAATAAGGTTGTAGAAGGACACCAAATCAGAAGACCGGCACTTGCCGGGGACTGTTCCAACGGTCCTCGGCTTGTTTTTTTCCGGGACCTGCACCATCACCTCCCGAGGTCAGTGTCTCGCTTTCCATCGGTTCATCTTTGCCGGTCCGAATAAGACGTGGCTGGGAGCCGGCAGCGATATCGGAATCCGATTCGGTTATCAGGGACGATGCCGCGTCGATTGCCGATCCGGATGGCAATCCCATCCGGATTGTTCCGCTGCCAGGTGGAGGCGGCGCGCTTCGCGTGATCCCGGATCCCGGACCCAGAAATCGTGATGCATTCCACCGTCCGCAGGAATCCCATAGCGCCGCCCGTCCGCCCGGATCCCCCCGCCGGTGCGCGGCGTGCCAGGCGGCATCTATAATCGGTTTTTGCTCTTCCGTCACCAACCGCAACGCGAATCCAGCCCGAAACCCGGGGCCCCCGGCGCGCCCGATGTTGGCGCGATGGGGTGGTGGAGAGATGATCGATGGCCGCTTCCAATCCAACCCTTGAAATTCTCAAGCCGCGCGCCGAGTGGCTGGTTCGGCGCAAGGCCGAGGCCCAGCGCACCGGCGACGCCAATATGTCGCAGATGCATTTTGCACGCAAGAGTCTCGCGACCGAGGAAATGGCCTTTGTGGCCGAGCGCGAAACGCTCCCCCTCGAGGTGGTGCGCGATGAAGTGGCCGCGGGGCGGCTGATTATTCCCGCCAACATCAATCATCCGGAGCTGGAGCCGATGGGCATCGGCATCGCCACGCGCTGCAAGGTCAACGCGAACATCGGCAACTCGGCGATCACGTCGAATATCGACGAAGAGCTGCGCAAGCTGCACATGGCCGTCCAGCATGGTGCCGACACCGTCATGGACCTCTCGACCGGCGGCGCTATTCCCGAGATTCGCGATACGATCCTGCGCCACTCCCCGGTGCCCATAGGCACCGTCCCGATTTATGAGGCGCTCGCTCGCGTCAAGCGGCTCGAGGATCTGAACATCGATGTGTATCTCGAGGTCATCGAGGAGCAGGCGCAGCAGGGCGTGGACTATTTCACCGTGCATGCGGGCGTCCTCATTCAATATGTCCCGATGGTCGCGAAGCGCATCACGGGCATCGTCAGCCGCGGCGGCGCGATTCTGGCCCAGTGGATGACCCACCATCACAAGCAGAATTTCCTCTACGAGAATTTCGATCGTATCGTGAAGGTGATGGCCAAGTACGATGTCAGCTTTTCCCTCGGCGATGGTCTGCGACCGGGATCGGTGGCCGATGCCTCGGATGAGGCGCAGTTCAGTGAGCTGAAGACGCTGGGCGAGCTGACCGCGATCGCCTGGAAGAGCGACGTACAGACGATGATCGAAGGCCCCGGCCACGTGCCGCTGGACAAGATTAAAGAGCAGGTCGACAAGGAAGTGGAGTATTGCTTCGGCGCTCCTTTTTATACGCTCGGCCCGCTGGTGACCGACATCGCGCCCGGCTACGACCACATCACCAGCGCGATTGGAGCGGCGCTGATCGGATGGCATGGCGCGTCGATGCTCTGCTACGTCACACCCAAGGAGCATCTGGGGCTGCCCAACGAAAAAGACGTGAAGGACGGGATGATCGCCTACAAGATTGCCGCGCACGCCGCCGATATCGCGCGGCACCGCCCCGGCGCGCGGGATCGCGACGACGCCATCAGCTACGCGCGGTACACCTTCGACTGGGAGAAGCAGTTTGCGCTCTCGCTCGATCCGGAAACGGCGCGGTCGATGCATGATGAGACGCTGCCGGACGATTATTACAAGGAGGCGGCGTTCTGCTCGATGTGCGGTCCGAAGTTCTGCTCGATGAACTGGTCGAGCAAGGTGGATGAGTTCAACAAGAGTGTGCATGGCCTCGAAAAGCAGGACCTGAGCGAGCTGGTGACGCTCGAGGCGAGCAAGCTGGGGTCGAATAAGTGAGGGGACTGCGGTGAGGGCCTCAAGCCGTCCCCGCTTCGGGACGGCTTTTTGCTTTTCGGGGGAGGAATCAACGCAACCAACAGGCAAGGGCTCGTATCTGACCGGTGAGGGAGCAAAATCGGACGAGAGACAAAAATCGGGCGAGATCAGGCGAAATCGCAAAGGAGCAAGACGATGAGCACATGGAAATTCTGGGCAGCTTTTGGGGTGGGGGTCGCGGCGGGTGCGGCTCTGGCACTCATTTATGCGCCGCAGTCGGGCGCGCGGACGCGCCGGCAGATCAAGCGGGCGGTCAATGACGCCGGAGACATGATTAAGGACACGGCCGACACCGTTCAGGATTTCGCCGGGAAGTATCTCAAGCGGAGCAAGGACGCGGTCGGGGACGTGATGGACTCCGCGCAGAACGTGGTGACCGCGGCCAAGCGGGTAACGACCTTCGGCTGAGAGGAACAGGCAGTCGGGAGTGAGCAGGGGCAGGGAACAGGGCGGCTCGGGTTTTGCACCGACGCGGCCCGTTCGATTTGGCCTGCATTCGTTGAGAAAATCTGAAAAAATAGCCGCATGACCACGACCGCTGCTGCAGTTTTCTCCGACCGGATTGGGCGGATTGAGATATCCGCCACCATGGCTGTGACGGCCGAAGCCGCGAAGCTGCGCGCGCAGGGCGCGAAGCTGGTGGATTTTGGCGCGGGGGAGCCGCACTTTGCCACGCCGCAACATATTAAGGATGCGGCGATCGAGGCGATCCAGAACAACTTCTCGAAGTACACGGTGGTTGCGGGCATACCGGAGTTGCGGCAAGCGATCGTCGATCGGCATGCCCAGGACTTTGGGTCGAGCTACGGCCCGGATGAGGCGATCTTCTCCACCGGCGGCAAGCTGGCGATCTTCAACGTCATCCAGGTCCTCGTCGATCACGGCGATGAGGTCATCGTGCCGGTGCCGTACTGGGTATCGTATAAGGACATCGTGCAGTACGCGGGCGGGACCTGCGTCTTCCTCGAGACCCAGGAGGCGGAGAATTTCCGCATCACCGCCGAGGCGGTGGAGCGGGCGATCACGCCGAAGACGAAGGCCATCCTGCTCAACTCGCCATCCAATCCGTCGGGGGCGGTGATTGCGCCCAAGGATCTGGAGCGGATTGTGCATCTCGCGCACCAGCGCGGCATCTTTCTGCTGCTCGACGAATGCTACGTCTACCTGCAGTACACCGGCGCGCTCGTCAGCGGCGGCTCGTTCACGGATGCGAAGGAGCACATCGTGGTGCTGGGGTCGCTGTCGAAGACCTACGCGATGACCGGATGGCGCGCCGGGTTTGCGCTGGCGCCGAAGCCGGTGATTGCGGCGATGACCAAGCTGCAGAGCCAGTCTACGTCGAGCCCGACCTCACTGGTGCAGAAGGCGGCGATTGCGGCGCTGCGCGGAGATCAGCGATGCGTGATCGAGATGCGCGCCGATTATCTGAAGCTGCGCGACGAGATTCTGGCGAAGCTGAAGGAGATCCCGGGCATCACGTGCACGAAACCGGAGGGCGCGTTCTACGTGTATCCCAATGTGAAAGCGTATTTGGGCAAACCGGGCGTGGGCACGGCGATGGAGTTGTCCAGACGGCTACTCAACGAGGCGCATGTGGTCACCGTGCCGGGCGAGGCGTTCGGGACGGCGGAGCATATTCGCTTGTCCTATGCGGTCTCGCACTCCGACGTGGCCGAGGGCCTGGCACGCATGAAGGCTTTCTTCGCGAAGCTGTAGAGAACCAGCAAGCTCGAAGCGGAAGTGCCCACGGTAGTTATAACTCCCTTGGGGACCGCACGGCCATGATCAACATCCACTTCGGCTGAACTATCGGTTCGCTCGCAGCGCCTTCGCGCCGGCACGGACATAAGCGCAAGAAGAGAGGTCGGAATTGAAGATCTGTTCGGCTTCCGCAAACAGTAGCGTCAACAGCTGAACATCCAGATCTTCGTACGTCCTGAAGCTAAAGTTATTGCTGCTCGCTTTCACTTTGCCCAGTTGGCCCGAATAGAACTGCAGCAAAAGTACTTCACCTTTCAAGGCCGACAGATAAATGCTCATGTAGTTCTTTTGCAGCGCAACCCCCCAACCACGGGCCAATCCACGTTTTTCCCCGATCCAGCTACATAGTGAAATTTTCCGTACCCGATCATCTTGAACCGCATGCCGGGTTCGCCTGCGGGTGTTCCCGTGTGAAAGTAACGTTTGAGTCCGGGGGCAGACTTTCTAATGAGTTTGTCCAGTCATTGAAGGTCTAATTTTCGTTTTGGGTCGAAATCAAGATAATCCTTCAGACTGTCCACATCCACGCGGAACATGTCTCTCTTCCTTCGCAGCGACAAAGCATCGACGTCGCCCGCCTGCTTCTTCAGCGGATCGGACATATCCTCGCAAATGGCGCGGCGTCGCCAGTCCCGGCGTTTCGATCCGATTCGCCGGCCCCGGCCAGTTCTGTTACTTCCGGATATCCCGTCACTCATGCATCTTCGTGGGTGGACAGGAAGAGCTCGGCGAGCTGCCGATAGTGGGTTGAGCTGGTTGCCTTCCTCGACTGTCTTGTCAAGGTCGCAACCCGACGGTGAGACTTTGCCAGATGGTGGCGCGTCGTCATGGAGTTGCCTGTGCGAAATGCGGAGGCCGTCGATGAAGGCTCGGACGGTGGTGAGTGGTTGGCTGCTGGCGGTGGCAATAGCAGCAGCGGCGCAGGCGGCCGGGAAGCCGCAATCGGCAGAACCAGCGGGGTCCCCTGCGATGTCAGCGCGGGGGCAGGCGCCGTACACGCTCCAGGTGAACTTCCGCGTGGTGCTCACCGATGTCGTGGTCACCGACAAGCACGGAAATCCGGTGACGGGGCTGACGCGGTCGGATTTTCGAATCATGGACAACGGCAAGGCGCAAACGCTGGCCTCCTTTGAGGAGCATCGGGAGCAGACCTCCCCGCCCGAGGCGCCCTCCGCCCGTCTGCCAGCAAGCTTCAGCAACGACTATCTCCGACATCCGCCGGCGCAGGTCAACGTGCTCCTGTTTGATACCACGACGATCGGGATCATCGATCAGATGATCCTGTTCCAGCAGATGAAGAAGTTTGTCGCGACCCTGCCGGCGGGCGAACCGGTCGCGGTGTTCATGCGGTCGGCCGGCATGACCCTGCAGCTTGCCGGCTTCACCGACGATCACGAGGCGCTGATGGCCGCGATCGGCAGGGCGATACCGAAGCTCCCGCCGCCGGGCGCGTGGATGGCCAGCGATCTGGACACGCTGCAACAGATGGCGGGTTACCTGAGCCAGGTGCCGGGGCGCAAAAATCTCATCTGGTTCACCGGCGGTTCGAATTTGTTTCTGCAGCCGGATCCGACGACGATTCCTGATTATCAGGCGCGGCGCGCGATCTACGATCTGCTGGAGGAGGAGCGCATCGCGATTGATCCGATCGATGTGCGGGGTCTGACGATTACCTTCAGAGGGGCGATGGCTATGCAGCAGATGCAGATGCGCGAAGACGCGGCCGCGACGGGCGGGCTGGCGTTCGTCAACACCAACGGCCTGGCCCTCGCAACGCAGCATATTGTTGCGACGGATGGAAACTACTACACCCTGACCTACGCGCCCGACGATCTGAAGATCAACAACCAATGGCATCGCGTAGAGGTGAAGCTCGACCGCAGGGACTGCCAGCTGAGCTACCGCCACGGGTACTTCGACGATGGGTCGAAGGAACCGGAGCGGACAGGGAAGACGATCACCGTGCTGAAGGCTGGAGGGGAGAAGGTTGTCGTGCCGAACGATCGCAGCGATCCGCTTGTGTTCGACGTCCAGATAACGCCCGCCCCTCCAACGGCAACACCTGCGGCGAACGATCCCCCGCTGAAGCGTGGCCAGACGCGCTATGTGGTGGAGTACGATGTGCCGCCGCGGGAGGTGTATGCGGCCAACATCCACGGGAACGTGGGGACCGACGAGCTGGGCACGGCAGTGCTGGCGTTCGATCAGAACGGCGAGTCTGTGGCACGCAGAATGATGAAGGTGACAGTCGGCGTCGATGAACGAAAGGCGAACAGTCTGCCGAACGCTGGACTCATCTTCACGCTGACGGTGAACCTGCCGCAGGGGCACAACTATTTGTATCTGGGGTTGTGGGACATGATGACACGACGGATGGGGATAGTGAATGCGGAAGTGCAAGTGCCGAAGGCAGGGAAGCAGCCAGCAGCGAGCCGCGCTGAGCGGTGATCGTCGGCAATCCGAACATTGCGCCTCCGAGTCAGTTCTCGCAAGTTCACCGGTTATTCGCTTAGACTTCGGTCTCCCTTACAATTCCGCCGTACCATCCACATTTCGGAGGGTAGGTAACAGCACGTCGCCAACCGGAATCGCCTGCCTTATCGTCTCTATAACCATCCTTACTACCCACAAATTCCTTACGTTCCGCTTGCGCGAAACCTACGCCTTCCGCGGTTTCCTTAGAGCTGACCGGGTGTTCCGGTAAAGGCAGGATCGTATGGTCGCGTCGGCGAGATCGCTCAACTCCGCATCGTCCCTGGCAGCCCACACCGCGATGTGTGTGCAGTTAGAAGGCCTGCTGTTGCGCAGAGAAGTTTCACGAGCTGCTGCCGTGAAGTCCAGACGCACTACCCGCCGCTACCTTGTGCTGCTTGCCGCTGTTCTTCTGGCGGTCCTGTGGAGCGCACGTGCCCTGTCAGTCGTCGGCAGCCCTCGCGACTCCGTCGTCTCGCGCGCTCCCGCTGTTGTCTCACAGCGCTGAGCTGTAACGCTGCCCCATTTCGTTTAAACCGCACATCCCTTGACCCACAAGGTGCGGCACCCTCTCGCCTCAGAAGCGGAGTGCGCCCCACTGCATTCAGGAGGCACCACCCCATGCTTACAGCGGCACACGTATCGCTCTCTCGTTTCGCCACGCACACCGCGTCCATCGCGATGCCCGCAGCCTCGCGTCGCCTCAACCGCATCCGCGTCACCCTCGCAGTCCTGGCAATCCTGCTCGTCGCCATCGCTCCCAGCGCGCGTACCCAGTCCACCTTTGGCAGTATCCGCGGCACCGTCGCCGACGCCTCCAGCGCCGTCATTCCTGGCGCCACCGTCACCGCCCAATCCCTTGATGTGAGTGGCACACGCCAAACCACCTCCGGCAGCGACGGCGAATTCCTCTTTGAGAACCTCAACGCCGGCCGTTACAAAATCACCGTCCATCACGACGGATTCACCGATGTGATCATCAACACCACCCTCGAGTCCCGCCAGGAGCAGCGCCTCCCCGTCACCCTCTCCATCGCCTCCCAGGCCACGACGGTTCAGGTCAACGCCAGCGGCGTCGCGCTCAACACTGAAAATGGCACTGTCGCGGATACGGTCTCCAACCTCGAGCTGACCCAACTCCCCATGAACTCCCGCGCCATCTCCTCCAGCCCCCTCGCCGGCCTAGCTCTCTCGCCCAGCGTCGTCAGCGACACGCAGGGCAACATCTCCGTCGGCGGCGCCACCGCGGCGCAAACCGGCTTCTCCGTCGACGGCATCTCCACCGCCAACGTCCGCGCCAACGGCGCGCTCAAAGATGCCTATCCCTCGCAGGAAAGCATCTCCGAAACGAAAGTGACCGCCTTCAACAACAACGCCGAATTTGCTCAGATCGGCGATGTCACCTTCACCACCAAAAGCGGCGCGAGCGACTGGCACGGCAGCGCCTTCGAATACTTCCAGAACGATGCTATGGATGCCACCATCCTCAGCTTCACCTCGAAAGCGCCCAAGACCTTCAACACCTTCGGCGGGAGCCTCGGCGGCCCCGTCCTCTTTCCCGGATGGAACGGCCGCAACCGCAAGACCTTCTTCTTCGCCGACTACGAAGGCAACCGCAAAACTACGTCGGCTCCCGAGATGCTCCTCGTTCCCACCCAGGCCGAACGCGACGGCAACCTCAGCGCCCTTGCCGCCATTCCCGGATCCGCAGGCGCTGTCACCGACCCCTTCACGGGTGCGCCCTATGCGAACAACACCATCCCGGGCGGCCCCGGCAATCCCTGCACCAACTCCGTGGACTGCATCAACCCGGTCGCGCTCAATGTGCTGAAGTACTACCCACAGCCCAACGTCAATCAGGGAGCGATCAACCCCGCCTTCAACTACCAGACCCTGGTTCCCATACCCTCCAACTCCGATGCCTGGGACGTCCGCATCGACCAGGCTCTCACCTCCAAACAGCAACTCTTCGGCCGCTTCAGCTGGAAGAATGTCTTTCTCAACGAATTCAATGACGACACCCTCATCTCGCCCGCGAACAATTTCCTCCCCAACGATCAGGCGCACGAGCAAAACCGCAGCCTCACCCTCTCGTACAACTACGTCTTCAGCCCGACGCTCCTTAACGAGTTCCGCTTCGGCGTGACCCACTTCACCGAGAATGAGACCTTCCCTATCACCGGCGCGCAGGCCATCTCGCAGCTTGGCCTCGTCCTCGACAACGGCATCAACCTTGCCGCTCATCCCGACGGCCAGGCCTTTCCCACCTTCGCCTTCAGCGACGGCACCATTACCACCATCGGGCAGGGCCGCGTTGGCACCACCATCTCGGAAAACATCCAGTTCACCGACAACTTCACCCGCGTCCTCGGTCCCCACTCCCTGCGCTTCGGCGTCGACGCGCGCCGCGAGCTCTACAACGCGCCCATGTTCTACCTCCCGTCCGACGACTACGGCAACTTCACCTTCAACGGCTCGCTCACTAACTACTCCTTCGGCGACTTCCTCCTCGGCATGCCTCAGGCCTTCTTCGCCGTCACCAGCCCGCAGATCAACGCCTACTCCTGGCACTGGGGCCTCTATGGCCAGGATGAGTGGCAGGTCAGTCGTCACCTCACCGTGAACTTCGGCCTGCGCTGGGAATTTCTCCCCGCCTTCATCGAAACCTCCGGCGACCTTGCCAGCTTCGACCCGGCCATCAACTCCATAGTGGTCCCCAATAAATTCTTTTCGACCGTCGGTGCCAGTTCGCTCCTCACCACCATCTACACGGGCGTGCAGCAGGGCTTCAACGCCTGCAACCTTCCCACCCACAATACGCAGCTCGCCTGCACACCCATCGTCTCGGCTTCCACAGCGCATCTGCCCCAGGGTCTCCGCGACACGCCCATGCACGACTTCGATCCGCGCGTCAGCATCGCATGGCGCCCCTTCAACAACGACCACACCGTCATCCGCTCCGGCTTCGGTCTCTTCACCGCCACCACCCTTGGGCCCATGTCCTTCAACAATGCGGGCGTCGCTCTCTCTGACCTGCTCAGCTTTCCCAACTCCGTCACCAACGGCCAGCCCGCGTTTCAGTTCCCGCAAACCTCCATCCCCGGCCTGGTCTCGCTCGGCGGTGGCTCCTTCGAGCAGGGCAACGATCCTCACTTCAAGGACCCCACCTCCGCGCAATGGAACCTCACCGTCGAGCGCGAGCTGACGCCGAACACCAACGTCCGCTTCAGCTACGTCGGCCAGGGAACCTGGCACCTGCCCATCACCATCGACCTCAACCAGATCCCCGCCAGCACCACGCCTTACGATCCCGTCAACGGATGGGCCGACCCGCGCTCACCCTATCAAAACTTCGCCATGCTGATGTACGCGGAAAGCTCCGGCAACGCCAACTACGAAGCCGGTACCGCCGAACTCCAGCACAAAACTTCCTGGGGCATGAACTTCCTCGGCAACTACGCCTTCGCGAAAAACATCAGCGATGCGCAGGGCACCGACGCGCCCACCGGATTCGCGGGCGAAGAGCCTTACGCCGTCGAAATCGCCAACCGCTATAACCTCCGCTACGACCGCGGCAACGTCGTCGGAACTCCGCGTCAGCGCTTTCTGTTCACCGGCAGTTACGAATTACCCTACGGCGCCGGCCGCCGCTGGAACGGAAACGGCGTGATGAACAGCGCCTTCGGCGGCTGGAACCTCTCCACCGTCACCCTGCTCCAGTCCGGTCAGTGGCTCACCCCCACCATGAACCCCACCCTCGATCAGTCCAACACTGACCTCAACAACCTGCGCTACCAGGGCGGCGCCGTCGCTCGCCCCGACTGCACCGGCAACGCCATCCCCTCCAACCAGTCCCCGGCTGATTTCTTTACCATCGACGGCTTCGCCCCGCCTCCCGCCAACGCAGGCCGCTTCGGCACCTGCGGACTCGGCATCCTCCAGGGTCCCGGCGAAATCAATGTCAACGGCGGACTCGCCAAACAGGTAGCGTTCAAAGAGCGCTACAAGCTGCGCTTCGAAGCGACCTTCACCAACGTCCTCAACCACTCCAACTATGCACCGCCATCGCTGAATATCTCAAACCCCAGCACCTTCGGCGTCCTCACCTCCGCCCTTCCCCAGGGACTCGGCGGCAACCGCACCGGCCAACTCGCTTTGCGCTTCGACTTCTGACCTCGAAGGTTGGCATCCACTCTCCTTTGGCCGTTCGCAGATCGAACGGCCAAAGCTTCTCGAAGCGCCCTTCACAACCAAGCACCAGCGGGTGCATTCCCCGGTGTTATTCTTCTTCCGCTATGGAAGCCAAAGGTTTGACTCCGATTCTGAACGTGTCCGATATCCCCAGCACAGTCGCGTGGTTTGAGAAGTGGGGATGGAAGAAATTGTGGGACTGGGGAACGCCTCCCACCTTTGGCGCGGTTGGGTCGGGGAAGGAAACCTGCATCTTTCTTTGTCAGGGGGCCCAGGGAGGCCGCGGCCGCGGTGGGAACGCCACCACCTTTCAGCACGCCGGCGACGAAGAGGCCGACAAAGGTGTCTGGATGTCCGTCTGGGTGGACGATGTGGACGAGATGCACCAACAATGCGTCGCCGCCGGGCTGGACATCACATTCCCACCGACAAATATGCCGTGGAACGTCCGCGAAATGCACCTGCGCCACCCCGATGGACATGTATTCCGCGTCGGCCGCGGATTCGGGCCCGAAAAGTAGAAGCGGACATTACCAGTCCATTGTCACTATCCAGGCAGATGACGGCACGAACCTTACGCACACAGTGTCATCCTGATGCTGAGCTTCGACCGGTGCAGGAACCCTGGAGAACGGAGCGCAAGCGAGGCAGGAAATCGTGTGGAGACTAACGGAACGCACGAAGTACTACCAGCGATAGCGAATCCACTACCTGTCGAGGGGTCCCCCCATGGGCCGCGTGCGCGGGCTCACGCGTCGAGCTTGAGGATGAGCATGGTCATGTCGTCATGCTGGGGGGCGCCGGCGGTGAACTTGTCGCAGGCGGCGAAGAGGGCGCGCAGGACCTGGCCGGCGTCTTTGCTGCGGACCGCGCTGGCGGCTTCCATCATGCGATCTTCGCCCCACTCTTCGTCGTCGTGGGTCATGGCTTCGCTGATGCCGTCGGTGTAGAGGAGCAGCAGGTCGCCGGGCTCGAGGGTGAGAGCCTGCTCGGTATAGGGCGCGAACGGGAGCAGGCCGACGACGGGACCGCCGGCTTCGAGGCGGATGACCTCACCCTTGCGGAGCAGGACGGGCGGGTTGTGGCCGGCGTTGACGCATTCGAGGCGATGGGTTTTTGGGTCGTAGGCGGCGAAGAAGAATGTGGCGTAGCGGTTCGAGGCCGAGGCTTCGTAGACCAGCACGTTGACCTTGCGCATGAGCTCGGCGAAGTTGCGGGGACTGTTGAGGGAGACGCCGCGGAGCGAGGCGCGGAGGCTGGCCATGAGCAGCGCGGCGGAGATGCCTTTGCCGGAGACGTCGCCGATGGCGAGGCCGAGGCGGCCATCCTCGAGACTGAAGACGTCGTAGTAGTCGCCGCCGACGCCGAGAGCGGCGCGGCAGGCTCCGGCGAGGGAGGCGCCGGCGATCGCGGGCATCTCCTGGGGGAAGAGGCGCTCCTGGACTTCGCGGGCGATCTCCATTTCGCGATTGACGCGCTCGCGCTGGGCGGCTTCGGCGGCGAGGGAGTGGGCGAGTTCGCTGACTTCGAGGGCGAGGCCGGTTTGGCGAGCGACGGTTTGGAGCACCTGGAGGTCGGTACGGGACCAGGCGGCTTCCGAGCGCTTGGGTCCGAGCGCCATGATGCCCATGAGGCGATTGCGTCCGGGAAGGGGAATGAGGAGTTCGGCGTTGAGCAGGTCGAGGGCGCGGCGCTCGGCGGTTCCGGCCATGAGATACCAGGCGTCGGGATCGTCGCGGTAGAGGCGGGCGGGCTCGTTGGAGTTGGTGAGGTAGCGGATAGAGGAGGCCTGCGCGGGCAGGGCGAGGGCGCCGTCCGGAGAGACGCCGATGGCCTGGTCGAGGGAGAAGGAGTCGCCGTGGCGGAGGAGCATGGCGATCTGGCGGATGTGGAGGGTATCGCGAACGGTGCGGGCGACGGTTTCGAGCAGGGGCTTGGTTTCGGTGAAGTGACGGACCTCGTCGGAGAGCTCGTTGAGCATGACCTCGGCGTTGTAGGCCTCGCGGAAGAACTGCTTGTCGAGCCACTGTTCGAGGCGCCTGCTGACGCCGAAGCGGAGGGCCACGATGAGGACGAGGAAGACGAGGGCAGTCCAGACGTCGGAGGGCTGGGGCTGGCGGCGCTCGATCATGGGCAGGAAGAGGCGGACGCCGACGACGACGAGCAGGGCAATCTGCAACACCCAGAGGGTGGCTTTGGCGAGGGCGTAGCGGGTGCCGAGGCGGAGGAGAACGCGGACGTCGAGGGCGCGCTGTACGACGACGACGTAGGCGAGGGTGAGGGGGGCGAGCATGAAGAGCAGGGCGCCGATAGTGCGGATCCAGTAGCTGCGGGGATCGAGGGCGTTGATGCCGAAGTGAGGCAGGAGGACGAAGACGATGAGCAGGGAGCCCATGCCGATGGTCATGCCGGTGGTGAGGACGCGGAGGCGGCGGCGGGCGTCTTCGGTGGAGGCCGAGCGGAGTTTATCGAGGGTGAGGACGAGATAAAGGATGACGCAGAGGAGGTTGAAGGCGTTGATGACGTTGGCGGCGAGGTCGCTGGCGCGGGTGAGGAAGGGGCCGTCGCCGCCGCCGTAGTGTTCCACGAAGATGGAGGGATAGAGGAAGCAGAGGGCGATGCCGAAGACGGCAAAGAGGACGGTTTTGATCCATGGCAGGCGGGCGTCGATGCGGGAGCGCTCGGGGAAGCCGATGCCGAACAGGAGCAGGGCGGGAGAGCCGGCCAGCTGCAGGGTTTCGTACCAGAACAGACGGAGGAAGAGAGAGACTCCGCTGGCGAGGGCGGGAGTGATGAAGACGACGCTGGGGAAGGTGAGGAGAACGAGGGTGAGCCAGGCATTGCGGTCGGCGGGGCGGGTGAGGACGACCCAGTAGCCGGTGAGGAGACAGACCAGCGTGAGGAGTCCGACGAGGAGAAAGCCCTGCCAGAAGGCGAGCATGGGGGACATGCGGCCGTAGGGATATGGTGAGCGGACGAGGGTGATGGTGGAGGTGGCCTGGGAGCCGTTGGGGCGGGTGACGTCGACTTCGAGGATGTCGCCGGGATGGCTTTCAGAAAGGATGGTGGCCCATTGGGAGGTGCCGCTGTAGGCGGCGCCGTTGAGTTGCTCGATGCGATCGCCGGCGGCAAGGCCTGCGCTGCGGGCTTCGGGCTGGAGGTCGGTATTGTCGATGCGGCGGGAGTCAGAATCGAAGTGGAAGGGGATGTTGACGCGCTGGTCCCAGTGGACGCGGGTCTCCCACAGGTCGACGATGCCCGCGATCCAGTAGCCCAGGCTGGCGAGGATCCAGAGCGCCAGAAACAGGCGCAGCAGGTTGGGTGAAGCGGGCTGCTTCTTCCGGTTCCGACGTTTCATCCGTGGGGACATACTAACTTGCCTAAGGGGATTTCGCAGCGCGGAACTTGCCCCCTGGGGCAGGGTCCGCGTGGCGGCGTTATTCTTGATACGCAGTTGGGAGGGGTCCAGGTTCATGCGTGTTTCTGTGGTGGCTTTGGTTCTGGTGGCAGGGTCGTGCGCGGCGCAGACGCGGCCGGCGATTATCGGGGTTTCGCACATCGCGGTCTACGCGAGCGACGCGGCGAAGACGGAACATTTTTATGTGCACGACATCGGGCTGAAGAAGGGGGGCGATCCGGAGCGTGCGGACGGGGTTCGCTACTACGTGAACGAGGAGCAGTTCATCGAGGTGCTGCCGTTGCCGGCCAACGCGGGGACGAACCGGCTGGATCATCTGGCGTACATGACCCGGAACGCGGAGCAGCTGCGGGCCTATCTGGGTGCGAAGGGGGTGGACGTTCCGGACCATGCGCAAAAGGGGAGCGATGGCAGCGCGTGGTTCGACGTGGCGGATCCGGAGGGGAACAAGGTGGAGTTCGTGCAGCCGCCGGCGAAGGTGCTGGCGATGAAAGACACGGCGGCGCTGTATTCGCTGAGCGGAGCGGATCCGATCGGGCGGCGGATTATTCATGTGGGGATGCTGGTGCACAGCGAGGAGAAGGAAAACACGTTTTATCGGGAGATCCTGGGATTCAAACCGTACTGGCACGGCGGGATGCAGAACGATAAAACGGACTGGGTCTCGCAGCAGGTTCCCGACGGGCACGACTGGGTGGAGTACATGATGACGAGCGGACCGTCAGGGAGCGGGATACCGGCGCAGATGACGCAGCAGCGTCTGGGAGTACTGAACCATGTATCGCTGGGCGTGGTGAATATGGAGAAGGCGGTGACCACGTTGTACGCGGAGGATCGGCTGGGCGAGGCGGCGCCGCGTCCGCAGATCGGGCGGGATGGGAAGTGGCAATTCAACGATTACGATCCGGACCTGACGAGGATCGAAGTGATGGAGTTCACGGCGGCGGCGAAGCCTTGCTGCTCGGAGTTCACGGCAGCGAATCCGACGTCGGAGGGACAGCCCTGAGGGGACGCCACAGGGTGCAGAACCGGACTCCGGGCACCGGGCACAGGCAGAGGCCACAGGCCACAGAGATCAGAGCCGCGCTGGGCACTGCTTGCTGCGTGGTGGATGAGGTTTCGCGTTCAGCGGACAGAAAAGCGGACCAGCGCTGAGCCCGGAGCGCTGGCCGACGCATCAAAAAGCCTGCTTGCTATGGGCCGCCTGAACTCCGCTGCATAGCCAACTTGTGGCTGCTGTGTGGAGGGCAAATTTACACCTGTCGTTATGGTTCCGTGGTAGCATCGCTGCGCCGCGGAGAGGATAGTCTGCCATGTCCACAGTGACAATTGACGGAATCGCGCGCGAGTTTCGAGCCGGAGAACGGCTGCTGGATCTGATCAACCGCACCGGCGGCAGGGTGCCACAGGTTTGCTATCACCCGCAGATGGGTCCGATCCAGACCTGTGACACGTGCATGGTGGAAGTGGACGGGAAGCTGGTCCGCGCGTGCGGAACGGCGGCTGCCGATGGGATGACAGTCGCGACCGAGTCGGCGCGGGCGCAGAAGGCGCAGCGCGAGGCTTTCGACCGGATTCTCGGCAATCACCTGCTCTATTGCACGGTGTGCGACAACAACAACGGCAACTGTACGGTGCACAACACGACCAGGCTGCTGGCCGTGGAGCACCAGGAAATTCCGTACAAGCCGAAGCCGTACCAAAAAGACTTCACTAATCCTTTCTATCGTTACGATCCGGACCAGTGCATTCTGTGCGGGCGGTGCGTGGAGGCGTGCCAGAACGTGCAGGTGAACGAGACGCTGTCGATCCGCTGGGAGGACGAGCATCCGCGGGTGCTGTGGGATGGCGGCGCGCCGATTGGGGAATCGAGCTGCGTTTCGTGCGGGCACTGCGTGACGGTGTGTCCGTGCAACGCGCTGATGGAGACGTCGATGCTCGGCGAAGCCGGATACTTCACCGATCTGCCGAAGCCGGCGCTGGACGGAATGATCGATGTGGTGAAGGGCATCGAGCCGGACCTGGGATACGGAGCGATCCTGCAGCTTTCAGAAGTGGAAGCGGCGATGCGGGAGTCGCGGACGAAGAAGACCAAGACGGTATGCACGTACTGCGGAGTGGGATGCAGCTTTGATGTTTGGCATCGTGACCGTCACATCCTGAAGGTGGAACCGGCGGAGGGCGCGGCGAATGGAATTTCGACCTGCATCAAGGGGAAGTTCAGCTGGGGGCACATCAACAGTCCGGACCGGTTGACGAAGCCTCTGATCCGGGAGGGCGGGAAGTTTCGCGAGGCGACATGGGACGAGGCGCTGGGGCTGGTGGCGCGGCGGTTCACGGAGATCAAGGCGGAGAGCGGGCCGGATGCGCTGGCGTTCGTGTCGTCGTCGAAGTGCACGAACGAAGAGAGCTACCTGATGCAGAAGCTGGCGCGGGCGGTGATCGGCACCAACAATATGGATAACTGCTCGCGCTACTGCCAGGCGCCGGCGACGATTGGGCTGTTCCGGACGGTGGGATACGGCGGCGATTCGGGATCGATTAAGGACATCGAGCAGGCCGAGCTTGTGGTGATTGTCGGGAGCAACACGGCGGAGAGCCATCCGGTGCTGGCGACGCGGGTGAAGCAGTCACACAAGCTGCGCGGGCAGAAGCTGATCGTATCGGATCTGCGGAAGCATGAGATGGCGCATCGCGCCGATTTGTTTATCCACCCGAAGCCGGGGACGGATCTGATCTGGATGAGCGCGGTGACGAAGTGGATTTTCGATCAGGGTCTGGAGAAGAAGGAATTCCTGGCGCAATGGGTGAATGGGATCGAGGAATACAAAAAGAGCCTCGCGCCGTTCACGATGGAGTACGCGCGCCAGCGGACGGGACTGCCGGTGGAGACGCTGGAGCAGCTGGCGCGGATGATTGTCGAGGCGAAGAGCATGTGCGTGCTGTGGGCGATGGGGGTGACGCAGCACTCGATGGGATCGGACACGTCGACGGCGATTTCGAATTTGCTGCTGGCGACGGGGAACTACATGCGGCCGGGGACGGGTGCGTATCCGCTGCGCGGGCACAACAATGTGCAGGGGGCGAGCGATCACGGGGCGATGCCGAACAATTTCCCGGGCTACCAGAAGGTGGACGATGAGGAGACTCGGGTGAAGTTCGAGAAGGCATGGGGCGTGACGCTGCCGCCCAAGCCGGGGCTGGACAATCACCAGATGATCGATGCGATCCACGAGGGCAAGCTGCGTTCGATGTATGTGTTCGGCGAAGAGATGAGCCTGGTGGATTCGAACGCCAATTATGTGGGCGCGGCGCTGGCGAAGATCGATTTCCTGGTGATCCAGGATTGTTTTTTCTCGGAGACGTGCCGGTTTGCGGATGTGGTGCTGCCGGCGAGTCCGAGCCTCGAGAAGGAGGGGACGTTCACGAGCACGGAGCGGCGGATTCAGCGGCTGTATCGGGCGTTTGAGCCGCTGGGAGAGAGCCGGCCGGACTGGGAGATTATCGTCGACGTGGCGAATCGGCTGGGCGCGAACTGGAAGTACGCGGGGCCGGGAGAGATTTACGACGAGATTGCGGCGCTGACGCCGATGTTTGCGGGGGTGACGTACGAGCGGCTGGAGGGGTACAAGTCGCTGCAATGGCCGGTGGCCGCGGACGGGAGCGATCAGCCGCTGCTGTACACGGAGAAGTTTGCGTTTCCGGATGGGAAGGCGAAGTTTTTCCCGCTGCAGTGGTCGGAGCCGACGGATCAGCCGGATGCGCAATTCGATTTGCATCTGAATAACGGGCGGCTGCTGGAGCATTTCCACGAAGGGAATCTGACCTACCGGACGGAGGGCATCCAGGAGAAGACGCCGTGCACGTTCGTGGAGGTTTCGCCGGAGCTGGCGCGGGCGCGGGGGATCGCGGACGGGCGGTGGGTGGAGCTGACGTCGCGGTACGGCGAGGTGCGGGTGCAGGCGGTGGTGACGGATCGGGTGCAGGGGATGGAGCTGTACATGCCGATGAACTCGACGGACGAGCCGGTGAATCGGCTGACGAGCAGCCACACGGATAAGGTGACGCACACGCCGGCGTACAAAGAGTCGTCGGTGCGGATGACGGTGCTGAGGAGCAGGGGGCGAACCCATTGCCGCGGACGAATTCGCGGTGGGGACATCCGACGCCGCAGAACGGTGTGGAAGTGGAGCGGAAGTGGAAGCGCGCGGATTATCACCAGCCGGGAAATGGCCTGGTGCAGATCCAGACGGCAGCAAATAGCAAATAAAGAACAGGGACGGAGAAAAGAGATGGCGCAACCGATCGCTCTCGAGATTGCACCGCGGGATGCGCGGAAGGAATTGCTGGATCGTCTGGAGAATGCGCCGGCCGAACATGCGGCGGCGCTGCTGGACGGGTACGAATTGATCCAGCAGTTGCACGATGCGCAGGTGTTCGAGGTGCTGCGCGGGGTGCTGAGTGCCAAAGACAAAGTGATGGAAGCGGCGGTCGGCGCGGCGGAGACACCGGAGGCGATCCATGCGCTGCGGAACGCGATCATCTTCGGGAAAATCATGGGCTCGATGAATCCGGATCTGATGGAGTGTTTCGCAGCAGCGATGAGGGAGACGCTGGGCAGTGAGCGCCGGCCGGTGATTGATCCGCCGGGTCTCTTTTCGCTGCTGGGGCAGTTCCGACGGCCGGAACTGCGGCGCAGTGTGGCGCTGATCAACCGATTTCTGGAAACTCTGGGCACGCGTTTGAAGGAAAAAGGCTGCTCCCCCAGCCCGAAACAATAAGACCGCGCCGGAAAAAATCCAACTTTGGAGGGGGAGCATGTCGGAAGGCAAGCGTTGGGGCATCGCCCTGGCGGGAATTCTGATGCAGATAGCGCTGGGCGCTGTCTATGCGTGGAGTGTGTTTCGCACTCCGCTGGTGAAGCAGTTTCACTGGACGATTTCGCAGGTGACCTTCACCTTCACCATCTGTATTTTCGTTCTGGGAGTGATGGCGTTTCTCGGTGGGCTGTGGCTGAACAAGAGTGGTCCGCGGCCGGTGGCGCTAACGGCGGGACTGCTGTATGGGCTGGGGGTCTTCCTGGCCTGCTTCTCTGCCCACAAGCTGTGGTGGCTGTATCTCACCTATGGAATCATCGGCGGGACCGGGCTGGGTTTTGGATACATCGTGCCAATCGCGGTACTGGTGAAATGGTTCCCCGATAAGCGAGGACTGATCACGGGCGTGGCGGTGGGCGGATTCGGCGCAGGAGCGCTGGTGACGGCACCGGTGGCGACGCGGCTGATCCAGAGCGTGGGTGTGTTGCCCACGTTCGCCTACCTGGGCGTTGCGTATTTCATTGTGGTGACGGCAGCGGGATGGTTCATGCAGAATCCACCGGCGGGGTATACCCCGGCGGGATGGACGCCGAGCGAGACGCAGGTGAAGCAGCGCGTGCTGGAGGATTACACGCTGGGGCGCGCGCTGGGCACGTGGCAGTGGTGGGCGCTGTGGCTGGCGCTGTTCCTGAATACGACGGCGGGGATCTCGGTGATCTCGCAGGAGTCGCCGATGTTTCAGGAAATTGCGAAAGTGACGGCGATTGTGGCCGCGGGGATGGTGGGCATTGCGAGTATCGGCAACGCGGTGGGGCGCGTGTTCTGGGCGTGGGTGTCGGACGGGATTACGCGGCGCTGGACGTTTGTGGTGATGTATCTGTGCCAGGTGGGACTGTTCTGGGTGATGCCGAACATCGCCGACCCGAGCCTGCTGACGGTGCTGACGTTCATTATTTTGATGTGTTACGGCGGCGGGTTTGGCACGATGCCGGCATTTGCCGCGGACTATTTCGGCGCGAAAAACATCGGGCCGATTTACGGGCTGATGCTGACGGCGTGGGGATTTGCGAGCGCGTTTGGCCCGCTGCTGATCGCGCATCTGCGGCAGAGCGGGACGTCGTTTGCGTATGGGCTGCATGTGATTGCGGTGATCCTGCTGGTGTCGATTGTGGTGCCGCTGGTGGTGCGGCCGCCGAGTACGGTGGTGCGGGTGAAGGGGTAGCGTTCAGCGTTCAGCGGTGTGTGGATCGCGTTGCTGCCTAAAGGTTGTTCGCGGACTGCTAGTCGAAGAGGATGGGTTGGGCCGGGGTGTCGTCGGGGTCACGGAAATTGTGGAGGCCGACGCCGATGAGGCGGAAGCGCTGCGATGAACCCAGGTCGACGCGCTCGCGCAACGAGAGCGCGATGCTGGTGAGCTCCTCGCAGGAGGCGACGGGCTCGGCGGGCGTAAGGCTGCGGGTGAGGATCCTGAATTCCGCGGTCTTGAGCTTGAGGACGACGGTGCGCGGGATGCGGGTTTCGTTGCGCGATGCGGTCCAGACTTTTTCGGCGAGGCGGCGGATGGCGTCCTCGGTGGCGTCGAGGGGGACGTCGCGCTCGAAGGTGTCCTCGGCAGAGATGGATTGGGTGGGGCGGTCGGGGACGACTTCGTTGTCGTCGATGCCGTAAGCCAGCTCATGCAGGCGATGGCCGTGGCGTCCGAAATGTTCTTCGACTGTTACTAATTCCATGGCGCGAAGGTGGCCGACGGTTTTGATGCCGAGGTTGGCGAGGCGCTCGGCGGTGACTTTGCCGACGCCGGGGAGGCGCTCGACGGGCAGCGGCGGCAGGAAGGTGTCGATGTCTTCAGGTTGAATCACGAAGAGGCCGTCGGGCTTGCGCCAGTCGGAGGCAATTTTAGCGAGGAATTTATTGGGGGCGACGCCGGCCGAGGCGGTGAGGTGGAGCTCGTCGCGAATTTGTCTGCGGATGGCGCTGGCGACTTTGGTGGCGGTGGGCAGGCCGCCCTTGTTTTCGGAGACGTCGAGGTAGGCTTCGTCGAGGGAGAGGGGCTCGATGAGGTCGGTATGGCGGCGGAAGATGTCGCGGGTTTGGCGGGAGACGGCGCGGTAGCGGACGAAGTCAGGCGGGATGAAGACCGCGTCGGGGCAGAGGCGCTCGGCGCGCAGGGCCGGCATGGCGGAGCGGACGCCGAAGCGGCGGGCTTCATAGGATGCGGCGCAGACGACGGACCGATTCCCGCGCCACGCGACGACCACGGGCTTGCCGCGGAGGGCGGGATCGTCGCGCTGCTCGACCGAGGCGTAGAAAGCGTCCATGTCGATGTGGACGATTTTGCGGACGGCCATGGCGGAAGGGTAGCAGGGTGGGGCAGGTGGTTTTGGGAGTCTGCTTCTTGCTATCCACTTCATCAGGCCGAAGTCGGGCCTGTTGGGGGCCCCGGCTATGGGGGCGATCCTGGCTGTTCAGCATTGGGTCCGGACGGGGCTAAAGCACGCGTTTGGAAGTCCGCTCGGATGCGTTCTGTGTCCCAAATAGACTTTCACCGCCACTGCGGAGCCGCTCCCCTTTCGCCCGTCCCGGAACGGGCGGGAGGCGTAAGATAAGAGTAACGACGCAAAGACCAGGGAGTCGTCAGCCGCGATAGCGGGGAAACAGCCTCGCGCCTCCATCCACAATCCTCGCGGGTGATTTACCAAACCCTCCTCGAGAAGCAGTGCGCGCAGTTTGCGGTCAGCGAATGTGTGAAGGGTTTGCAGGCCGAAAAATTCCGGGGACCATGGATCGGAGGCACTCGATTCGGATGCCTTCGATGATCGAAATTTTCTCCAACGCGGCCATTCATGGCCGAAGGTCCGATGAGGTCCATTCCTCCATCATCGGCAACCTGCTTCGAACGCAGAACAGAGAGGTCGCATGCAAGCAGCAGATGGATACAGTCAGTACGCTCTCAAAGACCTGCACCAGGAAATCGATCTGGTCGACCGGAAGATCAACTACAGCAAGACGTACGAAACATTCAGCTCCGAGGATGCGCGGGAGGCGGCGTTACGGAAGCTGGCGACGAAACGCGGAACGCTGGTGAAGGCCGCTCTGGCACTCGCCAATTCCGGAGTTCAGTGCGACGCCCGCTTTCTGCCGCGTTCGTTCATCCATGCGGTCGAGGCCGAGGGCGAGACCCAGGTGCCCGAGGTAGCGAAGAGCGGTGGGACGGTGCGGGCAAAACGAACAAGGAGGTAGTCTTTGGCAGCACGAACAAGCGCAACGTTTGCCAAGCGGCAAAAGGAACGGGCACGACAGGAAAAGCAGCAGGCCAAGCTGCAACGCAAGCTGGAGAGAAGAAACCAAAAGTCGGAGCCTGACGCGGGGCCGGAAGCCGACAGCTTCGGTGCGGAAACAGAAGTACCGCAGCCATCTGAAGCGTTCTCCACGGAAGGAACCGTTGCTCCCGAGGCAGCGATCACGCAAAAGGAAATCAAATGAAAAAGCTCTATGTGGGCAATCTCTCCTTCAGCGCAACGGAAGCGGATATTCGTCAGATGTTTGAACCGCACGGCGCGGTGGAGAGCGCAACGATCGCGACGGATCGGGATACCGGGCGGTCGCGAGGCTTCGCGTTCGTGGAAATGACCAGCGACAGCGAGGCGGAGGCGGCCATCACGGCGCTGAATGGCAGCGAATCCGGCGGCCGGGCGCTCATCGTCAACGAAGCTAGGCCGAAGACGAGCAGCGGTTTTGGCGGCGGTCGATCGGGAAACCGTGACGGCAACCGGCGCAATTCCGGCGGGGGACGTGGGGGATCTCGCTGGTAGCGGCGAGTTTTTCCTGAGGCTGGGCTCATTACTTTCGGCTCCTCTTTTGTGAGGGGCCTTTGTAATTTTTCTGTATCCCCGGTTTCACTTTCTTCGTGAAGGACGAGACTGGGAGCAGGCACACAGCCTGACACTGGACCACGCTTCCACGCTGCAGCGTTCCGTTGCCGGCGGTTCTGTCGCGGAAGTCCAAATGAATGCGCTTCTTGTCTATCCGAAATTCCCCGATACTTACTGGAGTTTTCGATACGCTTTGTCGTTTCAGGGAAAGCGCGCGGCGCAGCCGCCCCTGGGGCTGATGACCGTGGCTGCACTGCTGCCTGCGTCGTGGAAGCGGCGGCTGATCGATACCAACGTGGAGCGGCTGAAGGATGCGGATCTGGCGTGGGCCGATGTGGTGCTGCTCAGCGGTATGCACGTGCAACACGAGGACTTGCTGTCGATTGTCCGCCGCTGCCGGGCGCACGGTGTGCGCACGGTGATTGGTGGGCCGATTACAAGCAGTCTCTCCGCAGCAGAACTGGAAGCGGACCACGTCGTGATCGGCGAGGGGGAAGAGGTGGTGGGCGAGCTGGCTCGCGACCTTGAGGCGGGAACGGCGCGACCGGTGTATGAGGCTGGCGAGCGGCCGGCGATGGATCGCAGCCCGACGCCGGACCTGAGTCTGATCCGGATGAAGCGGTACAGCACGATGACGGTGCAGTATTCGCGCGGGTGTCCTTTCAACTGCGAGTTCTGCGACATCATTGAAATTTATGGGCGGCGGCCGCGGACGAAAGCGGTTGCGCAGGTTCTGGCTGAATTCGATCAGCTGTATGCAGCGGGTTGGCGGGGGCCGGTCTTCCTTGTCGACGACAACTTTATCGGCAACAAAGTGCGGGTGCGCGCACTGCTGACGGCGATGGCGGAGTGGCAGCGGGACCGCCGACATCCGTTCCGGTTCATCACCGAAGCGTCCCTGAATCTCGCCGATGATCGCGAACTGCTGCAGTCGATGAAGGATGCGGGATTCGCGTCGGTCTTTCTGGGAATCGAGACTCCGGACGAGTCGAGCCTGGCGGCGACGCAGAAGCACCAAAACACCCGGCGGGATCTGCTGGAGAGCATCGCTGAGATTCAGAAGTACGGGATCGAGGTGATGGGCGGATTCATTCTGGGCTTTGACACCGACCGCGAAGATATTTTCGACCGGCTGGTTGAGTTCATTCAGAAGAGCGCGATTCCGATTGCGATGGTAGGGCTGCTGCAGGCGATGCCGGGAACCCAGCTGCATCGCAGGCTGCTGCGCGAGGGGCGCATTCTGCACGCGGGAGGCGGCAATAATACCGGCTGCGAGCTGAACTTTCTTCCGCGCATGGACGCGACCCGGCTGGTGGAGGGATACCGGTCGGTGCTGCAGCGGATCTACAGCGGCGAGGCATACTACGAGCGCGTGCGAGCGTACCTGAAGCGCTGCCGACCGCAGTATCGATCGCAAATAAGTTTGGCGAATGCGCGCGCCATGGGTCTGTCGATCGTGCGCCAGGGGATCCTCGGGAGAGCGCAGCTGAGCTACTGGAAGTTTGTGCTGACAGCGGCCCTGCGCTATCGCAGGTATTTCGGCGTGGCTATGACGATGGCGGTGATGGGCTATCACTTTCAGGTCATTACGGAGCATGTCTTGAAGACCGAGGGCTGAGACAGGCAAGTTACCGCAGTTACTTGAGCCATAAGTCTGTTTTTATCCTGGTACAAACGCGGCGCACAGCCCCAAGTTACTGGGGTTTTCGACGCTCCTCATTCGTGTGATTGCCGTCACGGATAACCTCGCTTACTTTTTGGTTAACTACACCCGAGAAATGCGGATCGTGGAGAACTGTTAGCGGGGAATGCCGCAATTTTGCGCTGGCATCCGGCGCAGTAGTGTCTGCAAGCCCGACCTGACGCGCTCGAAATTCACTCGCGTGGGCTTGACTGTGAAATTTTCTTGCTGGACTGCTGGTTCTCTTGCCATTCTGATTGCTGCGTCGGTCATTGCCGGCTGCGGCTCGATCGTACCCAATCCAACGACAGCGACGAGCGGGTCGAGTAGCGGCTCTGCGAGCGGAACCGGATCCGGTTCCGGCACAACCGGAACGGGATCCAGCGGGAGCGGGAACTCCGGATCCGGTTCGAGTGGATCGGGATCCGGCAGCGGCGCGTCTGGCTCGGGAGGCTCGGGGTCTGGATCGAGCGGAAGCGGGTCTGGATCGAGTGGATCGGGATCTGGCTCCAGCGGATCGGGATCCGGCAGTGGGGCGTCTGGCTCGGGAAGCTCGGGGTCCGGATCGGGTGGTTCGGGGTCCGGTTCGAGTGGAAGCGGGTCCGGGAGTGGGTCAGGGAGCGGGTCGGGAACGGGGACCTCGGGGGCGCTGGCACTGGTTCCCTCCAATGCGCTCAGTGTGAGCGGAATTCAGGCGATGGGCACCTGGCAGGCGGCGTACGACACGGGCACCAGTGGTTCGAGCGGGAGCGCGAGCGGGACGATGAGCCTGGTCGATTCCCCTTCGCTGAGCGGGCAGGCGCGGAAGTTCGGTACGACGTTTGTGAACTACGGCGGCGAGCGGTATTTTGCTTCGTTTGGACAGGACACGGCGGCGACGCATTTCCTTTACGACACGTGGGTGTATCTGGACGGTTCGGTGAACGACGTCGCCAATCTCGAGATGGATATGAATCAGACGATGGCCAACGGGCAGACGGTCATCTACGGGTTCCAGTGCGATGGCTGGTCGCAGACGTGGGACTACACGACGAATGCGGGGACGCCGGAGAATTTTAACGATCAGTGGCTGCACTCGGACGCCGCCTGCAACGTGCAGGACTGGAGCGTCGATACATGGCACCACGTGCAGGTCGCCTACTCGCGCGACGATGCGGGTAATGTGACGTATCAGTCGGTTTGGCTGGATGGGGTGGAGCAGGACATCAAGGTGACGGTCCCGTCGGCATTTGCACTGGGATGGGGATCGACGCTACTGACGAATCTGCAGGTGGATGGGAGGGGCGCGAGCGGGGCGTCCACGGTCTATCTGGATAATCTGACGGTATACCGGTGGTAAGCAGGGCCTGACCGGGCCTTAGTTCACGGGAAAACAATCGAGGTCGTTGGCGAAGGCGAGGGGTCCTGCGTAATGCAGGCGGATTTCGGCTTCAGTTTCTTTCTCATTTCCTAACGTGCGCAACATGCGATGGGAGAGGACGAGCTGGTGGACGTGCGCGTTGCCGGCGGTTGTTCCGATGACGGACGGCGGCATGTGCAGGCGGCGTTCGACTCCGGTGGCTCCCTCGGGAACGGCATTGTGAGCGACCAACAGGTCGGCGCTGGTGGCGAGCTGCGTGAGGCCGTCGCCGTCTCCATTCGTATCTCCGCTGAAGACGATGCGCTTGCCGCCGATGTCGACACGCCAGGCCAGCGAGGGGAAGGCTCCATGGATGACGCGGACGGCATGGAGGGTCATGTCACCGGTGTGCAGGACGAGGATCGGCGCGGGGCCGGCATTGACATTGTGCGGTTGTAATTTGTAGGTGCCATCCTGGCCGGGATCGACGAGCTCGCTGAGATAGCGCCATGCGCCATGTGGATCGCTGAAGAGGTCGTGGACGAATTCAACGGTCGAGGGCATGTACTGGTTGCCGGGCGGCCCGTAGACGGGGAGGGGGCGGCTGCGGTCTTCAAACCATGAGGAAAAGACGAGGGAAGGGAAGTCGGCGCTGTGGTCGATGTGGAAATGGCTGAACAAAATTACATCGGGTTGCGACATGTTGGCGCCGCTTTCGCCAAAGCGGAGAGAGCTGCCGCTGCCGGCGTCGACGATGACGCGCGCGCGGCCGTGATCCCAGACGAGGTAGCTGGTGGAGGCGCGCTTGTCCTGGAGCTCGGGTCCGCCGGAGCCGAGAACCTGAACGGCGAGGGAGGAAGAGCCGCAGGATTGGGCGATTGCGGGCAGGACGGCGCCGAGAAAGAGAAGGGTGAGGGAAAGGAGCGGATCTTTGGACGCGCGCTGGAACTGGTTCATGACACCACCCTGGCTGGGAAGAGGCGGGTTCGCTGCTGAACGCCAGTGTAGAACGCGTTCGGGCTTGTGCGGCCGGTTCCGGCGTGCCGGGCGGGGCAGAGCGCCGTAGATCGTGACGAGACGGGCGGCATGATTCCGCAGAGTGCGGCTCACTTGCGGATGGCGTAGTGCAGCTTGACCACGCCGTCACGGAACTTCGTCGAGGAGAGCAGTTTCAGAGGCACGGTGCGGCGAGCGGGCGCGATGAGTGGAATGCCTTCCCCAATGAAGGTGGGAATCATATGGATCATGAATTCGTCGATTTCGCCCGCGTCGAGGAACGATGCAATGATGCCGGCGCCACCCATCATCCAGATGTCTTTGCCCTTTTTGCGCCGCAGACGCTGTGCGAAGGCTTTGATCGGTTTGTTCACGAGTTCCACGCCTGCCGGCGCTGCTGATGGCAGCGGACCGCGGGTGAAGACATAGTTCTTCACTTTTGGATCGAAGCCCGATCCGGCGATCCCCTTCTTTTGAAAATCGAGCGCCATGTCGCACGTCTTGCGGCCCCAGAGGATCGTGTCGATGGATTGATAGAAGGCGCCCATGCCGTAGTTGTCTTTGGGACTGGGGCGGTCGAGCCAGTCCACGGAGCCGTCGGCCCGGGCAATGAAGCCGTCGGCGCTGGTGGCGATGTAGACGATGATTTTGCGTCTGGGAGGCATGGTGGCGAAAACGGTGGTTCGATCTTAACCAAATATGGCGAAGAGCGAGGGGGCCAGGTCCCCGCGATTTTTTCTGCGGTGTTTGCGGACGGAACCGAGGCATCCCAGGAGGTTGCGCGTTTCGTGGAACGTTAATATCGGTGTGACACGGCGCTAACGAATGGGGGTTACAAAGTTGTCACCTGCTGCTTCCGGAGAGCTGACGCTCCAGGCCATCTCGCTGCCATTTGTGATGGATTCGACAACAACTCCCGTTCCGCCCGCTCCATGACGTCTGCAAGAACGCTGGGGGAATCCCGACCGATTCGCATTCTCCCGATGTGACTACGACCAATCGCGCTGGACACGCAGTCGGCACTTTCGATTGCGCCTCCGATGAGTGCGAAGCCGCTGCCGGCTGTGGTGCCGGCAGCGCGAGCAGCGCAGAAAATCCAAACTGACGCCGATAGCCGGTTTGTATGGAGGCCGCATGCATTGCGATTGGAAACCGAGACATCCTGTCGCCCGCACCACGGTGACTGCATTTCGAGGCCTGCGCGTTCTGACTGGCTGGGGCGCGGTGTTTTTGCTGGCCGGCATTTCGTTTGCGCAGCTGGATCGGAGCGGACTGAGCGGCAACGTCACCGACGCTGCGGGCCGCATGCTGCCGCAGACGCACGTCGTGGCGGTACAGAACTCGACGCAGCTGCGGCGCGAAACGATGTCGTCGCCGGATGGAAGCTACAGCCTTACTGATCTGCCGGTGGGAGTGTATACGATCACCTACGAACACGCCGGATTCAGGACTCTGACGTTTGTCGATGTGGAGCAGGTGATCGGGCGAACGCGCACGCTCAATGCGTCGCTGCAGGTGGCAGGGGGCGAAGAGCACATCCGTGTTTCAGCCAGCTCGGCACTGATGGAGCGCAACAGCAGCGCGGTGACCGGGCTGATCGAGAGAGAGCAGGCAGAGGAATTGCCGCTGAACGGCCGCAACTGGGCCGAGCTGACGGCCTTTGTGCCGGGCGCAATTGACACGGGTGGCGATAATCAGCGGACGGTTCGTTTTGCCGGACGCGGTCTTGACGACAGCAACTTCACTTACGACGGCGTCGATGCGACGAACATCGTGAATCAGACGCAGCGGCAGTGGGTGCGGCTCGCCATTCCGCTGGATGCGATCGCGGAGTTCCGCGTTGATACGCTGCTGTCGACCTCGGAGGTTGGGGCAACGGGGGGAGCGCAACTGGACGTCACGTCGCCCTCGGGGAGCAACCGCTTCCACGGACGACTGTTCGAGTATCTGCGCAACGATATTTTTGACGCACCCCTGCCGGGCTGGGCCTCGAACGGCGAGACGCAGCAGCCGCTTCGCCTGAATCAGTTCGGTGGATCGGCAGGGGGTCCGATGGTGCGCGACAAGATGTTTTTCTTTGTCGCTGCGGAGGCCTACCGGCAGAACTGGGGGTATCCGGTGAGCGGCGATGTGCCGAGCCCGTCGCTGATCGCAACGGTTCCGAGCACTTCGCCGGTGTACGCGATGATTCACGGATATCCGGGCGCCGGTCCAAAGGCGATTCTGACGCCGTGGACGCCCGCCAACGATCCAGGTGACCCACACTACATGGACTACGACCTGCTGACCTGCGCATGCGAGCAGGTAGTCAACGAAAGCTCCGCGATGATCCGGGTCGACCAGCATTTCACAGAGAAGACCACGGGCTTCCTGCGCTTCAACTACGACCGGTCGGTCGATACGCAGCCGCTTTCGGCTTCCGCGACCGACCTGGAGCAGAGGGTCTCGGCGCCGGTGAATGGCGAGCTGGAATTACTGCACGTTTTCAATCCCCATTTCGTGAACGAGGTGAAGGCGGGCTTCAATCGCTCCACCGACAACCAGTACAACTACAGCGACTCCGGGATCATTTATCAGATTGCGATTGCGACGGGGCCTGGGCCGGGATTTGTGACGGAGAACTACAACTACGACAGCATCTACGTGGGCAATTCGTTTTCGGGGATCGATAATCTGACCTGGGCTCACGACCGGCATATTTTCAAAGCGGGAGTGGAGTTCCGCCGCATTCAACTGAACCAGGAATACGGGCAACACGGAAAGATTACGTTTTCCACGGCGGAGAACCTGGCGGCGAATGAGGTGAGCAAAGCCAGCCTGACGGGCGCGTTGCCAGTCAACCATCTGCGCAAGAACGATTACTTCGTTTACGCGCAGGACGATTACAAATGGCGGCCCAACCTCACTTTCAACCTGGGACTGCGCTACACGATCTTCGATCTGTTCAGCGAGGAAAACGGAAAGGCGAATCCCTTCGACTTTGCCACGTGCGGGCCGCAGGGATACTGCGGCGTGGGCGCCAGCTTCGGCCAGCAGAACTACGGCGATATCGATCCGCGCGTGGCCTTTGCCTGGACGCCGCGGAAGGCGGGGGAGACGGTGATTCGCGGTGGATTCGGCACCTATCACGAGGATGGACAGCTGGACGATCAGAATCTGCCCGCCAAGAACGAAATCCCGTCCTATTCGGCGACGGGCAGTGCGAAGTCACCGGTTTCCTGGCCGGTTGTATTCGGCGCGGGGACCATTTCACCGAACGCCGAACAACGGAACCGGAAGGACACGTACGTGGAGCAGTGGGACCTCGCGGTGGAACGCGAGCTGCCGGCGAACTTCGTGAGCACGGTTTCGTACCTGGGAAGCCACGGCGTGCATCTGCTGGAGACCAACGTGGTGAACCTGATCGATCCGGCGACGGGGGTTGTGCAATATGCGGCCTTCGCTCCGGCCATTGGCTGGCGCGGGTCGGTGGGGATGAGCTCGTACAACGGGCTTTCGGTCGCGGTGAGGCGTCCGGTCGCGCACGGTCTGCTGGTGGCGGCGAACTACATGTATGCGCACGAAATCGACAACGGATCCAACGGCAGCGGCGACGGCGACAATCTCTCGCCGCAGAATCCGTTGTGCCTGGCCTGCGATCGGGCCAGCGGCGCCTGGGACGCTCGCCATGTTGTGAATGGCAATGCGGTGTACCAGCTTCCCTTCGGTGCGGGCGAGCCGATGCTGAACCAGCGCGGCGTGGCGAGAGCGATTGCGGGCAACTGGGAGTTGAGCACAACGGCGCTGGCGCGCACCGGCTTTCCGGTGAATGTGCTGATGCCGAGCAGCTATACCGCACCGGATGGAGCGACGGGCACCGAGCGTCCCGACCTGGTTCCCGGCGTTTCACTCACGCCGCCGCGGGGCAGGCGGGTTGGGGAGTGGATCAATCCCGCCGCATTCTCTGCACCGGCTGGAGAATTCGGCACCGCGCCGCGCGACCTGCTTCCTGGTCCGGGCACCTGGCAGATCGATCTCGGCGCGGGCAAGAAGTTTGTGCTGACGGAGCGTACGCAACTGCAATTCCGATCGGAGTTCTACAACATTTTCAATCATCCGCAGCTGGGTCAGCCGCAGTCCACTTTCAACCCGTCGAACACCACGGGGTTCGGCAGCATCATCACCACGGTGAACACGAGCGTCTCTCCGATTACACCGGTGGGATCGGGAACACCGCGCGAGATGCAGTTCGCACTGCGGCTGGATTTTTAACCTTGCACGGCGAGCGAGGGCAGAGATGAAAATTCTGGTGATCGAAGATGAGGTGAAAACGGCGCGGTTCCTGAGGAAGGGGCTTAGCGAAGCGGGCTATGTTGTCGACGTTGCCGGCGATGGCGTGCAGGGTTTGCACCTGGCCCTGGAAGTGGATTTTGATCTGATCGTGCTGGACGTGATGCTGCCTGGTCTCGATGGCTGGCAGGTGCTGGCGCGTGTGCGTGAGGCAGGCCGGAAGGCGCTGGTTCTGATGCTGACGGCGCGGGATGCGGTGCACCATCGGGTGCAGGGATTTGAGCTGGGTGCGGACGATTACATGATCAAACCGTTCGCATTTTCCGAACTGCTGGCGAGGGTGCGTTCGCATCTCCGCAGGGCAACGCCGCGAGCTCCGGAGACTCTTTGCATCGCCGATCTGGAGATTGACCTGTTCCGCCATCGCGCCACGCGCGCCGGGCAGAAGGTGGATCTGACGGCCAAGGAATTTCTGCTGCTGAGCCTGCTGACGCGGCGCGCCGGCGAGGTGCTGTCGCGGACACTGATTGCCGAGATGGTGTGGGATATGAACTTCGACAGCGATACCAACGTTGTGGACGTGAACGTCCGGCGGCTGCGCAGCAAGGTCGACGATCCGTTCCCGGTAAAGCTGATTCACACGGTTCGCGGCGCCGGTTATGTTCTCGAAGCAGAACAATAAGCGATCGGCGGCTGCGGGCCTGCGGAGAACGCTGGCCTTTCGACTCGCGGCGGCTTACTCGGTTGTGGCTCTTTTCCTGCTGCTGGCTACCGCCGGCCTTTACATCGTGCTGCGCATCGAACTGGACCGCAGCACCGACCTGTTTCTGGCGGACAAATTACATGTACTGCGCACACTGCTGCGGGAGCGTCCTGACGACCAGGACGGGCTGCGGGAAGAGATTGAGCTGGAGTCTGCGGCGCGAAGATACCAGCAGTTTTACATTCGGCTTCTTGATGAGCATGACCGGCCGATCCTGACCACGCCCGGAATGGCGGAACGGCTGGACCTCGGGAAACTGCGGAGCCGCACGCGAAGCCGCCCCGAGCATTTGGTTTCGATGACGGGCAGGAGCGGGCAGGCGTTTCGGGTGACGAGCGCGGTGGCTCGAGTGGGCGCAGAGGGGGCGCACACGGCGGGGGCTCGCACCAACACGATTGAAATCGCCATCGACGTGGCTCAGGAAGAAGAGCTGCTGCGGCGCTATCGGTTCTGGTTCTGGGCGATCCTGCTGGCGACGTCCATTCTGTTTCCCCTGGTGGGCTTCGGGATTGCGCGCCATGGCATTCGCCCGGTGGAGGAGATGGCCGCGACGGCCCGGAGAATCACGTCGACCAACCTGCGCGAAAGAATCCGGGCGGAGGGTTATCCGTCGGAGCTGGCCGCGCTGGCGGCAACCTTCAATGAGATGCTGGCGCGTCTGGATGAATCCTTCGAGCAGATCTCGCGATTCACGGCGGATATCGCACACGACCTGCGAACGCCGATCAACAATATTCGCGGCGAAGCAGAAGTGGCTCTGGCTCGCGCGCGAACGGTGGAGGAGTACCGGGAGGTGCTGGAGTCTTCGCTGGAAGAAACGGTGCGGCTCTCCGATCTGATCGGCGATCTGCTGTTTCTGGCGCGGGCGGAGAGTCCGGTTACGGATCTGCACCGGCAACCGATGAATGTGGGGGAACTGCTCAGAGCGGTGCGCGATTACTACGAGGCCACAGCGTCGGACGCCGGGGTTTCTCTGGTTACCGCCGGAGGTGCCGATCGCATCGTCGCCGCGCTGGATCGGTCTCTGATGCTGCGAGCGGTGAGCAACCTGGTGTCGAACGCGATCGCCCACACACCTCGCGGCGGTGCGGTCACTCTGGCCGCCTCCGCCGCCGATCGAGAGATATGGATCGAGGTGTCTGACACGGGCGCCGGTATTCCCGCCGATGCGCTGCCCAGGGTTTTCGATCGCTTCTTCCGCGTCGATCCGTCTCGCTCGAGGACGTCGGGCGGGACCGGGCTGGGTCTGGCGATCGTCGAGAGCATCATGACGCTTCATGGCGGGAGCGCTGCGATCGCCAGCCAACCCGGATGCGGAACCTGCGTCACGTTGCGCATGCCGCTGGTCCGGGCAGAAGAACGCCGGGCAGCCGCGTGAACCTGCGCTGATTCCCATGGAGCGGTTGTTCATTGACGAGGCGGCGGGAGCCGATGCCGTTGTGAAAAGCCGGCGGCCCGCTGAACGCGCCAGATGCGCGCGACCATCCGCGAATGAACTGCGACGCAGCTGTCTGGACGGGATGACAAAACTGCAATGCGGGTGTCACGCTGCTGTGCGGCACGCGCCTCTAGCCTCGCTCCATGGCGCAGTTCGTCCGCGCCGATTCGTCATAAGCCTTTTCCCGATTGTCGTTCTGCCTGGTGCCCTCGATGTGGAGGGAGCGCTGGTCGTATCTCCCTCGGTATTGCACGGCCGAGCCCTGTTACCTGATGAAAAACCAAAGGAGGAACGCTCGATGTCCCGCAAGGCGTCTCAAAAGAGCTCTCGAAATAAGTCTCGGGGTCAACCGTTTTCGTCCAATCGCCGGCCTGCTGGCGACAGGGCTGGCGGTTCCCGGGCTCCTGGCTCAGTCCCGGCCGTACCCGACTTACGTGACCGGCCCGCAGTCGAACGGCTCATGGGTGGTCAGCAGTGGCCAGATCATTACGCCGGCCGGCACCCAGGTCGACCTCGGGATCCGGGTGCGCGCGAAGTCCATCGCACTGAACCCCAACGCCCATACTCACACCGCCGCCGTTCTCACCATGGGTACGTCGACGGCCGATGGCAACGGCGCCGTCGAGATCTTCGACACGGTCACGGGCGATGTTCTGCAGAACTACATCCCGTTCGCCAAGGATCCGAGCGGCAGCTACAGCGGCATCGCGTATTCGCCGGACGGCAAGTATCTGGTGTTCAGCCAGGACAGCAGCCACGTCACGGTCGCCAACGTTTCACCCGCGGGCCTGCTGAGCGACGATGTGCAGGTCAGTGTGCCGCCGAATACTTCCTTCATCCAGTGTTTCCCGAACAGTCCTCCGGCGGCGTATGCCAACCCATGCGGCTCGTTCTACACTTCGAGCACTTCGTATCCGGGCGGCGTGGCGGTTTCTCTGGATGGCAAGAGTGCCTACGCGCTGCTGAACCAGAACGACACGCTCGCCAAGATCGATCTGACCGCGACGCCACCGACTCAGGGTACGCAGATTCGGGTTGGCAACGCGCCGCACAGCGTCGTAATCGACACGGCCCGGCACCACCGCCTACGTCAGCAACGAGGGCGGCCGCGCGGCGACGGAGGCGGACTTTCAGATCAACTCCTCGGGAACTGAAATCGTCGCCGACCCGGTGGTGGGTGCAGCGATCACAGGCACGGTTTCTGTGGTCGATCTGGCGTCGATGAGGGTGACGGCTACCATTCCGACCGGACTTCATCCGACCGGGATGGCCTTCTGGGGACAGAAGCTGTTGGTGGCCAACACCTACAGCGACACCATTTCGGTTATCGACACGGCGAGCAACAAGGTGACGCGGACGATCAGCCTTGGGCTGCCGATCGGAGTGCCTGGCGCAGGGCAGGCGGCTTACGGCGCGGCGCCGAACTCGATCGCCGTCGATCCGGATACCGGCGTCGCCTACGTGGCGCTTTACAATGCCAACGCGATTGGGGTGGTCGACCTGGGCAACGGCTCGGCCAATCCGGTGGTGGGCATGATCCCGGTAGCGTATGCGCCCAGTTCGGTGGTGTTCGACAAGACCAACAACGTGCTCATCGTTTCCAACGACAAGGGCATCGGGGCGCGTAATTCATTCGAGACCGACTTCGGCGTCAGCGACTACAACACGCACCAGGACAACGGCACGGTCAGCATCGTTCCGGTGCCGAACGGCGACACCCTGGCGCAGATGACCGAGCAGGTTTTCCAGAACAACCACTGGGATCTGACACGGAACATTGAGAGCGCCTCCGGTGGCAATCCGCGTGTGAAGCCGGTCGCAATCCCGAACAAGATTGGCGATCCGTCGCTGATCAAGCATGTGTTCATGATCATCCGTGAGAACCGTACCTACGATCAGATCCTGGGCGACGTGGCCGCCGGCAATGGCGATCCCTCGCTGGCGGTGTTCGGCGCGACGGACACGCCGAATGTGCACGCGCTGGTGAAGCGTTTCCCGCTGTTCGACAATTTCTACGATCCGAGCCGCCAGTCAGCCGACGGTCACCAGTGGATCACCGAGGGCATGGCGCCGTACGCCGACGACATCCAGTCGCCTGACTGGGTTCGCAGCTATCCGGGCGGGAACGCCGGCGATGCGCTCGCGTATCAGAACAAGGGCTTCCTGTTCTCGGAAGCCGCCGCCGCAGGTCTGCCGGTGAAGATCTACGGGGAGTACGTGGAAAACGATACGTTCAAGCAGCCGAATGGGTCGACCAGCGAGCCGAGCTGGAGTGACTTTTACAACGATGCGCAGCAGTTCGAGGCAGGGGCCGAGCCGACTCTGTACTACCAGAACACGGTCCAGGCGCAATCGTCGCTTCCTGCCGTGCATGACCACCTGGTCCCGAACTTCCCGCAGTTCGATCTGGGCATCCCCGATCAGTTCCGGGTCGACCTTTGGGAGCAGGACTTCAACAAAGACGTCGCAGCGGGTTCGGTGCCGTCGCAGAGCATCCTTTGGGTGATGTGCGACCACACTGGTGGGCCGCCGTCGGTGGACGCCGAACAGGCCGATAACGACCTGGCGGTTGGGCGCATCATCGATTCCATCAGCCACAGCAAGGTGTGGTCTTCGTCAGCGATCTTCGTGGAAGAAGACGACGCGCAGAATGGTGTCGACCACGTCGACGGTCACCGCAGCCCAGGCTACGTTGTCAGCCCGTATACGGTGCAGAACGGGCCGACCGATCACACATACTACACGCAGGTCAACATGACGCGGACGATCGAGCAAATCCTCGGTCTGCCGCCGATGAACCAGTTCGACCTTGTGGCCTCGCCCATGCGGACGGCTTTCGTGAAGGGGCAACCGCCGGCGGCGAACTTCCAGCCATGGACGCACGTGCCCAACCAGGTCCCGCTGGACCAGGGCGTTACGGCGACCGCATCCAAAACCACGGACAGCCCGGCGGTCAAGGTGCTGCGGGCGGCGTGGATGAAGAAGAAGACGCAGATCTTCGCGGGCAAACTGACCAAACCCGACTCCGAAAATCCGGACACGGTGAATCATCTGAACTGGTACATGTCGACCGGGTTTGTGCGGCCATACCCGGGCGAGAAGACGGTTCGGCCTCCGAGCGAATTTAATAACCCGGCACCCACGACGGCTGATCTGGACGACTAAAACACGCTTCGATTGCAACGGCCCTCTCTTCGATCGCCGAGAGAGGGCCTTTGTTTTTTCGCGTGTCCCACGCCGAGTCGTCACAGGCGGGGAGTTGCGAATCGACTTGCACAGTGCGATCAACGGCGATGATTGGCGTCTCCGGAGAGGGAACCCTGGTCGCCGCGGAGGTGGCACAATAATCCGGAGATGAAATTCTGGCGGACTTTCGCAGCTGGCGCCGCGCCCTTTCGTGTTGTTCTCTTCTTCTTCTGCGCGTTGCTTTGCTTCTTTGCAGCGCAGCTCTACGGTCAGGCGGCGGAGGAGACGCGTCGAACCGAACCGATGGCATCCTCCAGGGCGTCCTACGATCCGGTTGCCGATGCCGCAGCCGTAGTGAAGGCGGGCCACGCGCGCATCACGGTGCTGACGCCACAGCTGCTGCGGATGGAGTGGGCACGCGACGGCAAGTTCGAGGACCATCCGTCGCTTGTCTTTCTCAACAGGCGATTGCCGGTGCCGCAATACAGCGTCAAGCGGGAGGGCGATCGCATCACGCTGGATACCGGTGCACTGCAGCTGACCTATGACGGGTCCGGTGGAAACGACGGGAAGTTTGCGGCGGGCAATCTTTCCATTCGCGTCACCGTCGACGGCAAGCCGGTGACGTGGCACCCGGGGATGGTCAACAGCGGCAACCTGCAGGGCACGACGCGGACGCTCGACGGAGCGCTGGGCGATAAGACGAAGGAGCCGATCGGAGAAGGGCTCGTCTCTCGCGACGGGTGGGTGCTGGTGGACGATTCAACCCGCCCGCTGTTTGACTCCGACAACTTCAGTTTTACGCAGGGCGAGCAAAGCCCGTGGCCGTGGGTGATGCAGCGGCCGGCCGGCGATCGCGAGGACTGGTATTTCTTTGGCTACGGACACGACTACAAGCAGGCGCTGCACGACTATGTGCGGGTAGCGGGGCGGATTCCTTTGCCGCCGAGGTTTGCGTTTGGGACGTGGTGGTCGCGTTACTGGGCGTACAGCGATCAGGAACTCGACAATTTGATCCAGGGATTTCATGACAACACGGTGCCGCTGGACGTTCTCGTGATCGACATGGACTGGCACCTGAACAAGACGCAGCTGGAGGAGATGCACGAGACGGATCAGTCCGGCCATGATCTGGGCTGGTCGGGCTACACGTGGAACCCGTTGCTGTTTCCCGATCCGAAGGCGTTTCTCTCGCATGTGCACGATGAGGGACTGAAGGTCACGCTGAACCTTCATCCGGCGTCGGGCGTGCAGCCGTGGGAGGCGGCGTATCCTGCGATGGCGCGCGCAATGGGCATCGATCCAGCGACCAAAAAATATGTGCCGTTCGATATTACCAATAAGAAATTCGCGACGAATTACATGGACCTGCTGCACCATCCGCTGGAGCATGAAGGCATCAACTTCTGGTGGCTCGACTGGCAGCAGGAGCCAAATACCAGCACGCCTGGGGTGAATCCCACCTGGTGGCTGAACTATGTGCACTTCACCGATCAGGAGCGGGAGGGGAAGCGGCCGCTTCTGTTCCACCGCTGGGGCGGTCTGGGAAACCATCGCTATGAGATTGGTTTTTCCGGCGACACGATCTCGGTGTGGCCTTCGCTTGCCTTCCAGCCGTGGTTCACGGCGACGGCGGCCAATGTGGGCTATGCCTACTGGAGCCACGATATTGGCGGGCACATGCCGGGCGCAGTCGATCCGGAACTCTACACGCGGTGGGTCGAGTTTGGGGCTTTCAGTCCGATTCTGCGAACGCACACGACGAAGAATCCTGAGTCAGAGCGGAGGATCTGGGCGTATCCGGAACCCTACTCGTCGATCATGCGCGCGACGTTCCGCGAACGGTATGCGATGCAGCCCTATCTCTACACGGAGGGCCGCAGAACCTATGACACCGGCGTGGCTTTTCTGCACCCGCTCTATTACGACTGGCCGGAGGCGGAGGCTGCCTACGATCACAAGGATGAATATGTCTTTGGCAGCCAGATGATTGTAGCGCCGGTGGTTACGCCGGCCGACTCCACCACGCAGTTGGCGCAGGAGTCCGTGTGGATTCCCGAGGGCGACTGGATCGAGCGCGCCACGGGCCGCCATTTCACGGGTCCAGCTGAAGTCAAGCGTAAGTTCTCCATCGATCAGATCCCTGTTTATCTGCCCGCGGGGGCGATTGTTCCTGGTCAACCGCGCATGGAATACACGGATGAAAAACCTGTCGACCCGCTTCTTGTCCGCATCTATCCGCTCGCCGACGGCCACAGCAGCAGCTATCGGCTCTATGCCGATGAAAGTCAGTCGGAGGCGTATCAGCGCGGCGTGTGCACCTGGACTCCGCTGAGCGCGACGCAAAAAGGCGATAGCCTCACCGTCGAAATTGCGCCGGTGGAGGGGAGTTATCCTGGCGCGATTGCGGAGCGCGCGTATGAGCTGGAACTGCCGGATGACTGGCCACCCGCGTCGGTGACTGTGGACGGCACCGCACTCACTTTCACGGGACAGGAAGAAAACAAGCCCGGCTGGCGCTACGAGGGCAACACGCTGATGACGGTGATTACGACGCCGCGCTATTCGGTTCATACGCGTGTGCGCATCGAGATTCATCGCAGCGCCGGTTCGCTGGCTGCGCGGTCGAAGCTGGACGGTATCCCGGGTTCGATTGCACGTCTGCACGCGGCCTACGACGCGCTGAATGCCGTGTGGCCTGCAGCGTGGTCACCCAACGTGCTGATCGATGCGTGGGAGATGGGAGACCGCCTGAACTATCGACCTCTGACCGCGCGGCAGGAAATTGCGCGCTTTCCACAACTGTACGAGGCGAGCGTGGCAGCGGTGCAAACGCTGACCGCACGGGTGAATGCGGAGCCAGTGAATGAAACCGGACCTCGCAAACGGGATCCCGAACGGGATCGGATGCTGCTGGAGCGTGCTGCCGCGCTGCTGGAGGATGGCAAGCCGCAGTGAGGATCGTTTGCTCCAATCGCGGGCCCACGCCAGGTACGAATGGGCACCGGATGAACTATACCGGGCCGAGACGCTTGCCGTTGAGTGGGTTGTGGGGCTCTTCGAGTCGAGCTGCCTGGGTCATCAGATACATTTGTTCAGGTAGGCTGGTGGTCTTGCTGGCTGCGGTCCGATAGTGGTGGACGGCCCGGGAGAAATCACCGAGCATTTCGAACAAATGGCCGCGCACCGCATCGAGCCGGTAATGTCCGCTCAATCGTTCGTCGCTGTCGAGCGGCTGCAGGCACTCAAGACCGCGGGCTGGACCATGCACCATGGCGACGGCAACGGCGTGGTTGAGAGTGACCATGGGCCCGGGCGACACCCGGCGCAGCAATTCGTACAAGGCCAGGATCTGCGGCCAGTCTGTCTGTTCCGCTCGCGCCGCTTCGTCGTGGACGGCGGCGATGGCCGCCTGCAACTGGTAGAGCCCCACGTTTCCTTTGGACAAAGCGAGGGTCAGCAGGGCGCTACCTTCGGCAATCGCTGCCTGATCCCAGAGGCTGCGGTCCTGCTGGTCAAGCGGGATGAGCTCGCCCCCCGATCCGGTTCGTGCTGTGCGCCGCGCGTCGGTGAGGAGCATCAGGGCCAGAAGCCCGGCGACCTCTGCGTCCTCGGGCAGGAGCGCTCGGGTGCTGCGGGTGAGCCGGATTGCCTCCTGCGCCAGATCCAGCCGCTGCAATTGTGCGCCGATGCTGCTGGCGTATCCTTCGCTGAAGATCAGGTAGAGCACATGGAGAACGGCAGGCTGACGCTCTCTGCGCTCCTCGGGAGTGGGCAGGCCGAAGGGAACCCTGGATGTCCTGATCCTTTGTTTTGCGCGGCTGATGCGCTGGGCCATGGTGGCTTCGGGAACCATAAAGGCGTTGGCAATTTCCGCGGTGGTGAGACCGCCCACGGCGCGCAGCGTGAGGGCGATCGCCGAGGAGTTGCTCAGGGCGGAATGACAGCACATGAACAGGAGAATGAGAGTGTCTTCGGGATCCATATCCGCCTCGATGGCTTCTGCCGGCGCGATCGCCGGCTCTTCTTGCGCCGTGATGGCGGTCTCGCGCTCGCGGCGCGCGATCTCGCTGCGAATCATGTCGGTCATGCGCCAGGAGGCCACGCGGATCAGCCAGGCGCGTGGATTCTCGGGGATGCCTTCCTGCGGCCACTGCCGGAAGGCGGCGAGCATCGCCTCCTGCACAGCGTCTTCGGCTGACGAAAAATCGCAGAAGCGGCGCGCGACGACACCGAGCACCTGGGGCGCGAGTTCTCGCAGCAGGTGCTCTGAATTTGGGTTCCATGGTTTTGTTGCCGCCGCATCCGTCACAGCATCTCCGGCGGCGGTGCACTCATCACCGGACGGACCTCAATGGGCATGTTGAGGGGTTTTCCTCCGGGACCGGGCGCCGCCGAAACCCTGGCTGCAATCGCGTAGGCCCGCTCGGGAGTGTCCACGTCGACGATCCAGAAACCGGCGAGAAACTCCTTCGACTCCGCAAAGACGCCATCGGTGACGGGAGCGCCGTCGTGAGCGGCTCGCACGAGGCGGGCCTGATCGGGGAAGGAAAGGCCTTCGGCCAGGACCCACTCGCCGGAGTTCTGCAGATCGCGGTTCAAGGCGTGCATGAATGCAACGTGCGCCTGAAGATCGGCTCTGGGCCAGGCAGGAACGCCGGCTCCGGCCCGCATGGTGTTCATCATGAGAATGTATTTCATTTTCTTCAGCTCCTTTTCTGTGGGTTAGGCAGGTTGATTGCCGGGCTCATTTCGGGGAGGTTCGGGTAACGGCAAACTGCCGGACCTCGATGGGCATGTTGGTCGGAATGCCTCCTGGTCCAGGTGCTGCAGAGATGCGGCCGGCGATCGCGTAAGCGCGCTCGGGCGTGGCCACATCGACGATCCAGTAGCCGAGCAGGAATTCCTTCGATTCGGGGAAGATGCCATCCGTGATGGGCAGACCGTTTTTTTCGCCGCGCACGATTTTGGCTTCCTTCGGCTCCACCAAGGCTTGTGTGGCGATGAACTCGCCGGTTTCGCTCAGCTCTTTCACGATGGCGCCCAGGGTCCGCATGTGCGTATCGCGATCGGCTTGCGACCAGGTTTGATAGCCGGAAACACCGGCTTTCGTACCGGACATCAGCAAAATGTATTGCATACGATTCCTCCGTTGTTGGTTTCCTCGATTTGGGTTTCCCTGATTTTGATACGTCTGCGATCAGCGCCCCTGACTGCAGTGAAACATCCATCGAACGCCGAATTTGTCGTTCAGTGCGCCATACGTGCCGAAGAACATTTCTTTCAGCGGGTCGGTCACTTCTGCTCCGTCCGAGAGGCTTGTAAACAGAGTGCGGAGTTCCTGTGTCGTTCCGCAGCTCAGGAAGAGGCAAACGGTATTGCCGGGGACTCTCGGGCGGTCGGGCCGCAGCCAGTCCGACGCCGAGAGATCTAAGTTCGCGCTTTTCAGCCGGGCATTGAGGATCTTCTCGTGCTGAAAGGGCAGCATCGAGTTTTTTGCCGGAGAGTCCTTCACCGGTATCTCCGTCAGCTCGCCACCGAAACAATGTTTGTAGAATTCCATTGCTTGTTTGCAGTTTCCATCGAACAAAAGATAAGGGGTTAAGGTCGTCATTGCATCTCCTCCGTGGTTTGTTCCCGGCCGCATCTGGGTTCCCGATCCGGACTTCTCCCGGGAGAGACGGTCTGCCGGGCCTCCGTCCGCGCTTTCATCCGGTAGTCGGAGCCGGTGGCCGGTTCTCGACATGGCTCGCCTAAAAAAAGTGTTTTGGGGAAAATCCACAGAGCGATGTCGAATCTGCGCGTGCAGGAGCGACTAAGGAGTGGAGGTTGGCTATGACGACTGAAGACGGAGTGGTGGATGTCAGTCAGGATTGGCTGCAGGCCTGTTCGGTTCAGGAGCGCTTCATGCGGGGGCCGGCCCGGAATCACTGCCGGATGGACTACGGTGCGCATTGCCGGCAGATGCGCGCTCTGGGCGGGGACTGCTACGATTTTTCGTGCCAGACCGACGGCCGATTGGCGATGCTGGTGGGCGATGCCTCGGGCAAGGGCGTGGCTGCGGCCCTGATGATGGCGAGCGTGCAGGCGTCGCTGCGGACCGCGGCCCTCTTCACTGGAAATAACCTTCCTGCTCTTTTGCGAGTTGTGAACGCTCAGGCTTGCGCCTCTTCGCCTGCCGACCGCTATGCCACGCTGTTCTACGCTGTGCTGGATCCGACGGCGCGCACGCTGCAGTACGTCAATGCCGGCCACAATCCGCCGGTGGTTTTGCATCGCGATGGCTCCATCGACTGGCTCGAGCCCAGCGGGGCTCCGGTGGGGCTGTTTTCCGATGCAGCCTGGCAGGAGCGGGTCATCGGGTTGCAGTCTGGCGACGTGGTGCTTGCGTACACGGATGGAGTGACGGAGGCGCTGAACCGGTCGGGCGAGGAGTGGGGGATTGAGGGCCTTCTCCAGGCTGCCAAGGTCTGCGGGGAAGAATCTGCTGAGGAAGTGGTTCGGTCGATCCTCGACGCTTTGGATGATTTTTCGGGAGGTATCCAGACAGACGACGCGACCGTGGCGGCGCTGCGGGTGCTGTGACCCTTAGAAATTGAATTTGAATGCGCCCTGCATGATCCGGGGAGGCGCGGCACTGACGACGTTGCCGAAGGTGGAACTGCCGATGTCGCCATCGACCGAGGTGGGTCCATTGAACTGGGTATGGTTGAAAACATTGAAGGCTTCCACACGAAAGAGGACTGACTTCGATTCGGAAAGCGAGAGATTCTTCGCCAGGGCCATGTCGTAGTTTTCCGCCCCTGGGCCGTAAAAGAAGCGGCGCTTCGCGGTTCCGGAAGTTCCCAGAGGATTGATGCTGAAGACGCCGGGGCTGAAGTAGTTATTGGCGCTGGTGCGGGGGTTTCTGTTTAAGTGCAGCGGGCCACCGTTATAGTCCGGCTCGTCGACGCTGCTGTTGTTGACGCCGTTCGGATTGGTCCCGATCAGGGAGTTATCGCCGTTATTGATCATGGTGACGGGGAAGCCGCTGGCGATGTGAGTCACTCCGGAAAGTGTCCAGCCGGTGGTTAAGCGGCTGGGGCGCAAGAGCTGGTCGAACGGGAGCAGGTAATCGTAGCTGACGACGAAGTTGTGCTTCACGTCGAACGACGAGATGGCATAACTGAGGGATGGGTTGAAGGGATTCACTTCTTCGCCGATGTTGGACGACTGATCCATGGATTTGCTGAAGGTATAGGCAGCAGAGAACTCGAGGCGTCCGGTGGAATGGCGGGCGCTGAGTTCGAGGGCGTTGTAGTTGGCGTGGCCGATGTTGGACTGGAGCGCATTGCTGCCGAAGGCCGGCCCCAGGCGACCGCGGGTTCCGTCGACCTGGCCGCCGCGGATGGGGTAGTAAACGGTGTCTTCGCCACCCGCTCCACAGGTAAGGGTGCCAGGTTTGACTTCGCTGGGCTGGCTGAGGCTCAGGCACAATGCGGGATTGCCGGGATTGGCCTCGACGAGGACGCGCTGGCGGTGGGTGGACGTGCCAACGTAATTTGCGCCGAAGACGGTCTCCGGTCCAGCCTGGCGCTCGACGGAGAACATCCACTCCTCGGTGTAGGGGGTGTGGTTGTGGATGTCGTATCCGGGAATGCCGCTGATGGGCTCATTGGCGGCCCAGTCGATGTTGGGATCAGGATGGCTGGCCGAGGAATTGAGAGGCGCGAAGGTGTAGGGGAAGGGCTGACCGTAGTTGGTTCCGTCGGCCGCGGTGAGGAAGGGCGTGGCGAAGAGGGGCGGGGCGGGGCTGGTGTAGGTAGTGCCGTAAGGGGCGTTGGCAGCGAGCACGCTGATGGCGGCTGCGTCGATGGCGGTATAGAAATTGCCAAAGCTGGCACGGATGCTGGTTGCGCCCGGCGCTCCGAGAATTGTGCCGAGCAGGCCGTCGTGTTCCGATTGCGGAGACCACGCCACGCCGATGCGCGGGGAGAAGTCGAGTTTATCGATGGGAGCGAGGGTCGAGGGAATTCCAGGGTCGCCGGGATAGAGGATGCCGGGAGGTGCGCCGGGAAAGACGACGGACTGAGCGCCGGGCACGAAGGTGGAGATCTGGTTATATTTCTCCGACCATGGAGCGACGCGATCCCAGCGAAGACCGTAATTCAACGTGAAACTGGGCAGAACATGCCAGCTATCCTGCGCGAACAGACCGGTGTATTTGTTGCGCGCGTAGAACGAGTTGAGCTGACTCTGGTTGTACTGGCTGGGAACGCCGATGAGGAAATCGGCAAAGTCGACGCCGGTTTCCGTGCCGGAGAAGACGAAGTTGCCGTTGAACTGAGCGATGGGAGCGGCGTTGATCTGATCGGCGTGAAACTCGGCGCCGAATTTGATGGTGTGGTTGTTGACGGCCTTCGAGAAGCTGTCGGCAATCTGGTACGTATTGTTGACCTGGATGAGTTGGTTGGCTGCCGCACCGGTGGAGTACGCGTTGAAATTGAGATTCTCGACGCTCTGGCCTTTGGGGTCGAGCGCGACGATGCTGGGCGTGCCGTTGGGGTTGGCGAACCCCTGGGAAACGAGGCTGACATTGCGGCCACCCACGGGCTGGCCAAGGTTATTGTTGTCGCGCATGAAGCTGAGATGGAACTCATTGACCATGGTCGCGCCGAGGGTTTTGGTGTCTCCAAGGGCAATGAGCTGCGCTCGACCGGTGGTGAGCGCGTTGAAACCGGGGACGCTGGCGCCGCTTTGCGCGACCGGATAGGGATTGTCGAGATTGAAGTCGTCGACGAAGTAATAGCCGGAGAGCAGACCCCAGCGGCTGTTCGCGTCGAGCCGCGCTCCTGCCTTGTCGTCGCGAACGGTTTGATTGTAGGAGGAGGTTGCGAAGGTTCCCAGAGCCGTGTTGGAAGGCGGAATGTACTGGAGCATGCGCTCGGCAGGAACCGACCAGGCCTTTTGCGGGATGACGGCGTTGGGAAAGACGCAGGTGGATGAGGACGCGCAGCCAGGCAAGTAGTAAGGTTCGCCGGCGGTCACGGTGTAGCCCAGTTCCTGGCTAAGGAGATTCGCAAAATAAGGACCACCGACGCCGCCGGTGAGGCTAGGGGCCAGGTCAGCAAGATTGCCAGCGCGATCCGCAGCGGAGGGAACGGCGATATTGCCGGTATCGATGCCCTGGGTCTGCCGCGTTCCCTGATAGTCGGTGAAGAAGAAGAGGCGATCGCGGCGGACAGGGCCGCCCAGGGTACCGCCAAACTGGTTCTGCTGGAAGACGCCGCGCGTCGGGGAGAAGTAGTTGCGGGCATCGACATCGGTGTTGCGAAGAAAATCGAAGACGTTGCCGTGGAAGGCGTTGCTGCCGGATTTGGTGATGACGCTGATCTGGCCGCCGCTGTATTCGCCGTATTCGGCGTCGAAGTCGCCGGTGACGATGCGAAACTCGGCGATGGCATCGAGGTTGGGAATGATGGCGGTTCCGGCGTTCACGTCTTCTTCGGCATCGCTGCCATTCACGCTGAAGTAGTTGGCCGTCTCGCGCTGCCCGTTCACGGAGATGGTGCCTGGATTGAGGCTGCCGGAGGGATCGAGGATGGTGGCGCCCACATCCTGCACGGTGCTGGAAGTGATTGCAGTGGACGGAGCCACGCCGGGCTGGAGAGAAAGCAGGTCGGTGTAGCTGCGGCCATTGAGAGGGACGGCGGTTATCTGCCGGCCGGTAATGACCTGGCCGAGCTGCGTGCTGATGGTCTCGACGTGGAGGGTGTTGTCGTTGACCGAAATGGTTTGAGCGATGCTGCCGACCTGGAGCGAGGCGTTGAGAGTGAGGGCCGCGCTGGTATCGAGGACGATGTCCTGGCGCCGATACTTCTCGAAGCCGGTGGCCTCGATTTCGAGAACATATTTGCCGACGGGTAAAACCGGGAATGTGTAGAAGCCGGCGTCGTCGGTTCGCGTCTTGTACGCAAGGCTGGTATTGACTTCGCGCAGATTCACCTCGGCGCGGCTGACCACTCTTCCGGATGGGTCTTTGACGGTTCCGGAGATGCCGCCTCCCACGGAGGCCCACAACAGGGTGGCGGAAAGGGTGCAAAACAGGCAAACGAGGTGGCTGAATCGGACAGCAAAACGCATCATTCTTCTCAACTTGCGCGGGTCCAAACCTGGTTTGGCGGATACCCGGGATTCAAAAAGGCTGGGCCGGTTGCTATTGATTCGCAACGTACTTAAAATACGACAATTATAGTCCGATTACAAGGGCGTCATCGAATTTTCATCTTCGCGTGTGGCGACGGGGAGCGCATGGCGAAGGACGCAGACCGGACTTTATGCCGCATTATCGAAGCAGAAGGCGCTATACAGACAGGAGGCTGCTGCGGACTACGTCGAGGCGCTTCGGACGAGGGACGTTATCAGGGCGACATTGATTGAATGAAGGTTTGCGGGATCGCGCTCCGTGCCCTCGTGGTGAGGCTGGGGGAATTACAAGTGGACGAGGCCGCGCTGGAGCGCGGTGACCACGGCCTGGGTGCGATCGTTCACGTTGAGCCGCATGAGAATGACGCTGACGTGACATTTCACGGTGGCTTCGGTAATGCCGAGGTCGGTGGCAATTTCGCGGTTGGATTTTCCTCCCACCATCAGGTTGAGGACTTCTTTCTCGCGGGCACTGAGCTGTGAATCGGGCAGGCGCGAGGCGAGGGCGCGGGTGACGGGAGGCGGCAGGAAGCGGCCGCCTGCGTGGACGCGGCGCAGAGCGCTGACCAGGGCATCGTGCGGCATGCCTTTGATGATGTAGCTGCGAGCACCGGCTTCGAGAGCCTGATGGATGTCCTCGTCCCCTTCATAGGTGGTGAGGACCACGAACTTTGCATCGGGATGACGGGCGATGAGGGTGCGTATGACCTGGACGCCGCTCATGCCAGGCAGGCGGAGATCGACGAGGGTGATATCGGGAAGGTGCTTCTCGAAGAGGGGAATTGCGTCTTCGCCGTTGCCGACCTGGGCGACGGCGACCATGTCCGCGGTGGCCTGGATAATGGCCGCGATGCCGACACGCATGATGGGATGGTCGTCGATCACCAGGACGCGGATTTTAGGGGAATCGGCTCCACCCATTTCAGTTTTCATAGTATTCCCTGAGAGGCATGAAGAGGGCTGATTCCTGCTCCGACGCTTTTCACGGATGGTATCCTGCAAACCGGAATCGGTTTGGAGCAGCCGAGAGAAATGCCGCGGTCTGCCAGGATCAGGCTGTTTCGGAATCTGGCCAGGGGAAGCCTGCTGCTGCTCCTGGGAGCGATGGGCGCGCCCAGCGGGCTGGGGATCAGCAACGCGCAACTGCAGTACACCCGCCAGGTGTGGCACGTGCAGGAAGGCCTGCCGGAAGACACGGTCCAGGCCATGCAGCAAACGCCGGATGGCTATCTGTGGATCGGCACGACCGGCGGTCTGGCGCGCTTCGACGGCACGCGGTTCCTCACGTACCGGCGCAGCTCAAGCCCGGCGCTGACCGAGAACAGCGTGTTCTGCCTGCTGCCTGCGCGGGACGACAGTCTCTGGCTCGGCACTGAGGGCGGCGGCCTGCTCCATTTGGATCACGGGGAATTCCACGCCTACACCGCGCGCGAAGGCCTGACTGACGGCTTCGTCCGCAGCGTCATCGAAGATGACACGGGCCGCTTGTGGGTCGGAACCGACAATGGGCTCTTTCGCATCCGCGACGGCGTGGTGCAGCGCGTAGACACCTCGCGCTTCGCGCCCTCGCTCGCCATCCACTCTCTCTTCGAAGATCGCCAGCATCGCATCTGGGCGGGCGGTTCGCGCCTGCTGATGTTCGACGGCAACCAGGTGCGGCAGTTCGGATTGCCCGGAGCCTACAGC
>CAWEWV010000013.1:0-738799 GCA_963812865.1 uncultured Acidobacteriaceae bacterium | reverse complement strand
ATCGTGCGGCTTGGAAGGTGAATCGGCCCTGGGTGGATGGAGCCATTGAAGGCATCAACGGTGTCGCACGAGTGTTCAGTCCCTGGGAAACCACCCTGCTACGAGTGCACACTCGGCGAGACGGACTGGGCTCTGCTCGAACGGCGCATGTCCTGCAATCTACTGCTGCAGGAATCAACGATTCAGGGCAAGATTCCGACCACCCCCACAATTTCTTCCATTATTGGCGGCATCCAGTCTCAGGAGGCGGTGAAGATTCTCCATGGCCTCGAAACGCTTGGCTGGCAGAGGATTCGTCTTTGAAGGTCTCCACCACTCTTCCTACGTGGTCGAATACACGCAGAATCCCGACTGTCTCAGTCACTACGCCTTTCCGGAAAGTCATGCAGCTTTGCAGTGAAATCCCCAGACGTCACACTGGAACAGGTTGCTCGCCCGCAGTCGAGCGGACCTGAACGCAGAAGATGTCGTGATCGAATTCAGCCGCGAGATTATCCACAAACTTGATATGCCCGCAATGTGGAGTGGAAGACGAGCTCTTCGCTACCGGTGGGCTCAGTCACCCGAGGCGAGGGCCGGTGTCCAGATGATGGCGAGCATGCGAGTTGTCCAAACGCTGTCCGGGTATCGAGGCGAGCCGGAGTTGGGCTCGCGCACGCTGGATAATCTTGGCCTACCCCTCTTTGACATTTTTACGGCGAGATCTCCCCCGACCTCGAGAGATTTCTTACTGCGTGGCGGGCGACGCGCCGGCGGTGCTCGGGTCGCTGTCCGTGGCTGGATAAGGAAGAAGAGTCGATGAGCCAACGCACTCGTGGCCATCGCAGCGGCCCAACGCTGACGATCGACAACGAAGTGACCCGTCGCATTCGCCAACATGCCCGCTCTCATATGAAGACCGAAGTCTGCGGTGTGCTCGTCGGAGCGATGGACGACGGGGAAGGTGCAGGGTCCAGGCGTCCATTGAAGCCGTGAATGCTGCGCAGGCCGGCACCCATGTGACTTTCACTCAGGACGCGTGGGAAGCCATTTACAAGGTCAAAGACCAAAGCTATCCGGAGGAAAGGATCGTCGGCTGGTACCATTCCCACCCTGGATTTGGCGTGTTCCTGTCAGAGCACGACACGTTTATTCATGAGAACTTCTTCTCGTCGCCAAACCAGGTAGCCTGGGTCTACGATCCCCACACGGATGAGGAAGGATGCTTTGGCTGGATCGATGGCGGGCTCCATCGCATTCCCTGCTATCGCGGTCGTGCGGATAACAATGGCGACGGCGACGAGGCATTACGCTTAAGGAGACCTGCGTCGTCCTTCGACGAAATGGAAGATGACGAGCCGGTGCGGATCCGTTCCGCGTCCCCGCGCAGCAAGCAGTCGCCGTGGATGCAACGCAGCGTCACTGCGCTGTCGTACCTCTCGGTGCTACTGCTCGGATTCATGATCTGCTGGTTTTTGTTTCCTCATCTCATCGGGATTCCCCGTCGACCCGCGCACGGGAACGCCGATTGAGTTGGAGCAGCTGCAGCAAGAGCAGCAGTCCTCACCTGAGGCCAAGCCCGCTCCGGGCGCCAATCCTTCACCGGGCGCGCGGCCGGAAAGCAGGAAACCTCAATGAATCCCAGACGATCGTTCGAAAACCGTGCGCGTCACTCTGGAGGACCTCGGTGCGCTCCCTGCAAGTGGAGCCGGCGGCGGTGCTTCCTGCGCCAACGGGGCAAAAGAGCTACGGCAACATCAATGCTGCTACTGAGGCACCTCTGTTGCAGCACGAGAAGGGGAGCATCCTGCTGCAGGGCTGGTTCTACCTGGGAGTTGCCGGCTTTGTTGGGCGCACTGGCCGGATGGGCGATTGCCGAGCCCGGATTTGTCGATGACGGCGGTATGCGGTGGGGCAACGTCTGGATGCTTCCTTCGATGATTACGCTTATGTGCGTAGGCTTCGCGATGGCCGAGAGCCTGGTGGAACGATCCGCGAAGAAGGCCCTGTTGCGTGGCAGCCTCGCGCTCCTGCTGGGTATAGCGCTTGGATTTGGTTTCGACTTCGGCGCAAATGTGATCTACAGGATCGGTCTGAGTGTCGTGTTTCAAATGGGCGTGCGCAGTCATCACAATCCCTCAGTGTGGGTGGTGCGCGGACTTGCGTGGATCGTGTTCGGAGCCGCTGGCGGGGTGGTTTACGGCATCATCGGGCAATCGTCAAAGAAGACCGCCTATGGAGTTCTGGGAGGGGCGATCGGCGCATGTCTGGGCGGCGTGATCTTCGATCCCATCTCCTTTGTGACGCATGGCGGAGCTACCAGCCGCGTCGTCGGCTTCTGCCTCTTCGGCCTGACAACTGGCATTGCCATGGGCCTGGTGGAGAGTGCGCTCAAAGATCGCTGGCTGTATGTAACCTCCGGACCGCTGGCCGGCAAACAGTTCATTCTGTATAAGCCGCAGACCACACTGGGCAGCTCGCAAACGTGCGACATCTATCTGTTCAAAGATTCCGAGATTAAAGCCCATCACGCCACACTGCTGCTGAAAGGCTCGCGTCTGCACCTGCAAAACGATGGTCCTGTCTATGTGGCGGGCCAACCTGTGCGCGGAACTCGCGTGCTGGAGAGTGGCAACGTTATTCAGCTGGGGAATACAGCTTCCGTTACCAGGAGCGGCAGCGCAAATGAACGGAGTTTGCCCGCTATTGCCGCACCTCGCTCGAGTTGGAAGACGAGGTGACGTCATGCGCGGCCTGCAACACGCCCCACCACGCGGCCTGCATGGCCGAGAATGGCGGCTGCACGGTGTTTGGATGTTCCCAGGCTCCTGCGGATGATGTGAAGGTGAGCGTTTTGGTACAGGACCTCCAGCCGGTGGCCGCGACATCGGTGGCCGTGCGTTCTCACCCTGCGCAATCGCACAGCATCCTGAATCTTGAGGTTCCGGCTGAACCACCACCATCCGTGGATCCCCCTCCGCCTCAACCCGTGCCAGCTCCGCCTCGTGGTGGAAGCACGGGGGTTCCTCCTCCACCGCCGCCAGCAGGCAGCGCACCCATTTCGCCGCCGACGGCCGTCCCCGTCATCTTTTCTGGATATGGCGCTCCCATTTCGCCGGGAGCAGGCGGCTACGACCCCAGGAAAAATCGAGTCGTGTTCGTTTTGCTGGCGGTCTTCCTGGGAGCGGTCGGCGCGCACAACTTCTATGCGGGATATACCAGGAAAGCGGTGATTCAGCTTTGCATCACGGTTTTCAGCTGTTCCATCGGGGGTATCGTCAGCTGGATCTGGGCAGTTGTGGAAGCCTGCACGGTGAACAGAGACGACGACGGCGTGGAATTTATTTAACGGAGAGAAAATCGCATGAACTATTTTGCGACGCGCGACGGCCAGGAGTACGGCCCCTATTCACTTGCGGATCTGCAGCGCTATGTTGCCTCCGGGCAGATACTGGCAACCGACCTGGCCCGCAGCGAGGGTATGCCAGAGTCTCTTCCCGTTTCGCAGATTATCGGCACCATTCCGATTCCCGTTGCAGCGCCGATTCCAGTCGCCGGACCACCAATGCCGGACTATCCGGACCCGCCGAATCTGCACTGGGGGCTCGTCCTGCTGTTCGGAATCTTAACTTGCGGCGTGTTCAGTATCGTGTGGGATCTGATTTTGGCCTCGTGGATGAAGAGAGTAGCTCCACAGAGTCGCGCAGTTTTCTATTACATTGCCGAGGCTGCGCTTCTGGTGTTTGTCTTTTATTCGAGCTTCGCAACCGCCTTCACCCACACTCCTCCAGGCGTTTATACGCCGCTACTGAATCTCGCTAACTTTGTCATCACGATCATGGCCCGATTCAGCATGCGGAACTCGATGGAAGAGCATTACAACAACGCGGAGCCGATTGGCCTGGCACTCAGCGGTGTCATGACCTTCTTCTTCGGCGGTATTTACTTCCAGTACCACTTCAACGAGATTAATCGCCGAAAGAGTATTACCCGCGCGGGATACGCGACCGCATGAACCGGAGCATGCGCAGGAGGATAGCCAGCGTCGGCGCGGTAGCATCCGGCGCGATAGCATGGCTTTTGTGGCGCTTTCCTCCGGCGTCTTCGCGATTCTATCCGCGCTGTCCCGTCTACGAAACTTTTCATATTTATTGTCCGGGCTGCGGCGGTACACGAGCGGTGAGCGCACTGTTGCATGGAAGGCTGATGGACGCCCTCCATTCGAATCCTCTTGTTGTTCTCCTGCTGCCGCTGGTGTTGGCATTTGTGGCGGTCGCGTGGTTTCGTGCGATCCGGGACACAGAGTTCCGCTGGCCGGATGTACCTGGAATCTGGGTTAAGGCCGCGCTTGCGGCGGCAATTGCATTCATGGTGATCCGAAATTTCCCTCAAGGCCGGTGAAATCCAAATGATGTCTCCTCGAGTTCGTAGGCTCAAACGCGACTACGATAGCGTACGAGAGCGGTTCGGTGACTCGTCGCTGGTTCGCATCAGCGGGACAGCTGGGTTGCCCCCTGAACACTACCGCTTCACCTATCTGCTTAAGGGACTCTACGTTGATTCTGCCGGTGAAGTGCTTGAGCGCGACACACATATCCTTGAGGTGAATCTATCACTCGACTATCCCCGCCGTGCTCCGCAGTGCCGTATGCTCACACCGGTCTTCCATCCGAACTTTGACGACGCCAGCGTGTGCATTGGAGATTTTTGGGCTGCTTCGGAGGGGCTGGACGAACTAATCGCGCGCATTGGCCGCATGATCGCCTACCAGGAATACAACACGCGCAGCCCCCTCAACGGTCTCGCTGCAAAGTGGGCGGCCGAGCACGCACGGGATTTGCCCATCGATACCCGGGTGGTCGCTCCGGCTTCGGAGATGGGGCAGGATTCGGTCGGCGTTTCCCCTGAGATCGAATTGTGATCGGCGGGAACCGTTTAGTGGTTGGCCGAATATCGGATGAACCTCGTTCTCGGTCCATCCTGACCTGAGGCTGGTGCGCGGTGCGCGAAATTTCTGAAGGGACGTTTCTGGCACACGTTCCGGCGGACGTTTATGGCGGCTGGTAGTGATCGCGCATTTGCGCCTACGTTTTGGTGCGCCGTCGTTTCTGGGATGAGATCGGCACACCGGAACTCCCCGGAAAGTCCGACCTGTTCACCACCGCGCCCGACTTTCGGTGGGGACAATGCTCTTACTGATTAAACACCTGGCAGATTCCGCTGGAACGGGTGGCAAGATTCGTTAGAACCAGCAACAATCACAAGCGTGCATCCTGTCCGGAGCTGTTCTTCCCGCAATCGAGACCAGCTGGTATGGCGAGCTCGGTGTCACGCCACAATGCGATCCGGGTGATCGCTGCGCGCATACTTCCGCAGCTCAGCTACCGGAATCAGGATTCGACCTCCAAGCTTCCGAAAGGGTAATCTCCGGTTCGCCAGGAGGTAATCGATTCCGCGCACACTGATGGACAGAAGCTGCGCCGCCTCGTCCCGTCCGACGAGGATTTTTTCATCGGGCGCGATGCGAACTCGCGCTGGTGGCTTCTTGCGCTCCGATGTGTTGTCTCTCATAAGTCCAGTCCTCTCCTGATCTCGGTCGTTGCCTTTCGCACTACACTCCCAGTCCAAGCCCCAGCCCGATGCCCAACTCGTGCTTTTGTGGCGAGGCGATACTCTTTTCAATCGAAGGCGCTATTGCCCGCACCGGTACATGGGCGCTCTGGTGCGATACGTCATGGCCGAGCGCATTCGCGAGTGCGCCGCGGTCGTTTGTAAAAATCTGCGCATCCCATTAACCGCGCGATACCGAAACGTAGGCCATGCGGTTGTTGAGCAGGTCCTTTGCAGCGAGATTGGCATCTGCATGAATGAGCACGCGATCTGCCGTCTGTCCCTGGCTCGAATGACTTGTGACGGCGTAGCCATGATCCAGGTGCGGATACTCCGCAGGATCGACGTTCAGCCGACGCCCACTGTCCAAATGGACCCGCATCTTGCCATTGGGCGCAATCTCCTCCACCTTGGCCAGTTCCCGATTCGCGATCTTCATTTCGTTGTTCGGTGCGGTGAATTGAATGCGATCGCCGGCGGAGAACACCTTCTCCTGCTCCCGATAGACTGTGACCCCCATTTGCCGGCGCGGGTCGTACGTACGTTCGGTTCCGTCTGCACGCCTCACCGTGAGCAGATTCTTTTCGGCGTCGATGCTGGCCACACGTGCATCCTCGCCCTTGTCGATCCCGGTTTCCTTCGATCCACGTGAATACCGCAGGATGTCATCGATCTGGTACTGCGCCGCCCAGGTGCGGTCCGCGCCCGTCATCTCCTGCCGCGGCGCAAGTGTCGTGACCGCGTGTTCCTTCCGGTCCACAATGCCTTGTGACTGCAGCTCACTGTGAATGCGCTGATTGATCTCGGAACGTGATCGATTATCCGGCGAAACCACCAGAGTGCTCTCCGGAGATCGCGCATACTCGCGGGCGATGGCCCCGATCCTCTCCTCACGATTGGTGAATTCGTGCACCCGCCGCTGCCGATCGAGATTCTCCACAGCCGCGCGCACTTCCCCCCGGGCCAGCTGCTCGACAGCTTCCTTCAGTTCAGGATCGCGCTGCCGGAGAATCTGATCGAGCCTGACCGTCTTCATTCCTGCTTCCTCGCGCGAGGGATCGCAGGGACGATTCGACACCCGATCCTGGTTCCAGCCGAGCCTGGAAGAGGCGGAGATTACGAACTACGTCTGGCACTCAAACCGACACACGTTCTGCTCCTGGTTGGCAATGGCCGGAGCATCGATCAAAGAGATTCAGGAACTCGCCGGCCACAAGACAATTACGATGTCCGCACGCTACAGCCATCTCTCACCCGAGCATCGGCTTTCTGTCATCGACCGGATTGCCACGGCAAGTTGAATTGAATCATTGAATCTCGAGGCCGAAAGTCTTCATTCGGCCTGCAGATTTGCAGGGAGACTGAAGTACGATTAGTTGCTTCCCTGAACACGCAGACTTGCTGGAGCCATAGAACGTGTTGCCCTGGCGCCTGCCTTTGTCAGCAGCTCCTTTGATTTCTGGTAGTCGTCCTGATCCAGGGCATTGCATCTGGAATACCCTATGGTCATCGATTGAGGATCTTTCGGCTGTACGATTGGTCGTCCGCAATTCGCCGCATTCAAATAGTCCAAGACTGTCCGCCCCAACGCATCTTTCCTTCGTGCATCGGCACCAGCCTTTAGCAGAGTCTCAATTTCGTCCGGGTCCCCACGCTGGACCAACAGCATGAGCGCGGTCATTCCGACGTCGTTGACTGCGTTCACATCCGCTCCTGCCTTCAGAAGGTCCTCATCCGCCATGCCCGTAGCAGCCGACGCCATTAACGCTGTTTCGCCGCTCTGCGAGCGCGCATTCACGTTTACGCCTGCTTTGAGCAGTTCGCTCTCTTCAGACTTGCCGTAGGAACCGGCGGCATACATGAGGGGTGTCCACCCGCTCGCATCAACGTCCGTCAGCTTATCGCCTGCCGCCATTGCTGCCTGGAAGCGCACCTCGTCACCGTCACGCGCTGCATCCATAAGCTTCGTCTTGCCTGGTTTGGGCAGATACTCCCAAGTGATCTCCACAATGCTCTCGGCCCTCGGATCGCCATGCCTCCATTGGTGCGTATTGACGGCTGCATCAACAGCGAGTTCAATCTCCCTAAATACTGGAGGTGCGACGTCGCCATATTCGCTAACGCTTTTCTCGCGCCCGCCGATGCGCACCTTAAATGAGCTGCCACCGCCATCCATCAATCCTTCCTGGTAGTAGTTTTCACACAGATCCCAAACCTGCTGAGTGCGAAGCTGCTCTAGAAGCGACGTTGCTTCAGCCGGAGTAATTTGCCCTTGCTGCGATGTTTTTCCAAAGTTCCACCGGACCGAGCCATCGTCGCTGACTCTCACAATCTCATTCCAGCTCTCCAATTCGACAAAGTCACCGCTGATCACGGCTTGCGGCAACTGACGCTCGACAGCGGAAGGGCATTTCAGGCGTTGGAGGCCCGTCGTCAAAATCGAAAGTACGCGAACGCCACCGGCCCCATCCAGTTCCACCCTCGCTGTTATTGGCTGATTCTCATCGAATCCATCACTTGGCGGATTCAGTACGAAATGAAATACAGCCTTGTAAGTCTGGCCGACATGCTCCTCGGGTGTTGCAAAGCGCCAAGCCTTCACATTTTCAACCGCCACACCTTGTAGCATTGCGGGGCCCGAGATTGGCGTCACATCGACAGTGCTACCGTTTGGTGTTTGCTGAAAGCTGACGATGACATCACCCTGAACGCGGGCGGCTCTGGCAATCGGCGGATACTTCAGTTCAGGGAGACGATCAGGAATCGTCGCTTGTCCTTTGCAGACGTTGGCTGCCTGTGCGAGCGACGCGACCAGAAACCATGCCCACGGTCTTACCATCCCGACCTCATCCTTACCGACGCGTCCGGAACCTCAAATCTTCCCATTTCCGCAACTGCCTCGACCAACATCTTACTCATGTTTCAGCAGGCCGTTGCCATCGCAGCACCGATTCGCTTTGTTTTGAGTTCAACAAAGCATCCCGGGGCCCTCATCAGGGCGATCTGTACCCCAACTCTTCAGGGGGCCGCGCAGTCCCGGGCTTTTTGTAGAAGATCAAGCATGAGCTGATCATTCTGAGCAAGTCCGGCGATCCCAACCGCAGCCAGGAGTGTCCATGACGTAGCCCAATTCAGAGCCACTTGGATCTGATTGTCATCAAAACACGATCCAACGCCGTCCTTATCTAGACGTCCGCCAATTTGTCGATAACCGGTGTGAGTAAGACTGTTCAATGAATCCCATGCATCGAGCTTGATCTTCGACAGCAAAGCGTTATCGAGCAATCCCGGCTTTTCAAGGGCCGTAATCATAGGAGCCATCTTCGGAAATTCATCTTGGCCCGCCTTGTCAACTTCATTGTCGCCGGCACATTGAGCCAGCCACGTGCCGCGGACATACGCCTCAAATTGAAGACGCACTAGGGCAAGCGCAGAACCGTGAAGGCCCTCATCAATCAGGACCAGAATAGCTATTCCGTGTTCGATAGCTGTAATAAGGCAGGCGGCAGAGAGGTGCGAGCGTTTGGACGGCGTAGCCAACGTTAAGCCATCAACCTGTTGCCGAACCCACAGAATTGATTCTTTGCTTTGAGAGAACCGCTTACCATCCATGACTGCCCCCTCGGGGCCAGCTTAAATGCTTGCGCCGGGGTAGGAGTCTGGTGTTCGTCCTCCACAAAGAGCGGACGCCAACCATAGGCAGGTTGGCAGGTCATGGACCCGCTGATGCGTCAGTATTCGGTAACAGGTTATGGTCCCCGCGAACTGCGCGCCCCAGAAGGCCAACTGTTTCCAGCAGGCATTCGCACTCGTGGCGATTCGGAGGCTTCAATCTGGGCTTCGTCTTCGCGATGCACCGCTGTTTCAACCAACAGCCATCAGAACAGCCACCAAACGATTTTGGCCTCTCCGCCTGGAGAGGCCAATTTAATCTAAACTCTTTGTGTTGTTGGTGCCGGGAGGGGGGGTCGAACCCCCACGAGGTTGCCCTCGGCGGATTTTGAGTCCGCTGCGTCTGCCAGTTCCGCCATCCCGGCGATGGAAACGGCAGTCGTTAGTATAGCGCCCCGTTTAGCGAGGCGGCCACAATCAAAACGCAGTCGAACGCAATCCAGCGCTCAGTCGAAACTCATTCAGGAGATCGCGTTTCCGGAGCTGGTTCGAGTTCGCCGGCCACCACCAGGGTTCCGGTTATGGTTGGCTCCAGCATCTGGTCGAGACGATAGCCCGCGGTTTGGGCGGCAGCGGTTGCGTCTTCGTTTTCCGACTCGATCGTTCGCAATCCTTCTTTCGCAGTGGCGGATTTGCCGGAGGGATCTTTTTCCGCGATGGCGACGAGCTGAGGCAAGGTGGACCACCACAGCAGCTGCTCGTACGCCTCCTTATTAAAGTAGCGATGTCCCTGGGCCTCGTGCAGGCCAGTAAGCCAGGCGATGTCCGGTTCACTCCAGGCGAGCGGCTGCGCGCCCGCAGGGATCTCGATTTCTTTGGACTGCGCCAACAAAACGCGAACGCGCGCCGCGGCTCGATAGGCGGCTTCTCCTTCAAGGCCCAGTGGATGGAATACGTCGGCAAGCGCGGAGCGAAGGTAAAGGCGATCGAATACTTCGCCGAGGTTCTGATCGGAAGGAAGCGCGTCGGCGAAGGCGCGCAGCAGAGTCCAGGCAACGACGGGCGCCCAGACAGTCACAGCGGTTGTCTGCGGGCTGTAACTGGGAAGGATGACGCGCGCTTCCGAGGGCCAGCCACGGGTGAAGGCGTGCTCGAGAGCGGGGAGTTTGCTCGCGGCAAGCAGCAGTCCTCGGTAAGTTTTGCTGGCGGACTGCGCGGTTTCCGCTGGAGTTGCGGTCTGCGTCGGCGCGGTAACGGGCGAAGCTGCGGCTGGTTTCAGCGACGCATGGCCATTGTCCTCCGGGCCCGCGGGTTCCGGCGCCTGCTCGGGCGGGCGCGCGCCGTTCAGCGATTCGAAGGCAGCGCGGAAGAAGCGCTCGGCGTTTTTCTCCAGCGTGGCCAGAGTTTCCTCGCGGCTGCACGGCGCCTGGTTCGCGCGCGGCAGGTGCACCGCAGCGTCCACGGCCTCGGCTTCGATCAGATCGGAATAGCAGCGCAGCACATCCGCATGCAGGGCAGCGCGCAGGGCCTGGTGCACCGGGCGCAGCTTAAATTTCGCCAGAGCATCATCGAGACTCCAGACGCCGGTGCCGTTCAGATCGCTGCACAGCGCGTCCCACGGATAGTCGGCAGTGGAATGCATTTCGCGCCAGTTCTGGAAGAGATGATATTGATACGCGCCGAGCTGGAGCTGGAGCCCGCGCTCCTGAATCTCCTTCAGCCGGCGCAGGTAATGCAGACCGCTGGCGTTGTCCTGATAAGCGAGGATGGCGTCATGATCGCCGGGTAACCCGAGAGCTTCGTGGATCGAAACGCTGTAAAGGCCGCCGGTGTTCTTGTCGGTTCGGAACGAAGAACGGTGCAGCGTCCCTGCGGTGCTGGAATATTTGTTGTGGTATACGGCGAGGGCACGCTGGTCGCCCAGGCGATTGGACCAGGCGAAGACATTTTCGTCGACGGTGCCATTGTCGAGCCAGAAATCGAAGAGGGCAAAGTTGGCGCTCTCGGCAAAGACGTGCCGGTTTTTCAGCAGAGGAGCGATCTCGCGCTGATGGCGTTCAACGAGATGTTGATTGGGGGTCTCGTCGTAGCGTGGGCGCTTGTACTCCATGCCGTATTTTTCCGTGAAGGCTTCAATCTGGCCGTGGCCAAACATCGGGAGCCCAGGCAGCGTCGCCATCATGGTGCAAACGCCGAAGTATTTGTCGCCGGTTCCGAACTGATCAATTGCCGTGCGTTCATCTGGATTCGACATGAAGTTAACGTAACGCTTCAGGATATCCGGATCGAACTCCACGGTATTCTTGATGACCGAACGATACTTCGCATTCTCCTCGTCGCGCAGCATGTTCATGAACGCGCTGTTGTACACGCGATGCATGCCGAGCGTACGGACGAAGTAGCCTTCGAGCAGCCAGAAGGCTTCCGCGAGCAGAAGCGTGCCGGGAACTTCCGCCGCGACGCGATCCACCACCTCACGCCAAAATTCATGAGGCATGGCGGCATCGAACTGCTCCTGGGTCATGCTGTATTCGGCGCGTGAAGGGATGGAGCCGCCGCTGCCGGGAAGCGGGAACCAGAGACGCTGCACATGCCGGCGCGCCAGGGTCATGGCCGCGTCGAAGCGAATGATGGGGAAGAGACGCGCGACGTGCAGGATGGTCTGGATCACCTGCTCACGCACGTCGGCGCGCAGGTAGTTGAGCTGGGCCGTGTCGTTCCACGGGAAGCTGGTGCCGTCGTTGCCGTGGTAGACGTACTCGGTGTGGCCGGAGGAGTTATCGCGGCGCTGGAAGACGACTGCGGCGTCGGACTGATCGTAATAGTGATCCTCGATTTTGATTTCGACACGTCCGTCGGAAGACAGATCGGGCCCGTTGAACTGATAGGAAGGCCAGGGACGATCGGGGCGCGACAGGAACCACTCCGGATGCTCGACGACCCAAGGCGAATCGATGCCCATATGGTTGGGCACCATGTCGCTGGCCAGACGAATGCCGAAACGCGCGGCGCGCTCACGCAGATTCCGATAAGCATGATCGCCGCCGAGGTCGCCGGCGATGCTGTAGTTGTAGAGCGAATACGCCGAGGCCACGGCGTCCTGCTGTCCCCGCATATGCTTGATGCGCTCCGAGGCGCGGCTGCGCTCCCAGAGACCGATGAGCCAGAGCGCGTTGAGGCCGCGATTGGCGAGGGTCTGCAGTTCTTCGTCGGGAACCTGATCGAGGCGTTCGATAGCGCGGCCGTACTGGCGCGAGAGCTGTGCGAGCCACACGTAGGTGCTCTTCGCGATCATGACCACGTTCGGCATCCACTCCTGATCGGGACTGAAGCGCTCGTACTCGATGTCGCCCGGGTGGGAACGGAAATCCGGAACTTCGGAGTGATGCGTGTCGCTCAGAGGATCGTGGGGCCGGTGCCGCGAGGTTGGATGGAAGCGCATCCAGATCGCGACTTCCTCTTCCTTCAGAACGTCGGTGGCGAGCAGAACCTTGCGCAGGCTATCACCGAGAAACGGCGCCCAGTTTTCGCGAATCCAGGCCAGCTGACCGCTGAGTGAGTCGGGTGCAGCTTCCATCGGCGCGCGCAGCAGATCGAGAAGATTGCCGCGGCCCATGCCGGTGTCCGGCCGCGTGGCGAAGTAGCTGCCCAGCTGCGCGGTCACCTGCTTGTAGGCCGTGCTCTGGGCCAGCTTCGTATCGTCGTAGAGCTCGCGAAAAGGACGGAAGGCGGGATTCTGATTGGCCAGCCACAGGAGCATCAGCTCCTCCAGCACCGCCTCCCGATGGGCGAGCCCATCGGTCGAACCCTGGAGCCACGCGTCGATGCTGGCCTGGCCGCGGTAGACAGCGACGTTGGGAAATTCCTGAACGAAGGCGCGCAACAGTTTGTCGACATGGTCTTCACCGACGCGCGCCGAAAACCAGTCCAGCGCCGCCTGCGTCACCTGAGGATCGCGGCTGCGGCGATAACGCTCGACCACCGCGTGACTGATCTCGTCGATCAGGCCCATGGCGAACAGCGCGCCAGGATGAATGGGATCCTGGCCGGCCGCGGCGCGCACCTCCGTCATGCGGAAGGCGAGTTCGCGACTGGAGGCGAGGTCGGCGAAAATCACATTGCCGACAAAGTTGAACAGAGCGTCGCTGACCTGGTAGCGGTCGCGGATCTCACGCGATATATGGAATTCCATCATTGGACTCTTAGACGCGAGTGCGGTGCTCTGCTTTTGCCAGCGCCATTCTATTCTTGAAGGCTGAAGGCGGGTGGGATGCGAGATACCATACGAAGCGATGCCCGAACTGCCCGACATCACAGCGTACCTGAGCGCCCTGGAAACGCGCATCCTGGGCCGCAGGCTGGAGCGCGTTCGCCTGGCCAGCTTTACGCTTTTGCGGACAGCCCAGCCGCCCCTCGAGAGTGTGGAAGGACGCGAGGTGCGTGCCTTGCGCCGCATCGGCAAGCGAATTGCTATCGGCCTCGAAGGAGATCTTCCACCCCAGCGACCAAAATCTGTCGCCGGGGACCCCGGGTATTTGTGGCTGGTTCTGCACCTGATGATTGCCGGCCGGCTGCACTGGAAAACGGCGGGCGCCAAGCTGGCTGGGCGGAACGCTCTGGCCGCCTTCGATTTTGACTCCGGATCGCTCGTGCTCACCGAGGCCGGCTCGAAAAGGCGTGCGTCCCTGCACGTGGTCGCCGGAGAGGAGTCGCTGCGGGCGCTGGACCCCGGCGGAATCGATGTGCTGTCAGCCGCGCTGCCGGAGTTTCGCGCCGCCCTGACGGCTGAGAATCGAACGCTGAAGCGCGCCCTCACCGATCCGCGCATCCTGAGCGGGATTGGCAACGCATATTCCGATGAAATCCTGCATGCGGCGCAGTTGTCGCCGGTGACCCTGACCCATCGATTGACCGATGAAGACTGGCAGCGGCTCTTCGACGCCACGCAGAAGACGCTGCAACTGTGGATGGAGCGGCTGCTCCACGAAACGGGGAAGGGATTTCCGGAAAAAGTAACGGCCTTTCGCCCGGAGATGGCGGTGCACGGGCGATTCGGACAGCCGTGCCCACGCTGCGGCGAACCGATTCAACGGATTCGCTATGCCGACAACGAGACGGATTATTGCGCGCGCTGTCAGACCGGCGGAAAGCTGCTCGCGGATCGGGGACTGTCGCGCCTTCTGAAGCAGGATTGGCCCAAAACCCTGGATGAACTGGAAGCGCTGAAGCGGCGCTGATGTTCTGCGCACCCGTCACGCCCGAGCGGCCCACCTGTGGAGCATCTTTCATCTGAAATTCTTTTTTGCGATGCAACTCGGTCCAATTCTCCGCCTATTCATCAACCTTTAAACCGCCATGCATCTTTCCCTATTAATTCAAGATGGACCGGGTTTTCGGATCTTCGGCCCCAGCTGGCCGGGAATCTCGCGAACGATTCGACTTTTCCTAACAAGTCCAACAATCCGAATCAAGGCCAGATCCCGCGAAGATACCGGCCCCGGCGTGGAGGAGTACCGATGCAGAAATACCTCGCCACCTCGTTGTCTGCCCTGTTGGTCTTTGGCACAGTGGCCAGTCCGCTTACCGCGAATGCGCAGTCGGATTCGACTGCAACCCCCATCAAACATGTCGTGGTGATCTTCGGAGAGAACATTTCCTTCGATCACTACTGGGGAACCTATCCTTACGCGACGAATCCGTCCGGCGAACCGAAGTTTTATCCCGCTCCCGGAACGCCGACGGTGAACGGTCTCACTGAGGGACTGCTGACCAGCAATCCGAATTTTCTCAACACCGCCGGCAATGGTAAGGGAGCAGCGAACCCGTTCCGGCTCGATCGCTCGCAGGCCGCCACCGCCGATCAGGACCACGATTACACGCCCGAGCAGGAAGCCTTCCACGGCGGCCTGATGGATTCTTTTCCGGAATTCACCGGAACCCCCGGGCCGCCGCCCAGCACGCAAACGACCACCGGGCTGGTGATGGGCTACTACGACGGCAACACCGTCACCGCGCTCTGGAACTACTCCCAGCGTTACGCGATCAATGACAACTCCTACGGCACGAACTTCGGTCCGTCGACGGTGGGAGCAATCAACCTGATCTCCGGTCAGACCAACGGCGTCTCGGACTCGATGAATGCGGCCAGTGACATCGTCAGCGACGGCGGGGGTGGGACCACGCTGATCAGCGATGCGAATCCGATTGGGGACCTCTGCACCTCCACCACCAGCGGCCAGGTCAGCATGAGCGGGACGAACATCGGCGATCTGCTCAACGCCGCCGGGGTTACGTGGGGCTGGTTCGAAGGCGGATTCGACCTTACCAAAACCAACATCAACGGCACCACCGGATGTGCGCGGTCAACCACGTCGCAGGTAACGGGCGTGACGGAGGTCGACTACATCGAGCACCATGAACCGTTCCAGTACTACACCTCGACGCAGAACCTGCAGCACACGCGTCCCAGCTCGGTGAGCATGATCGGTCAAACCGATCCGGCCAACCACCAGTACGACATCGACGATTTCTACAAGGCAGTGCGGGCGGGAAACATGCCCGCGGTGAGCTTCCTCAAGGCTCCTGGCTATCAGGACGCGCATGCCGGCTACTCCGATCCTCTCGACGAGCAGGAATTCGTGGTGAAGGTCATCAACTTCCTGCAGCAGCAGAAGGAGTGGGACTCGACCGCGGTCTTCATCAACTACGACGATTCGGACGGCTGGTATGACCATCAGCTCGGCCAGATCGTGAATCAGTCGACCACGGCGGACGATATGCTGACCGGCAACGGCCAGTGCGGCACCGGAACCGATACGGCATTGCCGGGAGCGAGCGGCGCCGCGCACGCGCAGGGACGTTGTGGCTATGGGCCGCGGATTCCGCTGATGGTGATTTCACCGTATGCGAAGCAGAACTTTGTCGACCATACGCTCACCGATCAGTCCTCGATCATCCGGTTTATCGAGGACAACTGGCTCGGTGGCAAGCGGATCGGCAGCGGCTCGTTCGATGCCATTGCCGGCCCGGTGACCAACATGTTCGATTTCAGTCACAGAGACGACCGCGGTCAGTTCCTTCTCGATCCGATGACCGGTGAACCTCGCTGGTAGTTTCCTCTCGGGCCGGCTGTTCGCGAAACTGCGGCGAGCCGGCCTCTTCCTCCGTTTCACGCGACAATAGGAAGGAATGTTCGATCCTTTCGATTTTTCCCGGCGCGCATTTCTGCGCAGCGCCGGTTTTGCGATGGCAGCTTTGGGCGTCAAAGGAGACAGCGCATGGGCGCATCAGCCCACCGCGCTGGACCCCTCCACTCTGGCGCGTTTCGTCGACCCGCTGCCGCTTCCTCCTGCGGCGCGGCCTGAAGGCACCCGGCCCAATCCCGAAAATTCAAAACAGAGTATTCCGCTGTATCGCATCGCACTGCGCGAGATGCGGGTGAAAATCCACCGTGACCTTCCACCCACGCGGATGTGGGTCTTTGGCGATAGCTTCCCTGGACCGACCATCGAGACCGAAAGCGGTCAGGCGGTCATGGTCGAGTGGCAGAATCAGCTGCCGCAGCGGCATTTTCTTCCTATCGATCACACCATCATGGGCGCTGAGGCGAGCCGGCCCGAAGTACGCGCGGTTGTTCACTTGCATGGCGGACGGACGCCCGCCGACAGCGACGGTTATCCGGAGGAATGGAAGACGCCGGGCCAGACCCAGACCTGTTTCTATCCCTCCGCGCAGCATGCGGCCCTGCTCTTTTACCACGACCATGCCATGGGCATTAATCGGCTGAACATCTACGCCGGCCTGCAGGGATTCTTCATGGTGCGGGACCCGCGGGAAGATGCGCTGCAGTTGCCGTCGGGCAAGTATGAAATTCCGCTCATGGTGTCCGACCGGCTTCTGACCAGCGATGGGCAACTGCTGTATCCGGTGTCGGATCATCCGGATCGCCCGTGGGTGCCGGAGGTTTTTGGCAACGCCATCCTGGTGAATGGAAAGCTGCTGCCGTATCACGAAGTCGAGCCGCGCACGTATCGGCTGCGGCTGATGAACGGATCCAATGGGCGGTTTTATCGCTTCGGATTGTCGAACCGCAGCGCGTTTCAGGTCATCGCCAACGACCAGGGGTTGCTGGAGCCTCCGGTGACAGCGAAGCGCGTGCCCATGGCTCCGGCCGAACGAGCGGACATCGTCGTCGACTTTGCGCCGCTTGCCGGAACGACGGTGAGATTAGTGAGCGATTCGTTCGACATTCTGGAATTCCGCGTGACGCAGCAGGGCTCGCCGGACACCAGTGCCGTCCCCGCGGTGCTGCACACGCCGGTGGTCCAGCTCCGGGAGGCCGATGCGGTGCGCACCCGCCGCCTCACCCTCGACGAGCGAGTCGATGATGTGCAGCGATCCATGGGTATGTTGCTGAACAACACTCCGTGGCATGCTCCCGTCACAGAGAAGCCAATCCTGAACACGACGGAAATTTGGGAGCTGGTGAACCTGACCGACGATTCACATCCCATTCATCTGCATCTGGTGCGGTTTCGCGTTCTCGACCGCCGCACCTTCGACGTGTTCGACTACCAGGCGAAAGGTGTGCTGCGATTCACAGCGCCCGCCCAGCCGCCGGAGCCGCTGGAGTCAGGATGGAAGGACACTGTGCGCGCAGACCCCGGAATGGTGACGCGCATCATGATTCCATTCGAGGGCTATGCCGGCCGCTACGTCTGGCACTGCCACATTCTGGAGCACGAAGACAATGAGATGATGCGGCCCTACGAGGTGCTGCCGCCCAACGAAAAAGCAGGCTGACCGGCTTTTTCGCAGTGGATTTTTGCAACTGCGGAAGAGGTCGGCTAAGGTGGACATATCCCCCGCAGGCGCGGCCCCGAGCGAGCCCGGACGCGCACCCGCTTTCGACAACCCAGGAAAGGCGGCAACGTGAAAAAGATAGGCGTTCTGTTTGGTATGGAGAACACATTTCCCGGCGCGCTCGTGGAGAGAATCAACAGCAAAAACATCGACGGGATCTCCGCGGAGTTCGTCGAGATTGGGGCGATCCGCCTGGATAAGCCGCCCGCGTGGTCGGTAATTGTGGACCGGATTTCACACGATATTCCTTTCTACCGGGCCTTTCTGAAGCATGCGGTGCTGCATGGGACGACGGTCATCAACAATCCCTTCTGGTGGTCGGCGGACGACAAATTTTTTAACTACTCGCTGGCGGCGAAGTTGAAAGTGGCCGCGCCGCCAACCGTGATCCTGCCGCATAAACACTACCCCGCGGGCACCACCGATCGCTCCATGCGCAACCTGCAGTTCCCGCTGGACTGGGATGGCGTGTTTGCATACGTGGGATTTCCCTCGTTCCTGAAACCGGTGAACGGCGGCGGCTGGCGAGATGTGTACCACGTTCACTCCCGTGAGGAATTTTTTAAGGCCTATGACCAGAGCCGCGATTTGTGCATGATGCTGCAGAAGGCGGTGAACTTTACGGAGTATTTCCGCTGCTATGTTGTCGGCCAGGAGAAGGTGCGCATCATGTATTACGATCCGCGCCGGCCGCACGCGGAGAGGTACGTGCAGAATCCGGCGCCCGCCGGCAAAAAGCTGCTGCAGAGGGTGGAGCGCGATGCGCTCACGCTCTGCCAGGCGCTGGGATACGACCTGAATACGGTGGAGTTTGCCGTCGAGGATGGAGTTCCGTACGCGATCGACTTCATGAATCCGGCGCCGGATGCCGATTTGCATTCGGTGGGTAAGGAAAACTTCGAGTGGATTGTGGAAGAGGTTGCCGATCTGGCGGTGAAAAAGGCAAAGACGGCGAAGCCGAAGGTGCCGGAGTTCCACTGGAGCGCGTATCTCGGTGCGGCGTCGCAGACGGCGAAAGCTGCAGAGAAAAAGGCAGCGAAGCCGGCAAAAGAATCGGCGAAGGCGGCGAAGAAGATTGCGCCCAAAAAACCGGCAGCGAAGGGGGCAGGGAAGTCGGCATCTCGCGCTGCCGTTGAACAGCCGGTCGCCACCGTCTCGGCGATTGAATGAAGTTGCATTGAGTTCGCTTTCGTCATACAACGGTAGGCACCATGCGGCCCTCCTTTACTCTCGGCATTGAAGAGGAGTACCAGACCGTCGATCCGGTGACCCGCGATCTGCGCTCGCACATTGCCACCGAGATGCTGGCGCAGGGCAAGGTGCGGCTCGAAGAGCGCGTAAAGGCGGAGATGCACACCTCCGTCGTCGAGGTCGGGACCCGCGTTTGCCGCACTATCAACGACGCTCGCGAGGACATTTACCAGCTGCGGCGCGAGATGATCAAGCTCGCCGCCGAACACGGTCTGGTGCTGGTCGCGGGCGCCACGCATCCGTTTGCGGACTGGCGTACGCAGGAGATTTATCCCGATCCGCGCTACCACCAGGTGGTGAAAGATCTGCAACTGGTGGCGCGCTCCAACCTCATCTTCGGCCTCCACGTGCACGTTGGCATTGAGGATCGGGAAGCCGCGATCCGCATCATGAATTCGATGCGCTATTTTCTGCCGCACATCATGGCGCTGGCGACCAACTCTCCTTTCTGGCTCGGACTGAACACCGGTTACAAGGGCTATCGGGCGAAAGTATTCGAGAACTTTCCTCGCACCGGAATTCCCGATGCTTTTTCCAGTTACTCCGAATTTGAGAACTACGTAGCGCTGCTGGTCAAGACCAACTGCATCGATAACGCGAAGAAGATCTGGTGGGATATCCGCCCCCATCCGTTCTTCAACACGGTCGAGGTGCGGGCCTGCGACATTCCTCTGCGCGCCGAGGAGACGGTGGCGATTGCCGCGCTGATCCAGGCGACGGCGGCGTATCTTTACCGGTTGCATGCAGCGAACCAGGATTATCGCCAGTATGCCCGGCCGCTGCTGATGGAGAATAAATTCCGCGCGGTCCGCTATGGGCTCGACGGCAAGTTGATCGACTTCGGCAGGCAGGAAGAAGTTCCGGTCCGCGAACTGATGGAGGAGTACATCGCGCTGATCGAGCCGGAGGTCGAGGAGCTGGGCAGCCGCGATGCGATCGAGTACATCCGAACGATTCTCGCCATGGGCACGGGCGCCGATCGGCAGCTGCGGAAATTCGAAGAGACGAATGACCTCAAGGCCGTGGTCGATTACATGGCGGAGGAGACCAAGGCCGGGCTCTTCGAACCGGTGGCATCGCAAAGCGTGGCCTGAAGCTGCGCGTGCTGCAAATTTTGTGGGCTGCCAGTGTTTCTCTCCGATGAATTCTTCATTTAGCCTGAAGAGATGAGTGTTTCTTCTCTCCTTTCTCCCGATGCTTCGGCTCGATCCAGACTGCTGGAGCTGCCGTTTCCCGCTGAGTTTGTGCCGGGAGCGCGTGCAGCGGTCGGTACCTGTTTGCGTATTGAGCCATCGGAGAAGGTGACGTTGATCTGCGATCGCGAGACGGCGCCGATTGCCGCCTCTATGGCCCAGGAGTTGATGACCACCGGATGCCGGTGGAACGCGTTTGTGCTCGAGGATCTGGCGCCGCGGCCGCTGACCGACATGCCGGCGGAAATCCTGGCCGATATGGAAACCTCCGATGTGAGCATCTTCGCCGTCCAGGTGCAGCGCAACGAGCTGCACTCGCGCATGCAGATGACCGAGGTGGTGAATCGCCGGCGGATGCGGCATGCGCACATGGTGAACATCACGCCGCAGATTATGTGTGAGGGCATGCGCGCCGATTACGACCGCGTCGATCGCCTGTCGCAGAAGGTGATCGAAAAAGCGCGCAAAGCACGGTGGATACGAGCGACCACGGCCGCCGGAACGGACATTCGCGCGGAGATGAATCCCGAATACAAGTGGCTGAAGACCTCCGGCATTATCTCGCGGGACAAGTGGGGCAACCTGCCGGGCGGGGAGATTTTCACCACCCCTGGCGAGGTGAATGGCGTGTTTGTCGTTGACGGCGTGGTCGGCGATTATTTGTGCGCGCAGTTTGGGCTGCTGGAAGCCACGCCTTTGACCCTGGAGATTCGCGGCAACCGGATCGTCGGATGCAGCTCGGAGAATAAAAAGCTGTGCGAGGAGTTTCAGGCCTACACCCACACCGATGAGAACTCCGATCGCGTCGGCGAGTTTGCCATCGGGACCAATATCGGCGTGGAGCGCGTGATCGGCAACATCCTCCAGGACGAGAAGTTTCCCGGCATTCATATTGCTTTTGGCAATCCCTACGGCGAGCACACCGGCGCGCCCTGGCGGTCATCGACGCATATCGATGTCGTCGGGTTGCGATTCAATATCTGGATTGAAGACGAACAAATTATGCAGGACGGTAAATTCCTCCTTTTGGCGTAGCCGAATCCTGAAGCGGTTCCCAAACCCGGAGCATCGAAAAATCATGGCGACAATCACCTCTCCGACCAGCACTTCTGCGAACTTTGCGACACGTCAACTAGGCAACTCCGACCTGCACCTGACGCCGATTGGCTATGGGGCATGGGCCATTGGCGGCGGCAACTGGGAATTCGGCTGGGGCGCCCAGGATGAGAGAGAATCGCTGGCGGCCATTGAGCGCGCGCTCGACCGCGGGTTGAACTGGATCGACACAGCCGCGGTGTATGGTCTCGGCCACTCCGAAGAAGTGGTGGGCAAGGCACTCAAGCAGCGCCGCGGCGCCAAGCCGCTGGTCTTCACCAAGTGCTCGATGCGCTGGTTTCCCGATCGCAAAATCTATCGCAGCCTCAAGGCCGGGTCGCTGCAGGAAGAGATCGAAAACTCGCTGCGGCGCCTGTGCGTCGACACCATCGATCTCTACCAGATTCACTGGCCCAATCCCGAAGACGAGCTGGAAGAGGGCTGGGAAACCTTGGCCAGATTCAAAGAGCAGGGCAAGGTTCGCTACATCGGCGTCTCGAATTTCAGCGTGGAGCAGATGAAGCGCGTGCAGCAAATTGCGCCGATTACGTCGCTGCAGCCACCGTATTCGTTGCTGAACCGGAGTGTCGAGAAGGAGATTCTTCCGTTCTGCCGCGAAAACCACATTGGCGTGATCAATTACTCGCCGATGGTTTCGGGACTGCTGACGGGCAAGATGACGGCCGAACGCGTGCGCAATCTGCCCGAGGACGACTGGCGGAAGCGCAGCGCAAACTTCCAGTCACCGAAGCTGGAGCGAAACCTGGCTCTCGTCGAACTGCTGCGCGAGATCGGCAAGCCGCATGGCGTCGAGCCCGGCGTGGTGGCGATTGCGTGGACGCTGCGCAACCCGGCCATCACGGCGGCGATTGTGGGCGCGCGGCGGCCCGATCAGGTGGATGGCGTCCTTCCCGCGGCGACATTCCGGCTGAGCGATTCGGAAACCCTCCGCATCGAGAGCTGGCTCGCCGAGCATCCTTAATTGACTTCGCTGTCCGTGCGACTTTGTTGTCCGTGCGCTGCTCGCGGGAGTTAGTCGATGGGGCGTTGGCTGAGCCGCTCGAGCACGCGCTCGACCGTGTCGGACATCGAGATGGGAATCTCGAAGATGCGTTCTTCGTCCTGACCGCGGGAGAAAACCTCCATGGAATTCTGCCGAAACTGGAAGGAAACCAGAGGCTGTTCGGGGCGCAGGCGCGGCCGCCGCGAACGCGACACGATGAAAGACCAGATCGACTGACCGGCGCGGAGTTTGCGATCGTAGCCGGCTCGGCGCAGATCGGCGATGAAGGGCAGCACCAGATTCCGGGGAGGGAAGCGCGAGCTCTGGTAAACGCCCTCCATTTGATCCCAGCTCTCGATAAATTCGCCTTCCACCGGACTGCCTTGCTCGTAAAAATCGGCGAGGCGGCCGATAGGCAGCCAGGGAAATTCCTTCCGCAGCACCGACGGCGGCGCGTTATCGGCGAGCCAGCGCGAAAGGACCGACGCCAGCGCGACGGAGTCGGCGGCTTCGAAGCGAAACAGCTCCGATTCGTCCCAGTGGAAGACCGCTTCCGGAGCTTCGTGGCGCGTTGCGAAATGAATGTGGGCCGACCGGTGAGGGGTGCGAAACCAGAGATGCGAGACGCCGGAAGGAGTCACGGTGAGCTCGTTGCGCGCGGCCGTTCCGAGATTCGCAAAGCTGCCGATCACAGTTTCACGGAGCGACAGCAGCCTGCGCTTTTCGTCATCGACGAACTGGAAGCGCTCGTACAGCGTGGAAAGCGGCGCGCCGTCGAGCCAGCACCAGATGGCATCGACGGTTTCGGCGGACGAGGAGGTCCGGCCGGTGGCGACTTTCTTTCCCTCGCCTTCAAAAAAAGTCAGGAATTCCGGCCCTCCGACTTCGAAGCAGCCCACCCAGCAGGAGCGGTCGCCGCGTTGCGCGGAACATCGCCACTGGACGCCGCCGCCGGCGATGGCGATCTTAGCTTGATCCGCGACGGGCGCGAAGCGACTGACCAGGCCGTCGTAAAGTTCTTGCGCGTACTTTGGTTCGTTCCGTTCCATAGGCGTCGTTCCACCGAACGCCAGTGTATCGAAAGTCACTTAACGTCAATCACGAAAGGGTGTATTGAACAGCTGCCTGTATTCAGGAAGTAACGATAAGTCGGAGGGAATGGGGCGCGGAATCCTGGGCTCAGAACACGCAGAGGCTGCGGCCCTAAAACACAAAGCGCCTGCTGATTGGCAGACGCCTCGGGAACCCACAGTCCTGTTACTTGCTGTTGCGGGTTGAACGTTACTGATCCTGAGTGTTGGCAGCGATGTGAATGGCTTCTGTTGCGGATACGGATTCGCCGTCGGAGGTCCGGGTCTGTGCCGTGATGATCGCATCGCCCGCGCCGACTGCGGTGATGACGCCGTGCGCGTCGACTGTGGCAACCCGGGAATCACTCGACGTCCAGGTCGACTGGCGCGAAAGATCGGTGGGCCGCACGCTGACGTTTTGCGTGGCGACGGCCATCGGCTGCAAAGTCTGGCCAACGCTGAGAGTCTGATTGCCCGGAACGATGTGCAGAGAGAAGGCGTGGGCAACCGACGTTGAGCTTGTGGAGCACTGGGTGGAAACCTGAAGACTGGACGCAGAGGTCAGCACCCCGAATTCACCGGTCGTGGTCGCGGTGATCGAAGTGATTCCGGTAAAGTTGGCAGCGGCGGTTGCCAGACCATCGGCGCTCACCGTGGCGAGCTCGGGAAGGGCTTCGGACCAGGTGACCTGGTTGGAGATGTCCTCGATCCGCATGGAGTGGCCGCCTTCGGTATAGGTGCCGTAAGCCGTGAACTGGGCGGTGGTACCTGGGTAGACGCAGGTGCTGTTGACCGCGGGCTCGACATAGATGCCGGTCAGCGAGTAAGAGAGGCCGCAGCCTGTTCCGCCGAAGAGCGAAGTGGCGACGACCAGTCCGACGCCGAGCAACACACGCGGAGAGACCAAAGCAGATAAGCCGTACAGCTTCTTCATAGATTGATGCCCCATGATCACCGTCGCAGGGAGAGGTCATAAGAGCCTGGGCGGCTCCGTGGTTTCCTTCTGCCTGGCTGAAATCTATTAGGGACTATAGGGTCGGTGATGTGACCGTGGTATCCCACTTTCAGGGAGGGAGTGACCCTGAAATGGTTACCGGAGTGGTAGGAACGATCAGGTCCAGGCCACAGTGCACCGGCCACAAGGGTCGGACAAAAGCGAAGAGGCGAAACTCCTTGCGGAATTTCGCCTCTTCTGTCCGAACTTGCGAAGATCCGGTCTTCGGCTGCCGGATCGCAACTCGTTTCTCAGGAGCTGTTCGGGAGCTGCGAGTTTGACCCCGCCGTCCCGGACCTTTCATGAGCCCGTCTGCTGCGGGAGCTTGCCGGTCACCGTCTGGGGATCTTCAGTTGCCCGGAGAATCCATGGAGTCTCGTTACCGAGGCTCGCAAAGTGACTGGCCTGCTCTCTTCCTGGGGAAGATTTCTCTTCCCGTTGATTGAAATTATGGCACGCGATTCATCGCGGCTTGAGGGAATATTTGTGTGCAAATCGGGGAGGCAATGTGGAGAACTGCAGCCCAAAGAGAGCAGCGAACAGCAGACGGGAATGTACAGTGGTCCGTGAACCGGAGTCGGGGAACAAGCGACCCGGGACAGCAGCCGGCATCTAAACAACGGGAGCGTGGAATGGCGACTGAGCAATCCGATGCGCTGGTATTTTTTGGCGCTACTGGCGATCTGGCGTACAAGCAAATCTTTCCTGCGCTGCAGGGTTTAATTCGCGATGAGGGTTTCAATCTGCCCATCATCGGCGTGGCGAAAGCCGGATGGACGCTGGACCAGCTGAAGGAGCGCGCCAAAGACAGCCTGGAGAAGCATGGAGGCGTCGATCAGGCGGCGTTCGACAAGCTGATGGGGCTGCTCCGCTATGTGGACGGCGACTACAACGACCTGAACACCTTTACGCAGCTGCGTGAGCAGCTCGGACAGGCGCAGCGTCCCCTGCATTACCTCGCGATTCCGCCGAGCTTGTTCGGGACGGTTGCCGAGAATCTGGCGAAGTCGGGGTCCGCGAAGAATGCACGCGTGGTGGTGGAGAAGCCCTTCGGTCGCGATCTGCAGTCGGCGCAGGAGCTGAGTCGCACCCTGCACGAGTATTTTCCCGAAGAGAGCATTTTCCGCATCGACCATTACCTGGGCAAGGAGCCGGTGCAGAACATCCTGTACATGCGGTTCGCCAACCCGGTCTTTGAGCCGCTGTGGAATCGGGATCACGTTCGCAGCATTCAAATCACCATGGCCGAGGATTTCGGAGTTCAGGATCGCGGCAAGTTTTATGACGAAGTGGGCGCGCTGCTCGACGTGGTGCAGAACCACATGCTGCAGGTGGTGGCGAATCTGACCATGGATCCGCCCACCGGGGAGGATCACGACGCGGTGCGCGATCGCAAGGGCGAGCTGATGAAGGCCATCCGCCCGTTGACCCCGGACGCCGTGGTGCGCGGCCAGTATGAAGGCTATCGAAAGGTGCCCGGGGTGGCGCCGGGATCGACGGTCGAGACCTTCGTTGCGATCCGCCTGCACATCGACAGCTGGCGCTGGGCGGGTGTGCCCATCTATATCCGCGCCGGCAAGATGTTGCCGGTCACCTGCACCCAGGCGATTGTGGAGTTCAAGCGGCCGCCGCGCGAGGGGTTCGGGGAGTTGGTGCCGTCGAACTCGGCGCACATTCGGATTCGTGTGAGTCCGGATTTCACGATCGGGCTCGGCGTGCGGATCAAGGTTCCGGGCGAGCGGATGGTGGGACGCGACGTGGAGCTGGATATGCATCGGCGCGAGGCCGACGATATGCCTCCTTACGAGCGATTGCTGGGCGACGCGTGCCAGGGCATCGTGGAAATGTTTTCCCGCCAGGATCTGGTGGAGGCGCAGTGGCGGATCGTGGATCCGATTCAGGGCAACGTCACGCCCGCGTATTCGTATTTACCGAAGACCTGGGGCCCGGAGGAAGCCAATCAGCTCATCGGCAACGACGGGCCCTGGATCGATCCAATGGTCCAGGACCAGGTCACCGGTTGCTGAGACATCGATCACAGCTTACGCGACCTGCTCCTGGTTGTTTCCTCAGGGCGCCTTCTTCTCCAGATGGCCGCCGAATTCGTAGCGCATCGCCGACAGCAGACGGTCGGCGTATTCGTCGCTGCCGCGCGAAGAAAACCTGGAAAAGAGCGAGGCGCTGATCACCGGCGCCGCGATCCCTTCGTCGATCGCAGCCTGCACCGTCCAGCGTCCTTCGCCGGAATCGGAGACCCGGCCCGCAAAGTTGGTCAGCTCGGGATTCTCGCGCAGCGCGGCCGCGGTCAGATCGAGCAGCCAGGATCCAACCACGCTGCCGCGGCGCCACACCTCCGCCACGTCCGAGACGTTGATGTCGAACTGATAGAGCTCCGGACGACGCAGCGGAGTGGTTTCGGCGTCATCGACCTGTTTCTCTCTTGCCGACGTTGGCGTTCTTGATGATGTTCAGACCCTCGGCAAACGCGGCCATGATGCCGTACTCGATGCCGTTGTGGACCATCTTGACGAAGTGGCCGGCGCCGTTGGGACCGCAGCGCAGATAGCCGTTTTCTGCCGTACTCGGCTCGCCGGTGCGGCCTGGGGTGCGCGGCGCTGTCGCGACTCCCGGGGCCAGTGAACGAAAGATGGGATCGAGATGGGTGACCACCTTTTCCTCGCCGCCGATCATCAGGCAGTAGCCGCGGTCGAGGCCCCAGACGCCGCCGCTGGTGCCGCAGTCGACGTAGTGAATGCCTTTGCTCTTCAGCTCGCCAGCGCGGCGAATGTCGTCGTGATAATACGAATTACCGCCGTCGATGATGATGTCGCCCGGTGCGAGAACGGGCACCAGAGACGCGAGGACTGAATCGACCACCGCAGCCGGAACCATCAGCCAAATCGCGCGCGGGGCCTTGAGCTTTTTCGCGAACTCCTCCAGCGTGGACGAGGAAGCCGCGCCTTTCGCCACCAGCTCCTGCATCGCCTGCGGATGCGTGTCGTACACAACGCATTCGTGCCCCGCCTTGAGCAGGCGCTGCACCATATACGAGCCCATGCGGCCGAGTCCGATCATTCCAAGTTGCATGTTTCCTCCTGAGGATTGTGCTCACGCCGCCAGAATATCGCGTCAGTATTGCGGAATCGAGAAAGCGGCGGAGCCGTGGCAACATGCATTGGATGCCGCAGAGATGAAGATGGTCTGAAATTGAGAGGGCCAACCCTGGTCGGGTCGGCCCTCGGAGTCCTGCAAAGTGCGGGCTTGTTATTGGGCGGCCGGAGCCTTCGCTGCGGCTTTGTGATGATGATGGGCGGGCCCATTCCGCGGCTGCGACTTCACCGCGTTCTCATCCACAGCCGTCGCTCCCGGCACATCGCTGTCGAAGTTGGCTCCCGCGGGCACGAGGTAATCCTGCACCTCGTTTTGTCCGCTGTTGTCCGTCTTCACCTGGATGCGGCTGGCATCGATGCCCTTATCCGTCACCAGGTAGTCCTTCGTGTTCACCGCGCGCTGCGCCGCCAGATCTTCGGCGGTCAGCTCGTGACGGCGATGGTGCTTCTTCTCCGGCAGCGGAGCCGCATTGCCTACCAGCACCAGCGTCGCGTCGGCCTTCTGCTGCGCGTTCAGCGCCACATCGTCGAGGCAGGCCTTGGCTTCGTTGTTCACGCGCGTCGGGCGCCGCGCGTCGTTGAACTGGATCCCGCACAGCGTCTGCGTTTTCGGTGCCGGAGGCGGTGGCGGCGGTGCCTGCACTTCCACGCTCGCCGTTGCCGATGCGGTGTGCGACTTGTCATCCTGCACGTTGCAGGTGACGGTGATGCTTCCCGCTGGTGCGCCCGCGGTGGACAAGCTCGCGGTGGTCCCGCTGCCATTGATTGATCCAGCCGAGGCGGAATAGCTGTAGGTCAGCGGACGATTCTGCGGGCTGGAGCCGCTTGCCGTGATGGTGGTCGACCCACCCGTCATCACCGACGCCGGATTCGCCGAGCAGCTGATGGTGGGCGGCTCAAAGGGCTTCACCGTGATGTCGGACTGGCAGTCCGCCGTCTCGTTCGGCTTCGTGCCTTCCTTCCCCTTCTTGCCTTCTTTGGCTTCCGCCTTCACCGTGTAATTGCCCGGATCCATCGAACCGGTCGCGACGGTCGCGGTCGCCCCGTTGCCGGTCACCCCTGGACCGCTCCACGTGTAAATCACATCCCAATTCTTCTTCGGGGCCACCTGTCCCGGCGTCGCGGTCACCGTAACCGGATCGCCCGGGTAAATGGAGGGCGCGCTGGCAGCGCACTGGAGTTGGAGGGGCGCGATTTTCTTGCAGCCGGTTGAAAGGAACGCCAATGTCGCCGACGCCAGAACCAGACAAACAGATTTCAGGATTCGTGAGTTCATGTAGGTGTTTTCTCCCATTGAATCTTTTCGTCGGGCACAGCGCGTGTTGCCGTGACCGAAAATTCTTAGCGGAATCGATGACGAAGCTAACGTTGGGTGACGCAACCGCCGATACAACCGAGGCCCGCAGACATTTTTTTCAACCGCCGCCGTTCCCGATCGAGGATGCCTTCCTCCGGCACAGGAATTCGGCCGCGTTGGACACACTTTGCACCGTTGACCACCATGCCATGAGGAGGGAAGGGAATCTGTTCAATATTGAACACTCAGGCGACGGAACCGCCAGGCGGTACGTGGTTCTGAGAAGGGATGAATCGCGATGGAGCCGGCGTTTCCGCAGGAGGGCAAGTGCCTCGCGGGTCACGTGGGTGGGCAGATGCTCGTCGAGCCGGAACCGGATCAGGATCCCTTGGACTCTATGCGCCAGGCCGATCATCTGGCGGAGTGCGTCTGGTCGAATCGCGAACCGAAGACGCCGGGCGAAGAAGGTCTGCGGGATAGGGTGGTGATGTCGCAAATCTACCAGTCGGCGGGACTGAAAGCTGTAAAGTCGGCTGCGGCCGCAAGGCGCGTCCGCCGTACGGCCAGTACTAGGCGCCGATGGCCTTGCCGCCCGACAGGACCGTCCATAACGACGGGTGGACCTGCAGGACGTTGCGGTCGTAGCTGATGAAGCCGCACTCGCGGAAGCGATTGAGGAAGACGCTGATGCGGGGGCGCGTGGTGCCCACCATTTCGGCCAGCGTCTCCTGATTCACGTGGTGAATGGGACCCAGCAGAGCTGGGCGATGATCGGCCTGTGCCATATTCAGCAGAAGCCGCGCCAGGCGCTTCTCACTGGAATTAAAGATGTGATCGGCCAGATCGGCCTGCATGCGCTGATTGCGCGACGCCAGTTGCGTGATGAACTCCTCCGCCACAGAGGGTACGCGACGGAAGAGAGCGAGAAGCGCGCGCTTTTCGAGGCGAATGATCCGGCTACGCTGCAGGGCCGTGGCACTGGCGATGCGCACCGGCTCTCCCGCGAGACAGCCCTCGCCGAAGAACTTGTGCTCTCCCAGTATGTCGACGATGGCCTGCTTGCCGCTGCTGGAGACGACGCTGAGCCTGACCTCACCGCGCTCAACATAAAAGACCGCGTTGGCCACGTGGCCCTGCATAAAGACCGATTCGCCCGGCGCGTACTCGCGCTCTGATCTTCCCGCGATGGGCAGACGGCCCGAAGTAAGCAGATGAGCGAGGGACGCTCCGTTGCGCGCGTGACCGTCGATCGGAGCGGGACGCTGGACCGGCTCCAACACCGCGGGCTGACTCTCTCGAGAAACACGCGTCAGCACGGGATGCGGTTGCGCCATGGAAACCCTCTTCAGCTACAAGCGCATGGAAACACGACCCATGCGTCGGTTCAGATTCTCTCACAATCTTCAGGCGCAACCTGGCGCGTTGACCCCCGTCTACACAAAATCCGGGCGCGGCCGGTGGGTAGCCCAGGTTGGGGTTCCACGCAGCGTCGGGACGCTCGGCCCTGCCGGCGACAAAATCAGACCCAGGAATTGCGCCGGCTGCGGTGTCGGCACCGTCTGGAAGACTGTACCCTAGCGTAAGAGAGACGTCGGGATTCTCTGTTGCGGAGCAAAGCATGGCCACGATCGCACGACCCGTTGCGCGGGAAACGGCAACCACGGCTGGCATCCCCTGGTATTTGTGGTGCGCGGCGCTGGCGGTTACCTCAGTGTCCGTCGGCGGGCGGTGGGATGTGTCCTGGCACGAATCCATCGGCCGCGACACCTTCTGGACCCCCGCCCACATGGCCATCTATCTGTGCGGCGTGCTCGCCGGCATCGTCTGCGGCTATCTGATCCTGAACACCACCTTGCGCCGCCCGCCGCAGATGATGGCGAACTCGGTGCGCGTGCTGGGTTTTTATGCACCGCTGGGCGCGTTCCTCGCCGCCTGGGGTGGCATCGCGATGCTGACCTCGGCGCCCTTCGACAACTGGTGGCATAACGCCTATGGCCTCGACGTAAAAATCATCAGCCCGCCGCATATCCTGCTCATGCTCGGCTCCAATGCGGTCGACATCGGATCGTTGTTCCTGATCCTCGCCGCTATGAACCGCGCGGTCGCCCAGGAGACGCGCTTCCGCCCCTTGCAGCGCCTGCTGTTATATCTCTCCGGCCTGCTGTTGATGGCCTTTATGTTTTTCTTCACCGAGTACACGCGCGATGTGCTGCTGCATGCCACCCTGCCGTATGTCGCACTCAGTGTCGGCATTCCTCTGTGTTTCGCCGCGATCTGGACCATCGCTCGCTATCGTTGGGCGCTGACCACGATTGCCGGTATCTACACGGCGCTCACCATCGGGTACATCCTCATCCTGCCGCTGTTTCCCGCGCAGCCCAAACTCGGCCCGGTGTTTCAGCCGGTTACGCACTTTGTTCCGCCGCAGTTTCCGATTCTGTTGCTGGTGCCGGCGGTGCTGCTCGATCTGCTGTGGGCGCGGATCGGCGATCGCAACAAATTCTTCATCGCGGCCGTCAGCGGGCCGGTCTTCGTGCTCAGCCTCTTTGCCGCCGAATGGCCCTTCGCCAACTTCCTGATGAGCAAAGCCTCGCAGAATCGCTTCTTCGCCACGAACGATTTCTACTATGGAGCGCCGCCGTGGAGCGCCCTCGTGCAGCGGCGCCTGATTCACGTCGCTCATGGCGCGGGATTGATTCGCGGACTGGTGGTCGCGACGACTCTGGCGGCGGTCACCACCTGGCTGGGCCTCAGCGTGGGCAGCTGGATGCGAAAGATTCAGCGATGAAACGGACCTTCGCTGTCGGCACTGCATTTTTCCTGTGCGCGATCACCGCGTTCGCGCATGTGGGCAGCCCCGACGTCTATGGCCGATGGCCAGGCGGGACCCTATCGGCTCTCCGTGGTCGTCCGGCCGCCGCTGGTGATTCCCGGCGTCGCCGAGATTGAAGTACGCGCGCAGACGTCCGGCATCGATCGCATCTCCATCACCCCTGTCCCCATGATCGGGGAAGCGGCGAAACATCCGCCCGTGCCCGACACCATGGCGCGCCCCTCCGGCGATCCCCAATATTTCACGGGAAATCTGTGGATCATGGAGCCTGGCTCATGGGAGATTCGCTTTGTCGTCAACGGGAGCCAGGGGCAGGGAACGGTTTCGATTCCTCTGCCGGCGGCGGCCATGGCCACGCGCAAAATGCAGCCGGGCCTGGGTGTCATCCTGGGAGCTCTGGGCATTCTGCTGCTTCTTGGCATGGTCGGCATCGTGGGCGCGGCCGCGCGCCAGGCTCAGTTGCCTCCCGGGGAAGTCCCGGCCACCCAGGGGCGCGCCTATGTCGCCATGACTGTTACATTTGCCGTGCTGGTCGCCGCGGTGATTCTCGGCAACCGCTGGTGGAAGTCCGAAGCCGCCGGCTATTCGTTGAATGTTTATAAGCCGCTGCAGATGACGCCGGTGCTCGAGCCGGGCAACGTGCTCGACCTCCGCCTCCACGATCCGGGATGGCTTGCGCAGCGCCAGCTCGACGATTTTGTTCCCGACCACAATCACCTGATGCACCTGTATCTGATCCGCTGGCCGCAGATGGACGTGGTTTTTCATCTGCACCCGGATCCGGTCGCGACCGGTGAATTTCAGCTGACGTTGCCCTCCATGCCGGCGGGGGATTATCACCTCTATGCAGACGTGGTCCACGCCAACGGTTTTCCTGAAACCCTGGAAGCCGCCGCCATCCTGCCGAAAATTTCGGGTCGCCCTTTGGCGGGTGACGATGCGGAGGGTGAAGCGAAGCCGGTCCAGGCATCGCAACCGGTGCCGAATCCATCGCGCCAACAGCGGTTCCCGCTTCCCGATGGATTCACCATGGTCTGGGAGATGCCCGCGTCTCTGACCCCGAAGACGCCGGAGAGTTTCCGCTTCGACCTTCTCGATCCGCAGGGCCGCCCTCCCGCGGACATGGCCTTCTACATGGGCATGCTGGGACACGCGGCCTTCGTCAAAACCGACGGCACGGTCTTTGCCCACATCCATCCGACCGGGACCATGGCCATGGCCGCGTTCATGATGGCCAATCCCCAGGCGCCAATGAACCCTGGTGCGCGGATGGATATGCCGGGCATGGCGATGAACAACGGTGCGCTGCCCAACACCGTTTCATTCCCCTATGGATTTCCCACCGCCGGCCGCTATCGCATCTTCGTGCAGATGAAGCACGGCAGCACCGTCGAAACCGGAGTGTTCGACGCCCAGGTGCCGCCGGCAGGGAAGTAATCGATCGGCGGGTCCTGCCGGCCGCGCGCCCCTGTAGAAAAATGCAGCGAAAATGCTGTTGCATTTAGCGTGTCGCGAATCGCCCAACCGGTTCAGTCTGATCACACTGCTCTCATGCTCCCACCACAACCCGAGTCTGACCCCGCTTCGAACAATCCGACAGGAGAGAACACCATGAACACTCTGACGACGAAAGACGGCACAACCCTCTGCTTCAAAGACTGGGGAACGGGAAGGCCCGTTGTCTTTTCCCATGGCTGGCCACTGGATGCGGACGCGTGGGATCCGCAGATGCTCTTCCTCGCTCAGCATGGCTACCGCGTCATCGCGCACGATCGTCGTGGCCATGGCCGCTCCAGCCAGCCGTGGAACGGCAACAATATGGATGCGTACGCGGACGACCTGGCGGAGCTGATCGAAGCACTCGATCTGCAAGACGCGACCCTGGTCGGACATTCCACCGGAGGCGGCGAGGTGGCGCGCTACATCGGTCGTCACGGGACCAAACGCGTCGCCAGGGCGGTCCTGATTGGCGCCGTTCCCCCCATCATGCTCAAGACCGCCAACAATCCCGGTGGACTACCGATGTCCGTCTTCGATGAAATCCGCGCCGGCGTCTTCGCCAACCGCGCCCAGTTTTTCAGAGATCTCAGCCTGCCGTTCTATGGATACAACAAACCGGGCGCAAAGGAATCGCAGGGCGTTCGCGATTCTTTCTGGCTGCAGGGCATGCTCTCCTCCATGGTGGCCTCATATGACTGCATCAAGGCATTTTCAGAGACCGACTTCACCGACGATTTGAAAAAGATTGACGTGCCCACGCTGATCATTCACGGCGATGCCGATCAGATCGTCCCCATCGCCGACGCCGCGCTGCTCTCCGTGAAGCTCATCAAGAATGCAACCCTCAAGATCTATCCCGGCGCCCCTCATGGGTTATGCACCACCGAGGCAGACAAGGTAAACGCCGATTTGCTGGAGTTCCTGAAGGCGTAAGCGGGTTCCGGAACCAGGGTCTGTGAACGGGTCCTGGCTCCGAAACCTGGCGTCCAGCCAGATCAGGATCCGCACCCTTGCTGCGACGAAACATTGGTTTCCGTGAAAGGAGGGAAACTGTGTCTCATCACCTCGATTCACCCATTGCCCGGCAGGATATCCGCCTCGACATCACAGACCTGTTCGTGTTCCGCGGCGAAACAGGCACCGTGTTTGTGATCGACGTTTGCCACTCCATCTTCGGCCCCATCCCCACTCCGGGCTATCATCCCGAAGGCATGTACGAATTCAAGGTCGATCTCAACGGCGATGCCGTCGAAGAGATCACCTGGCGTTTTGTCTTCGACCAGCGGGACAACAACGGCAGGCAGCGCTACGTCGTACGCTGCATCCGCGGAGCCGAGGCTGTCGACCCGCACGCCCCCGGCACCGTGGTCGCTCAGGGAACCACAGGTCAGACTGTCGCCACCCCCTCCGGTCTCCGCGTTTGGGCCGGCAAGGCCGGCGACCCCTTCTGGATCGAGCCCGATGTGCTCCACGCCGTCGGCCATGCTTTTCAGGATGGCAAGGTCGCCGACCTCACCGGATGGGATCCGAGCCGCGCAAAGAATCTCTTTGCGGGCCACACGGTGTATTCCATCGTTCTGGAGCTACCGGACAGGGAACTGCTCGACGGGACAGACAACACGCGCCGCATCGGCGTTTGGGCTGTGTCCACCCTCGCCACCGATGCCGGCGGCTGGCGCTCCATCAACCGCGTGGGGCTTCCCATGATCCATCCGCTCTTCACGCAGTACAACGAAGATCTCGGCAATCGCCTGAATGCCGGACGCCCCGCCGACGACTTCGCCACGTACGGTGACACCGTGATCCGGTCCGTCGAAGGCGTCGTTTCGGCGTACGGAACCGCCGAAGACCCCCGCGCCTATGGCGTGAAAATCGCAAACCGCTTCTTCCCCAACATGCTGCCTTACCAGGTCGGCACACCGGCCATCTTCGGCTTTGCCGAGTGGAACGGCCGCTCCATGACCGACAACGCACCCAATGTCATGTTTTCCATTGCGGCCAACACGCCCCTGGGTCTTGGCATTGGTAAAGAATCCGTCACCTCCAGGCCGTCGGAGACCTTCCCCTACGTGCCCTCCGTCCGCTGAGAGAAAATTCGCCCCGGCACTGCGTCTCGCGCGTCAGCCAGCCAGCTGGTGCGCGGGAGATTTCGGTGCCGACCATCCGCAACCCGCCTGCCGCGCAACCCCTGCCCACCGCGCCTCCACCGCCCCAATCTCGCAGTAACCCAACAATTTCCAGGCGGTGACCGATCGCACAGTCCGCCCACCCCCTCCCGGTATAATGGACTCTGTAGAAAGAGCGTACGATCTTTCGATTTCAGATTCCGAAGGGAACACCGCCACATGGCGACCACCAACGCCGGCGCCCCGTCCGCGCAGGGCGAAGCAGAGCCGGCAGCTCCTCCTAAGCCCGTCGTCAACGACTTCAGCATCCAGATCGCAACCGTCAACGGCTCCGGCTCCCAGTCGGCCAACAGCGTCCTGCTGCGCAGCATCTTCGCCATGGGCGTCCCCGTCAGCGGCAAAAATCTTTTCCCCTCCAACATCGCCGGACTGCCCACCTGGTACACCATTCGCGCCAGCAAATACGGCTACGTCGCGCGCAAAAAAGACATCGACGTCCTCATCGCGATGAACGCCGAAACCTCCCGCGAAGACATCCTCTCGCTGCGTCCCGGTTCCATCGCCATTTACGAAGAGGCCGCCAATCTCAAACAGTTTCGCGACGACGTCACCTGCTATCCGGTCCCGTTCGACAAGCTCACCGCCGCCGTCTGTCCCGAGGCCAAGCTCCGCAAGCTCGTCCGCAACATGATCTACGTCGGCGTCGCGGCCCAACTGCTCTCCATGGACATGGCGGTCGTCGAAAAAACGGTGCGTCAGCAGTTCGCGAAAAAGCAGAAAGCGGCCGACCTCAACTGGGCCGCCGTCGAAGTCGGATTCAACTACGCGGCGCAATCGCTCACCAAGCAGGACCCCTTCGTCCTCGAGCGCATGCACGCGACCGATGGCAAGATCATCATCGATGGCAACGCCGCCATCGCCCTCGGCGCCATGTTCGCTGGTGTCACCGTCGTGACCTGGTACCCCATCACGCCCTCCTCCTCCGTCGTCGAGCAGCTCATCGACTTCCTCAAGAAGTACCGCATCGAGCCGGATGGCAAAGCCAACTTCGCCGTCGTCCAGGCGGAAGACGAGCTCGCCGCCATCGGCATGGTGCTCGGCGCAGGCTGGGCCGGCGCCCGTTCCATGACCGCAACCTCCGGCCCCGGCATCTCGCTCATGGCCGAGTTCGCCGGCCTCGGCTACTTCTCCGAGCTCCCCGGCGTCATCTTCGACATTCAGCGCGTCGGACCCTCCACCGGTCTGCCTACGCGCACCGCCCAGGCCGACCTCCTTTCCGTCGCCTTCCTTTCCCACGGCGATACGAAGCACGCCATCCTGCTCCCGGCCAACGTGAAAGAGTGCTTCGAGTTTGCCGGCGCGGCCTTCGATCTTGCCGAGCAGTTGCAAACGCCGGTCTTCGTCCTCTCCGATCTCGACCTCGGCATGAACAACTGGATGTCCGAGCCCTTCGACTACCCCGAGAAGCCGCTCAACCGCGGCAAGATTCTCGACGCCGAAGACCTGAAAAAGCTTGGCGGCTTCGCCCGCTATAAGGATGTCGACGGCGACGCCATCCCCTACCGCACCCTCCCCGGCACCGACCATCCGCAGGCCGCCTACTTCACCCGCGGCAGCGGCCACAACGAAAAGGCCCTCTACTCCGAGCGCCCCGAAGACTACCAGAACCTCATGGAGCGCCTCGACCGCAAGTTCGAGACCGCCCGCACCCTGGTGCCCGCGCCCCTCGTCGTGCAGACCGGCAAGTCGAAGCTCGGCGTCATCGCCTTCGGCACCTCCGACTTCGCCGTCACCGAGAGCCGCGACCAGCTCAGGAAGGAATACGGCGTCGAGGCGGATTACCTCCGCCTGCGCGCTTACCCCTTCAGCCGCGAGGTCCGCGACTTTGTCGCCTCGCACGAACGCGTCTACGTCGTCGAACAGAATCGCGACGCGCAGATGCTCAGCCTGCTCAAACTCGATCTGCCCGCCGGCGAAACCCCGAAGCTGCGCAGCGTCCGCCACTTCAACGGCCTGCCCATCGACGCCCGCTCCGTCACCGACGAGATCGTTCTACAGGAAGGAATCTAAGAAAAATGGCAGCCACGGCCACTCCCACCCCCAAATCCAACCGCATCGGCCTGCCCGTCGTCGAATACCGCGGCAGCAAGACCACGCTCTGCGCCGGTTGCGGCCACAACGCCATCTCCGAGCGCATCATCGACGCCATGTATGAAATGGGCGTGCAGCCCGAGCGCATCATGAAGCTCTCCGGCATCGGCTGCTCCTCCAAAAGCCCCGCCTATTTCATGGCGCGCTCGCACAGCTTCAACAGTGTGCACGGCCGCATGCCGTCGGTCGCCACCGGCGCGCTGCTCGCCAACAAGACCATGATGGGCATCGGCATCTCCGGCGATGGCGACTCGGCCTCCATCGGCATTGGCCAGTTCGTGCACCTCATGCGCCGCAATCTCCCGATGATCTACATCATCGAAGACAACGGCGTCTATGGCCTCACCAAAGGCCAGTTCTCCGCCACTGCGGACATCGGCTCCAAACTCAAAACCGGCGTCGTCAACGATCTCCCCGCCATCGATACCTGCTCGCTTGCCATCCAGCTCGGCGCCACTTTCGTCGGCCGCTCCTTCTCCGGCGACAAGAAGCAACTCCTCACCATGCTCAAAGCGGCCATCGCCCACAAGGGCACCGTCATGCTCGACGTCATCTCGCCCTGCGTCACCTTCAACGACCATGAAGGTTCCACCCGCAGTTACAAATACATGCAGGATCACGAAGAGCCCATCAGCGAAGTCGGATTCGTGCCGGTCTTCGAGGAGATTGATGTCGAGTACGATCCCGGCACCACCCTCGACGTCAAGATGCACGATGGCTCCAGTCTCCGCCTCAAGAAGCTTCACGAGGATTACAACCCCACCGATCGCGCCGTCGCGGTCAAGACTCTGATGGAGGCGCACGAGAAGGGCGAAGTCCTCACTGGTGTCTTCTATATTGATACGCAGAAGCCAGCCTTCACCGACCTGCTCAACCTCGTCGACGAGCCGCTCGCGACCCTCCCCCAGGAGCGCACCCGCCCCTCGAAGCAGGTCCTCGAAGACATCATGGCCCGCATGAAGTAAAGTGAGCGGGCCAGTCGTCCCTGAAAAGCTTCACTGCTCCTGCTGCGCGAAAAAGTCCGGCGCCGCGATCTTTCGATTGTGTCTCCCCATGCGCGGCGCCGAAGCAATTCGTGCCAGATACGGATCTGTTGCCGCGCCAACCAACCCTGCTCCTTCGTGCATCTTGACGCGCAGGGTCTCGTCGTTGAAGCGAAATTCTTCTTCGTCCTTTCTTCGCCTATCTTTCGGCCGCACGCGCTGATCAGCGCGGCTCCGGAGGCCCTGATTCGTCAGTAGTTTGTCTTGATGATGAAAGGGGATTGATGAGGATTGGAGTAGTGGGGGAGCTTGGCGTGGAGGCCCGCCAGGTTCGGACGCAAGGCGGCGAAACGGGGCTTGGGATTTACTGCACCCAATGTGCGTCCGGGATCGTGATGGTGGTGACGCGAACAGAGTCCCTGCCCACCGAGTCGGAGTTCGACTGGCAGTCGGATAAGGATGTGCTTCTCGCGATCCACAGGCATCGGAAAAGACACGAGCTGGACCCTGGTTAAACCGTTCGTGTGCCACCAATCCGAGTCGAATTCTTCGCGCTCTGCGCGCCGACAAACGAAACATCCGATTGTCAGGATTGCCCACTTTATTTCCATGCTGGTCCTGATCGGCGGCGGCGGATCCGCAGATTTCGCGAAACCAGTCACCACCTCCGGCATCTTTATTTTGGTATGCTGCGCACCCGCCTGGTGTCTCATGTCTACTGGTTCCTGTTTGTCTGCGTGTTGGCGCAGGAAGCAGCGAAGGCACAGGATATTTCCGCGCCAGCGCCGCACACGGCAACCATCGTGGGCACGGCGATGGACACCAATGGCGGCTCCATTCCCGACGCTTCGGTTCTTCTTCAGGGCATTGCGCCGGACGATCGTTACACGGCTCAGACCAACGACAATGGCTTCTTTCAGATTGCCGGCGTCAATGCAGGCGCCTCGTATCGGCTCCGTGTGACCGCGAAAGGCTTCGCCGACTGGAGCCTGCCCAGCGTCACGCTCACTCCGGGCCAGTACATGGAAGTGACCGGCATTACGCTCGCGGTGACCGATAACATCACCGTGCGGGCGGTCGTCTCATCGGAGGCGATCGCGACGCAGGAGGTAAATGAGGAGACGAAGCAACGGGCCTTTGGCGTGCTCCCCATGTTCTACGCGGTCTACGATCCGAACCCCGTTCCACTAAGCCCGAAGCTCAAGTTCAAGCTTGCCTTCCGCACCGCGACCGATCCATTTTCCATTGGCGCAGACTTTTTCCTGGCGGGCGTCCACCAGGCCAATGACAGTCCTCGCTACGGAGGTGGGATTCAGGGCTACGCGCAGCGCGCGGGCGCCGACTTTGCCAGCGGCTCTACCGACATCATGATCGGTGGCGCTGTGCTGCCCACGTTGCTGCACCAGGATCCCAGGTACTTCTACAAAGGCACCGGCTCGACCACATCGCGCGTGCTGCACGCGCTTTCCGGCCCGTTGATCGCCAGGGGGGACAACGGACGCTGGCAGCCCAACTTTTCCAGCGTGGGCGGCGACCTGGCTTCGGGTGCGATCGCCAACACCTACTATCCAGCGAGGAATCGCGGGACTTCCGTGGTATTCGGCATCGCTCTGGTCGATTGCGCGGGGACCATGGTCGCCGATGTGATCCAGGAGTTTATTCCGCGCAACATGGGAGCGAAGGAAAAAGGGCAGTAACGATCTTCGCAGAGCAGCAGAGATCTGCGATCCGGAGCGCGCTGGTGTGGCAGCGAGATAAGCGGGCCGCAATGCAGCACAAACGAAAGCAGAAAATGACGCCCCGCGTTACGGTCAGTAAAGCAAACTCGGATGTCATGCAGCTCACTGGATGTAGACCACGGATCAGGTGACCACGTGGTTTTCATCTGCGAATATCCGCTGAGCGACACTGTACCCGTTAGTCTCCTCTCAGCGCTTCGACGGGATTAATCGTGGCGGCACGCCTCGCCGGCATCATCGCCGCCAGCACCCCGCAGATCACCAGCAGAACGGGTGCCAGCCCAAGGCTCCACGGATCCATCGAAGACACCCCGAACAGGAAATTCTGCAGCAGGCGATCGGTGGCAAATGCCAGTCCCACTCCAGCGATGACTCCTGATACCAGCAGCGCCAGCATCCGTCGCATCACCATGGCAACCACTCGGCTCCGGTCTGCGCCCAGCGCCATGCGGATTCCAATCTCCTGCGTCCTGTGCGCAACCAGATAATTGAGCAACCCGTACAGGCCCACCACCGTAATCAGCAGAACCAGCCCGCCAAACACGCCCACGACATGCGCTGCCAGCTTTTGTGCCCCGATGGAATCTTCCACAGCCTCCTCCATCGTCGTGCTCTCGCCGGCCGCGAGATGTGGGTTCGTCTGCCGGATTCGCTTGCGCAGCTCCGGTATCAGCACATTGGGAGCGCTGTCCGTGCGCACGGCCACTTCCATGACCCGCCCGAGCAACGCCCGGTAGGTTGAGTTGTCCGGACCCAACTGGGACATGCACAGATAGAATTCCGGCTCACTCGGTTTGGTTACGCTGTCCTGGTGAATATTCCCGATGACACCCACAACGGTGGCCACGCGCGGAATATGCCCGTAGCGAATTTGCTTTCCCAGCGCATCCGCTCCGCCCAGATACCGATTGACGAACGTTTGATTTACGACCGCTACAGGAAGGCTGTTGGCCGTGTCTTCATCCGTGAAGAATCGGCCGCTGCGCATGGGGACTCCCAGCGTCTGGATTAATCCAGGGCTCGCTGCCCGCACTGTGGCGGCCGCATCTTCCTGCATCCACTCGGTGCGGTAGACCATGGTGATCAATTCAACCGGGTGGAGAATCGGTAATACCGTCGACAACGCCGCCGAACGTACGCCCGGGATTCGCCGGATTTCGTCCAGCACCGGCTGCCAGACCGCCGTCGTGACGTTGCGGTCTCTGTACAGATCATTGGGAACAGTAAGGCTGGTGACAACCAAATGATCGGTTCTGAATCCGAGCGGTACGTGCCGCAGCGCGTACATCGTCCGCATCATCAGCCCCGCAGCGATCAGCAGCGTGACCGACAGCGCTACCTCGCACACCAGCAGTACCGAGCGGGCGCGGTTCTCACCCCGTTCTCCGGTCTGGATGCGGCCGGCATTCCTGAGCCCGCTCTGCGGATCGATTCGGCCCGCAACCAGTGCCGGGAACGCGCCGAAGACCAGCCCCGTGATTAACGTGATGGCCACGAGGCCGAACCAGATCGCCCAGTTCATGTGGATGCCTGATGCCAGCGGCAAGCTTTCCGTCAGCATGTGCCGGAATCCTCGCAGCATTGCCAGCGCAAGTGCCAGTCCCCCGATGGCCCCGATAAGACTCAGGAGCAGGCTCTCCGCAAAGAACTGCGACGCAACCCGCCACCTCCCCGCTCCGAGTGCTGCCCTCACGGCTATTTCCGTGCGCCGAACCGCAACCCGCGCCAGCATCAGTCCGGCCACGTTGCTGCACGCGATGAGCCAGACGAGGATGACCGCAATTTCGAGCGCCAGCAGCGCCGGCCGGACATCCCCTACCAGCAGGTCGCGCAATCGCGCGAGCCGAATTTGGCTCACCTTTTGTCCTGCATAGTTTCGGTGCACCTGGGCAAGCTGCGTTTCAACGGCGGCGAGCGGCGTACCCGGACGCACCCGCACGATCGGCTCGTAATACAAATAGGGGTCTTTATTACTCGCTGTTGTTTCGCTGGCATCGAGTGGCACCCATGCTTCCGGCCAGTTTTCGTACATGGGGTACATGAAGTGCGGAGGCATCACCCCGACGACCGTATAAGGAATCCCGCCAATGTGAATCGTGCGTCCCAGCACTGCCGGATCGCCCGAGAAGCTCTCGCGCCAGAGCGCATCGCTCAACACCACCGTCTTCGCAGGGTCCGTCCCCTCTCCTTCTGCTGAGAAAGCTCGCCCTGACATAGCTCGGACTCCCAGCATCGCAAACAGGTTCGGGCTCACCTCAACGTTTCTTATCAGCAGGGCCCCGGTTGGCCCGTCCGCGATGTTCAGCCCCCCACCACTGAAGGCAACTTCCGCAGAACCCCGCGTTGCCTGTTGCCACTCCCCGATCTCGTCATACGACAAGCTCAGCGTGTCATCGCCCTTCGTTGTCTTTTCGAGCGGCTGAAACAGCCCGCGGTCTGCTTGGAAGGGGAGGGGTTTCAGCAAGACTGCGTAGGCAATCGCGAACATCGCAGTTACAGTCCCGATGCCCAGCGCCAATACCAGTATGGTGAAGAGCGCGTACCCTGGAGCGCGCCGCAACTGTCTCGCGGCATAGCGCACGTCCTGCCAGATCTCCATCAGCCAAAAAGTTCCGTGCTGCATGCGCTGTGCCTCCCTGCGAGCGTCGACCGGGTATCTCCAGTGAAACCCGGTCTCCGCCGATAAAGCAAATCACGAACCGCCGCCCTCCCGTGCGCCATGTCCCTTCAGCAGCTGCTGCCCTGCGATCCATCGTGCAGCCCGCTCCAAAAAAAAGGTGCGCTCCCTTCAGCGCACCTTTTTCCTTTCCTTTTCCTTTCCGGTCCGCTTACGAAGCCTTGCGTATCTCACCTTCCCGGCGTTCTCCCCGAGACTCCCTGCGGCCAACCGCCCCGATCAGCGTCTTGCTGAACGCCGGAATATCGTCCGGCTTGCGGCTCGAGATAAACTGCCCATCCGTGACGACTTCTTTGTCCACCCAGATCGCACCCGCATTCTTCAGATCCGTCTTCACCGAAGGCCACGAGGTGAATGTCTTTCCCTTCACCACGCCGGCTTCCACCAGCGTCCACGGTCCATGGCAAATCGCCGCCACCGGCCGTCCCGTCGCCACGAAATCCTTGACAAACGCCACCGCCTTCGGCTCCATGCGCAGATGATCCGGGTTGATCACCCCGCCCGGCAGCAACAGCGCATCGTAATCCTGCGCCTTCGCCTGATCGAGCGTCTTGTCCACCTTCACCGTGTCCCCCCAGTCCTTGAACTTCCATCCTTTGATCTCTCCGCTCCTGGGAGAAACAATCTCCGTCGTCGCGCCCGCTTCGTCCAGCGCCTGGCGCGGTTCGGTCAACTCCACCTGCTCGAACCCATCCGTTGCCAATATCGCGATTTTCTTCCCGCGCAGATTTTCTGCCATCGTATCCTCCATTCTCCAGCTGGATCGTGCATCTCTCCGTAGGACGAAACGGCGCGATACGGCGTTGCCAGTTTTCCCGATTCGCCGGACTGTAACATTGAGGGTCGCAAACTGGTGTAAAGTCTCGTGGGGAAACCGGCATGGCAATCCAACGTCAGCCAGGGCCATCCAACATCATCACTGGAGGAAGTCTCATGTCGAATCGAGGAGTGTCCGCGCTGCTCGCAGTCGGATTCCTGGGCTGCCTGTGCGCGTGCAATTCGTCGAGCAGCAACGTCGCGCTCTCCGGAGCCGGCAGCACCTTCGTCTATCCGGTCATGACCCGCTGGATTCGCGACTTTTCCCAGAGCCATGCCAACGTGCAGATCAATTACCAGTCCATCGGATCCGGCGGCGGCATCCAGCAGGTGAAGGCGAAAACCGTGGACTTCGGCGCCACCGATGCCGCCCTCACCGACCAGCAGATCGCTGCCATGTTCCCTCTGGTCCAGATTCCCGAAAGCGCGGGTCCGGTCTGCATCACCTACAATCTGCCCGGCCTCACCCAGCCTCTGCGCCTCTCGCCGGAAGCCATGGCGGGCATCTTCCTCGGCACAATCAAAACCTGGAAAGATCCGCTGCTGACGAAGGACAATCCCGGCGTGACGCTGCCTTCTCTCGGCGTCATCGTTTCCCACCGCTCGGAGGGCAGCGGAACCACCAGCATCTTCACCACCTATCTCGCCGCCGTCAGCCCCGACTGGCACAGCAAAGTCGGCGCCGGTCCCGCCGTCAGCTGGCCCGTGGGCATCGGTGGTAAAGGCAGTGAGGGCGTCACCGGCAACATCCGCAACTCGCCCGGCGCCATCGGCTACGTGGAGCTGACCTACGCGCAGCAGAACCACTTACCCACCGCAGCCATTAAAAATGCCGCGGGCCAGTATGTGCAGCCGACCGCCGCCGGGACCACCGCCGCGATTGCTGCCTTCAATGCGCAGTTGACCCAGGATCCGCGCGTTCCCATCGTCAATCCGCCGGCCAGCGCCCCCGATGGCTATCCCATCTCCGGCCTGACCTTCCTCATCATCCCGAAAGACGGTCCGGACAAGGCGAAGCGCACCGCGCTGAAGCAGTTCATCCAGTACGTCATCACCGATGGACAGGCCGTCGCCGGCACGCTCAACTATGCGCCGTTGCCGGACAGCGTGAAGCAGTACGACCAGCAGCAGCTCCAGCAGTTGACCGCCGACGGTCAGCCCATCAGCTAGTGTCCTGTCTCTGAAGTTATTTCCGGTTTTGCCGGTAATTCATCCGCTCGCCTGGAAAGCACCACAGTCAACCCCGCGCGAAGTTCGGAATGACGATCGCCGCTACTGTGACGGCAGCGGCACGCCACAAGACCGCGCGTGTGATCTGCGGGTTTGTCGTGGTGACGCTTCACCTTCCTTCTGCATGGCTGACCGGACTGCCGCACGGAGGAGTTCGTCGAAGGAGACTCCTCCCGTGTATCTCCTGCAGATCAGACCGAGTTCCATCCGGCCTTGGGCCGCAGGCTCGATGTCGATACCGTTCACGCGCACCGTAGGCGAGCCAGGGAACTGCACGCGATGAGCGGTTTCCACGTCGGGCACCAGAACTTTCCGCACGTACGCATGACAGCTTTCCTCGCGCAGAACTCTGTTGATTTGCGCCACTGTCGGCAAGTGGTTGGGGCAGTCCTCGAAATAGAAAACTTCTATCTGTATTCGAGAGGCTCCTGCATCGTCAGTCATCGGTTAACAATCCGTCGCCTCTTAAACTTTTCTCCGATATCTGCCCAGCGGGATCTCTGCCAAACAGGCAAGAACAGCGACGCTGCCAACGGTGTTCAGCAAAATGCCCGGCTGCAGCGGCACGAGATGGAAGCCCGACAGGCTTACGTAGGCTGCCGCGGCCAGCAGGAGCGGCCCCGTCACGTAACAGTGCACTCTGCCGCAGCGCGCGGCGTTCGCAAGGCAGGCCACACCCATCACCAGGAACGCGGAAATCCAAAGCACGAGTCTTGCTTTCTGATCGTGCCAGCCGACCAAAACGGCGACGATGGGAAGGCACCAAAACACAACAGCACTTCCTCCGCACGTCAGGTCTCTCGTCCTGCACCCTTGCTCAGACATAGAACAACTCACCGGCCCCTGCGTGAGTGCGGGCCGGACATCTGACCCAGCACCGGACACGTCTCCGGGGTGTGTTGCGGCTTCTGCCGCTTCAGCGTCCGGTTGCATTTGCGAAGCGCGGAGTTGAGATGAGCTTCCAGCTTTTCGATCTCCGCTTTCTTGTCACGGACAATGGCCAGCTTTTTCCGGACCAGGTCTCTCACTTCTGCGCATGCGCCTGTGGGCTCGTCCTGGATGACAAGAAGCTCCCGAATCTCCCCCAGAGAAAATCCGAGCGCCTTGGCGCGCTTTACAAACGCCAGACGACCGACGGCAACTTCCGCAAATTTCCTGTAACCGGCGGGTGTTCTTGATGCCGGAGTCAGTAATCCTTCCTGCTCATAAAAACGCACGGTCTCCAGATTGATCTGGGCGCGTTGCGCAAGCTGGCCTCTCGTCAGTCCTTCCATTGACTACAGCCTAAACCCTGTAGACAAGTACAGGGTCAAGCACTGACGATACGGTGTGATCCCAAACGTCGAAGGACAAATGGAGGCTGTCCTCCTGGCAAAAACTAAAATTCCCAAGTTCCTTTTGCTTTCCAAAAGGAGTCGTGTCATCATTCCTGTTGGAAACCTAAAGGGCGAATGGCATGAAGGAAAAACCCGACGTCTTGCAGGGAACACTCGCGCTGATGGTCCTCAAGACACTCGATGTGCTGGGACCGCAGCACGGCTGGGGCATCGCCCGCCGCATCGAGCAGATCAGCGGAGACCTTCTGGCTGTCAACCAGGGCACGCTTTACCCTCTGCTGCTCAAGCTCGAGCATGAAGGCTCGATTGCCTCCGGGTGGGGCGCATCGGAAAACAACCGCCGCGCCCGCTTCTATCGCCTCACCGCGGCCGGCCGCAGGCAGCTTGCTGCGGAGACTCGGGAATGGGAGCAATCCGCGGCCATCATCGCACGCTTTTTCAAAGTTAAGGCGGAGGATCTGTCATGAGATTTCTCCGACGCTTCCTGATGCGCCTTTCTAATTTCGCAACTCGACGGGGCGCCGTCCAACGCCTGCAGGCAGAGATCGCCGAACATCTTGCGTTCCAGACGGAGGAAAACATGCGCGCCGGCAAATGCCGCCCGCCGAGGCGCGACGGCAGGCCGTGCTCCGGTTCGGCGCGGCGCAAGCGATGTTTTCAGCCCCTGAGGGTCGTTCTTCAAGGCGCTTCGATTGCCTCGCAGGATGCAGGGAACTGCAGAGCCTCACTCGCTGGCCGCGAGATTGATTCAGGGGCGCTGGATTTCTCCGCCGCGCCCCTGCGCGTCCCTCAGAATCGGACCGCGAACCCCTGCGAAAGAATGGGGAAGAACCGCGCCTCGGCCGCATCGTTGGCGATCTTCTTCTGCTCCGCCGCCAGATTGGCCTGGATATTCGCATCGGTAGCGACGTTGTCGCAATACGGCGTGCCCTCGTACGTGTAGCAGGCCGTTCCCTGCAGGTTCAGCAGGAACTTCGGATCGCCCACATACGCAAACCCGACCTCAAACGGGAAGCTGAACCGCCGCTCGCCCCGCGGGACCAGACTGCCCCAGCCGATCGTCAGCTTCGGTGCTGCTTTCGTGAACGTCAGGCTGCCTGTGCCGGTCACCGGTTCGGCCGCGCCGCTGGTGTAGGTCTGGTTGTTCAGGGTAAAGGTCTGCCCTGCCGGCACATTCGCGTTGCCGGTGATCTGGTTGCCGTTGTACAGCAGCGCTCCCGGGCTCACGTGGAATCCGCCCCGGCCAGGAAACCAGTCGAGACTGGCTTCCGCGGACCGGAAACTCAGGTTCGCGTCGTAGTGAATGCCGTCCGTCGTCAGCGTGTCGCTGTAGTTGAAGAAGTTGCCGCCCGCGCGCACATTGAAATGAGGCGCAAGCGGGACCGCAGCCTCGAAGCCAATGCCGAGGATGCCGACCTTCACCCCGACCCCAAGGCTTGAGAACGGTCCGGGCCGGCTTTCGGACGCCGGCATCGTCGTTGCGGATGCCCCCATAGCAAACGGCGTCGGCGAACCGCCGCTCCACAGATACTCGGGTGCAACCAGAGAGGAACTGCTTTGCTGCGCGAATGCCGCAGGCATGGCCAGAGACAGAGCAATCAATCCAAGTGAGACACGATACATGGGGGAGGACTCCTGAAGTCGTAGTGGGATGACGTTGAGACGCCCGCCAACCGCACTCCTCTTGCGGTGGGATGCTGGTTCCCTGGTTTCTGGAGGCGGGGAAACAGGCGCCAAACGCCGACACGAGCCTACCCTGTTCGTACCTGTTTCCTCGGGCGAATTGGTAACTAGCCTAGGTCACTTCTGGGGAGCCAACAATGACACAGCGGTGGTACTCCCCGGTACCGTCGGTAGAAGCCGCTCCCGCAGCCGGGCCGCCATCTCCGCCAGCGTTCGCAGCCGGTTCTCGATGTGCGGAGGCAGGTTCTCCTCCGCCAGCGCCAATCGCGATTCGAGCAGAAACCCCGTCACCGCATTCTTCAGCTCAGTGTCCACCGCCGCCGTCGCTGCAGCCACCGCGAGCTGATGCTCCCGTTCGCGCCGGGTGAGCGCTCCGCGGATTTCGCGTTCCACCCGCGTGCTTCCTGCCAGCGCAAAATTCATCTGCAGCGGGATCGCCACCCCCGCGTTTTTCCAGATCAGCTCTGCGCCATCGGCGTCGGAGTCGGCCAGATTCTGGTCGAGAATCACGATCGAGTATCCTCGTCGCGCCAGCAGGCGCAGCGCCGTCGCGCGGCTGGCCGCGATCTCGACCGTCAGCTTCAGCTTGCCTGCCAGCTCCGCCGCTGTCGTTTCAATTCCCTCGATTGCGGTGATGATGAGGGCCGCCGTTTGCGTCGGCCCCGCATCCTCCGCCCGGACGGGATGGGCGCTCATTGCGTTTCTCCGTATTCCTTGAGCTTGCGGTACAGCGTCGTCTTGCCGATCTTCAGCAGCCGGGCGGCCAGCAGCTTGTCGCCCTTCACCTGCTCCAGCGTAGTCAGAATCGCGTGCTTTTCCAGTTCCGCCAGCGTTACCACCGGCGTCTCCATCACCGTCGGCTCGGCCGGCTCGCGGCCGCGCGGCTCACCGTGGCATGCATCCAGGCATCGCGGATGCTCGTGCTCATCTCGCCCATCTCGATCACCTCGCCGGAGGCAAGGTTGCACGCGCGATCGATCGCGTTGGACAACTCGCGCACGTTGCCCGGCCACGCATATTCCACCAGGAAGGTCAGCGTCTCCGCGCTCAGCCGGAAGTTCCGCCGCATCTCGAGGCTGTTACGCTCCAGGAAATGCGCCGCCAGCAGCGGAATATCCTCTGTGCGTTCCCGCAGCGCCGGCAGCGTCAGCTTCACCACGTTGAGCCGGTAATACAGATCGCGCCGGAATTTGCCCTGCTCCACCATCGCGTTCAGATCCTGATGCGTCGCCGCCAGAATGCGCGCGCGAATCGGCACCGCATGGTTGCCGCCCAGCGGCCGCACCTCTTTTTCCTGCAGCGCCCGCAGCAGCTTCGCCTGCAGATCGAGCGGCAACTCCGCAACCTCATCCAGAAACACCGTCCCGCTCCCGGCCGCCACCATCAATCCCTCGTTCGGCCGATGCGCCCCCGTGAACGCGCCTTTGACATGTCCGAACAACTCGCTCTCGATCAGGGTCGGCGCCAGCGAGCCGCAGTCCACCGGAACAAACGGTTTCCCCGCTCCCGGACCATTCGCGTGAATGGCGCGCGCCACCAGCTCCTTGCCCGTCCCGCTCTCGCCGATAATCAGCACCGGATGCACGGTCTGCGCCACCCGCGCGAGGATCCGGTACAGCTTTTCCATCTCCGGGCTCTCGCCCAGAATATTGCCGTGACCCCGGCCCGAGCGCAGCCGCTCCCGCAATCCCCGGCTGGCCGCATCGATGCGTTCTCCGCTCCGCCAAACGCCGCAGCACCGACGCCAGCTCGTCGCCGGAAAACGGCTTGATGAGATAGTCGCTCGCGCCGAAGCGCAAAGCCTCCAGCGCCAGCTGCACCGTCGACGCCGCCGTCATCCACACCACCGCAACATCCGGATGCATCTGCCGCAGCTCTTCCAGCACCTCGCATCCCGCGCCGGTCGCGATCGTCTCGTCCACCAGCACAATGTCGACGCCCTTGGCCAGCAGCAGTCCCGCGCGCGCGGCTCGACAGCTCCGTCTCATGCGCCACCATCCCCTCGCTGGCCGCAATCTCACAGCAGGCGCGGCGTATCGAGGCGTCCTCATCGGCGATCAGTACATGCAGTGGAGCGGGTTCAGGCTGAAGCGGAGGCAGCATCACGTGGATCGGAGCAGGATTGGATCCTGATTTCCCATCCTCGCATCATTGAGCGTCACTCGTGCCCTGTGCAGGGCATTCCGAAGGTAAGGTCGGGGTTACGTTTGTAAGGGGGAGTTCGATCTCAAAACGTGCTCCATGCAGCGCCGATGCCACCGCGTGCACTGTGCCCCCCGCCGCTTCCACCAGCTCGCGAACAATGCTCAGCCCCAGTCCGTGATGTTTCCCCTCCGGCCACGGCCTCCCTCCCAACCGTGTCGTAAACCCGGAATCGAAGACACGTTCCAGGCTTTCTTCCGGAATCCCCGGACCTGTGTCCTCCACCGTCAGCAGCACCGTTCCGCTCCGGGTGCCGGTCGTGTGCGGAGAATCGTCCCACAAATATTCCGAGCCCTGTTCCGTGCTCGCGCAGTCCACCGTCCACAGAAAGCTCTCGCCACCCCCGCGCTGCGTGGTGATGCGCACCCGTCCTCCCGTCGGCATGGCATCCGCGGCGTTCCGCACCAGGTTCACCAGGATGCGCGACAGACTCTCCTCCGTCAGCCGCAACGTTCCGCTGCAAGGCAGGCATGCGACCTGCACCTCGTTGACCGGGCCTGCAATCGCCGACAGCAGGTTGCGCATCTTCCCGACCGATTCCGCCAGATCCGTTACCGGCGCCTCCGGAACCATCCGTTCCTTCGTCTGCGCCGCCTTGCGCGACAACTCCGTCAGCCGCTGCACCAGCTGCGCCGACGACTGCGCGATCGAACGAATCTCCGCGCCAAAATGTCCGTGCGGCGCACCCAGCACCCCTGGCTCGCTGATCAGTTCCGCGCACAGCCCCAGCGCCGTCACTAAATTCCGCGCGTCATGCGCGATGCCCGCCAGCGCCAGTGCCTCGCCGCCTTCTTCCCGCAGCGTGGGCGGATTTCCTCTGCGCGGCAGAACCATTGACAAAGGAGCCTTCACCCGCTCCCGGTAGATCGTCCCCTGCGTCGGTTGCGCGAATTCTTCCATAGCGAGTCCCCTTCACGGAGGGAAAGCCGCCGCGCTCTGGATCGCTGCGGCTTCCCCTTCCGGTTCACGACTGACCCGCTACAGTACACGTTGTGCGCCAAACTCCTTTTTCCACGCAATCCCCTCCAATCAAAGCATTTCCTCGCAAAAGGGACGCCCCCTCCAAAAACGGAAATCCGCTGCGCCTCCTCCCGTTTTGGAACTCCTTAACCCTCACCTTTCCCCCATCCCCATGATCTCCGGGCTCTTAACCCGCACCCTCCCGTTTCAGGACCGCCTTCCCGTTTCGAAACCGTACAATGAGCCGATGCCCGCATCGTTCTTCCGCAGCGAAAATCGCGCCCCCTCCGCCATGCGCCCCACGCGCCTTACCCCCGGCTACGTCCAGGTCGCGGAAGGCTCCGTCCTCATCGAAGTGGGCCACACCCGCGTCCTGTGCAACGCCTCCATCGAGCAGGGCGTTCCCCCCTGGCTCCGCAACAGCGGCCGCGGCTGGGTCACCGCCGAATACGGCATGCTCCCCCGCGCCACCCTCACCCGCACCCCGCGCGAATCCGAAAAAGGAAAAGTCGGCGGACGCACCCACGAGATCCAGCGCCTCATCGGCCGCTCGCTCCGCGCCGTCGTCGACATGAAAGCTCTCGGCGAGCGCACCGTCATTCTCGACTGCGATGTCCTGCAGGCCGACGGGGGCACCCGCACCGCCGCCATCACCGGAGCCTGCGCCGCTCTCGCCATCGCCTTCAACCGCATGCTCGCGACCGAGGCCATCAAAGTCTCGCCGCTCCGCCAGCTTGTCGCCGCCACCAGCGTCGGCATCGTCGAAGATACCGTCCTCCTCGATCTCGCCTACGAAGAAGATTCCCAGGCCGAAGTCGACATGAACCTCGTCATGACCGAAGACGGCAACTTCGTCGAAGTCCAGGCCACCGCCGAACGCCACGCCTTCCCCCGCCCGCGCCTGCTCGAAATGATGGATTACGCCGAAGCCGGCATCCGCCAGCTCCACGACCTCCAAAAAGCCGCCATCGCCGTCGCCAGGCCCTGAACCAGCTGTAAACTTCCAGCCTTTCGCTGACCGCTTCCTGGCTGTCGGGTTCTCAGCTGCCCGGCTCTTAACCGACCGCTTTTGAGCGGGCAGCTCTCAGCTCCCGGCTCTCCGCGTTTCAGCTACCCGCTCCAGGCCACCGGCTCCAGGCTACCCGCTCCAGGCCACCGGCTACAGGCTGCTTTTTAACAATGGTTACTTTGGCCACCTGCCCACGCCCCGTCTCACCCGAGTAAAATTTGAGAGACGCCATCTTCAAGCGCAGGAGAACAACGAATGTCCATTACCATGACCCCGGGCAAACTCGCCGGACTCAAAGCCGTATCCGATAAGCGCGGCGTGATCGCCGCTGCCGCCATGGACCAGCGCGGCTCGCTCAAGAAATCCCTCGCCAAAGAAAAAGGTGTCGCCGAAGTCCCCGACGCCGCCCTCATCGAGTTCAAAGAGCTGGTCACCGAAGTCCTCACCCGCCACGCCTCGGCCATCCTGCTCGACCCCGAGTTCGGCCTTCCCGCCGCCAAACGCCGCAACGGCAAGGGCCTCCTGCTCGCCTATGAGAAAACCGGCTACGACGCCGCCCTCCCCGGCCGCCTCCCCGACCTTCTCGACCTGTGGAGCGTCCGCCGCCTCAAGGAAGCCGGCGCCGACTGCATCAAGATCCTCCTCTACTACACCCCCTACGAAAAATCCCCCATCAACGACCTCAAGCAGGCCTGGGTCGAGCGCATCGCCGACGAGTGCCGCGCCCACGACATCCCCTTCTTCCTCGAGCTGGTCGGCTACTCCGTCCACGCCGGCGAAGACGAGAAGGGCCTCGCCTACGCCAGGCGCAAGCCCGACATCGTCACCGGCTCCATGGAGGAGTTCGGCAAAGAGCGCTACGGCGTCGACGTCCTGAAGGTCGAAGTCCCCGTCCAGATGGACTTCGTCGCCGGCACAAAATCCTTCAAGGGCGAGCAGGCCTACACGCGCAAGGAGGCCCTCGAACACTTCCGCCTCGCCGCGACCTCGACGCACAAGCCGTTCATCTATCTGTCAGCCGGCGTCTCGAACCCCGTCTTCATCGAGACCCTCGAGCTGGCCGGTGAATCCGGCGCACCCTACAACGGCGTTCTCTGCGGCCGAGCCACCTGGAAAGACGGCATCGCCGTCTACGCCAGGCAGGGCGCGAAGGCGTTCGAAGACTGGCTCAACACCAAAGGCGTCGAGAACATCGAGAACGTCAACAAGGCCCTTAAGTCCGCCCACAGCTGGTACGACAAAGTGAACGTCCCAGCCCTGGTCTAAGCGTTTTCCTGCAGCAGAATCCCGGGCGCCCTGGCGACGAAAGCGCGGGCGCCCATGCAAGCCACGGGTGGCCCATGCAAGCCTTGTGTTGGCTTGAGTGGGGCATGTGAAGAACAAACGCCGGAGCCCAACTCCTCCGGCGTTTTCTCCATCTGCCCACCTCCAACCCTGTCATCCTGACGCTGAGCATTGCGAAGGGGAAGGATCTGCGGTTGTTCTTCCTGCCATCCCAGCGCGTCCCGCCGCCGTTACTTCCGGTTCGCGAACGACACACCAAAGAAGCTCAACTTGCCCCCAAGCCTGTCATCCTGACGCCGCGCATTGCGAAGCGGAAGGATCTGCGGTTGTTCTTGTCTTCGCGTTTCGCGCCTATAGGTGAGGCCCATGCACGACCGTGAGTACTGCACGTACATCATGGCCAGTCGCAGTCATACTCTCTATATCGGAGTCACCGGCGATCTCCACCGCCGCGTCTTCGAGCACAAGTGGAGGGAGCACGAGGGGTTCACCGCGCGCTACAACTGCGATCGTCTGGTGTGGTTCGAACGCCATCAGGATGTGCACAAGGCGATCGCGCGCGAAAAAGAACTGAAAGGATGGGGGCGAGCGAAGAAGGCCGCGCTCGTCGCAGCGGCGAACCCGGCCTGGGTGGACTTGAGCCGCGACTGGTACGATCTCGAGCCCGCCGATTACAGCCGCGCTCTGGACCGCATGAACGCATAACTGCAACTGCGGATCCCTCCGACAAAAGGTAAAACACGCCCCCCCAGACGATGTCATCCTGACGCTGAGCATCGCGAGGCGGAAGGATCTGCGGTTGCTCTTACCTTCGTGAACCAATAACTGTCCCCGCCCCGTCTGCCGAGGATTCCGGAACGCAGAGCAGGCAAGCAACGCCAGGTAAACCCTCCGGCGCTTTCTCGACCAGTCCCACCCCCCAGCCTGCCCCCACCAAGCCTGTCATCCTGACGCTGAGCATCGCGAGGCGGAAGGATCTGCAGTTGCTCTTAGCTTCGTGAACCAATAACTGCCCCTGCCCCGATCGAACCGAGGATTCCGGAACGCAGAGCAGAGAAGCAACGCCAGCCAAACCCTCCGGCGTTTTCTCGACCAGCTTCACCCCCCCGGACTGACCCCCACCAAGCCTGTCATCCTGACGCTGAGCATCGCGAGGCGGAAGGATCTGCGGTTGTTCTTACCTTCGTGAACCAATAACTGCCCGCGCCCCGTCTGCCGAGGATTCCGGAACGCAGAGCAGAGAAACAACGCCAGTTAAACCCTCCGGCGCTTTCTCGACCAGCTTCACCCCCCCGACTGCCCCCCCAAGCCTGTCATCCTGACGCTGAGCATCGCGAGGCGGAAGGATCTGCGGTTGCTCTTACCTTCGTGAACCAATAACTGCCCCGCCCCGATCGAACCGAGGATTCCGGAACGCAGAGCAGGGAAGCAACGCCAGCCAAACCCTCCGGCGTTTTCTCGACCAGTCCCCCCAAGCCTGACCCCCACCAAGCCTGTCATCCTGACGCCGCGCATCGCGAGGCGGAAGGATCTGCGGTTGCTCTTCTGTGCCGTGAAGCCCGAATTGCTGACATACGATGGCTTCGTAGTCGGTGCCGTTTTGGGCGGATCACGACTCCTTCCACCCCAGCCGCTGCGCATCGCCAAAATTCTGCTCAGCGCCTTCTAAATCGCCTTTTGCTTTGCGGGCGAGGCCGCGGTCGTAAGATATGCCGGCATCGTCCGGCCTGCCCCCCGCCCCACCCACCTGTGGAAATTTGTCAAGCTTTTTGCCTACGGTACCGAAGTGTTGTCTCTGACGTAGCGCCACTTACAAGCCAACCAACCCAATCATATTTGGCGTACTTATGCACCAAACTTGGTATTCTAATAATAGGGAGTAAGAGAGAAAAAAGGGTCGCCTCACGGCGGCCCTTTCTCTTGCCGCGAGGAGAAGCGCCGTGACCGAGCACGCATCCCGGACGACCGAGCACGCGGGAGAGACGACCGTTCTCGCCAGGCCGACCCATAAATCATGCGCACCGGACCTCCCGTCAGAAGCGCACGCGAATGAATCACAGACGCGCGCCAAGGAATCATGCGCGCGCGCGAACCCATCAAGGACACGCGTCATTGAGTCAAAGACACGCGTCTCGCATCGGATGCGCCCTCCATCATCAGGCCGCATCGCACTCGTCATTGAATCAGTCGCGCGCGCCAGTGATGCAAACGCGACCGTCTCGCAACTGACCTGCTCTCCGTCATCTGGCCGTTGTCGAATTGGTCAGCCCAGGCGAACCTCTGCAGAATCAATCACCCCTCCGCAAAGGGGGAGGGGGGAGGGGGAGGGGGTCACCGGGCCAGAGCACAAGGGCACCCGGTGCGGAAAGGGAAGCGAGCACCCGCCATCCGAAATTCCTGCCTCCTCGTCTCCCGACGCTCTTGACAGTTCCTCTTCAACTCTCCATCATGTCTGGCAAGCAGTTCCTTCCGAGGACTCCCTGGTTACCATCGCGCGTCGGCGCCGGTCGATCGTGCACAACGAACGGCACGCCGCCGTGTTTCTTACGGTGAACCTGACCCACCCAGGAGGCCTTCCTCAATGAAGCTGGCAATTCGTCCGGGCAAATCTTTGTCCCTCGTCGCTCTGCTGCTGGCTGCACCCCTGTCCAGCTACGCCGCCGAGCAGTTGATTCCAGCCGGTTCTCTCATCTCGTGCACGCTGTCAGAACCGAAACTCTCCTCAAAAAACACCGCCATCGGCGATCCCGTCCTCTGTCAGCTCGGCCACTCCGAACGATACGGCCGCTCCGTTCTCCCCTTTGACAGCTACCTCGTCGGCCGCTTCGAGGACTACAAAGATCCAGGCCACTTCGTCGGCAAAGGCTGGATGGAGCTCCGCTTCGACCGCATGGTCATCGAGCCCGACACCGTCATTCCCATCGATGCCAAAGTCGTCGACGTGCCTGGCTACAACGTCGACCGCTACGGACGCATCCTCGGCAAAGGACACGCCGTGCGCGACACCGTTACCTGGATGATTCCCATCCTCTGGCCCATCGACCTCATCAACCTGCCGCGCCGCGGTCCCCGGCCCACGCTCAAAGAGGAAACGCGCCTGACCCTCAAGGTCATGGACGACCTCGGCGTCCCGCAGATCGACCAGCAGCCGTATCAGCAAAATCCTTCCGGCCTCTACCAGCGCCCCAGCGCTTACGAGCCACCGGCTCCGCCTCCACCGCCACCGCCGCAGCAGATCACGTATGTGCAGCCACCTCCGCCGCCGACCTACGTGTATGTTGCTCCGCCGCCGCCGGTCGTCGCCTACGTGCCGCGCACCGTCGTCGTCTACCGGAACGGATACGCCTATCGCGTCGCCGTCCCGTACTGACTCGTTCCGCCGCATCTGAACGGAACACGAATGTAGTTGGGTGCATCAACAAAGGCGTCCAGCCACGGCCGGACGCCTCTTTTTTCAACCAGTACCGCGACCTGGAACGTTGAACGCTGTGCCCTGAACGTTGAGCCCGGTGCCCGGTCTTTTACTTCACCCGCACCTTCGGCTCGACCGACATGCCGGGTCGCAGCGCGTGATCTTTGTTCTGATCCGGCTTGGTCAGATCCACGCGAACCGGAATGCGTTGCACCACCTTGACGTAGTTGCCCGTCGCATTTTCCGGCGGGAACAGGCTCAGCTCCGATCCTGTCGCGCCGCCGATCTGCGTGACCTTGCCGTCGAAGTCGCGCCCATAGGCGTCCACATGGATCGTCACCGGCTGACCCTTTTCCATATGCCGCAACTGCGTCTCCTTGAAGTTGGCCGTGATCCAGACATCGTCCAGATCCACCAGCGTCATCAGTGCCTGGCCGATGGCCACGTTCTGTCCCACTTCGACGCTCTTGGTCGTGATCACGCCCGCCACCGGCGCATGAATCTCGCAGTAGCTCAGGTTCAGCTTTGCCTGGGCCAGCGCGGCTTTCGCCTGATCCACCTGACCGGCAGCCTGATCCGCTTTCGCCCTCTGGATCGCCACCTGCTGTGGAGCGGTCTGCGCGTACTTCTGCGACGACTGTGCCTGCAGCACCCGGTCGTGCGCGATCCGCACCGCATCCTGCGCCGCCACCAGGTTGGCCTCCGCCTCGGCCACGGAGGCTTCATCTGCCGCTGCTGCCGCCACCGCCGCATCGAACTGTTGCTTCGAGATGATGTCCTTCTCGACCAGCGGCGTGTACCGCTCCAGATCGAGCTTCGCCTTGGTTGAATTCGCCTGCGCCTCGGTGACCCGAGCCTCGGCGGCCTGCAGTTGCTTTTCCGACTGGGCTACGGTGGCCGTCGCGCTGGCTACGTCGGCGTTCGCATTGTTCAGATTGCTGCCGGCGTTGATGTCGATCACCGGGACGTTGACCCGCGAAGCCTCATAGTTCGCTACAGCGGCTTCCAGATTGGCCTGCGCCTGATTCACGGCCGTCTGGTAGTCACTCGGATCGATCTCCACCAGCAGCGTGTCCGCATCGACATACTGGTTCTGATCCACCAGCACCTTCGCCACATGCCCGTTGATGCGAGCGCTGATCTGCACCAGATGGCCGTCCACCGACGCATCGTCCGTGTCTTCGTAGTACGTCGAGTGCCACCAGAAAAGCAGGGCGCCGACCACCAGCACCGCCACAAGTCCGATGATGATGAAACGGCGGCGTGAGCGCTGCCCTGTGTTCTCCGGCCGCTCCTCGGTTGGTCTGGACTGCTCGGAATTTTGCTCCGCCACTTACTTTCCTCCCACGTAATCCTTGTAATTCGTCTGCGCCACGCCCAGCGCCCGCGCCAGCGACAGCTTGGCCACGTTGTGCCGGTACAGGCTCGCCACGTACTGTTGATCGGCCTGGGCCACCGACTGCTGCGCCTGAGAAACCGCCAGATTATCCGAAACGCCTGCCTTGTACCGCTGTTGTGCCTCGCTCAGCGCCTCGGCGGCCAGATCCACATTGCTTTTCGCTACTTCCACCAGCTTTTCGGCAGCCTGAATGTCGAGGATGCTGTCCCGAACATCGGCCCCGATCTGGCCCCGAATGTCGCTCAGCCGGGCGCGCTCCTGCTCCAGCGTCGACTGCGCCTGCTTGGCATCGCCGCGCAGCTTCGCTTCCTCGAAAATAGGCACGTCCAGCGATCCGACAGCGTTCCCGGTTCCATGCGAATGGCTGGGATTAATCCCGATATCGCCGTAATCGCCCGAAAAGCTGATGGTCGGCAGACGCTCGTCCGTTGCCGCCTTGCGCGCATTGTCCGCCGCCGCCACCTGCTCCTCCAGCGCCTTCAGATCCGCCCGCGTCGCCAGCGCCTGCTGCACCGCCTTATCCGGATCGATATGGTCGAACGGCGCGTACGGCTCCTGATCCGTCAGCTCGAATTGCTGTTCGAGAGGCAGCCCGATCGTCCGCGCCAGGGCAATCTTGTCCTTCTCGTACGAATTCTTCGCGGCAATCAGCGTCTGCTCCTGGGTCTGGTAATCGACGCGTGCCCGCAGCTCATCCAGCAGCGGCGCCACGCCCGCCTGGTGATTGCCCACCGCCTGATCGAGTGACACCTTCGAGGTGTCCACCTGCGCCTGCGCCGCCTGCACCAGCGCTGCATCGGCGATCACCGTCAGATAAGCATTCCCCACCGTCAGCACCACCAGGTCTCGCGCGTCCTGCGCCGACAAACCGGCTGCCTTGAAGTTGTGCCGCTGCGCCAGGTAATTTTGCAGCGCCGAAAGATTCACCAGCGACCAGGTCAGGGAGCCGCGAATGTCGGTGTATCCGTAGGGACCGATGATCGTCGGGAACCCCGGAATCCGCAGTCCCTCCGCCGCCAGATCGGTTTCGTTCACCGCTTCCTTGATCGACCCGCTCGCCGTCGGCAACAACGACTGTAATTGCTCGAGGCGCGCTCCTCGCGCCGATAGCGTGTTCTGCGTCGTCAGAATCAGCCCAAGATTGAACTTCAGGCCCCGCTGGATCGCCGCGTCGAGCGAAAGCGGCAGAACGCCGGGGGTGACTTTCCCATCGCTCACGCTGCTCTGGTAGGTTGAGCTGTCAACCGCCGGCTGTGGGATCACGATGGGCCCCGCTGGAACCGAGACGGATCCGGTTCCAGGCGGACCCTGAGCTTCCGCCGCCAGCGCGAAGACCACCGCAACCGCTACAACGGCGATCAGTCGCTTCAGGCAAAAATATCGTGGATCGGTTGGTACGGCCTCCCGCACAGAGAACAGCCTCTCGATGGAACTACCAGGAAACATCCGCCTGGGTCAGGTATGTGCTTTGGATGCAGCTTGCTAAGCAAAAAGTTCAGAAGAATCGCTGAGATAAGAGTAGTCGAAACGCTGGGGTTGCGTCTCGCAGAATCAGCTCAAAAGTTACACACCGGTGTTCAAAACGGGACCGGATTCTTCCGTAACGCGGCCAGTCTTATGGGTCGATCCACCTTAAACCTGCGCCGCCGGCACCGCGTGCACCAGCGACGAAGCGAGAGAACAAAGGGCCTGGCGAAACAGGCTGCTGACTGCCTCCGCCGTCCAGACCGAGGGCCTCGAATGCCGGTTGATGGCGCGCGCGGTATCGGCATTGCTGCTCCCCAGTACTGCCCGCTGCACGAAAACGGCGCGTTGCGCCTGGGTTAGCCGCGCCAGCCACTCACGCAGGGGCCCGCGTCCGGTCTCCGCCACGAGTTCAGAAATCTCCGCGCCGGAGAGCGGAACCGTGCTGTCGTCTTCAATACAGGAGCCGACAGGGTCCGTCGCCGGTAGCTTGGCGAACGATGCCGGATCCTGCCGATGCATGATCTCCAGAGCACCATCCAGGACCCGCTCCCGCACCAAACCGTTGGCTGCACCAGGATCGGCGCAGGGGTCGATCTCGACCCTCGCCACCGTACTCTCCACCAGACTCAACGCTTCCGCTTCATTGCCCAGCATGAGCGCGGCAAAACGATACATTTCCACTGCGGCGCTCTCTGCGTAGACCACCGCCGCGTTGCCCTGGTCTGTACAAGGGGGTTCCGCCATGAGCCTGCCTCCGGGGAAAATTCCTGATCCTATCCTCGCCGAGCGTCTGCGAAGCGTCAAATCACCGACACCTGAATCGGGAAATTCCCGGCCGGACCGGGCGAATCCCGGTCCCGTCCGAGAACTCCCACCCAGGTATCATTTCCAACACTCCGAACTCCGATTACGCTTGATTCCGCCGCCAGTATGGAAGAGATTCGAAGCAACGGATTCAAGGGCCACGTGCCGATCGAACTCAGCATCGTGATGCCTTGCCTGAACGAGGCCGAGTCGCTGGCTGGCTGCATACGCAAAGCCAATGCCTACCTGCATCGGACCGGCGTTTCGGGCGAGATCGTCGTCGGGGATAACGGTTCCACCGACGGCTCCCAGGACATCGCTTTGCATCATGGCGCGCGCGTGGTGAATATCCCACTGCGAGGATACGGCGCAGCCCTGTACGGAGCCTCCCTCGCGGCTCGTGGCCAGTACATCATCATGGCCGACTCCGACGACAGCTACGACTTCTCCGACCTCGATCCGTTCCTGAACAAACTGCGTGCGGGCTATGACCTGGTGATGGGCAATCGCTTTAAAGGCGGCATCAGGCCCGGAGCCATGCCGTGGAAGAATCGCTATATCGGCAATCCCGTCCTCTCCACCATCGGCAAGATCTTCTTCCGCTGCCCGGCCAGCGATTTTCACTGCGGCATTCGCGGCTATTCGAAAGAGGCCTTCACCCGCATGGACCTGCGCACCACCGGCATGGAGTTCGCCTCCGAGATGGTCATTAAAGCCACCATGATGCGGATGAAAATCGCCGAGGTGCCGACAGTGCTCAGCCCCGACGAGCGCTCCCGTCCGCCCCATCTTCGTCCCTATCGCGACGGCTGGCGCCACCTGCGCTTCATGCTCCTCTTCAGCCCCAACTGGCTCTTCCTCTATCCCGGACTGGCCCTCATGTTCGTCAGCCTCATCGCCGCCTCATGGCTCCTGCTCACGCCCATTCACGTCAGTCACGTACGCCTCGGCATCGACACTCTCATTTACTGCGCCTTCATGGTGATGGCCGGCTATCAGTCGGTTCTGTTCGCCGTTCTCTCCAAGGTGTACGCGGTCCAGGAGCGCCTCTACCCGCCCAGCCGTGCGTACAACTACTTCTTCCGGCACATCCGCCTGGAGCGCGGCATCGTCGTGGGCTTGCTGCTGTTCCTCGTCGGCATCGGGTCCACCCTGTATGCGATCCTGGTATGGCGCAGGCATGGGTTCGGCATGCTCGATTTTGAGCACATCGCCCGCATCTCGATCCCCTCCGGCCTTACCATGGCCCTCGGGATGGAAACTCTGCTCTTCAGTTTCTTTCTCAGCACGCTCGGCATGAACGTGCGTCAACATTCGACGGAGTCGCCCTCTGAATACGTCGCAGAGGAGAGCATCGTCGCCATTTCGTGAGAATCGCTGAGCTTCCGTTGTCCCTTGAGGGATGGCCATGCACTATGTAGTGGGTTCGGGCCCAGCCGGCGTCTCGTGCGCGCAAGCTCTTCTGGCGCGCGGGCTCCGGGTCACGATGCTCGATGCCGGCCTGGCTCTCGACCCTGCACGAGAAGCGCAGCTGCAGCGGCTGCAATCTCAGCCGCCCGAGACCTGGCGCGGCGATGCAGACCAATTCCTGAAAGATGGAATGGAGAGCGGCTCGTCCGGCATTCCCCTCAAGCTTGCCTATGGCTCCGACTACCCTTACCGCGTCCCGCCCGGCGCCGCGCAGGTGGAATTCGAATCCGCCGATGCCAGCCCCTCCTATGCCTTCGGAGGCCTGAGCACGGTCTGGGGCTCCGCGGTCATGCCGTATCACCCTCGCGACATGACCCACTGGCCCATCACTGCATCCGACCTTGAGGAAGGCTATCGCGCCGTCTGTCGCTGGATGCCCCTCTCCGCCGTGAGCGACGACCTCGCCTCGTCCTTTCCGCTCTTTTGCGATTCCCCCGATCCCATGCCGCTCAGCCGCCAGGCATCCGGCATGCTCCGCGACCTCGATCGCCACCAGCACCGGCTCAACCAGCAAGGCGTCAGTTTCGGCACGGCCAGAATCGCGGTCGCCGCCCAGGGTTTCCACGGATCACCCGCGTGCGTCGCCTGCGGCCTCTGCATGTACGGATGTCCCTACCGCCTGATCTATTCGACCGATCGCACCGTTGAAGAAATGCGCCCGATCCGAACTTCACGTACGTTCCCTCTATCGTTGTGCGCTCCGTCGAAGAGAAGGGAAGTGGCGTCACCATCGTTGCTACCGACACCGCCAACAACCAGAAGAAATTCCAGGGCGACCGTGTCTATCTCGCTGCCGGCCTCTACAGCACCACCGCCATTCTCCTGCACTCGGTGCATCTCTACGAGTATCCCGTCCGATTCTTTGACTCCCAATACTTCCTGCTTCCCGCGCTCCGGTTCTCCGGCGCCGGCCGCGTCACCCAGGAAAAGCTTCACACCCTGGCGCAGCTCTCTCTCGAAGTGATGGATCCAGCCATCAGCCCGCACACCATCCACCTGCAGACCTACACCTATAACGACCTCTTCGTCGCGCCGATTGAGAAAAGCCTCGGCCCACTCCGTCCGCTCTTCCCGCTGCAGCAGTTCCTCAGCCGGCTCATCCTCTTCCAGGGCTACCTGCACTCCAGCCACTCGGCGCAACTCGAAGCCACCCTGGTCCGGCGCGGCGCGGATGATGTCCTCCACGTGACGGGCCATTCCCAACCCGAAACCCGCGCCACTCTGAAGAAGCTCATCCGCAAGCTCTTCGCACTTTCGCCATCGCTGCGAGCCGTCCCGCTCATTCCGCTCCTGCAGATCGGCAAGCCCGGCCGCGGCTATCACTCCGGTGGAACCTTCCCCATGCGCGCCAATCCGGGCGCTGGCGAAACCGACATCTACGGCCGCCCCGCAGGCTTTTCCCGCATTCATGCCGTCGACTCCACCATCTTCCCCTCCATCGCTGCCACCACCATCACCTACACCGCCATGGCGAACGCCTGGCGTATCGGCTCGGCCGTCGCGAGCTATTCTTGAGCTCCATGGAAAGGGAAGCCGCTCCCGTCTGCGCGATCACCGGCGCCAGCGGCTACGTCGGATCAAGAATTGCCGATCGCCTCCGCCAACAAACCCGCGTCGTCGAGCTGCGCCGCACCCCGCGCGACGCGGACGACATCGCGTGGTCCCTGACTTCCCAGGACGATATCGCCCCGCAGCTCCGGCAGCATCAAGTCTCCGTCCTCATCCACGCAGCCTGGGATTTCACCGCGGTCACCGCCGATGACATCCACCACATCAACGTCGAGGGTTCGCGGCGCCTCCTCGCCTCCGCTCGTAACGCCGGTGTTCGCCGCATCGTCTTCATCTCGACCATCAGTGCCTTCACCGGCGCCCGCTCCCTCTACGGCCAATCCAAGCTCGCAGTCGAATCCGACGTCGCCGCCCTGAACGTCGCAAGCATCCACGGCATCCTCCTGCGTCCCGGACTGGTCTACGGCGCGTCGCCCGGCGGTGTCTTCGGCTCGATCCGCCGCCAGATTCGCAGATCCAAATTCCTTCCGCTCATGGGCGATGGCAGGGCTCCGCAATATCTGATCCCCGAAGAGACGCTCGCCGACCTCGTCGCCGACGCAGCCTTCGGCGGCTTTGACTCGCTGGCTGGCCGGCCCATCACTCTCGCCAATCCCCACCCCTGGCCCTTCCGCGAGCTCGTCCGCGGCATCGCCCGCGCGGAAAGCCGCAACCCCATTCTGGTCCCCGTTCCCTGGCGGCTGCTCTACGCCGGACTTCGCACCGGGGAAGCCCTCGGGCGCAAGCTGCCCTTCCGCAGCGACAGCGTTATCAGCTTCGTTTATCAGGATCCGGCCCCCGACTTCTCGCCCCTCGAGACGCTCAACATCCATATCCCCGCCTGGCAAGGCTGACGCGGCCATCCGCGCCCCAGCCGCTTTTCACAAAGCCATCACGTACTTTTCACAAACGTTGACGCGTCTTCAGCGTTCACCTGATATAGAACCAATCAGGTAAACTCTCCCTTACGACGCGACCCGCGGTTCGGCATCATGGCGAAAGAATCACAACACCCGCAAAGCCTCTTCCTCAGTCGCGACGAATCCTGGCTGAGCTTCAACCGGCGCGTGCTGGAGGAGGCCCAGGACAATGCCAACCCGCTGCTGGAGCGCGTCAAGTTTCTGGCCATCACCGCCAGCAATCTCGACGAGTTCTTCGAGATTCGCGTCGCCGGCGTTCTGCAGCGCATTGAAGACGGCTACAACGAGGCCTTGCCCGACGGCGCAACCCTGCGCGAATCCCTCGATGCCATGAAGGAGGAGACCCAGCGCTTCGTCGCCGATCAGTACCGCTGCTGGAACCAGGATCTTTTGCCGGCCATGCACAACGCCGGGATTCGCGTCCTCGCCTGGGATGAGATGGACCAGGAGGCGCGCCGCTTCGCCAACGAGTATTACCAGCGCGAAGTCGATCCGCTCCTCACGCCCATCACCATCGATCCAGCCCATCCTTTTCCGCGCGTGCTCAACAAGGCCATGTGCCTGGCTCTGCTGTTGCGCCGCAAACGGCGCGGTACCGCAGGCCCCGTACTGGGTGTACTCACCGTCCCGCGCGCTCTGCCCCGGTTTGTGCGCGTTCCCACTTCCAACGGCGCTGAGGACTACATCTTTCTCGCCGATCTCATCGAACGCAACGCCGGCGGCATGTATCGCGGCTACGAGATCCTCTCCCGCGCGGCCTTCCGCGTCACCCGCAACAGCAATCTCTACTTCCAGGAAGAAGAGTCCCGCTCGCTGCTCGAAACCGTGCGCGCCGAACTCCACAACCGCCGCAAAGGCGACGCCGTGCGTCTCGAGATCGACAGCCAGGCCGATCCCGAGATCGTCGATCGCCTTCGCACCAACTTTGAGCTCGACGAATCGCTCGTCTACCACACCGACGGCCCGGTCAATCTCTCCCGCGTCATGACCCTCTACAGCTCATCGTCGCACGCCGAGCTCAAGTTCAGGCCCTTCGTGCCGCGCGAGCTGCGCCTCAATCGCAAATCCGTCGACCTCTTCGACGAGATTGCGGCACCGCGACATCCTGCTGCACCATCCTTACGACTCCTACGACGCCGTCGTGGATTTCATCGAAGCCGCGGCGCAGGACCCCAACGTCGTCTCCATGAAGCAGACGCTCTACCGCACCAGCGCCGACTCGCCCATCTTCCAGGCGCTCACCGAAGCCGCGCAGACCAAGGAAGTCACCGCCATCGTCGAGCTGACGGCCCGCTTCGACGAGGCCTCGAATATCCGCTGGGCGCGCAATCTTGAAGACGCCGGAGTCCAGGTCTTTCATGGCATCGTCGGCCTCAAGACCCACTGCAAGCTGGCCCTGCTGGTGCGCCGCGACCCCGACGGCGTCGTTCGCCGCTACGCGCATCTCGGCACCGGCAACTACAATCCCGATACCGCGCGCTTCTACACCGACCTCAGCCTCCTTACCGCCGACCCGGAAATCACCGCTGCGGTGCACAGCGTCTTCAACTACCTCACCGCCCACTCCGAGTCCGACGACTATCGTCCGCTGCTCGTCGCCCCTCTCACTCTGGCAGAAAGCTTCATCCGCCTCATCCATCGCGAAGCCGAACACGCCGCGGCCGGCAAACCCGCGCGCATCATCGCCAAAATGAACTCCCTGCTCGAGCGGAGTGTGGTCGAAGCTCTCTATGCCGCCTCGCAGGCGGGTGTCGAGATCGACCTCATCGTGCGCGGCATCTGCTCCATCCGTCCGGGCCTAAAAGGGGTCAGCGATCGCATCCGCGTCCGCTCCATCGTCGGCCGTTTCCTCGAACACAGCCGCATCTACTATTTCGCTCAACTCCGGCGACGAGGAGTTCTACTGCGGCAGCGCAGACTGGATGCCGCGCAACCTCTTCGAACGCTGCGAAGTCATCTATCCCATCCGCGACGCCCAGATCAAAACCCGCGTGCGCGACGAAATCCTCGCTGCCTATCTGGCCGATAACGTCAAAGCCCGTCAGCTCCGCGCCGACGGCTCCTATGTCCGCCTCCGCGACGCCGGCCAGCCCGGCTTCAGCGTTCAGGATTTCCTCATTCAGGTCGCCGAGGGCAAAGCCGACACCGCCGACATTCCCAGGCCGCAGCCGCTGCCCGAACCCAAACAGCGCCCCACCCGCCAGCCGAAAAAGCGTGCAGCCACAGCAACCGCTGCCGACTAGGCCAATTCGTGTACGGACTCATCGCCAAGCTCACGCTGCTTCCCGGCAAACGCGAAGAGAGGACCGCGCTGCTCGCGGCAAGCTCGGCGAACATGCCCGGCTGTTTCAGCTGCGTCGCGATCCCTAAAGTGAAACGGCTCGTCGCGCAGTTCGAAAAGATCGCCGAAACCGAACCCATCGCCGGCATTCCATTCGAACCTTGACATAACCTGGGTTCCCCGACAGACTGACACCACCGGCTCCTCGTCGCGCCGTTCTGGCGCGCTTTTCCGCGACCCCATGCAGAAGGGACTTCACGCTTTGGCATCCGAGGCCGTGAACGTGTATGTCGCCGAGGTCGAACCGCCTGCCGGCTACGGTCTCCGCCGCAGCGTCCTCTCGCCCGCCGAAACTATGGCGCAATCTATCTCCGCCATCGCGCCCACCACCACGCCCGCCATGACCATCCCTCTGGTTTTTGCCATGGCCGGCAACGGCACCTGGCTCGTCTATCTGCTCGCGACTGCGGGGATGACGCTGATCGGCGTCCTCATCGGCTGCTTCGCGCGACGCTCCGCTTCACCCGGCTCCCTCTATAAATACGTCACCGCGTCCCTGCCTCCCTGGGCTTCCGGCCTTGCGGGATGGGCACTCCTGCTCGCCTATGTGGCCACCGCCGTTTCCGTCACGGGCGGCTTCGTGCAGTACGCCAACGTCCTGATTATCGCCGCTCTCGGCAAGACCGCTCCCGCCGCGGGGCTCGCCACCCTGGCGATTCTGCTGGCAGCGGCTATGGCGTATCGCGACATACGGCTCTCCGCGCAGTCCATGCTCTGGCTCGAAGCGGCCTCCGTTGGATGCATCCTCGCCATCGTCGCCCTTGTCCTTGCGCGCAACGGCCTCCATCTCGACTCGGCACAATTCCGCCTGCGCGGCACATCCGTCTCCGGCATGCGCCTCGGCATGGTGCTCGCTCTCTTCAGTTTTGTCGGATTCGAAAGCGCGACCGCTCTCGGCGAAGAAGCCCGCAATCCCCTCAAAACCATTCCCCGCGCCGTGCTGCAGAGCGCCATCGGACTCGGTTTCCTCTTCGTCGTCTGCGCCTACACCGAAGTCCTCGGCTTCCGCGGTCTGCATGAGACGCTGGACCAAAGCGCAGCGCCCTTCCACACCCTGGCCCGTCAGGCCGGCGTCAGCGCCCTCGGCATCGTCGTCGATGTCGGCGCCATGATGAGCATGTTCGCCTGCGTTTTAGCCTGTACCACCGCCGCCGCCCGCGTGCTCCTCACCATGTCCCATCACGGACTCACGCACGCGCGCCTTACGCGCACCCATCACCGCAACGAAACCCCCCACGTCGCGGTTCTTGTAACTGGCATGGTTACATTTATCCTGACCGTCGGCCTCGCTCTGCGCGGCGTCTCCGGTTCGGACATCTACGGCTGGATGGGATCGCTCGCCACCTACGGATTTCTCACTGCCTACGCCCTGGTCTGCCTCGCTGTCCCCGTCTTCCTGCGCCGCGAGCGCGCTCTCACGCGTCTCTGGACTGTTCTTTCCGCGGCAGGCTTCATCGCCATGCTGCTCGCCATCGCCGGTTCCGTCTACCCCGTCCCCGCGGGCGCCTACCGCTGGCTCCCGTACCTCTATCTCACGTATCTGATCGCCGGCTGGCTCTGGAACCGCGGAAGAAAAACGAACCCTGTCGCCGTTTCCTGAACCTTACTTTCTCTTCCACCGCGTCCCGTCCTTCGAATCCTCGAGCAGAATCCCCATACCCGCCAGCTCGTTGCGAATCGCATCTGACCGCTTGAAGTCCCGACGCCGCTTCGCCTGATCCCGCTCCTCGACCAGCGCCTGGATCTTCTCGTCCGTCACGCCCCGCGTCGCCAGCACTTCAGGACTCGCCTCCCCCAGCTTCCCCTCGCGCTCCGCCCAGTCCAGCGTGAACCGCGTCCACTCCGCGTCCTGATCCTCGAGGACTCCAAACACGCGATCGAACTGCGCCAGCGCATCCAGCACTTCGGCCTGGTCGCTCGCGAAAAACTGCCCCGCATCCGCGCGCGCATTCACAAACCGCACCATCTCGAAGATCGCCGCCCGCGCCTCGGCCGTGTTCAGATCATCGGCCAGCGCCGCCAGGAATTTCGCCTTCGTCTCGCGCGCCACAGCCTGAATCTCGCTCGTCGCCCCATCGAACGCCGGTCGCGCTGCCCATTTCGTTCCGACCATCCGCTCACGAAACGTCCGCAACCGTTCCACCGCGATCGTCTCCGCCGCCAATCCCTCAAACGTAAAATTCAACTGCTGCCGGTAGGGAACCGAAATCAGCAGCATCCGGATCGCCGAAGCCTTATACCCGCGCAGCAACAGATCGCGCAGCGTATAAAAGTTCCCCTCCGACTTCGACATCTTCCGCCCTTCGACCAGCAGAAACCGCACGTGAAACCAGTGCCGCACAAACGTCCTGTGCGTCGCCGACTCCGATTGCGCAATCTCGTTCTCGTGGTGCGGAAACATCAGATCCTCGCCGCCCGCATGCAGATCGAAGCTGTCCCCGAGAAACTCCATCGCCATCGCGGAGCACTCGATGTGCCACCCTGGCCGCCCCGGTCCCAGCGCGGTGTCCCACGTGTGCTCGCCTGGTTTCGGCGCCTTCCACAACGCAAAGTCCCGCGCTGCATCCTTCTCGTACTCATCCACATCGACGCGCGCGCCGTCCGTGATCCCTGAAAAATCCTTCTTCGACAACTTCCCATACTCCGGAAACCGCGCGATCCGGAAATACCACGACCCATCTTCCGCTCGATACGCGATATCCTGCTGCGCCAGCCGCTCGATCAGCGACACCATCGTCGGAATATGTTCCGTCGCCCGCGCAATCACCTCCGGCCGCTCTACCTTCAGAGCGTCCAGATCCTCGAAAAATGCGTCCTGATACTTCCGCGTGTACTCGTCGATTCCCACCCCTGCGGCCGCCGCATTGCGAATGATCTTATCGTCCACATCGGTAATGTTCATGACGTGCCGCACGTCCGTGCCCAGCAGCTTCAGCGCGCGCCGCAGCACATCCACCTGCAGAAACGTCCTGAAATTCCCGATGTGACCGTAGTCGTAGACCGTCGGTCCGCACGCGTACATCCGCACCGCCTTGCCATCCATAGGCGCGAGCTCTTCCACCCGTCCTGACAGCGTGTTGTACAGATGCATCACCGGCCGGTCCTGCGGCACATCTCCGCCCACGGCGCGCACGTCCTCGCCACTTTGCTTTGTCACACTCATGGAAACCAATTCGGATTCTACCAGCGCCATGAGGCCTCTCAGCGCTCGATCCTCCGCGGCAAGAACGCGGTGCCCGGAGCTCGGTGCCCGGTTTTACCGCCCAGCGCCAGTCCTGGCTCCGCCGTCAGACCCTCCGCCGCAAACGTCGCCCGCCACGAACTTCGGCCACGCCGCGGCCGCAATCATCGCGGCGTTGTCGGTCGACAGCGCCATCGACGGAAACGCAATCGGCATCCCTTGCTCCGCCGCCTCGGCGGTGAACCGCACCCGCAGCTCGCGATTGGCCGCCACTCCTCCCGACACAATCACCCGCTCCGCTCCAAACCTCTCCGCCGCCCGAAACGTCTTCCGCCGCAAGTCATCCACCACTGACCGCTGGAACGACGCAATCAGATCGAGCGTCCGCTGGTCGCATAGCGGCAGCGCATCCGCCGGCTTCGGATCCGCCAACGCCGCCAGCGCCGTTCGCCGCGCCTCGATCGATGCCCCCATCGCATGCACCTGCGTGTACCGCAGCATCGCCGTCTTGATCCCGCTGAACGAAAAATAAATCTCCTCTGCCGGATCGAGCGCTCCCGGCTCGCCCTTCCGATACACCTTGGCCTTGATCTGCGAAAACGTAAACGGCACCGCTTCCGGATTCCCGTGTGGCGCCAGCGCATCAATCCACGGCCCTCCCGGATACCCGAGCCCCAGCAGCTTCGCCACCTTGTCGAACGCCTCGCCCGCGGCATCATCCACTGTGCGCCCGACGTTGCGATAGGTCCACGTTCCGCCTCCCGAACCCTCCGCGCTCTCCGAGAAATTCGCCAGGTAAAGATGCGTGTGCCCCCCAGAAACGACCAGCGCGAGGGTTGGTCCCTCCCGATCACCTTGGCGCGATACGCTTTCGGACGCCGTCCGCAGGACCTCCTGTGACAACACAGCGTGAATGTGCCCTTCGAGATGATTCACCGCAATCAGCGGCTTGCCCAGCGCCAGTGCCAGCGACTTTGCAAAGCTGATCCCCACCAGCAACGCTCCCGCCAGTCCCGGCCCTTCTGTAACAGCCACGGCATCAAGATCGGAGTAGCTCACTCCCGCATCGCCGAGCGCCTTCCGCACCACCGGCAAAACATTCCGCAGATGCTCGCGCGACGCCAGCTCCGGCACCACGCCGCCATACGGATTGTGCACCGCAATCTGCGACGCTACGGTATTCGACAGAATCTCCGTGCCGCGCCGCACCACGGCCGCAGCGGTTTCGTCGCACGACGTTTCAATGCCGAGAATCAGTCCAGGATCGACCGGAACCACATCTCTATAGTAGAAGGTGGTCTCGCCGATTCGAGGATTCGCCTTGCCGCCAACGCCAGCCCAACTCGCCGCCGAGCGCATCGTCGTCCAGCTCCGCGCTGCCGGCTATGAGGCGTACTTCGCGGGTGGCTGTGTGCGCGACATGCTTCTCGGTGCGGCTCCGAAAGATTTCGACGTCGCCACCAGTGCCCATCCTGACGTGGTGCTGGCGATGTTTCCGCGCACGTTTGCCGTTGGAGCTCAATTCGGCGTGGTGCTGGTTTGCGACGTCAGCGGTTCCGCAACACCCGGGCAGGAAATTGTCACCGAAGTCGCTACCTTTCGCTCCGACGTTGCCTACAGCGACGGCCGTCATCCCACCGAAGTCCGCTTCTCCGCCACCGCTCGCGAAGACGTCCTCCGCCGCGACTTCACCATCAACGGCATGATGTTCGATCCCATCCTTCACCGCGAAACCTGCAACCTTACATCTGCGGTCCTCGATTACGTCGGTGGCCAGAACGATCTCCGCGACGGCATCATTCGCGCCATCGGCGAACCCCACCGCCGTTTCGAAGAAGACAAGCTTCGTATGCTGCGCGCCATCCGCTTTGCTGCACGTTTCGAATACATCATCGAGCGGGAAACCGAGCGCGCCATCCGCCAGCTCGCGTCCGGCATCTCCCAGGTCAGCCGCGAACGCGTCCGCGATGAGCTCACCAAGATGCTCACCGAGGGCCACGCCCGCCGTGCCTTCGAGCTACTGGACCGCACCGGCCTCCTGCAACAAGTCCTGCCCGAAATCAGCAAACTTCACAATGTGGCTCAGCCGCCTGAATACCATCCCGAAGGCGACGTCTGGATTCACACCCTCCTGCTTCTGGAAAAACTCCCCGCCGGTGTCTCGCCCACGCTCGCCTGGGGCGCGCTCCTCCACGACGTTGGCAAGCCCGCGACCTTCTCGCACAAGCTGCCGGACCGTATCCGCTTCAATGGCCACGTCGAGGTCGGTGTCCGCATCGCACACGCAATCCTGCGCCGGCTCCGCTTCTCCAACGAGGAATGCACCCAGATTCTCGCGCTGGTCGAAAATCACATGCGCTTCGGCGACATCGGGAAGATGAAGGAGTCGACGCTGAAGCGCTTCTTCCGCCTGCCGAAGTTCGACGAGCACCTCGCGCTCCATCGGCTCGACGTTCTGTCCAGCCACGGCGATCTCTCGCTCTACGATTTCGCAAAACGGAGAAGGGAAGAGCTGCCCGAGGAAGAAGTCCGGCCGCAACTGCTCGTCACCGGCCGCGACCTCATCGCCGCCGGCTATCAACCGGGTCCGCGCTTCAAAGAAATGCTGGCCGTGGCCGAAGACGCCCAGTTAGAAGGGCGCATCCACACGACGGAAGAAGGGCTGGAGCTGATCCGGCAACACGACCAGCCCCCACCCTCTGAGGCGGACCCGAAGCCTCAGTAATCCTTCTGGTTGGTTCGCCGCTAAGAGCTGTGCCGGTGCGGATCCACTCCAGGAGACGCTCGACGTCCAGCGTCCGTGCCCTGAGCCCTTTTTTAATCCGCCGCCTCAGCCGTCGCTCCATGAAATAAATCCACCTGCTCCTTACTGACGGAGGCCGCGTCGCCAGGCTCACCACCACCAGCCCCAGCACCGATGCCGCTAAAGCAGGGAAGATCGCGAAATCCGAATCCGCCGCCCACGCCGGAACGTGCGCGCGCACGAAAGCCGTATCCCAAAAAACCGTAATGAAGGTTCCCGCAGCAATCGCCGTCGCCGCGCCCGCCGCGTTCGCGCGTTTGGAATAGAACGCCGCCAGGATCACCGGTGTCAGCGCTGCCGCATAAATCGTGTACGCGTAAATGGCTTTCTGCAGCACCGACTGCGTGTGCATGGCCTGCATCAGTGCCCAAATACCGAGCAAAACCACCATCAGCCGCGACACCAGCAGAATCCGCTTGTTCGAAGCCCCCGGCGCAATATACCGGACGAACACATCATTAATCAGGTTCGTCGCCGGAGAAAACAGGAAGTTATTCGCCGTCGACATAATCTTCGCAAACACTGCCCCCATCAGCAGCGCGCCCAGCCACGCCGGCAGCCCATGCATGGCCGAGTACGCAATGATCTCCCGAGGCCGCTGCGAAACCTCACCCGCCGGAAACAGCACTGACCCAACCACGGCAATCGCCACAATGACTGTCTCCAGAATCACCGTGCCGATGATCCATCCCACCACCGCGACGCGCGCGTCCTTCTCCGACTTCGCCGAGAAAAACTTCTGATACATTGCCTGGTTGCCGAGCATCAGCAGCATCGTCGGCACCATCAGCTCCATCGCCTGCGTGAAACTCAAATCCCCCAGCACCTCAAAGTGCGTCGCTGGCAGCGCGTGGGTCACGCCGCTCCATCCGCCCGCCGCGTGGATCAGCACCGGCAGCGCCACGCACATCGTCACCGTTGCCAGGATGCCAATCACCACGTCCATATAGGCGACCGACGCCATGCCCGCGATCGCCGTGAACACAATCACGAACGCGGTCACGATGTACTTTCCCAGGTCCGCCGAAATCACCGCCGGAAACACCAGGTGCAAAATGTCTCCGCCGCCGATCAGCTGATAGCTCGCGATGGCCGTGTACGCAAACAGCACCGCAATCACGCCCAGCACCCGCGCCGTCTGGCTGTAACGAGCTTCGAGCAAATCGGGAATCGTGAACTGCGCAAATTTTCGCGCTCGTGGCGCGATGAAATAGATCAGCAGCAGCCCCGCCCATCCACCGCCCGCCTGCCACAACGCCGCGAACCCGTGCTTGTACGCATTCTCCGCGCCGCCCAGCAGCGATCCCGACCCGATCCACGACGACAGCAGCGTGAAGATCAGTACAAACGCCGGCAGCGTCCGCCCCGCCACCAGGTAATCCGCCTTCGTCTTCACCTTGCCCAGGCGTCCCAGCGAAACCACAAGCAGGCTCAGCACTATCGCGCCGAGCACGATGGCATACAAAGAACCCATCCGTCATCCTTCGTGTTCCTGAAGTGCTACGAGTCTACGGGAGCTATGGCTCCGCAGGAAAACTGCCTCGCCTATTTCGCCGCGCGCGCCGTCCCCGTCGGCTTCTTTTTCGCCGCGTGCCGCTTCTTGCCGTAGCGCAATCCCGAAAGATGCGCCGGTTCCGACACATACAGGCTGTGCCCTGGCACAATCGCACCGCCCCGCAGGCTATTCCACCGCCGCAATTGTGCCACCGTCACGCCAAACCGGTCCGCAATCGTCACCAGCGTGTCGCCGCGCCGCGGCCGATACAGCGTACTCCGCAGTGCGCCTTCGTTGACTGGCGCCAGCGGAATCACCACCGCATCCACCCCCGACAAATCCGACGTCGCCGTCAGCTGGTTCACAAACGCCAGCTCCGACTCCGCAACATGCCACGTCTTCGCCAGACTGGCCAGCGTGTCCCCTTCCTGTACCTGGTGGAACCGCCACGCCCGCCGTTTGTCCACCGGAATCTCGGCAATGTCCTTCTGAAACACATCCGCCGTCCCCGCCGGCAGATGCAGATCGAACGCCTCATCCGGCGGCGTGCTCATCCGCAGCAGGCTTGGGTTCAGCCCTTCGATCTCCTGCACCGGCACGCCGACGATATCCGATACCAGCCGCAGATCCACCGCATAATCCGTCTTCACCGTGTCGGTCACCAGCGGCGGATCCGACTGAATATCCTCCAGCCCATACTGCTTCGGATTCTTCGCCATCAGCGTCACCGCCAGAAACACCGGCACATAATTCTTCGTCTCCTGGGGCAGATTGTTCCGCCGATACAGCTCCCAAAAATCCGCATACCCGGTCCGCTGCACCGCCTTCTGAATATTCCCCGGACCCCAGTCATACGCCGCCATCGCCAGATACCAGTCGCCGAGCTGGTCGTACATCTTCTTAATCTCGCGCGCATAGGCGTGCGTCGCCTTCACCGGATCGAACCGCTCGTCGTACCACGCCGTGTGTTGCAACCCATACGTCCCGTACGGCATGAACTGCCACATGCCGCCCGCGCCCGACTTCGGATTCACCGCCTGCGGCCGGAACCCCGACTCGGCGAAGGCCTGGTAAATCAAATCCTGCGGCACACCCTCCTCGCGCAGCACCTGCTGGATCATGTCCTTGTACCGGCCCATCCGCTCCAGCGACGCCACAATCGTCCCGTGCCCCCGCGGACTGTTCTCGAAAAAGTCCACATACGCCGCCACATAATCGTTCATCACCAGCGGCAAATCCGACACCGTCGTCTTCAGTTCCGCTTCCGCCTTCGCCGCCACGTTCGGACTCGCAGGAGTGGTAATGTCTCCCGCCGCTTCCACCGGCGTCGGCTCCGCCTGCTGTTGCGCCGTCGTGGTCTGCGGCAGCGCGTCCATCTCCAGCGTGTTCACCGCATCGACAACGTGGTCGAACTCCTCCCCCAGCGCCTCGTCGGTTTTCAGATCGCACTTGCACTTCAGCAGCAGATCCACCGCGTAGTCGAAGTTCGACCGCGCCGCCTGCACATGTCCCTGTTGATAATCGTTCAGTCCCGCGTGATACGCCGCCTCCACCGCATCGATCAGCTGCCGGTCCCGTGGCGATGTCTCCACAGCAGGCGCCGTCTGCGAAGCCGGTGCCGTCTGTGCGCGTGCGGTTGGCGCCCCGGCAGTGGGAGCCGCCTGCGATCCCTGACTCGTAGCGGGGTTCTGCCCTCTCGCCGAACCCCCGAGGCCCGCGAGCGCAGCCACACTGGCTGCCCATAGTGCTCGTTGCAACGCAATCAGCATGAAATGCAGTCCCTATTGTAGCGGGCCGAAGGCTGTACGCCTGGACGGCCCGTCCCCGTGCGCGTGGACGGCCAGTCCCCGATGGTAAACTGAGCCTTCCGGCGAACTTCTTTCCCTCGGCGAACTCGTGAACCCAATGGGAGCCCGGGCCGCTTCGAGGTTTTCTACTCCCTACTCCCTGTTGCCTACTTCCTGTTTCTCCATGGACGCCAAACACATCCGCAATTTCGCGATCATCGCGCACATCGATCACGGCAAATCCACGCTCTCCGATCGCCTCCTCGAGCTCACCGGCTCCCTCACCGAGCGCGAAATGCACGCCCAGGTCCTCGACGCCATGGATCTGGAACGCGAGCGCGGCATCACCATCAAAGCCCACTCCGTCCGCATGATGTACCCCGCCCACGACGGCCAGCTCTACCAGCTCAACCTCATCGACACCCCCGGCCACGTCGATTTCTCCTACGAAGTCTCGCGCTCCCTCGCCTCCTGCGAAGGCGCGCTGCTCGTCGTCGATGCCTCCCAGGGGGTCGAAGCCCAGACCCTCGCCAACGCCTACCTCGCCATCAACCACGGCCTCGAAATCATCCCCGTCATCAACAAAATCGACCTCCCCAGCGCCGACATCGTGCGCACCCAGGAGATGATCGAGCAGACCGTCGGCCTCGACGCCACCAACGCCATCCCCGTCTCCGCCAAAACCGGCCAGGGCGTCCCCGACATCCTCGAAGCCATCGTCCACCGCCTGCCCTCGCCCAAAGGCGATCCCGACGCCCCGCTCCAGGCCCTCATCTTCGACTCCTGGTTCGATCCCTACCGCGGCGTCATCGTCCTCGCCCGCATCGTCAATGGCCGCATGCGCAAGGGCATGAAAATCCGCCTCATGTGGAACGGCAAAGTCTTCGACGTCGAATCCATGGGCGTCCTCACGCCCGAAGCCCGTCGAAATCGAAGAGCTCTCCGCCGGCGAAGTCGGCTTCTTCGTCGCCACCATCAAGAACGTCTCCGACACCCGCATCGGCGACACCATCACCGAAGACGCGCGCCCCGCCCCGCACGCCCTCCCCGGCTTTGAAGAAATCAAGCCCATGGTCTTCGCCGGCATCTACACCGTCGACTCGCACGAGCACACCCTGCTCCGCGACGCGCTCGAAAAGCTCAAGCTCAACGACTCCTCCTTCTTCTTCGAGCCGGAATCCTCCGTCGCCCTCGGCTTCGGCTTCCGCTGCGGCTTCCTCGGCCTGCTCCACATGGAGATCATCCAGGAGCGCCTCGAGCGCGAATTCAACCTCGACCTCATCACCACCGCGCCCAGCGTCCGCTACAAAATCCACCTCACCGATCGCTCCATCATCGAGGTCGATAACCCCTCGCGTTGGCCCGATCCCTCCGACATCGAGAAGATCGAAGAGCCGATCATCACCGCCACCATCCTCACCAACGAGGAGTACGTCGGCGGCATCCTCAAGCTCGTGGAAGAAAAGCGCGGCCGCCAGAAAAACTTCGAGTACGTCTCCTCGACCAGAGTGATGCTCACCTACGAGCTGCCGCTCAACGAAATCGTCCTCGACTTCTACGACCGTCTCAAAACCGTCAGCCGCGGGTACGCCTCGCTCGACTACCACCTCAGCGGCACCTGGCAGTCGCCCATGGTCAAGATGGATATCCTGGTCGTCAGGAGAGCCGGTGGACGCGCTCTCCATCATCGTCCACCACGACTTCGCCTACGACCGCGGCCGCGCCCTGGTCTCGAAGATGCGCGAGCTGATCCCCCGCCAGCAATTCGAAGTCGCCATCCAGGCCGCCATCGGAGCGAAGGTCATCGCGCGCGAAACCGTTTCCGCTCTGCGCAAAAACGTCCTGGCCAAATGCTACGGCGGCGACATCAGCCGCAAGCGCAAGCTCCTCGAGAAGCAAAAAGAGGGCAAGAAGCGCATGAAGCGGATCGGCAAAGTCGACATCCCCCAGGAAGCCTTCCTGGCGGTCCTCAAAGTCGGCGAAGACAGCAGCACTCGGTAGCTGTTCCTCCGCGCGGAATCTCACCTGAAGCCAAAGCTCTGTCATCCTGAGCGAGCTTTCCGAATTCGTTGCGCCTGTTGTTGGGCGTAACAATCAATGCAGACGCGAGCCGAATGGACTCTGCATTTGTGGCTCCTATGGTGGGGCACGAAGGCGCGTCAGGGCACGACCTCAGTCGTGCCGAAACGTGTAAAAAAGTTCGGGCTCAGTCCCTGAGTAGCACCCCTGAACCGAACTACGCGGCCGTCACCGCGATCCGTGCCGACCGCGAGCGCGGCTTCGCCCGCACAACAATCTCCACATCCTGCCCGAGCGCCACCAAAAACCGCATCAGCCGCCCCACCGAGTAGCCTTCCAGCTTGTACCGCAGCAGCGCCGACACCTTCGGCTGGCTGATCCCAAGCATCTCGGCAATCTGCGCCTGGGTGAGCCGCCTCTGCTCCACAATACGGCAGAGCGCAACTCCCAGCCGCGCCTTGGTCTGCAACTCCGTCGCGTCACGCAGACCGAGGTCGGCAAAGACATTCCCTGAGGAGGGTGTCACGCGATTTGGATTTCCCTTAGCCATATCGTTCCTCGTAATCCCGCTGGGCAGCCTTCAGGCGTTCGCGGATCAGCGCAGTATCAGACCGGCGGGTGGCGATGCCGCGCGGCGACTTCTTTTGGAAGGTATGAAGCACGTAAACTGCCCTCGCAAATCGAACCGTGTAAACCGCGCGAAACGTATCGCCATCGTAGTCACGGACAATTTCCAGCACGCCCACACCCTCCCCCTTCCATGGTTTGGCGGAAGGGTGCTTGCCTCCGAACTGCGCGACGCTCAGTGCAAAGCCCATGCTCGTTTTCACCGCTTCGGGAAAGAGACGCAGATCCTTCAGCGATGACCCGATCCAGTGAAGCGCCTTCTCTCCCGGCAGCGGCAGCCTCGTCATGATTATCCCAGTTGTAGGATAAGCATGTCCAGGAGATTCTGAGAAGATTCCCGCGGTAACCGCGCGTATCTCGTGGCGCGAAGGCGCTTGCGGCGCAGCGACCATCCATTACTAAGGTACTAACCCCTCCCTCTAAGTTGGGACTCCCACATTGCTCCCCGAACATTAGAATTCCGAGGTATCTCCAAAGGAGTTCCAGTGAAGCACCTGCTCTTCCGCTCGCTTGCCCTGGTCTTATCTCTCCTCTTCCCGGTAACCCTCTTCGCCCACGACTCCGGATACACCGTCACCTACGACGGCGGATCCCTGCAGGGCGTCAAGACCGGCGCCAAAGTCAAAATGCACATCGAAGGCGACAAGATCCGCTTCGTCGACGAAGGCAAAGACATCGCCGTCCTTCCCGCCGCCTCCGTCACCGAAATCAGCTACGGCCAGGATGTTCACCGTCGCGTCGGAGCGGCCATCGGTGTCGCGGTCGTCTCCCTCGGCATCGGCGCGCTGCTCGCCCTCAGCAAATCCAAGAAGCATTACGTCGGCCTCACCTGGGCCAACGGCGACCAGAAGGGCGGATTCGCGATGCAGTGCGACAAGAACGACTACCGCGGCATCCTCGCCGGCCTCGAAGGCGTCACCGGCAAAAAAGCCATCGACTCCGACGCCATGACCGTCAAGAACTAACGCCTCGGCCCTCAAAATAGAGACCGGCCAAAGCCCGCGCGCGCAAGGGTGGGAGCACTCCGCTCAGGTTACGTCGGCAGTTTCGGGTGGAGTTTTTCGAAGCCCGTGGCCTGCTGGTAGGCGCGGGCGAAGGCGCAGAGCTTCGCATCCTGATAGTGTCCGGCGAGGAAGGTGAGCGAGACCGGGGTGCCGGGGCCTCCGATCTGGTCGTCTTCGCCGTTATCGGCAGGCGGCGGGGCGGGCGCGTCGTTGCCGCGCAGACCGTTGGGCACGATGCAGGCCGGATGTCCGGTGAGGTTGGTGACGGTGAGCTGCTGCGAGTTCGTTGAGGCGACGATGACGTCGGCCTGTTCGAAGAGCTTCGACATTTGCCGGATGGCGAGTGACCGGGCGCGATTGGCCTGGATGTATTCGACCGCGGGATAGAAGCGCGAGACGCGAAAGAGGTTGGGCCAGTCGTCGGCGCCCTGCGCCGTGAGCAGCTTGTCCCGACCGGAGCGAGTGAGCGAATCGAAGGCGGCAGCAGCTTCGGCGGTAAGCAGATCGGTCATGGCGCCCCAGGGAAGCTTGGGCAGCTCGAGCGGAATCAGATTGACGCCCATCGCTTTGAGCTTGTCGAGCGCGGCGAGGTCGAACTTGCGGTCATACTCGCGACGAGCACGGTAGGCGGCCTGCATGCGCTCCCGCTGCTCGCGCTTCTTCTTCTCTTCGTCGGTCTCGTCAGCCGACGCTGGTTTCGCCGGCGGACGGCTGATGGCTGCGCTGGGCGGCGGCTGATCGGGATCGAAGCTGTTCTTTGATGTAGCCGATCCGCAGCGCTTTCCAGTCGAGGTCGGCGTTCCAGTTGAAGGCGGCGTCGCGGACGGAGAGGTCCTGGCCGTCCGGTCCGTGGATGGCTTCGAGGACGGCGGCGCAGTCTTCGACGGCGCGGCAGATGGGGCCGAGCTTGTCCATGGTCCAGCTGAGGGCCATGGCGCCGGTGCGCGGCACGAAGCCGAAGGTGGGGCGGAGGCCGGTGACGCCGCAGCGCGTGGACGGCGAGGAGATGGAGCCCAGGGTTTCCGATCCGATGGAGAACGCCACACAGCCGGCGGAGGTCGCCGACGCGGGTCCGGCCGAGGAGCCGCTGGAGCCTTGTTTGGGATTCCAGGGATTGCGCGTGCGTCCGCCGAACCAGACATCGCCCATGGCCAGCGCGCCGAGGGTGAGCTTGGCGATGAGGACGGCTCCGGCTGCGTCGAGGCGCTGAACGACGGTCGCGTCTTCGTCGAGGGACCTGGTGCTCGAAGCCGCCCGCGCCCCACGTGGTGGGATAACCCTTCACGGCCAGCAAGTCTTTCGCGCCCCAGGGGAGTCCGTGCAGCGGGCCGCGGTAGTGGCCGCGGGCAACGTCGGCGTCGGCTTCGCGCGCGTGGGTGAGGGCGCGGTCTTCGGTGAGGGTGATGCCGAAGTGGAGGAGCGGGTCATAGCGCTTGAGCCGCGCGATGTACATCTGCGTGAGGTTGACCGAGGAGATTTTCTTGCGCCGGATGAGGTCTCCCAGTTCCATCGCAGAAGAAAAGGCGAGGTCCTCGAGGCTGGAGGGCGCAGTGAGCGTGCCCGGGGCTTTCGAGTAGACGGGCTTTTCGCGCTGCGTGTTGATGGTCGCGCCGGGAGGCAGCGGATCGAAGACGAAGGCGGGCGCGACGGAGTTGGGCAGGTCGAGCTTGCGGATGGCGAGGTAGCTGCCGCGCTGTTCGTTGAGGTGCTCGAGCATGGCGGCTTTGTCTTCGGCGGGGATGGTGATGGCGGCGAGGGCAGCTGCCTGGTCGATCATCTCGGGCGTGATTTTCGGGAGATCGTCGGAGGGCTGATCGGAATTCTGGGCTTGTGCTTCAGGGATGGCCTGCGTGGCGATCGTATAGAGGACGCCGGGGAAGAGGGTGGAGGCGAGGCCGAAGCGGCCGGTGGCGGTGAGGAAGCTGCGGCGGTCGAGCATGGAAAACAGGGTACAGGGAGCAGCTTGCAGGGTACAGCGGGCCGGCTCTTCTCGTGATGACAGCGGTAGGAACACGGGGGGCGATCGCGGTGTCTATAATGCACAGTATTCTACATAGGGGATCGTGCGCCTGTGCTCGAGCTGCGGCGGGTATCGAAGCTGTTTGCGGGGATTCCAGCGGTTGATCATGTGAGCTTTCGAGCGCGGCCGGGCGAGGTGACCGGGTATCTGGGGCCGAACGGGTCGGGCAAATCGACGACGATGAAGATGATCACCGGACTGATCGAGCGCTCGGGTGGGGAGATTCTGTTCGACGGGAAGCGCATCGAGGACGATTGGATCGGATACAAGCAGCGGATGGGCTACGTGCCGGAGGAGCCCTATCTCTACACACATTTGTCGGGTGTTGAGTATCTGACGATGGTGGCGGAGCTGCGGGGTCTCCCGGGGCGGCGGACGGCGGAGCGGATTGAGGCGCTGCTCACGCTGCTGTCGCTGCACGATGACCGGCATGCGTCGATCAGCGGCTATTCGAAGGGGATGCGGCAGAAGGTGCTGCTGTTGGCGGCGCTGCTGCACAATCCTGACCTGGTGCTGCTGGACGAGCCGTTTTCGGGGCTCGATGTGGGGTCGGGACTGATGCTGCGGAGCCTGATCCAGCAGTTGGCTGCGAAGGGCAAGGTAGTGCTGTTCAGCTCGCATGAGCTGGACACAGTGGAGCGTGTGAGCCAGCGGGTGGTGATTCTCCACAAGGGAAAGATGGTGGCGGATGACTCGATCGCGAATCTGCAAACCCTCATGTCTCTCGATTCGCTGGAGGCGATTTTTTCCGAGCTGGCGGTGGAGCAGGATACGGAGGGAATGGCACGGCAAGTCCTGGACGTGATCCATGCGTGAGCTGCCGCGAAAGCTCGTCGAGAAATTGCCGCGGGAGTTTCGGGTCTTGTATCGGCAGTTCCTGCTGCGCGTGGTGGATCTGGAGGCGTTGTCGGTGCACGCCGATGTGCCGCGGTTCCTGGGGCAGTTTGCCGGCGTGCTGATCCTCATCAATGTCTTCCGGACGATCGGCTTCCTGTTTTTCGAGGTGGGAAACCCGAGCGTCGACGCCGCCTCCCTGATAACGGTGATCTGGCAGCGTGAGCAGTGGCTCGTCTCAACAATGATGCTGGTGACGGGACTGATCGCGGTGGTGAGCTGGGATGCGATCTTTCCGGACCGGCGGGATGCGATGGTCCTGGGGCCGTTGCCGGTGCGGCCGGGGATGATTCTGGCAGCGAAGGTTGCGGCGTGCGCGGCTGTGCTGGGGATCGCGCTGGTCTCGCTGGCAACCGGGATGGGCATCGTGCTGCCGCTGGTGGCAGGTTCGGCGCGGCTGTTCGCCGGGTACTGGTTCTCGATGGCCGCGGCTTGCGTGTTTGTCTACGGCGCTGTCCTGGCCGTGCAGGGACTGATGGCACTGATGCTCCCGCGGAAGATGTTTCTGCGATTGTCAGCGGCCTTGCAGCTGGCGGCGTTTGCGTGGTTTGTAGCGAGCTATTTCCTCGAACCGACCCTGTGGAATCCGGGGTTTGTGCGGGTTGTAGCGGCGCGGGGCGATCTGAACGTGTGGCCTTCGTATTGGTTCTTCGCGATGGAGCAGCAGATCGCCGGTGCGATGCCGGCGGAGATGCGCGGGATTGCGATGCGGGCGTGGATCGGGCTGGCGGTGGTGGTCGTGGGGGCGGGGCTTTCGCTGGTGCTCTGCTATCTGCGGACCATGAAGAAGACGGTGGAGCAGCCGGATCTGGTGCCGGGCCGGAGCAGTTGGCGCTGGACGCCGCGGCTGCGCGGATCGGTGGAGACGGCGGTGGTGCGGTTCACGGCGCGGGGCATCACGCGGAGCCGGCATCATCGGGTGATTTATGCGTTCTACTGGGCGATTGTGTTTGCGATTACGGTGACCACGTTGAAGGCGGAAGCTGCGGGCAGATGGCGGCTACCGGTGACGCAGAGCTACATGATGCCGACGCTGACGATGATGTGCCTGGCGGTGGTCGGGCTCCGAAGCGTGTTTGCCCTGCCGGTGGCGCTGAATGCGAACTGGGTCCTGCAGGTGACGCAGCTGAATCCGTCGCAACTATATATAGCAGGAACGCGGCGGGCGCTGTTGCTGCTGTCAGCGGCGCCGGTATGGGGGGTTGCGGTGTTGCTGGGATTGGGGTTCCGGCCGCTGGGCCACGTCGCGGAGCACTTGCTGGTGCTGGGGCTGATGGGGTGGATTCTGGCGGAGCTGTGCCTGATCGGAGTGGGGAAGATTCCGTTCGCCTGCTCGTATCTGCCGGGGAAGACAAATATCCAGTATGTGTTCTGGGCGTTTGTCCTGATCTTTTTCCCGGTGGCGATGTCGCTGGCAAACGAGGAGATGCGGGTGCTGGGGGACCCGGTTCGGTACGGGGTGATGGTCGCGATCCTGGCGGCGATCGCGGCGGGACTCTGGGCGGTGAACCGGCGGCAGGCTCGCTCGGCGGTGTTGCACTACGAGGAACTGGAGCCGGAGGTGATCACGACGCTGGGAATCGGGTCGTGGGCGGATAGCTCTTAGCGATTTGCCATGAGCGTTTGGTGGTGGTTCGGTGGGCACGTTCAAGGAAGCGTCAATTTTGACGCAAAATAAAACTGTGCTATTCTCAAAAAGCTGTCTGTATCTCATGTTTTCCGCCAGATACGATGGGCGGCGGGAGATGAAGAGGGCAGCGCGGACGTGGGGAAGCCGGGGATGTTCATCGGCTGAAGGTCACGACCGCTGAATCGCATTCGGAGCCTGCGACACTCGTCACCTTGGCGAGCTATGCGGGCCGGAACTTCGAAACGGAACTGGCTGTTCCAAAGGCCCTGTAGAAATGCGGGGCAGAAGGCACGCTCGGTCACCGTCGCAGGTTCTCGTCTGAAGCAGGGAAGTTGGAAGCGGACGCGAAGCAGGTTGGGCTTCGTGCGCATTTGCGGACTGAGAAGTCCCAAAACGATGCGCGACGAGGCGAGGGATTTGCGCGCGTGCGGGTGTTGGAATGGCAGCGGTAGGGCGAAGGAGATTGGTTTGCCGACATTCAGTCAGCTGGTGAGAAAAGGACGGACGGCGCCGCGGTACAAGACGGCATCGCCCGCGTTGCAGGGATCGCCGCAACGGCGCGGAGTGTGTACGCGCGTCTATACGCAGACGCCGAAGAAGCCGAATTCAGCGCTGCGGAAGGTGGCTCGTGTGCGCCTGACGAATGGGATTGAGGTCACGACCTATATTCCCGGCATCGGCCACAACCTGCAGGAGCACTCGATTGTGCTGATCCGCGGGGGCCGTGTGAAGGACCTGCCGGGCGTGCGGTATCACGTGGTGCGCGGGACGCTGGATTCGGTGGGCGTGGCCGGCCGGAATCAGAGCCGCTCGAAGTACGGCACGAAGCGAGCCAAGGGCGGAGCGGCTAAAAAGTGACGGCGCTTTCCGCGGCGTCTGAGCCGCGGGGCGTCATCCTGAGCGCAATGCGCGAAGGATCTCCAAAGGAATCGGACTAAGGATCAGAGAGCATGCCGAGAAAAGGACATATCGCGAAGCGGGAAGTGGTGGCGGATCCGGTGTACAACTCGACGCTGGTGGAGAAGTTCATCAACTCGATGATGTATGAAGGGAAGAAATCGACCGCCCAGGGGATCTTCTATACGTCCATGAAGAACCTTGAGGCGAAGGGCGGCGGGACCGATGCGCTGACGCTGTTCAAGAAGGCGGTGGAGAACTGCAAGCCGCTGCTGGAAGTAAAGACGCGGCGCGTGGGCGGAGCGAACTATCAGGTTCCGGTAGAAGTGAATCCGGATCGGCGGACGTCGCTGGCCATCCGGTGGCTGGTAAGCTACGGCCGGGCGCGCGGCGAAAAGGGCATGATCGACAAGCTGTCGAACGAGCTCCTGGATGCGGCGAACGGGCGCGGCGCGGCGATGAAAAAGAAGGAAGACGTGCACCGTATGGCGGAAGCGAACAAGGCGTTCGCGCACTATCGGTGGTAAGACAGCAGAGCTCAGAGCAAAGAATTAACCGCGGGCTGAGGAAGTCCGCAAGAAACAAAGAGAGAGTATCGTGCCTCGACAAGTACCGCTGAATCGTTGCCGGAACATCGGAATCATGGCGCACATCGACGCCGGAAAGACGACGACGACCGAGCGCATCCTCTATTACACGGGGATCACGCATCGGATCGGCGAGGTGCATGAAGGCACGGCGACGATGGACTACATGGAGCAGGAGCAGGAGCGCGGCATCACCATCACGTCCGCGGCGACGACCTGCACCTGGAAAGATATCCGGATCAACATTATCGATACGCCTGGCCACGTGGACTTCACGGCGGAGGTGGAGCGTTCGCTGCGCGTGCTGGACGGCGCGGTGGCGCTGTTCGATTCGGTATCGGGCGTCCAGCCGCAAACCGAGACGGTGTGGCGGCAGGGCGATAAGTACAAGGTCCCGCGCATTTGCTTCGTGAACAAGATGGACAAGGCGGGCGCGGACTTCGAGCATGTCATCGACACCATTCGCAAACGGCTGGGTGCGCGGCCGGTGGCGACGCAGATCCCCATCGGCGCCGAAGCCAGGTTCAAGGGCGTCGTGGACCTGATCACGATGAAGGCGATCCTGTGGCACGACGAGACCATGGGCGCCGAGTACAACGAAGAAGAGATTCCGGCGGATCTGAAAAAGAAGGCGGAAGCGTTTCGCATGCAGCTCATCGAAACGGTCGCCGAGAACGACGACGCGATGCTGCACCAGTTCCTCGAAGGCGAGACGCCGACGGCCGAGGAGCTGAAGGCGGCGCTGCGGCGGGCGACGATCGAGATGAAGGTGTTCCCGGTGCTGTGCGGGTCGGCCTTCAAGAACAAGGGTGTGCAGACGCTGCTGGATGCGGTTGTCGATTATCTGCCCAGCCCGCTGGATGTGCCGGCGATCGAAGGCATCGATCCGCATCATCCGGACGTGGTGCTGAAGCGCGAGGCGAAGGACGACGAGCCGTTTTCGGCGCTGGCGTTCAAGCTGATCAACGATCAGTACGGCAAGCTGGGGTTCATCCGTCTGTACTCGGGATCGCTGAAGACCGGCGATACCGTGCTGAATCCGCGGTCGGGACGCACGGAGCGCGTGGGGCGCCTGGTGAAGATGCACGCCAACAAGCGTGAAGAGATCACCGAGATTTACGCCGGCGATATTTGCGCCTGTGTGGGTCTGAAGGAGATCAAGACCGGCGATACGCTGTGCGATCCGCATCATGCGATTGCGCTGAGCGCGATTGATTTTCCGGAGCCGGTCATTTCGGTGGCGGTCGAACCGAAGACCAAGACCGATCAGGAAAAGATGGGTGTGGCGCTGGCGCGGCTGGCCGAAGAGGATCCCACCTTCAAGGTGCGGACCGACATTGACTCGGGACAGACGATCATCAGCGGCATGGGCGAGCTGCATCTCGAAATTCTTGTGGATCGCATGAAGCGCGAGCACAAGGTCGAGGCGAATGTGGGTGAGCCGAAGGTTGCGTTCCGCGAGACGATCCGCAAGCACTCCGAGGCTGAAGGGAAATACATTCGGCAGACGGGTGGATCGGGCAACTACGGCCACGCGAAGATTCGTCTGGAGCCGAACGAGACAGGCAAGGGCGTCGAGTTCATCAACGAGATCAAAGGCGGCTCGATTCCGAAGGAGTACATCAAGCCGATCGAGCATGGTATCCGCGAGGCGGCGCTGGGTGGGATTCTGGCCGGCTACGAGCTCGTTGATTTCAAGGCGACCCTGTACGACGGCAGCTATCACGACGTCGACTCGAACGAAATGGCCTTCAAGATCGCTGGGTCGCTGGCCTTCAAGGAAGCGGCGCGGAAGGCGTCTCCGGTGCTGCTGGAGCCGGTGATGGCCGTCGAAGTCACGGTGCCGGAAGAGCACATGGGCACCATCATCGGCGACATCAACTCGCGGCGCGGCCGGATTGAGGGCATGGAGCACGTGGGCGGTTCGCAGGTGATCAAGGCCATGGTTCCGCTGAAGGAGATGTTCGGATACGTGAACGATATCCGTTCATCGACGCAGGGGCGGGCCTCGTACAGCATGCAGTTTGCGCGGTATGAAGAGGCGCCACGGATGATTTCGGAAGAGATCATCGGGCGAAATCAGGGTAAATAAAAGATTTGCAGCAGAAGCTGCGACCAGCAATACGTTGCGATCGCAGTTACAAAATCAGAGTTTATGGGGCTGGAGCCGGATGGTCCGGCGCTCCGAGGTGAAACAGGCAGTACGAGCTACGAAAGGGAATCAGGACTTTTATGGCGAAGGAAAAGTTTGACCGGTCGAAGCCGCACGTGAACGTGGGGACGATTGGGCACATCGATCACGGCAAGACGACGCTGACGGCGGCGATCACCAAGGTGCTGCAGAAGCACAATCCGAAGAACACGTTTCGTTCCTTCGATTCGATCGACAACGCGCCGGAAGAGCGGGAGCGCGGCATCACCATCGCGACGGCGCACGTGGAGTACGAGACGGCCAACCGGCACTACGCGCACGTCGATTGCCCGGGCCACGCCGACTACATCAAGAACATGATCACCGGCGCGGCGCAGATGGACGGCGCGATCCTGGTGGTGGCGGCGACCGACGGTCCGATGCCGCAGACCAAGGAGCACGTGCTGCTGGCCCGCCAGGTCGGCGTGCCCTACGTGCTGGTATTCCTGAACAAGTGCGACGCGGTTGAGGACGAAGAGCTGACGGATCTGGTGGAGATGGAAGTCCGCGAGCTGCTCTCGAAGTATCAGTTCCCCGGCGATGACGTGGCGGTGATCCGCGGCTCGGCACTGGGCGCGCTGAACGGCGAGGCGAAGTGGGAAGCGAAGATCGACGAGCTGATGGACGCGGTCGACAAGCAGGTTCCGCTGCCGCAGCGTGCGGTCGATCAGCCTTTCCTGATGCCGATCGAAGACATCTTCTCGATCTCGGGACGCGGCACGGTGGTGACGGGCCGCATCGAGCGCGGCAAGATCAAGGTGGGCGAGGAAGCGGAGATTGTCGGCTTCCGCGAGACACGCAAGACGGTGGTGACCGGCGTCGAGATGTTCAAGAAGCAGCTGGACGAAGGGCTGGCCGGCGACAACGCTGGACTGCTGTTGCGCGGCATCGCGAAGGAAGATGTGGAGCGCGGCATGGTGCTGGCCAAGCCGGGCTCGATCACGCCGCACACGAAGTTCAAGTCGAGCGTCTACGTGCTGTGAAGGAAGAGGGCGGCCGTCACACGCCGTTCTTCAAAGGCTATCGTCCGCAGTTCTACTTCCGCACCACCGACGTGACCGGCGTGGCGACCCTGCCGGCGGGTACGGAGATGGTGATGCCGGGCGACAACGTGGAACTCGAGGTTGAACTGATCACGCCGGTGGCCATGGAAAAGGGGCTGCGCTTCGCGATCCGCGAAGGCGGCCGCACCGTGGGCGCGGGCACGATCTCGGAAATCATCGCGTAAAGGCGGCCGGAGTTGGAAGCCGGAAGCTGGAAGCAGGTTAGCGAGTCAGCAAGTTAGCAGGATCGGGGCCGAGCTTCGATCCTGCTTACAAGGAAGAAAAAACAATGGTTGGACAGAGAATACGAATCCGGCTGAAAGCCTACGACTACCGGGTGCTCGACACGTCGACAGGCGAGATTGTCGATACGGCGAAGCGGACGGGTGCGACGGTAGCGGGGCCGATTCCGTTGCCGACGGTGAAAAACAAGTATTGTGTGCTGCGGTCGCCGCACGTGGACAAGAAGTCGCGGGAGGCGTTCGAGATTCGTACACACAAGCGGCTGATCGACATCCTCGAGCCGACGCAACAGACGGTGGATGCGCTGATGAAGCTGGATCTGCCAGCCGGCGTGGACGTGGAGATCAAGGCGTTCGAGAAGTGATCGCGTTTGTCGGGCTTCTCAGCCCGACGCGATCATCCTGAGCGCACAGCGCGAAGGATCCTGTAGTTCAACAATTCCGGCAGTGCGGTGCGACATGCAACGCATGATGAGGAGAGGAAGATATGCCAGTTAACGGAATTTTGGGTAAGAAGATCGGGATGACACAGGTGTTCGACGATAACGGCGAGGTGCACCCGATCACCGTGCTGCAGGCCGGGCCGTGCGTGGTCACGCAGCTGAAGACCGCGACGAAAGACGGGTATGACGCGGCGCAGATTGGGCTGGTTGAGTTTGTAAAGGCGCACAAGGTGACTAAGCCGCAGGCTGGACATTTTGCGAAGCAGAACGTCGCGCCGGTGAAGCTGCAGAAGGAAGTCGCGATCGAAGCCGGCAAACCGAGCGCGGAAGGCGAAGCTGGAACCGATGGCGTGAAGGCCGGCGATCGCGTGCTGGTGGACATCTTCAGCGACGAGAAGTATGTCGATGTAACGGGCACCAGCAAGGGCCGTGGGTTCGCGGGCGTGGTGCGGCGGCACAATTTCGGCGGTGGTCCCAAGTCGCACGGACATATGTTTCAGGTGCAGGGCTCGATTGGCGCATCCTCGTTTCCGTCGCGTGTGTTTCCCGGACAGAGAATGCCGGGACACCTGGGCGTGGACAAGGTGACGGTGAGGAACCTGCGGATTCGCGGGATCGACCTCGATGAAAACCTGATCATGGTCGAGGGGGCAGTGCCGGGTCCGCGAGACGGTTATGTGCTGATCACGAAGGCGAAGGCTCCGCCGCGCGAGCGTCGTGGATTTGCGGGCGCGGGCACGGTCGATCCGCTGAAAGCTTCAAAGAAGGCGGCAGGCAAGAAGAAATAGCGTTCAGCGCTCAGCGCTCAGCGTTCGGAAATCTGGAAGAGAAGAAAACGATGGCAAACATTGACGTAGTGGATCTCGGAGGAAAGAAGGTTGGCTCGCTGGAGCTGGCCGATGAGATCTTCGGGCAGGTGAACGAAGCGCTGCTGTGGGAAGCGGTGAAGCATTACCGCGCGTCGCTCCGCCAGGGCACCGCTGCCACGAAGAATCGGAAGCTCGTCTCCGGGTCGGGCAAGAAGCTGTGGAAGCAGAAGGGTACGGGGCGCGCCCGTATCGGCTCGGTGCGGTCGCCGCTGTGGCGGCATGGCGGCACGGTGCACGGTCCGGTTCCGCATTCGCACGACTATGCGTTCCCGCGCAAGAAGCTGCTGGGCGCGCTGCGCTCGGCGCTGGCGACGAAACTGGCCGATGGCAAGCTGACGGTGGTGGAGTCTTTTGAGCTGAAGGAACCGAAGACGAAACTGTACCGCGCGGCTCTGGACAAGCTCGAAGTGACGCGGACGGCGCTGCTGGTGGAGAACGGGCAGAGCCTCGGCACCAACCTGCTGAAGGGCGCGCGCAACCTGGCGGGTGTCGAACTAATGCTCAACAACGAAGTCCATCCTTATGATCTGCTGCGCTCCGAGCGCGTGATCTTCTCTCGGCCTGCCATCGAGAAGCTGCAGGAGTCGCTGAAGAAGTCGGTGCCCCGGGGGCGGAAGTCCGAGTCCAGAAAGGCGGTGGCGTGATGCTGTCGACTTATACCGTCATCAAGCGGGCCATGATCACCGAAAAAGCGCTCGCCGCCAAAGAAACCGAAGGCACGCTGGTTTTTGAAGTGGACGCGAAGGCTTCGAAGACGCAGGTGAAGCAGGCAGTGGAAGCGCTGTTCAAGGTGAAGGTCAGCGCGGTGCGCACTGCGAATATGGCGGGCAAGGAACGCCGCCGCGGAAAGTTTGCCGGCTATCGTCCTGACTGGAAGAAGGCCTACGTAAGGCTGAAGGCGGGCGAGAAAATGCCGGATTACGTGAACAACCTGTAGAAGCGAGTTAGCAGGTTAGCAAGATAGCAAGTTAGCAGGGCAGAGAGAGTAACAAAGATGCCGATTAAGACATACAGACCGATTACACCGACGCTGCGGTTTCAGACGACGCTGGTGCGGGATGAGATCACGACGGATAAGCCGTACAAGCCGCTGGTGACGAACAAGCTGCGCACGGGGGGACGCCGGAACTCGGGCGACCTGACGATCCGCCATCATGGCGGCGGGCACAAGCAGAATTTGCGGCTGATTGACTTCAAGCGCGAGAAGTACGGCGTGCCAGGCAAGGTGGCAACCATCGAATACGACCCGGGCCGCTCGGCGCGGATTGCGCTCATCAGCTACGCGGATGGCGAAAAGCGTTACATCCTGCAGCCGGTCGGGCTGAAGGTGGGCCAGAAGATCATGAGCGGCCCCGAAGCCGACATCCTCGTCGGCAATGCGCTGCCACTCAAAAACATCCCTGCCGGCACGACCGTGCACAACGTGGAGCTGCGGCCGGGCAAGGGCGCGCAGATGGCGCGTTCTGCGGGAGCCTCGGCACAGCTGGTGGCCAAGGAAGGCGAGTATGCGCTGCTGAAGTTGCCCTCCGGCGAAACGCGGCGCGTGCTGGTCGACTGCATGGCGACAATCGGACAGGTCGGCAACACCGATCACGAGAATGTCTCGATCGGCAAGGCGGGACGCAACCGGTGGAAGGGCATTCGTCCGACCAACCGCGGCGTGACGATGAATCCGGTCGATCATCCGCACGGCGGCGGTGAAGGCAAGACATCGGGCGGTCGGCATCCGGTAACGCCATGGGGCCAGCCGACACGTGGATACAAGACCAGGAACAACAAGCGGACCGATGCATTCATCGTGGCCCGCAGAAGCAAATAGAGGACTCTGATGGCAAGGTCGACGAAAAAGGGCGCGTTCGTGGATACGCACCTGATGGTAAAAATCGAGACGATGAACCGCTCGAACGACAAGAAAGTGGTTCGCACGTGGTCGCGGCGCTCGACGGTGCATCCGGACATGATCGGGCACACCATCGCGGTGCATAACGGCAAGAAATTTGTGCCCGTGTATGTGACAGAAAATATGGTGGGGCACAAGCTGGGCGAGTTTGCCGCCACGCGTCAGTTCAAAGGCCACTCGATGAAGGCTGCGTCGACGGAGACGGTGGCAAGGCCCAAGTAAGAACAGCTTGTAGCTGGTAGCGAGTGAGTTGGAAGGTTGGAGCAAGGGATGGAAACGCAAACACGGGAATTTCGGGCTGAGGCGCGGTTTCAGCGGGTTTCGCCGCAGAAGGCGCGGCTGGTGCTCGATCTGATCAAAGGCCGGGGCGTCGAAGAGGCGCTGAACACGGTCGCGTTCACGAAGAAGGCAGTGGCTCCCATGGTGGAGAAGGTGCTGCGTTCGGCCCTGCAGAACGCGAACCACCTGAGCCAGGAGCAGGGGCTCGATGTGGACATCGACAACCTGTATGTGAAGACGGCTGTGGCCAACGATGGACCGCGCATGAAGCGGATCCGGCCGGCTCCCATGGGCAGGGCCTACCGGTATCAGCGGCGGCTGTCGCACATCGCCATTTCGGTGGCGGAACGCGCGCATGCCGAGGGGCTGGTGCATCGGGTCGGCGAGGATGCCGCGGAACCAGGGAAACAGGCCGCTGCGAAGAAACCAGCCGGGAAAAGGCCGACGAAGAAAGCGGTGCCGAAGAAGGCGACCGCGCACAAACCAGCAAAGAAAGCCGCGGCGAAGAAGCCCGCGAAAAAGAAGTAGCGAGAGGAATCGAGAGACTCTATGGGACAGAAAGTCCATCCTTACGGATTTCGGGTCGGCATCAACAAGCCCTGGCACTCGCGTTGGTTTGCGGGGAAAGATTACAGCCGGCTGCTGATTGAAGACGTGCACCTGAAGCGGGAACTCAAGGAGAAGCTGAAGGCGGCGGGCGTCAGCTCCGTTGAAGTGGAGCGGCCAGGCAACAAGCTGCGCCTGATGATCCGTACGGCACGGCCGGGCATCGTGATCGGACGCAAGGGCGCCGAGATTGAGAAGCTGAAGGGCGAGCTGCAGAAGCGGACCAACCGCGACGTGTTCATCGATATTCTCGAGGTGAACAAGCCGGAGCTGGACGCACAGCTGGTGGCGGAAAACATCGCGTTGCAGCTGGAAAAACGCGTGGGCTTCCGTCGCGCGATGCGCAAGGCAGTGGATTCGGCCCTGCGCTTCGGCTGCAAAGGCATCAAGGTGCGCGTGTCGGGCCGGCTGAACGGCAACGAAATCGCGCGCTCGGAGTGGTATCTGCAGGGGCGGCTGCCGCTGCACACACTGCGCGCCGACATCGACTATGGATTTGCCGAAGCGCGCACAACCTATGGCGTGATCGGCGTCAAGACGTGGATCTATCGCGGAGATATCTATCAGCAGAAGCGGCGTGAGCCGCAGACCGCGGTGGGCACATCGGTTTTCTAGAAATTCGGGATTAGGAAGAATCAGGAACTCGATATGTTGATGCCAAAGAAAGTGAAGTACCGCAAGCAGCAGCGCGGGCGCATGAAGGGAAAAGCGTGGCGCGGAAGCGAGCTGTCGTTCGGCGACTTCGGCCTGAAAGTGATGGAGTGCGGTTACATCACCGACCGGCAGATCGAAGCCAGCCGTGTGGCGATGACCCGTTTCATCAAGCGCGGCGGCAAGATCTGGCTGCGGCTGTTTCCGGATAAGCCGGTCACGAAGAAGCCGGCCGAAACCCGTATGGGCAAGGGCAAGGGCGCGCCGGATCACTGGGTCGCGGTGGTTCGCCCCGGCCGCGTGCTGTTCGAGATGGAAGGCGTGTCGTCGGAGCTGGCGCAGGAAGCGATGCGGCTGGCGGCGCACAAGCTGCCGCTGAAAACGAAGTTCGTGCAGCGGCACGATGCGAAGGTTGTCGCGGCGGCAAAGTAGATCGGGAGCAGTATTGGCAGAGATCGGCAAGTTAGCAGAGTTCGAGATGAGGGTTGGATCCTGGTACTGGGTCCGTCCGGAGAGAAGAGCAACGATGGAAGTGGAGAAGATTCGCAACCTGAGCGACGACGAGCTGGCGCTCGAAGGGCGGAAAGCGTCCGAGCAGCTGTTCCGGCTGCGCTTTCAGATGAAGCTCGGTCAGACCGAGGGCGTGAAGAAGCTGCGCGAACTGAAGAAGGATGTAGCGCGGATCAATACCATCACGCGCGAGCGCGAGCTCGGAATTCATTCGCTGGTGGCACCGAAACACCATGCACACGCGGATGCGGCCGAAGAGCACGAGGCCGAGGGCACCGGCGAAGCAGGCGAAAAAGAAGGTTGCGCGGCCGGCGAAGAAGAAGGCTGCCGCAAAGAAGCCGGCGGCGCATAAAGCGAGCGGCCGGTCAGCGGCGGCGCGGAAGTCGACGGCGAAGCCCTCGGCCAACAAGAAGGCGGCCTCGCGGTCCACAAGTGTGAAGAAGGGTTAAGAGATGAGCGCAACGGAAAACAACACAGCCAGGCCGGAGTCGCGGCGCAACGAGAAGGTGGGCCAGGTGGTCTCGACGAAGATGCAGAAGACCATCGTGGTCGAAGTCGAGATGCGCAAGGCGCACGCGAAGTACAAGCGCATCGTGCGCTCCACGCGGAAGTTTTACGCGCACGACGAGCAGAACACGGCGCGCGTGGGCGATGTGGTGCGGATTCGCGAGACCCGGCCGCTGAGCAAGCTGAAGCGGTGGAATCTGGAAGAGATCGTGCGGCGGTCGGCGCTGGCACAGGTACAGGAAGCGGAAGCGGCGGCAGGGATCGCAGCCGAGTAACAGCGGTTTTCGGGTTAAGATCGCGGCCGGCAGTGAGGACCGCGACAGCAAGAAGGAGAAATAGCCATGGCAGTGCAGATGAGAACGATGCTCGAGGTCGCCGATAACTCCGGCGCGCGCAAGCTGCAGATGATTCTGCCCCTGGGCGGCGCGAGCGGGCTGAAGGCCGGGCTGGGCGACGTGATCACCGCAGCTGTGAAGGAAGCTTCGCCGGACGGACAGGTGAAGAAGGGCAAAGTGGTGAAGGCGGTTGTGGTCCGCACCCGCAAAGAGACGCGGCGCCGGGACGGAACCTACATCCGGTTCGACACCAACGCGGCGGTGCTCATCAACGACGTGGGCGAGCCGGTCGGAACCCGCGTGTTCGGTCCGGTAGCGCGCGAACTGCGCGAGAAGAAGTTTTTGAAGATTGTGTCGCTCGCTCCGGAAGTTCTGTAAGCCGGGCAGAGAGCAAAGGACAGAGATTATGGCGAGTTTGGATATTCAGCGGAACGACACGGTGCAGGTGATCACGGGGAGCGACCGCGACAAGAAGGGTCGCGTGCTGCGCGTGTTTCCTGACACGGGGCGGCTGCTGGTCGAGCATGTGCACGTGGTGAAGAAGCATATGAGGAGAATCCGCAGCGGCGCGTGAAGGGCGGAATCGCCGAGCAGGAAGCCTCGGTCCACCGGTCGAACGTGATGCTGGTGTGCCCGAGCTGCAATCAGCCGACGCGCGTGGCGCACAAGTTCGAAGGCGATGTGAAGGTCCGGATTTGCAAAAAGTGCGGCGGAACCATTGCCGCGAAAAGTAAGAAGTAATCAGCGCTCAGCGTTCAGCGATCGGGAACGCTGGGCGAAACGGAAGTCTCCGAAACGGTAGACGGTCACGGTGGGTGGCCAATCCGAGTGCGGAGACAGAGAGAAGAGAAACGGAAATGGCAGCGAGACTGAAAGAGAAGTATCACAAGGAAATCAAGGGCGTGCTCCAGAAGGAGCTGGGACTGGAGAACCCGATGGCCGTTCCCCGGCTGGAGAAGATCGTGCTGAATATGGGGCTGGGCGAGGCGACGCAGAACTCGAAGATGCTCGATCCGCTCACTGCGGACCTGGCAGCGATTGCCGGGCAGAAGCCGGTGACCACGCGGGCGAAGAAGTCGATTGCGGCCTTCAAGGTGCGCGAGAACATGCCCATCGGCGCCATGGTCACGCTGCGCGGCGACACCATGTACGAGTTTCTCGACCGGCTTGATCTCCGTGGCGCTGCCGCGCGTGCGCGACTTCCGCGGAGTTTCGACGAAGAGCTTTGACGGGCGCGGCAACTACACGCTCGGCATTCGCGATCAGCTGATCTTCCCCGAGATCGACTACTCGAAGGTGGACAAGCTGAAGGGCATGAACATCACCATTGTGACGTCGGCCCTGGACGATAATTCGGCGCGCGCGCTGCTGCGGCAGTTCGGCATGCCGTTCAGGGCGCAGGGCGCGTAAGAATCGAAGGGACTGAAGAGAGATGGCGACAACAGCAAAACGAGTGAAGGACGCACGCAAGCCGAAGTTCAGGAGCCGGCAGCATAATCGCTGCAAGCTCTGCGGACGGCCGCGGGCGTTTCTGCGGAAGTTCGGGGTATGCCGGCTGTGCTTTCGAGGGCTGGCCCTGAAGGGTGAGATTCCTGGCGTAGTCAAGTCCAGCTGGTAAGGACTAGCCGCCGTCCAGGCGACGCCTTCGGGCGCAAAACAATTCTGACTGATGGCTGAAAGGCTCGAAGTCACAAGACATTTCCGCTGGTTCTCCGCTGGGTTGAGCAGGGCGGGCGGAGCGAACGGGGAATGAAGGAGAAACGATGAGTTTGACCGATCCGGTAGCGGATTTTCTGACGCGGATTCGCAATTCGATTCGTGCGCGTCATCAGAAGCTGGATGTTCCGGCCTCGAAGCTGAAGGCGGAGATTGCCCGCATTCTCAAGGAAGAGGGCTATATCTCGAACTTCAAGACGACGGAAGAGAACGGGCGCGCGGTGCTGCGGGTGTACCTGAAGTACGGCGCCAACAACGAAGCCGCGATTCGCGACCTGGAGCGGGTTTCGCGTCCGGGCTGCCGCGTTTATATCGGCCGCGACGAGATTCGCCGGGTGCAGGGTGGACTGGGTATCAGCATCATGACCACCCCGCAGGGGCGTGATGACCGGTCGTCAGGCCAGGCGCGAAGGCGTGGGCGGCGAAGTCCTCTGCGAGATCTGGTAGCCTTGCCGGCTCGGCGGGCGCACGCTTCGCGTGCCATCCGTGCTTAGCCAGCAGATGTAGCCCGCGCCGATGGCGCGGATGAGGTGGGAAGTTAGGTGAGCATAACTCGCCGAGGCTGCAGTGGAACGGCAGAGCACAAGCTCGCGCCGGGACTCGCAAGCCATAAAGGATTGAGAACATGTCACGGATTGGGAAGAAACCGATCGCTGCCGCAGGGAGTGAAGTATTCCGTGCAGGGCAGTGTTGTCCTCGTCGAAGGGCCGAAGGGCAAGTGGAGCAGCCGATTCCCGCCGGAATCAAGCTGGAGACCGAAGACGGGCACATGCATCGCGGTGCGGGAGAGCGATTCGCAGGCGGCGATTCACGGGCTGACGCGGGCGCTGATCTCGAATGCGGTCGAAGGCGTCACGAAGGGCTGGTCGAAGGATCTGGACATTGTCGGCATCGGCTACCGCGCGGAGCTGAAAGGCAAGAACACGGTGGTGTTCACGCTGGGCTATTCGCACCCCATCGAGTTTCCGCTGCCGACCGGCGATTACCGCGACGATCGACCCCAAGCAGACCCGAGTGACGATCAGCGGCATCGACCGGCAGAAGGTTGGGCAGGTGGCGGCGGATATGCGGTCGCTGCGCAAACCCGATCCTTATAAGAACAAGGGCGTGCGCTACTCCGATGAGCGGCTGAAGAAGAAGGTCGGCAAGACGGGCGCCAAGTGATCGCGATTGCCCGGCGCTCTGAGCCGAGCGCGATCATCTGAGCGAGCGTAGCCAGTCGAAGGATCTACAAAACCGAACGAGGCTGCAGGGCAGCTTCGCTGTTAGGAAGGGAAAAGAAAATGATTCCGCAGAGGAAGAGAAACGAGATTCGGCAGCGCGTGCATACGCGCATCCGCCGCAAGCTGACGGGGACCGACGGAGCGGCCGCGGCTGAACATTTACCGCTCGCTGAACCACATCTACGCGCAGGTGATCGATGATGCGAAGGGCGTGACGGTCGTCTCGGCCTCGACGGTGGCGGCGAAAGCGAAAACCGGCGGCAACGTTGCGGCGGCAAAAGAAATCGGCAAGCTGATCGCGGAGCGCGCGAAGGAAAAGGGCATCAGCAAGGTAGTCTTCGATCGCGGCGGCTATCTGTATCACGGGCGCGTGAAGGCGCTGGCGGATGCGGCGCGCGAAGCGGGACTCGAGTTCTAGAGGATCGGCGCGGCGGAAGCCGGGCGGAAGGAAATCAGGAAGCGAATGGCGATATTGAAGAAGAAGCTGGATTCGGGGAGTTTCAACCTGAAAGATCAGGTGGTGGCCATCAACCGCGTGACCAAGGTCGTGAAGGGCGGCAAGAACATGTCTTTCGCGGCGCTGGTGGTGGTGGGCGATCCGGGCGCGGGCGTGGTCGGCTATGGCTCGGGCAAGGCGCGCGAGGTTCCGCAGGCGATCCGCAAGGGCATTGAGGCGGCGAAGAAGAACCTGGTGCGCGTCAACCTGACCGCGACCACGATTCCGCACCAGGTGCTGGGCCGGTTCGGTTCGGGCCAGGTGCTGCTGAAGCCGGCTCCCGAAGGCACGGGTGTGATTGCCGGTGGCGCGGTGCGCGCGGTGATGACCTCGGCGGGTGTGCAGAATGTGCTGACCAAGAGCCTGGGCACGGCCAATCCGCATAACGTGATCAAGGCGACGTTCGATGCGCTGGTGCAGCTGCGCGATCGCGCCGAAGTGGCTGCGATGCGCGGCAAGACGGTGCAGGAGATCTGACCATGGCACAGAAAAAGACAGAGACGAAAGCCGCGGCGAAGGCAACGATTCGGATCCAGTATTTCCGGTCGAAGATTCAGGCGCCGGTGAAGCACAAGCTGGTGATCAAGGGCCTGGGCTTTACCCGGCTGAACCAGATTGTGGTGCGGGAAGACACACCATCGATCCGTGGGATGGTGAAGACGGTTCCGCATCTGGTCAGGATTGTGGAGAACTAGCGGATAGCGGACAGCGGACAGCGGATACAAAGCCGATTCGCCACGTGGCGAAGTTGTTCTGAACGCTGAACGCTATACTCTGAACGCTAAAAAAGCGAGTCGGGCGGTGGAATTCCGGCCGGCGTTGAGCGAGGACAGACATGAATCTTTCGAATCTGCGAGCGCCGAAGAAGGCGAACAGGAACAAGAAGCGCATTGGGCGCGGCATGGGCTCCGGGACCGGCAAGACGTCGGGCCGCGGACACAAAGGACAGGGATCGCGCTCGGGCTCCAGCCTGATGCGCGGCTTTGAAGGCGGCCAGATGCCGCTGCACCGCCGTTTGCCGAAGCGCGGCTTCACGAATATTTTCCGCACCGAATATACCGTGGTGAATCTCGACCGGCTCGCGGAACTGGGCGAGAAGGAACTCACGCTCGAGAAATTTACCGAGCTGGGTCTGGTGAAAAAACGGAACGGGCTCATCAAGATCCTCGGCGACGGCGAGCTGAAGGTCGCCGTCACCGTGCATGCGCACAAGTTCTCGAAGTCGGCGCAGGAAAAGATTGAGAAGGCCGGCGGCAAAGCGATCGTGCTGGGCGGAGCGGTCACGGAAAAGCCAGCGGGAAAGCTCGTGAAGAAGGCGGCGAGAAGTGAGCCAGGCCGAGCGAGCGAAAAGGCGGCGGAGAGCCAGCCCAGGGCGAGCAAAAAGTAAACGCGGCAGGCCAACGGTTTAGAATGAGAGCACCAACTCATGTTTGAGAAGTTTCTGAATATCTTCCGCGTCCCCGACCTGCGCAGGCGTGTCCTGTTCACCCTTGGCATCCTGGCTGTGTACCGGCTGGGCGCGCACATCACCACGCCGGGCGTGAACGTCGCCGCGCTGGAGAGCTTCTTCAATAACCAGGCGGGCTCGTCGCTGGGCCTTGTCGATCTGTTCAGCGGCGGCAACCTGCGCCGGCTGACGATCTTCGCGCTGGGCATCATGCCCTACATCACGGCCTCGATCATCTTCCAGCTGCTGACGGTGGTCTATGAGCCGCTGGCGAAGCTGCAGAAAGAAGGCGAGCTGGGGCGACGCAAGATCACGCAGTGGACGCGCTACGTAACAGTCCTTCTGGGAGTGATTCAGTCGGCGGCCATCGCGATTGCGCTGCGCAGCTCATCGGGCAACCTGGTGCTCGATCCCGGATTCGGCTTCATCGCCATGACGGTGATCACCCTCACCGCGGGCACGACATTCATCATGTGGCTGGGCGAGCAGATTACCGAGCGCGGCATCGGGAACGGGATGAGCCTGCTGATTTTCGCCGGCATCGTGGTGGGCCTGCCGCGCGGCATCGCCGATCTGGTGAATACAGCCAAGGCGCAGCGGTTTGGCGTCTTCACAGTTCCGTTGCTGATCCTGCTGGTGATCGCGATGATCGCCATCGTGGCCTTCATCGTCTTTGTGGAGCGCAGCGAACGGCGCATTCCCGTGCAGTACGCCAAGCGCATCGTGGGACGGCGGCTGATGGGCGGGCAATCGACGCACCTGCCGCTGAAGGTGAATTCCGGCGGCGTGATGCCGATCATCTTTGCCGCTTCCGTGTTGTCGGCGCCGATGCTGTTCGGGCAGGCAGCGTTCGTGAGGAACAGCGCATGGCTGTCGCGGACCTTCGATGCACTGCGCGCAGGCGAGCCGGCCTACGAGCTGCTGTACATGATCGCGATTGTCTTCTTTGCGTATTTCTACATCTCGATCGTGTTCCGGCCGGACGATATTGCCGACAACATGCGCAAGTATGGCGGGTTTATTCCCGGCATCCGGCCCGGTCGGCGGACATCAGACTACGTCAACGAGATCCTGACCCGCATCACCCTGGTCGGTGCGATTTATCTGATCATTGTGGCGATCATCCCGCAGCTGATGATCAGCGGCATCCACCTGAATCATCTGTGGCTGATCGGGAGCTGGTTTGAATCGCTGCCGTCGTGGATGACCAACGGCATGGGCTTCAACTTCTATTTCGGAGGCACATCGCTGCTGATCGTCGTGGGCGTGGCGATGGACACCGTGAATCAAGTCGAGTCGCAGCTGATCATGCGGCACTATGAAGGATTCTCGCCCAAGAGCGGGAGAGTCAGAGGAAGGCGGGCCTGGTAATGACGTCGGCAGTGGCGGATACGCACGTGGAAACCAAGGGGTCGTTGCAAGTGAAACCTGGACCGATTCTGCTGCTGGGAGCACCGGGGGTTGGCAAGGGAACGCAGGCGAAAGAGCTGGTCGCCAAATGGGGAATTCCGCAGATTTCCACCGGCGATTTGCTCCGCTATCACCGGGATCATGGAACCGAGCTGGGCGTGAAGGCCAAAGAAATCATGAATGCCGGCAAGCTGGTTCCTGACGACCTGGTCAACCAGATGGTCGCGGAACGGCTGAAGCAGCCGGACACCGCTAAAGGCTACATTCTGGATGGTTTTCCACGTACGCTGGGGCAGGCGAAGTGGCTCGATCAGCATCTGGGGGCCGATCCGAAGGCTCTGCCGGTCATTGCCGTCAGTATCAACGTCGGATACAATGAATTACTGCGCCGGATTACCGGACGGCGCACCTGCCAAGCCTGCGGGACGATCTATAACATCTATCTGCAGCCGCCGAAGGTCGATGAGAAGTGCGACCTGGACGGCACACCTCTGGTGCGGCGCTCAGACGATACTGAGGAAGTTTTCCGGGAGCGGATGCGGACGTATGAATCGCAGACGGCTCCGGTGGTAGAGCATTACCGTGCCCTGGGGCGATTTGAGGAAGTGGATGGCAGCCAGCCAGTCAGCACTGTGGCGGCGAGTGTGGAAGCAGCAGTAGAACGGCTCCGGAATTCCAGCACGAAAGCAACGAAGTAGAGACGAGTTTAAGGATAACGATTGTCGAAGGAAGACGCGATTGAGGTCATGGCGACGGTCTCGAGACGTTGCCGAATGCGATGTTCAAGGTCAAGCTCGAGAGCAGCGGCGGGCACGAGGTGCTGGCGCATGTGTCGGGGCGCATGAGGAAGAACTTCATCCGCATTTTGCCGGGTGACCGCGTGGCTGTGGAGTTGAGTCCGTACGATTTGAATCGCGGACGGATTGTGTACAGATACAAGTAACAGCGTTCAGCGGACAGCGGTCGGCGTTCAGCAAAACCGGGCGCGGCGGCATGGAAGCGGATGCGTGAAGGGTTTGTGAGGGATGAAGGTTCGGGCATCGGTAAAGAAGATTTGTGACAAGTGCAAGGTCATCCATCGCCGCGGTGTGGTGCGGGTGATCTGCGAGAACCAGAAGCATAAGCAGCGCCAGGGCTGAAATGGCAGCCTGTAGGCAGTAACCCGTAGCCGGTAGCAAAGACGTTCAGGCTACGCGCGACAGGCTACCGGCTACTGGCTGATTCGAGAGCTGAGCTTCTTTAGCCGTAATCAGGAAGCTGGGGCTAGTTAGCCGAAGTCAGGCTTGCGATGAACCCCGAGATGGACTCAGGCTCTCCAAACTCCGGTACGAGGTTCGGCCGGAATAACCGCTCCGGGAAAGTTGGCCGGGGCACGATGAAGGAAACCGTATGGCACGTATCGCAGGCGTCGATCTGCCGCGCAACAAGCAGGCAAGGATCGGGCTGACGTACATCTTCGGGATCGGTAACTCGCGAGCGCTGAAGATTCTCGCCAGCGCGACGGTCGATCCGTTCAAAAAGGTTCAGGATCTCGGCGAAGACGAGGTCAATCGCATCCGCCAGGTGATCGAAGAGCAGGGCGATGTGGAAGGCGATCTCCGCAAGGACACCGCCATGCACGTCAAGCGGCTCATCGACATCCAGTCGTATCGCGGGCAGCGGCACCGCCGCGGCCTTCCGGTGCGCGGTCAGCGCACCCACACCAACGCCCGCACCCGCAAAGGACCGCGCAAGGGCACCGTGGCGAACAAGAAGAAAGCGAGTGCGAAGACCTAATGGCGGATCAGAAACCAGCAAAAGGCGCGACCGGCAAAGCCGCGCGCAACAAGAAGTTCAAGAAACGCGAGCGCAAGAGTGTGCCGTTTGGTCTGGTGCACATTCAGGCCTCGTTCAACAACACCATCGTGACCATCACCGACCAGCAGGGCAATACGCTGTCGTGGAAGAGCTCGGGCTCGCTCGGGTTCCGCGGGTCGCGTAAGGGCACACCGTTTGCCGCGCAGCAGGCGGCGATGAACGCGGCCAACATGGCGCGGGATCACGGCGTGCGTTCGGTGGATGTGCGGGTGAGTGGGCCAGGTTCCGGCCGCGAATCCGCGGTGCGCGCACTGGCGGCGGCGGGGATCGATGTGCGGTCGATTCGCGACGTTACGCCGATTCCGCACAATGGCTGCCGGCCGCCGAAGAGACGCAGGGTCTAAGGACAGGCAATAGGCAGTAGGGAATAGAAACTGCTGCCTTTGCTGTAAACTAATAGATGGACCGGGACGAAGGATTTTGATCCGTAAACCGGTCGGCCTCTGAATTAAGGAGAATGCATTGGCACGTTATACAGGGCCTGTCTGCCGGTTGTGCCGGCGAGAAGGCATGAAGCTGTTCCTGAAGGGCGCGAAGTGTTTCAGCGACAAGTGCCCCATCGAGAAGCGCAATTTTGCCCCCGGCCAGCACGGCCGCGATCGCAAAGCGAAGATCGTCGGCTACGGTCTGCAGCTGCGTGAAAAGCAGAAGGCGCGCCGCATCTACTTTGCCCTTGAAGGGCAATTCCGCGCGTACTACGAGAAGGCATCGCGCACGCCCGGCGTCACCGGCGAACTGCTCCTGCAGCAGCTGGAGCGGCGTCTGGACAACGTGACCTTCCGGCTCGGTTTTGCCAGCTCACGGCGTCAGGCGCGCCAGCTGGTGCGCCACGGGCACGTGGAAGTGAACGGGCGCAAGGTGAATATCCCTTCCTACCAGGTGGGCGTAGGCGACGAGATCAAGATCCGTCCCAATAGCGAGAAGTTGACGTTGGTAGAGAGTTCGCGGGAGTTCGCGAGCCATCAGCCTGCCCCGACGTGGCTGTCGAGCGATGCGAACAGTTTGAGTGGCAAGGTGCTGTCACTGCCGAAGAGAGAAGACATCAACCTGCCGGTGAACGAGCAGCTGATCGTCGAACTGTACTCGAAGTAAACCCGTGGCCGTAGCCGGTAGCGTGTGGCGAGTTCGCACCGGCTGGACAGCTGCGGTAAAGAGTTGAAGTTAGCAGGAAGCTGGAAGCAGGACGTCAGCAGCGGGTTGGGATTAATAACCTACCGGCTACAGGCAACAGGCTACCAGCTGCAGTCAAATCAATCACGGAGTGAAACGGCACAGCCGCTGCAGAATGCTTCGCGGCGCTCGCTGTGCGGAGATATACGACATGCTTTGGAGAGGATTTCAAAAACCGAAGCGTCTGGCGGTTGACACCGAGACGCTGACCGAAAAATACGGCAAGTTCAGCGCGCAGCCGTTCGAGCGCGGATTCGGCACCACCGTTGGCAACGCACTGCGGCGCACGCTTCTTTCTTCTATCGAAGGCGCGGCGGTCACGGCGGTTCGCATCGAGGGAGTTCTGCACGAATTCCAGTCGATCACCGGCGTGGTCGAAGATGCGACCGACATTCTGCTCAACCTGAAGCAGATTCCGTTCAAGCTGAACGGAGACGGCCCGAAGGCGCTTTACCTGAACGCGGAACAGCCAGGAGTGGTCACTGCCGGCATGATTGAAGCCGACGGGGACGTGGAAATTCTCGACAAGGATGTCTATATCGCCACCGTCAGCGAAGGCGGGCGGCTCAGCATGGAGATGCGCCTGAAGCGCGGCCGCGGGTATGTCTCCGCCGACAAGAACTTCGATTCCGACCTCGGCATCGGGTTCATTCCGGTGGACTCGGTCCACTCGCCGGTGCGCAAGGTCAACTTCACGGTCGATGCAGCGCGTCTCGGTCAGATCACCGACTACGACAAGCTGACGCTCGAAGTCTGGACCAACGGGTCGGTGCTGCCGGCCGATTCGATTGGCCTCGCGGCGAAGCTGCTCAAGGACCACATGAGCATCTTCATCAACTTCGAGGAAGAGATCGAAGCCGAAGGCCTGGCCGAAGAAGGTCGCGTCCAGCTGAAGAACGAGAACCTGAACCGCAGCGTCGAAGAGCTGGAACTGAGCGTGCGCAGCTACAACTGCCTGAAGAACGCGAACATTCAAACCATCGGCGAGTTGGTGCAGAAGACCGAAGCCGAAATGCTGAAGACCAAGAATTTCGGGCGGAAGTCGCTGAACGAAATCAAGGAGATCCTCGCGCAGATGGGCCTGTCGCTCGGCATGCGGATCGACGAGCAGGGCAATGCGGTTCCCGGACCGACCAGTGTCCTGCCAGCCGCGCAGCTTGCCGCCAGCTACAGCCGTTTTGACGACGACGAGGACGAAGGACTGGATTCGGATCTGCCGATTCAGCCCGAGACAGAGAACTTCTAACGACCGATCAGTCAAACAGTGATCAGTTTCCAGAAAAGACCCTGGGGCTGATCACTGACAACTGATCGCTGATCACTGACGAAAGAGATTGCCATGCGTCATCGCAATGCGGGATACAAACTGGGACGGAACACAAGCCATCGCCGCGCGCTGCTGCGGAATCTGGTGACGTCCATTCTTCTGGAGGATCGGGTCCACACCACCGTGGCCAAGGCGAAAGCTGCACGGCCGCACGTGGAGAAGCTGATCACGCTGGGTAAGAAGGGCGACCTTCATGCACGGCGGCAGGCGCAGGCATTTTTGCAGACTAGCGAAGCGGTCACGCGTCTGTTCGACACGGTTGCGCCGCGCTACGGCGATCGCAACGGCGGCTATTTGCGCATCATTCGTACCGGATTCCAAAAGGGAGACGGAGCGGAGAAGGTCTTCATCGAGCTGGTCGACGCCGAGCAGGTGCTCGATGAGAAGCGCCAGAAACGTGCCGAGGCTCGGACCAAGCGCCGCGAAGAGATGCAAAAGGCCATGGCCGAAAGCGAAAAAGCCGAGGGCGGGGAAGAGAAGAGCGAGTAAGAAGCGTCTGGCGGAGAGCTAAAACCAGGGCGCACCCCAATGGGGTGCGCCTTTTCTGTTTCCGGGCGAAGGAAAGATTCTCTTCACGCAAACGGTTGCGGCTGATAGGCTGGCCTGATCATGCCCATCGAATCTGCAACGGAGCAGGGCGGCTTGCGCAGGCTGAAGTTGCCCGGGGCGGCGAGCCGCGCGAGGAAAGCGGAGGAGGCCGAGGCGCGCGCGATCCAGGCGCGGTTGCTGCCGGGTGAGATACCGCAGCTCGAGGGATTTCAAATTGCGAGCGCGTGGCGTCCGTCCACGCAGGTGAGCGGAGACTATTTCGATGTCTTTCCGCTCGAAGGCAACCGCATGGCGTTGTGTATCGCGGATGTTTCAGGCAAAGGAATGGCGGCGGTGACGCTGATGACCGAGCTGCACGACGCGGTCCGGAAATTTGCTCCGGACGCGGCGTCGCCTTCGGAGCTGTGCACGCAGGTGAACCAGGCGCTGTGCCGCCCCGGCGCGCAGTCGCGCTACGTCACCATGTTCTATGGAGAGCTGGAGCTGGGTCAGTTGCGGCTGCGCTACGAGAGCGCGGGACATTGCCTGCCGCTCTTGGTGCATGGCGATGGGACCGTGGATTTTCTGCAGAGCTTCAGCGGCGTGATCGGCATTTTTTCGCACTGGCTGTATCAGAATCAGGAAGTGCAGTTGCGATCCGGCGACTGTCTGCTGTTACTGACCGATGGCATTCTGCAGGCGGAAGGCCGGCGGCATGAGGAGTTTGGATATCAGCGGCTCATTGCGGCGGTGGAAAGCGGACGTCCGCTGGGCGTCGAGGGTCTTCGGCAGGAGATTTTGACGGCGGTGACGAAATTCTGCGGCGACAAGCTGCGGGATGACGCTTCCCTGATTGTGGTCAGGGCGCTGTAAGCGGGAACGCCGTTTTTCAGTACGAGCGGCCTCAGCGCTGTCCTGACTGCGCAGGAGTCAATCATCGTTGCACAGGCAGCCCTGGGTGAATTCGATACGAAAGACATTGCTGGTCAGCCTCACCAAACGCGCATCGAGAATGTCCAGACTGCCGGTAATCATCGGCATGAGCCAGTCGCCGATACCGAACTCAATCCAGAATCGAGCGCAGGCAAGCCCGGATGTCTCGATCGGTTGCTTGTTCCACGGGTTGTCGAAGATGGCAGGCTCATTTGGCTGGAGGTCGCATTTGCAGCCAAATGCGGAGTGGAGGAGATGCGTAATCTCCTCCCGTAACTTACAACGTATCGTGAATGAGTAGGGCCCGCTCCATAGACCGTCTGGGACATGGGCTCGGTACAGTTCGAATGGAGCTATGGTTGCCGGACCGTTGGCTTCGGCCCACAGCTCGTTGATCTGCGTTCCATCCATGGAATCGATGGCCGCTGGAAGATTGGCGAATCGCCTGATTTTGAGATCCGGACCGTAGTACACCTCGCCCGTAGCGTGGTTACATCCGATGGCCCGCATCTCACCGCTGTTCGTAATGACGATGAACCCAGTTTCTTTTGGCAACGCCCCTGAAGTCTGAAGTTCCTCGAAGAAGGTTGCCACCTGATCTCGTTCGGGCACGAACGCAGCGTCTTTCGGAATCAGGAGATGCCGGTATAACTCACTCATAGGCCAATTCTACGGGGCACGAGTCTCGCCACGACATTATCGCGGTTGAACCATCAGCGCAGTGGGCAGCTCGATGCTCTTCTGTCCAGTAACCCGCACCTGGATGCCGCCGGAGAGATACGGCGCGATGACTTCCCGACGAGCCCAGTCCAGAGTCCAGCCGTTTTCAATGGCGACCGCCGTGTAGTTTCCCGGGATCACGTGGCTCAGAGTGAAGCTTCCGTCGGTGTTGCTTTGATCGCGGCGGTAGAACTCGGTGCTGGCATTCGGATCGCTGGGGACAAGAAGAATCATGGCGCCGCCGGCTCCTTTGCCATTTTGTTTTGCATAGCCGGTGATGGTGGTGGACCCGGCGGCGAGAGTCGCGGCAATCAGAACGGGTTCCGTCCCCACGGTGATGCGCGTCCCCCGCGATTCCCCTCCTGAGAGAGCGATCTGTTCCGCGGCGAGAGTGGATCCGGAAGCGTGGACCTGAAACTCGTAGACGCCGGGCGAGACCGAGTGAATTGCGAACCCTCCATCGGCTTCGGCGCGCGCCGAGGGACCCGAGCCGTTGTCGCCGGCGGGAACAAGCTCAACGGTGGTACGGTCCGGAAGCTTTCCTCCGGCAATCATGGCGAGCTTTCCGGAAACGTCGACGCCGCCCGCGATCACGGATGCCAGGTCGACACTTTGATCGGAAGTCAGGTCGACGCTCGTGGTGCGGTTACTTTCCCCCGCTTGTCCGTACTGACGGAGCAGGTAATGGCCTGGCGCAACGCCGCCGATGTCCACGGTCATGGGGCCCCCGTTATGCGACAACATCATGACCTGGTTACCGAGCTGCCCCTGCTGGGAGCCGAAAGCCTCCTGCATGAGCTGAGGCATGGGTATGCCGCGGCCCTCCACCGGAGGCTGCAGACGGATCTGAATGTGGATGGCCGGCACCGCGTGGAGAGACAGGTTGGCCTCGACACGATCGCCTGCATTGATCGTGATCGGCGTGGCAGATTCCGAGTCGGCGGCGCCTTCGTAAAAAGTGGTGGAGAAGGCGACGTCGAGAGGCGAATGTGGCTGCTGATCCGACGGGAGAAGGTTGCCGCTGTCGTCGGTTTTTGGTGGGGGATGAAAAGCGTACCAGGGAGTGGCGGAAATGGAGACATAGTAGGTCCCGGCGCGCAGACGCGCGAACTCGTACGTTCCTGTGTCGTCGGTCAGACTCGTGCCGGCGCCGATCACCCGGCTCTCCCCGTTCCGTTGATCCTGGCGGTAGAGGTGAACCTGAGCGGAGGCAACAGGCTCGCCGGCGTCGTCGGTGACCACGCCCCCGATGATGGCCGTCGGCATCAGTTCAAGACGCAGCCCTGCAGTGCTGAGATCGGGTCCGGTGACGATGCCGGTGGCGAAACCATCGTGATCCTGATAGCCGGCCGTGATATAGCCGCGGCGTGAGGCGGAAAGCCGGTAGCGGCCTGCCTGCAGATGGTCGAAGCGGAAGCTGCCGTTCTCGCCGGTGATCCCTTCTGCGATCGGCGATCCGCGCTCGCCGGGCGTGGTGAGCGACACTTCAGTGCGATCGAGGGGCGTGCCGGTGGTGGCGCTGATGACCACGCCGCTGATGACGTAGAGCGCGGGACCCGACAGATGCGAGGTCTGGGGCGAATTGTCGGAACTGGACGGCGCCTGATCGGATTGCGGAGGCGGGGGTGGTGGCGGAGGAGGCACGGCCACGATGGTTTGTGCGGCAACTGCGGACGAGAGGCCGAGAAGCAAGAGGACGGCGGCGAGAGTGCGGGTCATTCGGTGGCCGCCGTCATGTGCACCACGTCGAGGTCGACGCTGACGGTCCCGCCCGGATCCACGCTGACCGTCTGGCCCTTTCCAGCCCAGATGGCGAGCCCTTCCGGAGAGTGGAAGTCGATGTCCTGCTGCGCGTCGCAGGCGACCACACGATAGGAGCCGGGAGCGAGGTTGTAGAAGGAAAACTGCCCGGTCGGGCTGGGCATCACGTTGGGCGCCTGACCTGCCGTGGCGAAGAGCGGAATGGCGTAAATCCAAAGCTGCAGCTGCTCTCCCGGCTGCGATGGGGTGCTTCCGGAAGAAACAGGGGCTTGCATCGCGATCTGACCCGTAATGGTTCCTCCATCGTTGCGGAGCGTCACTTCGACGGGTGCCGGTGTGCTGCCTGGAATGATGACCAAAGGGTTGCTGCCCAGATCGACGCCACCGCTGGTGATGGAGCTGACGTAGCCAGGCGCGAAGGCCTGGGCCTGGACCCAATAACGGCCAGGCTCATTGACGTTCAGCTCCCACTCGGAACCGCTGGAGCCGTCGGTATGCATCATCCCTCCGCCGCTGAAGTTGCCCGTGCCCATGTCGTCTGCGCGAATCAGGTTCAGATTGATCCCAGGGCCGGAATACATCGGCTCAGGGTTGTCGGCGGAGGCCTGAAATTCGCGACGGATGATGACCGGAATGTGCGGAATCGGCAGGACGCTGATGGCGAAGCTGACGGGAGTGCCGTTCACCTGAAAGGTCGTGCTGCCAAACTCCATGGCTTTGCCGTAGGCGTGGGCTTCCATGGTCCACGTGCCATTGGGAACGCTGGCGCGCGCAACTCCCTCGCGCCGGTCCCAGTTCGCAAAAATCCCGGTGTTGCGCCCTCCGCTGTCGAGGATCTGGAAACTGGCGGGGCTTTCCGACGAGCTGTGGACAACGGCCGTGATGGGGAAGAATTGCTGGCGGACCACCGTGATGTCGGCCTCGGCCTGCTGACCCGCGCCGAGCGTGAGAACGCCCGCTGCGGCTACTTCGGTGACGCCAGGATAGTAAAGAGAAGGATAGCCCCAGACCGGACCGCGATCGTTCGCGGCAGCTCCGGGTCGGTCGAGAGAGGGCATCGTCGAGACCATGTAACTGCCGGGTGCCAGATCGGCCATGCGGAAGGAACCATCGCTGCGGGTTCTGGCCTGGCCTGCGACCACCCACTGCGCGCGGCCGTTCTGAAACCGCCGCAGAAACGCCTGCACCGAAATGCCGTCGGCGGGATCGGCGGTGGAAAGCGTGAGGTGCCCGGTGATCATGGCCAATGGCGCAATGCTGAAGCTCAGTGTGGGCATGTCCGGGCCCACCTGGATGCGGCGCGGGGGGGGATGCCGGAATTGACGCGCACCCATCGGAATGCGCATGCCTGCCATCATCCCGCCAAAGCCCATGTAGCCGGGCTTCTGGACGGAGACTGAGTACTCGCCTGCGGCTACGTTGTCGAAGGAGAACGCGCCCTCGCTGTTGGTAAGCATGGCCTGATCCTGGTTGAGGGCCACCAGGGCGCGGGCGATGGGTTGCCCGCTGATGCCGTTCACTACGGTGCCCCGCACGGAATAGCCGGCGGCCGAAGTCGTGTCCTGCGCAGCGCCGGGAAGCACGGCGAGGTTCAGCGCTACAACCAGGGCCACGAGCAGTGCCGGCAGTGGCGGAGCGATCAGCGATGAGAACGGGCGGCGCACGAACGTTGCAGCTATTCTCCAGTCTCGCGGGGAAAAATCAAGGCCTGGTGCAATAGACGTACACAGCGCGCAGTTGTGTCCCGCCGCTTGCAGCCAGCCAGCAATTCATGGAATTGTAACCGTCATGTTTTGTCCCAACCTTTATATTTTCAGCTATGTCCGCCGAACCGCTGACGCTCGCAAGCGTCGCTGGGCAGGCTCCGGGCTGCCGGATTCTGCGCCTCACTGGCCCCCTCGTCATCAATAACCTGTTCGAATTTCAGAGCACCTTGCGCGCCGACCCTCCGCTGGTGCTGATCCTGGACCTGACCGAGGTGCCCTACATGGATTCAGCGGGCATGGGCGCGATCATCAACTACTTCGTCTCCACCCAGCGTCATGGACGGAAGCTGATTGTCGCCGGCGTGAATGGCCGGGTGCTGGAACTGTTTCGGATGACGAAGGTTGACGGTCTGCTGGTCATGAAGCCGACCGTGGCCGAGGCTGAGCAGGCAGTATTAATTGCCGGGACCAGGGAGTAGGCGCGCAAGGTCGATTGGCTAACCGGCAATTCCTTCCTGGGATCCGGACAACAAGGGCCGCCGCAGGACATCCACAGATCAGAGCGTAGGAATGGGCGACGCACCCCTGGCAACTTCGATCCGGGCTTGCGGGGCGTGTTCGCGGAGAGCGGAAAGAAAGCCATCGCGGTCAGCGGGTGTGGCGATTACCTGACCGGCGGCCGAGAGCGGCGCGGGACGCGAAAAGCGAATGGCCAGAGAACTGGACGGTTTCGTTTCGTTGGGCCAAAAAGTGACGTGGGAGACTTCGGCCCAGGGGATGGTTCGCGAAGACCAGAGACGGCGCTCGTACAGGCCGTCGGGCAGGATGTCCCACCAGATGAATTGGTGCACAAGCAACTGGCTCAACCCGATGAACGTGTACAGAACAACGTAGTAGCGCAGATTTCCGATGGCTCGATGCGGCCCGCTGGCGAAAAGAATCCACACGAAAACAGCGACTGCGAGCCACAACCAGGAACTCAGCGCGAATTTTGCCCGGAATCGCATTTGCGAAGATCAGCGTACTGCGTTTAGCGTACAGCGTACAGAGGTGTGCGCAGGGTGCGGACGAACAAAAGGATCCGGCTGCTGATCGGGGCCGTGGAATTTCTATTTGTCTTGTTTGCGGCGTGGCCGATCGCGCCGGCGGCGTGGACGCAGGACAAGGATGTGGTGGTCCCGTATGTTGCGCCGCGTCCGGCCAACACGCTGGTGATGCTCCCCGATGGATCGACGGTGCATGTGGAGCTGGCGACCACTCCTGCCGAGCAGGAGTACGGGCTGATGGAGCGAACGCGTCTGCCGGAAGGTCGCGGGATGCTGTTCGTACACGACGCGATGAAGAAGCAGCCTTACTGGATGTACCACTGCAAAATCGGACTGGACATTGTGTGGATGGACGCCGGCCACAAGATTGTAGAGATGAGCCCGGATACCCCGCCGTGTCGTGGCCGATCAACGACGTGCCCGAACTACGGGGGGCATGTCGAGTCGCAATATGTGCTGGAGCTGCCGGTGGGGTCGATTCAGCGGCATCACCTGGCCGTCGGTGAAGAAGTTCAGTTCCAGGTGCAGTGATCCGCGATCCCCGACGAGCGATTCGGGTCGCACCAGGAAATCCTTTCAGAATTTGCGCGCAAGGTTCGGATTGCTGGAATCTGCGGTCGGTGCGAGGCTTAAGGCATGGCTACGACCGTCAAAACTCCCCAGGTTCTTCCCGGGACAACTGAGCCGAACGAAGAGGTTCTCCGTCAGGCTTGTGAAAAGGCCATCGCGCATCTCGCGAAGCTCGATGCGGCGCCCGTGGCAGCGACGGTCGATCGGACAACGCTGCGGGCGCGCCTGGACCGGCCGCTGGGCGAGCAGGGCATTGCCGCCGAACAGGTGATCGACGATCTGGTCGCGGATGTCGAAGGCGGTATCCTCGGAACCGCGGGCGGGCGCTTCTTTGGCTGGGTGATCGGCGGGACCCTTCCAGCGGCCCTCGCGGCAGACTGGCTGACGTCCGCGTGGGATCAGAACGCCGGTCTGTACGCGACCGCTCCAGCGGCAGCCGTGGTGGAGGAAGCAGCAGGTGCATGGCTGAAAGAGATTCTGCGGCTGCCGAAGCAGGCGAGCTTCGGGCTGGTGACCGGCTGCCAGATGGCCCACGCCACCTCGCTCGCGGCGGCACGGCATTGGGTACTGGCGCAACACGGATGGGATGTGGAGGAGAAGGGGCTCGCCGGCGGGCCGGCGATCCGCGTGCTCGCGAGTGACCAGAAACATGGCTCGGTGATGCGCGCGTTGCGATTGCTGGGCATTGGGCGCGCACAGGTCGTGGATATTCAGACGGACGCGATGGATCGCGTGGTTCCCGAGGCGCTGACGGAGGAGTTGGCGCGAACCCCGGAGACTCCCACCATTCTGGTGCTGCAGGCGGGCGACATCAACACAGGGGCGTGCGACGCCTTTGAGACGTTGATCCCGATGGCGAAGCGGCACCGTGCGTGGGTGCATGTCGATGGCGCGTTCGGCCTCTGGGCCGCGGCGAGCGCGAACCATCGGCACATGGTGCGAGGCGTCGAGGACGCAGACTCGTGGGCGACGGACGGACACAAATGGCTGAATGTTCCCTACGACTGTGGCTACGCGTTCGTTGCGCATCCGGAAGCGCATCAGGCGGCGATGTCCTGGCGGGCGTCTTATCTGACCCACGACGGAGAGGCGAGGGATGCGATGGAGTGGAACCCGGAATTCTCGCGGCGGGCAAGGGGGTTCGCGACTTACGCGGCGCTGCGTCAGTTAGGCAGGGCGGGCGTGTGCGATCTGGTCGAGCGCTGTTGCCGTCATGCGAAATCGCTGGGTGAGCGTATGGGCCAGTTGCCCGGCGCGGAGTTGCTGTGCGAGCCGATGCTGAACCAGGCGCTGGTGCGGTTTCCTGATCCCCGGGCGAACGCAACGGAAGAGGATCACGCGAAGCGTACCGATGCGACGATCGCCGCGATCAATGCGACGAGTGAGGCGTTCTTTACCGGCAGCACCTGGAAGGGACGGCGCGTGATGCGCATCAGCGTGAGCAACTGGCGCACTTCGCAGGTGGATGTGGACCGCGTGGTGCGGGCGGTGGAGAGCGTGCTGAAAAACAGGCCGTAGTGTGCGTAGTCGCTAGTGACTTGCCCGGGTCGCTGGGTCGAACGCGGCCGCGAGCTTTTATGTCGAGGCCACAGAGATAGAAGGCGATGAAATCGTGGTCCTCGCGATAAGCGTCCAGCGTAATGGTCCCCCCATCGTACGAGTAGATGAGAATGCGAGGGATCTCTTTGGGATCGTCGAGCAGGGCGCTGGGGAAAACACCGGGATGACCGGAGAAGATGTGGCCGCTATACGCCTTGTCGCTGGCGAAGCCCTGCAGGCGCGCGACGTTCCATGCCGTATCGGAGATCGTCTGGGCGGCGGCACGATGGCTGGCGTCCAGCAGGTTCGGAGGAACGGCCCAAAAGTAAGGAACGCCAAGGCCAGGCGCATCGAGGCCGATGAAGGCTGCCGGACGCTGTGGCGTTTTCCCGACGCTGCGGAGGAAGTGATACTCACCGTCCTCTCCAGCGAACGCGGCAAAGAGAAACGTGTACCGATGAGGCTCAGCTGAGAGTGAGTTGTAGAGAATCGGGAGCATGACAGCTGCCGCCCAGCCGTCGGATGCGTCTTTGCCGAAGCTTCTTCGGTGGGGATATCCAGGCAGCGACGATGATCTCCTGTTGATTGCTGCCGGGCAGGGAGCAGAGGAGGTTTTTGTGATGACCCTTCCTGTCGACGGCTTGCTCCCGAAGGGAATTGCCTGTGCAGCCGAAGCCGATGAAGTCCTGGCGGAGGCGATCGTAGCGAGCCTCGTCATCGCGCGGGACCAAGGTCAGCATCGCGTTCATCCTGGGCCGCGACAGTTCCCAGATAGCCACGCCGTTTTGCCCGACTTGCTGAGCGGGTGCGAGACCAGGTGTGAAAAGAGGAAGCAGAAGAAGCACGCCGGGAACGCGCTGGAGGAGGTTCTGCGCCTTGCGCATCGTGCTGTTCATGGGCCCACGCACCGATCCAAACCTGTAGGTGACGTAAAGCGGGGAGGGGAAGTTCCACCAGAATCGCTTTGCGCCAACCCACCGTAATCTAGCGCTTTTTCTTCGGCGGAGATTTCTTTGCGGGCTTGGCTGCCTTCTTCGCGGTTGGCTTTGCGACCACCTTTGCGGGCTTCGCTGGTTTGCGAGCAGGCGCAGAGGCCTGCTTCTTCTGAGGAGACTTTTTGGCCGCGGACTGAGCGGCTGGTTTGGGGGCCGGCTTCTTCGCCGCGGGTTTAGCTACCGCCTTGGCGGCCGGCTTCGCGGGAGCCTTCGCCGCAACCTTGGGTGCGGGTTTGGCTGGCGGCCTGGCGACAGGCTTCGCAGCAGACTTCTCGGGAATCTTCGGCTTCTCCGGTGCTTTGGGCGCAGCCTTGAGCGAGGCGACAGGTTTCGGCGCTTCCTTCGCAGCTTTTGCGGTCACGGGTGCGGCTGCCGGAGCAGCTTTCGCGCCCTTCGCGGCCTTGGCCGGCGCCGTCGCAGCACCTTTCTTCGGAGGCAGAGGCACAGCATCGCCGAGCACCGAGGGAAGCGTCTCGCTTTCATCCTCGTCTTCGCTCTCCTCGTCGCCGTTAGAAACCGGAAGCTCCACTTCCTCTTCCTCTTCGATCTTGATTTCGGCGCGGCGGCCGCGGGGCCGGCGAATCACAACCGGCGGAGGCGGCGCGGGTGGGGAATAGGGCGTGAGGAAGGCGCGAATCTCCTCCTCCGTCTGCAGCTTCCCGTCCATGAACTCGAAGAACAGCTTCTCCGCGATCTCGCCATAGGTGGGCAGATCGGGCGTGATGCGCATTTCCGCCATTAGCGTGGTCGGAATCTTTTGCCGCGACTCCGGCCAAACATTAAAGAAGCTGTTGAACTTCTCTTTCACCTGGGCGTTCTTTGAACTGAAAGCAAGCCACAGGACGGCCTCGGCGGGATAACTCACCAGAAGCTTCCATGCAGCGGAGGGTTTGGCGGCAGCTTTGCCCAGAAGCTCTTTGGAGAAATCCTTTGCGCTTTGTTCCAGGTGGTTCCACTGCTCCACAAATCCGCGCCGCGGGAAAAGCCGCTTCAGGTTCGCGAGATCCTTCGGCTGCAGTTTCGCGGTGAGCAGTTCCAGATGCGCCGCCGAGGGATCGGGCGAGACGCCGAGCATCAGCAGGCGAATGAGAATCTTGTTCAGCTCATCCAGGCCTTTCAGATCGGCTTTCGCCGCGGTCCACGCCGGGTAGAGCGTCTTCATCCAGCCCTCGGCTTCGAGCGCGCGCAGAGCCTTGAGAGGATCCTCCTCGTGCGCGATCTCCTCCAGTTCGTACCCGCGCGCGAACGCGGAGAGCTGCTCCATCAGGTTCTCGTCTTTGGCGTTCTGATACCTGGCCTTCGTCCGCTCGTCCATCTCCCAGCCCGTGCGTGCGGAGAGCCGTACGGCGCGCAGCATGCGGGAGGGGTCCTCGATGAAGCCGTAGTTGCTGGCGAGCCGCAGGTGGCGCGCTTCGATGTCGGCGAAGCCGTTGAGCGGGTCGAGCAGCAACCCCCAGGAACCCTCGTTGAGCGAGATGGCCATCGCGTTCGCCGTGAAGTCCCTGCGGCGCAGGTCTTCAAGGATCGGTGCCCAGTGGTAGACCGGCTTGCCCGGCTTCGGGTATTCCTCCCGGCGGGCGCTGGAAACTTCGACGCGGACGCTGCCGGGGAACCAGAAGAACAGAGTACGTGAGGGTTCGTGGTCGCCCCAGAAGACGCCCCCCGATTTCTCCAGTGCTTTCTTTAATTTGAGCGCATTTCCCTGAACCGAAAAATCAAGATCGCGGACGGGAAAACCGCTGGTTAGGTCGCGCACTGCGCCTCCAGCGAGGAAGACGGTCATACCCGCATCGCGGGCGGCGTCACGAACCTGGCGAAGGGCGTTTTGCTGGGCAGGGGAAAGACGATTTTCAAGTAGATAGATATAATCGGGCATGATGCTGATGTATTCTTTTTCCTGAGGCCTGAGCCTCCTTCTGTCCCCGGAAAACCTGCCCCTAACTACCAGCAAAATAAAGGGTTATGGGGCAGATAAAGGTCAATCCAAACTACCAATGTAACACAAAAGTGTGCATGCGCGGCGATGCCGTGTGCACAATTTTTGAGGCTTCCCGAGCCCGAATGTGCAACAATCCTGGTTTCCCTCCCGGTACCCTCCCGGAATAATCTGAAACGCATGTCTTCGAGCCGCAAAAAGGCGATCTTCCGCAAATTTTCGCGCGACTGGGTCGCCGGATATTTGCAGGCGAACGGATTCGTGCGCGACGGACGCGTCGAGATGCTCGATCTCGACGGCAAGGTCGTGTCGCTGGCGGCCGGCGACCTGAAATGGATCTGCTACGTGAGGGATTTCAACTCCGGGGAACTGAATAATCCGGAGCGGCTCGTGCGCAAGACGTTCGCGGGGCGTCCGCGCGGCGATGGGCTTTTTGTACGCGCGCGGCTGAAGGATGGCGACACGATCGAAGGGCTCGCGGCCAACGACGTCAGCCTGGTCGCCAGCGAGGGCGTATTTCTCACGCCGCCGGACCTGCGATCGAACACGCAGCGCATCTGGATCCCCCGCGCATCGATCGACGAACTCGAAGTGGTCGCGGTGATTGGAGCGGCGAAGCGGAAGCCGGCGACTCCGGAGAAACCGAAGGAGACGGCACAGGAAGAACTCTTCCAGGAAAAGCAGTGAACCGCGAACAGTCAGCGGCAATCAACCCATAGCCGTGACGATTGGATCGGCCTGGGCGCGTTCGCGGCTTTCGGCGAGCGCCGCTGAAGAAGAGCAGCGATCCCAAAACGGCAAACCGTATCGGCGTGCGCGGCGTGGTCATCACAGAGGAGAAGGCATTTTTTCCGGAGAGAAGAATGAAGACGGCATTTCTCGGATTGGGGAAGATGGGCAGGGCGATTGCCGGCCGGCTGGTCAAGACCGGCGAAGAGCTGACGGTGTGGAATCGAACGGCGGCGCATACCGAGGCGCTGGGGCGTGAAGGCGCCAAAGTGGCGAAGAGTGCTGCGGAAGCGGTTGCAGGCGCGGATGTTGTCTTCACCATGCTGATCGACGATGCCGCTCTGGAGGAGATTCTTTACCAGGGCGGAGTGCTGGAGAACCTGGACAAAGGCGCGATGCACGTTTCGCTGAGCACGCTGAGCGTGGCGCTTTCGAAAAAGGTGACGGAGGAACATGCGAAGCGCGGGCAGCATTTTGTGGCCGCGCCGGTCTTTGGGCGTCCGCACATTGCCGAGGCGGGGAAGCTGTGGATTGCGGTCGGCGGAGCGCAGCAACCGGTGGAGAAAGTGCGCCCGCTGCTCGAGAAATTCAGCCGCGGCATCACGGTGGTCGCCCCGAGCCCGTGGAGCGCCCACGCCATGAAACTGGGTGGAAACTTTCTCATCACGGCGATGATCGCGTCCTTGTCCGAGGGCTTCGTCTATGCCGAGGCGATGGGCGTGGAACCGTCGACCTATCTGGAGACCGTCAACCAGGCGCTGTTCCAGTCGCCGTTCTACGAGATGTACGGAAAGATCATGCTGACGCCACCGGAGACGCCCGGAGCGACGATGGCCGTCGGCGAGAAAGATATGCGGCTGTTTCGCGAGGCTGCGCAGGCCGCCCATGTCAGGACGCCGCTGGCGGATGTCTTCATGGATGCTTTTCATCGTGCGTTTGAGGTGGGCATGAAGGACGCAGATTGGGCGGCGGGTTATCTGCAATTGCAGAAAAACAGCCAGTAGCCAGTCGCGGGTTGCCCCGGCCGCGTGCCGTGCGATCGCTATCCTCGTGCGCTAACGGCCACAGGCCACAGGCTACCGGCGACCGGCTACAGGCTACCGGCTACCATACGGACATGGGAAAGATCAGTCTGAAGGATCGCGTTGTGTTCATTACCGGGGCGAGCGCCGGGATTGGCGCCGCTTGTGCGCGGGCTTTTGCGGCGGAGGGTGCGCGGTTGCTGCTGGCGGCGCGGCGCGTGGATCGGCTGCAGGCGATGGAAGTGGATCTGCTGGAGACCGGCGCCGCTGCGGTGCATGCGTTCCAACTCGACGTGCAGGATCGCGCGGCCGTCGAGAGCGCGATCGCCGGTTTGCCTGCGGATTGGCGCGCAATCGATGTGCTGGTCAACAATGCCGGGCTCAGCCGCGGTCTCGACAAGATGTGGGAAGGGAAGCCGCAGGACTGGGAAGAGATGATTGACACCAACGTGAAGGGCATGTTGTGGGTCACGCGTGCCGTGGTGCCGGGCATGGTGGCGCGCGGGCGCGGGCATGTGGTGAATCTGGGATCGACCGCGCAGGACATCGCCTACCCGGGTGGCGCAGTGTATTGCGGAACCAAAGCGGCGGTGAAGTTGATCAACGACGGCCTGCGGGAGGATTTGCTGGGCACGCCCATCCGGGTCAGCGACATCGGCGCAGGCATGGTCGAGACGGAATTCAGCGAAGTGCGGTTTCGCGGCGACACCGAGCGGGCGGCGAAGGTCTACCAGAACATCACGCCCCTCACGGCGGACGACCTGGCCGATGCCATTGTGTGGGCCACGACGCGGCCCGCGCACGTCAATGTCGCCCACCTGATCATGACCACGATCGATCAGGCGAATTCGCTGATGTTTAACCGCAGAAGCCAGTAACCCGTAACCAGTAGGCTGTCGCAAGTGCGAGTTCGCTCACCCGTCAGCCTTTGCTGCCGGCCACAGGCCACCGGCCACCCGCCCAGGCTCGACTCGACTCATCCAAACTGCTTCATATCGATGGTCATGGTGTATTGCTCGCCATGGCTCAGCTGTTCGTCCCAGGTGACTGCGTGGCCGCGCTGGCCGGCCATGCGGCCCAGCATGGCGCTGAGGGCGCTCTCCACTCCAGCCTCCGCCTGGTTGTGGAATTGGCCGGACGTGATGCTGTCAATGAAGGCCTTGTCCTTTTCGCGATCGGCGAACTCCAGGTTGTCGGTGAAGGCGCCATTGGCGGCGAAGGTGGAGGGCTGGGCGCCGGGGGTTGGGGTGCTGCCGCTGCTCCACTGCCATGCGTTTTCGCCGATGATGCGTACTGGTCCGGAGTAAGGCGCCTCGGCAATTCCTTTCTCGCCGAACACGCGCTCCGTCACGTCGAAAAATCCGTTGCTCCCCCATTGCGTGGATGAAAAGCTCAGGTGGACGTTGTTGGGGTAGGTGTAGATCACCTGGTAGTTGTCCCAGGTATCGCCTGGATGCGTGATCGCGTTCCGTCCGCCGGTCGCCGTTGCCTGAATCGGATGGCTGCCGATGATCCAGTTGCACAGGTCGATCACATGGATGTTCTGCTCGACGAGGATGTCCCCGGAGAGCACGCGATCCCACAGCCAGTTGCGCAGGCGAAACTCATCCGGAGACCAGTTGGCTCCGGTATGGCTCACCGCATTCGGTGCGTTGTAGTGCGCTTCGATGGCAACAAGTTTGCCCAGATCGCCGGCGTGGATGCGGCGAACGACTTCCGCGATCGGCGGCGCGCTGCGCACCTGAAAGCCGACATCGAGACTCACGTGGCCCTGCGCGCGCTTGCCAATCTCCAGCGCCTGTTTTGCCTGCGCGACATCCACGCCCATCGGTTTCTCGCAGTAAGCATGCTTGCCCGCCGCGACCGCGGCCTCGAGGTGCTGCACGTGAAACCATGGCGGCGTCGAAATCTGCATCGAATCGATCGCCTGGGAAGCGGCCAGCTCCTCGAAAGCGTGGGGGCCGCGGAACATCAGGCTGGGATCGATGGCCGCAACGCCCAGCGATGCGTTCACTTCGTCAAAGTGCGCCTTCCCGGCCGCCAGCTGATCCGGAAAAAGGTCCGCAAGCGCTACGATGCGCGCCGGCGTGTTCTTCGCAAACGAAGTCGCCACCGCTGTGCCCCGGCTGCCGCAGCCCAGCAGCCCGATGCGCACTGCGGAGTTGGCTTCGTAACCGAAAGCGGTGCGCGCCTTCAGCAGCATAATCCCCGAGGCGGCCGTGCCGCTGATGAAGTTTCTTCGATCCATAGTTGTCCTTTATGCATGCTGTGCGAGAACGCCGGAGAGAATGCGCTCGAGATAAATTTTCTCGTTTCTCACGTCCGCGATCTGCTGCGGCCCTGAGGTTTCGCGTTCGATGGTGACTGCGCCCGTATAGCCGAGGTGGTGCAGTTTCGTGAACACCTTCTCGAAGTCGACCAGTCCGGTGCCGATCAGCACTTCTTCGCCCAGCTTCATGGGATCGGTCGGCCAGCGTCCGTCTTTGGCGTGGATGCTGCGCACATGCGGCCCGATGATGTCGACGGCGTCCACCGGGTTTGCCTTGCCGTAGAGAATCAGGTTCGCGGTGTCGAGTCCCACGCCCAGGTTCGGCTGATCGACGTCCTGGATCGCGCGCGACATCGTCGTCGGCGTCTCCTGACCGGTCTCCATCAGGAACATCTGCCCGTTGCCCGCACAATGCTGCGCCAGCTCGCGAATTGCAACCACCGTCTCTTCGTAGAGCGGGTCGGCCGGATCTTCCGGGATAAATCCGCAGTGGGTCTGCAGGCACGGAATCCCCAGCATGGCTGCGAAGTCCGACGTTTGCTTCAGCGCGTCCATCCGCGCAGCCCGCGTGGCGCGAGGAACCACACCGATGGTCGAGGGTCCGTGCAGAAAATCCCACACCAGCGGCTCCGGGCGAACGACTTCCGCTGCCGTAGCGACAATCTCATACTTGTCCAGCAGTCCGCCCAGCTCCTGCGCCAGAGGCTTCGAGAACTTTCCCAGGTAACCGTCCAGCGAGAAGAAGCAATTCGACATGCCCAGGTCATGGACCCGCGCGATCGCCGCCTCGGCGCCATTCGCCGGCTGAATGATGAGCCCCACCGCCATGGGAGCGAGCGTCTTTCGCTGCGTGCCGCTTTGTGATGCTGCTGTTTCGGATTGCGCAGATTCGGCAAGACCGGCTGCACCGATCATGGCGGCGCTCACCGCGCCGGCCAGAAAGTCTCTTCGTTGCATGACGACCCTTTCGGGTCAGTTATACGCCGAATCGAGACGTGGCGACTGCGCGACGCCCGGGCGAGCGGCGTGCGTGACGCTGAGCTCGCTGAGGCGAAGAACCAGGCACTTGGCCGCTCCGCCCGCTTTGAGAAACTCCGTCAGGTCGACCTGGACGACCTGGAAGCCGCGCAGCTCCAGATCGGCGCAGAGCTCGTCGCTGATCGTGTTGAGCAGAATCGTTCTGCCGACATTGACGGCGTTGCAGGCGAAGCGCAGCGCATCGGGCTCGGAGACGGGGATGCGGTGCTTCTTGCTGTAGCAGGCTTCGATCCGGAGCTGCGATTCGCGATCGAAGGCGGGCAGGTAGTACATCACGTCGCCGTTGGAGAGCGGGCAGAAACAGGTGTCCAGGTGATAGAAGCGTGGATCGACGAGGCGCAGCGAGAGGACCGGAACATCCCACAGCTCGGTGAGGCGGCGATGGCTGTCCTGGCGGGTGCGCGGGCCGTAGCCGGCCCAGAGCCGCGATCCGTCGGCCTCGAAGAGCGCGTCGCCTTCGCCTTCGAACGAAGTGGTGCGCGAAATGTCGCGAACGGTGAAACCGGATTCGCTGAACCAGCGCCGAAAATGCGGTTCCTCGCCCTGGCGCTCGCGATGATGAAAGCTGCTGAGCGCCACAATCCCGTCGCGCACCAGGCCCGCATTCGCAGTGAAAACCATGTCCGGCGATCCCGGTTGTGGCTCGACCAGCCTCACCTGGGCCACTTGCCGCAGCGCGCTGTGCAGTTGTTCCCATTGCTCCGTCGCTTTTTGCCGCGACGAGCGATGCACATTGCCTGCCATCCAGGGATTGATGACGTAGTTCACGTCATAGTGCTTCGGTGAGCACATCAGGAAGGTGGGTCGGCCGTTGGCCGGTGACGAAAGGCTTCCATCCAGAGATCTGAAGGTTCCCATGTCCGAGTGTGCGCCGGGTTCGGCGCCTCGTCCATGACCCGGCCGGCAGCACAAGCGTCACTGATGACGGGTGACTGCCGAGTTACCAGCGAAGATTACAGTGTTATTGTCCCGGCCTTCCTGAGGAAAACCAGCGTGACGCGTTCGCGGCAACCATGGTTTTCCAAAAACGCGAACCCGGCTAAGCTGAAGGGGGGTCTGTTTCAGGACCCGGAAAAGGAAACCCCACCGCATGAAGCTCGCCACTCTCACCTCGGCCGTCCTTCTTCTCGCAGCCGCGCCCCTCGCTATGGCGCAAACCTCCACCTGGAAGTCCGACCCCGCGCACAGCGAGGTCGATTTCACCATTAAGCACATGGCGCTCTCCAATGTGCATGGGCGCTTCGGCACCGTCGACGCTACGCTGACGTGGGATGAACAGGACCCGACCAAATCCACGGTCAACGCGACCATCGACGTCACCGGCGTCGACACCGGCGTGCCGAACCGCGACAACGATCTCAAGGGCGCGAAATTCTTCGACGTGGCCAATAACCCAAAGGCGACCTTCACCTCCACCAGCGTCACCAAAGGCGGTTCAGGGCTGCAGGTCAACGGCAACCTCACCATCAAAGGTGTGACCAAGCCAGTTGTCCTCGATGTGGACGGCCCCACCGGTCCGGTGACCGGAATGAATAAGAAGCTGCACGTGGGTTTTTCCGCTACCACCACCCTGAATCGCGAGGACTTTGGAATTGGCGCTGGAATGCCGGTGGCGATGCTGGGCGATGACGTGAAGCTCACCATCGAACTGGACTTTGTGAAGCAATAAGTGCGGCAAACGCGGCTGCGATCCTCTGATTCGCTGCCACTGCAGCAGGATCAGAGGACTCGGCGCGGGACCTCGCGAGCGCGTTCGCCCCGCCTCTCCCTCTTGCGCCACCCTCCCTTTTCCCCATCGAGAGCTGCCATCATTTGGCTTGACAAGCCTGGAACCGTCGCCGAAGGTATCAGTTCAACTCCCTCATCAGCATTCCGGGCCCTGTAACGGAGCGAAATTGGGAGCCGCCCACTGTGCCCCAGGCATCCTCTTCGATGGCTGATGTCCATCCTCTCCGCGCGCGCGTGATTCCCGCAGCGCTCGATCGTCCTGTGTTCCGCTGCCTGGCGGTTCTCCTCGTCGCGTTCGCTGCTTTTCTCCCCGCTCCTGCGCAGGAGGCGCGCTGGGCCCAGATGAGCCAGCAGGTCGAGCAACTGCGGCAGCAGGGAAGGACCGCCCAGGCCATTCAACTGGCCCAGCAAACTGTCCAGGTCGCCGCTGCCACTTTCGGGCCGCAGGATCGCCGCGTCGGCCTCTCTCTCGATGCTCTCGGCGTTCTCCTCACCGATCAGGACGATTTTGCCGACGCCGAAACCAACCTGCGCCGCGCCCTCGACATCCTGCAGAAATCCGCCGGACCCGAAAGCAAAGAGGCCGGCCAGACCCTGCTCCACCTCGCCAGGCTCGACAGCAGTCACGGCCGCTGGGGCGAGGCCGAAGGCGCTTTCCACGACGCGCTCACCGCCTATGTGAAGGCTTACGGCCAGACCGACCCGCATGTTGCCGATGTGCTCTTCTACGGCTCCGGCCTCTTGATCGATGAAGGCAAGCTTTACGACGCCGCGCGTGTCATCCGCGGCGCCATCGCCATCTACGCGAATGCGGGTCCCGCGTATCACCTGCAGCTGGCCGCCAGCTACAACACCGCCGGTCAGATCGTCGAGGACTCAGGCGATCACAAGGTCGCCGAAACCCTCTACCAGCGTGCTATCGACATCGGCGTGAAGGATCTCGGTCCCTACAGCTCTGACCTCGCCGTTAGTCTCATGGGTCTCGCAACGGTTTACAAAGGCGAGGAGCGCTATGCTGATGCCGCGCCACTGTTCGAGCGCGCCATCGCGATCCTCCAGCACAATCTCGCTCCCACCGCTCCCGACCTCATCGAAGCCGACGTCACCATGGCCCTCTTTTACTACGCCTGGGATAAGCCGGAGCGCGCCGGGCCCTGGTTCGATAAATATCTGGGCAATCGGATCGCGCAAATGCGAACCAACGCTGCCACCATGAGCGAAAAAGATCGCCTGGTTACGTACGCTACCCTGCCCGGCACATTTCCGATCTACTTCAGCTTCGCAACCCGCTACCACGATCGCGATCCCGCTCTCGCCGGCAAGGTCTACGACGCGCTGTTAGTGGAGCGAGGTTTCGTCGCCGAAAGCGCAGCTTCGATTCGCGCCCGTATCCTCGCCGGCGGAGACACGCAGGCCCTCGCCCTCTTAGACAAAATCGCCGTCGCGAAGACGCAGCTGGCCGCGCTCTCGCAGTCGAACACCGACGACCCCGCTCATCGCGCGCAGATCTCGCAGTTAGACCAGGAAAGCAACCAGATGGAGCAGGAGCTCGCGCGCCGTTCCGCCACGTTGTCGGAAACCAACACCCTCGCGGTTGCGACGTGGCGCGATGTACAAAAGGCTCTCAAGCCGGGCGAAGCTGCGGTCGAGATCACGCGCTTCCAGTTTCACACCGGCAAAACCTTCGTCGCCAATCGCATTTACATCGCGCTGGTCCTCACCCCGCAGTCCAGATTTCCCCAACTCATCGTGCTGGGGGACTCGAAGGATCTTGAAGCGACACCGCTTACCAACTTCCGCCTCGTCGTCGCAAAGACCCGCGGCGTCACCGCGGAGCCCGAGCCTGGCGCGCCCGCCGCGACCGAAACCGCTGCCGTTGATACCAGTGCGGCCTACAACGGCTTCTGGAAGCCTCTCGAGCCCGCGCTCACCGGCATCAGGCGCATTTATGTCGCGTCCGATGGCGTCCTCAGCCAGATTCCCATCGGCCTGCTTTCCGACTCCAACGGCAAGTTGCTGATCGAGAAATATCAGCTCCGTTACGTCAACAGCACCCGCGATATCCTCCGTCCGCAGCACAGCGCGACGGTTCGGTCCGCGGTGCTGGTCGGCAATCCGAAATTCGAGCTCACCCCAACCACTCAGCGAGCCGCATCCGCTCCCAGCCCATCATCATCGTCCGCCTCAGCCTCGCCGCCCTCTGTCAATCTCAACGGGGGCCCGCTCAACCCGCTTCCCGGCACCGAAGTGGAGGTGACCGCGATCGAAAAACTTCTTCGCCAATCCGGATGGCAGACCACGCTGTACACCGGTGACCGCGCGCTCAAAACCTCTGTCCAGAAGGTGCGCGGCCCCCGCGTGGTTCACATCGCCACCCACGGATTCTTCCTGGAGGACCAGCGCCCTCCGGACAAATCAGGCCGCGACGTGCGTCTCAGCCAGGCGGCCGACGATCCCATGCTGCGTTCCGGCTTGTTTTTTGCCGGGGCGAATCGAACCCGGGCCGGCGCCGCTCCCGCCGCGGGCCAGGATGACGGCGTCCTCACCGCGTATGAAGCCAGCCAGCTCGACCTGCAGGGCACCGAGCTGGTCGTGCTCAGCGCCTGCGAAACCGGCCTCGGCGAGACAGGCAACGGCGAGGGCGTCTTCGGCCTGCGCCGCGCGCTGCAGGAGGCTGGCGCCGAGTCCGTCATGATGAGTATGTGGTCCGTTCCCGACCAGGAAACGCAGGAACTCATGTCCCTCTTCTATGCGAAATGGCTCGGCGGCCTCGAGAAACCGGAGGCCCTTCGTCAGGCCCAACTCCAGGAGCGCGAAGTCGTCCGCAAGCGATACGGCAAGGATCTCCCCTACTATTGGGGCGCTTTTGTTCTGGTCAGCCGATAAAGTCGCAGGTGCCGCCGTTGCGGACTCCCTGGCATGGTGTTCACACAGAGCGAAAGGAATCTGAGCGTGGGCGTTCGCTAGTCAGTGCGAATGGCCTGCATCGGATCGATGGAGGCTGCCCGCCACGCGGGATAAAGGCAGGCCAGCGCCGTCACGGCGAACAGCACAGCACAGGCCGCGAGCAACAGGACCGGGTCGCGCACGCTGGCGTGCTCGGCGGCAGCCAGGACTTTGCTCAGTACCAGGCTCAGCACCAGACCAATGCCCGCACCCGCTGCAACCGTGACCAGCGAGGACTGCAGCACCAGGCGAATGACCCCGGCTCTCGGAGCCCCAAGCGCCATCCGGACGCCGAATTCGCGGGTTCTCTGCGAGACGGTGTAAGAGACCACACTGTAAATGCCCGCGGCGGAGAGAGCCAGCGCAAGCACCGCGAACAGGGCGAAGAGCGACGCAAGAAATTTCTCCCTGCCCCACCCCTCGGTGTCCAGCAGCCAGTTCAACGGATGCTGCTGAAGAATGAAAAGCTCAGGATTGAGCCGGTGCAGACTCGCTCCCACGGCCCGCATGGCGGTCTCAGGATCGCCAGTGGCGCGCAGCAGCAGAAAGCTGTTGGGAGCCAGGATAAAGGTCGAAGGAAGATAAACGGCCGGAAGCACCGGCTTGTCCAGACCATCGTTCCGCGCATCGTCGACCACGCCGATAATCTGTAGCCACGCATCGGGGCTGTCAGCGGAAACGAGCACCGGGTTCCCAATTTTCAGGGCCGAGCTGCGCACCGATTGGCCCAGAGGATCACCGCCGGAAAGGTATTGCCGGACGAAGGCGCGGTTGACCAGGGCCACATGCGCCCCAGCCGCCTCCTCACTGCGCGTAAAGAAACGCCCCTCGAGCAGCGGTATCTGCAGGGTCGAAAAAATGTTGTAGCTCACCAGGCTGAGCGAAGCCTGTGCATCCGTGAGGCCGGGTTTGCTCGAAACCTGGACGATGCCCCGGTATCCGCCAAAGGGGGGCTGCCAGGTGGTCGAAATGCTGGCTCCTGCCACGCCCGGCGCGGTCTCAGCGGTCTGACGCAATAATTCCTGCTGCGCAGAGAGATATTGCCACGACCGGTTGGCGCCTTTCGGCGAAGAAACCCCCATAAAGAAAATGCGATTGGGGTCGAACCCTAAAGAGGTATGCACCAGCCCGACGAAGGCGCGCATCGCAGCGCCGGCTCCGGCCAGCAGCAGCATGGTGAGCACCACCTGACCCGCGATCAGCAGGCGATGGGTCAGGTGTCCGCGCAGGGTTCCGGCCAGTCTCGACGAGGCGCCCTGCATCAGCGTGCCGACATCGGGACGCGAAAGCTGCAGCGCGGGCGAAAGGCCGAAGAGGATTCCGGTCAGCAGCGCGACCGCCACGGCGAACAGCAGGACGGTTTGGTTCACGTGGATGTAGGCTTCGTGCGGAAACGAGTACTCCGGCATATGCCCCGCGAGCCACGCAACCCCTCCGTAGGCAAGCAGGACGCCAACCGCCGAACCGAGCAGCGAAAGCATCACCGACTCGGTGAGCAGCTGCCGCGCAATGCGGCCACGGCTGGCCCCGATCGACGAGCGCACGGCGAATTCGTGCTGGCGCGCTGCTCCACGGGCCAGCATCAGGATCGACACATTCGCGCAGCCGATCAGCAGCAACAGAAGGACTGCCGCAAACAGCACCAGCAACGGCGTCGTGAACCCGTGCATCGCCTCTTCGTTGAGCGACTGAATGACGATCTTCCGGTTCTGCGGATAGTTGGCCGGGTCCTGCTTCGCATAACGATCGAGCAGCGGCTGCAGTTGTGCTGTGGCGGCCGCGTACGATACGCCAGGTTTGAGCCGGACGAACGCATTCATGTAGTAGTGCGGATCGGCTGTGAAGTTGCCAGGGATGTAGACGTCTGAATCCCCCCAGGTGAAGCGAGGCGCAGCGACGCCGATCACCGTGTACGCGACGTGATCGAGCGAGACACGCTGGCCAACGATGTCGAGCCGCCCGCCGTATTGACTCTTCCAGAATCGGTAACTGAGAACCGCGATGGGGCTGGCATTGCCGCCGGGCGCGTCCGCGGGAGTGAATTCTCTGCCCAGCAGCGGCGGCACGCCCATGTAGGTGAAGAGATTCGCCGAGTAATAGCCCGCAGTCACTGAAACCGGAACAGCATCGCCCGCAGTCAGTGCCTGCATGCGCTCATCCATCAGGAAAACGTCGTCGACGGCTGGGAGGCTCTGCACGTCGCGAAACTGTGTAGAGTTGACGACCAGATATCCGTATCGGTCCGAGTTCTTTTGTCGGAGCTCCACATGCACCATGCGATCCGCGTTCTTATAAGGGAACGGGTCGAGCAGGACCGCCCGCACCACGCTGAAGACCGCGACGCTGGCGCCGATTCCAAGGGCCAGCGATCCGACCACTACCGCCGCGAATCCGCGGGCTCTGCGCAGCTGCCGCAGGCTGTATCCGATGTCCCGCAGCAACGCGGGCAGGAACGAGAAAGACCGGGACTGGCGGAAGAAAGCGTCCATGCGGAATACCTCTCGGTGTGACCCTTGAATGTGGGGCTGGCTGCTTCTTGAGGCGAACCTCGGCAAAAATACGAATGCAATCGTGAGACCGCGGCAATATTCCTGCAAGTGACTGAAAATGCAGAGCAATCAGGTTCATCGCAACCGGCTGGAATGTTCACTCAGGAAAGCAGCGCCCAGAATCGTACATCCGCCTGAGAGCGCTCAGCCGCGACGCTCAGGCCAGTCGAGCTGATTATCTGAGTCTGTTTCACTCAGTTTTCACAGCTCTGCCCCTTGACATTTACAGTGGGTGCCGCGTACCTTAGCAGTCGTAGGGCGAAAGTGCTAAACAGCGGTCAGCGTGATAAGCGCCCTGCCGTTCCGGGACCCAGGAAAACCCAGTCCGGCGGTCGCCCAACCCTGAACCCAACAGCAAGGAAGGCTTCAATCAGTTTCGTACTCTTCCGCGAAAATCACCTCGCGGGAACCTCCACGCGGAGCGGCGCGTTTCCACGCGCGCTCCAGGAACATTCTGAAGGAGAAGCAACGCAATGGCTACAGCAACTGCATCCGCAACCACGACGTTCACTCCGCTGCACGATCGCATCCTCGTTCGCCGGATCGAGGAGAACGAGACTGTGCGCGGCGGCATCATCATCCCCGATTCCGCCAAGGAAAAGCCCCAGGAAGGCGAAGTTATCTCCGTCGGCAAGGGCAAATCCAATGACGAGGGCAAGGTCTTCCCGCTCGACGTGAAAAAGGGCGACCGCGTTCTCTTCGGCAAGTACTCCGGCACCGAGATCCGCATCGATGGCGAAGAGTTCCTCATCATGCGCGAAGAAGAAGTCCTCGGCATCCTCAAGAAGTAGTCCTCGCCGGACGGGCAGAAGCGCTTCGCGCAGATGCTCCGGGTCCAGTCATCGTTTTGAATCGGCGCTGAGTTTTTATCAGCGCTGGGTGTCGAATCAGCGATTGGTTTTGTATCAGGGCACGACTTCAGTCGTGCCGTAGCCGGTCCCAAAATCCTCGGGCTTTAGCCCCTGAGGAAGGTTTTTCAAAAACGGAGCATCCGCTCCCAGGAGATTGAAGCAATGGCAAAGCAAATTCTGCACGGAGAAGATTCCCGCCAGGCAATTCTGCGCGGCGTGAATATTCTCGCTGACGCGGTGAAAGTGACGCTGGGTCCCAAGGGCCGCAACGTCGTCATCGAGAAGAAATTCGGTTCGCCCACCATCACCAAAGACGGCGTGACGGTGGCCAAAGAGATCGAGCTGAAGGATGCGCTCGAGAACATGGGCGCGCAGATGGTGCGCGAAGTCGCGTCCAAGACCTCCGATGTGGCCGGCGACGGCACCACCACGGCCACCGTTTTGGCGCAGGCCATCTATCGCGAAGGCGTCAAGACCGTTGCCGCCGGCGCCAACCCGATGGCGCTGCAGCGCGGCATCAACAAGGCGGTTGAAGCGGTCGTCGGCAAGCGCGCCGAGGACGGCACCGTCACCGGCGGCGCTCTGGCGAAGTTCTCCAAGCCCGTCACCGGCGACATGATCGCCCAGGTCGGCACCATCTCCGCCAACTCCGATCACACCATTGGCAACATCATTGCCGAAGCCATGAAGAAGGTCGGCAAGGACGGCGTCATCACCGTCGAAGAGTCGAAGACTCTCGAGACCCAGCTCGAAGTCGTGGAAGGTATGCAGTTCGACCGCGGCTACCTCAGCCCCTACTTCGTCACCGATCCGGACCGCATGGAAGCCGTACAGGAAGAGCCCTACATCCTGATCTACGAGAAGAAGATCAGCTCCATGAAAGATCTGCTTCCGCTGCTCGAGCAGGTTGCCCGCAACGGCAAGCCGCTCGTCATCATCGCCGAAGACGTCGATGGTGAAGCGCTGGCCACCCTGGTCGTCAACAAGCTGCGTGGCACCCTGAACGTCGCTGCCGTCAAGGCTCCTGGCTTCGGCGATCGCCGCAAAGCCATGCTGGGCGACATCGCGATCCTCACCGGCGGCAAGGCTATCACCGAAGACCTCGGCATCAAGCTCGAGAACATCAAGCTCGAAGACCTGGGCCGGGCCAAGCGCGTCACCATCGACAAGGACAACACCACCATCGTCGAAGGCCGCGGCGACTCCAAAGCCATCGAGGGTCGCGTGAAGGAAATTCGCAACCAGGTCGACAAGACCACCTCCGACTACGACCGCGAGAAGCTGCAGGAGCGGCTCGCCAAGCTGGTCGGCGGCGTTGCGGTGATCAAGGTGGGTGCGGCTACCGAGACCGAGATGAAAGAGAAGAAGGCTCGCGTCGAGGATGCCATGCACGCCACCCGCGCAGCAGTCGAGGAAGGCATTGTCCCCGGCGGCGGCGTGGCCCTGGTTCGTTGCGAGAAGGACGTTCAGGATCTGATCGCCACGCTGCACGGCGATGAGAAGATCGGCGCCCAGATTGTTCGCCGCGCCCTTGAAGAGCCGCTGCGCCAGATTGTCGGCAACGCCGGCGAAGAGGGTGCCGTGGTCGTGGGCAAAATCCTCGAGCACAAGGACGCGCACTACGGCTACAACGCCCAGACCAACACCTTCGAAGACCTGGTGAAGGCGGGCGTCATCGATCCGACCAAGGTCACGCGCACGGCGCTGCAGAACGCAGCCTCGATCGCCGGCCTGATGCTGACCACCGAAGCCATGGTCTCGGAAATCCCCGAGCCCAAGTCCGCAGCCCCCGCGGGCGGCCACGGCGGCGGCATGGAAGGCATGTACTAAAGCGAGCCGCAAGGCGAGCGAACTGCGACCGAGAAGCGACCTTAAAGCAAGCGGATCGCGAGCAGGAAAAACAACGGGCTTCCCCGCAAGGGAAGCCCGCTTTGTTTCTGAATCCGCCGTACGTTTCCCGCGCAGTCAGTCCTTCTTCAGGTTCCTCAGCCGGTCGACGAGGTTCGACGGATGAACCGGCTTGGCCAACAAGGGAAATTCAAAGCCTCTTGCTTTGCTCTCCTCCAGGATGTCAGTGATACCGGCCTGTCCGGAAATCAGCAGGATTGAAGTTGCTGGGTACATTTTGCTGACCGCAATCGCTAGTTCGACTCCATTCATGGCAGGCATCATGATGTCGGTCAGGAGGTAATCCGGATGGAACGAGCCCGTCATTTCCAGGGCCCCGAAGCCATCGTAGGCGGTTTTCACATCAAAGCCGGCGAGGCGAAGAATCGCAGCCGTCGTATCTGCGAGAAGTCTCTCATCGTCGACCACGAGGACTTTAGGCTGCCGCTCAACTGTCCTCTCGGCTTCCAGTTCGGACGCCGCCAATACAAACGGATACCCGGGAATACGATCTGCAAGGTAAACGATCGAATCAGGAAGCTCCATCGTCAGACCTCCTTCCTGAATTCGGATTCACTTACGTCCGCGATCTTTCGCTGCGAGCGGCTGAAGGGAAGCGTGATGGTGACGGCTGTGCCGCTATCGTGCGGCTCAGTGCTGCTTGAGATGGCGATCTGGCCGCCATGCCGTTCCACCAGCTGTTTGGTGACCCAAAGCCCAATGCCGGTTCCAAGGTTTCCCTTCGTCGTAAAGAAAGGCTCGAATACCCTGCCGATGTGGTCACGCCGGATTCCCTGCCCATTGTCACTGACAACGACCTGAAGACCGTCTTGTTCTGTCCCCACGGTTTGGTTGATCGTGATCGATAATTTGCCTCCCTGCGGCATCGCGTCGATGGCGTTGGAGATCACGTTGGAGAAAACCTGAATGATTTCGCCGGAATGTACGCTGATCTTCCTGAGGTCGTTGAATCGAACCTGGAGCACGATGTTGTGCGCAAGCATCTTGTTACGGAATACGGAAAGGACGTTTTCGATCAGGTCGTGCAGACGGACTTCGGAAGGAGCTCCCGTATCCCGGTAGTAGCCGAGCGTTTGTCGTGCGATGTGGGAAACTCGCTCCAGTTCACTCTCTGCCGTAGCAAGGTAATTTCGGATGTCCTTGAGGGAAATGCCCTCCTGACGCGCAAGGAAGATCAGGTTCAGGACAGATCCGAGCGGATTGTTGATCTCGTGGGCGATGGCCGCAGCCATCCGCCCCGTCGTAGCGATCTTTTCCGCTTCGATTGCCATGCGCTCGACCTTTTTTCGGTCCGAGACGTTACGGGCGATCTTCGAGCCGCCAACCACCTCTCCATTCCTGTTGAGGATCGGAGAAATGGTCACGGAGACTTCGCGAATTTCCCCATTTTTGGAAATGCGTTTGGTTTCATAGTGTTCGATTTTCTCGCCGGCTCTGAGTTTGCGAAGAATCTCCGCTTCTTCGTGCTGGAGATCTTCGGGAATCAGACGCAGAATCGACTGGCCAATGATTTCCTCTGGCTCATAGCCAAACAGCCGCCGCGCTCCCTTGTTCCAGCTGCTGATGATGCCGTTGAGATCCTTGCTGATGATCGCGTCGTCGGCTGAATCGACGATAGCCGCCAGCCTGAAACGGCTTTCATCGGCCTGGCGGCGATCAGAGATATCGCGCGCAATTTTGGAAGCTCCGACGATTCTTCCCCTGTCGTCCTTGATGGGCGAGATGGTCACGGAGATTGGAAACTTCTCTCCGTTTTTTCTTACCCTGGTGGATTCGAAGTGCTCGATACGCTGCCCGGAACGAATCTTGGCCAGAATGAAGTCTTCTTCGTGGTGCAGTTCCACGGGTATGAGGCGCAGGATCGATTGGCCGACGATCTCGCCCGCTTCATAGCCAAAGATCCGGCGGGCTCCCTCGTTCCAACTGCTGATGACGCCGTTGAGATCCTTGCTGATGATCGCGTCATCGGACGAAGCGATGATCGCCGCAAGGAAATTCGTGGCCGCTGCCGGGGGTAGATTCGGTTTGCCCAAAAGCTTGGAGGCAGGCGCTGGTCTCGTCAAGAAGGATCGGCTCCGAGCACATTATGGAATGCCTGGGGGCATGAGCTGCAGGAAACCGCGAACCCCCTGCCTGGTATGGATGCAGCTTTCCATGCAATGGGTTATTCCGCGGAAGCGAGAGGGATAAACGCACTCCGTCGCAGCGACGGTGCAAGTTGGAAAGACAAATTAAAGACAAATTCCCCGCCTCTCACCGAGCGCAACGGCCCATGGCTATCTTACGAATTGTCATCCTGACGGCTCGCAGAGCGAGACGGAAGGATCTGCGGTTGCTTTTCCGCTGAGCCGACACGAATGTTCCGTATAGCCGGTGACTCGCCCAGAACGTCGTTGGCGGCTACGCAAGGCCGATCGGCCCAATAGATCACTGCTCGCGGCGGCAGATGGCCATTTAAACTCTGGAACCGTGAAGACAAAGAGAGTGCAAATCATCTCGATGGGAACATCGGCGCTTTTCCTTCCATTCGTCATCTTTGAAGGACGGCTGATCTGGAGTTCTAAACTCGTATCGGCTTCGTTTTTCGTTGCGCTGTATGCCTGTGTTCTCGCGGCCCTTTTGAGCACTTTTTTGCGCTACCGAGCTGAACAGCGGATGCTTCTGCCTCATTGGCGTCGCATGCCATACATCACCGGAGTGCTGGTTCTATTGGTGCTTTCCTTAGCCCCTCTCGCTACTTGGCCGATTGGCCTCAGCGGTGTCACCCTTCACCTCCGCAGCACTGTGTTAGGCCTACTCGCTGTGAACGCGGCGGCTGCGATCCTTGTTTGGTTCGGAAGCGGTTGGTCACGCCTCGGACTGACAGTCGTTGCATATTGGGTGATGTTCTTGTGGATGATCCCACTTGGGATGCGAGGTTAACTGGCCGGACCGAAAACGCTGTATTGTTTGAATGCTGAGTCGAAGAGGAGCACGAGGTGTTACAAAAGCTGAACTCAGCGCGACGCTGATTCAGAGAACAACCTCGGAGGCTCCTCAGAGACGACATGTACTACATCGGACTGGATGTTCACAAGAAGACGATCAGCTATTGCGTGAAGGACGCGGCTGGTTGTGTGCATCGGGAAGGCAAGCTGGGTTCGACGCGACACGAGCTGGATGCGTGGATTGCGACGCTTCCCCAGCCCCGCACCATCGCGATGGAAGCGACGATTTTCACCGGCTGGATCTTTGACCATCTGCTGCCCCATGCCGAGGCAGTGAAGGTTGCGCATCCGCTGATGTTGCGGGCCATCGCTTTAGCCAAAAAGAAGAACGACAGGATCGACGCGGGCAAGATCGCCGACTGCCTGCGCTGTGACTTCCTGCCCGAGTGCCACATGGCCTCCACGGAGATTCGCGACCGGCGGCGGACCCTGCGCTACCGGCACCTGCTGGTGAAGCAGATGGTGCAGACGAAGAATCGGGTCTCGGGTCTGCTGCTGGAGACCGGAGTGGAGCACAACAAGAGCCGGCTGCACAAGGTGGGTTATTTTCGAAGGCTGATGACGACCAACAGCGAGGTCGATGACAGCATCCGGCCGCTGCTCAGAATCAGCCGCGAGACCATCGAGAGATGCCAGAAGACCGACTATGCGCTGGTCAGTTCGCTGGAGCGTGATCCGCTGCTGAAGGAGCGAATCAGACGACTGAGGACGGTTCCGGGGGTGGGACCGATCACCGCGCTGAGCTGGGCCCTGGAGATGGGGGATATCTCGCGGTTCCGCTCCATTAAACAGGCTGTCAGTTATTGCGGGCTGTGCGGCGACGAGCGCAGCTCGGCGGACAAGGTGATGCGCATGCCGCTGTCGAAACAACGCAATAAACATATCCAGCATGTGCTGGTGGAAGCGGCGAAGCTGGCGCCACGACAGAGCGCGGAACTGGCTCTGGTTCATCAGAAGGCGATGGAGAAGGGCAACAGGAATCGGGCGACGCTGGCCGTAGCCCGCAAGATGGTGGCCTGGCTGCTGGCCGTGGACCGGGAGAACCGCGAGTTTATTCCTGCGGAACAGCGGGAGATCAGAGCAGCATAAAAACTGCCCTGATAAGACAAAAACAGGATCATCGATGCGCAGACTGCCAGGTCCTGCCGATTGCCGACTGAGCGAAGGGGCTAACTACTCCGGAGGCTCTCTACGAATTGTTTCGGGACTGGCAGAGAACACCAACTCAATCTTCTGCGACGGCCCCTGTGGCCCGAGGCAGCAAATGGATGTCCGGTTCTGCGGAGAGCAGGAACCACCAGCCGAGAGGCGCTACCGCGCACGACGAAACCTGGTATCACGCACTGCGCGTTCTCGCGAACGCGCCCAGGACATCTCTGCTCACCCTTGACAAAAGACTCACATGGATGTCGGGCATTCCGGAGGTTTTGCTATCGAAGCTTCCCGACATCATCCCTTGAATTGGCAAGACAAAATAAAGACAGAATCTCGATTGGAATTTCCATATCATTGACAACAAGCAGCTTGCGGCACTTGAAATCAGGGCACGGCTTCAGCCGTGCCGAATAGAGTCGGCGCGAAGCGCCTTCCTTGTTCGATCCTGCGCGATGTGCCCGCCCCGAGAGGCGCACGCGGAGGATCGAACCGGGGCCCCATCGAGGCCCCCGTCCTTTTCTGTTAACGCTTGTAGTGGTTTCGCTGAGCGCCGTCGTAGCGGCCGCTGCTCATACAGCATTTCTTCAAATCTGCGTCCCGAACCGCAGGGGCACAGATCGTTGCGGCCCAGTTTCTCAGAGAGTTCCTTATCGCCGTGCACAACGCGGAAAGCCGCGCTTCACGTTGGTTTCCGAGGGGAACCCCTTGCGGCGCTTCCTGCTGATCTCGAACAGGAATTCGTCTTGCATGGCCTTTCTCCTTCCAGATGGATTGCCAGTCACATCACGGAAGGTCAGGCCCAAAACCATTCTACAAACTGCGTGCCCCTGGCGCGCCGCTCGTGTCCTGCCTGGCCTTCGCGCGATCACTCCTCGTCGAACACCTGGCAGATCACCGGCGGCGGCCAGGTTCACCCCATAGCAAGAAGCGAACGCCTCCTGCCATCCGACCGTCCAGAAAAATAACCTTGTTCCAGCTCCGAAGTACCTTCGAGTCCCGGTTTGGGATTATCCTCTCCCGCTATCTGTGTCCGTCTCTTTCTCCCTTCTCATTTCTGTCAAGCTTTTCGCCCACGGTACGAAAGTGTTGTCGCTGACTTACAACCACTTACACGCCAACTAACTCAATAATATTTGGCGCGATTACTACCTCAATGTGATATTCTGAACTTATAGATACAAAAAAGAAAAAGGCCGCCCTGAGCGGCCTTTTTCTTTGCCCCGGGAGACCCTCCATGGAATGCCGATTCCTCTTCACTAACGGAAGTCGCTGCCGCTGTCGCGCCACCACGAATCACGTCTTCTGCCGTCATCACGCGCCGCAGCCGAAGCCCCGTACCCTGCGGCCTCAGGGCAGCGGCTTCCGTACCTGGCAGGACCTCCGCCGCCACCTGGTCACGCTCGCTCCCGAGGAAATTCCCGTCGCCATCCTCACCGTCCTCAGCGCTCTGCTCATAGACGGCCCCGGCGGCATCTCCGACCGCAACGCCGGCGTTCTGCTCCGCACCCTGGTGCGCCGAGCCGGCTCGGTCCCGTTCACCCTCCCCGACGACCCCGAGCCCGAGCCCGACTTTGCCTTCGCGCTCTCTCAGTCCCTCGACCGAGTCGCCGCCATCCTCCAGCGTCGCACCCTGAACACCCATTAACCAGCGAGGCAACACACCATGGAGCGCCCAATGGTACTGTCCAACTACCCCCTCCGCAAAGCAAACAGAATCAGGAACCATCCCGCACTAGCCCCGGGGGGGAGGGGGGGCCTCATAGTAACTCCGAAGCTAACTCTCCGGCCATCGCTACCGGCTCCGGGCCACAGGCTACCGGCCCCGGTGGGAACCTTTTCCCCCTCCCCTCCGTATCCCCCGTCCATGAAGACGAAGACTGCCCTGGCAGCGACCGCGCTGGCGCTGCTCGCCTCCACCATGGCCTTCGCGCAGGACTCCGATCACTCCTGGTCGAAGACTTATCCGGTCACCGGCAAGCCCACGCTCGACGTCGAAACCTCCGACGCGCGGGGATAGGTATAAAGCCCGTCTCGTGATGGGGTGAATAACCCAAAAAAAAGAGGATGGCCCTCGAGATAAGTGGGGGTATGATGCGTTGTTACGAATCCTGCCTGGGCTTATGTTTCTGTTTCACCTGGCTGGGAGACGACTACTACCAAACTCTTTCTCATTCCGAATGCGGATCTGTTGCGCTGTCCACCTTTGCGCGACGGGAGAAGATTCATGAAGTGCAGTTCGGGCCCCCTTCTGCTGTCCTTTCTTGCTTTGGTCACGCTTTTTTCCGGACAGGCTGCACCGGCCTGGGGCGCCGCCGTACCAACGGTGACCACCCTCACAATGACCGCAGGCGGCAACCTGATCGCTTCGGGCGCTTCGTTGGCCTCAGGCACCGCACTCACACTGACGGCCACAGTTGCTGCCGGAACGGGAAAAGTCACCGCCGGTCAGGTGATTTTCTGCGATGCTTCCGTGACGTATTGCACGGACATCTATCGCTTAGGCACGGCTCAGGTCACCGCTGCTGGGACTGCGGTCTTGGCATTCACCCCCGCCGTTGGCAGCCATAGTTACAAGGCCGTCTATGGAGGGACACCCAGGGGCCCTGCAGCCTGGGCGGCCAGCACTTCCGCTGTTGTCGCGCTGACGGTGACGGGCCTCTATCCGTCGACGACAACCATCTCCGCCGCCAGCAACGGATCCCCGTACACGCTCACGACGGTAGTGGGTGGCGTGGGACCCGAAGCGCCGACAGGAACGGTTTCAATCCTGAACACAAGCAATGGCAACGCAGTCCTGGGCACAGCGGGGCTGGGCGAAGGATCGGCGGGCCTGACTTTCATCGATCCCGCGTACGAATTGTCCCCCCCCATTCTGGGGTTTCTGTCGTTCGGTCTCCAGGGAGCTACAGGCGATTTCAATGGCGACGGTATTCTCGATATTGCCGTGGCGAATCCGGCAGGTTGCGAGACCGGCGTGTGCTGGCGTGCGGGCGCCACCGCGCTGCTGGGTGACCTAAAAGGGCACTTCGTGCCCGCAGCGACCGCGGATCTCGGAGACACGCTCCAGGCTTCGGTGTCGATCGCAGCCGCAGACTTCAACGGAGATGGCATTCTCGATCTGGCTGCCGGGTCGTCGGCCGACAAGAGCGTAACCATTCTTCTGGGCAACGGCGATGGAACCTTCACCGCGAAGAGCACCGTGCCCAGCGGTGGCGCATTTCCCGCCCTTGCCGTCGCCGATTTCAACGGAGACGGCATACCGGATCTCGCGATCCTGAACACCACGGCCAATATCGTGACTCTGTTTCTGGGCAACGGAGACGGCACCTTCACCGCGGCCGCGACGACCCCGCCCTCCGCAGGCGCCAACCCTGCGGCCATCGCCGTCGGCGATTTCAACGGAGACGGCATCGCCGACCTGGCCATTGCGAACAACAACCCTTCTGGCACCTTGACCATCCTGCTCGGGAATGGGGACGGCACCTTTACGGCGGCGCCAAGCCCAACGACAGGAAGCGGTCCTGATTCGATTGCCACGGGCGACTTCAACAGCGACGGTATTTTGGACCTCGCCGTCGCCAACGCCAACGATGGCACATTGACCATCCTGCTCGGCAACGGGGATGGCACATTCGCTCCGGCACCGGGCAGCCCGTTTCCGTCCCAAACTCAGACGGCCTCGCTGATCGTTGTTGGGGACTTCAATGGGGATGGCAAGGTGGATCTGGTCGTTCGTAATATCTTTGGAAACGCAGCTCTGGCGCTTGGCCACGGTGACGGCACATTCACAGTAGTTCCTGAATACACCGATTTTCTGGCTGCGGGAGACGCCAACGGGGATGGCACCACAGACCTGATTGGGCCTGGAGACGTGGCGTTCGCGGTAACCCAGACTGCAACGGCGAGCACCACCGGAGTCGCCCTGCTTCCAGGCAGCGGCTTTCAAAATGTGCTGTCCAGTTATCCAGGGGACACTACTTACACAGCCAGCGTCTCCGCCATGATTTCTCTGTCTGCCCCTGCGGCAACCCCGACGGTGACCCTGACTGCGTCCCCCAATCCAGTCTTGTCCGGCTCATTCCTGACCCTCACTGCCGCGGTCGCCGGCCGCGGCGTGACGCCCACCGGACTTGTGACCTTCTACACAGGCAGCACATCCCTCGGCGGCGGATACCTGCACACCGGTGGGGTCGTAACCTTGACGACCACGACGCTTCCCGTCGGTTCCTGGTCCATCCTGGCATCGTACGCGGGAGATAATAACTACCTGTCGGCCAACTCCGCCCCGGTCACCGTAACGGTCGAACCCGTGGGGACGATCGTGCCCACGATGACCCTAACGGCCTCGCCGAGCACCATCACCAACCTGCAGTCCCTAACCATGTCAGTGACCGTGATTGGTCCAAACGGCGGCGCGACACCCACAGGCGTCGTCACTCTCACCTACAACGGCAGCTCTTCCAGCCCACCAACACAGCAGTCCCTTGCCAACGGCACAACCAGCTTCACTCTCCCGTCTCAATTCCTGGTCACCGGTGCTAACACGCTCGGAGCGTTGTACGGAGGCGACGCGACCTATGCCTCCGGCTCAGCAACCACGACCGTCACGCTTGCGCAGGTGGCACTGGCCGTTCCCGCTCCCGCCGCGGTTCTTCCCGGAAGCAGCATCACGGCCACGGCCACGGTCTCGGCGGGCACCAATTATTCCGGAACCGTGAATCTCACCTGCTCGCTGACCAGTTCACCGGCGGGCGCGCAAAGTCTGCCCACCTGCAGCATTAGTCCCGCCAGCGTCACGCTGCAAACGGGGGAAGCGCGACCTCCGTTCTTGCCGTGACCACGACCGCGGCATCAACATCTTTGCTGCGACCCCTGCGCGATGGTTCGTGGACTCGTGGCGGAGATGGCGCGATCCTTGCGGTGCTTGCCATCTGGGGTATTCCGCGTCGACGCCGGCGGTGGCTGTCGATGCTGGTTATCCTGCTGATAGGTGCGTGCGCAACCATCGGCTGCAGCGGCGGGAGCAAGAGCACAGGCCCCAGTATCGCTGCCACGACGGCAGGGACCTATACATTCACCGTGACCGGACAGGATTCGGCCACTTCGACAATCATTACTTCGACCACTGTGAACGTCACCGTGCAGTAGCACCAAATCAAGTCACCGCGCGAGTTTCGGCTCCCGTAAGATGGGTTTCTTCTCCAGGAGCCGTCCCTTCCGTTCGCTGTGCCTTGCCGTTGCCCCATCCAATCGCCGCTTGCCGGCTACCCACACCGGCCCACAGCTGGCAGATGGCGAGGAGTTATCGGGTTCGACAACAAAAATAAGCCACGTCCCGTCAATAGCTTGCCCCATACCCCCCCAGGGGGAGGGGGGGTGCCACCGCCGGCAGCGCGCTTCGTCCGAGGAACGCACCCCAACGAAGCCCGGTTCCACCAGGGAACCTTTCCCCAACCCCCTCCGTATTCCCCGTCCATGAAGACGAAGACTGCCCTGGCAGCGACCGCGCTGGCGCTGCTCGCCTCCACCATGGCCGTCGCCCAGGACTCCGATCACTCCTGGTCGAAGACTTATCCGGTCACCGGCAAGCCCACGCTCGACTTCGAAACCTCCGACGCCAGCGTCGACTTTCACCCCTGCGGCGACTGCCACGAGATTCGCATTCACGTCGAACTCGTCGGGCAGAAACTGAGCGACTATCGCCTCGAGGAGGGCCAAACCGGCAACGAGGTGCACTTCCTCTTCAAAGAACTGCCGCGCGTCGGCTTCCACATCTCGTGGCATGTTGAGCGGACCCGCGTCACCGTCGAAACTCCCGCCCAGCTCACCCTGCAGGCCAAAACTTCCGATGGCAACGTGACGCTCACCGGTCTCCAGGGCGCACTTGGCCTGACCACCGGTGACGGCGACGTGTCTCTCGACCATGTCTCCGGCGATCTGCGCCTTAAATCCGGCGACGGCCACGTCAGGATCAGCGATGCCACGGGCTCCATCGAGGCCCGCACCAGCGACGGCAGTCTCACCGTCGATGGCCTGTTCCACGTCCTCGCGCTGCACACCAGCGATGGCCGGCTCGACGTCAGCCTGCGCCCCGGAACCAGCCTCACCGAAGCCTCCTCCATCCAGACTTCCGACGGCTCGGTTGCGATTCATGTACCCGCCAACTTCGCCGCCGATCTCGACGTTCACTCCAGCGATGGCCGCGTGGACTGCGCCCTTCCGCTCACCATGGATCACTTCGACTCGCACGGAGGCGAGGGCCATGCGTGGCACGGCAAGCTGAATGGCGGTGGCACTCCGCTGTCCATCCGCACCAGCGACGGCAACGTAAAAATCGACCAGCCCTGAACGCGGGTCCCCTGCGGGTTATTCGCTCCTGCTGGCTAATCTCCCGCGACCGGTGATGGCAGCCATCCAGCTGTGGATCCCTCGTCGCGCGACGCTCTGTTCCTGCCTGGAGCCCGAAGCCGGAATTGTTCGATGCGGCTCTTCATCTGCTCCGACAATTCGCTCAGTTCGGCGCTCGCAGTGGAGGACTCATGCGCCGCAGCCGCTGATCTGGCGACGATCTGCACAATGTCATGCACGGCGCGGTTCAGGTTCTCCGTCGTCGATGCCTGCTGCTGCGTTGCGGTCGCAATGTGCGTCATCAGCGTGTCGACCGTCGAAACAGCTTCCTGAATCAGAGTGAAGGATCCCTGGCTGGTTTCTGTCAGTGCGACACCCTCGGCAATGCTGCTGCGCTCGGCTCCTGTCTTTTCCAGAACGCCTCTTGCATGCGCCTGCACCTTCGCGATCATGGCGTCGATTTCAGCGGTCGCGGAACCAGCCTGTTCGGCGAGCCGCCGCACCTCCGCGGCAACCACGGCGAAGCCTTTGCCGTGCTCACCGGCTCGGGCGGCTTCGATCGCCGCATTCAGAGCCAGAAGGTTCGTCTGTCCGGCAATCTCGCGAATCAGATTCGCCGCGCGGCTGATCTCTTCCGTCTGCATGGCCAGCTCCTCGATGGTGCCTGCCGCGGCGCCAGCCTGTGCGGAGATCTCCGTCATCTTGGCCGCAATCGCCGATACCGCTTCATGGCCCTCCCGCACGGATGCCGAAGCTTTCCCCGCCGACGCTGCTGCTTCCGAGGTATGTGCCGCAACGTCCGCCACCGAGACGGCCATCTCCACCAGCGCCGCCGATACCTGCTCGGTCTGCGCACGTTGATCGTCCGCACCGTGCGCGGAACTCTCCGCCGACGCAGCCAGCTCCGTGGCCGCAGCCGCCACCTGCACGCCGACTTGGCCTAGTTCACTGATGACCTCATGCAGAGCGCGTTTCACCTGATTGACGGAGAGCAGTGTCTGACCGAGCGCGTCTTTCGTGTGGACCTCGATATAGTCCTCAGACAGGTCCTTCTGCGCGATGGCCTCCAGAGCCCGTTGTGCGTCACGCACCTTCCGGCTAACGATGCGGATGGTGACGACGCTGCAGGCGATGGCGACGACGATGCCCAGGACGACCAGGGCCGCGGCAAGCCACAGTGCCTGTCGCGAAACCTGCTCCTGTTTCGTTTGCGCTTCGCTGGCCAACGCCGCCATATGCGCTACGAATTCAGTCAACGCCGATTGAATTTGTTTGCTGATGGCCACCGAGGTCGGCAGCTCAGCCAGCATCGCATCGGTCTTACCCGCCCGGCCAAGGGCAAACATCTTCTGCAGCTCGGCTTCCCCGGCGCTCCACCGGTCGTTCACCCGCGCAAGCTGCTGGCGAGAATCGCCGTCGGTGTTTTCATCCGCGAGCTGCTGGTAGATGGAAGCGAACTGTCGCGCCGCCTCATTGCACCGCTGATCGCCGTGCTCGGAGGGCTGCAGAAAGTACGCGCGCGACGTCGCCTGCTCCCGCTGTTGCAGGGTTGCCAGCTGCTGCGCCAGCACTGCATGGCGCGTTGCCCGGGCCGACGAAGCGCTGTATCGCTGCACCTGCAGGTACCCCGCGATGGATAAACCGCCCGCAATGGTTGCCGTCAGGAGGACCAAACCGAAGCCAAGAATGAGCAATTGTTCCAGACCAAGCCGTTTCCACATCATTCTTTCTCCCAGGCAAACGGTGTTGGCCGCGTTCAAGTCGGCGGCAGAGACGAGTGCAGACCGTCCACAAGCTTGCTTCAAACCTGCTATCGGCAATACCAGCCGGAGGTTGAGTTGCAAAACATCGACTCCTCGGCAGAGAGGCCGGAAGGGACCACGAAACACGATGGGTTGCGTTCCCGTTTCGAGTCACCAAAGGCAGCGCAGCCGGAAATCTCTGCCCGCCGGTTAATGGATGGCTGTGGACCTGCCGAAATTGAGCGGTGTGAGACACCCGCCCAGGGCGACTCACGGAGACATCTCAATGAACCAGAAACATTTTCAGCCCAGGCATTCCCTTCCTTTCCGGTGCGGGATGAAATGGATGACGGTCGCGTGTATTGCAGGCGCATTGTGGGCCCTTGCCGGTTCTCCTCCCGCCATCCATGCGCAGGATTCGGATCAGAAGCGTGCGCTGGAGGAACGGGTTGCCCGCCTGGAGCGAGCCCTGCAGGAAGTGAAAGCGGAACTGGCGGCGGTCCCGGACAGTCCTGGTGTGTCGTCCGCTCAGCCTGCGCCTGCGATGCAAGCGGATGCAAAGTCTCAGGCAGGAGCCCTGGTGGCAGCACGGGCCCAGTTGATTCCTGCGGCGAGAGTCCTCTCCCTGCCGGCCGCCAACGCACCCGCTCCGTTGACGACAGCCTGTCCGCCACAGGCCACCCCGCAATCCTGCCCCCCTGCCGCTCCGGCAACGCGTCCCGGTTCGACGACTCCTTCGATGGGTGGCGTGGCCCCGGCCGATGTTTATGACCTCACGCTGGGAGCAAGACAGCCAACCACTGCCGAACAGGTGCACCATGGTTTCTTTGAGAGAAAGCCGGGCCGCGACCTGACCTTTTATACGAAAACCGGGGAAATAACCTTCTACGGCAATCTGGATGTCTCGGTGGAAACGGCAACAAAGGGAACCGGCGGCATGCAGGTGGGGGGCGTTGGTCCGGTCGGGAACATGGGTTGGCTCGAAGATATCTCGACGAACCTGGCCTACATTGGCGTGCGCGGAACCCAGACGACCGGGATCAGGGATACGAACTTCATTTATCAGCTGGAGACATCGATCAACATCTCTGCCGCGCCCGGGCTTCACGAGAGTAACAGCCAGGAGCAGGACACAGTGGACGGCACGCTGTTTACACGTAACACCTACATTGGCCTTGGAAACGTGAAGTGGGGCGCGTTGCTGATCGGCAAAACGGATCCGCCGTACAAGCTATCCACGGCGCGGATGAATCCATTCGTCGGAATGGAAGGCGACTATGGAGTGATCATGGGCAACACCGGGGGCGACAACCGGGTCGAATTCGGCTACCGTCTCGATCATGCGGTCTGGTATACGTCGCCAAAGCTCCGCGGATATCAGTTCAACGCCTTCTTTTCACCCGGACAGAATCGCGCAGGCGACAGCGATAACATTGCAGCCGGTGAGCCGGACTGCAACGGAGGAGATAATCCGGGCGATGGCGGACTGGCCCCCATCGCCTGCAATGACGGCGGCTTCAGTGACGTGGTCAGCGGGAATGTTTCCTACACAAAGGAGCCGTTGTATATCACAGCCGCGTATGAGCGCCACATGAAAGTGAACCGGCAGAGCGACATGACCGGCATCTATTCCAGCGCTCCGCCGTCGAACTACACCGGACCGGTCACCACGAATACGAGCGGCGTGGGCTACGCTTATTGGGTGCCGACGGCCTTTTACAACGCAGAGGTCGCCGACGAAGACGCGGGCAAAGTCGGAATCCAGTATGGGTTCTTCAGCAGGAAGACGGTGGTCAGCGCCATTGCCGAGAACATGCACCGATATGTGCCCGGTTTTCTGGAATGGCAGAATGAGCGGCAGCGGCTGGGCAGCTGGTTCGCAGCGACCCAGGCGATCGGAGCGTTTGACAGCTTCTCGATCGGCTGGGCACGCGCGTACCGCACGCCCGGCGACCCCGGCCAGCACAATACTTCTCTATCTCCTGCGCCCTATTCCGCCCTTGCCGACGGGGACCTCGCCGGCGGGCGAGGCGCTAATAACGAGGCTAGTCTGTACACCGTCGCCTACCGCCATCGCATTGGCGATGGCCTCGAGATTTACGCCAATTGGGCGGAAACCCTCAACGACCCCTACGCTCACTACGACCTTGGAGCGGGCGGGCGGGCGGTGACGACCGATTGCCATGACGCGTCGGATGCGGCGGGCGACCAGCTCTCCGACCCGCACTGCTGGGCCGGCGGCCACCTGAAGGCATTTTCGACGGGCCTGGATAAACGGTTCTGAACCCGGGGCGAAGAAACGTCAGACCCGACGGAGCGAAATGTATGCCGGGCCTTGTCTTCGGACGAGGCCCGCTTGTTTTGCTGGTCGCAGAAAATCCGACTTGCTGTATCGTTCTCCTTATTCCTGAGGAGAGAGCCCACCCACCATGCGGATATCCATCCGGCTTTTTGCAGCGACGACGATCCTGTTTGCGGCCACGGCTGCTTTCGCGGCACCGCCCAACGCCTCCAAAGATCCACGCCTCGCCGGCGCCTACACCTTCGAGCGGGGCGGATGGACGTATGTCCACCTCGAAGGCTCACCGGAGCAGATTGGGTTTCAGCACGGCTACCTCCTCGGACCGCAGATTGCCGATGCGCTCCACGTCTTCAGGGTCGAAGACGAGCACAGCACGAAACGCGACTGGCAGTTCTTCCGCGACGCCTCACAGAAGATGTTTTGGCCGCACATCGATGCGGAATATCAGGCCGAGTTGAAGGGAATCGCGGAAGGAGCGCAGGCCCGTGGCATCAGGGTCGATGTGTGGGACATTGTTGCGCTGAACGGCACCATGGAACTGAGCGAATACTACGTTCCCTGGCTCGACAAAAAGCAGCACGCGCTGAATGCGCCCAGCATCCACGCTCCGGGCAACTGCAGCGCGTTCATTGCCACCGGCAGCTGGACGAAAAACGGCAAGATCGTCATCGCTCACAACAACTGGAGTTCCTACGCGGAAGGCTCGCGCTGGACCATAATGTTCGACATTCAGCCCACGCACGGTCATCGCATCCTGCAGGACGGCGTGCCGGGAATGATCACCAGCAACGACGACTTCGGCCTCAACGATGCCGGCATCATGATCACGGAAACCACCATCAGCCGCTTCGAAGGTTGGAACGAGAACGGCGTTCCGGAGTTTGTGCGCTCCCGCAAGGCTCTGCAGTACGCCAACTCCATCGACGACTACGCCGCAACGATGATCGCGGGCAACAATGGCGGATACGCGAATGACTGGCTCGTCGGCGACCGCAAGACGGGCGAGATTGCTTACCTCGAGCTCGGCCTCCAGCACACGCCCATCTGGCGGACGAAGGATGGTTACTACGTCAGCTCCAATTTCCCCCGCGATGCCTCCCTGATCAAAGACGAGACCGACGGGTGGAACGCGAACGATCTCTCCGCCTCGGCCAACGCGCGTCATGCACGCTGGGAGCAGGAGATGAAGGCGCACAAGGGCCAGATTGATGTCGAGATGGCGGAGAAGTTCCTCGGCGATCACGAGGACGTTTTCACCCACCAGCAAAACGCCGACCAGCGCACCCTCTGCGGCCACGTCGACGCGGCAAAAGAGGGCGTGCCGCAGTGGGACATGGGCCCATACAATCCTTTCGGCGCCGTGCAGGGCAAAGTCACCGACAGCGACCTTGCCGGGAAGATGACGATGGAGGCGCACGCCGGCCATCCCTGCGGCGAAGATTTTCTCGCGAAGCCATTTCTCGCGGCGCATCCGGAGTACGCGTGGCAGGCGCCGATCCTGCGTGACATGAAGTCGGGTCCGTGGACCGAATTCGCGTCCGGCGAGAAGGTCGGCCGCTGAGGCAGAATCGCCGGCTCTGCACGGGCTCGGACGCATCAACGGGGATGCGATGGGTACGAGTCCGCTACTGAAACTGCCGGCTGAAGTCGCCGAAGTCAACTCCGGCAAGAAACTGCCGGGCTTCCGCCGTTAATTCCTCGTGGATGGCCGGGTCGGCGGTGTGAGGTCGTTCGATCCAAAAAAACAACGGCACGGCGCGTTTTCCCGGACTGTCAAAATCAGGCGGATCCGGCGTGAACCACATTGCCAGGTGGGTGGGCGAAATAATGGGGGATGCCCTGCACTCGAAAGGGCTGCAGAATACATTGCCGGCGATACTGTCGACGATCCCGTCGCTGTAGAACGCGGTATCAAACTCGACCGGTCGCCCCTGCGCGGTGACAAAGGTCCTGTCTCTGCGCAGCACCGGGTCCAGCCCGCGGGCCATCCAGCTGACGTGCATGTTATGCGACCGCGAAGGCAGCCAGGCACCGAGCGTTGCCTCGTCCGGCGACCTGCCGGTGTAGGCTCCGCTTTCGACCTCAATGCGGCCATTGACTGTCTCCTGCCAGGAGCGATTCAGCGTGTAGGAGCCGAGTTGCTTCGGCATGAGCGAATCCAGTTGCGCCCGAGTGATGATGCCTTCGCGCACTTTCGCAGCGAAGCTCCGGCGATGGGTGCGTAACGCATTGATCCCCGGAACCAGGAACAGGAGGACCGGAATGGCAAAGGCTGCGGCACGCCAGTAAAACAACCGCCTTTCACTTGCGCTCAACTCGCCAGGCTCTCGGGACATGCCGGTGGATTCGCTGCGCAGCTCCTCTTCTCTCGAGACCACCCAGACAAACAGCAGCGACGCAATCAGGAACAGGCAGCCGCCGATGATGTAATCAGCCCATTTGGCAAAATGCTCCAGCTTCGGGTGCCCCAGACTCATGCGGTAATAGAGAACCAGAGCACAGAGCCGAATCAAATTGAATAGGTAGCCAAGGAACACACCGCCGCAAACGTACGAGATCCAGCGGAAGATCGAAACCCTTTTGAGGTAACCGGTGACCAGGCCGATGTATCCCAACGTCAGCGCTCCGCGCACTCCATCGCAGCCTGGAGCGATGAACAATCCAAAATCCGGAGTGAACATCAGTCGCAGCAGTTCTTTGTTGCTGGGAGGAAACCCGATGGCCGCCGCAAAAGAACGCGCGATGTGGGCAGAAATGTTTTGCAAAGGCAGGTCGCCATGGATCAGCGCGAAATAGGGGACCGGCTGTGAGCAGAGGAGCAGCGCAAGAGGAAACCAGGCACGCCGCCAGACGCGGAATCCCCCAAACAAGAGTACGATCCCGCTGCCAAACAGGTAGAGCGCGACTTTGGGAGAGAGGAGATTGTAGTAAAACGGGCCCACAATTGCGGTCCAGGTGAATCCATGCCGGAATCCGCTCATGCACAGGGCCACGGCAGCGGGGACGAAGCCCCACCACGTCCCGCGGAGTTCCCAACCGGTTTGCCGCCAGACGCGCAGCGTCAGCAGAATACTGGCCGGTACGATCAGCATCCCGATCGATTTCAGGGGGTCGTCGGTCCAAATCTCCCACAGGGCGATCAGGATCGGAGACATGCCGAGGGCACCCAATGCGGCAAGAACCCCGATGCACCACCATATCGTGGTGTTTTGGCCAGCAGGACTCGGAGCATCAGCAGAATCCGCCACGACGGATGAGGGATCCTGCACACCGGCAGGGACGGATTGCAAAACGCTGCTTTTCATACCTCAAATGTGCAGGTGTGCCGAAATATTGTATCGGTCGATCTCTGCTGCTCACAATGGCTATTTGGGTGCTTGCTGCGCAGCTTTGGAGGAAGTTCCGGAATTGTCATTAGCGACCTGCGAACAAGGGAAATTTTTCTTTTGCGACGCGTATTCATGGGCGTTATCATGACCCCGTCTTCCGATCCTCGCCCTCGAAATTTGTCCTGCCCGCTGAAGGGCGACGCGTGAGATCGACCGAAATGCTCCGGGGGTTGCTACTTTGGGGGTTTGTTTGAACAGAGTCAGAACCATTCTTCCCGTCGCTCTGCTGCTGCTTGTCGCGTCGTTCCAGCTTCACGCTCAGAGCGGGTGTGACGACTCGCCGGAAAACCCAACCCTTGTCCTGGGTGCCATTGCGAGTGCGGCCGGTATCGGTTACGTGCAGATCCGCAGATTCGTTCGCATGCGCCGCCAGTCCAGGGACAAGTAAATCGCGAATTGGTTGAGTCCGGTGCCCCATGGAGCTGTAGGTCGGATGCGGATTGATGGGATAGTCCTGAGCGTCGTCGGCCCCATCGTTGCGCTCGCGTCCATTGCGGGCTGCGGATCGGGGTCGGGTTCTCCGGTTTCGTCGACACCTCCCCCACCGAATTTTGCGTTCTCGGGCAAAGTGCTCGGAGGGCAACAGCCCATCAGCGGCGCAGAGGTGCAGATCTACATTGCCGGCTCCGGCGGCTATGGCGATGGGGCATCGCCGCTGGGTCCAGCCGCGTTCACCGATCAGAGCGGCAACTTCATCATCCAGGGAAATGTCACCTGCCCGTCGAGCAGCGGGTTGGCTTACATCACCGCTTCAGGCGGGAAAGCAGGCACGGGAACCGATAACGCCGCGATCGGTATGATGGCGGCGCTCGGTGCATGCGGCGGTCTGGGTTCGCTGGGTACGATCACGGTGAACGAAGTCACGACCGTAGCGGCGGTCTGGTCGCTGACGCCTTTCCTCGGGTACGACGGAGCTGTGGGAACCACCTCAGGGAATGCGCAGGGGCTCGTGAATGCCTTTGCGAACGCCAACAATCTGGTGCAGCTCTCCAGCGGCGCGGCACCGGGAGCATCGCCCCCGGCGAACGCCGACATCCCGACGACGAAGATCAATACGCTGGCGGATATCCTCTCGGCCTGCGTGGACTCGACCGCTTCGAGTCCGTGCAGCACGCTGTTTGCGGCTGCGACTCCGGTTGGCGGATCAGCGCCCTCCAACACTCTCGACGCCGCTCTGAATATTGCTCGCAATCCTGCTGCCGGTGTCGCAGCGCTTTACGCGCTGTCCAGTAGCGCTGCACCGTTTCAGCCATCGCTCACGGCAGCGCCTCCTGACTGGATGCTTGGCATCAGCTACAGCGGCGGTGGATTAAAGACTCCCGGTTCGATTGCCGTCGATACAACGGGCAATATATGGGTCGCCAATTACTTCGAATCGGTGACGGAGCTTTCCAATTCCGGGCAGGCAATTTCCCCCGCCGGCGGCTTCACTGGAGGCGACCTGGATGAGAGTTATGGCCTCGCCGTGAACAAAGATGGAAGCGTTTGGGTGACGGACGAACAGTCCTCCGGCGGTAACGGAACTATGACCGTGCTGAACTCGTCGGGTGGGGTAGTCTCCGGAACTGGCGGCTACTCCGGTGGCGGCGTTTATTTTCCCATCGCGGTCGCTGCCGATACCGATGGTAGTGTCTGGGTCGCCGACTACGGAGACTCGACAGCGTCGCGCTTTTCCCTGAGTGGGTCGGCTGATTCAGGCAGTGCTGGTTTTGGCTCAGCGCAGCTTGAGGGTCCGGTTGCTGTGGCAATCGATGGAAATCACAACGCCTGGTTCGCGAATCAGGCGGCGCAGCTCGGCTCGGTAACCTCTATCTCTTCCGACGGAAGCCAGGTGAACACGGTGGTCTGCGGTGGTGAGGCGCCTTCCGGGGTTGCAACCGATGCGATCGCGGTTTCCACGAATGGTGCGACGGGACACGTCTGGACGGCGAATTATTATTCGGATTCTGTGAGCGAATTAGCCTTGCTGGCCAACGGTTCGGTGACCGTCGTATCGACGGGATACACGGGAGGCGGCATCGAGCACCCCAACGGTATTGCTGTTGATGGAGCCGGGAATGTCTGGGTTACCAATTACCGCGGCGCGTCGATCACGGAATTGCAGGGAGCCAACGCGTCCTCGCCGGGCACTCCCGTTTCGCCCAGCACCGGCTTCGGATCGGACGCTTCGCTGATTGCACCCTTTGGCATTGCCATCGACGCCGGCGGCAACGTCTGGGTGTCGAATCAGGGATCGAGCACCGTCACGCAGTTCCTCGGCGCGGCGACGCCGGTGAAGACTCCCCTTCTCGGTCCGCCGCAGCTTCCTTAGGACTCCGGCGCGGCACAGCGTACTCGCGATCGAGGATCGACATCAAAAGCTGCGTATGGTATTCGCCATCGCGGAAAACGGCTTCGCGCAAAATCCCTTCGCGACGAAACCCAAGGCTCGCGTAAACATGGTGCGCGCGCGTGTTGGTCTCGAAGACATCGAGCCACAGCCGATGCGCCTTAAGCTCACCGAATACGTAGTCAAGGATGGCGGCGAGCATAAGCCGCCCAACTCCGCAATTTGGTTTTGCCACGACGATCCTCTGCAGTCGAATGGACCGATGTGGCGCCGCGAGCCCGCGCAGAATGGCGAACCCGGCCATCTCTCCCGATTCCGATTCCGCAATCAGATAGCGACAATCCGTGCCCGCCATTTTTGTGCGATGCTCGTCTTCCGGCCAGTGGCCAACAAAGGTGTGGTATTCCGGAATCCGTTCCAGGTCCATGATCGACGGGATGTCTTCGATCCGTGCCGGTCTGAGCTGCATGCCTGCGATGATAGCGGTCCGCGGTGAAGGGTGCAGCGCCTCAGTGCCGGGCCTCGAGATACTTGTCGAAGGGGATTTCGAAATAGAAGAGTTCATTGCCGGAAGAGTCCCGGAGCTCGCGCAGAATCAGTTTTCCGCCGTGCAGCGGAGTGTCGCCCAGACCCTGCATGTCGTAAAAGAGAAAACCAGCGCGGGTGGTATGGGGTTCAACCGCCAGGGCAGCGTATTCGAAATGATCGAAATCGGCCTCAATCTTGTCGTCGGACGCGCTTCCTTTCGTGTGTACTTTGATGGGGCCAACGGGTATTGCGACTCCACGGCTGTCTCTGGGCTTCACCCGCCGTTCCACGTCTTCCGGTTCTGCCGCCGGCACTTTATCGCCGTTCGCACTCACGAAGAAGATGCGCGCATCGCGCAGAGAAACAGGTTGATTGCCGGTGTTGGTGACGATGATGCGTATCGGCATAAAACGGTACTTCAGATAATCCACCTGAAAGACCTTGCATTTTTCGGCCGTATCGAAGGGCTCGGCCGCGATCGCGACCTGTTCCTTGGTATGGAAATCGACTGCTGGGTATGCCGTCGCATCTTTGGCAGGGGGTGGGTCCGACTCCGACAGAGCGGCCGGAACGGCGGCGATGAGCACAAGGCAACACAATGGAAGACGTCGCAGCACAGCGCGGAGCAAACCGGGGCGCATGGTCACCATTATCATCTTGTCTTATGACCCTGGTAAGCCGAAATTGGTAAGCGAATGTTGATCCTGTACAGCTTCGCGCTAATGCTGTTGTTGGTGCTGGGCGCTCCGTGGTGGTTTTTTCGCATGGCCACCAGCGGTAAGTATCGCGAGGGTTTGACGGAGCGGCTGGGATTTTTGCCGCGGCGCATTCGCGAAAGATTGGATGGGAAACACGTTGTCTGGGTCCACGCAGTTTCCGTGGGGGAAGTGTTGGCGGCCAGCCGCCTGATCGATGAAATGGGATCGAGGCTCCCACAATCGTCCGGCCAGCGCGCCCAGGATGCCTGGCGTGTGATGATTTCGACGACGACCAGAACCGGCCAGGATCTGGCCCGGGAGCGTTTCGGCGCCGATCGCGTGTTCTATTTCCCGCTGGACCTGGGCTGGGCCGTCCGGGCATGGCTGCGGGCTTTGCGTCCGGAATTGCTGGTTCTGGTGGAGACGGAGTTTTGGCCACGCATGCTGGCGGAATGCTCCCGGGCGGCGATTCCGGTTGCGGTCGTGAACGCGCGCATCTCGGATCGGTCCTGGCCGCGCTATCGGCGATTTGCCTGGTTGTGGCGGCCCAGGCTGCGCGGGTTGGCGGCGGTTCTGGCCCAGACGGAACTGGACGCGGAGCGGCTGCGCGAACTGGGCGCGGCGAATGTGCGCGTGACGGGAAATCTCAAATACGACGTGCGCTCACCCGAATCGGCGATGGTTGCATCCTTACTGCGCGAAAATATCGCGCAGGGAGCATGCGTTCTGGTGTGCGGATCGACCCTGGCAGGCGAAGAGGGATTGCTGCTGGATGCGCTGCCGCCGGGCACTGTAACTATTCTGGCCCCGCGCCGCCCGGAGCGATTTGCCGAGGTTGCAGAGATCCTGAAGAGGCGGGGCACACCCTGGGTGCGACGTTCGGAATGGGTCGAGACTCCGAAGCCGATCGCGGCCGGAACTGTCTTTCTGCTGGATTCGATCGGAGAATTGGGGTCGGTATACTCGCTGGCCGATGGAGCGTTTGTCGGCGGAAGCCTGGTGCCCGCAGGTGGGCACAATCCACTGGAGCCCGCACAGTTCAGCGTACCCGTGGTAATGGGACCGAGTTATGAGAATTTTCGCGGCATCGTGGAGAATCTTCGCGAGCACGACGCGATCCGAATCGTGCAGCCTGCCGAGTTGAAGGAGGCTCTTTCGACGATTTTGTCATCCACGACGGAATCGCGTGCCATGGGAGCACGCGCGAGAGAAGTGTTCGACCGTGAGGCCGGAGCAACGGAGCGGGCCGTGCGGGCGCTCATGGAGTTGGTAACGGCTCGGCTGTCGAACCCGGCCAGCCAGCGCCGAGCGCGTCCCGAGGCCAGAAGATGAGCCGCGCTCTGTCGCCCCTTGTCCCCCTCTATTCCGCCGCTACAAGCGCGAAGAATTTCGCCTATGAAAAGGGATGGGCGCGGCAGAAACGCCTGCAATGGCCGGTTGTGAGCATCGGCAATCTTTCCGTCGGTGGTTCGGGCAAGACCCCGTTGACCATCCGGCTCGCCCAGTTGCTGCGTGAGCGTGGAGTCGCCGTGGATGTTCTTTCACGCGGCTACGGGCGCCAGTCTGCTGCTGTGGAGCGGGTAGCTCTGGGAGGATCGGCGGAGCGGTTCGGCGACGAGCCTTTGCTCATTGCAGAAGCGGCGGGCGCTCCTGTATTCGTCGGAGCCAGCCGCTACCGAACCGGGTTGGTGGCAGAGTTTCAGCTCGTCGGACCCGGGCTTCATCTGCTCGACGACGGGTTTCAACATCGGCAGCTGGCTCGCGATGTCGACATCGTTGTGTTGCACAGCGACGACTTTCAGGGTCGGCCGCTGCCTGCCGGCCGTCTGCGCGAAGGGTTCTCGTCACTGTCACGGGCACAAATCATTACGATGCGGCAGGACGACCGGGAACTGGAGCCGGAACTGCGACGCCGCGGCTTCGTCCAGCCCGTGTGGTGGATGGAACGGAAGCTGGAGATTCCACCGATAGCGCGTGTGGTGGCCTTTTGCGGGATTGCGCGGGGAGACGAGTTCTTTTCCGGACTGCGATCGCGCGGAGCTAGCGTCGCAGCGATGCGAGCCTGGCGCGATCATCACCGCTATACGCACGACGATATTGCCGAGTTGGTCGAATTGCGCCGGCGGCATGATGCCGGAGCCTTTTTGACAACAGAAAAGGACATGATGCGCCTGCAGCCGGAGCAGCGGGCACTGCTCGAACATGCGGCGCCCCTGCATGCGGCCAGGCTCGTCGTACGCCTGCTGGATGAGCCGTCTGCGATCGAGCATCTGTTCGCTTTGCTGCCTGGGCACTGGCGAGAGCGGGCGGCCAAACCGCAACAGACACCATGAGAAAATAAAGGATTGCCAGAGATTCCAAAGCACCTGCGTCTGTTGGTCGTGCGTCTGGGCGCGATGGGCGACATCCTCCATTCCATGCCTGCGGTGACAGCTCTTCGCCAGGCGCATCCCGAGTGGACGATTGGCTGGGCAATTGAGCCGCAGTGGCGCGGGCTGTTCTGTGCCAACGAATCTGAGCCAGGGACACCGGGGATGCCCCTGGTGGATCGTCTGCACATGGTTCCAGCCAAACAGTGGGCGAAATCCCCTTTGAATCCGGCGACTCTGAGCGACATTCGCCGCGTACGCCGTGAGGTACGCGAGATGCGTTACGACATTGCCGTCGAAATGCAGGGAGCGGTGCGCGCAGCGATGGTGGCGCGCTGGGCGCGAACGGGCCGAGTGATCGGTGAGGCGGGGCCGCGCGAATTTGCAGCGAAATGGCTCTTCGATGAGAAGGTCGCGACGCACGGTGTTCATGTGATTGAGCAGTCTCGTGACGTGGCCAACGCGATCTTTGGTGAGAGCCTGCCTGTGCCATTGCCTCTGTTGCCGTGCGATCCGGCGGCTGAAGCGAAGGCGGCGCAGTTGCAGCAACCCTTTGTCCTGCTCAGTCCCGGGGCTGGATGGGGTGCGAAGCGCTGGCCCGCGGAACGCTATGGCGCCGTGGCGCGGCGGCTCGCGGAGGCCGGCTATGCGGTCGTGATCAATAGCGGGCCGGCGGAAGCGTACCTTGCGCAGCAGATTGTCGAGAGCAGCGGTGGTGAGCCGCACGTTCTCAATCCGGACATGGCAGAGCTGATTGCCGTCACGCGACGAGCCTCGCTCGCGATTGCCGGGGATACCGGTCCACTGCATCTGGCCTGCGCGCTGGGCAAGCCGGTCGTGGGCATTTATGGACCGACGGATCCGGCGCGCAACGGGCCCTTTCATTGTTCGAGCCGCGTGTTGCGCCATCCGGAAAGCGTGCGTGACCACTCTCGCCGCAGCGAACCGGAGGCAGGGTTGCTGACCATCACGCCGGAAGCAGTGACGGATGCGGCGCTCGAATTATTGCGGGAGGCGCACTAAGTGGCGGGGAGCTGGAATCGCGTCGCAAGGCGGATTCGCGTGCCGCTGGGGTTTGTGTTTGCGGCGCTCTTCCTGTGGTTGGCAAAGCCAACGGTCCCGTTCCTTCTGCTGAGCCTCATGTTGGTCGTGCCCGGACTGTTATTGCGCGGCTACGCGTCCGGGTATGTGAAGAAGAACGCCGAACTGACGACGACAGGACCCTACGCGCATACACGCAATCCTCTCTATCTCGGATCGATCCTGATTGCATTCGGGTTCGCGCTGGCGGCACGCAGCCTGTGGATCGCGGCAATCCTCGTCATACTGTTTGCTGCCGTCTACATTCCAGTGATTCGATCGGAAGAGGACTATCTTCGCTCGGCGTTTCCTCAGTTCGACACGTATGCTGCATCGGTTCCACGGCTGATGCCACGGATGACAGCGGCCGGGGGACCTGCGTCTACCAAAGGGGTATTCTCCGCGGCACTCTACCGAAAGCATCGCGAATATAACGCATTGTCGGGGGCCGCGGGCATGTATGCTGCCCTCATCCTGAAGCTGATGCTGGTGAAGAAGTAAAGGAGTCGATTGCGAGGGCATCGCATTTTTGTTCGAACCGCTCAGGAGTCGCTGCTGCACGCCGCGAAGCTGCTGTTAGCCGCGGGAATCATCCTGCCCATCGCCGGAACACAGGGGCAGACCGCGCAAAGCGTGCCGACACTGATTCCACCGCGCGCGGGCTTTACTTTTCCCGCGAAGGAAACTCTGACATATACCGTAGACTGGCGCGTCTTTCCCGCGGGGACGACGGTGATGCATCTCGAGCAGCAGGGCGATGAAGAGCGCGTCACGGCAACGGGCGACACGCTGGGTGCGATCAATCTCATTTATCGCGTCAGCGATCGGTTTCAATCCTCGTTCAACCGGCGCACGGGGTGCTCGGCTGGCTTTGCAAAACAGCTGCAGGAAGGCCGGCGCCAGGTCAGTACCGATCTCAAGTTCGATTACGCGCAGGGCAAGGCATTACTCAACGAGAAAAACCTGGTGAAGGGAAACAGCAAGCATTCGGAGGCGCCGGTGGGTCCGTGCGTGACGGATCTGCTGTCCGCAATTTTCTATCCGGCATCGCTGACCCTGACTCCGGGCCAGGGCTTTCGCGTGCCTGTCGCCGATGCGATGCATACGGTTGCGGTGACGATGAAGGTGGAGGCACGAGAGACCGTGCGCACGCCGCTGGGGACGTATCAAACTGTGAGAGTGCAACCGACTGCGGACGCCGGGGTGGTGAAACAGCGGGGCAACATCTGGATCTGGTACACGGATGACGATCGGCACATTCCGGTCCAGATGCGCGCACGGTTGTTCTGGGGAACGATTACGTTCCGGCTGACAGCGCTCGATCAGAAATAGACGTACCGAAGCGAAGGCGGGGCGGGCGTGCTAGTGGATTCGAAAGCGCTCGCGCATCAGGCGCTGCAGCCGCGGCTTGTACAGGAGATCGAAGGCGAGCTCCTTGCCGGGAAACATGGCGAGTGCCGCCCGTCGCGTGTCGGCCACCATCTCTGAGGCCTCGTCGATGGTGAGCGACATATCCTGGCCGATCACCGACATCACCATATTGACCATGATTTGCAGTCGGCGCAGTTTGCGCTGCTCATCCTGAAGTTCCTGGGGAGTTTGCGGGACCGATTCCGGCGGGGAATCGAAGGCTGAATACTCGGGCTGGGACCCCATGCAATGCGGACCTCCGTTGCTGGATCGTACAACGATTGAGACTCGAAACGAAACGGAAAAGATGCGAGCAGATGGGGTGAAGAATGGCGGATTTGGGTCAGCGTTTGCCGCCAGGGCGGGTGATTTTCGCCGCCGGGATTTCGGAATGAACGCGAGACAGGAAAGCAGCGGCCTCTGACTCGACCATGCGCAGGCACTGGCGCGAGCCAAAGGCGCGGCCGAGATAACGGGGCGCCTGCTCGAGCCACCGACGCCGCGCTCTGGTGTCGTTACGGGCTGGATCGAGAGACTCCCCGGCCATGCGCGCCATGCGGGGCATGGATCGCGCCACATCGTCCGCAACCGTCCATTCGAGAAGCGAGGTTGCCGGATCAGAGGTGGGATGTTCGGGCAGAGCAAGGGCGCCGCGTTCGAGAAAAATAAGTGCCTGGCGTTGCGGTGTGGCGGAGAGCAGATCCGGCTGCAGCCCGCGCCCGATCATCGCATCGATGCAGGGTTCGGGATCAGCGGCCAGCCCAACTGAAACTGGTAGCGTGCGGCGAATTTCGTTCTTGAGGATGCGTAGTGCTTCATCGAGATTCGCGACGACGAAGTCGACGAACCCCGCGCGGAGGCTCTCGCGGAGACGATCGGCGTCCGCATCGACATACAGCGAAACACCTCCGGCAACGCTGGACGCAACTACAACTGCCACCCCGCTGGCATCAAGCCTGCCATGCAACAGAAGCTTGCCACCCAGGGCATCCACAAAGCGCTCGCGAGCGATGCGGCTCAGGGAAAGGAACTGGTCGTGGATCCGGGTGAGTTCTGGCAGCAGCATGGCGCAACAGACATTCTGTCATGTCGACGCAAAACATGAGCCTCACTGATCAGTGAGGCTCGTGGGTAAGCGCGGGGCCATCTGCAAAAGCTTCACCAGGTCGAGTACGGCTGCCCGTCCGAGCCAAGCTCCTCCGACCCGCTGTGAACATCGTTGATCCCGGTCTCCGTCTGATCGAGGTCGGCGTAGGTGTCGTCGCTGGCCGTAACCCACGTTTCGCGGCTGTGCGTGAAAGGATCCTGCGGGATGACCTTGAGATATCCGTTCCGCACCAGATCGTCGAGCGACTGCGGCGCCTTGTTCTTGTCCATGGTGTAGGAGTCAATCGCGTCGCGCATGACATGCAGGTCCTCTTTCAGCGCGGCTTCCTTCGCATTGCGGATGGAGGAAATGAAACTGGGGATGGCGACAGCGGCGAGCACGCCGATGATCAGCATGACGATCATCAGCTCGACCAGGGTGAAGCCACCTTCCGATTTCCGAATTGGAGTTTTTAGCCGCAATGGGTTACCAGTCCGAGTATTTTGTTCCATCCAGGGCCACGCCGTCCGATTTTGTGTATACGTCGAACACATTTTGCCCGCCCCAGGAAGTGCTGTCGGGATCGTCCTGCATCGATCGCAATCCCCAGTCGTCATTCCCGGTCATCGGATCGATGGGAATGTGGCGCAGAAACCGCACTTTCTTGCTTTGGACATCCACACCATCGACCAGCGTCTGCAGATCGGGGGGATAGTTCTGACTGTCCACCTTGGTTTGAAAAGCGTGTTTTTCCGCGGCATCTTTATAGGCGTCGATCGCACGGCGAATCTGCCACAAGTCATAGCGGAGCATGCGCTCCTTCTCGCGCTTCACCTGAAAACGCGCAATAGGGACTGCCGCGGATGCGAGGATGCCTAAAATGGCGACGGTGACGATGAGCTCGACCAGCGTCAAACCGGCTTCCCGTTTCTGCCTTCCTTCCGAGTTGTGCAACCTTAACTGCATGGCTTCATACCTTGAGCCGCCGCTCACTGGATGTGGACGACTGCCTGCGATCCCATGGCCGGCACAGGCCGCTGTTCGCTGTTGCGCACCACAGGCCTGATAATGGCCACGGATGCGTCCCCAGGGGCTTTTGCCTGAAACGTCAGAATGCAAAGCGTGCCCGATCCGCTGACCCCTTTGGTGCCGGGCGGACGCGAAGCGGCTACGGCGGCATTGCCCTTTCCGTCATCGCGATGCACGAGAGCTACGGATTGCCCGTCTTTGCCAAGGACATTCGGATCCTGTGGGTCGTCCGAATCCACATTGAGCAGCACGAGCTTCGAGGCGTCGTACTGCACATTCATCGGCACACCAAAGACGTCGTTGCCGCCAGAAAGGTTCACAACCATCTTGAACGTTGAACCCACCTTCTGCGTGGACTGCTCCGGAGCCAGGGTCAAATTCACCGGCGCTGCCGGGTTCGCCTCCTGCTGCATATTCGTCATCGCCTGCTGGGCAGCTTGCGCAGCCGCCGGAGGAGGCGGCAGTGGCGGCTGACCGTTAACCGCCTGCGGTCCTTCGAAGGCCGGAGCCGCGGCACGGTTCACCGTCGGCGTGACGCGCGGAACGACCTGAGTCAGGTTGACGGGACGGAGTTCGATATTATTGGTGGTTCCAGTATCGATCTGCTGAATGTTGTCAGGATCGATCTCCTGACCGCGTACGACATGCGGAACGACCAGGAAAACAATCTCATCGTCGCTGACTTCCCTCTGCTGTGTGCTGAAGAAGTACTTGAGCAGCGGTAGTTCGCCGAGCCCGGGCGTGCCGCTGATCGTCCAGGTAGTTTGGTGCTGCACGATGCCGCCCAGCAGGTTCGGCTCGCCGTCCTTCAACCGAATTGTTTGATCGATCACACGCTGCGTGATGATCGGCTCCGTGATACCGCCGATGTTGGAGTTTCCGTTGGTGGCCGAAACCTCAATCTTGAACTTCATGCTGACGTCATGGTCGAAATGTACCGTCGGCTTCATGTCCATGTTGACACCGACGTCGATGTACTGAAACTGCGTATTAACGAGGGAGCTGACAATCGCCGTGGCTGCGCCGGTCTGATATGAACCGGTAGCGATCGGGATTCTTTCGCCGATCTTCAGCGACGCCTCCTGGCCGTCAGTAGCACGGATCTGCGGATTTTGAATGATGCGCGAGCGTGTGTCGGTCAGCAGCAGATCCACTGCCGCCTGGCCAATGGTGACCGCAAAGTTCGTGGAGTTCAGGTGCGCGAGATTATTCAGCGTAATGCTGCTGGTCGTCGTGGACGTTTCATTCGTGGTTGTGCTGCCGGTATTGGTGGTGCTGCTGTTGTTGTTGTTCAGGTTCGCGTTCGACGGCTGAAAGTTGATGCTCGCGGTTTGCGGAAGCTGGATGCCGATATTGCGCAGCAGGTCCCGGCTGACTTCGAGCACCGCCACGTCGATCACGACTTCCGGCTTGGCTTTATCCAGATCCTCGATCAGCTTGTGGGCCAGCAGCAGTTCGTCGGGGGTGGCACGCATCACGATCGCGTTCTCGCTCGCGACACCGTTGATGCGAGCGCCTTGCGAGAAAAGATTGCGCAACACCGTCTGGATCTCGGTGAAGTCGTTTTGCTGCGAGATATTGTGCAGATAGAACGTTTCCACAGCCTGCTCGTCGAGCTCGGTGTGCTTGCTGCGCGAGTTTTCGGCGACAAAGATGGTGTTCGAAGTGATCGGGCGCCAGAACGTATTCGAAACGGTCGCCACAATGCGCAGCGCGTCGTTCAGGGTGGTGTTGTTCAGGTCCACCTGAATCCGTTTCGAGCTGTAGGCGGGATCAAAGAGCACATTGATGCCGGCAGCCTTGCCCACAGCCTGATAGACGATGCGGCTGTCCTCCACCATATGGAGCGTGAGCGGCTCATTCGAGATCGGCTTGAGCTGGATGGGGGGCGCGAGTTCCAGCGCCTCGTCCGTAGTCCGCGGCGCGGTTTCCGGAGCCGGGGTCTGCGAATTCATCTTGTCGCGCGTGGCTTTGATGTCCTGGGAAGCCAGCTCATTGCTGGGGTCGATCTCAATCGCCCGCAGGAACTCCGTGAGCGCGGCAGTGTATTTCCCCTCGTCGCGCAGCCTTTCGCCCCGCTCCACATGCATGGCTGCGGCCGGGAAACGGGTGCGCTCCCAGGAGAGCTTGTAGCGCTCATCGGTCGGCTTCTTCTGGTAGGCCTGGTAATAGGCTTCGTAAGCGGCCTGGGTGTCGCCCTTCGCCTCGGCCGTTTGACCCTGCTTATACCAGTGCGCCGCCGACTGCGCGTGCGCTGCCGGGAGGGCCGCCAAAATCGTGGCAAGAAATGCCCAGATAACGATACTTCTCTTCATGCAGCTCCATTGAGGGGAGAGGAAATCGTACAGGCCGGAGCGGCTGATCCCTGCTTTCCCGGGAAGGATGTATGGCCCGTCGGGGCGGCCGCTTCGTGCCGGGAATAGTATCGCATCCCGATCGCATAGTGCGGTTTCAGCCCCGTAACAGGCCGGCGATTGTTCCCATGCGAGCAGGCCACGGTTTCACCGCGCGCCGCGCCGATATACGATGAGAAATTGCGACCCACGCTATGGTCCGACCCCCCAGCCATCTCGTCAAGCCAAATCCACCGAAGTCCCAACCGCGCGATCCGGTGGCGTCCGGTACCCGCGACGCGGCCCAGAACCGGTTGGCTTCCCACAACTACTTCCTGCTGGAGAAGTACGAGGCGGGCGTGGCTTTGCGGGGGACCGAGGTTAAGTCGATCCGCGAGGGCAAGGCCAATCTGAAGGACGCCTACGGCCTGATTAAGGATGGGGAGGCCTTCCTGCTGAATGCGCATATTGGAGCGTATTCCCATGGCAGCTACAACAATCATGACGCACTGCGCACACGAAAACTGCTGCTGCACCAGGAGGAAATTCGAAAGCTCACGGGAAAGACGCAGCAAAAGGGATTAACGCTCATCCCCACCCGGCTTTATTTTCGTAACGGCCGTGTTAAATGCGAATTGGCGGTCGCCCGCGGCAAGCAGGACTGGGACAAGCGTGAAACCGAGCGCCGCCGCGAGGCGGATAAGGAAGCTCGGGCCGCGATTGCCCGGAGCCGAAAAATGTAGAAGATTTTGAGGCGAACGCCCTCTTTACCACTGTCCCGGAGAGATCTGCAGAACCCGACGAAACCCTATGAATTCTAAACTTCTCTTTGCCCCTGTCTCCGACATTGAAACCGAACTCTTCGCAGTCTTTGCCATCGACGTCGCGCCCAAAGGCTCCGCGAAGGCCGAGATTCGCCTGCTGGCGGGGGACGAAGCTCCCAAACTGGCTGCCCAGGCCATTCTTGATGGGGGAGAGTTCAAAGCCGAATCCTGCGAGGTTCTCCTGCTCCACAACCCGGGGGGGCTGAAGGCAAAGCGCCTGTTAGTTGTTGGCCTCGGAAAAGCTGCGCACCTGACCCCGCACGAGGTCCGCAAAGGAGCTGGGACCGCCGTGCGTTTCGCCAAGCCGCGCGGCTTGCGGGAACTCGCCCTTGCCGTTCCTGTGGCCGAGGGCCTCGATCCGAAGCTGACCGTCCGCGCGCTGGCGGAGGGGGCGGTGATCGGCGATTTCGACTCCGACACCTACCGCTCCGACCGCAAGGACCGCAGCATGCAGACGATTCAGGTCGTCGCGTCCGACTCTTCTGACCGTGGGGCTGCGGAGGCTGGACTTCGCGAAGGCATGATCGTCGGCGAGTCACAGAACTTCGCCCGCGCCCTGGTCAACGAGCCCGGCAACCGCCTTACGCCGACCATCCTCGGCCAGCGAGCCGCGGAGATGTGCCGCGAGGTTGGGATCGAATGCAAAGTCCACAGCACCAACGAGATGCGCGACCTGAAGATGGGTGCTTTCCTCAGTGTGACGCAGGGCTCGGACGAGCCGCCAGCGCTCATCGTCATGATCTACGAGCCGGAAGGCGCGCCAGCCAGCCCGGTTCTCGGCCTGGTCGGGAAGGGAATCACCTTCGACACCGGCGGCATTTCCATCAAACCCTCCGACAACATGGAAAAGATGAAGTACGACATGGCGGGAGGCGCTGCCATGATCGGCGCGATGCGCGCGATTGCTCAGCTCCAGCCGCCGGTCAGGGTCATCGGCATTGTCTGCGCCGCGGAGAACATGCCCTCCGGCAAAGCGCAGAAGCCGGGCGACGTGCAGATCGCGATGCCCGCGCCCAACAAGCCTGGCAAGGCCATCGAAATCATCAATACCGATGCCGAAGGCCGGCTGGTCCTCGCCGACGGCATCACCTACGCCAAGCAACTTGGTGCGACCCACGTCATCGACGCCGCCACGCTCACCGGCGCCGTTGCCGTAGCACTGGGCCAGATCAACGCCGGCCTCTTCGCCAACGACGAGAGCAGTTATCAGCGGTTTAGCGAGGGACTGAAGACTTCCGGCGAGCGCTTCTGGCGGCTGCCTCTCGACGACGACTACCGCGACGTCATCAAGTCGAGCATCGCCGACATCAGGAACACCGGTGGCCGCTACGGCGGGGCGATCAACGCCGCCATGTTTCTGAAGGAGTTCGCCGAGGATACCCCCTGGATCCATTTGGACATCGCCGCTGTGGCCTGGGTGGACGAGGCAAAACCCTGGATGGCGTCGGGACCCACGGGGATCGCAGTCCGCAGCGTTGTTGAGTGGATACGGAACTTTGCCCAGTAAACGGCCGATATTCCGATTGAAATGGAGCGGGGACCTCGTCCCGCGCCTGGTCAGGAGTGCGCCGCAGCCGCCCTTCGCTCCGCTTCAGCCGATTTTGCCGAAGCCCTGGCTCGCGACACAAGGATCAGCCCAAAGCCGAACACGACCGAGCCCAGACTGGCCAGCTGTGCGTTCGTCATCCCCCAAAGAATGCGCGGATTAATGCGGATAAACTCCACCAGGAAGCGCGCGACGCCGCTCAGGATGAGATATTCACCGGTAATCTGCCCCATTGGCGCAGGGCGGTCGGGGCCGCCACGACGCCACAGAATCCAGGTAATGAGCAGGGCACCGAGCAGTTCATAGATCGGGGTGGGGTGCACCCGCTGGGTCGTTGGCACCAGCCCGTGAGGGAAGCTCATTCCCCACGGCAGACTGGTGGGAATTCCGTAGTCACCGTCGCCCGAAACGAGGCAGCCCAGGCGGCCGACGCCATAGCCAATCGCCGCGGCCGGTGAAGCCAGATCCAGCATCTGCAGCGGGCCGAGCTTGTAAACTCGGGCCTGCCACAACAGCGTCAAAATCCCGACAATGAGGCCGCCATACCAGGCGAATCCAGCGCGATCGAAGAGCAAATCGGCAGGATGCCGCATCAAAGCATGAGGCGTTTCGAGAACGTGCCAAAGCTTGGACCCGATGACACCGGCGACTGTCGAAACGGCGACGATGCTGATGGCATCGGCGTCGATTCCCCAGCGACGAAAATTGCGGTGGAGGATCCAGCAGGCGGCAACCGCAGCCAGCCAAAGCATGATGCCAAACGTGCCAATAGAGAACCGGCCAATATGAATAAACGGGTACATACGCGCGTCTGTTCAGTATAGCTTCCACAGGGGGCTTTGGAGTTAATCTGGGCTGTGAGCACGACAAGCATTCAGTTCGGTCTCGAGGTCCTGTTCAGCCGCGAGGCCATTCGTAACCGAGTCGCCGAAATCGGGCGGCAAATCGATCGGGACTACGCCGGCGAAAAAATAGTCCTCGTCGGCGTGCTGAAAGGGGCGGCGATTTTTCTGGCCGATCTGGCCCGCAGCATCTCGGTCGACAACACCTTCGACTTTGTCGCGGTTTCCAGCTACGGCAAGGGCGCCCGCACCAGCGGGGCGGTGAAGCTGATCAAGGATTTAGATCAGCCGATCGAAGGGAAAAACGTCATCATCGTCGAAGACATTCTCGATACCGGGCTGACGCTGAACTTTTTGCGCAGCCTGTTCGAGCAGCACCAGCCAAAAACCCTCCGCATCGCGGCACTACTTGACAAGCCTTCGCGGCGCGTGGAAAAAATCGATGCCGATTATGTGGGATTCACCATCCCCAATCAGTTTGTTATTGGGTATGGGATGGATTTCGCAGAGCGCTACCGGAACCTGCCGGACATCTGTCTGATGCCTCCGGATGCACCCGAATTATCGGCGGGCTGAAAGGAGTTTGCCCCCATGAGTACGCCAACGCACCTCATCGAAGAAGATGAGGAACAGGAAGTTGTGGGCTTTGACGCGGACGCATACGCGCAGCAGGCCCTCAGGTCGAAACAGCACCTGGCAGCAGTGATCGACCACACGCTGCTCAAACCGGAAGCCACTCAGGAACAGGTGATTCGTCTTTGCCGGGAAGCGGTGGAACACCGCTTTGCCTGCGCCATGGTGAATCCCATATGGGCGGCTCTGGCCTACTCGGAGCTGGTGGGCACGGGGATTCCCGTCGGTGTTGTCGTCGGCTTTCCACTGGGAGCCTCGCTGGGTACGACCAAACGGGAAGAGGCCGCGTTGCTGGTGAAGATCGGCGCCCACGACGTCGACATGGCGATCAACATTGGCCTGCTGAAGTCCGGCGAGAACCAGGCCGTCCAGCAGGAAATCGAAGGAGTCGTCGAAGTCGTCCATGAGGCTGGCGCCATCGTCAAGGTGATTCTCGAAACCTGCCTGCTCACTGTGGAAGAAAAGCTGCGGGCCTCGGAACTGGCCATCGCCGCGGGCGCGGACTTCCTCAAGACCAGCACGGGATTCTCGACCGGGGGCGTGACGCCCGAAGATGTTGCGCTGATGCGGGGCGTGGCCGGAGGGCGCTGCGGCGTGAAGGCCTCGGGTGGCATTCGCAACCTGGCCGATGCAAAGCGGATGCTCGAAGCCGGCGCATGCCGTATCGGAGCCAGCGCCAGTGTGGCAATTGTCGGCGAATTGAAAAACGCCTGAGATTCAAGCACAATCAGGCCTTGCTTTCGCCTTAGCGTCAGTTCGCGCGCCGCCGCCACAGGCACGGCGCAGACCCGCGCAAAACCCCGTATCATGGCATTCGTTCGACGCACGTGGCGCAGTGCGCCCACAGGAGAATCGTGAGCCAGGACCCGAAACAGGATCCAGCACAGAACCCGGCAGAGCATTCATGGGAAGGGGACTACCGGCCGGTTTCTCCGGAAGCCTCGTCACGGCCGGTCCAGGTCCAGGTCGATCCGCTGCAGACGGAATTCCTTGTCCGCCTGGCCGACACTCTGAACACCACGCTGGACCTGAAAACACTCCTCGAGCGGACGGCCTCGATGGTCCGCGCCGTCATCGACTACCGCATCTTCGCCATTCTGCTCTTTAACGACCGCACCCATGACCTGCGCATGCGCTTCCAGATCGGCCACAAGCCGGAGATTGAGCGAATGCGCATCCGCATGGGGCAGGGCATTGTCGGCGAGGTAGCCCAGAACCGCCAGGCGATGCTGGTGAATGACGTCAGCACAGCCGGCAACTACATCAACGCCAACCCGGACGTGCGCTCCGAGCTGGCCGTCCCGCTGATCACCAAGAACCGCATGATCGGCGTCATCGATATTCAGTCGGAGCAGCCGAACTATTTCACGCAGGAGCACCTGCACCTGCTCACACTGACCGCTTCGCGGATCGCCGGTGCCATCGAGAACGCGCGCCTGTACACGCGCGTTGCGCGCCAGGCGCAGACCCTGCAGGTGCTGAACGAAATCAGCCGCGAAATTACCTCGATCCTCGATCCCGATGAGTTATTGCAGCGGGTCGGCCAGCTTGTCCGCCGCATCATCGACTACCAGATGTTTTCCATATGGCTGGTCAACGAGCGCGAGCAGATCCTCGAAAACCGCCTTTCCATTCGATCCGTTCACCGCTCCGAGAACAAGGAGAAGCAGGAGAAGCGGGAGGAGCCGAAGCGAACCCTCTGGGACTCATCGCCACCCGAACCCGCGCCCCTGGCCCCGCCCAGCGGCGTTCTGGGCGAATCCATCGAGAACGTTGGACCCATCGGAACCACCATTCCGCTCGATCGCGGTTTGGTCGGGGCCGCGATCCGCGAGAAGCGCGTGATTTTCGTGCCCGACGTCCGCAAGGATTCCCGCTACCACATGGTCAATCCGGAGACGCGTTCCGAAATGACCGTTCCGCTCATCTACAAGGGCACGGCCATCGGCGTGCTCGACGTCGAGCACACCCGCCTGCACTACTTCACCGAGGATCACGAGCGGGCGATGACCACACTGGCCGCGCAGATCGCCATTGCGGTGGAAAATGCCCAGCTCTACCAGCGAGTCACGCTGCAGGAACAGCGGCTCGAGCGCGACCTGGCCATGGCACGCGAGGTCCAGCTGCGGCTGCTGCCACCCGCGAAGCCGCAACACAAGCGGGCAGAATTTGCGGCCCGGTTCCTGCCGGCGCGCACCATCGGTGGCGACCTGTACGACTTTCTGCAATACGACGCGAATCGCAGCGCCATCGCGCTGGGCGATGTCAGCGGCAAAGCCGCTCCGGCGGCGCTTTACGCGGCGCTGGTGAGCGGCATCATGCGCTCGGTTGCGAACCAGCACCTGAGCCCGTCGCAGATGCTGAAGACCCTCAACGACGCGCTGCAGGAGCGCAAACTCGACTCGCAGTACGTGACCATGCTTTTTGGTGTCTGGAACGACGAGAATCTCACCGTGCAGGTTGCCAACGGCGGATCGGTGCAGCCGCTCTTCTGCCGCGGCGAAGAGATCGAGACGATTCGCGCGGAAGGCTTCCCGCTTGGCATGTTCCCGAATGCCACGTGGGAGGAGTTCAGCATTGCCACGCAGCCTGGAGACTCGCTGGTGTTTTTCAGCGATGGCATCGTCGATGCGCAAAACGCCGCCGGCGAGATGTTCGGCAATGATCGGCTGATCGCGACGGTAAAGAAGCATCAGCATAAATCGGCGTCGCGCCTGGCGGAGAGCATCCTCACCGACGTGGGCCGCTTCCAGGGTAAGCGCGATCGCTTCGACGATGAGACGGTGGTCGTCCTGCGGGTGATCTGAGTCACGAAATAGCCTCGCACCGCACTTGCCGCCGAAATTCCTCGCAGAGAAGGACATCCCGGGATGCCTCTTTCATCTGGTACTGAGAACTCTCGGTTTTTCTTCACCCTCCGATACTTCCCGTTCAGCTCCGCCCCCACTCTGATATTCTCAAGGGTTTTCTTCCACTCTGTGTTCACACCTTGCGGAGCGGTCGAGGGAGTGCGGTATGCCGGAGCAGCGGGGACGCAAGTATCACCAGAAGCGCGTAGCGGAGACGCTGCGCGACGAAATTGGCGCGATGATCGAGGGCGAGCTCTCTGACCCGCGCATCAGCTTCGCCTATATCAGCCAGGTGGTGCTCAATCCTGGCGGAAAGTCAGCGCTGATCTACGTGGCGGTCGACGGCGGTGCGCAGGAGGAGTCCGATACGCTGGAGGGTTTGATGGCCGCCCGGGGTTACATCCGGGCGCAGCTGCTGGAACGCATGGGGGTCCGCTTTGTGCCGGAGCTGACCTTCCATATCGACCGGTCTGAGAAGATGAAGGCGCGGATTGACGAACTGCTGGGCCGGAAGCGGCGTACAGGGATCAAGACGCAGAGTGCTGAACAGAGCGGCTGAACATCGGTCGGGTGCAGGGAACTGAAGGCGAATCCGGGACCTTAATGGCAGCAGGGCACGACATTCCGTTGCAGCAGACTCCGAACGGTGGCGAACGAAGCAGCGGCACGCAAAGCCATCGAGAGGGAGTGGACTCCGTCCTGGCCGTCCTGGAGCGCGGCCACCGCTTCGCGGTGTGTTCCCACGCGCGCCCGGATGGAGATGCAGTAGGCTCCATGCTGGCTTGCGGAGCGCTCCTCGATCAACTCGGGAAGCAGGCCGATCTGGTCTCTGCCGACCCGGTGCCACTGATCTACCGCGGATTACCCTGCGCGTCGACCATCCGGCAGGGTACGCGGCTCGAAGGCCACTACGACGCCGTCATTATGCTGGAGTGCGACGCCATCCAGCGCTCGCGGCTGGCAGGCCTCGAGGGCCGCTTCCTCGTCAACATCGATCATCACGCCACGGGCCGGGCGTTTGCTGATGTGAACTGGATCGACACCAGCGCCTGTGCCGTGGCGGAAATGGTTTACCGCCTCGCGACTGCCGCCGGCGCCGACCTGACGCCTCAGATGGCCGCATGCCTGTATGCCGGCGTGCTCACCGATACGGGATCGTTCTGTTATGAAGGAACCGATGCGCATGCTTTCGAACTGGCCCGCGAACTCGCCGACCACGGTGCGGATCCGGCCGGCATTGCGCGGGAAGTGTACTTCTCCAATCCGTTATCCAAGATGCTGCTGCTGGGCGCGGCGCTCACGAATCTGCGGCGCGAAGGCCGGCTCGCATGGTTGTGGGTGACCCGCGATGACATGGCGCGCACCCGAGCGGCGGAAGAAGACTGTGAAGGCATCGTGAATTATGCAATTGGGATTGGCGGTGTCGAAGCCGCGGTGCTGCTGCGCGAATTGCCCGATCGTCGCGTGCGGCTTTCTCTCCGCAGCAAAGGCCAGCTGGACGTGGCCCGCATCGCGGCGAGCTTCGGCGGCGGCGGCCATTTGCATGCCGGGGGCTGCACCCTGGAGGGACCACTGCGGGAAGCCACCAACAGAATTCTCGAAACCATGCGGCGCGAGCTAATGACCATGGTTCCGGTCCGGTCTACGACTTCGGAAGAATCGAATCGGAATCTGTTAGGCTGACTCAATCGTGGTGCATGCATGCCTCAGGTATCTGTCCGGTCGTACGAGCCTCGCGGTACTGCGGAGTTGGCGCGAACGGTCGCGTAGCAGCTATCAGGATGAATGAACCACCCTCCCGAACGTGACCAGGATCTCAAAATATCCAGAGAAAGCTGAAATGAGGTCCCGCGACCACGACGCGAATTCCGCGGATTCGTCTGATCCCGGCGATGCGTCGGGGAATCGGGAGACTCTGCAATCCGGCAATGCCGTCGCCGCGAATGCGCGATCGCCAGGTCTGCTGATCCGCATCCGCTCTCGATTTCCGGCGATCAGTGAGATCGCGGAAGCTGCAACCCTGTTTTGCCTGACTGCCTTTTTCCTCTTCTACGGCTTAGTACCCATCTTTGGCGGCGACGGAATCGGTTTGGTGGGCGCCGACGAGCCTCGCTATGCCCAGGTCGCGCGCGAAATGCTGGCGCGCCACGATTACGTCACGCCGGTTCTGTGGGGGCATCCGTGGCTGGAGAAGCCGGCCCTCTACTACTGGCGCGCCATGTTCGCCTTTCGCGAATTTGGGGTGCACGACTGGTCGGCGCGTCTGCCATCGGCCAGCTTTGCCTTCATGCTGGTGGTGCTCATCTACCTGCATATCCGGCGCTTTCGCAATGGCGGCCAGCTCGACGCTGCTCTGATCACCGCTTCCTGTGCGGCGATCCTGAGCTTTGCCCGCGGCGCCTCCACAGACATGCAGCTGGCCGCTCCGTTCGCGATCGGCATGCTCGGCTGGTATGCGTGGTACGAGACCGACAGTAAGTTTTGGCTCTTCGATATTTACTTCTTTGTAGGCGCGGCCACTCTGGCCAAAGGTCCCGTTGCTCCTCTTATGGCGCTGGTGATTATCGGAATCTTTGCGGGTCTGCGCCGCGAGTGGTCGCTCTTCCGTCGCAGCCTTTGGTGGCCGGGTATTGTGCTTTATTTTGCGATGGTCCTGCCCTGGTTCATCGCGGTGCAGCGCCGCAATCCTACTTTCCTCAGAATCTTCTTTCTGGAACACAACATCGAGCGCTTCGCAACGAATCGATTCGAACACTACCACCCCTTCTGGTATTACGTGCCGGTTATGCTGCTGGGGCTGACGCCGTGGGCGGTGATCGCAGTAACCGCATTTGTCGATGCGGTGGGCGGATCGATCAACGAATGGCGCGTGCGGCGTGCGAAGGTTCTGTATGTTGGGCACGGCCGCGCCGGAGACGCTTTTCCGGAGTTCCTCGTGCTGTGGGCCCTGGTGCCCATCGTCTTCTTTTCATTCTCTGAGTCGAAGCTGCCCGGATATATTCTGCCCGCCGTGCCTCCGCTCACGATCCTTGCGGGCGATTATCTGAATCGCATCCGCAACCGTGGCCTCAAGCCATGGCTGCTGGTTCTGCACGCGGTGCTGACGGGAATTCTGACCATGTTCGTACTGCTCATGCCGCTGCATCTGCACAATCCGGAGGCCATCCCGCCACGTGCAGCGATTGTCGCCGCCAGCATGGTGGGGGTGGCCGCAATCGTTTTCATCCTGATTACGGTTGCGCGTTTCGGACTGAAGCGGCTGCGCATCGCCACCATGACACCCATGGTCATCCTTCTCCTCTACATGTTCGGGATTGGTCCGGTATTCGGTATCGGTCCGCTGCCCAACACCAAGCACAACATCAATCTGCTGGATATGACGTATTCCACGCGTCCGCTGGCGCAGATTCTCGATCAGATCAACCCGGCGCCGGGTATCGTCGCGGTATGGCGTGTGCGCAGGGATGTACAGTACGGTCTTTCTTTCTATCGCAATCAACGCACTGTGAATTACGATGTTGGCATCACAGTGAGCGACCCGCCGCAGAGCGCCGGTTCAGGCCCGCACGGCGTGGTCATCGACGAAGTAAGAGAAGGATCGTCGGCCGAGCAGATGGGACTGCGCCGGCTCGTGGGCGACGATCTGGTTGCAATGAACGGCCAGCCCGTCCTGAACGCAGCGGATTTTAACGCGCTGGAGGCGGGATGGAAGCCAGGCATCAAGCTTGAATTCGAGGTGCTCGATCCCAGAATTCCAAACAAAGAGCCGCAGTTCGCTGGCGGCACCATGCAGGATGGCGTTCCGGACAGACAACATCTCCTGGTAATTCCGGAAATGTGCCTTGCCGAGGTTCCTTGCGCAAGTGAGTTTCACCGATTACTTGCGGGGAGGCGATATGAGCCGCTCTTTACCTACCCCGCCCAGAGCCTGGTCGTCTATGAAGTTATGGCTCGCGATTCAGGCAAAGCAGTCCGCAGCCGTTGAGCAGTTTGTTACAGTCAGGCCGGGAGTGAAACTCCCTGGCGCGTGGAAAAGCGCTGGGGCATTCGTGTATCGATGAGTTCCGCGCTCCAGTTCGAACTGTTGGACCTGCGCCACTTCTCGGCGGGCAGTTTGCGTCCGCTGCTTGAGGAGGAGAGTCACGTCTGGAGCGAACGGCTGCACTGGGACTATCGCGGTTCCGCGGAGCTGCTGCTGCAGTATCTGGATTCGCGGGTGCTGCCAGGCTACGTGGCCGTCGAAAATGGACGTATTGTCGGCTATGTCTTCTGCGTTTACGAGGGGCACAAGGCCGTGGTCGGCGATGTATTTGCCATACCCACCAGAGATACCCACACGGTCATACCGGGCGAAGGCGCTGACGATTCCGGGGAATCCGCGGCCGAAGTGCGCAATGAATTGCTGATCCGCCTGCTGGAAATGCTGAAGAGCACGCCGGGCGTGACGCGCATCGAATCGCAACTGCTGTTGCATCCCCACGGTTCCCATCAGCGGATCTTCGAGGACGCCGGCTTCGAGGTTCACGAACGAATCTTCATGGAGTGGCCGCTGCAATCGGCGCTCGATCTGGCGCAGCACGACGGTTCGGCGCTGACGGCCGGAAGCGAGATTCGCCTCCCGGAAGGCATGGAACTGCGGCGCTGGGCCGAGTCCGACCTTGGCCCTGCGGCCCGGCTGATCGCGAGCTCGTATGAGGGCCACCTCGACAGCCACATCAATGAGCAGTACCGGACGGCCGCGGGCTCCCAGCGCTTCCTGCACAACATCGTCCGGTTTCCTGGCTGCGGATATTTTGATGTGGATGCCTCTCTCGCTCTGGTTGAACGCGGCAGTTCCGATCTGGCAGGGTTGCTGCTCTGCTCGCGGGTACGGGATGACGTCGGGCACGTTACGCAAATCTGCGTAGCGCCGCAATACCGCGGTCTGGGGCTGGGTCGCCTGCTGATGATCGAATGCGCGCGTGCCCTGGCCAAGCGACGCTTCAGCCTGTTGACCCTGACGGTCACAGCTTCCAACCGCAAAGCCGTATCACTCTACGAATGGCTCGGCTTCCGGGGGACGCATCGATTCGATGCCATGGTCTGGGACAACGGCGAGGAAGCCCGCGCCGGACGGTCCTGGAACTGATTCACCGAGAGCCTTGGGATGATTCCGCGTCAGGAGACCGCCGCCTCATTGGCGTGGTCCTCGGTCGCCACCAGAGAATGAAGGCCTGCGGCCTCGATGGTCGCTTCGACCATCGCTTTCATGCCCATGCAGGAATTCATCATCAGGTGGTAGAGCTTGCGGTCGTCCCACTCGCGCTGGTGGAAGCGGCGGATGTATTCCGCGCGCCGCCGATCGGTCGCCATGATCTCGCGCTCGGCCTCTTTGGCGTGTTCCGGAAATTTCTCTTCGAACCAGCGAATCTTCCGCGCCATCGAGGCGTAGACAAAAACGTGATACGCCCCCGGTGAACGGGCCAGCATGCAAGCCGCGCCTCGCCCCACCACGACGCAGCCGCCCTTCGCAGCCTGTTCCTGTACGTATCCTTTCACGAACTCGACCATGCGTCCGCTGTCGAACACCTTGGGATGCTCCGGGAGTTGTTCCAGCGACCCGAGCCAGAACGCCTTGCCAAAGCGGTAGAACCACGGATCAATGCGTTCGTCGCAGCGCTTCACCAGAGTCGGCTCGACACCCGCTTTACGCGCCACGTCTTCGATGATGCAGCTGTCGATCAGCTTCCAGCCCAGACGTTCGGCGAGGTGATGGGCATATTCCGCGCCCTGGCTGCCGTATTCGCGCTCCACCGTGATGACCTGAATCATGGACTTACACCTTGCGTTCGAGCCGATAGTTCCACTTTTCGCCGGGATCCGTCAAGGGACTTGCCGTCCCGGCACCTGCCCTCGATGGCCCGTGCGAATCCCGATTCCCATGGCGCTATTCCCTGAATTCCACCACCGTCGCACCTGCTCCGCCTTCATTCTGCCCCGGCTCTGTTACGGACGCGACCTGCGGATGTTGCAGCAGCCATGCGCGCAAAGTGCGCCGCAGCACGCCCATTCCGGTGCCGTGAATGATTCGGATGCGCGGCAGCCCCGCCAGGAACGCGCGGTCCAAAAATTTCTCGACGTCGTCTCGTGCCTCATCCGCGGTCTTGCCGATCACGTTGATCTCGCTCGACCCCATCTCCGGCTCAGCCACCTGGACCGTGATCCCACGCCTCCGGGCCGACTCAATCGGCGTCTGCTGGCGCCCCGACGAAACCACCTCGGCAATCTCGTCGCGCGCCACGCGCATCTTCATCGCACCCACAGCAACCTCGAAAGTCTTGTCGTCGATCTGCCGCTGTACGAGGGCTGTCTTGCCCAGCGTCCGCAGTCGAACCGTATCGCCTTCGGCTACATGGCGCACAACGTGCGGCTGCGCGTTCTGGTCGCCGCGATCGGCGCCCGTATGCTGGGCAACGACCGCGGTGTTGAAGCTCTCGGAAAACTCCCGCCGCAGCCGCGCGATCCGTTGCTCCGCCTGTTTCGACAGCTTCTGCTGCGCCGCGCGATCCTCAATCGCCTTCACGGTCTCCCGCATCTGAAATTCGAAGTTCTTCATCAGCGACGCCAGCTGGCCTTCGAGATCCTTCACCTTGGCGCGCCACTCCTTCATCCCCTCGGCATCCAAACGCGCCCGTTCCCTGGCCAGATCCTGTTCGAGCCGACGGACGCGGCTTTGCTCCTTCTCTACCTGCGCCAGCTGCTCGTGCAGGCTGTCGAGGAATCGCGCAATGTCCTGCGTTTGCGTGTTCAGCTGTGCCCGCGCCGCCGCGACAATCTCCATGCTCAGCCCCAGCCGCTGCGCGATGTTGATCCCCGCCGACATGCCCGGCACTCCCTGCCGCAGCTCGTACGTGGGCGCCAGCGTCTTCTCGTCGAAGCCTACGGCCGCGTTCACTGCGCCTCGCGCATTCTCCGCGTAGACCTTCAGCGACGTCAGGTGCGTTGACACAATCGACCAAGCCCCCACCTTCAGAAAATGCTCTGCTACCGCGACTGCCAGCGCCGCACCCTCTTCCGGATCCGTCGACGACCCCAGCTCGTCGAGCAACACCAACGACCGCGATGTTGCCTGCGCGGCAATGCGATTCAGATTCGTGACGTGGGCGGAGAACGTCGACAGATCCTGTTCGATGGACTGCGCATCGCCAATGTCCGCCAGAAATGCATCGAACCCAGGCGTTACGCATTCATCCGCAGGAACCGGAACACCAGCCTGCGCCATCATGGCCAGCAATCCCGCAGTCTTCAGCGTCACCGTCTTGCCGCCGGTGTTCGGTCCGCTGATGATCAGCTGCCGGTCCACGCCTGCCAGCTCCAGGCTCACCGGCACAATCGCCTTCGACTCTGCGCGCAATCGCCGCTCCAGCAGCGGATGCCGCGCATTCTTCAGCCGAAATTTCGGTGACGCCTCATGGGCGAAGTTTGGCACGGCGCACGCATACTCCTGCGCGAAACGTGCCCTCGCCTGCAGCGTGTCCACCTGGGCCAGCACTTTTGCGCCTGTCAGAATCTGCCCGCTGAATTGCGCAATTTGCCGCGTCATATGCAGAAAGATGCGGCGAATCTCCGCCTGCTCTTCTTCGAGCAGCCGCACCAGATCGTTGTTTAGCTCGATGGTCTCCAGCGGCTCGACATAAACGGTCTGCCCGCTCGAACTCGCTCCGTGCACTACGCCCTGCACGCGCCGCTTCCATTCCGATTTCACGGGAATCACGAAGCGCTCTCCGCGAATCGTGATCAGCTCATCCTGCACGGTGCCGCCCTCGGAGAATCGCCGCAGCGCCGACCGCAGGCTCTCCTCAATCGCCCGTTGCTGCCGCTCCATCTCTCGCCGGATCCGCCGCAGTCCCGGCGAAGCGTCGTCGGCCAGCGTGCCATCGGGCAGGATCTTCTCCCGCAGCCCCTCGGTCAGCGGCCGCAAACTCGTGCCCAGCAGCTCGCGCGAAAGCTCTGTCAGCTCCGGCAGCTTGTCCTGCGTATTCTGCGGCGGCGTCCGCATCAGCTCCGTCCACGCCGTGATCTCCTCCGCCAGCGCGATCACCGCGCGCAGCTCTTCGGACTCGAGCGCCACGCCCTCGATCCGCGCTTTGGCGAGCAACTCGGTCGGATCGAAGAGTGCCCGCAGTTGCGGCATGATCCCCGCAGCCACCAACAGCCGCATCTCCGCGACCAACATCTGGGCGCGCCGCACCCACGCACGATCCATCGAAGGTACCAGCGCCCCGATCCACCCGCGTCCCACCGCTGACTGCGCGTACGCACCCAGGAACGCAACAAGCTTGTCCCACTCGAGTTGGAAGCTCGGCGCAATAGGCGAGGGAATTTCAGGCAATACGGGCATACTTTATTATCCTGCCCCGTGATCCCTCGCAGGCAGGATTGACACGGCCCTCCCCTCTCTGGTTTCCTCTACCCATGCTTCAGCCGCTCCAGATTCGCGCTGCCATCATCGCCATCGCGCGAATTACCATGCCCATCGAACCGGGAGCCGGCGGCTAGCTAGACCTCGCAACACGATCCACAACAGCCATCGCGCTCCCCGAGCCCGATGGCTTTTTCATTTGCACCTCGTTATCGTCGAAAGGGAACGACTCAGCATGCCCGTTACACTCGATACCATCCGCGCCGCCCGTGAACGCATCCGCGCCCACATCTATCTCTCGCCCGCCCCGCACTCGGCGGAACTCTCCGAGATGACCGGCCAGCAGGTCTTCCTCAAACTCGACAATCTGCAGCGCACCGGCGCCTTCAAGGAGAGAGGCGCGCTGAACAAGATCCTCACTCTCACTGACGACGAGCGCCGCCGCGGTGTCATCGCAGCCAGTGCCGGCAACCACGCTCAGGCCGTAGCTTTCCACGCCAGCCAGAATGGGATTCGCGCGCGCATTGTTATGCCGCTGATGACTCCGCTGGTCAAAGTTGCCGCCACCTCGAACTACGGTGCTGACGTCGTTCTCCATGGAGCGGACTATGACGAAGCCTGCGCTGAAGCGATCCGGCAAAGCACGGCCGACGGCCTCACCTTTCTCCACCCCTTCGACGACGACGAAGTGATCGCGGGGCAGGGAACCATCGGCCTCGAATTGCTGGAGCAGGTTCCGGACCTCGAAGCCGTCGTGGTCCCCATCGGTGGCGGCGGCCTCATCGGCGGAGTCTCCTGCGCCATCAAGGAGAGTAATCCGAAGATCCGCGTCGTCGGTGTCCAGACCGAGCGTCTCCCCTCCATGCTGCAGGCCCGCGCCGCCGGTCATCCCGTCACGATCCCGGCTGAAGCCACCATCGCTGACGGTATCGCCGTGCGACGCGCAGGCGAACGCACCGTCCCTCTGGTCGCAAAATATGTCGATCAGCTAGTTACGGTCGATGAAGAGGAGATCGCCAGCGCCATCCTCGTCCTGCTCGAGCGCGAGAAGACCCTTGCCGAAGGCGCTGGGGCGGCTGCCCTTGCGGCCCTGCTGCAGAAGAAGACGAACCTTGACGGACAGCGCACGGCCGTTCTCGTCTGCGGCGGCAACATTGACGTCACCCTGCTGTCGAAGATCATCGAGCGCGGTCTGGTTAAAGACGGCCGCTGGATCCGCATCCGGATCCACCTGACCGATCGGCCTGGCTCGCTGCACCAACTCACCAAAATCATCGCTGACCTCCGCGCCAACATCGTCCAGACCGCTTACGACCGCGCCTACTACGGTGTAAACCTGGGCGATACCGTGATCGACTTCACCCTCGAAACCCGCGGAGCCAGCCATATCAAAGAAATCGGTGCAGCACTAACTGGGGCCGGCTACCGCCACGAACGAATCGAGTAGAGCGGAGTCCGCGGCCGACGGCAACGGCCGCTTCTCAGCCGCATCTGAACGCTGTACGCTGAAAGAGCAAATGGCTGACCAGCTCTACCTCAGTCTCTGGTATCCCAACTTCCGGCTCGAGGCTCTGCCTGCCGCGCTCGAGAAAGTCATGGAGCAGTTCGCCGCGGTTGGCGGCTCGTCGCGCGTCTCGGCCGCAACCGTCTACCCTATTTCCTGGAACGAATCTCCAAACTGGCAGCGCGTGTATCGCAACGAGACCGACGACGAGGAATCCAGCCCCCGCGCCGTCATCGCAGCTGCCATGGAGAACGCCCACGAAGACTATGCCTGGGAATTTGAGCTGATCTGGGAGCTGTGGGTTCCCGAGCAGGCACCGGGGCTGGACACTATGTGGCGTCATGAGCCGCGCGTCGTCCGCGTTATCGGTTTCGGTCCGGAGTTTGATAGTGGCGCTTACGAAACCAACGGCCATATCCGCGTCGATTTCGGTCTTGACACGCCCTTCCTTTATGAGGACGTGGATCTGGACGAGGATGCTGTGGTCCGCGTGAAAGAAAATGTCGCGAGGCTGGTCGATTTCACCAACCGTGTGCAGAAGAATGCCGGCATCTCGACCCGGCTGCTGTGGTCAGAGTCGGGCGAAAGCCTGGCTCGCAAGTTGATCGAGCGGCTCCAGCAGGTGAACTGACGTCGCTTCCGGTGCGGTTTTTCGATCGGCTCGGCAGGGAGTGCTGCCGTTCTCAGTCGCCGCAAAATATTCCGCGGACAGTCGCCACCGAAAAGGCGCATACTACGTCTAAGACCAGCAGGGTTCCGTCTGCCCTGCAGGAGGGTACGCTCATGCCCATCCCCAAAATTGGTTTCAATCTGTTGGTTTGCGCCAGCCTGGCCCTCGGCGGCAGCTGCCTTTACGCGCAAAGCACTACCGGCTCCGGCGATCCCGCGCAGCAAACCCCGGCGCCCGCCCCCCAGCAGACCCAGGATCAAGCGCCAGCCCAGGCTCCGACGCTCCAGCCGGCCCCCTCCGCCAGCCAAACCGCGGATAACTGCCCGGGCCCCGTCCTGCACCGAGTTCCGGACAAGGGCGGTGACATCTGTTCCTCCGGCGCCCCGCCGGCGAACGCGCCCAGCCCCGATGGCAGCGACGACACCCAGACCGCCGGGAACAGCAAGCCTCTGACGGATCCCAACGTGAACCCCTTTAAGCAGGCTGAACCGGATAAGAACGGCATGATGCCTGGCGTCAAAGGCGGCAGCATCGACGATGTGAACGCCGTCGGCACCCGCAACATCGGCGCACGGGGCATGGGCAACTGGTACTCGACCGAGTCGGAAATCAAAATGGGCAAGCAGTACGCCGACGAAATCGAGAAGAGCACCAAGTTCATCAACGATCCGGTCGTCACCGAATATGTGAATCGCATCGGCCAGAACATCGTCAAGAACTCCGACTGCAAGGTTCCCTTCACGATCAAGGTGATCGACACCGACGAAATCAACGCCATGGCGCTGCCTGGCGGCTTCTTTTATGTGAATTCCGGTTTGATTCTGGCCGCCGATGAGGAAGCCGAACTGGCCGGGGTGATGGCCCACGAGACCGCGCATGTCTGCGCCCATCACGCGGCTCGCGAGATGACCCGGGCCAATTATGCTCAGATCGGCATGGTGCCGCTCATTATGTTGACCGGCTACAGTTGGACCGGCTACGGTATCTACGAAGCTACTCAGCTGCTGATCCCCATCACCTTCCTCGAGTTCTCGCGCGAATTTGAAGCCCAGGCCGACTATCTCGGTGTGCAGTATATGTACCGCGCCGGCTATGACCCGCAGGCCTTCGTCACCTTCTTCGAAAAGGTGGAGAACCTGGAAAAGCAGAAGCCAGGCGCAGTCGCCAAGGTCTTCGAGAACCATCCACAGACGCCGGATCGCATCCAGCACACCGAAGAGGAGATCGCAAAGATCCTGCCCCCGAAGGACGAGTACCTGGTCACAACTTCGGAGTTCAACGACGTCAAAGCGCGGTTGGCTCGCATCGAGAACAAGCGCCGCATCATCGACAACAAGAAGGGCAAACCGACCCTCCGCCGCGCCAGCACTTCGCCTGACAGCACCGATACGGGCAATGGCAGCGATCAGCCGACCCTGCATCGCCGCGATGACGGAAACGGCAGCGGAAGCGGCAGTGGAAGTGGAAGCGGCAGCAATTAAGTTCTTCTCACACGAAAACCCGGCGGGCTTCGTTTTCAAACGAAGCCCGTTTTTGCTTTCCGGGTGTCATTTCTCCGCGTTGATACGCCGTCTCGTTACGCATCTCCTTGTGTCCCTCTCCAGGGAGTGACAAAATGTGGTGAAACCCCGGCACGGGGGTGTGGGCCGAACGAAATCCGCCTATGAAGAAAATCCTGATGTGGACGGTGGTGATCGTCGGCGTCCTTTTCATCACCAAGTTCGCGAACGACGTGGCGCAGGATGTTCGCCCCCACGGCGCAACTTTCCGCATGACAAAACAGAGAGTCGTTACCTGCGGCAGCGGCGAAATCACCCTGGCCGGGCCCGAAGGACCAACAACCCTCCGCACCGACAACAGCTGGCCCGCCTGCAACACCTTCGAAGCCAACACCTATTACGACCTCTGGCTCGCTCGCGGCGGCACCACGGGCTTCATCACCATGGAGAAATCTCCCTGGTGGCGGACCGCCATGTAATGCCGGACCTGATACCGTTGCTCAGGACCGATCCATGACCAGCGGCTTGCAAAAGGGGCTGACCAGCTATGGCGATCCGGGCTTCTCTCTGTTTCTGAGAAAGATCCTGATCAAATCCATGGGCTATTCCGATCAGGCCCTCGACCGCCCCATCGTCGGCATTACGAATACCTTCAGCGACTTCAACCCCTGCCACGGCAACGTGCCCGCTTTGATCGACAGCGTCCAACGCGGCGTGATGCTCGCGGGCGCTTTGCCTATGGTTTTCCCGACCATCTCGCTCGGCGAGCCGTTCGTCCACCCCACCGCGATGTTCCTGCGCAACCTGATGGCGATGGACACCGAGGAGATGATCCGCGCGCAGCCCATGGATGCGGTGGTGGTCGTTGGGGGCTGCGACAAAACCCTGCCCGCCCAGGTCATGGCTGCCGCGAGCGTCAATCTCCCGACCGTCGTGCTGCCCGTAGGGCCCATGGTCGTCGGCCACCACCGCGGCGAAGTGGTGGGCGCCTGCACTGACTGCCGGCGTTTCTGGGCCGAGCATCGCGCGGGAGGGATCGACACCGGCGAAATGGATCAGATCAGCGGGCGCCTCGCGCCCTCCGCCGGCACGTGCGGCGTCATGGGCACAGCCAGCACTATGGCGTGCGTGATCGAAGCGCTGGGTTTGGCCCTGCCGATGAGCGCCTCCATTCCCGCCAATCAGGCCGACCGTCTGCGCCTCGGGGAAGCAACGGGCAAGCGAGCTGCGGAGATTGCCGTCAGCGGCGGCCCAAGACCATGCGACCTGATCACGGAAACCTCCGTGCGCAACGCCATGGTCGTCCTGCAGGCCACAGGAGGCTCAACCAACGGATTGATCCATCTCCTCGCCATTGCCGGTCGCGCCGGCGTTTCCCTCGATTTGAAGACCTTCGACGATCTCGGCCGCCGCGTGCCTGTCCTGCTCAACATCAAGCCTTCCGGCGTGCATTACATGGAGGACTTCCACTACGCCGGCGGCCTGCCCGCTCTCCTGCGCCAGCTTGCGCCCCATCTCGATCTGCGCACCCCCGTCATTGGTGGAGGAACGCTGGCCGACGTGATTGCCTCACGCGAAGAGATTCACGCACAGGAGGTGATTCGTCCCCTCGCATCGCCCTTGTCAGGCCAGGGAGCGATGGCCGTCCTCTACGGCAACCTCGCGCCGGCTAGCGCCGTCATTAAACAGTCGGCAGCCTCTCCTCACCTGATGAAGCACACCGGCCGAGCCGTCGTTTTCGACTCGATCGAAGACCTCACCCGCCGGATCGATAGCCCTGACCTCGACGTGAGCGCCGAAGATGTGCTCGTACTGCGCAACGCCGGGCCCAAAGGCGCGCCCGGTATGCCCGAGGCAGGCTATCTCCCCATTCCGGTCAAGCTCGCCCGCCAGGGCGTCCGCGACATGGTGCGCATCTCCGACGCCCGGATGAGCGGCACCGCGTTTGGAACGGTCGTCCTGCATATCAGTCCGGAATCCGCGGTGGGCGGACCGCTTGCGATCGTCCGCACCGGCGACCGCATCTCGCTCGACGTTGAAGCTCGTGAGCTGAATCTGCTCGTCGATGCTGCCGAAATCGAATCCCGCCTGGCAGTCTGGAAAGCATCCCCGCCCAGGAGCGAGAAGCCACGGCGCGGCTACGCGAAGCTGTTCGAGGATTCCGTGCTGCAGGCTAACGAGGGCTGCGACTTCGATTTTTTGCGCGGCAATGCTGCTCCACCGACCTGATTCGGGACTGCGGAGGCGAACTTTCGCCAGCGTGGGGCTGCGACCTTCCTCCCATTGTGTTTGGCGTCGGAATCGGGGTAGGATGACCGGGAAATGCTCCCGGGAATCAGGCCGGTTTGCCGGCGGTTTTTTGGAGTGAACTGGTGATTCCCGGCCGGAGACAGCCATGAGCGGCAGGACTGGTGTGCTGATCGTCGATGACGATCCGACGCACCTGCGAATTTATGGATGGATTGTTGACCAGGCGGGCTATGAAGCGCTGCCCGCTCTGGTGACGGCGGACAGGATCGAATTTCCGCAGGGCAGAGTCGACGTGGTGGTCATGGATTATCGGCTGACCGGGCAACTGACGGCCGTCGCTGCGGCAGAGAACATCAGGAAACGGTATCCGCTGGCGCCGATCGTTATTCTGTCCGACGTTTACGATTTGCCCGCCGATATCGCGCCCTACGCGCAGGCTTTCGTGAGGAAAGGCGAGCCGGCGAAGCTGGTGGCCACGCTGGCAGAGCTTGCCGCTCCGGCCACGGAGCCTGACACGGCTGCATAAGCGCCAACAACGGTTACAAATTCGGCGGAAGAACGTGGATCGGGCTTTTCGGAAACAACCTGCAGAACGACCCTGCGCATCCCGATCGTGCGGCGCGTAATGCGGCTAACCCGCGGCGGCTGATAATCTTACCAGGCGAATGCGATGGCGATCGGAAGGCAACGGCTAAGGCGAGGGGAAGGGACGGTGTGGGGAGCGCGGCTCGCCTGGCTGCTCTTGTACGGGCTGGCCGCGATCGGCGCGTTTGCCGACGGAGCCGAAGCGCAGAAGCCCTCGCGGGACGATGTGGAGGCGGCCTATCTCTACAACTTCGGAAAATTTGTGCGCTGGCCGGAAAGTGCCGGTCATACCCCGATGCTGGTTTGCGTCCTCGGCCAGGACTCTTTGGGGCAGACGATCAGCAAGCTGGTGGAGGGGGAACAAATCAACGGGCGGCCGCTGGTGGAACGCAATTTGAACCGGCCGGACGGAGTGGGAGACTGCTCGATTCTGTTTATCGGCTCGACGGAGCGCGCGCATGTAGTCGAGACCCTGACGGCCACCGAGGGGAAGCCGATTCTGACGGTCGGCGACGCGCCCGATTTTCTGGAGCAGGGCGGCATGATCGAGTTTGTGCAGGTAGAAGATCACGTACGCTTTTCCGTGAATCTGGACGAGTGTACGCGCCATCGCGTGGCGGTGAGCTCGGAATTGCTGAAGGTCGCGGTCACGATCAGAGGAAAACGTGAGACGGGAGGAGTGAAGTGACGGCTCGCTCCCGGTCTATCTCCGCCAAACTGATGTGGATGAACGTGGTGGTGAGCGCTACGGTGCTGGTGCTCGCGACGATCGCGTATTTTTCTTACGATTTGATTTCGTTCCGACAGAACCTGATCCGTAACCTGAGAACAGCGGCGCAGATTGTTGGAACTAATAGCGTTTCTGCACTCCTTTTTGACGATCAGCAAAGCGCTGCCACCACCCTGGAGGCGTTGCGCAACTCGCCGGACGTGCTGGCTGCCACGCTGGTGACGAATGACGGCTCAACCTTCGCCGAGTATCGGCGCTCGACGAATGTGCCGGCACCGCCCGTCCGCGCGATGGCAGATGGGAGGATCGATGAGGACTGGGTGGACGGGAGCCACGTCCTTCTCGCGCATCGAATCGTCTTCCAGGGCAAGCCTGCGGGCACGGTCTACATCGCCGCCCAACTGAATGAGACCGGCCAGCGAGCGCGACAGTATCTGGCGATTGCCTGCGGCGTGCTGCTGATCTGCATGGCGGCAGGGCTGTTGATCAGCGCGACAGCGCGAAGGCTGGTGGCGCGGCCGATGGTGGAGCTGGCGGAGACGGCACGGCGTGTTTCGCGCGAGCGCGATTACTCGGTGCGCGCGGCGCCCCATCCGGACAAGGATGAAATCACGGTCCTGGTCGAGGCCTTCAACGAGATGCTGGTGCAGATCCAGGAGCGCGATACCGCGCTGAACCGGGGGCGTGAGCAGTTGGAGGCGCGCGTGCAGGAGCGCACGGCGGCGCTGCGCGCGGCAAATCGGGAGCTGGAGGCATTTTCCTACACGGTGGCGCACGATCTGCGTGGCCCGCTCGATGCCGTACAGGGAATGGTCTACATCCTGGGCGGGCTCGACCGGGAGAAGCGCGAAGGGGATCGAAAGGAGATTCTGGAGCATTTGCGGCAGGCCACGCGCAACATGGCTTCGCTGATCGACGACCTGCTGAATTTGTCCAGGGCGAGTACCACGGCGGTGAAGATGAACCGTGTCGATCTAACTGCAATCGTGACGCGGATCGCGGAGGACCTGCAACGGGCTGAGCCGGATCGCCGGGTTGAGTTCATGATCGCGCAGCTGCCGGCGATCGAGGCGGATGAAGGACTGATCCGGGTCGCGCTCGATAATCTGCTCCGCAACGCATGGAAATACACCTCGCGTCATGAGTCAGCCTGTATCGAATTCGGGGCGATCAGCCGCCGGGGTGAAACGGTGTATTACGTGCGGGACGATGGCGCTGGATTCGATCCGAAGCTGGGCGACCAGCTGTTCCAGCCGTTCCATCGTCTGCACAGCCGCAGCCAATTTCCGGGGACGGGAATCGGACTGGCAACGGTGCAGAGGATCCTGGCGCGGCACCGCGGGCGCATCTGGGCGGAGGGCGCAGTCGAGAAGGGGGCGACCTTCTGGTTCACGCTGAAGAGTGAGGCGGAGACCGCCGCGGCCTGAAGCGGAAGTGGTGCGGCCACGCCGAGGAAGGCAACCCCCGGACGATCCGCAGGAGAATCCGTCGGAGGTTCGGGGATAGGACCGGGAATCTGAGAATTCTCTAATCTTCGTGTGCCGTTTTGGGGCATCCGGGCGCATGCAGGAAGTGCGCGATGCCTAAGCTGACGGACAACAAGGGATCTGCGAATGTGGCCGCCGCGGTCGCAGCGGATCCAAATCCTTCGCCGCCCGCGAGTGCTGCGGGGACTGCGGCAATCCAGGCGACAGGGGGCACGCAGGCGCTGGCCGTGCGCGACGGCAGCGCAGAAGAAGCACTGCCCAAAGAAGAAGAGAGGGATACGCGGCTCGATCACCTCGCCATGCAGTTGGATGTGCTGGTGAAGGTGCATTCCTTTCGGGTGCAGGACCTGCTCTCGATGGAAAAGGGCACGGTGGTCGAGACCGAGCACGAGCACGCTCAGGACGTGCCGCTGCGCTGCGGAGGCGCGCTTCTGATGTGGTCGGAGTTCGAAGTTCTGGACCAGCAACTGGCGGTTAGGGTGACGAGGCTGGCCTAGCAGAAACAAGTGAGGAGAGGCGGAACGGGCTGTGGAGATTGCGCGATTGGCTGAAGAACCGCGGGTGAGAGGAAAGAAAAGCATGGGAATGGTCCTGAGTCCGGTCTTCGATGGGACAACACCGATGCCCCGCTACAGCTGGACAATGCGAATGGGGTTGTGGCTGCGGCGGCTGATGAGCCTGCCGACGGCTGGTGAAATGCCGATTCGTCTGGAGGGCCGGCTGAATCTGGGTCCGAAGAAATCGCTGGTGCTGGTGAACTGCCGCGGCAAGAGCGTGCTGCTGGCCCTGGGCAGCGAAGTGATCACGCCGATCATGGAAGTTCCGGCACATCGGCGGCGGAAAAGGGAGCCCGCACAGTGAACCTGCTGTTGCTGGCTGCCGTCCGCGTGCAGAATCAACTGCCAGGCCTGGATCTGTCGGGGCACATCGGCAACAACAATTCGATTCCCTGGACCATTGTCTTTTCCCTGACATTGTTGACACTGTTGCCGGCCATCGTGCTGTCCATGACGCCGATGGTGCGCCTACTGGTGGTCTTTCACTTTCTGCGCCAGGCACTGGGGACGCAGACGGCGCCCTCGAACCAGGTGTTGATGGGCCTGGGACTGATGATGACCTGGTTTCTGATGCAGCCGGTTCTGGTGCAGGTGGATCAGCAGGCGGTAGAGCCGTTTCGCGCCGGGCAGATCTCGGGCTGGGACGCGATTGACCGGGGGGCGGGCCCGCCAAAGGCCTTCATGCTGCGCTACGCACGGGAGAAGGACCTGGCCCTGTTTGTCTCGGCGTCGATGACCGCGCGTCCGCGAACGCCGGACGACCTGCCGATGCGCGTCGTGGTTCCTGCCTACATCCTGAGCGAGCTGAAGGCCGGCTTCGAAATTGGTGCGGTTCTGTTTCTCCCCTTTCTGCTCGTGGACATGGTGGTGGCTTCGATCACAACATCGATCGGGATGTTTCAGCTGCCGCCGGTGGTGATCTCGACGCCGCTCAAGATTCTGCTGTTCGTGATGGTCGACGGTTGGAATCTGCTCGCGGGCTCGCTGCTGAAGAGCTTTTGAGGTGGGCGGATGAGGGCGGGTGGCGGGCGGATGAGATGAAATGCACAGCGGTTGCGGGGTGAGTCAGAGAGGGAGGGACACGATGGGACCGGATGAGGCGGCGGAGCTGATGCGGCATTTGCTGCGCGAGGCGCTGATCCTGGGCGCGCCTGTGTTGTTGGCGGCGTGCGTGACCAGCTTTCTGATCAGCCTGCTGCAAACCCTCACCTCACTGCAGGACCAGACGATCTCGACGGTGCCGCGGCTGCTGGTGGTGGTGGGGCTGCTGATGGCGGCGCTGCCCTGGTTTCTGGGGCGGCTCATGACCTACACCATCGGGCTGTTTTCAGACTTCCATCGTTTTTTGGGGCTGGGATGACACCGGACTGGGAAAACACGCTGGAGGCCATGACGCTGGTGCTGGTGCGCATCAGTGGACTGATGGTCTTTGCGCCGGTGTTTTCCTCCGAGGCGATTCCCGCGCGTGTGAAGGCGGCGTTTGTGCTGTCCGTGTCGTTTCTCGTGGCTCCGGTGGTGGCGGTATTTCCCGGAGCGCATGTAGAGCTGCGAATCATGGCGGTGCTGGGCGAGCTGAGCGTGGGGCTGGTCTTCGGCCTGACGCTGTCGTTGTTGTTTGAGGCCCTGGAGTTTGCCGGGCAGGTGCTCGGGTTCCAGTTCAGTTTTTCGCTGGTCAATCTGATGGATCCCAATGCGCCGGTGCAGATTCCTTTGATGGGGCAGCTTTTCGGATTGCTGGGAACGCTCACGGTTTTGGGAGCGGGACTGCATCGGACGATGCTGGCGTCTCTGCTGCGCACCTTTGCGACGGCGCCGGTGGGGACGGTGACGCTCGACCCGCGAGCCGGGTGGACGCTGGTAACGATGGCGTCGGGCATCTTCGCCGCCGCGCTGCAACTGTCCGCACCGGTGATGACGGCAACGCTGCTGGCCGAGCTGGCGGTGGCGCTGGCGGGAAAGCTCTCGCCACAACTGCCGGTGATGGCCCTGACGGTGCCGTTGAAGACGCTGCTGGGCTACGGGGTGCTGATCGGATCGCTGGCCCTGTGGCCGCACTGGATTGAGGCGCGCTTTGCATCGCTGCTCGATGCCGCCGGACGGCTGCTGGCGCACGCGGCGGGGACGGCATAACCATGCCAGGGGATCGCACCGAACAGGCGACACCACGGCAACGGCAGAAAGCCTCCGAGCGAGGCGACCGCGCGCGCAGCCGCGATCTGATGGCGGGCGCGTCGATGTTGGCCGGCGTCTACGTTCTGGGCGCAATAGCCGGGAAATGGGTGACGGGATGGGCCGGGGCGTATCGGGCGCTTCTGGCTCTTGGCCAGCCGGCGGCATGGGATCGTGCGTCGGCCGCGCAGACGGCGCTGGCCATGCGCGGCATCCTGCTGAAGGTTCTCGAGCCGATGGGAGTCGTCTTTCTCGCGTCTCTCGCAGCCGCCGTGGCCGCCGGTATTGCACAGGGCGGGGGTTGGGCTCTGAACTTCGAAGCGCTGTCGCCGAAGCCGGAGCGGCTCAATCCCGCGGAGAACGTGAAGAACGTCTTCTCGCTGCGCGGCATGGTGCGTCTGGGCAAGTCGATGGTGCCGGTGGTGGTGCTGGGGTTCTTCGCCGTGCATGCCATCGAGGCGCAGACCGAGATTTCCCCCCTGAGCGCCGAGCAGTATCCCGATGTCTTTGCCGAGATCTACAACCTGCTCGTCGAGGGTGCGTGGATCTTCCTCGCCTGGGCGGGGGTCGATTACCTGATGGAATGGCGCAGCCGCGAAGGCCGGCTGCGCATGTCGAAGCAGGATCTCCGCGATGAGTTTCGGGAGATGGAGGGAACCCTGTGCCTGATTCCGGGCCTGCCCAAGCTGGCGTTTCTGCTGCCAGCCGTGGTGCTGGGCTACGCGGGAACGCGGGTAGCGAAACGCGAGCCTCCGGCGACCGAGGCCGAAGCGGCGAAGAAGACGGCGGAGAAGCCGGAGAATCTGGCGGCGACGCTGCGGCTCGACGAACTGAGCCTGGAAATCGGATTCCAGCTGATTCCGCTGGTCGATGAGAAACAGGGAGGGCAGATGCTGGGGCGTGTGAAGACCCTGCGACGTCATCTGGCCCAGGAACTCGGCTTCCTCATTCCTCCGGTGCACATTTCGGACAACCTGCGGCTGAAAGCGCGGGAATACGTCGTCTCGCTGCGCGGCATCGAGATAGGGCGCTGGCAGACGGAGGGCAATTGCCTGCTGGCGGTGTCGACCGAGGCGCAGCCCCGTCCGCTGCCGGGGAAAGAGACGCACGAACCGGCATGGGGTGCTCCGGCGCGCTGGATTCAGCCAGCCGTCGAGGAGGAGGCGCTGGCGGCGGGCTATTCCGTGGTGGATCAGGGGACGCTGATCGGGACGCACCTCGGGGAGCTGATTCGCAGGCACGCGTATGAGCTGCTGGGGAGAGCGGAGACCAAGCGGCTGCTCGATTCTCTCTCCGACAGCCATCCGAAGCTGGTGGAGGAACTGGTGCCGAAGATTCTCTCTCTCGGCGAGGTCGAGCGCGTGCTGCAGCAGCTCCTGCGCGAACGGGTCTCGATTCGCGATCTGGGAGCGATTCTCGAAGCGCTGGTGGAGATGGCGCCGCAGAACCGCGGTCTGCCTGCGATGGTGGAGGCCGCGCGCCAGGCACTGGGCCGGCGGCTGACACAGCCGCTGGTCGAAGCGGACGGGACGCTGCGGGTGATCGCCCTGGAGCCGGCGCTGGAAGAGGAGTTAATGGGGCTGGTCTCGCCGGATCCGTCGGTTCGCCAGCTGACCAGCGGCGGGAACACCCCTGTTTTGAGGCGCATCACCGATTCTTTGAAAACTCTCATGGGGTCGGCCTCGGCGACGGCCCAGCCCGTGCTCCTCTGTGCCAGTCCTGCCCGGTATCACCTGCGGCGGTGGCTCGAACCGGTGTTGCCCCGGCTCACGGTGATTGCGCCGGTGGAGATTCCGCCCGAGGTGCCGGTGCGGGCGGTGGGGATCGTGCGGCAGGGTCCATAGAAGCAGGCAAGCAGGAAGCGATCAGGAAGCAGGGAAGGAAGCAATGGAATATGCAGGCCAGGCAGCGGGGCCGTGGGGACGAGTGGAGCGGTCCAGGAGGGCGAGGGGAGAGAGCGGCGACGGGCAAGATGCGCCGCCCGCCTGTGACCCACGGGTCGAGGAAGAGCGGGAGCGGATGATGCTCGAGCACATGCCCGCGGTGCGCTGGATGGCCCGCCGCATTCATGAGCGCCTGCCCCAGCATGTGGACATGGAGGACCTGGTCAGTGCCGGAACCGTCGGCCTGCTGGACGCCTTTCGCAAATTCGATCCTGCGAAGAAGGTGCAATTCCGCAGCTACGCGCAGTTCCGCATCCGAGGGGCGATTCTCGACAGTCTCAGGACCCTGGACTGGAGCCCGCGCGATCTGCGCCGGAAGGGCCGGGCGGTCGAGGAAGCGATTCGGCAGCTGACGGCCCGGTGTGGCCGCGCACCGTCGGAGCCCGAGGTCGCGCGCGAAATGAATCTCGGCCTCGAGGAGTATCAGCAGCTGCTGGGGGAACTGAAGGGCCTGGAAATCGGCACGCTGCATCTGGAGCGCTCAGCGGACTCGGGTGAAGAGGAGCTGGCTTACATTCCGAACCATCCGGAGGAGGATCCGCTCTTTCGCTGCCTGCGGGGCGAGATGCGGGACCGGCTGACGGCGGCCATCGAGCACCTTCCGGAGCGGGAGCGTTTAGTGGTAACGCTCTACTACTACGAAGAGATGACGATGAAGGAAATCGGCCTCGCGCTGGGTGTGGTCGAGTCGCGGGTCTCGCAGATTCATTCCTCGGCGGTTGTACACCTCAGGGCACAGCTCCAGGATTTTAGCCGGGACAGGAAATAAAGCGCCATGCCGATGGAAAAGGAACTCGGGCAGGAGGAGATCGATGCGCTCTTTCAGGCAGCGCGGGCGCGCACTCAGACCACCGTCGACCCGGCGCGCAGCCGGGTGCTGCCATGGAGCTTCTCCCGCTCCGGGCAGATTTCGAACGAGCAGCTGCGAGCCATCAGCATGATCAACGACATCTTCGCCCGCAATCTGACGCATCATCTGGGGGCATGGTTTCGCAGCCGGGTGCAGGTCAGCCTGGTTTCGGCCGAACAGATCCCGTTCAGCGAATTCCTCCTGCGTATTCCCGAGCTGGCCTACGTTTGTTCGGTGCGCCTCGAACCGCTGCGTGCCATTTCTGTGCTCCAGATGGATCTGACGACGGCGCCCTCGATGATCGATCTGCTGCTGGGGGGCGAAGGAAAGCCGAGCGAGGCGCGCGAGCTGACTGACATCGAGGAGGCCATTCTTTCGGGCGTGGTCGAGGCGATTTGCCGCGAGCTGACCACGGCGTGGCAGCCGGTGGTCCTGCACACCAGCGGAGCGGCCGCGATGCGGATCGCTGAAAAAATGACCGGAATCGACCCGGGCGAAGTGGACGGGATGGTGCGCGATGCGATTGGGGAAGTGTGCAACATGGTGGCAGGAGCCTGGAAGGGCTTCGACCCGGCCCTGGCCTCGGGCTGTCTGTTGTCGACGCCGACAGTGGTGGCCGGAACCAGCTACGAGTTGTTCAGCCAGCGAGCCCCGATCCGTGTCGAACGCAGCTACCGGTTTGAGGATCTGACCTTCCAGATCACCATCTCCTGCGAACTGTACGCATGAGCGATTTCTAATCGACCGCGCGGCTCTCCGGCCCTGCTCCTGCATGAATGGGTTCCGGGAGGCGACGGATCGGTGGACAGCGGATACTATGCAGCGTTTTCCGGCTGGCTCGCGCGGAGTCAGGCGCTCGATGTGGCGGCCGGGAATCTGGCCAATGCCGGAACCGCCGGCTATCGCGCTGAACGGGATTACTTTCGCTCTGCGATTCTCGGTCCCGACGCCCTCAATTCCCAGCTGAACACGACCGTGAATGCCTTTGGCGTCCTGGGGGGCAGCCGGCTCGACCTGAGCCAGGGAGCGCTGACTCCCACCGGTAATTCGCTGGATCTGGCCATCGAAGGCGATGGTTTCTTCGCTGTTCAGACACAACAGGGCATTCGGTATACGCGCGACGGGCAATTCGAGCGGGCCCAGGACGGAACGCTGACCACGCAGGCGGGCGAGCCGGTGCTCGATGCGCGGAATCAGCCGATCCGGGTTCCGGCCGGGGAGATCGCGGTCGGGTCGGATGGATCGGTGTCCGTCAACGGCGCCATCGCCGGGAAAATAGCAGTCTTTGGATTCGCCTCCGGGGCCGCACTGACGGCCGAGGGGGCGAACCGCTACGCCCCTGCGGATGGCGCTCAGGCCACGGCGGCGACCGGGGCCATTCATCAGGGAGCACTGGAGTCCTCGAACCAGGATGTGATCAATGGAAGTTTGCAGCTGGTGCTGATGCAGCGTCAGGCGGAAATGATGGAGAAGGCGGTTTCGATCTTCTCGAACGATCTGGACAAGACGGCGAGCGAGGATTTGCCGCGCGTTTCTTAGCGCAGGAGGGGAATCATGATTCGAGCCTTGTATACGGCAGCGAGCGGGATGAGCGCCCAGCAGCTCAATCTGGACACGATCGCTAACAACCTGGCGAACTCGTCGACGGTGGGGTTTCGCCAGAGGCAGCTGCAGTTCCAGGACATGATTTACCAGAACCTGGTAACACCGGGCGCGGCGCAGAGCCAGGAGACGGTTTCGGCGGGGCTACAGATCGGTCTGGGAACGAAGTCTGCGGCCAGCGAGGTCATTATGACCCAGGGCGACATGAACCAGACGAACAATCCCCTGGACCTGGCCATTCAGGGGACGGGCTTCTTTCAGGTGTCGCGTCCGGATGGAACCCTGGCCTATACGCGGGCCGGGAATTTCTATCTCAATAACCAGGGCACGCTGGTCGATGCCGCGGGCGATCCGGTGGTGCCGAACATCACGATTCCGGCCAACGCGACGGCGGTGACCATCACCCAGTACGGGGTGGTGAACGCGACCCTGCCCGGCCAGCAGAATCCGGCGCAGCTGGGCCAGATTCAGCTCGCGACGTTTGTCAATCCCGGCGGTCTCGAGAGCGTCGGCTCGAATCTGTTTACCGCAACGCTCTCTTCGGGCGATCCGGTACTGGGCAATCCTGGAGGAACAGAAGGGCTGGGGACGCTGCAGCAGGGATACCTCGAAAACTCGAATGTGGATGTCGTGGGCGCCTTTGTGCAGATGGTGCTGGCGCAGCGGGCCTATGAGAGCAACTCGAAAGTGATTCAGGCGGCCGAATGAGATGTACGGCGAAGTCAACAACATGGCGAAGTGACCGATGAGGCTCTGGGCGATTCTGCTGGTGGCTATGATCGGGGTTCCGGCGATGGCGGCCGGCGCCTGCGGCGGGGGCACGAGCCGTGCAGCGACCGGCATTGCACCTGCAGTGGGTGGTGGAACGCGACTGCGTTCATCCGGAACGGCCCGCGCTGGCTGGTGGAGGTTCCGTGGACGGCGCAAGCCACGGCTGCCACAGCCCGGGCAGATGAATCCGAGCAGAGCCCGCCCCGCTCGCCTCCCCTGATGTGCGCAGCGGGATGAACGTTCTTCTGGCCACAGCAACGACGGGCGGAGATTCATCTGCGTGGCACGGCGCTCGAACAGGGGCACACCGGGCGAAAGAGTTCGGGTGCAGGGCAGGGCTGGGTGCGGTCGCCCTGGAAGGGATTGTGCGGGGGCCAGGTCTGGTCGGAGTTACTGGCCGCGGAAGGGTGGGAACTAGATGGATCGCGCAGGGGGATAGCCATCCGGATGAGCGTGCGCTGGCCTGCTGTGTCTGGCGTGCGCCGGCATGGGCCGACGGAGGGAAGCAGAAGCCGCCGCAACAGGTGACGTACGCCGCCGGATGTCGCGCTGAACCAGTACATCGCGCGGGTCCGCGCAGAGAAAGCAGCCGAGATTCTGACACCGGGCTCGATCTGGTCGGCCAACGGCCGTCTCACCAATCTGGTCAGCGATGTGAAGGCAGTACGCGCGCATGATCCGATCGCCGTGGTGGTGTCGGAGAGTCTGGCGGCGTCGACCGACGGGACGGTGAAAAACCAGCGGGCCTCCGCCGCCAGCTTCCCGGTGTCGGCGCTGCTGGGAAAGCTTTCGGCCAGCAATGCGCTGAACAATCTGCTGAACCAGAACTCCTCGTCGTCGCTGAATGCGCAGGGGCAGAGCGTGACCGAACTCCAGCATCACGACCACGCTGGGCGGCGAGGTGGTCGATGTGCTGCCGAACGGCATGCTGGTCATCCAGGTGGTGCGGCAGCTGACCTTCAACCAGCAGACGCAGCTGATCCGGCTGCGGGGGCTGGTGCGGCCGGAGGATGTGAACGCGCAGAACCAGGTGATGTCGACGGCGATCACCGATATGGAACTCGAGGTGGCAGGGCAAGGGAATCGTGAACGATGTGACCTATCGGCAGAATCCTCTGGTGCGGTTTCTCGAAAAGATGTTGGTCTTCTGACCGGGCGAGACGAGGGCGAGCAGAGGAACGAACGGGCGCAGTGAAGCGGCGTGCGCGATTGGGCATCCTTGCTGGCGGCTGTGCCTGGCGGCCGCGGCCACTGCCGAAGATACCGGCAAGATGAAACTGGCGCGAGTGAAGGATGTGGCGTCGGTGGAGGGTGTGCGGGACAACCAGCTGGTGGGCTATGGGATCGTGGTGGGGCTGCACGGCACCGGAGACAGCTCGCAGACGGTGTTTCCGCTGCAGACGCTCGAGTCGGCGCTGGAGAGGATGGGCGTCAGCCTGCAGGGTAACGCTATGGCGTCGATGATGCAGACCCGGAATATGGCGGCGGTGTTCCTGTCCGGGACCCTGCCTCCGTTCGCGCGGCCCGGCAACAAGGTCGATGTTACGGTGTCGTCGGCGGGCGATGCGCGCAGTCTCGAGGGCGGGGTCTTGCTGCTGGCGCCCATGTATGGGCCCGATGGGCAGATCTACGCTCAGGCGCAGGGGCCGATGGTGCTGGGCGGATACGCAGTGACGGCGAACGGAAGCAGCAAGTCGGTGAATTATCCGACGACGGCGCGGATTCCGTCGGGGGCGATCGTGGAGCGAGGCGTGCCGCTCGATCTGGCACAGCTGCGGACGGTTTCGCTGTTGTTGAACGACGAAGATTTTCGAACCGCGGAGATGGTGTCGACTGCGGTCAACCGTGAGCTGGGCCGCACGGCAGCGCGTGCGGTGGACAGCCGACGGATCGTGATCGAGCCGGCGGCCCACGAGGACATTCCGGCGCTGCTGGCGCGCGTGGAAGAGGTCGAGGTGGAGGTCTTCCCGCGGGCGAAGGTCGTGGTGAACGAGCGCACCGGAACGGTGGTGATCGGCGGCAACGTACGGCTGCAGCCGGTGACGATTCTGCATGGCGGTCTGGTGGTGAACATTGTGAGCCACTTTGAAGTTTCGCAGCCGAATGCACTGGGCCAGGGAACCACGCAGGTGGTGCAGCAGACGACGGTGCAGGCGCAGGACAAGCCCGCGAACCGAATCGAACTCAAAGAGGGCGCGACCGTGGATGATCTGGTTGAAAACCTGCAGCAGATCGGAGCAACGGCGCGGGACATCGTATCGATTCTGCAGGCGATGAAAGCAGCAGGCGCTCTGGAAGCCGAGCTGGAGGTGCTGTGATCCCACCGTTGACAGCAGCGATGGCAGCGAGCAGGAGACACGGCCGACACGCCCGACCCCAGGCTTAAGCCGGCGGCGCATGAATTCGAGGCGTGCCTGATGAAGGAATTCCTCGAACCTCTGCAGAAAGATCCTCTTTTCAGCGAGGACGGGACCGGCGACGGGGAGGGCGGCGCTGGCGCGCTGATGAGCTTCGGGGCGGAAGCGCTGGCGAGAGCGATCTCCGAGCGCGGCGGATTCGGGATCGCGTCGAAGATCATCGGCCATTTCGGCGCGACTCAGGGACGAGCGGGTACAAGCGGGAAATTCTGAGACGTTTCTCAGAACGGGAAGAAAAACATGCATAAAGAGATATTCACGGCTGCCGATAAACTGAAGGAAGGAGACCAGGCATGAACGTTAACAACAACCTCCAGGGATTGCAGCAGCTGTTTTCGAGCCAGGAAGTCAGCCAGCCGGCTGGCAACGCGGGAGCGTCGGGTGCGCCCGCGGCCCAGTCGGGAACAGACCAGGCAACGCTGAGCGCGGCCGCGAGTGTTGCCGCTGCGGCCGCGCCGGATTCGGACGTGCGGATGGAGAAAGTGGCTTCGATCCAGCAGGCGCTGACCAGCGGCACCTATAACATCCCGGCGTCGGAAGTCGCTGGAAAGATGATCGATCACATGCTGGGGAAGTAAGAAGATCCCGCGAGGCATTACGGATTGCTGGGCGAGTAAGACCGGGTGTCCGCGAGCTGATGGAATTCGAGAGGCTGCGGAGGCGAGTCTGAGCTGCGGGACGGCGACGGGCTTGGAACCGCTGAGTCCCTGGGGGGCGAGGAGTAAGAATGGTTGGTCAGACAGGGGTGGTGGAGTTGCTGGGGGCGGGAATCCATGCGCTAACCCACGCCGACGCGATCGAGCTGAAGGAACTGGCGGAAGCGGCAAGGGCCGCGAACGCACCGATGACGCCGGAAGAGCGGAGGCTGGCACGGGAGCGGCTGCGCACGCTGGGACATCTGATTACGCTGACGCGGCGCAATCTGCGGTTGCTGCGCGGGAGTGGCTGGGGGGACTACGGGCCATCCAGGGGATGAAGCAGTAGAAGGACCTCGCGCGAGGCACGCGATCTGCGCGAGCTGAAACGGACTATCTCGATGGCTACGATTGGCACGGCTTTCAACATAGCGACGGGAGCGCTGGATGCGGATCAGGCGGCGCTGAACATCGTCGCCAACAATACGGCCAACGTGAACACGCCGGGCTACACCCTGGAAACTCCCACCTGGCAGCAATACGATTCGGCGTCGCTGGGCGGCGCCAACTTCGGAATGGGTGTGGATATGACAGGTCCCCAGTCGCAACGGGACCGGGTACTGGAGCAGGCGATGCAGCAGCAGACGCAGACGGAGAGCGGCTCGGCAGCGCGGCTGACGGCTCTGGACCAGATGCAGGCGCTCTTCACAGGTGCAACCAGCGCAGGGACGGACACCAGCGCCGACAGCGGAATCGGCAGCGATTTGTCGAATTTTTTCGACTCACTTTCTTCGCTCGAGGCCAGCCCCGGCGATATGGCGGTGCGGCAGAGTGTGCTGGGCGCGGCCGAAACGCTGGCGTCGGACTTCAACAGCGCGGCATCGCAGCTGGAGAACCAGCAGCAGTCTCTGGACGAGCAGGCCACGAGCGTAGTGGGACAGGCCAACACCCTGCTACAGAGCATTGCGCAGCTCAACGTGCAGATCGAGTCGACCAGCCCTGATGCGGACGCGGGGACACTGGAGGACCAGCGCCAGCAGGATCTGACGGACCTGTCGCAGCTGATCGGAATCCGCACGGTAACGACGGAGGACAACGGACTGACAGTGACGACGACGGGCGGCGCGTTGCTGGTTTCCGAGGGGCAGGCCTATCAGATGACCAGCGGAGAAGACGACGGCGTGACCCACTTCTTCGATTCCCTGGGTGACGATATTACCCCGGGTCTCACAGCGGGCGGAGGAGAGCTGGGCGGGATTCTCACGGCGCGCGACCAGGATATTCCGCAGGTGGAGAGTTCGCTGGATGAGCTGGCGTACTCGGTGGCCACGCAGGTGAACACGTTGAACGCGTCCGGCTCGGATCTGAACGGCAACCCAGGGGCCGCAATTTTCAGTTTGCCGGATACAGCGACGGCGGCAGACCCCACGGGATCGGCGGCCGGAATTTCGGTGTTGATGACGGATCCGTCGCACATTGCGGCGGCAGCCTCGGGTACAGGCTCTTCCGATAACACGAATGCGGTCGCGATGGCGAACCTCGGGAACTCGGGGATCGTGGACGGGGTTTCGCCGACGTCGTACTTTTCGGACATGGTGACGAGTCTGGGCACCCTGACCTCGCAGGTATCGACCGAGAACACGGCACAGCAGGCAGCACTTACGCAGCTGCAGGATCAGATCGGGTCGGTCTCGGGGGTAAATCTGAACGATGAGGCAGCGGACCTGGAGACGCTGGAACAGTCGTATCAGGCAGCGTCGAAACTATTCACGACGCTCGACCAGGTGATGCTGTCGGCGCTGAACCTGGGGGTTGACACAAGCTACTCATCGTAACCATCAGGAGCAGGAGCCGAACGGAATTGCGAATCCGGGCGCTATACGGAGGAAGGGCCGAGAAGCCGAGTTACAGTGACACGGGCGTGGAGAGTTGAGAGATGAGAGTCAATCCGCTGTACATGAACGATCTGGTGAATTCGCTCGACACGACATCGTCGACCGAGCAGCAGCTGACGGAGGAGCTGGCCAGCGGCTCGCGGGTGAATCAGCTAAGCGACAATCCAGTGGCGGTTGGGCAAAATATACTGCTGAGCGCCCAGATTGGGAGCGATGACACATTCTCGCAGACGGCGGCGTCGGCGCAGAGCATGCTGCAGGTCGGGGATTCGGCGTTGAGCACGGTAGTGAGCCAACTGACGTCGGCGATTTCGCTGGCGACAGAGGCCAGCAACGGAACCTTGAACGCGAGTGACATGGAGTCGATCAGCAACCAGTTATCGGGCATACGGGATGAGGTGTTATCGCTGGCGAATACGACTTACCTCGGCCAGTATCTGTTCTCAGGGAGTGAGGGCACCACGCAGCCCTACACGCTCGACACAAGCTCCTCAACGTCTGTGGCGACCTACCAGGGGGACGACGACGTGAGCTATCTTGAGACACCGAATGGACAGAAAATTCAGTTGAATTTTCCAGGAAGCCAGATTTTTTCCGCCAGCGGGAGCAATGTGCTGGGAACGCTGAATTCGCTGATTGCCGATTTTTCTTCCGGAACAGCGTCGCCGACGGCGGAGGCCGACACGGAGGCGCTTGACACGGCCTTAAGTTATGTGTCGCAGCAGCGGGTTCTGCTGGATAACTCGCTTTCGCGGTTGAGTTCGGCCGAGAGCTACACGCAGAGTGAGTCGACGCAGCTGATGGCGGCGCAGACAACGCTGCTGCAGGCCAATGTGGGACAGGTAGCAACCCAGCTAAGCACAGCGGAGACGCAGCAGGCTGCTCTCAGTCAGGTAATTGCGACGCTTGGCAAGCAAAGCCTGTTCAACGACCTGTGAGAAAGATGGAGAGGCGGCCCTGGAGGGCCGCCTCTGCGCTACTCGACCGTCAGGTCCTGGCTGAGTGGTGTATTCTCTGACGAGTCTCCGACAAAGATGACGAATTTTCCAGGATCAACCTGCCAGCCATTCTTCTCCTCGCTCCAGTAAGCGAGAGAGCGGCGGTTGAGCGCGATGCTGACGTGATGGGTGTCGCCCGGACCGAGGCGGACTTTCTCGAATCCTTTTAGTTCTTTCAAAGGGCGTTTGACTTTGGCGGAAGGGTCGCCAACGTAGAGCTGCGCGACGGTGGCGCCTTCGCGCTGGCCGGTGTTGGTGACGTCGAAGGAAACGGTGACGTTGCCGTCGTCGGTGGCCTGCTCGGGTGAAATTTTCAGGTTCGAGAAGGAAAACGTGGTGTACGAAAGGCCGAATCCGAAGGGGAAGAGCGGCTTCTTGTCGTAGGTAGTGTAGTAGCGGTAGCCGACGAAGACACCTTCCTTGTACGCCACATGGGGCGTCTGGCCTTTCGGGACGGGCGCGGCGTAGTAGTTGTCGTGAACAGGATTTTCATCCCAGGAGCGCTCGAAGCTGACGGGGAGATGGCCTTCGGGCGATTGATGACCGATGAGAATCTGCGCCAGCGCACGGCCACCTTCCTGGCCCGGATACCAGTTATGGAGAAGCGCGGGAACGCCATCCAGCCATCGATGCATGTCGACATTGCCGCCGGCCGTGATCGTGACGATGGTGTGAGGATTCAGACTGGACACGGCCTGGATCAGCTGGTCCTGGCCGAAAGGTAGTTCGTAGGAGCGATCGAAGCCTTCGCTCTCGGTGGAGGGGTCGAAGCCGACGGCTACGACGGCGGCATCGGCGATCGCAGCGATCTTCTTTGCTTCAGGACTGACAAGTTCCTCGACGCCGCTGACGCCGAGGCCGATGCGCGGATAAGCCGCGTCGGGCCAGTAATCGAGTTCGATGTTGGCAGGGGTTCCGGAGGTGAGTGGGAGTTCGACGTAGCGAGGCGCCTGGCCTTCACGGGAAGGCTGATCAAGGACGGCCTTGCCATTGACGATCAGCTTGTACGCGTCGGAACCGCCCGCGCCGACGAGGAAGAGATAGCCTTCGGTCTTCGTCGGCATGTACCGCATGGTAAAGCGAGTGCTGTGGTGTTGCCTTGCAGGTGGCGTCCACTCTTCGGATCGATACAACGCGATGCGTCGAGCAGAGGAGACCGTGGGTGTGCCGGAAAAGTTAGGGTTGTCGAACGACTCGATTTTCACCTGACTTCCGGTCCAGGGGTTGTCTGGTGTCTTTCCGGAAGGATCGTAGAACTCAGTTCGCTGCATCAGCTCCGTCGCGGACGGTAATCCGGCGGCATAGAGAACCTTGACTTTCCCGGCAAGCGTGTTAGACAGTCCAGTCATGATGCTGATGGGCGCGAAAGCGTCGGTGTGCGAGCTGCCTCCAGCACCGGGCACGGCCGGCCATGCATCCGGACCGAGGACGGCGAGCGTGTGAATCTTCCCGGGGTCGAGCGGAAGCAGGTTGCCGTCGTTTTTCAGCAGCGTGATGCTCTCGAGCGCCTCCTGCAGAGCAACGGTGCGGCCTTCCTGGCTGAAGCTCGGCAGGCCAGCGTCTAACTGATCGCGGTCGAGGAAGCCGAATCGGATCGAGGTTCGGAAGATCCGGCGGAGCTTCTCGTCGATGGTCGCTTCCGTGACCTGCCCGCTCTTGATGGCGGGAAGCAGGGTTTCTGGATTCATGAATTTGCCGGAAGGCATTTCGAGATCAAGACCGTTGTTCGCGGCGCCGACGGCGGAATACGTCGCATCCCAGTCCGACATAAGGATGCCGTCGAATTTCCAGTCGCCCTTCAGAATGTTGAGATTCAGGTGCGAGTTCTGGGTGGCGTGCGTGCCATTGAGCAGATTGTAGGAATCCATTACGGCGCCGACATGGCCTTCCTTCACCGCCGCTTCGAAAGCGGGCAGATAGATTTCGCGCAGCGTACGCTCATCCAGGTCGGAACTGACGTTATGACGGTCGTACTCCTCGTTATTGGCGGCGAAGTGTTTCACAGTAGCGATCACACCCTCGCTCTGCACGCCGCGGATATAGGCTGAGGCCGTTTGGCCGGAGAGATACGGGTCTTCGCCCAGATATTCGAAATTGCGGCCGCACATGGGGGCGCGATAGATGTTGACGCCGGGACCAAGCAGGAAATTGACGCCGCGTGCGCGGGCGTCCTTGCCGATGGACTCGCCCATTTGATTCGCGAGCTTTGGATCCCAGGCTGCGGCGAGGGCGATGCCACCCGCGTAGGCGGTGTCGGGTCCCCAGGTCCGTACGCCTTCGGGGCCATCGCTCATTTTCAAACTAGGGAAGCCAGCCGACGGCTCAGCGCGGATGAACATGCTGTCGAGGCCGCCGATCAGTTCGAGCTTTTGCTGAAGCGTGAGCTTCCCGATCATCGCATCGACCCGCTGCTCGATCGCCGTACTGTCAGGAACCGGGCCCTGTGCCTGAAGCTGGGCAGGCAGGAGGGAAAGAACACAACAAAGAAGGGGTACTGCGATGTGAAACGTTTGATTACGCACGTTGTGACTCCCAAAACCCGCCCACCAGACTCGCAGAGCAGCCTCTTTTTGTAAAGGTAAGAATGCGGGCGACGGAGTTACTTATTTGGGGAGCGTGTAGGTCCGTAGTAACATAAGGAAATTTTCCCGGCCTGCGTTTTGTCCAGGCAGGAGCGTCATTGGGGCAGGAAACCATCGTCGGCGCACCCGTACTACGCAAAGAAGGCGTGGCCAAAGTGTGCGGGCGCGCCCGTTATATCGACGACTGGACTATGCCGGGTATGCTGCACGGCGCGACCGTTCGCAGCAGTATTGCTCGTGGGCGAATTCAGGCAATTGAGTTCGGCTCGGACATTCCCTGGAACGAATTTGTAATCGTCACGGCGACGGACATTCCGGGCGCGAACGAGATTGCGCTGATCAACCATGATTGGCCGTGCCTGGCCGCGGAGTGGGTGAATCATCCCGAAGAGCCGATCGTGCTGCTCGCTCATCCAGACCGTCACATGCTCCCCAAAGCCGTGGCGGCGGTGCGGATGACGTATGAGGAATGGCCCGCGGTGTTCTCGATCGAAGAAAGCGAGCACCGCGATCCGGTGGTGTGGGGCGAGGACAACGTCTTCAAGTCGTTTCTGATGGAGAAGGGCGATGTGGATGCGGTGTGGGCGCAGGCCGACCGCGTCGTGGAGGGCGAGTACACGACGGGCGCGCAGGAGCACCTGTATATCGAGAACAACGGCGCTATCGCGGTGTATTCGCCGGAGGATGGACTGACGGTTTGGGGATCGTTGCAGTGTCCTTTCTACGTGCACAAGTCACTGGTGAAGGCGACGGGCCTGCCGGAGCAGAAGGTCCGCGTTGTGCAGGTGGAGACGGGTGGCGCGTTTGGCGGCAAGGAAGATTATCCGTCGATGATTGGGGCGCACGCGGCGCTGCTGGCGATGAAGTCAGGCAAGCCGGTGAAGATCGTTTACGACCGCGCCGAGGATATGGCGGCGACCACCAAGCGACATCCCTCGCGTGTTCGCCACAGAACGGCGGTTACCAGCGACGGGAAGCTGCTGGGCGCAGAGATTGAGATTGCGCTCGATGGCGGTGCGTATTCCACCCTCTCGTCGACCGTGCTTTCGCGAGCGACGATTCACGCAGGCGGTCCTTATTTCTGGCCGAACATACGGGTTCGGTCGAAGGCTTTCGCGACGAACTACCCGCCCTATGGGGCGTTTCGGGGGTTCGGCGCGCCGCAAAGTCTGTTCGCTATCGAAAGGCACATGGATCACATTGCCGAGGAGCTGGGAATTGCGCCGGATGAACTGCGGCGCAGAAATCTTCTGAAGCCAGGGCAGACCACCACGACCGGCCAGATGATTGAGGAAGACATCGATCTCGGACTTCTTCTGGAGCGTGCGTTGAAGGAGTCGGACTACTACGCGAAGCGCGAGCGATTTGAGCGTGAGAACGCAGGCCCGGCGATGAAGAGGAAGGGCATTGGGTTGGCTGCGTTTCTGCACGGGTCGGGATTCACGGGCTCGGGGGAGCGCTATCTGAATTCTCTGGCCGCAATGGACCTGACGACGGAGGGAAAGGCGCGCGTTTTGGTGTCGAGCACCGAGTTTGGACAAGGGACGAACACAATCCTTTGCCAGATTGCTGCCGAGACGCTGCGGATCGACTACGACGCGGTGGAGATGGGGCCGCCGGATACCAGTGTGGTGCCGAACACGGGGCCGACCGTGGCTTCGCGCACCTCCATGGTGGTGGGAAAGCTGGTGCACTCCGCAGCGTTGAGGCTGAAAATGACGCTGGCTGCGACGGGACTGTTACGAGAGGGCTACACGACGGAGGAGTTTGTAACAGCCGCACGCACCTATGTGGCGCGACACGGCGCGCTGCGCTCGGAGAGCCGCTATGAGCCGCCCCCAGGCGTGCACTGGGACGATCAGCAGTATCGCGGCGAGGCATATGCGGCTTATTCGTGGGCTGTGTATGTCGCTGAAGTCACGGTGGACCTGGCAACCTGCTGCGTGGCTGTCGATGATTTTGTCGCGGCACAGGAAGTAGGGCGCGTGCTGAACCCCGTGCTGGCGGCGGGCCAGATTGAGGGTGGTGTGGCGCAGGGGATCGGCTGGGCGCTGTATGAAAAGGTGATGTGGAACCGCGGGCGGATGCAGAACAATCAGATGACGAACTACATCATTCCGACATCGCAGGATATTCCGCCGATTCGCGTTTTCTTTGAGGAGCGGCCCTTCGGCCATGGAGCGTATGGTGCGAAGGGCATCGGTGAGCTGCCGATGGATGGCCCGGCGCCTGCGATTTTGAATGCGATTGCGCACGCCACCGGGAAACAGTTCGACAGCGTGCCGCTGTTGCCGGAAGAGATTTTTCGGGAGATGCTGGTGCGCGAGCCGGAGCGGGAGGTCGTAACTCTGTGAACCTCTATTCGCTACGCGTCAACGGACAAATATATAAGGTTGAGACGCACGCGATGGCGCGGCTGCTGGATGTGCTGCGCTACGAACTGGAGCTGACGGGAACCAAAGAAGGCTGCGGCGAAGGGGAGTGCGGCGCCTGCAGCGTGCTGATGAATGGAGAACTGGTGAACAGCTGTCTGATTCCGGTTGCGCAGACGGATGGCGCGGAGATTGAGACCGTGGAAGGGCTGGCACCAGATGGGCCTCTGCATGCCGTACAGAAAGCATTTCTTGAATGCGGAGGGGCGCAGTGTGGCATGTGCACGCCCGGGATGCTGATGGCTTCGGCGCATTTGCTGAGGAAGAATGCAAACCCTGATCTGGCGGCGATTCGCGAAGGTCTGAACGGGAATTTGTGCCGGTGTACCGGCTACATGAGGATCTTCGAGGCGGTCGAGCGCGCGGTGAGTGGAGGTCGTGGGTGAGAGCGCATCCCGCCGAGTACGAAATGGTTTCGCCCGGGAATCTCGCGGCCGTGTTGCAGCTGATGGACAGGGAGCCAGGACAGTGGCTACCTGTTGCCGGAGCAACAGAAGTGATGGTGATGTTCAGCGCAGGGAAATTGACCGCGCGACGGCTGGTGAACCTGTGGGGGATCGAGGAGCTGCGGGAGATTCACGAAGACGCGCAGTCGCTGACCCTGGGCGGCGGGTGCACTTTTAGTCAGATTCGCGCGTGCGGGGCGGTGCAACAGCATTTCCCTCTGCTGGCGCTGGCGGCTTCATGGACGGGCGGTATTGCGAATCAGAATCGGGCAACGATTGCGGGGAACCTGGCCAACGCATCGCCGGCAGCGGATTCGCCTCCGGCGCTGCTGGCCTATGATGCCGAACTGGAGCTGGTTTCAGCGCGGGGAACACGACGCATTGCTTATCGTGATTTTCATCTCGGGTACAAGCGAACTGCACTTACGTCAGGTGAGTTGATCCGGTCCCTTGTCCTGAAAAAGCACTTCGACAATTACTTTTCTTATGGACGAAAAACCGGGGCCCGGAACGCGCAGGCGATTTCCAAGGTTTGCATCGCGGGGGTTGGGCGCCTGAGTGGCGGAATCGTCAAGGATGTACGGATTGGCCTCGGTGCGGTGGCCCCTGTTCCGTTGCGATTGAGCGGCGTCGAGGCCCTGGTTCGCGGTCATAGGATCACAGACGAAAAGATCGTTGAGGCGCGGAGGGTGCTCGACGGCGCGATTGCGCCGATCGACGACATTCGGTCTGTGGCGGCGTATCGAAGATTTGTTGCAGGCAACCTGCTCGAGGAGTTCCTGCGCGGGCTGGCAGCGTCGGGCGAAGATTTGAGTCCGACGTTGGCGCGATGGAACGCGTTACCAGAGATGGAAGCCGAAGAGGAGATATTGCCGTGCTGTGGATCGCAGCGCTGGGCGCAGGAGTTGATACGGCTGCGGCCATTTGGAACGGCTTCGGAGTTGTTTGAGGCATCGGATCGCGTGTGGGGTGATCTCGGGCGCGAGGACTGGGAAGAAGCTTTCCGCAGCCATCCGAGGATCGGCGAGCGTAAGGCGCCAACGACGGCCACGATGCAGTCGGCAACCTGGTCACGCCAGGAGCAGGACGGGATCCATGCCGAGGATGCGGCAGTGCTGGTGGAACTGGCAAGACGCAACGATGAGTATGAGACGCGCTTTGGGCGCGTGTTCCTGGTGCGCGCGACAGGAAAATCGGCGACAGAGATGCTCGAGCTTCTCAGGCGGCGTCTTGGCAATGATGTGGAGACGGAACTGCGCGAGGCGGTGGAACAACAACGGCAGATTACCCAACTGCGGCTGAGAAAGTGGCTGGGCGCATGAGCGGCATTTCGACGCACGTTCTGGATTTGATGCTGGGACGGCCGGCAGTCGGGATCACGGTTCGGCTCGAACGGAGAGATCAGGGCGTCTGGCAGAGGCTTGCCGAGCAGCAGACCGATGCCGACGGCAGAATTAAGGATGCGCTGCCGCCGGGTCAACCTCTCGAAAGCGGCTGCTATCGGCTCGGGTTCGAGACCGGAACCTGGTTTCGCGGGCAGGGAAGCAACTGCTTTCATCCCTACATTGAAATTCAGTTTGAGGTCGCCGATCCGTCGCAGCATTATCACGTTCCGCTCCTGATAACGCCGTTTAGCTATTCCACCTACAGAGGCAGCTGACGAACGATGATCACGCTGGGGGAGAACCGGTACGGCAAGTCGCGTGTGCGCCTGATGAAGGTGGAGCGCGATGGCGCGCGCCACAAGGTTCATGAATGGAATGTGGAAGTTTGGCTCAAAGGCAATTTTCAGAGCTGTTTTGAAGACGGCGATAATAGCCGCATCCTGCCCACCGACACGATCAAGAACACGGTCTATTTTCTGGCGCGCCAATCGAATGCGACGACGCCCGAGGCATTCGCCATCGAGCTCGTTACATATTTGATCGAAAGCAATCCGCAAGTCAGCGAAGCCAGAGCAGGCATCGAGGCGCTGCCGTGGGCGCATCTGTTTGCGGGGGACCAGATGCACGAAACGGCTTTTGTGCAGATGGGCCACGCTTATGACACTGTGACGGTTACGTATTTGCGCGGTCGCTCTGCCGTGGTAGTTTCGGGTTTCAGCCGTCTGGCGCTCCTCAAGACAACGAAATCGGCGTTTACGGGGTACATCAAAGACAAGCTGACCACACTGAAGGAAACGCACGATCGGTTGCTGGGAACGCTGGCGTCTGGCGAGTGGAAATACGACGATACCGTTATCGATTATAAAGCGGCGCGCCCCCGTATTTTCGATGCGCTGCTGAATGCCTTCGCTGAGCACGATAGTTTGTCGGTCCAGCAGACCCTGTATGCGATGGGCAAGGCGGCGCTGGAAGCCGAACCGGGCATCTCGGAAATTTTGTTATCGATGCCGAACAAGCACTGCAATCTGGTGGACCTCTCGCCCTTCGGCGCCGACAATCCGAACCAGATCTTTGTGCCGACGGATGAGCCGCACGGTTCGATCGAAGCGACGGTCAGGAGAACAGATTGACGATCGCATCAAATCGGGAGTCGTCGCGTGCGGTGATCGCCAGCAAGCGTGCCGCCGAGGTAATGCGCAGGTGCCGTGTGCTGGCGCAATGCACAGAAACGCCGGGCCAGATCCTGAGGACGTTCTTGTCAGCAGCGATGGACGAGGTTCATCGAACCATGCGACGCTGGGTGGAAGCTGCGGGAATGTCGTTCGCCGTGGATCGGGCGGGGAATCTTCGCGCCGTTTATCCTGCGCAGCACGACCACGACGCGCCGCGACTCCTCATAGGGTCGCATCTCGACACGGTGCCAAATGCGGGCGCCTACGACGGTGTCCTGGGTGTGTTGGTGGGCCTGGCACTGGTAGAAGCGAGCGTGGAAGCCCGGTATCCGTTCACGATTGAGGTGATCGGGTTTTCGGATGAAGAGGGGACGCGCTTCGGAGTGCCGTTTCTGGGCAGCCGTTCTGTTGTTGCCGAACTCGAGGGCAGTTTGCTGGAGTGTCTCGACAGCGATGGTGTTTCCATCGCACAGGCATTACGGAAGTATGCGACCGAACAACGCGAGACAACCGAGCCCACGCTGTCGGATCGTGCGGCGGCCTATCTTGAGTTTCATATCGAGCAGGGCCCGGTCCTCGAGAACAGGAACCTGGCGCTTGGAATTGTCGAGGGTTTAGCTGGCCAAAGCCGCTGTACCGTGGAGTTCCGCGGCGTTGCCGGACACGCGGGTACTAACCCGATGCAACTGCGCCGGGATGCTCTGGCCGGTGCGGCGGAGTGGATAACAGGAGTGGAGACAATCGCGCGGTCTACTGAAAATGCGGTCGCTACGGTGGGACAGATTTCCGCGGTGCCTGGAGGCGTGAATGTAATCCCCGGTGTGGTACGCTGCAGCCTCGATGTACGGCACGCGCAGGATTCGGTGCGCGCCGCTCTGGTTCGAGACCATCTTCGATGATGCGCAGGCAATAGCGACGCGTCGCGGACTGTTCTTCGAGGCAGCGCAATTTCACGAGCATCCTGCGGTGCGGTTGGATGAGGGTTTGGTCGCCCTGGCGGAGCACGCAGCGGGGAACGCTGGGTATCCAACGATCCGGATGACCAGCGGGGCGGGTCACGATGCGATGGTGATTGCGCCGCATGTGCCGTCGGCGATGGTCTTTTTGCGCAATCCTGGAGGAATCAGCCACCATCCGGACGAAAGCGTCGGCGAAGAGGATGTAAGGGCGACCATTCACATGGGGCTTTGTTGGCTGGATGAATTCTCGGCCCACGTCAGCAAGCGAGAGGAAGGAAAGAGTGCATAATGGGATCCCCAATCTGGGGAACACGCGCAGTGTGCGGCGGCCGAGCTATCTGCTGCAGACGCCGGACACCTTTATCCGTACGCAGATTCCCGGAACCGCGCGAGCGAGCGTCATCGTCCATGTCTCTCCGGCCATGGGAGCCCGGTTCACGCTGTATACGGTGGAGTTTGAGTCCGGTGGAGTGCTGGGTGCGGCCGCCGGACAGCGATTCCTGTATGTGTTGGAAGGAGCTGTTGGAGTCGATGCGGGCGCACACAAGCACGCGATTGGCAAGGATGGATTCGCGTATATCCCGCAAGGCATTGAGCAGCGCGTGTCGGCCGTCGAGAAGGCGCGCGCGGTGGTGATCGAGCAGCCGTATCGGGCGGTGAACGGAATTGCGGCACCCGAACTGGTGGTGGGTCGCGAGACGGAGATTGCGTCCCAGATGCTGATGGGAGACGCAGGCCTCCAGGTGCGCTCGCTGCTGCCGGATACGATGGCGTTCGATTTTGCCGTGAATACGATGACGTACCAGCCGGGTGCAGCGCTCGGCATGGTTGAGATTCATGTGATGGAGCATGGACTGTTGATGCTCGAGGGCGGCGGCATTTACAGACTCGACGACGACTGGCATCCGGTCACGGCGGGCGATTTCATTTGGATGGCCCCGTATTGTCCGCAGTGGTTTGGCGCGCTGGGCAAGGGTGCGGCCAAATACCTTATCTATAAGGACTGGAACCGGCACCCGCTGAGGTGAAGATGAAGATTGAAGTGGATGCCGAGTGTTTGGCTGTGGAAATCGACGCGCTGGCGTCGATCACGGACGCCGAGCCGCCCGCAGTGACGCGCGTGGTGTTCACGGAGCAGGACCTGCGCGCGCGCGCTTGGCTGAAGAAACGGTGCGGAGAGGCGGGCCTCGCGACCCGCGAAGATGCGGTTGGCAACACCTTCATTCGATGGGAGGGTTTGCGACCAGACTTGCCTGCGGTGGCCACGGGATCGCACATCGACGCAATTCCGAACGCTGGCAAGTTCGACGGAGTTGTGGGCGTGTTGGGGGGACTCGAGGCGATTCGTGCCCTGCAACGAAGCGGATTCAGGCCGGAGCGGTCGATTGAGCTGATTCAGTTCACCGCAGAAGAGCCGACGCGGTTCGGTGTGGGCTGTATTGGCAGCAGGCTGTTGGCGGGCGTGTTGGATGCGGACGCCGATGAACGTCTGCGCGAGACTGACGGCCAGACCTTGCGAGAGGCTCGGACGAGCGCGGGGTTTGCGGGCCAGCTGGCGTCCGTGCGCCTTCCGGCAGGGCAGTATGCGGCCTTTGTGGAGCTGCATATCGAGCAGGGCCCAATTCTGGAGCGAGAAGGGCTTCCCATCGGTATCGTGACGAATATTGTCGGCCCGGCGAGCTTCTTTATCACCGTCCAGGGACAGGGAGGACACGCCGGCGGCGTGCTCATGCCGGACCGGCACGATGCGCTGTGCGCGGCGGCGGAGCTGATGATGAACATCGAGGTGCTCGCGAAGGCATCGGGTTCGACAGACACCGTGGCGACCGTGGGCATCTGTGAGGTTCACCCCGGTGCGATCAACAGCATTCCCAGCCGCGTGAGGCTGGGCGTCGATCTGCGCGACACCGATGGAAAACGGCGCGATCGCGTACTGCACGAGATTCAGTTGGCAGCGGAACAGATCGCGCAACAACGACAGGTACAAATTACGACGCAGATGCTCAACGCTGATGAACCGGCTGTGTCTTCACCCGTGGTGCTCGCCGCGATCGCACGCGCGTGCCAGGAAGAGGGCTTGCAGTCCCGTAGGATTGTGGCACGTGCCTATCACGATTCCTCGTTCATGGCACGGATTGCGCCGATGGCGATGATCTTCATTCCGTGCAGGAATGGAGTGAGTCATCGGCCCGACGAGTATGCTTCGAGCGATCATATCGCCGGCGGAGTGAGGGTCCTGGCACGGACCCTGGCCGAGTTATCGCAGGCCGCCGAGTAACACGAGAGGCTACGTTTCTTCGCTGGCCAGCAACTCACCGAGGGTCGCAGCAAAATGTAACAGACGGCGATCGTCATCGCGTGCCGCTATGAGCTGCACGCCGCATTCCGGAGAAGGAAGGACGACGGCGGGATTTCCGCCGAGGCTGGCGGGCGTGGTCAGGCGGAGGATGCGAGCGCGCGATTCGCTGTGGTCAGCGCCGGCAAAGAGGCGACTGGTAGGAGAAATCGGCGCAAGAAGAAAATCAAATTGCCGAAAAAGCTCTTCATGGTGGCGTCGAAAGTCAACATGACGCTGGCGCAGCTCCTGAATAGCATTTTCCGTGAACGATGCACCCCACTCAAGACGAGTCGCGATGACCGGGTCGAATTCCTGGAAGAACCCGGCATGGATCTTCGCAGCTTCGTGGGCCTGCAGTGGTGCGTAGATGTCCCAGGCTTCCGACCAGAAGGCTGGGTTGAAGGGCTCGAGTTCCACTGAGGTGCGCTGCAGACGAGCCTGCCAGATATTCATCGCTTGACGTACTTCAGGTTCACACGTTTCGAGCAGCGGGCCGGTCAGCACCCCCACGCGCGGAGCTGAAGTCGCATCAGTCCTGTCAGGCAGATCGAAGAGCGCGTTTGCGAGCAGCGGCAGGTCGCGAAGATCGCGACACAGCCAGCCGATCGTGTCGAACGACGGTGCCAGATGGTAGCCGCCGCTCCAGTCGCCCACCCCAAGGGAGGCGCGGTAGCCCGCCAGTCCGCAGAGCGCGGCCGGTGCGCGCACGGAGCCGCCCGTGTCCGTACCGATGGCGGCCACGGCGGAACCCTCCTGGACAGACGCTGCAGCGCCACTCGACGAACCGCCGGTGAGGAGCGCGGCATTGGCAGGTTGAAGGCAATCTCCGTAGTCGCGGTTTTCGCCGGTGATGCCGTAAGCCAGCTGATGGAGGTGGGTTTTGCCGGTGATGACGGCGCCAGCCTGGCGAAGGCGCATTGCAACCCAGGAGTCAGCCCCTGCGCCCGGTTTAGAGACCGCGTAAAATTTCGAGCCGCTACTTGTCGGAAAACCGGTTAAGTCGAAACAATCTTTCAGGGAGATCGGCAGTCCGAATAATGAAAGCGACCCGTTTCCATCCGCGACGCGGCCGACTTGCTGCTTCGCCTCGGAAAGGGCCCAGTCTGGATTGCGAGCGATATAGGTGTTGTGGCTGGCGTTGCCGTTGGCACGGGCCAGGAATCGTTGGAGTTGCTCAACGGGATCGGTTTCTTCAGATTTGAAGGCTGCTAGGAGTGCGGTGACTGGTGAAGGTCCCGGCGGCATGGAGCCATTGTAGGGGCATCGACAAGAAAAGCGGTCAGAAGCCGCCCTTCTCGTCGAGTGGGGCGTCCTTCAAAAATTCAGGTGCAGAGACATCTGAATCTGGCGTGGACTACCGATCGTGTGCTTTACAACTCCGAGGCCGGTTGGGCAGCTGTAGAACGTGTTCGCCGGCGCGGTATTGGTCTGACATTGCTGGGGTGTGGGGGCCACTTCACTATACGAGCTGGCGGTATCAGGCGCATTGTTGTAGGCCGCGTTCTGGGTCACGTTGTTGGTGGGGATGTCGAAGCTCGTTGTATTGGTCAAATTGTAGACATCGAACGTATACCGGATCGCGTATCTATCGCGGAACTGCACCGTCTTCACTAGTGAGGCATCGGCCCGTTTCTGATAGGGCTGGCGGAAGATGTTGCGTTGTCCGGAGGTGAAGCCGGTCTCAAAGTTATCTCCCTGAGGCACGCCGTCGGTGCCAGGAGAAACAAGAGGCAGAGTGAAGCACGACGCCTTCAGAGCTGCGCCTGCGCCGGTGGTGGTATTGAAAAACGCCCCCGATTTTCCCGTGATGGCAGTCCTGGCGCTGCAGCCAGGAGCCAGGGGGACAATGGGATTTGTAATCCCGTCGAAGGTGCTGTAGTAGAGGCTCCCTACCGCACCGGAGAAGTCGATGATGCTGTAAGGCTGACCGCTCTGGATGATGGCGACACCGTTGAGAGACCAGTCATTTAAAACTTTTCCCGACAAAGCATGCTCAGCGGCCACCTTAGGCAAAACGAATCCGTAGGTAAAGTTGAGTACGTGGGTGCGATCGAAGTCGGCCGAGCCGTACCCACTGCGAAGGTTATTCGGGTTATTGCCATTATAAAAGAGGCCGAGAGCGCTCTGCTCGTCGGTGGCGTGGGAGTATGTATAGGAAATACCGGTCTGAAAACCGTGACTGAGCCGCTTTTCAACGTGTGATTGCAGCGCATTGTAGGTAGAGATGCCGGCCGCCGTATAGGACTCGGATTCAGAAGAGTAACCGATGTAGGGAACGCGCAGGTCGACGTTGCCTCCTTCATAATTTTGCTGCATGTAGCCGTACGCGCAATTCGGATCGTTGTTCACGCAAATCGGGAAGAAAGTCGCCGGGTTATAGACGGTATAGCCATACGTAAAGTTCTGGGTGGCTGCGCCGCCAGGGTGCGTAGGGCTGCTCTGAGTCGCGATCTGGGCCTGGTTGAAGGGCAATGGGATCACCTGGTGACGTCCGAGATTGCCCACATAGCCGATGTCCACCATCAGGTCGTTCCTCGGCTGCCATTCAATATCCAGCGTGTAGTTAATAGAATAGGGGAGCTTGTTAGTGCGGTTGTAAGTCCCAAGGGTAAACGGCTGGGCACCATTGATAATGGAAGCGGCATCGGGAAGGTAATTGATAAGCTCAGCCGCACTGGGGTTGGTGGGCGCCTGCGAGCGTGCCGGACCCCATGGCTGAGCGAGATTATAAGGTAGCGTGTCACCGTCGACTGGGTTATAGGCGCTGAGCCCGCAGACGGGAATGTAGTAGTTGTAAAGAAAGCTTGTGTTCCCATAAGGGGACGCGGTATAGGGGCAACTCTGTGCCGTGACAAAGGGAGGAGTCTGACTAACCCCAAACGGGCCACCCGCGACTTCTCCAGCGGCATAACCCGGTGAGAAGTAAGTATAGAGTTCGCCGCGGTCGTAGTAGAAGCCGGAACCGGCACGAACAACCACTTTATCCTGCAAATGCGGAGGCTGCCAGGCCAGACCGAGCCGCGGGCCGAGACCCCACTGGCGACCGGTCAGGGTGGTGTTGCTGACACCTTTGGTTCCATTGACATTGTTGCCGGCGATGATGAGCCCCGGGCTGGCAATTGTGTCAGACCCGGCATCGTAGCTGTAGCTGGACGGATTAAAGTTATAGATGCGCCCGTATTTTTCAGTGAGCCCGCCATTCCAGTCATAGCGAACGCCGCCTGTAATGCTGAGCGTCGGATGGACTTGCCACTTGTCCTGGAGATACAGTCCTGTCTGGTTAGCACGGTAGTACCGGCTGGCATCTCCCTGCAGGAAGTCAGTGGCGACGAAGCCATCGGTCGAGTAGGGACTTACCCAGTTCATTGCATAGGTGGAGAAGTCGGGTGTTGCAATAGCCCCCTTACCCGTGCGCAGGTCCCGAACATCGAGTTGCGTGAACCACCAGTTTCCACCGAAGTTAATGGAGTGGGAGCCCTTGGTCCAGATGGCATAGGCGGAAGGTTCAATGCGGTTCTGAAAGACGCCGGTGAAGGCGCCCTGGTTCGCCGCGCTGGGTCCGATGTTCAGCATCTGCTGGGGTAGCCCAAGATTGGAGCCATAGGAACCCAGGGTGTCAACGATGGTGATTCCTGGGAAATAGGAGCCGAAGGCGGAGCTCATGGCTGCAGCGGGAGATCCGGCTTGACCTGGCGCCCACGGCTGATCAATGGTCGCATAGGCCTTTTCTCTCAGCACACCGAAGATCTCAGTGACGCTGAAATTCGGTCGAAGCGTCTGGATATTGGTGACGGTCGCGACCTGTGAGCCGGCATCGAGATGTTCTGTGAAGCCAGGCACACTCGATGTGCCGAAGGGAGAGCTATTGGGATCGTGTTGATAGTAGTACTTCAGACTGACCAGATCATTCTCTGAAGCCTGCCAGTCAATATCGCCGACGGCTTGATCGGCGATGAAGTACGACGTACCGGTTTCGAAGGCGTTGGCCGGGGAAAGTGGATCAGGGATATGACCGTTGTCGTCGGGAATGAGCCACTGGCCGTTAGGGAGTTTCGCCTGAAACAGCGCAAGGCCGACGGGATTCGCAGCCCAGTCGGAGGGACCGACGGTAAAACCGTTCGATGCGTCCGTGGCGCCCCAGTTATTGTCCACAATCTGAGCCAGGCCGGCGGGCGTGCGATTGGTGTCGCTCAAGCCCGGCGGCACGGCAATCAACGTGTCTCCTGTTTCCTGATCGGAGATATGCAGGTGCTGGTAACCGAGGAAGTAAAAGAGCTTGTCCTTGATCAGCGGACCGGCGATGGTACCGCCGGCAATATAACGGTGCAGCTCCGGATTGCGGTCCGCAGTCGGGATGCCGGAATTGTTCTTGAAGAAGAAAGGTGCCGCATTGATCCAGTTCGTTCCGCGGTGCCCGTAGAGGCTGCCGTGCATGGCGTTGCTGCCGGAACTGGTGCTCATGTCGATATGCGCGCCACTGGCGGAACCCTGTTGCGCGTCATACATGGATGAATTGACGCGAACCTCCTGAAGCATCTCCGGCGCAGGGGTAGGCAGGGAATTGCCGATGGAGAGGTAGACGGAAGAAGCGCTGGGCTCAACGCCGGCACTGGTTGTGCCACTGCTCGCAGCGCCACCAGTGTTATTGACAACGCGCGCGGATTCGACCTGACTGGTGCTCTTGCCGTTGAAGAGATTGCTGGCGTCGACACCGTTCATCAAAAAGGCATTCGAGGTGTCGCGCTGTCCATTCGCCCAGATCGGTTGGTTGCCAAGTCCGCTGTTGGCTCCGGTACCACCGGGAAGCTCGGCATTGACGCCTGGCGAGAGAATGGCAAGGCCAGTAAAGCTGCCGGTAGCGAGAGGTACTTCATCGATCTGGGTTTTGTCCAGAACGTATCCGTTGGTGGTATCGACGGTATTCAACAGAGGCGAGGCCTCGACCGTGACGGATTCGCTGACCTGACCTACCTTGAGCAGGGCGCTGACGGTCGCAGTTCGGTCCGCGTGCACGAGGATACCGGGGAATTTTTGCGTCTCATATCCTGAACTGGCGACGGTAATGGTGTAGGTCTCGATGGGCAGATTGACCAGGGTGTAGATACCCTCCCCATTTGACCTGGTGGTGCGCGCGAGACCCGTCTGCTCCCCCACCGCGGTAATTGTGGCGCCGGCTACCGCAGCTCCGGAGGCGTCCGTAACCTGACCCGTAATGCCACCAAGCGTCTCCTGCGCACCGATTGCCGGAGAGACAAAGCAGGACAGTAAGAACACCCAAAGTGCGAATACAGAGCGCCTGGACATAGAAAGCTGCCTCCTCAAAAGTCTGGAAAAAGTCCTGGCCGCTCCGGAAATGCGGGGGCGGCGGCTGCGTTGTGCAGTCTTCAATTCAAGAATTGGCGGTGACTAAGAGCGGCTGCGAGAACTGAGGGAGCCGAGTCAACAGGGACTTTCAGCAGAGCATAGCCTGGGCCGGGGTTCGGCCAAAGCGAAAAATGAAAGGAAGATTGGCAAAAGTGATGTCCGGGATAAATATCCCTTATAAGCGGTCGGGTTGTGCGGTTCGCCGCTTCACGGCCAGCGCGTTGAACCAGATGCGGCGATTTTTCCCCGGACGATCGTTGACGGTTTACGATTACCCGCATGCGATTCGGAATAGCCCTCATGTGTGCGGCGATACTGAGCGCCGCGATTCCTGGAACCGCAACCCAGCGGCTTCCACTGGCAGCGCAGCGCAGTTCACCACAGGATCTGGAAGTTTCCGGCGATGTCCCGGGAATACCCCAGGGAGAAAAGCGATTCCTGCACTACGCCGATCTAAGCGCACTGGCGCAGGTGACATTCACGGTGCGCGATGACGCGAATTTTTCCGGACCCGTGAAGCTGAGCGGCATTTCTCTCGATGCGGTGCTGGCAGCACTGGGAATGAACGGTGGCAAGCAACTGATCGCTGCCAGCGCCGATGACGGGTACGAGGCCCATTACAGCGCGGAGTATCGGGCTGCGCATCATCCTTTCCTTGTGCTGCACATTGACGGAAAGGAACCGGCGCAATGGCCGAAAGGACCGGACGGCGAGAATTACGGACCGTATCTGATTTCTCATGCGGCATTCACGCCGGCATTTCACGTTCTCACTCAAAAAGAGGAGGCGCAGATTCCGTACGGCGTGACGGGAATGCGATTTTTCGACGAAGCGGCGGCGCTCGGGACCCTGCGGCCCCCAGGTGCCCCTTCCGCGGCGTCGCCCGCAATGCAGGGGTACCGGATCGCCCAGCAAAACTGTCTGCGCTGTCATCGCAGCGGAGCCATTGGCGGGACCAAGTCGCCCTTCGGATGGCCGCAAATGGCCCTGATCGCCCAGGGGAATCCAGCGGCATTCGGGAAATATGTGGTGCGGCCTAATGCGGTGAATCCTGAGGCCAACATGCCCCCGAATCCGGAGTACGACGCGGCGACTGTTGCGGCGCTCACCGCTTATTTCCGCAGCTTCGCCCCGACAGAGACGAAATGACCCTGCGACTCTGGGACACCGCTGATCGCGGCGCCTGAACGGGGGCCGGGAAGGTTTAAGCCCGGTGTTGCATTCCCCGGTAAAATAAGGATGTGACGGAAGAATTGACGATAAAGGCCCCCGCAGACGCGGAGGCGCGGCCCAAAGTGGGGTTTGTCTCGCTGGGGTGCCCGAAGAATCTGGTCGACAGCGAAGTAATGATGGGGCTGCTGGATCGCGCCGGGGCCCGAATGACTGCGACCGCCGAAGACGCTGACATTCTGGTCGTGAACACCTGCTCGTTTATCGATAAGGCGAAGCAGGAGTCGGTGGATGCCATCCTGGAGATGGCGCGGCTGAAGACTGCCGGATCGGCGCAACGGCTGATCGTGGCCGGATGCCTGGTGGAGCGCTACCGGGACGAGATTCAGAAGAACATTCCGGAAGTGGATGCGGTGGTCGGAACGGGTGAGTTGGAGAAGATTCTGGCTGCAGCCGGGCTCGACGCATCCAAACCTGAGCCGGCTCCGGTTTCACCATTCAAGATTCTTTGCAGCAACGATCGCGCCGATATTCGTCCTGGCCGCGAATCCCTTGCCGGTACGCACAAAACTCAACGTGCAACAGCCCGTTCCCGTGCGGAAGGGGATCGACGCGAGGAGCAGGGGCGGTTTTCGCGTGCGACGTGGGACGGTGCGGGTGCGCAGCTGCCGCAATATCTCTATGACCACACCACGCCGCGGCTGCGGACGACAAAGTCTGCATCGGCGTACATCAAAATCGCGGAAGGTTGCGACCATCCCTGCAGCTTCTGCGTGATTCCGAATCTGCGCGGAAAGTTCCGGTCGCGTCGCTTTGAATCCGTTGTGTCGGAAGCCGAGGCACTGGTCGTCGAAGGCGTGCGCGAGATTACGCTGATCGGCCAGGATACGACATGTTATGGCGAGGATCTCGGGCTCAAGGGAGGCCTGGCCCAGCTGCTGGATCGCCTGGCGCAAATTGACGGGTTGATTTGGCTGCGCTTCCTCTACGCTTATCCCAACCGGATTACCGGCAAGCTGCTGGAGACGATAGCGAAGCTCGACAACATCTGTAAGTACCTCGACGTGCCGCTGCAACATGCGTCGGCGCCGGTGCTGAAGACGATGAAACGCGGTGGCGGGGCGGAGATTTTTCTGAAAATGCTCACGAAAGTACGTACCGCGGTGCCTAACATTGCGCTGCGAACCTCATTCATCGTCGGATTTCCGGGGGAGACGGACGCGGATTTCGAGGCCTTGTGCGATTTCGTCGTCGAAGCGCGGTTTGACTGGCTCGGTGTCTTTGCCTACTCCGACGAAGAAGGGTCGAAGGCCTTCGATCTGGGTGCGAAGGTCCCGAGGCGGGTGATCGAGCAGCGCCGCCAGGCTTTGATGAAGCTCCAAAAGGGAATTAGCCGTCAAACCATGCGAGCGCGTGTTGGCCAGATGGTCGATGTTCTGGTAGAAGGCGAGTCCGAAGAAACGCCGCTGCTGTGGGAAGGGCGCACCCAGTTCCATGCGCCGGAGATTGACGGAACAGTGTACCTGAACGATTTTGGACCGCTGGAAACGCTGACGCCAGGACAATTTTATCGCTGTGAAGTGACCGAGGCCCATGACTACGATCTGGTTGCACGCGTGCTCAGCGAATCTGGGCACGCCTCTGAGCCGGTCGAGGCCCGGGAACCGATCAGTGTGGGAGCTGAGGTATGAGTCTGAAAGGCAAAATTCTACGGTGCCCAACCTGCCGCACCGTGGTCACGGCGCAGGACGAGAATCTTCCCTTCTGCAGCGACCGTTGCCGCCTGATCGATCTCGGCAAATGGGCCAGCGGGGCATACCGCATCTCGTCGCCGATTCTTGATCCCGAGGTTCTGGAGGGGCTCGGCGGCGATCCGCCGCATGGAGAGCATGACGAAAAGGACTGAGCTGCCCCCACCGGGGGTGCGGGTTCACGAGGGAGGAGTTGCCGCGGCGCCCACGGCGAGAACCAGTTGGGCGTGGGTAGTCGCTACCTTTTTCGGCATCGGGAGGCTCAAACCTGGCCCTGGGACATGGGCGTCGCTCGCCGCTGCCGCGATCTGGTATATAGGGCTGGACGCAGCGCATCTCACGGACTGGGCCGCGCGCTTGATAACGTTAACCGCGGCGCTCATCGTTGCCCTGATCGGAATTTCGGCGGGAACGATCGTCGAACGGGAAAGCGGGCGAACCGATCCGGGTTTTGTCGTAATCGACGAGGTCGTGGGGCAGTGGGTGACGCTGGCGTTTGCGCCTGTCGACCCAGGGCATGCGCTGGTGGGTTTCGTGTTGTTCCGGTTCTTCGATATCGTGAAGCCGTGGCCGGTGCGCGAGATGGAGCGATTCCCGGGCGGCTCTGGGATCATGCTGGACGACGTGGCTGCGGGAATCTATGGATTGCTGGTCATGCTGTTCCTGCGAATATGGTGGTGAGGGCGGAGTAGTCAGGCCACGCAGCGAGTGAAGTGGCCGTCAGGAAGCTGTTAGCGGGGTCAACGAACGCAATGGTGCGAATTCTCAAGTCGGAACCAAGCACGGCCCCCAGGATTGACCTGGTCTCTCCATCTGCTGCATTGCCGGGCGGCGACGTCGAGGTGCGGGGCATCAACCTCGGCGCAGTTGCGATGTCCCAAAACGATGCGAATCGCATCGGAGGCGGGGAATGGCGGCGCCCCATCGCGATGCTCGGAGAATTAGCGGCTCCCGTGCTTCTGAGCCGCGGAGCCCGGTTGACGCTGCGCGTTCCTGAGGAAGCGGAATCCGGACGGCTCCGCATCCTGCAAAACGGCGCGCAAAGCAATGCAGTGGAAGTGCGCGTAGCGAGCCTGATCGCTACGGGCATACACGCGGTAGCAAATTCGGTGATGGACCACTCTGGCAACATCTACGCTACATTCTCCGGACAGCGCGGTCAGGAGACGCCTGTCTCGGTGTTTCGCATCGAGCGGGACGGCGAAATGCGGCCCTTTGTCCGCGGCATTATGAATGCCACCGGCCTGGCGGTCGATTACGAGGAGAATCTCTACGTTTCCTCGCGCCACGAGGGCAAGGTGTATCGCGTGGCCAGGAACGGAGCGGCCTCGGTCTACGCAGAAGGCATGGGAGTGGCCACCGGACTCGCGTTCGACCCGGATCAGAATCTCTACGTCGGTGATCGGAGCGGGACCATTTTTAAGATTGCGCCGGATCGGCAGATTTTCGTTTTTGCGACACTGGAGCCGAGCGTAGCCGCGTATCACCTGGCGTTTGGCCCCGATGGAACGCTGTACGTTACCGGCCCAACCACGTCGAGCTACGACGCAGTTTACGCCATCAATCGTGATGGCGACATCGGCGTACTGCACCGCGGCCTGGGACGGCCGCAGGGCGTAGCCGTGGACATTGCCGGCAATGTTTACGTGGCGGCGTCTTTGCGCGGGCGCCGCGGAGTCGCGGTCATCACACCGCTGGGCGAGGCATCACTGGCGGTTTCCGGGCCGGGAATCGTAGGCTTCAGTTTTGTGCCGGGCGGAGGCGCGCTGCTGGCGACCAGCACATCCATTTATCATTTGGCGCTGGGCGTTGAAGGATGGCGGCTGCTCTGATAGCTCCGCCGCCGATGGATTGATTCAAGTGGGGAATCCTGGAGATCGATGAACGCGGAGATTATTGCGGTCGGGTCGGAGATGCTCACGCCATACCGCCAGGACACCAACTCTCTTTGGATCACGGAAAAACTGAATGAGCTGGGCGTCGCGGTGGACTTCAAGACGATCGCCGGCGACAAGCTCAGGCAGCTGGCGGATGCGGTTCGCCATGCGCTGGGGCGCGTTGACATCGTTGTGGTCTCCGGAGGCCTCGGCCCGACGGAAGACGATCTGACCCGCGAGGCCGTAGGCGAGGCGCTGGGTGTCAATGTGAAACGCGATCCGGATCTGATTGCGCATCTCTATGCACGAGCCGCGTCGCGACGGATGACGATCACGCGCAACAATGAGAAGCAGGCGGACGTCATCGACGGCGCGATCATCCTGCCGAACAAGCTGGGCTCGGCGCCGGGACAGTGGCTGGACACGATCGTCGGCAGGCATCGGAAACTGGCGATGTTGCTCCCGGGACCGCCGCATGAGCTGAAGGCCATGTTCGAAGAAGAGTGCTTGCCGCGGCTGAAGGAGATTGTGCCGAAGCGGCACATTGCCACGCGCGTGCTCAAGGCAGCGATGATCGGGGAGTCGGCGGCCGACGCCAGGATCGCTCCGATTTACACGCAATATAAGGACGTCGAGACGACAATCCTCGCCCACATGGGGGACATCGAGCTGCGTTTGTCGTGCGCCAAGCCCATCGCGGATTTGGCGCAACAGCGCGTGGACGAACTGGCAGGGAAGCTGGAAGAGGAACTCGACGACTTCATTTATTCGTCGCAGGGCGAATCCCTGGAGCAAATCGTTCTCTACCATCTGGAAATGCGGGCCGCAACCCTGGCTGTAGCGGAGAGCTGCACCGGCGGCATGGTGGCCGAGCGCCTGACCAGTGTCAGTGGCAGTTCGCGATCCTTTGTCGGCGGCGCGGTCGTTTACAGCAATCGGCTGAAGACGGAGCTGGCCGGCGTGGATCCACATCTGATAGCGAAACACGGCGCCGTGAGCCAGGAAGTGGCTGTGGCGCTGGCGGAAGGAATTCGCGAGCGATGCGGATCAACCCTCGGCCTGGGGGTCACGGGCATTGCCGGCCCCGGCGGCGGCACGGAAGAGAAGCCCGTGGGACTGGTCTATGTCGCGGTCAGCGATGCGGATGGCACGGACTGGGTCGAGAAGCGCTTTCCGGGTGACCGCGGCAGCATCCGCTTCTTCTCCAGCCACCAGGGGCTGGATATGGTCCGGCGACGTCTGATGTAGGCCTTCTCGCTGAACCAGCGCGGGCTTAGCTTCGTAAAAAATATTTTGCTAACCCTCTTGCAGCTCGTGCAGTCCTATGTGTTACATTGAGTAACACTATGACGAGTAACACTCCATCCGGACACGATCCCGCCGAGCTGGGAGAGCTGGAACGCGGCATCCTGGCCATTACCTGGCGTTTGGGCAAAGTCACCGCGGAGCAGGTCCGCGAGGAACTCGATCGGCCGCTGAAAGACTCCACGATCCGCACTGTGCTGCGCCGACTCGAAGAGAAGGGATACCTGGCGCACTCGGTGGACAACCGGACCTTTATCTATCGGCCGGCAGAGTCGCAGCAGAAGGTGGCGGCGCGCGCCGTACAGCGCATCGTGGATTGGTTCTGCGAAGGGTCAGTGGAGGAGTTGCTGGTGGGCCTGTTGGATTCAAAAGTGGTCAGCCGCGCGGAGCTGGAGCGGTTAACCAAGCGGGTTGCAGCCGCCAAAAAGCAGGAGGGAGGCAAAGCATGACGGCCATCATGATCGAAGCGGCCCTGAGGGCGTTGGTATTTGCAGCTGCGGTGGGGACTGGGCTCCGTTTGCTGCGCGTCAACAATGTGCCTGCGCGGAAGGCCGTCTGGAGCATCGTCCTGCTGGCATCGGTGGCCATGCCATTCCTGATGCGCTTGCCCGTTGCCACGGGATGGGGGCGCGTGGGATGGACGGTCCCTGTTCAGATGAAAGGGTTCGCCGAACCTCAACCAGCGCTACAAGCAGCACCTGCGCCTCTGGCGCCGATTCTCGCGGCGACCGAGGACAAGGATTCCGGATCCGCAGAGACGGCGGTCGCACCGAGCCCGATTGCGATTTCTGCTGCTGAAGACGATGCGCCAGCCGGGGTGCCTGATGCGCCCGACGGTGCTCGGAGTCGCTGGGCGCTCCTGTCTGCGGGGCGCATTCTCACATGGACCTATCTGGTGATTGCAGGCGCGCTGCTGTTCCGTCTGTTCTGGGGACTGGGAGCAGCGCTGCGGCTCTGGATGACTGCCGACCTGGTTTCGCCGCTGGTTGCGCCAGAGCCCAACGTGCGCTCCAGCAAAAAGATTCAGTCTCCAGTGACGATCGGATCGGGCATCGTGCTGCCTGCGAACTACACCGAATGGGACATGAAGAAGCTGCGCACTGTACTGGCGCACGAACGCTCCCATGTGCGGCAGCTGGATTTCTACTTGCAGCTTCTGGCCGGTCTTTACACGGCAATGTTCTGGTTCAGCCCTCTGGGATGGTGGTTGCGTCGGATCCTGGCCTCGTTAGGCGAAGCCATCGGTGACCGGGCAGGCATCGACGTTGCGGCCAGCCGCTCCAGATACGCCGAGATCCTGCTTGAGTTCGCAGCCATGCCGCGCCAGGCCCTGCCCGGAGTCGCGATGGCTCGCCCCGGCAATCTCTCCCATCGCATCGAACGGCTGCTCAATGAACATCTGTTCCGGAGCGCCTTCGCGGAGGGTCGTCGCCGGGCTGCAATTTCACTTCTCCTGATTCCAGTGGCACTGTTCGCCGCGACTGCGATGATCCACGTTCCTCGTGCCGGAGCGCAGACGGCTCCGCCTGCGCCTTCGACCGCCCCTGCTCCGGCAGCAGCACCGGCGCCACAGGCCCCAGCTTCGCCGGCCGTATCGCCGGATGCACCACCAAACCAGGTTGCGCCTGCGCCCGTGCCTCTTCCTGCCGCGCCGAACTCGGCGGTCGCGCCCGTCGTGCCTGCCATGGCTCCGCCCGTGGGTGTGGGTCCTGCGGCGCCGGTCCCCCCAATTAACGACTCTGATACGACCACCGTGGTCTCCGACGACGATCAAACGACGTACGGTTACGCCTTCCGCTTCTCCGACAATGGCGATTCGTACGCGATTGTCGACAGTGGCCCGGGAAAGAACGTGACGTTCTCCGGCGACTGGAACTGGGACCGTCGGGGAGAGATTGACGCGGCGCGCAAAGTCGCTAAAGGGCCGTTCCTGTGGTTTACACATGAGGGCAAGTCGTACATCGTCACCGATCCGGCCATCGTGGCGAAGATTCGAGCGATGTACAAACCGATGGAGGCTCTCGGGCGCCAGCAACAGTTGCTGGGGCAGCAACAAGGCGCGCTCGGCAAGCAGCAGCAGGACCTGGAACGCGCGCAGGAGGAAGCTGGCGTGGTCAGGATGCCGGACCTTTCCAAAGAAATGGCCGAGCTGAACGACGCCGTGGCCAGGGCGAGTGAAGATCGCAACAAGTGGGACACCAAAGAGCTCGCCGAAGCCGAAGCGAACCTGAAGGCTGCTCAGGACCAGATGCTGACGCCGGAAAAAGTGGCGGAGCTACAGGCACAGCTGGCCGCGGCGCAAGCCGAATGGAACTCAGAGAGAATGGCGGAAATGCAGGCGAAGCTCGGTGAACTGCAGGCCCGCCTGGGTCAGCTGCAGGGAGAAGCCGGCGCGCGGCAGGGTGAATTCGGCGAGAAGATAGGAGCGCTGGGCGCGCAGCAAGGCAGGCTGGGTGCTGAGGAGGGTCGTCTGGGCGCCGAGGAGGGCAAGTTCGCGAGGCAAACCGATCAGCAAGTGCGCGGCATCATCGACGAATGTCTGCGCGACGGTAAGGCCACGCAGGTCCCGAATGTGCAGTGAGTTTCCTGGACCAGGAAGTGGCGGTTCGCACCTTACGCGGAGCAGCCCGCGAAGGACCTCCCTCCTATGCAATCCCCAATGGCTTTCTCGACTGCTGTACTCGTCCAGGTTCCCGCAAGATCGGCGGTGTCTGGATGGCCAGTCCTAACTGGTAGACTCGTAAGCGAAATGCCCCTGACGATCTGCCTGATCGCTGCCCTTGGAGCGTATCTTCTTGGGTCAATTCCTTTCGGATATCTTCTGGTCCGGTTCTTCCGCAAGGAAGACATTCGCCAGAAGGGCAGCGGCAACATCGGCGCCACGAATGTCATGCGCTCAGGATCGAAAGGCCTGGGCGCTGTCACCTTTCTTCTCGATGTTCTCAAGGGGTATGGCGCAGTTCTGCTGTGCCGCGTCTGGGCTGTGCATGCGGGTCTGGCGCCCGATGTGCGCGCCAATGCGACTGCTGTCGCGGCGCTGTTCGTTGTTCTTGGACACCTCTACCCCGTGTGGCTCCGCTTCCGGGGAGGAAAGGGAGTCGCGACCGCCTTCGGCGTCTTCCTCGCCATGGCTTTGTGGCCCGCATTGGCGGGGCTGGGCATTTTTGTGGTGGTGTTTGCTCTTTCGAAGTATGTTTCCCTGGGATCGATCGTGTCGGCCGCGGCGTTCCCCGTGCTGGCCATGGTAATGCCCCATGATCCGCGCACTCCTCTGGAGACAGCGGTGTTGTTTATCGTCCCGCTCATCGTAATTCTGAAACATCACCAGAACATCGCGCGACTGATCAGCGGAACCGAATACCGCTTCGGCAAGTCCGGCCCAACCAGGACAGGGACCACCGCCGCATGAGCCGGATTGCAGTCATGGGCAGCGGCGCATGGGGAACCGCCCTTGCCATCAGTTTGACGCGGCGGGGCGGCCATCACGTCGCGCTGTGGTCCTACGCCACAGACGTTGCAGCGGCAATGCGTGATCGGCGGGAGAATGTACAGTTTCTGCCCGGGTTTCAGATTCCTGAATCCGTTCTCATCTTTGAAAAGGCCGCCGAAGCACTGGACGGCGCTGAAATTGTCGTCAGCGTGACGCCTTCGCAGTTCGTGCGGTCGACCTACGAGCAATTTGCGCCTCATCTGAAAGCGGGACAGCTGCTGGTCAGCGCCACCAAGGGCATCGAGGACGAGACTTGTCTGCGCATGACCGAGGTGATCGGCGAAGTTCTTGCGGGGCGGGGGATGGAATTGCCCTGTGGCGTTCTGAGCGGACCGTCCTTCGCTCAGGAGGTTGCGGCCGGCGCTCCCACGGCCATTACGATTGCCTCGGCCGATGCAAAGCTGGCAGCGCGGGTGCAAACGGAATTCTCCAGCAGCACGTTGCGGCTTTACAGAAACGACGATGTGATCGGCGTGGAGCTGGGCGGCTCTCTGAAGAACGTAATCGCGATCGCGGCCGGTATCGTGGCCGGTCTGGGGCTGGGGTTCAACAGCAATGCCGCCTTGATTACACGCGGCATAGCGGAGATCACGCGGCTTGCAGTCGCCTGCGGCGGCCGCCGGGAAACGCTGGCTGGCCTTTCCGGCATTGGCGATCTGGTGCTGACCTGTACAGGATCCCTTTCGAGGAATCGAACGGTGGGCATGGGTCTGGGGCAGGGGCGAAAAATCGACGAAATCCTGGCGGGACTCGAAGGCAGAGTGGCGGAGGGGGTGCGCACCACCTCCGCGGCGCTGGGTCTGGCCAGGAAGCATCAAGTGGAAATGCCGATTGCCGAGCAGATGGAAGCCATTCTGACCCGTGGCAAGCCGCCGGAGAGCGCGATTGAGGAGCTGATGCTGCGCCCGGGACGCGATGAGTAGCGCGCTCGACAGTCATCGCTGTGTTACTTAGGCCCCATTCCAATCAACCATTACAGTCGTAAGGCGTTGTTGACCCGCTCAGAGCGGCTTTTACCACCTTCGGGTGAAGGAAAAAAAGCCCTTACCTCCGTAAACTGATCAGGAAAGGCTCGGCATGCAAAAAGTTTCCGCTCGCTCGGCCCGGCAGAGTTCGTCACCGGGGACGCGAATCCGCTGGCGTGTGTTTGCGCGCTTCCTGGCACTTTTCGCAGGCGCGACGTCGGTCACTGTCCTGGCAATGCTGCTCGCGCAACGCACCTTGCGCCCGGTGCTGGCCGGCTGGGCGGTGGTGCTCATCGAACTCTGCGGCAGCGCTGCGGCGGCGCTGCTGCTGACCCTGTGGTTCGAGGGCCGCATTCAACGTCTCGTTCAGGCCCTGGAGTCTGGAGTTACCGACCAGGCGCATGAGGTTGCCGAATTCTCCGACGATCTCTTCGCTGACCTGATCCCGACGTGGCAGCACGCTCTGAAGGCGATGCGCGAGCGAAGCTACGAGAAAAACGAAGAAGCCCGCATGCACTACGAAACGCTGAAAGACCTGATGCGTATGTTCGCGAAAGCAGTCGACGAGCGGACCGCCTATCTGCGCGGCCACTCCGAGCGCGTGGCGGCCTATGCTGCGGCCATCGCGTGGAAGTTGGGCCTCGACGAAGAGCAGGTGGAACGGGTCCGTCTGGCAGCCCTGCTGCACGACATCGGTTGCCTGGGAGTCGAGGACTATCTGGTGATGAAGACCACGCCCCTGACCCCCGAAGAATTCGAAATCGTGAAAGCACATACGGTGAAAGGCGCGGCGATTCTGCGTCCCATCACCATGCTGCAGGATCTGGTGCCTGGCGTTGAGCTCCACCACGAGTCGCTGGATGGGATGGGATATCCCTACGGCCTCGAGGGCGAGCAGATCCCGCTGATGGCCCGAATCGTCGCCGTGGCGGATTCTTTTGACGCGATGACGACGCCCCGGCCCTATCAGTCGGCCATGAACGCCGACTATGTGCTCGACATCCTGGCGCGCCTTTCCGGCACCCGCTACGACGCTTCTGTTGTCAGCGCGCTCGGCGAGTTGGTGAATACCGGAGCGCTTGAAATTAAGAATGTGCGGACTCCGGTTTCGTTCCGCATGAGAAAACCCGTTCCTGAGCTGGTCTGACCTGGGGCAGACCCCACCACGCGTCGCACACTTCGCTAAACTCGAAGCAGCTGCGATGAGGGCGCAGTTCTCATGATTCAGACGTTGTTTGGCAGCCTGAAAGACGAGCAGGAACCGGAAAAGAAAAGTATTTTCGAACGCATGCGGCAGGCCGTCACGCGGACGCGGGACAGCCTGGGGGAACGGATCGACGGCGTCCTCGCATTAACCCGGACCGTCGATGAGTCCGCGCTCGAAGAACTGGAGATGAGCCTGATCGCGTCCGATATCGGCGTGACCACCTCGGCGGAAATCGCCGGTAACCTGCGCGAACGCGCCAAGCGGCAGCAGATTCGCGATGGAGCGGAGCTGAAAGACCTGCTGAAGGAGCAGCTGAAGTCGATTCTCGATGAGAATGCGCAGCCTGCATCCGTCGTTGCGACAGCGCCGGAAGTAATCATGATGGTCGGCGTGAACGGGACGGGTAAGACGACCACCAGTGGCAAGCTGGCGGCGTTCCACCGCGCACAGGGAAAGACGGCCCTCCTCTGCGCCGCGGATACCTTTCGCGCCGCGGCCATCGAACAGCTTGAGGTTTGGGCCGAACGCAGTGGCGTTGAAATGGTGAAAACCAAACAGGGGGGCGACCCTTCTGCGGTGCTGTTCGACGCGCTGCAGGCAGCAAAAACACGGCACACCGACGTGGTGATTGTGGACACCGCGGGGCGTCTGCACACAAAAACCGGTCTCATGGCTGAACTGGACAAGATGCGGCGCACGGCCCAGAGGATCATTGCCGACGCGCCCCACGAAGTGTTGCTGGTGCTGGATGCGACCACGGGACAGAACGGCCTGCAGCAGGCGCGGCAGTTCACGGAGTCGGCCGGCGTGACCGGAATTGTGCTGACCAAGCTGGACGGAACGGCCAAGGGCGGCATCGCTGTGGCGATCGCCCGCGAGATGAAGTTGCCGGTCCTATTTGTGGGAGTGGGCGAGGCGCTCGAAGATCTGCTGCCATTCGACAGCGGGGCGTTTGTGAATTCGTTACTGGAGAATTGAGCGAAGCCCGCCTTCGCGATTTGAAAGGATTTCGTGACCAGGGAGATTGATCGTCTGCACGCGGACGAAGGCTGGATGCAGCGAGCGCTGGAGCTGGCGGAGCACTCTGTTGGCCTGGCGTCACCCAATCCCACGGTGGGATGTGTGCTGGTAAAAGACGGTTTGATCGTTGGAGTCGGTCGGCACGAATACGACAAGAAGGACCATGCGGAAATCGTCGCCTTGAAGAATGCCGGTGGAGCGGCGCGCGGTGCAACCGCCTATGTGACGCTCGAACCCTGTTGTCATACCGGGCGCACCGGACCCTGCACGAATGCTTTGATTGATGGCGGAGTGGCGCGCGTAGTGGTGGCGACGACCGATCCGAATCCGGTCGTTCGCGGCAAAGGCATCGAGCAGCTTGAGACAGCCGGGATTGCCGTGACATGTGGCGTGATGCAATCGCAGGCGCGCAAGCTGAATGATGGCTTTGCGAAGCACATCCAGACCGGCTTGCCCTTCATCACGCTGAAGGCAGGCTTGTCGTTGGATGGACGAATAGCCCCTGCCCCCGGCAGTGCGCCGCGTGGAGCTCCCGTTTTTCTGACCGGCGAAAAGGCCCGGGCTCAGGTGCAGGAGATGCGCCACAGCGCCGATGCCGTCATCACCGGTGTCAACACCGTGCTGCAGGATGATCCGCATCTGACTGACCGCTCCGGCTTGCCGCGACGGCGGTCCCTGCTCCGCGTGGTTCTCGACTCCGGATTGCGCATGCCCCTCGATTCCAAACTGGTGCGCACCGCACAGAGCGATCTGCTCATCTTCTGTACCGTGGCGCCCACGCAGCGTCAGCGTACCCTGGAGGCCCTCGGCGTTCGCGTGGAGCGCGTCGATCCGGTCGAGCCGGGCGGCGATCAGTTCGCGGCCGAGACGGCGGCGAGAGGACGAGCAAGCCGCCGCAGCGGCGTGTCGTTGAAGGCTGTAATGAAGCGGCTGGGTGAGCTCGAGATTCTGTCGGCAGTGATGGAGGCGGGAGGTCAACTGAATGCATCGGCCCTGAGCGGAGGACACGTGGATAAAATTACCTTGTTCTTCGCGCCGATATTTTTGGGCCCCGACGGCGTTCCTCTGCTGCAGGAGCCGGTAGCGCGATCGCTGCTGGCGATCCCGCCCACGATTGAATGCATCGACCGGGATGTTCGTGTCGATGCTTACTTGCAGGATCCCTGGGGAGAAAGCTGAGCCATGTTCACCGGCATCATTGAAACGACAGGAACGATAACGGCCCTGGAGCCGCGTCAGGGCACGACCCGCATCGCTGTCTCTGCGCCCGCATACGCAGGTCGGCTCCGCACCGGGGACAGCATCGCGGTGAGCGGAACGTGCCTGACGGCGCTCGAAATCGAACCGCCTGTCTTCTACGCTGACCTGGCCGCCGAGACGCTGGTGCGCACTTCACTCGGCTTCCTGAAGGCCGGATCGGTTGTGAATTTGGAGTTGCCCACCGCGGCAGGAGCACCGCTGGGCGGCCACATTGTTCAGGGTCACGTGGATGGGCGTGGAGAGCTGATTTCCTTCAATCCTGTCGATGCCGCGGCTGATCCGGAACTATCGGATTGGTGGCTGCGTGTACGGGTCCCGGAAAACACGCGCTCGTACATGGTCGAAAAGGGATCGATTGCAATCGAGGGCATCAGCCTGACCATCGCGACCTGGGACGGAGACATTGTCGGTGTCGCGATTCTTCCGCACACGCGCAGGGTAACGAACCTGCATGTGCTCCAGCACGGCGATCCCGTAAATATCGAAGCAGACGTGATGATCAAGCTGGCGGTCGATCAAAAGCAGCCCAGCTCAGCATTTGAAGTAACGCTTGAATACTTGCTGGCAAATGGCTACTAGGACATGACATTAGCAGACTCGTCACCAAACTGCTTTCGGACCTTCTGGAGATAGTCGGCCAGCGTCTGGCCCGCTCTCGGAATAAAGTATTCGTCGAGAGAATCGGCGTGCTCCACGCGATCGACGCGAAAACTGCGGAAGTCCGTTCGCAGCTCGCACCACGCAGCGAGCGTCCAGGTCCCTCCCCAGAAATATAGAGCCAGCGGATGAACCCGGCGCACGCTCGGCTGCCCGTCTTCCCGGGAATAAGCAAGTAACACAATGCGGCGCTCCTGCGCGGCCGAGTGCAACGCATCGAGCTTGCGGCGCAGCTCCGGTGCCGCTTTGAACCCCGGCGCATACAACAGGACGTCGTCGATCTTCTCCCGCAGCCCGGCCGGCAGCACGGCTTCAATCTTCCGCAGAGCGCGATTGGCCGCCTCGGTGAGCTCCATGCCGCCCCAGGCTTCCACCATACGGGCGCCGAGCACCAACGCTGCGATTTCTTCGCGATCGAACATGAGCGGTGGGATATCGAGATCGCGGCGCAGCGTGTAGCCAACGCCGGCTTCGCCCGTGATCGGCATGCCGGAAAGCTGCAGATCCTGGACATCGCGGTAGATGGTGCGATGGGAGACCTGCAACTTTTCGGCCAGGCTGCGGGCGGTTTGCAAACGGCCGCCACGCAGCAACTGCACGATGCGGAAGAGGCGGTCGGCACGACGCATAGGGGCATTGTAGAGGCGAGGCCGCGCCGAACGCCCTCTAGGCGGCGGCGTGCAGGCCGATGCGGTTTCCTTCCGAGTCGTGGATCTGGGCGACCCATCCGACGTTGGGGATGTGGTATTTCGGTTCGACGATGCTGCCGCCCGCCTTCTCGACGCGACCAAGGACCTGGTCGATGCGGCCATCGCAGTTGAGGTAGACGATGGTGCCGTCCGGGCAGGGCCGGTGACCTTCGCCCGACGCGACACAGCCGGAAATGCCGGGGCGCTCGTAGGGGAAGATCCCCATGTTCGGAAAGTCGGCGAGGTGGAGCAATGGGGTGGCAAAAATGGCTTCGTAGAAGCGGACCGCGCGACCGAAGTCGGAAGCGGGAATTTCGAACCAGGTGATGGTCGAAGTAGCGGTCTTCTCAGCGGTGGTCATGGGAGTTTCCTCTCGTTCGGAGTTGACTACGAGAGGAGCATAGCGGAGGGCTACTGACAGCGTTCTGTCAGTAGCCTTTTGAGGCCCCGATTTTATTGCGGCGTAATAATCCCCCCCACCGGGGTCCGCTGCGGGTACTTCTTCTCCCCAGGCTTCGCCAGGTGCATGGCCTCGGCGATGGCGTCAATGTATTTGAGCCCTGAGCCGGTGTTGAACAGAACCACCCGATCCTCGGGGTTCAGGAACCCCGTCGCGATCAGCTGATCGTAGGCAGCGGTCGCGCAGGCTCCTTCCGGGCACAGCAAAAGACCTTCGTTCCGCGCCCAGTCGAGAAGGGAAGCGAGGATCGCCTCATCGGGCAGATCGACCACCGTTCCTCCGGACTCGCGGACGATCTCCAGAATCAGTGAGTCGCCATAGGGCTTGGGCACGCGCAGGCCGGCCGCGAAAGTGGCGGCATTTTCAAACATCGTTGACGCAGCCGCGCCCTCTTTCCAGGCGCGAGCGACGGGCGCGCATCCGGAGGCCTGCACAGCAATCATCTTCGGGCGCTTGCCCGAGACCCAGCCGAGCTGCTCCATTTCCTCGAACGCCTTCCACATGCCGATCAGGCCAACCCCGCCGCCTGTGGGATAGAAGACCGCATCGGGATAAGTCCAGCCCAGCTGCTCAACCAGCTCGTAGCCCATAGTCTTCTTGCCTTCGACGCGAAATGGTTCCTTCAGCGTCGACACGTCGCACCAGCCTTCACGCTTGCTGCCCTCCGCGACCATCCGTCCGCAGTCCGAGATGAGCCCGTCGACCAGGGTAACGTGCGCACCGTAGGCGACGCCTTCCAGATAATTGGCCATCGGCACGTCGCGTGGCATAAAGATATGGGCCTCAATGCCGGCGGCGGCAGCGTAGGCCGCGAGCGCACTGGCCGCATTGCCGGCCGATGGCGCAGCCAGCTTTTTTAACCCATAGTGCCGAGCCATGGTGACCGCCATCGACATCCCACGCGCCTTAAAGCTGCCGGTGGGGTTGTCGGCCTCCTCCTTAATCACCAGACCCGGATAGCGGCGGCTGGGCAGCATCGGCGTCCAGCCCTCGCCCAGGGTGACCGGATCCGCATCGGGAAGGACATTCGCGTAGCGCCACATCGATGCCTCAGCGGCACACGGGGGGCGGGTCGCCAGGTTCTTCAGCGATTCCAGGTCATACCGCACGTAGAGCGATCCCGCGCAGGCTGGGCAGACGCTTTGAGGCGTCTCAGCGGAAACGTGGTGATGGCAACGGGAACATTCGAGAAACGAAATGGAAGGCACGACGACAGAATATCGTGCACGAAGCCGTCTAGCCGGTCGCGTGCGCCTTGACCGTTCGGCCCGATGCCTTCGTTCCTCGCTGGTCGCGACGGTATTTCCAGATCCCGAAGATGATCGCCGCAGCCAGCAGGGCGAGGAAGGTGTAAAGGATGATCGACGACCATCCCGCGAGATAGCGGTTGAACCAGCGCAAAAGAGGACGGCCGTAGATCGCCGCAACCGTGGCCTCGCCGCCATAGCGCAGCGTGCGCGCGATGCCGAGTGCAATGAGGAGCTGTTTGCGGGTCATCCCCAGGGCGCCCGCCGCCAACAGAAACGGCAGCAGCGGGATGGGCGGCGGAAGCAGAGCGGCCAGGCAAACGCTGAGAATGCCGTGGCGTTTCACCCACCCCTTCAGGCTTGAACGAAACCGCGATGGAACATAGCGATCCACCATGGCTTCGCCGCCTTTTCTTCCGGCAGCCCAGGTGACAAACGCCCCAATCAGGCCGCCGGCGATCGCGGCCGGAGCCAGAAACCATGGATTTTCGCCGTGGGCGCCGAGAATCAGGATCAAAATGTCGGTGCTGCCCGGAATCGGCAACGGAATGGGTGCCGCGTCGAGGAAAGCAACCGCGAAGACGCCCGCGAGCCCGAAATGAAGCACCCATGCCGGAATCAGGCGGTGATGCGCGTGGCGCGCTGCTGTTTGCGGGGCTAAGTACACCCAACATAGGACGCTGACCAGGCGTCCCGAGTCACATCGCACGGGTCGAATTTTCAGAGAAACCCCAGCTCCGGCGCCAAAAGCAGCGCTCCACACTCGACCCCGTAGCGATAAAAGAGCTCCAACCCCGCCAGGCACGCGTCGTCGAGCACATACCAGATGTTTTCGGAGAGATAGGTGCGGATCGTCTCGTGCGGGACGGCGATGCGCGTCGACCATTCGTCGGTCAGGGCATCGATGTGCGCGAGTCCGGCATCGCGGGAGTGCTGAAAATCTTCGACGATCTGTGAGGGGGTCACGTGCGAGGCGAGGACGGCTTCGGGCCGGATGGCCCAGAAGGCCGAAACCCAGACGGTTCCGGTTAAGGAGTGCCACTCGTGCGCGAGATCGAGATAGAGAAGCCGTTCGCCGGTCCGGCGTTCACGAGCCTCGCGATCTTCCAGCGCAAGAAGAGCGGGATCACCGATCAGCAGCGCGGCATCCGCCGTCCGGAGCATGGCTTCGAGATCCGGGGCATGCTCCACAAAAGCGGGCTCAATCTGCCAGAAACGGGAGAACAGAATCCGCGTGTAGGTGGCCGAGGTGCGTGAGGCGCTGTCGAGAGCCACGCGCCGGACGCCGTCAATGCCGTCGGGATGGCGCACGACCAGGAGGATGGAGCGTACATGGTCGCGCGAAGCAATCGCGCAACCAGGAATCACGGCCAGAGACGGTGTGAACGCGAGAGCCGAGACCGGAACCAGTCCGATATCGGCAGCGCCGGAGGCCAGCTTCGCGGCACATTCGGCGGGTGTGTCGGAGGACAGCTCGTAACGTTGGATCAGCCGCGAGCGGTCGGGCTCGTGCTCGAAGCTCCACATCAAAGGGGCGGGATTGAGGAAATGAATCGCGGAGACGCGGAGGCGATCGGCAAAATCCAGGGGCACTCGTCAGTGTAGCAATGTGGCCTTCGTAACCATGGCCAGGCCCGTTTTGCTTGACCCACCGGGAAACGGAACGTAATCTCCCCGCAGTATCCATGAAAATCGCCGGCGCACGAACGTGCCCTCCATCGAACGAGACGCTGCGGTGAGTGCAGCTTCCTCCACCGCGGAGCCGCTCCGTGCCCCATCGTTTGAAGAGCGGCATGCGTGGCTGGCTTTGGCTCTGACGCCTGGCGTGGGACCGCGGCGTCTGCTGCGCGCTGTCGAGCGCTGTGGATGTGCCGCGCGCATCCTGCATCTGTCCCTCACCGAACTGGAGTCCCTCCAGTTGCCGGCCCAGGCTGCGCAGTTCATTGCGTCGGGCGAAGCCGGGCATACCGCCGATCAGGAGCTGGAGAAGCTGGCCGGAACGGGGGCCACCCTCCTTACCTGGCACGACGAGGCCTACCCGATTCGGCTGCGCGAGATTTACGACCCTCCTGCGTTGCTGTGGGTGCGCGGCGATGCCGGATTACTCTCCCGGCCCGCCCTGGCCGTAGTCGGAACCCGGCACCCGACACCGTACGGCTCCGGCATGGCAGAGAAACTTTCCCGGGATTTGGCGCTGCGCGGACTGATCATTTTGAGCGGGATGGCTCGTGGCGTGGACACTGCCGCCCACAACGGCGCCCTCGCGGCGAAGCGGCCGACCATCGCCATCTGGGGAACGGGGGTGGATGTGATCTACCCAAAGGAAAATAAGTCCCTCGCCGAGCAGATCATCGCCGGCGGGGGAGCGATCCTTTCCGAGCTGCCCCTGGGGACCTTTCCTGCCCCGCAAAACTTCCCTCGCCGCAATCGGATTCTGAGCGGTATGAGCGTGGGAGTGCTCGTGATCGAGGCGGCCGAATACAGCGGTACGCGTATCACAGCCCGATGCGCGCTGGAGCAGAACCGTGAAGTTTTCGCGGTTCCCGGCAATGTAACAACCAAGAACGCATGGGGTCCTAACCTGTTGATAAAACAGGGCGCCAAGCTAACGTCCAACTGGGAAGATGTATGGGAGGAGCTGCCCACGGCGATCCGCCTGGAGCTGGAGCAAAGCGAGGGATTTGCATCCCAGGCCGCCTCTGAGGCATCGTTATTCGAGGAATCACCGCTGCCGCCCTCGGAGGCGCGCGTGCTCAGCGTGCTTCGCCAGGATGAAGCATTGCAGATGGATGAAATCCTCGAAAAGCTTGAACCGGAACTGAGCTCTTCCGAGGTTTTCACCGCGCTGTTCGAGCTGGAACTCGCGGGACGCATACGACAACTTCCTGGCAAGAATTACGTCAGGAGCTTCTGAACGACTTCGCGCGTCCAATGCATGATCTGGCGCGCGGTCTGTCCCGGACCTGTAGATTCGAAGCGGCAGGACGTGGTAGCTTCCGGAAGGAAGCCGCCAGAAAGAATGTTGTTGCAGACCGGTGCCGCGTGCACGGCGCTGCGGCAGTCTAAAAGGAAACGATGAGTAAATCCCTGGTCATCGTCGAATCGCCCGCCAAGGCGAAGACGATTAACAAATACCTCGGCAAAGATTACGAGGTGGAAGCCTCCTTTGGCCACATCATGGACCTGCCCAAGCGGGACATTGGCGTGGAGCTGAAGAACAGAACCTTCGAGCCGACGCTGATCGTGTCGCCGGACAAAGAGAAGGTTGTGGCCAAACTGAGGAAGATGGCCCAGAAGGCGGACGCGGTTTATCTGGCGCCCGATCCCGACCGCGAGGGCGAAGCCATCGCTGCGCATCTGTCGATGCAGCTGATGCCGGTTGTGAAGAACAAGAAACTCATCCGGCGCGTGACCTTCAACGAGATCACCCAGAAGGCGGTCCGCCAGGCGTTCGAGCATGCGCGTGACGTGGACGAGAACCTGGTAGACGCGCAACAAACGCGGCGCGTGCTGGATCGGATTGTCGGCTATCAGATTTCGCCGCTGCTCTGGGACAAAGTGCGCCGAGGGCTCTCCGCCGGCCGCGTGCAGACCGTCGCGGTTCGGCTGATCGTCGAGCGCGAAAAGCAGATTCAGGATTTCAAACCGGTCGAGTACTGGACCATCGATGCGATTCTCGAGGTCCGAGTCTGGCGCGGAATCACAGCTGATCACTGCCCGCTTCGTCGGGATCGAGGGAGAGCGCGCCAAAGTCGAAGGCGTGAGTGCCCCCGCGGTGGGTAGCGAGAAAGAAGCCAGCCAGATCATCGATGCCACCAGCAAAGCAGTCTGGACCGTGGCATCGGTCGAACGCAAGGAACGCAGAAGCAATCCTTATCCGCCATTCATCACCAGCACCCTGCAGCAACAGGCTGCCGCGCGGCTGGGATTCAGCGTCAAGCGCACCATGGGCGTGGCGCAGCGGCTGTATGAGGGCATCGATCTGGGACCGGACGGCTCCGTCGGCCTGATCACCTATATGCGTACCGATTCCACGCGCATATCGCCCGAGGCAATCACGGCGGCCCGCGACTATGTCGGGAAGAAAATCGGCAATCAGTATTTGCCCGCGCAGCCGAACGTCTACCGTTCTAAGAAGGACGCGCAGGATGCGCACGAAGCCATCCGCCCTACCGATCCAGCGCTGCACCCGAACAAGATCCGCCGCTATCTCAGCGACGAGCAATACAGGCTGTACAAGTTGATCTGGCAGCGGTTCGTCGCTTCGCAGATGGTTCCGGCGGTCTACGACGTGACCACCGTCGAGATCGATGCGAGAACCGGATCGACGTACAACTTCCGCGTCAGCGGATCGGTGCTGAAGTTCGACGGATTCCTGAAGCTCTACGAAGCCGACGAGGACGACGAAGAGGAGCTGCCGAACATTCCGGAGGGCGCGCGGCTGGCTCTGGCGACCCCGGATCATTTACGCGAACATGGCCGCGCAGGCTCGCGCGGCGAAGCTGGCGCACGCGCGGAAGAAATACAACATTGAAGTGGCCAAAATCGAGGCCAGAAACGAAGAAGCTGGTCCCGGCGACCGGCTCGAGGACATTCCCCCCTTCAAGGAGCCGCAGATCGAACTTGCGCTCGCGGCCGTCGGCAGTGCATGGAGTGCAGAAGTTCACTGAGCCGCCGCCGCGCTACAACGAAGCCTCGCTGGTGAAAGAGCTGGAAGAGCGCGGCATCGGCCGGCCCTCGACCTACGCGTCGATCATCACCACCATTCAGGATCGCGAGTACGTGACCAAGGTCCCACCCACCGGCCGTGGCGGACGCTTCTTTCCCACCGAGATCGGCACGGTCGTCACGAATCTGCTGGTCGCCAACTTCCCCTATATCTTCGACACGCACTACACCGCGAAGCTCGAAGAAGAGCTGGACGAGATCGAAGAAGGGAAGGAGAAGTGGACCGATCTGCTGAAGGGCTTCTACGGGCACTTCGAGGAAGAGCTGAAACACGCCGAGAAGCACATGGCAGAACATGAAGCGGATGGAGAAGCCGACGGAGGAGAAGTGCGATCTGTGCGGCTCGCCGCTGGTGCTGAAGTGGGGCAAATTCGGCTCGCTTCTACGCATGCAGCGCTTATGGCAAGGAGAAGCCGGTTCCCGTTCCGCAACGGGCTGGAAGAAGGAGCCGAAAAAGATTCTTACGCGCAAGATCGAGACGAAGCTGAAGTATCCGGTGCTGGTGAAGACCACGGAAGACGACGAATCCAGCACCGTGCTGAAGTGAAAAACAAGGCCGAGTTGAAGGCGGCTCATGGAAAGCGGCATCGGTACGGGCCGCAAAGTCACCGTGGAACAGGTGAGCTGCGGGTTCACCAAGGAGACACTACGCGGCCAAGCCCGATCTGCAGTCCGGCGGATGCGCAGACGGCCCCGGCCGAAGAGTACTGCGAGAACTGCGGCACGGTCATGGTGCTGCGGCGCGGTCCTTTCGGCGCCTACATGGCCTGCCCGGGCTACAACGAGGATCCGCCGTGCAAGACGATCCGCCGCCTGAGCCAGAAGCAGCAGCAGAAACCGGCGGTGCCGCTCGATGAGAAATGTCCGAAGTGCGGCAAGCAGCTGGTGCTGCGCTCCGGAACCTACGGGGAATTTGTCTCCTGCTCCGGCTATCCGAAGTGCAAGTACGTCAAGCAGAACCTGATTGAAGGACTGAAGTGTCCGAAGTGCGGCGAAGGCGATATCGCCGAGCGCAAGGCGCGCACCGGGAACATCTTCTGGGGCTGCACGCGGTATCCGAAGTGCGACTTCACCTCGAACCTGAAGCCGGTCGCGCAGAACTGCCCGCAGTGCGGATCGCCGTATGTGGTGGAGCGCGTCATGGATGGCGGCCTGTATCTGGTCTGCCCCAACAATAAGGAAATGATGCCGCGGCGGCGTCCGCGCAAGGGCCAGAACGCCGCAGATGCGCAGCACGCCATCGAATGCCACTTCAGCGAGCGCATTGGCGACGCTCCGGCGCCAGAAGCGAAGCCGACGCCGACCGCGGCCACGCACGGGCCGGTAGTAGAAGGATCAGCCGGTCGGCTGAGCTGTTCGTCAGCGCAGCCCAAAAAAAAAGGACCCGCCGAAGCGGGTCCTTTGTATTGAAGTGCAAACCGCACTACGGCATGTAGTAGCGGAGAGAAGTCTCGATGACGTTGTCGTTGAGTGTTGATGTTGACGTGCCGTTCAGGCCCGACCACAAATAACGGCCGACCCAGCTGTACTGGAAGCCCTGGCGAAGACGACCGTGCGGACCGGTGTAGAAGTTGTACCAGTAACCGACGGTACCTCCTGGTATCCTTGGTGGCGCTGGCGCAGGTTCCGGTGGTTCCGGGCGAAGTGCCGGTCCGGTGCCGGTTCCAGGCGCAGCCTGCGACGTGCAGCCGGAGTCGTTGGCGGCATAGAGTCCGTAACCAACCTCGCCGCCGTTGGGGTTGTAATAGATGTCACGGCCGACATAGTCGCCGCCATAGTAAGGTAGATGTCCAGCCGCTTGGTGGCATGGCCTTCCAGGAGCCCATACCGGAGAAGGAGTGGAGAGGCGAAAGAGCCCCTCAGGACGAACCTCACGTCGGGAAGGTCGTGGTGCCCAGCGGCGGCGCCTCGCCGTAGAGGCCTTTCAGACCCGAGATCTTCATGCCGCCCAGGTGAAAGCGAACGCTGCCTCCGCCGCCACCTGCAGGAGAAGTGTTGTTATAGGCGCCCAGTGAGCGGGCGTGGACGAAGTGGCATTGGGGTAGATGCGATCGCGGAAGAAGCGGGAAACCCCAAACACCTCGATGTGCGCGAACTTCGGATCGAATGCCAGTTTGGCCACGAACATCGGAGCAACGTTGTAGGAGTAAGCGGTCAGTGGCGACGACGAACTTGCGCCCGGCTGGCCACCGTTGTTGTAGAGGCCGCCGCCTGTGCCCGGGGCGCCGTACACGTAGTTGCTCGGGCAGCTCGGGGCGGTACCGGAGGCGATGGCCCCCGCGCAGCTTGGGCTCAGCATCTGATCGTTTTCGATCGAGATGCCCAATGCGGCCACCCCGCCAAAGTCCTTCACGATGTGCAAGCCCGGCTGGCGGGTCCACACGAAGCCCACGTTATAGTTCGGGTCTATGTTGTATGGAACCGCCTCCGACTTGCTGAATAGTCCTTTGGTGTATTCGGTGACCAGCGACCACTGCTGGCCTCCGGTGAAGTACCAGCCGCTGTTCAGCGCCGCCTGCGCGTAGAGAACGCGCTGACGGAGAACGTAGCTGTTGGACTGGTTGTTGTTGGACGTGACGCCCGTGCCCAGCCAGTCAGCCTCCCAATAGCCGGTAATCGTCGCGTTGGAGACTTTCCGCTGAAGCTGTCAGTGCCACGCGCGACTGGCGGCCCGTCATCTCGAACTCGCTGATGTTGCCCGCATCGGCCGCTTCCAGCGGAATGCTGCTGAACGGAGTCGGGATATCCGATCCGGTTGCCCGGGTCCGATCGACGGTTGCGAACTCAACGAAGCTCCCGGTAGGCGAAAGGTTGACGCCCTTAAAGTGAATCGCGTCCGGGTTCTCGATTTCCTTCTTCACCTCCACCTGCTGCGACTGAATGGTGCTCGCCAGGGAGACGCTGTTCGCTTTCAGATCCGTGACGGAACTCTGCAGACTGGATACCGCTTCGCTGTTGGCAGAGAGTGTCTGCTGCTCGGCGTTGGCCGACTGTTGGGCAGCCTGCGCTGCTGCCTGAGCCTGGGCCGCTGCCTGCTGAGCCGCCTGGAGTTGTGAGTCGCGATCGGACAGCTGCTGCTTCAGATTATCGATCTGACCGTGGTCGGCCTGCTGCTGCTGCCGCAACTCTTCGATCTGTTCCTGCAGCGTTGGCCCTTTCGGCACCGCAGGTTTCCGATGAACAACTTTCTTTGGCGTACTGGGGGAGCTGGCCGTGGACTGCGCTAAACCGGTGGCCATAGCCGCGGTCAGCGCCATAGTGGCGAGCGCCTTCAATGTGTTCGTCATTCAGCCTCTCAGAAGTTGAAAATGCGTGAAAGATGAAGCCGTGGGGGGAACTGCATGGGTCCCTGAGCCTGACCGGAGGCGAGACACCTGCTGGCGCACAACCGTCCGAACCACTCACAGCACCCAAGGGGCATGGTCGCAGGCGATTGTGAACGTTCAGAGAATATGCGGTGAATGTTCGGGGAAAAGGAACTGTGGAGAACGAGCAAGTTAGTGATGGGTCAATAGCTTACGAGAAAGCCGCAAGTCACGGAGGTAGATCCGCGGTGACACCAGCGTGACAGTTCCCGGCAGGGCCGATTCGACGTTGTTCTAGTGTTGTTGAGGATTCTTCGGGGCGGAAATCAGGTTTGCCAGCAAACGATACGCTCCGGGGACCGCCTCCGGGAGCTGGCGATAGACGGCGTAGGCCATATAGACGTAGGTGCCCTTGCCGTAGTGGGCGAGAAGGAGTCCGCCCTTTTGAGGATCCTGGCCCGGGTCGTGGACCTCGGTGAGGGGAGTGTACTGCGATGACCAGGATTCGAGAAACGAGTGGCCCCGCTCCTCGACCCAGCCGTCGAAGTCGGCGGAGGTAATCCGATTCGGCCAGGTGAAGACGCCGGCGTCCGCAACGAGGAGCGTCACCGGATCCTTCTCGTCGACGACCTTTTCCGGATTGCGCGTCAGTGTCAGCGGGTACGGAGCAGGGAACTGGACGCTCTGGTACTGGACCAGCAGGTTCCCGCCGTTGTGCACGTATTCCAATAGCCGCGGCGTGGCCGCGGCGAGGTCGGGACGAGAGGAATAAGCGCGAATGCCGACGACGATGGTGTCATAGGCGGATAGGTCGCCCTGGGCCAGTTCCGAGGGCGCGACAGCAGGTGCGGCTGCACGCCGATTTCCGCCAGCGCCTCGGGAACGTCGTCGCCTGTACCCATGATGTAGCCGACCTTCAGGTCCCGGGGCAGCTTCAGGTCCACCCCGCGCAACCGGTAGGTTGCCGGGTTGTACAGGTAATAAGGACGCAGCCCGGGGTAGCCGACCGTCGTGAAGCCTTCCGTAAAGCGATCGTTCCCGCTTTGCGCCACCGCGCCGATCGGATAGTCCTGTCCGGTCAGCTCGCCAGGATGGAGGGTGAATCGAATCTCCTCGCTGTTTTGCGCCGTGAGGTGAAACGGCACTTCCGCTGGATCGGCCGTCCAGCCGGAGGGCAAATTCAGGTGCAGCGTGCCGTCAGCGTTGTCCTGCTGCTCATTACTCACCGTTACCGAAAACGGAACCGTCGTGGTGCCCAGCGGCACGACGCCCGCCTGTGCGGGCAGATTCACCGAGAGCTGCGGCACCACCGCCAGCGGCTGATAGACGCCGCCGATGCCGTGCACGCGGTGCACGGTCTGCACTACCTGGCCGAGCCGGATCGGCACACCCATGTAATGAAATTCTGCCCATCCCGCGAGAGGATACGGCGCAAAGGGCAGAGTCAGCCAGCGAGGATCATGAATGTCGTAATAAGGCTGCTCGGTGTTCGGTCGCGTGAAATAAGGGCGCGTGACCGCGGCATTACGCGGCACATAAACTCGGAAAATAGCATCGCCTGCGTTGCTGCTGACGGCGTCGAGGCCAGGCGCACCGATGCGGGTGATCTGCCAGGTGCTGCCGTCCGGCTGATCGAGCCAGGTGCGACCCAATTGCAAACCCGTCAGGCGACGGTCCCCAAAAGGGCGCTGCGGTGACGTGCACGCGAACGTCGATTTCTGATCCGGGCGTGACCGTGGTCTGCGTATCGTCCGGGGAGAGCGAGGGAAAGGGGTTGGCACCCGTCGCCGTGCGCGGCACGACCAGTGCATTCACTTCAAGCCCCAGCGCCTCCGCCAGCGCCGTGTTGAACTGCGCCAGTTTGATGTTGAGCTCGTGAACGACATTTGCCTTGTCATCCGCACTGTAGCCGCTGTTCTGAACCCACTCCATCAGCTGCTGCGTCACTTTGTAGCCAGTTGCCAGCTCGGGCGCGATCTTTTCCGGGTGGGCGGGCAGGTCGTTGTAGAGCGCGGTGGCGACATGGTGGTGAATGTCATTCAGCGCCGCGACCAGCGGCGCCGTATCTCCGGAGTGAACCAGCGAAGCGATGCCTGCCAGCGAAGTATCGATACCGTCGAAGAAAGAATTCTCCTTGTCGGCGGACTTCACCGACGATCCATACCGGTGGTAGGCGACGTTGAACGGTCCCGACAAGGGCTGGGTGCCGCCGCCATTTTGTGACTTCTGCTGGCTCCATCCATCGCGGGCGATCTGCAGATAGGACTCGCCCAGGATGGGGTCCCAGGTCCCCTCAGGAATTTCCAGCGTCGTTGCCGGGAAGCTGTCGCTCCACTGCTTCGCCACGTAATCGTAAAAACGCACGGGCGACCATTGATTCGTCGCGTAATCGAAGATGCCTTTATTGCTGGCGGGGAAGAAGGGAACACGAGCGTAAACCTTCAGCGGCGACCAGGGACGAAGCCCCGCTTCGATCTGATCCCGGCAAACGCTGGGATCGCCCGCCGCTGTGAATGCCTCCTGGTTCACCTCGCCGGAAACCTGATGATGGCCATGACCATCCGTGATGTTGCCGGTAAACGTGGAGGCGAGAACCAGCGGATGGTACATGCGGACGTCCCGCACCACATCGCACAGCACCCGATCGTGCCCCCACTGCTGGTGAGCCTCATCGATCGTCTTGGAGAAGCCGTAATCGGCGACTGTAGCGAAAAACTGCTCCGAGCCCGAATACTGGTCGGCCAGCAGCAGCTCGTTGGTGCGGATCAGCCCCAGAGCGTCGTAGCTTTCGCCCGACATGGCGTTCTGGCCGCCCTCGCCGCGCGTGAGCGTCACAATGGCGGTTCGGGCGCCCATGCCGCGTGATTCGAAGGCCAGCATTCCGCCGTCCTCGTCGTCAGGATGCGCAACGATAAACATGAGGCTCGCCCACGTGTCGAGCTTGCGCAGCGTCTGCGCCAGACCAGCGGCGCCGCGATCCTCGGGCAGGGTCTGCGCGTCCGGCGACGCCGCAATGTCCACCCGCCAGGGGACCACCTGGCCGAAAAGAGTGAAGGCGCAAATCAGCGACAGCGCGAGCGCGCTGCAAAGAAGACGAAAGACACGCGGGGAAAAGGGAAGCATCGGACCTGAATTGCCAGTGTAATCGTGACGCGATTTGATACAAAGGCTGAACATGGCTCCTGAAAAATTCGCGGCGAAGGGGTCGGCTCAGAACGCGGGTGCGCCCCATCCTCCTCCAGGTCCCGGGACTCCGCAACTTGAGCGCCACATCGGTCTGGGGAGTGCAGTCACCCTGGACATGATGGAAATGATCGGCGTGGGTCCTTTCATTACCCTGCCGCTGGTGGTGGCCGCCATGGGAGGTTCGCAGGCTCTGCTCGGCTGGCTGCTCGGCGCGCTGATTGCTGCCTGCGATGGCCTGGTCTGGGCCGAACTGGGCGCTGCCATGCCCGCAGCCGGTGGATCCTACACGTTTCTGCGCGAGATCTACGGCCGCGAGGGCGCGGGTCGCTTCATTTCGTTTCTCTACATTTTTCAGCTCGGATTCAGTGCACCCCTCTCCATCGCTTCCGGCTGCATTGGCTTTGCCGAGTTCGCGTCCTGGATGCTGCCCGGGCTGCGTCTCCCTCTCTTCGCTGCCTGGCCCAACGGGCCACACTGGACCAATGTGTTCGCGGCGGGCGCTTGCGCGCTGATCGTCGCCCTGCTCTACCGCGACATTCGCGCCATCCTGCGCACCGCGTGGGTTCTGTGGGCCGGTGTGATGGCGGCGATGGCCATCGTGCTGATTGCCGGATTCACGCATTTTCATCCCGCTCTGCTGCGCATGCCGCCCCACGCTTTGAGCTTCTCGCCGGCGTTCTTCGCGGGGCTCGGATCGGCCACGCTGATCGCCACCTACGATTACTGGGGTTACTACAACGTGTGCTTTCTCGGTGGCGAGATCCGCGACCCAGGCCGAACCATTCCGCGCGCCGTCCTGATCTCGATCGCTGTCGTGGCCGCGCTCTATATCGCCATGAACGTCAGCGTGCTGGGGGTGATTCCCGCGCAGGAAATGCAGACCCTGGGTCGCACCGTCGTGACGGAAATGGTAGCCCGGACTCTGGGGCCGATCTGGGCCGTGGCGATTGCATGTCTCATTATGTGGACCGCCTTTTCCTCCGTCTTTGCGGTGCTGATGGGGTATTCGAGGGTGCCCTATGCCGCGGCTCTCGATGGAAACTACTTTCGCGTCTTTGCCCATTTGCACCCGAAGCGCAATTTCCCGGACTTTTCGCTGCTCGCCTTCGGCGTGGTCGCCGCGGTGTTCTGCTTTCTGCGGCTGGCGCAGGTCATCGCCGCCCTCGTTGTGATCCGGATCGTGCTCCAGTACCTCCTGCAGCAGGTTGGCGTCATGATCCTGCGCGTCCGGCGTCCGGACATGCCCCGCCCCTTCCGCATCTGGCTCTATCCTCTTCCACCGCTCGCGGCGCTGGTCGGATTCCTGTTCATCCTCTTCTCGCGGCCCCAGGCCGGCCGCTATCTGCTTTTCGCTCTCGCCATCGCTTTGGTGGGCGCCATTCTCTATTTGCTGCGTGCGCGAAGACGCAATGAATGGCCGTTTAGAATAGGGCCGGCGAATGCGAGGTGACGCGTGGTCGATCTATCGATAGCGGAGGGCAATCTGGTCCTCAACGTCCGCGGAGCCGACAAGTTCTGGGCCTTCAAAAGTACCCTCGAAATTTCCCTTGAGCACATTGCCGGCGTGCACGCCGACCCCAAAATCGCTCGCGGCTGGTGGCACGGCCTGAAACTCATCGGCACCGACATCCCCGGCGTGCTGCATGCCGGCACCTTCTACCAGCAGGGCAAACGCATCTTCTGGGATGTTCACAATCCCGACAACACGATCGTCATCGATCTGCGACATGAGCGTTATGCCGAGCTGATCGTCGAAGTCGCCGATCCCGCCGCCGCCGTGGCGCTCCTCCAGCCGTATTGTCAGGGGTCCACCCCGTGAACGCCTTCGTCCTGGCCGGTGGCCAAAGCACCCGCATGGGCCGCGACAAAGCGCTCCTCCCGTTTGCCGGTCGAGCCCTGGTTGAGCACATGTTGGACCGTCTGCGCAGCCTCGATCTGGAGCCGCGCATCTGCGGTTCGCGTCCCGACCTTGCCCGCTTCGCGCAAGTCATCCCCGATGAAACTGCCCACCGCGGACCTCTGTCCGGTCTCTGCGCCGCGCTGGCGGTTTCCGATTCCGACCTGAACCTCTTCGTCCCGGTCGACCTGCCGATGATCCCGCCGGGCTTCCTGCGCTGGCTGCGAGCCCGCGCCGAGACCAGCCAAGCCCTCGCCACCATCCCCCGCTATGGCGGGCGGCCACAGCCCCTGTGCGCCGTCTACAGCCGCCGCCTGCGTGAGGGCCTGCACAACTTCCTCGCAGAGGGCAATTTCAAGGTGATGACCGCTATCCAGGGTTCTGTTGCGAGCCTCGGCGAGCCAATCGACGCGTTCGACGTCGAGTCGGTCGCCTCCACCAGCCCTGCAGGCTGGCCGCAGGATGCCCTGCTGACCAACTGGTTCCGCAATGTGAATACTCTCGCTGACTACGACGCGCTCCGCCAGCGTCTGGAGCAAATGGCCGTCATCCAATAAGCTGAATGCAGCCAGATTCGAAAGGGCTCAAACTGCGTGGGCAATCCCCCCGACGTTCCCATTGAGGTCAGGATCGAATCCAACGGTCACCCCGACCGCCAGCCCTACATCGCCTTTGAAGATGTCTCGAAGTCCTTCGGCGATCTGCACGTCCTGAAGGACATTAATTTTTACGTGCTGCCCGGTGAGACGCTCTGCATTCTCGGCCGCTCCGGTGTGGGGAAGTCGGTTTCTCTGCAAACCATTATGGGATTCCTGAAACCCGATTCCGGGCGCATCCTCGTCGCCGGCGAAAACATCACCGACTTTACCGAGGAGCAGATGCAGGCGGTGCGCCGCAAGGTCACCATGGTCTTTCAGAACGGCGCCCTGTTCGATTCACTCACCGTCGGCGAGAACGTAGCGTTTCCTCTGCGCGAGGGACGCGGCCTGTCGGAAGATCAGATTCAGCAGATCGTTCGCGGGCTGCTCGAGATGGTCGGCGTGGCGGAGATGATCGACCTGCTGCCCTCCGACCTCTCCACGGGTATGAAGCGCTCGGTGGCGATCGCCCGTGCGTTAGCTGCGGAGCCGGAGGCGATTCTCTATGACGAGCCCACGACCATGGTGGATCCGCTCATCGCGCGCCTGCTGGGCAATCTCATTCAGAAGCTCAAAAAGCAGCTGCACCTCACCAGCATCGTGGTCACGCACGACATGCGTTTTGCCGAGCGCCTCGCCGATCGGGTTCTCTTTCTCCATCAGGGGCGCGCGGAGTTCTTTGGCACCTTGGATGAGATGAAGAGGACCGACGATCCGGTGCTGCGTCAGTTCCTGGAACTGGATATGCTGGTGCTGCCCCAGCTGTAGCGCCGAGACCGTCTCAGCGAGGCATCTCCTCGACGCGCAGCGTTTCGTTCGCAGCCAGATAACCTTTGCGCCGGAACCAATCCTGCATCGCCTCGCGCAGCCGATCCAGCGGAATTCGGGATCCTGCTTCGAGCAGGCCGTCAGCGACCGGCAGCGTGTCGTCGAAGATCGCGTCGTTCGTGAAGTTGCGCATCGCAAAATTGTCGATCCACGCGATGGGACACGGAAGCGCCTGGCCGTTGGCCAGCACACGTTCGATGCGCAGCTTGCGAACCCACATAGAGTCAGGCTACCGCGAAAGTTCTGGGTCAGGATTCAATATCCACGCTGATGCAGCACGAAGACCACGAGCGACGCCACGATGCAGTAGATCCCGAAGTAATACCAGCGCCCGCGCTCCAGCCACGCACTGAGCCACTTCAGTGCCACGAGTCCGGCGAGAAACGCGAAGACCATTCCCAGGAAACTCGGGAGAGCCGCCTGCGCGAACCCGCTGGTATCGGCATGGTGTAAACGAAGCGCCTCGCGCCCGATCGCCAGCGGCGTGAGGATCACCGCCAGCGCAAAACTGAACGACTCCACGCGCATCTTTTTAATGCCCTGCAAAATCCCGACGGAAATCGTAGCGCCGGAGCGAGAGAATCCGCGAAAGGGAAGACACAATCCCTGCACCGCTCCGATGATGCCCGCCTGTCCGAAGCTGATTTGGTCCGATTCCGTGGAGTCCGGCCGGCGGCCCTGCTTCAGTCCCGCTACCAGAATCAAAATCCCCGCCGCCAGCAGCGCCGGCGCGACGATCTCGAGATGGCTGAAGAGATCCTCGATCTGTGCTTTGGGCGCGCCTCTGAACAGCGTGTGCTCGATGAGCTTGATGAGCGCCTCGCCCACAATCCCGGTGAAGAAAGTTGCGATCACAGCCTGCCACACGAAACGCTTGGTCGCCTCGCTCTCCGCAAAATACGTCTCCTTCCACTGCTTCCAGAAATAGACGATGACGGCAAACATCGTGCCTGTATGCAGCATCACCAGCAGCAGGGTCATGGCGGGCGCGGAGGGGTCCATCCCCATCAGCTTTTCCGCAACCACCACGTGAGCGGAACTGGAAACCGGCAGAAGTTCAGCGAGACCCTGAAGGATCGCGAGCAAGATCACCTTGAGAAGAGACATGGGACGATTCTAACGATGCCCTACGTTATTTTCGTCATTTGAATCGCGGTTCGCGCCGCCGGTATCATGGCGGTAAAGGTCACACGGTTCTGTTGAGACAGCCGGATCATGCGATCGGCGTCTCCCGGTGAACGCTGCGGTTCTCCGGCGAATGGACTCGGTTTCAATCAAAAGGGAGACGGCGATGCGAATTGGTGTGTTAACGGGCGGCGGAGACTGCCCAGGTCTGAATGCCGTCATTCGTGCGGTGGTCAAAAAAGGCATCACTCACTATGGAGACGAATTCGTCGGCTTCCTCGAGGGCTGGCGCGGCGTACTCGACAACAACACCACGCCCCTCACTCTCCAAAAGGTCGACAAAATCCTCCTGGAGGGCGGCACCATCCTGCGCACCTCGCGCACCAATGTTCGCAAAATTGAAGGCGGCATCGAGAAGTGCGTTGAGGTTCTCAAAGCCAACCAGCTCGACGCGCTGATCGCCATCGGCGGCGACGACACGCAGTCGGTCACCAACGCGCTCATTGAGGCCGGCGTGCCCGGCGTGGGCGTGCCCAAGACCATCGACAACGACCTCAACGGCACCGACGTCTGCTTCGGCTTCGACACCGCGGTCATGATCGCGACCGAGGCCGTTGACCGCCTGCACACCACCGCTGAATCGCACAACCGCGTCATCGTCTGCGAGGTCATGGGCCGCGACGCCGGATGGATCGCCCTCACCGCGGGCGTTGCCGGCGGAGCGCACGTTGTCCTGGTTCCGGAGAAACCCATCGACCTCGACCACGTCTGCGCGATCCTGAAGCACAATCACGATCACGGAAAGAAATACGGCATCGTCGTGGTCGCCGAAGGCGCCAAACTGCCTGATTCCGGCGAACAGGCCACCAAAGGCACCAAGGTGGACTCCTTTGGTCACGCCCGCCTCAGCGGCATCGCCGAACACCTCGCCGAGGAGATCGAGAAGAAGACCGGCTACGAAACCCGCTCCGTCAACCTCGGGCACACCCAGCGCGGCGGCACGCCGACGGCCTACGATCGCATGCTCGCGACCCGTTACGGCCTGGCAGCGATCGATTTAGTCCACCAGGGCAAATTCGGCCGCCTGGTCGTTCTTCGCGGAACCAGGATTGAGGACATCCCGCTGGCCGAAGCCATCGCCAAAAATCGCACCGTAGACGACAGCTTCCTCTCCATCCTCACCGCCCTGGAGCCAAAACTTTAATAAAATAGCCCCATCTCGTTTGCCAGTAATCACTTGAACGAGATGGGGTTCCCACTCAAATACCCCGCTAAAACGGGATTCCTTTCGTCCTTCGGACTGTGGTACAAAGAGCGTGCCTCACTGCTCTGGAGGATTCCGTGAAAGCCCCGCTCGCCCAGCCCGAGATCCGCGAAGTCATGGACATTCGCCAAGCCGCCCACTATATGGGCATCAGCGCCGACAGCCTTTATCGCTATGCCGCTACAGGATTCATCCCGGCCTTCCGGCTCGGCAACCGCTGGCGCTTTCGTAAGTCCCGTCTCGACGAGTGGATGGATCGCCGCTCCGGTCTCGAAGAAGCCTCAGCCCCGAAACTCATCCGCTCGCAGAAAAAGCCCGTCCGTTCCACCCGTGTGTTGGGCCGCGCCGTTCGCACCGGCTCCTGAAGCCTCGATGCCGAGCCGCGATTGGCGGCCTACGTCACACCTCTACAGGTTTCCTGCGGGCTTTTTTGGTCGCCTGCCCGTTTTCCGGTGGCGGTGCTCCGCCCAAATTCTCCAGGTCCTGCGCCGACTGCGCCATGGTCAGGTGCCGCTCCATCACCGCACGCGCTTCAGCGGCATTCCGCGATCGAATCGCCCGAAAAATCTCTCGATGCAAATCCGCCGATTCCTTCAGATCCCGTGACCGCTCCGCTGTCTTCCGCCGCTCGTCATAGAGAGCCGAAGTAATGGTCTCCATCAGCGCTGCAAGGATAGGATTTCCCGAGGCCTGCGCGATCACGCGATGAAACCGCACGTCGTGGATCAGATACTCCATCGGATTCCCCACGGTCGCGTACATCTCGGCCACTTCTTCTGACAAGGCGGCAAAGTGCTGCTCGCGTCCGCGCTCGGCAGCGAGCGCCGCCAGTTCGCTCTCGAGAATGCGCCGAGCCTCGAACATTTGCCAGGACTGGAACCCGTGCAGCGCCCCCAGCAGACTTAGCGACGACTTGCCCAGCTCGGGAGGCCCATCCGCCACGAACGTGCCCACACCATGGCGTACGTCCATCACCCCCATCGCAGCGAGATAACCGATCCCCGTCCGCAGGCTGGCCCGGCTGATACGCAGCTTGCGCGCAAACTCACGCTCGGGCGGAATCCGGTCCCCAGGCTGCAGGCCACCGGTTTCAATCATGTTCCGGATGTGGTTAACCACCCGCATCGTCATGTGTGTGTCGGATTTTGGCATGGCTTCTCCGGTCCCCGGAGGTTCGGCAGGCACCTTGTTGTCCCCCAACGCGGGATTCACAACACCTTACGCTTCTTTTGTTCGACAACCAACGAAACTCACAACTGTTCAGATCGCGTACCCGGTGTATTCTAGTGGTCGGACCTCTGCAGTACAACCCTGTAGTTGGCGGTCCAGGAGGTCAACCAGGTCTTATGTCCACCCGCACCATGACTCTGATCCACGACGACCGGCTCTTCCCGGCAGATCCTGTCACCCGAGGCATCGCGCGGCGTCTTCACGCCGAAATCCGCGACCTGCCCCTCATCTGTCCTCACGGCCACACCCAGGCCTCGTGGTTCGCCACCGATGAGCCGTTTCCCGACCCGGCCAAGCTTTTCGTCCAGCCCGATCACTACATCTTCCGCATGCTCTACAGCCAGGGCATCTCGCTGGACGACCTCGAAATCGGCGTCGATCAGCTCAAAGACCCGCGTCGCGTCTGGCGCGTCTTTGCCGAGAATTACTATCTCTTCCGGGGCACGCCCACCCGCATGTGGCTCGATTATGCATTTCATGAGCTCTTCGGTCTGGACGAGCGCCTCTCCGCTGCAACCGCCGACCTCTATTTCGACGTGATCTCGGAGCGACTGCGGACTCCCGAATTCCGGCCCCGCGCCCTGTACGAGCGCTTCCGCATCGAAGTTCTCGCCACTACCGATTCGCCCCTCGACTCGCTCTCCGGCCACCAGGCGGTTCGCGATTCCGGCTGGAAGGCCCGCATCATTCCCACCTTCCGTCCCGACTCGGTCGTCGATCCGGCCTTTGCCGGGTTCGCCGAGAACATCGCGAAACTCGGCCAGCTCTCCCACGAAAACACAGAGACCTGGCCAGGCTACCTCCGCGCTCTCGAAGAAACGCGCGCCCGCTTCAAGTCCCTCGGCTGCACCGCCACCGATCATGGCCATCCCACCGCGCTCACCGCGGACCTGCCCGCAGCCGAAGCCGCCCAGCTGTTCGACGCCGTTCGCAGCAGCCGTGCCGACGCCCGCCAGCAGGAGCTTTTCCGTGCGCAAATGCTCACCGAAATGGCCCGTATGAGTGTCGAAGACGGGCTCGTCATGCAGGTCCATCCCGGCGCCTTCCGCAACTACAACCGCAAAATTTACGAGCGCTACGGACGCGACATGGGCGCCGACATTCCCGTCGCCACCGATTACGTCCACGCTCTGCATCCGCTGCTCGAGCGCTTCGGCAACGAGAAGAACTTTACCCTCATCCTCTTTACCCTCGACGAAAGCGCCTACACGCGCGAACTCGCTCCCCTGGCTGGACATTATCCCTGCCTGCGCCTCGGGCCACCGTGGTGGTTCCACGACAGCCCTGAGGGCATGCTGCGCTTCCGCGAGCAGGTCACCGAGACCGCTGGCTTCTACAACACCGTCGGCTTCAACGACGATACCCGCGCCTTCCTCTCCATTCCGGCCCGCCATGACGTTGCGCGCCGCATCGACTGCGTCTGGCTGGCGCGCCTGGTCGCCGAATACCGCCTCGATGAGGACGAAGCTGTCGAAGTCGCCCACGACCTCGCCTATAACCTGGTTCGCAAAGCGTATAAACTCTGATCGCTTGACTTTTGGGCATGAAGAACTCCGGCACTGCGATGACACAGGTGGATAGTCCGGAAACCGGCGGCAAGTTCCGGCTCGGGCATGTGCGTTGGACCATCTGCGCCATGCTCTTCGTTGCAACCTCCATCAACTACATGGATCGCCAGGTCATCGCGATCCTCAAGCCGACGCTCCAGCACAGTATCGGCATGACCGAAGTCAATTACGGCTACATCATCTTTGCCTTCCAGATGGCGTATGCCATCGGTGTGCTTGCCGCCGGCCGCATCATCGATAAGCTCGGTACCCGCATCGGCTACTGCATCTTCATGGGCATCTGGAGCCTTTCCGCCATGGGCCATGCCCTGGCCAGCTCCGCGTTTGAATTCGGCATCGCGCGCTTCTGCCTGGGCCTCGGCGAATCCGGCAATTTTCCCGCCGCCATCAAGACCGTCGCAGAATGGTTCCCGCAAAAAGAGCGTTCCCTGGCAACGGGCATCTTCAACTCCGGCGCCAATGTCGGAGCCATCCTCGCTCCGCTGATCGTGCCGTGGGTCGCGCTGCATTACAGCTGGCGTGCCGCCTTCCTCGTCACGGGTGTCTTCAGCCTCCTGTGGATCCTCTGGTGGTATCGAAACTATCGCAAGCCGGCCGATCATCCCACCCTGACGGGCTCCGAACTCCGCCACATCTACGAAGAGGCTGCCGCGCAGATGGGTCCCAACGTCCCCTGGCTCCGACTGCTGGGTTATCGCCAGACCTGGGCCTTCGCCGCCGGCAAATTCCTTACCGATCCCATCTGGTGGTTCTTCCTCTTCTGGCTCCCTTCCTACTTCAGCGCACGCTTCCATCTCAATCTGTCGCATCTCGGACTGCCGCTTATCATCATCTACACCATGTCATCCGTCGGCAGCATCTTCGGTGGCTGGCTGCCCGTACCGTTCCGCAGGCTCGGTTTGTCTCCTTCCGGAGCGCGGCTTACTTCTATGCTGGTCTGTGCCTGCGCGGTCGTCCCCATCTTCACCGCCGGATATCTGCACTCGGAATGGATCGCCATCGGCCTGCTGAGCGTGGCCACCGCCGCACACCAGGGATGGTCGGCGAATCTCTTCACCACCACCTCCGACATGTTCCCTAAAAGTGCGGTCGGCTCGGTCGTTGGCATCGGCACCTGCGCCGGCTCATCCGGCGGCATGCTGCTCGCCGCCAGTGCCGGTTGGATCCTCCAGATCACGCACAGCTACGTGAGCCTCTTCATCCTGGCCTCGAGCGTTTACCTCATCGCACTCTTCGTCATCGTCCTGCTCGCTCCGGGACTGAAGAGAATTGAGATTCTCGCATGAGCCTGTATGTTTCTCACGGCCATGCGGAGACAGAAATCTCCTCCCCGGAGCTGCGCGCACTCCTGTTTGCCGCCCTCGACCAGCTCGGTCCACGCCGCCGCATCCTCGTCATCCCGCCCGACGTCACGCGCCTCCATTCCCGTGCCGGCGAGCTCACCCGCTACGCCTGGGAATACTACGGCGATCGCCTGGCCGCGGTGCTGCCCGCCCTCGGTACGCACGCAGCCATGTCCCCCGAACAGCTCAGCCGGATGTTCGGCGACGTTCCGCAGTCGCTCTTCCACATCCACAACTGGCGCACCGACATCGAAACCATCGGCGAAGTACCCGCCGCCTTCATTGAGGAGCAGTCGGAAGGCAAGCTCCATTACCCCTGGCTGGCCCAGATCAATCGGCTGCTGCTCAAGGGCAACTTCGACCTGATTCTCTCCATCGGCCAGGTCGTCCCGCACGAAGTCATCGGCATGGCCAACTACAACAAGAACGTCCTCATCGGAACCGGTGGCCGCGAAAGCATCAACCGCAGCCACTATCTCGGCGCCGTCTACGGGATGGAGCGCATCATGGGCCGCGCCGACAATCCCGTCCGCCGCGTCCTCAACTACGCCGCCGACCGTTTCCTCAAGGACCTTCCCATCGTCTACGTCCAAACCGTCGTCGGCCGTGCCCCGTCGGGTGGACTTGCCACGCGCGGCCTTTTCATCGGTGATGACGCCGATTGCTTCCTCCGCGCCTCCGAGCTCAGCCTCGAGGTCAACTTCGAAATGATGGACCAGCCTCTGCGCAAAGCCGTGGTCTATCTCGATCCGCATGAATTTCACAGCACGTGGCTCGGCAACAAGGCGATCTATCGTACCCGCATGGCTCTTGCCGACGGTGCGGAGCTCATCATCCTCGCGGCCGCCGTGAAGGAATTCGGCGAGGACCGGACCATCGACGCGCTCATCCGCAAATATGGATACCGTGGCACGCCCGCGACCCTCGACGCGGTCGCGAACAATGCCGACCTCGCCGCCGACCTCAGCGCCGCCGCGCACCTCATTCATGGGTCCTCGGAGGGCCGCTTCAAAATCACCTGGTGCCCCGGTCATCTCACGCGAGAAGAGGTGGAAGGCGTTGGCTTCGCCTATGGTGATCTGAGCCAGATGCTTGGCCGCTACGATCCCGCAAAGCTCGCCGACGGCTTCAACAACGTCGACGACGAAGAAATTTTCTATATCTCCAATCCTGGGCTCGGCCTCTGGGCCCATCGCGACCGTTTCAAAAACTGAGGAGAGTATGACGACCAACACACTCACGCTCGGCAAGTACTCCATCGGAGTGGGCGACCGTTTCGCTCATCAGGCGAAGGCCCAGCTCCAGGCCTGCATCGAAGCCGCGCACGCCGGCGTCGAGGTCATTCCCGTCTGGAACAAATCCAATCGCGAGCACAACATCATCGGCTCCGAGCCATCGTCCACCCGCATCGCCGCCGACGCAGCCGTGAAGGCGCTGCATTGGAACAAGCCGTACTTCTGCGACGCCGACCACATCAACCTCACCACCGTCGATCGCTTCCTCGCTCCCTGCGACTTCTTCACCATCGACGTCGCCGAAACCATCGGCAAGCCCGCCGATCCTGCGTCCATCGAGAAGTTTCTGAAACGCCGTTCCGACCTTACCGGAGCGATCCGCCTCGAAGGCGTCAGCGAAGCCATCCACATCACGCCCGAGCTTCTGCGCGCCACCGCTGAAAAATTCCTCTGCGCCGTTCAGGAAGCCGGCAAGGTCTATCGTCACATCGAAGGCGCGAAAGGGAAGGGAAGGTTCATCGCCGAAGTCTCCATGGACGAGACTGACTCCGCACAAACTCCGGCCGAGCTGCTCATCATCCTCGCCGCCATTGCCGACGAAGGCATCCCCATTCAGACCATCGCTCCCAAGTTCACGGGCCGCTTCAACAAAGGCGTCGATTACGTCGGCAACGTCGACCAGTTCCGCCGCGAAATCACCCTCGATGTCGCGGCCATTGCCTGGGCTACGGCCCGTCTCGGGCTGCCGAAGAACCTTAAGCTCAGCGTCCACTCCGGCAGCGATAAATTCTCCATCTACTCTGCGATTCACGACGCCACGAAGAATTCCGGTGTTCACCTCAAGACCGCCGGAACCACCTGGCTTGAAGAAATCATTGGTCTCGCCGAATCTGGCGGCGACGGTCTCGCCCTTGCGAAAGAGATTTACACCCAGGCATACGACCATCGCGAGGAGCTCTGTGCTCCCTACGCGACCGTCATCGACATCGACCCCGCAAAGCTTCCCACACCGGCGACCGTCGACAAGTGGACCTCCGCAGCAATTCACGTCAGCGCTTGCGCCATGACCCGCACTCGCCCGCGTACAACCCGCAGCTTGCGCCAGCTTCTCCACGTCGGCTTCAAAATCGCTGCAAAAATGGGAGACAAATACCTCGAACCTCCTCGAGGCCAACGAAAAAGTGATCGCCAAAAACGTGACCGAAAACCTCTTCGATCGTCACATCGCTCCGGTTTTCCTCGGCAAACCATCGCCCGTCGCCGCCCTCGCTCACGCGGAGGCCAAATGAGCCTCGCGTCTCTGCAGCTCAACGGCAAGACCGCCGTCGTCGTCGGTGGAACCTCCGGCATCGGCCGCGCCATTTCACTCGGCCTGGCCGAATCCGGTGCCGACGTCATCGCCTCCGCCCGCCGCCAGGAACAAGTCGACGAGACCGCTGGCGCCATTGAGGCCCTCGGACGCCAAACCCTTCGCCTCGCCTGCGACACCAAAGACCGTGCCTCGCTGCAGTCTCTTCTGGACCAAACCGTTGCCACCTTCGGCAAGGTCGATATCCTCGTCAACAGCGCCGGCAAAATCAAACGCGCTCCCACCCTCACCTTTCCCGAGGACGAGTGGCGCGACATCATCGACACCAACCTCACCGGCACCCTGCGCGCCTGCCAGATCTTCGGCGCCCATATGCTCGACCGTGGCTACGGCCGCATCATCAACATCGCCTCGCTCAATTCTTTCGTCGCCCTCAGCGAAGTCGCCGCTTACGCCGCCAGTAAAGCCGCTGTCGCGTCGTTGACCCGCTCGCTTGCCGTCGAGTGGTCGAAGAAGGGTGTCCTCGTCAACGCGATCGCTCCCGGCGTCTTTCGCACCGCTCTCAACGCCGATCTCCTCGACAACACGCCGCGCGGCAAGGAACTCCAGATGCGCACCCCCATGAACCGATTCGGCAAGACCGAAGAAGTCGTCGGCGCCGCCATCTTTCTGGCATCGGATGCAGCCTCCTTCGTCACCGGCCAGGTCCTGGTCATCGACGGCGGCTTCCTCGCCAGCGGCGTGAACCAATAAGAGATCGCGGCTCTCAGCGCCTTGCAGAGTTCGAGTGCCACTACTCAGCAGCCTTTGACGAAGAGGCCCCTAGGACTCGACTTCACGTGCCTATCCGTCCTCCGGCTTTAACCCTGGCTTGGCTAACCGCTCTTCACCTGCTCATGACGCTCTGAGCGAACAGCAGGCCATGCAAATCAACAACACCATCGCCGTAGCCATGTCCGGCGGAGTCGACTCGTCGACCGTCGCGGCCATGCTGCGCGCCGAGGGCTACGAGCTCGTCGGCCTCACTCTCCAGCTCTGGAACCAGCGCCGTCTGGCCGGCAAGGAGGGCATGCCCGAGCAGGTCACCGGCCGCTGCTGCTCTCTCGACGACGTCTACGACGCTCGCCGCGTCGCCGAGGCCCTCGACATCCCCTATTACGTCGTCAACGAGCAGGAGCGCTTCGAGCAGGACGTCGTCCGCCCCTTCGTCCGCGAGTATCTCAACGGCCGCACGCCCATCCCGTGCTCGCTCTGCAACAACCACCTCAAGTTCGATCAGCTCCTCGTCCGCGCCCGCCAGATCGGCGCCGACCGCATCGCTACCGGCCATTACGCGCGCAACGAATACGACCCGGTCCGCAATCGCTGGATCCTCAGTCGTCCTGCCGATCACACGAAGGACCAGACGTACTTCCTCTTCGGCCTCACGCAGGAGCAGCTCTCCCGCACCCTTTTCCCGCTCGGCAATTATCAGAAGTCCGCCGTTCGCGACATCGCCGCGCAGCACGGCCTCGCCGTCGCCATCAAGCCCGACTCGCAGGAGATCTGCTTCATCCCCGGCGGCGACTACAAGATGTTCATCAGCGCGTACCTGAACGAGCAGGGCGAGGCGATTCCCGACACGGCTGGCGAGCTCGTCTCATCCTCCGGTGAAGTCATCGGCCGCCATACCGGCGTCCACAACTTCACCATCGGCCAGCGCAAGGGACTCGGCGTTGCGTCCCCTGATCCGCTCTACGTCATCCAGATCGATAACGCCAGCCATCGCGTGACCGTGGGCTCCGATGCCGAAGCCACAACGAAGACCCTGCGCGCTCGCGACCTCAACTGGATCTCCATTCCAAATCTCGAAGGCGAAATGGGCGTGCGAGCAAAGATTCGCCACCGCCACGAGCCTGCTTCGGCAATGATCCGCATGGTTGGCGATGACGAGGTCGAGGCCACCTTCAACGAGCCCCAGCGAGCCGTCACTCCCGGCCAGGCCGCCGTCTTCTACGATGGCGACGAAGTCGTCGGCGGGGGCTGGATCCTGTAAAGCACGAAATAGCCAGTAGCCAACAGGGATCAGAAACGATCGCGTAAGCAACCGCAGCGGATAGCGGAGGTCCATTCACCGGCTACCGGCTACCGGCTGCCTTTTCACCTCACCTCATTTACCAAATCCCGCATCGCCTTCAGCACCGTAAACTGCGTGAGCGCCACCGGCTTCTCCGCCTGATCCAGAATCGCCCGCTTCGCCGCCTTCCATCCCGGCGGAGCCGGCACTCCCGAAGACAAATACGACAAAGCCTCCAGCCCCATCGTCCCCAATTCCGCAAGCTGAGTCGCTCGCGGCAGCGCCTCGGCCAGCTGCGGCGAACTCGACATCAGCTCCATCACCTCGGGCTGCGCCGACCACGACCGGAACGTCTCAGCCAACCCAGCCTGTTCCTCCGGATGTCCAACCGGATCCTCAAGGTAGGTGCTCATCAGATCGCCAAAATCATGCCGCGACGGCGGATCGGGCGGCAGCGCGTCGACCAGGCTATTCATCGGACTCATCGTCGTGATCCCATGCGTCTCCGCCCAATGCGACCGTCCATCAAAATCGACCGGTTCCAGCACCGCCATCAGTGGCCGCAGCGCATCAATCTGCTGCGTTCCCGCCAGCGCCCGCAGACTCGCGTCCTCCTGCGAGATATGGGTCAGGCCCAGCTCTTCCAGCCGCAGCGACTCGACCGCCAGCCGCCGGTACATATCGTCTTCACTGGTCACCGTTCTCGGCGACCACAGCCGCTCGGCAATTGCTGCGGTGCGCGGCCAGATCCGCGAGTCGATCGTCCGCGGCTCAACATACTCGCCCCAGCTGCAGGCCTCTCCACCCAGGATGCGCGCCTGCTCCTCCGGCGTCAGATCGCTGTTGGCGGGCAGCGGATCCACGCGGTAATGCGCCGACGCCGGCTGCATGTGGTCCAGATAGTAGCCCGCCGAGAGGATTCCGCTGTATCCCTGCTTCGCTCCCGCCGCCAGCGAATCAAACCCGCGCCACGACTGCACCATCACGTCCTTCGGCAGATCGGGCGTCAGCACCTCATCCCAGCCGATCATCTTCTTTCCATGCTTCTTGAGGATGGGTAACAGTCTCTGGTTGAAATAAGCCTGCAGTGCCGCCGTGTCCTTCAAATTGTGCGCGTGCATGAACGCCTGAATCTTCGCGTTCTGTTTCCACTCCACGCCGTTGTTCTCGTCGCCGCCAACATGGAAATACTCATCGGGGAAAATTGCTGCCATCTCGCCCACAAATTTGTCGAGAAACACATAGGTGCTCTCTTTGGTCGGATCCATCACCGGATCGAACACCCCGAACTTCCGCTCAATCGAGAAGGGCCCCGCCGCGCTCGCCAGCTCCGGATATCCAACTGCCCACGCGGTACTGTGCCCTGGCATATCGAACTCCGGCACTACGCGAATCCCCAGAGAACGCGCGTACGCGACCACCTCCTGCGCCTCCTCCTGCGTGTAGTACTGTCCGTCAGAACCTTCGCCCGTCAGCTTGGGATAAATCCTGCTCTCGATGCGAAAACCCTGATCGTCGCTCAGATGCCAGTGAAAGACATTCATCTTGACTTCCGCCATCCCGTCCAGCGTTCGCTCGATCACACCCACCGGCTCAAAATGCCGCGCAACATCGATCATCAGACCGCGCCACCTGAACCGCGGCGAATCCTGGATCGAAACCGCGGGCACCCAGAAACCCATGCCATCGGACTGCACCAGCTGTAGCAGCGTTTCCAGCCCGCGCATCGCGCCCACGTCCGTCGCGGCATGCAGATGCGCACCCTGCGCCGTAATCTCCAGCGTGTACGATTCATCCTCGTCCAGCCCCTGAATGGCCTCCCCCGGCCCATCCACGGAAACTACCAGCGTCCCGGTCGCGCCCGCCGGCGCACCCTGAACCTCAACGCCGGTCTGGTTCTTCAGCCGTTGCAGAGCCCACGCGACCGCGCCCTCCAGCCGCTCGTCGTGGGTCTTGTCGAAGCTCACCGAAAGACCAGGCCCAACCGCGAGTCGCCCTGCACCGACAGAAAGCTGTGCCGGTTGCGGCATCACCGTATTCACAAACTCAGTTGGAGACGTGTTCGTGGGTTGCGCCATCAGTGTTCCTGCCAGCATCGCTCCGGCAACGATTCCACCACCAAGGGTTTGCCGCGCTACGTTCAATCGCATCATCGACCTCTCAGCCCTGCACGATTAGATTACGCAAAACAGGGGCGTTTCGCGGGATACACCAGATGAAAAGGAGAATCCCCCCGCAATCTGTTACCTTGTCTCTTCACCCGCAACAGGAGCCCATTTCATGCGAAACCGTTTCGCAGCTCTGATCATCTTTGGAGCTGTTGCCGCACCCTTCGCCCTCGCGCAATCCGCGCCCGCTTACACTCCGCCCGATCCCGCCACGAAGGAACTCGCCCTCGGCATCTTCCGTCAGATCATCGAGATCAACAGCACCGACTCCGTCGGCAGCGTTTCTGCCGTCTCCAAAGCCCTGCGGCAGCGCTTTCTCGACGCCGGCTTTCCCGCGGAAGACGTCTTTCTCGGCGGCCCGAACGATCGTAAAGCAGAACCTCGTCGTTCGCTATCGCGGCACCGGCGCTCATCCACCCATCCTCTTCATCGGCCATGAGGATGTCGTCGAGGCCCGCCGCGAAGACTGGTCCACCGATCCCTTCCAGTTCATCGAAAAAGATGGCTACTTTTACGGTCGCGGCACGCAGGACATGAAAGACTGCGACGCCATCCTCGTCACCACCTTCCTCCGCCTCCACAAAGAAGGTTTCAAACCCGACCGCGATCTCATCCTCGCCCTTACCGCCGACGAAGAAGGCGGCCAGTCCAACGGCGTCGACTGGCTCCTGAAAAATCACCCCGAGCTGATGAAAGCCGCCTTCGCCTTCAATCCTGACGGCGGAGGTGTCGACCTGCAGAACGGCAAAGCCATCTCCGCCGACGTCGATGCCAGCGAGAAGCTCTACGCCGACTATCAGCTCACCACCACCAATCCCGGCGGCCACAGCTCGTCTGCCCATCCCCGACAACGCCATCTACCACATCGCTGATGCGCTCGAGCGGCTGCAGAACTATCAGTTTCCCTTTGAGCTGAACGCCATCACCCGCGCCTACTTTGAAAAGCTGGCCACCCTCGAGTCGCCAGAGACCGCCTCTGACATTCGTGCCATGCTCGCCGCTCGGCCCAGCCAGGCCGCCATCGCCCGCATCTCCGAATCGCCGGAGTGGAACTCCACCCTCCACACCACCTGCGTCGCCACGCGCCTGCAGGCCGGACATGCCAACAACGCGCTGCCCCAGATGGCCCAGGCCAACGTCAACTGCCGCATCCTTCCCGGCCATTCGCGTGAAGAAGTTCGCCAGGATCTTATCCGCGTCTTCAACGATCCAAAAGTGATGGTGAAATATGTCGACAACGGCGGCGGTATCCACAGCGGCGCGCCCGATTCCAAAGGCCCGCCCCCGGTCGAACTGCAACCGGAAGTGATGAAGCCGCTGGAAAAGCTCGTTGCCGTCTACTGGCCCGGCACGCCTGTTGTCCCCGACATGGCCACGGGTGCCTCCGACAGCATCTTTACCAATGCCGCCGGCATTCCTACCTACAACTGGTCCGCGATCGAGCTCGAAACCAGCGACGTTCGCGCCCATGGCAAAGACGAGCGGCTCCCGGAAACTTCCTTCTGGAAAGGAGTGCAGTTCTGGTACGACTACGTACGCATGATCACCAGCGGCAACTGACTGCAGCACCGGTCCGGGTGCCGGGTGCTCCATTCAAGCCATCTTTTGGCGTGAGTGGGCTGTTGCTGGGATCTGGGGTTCCGCATGCCTGTCCGTTAGCCGTTACTTTCGGGTCGGCGTCTCTGCAGGCTGCGTCACAATGCTCACGTTCGTGATACCCGCCTGCTTCACCGCATCCATCAGCGTCGCGAACGCGCCAAAGGGAACCTTCTCATCCGCGCGCAGATAAATCACCTGCTTCGTCGTGTCGCTGCTTTGCGAGCGCAGAATATTGGGCAGATCGTTCAGGTTCACCAGCTTGTCATTCAGAAAAACCTGCTGATCCTTGTCGATGGTCAGCACCGTCCGCTGCTCGGTAATCTCGCGCACCGTCTTCGTCTTCGGCACATTCACCTGAATGCCCGACTGCAGCACCGGCGCGGTCAGCATGAAAATCACCAGCAGCACCAGCACTACGTCCACCAGCGGCGTAATGTTAATCTCCGCCAGCGCCGTCTGCGTGTGCCCGCTTCTACTTGTGAAGGCCACGAGCCGTCTCCAGCGCGTCCTGATCGGGTCTCAGTGCGGCTTCTTCCATGCTGTTCAGCAGCTCCCGGGCGAAATCATCCATCCGCGCCCCGAAATCCCGCACCCGCGCCGTGAACTGGTTATAAGCGACGACCGCCGGAATCGCCACCAGCAGCCCCGCCGCCGTCGTAATCAGCGCCTCGGAAACACCTGGCGCAACCGCTCGCAGCGTCGCGGTGCCTTCCGTGCCCAGGCCGTGGAACGCATCCACGATGCCCATGATCGTCCCAAACAATCCGATAAAAGGCGAGATGGCGCCAATGCTCGCCAGCCACGTCAGCCGCTGCTCCATCGAAGTCAGCGACTCGCTGGCCGCCGTCTGGCCCGCGCGCTCCAGCGCGGTGATGTTGCGCGGAGGCCCAAAGCCCCCCGTCTGCCGCCGATACGTTTCGTACACCTCATCGAACACATTCACCAGCGGGCTGGGCTTGAACTGCTCGCTCACCGTCGCGATTTCCTGCAGACGGTTCGCCTTGCGAAAGGCCCGCAGAAAACGCCGGCTCTGCGTGCGCGCCCGCCGGAAGCTTGCCCATTTGCCGAGAATGATCGCCCAGGAAAAGAGGCTCGCGACCAGCAGCACACCGAGCACGGTCATCGCGATCGGTCCGCTGTTCTGGAGCATCTCCAGGATCGCGCTGCCATTGTTCACCGGGGGCGGCGCGACCGGGTTCGTATCCTGGAAAAACAAGAGTAACGCGGGAATGAGACTTATCATTGCCTGACTATCACGTTACCAGAAGCAGGAACGGGGCGGGGGGTTGCACGACCCGGGCGGAAACTGGTTCGTTATACCTCAATCCTGGAAAACAGCCATGCGCTCGTGCCGAGAAAAACAGCCGCCAGCACCGCCAGCAGTCCAAAATCGAGCATGAAATTAAATTGCCAGTTGAAATTGAATTGCCAGTTCCCAATCAGAACCCCGCGCAGTCCGTCGATCCCGTACGCCAGCGGGTCGACGTGTGTAATCCATGTCAGGACCCGCCCCAGCCCCTTCAGCGGAAACAGCGCCCCCGACAGAAAGAACAGCGGCAGCACCATGAAATTCATCAGCATCTGGAAGCCCTGCATGTCCTTGATCGTCGATCCGAACGACGCTCCCAGCGCCGCGAAAACAATGGCGATCATCCCGATAAAGACTCCCGCCGCCGGAATCGCCAGCCAGTTGTGTCCCGCTCCATGCTGATGCATCGGCCGGAACCCCGCGATCAGGCACACGATCAGCATCAGCAGCCCCTGCAGGCTCGCCACCGTCGCCCCGCCCAGCGTGCGCCCAAAAATAATCTGGATGCGCGGCACCGGCGCCACCAGCGTCTCCTTCAGAAATCCAAACTGCCGGTCCCATAGCATCGCCATCCCCGAAAAAATCGAGCTGAACAGCACCGTCATCCCAATCACGCCCGGCGCGATGAACTGGATGTAGTTGCCCGCGCCCGCCTTGGCGAACACTGGTCCAAATCCAAACCCCAGCGCCAGCAGATACAGGGTCGGCTGGCCCAGCGAAACGACAATCTGCGCCTTCGAGCGAAAATACCGCTTCAGCTCGCGCAGCCACATGATGTAAATCGCGCCCATCTTCTCTCCTATCGCCTCTTGCTGCCACATCTGCGCAAACCGCCGCATCGCATCGGCGGAGTTCGCGCCCTCGTCGCGCAACGATTCTCCCGTCAGCGCCAGAAAGGCCGCTTCCAGCGACTCCGTATTCGTCTTCGCTTTCAGCTCCGCTGACGTGCCCATCGCGACGATCGCCCCGTGATCCATCATCGCGATCCGATGCGCCACACGATCCGCCTCGTCCATGTAATGCGTCGTGAGAAAACCGTGGTCCTCTCCTTCTCGTTCAGCGCCTTCACGTGCGTCCACAGCTGGTTGCGGCTCTGCGGATCCAGCCCCAGCGTCGGCTCATCGAGAAACAGAATCTTCGGCGTGTGCAGAAAGCCGCGCGCAATCTCCAGCCGTCGCTTCATGCCGCCGGAAAACGTCTTCGACCTAATCGTTCCGCCGCTCCCACAGCTCGAATAACTTGAGCAGTTGCTCGATGCGCTCCACTCGAACGCGGTGCGGAACGCCATACAGCACCCCGTGCAGTTCCATGTTTTCGTACGCGGTCTGCTCGTCGTCGAGACTCGGATCCTGAAACACGATCCCGAACCGCTGCCGGGCCTCCCGCTGCCTCACCCACGGGTCGAATCCGTCCAGATGGATCCGGCCCGCCGTCGGTCGGAGCAAGGTCGTCAGCATCTTGATCGTCGTCGTCTTGCCCGCGCCATTCGGACCCAGAAACGCGAAGATCTCCCCGTCTCCACCTGAAACGTGATGTCTTTGACAGCAGTAAATTGATCGAACGTCTTGGTCAGGTTCTCCACCCGAATCACGGCGTTTGCCTCCCCGGCAACAAAATACGGTTGAAAAGCGGTTTGTCCAGTGTGCCAGAAACAGGCACGAGAGGCTACGCGCGCCCTCCGGTTTCTGCGCTCTCCGGTGTGGAATCCCCAGCAGCCCTTCAGCGCGCCACGGTCAGCGCCGGTGTCCAGGTCACCCGATTGTCTGCCTGGATATCGATCCCCAACGAGCCTTCTTGACCTTGCTTCAGCTCGGGCCCTGTCGCATTGTGAATCTTCCGCCCAGCGTCGCTAAAAGAGAGGCTCAGCGTGTCCGTGCTCAGGGCGTGAAACCGGTAGTGATAGCTCCCGCCCGCCGCGATCGTCTGCACCCCGAACGACCCGCCCGGATAATTCACCTCAACCAGCGACACCGGTGCGGCCTCGTGATTGACGATCGTGCACTGGACCCACGGAGAGCGGCAGCCCGTAAGCAGGAACACCGCGCAGCACGCCGCTATCCGGAATCCAGACCGTCGCATCATCCGCAGACTACCATCACCGTCCCCGTCGGGTGCTGTCCTTCCATGGCGTCATCACTTTGTAGCAGGGAACGGCCGTCGCATTCGCTTTGTTCGCGGTCAGCAGCCTTCGTCGCACCAGCCACCGCACCGCCGCCTGCGCCGAGCTCTTCGACACCCCAATCGATTCGGCCATCTCCTGGAAGCTCACCTGCACCTCTTTTCCCGTCCGAGCCTGCGCCGCCGCCAGCCACAAATACACCAGAAAACTCACCGGCTTGCGGTCGTGCCCCACCAGGTCCCGCATCAGGGTGTCGGTGATGTAATCGTCGATCGAAGCCATCGCTATACCGATGCTTACTATAGCAAGGACTGGATGATTGCGCTCCAGAACGCCCCTCGCTATGCTCCGAAATCGGAGGAGAAACCATGATTCGAGCCATCAAGTTTGTCGGCGTCCCCGTCAGCAATCAGGACAGGGCACTGCAGTTCTGGACCGAAGCCGTCGGCATGAAGGTCGTCACCGACCAGCCCTTCAATGAAAAGCAGCGCTGGATCGAAGTGGGCATTCCGGGCGCCGACACCGGTCTCGCCCTGTTTACGCCGGAAGGCCACGAAGACCGCATCGGCCAGTTTCAATCCATCTCATTCTGGTGCGACGATGTCTTCGCCACCGCCGCAGGCATGAAACAGAAGGGGGTCGTCTTTGCCCAGGATCCGAAGAAAGAACAGTGGGGAACTTCCGCGATCTTCAAAGATCCCGACGGAAATATGTACGTGCTGTCGACGAGATAAACCTAGATCATCGGCTTGCGCTCCAGCGCGCGAGCCGTCAGCACCACGCCCGTGTCGCGCGTGTGCAGCGTGATCGGGAACGCCAGCACGTTCCACACCCAGCGATCCCCCTTGCTGGGCAGGTTCAGCACGCCCCGGAAGGTCCGGTCGATGTAGGTTTCGCGTGTTTCCGCCACCGTGCTCAGGATATCGGCCCAGTCCACCGCCAGCTCCGGCATCTCTTCGAACATGTTCCGCCCCGGGAACCAGTCCCGCGGCTTCTCCAGCACACGCGCACACGTCTCATTGACGTACTGCCACGTGCCATCGCCGTCCAGGATCTCCAGTACCACGTCATCCCCCATCGCCATATTGATCCGCGAGTAGAAGAAGTCCCGAGCGTCCACCACCACCGGCTTGCCCCGTCGTTTCGCCTCGAAAGACCGCAGCGCCGTCACCAGATCATCGATGGAACTATAGCCTTTCAGCAGGTGCATATCTTCAACACCGCCAAATCGCCGCTCCAGCGTTGCCGAAAGAATGATGATAGGAACCTGAGGATGCCGCGCCCGCAGATGCGTTGCAACGTCGGTGCCAAATTTGCCTGCACCCAGGTGATAGTCCAGGACCGCGATGTCAATCTCATCCAGCAGATTCTCGGCTTCATCTACCGTGCTGGCGGTCTCTGTCACATACCCGTACTTGCGCAGGATCGTCGATCGCAGCAGCAGGTTATCCGGATGATCGTCGAGCAGGAGCACGCGAATCGGCGCGCTGGGGGTCTGTACAAGTGTCAGCGAGGAGTCCTGGTCGTTCGTCGGCATAAGTATTTTTTTGATGCAGAATTTGACTGCGCTGCTGCGTGCAACCGGCGGGAAATTTCAAAGTGTTCGTACCTACTCTACTCTTCGTGTTTCGATTTGCGCTGGAATTGTCGCACCAGCTCCGGCAGTCGGCTGAACAACGCCGTCGCCCGCAGCCATTGCTTGTGGTCGAACGCCGGCGATCCGGCCAGCATCGAGCCTGCCGGAATATCCCCATGCAGCCCGGCCTGCGCGATGGCAATCACGTTGTCCCCGATGTTGCAGTGCCCCGCGACCCCGACCTGGCCCGCAAGAATCACGTTGTTGCCGACATGCGTCGACCCCGCCAGCCCCACCTGCGCGCACAGCAGGGTATTCTCCCCGACCGACGATCCGTGGCCCACCTGCACCAGGTTATCCACCTTTACCCCGTCGCCGATCCGCGTTGCACCCACGCTGGCGCGGTCGATGCACGCGTTGGTCTGCACTTCGATCCGGTCTCCAAGAATCGCCGGCCCTGACTGCGGGATCTTGTGCCAGCGCCCTTGCTCGTCCTTGGCGAATCCGAATCCGTCCGATCCCACCACCGCACCGTTTTGCAGCACCACATCGTCGCCCAGCTGGCAATTTTCCCGCACCACCGCGTGCGCGTGCGCGAAGAACCGAGCTCCGATCCGCACCCCCGGATAAATCACCACATGAGGCAGAAGGGTCGCCTCGTCGCCGATCACCACGTTTTCCCCAATCACGACATACGCACCAACGCTCGCGCGCTTTCCAACAGTTGCCGTCGGGTGAACCACGGCAGTCGGATGAATCCCTGCGGGCCACGCCGGCGGTTGATAAAAAATGTCCACGACCCGCGCGAACGCCAGATAAGGATTCTTCAAACGCAAAGTGACCGCAGGAACATCCGGGAATTCCGGCGTGACCAGAATCGCGCTCGCCCGGGTCGTCCTGGCCAGAGCCGCGTACTTCGCATTGGCGACAAAAGTGATCTGCCCAGGTTCAGCCTCTTCGATCCCCGCGACCCCGGTAATCTCCACTTCCGCTCGGCCGCGTACCTCGGCCCCCAGCACCCGCGCCAACTCCACAGCTTGCATGGGGAGATTGTAAATCGCCTCGCACCAAGCGGTTGGAACACGCGCCGCTCACCTGCGGCGTTTGGAAAACGTCTAACCCTGTGGCATCATCATTTCCAGAGCCATTGGTGACGATCCCACGCCCCACTTCATTTCGACTCCAGCGTCCGGCGCTGCGCACCCTTGCGCTCGCACTCGCCTTCCTTGGACTCTGCGTATTCGCCTGGGGCCTGAAATATAAGCTCTCCCTCTACGATCCGCCGCACTCGATTTCCCATCATATGCCGGCGGCTAAGTTGCTCTCCGGCAAGGAACGCCGCGCCCTGCCTCTGGTCGATTCGCCCGCCGTCGCCAGTTCCGGCATGATGGTGTTCTTCACCAGCCTCCTGTTCGCGGCTTTCTTTCTGAAGGGAAGGACAATACCAGGGCAGAGCTGCTGGTTCCTCTTGTCGTCCCCGCGCACTGCCATGCTGGTTTGCGTCCGATCCGCTCCTGCCTTCAGCCGGCCGCCTCCGCGCACCCGTTAATCCCATCTAAGTAAGTGGTCGCTGGGTGCGCACGCCTGTTTCTCGGGTGCTGCGAATGCGCGATCGCTTCCGCTCATCTCTCGTCGGCCCCAGGGTCCCAATTTCCCAGGAAGGTATCCAGGATATGCGCAAGCGTCTATGGATCGTCGTTTCTGCCCTTGTTATCGCTCTCGCGATCATCTTCTTTATTGTCCGCGGCCATCGCCGCTCCGCAACCGTTGAAGCCGCCCCTGGTCCGCCAGCCGCGCAGGTCGCCTTCGTCCAGCGCGGAGACATCGATCAGGTGCTCACCCTCGCCGGACAGTTCCAGCCCTATCAGGTCGTCGACGTCCATCCCAAAGTCTCCGGCTTCATCCGTCATATCTATGTCGACATCGGCGACCGCGTCCACGAGGGGCAAACCCTGGCCGTCCTCGAAGTCCCCGAACTGAAAGCGCAGCTCTCCGGCACGGTTTCCGAAGTCGCCCGCAGCAGCGACGAGATCGTCCGCGCCCAGCACGAAGTCAAGCGCGCCGAATCAATGCATTCCGCCCTGCATGCCGATTACGACCGTCTCCTGCAAACTTCGCAGGCCCAGCCCGGCCTCGTCGCGCAGCAGGAACTCGACGACGCCCAGGCGAAAGACCTGTCCTCCTCCGCCGAAGTCGACGCCGCCAAAGCCGCGCTGGCTGCGGCCCAGAAGGGAATGGAAGTCTCGAAAGCGGACAATGAGCGCGTCAGCGCCATCGAGGACTACACGAATGTCACCGCACCGCTCGACGGCGTCATCATCTGGCGTTACGCCGACACTGGTGCGCTCATTCAGTCCGGCGTCAGCTCCAACAGCCAGGATCTTCCCATCGTCAAGCTCGCGCAGAGTGGTGTGATGCGTCTGCGTCTGCCCATTCCGGAGTCGTACGTCCGCTATGTGCACCTGGGTGACACCGTGAACGTCCGCGTCGATGCCCTCGGCCGCTCCTTCACCGGCACCATCGTCCGTTTCACCCGCTCGCTGAACTTCGAAACCCGCACCATGGAGACCGAAGTGGACGTTGCCAATAAAGACCTGGCGATCGATTCCGGTATGTACGCCAACGCGGAGATGCGCCTCAATCACGCCGACAATGTCCTGACCATTCCTGTCGGAGCCATTGTCCTGCACGGCGACCAGGACCAGGTCTACGTCCTCGACTCTACCAACCGCGTCCACATTCGTAATGTTCAGGTCGGCCTGCGCGGCAATCAGCTGGCCCAGATCCAAAGCGGCCTCCATCCTGGCGATCAGGTTATTCTCGCGGCGCAATCGAAGTACGCCGAGGGCGAGGCCGTCACGCCCGTCGTCGAAAAAACGCCTGCCTCTGAAACCGCCCCGCAGTCCGGCGGCATGATCGACATGAATGCGGGGACCAGCTCCCCCAGCGGAGGCGAATAAGGAATGCCGAAGTTTGCCCTCCGCTTCCCGTACTTCATCCTCATGCTGTGCCTGATGGTCTCCCTCGTCGGGCTGGTGAATCTGTTTTCCATGCCGGTGGACCTGTTTCCGGACATCGACATGCCCGTGGTGGTGGTCGCCACGTTCTACAACGGCATGCCGCCGCAGCAGATTGAAGCCGACATCACCAATACCTTCGAGCGCTTCTTCACCCTGGCCGCCAACGTCGACCACAGCGAGTCTCGCTCGCTCACCGGCGTCAGTCTCATCAAGATTTACTTCAAGCCCGGCACCGACCCCAACGCAGCCCTCAGCAACGTGGCCAATCTCGCTATGGCCGATCTGCGCCGCCTGCCCCCTGGCACATTGCCACCGGTCGTTCTCGGACTCACGGCTTCCACCCAGCCGGTCTGCCTCGTCACGCTCGAAGGCAAAGGCCTGGACGAGACCGAGCTCAAAGATCTCGCGCAGTTTCAGGTCCGCAATCAAATTTCCAACGTCCAGGGAGCATCGGTTCCCCAGCCCTATGGAGGCATCTACCGCCAGATCCAGGTTTACGTCGACCCGCTCAAGCTCGAAGCCCGGAATCTCAGCCTTCAGGATGTTGTGACGTCCGTCAACAACTCCAACCTCATCCTGCCCGCCGGAGACGTCCGCATCGGCAACAAGGATTTCAATATCTACGCCAACAGTCAGTTTCCTGATGCGGAATCGATGAACCAGATGCCGCTCAAGTCGGTCGGCAATGGCTCCGTCCTCGTCGCCGACATCGGTCATGCGGTCGACGCGGGCGCGCTCCAGTACAACATCGTCCGCATTAACGGCCAGCGATCCGTCTACGTCCCCGTCTTCAAGCAGGGCGGAAACAGCAATACCATCACCATCGTCAATGGCATGAAGGATGCCATCCGGCATCTCGTCGACATCCCTTCTTCGCTGAAGACAGCCGTCGTCTTCGATCAGTCCCTCTTCGTCAAGCTCGCCCTCAAACAACTCGTCAATGAAGCCGTGATAGGTTTGGTGCTCACCGGGCTCATGATCCTGCTCTTCCTCGGCAGCCCCCGCGCCACCGTGGCCGTCATGCTGTCGGTCCCGCTCTCCGCCGTCGCCTGTCTGCTCATGACCAACGTCCTCGGCGGCACCATCAACACCATGATCCTCGGCGGTCTGGCCCTGGCCTTCTCCCGCCTCATCGACAACGGCGTCGTCGTTCTGGAAAACATCTTCCGCTACATGGAACTCGGCGAGCCTCCGCGTCTGGCGGCGGACAAGGGAGGTACCGAAGTCTCGCTCGCCGTCCTCGCCGCCACCGTCACCACTTCCATCGTCTTTTTACCCGTCGCTGCGCTCTCCGGAGTCAGCAAGTATCTCTTCACCCCGCTCGCTCTCGGGGTGGTGCTCTCCATGTTCGCCTCGTACGCCTTCGCCATGACTGTGGTCCCGCTCTTCTGCGCCATGTTCATCAAGCCGCATGGCGCCGCCCACGGCACTCCGTCCGAGCACGACGCACCCAACACCGGTACCCCGGAGACGCCGAGGCGCCGCTTCGGCTTCCAGACCATCGTCGACCAGTTCAATGACTACTTCGTGCGCATGGTGAACTGGTACGAAGACCTGGTGCGCCGCTCCCTCTCCCGCCCGGGACTCACCACCGCCGGAATTCTTGGGGGCGTTGCCGTCCTGCTCCTCATCACCTTTCCGTTCCTCGGCCGCGCCTACTTCCCGCGCACGGATCCCGGTCAGTTTGTCATTAACGTCCGCATGCCCTCGGGAACCCGCCTCGAAGTCAGCGATCGGTACATTGCCCGCGTGGAGAAAATCATTCGCGAAGAGGTGCGCCCGAAAGACCTGGGCATGATCGTCTCCAACATCGGCGTCTATCCCGACCTTTCCGCCATCTTTACCTCCAACGCCTCCATGGACACGGCCTTCGTCCAGACCAGTCTCACGCAGGACCACGCCACCGGCAGCTATGAATACATGCAGCGCGTTCGCGAGCGTCTCTCGCGCGAGATGCCGGAGCTGACCACCTACTTCCAGGCCGGCGGACTCATCGACGGCGTCATCAATCAGGGACTGCCCGCCCCGATCGATCTTCAGGTCAGTTCGATGGATATCAATGGCGCTTACGCCATGGCCGAACAGCTCGCCTCGAAAATCCGCACCTTCCCCAACGTCAGTGGCACCTACATCCCGCAGGACGTCAACTATCCCGGCATCGCCCTCAATATCGACCGCGAGAAGGCATCCCTCATCGGTCTCTCCGCTAAAGACGTCGTCGACAACGTCATTACCGCCCTTACCTCCGACGGCCAGGTCGCCCCCAGCTACTGGATCGATCCCAAAAGCGGCAACAACTATATGGTGACGGTTCAGTATGCCAATCGCTGGATCGACAACATGTCGATGCAGGACTTCGAAAATATCCCTCTGCGCGGTGTTCTCCCGCCTGGCTTCACGCCCCTCGAAGAGGGCCGCTCGGCAGCCGATACCGCGTCCGGCATGTGGATGGGCTCCCATCGCGCCGGCTATACACCTCTCAGCTCCGTCGCGAATATTCAGCTCATCAACACACCAACTGAGGTGGATCACTACCAGATTCGGCGCGTCATCGACGTTTACGTCGCGACCAAGTCTGAGGCCCTGGGCCAGACCGGCAAAAGGATTCGCAATCTCATCGCGCATACTCCCACCGACCGCAACACCCGCCTGACCCTCCGTGGCGCAGTGGTCAACATGAACGATGCTTTTGAGGATTTCGGCATCGGCCTGATCATTGCCGTCGCGCTCGTCTACCTCGTTCTCATGGCGCAGTTCACATCCTTCGTCGACCCGTTCATCATCCTCATGGCTATCCCGCCCGGCATTGCCGGCGTTGTCCTGTTGCTGTTGGTCACCGGCAGCACGCTCAACATCATGTCACTGATGGGCACCATCATGATGACCGGTATCGTGGTCTCCAACTCCATCCTCATCGTCGATTTCTCCAACCTCCTTCACAGCCAGGGTATGCCGCTCCTCGACGCAACCGTCGAGGCCTGCAAGATGCGTCTCCGCCCCATTCTCATGACCTCCATGGCCACGCTGCTGGGCATGATCCCCATGGCCCTGGGCTTTGAAGCGGGCTCCGAGCAATACGCGCCGCTCGCCCGCGCCATCATCGGCGGACTTGGCGTCTCGGTCATCGCCACCATGTTCCTGGTGCCGGCGGTCTACCTCATGATTCATGGCCGCGCCGAGCGCCGCGCCGCAGCCGTGGAGGGAGCGCGCTGATGCCGAGTTTTGCGCTCCGCTACCCCTTCTTCATCATCATGCTCTGCCTCATGGTGGCGCTGGTGGGCATCGTCAACCTGTTCTCCATGCCGGTCGATCTCTTTCCCGACATCGACATGCCGGTCGTCGTGGTGGCGACTTTTTACAACGGCATGCCCCCCCAGCAGATTGAAGCCGACATCACCAACACCTTCGAGCGCTTCTTCACCCTGGCTGCCAACGTCGATCACAGTGAATCCCGCTCGCTCACCGGCGTCAGCCTCATCAAGATTTACTTCAAGCCCGGCACCGATCCCAACGCCGCCCTCAGCAACGTCGCCAATCTCGCTATGGCCGATCTGCGCCGTCTGCCGCCCGGTACATTGCCGCCCGTGGTCCTCGGCCTCACGGCGTCAACACAGCCCGTCTGTCTGGTTACGCTCGAAGGCAAAGGCCTGAGCGAGACCCAGCTCAAGGATCTCGCGCAGTTTCAGGTGCGCAATCAGATCTCCAACGTTCAGGGCGCATCGGTGCCGCAGCCTTATGGCGGCACCTACCGCCAGATTCAGGTGTACGTCGACCCGCTCAAGATGGAAGCGCGCAACCTCAGCCTCAACGACGTCGTGCAGTCGGTGAACAGCTCCAACCTCATCCTTCCCGCCGGTGATGTTCGTGTTGGCAGCAAAGACTTCAACATCTATGCCAACAGCCAGTTTCCCGACGCCGAATCGATGAATCAGATGCCGCTCAAGTCGGTGGGCAACGGTTCGGTGCTCGTCGCCGACATCGGCCACTCCGAAGATTCCGGCGCTCTCCAGTACAACTTCGTCCGCATCAATGGCCAGCGCTCCGTCTACGTCCCTGTCTTCAAGCAGGGAGGGAACAGCAACACGATCACCATCGTCAACGGGATGAAGCAGGCCATCCAGCACCTGGTCGATATTCCATCCTCCCTCAAAACGGCCGTGGTCTTCGATCAATCCATCTTCGTCAAGCTGGCCATCCGCAACCTGGTCAAGGAAGCGTCCATCGGATTGATACTCACCGGCATCATGATCCTGGTCTTTCTCGGCAGCCCGCGCGCCACCTTTGCCGTCATGCTCTCCATCCCCCTCTCGGCGCTGGTCTGCCTGCTGGCCACCCATGTCCTCGGCGGCACCATCAACACGATGATCCTGGGCGGCCTGGCTCTGGCCTTCTCGCGTCTCATCGACGATTCCGTCGTCGTGCTTGAAAACATCTTCCGCTATATGGAAATGGGCGAAGCGCCGCGCATCGCCGCCGAGAAAGGCGGCATGGAAGTTTCCCTTGCCGTCCTCGCCGCCACCTCCACCACGTCCATCGTCTTCTTTCCCGTCACCTTTCTCTCCGGCATCAGCAAATACATCTTCACGCCTCTTGCCCTTGGCGTCGTCATCTCCATCTTTGCCTCGTATTTCTTTGCGATGACCGTGGTCCCGCTCTTCTGCTCGATGTTCGTCAGGCTGCACCATCCTGCCGGTGACGAGGCGCATGAGGATACCGGACGCCCGTCGTGGTTCCAGAGATCGGTGGGCAGATTCAACGAATACTTCCGAAGAATGCTCGACCGGTACGAAGCACTCGCACGGCGTGCCCTCGTCCGCCCTGGCCTGACCGCGGCCATCATCCTCGGAGGGGTCGCCGTGATCCTCTTCGGTCTCTTCCCGTTCCTTGGCCGCGCTTACTTCCCGCGGACCGATCCGGGACAGTTCGTCATCAACGTCCGCATGCCGTCAGGCTCACGCCTCGAAGTCAGCAACGACTACATCGCGCAGGTGGAAAACATCATTCGCGATACCGTCCGTCCCGCCGACCTCGGCATGATCGTCTCCAACATCGGCGTCTACCCCGATCTCTCCTCCATCTTCACACCCAACGCTTCGATGGACACCGCCTTCGTGCAAACCAGTCTCAACGAAGACCACTCCGTCGGCAGCTACGCCTACATGCGCCGCGTCAGCCAGCGCCTCTCCCGCGAAATGCCCGAGCTCACCACCTACTTCCAGGCGGGCGGCCTCGTCGATGGCGTCATCAACCAGGGCCTGCCCGCGCCCATCGATGTTCAGATCAGTTCTATGGATATGGACAGTGCCTACGCCCTGGCCCAGCGCCTCGCCGCGAAAATCCGCGCCTTCCCCAACGTCACCGGTACATACATCCCCCAGGACGTGAACTACCCGGGCATTCAACTCAATATCGACCGTGAGAAAGCCAGTCTCATCGGCCTCTCGGCAAAAGACGTCGTCGACAACGTCATCACCGCCCTCACCTCCGACGGCATGGTCGCGCCCAGTTACTGGATCGATCCCAGGAGCGGCAACAACTACATGGTCACCGTGCAATACGCCAACCACTGGATTCAGAACATGTCCATGCAGGATTTTCAGAGCATCCCCCTGCGCGGCGTTCGCCCTTCCGGGTATAGTCCGCTCGAAGTCGCCCTGCAGGAGTCCTACAACGATCCCAGCGACTGGATGGGCTCGCATCGGGGCGGCTACACACCTCTCAGCTCGGTAGCGACGGTCAGGCTCATCAACACGCCCACTGAAGTCGACCATTACCAGATCCGCCGCGTCATCGACGTCTACGTCTCCACGCGCACCGAAGCGTTGCAGGGTGTGGGGGCGCAGGTTCAGAAGCTCCTTGCCGACACGCAGCCGCCCCTCAATACCGTGCTTCACCTACGCGGCGCGGTCGTGAGCATGAACCAGTCCTTCAAAGAATTCGGCCTCGGTCTCATCATCTCCGTCCTTCTCGTTTACCTGATCCTCATGGCGCAATTCACATCCTTCCTCGATCCCTTCATCATCCTCATGGCCATCCCGCCCGGCCTCGCCGGAGTCGTGCTCACCCTTCTCCTCACCGGCAGCACTCTCAACATCATGTCGCTGATGGGCGTCATCATGATGACCGGTATCGTCGTCTCCAACAGCATCCTCATTGTTGAGTTCTCCGGCATTCTCCACGAGCAGGGCATGTCCCTCCTCGACGCCACCGTCGAAGCCTGCAAGGTCCGCCTCCGCCCCATCCTCATGACCTCGCTCGCGACCCTCCTCGGCATGATCCCCATGGCCATCGGACTCGAGACCGGCAGCGAACAATATGCTCCCCTCGCCCGCGCCGTCATCGGCGGTCTGGCGGTCTCCGTCGTGGTCACCGTCTTCCTTGTACCCGCCGTCTACCTGGCCATCCACACCCGCCGGGAACGCAATCTCGCTGAGCGCGAAGGAGCCCAGGCATGACACAAGAAATGAGGAGGCAAGTTCCGCGCGAATCCGGCGTTTTCGAGGTCGCACGACTTCAGCTGTGCCCTGCAAGTTCCAAAGCAGATCCGCCTTTAGTCTCTGAGGGATGGGTCTCTTCTCTCCTGGCATCGCCCTCGCGAGGCGCCGGAAAACTGAAGATTACATTGGCTCTTCTCACCGCGCTGCTCTCCTGCGGATCGCTCGCAGCACAATCGACGCTGCCCACCGCGCCCGGCCCCCACGTCATCTCCTCGCTGCAGGAGCCGGCTACCATGCCGCACCAGCAGTCTGCTCCACCGCCCACCGCCATACCTGCCCGGAACCTGCCCACCCTCACTCTCGCGCAGGCCGAGCAGATGGCCATCAAAAATAACCCCCGCGTCACCGTCGGCAAACTGACTGCCCTCGCGCAACACGAAGTCACCGTTGAAGCCAGGTCCGCCGAGCTGCCCACCGCCACCGTCAACGCCACCGCTGTCCAGGTCGAAGAGGCCAGCCGCCTCTCCGCCGGATCGCTGACGTCTTCGCGCCTTCTGCAGCACGTGGGCGGCGGCGCCAACGTCAGCCAGCTCATCTACGACTTCGGCCACACCCATAATCTCGTCCTCTCGCGCAAACTCGAAGAAAAAGCCGCCGACTCGAGCGCTCTCGCCACCACGGAAGAAATCGTCCTCGCCACCGATCAGGCCTTTTATGACGCCCTCACCGCCCAGGCCGAGCTCAACGTCGCGAAACAAACCGTGAACGCGCGCCAAGCCACACAAACCCAGGTCAACCAGATGACGCAGAACAAGCTCAAGTCCACCCTCGACCTCAGCTTCGCCAACGTCGATCTTTCCCAGGCCCAGCTCCTCCAGCTCGATGCCCAAAACAACACGGACGCTGCCATCGCCGTCCTCGACGCGGTCCTCGGCCTCGATCACACCGTCCAGTACGCACTCGTCGAAGACACCGCCGCACCTCCACCTCCACCCACCTCCGCCGAGCCACTCATTCAGACCGCCCTCCAGCAGCGACCCGACCTCCAGTCCCTCACCTACGACACCGAATCACAGCAGAAATTCGCGCGCGCCCAATGGGATCAGCTCCTGCCCACCCTCTCCGCCGCCGGAACCGTCGGCGTCGTCCCCGTCCATCCCAGCACCTACTACATCAACAACTGGTGGGGCGCGGTCGGCGGCAACATCGAGATTCCGATTTTCAATGGACTCCTCTACACCTCCGAGGCGAAGGAAGCGAAATACCGCGCTCGAGCCGCATCGGAAAACGCGCGTGACCTCCGCGATCGCATCGTCCGCGATGTCCGCACCTCGTGGCTGCAGGCCAACAACAGCTGGCAGCGCATGACCGTCACCGCACAGCTCGTCCAACAGGCTGATCTCGCCTTCAACCTCGCCTCCACCCGCTACAAACTCGGCCTCAGTTCCATCGTCGAGCTCAGCCAGGCGCAGCTCCAGCAAACCAGCGCGCAAATTCAGGACACCAGCGCCCGCTACCAGTACCGTCTCTCCCTTTCCACTCTCAATTACGAAATGGGCACCGCGCCCTGAAGCATAGGGGCAGGGAAGAGTAGTCAGCAGGACCAGCCCGTGCCTTTCTACTGGCTGCTCGCTACTCGCGCCAGCGTCAGCTCCGGACCGCTCGTCTCCATGGCGATCCCCTGCGTGCTGTCGATCAGATACAGCGTGAACGGATTCGAAGCGGAAGCTGTCGTTGACCCCAGCCCGCTCAGCGTCCCGGTGAAAATCCCGTTCGCCGCCGCTGTGAAGCTTCCGGAGACGGCAAAGTCGGGATAGCCCACGCCCAAATCCGCATATCCTGACACATTGTCGGCTCCGGAGCCTGGCGTCACCGTCATCGGTCCCACCGCTTCTGCTGCGTTCGGCGCATACCCCAAAGCCTGTGCATACAAACTCGCATTCAACCCATAGCTGCCGCTGAAGGAAGCCGCCGGGATCGTCCCCGCCTGCCGTTGAAAGCCCTCGCCTGCGAACGCGTCGTTGTCATCGTCGGAGAGTACCAGGGCGCTCCCGCCACCGCTCAGGTAGAGATGCAGGGTGTAGGTGAACGTCGAACCATCGGTCAGATTCGACACGGACACGCGTCCCGTCGGATCGACCGTATACGTTCCGGAGCAGGGAATCGGAGCCTGTGGAGCATTGCCGCCCTGATCGTTCCAGTTCAGCGTGCCCGTCGCGGTGCCGTCTGCATTCAGCGTCAGCACGCCAGCCACCTGCAGCACGCCCCGGCCGTCCTCGCCTTCGGCGCCGAACACATAGCTCGTACCCGCCACCTGCGCCGCGCTGAACTGACCCGTATTTGCACCCTGGCTGACTGCAATACCGCCCGCGGTTGCGGAAACCACATAGCTGTTCTGCGCGCTGCCCACTTCCACCAGCCGCAAATGCGTCGCGTCCACCACATAGCCTGCGAAGTAAAGCGGACCATCGCTCCACACGGTCCCCATGGGCCATCCGGCCGAACTCTGCGCCAGATTCACCTGGAACATCACACGCCCGTACGCATCCGGCGCCGAAACCGTGCTCGCAGTCAGGCTGATCGGCCCCGCGTAGTAGCTACCCTCCTCATTGATATCGAGGACGCTGCCATTGCCGGAGATTCCGCCTGGGCTGTCCACATTGAGCACGCCGTCGATCCACGGCGACCCGTCATCAATGTCGGCTGCGTCCAGTGAGAACGCATATCCGCCCAACGGTGCAGCGGTCGAAGTCTGCGGTTCAAGGGTGCCGTTCGCAAAGGTCCCGTCGATTCCACCAACGAATCCTTTCTGATTCGACGTCAGCGTCCCTTCCAGTGTTTCTGTATCGTCCGGTCCCAGGTTTACCGTGATCGCCAGATTTCCATCCGGCGTCGTGGCGTAACTGCCCCCGAGAATCACCTGCTGTTGCGAGTACTCCGAATAGCCATCGCCACCGGGAAAGATCGAATCCTGCTCGCCGCCCGTGACCGCTCCGTTCTGCGCGGTCAGCACGCCGGTGACATAGTTTGCCCCGGTGCTCAACAGTCCGCTGACCTGAAACACGTAGGTCCCATTGGCCAGCATCGGTGCCTGCGGCGTAATCGCAATGGTCGCCGAAGCCGATTTCGTCGGATCCGTCACCGAGGTGGCCGTCACCGTCACACCATTCCCGCTGGGAACCGCAGCCGGAGCCGTGTACGTCGTCGGAGCTTCACTCCCCGTGGTTGTGGGGCTGAACGAACCGCACGCCGTTCCGCCGCAGTTGACCGTCCATGTCACCTGCGGATTCGCAGACACGTCGTTCGCGATCGTCGCACCCAGTTGGAGCTGCGCGCTCACTGCGAGCGAAGCGGGCGGCGTCCCCAGCGTCACCGTAATCGGAATCGGCGGCACGATCGTGATCGTTGCTGACCTCGAAAGGGAAGGGTTCACAGCCGACGTCGCCGTCAACGTCACGGCCGCGCCTGAAGGAATCGCCGCGGGCGCGGTATAAACCATCGCACCCAGCTCGTCGCTCGTGGTCAGCGTGCCGCACGCGTTCGCACTACCGCAGCTCACCGCATATGTGACCTCTGTATTTTCATTGGTGCCGGCTGGAGTGGAAAACTCCGTGACCGCATACACGGTCGCCTTGGCATTCACCGCCAGCGACGACGGCGGTGCCTCCACAAAAATGACGGAAGTTGGGGTCGGCTGCAGTGCCGGCGGCAAAATCCCTGGGTTGCCGCTGCATCCCGCCAGTCCAGTGATCGCAACCAAAGCAAACGAGCAGAAAAAGAAACAACGTCCAGCCATTTTCGTAACTCCATGCGGCTGGGCGTGCCGACCCACGCCCAACCGTGAAGTTCTCCTGCGTGCGATTCCACCCGGCCCCATTCCTGAACTATCCAACGGCGCCGGCGTTAACCTGCCGCAAACAACATCGGACTTCGCACTCCGGGTCAGTTACTCTCCGCCCGGAGCATTCCGATCACTTGGACGAAGTGGTCTACACAATTGTTTCGTTTTTAGAGGCAACGGCGTTGGGAGCAGTCGGCAGCCTGGGTTAGAGATCCGGAAAAACAGAGGTAACCGGGAAGCGTCGGTTCGAAGTGGAAAACGGCAATTCCGTGGCTGACAATCAACCCATGGTGTCAGAAAAAGTGGTCTCCAGGAAGATCGAGTCCTACCGCATCCCCACGTCTGGCAGCGTGCGATCGAAATGACCCTTGCGATCTACCGGCTCACAGTGGAATTCCCGCGAGAGGAAGTTTATGGGCTCGCCTCTCAACTGAAGAGAGCGGGAGTATCAGTCGCAAGCAACATCGCAGAGGGCTACGGCCGGGCATCCAGGGCCGAGTATCGGCAGTTTCTCGGGGTCGCCCGCGGCTCAAATCTCGAACTGCAAACCCAGTTGGTAATTGCCAGAGGTCTCAGCATGGGCGATGCACGAAGGATCGATCATGCGGAGAATCTCTCTATCGAGGTTGGAAAAATGCTGGTGGTGCTGATGAGAAGGCTGGAGTGAAAACCGATACCCGTTGCGCTACTCCCTATTGGCTATTCCCTGTTCCCTGTCCTTACGGCGCACCCGACCCCACCGACCGGCTCTCCGTCTGGTAGTTCAGCGCGCCCGGTGTTGATTGCCCGGGATACTGCGCGTTCACGTGCATCTCCACGATGTTGCCTTCCAGTTCCACCGTGTCGCTGATGATATCCGTATCGGTGCGAATAATCGTCAGATACGGACTGTTCTGCGAGGCCACATACACCTTCCCGATCGGATAGTTATAGATCGCCCCGATGGCGTGCGGATTCGCGCTCAGCGGAACCGTCTTCTCCACCGTGTAATTCGACAGGTTCACAATCGAAACGCTGCCCGGCGTTCCCACCGAACCGTCCGCCGCAATGTCTCCCTGATTCGCAACGTAGACCCGGCTCCCGTCCTGCAGTACCGCAACTTCTACCGGATGGACTCCCACGGGAACGGTTGCCAGCACCGTCCCAAACGTCGCGCTGTCGTTGCCGTACTGGTCCAGGCTCGCATCGATGATGCTGATCGTGCCCGCATCGTAATTTGCCGTCACCAGCAGCTGCCCCACCCGGTAATAATCTGCGTAAACCGGTCCCGCGCCCACGGTGATGGTGCCATTCGGCCCTAAGTTCGGATTCGTGCTGTCAATCGCATTCAGCTGCGAGTTGATCACCGTCACCGTCCCGCTGCCGCGGTTCATGATGAAGGTCCGCTGCGTGTCCTGCGTCATGAAACCGTACACCGGGCAAATCCCCAGCGGCAGCTGTGCCGAAATCGTGTTCGTCGTGGTCTCGATCGCATCCGCCTCGCCATTCACCGTCACCGAACCAGGCGTCGCGCAGCTGCCCCACGTCAGGCCCCCGCCCGCCGCCCGAATTCCCCTGGCTGATCGCGTAAATCCGCTCGCCCGTGCTGAAACCCGTCAGATTGATCAGCGACGGCGCTACCGGAATCTCCTGCTTCAGCGCGTCCGGCGATCCTGTCAGCTGCGCGACGCAGTTCGTCGTCACACATGTCGGCGGGTGCAGCCCCACTTCCGTCACGTACAGACTGCCGTTGGCCAGCAGCGTATTCGTCGGCATCGAGCCCGGCAGCAGCGTGCTGGTCAGCACGAACTTCGTCTGCAGCGACGTGGTTGTCGATTGCGCCGTTGTCAGCGTTCCATCACAGTTCGGCGCATAGACGTTCGCGCCGCCCACTTCCATCGAGAATGTAATCGGACCGTCGCCGCCGTTAGCCTGCGCTACCACCGAATCCCCGGAGAAATCCAACAGCGTATAAATGCTCGGCGTCGAGTACGTCGTCCCCTGGCATGGTCCCGTTACGCCCGCCCCCAGCGGACTAAACCCAGGCTGCGTAACCGCCGTGATGTAAGCCGAGGGCAGAGAGGCTGGTCCCGTCGGCTGAATCGGCGTAATCACCGGACGGTACTGATTCCCGCAGCCCGCCGCCACGATCCCCGCCGCCAAAACAGCTACGCCCGCGGCGACGCCCGTCGGATAACGATGGAGAAAGCTTCCGGCCCCGCGCACCAGCCGGCTCAGAATGTGGCTCGATCCGAGCCATGCCATACTACGCACTCGCAAGTACCTGACTCCTCAGCCCCGCCAGCGGTCCGGCGCGGGTTCAACTCGGTTGCTGTTAGAAAAGATGATTGTACTGTACGCGGCCAGCTTCACGCCGACCGCGATCGAGGATCCCACGCCGCAAACCAATCCTGTATGGACCCCGCTGCCAGGGAAGTGTGAGCACAAAAGTCTCTCCATGAGGAAACAAGGTTGGAAGGATCGCCAAAAGAATGCGGGCTTGAACCCTGTGGCTTCCTCTTGTTCAACGGTAAGATCTCCAAAGCGCCCTGGCTGATGAGAGGATGAACGCCGTCAACACGCCCGACCCCCGGCCCCACCAGTCGTCGCTGCGCTGGCAATCGCAGGCGATTCTCCTCGCCTTCGTGCCCGTCACCACGGTGTGGGTCACGCTCGAAGGAGGCCAGCTCTGGTACGCCAACGATCGCGTGCTCGGGCAGGGAATCGCCATCAGCGCCATGCTCGCCGCGCTGGTTCTCGCCTCGCGTGCCGCCACGCCGGGAGCCGCGCTCACCGGCGCCCTCTTCACCGCTGCGCTCTACCTCCAGACTCCCGGCCTCCACACCGCCCTCTGGCCCCTGCTCGCGCTCCTCGTCCTCACCTTCTCCGCCACGCGCTTCGGCCGCCGTCGTAAAGAAGCCCTCGGCACCGCGGAAGCCCGCCGCGGCCGCACGGCCTCGCAGGTTGCTGCCAATCTCGGCGTTGCCGCCCTTGCCGGCATCCCGCTCTCTGCAGCCCACGTCTTCACGCCCGTCGCGTTTGGCGGCCGCGCGGCGATGGTCGCCATGATCGCGGCCATGGCCGAAGCCACCGCCGATACCGTCTCCTCCGAACTGGGTCAGGTCCTCGGTGGCGAGCCCCGCATGATCACCACTCTCGGCCCCGTCCCCGCCGGGACCGATGGCGCCATCTCGCTGGCAGGCACGCTTCTGGGATCTCTCGCCGCAGCCATCCTCGTCGCAGTCGCCGCCCTCGCGCTCCCGCAACTGTCCCGCATCGATGCGATCCTCGCCCTCGCCGCTGGCATCGCCGGAGTCTTTATCGACAGCCTCCTCGGTGCCATCCCCGAACGACGCGGCTGGCTCAACAACGACGCCGTCAATACCCTCTCGACCCTCGCGGCTGCTCTCCTCGCCGCCTGGTCCACCCGCTTCTTCTGAACGCTGAGCGCTGTCGGCTGAACGCTGGCTACGGCCTCAGTGTGGCTTAAACGTCTTGCCCGTCTCGATCAGTGTCTTCAGTCTCGACAGGATCCGCGGCCAGCCATCCGCCGTCTGCGCATAACCGCTGTCATCCTCTCCCCACTGATCGTGCACCACCGTCACCTGGGTCGCCTCGCTCTCCGGAACCAGCTCGATCGTCACCCGCGAAGCCCTGGCCGAACCGCCCATGGCAAAGGTGTATTGCAGCAGCCTGGGTGGCTCCGCCCGCAGCACCTTGCCGCCAACATAGACGGTGCGCTTCCCGTTGGCTCCTGGTCCCACCCAGTTCATCGTCCCGCCGGGCTTCAGATCGGCCTCCAGTTCGGCGCCCATGAACAGCACCCGGTTCGATTCCGGAGACACGAAGCCCTGCCAGACCTGATCCGGCGGCGCGGCGATGTAGAAAACAAAACGTAGGGGAGCAGCCTCAGCCATCGAACCTCCTTCTGTGCAATCCCGCAGCGAATGCTGCCAGTGTAGTCACACCGTCGCAGGAAAAGGAACGCACCGCAGAATCCAGTGAGACGCCTGTGCTGCCGCGTGCCCGGTGCCCGGAGCCCTGTCTCTCACCCCATCCCCAGCTTCCGTTGCAGCTGCTCCAGGCTCACACCCTTCGTCTCCGGATACACCAGCAGCACGACAACGAACTGCAGCACCATCATCGCGGAGAAAAATGCAAACGGCGCGGCGGTCGAGTGTTTCGCCACCAGCGGAAACAATCCCGAAATCAGCGCGTTCATGATCCAGTGCGACGAGCTGCCCAGGCTCTGTCCCTTCGAGCGCACGCGGGTAGGGAAGACCTCGCTGATGTACACCCAGATCACCGCGCCCTGCGAGATCGAGAAGAAAAAGATGAACCCAACCAGCAGCCAAACCAGATCGCTCTGGTGACTGTTCGCATGGAAGATGGCCGCGACCCCCGCCAAACACACCGCCGTCCCGACCGATCCGATCAGCAGCAGCGACTTCCGCCCCAGCTTGTCGATCACCGACATCGCCAGGATCGTCGCGCAGAAATTCATCGCACCCAGCAGCACCGCCTGCTTGTCGCCCGAGAGCCCGCTGAATCCCCCGAACGCGAAAATGTCATTGGCGTAGTAGAGAATCGCGTTGATTCCGGCCAGCTGGTTGAACATGCCAATCGAAATCGCCAGAAAAATCGGCAACCGATACTTCCGCTGAAACAGCGGCTCTGATTTCGCCGCCCGCTCCAGGTGGATCGAATCGACAATCTCCTTCAGCTCGGCCTCGCTGTTCGGCGTGCCCATCATCTCCAGTACCTTCCGGGCATCGTCGATGCGGTTCTGCGTCACCAGCCAGCGCGAACTGCTTGGAATTCCAAACAAAAAAAGCGCAAACAGCGCCGCCGGAATCGTCGCCACGCCAAACTGCCACCGCCACGCATCGCCTCCCTCGATCAATCGCGCAACCGCATAGTTCGAGGCATAGGCCAGCAGGATGCCTGCCACGATATTGACCTGGAACAACCCCACCAGCCGTCCCCGCAACCGCGCCGGAGCCAGTTCCGCCAGATACACCGGTCCCAGCACCGACGACCCCCCGATGCCCAGCCCGCCAATCAGGCGAAACGCGAGCAGCATCGGCCAGTTCCACGCCAGAGCACAGCCCAGCGACGAAACCAGATAGAGCAGCGCCATGATGCGCAGCGCTTCGCGCCCGCCGATTTTCTGCCCCAGTGGCCCCGCGCCAATCGCACCCGCCACCGTGCCCCACAGCGCGATCGACACGGTCAGGCCCAGCGCCCCCGCGCTCAGATGAAACACCTCGGTCAGCTGATGCGTGGTCCCCGCGATCACCGCCGTGTCGAATCCGAAGAGCAATCCGCCCAGCGCGCCTACCAGCGTGCTGCGGATCAGAAGAGGATTGAGTCTCATGGTCTCGTACGCACGAAATGCCAAGCATAGCACCGCGTACGCGCATGTGGTTGCAGCAAACCTTGCCCGTTCCCGAGACGAGATTACGCCGCTGGCGAGGTGCCCGAATTCGAATCCGCCGCCGGTTCGCTCAGCCGTCGCGCCGATCGGCGCACCTTCGTGTTGCGCAGCCGCAAAAGCAATTGCATCGGATTAATCGGCTTGTCCAGCAATTCGAAATCGTACCCACGCCGCCGCGCGTCACACAGCAGATCCATCGCCCCCGATTGCCCCGAGAAAAGCAGAATCCGGCAGTTCAGTTGCGCCCGCCGCAGCGCGATCGCCAGTTCGATCCCGCCCATCCCCGGCATCATCACGTCGGTCAGCACAATGTCCGGCGGCTGGACCAGGGCTCGAACCAGCGCCCGGTCGGGATTGTGAAACGCCTGAGCGCGAAATCCATTCTTTTCCAGGATCTCTGCCAGGGTCTCCGCAATGATCCACTCATCGTCAACGATAAAAACGCGCGGCCTGACGGCTTCGGAATCGTGGGTTGGCAACACGACGCGGCTCCAGGATCGAAAAATCGGACAGAAAGGGGATAAAGCGGCAACTTCAAACTGTTCTGACAACCAAGGCCCAAAACTCTGGGTACGCTGCCCTTAGGATGCATAAAGATGCGGTCCCGTCGCCTCGCCTGTGCGACGGAAGGTTCGAAATGGGCCCGGCTTCCGGTACTGCCGTACCCCGCAGCCCCGAAATCCCCTTCCCATCCCGTGCCCGGCTTGCTAGGATGTTGTTAAAGGGATCGTCTGAAACGATCCCTTTTTCATTTTGGTCTTCTTTATTGTGGTTGGTTTTCATTCACATCGGGGCGTTCAGCACGGCAGTAATCAACCCCAACGGGGGATGCCGTTACGTCAGTCCTCTTACTCCCGCCCCCCCTGTTCCCAAATGTTGTCGAGTTTGTTAACATCGCTAAATCACGCATTCCAAAAGCACAGGGGAACCGCGGGTTGCCCCTGCACGGATCTCCGTTGGGCTGCGATTACCTGAGTACTTAGTCACCCAAAGGTTAGGTTGACGCGCTATGGCCCGGCTGGTAATTTTCAAGCCACAACAACAACACAGTCTTCACTTCTTCCTTGGCTTCGAAAGATCGGTTTGAGGGGATTACCCGGGAGCATCCGGAACACGAATTTGCGTACACGCTACTACATCATTTTTGTTGCACGCGAGAAGGATGGTCCTCTCCGCAAGATTCCCATCCCCTTGCACTATGCCGGCATCTTCGTAGCCGCGGCCGTAGTCGGCGCCTTCACCATTACCGGTATGGCTGGCTCCTACACCCGCATGATGCTCAAAACCGCCAGCTACAATCAGGTGCGCCTCCAGCAGGATGCCCTCCGCAAGGACTACAGCCAGCTGCAGCGCGTCGCCCACGAGAAAGACATTCAGGCCGCCTCACTCGGCTCGCTCGCCAGTGAAGTCAGCGCGCTCTACGGCCTCCGCCACGGCGCCAAATCCGCCGCAACCCCCGTGGCTCCGCTCAGTACTACCGACACATCCGCTCCGTTCACCGAGCAGGCCTACGCCCAGTCCCTCGATCAGCTCGCCACGCTGCGCACCAGCGCGCTCTCCGGCAACCTCCGCTCCTTTGATGTCGGGATGAGGTCCGCGGTTCCGTCCGATTGGGTCAACCTCGCCGGCGCCCCCACCCTGTGGCCGATCGTCGGCCCCATCACCAGCTCCTTCGGTGAGCGCCTCGATCCCTTCAACGGGGAAGGCGCTTTCCACTCCGGCGTCGACATCTCCGGCACCTTCGGCGAAGCCGTCCGCGCCACCGCCGACGGCACCGTTGAGATCGCCTCCATGGCCAGCGGGTATGGCCGCGAGATCCTCATCAACCACGGCAATGGCATCCAGACTCTCTACGGCCATCTTTCCGGCTTTGCCGTCACCACCGGACAACAGGTGAACCGCGGTCAGATCATCGGCTACGTCGGCATGACCGGCCGCTCCACCGGCCCGCATCTGCACTACGAAGTCCGCATCCACAACACGCCTGTGAATCCCTACCGCTATCTGCAGGAAACCATGCAGCAGCTTGCCACCGCCGAAGCGTCTACGGACACGGGCAAGGGCGGCAATTAGTTTGCTGCCCCTGAAGTTCACCTGGTAAGCGCGTTTTGGCCCCGGTATCACGGCACGATTTCACTCCTTGCAAATACTGCTTGCCCCCCAAAAAGCAAAACGAAACATAGAAATCCGAAGCCAACACCACTGGCAGTTCCGGCTTCACCCCGCCACACCCCCCAGCCAGGTTCACCCCATAGCAAGAAGCTAACGCCCGCGGTCACCCGATGGTCCAGACAAAGGACCTGTCTCCCGTTCCGAAGTACCCTCGGGATCCCGTTTTGAGAAAAGGCTCTTCCCCTCTTCCCCGTTGCTCGTATCCTTGATTTCTTTTCGAGCCACGAAATCGTCACCGTCCTGAAGGAGCACGACGTTCAGTCGTGCCGAAAAACATACTGGAAGAATCTGGGCTTAGCCCCTGAGCGACGAATCAACGAACGTCACGGAAAGGGTCCGCTCTCGAGGCGCAGCGTACAATCTCGCTGTGCTGAACAGCATTACCCCGTTCTTCATCGTTGACGACTTACAAGCGACGCTGGAGTTCTATCAGTCCAGGCTCGGCTTCGCCGTTCTTTATCACGGGGGAGATGACAGCGGCGATTTCTGGGCCTTCGTCGGCCGCGATCAGGTCATGCTGATGTTCAAGTCCATTGCCCCCGATGTCCACCCGCAGCCGAATTCTTCGCGGCACCCATGGGCCCGCTGGGACGCCTACATCCTCACCAGCGACCCCGATGCGCTCTATCAGGAATTCGTGGCTAAAAACGTTCCCATGCATCGTGAGCTGGCGAACACGAACGACGGTCTCCGCGCTTTCGAGATCATCGACAACAACGGCTACGTCGTATGCTTCGGCCGTCCGCTCGAAAAATAGAGCCGCAATCCAAACCACCCACGCCAACCCTATTTCCTGAAAGGTTGCTGGTCGCTGATCTTCGGCCGCTCCGCCGATTCCGCCTGGAGTTCCCTGGCCGTCGCCTGCACATCCCGGAAAAACCGCAGAAAATTCCCGCCCAGGATCTTCCGGCAATCCTCCGCGGAATACCCGCGTTTCATTAACTCCGCCGTAATCTTCGGCAGATCCGCCGCCGAATCGATTCCCTCCGGCGAAGCGGGAATTCCATCGAAATCCGAACCGAGCCCAACATGGTCGATCCCCGCCACCTTTGCCACATGATCGATGTGGTCGATCAGCATGCTGAGCGGTGGTCGCGCAATCTTCGCCGCCCACTGCTTGTCCATCGCATCGGTCATCTCGTACGTGACCGACCTGCCCTCTGACTTCCACTGCGACACTTGCGCAGCTTCCGCCGCCTGCCGCTCCGGAGCCTGACCCTTCCATGCCTTCCACCACGCGTCGCTGATGAACCCAGAGTAGAAGTTCACCATCACCACGCCGCCCTTGCTGTTCGGCCCGCCGCTGCGCGCCACCGCCCGCAGCATGTCATCGGTCATATTGCGCGGAACATTCGTCAGCGCTCGCGCCGAAGAGTGCGACGCGAACACCGGAGCCCGCGACGTGATCACCGCCCGATAGAAAGTTTTATCGGCCACGTGCGAAATGTCCACCATTATCCCCAGCCGGTTCATCTCGTACACCACGTCCTTGCCGAAATCCGTCAGTCCATCCTGCGTGTGTTGCACGCTGGGATCGTCAATATCCCCCGACGAATCGGCCCAGTCATTCGAGTTCGACCAGGTCAGCGTCATGTAGCGCACACCCAGCCGGTAATAATCCCGCAGCAGTCCCAGCGAGTCCTCAATCGAGTGCCCGCCCTCGATGCCCATCAGCGCCGCCAGCTTGTGTTCCCGATGCGCCCGCTCGATGTCTTCCGGCGAGTAGGCCATCATCATCTGGTCGGGATGCTTCGCAGCCTGCTGCAGCACCGTATCGATCAGCTCCAGCGTTCGCCGCGCGTCATGCCCCGCGTACAGCTTCGGCTCAACCCAGATCGAGAAAAACTCCGCCCCCAGGTTCCCCTGCTTCGCCGACGCGAAATTCAGATACCCGCCATTGAGCGGCTCCGTCAGGTCGAAATGATCGTCGAGCATCCGCTGCGGCGTATCCGCATGCGTGTCAATCACGATGGCCGATCGATGAACCTCCTCAGGGCTCATCGCCGCGTGCCGATGCTCCGCAGTCTTCGCCGCGGATTGTGGTTTGGATGGAGCGGATGTGGTCAAAGTCAGGGTAAGCAACGCCAACGGCCAAAGAGTCTTCATGACTGGATGATCCGGTACACGGATTGTAGCAATCAGCTTTGAAGAGTTCGGGGGTAAGGAAAAGAAGGGGATTGACAAAGTACGGCTAAGCCGTAGTATTCTGCGTATAGAGACTCGCAACCCCTTCAGAGCCTCGGAAGCGCCTCAGATGTGAAGGGAATCTCCCCGAGGTGCATTCGAGATGAAGAGACTTGTGCAGTACCAATGGGACTCGAGAAAAGATATAGAAAACCGCCGCAAACATCAGCTCAGTCTCGCGGATGGCATTCCGGCCCTCGAAGATCCGAACGCGGAGTCTTGGATCGATGACGGCAACCATGAGGAGCAGCGGTTTGTAACCGTCGGTATGGCATTTTTAAATGTTCTATTCGTTGTCACCTCGCAACCCGCGGAAGAGGTTACGCGAATCATTTCGGTGAGGAAGGCCGAACGCCATGAAAAAATTTGGTACTATCACGGTCACCCGTAAACCCGGCGATCCCTTTCCGAAGACCAAAACCGACTGGGCCAAAGTCGCTGCGCTAACCGACGAACAGATTCACGCAGCCGCGCTGTCCGATCCTGACGCGCAGCCCCTGCCGCGTGACATGCGCGGCCTCACCAGAATCGTCAATGTAAAAAAGCTTCGCGAAAAGCTCGAAATGACCCAGGAGGAATTTGCTGCTGCCTATCGAATCCCGCTTGGCACATTGCGCGACTGGGAACAGCGACGCAAATTCCCCGACGCTCCTGCCCGCGCGTACCTGCTGGTCATAGAAGGAAATCCGAAAGGAGTGGCGGCGCTGCTGAAGAAAGCAGCGTAACGCCGGCCCTACTTCTCCAGCTCCCAGTCCGTCACCGGAGCAATCGTCTCCACCACCTGCTTCCGCTCCCGCCACGCACCCACCAGGTAATCGCGATTCATCTTCGCGATCACCTCCAGCGGAATCTCCTTCGGACAAACGCCGGTGCATTCGCCGATGTTCGTACAGCTCCCAAAGCCCTCGGTGTTGGCCTGCGCCACCATCCGCACCGCGCGACGATCCTCCTCGGGCTTGCCCTGCGGCAAAATCCCCAGGTGCGCGATCTTCGCCCCCGTAAACAGCGCCGCCGATCCATTCGGACAAGCCGCCACGCACGCGCCGCACCCGATGCACGCCGCCGCGTCCATCGCCCGGTCCGCAATCTCTTTGCCCACCGGAATCGCATTCCCATCCGGCGCATTCCCCGTCGACACCGAAACGTATCCGCCCGACTGAATAATCCGGTCCAACGACCGCCGATCGACCACCAGGTCCTTGATGAACGGAAACGCCACCGAACGCCACGGCTCCAGCACCAGCTCGTCGCCATCCTTAAAGTGCCGCATCGTCAGCTGGCAAACCGTCGTCGCCTTCTCCGGCCCGTGCGCCACGCCGTTGATCATGAACCCGCACGATCCGCAAATCCCTTCCCGGCAATCGTGCTCGAACGCCACTGGCTCCTCGCCCTTTTCCATCAGCGTCTCGTTCAGGACATCCAGGCACTCCAGCATCGACATCTCCGGATTCACGTTGTCCACCGGATAGCGCACGAACTCGCCCCGCGCGCCCGTGTTCTTCTGCCGCCAGATGCTCAGTGTCAGTTTCATTACTTGTAGCTCCTCTGGCTCGGGTGGACGTAAACAAACTCCAGCGGCTCTTTCGTCAGTTCCGGTGGCTGGCCCGGCCCCGTGTAGCCCCACGCCGCCACATAGCTGTAGTGCTCATCGTCGCGCTGCGCCTCGCCATCCGGCGTCTGATACTCCTCGCGAAAATGTCCGCCGCACGACTCCTTCCGCTCCAGCGCGTCGATGCACATCAGCTCGCCCAGCTCGAAAAAGTCCGCAACCCGTCCCGCCTTCTCGAGGCTCTGATTCAGATCCTCGCCCGAGCCCGGCACATTCACGTTCCGCCAGAACTCCTCCCGCAGCGCGCGAATCTTGCCGATCGCACTTTTGAGTCCGGCAGCGTTGCGCGACATGCCGCAGTCATCCCACACAATCTTGCCGAGCTCGCGATGGAACGAATCGACCGTCCGTTTGCCCTGGATCGCCAGCAGCTTCGCAACCCCTGCCTGCGTCTCTGCCAGCGCCGCCTGTGCCGCCGGATCGGAAGCCTTCACCGGCTTCGGCTTCACGCTCGCCAGATAATTTCCGACCGTGTAGGGAATGATGAAGTAGCCGTCCGACAACCCCTGCATCAGCGCGCTCGCGCCCAGCCGATTCGCGCCGTGGTCCGAGAAATTTGCCTCGCCCAGCACAAACAACCCGGGAATCGTGCTCTGCAGCTCGTAATCCACCCACAGCCCGCCCATCGTGTAATGGATCGCCGGATAAATCCGCATCGGCACTTTGTACGGATCCTCGTCCGTGATCCGCTGGTACATGTCGAACAGATTCCCGTAGCGCTCGCGAATGGTCTCGACGCCCAGCCGCTGGATCGCATCCGCAAAATCCAGATACACGCCCAGTCCGCTCTCGCCCACGCCGCGGCCTTCATCGCATACGGCCTTCGCGTTGCGCGAAGCCACATCGCGCGGGACCAGGTTGCCGAAGGCTCGGGTACTTGCGCTCGAGATAATAATCGCGCTCGTCTTCCGGAATCTGATCCGGCTTCCGCTTGTCGCCCTTCTTCTTCGGCACCCAGATCCGCCCATCGTTGCGCAGCGATTCCGACATCAGCGTCAGCTTCGACTGATAATCGCCCGACACCGGAATGCACGTCGGATGAATCTGCGTGAAGCAGGGATTGGCAAACAGTGCGCCCCGTTTATGCGCGCGCCAGATCGCCGTGGCATTCGACCCCTTGGCGTTCGTCGACAGGTAATAGACGTTCCCGTATCCGCCCGTCGCCAGAATCACCGCGTCCGCCAGATGCACGCTCAGCTTGCCCGTGATCAGATTCCGCGCCACAATTCCCCGCGCCTGCCCGTCAATCACGATCAGGTCCAGCATCTCGCGTCCGCGGAATCATCGTCACCTGTCCCGCATCCGACCTGCCGCTCCAGCGCCTGATACGCGCCCAGCAGCAATTGCTGGCCCGTCTGCCCGCGCGCGTAAAACGTCCGCGAAACCTGCGCGCCGCCAAACGAGCGGTTCTCCAGCGATCCGCCGTATTCCCGCGCAAACGGCACGCCCTGCGCCACGCACTGGTCGATGATGTGCACGCTGTTCTGCGCCAGCCGGTACACATTGCGCCTCGCGCGCGCGAAAATCGCCGCCCTTCACCGTGTCGTAGAACAGCCGGTAAACGCTGTCGCCGTCGTTCTGATAATTCTTCGCTGCGTTAATCCCGCCCTGCGCCGCAATCGAGTGCGCCCGCCGCGGCGAATCCTGAAAGCAAAAACACTTCACGTTGTAGCCCAGTTCGCCCAGCGTCGCCGACGCCGACGCGCCCGCCAGCCCCGAGCCCACCACAATCAGAGTGTTCCGCCGCTTGTTCGCCGGATTCACCAGCTTCATCTCAAAGCAAGCCGTTTCCCATGCGTCTTCAATCGGCCCCGTAGGAATCTTCGCGTCCAGTTTCATCGAGCCCGTCATCGCACCCACCCCGCCAGCACGCTCACCGGAATCGAAATGTAACCGGCGGTGATCAGAATCGCGATCCACAGCGCTGCCTGTTTCAGCACCGGCGTGTGCCGCGGATGATTGGCGCCCAGCGTCTGGAACATGCTCCAGATCCCGTGGCGCAGATGAAAGCCCAGCAGGATCATCGAGAAGATGTACCAGACCGAAACCCACCACACGCGGAAGCCCGCCACGACGTTGTAGAACACGTCCTGTTCGCTGAAGGCCGGCGCTCCGGGGTGAAGCGTTCCGGCCGTGAACTCCAGCAGATGGAAGATCACAAACGCCAGAATAATCGGTCCGCTCCAGTACATGGTGCGATCCGCGTACGAAGAGGCCACCGATTTTTTCTTTGCGTAGCCCACCGGCCGCGCCTTGCGGTTGAGCAGCGCCAGCTGCACCGTAGCCACAATATGCAGCACCACGCAGACAATCAGCACGCCCCGCGCCATCCACAGCAATTCGCCCAGGCTCTTGAGAAAGTGGCTGTAGGTATTCAGCCGTTCGCGGCTCTCGAAGATCTGCAGGTTCCCCAGCAGATGCCCGATCACAAACAGGAACAGGATGGCGCCCGTCACCGCCATCACAGCCTTCTTGCCATTGGTGGATTGCCAGAAACCTGGTGCCCGGTTTTCGCGCGGGCCGGCGACCGCTGTGCTCATCGCGGTTGCCCAGCTATCTTGATATGGATCACGTAGGAGACTTCCTTCTCTTGGTGGATGCGGTAGGTATTCAAGGCGAATCTTTATTATTCGTGCCCGGAAGAATCAACGTCAACTCGGGCGAGACGCTGTCACCCTGAGCGAGCTGAAGGCGAGTCGAAGGGGCGAGGACCTGCATTTCTCAGATCGACCACTCCGATTACCTTCGTTTGCCCGTCACAACGATTCCCCTTGCAATGCTTCCCACCGCCCAACAAACTGGAACAGAAGCCTGAATCAGGAGGATCCGCCAGCGCGGGTCCTTTTCTATTGCAGACTCAGGTTCTATGTCAGGGATCCCAGGATTCCACGCACCCTTCCGGGATGCGTCCTTGTTCTTTTCAATGTCGAAAGCTACGTGTTCCGCACCGTCGACGAGCGTCCCGCATACCGGGATCAGACCTATGTTGTCAAGCTCGATAACACCCGGAAGTCCCACATTCTATTCGACGAATCGCTGTCGATCCCCCAGGGGGTGGGGTGCCGCACCGCTGTCAGCCCGCGATGCTGGCGGGGGAGGAATTTCGAATCTCCTACCTGGCCTCAGCTGTCCGCAGCCGGCAAACGATCCGCGCAATCTGCAGCTCTTCCTCGCTCACCAGCACCCGAACCTTGCAGCACAGCGCCGGATCGCCGCTGGTCACGCCGAGGAAATCCGAGCCCATCGCAGATCCAGTCCCGCACCGCGGCGCTGTGCTCGCCGATCCCGCCCGTGAACACCAGCAGATCGAGCCCGCCCAGCTCCGCCGCGTACGCGCCGATCATCTTCCGCACCGCGAGCGCAAAGACCTCAATCGCCAGCTGCGCCTTCGGGTCGCCCTTAGCCACACACTGCTCCAGCAGCCGCATGTCCGATTCGCCCCCCGACAGCGCGCCCAGTCCGGAATCGTGGTTGAGCAGCGATTCCAGCTGGTCCGCCGACAGCTCCTCGGTCCGCATCAGGTACAACACCACGCCAGGATCGAAATCGCCGCTCCGCGTCGCCATCGGAATCCCGCCCACCGGCGTCATTCCCATGCTCGTGTCGATTGACTTGCCGCTCTGCAGTGCGACGAGGCTTGCGCCGGATCCCAGATGCGCGCACACCACCCGCTCCGGAATCGAAGCCCCCAGCCGCGTCACAACCGATTCGTAGGAGAGCCCATGAAATCCGTAGCGCTCGATGCCCAGATCGTAGAGCCGCTCCGGAAGAGGGAAGTGGCGCGCCTTTTCCGGCATGGTGCTGTGGAACGCCGTGTCGAAAGCACGCATACTGCTGCGCCTTCGGCAACAACTTCTCCGTCTCGCGGATCAGGTTCACCGCTGCCGGAATATGGATCGGCGCAAATTGCGTCGCTGCGACCAGCTTTTCCAGCAGCGCATCGTCAATCAGTTGATGCGCGCGCAGATGCGGTCCGCCATGCACCACGCGATGGCCAATCGCTGCCGGCTGTCCATGCCCGAGCCGGCCAATCTGGTCGAGGATCTCTTTCAGCGCATGGCCCTGCGAGTTCAGCGTATACGCCTGATCTAGCAGTGTCGTTCCGGCCGCGTCCTTTACCTCCAGCCGGCCGTTGGGATGCCCGATGCCGCTCGCTCCACCGGCCAGCAAGAGCTGCGGATTGCACTCGCCCGCAGGATGTCGATAGAGCCCGAACTTCAGCGACGACGACCCGCTGTTGACCGCAAGAACGACCTCTCCGTTGGCGTTTGCGCCTGCGCTCACCGCGGCCTCATTGTGGCCGTCACTGTGGCCATGTCCAGTTGCGGATTTCCGGCTTGTCGATGCCGACCGTGTGCGCGTAGTTCAGGCTTTCCGTAATCTGATCGCGCAGCCACTCCTGCGCATGAGCCCCGATGTTGCGCAGCCGCGGCACGCGATCGATGATGTCGATGGCCAGGTTGTAGCGGTCGACGTTGTTCTCGATTGCCAGCTCCAGTGGCGTGTTGATGTTGCCCTTCTCCTTGTAGCCGCGAACGTGGAAGTTGTCGTGGTTATGGCGGCGGTAGGTCAGGCGATGGATCAGCAGCGGATAGCCATGGAAGTTGAAAATGACCGGCTTATCGGCGGTGAAGAGGGAATCGAAATCGGCGTCCGAAAGCCCATGAGGATGTTCGCTTTCTGGTTCCAGACGAAAGAGATCGACGACATTGACAAAGCGAAGCTTTAAGTCTGGAAAGCGCTCCCGCAGGATCGCCGCCGCCGCCAGCGCTTCCATCGTCGCGATATCACCCGCGCAGGCCAGTACCGCATCCGGCTCGACGCCATCGTCCGTGCTCGCCCAGTTCCAGATGCCGACGCCCTTCGTGCAGTGCAGGATCGCGTCGTTCATGTTGAGGTACTGCAGATGCTGCTGCTTGTCGGCAACGATGACATTGACGTAATCGCTCGACCGCAGGCAGTGGTCCGCGACGCTCAGCAGGCAGTTCGCATCGGGCGGCAGGTAGATGCGCGTAACCGAAGCGCTCTTGTTCGCCACGACATCGAGAAAGCCCGGATCCTGATGCGAGAACCCGTTGTGATCCTGTCGCCAGACGACGGAAGTGATGAGCAAATTGATGGAAGAAACCGCCGCGCGCCAGCGGAGTTCCTTCTTCGACTTCTCCAGCCATTTCGCGTGCTGGTTGAACATCGAGTCGATCACATGAACAAACGCCTCGTAACTGGAGAAGAAACCGTGACGACCCGTCAGCACATAACCTTCAAACCATCCCTCGAGAGTGTGCTCGCTCAGCATCTCCATCACGCGCCCATCGGGTGCGATCTCCGTGCCGTCCGCATCTTCGGGCAGGATCGTTTCCATCCATGTCTTCGGGCTGGCTTCGTAAATCGTCTGCAGGCGATTCGATGCTGTCTCATCAGGCCCGAACACGCGGAAGCTGTTCATGTTATTTCGCATCACGTCACGCAGGAAACGAGCCAGAACCTCCGTCGGACCGACATATTCCGAACCGGGCTTTTCCACTTTGACCGCATAATCGCGGAAATCCGGCATGCGAAGAGGCTTCCGCAGCACTCCACCGTTCGCATGAGGATTCGCGGTCATGCGACGGTTGCCCTCCGGAGCCAGAGCGCGCAGCGCAGCGATCGGGCTACCTTTCTCGTCGAAGAGTTCCTCGGGTCGATAGCTGTGCAGCCAGGTCTCCAGTAACCGCAGATGTTCGGGATTTTCCGCAACTTCCAGAATTGGAACCTGATGCGCGCGCCAGAAACCTTCGAGCTTGTGGCCGTCGACTTCTTTCGGACAAGTCCATCCCTTTCGGCGTCCGCAGCACGATCATCGGCCAGCGCGGCCAGCCTGCGCCGCCGCCGGTCCGCTCGCCATTCTCACGGGCATTGCGCTGAATGGAGCGAATGTGGTCGACACAATGTTCCAGCGTGGCTGCCATCAGCTGATGCATCACGTGCGGATCGTCGCCCTCGACAAAATGCGGATCCCATCCGTAGCCGCGGAAGAGCCACTCCAGTTCCTCATGGGGAATGCGCGCCAGCAGCGTCGGGTTCGCGATTTTGTAGCCGTTCAGATGGAGCACCGGCAACACCGCACCATCGCGGATCGGGTTCAGGAATTTGGTGCTGTGCCAGGAAGTTGCCAACGGTCCCGTTTCCGCCTCGCCGTCGCCCACAACGCAGTTCACGATCAGGTCAGGATTGTCGAATGCGGCACCGAATGCATGCGAAAGACTGTAGCCCAGTTCGCCGCCTTCATGGATCGAGCCAGGCGTCTCCGGAGTGCAGTGGCTTCCAATCCCGCCCGGGAACGAAAACTCCCGAAAGAATTTCCGCAGCCCCTCGTAATCCTGGCTCTTGTCGGGATAGATCTCCGAATACGTGCCCTCCATCCAGCCGTTCGACAACATCGACGGTGCGCCGTGACCAGGGCCGCAGACGTACATCATATTGAGGTCGTATTTCCGGATCAGACGATTGAGATGCACCCACAAAAACGTCTGCCCGGGATCAGAACCCCAGTGCCCGAGCAGACGCTTCTTGATGTGCTCGGGCTTCAGCGGTTCACGCAGCAGGGGATTGTCGTAGAGGTAAATCATCCCCGCGCACAAGTAGTTGCACGCGCGCCAGTAGGCGTCCGTCAGGTGAAGCTCTTGTTCGCTCAGGATTTCCGGGAGAGTGGCCACAGTCGCCGTCATTGGGGCCTCCAGTCTCTGTGGGATCGAAAAATGTTCTGGATAAACAGTAAGATGCTGCCGATCCTCTGTCGATGCGCGGCCTGTGAATTTATGCCGGGCAGCCGGTGGGCGCCAAGATCAACAAGCAGTCCCCGCTGGTTCGATTCCCGCGATCTCCAGTTCGAGGCCGCCAAACTCGGGATGATCGTTTTCGCGCAGCCGCCACGCAAGGTCGACCATCGAGTCCGTTCCCAACTGCAGTTCGCGTACACGGTCCGCCAGATTCCAGCCTACAGCGGAGAAGGTCATGTTCTGCGCAACGCGAAGGCGAACATGTTTTTCTTTCATGAAAAGAGGGAGGGCCACAACGCGCACATCGCGCGCGACAAAGACCGGTTCCTCATTGCCCATTCCGAAAGGTTCCAGGCGGCGCAGCCACGAAAACAGTGCCGGGGTGATCTGGTCGAGCGGCAACTCCGCATGACATTCCAGCGGGTTGCCGAGGTCGTCTTCATCCAGATGAACGGCAGCCCAGGAATCGAGCCGGTTGCGCAATTCCTCGACCCGGTCCGACGGCAGCGAGAAGCCCACGGCATGCGCGTGGCCACCAAAGCGCGTGAAGATCTCGTGACAGCTTTCGATGGCCTCGAGCAGATGGAACCCGGCGATCGATCGTCCGGAACCATAGGCTTCTCCGTCCTCACGACTGATGACGATGGCCGGTTTGCCGGTCTGGTCAACGATACGCGACGCCAGGATGCCAATGACACCGCGGTGCCAGTTGTCACCGTCCATCACGATACAGCGTGTTGCGCGGAAACAAGGTTCATCGAGACGGGCCGTGACCTCCGCCAGCATGGCAGCTTCAGCGGCACGGCGTTCCTGATTGAGCCGCTCCAGTTTGGCGGCCAGATCCCTGGCGCGTCCGTCGTCACGCGTCGTGAAAAGCTCGATGACCTCACTGGCAATATCCATTCGCCCTGCGGCGTTGATGCGGGGTGCGAGCCGAAACGCTACATCGACAGGCGTGAGCGGACGGCGCGCCGTGTCGATTTGTGCCTCGCGCATCAGGGCGCGCAGGCCCAGGCCCACGGGACGACGCAATTCTGCAAGCCCGAGAGCCACAAAAACGCGGTTTTCGCCCTGCAACGGAACAGCGTCAGCCACGGTCGCAATGGCCAGCATCTTGAGGAAGGACGGCAGAATCTTGCTGCGAGCACGCGGTAAATCCCAGCCTTCGAGCAGCGCCTGCGACAGCTTGAACGCCACGCCGGCGCCGCAAAGATGCTGACACGCGTAGGCACAACCGGGCTGGTTCGGGTTCAGAACCGCGAGCGCGCGTGGTACGCCCAGTTCCGGTTCCGGCAGGTGATGATCCGTCACGATCAGGTCGAGCCCCAGCTCCGCCGCAGCATCCGCAGCAGCAAACGCGCGAATGCCTGTATCGACGCTGATGACAAGGCGCACGCCTTCAGCGGCAGCGGTCTCCAGAATTTCGCGCTGCATGCCGTAGCCTTCCCGCAACCGGTGGGGTATGTGGAAGCGTACGATGCCGCCGAGCATCTCCATCGCGGTCTTCAGCAACACAGTTGCCATCGTACCGTCGACGTCGTAATCGCCGTAGATGAGGATCGGTTCCTGCGCCGCGATCGCTCGCCGGATGCGCTCGACGGCACGATCCATCCCCAGCATCGAGTAGGGATCGAGCAGGTGTTCGATTTGCGGTTGGAGGAAGTGTTTCGCTCCCTCCGCGGTGCTGATGCCCCTGGCCAGCAACAGCTCGGCGATGAGCTGCGGGACATGGGCGTCGCGGGCCAGGACCGTGGCCTCGGTTGCTTGCGAGGGACAGAGACTCCAGCGTTGGCGCGGACGCGCAGCGATCGGCTCCGCCGCTGCGGGCTCGCTTACGGCTTCATCCGACGCGCTCAAGGCTGCTCATCTTCGTCTTCATCTTCGAAGACGATATTGCCCAGGTCGCCGACGGAATCGAGCAGCTGCTGATACCGGTCGTACCACTCGGTGGAAGTCTGAAACAGGAACATGAAGCCCTGATAGGGAAAGCCCAGCTGCAGGTGACCGACCTTCCCGATGTGGCTCACCAGCGTCTGCGCCTCGTCCAGTTCCGACGTACTGGTCGGGGAGTCGATGGTGTAATCCTGCTCCTGCACTTCTTCAATCAGCAGCTCGACGTCCTCCTTTTCCAGCACGGCATCGCTCATGGTGATGAACGTCGCACCCGCCGCTTTCGCGGTCTCCACGAAGTCCTTCCAGCTGTCCGGATTGACTTCGTCTTCCCACATGATGGAGGGGATGTCGTCACCCGCATGGGCGGGCACGCGACGAATGCCATGACCTTCGATGAAGGCGATCATGTCATCCTTGATCGACGCCAGATTGTCCACCGGCATGGAGAATGGGTTCATTGCGGAAGGACTCAGTGTATCCGAAACGAGGCGGCAGGCGGCAGGGGAAAGCGGTGCAATTCTCGGGCACCTGATTCACAGCATCTGCTGGAAAAGAAACGGGCCGCCGAAGCGGCCCGCGAGAACCAAGGTTCGATGGCAGAACTCAGAAGTAGAATTTGCCGCCAAGCTGGGTAGCACGGCCAGGCTGCGGGTCACCGGCTTGCGTGCCGAAGCTGGACGGGTTGATCGTGGTGTTCGTTACACCGAAAGTGGTGTCGCTGAAGTTGCCGTCGGGCTCGGCGAAATTCGCATGATTGAAAACGTTGTAGGACTCCAGGCGAAGTTCAATGTACCGGGTCTCGCTGTTAAGGTGGAAGTCCTTATAGAGCGACATATCGGAGTAGTTGTAGCCCGGGCCGCGGAAGAAGTTGCGGGGCGTGTTGCCGAAGGTCCCCGTCGGCTCAGGCGAGAACTGGCTGGTATCAAACCAGACGTTCCCGGTGCTGGAGCGGGGGTTCAACAGCTTGGGGTGAACTCCGGTCCACTGGGGGACGTCGGGGCAACCGTAATAGGTGAACTCATCGCACCAGCCGTTCTGGAAATATCCGCCCTCGTTGATGTTGACGGGGAACCCGGTCTGGACGGCGGTGATGCCGGTCAGGTGCCAGCCACCCAGCGCCTCGTTCACGATGTGGTTGTCGCGCATTCCGGCGGTCAGGGGAATCTGGTAGTTGTAGAGGACCGAGAGCCGCTGGCGAGCGTCGTAGTCCGAGCTTCCGTAGTTCAGATACGCGAACCCCGGAGCGAAGTTGACGGGACGGCCATTCTCCCCGCCGAGGGTATTGATCGCGCCACCGCCCGAAGACGATTCGTAGCCTGAGTCGTCGTCGAGCGCGTGGGCATAGGTGTAGGCGAGAGTGAAGTAGAGGTTGTGGGAGACAGATTTGTTGAGGCTGACCTGCAGGGAGTTGTAGCTGGAGGCGCCATTGGAGAGCTGCTCACCAACGCTCAGATACCAGGGGATGCCGTTAGGAGCCGTGGACGATACGGAGCCCGGGACGATCGCCGGCTGTGCGGTGTATTGCGGAAAGTACAGGTGCATCCCGGCCAGGTTGCTGGCGCAGGCCGTGCTGGCAAGGCATGCTGCGTGCCCGGCAGCGGTAATGGGATCGCCTTCGCCGACGCGAGGCAGTTTGCGGCCCAGAGATCCAACATACTGAACCGAAAGCACTGTGTTACCCGGCAAAGCGCGCTGGAAGCCAAGGAACATGTTGTACGCGTAGGACGGGAGGTAGCTTGGGCTCACATTGCTGAAGTCACCCTCAGCGTAGCTGGGCCAGTTCAGAGCCGTGCCGAAGGCCGGCAGGTGATAGGGGAAGGGATTCGATTCCGATCCGTTGCCGGCAACGTCGGCAAAGGGATTCAGGAACGCCGGGCTGCCGCCGAAGTCTCCGGCGCCGTGGCTTTCGAAGAAATACGGTGGCGAAGACAGGTTCTGCAGCGCCTCTTCTTCCGAGTCGCGATTGAAGAAGACACCGAAGCCGGCGCGGACTGAGAAGTTGTGAGCGCCAGGGTTTCCGATGATCGCGGCAGGGCCGGAACTCGGCGACCAGTCGAAGCCGACACGGGGAGCAAAGTCATCCCAGTGCGTGGTGGCCTGGCCATAGGTCGTGCAGCCCGGGTCGCCTGCATACTGCAGTCCCGGAGGGCCTCCCGGATAGATGGTGGACGTCTGGCTTCCCAGCGACCAGCAGGTGATGCCGTGGCCGGCGTACTGGTGGTTCGCCCAGGGACTCTCAGCATCCCAACCGATCCCGTAGTTGATGACGACATCCCTTCCCGCCTTCCAGCTGTCCTGAGCGAAGACATAATACTCATGCGAGATGGCGTCAATGATGCTGCCGGACGCCTGGGTGTACGTATCCGGAATACCCAGCACAAAGTCAATGGCCGGGTCGCCCGAACTGTACGTGCCAACGCCGCCATAACCGAAGGAACCGTTGTTATCGGCGTAGTACGGGTTCTCCACCCCGAACTGCTCATACATCGCGCCAAACTTCAGCGAATGGTTGCCGATGATCTTGGTCACCGTGTCCGAGCCCATCAGATTCGTGTCTTTGCGGGGCTGCGGTCCTTCGGAGCTGAAGCCGAGAGTGAAATAGCCGGTGAGGCCCATGTTCGGAAGCCCCATCAGCGAGGTCTGCGGGGAGATATTGAATCCGGCGCTGCTGGGCGCGGTGACGGTCTGCGGGGTGACCGCCGCGTAATTGAAGCGGAAATAGCCGCCGCGAAAATCGTTCAGCGTGGTCGAGTTGAACGTGTGGGTGTAGTCGGCATTAAACATCTTGATATGCGCGGCATTCACCTCGGTGAACCCGGGAAGGTCCGCACCGCCGAAGGGCAACTGGACGACATCGGGGCTGGACTGAAAGAGGCTGGAAGCCCAGAGGATGTCGTTCTGGGTCGGATGGTAATCGGCGCGAAGGATGCCCTGGTCCTGCTTCGCGCTGTTCGCCGTATTGAAGTTGTCGAGGTAGGAGGTAAAGCCGTTCGCGGTCTCCGTCTCGTTCGCCGCCGGGACATATTTGGTGATCAGAGCAGCGGCTTCGGTATTCCACACGGAGGTAGGGATGCTCACGGTACCGCCAGCAAACGCTGGACAGGCGTTCCACGCAGTTCCCGCTGCGCAGCCAGCGAGGGCAAAGGGCATGGGATTCGACGAGAGACCAGCGGCGTTCGCCGCCTGAGTTTCCTGGTTCTTATCGGCGGAGAAATTGCCGGCATCCTGAGCAGGACTAAAGACGGTAGTGGGCTGTGGAGCCCCGGTGCGGTTGCGGAATCCCTGGTAGGCGGTGAAGAAGAACAATTTGTTGCGAAGGATCGGACCGCCGAGAGTGCCGCCGTAGACATTCTGGTGGAACTCGGGCCGCGAGAGTGCGCCCCACCCGCCGTCGTTCATGAAGGTGTCGCGGTAAAACTCGAATCCGTCCCCATGGAAAGCGTTGGTGCCGGATTTGAGCGTCTCCGAGATCATGGCGCCGGAGTTTCGTGAGTATTCAGGGTTGAGGTCATTCTGCACGACGGCAACTTCGGCGAGCGCGTCAGGATTGGGGTACATCGCCTGATCCTGAAGAGCGACGTCGTTCACATCGACGCCATCGAGGGTGAACTCGTTCTGCTGGGACTGCGCTCCGTCGGACTCAGGATTCCCGAAGCGGTCGGGGACCTCGACCACTCCAGGGGCGGTCTTTTCGAGGATGGAAGCATCGCGACCCAGAAGCGGAATCTGCTCGACTTCATTGGAGGTGATGTCGGTCTTGATCTGCGTATCAGCGGTCTGCACCTGAACGGCAGCCGCCTGCACCTGGACGGTTTCGCCAGTCGACCCAACCGACAGCGCCGCATTCTCCTCGAGGCTGTCGCTCACCTTGAGCATGATGCCGGTCTTCTGATACCGCTGAAATCCTCTTGCCTCAACCGTGACGGTGTACGGGCCTCCCGTCTGCAACTGGGGAAAGGTGTAGTACCCCTTGCTGTCGGTGACCGATCGGTTCGAAATGTTGGTGCTGGTGTTCACAGCCATGACATTAGCGTTCGGGATGACCGCGCCCGATGTGTCCGTCACCGTGCCGCTGATCGTCGCGTAAACGGCTTGGGCGTGCGCGCGCGGCACTCCGAATAAAGGCAACAACAGCAGCAGGGCAAGGAGCCAGTAACTGCGCCTGGAATTCATATTTCCTCCAAAAAAATCGATGGGGATGCTGACGAACCCGTCAGCTGGAACGTGTCCCGTGGGAATAAGGAAAATTGGAGAGACTGAAAAGACCCCTGGGCCAGGCGCCAATGGGACTTGCCCATTGCCGCACGGGGTTCTGAGAAGGGAACTACGCTACTGACAGCTGAACACATGCGCAAAATACCCATCCATGCATTCGGCGTGCCATTATCCAAATCGCTAACGAGTTACGAGTATGCACATAGCGTTACTCATAACAGAAGTGGTTAGTTCTGAAGGGTGAATGGCACCATAACTGGGTATGGAGTGGAGTGTCGGCAGACACAGTCTGGGCAACGCTGAATCTGGACCTAATTTCGCAGTTCTTTCACAAACTGGAGGAAGGCGGGGTTTTTCTATGAAAAGTGGAAGGGGCGTGGACCCAGCTCGGTGTCAGATGCCGAGCTTTTTGACTTCCTCGTTGTAGTACTTGCGGTAGAGGATATCCCACTCCTGAGAGCCTTCGGGGATGATCCTCCGCTGCGATTCGATCTTCTGCCGGGCGGCCTGATCGATGCGCATTTCCTCCAGCAACAGATGCTCCAGCGCCTTCCGGGCTTCCTGCCGGATCGTATTGCGGTCCTCCAGAAAGTCGCATTCCGGGGTTTCGGCAAGCGTGTCCGCGACAACATGGGCCAGCTTATTGAGCTTGTCGCGGGAGATTCTCACAGGACCGCCTTGTATTTGCGTGCGAGCTCGGTTTTCACCTTCTTAAACATCTCAAAATAGCTGGCCCCGGTACGATTCATTTCCTCCTGGTAGGCGTCCAGAATCACGCGGACCTCTTCGTTGATGCGGTCTTCGAGCGAGAGTTCTTCAAAGATGCCGTTGTAGACGCGCTCCTCCACGGCTGCAGGCTTCGTGGTCTGAATCATTTTGGCGTCGAGGAGGTGTTTTACAGTGTGGCGCGCCAGATAGCCAATGTACTCGCGAGAAAAGATCATGGAACTCTTTCGGAATATAGCACATGAAAAGCAGGGTGCAGGGGGACAGGGCGCGGAGTAGCAGGACGAATAAAAGCCCTACTCCTGCTTGCGCTTCGCTTCGCGGATACGCCGGATCTCCTCCATGCGCTGGGCAATCAGCTTCTCCCGGCCTTCCTGCGTGGGATGGTAATAGCGGCGCCCGCGCAGGGAATCGGGAAGGCACTCCATATCCGCAACGCGGCCTTCGACGTCGTGGGCATATTCATAGCCCTTGCCGTAGTCGAGTTCCTTCATGAGCTTCGTCGGCGCGTTGCGCAGATGAAGCGGCACCGGCTCCTGGCGGGTGTTCTCGATGTCCGAGAGGACCTCGCCATAGCCGGTATAGAGCGCATTCGATTTCGGCGCCAGCGCCAGATAGACAGCCGCCTCAGCCAGAGCCAGATCGCCTTCGGGACTGCCCAGGAAGTGAACCGTGTCCCGAGCGGCAAGAGTGATGTGGAGGGCTTCGGGCGCGGCCAGGCCGACGTCTTCGACGGCCATGCGAACCAGACGGCGGGCCACGTAGAGAGGATCCTCGCCAGCCTGCAGCATGCGGCCCAGCCAGTACATCGACGCATCGGCGTCCGAGTTGCGGATCGATTTGTGCAGCGCGGAGATAAGGTTGTAATGCTCTTCGCCCTGCTTGTCGTACATCAGAACGCGCTGCTGGAGAGCGGTCGTCGCAATTTCGCGCGTAATCGCTCGCTCGGGCGAGCCGGCAGCCAGTTTGGCAGCGACTTCGAGGGCATTGAGGCCGTTGCGCGCATCGCCCGACGCATAACCTGCCAGCAGTTCAAGGGCTCCCTCCGCCGCCTTGAGGTGCTGCGCCCCCAGGCCCCGGACCGGATCGGCGAGAGCGCGTTCCAACAGGGTGACGATCTGCGCGTCGCTCAGAGCTTTGAGCGTGTAAACGCGGCAACGCGAAAGCAGCGCAGAGACAATTTCAAACGAAGGATTCTCAGTGGTCGCACCAATCAGGCGGATCGAGCCGCGCTCTACCCAGGGCAGGAACGCATCCTGCTGGGCCTTGTTGAAGCGGTGAATCTCATCGATGAAGAGAATGGTGCGCGTGCCCCACGCAGCGGCCTTCTCCGCATCGGCCATCACCTGCTTGATTTCCTTAATACCGGCCAGAACCGCGGAGAATTCGATAAACGTGGCCTGGGTGGTCTCGGCAATGATTTTGGCCAGGGTCGTTTTGCCGACGCCCGGAGGTCCCCAGAAAATCATCGAAGAGGCGTCATCGCGTTCAATCTGCACGCGCAGCGGCTTGCCCGGACCGAGCAGATGCTCCTGACCGAGAAACTCGTCAAGCGAGCGCGGGCGCATGCGTTCGGCGAGCGGCGCCGCGACGTGAGCGGCCTTGGCATCGGGGGTGGGAGCGAACAGGCTCATGAGCGATTCGCGCGCCGGCTTCGCTGTCGTGCCGCTTCGTAGCAGAAGGATGCTGGTGGCGACCGCAGCGTTCAAAGATTCGACAGGACCAGGCATCGGGATGGCGATGCGCGCCTGAGCGCGATCCAGCAACTCGGCCGACAGGCCGCTGGCTTCGTTGCCAATCAGGAATGCGGCGGGGCCCGCCAGGTTGGCGTCGCAGCAAGGTGAGGCACCGGCACCGGCGGACGCAGGAATGGCGGCAAAAACCGGAATATGCCGTTCGGCCAGGGCGGCAAACGCAGGCGAGGACTTTTCCGCAACCACCGGGATGCGAAATACCGATCCTGCAGAGGACCGGACAACTTTGGAATTCCAGACACTGACGGTTCCGGGCAGTGCGATCACGCCGCTGGCCCCAAAGGCTTCAGCGGAACGAACGAGGGTGCCGAAATTGCCGGGATCCTGTAAAGCGGCGGTCAGAACGACCAGCGGCGCCGGTCCCGCAAGAGCTTCAGCCAGCGAGAAAGCGGGGCGTCTCGATAATGGCCGCGATGCCCTGCGGAGACTCAGTTTCAACGGCGCTGTCGAAGACGGCAGGAGTCAATTCGACGATAGGAACGGCCGCAGGGAGCGCCAGACGATCGAGCATGCGCAGGCTGCCATCCCGATGTTCCGGATCCCGGCGGACGAACACGGTACGCAGCCGGACGCCACTGCGCAGGGCTTCCGTAATCAGGTGCTCGCCCTCAATGCCAATGACCTCGGATCCATCCCGGCTGCTCCGCGCGAAGGCGGCACGCAGTTCGCGGACCCGGGCATTCTGGCGACTCTGTACAATGCTGATGAGCCGCGAGCGATCCGAAACCGTTGGCATGCAGGGATTCTAAACCTCAGCCTGACTGTTATCGATCCGTACTCCTTTGGTCCACGGATCGCGACGCCGCCGACGTTGCTCAACGGGAGAGGCCTTGTCAGCGGAGATTGTGCGCATCCATCCGGATGAGCCTGAGACAGACCGAATTCAGTATGTAGCGACCTGCATTCGTAGCGGCAAAGTTGTGGGCATGCCGACCGATACGTTTTACGGGCTCGCTGTCGACCCGGTCAATCTGCGGGCGGTGGAAAGTATTTACGAAATCAAGACGCGGCTGAAGCAGAAGCCGCTGTCACTTCTGGTTTCAGGACTGGCGCAGGCGTATCAGCTGGCGCGAGAGTGCGGAACCTGCTTCGATCTGCTGGCGGAGCGGTTCTGGCCGGGACCGCTCACCGTGATCGTGAAGGCGAGTTCGCGGCTGCCGTTGCGCAGCACTGCCAATACCGGCAATGTTGCGTTGCGCGTGCCGGATGCGGCGATTCCCCGGGCGGTGGTGGCTGCGGTCGGCCTGCCCATCACGGCGACGGCAGCCAATCTGGCAGGACTGCCGGAATGCACCTATGCTGCCTGCGTTCGCGACCAGATTGGGGACAGGATTCCGCTGATCGTCGACGGCGGTCCCACAGGACGCAGCGTGCCGACCACCATCGTGGATCTCTCGGGACCGGAAGGGACGTGGCAGATTTTGCGGGAAGGGGCGATTCCGACGCACGCCATCGTACTCGCGCTGCAGGAGCGATGATCGTTCCGAAGGACAATCTCAGATCGCTGCGCCGGTCGCGATTGAGTGCCGGATCGGCGGCCAAAGGGCGCGTGCTGCTGTGGACCGCCGGAACGCTGATCGCCGGAGCGCTGGCCTGGGTGCTGTGGGTGGACGGCCAGATTCGCTACTATTCCCGTCGCGATGAAGCGCGCCCCGCCGATGCCATCGCGGTTTTTGGAGCGGCAGAGTACGACGGACGGCCGTCCCCGGTTCTGCGCGCGCGGCTCGATCATGCGCTGGAACTTTATCGGCGAGGACTGGCGCCGATGGTCATCACGCTGGGCGGCGGCGATCCGGCCGACCGGCACTCCGAAGGCGGTGTCGGGCATGACTATCTGCTGGCGCATGGCGTCCCCGAAGCGGACATCATCGCCGAGACCGAGAGTGACAACACCGAGCAATCGGCAGAGCGGCTTGCCGTAATCGCTCGCGCCAACGGTCTCAGAAATATCGTCGTGGTCAGCGACGGCACCCATCTGTTTCGCATTCACGCCCTCTGCGAACACGATGGACTGCAGGTCTACACATCGCCGCGCCCGGTGTTCAGGAGCATCTCGCGCACGGAGCGGCTCAAACGCCTGACCCATGAAATCGCCAGCTATACGGCCTGGCGGCTTCACATGCACTAGCTTCAGCCGCCGAAATGCGCTTCCACGTGAAGGTCTCGGGCAACTTCTCCGTCCCGCACCATCTCCGCCGCCTTATTCAGATCCACACCGTCGGGCGTGCGATGGTAATCGCTGGTGGTCTCGTCTTCCTGATCGCCGATGGTCTTGAAAAACAGCGCATGCCCTGAGATGTGGACGTGCGTCTGTATAATCTGCCAGCTCCCGGAGCCCACATCCTGACGGATGATCTCGAAGGTTCCTCCGGCATTGATGCGGCCGAAGAGCCCCCAGCCGAATACCACGTCCTTGTCGAGATGGCCGGCGAGTTTTTTCAGCCGCATGCTGTGCTCATCGACGACCATCGTTCCTGACATGGCGGCGAGAACTTTGGCGCTCATGCCGTCCGGCGAGAAAGACGGAGCAGGGTAAAACGACAACGTTATGTCGCCGTCGGCATGATCGACCACATGCCACACAAATGCGTTCGCCAGCATATTCATCATGTCGCGAGCCTGCTGACCATCATGCTCCTCGGCACGCTTCTGGCGCGCTCGCAGAGCCGGATCTGTGAGCAGTTGCTGGATGTGGCTCAAATCGTCCCGATGCTCCTGTTCGCCAGGCGGCCGACCATGGTCCTCGATCACTTCGGAGAGATTGCCCTGGGGAGTCTCAATCACCAGCTTGACGACGTCTTTCTCCGGTGATTTGTAGGCGTCGCGGTACATCCATGACGTGTGGTCGTTGTAGTCGGCGTCCAGTTCGTTGTGAACCACCTTACGGACAATGTCCGTCGCGGATTGCGCACCGGACGAGGAACCACAAACCAGGGCGACGATGAGCAGAAGGAGCGAAGAACGGCAAATGGGCCAGAGTGTGTTTCTCATCAAAAGTTTTCCCCGATACCGTTCGGGGAGAGTCCAGGACTGCTGATGGGTCGAGTCTCTTTATAACCCGCGTTGTCGAAATAGACCAGCGCGAATCATCGTGCCGCATCGACCCGCCAGGTTCTCTCTGTGTTGAATCCCCGGAGAGAGGAGTGGTTGCCCGCAGGCAGAGGTCCGGCAGGACGCGGCAGAGCGATAAGTGAAGCCAGGATCGCCTTGTACAATATTCCTGAGAGACGCCCACGATGCCGCACATGGTTTTTTGCGCACGCTACAAGCAGGAACTGGAAGGGCTGGACGAGCCGCCCTTCGACAGCGACTTTGGCAACAAGGTCTACAACAACGTTTCGAAGAAGGCGTGGCAGGAGTGGATCGAGCGGCAGAAAATGCTGCTGAACGAATATCGCCTGCAGCCGTGGACGCCGCAGGCCCAGGAATTCCTCGTCGAGCAGATGGATCAGTTCTTCTTTGGCGAAGGCGCCGCGCTGCCGAAGGAATACGTGCCGCCGTCCGGGCACTGAGCCGGTCAGGTTTTGGCATCGGCATGCGCCCCCTTGGTCAGGGTCCGGGGCGACTCCAGCTTCACCAACTTTCCCCGTTTCAATAGAAATCGCTCGTCACGCCAGGCAACGGTGTCAGAGGCGTAGCTCCATGCCCAGACGCCTGCGGCGAGCAGGTCGCGCATCGGCAACAGCCACAGGTCGCGCAGCACCTGACGGTCGCCGAGGATCCCGACGCCCACTCCCAGCGCGAGCGAAATGCGCAACAGCAGCGCCAACGTGAAAAGAGCAACGGCCGTCAGGCTGAGCCCGGTTGCGATCAGGTTCAGGATGGCCCAGGCAAGTCCATAGGTAACAACGAGGCCCGCATACCCGCCGCGGCGTGCATCGCGCATACCCCGGGCCCAGCGCAGCTGGTGGTGCAGATAGCCGGAGAAGCTCCATGCCGGGACATGGGTTTCGACGATCTCATGGGCCAGTTCCACCTCAAAGCCAGCCGCGTGGATGCGCACGCCGAGTTCGTAATCGTCGGCGAGATATTCGGCCAGTGGCTCGAGGCCGCCGATGGCGTCGAGAGCGGTGCGGGAAACGGCCAGCGTGGATCCGAGACCGAAGTGAAGGCCGCGCTCGAGAAAGCGAGAGGTGAGAACCCCGGGTGCAAAATCGGTGGCAATGCCCAGAGCTTCGAGTTTCGAGCCGAGGGTTGCGTGGGCCCGCCCGCGGTACAGTGCCGTGACCAGACCGACTGGCTTGCGGTCCAGTACCGGCGCGAAGGGCGCGAGCACATGGGTCAGATAGTTCGGTCCGACGCGGATATCGCTGTCGCAGATGATGAGGTGATCGTAGCGAGCCTCAGGAACGAGCTGGGCGAGATTGCTGATTTTGCCATTGGGGCCGAGCACCTCAGGCGTGAAGATGAGGCGGATGGTGCGATCGGGGAAATCCGCCTGCAGCTGGCGGATGGCGCCGATGGCAGGATCTTCAGGACGCGCGACCCCAAACAAAAGCTCGTAGTCGCTGGGGTAATTCTGGCGGCAGTGGCTGGCGAAGGCTTCGGCCATGCCGGGATCGAGGCCGCGGATGGGCTTAAGAATGCTGACCGGCGGCGCGAATCCGGCAGGGAATCGACGGCGGCGGAGATAGGCGCGAGCGCTCCAGATCGCGATGCAGGAATAGCCAAAGCCGGCGAGGGTGAGCACAGTGGTGATGCCGGCGACGATGGTGGCGAACATGACGTCTTTCATTCGCCGAGGATGGGCATGTCGAGCGGCGGCTGTGCCAGCCAGCCGGCATGACTGATGCGATCGAGCGCGCGGCGCAGCGAGGAGGCGGCGCAGGGTTCAACGGTGACAACGAAGGGCAGATTGCCCTTTTCGTAGCCGGTGCGCTGAAAGAGGGCGTCGATATTGATTTTTTCCGAAGCCAGCGCGCCGGCGATTTCAGCGACGATGCCAGGGCGATCCTGCACGACGAAGCGGATGTAATGGCGGAGCTCGAACTCTCCGCTGACCTTCGCGGCACGGCTGGGAAGCTCCGCGGCTTTGGAGCCGTGCGCCAGCGAGATGAGGTCGGAGACGACGGCGACGGCGGTGGGATTGCCGCCCGCTCCGTGACCGGAGAAAACCACATCGCCGCCGTACTGACCGCTGACCAGGACCATATTTTCAGTACCGCGCGACCATGCGAAGGGCGAGCGCAGAGGCACGAGCATAGGACCGACGGCAGCGGAGATTCCGTCGGATCGAAGCTCGGCCTTGGAAATCTGGCGGATGGTGCAGTGGAGATCGCGGGCGTACACCAGATCGACCGCATCCACTTCGGTGATGGAGCGGCAGGCGACCGATTCAACGTCGAGATCGGAGCGGAGAGCGATGCGCGAGAGGATGACCAGCTTGGCGCGCGCGTCGTAACCATCCACATCTTCACTCGGATTGGCTTCAGCGTAGCCGAGCTTTTGCGCGTCGCTGAGAACATCGGCGAAAGCATCGCCGGCTTCCATGCGGCTGAGGATGTAATTGCAGGTGCCGTTGAGAATCGCTTCAATGCGGGTGATGCGGTCGCCCGCCAGGCCCTGCTGCAGACCGGGAATCACCGGAATGCCGCCGGCGACCGCTGCTCCGTACATCAGGTGCGCGCCTTTGGAGCGAGCGAGGCGGTCGAGCTCGATGCCGTGTTTGGCGATGAGTTTCTTGTTGCCGGTGACCACCGATTTGCCTGCTTCGAGAGCGCGGCGCACCCAGGAGCCTGGGGGCTCGAGGCCGCCCACCAGCTCGACAATGACGTCGACATCGGAGCGAAGCACGGCGTCGAAGTCCTCGCTCCAAACCACGTGGCCCGGAACCCAGTCGGCCTTTTTGCGCGCGACGCTGCGATTGAAAACGAGGGAGAGCTCGAGGCCGTCGGGCTTCAGATCGCAGAGGATGCGCGCGACAGAACTGCCCACGGTACCGAATCCCAGAATCGCGACTTTCATAGATACAGGGTACAAGGTGCAGGGTCGAGATGAGCCTTCAGCCAGCGAAACGGCAGCGCTGACGCTGAGCACTCTACAATCGAAATTTGGTTGAGGAGCCGCATTGGGTCTCTTTCGTAAGAAGCTGAAACAGGAACACAAGGTGATGCTGCAGGCGGAGCGCGCCGCCGGTGCGATGCTGCCGGAATACCATCGCGCGACTCCGGAATGTCCGCATCCGGAGCGGTGGAGCATGTACGACTCCATGACCGCCGAGGTGGAGGTGCTGGAGTTTCTCGCGACGCTGGTGACGACGGTCAAGCCGGAGCTGATTGTCGAGACCGGCGCGTTTCTCGGAGTGAGCGCGGTATGGATGGCGCGCGGGCTGAAGAGGAACGGATTCGGCCGGATTGTGAGCTGCGAGTTCGATCCCGTGGTGTTTGCGAAGGCAGAGGAGAAGATTGCGGCTTCGGGCCTCGCAGAATGGATTGAGCTGCGCAACGCGTCGAGCCTCGAAATGACAGTGGAAGGGACGATCGATTTGTTTTTTTCCGACAGCGATCTGGAGATTCGGGAAGAGGAGATCCGGCGGTTTCTGCCGCAGATCCGGCCGACGGGCCTGATCCTGATGCACGATGCCGGGTCGCATCCAGGCGTGGTGCGAGAGGCTGCGCTGCGCATGGAGGCCGAGGGCCTGATTTCGGTGGTGCTGCTGCCGACGCCGCGCGGCCTGGTGGTGGCGCAGAAGAGAGAAGGTCGGAAGTAGAGCGAGTTCCGCGCTTCTCCGGGCAGGTCCCCCCCTCCCCCTGGGGGGCTGTGGCAAGCTGCTGCAATCGCAGGACTTCTGGACGGCCTGTTTTGGACGGTGGCATCTTGTTGGAAACAGGAAGCTTGCGGCGCCTGTTTGGCGGGGTCGCCCCGCCTGGCTCTCGGATTAGGGGTGATGTTGGCGTTCATGGCTTCGGTAGCGATCGTCTCAGCACGCTAATCGTGCCAACAGCAGGCTTGCTGGGATCACGCGGAAATTGAAAAGGCCGCCAATTGGCGGCCTTTTTTGTTCTTACTCCCTATTATTAGAATACCAAATCGGGCGTGAAACCACGCCAAATATGATTTGCCGCAAGCTACAGATACTACAGGACATGAACTTCGGTAATGGGTCGAAAAACTTGACAAATTCTTTCGACCGGACGGGGGTGGGCGTATCGCAGCCGGAAAGCGTTCAAGGTTGCGGCGCCAGGGAGGCTGCGCTGGTGATGGCGCCGTGGAGTTCCGGATGGGGCTCCTGCTCCAGTTGGTCCAGATCCTTCTGCTGATCGTCCGTGAGGATCCCCCGCATGCCTTTATCGGCGGCAATGCGCGCCGAGCTAACCCGATCGAATCGTTCCTGAGGAGACCCGCTTTCATCGTGGACCGCCTGTTCGGTAGCAGCGTGCAGGGTTTCGAGGACGGCTTGAATCCTGACCTTCTGGTCATCGGTCAGGGCGAGGCGCGCGGTGAGGAGTTTCATCTGCGCTTCCACTGTGGGAACGCCGGAAGCGTCGGTGATGGCAGGGGGTCGCGTGGTGGTCTCTTGGCTGAATGCCGGAGACGCAAGCAGCAACAGGGAGCTGAGGGCGAGTGCGCAGGTACGGTTCATGAAGTTCCTCCGTTGCCCTATGATTCGCAAAGAGGACGGCGGCGTCGAGGGTTGCGGCGGGAGTTGCTGAACACGAGGGCCACGGTTGTTCAGGAATGAGGGCGCAGGCATTGTTAAGACGAGCCAGGACAGGGAAACTCGATGGCATGCCACGGCCTCGATCGGATCCGCGCGCGCGGCGCACCTGCCAGCGGCTGGGCAGCGCTCTGGTGGAACTCATCCGTGAAAAGCCGATTGAGGCGATCCGGGTGCAGGAGGTGCTGGATCGCGCACGCGTGGGGCGCTCGACGTTCTACGTCCATTACCGGGACAAGAACGATCTGCTCTTCAGCCAGCTGGCAATGTTTCTGGAGATGATGAGCACGAGGCTCAGCGTCGAGCGGGAAGACTCGCGGCGGGTGGTTGCGGTCGAAGAGATGTTCGACCACATTGGGGGTCAGAACAGAATCTATCAGGCGTTGGTGGAATCGGGACAGCTGGAAGATTTTTTCGATCTCGCACAGGATTATTTTGCGCGGGGCATTGCGCGGCGGTTGCGGGAACTGGGGCGAGCCGCGGGGCTGTCGCGGGCTGAGCTCGCAGCGCGGAGCACGGCGCTGGCGGGCAGCCTGCTGGCGCTGCTGCGATGGTGGATCGAGCGTGGCGCGAAGGAATCGCCGCGAGCCATGGACACGATGTTCCATCGGCTGGTGTGGGAAGGGATCGACCAGGGGTCTCATCAGGCACGGAACGGGGGTGAGCGATGAAACAGTGGATGAAGATTGCGATCGGCGTGGTAGCGGTGCTGATTCTGGTGGCGCTGGTGGTGCCGCTGTTTGTGAATGCGGATTCGTTTCGACCGATGCTGGAAAGTCAGTTGTCGAGCGCATTGGGACGGAAGGTGACGCTGGGCAAGCTGAGCTTCTCACTGTGGTCGGGGAGCGTGGTGGCGGATCAGCTGGCGGTGGCCGATGATCCGGCATTCAGCACGACGCCGTTTTTGCAGGCGACAGCGCTGAAGATCGGCGTGGATGTGGGCGCGTTTCTGTTTCACCACCAGGTGAACGTGCGGAAGTTTGTGGTGGAGTCGCCGGAGATTCACCTGATCTCGAATGAGAAGGGCGCGTGGAATTACGCGACGCTGACGCAGAACGGTGCCTCGTCCAGCAGCGGAGGGGCAGCAGGGACGGCGGCGAATTTGACGGTGGGGAAGCTGGAGGTCGATGACGGGAAAATAGTGGTCGCGTCGGTGCCGGCGCACGGGCAGCCGTTTGTGTGGAGCGATGTGAAGATCGCGGTCCAGAACGTGTCGACTACGCGGGCCATGCCGTTTACGATGTCGGCGAATCTGCCGGGGAACGGATCGCTGGCGTTGACGGGGACGGCGGGACCGCTGAACCAGCAGGATGCTACAGCGACGCCGCTACGGGCAACGCTGACGGTGAAAGGGTTCAATCCGGTGACGGCGGGGTTGATGCCGGCGAGTGCGGGCATTGCGATGGACGCGGAGATCGATGCGCAGGTGACGTCGGATGGGAAGACGCTGGCGAGCACGGGCAAGGTGGAGGCGCAGAATCTCCAGCTCGCGCCTGGAGGGTCACCGTCGGCGGAGCCGGTGAACCTGACCTACAGCGTGAACGAGGAGCTGGCGACGCGCACCGGGCAGGTGCAGGATCTGGCCATGCAAAGTGGATCGGTGGCGGTCCATGCCCAGGGGTCGTTTGTGATGGCGGGTCCGGCGGTGACGCTGGATCTGCACGTGAACGCGCCGCAGCTACCGGTGGATGGGGTGGAGGCTTTGTTGCCGGTAGTAGGCGTGCGGCTGCCCACGGGATCGCAGCTGAAGGGCGGAACGCTGACGGCGCAACTGGCGATTACGGGGACGACGACGGCTCCGGTGATTACCGGGCCGATTGAGGTGGATAACTCGCAGCTGGCGGGATTCGATCTGGCGTCGAAGATCGAGGGGCTGAAGCAGCTGACGGGGACGGGCGGTGGAACGGCGATCAAGACGCTGAAAGCGGACGTGCGCGAGACGTCGGCGGCAACGGAGCTGACGAATATTGATGCCGATGTGCCGGCTTTGGGAACCGCGACGGGCAGTGGAACAGTGACGGCGGCCGGGGCGCTGAATTTTCAGCTGGTGGCGAAGCTGGGCGGGTCGGGCGCGATGGGGGCGATGACGACGATTGCGGGCGGCCTGGTGCATGCGGTAGGGAGCAGTGGCGTGCCGCTGACCATTACGGGGACGACTTCGAATCCGGTAATTCGGGCGGATGTGGCGCAGATGGTGAAGGGCGGATTGCTGGGGCAGGCCGTCGGGAAGAAGGGTGTAGGCGGAGCGCTGGGGAAACTGCTGGGGCCGAAGTAGAACAGCACACAGCGGTACAGGTGAACCCACTCAAGCCAAAAAAGGGCTTGAATGGGCCACCCGGGGTGAGCAGGGCACCCGGTGCTTACCTTGAGGGTGCAGCGGTTGCAGTCTGAGGCATGTGGCCTGCGGGGCGAGGACGGACGCGGAATTTTCTGGTGTTGATGGCGAGGGTCCGCTCCATTTTGCGCAGCGCGTGGGTTTCGTCGGGAGCGGCAAAGGTGGAAGCGATGCCGTGCGCGGAGGCTCGGCCGGTGCGCCCGACGCGATGCACGAAGTCTTCGGCTTCTTTGGGCATGTCGTAATTGACGACGTGGGCTACGTCGGCCACATCGATGCCGCGCGCGGCGACGTCGGTGGCAACGAGGACGCGATGGTGCCCCTGAGCGAAGCTGCGCAGAGCAGCGTTGCGCTGGGACTGCGAGCGGTCCCCATGAATTGGGTACGGCGGAGTGGCCGGCGCGCTTGAGACGGTGCGCGACGCGGTCGGCTCCATGCTTGGTACGGACAAAGACGAGGAAGCTGCCGTCGTGCGCGCTGAGCAGATGCTCGAGAAGCTCCTGTTTCTTGTCGGTCGGGACTTCGAAGGTTTGCAGCTTGACGTTGGGCGAAGGCTTGAGGACCGAGCCGATTTCGATGCGGACCGGATCGTTGAGGTAGTCGCGCGCGACGTCGCGGATTTCCGCGCTGAGGGTCGCCGAGTAACAGAGGGTCTGGCGATCGGCGGGCAGGGCAGCGGCGATGCGGCGAATGGCGGGCTTGAAGCCCATGTCGAGCATGCGGTCCACTTCGTCGAGGACCAGCATTTTGATGCCGCTGAGGTTGACCAGCTTGCGGTCAAGGTAGTCTTCGAGGCGGCCGGGGGTGGCAACGATGAGGCGCGCGCCGTGACGGATGGCGTCGAGTTGCGGACCTTCGGCGAGTCCGCCGCAGACGAGAGCCGCGGTGCCTTTGCTGTGGGTCAGGTGGCGGTAGTGTTCAAGGACCTGCATGGCCAGTTCGCGGGTGGGCAGGCAGGACGAGGGCTGACGCGCCCTTCACGTTCTTCGGCATGCGCTCGATGAGCGGGATGAGGAAGCTGAGGGTTTTGCCGGTGCCGGTTTGAGCGGTGGCGATGACGTCGCGGCCTTCGAGGGCGGGCGGAATCGCTCCAGCCTGGACCGGGGTGGGGGTGATGAAGTTGGCGGCGGCAATCTGCTGCTGCAGAGCCGGCGAAAGGTTGAGTTCAGAAAATAGTTTCAATTCGTTCCTGTGCTCGGGCTCATCCCGTGGTTCCCTCTCAAGAGGCCGTTGGGCCTTCACTTCATCCAGGGAACCGGCGGGTGGCCGGAGGTTGTTGTGCTCCGGATGCGGCTCGGCTGTGGGCGAAGCGGCGAAGGAGCTTCAGTTTTCTATGCAGGGAAATCAGGGGAGCGCTTACGAAACGCCGATCGAGATTCGAACCCACACTCATGGTTTCGGCTGGAATGCGCTCGGACATGAGTCACGTGGCGCGGCAGCCTGGCCCGGTGGACACACGTCCAAAATCAGGGGGCCATTACGCTGAGAGGGCTGGGAAGATTACGGGAGGACGGTCTTGCGGATGAAGGCGAGAACGGCTCACAACCAAACAACTGAGCGTGAAAACAGTATAGCAGATGGGGTGGAACGAGCGGAAAGCGAGCCTTGGCCGGGGCTGAAGCCCCTCACTTTTAAGGCCTTATTCCACGGCCTGAAGCTTTTACGGTAGCCCCGCTTCGCGAGGCCTGTTGCGCTCCGTACTGAGGACGACTTCACCGATGGGTGTCGATCAGCTGCTCGGTCTAAGCGGATTTTCACGACGAACTTGCCGAGGATGGGTCTGGCGGCGAGGCGTTCGTGGGCCTGGCTTGCTCCTGCTGGGGATGGGATGATGAGGGCATCCATGACTCTTGCACGGAACACGGACAGCCTGGAAACTGAGCGGCTGCTCTTACGCAGAATTGAGCCAGCGGATTTCGGTTTTTTCGCGCGCATTCACGCGGACCCTGCGGTTGCGCGCTTCATCGGACCTGGCCGCCCGCGTACGGCAGAGGAATCGGATGAGTGGCTGCGCCGTACCGTGGCTTGCTATGAAGCCTGTGGTTTGGGACAACTGGCGGTTGTGCGGAAGGCCGATGGTGCCGTCCTCGGGCGCTGTGGTCTAACGGAGTTTGTGGTGGAAGTGTATGCCGGTCCGGATGTGCCTCGCGCGTGGTATCAGCGATCGGATGCCCCACCGGGACTGGCCGTGGCCGTTGAGCCGGAGCTCGGCTACACCTTCGATCAGGCCTGCTGGGGGCACGGCTATGCCAGCGAGGCCGCGCGCGGGATCTTCGACTATGCAATACAGGCGCTGCGATTGCCGCGGGTAGTCTCGGTGATCCATCCTGACAATGTTGCGTCGCTTCGTCTTGCGCGCCGGTTTGCCCTCGAACGCGATGGCGCGGTCCAGATCAGGGGAGCGACGTTCCACCGCTATGTATGGCCGGCCAGGTGAATGTCTGAGCCGGCGAATTCCTTTCAAAGCCTGGCGCGTTCCGCGATGGGAATGCGGACTTCGGCGATGCAGCCCTGGTGGTTGGGTTTGTTGCGGAGTTCGATGACGCCGCCGTGGGCTTCGACGATCTGCCGAGCGAGCGCGAGGCCGACACCGGAGCCGGCTTTCTTGGTGGTGTAAAGCGGGACGAAGAGGTTCTCGGGATTCGCGAGACCTGGGCCGTTGTCCTCGATCTGGATGGCGACGAGGTCGCCGTCTTCGGTGGCGCGGATGGTGACTTTCGGACGGCAGGGCGCAGCGGTTGGCGCGCGCCTCGCCGAGGGAGCGGGTTTGCTCTCGGATGCGGCATCCCCGGCCGATTCATTCACAGTCGCAGGTTCCGGTTCTTCCTCGACACAGGTGAGGGCGGATTCGACGGCGTTGCGGACGAGATTGATGAGGAGCTGCTCGATCTGGTCGGTGTCGGCGAGCAGCTCGACCTCGGGTGCGGCGAGGAGGCGAACGTCGAGACGGATTTCGAGGGAGATGACGCGCTCGAGGAGCGGAACCAGCGGGACGCGCTTGAGGACCGGCGCGGGGAGCTGCGCGAGCTGGCGATAGGCCTGGACGAATCGGTTGAGAGACTCGGCGCGGTTTTCGATGACGCTGAGGCCGCGCTGGAGGTCGCGGGTGAGAACGCCGTTGGCAGCGGCGACGGAGACCGGAGAAGGCAAAGGAGGCGCCTCGGCGTGGGGCGTGGGTGGGAGCACGCGGGAGCGGAGGCTGCCGGCGATGGACTTGATGGGGGTGAGGGAGTTGGAGATTTCGTGGCCGATGACGCGGATGAGGCGGCGCCAGGCGAGGCGTTCCTCTTCGCGGAGGGCGGCGCTGACGTCGGAGAGGACGACGAGGGTGTGAGGGATGCCGCGCTGGCGAAATTCGCCGCGGCGGATCATCCAGCGGGCGGACTGGCTGGGTTCGGGGCGCCTGGCGCCCGGTGCGGCGGGGCGCGGGAGTTCGAGCATCACGGCGGCTTCGCTGGGCTCGTCGAGCAGGCCGGTGAGGGAGAGGTCCTCGGCGGTTTTGCCGAGGTCGCGCGCGGGCAGCAGGGCGAAGACACGCTCGGCAGCGGGGTTGAGGAGGCGGAGGCGGGTTTCCTGGTCGAAGGCGAGGACCGGCGCGTCCATTTCCGCGATGACGCGGCGGAGCAGGGCGACGGCTTCCAGAGCTCCCACGCGCTGGGCCTGGAGGGTGTCGGCGAGGGCGTTGATTTCGAGCGAGAGCTGGCCGACGGAGTCGTCGCGATTGGCGCCGCGCGCGCGGAAGGAGTAGTCCTCTTCGCGGAGGGCGGCGACGACGTTGGCGAGGGTCTGGATGGGGCGGATGGCTTCTTCGATGAAGGCGGCGAAGACGAGCAGCAGGATGAGAAGCAGGATGCCGAGGGTGGCGAGCAGAGGTCCGGTGGTGACGTGGAGGAGGGTGAGGACGGCGGCGATCAGGCCCATGAAGACGAGGGCGGCGACGGTGCAGAAGATGCGGAGGCGCGCCTCGAAGGAGATGCTCTGGCGTTTGTGTTTGCGGTGGTGGGGACGGTTCGCCATCGTTCCGTGATCAGTGAATCGCGATCCGGGCCTGCTGAACAAGTACGGCGGCGGAGGAGAGATGGTTCTCGGGGAGGGAGGGGTTTGTGGCAGGGGCGAGGGATCGGTAGCCCGGTTTAGAAAGGGAAATGCAGGTCCATTCGACTCGCGGCTGCATTGTTTGTTGCGCCCAAAGGCGGGCGCAACGAATTCGGAGGCTTCCCTCAGGAGGACAGAGTGTTTTCTTCTCGATACATTCGTGGTGATTCCAGCGCTGTGCCGGGTCAGATCCCATACTTTTCCATCCGCCGGTAGAGGGCTCCCCGGCTCAGGCCGAGGGCTTCTGCCGCCTGGCTCACGTTGCCGTTGCAGCGTGAGAGGGCTTTGCGGATGAGGATACTCTCGACGGATTCCAGAGACATCTCTTCGAGGGCCTGGGTAGAGACGCGGGCGGGCGAGAGCCCGAGGTCGGAGACTTCGATGATGTCCTCACGGGACATGAGGACGGCGCGCTCGATGGTGTGGTCGAGCTCGCGGACGTTGCCGGGCCACGCGTAGTGGAGCATCAGCTCCATCGCAGCCGGGTCGATGCCCTGCACCTGTTTGCGATAGCGCTGGGAGTAGCGGGCGAGGAAGTGCGCGGCCAGAGGCGGGATGTCTTCGCGGCGCTCGCGCAGCGGAGGCAGGTGGATTTCGACGGTATTGAGGCGGAAGAGGAGGTCGGCGCGAAAATTGCCCCCTTCGACTTCCTTGCGGATATCGGCGTTCGTGGCGGAGATCACGCGGACGTTGACGTGGCGTGTTTTGGAGGAGCCGACCCGCTCCATCTCGCCGGTTTCCAGCACGCGGAGGAGCTTGGCCTGCTGGCGCATGGGGACGTTGGCGATTTCGTCGAGGAAGAGGGTGCCCCCTTCAGCGAGCTCGAAGCGGCCGATGCGCTCGGTGCGGGCGTCGGTGAAGGCGCCTTTGACGTGGCCGAAGAGCTCGGACTCGAAGGTGCCTTCGGGCAGCGCGCCGGTGTTGACAGCAACCATGGAGCGCGAAGCGCGGGACGAGAGCGCGTGGAGGGTCTGCGCGACGACTTCTTTGCCGGTGCCGTGCTCGCCGGTAATCAGAACGCTGGCGTCGGAGGGTCCGATGCGGGTGATCGTCGCGAGGACCGGCTGCATGGCCGGTGCGGTCGCAATCATCTCGGGCAGATTGGCGGCGCGGAGAAGGCGATTCTCGGCTTCGAGACGCTGGGCGCGGCGGACGGCGTTGGAGAGATCGATCTGAGTGCGAAGAATGGTGAGGAGGCGGGCGTTGTCCCAGGGTTTCTGGATGAAGTCGGAGGCGCCTCGGCGCATGGCTTCAACAGCGAGCTCAACATTGGCCCACGCCGTCATGATGATGATGGGAAGCTGCGACTCGTGGGAGCGGATCTGCGAGAGAAGATCGAGGCCTTCGCGTCCGGAGGTGGTGTCGCGGGTGTAGTTCAGGTCGAGGAGCAGGGCATCGAAGGAGCCGCACTTGAGCGCATCGAGGACCATGTAGGGCGAGGTGGCTTTTTCGATGCGGTAGCCTTCGGGCTCGAGGAGGAGCTCGAGAGCGTCGAGAATGTGCGGCTGGTCGTCGGCGATGAGGACCGAAGGCGCAAGCTTGCCGGCAGTTTCGCTGGGTACGGGTTGGGCAGCGGTGGACATGGAGTGCCAGCGGATAGCGTTCAGGGTACAGCGTTCAGAGACAGCGGTCGGCCCCCAAAAGAGTTTATGGGCCGTGGGTGACGACGCCGGATTTTACGTCGTCGATGGAAACGTGCGTGCGGTTGAGGGTATCGCCGATGGCGCGGTCGATATCGACTTTCGCCTTCTCGTACTGGTTCTGGGCAGCCTGGAGGGCAGATTCAGCTGTGGCGAGGGCGTTTTCGGCGTTCAGGGTATCGACACTGGATTTGGCGCCGAGCTGCTGTTCCTGTTTGGTGATGTCGAAGGTGCGCTGGGCGAGGTCACGAGCCTTCTGGGCGGAATCCACGCAGCGCTTTCTTCTGCTCGAGGGCGAACTGCGAATTGCGGACGTCAAAGCGGATGTTCTTCTGCTGCTGCACATAGGCGATCTGGCTTTGGCGGAAGGCCAGCTGAGCACGGAACTGATCGGCCTTGGCCTCGCGGTTGCGAATCGTGATGTTGAGCGTGAAGCCGACCCGGTACTCGGGCGCAGAGTAATTGAAGGCGTCTTTCAGGACACCAGGCGTATCCGAGGGGAGGGTCGTGGTGCAGTATGTCGGGCCCTCGTCGCAATTTGGGTTGAGCGGGCCACCGAGTCCGGTTCCGCTAAAGAATCCATAGGCGTTGAGCTGAGGCAACAGGAGGTTGTTGACGACTTTCACGTTGTCCTGAGAAATCTGCATGCTGATCTGATCCTGCGCGACATCGGGGCGATTCTTCTGCGCCTCAGCGATGAGATCTTCGATGGACTTGGATTCGTTGGGATCGGGCGCGCCTTTGGTATCGAGGGGAATCACAGCCATTTCGTCGATGGCGGGATCGTCGACCTTGGTGAGCGCGTTCTTCAGGTAAAACTCAGCCGCTCGCAGGTTCGCACGCGAAACGGTGAGGTTGCCCTCGGCAGCCGCAACGAGCGGACTCATCGGTCATGACCTGCATCTGCGGGATGGCTTTGAGCTCGAACTGCTTCTGATCGTCACCGAGGGTTTGGTTGGCGAAGGCCAGCGTGCGTTCCTTAATCTGTTCGTCCTGATAAGCGTAGACGAGATCCCAGTAGATGTCCTCGACTCCGGTCACGGTAGCGATCGCCTGATTCTCAAACGCGTAGTCCGTGATCTGCATATTCTTCTTTGCGATACGGATGTATCGCTCGTTGGTACGGAAACCAAAACCCTGCAGCAGGGGCTGAGCGATATAAGCCTGCCAGTAAAGCTGAATCTGCGGGTCGACGATATTGAACGGGCTGTTGATCGTCTGGCGCAGCCCGTTAAGGGACCACTGCACGCCGGTACCGAGGGGGAAATATTCGGTGTACTGCGTGGTGTAGGCAATCGTATTGGTCTCAAGAAGGGGCACACCGTACTGAATGGTATTCACCTCCGGCGTCTTCGTGTGGTCGACGTAACCATTAACCGTGAACACGGGATCGAAAGGATTCACGGGTGTCCCTAAACCGAGGGTCGACGTGACCAGACCACCGGCGCCAGCAGCCCCCGCACCGCCAGAAGAGACCGCGCCGCCGCCGGACGAGGACACACCGACCGCTCCCACGGGACTGGTGATATTGGTGCTGACACCCAGGGTCTGGTAACCGGCCTTGGTGCGAGCGTAATCGGTGAGTGCTGTGGGCAGGTTGTAGCGGAAGGAGGCGAGGTCAAGGTTGTTCTCAATGGCCAGGGCGATCGCATCCTGGAGGGAGACATACAGCTTGCCGTCGCGCATCAGATTTTGCAGACGGGGCGAGTTGGTGAGATTGACCGGGGGCACAAAACTGGGACGATAGGCGGAGAACGGGTTGTGTGAGTGGGGCAGATCCACATGAAAGGGCGGCGGCGGAGTCGTCGACGCCCTGTTGCTGGATCTGCTGGGCCTGCTGGGCAAGGGTTGGGGTGGTTGGCGGAGGAGGAGCCGGCTGCGCCGCCGGAGCCGGGGCGTTGGGAGGCGCAGCAGTCGTGGTCTGCTCAGGCTGAGTCGTGGGAGGGGTCGCCGGGTTCTGCGCGAGCAGCGGCGCGGCGATCAGGCCCAGAACAGGAGAGCAGGAGCCGAGAAGCGTCGGCAAGAGCCGCGGAAAGCAGCGATGAGCCCGTCACGATGCGGTGACCTCCACGCCGAGATTGGGATTGGCGGTGTCGGCGACCATCCAGCCGTCGCGGAGCTCGATGACGCGGGAGCCGTAGCTGGCGTTGACTTCAGAGTGGGTGACCTGGACGATGGTGGTGCCCTGCTGGTTCAGCTCTCGGAACAACTCCATGATCTCCTTTGCCTGGCTGGAGTGCAGATTGCCGGTAGGCTCGTCGGCGAGCAGCAGCGCGGGCTTGTGAATGACGGCGCGCGCCACGCCGACCAGCTGCTGCTGGCCGCCGGAAAGCTGGGAAGGGAAGAGGTCTTTCTTGCCGACGATGTTGAAGCGGTCGAGGGTATCGGCGACGAGGCCCTGGCGCTGGGCGCGGGGCATGTCCTTGTAGGAGAGCGGGAGGTCGATGTTCTCCTGGACGGTGAGGTCGTCGAGCAGGTGATAGCTCTGGAAGACCATGCCGATGTGTGCGTTTGGCCAGGTCGGCGCGCTGGCGGCGATTCATGCGGTGGGCGGCTTCGTCGTTGAACCAGTACTCGCCCAGCCACTGATCGTCGAGCAGGGCGAGAACATTGAGGAGCGAGGATTTGCCCGCGCCGGAAGGCCCCATGATGGTGAGGAATTCGCCCTCTTTGATTTCGAGATTGACGCGGCGGAGGACCCAGGTTTGGCCGGCTCCGGTTTTGTAACTGCGCTCGATATTTTTTAGCTGAATCATGATCTTTAGCCTGTAGCCGGTAGCCGGTAGCCTAGCAGCGCAGGTAGTGGCACACGCGTTCGCTCGCGATCCCCGGCCTGACCGGAGCTAGCTAGCGACCGGCCGCGTTACTTAACTTCGAGAACCTGTTCCAGCGATTCGCCTTCCGCGACCACCTTGCCGTCGAAGAGGTGAATCTGGCGATCGGCGTGGCGGGCGAAGCGCGGATCGTGCGTCACCATGCAGATGGTCGCGCCTTCGCGATGCAGGTTCTGGAGCAGCTCCATGACCGCTTCGGCGTTGCGCGAATCGAGGTTGCCGGTAGGCTCGTCGGCGAGCAGGATGGAGGGCGATCCGGCGAGGGCGCGGGCCACGGCGACACGCTGCTGCTGACCGCCGGAGAGCTGCGAGGGATAGTGGCGGATGCGGTGCGCCATGCTGACGCGCTCGAGCGACTCCTGCACGCGGCGCTTGCGCTCGGCCGAGGACATGCCGGAGCGATAAGTGAGCGGCAGCTCGACGTTCTCGTAGACGGTGAGGTCGCCGATGAGGTTGAAGCTCTGGAAGATGAAGCCGATCTCCTGGTTGCGGATGCGCGACCGCTGCGAGAAGTTCAGGTTCTCGACCGAATGGCTGTTGAGCGTGTAGCTGCCGCCGGTGGGCGTATCGAGCAGCCCGATGATGGACAGCAGCGTGGACTTGCCGCAGCCGGAAGGGCCGGAGATGGCGACGTATTCGCCCTTGTCGATCTTCATGTGGACGCCGGACAGCGCGTGGGTTTCAATCTCGTCGGTGTAGAAGACCTTGGTGAGGCCTTCAATTTCGATCAACGCCTGATTGTTGTCCATCCTGCTCTCCTGCTCCGTGGATTTCTGTTCCTGATCGTTGCCGGGACTTTACTCGAGCCGAACTTTGTCCGTGTTGTCGTATCGTGACATGTCGGAAAGGATCACACGATCGCCTTCGTTCAGTCCACTGAGAATCTGAATCTCCGTGACCGAAGCCTTGCCCACCTTCACCTGAACCCGGTGGCTGTTTTGCCGTTGGGGTCGTAGCGGAACAGGCTGATGGTGCTGTCCGGATTGCCGAACGCCGGACGGCCCACGTAGAGCACATCGTGCAGGTGCGTCGAGGTCGATGGTTCCGTCGACGCTCAGCCCGGGAACGGCTCCCGCCGGCAGGGCGCCATCCAGTGTTACGTCAACGGTACGCGTTCCGTTCAATACGGAGGGATCAATTCTGGTAACATGCCCGGGAACGATGCCGTTGTGGGTATCGATTTCGGCCGGCTGGCCAAGCAGAATGTCGTGCGCCTGGGTTTCGGCGATCTGCAGGGCGGCCTTGAGCTTGGCTTGGATCAACCACCTCGGCGACGGAGGTTCCGGCGGTCACGTGCTGGCCCACCGACACCGGGGTCGGCAGGGACTCGACAACGCCGGAGATGCCGGCCTTCACATGCAGATCCGCTTCCTGCTGCTCTGATAGAGGCCGAGCTGCGCCCTGGCCGAGTCGATCTTGGTCTGCGGCGAGGCGAGCTGGACTTTAATCGCTTTCTGGTTGACGTCGAGCTGTTCCAGGCTGATCTGGTGCTGTGTGGTGAGCTGGTCGGCGTTGTTCTTCGACTGCTCGTACTGGATGCCGCTGATCTCGCCCAGAGCATAGCGCTGCTTGTCGATCTGGTCCTGCAGCTCGGCCTGGCTGTACTGGGCATTGACCGCGGCCGCGGCGGACTTCTTATCCATGATGGTGGAATTCAGCGTGGCCTGAGGCTCTTGTAGTCGGCCTCGCGCTCCTGCAGCGCCAGACTGCGCACCGACCAGCTCCTGCTGGAGCTGCGGGTCGGCCATATCCATGAGACGGTGTCTGGCTTGACCGCGGTGCCGGGCAGCACGCGAATGCGGACCACGGTGGCGTCGGTCTGCGCCGGGATGAGCTGATGCTCTCTTCGCGCGGCACCAGGGTTCCGAGGCCGCGGACCTGGACGGACCATGTCGCCGCGCTTGACGGTTTCGGGCCAGACGGTGCTGGCGTCGACGCGAGGGAACGGCCGGCTTGAGACGCATGACGGCCCAGGCGGCGGCGGTGACGCCGATAGCTGCAACGATGGCCAGCACGATGATCTGCCGGCGGAGCTTCTTTTTCCGAATATCGGGGCGAGCGATGTCCATTGCCATAGAGAAGTTGCATGTGCCGCAGCCATTCCGGACGTGGCAGCTAAACTACCAGGTTATGCGGGGATTAAAGGCACCCTGGCGAAGACCTGGGAGGAGGCCGGTGGTCGTTTGCGGAACCGAGTGTCCATTAGCGGACACCGCCGGCGGGATCAGCGATGAGCAGGAGGCCGGCGGCGCGGAGCTTCGCGTCCACCAGAGCGCACGATCTGCCGGTGGATGGCCTCGATGGACTGGTCGCCGTCAATGAACGCCGACGCGGCCGGGTTCGCGGGCGGCGATCTCCTGATACTTGTCGTAGACGCGGCGGTAGAACGCCTCGTCCTCGCGTTTCGAAGCGGCCTTCGTCGCCGTCCGGCGCCGGCGGCGCGGTCGTTGCGGCGGCGCGCGCGGGCGAGGGAGCGGTCGAAATCGGCGCAGCAGCAGGATGGTGAGGTCGGGATTGAGGCCGCCGCACATGGTTTTGTGCAGGCGCAGGACGCGTTCGCTGCCGAGCTGGCGGCCGCCGCCCTGGTAGGCTTCGGTGGAATCGGTGTAGCGGTCGCAGAGCACGATGCGTGCCGGCGTCGAGGGCGGGCGGATGACTTCCGCGATGCACTGGGCGCGGTCGGAGAACATGAGGCCCAGCTCGGTCATGGGATCGAGGGCTTCGGTCCGCGAGTCGAGGAGCAGGGCGCGGATGCGGTCGCCGATGCGCGTGCCTCCCGGCTGGCGGGTGACGGTGACGGCAGGCCCTGGGCTTCAAGATGAGCGGCGAGCTTGCGCAGCTGGGTGGATTTGCCGGAGCCGTCGAGGCCTTCGAAGGTGAGGAAGAAAGCCCATAAAAGCAGGGTACAGCGAAGAGCGTGCAGCGAACAGGTGCCTGGGCCAGGGGTTAGAGTTTGGGGGTTAGGAATTAGAGATCAGGGACTGGAGTGTCGGGGCTGGCGTAGAATCTCGTTCAGCGACGATGAGACTCAACGGGCACAAGGTGGCTGCGATGGGCATGGCGATTTGCCTGCTCGCGCTTTTGGTGCATCCGACGGCTGCCAGTGTTGCGGCGCTGGCGGCGGTCATCCTCGCGCCTCTCGCATTGTTTGGCCTGGTCGTGGCGCCTCGATCGCTTTGGCCCGTTGTCGACGTCCGTGTGCGATGCACGTCCGCGGTCCCATGCCGCGCGGCGTTGTTCCAGCGGCCTCCTCCTTCGTCTCTCCGCTAATCCTCCTTCAAGTCTGAGCGGTTGTGGTTCGTCCGGGGCTTGGTCTGCCTCGGCTGGGCCGTTCCCGCTGTCGTTCCACCGGAATAAAACACCGTGGAGGACGGGATGGTCTTCGCCTGTTTGGTGAATGGGTTGGTTGCGTTGTTTATGTGGCGCGCGTGCGCGTCGATGCTGCGGGAGCGGCGGGCGCGCAAGCAGTGGCGCGGGGAACTGCGGGTATCCCGTTTGTCGGGGCTGGCGGCCAGCGCGATGATGCTGGGATTCCAGGAGATTGTGCAGCCCCAGGTCCGGCACATGATTGTCGAGGAGCTCAAAGAGGCGAGCGTCGATGACGAAGAAGGCGAGCCGCTGGGAGGGCGGCTGTTCTACGAGCAGATGCGGCGGATTCGGATGGGAGAAGAGGTGGAGGAAGTGAGCCGTGCGGATGATCGCAGCGGTAGAGTTCCGGGGCGCGAGCCACGGCGAATGTCTGGAGGAGGAAGCACGATAAGAGGCTGGTTGATGGTCGGCAGCGCGTGGGTACACTAAGGATTCGCACTTCGGTCAGGAGGAGTATGCATTTCCGCTTGCGCCCGCTGTTCGGGCTGTTGTTCGCTGCTGCACGTTTCTTTGAATGCACAAACCGGTGCGAACCCGATCAAAATTACCGTCGATCTGACCGACGCGCCGCGCAAGATTCTGCACGCGCACATGACGATTCCGGTGAGCCCGGGTCCGCGTGACGCTGCTGTATGCGAAGTGGATTCCGGGCGAGCACATGCCGGATGGGCCGATCGACAACCTGGCGGGACTGTTTATCACCGCGAATGGGCAGCCGCTGGCGTGGGTGCGCGATGACGTGAATATGTACGCGGTCCGCGTGACGGTGCCGGAGGGCGTGACGCAGCTGGATGTGAAAGACGATTTTCTGGCGACGGCGGCGGCGAGTGGGTTTTCGGCGGGCGCGTCGACCAGTGCGAGTCTCGCTCTGCTGAGCTGGAACGAGCTGGTGCTGTATCCGGCGGGACACAAGGATGACGCGGACATTTCCGTGCAGCCGTCCGTGATTCTTCCGCAGGGCTGGCAGTATGGGACAGCGCTGACGAAGACAGGCGGAGACGCTTCGCATATCGATTTCGACGCGGTTTCTCTGGAGCAGCTGATTGACTCGCCGCTGCTGGCGGGGCGGTATTTCGTGGAGATTCCGCTGGCTCCGGAAGTGTCACCGAAGCATTTTCTGGACATCGCGGCGGATGGGCCGGAGGATTTGAAGCTGACGCCGGAAACCATCCAGGGCTACAGCAATCTGGTGCGGGAAACCGGCGCGCTGTATCAGTCGCGGCACTACGCGAGCTATCACTTTCTGGTGACGGCGAGCGATCAGGTAGCGCACTTTGGGCTGGAGCATCACCAGTCGAGCGACGATCGCGTGCCGGAGAAGACGTTTGTCGATGACAATCTACTGCTGCTGTCGGCGGACCTGCTGCCGCATGAGTTCACGCATTCGTGGAATGGGAAGTATCGGCGGCCGGCGGGGCTGGCGACCGGGAACTACGAAGACCCGATGAAGGGCAACCTGCTGTGGGTCTACGAAGGGCTGACGAATTATCTGGGCAATGTGCTGGCGGCGCGCAGCAAGATTGAAACCGCTGCGCAGTATCGCGATTATCTGGCACAGGATGCGGCAACGCTGGATTATCGGCCTGGCCGAACGTGGCGCGATCTGCAGGACACGGCGACGGCGGCGCAGATTCTGTACATGTACGGCGACGGCTCACCGTGGGACAACTGGCGCCGGAATACGGACTACTACGCCGAGGGCGACCTCGTTTGGCTCGATGTCGATACGACGATCCGCAAGCTGACCAGCGATAAGAAGAGTCTCAACGATTTTCTGGCCGCGTTCGAAGGGCTGGGCGGGAACACGCCGCCGAAGGTGGTGCCGTATACGTTTGACGATGTGGTGAACGGGCTGAACGGCGTGGTCGCGTATGACTGGGCGGGATTTCTGCGGGAGCGGCTGACGAGCAAGGCGCCGCATGCACCCCTGGGAGGCATCGAGAACGGCGGATACAAGCTGGTCTTCACCGATCAGCCGAACGAGGTCACGCAGGCGCAGATGACGGCGACCGGGAGCACGCAGGAATGGTGGTCGATCGGGATCGATGTGACCAGCGATGGGCGAATCGAGGACGTGCTGGTCGGATCGGCGGCGGACAAGGCGAAGCTGGGGCCGGGGATGCAGATCATCGCGGTCAACGGACGGCAGTTCAGCGGGGCGCTGCTGAGCGATGCGATTCGCGACGCGAAAGGGAACACGAACCCGATTTCGCTGATCGTGGCGAACACCGGAACGTTTCGCGTGGTGGCGCTCGATTATCACGATGGTCTGCGCTATCCGCATCTGGAGCGGGTGGACGGGACGCCGGACCGGCTGGACGATATTCTGAAGCCGATGACGGAGGCTGCGAAGTAGCTGCGGAGAGCAGGAACCGGGGCGCAGCAGCGCCGGCAGAACTTAAAGTGAGTTTGCCTTTTCGCGATCCTGCAGGGCACTGGGCCGCGTTGCGTTTGCAGCGGTGAAGAAGCGCAGGATGGTCTCCAGTTCCTCATCGGAAAAGCCGGCGAGGACTCCTTCGAATTGTTTCTGGACCAGATCGTAGTTCGCCATGACCTTCTTGTGGTGCGCGGGGATAATGCCGACAAGGAGACTGCGGCGGTCGGAGGGATGGCTGGAGCGGCGAACGTATCCCGCGGTTTCGAGGCGGTCGAGAACCACGGTGACGCCGCCGGAGGAGAGGCCGCTGCATTGTGCCAGGGCTCCCGGAGTCATGGGGCCGAGCAGATCGAGCAGATTCAGAAACTGCATATCGGTGGGGTGCAGGCCGAGCTTGTCGGCCACGCGCTGACTGAAGAGGCTGGAGCCGGCGATGAAGAGCCGGACTGCCCGGGTGAGGGCAGGGGAGAGACGAGGATCACGCCGTTTGCTTGACATGGCCGGAGTTCTTATTGTACAAGACTCTTACTGAATAAGAGACTCGTTCAGTAAGAGACATGCACGCCGGAGGATCTTGCGATGGAAAAAGCATACAAGGGAATGGGCATGGAAGGTTCCGTGGCCCGCTGGTACGAGAAGACCACCCGCAGGGACATGGAAGAGTACCGCCGGCTGGCGCTGCGCTTCGCGGCGGGGCTGCCGGAGGGCGGCGATGTACTGGAAGTAGCGCCGGGACCGGGGTTCCTCTCGATCGAGATGGCGAAGACGGGGCGGCTGCGGGTGACGGGTCTCGACATCAGCAGGACGTTTGTGGAGATCGCACGGCGCAATGCCGATGACGTGGGCGTGCGGGTCGATTTTCAGAATGGCAACGCATCGCAGATGCCGTTTGCCGATCAGAGTTTCGATTTTCTGGTATGCCGGGCGGCGTTCAAGAACTTTTCCGATCCGGTGGGGGCGCTTCGTGAAATGCGGCGCGTGCTGCGGCCGGGACGCAAGGGTGTGGTCATCGATCTGCGCCGGGATGTCTCGATGAAGGAGATCAACAAATACGTGGATGGGCTGGGACTGCCGAGGATGAGCGCTCTGTTCACGAAGCTCACGTTCCGCTTCATGCTGATCAGGCGGGCGTATACGCAGCAGGAGTTTGAGGGGATGCTGCAGCAGGTTCCGTTTGCCGGCACGAGGATCGATGCGAACGCGATCGGGATGGAAGTATGGTTTGAGCGGTAGGCCGCAGGGTCAGGCGTTCGCTGGAGCCGGCTGTTGCTCGAGGGCGTGCAGGACTGACTCAGCAGCCTCCTGGCCGGTGCGGATGCAGTCGGGTACGCCGATGCCGCTGTACGCGTTGCCGGCGAGCGCGAAGCCCGGGAGCGCGGCGACGTTCTCGCGCAGGGCCTGGATGCGGTCGAGATGGCCGACGGCGTATTGGGCCATGGCGCGGCGCGAGCGCGTGATGCGGACGAAGTTGGGCTTCGCTTCGAGACCGAGGATGGCGCGCAGTTCTTGCAGGACAATTTCGGTGAGGCGCGCGTCAGGCTCGTCGAGCAGGTGCTCGTTGCCGCTTCCGCCGAGGAAGCAGCGGAGCACACCTTTGTCCCAGGGCGTGCGTCCGGCGAATTTCGCGTGGACGAAGGTGCAGGCGAGCATGTTGCGTTTTTCCGTAGGCGGAACGAGGTAACCGAAGCCAGGAGGAAGATCGCGCAGGTCATCCATATTGAAGCCCATGGTGACGGTGATCGAGGAACTGTAGGGAACCTCGGAAAGCAGATCGCTCACGAGGCGGTCGACAGGGCGTAACAGATCTGCCGCCGCCCAGGCGGGCAGCGCGAGAATGATGCCGTCGAATTTCTCCTGGCCGCCGGCGGTTTCGAGGGTCCAGCCACAGGTGTAACGGCAGTCGGGAGGTTTGGGATCGCTGCAGTCGATGCTGTTGTGGTGCAGCGCGTCGACCGGCATGCCGAGATGAATCGATCCGGGCTCGAGCTGGGCGGCGATGCCATCGACCATGAGCTGCATACCGCCGCGGAGGGTGGTGAAAAGGGAACGAGGCGAAGTGGATTGGCGGGGCGGAGCCGGAGTTTTGCGCGCGGCGAGCATCGCGCGGGTGAGGCTGCGATGTTCTTTCTCCATGGTGACCATACGCGGAAGGACCGCGCGAACGCTGAGTTGCGAGGCGCTGCCGCCGTAGACACCGGAGAGCAGAGGCGAGACGAGGCGATCGACGGTTTCCTGGCCGAAGTGGCGGCGGGTCATGTCGGCGACCGATTCGTCTTCGGTGGCGGGCTGGGGCGGGAAAACAAATTCGCGCGCCATGCGCAGCTTGGTCGACCAGGAGAAGAGCGGGGTAAGCGCGGTGGGCACGAGTTTGGTCGGGACCATGAACATCAGGCCGTCGGGCAGAGGGATAAGGCGGTTGCGCACGACAATATAGGTTTTGCGCTCGCGGTCGTTGGAGGGGAGAAGCTCGCCGGCCAGCCCCAGCTCGCGGCAGAGCGCGGCGGCGGCGGGTTTTTCGCTGAGGAAAGAGTCGGGTCCGCCTTCGACCACGCAGCCGTCGATGGTTTCCGAACTGATGACGCCGCCGAGACGGTCCGCAGCTTCAAAGAGGCGGTATTCGACCGGCTGGCCGGCGCGGCGGGCTTTTTCGAGCGTCCACGCGGCGCTGAGGCCGGCGATGCCTCCGCCGATGATGGCGATTTTGGGCGTGGTGTTCATCTCGACAGGACAGGGGCTCAAGCCCCGATCTTAAAGGATTCTCTGCGGCGCAACGGAACAAAAGCCATACGCCTTAACTCCTACGAATGCGCTACCTCTAACTGAATCAGATCATGCGCCTCGCATCCAGGGGAAGAGGCGATCTTCTGGTTCGCGTCGGGATAATAGCCACGCGGCTGATAGACACAGCAGGGCTCCTCGGCCATGACGTCGCCGGTGACCGCGTAGGCGCGGGCGCGGGATCCGCCGCAGATATTGCGGAATTCGCAGGCGCCGCATTTGCCGTGAAGCTGGCCGGAGTCGCGGAGCTTCACGAAGATGGGCGACTCCTGGTAGATGTGCGCGAGGGTGTCGTGGTGCAGGTCGCCGCCTTCGATGGGAAGGAACCCCGAGGGAAAAACTTTGCCGATGTGGGAGATGAAGACGAAGCCGCGTCCATCGTTGACGCGCTTGGTGGCCCAGCCGACGGCTTTCGCTTCCGAACCCTGGCCGGGATGGCCGGAGGTGACGGTCCAGCCGGGGTGACGCGTCGGGTGCGCGGTGGGACGAGCGCCCGCGTCGTCGTGAACGCCGGTCGTGGCGAGGCCTTCCTTCATCCGCTGCTGAATCAGGTAACGGCGGTAGTGCATGGCTTCGGTGGTTTTGATGGCGAAGGGGACGCGCTTGGTCAGATCCCACATCTTCGCGAAGACGTCTTCGAATTCCTGGCCAGTGAGCAGATCGGCGACCTGGCCGCGGCCGACGGGGACGAGGAAGAAGAAGCTCCACATCACGATTTGCTTCAGCGTGAGCAGGGTGGCGAGACGGTCGAGATCGGCGATGTTCAGGCGGCTGACGACGGTGTGGACCTGGATGGGAAGGCCGGCTTCGTTGGCCCACTGGATGGCCTGCACCGTGCGCTCCCAGGTGCCGGGGATGCCGCGAATGGAGTCGTGAATTTCAGGCACGGAGCCGTCGAGGGAAACGGCGAGGCGCGAGAGGCCGGAATCTTTCATGCGGAAGATGGCGTCGCGGGTGAGCAGTGGCGTGGCGCTGGGGGTGAGCGCGGCGTGGACTCCTTTGCCGGCGGCGTGTTCGATGAGTTCGAAGATGTCGGGGCGCTTGAGCGGGTCGCCGCCGGTGAAGACAAAGAGCGGGACTTCGAGGTCGGCGATCTGGTCGATGAGGTGGGTGGCCTCAGCGGTGGTGAGCTGACTGGGGTGCGACAGCGGTTGCGCGGAGGCGCGGCAGTGCTTGCAGGCGAGGTCACACGCCTGCGTCGTCTCCCAGATGGCGAGAAAGGGCGCGCGGTTGTAGTCGAGCTTGGTCATGGCCTGGCGGATGTCCATGGCAACAGGTTGGCAGGGAGGGCGCAGGGTGGGATGTGATGGGAGTCACAGGGGAAAGGGCAAGGCCACGGGCGCGCGGGGTACAGAAATGCGCGCGAGGATCAGGACTGACCGATGGAGAGCGCCGCAATCTGCGATTTCAGTTCGGCGATTTGCTCGCGCAGGGAGGCCACTTCGGCTTCCAGATGCGTGACGCGGTCGTCGTCGGTGGAGGACCGGGGTGGGGCCGCGGAGTCCGCGGAGGGCGCGGGCAGCTGCGACAGGTCCGGCTGGCCGGAGAACAGGTGGGCGTAGCGGATTTCGCGGAGCCGGACTGGCGGGGAAGCGCGGTGGCCACCGGCGGATCGTACTGGGACGTCTTTTCGAGAGTGGACAGGAGGTCGCCGAGTTCTTCGAAGCGATGCATGCGTTCAGTGCGGCCGCGGAGCTCGCCGGGAGTCTGCGGTCCGCGCAGGAGGAGGATGCAAAGGATCGCGGTTTCGCCGCGCGTCAGGTTGAAGACTTCCTGCAGATGGTGCTCGTACTTGGTGACGCGGCTGTCGTGGACGGCGGCGGCGAGGTTCCTGTCCTGCAGGCGGTGCAGGGCATTGCGAACCTCATCCTCATTGAGCTGCATCACCGGCTCGCGATTGTTCTTCTGGTTGCAGGCGTTCACGAGCGCGTTAAGCGAGAGCGGATAGTATTCGGGGGTGGTGGATTCTTTTTCGATGAGGGCCCCGAGGACGCGGACTTCGATGGGGGAGAGATGGATGGGCATGGGATTAGCTTCGAACTTCAGTTGAGAAGCCTCCTGAGTTTAAGCCAAAAAGATGAGCGCCGAAGAGCGACCTGCCGAGTTCGTGATATGGCCGCCGACGGATCGCGATGTTACACTGCTGCGCAAAGATACCAATCGAAAGTTCATGCGCTGCATATTTGCATTCGGCCTGTTCGTTCTTACTGCCTCAGGGGTAGCTGCAGGTCAGCAATCCGTTCCCGCGGGGCCAGCGCCCGATCCGGCACAAGCCATCCATTTTGCGGAGCCTGGTGTCGTCGCTCCCAAAATGCTCTACCCCAGTGTTATCGTTTCTAGGTCCGAAGACTGCAACCAGCTCAATGGCCTGGTGAGACTTTCCGCAGTTGTGGATGCCCAGGGTATTCCGCATGATGTCAAAATAGTGGAAGCAGGCGATCCTCGCCTCGACAAACTCGCAGCCACTATCATTCCTGCACAGCGATTCCAACCGGGCACTTACAATGGCGATCCAGCCGTTGTCGCGGTTCAGCTGACCGTCGGCCTTCAGACCTGCGTTCCGGGAACAAAGCGGAAACACCGCGATGACGACGTTACACTCATTCTGCGCAGCCACCCCTCAGTCGCCACAGACGTCCAACCGCCGCCGCCTGAAACCGCAATCACAACCCCGACCGGAAACTCGCCCGTTCCCGAGCGAACCGTCGCAGACAGCACGATCTATCAGGTGGGCGGCCCCGTCAGCGTCCCCATCCCAGTGATATGGCGCGATCCGGAGTACACCGCCCGCGCCAGACGACAGAAGATCACCGGAACCTGTCTGATCGGCGCGATTATTGGTGCCGACGGCGTGCCTCAGAACGTGCATGTCGTCCGGTCTCTGGATCCGGAACTGGACAACAGTACAGTCGAAACCGTCAAGAGCTGGAGGTTCCGGCCCGCGCTGAAGGATGGAATTCATCCTGTCCCGGTTGAGGTGACGGTCGACGCGATTTTCCACCACGTTGAGGGCACCTTCGTTTCTTTTGCGAACATGATGTACATGCCATCGCGGGCGGTGACTCTCGATGACTGCTCCGATTCCGATCCCAAATGCTTCTTCCGCCCGCCAGTTGCCCTCAATGCAGATGAGGTCGAGGCAAGGTTCATCCCATCGGCGCTGGACCACAATCGAGGCATGTGCGTCGTCGCCTTTATGATCGACGGCCAGGGTATTCCGCAGGCTGTGCGCGTGGTCAGGAGTCTTGACCCGGGCTTCGACGACGATGTGATGGATGCGGCGCGCGACCTGCGTTTCAAGCCTGCCACAAAGGATGGAATTGTGATTCTGTCGCCTGGCGTTTTTTACTACAAATTCAGACCGCATTCTGCAGTCGACAAACGGGAACAGAGGGAGGAGCTGTCACGAGCCGCTGTGTTTCACATCTTGCTCGGATTGATGTAAATGGCCCCCGCACCAGCTCCGCCACCTCGTCACGGCCGTCCCCTGCCGTTGTTCACGGTATAATAAAGCTCGTGAGTACTGTCACTACGGAGACACCTGTCGCACCCCAGCGCACGGCGTCCAAAGCTGAGGAAAAGCGCGTTTTGTTGCTGAAACCCCGCGGATTTTGCGCGGGCGTGGTGCGGGCAATCGATATTGTCCGGATTGCGCTGGAGACCTTTGGCGCTCCCATTTATGTCCGCAAGGAAATCGTCCACAACCGCTTTGTCGTGAACGAGCTGGCGGAAAAAGGCGCGATTTTCGTCGACGACATCCACCAGGTTCCGGAAGGCGCGCGGGTGATCTACTCGGCGCATGGTGTTTCGCCGGCGGTGCGGGATCAGTCGAAGGAACGCAAGCTGAAGGTGATTGACGCGACCTGCCCGCTGGTCACCAAGGTCCACGTGGAGGCGGTGAAGTTCGCGCGGCAGGGCTATTCGCTGGTGCTGATCGGGCACCGCGATCACGATGAGATCGAAGGCACGCTGGGCGAGGCACCCGATGTCACGCAGGTGGTGTCGAGTGTGGCGGAGGTGCAGACGCTGGAGGTTCCGGATCCGGAGCACGTGGCGTATCTGACGCAGACGACGCTGTCGCTCGACGAGTCGCGGGACATTATTCAGGCCCTCAAAATCAAGTTTCCCAGGATCGTCGGGCCGCACTCGCAGGACATTTGCTATGCGACGGAGAACCGGCAGGTGGCGGTGAAAAACGTCGCACACAGCGCGGATCTGGTGCTGGTGGTGGGTTCGAACAACAGCTCGAACTCGAACCGGCTGGTCGAGGTTTCGCGCAATCTGGGAACGCAGGGCTACCTGATCGACAGCGCGGAAGCGATTGATCGGGAGTGGCTCCAGGGCGTTCGCAACGTTGCGGTGACGGCAGGTGCGTCGGCCCCGGAAATTCTGGTGGAAGGCGTTATCGATTACCTGAAGAAGAACGGCTTCGGGACGGTCGAGGAAGTTGAGGTCATGCCGGAAAACGTCCGGTTTGGGCTTCCTCCGGAGATCGTGCAGGCGATTCAGTCGGCACCCGCAACAACTCCTGCGGGGTCTAGCAAAAAGGTGCGCATCGCGCACCGCGAACGGATCATCTGGAACCCATGAGCGCAGCCTTTCAAAACGCGCGACCTCGGCAGTCCGGCCCCAGTACGGCCGACGAGCCTGGCAGTACCCCGGCACCTCAGGTGAAGTTTGGGCGGATCGATGCCGCTCTGGAAGACGTCGCGCAGGCGATTGCGCGGGCGCGTGACTCGCTGCTCGATCGCCAGCACGCTGAGGGTTACTGGGTCGGGGAGCTCGAAGGCGACTCGATGCTGGAGGCGGACTACATCTTCCTGCATGTGCTGCTCGGCACGGGTGACGCGGGAAAGATGCAGCGGGCGCTGAACGAGATCATGCGCTACCGGAACGACGACGGCAGCTGGTCGCTCTATCCAGGAGGCCCGGGCAACATCAGCCTGAGCGTGAAGTGCTACTTTGCGAACAAGCTGATGGATGTGCCCGCGGATGAACCGCACATGGCCCAGACGAGGGAATGGGTTCTGGCGCATGGCGGCGTGACCGCGTGCAACACCTTCACGAAGATTTATCTGTGCGCGCTGGGGCAGTACGAGTACAACTCCGTGCCGGCGATTCCGCCGGAGATCGTTCTCTTCCCCAAGTGGTTCTACTTCAATATTTATGAGATTTCTTCGTGGTCGCGGGGCATTCTGGTGCCGCTGTCGATTGCCTACGCGAAGAAACCGTACAAGAAGATTCCGCCGGAACATGGCATCAGCGAGTTGTTTTGTGGCGGCAGGGAACATGCCGATCTGAAGCTGCAGTGGGACCGCGAGCACATCGTCAGCTGGCGCAATTTCTTCATCTTCCTCGACCGGATGGTGCACTGGTTCGAACGGATCCACATCCGGCCGCTGCGTTCGCTGGCGCTGAAGAAGGCGCAGAAATGGATGTTGGAGCGGCTGGAGATGTCCGATGGGCTGGGCGCGATTTATCCCGCCATCCTGAACTCGATCATTGCGCTGCGGTGCCTGGGGTATTCGCTCGACGACCCGCAGGTCATCCGCGCCATGGACGAGTTTGAGAAACTGGGCATCGACGAGCCACGCGGAACGAAGGATTATCCGGAACCGACCTTCCGCATGCAGCCGTGCATGTCGCCGGTGTGGGACACGGCCCAGGCGGTCTACGCGCTGGGCGAGGCCGGTTTGGATCGCAGGGATCCACGGCTGCTGCAGGCGGCGGACTGGATGCTGTCGAAGGAAGTGCGCCACAAAGGCGACTGGGCGGTGAAAAACCGAGGCGCGGCGCCGGGCGGATGGTACTTCGAGTACAACAATGAGTTTTACCCGGATGTCGATGATACCGCGCAGGTTTTACTGGCGCTGAATAAGGTCGACAATCCGCGGGAGCGATACCACTACGACGTGTGCCAGCGAGCGATCGAGTGGGTCTTCTCGATGCAGTGCCGCAATGGCGGGTGGGGCAGCTTCGACAAAGACAACACGAAGATGATCTTCCAGCACATACCATTCGCCGATCACAACGCGATGCTGGATCCGCCGACGGTGGACATCACGGGACGGATTCTGGAGATGCTGGCGACGTATGGCTACACGCGCAAGGACCGGCGGGTGGAGAAGGCGATCAAGTTCATCTACGCCGAGCAGGAATCCGATGGGAGCTGGTTTGGCCGCTGGGGCGTGAATTATCTGTACGGTACTTTCCTGGTGCTGCGCGGGCTCGAGGCGATGGGCGTGTGGAATCACGAGCCGGAGATTCAGCAGGCGGCGGAGTGGATTCGCATGGTGCAGAACGCCGATGGCGGATGGGGCGAGAGCTGCAACAGCTACGACGATCCGGTGACGCGCGGCGTGGGTGTGAGCACCCCTTCGCAGACGGCGTGGGGGGTTCTGGGGCTGCTCGCGGCAGGCGATACGCGCAGCGACTCGGTCGCGAAGGGCATCAAATGGCTGCTGGCCCGGCAACGGAAGGACGGCGGCTGGGACGAAAGCATGGGAGAAGGGAAGACGCGCCAGGCGATTTATACGGGAACGGGATTTCCCCGGGTGTTTTATCTGGCATATCCGCTGTACCGGGATTATTTTGCGCTGCTGGCGCTGACGAACTACAAGCGAGCCCAGCTGGCCGCTGAGGGTCCTGGCCGGACGGGCGGCCTTTAAAGTAGTGGAACGAGAAAGCTGAGTTTTGATTCGATACGCAGAGAGGATTCCTGATGGCGGTACCTGTATCGCAGGCGTGGACGGTAGCGACCTACGTTCTGACACAGAAGCTGAAGGGCCGGAAGCAGTTTCCGCTGGTGACCATGCTGGAGCCGCTCTTCCGCTGTAATCTGGCGTGCGCCGGATGCGGCAAGATTCAGTATCCGCCGCACATCCTGAAGCAGGAACTGTCGCCGGAAGAGTGCTTCCGCGCGATTGATGAGTCGGGTACGCCGATGGTGTCGATTCCGGGTGGCGAACCACTGCTGCATCCGCAGATCGACAAAATTGTCGAGGGCCTGGTCGCGCGGAAAAAGTACGTCTATCTGTGCACCAATGCGCTGCTTCTGAAGGAAAAACTGCACCTGTTCAAGCCAAGCAAGTATCTCTCGTTCTCCGTGCACCTGGATGGACAGAAGGAACACCACGATTTCTCCGTGTGCCGTGAGGGTGGATACGAGATCGCGATGGAAGGGATCAAGGCGGCGGTTGCGGCCGGGTTCCGCGTGACGACCAACACGACGCTGTTCGATGGCGCCGATCCCAACTCGGTGCGCGGGCACTTTGACGATCTGATGGACGTGGGCGTTGAAGCCATGATGGTGGCGCCGGGATACACGTACGAGAAGGCTCCGGACCAGAAGCATTTTCTCGGTCGCGCGCGGTCGCGTCGGCTGTTCCGGGCGATCCTGTCGAACCGGAAGAAGAGCTGGAAGTTCAACGCGAATTATCTGTATCTGGAATTCATCATGGGGAAGCGGGACTTCAAGTGCACGCCGTGGGCGATGCCGACGTTCAGCATCTTCGGCTGGCAAAAGCCATGCTATCTGCTGCAGGACGGCTACGCGGATACGTTCCAGGAGTTGATTGACGGGACGAACTGGGACAACTACGGGACGGAGAGCGGCAATCCCAAATGCGCGAACTGCATGGTGCACTCGGGCTATGAAGGCACCGCGGTGAACTACACCTTTGGCTCGCTGAAGGGATTGTGGGAGACGGCGAAGGCGATGATGAATCCCTACGAGGATAAGGGCGCGCTGGATCTGCTGAGCGAGCCGGTGAAGCCGGTACACAGCTTCAATCCGCTGGTGCAGATTAAGACGGAAGTCCGGGTCGAAGAGGGAACTCGCGCATGAATCACCCACCACGCCAACACCGGGCGCGTCGGGGGCCCCGATGACAGGACGAGCCGCAGCCATGGATCCGAACTCCGTCGAAGTGATGGAGGGACGGCAGCGCGAACAGCTGGAGGGCTGGATTCCTTCACTGGCGAGCGACGATGAGATTCGCGAGGCGCTGGAGAAGGCGTTCGATTATCGCGGCGATGTGACACTGACCCTGAAAGATGGGCGCGTGATTCACGGATATGTTTTCGATCGGCGGACCGGCGCGAGCCTGCAGGACTCCGCAGTGCGCGTGATGCCCTCCGATGAAAAGACGAAGCTGACGATTGCTTATTCCGAGATTGCCGCGCTGGCGTTTACCGGACGCGACAATGCCGCCGGCAGAACCTTCGATGCCTGGGTGAAGAAGTATTGGGAGAAGAAGGCCGCGGGCGAGAAGAATATTCAGATCGAGCCGGAGAAGCTGTAGGGCAAGCGCGCAACGAGCAAACGCCGAGCCTGAAGCGCGAGGGGATTCCGGCTAGCTCCGGGCGTAAGGCGACGACCGGATACTCAACGCGATTTCCGTTTGACGCGGACGAGGGTTCTTTGAGGTCTCGATTCAATCTCGCTCGCCGAGTCCTACCCGCCGTACATGGTTCCTGAAAGCTCGGCGGCGGCATCGAGCCGAGCCTGTGGGGATAACGCCTGCCACTCGCGATATTCGGCGTCCTTCATTTCCTCGAAGCTGGCGAATTTGCGAATCGTCTTGTCCATGACTCGTCCTGCGCTTCTGTCAGTTTTGCGCCTTTCTCAGCGTATCGTTCATCCCCATTTTTTGATCGTCGGCCAGAAGGCGCGGAGATCCTCGTGCAATCCGCGGCAGAGCCATATCGTGAAATGTTCGTCCTGGCGTGACCAGGGATTGTCGACGTCTCCTGCGGCGATAACGCTCTGAAAGTGTTCGCGGTCGCCGGTGCCGTCGCTGCCGAGGACGATGACCGTGCTGCCGTCGTAGTCGCGGGGTCCCCAGAGCCAGTAGGAATTGTGCGCGCTGATGGCGCGAGGCAAGCCGTACTTCGGACCGAAGTAGTCGACGGCCGCGGCCTCGCCCCAGTCGTTGGCAAAGATGGCGGTGCGGGCGCGCTCGTCGGGTGGGAGGCTGTTATAGACGGCGGCGGTTTTGCGGACCATGTCCTCCCAGCCGAATTCGTCGGCAAAAAACTGCGGTAGGCGGCCGGTGCGTTGATTCTCGGCTTTGATGACCGGTCCCATGCCGAGCGCGTGCTCGTAGCGGAGGAAGGTTGCGGGGCGAAGAAGTGGGAAAGAGAGCGGGGCGAGAAGGATTCCCGAGACAGCAAGCAACGCCGTGTAAGCGGCGCGCGACCAGGAACTGCGGAACCAGCGCGTGAAGGCCACTGCGCCGGCGGCGAACATCATGGGATAAACGGGCGAGACGTAGTAGTTCTTGCCCTGGGTGATCATGAGCGTCCCGTAGACGACCAGGAAGGTCCACGCCAGGATGCTGTACCGCGCGCCGGTGCGGGTGAAGAGGAGCCACAGCAATCCGAGAACCCACAAAACAGCCGAGACAGGATTCAGGATCTGGGCCTGATCGAGGAAAAAGGCGATAGGTCCGCGGCGAACATCGCGGGGCGTGCTGCGGACGTTGTGCTCGTATTCAAGAAAAGGGAAGTGGTGCTGCACCAGCCAGATGAAATGCGGAAGAAAGATGAGGAGGGCGGCGAGCGATCCCAGCCAGAACCATTTTGAAGCAAAAACGCGACGATGCGGCGTGAGCGCGAGGCCCAGGAGCAGGCCAGCCGCGAAGAGGACGATGGTGTACTTCATCTCGAGGCCGATGCCGCACAGCACGCCGATCCAGAGCCACCAGCGCGGGTTGCCGGTTTCGATCGAGCGGAGCACGCACCAGGCACAGGCCATCCAGAGCACCGGTTCGAAGGCGTTCATCGTGAACCAGTGCTGCATGAGCATGTAGATGGGCGCGGTGAGGACGGCGAGTGCGGCAAGGGCCTGGGCCATGCGGTCTCCGCCCATGTTGCGCGCCATGGCGCCAGTAAGCAGAACCAGCGCGGCGCCGGCCAGAGCGGGCAGCAGACGAAGGGCGAGGAGCGAGGTCCCGAGAGTGTGGCTGACCAGCCACGCGATGAACGGCATCAGCGGCGGATGGTCGACGTAGCCCCAGCCGAGGTGCTGGCCGCAGGCGAGGTAATACATCTCGTCGCGGAAGATGCCATAGTGAGGCGCGGCGTGGAGCTCAAGGGCGAACTTCACCAGCGCAATTCCGGCCACGATCGCGGGTCCGGAAGTGAGGCGATGGGGTGAGGCGGCGACGGCGGAGGGCGCAGCGGCCGCGGAAGATGCGTTCACAGTAACTCCCGAACGGTGACTGATTTACCTACGCACAGGAATGCGGCCGGGTTCCACGCCATGTCACGAAATGCCCCGATCTTTGTCTTTACTTCGAAAACGACTCCATGCTACTTTCCTATACCAATCCCCCAAGCCAAAGCAGTGGAGAAACCAGGTGTATTGCGTCCAATGTGGTTCATCGGTCCCGCCGGAGGACAAGTTCTGCCGCAATTGCGGAGCTGCGGTCTATCAGGCTTCCGGCAACGGGAGTGAAGTTCAGCCAGGAGCGCCGGTTGCGGTCCCTTCGGCACTGCCGCAACCCGCCCTTCAGGCAGTGCCGGCAGTTTATCCCGGCGTACCGCAGCCCGTTTATCAGGGCCTGCCCCAACCCGTGTATTACGTGGTGCCTCAGGCGGCCGCTCATCCGCATACTCTGCAGCAGCTGAACCTTCTGCGCAGTTTGCAGGGGAGGATTCAGAGCCTCGCATCGACCGAGCAGCTGGAAGGTTTCAGCCTGAGCCAGATGTTCTCCGAGGTCTTCAAGAAGCGCACTGCGGCGCAGGTGGAAGAGTACATGCTCGTGGGCACCGCGAAGACCACGCCCGCGATCGAGCTGGTTGAAACCGGATGGCCCAAGCCGTGGCTGTTTTTCCGGTTGCTGGCGACGCTGGTGGTCGCCTACTTTGCGCTGACGTTTCTCTTCATGCGAACGGGCAATACGAACTGCATCCCCGGGATGATGTTTCTGGGATCCTTCGCCGTGCCTTCGGCGACGCTGATCCTGTTCTACGAACTGAACACGCCGCGCAACGTTTCGCTGCTCACCGTAGGCAAGCTCTTCCTGTTCGGAGCCGTGGTTTCCCTCGCTGTCGCTTTGCTGGGCTACAGCCTGCCGATTTTCGATCTGGGAACCTGGGAAGCGGGCATTGTCGAGGAAGTCGCCAAGCTGCTGACGGTGGTGATCGTGATGCGCAGCGCCCGGTACAAATACATTCTGAACGGGATTCTGTTCGGGGCGACGGTGGGCGCGGGCTTCGCGGCGTTTGAAACGTCCGGTTATGCGCTGAACGAAGGTTTCCTGCCCGGATTGCTCCAGGGGTTGATCGGGGGGCAGACCCAGGGGGTGGCCACGCACGGAGGAGTGGTGGCGATGCTGCACATCCTGCTGCTGCGCGGAATTCTGGCTCCTCTGGGACACGTGGCGTGGACAGCGATTGCGGCAGGTGCTTTCTGGCGCGTGAAGGGGGACCGGCCCTTCAACGTCAACATGCTGTTCGACGTGCATTTCCTGAAGGCCTTCGCGATTCCGGTGCTCATGCATGCGCTGTGGGACGCTCCGGCCTTCATGCAGCTGCCGTATCTTGGAAACGACATCATCACCGGAGTGATTTCCTGGTATGTTGTGTTCGGTCTGGTGCAGCAGGGTCTGCGCCAGGTGAAGGAAGAGCAGCGGGCCCATCTGCAGACGAATCTGGAGAGAGTCGAAGCCTCGATGCAGCCCGCAAGCGCGGTTTCGTAATTTCGCAGGTAGTCGCGGTCAGTTCATCCGCTTTTCTGAGGAGACGGAGTCGTCCATGGCATTTTGTAACAAGTGTGGCAATCAATTAGTCGGGAATGAGAAGTTTTGTGCGCAGTGCGGAGCCACGGTGGGCGCTGCTTCGTCCGCTGCCTCGGTCACGCCTGTACCGGGACCTTCGGGCGCGGTTCGGCCCGCGACGCAGCCCATGGCGAGTCCGCCGAATCTACCGCCAACCATGCCGCCGGTGCAGCCGGTGCAATATGCCCCCATGGGTCCAGGACAGGTTGCCGTAGCTTATCCACCACCGCCGGTGGCTCCCACCAACAAGAGCGGCGGCATTGTGGGAACGGTGATCGTGGTGCTGATCGCGGGCGCGATCGGCTTATACTTCTACAACAAATCGCACATCACACCCGCCCCCACGCCTGCACCAACACCAACGCCGGTGGTTTCTCAGCCGGGCGCCAGCACGCCGCCGCCGGCTCCGGGAACGGGCGGCAACAAGGCGCTGGCCCAGCAGCAGGACCTGAGCGCTCAGTGGCAGGCGCTGAATGGGTTCATCGTGGTGACGGCGAAGTGGACCAACAACTCCAACGTGAACATGACCGCCGCGGAGATGGAGTGCGACCAGTACGACAATCAGGGAACGGAACTGTCGCAGTTCAGAAAGACGCTGGATGGACCGACCCCGCCCAACACCTGGAGCAGCTACAGTAATGTACAAATGGGTGAAGCGGCTGCGGGGGTGAGCAAGCTGAACTGCGGCATCGTTCACGTCACGCCTGCCAGCTGAATCCCCGCCCCATTCACTCCGGCGGTAGTGCGAAGTCAGGAGCATGCTTGGCAGCGCTTGATCCGGTCACGTTCATCAGCTACAGCCGCGAGGATGCCGTGTTCGCCTTGCGTCTGGCGCAGGATCTGAAGGCGGCCGGCGCGCGGGTGTGGCTGGACCAGCTGGACATTGTTCCCGGGCACGAGTGGGACAGCGCGGTGGAGGAGGCGCTGGTCAACTCGCCGCGCATGCTGCTGATCCTCTCTCCCGCCTCGTCGAAGTCGGGCAATGTGCGCAACGAAATTCACTTTGCCATGAACTACGGCAAGATCATCATCCCGGTGCTGTACCAGCCCTGTGTGGCTCCGCTGGCTCTGCAGCGAATTCAGCACGTGGATTTCACGGGGAATTATGAGCGTGCGCTGGGCATCCTGACGACCCAGCTGAAAACGATGCCGCCGAAGCAGGCCGTGGCTCCATTAACGGAACCCGAGCCGGAAGTGGCACCGGAGCCGCCGCAGAAGCCGATTGCCGCCCCGGCCATCGGGAATCCTGCAGGGGCGCGGAATTCGACTCCACAACTCCAGCCAGCTGCAGCGATCCCTGCGGCACCGTTCGCAGCGGCCGTCCCGTTTCCATCGCACATGCAGCCGGCACCGCAACCGATTCACATCATCCCGCTGCAGGCGCCGCCTCCGCCCGATGCAGCCAAAGGCGGCATGATGGGAACAGTGATCATCCTTCTGCTGGTGGTTGGCATCGGCTACTACTTCTACCAGAAGTCGCAGAACCCCACCGCTCCCCCGGCGGCCTCCACGCCGGCACCGCAGCCGGGACCAACGAATACTCCGCCGCCGAATCCTGGCGGTGGTGGAGATGCGGCAGCGTTGAAGCAGCAGAATTTTGTCGCTCACTGGGAAAATCAGAGCGGGCTGCTGGTGCTGACGACGGCGAAATGGACGAATAACTCGACGGTCAACGTGACCACGGCCGTGGTGCAGTGCGAACAGGACGATGCCGGCGGGCACGATCTGTCGCAGTATCGTGTGACTCTGAATGGTCCGACTCCCGCGAATACCTGGAGCAGCTACAGCAATATCCATCTTGGCTCCGTTGCCAAGGGTATGACGCAGGTGAATTGCACGGTCGTGCACATCAAGGAGTAGCGCGAGCCAGCCGCCTAAGCGGTGGACTCTTCGCCCTTCGGTCTTGCGACCGAATTGCGAATCGTCTGCAGTCTGGTTTCGATCGCGGCGACGCGTTCGCGCAGATCGTCCCTCAACGGGACGGTGACGAGTGCAGAGTTTTCGATATGACGGCGAAGCCGGTCGACGGCGTACTGAATCTTCTGGATCGCCCTTTCCGCGATCTGTGGCGGTTCCCAGCGCGCTTCGATTTCCGCAGTGGAACAGAGCGCGTTGGCGGCATCGATCTGCGCGCGAAGCGCATTAAGGCGAATCTCCAGCGACTCCCTGCGCAGCTGCTGAGCCTTCACGACTGAATCCGGCAGAGCCACAATGTCAACAGGATAAAAGCAGGAAAACGATCGGATCCGTGTCGTGTTCTGCCATGTTGCGCAATCCGCTGCGCCGATCGACCGAAGAAACTCCGGCGCAAAAAAGAAACCCGCTGCCGGGTGAGAGCAGCGGGTCAGGACACCGATTGAAGCGGTTGACCGCAGTTAGCACTGCAGGCCTCCGCCTCTGGTTATGAACACAATCGTACGTTGGACTTTCCGCCGGAAGAATGCCTCAATCGCGTAGCTGGGGCTACGTTGACAGTCATCACTCCTTATTACTGCGGAGAGGACTTGCTGGGGAGGGTGACCTCAGTGCTGCATGGGTTTGTGGCCCGCGCTTCGCTCGGTTTGCCTAATGCAGGAAGTTCATCAGGCTGCCGCCGGCGAAGGGTTGCAGCGTGAAGGTGAGGACGAAGAGCACGAGGCCCGCAAGGGCGAGCCAGCCGCACCGTTTCGATAACGCGGGAGCCTCCGGTACCGGCGGATGACGGAGGGCGGGCAGCAGGAAGCATCCCCACACCAGCCAGCCGATCCAGAACATCGTCCCCGCAAAAAAGAGGAGGAAGACGATGGAGTTGGTCGCGAGGCGGTGCGCCTTCGGCGAGACGGCGTAGAGGATGTGGCCTCCATCGAGCTGGCCGGCGGGCATGAGGTTGACCGAGGTGATGAAGAGACCGATCCACGCGGCCACCAGCACGGGATGCGGATTAAAGGAAGCGTCGAGCGGAGGCAGGCCGGGATGGAACCAGCGGACCATGCTGTCGACGACGGAGAGAGCCATTGGCACGCTGACGCTGATGCTGGCCGTGGACTGAAAGCCAGGGGCGGCCATCTTGTGCGATAAGAGAAGGCCGCTGATCAGAGCGGGGATGGCGACCAGCATTCCGGCCAGCGGTCCGGCAACACCGATGTCGAGAAGCGCGATGCGCGAGTGGACACGGGAGCGAAGGCGGATGAAAGCGCCGAAGGTTCCGATGAGGGTCGGAGCGGGCAGGACCCAGGGCAGAGAAGAGCGAACCCCGTGAAAGCGGCAGGCGACGTAGTGGCCGAGCTCATGCGCGGAAAGAATGCCAAGCAGTGTCAGCGCGAAGGGCCATCCGGCAGAAAGCCGCTCCGGGTGGCGCACGATCCAGGCGAAAGGGAAGAAGTCGGCATTAACGGCGAAGGGAGGCGCGCCGCGACGGAAGTTGTACATGAGCACCGCGCCCGTGCTGAGCGTGGTGAAGATGCTGAGACCGAGGAGGCAAATGGCAACGCCGGCGCCTTCGAGCGGGGAGACGTACGGATCGGGAACGGTGCGCAGAGGCGCGCTCTCACGGAGCGGACGAACCTGAAAGGCTGGCAGAGCCATGCGTCACTATCCCGGCTGGAAGATGCAGGAACAGTGTACCCAGACAGGGCCGTTACGGCAGTACTTTATTGAACGTCGAGCAGATGAAGCTCTTTGCCGGGTTTGAAGCGGACCGCTTTGCCGGGAGCGATGCTGACCTCGGCGCCGGTGCGGGGGTTGCGTCCGATGCCGGTTTTGCGCGGGCGGACGTTAAAGACGCCAAAGCCGCGCAGCTCGATGCGCTGACCTTCGGCGAGGGCGCGCTTGAGGGTCTCGAATACGGTATCGACCGCGGCCTCGGCTTTGTTGCGCTGCAGGCCGGTGCGCTCAATCACCTGGTGAATAATGTCCTGTTTTATCAAGGTTTTCCCCCGTCAGGCGAAGTGTCCCGCTCACAGGTGATCGTAGAAATCTTTACCGGGATTGTCAATGCGGGCCGCCTCCCGTAAGATGCAACTTTACCCCGATGGAAACCGCTGCTTGCCGGGCGGGAGGCCTCGTGAGGGGCTGCATTGCGGGAAAACTGTGCAGGGCCGTGCCGCAGGGGGGCGACGGCAGGAGGATGATTGGCGATCAAGAGCGACCGCTGGATTCGAGCCCAGGCTCTGAAGGGCATGATCGATCCATTCAGCGAGAAGCAGGTGCGGGAGGGAGTGGTTTCCTACGGGCTCTCTTCGTACGGGTACGACTTGCGCGTTTCCGACGAGTTCAACATCTTTACTAACGTCAACAGCGCGGTGGTCGATCCCAAGCATTTTGACGAACGGTCGTTTGTCACGGTAAAGGCGGACTCGATCCTGGTACCGCCGAACAGTTTCGCTTTGGCACGATCGGTGGAATATTTTCGGATTCCGCGTGACGTGCTGACCATTTGCGTGGGAAAATCCACCTACGCACGGTGCGGGATCATCGTGAATGTCACGCCGTTTGAGCCGGAATGGGAAGGGTTTGTCACTCTGGAGATTTCCAACACCACTCCATTGCCGGCACGGGTGTACGCGAACGAAGGGCTGTGCCAGATTTTGTTTTTCCAGTCGGACGAAGCCTGCGAGATCAGCTACGCCGACCGCAAAGGGAAGTATCAAAAGCAGCAGGGAATTGTGCTGCCGAAACTGTAGGAGCCATGGAAATCAACAGTCAAGCCGGGCGAAGCATGCGCGTGGGGCTGCTGGACTTCGAGCCGCTGCGCATCGCGGGGCTGCGTGAGATCTTCGCCGAACAGCCGGATTTCCAGGTCGTCGCCACGGACTGGCCGATGGCTTTCAAGGAGTCCTCCTTCGATCTGGTGGTCGTCGTTCTGCGGGATCAGGCGTTTTCGCTGGCGCTGCTGGCCAGGCTGCGGTCCCGGCATCCGGCACTCAAAGTGCTGGTGATCGGTGCGGGGTCGGAGCCGGAGAAGATCCTTGAGGCGATCAATGCGGGAGCCAAGGGCTGGCTGGAAGAAACCGCCACGCCGGCTCAGGTGATGCAGGCCGCCTACGCCATCCTGAACGGATCGATTTGGGCCCCGAGGCGGGTGCTGTCGACGTTTGTGGATCGCGCGATTGAGGGATCCGCATCGCGCCGGCGGCGGCAGGGTCCGCGGTTTACCGAGCGCGAAGAAGAAGTGCTGCAACAGCTGGTGCTGGCGCGTTCGAACCGCGAGATCGCGCAGGCGCTGAGCATTCGCGAACAGACGGTGAAATCCTATGTGGCGCGGCTGATGCGCAAAGTGGGCGTGGGGAACCGCATCGCGCTGTCGGTCCAGGCAGCCAGCGGTGCGTGGGGCGAGAAAGAGCGGTAGTTTCCCAGCGCTGAGCTTGAGTTAACATAATATCCGTTATCAGACGTAACCTCTGACCGCAAAGGTCGGGCTTCTTCAGCCCCTGGCCTCAGGCGACGGCGCCGCTATCCGCCTCTTCCAGCAGCTTCAGCGCCTGCTCACTCACCAACTCGGGCGCAATGTGCCGCAGGACCTCGGCCTCGACCCTGGGCATCGGCATCGGAGCGATGATGGTGATTCCCCCCAGTAACTCACTCAGAGTCAGATAGGATTCCCGGCATTGGCAGAGAAAATCGAGCGGGTACTCCGGCTTGCGCGCGCGGGCCTGAATGGGATCCGCATCCAGGAAGAAGCTGACGTCGGGGCGCGGCACGATCCGGCTGATGAGCCTCGCGTAGGATCGGGTCAGCCAGTTGCGCAGGTTCAGGTTCACCAGTTCGTCCCAGGCGTAGCGGTCGCAGATCACGACGTCGGCGCCCGAGGCCAGCGCTCTGCGGATGGTGAGGCGGAGCGAAACCGCATCCGCGCCGTAGAGGCACCAGCGCACCACCGTCATCATGCGCGAGCGGACATTTTTGTCGCGGCGTTCGATGGGCTTGTCGGGGGTTCCCACGCCTTTGTCGCCTCGGAAGAGCTTGTGGCCGGCGGTTTCGCGGACGCTGGTCAGGCACGCGACGTCGTTCCAGAACGTGAGCACGCGAACGCGCAGTCCTGCCTGCTGCAGGCGCATGCGCAGCGCTTCAATCTGGGTGCTCTTGCCGGCGCCGTCGATACCGGAAAAGCTGATGAATCGGGTTCGCTCGTGACTCGATCGTGGGCCCATGTGGTTTCTCGATGTCTCAGGGACGACTGGGGCTGGCTTCCGACAAGCCGACCACGGTGCCGACCGCGACCGCAGCACCAACAATCAGCGCGACCCGAATGGCGAAGGTCCGCGAGCGTTTCTGTTTTGCCGGAGCAATTGCGGCGCCGGCGGGCCTCGATGCAGCGATGCCGGACGCCGGTTGAGAAGGAGCAGCCGCGGTGCCCATGGGCTGATTGGGAGCGGGCTGTTGTTGCGGAGCGGGCTGTTGTTGTGGAGCGGACTGCGGCGGATTGTCCTGGGGCGCTGTCTGCGGAGCGGTCGGGCTCGGACTATCGGGCAGCGATGCGACCTCGGCCGCGGCGTTGGCTGATTGATTGGTCCCGGGGGCGATGTTCGGCGCCGAAGCCAGCGGCGCACTGCTCTGCGGAGGCGGCGGTGGCACTTGCTGTGCCGAGGCCGCCACGCCGAAGGGCGCGGCCAGCAGGAGCACCAGCCCAGTCGCAATTTGCCGATGCAACCACAGAACTGCAGTCTTCATGTCTTTCTCCGAACCTTCCCTGAAACTCTGACTCCGAACCCAGCCGGCGCAACCGATTGGCAGCCGTCGGCTAAGCTGCTTCTTCCGACGCCGGGCCGAGACAGCCGGAGCGCTGATCCTTCGTACTCGGAAGTTGATGAAAGCTGTTCACCGCCTCCGCGGTAGTGTCGTACGTCTCGAACAGCCGTGCTACTCCCGTGCTGACGAGAACGATCGCCGCCGCCGCAGGAACTCCGGCGAGTTTGACGTCGCCATTGCGCTTCATCGCCTCTTCAAGACAATGGAGCAGAAGGTGAATCATGGAGCTGTCACACGCGCGAAGGCCGGAACAGTCGAGCACCAGCCGAGGCCGGCTCGCGTTCATAACGCTGCCGATTTCATGAAGAAACGCCACCTTCTGCTGGACGCTGAGCACGTCCGGAAGGCGCTTGACCGCAACGGCACGCATTCCTGTTGTTCTGTCCACCAGTTCCCTTCCTCCTTCCTCTGGCCCCGATTCCGGAACTTCCGGATCCCGCACTTCCCGGCTGCTTCCGGCGCCACGCAACAGGCGCGCCAGCTCAATCTCAGGATCGCGCACGATGTGCGCCAAACTGTTTTTGCCGTAACGCAGCAGCGTGAGGAGATTGGTGTTGTACCAGCAGCAGGCGCTCATTCTCGGCGAAAGGCCGCACAGGAAGCGCAGCCGCTGCACACCCTCCGGCGCTGCCAGAATGGCCGCCATCAGGCGATGATTGCCGTCGATCACGGTCAGCGGCTCATTCACATTCACGCCGATCAGGACCACGGTGCCGAGATCGGGATCGTCGCGGAGAAGGCGCTCGATCAGCGCATCGATCTTGGAACGAAACAAGGGTTCGATGACCCTGGAGTCCTGACGCATGCGTTCGGCGATAGTGGTGACCGAAAAATCTCCGCGCGCGACCTTGCGCCACTGCGCTCGCGGGAAGGAGTGAATCTGCCGCAGCTCCGTCGTCCTCACCTCAACCTCATACCACTCGGTATCCGCGGGCAGTTCCTTCCACAGAGCAACGTGTCGAATAAACAGCAATGCCCTTCTCTTCGCGTTTTCGGTCGGATCGCTGAAGTCGGGTCGGTGACCAGATGGTTCAGGGAGTCCCGGTAGGAGTGAAAGGCGGGACTGTTGAAGTCATTCTTTAAAAAGTCGCAAATCACTTCGTCTTCCGAAACGCGGCGCAGAATCCTGATGGGCCCGTCGCCGGCGGCGGTTTCCTGCTCGAGGCGGACATCCGCCATCGTCTTCCGGAAAAACGGCACGGCCACGATGACCAGCAGAACGATCATCAGGATGAGCTGCACCCAGATCACTTCGCGCAGCGACGCGTGGAAGCGGCAGATGCCGGCAACGATGACCGCGCTGAAGGCCAGCTGAACCCAGCTGGTGTTGGCGATCTTGTGGGACATCTCATAGGTGATGACCACCACGCTGAGGCAATACAGAATGGTAGTGATGGCGTAGAGAGACAGCAGATACGGCAGACCGAAGTGGCCGCCGAGTCCGAAGCCGGCTCCGAAGAATTTGACCCACAGCCATACCGGCGTGAAGCGCAGGGCGAGTGCCAGCACCGTTCCGATCGAGAGCACCATGGCCGAGGAGGCTGCGATCACCTTCAGCGCGCTTCTCTCTTCTTTGCGCGTGCCGGCGACCAGAGGAAACATCGAATTGACAACCGACCAGGAGAGGGTGAAGATGACGCGGCCCACCATGGCTACCGCGGCATAAAGACCGGCGGCAGTGGGAAGAAAGAAATGCTTGACCAGCACGATGTCGCAGTTATTGATGAGACAGGTCCCGGAGAAGAAGACCACCGCCTGCGCGACTTCCCTGACTCCCTCGCGGAACAATAGCGGATTCGCCACGCGCCCGACTCCCGTGGACGGCACGGCGGCGAAGTAAGCGAAGGCCACGGCGGCTGCATTCGCGCCCACGACGCCTCGCACGCCGAAGCCGAACTGCATCATCAGAAGCGATCCACCGAGACGCACCAGGCCTTCGAGAACCAGGTTGGTGGCCAGCACGCGGAAACGGCATGCGCCCTGGATGTAACCACGCCGGCTGCCCAGCGGAACGTAGAAGGCGACGCCGACGGCGAGCAGAACGACGAGGGTTGACGTCGGGAGGTTCAGGTAATTCGTAATCTGCTTCTTGAATAACAGCAGGAACAGGGCGATCAGAAGGCCGCAGCCCCAGGCCGCGCGATGGATGCCGCGGTAGACGGCGTGCTTCTGTTCGGGAGTGGTCTGCTGCGCGACCACTTTGGCGGCAACGATCTGAAAGGAAAGCGTCGCCGCGGAGCTCAGGATGAGAAGGGTGTAGACAACCGTCGCGTGCCCGTAGCCGATGGGGCCCAGGAAGCGGGCAACGGCGATGTTATAGAGGAAGTTGGCCGCGGTCGCGAGCCCGGTGCCGAGCAGCAGCACGAAACCGCCCGACACAATGCGCGCATGGAGTGATTTCACCTGTTCTGCGGGGCCGGCTTCTGCAACTTGGGACTCCGTTGTGATGGGACGCCTCTCCGATCAGGACTGTCACGCGGTTCGCTCCAGGCTGCCCGGCGGCGCGGCGCGGAGTTTCCCCAATGAAACTGACCATTGGATGCCACGAGGGGAGGCGTGGCTGCCCTGGCCAGCGCGCCGTCGAGCCACAAAGTGCGATTCCTGGGACAACCGCATCGCGACGATCCTCGTCTAATCGATATTCCACGAATGGCACGCACAACCACCGCATTTTTGTTTGCTCTTCTTTTGCTTGTTCGCAGTTGTTCTCCAACACCTTCGACCAATAAAAACCCGCACCTGAGAGCTGGAATTCCCGGCATTTCGCCGCAGATCCTCGCGGTGTATGAGCCATGGTTCGGACATCCGCAGCACATCTCAGTGGGCTATTCGTCGCACGATCCGGAAGAGCTGCGCAAACAGATCCACCGGGCAAAATCGATGGGCATCTCCGCCTTTGTGGTGGACTGGTATGGGGATCGCGACCCCTTCAACGCCCGCACTTACGAACTGCTGCAGCCCATTGCCGCGGAGGAAAACTTTCACATCGCGATGATGTACGACGAGACCAATGAAGAGGATGGCGCAACCGACGAGACCATCGCGGATCTGATCACGTTCCGCGACACGTATCTCGCCGCGAATGCAGCCGGGCGTCAGGCGTATCTGAGCGACGACGGCCATCCCATGATCTTCATCTTTCCCAAGGGCGGCCACACGGACTGGAATCGCGTCCACGACCTCGTCAGCAAGTGGAACCCGTCTCCGGTACTGATCTACGAGAACATTCCCGGTCCCAACGCCAGCGCCTTTGACGGCTTCTATGCCTGGGTGAATCCCGGCAGCAAGGGGTGGGCGGCGGACGGCAGCAACTGGGGGGAGGACTACCTCGAGGCTTTTTATAAGACGATGATTGCGAAGTATCCCGACAAGATCGCGGTCGGCGGCGCGTGGTCGCAGTTCAACGACAGCAAAGCGTCGTGGAGCTTAAATCGCCACATCTCCGCGCGTTGCGGCCAGACCTTTACCGACACCTTCAACCTGTGGCGGAAGTTTTATTCGCCCAGCGCTCCGCTGCCCTATCTTCTGATCGCGACGTGGAACGACTACGAAGAAGGCACCGCCATCGAGCCCGGAGTTCCGAAGTGCGGATCGGGCCCGACGCAGCAGGCTCCCTGATCTAGGCGATGCGAAAAACCCTGGAGGGCTGCTCCTCCTCGTACTCCGAACCGCTCTCCAGCACGCCCACCCCGGTCGAAGCGTAATAGACCTTGTTGATGATCGACAGCGGCCGCTGGCGAACTTCGTCATAGACGCGTCCGATATATTCGCCGAGAACGCCGAGGCACAAGAGCAGCGCGCCCCCGACCAGGAAGATGGCGGAGGAGACACCGAATCCCACCGAGTTCAGCGGTGCGGCGCTGAAAATGCTGGCCATCGCGAAGATCGCCGACATGCAGCAGGAAATGCCCGACAGGACGAAGCACAGCCGCAGCGGCTTGTAGCTGAAGCTGGTGATCGCATCCATCGCGTACTTGATGCGGCTGATGAAAGACAGCTTGCCGTCGCCGGCCGCGCGATCCTGGCGGTCGTAGTACACAATGGCGTTGGTATAGCCCACCCACGCGCGAAGACCGGGCAGGTAGCGATTCTTCTCCCTTAACTCGTTCACGGAGTCGACCGCCTGACGATCCATCAATCCGAAGATTCCGGCGTTCAGAGGAATCGGAAAATCGGAGAGCGCGCCAAGAACGCGGTAGAAGAGCGGGAACAGTTTGGCGAGAAGCTTCCGGCGCTCCTGACGGCTCCTTCTGACCGCGACCACGATCTGTGCGCCGCCACGCCATGACTCCACCAGCTCGGGGATCACCCCCGGAGGATCCTGAAAATCGCCGTCCATCAGGACCACAGCATCGCCCCGCGCGGTTTGTAAACCGGCGGAGATTGCGCCCATGTGGCCCCAGTTGCGCGAGAGATCGACGACCACCACATGGGAGTCGTCTTCCTGAAGAGTACGCAGCAAATCGAGCGAAGAATCCTTTGAGCCGTCGTTGACGTAAACGGCCTCCCACTCCTCGCCGATGTCCATCAGGGCATCCGCGACCGCCTCGTGGAAGCGCAGGATATTTTCTTCTTCGTTGAAAATCGGTACGACGACCGAGATCATCTACCCTCCTCAAATTTTTCCGCAAAAGACGGAGGCCTGCCGGGTATGCCGGCCTGAATGGTCTTTCAGTCTTTCAATTGGGTCGTACGTCGGCCTGCAGCGCAGGCCCTCGATCATTGCGATTCTGCCTGAAGCACGCGCACTTTCCAGCGGACTTCTGTAGGGGTCAGCACCGCGACATAACGTGCATGCATCGGCTGTGTTGCGAGAACCTTCTCCTGATTGAGAAGCTGTTCATCGTATTCGATGTTGTCTACCAGCTGAATGGATAGCCCCTCGGGCGAGTAAAAAATAATTTTTATGTCGTGGGAACGCACCTGATAACGAGCGTGCAGGCCTAATTTGCTCTGTTCGTCGATGGTGGCGGTAAATTTTTCCATCGCCGTACCCACAAAGCCCTCACTCAGCAGGTCAGGACGATTCTGGTCCAGCGCAGCGCTCAGATTCTGCCACGCCTCCAGATAATCGCGAATGGCTGAGGTCTCCGTCTGCCTGGCCAGAGGCCGCGGCCCCTGCAGTGTCGTTGGTTCCACCTTTACGGAACCCTGAGCGGCCGCCAGTGTTGCGGAGACGGCGAGCAGAAAGATGGGAAGAGGCCGGATCATTGCCCCCCCCAGCGGATTTCGTTCCCCATGACAACCCCGGTGGCGACCGAAATGCGGGCACCGTTGTAGGCGGGCACCTGCACCTCGGCGACGTCATGCTTCACCGGTACGTCCACCGTGGTTTCGCCGCCATTCCAGCTCTCCGTGAACGTCACAATGGTTCCCTCGGAGACGGCGTTGCCATTGCAGTCGCGCAATGGGTCGGTCACGAGATCGAGCTTGTCGCCCACCTTACGCGCCGTCATCTTCAGTCCACAGGGATCGCCCGGGACCTGCTGGATGATGCGCGTGGCGGAAATATTGCCGGCCTGCGCGACGAACTTCCCACTTCCCTCTTTCGTCGCGGAATTCATCTCGGTCCACGCCGCGCCCTCGTTCGTGGTTGCGGTTCGTGTCTGCGTCGCGCCCGAGGGGACCGACAGCTCGAAGCTGACCGGCGTCGGTTTCATGATCAGGTTCTGAAAGGGGTCAAAGAGATAAACGGCGCCGGTAATGCCGTTCTGCAGATCGACAGGAAGCCGCGACGGCCGGGCGAGAAAGGTGAGGTCTGCCGGCTGGCTGGCGGGCACCACGTCGAACTCGCTGGTCTCGGTCGAGGAATCGCTGACGAGAACCGCCAGGTAATGGCCGGCATGATCCAGATCCGATGCGGAAAAGACGAGCGGCTGCCCCAGCTGCACATCCCGTTTGAACACCTCGGAGGGTCCGGCAACGTACAAGGTCGCTCGGCCGGCGCCGCTGGTCGGAATCGTGAATGCGCTACCGGCCGTGACGTTTTTCGGAAAAGCAAGACCTGAGGTTTGCCCCAGCGCGGGCATCAGACAAGCGGACACAGCAAAAGCAAGCAGAGCCGTACCGGTACGGATCATCATTGGAAACCACCCTCGCGATAGGTGGCGACCACAGCGCGTTCGGTACTGACTTTTCTGGCCAGGTCCTGAGGAATGGCGATGTTGAAGGAAACCGGCGTTTGCGGCAACAGTGCGCGATCGATGTACTGATCGACAACCCACACCAGCTGGCCGCTCGAATCGTAGAGGGTCGCCAGAACATGGGCGATGTTGACAATCTGCCCGCTCTGGTTCACCAGCTGCCCGGTGAACGAAGCATCCGGCGCCGGGTTCAACTTCTGATTCTGAATTTCGACTACCGGATCCGCCGAAGCCGAGATGAGGTTCGATGTGGGATCCATGTGGATGCTGTCCACATCGGAGAGCGAAGCGTTGGGAAAGGTGATGAGAAACGGCGTGACCTGCTTGGGCAACAGCAGGTGAGACATTTTGTCGAAGGCTTCCTCGGTGTCGATGGGCGATCCGCTCTTCGCGAGCAGAGTTGCCTTCATCGACACGAAGGCAGGAACCACATCCTCGTTGAGCAACTCGCCCAGAACGACGACCCCCGCGGCGCGCTGAATCGGATGCATGTCCACGATGCGTACATGCGGTGCATCAACATCCTGAGCGCCCCAGTCATCTGCTGGTCCACGGTAGATCACATCCCAGCGCAGGTAATTGACGGGAATCACCTGGGGAGGAACGTGAATCTCTTTGACGAGCGGCCAGACGGGCGCCCAGTTATCTCCAACCTTGACGACCTGGAGATTGCGCGTGTCAAGGAAGTCGCCCACCACGGTCGACCAGCGCAGCCTGAGCTGCACTTCAGCCTGGCTATCCGACTGATGCAGAGGGCGCACCTCGAAGTTATCGACGTTGGCATAGGTGCGGAGACTGGGATAACTGCCGGTCAGGTCACGGATGAAATCCTGCTCGGTAAACTCCCCTCGATTGCTCAGAATCGAGTAAGCTCTCGCCCAGTTCCGATGGGCGAGGTCGTTGGCCAGATTGTCGACCGCATCTTCCGGCGTGGACCAGGAATGAACGAGGCCGCTGCCGCTGATGCCGGCAAAGGCAGCTGCCGAGGGGATGGGCCACATCGTCCCCATCACCACCAGCACAACCGTAGCTGCAACCAGAACGAGAGCGAGGAGCCGTCCACCCATCACGAAACCAGCCTTCCTGTCGCATAATCTTCCTGGGCGGCGTCCGGCTCGACGCCGGCAAGGGTGCGACGCTTATCGGGAATCAACACGACGAGAATGGCGAGGAGGCTGCTGCCGAAGGGCAACGTTCCCCACATCAGACCCTGCCATCGAGGAGGCATCTGCGCCGCTCTGACCGGCTGAGCCGGGGGCACGCCATCTTTGCTCCAGATGATGATGGTTTGGTCTTCCAGCTGATCCACGCGACGCCAGCCGCCGAAGGTCAGCAGCGGGTCGTAATACATATCGCGGACAAGAATCCATTTCAGGCCGTAGCGATCGGCGTGATCGAGAATGGCCCGGAGCGCGTCCAGACCTTCGGTGCCAAAATATTTGGAGCTTGTGAGTGCGGCTCCGCCGTGCGCGGTGAGCTCGGGCAACATGCGTCCGGAATTCCACTCGCCGTCAACCGTGCCGGCGTCGGTGAGAACCGAGAGGCGGGAAATCTTGTTCCCGAATCCCAGAGTCAGATACCGGTAGTTGTCGTGGCCGTCGCGATTCAGCCAGTTTGCGCAGGAATCTACTTTGAAATCCTGCGCGTCGGCAGGATGAAATGTGGACCACGACACCGCCAGCGCGCACGTCGCAGTGGCTGCAAGGGCTAATCCCGCAGCCGCCTTGAAGCGATAGTGGTCGATGAGCTCAGAAGCCAGCAGGCCCACAAAGGGCAGAGCCAGCAACGTCGCCCAGTAGCTGAAGCGCTCCATGGTGAGAACTTCGAAGGCGCGGCCGAGAAGCCAATGGCCTACGGGGGTGGTGCCACCAAGACCGACGAGAAAGGCGACCCAGAAACCGAACAGCAGCGGGCGAAGCCGCCCGACGGCCGAACCGCGTACAAAGATGAACGGCAGCGCGAGGATCAGGGCTCCCCAGGGAACGATGAAGTAATTCAGCCCCCACTCCGGGCTCAGAAGGTAGTTGGCGCGGCTGGCATGGGGAATCGGCGTTTGCGTGACAGGATAGTGGATCAGCGCGATCCAGAATGGCAGCAGTACCACCGCAACGGCGACGCCCACGACGAAAGTCATCAGCACAGTACGACCGATGAAGGCTCCCGTTGAAACGCGCTCGCCACCTTCGCGATCGATGAGAACCAGGGCCAGCACAGGGATGGCAAAGAACATGGAGCCGAACAGCAGCGTTGCGTGGTGAGCGGCCGCGGCGGCGGTGAACAGCACGCTGCCTTTGAGGAAGGAGCGCCACTTCCCTTCCCGAATCCACTCAAACATGTAGGGCAGCGCATTCAGGTAAAGAGGCGCGGCCGCGGTGGTGGACAACTGCCCGGCTGAATAGACGAGGAAGCTTTCTGACCCGAGAAAGACGGCCGCCAGCGCGGCAAAAGATGCGGCGCGAGGGCTCACCCAGAGTTTAGCGAAGCGATAGACGCCCAGCACGAGCAGCAGAATTGCGGCAAACTGGACCGCCATGTAGGCGAGATCCAATCCGATAAGCCGGGAGACGACGGCGACCCACTGCTGCGGCAACGGCGGATACGTGGTTTGTGAAAATCCCGCGTACCACTTCGGATTCCAGGGATTAAACCAATGATGAACGTAATGGGACGCGAAAAAAATATGGAGGTTCGTGTCGTACGACTTGAGCGGCAGCTCCATGAGCAACAGCGGCAGATGGACCGCAAAGGCTGCCATGAAGATGAAGCTCAATGGGATGGGTCGATCCGATGGTGCGACTGCTTCAAGTCTCTGCAAGGAATTGCCTCTTGAAAGAGCTTTGGATTCGAAAGAGGACCCCTCTGGTTGCCTCGTAAACTCTTCGCGCACAGCGTAAACAGGCCAACGTTCACCACACTGGCAGCATCCAAGGCGTGTATTCCGTGCGAACGACTGGTGACACCTTGATTGCTCGACCTGGCTGGCTCAGATTTGCAGGTGCTGTTCTGATAATTCTGTTCTTTGTGAGCCGCAATTTTGCACAAACCTACAAAGTCGGCTCGAACGGGTCGGCCAATACACAAGCAGCGCCCAATCAGCCTCCAGCGCAGGGACAGCAATCCCAGGGGCAATCGCTGGGCTGGGGATCGAATATTCAGAATGCCCGGCTGGCCGGCGCTGCGGAAGCGGCGCTGAAGCGCGGCGATCACGAACAGGCGGTGACCTATGCACAGCGTGCAGCCCAGGCTGCTCCCGGCGATCCGCAACTGTGGTTCCTGCTGGGCTACGCAGCGCGCCTCGATTCCAAGTATGGGCTGTCCGTGGACGCCTTCAATCATGGCCTTCATCTGAACCCTTCCTCCCTGGAAGGGCAATCCGGCCTTGCGCAAACCTACGCAGTCATGGGCCGCACAAAGGAAGCTCAGGATCTGCTGACGAAGATACTCGCGGCCGATCCGAAGCAGACCGACGACGCGCTGGTGCTCGGCGATTTGCAGATGCGATCCGGCGATTATCCGGGCGCTATCGCGACGCTTGGCCAGGCAGAGCGGATCCACCCCGGCGCGCGCTCCGAATTGTTGCTGGCGCTTTCGTATGAGCACACCAAACAACTGGACCTGGCGCGCCACTATCTGGATATCGCGAAGTCCCGCACCCCGAACAATCCCGACGTCGAGCGTTCGCTGGCCGGCTACTACCGCGAGACCGGCAATTACAACCAGGCGATCGCAGAGCTGAAGTCGATTCACTCGCCGCGCCCCGACGTGGTAGCGGAGCTGGCTTTCACCTGGCAGCTGGCGGGAAGACAGGATGAAGCCGCCAGGCTGTATGCGCAGGTGGCCAATGCGATGCCGAAGGATATGAACCTGCAGCTGGCGGCGGCGCAGGCTGAGGTGGCGACCGGGGCTATCGGTCACGCCAACGATTTCCTCGAGCGAGCGGCGGCGATCGATCCGGAGTACTACCGGCTGCATGCGATTCGCGGAGAGATTGCACGCATCGAGGAGCGCGACAGCGATGCGGTCCGGGAATTCCAGGCCGCGCTCGCGCACATGCCCGCGGAAACCTCGGAGGGGCCGCTGTATGCGATCCAGATGCACGTCGACCTGATGGAGCTTTACCAGAACCTGCACGACACGGACGCAGCGCATCGCCAACTGGCAACGGCGCAGGCCGCCATTAACGCCCTCGATCAGCAGGGTCCCGAGCGAGGTTCGTTTCTGCGCCTGCGGGCACTCATCAAGATCAACACCGGCGATCTCACCGGCGCGCGCACCGATCTGAATGAAGCGCTGGCCCTCAATGCGACCGATCCCAACAGCCTGCAGCTGGATGGCGATCTGCTCATGAAGGTCGGTCATACCGAAGAGGCCATCGACGTCTATAAGAAAATTCTCGTGATGGATGCGAACAACCGCTTTGCACTCACCTCATTGGGCTATGCCTACCGGGCCGCGGGCCGCGATCAGGATGCGGAAAAAGATTTTCTGAAGTTGGCCCAGGATTATCCGAAGTTGTACGTGCCGTGGCTCGCGCTGGGCGATATGTATACCTCGCGCCGCGATTATGCAAAAGCGGAGAGCGCCTACAGCAAGGGATATGCGCTGGCGCCTGGCAACGCGCTGCTTGTCGCAGGCGGAATGAACGCCGGCATCGAAGCGCACAAGCTCGACACGGCCGAGGTCTGGTTCCATCGCGCCACAAAGGACATGGGTGAGGAGCCACAGATTCTTCGCGAACAGGAGCGATATCTGAGCTTCCGCGGCGATTATCAGCAATCGGCCGAAATCGCGACGAAAGCATTGCAGGTGCTGCCCAACGACCGAGACGTAGTGGTCTACTACGGCTACGATCTTCTCCATCTGAATCGGTATGACGATCTGCTGAATCTGACAACGAAATACGATCCGATCCTGCCGAAGGAGCCGGATATCCCGCTGCTGGCAGGTTACGTGCACAAGCACAACGGGCAGCTCACGGAAGCGCGCGCGGACTTCACGACGACATTGCAGCGGGATCCCAGGGCGCTGACCGCCTACGTCAACCGTGGATACGTGCTGCACGATCTCCACGACTCGCGTGAGGCCGCCCTCGATTTCGAAGCAGCTCTGAAGCTCGACCCGAAGGACAGCGAAGCCCATCTCGGGCTTGCGTATACCAGCCTCGACCTGCACAAGCCGCAGATGGCGCTGCGCCAGGTGGCGCTGGCGGAGAGCGGCATGGGCGACAGCCAGCCGATCCATCTGATTCGCGCCACAGCGTACGGCCAGGAAGGGGCGCTGGCCAAAGCGGTGACTGAATACCGCGCAGCGCTTAAATTCACGCCCAACGATGGCTCACTGCACCTGGCTCTTGCGACCACGCTTTATACAGAACGCCGCTATCACGAGGCCATCGACGAACTGGATAGAGCGCAGAAACTGTTACCCGACAACGACCTGGTGTACGCCTGGCTGGCACGCTCCTGGGCGCAGCAGGGGGACGCCGCCGAAACCATGCAGTATGTGAAGATCGCCGAGCAGCATGCGCTTCTCAGGCCGGCGGCGGCCGACTCGTCCCACTCCGATGCTTCGCAGGTGTTTCTTTTTACGGGCGATGCTCTCAGCCACCTCGGAGACCAGAAGGCCGCCATGGAGCGGTACCGGCGGGCGCTCACCATGCCGGAGAGCGACCGCGTCGGCGTGCGTTTGGCGATTGCACAGATGATGGCGCAGCAAAGCCATAACGAAGAGGCCAATCGGGAAATTGCTCTGGCGCTGATGGAGGCAGAAACCGGAACTACGCTTCCGCCCACCGGCCAGCAAATGCTGCAAGCGGCGGACCTTTTCCGGGAAATGCATGATTACCAATTATCGGAGACCTACCTCCAACGTGCTGAGGCCGCAGGCGCATCCGATACAGCAGTGCGTGTCGGTTTGGCCAATACGTATCTCGCTTTGGGAGACACCGCCAGGGCCCAGGGAGAACTTGCGGCCGTCAACAATTCGCCTGAAGACGAACCGGACTACCAGTATCTGCTGGCCGAGGCGAATGTGTATCGCCAGGAACATCGGAGTACGCAGGCACTCACCGCATTCGCGCAGGCCTCGGATGCCGCCGGCGAAGATCAAACCGCCGAGCAGAACCTGCTCGCAGCCGGCGGCGACGAGGGGCTCAGGCTCAATCCCACGTGGAGTGTGCTGTCTGACGTTTCGGTTGACCCGATCTTCGAGGACACCACCGTCTACGTGCTGGACTCCAAACTCGATGCGGCCTTCCCCGTGCCTCCCACGGACACTTCCCTTCTGCCTCCGCCGCGCTCTTCGCTGCAAACCGAGTGGACCAGCGCCTTTCATCTTCACTGGCACTATCTGCCCACTGCGAGCGGCTTCTTTGAGCTGCGCAATGCGCGCGGCACCATTTCGGTACCAGCCACGAACTCTATCGTCGATCGGGATACTACGGATTACTCCTTCAACTTCGGTGTGAATCCCACGGTCCACCTGGGAACGAATGTCCTCACCTTCAACAGTGGTGTCCAGGCCACCGTGCGGCGCGATTCCCTGCAGCCGGTTGAACTGGATCAGAACCTGTTCCGCGAGTTTACATATCTGTCGACCAGTTCGTTCTTCAATGCAGTGGCCGTGGATGGCTATGTTCTGCACGAGACCGGCCCATTCACTGAATCGAATCTCCATTCGAGCGCCTTTGCCGCCGCGGTCGACTTCCGCGTGGGAGCACCGTGGGGCAAAACAGCCCTGGTCACGGGCTGGGGGGAAAATGACCAGACGTTCTCGCCCGTGAGTATCGAGGACTACTACACCTCTTCTTACATAGGCCTGGATCGCCGTTTCGGCGAGCATATCGACTTGAAAGGCATCGCGGAAGATTTGCGGGCATGGCGAACCGTGGGAACCCGCTCCGGGATCTCCCAGGCGCTGCGCCCCGCGGGCAGTCTGCAGTGGGCTCTGTCGCCTAAGTGGAGCGTGCAGGCGTCAGGGGCTTACTCCAATACACGAGGGTTCCATATTTACGATGCGGTCCAGAGCGGTTTTTCAGTTTCCTACGGAATGCCCTTCCACCGGGAATTCAAGGATGAAACGGGGGATGTTGTCCTGCAGTATCCAATTCGCTTTTCAGCCGGCGTACAACAGGAGACCTTCTTCAATTTTACAGGTGGGCAGAACCAGCAGTTCAGACCTTATGTCAGCATCACCTTATTCTGAAGGCGGCTCTCAATGAAGATTTGTCTGGTTGCAACCTTTCCACCGAGTGGGCGCCAGCTAAATGAGTACGCGTTTTACATCGCGCGGGAGTTACAGCGTCACCCAGGTATCGAACTCACCATCCTGGCGGACGAACTGACCAACTATGACTTCGCGACCGACGAAAATGGCAACTCGATCAGCGGCCAACAGCAGGAGGAACTGCCCGGATTCCATGTGATCCGCTGCTGGAACTTCGCCAGCCTGGCGACTCCGGTGCGACTGGTCAACACGATCCGGCAGATCAAACCGGACATCGTTTGGTTTAACCTCGTGTTTTCCAGTTTTGCCACACCCGAGAGCCCCCTGGCTGCGCTGGCCGGACTCACGGCCCCTGCACTCACCCGGGCATGTGGCTTCTTTACTCACATTACGTTGCACCATGTGCTGGAACACGTCGATTTCGCCGCTGCGGGACTCCGCCGAGAGCGCTTGTTCCGGCTCGGAACCGACATTGCTACGCGCGCACTGCTGAAAGCCAACTCCATCTCCGTGCTGCTTCCTGGGTATCACCGCACGCTGGTCACGAAATACGCTGCTAAGAACGTCCTGCTGGGAACCCATGGTATCTTCGCATCGAATCCCAGTCCTCCTGACTTTTCGAGGCGCGGCAACCCTGAGTTACGCATTTTGGCCATTGGACACTGGGGCACTTATAAGCGTCTCGAAACGCTGATGGAGGCGTTTCCTCTGGTTCTGAAACAGGTTCCGAACGCCAGGTTAGTGGTCGCCGGGGCGAATCACCACACCAAAGCCGGCTACTGGGAATCCATACGCGAGACGCAACCGCGACACTTACCGATTGAATTTCGCGGATATGTTCCTGAGGAAGATATTCCCGAGCTTTACCAGTCGACTTCCGTGCTGGTAATGCCCTACGATTCTGCCACCGGATCGAGCGGACCCGCGCATCAGGCGTGCGAATACGCTGTCCCGATCGTATGCGCAGATATCGCCGACCTGCGCGAGATGGCTGCGGATGAAGATATGGCCGTCAGCTTCTACAGGATTGGCGACGCCAACCACCTGGCAGAACAACTAACCACGATTCTTACTTCGCCTGAATTACAGCGCCGCATGGCGGAACATAACTATGCGGCTGGAGTACGAATGACGATGAGTTGCGTCATTCGCAATTATCTTCGCTGGTTTGAGTTACAAAATTGCAAGAAGGCCATGCGCAATGGCAGAGGCGTCATCGATGGCGCATCACCAGCTTCACAGGATGCACCACTTCCGCCCGACTGGCCTCCCTCCGGTCTTCCCGACCTGGATGAGGATGGGCATGATCTCGGCTCGCTGGAACTCAGCAGCGACAACGATGGCGCCGCCGAGCTGCAGGAGGCGCCCGTATGGGATCTGGGTTCTTCCCGGGTGGTGCAGTGAGGGATCCCTGCCCGCCCAGCCTTCGCAGCGGAAGCGGATCGATCGACCTGCCCAACCGGTCTACCAGATGCCCTTATCGCTGCCGGTGATTTTCTGGCCAACGGCAGCTGCCGTCGCCAGCCATGGCAACAGTCCGAGACGCGCGCTGCTTTGCAAATCTCGCCTGCGCAACAGACCGGTGAGTTGGGATCCGTACAGCCAGGCCGACTGCGGAAGGATAGGGATGCGCAGGAATTCACGGGCGTAATAAACCTTCTGTCCGTCGAAACGCGCGGCCGAGGTAACGGATTCCGGCAGGCTGAGACCGGACCCGCGGAACTGCCGGACGTAATCCGAGACGATCACCAGATAAGTCGCCATTCCCTCCCAGATACCAGCCGCGGTGGCTGCACGCTGCAAATCGACATAGTCCACGGCGTCGCTCTCGACCAAACTTGCGCTGTCGACGATGTCGCACAGCCGAAAATAGAAATGGCGGTACATGCGCTGCAACGCTGAAATCATCAGGCGGTCAGAGATCGCAGGCACCCGAAAGGTAGTCCCGGCGATGGTTACCGTGCGGGCGCGCCGCGCCACGGAAGAAGCCAGAACCACCTGCTCGCCGGTCTGTCCAAGCCGGCCCATGTGAATCTCGACGGCCTCGGGAAGGCCCGGGATGAGGAAATTCCACTTACGGGCAAGGCGGTCGCCCCAGCTGCGGGGCGCCAGGCGTGCTTTAAAGCGGTGCTTCATCAATTCGAGGATCTTCGCCGAGTCGGCATTGGTATAGAGATCCAGATCGCTGCCCAGGTCGTGCCAGTGATCGAGCGACTTGATCACGGTCGCGTCGTGCCCCTCTTCCTCCAGCACATTGCAAATAGCATGGAGGTAGGGGACGGCGTTCTGAATACGCGCGCGCTCGACCGCCAGGGCTTCGGCAGCCCACTCGGCGCGAACTGTGTCCAGCCGGGCCTGCATCATGCCCGCAAACACTTCCATGCCACGAACGATCACGTGGTTAGAGCCGGCGAGAGCGACCAGTTCCTCGAACTGGTTTCTGCCAATGTTCCATAACTCCGACTCGAGAAGGCCGGCCTTTCCATTCGAGGACGACCGCGAGAAACCAGAGGAGAGGAGCAGACGGGAAAGAAGAAGCATGGACTTCTTCGAGGGAAAGGAGTGAGCCGAGTTAGACATGGAGGGCAGAAAATCCTAAGTCGAAAGTTATTGCTGCGGTTGTGGCGCCGTCGTATTGGAATCCGGTGCTGCGCTGCCTGGCGCTGAAGGTTGTGCCGGTTTTACAGGAACAACCGGCGTGCCATCGCGATGCAGCAACTGGATGGGACCATTTTGCAGATGGCGAGCCTCACGCTCCCGGTCAAGCTTGCTCTCGGTTTCCTGGTCGTTGTTGGTAGCGACGGCGGCTAACGCGTTGCCTTCCGCACCGTGCCAGGTAGCTGAACCGACCGGTGTCCGCGAATCGTCGGCTTGCTGCGCCTTTTGGTAGAAGAACTGCGCCGTCTCAACGTCACCTTCGTGCTCTGCAACATAGCCTTCGTTGTTCAGCGAGAAAGCGCTGTATGGATTCAGCTGGTACGCCTGCGTGAAATCCTGCCGTGCCGTTTGCCAGTCGTTGCGATTGATCGCGGCCACGCCGCGCGAGGCCAGCAGCGCCGACTTCACCTGGTTATTGTTCAGGTCCTGCATGCGCTGTTCCAGCCGCTGCGCATTCGCTGCCGCCATTTGGCTGACCGGACGTCCCCGCCACGCGCCAGTGAGCGTAACTACCGCTGGTTCGGTTGAACGGGCCGTTGCCGCCGCATTGTAGTAACGCAGCGCGGTGTCGTAATCGCCGATCGCCTCATTGGCGACTCCGAGGTTATTCAGCGTGAATGCATTGTGCGAGTCGAACTTCAGAGCCGTCTGCAAAAGCGTCGCCGCCTCATAGCCCCGGTTCTGCGACAGCAGGGTCATCGCATCGAAATTCATGCGGTTGACGCGCATCGGAATATCTTTCAGGCTGTCGAGCGCATAGCTCATCCGCTTCCCCTGCAGCTCCTTCTCGTTGCTGAGGTCGACGAAAGCGTTGGTGCCCTGCTCCGATGCAAGCTTGTAAAAGCGCTGGGCCCGGTCGAGCTGGCCCTGCAGCTCGGCAATGTAGCCAAGGTTGTTCAGGGTGAAAGGATCGGAAGGATCGTACAGGTAGGCCTTGTAGAACAGCGTTTCGGCTTTATCGTACTGCAGTTTGCGCACAGCCTCAACGCCATCGCGATTCAGGCGCTGCACCGGAGTCAGCTCACTGCGACGCGGAATCGAAATCTTCAGAGTTTTTTGATCCTGGGCGTGCGCCAGGCCGAGACACAAAATCATTGCTGCGGGGACCAGCCGTATTAAGCGGTTACCCATCATGCGCTTTCTTTCACTCCCGCCCAGCTCGATCTGAGCCAGGTCCTGTGAAACATACGGCTTAGATGCACGGGAGCCGCACCGGTTTGCCAGGACAATGCCGGCGGAATTGTGAATGGTTGGGTCGCCGGTCCAACCGGAGTCCCCTCGGGATCATCCAACTATCGCTGGAATTTTCCGTGGGCCGGAGTGTACTGAGATGCGGCGATTTGTCATTCCCGTTTTGCTGGGCAGTCTGGCATGCGTGCCATGGTCCTTCGCAAATTCGGATGCGAACGGACCGAATCCCCCGACACCGCAGCAGAACGCCACGGCATCGGCCTCGGACAACGCCGACCTCAGCGTGACCACGAATGCCAGGGCGAGCTTTTTGCCACCTTTGCCGGGAGTGCCCCTGGGCAAAAGCACGGTCATCGGCGGAGTGATTCGCAGTGTCGATCCCGTACTCGATCAGATCACGCTGGGCATCTACGGCGGCGGGAAGCCGATGAAAATTCTCTTCGATGAGCGCACGCAGTTCTATCGCGACGGAGTGAAGACGCCGCTGGATGACATGCGCCCTGAGGATCGCGCGTCGGTGGAGACCATCCTCGACGGGGACAATGTTTTTGCCATCAGCGTCCACATGCTGTCGCGTTCTCCGCAGGGCGAGTGCGAAGGCCAGGTGCTGGCGTTCGATCCGCGCAACGGCGAGGTGACGGTGCGCAATACCCTCTCCGGTGAGCCGATTAAGTTGCGTGTGGAACCGTGGACGAAGATCGCGCGCATGGGTCAGCCCGCATTCGCATCCTCCGTCACCGGCACCTCCGATCTGATGCGCGGGGCGCTGATCTCGATCAAGTTCGAATCCGACAACAAGGGCAACGGAGTTGCCGATCAGATCGCCATCCAGGCAACGCCAGGGTCGGGCTTCTATTTCAGCGGCAACGTGACCTATCTGGATCTGCATGCCGGCATCATTGCCCTGACCGATCCACGCGACGACAGCAGCTATACGGTGGCGTTCGACCCGGCCCGCTTCCCCGCCAGCCGCAACCTGCACGAAGGTTCGCGCGTGGGCGTGAGCGCGAGCTTCAATGGCAAGCAGTACGTGGCCAGCAAGCTGGATGTTTACTGACGTCTGTTTCTATCGTGCGCCCAGCAGCTCAGCTGCGCTCCGGGTAGCCGCCGCGAAGGAGAGGTCGGAAGAGGCAGGCGGCCGGACATGGGCCGCATGCTCCCACAGGCCGGAGTCGAGGCTAAGACGCTGACAGATACGCCTCCGAATTTCAGGAGACCTGTCGCCAAAAACCTCCCGCAAAAACAGCGACGCCGCCCGAAGGCGGCGTCTGATACAGCTCGTTACCGGATCGAATCAAAGGGTGGATTCGATCTCGAAGCCCCAGGCTTCCAGCAGCGACTCAGGGATGTACTTCGAGTTGCGGTTACGGCGAGCCCACTCGCGCAGGCGAGTGGAGCGGACATACTGATCCGGAGTGAGCTTAAACTCCTTGACGACCTGCTCAAAGGAAGTCACGGTCGGCACGACCGGGCCGATCGGCTCCGGCTTGCCCCAGTTGGGATTGCCACGACGCTTTGCCATGTATGATTTACCCTCTGCTATTGAAAGTGACGTACAGAAAAACCGGAGGCCTGTACAGACCCGCTCGGGAAGTCACAAACTTTATTATTCTAAGGATTTTTTCTATGAAAATCAAGAGAAAAATGCTCAGCCGCAAGGACGTACCCTAAATCTAACTATCCCGCTATCAATTAGATGTATGGGACTGTCAAAGGTTTCACACGCCAGCGGTAACCCCGCGCATACCGCGACGAAGCGTCGGTTGAGCGCAGAGGCGGCGGAATCGCTCGACGCACACGACGGCCAAAAGTGACTGGGAAATCACCCTTTATCGACAAATTTTGAGCGAATGAACGCGGCCTGGCCGACTGGATGGCCAATGCCCTGGAGGGAGCGTTAGCCGCCGAGATACTTGAGGAGCTCCTCCGCAGTCACTACGGTACCCCGGCGGAGAAAAAACTTCTCCACCAGAACCGTGTGCACATCCGCCTCCTGGTCCGCGCAGCAGTCTTTCACCACAACGCATCGATAATCGGCGTCGACTGCGTCCAGCAGCGTCGAGAGGACCACGCCGCTGGTCGCGATGCCAAACATCACCAGCGTCTCGATATCATGCGCCCGCAGGATCATCTCGAGATCAGTGCCGGTGAAGGCGCTGATCCGGTGCTTGCTGATGACGATGTCCTTCTCCTCCGGCCCGAGCGCCGGGTGAATCTTTCCCGACTCCCCCTGAAACAGCCTCTGATGCCGCTCCGAGTTCCGGATGGCCGCGAACAGTGCATTGCGCGGGCTGACCTCAGGAAGCCCTGGCCGAAAGCCCACCTGGATGTGGATCACCATCATGCGCAGATCGCGGCACCTGCGCAGAATCTCCGCCGCCCGTTGCGGGAAGCCCTCCTCGCCTCCTGCATAGATCGAGACGATCCCGGCCTGCATATCCATACTGAGCACAGCCGTACGCGCCGGGTCGAGAGCAGGTTCTATCGGCATTAGCTCCTGCCTTTCTGTGCGTCTATTTGTCGATCGAGAATTGATAGGCGACGATCGTCTTCAGCTGATCGTAGTTGACCGCCAGCATCGGCAGGCCGCGCCCATCGATGAAGAGCATGGGGGTTTGATCCACGTTCAGGTCCTGCCCCAGGCGCATGGAAGCATCGACGGCATTCTTCCCCGCCGCCGAGTCGGCGCAGGCGGCGATCTTGTCCGGATCGGCGCCGGCCGCAGTCGCGGCGTTCCTCAGAGCCAGCTCGGCGCCCTGACCTGCCAGGTCGTTTTGCGCGCCGAAGACGGAGCTCGCGTACTTGAAGAAGGCTTCGCTGCCGTTCTCTTCCGAGACGCAGGCAGCCCACGTTGCAGCTTTGTACGCCGCGGGATGGACGTTCACCAACGGGAAATTCTCGAAGACAAAATGTGCCTGGGGAAAGTCCTGGACCAGCCGTTCGGCGACCGACTGCGCTTCTTTGCAGTGGGGGCACTCGAAGTCGGCGAACTCCACCAGCTGAAACTGCTTCGCGGTCGCGCCGCGCGAAGGACCGTCGGCACGCTGCTGCAGCACGCGGTAGTTGTTCGCGTACGGATTCGCGCCAAAGTCGAGAACCGCGTCCTGTGCGACCAGGTGCTTGCCGTCGGGCGTGACGAAGAAGTTGAGCGTGGCGATCTGCTGGCCCCCCTGTTTCTCGGCCACCAGAACGGTGACTTTGCTCAACCCGGGCGCCGGCGTCTTCTGGATGGCAAAGATTTCCCAGACGCGATTCGGATCGTAGCCCCACGAGGTTTTCAGGAACGCCTCGACGTCGGCTTTGGTCGGGGAAGCAGCATCGAAATTCGCCTCATTGACGGGCGGAAATTGCGGCTCCGCAGAGGCGGCCGGCGCCGGGGCGGAAGGCGTCTGCTGCGGCGCCGGGGCCGAAGGCGCTTGTTGCGGCACCGGAGCGGAAGGAGGCTCGGACTGGGCGAAAGCAAGGGGGCACGCAAGCGCGGCCGCAAGCAGAGCGCGAAAGATGGAACGAGGCTGCATTCATAGTCCTTTCAGAATGATTCTTAAACCTGTACTTTAGCTGCGATCGGGAATCTGCGACCCATCCCGAAAGCCTTGGGGGTGACTTTGAGCACGAGGGCGGCCTGTTGCCGCTTGTACTCGCTGCGCTCGACCATTTTGACGACTGCACGCACCATTTCGACATCGAGACCGCGCTCGGCGGCGATTTTTTCGGGAGTCTCGTAGTGTTCGACGTAGGCCTCCAGAATCGGGTCCAGAACTTCGTAGGGCGGGAGCGAATCCGTATCCTTCTGTCCCGGACGCAACTCGGCGGACGGAGCCTTCGAGAGGATCGCCTCCGGGATCACTTCCCTTTCGCGATTCACGCAGCGGCAAAGATCGTACACGCGGGTTTTGAAAACATCGCCAATGACGGCCAGGGCTCCCACCATATCGCCGTAGAGGGTGCAGTAACCGGTGGACATTTCGCTCTTGTTGCCGGTGGTCAGCACCAGCGCATTGAACTTGTTCGAGAACGCCATGAGCAGCGCGCCGCGAATGCGGGACTGGATATTCTCCTCGGTGATGTCGGGCTTGCGGCCGGCAAACACCGGCGCCAAAGCGTGGTTGTAGGCTCCAAAAATCTCATCGATGGGAAGAATCTCGTAGCGAATGCCCAGGTTCTCCGCGAGCCGGCGGCTGTCGTCGATCGATCCTGGTGAAGAGTAGGGGCTGGGCATGCCGAGGGTTGTCACGTTTTCCGCGCCCAGTGCGCGCACGGCAATGGCGGCGACCAGCGCGGAGTCGATACCGCCGCTCAGCGCGATCACAACCTTCGAGAATCCGCATTTGCGCACATAGTCGCGCGTGCCCAGAGCCAGCGCTTCCAGCATGGCCTCGTCTTCGTCACCGGACTGTTCGTGCATGTCGCCGGAAAGCGTATCGAGGTCGGCGAAAATCAAGTCCTCCTCGAAGCTCTTCGCCTGCGCGATCACCTCGCCGCTGGGCGCGATGACCAGGCTCGATCCGTCGAAGACGAGGCTGTCGTCCCCGCCGACCTGATTCACCATGATCACCGGGGCGCGATGCCGCTTCGCAATGGCCGCCAGCATCTCGCGCCGCAGAGCGCGCTTGCCGTGCCACCACGGCGACGCGGAAATGTTCAGGATGAGCGAGGCGCCCTGCTTCATCAGTTCTTCGACCGGGTCGACGGTGTAGAGCCGGTTTTCCCAGAAGCTCTTATCGTTCCAGGCGTCTTCGCAAATGGTGAGGGCGACAGGCTGGCCATCCAGATGGCAGAGCCGCTGGTTTGTCGCGGGCGCGAAGTAGCGCTGTTCGTCGAACACGTCATAAAAGGGCAGGAGCATCTTGGACTGGACGAACTCGACGTGTCCGCGCCGCACCAGGGCGGCCGAGTTCATGACATGCTTCCCCGCTCCATGCGGCGCAGCAGTGACGTAGCCAGCGACGACGGCGATGGGATCTCTGGCCAGCGCACGCGCAATCTCACAGATCGCCTCGCCCGAGCGCGCGACGAAGGCAGGTTTTTCCAGCAGATCGGCAGGCGGGTAGCCGCAGATGGCGAGCTCCGGAAACAGCACCAGGTCCGCGCCGCCCTGTTGAGCCCGGCGAGTAAATTCGAGGATTTTTGCGGTATTACCGCTGAAATCGCCGATGGTGGGGTCAATCTGCGCCAGCGCGATCTTCACCCTTTCAGTTTATCAATGGGCGCACGGTTGGCACGGCGCGCGATTGACCGAAGCCCGCCGCCCACCATACCATGCAGGCCAATCGGAGATCGCTATGCGTGCCTGCTGCGTCTGCCTCGCCGTTGTGTTCTGTACAACGTGTTGGTCGCAACAACAGTGGCCGACTCCGAACCGGCCTGTGCTCCCGGCCCAGCAGGCTCCCTCACCCGATCCACAAACCGTTCCGTCGAGGCCCGTCATTCCCGCGCAGGATGGCGGCGTGCGCGAGGTGCTGGAGAGCATTGTGATTCCGCCCGTCCCCGATGCTCCCTTCACCGCCAGCCTGATTACGGAATGGGTGCGCTATTCGCCCGGCGGCGCTTCGATTACCTTCATCAACAAGCGCCAGGTTGCGCGCGACGTGCAGGGGCGCCTGTACGAGGAACGGTGGGCGCTGGTGCCCAAAGACAGCGACGTGAAGTCACGGATTCAGTGGATTCAAATTGCGGATCCGCATCTGCGCACGCTCTACAACTGCAATATGGTCTCCCGCGTCTGCGATCTGCTCCGCTACAACCCGGAGCCGGATCTGGCTGCTGCGAGCGCGCGGCCCCAGCCCAGCGGCCCCTTACCAGACGGGAGAGGAACGCTGCAGCTGGAGAATCTCGGTGCGCGGATGATCGCAGGAATGGAGACGACCGGGACGCGTGTCACGACGACCCTGAACCCCGGCACCATCGGCAACGATCGGCCGGTGGTCACCTCGAGCGAGACCTGGCGATCCGATCAGCTGGCCGTGAATCTGCTCTCCATCCGCACCGATCCCCTCTTCGGAACGCAGACCTTCAATGTCAGCGAACTGGAGGCGGCGCCTCCCGATCCCCAGCTGTTCGAGCTGCCCCCGGGATTCACCGTCAGAGATCAGCGCGCGACGCGACCCCCGTCGAACTAGATCGCTCCGACTATTGCAGGCTGACGGCGTAGTGCAGATAGATGTACTGATCGAAAGGCGTCGGTACCCCGTCCTTTACTTGCGGAGCGAACGTGAGGTGCTTAGCGAACTGTACCGAATCGTGCACGATGTCATCATCGTCCGCATCGATGAGTCTGACCTTCTTCACTTTGCCATCGATGCCGACCTGCACCTGCACCAGAACGTTACCGTAAAGCCGGGCAACCGCTGGGAAGGCGCGAGAATCCAGAGATGGCACAGCGATGACCTTGTGTGGAGTGGAATTGTCATCCTCGGGCTCGCCCATATCCGGTTGGTCCGGAGGAATCACAAACAGGCCGGGGGGAAATGTCTTCACCTTCTCGGCCTGGCCCGCGGCCTCGACCATAACTCTGCCCGCGTCGTAAATGCGAAAAACTTTCGGAACACTGTGCGCCCCCAGCGGCTGCCAGTCTTCCCAGGTCACGGCCTGGTTGTACATCTGCGCGAAGGCCAGGACGTGCGCCAGAGGATCGAAACAGATGCGTGTCTGGGACACCAGGCCGGTGCAATCGAAAGGTGATCCGCCGACCTGCTGGAAGCGAACGGAATATTTCCCCTCCGGCGCACTGAACTGGGCCACGGCAAACTTTGGCTCCTGGTAATTCTGGCGCAGATCGTAAACCTTCAGCGGCATCAGGGTGTTGAAGTGCCGCCAGTTTCTTTTCTGGATCAGGTCTTCGATATGGGTGTAGTGGTAGTCCCCGGCGACAATGTCGTCGCGGATGTAGTGCTGCGGATCGCGCCAGATATCCCAGGTTCCCGTGGTGAGCTTGCCCTTGTGGCTGTAGAGCTTGAGATCGTAGTGCACGTGATGCGGCAGGTCGTTGGCGGTGGCGCCGGCTTCCAGCGCACGAGCGCGCTTGATTTCCGTGTCGAAGGGACGCGTCGCCATCACCTGTGCCCTTCCCGCAGGCAGAAGCAGGAACAACAACAGAGTGAGCTGAACACTCCGCATGGCAGGCCCCTTCCCTCAGAAACGCGCCATCATAGCAGACGGGCGAAGCGCAAAAAGGCCCCATGATTTCCCTCGCTGTGGCCCAGAGGCGCTCGAGAGCCTCATCCCTTCGTGCGGATTGCGTTCCCGCCAGCTCGCTATGCCGCAAAAAGGGAGGCTCCTGCCCCCTTACACTAATGCCATGGTGCCCATTCTTCTCGACGGCAAGGCCTATTCCAAAGAACTCGAAGCCGAACTCACGACGCGCGTCGCGCGCCTTCCGCAAAGCCAATCCGGCGAGCCGCCCATCCTTGCCACCATCCTGATCGGCGACGATCCGGCGTCCGCGACGTACGTCCGCATGAAAGGCAACGCCTGCCGCCGGGTCGGGATGGAATCCCTCAGCATCACGCTCCCGGGCACGACCACCACCGACGAACTTCTCGCCGCCATCGACGACCTCAACGCCAATCCGCGTGTCCGCGGCATCCTCCTCCAGCACCCTGTCCCCAAACAAATCGACGAGCGCGCCTGCTTCGACCGCATCGCCCTGGAAAAAGACGTCGATGGCGTCACCGCGCATGGCTTCGGCCGCATGGCCATGGACGAGCCTGCATACGGCTCTGCCACACCCGCCGGCATCATGCGTCTCCTGCGCCGCTACCAGATTCCCATCGAAGGCCGCGAAGCCGTCGTCGTCGGACGCAGCCCCATCCTTGGGCGCCCCATGGCCATGATGCTGCTCGCCGCCAATGCCACCGTCACTATCTGCCATTCCCGCACGAAAAATTTGCCGGAGGTGGTTCGCCGTGGAGAAATCGTGATCGGCGCCGTCGGCAAACCGGAGTTCATTCGCGGCGCGTGGATTCGCGATGGCGCCGTTGTCGTCGACGCGGGCTACCATCCCGGGGGCGTCGGCGACATTGAACTAGCCGCCGTCATCGACCGCTGCTCCGCCTGGACCCCCGTCCCCGGCGGCGTCGGCCCCATGACCATTGCCACGCTCATCGCTCACACCGTTGAAGCCGCAGAGAAAGCCGCTCAAAGAGAAACAGCCGCGCCCATATTGGTCCGCTAAGAAATCGCTCCCAATCCTGAGCACGATGAATTCGCTATTTCGAAGTCCAGACCAGCTTCGCGTAAATCCCGCGCTTAATCCCCACGTTGGGGCCCGGGCTGATTCCGAACTCCTCATGATGCGGCTGCAGCAGATTCTGCCCCACCACCGACACATCCAGCCCAGGCGATAAATGCCGCCCAAACCGCACATCCCCGGTCTCGTAGGCTTCCACTCCCTGCGCCGGCAGCGCGCCGATATACCGAAACACCTGATCGAATTCGAAATGCCCTGGCAGGTCGATCAGCGATCGCGCCACGACCTGGCTGTTCGGGCTCGACCCATGCAGCGTCGTCAGCGTCAATGGATAATCAAATCCCGGCACATCTTCCAGGTTCACATGCAGATACGACCAGGCAGTCTTGAACCGCCACCATGAAAGCGGCTGCCACTCCGGCGCAACCTCAAACCCATCCGTCGTCCCGCGAATCCCGTTCCTGTACTGAAATCCGATCAGCAGCGAACCCGGCGGAAACGGGGGAGTCGTCGCGGTTCCCAGAAACGGCGCCCCCTGCGCGATCAGATCGTCGTAGACATTGTGGAACCCCGCCGCTGTGAAATAAATCCGCTTCCCCCACAGCCCGCGATAGCCGCCCTCGTAAGCCACCAGCCGCTCCGCCCGCAGATTCCGATTGCCGACGATCTCGCCCCATACCGGCGCAAGGTAAACATCCACGTCGATGTTCTCGTCCACCCGATCCGGGATGCGCACCGCCCGCGAAATCGACGCCCACAGCGACTGATCGTCTCGTGGCGTAAACAGCAGCCGCCCGCTGGGCTCGTATTCAAATCCCGTGTAGCTGTTGTGCTCCAGCTTCGATCCCAGCGTCAATGCCAGACGATCCGGAACAAACTTCACATCCTCCTGCAAAAAGCCGCTGTAGATGCTCTCGGTCTCCGAAGCCGGAATGAAATTGTCCGTGGGAATCGTCTGCTGCGTGCTGCTCGGACTCCAGCGCGCCCCCACGCCGTAGGTGAACTGCTGCCAGCGCGTCGGCGGTGTCCGATGCAGAAAATCCACGTCGAAGGTGTCGCGCGTTTCACCGAAGTTCGGACCCACGCGGTCATCGTGCGCCCAAAATGCCTGCAGATACAGATCCGCCTCGTTCGGCAGATCCCGTCTCCACTGCCCCAGAAGATTCCCGCCAACCACGTTGGTTGACTTGTAGGAGTTGAACGTCGCCGGCGGCGTGAACGTCGACAAAGTCTGCGCATCGCCCAGATGCCCGATGTACGCGTCCCCCTGCAGCGTCACGCTGTCACGCCCGCTGACGCGATCGCTGCGAAAGCCCACCTGCCCCACGCGCGACCAGTCGTAATTCGGCTGACCGTCCTGGTGGTGCTCGGCGCCCCGCACGAACCCAAATGCATCCACGCGAAAGTCGAATCCATGGCTGGTTCCACCGTAGCGCAGATCCTCCGTGTCCTCGTCCACGCTGCCGCCGCCCGCCGAGGCCAGCACTCCCTGCGAGTCCTTTGCGGATTTCGTGATGATGTTGATGATCCCGTTGACCGCGTCCGTGCCCCAGATCGTACCTCCCGGCCCGCGGATCACCTCGATGCGATCGATATCCTCCAGCATCACGTTGTCGATGGTCCAGAAGACGCCGCCGAATAAAGGCGTGTACACGCTCCGCCCGTCGATCAGCACCAGCACATACTTTGAATACTGATCGCCCAGGCCGCGAATCGCCACCACCCAGTTGCGATCCCCGCTCACCCGCGCCACGTTCACGCCCGGCACCAGCCGCAGCGCATCCGGAAGATTCGTGACCCCCGACCGCCGGATGTCGTCCCCGGTCAGCACATAAATCGCCGCCGGCGTGTTCCACACCTCGGTCGGCTCTTTGGTTCCCGTCACCACCTCGACGTTGCCCAGTTGCTCGAGCGAGAGCCGCTTCAGCTGCTTCGGCGTCGAAGCGTCGCTCGCCTGGCTCAGGGACGAGGAGTCGCCGGCGCGCATCACGGCCGGCGTCGCGAACAAGATCAGGAGAGCCGCGAAAACGCGGCAACAACACGGGTATGCCAACGCATGCTCCGTCTTGAAAACTCTGGAGAAACAGGCTGGTTCGTCTGTCGCGACGGGCGTGCATCCGAGCGGTTCATTTCGTAGTTCCTGCGGGACTGAGGTCCTCGCGGAACCCGTCGCAATCCGTCAACCACTATACGATGCGCATCGCCCCGATTCGCCCCTCGTACCGCCAAAGTGGGATGATGCCCCTGATTCTCAGCGCCAGGTTCTGCCATACGCCCTTGCCTGCCGGCTCACTCCAGCGACAACCCCTCGTCTAACCACGAAATCGCACGCAGCTCGCAACGTGAACACTTTGTAATCCAGCGCACACGCCCTTTTCGCATCCCGGAGTAATCTGGGGATTCGTCGCACGTTGATCACGCGCTCTGCTCCGAACCGATCCGCGCTCAGCATCGAAGCGTTGCACATCCAAAAGGAGAATGGATGCGGTTGCTTGTCGTCGAAGATGACACCACGATTCGCGAATTCCTCGCTCGGGCCCTTGCCGAATCCGGCTTTCGTGTCGATACCTGCGGCCAGGGCGGCCAGGCCGAGAAGATGGCGCTCGAAGGCGTTCACGACGCCCTCGTCGTCGACCTCACCCTCCCCGACATCGATGGTCTCGAACTGATCCAGCGCCTCCGCTCGCAGGGAGTCTCCTCGCCGGTCCTCATCCTCTCCGCGCGCCGTTCCGTCGACGAGCGCGTCCTTGGCCTCGAACGCGGTGGCGACGACTACATGACCAAACCCTTTGCCGTGGCCGAGCTGCAGGCCCGGCTTCGTGCACTCCTCCGCCGCAGCACGCCCGGCCAGTCTGAAACCACACGCCTCCGCGTTGCCGACCTTGAAATCGACCTCATCCGCCGCGAAGCCCGGCGGGACGGCATGGAACTGCAGCTCACCCAGCAGGAATTCGCGCTGCTCGAATATCTCTGCCGCAACGTGGGCCGCGTCGTCACCCGCGCCATGGTGCTCGACCATGTCTGGAAGATGCGCATCGACACCTCCACCAACATCGTCGACGTCCACATCCATCGCCTCCGCAGCAAAGTCGACCGCGAATCCCAGCGTCCCCTCATCCGCACCATCCGCGGCGTAGGCTATCTTCTGCGGGACTAAACCTTCATGTTCCTGAGAGTCGGCAGCTCGTTTTACCGAACCGCCGCCTGGCGCCTCGCCGTCGCCAGCACCGTGGTCTTCGCCGCCGGCAGCGCCGCCGTCTTCCTCGTCATGTACATCATGGTCGCCCGCGGAGTGCGCGACCGCAGCGACTCATGGCTCACCGGCGAAAGCGAAACCCTTCGCCAGGTCGCGCTAAATACGCCTCGCGATGCCCTCTACGACCGCATCGTCGAAGAAGTCGCCGAGCTTGCCTCCCAGGAAGTCTCCTGGGACAGCGGCGGCCAGCACGTCGAGGGCAACACCGTCTTCTTCGCGCTCACCGGCGATCCCTCCCGTCCCCCGGTTTGGGTCGGCCCCAAAGACAGCGCTCCTTTCCTGAATGCTCTCGACGGCATGAACATCCCGCAGCACCGCGCCGTCTCCCTGCACCTCAGCGGATGGAGCGCACCCTTCCGCGTCGTTGCCGTCGACGTCCAGCCAGGAGCCGGCCGCATCTATCTCGGCCTCCTCGACTCCAGCGCCGTCCATCTCCTCCATCAGCTCCTGCTGCGCTTCTTCCTCGGCTGGGTCTTCATGGTCGCCCTCGGCTTCCTCGTCACCCTCCTCGGTCTGCGCCGCATGCTCAAGCGCGTCGATGCCATCACCGGAACCGCCGCCAGTATCCGCACCGACGACCTCGGCACCCGCGTGCCCGTCGGCCATCAGCAGGACGAAGTCGCGCGCCTCGCCCGCACCTTCAACAACATGCTCGACCGCATCTCGGCTTCGGTGAATCAGGTACGCACCCTCACCGACTCCGTTGCTCATGACCTGAAAAGCCCCATCACCTCGGTCCGTGGCAGCCTGGAGATTGCTCTCTCTCTCGAAGATCGCGAGCAATCCTCCGAGCTGGTCGCCAACGCCATCGAACATCTCGATCGCCTCTCCGAAGTCATTACCACCTCCCTCGATCTCGCCGAAGCCGACGGCGGCGCACTCCGGATTCACCGCGAAATCCTCGATCTCAGCGAACTCGTCCATCGCGTCGCCGATCTCTACTCCCCGGCGTTCGCCGATCGCCACCAGCACCTCACCGTCACCGCCGCCGCCCCCGTTTCGATCGCTGCCGATCTCTCCCTCTGCACGCGCATGCTCTCCAACCTCATGGAAAACGAGCTGCGCTACGCCGGCGCCCACGCCCACATCTCCATCGATGTCACCGCCAAAGATTCCACCGCCTGCATCACTGTCGAGGATGACGGCCCCGGCTTCCCTCCTGATCTGCTCCCCCGCGTCTTTCAGCGATTTGCCAAAGGCCGCGAATCGGAGGGCCACGGCCTGGGTTTGGCTTTTGTCAGCGCCGTTGCCGGAGCCCACGCCGGACATTCCGCCGCCTGTAACCGTTCCTCCGGCGGGGCTCGCATCGTCGTCAAATTTCCCCTCTCCACTACGCTGACCCGGAAGGAACAGCCGCTCTCCGACAATCTTCTGACATCGCCTTGACACCACCGCAAAAAGGGCCTCCCATCATGGCTACAGAAGCAATCGATCCGGAAGCCTTCGTCCGCAACGTTCCCCTTCAACCGATCGCGCCGGTTAAGCTGAACCAGAGCCTGCATGCACATCCTTGCCACCTCCACGGCCTTCCCGCCCCATTACTACTCGCAGCGTGAGTTCCTCGACGCGCTGCTCCCGTACTGGGGTCAGGACGCGAAGGTCGCCTCCATTGTCGAGCGCCTCCACCTCCGCACCGGCGTCGACGGCCGCTACTTCTCTCGCCCGCTCGACGACTACCTTGCCCTCGACACCTGGGGCAAATGCAACGACGCCTGGATCGAAGTCGCCCTTGACCTCGGCGAACGCGCCATCGACTGCGCGCTCAAACAGGCTGGCCTCCACCCCGAGCAGCTCGGCGCCATCTTCTTCGTCTCCGTGACGGGCATCGCCAGCCCCTCCATCGACGCGCGCCTCGTCAACCGCATGCGTCTCTCTCCCAGCATTCGCCGCAATCCCATCTTCGGACTCGGCTGCGTCGCCGGAGCCGCCGGCCTCTCGCGCGCCGCCGACTACGTCCGCGCCTACCCCGATCAGGTTGCCGTCCTCCTTTCGGTCGAACTCTGCTCTCTTACCTGGCAGCGCGACGATAAATCCGTCGCCAACCTGATTTCCGTTGGCCTCTTCGGCGACGGCGCCGCCGCCGTCCTCGTTGCCGGTGAAAACGTCCCGCGCCGCGGTCCTCGCATTCTCGCCAGCAGCGCCGTCTTCTATCCCGACACTGAAGATGTGATGGGCTGGAGCATCTCCGAAAAAGGATTCAACATCGTCCTCTCCCCCGACGTCCCCAAAGTCGTCGTCGAAAACCTCGGCCGCAACGTCGATACTTTCCTCGCCGCACACCATCTCACCCGCGCCGATATCGGTTCCTGGATCATGCACACCGGCGGCCCCAAAGTCCTCGAAGCCACGGCTGAAGCCCTTGGCCTCTCCCGCGAAGACCTCGACGTCTCCTGGGAAGCCCTCCGCCGCGTCGGCAATCTCTCCTCCGCTTCGGTCCTCGTGGTCCTCGACGAAATCATGAAGCACCGCCGTCCGGCGCCAGGAACTCGCAGCATCCTCGCCGCCATGGGCCCCGGCTTTTGCGCCGAGATGCTCCTCCTCGAATGGTGAGCATGATTTCAGGTCACCCTTCCTGTGACGTATTCATCGTCGGCGGAGGACCCGCCGGCCTGGCCGCTGCCATCGCCCTGCGCCAGCGCGGCGCCGATGTCCTCGTCGCCGATGCTCTCCGCCCGCCCATCGATAAACCCTGCGGCGAAGGCCTCATGCCGGAATCCCACCGCGCCCTTATCCAGCTCGGCGTCCATCTCGAACCGCATCACGGCGCGGAATTCACCGGCATCACTTTCGCCTCCGACCAGGCCCGCGTCTCCGCCGACTTTCCCAGTGGCAGCGGCATCGGCGTCCGCCGTACCACTCTCCATCGCCTCCTGCTCGACCGCGCGTCCGCTCTCGGAGTCCGCTTCTCCTGGAATGCTCCAGTGGTCCTCAATGCCCATCAGCCCGCAAGCGTCGCCCGAGAAAGCCTCGCGTATCGCTGGCTCATCGGCGCGGATGGCACCGCATCCCGCGTCCGCACATGGGCCGATCTCGACTCCGCCCACCTCCGCAGCCGCCGCTTCGGATTCCGCGCCCACTACCGAATTTGTCCCCGAACCACCGAGTCAGAGAGTCGTCATGTTGAAGTCCACTGGGGTCCCCTCGGCCAGGCTTACATCACCCCCATCGGCCCCGAGGAAATCTGTGTCTCCGCCATGACCCGCCAGGAGGGCGTTCGCCTCAACCAGATTCTCGCCGCCATCCCAACCCTGCGCGACAGGCTCCGCAACGCAACCGCCATCACCGCCGAACGCGGCGCCCTCACCCTCACCCGCCGCCTCCGCCGCGTGACCCGCGACAACATCGCGCTCATCGGCGATGCCTCCGGCTCTGTCGACGCCATTACCGGCGAAGGCCTCGCTCTCGGCTTTCGCCAGGCGCTTCTCCTCGCCGATTCACTGGCGGCCGGCAACCTCACCCTCTACGCATCCCGCCATGCCGCCACCCTCACCCTGCCGCAGCGCATGGCCTCGGTTCTGCTCGTCCTCGACCGCCGTCCCGGCCTGCGCAACCGAACCCTCCGCGCTCTCGCCGCGCGCCCGTCCCTGTTCCGCGCACTCCTCGCCGTCCACGTCGGCGAACTTGCCCTGCCCACCTTCCTCCTCCGCCACGGCCCCGAGTTCGGCACCCTCCTGCTGGCGCCCCAACTGGCCGCCTGACCCGCGTGCCTTCTGCTGGGGGACCGCATGCACGCCTTCGGTTGACTTCAGCGGGCTCGCTCCTCACCGTGGCCTCGTCTCGAACCCCCGCTCTTTCCAAAGCCGATCCCACTGCCAGATCACGCCCCAGGCGGCGGGGGGCAGCCGATACCCCACCGCATGCGCCAGCATCAAAATCTGCCCTCGATGATGCGCCTCATGCGAGAACATGTATGCGAACATCGTTCCCCCGGCCGGCCAGGTCCTCGTCCAGCTTCCCCGCGAGAACTTCTTCACCCGCCGCCCCTCCTCCATCGACAACGCATCCGTCAGCATCCTCAGGCACTGCTCGGCGCTTTTGCTCAACGCCGTCGCAGCCTGTTTCATCGTGCATCGGTCCGGACTGAGCGGCGCCGGAATCTTCAGGTACACAGCGTTATGCTTCAGCCAATTCAGACGGCTGTTGTGCAAATGCGCAAAGATCGCCGCGATCGTGCGCCCACCCCGGCCCCGTGCTTCCGGCGCCCGAGCCCGCCACGCCCGGGGATCCAAATGCCGCAGCAGTTGCTGATTCATCGCGTCATTCACCGCGTAGGTCTCCACCAGCACATCGCGTAATTCGACCAGCGCATCCTCGGATTCCCGCTTCATCTCCACCCCCTCGGCGCCATCCCCTTTTTCAGCGCCATATTAGCCGAATCCCCCAGCCGCCGGTCCGGCTGCTTTCAGTTCCAAGCCGCAAGGGGTCCGCCTGGACGGCGCGTCCCGGATGCCTGGACGGCCAGTCCCCGCGCCCGGCTGGAGGCGCGTCCCCGGCACCGAATCGTTTCTGCACCCCACGAATCTAATCAAGTGGTCCCAAAACCACCCCCCAGACCAGATTGGAAATACACCATGTCACTGAGACCAGTGAGAGAAATTCTGTCGACCAAACCAACCCTCGAAGGAGCAGGTGTCCGCCTCCAGCGCGCCTTCGGCTTCGGCAAAACCAAAGACTTCGACCCGTTCCTCCTCCTCGATGACTTCCGCAATGAGCATCCCGAGGACTATCTCAAAGGTTTCCCCTGGCATCCGCACCGCGGCATCGAGACCATCACCTACGTCCTCGCCGGTTCCGTCGAGCACGGCGACTCGCTCGGCAACAAGGGCAAGATGACCGCGGGTGACGTCCAGTGGATGACCGCCGGCAGCGGCATCCTGCATCAGGAAATGCCCAAAGGCGATCCGCAGGGCCGCATGCACGGCTTCCAGCTCTGGGCCAACCTGCCCGCGCAGCTCAAGATGACCGACCCGCGCTACCAGGACATTCCCTCGGCCGCGATCCCCGAAGTCACCGAGGACGACGGCACCACCGCCCGCATCATCTGTGGCGAATTCTGGGGCAAGCGCGGTCCCGTTGAAGGCGTCGCCGCCGACCCCAATTACATCGACGTCTCCGTTCCGCCCAACAAGCGGAAGCGGCTCAAGGTCGAGACCACGCGCAACGCCTTCGCCTACGTCTTCGCCGGCTCCGGAACCTTCCGTGATGCCTCTGACCCGCAGGCGGTGCTGACCGAATCCGGTGTCGACCCGAATGCGCAACCCGAATACGACGCGACCAACCACTCGCTCGTCCTCTTCGATCGCGGTGATGAAATTCAGGTCCAGGCCGGCCCCGAGGGCATTCGCTTCCTCCTCGTCTCCGGCAAACCGATCGAAGAGCCCGTCGCCTGGTACGGCCCCATCGTCATGAACACCCAGGCCGAACTCCGCCAGGCCATGACCGAGCTGCAAAATGGGGAGTTCATCAAGCACCGCTGATTATCCTGGAGCGACAGTTCCGGTATGATCCTGGAGCCGGAGGGCTCGCCCGCTTCACGAGTTCACTGGGGAAGCCGGGCTCGCCCCTTCCGGTGCACACGCAACCCCTATCGGCAGAGTGGTGATCGCTTGCAGAGCTGGACGAGCTTCCTGATCGCACTGAGCGCTTTGCTGCCCATGGTGAACCCTGTGGGCTCGGCCCTGGTGCTTCTGCCGCTGGTAGGCGACGCGCCTCTGCCCGTTTATCGCAACCTGGCCTGGCGCATTTCCATCGACAACATCATCTTTCTGCTGATTGTCGAAGCCGCGGGCTCCGCGATCCTGCGCTTCTTTGGCATCTCCATCCCGATTGTCGAAGTATCCGGAGGCATCGTCATCAGTGGCATCGGATGGTCGGGTCTGAATCGGCCCGATCCGGAGCCGCGCCTCCAGGATATGCCCCCGAAGGCGCCTGTCAGCGAAGGGAAGTACATCGAGAAGGTCTTCTATCCCTTCACGTTTCCGATTACGTCAGGGCCGGCGACGGTAGTCACCATGCTGACCCTGAGCGCCCACGCTGCGCGGACGACGCTGACGGCGAACCTCCTGGCGCACGTAGGAATTTCTGCGGCGGTCGTGGTCGTCACGGCGTGCGTCTACGCGTGCTATGCCTACGCGCCGAAACTGGCCAAAGCAGGTGCGCCCGGGACGATCAATGGAATCATCCGCATCATATCGTTCATCACTTTTTGCATCGGTGTGCAGATCGCGTGGAACGGAATCTCGGCGCTGATCGTGCAGGCAGCCCACACCCTGAAACACTAGGGTGTAGCCCCCTCTGCGGTGAGGTTGCCCGCTATCCCGCGGCTTCCGCATCCGCGATCGCCAGCGCCCCATCCAGCGCCTCAACCGCAAAATCCAAATCCTTCTCTTCCACGATCAGCGGCGGCGCAATCACCAGATGGCTTACCCAGCCCTGCACCGACACGCCACGCTTCAGCATGTCCGCCACCACCTTATCCACCATGGCAGCCTTGCCCTCCACCTTGTCCTGCATCGTGTTGAAGGCCTCTTTCGTCGCCCGATTCCTCACCAGATCCAACGCCCAGAACAGCCCCAGCCCACGCACCTCCCCGATCGACTTGTGTTTTGTCTCGAGCGCCCGCAGCTTTGGTTCCAGATATGCCCCCATTCTCTTCGCGCGTTTCACCAGATCCAGCCGCTGCATCTCGTGGATCGTCGCCACCGCCGGTTTCAGCGTGATCGGGTGAGCCTCATACGTGTGCCCGTGCGAAAAATAATGATCGTCGAAGTAGGCCGCAATCTTCTCCGTCGTCGCGCACAACCCCAGCGGCACGTAGGCTGACGTAATGCCCTTCGCCGTCACCAGAATGTCCGGCTTGACGCCCCAGTTGTCCATCGCGAACCATTCGCCGGTCCGCCCCCAGCCACTCATCACCTCATCGGCGATCAATAAGACATCATGCCTGTTACAAATATCGCGCAGCATCGGCATGTATTCCTTCGGAGGCACCAGCACCCCGTTGGTCCCCACCACCGGCTCCACGATCACCGCCGCCACGTCGCTCTCGTTCCGGATGATGTGCTCCAGATACTCCGCGCAGGCAATGCCGCATTGTGGATACGTGTGCTTGATCGGGCACTTGTAGCAGTTCACCTCCGGCGCAAACAGGAACCCCTGCGCCTTGCCGCCCACCGGCTCCATCGCCCACCGCCGCAGCTCGCCCGTCGCCGCAATCGAGGCCGCCGTCGATCCGTGATACGACCGATAGCGCGCCACAATTTTCGTCTTCCCTGTATACATGCGCGCAATCTTGAACGCTGCCTCGTTCGCTTCGGTCCCCGATGTGGTGAAGAAAAACTTTGTCAGCCCTTCCGGCAACACTTCCAGCAACAGCTGGCTCAGCTCGGCCCGCGCCTCGGTCGCATACGCCGGCGATGCGTACGCCAGCGCCTCCGCCTGCTCCGCAATCGCCTTGATCACCGCCGGATTCTTGTGTCCCAGATTCACGCACATCAGCTGCGCCGACAAATCCAGATACCGCTTGCCCGCCCCATCCGTGAAGTAGCACCCCTCGGCATCGGCGATGTGCATCGGGTTCCATGTTTTTTGGAACCGCCAGGTCCCGTAGTTCAGCTTCTTCGTCAGCTCCACGACCTGTTGCGAGGTCAGCGTCCCCCGGGTTTCGGAATTCGTCGGCGCGGAAATCGTTTCGCTCATCTTGTCACCTGTCAAAATGGTCTACATAAGGATTACACGAGTGCGCGCAGTTCGCGCCAAATCGTCCGCCCGCATGCCCGAAGCCTTTGTCTCTTCGCAAATCGTCACACCCCGCGGCATCCGTCCCGGCGCGGTCCTCGTCGACGACGGCAGGATCACCGGCCTCTGCAATCAATCTGAAATTCCGCCGAACTACCGACGCAGCCAGTTGCGAAGGCGCGCTCCTGCCCGGCCTCGTCGACAGCCACATCCACATCAACGAACCCGGCCGCACCGAATGGGAAGGATTCTCGACGGCGACTCGTGCCGCAGCGGCTGGCGGCTACACAACCCTCATCGACATGCCGCTCAATTGCCTGCCTGCGACCACCACCGTCGCCGCACTCGAAGCCAAACGAGCAGCCGCCGCAGGCCAGTGCCTCGTCGACTGGGCCGCGTGGGGTGGCGTCTCCGGTCACAATTCGTCGGAAATCGAACCCCTCGCCCGCGCTGGCGTTCGCGGTTTCAAGTGCTTCCTCGCCGAACCCGGCATCGATGGATTCTTCCGCGTCGACGAAGCCGAGCTTCGCACCGCGGCGCCGCACCTGGCCCGGACTGGCCTGCCGCTGCTGGTCCATGCAGAATTCCCCGAAGTTCTCGACCGCACCGCTTCCGAATTAACCGGAGCTGACTGGCGCCGCTACGAAACCTGGCTCCGCTCCCGCCCCGACGAAGCCGAACTCGAAGCCATCCGCCTCATGATCCGCCTCTGCCGCGAGTTTCGTTTCCGCCTCCACATCGTCCATCTCGTCACCGCGCTGGCCCTGCCCGAAATCCGCCGAGCCAAACAAGAAGGCGTGCCCCTCACCGTCGAAACCTGCCCGCACTACCTCCACTTCGCGGCCGAAGAAATCCCCGACGGCAGCACCCTCCACAAATGCGCGCCGCCCATCCGCAGCACCGAGAACCGTGAGCAACTTTGGGATGCCGTGCGCGAAGGCGTGATCGACCTCATCGCCACCGACCACTCCCCCTGTCCGGAAGCGATGAAATGCCGCGACACCGGCGACTTCCGCAAAGCCTGGGGTGGCATCGCCAGCGTTTCCGTGGCCCTGCCGGTCGTCTGGACTGGGATCCGCGCGCGCCGCTTCACGCTGGTCGACCTCGCCCGTCTCATGTCACAGCAACCGGCACATTTAGCCGGCCTCGACGGACGCAAAGGCCAAATCGCTCCCGGCTACGACGCCGACTTCGTAATTTTCGACCCAGAAGAGACCGTCACCGTGACAGAAAAGCAGCTGCACACCCGCCATGCCATCTCCCCCTACGTCGGCGAGAAGCTATTCGGCACAGTGAAAGCTACATATTTGCGAGGAAACCTGGTTTTCGACGGCAGCCGATTCTCCGGCCAACCACAAGGCCGCGAAATCCAGCATCGACCGGGACATCCTGTCCGCTGAACGCTGTCCGCTATGCGGTAGCCAGCTGCCTCGCACCGCGTCCAGCCGCGTGCTCTACCCCGCCCAGCCGCACGCTCACCACTTTCGATACGCCAGGCTCCTGCATGGTCACGCCGTAAATCATGTCCGCCGCCACCATCATCCGCTTCGAGTGTGTCACGATGACGAACTGCGTCTCCTCCGCCATGCCGCGCAGCATATCCGCCAGCCGCCCCACGTTGGTCTCATCCAGCGGCGCATCCACTTCGTCGAGCACGCAGAACGGGCTCGGCTGGAAGAGGAAGATCCCGATCAGCAGCGACAACGCCGTCAGCGCCTTCTCACCACCGGAAAGCAGCAGTACGTTCTGCAGCTTCTTCCCCGGCGGCTGCGCCACGATATCGATCCCGCTGTCGGCAATGTTCTCCTCGTCGGTCAGCCGCATTAATGCCTGCCCGCCGCCGAACAGCTTCCCAAACGTCGCGCTGAAGTTCTCGTTGATCCGCACGAAAGCCTCGTCGAACTTCGTCCGCGAAATCTCGTCGATCTCCTTAATCGTCGACTGCGTGTTGTCGATCGAGTCGATCAGGTCCCTGCGCTGGGTCTCCAGGAACTCATGCCGCTGCGCCGTCTCGTTGTATTCCTCCAGCGCCATCATGTTCACCGGACCCATATTTTCGAGCCGCTGCTTCATCTCGCGGCACGCCTGATCCTCGGCGACCAGAACCTCGTCCTCGATCCGCACCAGCGTCTCGTCCCCGCGCAGCACGGCCGCCTCGAGGCTCAGATCCGCCACGCAGGCCTCCTCCACATGCCGCAATTCCGCCGCCAGCGTGGCCGCCTGATTTCCGCACGTTCCCCGCGCCTCACGCTGGGCATCGATCTCCGTCCGCAGCGCTTTCAAATCCTGTTCCATCGTCGCAATATCGGCCCGCAGCGTCACAATCTGCTCGTGCGCCTCCGCTGCTGCCTTCTGCGCCGTTTCCTTCGCTTCGATCAGACCCTGCCGCGTCGCCACCAGCTGCTCGTTCTCGCGCCCGCGTTGTTCCTGCTCCGCCTTCGCCGCGGCCAGCTGCTGCGTGATCTGCGCCACCCGCGCTTCCAGTTCGCGATACATGCGGTCGATGCGCGCAAACGCCTGCTCCGCCCCGCGGCTTCGCTCTTCCAGGCCCGCTAATTCCGCCGAAAGCTGCGCCGCTTCCTGCTGCGCCAGATCCCGGCTCGCCCGCAAATCCGCGACCGACCGCTGCAGAGCCTCAATCCCGGCCTCCGCCGTCTGATGCTCGCTCTCCAACCGGATAGCCTCCTCGCGCCGCTGCTCGAGATAGGTCTCCTTCGCCGCGCGCGCGTCGCGATTCCGCTCGCTCTCCAGTGTCCACTCCTGCAGCCGCCGCTCCAGCCGCTGGACCTCCATCTCCATCTGCCGCAGCGCCGCGCTCTGATTCGCGCTCTCGCGTTCGGCGACGCGGCGTTCTTCCGATTTCGCATCCAGTGTCTTCGTCAAATCCGCCAGCATCTTCGCCAGGGTCGCCACGCGCATCTCCGCCTGCCCCAGTTCGCGCTCGATCTCCCCCAGCTTCTGTTGCGACCCGCGCAGTTCGCGCTTCAGTGCCAGTGGCCCCTCGGCGCCCGGCTTGCCGCCCGTCACTGTCACGTTGTGGAAGCACTCGCCCGTCGGCGACAGGAAAAATGCCGACGGATTCTCCAGCGCCAGCGACCGCGCCGTCTCCGAATCCGGCGCAACATACCCCTCGCGCAGCTTCGGCAAAATCGCTTCCAGCGACCGTCCAAACCCGTCCAGCACGCGAATGCAGCTCTTCAGCGGAACGATCGTCTGCGCCGTATTGTGCCGCGGAATCGAGTCGTCCCCCGCAAACGAAAACTTCGCCTGCGCGTCCTCCGGATGCACGAGGAACGTGGCGCGCCCGTCGACGCCCGTTTTCAGCAGACGCACCCCTTCATGGGCGGAATCCCAGCTCTTCACGACGATGTAATTCAACTCATCGCGCAAAAACTCGTCGACCACGCTCTCGTATTCGCCGTTCACCTCAAGAAAATCGGCCAGCGTTCCCACCGGCGCAAGCCCGCCCCCCAGCGAGTGCGACTGAAACAGCTTCCGCACCGTGTCGGTGGAATAGCTGTGCTCCCGAATCAGCGCCTCCAGCGAAGCGCATCGCCCGCTCAGCGTGGCATGTTCCGCGCGCAGCTGATCGGCATGGCGTCGCGCCGACTCTTCATCCGCGCGCCCCGCCTCCATCTCGCCGCGCAGCGACGCAATCTCTGCTTCCACGCGATGCAGCGTGTCGGTCACCGACTCGAAGGTCAGCGAAATCTGCCCGCGCTCCGCACCCAGCGACTCCAGATCCCGGCGCGCCGCTTCCATCTCCACACCCAGCCGCTCCGCCTCGCGCTGCAGCGACGCCAGCGACTCCTCACCCTGCGAAATCTGGCCACGCGCCTGGCTCACCTGCGCCAGCAGCTGCGCCGCCTGCCGCCGCGCTCCCTCCGACTCCTGCTCGGCTGCCGCAACCGCTGTGACCGCCGCGCGCATCGCCTCCTGCTTCTGCCGCGTGCGCTCGCGAGCCTCGGCCGTCTCCGACGCTGCCGTCTCCAGGAAACTCCGCTGCGCATCGCGCTCCGCCATCATCCCCTGCAGATGCTCCGCAGCCCCCTCCAGCTCGCCCTGCGCCGCCGCCATCCGCGCGTCCAGCTCCGCAATGCGTTCCTGATTGGTCTGGTGCCGCGCGTCTGCGCGCTCAATCTCTACGGCACGCTGGTTCGCCAGACCCTCCGCTTCCTTCGCCGCATCTTCCAGCTGATAGCCCCGCGCCATCAGGGCTGCGTGTTCGGCATCCAGCGCCCCCACGCGCTCCGCCCCCGCATCGATCCGCGCAGTCAGCTCTCGAATCTCCGCTTCCAGCGCCGACTGCCGTCCATCCATCTCCGCAATCTTGCTCGCGAGGACGACCTTCAGCTTCTCGCGCATTTCATCGCGCAGCTTCGCGTAGCGCTCCGCCTTCGCTGCCTGCCGCTTCAGCGACGCCATCTGCCGCGTCACTTCCTCAAAAATGTCATTCACGCGCGCCAGATTCTGCTTCGCCTGCTCGAGCCGCAGTTCCGCCAGCCGCTTCTTCGTCTTGAAGCGCGTAATCCCCGCAGCCTCTTCAATGATCGCGCGCCGATCGTGCGGCCGCGAGCTGAGCAACTGCCCAATCCGCTCCTGCCCGATAATCGCGTACGACTCCGGCCCCAGGCCGGTACCCATAAAGATGTCCTGAATGTCGCGCAGTCGGCACAGCTTTCCATTCAGCAGATACTCGCTGTCTCCGGTGCGGAACAGCCGCCGCGTCACCACCATTTCGCCCTTTTGCGGCGTGCGGTTGAATTTCCGCCGGCGAATCTTCAGCACCACAGCCGGAACCGCAGCCGAACCTTCGGCAGGCTCCGTATTCTCCGGCGCGGCCTCGCCCTCGATCACCTGACCCGACTCGTCCAGAGTCACGCCCGGCTGCGTCTCCGCGATGATCTCGTCGACCTCGGCAGCTCGCTCCGCGCGCATCTTCTCTTCGTCCCAATCCGGATTGGCCTCATCGATGACCACTTCCGGCTCGCCAGGCAGCGGACCCTCGTAGGCGTCCGGGTCGACCAGAGTCAGCGACACCTCGGCCATGCCCAGCGGCTTGCGCTCGCGCGTCCCGGCGAAGATGACGTCTTCCATCTTGCCGCCGCGCAGGCTCTTGGCACTCTGCTCGCCCAGAACCCAGCTCACCGCATCCAGGATGTTCGACTTGCCGCAGCCGTTCGGCCCCACCACGATGGCAATTCCCTGGCCGGGAAGCTGCACCTCGGTGCGGTCAAAAAAGGACTTGAAGCCCAGGATCTGAATCTTCTTCAGCTTCAACATGGGGGTGACATCACTCCTCAACCATAGAAAGAGAAGGCCGTACCGAGCCGTTAGGAACGACTGTATCGCCCGTCTGCGGCATGGTCAACAGAAGCACCCCAACATCTTGTGGATAAGGAGGACCAAACCCAACTATTAGGCGCGACTGCCAACTTCCCAGGATGTAAGCGACGCTCGGCGCCGCGGAGAATGCCAGATGCGTTAACCGTAGTCCCAACCGCTCTCACCCGCAAGTGAAAATAAGCTCAAACCCGCATCCGCGCTGGTTCCCTGCGCCAAAGCCTGCCGCCCTTTCTCCCCCTCCCCGAAGTCACATCAGTACCCGCATCCAACCATCCAATGTTGACGATGCAGTTAAGGGCCCGATTCTCCCGCCGCAAGTCGTCGCTGGCGCGCGCTGCCCTGCGCTTCCTCTATTTGCTGATGACCGTGCAGTTCATCGGCTGCTACCTGTTCCTCGTCCATCCCTATATTGACTTCTTTCGTTTCGCACACGGCTACGAGCGGCTTCCTTTCCAGACCCGCCTGCTGCTGGCGCCGCTCTTTCGCTGGGCTCTGGAAAGCCCCTTCATGCTCCGCCACGCATCCAGCTGGTCGGCCGACAACTACTTCTTTCCCCGAGGCATTGGACCGGGCGGCGTTCTGGAACTGTATCTTGATCTTCCCTGCGTGCTCATCGCAGGATGGGCCACCCTGCGCATCTACAAGGCCGCGAGCCGCCGGCAATTGCTGGGCTGGCTGGTTTATCCGTTCTTTCTCGTCCTCTGCACCGTCACCTACATCCTGCATGCGGTCCAAAACTTCCGCTTCGTCTATGACTTGCCCAGCCTCATGTTCTTCGCGCTCGGGCTTTACCTCATCTACTTCCGCAAATCCACCCTGCTGCTGGTCGCCCTCTTCGCCGTCGCCACCTGGAATCGCGAAACCACCCTGCTGCTGATTCCCTTCTTTCTTCTCAGCGCCTGCGTTCGCACCCCCAGCGCAACCGCGCCGCCGCTCCGGTCGGACGCGCTCTCGCTCGTCCCCTCTCCGCTCCCGTCGCGCTTCCAGTGGCGCCGTGCCCTCGAGCCCAGCGTCGCCATTCCTGCAGCGCTGATGCTCGCCTACTGGACCGCCTGGCACTTCTTCGTCTTCCATCTCTTTCGCAGCAACGTCTCGGAGTATTACCCGCGCCTGAGCTGGAACTGGACCTACCTCTCGCATCTCCGCTACTACCCGCAGCTCCTCTCCGCCTTCGGCTATTTGCTTCCCTTCCTCATCCTCTTCCGCAGGAAGATACCCGACCCGCAGCTGCGCATCTGGATCTGGGCCATCCCCGTCTGGTATGCGCTCATGACCATCTGGGGGCTGCTCGTCGAAACCCGCATCTTTGGCGAGCTGCTCCCGTTCATCACCTGTGCGGCAATCCTGATTGCCGAGGAGGCATTGACCACCGCCGTCGAAAGGAACAGCATCATAACCGAACCGGAAGATGAAGAAAGCCTCTCTTTGGTCCGAGCCGCATGACGGCAGGATGACAGGAGAATCACGGTCGCGCATCCGTGCTGTTCGCGCGTCCAAACATCTGCACCTCACTCTCATGCCACGTCCGCAACGTGGAATGTCCATCCTCGCCGTTCTGCTGGCTGCCTGCGCCGCTGCTCCGGGGTTCGCGCAGGCTCGGCCCCCGCAGCGCTTCACCCCCCAGCCCGTCAACACCGTCACTCTCACCGTCTTCGATCAAAACAGCGTTGCCGTCCCTGCCGCACAAGTCACCGTCGAAGAACCGGACCATCCCCCCCTGCACCTCGCCACCGACTATGCCGGGCGCTGCAGCTTCGTTCCCCGCCAGAACCAGCCCTACAAGCTCCGCATCGAAAAGCGCGGCTACTATCTCAGTACCGCGCAGGACCTCGACCCGCAGCAGAAAACCCTGCGCATGGTCCTCGCCCGCGAAGAGCTGATCCAGCAGCAGGTCAACGTCAACGCCTCCGCCCCCGGCATTGACACCGAGCAGATCTCCGATCAAAAAGCCATGGATGTGCCGGAGATCGTCAACATTCCCTACCCAACCAACATCGACATCCGCAATCTGCTGCCCTTCACGCCCGGCATCATCGCCGATTCTTCCGGCCAGGTCCATGTCGCCGGCGCCGAAACCTATATGACCCTCGACACCCTCGACGGCTTTGATATTCGCAACCCCATCTTCGGCACGCTCGACCTGCGCCTCAATACCGACGCGGTGCGATCCATCGACACGGAAACCACCCGCTACCCGGTCCAATACGGCCGCGCTACCGGCGGCGTCATCGCCTTCACCACCGGTACCGGCGACAACAAGTTCCGCTACGATGCCACCAACTTCGTTCCCTCATTCCGCAATCTCAACGGCATCCGCTTTGACACCTTCGAGCCGCGCTTCACCTTCTCCGGCCCCATCGTCCGCAACCAGGCCTGGTTCTTCGAGGCCATCGACACCCAATACAGCCAGATCTACATTCCCGAACTTCCCTCCAATGCCGACACCGACAACCTCGTCCGCGGCAGCAACCTCCTCAAGTTCCAGCAGAGTCTGGGCTCCCACAACAGCCTCAGCACCGGTCTGCTCTTCAACGACTATCACTCGCCCTACGAAGGCATCTCCGCCATCACTCCGCAGCAAAGCACCGACAATCACGACATCATCGCCTGGCTTCCTTATGCGCGCGATCAGCACAGCTTCAAAAACGGCGTCATGCTCGATGGCGGCTTCGGCGTCATGCGCTATCGCGAAGGGTGGGAGCCCCACGGAACCACACCCTTCGAGCTGACTCCCGAACTCTCCACCGGAAGCAACTTCGAAACCCAGACCACGCGTTCCCAGCGCATCGAAGGCTATACCGACGTCTATTTCCCTCCGCGGAACTGGCACGGGGCCCATCAGTTCCGCGCCGGCTTTGATGCCGATCACATCGGCTTCAGCGAATACGAGGCCTTCGCCCCCATCAACTATCTGCGTGAGGATCGCACCCTGTCGCGCCTCAGCACCTTTCCCACCTTCGCGCCCTTCGCGCGCGACAATCTCCAGCTCGGCGCCTACGTCGAAGATCGCTGGAAACCCGTCACCGGCCTCCTCGTCGAACCCGGCCTTCGCTATGACTGGGACGAAATCATCCGCCGGCCCTTGTTCTCTCCGCGCATCGCCTTCAACTACTCCCCACCCGGCGCCGAGAGCACCACGAAGTTCACCGGCGGCATCGGTGAATACTACGAGCACACCCAGCTCGAATACCTCACCCGCGCCTTAGCCGGCATCCGCTACGACACCTACTACGCCGCCGATGGAACCACCCCCACCGGCCCGCCCCTTGAAACCACCTTCACCGCCAACTACGCTTCGCTGCACGAAGCCCACGCCCTGAACTGGAGTATCGGAGCCCAGCAGAAAATTCCTGCCCAGATCTACCTCGGCGTCAATTTCCTGCAGAAGCACCTCAGCGACGAATTCGTCTACGCGAACCAGAGCGGCTCCGGCGCCCTGTCCGGCAATGATCTTCTGACCAACCATCGCCAGGACCATTACTATTCTGCGGAGATCGATGCGCGCCGCAATTTCTCCGGCAACTACGCGCTCTTCGCTTCCTACACCCACTCCTCGGCCATCACCAACTCCGCCCTCGACTACAACCCCACCCTCCCCATCCTCGGTCCGCAGCAGAGCGGCCCTCTCTTCTTCGATATCCCCAATCGCATCCTCTCCTGGGGCTGGCTCCCCGCCTGGGCGCCCTGGCTGCCGTCCATCCACAAAAACTGGGACTTCGTCTACACCGCGGACTGGCATTCCGGTTTTCCCTTCGATTCCATCAACGCCAATAACCAGCTCGTGGGCCCCGCCGGCTCCCATCGCTTTCCCGACTACTTCGATTTCAGCCCTGGACTCGAATGGCGCTTCCATTTCCGCGGAAAATACTTCGGCCTGCGCGGCGTCGCCGACAATATCACCGGGCGCGCCGACCCCTACATCGTCTACAACAATGTCGATTCTCCGCAGTATCTGACCTTTTCTCAGCCGCTCGGCCGGTCCTTCACCACCCGCATCCGCCTCATTCAATCCTCCCGCTGATGACCCCTGCGCCATTCCGCGACACCCGGCGCCAGGATTTCCCCGCCACGCGGCACTTTTCAGAAATTTCCCCGCGGTTTTTACGAAAGCTCGTGTAATCTTGCTCTTTGTATCCAGTGGTCAACACCACCGGAACAGGCGGCATCCCAATCACCGGACTGGTCTAGTGCCCACTCTGTTAACTTGTCAGTTCGTCAGATTGATTTTTATAATCCAGCATCGCTGCAGCGCGGTTCGCCGATGACGTAGACAGAATGGCTGCGTCCAATCTGATTGGCCTGCCCGTCGCCCGAGTTCTGAAGATTTGAATCACACGAATTCTCCCAGGAGCGTTGAATGAAGAAGCTTGCTTTTGTCTCGATTGCGCTGGTGGGCCTTGGCTCCATCGGCCTTGCCTCTCTGCCTGCCTTCGCTCAGGGCGCTGACGGCCAGGCCGCCCAGGGTTCCGCGAACGGCTGCGCCGGAATCACCATCAAAGATGCGGCGGAGTATAACGCTTACGCCAACGCCACCAGTCAGTCCGATCCCACCGCCAAAGCCGCAGCGATCGAGGCCTTCCTCCAGCAGTATCCCAACAGCGTCGCCAAAACCGAGATGCTCCAGGCCCTGATGGCCTCCTACCAGGCCGCCCAGAACGCCCCCAAAATGCTCGACGCCGCCAAGCGGCTCCTGCAGGCCGATCCCAATAACCTGCGCGCTTACCTCGCCGTCGTCTACCTCGAAAACCTGCAGGCCAATCAGCCCGCCAACGCCTCGAATAAGCAACAGCTCCTCGATGATGCCTCTGCCGAGGCCCAGAAGGGCCTCAACGCTCCCAAAGATCCCTGCATGAGCCAGGCCGACTATGACAAGGTGAAGGATCTCTCCACTCCCACCTTCTACAGCGTGATCGCCGCCGACGATCTGAACAAGAAAGACGCCAAAGACGAAATCGACGCCTATACCAAAGAGCTCCAGTCCTACAAGGATCCCGCCGACACCACCAAAGGTCCGGCCCTCGTCGACACCTACAACCTGGGCAACGCCTACCTCAGCGAGGATCCCAAAGACATCAAGGATGCGATCTGGTTCCTCACCCGCGCCGCTCAGTTTGCCCAGCCGCCCTACAAAGCCACCATCGAGAATGCCGCCGAGTATTGGTATAAGAAGTATCACTGCGCGCAGAACGATGCGGCCTGCAATGCCACCCCGCCACAGGGCTTTGCTGAGATTCAGCAACTGGCTGGAACCCCGGCGAATGTCTTCCCGCCGTCTTCGTACAACCCGACCCCGGCTCCGCCTCCGCCGTCACCTGCCGATCTGGCTCACCAGGCCATCGTGACCACCGCCGGCTGCACCGGTGTAACGCCGGCCCCGCCGCCGTCGGCTCCGACGACCCCGGGTGCTGCTCCTGCCGATGCGTCGGCCGCCGCGCCTGCGCCCGCACAGGCAGCAACTCCGGCTGCTGCGCCTTCCATCCCACCCGCCTGTTCCGATGCTCTCAAGAACATGGCGCTCTCCGACAAAGAATTCATCCTGGCTAACGGCGCTCCGCCTGACCAGGCCGCGATCTGGTCCGTCATGAACGGCGTCACCGCTGAAATTCCCGGCGTCGTCGTTTCGGCCACTCCGGACAGCGTGCTGCTCGCCGTCACCCAGGACGCACAACAGTCCAACACCGCGGACTTCACCGTCAATATGAAGACTCCGCTGAAGACAGCGCCCACCAAGGGAGACAAGGTCACTTACATCGCGACCTTCGACTCCTACACGCAAAAGCCGCCCATGATCATCCTCAAGGACGGCGAGCTGAAGGCCGCTCCCAAAGCGCCGGTCCACCACAGCACCACCCATCGTCCCGCGGCTCGCTAGTCGAGTCGCACGACCTGCAGCGGGCAGCCCTCGTGGCTGCCCGTTTTGCTGCTAGATTGGGGAAGGAATGCTAATCGCGAAGCGCAAGTCAGGCGGCGCAGCGCTCGCCATCGTGATGGCTCTGCTCGCCCTGGCCGCTGCTTTCATCGCACCCCAGGCCCCTGCGCAGCAGACCCGGCCCGCCGACACTCCGCCCCCGCTCAAAACCCAGTATCTCCAGCTCGAGCATCGGCCTTCTTCGCAGATCGATCCCGCCGACGCGTCGGTGATCCGCAAAAAACAGCGTGAGATTACCGCAGAAGCGGCCTTCTTCGGTTATGACCTCAAGGCTCCCGAGTGGGACTACGACAAAAGCTCCTGTCCCGCCATGCCTGACGAGCTGGTGCTGCACTACCGCAGGCAGTTTGGCAGTGGATCGGCCTCGCTCTTCACCGCGCTCGTTCCCCGCGGCGCTGGCCGGGTCTATGTCGTTCCCATTCTCTATCGGAATGCGACGCCGTTTCGCTCCGCCACCGGCAGCGAGCGCAGTATTGCCGTCTTCAATCGCGTCGTTCCCGCCGACATCGCCGCCCAGGCCATCGACCCCAACGGAAAATGGCTCGCTCTCGCGCTCTGCTACGCCGATATTGTGTACGGCAACGCGAATGTGCTCAATCATGCCGGCAGCGAAGTCGGTCTCTCCCGCGCTCCCACTCCCCTGCTGCGTCTCTCGGAAGAACACCCCGGGCGCAGCATCGTCTTCACCGACCGCAACGCGCCCGGCCAGTATCTGGTCTTCGACCTGACCCTGAATGACAAAGGCAGACTCATCGCCGCCAACGCGGTCCAGCTCTCCGATTACGTCGCGAAGATTAGAACCGGCGGCGAACAACCAACCGAGAAGCCGCTCCCCCCAGGCAAAGAGCCGACGGTAAAAACCCTCCCGCCTCAGCAGGAACCCGCGGTCGTGCCACGCCCTCAATAGCGGTGCGCCCCGTTCAGCGGTGCCCCATGCAAGCCCGTTTCTGGCTTGAGTGGGGTCTACCCAACAAAGTCCACGCTGACCGGATGCGGAATCACGCCGCGCTCATGGCCCATCGCCAGAAGCTGGCGGATCGCCTTCCGTCCGTCATCGCCGTAGTCCAGCGTGCGCTCGTTGACGTACATGCCCACAAATTTGTCCGCGAGACTCGTGTCCAGATCGCGGCCAAACTGCATCGCGTACGCCAGCGCCTCGTCGCGATGATCGAGCCCGTACTGAATGCTGTCCCTCAGCGCCTGCGTCACCGTCAGCATGGTTGCATCGCCCAGCGAACGGCGGATCGCGTTCCCGCCCAGCGGCAGCGGCAGCCCCGTCTGCTCGCGCCACCACACGCCCAGATCCAGAATGCGCGATAGCCCGGTCCGCGGATACGTGAGCTGTCCTTCGTGGATGATCAGCCCCGCCGCATAATTCCCTGCCAGCACCTCGGGGATGATCTGATCGAACGGCACCACTGCGGTTTCAATCTCCGGAGCAAACAACTTCAGCGCCAGGTACGCCGTGGTCAGCGTCCCCGGAACCGCAACCCGCACTTTGCGGATCTCATCCAGACTGTACGGCCGCGGCGCGACAATCATCGGCCCGTACCCTTCACCCACCGAGCCGCCGCACGACATCAGCGCGTACTGCTCCTGAATGTACGGATAGACGTGAAACGAAATCGCCGTCACATCGAAGAACGCCTCGCGGATCGCCCGCTGGTTCAGCGTCTCGATATCGCAAAGCACATGCGTGAACTTGTGGCCGCTCACCCGAACCTTATTCGTCGCCAGTCCATAGAACATGAACGCGTCGTCCGAATCGGGGCTGTGAGCAATGCTGATGGCACGAACTACGGGAGAAACCAAATCGGCAGAAGAAGAAGTGGTGGCGCTCAATTGCTGGTCCCGGTCCTTTCCGGTGGGGCTCTGACCTATTGTCCTACAAACGCCTGCGAAAAAGTCACCGGAATGTCACGCCATCCAGCGCAGGAGCCGGAAATTCACGTTCTTTGGAAATCCGGTTGCTCCTGCGCAGCACCCACGGCGGCCTACAATGAGTCTAAAGAACGGTACGATGCCACTTCGCCGCTTTCACTCTCTCTGCGCTCGACACTCTGCGCTCTACGCTGCCTCGCTGATCCTGCTGCTCGCAGCGCTCCCCCAGCGCTCGCCCGCGCAAGCGCACGCGACCCTCGCCGCTCCTCACGTCACCGTTTCGCTTCTCGTCCCGCCCGCGCAGATCTATCCCGGACAATCCTTCACCGCCGGCCTGGACTTCAGCACTGGAAGACGGCTGGCACGTCTACTGGACCAATGCCGGCGACTCCGGCGAGCCTCCCACGATCCGACTGGAAGCTGCCTGCCAGGCGTCACTGCCGCTGCCCTGCAATTTCCTCCGCCGAAACGCCTTCCCCTCGGCCCCCTGATGGACTTCGGCTACGAGGATGAAGTCGTCTTCCCCATTCCCGATCCAGGTCGCGAAGATGCGACTTTCAATACCGCCCCGAGTCGCCGCAGACCGCACTCGCCGCGCACGTCACCTGGCTCGTTTGCCGCGAAGTCTGCATTCCCGGCAAAGGCGATCTTCGTCTCGAACGCGCCGCGCTCGCCGCACCGCCCGCCTCGCCCCAAACGGACGCCGCCGCGCAAAGCCTCATCGCAAAATTCCAGAGCCAACTCCCCAAACCCTTCCCCTCGTCCGACACAGCGACCTTCAGCCCAACCCCCAAAGGCTTCCTCCTCGACGTCACCACCGGCTCGAAGACCTCTTCCGCCCAGTTCTTCCCTCTCGATGAAACCGTCATCGCCAACGCCGCGCCGCAACCCGCGCAAGCCACGCCCAACGGCGTCCAGCTCACCCTGACCAAAGACGAAAACCTCCAGGCACGCCCGCAAAAACTCAATGGCCTTCTCGAACTCGCAGACGGCATCGCCTACGAAATCCACGCCACGCCCGGCACCCTCGCCGCATCCACAACCGCAGCCCCGCCCACCGACTTCGGCAGCATCCTCGGAGCCGCCGGCCTCGCCTTCATCGGCGGAATCCTGCTCAACCTGATGCCCTGCGTCTTCCCGGTCCTCTTCATCAAAGGCCTCGCCCTCGTCCAGTCCTCACAGCACGAGCGCCACAAACTCCGCGCCCACGGCTGGGTCTACACCCTCGGCATTCTCGTTTCCTTTTGGATCGTCGTCGCCATCCTCGTCATCCTCCGCGCCGCAGGCCAGCAGCTCGGCTGGGGATTCCAGTTCCAGTCCCCCACCTTCCTCGCGCTCATGGCCCTGCTCCTCTTCTTCCTCGGACTCGCCCTCGCCGGCCAGTTTGAAATCGGCCTCTCCCTCACCAGCGCCGGCGGTTCACTCGCGCAAAAGCAGGGATACGCCGGCAGCTTCTTCACCGGCGTGCTCGCCATGGTCGTCGCCACCCCCTGCACCGCACCCTTCATGGGAGCCGCCATCGGCTACGCGCTCTCGCACTCCATCGCCGTCAGCTTCGCCGTCTTCACCGCGCTCGCCCTTGGACTCGCGCTGCCCTACCTCGCCCTCGCGTACTTCCCTGGCTGGGCGCGCGTCCTGCCTAAACCCGGCGCATGGATGGAAGTCCTCAAGCAAGCCGTCTCCGTCCCCATCTTCGCCACCGTCATTTGGCTCGTGTGGGTCTTCGCGCAAATCGCCGGAACCACCGCCCTCACCGGTCTCCTCGCCGCCTTTCTCCTGCTGGCGATCGCCGGATGGTTCCTCGGCCGCTGGCCCGGCAAAGCCGCGGCAGCCACCATCGCGCTCGTCTTCCTTGTCCTGGCTGCCGTAACGCCGATCTGGAGCGTTCGCATGTTTTCCGCTCCACGCTCGTTCGTCGTCGCAGGCGTCGTTGCCAACGAACAACCTGCGACGACCTGGCAACCCTTCACCCCCGCCCTGGTCGCTCAGTCCCGCGCTCAGGGCAAAGCCGTCTTCATTGACTTCACCGCGAGCTGGTGCCTGAGCTGCCAGGTCAACGAGCGCCTCATCCTCAATCGCGCCGACGTCCAGCAGCGCCTGCGCGACTCCGGCGCCGTCCTCATCCGCGCCGACTGGACCAACCAGGATCCCGACATCACCCGGACCCTCGCCGCCCTCGGCCGCAGCGGCGTCCCCACCTACGCCCTCTACCCCGCCGACCCCAACGCCCCCGCCCACGTCCTCCCCGAAGTCCTCACCCCCGGAATTGTGATGAATGCGCTCAATTCTTTGCCCGCCACCAATAGACAATCCGCCACTCTCTCGCGTCCAATAACCCATTAGGAGCGTCGCGTACCAGCGTCTGAACGCGATACGCCGAGCACTCTAGCCTGTCTTAAAGGAGGGTGTCCCCATGCGCCATTCCCTGAGCAAAGCCCTGACCGTCTTCTCTGCGATCGCCGCCCTCAGCCTCTCCGCCTGGGCCGTCAAAGTCGGCGATCCTGCGCCCGACTTCACCGGAACCGACTCCCACGGCCAGACCCACAAGCTCTCCGAATACCGCGGCAAATACGTTGTCCTGGAGTGGACCAATAACGGCTGCCCCTTCACCCGCAAGCACTACACCAGCGGCAACATGCAAAACCTCCAGAAGCAGTGGACCGCGAAAGGAGTCGTCTGGCTCACCGTCCTCTCCTCCGCGCCCGGCGAACAGGGCTACATGACCGCCTCCGCTGAGAACGCCTACCTCCAGAAGGTCAACGCCGACCCAACCGCGGCCCTCCTCGATCCCACCGGCGCCATCGGCCACCAGTACGACGCGAAGACCACGCCCGACATGTATGTCATCGATCCCTCCGGCAAGCTCATCTACGCCGGCGCCATCGACGACCATCCCACCACCGATCCCAGCGACATTCCCAACTCGAAGAACTACGTCTCCCAGGCCCTCACCGAAGCCATGGCCGGCCAGCAGGTCGCCATCACCTACGCCCGCCCCTACGGCTGCAGCGTGAAATACCAGGGCGATTAGCGCGCGATCAACTGGATCTCCACTCAAGCCCGCGAGTGGCTTGAGTGGACACTCGCCACGCTCCTGAATCGAACCTCACCCGCCATCCATCGAAAGGGAGAGTACGCGGAGGTTCGCTGATACGCTCTCCAGAGAAGACACTCGAAGACAAAGTCGCGGCATGGCCGAATATTTCCGTCCATCCCCATCGATTCGGCGGCCGGGAGTTCCGCTTCAACACCGCCGAAGTCGGTCACGTCCATATCGGAGGCATCGTCGACATTCCCTTCCCGCGCGCCCTTCGCGATGCGCTCCTCGAGGACCAGCTCGCCGAAGAACACCACTGGGTACCCGACTCAGGCTGGACAACCTTCCGCATGCGCACCGGCAACGATCTGGATCACGCGCTCTGGCTTCTGCGGCTTTCCTGGTTGCGCTATGCGCTCAAGACCGATTCTGACCCGCACCGGCTCTTCCAGGAAGAGACAAAAATCCTGCACCTCAACCCCGGACTCGCCAGCCTTCTGGCGCGCTTTGTGCCAGCGGCTCCGAGCGGCGTCGCCACGACCATTTCTTAGCCCCGCCCGCGAACACCCATCCATCGCCCAAACAAAAATTCACCACCGAGCAGCAAAGAATCGCCACCCCATTCGCCACCACGACCGGGAGTCCCACAACGCTCACGAACACCGGCATCAACGCCAGATTCCCCGCCATCGACACAGCGCCATTCGACAACTGAAACCGCACCATCTGACCCCAGACGCCGCCCCCTGCCACGCGATCCCGCCACGTGTAGCGCATATGCCAGATAAAGTTGTGGACCAGCGTCACCTCGATCGCCAACGCGGTCGCCAGCAAATAATGCCCTGCTATCCACCGGTTCAGCAACGCCAGCGCACCCAGTTGCACCACCATCCCCGCGGCACCCACCGCATTGAATTGCACCCACCGCACCAGCGTGCGCGCGCAACGTCCACCTGGACGGCCAGTGCCTGAACGCTGACCCGTCACGGCAGCGGCTCCTGCCGATACAACTGCACCGTGTGCCGTGCCGCAACGAAAATCACCATCACGACCATCCCCACCGCCGCGATCGCCCCGCCCAGATCGAACAACAAAAACCGTCGCCCCAAAACCGTCGAGTACGGACTCCGCAGCAATTCCACATTCCCCGCAATCAGCAAAATCCTGAGTTCCGTCGGCCCAAACCAACCCTGCGATAACTCAAACCGCCCCAGCGTGTACGTCGCGAGATAACTCTCTCCCGACAGCAGCAGAAATGCGACTAACATGGCTGTCGCAATCGGCCAGTGCACCAGCCCCGACCAGCCCAGCCCACCCATCAGCGCCGTTGCCCCCAAAATATCCACCATGTGATCGACATAGAACCCATACCGCGGCCGCTGTTGCCGCCGCACCCGCGCCAGCGTTCCATCCAGGCTGTCGCCCAGCCAGTTCAACGCAATGCACGCGATCACGATCCACAGCGCACGCCGATCCCACCGCGCCAGCGCATAGCCAACGCCCGCGCCCACCTGCGCCGTCAGCCCCAGCACCGTCAGCTGATCCGACGTCACCCACCACGGCGCCCGCTCGGACATCCACTGCAAAGCGCGCTTCTCCAGCGACGCGGTCAGCGACCGATGCACCCGCAGCGCCGCCACAAACCCCTTACGCTCATCTCGAACTGCTGCATGTGTAACCATCCCTGTCACCTTTTCTTTGCTCCGATCACTTCCTGCTTCTGGCTTCCTGCTTCACAGCTACCGGCTACCGCCTACAGGCTGCCTTCAGGGTGAACTCCAGCGACTCCCGCGGAATGCTCTCTACAAACGGCCGCACCGCCCATCCCAGCCCCACCGGAATCCCCCGCGTCAGCGAGACCGACTCCACCTGCAGAACCACCCCGCCATCGCGTTCCTCCCAGCTCCAGTACGTATTCATCCGCCACAAGAATCCGTGCTCCTCCCTGGGAGCTCAGCTCCCGTTCGCTGCTCGTCCCCGCCCCATCGACCTCCGCAATCCGCATGCTCCGCGATGCGCTCCAACCATCCCGCGCATCGAGCCGCCCAAACTGCACGTCATCGGTTGAATCCATTACCACCGTGATCACGTGCTTCTGCCGCACCCGCATCCATCCCTCCACGCGATCGCCGTCCGCTGCAATCGTCTTCGCCGCGATGACCTGCGGCGCGAAATACCCCGAGTACCCGTCGAAGTCCCGCAGCATCTGCTCAAAATCTGCCGCCTTCGCACCTGGCGCAAACGCCGTCCCCCGCCAGTGATGCAGCATCGCCCCGGGCAATTCCGCACCGGCGGGCGGCGTCACCTGCTCCACCAGGACCTCACCCCGCCGCAGCCGCGCCCAACCCTGCGGCTCGCCCGCCTCCCCCGCCAAAAATCCATCCTGCGACCGGTGCTGGTCCGCCAGCCGACCCTCTACCACCCGCACATAAGAATCGAAGACCGAAACCGCCGCAGCCGGAGCCTCCGCCCACCCGCGCCCCGGACTTACCAGAATCGTTGCCACTCCGCACGCCGTGAACAGCCTCAACAAATCGCGTTTCATGACGCCCACCTTGCCCCTTGCAACCCTTGCGGACAATGCACGGTTCCTCGCTTGTTAAAGGAATGTTTCTCACGGCGCAAGGTCTTCCAGCCACGGCACTTCCGCGGAGTTCTCCATCGCGCAAAACCCGGGAAATCGCACCGCCATCGGCTACACTCGTCCCGAGAACATGCCCGATCCAGCACCATCGCGCCGCTATCGCTTCGGAGCGTTCGAGGCAGACGCTTCCACCGGCGAGCTCCGCCGCCAGGGCATCCGCCTCCGCCTCAACGCACAACCCTTCCAGGTTCTCTGCCTGCTCCTCGATCGCCCCGGCGAACTTCTCACCCGCGAAGCAATCGCCAGCGAGCTCTGGCCCGACGGCGTCTTCGTCGACGCCGAACATGGCGTCAACTCCGCCGTCAATCGCATCCGTGAGGCCCTCGGCGATTCCGCCGCGAGCCCGCGCTTCATCGAAACCCTCGCTCGCCGCGGCTACCGGTTCGTCGCTCCCGTCCAGCGCATCGACGGCCGCGGCACTGACCCCGCCGCAGCTCCCGCAACCGCTGAGCAGGCCTTAGTGAGCGACCCCTCACCCGACCCACCCCGCGCCAGCATCCTCGCCACTCCCGAAGAGCTCCCCAAAGTCTCCCATCCCGTCGCTCAGAACCTCTTTCTCCTCTTTCAGGCCATGTATCTCGCCTTCTACATCTCGGCCCTCGCCAACCTCGCGGAAATCCAGGAGCTGATCGCGCCGCTCTCCCGTCCGACGCTCCTCTTCACCACCCTCATCGTCACGGCTGCCATCCTGATCCCCGTGCGCGCGTTCCTGCTCTGCGCCGTCCTCTTCCGCGCACCGCGCCTGCGCGAAAAATATCTTCGCGTCTGGCCCTTCCTCCTGCCCTTCGACGTCCTCTGGTCCTTAGCGCCGTTCCTGCTCCTCCACCACATCAACTTCGGACTCGCTCTCGCCGCCACCGCCCTCCTGATCTGGTCGCCCTTCGTCCAGCGCTCCCTCATCCTGATGGGCGCCAGCGCGACGGATCGCTGATCGCCGATCCCTGATCACTGTTCTCCAGTCACGTCTCCGGCATCCTGTCTCCTGTACGCTGTACGCTGTCTCCTTTCCCCTGTACCCTGATCCGAACCATGCCCCAGCCTGACCCCGCCCGCCGCGACCCGGAGCACAAACTCCACCGCGCTCTCGGCCTGAGCGATCTCGTCCTCGCCCAGATCCTCTGCGTCGTCGGCAGCTCCTGGGTCGGGGTCGCCGGCGGCCTCGGCCCCGCGCAATCCCTCACCTGGGTCGCCGCCATGCTGGCCTTCTATGTGCCCATGGCCGCATCGGTCATCTGTCTCAACCGCGCGATGCCGCTCGAGGGCGGCCTTTACGTCTGGGCCCGCGAAGCCTTCGGCGATCTGGGCGGCTTCCTCACCGCGTGGAACCTCTGGGTCTACGGCATCGCCGTCATCGCCGCCATCCTCTACGCCATGCCGACGGAAATCTCCTACCTCATCGGCCCTCGCGCCGCATGGCTGCCCGAAAACCGCCTCGTCGCTCTCGCCATCGTCACCGTCATGCTCGCAGCCATTATGTTCGCTGCCCTCCGCGGCCTCGAACTCGGCAAGTGGATCCACAATGTCGGCGGCATCGCCATCCTCCTCGTCTTCGCCGGACTCATCCTCCTCCCGCTGGTTGCCTACGCGCGCCACCAGCCCATTCACTATTCGCCGTTCACCATTGCCACGCCGCCCCACGACCTTCGCATGCTCGCCCTCTTCGGCCAAATGCTCTTCGGCGCCCTCTGCGGACTCGAGTACATCGCCATCCTCGCCGGAGAAAGCCGCGATCCCGCCCGCTCCATCGGCCGTTCCGTCGTCCTCTCCTCGCCCGTCATCTGCGCCATGTTCATCCTCGGTACCGCCTCCATCGTCGCCCTCGTGCCGCGCGCCCGCATCGACTTCATTGCCCCCATCCCGCAGGTCATGCGCCTCACTCTCGGAGCCAGCGGCATCGGCAACATCGCCGCCATCCTCGCCATCCTGCTCCTCCAGCTCCGCCTCCTCGGCAACACCAGTTACATCTTTACCGGCGTCACGCGCCTCCCCATGACCGCCGGCTGGAACCATCTCGTCCCCGCGTGGTTCACGCGTCTCCACCCGCGCCGCCTCACACCCACCAACTCCATCGTCTGCACCACCGCCATCGCCTTCGCCCTCGTGTTCCTCGCCACCTCCGGCGTCCACGCACAGGAGGCCTATCAGCTCCTCAGCAACGCCTGCCTCACCCACTACGAAGTCGCTTACCTCGCCATGTTCGCCATCCCGCTCGTCGGAGCCGCTGACCTCCGCCGCTCGCTTCCCACCTGGCTCAAATGGACCTCCGCCGTCGGCTTCCTCGCTACACTCTTCAGCCTGCTCATCTCTGCGTATCCCTTTGTCAGCGTCGTCAACGCGCGCACCTACGCGATCAAAATCCTCTCCACCATCCTGCTCAGCAACCTCGTCGCCGTGTCGTTCTATTTCCTCCGCACCCGCACCGCCCAAAAAGAAAAGGCCGCGCTCTCCCGTGCAGCTTAGTCACAGAGTTCTGTTCGATCAGGTCCGAACGTTCGCGATCTTCCTCAGTTCTAAAATCACACGTGTGCCGGATCCTGCGCGACGCAATCCCGCCAACCCCGCCCCCAAAAACCAGTTCGTTCGGAAGGAAGCAACGGTCGCCGGGCCGGTGCGTGCGCAGCAGGTCACCCGGTGCATCCGCTGATTTCTCACACCACAGCCTTGCTCTTTCCTCAGTGCTAAAATCACACGTGTGCCGGGTCCTGCGCGACGCAATCCCGCCAACCCCGCCCCCAAAAAACCAGTTCGTTCGGAAGGAAGCAACGGTCGCCGGGCCAGTGCGTGCGCAGCAGGTCACCCGGTGCATCCGCTGATTTCTGACACCACAGCCTTGCTCTTTCCTCAGTGCTAAAATCACATGTGTGCCGGGTCCTGCGCGACGCAATCCCGCCAACCCCGCCCCCAAAAAACCAGTTCGTTCGGAAGGAAGCAACGGTCGCCGGGCCGGTGCGTGCGCAGCAGGTCACCCGGTGCATCCGCTGATTTCTCACACCACAGCCTTGCTCTTTCCTCAGTGCTAAAATCACACGTGTGCCGGGTCCTGCGCGACGCAATCCCGCCAACCCCGCCCCCAAAAAACCAGTTCGTTCGGAAGGAAGCAACGGTCGCCGGGCCAGTGCGTGCGCAGCAGGTCACCCGGTGCATCCGCTGATTTCTGACACCACAGCCTTGCTCTTTCCTCAGTGCTAAAATCACACGTGTGCCGGGTCCTGCGCGACGCAATCCCGCCAACCCCGCCCCCAAAAAACCAGTTCGTTCGGAAGGAAGCAACGGTCGCCGGGCCGGTGCGTGCGCAGCAGGTCACCCGGTGCATCCGCTGATTTCTGACTCCACAGCCTTGCTCTTTCCTCAGTGCTAAAATCACACGTGTGCCGGGTCCTGCGCGACGCAATCCCGCCAACCCCGCCCCCAAAAAACCAGTTCGTTCGGAAGGAAGCAACGGTCGCCGGGCCAGTGCGTGCGCAGCAGGTCACCCGGTGCATCCGCTGATTTCTGACACCACAGCCTTGCTCTTTCCTCAGTGCTAAAATCACATGTGTGCCGGGTCCTGCGCGACGCAATCCCGCCAACCCCGCCAGGTCCGGAAGGAAGCAACGGTAACGGGCCAGTGCGTGCGCAGCAGGTCACCCGGTGCACTAAACCCACTCCTGATCCTCATCCTCCCGCCAACCTGGCAGCTGACCCATCGCTCTTCCCCGAGCCCCGCGCCCTCTGCCCTAGAACGCTGACCTCTGTGCGCTGATCGCTGTGCGCTAAACGCTGATCGCTGTGCCTCTGACCCCTGTGCGCTGATCGCTTCCTTTTCTGCGACAATATCCCTTTGCATTCAGGAGTCATCCTTTGTCTCTGACCCTTCGGCCGCGTGTGCCCGTTCGTGCCAAAATCAGCGCCCTCGGAACCTGGACGCCGCCCCGCCTGCTCACCAATGCTGACCTGGAAAAAATGGTCGAGACCTCCGACGAGTGGATCACCTCTCGCGTCGGCATCAAACAACGCCACATCGTCGACCCCGGCATGGCCACCAGTCATATGGCGGTCGAAGCCGCCAAACTCTGCCTCGCCGAGCGCGGCGTCGATCCCTCCGAAGTCGAAGTCATCATCGTCGGCACCGTCACTCCCGACATGCTCTTCCCCGCCACCGCCTGCCTCGTGCAGGACCGCCTCGGCGCCAAAGGGGCCTGGGGTTTCGACCTCTCCGCCGCGTGCTCCGGCTTTGTCTACTCCCTGCAGATGGGCGCGAAGCTCGTCGAATCCGGGGCGCAAAAGAACGTCCTCGTCATCGGCGCCGACACCATGTCCTCCATCATCGACTACACCGACCGCGCCACCTGCGTCCTCTTCGGCGACGGCGCCGGTGCAGTCCTCATCGAGCCCGCCCAGGACGGCGAGCTTGGCATCATCGATTTTCACCACGAAATCGACGGCTCCGGCGGTTGCGCTCTCTTCATGCCTGCAGGCGGCAGCCTGCATCCGTCCTCCCGCGACACCGTCGACAAGAAGATGCATTACGTCCATCAGGATGGCCAGGCGGTTTACAAATTTGCGGTGCGCAAGATGGTCGAAGCCACGACCACCGTTCTCGAACGGAACGGCATTACCGGCGCCGACCTCGGCTGCTTCGTCGCGCATCAGGCCAATAAACGCATCATCCTCGGCACTTCCGAGCGCCTCGGCTTGCCCGAAGACAAGGTCATCATCAACATCGATCGCTTCGGCAACACCACCGCCGGCACCATTCCACTCGCCATGGAAACCGCCCGCCAGGAAGGCAAGCTCAAAAAAGGCGACCTCGTCCTCATCGCCAGCGTCGGCGCGGGCTTTACCGTCGGCGCCGCCTTACTTCGCTGGGAAATCTGATCGCCGCCCGAGAAGCTTATGGCAAGAGACATCATTCGAACACCGAACGCGCCGCCTCCGCCGCCCGCCTACAGCCAGGCAGTGCGGGCAGCGGGCCTTGTGTTCGTCTCCGGCACGGGCCCGCAACATCCGGTCACCGGGAAGATTGTCGGGGATACGATCCAGGAGCAGACCCGGCAGTGCCTGGAAAACGTCTCTGCCATCCTCCAGGCCGCAGGCACTTCCCTCGAACGGGTTGTCAGCGCCACGGTCATCCTTCTTGAGGAAACCGACTTCGCTGGAATGAACGAAGAGTGGATGAAGTGGTTCCCGGCGAACCCACCCGCGCGCCAGGGCGCGAAGTTACCCGTTCGAGTCCCAGGCATGAGAATTTCCATCGCGGCGATCGCCGAGGCCTAAGCCAAAGACCACCTGGCTCGCCGCTCGTTACCTGTCCGCTGTCCGCTGACCGCTATACGCTGTACGCTGTTCGCTGTACGCTGTACGCTGTCCCCTATCCGCTGTTCGCTATCCGCTGTCCCCTATCCTCTCGCTCCCACCACCACCAGCCCAATCCCGCCCACCAGCGCCACCGTGCTCAGAATCGGCGAAATCGGCGCCGTCTTCGTCTGCCTGTGCCGGATCTGGATGGGCCCCATATCCACATCTTTCTTTTCTCTCGTGAAGCGGAACCCGCCCGCCACGAAGCCAATGATGCCCACCACAATAAGAAGAATCCCGACCACCGTCGCTGCTTTCAATGCATTCCTCCGAACCGCAGCCGACATCCCGGCTGCCTCGGGATGAGATGCACCCCAACCCTGCCGCGCAATATCTCAGTTCCCTTCTTCCTGCCGTCCACGGAGCGTAAGCCCCACTTTTCACGTCTATGTGGATGCCAGGCAAGTGCGGCAGTACCATACCCCTTGAGGTCCGAATGCCTTTCTGGAAGTCCCGTTTCCTGCAAATCTGTTTCGGTGCATGCGCTGCCTCGCTGCTTCTGCTGGCCGGATGCGGCCAGTTTTTCCCGCCTCTCTCCTCCGGCGGCGGAGGCACGGGCTCTTCCTCGGGCGATTATCTCTACGTCGGCAATGACGGCACCAATCCCCTCACGGTTGCCGGCTTTTCCATCGCCAGCGGCGCGCTCACCGACATCTCCGGCGAGCCCTGGCAGGTGAGCCTTGAGCCCACCGCTATCGCCGTCACTCCCGATGACACCTATCTCTACCTGGGCAGCGCGGCCGGCGGCATCTACGTCTACACCATCGGCTCCAACGGCGCCCTCACCATTGCAAACAGCGGCGGACCCGTCGCCACCGGCGTCTCGCCCTCTGTCCTCCGCGTCGACCCGACCGGCAAGTGGCTCATCGGCGGCTCTGCCTTTTCCGGCCAGGCCTACGTCTACCAGATCGGCACAGGTGGCACACTCACCCCGATCAGTTCTTCCGTCGTGACCCTCAACGCCAGCGACCCCGTAACCGACCTTGAAATCATCCCCAGCGAAAGCTACATCTACGCCTCCTGCGGCACGGCCGGCATCTACACCATGAGTTTCGACGACGGCAACGGCGCTCTGGCCCAGGTCAACTCGGTCCTTGCTCCCAAAAGCGCCAACGCCGCCGACTACGGCATGGCCATCTCCCCCAGCGGAGGCTTTCTCTTTGCCGCCGAAACCGTCACCGGCGGCGTGCGTGTCTTCTCCATCGCGACCAACGGCACGCTCACTGAGGCGTCCGGTTCGCCCTACACCACCGGCACTGGCGCCTACGCCGTCCTCGTCGACTCCACCGGCAGCTACGTCTACGTTGCCAACCGTACCCAGAACAACATCAGCGCCTTCCTTCTGACCAACAGCGGCGCGCTCACCGCGGTCTCCGGCTCCCCCTTCAGCACCGGCACTCTGCCCGTTGCCCTGGTCGAAGACAAATCCGAAACCTACATCGGCGTCATCAATGCCGGAGGCTCTCCGGACCTCCAGCTCTTCAGCATCAGCACCGCCACGCCTGGCGCGCTCACCAGCGTCGCGACCGCAACCACCGGCACCGATCCTACCGACGCCACCAGCCTCGCCGCCACTCACTAGCGGTCGCGCAGCGGCCGACATAATCGCAAGCCGCGCAGAGAGGTTCCTCCGCTGACCTTCGCCCATGTCGACAGCCACGGTTCTACGCCGCCGGCTGTACGCTGTACGCTGTTCCCTGTACCCTGTTCTGTCCCATGACTGATCCCAAGCCCGCCGCTCCCACCAAACTCAACACCCACCTCGCCTCCAAACTCGACCCCAACCAACCCCGCCCGCGCGCCAACGCGCAAAAAATGTCCGCCCTCCTCGCCCAGATTCACCAGCAGGAAGAAGAAATCCGCCAGGGCGGCGGCGCCAAAGCCATCGAAGCCCAGCACACCAAACAGCGTCTCACGGCGCGCGAACGTCTCGCGCTTCTCCTCGATCCCAACACGCCACTTCTTCGAGCTCGCCCTCTTCGCCGCGTACGGCATGTATGAAGAATGGGGTGGAGCCCCCTCCGCCGGCGTCGTCACCGGCCTCGGCACCGTCTCCGGCCGCCTTTGCATGATCGTCGCCAACGACGCCACCGTGAAAGCCGGCGCCTTCTTCCCCATGACCGCCAAAAAAGTTCTCCGCGCCCAGCACATCGCCATGGAGAACCGCATCCCCACGCTCTACCTCGTCGATTCCTCCGGGATCTTCCTGCCTCTCCAGGAAGACGTCTTCCCCGATCAGGACGACTTCGGCCGTATCTTCCGCAACAACGCCGTCATGTCCGCTGCAGGCATTCCGCAAATCACCGCCATCATGGGCATGTGCGTCGCCGGCGGCGCCTATCTCCCCGTCATGACCGACCAGGTCCTGATGACCGAAGGCAGCGGCCTCTTCCTCGCCGGACCCGCGCTCGTTCAGGCCGCCATCGGCCAGAAATATTCAGCCGAAGAACTCGGCGGCGCCACCATGCATTCGGAAATCTCCGGCACCGTCGACTTTAAAGAGCCCAACGACCATCTCTGCATCGCGCGTCTGCGTTCCCTGGTCTCGAAGTGGGGCCACGCCGCGCGCGCTCCCTTCGACCGCGCCGCTTACGATCCGACCAACGACGCGCCCCGCTACCCCGCTTCCGACCTGAACGCCCTCCTCGATCCCGATCCGGCGAAAGCCGCCGTCAACAGCTACGACATGCACGAACTCATCGCGCGCATCGCCGATCGTTCCGAGTTCGACGAGTATCGCCCCTCCTACGGCCGCACCCTTCTTTGCGGATATGCACGCATCGGCGGCTACGCCGTCGGCATCGTCGCCAACCAAAAGCAATCCCAGCCGCAAACCAGCCCCACCGGCGAAAAGCGCGTCGAATTCGGCGGCGTCATCTACGCCGAATCCGCCGACAAAGCCGCGCGCTTCATCATGGACTGCAATCAGAACCTCATCCCTCTCATCTTTCTCCACGACGTCAACGGCTTCATGGTCGGCCGCGACGCCGAATGGAGCGGCATCATCCGCTCCGGCGCAAAAATGGTCACCGCCGTCGCCAACTCCATTGTCCCCAAAATTTCCGTCATCCTCGGCGGCATCCTTCGGCGCCGGCAATTACGCCATGTGCGGCAAAGCCTACGACCCGCGCTTCATCTTTGCCTGGCCCACCGCCCGTTACGCCGTCATGAGCGGCGACTCCGCCGCCAACACCCTGGTCGAAATCCGTATCCGCCAGCTCGAGCGTGGTGGCCACCAACTCAGCGAAGAAGAGAAACAGGAACTCATCGCCTCCATCAAAGCCACCTACGAATCATCAAACCGACTGCCGCTACGCCGCCGCGCGCCTCTGGGTCGACGCCATCATCGACCCCGCCCAAACCCGCGATGCACTCCTCACCGCCCTCGAAGCCGTCTCCCTCAATCCCGATGTCCCCAGGTTCAACCCCGGCATCCTCCAAACCTAAGCCGTGATCCTCTGGTCCCTTCGTGCGCTCTTGTTGTGCCCGGTGGAACCGCTCCCTCCCCCGAAGTTGTATCCCGGCGTCCTACAAACGTAATGTAACTTTCGGTGCAGAGGATTTTGCTTTTTTCCGCCGGGTTGCGAAGTATCCTTAAACCATGCCTTCATCTTCGACGGCGCAGGCGCGCAAAAGACGTGCCGCGCGGAAGACCTTCTCTCGTGGTTGGTGGAAATCGCTTTGGCCGGTCCTGATCGGCATCGCGATCACGCCGTTTACCGTGCGTCTGGCCAGCATCCTCGCCCTCGAGGGACCCGAGGGCCTTCGCCCTGCTCTATCCCTGGTTCGACGTCCTGCGCAGCCGCGTTCTCCATTCCCCCGCCGATCTCGTCGGCCGTTCCTACGAATACATGCTCTACCTGCAGTTCCCCATCTACGGACTGCTCATGACCTTCACCTTCCGCGCCGGCCGTCACCTCCGCGCCGTCATCATCGGCCTCAGCGTCCATTTCACCGGCCTGCTCCTCGTCATCGTGCTCGCGTATTTAGGACAACTCCCGCAGTGATCGGCCTCGGAAAGCGCACCTTGAAATGATCCGGCACCGGATGCTGGTGCGCATGCTTGTCACCCAGCTCCGTCTGCGCTTCCTCATCGCCTTCGTCATCCTCATCCTCACCTGCGCCGCGCTCACCATCGTCTTTCTCCTCGCATGGCATCGCCGCGGAGACACCTACGCTCTCGCCTTTGGCGCACTCCTCAGCTTCTTCGCCTCCGTCATCACCGCGGCCGTCACGCTCACCTATCTGCATGTGTCGCGCCGCTCCCTCGCCGCTGCCGAAGCCGCCATTGCGCTCCAGCGCGAGCAGTGGGAAGCGCGCCTCACCGTCCAGCCGCGTTTCTGGATGGGCATTCGCCGCGAATCCACCAATCCTCTCGATGCCCGCTTCGCCCAGCGCCCCCTCACCATCACCTACCGCCGCGACCGCGCCGACAACGGCCAGTATTACTACGACACCGTGCCGTGGCCGCAGATCGTCGTCGACGTCTGGAACGACGCCGAGCGCTCCTTCCGCCTCGCCGGTTACCGCCTCTGGGTGCGTGACGAAGACCATCTCGCCATCGAACGCCCCCTCTCCGGATTCGTCGTCCCACCCAACGAGCTGCGCTCTTTCCCCGTCACCGAAGAGCTCATCGCTCTCAGCGTCCGCCAGCGCCAGTTTCAGGAGCGCTATGAACGTTCCCCCTGTGAAGAAACCATGATCGGCCTTCGCCTCCACTACTCCGACTGGCGCGACGATAACCGCTCCAGCCGCGACGATTATTACCTCATGCTCTGCCCGCCACTCGCGCGGGAGTTGTGCATCCAACGCATCGAGAGCCATGCCTGACGCTGTTTTCCCCGATCAATCCGATCCTCCTATGGATCGCTCCTTTGTCCTGCTGCTCGCGCCGCTCGCCGTCGCGTCCCTGCCTTCGCTCGTCTTCTGCACGCTGGCCCTCGTTCTCCATCTGCACACCACGAGTGCCCCATCCTTGTCGCCCGCTTTTGGTGACAGAGGAGGAGCGTGGAACCATCTCTTCGCCCTCGAGCTCTCCCTCTACCGGTGGGTCGCGCGCTGGAATTCCGTCGTCACCCTCGCTGCGACCGCCTTCGTCGTCTCCACCCTGCTGCGCTCGCGCTGGCGTCACTTCGCCGTCCTTGCCCTGATTCCTTACCTCCTGCTGCTCTGCGCCGACTTCACCCTCCGCTGGCTCTAAGCCGGCGCAGCCAACGATTTTGCCTCGCCGGCCCGGGCCACGGGTACAAAATCAGATCTCATCGCAAGGTGCAGGTCCCGCACTGGACGTGTGGCTGAGGCTTACTCGCAGCGAAGGGCGGTCGTTGGTTCAACGTGGGCCGCCCGTAGCGCGGGAACCAGGACAGCAGCGGCCGCAGTAACGAGCAACACCAGCGAAACCGTCACGAACGTGAGCAGATCCGTCCCACTGGTACCGTAGAGAACGCTGGCGGTGAATCGTCCCAGGGCGAGAGCAATGGCGAGTCCGATGGCCAGCCCGATGGCGGTGAGGATGAGGCCCTGACGAAGGATCATTCTCAGGACCGTGGGGCGTTTGGCTCCGAGCGCCATGCGGATGCCGATTTCGCGCGTACGCCGCCGCACCGAATAACTCATCACGCCGTACAGGCCGATAGAGGCGAGAGTGAGGCCGATGACGCCGAAGATTCCGAGCAGGAGCGAAGAGATGCGCGGCAGAAGCAGCGATTTGTCGACGTGCTGCTGCATTGTCTCGGTGTTAAAGACGGCCATATTGGGATCAAGAGCGGCCACCTGATCGCGCACCGGCGAGGCCAGAGCCCCCGGATCGATCGACGTCCTGACGAGAACGGTGGTTCCGAAAAAGCTGTTGGCCCTTTCGGGCGCGGCATTCAGAAAGAGAAACACGGCATCGGTGGGCTTTTCGCCGAGGGTACGCAGTTTCGAGTCGCGGGTAATGCCGATGATCGTGTATTTGGTTTGATCCTGGCGTATCGTGCGGCCGATAGGGTCCTGACCGGGAAACAGATGCGCGGCCATGGTTTCGTTGATGATGGCCGCGGAGGGCCCGTCGAGCTGTGCGGCAAAACCGCGGCCGCGCAGCAGAGGGATGCCCATAGTCTGGAAATAATCGGCACCGACGGTGTCGACGAAAGCGACGCCGTTTTGAGCGGGATGGCCCTGGGCCGCATCGACAGCGAAATTGTCCGCCTGCCCGCCGATACTGAGCGGCACGACGCCGACAAAGCTGACGGAGCGAACGCCGGGGAGTGCGGCCACGCGGTCGTGCAGCTGCGACAGGAACTGCGCGGTTTTATCGTGCGAGTAGTTCTGGAGTTTGGGGTCCATCGACATAATGAGCAGATTGGCGGGCTTGAACCCGATGTCGATGGAGGAGGCATGGCCGAGGCTGCGCAGAAAGAGGCCCGCCGTGGTGAGCAGCACGAGGGAGAGCGAGACCTGGACAATCACCAGGGTATTGCGCATGCGGGAACGTGCGCTGCGTCCGAAGCCGGCGGTGCCCTCTTTGAGAGATTCCAGGAGGTCGGGGCGCGAGGCACGCAGAGCGGGTACGAGTCCAAAGACCAGAGCCGTGATGGCCGATAAGCCGAGCGTGAACAGGGCAACGCGCCAGTCGACGTTGAAGTCGAAGGCAACCGGGAACGGCAGAGGGAGCTGGACACGGGAGATGGCGTGAGCCGCGGCCGCGGCCAGCAGGAATCCGGCACCGGCGCCCGCCAGCGACAGCACGAAACTCTCCAGGAGCAGCTGGCGCACCAGCTGACGACGCCCGGCGCCCACCGCCAGACGAATCGCGATCTCCCTTTGCCGTCCGGTGGCGCGGGCCAGAAGCAGGTTGGCAACATTGGCGCAGGCGACCAGCAGGACCAGTCCGACCACGATCATCAGGACGGCCATGAGCGTGAAGGCCGGAGTTTCGGAGCCGGCAATCAGCGCGCCGCCGGTTTGCAGCGTGATCTTTTCGTGGGTCTTGTCCTTCTTGTGCCAGGCGTCGTCCAGACGCTTCTTCACGACGTTGAGGAGGATTTCCGCTCTGGCACGGGTGACCCCGGGTTGGAGCCGGGCATCGAGCATGACCCACTGATTATTGCGGTCCGCTCTGACGCTGCCCCACGTCGCCAGATCGGGGAGAATTTCTTCCGATGCAGCCAGAGGCACCCAAAACTCGGAGGCGATGCCGCGATCGACGCCATAGAAACCCGGCGGCGCGACCCCCACGACGGTGTAGTGCTGTCCGTTGAGCGCGACGTCACGGTTCACGATGTTCGGGTCCGCTGCAAAGCGGCGCCGCCACAGACCGCTGCTGAGCACGACCACGTGATCGCGAGCGACCGTGTCGTCTTCGGGAAGGATGGAGCGGCCCAGCGTCATGGGCACATCGAGCATAGGAAAGAAGTTGCCGCTGACGGACTGGCCCCAGACGCGCTCGGGCTCTCCCTTGCCGCCGATGCTGGCGGGAATGAGAGGAAAGTGCGCGGCGATACCCTTCGCGAAGACGGCGGTGGTCTGGTCGCGATAGTCGAGGTAGTCGGGCCAGGAGAAGGAGTTGCCTTCGGAGAACATCACGATGCGGCCTGGGTCGCGGACAGGCAGAACGCCCCACAGCAAGCCATTCGCGACGCTGAAGACGGTGGCATTGGCGGCAAACGCCAGGGCGATGGAGAGAATCACGACAAAGGAAAAGCCGGGAGCCCGGAGCAGAGCTCGAAGAGTGTAGCGAAGATCCCGGGCCAGGTTCTCCATGGGTGGCAGCCTCAGTTAAAAGAGATGGTGTCGAGGAGACTACGCAGGCAATGGGGAGAAAGTTCTCGTGCCTCTCCCTCGTCGCCCTGTATCCCTGGCGTTCGCCGTCAACTTCTTCCCCGCTGCACCCTCTACCTTGTACTCTGTCCCTGTCTCATGTCCGCCGTCCAAATCATCGAGTGCCCCCGTGACGCCTGGCAGGCGCTTCCCAGGCCCATCCCCGCCGAAATCAAAGCCGACTACCTCCGCACCCTCGTCGCCGCCGGTTTCCGGCACATCGATGCCGTCTCCTTCGTTTCTCCCCAAGCCGTGCCCCAGATGGCCGATGCCGAACAGGTTCTCGCCTTCCTCGATCCGCCCGCCGATGTTGAGATCATCGGCATCGTCGTCAATCCAAAAGGCGCCGAGCGCGCCATCGCCACCGAAACCGTCTCCACCCTCGGCTTTCCCTACTCCCTCTCCCCCGAGTTTCTCCGCCGCAATCAGAACCAGTCCCCCGAAGAATCCATCGAGTCCCTCGACGCCATCGGCCAGGCCGCCTTCCAGGCCGGACTCGCCCTCGTCGTCTACATCTCCATGGCCTTCGGCAATCCCTACAACGATCCATGGAGCCTCGACGAGGTCATCGCCGCCTGCGACCTCCTCACCGACTCCGGCATCACGCAGATCTCGCTTGCCGACACCGTCGGTCTCGCCACACCGCAACAGGTTTCGCGATTAGTCGCCGCCGTCCTCGACTCCGTCGACAACACGGTAGAAATCGGCGTTCATCTGCACGCGCGCCCTGACGACGCCCCCGCCAAAATCGCCGCTGCTTACAATGCCGGCTGTCGCCGCTTCGATATGGCTATCGGTGGATTCGGCGGCTGCCCCTTCGCGCAGGACGCGCTGGTCGGCAACATCGCTACGGAAATCGCCCTCGCTGAACTCCACCGTCTCGGCGCCGAGTTGCCCCCGCTCCAGCCACTCGACAGCCTGCGACGCGCCGCCGCCGAGATCGAGCGCCAATACTCCCACCCCGTGCAGTAATCGACAAGTGCAGTCAACCAGAAGCCCAGCTGACCTAAGTCGGGATAGAAACCGCCGCACCTGTGCCCTATCTCATCCGCACCAGTGCCAACCTTACGCCGCGTTTCCCTCGGCGCCGGGCTCATCTCCGCTGCGATGCGATTTTCTCATCACCGCACCACGCCGGCGCAGCAGCGCGTGCTTTCCGCAGATCGCGCATTGCCATGGGTAGAGTCCCAGCAACGGATAAATCCGTTGCTGCAGAAATCCGTGCCGCCCAACCCGCGCCATCTCTTTCTGTTTGCAGTTAGGGCATTCAACCCTCGTCTTCGCCCGGCGGTTTAAGTATCCTGACGGCATTTCCTGGTCCCCATCGCTGTCGTTGCACCGCTATCCAGTGCCGGTTGAATCCTACATCGAACCAGGAGTACCGGACCCTGCCGCGCGCCCCTCGCTTACGTTGGTGAAGGCAAAAGCGTATCAGGTTGCCCGGTGCAAATTCTCGCCCCAGGGTGGTTACTGCGGTTTGGGTCGCCCCTAACTCACCGATTACACTAAAGAAGATGATACCTACCCTCGAATGGACCCCCGAAGGCGTCCGCTTCCTCGACCAAACCCGCCTGCCCCTCGAAGAGGTCTATGTCCTGGCCACCACCTATCAGCAGGTCGCGGACATCATCCTTACCATGGTCGTCCGCGGCGCGCCCGCCATCGGTGTCTCGGCCGCCATGGGACTCGCTCTCGGCGCCAGGAACAGCTCCGCCAAAACCATTCCCGCCCTCGCCGCCGACTTCAATACCGCGGCCAGCACCCTCGCCGCCACCCGCCCCACCGCCGTCAATCTCTTCTGGGCCATCGAGCGCATGCGGCAGCGTTTCTCCCAGCTTTCTTCCCGCACCGGATCCACCACCGCCAGCATTCGCACCGGCCTCATCGCCGAAGCCCAGCGCATGTATGACGAAGACATCGCCGCCTGCCGCCGCATGGGCTCCCATGGCGCCGCCCTCCTCCCCAAACAAGGCGGCGTCCTCACTCACTGCAATGCGGGAGCGCTCGCCACCTGCGGCTACGGCACCGCGCTCGGCGTCATTCGCTCTGCGGTCGAACAGGGCAGCGAAATCCATGTCTACGCCGACGAAACCCGTCCCTTCCTCCAGGGCGCGCGCCTCACTGCGTGGGAGCTGATGCACGACGGCATCCCCACCACCGTCCTCTGCGACAACATGGCCGCCAGCCTCATGCGCCAGGGCAAAATCCAGGCCGTCATCGTCGGTGCCGACCGCATCGCCGCCAACGGCGACGTCGCCAACAAGATCGGAACCTACTCGGTCGCCATCCTCGCCAAAGAGCACGGCATCCCCTTCTACGTCGCCGCCCCGTGGTCCACCATCGACCTCAAAACGCCCACCGGCGACTCGATCCCCATCGAACAGCGTCCTCCCATCGAAGTCACCCACCACGCCGGCAAGCAGCTCACTCCCCACGGCGTCGGCATCGAAAACCCCGCCTTCGACGTGACCCCCGCGCAATACGTAACAGCCATCATTACAGAACGCGGCGTCCTCCGCCCCCCCTACGCCGACTCCCTCCAGGAACAGGAAACCACCGCCGCCGTCTAGCGCAGCCGTTGTTTTGGATTTGTCATCCTGACCCGCATCTCTGTTCGGGGAAATGGGAATCCCACGCAGCGCGCCGTCTTCCAAGCGCTGTCCGCTGTCGGCTATCCGCTGTTTACGCCCGGTGCCCTCAGAGTCGAGCGCCCCGCGCTCGACCCTCACATCCCCTGCAGCCACCGCGCATACGGATACAGCAGCAGAAACACAATCAGCGCCAGCACCAGCACGTCCGCGTACAGCAGCAGCAAAACCCCGCCATGATAAAAGCTCCACCGCCGCTGCAGGCACCGCACCGTGTCCCACGTCCCCCATATCGCCAGGCACGTCGGAACCACGAGCAGCGGCGACCCGTGAACGTTCGGAAAGCCCGCCCACACAAACGCCAGCACAATGCTCCCCAGCACGAGCACAGTCCCCCGCAGCAACGATCTTGCTCGTATATTGAAAACGGCGTACCGCATTGCCAGCCATGACGAGTCTACCGAATTCCATCGCCCCTCTGTCGCCCGCCGCCAGTCACCCCAGCGAGCAAAAGCGTCTCGCCGGGGACCCCGCCGCCAGTCACCCCAGCGAGCAAAAGCGTCTCGCCGGGGACCCCGCCGCCCGCCGCGAGCGCATTGTTCGCCGCGTCGCCCGCGAACTCCGCGACGGCTTCTACGTCAACCTCGGCATCGGCCTGCCCACGCTGATCGCCAACCACGTCCCGCCCGGCATCGAAGTCGTTCTGCAGTCGGAAAACGGCATGCTCGGCGTCGGCCCTTACCCGCTCTCTGGCGAAGAGGACCCCGACCTCATCAACGCCGGCAAAGAGACGGTCACCGCCCTCCCCGGCTCCGTCTACTTCTCCTCCGCCGACTCCTTCGCCATGATCCGCGGCGGCCATATCGACCTCAGCATCCTCGGCGCCATGGAAGTCGACGAACAAGGCACCCTCGCCAACTGGATGATCCCCGGCAAAATGGTCAAAGGCATGGGCGGCGCCATGGACCTGGTCGCCAGCGCCCGCCGCGTCATCGTCGCCATGGAGCACTGCACCAAAGAAGGCTGCCCCAAAATCCTGAAGAAGTGCACCCTCCCCCTCACCGGCGTCCGAGTAGTCGAAACCATCGCCACCGACTTAGCCTGGATCCGCGTCACCCCCGAAGGCTTAGTCCTCGAAGAGCTAGCCCCGGGAGTAACACCAGAAGAAGTTCAGGCACTAACGGAACCCAGGCTAACTATCAGTCCCAACCTGAAAGAAATGGCGGATTGAGCAGTCGACTTCACATGGGATCATAAAATACCCACGAATCACCAATGGACAACATTCCGGAGGCGCCGGCGCAGTTCGTAGCAGAGTGTCTAGGGAGGATCACGCTCCCATCCTTGTTACGTCCCCCTGTTTCTCCGGATGCGGACCCCACAGAAGAGCTGGTCTTTTGGGGAATCACGAAGTATGCCTATTCACTTATCGTCCACTTCCGAACGATATTGAAAGGCATCCTTCTGCTTTCCGAAACCGGCTATGAACCCTCAGTCATCATTCTGGGTCGGCATCTGTATGAGTGGAATATGCAAGCCAGCTACGCCTACCAAAAGTTCCAACAACATCTGCAGCAAGTCGATTTGAAAAGCGCTTGGGAGCTTTTTCTTGCGATCAGCGAAGGTAATTCGTGGATTAAGCAGCACGGGCGACAAGTATGCGCCCGAATTTCCGAACGAAATCATCGACAGATCCACTCGGCTGAAACATTTCGCCAAGGCGTACAAAGCGTATCGCCTGAAAGAGTACGGATCAGAAAAAGTGGGCGATGACTACAGCTATCTCAGCGAGCACTCCCACCCCAACGGATTCTGTCTGCAGCCCTACTGCGAAATCCATCCCCCGTCAGAAGTGAGATTTGTTGAACCACGCTCCAACAAACTGCCAGGTGTTCTCCACTCCTGCACCATGGAGTGGATGCTCATTATGGCGCGGATTTTGGGCCTGGCGCACGAAGAGACCGTTCAAAGAAAGCTTGTCGGAATATTGAGGGAGATCGCGACCGCCGCGAGGGCCTCGGCCGCAAACGGGCGCGACAGGACGTAGCAGACCGGGGCGGATACCGCTTTGTATCAGGGCACGACTTCAGTCGTGCCAATTCAGACGCGCCGCCAGGCGCCTGCCTTGCTGCCGCAGGCCGTCCCTGGGGCCTCCCGTCGCGCCGTCCTTTCGGCGCGATGGGGCGCAAACCTTGTCGGCGTTCGCCAAGCGAACGCCCTCCTTGTCCCCGCGACCTATGACTTAAGTACCGCGCAACGCCGCCCCCACGCGCCCTTTCCGCCTAACTCCCCCCTATCTCGAAAATCTGTCAAGAGGCGACCCCAAAATCCAAAGTAATGACGCCTCATTCCACACCACTTCCACGCCAACCAACCCAAAGATATTTGGCGTGATTTCTAACTGGATTTGGTATTCTGATAATAGGGAGTAAGAAAGAAAAAAGGCCGCCACCAGGGCGGCCTTTTCTGTTTCCGGAGACAGTCTCTGCCAACATCATGAACGCCGAGATCAATGCCAATCCGTGGGTCACACCACCGGTAACCCCGCCCAACGGGCCCCGCAAGTTGCCTCATGACAGCAACATGCCAGAGTCCCCAACGGCCCCGCCAGAAGCCTCGCGGAGGCAACAACTTGCCGCAGTCTCGGGGGAAGAAAATAATTTCCCCTGCCGGCGCGCTTCAGCGCGGCCCCGTATCAGCAGAAATTGGAAAGCGAAGTCACGATCATCGCATTCGTCGCCGGCGTTGCCGGTTTCTGCTGCTCCGGTTCGCTCCGCAGCAAGCCGTACAGCGTGAACACCGTCACCAGCACCACCGCAATCGCCGCGGCAATCACATACGGAGCGCGCGGCCAGCGCGAAACCTCCGGCTCGTCCAGGTTCGCGGCCACCTCGCGCTCGCCGGGCAGCATGAACGCATCTCCAAACAGCGCGCCCTGTGCGTGGACCTCGGTCGAGCGCAGCGCCACCAGCCGCGGCGCGCTGCTGCCGGCCATCATTGCCGCTGGTTTCTTCTCCGTCGCCGATTCCGGTTCCACCTTTGGCGCAACCGATGGTTCGGCCATCTTTTCTCTGGACACAACCACGTCCGCAGTACCGGCTTTCATCGCCTTCTTCGAAAGCGGCTCGATCCGCTTCGCATCGCGCGCAAGCTCCAGCCGCGTCCCAGCCAGCGCTGCCACTTCGGTCGCCGCCGCCATCCCGCTCAGTGCCCGTCGCACCGCGCGCGCCATCGACTCCGGCAGCAGTTGCAGCACCGGATCGTTCTCTCCCGCGGGATATTTACCGGTCACCGCGTACGTCGCCATCCGCGCCGCTGCCCGCACGTCTTCCGCCGCAGCCGTTCCAAACGCGGACCCGGCCATCTGCACGCAGTCGCTGCGCAGCTTGATGGTCTCGCCCATCGCCACCACGCTCGCCGCGTCGATGTGTTTGTGCACCAGCCCGTGCGCGTGCATCATCCCCAGCGCCGCCAGCACCGCATCCAGCACCTGGCGCCCTTCGGCCGCGCTCAGCAGCCGCTCGCGCAGCACGTCCCCCAGATTCTCGTCGGTCATCTCCATGGTCGCGACCACCACCGGAACATCGTCGAGGTGCGAAATCACTGCTTCGCCGAGCGCCACCACATTCGGGTGCCGAATCTCCGCCGCAGCCTGCAGCCGCTCCAGCAGTTCGTCTTCATCGTTCAGCGCCTCGGTAATGCTCAGCATCACCGGCACGCCGTCCGGTCCAATCGCCTCGAACCACGCGCGCCGTCCTTCCGGCCGCACCAGGTGTCCCAGCAGCCAGCGCTCCTCGAGCTTGCGCCCTTCAAAATCTCCCCACAGCATCATCCGATTCAGGCCAGCTGTCGCCATATCGTGCTTTCCTCCCGCGGTTCCAGAGCCTCGTCGTCGGCGCACCCACACGGGCGCACTCCTCAACCCTTTCATTGCTAGTAAACAGCCTCCAGCGACGAAGTTACGAGCCTTTTTTCATGTCCAGAACACACCTTGGTACGTATCTGCACTGTCAATTCCAGACGCTCCCGGGCCGCGTGGCCCACTCGTGTCGCCCTTCTTTGGCGACAAGGTCGGCGCAGGGGTCCTCTCTTCTCCAACAATGCTAGGCTCGAAAGCAGAATGTCGTCACCTTCCGCCGATCCGTCGCAGACTCCGCAACCTGTCCGGCTCTGGTGTCCGGTCTGCGCCCGCTCTGTCGACGACCCGCTCGTATGCGGTGACTGCTCCTCCGTCATCTGCCGCGTTTGCGGAACTCCGCTCGAATCGCCCGACGAGCTCGCCTTTGGCTAAGAAGTTGCCGCGCCCCCCACAACCCGCGGCCGAACCGGTCACCGTCAGCCCACGCTGGCTGCTCGCCGCTTTCGCTTTCACCGTGGTCCTTGCTGCCCTCTGCGGATACGGCGCTCTCTGCCTGCTCTTCTACCAGGGACAGTGGCAGTTCCTCTTCCATCCCAGCCGCGCCATCTCTGCGACGCCGGCCAGCACCGGCATGGCTTTTCAGGAGATTCACTTCGACGTGGACGACGAAGGCCAGCCCCAGCTGGACAGCTGGTATCTTCCCGCCGATCCTGGATCGCAATACGTCACAGTCACTGTGCTTTATCTGCATGACGGCCGCGGTTCTCTCTCCGACTGCGTTCCAGCGCTCCAGACGCTCCATGCGGTCGGTGTCAACGTCTTCGCCATCGACTACCGTGGCTTTGGCCACTCCGCCGGTGCCCACCCCACCGAACGGCTGGCGACAGAAGACTCCATCGCCGCCTGGACCTACCTCACCGACATGCGGCATATCCCGCTGCGCAACGTCATCGTCTTCGGCCACGGTGTGGGAGCCACCTTCGCCGCCCGCCTCGCCGCGCAGTTCGCCCCCGCCGGGGTCATCCTCGAAGACCCCAGTCTTTCCGCACGCCAACTCTTCCTCGCGGACGCGCGCGCCCGCATCTTGCCGCTGTGGCTGTTACAGAACGAGAAGCTCGACCCCTCCGCCGATCTTGCCGCCACCCACGTTCCGCGTCTCTTTCTTGACGTTCGCGGCGACTCGGCCCGCACCCGCGCCCTGTTTGACGCATCGTCGTATCCGAAGCAGTACTTTGACCTGCGCGCTTCGCCCGACTCCACGCTGCTGGCCACACTCCGCCGTTTCTTCGACGATGTCCTGCGATAATCGGTGCATCACGTCCGGAGCACCGACCCCATGATCGCGCCTTCGTTCCCATCCGCGTATGATCGCTCGGAACTGCAGGACAGGAGAACTGGCATGGCTCAGATGATCGTGCTCTACAAGTCGCCGAAGGACCCGGCGAACTTCGACAAGAACTACTCGGAGATTCACATCCCGCTGGCAAAGAAGATTCGCGGGCTGCGCAAGTACGAGATCAGTGAAGGTCCTGTGATGACGCCGCTGGGTCCGTCGCCGGTTCGGCTCATGGCCATCCTCCACTTCGACTCGATGCAGGCGATGCAGGCCGCATTCGCCACCCCCGAGGGCCGGGCGGCGGGCGAGCATGCCAGGTCGCTGGCCGACCTTGACATCCTTCTGTTCGACACGCGCGAGGTTTGATGGGAGCCCTGTGCCCTGCTCCCTGAAGTAAGTTGACCCGCCCCTCTGAACCCCGTAAACTTGATGTTTGCGGCGAATGTGTCCACGCATCTCTTCCGCCTGCATTCATTTTCGAAAGCGAGATCCGATTCACTCATGGCGAACCACGTTTCTGCGCTCAAGCGCGCCCGTCAGACCACAAAGAAGACCGCGGTCAACCGCTCCAACAAGACCCATTTCCGCACCACGCTCCGCGCGCTGCGTGAAGCCATCCAAAAGGGCGACCCGGCCGCGGCCACCGAGCAGTTCCGCGTTGCCGTCTCGGTGATCGACAAGAGCGCGCAGAAAGGCGTGATTCACGCCAACACCGCGTCCCGCTACAAAAGCCGTCTGAACGCGCGTGTGAAGGCCATCGGCAAGACGCCGGCAGCCAAAGCTTCCGCCGGCAAAAAGTCCGCCCGCTAATCTGGTTCTTTTGATTTGGGGATGATGGGAGCCGCTCCGGCTCTCTGTCGCTGACCTAATTGCTTTCCTGATCGATCGCCTGGAATCCCGTCGGCGTATAGCTTGAGGTGACCGTGCCGTTGTCGACGGTCACAAAGGTCACGCCTTCGTGGTCGCCGTACTGCATCCCCTTCCACCAGTTGCCGCACACGGCTCCTCCGGTCACATACTGGATGCCGTGACGGTGCACGTCTTCGACGATGTGCGTGTGCCCCTGCAGCAGAGCGATCACGTTGTACTTCTCCAGCATCGGGACCATCACGTCGGCATTGCTGACCGGGTCGTAAACACTGCTGTTCGATCCCGGACCGTAGCTTGCCATACTCGTAACCAGCGGTACATGGCTGATGACGATGGCGGGAGCCCCGGCGGTCGACTGCAATACGCGCTCGAACCATATCATCTGCTTCAGATCGATCTCCGGATGCCAATCGCGCCCCTTGATGAGAATCGAATCGAGCACGATAAACGTCACGCCTTTGTGCTGGAACGTGTAATACGTCGGAGTGTTGAAGGTCTTTTCGAACATCGCCTTGCCGTAAATCACATCGTGCGAGCTCATCCCGGTCTCGAGTCCCGCCACGTCGTGATTTCCCAGTACATGCCACACCGGCAGGCGCAGGGCCTTCTCGGCTTCGGTATAGAGCTGGTACTGGTCGATAATGCGTTCTTTGGAAACCTTGAGGGCGTCGTAAACATGATCGCCACCGCAGATGGCAAACTCTGCGTCGGAGGAATTGACGATGTCCATCGCGAGCGCCGTTCCCTGCGGCGCATCCAGCTCCGACTCGATGTGCACGTCCGTAAAGAAGGCGAACGTGAACGAGTCTGTCGACAGGGACGGCCGCGGCTGGACTGCCTGCGCGCGCGCGCGCACTCCGCCGAGCGCACAGGCGGCCGCAGTCCATCCTGAACCCCTCAGAAAATTTCGCCGGTTCATTTGTGGTTGTCCTGCTGCAACGGTACGGCGTACCCGGGTCCGGCGCTAGGACAAAGTAGTAATAACCGGAGAGTACTGACGCAGGTTACCCTGCTGCTTCGACGGCAGCCGTGACATTCATCACAAGATAGTCAAAGGTCAAGTCGGCCCTGCCCATCGCCTTGAGAGGGGGACGGATTTAGTGCCGCTCACACCACGATCCGCCGCCCAGCGGCTTACCCGGCGTGGCTTCCTGGGTTCCCCCGGAACCCAGGTCGAGTGACGGTAGCCGATCGGCCCGCAACATACCGTGCCGCGGCGTTCCACAAACCTGGCATGACTCGGCTTTTCCGGTGATCTCGGCTCCGCAGCATCCGCAAAAAGCGGCCATCCCATCCTCCCCCGACCTCGCTGTTGGATGTGGACCCGGCCTTGAAAGATTCGTTGGTTGGCGTCCGATAGCCCTGCCGCACCTCACTGATACTTGAATGATTTGTCGGGATACGGCGGATGCTGGGGCACGGGCCGGGGATCCTCCTGGATTTCCTTCTTCAACAGATCGAGCGCGGCCTGCAATTGCGCATCGCTGCCTTCGAAGGTGGCGTGGGGCAGGTTGTCGACCGTGATGTCCGGCTCGACACCGTGTCCTTCGATCAACCACTTGCCTTCCGGCCCGTACACGCCGGTCTCGGCCGCGGTGGCCACGCCGCCATCGGCCTGACGATTGCTGCCGCTGAGCCAGATCTCACCGCCCCAGGTGCGCATGCCAATCACCGTGCCCAACCTGAAGCGCTTGAATCCCTCGGTGAAGGCTTCGCCATCCGACGCGGTTTCCTGATCGCAGAGGACGACGATACGGCCGCGGAAGGCCTCCTGCATGTTCCAGGTCGGATTGCCGACGCGCGGCTGGAAGTAGAACCATGCCTGGCGCAGCAGCTTGCCGAGCAGCCATGAGTCGATGTTGCCGCCCTGGTTGTGGCGAACATCGATAATCAGGCCCTGGCGATTGAAGACGGGATAGTACTCCCGCGCCCACTGATCGATGTCCTGCGGTCCCATGGCGCGCAGGTGAACGTAGCCAATCGCCCCGCCTGAGGCGGACTCGACCTTCAGACGGCGCGAGTATTCCCATTCCGCGTAACGCAGACTCTCATCCTGCGCCTCATCGATCGGTTTCACCAGTACGTCGCGCGTCTCGCCCTTCGCCGATTTGACCCGCAGCATCACCTGGGTTCCGGCCTTACCGCGCAGCAGCTCCCGTTCATCGCGCACACTCAGCAGGTCGGTGCCATCGATACCTGTAATCGTCTCGCCCTCGCTGACCAGCGAGTCAGGACGCGCGAGTGGAGGAGCGGTGTTGGGCAGATCGGGATCGTGCAGGTAAACGTGCTCCACCACGTACCCGCCGGCTTTCTCATCGCGTCGCAGCCGCGCACCCAGCGTGGCGACATCGATGTCGTCCTCCGGCTTTCTCTCATCGCCACCGCGAACAAAGGTGTGCAGGGCGGATAACTCGCTCACCATCTGCGCGATCACGTCGTTCAGCTCATCGCGATCGGAGACCCGATCCACGAGAGGCAGATAGCGTTCCCGCATGGCGATCCAGTCCACGCCGTGCATATGGCGGTCGTAGAAATAATCCCGCTCCAGGCGCCACGCATCGAGAAAGATGCCGTGGAACTCGTCGCGCGGAGTGGTCGAGATCTCCCAGTGGGATAAGTCGACCTTCGCTTTCGCGACGGTCTTCGCATCCCCGAGTGCTGAGCCTTTCGCATCGGAGTCGACCACGAAGAAATCGTCTCCTTTGTGGATGAGCAGCTTTTTGCGGTCGAGCGAAATCTCATAGCCTTTGACGTCGGCCATCAACGTATCCGGTTCCTCTTCCTTGTTGTCCACGTTCAGGCATTGCAGCGTGAGCTTCGGCCGAGCTTCATCGCTCGCGCTCACCCAGCACAGCCGCTTCGCGGTCGCCTGCAGACTTTCGTAGTTGCCGGGCGGCGCTGGAACCTCGGTAAGCCGCTCATCGATGTTGGTGAAGTCGATCTTCACCTCAGGCACCTTCCTCTCCTCGGGCACCTTGGCCGCAGTTCCCTTCCCTTCGTCGCCTTTGTTCTCGCCACCTTTGCCGGCCTTACTGTCTGTCTTGTCCTGCGTCCCGTCGCCGGTATCCTTCTTCGGCTCTTCTTTCTCCTCTTTCGCCGGCGTATCCGGATGCAGTTCGTCGGCGGGCAGGAAGGGCGAGCGCAGTCCCGCTACCAGCGCCACTTCATAAATCTTCATGGGTCGGCTGAAATGCGGATCGGGCTGGCGCGTTCCCCAGGGCGACGGCACCGTCGTATTCAGCGCGCGATCGGAGAGGAAGTAGAGCCACTTGCCATCGGAACTCCACACCGGGCTCTCGCTGTCGTAGCGATCCGAAGTCAGGATTTCAATCTTGCCCGATTCCACATTCAGCACATGAATCTGACTGAAATCGTTGTCCGCTGCTTCTACGTACGCCAGCCAGCGGCTGTCTGGCGACCAGTTCAGATCGGAGAAGCGTCCGTTCATCGACTGCGCGATGCGCTTATTCTCCTTCGTTTTCGTGTCGTAGATCCAGAGCTGCTGATCCTTGTCATGGTGCGCAAGCCAGCGCCCGTCGGGCGAAGGGATGCCTTCCCAGCGCAGCACCTTCGCGTCGCTGGTCCACTGTTCTGGCGCACCTTCGCCGTTGGCAGGAAAATTCCAGAACTCGGTCTCGCCCGTCTTCGTCGAGAGGGCCACGATGCTCTTGCCGTCGGGCATGAAGCGCGCCGCCCGATAGCGGACGCTGGAATCGCCGCCGGCAACACGAATGATCCGGCCGGTTTTCGCTGGCAACGTGAAGATTTCCCCGCGCGCCGTGAAGACGACGCGGCTCCCATCGGGCGCAAGATGCACATCGGTGAGGTAGGTCATCGGCTTCGGGACCCAGTGCTCGCGCAGCTGATCGAAATCCGAAACCAGGGTAATGGGGATGACGGCTTCGCGGCCGGTGCCCGGATCCAGCGACCACAAATCACCGGCGCTGGCATACACCACCCGTCCATCGGAGATCGACGCGCTTTCCACGTCGAAGATTTTCTGATGGCTCTCCTGTTTCAACCCATGGCCTTCGGCGTCCATGGACCAGACATTCATGACGCCATCGCGATCGGAGAGGAAATACACGCGCCCGTTCCAGACCATCGGTGCGTGCGAGGTGCCCACCCAGTCGTCGGTGAGCGGCACCGCCTCGCCATGGCCGTCGTAGCGCCAGATGTGCTGGATAAAGCCACCCTTGTAGCGCTTGGTGTTGCTCCATTGCTTATCCATGCGGGTGAAGAACAGGGTCTTTCCGTCCGCCGCATAGCAGGCTTCCGAGCCCGTCGCCAGGGGAAGCATTTCGCGCTCTCCATGGCTGCCGATCAGGACCAGGCTGGGGTCGGGCAGAGTCGCATACCGGCGTGTCTCAATGATCAGGCGGCCATCCGGATTCCATCCCACCGGATTCGCACCGCTGTCCCACGTTTGCCGCTGCGGAATCCCGCCGCCGACCGGCATGGTGTAGACCTCGCCGGGGCCTTCGTACTCGGCATAGAACGCCACGGTCTTTCCATCAGGGGCAATCGTCGCCATGTTCTCCTTGCCGGCGGCGGAAGTGAGCCGATGCGCGGCGCCCCCGTCCACGCTGACCGTCCACAGATCGCCCTCAGAGGTGAAGATCAGCGTGCTGCCATGCAGCGCGGGGTCGCGGTAATAGCCTGACCGCCCAGCGGCATTATCGGCTGCATGCAGAGGCAGAGAACCGAGAGAACACAGCGCCACAGCCATCGCACCACAGCGAATTCCAGGGACGGAGAACATACGGGCGAGCACCTTTCGCTCCGTGAAGCCGGGCTTCACGAAAAGAGCAGATTTTCATGGAAGTGATAACGAAAGGAACACTCTACCACCCGGCAGGCTCTACGCCTTCCGAAATACCCTCGTGCCGATCCTGCCACAGGACGGAACCGTTGCGAGCCGATCCAGAGTTACGGCGTCGTACCCAGCGTGCCATTCTTCACACCGGCAGCCAAGGGTGTCACTACCGGCACAGCAGCGCCGACAAACTCTACGACGTTGTCGGGGGTACCTTCAAAGGTGGGGTTGACCACCCAAACGTTGCCCGAGCCATCGATGGCGATCCCGGTGGGATCCAGCAAGACCGATCCATAGGGGAACATCGCCGCCTCGCCCATGTAACCGGTGCTGGGGGAAACCGCGGTGCCTGAGGTGAACTCGCTGAGGGAATAGGGTGAACTACCATTGTTCGCCACCCAGACATTGCCGCCGCCGTCGATGGCGATAGCATCGGGCCCGTTCAATCCGCCCGCGCTCGCTCCGTCGGCCGGGATGTTGACAGGGGTTTGTGCGACGCCAGCCGTGACGGGCACCTCGGTGATGCTGACGCCGTCGTAGTTGCCAAGATTCGTTATCCAGGCATTGCCCCCGTGATCAACGGCAATGGCATACGGCCCGCTCAATCCTCCGCCGGTGAATGTTGACCGCCGTCCCAGGGACACCACCCACAACAGGCAACTCGGTAATACTGTCGCCGGTGTAGGGAGCACCAAGGCTGCCGGCATTTGCTGTCCAGACGTTCCCGGCATCATCGACAGCAATACCCGCGGGATCGGTCAGTCCGCCTCCGCTGAACGGCGAACCCGTCGCAGGCACACCCGCTGCGTATTCGGTGATGGTGTTGTTGCCGCCGTTCGCGACCCATATATGGTCGCTGCCATCGATGGCGAGATAGAAGGGGGAGGCCATGTCGGTCTCGGTGTATCCGCCCGCAACGACCGCCGAACCGTCAGCGCCGAACTCGCTGAGGCTGCCCGTGCCCGCGACATTCACAACCCATACATTGCCCTCGTTGTCGATGGCAATGCCTTGAGCATCATCCAGCCCCCCCGCGCCCGCCGCGGAGTTGAACAGCGGCTGACCCGCGGGGCCGAATTTGCTGATCGAGCCGTTGCCGGTGTTCGTCGTCCAGACATTCCCGGAGCCGTCGATCGCCACGTACGAAGGCGAGTTGAGGCCGTCGCCGGTATACGTGATTGCAACGGTCCAGTCGTTGGGCGCGTACCCGGCCCCACCCGAAAGGATCGGTTGGAACGGCGCGGTCGCCGTCGCGAGATTGAACAGGCTCGCCACGTTGGCGCCGGGGTTGTGGGCGATGTTGATGGCCGCAGAGGCGGTATCGGTCGGCGCCGTCGTACCTACCGTTGTATACCCGAACAGTGTGCCGCAGGGGTCCATCCCACTCGGTTCGGACGAGCTATAACCCGAATCGTAGACGTTGATGCAGGCGGAAAGTATGTCGGCCAGCGTGTTGATCTCGTTGGTGGGCACGGTTCCGGTTCCGTTGACACCGCTACTCGGCGTAGTGCTCTGCGCGAGGCCCGAGCCCAGATCGGCCAGATTTGCGGCGGTTGCCGCCGCATTCGCGATGCCGGTGGCCGCCAGAGCTGTGTTGGAGCCAGACATATCGGTCGCGTCCGTCGCGTACCCCGCCAACGCATAGGCGGCGGCCACGGTGGTCACTTCGTTCATCTGCACCGAAGCCGGCAGCCCGGTGAAGCTGTTGCTCGTGCAGGGGCCCAGCACAGCCATCAGGCCCGCCGCCGGGTTTGCCTGGGTAGCGCTGCTGCCCGTTTGCCCCCCAATCGAGTACAGATAAACCTGCTGCGTCACAGGATTGCCGCTTACAACCCCGCACGAATAATCGGGTCGCGTGATCGTGAAATTTCCATTACTGGAGGTCGTCACGTAGTAGTTGCCGCTGCCGTCCACCGTCGTGTCGGGTCCGTCAGTCAGCAACGACGTCGACGGCTTGTTAGCGCCGGTCATGGTGTAGCCAGTGGTCGACACCGCAAACATGTAGATGTGGGCCTTCCAGATCGGCTGCTGGCCCCCATGGACCGTACCCTTTACAGGCGCGACGTTCGCCGCGGCCGGAGCAGTGGGCGACGCAACCGGCTCATCGGTTTCGATCTTGGACACGGAACATCCGGCCATCAAAAGCGTGGAACTTGCCAGGAACAACCAGGCGACTCTCATGGGGAGAAAACTCCGTTCGCTGGTGAATAGCCCAAGGAACAACAACCTGCGCAGAGGGCTGTCCGTTGAAAATCTCGTGTGCAGACTAGCACCCTGCACCCTCTCCGGCAATCGCAAACAGGCGCCAGGTTCCTGCAAGCTAACGGTCTCGGTACCCGCATTTCCTGGCCGTCCCGCACGGCAAGCAAAGCGGTTCTCCGCTGGGCTCCGCCGGACACCTTCCCTGCGGCCAATTGCTCCCCAGCTTCGGCGGCTTTACTCTCAACCTGTGATTCCCGCGCTCCGCCAGGACTTCAATGCCCGCTTCCGCCCGGAAGCTTTCCACAACCTGCAGCAGTCGCTCGACGCCGTTTCCCGGACGCACGTCGCGTTCCCGGTCGCAGAGACTCCGTGCTTCTTCCCAGAGCCGCTCCTGAGTGCAATGGCCCGCATTGGGGCTGCGCTTACGCTCCAGCTGGTGAAGGATCCCACGTATCTCGCGCGCTCTCTCGCCTCCATTCCCGAACCCTGGCGCGCCGCCAACCAGACCGCGCACCCGCACTTCCTCACCGCGGACTTTGGCCTGGTCCGTGACCCTGCCGGCCGCCTCGCGCCACGCCTTGTCGAAATGCAGGCCTTCCCTTCCGTCTTCGGATTTCAATTTGCGGCCAGCGAAGCGTATCGCTCCGCCTTTTCCCTCGATCCGTCCCTTCGTTATCTGCTCGGCGGACTCGATGAAGCAGGCTTTTGGGAACTGCTCTCCCGCACCATCGTTGCCGGTCACGATCCTGAAACGGTGGTCCTGATCGATGTCGACCCCATCCACCAAAAGACTCTTCCCGACTTCAACATCACCTCCGACCGTCTGGGCATCCGCGTGGTCGACATCGCCGATCTGGAGCCTTTCAAACCAGCCCGGAGTGGCCCAGGCCAGCTCCGCCGTCTGGGCTATCGCGATGGCGAGCGTCTCGTTCCGGTCCGCCGCATCTACAACCGCGCCATTGTCGACGAGCTCGTCCGCAAGCAAGTCCCTCTACAGTTCGACTATCGGGAGCCGTTCGATGTGGAATGGGCCGGCCACCCTAACTGGTACTTCCACATCAGCAAATTCTCCATTCCCTTCCTCGACCACTCCGCCGTTCCCCCCGCCGTCTTTCTCGATGAGTGGTTCCGCAACCCCGCTTCCCGCAACCGCCTTCCCCGGGACCGCGACCGCATCATCCTGAAACCGCTCTTCTCCTTCGCGGGTCAGGGGATCCAATTCGCCCCCTCCGACGCGGAGCTCGCCGCCATTCCGCCGGCCGAACGCTCCAACTATCTGCTCCAGGAACGAGTCACGTTCGTACCTGTCATTGACTCCCCTTTCGGACCCACCCAGGCTGAGATTCGTATCCTTTACGTATGGCCCGACGGGTCGGATTTGACCCCCCTGATCTCGCTGGTTCGGCTGGGCCGGGGCGCGATGATGGGGGTCGACCATAACCGGGGTCAGTCCTGGGTGGGTGCCTCGGCGGCCTTTTTCCCCGCCCGGACGTTCACTCCAAAGTAATTTAGCGGCCAAAATCCACAGATATCCGTGTTTCCCACAGTCGATCCCCCCTCCTGCCCCATTTTGGTCATTGCCTCCCCCCACTTGGTCGTTTACAAATAGGGACGAAGATGTAAACTTTGGTAATTGGCTAGCGCCATGCTTTGCGGGTACTGTAGGGATTAACAATCGCAGCACAGCTTCTATGGAATTTGCAGTATGTTCCTCCCCTGAAACCCGCGACTGGCGCCCTAACCGAGGCGCAGTTCGCTACCCGGTACGTCTACGGGTAACCGTCCTCGCCGAAGGTCACGATAACGAAGCACTCACCGAAGATCTCTCCGCCAGCGGTTGTCTTCTACGTTTGCGGGAGCCACTTCGGGAGGGGCAACAAATTGATTTTCTTGTGGAGATTCCGGCAGGCATGCTGGATTTCTCTGTGACTGCGGCGGTGCACTGCTCTGGACGAATTGTCCGTTCTTATTGGAACAATGGTCAGCCCTTCGCCGCTGCGGTAATCGACGAGTACAGGTTCCAGTAGCCGGACAACACTTATGACGCATATCAATGGCAATGGCCACAGTAATGGTGTAACTCCTCAGGCGGCAGCGCCGACCGCGCAGCTTCCCTCCGAGGTTCGTGTTATCCTCGCGGACTCACAGGCGATCTATCGGGTCGGCATGCGGAAGGTCTTCGGACCCGATTCAGGCGTCTCGGTCGTCGCCGAGGCCGATAACCTCCAGAGCCTGCAGGACACAGTGCAGCGCGTTCCGGCTGAAGTTCTGCTGCTGGAAGGAGCGATGATCAACGGCACCGCCAACGCGGTTCCCGCCGTCGTTCGCCTTGCTCCCGATCTCAAGATCATCGTCCAGGCGGCATCCACGGATGAGTCCCACACCGTCGACCTCTACCGTCGCGGCGTGCGCGGCATCATCCCCCGGTCCATCTCGCCCGACTTGCTGGTCAAGTGCGTGCGCAAAATCGCGGCCGGCGAAACCTGGATCGACAATCAGTCCGTCACCTGGGTTATCGAAGCCTATCGCTCCCAGGCCGGCAACGTGAATAATCCGCGCAATCAGCCCCGTCTGAACCAGAAGGAGATGCTGATTATCGCGGGCATCACGCAGGGCAAGCGCAATAAGGAAATTGCCTACCAGCTGGGCACTACCGAACAGGTCGTGAAGAATTATCTGCGCAAGATCTACGACAAGCTGGGGGTTTCCGATCGTCTCGAACTGGCGCTCTATTGCCTGCACCATCAGCTGCACAAGAACGCCGCCGAAGCGGAATCGCGTCCGGTTGAGATTTCCGCTCAGCCGTAGAGGAAGCAAAACAGAACTGGAACGTGGCCCACGTCCTGGAGACGTGGGCTTCTTTCTTTAACCGCCGCTGCGCTTCTTGTCTCCGGGCGTTCGTCCGCCGGTCGTGCTCTCGGGTTCCATTTTTTCCGAATCCGTTGAGAACGGCATCACGGTCGCAATCCCGACAAACTCTCCCTGCCGACGGACTTCATACCGCACGTAGCCTGGGCGCCGCTCGAAGATCGTGAGCGTCACGTCCGGCCAGGTCCAGCGCTTCAGCATCGCGTTCAGCTGCGCCTCCAGATTGCGCGCCGCCGCGATCGCCTCACCGAAGGTAAGGATCGGTTCGCCGTCTTTATCAAATGGGTACCGATAGAGTCCCGAGCGTGTCATTGCGTTATTAGCCCAGCCATCTCTATCTTTCGCGACCTTGTCCAGCCCGTCACTTCCCCATTGGCTACTTTCCGGTCACCTCTTGGTAATCCCGAACTACCACCGGCAGGAACCAGATCCACGGTACTGCACGATGACCCTTGACTGCCGGACAGCCATCACCCGATCGAGCGCACAGGAACCACGGCAGGAATCTCTGTGAACCGCCGTCCCATGCGCATGCTGGCAAGGGAGTAGCTGAATCGTGTTCCGCAGGTGCAGCACACGCGATAGGTCTGGCCGCTGATCGTGAACACGCGGCTCAGGTCCGCGTGACGGCATCCGAAGAGAAAATCGAGGATCTTCATCGCGCCATCTCCTGTTGGATCGAATTTAGGGGCCCGGAGCATCAAGCCGGTGTTGCCAGAGCTTCTGCCACGCCATCCTTTGCGGAGCCACCGGGAAACTCCGGATGTTTGTTTGGGAAGAGATAGTCGACGAGCGACCATGCTGGCCTTCTCTCCCGAAAGCCGACGTCTCGCGTGGTGAGCGTCACATCCAGCGCAGACGGGATCTCCCACCGTGCGTCGCTGACAGATTCGTTCAGCAGGACTGTCGTCTCATCGCCACACTTGTCCGTGACTTTGAAGATCAGGTTGGCGCCGCAATCCTCCCATGGCGCCCAGGCCGACCACGGCCACACGGGCAGCGCAAAATTCCTCGGCAGAATTTCGACCAGGCGCTCGCGCAGACTTTCGAGCGACGCGGGATCGATCGCGCCACTCCCGATTCCCTGTCCGTCGCCGATTAACCGCAGCGGTCTGGGGCGTGGACTGGCAGCGAGCAGCTGCTGGAAGACGTCTAGGCTCGGCGCCGGGGCTGGTCGCGGCAGGGCGCCAAACTTGGCATACTGCCCAACAAACGCGGTGATCCTGCCCACCAGCTCGGGGTTGGTCTGCCATTCCCGCGTCACCCACCACCACCACGGCCACCATCCGCTGGACCGAGTAAACTCGATCGCGAAGGCGCCATCTTCGTCGGTGGTCACCTCTCCTACTCGCTCCTGCGAATTCCACCACCACCAGGCGTCAATGTCGAATGCCGCCACGGTGGCCCCGATGATGGGAACACCGCGAGAACTAACGGCGCGGCCCGTGACTTTGAAGCTCTGCCGCCAGTGCTGCCACCACCACCAGTGATAGGTCGAGATCTGCATCGCGGGCAGTGTGATGTCGTTTTTACTGCTCCACTCCGCCGCCGCCACGCTTAGCGAAACCGTCTGCAGGCGCTGCAGTTCGAAGGGGGTCGCGCTCTCCGGTCCCAAGGCAACCCGCACCGCTTCCTGGGGCCGCTCTTCAAACTCGAATCGCACCGTGCCTTTGCCTTCTTTGCTGAGCTTCACCAGCTGCTGTTGCGGCTGTCCCTGCTTCATCCACGCCATAACCTTCACGCTGTAGTCGGGATTGAAGCCCCCCACCCGCGATGCATCGAGTGGAACCCGCAATACAAATCGGCTCTCTGGCGGCATAGCGACTCCTTTGCGACGACCACGGGAAGAACCTGCTGGTCAGGTCGTGCTGCGGAGTAGTGACGGGAGTGACACTTTCGTATCAGATGGCGTGGTCATTCGTGCCGCGCGGGAACCTCGGGGTCGAAGGTACTAGATGCCGGTGTACAGCTGGAAAGAACCCCAGAAGAATGGCCCGCGGAATTCTGGCGACGCATGCAGCAGCTTCAGCTTCGCCTGGCGCAGCGCCGCGCTGGGCGGCAAGCCATCCTGCAATCCCTGGTAGAGCGCATCCATTAACCGCGGCGCCGATGCATCGCTCACTTCCCAGAGCGCGCCAATCACGTTGTGGGCTCCGGCGCGCAGGAACGCCCACGATAACCCCACCAGCCCCTCGCCTGCGTAGGAGCGTGTGCCTCCGCCATAGCAGGCCGCGATTGTCACCAGCCGCGCGTCAATGGGATGCCGCATGATTTCCCGCGCATACAGCTTGAACGAATCCTCCCCAGCAGCGGTGCGGGACAGGATGATCGCCGAATCCAGGGGATCGGCGCGGCTAGCCACGCCGTGCGCGACGAAGTCGATATACGAAAACCGCCGCGGCTGGCTGAGCAAATACGCCGCGGCACTCGCATCGTGCCGTGCCAGGACCGTCGCATCCTGTGCTGCAAAATGCTTGCGGATCTCCCGCATCTCGACCGGCGCATTCGGCAATTCCGGATAATCCGGTCCCGGTGAGATGGCATCTCCCACCAGCAGCAGCCCGCCTCCCGCACGCTGCGACGGCTTGGCCGCTGCGAGCATTCGCAGGGAGGGCGCCGAAACCACGTCTGCATCCTCGATCCAGTAGTGCGGTGTGGGCCCGTCCACGAGCAGCGTCTCGAAATTCAGCTCGCTCAATACTCCGTCGCACAGGATCACGACTTTGCCGCCTGGTGCGATCAGGTCTTTCGCCGGCGCCACCAGCATCCGGTACAGCGCATGTCCATCCTCATTGCCAACCCTCAGCGGATCTTCCGGTCCCAGCAGTTCCTGCCGGTAGCGCTCCACCGTGCGCGCAATTTCAGTCTTCGCCGGCAGCGAAAACACCGTCGTCTTCCGCGGTGTAATCGCCCAGAGCCAGGACTGCTTCGCTCCCAGCCAGTAAAACAGCAGGGTCGCGTCGGCCCGCGACGCGACGGCCCCGGGCCTCAACGCTGCGTCCTTCAGCGATCCCTTCCCGGCTTCCAGCCCCAGTCCCTGCTCCAGCGTTCGCGCCCGACTCTGATTCGCCGCTGCCAGCGCCTCCTCGCTCTTGCCCTGCGACACCAACAGCCGGACGTAGTCGTCGTAAATTGGTGTCGCGTTCGCTAAATAAGGCAGCTTCGCCGCTTCGCTCCTGATCTCCGCCCGCGCCGACTCAAATGTGCCCAGTGCAGTGACGTATTCCGCCTGCGCATCTTCCGGCCGTCCCTCAGCCTCGTAGAGCCGCGCCAGTTCATGTTCCGCGCCCAGTTGCATCGTGATCTGGCGCGCCGGATCGGCCTCCACCTGATGAAAGAGCGACTCCGCCACCTGGTCCTGCCGCCGCACTGCCGCAATCCGTCCCCTCGCCAGCATCACATCGAGCGCGTCCAGACGATTGTCATTAGCGCGAATCATTGGATCCAGCTGTCGAAGATAGCCCTCTGCCTCCTCGACCCGCCCAAGCGCGATGGAAATGTGCGCCAGGCTCTCCAGGGAGTTGATGATGTCGTCACTACTGCCCATGTGTCGGGCCAGGCCAAGGGCGCGCCGATACGAGTCTTCAGCAGCGGCCCAGTCCCCGCTGTCCTGCAGCACGTAACCGGTGGTGGTGAGCCACAAGATGGTTCCCTGCAGGTCGCCCAACGCGGCGGCGCGATGCTCCGCATCCTGAAAAAGAGTGAAGGCACGCTCTTTATCCCCGAGGCCGTAATAGGCCCATCCGCGATTTCCTGTGTTGCTGAGAAGAATTGCCCCGGCGTCCAGCCGAGTCGCAACGCGATCTGAGGCATCCACCCAGTCGATCGCTTCGTCGTAATGTTCTTCCTGTAAACGAGTGAATGCCTGGTTCGTCAGGACTTTCGCTTCTGCGAATGCGTCCCCGAATTTGCGCGCTAGTGCCAACTCTGCGTCGGAGAAACGAAGCGCCTGATGAATCTGTCCCTGCTCCATCGCCTGCGTCCAGTGAACATCCAATACGTGACTGCACACCCCGTCATCCATCGAGGAACAGAGCGCATCAGCCTGGGCCAGGTATTGCCCCCCCAGACCGTATCGATGGAGATAGATGTTGGCACCTGCCAGCATCGATAGTCTCAGCACGCGAAGATCGCGATCGGCGGAGGGTGGCAATTCCTCTGCGAGGACATTGAGTTCCTCCGGGGTCATGCCGCGCCAGGAGGCTGCCTCGGCTTCAAGAACCCTGAATCGGGCCGACCATAGCGGATCGGATCGCCGATAACGTTGGGTCAATTGCCGCGCGGCATATTGACTCTGCTCCAGCTCACCCAGTTGGAACAACGCGAACGTACGGCGGAATTGCTCTTCTGCCGAAAGAGTCCCGTCTCCGATGCAGCAGAGGAAAAGTGAAAGAGCTGCAAGGCAACAGGCTAGTTGCCACCGCCCCTTCCCTGTCCGTTGACGATGGTGTTCCCCGCCGACCCGCTGCCGTCCCCGATGCACCCCATCTGGAGTTCGATCATTGTCAGGCGGAAGGTCGTTTGGGGATGCTCCCCCGTGACCGGCGACTTGTACGTTGAGTGCTCGACCCGCAACACGGCGAGGTAGACCTTGCCAAAGTGGGGAATATCGATCACGTGCCCATGCGGCGTCCCAGGCCAGGAACCCTCGACGTGCTGGACCAGAGAGCATTCAATCGTCTCCTGGGGATTGGGATTCGATGGAAGTTGATTGTACCGGCTCTTGATCTCCGGTGGTGCCCCCTTGCAGATCTCCGTGCGCTGATCGTTCACCCGTTTGCGGAATGTCTTGTCGCTGCCGTAGGTTCCATCGTTCGCCGGCTTCGCGCCCAAAAAGCCCGTGTCCAGCTTCACATGTACCGGGTGCCCGGCGATTTTCAGTCCTTCGAAGCGGGTTCCGAGGAACGTCACCTCGGGCACGTAACCGTCCAGCGGATGCTCCACCGAAATCTGCGAGACGATGCGGTCTGCCGTCACGACGTCCAGCACATTGAAGCCTTCAATCACCGACGTCGCCAGAGTGACGGAGCCGTGACCTTGCTTCAGGCTCTGGCTCCCCGCTGCCTGCGTGTACGCGTGGCGAAACGAGAAGATGCCCTCAAGCCGATAGTCCAACGCGCGCTCCGACAGGTATCCACCGCTGGTGCCGTGGATCTTGACGTAGGCCTGCGGCTTGACAGGACTCTTCAGCGGACGCTGCAGATCGGCCTCGAGGGCGAAGGCTTCTGCGTGGTAATCATGTTTCTCGTTGGGTGAATTGGGCGTGGGTAGATTGGCCATGGGCCGTACGTGCTCACTTTCCGGGAGGAGTCGTACTACTGGTCGAAGCGCACATCCAGAATTCGCCGGTCCAGTTGGGTCCGGCTGCCCTGAGGGGTAATGCCCAAAATAGTAAGCGTATAAGCACCCTCCTGCAATCCTTTTCCCGGAATCGAGAGCGACGTCGTCCCATCCCCGTTCCCCGGAGCCTTCACCGTCTGCGTCCAGAACGTCTTCCCCTGCGGGCTCTCCAACGCAAACGCGAACGACGCATAGGTTCCGTCGGTGGGAAGGTCGTCGACCAGCACGAGTGCTCCGGAATTGCGATCGGCCGTCACCGGCGTGTGCGCCCCAGCCCGGGTTCCGACATGCATCGCCGCCCACGGGGCAATCCGCGGCATGGTCGCTGCGGAACGTAATCCGGGAATCGTCGCCAGATTCTGATACCCGATCATCGCCAGCATCACAGCAAACGCCGGCACCACCCATACCGGCCGCATCCATCCAAACCATTCCCGACGCTTCGGCGCGGGCTGCACCCGCGCGGGCACCGGCGCCTGCGTCTCCATCAGCGGTAGCTGTACCTTTGCCTCGTCGATCAGTGCCGCTTCTGCGCGAACATCGAGCGCACACTCATAACATTCAAAAAAATGCGCCTCGAAAGCCTCGCGTTGTTCAGCGGTGAGTTCTCCCAGGAGGTACCGCTCCGTCGCCATCAGCTCCACAGCTTCACTATGTTCCATTGGCTCCGTCTCCTCATGTTGCCTAAAAAGTAGTGTTTCGCAGCGGTGAAACGTTTCAGTGCCTGGGCGCATAGGGATCTCCGCCCATCCGTTTCACATATTCGGCCTTGAAATTCTGCTTGGCGCGAAACAGCAGGACCCGCAAATACTCGCCATCCACCCCGAACTCCCGGCAAACCTCGTCGCGATCCCGCTCGTCGAGAAAAATCGCCTTCAGCACGCCACGATCGCGGGGGGGCATCCCGGCCAGAATCTCCCGCACCTTTTCTTTCAGTTGTTTGGCGGCGGCGATATCGTGGGCGGTTGCGCCCGTTGCTGGAAGCTCCGGCCGGTCTTCCTCATCCAGCGACTCACTGCGTGATGAGGACCGGTAGTGCTCGAAGAGCACATTGTTGCAGACGGTGTTGACGAATGCACCCAGCCGCTCCGGTTGCCGCAAACCGTTCTCTTTGCGCAGCGTGGTCAGCACCCGCGCAAAGGTCTCCTGACGCACGTCTTCGATAGCCTGCCGTGACTGCAGTCGCGAGCGCAGCTTCAGGTGGAGCAGTTCGGTGAAATACCGGACAAAATGCTCTTCGGTTCGAAGGTCCCCTGCGCAAAGACCTTCGATGTAGCCTGCATCGAACGCAAAGAACTGCAACGGGGGCCTCGCAAAGCTGGGAGGACGCAAGTATAGCATCGGCGCCGGCCTGGCCGAGTGCGGCGAATGCTCGCGGACCGATGGCCGGGCGTGCCTTTGCGCACCTGCAATGGTCGTTACACCCGCGTTGCGAATTGGGGAACTCATGCGGTCACCCTCTGCCCGGTTCGGCCACTCCCCATCCGGCGGGCCGCGGGGACAGCGGCCCGCCAGTGGAGAGGCAGTCCACTCCAGCCGCTGTTGTGCCAGATGGACAGAAGGAGAGCGAACTCAGGGCAGAAGCAGGCACACCAGTACAACAGGATTTGGGGAAGATTCCCGAGTGTCGGCTGAACCATCGCACGCTCCCATCGCATTGCCCAGCCTCGTGGGTCAGGGGCGGGCTTCTCGGTTCAGGATTCCCGCTGCTGGTTGGCGCGATGAACCCCTCTGGCTCGATAGTGCGCGGCCGGTGCCAGGCGTTTCATCTCGCCGGTAAGTCTTTTACCGATGTCACCGAAATGTCGGCGCTCCGTCACCGGCTTTCCCTATGCCGTGCGCAACGCCACATCCGTACAAAGGAGTGACAAATGCTTAACAAGTCCCTTCACTGATCTCCGCATACTCGGCCTCATGGCAAGAGCTTTGGGAGACAACCGCACAAAACCCACCTTCCGACGGCGGGCCGGGTCCGTCATGGCTGTCGTGCTCCTTCTCGCGGCTATGGCTGCCCCCGGCCAGACACCGGGCACGGGGGCGCTCTCCGGTGTCGTCTACGATCCGCAAAATCGCGCCGTCAATCACGCCAAAGTGCTCGCCGAAAATGAATCGACCCACGTCGTCCGCTCCGTTACAACCGGTGCCGAAGGGAACTTCCACATTCCGCTCCTCTCCCCGGGAACCTACACGGTTACCGTGAGTGCCCCTGGATTCACGCTGAACGCCACCCACTCGGTCGAGGTCACGGTGAGCGAAACGCGTTCTCTCAGCGTGCAACTTGCAATTGCGGACGCGGGCACAACCATCCATGTGTCGGGTCGTGCACAGGATGTGGAAACAGAAAGTTCGACCCTTGGTGGCGTGGTCGATGAGACCGCGATTCAGACCCTCCCCCTCTCCAACCGCAACTACACGCAGATTCTCGGCCTCTCGCCTGGCGTCGTCGTCGATCTACCCAACGCCGCAGAACTGGGCTCCGGAACGGAGAACGTGGCCTCCGATGGAGCTACGCCAACGGCCAACAACATCCAGTTCAACGGCATTGACGCCAACAACCTGGCTGAAAACTCCGCCGCCACCGCGGAGACCTCTGAGGTCGGCACCGCCATTCCCGCGCCCGACACCATCGAGGAATTCCGCGTCCAGACGGCGAATTTCGACGCCGCCTATGGACGCGGCACCGGGGCCAACGTCGACCTCGTCAGCAAAAGCGGGACGAATCATTTCCACGGGAGCGCCTGGGAATTCGTCCGCAACAACATCTTCAACTCCAACGATTTCTTCTCGAAGCTTGACGGGCAGCCGCGTCCGGACCTGAAGCAGAATCAGTTCGGCGCAGCCGTCGGCGGCCCCATTGTGCGCGATCGCACTTTCTTCTTTGGTGCTTATCAGGGACTGACCGAAGTTAACGGCTTCGGCGACGAGCAGGTTCCTGCGCTGCCGCTGCTGACCTCCGATCGTTCCACCCGCACGCTCGGCGCGCAGTTCTGTCCGGCCGGACATCTCGATTCCGCAGGCCAGCCCGCCACCGGCTATCTGACGCAGGCTGGCGGCGCACAGGTCGCCTGCGACGGGTCCAACATCAACCCCATCGCCCTGGCCATTCTGAATGCGAAATTGCCCGACGGACAGTTCGCCATTCCCAACCCGCAAATTACGCTGCCCGCCAGCGGCCCCGATGCATCCGATCAATTCCCTGCTGGGCAGTCCACCTTCGCTATTCCCGCGCACTATCGTGAAGACCAGTTCTCCATCAACATTGACCAGGTCCTCGGCCAGAAAAACACACTGTCGGGACGCTTCTTCTGGTCGCGTGCACCCACCACTGAGCCTTTCTCACCCAATGCCGCGAATGTCCCGGGCTGGGGCACCAACGAGCTCAACCGCAACACAATGTTCGTCCTCGCGGACACGCACGTCTTCAGTTCGAATCTCGTCAACATCGCCCGTTTTGGTTACACGCGCTTTGATGGGCTCTCCACCGTTGAGAATCCTCTTTCCGCAGCAGCTGTCGGCGAAGGCACACCCACAGGGGCGAGGGATGCTTCCCTTCCCGCGCCCGGCCTCACGGTGGGCGGATTCACCATCGGGGACGCCGGCACTCCCGCGCAATGGCAGGTCACCAATTCCTTCATCTGGCAGGACACCGTCGCTCTGACGCACGGTCGCGAGAGCCTCCGCTTCGGGGCCGAAATCAAGCGGCACGAAGTGGATGAGGAACAGCCCTTCAGCATCAGCGGCCTGCTCGAGATCACCACCTTCGATGACTTTCTGCTGGGTGAGAGCGCCGCACAGAACGGCAGTCCCTTCGGCCTGAGCAACATCGCCCTCAGCAATGCAGGAGGCGGGCTCTTCCGACGAAACGAGCGGTACAACGACTTCGCGGGATTCGCCCAGGACGACATCAAACTGAACCCGCGGCTGACGCTCAACGCCGGCGTGCGTTATGAGATCTTCAGCGCACCGACAGAGATCAGCGGCCGGCTCGCGAACTTCGATGTCAGCACCGCCCAAACCGGACCAATTCCGGCGCAGGGGACCTACAACGGATTCACCCTCCCCTCGAACTACAACGGCCCCCTGCCCGGTGGATATGGCAAAACGTCGTTCCCCGGCCTCTATCGGACGCCGCTCGGCGATGTCTCTCCCCGTCTCGGCGCCGTCTGGCAAGTCACGCAAAAGCCTCTGATCGTGCTGCGCGGTGGGTATGGCTTCTACTTCGACCGGCACTCCGGCAATCTCGCGGAGCAGACGATGGATCAGCTGCCGTTTGCCACCCAGCAATTCGTCGCGGGAGATCCCAACGGGGCCGCAACTCTCCAGAGTCCTTTTGTTCCGCTGATTCCCCCCACTTCGGCGTATCCGGTCTTCATGCCACGCACGCCGACATCGACGCCGTTCATTGAAGCGACCAACCCGAATATGCTCGATGGCCGCACCCAGGAATACAACCTGAACGTCCAGGTAGCGCTCGGCGGTGGCTACCTCCTCGAGGTCGGCTACGTTGGCACACAGTCGGACCACCGTTCTGGCCAGGCTGAGTTCGATCAGGCCATGCTCGCCAGCCCGCAAAGCCCCGTCAACGGCGAGACCACCAACTCTATCAACAACGTCACCGCCCGCCTCCCATATCAGGGGGTGAGCCAGGGCTCACTTCTTACTGACTCCGTTTTCACCGCCAACTATAACGCGCTGCAAACGAGCATCCGTAAGCGACTGCAGCACAGTTTTCAGATGGAGGGCAGCTATACCTGGTCGAAAAACCTCGATGAGGTCAACGGCGAATTCGGTACTGATGTTTTCGAGTTGCAGCTGCCCACCAACAACCAGAATGATCTCCGCCACTCTTCCTACGGCCCCTCGGGCACCGATCGCGATCAGCGCTTCGTGGTCAACTTCACATGGCAGCCGCCCCGCGTTGCATTTGACTCGGTCATAGCCCGCCACATTGTGAACGACTGGGAGTTCTCCGGCATCGGCCTCATCCAATCCGGCATTCCCCTCAGCGTCTTCGACGGCAATGCAGGGTCGGTTTATGGACTTATCAGCGGCGAAGTTCGGGCCCAGCGCTCCGGCAGCAATCCGCTGACGCATGGCACGAATCTCTCCCGCGTCATCCATGGATATCTGGACCCCGCTGCTTTCACACGCGCTCCCGAAGCCCCCAACGGCACCAGCCTCGCCGATCAGGACTTTGGCAACAGCGGTGTTGGTTTCGTACGCGGCCCTGGCCAACACAACGTCGACTTCGCCGTCGAGCGCCTCTTTCCCGTTAGCGAAGCCGGCAGCGTCCACTTCCGTACCGAATTCTTCAACCTCACGAACACTCCGCAGTTCGCGAATCCAAGCACCTTTCTCGGGTACGGCGATCCGACCGCCATCAACCCTGTCGCCAGCCCATCGTTCGGTCGCATTACCGGCACCGTAACCAATCCACGCATCGTGCAGTTTGCCCTTAAATACCAGTTCTGAAATTTGGGCCGCCGAGACTCGGCCCATCTCATTCGTTCGCGAAGAAAGGTTCCATGTTGACGGTTGAACAGATTGAGGAGGCTTGCGCCAGGTCAGCGCCGCCGCAATTCGACTCCTACATCAACGATGCTCCCGCACTCACCCTGTGCCGGATGTTCTATCCGCTGGGATTTCCGCTGCAGATCCGCACCAATTCCGAGGAGGTTCTGCGCCAGAGCGAACTGAAGTGGGGAGTCTTTGAGCGGCGCTTCCAAACCGAGCCGATGGTTGCCGATATTCATGTCGTCGAAAGCGACGCAACGGTATGCCCTCCCATCCCCACTTACAAGTTTTTCCCCGGCCTCATGGTGATGGCAGCCGACTCCAGCAACTACTGCATCGCCGCTTTTCCAAACGGCAGCACGCGAATGATCGTTTCCACGGCGGCCCTCCGGCATGGGAATTATTTCCGTCAGATGTTTCTCGACGCTGCCGCGGCCTGTCAGATCGGTACAAGGTTCACGACACCGATTCACGCCGGATGCGTCGCCCTCAACGGGCGCGGCGTGCTGCTGTGCGGTGATTCGGGCGCAGGAAAGACCTCCCTCTCGTATGCGTGCGCAAGCGCAGGATGGGATTTTCTCTCTGACGACACCAGCCTCATGCTCCATGGCGAGAGACGTCGCATGGTGATCGGCAATCCGCACCAGGTGCGGTTCCGTCCTTCGGCCGCGGAGCTGTTTCCCGAAATCGCTGGCGCCGAGATTACCCCGCGCATCTTCGGCAGGCCCTCCATCGAGCTGCCGACTGCGCCGATGGCTCACATCAACATTCGCGAAAGTGTGGCGGTAGAGTTCGTCGTGTTTCTGAATCGCCGCATCTCCGGGGCGGCAGAGCTTGTGCCGTATCGCACGGACGTGGCGCGCTCCTACATCCAGCAATGGCTCTTCGGCACACCGGAGTCAAAAGCCATACAACACGCGGCCATTGAACGCCTTCTCACCGCACCCGTGCTGGAGCTGCGCTATACCCGTCTCGACTGGGCAGTGCGCCGCCTCGAGCAGCTGGTTCGTGAGGACGTTTGATGGAGCTACTTCTCGACTCGGAGAAAGAGCCTGCCGCCGCCGTTTCTTTCTGGCGCAACCCCACCGACTGGCTTCGCGAGAAGAATCTCAGTTCCGGATTTTGGATCTTCTTCAGCGCCGCTTTCTTCTTCGACGCCGGCTTCGCGGTCTACTTCTTCCTCTTCAATCTCTACCTGCTGGACTTCCACTTCAACGAGCGAGCCCTCGGCCTCGTTAATGGCGCACTCACTCTTGGAGCGCTGGTGGGAACGCTCCCGGCAGGCGCGCTCGGCCGCCGCTTCGGTGCGCGTGCGGTGCTCCTTTTCTGCTTCATCGCGTCTCCCCTGCTCGGCGTTGCTCGCGCTCTCTGGGTTTGGGAGCCCGCGCAGATTGCTCTCGCTTTTATCACTGGTGCCGCCATGTGCTCCTGGACCGTAACTTTCCTTCCTGCCGTCTCCCGGCTCACCACGAAAGCAAACCGTACATCGGCGATCAGTCTCATCTTCTCCGTCGGCGTCGGCACCAGCGCACTCGGGGGCGCCATCTGCGGATACCTCCCTCAATGGCTCACCATGACGGGATCCGCGATGCAGCCTGCCGCCGTCAAGCGCCTTATCCTGCTCGTTTCCTGCGCCGTTGCGGCCGCGGGCATCTTTCCTGTCTTTCGGCTTCGGATGCCGGCCGCTTCACCGAGCTCCATGGAAGCCCGCCAGGCATCATCGGCCTGGCGGACGGGCTTCCGCGGCCACGCGTTTCTCTGGCGATTTCTCCTCTGCATGGCTCTTTGGTCGGCCATCCTCGCCGCTTTCAATGCCTTCGGCAACGTCTATCTCTCCCGCGGTCTCCACATCCCCATCGCTCACATCGGGATGATCTTTTCCATCGCTCAGCTCATTCAGTTGGGCTCGGGCCTGCTGGTGCCCGTGGTCCTCCGCCGGCTCGGCATGCTCAGGGGCATCTTCGTCACCCAATTCGCCGCTGCGCTCACCCTCGGTGGACTGGCCACGGTCCACCAAACAGGCCTTGCCATCGGTATCTATCTGGCCTTTTCTGCCGCCCAGTGGATGAGCTCTCCCGGACTCTACAGCCTGCTGATGAACGAGACACCCGACGCGCAACGAACGACCGCGGCCTCTGCGACGATGTTCGCCAACTCGCTGGTCAGTTCCGTCGCCACCGCCGGTGTCGGCATTCTCTTCACGCAGTTTGGATACCCACGGATCCTGCTCTCGATCGCCGCGTGTGCGGTGCTCATCGCGCTGATGTCCCGCCTGCTGCTCTCCGAAAATAAGGAGCGCGGAGCCACACGCACCGCGCCCGAGTCGCAACCCGCACTTATTGATTGAAGTAGTGCAGCAAGACCTGCTCGTCGTGCTGGCTCAGATTCGCCCGCACGCGCATATGACGCACCACCGTCCCCGTGATCCTCGGCGAGAATCCATCCGGAACCCGGTGACACCGCGCGCAGTTCTGCTGAAACACCCGCTCTCCCTCGTCCTCGGTGTGCACCTTCTTCGGCGATTGATACCGATCGACCTTCGCTACGGCACCCGCCGGAGGCGCGGCCTGTGTATGTCCCTGTGTCGTTGACAGCGTTGCTGCTCCGATTGCCGCCAACATCATCATGCCCGGAAGCCAGTGCTTTGTCCTCATAATCCCTTCCCCTTCCATGCCGGAAACAGGAACCGGTACACAATGCCCGTCTCCCAGATGTTCTCATTGCCTGTTGAAGAAAACTGCCGCGAATAGCTGGTCAGGATTCTCGTGTTATGAGGCAGGTTGTAGTCCAGCCCAAAGTCGGCCCGCTGGGTATTTGCCAGCGGCAGACCGTCACTGACAATCGTGTCGCGCCGGAAAGTCTGCTGGAGCCGGAACAGGGGCTCGAAGCGGCCAATCCAGCTGTCCAGGCCACCAAAGGCCGTGGTCCGGTAGTCCGTCTCGACCCAGTAACCCTGCGCATGATGCCCGCGTGCATACTCCGACCGCAGCCGGAACCCGCTGTCCTTCGGCTCCCACCACACATGGATGCCGTAAAAATTCTCCTGTGTGCCCTGCAGCGACCGATCGTACGAAGCGCCGATTTCCAGACGCTGTGGAGGCAGATAGAGGCTGCCGCGCCCGCCGAACGACCGCTCCGCACTGAACTGGGCATTCCCGCTGCGCGCCGAGAACCAGCCCGCGTAGTCCAAGGAATACTTGTCCGTTTGAATTGCCGACCCGCGCACCTGTCCGCCCAGCCCACTTCCTGAGGACAAGAGTCCGAGTGGCACGATCAACGGCGCGTCCTGAAAATTGTTGATCCACACGGGCGACAGCCGCTCGTTATAGGTTCCAAACGGCAGAAGGAAATCTCCTCCGACCAGGGTCAGGTGCCGTGTCGCCATGTAGTCGCCCTGCAGATACGTCAGCCCGGCAAAATGGCTGTGCTCGTAGCCGCCCTTCCCGTCCGGCGAAAAACTCTCCTGCAACAATCCGCGCGACTCGATCAGCAGACGCTGTCCCAGGGGCAGCGCCGCCAGTGGTTCGATGATGGGTTGATAGGTTGTATTACCTTTGACTGTGCTGGTCAGAAAGCCGCCGCCGCCCGACAACAGCGGCGTGTCCTGGGCGTACGCGGGGAGAGTCGCGCACAGAATCCCAGCCAACGCGGCTCCAATCGCCGGGGCAATTCCCCCGCGCAAGATATTCGAAGAGTTACGCAGCAACATACTGGCGAAGTTATTCGCATCGTCCGGCCAATGTGTCCTGTCACCGTCTGCACTTTGTCAAACGATTGTCATCGTCCCGGTCCCGATGCCTCGAGACAATTCGGTGACAATCCCCTTGCACACCTTTGACAGCTCACCTCCCGGCTTGCTCTACATTCCATCCATGCCGCATCAGCGGGTCCGCGGCTCACCGCCTCCATGCGACAGTCCCTTCAATATGGTCTCGACGTCGAGCCCGACACAGACACAGGCCTCGACTTCGACCCGGTTCGGGTCGATCCTCTCCTCTCCACCTCGTATGCCTGCCCCGACTTCGCTCGCGCTCTACACCCCGCATCCGACCGGCCACGCCTTTCCGGGTCAAAGAGAATCCGACAGGCGTTGCTGCTCATCTTCTCCGATCCCGTCCCCACGGAGTGCCTCCGTCTCTTGCTCCTCACTGACCGTCAATGGCAACAGGCGCTCCACTGGCTCGACGTAAGCGGTCTCGCGCTCTATTTCCTCGACCGCATCGAGCAGCTCGACCTCACCGGCATCCTTCCTGCACGCGTGCTCGCGCGGCTTCGTCAGAACCTCGCGGACAATACCGCACGCACCGCCGCCCTGATGAAAGACTGGACCGAGATTCAGCGCAGCTTTCAGAGCGCCGGTCTCTCCTATGCGACCGTGAAGGGATTCTCGCTGGGACCGCCCTCGGTTCCTGCGCTGAAGCTGCGCTCACAGCTCGACCTCGACTTCCTCGTCGCCGAAACCAGCGCACCCCGGGCGCGCCGCATTCTCGAAGACCGCGGCTTCCGGCTGCGCGCCATCAGCGGTCGCAGCTGGGAATTCAGTGCGAATGACTCCAGGCCCATGACCCTCCGCGATCTTTATAGGGCGACTCCCCACCGTTATGTAGAGCTGCATATTGAGTCCGCTTCCATGACGTCGCCTCTTCTGAAGCGTTTGCACTACCGGCGCTTCTGCGGCCGCGCCATGCCCGTGCTCAATCCCACCGACCTCTTTCTCGGCCAGGGTCTGCATATCTACAAGCATCTTCGCGGTCAGTCAACGCGGACAGCGCACCTGCTTGAGTTTCGTCGCCATGTCATTGCGCGCAGCGGCGATCTCGCCTTTTGGCGCGAGCTGCGGGTCCTTGCCGAAATGAATCCGCACGCTCCCATTGGTCTCGGCGTGGTTATCCAGCTCATCACGCGCATGATGGGCGACTTTGCTCCCCTTGCCCTCACCAGCTGGACAGTCGATCGTCTCCCGTCCGCCGCGCGCCTGTGGATCGACATGTATGGGCACGACTCGATCCTTGCCGATTCTCCTGGTACGAAACTACATCTCTTCCTGGAGGAAGCCCTCGCCCCCACCGGGATGGCTGCGAAACGCTCCCTCCGTCAGACCCTGGTTCCGCCCCCTACACCGCCCACCATCGTCCATGCCGCGTCCGACGAGGATCTCCTCGCGCGCGTCCGCCGTCACTGGGCGCAACTCAAATTCACCTCTTTGCGCGCGCGCTTTCACTTCCGGGAAGGCCTGCGCTACCTGCGCGAATCTCGCCGCTGGCGCAAATCTTTGGCTCGCACCGCCGGCTAAATGCGGATCGTCCGTAACTTGAGAGTGACAAGCCCTTTGCCTCGGGTGGACGATACATGGACGGTCCCTGACTGTCTTTTCATATGACAAAGCGCTAACAATTAGCTGACAGTGCGAGTCGAGTGCCCCGCTACCCTGGAACCAGGATGTGGCACGCACTCAAGGGACACTTCTCCAACGCGCTCTACGGCGTTCTCGATTACGCGGCATATCCGGTGGGCATGGTGCTGGTCGCCCCCGTCATGCTCAACCGGCTCGGCACCGCCCGATTTGGAGTCTGGGCCTTCGCGACTGCGGTCATCAGCGCCGGATCTATCATCGCTTCCGGTTTCGGCGATGCCAATATCCAGCACGTCGCTACGCAGCGCGGAGCCGGCCACTCACGAACTCTGCTTCGCACCGTCCGCAGCGCCTTCGGCATCCATCTCGTGCTGGGTCTCGGCATCGCTCTCCTCACTTGGGTATTGGCGCCGCTCATGGCTGCTCACGTCGTCGCCTCTGAAACTGCCTTACGCGCTGATTGTCTCTCGTCGCTCCGTCTGGCCAGCCTTATCATCCTGATGCGCGCCCTTGAAACCGTGTGCGTCAGTACCCAGCGAGCCTTCGAGCGTTATGGTGCGGCCGTCGCCTTAAGCGTTGCCGGCCGCATCGTCTCCCTGCTTCTCGCCGCTGGGCTCGCACTCGCTGACTGCACCATCACCACAATCCTCTGGACCACGCTCGCCATCACCCTGCTTTTCGTATGGTTTCAGATGCGCAGCCTCTGCGTTCTTCTGGATGCCGGCTCGCTTCGTCCGCGCTTCGATCGCGATTCGTTCAGAGCGCTCTTCGAGTTTGGAATCTTCACCTGGCTTCAGGCGCTCGCGTCGGTCATCATCGGCCAGGCGGACCGCTTATTTGCGGGCGTCGCCATGGGAGCCGTCGCAGTCGCTTCTTATGCGCTCTGTGTCCAGATAGCGCAGCCTCTGTACGGCATCGTCTCGTCCGGCCTGCACTTCCTCTTTCCCCATCTGTCGGCCCGGCGTCTCACGTCATCGTCAACGGCACTGCGGCGCACCATTGCGATGGCACTGCTCGTCAACATGGTCTTTGTCGCCATCGGGACGGTGCTGCTCCTCCTCTTCGGCGTTCCCGTTCTTCGGGCCGTCGGGGGCTATGCCATCGCACAAACTGCAAAGCACGTGCTCCCTCTCGTCGTATGGAGTACGTCCCTGCTTTCTCTCAGCGTGACCGCCTACTACACGATGATGGCTTTTGGCCGCATACGAACCGTCACCCTTGTCAATCTGGCCGGCAGCGCAACCATGTTGGCGTCGATGTTCTGGCTCGCTCGCACTCACGGCATGTACGGCATTGCGATGGCACGTTTCGCCTATGGGGCTATCGCGCTGCTTCTCTACGCTCCCTTGCTGGTCATGCTTTATCCCGCGCTGATCCGCCGCAGCTTTCGATTTCCCCGACTAACTCGGCCGCGTCACACCACCGCAGCTGTGCCTACACACGCCAACCTCCTCGGCATTCGCGTGGAGGCCCTGAATATGCATCGCGCCCTGCAAAGGGTCGCCACTCTTTTGCGCAACAACCGCAAAGGGTATGTCTCTGTCATTGGCGTACACGGCATCATGGAAGCCCAACGCAATCCGCGGCTCGCCGCTATCTATGCCGACTCTGCACTTACGATTCCGGACGGCATGCCCACTGTCTGGGTCGGTCGTTTGCAGGGCTGCAGGCAGATGGAACGTGTTGCGGGTCCCGACTTGATGCTCGAGATTTTTCGTAGCCCACAATTCGCCGGCTATACACACTTCCTCTACGGTGGCGAGGAGGGAGTCGTGGAGGCTCTCGCCGCGAATCTGAAACGGTGGTTTCCCTGGGTTCGCATCGTTGGTGCCATCACCCCGCCCTGGGGTGACTTGTCTCCTCAGGAGGAAGACCGCCTGATCTCAACCATTCGGCATCTCAAGCCCGATTTCATCTGGGTCGGCATCAGTGCGCCTCGTCAGGAGCAGTTCATGCACCGCTATCTTTCCGTCCTCAATACCAGAATCATGTTCGGGGTCGGGGCCGCGTTCGATTTTCACACCGGTCGTATCAAAGACTGCTCCGCATGGATCAAGCGCGCCGGTCTGCAGTGGCTGCATCGCCTCCTGCAGGATCCCCGTCGGCTGTGGCGCCGCTATCTGCGGAACAATCCTGCCTTCCTCTGGCATATCATGCTGCAACTCACGGGCCTGCGAACTTACGGGCCCCTGGAAACGGTCTTCACGGATGATGCTCCAGCTGTATCGCTCGCGCGTCCGTCGCACCACATCTCCACAGCGCCCGCTGAGCTATCCCAGGGTCACTTAGTACGGCGTCTTTGAGGTTCGGTCATAGGGCTGCCCGAACTTATTCAGATGAGTCGACACTCGCGCCGGCATCGCGGGAATTGTGAGTTGTCCCAGGTCATTTTGCTCAACGGATACCCGTATACGGTGCGCCAGACGGTCGAGAACCGGCTGTGGTACGCCTTCCGCCCATGCATGCAGTTCATACTCGCCGGCCGGCACATCGTGGAATGTAACCAGCCCAGTCGCATTTGCCGTCGCGAAGAATGGCGTCGACACCGCAACCACCACGGCACTCATTTCCGGGTGAATATTGCAAAAGATATAAGAGATGCCTTCGCGGGAAAATGTCACCGTTTTACTCGACCCGGCCTCATACAAGCCCAGATCGAACCGTTTTCCGTCGAAGAGAGAAAAGACGTTGTGGTAGAAAGGGTCCTGATTTGGAAACATTACCTCACTACCGACCGGAACAACGAGAAGATGAGGGATAAACTGCCGGTTCTTTTGCAACAAGGTATACGTCTTCTGTGGTGGCGGAGGAGGCGGGCCGATCGATTGCAATGGCTTTAACCAAACTACGGCAGGTGGCATCGGTGACGGAACCTTCCCTGCGTAATCGATTCGCAGATGAAGCTCCTGCCCGAAACACAGCGACGTTGTCATCAAAACCCCCGCGATAACAAGTCGTGGCAGCAGCACGAACTGCATCAGAACTTATACCCCGCAGCGACGCCGATGATATGACTGGTTGCGGCCGGTGCGTTGACTGAATAACTAGCGAGATGCCGATACTCCAGCGAAAACAAAAGCCAGGCACTTGGGCTATAGATGACATTTCCCATAAACGTTTGTGAGCGCGCCAGGTTTTGATAATTGCCTGCGGCGGCTCCGGGGTAACGGCTGATCTCGCCAGCGGGTACGCCGTCAAACCCAAAGACGCCGTTGAATGCGATCCGCTCCGTAGCTTGTTCCTGAATCTGTGCCCACCCGCCCCGATCGTCAAAGGGCCGCAGATAGAATTGCCCGGGATTATCCAGGTCCGGGCGCACTCCGTAGTCCTTGTAGGCGCCCCCGCCCAACCCTCCGAGGGCCAGGCCACGATAGAAGTTGCCGCTTAGTTCCAATCTTCCAGGTAAGGGCTGCCGGTAATCCAGTGTGGCTGCCCACGAATCGAAGTCCTTTTCATAGATGGTGCGATGTTCCGAAAAATATCCGCCTGCACCGAGTACAAATCCGTGGTCCTCTGCACCGCTTGCAATGGCCAGCCGTGTCTGGACGCCGGGCCATCGTCCCAATTCGTTGGTCGAAGCGGGGTAAACGGGGCTCGTCGTGCTGTAGGGTGGATCCGCAACATCGATCAGAGCTGCCTGGGTGCGGAATCGAACGGTTGCACCAATCGGGAGGTCATGGCTGACACCAATCTGCGGATTCCATGTCCACAAATTGCCCGACCACGCAAGGGATGGAATCGCAACAGCTGCCAAAGAATCCGGCTGCATCGGGTTGATAAGAGGCCGGTCCAGCGAGAAGAACAGCTCCGTCTTATCCCAGTCCAGGTCCGCGTGCGCCGTGCGCAACCGCAGTAATCCCGCTGTATTGTAGGTTGCGCCGCCACCCGTACTTCCGAAGAAGTCAGTTCGTACATCTGCGCGGCTGGCGGCCCCGAACAAATGCGGTCCGCGAGCGTCGATTCCCAGCACCGTCTGACGCATCGTTGCGCCCGTGCTGCCAGCACCCGGCAACGCCACCGTTGGCGTCGCGGGCATATCAACCTGGTTGGTGTTTACAAATCCATTGAGCAGTACTAATCCCGATACCTTAATTGGATATTTCGACATGCTTTCCACTTTTGACTGTTCATGTGTTGCGATCTCCGATGCCTGCACAGCCTGCGTCTCCTTCAACGCTTCAACCTGAGCCGCAAGTTGCTGCGCATCCACCGTCGGATCCGGATCCTCCTTACCGACATTCATCTGCCGGCGCACATCGTCAAGTTGCTGGCGCAAATCACTCAATTGCCGCTCCGACTGCTCCAGTTGCTCCTGCGCGCGACCGACAGCGTCGGTTAGCAGTTGAACCTTTTTCGCCAGTTCCTCCGGAGTGAGATTCTGTGCATCCATCTGAGCTATCGATATGCAAAGGATTACTGCCACTCCAGGGAGGGCGCGTCTCAGGATGCGCACATTCTGCCATAAGCGAGAATAGCTACGCCTCATCAGCCACCTCTGCTTCTGATTTGTCCGGCACAACATCTTCCTCCATCACCCCGCGGGCGATGGTCATCCGAAATATGGTTTCACCGGGACGGCTGCTCACCAGCACAAGATAGCCTCCGTGTTCCGCCGCAATGCAGTGCGCCAATGTTAGACCAAGCCCCGTGCCTTTCTGCTTTCCCTGACTTACGAATGGCTGAAACAGGCTTGTGCGAATATCATCCGGAACGCCCGCGCCATCGTCCGTAACTTCGAAATTGATCTGATCGCCGTGCACATCCAGTCTTACCGCAACATGGACTCGATCTCCCGTAGCACAGCGGGACTGGCAGGCGTTGAGCAGCAGATTATACAGAGCGCGCTCGATCTGCTTTGCGTCAACGATGGCCACAGTTCGAGCGGCTTCACCATAGTCAGCCGTGAGCGATACATTGCCTGCGTCCGGATGCTTATTCACAAGAGCGACGGCCCGCTCCAGGAGCGTAGCCACGAGCTCAGGAGAGCGCCGAATTGCCGAACCGGTTCGGCTGAAGATCAGCATCGATTCCAGGAGCTCAGTAGTACCGTAAACCGCCGTTCGAATGTCCGAAAGTATCTCCGACCGCTCGGCCTCAGTCAGCCGCGCCGAAGCCAGGAATTCAGCGTTCGCATACACCGCCGCCAAATAATGACGCAGGTCATGGGAGACGGAGCTTGCCATCCGACCAATCGTTGCCAAGCGCTCCGATTCCAGAAGGGCACGGTTGGTCTGCTGGATTTCGTGCCTCATTTTTGAAAACGACGCGCTCAAATCGCGCACTTCCCTCGTTCCGCGGTAGGGCAGAAGATGTGCACTGTCGCCCGATCCGAATGCGCGAACGCCAGCAGCCAGCTCCTCCAGAGGACGCGTGACCGCATGCGACAGGGCCAGCATCAGCAGAGTGCCAAGCACCATAGCCAGCAGGCCCGCAATCACCACCATCCTGTCGATCTGCCGGATGGACCGATTCGCTGCACTGAGCGATCGCAGCACCACAAGATGCAGGGGCGCGGACGCTCGGGACGTGAGATCCGTCGCAACCGCCAGGTACTTCTCCCCTCCCACATCGAGCGTCCTGCTACCGGATTCCGGGACTGCTGCGAACTGCCTTATCAGGGAGCCCTGCACAGAAGCAGGCAACGTGCTTGCCAGCACGCGGCCGTTGCTGATGAATGTGGCGTCGACCATGGTCGCGTGGCTGATCTCCTCCAGCAGACCCTGATCGATTGCGAAACCGCTGATCACGTAACCGAGCAGAGCGCCGCTGGCTTCGCTGCCGAAGTACAGCGGCCGCACCGAGCAGGCAAACAGCCGGTCCCCGCTCACCAGATACAGAGCGTTGGGCGAGTTCAGGACCACCTGTAAGTCGGTCGCTACCTTCCCATCCGGCACCGAGCTGTTCGTAAATGCGGCCACGACGCGCCCTTCCACGTCGGCCAGCGCAAACAGGTCGTCCCCGCTCACATTGCGCCATTTCACCGCCTGATTCTCGATCGTGGGCTGGTCGTTGGTCGTCATCAGAGCCTTCAGCAACGGCTCGTCGGCCAGCAGCGCATTCTCGTGATCCAGCGCGCTCAGCCGCTGCGCCTGCAAATCCTGAAATGTGCTGACGGATCGTACCAGGTTGGCGGAAAGCCCCTGGGTCACTTCTTCAAGCAGCTGATGACGAATCAGCAACAAGCTGGCCAGCATCGCCGTCGCAATCACCACCGCCATGGCTGCGATCAGCAGTGCGCGCGTTCTCACACCCCTGCTTATCTCCATGCGCGCTGTTCCCGTGCCGGCCCGCATTCTGCCGCCCCTCTATGGGACAAATTTATAGCCCGCTCCGTAAATGGTCAGCAGATGCTTCGGATTTGCCGGGTCCGGCTCAAGCTTCTGCCGCAGCTTGAGTATCTGATTATCCACCGTTCTCGTCGTTGGGTACGAGTTATATCCCCACACCTCGTTCAGCAGCACATCGCGGGTCAGTACCCGCTCAGCATTTTCCGTGAAAAACTTCATTAGTTTGAATTCGTGCGAGGTCAACACCACCAGCATCCCTCCACGCCGCGCCACCATCTTCTCGAAGTCGAGCTCGCAATCGCTGAACCGATACACCGTGGCTGAAACGGGGCGCTTCCGCCGTCGGATCGCCGCCTGTACCCGCGCCATCAATTCGCGCGGGCTGAACGGTTTCGTCACATAATCGTCCGCCCCCAGCTCCAGCAGGAGCACCTTGTCGACGACTTCTGTGACAGCGCTCAGCACAATTACCGGCGTCTCCACACCGATGCTTTTGATGCTCTGGCACAGCTCGCGGCCGGAAATCTGTGGCAGGATCAAATCCAGAAGGACAGCCACCGGACGGTGGGCACGAAACAGATCGAGGCCGGTTTGGCCGTCGCCTGCGATCAGAACCGAGTAGTTCTCTTCGACAAACATGCGACGGAGAACCTTCTGCATCCGTGGGTCGTCCTCAATGACCAGGATCGTACCCAGTTCCGTAACAGGAGTATTCTCGCGCGGCGTTGCCGCAGACAATTCCCTTTCCGTAGCCATTTCCATGTGTCTCATTTTCCGCCCTCACGGGCATTGCGTGACAATTACCCGGCCACAAATGACAAAGTATTGACATTTTGACGCAGCCCTGAGCCAACTGTCTTCCTGTTTCAGCGAACCCCCATGATGTGCTGCATTTCATCAGTTGCTGGCACGAATCGGGACGATGAACCAGTTCGCTCCATCGCAGCCCGATACAGTGCCATATACTCTCCGGCGATCACTTTCCCTGAAATTTGCCGCATGACAACCGGCCCGTTGCACTGGTTCCCCAGTGCCGCGCGAATTGCTGTTGCAAAGGTCTCCACTGCATCGTCGCCGAGGGCAAAATAATGACAGCGGTCGCCCCCCAACTCGCGAAACGGCGGTATATCGGAACACACAATCCTGCATCCCACCAGTAGCGCTTCCGCTACTGGCAGTCCGAAACCCTCCATCAGAGACGGCGCCAGCAATGCTTCGCAATTTCGATAGCACCATTGCAGTTCCGCTTCGGAGATCCCGCTCAGGAGCAACACGTTCTTCCCGAGCCGCTCCGTCTCGATTACTCGCTCGATGCGCGAAGTCTCGGGTCCGGGAATCCCGACAATCACCAGAAGCATTTCCGGATGAACCGACCCCTCGCGCAGCAGCCGCGCGAGCGTGTTGAGTGCCAGGACAATATTCTTGTTCCGCCGGTGCTGCGCCACACAGAGAAAGAATGGCACATTCGCTGACCGGGGAAGCGGACTGCGCCCAACCCGCGCCCTGCTCGGCTCCACGCAGTTATAAATCCTGACCGCCTTATTCGCGATCTCTCCGGGTGCCCATTTGCGCAGCCGGCCGAGTGTTGCGTCGGATACACATGCCAGGGCATCCGCCGAACGCAGACATTGCCGCAGGATCAACTGGTTGAAAAATACTTTGGGAAAGCCGAAGTTCTCAGGAACATCCAGCGCATAGAAATCATGCACCGTCACAATCGCCGGACAATCCAGTCTGCGCCGGTTCAGCGGCGCTGGATACGACAGATGCACGACGTCCGCCTTCAATTGAGAGGCGATCGCGTGAAGATCGAAATAGTACCAGAGATTCCGCGCCCGGACGGAGCGATCCAGGTGGACGCAGTGAATATGCAGCCTGGGATCCTCGACCGCAATCGTTTCCCGCAACAGCCGGTGTTCCCACGGCGCCGCAATCAGATGAATTGCCTCGATTCCAGAGTGCTGGAGCAAACAACGCGTGAGGTTAGCAGTGTGACGGGTCACTCCCGACAACTGCGAGTTGGCAGAAACGGCTACCAGCATGAGTCTCATAAGGCAAACTTCCCCGCCTGCCTGGCGAGCGATCCGGCTGGTTCGACGGGCGTACGGGAAAATGCATTGCTGCACACAGGGTTCGTGTTTGGACATGCCAGCGTGAGACCGGTCAGCGCGATAAACCACAAAGGCAGGGACAAATCGAAAGGTTCCGTATCTGCCAGCCCACGGATGAGGACGAAAATCAGCAGTCCGAGAAAAAAGGTCCGGGCGGCGCCCGTCGGAAGCCTTCGTATCTGTCGCCAGAAAGCGGCGTACAGGCCCGTGAGCAGACCAACCCCGGCAATGCCGTACGCATAAAACTGCTGCAACAGCTCATTGTGCGCATGGCGCGCCTCAAACGGTCCGAATGGCGGAACGACCTTCCATACGGAATGAAAGCCATGGCCGATCCAGGGCTGCTCGAATGCTGCGGTCAGGAAATACACCCAGATTCCCAACCGACCGGTCAGCGTCTCCGCCTGGTCCCCGGCGTTGGTGTAAACGGTGTAGTAGGACGCAAGCAGTCCCTGGAAGGCGATCACGACAACCAGGGCACAACCCGCCAGTGTCAGTTTCGTTGTCCTTGTCATGGATCGGTCGCGAAGCAGGATGAACGCCTCGCCCGCAATCAGAGCCACGATGCTCGTCTTGCTGAGGCTGCGCAGCAAAGTCAAAGCAAGAAAGGCAGCGGGAATGCTCCACAGCCGGGCGCGTGCTTTCGCGAGGTATTGTGCCAGGAAGAATGCAAACGCACAAACATACCCAATCTGATTGGGCCCCAGCAACTCCTCGTCTCCCAAACGAAGATCGGATTGCGCGGGCATCAGCCACGCGATAACCGCAAATGTACATGCACCCCAGATGTATCCCTTCATCAGCGCGTGAATCGTCTCGTTCGCGGGATACGCCCGCACCAGAAGAACCACGATGGCCACGTCAGCCGCAAGTGCGAGCCAGAACGCGGCCGCCGCGCTAAGAGATGCGGTGCTGCTCCACAACAGACTGCATCCGGAGAATCCCAGGAAGGCCAGCACCCAGCGAAACGACCAAACTGCGAGCATCGACCGCAGCGAATAGACCACTTCGCCGAATGCGGCGAACATCGTAACAACCAACAACAGATAGTTGCACGCGAGTCCCGCTGCAACCCCGGTTTGTGCATCCCTGAGAAACAGACGAACAGCCACAAGTACGATTGCAACCCGAAAAGAGAAGAAGAAACCCACCACGCCCGGCAACAGCACTGCTGTGTGCGCAGCGGAAGCAGCCCCGAGCGACGGCGTCGAACCTCCCGGCACGATTCCCTGCTCAGGATTTGTGACGAAAGGCCTCACCTCGCACGCTCCGCCCGGTTACGCTTTAACTGCTCGGACGCACTCTGCAGGCTTCCGGCAATCTCGCGCGCCAGCGCTTTTCGCGGATCCGCAAAATCCACCAGTTCCCACCGCTGCCGCAACAGCACGAACCCCGCTGTCACACCCTCTGCGACCAAAGTGAACAGCAACGCCACCAGCAGGCGCGGCGGAAACGACTTCTTTTCGGGAATTCCCGGTATGTCGATCACGCTCACCACCGGCACGTCTTTCGCCTCCTGGATGCGCGCAATCTCGTATTGCTGCGTCAGCAGTTCGTAAACAGCCTCCTGGACGCGCACCCGCCGGTACAAATCCGAATATGGGACCGCCAGCCGCGGAAGTTGTCGCAGTGGTGGATACAATTCCTGATGTGCCCCGTCGGCCGCCGCACCACTGCCGCCGGACTCGGAACCCCCATCGGGGTCGGCAACAGATGTCCCGCTCATCTTCACCAGTTCGTGCTGCAATTCCGCTACGCGCGCCTGCGCTGCGCGCACACGTACGTTCGTGTCGCCATAAATCTGCCGCAGCGAATCCACCTCCGACTGCGCGGCGATCTGCTCGGCCTGCAAGCGTGCCGCTGCGTCCACCATGGCCCGCGTCTGATCCGGAATGTCGATGGTGGTATGCGTGCTCGCAAACTCGCTCAGCGCGATCTGCGCCTGCTTCAGGTCCGTCTCCACGCCCCGCAGCCGACCCTCGATAAAAACCCGCTCCTGATGCGCCGACGAGGTGTTCGTTCTCACCACCAGCAGATTCAATTCATCCAGGTAGCCCTGTGCAATATCCCGCGCGCGCCGCGGATCGCGGTCCTCCACTTCGACCGTGATTACTCCGCTCCGCTTGTCGTCCACGATCGTCGTGTGCCGCGCCAGGTACTTCGCCGTGTCCACGCGATACCGCTTGTGCCATACCTGCTGGAGATGAAAGCGATCGATCAGATCGCCGCTCACCGTGCCGCTGCGCAGCAGATCCACGAAAAGGGCGCTCGAATTCCTTGCCCCCAACAGGCTTCCCGCCAGGCTGCCCAGGCCTCCAAGTTCGCTTCCACTGCGCCCAGCCAGCGCCGCAAACAGCGCCATGCTCGAGCCTGAATTATCCGGCGGCATGATCCGCCCCGTCGATGTATAACGCTTCGGAATGACGAAGGCGATCACCAGCCCCACCACAAGCGCAAGCCCTGCCGCGCGTGCCAGCAGCCTCCGATGAGCCCAGAGCACCGTCGCATTCGTCACCCAGTTCGCCGGGTGCGGCTCCGCCGTGGTCTCTACAACCTCGGTCACCGGCTCCAGCAGTTGCGTGTCCATGCGTATCCCCGAATCCGGCCTCTACAGAAGGTTCGCGATTCCCGCGGTAATCGCGATCGACGAAGCGGCCTGTGCGCCCAGCAGCAAATTCCGCCAGAACAACCCCGCCCCGATGATCTTCTGCGGAACTACCACCACATCCCCCGGCTCCAGCTTCGTATCCAGCACGCTGCTGCCCCATCCACCCGACCGTCGTCCCACCACCGACCCATTCGCCCGAATAATGAAGACCTCCTTGCGATCCGCAGCCGCCGTCGATCCACCCGCGCGGCTCAGATACCACCCCGCACTTCGATTCGGTGCGAACGTAATCGCTGTCGTGTTGTAGACCTGCCCGCTCACCAGCACGAAGCCCGGCCGCTTCGGAATCTTCAGCACGTCGCCCTTACGCACCTCAATATCCGCCGGCGTTCCTGCCCAGCTGTCGATATCCGCGGTGATGTGGATCACCAGGCGCCCGATCGCCGGCGCGCTCCTCAGCCGCGCTACCACCTGCTGCTCCTGCGCCTCGATCAGCTGTACCGTTCCGCCCTGCGATCCGCTCGCAAGATTCGGCGCGAGCCGCGCGGCTGCGGAATTCGTTTCGATCTGCCGGATCAGCTGCTCCCGGCTCTTCTCTTCCAGGTCGCGAACCTCCGGCCGCGTCAGGACCGCGCCTTCCGGATACGCTGTTTCGCGGAATCCACCGGCACGCCGCAACACATCGCTCAGATGTTCGCCATCCTTAAAGCCATAGCTGCCTGGATGCGCGACTTCGCCCTCGATCGTGACCGATTCTCCAATATCGTTCCAACCCGTGATTTGATGGATCGTGAGCACATCGCCCGCTTTCAGCACCGCATCCGAGCCGGAAACGCCCTTCACCGCATCTCCGATGCGAACATCCGTCCTCTCGCCCAGTACGCGCGTGCCGTTCTGCACGCGATAGCTCATCAGATCCGCATCGTCCAGCAGCGCGTCGCGCCTGAATCCTCCCGCCATGCGCACCAGCTGCGCGGCCGTCATACCCTGCGACAGCGGATAGGACCCCGGCCGCAACACTTCCCCGCTCACCGTCACTCTGGGAGCATCCACTTCATACCGGCTGAAGATGCGAATCGTGTCGAACGGCTCCAGCGTCAGGGTTTCGTTGCCGATCAGCACATCCGGCACATTGAATTCGATCGTCTCCGGATGAAGATCGGGAGGCGTAAGGCGCACGATCTCGCCGCGATCCGCCGGCTCCGGCAACAGATCCTGATAGCTGTGCAGCACATCGTTCAGCTTCATCCCATCTCGATACGCAGCTCTGCCCGGACGCACGACGTGACCTTCGAGATAGATGACACGCTCGCTGTAAGGCACAATCGGAGCTACCCGGACGCGATCGCCGTCCTTCACCGTGAACGCCGCGAGTTTTGACGATGCGTCGTCGCCGCCATCGACCGTCACCGTCTCACGATGTTGATGGGCATCGATACGCTCCACGGTGATGTGGCCCAGCGCCGCAGCCACCGTCAGGCCTCCCGCATCTGCCAGCACCGCATCGAGCGTCTGCTCATCCTTCAGTTCATAAATGGCGGGCCGTCGCACCGCGCCCGAAACCGCAACCTGCGGGCCGGCCGTTGGCACCAGCAGCGTGTCTCCCGCCTCCAGCCGATCGTCGTTGGCACGCACTCCGTGCAGGAAAAAGTCGTACAGATCCACTTCTCCCACCAGCTGCTTGCCGCGGTAGTGACGAAGCACCCGCAAGGACCCCGCTGCCGTCGGCCCGCCCGCCGCATACAGCGCGCTCAGCGGAGTCGCCAGCGAGCTGACGTCATACGCTCCCGGCATCTCCACATCTCCGACCACGTAGACCCTTACCGAACGCAGTGCCGCCACCGTCACTGACACCTGCGCGTTCCGGTATTGCTGCTGGAGCGCGTGTGCGATCGCGCTCTGCGCGCGCTCCAGCGTCAGTCCGGCCACCTGCACCTCGCCCGCTTCCGGCAACGTCAGGTGACCGTCCCTGTCCACCACCCGCGTAAATGTCTGCGAAAGTCCGCCCCACAGATCGATGCTCAGGCTGTCTCCTGGGCCGATCACGTAGTCCGGTCCGATGGGCACATCGAGCGATGGCACACTCGTCGATCCGCCCAACCGCGTCGCTGTAATCGTCTCGCGCTTCAGAAAAACTTCTGACCCGAACCGTTTCAGCCGCGCCTGGGTATTTGGAATTTGCGTGTACAGATCGCGCAGCGACTGCAGATTGTAAGGCGTGGGCTCGCGCAACACCTCGGGCGCATCCGTGATGTTCGGCTGTTTTTCCTGGCGCTGTCCGTTCGTCGTCGCCGCCAATGGACTCCTCTGCATCGACGGCAGCTGGCTCTGCGCCGGCAGAGATCCGCCACCCAGGCTCAGCGTGGAAGGCAGGTTCGCCGTTCCTGCCGCCGAGCCCGGCAGCGGCGACAGAGCCCCGGGCAGCTCACCCGACATCGATTGATCCGTCAGACTTCCTGCCCCGAGTTCCGTCGCTCGCAAATCCGTGTCCGAAATGTAACCACGTACCCGCAGATACAGCGTGATCTTCGAACGCACATTGCGGTCGGTGGCGATCGCGTTGTAGAGCATCTCGTCGGTCACGGTTCCCGGGTCAACCGTCACCCCCTGCTGTTGCAGTTGATCGGCGAGCTGCGATTTCAGCTCGATCACCACCTCCGGCTTCTCCTGCAGGATGCCGAAGATCTGTCGCGCAGTGAGCGATGCATTTGGAGCGCTCGTCGTACCCGCACCCGCACTCATCTCCTGATCGTTCTGATCCGATGACGATCCAGCCGTCGTTCTGCTTGCATCCGGCGACGACGCGCCATCGGCAGAACCTGAACCGGTCGATTGCGCTCCATTGCTGTCAGGATTGCTTTGCGTACTCTGCGCATGCATGGCCGAGGGTCGCCAGGAGAAGGACCGCGAGCACGATCAGGCCTGCTCCGTTGTGCCTCTCCCTCCCGAACTGTGTGCGTGTCTCCATGGATGCTTTCAATGGGTGTACATGTCCGGTTCGCCCAGGCTGCCGGCAGCTGGAAGATGCCGCAGGAAAACCACAATCGACCAGATCTCCTCATCGCTTAGTGTTCCCTTCGAGCCAGGCATGCCCGAAGGCCAGATTCCATAGTCGATGACCCACTTCAGTTGCCCATCGGAGTAATCCTGCACATCGCGCGATGCGAGCGATGGCGCGGGCGGAGACATCGTGAACGGCACGCCGGTGTTCTGCCCGTCCATGCCGTGGCACGCAACGCAGTAATGCCCGAACGCCTCTTTGCCGTCGCTGATCGTCGCCGGTGGTCGCGGCCAATGGATTCTTCTGCCTCCGGTTCCCAATCAGAACGCGATGTTTCGCGGTCGTCATCACCCGCGTTTCAAACCGCCCGGGGGGTGTCGCCTTGCATCCTCCCATTGCGATCAAGCCCACGCCCCCCACGACCAGCAGCACCGACCTCATCCGCCGCATCGTTACTCCACCACGTGCAGCGTCAGTTCCATCGAGCCATGGCCCGACCCGCAGAAGACGGAGCAGTGACCGACAAAATCCCCCGTCTTCTCCGGTGTGAACTCCACCTCTCCCGTCTTCCCCTTGCCGGCTTTCACCTCGACATTCAATTCGCGGAATTTCAGTCCGTGCGGGACATCCACGCTTTTGAGAATCAGCTCGACCGGTTCGCCCTTCTTCACGGTGATCTCCGCGGGCTCGTACGAAAATCGTTTGGCCGTGACTTCAACCTGGTGCGGCTCGGCTGGGGTCCCGATGAAATGCAGCGGTGCAGACCCAAAACTAACGATGGCAATGACCGCCAACGCGGCCAGAATGACTCTCATGGCTTCTCCGGCGATGAATGGCGATTTTCCTCCGGCCTTGATGCAGGGAATTCTGTTCCCTCGCCGCAGTGATCAATCTGTGACAACTTGCTGTGCCACTCAAAGCTGTTTCTACCCTAGCCATCGCCCCGCAGGGGTGTGTCATGTGTCTGTCAGGGGATTGTCAGGATCCTGTTGGCTCGCACCAGCGATACATCGCGCACATAAATGTCAGAAGAAACGCCTTGCTTTCGGGCGCAGCTTGCCGGTACAGCCAGCGCCACTCGTCACGATGACAGGCACAATAAAACCGGATGCCCACCGTGGCACGTTTCACGCGGGCATCCGGCAGACCAAGCGCTTTCCTGGCCTGAAATCAGGTAAATGTTGGCTTGCACAAATCCGCGGCGAGATCGACGCGCGGCGGTACGGAGCCCGGGGGAGGGCCGTTTCTGTCGCAGAATAGGTGTCCCCGACAACCCAGTTGTCACCGATTTGTAATTAGTTCTGTGTCGCCTGCGCGAAGTTAACCCGTGGCGGGCGACGGCCCGTGAAGACAGGCAAAACCGTGCTTTTCCCCTCAGGCGACTGGGGTCCGGGGAACCGGGCCCGCGGCGCTGGACGCGCGCTCTTTCCGAACGCGGTCCGCGAACGCCGAAGGCTCACCCTACTCGCAGAAGACTCTCACCTTCGTCGTGTTTCCGTCTTTCCCGTCCACGTCGACCTTCAGGTCGTCCAGGTGATCGATCAGCTCTTCAAGGTTCTCCGGCTTGATCTGCGACAACGTGAGCGGCACGCCATGGCTGCTGAGCGCGTGGTCAAGATTGTCATGAGCCTGTTGCGGGATCAGGCTCGCCAGACGAACCCCCGCACGCAGCAACTGCATCGGCACGCGCACGTTCACCGTCGTCATGCCTCCCTTCAGGCCCGTTGTCGATTCGTCCGCCTCCACCTGCACGCGCAGATACTTCGCCCGGGCCTTGGGCTCCTTCGAACCATTTCCGGCGTTCGCCGTCGCCGCTCCGCTGCCGTTCCCTGGCTCCAGCGCCACAATCAGGCGTTCTGCCTCGTCAGCGTTGATCTTTCCCGCCGCCAGCATCTCAAGAATTTGTTTCCGGCTCTCGTTCATAACCCCTCGCTTTCCTGTTCCCTCTTCGCTATCGCCCGGCCGCTCTCTTTACAGAATCCGTACCAGTACCTGGTTCTCCTGCGAACGCACGTGGACATGCGTCCCGGGCAGGCTCCATAAGATCCCCCAAAAAGTCGTAATCGCCCGCAGCGGATTGACTCTTCCGACCAGGCACGCCATCAGCAGCACCAACAAAATCAGAGGCGACAAAAGCAGCAGCGGCAGCCACAGCATGATTAGCGGAACCCAGCACCGGAACCCTCGCCAGTGCGGATTCTGTACCTGCACCAAAGCCAATGTCGGAATCATTCCCTCACCCTCCCTCACTCCACTGCAGCTCCCGAATCGGATCACGGTCTCTTGATCACTCCTTGCGGTGGCCAGTGGCCTGTTCCCTATTCCCTATTCCCTGCTCCTCATCGCTTCCAGGGCACGGATGGCTTCGGCGGCGTCAATCTCGCCCCTTGCCAGCCGCTCCAGTACCTCGGCTCGTGGTGGCTCGGGATTTGTCTCGAAGAATTCGAGACTCCCTGCTATCCGCGTCAGCCGTGCCTTGATGGTCGGATAGCTCACCCCGAAAACCTGCTCCATCTCCTTGATCGAGCCATGACTTCGCAGGAACGCGATCACGAAGACCTGATCCTCGGCGTTCAGCTTTGCCAACTGCGGGAGCTCAAACGCGCCCTCGATGGCGATGTCCTTGCCCGCCAACCGCACCCTTTCCAGGATGATCGGCTGCCCCTGTGTGAGCTGCGTCATCTCCTGCCACTCGGAAACTCCGCCAGGACCGCCATTCTGTTTTCCGCTCGGCATTCGTTGTCACTCCCACGACCAAACTCATCAGGTACAAACGATAATGCGCCGATAGTTCGCTAATATCAATTACACAATTGATTTTGTTAATGCATTGTCCATAGTTTCTTGTAAATCTTGATCAGCCTTCGAACGGCAGAGCGGCGCCGAAGCGGGCTCGTCCGTATCGCCCTCGGGTACTAACCCCCATGAAATCGGGACTATACTGGCGTCTGCAGTTTGCCGCAGGAGAAATGATGCTGGCTTCTCGTCGTGAATTTCTTGGCGGCCTCGCGGCAGCGGGCGCCATGTCTGCACTTCCCTCCACCTCATCCTCAGCCCAATCCGTGCCGCCCAGTTGTCCCTTCCGCCTTTCCGTCATCAACGACGAGATCTCCCAGGACTTCGACCACGCCTGCTCGGTCGCTGCCAACGACTTCGGCCTTCACTGGATCGAACTGCGCAGCATGTGGAGTAAGAACGTCACCGACCTGAACGCCAGCGAGCTCACCGAAGCCAATCGCATCCTGAAGAAATACCATCTGCGGGTCACCGACATCGCCAGCCCTCTCTACAAAGTCGACTGGCCCGGTGCTCCGCGGAAGAAGGATCAGGAGCGCGACCAGTTCCACGCCGACACGGACTTCAGCCGACAGGACGTCCTCCTCGCCCACTGCATCGAGCTCACCCGCACTTTCTCGACTGATCGTGTGCGCTGCTTCGATTTCTGGCGCCTGGACGATCAGGCGCCCTATCGCGACGCGATCAACAACCAGCTCCGTCAGGCGGCGGAAACCTGCGCAAAAAGTAACGTCATCCTGATCCTCGAGAACGAAATGTCGTGCAACACCGGGACCGGTGAAGAAGCGGCCGCGGTGCTGAAAGCCATCCCCAATAAGAACTTCATGCTCAACTGGGATCCCGGCAACGCCGGCACCTTCCCGAACGAAGTCCCTTACCCGACCGCCTTCGACCTGCTTCCCAAAGACCGCATCGGGCACTGCCACGCCAAGAATGTCACGCGCCAGCCGGGCGGCAAATACCAGTGGGAACCGGTCGGGACAGGGGTCGTCGACTGGGTCGGCCAGTTGCGCGCGCTGCGCAAAGACGGCTATCACTACGCGGTCAGTCTCGAAACGCACTGGCGCGGTGCAGGAACTCCGGAAGCCTCCTCCCGCATCAGCATGGCCGACTTGAAAAAGGCGCTGGCGGAGTCCGGCGCAGCCTGCTGATTCAACCCGGCGCGTTTCACCTTCAATGGAGAAAGCATGATCACTCGTCGCGACTTCCTCGACACCATGGCCATCGGCGCAGCGGGTCTCGCCGTTGGCAGCACAGCCAAAAGCTATGCGCAGATCGTTGGCGCCAATAACCGCCTGAACTTTGCCATCATTGGTCTCAATGGACGCGGCTACGCACATCTTTCCGCGCTGGCCGCCAATCATGACACCGCCCGCGTTGCTGCCGTCTGCGATGTCGAGAGCAACATCCTCGCGAAGTTTGCCGCCGAGGCCGAGAAGGAACTCGGCTACGCGCCGCAGACCGAAGGGGACTTCCGCAAGATCCTCGATCGCAAAGATATCGATGCGATCACCGTCGCAACGCCTGACCACTGGCACGCCCCCATGGCGATCCTCGGCGTCGAGGCCGGCAAGCATGTTTACGTCGAGAAGCCCTGCAGCCACAATCCCGCGGAGGGCGCGCTGCTCATCGAGGTCCAGAAGAAATACGGCAAGGTGGTCCAGGAGGGCACGCAGCAGCGCTCCTCGCCCCACACGATTGAAATCGTCCAGAAGATTCACGACGGCATCATCGGCCGCGCCTACTACGCCTACGCCTGGTACGTGAACACGCGGAAGTCGATCGGCTACGGCAAAGATGCCCCTGTTCCGCCCACACTCAATTGGGATCTCTGGCAGGGCCCCGCGCCGCGCCGACCCTACAAGGACAACGTCCAGCCGTATAACTGGCACTGGTTCCGGATCTGGGGCACCGGGGAGACGCTCAACAACGGCACGCATGAGGTCGACGTCTGCCGCTGGGCTCTCGATACGGGTTATCCCTCCCGCGTCACGGCCTCCGGTGGGCGATACCAGTTCAAGGATGACTGGCAGTTTTACGACACCCTCGTGACCAACTTCGAATACGAAGACAAGCAGATCGCCTGGGACTGCCGCTGCTGCAACGGAATGAAGATCTACAACCGCGATCGCGGGTCGACCATCATGGGGACCACCGGCTCGGTGCTGGTCGATCGCGATGGGTACGAGGTCTACGATCTAAACGGGCACAAGACCGATGAGTTCCGCGTGCAAAAGCAGACGACCTCCACGGCGGATCTGGTCGGACGCGACTCGATGACCAACGCCCACTTCGCCAACTTCATTGCCGGCATCACCAAAGGCGAGAAGCTACACGCTCCGGTTGAAGTGGCCAACGTCGCGGTCACGATGCTTCAGCTGTCCAACATCGCGTGGGAGGTCCAGCGCGAATTGAAGCTCGACACCAGTAACGGCAAGATCGTCGGCGACGCGGAAGCGATGAAGGGATGGGGCCGCGAATATGAAAAGGGATGGGAGCCGCACCTGTGAATGCCGGCATCTCTCGTCGCACCTTCGTCCTGAGCGGGGCTATCGCCTCGGCTGCAGCCGTGGTTCCGACCGTCGCATTCGCCGCCGACCCGGCACCGGACGAATCCGCCATGCCGGTGCGCCTTGGCCTCGCCAGCTACACCTTTCGCAACTTCATGCGCGCCCAGATGATCGGGTTCATGCAGGAGCTGAACGTCTACGATCTGAACCCCAAGGACGCGAAGGACCATCTGCCGATGGATCCGACCGCCGAGGCTCAGGCGCTGGCAGGCTATGCGGCGGCGGGCATTCGCCTCCACGCTGCCGGCGCTATCTACTTCCAGCAGGCCACGGACGACGACATCCGCAGCAAGTTCGAGTACGTCAAGCGCGCGGGGATTCGTGTCATCGTCGCGGGCGATCCGTCGCCGGAAACCCTGCCGCGCATCGAGAAGTTCGTGAAGGAATACGACATCCGCCTCGCCATCCATAACCACGGCCCGGAGGACAAGCTTTGGCCGTCGCCCCTCGACATCCTGAAGGACATTCAGGGGATGGATCCGCGCATCGGCTGCTGCATCGATGTGGGACACACGGTCCGCGCTGGAACCGATGTCGTGGAAGCGATCCACGCTGTGGGACCACGGCTGTTCAACATGCACATGAAGGACCTCACCGACTTTCATGACAAGGGCAGCCAGGTGGCGGTGGGCGACGGCAAGATGCCCATCCGTGGCATCTTCGAAGCGCTGATCGCGATCCAGTACCCTGGATTCGTCGATCTGGAATACGAGGTCCACGCCGACGATCCCATGCCTGGCGTCTCGAAGAGCTACGCCTACATGCGCGGCGTACTGGCCGGGATGGGCTATGTGTAACGCCATCCGCGCCTCAGGATTTTTCAGCAGAAGGGCTTCGACCCCCTGGCGGTTCTAAAGGAATCAAGGACATCGGGAGGGGTCGACCCCCTCTGCGTTGGCGACTTGGTTAACCCATCGAGGGTCCGTATTCTCAAAGAGCCAAAATGATCGAGGGTGTAAGCCGCACGCGGAAAAGCAAAAGCTCTGCCTCGGTTGCAGACAGAGCTTTCTCTCTTTTGGAGAGCGGTCTTTTGGGAGGACAGGGCAAGAGGAATCGGTGGGTTGGAGGGTACGGTAGTACTGCTGGCGAGAAAGGGGCGCTGGTTCGGTTAGCTCGCTGACGTTCGTGGAAGCAGCGTGGCCTTGATCCATCGCTGAGCCGGGCGTTCAATCCACACCATAGCCAGCACCGCCGCTCCAACCAGCAATCCATAACTGAGCCACGGGTCGAAGCGCGCCAATCCGGTGACATTTAATACGTTCGAGTTATGAATCATGTTCCACAGGTTAAAGTGCAGAATGTAAAGACAATAGCTGGCTTGTCCAACGGCCACAAAGGGGAAGAAGCCGAAGAATCGCGCGATCAGGTTGTGTCCCGCGAGACCGAGCACGGCCAGAGCGAAGAGCGGCATCATCAAGCCGTCGTGCATCATTGCGTAGGGGAAGTGATCGCCGAAATAAAGCATGGTGTAGATGCCCGCCATCCCCAGTACACCAAAGAGCAACCGCCTGCGGGAAGCGCGCGGGATCAACGCGTCCAGATCCGCCAGCACAATCCCGAACAGGAATGACGGTACATGGGGCGGCGGCGAAAACTTGAGCGCACGCATCCAGAACCCGTCGGTGTAGCGACCAGGATGCATATCCCCATCCGGATGCAGGCCCATGTACAAACTCGGGAGCACCATGCCGAGGCACCACAGCCCGAGCAGAATCCCCACCAAAGCGCCGATTCTCTTCGGCCGCTTCCACAAAATGACGAGGGGGAAAATGAGGTAGAAGAAGGCCTCGGTGCACATGGTCCACGCCGGGGTATTCCAGAACGTCGAAAGCGATGGGCTCCAGCCCTGCAACAGCACGGGGGTGAGCACCAGTCCCCAGGTGAACTGGGCATGGCTGCGGGCATGCCATTCATCCAACAGCATCCCGATCGAGATCAACAGGGCAAACAAATAGATGGGATACAACCGCGAGATGCGGGCGATCCAGAAGCTCCGCGTGCTCAACTGTCCCTTCTGCGCCCGGTCGGAATAGTTGTAGGCGAGCACGAAGCCGGAAAGCAGCAGAAAGAAGCTGACCGAGGTGAACCCGTTGTCGACGATGGGGGCAAACGGACCAAACCATTTTGGATTGCCAAAGTGAAAAAAGACGATGTTCAGGGCCGCGAAGGCACGCAAGCCCGTCAGCGCCGGCAGGCGCTCCTTCTTCGCCTTGACCACTACCGGTTTGGCAACCGGGGTCTGTCGGGGGGGACCCGGGCTCCATGTTTCCGAGGGCCGGGGTACGACTTGTACTTGTGCGCTCAGAAGATCTCCTGGTTAGAGTTGTGCCTCCGGTCCGGAGCATGAGCCGGGCTGCCGATCAGGAGACCGAATCAGGCCGTCACGAGAGAGCCGACCTTCTCCCCGGAAATCACACGGCGGATATTACCCGGCTGGTTCAGATTGAAGATGATCATAGGCAGATTATTGTCTTTGCAGAGGCTTACTGCCGTGGTGTCCATCACCTTTAACCCCAGCCGCAGAATTTCCATGTAGGTAATCCGTTCAAATTTGACCGCGTCCCTTGTGATGACCGGATCGGCATCGTAGATGCCCTCGACTTTGGTCGCCTTAAGTAACACATCTGCTTTGATTTCCATAGCGCGCAAAGAGGCTGCCGTATCGGTGGAAAAATAGGGATTTCCGGTTCCGGCCGCAAAGATGACCACGCGACCCTTTTCGAGGTGGCGGATCGCCCGCCGCCGGATATAGGGCTCGCATACCTGATTCATCTCAATGGCGGACATGACGCGGCAAAAGACATCACGTTTTTCCAGCGCGTCCTGGATGGCGAGGGCATTGATCACAGTGCCCAGCATGCCCATGTTGTCAGCGGAAACCCGGTCCATCTCGCGGGCCTGCTCGGCAACGCCACGAAAGAAATTGCCGCCGCCCACGACGATAGCGACCTCGACACCCATGGCGTGAACTTCGGCGACTTCCCCGCTGATTTCGTGAATGCGAATGGGGTCAACACCAAAGCCCTGACCTGCGGCCAGCGCCTCGCCCGAGAGCTTGAGAACGACCCTTTTGTACATGCCAAAGGCAGTATCGCACGTTCGCCGGGGACGAACGAGTCACCGAAGGCACCCCCGGTGAGGCCGTCTCTCAGTCCGGAACCCCGTTTTCCGGGCTTCCGTAATCGTGGCGCTCGACACTTCCCCGGGGATCGCGGATCCAGTGCCTGAGGCGGTCCGCATTCACGTCCACGCGCACCAGATCCAGTTCGCCATGCTCGTAGTCGGCAATCAGCATCCGCATCGCCTCACCATGGGGCTGCACATAAATCACGTCGACTTCGCCGTTGCGGTCCCGCTCCACGACGAAGGGTTGCCATTCCCCGCCGAGAGAATCGCCCACCAGCTTCTCCAGCTCGGCTGAATCGGAAACGTTGCTGAGGTGATCGAACTCCGCAATCTTCATCCCTTTGACGCCGCCGCGCGTCACCACCCACGCGCAGAAGTTCACGAAGCCCATCATCGGCACGCGCTCCGCCCTTGCGTCGTACCTGTGCTCGACGGCGGAAACCACAGCATCGAAGTCGTGATGCCCTGCCGCGCTGACGGTCATGGGCAAAACGACCGCAACAACCACGGTCAGAAAAATCCCAGCCCCAACCAACTTCACTGGCGTCATGGCTGCTCCTCCTTCTGCGCTTTATCCGCGGACTTTTGCACCTTCTCATCGGTCTTCTTCTGCGCTTTCTCCTTCGCCTTGGGAGTTATCTCCCAGGTGTTCGCCGGAATCCCGAAGTTCCCACTGAGATCCTTCAAATCCTCCGGGCGAATCGGCCCAGAAATGTAGACGAAGTCCAGTTCCTTCGGCTCGGCATTCAGAATGAACATCCCCTGCACCTCGCCGTTGACGAGCTTCATATAAATATCCGCATCGTCCGAATCAGTTTTGGATCGCGTCTTGACCAGCACGCTCCACTCCGGCGTGTCGAACTGGCGCCGCACCGCATCCAGATCGGCCGCCGTGTACTGTCCCTCCTTGTCGAACTCATAACTGCGCACGTACACACCGTTGAGCTTCTCGACGATCCGCTTGCCTTCCGCGTCGTCCTTGTCATTCATGAAGCGGACAGCAAAGTCCAGCATCTTCCGATCCAGGGACACCTCGGTGTAATTTGCCGCGCGCTCCACCAGCTGCTTTTCCAGCGTCACCGGAAAGGGCGACTGCGACGACTGGCCCATGGCGGGAAGTGCTGGTCCAGCAGCCACTGCAACCAGCGAAAGTGCGACTTGAAGACATACCATTTTCATGACTGATCCCTTTCGACTTACTGATTCATCTCTATTACTCATCTCGATCAAGAATTGCTCTGCCTGCGCCCTTTTGGCTCAGCTTCTCCTGCACTCCGGCCGCCTTCACCTTCGCGTTCACGTCGCGCAGCGTCGATCCCGTGATGCGGAGCGCAAGCAACACCTGTTCCTTCGCGCGTTCCCCGGCCAGGCGCTGCTGCCGATCCCGCTCCACTCCGCCCAGCACCATGGCCGCCACCAGCGCCGCGGCCACGGCCCATCTCCACGCCGGCATCCCGAAGCTCAGCCATGGGCGCGACGGACGCCGCTCCGGCATTCGCGCCATCACCCGATCCGCGAATCCTTCGGGCGCAGATCGCGCCTGTAACTGTTCCCGCAGCTCTCGCTCGAATGGATCCATCGGTTCAACCACGGCTGTACTCCTTCAGGGTTCGTTCCGCCTTGGCCCGCAGCATCTTCACGCCACGCTGCAAATAACTCCTGACCGTCGCCAGCGGCATCTTCAGCTCTATTGCGATGTCTTCCGGCTCCAGGTCTTCCTGATAGCGCAGCAGCAGCACCGTGCGCTGGGCCGGAGGCAGCGTCAGCAGCAACTGCTCTACTCGATTCATCAGGGGCATGAGATTCGGCACCACTGGCCGCAACGCCATCCCATCCTGATACTCCTCCGTTGCCGCATCTCCCCGTGCTACCCGTCTGCGCAGGGCATCCGTCGACCGGTGACAGGCCACCCGTCGCAACCACGCCGTCAGGTGCTCTTCATTCTCGAGGCGCGGGAGTACTCGATGCAGTTCAAGAAAAACATCCTGCGCTACCTCCTCCGCCACGCCGCTCTCCCCCAGGATTCGAAACGCGATGGAAAACACCCGCGCCTGATGGCGCTCGACGATGGCTCGAAATGTCTCCGCCGACTGATCCAAACGTGCACGCCCTCGATCGCTGTACACGCATATACGCAGATCGGCGCCTCGGGCTGATGCAAAATGCGCAGAGAAATTTCAGGTTTTGGGAATTTATTCCGCGCAGCCGGGATCGGCTTGGCCTGGTCGGTCCGAGCTAGCGCCCGCCCTTAGCCGCGCCGCCCGCGGTCACGCCCAGGGCAAAGTCTGCGTCGTCGGAACTCCGGCTCATGACCGGATGCTGTCCCAGCGCCTGGCCGGCCGCCTTCGCATCGGTAGCCACCCGCTGCGACACCTGCTGCGCCACCGACGCGTAGACCTGGCTCATCGGCGTCATTCCGTTGTTGGCCTTCAGCGCCTGGAGCAAATAATAGGTGAAATAGCCGTGATGCAACTGGTCGCTCTCCAGCGACTCCTCATCGGAGCGCGCCGCAGCAATCACGATTCGCCCGGTGCCATCGGCCATGCGTTCCAGGGTCGCCGCTCCGGGAGCCGTGTTGGCGATTCCCGCGCCCATCAGCTTCGATGTGTTTTTCACCGCACCACCGCTGTAACACGTATCGAGAATCACCGCCGTCCGCAGCGCCTTCATGCGGGTTGCGACGGCATTCGCCAGCTCTACCATCGGGAGCGCGGTGGCATAGAGCGCATCCTGGTCGGGGGTCTGGGTACTCTTGATCTCGGTATCGTAGGTCACGATGTAATTCGCACCGCCGGCAGAATCGAGTTCTCGCGGTGAGCCATGCGTCGCCACGTAAATCACCACGACATCGTTCGGCTGCGCATTCCTCGCGATCCAGTTGAGCTGCTCTTTAATGTTTCTGGTGGTGGCCTGGTCGTCGGTCAGCACGCGCACGTTATCCGCCGGAAACCGGCCGATGGCCGGATCCTTCAGCTCCGCTGCAAACGAGCTTGCGTCGGACGTGGTGTAGTTCAACGACGGCACCGCGCGATCGCTGAAGTGGCTGATGCCGACCACCAACGCCCATTTCTGCTGCACCGGACCGGCAACCGCCGGCGCGCCTGATCCCGATTGTCCCTGCTGCGGTGCGCCCGCGGTCAGCGCGCGTTTCGCCGGGGGCGTCGCCAGAACAAAGGGATTCAGGCCATCACGCATGGCGTCGGAGCCGAACATCTGCGCCTTGCCCAGGGAGTATTGTGCGAGGCTGCCGTGGCCCAAACGCTGTTCGACCAGGCTGCGATAGTACCAGGCATCGCCCAGTTCGCTGCAGGTCTGGACGGCGTGCTTGAGCAACTGCAGCGCGTCTTCGAAGGCGTCATCGCTGGCGCCAGGACCGGCTCGCTCCAGCGCCTGCACAACCAGATCTTTGCCCGAACCGCAGCGCTCATCGTCAGCGCGTGCCGTCGCGCAGCTCAAAACGACGAGCACGGCCAGGCTCATCGCCCAGGTTGCGCAGGCTCTGCTCATTTGCCGCTGCTCAGCTCGTGGGCCCAACGCATCTTCATCGCGCTGACCACCGTCGCACTGACGCCGTTCTCCTCCAGATGCCGTCGAGCCGTGGAACTCAAATCGAAGTCCACCGCTTTGGCGGTGCGCACGGTCTCGGCAATCGTATCGTCCGCGACTCCGGCTTTCACCATGGCGATGACTTGCGCGTCAGTCAGCGCGGTCGACCCCGAGTTGCTCGGGCGCGCGGGACCTTTGGTTGTGGTGGCCGATGTGTGCCGGGGCGATGGCGTCGTGGTCTTCGAAGGAGCGCCTCCCGGTTGTTTGGCCGGCGGCGCGCTGGCAACTACGGCCGGTGGAGACGCTGGCGGAGGCGCTGCCGGCGGAGGAGGTGGAGGAGCGTTTTTCGCTTCTTCCAGCTTCCGGTAATGCGCCAGAGCTGTTTCAATCCGCTTCTGCGGTTCCAGAAAATACTTTTCACCTGGCTTGGCATCCACGGCTTTGCCGTAGTTGATGGCCGCCTCGTCGAGAAACTTCATCGCCGCCTTGGGGTCCTCGGCCGCGTAGCCCAATGCCTCATTCGCGACGCCAATGTCGTACAGGCGGTAGGCATCATCCTCTTTCTTGCTCAGCGGTTTGGCGGTCTCGTAGGTTTCGAGAGCTCTCTCCCACAAACCGGCCTCGGCGGCCTTGTCCCCTTCATCGATGGGGCCCTTGTCCTTGGCGAGGAACACTTCAATAGACTCGTTGGTGTTGACAATGGTCTGCGCGATCCGGTGCACAGCCGAATCCAGCAGCAAGGAACGCAGCTCCGCGTCGGTAGGCGCCTTGCCTTCACCACTATCGTTGCCGGAGTTGCCCTTCAGCCGGTGCCAGGAATTGCTCAAACTTCCCATCACGCCGTGGGAGATATTGTTCCCTGAGGCGTCGAACTCCTGGTCGTAATTGACCTCGACATTGTCGGAACCCAGCAAGTGGCCGTCCCTGGTCTTTGCCTGGAAAGAAACCGTGAGCGAGGCGGTAACACGCACGTTCGGCACCGTCTGCGGGCCGTTCTTGCCCGCCATCAGATTCGGCTGCTGCGTCACCGTCCGTTTCGGAGCACCGACGTTCGTAATTTCACAGGTGACCGTCGTCTCCGGATTGGTATCATCTTCCCGCAGTTTGGAGTCGTTCTTGAGCAGCTCTGTTTCGAGTTGCGACTGCAGATCCTGCGCGAGGTTGCTGGTGTCGCCGTGCACCGTCACCCGTACGCGAATGGAACCGTCGGGCACATGGATCAGAGCCGGCAACTTGCGTTGCAGGGTCACCTTCGTTTTTGCCGCTCCGAAATTCTGGCCATAGCTCGGCATTGCAACCACCACGGCAGCGAAAACTGCCGCGGCCCCGACTTTACAGACACTCATCTCTGACAACTCCCTTTGGACCCTGGGACCCGAAGCTGCTCCGGCTTGCTGCTCGTCGGGGGTTTGCCCCCGGCTGATGCCGATCCTGCATCGCTCCGGGAGGGCAACATCATAGCAATTTCCCGCTGGACCCGGACAAGCTTTTCTTCACCATCCCAGTTTTTTGACCGCGCCCTTCTCTCTGGTCGTCTCGGACACGCGCACTTCCCATTTGTTGCGCGCGGCATGCGTCCCACGGGAGTTTCCCGTCGATGCATTGATGCAACGCGACATTTGTAAGTTTGCGGGCGAAAAAAAGGCGCGACCGGTATCGATCGCGCCCCATCTGTAGTCATCGGCTGGTTTGTGCGTCGGCTGGTTCTATGCATCTGCACGCTGCTGTGGAAGCCGCGAACTGCAGGTAACGAGTAACTCACGTAATCAAAATCTGGCAGCCGCAGTTACTCCAGGCCACCGGCTCGCTTCAGCGCGGCAATGTCAATTTTCTTCATCTGCATCATCGCCTGCATCGCGCGCTTGCCGCTTTCGGCATCTTTGCCCTGCAACAGCTCCGATCATATTCGCCGGAACGACCTGCCATGCGAATCCGAACTTATCTTCGAGCCATCCGCATTGAACCTCTTCGCCGCCCTCACTCAGCTTCGTCCACATTTCGTCGAGTTCCGCCTGCGAATCGCAGGGGACGACGAAGGAAACCGCATTCGTGCGGGGCTCGTCGGTTCCGGCATTGAGCGCCACAAACTCCATGTCGCCGATCGTGAATGTCGCGGTAAGCACCGATCCGGGCTTGACAGGACCGCCTTCGCCCCATCGTGTCACCAGGCCTGGCTTTGCCGTTCTTAAAGACGGAGAGATAGAACTGAACCGCTTCTTCTGCGTTGTCGTTGAACCACAGGAATGGCTGGATCGTCCTGCATACAGCACCTCGATCCGAGACTCAGATTTTCCTTCACTGACCGCTCACCGGCCGATCCAGTTCAGCACCGCAAAGGCGCATCCTGAACGGCTAGCACCCGCCGGCGATGGCGCCGATGACCAGCAGGGGCTCCCTACCGGTTGCCACCGCTTCCGGCAGCGGAGCGTCCACCGATTCGTGCGACCAATCCTGCTCGCACACAAAGAATCGCAGAAACGCCCGCCGCTGCTGCGTGTCGTGGTCGCGAATCGTGCCTCGCAGCACCGGATAGCGCGCCTCCAGGGCATCGAGCACGCGACGCAGGGTGACCGGGCTCTCCACCTCCAAAGACACATGACCGTTCACCTGCGCCAGGGTCCGCAAATGATGCGGCAACTCCATCGGATCATGAGAGTCGTCTGGACTTCCACCGAGAGCACCGCCGGCAAATCGTGCACGATCGGCTTCCAGTGATCGCCGCCGTCAGGCGAGACGTACACTTGCCCACCGGTGGTGCCGAAATAAACGCCGCAGTCTTCGAGTGTGTCCACCGACATCGCATCGCGCAGGACATTCACATAGCAATTCTGCTGCGGAAGCCCGCTGGTCATCGCCTCCCACTGGTTGCCGCCGCTCCTGCTGCGCCACACCTGCAGCTTGCCGTCCATCGGATAGTGCAGTGAATCGCTGGTGATCGGCGCAACATAGATCGTCTCCGGCTCGTGGGCGTGCACATCGATGGCGAAGCCAAAATCCGTCGGCAGATTGCCGCTCACCTCGCGCCATGAATCGCCCGCATCATCGCTGCGCATGACGTCCCAGTGCTTCTGCATGAACAGCACGCCCGGCCGCCGCGGGCTCATGGCGATATGGTGCACGCAATGCCCCACTTCGGCGTCCTGGTCGGGCATGAACTGCGAGCGCAATCCCCTGTTGATGGCCTTCCAGCTTTTGCCGCCGTCATCGGTGCGAAACGCGCCGGCCGCCGAAATGGCAATGTAGATACGCTCCGGGTCCTTCGGATCGAGCACGATGGTATGCAGGCACATACCGCCCGCGCCCGGCTGCCAGTGCGGCCCGGTGCCGTGGCCACGCAGTCCGGGCAGCTCCTGCCATGAATGCGCGCCGTCACGGGAGCGAAACAGCGCCGCATCTTCGACGCCCGCGTACACGGCCTCGGCATCCGTCAGAGACGGCTCCAGATGCCACACCCGCTTGAATTCCCAGGGATGCTGCGTTCCGTCGTACCACTGATGCGTGGTCAGCGGCGCGCCCGTGTTCTCCGACGTGTCGTAGACGAAGCGGTTGCTCTCGCCCATCGGCCAGCCCTGCGGCGATTTCTGCTGTCCGCCGCCCGGCGCGCTCCACGTTTTGCCGCCGTCATCGGATCGCTGGATGATCTGCCCAAACCATCCGCTGGTCTGGGAGACGTAGATGCGATCGGGATTCACCGGCGATCCCTTCATGTGGTAAATCTCCCAGCCGGCGAAGAACGGTCCGCTGACTTGCCAGTTCTCCCGCTTGCCGTCCGCCGTCAGAACGAACGCGCCCTTCTTTGTTCCCACCAGCACCCGCACTTTGCTCATGCAGTCTCCTTATGCTGTGATTGGCCTGATCACTCCACAAGTTACATGGGCTTCGACGCGTTGATCATCCATGGCGTCCCGAAGCGGTCCTGAAACATGGCAAAACGATGCGCCCAGAAAGTCTCCTGCAGCGCCATTCCGATCTGCCCACCCTCCGAGAGGGCTCCATAGACGCGCTCGGCATCGGCCATGTCCTGGAACTCCAGGCACACCCGCAGACCCTGCGGCGTCTGGAACTGGGGAGGCGGCGCGTCGCTGCCCAGCAGCATCTGGCCGTCGATCCGCAGGGCGATATGCATCACTTTGTCGGCCCACTCCGGATACTGCTTCGCCATAGGGCTGTCGCCGAAGGTAAACTTGCCGACGATCGTGCCGCCGAGCGCCTGCTCGTAGAGGCGAAAAGCCTCTTCGCACTGTCCGTTGAAGTTGAGATAAGGCTGAATCTTCATGATTGCTCCTTATTGGGTTCGGGATTGGTTTCACCTGGATGGAATCCGGGTCGAGGCCCTGGGTTCATCGGGTCAATTCGCAGATCAGCGTCCACAAGACTCCGAAACGATCGCGCAGCATGGCGAAACGCGAGGCATAGAAAGTCTCGGCCAGCGGCATATACACCTCGCCCTGTCCCCTGAGAACGGCGTAGATTCGCTCCGTTTCCTCGGCCGAATCCAGGGCGAGATAAAGATACACGCTGCGCATCGGTTCGAAGCGCTCGGCGGGCACATCGTTTCCGATCAGTTCGATGTTCGCAATACTCATGCGCGCGTGTGCAATGGCGCCGGGACTGGCAGGGTGGTTCGCTCCCGGCATCTCGGCCTGCGTCATCATCATGGTGATTTTTCCGCCAACGTTCTGCTCGTAGAACTGAAAAGCCTCCCGACAGTTCCCGCCGAAATTCAGGTGTGGATTGAGTCTCATGGTTTTCTCTGATGAACCGGTTCTTCAAAGTTGATCTCTCTATCCGGCCTTCCGCAGCGGAATCAGCTCGCATAGCCGAGGATCGAGGAGCCAGGGCGAGCAGGGCTGCCCTCTCGCTTACTGAGTTGCCGCCATTCCGTCTGTCGCGGAGATACAGGCGCTTCATCGGCGCTCGGACCCCAGCTCGCCGGAACCGGAATTCCCAGCAGCCGAAGATACACGCTGAACTGACCTCGATGCTGGTACCAGTGGTTCAACATGATGCCCCTCACAAACTGCTGTCGTGGCAGGGCCATGACCTCTTGTTCTCCGGCGAGAATGCGAAAGGTCTCGTTCATGGCGCTGTCGTCCAGTTTCGGCAGCAACGCCCTGACCGTCGTAACGCTCGCATCGAGCGCCTGCAGTACGTCGCCGCAGCTTGCCGGCTGCGGGCGGACGTTGAAGTCCGGAGGCTGTGCTGCGTTGTTCTGGACCACTTGCACTATGGCGCCCGGCACCGTCGCGAGATGGAAGGCGAGCTGCCCGGCCGTCATCGATTTCTCATGCGGCTTCCACGTCAGCCTGTCTTCCGGAAGTCTCTCCAGAAATCTGCGCGTAACCGATGCCTGCTCCTCGAACTCCATCAGAAAGGACTGTGCAATCGACATAACGAGAGCTCCTTGTTTCCAGGATGGTATGACTTACCGCAGCCTTGCGTAATGGAACCAGCTCGCACAGGCGCGGCTCGCGGAGCCACAGAGCGAACCACGTCAGTAATCCGAAATACACGGGAAAGAGTGTATGGCTGAACAGCAGATTTTCCAGCCGCAGATTCGTGGCCACTGCCCCTCCAAAATATCCGGTGAGCAAAATCGCTCCCAAGACGGCCGTTTGCGGGATCAGATAAAGAACCGTACTGACCAGCAGGATGACGCCGAGCACCACCGACAGCTCCAGTGGCCACCCGGTCCGCACAAACGCATCCGCCACCTGCGGCGGTTTGACGAACTTCATGGCGGCATCCAACAGCATGAATGCCGCGATCAGTCCGCCGATCACCCGCCCGGTCCATACGCGCCCTGAAGATACCGAGGCTGCCTGGCTGCTCATGACTCCAATTCCCATCGTCGACTCCATCCCTGTGTCTCCTCCATGACCACTTTTCTGCCGATCGCACTGCAGAGCCCGCCCGGTTGCCGGGCTAGTCCCGCCTGGGGCCGCCGAGCCACGGTAACAGACGGCGCCTCGTCTCTCTTCTTCCATCTCCGTCGCGTCTCTTCGAGCACCGTCCGCCGATTCTTCGCCATCTCCGCAACCACGGCGGGCGGAGCTCCTGTCTTTTCGTGTTGCGCGCCCCAGATGAGCAGCTCCAGCATCACCGGCGCCAGATCGATTCCCTTCTCCGTAAGCCGGTAAATGATCCGCCGCCCATCCTTTTTATCTCTTTCACCGAATACAATCCCGGACTTCTGCAGTTTCTTCAGGCGATCGGCCAGGATATTGGTCGCAATCCCTTCCCCTGAGTTCACGAAATCCTGGAACGTGGTGAATCCCCGCACCATCAGGTCGCGCACGATCAGCAGCGACCAGCGGTCGCCAAACACCTTCAGAGAGATATTCACCGGGCAGCCCGATCGGTGTCTGGCCCCGTTCTTTGCAGCCATGCTGGAGACGTTAGCAATAGTCACTTGCAGTTTGCAAGTGATCTGTGACGAAATCTCCAGAAAAGAGAGACCGCCCGAAAGCGGTCTCTCTTAGTTAGGTCGTATGCCGATTGTGCCGAGGGGTTTCCGTCCGGACTGCACGCCCAGAGACGCGGAAGCGAGTCAAGGAGCTAGTCCTGGGGCGGCCCGTTGGACGTGCCTGTTGCATTGGGGTTCGGCTGCGGCACGGGCGCCGGCTGCGGAACCGGCGGTTGCATCGCACCACTGGTCGGCGCCTGCTCCTGCACCCCGATCGACTGCCCCGAAACCACCATGGCTACGCGTCGATTCTGTGTGCGTCCGGCATTCGTCGTGTTATCCGCCACGGGATCGGCCTTTCCATATCCCTCTGCTGTGACGTTCCCCGGAAATACCCCCTGCGCCACCAGGAACGCCTGCACCGCCATGGCACGCTCCTGGGAGAGCTTCAGGTTGTACTCATCCGATCCGATGTTGTCCGTGTAGCCCTCCACCTGCACCTTGAGGTTGGGATACGTCAGCAGAATTCCGGAAATCTTGGCCAGCTTGATCTGCGCATCGGGTTTCAGTTCGTACTTATTGAACGCGAACAGCACGTCCGACATATTCACAATGAGTCCGCGCGCCGTCTCCTGCGTGTTCAATACCGAGTTCAACTGCTGACGAAGCTTCTCGCGCATCTCCGCCGTTTGCTGTGCAGCCTGGGCTGCCGCAGCTTCGGCAGCCTGCTGCTGGGCGCGAGCCTGCGCCGCTGCCGCCTGCGCCTGCTCTGCCTGTTGCTGCGCTGCCGTGGCCTGCGCCTGTGCCTGAGCCTGCTGATCCTGCGCCTGCTGCGCCGCTAAGGCCGATTGCGCTGCCTGATCCTGCGCCTGCTTCCGCGCCGCTTCAATCCTGGCCCTCTCCGCTGCCTCGTCGCTTGCCTTGATCTTCCGGATGGTGATGATGCGCGAATCTTCCGCCGTCTGTACCGCCTCGCGTGCGTAGGTGATCTCCTGCTTCATCTCTTTCTGATGAATGTCCATGTCCTGCGCATTCTTCAGATCCTGCTTCGCATTCGCCATGCTCTCCGGCGCATACTGATCCGCTCCCGCCGCCTCGGCAATCTGCACTGCGTTGATCGCTTCATAGAGTTCCAGCGGCGAGCGGTCATCGCGGGTGATCGGATGCAGCACGGTGTGCCGCCCCGCCGTATCCGTATATGCGCCGCGCGGCAACAAACTGTAGTGGGCATTGACGGTCTCGAGCACGCCCGTGGTCTTGTCGTGGAGCGGAATGTTCTGCATCACGACCAGATCACTTGGCATTGTGACCGCAAAATACGGCTCAGCCGTGAGGATGAGCCCGAAGGACTGCAGATTTGTCGTCACCGTGGTGTCGGCGTGACCATGGGTCCACAGCACCTCACCCAGATTGATCGGTCGCCCTTCCGGTGAGATCGCCCACAATACATACGTCAGATACTCAATGCCAAATCCATTGGCGGGGCCCAGTCCCTCGAAGTGCGCTCGAATCTCGGTACGCCCGTTCAGGCTGTTCACTTCCGCGGTGCCTTTTGCCATGGGGAGCAACGGCGTGCCTTCGAAGCCAATCTTCGTCGCGCCGCTGCGATGAAAGTAATTGATCGCCGGGATATCGCGAGCTACCACCTGGATCTTATAGACCGGAATCCCTGCATCCGTTTGGCCCTGCGGCTGCTGATTTTGCGGCCAGTGGTCCGTCGCCGTCGGGTTCTGCTCCTGCGCGAAGAGCAACCCACAACTCGTCAGAACTCCCGTCAGAATCCAAACTCGTTTCATGACCCACGCCTCCTGTGTTGTTCGGCCCATTCACGTCGACGTCCCTGGGATGCGGGGCTGTGCGGCGGAAGATGGCCGCTTAGCTCGGATTTACCAGCCATTTCTGCACATCCTATACCTTCATTTGCGCATCGGCGCATCCTTGATCCCCCGCTCTCCTACTGTCACCGCTACCGTCACACCCTCACCGCTATAAGATGAATCTCCGATGCCCCTTGCCGCCATGTTTCTTGAGCTTCGCATCGAGCATGCCCATTCGCTCAAGGATCGCCGCCAGGTCGTTCGCAGTCTAAAGGAGAAACTCGCCCACGGATTCAACATTTCGATCGCCGAAATGGACGAGACGATCACCTGGCAATCCGCGACCCTCGGCATCGCGGCCATCTCCGGCTCACGCGACTATCTATCCGGTCTGATGCAGCAGGTAGAAAGCGCGGCTGTCCGCATTGCCGAAGGCCTGGGCGCCGAGATCGCTGTCTCCTGGGACTTCGTTGACTCGCGTGACCCCTGACTTTAGCCCGGTCCTGTTCACTTCACACATGTATTATGGGCGTGCCCCATTCCCGGCCTGCCCGCTGTTCGCTGTCGCTGATCGCATCACCTTAGATGAGCAGTTCACAGGAGGATTCCATGAAGAAAGTCATCGGCCCTTTGGCAGTCCTCACAATTCTCGCGCTCTGCGTCTTCGCGTCTCCCGTATCTGCACAGCGCCCCGCCGCCGGCGGGCATCCCGCCCAGGCGCATCCCCAGCCGGTCGGCCCCGCCCGCGCTCCCGTTGGTGGTGGACACATCCCCGCCCATGGCCCCACCACCCACACGCCGCTTCCCACCGGCGGTAAACCCGACCAGCCAGGTCACCCCGCCGCCCCGCACGTGGACGCCAGCAATGATCGCTGGGTCGGGCATACTGCCAACCCTGCTTTACATCTCGCCCAGCCCTGGCAGCACGGCCGCTTCCCCGGAACCGTTGGCGCTGGTCAGGTTTGGCGCCTCGCTGGCGGCGGCCCCTCCCGCTTCTGGTTCGGTGGTTTCTACTTCAGCGTCGCACCTTCCGACGTTGGCTACTGCGCTGGCTGGGACTGGGGTTCCGACGACATCGTTCTCTACCCCGATCCGGACGATCCAGGCTGGTACCTGGCCTACAACGTCCGCCTCGGCATCTACGTCCACGTCATGTACCTTGGCACCTAATCCAGGTGCGCACCGACCTGGGTTCCCCATTCTGGTGTGCGTGGTTGGCGCGCGCCAGGATGGGGTTCGTTCGCAATCCGTGCCCATAGCCTTTTCCTGATGTCCGCACCCATCCTCGCCGTATCCCACCTCTGCAAGCAGTACGGAGAGACTGTCGCGGTCGACGACCTCTCCTTCGCCGTCCGGTCGCATGAGATCCTCGGCTTGCTCGGCCCCAACGGCGCCGGCAAGACCACCACCATCAATATGGTTCTGGGCGTCCTCGAGCCGAGCGCCGGTTCCATCGCCATCGATGGTTGCAACCTCGCCCGCCGCCGGCGTCAGGCCCTCAGCCGCACCAACTTCGCGGCGGTCTATGCGCCCCTCCCCGGCAATCTCACCGTCGCGCAGAACCTGCGCATCTTCGGCATGCTCTACGCTGTGCCCCATCTGCGCGATCGCATCGAGACCATCCTCCACGACTTCGACCTCCTCCGCTTTCGCGACACCAAATGCGGCGTGCTTTCCTCCGGTGAGCAGACCCGCGTGGCCCTGGCCAAGGCGATGATCAATGAACCACGGCTACTCCTGCTCGATGAACCCACTGCGTCCCTCGATCCCTCGATCGCACGCGAGATCCGCGCCACCATCCGCCAGTTCGCCGAAAGCACCGGCGTCGGCGTCCTGTGGACCTCGCACAACATGATCGAAGTCGCCGAGGTCTGCCATCGCGTGCTTTTCCTCTCCCACGGCAAGATTCTGCTCGAGGGCGACCCACGCACGCTGCCCCAGGAAAATCATCGCGACACCCTTGAAGACCTTTTCGTTGCTGTCGCTCGCGAGCCTCTCACCATCCGCAATCTGCGGGAGGACAACTAGCGTGCCTGTGTTCCTGCGCCGCACCTCCGCCCTGCTGCTTCGCCAGTTCTATCTGCTGCGCGGCTCGCCCGCCCGCGTCGTACCCCTCTTCTCATGGGTCGCCATCGACATCATCCTGTGGGGTTTCATCACCCGCTACCTCAACTCCGTCTCCGGTGCCCGCTTCAACTTCGTCCCGGCCATGCTCGGCGCGGTCCTGCTTTGGGATTTCATGGCCCGGGTCATGCAGGGGATCACCACCGCCTTTCTTGAAGACGTCTGGTCCCGCAACTTCCTCAATCTGTTTGCCTCGCCGCTCTCCGTCTCCGAATACCTCGGCGGCCTCGTGCTCTCCAGCATCGCCACCAGCACCATCGGCCTGGTGGTCATGGTCGCCCTGGCGACGCTCGTCTTCGGCCTCTCTTTCTTCGTTTATGGAGCGATGCTGGCTGCGTTTTTGCTCGTGCTCTTCCTGTTCGGAATCTCGCTTGGCATCTTCGGCAGCGCGCTCGTCCTCCGCTTCGGTCCGGCGGCGGAGTGGTTCATCTGGCCCATTCCTGCCTTCATCTCGCCGCTCGCCTGCGTCTTCTATCCGCTCGCCACGCTTCCGCACTGGATGCAATGGCTGGCTCGCCTCATCCCGCCCAGCTATGTGTTCGAAGGGATGCGCCAGATCCTGGCGCGTCAGACTTCCGGCCCCGCCGTGCACACCATCGCTGGGACGCCGCTGGCTATCGGCTCGGCGCTCGCAGTCGTGTATTTATTCGTGATGGCTCGCGCTTTCACCGGCGTCTACCGGCACGCGGTGCGCACCGGGCTGATCGCCCGCTACTCCGCTGAAACGGTGTCCTAGCCAGGTGGTGGAGAGTTTCAGTAGAATTCGAGGCCCTTCATCGGAAAATGCTTCCGATTGCGAGTCCAAAGGGCAGCGTGGCTGTATATCGCGGATGCCGCAATCAGAACATCTGCCAGTTCCAGATTGTGACTGCGGCGATATTGCCGAAGATAGTCGCCTGCCTGGCGACCGATCTCTTCATCGATGACCACGCACTTCATTGGGCGAAACAGTTCTCGGATGAGCTTCTGCTCGTGAGGCAGAGCTCCGGCCCAAAGTTCGGCCGCCGTCACGGGAGAATAAAGTACAGGAGTCTCAGAAGTGCTGAGTTCCACCCAGCGGGAGACAACATCCTGGTTCCTTCCGCGCGTAACTTCAATCACCACGTCGGAATCCACCAGAACCGTCATAGCCGCCCAAGCTTGTCCAGCCGACTGCCGCTGCGTAAGTTGCGAACATACTTCTCCACATTCGCAAATTCAGGACGGTCCTTGCGCATTCCGATGATCGCCTTCATGGCTCGCGCGCGCTCTTCGCGCCCACTGAGATACTGTTCACGCGCGGCTCGCCGCACCAGATCGGACACGGTAGTCTTCTCCCGGCGCGCCTGAGCGTGCAGCGCACTCCACAGGTCCTCGTCCAGATACAACTGTGTCCGCTTCATGATGTATAGTATACATCGTGTCTGGGTTGCGCAGAAGGCGAACCACTTCGAATTTCCGCCCTGAGCTTGCCGAAGGGGCCACTTCCCCTCAATTCCCCAGGATTAGCCATTGAAACCCGTCAAGAGAAACCGCAAGGGCGTTAAGAAAACCAAACGCAAAGTCCAGGCAAAATGGAAAGCCATTCGCCGCGGACACGCTCCAGCTCCCGAAGGAAAATCCGATCGGCAAGCCAGCTCGCAGCGCGACGATCGCAACCGTCCGCGCGCTGCCCGCGGTTCGAACATCGCCGCTCGCGGTGGTCCGACAGGTGCGAGAGAACGTGGCCCCATGCAGCGCGACATACTGTCGCCAGCGCCCGGTGAAACTCGCGAAGACTACGTCCCCTTACGACCGAAGCCGGGGGTCGTCCGCGCAGAAGCGTGGCAGGAGCCATCCGCCGACCTGCCGGTCATCGCGATTGCGGGCCGCCCCAATGTCGGCAAATCCACCCTCTTCAATCGCCTCACCGGCAGCCGCCGCTCGATCGTGGGCGACGAACCCGGCATCACACGCGACCGCATTTACGGTGAGGTCGCGTGGAATGGCCGCACCGCTCGTCTGATCGACACCGGCGGCATCATTCCCGACGACGACGCGCAGATTCCCGCCGAAATTTTCCGCCAGGCTCGCTTTGCCTTCGACGAAGCCGACGCGATCATCATGGTCGTCGACGGCCGCACGGAACTGGCCGCTCCCGATATCGACCTCGCCCGCCTCCTGATCAAAACCGGCAAGCCGCTCTTTCTCGCCGTCAACAAGATCGATAGCGAGAGCCTGGAGGCCGCCGCTGAAAATTTCCGCAAGCTGGGCATCCGTAATCTCGTCCCGGTCTCTTCGGAACACGGTCTCAACATCGGCGAGCTGCTTGACGATGTCTTCGCGGTTCTTCCACTCGAAGAGCCAGCGACTGAACCCGAGTTCGACAAGCCGGAAACCGCCGCACTGCATCGCACCCACGCGAAATTCGAGCAGCACGAGACGCGGGTGGCCATCATCGGGCGCCCTAACGTCGGCAAATCGACGCTGCTCAACTCCCTTACTGGATCCACCCGCGCCATCGTCTCGCCTATTGCCGGAACCACGCGCGACGCCGTCGACGAAATCATTGACTACAAAGGTCACGAGCTGCGCATTGTGGATACCGCTGGCATTCGCCGCAAAGGCAAGACCCACCTCATGGCCGAGAAGCTCTCCGTGGTGATGGCCCGGCGCCATCTAGAAGCCGCCGACGTGGCTCTGCTGGTCATCGACGCCACCGAAGGCGTCACCGCCTCCGACGCGACCATCGGCGGTTACGCGCACGAGAGTGGCCGCTCGGTGATCATCGTCGTGAATAAATGGGACCTCGTCACGACGGGGCGAACCGACGGAAAACCGCCTGCTGACCGGGTCATCTTTGAGCACCAACTCCGCAGCGTCCTCAAATACCTGAGTTATGCGCCCGTACTTTTTATTTCCGCGACCGAAGGCCGCAACGTCCCGCGCGTCCTCGACACCGTGCTCCGGGTCGCGGCGGAGCGCCGGAAGCGGGTCACGACCGGCCAGATGAATCGCTTCCTCGATCGCATCGATTTCCAGCGCGCGAGCGTTCCGATGTCGAAGCGCATTCGCATCCTCTACATGACCCAAGCCGCGGTGGCTCCGCCCACCTTCGTCCTTTTCAGCGACCGCGACGTGAACCTGCATTTTTCTTTCGAGCGCTTTCTCGAGAACCAAATCCGCGCCGCTTTCGGATTTGAAGGCACTCCCATCTGGTTCAAGGTCCGGGCGCGGAGCGCAGCATCCGGCGCCGGCAGATCACGACAGTAATCGCAGAAAAAATATTCCTGAGTTTCGCACCGCCAATCACCCGAAAACTGGCAACGCCGTCTCACCCCAGGCAATCGAATTAGGTATAAGGCGGAAACGCTTTAGAACCCGAAGAAGGAGGATGGATGTCCACCGTTCGTCGAAGCGTACGGACGCAACCAACTGAATCGGAACCGAAGCGCGATGTCTTCAAGGAGCGTCGGGCTCAAATGGGGAGGGCGACTCGAGCCGAGTCCGCACCCTTCGGGCCCTTGCTCGAATACATCAGCCCCTCTGGAGGCACCCTCAAATGGTGCAACCTCTATTTTGGAGGCGAATTCACTGCGGGCTTATAAGCTTCCCGGTCAGCGTATCCTTTAAAAAACTGGTCATGAAGGTTAATCCGTCCAAAGATTGATCGGCTGACCAGGGAGGGATTGGCGCGAACCGCGGAAGCGGCAGAAAGGCAGCGAGAAGTCAGCTTCTCCCTGCCGACGCAGAGGCTGACCCGGGTTGATTTAGGGCCCGAGCCAAAAATCGAGCGGGCTGTTCGGAAACGGACAGCCCGCTTTCATTTTCCCCCACCCCCCAACTTCTCTCTCCCGCCCTCTGTGCCTTTCGGCAATGACGCCGCGATGTGACCGATTTTTTGTACCTTGTCCGCTATCGCTCGCGTCCAAATCACAAATCCCCGGAATTGCTTTGGCGCATCACAGAATTCCCCGGGGCCAGTCCTGTATCCTGAGTTGTTTCTTCAATCGTTTTATTTCGGTTCATTCTTGACCCTGGTTCGAGGTCCCTGCATTGATCGTAAAAGCGCAAACCATTCTCCCCGCTCTCGTATTTCCGCTGCTCCTGGCCGGAGCCGCTGGTTGCAACAAGGCGCAGCCGCCCCAGCAAGCCGGCGCCGGCATGCAGGCGATGCCGGTTCAGACCCTCACCGTTGCCGCCGTACCGGTGCCTCAATCCGACGAATACGTAGCCACGATCAAATCCCGACGGTCGGCCACCATCAATCCGCAGGTCGATGGCAACCTCACGCGGATTCTTGTCCAGTCCGGCGACCACGTGACCGCGGGTCAGTTGCTGATGGAGATCGATCCGGCCAAGCAGGAAGCGACCCTGGCGTCGCAGGCCGCTACCGAGCAGCAGAAGCTGGCGGTATATCAGTACAACCAACTCCAGGTGGAGCGCCAGCGCAAGCTTTTTGCCGCCGGCATCATCAGCAAAGACGCGCTCGATCAAGCGGAGCAGGCCTACGCCAACTCTAAAGCCGATTACGAGTCCGCGGCGTCTTCCAGCAAGATGCAGCAGCAGCAACTTGGCTACTACCACATCACGGCGCCTTTCGATGGCATCGTTGGAGACATCCCCGTCCACGTCGGCGACTACGTCTCGTCTTCCACTATGCTGACCACCGTTGACGAGAACAAGGACCTTGAGGCGTACATCTATATCCCCACCGAACGCGCCTCCCAGGTTCGTAATGGTCTCGGCGTCCAGATCGAGGACAACAACGGCAAGCCCATCGAGAACACCTCGGTCGATTTCGTTTCGCCTCAGGTCGACAACCAGCTGCAGGGCATCCTCGTGAAAGCGCCGGTTCGTTCACCGCTGCTGCGGAATCAGCAGCTCGTGAAAGCCCGCGTCATCTGGGGCATGAGCCCGAAGCCGGTCGTCCCCGTGCTCGCGGTCACGCGCCTGGGTGGCCAGGCGTTTGTCTTCCTCGCTCAGGACGCCGGTGGTGGCCACTTCGTCGCGCATGAGCAGGCTATTTCGCTCGGCGACACGGTCGGCAACAACTACTCCGTCCTTGCCGGCCTCAACAATGGAGACAAGGTCATCGTCTCCGGGACGCAAATCCTGCAGAACAACATGCCGGTGATGCCTCTGCCCTCCGGTCCGCCGCCAGCGGGGGCGCCCGGCGCCGGCAGTTAGGATCACCTGGATCATTCATGAACTGCGAGGCCATGCTTGGTTGACTTTTTTATTCATCGCCCGGTTTTCGCCACGGTCTGCGCGCTCCTGATCATCCTCGCCGGAGCTGTCGTCATTCCTTCGTTGCCGCTTTCTCTCTATCCGCAGCTCGCTCCCCCTCAGGTGACCGTCACCAGCGCTTACATCGGCGCGAACTCCAGCCAGGTCGAGTCAGCGGTCACGATTCCACTGGAAGAGGCCATCAACGGCGTACCGGGCATGCGCTACATCCAGTCCACCAGCGCCAACGACGGCACCAGCGCGATTACCACTACGTTCAACACCGGCTACTCTCTCGACATCGCCGCGGTCGATGTGCAGAACCGCGTTTCTTCGGCCACTGGACTGCTGCCAGCAGAGGTGAATCAAACCGGCATCACCGTCAGCAAGGCCAACAGCAATTTCGTCTTCGGCGCCGGCATCTATGCCGACCACGGCCAGTACAGCAATCTCTTCATGAGCAATTACCTTGATGTCTACATCAAGGATGCGATCAAGCGCGTGAAGGGGGTTGGCGACGTCCAGATCTTCGGGGTCGGGCAGTATGCGATGCGCATCTGGCTCGATCCGGTCAAACTCGCAGCCCGACAGCTGACGGCCACGGATGTGGTGAATGCCCTTCAGGAGCAGAACGTCGAGGTTCCTTCCGGCCAGCTCGGCGCTCCGCCTTCCGACCAGGGCCAGGCATTCCAGATCACCGTCAATGTAGTCGGCCGTCTCTCTACTCCCGAGCAGTTCAACGACATCGTCGTCAAAAACACACCCGCCGGCATCGTGCAGATCAAGGACGTGGGCCGCGCTGAGCTTGGATCGAGCAATTACGCCAGCACTCTGACCTTCAACGGGATTCCCGCGGTGGGTTTCGGGGTGCAGCAGCTGAGCAACGCCGATGCTCTGCAGGTGGACCGCGACGCCAAAGCCGAGCTCGAACTCCTCTCGAAATCTTTCCCGCCAGGCATGCATGCCGTCGTCGCCTTCGATACCACCACCATCATCGGCGCCTCCGTTCACGAAGTCATCAAGACCCTCATTGAAGCGATCATCATCGTCATCGCCGTTATCTTCGTGTTCCTGCAGGACTGGCGCGCCACTCTCATCCCCGCCGTCACCATCCCGGTTTCCCTCATTGGAACCTTCGCCTTCATCAGCGTCTTCGGCTTCTCCATCAACTCGCTGACCCTCTTCGGCATCACCCTCGCCACCGGCCTCGTGGTCGACGACGCGATCGTCGTCATCGAAAACGTCCAGCGACACATCCAGGAAGGTGACAACGAACCGCACCACGCCACGTCGGCCGCGATGGGCGAAGTCACCAGCGCCGTCATCGCCACTTCGCTTGTTCTGATCGCCGTCTTCGTGCCTGTCTCGTTCTTTCCTGGAACCACTGGCATCCTCTACCGTCAGTTCTCGCTCACTATCGCCTTTTCCATTGCCATCTCGGCCTTCAACGCGCTCACGCTGTCACCGGCACTGGCGGCGCTGCTGCTGCGCCGCGAAGATGAGAAGCATTCGATTCTTCATCTGGCCGAGCGCGGGATCAAATCTCTCGGTCGCGGCTACGCGCGCACGATTCACGGCGTGCTCCGCATCCGCTGGATCATGCTCCTGCTGTTTATCGCTGGTCTCTTCGCCGCCGGATGGGAGTACAAGCACGTCCCCACCTCCTTTGTCCCACAGGAAGACCAGGGCTTCATGATGATCCTGGTCCAGGCGCCGCAGGGAGCATCGCTGGCCTACACCACGCACATCGAAGCCGAGGTCAGTGCGATTCTGAATCAGGACAAAGACGTCGTCGGCTCGTTTGCGGTTGGAGGCTTCAGCTTTTCCGGGAACGCTCCCAACTACGGCATGATGTTCTGCGCGCTGACGCCCTGGGATCAGCGCAAGGGCAAAGGTCACTCCGCAGCGGAGATTGTCGATTATCTTCGCCCCAGATTCTTCATGATCCCCGGCGCGCTGATCATTCCTCTCGAACCACCCGCGATCCAGGGGCTGGGCACCTTCGGTGGTTTCCAGTTCGAATTGCAGGACCGGGGCAGCAACACCCTCACCGACCTCGATCAGCGCGCGCATCTGATCGCCGCGCGCGCCGGTCAGCGCAAGGATCTCACCGGGCTCTTCACCAGCTTTACTTCCAACGATCCCCAGGTCCTGGTCCGCATCGATCGCGAAAAAGCCAAGGCTCTCGGCGTTCCCTTCAACCAGATCTCGGATGCCCTGCAGGTTTTCATGGGCTCGGAATACGTCAACAACTTCGACTTCAACAAACGCAGCTACCGGGTTTATGTCCAGGCCGAGCAGCAGTTCCGTCAGAACGCCGCGGACATCCGCCAGTATTACGTGCGCTCGAGCAATAATCAGATGATCCCGCTCGATAATCTGGTCGCCCTCGAGAACACTTCAGGTCCGCAGGTCATCAGCCACTACAACCTCTTTCGCTCCGCGGAAATCGATGGCAATGCCGCGCCGGGTGTCAGCACCAGCGATGCTCTCAAAGCCATGGAGCAGGTCGCTCAGCAAAACATGATGCACGGCATGGCGTACGAATGGACAGGGCTTTCGCTCGAGGAGATCGAGTCCGCCGGCAAAGCCATCATCATCTTTGGCCTTGGCATTCTCGTCGTCTATCTCACCCTCGCCGCCCTCTATGAGAGCTTTGCGCTCCCGTTCATCATCCTGCTTGCGGTGCCGATGGCGATGCTCGGGGCGCTGCTGGCTCAGTCCATGCGCGGCTTTGCCGATGACATCTACTGCCAGATCGGCCTCGTCATGCTCATCGGGCTCGCCGCCAAAAACTCGATCCTCATCGTTGAGTTCGCAGAGCAGCTCCGCGCCAAAGGCCGTTCCATTGTCGATGCCGCCATCGAGGCCGCCGAGCTCCGTCTTCGCCCCATCCTCATGACCTCCTTCGCGTTCATCCTCGGCGTCATTCCTCTCGCCATCGCCTCCGGCGCAGGCGCCTCGGGCCGCCAGTCGGTGGGGACCACCATCATCGGCGGGATGCTGGTTTCCACCGTCTTAAACCTTTTTTTCATCCCTGTGCTGTATGTCATGCTCCAGACGCTGCTTGGTTCGTTCAAACGTCAAAGCCCGTCGCGCAGGAATCCGCAGCCCGCGACCTCGGATCTCTACCAGCAAACAGCCGTGGGAACCCACCAGCCCTGATCTTCGTATAACGAGCAAGGAGGCACTGATGATCGGACGTCTCTTCCTGATCCCCGTGGTGGGCTTCGCTCTCTTCGCCAGCCTGATCGCTGCGTGAGTGAGCTGCGTCGTTGTGCCAAAGTCGTAGGCACCGTCGTTCCCACAGTCGTCGAGACCGTCGTCCCCATCGTGGTCAGAACCGTCACACAAGCAACAGACTGTACCGCGGACTAAACCCCCAGTTCGCTTGCACAAGAAGACAGCCTCCCTGTATCCAGAGGGAGGCCCAAAGTTGCACGCAGTCAATCTACCAGCCGAACCCGCCATCCCAGTCGTGATCGTCATCGCCCGCGCCCGTACCGGGCGTGAACGAAATCCCACGCAGTACCTCGCCGAACCGCGCTGTCCGCAGCGTGACAAACGTCTCGCCCGCCGCCTCAGCGGCCGTCGTGTCGCTCAGCTTGTCCGTGATCACCACCAGCTTGTTCGGATCGGCACCCGTATCGCCCGCGCCGCTCACCGTCGAGGTGATCGCCCAGATCGTTACCGTTCCGTCGCGATTCACTTTCCCGGTGATGTTCCGCAGACCATCCGTCGCCGGGCTCCACGGCAGTCCGTCCGGATTGCTGGTGTTCGCGCTTCCTGGATTGTTCCCTGTCGGATAGCCGGCCACTGTGTATGGCGTTCCCAGATCCAAACCGTTCGTCAGCACATAAGCCATCGACCAAGTTTTGGTTGTCGCGTCGTAGACCCACTTCTCGAGGCCCGCATTCGTTTGCGCTGCTGCATGCGTGTAAAACGCCGTGCCGACACCGCTCGTCGACCCGTCGCCTTCATCCGCCACATAAAGGGTTGTCGGATTCGCAAACCACACCCCAAACGGGAAGTTCACCGGATTCGCGCCCTTCGCCTTATTCGAAAGGGTTGGAAATCCCGACAGGATGCACATATTGCTCGGCAGCCCATCCGTCGTTACTGTCGATGCGGTGTAGCTCAGGGGCGTCGTCGGCAGCGTGGCCGAAGCCGAAGGTACGCCGGTCCCGTTGGGGCACGCGCTCCCCGTGGTGTCCACGAAATAGACCGTGTTCACCCCGTTGCCGCCACTGCCCTTCGTGAAATAGACCACGTTGTCGTAAACGTTCAGCCCGCGGAAGTTATCATCTTTCCCGATTTTGTCGGCCGGATCGCTGAGTTGCGTCACCGAAAAACTAGCCAGCGGCGTCGACGGCACCGGGGGTGCCTGCTCCGATTCCCTTTCGTAAGCCGGATAAATCAGCTGTGCCCCTGCACCGAGATCGACATTCAGTGGCTGTGGATTCGCGCCGTTCCCCGCGTTTCCCGCTGTGTAAATCAAATGCGCGCCGGCGACGTTATTCAGAATCGCCGCGCGACCGTTGTTGCCGCTGTAGGCATTCGTCTCCGTGAACGTGAGCCTTCCCTGCTGATCCAAGGTTGCTACCGCGCGATAGAAATTCGTCCCCACCGGGTTGGTCGGATCGGGCGCGCCGGGCGTGTTCGAGTTCGATACATCGATGGCATTCACCGGCGCCACATATCCCATGAATGTCAGGTACCGCTTGTCCAGCGACAGGTTCAGCGCCAGTTCCGACTTCGAGCTGAAGCTCGTTACCAATACATCGTCGTCCGCATCGACGCCGCGCTCCAGGCTGTTCGCCACTTCGAGGGTGCTGATGGGCCATCCCCCCGGGGTGATCTGGTCCAGGAAAATGCGCGATGTGATACCGAAGCTGCCGTCGATGGGCGCGTTGTTGAACACGGTCGGATAGGTTCCATCGTAAGCAGCCGTCACGCAGCCGCCGGTTGACGGCGCGCACTCCGGCGGCAGGGGCTCGCCCACCGTGACATTGTTGGCACGATTGTCATAAACGCTGCGGCTTACGACCAGATTGCCAGGATAGAACTGGCTGCCGGACTGATCGTGAGTGCGGTCCTGCGCGGTGAGGCTGACTGGCAAGGCAACGATCGCCAAAGCAAGTGCTGGAAGCAGACGCAAAAATGTAGAGCGCTGGAGAGCGCTGCGGAGGAAAGGTGCTGTCATGTGCGGAGTCTCCTGATGTGCGTACAGGTTTTCATGCGAGGCTGGGATGCTTCGCACGCCGCGATGACCCTAACAGCCCTTCGATGAATTTCGGGTCAACGGACCATTACAGAAAATGACGCGGGCTCGTCGCCATGCCAACATTGACTGGCCTTTGGCTCAGCTCTGGTTCGCTTTCGCTGGGGTTAGCGCCTCTGAAAATCAGGAGACCCCAGCAGAAGACCGCCCAACAATGCCGCCTCCCGGTCTCCTGGCGGAGGTAACGGTGCCACCGACTGCAGCAGTTGCCCGAACTCCCGCGGCCGCACGAAGTTGACCGGTTTGGGCATCTGGGCCCTTTGACCGTTTGGCCCCGGCATGCTCTGCTGCTGCGCAAGCTGCGCCAGAGCCGCACTGCGCGTGTGTTCCGACACCACTCCGTCGAGCAGCAGATTCTCCAGCTTGCTTTCCTTGGCATCGGCCGGCACACTCGCCGCGCCCTCGATGCCCATCAGCTTGTCCCATCCCATCACCGTTCCGGCATTGTTATCCGCCAGCGCCAGGCTGAAGTTCATCCGGTCCAGCAGCTCTCCGCTGTTGAGCCACGCGTCCGCCATCCACGAGTAGCCATTGGGAGTTTGACATCCGTATAGCGGCATCCCGAGCTGTCCAATCGCTTCCACCAGCGCCGCGGGATGCATCACCTCCCCCCCGGTCGCACGCACGGCTGAAATCACGTACTCCTCGGGTGTTTTCACCTTCGCCCGATACGCATTCTGCGACCAGAACTCCGGCGACTGGAGCATGGTCCGCAGAACCTCGCGAATATCGCCGCCCGTTTTCACCCAGGTGGCCGCCATGGCATCCACGATCGCCGGCGGCGGATTGTCGTTGACAAATCGCTGCGCGATCTGCAGCGAAACATGGTGCGCCGTGACCGGGCTGACCGCCAGCAGATGCAGAACGTGCAGACCTTCCGACTCGCCGCTGTATCCGAATTCGTGCCCGAGCGCGACCTTTTGTCCCGGCTCATGCCGCCGCGGATTGAAGACGAACTCCCCGCCCTGCTCCGCGCGATCGATCCCCCAGCCAGTGAAGATCTTCGCCACTTCGGTCACATCGCGCTGCGTATAGCCACCATCCACACCCAGCGTGTGCAGTTCCATCAGCTCGCGCGCGTAATTCTCGTTCAGTCCCACGGGCCGGGCCTTAGCCTGCGGCCCATTCAGGCCCATCTCCGACCGCCAGGCCGCAAGCGAGTGCGGACCCACGCTCTCCGTCTGATCCAAATAGAAGAGCATGGCTGGACTTTGCGCCGTCGCCACCAGCAGATCTTCGAACTTGCCCATGGCATGAGGCCGGATCACCTTGCTCTGATAATCCGCGAGATACCAAGGGGCAAACTCACCTTTCTTCAGGTAAACGTTGAAGTGATTCAGCCAGAAGTCGGTCATCACCGCTTCCAGTTGCCGCTCGCTGTAGATGTCGCGGAGCAGCCGCGTTACCAGCACCTCGCCACCCACGACGAGTTGCGGATTGATCAGTGCGAACACCGTCTCCCGCTGCTCCGGTGTCAGATCCGTGAACAGCGCCACACGGTCCGGCCTGCTCAAATGCTGCAGGAAATCGCGGAAATCCTCAGGCTGCATCGAGAGCAGCTTCTTCACGCGCTGATCCGAGGGCAGATTCACCACATTCGTTGCATCCAGATCCGCATAGAGTTTCTTTTCCTGCTCCTCAATCGGCGGAGGAGGAGGAACTGCAGCTGTCGTTGCCGGCATCATGTCCGGAGGAGGAGGAGGACCCATATCCCCGCCCGGCGCCATCATTGAATTCGCCGACGTTGGATTCGCCGGCGCAGCCCCGGGCTGCCCCGTACCGAGTACTGTGCCCTGTGCCCTGAGGCCTGTGCCCTGCTGTTGCTGCTGCTTGTTCTGCTGTCGTTCCCGCAGCGCTGCAATCTGATCGGTGTAGATTGCCTTCTCTACCGGATTCCACGGAATGCCGCGCTTGCCCTGCTCCGCCTGCCGGATCATGGCGGGTGAGGGAAACCTCTCGACCAGATCGTGCTGGCTCAGCTGCATGGCGGGATACGCGGCCAGACGTGCCTGCAGTGCCGAATCGTCGATGGTCTCGGGATTCAGCTGTTGGTCGATCCACTTGTCCAGCCCCATCGCCTCCACGGCCGCCACATCTCCAGGCCGCGGCCCAAAGGTCAGCCGGTTTAGGGCGTGCAGCACGCGCTGATCCTGGGTCAGCGGCGAAGCACTTGCCGCGGTCGGCTGCTCTTTCTTCTTCTTGCGGGCAAAGGCAAACGGTTCGCCTGGCGGCAAAATCAGCAGGCCGGCCAGAAACACAGCAAGGCAACGCGAGATTGTGGGCATGGCAGGGGACATCCTCGTGGACAGTCTGTCCTGCTCCTCGTAACCCGCGCAACCCCCCAAAAGTCGCGCAGGACCAGAATTTAGACATGCCCGGGGGATGCGAAAGGCTCGAAGCTTCGGCAATTTCTCTGGTCCACCCGCTCCATTGCCCGTCTCTCGCTCGGAGCCTGTCGGCCGCGAAGGGCAGCTCGTCGGCGACGTTCCCGGGAGCGATTTTCCTGACCTTCAAGGTCGGCGCAACCCTGCCGATGAACGGAGCAGTATGGGTGAGGGCGGAGGCGGGACCGAGCGGCGAACGGCACCGCGCTATGGATGCGTGGGCGACGCGGAGATCGTGTTGCCGGGGCTCGGCCTGCAGTACCGGGGAAAGATTGCGAATCTCAGCGCGAGCGGATGCTTCATTGAAACGCAATGCCGCCTGGAGCGCGGGACCCGGGCAGAAGTGTGGATGAGCGTCCAGGGGCAGCCGCTGCGTCTGGCGGCAAGCCTGCTGGTGCGGCGGACCTCGGGGGTGGGGCTGCGCTTTGAAGAGGTAACGGAGCGGAAGCTGGCACAGATCCGGACTTTGATCGCGGAGCTGGAGGAAGAGGAGCGACGGCTGCACCCTGTCGAGGGCGCCGACGGGCAGGAGGAAGTTGCGCCCGCACCGCCGGAGACTTTCAGACGGCAGTCTCACGATGGGCGGAAAGCGCCACGATGGTGCTGGTGGCGTCGCTGGGTTGGGTGGATCATGCGCTGGACGGAGTCGTGACATGCAGCGAAGGGCAGTCGAGACGAATCACGCATCAACGCTGCGCGCGACGCGGCCGATGGGCGGGCGATGCCCCGTGGATCCTGGTCCTCACTCATTCCGCAACAAGATCATAGGGTCCACGCCCAGCGCCTTCTGGGCGGGAATCCACGCCGCAAACAGCCCCAGCAAGAGCATGGTGATTACCACGCCGCCCAGCACCACCGGATCCTTCGGCGTCGCCTGATACACGATGAACGAGAGCACTTTCGTCGCCAGCACGCCGAGCACGATGCCGGCCACTGAGCCGGCCGCCAATAACACAAACGCCCGACCGAGCGCCGCGCGCAGGACCTGCTTCTGCCCCGCTCCCAAGGCCACGCGAATTCCCAGCTCCCGCATGCGCTTGGTTACCACGTAGGAAGCCATGCCGAAGATGCCGGTTACCGCCAGCATTGCGCCCAACAGCCCGAGCACGCCCAGAGCCACACTCGCTACCCGGGCGGCAAACAGCGCCGAACCGAGTTCACCGGTCCAGCTTCTGATGTTGAACGGCAATCCTGTATCCAGCCCGCGCATCGCCCGCTCCAGTGCGCCCGCTATATCCTGTGGATCGCGCTTCGAGCGCACGACCACCCAGGTACCGCTCGACGGATGCTGCTGGAAAGAGAAAAACATCGCCGGCTGCTGATCCTCGGTCAGCGTCCTATACCTGCCGTTTTCCACCACGCCCACGACTTCTGCGCGATTGCCGCCCCAGAACTTAAAATGCCCGCCGATCGCCTTGCCGACCGAACCGAATACCTTCCGCGCGAATTGCTGATTCACTACCACCACCACGGGCGCGTTCTTTTGGTCATGCCAGCTGATGTCGCGCCCAGCCAGCAGTGTGGTGTCAGCCGCCGCAAAGTATCCCGGCGACACGTTGTAGTTCATCGCGTCCGCAATCATGTTGGTGGGTCGGAAGTCCGTGGTCGTGTCCGCATACACGAACGAGTCGCCCCCGCCCAGGGCCAGCGGTATGTTCGACGCGTATCCGACCGCCGTCACTCCCGGAATCGCGGCCGCGGCATCCAGCATGCGCCGTTCCATCACCGGCTGCTGATCTCCGGCATATCCACCCATCTGCAGATCGGTTTCCACCAGCATGGTGTTCTTTGGATCGAAGCCGAAATTACTGCGCAGCGATCGCTCCAGCCCTCGGACCGCCACCAGCGACGATGTCACCAGGACTGCGCAAATCGCAATTTGCACGACGAGCAGCAGATCGCGCAGCGTGAACCTGCGCATGCCACCGATACCCGTCCCACCTGCGCGAATGATTTGCCACGGATCGGACTTCAGCACCTGCCGCACCGGGACCATCCCAAACAGCACGCCGCTCACCAGTGCCAGGGCAAACGCCACCACATAGGTCCAAAGATCGGGATTCACCGGCACGTTGATCGGGATATCCGGCATCGGTTGCCACGCGCTGAGCCAGCGCAAAACTCCGATGCCGCCCACCAGCCCGACCGCGCCGCCCACCAGGGATACCAGGACTGCCTCGGTCAACAGTTGCCGCAGGATCAGTCCCCTCCGCGATCCCAGCGCCATCCGTACTGCGATTTCCTTCGAGCGGTCCGCTGCGCGCGCCGCGAACAGGCTACCCAGATTGGCGCAGGCCGCCAGGAGAATCAGTCCGGCCAGCAGCATCAAGCCCGTCATGAACGCGCGCGCGGGGCCGCCGAGCATATCGCCCACCAGCCCCGGGCGCGCCAGCGTGAATTTCACGCCATCGTCGTCTCCTGGGTAGGCTTTCGCGAGCGCCGCACCGATCGCATTCAGGTCCGCCGACGCCTGCGCTGCGGTCGCGCCTGCCTTGAGTCTTCCCACCACAAATGCCGAGTGATTCCCGCGCTGTTCGAGCGAGCTGTAACCCTCCATCTGCTGCTGGTCGACAATCGGCACCCACAGCGCGGGCGCAAAAAACAGCTCCGTACCGCGAAACGACAGTGGCGCCACTCCCAAAATCGTGTACGGATGCTTGTTCACCTGCACCACACGGCCCACTACGCCGCGATCGTCGTGAAACAGGGTGTGCCACGTCGCATAGCTCAGGACGATGTAAGGAGCGCTGTTCGGACCGCGCTCATCCGACGCATGAAAGAACCGTCCCAGATACGGCTGAATCCCGAGCGCGTCGAAATAGTTTCCGCTCGCCTCGTACGGCCACACCGTCGTCGGATTGCCGCTGCCCGCGTCCAGGCCCGCCGGGCCCATGATGTTGTAGAGGATCAGATTGTCGAAGGTGTGATTCCGGTCCCGCAGGTCGCGATAATCCGGATACGACTGCGACGGATACTGGAACCGCTGCACCATAAACAAGTTTTGGGGGCTCGGAACATTCAGCGGATGCAGCACGATCGCATTGAGCACGCTGAACACCACCGCGTTCACGCCAATCCCCAGTGCCAGCGTCAATACCGCGGTCACAGTAAACCCCGGGGATTTCTTCAACTGCCGGATCGTGTACTTCAGATCTGCGACCATGCCTCACCGCCTCAAGGAGGATGTACGGCGGAAGACCGTCTTCTGTTCCTGAATATCTATTGGCTGCTCCGTTTTCCCCGGAAGGGAACCCATTTTCCAGCCGTTACCATAACGACGCGAGCCGCAATGGACGCTCGGACAGCGCATAAGACCGGCGAGGCCTCTGCCCCGTGTCTTCGAATCGCGCATCGTTCCTCAGAAATGCGCCGCGTAAAACGCCGTCAGCTTGTACGCTGCGCCCTGCTCTGTGTCCTGTGGCCGTTGCTCACTCGTCCCGCAGCGCCTCCATCGGATCCACCCCTGCCGCGTGCCGCGCGGGAATCCAGCTGGACACGAGCGCAATCACTGCAATCGCCAGGCTGATTCCTGCAAACACGAAGGGATCGTTGGGGCGCACGCCCACCAACAGATTCGCGATGAGGCGGGCCATCCCCGCCGCCATTACCAGGCCAAGGGCCAGGCCGATACCCGCCATCGTGCCAGCCCTGCGCAGGATCATGCGCAACACATCTTCGCGCTGGGCGCCCACCGCCAGCCGCAGCCCGATCTCCCGCATCCGCTCCCCCACCAGGTTCGCCATCACGCCGAAGATGCCGATCGCCGCCAGCAGCAGTGCAATCCCCGCGTCCACTCCCAGCATCGCGGCCGCGTACATCAGCCCTGTTGTCTGCTCGTGAATGTCCTGAGCATAGGTTTCCAGGCTATCGAGCGGCAGGGTGGGGTCGATCGCGGCCAGTGTCCTGCGCACCTCCGGCGCCAAAGCCAGCGGATTCCCGTCCGTCATGACAACGTACTGGTATTGAGGGCTGGTCTGCGGCGCCTGCAACACGTCGGTATACATCGCCGGCTGCGGCGTCTGATCCACCCACTGATATGCCGCATCTTCGCTGACGCCCACAATCCTGAGCCAGGGTTCATGACTATCCCGTGCCGCGCTCATCTGGATGCGATGCCCCAGCGCATTCTCTCCCGGGAAATATCTCTCCGCGAATTTCCGGCTCACCACCACCACCGGGTCCGTCGTCAAGGCATCGCGGTCGCTGAATCCGCGCCCCGCGACCATTCCGATGTGAAATACAGAAAAGAACCGCGGACTCACGGTGATGCGCACTGCGCTATCGAACTTTCCCGGCGCGAGCGTTCGGTTCTCGATACGGAAATCGTCCGTCCACCCTCCGTCGCCATACGGCATCATCGTGGTGATCGCGGCCTGTTTCACACCCGGCAGTGTCTGCAGATTTTCCAGGCTCGTCTTGTACCACGCAGCTTGTTTCTCGGCGGTTCCATATTTCGCCGGGGGCAACGTTATACCGAACGTCAGCACCTGCTTCGGGTGATAGACATTGGCAAACTGGAGCGTTGACCACATGCCTTTGCACATCAGCGCGGCGCCAATCACCAGCGCCACCGCGAGCGCAATCTGCGCCGTGGCAAAGATGTTTCTCAGGCGATGGCTCCTGGCTCCGCCCGTTTCGGTGCGCGACCCGGACTTGAGCTGCTCCGCCAAATTGATTCGCATCGCTTCCAGAGCCGGCGCCAGGCCCGACACGATCCCTGCGGTCAGGGCCAGACCCATCGAAAATGCCAGCGCCCGTCCGTTCAGATGAATGGTGTACCAACCGGCCACCCACCGCGCGACGCGAGGCGGCATGTAGCTGAGGCACAGATGCAGGTCCAGCCAGGCCAGCAACAATCCGCCCAGAGCGCCGCCCAGCGCCAGGACGAGGTTCTCCATCAGCAACTGCCGCAGCAAACGCGCACGCGGAGCACCCAGCGCTGTCCGCATCGCGATCTCCGGCCGCCGCGCGATCCCACGCGCAAACTGCAGGTTCGCCACGTTCGCGCACACGATCAGCAGCACGAACAAAGTGCCACCCAGCATCAGGCGCGTATACAGGGGCGTCAGATCCCCGCTGATGTTGTCGAGCAGCGGCTCGACTTCGACCGACCATCCCAAATTCGTTGCCGGGTACGTCTTCGCCAGACGGGCTGCGATCCCGCGCAGTTCCGTATTCGCCTCACTCGCGCTCATGCCGGGGCGCAACCGCCCCACCACCATGTAATCGTGCGCCCCACGATCATTCAGCTGCGCCGGGGTAAGCGCCAGCGGCAAGTAGAGATCGACGGCCGGCGGATACACGAGCCCCTTCGGCACCGCACCCACGACGGTGTATTCCCGGTCATCGAGCTCCACTTTGTGCCCGATCACGTCCGGATCGGAGGCGAACTGGGTCTGCCAGAAGCTGTAACTCAGCACAACCTCGCCCTCGCGGCCTGGCTGGCATTCATCCGCACCAAACACGCGCCCCATAAACGCGGGAATCCTGATCACGTTCCAAAAGTCGGCCGACGACCGCGCAACCGTAACATGCGCCGCTTCACCAGCGCCGGTCAGACTCATCGAATCGCGGCGGAAGATCGCCAGGCTTTCGAACGACCGACCCTCCCGCTTCCAGTCGTCGTAGTTGGCCGCCGTCACCCACTCGTACTGATATTTGCCGCGCCCGCGATCTTCCGCCACGGTCATCACGCGGTTCAGATCCGGCACCGCCAGGGGACGCAGCACGATGGCATCCATCACGCTGAATACCGCCGCGTTCACACCGATCCCAATCGCCAGCGTCAACAGCGCGGTCACCGCGAATCCCGGCGACTTCCGTAACTGCCTCAAGGCATATTTCAAATCCCCCAACATCGCTTGCCCGCTTTCTCCGTTCTGACTCAGTGGCCAGTGGCCTGTGGCCTGCTCTATTCCATCCTCAACGTCTTCATCGGATCCACACTGGCTGCCCTGCGCGCCGGGATCCACGCGGCCGTCAGCGCCAGCAATGTCATCAGCACCGGCACCGCGCAGAAGGTCACCGGATCGACCGCGTTGACGCCGAACAAAAAGCCGCGCATCAGCTGCGCCACCATGGCCGCAACAACCAACCCAGCTGCCGAGCCGCCGAGCGCCAGCACCAGACTCTGGCGCACCACGCCCTGCACGATTTGCCACCGCTGCGCGCCGAGGGCGAGACGGATTCCGATCTCCCGCGTCCGCCAGCTGACGATATAGGCAATGAGGCTGTAAACGCCCACGCCGCCGATTACCACCGCCAGCCCACCAAACGTCAGCAGCAAAATCGTCAGCGAACGCGACCCCGACTCCGACGACGCCACCACCTCATTCAGCGAGCGCACCCGCGTCACCGGAACCTGCGGATCGAGGCCGGCAACCGCCCTCCGTATCGCGGAGGCCGCATCCTGCGTGCTCGCCCGCGTGCGCAGCACTACGTACATCGTCGGCATCTCATGGTCCGGTGTCATCGGGAGATAAACGTCGTCGCCGAAGCCCGACGCCAGGCTGCCTTCATGCGTGTTGTTCACCACACCCACGACCGTCACGGCTGCATTCGGCACCCAGACCGCCGGTGTTGCCTCGTCGCTGACGTTGAGGAGATGCCGGCCCAGAGGGTTCTGATTCGGCCACAGCCCCTGTGCCATGTGCTGGCTGATGACCACCGCACGGCTGGTTCCGGACGCATCCTGATCCTGGAGTAGCCGTCCACGCACCAGACTCATGCTCAATGTTGCGAAGTAGCCCGGCGTCACCGTACGTCCCGTGGCCATCAACGCACCCTGCCGCGCGTCTCTGACGTGTCCTTCGGCATCGTAGACATAATTTGCGATCGGTCCGTTCAGCGGCAGCGCATCGGTCAGCGCCACATTCTCTTCTCCCGGCAGGCCACGCATACGATTCAGCAGCGTTTCAAAGAATGTCTGGCAGCGGCCTTTTGCCGTTTCCGGTCCTGTAGGCGCGCCGGACCACGTCTGGCAGGCGGTGGCATCCATCGAAACCTCCGCCGTCACGATGCGGTCCGTCCGGAATCCCGGATTCACCTGCGACAAGCTCCAGAGGCTGTGCAGCAGCAGGCCGGCCGCCGTAATCACGACGACGGAAAGCGCAATCTGCCCCATCACCAGCAGCATCGAAACCCGGAACTGCCCCGCCTTGCCGGCTACCGTACGGCCGCCGGAGTGCAGCGACTCCCGCAGGTTCGGCGACGCCATGCGCAGCGCCGGAATCAGCCCGAACAAAACGCCCGTCACCACCGAAGCTGCCGCTGCGAAGAGGAACACCGGCCAGTGCAGCGAGACCTCGCCGATCCGCGGCGTATCGGCGGGCAGCAGCGTCACCAGAGCCTGCAGACTGGCAGCCGCAGCAATCAATCCCGTCAGGCCAGCCGCCGCGCCCAGCACCACACTTTCGGCCAGTAATTGCCGCACCAGCCGTGCTCCGGTCGCGCCCAGGGCGCTGCGCACCGCGATTTCCTTCTCCCGTCCGGCTGCGCGCGCCAGCATCAGATTCGCCACGTTGGCGCAGGCAATCAGCAGGATGAGCCCCACGGCAGCGAAGAGCAGCATGAGCCGCGGACGCATATCGCCCACCTCCACATCCAGCAACGGAACCACGGTCGTTTGCGGGGCCCAGGTGTCCGGCATGCGCCAGGGAAACAGCGGCAGCATCAGCCGATATAACCGGCGCAGCTCGCCCTGTGCCTGCTGCTGGGTCACGCCTGGTTTCAGCCTTCCGAAGGCACGCAGGTCGAAGTCCTGCCAGGGATCCAGCGGATCGCCACCCTTGAACGTCACGGGCGTGACAAACTGGGTATCCGCATAGGGAAAATGTACGCCCGCCGGCATGACTCCGATGACGCGCCTCGAGATGCCGTCGATACGGAGCGTTTCCCCAACGATTTCCGGATTCGCGGCGAAATGCTGCCGCCAGTACCCGTAGCCCAGGACCACCACCGGGTCGTGGCTGGACAGTGCCTCGTCCGCGGTGAAGAAACGCCCCACGACGGGATGCACCCCCAGAACATCCAGCGCGTTCGTCATCACCTGGGCGCCGAACACACGGTCGGCCGAAGTTTCGTTACCCACGTTGGACTCGGCATCCGGGCCGAACGCGCTCACTCCCTCGAACGATGCGGAGTGTTCTCCGAGAGCGCGAACCCATCCCTTGGGAAAGGGAGCGTTCGACGGATCGGCATCGACAGAACTGTCGTAACCAATCCGCATCAGGCGGTCCTGCTGCGGAAAGGGCAGCGGCCGCAGCATGATGGAATCCACCAGGGTAAAGATCGCCGTGTTCGCCCCGATGCCCAGAGCCAGAGTCAAGATCGCCGTCAGCGAAAAACCCGGCGACTTCCGCAGCTGCCGGAACGCATATTTCAAATCACCCAACATATTCGTCTTTGTCCCTTCGTCTCTAATGCGCTCATCAATTTCACTCTCTGCTGGATCTCCCTGCGGTCCTCTTCACTCCGCCCGCAGCGCTTCCATCGGCTCGACGCTTGCTGCTCTTCGTGCTGGAATCCACCCGGCCAGCGTGGCACATGCCAGCAATACAAGTGCGGCACCCGCAATCGTTATTCCATCCAGCGGCGCCACTCGATAGAGAAGGCTCGCAAGAAACCGCGTCAGTCCTGCTGCCGCTCCCAGCCCTGCGGTTACACCCGCCACCCCCAGCACGATGGCCTGCCGCAGCATCTGCCGCTGCACATTCTCGCGCGTCGCACCCAATGCCATCCGGATCGCGATCTCCCGTGTCCGCTCCGACACTGCATACGCCAGCACGCCGTAGATCCCCAGCAGCGACAACCCCAGCGCGGTGGTAGCAAACGCCGTCAGCACCACTGTGTTGAAACGCCGCGGGGCTTCCGTCGTCGCCACGACCACATCCATGGTGCGAATCTTCGTTACCGCCAGCAGGGGGTCCAGCCTGTGTACCGTTCTGTCCAGATCGGCCGCTGCTGCTTCCGGATCGCCCGCCGTGCGCAGCGCCAGATCCACACCCCAGTGCACTTTGATCTCCGCCCGCACCTCGGGCTCAAACTGGAGCTGGTACTGTTCCAGCGGCTCGTAGATCTGCGGATAGACCTTCTCGTCCAGCGGCCCCTGATGCACATCGCCGACCACGCCCACTACCGTGATCAGCGGACGTTTGCTGCTGGGTGTCCCTCCCATGCGGATTCGCGCGCCCACAGGATCCCGTCCTGGCCAGTACTGCTGCGCCGCGTGCTCGCTCACCACTGCGACGAGTGGCGCATTCGGCGCTTCATCGGCTGCCGTCAACAGTCGCCCCTCGATCAACCGAATCCCCATCGCCCGGAAGTAGTCTCCCATCACGAAGTAGTTCGCGGCCGAATCCCAGCGCCGCCCGTTCTGCGGAACAAACCCCTCCGGAACGAAACTACGGTCCGAGCTGATCCCGGTCAGCGGAAGACCTGTCGAAAATCCCACCGCGCGCACGCCTGGCAGCGCTTTCAAGTGACTCCCCAGTTCCTGGTAGAACCGGCTGATCTTCTCCTCGGTCGGGTAATCGTGTTCCGGCAAGGACAGCGACGCCGTGAGCACATGCTCAGCCTCGAATCCCGGATCGGTCGCGACCATCTTTGCATAACTGCGCAGCAGCAGACCCGATCCCACCAGCAAGAGCATCGCCAGGGCGACTTCCGTCACCACCAGTCCGTTGCGCAGCTGATGCTGCGATCTTCCCTGCCCCGCTGCCTGGCTCCCGTCACGCAACGCGTCCAGCACATCGGCCTTCATGCTCGCCAGCGCTGGAGCCAGCCCGCAGAGAATCCCCGTCGCTCCTGTCAGCACAATAGCCAGCACAGCCACCGGCCAGCGAATGGCAATCTCGCCGATCCGCGGCAGATCCGCAGCGGCAGCCGGCAACACCTCCGTCGCCACCTTCACCAGGATCGCCGCCAGCGCAACGCCCAAGCCGCCTCCCATGGCGCTCAGCAGCAGCGACTCCACCAGCAACTGCCGCAGCATGGTCTTCCGCGCGGCGCCCAGCGCCATCCGCACGCCGAACTCTCTCCGCCGTCCCGTCGCACGAACCAGCAGCAGGTTCGCCAGGTTCGCGCACGCGATCAGCAGAATCAGCGCCACCGCCCCCAACAACGTCCGTAACAGGGGCCGCGCCGCATGCACGGTTTCCTCCTGCAGCGATTGAACGCTGCCGGTCAGCTCAATCCCATACTGCGATGGGATTTCAGCATTCACCGCTGTAACCATCCGGCGCAGATCCGCCTGCGCCTCTCCCAGCGTCGCTCCCGGTTTCAGCCGCGCGATCGCCCCGTACATGAAATTGTCGGTCTCGTCCTGCTTCTCGTCCGGGGTAAAGCTCATCGGCACCCACAGGTCCCGCGCACTCAGCCGTCCTGCATCCAGCGGAAACTCAAACTCGCGCGGCATCACGCCGAGAATTGTCCAGGGCCGCCGATCCAGCTCCACGGTCCGCCCCACCACGCTCGCATCGCCCTGAAACTTATCGCGCCACAACCCATAACTGATCAGCGCGACTGGCGCGTTCTTCTCCTCCTCATCGTGCGTGAACGTACGCCCCAGCATCGGCTGAGCGCCCAGCATGGGAAACAACGATGCCGTTACCCTTTCCGCCCGAACGGCAAACGGCTGCCCTGCTCCACTCACCTCGTACTGCTCCCCGACGAATCCTCCCACCTGGGAGAACACGCGATTCTCTCGCGTAAACCGGATCACGTCCGGAGCGGGCAGATTGGCCGTCTCAAACTGGTGGGCGATCCCCTCATGCAGCCGCACCAGCCGATCCGGCTGCGCAAACGGCAGCGGACGCAAGAGCACCGCGTCCACGATGGAAAACACGGCGGTCACTCCGCCGATTCCCACCGCGAGCGTCAGCACCGCCGTCATCGAGAACCCCGGCGACTTTCGCAGCTGCCGCAGTGCGTATTTGACATCGCTGATCATGCCATGCAACCCCTCACCATTTTCCGTATCGCTCGCGGTGCCCTGTCTTACTCCGCCCGCAGAGCTTCCACCGGGTCCAGACTCGCCGCCCGCTGCGCCGGAATGATTGCCGCCACCAGCGCGGCCAGACCGAGCATCAATGTTGCCGCCCCCAGCATGAGCGGATCCCAGGCCTTGACGCCGTACAACTGATCGGCGATCAGCTTGCCCGCTCCGATCGCCGCCGGAATTCCCAGCAGCAATCCCACCCCGACCTGCCAGAACGCCCCGCGCAGCACCATCTGCACCACGCGGCCGCGATCCGCGCCGAGTGCCATACGCACGCCGATTTCGCTGGTCCGCTGCTCGACGGTATACGCGGTCACACCGTACAGTCCCACTGCCGCCAGGACCAGCGCCAGGGCGCCGAACAAGAGCGTCAGCGTGGCGATCATGTTCTGCTGCGAAAAGTCGGTATCAAGAAGGTGCTGGTAGGGATCCACGCTGTACAGCACCAGGTTCGGATCAATGTCCCCCAGCGCCTTTCGCACCTGTGCCTCGAGGTTGGGCGGATGCCCCGGCGCCCACAGCACCAGGTTGTACAGGTAATGCGACCACGCCTCGCCCGCCTGTTCCGCGGGCGGGTAAGGATCGGTCTGCGCCTCAGCGAGGAAGTACATCGGCCGCGCTGGCTTGTCCATATCGTAGGTGTTGTAGCGCATCGTCTTCGCAACGCCCACGATCTCCCACCAGCCCGCGTACTGCGCCTTGTCCGGCCCGAAGTGCTGCCCGATCGGGTTCTCGTTTTTGAAGAATCTCTTCGCGAAGGCCTCATTGACCACGGCCACCAGGCGCGTCGATGCCGTGTCCTCTTCCGTGATCGGGCGCCCCATCAGGATGGGATTGCCCACCGTCTCGAAAAACCCAGGCGTCACGCGCAGCCACGTGGCACCGTAATCCTCTTTTGCGCCCGGCTCCGGTTTGCCCTCGATGTGCACGCCCGTATTCCAGCTGTCGCCGCTCATCGGCGCATAGAGGCAACCGGTAACTTTCCTCACGCCCGGGACGGCACCGACCTTGTTCTGAATTTCCTTAAATAGAGTGTCCAGTTCCTCTGGCTTGTAGTTCGCCAGCTTGGGATTGATCCATGCAACGTACCGGCCGTTCATGTCGAAGCCGAAGTTCTGATGCTCCAGGTTCCGCAGGCTCTGCCCCAGCAGAGCGGCCGCGCTCAGCAGAACCAGCGACATGGTCGCCTGCGCGATCACCAGAACACGCTGCGGCCACTTCGCTTTTGTGCCCGTCGTCCCGCGCGATCCGCGCAGCGCTTCAATCGGCTCGGCATGCGAGGTCATCCATGCGGGGGCGATTCCGAAGATCATGCCGGTGAGGACGGCGACACCCAGCGTAAACAGCAGTACGGGCGCCGAGGGCGTTGCCCGGATCGGCACCCAGTTGTCGGGGCTCGCGATGCCGAACACCATATGCAACATGAGCCGCGTGCCGGCATACGCCACAGCTACGCCGAGCACGCCGCCCACTACACCCAGCGTCACACTTTCTACCAGCGCCTTGCGCACCAGCCGTCCCCGCGAGGCGCCCAGCGCAATCCGCACTGACGTCTGTTGCCGATTCTTCAGACCCCGCGCCAGCAACAGGTTCGCGATGTTCGCGCAGGCTACCAGCAGCACACAACCCGCCGCCGCGAGCAGCAGCTTGAGCCCCTCCTGATACTGCTCGCGCATGTCGTCGACACCCGCGCCGCCTGGCGTGAGATACATTTTCTGCTGTTGCCAGACCTCTTTTTCCTGCGGAACCATATCCGCGACGTGGCTCGCCTGCCAGTCATGCAGTTCCACGCGCAACTTCGCTTCCAACTGCTTCGGGTCAGTGCCGGGCTTCACGCGCCCGATGATGTCGAGCCAGTGCTGCTCCGGCAGCTTCAGCCGCGACGTCGATCCCTCCAGCATCGGTTCAGTCGTCACCGGAATCCAGATGTCCGGCATCCCCCAACCCGACAGCCTGGCGCCGAAGAAACCCGGCGCCGCCACGCCCACTACCGTGAACGGATGCTCATTGATCTGGTAGACCGATCCAACGACCTTGGGGTCGCTGCCGTACTTCTCCGTCCAGATTCGATAGCTCATCACCGCGACTGGTGGCGCCCCCTCCACATCGTCCGACGGCTGCAGCACGCGGCCGATCCAGGGACCGACTCCGAAGGTCTGAAAGAAATTCCCCGACACATACTGCCCATTCCGGCTCGCCACCAGTTGCTGGCTCCCCGCCGGACGGACGGCCAAACTCTCGGAGCCGCCCTGCAATGCGGCCAGTTTCACAAATTGCGGTGTGTTGTCGCGGAAGTGCCTGTACAAGTCGTAGGAGAACAGCGAGAACTCTTCGTCCTGGGTGTACCCGCCCCATCCGCAGCAATGAATCTTGTTGCCGATCCGATACAGCTCGCTCGGCTTCGTCACCGGCAATGACTTCAGCATGACCTGCTGCACCAGGGTGAAGATTGCCGTGGTCGCTCCGATCCCCAGCCCCAACGTCAGCACCGCCGTGATCGTGAACCCCGGTGATTTGCGCAGTTGCCGCAGCGCTTGTCTGAGCTCAGGAAACACGCTTGCCTCCACCTTCGGATCGATTTTGCGAGGAGCTTTTCGGATCTTGCTCAGAGAGAAAAGTGCATGCACCGCACCAGTCCCGGCGTGGACTACCGGCCTGAAACGACACAACTTCCTTATCGATCAAGATTCTTCGGTTGTCCGTAATCGAGTTGCCCTGTTCAGAATCGAACAGTCTCGAGGCTAACGCCTCAGCAGCCGATCTTCCGGCCGGGGGGGCTCCATGCGCTCCGTTTCTTAGGACCTTCGCTGTTCCCTACTGATTCCCGGCCTTCATCCCCAATGCCTGCACATACCCCGGATTCACCCGCTCGTTGGCGAACTGAATCCTCCCCAGCAAATCCGCGAACGCCGCATCAATATCTCCTTGCGGAGGACGCGCCGCAAGGCGTTTCTCGGCATCGCCCGTCCCCACCGGCAGCTTCGCGTACGCCACAATCTCATCCCAGTGCGCCGGCCGATCGAATGTCACAACGCATGGAGTCGCGTCCATCCGCTTGTACGTCCAGAAAGCCCAGCCCACGGCGTTGTCCTCCAGCGTCTTGCGGAACCCTTCGACCCACGCATCCTTGTTCTCACCCGATTCGCCCAGCCACACCGGCACATGATGCTCATGCCGAAAATCCAGATACGGCTGAATCACGCTCTTGTCCGTCGTCGGCGTCCAGTATTTGTGAAACGTAAACATCATGTTCGGATCGAAGGTCCCGCTGAAGACGCCGAAATTCGTATCCCAGTTCGCCCCGCCCAGGATCAACACGTGGTTGTGATCCACCTGGCGAATGCCCGCCGCAATCTTCATATAGACCGGCACTAACTCCCGCTTAAACGGCTCCAGCTTCGGCCAATTCGGCAGCGGCTCATTCAGCAGGTCATAGCCCAGCACCGTCGGATTGTTTTTATAGTGCGCGGCAATCCTCTTCCACACCGCCACCGTCTCGTCCTGCGCCTCCGGGCTCGAGTACAACCATGGATAGCCCCAGCTGTCGTCGATGTTCGATCCCGTCTGGCCGCCCGCCGCGCAATGCATATCGAGAATGACGTAGATGCCGTCCTTCTGCGCCCACTCGACCAGCTGATCGACCAGCTTGAACCCCTCCGCATCGTCGCTGGTAAAGAACTTCCAGTGCAGCGGCACGCGCACTGAGTTGAATCCCATCTGCGCGATCCGATCGATGTCGGCTTCCGTGATGTAGTTCGCCCGCCATTTTTTCCAGAATTCCTCCGCCATCACCGGCCCCAGCAATTCTTTCGTCAGATCCTCAATCTCGCGCGGCGACTGCGGACCGCCGTCCTCGAAGTGGAACATGTACCCCTCCACCTCGAACCAGTTCCCCAAATTGATTCCACGCAGAAATACCTGCTGCCCGTTCCCATCGACCAGCTCCTCCACATGCGCATGGACAAACCCATGTTTCGCCTGCTGAGCAAAAAGGAGTGGAGCGACAAAGGCCAGAACAAAGAGATACAGAGCTGGGCGGCCGAAAGAGTTTTTCACGAGGGAAATCCTACTCCCTGCAACGGGCGGCCTCCGGCGTTCCGCGGCGAACCGTATAATCCACGCACGGAGACGACCATCCATGTGCTTTTCGGCGGCAGCCAACTTTATTGGCAGTGGAGTTCTGGGAGCCCTTGGCATCGTCACCCTGACCAAGGTGAAGCACCGGCGCGAGTTGCTGTTCGCAGCGCTTCCGGCGCTTTTCGCCATCCATCAGTTCATTGAAGGATTCGTCTGGCTCGGCCTGGACGGCCGACTCTCCCCCGTCGTCACCCACGATATGGGTGCGGCTTACATGCTCTATGCGCAGGGGCTTCTCCCCTTCCTGTTACCCCTCGGTGTGTTTTTCTTCGAACCGAACGGCAGAAGCCGCGCTCGCATGGTGCCCTTCCTCATCATCGGCGGAGGAACCGGGCTCTACATCCTGTGGGCGTTGACAGCCTATCCAACGGAGATCTTCGTCCGGCAGAACAGCATCGTCTACACCAATCAGGGGACCGCTCACATGGTCATCGCGATCCTGTATATCGTCGCTACCTGCGGTTCCTTATTTTTCTCGAAAGTCAGAGCGATGATCGTTTTCGGCGTGGCCAACCTCGCGATCCTTCTGATTGTGGATGCGGTCAAGCAGTACGCGTTCACCTCGGTTTGGTGCGCGTACGCGGCCCTCGCCAGTGTGATCGTTCTCGTTTACTTCTGGAGAAGCAGCGGACACCGGCCCCTTCGCTACGCTCCGGCTATGTGAGGAAGGCGAACGCTCTGCAAAGAAGTAGTGCGCTACAGGCTACAGGCTCGCACTCATCGCACGAAATGCAGAATCACCTGGTTGGTCGCCAGCGCCGCCAAATACGCCAGCACGCCCATATAGACAAACTGCAGCGCAGGCCAGCGCCAGCTGTTCGTCTCTCTGCGCACAATGGCCAGCGTTGAGGTGCACTGCAACGCAAACGCGAAGAACACCACCAGCGCCATGGCCCCGCCCAGAGTGAGATCGTGCCGCAGCGCGGCCTGCAGCCCCAGCGACTGCGTCGCAGAATCAGCTCCGTACAGCGTCCCCAGCGTGCCCACAATCACTTCCCGCGCCATCACCGACGTCAGCAGCCCAATACCAATCTTCCAGTTGAATCCGAGCGGCCGGATCACCGGCTCGATCAGCTGTCCCAGCCGTCCGATGAGGCTGTGCGCCAGATCTGCATGGAACGGCACATGGCTCAGCACCCACAGGACCAGCGTGACCAGCAGAATCACCGTTCCCGCCTGGCGCAGAAACACCTTGCCGCGATCCATGAGCCGCAAACTCAGCGATCGCACCGTGGGGAAGCGATACTGCGGCAGCTCCAGAATGAAGGGCGCCGACGACGCGCGCAGAATCGACGACTTCAGCAGCCACGCCGTCGCCAGCGCCGCCACAAATCCCAGCACATAGAGGGACAGCATCACCGCCGCGCGCAGCCCGAAGAAATCCCCCAGAATCGGTTTGTTCGGGATGAACGCCGCGATCATCAGCATGTAAATGGGCAGCCGCGCCGAGCAGGTCATGAACGGAGCAACCAGAATGGTGGCGAAGCGGTCTCGCTTGTTCTCGATCGTCCGTGTTGCCATGATTGCCGGCACCGCGCATGCATAGGCCGACAGCAGCGGAATAAACGCCTTCCCGTTCAGCCCGATGGACCGCATGACGCGATCGGCAATCAGCGCCGCGCGCGCCAGGTATCCGGAGTCCTCCAGCACGCCGATGAACAGAAAAAGTAACAGGATCTGTGGCACGAACACCAGAACCGAAGCCACACCGCGCCACACCCCATCGATCAGCAGCGACTCGACCCAGTTGTGCCCCAGCAGCGCGCCAATCTTGTCCCCGCCAAGGTTCAGCACCTCGCCAAACCCGTCGCTCAGCGGCTGCCCGATCGAAAACACCACCTGGAATACGGCAAACACTACCGCCAGGAAGATCAGCGGTCCCCAGATCTTGTGGAGCAGGACGCCGTCAATCCGCTTGGTCCACTCGTTCGAAAGCGGCGCCTTGTAGCGGGTGCGGCTGCTGACGCCGTGAGCCCATTGCCGGTACGAACGTGGATTCCCCATGACCGGCAGCTCAATTTTTCCCGCGGCCGTTGCCACCAGTTTCTCTGGTTCAGCCTTTCGGTTCAGAAAATGGGTCACCGCATCGAGCCCAACACCGCGCGTCGCCGAGATCTTAGCGACCGGCACACCCAGTTCCTGCGCCAGCGCCAGCGTGTCCACGCGCCCGCCGCGCGCCTCCATCAGGTCGCTCATGTTCAGCAACACCAGGGTCGGCAGCCCCAGTGCCAGCACGGGAGCCGCGAGCATTAACTGTCTTCTCAGTTGCAGCGAATCCAGCACCAGCAGAATGGCGTCGGGCGCCGGCGTTCCCGGCATCTCGCCGTGCAACACTTCGACCGCTACGCGCGCGTCTTCAGAATAAGAATCGAGTCCGTAAATCCCGGGCAGATCGATCAGGGTCAGATCGCTGCGGCCAATCCCGTTCAGCCGCCCGACTCGCTGCTCCACTGTGACGCCAGGATAGTTCGCAACCTTTTGCCGCAGGCCGGTCAGTCGATTGAACAGGGTCGACTTTCCCGAATTCGGAGGACCCACCAGAGCCACGGTGCGGATTTTCCCCGCCACCCGCGGTTCTATCGGAACATCAATCGTCGCCGTGCTGCAGCAATCGCTCACTGTTGCCTCGCGTCCGCCCTCTCGTATTCGCGAACCCGAATCGCTTTGGCCGTGTCGCGCCTGAGCGCTACCTCGAACCCGTCAATCGAATACACCGTCGGATCCCCCGCCGGCGCACGCCGCACGACCATCACCCTCGCCTCCGGGACGAAACCCATGTGCATCAGGTGATGCTGGATCTCGCCGGGCAGGTCCAGAGCCTCCACCACCCCAACCGTCCCAATGGGCAATTCGCTCAGAAGACTCAACTTCCATGCTCCGGACAGGACCATTTCGTCCGTGTCCTCGACCCCAAAATCCGATAATAGCGCAATTGCGACCATTTTGCTCCTATATTGCCGACCGTATTGGCAGCATAGGGTCGTCGCCCTTCAGCGCTCCGTGATTTGTGTCACACCTCCCGGGTTCCGATCCAGGAGCAGTATCCTTTCGGGAACCTCGTGTTGCATCAGGATTTCCAGGTTCCCCCCTTTCTGTACCATTGGATTAGTTCCACCTGATGTCGGTTCTTCCTGATCGACTTTTGCCTGGAGTCTCTTGCCCGCATGTTCTGCCCTTTTCCTGCCCTGTTCCGTCTGCCGCGGGATCTTCGCCGCGTGCTGTCCGCCGCCCTGCTCTTTTTCCTCACCGCGTCGTCTTACGCAGGCGCCCATGCGACCGCTGCCGCTGGTAAGAAAAGCGAAGCGAAGCCGGCTCCTGACATTCTCGTCTTCGTCAACGGCGACCGCCTCTCCGGTAAGCTGGTCCGCGCGGTTGGCAGCGATGTCGTCTTTCATTCGGACATCGTCGGCGACCTCACCGTGAAATGGGACAAGATCAAAGAACTCCACACGCAAACCAGGCTCGCGGTTCTGGAAGGAAGCGTCTTCTCCTGGCACCGGCAACTTTCCGACGGCATTCCCGAAGGCACGCTGTCCGTCGCGAACCAGCTCATCACCGTTCACCCCATCAGCGGGCCGGCCATTGCCCCCATTCCGCTGAAACGCGCCCCTTACATCGTCGACGAAACCACGCTGAAGAAGCAGATCGCCGGCCATCCTGGCATCTTCGCGGGATGGAACGGCGCGCTGACCGCCGGCGCCACTATCGTTCAGGCCAGTGAGGATCAATACACTTTCACCGGGTCCGTCAGTCTCAGCCGCTCCACGCCCACCGTCACCTGGCTTGACACGCAAACCCGATCGTCTCTCGACTTCAGCGGTTCCTTCGGCAAGATCATCCAGCCGGCCTACTCCAGCGACGGTGTCATGACTCCCGCCAGTGCCTCCAAAAGCTCCATCTACCATGCCGATGCCGAACGCGACGGCTACTTCTCTCCGCGCTTTTACGTTCTCGCGCAAACCACCTTCGACCACAACTTCGCGCAGGATCTCGATCTCCAGCAGATTTACGGAGGCGGCATCGGCTGGACTGCCATCAAGAGTCCCACTGAGGAACTCGACCTCAAGTCCACACTCCAGTACGAAGGCCAGACCTTCATCGCCGCCACCGCCGATGAAGACCAGAATCTCATCGGCTCCACGCTGAACGGCAGCTGGGCCGCGAAGCTGCCTTACAAGGTTCAGTTCAAACAGCAGGTCTCGTGGATCCCTGCCTACAACAACCCTTACGCCTACTCGGCCGGCGAAACCGACTCGCTGACCATGCCGTTTCTGAAGAAGGTCGCTTTCTCGATCGGATCCAACGACAGCTACCTCAACGACCCGCCGCCCGCATCGCCGCCGACCAGGCGCAATTCGTTGGAATTCACCACGGGCCTTAGCTACGCGGTCAAATCAAAGTACTGATCGTCAGTGCGGATTCGTCGCCGTGGGCGCCTCTGGCGTGCTCTCGTTCCCCACGCCAAAGTCGAGTGGCGTCTGCAGCAATTTGGTCGCATCGGCTGGCATCGGCTGTCCCGCACTTTTCAAGAGCAGGCTCACCTGCCACATCTGTGTCTGGTTCAGCACCTTGTCAAAGGCCGGCATCCCGCTCAGCCGGATCCCGTTCGCCACCTTCCAGTACGTTTCGCCCACCGGGTCGTCGTTCACCCCTATGACTCCATTCCCATGGGGCGCCCACAATTGCGGCGCCTTCGGATACATGTGGTTCGCAAAGGCTGACGGCCTTCCGTACAACCCATGGCACGCAGAGCATTGCTCGCGATAAATCTGCGCACCCGCCGTCAGATTCGTTGCGCTCGCCTCAATGGGCGCATTTGCCTGCATCTCTTTATCGATGCGCGCGTGCAGCGGAACCCTGACAATCTCGCGCTCCATCCAAAACGGCTGATCGACCACGGCCACCGGCGGATGTCCCACCCGAAAATAAATGAAAGCCCACACTGGAATCACCAAAAGCCCCAGCACCAGCCCCAGCAGAAATTTCATGCGTTGTCCGCCTCACCTCAAAAATAACAACGATCCTCCCCGGCATCCTTGCATGCCCATGAAGATTCTGCAATCCGTGTCCTCCTGAGCGAAATCCGGCTCCGTGAGCCGGACGGCAGGCCGAAAGACCTGCCAAGCGTCAGATATCCCAACGCGTGCCGCCGGGATTCGCAAGGCTAGCCTGTACCCTGTACCCTCCCTCCTGTACCCTGTACCAAGCAGCAAATCTTCTTTTTTTCGTCTAAGCAGTGGAGGCACCCAGGTTCATGCGTTTTCGCACGTTCTCCGGATACGTCCTGTATCCGCTTCTCGCAGTCCTTCTCCTTGTTCCCTTCGCAACACGCGCACAGGACACTTCATCGCAGCAATCGACGCAGCAATCCGATCAGACTCAGCCAACGGACCAGTCTCAGTCCCAATCCAGTCCCCAGCAACGGGCGGAAGTCCTTCGCGAGGCCCAGGCGCGTGTCAATGCCCGGCGGAAGATCCGGATCCGCCAGGTCATCCAGGACACTTACAGCCACAAGTATGAACTCGACGCCGGCGGTGGCTCCCTCCGCTTCACTCCCGGCAACAGCCTGCAGCGCATGAACGAAGCCGGCTGGCGCGTCGACTTCACCGACTACCTCCATGGCGACCTTGGCGTTACCGCCGATTTCCGCGGCTATTACGGCACCGCCTATACCGGCACCAATCCCTATTCCGTCTTCAACCCGAGCATCAGCCAGTACACGTTCATGGGTGGCGCCACGTATCGGTTCTTCAAGGGCCAGCACTGGGGCTGGACTGCACAGGCCCTCGCCGGCGCCGGCCACGGCAATTTCGGCACCGGCACCAATGGCTTGCCCCCGCAGCTCGTCGGCCTCTTCACCGACACCACCGTCCTCAATCTCGCCGGGGGCGCTGCCGCGGATTACAACCTGAGCCCCGCCATCGCTATTCGCTTCTCCGCTACCGAACTCATCACCAACTACGGGTCGAACTTCCAGAAAAACCTCGGCGGCAACCTCGGCATCGTCTACCGCTTCGGCCGCCAATAACGACAGCGACACAACACAGATTCGCGGGATAGAAACAATCTGGGTGCCCCGGGGCTCGCCTTTGAGGCTCGCGAAGCGGGCCGCCCTCCTTTGCTGCGTGCCCCTTGATCTATCCTGTCTTTTCTTCACGAGCCTCGCCGGGGCTCGTTCCTCAATTCCCTGCTCATCGCCGAACCCAAATCCCTGTACCCTGTACTTTCATGTTTCCAGCTCCCACGGCCCGCCTGCTCTCTTTCGCGCAGACCCTCTGCCTGTTCTTTGTCAAGAACGATTTAAAACATTACCTGCGCACCCACTACGGCGACCATACCTTCCAGAACCTCTATCACTGGCAGCTCTTCTCCTTTGACACGGCGCTCCTCACCCCCTACTTCGCCGTAATGATCGTCCTCGCCCTGTACGGCTTCCATCGCTATACCCTCGTCTGGCTCTACTACCACAACCGCAAGAACGCCACCCACGAGCCCACTTCGCGCTTCGAACAACTCCCGCGCGTCACCATCCAACTCCCCATCTTCAATGAACAGTTCGTGATCGATCGCCTCATCGAAGCGGTCTGCCGCATCGACTACCCCCGCGACCTGCTCGAAATCCAGGTGCTCGACGACTCCACGGACGAAACCAGAGAAGTCGCGCAGGCCATTGTCGAACGCTACCGCGCGCTCGGCCAGCCCATCGTCTATCTCCACCGCACCAATCGCGTCGGATTTAAAGCCGGCGCCCTGGACGAAGGCCTCAAATCCGCGAGCGGCGAATTCGTCGCCATCTTCGACGCCGACTTTACTCCACCTGCTGACTGGCTGATGCGCGTCATCCACCACTTTGCAGAACCGTCGATCGGCATGGTGCAGACCCGCTGGACCCACCTCAACCGCGACTACAGCTTCCTCACCCAGGTTGAAGCCATCCTGCTCGACGGCCATTTCGTGCTGGAGCACGGCGCCCGCGCCCGCACCGGCGTCTTCTTCAACTTCAACGGCACCGCCGGCATGTGGCGCCGCATTACCATTGACGAGGCGGGTGGCTGGGAGCACGACACGCTCACCGAGGACACCGACCTCAGCTACCGCGCGCAAATGGTCGGGTGGAAATTCAAATACCTGCAGGATGTTGAGTGTCCCGCCGAGGTTCCCATCGAGATGACCGCCTTTAAAACCCAGCAGCAGCGCTGGGCCAAAGGCCTGATCCAGACCTCCAAAAAAATCCTGCCCCGCGTGTTTCGCTCCGACGTCCCTCTGCGTGTCAAAGTCGAAGCCTGGTATCATCTCACCGCGAACATCAGTTACCCGCTCATGGTCGTGCTCTCGGTCCTGCTCATGCCCGCCATGATCATCCGCTTTTATCAGGGCTGGTGGGAGATGCTTTACATCGACTTCCCTCTCTTTCTGGCATCCACGTTCTCCATCTCCTCCTTTTATCTGGTCTCGCAAAAGGAGCTCTACCCGCGCCGCTGGTTTCGCACCTTTCTCTACCTCCCATTTCTCATGTCTCTCGGCATCGGCCTCACCATTACCAACACCATCGCCGTCATGGAAGCGCTCTTCGGCATTCAGAGCGCTTTCAAGCGCACGCCTAAATACCGCGTGCAGAAACGCGGCGAAAAATCGAGAGGCGCTTCCAAGTATCGCAAGAGGCTAGGCCTGATCCCGCTCATTGAACTCCTCGTCGGAGGCTACTTCGCCCTCTGCATCTGGTACGCCGTCGCCAACGAAAACTACTTCACCGTGCCGTTCCTGCTGCTGTTCGTCGTGGGGTACTGGTACACAGGGCTGCTCTCACTCTTCCAGGGACGCTTCGAACGCTGGCGCACGGGCGCCAACCTGGATGACGCTTCCGCGAAGCCCTTCCCCGTCGGCGTCTAGGGATTCGCCGCTCGTTGATCCTCTATTCCTCGTCTTCGCAGCCAAACAAGCTACCGGCTGTCCGCTCAACCCTGTTGCGTATACTCACCCAAGAATGAAATTCCGGCACCCGCTCTCCGTCCTGCTGCTCTGTCTTCTCGCTGTCCCTTTCTCGTATGGCTGGGGCAGCAAAGGCCACACCATAATCAATCGTCTTGCGGCTGAATCCCTCCCCGCCGACATGCCCACCTTCATGCGCACGCCGGAAGCCATCAACGAAATCGCTTACCTCGGCCCCGAGCCGGACCGCTGGCGTTCCCGCGCCGAACCCGAACTCAGCTCCGAACAAGCTCCCGACCACTTCATCGACATCGAGTACGCCGACCTCATCGGCACCCTCCCGCGCCAGCGCTATCAGTACATCGCCGCGCTCTACGCCTACATCGCCACGCATCCCGATCGGGCCGCCGACCTCCGCCCGGAGAAGGTCGGCTTCCAGCCGTACATCACCAGCGAAGTCTGGGAGCGCCTCAAATCTGCCATGCGCGACTACCGCATCCTCTCCGCCGCCCATCAGGACACCAAACCCGTCGAGGCGGCCATTCTCTTCTACGCCGGCTGGCTCGGCCACTACGTGGCCGACGGTTCGCAGCCCCTCCACGTCACCATCAACTTCAACGGCTGGGTCGAAAAAGAGAACCCCAACGGCTACACCACCGAGCACAGTATTCACAGCCAGTTCGAATCCGGTTTCGTCGATGCCGCTATCAACATCTCCGACGTTCAGCCGCTCGTCGCACCCGTCCATCCCATTAATGATGAGTGGGATGACTATCTCGCCTACCTCCGCCACAGCAACTCGCTGGTCGAGCGGGTCTACCAACTCGACAAGCAGCATGGCTTTGATGGCACCGGAACGCCCGAGTCCAGGCAGTTCACCGCAGAACGCCTCGCCGCAGGAGCGTCGATGTTGCGTGACCTCTACGTAGCCGCCTGGGTCAAGAGCGCCGAACCGGCACCCGACTGGCACGATCAGCATCCCGCAGGCGCACCGACGAACACCAGCGGAATGCCCAATGGCGCGGCCTCGGCCATAGAGCCTGCAACAAGCTCGACCAACTCGGCAGCCGAGCAACCGTTCACCGGGAAGATTTATAAGCCCGGCGTTGGCATTACTACGCCAATCATGATCTCCCATCCAAAAGACCAGTTCTTTCGGGATGCAGTGAGGGACGCTCATGCATCTGGCCGCGTTCTGGTTGGTTGTGTCCTGGATGAAAGCGGCGTCCCACGCAATGCGCAGGTCGTGCAAAGCTCAAACCAGCGACTCGACGAGAAGGCGTTGGCGGCAGCAAGTCTCTATCGCTTTAAGCCCGCGCGGTTGCACGGTCAACCGGTGGCGATGGAAATCAATCTCGATATGCGGTTCGAGGAGCCATAGCGTTCTGTGCTCAGCTCGCCTCACTTCCCATCATCGGCACCACTCGCGTCAACAACCCGGCCAGCTGTGCCTCCACCGCCCGACCAGTCGCCATCACCTCTTCGTGGCTCAGCGGTTCAGCCTGGATGCCGGCCGCCAAATTTGTAACACACGAGATGCCTAATACCTCGATGCCCATCTGCCGCGCCACAATCGTCTCCTGCACCGTCGACATGCCGACCAGGTCTGCGCCCATCGTCCGAAACGCTCGAATCTCCGCAGGAGTCTCAAAGCTCGGCCCAAGCACGCTCAGATACACGGCCTCATACAATCGAAACTCCATCGATCGAGCGGCCTCAATCGCCAGCAACCGCAGCCGGCTGGAATATGCCTCGCTCATGTCGAAGAATCGCGGACCCAGCCGTTCGTCCTGCGGACCCGCCACCGGATTTCGCCCCGACAAATTAATGTGGTCCGCAATCAACACCAACTGCCCGCGCTTCAGCGCATCATTAATCCCGCCCGCCGCGTTCGTCAGCACCAGCATCGTGACGCCCATCCGCCCCAACACCCGCACCGGAAACGTCACTGCCTCCGAGCTGTAACCCTCATAGGCATGCACGCGCCCCTGCATCACAGCGACCGGGACACCCGCCACCTTCCCGATCACGAGCTTCCCGCTGTGCCCCGGCACCGTCGACCGCGGAAAATGAGGAATCTCCGCAAACGCAATCGCCGTCGGCGCTTCCAGTTGCCCCGCAAACGCCCCCAGCCCCGACCCCAGGACGATGGCGATCCGCGGCCGCAACTCCGTCCGTGCCAGCACAAACTCCGCCGCCGCACTCGCCTTCTCGAAAACTGTATCCGTCATCGTTACTCGATTCAGGTTAGTGAATCAGAATTCCCACAATCGACGCCGACATCAGATTCGCCATCGTCCCCGCGAGCATCGCCCGGAAGCCCAGCTTGGCCAGCTCGTTTCTCCGGTTCGGCGCCAGCGCCCCGATCCCGCCAATCTGAATCCCGATCGAGCTCAGGTTCGCAAACCCGCAAAGGGCAAACGTCGCGATCGTCACCGACCGCGCCGCCAGTGCGCCGCTTTTCGCCAGCCCCCCGAGATACGTGTAGGCCACCAGCTCGTTCAGCACCATTCGGGTGCCCAGCAAATTGCCCACCGTCGGCGCGTCATGCCACGGGATCCCGATCAGCCAGGCCACCGGGGCAAAGAAGAACCCCAGAATCGCATCGAGCGAATGCGGAAACGGAATGTGATGGTATCCCAGCCAGTTGTGCATTCCGCCCAGAATGCCGTTCAGCAGCGCAATCAGGGCCAGAAATGAAATCAGCATAATTCCCACGTTGAACGCGAGGCGCCCGCCATCGATGGTCCCGCGCGCAATGGACCCGATCAGATTCTCGTCCTTATGTTCGGCGCTCTCCGGAATCCGCACCACGCCTTCAGTCGCCGGCTTCTCCGTTTCCGGCACCAGCATCTTCGAAATCAAAATCGTACCCGGCGCCGTCATGATGACCGCTGCCAGCAGGCTGCTGGCCGAAATTCCGTAAAGAATGTACGCCGCCATGATCCCGCCCGAAACGTGCGCCATCCCGCTGGTCATAATCGTCATCAGCTCCGAGCGCGTCGCGTCAGGCAAAAACGGCCGGATGGTCAGCGGCGCTTCCGTCTGCCCCATAAAAATGCTCGCTGCCACGTTCAAACTTTCCGCGCCTGACACCTTCATGGTCCACAGCATCGCCTTGGCAAAGCCGCGAATGACCAGCTGCATGATTCCCAGGTAATAGAGAACCGCAAAGAATGCCGAGATGAAGATAATGGTCGGCAGCACCTGAAAAGCGAAGAAGTTCGTCCCGAACACGCCAGCGATCTTCGAGTGCTGGGCGCCCAGGTCCCCAAACACAAAGGTCGATCCATCGAAGGCATACGCCAGCAGCTTGTTCACCGCCGCGCCCGCCGCGTGCATGACCTTCTGTCCGAAGGTCCACTCCACCACGCACACCGCAAAGAGAATCTGCAGCCCCAGGCCCCAGACCACGGTGCGCCACCGGATCGCCCTGCGGTTGGTGGAAAAAATCCACGCCAGCAACAGCATCGTCAGCAGCCCCAGCACACCCGTAAATCGACCCAAAGCGTTCTCCTCAGGTTTTCTGCAATCCTACCGGCTTTCGAGAATTCCTCAGCAGGAAAACGTAGCCACACGCTGCTTTTCGTCTCGCTCGCGCTCGCCAAATGTGGCTCGTTCCATCCCTGAACGCTGACCGTCAGAAGCTCAACGCTCCATCCGCTACGCGCTATAGGGAACCAGTGACCCGCTTCTTCAAATAAGCGTCCTTATTTTCCGCAGAGACAATCTCCCGCAGCAGCGGTGGGGCGGCCGTCGGTGCATCGTCAATCCGCAGTGCCTCGCTCAGCAGATGTTCCGGCTCCGCAAACCGCGCCTCGTCTTCGGCGAACAGGGTCGCCAAAGGCTGGCCAGCTTCGATCTTACCGCCCAGCTTGACGTGCATTTCCAGCCCGGCGTGCGCCTCCACCGGCTCGCCTGCGCGCTCCCGCCCTGCGCCCAGCCGTTGCACCGCCCAGCCAATTTTTGTGCAGTCCGCCGATACAAAATACCCGCTTCGCATAGCGCGAAAATCCCGTCGAAACTTCGGCGTATGGAATGCCGCTCCCGCATCCAGCGCCTTTACATCCCCGCCCTGCGCCTCGACCATCGCGCGGAAAATCCGCAACGCCGACCCATCCGCCAGCTTTTCCTCCGCCAGATCACGCCCCGCTTCCGCGCTCCGCGCGGCTCCGCCGAGATAAATCATCCATCCCGCAAGAATCAGCGAAACCTCCCGCAAATCCTCGCTCAGCGGATCGCGACCGCCCCGCAGCAACTCCATCGACTCCACAATCTCGACCCAGTTTCCGGCCATCCGGCCGAGCGGCTGGCTCATATCGGTCAGCACTGCCACCGTCCGCGTTCCCGCGCGCTCCCCGGTTTCCACCATCAGCGCAGCCAGAACCCTGGCATCGTCCTCACTGCGCAAAAACGCACCCGAACCCGTCTTCACATCAATGACCAGCGCATCCAGGCCCGCCGCCAGCTTCTTGCTCATAATCGACGCGCAAATCAAATAACGATTCTCGACCGTCGCCGTTCTGTCGCGCAGACTGTAGAGCCTGCGATCCGCTGGAACCAGGTTCCTGGTCTGCCCCACGATCGACGCGCCGCACTGTTCCAGCACCTTCCGCATCTCGGCCAGCGACAACTGCGTCCGATACCCCGGAATCGACTCCAGCTTATCCAGGGTTCCCCCCGTGTGCCCCAGGGCCCGCCCGCTGATCATCGGGTCCGCCAGTCCCGCGGCCGCTGCAATAGGAGCGACCAGGAACGACGTCTTGTCCCCCACGCCACCCGTGGAATGCTTATCGACCGTTTTGCGTCCCAGCCCGGTATGATCGAGCACCTCGCCCGAATAGCGCATCGCGGTCGTGAGCGTATCCAGTTCGGCCAGCGACATTCCACGCAAGAACACCGCCATCAGCCACGCCGACAGCTGTTCCTCCGGAATCGTCTTCCGAGCCGCGCCCTCGACCAGAAAACGAATCTCTTCGGGATGGAGTTCTCCTCCATCGCGCTTCTTCCGGATCAGATCCACGGCATGCAGCGCCGCGCTCATCGGGGCCCGCCCTGTGGCTCGAACCTGAATCCGTAGGGAAACAGTTCCGCAAACGGCTTTGTTTCGGTGCCATTCACGCCAGGAAACGTCACTACTGCATCCGGAGTCACAAATTCGCTCATCACCTGCCGGCACGCGCCACACGGCGGGCTCGCGGCCCCGTTCCGGTTCGCCACCGCAATCGCCCGAATCCGTTGGCCCGTGCCACGCTCGCTGATGGCCCGAAACAGGGCATTCCGCTCCGCACAACTGGTCAGCCCGTAGGAGACATTTTCGACATTGCAACCCGTCACCACGGTGGCATCTTCAAAAAGCAGCGCCGCGCCCACAAAAAACTTTGAATAAGGCGCGTAAGCGTGCCCTGCCGCTTCCAGCGCCGCCTGGCGCAGCTCATCGAGTGTTGCCGCATCAATCCCTGTCATGCGTCTCTGAGGCTATCGCAAAACGGGCGACCGCGTACCGGGCCGCCGCCCACCGCGGTTCTCAAGTTCCACTTCCTGCGTCCGATAAGTTCATCGTGGACGACCTCACTCGCGAATTCCTGCTTGAAAGCCAGGAGGGGCTCGACCGCATGGAGCGGTGCCTCACTGATCTGGAGACGCGCCCCGGCGATACCGAGCTCCTGGCGGAGATTTTCCGGGCGGTACACACCATCAAGGGGACCACCGGCTTCCTCGGCTTCAGCCGCCTCGAAGCGCTGTCCCACGCTGGCGAGAACCTGCTCGGCCTGCTCCGCGACGGCAAGCTGGCCGCGAATGCCGGCATCGTCAGTGGCCTGCTTGCGCTCATGGACATCCTGCGCGGCGTTCTGCGCTCCATCGAAACCACCGGCGGCGAAGGGGAAAACCAGGAGCAGGACACCGCCATGATCGCGCGTCTTGAAAAGCTCCAGCTCGGCGAAGCCTCGGTTCCCGTTGCCGAACCCGCGCTGGCGGCGACGGTCACAGCATCCCCGCGGACTGCGAGGACTGGCAAACCGCGCGCGCCGCGACGCTCTCATCGTGATCATCAAAGTGCGCCTCCTCCGGATTCGCCCGGCGAGGCAGGGCCGCCCAGGGAGGTGGAAGCCGCTGTGCAGGACCGGGAACCGCAACCCGTTCCGCTGGCTGCGCTTGCCTCGTCTCCGGCGCGGCCCGCGACAGAAACCGCTGCGGCGTCCGAAGCCAAGGCAGCTTCCACGCCCGGCACCGCTGATTCCACTTTGCGCGTCGACGTCGAGCTGCTCAACCGCATGATGAACCTGGTGGGCGAACTGGTGCTCACCCGCAACCAGATTCTTCAGGCCACCAGTGCCGATGCCGGCTTTGGCACCCTCGGCCGCCGTCTCGATATGGTCACCGCCGATCTGCGCGAGTCCGTCATGAAGGCGCGGATGCAGCCGGTCAGCCATGTCTTCTCCCGCTTTCCGCGCCTGGTCCGCGATCTCGCTCTCAGCCTCGATAAAAAAATCCGCCTCGAAATGGAAGGTCAGGAGACCGAACTGGACAAGAGCCTGCTGGAGGCCATCCGTGACCCGCTCACCCACGCCATTCGAAACTCGATCGACCACGGCATCGAAAGACCGGAAGTGCGCGTCGCCCAGGGCAAGCCCGCCGAAGGTCTGGTCCGGCTGCGCGCCTGCCACGAAGGCAGCCACGTGATCGTCGAAGTGCACGACGACGGCGCAGGCATGAGCATCGAAAGAATTCGCCAGAAGGCCATCGAGCGCCAGCTGGTCTCTCCCCAGCGCGCTGAGCAGATGAATGAGCGCGAGATCCTTCAGCTCATCTTTCTTCCTGGCTTTTCCACCGCCGCAGCGGTCACCAGCGTCTCCGGCCGCGGTGTGGGCATGGATGTCGTCCGCACCAATGTCGAAAAAATTGGCGGGAAAGTCGAAATCGACAGTTGCGCCGGCCAGGGCACCGTGCTGCGCCTGCGCATTCCGCTCACCCTTGCCATTATCCCGGCGCTGATCGTACGCAGCCGTGGTCAAAATTTTGCCGTGCCCCAGGCTTCGCTCACGGAGCTGGTGCATCTGGCCACTGGCGAGACCGACAGCCGCATCGAGCGCCTCGAAAATGCCGCCCTCTACCGCCTCCGCGGACGCTTACTGCCTCTCGTCTTTCTCGACCGCCTGCTCCGGCAGGCGACGCGCGAGCGCACCGCGCCCTGCGACATCGCCATCCTCAACGCCGACGGACGCCGCTTTGGCCTCGTGGTTGACGGTCTCGCCGACCCCGAAGAAATTGTCGTCAAGCCGCTGGCCGCGGTTCTGCGGGAAATCGGTTTCTATGCGGGCGCCACGATTCTCGGCAACGGCGAAATGGCTTTGATCCTCAATCCCGGCGCCATCGCGCAGAACGCCAACGTTGGCCTATCCGCGGAAACCGACGAGACCGCCGATGAAAAGAACCGCGACCGTCACGACTTCCTGCTGGTCGAAACCGGAAACCGCCGCGCCGCGCTGCCTCTGGAAACCGTGGTGCGCATCGAGCGCATCCCGCGCTGCCGCATCGAACGCGCCGGCTCGCGTCCTGTTCTTCGCTTCGAGGGCACGCTGCTGCCCCTCGATGATGCCGCCGCCGCGTTCCTCGACCAGAGCGACGATCCCGAAGCGCAGACCACGGTCGTGGTCTGCCGCGATGGCCAGCGCCATATCGGCATGACCGTCACCCAGGTTCTCGATGTAACGGGAGGCCGTCAACTCGAGGAGGCAGGCTCCGGCCTTGGGGCCGATGGCATCACCCTTCTCCACGAGAAGGTCACTGGTATCGTCAGCCTATCCGCCATTCCCTCCCTCGACCCGGTCGCCGAACCGCAATTTGCCCCGGAGAAAACACCATGAATGAAGTTCGAGCCAACCAGACCCAGGAAGTCTGCTCCGTGACGGTGGGCGATACCCTCTTCGGAGTTCCCATCGCCCACGTTCTGGAGATCCTCGGCAAACCGGCGACCCAACCTGTTCCGCTGGCTCCCTACTTTGTCGGAGGCCTGGTGCACTACCGCGGCGAAGTCCTCACCGCCGTCAGCTTGCGCCGCCTGCTGGGCATGGGACCCGCGCAAGCTCCCGAAGATGTGCTGGTTTTCGAAGACGGGAGCGGCCTCTTTGGCCTCTTCGTCGACTCCGTCGGCGAAGTCCTGCACGTCTCCGCCGCCGACCATGAGCCCAATCCGGCGACGCTGGAGGCGCGCCGCCAGGCTCTCTTCGACGGGGCATGGAAACTGAAGGACCGCCTTCTCGTCACTCTTGAACCCGAGCGCCTCGATCCGATGCGGCTCGCCAGTGCCTTTCCCGCCTGAGGCTGGCGGGCAGCGAAAGGAATGCCATGCGCGCCCTGGTGGTCGACGATTCGCGCTTCATCCGCAACTACCTCCACTCGCTTTTTGCAGAACACGGAGTGGAGTGCGTCGAAGCGGTCGACGGCAGGCAGGGCCTGGCCTGCCTGCGCGATGCGGGGCCCTTCACCGTCGCTCTCGTCGACTGGAATATGCCCGTCATGTCCGGACTCGAGATGCTCGAAACGGCGCGCGCCGATCCCGCCTTCAACGCCACCAAAATCGTGATGGTTACCACCGAAGCCGAGAATGACCATATCGAAGCCGCTCTCCTCGCCGGTGCCGACGAATATCTCATCAAGCCCTTCGATGAGGCTGGTCTGTTCGACAAACTCCGCATGACCGGGATCGAAGAGCTATGAGCCTGCCCGTCCAGCCGCCGCGCAAGGTGCGCGTCCTGCACATCGATGACTCGGCCGTGATGCGCAGCCTCCTGCGCATGGTCCTCGAGCCTCACCCCTCTATCGAGATCGCGGCCAGCGCTTCCTCGGGCCAGGAAGGCCTCGCCACCTTCGAGCGCATGCACCCCGATCTCGTGCTGCTCGACATCGAGATGCCCGGCATAAACGGCCTCGAAGTTCTCTCCAGCATCCGCCGCGCTGACCGTCGCGTCCCGGTCATCATGTGCAGCACCCTCACCTCGCGGGGCGCTCGTATCACGATCGAAGCCCTGGCCCGCGGCGCTACCGACTACGTGACCAAACCCGGCGCGCAGAATGGTATTCGTCAAGGCGTGGAAACCCTCAGCCGCGAACTGCTCCCCAAAATCCTGGCGTTGTTCCCGCCGGAAATCGCCCGATCCGCAGCGCCCGCTGCTCAACCATCACGGCCGACGCTGCCGCCCCCCTCTTCTCTGTCGCCAAAGATTGTCGTCATTGGCGTCTCCACCGGAGGCCCCGCCGCCCTGGAAGTCCTGCTGCCTGGAATTCCCGCCAGCTTTCCGCTGCCCATCCTCATCGTGCAACACATGCCGCGTCTCTTTACCGGCTTGCTCGCCGAGCGCCTGAACAGCCTGTGTTCTCTCCGCGTCCGTGAAGCCGCCCCCGATGCGGTGGCTGAACCTGGCGTGGTCGACATCGCCCGCGGCGACTGGCATCTCGAGCTCACCCGCGAGCTCCGCCTCCGCCTGCAACAGAACGATCCGGAAAATTTCTGCCGCCCTTCCGTCGACGTCCTCTTCCGCTCCGCTGCGGCCGCCTGCGCGGCGCGCGTCCTCGGCATCATCCTCACCGGCATGGGATCCGACGGGCTCGCTGGCTCCCGCATCATCCGCTCCGCAGGCGGCGTCATCTTCGCTCAGGATGCGGCCACCAGCATCGTCTGGGGCATGCCGGGCTCGGTCGCCAACGCCGGCCTTGCCAGCAAAATCCTCCCCCTTGACGCCATTCCCGGCGAGATCCTGCGCCTCGTTTCCACTCCAGCAGTCCACACGCGCGCGGAGACCATCGCCCGATGAGCGCCTCCTCCCTCGACTACGAGTATCTGCGCGACGTCGTCATGCGCAATTCGGGCAATCACGTCGACCCCTCGCGCGATTACCTCTTTGAATCGCGTTTGCAGGGCCTGCTCCACCGCCGCGGCCTCCATTCGCTCAATCAGCTCGTCTCCGCTCTTCGCACCGACTCCGGCTCCCTGCAGCGCTCCGTTGCGGAAGCCATGACCATCAACGAGACCAGCTTTTTTCGCGACACTCCCACCTACGACTACCTCCGCGAGACCCTGCTGCCCGCGCTGATCGTCAGCCGCCAAACGATGCGCACCCTCCGTTTCTGGTCCGCCGCGAGCTCCTCCGGTCAGGAAGCCTACTCCGTGGCGATGATGCTGCGCGAGCACTTCCCCCAGCTTGCCACCTGGCACATCGACATCTTCGGCACCGATCTCTCCGCCGAAATGGTGGAGCGCGCCAGTGCCGGCCGCTACCAGCGCATCGAGATCAACCGCGGCCTGCCTGCCCGCTTCCTGGTCAAATACCTCGTCCGCATCGGCGACGAATGGGAGATCCATCCCGACATCAAGCGTCTCTGCCGGTTTCGGCAGCGCAATCTTTGCCGCGACGCCATCGTGCCGGAAATATTCGACGTAATATTCCTGCGCAACGTGATGATCTACTTTCCCCAGGAAACCCGCCGCCACGTGCTTCTCACCATGCACCGCGCCCTTGCCCCCGACGGCGTCCTCTTCCTCGGGCTCAGTGAGCAGCCCCGCATGGACTCCCACTGGCAAACCATGCTCACCCCCAAGACCGTCTGGTACAAACCGATTCGCTAGCCGGGAAGCAGGAAGGAAGAAACCAAAAGACTACCGCCAACCAATCGGTCCTCTTTGCACCGGGTTGAATGGGGCCCCTCGCGGGAGTGCGCGGTGCGACTTACTGCCTCCAGCCTCCGGCTTCTCACTTCCGCGTTCCCTCTGTTGACTCCTGACTTCTGTCGAGACGCATTATTCTCACCATCAGGGTGTCCGCGAAGAAATCTAACCCGGAATCTCCATCCACGATCGACCCTCTCGACCTCTTCCATCCCGTCACACGCGACTGGTTCCGCTCTGTTCTCGGCACGCCGACCATGCCGCAACGTCTCGGCTGGCCCGCCATTGCCCGTGGTGAATCGACCCTCATCCTCGCCCCCACCGGCACCGGCAAAACCCTCACCGCCTTTCTCTGGTGTCTCGACCGCCTCATGTTTCACGATTTCCCCGAAACCAGCGACCGGGAGCCCGCCACCGGCTGCGGCGTGGTCTACATCAGCCCCCTCAAGGCCCTCGCTGTCGATGTCGAACGCAACCTCCGCGTGCCCCTCAACGGCATCGCCGAAATCGCCCATCGTGCCGGCATCCCTTTACGCCAGTCCGAGATTGCCATCCGCACCGGCGACACGCCCCAATCCGAGCGCGCTCGTTTCCGCCGCCATCCCGCCGACATCCTCATCACCACGCCCGAATCTCTCTACCTCCTCCTCACCTCGGAATCGGCCGCCGCTCTCCGCACCGTCTCGACCGTCATCGTCGATGAGATCCACGCCCTCGTCCCCACCAAACGCGGAGCCCACCTCGCCCTTTCGCTTGAGCGCCTTGAAGCCATCGCGACTCGGCCCATCCAGCGCATCGGCCTCTCCGCGACGCAGCGTCCTCTCGAAGAAGTGGCCCGTTTCCTCGGCGGAGCCGATCGCCCAGTCAGCATCATCAACGCATCCGAACCCAAACATCTCAAGCTTAAAGTTGAAGTTTCGGTTGAAGATCTGAAAACGCCAGGGTCGGACCCCTCTCTCCCTCCGGACTCTCCCCAAAAGCGCGCCTCGATCTGGACCACGATCCCGCCCCGGCTCCTCGCCATCATCCGCCAGCGTCAGTCCACCATCATCTTCGTGAACAACCGTCGCACCGCCGAACGCCTCGCCGCTCTCGTCAACGACCTGGCACAGGAACCCCTGGCTCGCGCCCATCACGGCTCCCTCGCCGCCGCGCAGCGCTCCGAAATCGAAACCCAGCTCAAGGAAGGGCAGATTCGCGCCGTCGTCGCCACCTCCTCGCTCGAGCTCGGCATCGACATGGGCGCCATCGACCTTGTCATTCAGATCGAGTCGCCACCCTCCGTCGCCGCGGGCATGCAGCGCATCGGCCGCGCCGGTCACAAGGTCGGAGTCACGAGCGAAGGCATCATCTTCCCCAAGTTCCGCGCCGATCTCATCGCCTGCTCCGCCGTCACCAGCGCCATGCACGAAGGCCACGTCGAGGCGACCTCCATCCTGCGTAATCCCCTCGACGTCCTCGCCCAGCAAATCGTCGCCACCGTTGCCCATCCGCCTGCGCTCTCCGAACCCCGCCTCAAAGGCCAGCCCCCGCGAGAGCCGGCAATTTCCACCGACGAACTCTACAATCTCGTTCGCCGCGCCGCGCCCTTCACCACCCTCACCCGCGCCACCTTCTTCAACGTCCTCGATCTCCTCTCCGGCAAGTACCCTTCCGACGAATTTGCCGAGCTCCGCCCGCGCATCACCTGGGACCGCGAAGCGAACCTCCTGACCCCGCGCGAAGGCGCCAAAAGCCTCGCCATCCTCAACGCCGGGACCATCCCCGATCGCGGCCTCTATGGCGTCTTTCTCTCCGGCGAGCACAAAAAGCCGGTTCGTGTCGGCGAACTCGACGAAGAAATGGTTTTCGAATCCCGCGTCGGCGAAGTTTTCTCCCTGGGCGCTTCCACCTGGCGCATCGACGAAATCTCCCATGACCAGGTTCACGTCTCTCCCGCGCCCGGAGCGCCCGGCAAGCTCCCTTTCTGGCATGGCGACCAGGCCGGCCGGCCTCTCGAGTTCGGCCGTCGCATCGGCGCTCTGGTCCGCGAGCTGCGCGCGCTCCCGCCCAACGCCGCCATCAGCCGCCTCGTTCGCGAACATGACCTCGACGCCCAGGCCGCCGAAAATCTTCTTCAGTTCCTCGCTGACCAGGCAAATGTAACAACGGTTGTGCCAGATGACCGCACCCTCCTCATCGAGCGCATCCGCGACGACCTCGGCGACTGGCGCGTCTGCGTCCTTACCCCCTTTGGCAATCGCATCCACACGCCCTGGGCCATGGCTGCCGCCGCACAAATCCTCGCCGCCGGCGGTCCGCACGTCGAAACCATGTCTACCGACGACGGCTTCGTGCTCCGCTTTCCCGACGTGGACCGACCACCCGATCCAGCGCTGCTCCTCCCCGATCCCGCCGAGGCTCACGACCTCGTCGTCCGCAAGCTCAGTTCCACCGCCCTCTTCGCCGCAAAATTTCGCGAGGCCTCCGCGCGCGCCCTGCTTCTGCCGCGCCGCCGCATGAATGTCCGCGCCCCGCTCTGGCAGCAGCGCAAACGCGCCGCCGACCTCCTCGCCGTCGCCTCACACTATCCGGACTTCCCCATGCTCCTCGAAGCCTATCGCGAGTGCCTGCGCGATTCCTTCGACATGCCGGCGCTCATCGATGTCCTCCGCTCCATCAAAGAAAACGAAATCCAGGTTCACGTCGTCGACACGCCGAAAGCCTCACCCTTCGCCGCCTCACTTCTCTTTGGCTACGTCGGCAACTTCATCTACGACGGCGATGCCCCGCTCGCCGAACGCCGCGCCGCCGCTCTCTCCATCGATCAGTCCCAGCTCGCGCGACCTCCTCGGCGAAGCCGATCTCCGCGAACTGCTCGATCCCGTTGCCATCGCAGAAGTCGAGGCGCAACTCCAGCTCCTCGGCGAGAATCAGCGCGCTCGCAATCGCCGATGCCCTGCAGAATCTGCTCCTCCGCCTCGGCGACCTCACGCGCGAGGAAATCGCGCAGCGCATCGCGAGCCCCGAGCTCTTGAAATCCATTAACACTCTCGTCACCGCCCGCCGCATCGTCCCCGTCAAAATCGCCGGCGAACCGCGCTATATCGCGTCGAAGATGCGGCCCGCTACCGCGACGCTCTTCATCTCAAACTTCCCGCCGGTCTGCCCGAAGCCTTCCTCGCCCCGAACCCTGCGCCCGTCCTCGAGCTCGTCCGCCGCTACGCCCGCACGCACGGTCCCTTCACCCTCCGCGAAGTCGCCGCCCGCTTCGGGCTCGACACTCCGCCCATCGAAGCCGCCCTCCGCACGCTCGTCCACGACGGCCGCGTCCTCGAAGGCGGATTTCGCCCCCAGGGCGCCAGCCGCGAGTATTGCGACGCCGAATCCCTCCGCCTCATTCGCAATAAGTCACTGGCACGGTTACGGAAAGAAATCGAGCCCGCCGAGCCGCGGCTTTTCGCCCGCTTCGAGACCCACTGGCAGGGCGTTCTGCAACGCCGTCGCGGCCTCGACGCCCTGCTCGACACTATCGAGTCGCTGCAGGGCGCGCCGCTGCCCGCCTCGCTGCTCGAATCGCAAATTCTCCCCGCTCGCCTCGCCCGCTACTCGCCCGCCGACCTCGATACCCTCATCGCCGCCGGCGAAGTCGTCTGGTGCGGCGTCGATTCCCTCGGCGAACGCGACGGCCGCATTGCGCTCTACCTCTCCGACCGCATCGCCGACTTGCTCCCACCTCGCCTCGCCGCAGCGGAATCGCTCGAGCCCGCGGGAAGAATCGATCCTCGCCTGCCTCACCGCCAACGGCGCGATGTTCTTCGCCGATCTCCACGAAGCCATCGGCGGCGGCTATCCTGGCGAAACCCTTTACGCGCTCTGGTCGCTCGTCTGGCGCGGCCTCGTCACCAACGACACGCTCCACGCTCTGCGCGCCTTTATCGCGAGGCCCGAAACATCCGCTCCGGCAAGCGCGTCCACAACCAGCCCGCCTTCCGCTCCCGCCGCACCACCCCCCCCAGCGCGCAGGGCCGCTGGACGCTGGTCCCGGCGCCCGACCGCACTACACCCGCCGGCGCAGACAGCGTGGTCCCACGCCATCGCGCAGCAGCTGCTCCAGCGCTACGGCATCGTGACCCGCGAAACCGTCGCGCAGGAAAACCTTCCCGGCGGATTCTCCGCCGTCTATGAAGTCCTGAAAGCCCTCGAAGCCCAGGGCCGCGTTCGCCGCGGCTATTTCGTCGCCGGACTCGGCGCGCGCGCAGTTTGCCCAGCCCGCCGCCGTCGATCTGCTCCGCTCGCTGCGCACCACCGCGCCCGACCAGCCTGAGATGCTCGCTCCTCGCTGCCACCGATCCCGCCAATCCCTGGGGCAGCATCCTGCGCTGGCCCGACTCCTGACAGCGCCGCCTCCGACAACGTTGCTGCACTCACACGTAGTGTCGGCGCCAGCGTCATCCTTCGCAACGGCGACGCTGGTCGCGTACCTGCGCCGCAACAACCCCGCCATCCAGGTCTTTTTGCCGCCGGACGAGCCGGACCGCTCCGCCGTCGCGCGCGATCTCGCCACATTTCTCGCGAATTATGCTCAGGAACTGTTACAGATTCCGGAAACCCGCCATCATGGCGGTCTCCTCGATCGACGCCATCGGACGGCCAACCCGCCCACCAGCACTTCTTAGCGCGATTTCTCCAGGAAGCCGGCTTCCATCCATCGCCGCGCGGCTACCACGTCCGCTACGTGCCCGCTGGATAGCGGATCGCCGATCGCTTCGGCACGACTGGCAGGCGCGATGCGCGACCGCCTGGACGGCCAGTCCTCAGTGGATCGTCTTCATCCGTCGCTGCATGTAATCCATCAGCAGATATTCGCCCAGCGTCTCCGGCGTGGTGAAGTAGGCCTTCCCCTTGCACATCTGCGTCACCTTCTGCACAAACTGCACCAGCCCGAAATCCGACGCCAGCATGAAAGTGTTGATCATGATGTTCTGCCGCTTGCAGCGCGACACTTCTTCCAGCGTCTCGCTCACCACCAGCGGATCCAGCCCGAACGCGTTCTTGTAAATCCGCCCGTCCGGCAGCGTCAGCGCCGACGGCTTGCCGTCCGTGATCATCACGATCTGCTTCATGTCCTTGCGCTGCCGCGACAGAATGCGCTGCGCCAGCCGCAGGCCCTCGCGCGTGTTCGTGTAGTACGGACCCACCTTCACGCGCGCCAGTTGCGACACCGGCAGTCTCCTCCGCCGAGTCGTGAAACAGCACCAGCGACAGCGTGTCGCCCGGATACTGCGTGCGGATCAGATGCGCCATCGCCATCGCCACTTTCTTCGCCGGCGTAAAGCGGTCCTCGCCGTACAGGATCATCGAGTGCGAGCAGTCCAGCATCACCACCGTCGCGCACGAGCTTTGATACTCGCACTGATGCACCTGCAGATCGCTGTATTCCAGATTCAGCGGCAGCGTCAGCCCCTCGCGCGCAATCGCCGACTTCAGCGTCGCCGGCGCATCCAGGTTCAGCGTGTCGCCGAACTCATACGGCTGCGATCCGCCGCTCGTCTCCACGCCCGTCGCCCAGTGCCGCGTGTCGTGCCGCCCAAAATTCGCCTTGCCCAGCGACCCCAGCAGATCGCGCAGCGTCTTGTATCCGAGAAAATCGAGGCTCTTGTCCGTCACTTCAAACCGCGCCTCGGTCTGCGGGCCGCCCATCTGTCCCGCCGCCTGCGAAACCTGCGCCGGATTCCTGCGAGCGCTCCGTCGAAATGTAATTCTCCCGCTCCATGCGCTCGATCAGCTTGTCGATCAGCTCATCCAGCTTGCCCTTCCGCCGCCATCTGGTCGATCTTCTGCTGGATGCTCTCATCGAACGCATCGCCCTGCTCCAGCGCCCGCCGCAGCGCCTCGCGTCAGATCTTCCATGGTCTGATCGAGGTCCTGAAACTCCGCATACGGATTCTGAAATCCCGAGTCCAGCAAATAATCGGAGAGCGCCTTGAGCAGGTCGTCCATGCTCATCTCGCTGGCCAGATCACCCGTGAACTTCGTATACCGAACGCTCTTCATCGTCTTATTCCCGCAGCGGTCGTCGGTACGCACCGAACGCTAATTAAAGCTTCCCCTCCGCGACCGTCGCGTCTGCCACTGCTCATATTCCCGTTCCGGCTCCGCCCTCTCCACGCGCTCCGGCCGTTCCTGCGCTTTCTTCTGCGCAGAAAAGCTTCGCTCCTCATTCCGGCTGATGCGCCGATGCGCGCACATTCCTTCCAGCAGAAATTCCGCAGCCGCGGTTACAGTTTCCGCCCCATCGCTCGCCTTCACCCCCAGCGGAGCCAGCTTCTCCATCAGCCCCTGAATCTGCTTCAGCTCCTCCAGCGTCGCCTTCGCCGCCTGCTCGTCGGAAATCTTCACCGTCCCGCCCAGATTGAACCACTGCTCGATCTGCTGGGTGTTCACGTCGCCAAAATAGCGGTCGAAGACCTTCCCGATGGCCGCGCGCACGATGTCCCGCACCACTGTATCCGCGCCCTTCATCTCGCCTTCGTACTCCAGCTCCAGCTTGCCGGTAATCCCCGGCAGTGCCGTATACAAATCGCCTACCCGCGGCACGACGCGTGTCTCGCCATGCATCAGCGCCCGCCGCTCCGCGTTCGACACCGCCAGCTCCAGCGTCGCAATCGGCAGCCGCTGGCTCACGCCGCTGCGCTTGTCCACCTTCTTGTCCTCGCGCGCCGTGAACGCCACCTGCTCGATCACCTCGCGCAGATACTGCGGAATCTGCGCGTCGCCCGTCTCGCGCTCCGTCCACGCCTCCTGCGCCGTGATCGCAATCCCCTCTTCCAGCGTCTCCGGATAATGCGTGCGAATCTCCGACCCGATCCGATCCTTCAGCGGCGTCACAATCTTGCCGCGCGCTGTGTAATCCTCCGGATTCGCGCTGAAGACCAGCGCCACATCCAGTTCCAGCCGCACCGGGTAGCCCTTAATCTGCACATCGCCTTCCTGCATGATGTTGAACAGCGCCACCTGAATCTTTCCCGCCAGGTCCGGCAGCTCGTTTACCGCAAAAATGCCGCGATTCGCCCTGGGCAGCAGGCCGTAGTGTATGGTCATCTCGCTGGCCAGGTCGTGCCCGCCGCGCGCAGCCTTGATCGGATCGAGATCCCCAATCAAATCCGCCACCGTCACATCCGGCGTCGCCAGCTTCTCCACATAGCGCTCGTCGCGCGACATCCATCCCAGCTCGGTGGCATCGCCCCGCTCGACAATCAGGTCGCGGCAGCGCCGGCACAGCGGCACATAGGGGTTGTCCCGAATCTCGCAGCCCGCCACATACGGCATCTGCTCGTCCAGCAGCGCCGTCAGCGCCCGCAGAATTCGGCTCTTCGCCTGACCGCGGAGGCCCAGCAGAATAAAGTTCTGCCGCGACAGCACCGCGTTCACAATCTGCGGCACCACAGTATCCTCGTACCCGATAATCCCCGGGAAGATCGGCTGCTTCGCCTTCAGCCGGCAAATCAGGTTCTCGCGCATCTCGTCTTTCACCGTGCGAGTGCGCAGCCGCGTCTCGCTGTACTCCGAACGACCGCGCAGCTCGCCCAGCGTTTGCGGCAGGTGTGCCGCGTGTGGATGCTCTCGTCCGCCGGGTATGCTCCGTCGAGTCGCCATCAAGTACTCCTGTCCCTTTTGCTTTTTTGTGCGGGTGAGGTCTTCCGGTTGGACCCCTGAGGAGCGTCCACCGTCTCACCGTTTCTTTCAGTGTATGGGGAAACCTGGCTGTCCCGCCCGGCTCACTTCGTCCTTCGCACTCAGCCGCGGCAGCATCTCGTTATAGAATTCGCGCAGCTTGGTCGTGCGATCCGCATCGGAACGGCTGGCTAACAACTGCTGCTTGAACCCCAGATCCGACGGCAGCGCGTCCGCCAGCTGAAACGCCACCGGTGCATTTAAATCCAGATGCAATGCCGGTGTGTCGATCCCCGCCATGTGGAGCGTCGCAAAATGCAGCGCTGCACAGTCTTCGCGATCGGGCCGCGTCGACCTCACTCCCTCGTCCTCGAAAAACTCCACATCTGCCTGGAGAAACGTGCGCGACTCGTCCAGCCCCTCAATCTCGAAGCGCTGCACGCCCTCGCACAAAATATCCAGCTGCCCATCGTCGTAGCGCTTCACCACACGCACAATCTTCGCCATGCAGCCGATAATCGCCATCTGTTCCCCATCCGAACGGACCACGCCGAAGGGCTTTCTCTCCGTGAGGCACTCCGCCACCATCTCCCGGTATCGCTCTTCGAAAATGCGCAGTGGCAGCGCCGCTCCAGGAAAAAGCACCGTATCCAGAGGGAACAGGGGAATTCTCATGATTGAGTCATTATGCCCGCGTCTCTCGTCCCCGTCTTGCACAATGCGCAGGCAGGCGCATTTTCTTCTACGAGAGTGACCATCCTGGGTTCTCTATCCCCTCTGCGCTGACCGCTGTCCACTCTTGTGCTGCCTGTAGCCCGGCGTCACTCCGGTATCTCCATATCATCCAGCATCGCCTGCATCTCCCGCGCCGCGTGCTGATTCCCCGTCCGTTGCGCACAAGCCATCCCGTCCACCAGCTTCTGCTTCGCCTGCGCCTCGCGTCCCGCCTTGGCCAGCGTCTGCGCCGCCATGAAATATCCCGCCGTATAGTCCGGATGATCCTCGAGCAGCCGCCCGAACTCGCCCAGCGCGGCCTCCGTCTCCCCGCGTCCCGCATATTCCATCGCCAGTCCGTACCGTGCAAACGCGTTCTTCGGATCCTGCTCCAGAATCTCCTTCAGACTCGCTGCCTTATCCATGCTCTCTGCTCCCTGTTTTGGAACGACAGATTGTGACACGGGGTACGCCAGTGCTCTCCCCGCCCTTCTTTTCGGTTGTGAACGCTCTCTTCGCCAGCGTATCTTGAATCCACCCACGGGAGCGCCCGTCCGGTGACTCCAAAATCCGTCCGGACCCGCTCCGGTTCGAGGGGGAGTACCCACAATGTCTCACCTCTGGGCGCAACCGCCCCGCGCTCTGCGGCTGTCCCTGCAAGCCATCCTTCTCCTGGCGCTATCGTCCGCTCTTCTCTCCGCCCAGTCTGCACGCGCTCCAGGCACCGTCGCGCAAACCCCGGCGCCCTCGGCTGCCGCCGCACCCGCTTCCGGGCCCTCCTTCAACACGACGGTGGACGAAGTCTCCCTCGACCTTGTCGTGCGCACCAAAAGCAACAAGCCCATCACCGATCTCCGGTCTTCCGACTTCGCCATCACCGATAACGGTTCGCCGGTCACCCTCGCCAACCTCCGACTCGTCACCGGCGACAGCCAGTCCGACCACCTGGTCACCCTGGTCTTCGACCGCCTGGAGCCCGGCCCTGCCCGCGCCGCCCGCAATGTCGCCGGCAAACTCCTCAAGGCCATCCCGGACAAGGGCTACGACTTCGCCGTGCTCCAGATGAACGGCCGCCTTCGCCTCGTCCAGGCGTACACCGCCAATCGCGACCTCATCGAGAAGGCCATTCTGACCGCGACCACCACTCCGGCGCCGAACCCCGAAGCCGGCCTCAATCCCGCGGAAAAGGCTCTGCTCGCCGAGTCGCAGGGCGATTCCCTCACCGTCGATGCCGCCGACCGGGCCCACGCCAGGCTCCTCCTCTCCGCGCTCGATGAGTCGCAGCGCATCCTCGAGGACCAGCACGCTTATCCCTCGCTCTCCGCGCTGCTCGCCGTCGCCCGTACCCAGCGCCAGATCACCGGACGAAAGCTCGTTCTCTATTTCGCCCAGGGGCTCTACGCCGATTCCGACGCGCGCGACACCATCAAGTCCATCGTCGGTCAGGCCAACCGGGCCGGCGTGACCATCTGCGCCGTGGACACGGCGGCTCTCGACAAACAGGTGGGCGACCGCATGATGGGAGCCATGTCCGTCGCTGCGCTTGGAGTGGGCAGCGCCATCAGCGGTGCGCAGGTCGGTCCGGCGCGCGGCTCCACGGACCCCACTCCCCAGGGCATGATCCAGGACAACGCCCAGAACATGTCGTCCCTCGAATTCGACAGCATGGAGGACGTCAAGAGTCCCCTGATCAACCTCGCCTCCGGCACCGGAGGCATCTACATCCGTGCTGGCGCCAGCCTCAAAAAGCCTCTCGAGCAGCTCCACGACGACCTGACTTCGTATTACGAAGCCTCCTACACGCCCGACATCAAGACTTACAACGGCCAGTTTCGCCCCATCGCCATTCAGCCTCTTCGTAAGGGTCTCGTCATCCGCACCCGGGCCGGCTACTTCGCCGTTCCCCCGGAAAGCGGCTCCGGCGTCCGTCCGTTTGAGGTGCCTCTGCTGACGATGCTCGCCGGCGCCAGTCTGCCGACCGCTCTCGACTTCCGGACGTCCATCCTTCACCTCGGCAACCTGCCCGATGGCAATACCGGCACGCTCGCCGTCGAAGTCCCGGTCTCTCAGCTTCAGGCGCACGAAGACGCCACCACGCACATCTCCTCGGTCCACCTCACCATCGTCGCGCTGATCAAAAATCAAAAAGGGGACGTTCTCCAGCGCTTCAGTGACGATGTCCCTCTGCACGAAGCCCCCGAGATGCTGCGCAACGATCACGATCAGGTCGTCACCATGGAGCGGCACTTCACCGCTGACCCTGGCGACTACACCCTGGAAGCCGCGGTCCTCGATCGCATCAGCAACAAAGCCGGCGCTACGCGCACCACGTTCACCGTCGCGCCCGTCGCGTCCAGCCTGTCGCTCAGCGACATCGCGCTCGTCCGCACCGTGGAGCCGCTCCACGAAGAAGCCGGTTCCTTCGAACCGATGCGCTACATGGACGGTCGCGTCGTCCCCGATCTCAGCACCGAACTTCCGGAGAATACCCGCAAGCTTTCGCTCTTCTTCATGGTCCACCCCATCGCAGGCGCCGCATCGCAGCCCAAGCTCGAAATGCGGATCATCCGCAATCACGAGCTGCTCGGCAAAATGCCGCTTGAGCTCCGCAAAGTCTCCGCCACCGGCAACGCGATTCCGTACCTCGGCACTATCCAGGGCCGGGTCTTCCCGCCCGGTAAGTACGAGATCGAGACCGTTCTTACGCAGGACGGTCAAACTGCCACCAGCATTGTTGCCTTCACTGTCGAAGGCACCATCGCCGCGTCCAACGCACCCGCCGCCTCCTTCACGGCGACAGCCGATACTGGTGATCGCGCCGCCGATCAAAAGCTCACCGCAACGGCTGCTGTCTCCAACAGCCAGTTTGTTATCGCCAGCCCAACCAATCCCGTCCCCCCACCCTCGGACGCGGATGTGCACAACATCATCGAAGGCGCTCGCCAGCGTGCCCTCGCCTGGTCCGACTCGTTGCCCAACTTTTTCTGCGTTGAAGTCACGGACCACTCGGTCGATCCCACTGGCCGCGGCGACTGGCGTCACAAAGACACCGTTGTTCAGCTGATGCGCTACATCGAACATCGGGAATCGCGCACCACGCTGGAACTGAATGGGGAGAACAACACCCTGAATGCGAATGGCGCCATTGGCGCTCTGCCCGATGAACTCGACTTCGCCCACTCGGTCGGCGAATTCGGCGGCATGTTCCAGGTCGTCTTCGAGCCTTCCGCCAAAGCGAAATTCACCTGGAAAGAATCCGACGTCCTCGATGGCCAGCCCGTTCAGGTCTTCGCCTTCCAGGTCGCCGCCACCAACTCCAGCTTCGACCTGACCGGCCTCAACAATCGCCAGCATGCGGTCGGGTTCCACGGACTGGTCTACCTCGATCCGGCCACGCGCAGCATCCGCCGCATCACCATCGATGCCGACGACATCCCCGATATCCTCCAGATCCATGCCTCCAGCATCTCGGTCGACTACGGCTGGATCTCCATTAACGGCCACGATTATCTGCTACCTATGCGTGGCGCGGTTAGCCTGCGAGAAGGCAAGCATCAGGCCGTCCTCAACGAATTCGAATTCCGCAACTACCGCCGGTTCGGCTCGCAGATCCACATCCTCACCAAAGAGGAATCCAAAAATCTCCCTGGCAATTAACGTCACTTCCGGGTCCAGGCTGGCTTGCTCTCTTCTGTCTACCGACCACGGATCAGTCTCTGCGGTACCCTCATAAACAGGGAGAAAAGACAATGGACCTCAACGGCCCTGCGTTGCCAGCGCGCACTGTGGCGCATTCGCAGTCAGAGATGACCGAGCTGATCCTGCCCAACGACACCAACACTCTGGGCAACCTGCTCGGCGGCCGCCTCATGAACTTCATCGACCTGGTTGGCGCCATGGCCGCCTATCGCCACGCCCGCAGCCACGTCGTGACTGCGTCGATGGAGCACATCGACTTCATCGCTCCCGTCCACGTCGGCGATTTGCTCATCCTCAAGTCCTCGGTCAATCGTGCCTTCAAAACCTCGATGGAAGTCGGCGTCAAAGTCTGGGTCGAAAACGCGCTCGTCGGCATTCACCGCCACGTCGCCTCGGCTTATCTCACCTTTGTCGCCATCGATCCTCAGGGGCGCCGCGTGCCTGTTCCACCCCTCGAGACCGAAACCGATGATGAGAAGCGGCGCTTCGAAGATGCCGGCCGCCGCCGGGAAATTCGCGAAGCCGAAGCCCGCCGCCGCCACATCCCCAAATTCGAACCCGCCAAAATCTAGCCTGTGAACGCTGCGCGCTGTTGGCTGTAGGCTGTAGTTATGTCCCACCACCCGACTCCGCCGCCTCCAACTGCGCTTCCTGGCGTAAAGTGCATCGTCGCCATCGGCTCGGGCAAAGGCGGCGTCGGCAAAACCACCCTCGCCGTCAATCTCGCGATCGCTCTGGCAAAACTCGGCCATCGCACCGGGCTTATCGACGCCGACATCTACGGCCCGAATGTCCCACTGATGCTCGGCACCACCCGCCAACCCAGCATTCTTCCCAACAACCAGATTGAGCCCAACGTCGCGCACGGCATCAAGGTCATCTCCGTTGGCTTCATCTCTCCCGGCGACAAGCCCCTCGTCATGCGCGGCCCCATGCTCCATCAGATCATCCGGCAGTTTCTCCAGCAGGTGGAATGGGGGCAGCTCGACATCCTGCTCGTCGATCTCCCGCCCGGCACGGGCGACGTCGTCATCTCGCTGGTCCAAACCGTCCCTCTCACCGGCGCGGTGGTCGTCTCCACTCCCTCCGACGTCGCCCTGCAGGACGCGCGCAAGGCCCTCGAGATGTTTCACCAGGTCAACGTCGAAGTGCTGGGCATCGTTGAGAATATGTCGCACTTCACCTGCCCGCACTGCCATCAGGAAATCGACATCTTCTCCCGCGGTGGCGCCGAGCGCACTGCAAGACAATTCAACATTCCGTTCCTCGGATCCGTCGAACTCGTTCCGGAAATCCGCGAAGGAGGTGACACCGGCATGCCCATCGCTCTCGCCGGCCCCGACGCGCCTCACGCCGCGGAGTTCTACGCGATCGCCAACAAATTGGCCGAGCAAGCTCTGGCCCAGGCCGCCAAAACCGAAAACATCATCGAGATCAGCTGATCGGATCAACTCAATGCGGGTTACTGAATCAGTGAATGGTCTCCTGCGAACGTCCCCCCGCAGGATCCAATCCACCCGTGGTATCCGGCCCCGCTCCGGTATCCCCAGCCAGCAGCTTTCTCATGCGATCCAGAACCTCCAGCGGATGCGTCGGCTTGGCGAGAATCTCGAAAATGTGACCCTGCCTGGCCGCCTCTTCCATCAGCCCCTGCGTGCTCTCACATCCGGAAAACAACAGGATGCGGCAATTCGGATGATTGTCTTTGAGAACGATCGCGAAGTCGACACCATTCATTCCCGGAAGCATCACATCCAGCAGCGCCACATCGGGACACCACGCAGCAATCATCTCGATGGCCTGCTCGGCTGAGTACGCTACACGCACTTCGTAGCCGTCAACCCGGAAAATCACGGCCAGTGTGTCTGCAATCGGCGGTTCATCATCCAGAATGAGGATTTTGGTCCCACCAACCGAAACCTGCATTGCTGCCTCCTCGACGGTACTTCGAATGCTGAGGTCATGGCGTACTGGTGCGGATAGGAAAGAGGCGATACGCTGGTGGAGAGGGAGTTGGCACGGTCCGGTGAGTCGACTCCATAACGAAAGTAAGCGCTTTCCGGGCCATTCCTCGGACGCTCCGTCCTCGCTGATCCCCGCTTTCCAGGCCCTTGCATCGAATCTGGCCTTTCAGCGTTGCCGCTCTTCTCATTGCTCTCTTACGATGCGCGAAGGTTCCTGTTAGCATACCTGCCAGGTTTCGCTAAATTATTGATTTCATTGGTGTAATTGCGCCAGTGAAACAAGGAACCGCAGAGAATGCCCCAGAAGGTCCACACTTCCCGAGACTGGCCTGACCGAATCCAGCGGCTTCTAAAAGAACTGCGGCTCACGCAGGCTGGCCTCGCGGAGCGTCTTGGTGTCTCCCCTGCGACCGTCTCCCGCTGGATCCAGGGCAGGATTGAACCAACGGCGCAAACCTACATTGCGCTCGGCAACCTGGCCCGTCCGCCCGAGGGGGTCTATTTCTGGGAAAGAGCCGGGATGGATCCCTCCGGCCTTCCCGTGGCGAGCCTTGGCAGAACCGCTTCCTCTCTGCGCGTCAATTTGCGGGATTTCCAACTTGTCGCCTCCGCAAAAACCTCAAAGCAACTCGCCGGCGCCGCGGGCGCGGTAGCCATTCCCCTGCTTAGCGTCACGGCCTGGGGTGACCGTATCGCACCCGCGCAGAACGTCAGCCTGTCTCAGGCTGAAGTCGAAGACGTACTTCTGGCTCCGCTCGACTGGTGTCCGCACCCGGAGAACATGATCGCCATGCACGTTGCCGGCGATTCCATGGATCCCGTCATTCCCCCCGGCTCCATCATCTTCGTCGACTGTGCCGTCACCGACCGCGACCGCCTCCACCATAAGCTCGCCGTCGTCATGCATCGCGATCAGGGATTCAAGGTCGCCCGCTTCCAGCGCCTGCAGGGCACCGACCTTATGGTCTCCTCCAACTGCAAAGTTCTTCCCCTCGATGTCAGCAATGCCTCCCGGTGGAAGATCTTCGGCGAAGTCCTCTGGTGGGTATCCCGCGATAACGGCACCGCCTCCTGAGAACAATGGCTGTCTCGCCACCTCACTCCTCTCCGGTCGTCCATCTCCAATCACGGCTCACTGCTCACCGATCACTCTGCCCTGCGTCCCGCACCCTGAATCTGCTAGGCTGGCAAAATTGGAGGAGCTTCCACCATGTCCCGCTACTCCCGTCGCGATTTCCTCAAAGCCACCGCCGCCGCAGGCGCAGCCGTCACCCTCTCCACCGTTCCGCTCTCCGCCGAAACCCGCCGCGCGACCGACCTTGTTACCCTTGGCCATTCCGGTGTCAAGGTTACGCGACTCGCCTTCGGCACCGGCAGCTTCAACGGATCGGTCCAGCGCAACCTCGGCCAGGAAGGCTTCAATCGCCTCGTCCGTCACGCCTACGACAACGGCGTCCGCTTCTTCGAAACCGCCGACTCCTACGAGGACATGCACACCATGCTCGGCATCGCCCTCCAGGGCATTCCCCGCGACACCTACCAGCTCATGACCAAGGTGACCACTTTCGACGGCTCTGACCCACACCGGCGCATCGACGAGCTTCGCCGCCAGATCAGGTCCGACTACTTCGACGTCATGCTGCTGCACTGGCAGCGCGGCACCGAGTGGCCGCACGAAACCACCGGCTGGCAGGATGCCATCGACAAAGCCCAGGACAGGAAAGCCGTCCTCGCCCGCGGCGCTTCCGTCCACGGACTTCCCGCGCTCTCTCAGGTCCCCACCTTCAACTGGCTCCAGGTCGCCATGATCCGCTGCAACCACAACGGCACTCGCATGGACACGCCCGTTGCCGACTCGCCAGGCACCGGCAACGTTCCCGAAGTCGTCGAACGCATCCATCAGGCCCGCGCCGCCGGCATGGGCGTCGTCAGCATGAAGCTCATCGGTGAAGGCGTCTTCAATCGCGAAGACCGCCAGAAAGCCATGCGCTTCGCCTTTCAGAACGCCAAAGTCGACGCCGTCACCGTCGGCTACAAGAGCCCCCAGGAAATCGACGAAGCCATCGAGAACATCAACATGGCACTGGCGTAGCTGAAAAGCGGTTAGCTGGTAATGCGGTCAGCGAAAGAAGGGTCAGCTGCTGCCGATCCTCAGCTAACCCGCTAACCACTGACCTTCACCAGCACACACGTGATGTCATCGTGCTGCGGCGCATTCGCCTCGAACCGCACGATATCCGCCAGCAAGTGATCCAGCAGCAACTTCGGATCCAGCTGCATGCCCCAGCGCACGATCGTCAGCAACCGGTCTTCTCCGTACTGCTGCTGCGCCGGATTCTCCGCCTCGACCACGCCATCCGTAAACGCCACCAGCCAGTCACCCACCTCCAGCGTCACTGTGCCCGACTGATACGGCGAATCCATAATACCCAGCGGCATCCCACCACAATGCAGCCGTTCCACAGCTCCTGACCGCCGCAGCACGATGGGCTCGTTGTGTCCCGCATTCACATAGGTCAAGTTGCGCGACGCGGACTCGTACTCCGCAATAAAGGCGGTGGTAAATCGCCGCCCATTCTGACTGTTTGTGCACGCATACCGATTCATCCGTCCCACCAGCTCCGTCAGGGGCCCCGGTGTATCGCTCAGCGTCTTCAAACTCGCCTGAAACGTCGCCATCAGCATTGCCGCCGGCACGCTCTTGCCTGCCACATCGGCCACCGCCATCAGCCAGCTCTTTCCTTCCGATCCCGGCCGGGCAAACACGTCGTAATAATCGCCCGCCACCGTGTTCGCCGGCTTTGTCGCGAACGCAATTTGCAGTCCTGGTACTGCGGGAGCCTGCGGGGGCAGCAGCCACGCCTGAATCTCCTTCGCGATCTGCAGATCGCGCTTCATCACGACGCGATCGCCCACCTCCATCATCAGCAGCGCGAACATCAGCAGGCCACCCCACAGACGCAGGTCCGGCGTCGACAAGCTGATGTTGTCCGAGCCCCACTTCCAGTGCCACTCGCTTCCCGGCATGAACATCAGCACCAATGCCAGCAGCAGCAGAATCCGCTTCGCCGGTGTGAGCTTCTCCAGAAAAGCCCAGAACACCCGCTTCGCCACGCGGAAAAAATGCCGGCCGGGCGAGTCCGCAGGATCCCGCGTCGCCTCCACCTCCTGCGAATACAGGCGATAGCTGGTCCGCGCATCCGACTGAAACTGTCCCCACAACTCGTCCATTTGCCGACCTTCAGTCACGCGCTGCCAAAACCGGCCCACGCTCTGCCTGAACGTCGGCCCCTTCGCTCGGTACTGTGCCCTCCCGGCCATGCGCCAGGTCCCCTCTCATCCCGCTTGCGTTGCTTTTCACCTAAGGATACGCAACCCAGCATGAACAGTTCTCTGCGGCGCGGAGCAAGCTTCTACAGATCGTGGTGAAAGCCGCGCAGTTTTGAGCGCTGGAGGCTCGTCCCTGCCCTGTGACTCGCGCCCTGTAGCCTCGTTTCATCTACATCACTCATTCACACAACCCGGCTTACATTGTTGCGTTGGAGGGAGACTGGATGGCCGCGGAGCTCGCAGATCTGGACCAGATGCAGCGCGATTACAAGGCCGCCGTTGACAATTGGGTTGCTGCCATCCGGCGTGAAGAAACCCTGGCTTCGGTGAATCACACCGTCGCTCAGATCGATCAGTGGGAGAACGCCGGGAACGATGAAGAAGTAGCCCGTAACCGGGCCAAAGAAGCGAAGAAAGCCTACGAAGACGCTCTCCGCGAGAAGTTCTTCAACTTCTGACGAAACACGGTTCACGGATCGCGGCTACCTGCAGTCTCTTGTCTCTGATCACCGTTCATGGTTGTACTGAACGCTGAATGGCCGGCCTGGTCGGTGGCCAGTGTGCGGCCTATTCCATCCGCAACACCTGCATCGGATGTATCGATGCCCCCCGCCGCGCCGGCCAATAACAAGCCAGCAGCGCCGACGCCATCAGTACCAGCCCCACCGAAACGAACGCCAGCAAATCCAGGGGCTTCACTCCGAACAGCATGCTTTGCATCGCGCGCCCCACAAAGTAGGCGCCCACCAGCCCCAGCCCCAGTCCCACCGCTGCCAGGATCACGCCCTCGCGCACCACCATGCCCACCACGCGTCCCCGCGTCGCCCCCAGCGCCATCCGCAGCGCCAGCTCATGCGACCGCTGCGCCACAGAGAACGCCATCACGCCGTATATCCCCAGCACGGCCAGGAACAGCGCCACCACGGCGAAGGTCCCAAACAAAATCAGCGTGAACCGCTCGCTGGCCATCGTCTGCTCGCGAATGTGGTCCAGCGTCTCCGGCTGCGCCAGGGCAATCTCCGGATCGACCGAGTGCACCGCATTCGCGATACTCCTCTGCATCGCCAGTGGATCCTCCGCCGTCCTCACCCCAATCCCCGCCTGCGGCCACGGAATCTGCCAGAACGGAATCAGCATCTCTTCGTTGTGTTCGGTCCGGTCCGCGGCATGCACATCGTGATAGACCCCCACGATCTGCCACTCCTGCGGTGGACCCAGCTTCTGGACACCCGGAATGATCTGCTCCACGGAAATCTCCGTCCGCAGCGGATCTTTTCCCTTCAGATACGACTTTACAAAGCTCTCATTCACCATCATCACTTTGACGCTGTTCGCCGTGTCCTGATCGTTCAGCGCCCGCCCCTTCACCATCCGAATCCCGAACGTTCCCAGATAGTCGCCCGTGATCATCCCAAACCCGGCTCCCGGCCGCTGCGACGGATCGGCATAGGCCGGCCCGCCCACAATCGTGAAGGGCATCCCGAAACCGGCTCCATAGAGCGGCACACCCGTCTGCACCGACGCGTGCTGCACCCCCGGCACTCCGTCGATCCGCGACAATATGTCACGGTAATAGGCACTGATTTGCGCCGGATCTTTCGACCGTGAGTCCGGCACCGGCAGGAAGAACGTCAGCACGTGATCGGTCTTCACCCCCAGATCCACCCTGGTCAGATTCCAGAAGCTGTGGATCGCCAACCCCGCTCCCGCCAGCAGCACCAGCGCCAGCGTAAATTCCCCCACCACCAGAATCCGCCGCAGCCGATGCTTCCCCGCGCTGGTCCCGGTCCGTCCGCCCTCCTTCAGCGACTCCGCCGGATCGACCCGCGATGCGTACCAGGCCGGCACACTCCCTGCCAGCACGCCCGCCAGCGTCGTCGCCAGCAGCGTGAACAACAGGATCGGCACATTCAGCCGCAGGTCGGCCTCATACGGCAGCGTGTCCTCCGGCATCACCGCGATCAGCCCCTGCAGCATCCCGTACCCAACGCCGATGCCCAGCGCGCCACCGGCCAGCGCCAGCAGCAGGCTCTCCGTCAGCAGCTGCCCGAAGATCGTCTTCTTCCCCGCGCCCAGGGCGCTGCGCACCGCCAGCTCCTTCTGCCGCGTCATGCCCCGCGCCAGCAGCAGATTCGCCACATTCACGCACGCGATCAGCAGCACAAACCCCACCGCGCCCAGCAGCAGCCACAGCATCTGGATTCGTTCCTTCGGCATGAAGTCGTTCTTCAGCGGCTCCACATACGATCCCCACCCCTTGTCGCTCTTCGGATACATCTGCGCAATGTGCGCCGTCACCGCGTCCATATTCTGCTGCGCCTGTTGGATCGTCACCCCGGGCTTCAATCGCCCCATCACCAGCAGCCAGTGAAAGTCGTGGTTCAGCTGCTCCGGCTTGAACACCAGCGGGACCGTAAGCTGCGCCTGCCCCTTATCCCAGACCCCCGGCTGCTGCACACCCACCACCGTGTATGGCTCTCCGTCCAGGCGAATCGTTGTCCCGACAATGTTCTTGTTCGCCCCCAGCTTCACCCAGAACTTGTGCGTCAGCACCGCGACGTGATCCTTCCCGGCCACGCCCTCTTCGGGCAAAAAGTATCGCCCGAGGTACGGCGGCTCGCCCGATCATGGACAGGAATCCAGCCGACACCGTCCTCGCCTGGATGTATTCGGGCTGTTCCTTCGTAGCCACATTGAAATTCGTGCCCGTCCACGCGCACAAATCCTGAAAAACCGTCGCCTGATTCTTCCAGTCCGTGTAATCCCCGGCCGAGATGCCGTTATGGAAGGTCTGAATCTTCGACCACACTTCCACCAGCTGGTCCGGTTGCGGATAGGGCAGGGGCGCCAGCAGCGTCGCATAATCCACCGTGAAGATCGCCGTGTTCGCGCCGATCCCCAGCGCCAGTGTCAGCAACACCGTCGCCGTCAGACCCGGATTCCGGCCCAGCATCCGCAAACTGAAACGAACATTCTGCAGCAGCGTTTCCATAACGGGCTCCTCTCGCGATCAAGAACAATGCTCCGAAGACGCGTCCCCCCCGGTGCGCGCTCATCGGCACGCTTCATCACGATCTGTTACGCAGCGTAACAGCATCCTGTTCCACCGGCTCAGCCCATTCGTCACATTTTTTCTTCGAAGGAGATCCTGGGTTCCCCGCGAATCCGGGTCCACATCTGAATTTGAAATCAGGGACTCACGCGAAGCGCGCCGCACTTCGATTGCCGTTCGCTCGCTCTTCACCCGTCTATCCCTTGCGGGCGAGTGCCTGTGCCTGCGGCCTTCTCTTACTTGTCGTGTAACAAATCTGATCCCACCTTCGGTTTGGCCGCCGTTCCCGTCACTGCAATCGGGACCACAGCCCCCGCTTCCTTCTTTTTGAAGAAAGGCGTCAGCGGTTTCAGCAGCATCGCCTTCCATCCCGTCACGGCGTGCGAAATTCCCTTTTGCAGCGCCACCGTTCCCGTCAGATGAATCTTCGTGTCCAGCAAATTGAATGTCCCGTGCAGGTGCGCATCCGCCCCCGGCAATGTCGCGTGAATATCCGGAAAATACGCTATCCCACGCTCGAATCGTGTCTGCGACCGAGCTGCCAGTGTTACTTCCTCCGGGTTCTCTGCACTCTCCTCTTCCGCTGCTCTGTTCTCGGGGGAATCCTTCCGCACCCTGGCGCTGAACGCGTTCACGGGTTCCTGGGTTTTCGCCTGGACAAACCGCAATTCCTCAAGCGAGGCATCGCCCTTCAACTGCAGGCGCTGCAAGAATCGTTCCGGCCCGGGCCGGTACTGCAACGCCGCCTCGAAGCTCATTTTCCCTGCCGCCTGCGGCTCTGCATCCTCCACAATTTTCAGCAGGTCCTGGACCTCGGCACCCTTCGCAGTAATGCTCAATGCCACAGTCCGTGGCGAACCCGCCACCGATCCGCTCGCGGTTACCGTGCTGCTCCCCGTCCTTACCTGCGCATTCTCAATCTGGACGTCGGCGTTTGTTGCATTCACGGTTACGTAATAGTCCGCATCCAGCCGCACTGTGTGGGCCCCGTCAGCACGAAAGTCCGGAATCGCGGCTTTCCCCGTCACCGCTACCTGGGTAAAGTTGCCGTCGAACCGTCCGCCTCCCGTCGCATGGCCAGCCAGCCCCTGCAGCCGGCTCAGGTCCGCGCTCTCCAGCTTGTAATTTCCCGACATCGGTGTGGTCCCGTAACTGCTCGTCCTGAACGGTCCCATCTGCCCGCTTGCCGCCACGGTTCCCGGCGGTCCAGGCATCTCCACGCGCACGTCGAACTGCATCGGCCGTCCTGCCTGCAGGTCGTGTACCTGGAGCGACGGAAATTCGAAGCGAATCGGACTATCGCCATGCCTGAGGAAATCCACCATCGCCCCATCGGCGCAAATCGTCTCGATATGTAACGCCGACTGTGACGTATCGACTACGCCATTGTCGAAATCCATCCCCCGTGCTTTCGTCCCGGCGGGCGGAATCCGCACGTGCAGCGCCTCCAGCCGGATCTCATACAGCAGGTGCGGGTGAAACAGCAGCATCCCCCACTGACCCTCCACCGTCATCCGCTTCACGGTGGCCAGCGGTGGAATCGCCGTGTCGCCGTGCCGATAAAACGTGACCTGCTCGGCCACAAAGCCCGGATGTGGAAAATAGGTCCGGTGATAATTCACAACCACTACCTTGCTCTGGAACACCTGTTCCAGCAGCGGGTGCACCTGCCGGTATCGAAAGGGCCAGAAGAAAAACATGAGGTGCACTGCGACCATCGCCGCAACGATCACCGCAAAGGTGACCCACTCCGTCACACGGATCCGGCGTCTGGTTTTTGTGGATGCGTGGGCGGTGACCGTCATCGTTGAGGTTCCAGGGGCCCATCTGTCCAGATGGCCCGCCACAGCCCCTGGTTGTACCCTCAGGCAACCGCTTTTCTGTACTCTGTCCTATGCGCTACCTCGTCACAGGCAGCAGTGGTCACCTCGGCGAAGCCGTCGTTCGCACCCTCCGCAGCCTCGGCCACGATTTCACCAGTATCGATATCCTCCCCTCACCCTTTACCACGCATACCGGCTCCATTACGGATCGGTCGCTGGTGGAATCGTGCATGAAACACGTCGAGGTCGTCCTGCACATCGCCACCCTGCACAAGCCGCACGTCGCCACGCACACCCGCCAGGAATTCATCGACACCAATATCACCGGTACGCTCACGCTTCTCGAATCCGCCGTTGCCGCCCGCGTCCAGTCCTTCATCTACACCAGCACCACCAGCATCTTCGGCGATGCGCTCATCCCGCCGCCGGGCGCACCCGCCGCGTGGATCACCGAAGACGTCACACCCGTCCCCAAAAATATCTATGGCGTTACCAAAGCCGCTGCCGAGGACCTCTGCCAGCTCTTTCATCGAAACCATCGCCTTCCCTGCCTTGTCCTCCGCACCTCGCGCTTTTTCCCCGAAGAGGACGACAACCAGGAGCTCCGCGCCGCTTTCTCCGACGAGAACCTCAAGGTCAACGAGTACCTCCACCGCCGCGTGGACCTCGAAGACGTCGTCAGTGCCCACCTTCTCGCCGCTCCGCTCGCGCCTTCCATCGGGTTCCGCAAATACATCATCAGCGCCACAACGCCGTTTCTTCCCGAGGACCTCGCTGCGCTCCGCGCCGACGCACCCTCCGTTGTCCGGACACGCGCACAGGACTATGAATGCGCCTATCGTCGTCTTGACTGGAAGATGTTTCCTGCCCTCGATCGTGTCTACGTCAATGAGCGCGCTCGCGCTGAGCTCGGCTGGCGTCCCCGCCGCGATTTCGACTTCATCGTCAACTGCCTCAACTCCGGAACCGATTTCCGCAGCCCCCTGGCGCAGACCATCGGCTCGAAAGGCTACCACTCCGAAACCTTCCTCCACGGCCCCTACCCCGTCGACTCACAAGTGTCCTGACCCTTGCCAGCCTTCCGCATGATCGCGATGGGGGAGCCCGCCAGCCGAAGGGAACGTCACCCTCGGTCGCCCCCTGCCAGCCGCAGAGCGTCTGCCGCTGTGGCCTGTGGACGGGAGGCCTGTACCCTCACTTTTAATCTGAGCCCGATACCCTATACCCTGATACCAATGAAATTCCCACGCCTCCCCGGTCTCCTCCTCGCTCTTGCACTCACAGCTCCCTTTGCATCTGCGCGAACCCACGCCGACAGTCAATCCGAATCCGCCGCCTCCCGTCACGCTGCCGCCCACGCCAAAGAGGCCGCCGTTCCCGCACCCCCCAGCGCTTACAACGACCATCCCAAACTCGCCGTCATCCTGGTCATCGATCAGTTTCGCGGCGACTACCTCGACCGCTATCGCGCCGACTTCAAAAATCGCGGCTTCAATCTCTTCCTCACCAAAGGTGCGTACTTCCCCGACTGCTATTACGACTACGCCAACACCAAGACCGCCCCTGGCCACGCCACCATCGGCACCGGCGCCTACACCGACGGCCATGGCATCTCCTCCAACGACTGGTGGGACCTCGCCCGCAATCACGATCGCCCTGTCACTTCGGTCGAAGATGAGCGTTACCGCCTGGTCGGCCTGCCCAACGCCACCAAACCCGTCACCGGCAGTTCCCCGCGCAACCTTCTCGCCTCCACCGTTGGCGATGAGCTCCGCCTCGCGACCCAGGGCCAGTCCAAAGTATTCGGCATCTCTCTTAAGGATCGCGCCGCCATCCTCCCCTCAGGATCTGCAGCCAACGGCGCTTACTGGATCGATCCCGTCTCCGGCGACTTCATCACTTCCACCTTCTATACGTCGCAGCTCCCCGACTGGGTCGCGGCCTTCAACTCCGGCGACAGCATTGCCCAGGCCGAGCAGGAGGCCGGTGTCTCCAGCGTCACCAATTTTTACGAACAGGTCGGCTCAACCCCCGCCGCCAATTCCTACGAGCTCAACTTCGCCGAAGCGCTTATCCAGGGCGAGCAGCTCGGCCAGGGCACGACCACCGACCTGCTCACCATCAGCCTCTCCGCGAACGACATCATGGGCCACGCCAAGGGTCCCGACTCCTCTGACGAGCAGCAGATGGTCGATGGCCTCGACACGCAGCTGGACACCTTTTTCACCTGGCTCGACAAGAACATCCCCGGCGGCCTTGGCAACGTATGGGTGGCCCTTACTGCCGATCACGGCGTCGCGCCCATTCCCGCCACTGCCGCACAGTACGGCTTCAACGCCGCCACCATCGACCTCCAAAAGCTCGCCTCCTCCCTTGACTACGCCATCAACATGAAGTTCTCCCCTGGCGAAAAAGTACAGTACATCCTCCCGCATCAGGAGCTGCCGTATCTATCTTTGAACCAGGCCGAATTCATGAAGGCCGGTATCAACGAGGCCGAAGCCGAGGGCGCCGTCCAGCAGCTTCTGCCTGCGGCCGTCGCCTCACTCTCGCCACCGGCGCCCGAACCGCCCCCCTCCGACGAGCCAGCCCCAACCGCTCAGCCTGGCGAACCCACTATCCAGCCTTCGGACAAACGCCTGCCCCCGCGCCCCGAGCTCTTCCGCAGCTACACCCGCGAACAACTTGCCGACGGCCCCTACCCGCCCACACCGTGGGGCGAGCTTCTCGCCCACAGTTACTCGCCCAACGGCGGCTGGTACATCATGGTCATCCCCACCGCCTTTCAGATGGAAACCATGAAGACCGCGCAGACCACGCACTACAGCCCGTACTCTTACGACCGCCACGTCCCTCTCGGCTTCTTTGGAGCGCCTTTCTCCGCCGGCATCTACCACGGCCGCGTCGAGCCCGTTGATATCGCCGCAACCTTCGCTGCGCTGCTCGGCATCAACCAACCCTCCGCCTCCGTCGGACACATCCTCGCCCAGGCCCTCAAACCCGCCTCTGAAGTCATCTATCCCAAACCAAAACCCATTCCGCCCGTCCACACCCGCCACGCAGAGGCTCCGGCCGCCCACCACGCCAGGCCACCCACCACCCCCAAGGCCACCCACCCATGAGCACGGATCAGGGTTCGCGGCCCTTGGATCGCACTCTCCGGTCTCCTGCCTCCGGTCTGCTGCCGAGAGCGCGCCGCCCACCTGTAACCGGTCGTTGCCGGAGGCAGCGAGCATGAAACCTGACATGCAGGTGAAACTCTGCGGTCTCACCCTCACCAGTCCCGTCATCGCCGCCAGCGGCACCTTCGGCTATGGTGTCGAATTCGAGGAGATCGTCAACTTCAAAAGGATCGGCGGCTTCGTCACCAAAGGGATCTCGCCTGAGCCCATGGCCGGCAACCAGGCACCACGCCTTATCGAAACGGCCGCCGGCATGATCAATGCCATCGGCCTCCAGAACATCGGCGTCGAGGCCTTTCTTCGCACCAAGCTCCCACCCCTGCGCAACTATCCAACCTGCGCCGTCATCGTCAACATCTTCGGTTCCACTATCGACGACTACGTCGCCGTTATCGATCGCCTCAACTCGGCCGATGGCATCGCCGCTTACGAGCTCAACGCTTCATGCCCCAATACCAAACACGGCGGCATCGCCTTCGGTTCCGACGCCGACATGCTCTTCGATCTCGTCTCCCGCGCCAGGTCCCGCGCCTCCCGCCCGCTCATCGTGAAGCTCTCGCCCAACATCACTTCCATCGCGCTCATGGCACAGGCTGCCCAGCGCGCCGGCGCCGACTCCCTCTCTCTCGTCAATACCTTTCTCGCTCTTTCCATCGACACGGAAACCCGCCGCCCTCGCCTCTCCAACATCACCGGCGGCCTCTCCGGCCCCGCCATCAAACCCATCGCCGTCCGCATGGTCTGGGAAGCCTCGAAAGCCGTCACCATTCCCATCCTTGGACTCGGCGGCATCACGACTCCCGAAGACGCAGTCGAATTTCTCCTCGCGGGAGCCACGGCTGTCCAAATCGGAACCGCCAGCTACGCCGACCCGCGGGCCACCGAACGCATCGCGGCCGAACTGGAGCAATGGTGCGCCCGTCACCACGTAGCGCGCGTCTCCGCCCTCATCGGCGCGATGGAAATCCCCCAGGCGTCCTCCTGACCGAAGCGGCGGCGCCGATTACTTTGTTCTGAACGCTGGACGCTGTAGGCTGAACGCTGATATGGGACTGTTAAGCTCCATCTTCTTTCCCTGGGGCATCATTCTCCAGGCCATTGCCGTCCTCCACTTCATCCGCCGCCGCCCAGACACGTACTGGATCTTCATCATCCTTTTTCTCGGCCCGCTCGGCGCCCTCATCTATCTCCTCGTTGAAGCCGCACCCGACCTCAGCTTCCTCTCCCAGCAGTCGGCCCGCGGCTTCTCCCGCCGCAAACGCATCCGCGAGCTCGAAGCCCTCGTCCGGGTCAACACCGCTGTCGGCAATTTTGAAGAACTGGGCGATCTCTACATGGACGAAGGCCATCTTCCCCAGGCCCACGCCGCTTTCGACAAAGCTATCGCTGGTGGCTCCACCACGATTGATCCCTTCTACAAGCGCGGAGCCTGCGCCGTCCTCATGGGCGATGCCGCGGCCGCCATTCCCGATCTCGAGCGCGTCGTCGCCAAGGATCCCTCCTGGGACTTCTATCGCGCCGAGGGCCTCCTCGCCCACGCCTACGCCCTCACCGGCCAGAAGGAGAAGGCCGAGGCCCTCTTCCGCGACGCCACCAAAACTTCCACTATGTCGGAAACTTACCTGAATTTTGCCGAGCTGCTGGCCTCCGAAGGACGCGCTGCCGAAGCCCGCGAGTGGGCCCGCAGACTCCTCGATAAAGCCCATGGTATGCCGGCGTACCTGCGCCGCCGCGAACGCCCCTGGTTCCGGAAAGCCCGCAAATTCCTCAGCCGCCTTCCCGCCTAGCCTAATCTCTATGCCCTATACCCGGCACCCTGTACCCTGTCTTCCATGCGTCCTCCCTTTCTCCTTATCACCGCCCTCTTCGCCACTCTCCCCGCATGCCCGCAATCCCCCTCCGGCACTATCTCCATCGGCGACGCAGTCCGCACCACGGACGCCGCAGCCGCCCACGCTGGTTCCATCCATACGCGCGGACTCACGCCACCGCCAGCGAAGCCCCAGCCCATCCACATCCTTTACATGCATGGCATCAATCAGGTCGGCGCAGGCGACTCCTCTGAGCTCCGCAAAGCAATCTGCCGCTACCTGCACGAATGCACCGTCAGCCCTCTGGGCCGTCTCTATGCCGCCGGGCCCTTTGCGCCTGGCGCTCCTCCGCCACCCTTTGTCGATATGGGAGCGCCGGTCTGGCCCTCGGCTGAGGACTGGAGCGCTTCCGCACCTTTCATCGACCGCTATCGGATCGAAGGTGGCGGCCACGTCCCGATTGTCCTGGAAGAGGTTAACTGGTGGCCTATCGTCTATCCAGTCAAGTGCAAATGGCTGGTCGCGCATGACGCGGCGCTCACCGGCCCGGCGAAACCCCAGCTCAATATCTGTGCCGCGGCGCCCGCCGGCACCCAGCCCGATCCCACCCATCCCGGCCGCTTCCTGCAGTATCAGTGGATCCCCTCTTCGCAAATCGCCGAGCTCTCCGGCATTCATCGTGCTGCCACCATCGGCAATCGCGACCTCAAAAACGGCCTCATGGACTGGGGCTTCGCCGACGCCGTTCTCGCCCTCGGCCCCACCCAGCAAATCCTCTACGCCGGCATTCGCGAGCTCCTCGTTCAGTCCCTTCAGGCCGACGGCGTCGATCTGCCCAATGCCAATCCCTCCGACTCGGGGCCGGAATACTTCTTCATCACGCACTCTCTGGGCAGCTATCTCGCCCTGGCCACTCTCGACTCCCAGTGGCTTGGCCCGCAGGGCGACGTCCTGCCCGCCTTTGCCATGACCCCCCAGCAGAAGTCCGCCGCCGACTACTTCTCAGCGCACACTGCGGGCTTCTTTTTCCTGGCCAATCAGATTGAGCTCCTCGAACTCGCTCATGTCGCTCCGGCCACACCCGCAGACACCGCGCCCTGTCCGGTAGCGCCGTATAACCAGCCCGGCAGCGAGCCCGGGAGCATATCAACAGGGTCACCCGCATCCTCCGAGCCACCAGCAGCCACGCCCACTCCCTCGGCCGCCGCTCCCTCCGGAACTGCCGCTCCAGCCGCGGTCGCCCACTGGCAATGCCAGCGCACGCAATATCTTCAGCTGCGATCGACGCCCTCTGCCCCGACACCCCAGATTGTCGCGTGGAGCGATCCTAACGACCTGCTCTCCTGGAACGTGCCGGCCATTGCTGGCGTCCACGTCGTCAACATCTCCGTCCGCAACGCCGCCTTCAAAATCCCCTCGCTCCTCGTGTCTCCTACCGGAGCTCACGCCAACTACGCCCAGAACCGCAAGATCCTGCGTGCCATCTTCGCCCCGACTCCACCCTCCTGATCACTAACGATCTGGGCTTTGTGCCCCAAACCCTGTGGCCCGGTGGCCTGCACCCTGGGAGCGGAAAGACGCTTCACACGCCTTTCTTCAGCGGCTCCCAAACATACTTATGGATCTGCAGGCTCAGTCGTGCCGGAACCCCGTCCGCCAGCATCCACTCCACCAACTCGCGCGGATCAAGCAGGCAGTTGTCCGTGCTCCGTTCCGGGGAAGGGGTTTTGGAGAAGGCTGGCGAGAGCAGCACCTGCCCCACACGCCGCTCCAGTCCATGCTCTCGAATGAACTCCCGCGCGAACTCGTAATCGCCGCGGTTCGCAACCACAAACTTCATCTCGTCCTGCTCGGTCAGGCAGGCAAGATTCGAATGCCGAAAACTGCCCGCCTCCCCGGACCCAGGGCACTTAACGTCGACGATCTTATGGACCCCACGCGGCACGTTTTCGAGCGGGCGTTCGCCGCTGGTTTCGATCATCAGCTCGTAGCCGGCAGCCAGTAGCCTCTCCATCAGCGGAACCAGTTCCCGCTCCTGGAGCATCGGTTCGCCGCCCGTGAGCTCGATCAGCCGCACCGGCGCCAGCTTTTCGATCTCCGTCGCGACCTGGTCTTCGCTCAATTTGTAACCGCCGGTGAACGTGTACTCCGAATCGCACCACGCACAGCGCAGGTTGCACCCAGCCAGGCGCACGAAGATGCACGGCGATCCGGCGAAGCTCGATTCGCCCTGAATGGATTTGTAGATTTCGATCAGATACACCGGGAGGTCAGCTCATTTCTCTTTTTCGCGATTCGCCGCGCGCGACACGAAAAACGAAAACAGCCCTACCAGCAGCATCAGTCCCGTTCCGCACGCGATGCCCAGCCACCAATGGGGTTTCATGTCACTCCGTTTGATCTTCAGCTGCTACTCGTAATAGGTCGCCGTAGTCGTATCCGTTTCGAAGATAGTGCAGTCCTTTACGCGCACCCGTCCGCTCGTCATCTCGCTCAGCTGACGATTCGTCTCGTCGTAGAAATACCGTGCCAGATTCTCGGCAGACGGGTTGATGGTCGTAAATGGTTCCAGATCGTTCAGCATCTGGTGATCGAGCCGATCAATCACCGGGCGCATCACGTGTTTCAGGTCACGAAAATCCAGCAGCAGCCCGGCCGTATCCAGCGTTTCGCCGCACAGCGTTATCCGTACCTTGTAGTTATGCCCGTGCGGATTCTCACACTTCCCCTTGTAATTCCGCAGAAAGTGTCCCGAAGAAAACCCGCGCTCCACCGTCACTTCATACATAGTTCGTGTTTGCTTTCCAAATGCAGCTGTCCATTGTTTCCATTTTATCTGCCATTCCCACCGGGGTTTCGCCGGCCCCGCTGTCGCATCCGCCGCTCCTCGTTGCGCCGGTCGACCTGTTCGAACATCGCCGTCATCACCCCGAGCAGCGCCACGACCAGCCCGCCAACCGTAAGAAACAGCGAGGTGGTCTTCCACAGGGTTCCGTTCGCGGGCAGCGCCGGCTGCATTCGCCCCGAGGTTAGGGACATGAAGAAGCACACCACAGCAAACAGGAGCAACACACCCGCCAGGATGTACAGATTTCGCGCCACTGGTCAGTGTACCGAAGGGTCTACCCGTCTGTACCCCGCGCCCTGCGTTCTGCACCGTGTAACCTGTAGCTGTTCCCTGCCTTTATGGATATATCCGTCGTCATCCTCGACGATAACCCCGGCAGCCTCGATCTCCTGTCGACGGCTCTCGCTCAGCCGGGAGTCGAAATCCACACGGCCTCGCGGCCCACAGAAGCGCTCGCGCTCATCGAGCGGCACCACCCGCAGCTCGTGCTGACGGATTTGGTCATGCCCGAAATGAGCGGCCTCGACGTTCTCAATCGCATCATGGCAACCGCCCCCGCTACCGACGTCGTGCTCATGACGGCGCATTACACCACGGAAACCGCGGTGCTGGCCATCCGCAACGGCGCCGCCGATTATCTGGAGAAACCCATCCGCCTCCCCATCCTGCGGGAGCGCGTCGGCCGGCTCATCGCAGATGCGCGCCAGCGGCAACAATACGGCTCCGATGCCGAATTCGAAGGCATCATCGGCTCCAGCCCGCGCATGGCAGAAATGTTTGCCCGCATCCGGCGCATCGCCCCGCACTACCGCTCCGCACTCATTCAGGGCGCCACCGGTACCGGCAAAGATCTGGTCGCCCGTGCGCTCCACGCTCGCAGCGGCGTAAAGGGCCAATATGTCGTCCTGAACTGCTCCGCGGTCGTCGAAACCCTCTTCGAGAGCGAGCTCTTCGGCCACGTGCGCGGCGCTTTCACCGGCGCCGATCGCGATAAGACCGGTCTCTTTGAGGCTGCCAGTGAAGGGACGCTCTTCCTCGATGAAATCGGCGACATGCCGATCGCCACCCAGGCCAAACTTTTGCGCGCGCTGCAGAACCAGGAAATCCAGCGGGTTGGCTCTCTGCAAACGCGCAAAGTGAATGTGCGCGTCATTGCCGCGACCCACCGCAATCTCCGCCAGGCGGTCGCCGATCGTCTCTTCCGTGAAGATCTCTACTACCGCCTCGCTATGGTGGAGATTCCGGTTCCGTCCCTGAGCGACCGCAAAGAGGATTTACCCCTCCTCATCCAGCATTTCATCGCAAAATTCTCGCAGCAGTTCACCAAGCGCGTGCGTGGGCTCTCGCCGCGCGCCCGCCTCGTGCTCGAACGGCACTCCTGGCCGGGCAACGTACGCGAGCTCGAAAACGCGATAGGCCACGCCGCCATGATGACCGAGGCGGAGGAGATCGATGTCGCCGATTTACCCACCTCGCTGGTCGGAGAACCTTCCAGTCGCACCTCCGATGGCGCATCCGCCCCAGCCGCGGATTCGGCCGTTGGCGAAGAAGATGCGTCGCTCGCCGAGCATGAACGGCAGCTGGTGGTCAGCACTCTTGAAAAAGTGGAGGGCAATCAGTCGCAGGCCGCGCGCGCGCTCGGCATCGGCCGTGATGCGCTCCGCTATAAGATGAAGAAATATGGCTTGCTCTGACGCATTGCCAGGCAGCCGGACGCTGCTTATGCCCGCCGCTCCGTACGCTCAGCCGCTCCACTGAGCAACCGCGCCACGGTTTCCCGCAGCAGTTCAGGGCCTGCGGGTTTCGCCAGATACTCTGTGAATCCCGCTTCAAGGATGCGCTCGCGGTCGCCGCGCATCGCACTCGCAGTCAGAGCCAAAACCGGCAATCCTGCAAAGCGTGCGTCGCCGCGCAACCCGGCCAGCACTCCGTATCCATCGAGGCCCGGCATCTGCAGATCCAGCAGCAGCAGATCGGGATCCTCACTGCGCGTTTTATCGAGGGCTTGTTGCCCATCCTCTGCCTCGATCACCGCGTAACCGGCTCGCTCCAGCACCAGACGCAGCAATTCGCGGCTGGCAGGCCGGTCGTCCGCAATCAGGACCAGCGGTTTTCGCGGAGTCGTCGACATGCTACCCACTCAGCTCCATCGTTCGAAACACGAAGGCCCAGGGCAGAATGATGTAAAAGTGCCTGGCTCTGGGAAAAGATGCAGTCATCCTACAACTCCGGTGCGACCGTGGGAAGCGTAAACGTAAATCGGCTTCCCAGTCCCGGCGTACTGTCCACTTCCATCCAGCCGCCGTGCATCTGCACCAGTTCCTTGGTGATGGACAGCCCGAGACCCGTTCCCTCGCGTATACCACGCGTGGTGTTGCCCACCTGGTAAAACTTATCGAAAATGTTCTCCTGCTCCCCGGCCGGAATGCCGATGCCGGTATCGCCCACGGTGATGCGGACAAATCCAGCATCTACCTTCGTCTCGATCCATACCGTGCCGCCTTCAGGGGTAAACTTCACCGCATTGCTCATCAGGTTATAAAGCATCTCCTTCACGCGCAGCGGATCCGCATCCACCAGCGAATCGCGATCGCCGCGCTCCTCGATGCGAATCCCCTTTACCGCAGCGCCGGGCCGGATCGCATCGAGCGCCTCTCCAATGCTGCGCGCCAGAGGGTAATTTTCGCGTTTTAGCGCGAGCTGGCCCGCTTCGATCTTGCTCAGATCGAGAACGTCGTTGATCAGTTCCAGCAAATGCTCGGAGTCGCGCTGGATGTGGTTCACGAAGCGGCTTTGCGACCCGTTCAGGGCCCCGTCATGCCCCTCCCGCAGCAGCTCCGCAAACCCGATAATGGTGTGCAGCGGCGTTCGCAACTCGTGGCTCATGCTGGCCAAAAACTCGCTCTTCAGCCGGTTGGCTCGCTCGATTTCCCGATTGCGCGTCTCCAGTTCCGCCGTGTGTAGCTGTTGGAGTCTGCGCACTTCTTTCTCGGCACGTTTTCGCTCGCTCACATCGCGGATTACCGCCGTCACATGCATCCCTGCTTCCGTCTGAATCGGACTCAGGCTGATTTCGACAGGAAACAGCCCCCCATCCCGGCGGCGAGCGTGCAACTCGAGCCCCGAACCCATGGGGCGTGTGCGCGGATGCTCGAGGTAGCTGTCACGATGGCGATAGTGCTGGTGCCGAATCGCATCCGGTACCAGCAGATCCACCGACTGGCCAAGCAGTTCATCCCGGTGATAGCCGAACATCTCCTCCGCGATTCGATTTACGAGCACGATACGGCCGTCGGCAGCAACTTCGACGATCGCGTCAGGAGCAGCCTCCAACAACTGCCGGAAGCGCCGCTCCAGCCGCGACTGTTCTTCGAGAGCGAGACGCTGCTCCCGCTCTGACATGTCGATGTTCGTTTCCAGCACCTGCGATTCGGCAACGCCCAACTCGCGAATCCAGCGGCTGAGCACCAGCACGCGCTGGCCGCTTCGTGTGCGATGAAATAGCTCGCCCTCCCAGTGGCCATCAAGTTCGAGCTGGCCGGTGATTTCCTCTACTGGTTCGGCGAAAGTGGTTTGCAGCAATTCGTGACTGATGCGGCCTACCGCTTCCGCCGCGGTCCATCCGTAGAGCCGCTCCGCCCCCTTGTTCCAGTAGACGATGCGATCGTGATGATCGCGGACGAGGATCGGCTCATAGGCCTGATCGAGCAGTTGTGCCTGACGCCGGGCTAGTTCCTCCCGCTCCTTCTGTTGTGTAATATCTCGAGCAATCTTGGAAATCCCAATCAGCTTCCCGGCATCGTCACGCACCGGAGACAGCGTCAACGAGACCACCAGGCACCGCCCATCCATGTGCCGGCGTAGCGTCTCGTAATGCTCAACCACATCGTCGCTTCCGATGCGCCGCAGCAATTCCCGCATATCGTCTTCGTAACCCGGCCACGCCAGCAACGTAATGGGTTGACCGACGGCTTCGGCGGCCGTGTAGCCGAACATCTGTTCGGCTCCACGATTCCAGGTCGTGATCACGCCTTCAAGCGATTCGCTGATGATCGCGTCGTTGGAATATTCGACGATGGAGGCCAGCCGTTGCCGCGTTTCTTCCGACTGCCGGCGAGCGGTAAGGTCGCGGCTGATACTGGCGAAGCCAAGCAACTGCCCGTACAAACCAAAGATTCCGAATGCCCGCATGTCCACGGGAATGGGCTGGCCCGTGTGAGCATGCTTCAGCCGATACTCCCCGTACCACGCCTCACCGCGCAGTAGCGCCGGCAGAATCTCGGAATCGAATGCGTCTCTCTGCTTTTCGAAATCGGCGTCGAATACCGGGAAGGTATGAACATCGTCGGTTGCGCTGAGACCGAGCAATTCCCGCCCGGCACGATTGATGAAGGTCGTCTTCAGGGTGGGATCGGTGAGACTGACCAGGTCCGGCGTGTTCTCGACAATCGCCAGCAGTCTGCGCTGATTCTCTGCCGTTCGTCTCTCTTCGGAGATATCGCGCCAGGCCAGAAGTGCGCCCCGCACCTCTCCGTTTTCCGCAAACAGGGGGCGGGCACGAACGTAAATCCAATATCCGGCAGCAGATCCCGGCGGGGAGACATACTGTTCACCCTCGACGGTGCGTCCGCGCAGCGCCGCGGTACCCGGCAATTCCTCCGTTGGCCACAAAGTCTGCCGATCGGGAAGATAGATGCCGTACGCTTTGCTCCACTCGGAAAGCGCCGGCCCCTGCGGATTGATCCCATAGAGCCGCTGGGCGGCTGCGTTGGCAAATTCCACCTGACCTTCTCGATCCAGCGCAACAAGAGCTTCTTCGAGGTTGTCCACCAGTGCGCGCAACACGTCGACGGGTGGCTCGGCAGAACGCGCTGTTGCGTCACCGGCGTGCGGTATGGCCGCCGAACCATCACTGGACGCGGTAGTCGGCGCAGGTTTGTCGCGGGGGCGGCGGGTCATGGGAATGGCTCCCAGTGTACCCGCGCACCCGCGCTGCTTGCGCTATTTCACTCAGGTCCGTGCCGATGGGCGCGTCAAGGCGCGCAGAGGCGACGAGGAATATGCGCACTTCCCGTGCATTTTTGGCGCCTTACAAGGCTCCACGCGATGGCCAGCAGTTTGCATTCCAACCACGGTTGAGCAAGGGACAAACTTTGAGGATTTCTGTTCAGCACGTAGCCGGTGCCCGCTTCACGGCGGAGGCGCGCCACCATCGGGTTGTGCTTGACCAACCCGCCGAGGACGGAGCTACGGACCACGGGATGTCCCCCGCCGAGCTTCTGCTGGGGGCGCTGGGAGGGTGCGTGGGCCAGTACGTTGTGCAGTATTTGAGTGCGCGGGGACTTTCGTGCGATGGATTAGAGGTCGCGGTGAGCGCTGAGCCAACCTCACGGTCGCTGCACCTGGGCGAGTTTTCCGTTGCGGTGATCGCACCGAGCCTGAATGAGCGTCAGTTGCGCGCATTGGAGACGTCTTTCCCGGCAGGGCTGGTCCAGAATGCGATCCGTTTCGAAAATGTTCTGCGCATCACGGTCGCGAGCCACGCCGAAGTCGAAGCGTGTAGCGGGCGTCCGAGCCTGCTGCCGCGATCCTGAGCATAGCGACAGAACTACCTCGCCGCCCTGCCATAACTCAGAACGAAGGATGATTCGACCCAACCCTTGCCGTGACCAACAAATGCCAGAAAAAATGCCATCACCGTCCTTGCGGGCGGTGATGGCTCACGGAGTAACGTCTAGCAGGTTGCTGAAAAAGTCCTGGCCCTGAGCATCAGTGCATGGTAAGACCGAGCTATGCGCGGAATCGACGACCAGCAGGGGCACATGTTCAGCTATTTGTCTCCGGAGCAGCGGGTGCGGAAGGACCATCCGCTGCGGGCGGTGCGAACGCTGACCGACGAGATTCTCAGGAACATGTCGCGGCTGTTCGAGGCCATGTACTCCGATGTGGGGCGACCGTCGATTGCGCCGGAGAAGCTGCTGCGGGCGCAGTTGCTGCAGATGCTGTACTCGGTGCGTTCGGAGCGGCTGCTGATGGAGGAGATCGACTACAGCATTCTGTTCCGGTGGTTCGTGGGGCTGAACCTGGACGAAGCTGTGTGGGATGCGACGACGTTCACGAAGAACCGGGACCGGTTGCTGGAGGCGGCGGTGGCGAAGGAGTTTCTGATGCAGGTAGTGGAACGGGCGCGCGGAGCGGGGCTGGTGTCGGACGAGCATTTCACGGTGGACGGCACGCTTCTGGAAGCATGGGCGAGTCTGAAGAGCTTTCAGTCCAAGGATAAGAAGGATGCGCCGCCGCCGGATGATCCCGGCAACCCGACGGTGGATTTTCACGGCGAGAAGCGGTCCAACCAGACGCACGAGTCGAAGACCGATCCGGATGCGCTGCTGGCGCGCAAGGCGAGGGGCCGCGAGGCGAAGCTGAGTTACAGCGGGAATCTGCTGGTGGAGAACCGCAACGGACTGATTGTGGATGCGGAGCTGCTCGAGGCCAACGGGCGGGCGGAGCGAGACGCGGCGCTGGTGATGCTGGAGCAGGTTCCGGGGGATGAACGCATTACGGTGGGCGGCGACAAGGGTTTCGACACAGCGGAGTTCGTGGCCGAGTGCAGGCACATGAACGTCACGCCGCATGTGGCGCGCAACGAGGGCCGACGTGGCGGCAGCGCCATCGACGACCGCACCACGCGGCACCCGGGTTATACCGTCAGTCAGCGGAAGCGCAAGCGTATCGAAGAATGCTTTGGCTGGCTGAAGGACATCGCGCTGCTGCGCAAGCTGAAACATCGCGGGTTATTCAGAGTGGGATGGATCTTCACCTTCGCGGCGGCGGCTTATAACCTGGTGCGGCTACGAAAGCTGGTTCCTATCCCGTCTGCCGCCTGACCGGGCCGAGGTATTCCCGGCGGACAGCTTCCTCTCCGCCAGGCACCGGAATAACCTGCAACGAAGCGATAAATCCGCTGAACCAGAGCCGCGACAAGGAAGAATTCGAGCGGCAAACGGTCTTTTTCAGCAGCCTGCTAGAACTGGAAGTTGCCGCGCACCTCGATATTCCTGGGACCATTCGCCGAGGAAGTGTTCAGTCCATAATTCAAATCGGAGGTGGTGGTTCCGAAAGTGGTGTCCTGCGCAAAGCTGTCCATGCCGTTCCAAGCAACATGATTGAAAACGTTGAAGAATTCACCCTGCAGGGAGAAATTCATGTGTTCATGGATCGGGATCACCTTCGTAAGGGCCATGTCGGTATTGATCCATTTGGGGTCGTGCAGCCACAACAGCGTGCCGATGGTGCCTGGGTTCATGTTGGAACTGATATAGGCAGGGTTCGCCTGGCCGGAGGCGGAAATGTACTTCGGATCGAAGAGTGTCTTCCAGGGTAATCCCGGCGCGGCGGTACGGACACGCACCTGACTCTGCAGCTGCGAGGCGGTGATGCCGGTGAGGGTCACGCCGCCGTCGTTCTGGTTAAACGTCTGCCAGGGATTTAGGGCTGCGGCTGCGTAGTTGAACGACCCGCCGTAAAACAGGTGCGGATCGCCGCTCTGCCAGTCGATAATCGTGCCCAGCGTCCAGCCCCCGATGATCGCGTTGGCCACACGGTTCTGGCTGAACAACGGCTGGCTATGCCCGAACGGGAAATCGTAGACTCCGCTCGCGTGCAACACATGGCGCACGTCGAAGGAACTGGGAAAGTAATTCAGATGCTTATCCCGAAGCGTGTAGTAAGTGGGGGCGCTGTTGCCTCCGCCGTTGTTTCCGGCTCCAGAGTAAGCACCCGGGGAAGTGCTGCCCTGGACGTTGTTGTCCAGTGAATGGGAAAACGTGTAGTTAACGTCGAACTGCATGCCGTGGTTCATCCTCTGACGGAAGTCCACCTGCAGAGCGTTGTAGTTGGAGTATCCGTCGTTCGTCATCTCGTCGATGGCTGCCCCGGCGGCATACGGATTCGCCTGGAAAACATTGATCGGATAGGAGCCGCTTCCGGTGGCTCCGGCGTTCGCACAGGGAGTGAAGCTGGCCGCATTAATCATGGAGCAGAGGTAGCTGGGATTGTTCGCCAAAGCGTTCGCCAAGGCGCCGGCCTGCCCCTGCTGCAGCCACGTGATGAACTGGCCATTCGTGTAGTTGCCAGATGCGCCGGTTGCGGCGAAGGCCTGATCGAACAGGGGGGTGGGATTGGATCCCTGGAAGGTTGTTTCCTCCTGAGGCGGCGAGGTTCGCCTGGGCCGCCTTGAAGTTCGTCAGGAACCCATTCTCGAAGATATTGATCTCGTTGTAATTCACACCCAGCCACTGATCTTTGGATACGTTACCCACATACCGCACTTCGAGCACGTTGTTGGGGGAGAGCTGGCGCTCAATGCCGGCTGACCAGGACTGGACGTAGGGCTGTTTGATATTCGGATCGAAGGTATAAAAGCCCGTGCCGGTGAATCCCTGGCTGGCTTCCGTAATGATGGGGTTGTACGGAACAGGCGAGGTCGATCCGAGCGCAGGCAGCGGATTCCCGAGGATTTGCGATCCCGCGTTATAGAAGCCGGCTCCCGGCGGCGTGCCGCTGGGCGCAACCGGATAAGCAATGAAGTAGGTGTTGAAGTTCGCTCCGAAATTGGAACCGAAGTTCCAGAAGTTTTGTGCGCCCTCCGTGTAATTTTTCAGCGTATAACTGGCGCGGAAGACGGTCTTCCCCTTGCCGGACATGCGGTCGAACCAGGAATCGCCGTCGCCGCGTGGGTTCCATGCGATGCCGACGTTGGGTTCCGGATGCACATAGGTGGGCGCATAGGCTTCTGAAGCCGGGCCCTCAATTGGATTCTGAATGCCGCCGAGATTGCCGGGCTGGAAGATGGCGCCCACGGGCGTTGGTCCCCACATATTAGGGATGGTGGGATGGGTGTAGAAACCGGTCTCGTCCTTCGAAGCGCCGGTGAAATCCCAGCGCAGGCCGTAGTTCAGAGTCAGATCGGGTTTCATGCGCCAGGAGTCGGCGAAGAACAGCGCCGTCTGGTTCAGGCGCTCATGGAGGTCGAAGGAAATGCCGGGCTGGAACTGCTTCGTCTTCGCGTTCACGAACTGGCCAAGCGAATAGTAGGTCATGCGGCCGTTCAGGGTTGCGTAGAGGCCTTCCACATCGCCGGTTGCAGAGGCCGGAGCATTGGCGGGAAGTGAATTGACTAGCGCGCTGGTCACCGGGTCACCCGATGCGATGCTGTTGACACCGATGTAGGGGACGAACTGATTGTTGTAGTAGTGGTCAATCTCCGTAGCGGTTTCCACGCCGAACTGCATCGTGTGGCTGCCGTGTTCCCAGGTGGAATTGTCCTTAATCGCGAGGACCGGATAGAGTTGCCCACCCTTCAGAGACGCGAAACCGTTCACGCCACTGTTGAGCCCCATGCCCCAGTCCAGTTGTCCCTGCTGCACCATGGCTGCCGTAGGGGAATCCTGACCCTGTGAGTTGTAGGTGAACGCGTCGTACAGATAGCCGACGCGTAGGGCGTTCACCAGGTTTTGTTTCAGATTCCAGTCGAATCCGGTCACCGCCTGGTAGTTTCTTTCCACGTTGCTATACGCCTGGTTGGCGTAGAGAGGCCCGGGAAAGGGAGGCCCTCCCTGATTCAGGTTGTAGAAATTCGACTCGTTGGCCGAGCCCGTAAGACGGAAATTCTTCGTCAGGTTGTAATCCAGGCGTATCGTCGGGAATTTGTCCACGTAATACGCCTTGTTCTCAAAGTTGACGTTCTGGTGGTTCAGATCGAGCGGTGTCAGGACGACGCCAGGAAGTGTATAAGTCGATTCGATATTGGAAATATCCTGACCAATAATCGGGTTGACCGTGGCGGTGCAGGTGGAGCAGCCGGCGCTGGCGCCTGCCTGCAGGACGTTGTAGGTTTGGACCGCGGTGGACCCGTTGGGGATGTAGGAGTAGACGCCGGCGAGCGCCTGGGCCGTGCCGACGGGCGTGGTGACGGTGAACTTTTGCGGTTCGCGGAGATTCGCAAGACTGGCAAAGAAGAACAGCTTGTCTTTTAGAAGGGGACCGCCGACGTTGCCGCCGAAATCGTCGATAATCAGTTTCGCGCGAGGCAGGCCGACGAAGTTGTTGTACCAGCTGTTCGCGTTCATCGCATCGTTGCGATAGTCCTCAAACAGGCTGCCATGAAACGCGTTCGTGCCGCGTTTGGTCACGAAGCCAATGTCCATCGTCGAGGTCCCGCCGTGGCTGGCATCCAGTTCGCTGGTTTGAACCGTCATTTCCTGGACGTCTTCAAGCCGGTTCGTAATCACCGAGCCGTTTCCGTTATCGAATCCGCCGCTCTTGTTGCGGTTGGGCATAGTGGAAAAGCCGTTCGCGCTGACATCCACGGCGCCACCCGGCAGGTTATCGAAGTTATTGCCGACAGCTCCGGGCACCAGAAAAGCCAGGGCGAAGGCGTCGCGCGCGAAGACCGGCAGATCCTGGACCTCCTTCATGTCCACCGTTGTGGACAGGGCGTTCTGCGTCGTATCGAGGATCGGCGTGGTGTCGCCCGCGACGGTGACGGTCTGGGTTGCAGCCCCTACCTGCAGCGTCACCGCGAGATCCGTCACCTGATTGGTCTGCACCGTCACCGAATTGAAAACCTGGGTCGCGAACCCATCTCTTGTCACGCTCAGGCTGTAGCGCGCGGGATTCAGGTAGGGGATGACGGCGGTTCCCTCGCCAGCGGTGACCGCGGTATGAAGGTCGTTGGTTTCCAGGTCGCGAAGGTTCAGGCGAGCGCCGTTGATGGCAGCGCCGGAGGAATCATGCACGGTGACGTTGAGCGAACCGGTTGAGAGATTCTGGGCCGCAAGCGGCATCGTGGCCTCAGAAACTACGACCAGACAGCTGAGGATTGCGCAGGCGAGACGCAGGTAGAGCCGGCTGAGCATCATGGGTCACCCTCGTATCAGTTTTTTTGCAGCGTGCTCCGGGGAGATTGGCGGTGGTCTCTGGAAACGTTTACTGGCCTCAGCAAATGCGAAGTTTCACCTGGAACCCCGCAATCCCGGATAGGGATAGGTTGTATTCATTCTTGTATGCTTTGTCAAGACGGCAGGCGCTCTCTGCGGGATAGCTGAATGGGGAGAACCCTCGACTAATATGTGATTTACCGGGGTTCCCGCGACAACAATCACGGATTGTTTTGTTCCCTGCAGCGGCCATAGCGAGCGCCCAGGGACGCGCGTCTGTGTGGCATGTGACTTTGTATACATTCTGGGTTTCCTGTATAAAGTTTTTCTGGCGCCCGAGCTTGAGCGCCTTTCATCCCAAAGGCGCCAGAGTTTCAGCGCTGAGGACCCGGCCTCCTATGACGCCCGCGCGAGACCGGCTTGAAGATGCATAAGACCGCCGAGCATCGCGGATCTTTGATACGAGACGGCCTGCCGGGTTTTGGTGACCGATGAAGAGAAGACGTTTTCTGCAATGCATGGCGGCCGGCCCGGCGGCCAGGATTGTTCGCCACGAGCGAAATTTCCTTTTTTGGATCAGAGTAGCTCTATCGCCGGAGACGCGAGCTGCTCGGACAGGATGAAGGGATCATGAATCACAAAATTACGCGCAGAGGATTTCTGAGTGGAGCAACGATGACCGGAGCGACAGCACTGCTGCCCCACGCAGCCAGTGCGCTCGCCGGAAAAGACAACAGGAAAGCGTCGTCAGCAACGGCGCAAGCCGTTGTCGAAGACACGGCTAACCAGGATTTGATCAGCGCGGCGGTCGAGAAGGTGCCGTGGAGGGCGAAACCGTTTTCGATGCCGGAGGTTCGCCTGCTGCCCAGCTTCTGGAAAGACACGATGGAGCTGAACCGCAGCTGGCTTTACTCTCTTCCCAACGAGCGGCTCGCGTATAACTTCCGCGTCACTGCGGGAATTGACACCGACGCCGATCCGCTGGGTGGATGGGAAGCGCCGGACTGCGAACTCCGCGGCCACTACGTAGGCCACTACCTGTCTTCGTGCGCGCTGATGCACGCCAGCACGGGTGATCCGTTCATCGTCGCCAAAGCCACCGAACTGGTCACCATGCTCGCCGAGTGTCAGGCGAAGGATGGCTACCTCGGCGCCTACCCGGCTGACTTCTACGAGCGGCTCCGCAAACACGAGCGGGTATGGGCGCCCTTTTACACGTACCACAAGATCATGGCCGGCCTGATCGACATGTACGAACACACCGGCAACCGCCAGGCGCTCGACATGGCACTGCACATGGCCGACTGGGCGGATACGTACGCGCGCAGCTTCAGCGATGATGACTGGCAGCGCGTACTGCTGGTGGAGCACGGCGGCATGATGGAGTCCGCATTCAATCTCTACGCCATCACCGGCAATCCAAAGTATCGCGACCTCGGTTACCGTTTCGAACACCACAAGATCTTCGATCCCCTGGCGGCGAATGAGGACCAGCTCGATCACAACCATGCCAATACGAATATCCCGAAGATGATCGGCGCGGCACGCGGCTACGAACTGACCGGCGACTCGCGCTACCAGCAGATCAGCCAGAACTTCTACCGCATTGTGACGGAACATCACGCGTACTGCACTGGCGGCACGAGCAATGGCGAGATGTGGCACGCGCCGGACGCCATTGCCTCGCAGCTGGGCCCGGCGGCCGAGGAGTGCTGCTGCTCCTACAACATGATGAAGCTGTCGCGGCATTTGTATGGACAAAACCCCGATCCAAAATTCTTCGATTACTACGAGCGCCTGCTCATCAACGTGCGCTACGGAACCCAGGATCGTAACGGCATGCTGATGTATTACGTGCCGCTGCAGCCGGGCATGTACAAGACCTTTGGCACACCATTTGACGCATTCTGGTGCTGCACGGGAACCGGTTCAGAGGAATATTCCAAACTGACCGACTCTATTTATTTCCACGGTGACGATGCGGCCTACGTGAACCTGTTCATTCCGTCGACCCTGGAGTGGAAACAGCGAGGACTCAAGCTGCGCCAAACGTCGAAATTTCCCGATGAAGACCGGATTACCCTGACCATCGACAACGCGCCCTCGTCTTCCACCGCCCTGCAGATTCGCGTGCCATACTGGGCGACGCAGGGCGTGAACATCAGCATCAATGGCGAGCCGCAAAACATCACTCCCACCCCTTCCAGTTATGTGAAGCTCGATCACAGCTGGAAGTCTGGCGACGTTGTGGTGATCGAGATGCCGCTCACGCTGCGTATCGAAAGCGCGCCAGATGACCCAAACGTGCAAGCAGCAATGTACGGCCCCCTCGTACTCGCGGCGCTGCTGGGCACAGAGGGCCTGACCACGGGCATGATCTACGGCGGCTCCGGTCCACGCGGATTCGATGATGGCTATCCGATGCCCACGGTGGATCTGCGCGGACGCATGCACCGTGACTCGAGCGGCAATTTGGTTGCTGCGGCTGCGCCTGCGCCGGGTACGATCTGGTTCGAGCGGGATGAAGCGTCGTACCAGTATCCGCTGCGCTTCCGCACCAGGGGGCGCGGCCCGGTCCACACACTGGTGCCGCTCAACCAGATCATGGACGAGCGCTACTCGGTCTATCTGAAGAACATCACGGCGACGACCTGAGACCGGGAGCTTCAGATCGAAAGCGACGGCGGAGAGGAAGGCATGAGGACCACAAAGCGATGCATGATTCCCTGACGCGCCGCGTTGCTCTGAAAGGGATGTTGTCGGCGGGCACGCTCGCGCTGGCCCGGCCCGCAGCGCACCTGCTTCCCTTGGACGCTCCTCCTGGCGAAAGAGAGATTTCGCTCTACTCCATCAGCTCACGCACCCTCCGGATCACGGTCCAGCCGGTGCAGGAAGGCAACGCCGTCACGCTGCCTGGTGACGGCGCGCTCGTCCTTGATGAATTAACGGCTCCCACAGCACGGCTGCGCGATTTTTCCGGTTCTAAGCAAATCCAGTGCGGCCCGTGGAGGGTCACGGTTGAGGAGAACTCTCTCTCTCTTCGGGTGGAAGCTCCCGGCGGAAAACTCGTTCAGCATCTCACTCTCGATCCGGCAACTGGAGAGTTCCGCTTCGAGACTGGCGCTGGCGTGTTGCTCGGCCTGGGCCAGGGCGGCCCGCAGTTCGATCGCCGTGGGAACGCTGACCGCATGGTCAGTGGGCAGGGCGGGTATCATCTCGGCACCCACGGCGCGCGCGTGCCCATCCAGTTCCTTATCGGAACTGCGGGCTGGGGAATGTTTGTTCACGCGCCGCTCGGCGCCTTTGACCTGAGTGCCCAGCAGGGGCGGCTCACGCCGGCCGAGGGCCAGGCGCTGTTGCCGCTGGACGTGTTCGTGATGGCCGCGGAAGAGCCTGCCGCCATCCTGCGCGAGTATGCCAGCATCACCGGCCTTCCGGAGATGCCGCCGCTCTGGTCGCTCGGCTATCAGCAATCGCATCGCACGCTGGGCACCCCGGAGGAGATCCTCGCGGAGGCACGCTTGTTCCGCGAAAAGAAGCTGCCCTGCGACGCGATGATCTATCTCGGCACCGGCTTTTGCCCGAATGGCTGGAACACCGACAATGGCGAATTTGACTGGAATGCGCGTGCCTTCCCCGATCCCTCGAGCGCCGTAGCGCAGATGCATGACGAGCATTTCAAAGTTGTGCTGCACGTCGTCCTGGAGGGCAAGCATCTCACCGGGACGGTGCACGACCCTTGTACCGCGCAAGCTTTGCCCACGGGCCGCACACCCGACGGTCATTGGCCGCCGGATCGCGAGGTCTCCTGCTATTGGCCCGCGCATCGGCCGCTGGCTGACATGGGCGTCGACGGCTGGTGGCCCGATCAGGGCGACGGCCTCGACGCCCCGTCGCGGCTCGCTCGCAACCGGATGTACTTCGAAGGCCAGCAACTCTATCGTCCCAACCAGCGTGTTTACGCTCTTCATCGCAACGCCTATGCCGGAATGCAGCGCTACGCAGCCTTCCTGTGGTCCGGCGATGTTCTGTCGCGATGGGAGACGCTGCAGATGCACGTGCCCAACGCCATCAACACCGGACTGAGCGGCATTCCGTACTGGGGCACCGATATTGGCGGCTTTATCCCGACCGAGGAATACACCGGAGAACTGTACGTGCGCTGGTTTCAGTTCTCAGCGTTTTGCCCGCTGTTTCGCTCGCATGGACGCGACTGGCGGCTGCACCTGCCCTGGGGCTGGGATACCGGAGAGATCGTGTATCCGGAGACGAAGGGCTACAATCCCGATCCCGCGCAGATTCGCAACCCGGCCATCGAGCCCATCTGCAAGAGGTATCTCGAGCTGCGTTACCGCCTGATGCCCTATCTCTATTCGGCAGTGCGCGCCACGTGCGAGACCGCGCTTCCCATCGTCCGCGCCCTGTGGCTACACTATCCTGACGATCCCATTGCAATCGCGCGCGGCGATGAGTATCTGTATGGCCGCGACATCCTGGTCGCGCCTGTGATCGAGAAGGGCGCGACTCATCGAGCGCTCTATCTTCCGCATGGGGACTGGTACGACTTTTGGACCAACGAGCGCCAAACCGGTGGCCGCGAAGTCACGCGTGACGTGGACCTGGCCACGATGCCGCTCTATATGCGTGCCGGCGCCATCCTTCCCACCGGCCCGGTACGCCAATACACGGCGGAGCCGGTCGATGAACCGCTGACGATCACCATCTATCCTGGCGCCGATGGAAACGCATTCCTCTATCAGGACGACGGGGAAACGTTCAATTTTCGCAGCGGTGAATACACACGCGTGGAAATGCTTTGGCACGACAGAGCGCGGCGGCTCGACCTGCGCCTGGTACCCGGCTCGCGCATGCTCCGGTCGGGCGGCATGCCTCTGCAGATCACTCTTGCGGGATCGGATGCGCGAAGATTCGTTACGTTTCATGGCCGGCCATTGACGGTCGCGCTTTAGCTTGAATCGACACCTATCGAGGGAGTGCCATGGCAGGGCAGTTCGATGATTTTCGACTTGTTTTGCACAGCTTCGCGAGGAATCAGCGGCTCGTTGCTGCCAATGCAAAACACCCCGAGCAACGCGGTCCCATGACGCCAACCCGTCGGAGCTGTCGACAAGTGGTTCTTGCGTTGCTCGTCAGCCTCGGTGCGCTGGTGTGCGCGTCTGGGATCTTCAGCCAGGAAAATCCGCCAAAAGCACCTCCGACACCAGGGCCGATGCTCGATCAGGGCTTCATCACCGTCGATACACCTCAGTTCACGCTGAAGCTGGTGCGTTCCTCGCAGACCGTTGCCGCGCTGTTGCCAAAAGGCGCGAACGGCTTCGACTTCACTCCCGGCGATCTCCTGGTGGCTCGCTCGCGGGACGGCTACTACCACCTCGGCGATCTGGACCTGCGTCTCCGCGTAGGAAATTCTGGCGCGTGGCAGAACTACTCCACGGCGCTCGCGCGCAAGCAGGTGATCGCGCTTGCCGCTGCCGGCAGCGATCTCGCTTCCGCTGACCTGGCTCCCACCCTGCCCGCGGATATCCCCTTACAGATTCTTCGGACGTGGTCGGTCGACCGGGGCCAGCTGGTCCTGCGTTTCACCCTGAAGAACATCGGCCGGCAGCCCGTCGAAATCGGCTCGCTCGGCATTCCCATGATCTTCAACAACGATATGAACGACCGCACCCTCGACGAGGCGCATGCAATCTGCAGCTTCTACGATCCGTCCATTGCCGAAGACGCCGGCTACCTGCAGGTAACGCGGCTCAGCGGCCACGGACCGGCACTCGTCGTTGTTCCCGATGGTCGCACGCCTTTTGAGGCATACAATCCCATCCTCGGCGAACGCCGCAGCAGCCAGCCCGAGATCTTTCACGATCCAACGCCGCGCGGCACTACCTTCGAAGGTTTTTATGAGTGGATGGTGCACAGTGGCGCGTACCAGCAAAATGAGTGGAGCAAGGCGGAGCCCTGGAACCCCGCCACGACCTTCACGCTGGCGCCCGGCCAGTCGCGTGTATATGGACTACGCCTTCTCGTCTCCGACTCCATTCGCGACATCGAGAAGACCCTCGCCGATAACGGCCGCCCTGTCGCGGTCGGCGTGCCTGGCTACATCCTGCCTACGGACTTGGAAGCGCACCTCTTTCTGAAGTATCCGCAGCCCGTCTCCTCCATCACGGTCGAGCCTGCAGGAGCCATTGCGATCCACAGTGCGCCGGCGCCGTCTGCCGTCTGGAAAAACTACGTGCTCCAGGGTCGGACCTGGGGTCGTGCTCGCCTCACGATTACTTATAAGGATGGCCTCGTCCAGACCATTCAGTACCGCGTCATCAAGCCCGAGGCTCAGGCCGTTGCCGACCTGGGCCATTTCCTGACCACCACCCAGTGGTTTACCGACGCCAACGATCCCTTTCACCGCGACCCCGCCGCCATTAGTTACGATCGCCAGCTCAATCACCAGGTTCTGCAGGATAGCCGCGTCTGGATCGCCGGCCTCAGCGATGAAGCAGGCGCGGGTTCGTGGCTGGCTCTGGCGATGAAGGAATTCGTCGAGCCGGATCCCGGAGAGGTTGCAAAACTGGAGCAGTTGGTCGACGGCGTGCTGTGGGGCCAGCTGCAATATAAGGATGGGCCGAAGCAGTATGGGGTGCGCAAGAGCCTCTTCTACTACCAGCCCGATCAGTTCCCTGCCGGATACTATCGCAGCGATTTGGACTGGCACAGCTGGACGAGCTGGAACAAGCAGGGCGCCGAGGCGGTGGACCGTTCCTTCAATTACCCCCATGTCGCGTCGGCGTACTGGGTGATGTATCGGCTCGCGCGCGACCACGCCGGTCTCGTCACCAATCATCCCTGGCAGTGGTATCTCGAGCATGCATATGAGACGTCGATGGCGATGATGCGCTTTGCGCCGTACTACACGCAGTTCGGCCAGATGGAAGGCGATGTCTTTGTCTGGATCCTCGACGATTTGAAGCGCGAGGGCATGACATCCGAGTCCACGGCCATGGAAACTGCCATGCGCAAACGTGCCGAACACTGGAACACCGAGAAGTATCCCTTCGGCAGCGAGATGCCATGGGATTCAACTGGGCAGGAAGAAGTTTATGCGTGGACGAAATACTTCGGCTACGACGATAAAGCGCAGACCACGCTCGACGCCGTGCTGGGCTACGATCCCACCATTCCTAACTGGGGATACAACGGGAGCGCCCGTCGCTATTGGGATTTCATTTATGGCGGCAAAGTTCAACGGCTCGAGCGGCAACTGCATCATTACGGCTCGGGCATCAATGCCGTTCCCGTGCTGGCCGCCTATCGCGAACATCCGGACGATCTGTATCTGCTGCGCGTAGGCTACGCCGGAACCATGGGCGAGCTGAGCAACATCGATCAGGACGGTTTCGGCGCCGCCGCCTTCCATGCATTTCCTGATATGCTCGCCCCCGATCCCTATTCCGGTGACTATGGCACCGGGTTCTGGGGCTTCGCAGCCAACACGGCAACCTATGTGGTGCACGACGACGCCCTCGGCTGGCTCTGCTTTGGCGGCAACCTCGAGAGCAAGAATGGAACGGTTCACATCGAGCCTCTGGATGCTTTCCGTAGCCGCGCCTATCTCGCACCCCTTGGTTTGTGGATTACGCTCGACGCCGGCCGGCTCCAGGCGGTAAATTTCAACGCGCATTCCCGCATCGTGCGCATCGCCCTCGAACCCGCAACACCATTGACTCCTGAAGCCCGACTGCGTATCGAGCAGCCGGCAAAATTAGCCGGAGCGGCAACGTGGCGTCCGGTCGTGCCGTTTAAGAGGGAGCGTGGAGCGTATGTTGTGCCTCTAAGAGCCACGCCTGCTGAGGTCATCCTCCGTGAGGACAAGTCCGGCACCGCTCAGCAGCCTGGATCGCAGCAGTGAACGCGCCCGCATCATTGCAAGGCAAAGCGCATGCCGCTTGAATCCATCACCATGATGAGGAGGCGTTCATAATGGCAGATCTTCGTACGCTTCGGCGCAAGCCCGCGACGTGCAGCTACTCCAGCCGCATAAGGTTGCACGTGGCAGTGGCCGTTGTTGGCGCACTCGCTCTTTCCCCTGTTGCGAGCCGCGCACAGATCGGGCCGGAGCCCGGCCACGCCATCGGAACTGTCACTACGCGCGGCAACCTCATCCTCCTTACCCTCAACGAAGGCGTACTCGGTCGCGCCAACTTGTTCAACCTTGCTCGTCATACACTGCGCTTCGTGCCGGACGGTACGGGCTATCGCGTGCAGAATGTCTCGTTCTCCTGGGACGCCGACTTCGGCTCCGCGCTAACAAGCCCCCACATCACTCTCAAAAACTTTCCTTTCCCGTTCTCGGGGCAGACCTGGACCTCCCTCTCGGTCGGGATGACCGGAACCATCGTCTTTGGCGAGCCGGAGAACGGGACGCCGCAACCGGGCCGTCGCAGCGTGAGTGTCGGTCGTGACGGTGGCCTCTCCGTCGACCGCTTCGCCGAACTGCAGGACGCCGCTCCCGAGATCGTCAATACGGTTCCCGCAATCAGTGTTTTTTTCAAGCCGCGCATGTCGGGAAAGCGCTACCTGAAAGACCTCGACGATCGCGCCGTGATCACCTGGGACCTTACCGAACCCTTTGCCGGCATTCAGGACTGGACGTGGACGCCAACGGTGAATCGTTTCCAGGCGGTTCTCCACAAAGACGGGACGATCGACCTCTCGTATGAGAAAGTAGCCGCCCGCGACGCCATCGTCGGAGTCTATCCTCTCGTGCCTGCCAGCGACGAGAAGACCTTCGAGTCCATCCCGCTCACAGGTAATTCCGCAGCGGCACCCAACCTCGACATACAGAAAATCACCCTTAGTTCTATCAACAACGTCTATCTCCGGATCTCACTCGAGTCGCGCGGTCCGATGCTGGCTGCCACTGATCCGGCCATTGCCGGCCTCGGTTACGTCGTCTGCATCGACAAGCAGATGCCGAAAGCCCGGTGCGAACCAGGTGGACAGAGGGATATCGTCTGGGCCATCCATGGTCTTGGTGAGCGCACCTTCGGCACATTCCACAGCGGCGCACACTACATCGCGTTTGGCTCCGGTGTCGCGCCGGGCGTCACCGTTGATGGCAACTCCATCTCGATCCAGGGAACGCTACCCCAGGGCTATAAGTCGGGCGACACAATCTACGTCAGTGCTTCTGTACAGGCTCGCCGCTCCCAGGACTCAACGCAGATTCCGCCGCATCCCGTCAGGCTCGCCGGTGTTACCAGCCCCGCGGTGCATTTCTCGTCTCTGTCCAAATCCAGCGGCCCTTTCCCAGTCGTCTTTGAGGCGTTCCACTACATGAAGCCACCGCGCGCGCAGGATCTTACTTGCTCTGTGATCCGAGCTCTCGGCGATAAGTTCGATATGCTGGCCTATTACTCTGACTTTCGCATCGACAATCCCGAAGCCGGCACGTCGAGCGACGGACCCCTGGGTGGCGGGCCATCCGGCGGTTCGGTCACCGGCATCGGTGCCGACCAGGGCAACCTCACCGATTACTGCTCCAAAGGCCGATTCCAGTGGCAATTCATCCAGCCTGTCTATACCGGAGCAAACCAAATGCAGAAATACCCACCCGACGATCTGAAAGATGCTGATCCTCATAACATTGGAGACTATCTACATCAGCTCGCCGAGCGCACATCCAACGGCAAAATCCCACCCTACGACTATGCCATGTCGCAGATTGGACATGAAATGGGCCACCGCTGGTCCGCATTTGTTTCGGCCAAAGTGAGCGGGGAGACCATCGATTTAGGCCCCGTTCACTGGGCTATGGGGCTCCAGGCACGCGTTCCCTTCCCCTATCAGCGGCCAACCGAAGCGTCGGCCATGGGGGGCGGAGTCTGGCAGGATAACTTTGACGGTACCTTCACTCAGCTCGACGATAACTACTATGTTCCCGCGACTGGTTATTCGTATCTCGACTTATACCTCATGGGTCTTATTTCGCCCGCGGAAGTCCCCGATTTCTTTATGCTCAGAAACCTGGTACCGGCGGGCAAGGACGCGAACGGCCACCCCATCTTCAAAGCTGACCGCACCAGGATCAACATTCAGGATGTCATCGCCGCCCAGGGGCCCCGCTTGCCCGACGTAGACCATTCGCAGAAAGATTTCAATACCGGCATGGTGATGGTGGTCGATCAAGGCAAAACGCCTAGTCCGGAACTGATCGAGCGCACCAGCGGCATTCGTGAGCGCTGGATCGACTACTGGACTATTGTTACCGGTCACCGTTCCACCATGACCGCCGAACCCTAACCCGCTGTACCATCGATATTCTCAGGAGGTAATCCGCAATGCGCAGCCTCGCCTTCACGTTGCCTGTACTTGTTGTGCTCGCCGCGTTCCCCGCTCTCTCGGCCACACCGGCTGCCGCTCAGGCTGCAAGCGCATCCCAGGTGGCGCAAACGCCCCCCATGGGTTGGAACAGCTGGAACTACTTCGCCGAGAAAGTCGACGACAAGGGTGTGCGCGCGGCTGCGGACCAAATCGTTGCCGCCGGTATGAAGGACGCCGGTTATGTCTACGTGAATATCGACGACACATGGGAAGGGCAGCGCGACGCCAACGGCGTCCTGCATTCGAATGCAAAGTTTCCCGATATGAAGGCGCTGGCCGACTACGTTCATTCGAAGGGGCTGAAGATCGGCATCTACTCCTCGCCGGGCCCGAAGACCTGCGCAGGATATGAAGGCTCTCTCGGCCACGAAGAGCAGGATGCGCACCTCTACGCCTCCTGGGGCATCGACTATCTCAAGTACGATCTCTGCAGTTACATTCCCGCCGTTATGGAGAAACAGGCACCCAATGACCGCGCCGCGCAGATGCGGCTCATGGTCGACGCCTACGTCAAAATGGGCAATGCTCTGCGCGCCACCGGCCGTCCCATCGTCTTCTCCCTGTGCCAGTACGGCTGGGATGCTTCCTGGGAGTGGGCGCCTCAGCTTGGCGGTAATCTCTGGCGCACCACCGGCGACATCACTCCGCAATGGGATCGCATCTACGCCATCCTCAGCCAGCAGGCCGGCCTCGAAGCGTACGCGGGTCCCGGCCACTGGAACGACCCAGACATGCTCGAAGTAGGCAACGGGCGCCTCACTCTGGCCGAGAATCGGTCGCACTTCACCATGTGGGCTATGCTCGCAGCACCTCTGCTCGCTGGCAACGACCTCACCGCCATGACTCCCACCGTCAAGGACATCCTCACCAACCGTGACATCATTGCCATTGATCAGGATCCACTGGGCCGGCAGGCAGCGCGCGTCTATTCCGAGGGCGAAGTCGAGGTATGGACGCGTCATCTCTCTAGCGGCGCACTCGCCCTTGCGGTTCTCAATGCGGGCTCGCGGCGCTACTCTACGCACCCCTTCCATCTCGATCTCACCCGTCTGGGACTGCACGGTTCCCAGCACGCGAAGGATCTGTGGGCGGGGAGCGACGTCACCCTCACCGACGGCATGCCCCTCGAGCTTGGTACGCACGAGGTATTCGCCGTCCGCATTGCCGCGCCGCAATAGGAATGTATACAAAACGTCGCCGGTTCACTGCAGGCCGCCACCATGCTATGGTGAGCGCTTCTATGCCAGTCGCGATTCGCCCATCGATGCGCTTCCTGCGCCGCCGCTGAGTAGATTTGAATCGCATTTGGTGTACAATCGACGCGCTTTTCTGAGATGCACCCGGAGCGATGCTGAATGATGATTCGACTCTCCTTTGCTGATCGGTTGTTCGTGTGTGCACTGTGTCTCACGCTGGCCTGCGGCTCTGTCTTCGCACAGAGGCGCAATCGCGGCGGAGCCGGCAATGACTTTGGATTTCGCTTTCTAGGCCCGATCAATGGGAATCGCGTTTCCGCCGTTGCCGGCATTCCCGGCGATCCCAGCACCTGGTATGCGGGCGCGGCCTCCGGCGGTGTTTGGAAATCGACCGACGGCGGCAATCGACTGGAACCCCATCTTCGACGACGAGCCCGTCGCGGCTATCGGTGCGCTGGCCGTCGCGCCTTCCGATCCCAATGTCGTGTGGGCGGGCACGGGCGAAGCCTGGGCCATCCGCGATATCGACGTGACGGGCGACGGCGTCTACAAATCCACGGACGCCGGCAAGACCTGGACCCATATGGGGCTCGACGACACCGGCCGCATCGGCCGCATCGTCGATCGATCCGCAGGACAGCGACCGCGTGTACGTCTGCGCTCTCGGCCGCCTGACCGGGCCGCAGCAGGAGCGCGGCGTCTACCGGACGGAGGACGGCGGCAAAACCTGGCAGCGCGTGCTCTTCGTCGACGCCAACACCGGCTGCTCCGGGCTCGGCATGGACCCCGAGAACCCGCGCACGCTGTTCGCCGGCATGTGGCAGGTGGAGATGCACCCCTGGGCTGAGATCAGCGGCGGCCCGGGCAGCGGCGTCTATGTCTCCCACGATCGCGGCGCCACGTGGACCCATATCGAAGGCCACGGCCTGCCCCACTCGCCCGTCGGAAAGATCGACGTTGCCGTTGCGCCCACCGATTCCAACCGCGTCTATGCGCTGATCGAGACCGACGAGCAGGGCTCCATCTGGCGCTCCGACGATGGCGGCGCCGACTGGCGCGTGGTCAGTTGGGAGCGCACGCTGATCGGCCGCGCCGGCTACTACATCCGCATCGCCGTCTCGCCGGCCGACGAAAACAAGGTCCTGGTCTCCAACAGCAGCTTCCTGGTTTCCCCCGACGGCGGCCAGACTTTCGACGCAACGCCCTGGGGCGGCGACAACCACGATATCTGGATCGATCCGAAGGACCCGAACCGCTTCGCCATCTCCTTTGACGGCGGCCTGGCCATCACCACCGTGGGCGGGCGCGGCTTCCACGACGTCACCCTGCCCATCGGCCAGATGTACCACGTCGCCGTCGACGACCAGTTCCGTACTACGTCTACGGCAACATGCAGGACAACTGCACCATGCGCGGGCCCGAGTATGCCCGTCGAGGGACGAAAGAGGACCTGACGCCGGCTGGGATCACGGCATGGGCGGCTGCGAATCCGGCTTCACGCTGCCCGACCCCACCGACCCAACATCGTCTGGGCCTCCTGCTATGGCAACGAGGTGACCCGCTGGGACGCGCGCAACAAACAGGCGCGCTCCGTCAGCCCGTGGTTTCACACCCTCGACTCCGCGCCCAACCAGAGCAAGTACCGCTGCCACTGGACCCCGCCGCTGGCCATCGATCCCTTCGACCACAACACCATCTACTACGGCTGCCAGGTCATCTTCAAAACCAGCAATGGCGGCCAAAGCTGGTCCGTCATCAGCCCCGACCTTTCCACCCAAGACCCCGACCATATCGTCTCTTCCGGCGGCCTCATTCCCGATAACCTCGGGCAGTTCTATGGCGAAGTCGTCTTCGCGCTCGCTCCGTCCACGGTTCGAAAGGGGCCTGCTCTGGGCCGGCACCAATGACGGCAAGGTCTGGAACACCCGCGACGGCGGCGAGCACTGGAACGACCTCACCGCCAGCATCCGGCTTGCCGCCGCTGGGCAGCGGTCACCAGCATCCAGCCGTCCTTCTTCGACGCGGGCACGGCCTACGTCTACCGTCGACTTCCACCTGGTGGACAATCGCGATCCGTTCATTTTCAAGACCACCGATTTCGGCAAGACCTGGACCAGCATCTCCAGCGACCTGCCCAAAGGCCCGCTGGCCTACGTCCGCAACGTCTCCGAAGATCCCAACTGCAAAGGGCTGCTGTTCGCCGGAACCGGCAACGCGCTCTACTACTCGCTCGACGACGGCGGGCACTGGACGCACTTCAACAGAGGCCTGCCGCCCTCGCCGTTACCTGGACCGTGGTGCAGAAGCGCTTCCACGACCTCGTCGTCTCCACCTACGGCCGCGGCTTTTACATCCTCGACGACATCACGCCGCTGGAGCAGATGGCAAGCCAGCCCAGCAGCGAAGACGTCCGCTTCTTCACGCCGCGTCCCACCTATCGCCTCCTGCGCGCGGCGAATCCGTGTTTCTCGACCTACTCTCTCAAAGCCGCGCCCGCCGAGCCCGTCGACATCCAGATTCTCGATGCAAAAGGAAAGCTGGTGCGCAAGCTGACGGCGACCGCGCACGAAGGCATGAACCGCATCGGCGTGGGACATGCACTACGACGCGCCGCGGCAAATCCTGCTCCGCACCATCCCGCCTGAAGATCCGCACATCTGGGAGGAAGGCCGCTTCCTCGGCATGGACGACGCGCCCCGTCACGCACTGGGGCATGGAGCGCGTACCGACGCCGATGGCCGCGCCCGGCAAATACGAGGTGCGCTTCACCGTCGACGGCAAAACCCTCACCCGCCCCATCACCATCCTCATGGATCCCAATTCGCCCGGCAGCGAAGCGGACATCGAAGCCTCCGTGAAGCTCCAGCTCCAGATCAGCGCTGACATCGACAAGACCTCCGACATGGTCAACCGCATCGAGTGGATGCGCAAACAGCTCGCCGATGTCGAGAAGATGCTCGCCGCAAACCCCGCCGACAAACAGCGCAAAGGAGGCGGACCAGATGGACCAGAAGATGCAGGACGTGGAGTACGAGCTGCTCTCCAGACCCCTTGCCGCCAGCGACGACAAGACGTACATCTCCGCCTGGAAGGTCTACTACAACCTGCTTTGGCTGGACGGCGAAATTGGCTCAGGCGCTGGCGATGTGGCGGGAGGCGCCGATTTCCGCCCCACCGATACTGAGGTTGCGCTCGCCCACCAGTACGAGCAGGATCTCGCGAAGGCTGAGGGCGACTACCACAACCTGATGACGAAGGATCTCCCCGCTTTCAATCACACTCTTGCGGAACACAACACCATTCCTGTCGTAGCTGCGGGAGCTCCCACGGCTGTGCCGCCGCCGGACTCCCCACAATAGAACCGGCCGGCCTCTTTCAGAAGAGGCCCAGCCACTTGTGTTTCGCTCCGCAGCCGGGCAGGCGATACGCGCCGACTCTCGTTGAATAGTCTTCTTCGCCCTTTTTGAAGTAGTCGCCGACATACCAGAACGTGCAGTCGTCGCTCGGATCGATGTCCAGAGTGGTGTAGTCTTCCCAGCGCAGCGTATTCGTCTGCGACCCCTCGCCTTCCGCCAGCACCGCTTCGTGCAGCGTCAATTGTCCCTTCGCATCGCCGGCGATGCGCGCGGCAAAGCGCTGCCCCGGATAGCTCGACGCGCCACCGTACGAATAGCCCACGCCAATGTCCCCCCTGCGATCCATCGCAATGCTCGGCAACCAGCGATAATCGCCGTCCGGAGCATAGGTTCCCTGCTGAAACAGCCGCGCAGTTCCATTCCGGTCCAGGCGGAATTCGTACCATCGCACCCCGCCTCCGCCCCGGGTGTCGATCGAGTGCGCCGCTACAATGGATTGGTAACGGCCAAAGTTACGATAGACCAGCCGCTGCATCAGCTTGTCGCCCTGCGAATCAAGGCGCACATCGGTCCCCGGCTGCGGCACGCATTTGCTCAGCTGGCCGTTACATAAAAAGTGATACGGCGCGACGACAATCTTCTCCGGCCCGCTCAGCCGGGTCCTGCTCGGGTCGTCCCAGTTCACCGAAAATTTCCACGCATAAATTCCATCGTCCTCAAATACGTTGTGCAGTTGCGTTCCTCCCGCCGCCATCACAATCTCCGGCATGCCAGCGGGAGGCAGACGACGTCCGTCGAGGTCCGCGAAATTCAGGAAGCTTACCCCGTCGATCACCACGCACTGCTCGTTCGCCGCCAGTCCCTGCAACATCCTGCGCCGGTCTGCCGCGCAGGCGTGCTTCTGGATGACTGTGTCCCCCGTACTCGACGGCAGATAGTATCCGTCCGGCCAAATCGCCGGGCGCGGATAATCCGGGAACAACGGGCGGTTGAATTCATAGCGGTAATAGCTCCCCAGTGGATCGGACCCCGTGCTCACGGCATAGCACATGCCGTACGGCGCGTTCGGCTGATCCGCCGGCCGCCGGAAGATCGGCAGCACGAACAGCCACCGATCAGCCAGCTGGTCGTACCGCACCACAGCGTCGCCGCTGATCTGCTTCTCGCACGGACCGCCGAATCCCGCAAACAGCGTATTGGTCACCACCGGCCCGAACAGCGCTTGGCCCGTCGAAGGATGTTGCACGCCCTTCTTGGTGAAGATTGCCATCCGCGAATTCACCACCTGGACGATCGCATTCGGCCCGACTCCCAGGCTGTTGTCCGAGGGATTTCTCGCGTCTGCTTTTCCCTGCGGGCCTTCAAATCCAGCGCCCAGCCCGTCGAAGCTCGCAACCTGCACTGGCTGGGGCCGCGTGCCCTGCGTCGTCTGCTCTGCCGCTGCGCCTCCCGCTCCGATCGTCACTGCGGGCGACGCCACCGTCGGCTCAGCCACCGGCGCGGTTGCCGAATGTCGCCGATCCGGACGGGGTGGAATCTGATACATCCCCAGCAGCTCCGGCAGAGACGCAGAGCGATCGAACTTCACCGGCGGATTCACAATCGTCCGCCCTGGCTGCCAGGCCTGCGCGTCAGGCGTGGCAGAAACCTGTCCCCCATCCGCCAGCTCGTCCTCTTCCTGCGCAGCGGCCCCATGCGACAACAGCAGCATCGCCGCTATCGCCACCGCCGCAACCACACTCCTCCGTCCTAACCGCGCACGTGTCTGCAACCGCCTTGGCAGCACCATCTGTCGTCCTTTCCGGACTGCATCTTTTGTTTCTTAATTCGGTGCGGATTCCGGGCTCAGCCGGGAAACGCGCTGCTTCGCACGCTGGGCCGATGATGCAACGCGTCCTTCACGATCCGTCGAGTCTCTTCCAGCTCGGCGCCCGTCACTTCCAGCCGCGGCGGACGCACCCGCGCGCATCCTGTGCCCGTCTCCTGCTGCACCTGCTTGATCAGCTGAATGAACTTCGGCACGGTATCCATACGCAGCAACGGCAAAAACCAGCGATACAGCGCGAAGGCTTCTTCCTGCCTGCCGGCCTGTGCGGCGTCGAACAACGCCACCGATTCCGCGGGGAACGCGTTCACCAGTCCCGCGACCCAGCCCACCGCGCCCGCTGCGATGCCCTCGACGATCGCGTCGTCGACACCCACGAAGATCTGCAGCCGGTCTCCGGTCAGCGCGCGGATCGCTGTCACGCGCCGTACATCCGTGCTGGACTCCTTCACGGCCACGAGGTTGGCGTGCTCCGCTGCCAGCTCGCCAATCTGCTCCGGCACAAAATCCGTTCCATACGAAACCGGATTGTTATAGAGCATGCACCCCAGCGGCGTCGCCCGGAAGATCGCGGCCATGTGCGCCTTGGTCTCGCGCCAGTCCCCCTGATAAACGTACGGCGGCAGTACCATGAGTCCGGAGCATCCGGCCTGCTCTGCCATCTTCGCCAGCGCAACGGCTTCTTCCGTCGACAGCGCCGAAATCGCGCCCACGACCGGCGCACCTTTCGCTGCTGCCACGAGATTGCGCAGAATCGCTTCCTTCTCCGCGAACGCGAGCGTAGCCGCTTCGCCCAGAGAGCCAAGCGCAATGATGCCGGTGCATCCGTTGCCCAGGAGCCACTGCACGTGCCGCGTCGCGAACGCATGATCCACCTGCAGCCTCTCGTCAAAACACGTCGTCATTGCGGGCATTACGCCATACCACTTCATGCGGTCTCCTTTGAATTGTTGGAAAATGTGCCGGCTGCCGTGAGATGCCGGTCGGCCCCGGCCCCCTCGCCTGGCCAGGCCGCGAGGCTGGAAACCAAGGCTGGAAAAACCGGAGGACGCACCGAGTCCGCCTCCCATCCAAACAGAAACTCGGTCGCTGTGCCGCAAATGCGCCCCTGGCATGGACCCATCCCGCACCGCGTGTGCAGCTTCGCGTCGCGCCAATGGGTGCGCAGCAGCAGCGCCCCAAATCGAACATCCTCACAGCGGCAAACGATGGTTTCCTCTGCTGCCAGCGTCCGCAACTGCGGATCGAGTTCGCACGCCTCCCGGAGCGCGCGCACGAACCCCAACCGCTCACGCCGCTCTTCCACCAACGGCTGCGCCTGCGCTTCGTAGCCCGCTGCGGCCAAGCCGGCAATCTGTCCCTCCAGCAGCGACAAGTCCACGCCGCCAATCCCTGTGGGCTCGCCGGCACAGTAAACATCAGCGCAGGAGGTCCGCATGTGTTCATCGATCGCGACAAAACCTCCCGCCATGCGGCATCCCAACAGCGCAGGCAACTCTGTGTTCGGCACCAGATGGAAACCGCAGGCCAGATAATCGCACTCGACATCCCACTGCCTCCCGCCCTGCCGCAACGTCACCCTGCGCAGTCGGTCGTCGCCATGCGCTGCCACCGGCCAGCAGCCGGTCTTCAGGCGCAGCGGCCATAAGGCCAGGCTGTAGCCCGCGCCCTGCCACAGCTTTGCCGGCTCCCTCGCCATCCGCGCCGCGAAGCGCGCCAGCCTGCTCATCGGCGCCTGTTCACACACGGCGAGAATCTTCGCTCCACCTCCGGCCAGGTGCGCCGCTACTGCCAGCAATAACGGACCCGTCCCCGCCACCACTACGCGCTTGTCCGCAATGGGCAATCCCCCGCGCACCATCGCGTCCAGCCCGCCCGCGCCCATTACGTTCGGCAGCGTCCACCCTGGAAACGGCAGAAACCGTTCCCGCGCTCCGGTAGCGAAAATCAGCTTTTTGTAACCGAAGTCTGCACAATTGCTTTTAGGCCCCGCGTCGTTTTCCGGATCAACCTGGCTGCCGCGCTCCGCGCGCACTACATGCTCCTCCGGGCAGTCGATCACCCTCCACCCCTGCAACCGGATAGCCCCTGACGACTTCAGTCTCGTCAGCCTCGCGCGCGCCTGCGCCGGCATACGGCCGCCGCTGCGCCAAATCTGCCCTCCGGCCGCGGGATTGTCGTCCAGCAGCGCCACTTTCTGTCCCGCCTCAGCCGCGCTCACCGCTGCGGCGATGCCCGCCGGCCCAGCGCCCACCACCAGAATGTCGAATCGCTCCTTCATGGCGTCCGCCGCTCTCCATAGCCTGACTGCGTCGCGCGCATCGCCGTCGTCACCGCAATCCCAGGCCGGCACAGGATCTGACAGCTCCTCCGATGCGCAACGCCGTCGATCGTCACGCTGCACTCGAAGCAAATTCCCATTCCGCAGAGCGGTCCCCGCACCTCGCCGGTCACCGAAGTCCGCGTTCCACCTCCCATCGTTGCAATCGCGGCCGCCACCGTCGTTCCCGGCGCCACGGTCACCACGGCTCCGTTCACAGTCAGAGAAATCAAGTGCCCCGCCTCAGACATGCGACCTCTCAGGTGCCGGCATCTCCGCTCCGCGCGGGCTTCCATGGGACCCGGGGTCGACTCCGCCCGGGCCATAGCGCATCGGCAGATACGGCGTCGCGTCGATCTCCGCGCTCCCTCCCAGCATCGTGCTGGCCAGCACTTTGGCCGTCGCCAGCGATGTCGTGATCCCCAGACCCTCATGCCCCGTTGCGAGATAAATCGTCCCGTCCCCCGGCCATGGTCCGATCAGCGGCAGCTTGTCCGGAGTCGCCGCGCGAAAACCTGTCCACACGCGAATCGCCTGCAAGTCTCCGACCTCGGGGAGATACGCCTGCGCGCGCGCCAGCATCGCACTCAGCAGCGCGTGATTCACGTCTGCGGTCTCCGCGCCAAACTCACGCGACGACCCGATCAACAGTTGCCCCGTCCGGCGCGGCTGAACATTGAACGCCACCGAATCCGTTTCGATGGAATGCGCGCTTTTCAGGTACCCCAGCTCGACCAGCTGGTGCCGCACAAATCCTGGATACCTGTCCGTAATCGCCAGATGCCCTCTGCGTTTCCGAATCGGAAGCCCCGGCGTCAGCCGCGTCGCTTCCGCACCGCAGGCATTCACGATCCGCGCTGCATACAGTTCGCTGCCGTCATCCAGCTGCACCCGGCCTGCTCCTGCGGCCACCACCGTCTTCGGAGCCAGCAACTGCGCCCCCGCTCGGAGGGCTTCCCGTATCAGGTATCCGGCCGCGCTTGGCGGATACAGGACCCCATCGCCGGGCACCAGCAGCGCCCCCGCCAGCGGGCGCAGGTGCGGCTCCTCCTGCGCCAGCATTTTTGAAGTAAGAATCTCGCTCTTCACACCCGCGGACGCATAAATGCTCTGCTTGCGCCCGACCTCCCCCATTTCTTCTTCGTTGCTCGCCACCCACAATGTGCCGCACAACTCGAACTCCACATCATCCGGGAGTTCCGACTCCAGCTCTCGCCACAACTGCTGCGAATAACGGGTCAGTGCCAGCTGCGCTGGTGAGTCGTCCATGGCCACGATGTGGCCCATGCCGGCCGCCGTGGCGCCTCCCCCCACAACACCTGCGTCCAGGATGGCCGTCTTCAGTCCGCGTAGTGCGCATTCGCGCGCACACGCCGCGCCCACAATACCTGCACCTGCAACCACAACGTCGAACGCAGCGCTCATGAAGAAATGCCCGCCGGGAACGGGTCTCCCGGCTGCAGGATCAGTTTGCTCTCTGAAGTAATGAACGCTGTTCCGGTGATGCTGGGAATCACCTCCCGTGGCGACCCGTTGCGCAGGCGGTACGAGCCCTCGAACCACGTACCCAGAATTCCCTCCTGGCGCCACGTTTGACCGGGCGCGAGCTTGCCGTCCGCGGCCAGACACGCCAGCTTCGCGCTGGTCCCGGTTCCGCACGGAGAACGGTCATACGCCCTACCCGGGCACAAAACAAAATTTCGACTGTCGATCTCCGCTCTCGGCGCCGCAACGAACAGCTCCACATGATCGATTTCCTCACCCTCAGCTCCCGTGATGCCCTGCTCCCGCAGCGCGCGGCGAATCGCCCAGGCGTACTCGGTCAGCGCGTCCCGATTCTCCAGCACCAGTTCGATCGGTGTGCGCTCCGCGAGAAAAAACCAGTTGCCCCCCCAGGCAACATCGCCCGTGATCGGCCCGTACCCCGGTACTTCCACCACTACACCTTTGCGGTGCCGGAAACTGATCACATTCTCAACCGTGACTTTGCCTTCTCCATGCAGCGTGGCGCGTACCACTCCTACCGGCGTCTCGATCCGATGCTCTCCTGGCTGAATGTGTTCGAGGTACGCCAGCGTGGCCACCACACCGATCGTCCCATGACCGCACATACCCAGATAGCCGACGTTATTAAAGAAAATAACTCCCGTCGTGCAACCGGGATCCGACGGCTGCAACAGCAGCGCGCCTACCATCACATCTGAACCCCGTGGCTCGTTGACGACAGAAGCTCGAAAGCTGTCGTGCTCGTTCGCCAAGCGTGCCATGCGCTCAGCCACGGTTCCGCCGCCTAGGCTGGGGCCGCCGGAGATCACCACACGCGTTGGTTCCCCGGCAGTGTGAGAATCAATGACTCGGATCGCGGACATACCCTTAGCAATATATACCGATTGTCTACAATTCTGGATACGGTTCGCGGCCTTTTACAATGAAAAAATATGGGGCGCCGGCATCCGGCCAGCGTACAATTCCGTGCAATTGTTCAGGGGAGATATTTCAGCCATGCCATCCCACGTCGCCGGCAATAAACGGTCCGTTCGCGCGAAGAATGACCATGATGGGAACAGCCTGCGAAAAGCCTTCTACGAAATCCGTGAACTCATCGTTCATGGCCGGCTTTCCCCCGGCTCGTGGATCGTCGAAGCCGACCTTGCGCGTCATCTCTCCATGAGCCGTACCCCTGTGCGCAGTGCCCTGCACTGGCTGCAGCGCGAAGGCTACGTCATTGAACACAAAAATACCCGGAAATCCCGCATGGTCGTGGCCTCCCTCACTAAAGAAGACGCCGGCGAACTCTATTCCATCATCGGTCATGTCGAGGGCCTTGCCGGAAGGCGGACGGCCGTACTCCCCAAAGCCGTCCGCACCGAAATCGTCACCCGGCTAAAGGGCTTTAACAATCAACTGCGGGAGATCCTCACCGCCAGAGACTCGCGCGCTGCAGGCATCTTCGATCTCGATCGCAACTTCCACCGCACCATCATCGACTCGGGCGCCGGACCCCGTCTGCTTGCCCTCCACAAGTCAATTGAGCCTCAGGCTGAGCGCTACTGGCGACTGTACGCGAGCTCGATCATCAACGATCTCCATCTTTCCATTGCCGAACATGATGAGATTATCGCCGCTATCGTTGCCGGGAATCCTGATCGCGTCGAAAGCGGTCTTCAGACCAATTGGGAAAACGGCTGCGAACGTCTCGCGCGGGTCATCGACATCTTTGGCGAGCGCGGCAGCTGGTGATCTGACCCCGCCCGAACCCCAAAACAAAAACCGCCGTGCGACCCCCGTCCGATCCCCGCGATCCTGAGGGCCAGCCGGACGTCCCGGGCTCTCCTGCCCGCCCACCAGCGGCACTCCAAACGTCAGGTCTCCATAGCGGATCAAAGTCCCCTTCCCTGGCTTCGGTCCATCGCGCCGCCAAGGGATTCACTTGACAGAAGGCATCCCGTATTGTACACAATCTGACCACAGGCTTTTGTGCACACATTCCGCTCGGAATCTGTCCCCAGTACCCTGCCAGGTTCCGCGCGCGGGATGACAGGCCCGATAGACAACAACAGATTCCGCAGTGCTTCTGGAGGACAGATGACACCGAGACACTGGACGCTCCCCTGCTGTCTGCTGGTCGCGCTTCTTGCGGCCTCGCCCCTGGCCAGCGGTCAGGCTTCAACGTCGGGCTCATTGTCCGGCACTGTAACCGATCCCTCCGGCGCCGTCGTGCCGAGCGCCACTCTTACCATCAGCCAGGCTGCAACGGGATTCAGCCGCACCATCACGGCCAACGCCAATGGCGCGTACTCGTTTCCCGATCTGCAGGCAGGCGATTACACCCTGAAAGTAAGTGCCAGGGGATTTTCTGACGGGATCTACGACCAGGTGACGGTCCTGACCGGCCGCGCCCTCGACCTGAATGTTCACCTGAAGATCGGAACCTCAACCCAGACGGTCGAGGTCTCCAGCCAGGCTGAAGTGCTTGAAACCACCACGAACACCCTGGCAACCACGTTGAGCACCGAGGCGGTGCAGGATCTGCCCCTCAATGGACGCGATGCGCTGCCCTTTGCTCAGCTTGTATCCGGTGCACAAAGCGGCGGCGACCAGCGCTTTGAAACCTACAACGCCATGCCCGCTGCCGCGACCAATATCAGCGTGGACGGCATGAATGACAACTTCCAGCGGTATCGCACCTCAACCACAGCTTTCTACGATGCTGCGCCGCTGCGCATCGGCGCCGTCGATGAATTTACAGTTTCCACCAACGACCTGACAGCCGACGCCGGCGCGGAAGGTGGTGCGACCCTGCGCTTCGAACTTAAGCGCGGCACCAACAAATTTCATGGCAATGCCTTCTGGCAGACCCAGAACAGCGCCTTCAACGCCAACACCTTTTATAACAACGCCCAAACCCCGAAGATCCCCAAGGCTCCCTACCACACCAACGACTTTGGCGGCAGCGTTGGCGGACCCTTCTGGAAGGACAAACTTTTCTTCTTCATTAACTACGAACAGGAATACGTTCCGGGCAATCAGACCGGATCCGCGACGTTCCTCACGCCCGCTGCCCAGGGAGGCGCCTTTTCCTATGTCGGTACCGACAATACAACGCACAATGTGAATGTGCTTACCATAGCCGCCAACAACGGGTTTCCGTCCACCCTCAACCCGCTCATTGCCGGTGAATTCCAGCAGATTAATGCCGGCATCTCCAAAGCCTATCTCAACGCCTCCACCGTGCTGCCTTACCAAAACTATGCCGAATGGCAGTACCGCTACAATGTCAACCAGATCTACCCCACCGCCCGCGTCGATTATCAGATCACGCCGAAGATCGATTGGCACGTAGCCTATAACGTCGAGTGGCGAACTTATCCAGGCTATCAGGCCTATCCTGGCGATCCAAACGTCAACTCCGCGTTCCAATCAACCTATTCAACCTTCTCCACCGGCCTGAGCTGGGCCATTACCAACTCCATCGTCAATCAGGTCAGCGCCGGGCTGCTGAACACGCAGGAGGAATACAATGTCGGCAATTCCTGGAACCCCTTTGCCGCCGAAAACAACGTCATCATCTACGCGCCCACTTTTGTGAACGGGTATAACGCGCTAAATCCCTACATTCCCAACTACATGCTGCCCGAGCCGCGCAACAATCCCGTCCGCGACGTCAACGACCTGCTCACGTGGACTCGTGGAAAGCACTCCATCACGATCGGCGGCGACTGGCGCAACTCCACCGACTTCGACACCGGCATCGCGGACCCGCCGGGAAACAACCTCGGCATCAGCTCTCTCGATCCGGCTTTGAGTATGTTTAACGCCGCCAATTTCCCAGCGCTGAACTTCAACCAGACCAACCAGCAGGACCTCCTCAACGCCGAGGATCTTTACGCGACCCTCACCGGTCGCATTAGTTCCATCCAGGGTACCAATTACGTTGACTCACAGACGCATCAATACCATGTCCTCGGTGCCTTCAGACAGCCGGAAGCGCAGACCGTGGGCGGATTCTACGTACAGGACGCCTGGCGCATTACTCCGCAGCTCGCCTTCAACTATGGCTTCCGCTGGCAATTCTCCGGAGCCGTGCACAATACCAATGACACCTATACCAACCCCACCTATGCCAACCTGCTCGGTCCCTCGGCATCGCTCTTTCACCCAGGCACCCTGAATGGCGTCCAGAATCCTCAGGTCGATCTGCGGCCCGCGCCCTACAGCGGCGATTTTCGGCAGCCCGCACCCAACTTCGGATTTGCGTGGAACCCGAGCTTCGGCGATGGATTTCTCGGCAAGCTCGCCGGCGGTTCTAAACTTGTTATCCGCGGCGGCGCCGCCATCACCTGGTATGACGAAGGTTGGGAAACCTTCGAGCAGGCCACCGAGTCCAATCCCGGCGACACCCAGGTCGCCTTCCTGAACGCCGGCCCACCTACTGGCACGCCTGCGGGTGAATTCCCCGCGGGCTCGCTGAGTCTCGGCGCCGTACCCCCCACGCTCAATACCTTTCCCAGTCAGTTCAGTTTCCCGGTGCCGGAGTCCGACTTCACCTTCGGGAACCAGCCGTTCTCCACGGTCGATCCGAACATCCGCTCACCCTACATCGAAAACTGGTACTTCGGCCTGCAGCGCGAATTCCCCGGCCACACCGTGGTTGAGGTCAACTATGTCGGCAACCACGCGGTCCACATGTGGCAGAACTACGACCTGAACGAGGTGAACATCTTCGAGAACGGCTTCCTTACTCAATTCAAGACCGCACAGACCAATCTGGCTAACTACGAAGCCGCGAATCCAAACTGTCAAAATACCTCGTCCTGCAGCTTCGAAGGAACTCCGGGCTCGCTGCCGCTGATGGAGCAGGCATTTGGCGCCGGCGGATCTGCCTTTACTAACTCCAACTATGCATCTCTCGTCTCCAGCGGTCAGGCGGGCGCCTTAGCCAATGCCATCGTAACCAGCTCGACCTATTTCTGTAACCTGGTCGGCGGCGCGAATTTCGCTCCCTGCGCCAGCCTCGGTTACTCCGGCTCGACGCCCTATCCGATCAACACCTTCCAGGCCAACCCGTACGCCAGCGGCGAGCCCATTAGCCTCCTGTCCGATCCGGGCAGCGAATCGTATAACGGCATGCAGGCCCAGGTGAAGCATCCCGCCGGCCACGGCCTCATGCTCATGGCCAACTACGCCTATAGCCACGCCTTCACCAATCGCTACATCGGCGACTACTATACCTCCGACGAAGCTCTCGAAAACTTCACCACCCTGCGCGATCCGAAACTCAACCGTTCACCTTCTCCCTATGATTATCGACACAATTTTCGCGCGTTCTCTCTCTATCAATTGCCCTTCCACACCGGAAGCCACCTCCTCAATGAAGCTGTAGGAGGGTGGACCCTTTCCCCCATCTTCGAATGGTCGACCGGGCGTAACTTTAAACTCCTCGGCCAAACGAACACCTTTAATTACTACGACAATTACTCAAACCAGCCGGATGTCAGCGATTCCGGCGTCGTTTTGAACGGGATCACGGTCAACCAGTTGCAGAAGAAAGTCGGCTACTACCCCGGGCCCAACAGCAACACACCCCGCCTTCTCATGGATCCGTCTGTCTTCGGTACGGGAAGCGGCCAGGTCGGGCCGGAGACCACGGCGGGTCAGCTCGGACAGTTCGTTTTCCTTCACGGTCCGCAGATTATCAACACCGACTTCGCCGTCACCAAGGCCTTTCCGATCTTCGAACAGCTGAAGATGAACGTCCAGGCGATCATGCTGAATCTCTTTAACCACCCGCAGTGGGCCGTCGTGGACGGTTACTCGGGCGGAAGCAGCAACAACCCCGCGCAGTATGTCGGAGTGCAGAACAATCCCGCTGTTCCCGGAACGCAAACCAATCCCGAATACCTCGGGTCAAACGGTGCCCGAGACATTCAGTTCCGTGTGCAGTTAGTGTTCTAGGAAACCGCTCAGGGCCCCCGCGGCGCGTCGAATCGCTCACGACTGGCCGCGCCCTGGCTGCACGCTCCGACCCAGCTTGTTCAATGCGAAGGTTTGTGGAGGCACATGCAACAACGGAAGTTTGTTCTGGCAGGATTGCTAATTGGCCTACTCTCGGTGTGTGGTTCCGGCTCGGGTCAGGTAACGGCGGCGGATTTCGATCGCGCCCTCAATCTCAATGAAAAAGATGCGGCTCTGGTCGTGAATCTGCCGGAACCTGCGACCTGGCAGGAGACCTCGAACGTCTTTGTGTATCGCAAGTCGGTTGAGGGCGGCCACGAGTTCGAGGTCGTGGATCCCGCAGCTCTCACGAAACAGCCTGCCTTCGACCATACGAGGCTCGCGGCCGCGCTCTCGGCGGTCAGTGGCGAAAGCTACAAAGCCACGACGTTACCCTTTCCGCGCTTCCGTTTTGTCTCCGGACGCTCCGCCATCGAGTTCGCGATTGAGGGCAAGCGCTGGCACTGCGACCTGACTGCGTACACCTGCGCAAAAGCCGGCCCACCACGCCCCGGAACTGAAGACGAGGACGACGAGGGCTACGACGACACGCCGCGTTCGGCCAACGACCCTCAGAAAACCGCGGCTTCTCCTGACGGACAATGGCTCGCCTTTGTGCAGAACTATAACGTTTACCTGCGCTCGAAGGATGGCAAACAGACCATTGGGCTGAGTGTAGATGGATCGGAAGGAAATTATTACGCCTTCGACACCATTGTTTGGTCCCCTGATTCGAAACATCTCGTCGCCTATCGCATACGTCCTGGCTATCGCCGTCTTGTACGCTACGTTGATCCCGATCCGCCCACCCAGCTCCAGCCCGAATACTCCACGATGGTCTATCCCAAGCCCGGCGACGCGCTTGCTCTCCCGCAGCCCGTCCTCTTCGATGTAGGGGCAAAACGTGAGATCTCCATCGACTCCTCACTCTTCCCCAATCCCTACGGCCTTGGCGAAGCCAAATGGTGGAAAGACAGTCGCGGCTTCACGTTTACTTACAACCAGCGCGGCCATCAGATGCTCCGCGTCATTGAGGTTGATGCACACACCGGGGGAGCTCGCGCCCTCATCACTGAGCAAGCCTCGACCTTCATCAACTATGAGCCGCTCGTCGACAATCAGTTCGACACCGGCAAGATCTACCGCCACGATGTTGACGACGGCAAGGAGATCATCTGGGCCTCCGAGCGCGATGGCTGGGAGCATCTCTACCTTTTGAATGGCCACACCGGTGAAGTGGAGAATCAGATCACCAAAGGCAACTGGGTGGTACGCGCCGTCAACTATGTCGACGATCAGAAGCGTCAAATCTGGTTTGAGGCCAGCGGCATGAACGCCGGCGAGGATCCTTATTACGTCCACGGCTACCGCATTAACTTTGACGGCAGCGGACTAACTCCCCTTACGTCGGACAAGGCCAATCACCATCTCGAGTTCTCGGCCGACGGCAAATACTACACCGATCTCTGGTCACGCATCGATCTGCCACCCACCCTGGCTCTTTTTCACACCGAGGACAACAAGCAGATCCTCCAGCTCGAGAATACGGATATCGGTAAGCTCACTGCCGCCGGATGGCATCCTCCGGAAGTATTCACTACAAAGGGTCGCGATGGAGTTACCGATATCTGGGGGGTGATTTATCGGCCGGCTAACTTCGATCCCAAAAAGAAATACCCAGTCATCGAAGACATCTATGCTGGACCCCAGGGATCCTTCGTCCCCAAATCCTTTTCTACACGCACTGAGCCACTCACGCAGTTGGGCTTTGTAGTCGTGCAGATTGACGGCATGGGAACGAATAACCGTTCCAAAGCTTTCCACGATGTGGCCTGGCACGACCTGAAAGATGCCGGTTTTCCTGATCGCATTCTGTGGCACAAAGCAGTAGCCGCAAAGTACCCCTGGTATGACATCTCTCGTGTGGGCGTCTTCGGCACTTCGGCAGGCGGTCAAAGCGCGATGGGTGCACTGTTGTTCCATCCTGAGCTCTACAAAGTCGCTGTTTCGAATAGCGGCTGCCACGACAATCGTATGGACAAGATCTGGTGGAACGAACAGTGGATGGGCTGGCCGATTGGCCCGCAATACTCTGAATCATCGAATGTCGACAATGCCTGGCGTCTGCAGGGTAAGCTGATGCTCGTCGTCGGCCTCATGGATCACAACGTCGATCCCTCCTCCACTTTCCAGGTCGCTGACCGCCTCATCAAAGCCAACAAGACCTTCGACCTGCTCGTCGTTCCCGAGGCCGATCACGGCACCCGTGGCAAGTGGAGCCGCTACACCGATCGCAATCTCTTTGACTACTTCGTGCGCAACCTCCTCGACGAGCCAATCCCGAACTGGAACGCGCAAGCTGCTCCCGCCACGGCCGCGGCAAACTCCGCAGACTCTGACGCGGATTAAGGATGCATGCGTTGCCGAGGAGAAGCGGGATGTGCATTTAAGGATGCAGGTGTTGCTGTAGAAACACCATGTAGATATCCCAGTCGGAAGGAACCATGCCGTGGCCGCCTTCGTGCATGGAATAGGCGAGGTCATGCAGGATCGGCTGCTTCGGCATTGGCCACACGTCGGTGTCGAGGGGATCCTTGCCCAGCAGGCGGTAGACAGGAGCCGCGGCGACCTCGGCAAGAAACTCGCCCTTCGGATCGGACCAGGAGTCGGTGCTCCCGGTCTGCAACAGCAGAGGACGCGGAGCGATCAGGGCAACGAGCAGGTTTGCGTCCATGGGGGCGCGATCCGGAAAGCCGGCCCATTGCGCATAATTGAGCGCGAACTGATACGGATAGCGGGTGGGAGCAGTGAGGTGGGCAATCGTCTCGCCGTAATCGCGACGGCTGAGCGCTGCCCCGCCTTCGCCTGAGCAACTGGCGATGACGGCGGCAAAGCGCGGATCGCTGGCGCCCGCCCACATGACGGTCTTGCCCAGGCGCGAGACGCCGTGAATAGCAACGCGCTTCGCGTCGACCGATGGGTCCGTCTCGAGATAATCTTCCACGCGGCTCATACCCCAGGCCCACGCTGCAATCGAGCCCCAGTCCTCGGGTCCGCGCTCGCTTTGCCCGGGCTTAAGGTACGAGGCACGAATACCGTGGGAGAAGCCCGCGGCGTAGTCGGGATCGACATCGCCGTAGTAATACGTGGCGTAGCCGAATCCCGCATCCAGTAGCGGCACAATATTTGTGGGACGGAAGAAGCGGCTGGTCCCCCCGGGGACGCGCGTGTTGGTCTTCGCATCCCAGATCGTCTCGGGCGTAATGCCCGGATCGTCGACGGCACTGGACACCGCCGTGAAGCTGATGCTGAAAAGCACCGGCACCGGTTTTTTCGAAGCCGCCGGGGTATAGAGCAGCAGGTGAATGACGGGCGCGGCCGGGTCCTTCAACAGATGGATCGTGATCTGCTTGCGGATGGCTTTCCCGTCGAGTGCCGGAGTGCCCTTATCCGTGATCTCGAAGCTTTCATCGGCAGGACGGCCAGGAGCGCGGCCGAATTGCTGCGTTTCGAAGATCTCGAGGATTTCCGGTCGCCGCTTTTCGAACCAGGTCTTCGCGTTCGTCACCCGCTTTCCGTTGCTCAGCACCAGAGGGTCCGGCAGCGTGTAAGTTCCCACCTTCGACTCGTCGTAGTTCACCGGAATTCCCGCAACGACGGCCGGCGGCGCGGTTGCGGCCGCTGTGGGCGTGGGCGGCGCGGCAGCCTGCGCATCAAGCGCCAGAGGAGTAGAGGAGACAGCGAAGACGAGCAGGGCACTTCTCAGCATCATCGGCACGCACCCTATCGGGAAGTTTTCGTTTCGGGGCGGAAACGAATTACCATTCGAAACATTACCGAGCGACACCGGGCCTGTCAATCGAAGCCGCCTCGCGCCTTGCTCCCCGGTGTCGAAGGAGAACGCCCGATGCAAGTTTCATCCCGCATCTTGTCCCTGCTCTGCCTTGCCTGCCTCCTAGCCTGCGCTGGATTTTCCTGTGCTCAGGACAGCACGACCTCTCTCGAGGAAGGCTTTCACCATCCTCCAGACTCGGCGAAGCCCCGCACCTGGTGGCATTGGACAGGCGGCAATGTAACGCTCACCGGAATCACGAAGGATCTCGAGTGGATGAAGAGCGCCGGCATTGGCGGTGAGCAGATGACCGACGTCTCCACCGGCTACGGGCAGACGGTGGAGGACAAACTGATCTTCGGCAGCCCTGCGTGGCTCGACGCCGTCCGCCATGCCGCTTTGGAAAGCCAGCGCCTCGGCCTCGAAATGTCGATCTTCAGTTCGCCGGGCTGGAGCGAAGCCGGCGGACCCTGGGTTCGCCCCGACGAGGCGATGAAGAAGCTGGTGTGGAACGAGACTAATGTCGACGGGCCGCGCAGCTTCTCCTCGCAACTGGCGCAGCCACCCTACTACGACGGTCCCATCCGCGATCTGGCCATCGGCGACAGCCGCCGCGCTCCCCTCAGCCATCCGCTGCCCACCTATTATCACGATGTCGCGGTGCTCGCGTATCGCACGCCGCCGGACACGGACCCTGTAGCGCGGGCCAACCCGCAGGTGGTCTCCAGCTCCGGCTCCATCGATGCCAATGCCCTTCTCGACGACAGTCTGATGACATCGGTGACCATCCCGGCTCCGGCCGACGGGGCTCCCGCCTGGTTACAGTTCACCTTCACGTCTCCGTTTACGGCGCGCGCCCTCAGCCTCGGGAGTCACGGCGGTATCCCCGTGGGAAGACTCCTGGCGAGCGACGACGGTACCAGTTTCCGGACCATCGCCGTTCTTCCTGGACCTCAGGGATATCACGGCGCACAGGTCCGAACCTTCTCTTTTGCTGCGACAACCGCGCGCATTTTCCGTCTCGAACTCACCGGCGCGCCCCTGACTCCGGCGGCCGTCATCCGTAGCGGTCCGGTACTTCCGGCGAAGCAGTTCACACTGACGGAAGCGAAGCTTTATTCCGAAGCGCTGGTGAACCGTTGGGAAGATAAGGGCACTTACGGCAGTCTGATGGATACCTACACGTCGGTTCCCACTCCGCCCGCACCGCAATCGGCCGAAATCGACAAGCCAACCATCGTGAATCTGACCGCGCAGATGTCCACCGACGGCACGCTCCACTGGGACGTGCCGCCCGGTAAGTGGACCATTTTGCGCTTCGGGTTTTCTCTCACAGGCGCAACCAATCATCCAGCCATGCCCACCGGTTATGGCTATGAGGTTGACAAGCTAAATTCGCACGATGTCGAAGACTATTTTCACGGCTATATGGACCCGATCCTGCAGACGCTCGGCCCGTTGGCCGGCACCACCCTCCGCTACATGACGATGGACAGCTGGGAAGCGGGAATGCAGAACTGGACCGACGACATGGTCGCCCAGTTCCGCCGGCGGCGCGGTTACGATCCCACGCCGTATCTGCCGGTCCTTGCAGGACGCGTAGTCGAGAACGCCGATGTCAGCGACCGTTTTCTCTGGGATTTTCGCCGTTCTCTCGCCGATATGTATGCAGACCAGTTCTACGGCACGATGGAAAAGCTGCTGCGCAAACATCAGATGGGTTCTTATGCCGAAGCCTCCGGGGTCGCGCTTGAAATTCCGGAAGACACGCTCCTGAACAAAAGCGAAGTCGACATTCCCATGGGGGAGTTCTGGGTGCACGCACTGCATCCGGAGCCGATATATTACGTCGACGTTCGTGGCGCGGCTTCTGCCGCGCACATCTACGGCAAGCCGATCGTCGCAACGGAATCTTTCACCGGCGGCGGCTACGAAGCGCCTTACACGCTGAAGAAGGTGGCCGACTACTGGTTTGCCCAGGGCGTAAACCGGCTCGTGTTTCACACCTCTGCCGAGCAGCCGCTGGATACGAAGCCGGGCAACGTGATGGTGGGCACCAATTTGAATCGCAACATGACCTGGGCGGGCGAAGCATCTCACTTTATGACCTACGTCGCGCGCACTTCCTGGCTCCTGCAACAGGGCCGCTTCGTGGCCGACATCGCGTATCTGCTGCCGGAAGGCGCGCCGTCGACGCCGCCCTTCTGGGGACCAGGACTACGCCCGGCCCTGCCAGGTGGGTACGACTTCGACTGGATCAATACCGATGTTCTCCTCCACCACGCCTCGGCCACCGGCGATGGTCGGCTGCAGCTCTCCAGCGGAATGACCTACCGCATTCTTGTCCTGCCCCAGACCGATGAAATGACCCCCGAAGTTATTCAGAAGATCCGTGAGCTGGTCGCCGACGGCGCTGTCGTGGTGGGCCCGCGCCCGCGCCGCTCTCCGAGCCTCGCCGGCTATCCACAAGCGGACATCGAAGTGCAGGCGCTGGCCGCCGACCTGTGGGGCGATATGGACGGCATCACCGACAATCGCCATTCCTTTGGCAAAGGACAGGTGATCTGGGGCCTGCCCCTCGAAGAAGTCCTCAGTCCAATGAACGTCCCGCGCGACTTTGAATGTAATTGTTCGCCGCAGACAACGATCCACTGGATCCACCGCCAAACGGACAACGTCGATATCTATTTCATCTCCAATGGAACCGATGCGAGCCAGACCATCGATGCGCGCTTCCGCGTCAACGGGGCGGTCCCACGCGTGTGGCATGCCGATTCCGGCACGATCGATCCGGTCTCCTGCTCAATCGCGGATGGATTCACGTCGGTGCCTCTGCAACTCTCAGAGCGCGAATCCGTGTTCGTGGTCTTCGAACACAGCCTTTCGTCCAAATGCGCCTCGTACCCGGCGACCGTGCCCAGGCCGCTCGCATCCATCAACACTCCATGGGATGTGAAATTCCCGCCGAACCTCGGCGCGCCCGAGCAGATTCATCTCACCCGTCTCGAGTCGTGGACCGACGACGCGCGGCCGGGAGTGAAGTACTTCTCCGGAACCGCGGTGTACAGGACGGCCTTTTCGGCGCCCTCCTCGTGGTTCCACGGCGTCCACAAGCTCGAGATCGATCTCGGCGACGTCAGGGACCTGGCCAAAGTCACCCTTAACGGCCAGGAATTGGGAATACTGTGGAAGCCTCCTTATCGGATCGACGTGACTTCGGCGCTCAAGCCGGGCCGCAATACGCTTGAGGTCAGCGTCACCAACGAGTGGGCCAACAGGATCGCCGGCGACCGAAAATTGCCGGCCGAAAGCCGGATTCTTCCGGGAGATCGGGAACTACCACCCATGGCTCTCCACGGCTCCTTCGCAGGACCGAGCGAGCCACTTCCTTCCGGCCTGATCGGGCCAGTATCGATTGAAACGATGCGGAGCGGAAGTCAGACAGAGGGCGGGAAATGACCCGCTCGTCTGTTTCGAGGAGCATGCACGGGGGCCGACGGCCAAAAAGATGCGTTGTCGCTAACGTAATTTGCAACGCGATCTGCCCACCTCTATCCCTCGATTCGCCGTGACATAATGGAAGCGTTAGCGGTAACGCTTACCATGCTCGACCCAGGAGAGCACGATGAACTCAGCACAGGGTGTCGCCCAGGAACCTCTCAGGAATGTCGACGAATGGGATGACTTCGTCGTCGAAAGGTACAAGGAAGGGAAAGATCAGTCGGAATTCCGTAAGTTTGAACGTGAAACTGACTCTCCTATCGCTGAGTTCTACCGCCAGAATCACACCCGTCAGACACTGGCCTTTGTTCTGGAGAAGGAAAAGGACTATGGCTCCCTCACGCGCGGCAAACGCAGCATCTGGGAGGCCGCCGACTACCTGAACACGCTGGTGGACGACAGCGATCCGGATACGGACCTTTCGCAAACCGAGCATCTGCTGCAAACTTCCGAGGCGATTCGCCGCGACGGCCATCCGCGCTGGTTCGTGGTGACCGGCTTTCTGCACGATCTGGGTAAGGTTCTGTGCCTCTACGGAGAACCGCAGTGGGCCGTGGTCGGGGATACATTCCCCGTGGGCTGCGCCTGGTCCGACCAGGTTGTCTTTCACCCGTACTTTGCTCTCAACCCTGACGCTCAGGTCCCCGAATACCAGACTCTGCACGGCATCTACGAACCGCACTGCGGGCTCGAAAATGTACATCTTTCGTGGGGTCACGACGAGTACATTTACCGGGTCACGAAAAAGTATCTGCCCGAGCCGGCCCAGTACATGCTGCGCTACCATTCCTTCTACCCCGCGCATCGGCATGGAGCTTACCGTCACCTTATGTCCGCGCACGATGAGGAAATGTTTGCGTGGGTGCGAAAATTCAATCCCTACGATCTCTACTCGAAGGGGGCGGCCAAGCCACGCATCGATGAGCTGCGCCCGTATTATGAAGATCTGATCGCCGAATTCTTCCCCGACCCGATCGAATGGTAGGCGCAGATCGACAAGGTTCGGAAGAAGGCAACCGCGCGAGCACTTCTGGGCTCCGGACCTGTAACTGACGTGATACCTGTTCCAGCATCGTCTGTCAGCCGGTGTGTTCCATAGGATCGCAAGGATAAGAAGAACTGGGATCGGGGTATTGGTAGATGCGCCGTCGCGACTTCATCCGGTCGTTGGCTGTTGCGGGAGGCGCATCGCTCTGCAAAATCCCCGCAGCCTTCGCTCGCCAGGAGCCCGATTCGGCGATGGTGCCTGATCCGGAAGTTCGGCGCGTTCTGGCCGTGTTCAAGTGCCACTTCGATGCCGGGTTCATCGACACCCAGGCGCATGTCGTGGCCCGCTACTTTCAGGAGTACTTCCCCCAGGCCATCGCCACGGCGCAGAAGATGCGTAATGGGGGCAGCCAGCGCTATGTCTGGACTACCGGCTCCTGGCTCCTCTACGAGTACCTCGAGCAGGCCGCGCCCGAACAACGCCGGCAAATGGAGCAGGCGATAACTCGAGGAGATATTGCCTGGCATGCCTTACCCTTCAGCTGGCAAACCGAGCTGCTCGACGAGTCGATGATCGCAGGCAGTCTCGCCCTTTCGGATTCACTGGATCGGCGCTTCGGATCGAAGACCACCGGAGCCAAGATGACCGACGTTCCAGGGCACACGCGCGGATTGATCGCACCCCTGGCCGCTCACGGCATCACCTTTCTGGACATCGGGGTCAACGGCGGCAGCCATCCGGCTGACTTACCTCCACTCTTTGTGTGGAAGGACTCCGCTGCTGCGACCCTGTCCGTGATGTACCACCACGAGTATGGCGATGTGGTGCGGGTCCCCGGCAGCGATCTGGCCATCGCTGTCATCGTCCGCGGAGACAACAGCGGTCCGCATACACCAGAGGAAATTGTCGAGATTTACTCACGCTTTGCACAGCGATTCCCGAATGCACACGTCACGGCTACCAATCTCACCGAAATCGCTAATGCCGTCGAACCTCTGCACGGGCAGTTGCCGGTGGTTACGCAGGAGATAGGCGATACCTGGATCTACGGCATCGCCAGCGATCCGCTGAAGGTCGCCCGTTATCGCGAGCTGGCGCGTCTGCGCCGCAAGTGGATTGCCCAGGGAGCCTTTCAATCAGGCGACGTCACCGATGTCGCCATGTTGCGGCGTGTGCTTCTCGAGGCTGAGCATACCTGGGGCACAGATACCAAAACCTGGCTCGACTTCGATCACTACAAACCAGCCCAGTTGTCAGAGGTCATTAACACCACAAACTACAAAGTGGTCCAATTCAGCTGGCAAGAGAAAAGACAGGATCTATTCGACGGCATCGCGACCCTTCCCGACTCTCTCCACAGTGAAGCGAAGTCGGCGATCGACAGCCTGGCCGCCGTTGAACCCAGGCTGCTCGGCGGTTCGCCTCATCAACCCGCAGATGAGATAGAAACAATGCATTACATCATTGCTCTGGATCCCGCCACCGGAGCAATTCGCCGCCTGCGCAACAAAATGTCCGGGCGAGAATGGGCATCAGCCGAGCACTCACTGGCATTGTTCTCCTACCAGACCCTGGCACAAGCGGACTATGACCGCTTCTTCGCGAACTACATCATCAGCCACGCCGACTGGGTGATCAAAGACTTTGGCAAGCCGAACATCGACCGTCAGGGTGCGCAGAGTCGAACCTGGTTTCCATCCGTATCTGAGGTGTCGAGTTTGAAAGACGCGGACGGTCACCGGATTCTGGCGACCCTCGCCATTCACGACGTGGAAGCTCAACAGTCGGGTCTCGCCGCCTTTCCGGAAAAGATGTTCCTCGAAATCCATCTGCCGGACGCAGAGCCCGCAGTGGAGGTGAGCTTCTATTGGTTCAACAAGCCCGCAACACGCCTGCCGGAGGCAATGTGGCTGACCTTTAACCCTATTGTCAGCGCCCCCGAGCGCTGGATCTTTCATAAGTCCGGGCAGGATATTTCTCCGTTTGAGGTAGTCGTCGACGGAGGACGCCACATGCACGCCGTTTCGAATGGATTCGCCTGGCGCGAAGGAGACAATGCCTTCGATGTGGAGACGGTGGATGCGCCGCTCATCGCTGTGGGATCCAGGTCGCCGCTGAACTTCTCCCCGCAGCAGCCCGATCTGACGACGGGTATCCATAGCTGCCTCTTCAACAATGCCTGGGGCACGAATTACATCATGTGGTTGAGCGAGGACATGCGGATCCGATTCATGATTCGCTGCTAGCCGCAACTACTTCTGTCAAGCCTGCAGAACTCGCGAAAGAAAACGGGACACTTCCATCACCACTTCCCAATTCGGCTGACGCACCCTGGCCGAGTTTGCGGCCACCCGCAGCGGTGGTAATGTGCTGCCACCTTAAAAAACGCCCCCAGGTTTCCCACCTTCCCACCGCGGCGCGATACTGGAACCGCGATCCAGAAAATACTTTCTGCGCTCTGTTGCTTGAGCCGGTTTCGGAAATTCGGACAGCGGGATAAGTGGAAAGGTTGTTCCCTGACGGCCATTAAGATGGCAGAAACGAGGAGCAACGATGACACGACGTCCACGCCGGAACCACACAGCAACCTTCAAGGCGAGGGTGGCCCTTGCCGCGCTGAAGGGGGATAAGACCCTGGCGGAGTTGGCGCAGCAGTTCGATGTCCACCCCAACCAGATCACGGACTGGAAGACGCGGTTGCAGGAAGGTGCGATCGGTGTCTTTGGCGAGGACAAGGCCGAGGAGCAAGTCAAGGTCGATGTGACCCGGATGCAGGCCAAGATCGGGGAGCTGACGCTGGAAAATGATTTTTTAGAAACTGCGCTTGTCAAAGCGGGTCTGTTGAGCGCAAAGCGATGATCAACCCCGAACACAAGTTGCCCATTCGCAGACAGGCGGAACTGCTGGAGATCAGCCGCTCCACGATCTACTATCATCCGCGCCCCGTCTCTGACGCCGACCTGATGCTGATGCGGCGCATCGACGAACTGCACATGAACTATCCGTTCGCTGGCAGTCGCATGTTGCACGACATGCTCAGCCTTCAGGGTCTCGAAGTGGGCCGCCGCCATGTGCGCACACTGATGCGGCGCATGGGCATCGAGACTCTCTATCGCAGACCGAACACCTCCAAACCCGCGCCAGGACAGAGGATTTATCCCTACCTGCTGCGTGGTCTCTCGATCACGCGGCCCAATCAGGTTTGGGCCATGGACATTACCTATATCCCCATGGCGCACGGCTTCGTCTATCTGGCTGCGGTTGTCGACTGGTTTAGCCGCCGCGTGTTGGCTTGGCGGTTGTCGATCACCATGGACACTTCGTTCTGCATCGAAGCACTGGACGAGGCTCTGAGCCAGTACGGCCGGCCCGAGATCTTCAACACCGATCAGGGCAGTCAATTCACCAGCGAAGCCTTCACCGGGCGGCTCAAAGAAGAAGGCATCCAGATCAGCATGGACGGCAAGGGCCGCTGGTGCGACAACGTGTTCGTCGAGCGCTTCTGGCGTTCGCTCAAATACGAGCAAGTCTACCTGCACGCCTACGAGTCGGTGGGCGAAGCCAGAAGCAAGATCGCGTGCTACATCGAGTTCTACAACGCCCGACGCCCGCACTCCAGCCTGGGGGCAAAGACGCCCGACCAGGTATACTTCCACCGCCCGCCAGAAGCTCTGGCGGCCTAACGCGCAACAAAAACAGGCCGTGGAAATGCCGGTCATATGGAAAGCGCGGAAAACGATAGTACTATTTTCCGCCCTTCCCACAAGACCTTGAAAATCGATGAAACCGATTTTCACATTCCCACCGCCACGACGACGACTGAACAATCTTTCCACTTATAACCCGAAAAACCTGTCCAAACAAACGGAGCCACCGCAGCTGGAAATCCATCACTTGAGTTACATTAACCACAATCGTGCCTGCCAAACGGGCACCAATTGAAACACACGGCCGAAACCTTCCAACCTCCTCCGCTTCACTTTCCAGGGCGGGTCACAGGCCGAAACCTCTAACTCTTGCGGCTCATTTTTTTCCGGAGCGGTTCAACGGACCGAGATCTCCGGCCTCCTGCGGCCCCATTTCCCGGAGCAGTTCAAAACCGAAATCTTCACCCTCCTGCGGCTCAATTCTCACGGGTCATGGGAGCAGGTCTCCGTACAGGAGATACAAGTCATGAAGAGCGTCTCAGCACCCATTTCCCTTGCCGGCTCCCAGCTGGGCGAAACGCGTCACGTCTGCGCGTTTTTCAACAACGACGAAGAAGAATATCGCGTCCTGCTTCCGTTCATCAAAGACGGGTTGAAATCTGGCGACAAAGCCGTTCACGTCCTAAACCCGGAGCAACATCAGGACCATCTGCAACGCCTGACTGCCGCAGGCATCGACCCGGCGGTCGCGCAGCAGAGCGGGCAGCTCGAGCTTCGGACCAACACCGAAGTCTACCTTCCAGATGGCCGCTTCGATCAGGATCGGATGCTGGAGGTATTTGAGCAACTGGCCAGCGGAAATGCCACGGGAGGATTTCCTCTGAGTCGTATTTGTTGCCGCATGGACTGGGCGGTCGAAGATCGATCTCATGTCGATGACGTGATTGAGTTCGAGTCGCGTGTAAACGAAGTGTGGCTTCGTCACGACGACGCGGTCATCTGTACTTACCATCTCGGGCGTTTTGGGGGTGACGCGGTGATTGACATCATGCGCACCCATCCCATGGTCATCATCGGCGGCATCCTTCAGCAGAATCCTTTCTTTGTACCGCCGGACGAGTTCCTGCGAGAATTTCGCCAGCGGCGAGCCAGACCGGAGTAGTTCGCCTGCAACGGCATGAGATATGGATGCGCAAGCCAGAAGATCCCGCAGAGAGATCAAGCGCCTTCAGCGCTGCATCAATGATCTGGTTAGCGTCCTCGCTCTCCCTGCCGTGTGGAGCGGCGCTGAGCCATCCCAGATTGTTCATACCTTGCTCGACGCGCTGCTGCGTATGCTCCAGCTGGATCTCGTCTATGTACGGTTGAAGGAAACGGGACGGTCAGGCGCCAATCGAGATGGTTCGGTTCGCTCCATCGCAAAAACACATAGCCCCAGCCGCACGAGATCGGCGACGCACTTAAACAGTGGTTGGGGGCCGACCCTCAGGAATGGCCTCCGCTGATGCGAGAATCCTTTGGGAGACCGGGACATTTCGATTGTGCCCCTTGGGACTGGGGCTGCAGGGTGAAATTGGCGTCATCGTAGCAGGGTCAGAGCGAGCGGATTTTCCGCAGCAAACCGAGAGACTTATTCTGAGCGTTGCGGCGAATCAGGCGTCCATCGGGTTGCAGGAGGCACGGCTCCGGAGCGAACAGAAGCGGGTCGCGAGCGAACTCGATCGGCGCGTTGCGCAACGAACTACAGAACTTGCCGCGGCTAACGATGAGCTGCGAAAAGAAATTGCCGACCGCAAACACGCCGAGGAAGATCTGAGAAGTAGCGAAGAAAAGCATCGCGTGATTGTTGAAGCAGCCAACGACGCAGTGGTCAGCATGGATGAACATGGCGTTATCCTGCTTGCGAATCCCGCTACCGAGGCGCATCTTTGGCTATGATCCGGTCGAGTTCGTCGGTAAACCTATGACCTTGCTCATGCCGGAAATGTGCGGAAACTGCATGAGAGATGGGTTCAGACGATATTTGGCTACTGGAAAGCGGCATCTCAACTGGCAAGGCGTCGAAGTTACCGCTCAACGCAAGGATGGCCAGGAGTTCCCGGTGGAGGTTTCGTTTGGGGAACTAACGAGCGATGGGCATAAAGTATTTACCGGCTTCATCCGCGATATCAGCGAAAGAAAACAGGCCGAAGATCAGCTTCGCGCGAGCGAACGTGATCTTGCAGATGACGCAAGCGGAGCTTGCCCGGGTTTCGAGGCTCACAACCATGGGCGAACTAGCGGCGTCGATAGCCCATGAAGTCAATCAACCCTTGACCGCGGTCATCAATAACGGCAGCGCGTGCCTGAGACTGCTCGCCAATAATAATCTTGAACCTGAGGTCCTGCGCCGGGCTCTCGAAGGAATCATTGCCGATGGTACTCGGGCGAGCACCGTTTTAGCCCGGATCCGCGCATTCATAAAGAAGGAACCTGCCGAAAAGACGAATTGGATTTAAACGAAGTGATTCAGGAAGTGCTGGTCCTGGCTGGCCGTGAGCTTGATGAAAATCAAGTCTTGCTTGACCAGCCAACTGACAACAGATCTCCCGTCTGTGTTGGCTGATCGCGTTCAGTTGCAGCAGGTCCTGCTGAACTTGATCATGAATGGCATCGAAGCCATGGTCGCGGTGACGAGATCGACCTCGTTTACTTGGGGTGCAATCCCGGATCGACGAATCTGGAGACGTACTCGTTGCGCTAAGCGACTCCGGCACTGGCTTTGACTTAGAGCTGGATCGCGTCTTCACTCCCTTCTTTACAACCAAAGCCAACGGTATGGGAATGGGTTTGTCGATCAGCCGCTCGCTGATTGAAAGTCATGGCGGTCGACTCTGGGCCACGCCCAATTCTCCCCACGGCGCTGTGTTCTCCTTCACCTTGCCCGCCGCGGGCGGGAGCCCATCATGACGGGCGCTCCCATTGTTTTTGTCGTCGACGATGATCCGTCGGTACGTTCTTCGCTGAAGTTTCTCTTAAGCACTGTTGGGTCTGCAGGCTGAAAGTTTCGATTCGGCGGACAGCTTCCTGCATAAAAAGCCGCCAGATGCGCCCAGTTGCCTTGTGCTTGACGTCAGGTTACCTGGATTGAGCGGACTCGATTTTCAACGCGAGCTGGCAGCAAGGAAAATCCTTATTCCGATCATCTTTCTCACCGGCCATGGCGACATTCCCATGAGTGTTCGCGCCATGAAGGCTGGGGCCGTCGAATTCCTCACCAAGCCGTTCCGCGATCAGGACCTTCTGGATGCTGTTCGCGTCGCACTGGAGCGAGATCGTGCCAGACGTGAACGAGGAAAAAGATGTAATGAGCCTCCAACGACGCTTCGACTCATTGACTTCGCGCGAGCGAGAGGTGATCTCTATGGTCGTCTCGGGCATGCTCAATAAACAAATCGCAGACCAACTTGGAACTGCCGAGAGCACGGTGAAAGTCCAGCGCAGCCGGGCAATCGAGAAGATGCACGCGGAATCTCTTGTCGACCTCGTGAGAATGGTCGAGAAGCTCAAAGGTCTCTCGGAAAAGGGCCGATAAACGTAAGCGTCCGGGTCTCGCCGTATAGACATGAGGGCCTGCGTGTCCGACGATCTCCTTGTGAGCGATGCGATTGAAGTTGGGGATGTGGGCAGGCGAGTGAAGCGGATTTTTCGTTCGCCGGAGGAGAAGCGACGGATCGTGGAACTGACACTTGTGCCGGGTGCATCGATTGCCCGCGTAGCGCGTGAGAACGGCGTCAACGCCAACCAGGTTTTCCAGTGGCGCTACGAGCACCGCAAGGGTACTGGGTGGGCCGCGAAGCAGCCGCGGGTTAAGCTTCTGCCAGTGACCGTGACTGCTGAGCCGCGCAACGTGACAGTACCGGAGATTTCGCCAGTTGTGACTCCTTCGGGCTCGATCCACATTGAGCTGCCGGGCCGCGCATTGGTGAGCGTGGAGAGTGGCATCGATCCGGAACTTGTGCGTGCCGTTCTGGGGAGCTTATTGCGGTGATTGAGCTGAAGACTGGCACACGGATATGGATCGCAGCCGGATTCACCGATCTCCGTCGCGGCTTTCAAGGACTCAGTACTCTTATTGAGACAGTGCTTGAGCAGCAGCCCTATTCCGGCCACGTCTTCGTCTTCCGGGGCAAGCGCGGTGACCTCATAAAGCTGTTGTGGTTCGACGGCGATGGGCTCTGTCTTTTCCAGAAGCGATTAGAGCGTGGCCGCTTCGTTTGGCCGCAGGCAACAAGCGGAACCGTAACTCTGACGCGCGCACAGTTATCGATGCTCTTAGAGGGCATTGACTGGCGTCAGCCGCAGAGAACATGGGAACCACAGTTGGCAGGATAACTCACGCACTTTTGATCGATAACTCCGCACCATCTGTGGCATACTCACAGCGATGGCTTCTCCCCTCGCGCCTTCTGCTGATCTGAGCACTCTGGACCGCGCAGCTCTGGAAGCACTGATTGCCACACAGCAGGAGAAGCTGCTTAGCCGCGACAACGAGATCGAGCACCTGCAGCTGGTCATCGCCAAGCTGCGGCGGATGATCTTCGGCACCAAGAGCGAAAAGGTTAGCCGCGAGATCGAGCAGTTGGAACTGAAGCTCGAAGAACTGGAGACACAACAAGCGGAGCGTGTCACGGCATCAACACAGGCGAGCACTCCAGCGAAGGCTAAGCCAGTTCGGCGTCCGCTGCCTGAGCACCTACCGCGTGAGGTCCACACGCATATGCCACCCGAAGATGCATGCCCGGACTGTGGCGGCCAGTTGCGCAAACTGGGCGAGGATGTGTCAGAGATTTTGGAACGCGTACCAGCCACCTACAAGGTGATCCGGCATGTGCGGGTGAAGATGGCGTGCAGCAAATGCGATGTCATTGTCGAAGCACCGGCGCCATCGCGCCCCATCGAGCGCGGACTTGCGGGGCCGAATCTGTTGGCGCATGTGCTGGTCTCGAAGTATGCCGCCCACATTCCCTTGTATCGTCAGTCGGAGATCTTTGCCCGAGAGGGCATCGAACTGGATCGCTCCACGCTGGCTGACTGGGTGGGTGCTGCCAGCCATTTGCTCGCTCCCTTGGTCGATCAGCTTCGTAACCATGTCCTGGCGGCGGATAAGATCCATGCCGACGATACGCCGGTACCAGTCCTGGCGCCGGGGATGGGCAAGACCAAGACGGCAAGACTGTGGACCTACGTACGCGATGATCGCCCGGCCGGCCAACCAGTGCCTCCGGCGGTTTGGTTCGCCTACACGGCGGATCGTAAGGGCGAGCATCCACGGCAGCATCTGAGCAGCTTTACCGGCATTCTGCAGGCCGACGGGTATGCCGGTTATGTTGCGAACGCGATTATGTTGCGAAGCCAACGATCGTGCAGGTGGGACTGCGGGTTTGCATTTGAATACAACACATAATTTCCTTCTTCGGTTCAGATCGCTTTTAGGAAGGCCATTAGTGCGGGGTCCTTGCGCCACGGACCGACTTGCTTTTCTGCGGTGATGTCGCAGTGGGCAAGCGCTTTGGCTTTCATCTCCAGATCAACCTCCGCATAGATGTTGGTGGTATCGAGGGAGACGTGACCAAGCCAGGCGCGAATCGTGTTGATGTCGACACCGGCCCGAAGAAGGTGAACCGCAGTAGTGTGGCGGATGATGTGGGGGCTGATTCGTTTCGATCGAAGCGTGGAGATGCTGGATGAGGCGCGTATTGCAATGTCCTGAACCAGGCGGTAGATTCCGAATCGGGTCAGGGGTGTTCCCCGCGTATTTCGAAATAGATAATCGGCATCGACCCGTCCAGAGACCAACGGCTTCAAGATCTCAGCAGTGTGCGGCCAAAGGGGGCATACTCGAACCTTGTTCCCTTTGCCCATAATCCGGACCGATGGTGATTTTCCGAGGGCGAGGTCGGCTGAATGCACATGTGCTGCTTCGTCAGCCCGCGCCCCAGTGTTGTAGAGAAACAGGAGAAGCGCGTAGTTCCTGTTTCCTAGAACGGTCCGACGGTTGATGATCTGCAACATCGCATCCATCTCCGCCTTATCGAGGTATCCAACGACCGGTTCGGCGGTCTTTTTGAACGGAATAGCGCGGACTTCCGCACTCCATCCGAGATGCTCGGGACTGCGAAGGCCGATAAATCTGGCTAGCGAATGAATCGCGGCAAGTCGCTGGTTACGGGTTGCCACACTGCACGACCGAACGGACTCGAGATGCGTAAGGAACAGTCTCACGATCTGCGGTGAAACATCGTCGATGAGCAGGCGTTCCAGGGGTCTCTTGTAGTGAGCCCGCATGAATGGGAGAAGCAAAACCAGCGTATCGCGATAGCTTGTCTGAGTGTTGTGGGACAGATTTCGTTCGGCGATAATGTGCTCGAGCAAGAAGCGTCGGATCCATGTGCCGAGAAGCACGCGATTAGGCATATCTTCCCCCCGGATCTGCGTAGTGCTGAAAGCGAAGGCTGGCCCTCTTCAACAACTCAGGTGTCATGGTCAGGTAGTGCTGCGTACTGCGCAGATCCTTATGCCCAAGGTATGTAGCCAGTTGCGGCAACAGACGCTGCACATCGGCACCGTCGCGATACCATGCGATCACCCTGTGAACAGCTGCGGTGTGACGAAGATCGTGCAACCGCGGGGGATAGCTGGATCCTTTATCGCGCTGAACGCCTGCTGCACTCCGGACGCGTTGGAACAGGGTGATGACGTGCTGATACGGTATGGCGCGGCCGGTGCTGGATGCAATGAAGGCGGACTCTTCCCGCTGCTGCATCGGAAGAGCGCTGCGGAGCTTTGAAAATGCGAGCAGTTCCTTGGTGATGCGAGGGCCAAGAGGAACCAGGCGGGACTTGAAGAACTTAGTATCTCGGATCGTGATCACCCGGCTATGCAGGTCTACGTCTCGCAGAGTAAGGCGTAGTGCCTCGCCAACGCGAATCCCCGTACTGTAGAGAAGGAGCAACAGTACCCGGAAGGTTGCTGGCTGCATCGGATTACGACAGGACTTCAGGACGCTGGTGGCAGTTAATAGAGCAGTAAGCTCGCTGGTCGAATAGATGTGCGGCCGGAAGGGTGGCAAGGCAGAAGGCGTAACGTCCGGCATCGGTAAGTGCGCGGTAAAGCCACGGCCGATGGCAAACTTAAACAGTCCGCGAAGTAGCTTGTAGTTCAGAAACCAAGTGTTGGTGAGGGACCTGTCGCCATCGAGGAAGGCTCCGACTGCTTCCGGCATGACCTCACGAACATCGATATCTCCGAGGACTCTCGAGAATCGGCGGAGCACGCGAGGTTGAGTTGTGAATCGCATCCCGAGAGAACGCTTGAACGTCACGTACGTGTTGATCAGTTCCAGGAGCTTCATCGCAGCCCTCCCAGATCGAATGCTGCAACCTCCCGAAGAGCTGCAAAGTTTACCTTCGCATAGACACGCGTTGTAGAAACACCACGATGGCCGAGGTGATCTCCAATCTCCTTAAGCGACAACCCTTCAGAGACCAGTCGCCCTGCACATGCATGGCGAAGCGAATGCGGACCAAAACGACTTGATCGTGCTCCGACTCGCTTCAACCCAGCCGCGACGATGTGATATATGGCGCCCTGGCTGAGAGAGTCATGCGGGGAGTTGAGTCCAAGGAATAACTCTCTTCGACTCGATGCAGGCCGAATCTCTCGTAAGTATCTGGCAATCGCCGTGCCAACGGAAGCAACCAAGGGATAGGTCTGAACCTTGCGACGCTTCACCCGTCTCACATGTAAGAGGTCTTGTTCCCAGTCGACATCCTCCAAGCGAAGCTGTCTGACTTCTCCGACCCGGAGTCCATAAATGGCGAGGAGCATGATGATCGCACGTCCGCGAACATCGCGAGGTCGGTCAGTATCCACACTTCTGATCAAGCGTTCGACGTCCGACCATGGCGGCCCCATCGGCAGGGACTCATCTGAGTACACTCGTGGCCCCTCGATCGCTTCTGCAAGATCTACACGGCACCATCCGCGGCCTCCCGCATATCGCACGAACGATCTCAAGGCCTTTACGACGTTGCTGATGGAACGGCGGCAACAGCCGCCTGCGGCCAGAAGTGCAATGTACTGATCGAAGTCGGAAGCTTCAAGATCTCCCAAGCAACGTCCTCTGGAACTGCACCAGACAAGAAAACGTCTAGCACATCGATCCAGGTGCGAGATCGTTGAGTCGCACAACCCGCGCTCCGAACTCATCCAGACAACGTAAGCCTGACGCTGCTCGTACCATGGATCAGAAACGGTCGGAATCTCCCACCAACCTAGATAACGAAGCCATGGCCTCACGACGTTCTCGAACCGCTCCTGTACACGCAGAGGATCTCCCCTCTGTCCAACAGAGCGACGAACAGCCAACACGTGCAGGGCCTCCTTGTTGAACACGAGTCTGCTCTGGCCATCAATTAGACGTGCTGCCCAAAGCAGCTCCCGACACTTCAAGGCAATCGTCAGAGCTGTGGCTCCGCGCTCGACACAATGCTTGATATAGCGTGAACGCTCCTCTGCAAATGGAGCATCCTGATGACGAGCGAGCGCCCGCGCGCTCTTGAAAAGACCATCGAACATGGTAGTGCCTCCCTCACAACATCTTGGAGGCTACGGCCTGTATCGAGAATTTACTTATGTTGCCTTAATGAAGGATCAGATGTCTGTCAGCCGCGGCTTCCGGCGCTTCAGGCAACATAACCGTGTTCGCAACATAACCGGAATTATGTGACACACCACATAATTCCGGCTTCCATCATCTGTATGAGGGCGGTAGGATCGTCGAAGCCGCCTGTTGGGCTCACGTTCGGCGCAAGTTCTACGACCTCCAGGTCGCCAACGGCTCAGTGATCGCTACGGAAGCTGTTCAGCGCATCGGCGCGCTTTATGACATCGAACGCGAGATCCGCGGCAAGCCCGCCGACCTGCGCTGCCAGATCCGCCAGGCACGAGCCCGACCGCTCGTTAAAGAACTTCACAACTGGTTTAACACCACCCTGACGAAACTCTCACGCAAGTCTGACACGGCTGCGGCGATTCGCTATGCGATGTCGCGCTGGCGTGCGCTCACACGCTATCTCGACGATGGCCGAATCGAAATAGACAACTCGGCTGCCGAACGAGCTTTACGCACCGTAGCTCTAGGCAGGAAGAATTTCTTGTTTTGTGGCTCCGACGCGGGCGGAGAACGCGCAGCCGCGATCTATTCGCTGCTGGGAACAGCCAAGCTCAACGGGCTTGATCCAGAGTTCTATCTCCGCCGTGTGCTGGAACAGATCGCCGATCACCCCATCAACCGTATCCAGGAACTCCTACCCTGGAAGCTCACCACACTTCAGAGCGATCTCAGATGATCTCAAGTGTCCAGTTGAAAAAACATGTGGACACCTGATTCATTGAGACGGCCATTTGCCATGAAAGGCCATGACGAACGCTGCTGCTTTTTGGCGAATCGCCTCCCACTTCGGATCAGCGAGAACATCTGCAGGCTCAAGGTGCTGAGGCGTCATCGCACAATATCGCCTCAACTCATCCCTAAATTGAACAGCAGCTTTCCGCTGTTCATCAGAGAAAGTCGAAACATACTTTTCTATAAAACCCTCAAAAACGCAATCATCTAGTACGTTAATCAATTCGTCTGGACATTCCCATGCTTGTGCATCCGGAGCTAGCCATCGTTGCTCCTGATTCTCCCTGTCTGCAACATCAGCGATAGCCTCCAGCAAATTGGAAATCCAACGCTGTGGTGTCATCGGTGTGATCTCTACGGGATCCATCTCAAAGACATCATAGCGGCTCCGGCTAGCGCATCATTCACGGACTCCTGATGGAAAGCCTGCTCTGCACATCAACGGTCGAAATCGGACGCTTACCGATAAACTAAAGCTTATTCGCATACTCCTTTTTTAGACATTCGATATCCCAATGCCCGATAGCTTTTCCTGCCTTCCGCGGATACCGTGGTGTCAATAGGGAGTTCTCATGACAAGGGACCTGATCTCGATAGTCGACGACGATGAGTCCATCCGCAGGACCACAACACTTCTCATCGAGTCTTTCGGCTTTCGTGCAGCAGCCTTTGAATCCGGCGAACATTTCCTGAAGTCAGGCCAACGGCACGACACTTCATGTCTCATTGTTGACGTTCAGATGCCCAGCATGAACGGACTACAGCTCCAGAGCGAGCTGGCCGAAGCAGGCTCCGGCATTCCTATCATTTTCATCACCGCATACGAGAACAATGATTCGCGCCAGCAAGCAATGCAGGCCGGCGCTGTCGCATTCTTAGGTAAGCCCTTTGATGACGAGGAGCTGCTCCAGAGCATTCGTTTAGCCTTGCGGGGGTAAGTCGGGGTGACAGAACATTTAATCCCGGGGGTTGGCGACGATGAGTCCATCCGCAGGACCATAACATCACTCATCGAATCCTTCGGCCTTCGAGCGACAGCTCTTAGATCTGCCAGAAGTTTCCAGAAGTCGGCCCGCAGCATATTATCTCGTATCTCATCCTTGACGTACTGTTGCCCAACACGACTGGACCGCAGCCAAAGCGAACTCGCTGCCGCAGGTTGCAACATTCCTGTCATTTTCATTACCACTTACGGCGACAAAGCGTCCCGTGAGCGATGTAAGCCGGCGCTATCGCATTTTTAAGTAAACCTTTACGCGATGAGCAATTACTCCAAACCGTTCGTTCAGCCTTAGACCCACAAGGCGGCGCAACATCCATGTGACCAGGGGTAATAGAGGTGGACACGTCAAGTGTTGCACTTTGCAAGATGCGCCCGGTTCGTGGCTCACAGGAAGCCTGGAGTCGGTCATGGAAAATCTCAGCAGCGCAACGTCAGTTGAACAGGCTTATGCCGAACCTGGATCTGAACAGATCATTGGCAGCAGCCCTGCTCTGGAGGCTGCCCTCGTGGACGTAGAGCGAGTGGCACCGACGAATGCTACCGTGCTGATACTTGGAGAGACGGGTACCGGCAAAGAGTTGATTGCCCACGCCATTCACAATCTCAGTCCACGCCGCGAGCGCCCCTTCGTAAAACTGGATTGCGCGGCGATTCCCTTCGACCTGCTGGAAGGCGAGCTCTTTGGCTATGAAAAGGGCGCCTTCAGCTGGGCGATCGCCCAGAAAATCGGCCGTTTCGAAATGGCTGACACCGGGACACTGTTCCTGGATGAAATAGGTGACCTTCCCCTAACGTTGCAGCCTAAGCTGCTGCGCATCCTGCAGGAGCAGGAATTCGAACGTCCCGGGAGCGGCCGGGTGCATCGCGTTAATGTCCGCCTGGTTGCAGCGACAAATCGAGATCTGATGAATATGGTCAGACAGAGAGAATTCCGCAGCGATCTCTACTATCGTCTGAATGGATTTCCTGTCATTCTGCCTCCCCTGCGTGAGCGTCGCCAGGATGTGGCATTGCTGGTCTCGCATTTTGTGGAGGTATTTTCACGGCGCGTGGGCAAGCGAATTCACCACATACCGGAAGAGACCCTGTCTGCCTTCGCTTCGCATTCATGGCCCGGCAACGTGCGAGAACTTCAGAACCTGATCGAACGAGCGGTAATCCTGTCGAACAACGGAGTGCTGCCGAACCCTCTGTCTCTATCGGACAGGAGTTCGATGACGGCGGCACCACAAGGCGCCCTCCGAGTTTCCTCATCAGCCGTTATCCGCTCCCACCATAGCGCGCTTTCAGGTCCTTTGCCGATATCGGAGATTCATTTGGCTACCACCGCGGACCTGCGGGGCCATGCACCGGCATCATCAGACGCATCGCCCGACCTGCCCATCGTGGTCGTTGTCGACGACGACCTCTCCGTGCGTGAATCCATGGAGAGGTTAATTCGCCGCGCAGGCTGGCAGCCCGAGACGTTCGCGTTCGCTCGAGAATTCCTCGAACGGCCACGACCGCTCGTTCCTAACTGTCTGGTGCTTGACGTCTCTCTTCCGGACCTCAATGGTCTTGATCTGCAAAAGCGGATCTCCGTCGAACGCGTCGAAACGCCGATTATCTTCATCGCCGGCCAAAGTGATGTGCCTACATCGGTTCAAGCCATCAAGGCCGGAGCTGTCGAGTTCCTGATCAAGCCATTCAGTGATGAGGCTCTCATTAGCGCTATCCGGGAGGCCCTTAAACGTAGCTCTGCTGCCCTGGGCCGTGAAGCAGAGATGCGGTTGCTCCGCGACTGCTATGCGTCGCTCAGCCACCGGGAACGTCAGGTCATGACTTTGGTGGTATCCGGACTCTTGAATAAACAAGTCGGCGCGGAACTCGGCATCAGCGAAATCACGGTAAAGGCGCATCGAGGCCGGGTCATGCAAAAGATGGGAGCTAAGTCTGTCGTCGACCTGGTAAGAATGGCCGCGAGGTTGCGTGCGGAGCGCGCCCCCAGCTCATCTCGCTCGGTTCAGTTCAGGTCACAGTCCAGCCCTAAATGGAATTGCACCCTGACTGCCATCGACTGCCGCCAGCAGGGACCCTAGCCAGCGGGCCGGATAGGCCTGTGCACGCGCGACTCACTTCCTGGCGATCGGGTTGGGAACCAACCTCATGGCTGGTCAAGCGACCCGCATGGCAGCCTGGGCCTTGTGAGGAGGGCCCAGGTACGGGAATACGGTGAGCAGATCATAATGAGGACCCACGTTGTCGCGGGTGATCTTGCCATTGGTGATGAGAGAAAGGAAGACATCCATCACGTCGTCGGTGAGTGCGCGGCCATTGTGCGGGAAGCACGCCGGGCGGGTCGGATCGTAACGAAGGATATCCGGCAGGAGCATACGTGCGACCCGCGTCGCTTCGTCGGGCGAGTAGCCGCCAGTGTGCTCGAGCGAGTGAGCAAAGACGGGGATGAAGCGCACATCTGCGGCAGGCTCGCCGGCGAGGTACTCGGCCTTGCGGTCGCCCGTGAGGAAGACGGATTGCGCGGGACGGGCGCCTCGATCGGCCTGGGCCCACGTCCCCTTTTCGCTGTACACGGTGCGATGCCACAAACCAACGGGATTAGGGCCCAGGGCAGAGTTGGGAACCTCGAGCACAATGCTGCATACGTTGGCATGCGCAAAAAAATCATCGCCGGTAAAGTCGAAGTTGTTGAGAGCGCCCCGTGTATCGAAGAAGAACGGGTCGCTGCGCCAACCGGCGAAGAAGCGGTAAGCGCCGGATCCCGCCACGCGTGCCGTCGGGCTGGTCGAGACCGGTGCCCCCTCGATAATGAGTTTACCGCCGTCGCCTGTTCCAGCGGCCTGCTCGCCTTCAACACGGCGGAGGGTAGCGGTCTGCGAACCGTTCTCGAGGGACGAGAAACGCACGCGGTACGCTATGTCGGCGACCGCATCGCCATTCGTATCGATCTTGAGCTCATAAATCGCATGCGGCGCGAAGGGTTCGGTCATGGTAGTCTCGGGCGGATTGACACCAGCGGACGGATGCACGTTCATGATGAGGACCGACCTCCCCTCGCCTCCAGGGCTGGGAAAGGCGTAAAGATCGGTGAGGTCGAGGCGGGCGTCCCCGTGGGGGAACCCGTAATCGGGACCGGAGTAATGGTGCGACATGGAACATCTCCTTGTTTCGGCCTCCGGAATTACGAACCCAATCAGGATTCTGCAGTAGAGCAGCGTGCGCTTATTCTTTTCCGGATTGGCAGGAGCGATCGCCGGCCGGACCCGGCCTCGCGCCCAATAACTCCCTCAGCTGTTGATTCTTGATGAGGAGCTCGCAGATGTACTGCTCCAGGTTTCTCAAGCGAGCCTCCCATTCCTTTTCTTGTCCCTCGTTCCACTTTTCCTGCTGCCATCCCGCACCCGAAGCTCTCACCGGGCTAGGCGCAATATCGCTGGAAGACGATTGGGGAAGAAGTTCCCGGCGTTGCTGGTCGGTCATAAAACCCCCACGCCAACTCGGCAACATATCAATTCAAGGATCACCGTGGCCGGCGCAATCGATAACGAACCGATTTGATCGCCTGGATGCTGCAGACAACTACGCTGCTTTACGCGCAAGAAGGCCCAACAGATTTTGCGCCGCAAAGGTTGAGGACGCAGGATTCTGGCCTGTGATGAGCCGGCCATCAACCACTGAAAATGGCTGCCAGTTAGCCTCTTTCTCAAAGATCGCGCCCAGCCGCAACAGCTCGTCCTCGACCAGAAACGGCACAACATGGGTCAGCTGGACTTCCGCTTCCTCCCCGTCCGCTTGGGCGTCCTTATCCTTCTTGAATCGTGCCATGGCCAGCGTTTGATTTTCCGGTTGATCGCTCCTGGGATCGACGGGCGGCTGACCCCCGTTGGGAGAGGCAAGCGTCAGATCCACACCGGCATCTCTGAAGACGAAGTATGGCGCGGCAAATTCCTCAAGCCAGAAGCCGGCCTTGCGGCCAGTGTTACCGAGTTGATCGTGAGAAGTCAGCACCATCACTATTTTCATGTTCGTTCTCCTTTGCCTTCGTTGTTGAGTTCCCCACCGAATCGGGCCGCGATGAAGGCATCACAACAAAACAGCAGGAGGACAAACAATTGGACGATGGTATCGACAATACTTTCGTATCGGGAATGATTGAGATCCGCGTAGTCGTTGATTTTCTAAATTGGTGAGCGAGGCGGAATCGAACTTCAGCCGCCTTGCGGGCGTCTGAGCCCGCCGGCGAAATCCTGAGCGAAGTCGAACGACTTCGGGCTGCTCTGACCTGGATTTCGTTGTGGTGGGCGAGGCGGGAATCGAACCCACAACCCCCGGCTTAGAAGGCCGGTGCTCTATCCGATTGAGCTACTCGCCCGCAGCTGAGGAAGGAGGCGCGGCTGCCTCCCCCATTGTAATCGGCGCCGCCGCACGCAAAATCCCCTCCCACGCCCCCTGGGCTGCCTGCGTATCCGATCCGCAACCGGCAGCGTACAGCGTAATTCCGAATCCCTGATCGCCGGCTGCCACGGCAGAACGAATCACCAAATCTACCCTGCCGGGCGAGACGAGCAGTTCCCGCAGCTGGTCGGTAACGCGTCGCACCCAGGCTTCATGCTCCTGGAACGATGTGAAGAGTTGGCGATCGCGCGCGATCACGTCGATCCAGCCTGCCATGCCGGCACGAGCTTCGGCCGGAGAGCAATCGAATTCCACCGGGTCGATTTCATCCGCCGTCAACGGCCAAACATCGCATTTGCAGCTGAACACCGGCGAGTCAGGAGCATTCAACAAGGCCAGCATCGCGCGCAATGCCGGGTTCGCGTCGGCCTCGGGAATAGCGACGATCGCGTCGCGGTTGGATCGCAGATCGATGAAGCCGGCCCAGTCGGCGTCGATCCAATCCAGTCCCGGACCGATCTCCGCGGACCAGTCAGCCTCCATCTACCGCGTCCTGCAATCGCTTGCATCGCCCTGCAGAAGGAAACTCAGCAGCGTCTCTTCCGCCCAGCGCCCATCGGTGTTGGTTTCACTGCCGGAAGACAGAAACGCGCAGTGTCCTCCGTTTTGTGTCTCGAGCAGAGTCACATGAGGATTGGCAATCAGTGCGGCGCGCGTTGCCGGCAGCATGCGGATGAATGGATCGTCGAGCGAATGAACGATCAGCGTCGGCACCCTCAACGCTCCCGCGTATTTCGAACTGGCCACGGAATCGTAGTAATCGTCCGCGTCACGAAATCCTCCATAGCGCGCCACGATGTGCAGGTCAAAGTCGCGCATGGAGCGAATCCGGTCCACCGCTGCGTCGGCGTAGATGCGCGGGAACAGCACCATCCGCCGGTGCACGCGCGCCAGCATCGAACGCAGGAAGTGCCACTCATAGGGGCGATTCTGCAGGCGATGCAGTGCGGCCGACGACGGCGCCAGGTCCATGAGCGGCGAAACCCCAACCACTGCCTTTAACTGTCGCGGAGCATGGCTGCTGATCTCTCCAGCCCAGCGCAGCACCAGATTACCGCCCATCGAATAACCAACCAGGGCAACTGCTTCGAGTTGTTGTTCGCGGACAATCGCCTCAAAAACTTTGCCCACGTCGCCCGATCGCCCCGAATGATAAATCGTCGGCGAAAGATGATCGGTGCCGCCGCAGGTGCGCATGTTCATGCGCACTACATTCAGTCCCGCCGCCAGCGCGCGCGCCGTGTTGCCAACGATGTATTTGGATTCCGACGATCCCTCCAGCCCGTGCACCAGCACGACCGTCAGCCGGCGGCGGCGCACCGCGGACGGTTGCCAATGGCAGTGGCACAGGACCCGACTGGGACCGTACCCTGCTACGGGATCGTCGACCTCCACCAGGAGCGATTCAGGCTCAGGAAGAATAAGCCGGCGCGGCAGAAAATTCCCTGCCAGCGTCTGGAGATGACCGTTGCGCAGCCATCGCCGCGGGATAAATTCTGTCACCCACTCCGCCTCTTCCTTCAGCCTCTGTGCCGCGGCCGCGCTCACGACGCAACGCCCCGCACCGAAGACAGGACCGAGACCGCCCACATCGCGCCCATCGGCTCCTCTTCGTGCTTGAAGTACGCGAACACATCGCCTCTCTCCGCGTGCCGCTTCAGATTCGATGCAATCTGCGCCAGCTGCGCCTCGTTGTACTCCGTCTTGCGCCGCCGATAGCAGGCAAAGGGCGCGGTCGCAACATCCGGCGTTTCCAGATCGTCGCTCTCGGCAACGCATAGTGCGGCCTCATGCCGCTCGAGGATCCGGTAGATAGCCGGATCGAACCACGACCCATGCCGAAACTCGAAGGCCATCCGGAAGCGGCATGGCTTGGCGTCGGCCAGGAATTGCGCGAGCCGGCCTTCATCAGCTTTGAAGTTCGGGGGAAGCTGGAACAACACAGGCCCGAGCCGGGCCGCATCGGCAACCGGCTGAATCGCACCCGCAAATGCTTCCAGCGTCGGACCACAATCCTGCAGTCGCTGGAAATGCGTGATGCGCTGCGGAGCTTTGAACGAAAACCGGAAACCCGGGCCGGTTTGCGCGAGCCAGGAATCGATCGCCGTCCGGCGCGGGAAGCTGCGGAAGGTGTAGTTCACCTCGACGGAATTGAGCCGGGTCGCGTAGTACTCCAGAAACTTCTTCGACGGCAGCTTGTCGGGATAGAAGGTCGGCTTCCAGGTGGGATAAGCCCAGCCGGAGCAGCCCACGTACACGCCGCTACCTGGATTTTGCGCTGTTCTCTCGCTCACAGTAGCAGGCACCTGGGAAGCGCTGCGGGATAATGGACTGGGGCGGCTAGTGGGGATCGAACCCACGACATCCTGAGCCACAGTCAGGCGTTCTGCCGCTGAACTATAGCCGCCATGATACCCCTGATTGTAGCATTGGCCGCATCGTTGACTGGCCCGCGCGCGCATCGCACTCCGCTATGCCGGAACCCGCCAAACCCGAGATTCTGCCGCCGGATAACACTGTGCCCGCGGGCGCTCCCGTCACCCTGCGCAAGCGTGCCGAGCGCTGGTTCTCCGACGAGAACATCGACTTCTTCGCGCACCTGCTTGACGACTGGTTCCACATCCCGTTCACGCCCATCCGCATCGGACTGGACGGGCTCCTTGGTCTTATCCCCGGCCTCGGCGACATTCTGGCCGGCATCGCCTCCTTCGTCATCATCCTTGCTGCGTGGATTCGCGGCGTGCCCTACATCACGCTGGTTCGTATGATGATCAACCTCGGCATCGAGGTCGTCATCGGTTCCATTCCGCTCTTTGGGGACATCTTCGATATCGCGTGGAAGGCGAACCGCCGCAACTACAAGCTGATGGTGCGCCACCTGCGCCAGCCGTATCGGCACACGTGGAAGGATTACGCTTTCCTGCTCAGCCTGCTCGCCGGGGCGCTCATCATTCTCGCTGCACCCTTCATCGTGCTGTTGGTGATCATCCTCTGGATCGCGCACCGTTGGTGAACCCCTCGCGTCAACGCCAGCCCGCATCCCGACTGCCTGAGGCGCAATCGAGCTGGGATACAATCGTGATGAGTCGGGGCGTAGCGCAGTCTGGTAGCGCATCTGCTTTGGGAGCAGAGGGTCGGGGGTTCGAATCCCTCCGCCCCGACCATTTTTGGACTGCGCTTCCTGCATGGATCTCGGCCTCAAAGACAGCGTGATCGTCGTTACCGGCGGCGGAGCCGGTATTGGCCAGGCCATCTCGCGCGCCTGCCTCGACGAAGGCGCGACCGTGGTGGTGGTCAGCCGCGCTTCGGACAACGTGAAGAACTTCCTCGCCGAAATGCTGAATGGCCGGCGGAAGTGCGACTTTGTCGAAGCGCACCTCGCGGATACCAGCCAGTGCCAGCGCGCCATCGATTACGTGGGCAACCGGTATGGCAACATGGTGGGCCTGGTCAACAATGCCGGCGCCAACGACGGTATCGGCCTTGCATTGGGCTCGCCCGAGAAGTTCGTCGAGAGCCTGCAGCAAAACCTCGTCCACTACTACGCGATGGCGCACTACGCGCTGCCCATGCTGAAAGCCTCACGCGGCTCCATCGTCAACATCAGTTCTAAGGTTGCCCTCACCGGCCAGGGCGGAACCTCCGCCTACGCAGCCGCCAAAGGCGCGCAGCTGGCCCTCACGCGTGAATGGGCCGCCGAACTGGCTCCCCACGGCGTCCGCGCCAATGCGGTGCTCCCTGCCGAAGTGATGACGCCGCTCTATCGGCGCTGGATCTCGTCGCGCCCCGACCCACAGGCCGCCCTCGACCAGATCGCCCGCCGCATCCCGCTCGGCCATCGCTTCACCGAAGCGTCGGAAATCGCCGCCATGACGGTCTTCCTGCTCTCGCCCTCCCAGAGCGGCCACACCACCGGCCAGATCGTGGTCGTCGATGGCGGATACACGCACCTCGACCGGGCGCTCACGTAAGCCGAGCAGCCTCGAGCCTCCAGCAGCACCCTGCCAGAGGGCGTTTTCGGCCCGGTGGGGCTCGACACCCTGGCCCTGTCGTGTAATGAGCAACATCCGGAGGGGTTCCCGCCCGGAGTTATCGAGTTGGTTCATGGAACGTCTCGCCGCGTCTTGGTCAGGAATGAGCCACAGGTCTCTATCGCCGGCTGTTCAGCAGCGCACCGCGGATCGCCCTTCTCGAACAAACGGAGTAAAAGGACCCTGGAGCACTGGCCGTTCCGCCGCAAAAAAAGACTCCGCGCCTCGTTACGAGACGCGGAGTCCTCGGTTACTCGGTTATTTGTGGTTGCAGCAGCCGGGGCAGCAGGACGACTGTCCCTGGCAACTGCTGCCTGAGCACTTCGCGCTGGACTTGCCCGCATCCGTCACCGCAAACGCGGAAAGAGCCAGCAGTGAAGTGGCAACGACCGTGAGGATTTTCGTTCTCATAGAGGATTCCTTTCAGTGTGAAGAGGATCGACGTGCGCCGAGGCGCAGGGATACACGAGCACACTGCGGTCTAAATCCGCAGATCGTCTTTGAGACGGAAGACCGCCGCCGCAAAGCGCAGCCCCGGCGTCAGTTCCTGCAATGATTCCGCGCGCGACATCACCGCCCAATCGGAAGACACAGCTTTCGCGACGGGCAAAGTGGCCACCTGCTCGCCGCTCCGGCGTTCTGTTTTTTCCGGAGCCTGCTCACATTGCGCCGGCGAACAGCCCTGCGTTCCGGCCTGGGGCGGGCAACAGGGCATGTGCCGATGCATCGCGGCTGCCGGTTGGGCATTGGCGCAGGCAGCCATCGCCACCCACGCGGCGATCAGCGCCAGCGTCAGCATCGGGCCCATTCGCCTGCGGAGGAAACTCATCGGGAGCTCATTGTGCCACAGTGTCCTATCTTCTGACATACCCACTGAGGCAGCGCCCGCACAATGTGCGGCGCCCATTCGCCCACGGTCCGGATATCATCCGTTGCGACCATCGTCCTCAACAAGCCTCGCAGCACTGCTCAGAGACAGCCGCTGGAAGTGGAGCACCGTCCAGCGCGTACTTCGCGGGCGAGCAGCACGCCCTCGCCAGACGTGACCGGTCTGCCTGCATGGCCGTGTCTTCTTTGAGCCAGTCGAGGGTCTGCCGGAGAATCCGAGAGGCCCCGGTGTGCGGTGGCATGACGATGCGGTAGTGCATCCACTTTCCCTCACGCCGTGCCGATACAATACCCGCGCTGCGCAGATACGCGAGGTGACGTGAAATCTTCGGCTGCGGTTCGTCCAGAATCTCCACAAAGTAGCAGACGCACACCTCCTGCTCCCCCATCAGATTGAGCAGCCGCAGGCGCGTGTTATCGCCGAGCGCCTGAAAGAATTGCTGCATGTCGAACTGAGCCCTGCGCGCCATGCATAAGATATACGCCTTGACGAATGTGATGGCAAATACATATATTCACTTTGACGAATATGTCAGAGGTGAATCATGGCAGAGGTTCTCGATTCGGTTCGGTCCAGGTACGGCGCAGCGGCAGAGAGCGCGCTTTCCAGCAACCATCCCGGCGTAAAGGCCTTGGCGGAAGCCTTCGGCTATTCCGCACAGGAATTAACCTCGATCCCGGCAGCGGCCAACATGGGGTTATCGTGCGGCAATCCGACGGCGACCGCTCATCTCCGACCCGGCGAAGTGGTGGTCGATCTGGGCTCAGGCGGCGGGCTGGATGTGTTTCTCGCGGCAAAGAAGGTGGGGCCGCAGGGCCGCGCGATTGGAATCGACATGACCCCGGCCATGATCGAACGGGCACGCGCGAACGCGGCTTCAGGCGGCTACGCCAACGTGGAGTTCTACCAGTCGAGCATCGACAGCATTCCGCTCGCCGACTCGTCGGTCGATTGCGTCCTCTCGAACTGCGTCCTGAACCTCGCCCCGGATAAGCCGGCCGTCTTCCGTGAGATAGCCCGCGTGCTCAAGCCGGGCGGCCGCCTGGCGGTGAGTGACATTGCGCTCAAGAGTGACCTGCCGGAAGCGATTGCCAGGAGCACGGCGGCATACGTGGGCTGCATCGCGGGCGCGATCAGGATCGAGGAGTATCGCGCGGGGCTGCTCGCTGCGGGCTTCGAGCAGGTCGAAATCGTGGACAGTGGGGCAGACCTGAACGCATACTCGAGGGTCGAAGGTCAGTCCGGTTGCTGCTCGCCGGCGATGGGGCATGGCGCCTGCTGCTCTCCCGGATCGGAGGGCGGCACGCTTCACGCAGAGCTGTCCGATCTGTTGGCGCAGTTCGACGTGAACTCGGTAGCGGCGAGTGTGAAGGTATTCGCGATCAAGCCGAGGGCCACAGCCGCCACTCCCTGCTGTGGGCCGGGCTGCTGCGCGTAGGGAGATTCCATGCCGCACCATAACGTCCTGTTTCTCTGCACGGGCAACTCCGCCCGCTCGATCATGGCGGAAGCTATTTTGAAGCGAAAGGGAGCGCCCAACTTCGCCGCATTCAGTGCGGGGAGCCACCCTTCCGGTTCAGTGCGTCCAGAAGCTCTGCGGCAGATTGAGTCCGCCGGCCTTCGGACGGAGGGGCTTTACAGCAAATCATGGGACGAGTTCGCCAAACCGGATGCGCCCACGATGAACTTCGTATTCACAGTCTGCGACAACGCAGTCAACGAGCCATGTCCCTTTTGGCCCGGCCAGCCGATGACGGCACATTGGGGTGTTCCCGATCCCGCGGCAGTTGAAACACCGCAGGAAATTGCCCGGGCTTTTCGAGATGCTTTCGTATTGCTGGATCGCCGCATTGGACTCTTCGTGTCCTTGCCTCTCGCGAGTCTTCAACGGATGGCGATTCAGACAGAAATCGAAAAGATCGGCAAAGTTTGAAGCCTGCTCTTTTGCCCGCTGAGTTCAGCTTCTCGTAGCAGCTCGTGCTCCTCTTCGGCTTAGCATGCAAACCATACCGATTGCCACATTCTCCCATCGCCGCGTACGAGTTGCCGTGGGCGCCGTACGTTGCTCGCGGAAAGAAGGTCACATAGAACCTGGTTCAAGCCACTTATGGACCGGCTATCAGCCAGCTGGTGGCGATGTCGCCCAGATCTGCGCCGCTGGCGATCGCGAAGCCGTTCATCAGCCACATGTCCACCTCCCCGGTGGTGCTGTTGCGCCACAGGATGTCGCTCTTGCCGTCTCCGTTGAAATCACCAACGCCCACAATGTTCCAGTTGAGGGCGATGTCGCCCAGATCTGCGCCGCTGGCGATCGCGGTGCCGTTCATCAGCCAGATGTCATCCTCGCCGGTGGTGCTGTTGCGCCACAGAATGTCACTCTTGCCGTCTCCGTTGAAATCGCCAACGCCCGCAATGTTCCAGCTGAGGGCGATGTCGCCCAGATCGGCGCCGCTGGCGATCGCGGTGCCGTTCATCAGCCAGATATCGACCTCCCCGGTCACGCTGTTGCGCCACAGAATGTCGGCTTTGCCATCCCCGTTGAAATCACCAACGCCCGCAATGACCCAGCTGGTGGAAATGTCGCCCAAACTCGCGCCGCTGGCGATCGAGGTACCGTTCATCAGCCAGATGTCGACCTCCCCGGTGCTGCTGTTCCGCCACAGGATGTCACTCTTGCCGTCTCCGTTGAAATCGCCGACACCCGCAATGCTCCAGTTGGTGGCGATGTCGCCCAGATCGGCGCCGCTGGCGATCGTGGTGCCGTTCATCAGCCAGATGTCGTCCTCCCCGCTCACGCTGTTGCGCCACAGAATATCGGCTTTGCCGTCCCCGTTGAAATCGCCAACCCCCGCAATGTTCCAGCTCGTGGCGATGTCGCCGAGATCGGCGCCGCTGGCGAGCGCGGTGCCGTTCATCAGCCAGATGTCGTCCTCCCCGGTGCTGCTGTTCCGCCACAGGATGTCACTCTTGCAATCGCCATTGAAGTCGCCCGGCTCAGCCAACGCCGCCGGATTCGGATTGGGATTCGGGTTCGGACTCGTACAGGCTGATGCGCTGGCAGGTACTCGATATCCGACTGCGGTGAGAATGTTGATCTCTGACCCGCCGTCATTCAAAATCGTCAGACCCCCATCCGCGCCCGGACAGCCCTCCGCATCCTGAATCGCCTGGTTGGTCGCGCAATTCGGAGAGCTGGGAACATAGTCGGCATAGTCCTCGCCATTGGCCAGCGTGTTGTAGAACTTCGAAGTTCCTCCCGTGCCCTTCGAGCCGTTCGTGCTGCCTCCGTTGTAAGAGAAATACGCGCCGACCGCGGTGCTCAGGGAACTGTCGAGGACAAGATTTCCTGCACTGGAATAGCGAAACAGATCGACTGCTGACGGAGTGCCGGTTTCCGAGGTGTCGGTAGCGCAGGGATCGGTCAGCGGATCCGTTGTGGAGATGCACGAGGCTGTCCCGAGCGCTTCGTCCGTCTCGTGTTCCACCACTGCGTAGAAATCGTAGGCGTCAAACGGCTCGGTTCCGCCGAGGTTGTCGTAGTAGAGCGTTATATCCGGGCTGTTGGTAACGGTGATAATGACGTTGTAGCATCCGGAGGTACCGATGGTGCAGGCGCCCTCGCTGGTGGTAATGCCGGTCGCTCCTGTGAAGCCGAGAGCTGTGCCCAGCGCGCTGGTGACCTCAACGTAATCGCTGCTGTAGGGCGTAGCGTCGTAGGTAGAAAGCGCGGAACTGGCCGCGGTCTGGATCGCGCTCTTGCTCGGGATACTCCCGTAAGCGGTCACGTATTGGCTGTAGGTGAGGAAATTCAGGTACTGTTCGCTCTCCCCCAGACTCGTAGTGCCGTACTGAATGTAAATGTCGGCGTTCGCATTGGTGAACGTGTCGTTGTAATACGACGCTACGGTCGTATTCAGGTAGTTGCAGGTGGCGGCCGCCACACCGGGGGCGCACGTATATACGATCCCCGAGCCAGTGTTCACCGGCGTCAGATTGGGCTGCACCATCGTCCGCGACAGCGGCCCCCGCACCAGGCTTGCGTTAGGCGCGGCACTGGACGGCCGCATGATGCTGATGTGCATCACCGGCTTGTTCTGCACCACCATTGCCGACTTGTCCTGCTGGGCGTACCCCGGCGAAGACCCGCCCCATAGCAGCAGGGCCGCGAGCGGCACGGCCAGCTTCAGGGCGGCTGTCTTCTTCCGCTCAGTCGATGCGGCAAAAGGAATCGGGCAGGTTGACAGGGAACGGAAAGCAAACAGACCACGCATCGGAGATCTCCCAGGGATAAAGTCACTGCCCATGTGGGGAACAGCGGCATTCACTGCAAACCATTTACATTCAGCCGCCGGAGGGGAATTCGGCAGCAGTAGACGGGCGTTGGGGGCATAGCCAGAGTTGATGAAGTCCGGGCACTCCGGCCTGAGCCTGAATGATGAAGCCTCGATCAATTGAACAGAAGAACCGGTGCCACATCATTATGGAGGTGAGACGGGAAAGTCAAGGCAAATGCGCCATCGGTTCGCTACGACTTTGGTAACTCCCGTTGCGGCGGAACCCAAGGCCATGCAACGCGCGGAAGATACGGTGGGCCCCGGCGAGCTATTCAGAACGCAGCGCGCGCATGGGATCGATGGAAGCAGCGCGGTGTGCCGGGATGTAGCCCGCGGCGAGACCGACGGCGAGGATTCCCAGCAGAGCAGCGAAGAGGGTCGGTTTGTCCGTGGGCTCGAGGCCGAAGAGCATCGATCCCATGAAATGGCTGGCGAGCAGGGCCAGCGGAACGCCGATGGCGATGCCGATCGCGGTGATGCGCACTGCCTCGCGCAGAACCATAGCAAGGATCTGTCGGCGCCGCGCCCCGAGTGCCATGCGGACACCGATTTCGGTGGTGCGGCGGCTGATGCGATACGAAAGCATGCCGTAGAGACCGATGGCCACCAGCAGCGCCGCCAGCAATCCGAAGAAGAGAGAAAGACGCGCAAAGAGGCGCTGGTCCGAGAAGGAGTCTTCAAAGACGGCAGCCTGGGTCATCGGCTTTTCGAGGGGAAGGTTGGCGTCGATGACACGGACGGCCTGCACAACGGTGGGGAGGAGGGCGAGTGGGTCGCCGTGGACGCGCAGTTCGATCTGCATCGTGGCCGGCGCGTCGCCCATCTGCGTGACTGGGTAGTAGGCCATGGCGCGCGGTCGCTCGTCGACGCTGCGATACTTGCTGTCTTTGGCGACGCCGATGATGGTGAAGGGTGGCGCCTTGGGGTCGTCGAGCTTGCCCAGACGATGGCCGAGAGGATTGGTGTTGGGCAGAAGCTTCCTCACGAAGGTCTGGTTCACAATGGCCACACGGGGCGAGGTGGGCGTGTCGGAGTCGAGAATGTCACGACCGGCGAGCAGCGGGACGCCGAGAGTGTAGAGATAGCGAGGACCCACCACATTGGCGCGCAATGGGATTTCCTCCCAGGCATGCGTGACGCCGTCCAGCGTAGGTGAATCGTTCTCGCTCCAGCCGCTGCCCAGACGGTCGACCATCATGGTGGCGGACTCAACTCCAGGCAGGGCCTGCAGGCGGTCGAGAAGATCGCCGTAGAAAGCAAGCCGTTCCTTGCTGGAGTGGGATTGCTGCGGTGTGATGCCGAAGACCAGCAATCCCTCCATGCGCATGCCGAGGTTGGTGCGCTCATAGTTGAGCAGAGTACGCAGCAGCAGACCCGCGGCCGTGAGGAGGGTGAAGCAGAGCGCAACCTGGAGAGTGAGGACGACAGCTCCACTGCGGCCGCCGTGGGAACTGGTGCCGGAGGTGCTGCGCAGGGTTCCGGTCACAGGAGCGCGGGTTGCAGTGCGCAGAGGAGCGAGGCCGAAGACCAGCGCGGCGAGGATGGAAATGGTGGTCGTGAACAGGAGAACGCCGCGATCCGGGGCGAGGCCGGTCTCGACGCGGAACCAGGTGGCGAGGGCGCGCGTGGCTGCGACCGCAAAGAGCCAGCCCAGCGAGGCTCCGGCGGCGACGAGCAGACCGCTTTCGGCGAAGAGCTGTCGGAGAAGAGAGCTGCGCTGAGCGCCGAGAGCCATGCGGAGGCTGAAGTCACGCTGACGGGATGCGTTGCGGGCCACGATGAGCATGGCCACGTTGCTGCAGGCGATGAGCAGAACCAGTGCCACCAGGGCCATCAGGATGCGGATGGGGTCCGGATCGTAGTCGCCGATACCCTGGAGTCCTCTGGCGGATGCGAGAACGAGCTTGAGCTTGTCCTGCTCGGCCTGTGAAGATTGGAGGTCAGCGAAAGCCGCGGCGCGGAAGGCGGGAGTAAGTTCCGCAACGGCTTGCTGGGGCGTAACTCCGGGCGCAAGACGCGCGATGAGCCGCAGGCACCACCAGTCGGGTGAACCGTAGAGAGACGCGTCGGGGCCGCTGCCCCAGGGGTTGAGTTCGACCCGGCGCTGCAGGGGAATCCAGAAGTCGGTGACCGATCCGGGTTCGACACCAGGGAAGTTTTCCGAGGCGATGCCAATGATGGTGAAAGGAATGCCCTTGATGAAGAGGGTCTGGCCGAGGATGGAGGGATCGCGCGAGAAGCGGCGGGTCCAGTACGAGTAATTCAGGATGGCGAAAGCGGCGTGCTGATTTTCATCCGCCATGGTGAAGGCGCGGCCCCGTGCCATGGACACGCCAAGGCCAGAAAAGTAGTTCCCGCTGACCATCTCGCCGGAGGCCTGTTCGGGAAGATCGTTGCCGGTGCGCACATCGACTTTGTCGGTGCTGAGCGGCGCGAAGGCCATCAGGTCGGAGAAGGCACGGCGATCCTGGCGGAGGGCTGCGAAGACAGGAAGAGAAAAGGAGCTGTCGGAGTCACCCGTGTTGGAAGCTCCATACGGCTGGCCATCGGGGACCATGAGGTAGACGAGTTGCTGTGGGTCGGGAACCGGCAGCCGGCGCAGCAGGACGGCGTTCATGGCGCTGAAAACTGCCGTAGTCGCGCCGATGCCGAGCGCCAGGGTGAGGATGGTGATGGTTGCGAAGAGCGGCGATTTGCGCAGCCGGCGGAGTGCGTAGCGCAGGTCGGCGGCGAGTCTTTCGAGGCCAGGCGCTGCGTCGGCGCCGAACGTGCGTTCGCGCAGAACAACAGGGTTGCCGAAGCGGAGGCGCGCGTCGCGGCGGGCTTGTTCGGGGGTCATGCCGGCGGCGAGATTGTCGTCGGCGCGCAGGTCGAGGTGCGCCTGGAGCTCAGCATCGATGTCGCGATCGATACGGTCGCGGGTGAAGAGGTTGAGAATCCGGCGCAGGGTAGGCATGATGGGATCCTCAGGCGTACCGCAGGATGGCGCGGACGCCCTTGACCAGCTGTTCGAAACTGCGTTCAGCGGCTTCCAGCTCCCGGCGTCCGGCGGGGGTCAGCCGGTAGTACTTCGCGCGGCGGCCCGTTTCGGTGAGCGACCACTCGGAGGCAACCCAGCGGCTCTGCTCCATGCGATGCAGCGCCGGATAGAGGGAGCCCTCTTCCACCTGAAGCAGTTCATCGGAAGCGCGCTGGATATGCAGAACGATGCCGTACCCGTGCAGCTGGCCACGCTGAGAAAGTGTTTTCAGGACCAGTAAATCCAGACTCCCCTGCAGATCGTTTCTTGCCATGTCCCATCCCTCGACTTCTTAGTGTTCACGATCCTAGCCAGAGAAGTCTATGGATGTCAAACCTTTGTGATGAAACGCCTCGATCGCGGTCTCCCCCAGCCATGCCACTCCCCGCCCGGCCTGCAGGCGCTGATCGTGTTAGGCTGCTGTACTCGACTAAAACTGCCGATAATTCCGATGAGCATACGATAGAGCTCGAATGGTTTCTGCACGATGACGAGGTCTGCTGCAGCGCTCGCGATTCTCCTCTCGGTCCCGGCCTGGGCGGCCCCGGCCCCGCTGACGACGTTGCGCGCGGTTCACGCCTTAACCGCTGCGGAGGCTTCCCAGGGGCTACAGACAGCGTTCGAAGGCACCGTCATCTACTACGACGACAAAGGTATCGATTTGTTCGTGCAGGATGGCGACCTGGCTCTGTATGTTTTTACGAAAGCGGACCTCCATCTGGTGCCCGGGGACCGTGTCCTCATCCAGGGTAAAACCCATCAGGACTTCCGCCCCGATGTGGTGAGCGACGAAGTGATCCTGCTCCACCACGGACCTGCGCCCGCGCCCGTCGATGCCACCTTTGCGCAGCTTATCCGCGCCGAGCTCGACTGCAGGCGCGTGAAGGTGCGGGCTCAGGTACGCAGCGCCGATATCGTCCGCGATGGCGACCAGACCAGTATCTATCTGCATCTGGTCATGGACGGCGGTTATATCGCTGCGTCGGTGGTGGGCGCCGATGCTAGCGTCCTGAACGACTGGCTGGACGCGACCGTGGAGATCACCGGAGCCGTGGCGGGCAAGTTCGACAGCAAAATGCAGCTGACCGGCATCGTGCTCGAGGTGCAGGGGCTGCCGGATGTCAGCATTCTGAACCGCGCCCCGGCCAGCCCCCAGTCGTTGCCCATCACGCCGATGGACGCGATTCTGCAAGGCTATGACGTGCACGACAAGACGCAGAGGGTTCGCGTCAGGGGAGTCATTACCTACTACCAGCCCGGAACCGCCCTCGTGTTGCAGGATGGCGCGAAGAGCCTGTGGGTCATGACGCAGTTCGAGGGACCCCTGCGCATCGGAGACGTGGTCGATGCAACCGGGTTTCCCGATGTCGTCAACGACTACCTCACCCTCGGCCGGAGCGAAATCCACCCCACCCACCTGCAGGCCCCGGTGCTTCCGCTGGCCGTGGACTGGGGACAGCTGGCTCCGGGAAAACACGCCTTCGATCTTGTCTCGGTTGAGGGTCGGGTGCTGGCGGCGGTTCGCGCCGCCGCCCAGGACGAATACATCCTGGAATCCGAGGGCCATCTGTTCTCCGCGATTTATCAGCATCCGGACCAGGACACTGCTTCCCTTCCCCCCATGAAGCCCGCTCCCATCGGCTCGCAGGTCCGGGTCACCGGCATCTGCACTCTTCAATACGGATCGGACCCGCTCGGCGCCCCGGTGGCTTTCGAGATTCTGCTGCGCTCCTTCGCCGACATCAGTGTGATCGCCCGGCCATCGTTGCTGAGCGTGAGCAATCTCGTCCGCCTGGTGAGCGTGCTGTTCCTGCTGGTGGTGGCTGCCGGCATCTGGGGCTGGACCATGCAACGCAGAGCACAGCGGCAGACCGCGGCCATGGCGAAACGCGTCGAAGCCGAGGCGATTCTGGAACGCCGGCGCAGCCATATTCTCGAAGACATCAACGCAGGACGGCCTCTGGCCGAGATTCTGCATCAGATCACTTCCCTGGTGTCGTTCAACCTGAGCGGCGCTCTGTGCTGGTGCCAGATCGCGGATGGCGCCCGCCTTGGCAGTGTTCCTTCCGCCACCGAAACACAAACCATCCTGCGTCAGGAAATTCCGTCGCGTTCCGGACCGCTGCATGGCGAGTTATTCGCCGCGTTCGATGCGGGAGCCGCTCCTCCCGCCAACGCGCAGGATGCGCTCTCGATGGGTGCATGGCTGGCCACACTTGCCGTGGAAACGCGCGGCTTGTACTCCGACCTGCTGCACCGCTCGGAATTTGACCTGCTCACCGATATTCACAACCGCTTCTCCCTGGACAAGCAACTCCAGATCGCCATTGAGGAAGCGCACCAGCAGGCCCGCGTCTTTGGATTGATTTATATCGATCTGGATGACTTCAAGCAGGTCAACGACCGCTACGGGCATCAGGTGGGCGATCAGTATCTTCAGGAAGCGGCGCTGCGCATGAAGCGTCAATTGCGACCCGGGGATATGCTGGCGCGGCTGGGCGGCGATGAATTTGCCGTGCTGGTGCCCAGCGTCCGCGGTCGCGCAGAAGTGGAGGAGATCGCCTCACGGCTGGAACGCTCCTTCAGCGAGCCATTCGCCGCCGATGGCCATCCGCTGCAGGGCACGGCCAGCGTCGGCATCGCGCTTTATCCGGAGGATGGCGCCACCAGAGACACGCTGCTGAACGTCGCTGACGCCGCGATGTACGCTGCCAAGCAGGCGAAGCGTACGATCGCAGAAACCCCGGCCGGATAGTCTGCAATCGATTACATTACGGCGAACCCAGAGCGAACCCGATCGTTGTTTTCGCATGCGATCCGTAGCAATGGTATTTTGGAGGAGATTCCTGATCCAGTTGAGGTTGGCGGGGCGCAACAGTCGACCCCTGCCATTCCTGCATTTCCATGTCCGTCAGCATTCACGAAATCGCGCGGCTTGCCGGAGTTTCCAGCGCTACGGTTTCTCGTGTTATCAACGGATCGAATCTGGTCAGGCCAGAAACGACCCAGCGCATCCAGCGGATCATCCAGGATTGCAATTTCGTCCCCAACCGCAGTGCCGTTCACCTGAAGCACGGCAAAAGCCAGATTTATGGCGTGATCGTTCCGGATTTGACCAACCCCTTTTTTATGGAACTGGTCAAGATCTTCGAGGAACTTCTTGTCGAGAAAGAGCTTGAACTGCTGCTGGCCAACACCGACTTCCACTCTTTGCGCATGCAGCGATCGATCCATCGCATGTTGCTGCGTCGCGTGGATGGCGTGGCGTTTCTGGCTTCCGAGCTGGAGGCAGGCCCGCTGGAATCGCTCGTCAAGAATCGGATTCCCGTGGTCACGACCGATCACTATCGCACCGCCCCAGGGATGAGCGATATCGTCGTCGATTTCCGCAGCGGAATGGCGCAGCTGATTCGGCACCTCAAAGAACTCGGGCACCGGAAGATTGGATTCATCGGCGGCAGCGAAGGGCTGGCCACCTCGCGCACCCGCCGCGAGTCATTTCTGGAAGCGATTGTGAAGTCGGGACTGTCGTCGCGCGATGGCTGGATCGTTGCCGGCGACTACAAGATCGGCGGCGGCGCTGCGGGGATGGAGGCGATCCTCGCCCAGGATGAGATTCCCACCGCCGTGGTGACCGCGAACGATCTCACCGCGATCGGCGCCCTGCGCAAAGCGCACGAGAAAGGGCTGCGCATTCCCGCAGATATTTCTGTGACCGGCTGCGACGACATCGAGATGAGCGACATCGTCTATCCGCCTCTGACGACCTTGCGCATCTCGCGTCGGCAATATGCACAGATGCTTTTCGACGCGCTGCAGTGGAGCGCGAAGGACCTGGCACGACCGGGGAAAGTGCTCTCGCTCCCCATGAAGATCGTGGTCCGTCAATCGACCGGGCCGCCGCCGACGCGGGATCGGCGCATGGCGGCGGCGGCGAAGCGCTCGACTGTGCCTACCAAAAAGCGACGCTGAAGACGACGCAAGCGGCAGAACACAAGGAAAGCGCATCAGGCGGACAGAGTGCTGGGCGATTTACCGCGTCGTTATGTAATCGAGTACATTCAAGCTGGCAACGAGATCGCGCAATATTACTACTTCCCTGCCCCTTCGTGCCGATCGTTCAGCACAGTCGGAGCACCTGGTTTTGCTATGCTTGCGGAGTATTCGGAGGCTGATGGTTGCTGCATCTGGTCGCTCCCCTTCTCGCCGGAGTGCTTATGTCTGGCGCAGCTCTCGCGCAAAGCTCCTCTCCTCCGCCGCAACAATCCATGGGTGGAGGCGCCAGTACCGGCGGGGCGCATGCGGCCGTTCATGACGCCCAGAACCGGCCGATCACTGCGGGCGGCTTCGTGAAAGAAGGCCCCGTCATTTTCAAAGACGTGACTCATGCGGCTGGCCTCGACGTCTGGAAACATCAGATGGGTTCTTCGCAGCCGCAATTCATTATCGACACGAATGGTTCCGGCGTTGGCCTGCTGGACTACGACAACGATGGATGGCTCGACATCTACCTGGTCAACGGGTCAACCTACGACGCTCTGACCGGTAAGGTTATTCCGCCACACGCGGCACTCTTTCACAACAATCACGACGGAACCTTTACGAACGTCGCGGAGCAGGCCGGCGTGACCAACGACCGATGGGGGTTCGGCGTCGCGATTGGCGACTATAACAACGACGGGTGGCCGGATATCTTCGTCAGCAATTACGGGAAGAATCGGCTTTACCGCAACAATCACGACGGCACCTTCACCGACGTCGCGGAGCAAGCCGGCGTGCAGCTGGGCAACTGGTCGACGGGGGCGACGTTCGGCGACTACGACGGCGATGGCCATCTCGATCTATTCGTTGCCGGGTATGTCCATTACGACATGGATCATCCACCCGTTCCCGGATCGGCAGCAGCCGGATACATCCATTGCCAGTTCCGCGGAGCTCCCGTGATGTGCGGTCCGCGCGGGCTCAAAGGCGAGCCCGATCACCTCTTCCACAACAATGGCGACGGCACCTTTACCGATGTCAGCGTGAAAGCGGGGGTCAGCGATCCGAATGGCTACTATGGATTCGGTGCAGTGTTTGCCGACCTGAATAACGATGGGAAGGTGGACCTGGCCGTGGCCGATGACTCGACGCCGAACTATCTCTACATGAATAAAGGGAACGGCACGTTTGAGGATGACAGTTACTCCTCCGGATTTGCTGTGAACGCCGACGGACGCGAGATCGCCGGGATGGGTCTCGGTGTGGGCGATTACCGCAACAATGGGCTCCTCGATCTAATGGTGACAGATTTCTCCGACGACTATAAGGTGCTTTACCGCAATGACGGAGGGGGTAACTTCACCGATGTGAGCTACCAGACCGGAATAGCGCAGGATGGCATTCCTTTTCTCGGATGGGGCACCTGGTTCATCGATTACGATAACGATGGCTGGAAAGATCTGATGATGATCAACGGCCACGTCTATCCCCAGGTCGATCAGTACGACTGGGGCACGACTTTTGCACAGCGTCCACTGCTGTACCACAATCTTGAGGGGAAGAGATTCGTGCTCGTCCCAGCCGTGGAAGGAACCGGGTTGGCGGAAGTCTTCCCCGGGCGCGGCGCGGCCTTCGGCGATCTGTTCAATGACGGCAAAATTGATGTCGTCATCAATGTGATCGATGATCACCCCGTGCTGCTGCGCAATGTGAGCCACGACGGGCACCACTGGGTGGAACTGAAACTGATCGGAGGCCCGAAGAGTCCGCGCGACGCGGTTGGAGCTACGGTCTATCTGGTTGCGAATGGAATGCGCCAGCGCGAAGATGTGCTCAGCGGCGGCAGCTATCTTTCGTCCAGCGATCAGCGCGCGCATTTTGGCCTGGGCAGCACGGCTAAGGTAGATTCGGTGGAGATTCACTGGCCCAGCGGCCGCATAGAGAAACTGGGGCTGCCTTCGGTGGATCGCATCTTTTCCATCGAGGAAGGTAAAGGCATCATTGGCGAGCTGTGCACGCAATGCAGCAGCAAGCAGCAGGCAACTGAGCATTACTAATCGGCTCACTTATCACGTTCGGCCGTTCGGTCAGCGAGGAACTGTAAGCTTCTATGACCTGGAAGTTATGGTGGGGCCCAGCTTGTTTCCTGGCAGCAGCGGCCGTCGTGCTGCCTCTCCCCCCGCGCGTTCCGGCGACGGCCACGCCCTCCTCAGACCTGGTGCCCGGCAATTTTGTTGAGGTCACCGAACAGGATGGCGTGCACTTTGTCGATCAGTCGCCCCACACCGCGAAGAAATACCTCATTGAAACCATGGGCTCGGGCGTGGCGCTGTTCGATTATGACAACGACGGACGGCTGGACATCTTTCTCGTCAATGGCGCGCCCCACGGGGATCCCACTCCGAAGGGAACGGTCCCGCGGAAGACAGGCCCCGAATACTGGAACCGGCTCTACCATCAACGGCCGGATGGGACTTTTGAAGATGTAACCGAGAAAGCGGGACTGACCGGCAGCGGCTACGGCATGGGAGTTGCCGTCGGCGATTACGACAACGATGGCTACGACGATCTGTATGTCACCGCGTATGGCAGCAATAAGCTGTATCACAACAACGGCGACGGTACCTTCACCGACGTGACGGAGAAGGCCGGGGTCAGTGGGAGTGGCTGGTCGACTTCGGCGGCCTGGGTCGATCTGGACGGGGACGGCTATCTCGATCTGGTGGTGCTGCGTTATGTGAAGTGGGACTGGGACGACGTGTGGTGTGGCGAGCATCGCGAAGGATATCGCGGCTATTGCCATCCCGATGTGTTTCCACCTGTCTCCATGCTGGTGTACCACAACAATGGAAACGGCACCTTTACGGAAGAAGCGCATCGGCTGGGCCTCGATAAGCCGGCCCGGGCTTTGGGAATCGCCATTGCCGACTACGACCGCGATGGCCATCCGGATCTCTTCATCGCGAACGACTCGATGCCGGAATTCCTGTTTCATAACAAAGGTGACGGCGGCTTTGAAGAAGTTGGGCTCGAGTCCGGGGTGGCGCTGGACGGCGAGGGCAGAACTTATGCCGGGATGGGCGTCGATTTCTCCGACTATAACAACGATGGCCGGCCGGATATCTTCGTGGATAACCTGGGCCAGCAACAATATGCGCTGTATCAGAACATCGGCACCGGTGTATTCAGTTATGCGAGTTACACGACGGGAATTGCGGGGATGACGCTGCTCCATTCCGGATGGGGCACCCGGCTGATGGATTACGACAACGATGGCTGGAAAGATTTGTTGATCGCCCAGGGGCACGATATGGACAATATCGAGCTGACCGCGCCGCAGCTTCATTATCGGGAGCGCATGCTGCTGGCCCGCAACCTTGCCGGCAAGAGGTTCGTTGATGTCTCTTCTATTTCCGGCGATGTGTTCCAGCACGCCTGGGCCGCGCGCGGCATGGCTGTCGGCGACATGAATAACGATGGTCTGCTGGACGCCGTCGTGACGGAGAATAACGGTCCCGCGCACATCCTGATGAACGAAACAAAAACCAGCAACCACTGGATCGGGTTCAGGCTGGTGGGCCATCGCAGCAATCGCGACGGCATCGGCGCCGTCATTCGCATCACCACGTCGCAGGGTCCGCAGTGGTATACGATAACGACCGCTTCCAGTTATCTGTCCTCCAGCGACGTGCGCGCGCACTTTGGCCTGGGCGAGGATACGGAGGCAACCACAGTCGAGATACGGTGGCCGAGCGGCATCGTACAGCGCCTGTCCCACGTCAAAGGGGATCGCTACGCGCGGATCGATGAGGCGGACCACTCATCGTGACCCATGGCTTCGACACGTGGGGCACTGGACAAGACGGCCAGGGTTCGCGCTTACTGTAGCTTCACCAGAAAAGTTGTTACTTCCTTTAGTCGCGCATCGACGCCCGCCTGCTCCTGCTGCGTGTATTTTTGCTCCAGAGCGATCTCGGCATTTGCCTCCTCATGATGCCCGGTGTGCGACAGGGCCAGCGCGAGGCGGTAGTGGGCCGAGGCATACGTGGGCCGCAGGCGAATCGCGGTACGCAGTTCCGGGATGCTCCGCGGCCACTGCGACTCCGTCTGCAACAACAAGCCCATGCCAAAATGGGCCTCGGGCAGATTCGGGCTCGCCGCGATCGCTGTCTCAAGCAAATGGCGTGCCAGCGCCAGCTGCGTGCGGTCGGCGGGTTGATGCAGGATGCTGGTCGCCGCATACGTTGCCAGCACCGCGTCCTTCGGATGCTTTTGCGCGTAATCGATCAGCGCCGCGCATTTCGGCTGCTCGCCCTCAGTCAGCACCGTGCAGGTTCGCCCCAGCAGCTCGGCGTACATGCTGTTGCCTGGATTCTCCGCCAGCAGATCGGCAAAGACCGGGATTGCCTCATCGTATTTGCCCGCTCCGTACAGGGCCACGCCTAGACCGAGGTGCATGCGCTGGCTCTGCGGAAACACGCGCACGCCGGCGGTAAACTCCTGGACCGCCGGGTCGAAGGTCCAGTGCCGCAGGAACTCGGTGCCCAGCGCGTAGAGATTCGCCTCCGACGGCTGCAACCGCTCCGCATTCGCGTAATGCTTCGCAGCCTCTTCATAACGCGCCAGCTGCTCATCCACATCACCATAGAGTGACTGCGCCTCGGCGGAGGAGTCGACACCCGGCATGTGCGCCAGCAGGGGTTCGGCTTCCGCAGCCTTGCCGCAGTCATCGAGCGCGAGGGCGGTGTTGTAGAGCAAGTCCGGATTGGAATTATCGGAACGCAATGCGGCCTGAAAGGCAGGAGCGGCCTTCGCTGGTTCCTTCAGCAGCATCCAGGCCTGTCCCAGCGCTTCCTCGGTGGCGGCGTTCGCGGGATTCAGCCTCGCCGCGATCGTTAGCTCGCGAGCCGCATCCGCCGTGCGCCCCAGTTTCAGATAGGCGGTCCCAAGATTTGCATGAGCTACATCGGAGTCCGGCTTTTCGCGCGCCGCAGCGCTCAGCAGTGGTGTGGCGAGGGTGAGCCTTCCATCCCCGGCATAGAGCAATCCCAGGGATTCGTTCACCTCGTAGTTTTGCGGATGGCGCTGATGCAGAGAGCGCAGCACCGGTTCGGCCGCCGCGACCTTGCCTGCGTCCATCCATTCCATCGCCTGCTGGAAGTCGTGATTATCGGCGGCGGTGATGTCTCGCGATGGATTCGACTGGGCCCCCGCTGCGCCGGCGGAGATAACCAGCAAAGCCACGATACCAATCCTTCGCAGCGACAGCGGAACCCTTGCCGTGAACAGCAATTCTAAGTTCCTCCACGGGGCCGGCGGCAGCCGAGCCCCACAGAGCGAAGTGTACCTTTAGAAGGCGTACTTCAGCGCGAACTGGAAGAAGCGTGCATCCGGAGTAAAGTTCTGGAAGGTGCGGGGCGAGCCGATCTCGCCGCCATTCGAGTTAATGTTGGTGACGCCGCCGCCATCCGCCGGCGAGCCATATGCGGGCGTGTTCAGCACGTTAAAGATATCCGCACGGAACTCGAGATACTCCTCGCGCCAGGTCGGAAAATCCTTAAACAGCGACATGTTGATCCGTTCGTATCCCGGACCGAAAACATTGTTGCGGACCCCACCCAGGTACTGCAACGCCTGCGCGGTCGAAGTGATAGGGGTGGTAATCGTGGTTCCCGAGGGAGGATTCGCGAAGGAACAAGGGTTATACCAGTTAATCAGATTGCGCGTCTTGGTCGCGCAGGTCACGCTCGGATTGGTTGCGTTCGGCGTGCCGCCCGTCTTAAACGGATTCGCGATGACCAGCGCGCGCGTACTGCCGCCCGAAGGTCCCGTGTTATTCGTACCCACGGTAAACGGATTGCCAGTTTGCGCGAAGAAGGTCAGATTGCCGGACCAGTCCCCGACCAATTCATTCAGCATCGCATTGGTGTTCATATGAGCGCGCCCTTTGCCGAAGGGCAGATCGTAGTAGCCGTTGAAGGTGAAGCGCTGGCGCGTGTCCCAGGCGCTGTTGCTGTAGTCATCCCGGATCGGCACGAGGTTGGTGTTGCGGTATCCGGCGTCGCCCGTGCTGCCCAGCGGCGTCGGAGCATCGTCCAGCGAGTGCGCCCAGGTGTAACTGGCCAGGAAATTCATCCCGTTCGACATACGCTTCTGGAGCTTCGCCTGCAGCGAGTTGAAACTGCTCTCGCCCGCATAGTTGGTGTACGCCGTGCCTCCGAAATCCGGAAACGGCCGGTAGGGCTGGGAGCTGTCCGCGGAGTTCACCAGGGCCCACGAATTGTTCGGATCCGGGAACACGGCCAGATGCCGCGAGGTGTCGGCTACATAGCTCACCGTGGCCGCAATGTTCTGGTTAACGGCCCGCTCCACCGAAAGATTCCAGCTCATGGTGTAGGGTGTGTCCACATCATGATCGGAACCGCGCAGAGCCGGCGTTGAAATGAAGTTCGCCAGTCCGGCGGTCAGCGCCTGCGAGAAGCCATTCTCCAGAGATACGCCTCCGTAAGCGGGACTGCTGATGCTCGGACAGCTCGCGGCCGTGCAGTTCGGCGCGTTGAACGTGTCGGTGAACTGGAAAGGATAGTTTTCTCCCAGGTTGGGATAGTAGCCTGTACTCTCCAGACCTGCGTAGAAGATACCAAATCCGCTTCGTACCACGGTCTTCGGATCGAACGCGTACGATATACCGATGCGCGGCGCAAAGTTCAGATGCTGCGCGTCGATCAGCGCCGGATTCGAGACATATTGCAGAGTAATGTTGTCCTTGGTCAGCAGATCAGTGAAGGCGGGCGTCAGAGGATAGTTCTTCTGCTGATTTGGGATTTGGTATACCGCCTGTCCAAAGCCCGGACCTGTCTTACCCGTTACGTAATAACTCGCCTGGTAGCCGCCCACGTCTTTGTACGGCTGGTAGAAGTCGTACCGCACCCCAAGGTTGAGCGTCAGTTTCTCATTCACGCGCCAGTCATCCTGGGCGTAAGCAGCCCGGTACCAGTGCGCATCCCCGTTGATGAATTCGTTCGAAAGCTGGGCGAAGTTGTTCTGGTCCGCCAGGAAATCGGCGATGCCGGAACCCGTAAAGCTGGCTCCCAGGTTGCTCGTGTACAGTCCATTGAAGCTGTAGGTGCCGCGTGGATACGGCGGCTGCAGCGTCGAGAAGCGCACGCTCTGGAATGACACGCCGAATTTCAGCGAATGATTCCCTTTGATCTTGGTCACGTTGTCCAGGATCTGGAACACGTTCTCATGCTCGTTGGTGACAAAGAACGTGGTGCTCCCGAACGAAGCGAGCCCGCTGATCGCGACGTTCGGCAGGCCGCCGTTCTCCGGAAAGCCGGCCCCATACGGAATGCCGCCCAGCCCCAGCGTCGGCGCAATGTCGGTATTTGCGTTCGGCTGCAAATAGCCGTCGTGGAGGTAGTTGTAACCAAAGCGAAATTCATTGGAGAGGGACGGCGTGAAAACATGCGTCTCGCTGGTGACGAAGTTCTGTCCAAGATTCAGGATATTGCCGTCATTGCCGAATCCGCCGCCATCGAGGGTATTGCCCAGCGGAGGAGGATCATAGGCCGGTTCGTGGTAGTAACTATGCCGCGCAAAGATCTGGTCCTTATTGCTGATGTTAAAGTCCATGCGCGCATCCCACTGCCAGGTATTGTCGATGTCATTGGTGTTGACGATGTAATTGTTGTAAGTCTTACCGCCATTCGCATTCGGCATCGGATAAAGGTTCAGAATCTTCTGGGCGACGGTGTCGATCTGGGCCGCGCAGAAGGTGTTCGCTGTGCCGTTGCAGGTCAGCGGAGCGGTGCCGCCGGAGTTCGGCTCGTACAGCGTCACCGGCTGCGCGTTACCGGTGAGCGAAGTGTTCTGCAACTCGGTGAAGTTGCCCGTGCGCATCAGCGCGGTAGGAACCGATTCCGTCTGGGTGTTCCCGAAAATGATTCGGTTCGCCTGCACGTCGCCGAAGAAAAACAGCTTGTTCTTAAAGATCGGAAACCCCAGCGTCGCGCCGAACTGATTCTCGTGATAGGTCGGCACGGTCAGTGCGTTGAAGTTGCGCGAGTCGAGATCGTTATTGCGGAAATACTCCCACAGGTCGCCGTGTATCTGGTTGGTCCCAGCCTTGATGGTGGCGTTGACCACCGCTCCGGCGGAGTGCCCAAACTCGGCGCTGTAATCGCTGGTCTGCACTTTGAATTCCGCCAGTGCGTCCGGCGGCGGCTGCACAACGTAGCTCGCGCCGTTCACGAAATCCACGACGTTGGTGTTGTTATCGACGCCGTCGAGGATGAAGTCATTCTCTTCGGCACGCTGGCCATTGGCGTCGAAATCCCCCTTGCCCTGCCCGCGCGAGCCCTCTGGCGGATCGACGCCGGTCGACAGCTGCGTGATGTACACCCAGTTCCTTCCATTGAGGGGAACGTTGTTGATGGTTTGAGCGCTCATCACCTGGCCGACCGAGCTCTCCTGTGTCTGCATCAGCGGGGGAGCCGTTGTTACCGTCACCGTCTCAGAGACAGCTCCGGGCTTAAGCGCCAGATTTACGCTCAGACGCTGCTGCACGTCCAGGTGGACGTTCTCCTGCGTGGTCGTTTGGAATCCCTGCGCCGTAGCGGAGACGGTGTAGTTGCCAATCTTGATGGGCGAGAAGGTGTAGATGCCGTTGCCGTCCGCAGTACTCTTGAGCACCAGCCCGGTATCTGTATCCCTGAGAGTGATCGCTGCGTGGGGAACGACCGCGCCGGTGCTGTCCGTAACCACGCCGGTGATGCTTCCCTGGTCGACCTGAGCGAACACGTACGGTGCGCCGGCTAAGGCGAGGCTGAGAAGGGAAAAAGCGAGGAACAGACGGGTAGGGATGATGTTTCGAATGGACGGCAAGGGGATACCTCCTCCAAAAGTTTTCTTTCAATTCCGGCAAAACAGGCTATGCTTGCCTGCCAATGTATTCGATTACATTATTGAGCCGACTAACTGGGGATTCCTGTACCGAGCCAAGGATATAACCAACCCGCAGCAGGATTGTCAAGTGGGAATTCGCAGTCGACCTCAAATGGCGTTCGCCGGGGCGTCTGCGAATACACCTGCCACCGTGGACGGAAATCAGATGCATGGACCCTGCGAAAAGGATGTCCTGGATTTTCACCGCGGCCGGAATCAGGACTCCGCCGCCATCCGCCCAGGGTCACCGCGCTTTTGTAGTCGAATACATTGCCGGGCGATCGTTGGGCGACATGCAAAGGGCGGTCGGTCCGGCGAGGCCATTCAGTCCTGTGGGTACAGTCCTGCCGTTTTCCGCCGATATTGATGAGTGGGACAGGAGCCTGAGGCCTCTGAAGGTACTTTCACAAATCCCGAAGAGCTCGCACACCGGCATGCAGCGCCAGGCCGACATGGATCTCCTCGCGCGCCTTAGCGCCGCAACGGTTTCGTACCCGTTTTTGTTGCTCATGCTGGGGATGGCAACTCCCTTTCGCAGCGATGCTCCGGCTGTGTACTGGGAAGCCGTGTTGGCGATTGCTCTCGCTGTCTCAGTCCGGGGTTTTCTCTACGTGCTTCGCAATCGACTCTATTCTCATGGACGCCGCTGGATGACCGTGCCCCTGTTCCTGTCCATGACGCTCAGTGCCGGCACTGCTGGCCTGCTTTTCCTCAACATCATGAAGTCCTATGGGCTGTCCAACTGGACTTTTACGGTCATGCTCATGTGGCTGCTGGGGATTGCCGCGGGGTCCACCGTTTCTTTTACGCCGAGTTTTTCGCTCTTGTCGGTGCAACTGGTCCTGCTGTTCGGGCTGGCCCTGCCTTACGAGTTTCTCCTTCGCGTGCCGCACGGCCTCAGCCTTGGTCTTGCCACTCTCGCCTTTGTCGGTTTCTTACTCATGCAGGGTCACCGGCTGCACCAGATGTACTGGGATTTGCTGGCAGAGCGAGCCGCGGAGATCGAACGCATGCGCGAACTGGAGACAGCCAAAGCAGCGTCGGAAAGGGCTCAGGAGCAGTTGCGCTACCAGGCAACTCACGACAATCTGACCGGTGTCATGAACCGTGCCGAGATCCTTCGCGTCCTTCGGCGCGAAATGGAGCTTGCGATTCGGATGGGAAAACCACTGGGCGTCCTCATGATTGATCTGGACTTTTTCAAACGGGTGAACGATCACCTCGGCCATCTTGGAGGAGATGAGGTCTTGCGCTGTGTAGCAGAGCGCATTCAGCGTAATCTCCGGTCCTGCGATGCGTCGGGACGTTACGGGGGCGAGGAGTTTCTGGTCATTCTGCCGGTCTGCAGGCCTGAACAGAGCGCTGCAACCGCAGAACGGATTCGGTCGGCCATCGAGAGGGATCCAATTCGGGTAGCGAGCACATCCACAAGGATCACGGCCAGTTTTGGAGTGACTGCGCTTGACCCGAAGGCCGACACCGATCAGCTCCAGTTGATTGCGCGAGCGGACAGCGCCCTCTACAAGGCCAAGAAGAGCGGAAGAAACCGCGTAGCCATGCAGTTTCCCCGTATCCGCTTCAGCCTGCTCGCCTGACGGGCCAATGTGGGCTTCCGGACCTCGAGTGCTCCGGTTTGTTTGAAGCCTAAGCCGGCCGCGCCAGCCGCGCTGGTCCTTATCTCCGAAGTAACTCCCGCGGCTTGCGTTCTTGTGACTTCCTGGTCACCGCCGCACCGCAACATATTAAAGTGATCCTTGATCCCCTTATCTCCTGGACCGCGCCACGCGAGGTGCCGTTGACGACGACCCCGGCGACTCCCCTCGCTCCTGCCGTAGCCCAGCCTGTTCCGTGGACGCCCTCCGCCAATCGCTGGATGATCGCCGTCTCCGTCATGACCGCCACCTTCATGGTGGTGCTGGACTCGTCCGTAGCCACGGTGGCCCTGCCGCACATCGCCGGCAATCTCTCCGCCTCCACCGACGAAGCCACATGGGTGCTCACGAGCTACCTGGTCTCGAACGCGATCATGCTCCCCGCCACCAGCTGGATCGCCGGCCGCATCGGCCGCAAGCGCCTGCTGCTCGCCTCGATCGTGCTCTTCACCGTGGCTTCCCTGCTCTGCGGACTCGCCATCAACATGCCCATGCTCATCCTCGCCCGCGTTCTCCAGGGCATAGGCGGCGGAGGCATGCAACCCATCGCCCAGGCCATCCTGCTGGAAAGCTTTCCCCCGCGGGAACACGGCACCGCGATGGCGGTTTATGGGGTCGGCATCGTGGTCGCGCCGGTCATAGGCCCCACCCTCGGCGGCTGGATCACGGACAGCTACTCCTGGCGCTGGATTTTCTACATCAATCTGCCCGTCGGTGTGCTCGCGCTCTTCCTCGCCGGACTGTACATCGAAGACCCGCCCTACATCCGGCGCACGCTCCAGGGCGCCATCGACTATCTCGGCTTCGCCTTCATGGCGCTCTGGCTGGGCTCGCTGCAGCTCCTGCTTGACAAGGGTCAGGAGTCGGACTGGTTCGGCGCCATCTGGATCCGCTGCGCCCTCTTCGTCTCGATCGCCGCGTTCCTCGGATTCCTCCTGCGCGAGCTGCGCTGCCGCGACCCCATCGTCCAGCTCCACGTCCTGCGCAACCGCAACTTCGTCACCGGCACGCTCATCACCGCGCTGTTCGGCTTCGTCCTCTACGGCGTCACCGCCATGCTGCCGCTCTTTCTGCAGACGTTGCTGGGATACCCGGCCCTTGACAGCGGCCTCGCAGTCAGTCCGCGCGGCATCGGCTCCATGCTGGCGATGATGGTCGCAGGGGGCCTCGCCGCGCGTCTCGACGGCCGCCTGATGCTGGCTGGCGGCCTGGCCATCTTCGGCCTTTCGACCATTATGCTGAGCCACGTCAACCTCAGCATCGGCATGGCTGCGGTCGCCATACCCTGCGTCATCAATGGATTCGGCGGCGGCCTCACCTTCGTTCCCCTCACCACCATGGCCATGGGCCGGCTGCGTCGCGAGGAAATCGGCAACGCCTCCGGCATCTACAACCTGATGCGCAATATCGGCGGCAGTATCGGCATCGCTACCGTGACCACCCTGCTGGTGCGGCGCTCCCAACTCCATCAGAACTACCTGGTGGCCCACCTTACCGCCGGCGCACAGACCGGTGGCGCAGCCGCCGCCCTGGCAAGCCACTTCTCCACCTCAGGATTCGATCCCTGGACTGCGCACTCCATGGCCCTCGGTGCGCTCTACAGAGAAGTCGGACAGCAGGCATCGCTGCTCGCGTACACCGACAACTTCTCGATCCTCGGCTACCTTGCCCTTCTCTCGATCCCCGTCGTCCTGCTCTTTCAACGGGTCCGGAAACACTAAAGGCGCAGGATCGCAACTCCCGCGCCTCGATTGGGAAATGCCGCACGCGCGTGCCGGTTCCCTGTTCCCCGTGGCCTGCCGCCCACTCTACTGAATCATGCCCCCCATGCGATCCAGCTCTTCCCGGACATATTTCAGCCCGTTCATGCAGCGCTCGAACTCGCTCGACAGCTGCGCGAACAGCGGGGCCTCGCTCTTGTATTCGAACAAATCGAACTGCGAGACGATGTAATAGCTCTCTTTGCCGGTCTTCACCATCTCGACGAAGCTCGCGTCTCCGGTGTGCTTCCACAAATGCGTCGACTCCGGATACATTCCGGTGGCGAACAGCGCATAGTCCCCGATGTGCCGCCGCACTTTGCGCTCCTCGTCGAACGACGCCGCCGCGCCAAACACCGGATCCGAGGCCGCTATCATGTCGTGCAGGTTCTTCACCGGCCGCCCCTCCGGATCGCGAATGCAGTAAAGGCTCTCCGACGCTGTGAACTCGGTTAGCAGATCCCCCACATAGGAGGTCAATTCCGGGTCGTCGATCCCGCTATGACGGTGATAACACCCGGCAACAACTTCATGAAACAACTGGCGCAGTGGATGGCGTTCGGAAATCATCCGTTCCTCCGCGCTTCTTCGCCTGTGCCGGTTTTGGAGAAAGAAATCGTTCTGGCTTCTCCCGCTCCACCCGGCTGAAGAAGCATCTTGTTCTCTATTGATCGACATTGTGAAGCATTCGTTGCGCCAAACAAGACACAAATGTGGTACATCTCGCAAACTTTCTGGCAGTCGGCAGCCGAAACTGCGAACGTCAGTAATAATCTTCGGTTTACACCACAGAGTCAGGAATCGCCTATCCTCTTCCGAGGAGCTCCCGATGCCCCAACACACTCCCCCAAAAAAGAAACGCACAGGACATCCACAGAAGACAACGCACCATGCGTCGTCTGCCCCCGGCGATCCGGTCTTCGCACAGCCCACGCCCTCGCCCGATCCCACCAGCTTCAAAGATCCGGTCACCGATCAAAGTGACAAGGAGATTGCCTCCGTCGAGCCGGTGCCGGAGCCGGTGGGCAATGCGGTTGAGCCGATCCTGACTCTGGCGCAGGTTTATGGCAGTCAGGGCGCGACCAAAACGCAAACCATCACCACCGCTGGCCAGATCGTCTTCCACAGTGTTGGCGATACCGGCAGTGTCATCGGTCCCATCACGCAGAATCTGGTTTCGGACAAGATGGTCACCGACTTCAGCGAAGCGAACCCCGCCGATGTGCCCTCGTTTTTCTTCCACCTGGGCGACGTCGTCTACTACTTCGGCGAATCGACGTATTACTACGACCAGTTCTACGAGCCCTACCGCGACTATCCCGCGCCTGTCGTTGCCATCCCCGGCAACCACGACGGTGTGGTTTGGTCGGGCGATCCGGAAACAACGCTGGAAGCCTTCCTCCGCAATTTCTGTGCGACCTCGTTCGCGCCGTCGCCCGATGCCGGGAATCTCGACCGCACCACGATGATCCAGCCCGGCGTCTACTTCACTTTTGAGGCGCCGTTCGTCCGCATCCTCGGCGTCTACAGCAATGTCCTCGAGGATCCGGGCGTCATCTCCGATCAGAATGGGACCTACACTACCCTCGACCAGCGCCAGATCGCCTTCCTCACCGCGGCGCTCAAACGCGTGAAGAGCGACAAGTTCACCGGAGCCGTCATCATCGCCGTTCATCATCCGCCCTTCACCGGCGGCACCACGCACGGCGGCAGCCCCGACATGCTCGCGGACATCGACAGCGCCTGCACGGCGGCCGGCGTATGGCCGCACGCAGTCTTTTCCGGCCATGCGCACAACTATCAGCGCTACACGCGTACCGTGAACGGCCTGTCGATTCCCTACATTGTCGCTGGCTGCGGCGGGCACTCGCCGCTGGAAGCGATGCGTGGAACCCTGCGAACGCCGTACCCGATCGACAGCACGCTGACGCTCGAAAGCTACGACACCACCGACTACGGCTACCTGCGCGTCATCGTCAACGCAACCACGCTCACCGTGGAATTTCATCCGCAGAGCGACGGCGGCACAACCAAAACGCCTGACGATGTCGTGACCGTCACGCTGGCTACGCACACCGTGAGCTGAAGTTCCCTGAACGCTGAGCGCTGATCGCCGCTCGTCTGTACCCTGTTCGCTGTGCGCTGTTCCTCGTTTCCTGTCTTCACGGATGCAGATCTGTCTTCGACAGCATCACCAGGAACTGCCGCTGCGTTCGCTGATCGATCGCCTCGCCAATCAGCTTGCCGTCTCGATCGAACAGGAACGTCCTGGGAATCCCCTGAATATGAAATTGCTGGAAGACCTTACCGCCCTGATCGATCAGGATGGGCGGATGATACGTCCAGGCCGACGTGTACGAAGCTACCTTGAATGAGTCTTCGTTGGTAATCGACAGCACGACCAGACCCTGGGACTGGAAGCGCGTATAGAACCAGTCGAGGGAGGGCATCTCCAGCTTGCACGGCCCACACCAGGTCGCCCAGAAATTCACCATCACGATCTTGCCGCGCAGTTCGGAGAGCGTCCACCTCTTTCCCTTCAGATCCTTCAGCGTGAAGTCGGCTTTGGCAATCTCCGCGTCTTCGTCGACCAGAGTCTGGAGCGCTTTTGTATAGAGCGGATCCTTCAGCTCTTCTTTTGCACCCTCATAGCGGGCAAGATTCGCCAGGTCCATATAGGGCCTCGGCGTGTCGCCCTTCTTCGAGGGAACCGGCGTGTCCGCCAGCGACTGGCGCAGCGTATCGGCCACCGCCTGCACTGTATCCTGCCCCTGATCGCCTTCCGTCACCAGGTTGGCGAGGCTATCGGCTAACTTCACCTTGTCCATGCTGGGCGGCAACGCGCGAATGTCGGTGGCTAACTGAACCGTCGCCGTCGGCCGCTGCGCATCCGAGAGCGAACGCAAATTCCGCATACGATCTTCGATTTTCGAAAGGTTATCGGCGTGAAGCAGAATGGGAGTGGCAGAAAAAAGCACGGCAAACAACAACATCCGCTGCGCGACTGACATGGAAGGGCCTCGCTGTCTCTGAAGAGCGCCCCCATCATAACTCGCGATGGACCAATCGATAAGTTACTATCGGTATCCTCCGACCGAGCTCCATTCCCTGTTTCGCTGTACCCTGCCCCTTGTTCGCTGAACGCGGTTCCCTGTTCCCTGTTCCGTGTCCCCTGAACGCTGTCCCCTGAACGCCACTCTACCGGTATCCCTTCGTCCGGAACCGCGACACCGCGACATAGAAGGTATTCGCATCGGTGCCGGGATTGTGCTCGCTGATGTTCGCGTTCGACAGGTGCTGGTACCGGTAGCCCAGGCTCCAGTCCTGGCGCGCCTTCCGGAAGATGTGGAAGCCGCAGCCGAAGTCGATGGTGTACATCCACTGCGATCCCTCCGGCGAAAGCACCTTATCTTCGAAATAGAGGAACCCGCCATTCGTGCTGAGAAACGGCTGGAACCGCTTCGATGGCAGGAAATCCGTTTCGAAACCCATGGGGCTCACGCCGCTGCCATACACGCGCTCCCGTTCATACTGCGCGTACGGCTCCACCTGGGTCGGCACCGCACCCTGCACCGGCTGAGACAGCATCGCCAGCGCCGTTAACTCCGGCGCATACCGCAGCGTCCACCCCGGATGTGGGCTGATCAGATACGTGTACCGCACATCGATGGGCATGTATTTGATGTCGCCGGCATAGCCCCAGATATGTCCGCTGATGAGCGATAGTCCCCACCACGCCCCAAACTCATGCTCGCCGCCCGGGTGCGGCCACACCGGCTCGAAATTTCCCGTACCCGGCGTGCGGATTACGCCGGCAGCCGCCGGGAGCGCGGACGACGATTCATTCGCCTCGTTCTCGGGCACACTCGTCGCGACCTTCTCGAATCGCACTTCGTCCTCGCCCGCAGGATCGCTCCAGAACGACTTCGCCTTCACGACACGATCGTCGCGATACCACGGCGGCCGCCAGCGCAGAATATTCGCCGTCGCGTGCGACGGTTCCAGAAAACTCAGGCCGAGCAGAGCGAATGGGTTGCGACCGGGGCCTTCCACCGGGGCGACGACGTGCTTGTCCAGCGTGTCCTCGGCGATGGTCCACAAGGTCCCGCCCACCGGTGTCGTCACCAGCGTGACCCAGCCGGTTTCGTTACTTTCCTTCCCGTTGCCGTAGGGCTCGTTGTGGTCGCCGTTGTGACCGATCGACGCTTCTCCGGCGGGCCCGAGCTTCCACCAGAAGCTGTAGGCGGTAGAGAACGTGCCGGCTCGGAGCAGTCGCCGCCAGTAAGGCCAGCTATTCGACTGCACCACCGTCATGCCTTTGGGATCGTTCTGAATCCAGATGTCATCCGTGATGGCGCCCATCATGGGATGGCCGACGTAGTCGTCCAGCACTGGATTTTGATCGGCCCAGACATTCCAGCGCCAGCCCGCAGCAGAGTTGATGTAGCGATCCCACCAGTTGCCGTGCGTCGTCTCCCACCGGTACCAATAGCCCGTATAGAGATTGCCGGCGTCTTCAAAAGCGTTAAACAGCGTGCCCGAGATAAACAGCTGATGCCAGTGCACGCGGCAGTTGCGCGCATGCGTGGTATCGACGGAACAGTCCTCCGGTGAAGCGCGATCCGGCACGGTGCTCACGGCAACCACGCTGGTGGAGGTCGAGTTCGCGCCTTCTGTCGCGGAGGCTGTCGGTGTGGGCGCATCCGGCAGCGTGGCACGGGTCGCCGCCGGGTCGGAAATCTGGGCCATGAGCAGCGGCGCGAACACCAGCTGGGCCAGAATCGCGCAACGCCACTCAACGAAACGCCGGCTTCTGCCGCGCCCGCACACCTGGCCGGCTTCGCCCAGCAGTCTTGCCGACTGACATTGTTTGATGTCCTGCAAATTAGGGGGACCAACTGGAATCAGAGCGAACCTGAACCGCTGTTGAATCTCGATGATGCCCAGGCCATAACGAATCAGTCAAGCACCCGCAACGCAGTTTCAGGACCGGGCGGATGCCATCTCCTGCCACGACCACCAATAAAACAGGCAGCCCCGAAGGGCTGCCTGGGTATCGCCTTAGGTTCGCGCGGGTCCTGCTCAGTGAGCGCCCACCGGCTTTGGCGACTGGGCTTCCAGTTCGCTCAGCCGCTTCGCCAGCTGTTGCTCCAGCTGCTCCAGCGCCTTGGTGAACCCTTCGATTCCTTCCTTCAGCTTGTCGTGTGCCATGCGATCGGCGGCGTGCATCTTCTCGAAGGTCGCTTCATCGATGTTCAGTTTCTCGATCTGCATCGACTGCGCCTTCGCCGGATCGAGCTTCCGCTCCAGCGTGCCCTCGGTCGCATCCAGTTCCTCCAGCAGATGCGGCGAAATCGTCAGCAGATCGCAACCCGCCAATTCGATAATCTCGCCGGTGTTGCGGAAGCTGGCGCCCATCACCTGCGTCTTGTATCCATACTTCTTGAAGTAGTTGTAGATCTTCGTCACCGACTGCACGCCAGGATCGTCTGCGCCTTTGTAGTCCTTGCCCGTGTCCTTCTTGTACCAGTCCAGAATCCGCCCCACGAACGGCGAAATCAGCGTCACGCCCGCATCCGCGCATGCAATCGCCTGATGAATCCCGAACAGCAGCGTCAGGTTGCAGTGGATCCCCTCCTTCTCCAGCTTCTCCGCCGCCTTGATTCCCTTCCACGTCGATGCAATCTTGATCAGCACCCGTTCACGCGATACGCCGGCCTTCTCGTACTTCCCGATAATCGACCGCGCCTGCTCCTCGGTCTTCTCCGTGTCGTACGACAACCGCGCGTCCACCTCGGTCGAAACCCGCCCCGGAACGATCTGCAGAATCTTCTTGCCGAACGCAACCGCGAGGTTTTCGAACGCCAGCTTGGTCACCTTCGCGTCCTCAGCGTTCTCGCCCAGCTGTTTCTTTGCATCCAGCAGCGTGTCGTCGACGATCTTGCTGTACGCCGGCATCTGCGCCGCTGCTGCTAACAGCGAAGGATTGGTGGTCGCATCCTGCGGCTTCACCTTCTCGATCGCTTCGATGTCGCCGGTGTCGCCGACCACCGTCGTCATCGCACGGAGTTGCGCCAGTAGTGTCTTCGCCATTGATCTCCTCCTGCCTGTCACCTTCGATTATCCGGCATTTCGCGGCTCGCCCGCAGACCCGCCTCTTGAATTCCTGCGAATATTCCGAGAAATATGCGGTTGTTAGCTTAGATGCCCGCCGCCGTGCCCCTGTCGCACGATGTCATCCTGGCCCCTCAATCGGATTGCTCAGCGTCCCGATTCCCTCTACCGCCACCTCCACCCGGTCGCCCGCCTGCATCGGAGCCACGCCCGCCGGCGTCCCGGTCGGAATCACATCTCCCGGCAGCAAGGTCATCGCCGCGGTGATATGCCGCAACAGCGCCGCAATATCGAAAATCAGATCGCTCGTCGTCCCATGTTGCTTCACCTGGCCATTCAGCCGCGTCTCCACCGCAATCCCCGCCGACGGATCGACCTCGTCTGTCACCAGCGGCCCCATCGGACAAAATGTGTCGAACCCCTTCGCCCGCGACCACTGCCCGTCGGATTTCTGCAGATCCCGCGCCGTTACATCGTTCACGATCGTGTACCCGCGGATGTACGGCCGCACATCTTCGTCCGTCCCGATCTTCGTCGCCTTCTTGCCAATCACCACCGCCAGCTCGCCCTCGAAATCGACCCGCTGCGACTGCGCCGGAATCCGAATCGGGTCGCCGGCCGCAATCACCGACGACGGCGCTTTCAGAAACAGCAGCGGCTCCTTCGGCACTTCATTCCCCAACTCCGCCGCATGCTCACGATAATTCCGCCCGATGCAAACGATCTTCGAGGGCACCACCGGCGCGAGCACCTTCGCCGTCCCCAACGGAATCGGCACGAATCCGCCCTGCGCCAGCTTCGTCCAGCCGTCCTCCTCGAACGGAGCCAGTAACCGCTCAATCCACAGCGTTCCAGCCCGCTCCACCACTTCGCCATACTGCGGCCCTGCTGCTGTCTCAAACCGGCAATACTTCATCGCACCTCCCTATCGAACGATCTGCGGCAAAACGCCAAACTTCCAGATCCCATCGCGCCCGGCTTTCTCATCGCTGAGTGCTCGTCTCACTCCGGCAATCCCTCTACCACTTCCGCCGATCGCGCGCTCTCGTTCCCATCCTGATCCACGGCGCTCACCGCATACGCATACTGATGCCCCGCCACCACCATCCCATCGCTGTACGACGGCGACACCACGGCCTTGGGCGTGATCCGCTCCATGCTCCCACCCGCTGTCACGTCTCTCCGATACACCACATATCCCGCGATGTCGGCCTCCGTGTCCGGCGTCCACGACAAATCCATCGCCTTCGCCTGCGCATCGGCAACCACCGTCACGCCACTCGGGATCGCCGGCGGAAACACGTCCTTCGCATCGATCGTCACTGTCTGCGACGGCGTTCCCGCTATCTCCACCGTGTGCGCGTTCACATCGAGCTTCACCACGCGCTCCGCCCAATCCTTCCACTCATGATCGAGTTGCGCATCGCGATCCACAGCGCCACCCGGATCCGTCTTGTCCAGATCCACCTCGAGCACCTGCGCCTCCGCCGGAGTTGCGCCCTTTGACTCATCCGGCTTCGCAGCGCCCGCGTTCGGCACCAGCGTGCGATGAATCCGCAACACCATGTGCGGCTGCGGCGCGCTCGGATCCCAGTGCAGCACCAGACCCTCGGCCCGCGTCTCCAAACGAAGCCCCGTCACTCCCGGCGGCGCCGGACCCGTAGCGATCCAGGCTGCATTCGACGGTCCCGCCGTCTTCCCCGCGTGGTTCTGGAGCTCCAGATAGAACCCCACCACACGCGGCGTACCGCTGGTCAGCTCCGCCGGCATCTTCGCCATAAAATCCGCAGCTTTGTCCGGCGCAAACATCCCGTCGCCCAACGCCCTGCATGTCTTCGGATCGAACCCCAGCGGCAGCGGCGGCGGTCCGCTCTGCTTCGCGGCTGGCTCTGCCATCCCTCCCGGCACCTGCCGGCTCGCCGCCTGCTCGTTTTCCGCAGCGGCTTTCGCCGCTGCTGCCTTCACCGCTGCAGCTTTGACCGCCGCAGACGCTTCGTCTTCCCAGCAGAAATGCGCCCGTTGATCGCCCTTGAGCGCAACCTTATCGGTTGTATTCTTCGGCATCGTCCAGTGCAGATGGACTTCATCGCTCACCCGCGTCGCCGTCAGATCCTTCACCGGCTCGGGCAGCCACAGCGTCGGAGGCTGCGGATTCGCCGCCAGTCCGCATCCGGCCAGCAACGCCAATCCTGCCGATCCCACCGCGGCCAGCCAGATCCGGGAACCCCAACTCGCTTGTTCTCCTCGCGGTAGGGTAGTCGAAGCCATCTCCATGCCTGCTTCAGCCTAGCAGAGCGGAGGCCCGCTTCCCGGCCAGGAGCCGCTCCCGCCCGGTTCTACCCGTCCCCGACGCCTATTCACATCATGAAAAGTTCTTGTGATCGGCGCAACATTCTGGTAGCTTCACTCATCGCAACCAATCAGGGCCCCCGTTGAGCAATGCCATGGAAAGCAAGCTCGAAACTTCTGCGCCTCATTTTGAATCCGCTCCCACCGCCTCCCATTCGGCTGAGGCCTTCATCGCGGAAAAACGAATTGGCGAAAGGATCCGCCGTCTGCGACTCAAGCGCTCCATGGGATTGGTCGAACTCGGCCGCCACACCGGTCTTTCCGCCAGCTTTCTTTCGCAACTGGAAACCGGGCGCGTCGTCCCCACGCTGCGCAACCTTGCGCGCATCGCCATCGTCTTTGGACGCGACCTGTCCTACTTCTTCGAGCCCGAACCGCATCCCCTCTTCCGCATCCATCGCCGCTCCGAGCGCGTGCGCCTGCCGCAGTCCGGCGTCGACGATCCCACCTACTATTTCGAGAGCCTCGCGTACATGGTGCCCGACCGCCAACTCGATCCGTACTTTGCCGAGTTTGTGCCCGCGAAACGGACTGCGGAGATTCGCCCTCACGTCCATCCCGGCTACGAATTCCTCTATCTCCTGCAGGGCGACCTGGAAATTCGTCACGGTGACCGCACGCATTCGCTGGAGGCCGGCGACAGCGTCTACTTCGACGCGGCCACGCCCCATGCCTATCGTTGCGCCGGTTCAATGCCGGCCGTCGCCCTCATCGTCACCATGCATCAGATGACGCCGCAACCCGCCCAAAGCCCGCGACCGGTCTCGTCCCTTCGCTCCGTTACAACAATCGGGAGCCAGCCAGCGGCGGCGGAGCCGTAGTTTCAACGGCTTCCTGGCGCGCGGTGGTCCTGGGCACAGTAAAGTAGAAGTTGCTGCCCTTGCCGACCACGCTTTCTGCCCAGATGCGCCCGCCATGCTGGCGCACAATGTTGCGGCAGATCGCGAGTCCCAACCCCGTTCCTCCAATGTCGCGCGAGTCGGAAGCATCCACCTGCTGGAACCTCTCAAAAATAATGTCGAGCTTCTCCGGCGGAATCCCTCGCCCTCTGTCCTCGACGGACAGAATCGCTTCGGTTGCGCTTTGCACGCGAGCCCGCAGCGTGATTTCACTGCCCGCCGGAGAAAACTTGATGGCGTTGCTGATCAGATTCCCCAGCGTTTGCAGAATGCGGTCTTCGTCGATCCACAGCGTCAGCGGTCCCGCGTCGATTACGAATCCGATCCCTGCCTTCTGCGCGCTCGGATGCTGCAAATCTGTGGCGCGGCGCAGCAGATCTTTGGCCTCGACCTCCTGGAACCGCATCGGCAGCCGCCCCGCGCCCATCCGCTCGAAATCCAGAATGTCATTCACCAGACGAACCAGGCGGTCGCAGTTGCCGATCGCAACGTCCATCATTTGCGCGCGCTTCTCCGGCCGCTTCTCCAGTGCGCCGCCGGCGATCAATCCTAATGCCGCGCGCAGTGCGGTCAGCGGCGTGCGCAGCTCGTGGCTCACTGTAGAGATGAATTCGTCCTTCATGCGATCGAGGCGCCGGCGTTCGGTCACATCCTGGAACGCCACCACCACGCCGGTGACGCGGCCATTCGACAGCATCGGGCAGGCCACATATTCCACCGGGATCGGATGCCCATCCTTGTGCCGGAAAACTTCGTCGCGCGCGCGGATGGGTGCGCTCGATCGCCGCGCTGCGTAAATGGGACTGTCCTCGATGCGATACACCGACCCATCGGCGCGCGCGTGCCCCAGCATCGACAGCAGGTCCTTCCCTTCCATTTCGTCCTGGGTGTAGCCCATCATGCGCGCGCCCACTTCGTTCACGAAGATAATGCGCCCCTGCATGTCAACGCCGTAGATACCGTCTCCCACCGATTCCAGAATCGACTCGCGCTGCCGCATCACGGCGTGCAGCTTGTTCTCCGCGTCGGTCTTTTCCGTCACGTCGATGCCGTGTCCCAGCACGAAGGGCTGCATATCCGGCAACTCCAGCAGCCGGTTGCGCCACGCGATAATGCGCACCCCGCCGTTGCGATGACGAAGACTGATCGCCCCCTGCTCCTCGCCTGACGCGGCGATCCTTTGCAGATAGGCATCGAACGCCGCTTTCTGGTCGTCCGGAACATATTCGATCAGCCGCGTTCCCACCATCTCCTCGGAGCGGTAACCGAGGCTCTCCGCGGCATTGGTATTGATGGAGAGAATCCTGCCCTCCAGATCGTGCGTGCACACCATGCCCAGCGAGCTCTCCACCAGTTGCCGGTAGCGTGCTTCGCTGGCATGCAGCGCCGCGGTGGCCTCGCGCTGGTCGGTCACGTCGACCCCGGTCATGATGATGAAATTGATGTCGCCCAGTCCATCGGTCAGCGTGGTCGTCGTCCATGCGATCCGCCGCCGTTTCCCATCGCGCGAAAGCCAGTGCAGCTCGGTCGGGTCACGGCGAACATCGCTGCGCGATTGCTCCAGCAAATCGAATGCCTGCGCCCGTTCTTCGGTGAGGAACAGCTCCTGCGGGAACGAACGCCCCGCCAGTTCCGCAAAGGTATAGCCGGAAATTTCTTCGCAGGCGCGATTGAAGCGCACGATGCGCCCAGCGGTATCGACCACCAGCACCAGCGCGCTCATGGTATCGAGTACCGCGGAGACAAAGTTCCGCTCCACCGTCAGGGCGCGCTCGATCCGCTGCCGCGCGCGCAGGGAATGATCCTGGCCTTTCGAGTGGATCGAATACTCGAGCCGCATCATGATCTGCCGTGCCAGCACGCTCAGGATCGATGCATGTTGCTCTGTGAACTGATTCGGCTTCGGCGAAAGCACCGCCAGCGTGCCGATCGCGCCTTCCGCCGCCACCAGCGGAGCAGCCAGATACGACCGGCAATGTACTGTCCTGGTCAGCGGAATGCCGCGCACCGGAAACCGCGGCTCCATCGCTGCATCCGCAACGAGTAACGGTTCAGGCTCGAGAATCGTGTACTGACATGCGGTCGCCAGGCGCGGAATCTCGGTTCCCTGAAATCCAAAACGCGACTTGAACCACAAACGATTCGTGTCCAGAAATCCCAGATACGCATAGGGGGCGCCCGTCACCTGCGCAGCCACTCGAACCACTTCGTCGAACGACGGATCCGCGGGCGTATCGAGGATCTCGTATTCGTGCAGGGATTTCAGCCTCTCGGCTTCACTCCACTGCGCGTTCGTGGCCAGATAACTCATCCCTCTCCACAGACTCCGGCGAGTCCTAAGGGTCCCGGACCGGGTTGCCGTACGGCGCGGTTAGACCACGCCGAAAGCCACCCCCGCGGGGGACCGTGAGAGCATTGTCGCAAAGTATTTTCGGACCTGCCCTGCCCCGTTCGGGTGATGCCAAGTCCTGCTATATGTATCGCTTACGGTACCTTCCGGTGGTAACGGAGCGCCCGCTCGCATCCGTGCACTAAGGTAACACACGCCCCCGTTTTGCTCCCAAAATCGGTCACTTTAGCCGGCAACAATCCTCCGGCGGCCCTTGATTGCTCGCGTCCATCACTACTTTCCAACTCCCGTCCGGCTGCTTTTTCCACACCGTCATGTACCGCCCGGTTTCCTTCACCGGATTGCCCTGCGCATCCTTTGAATCGCCTTCGTAGTGCCCCCACGTAAATCCCATGTCGCCCGCAGCGCTCATGCGCGCACCTTCCGGCGTCCACATCAGCTGATACGTCTCTGGCGTCCACGTCGCGCGCGCCGCAATCGCATCGTGTCCCACCACCGGCGCGCCGCCGTTCTCCAGCGTCACCGCATCCGCCGCGAACCACGCCCCGAATGCCTTCCCTCCGCCCTTCGCTGTATCGGCGGCAAACTTTGCTTCCAGCTGATACAGAAATTCGATCTCCGGCGACATCCCAGGATTCGTCAGAGCATTGCCATTCTGATTGGCTGCCGGCCCCGGCGGCAGTGGATCGAGCGTCTGCGCCGTCGCAACCGTGGCGAGCAGCGAAGACAGAAGCACGACAGTTTTCACAAGACTGCGCATGGGAGCAGGATAAAACAGCGCGATACCCTGCGCCGTGCACCCTGCACTTCAGATATGCTGGCTCTCTTGGTGAAGGCAGCCGGACAAAAGCCGAACGTCACGACGGTCGTCCTCGCCGGCCTTGTCCTGTATACCGCCGCGGCCTTCGCCCAGCATGCCTGGCCCGTCACGCGCCTCGCTGCTGTCGCGATCCGCATTCTCGCACTCCTGCTCCTGGCTTTCGCCGCGTCCCGCCGCCGCTCCCTCACCGGCTGGATCTTCGTCGGCATGCTGGCGGGCATCGAGCTGGGCGTCGATGCGCCGCACGCCGCCCTGGCTGGACGCGTCTTCAGCGACATCTTTCTTCGCCTGATTCGCGTCATCGTTGCGCCTCTTATCTTCGGCACGCTCGTGACCGGCATCGCCGGACATGCCGAAGCCAAAGCCGTCGGCCGGCTCGGCCTCAAGTCGCTCCTCTACTTTGAAGCCCTCACCACCATCGCGCTGGTCATCGGACTCGTCGCGATCGATCTCTCCAAGGCGGGCGTCGGTCTCAACCTTCAGTCCGTCTCCACCGCGGCCGCCGCAACCGCGCCGCTGCCGCAGGCTACGATCTCGTGGCAGCAATTCCTGCTGCATGTGTTTCCGGAAAACATCGCCAGCGCCGTCGCCGACAATCAGATCCTGCAGGTTGCCGTCTTCGCCATCTTCTTCGGGCTGGCTCTCTGCCGCGTCAGCGAGGCCAAACGCGCGCCCATGCTGCGCCTCTGCGAATCCCTCACCGAAGTGATGTTCGCCTTCACGAATTTCGTGATGCTCTACGCTCCCATCGGCGTTGCCTTCGCGCTCGCCTTCACCGTCGCGCAGTCCGGACTCGGCGTGATGCTCAATCTCGGCAAGCTCGCGCTCACCCTTTACGTCTCGATCCTCCTCTTCGCGCTCCTCGCCATGCTGCCGGCACTGCTGCTCGCCCGCCTCCCGCTGCGCGAATTTCTCCGTGCCGTTGCCGAGCCCGCCACCATCGCCTTTGCCACCAGCACCAGCGAAGCCGCCCTGCCCCGCGCCATCGAAGAGATGGAAGCCTTCGGCGTGCCCCGCAAGATCGTCGCCTTTGTCATCCCCACCGGTTACACCTTCAACATGGCGGGTTCGGCGCTCTATCTTTCCATCGCGGCGATCTTTACCGCCCAGGCTGCGGGGATTCACATGAGCCTCGCCCGCCAGATCGCGATGCTCGGCGTGCTGATGCTCACCAGCAAAGGCGTCGCCGGTGTCGCGCGCTCCGTTCTCGTCGTCCTGCTCGCGACCGCCTCCATCTTCGCGTTGCCGGTCGAGCCGATTCTGGTGATCCTGGGCATCGACGCCATCATGGACATGGGCCGCACGGTCATCAATGTCGTCGGCAACTGCCTTGCCTCCGCGGTGGTCGCAAAGTGGGAAGGCGAATTCCGGAGTGAAAAGGCATCCCCGGAGGCTGTCGCGGCTCTGCAAAGCTAATTGCGAGGCGCTCTGTTCCCTGCTGACTTCGTGCCCTTCGGCGCTACACCATGGAACATGGTGGAGATTTGGTTGGCGCTCATCTCGTCGAAGTCGTCGGGAACGGAGAAATGTCCTGCGAGAAAACCCGTGCGGCACCGGCCACTCAGGCTGTTAAACCGTCGCTTTACCTCACGTATCGGATAAATGCTGCGAGCGCCGCGGTCGCGACACGCAAGATGCTCGGCGTACGAGCGGAGCGCCCGCTTCTTCTGGCCTTTCTCCTCCCAGATGAGACCAATGCGATAGTAGCAATCAGCAATCAAGGACCGCGCCCAGCGAATCCCCTCTCCACATTCTCCATAGGCAAGTTTGGCTTCTCCCCAACTCACCAACCACTGAAAGAGAATGCGCGCCTCCCGCGTTCGGCCCAGCATTTCGAGAGTTCCCGCATAACCCCAGATAGCCAAGGGACAATACGGAGCAATCTGGAGAGCTTTCAAGTCAAGGTCGAGCGCTCGCCGGTATTGGCCCTGTTCGTAAAATGTCAACGCGAGCCGACTCAATAGCCAGTGATCGTCAGGTTTACTGCGCAATCCAGCCCGAATGAGCTTGCGTGCGCCCACCCAATCTTCTGCTTCGAGGACGCGTTCGATGGCCTGACCCAATGTCTCTTTCATTGGACGCCGCCGCTGCGGGCGGTTCTCTTCACTTCTCCACTTCACATGCTGACGTTCGATGGCCTGTATTCCACTTCGACAGCGTCGTGTGGAAGCGATGCAGCCGCATGTAAACCACCCGCAGGCCGCCCATGGTCGTCGGCATCGACGGCGGATTCTTGCCGATGTCCACCAGCACCAGCAGTGCCGGCTCGGCCGGATTGTCGCGGCTTTCAGTCACGCCCACCCCGAAGATCGCCGGATCGGCCATCCATTGCGGCGCGACACTCTTCTCCACCGCGGTAGCGCCGGCCAGAGCCGCGGCCGACAAATGCAATCCAGGCTCCAGCACCGGCATGGTCGGTGCAGTGCCCCGTGCGACGGAGAGCGGATCCGTCACAATCACCTGCGTCCGCAATCCACCCAGTATCTGCGGCACGCTCGCCGTGGCGTGGTCCACATACACCGTCACCGCCGGATCGCCTGGAGAATCGAAGCTATGCCCCGCAGCGGTTCCGAGTATGCCATTGCCGCGCAGCGTGTCCGCGGCGCCTTCCGCGATGCTCTGCGCACGCGCCAGCGCGGTCGGACCCACATAGGGCAGCTCGGCGGGCATCGCGGGATCGTAGCGCAGGCATGAGACCGCATGCGGGGCATTCGTGCCCACCAGGCTCAGCGGGCTGCCCGCCTCAGTGCTCAGCTCATGCAGCACGTCGCCGATAGGATTGACGACACTCAGGCCATTCCCATCGCCATCGGTGCCGCCGGCAAAGTACAGACCAACCGCCTCTGCATTGCTCGCATCCAGCACCAGCGCGCCCGAATCGCCGCTGTCGGTGAAGTGCGTGCCGCCGATGCCGATCTGATTTTGAAACGTCTTGGTCGTGTACGGCTGCGTCTCCGCGCAATCCTTGTAGTAGTCCACTTTCACGGTGAGCGCGACCGCGTCAACATTCGAGCAGGTCAGCCCGGTCGTGCGGCCGCTCTTCGCCACATCCATGCCCAGATTGCCCGCTGTCAGCGTCTCGCCCTGCCCCGCCATCGGCGGAGCCGCACTCAGGGTCCCATCGTGGCCTGGCGTTCCCAGGCCCAGGATGCTGCCCGCAGCGTCGACGGCTCCCGGCGAAGTCAGTGCCAGCGCGGCGTCCACATTCGTCTGCTTCGATGCCAGCGGTACAAAGTAGTCGAGCGTGCCTACCGGATGCAGCGTCGATCCAGGCCGGCTCAGAGGCGTGCACGCTCCGTCGATCAGCCCCGGCTGATCGATGGTGTCCCCCACGTGTCCCTGATCCGACTCCGCCAGCACATGGTTGTTGCTCAGGATGTATTGGTTGTTCTCGTCGTCTTCGACCAGAGCGCCGAGCGTGCCGCCGCAGCAGTCCGCGACAAACGATTCGCCACTGTGGTCCGCGTAGGTATCGAAGTCACCGTCATTGCCGCCCGAGGCTCCCAGCATCGCCGGCCCCGTCTGGGTTGCCTGGTTCGCCACAGGATTGCTGACGATTCCCTGGCTGTTCAGCAGCACGCGCAGCGGTGAGGTCACCGAGCTGCCGTTCACCGCAGCCACAACATAAACTTCCGGCGCCGGAATCGCGCTCGGCGCCGCGTAGGTCACCGTGCAGGTGGTGTAGTGCTCCGCGCTGCGCTGGCATTCTGTGCTGCTCAGCGAGCCCAGTGTTCCCGACGCGGAAGCTTCATCGCCGCTCGGCGCGGTGGCCAGCCACCACTTCACGCTGCCCGCATCCACCTCGGCGATCTGCGCCGTCACGTCGGCCGTGGCGCCAGGCGTCAGCGCCACATTCTGCGGAAGCAGGGGCTGCACGAATCCAGGATGCACAGTGAGCAGCAGCGAAGCGATGCTCGATGGGTCGCTGGTCAGCGCCGCCTCCACGCGCACAGAAACGCTGTCCACCGACAGCGATCCCGGCGCGGTATAGATGCCGTTAGCGTCGATGTGTCCCTGCCCCAGGGTTGCGGCATTCGTGCCGGAGGCGATCTTCCACGTCACCGCGGCCGCGTCGCCCGAAGGAAGAATCGCACGCAGCGCGATCTGACCATTGGTGCCCACGTTCAGGGTCGCCGCGCTCAGCGCAAAGCTTCCATCGCCCGCCTGCGCGGCGTAGTTGATGCTGCCGCATCCGGCTACGGCGAAAGCGAGCACGGCCAGCAGCAAACGGCTTGTGAGAACACGACCCATGCGGTGGGAATAGCCAGTGTTTATCTTAGACGCCGCGTGGGTCCAACCGCCCTCCCCCAAAAGTGAATCTCTGCACAAAAGTGAAAAGGGAGCGCCGAGGCGCTCCCTGAGAAAAACAACAAGGAGAAAGGAAAACTTTTACGCCGCAACGTTGGGCTTCTGCCCGTGCGGAACCAGGTGGGGGATCGGCGAGTTGATCGGCACCACCTTGACTTCACCCGCGTGAGCAGCCTTCATGCGGCGAACTTCCCAGGCCGTGAGCGGCCGCATTTCGGTTGCAGAATAATAAATCTGTTTGCCGCAATCGAGGCAGACCTCATACGTCTCCTCGCCGAGGGTGAACGGTCGCGTCACCCGGGTGTGAGTGCATCCAAACAGAATTTCAGAGAAGAAACTGAGAACCGCGCGCAGACAGGCCATCAAGAAGTTCATTGGGGGTTGCTCCTTTCTGGTAAAACTGGGCACTTCTTCTGATGCATCTTCAGGCAAAATGTCGCCTTTTGAACAGACATTTCTAGTGCCTAACGGAAGTAACTAGTTTCCCAAAATGGCTTCCCGACTGTATGCGCTGCAACACTGCTGGAGCATCTGTGAAGCTAAATACCTCATCCACCATGGGTTTCAATTCTTCCTGCTGGATGGCTCGGTTCATCTTCTCAAAGTCCGCCCGCGATCCTACATAAATACCGCAGAGGCGAACCTGCCTGTGCAACAGTAACGGGATTTCGATGCCTTCAGATGACTCGCTCAGGACGCCGATCTGCGCTACCGCCCCGCCGATGCGCAGCGCGCGCAGCGATCGCGTGAACGTTCCGGCGCCCCCAACTTCGACCACCAGATCGGCGCCGCGGCCGCCGGTTTGCTCCATCACCCACTTATCCCATTCAGGATGCTCGCGATAGCTCAACCCCGCATCGAGCCCCATAGCTCTTGCGCGCGCCAGCTTCTCCTCGCTGCTCGACGTTCCCAGCACGCGCGCACCCATCATCTTCGCAAACTGCAGTGCGAAAATGGACACTCCTCCCGTTCCCTGTACAACTACGGTGTCGCCCGCCTGGATACTGCCGGCGCGGGTCACGGCATTCCACGCGGTTACTGCGGCACAAGGCAGTGTAGAGGCCTCCTCGAACGACAAATGCGCCGGGAAATGCACCACTCCGTCTTCGCGGAGCACCACATATTCCGCCAGCATGCCGTCGATGTCCCCGCCCAGAGCGCCCCGAATCTTCGCTGCATCTGCTGCACCGTCGATCCAGTTCTGCATGAAGATGCCGGCGACCCGATCCCCCACCTTCACACGCGTGACGCCTTCGCCGATCGCCACCACCTCGCCCGCGCCATCGGAACACGGTATCCGCGGCAGGTGCATCTTCGGGTTGTACTTCCCTGCCGTGACCATCAGGTCGCGATAGTTCCACGAGACCGCGCGCACTTCGACCAGCACTTCGCCGCGCCGTGGTGCCGGATCCGGCAGCGTCACCAGCTCCAGTTTGTCGATGCCGAACGACGGAATGCGCCAGGCTTTCATGTGTCTACCGATGTCCGATGAACCGCGTCCGATGCAGTTCCTGTGTGTCAACGTGACCGGAGTGACGTATCTCTTTCGCCGCGCGGGGCGACAAATCACCGTCGCCCCGGCCTTTCCACGCTACGATAAAGATATGGCCAGAGGATGGGAAAGCAAATCGGTGGAAGAGCAAGTGGAGCAGCAGCGTTCTTCCGAGCCATCAGGCAAAGCCAAAAACGGCAATGCAGTCGGAGCCGCAACCACCGCACGCACCCTCGAGCGTCAGGCTCTCGAGCTCCAGCGCGACCGCATTCTCGACGAGCGTACGTCGAGTCCCATACGCCGCAAAGCTCTCGAAGCCGCCCTGGCTGAAATCGAAGCCAAACTGAACAGGCTGTAGAACCTCCCCGGACCCCAAACCGCCGCACCCCGCGACCCTCCCGCCCTCCCGCATTTCCTTCTTGACACATATATATCTTGGTCGATATATATTGTGCCCATGACCGAGGCGAGTGTTCAATCCTTTATCCCCCTGAAGACGCAGTGGTTCCACATCATGCTCTCCCTCGCAGGCGAAGAACAGCATGGGTACGGAATCATGCAGGAGGTCCTCCAGCGCACCACCGGCAAGGTCAAGCTCTGGCCGGCGACGCTGTATGGATCGATCAGGCGGATGATTGAAGCCGACCTCATCGAGGAGTCCGACGAGCGGCCGGCTCCCGAACAGGACGACGCGCGCCGCCGCTACTACCGCCTGACAAAGCTCGGACACCGGGTGCTCGACGCCGAGTGCGAGCGCCTGCAGGAGCTGGTTCGAGCGATCCAAACCAAGCGCGCCGTTGCGACGGAACGAGGTTGATCCCATGAACATTGCCTGGCCGATCTACCGGCGGCTCGCGGAAGCCTTCCCGCACGAATTCAAACTGGCCTACGGCGACGAGATGCTCCAGACCGGCGAAGACGCCATCGGCGAAGTCGCAAAACGCCACGGCGTCTTCGGCCTGATGCGACTGATCGCGGACCTTGCGCTTCGACTGCCCATCGAATACCTCAACGAGATGCGGCAGGACTTGCCCTACGCAGTCCGCACCCTGCTCAAGTCGCCGGGGTTCGCGCTGGTCGGCATCCTTTCGATGGGCCTCGGGATCGGGCTGACGACCAGTGTCTACAGCTCATCGTGGGCGGTGATAACGCGGCCGCTGGCCGGGGCCACACAACCGAATCGGCTCGTGACAGCGGAGAGTCCGGTTTCCTATCCCTATATTGAGCGCTACCGCGAGCAAAAGGATCTGTTCGCGGGAGTGGCCGCGGTCGAGAACACCGTCGAGTTCAACGTTGCGCTGCCGGGGGAGAGCGGTAAGCCGCAGCGGTTTTTCGGGCAGCTGGTTTCGCCGGACTATTTTTCCGTCCTGGGGATGGAGGCCGAGCGCGGGCGTCTGCTCCGCGCCGCTACGGACAAGCCCGGCGGAGCGCCGGTCGTGGTCCTGAGCGATCGCTTGTGGCGCAGCCGTTTCCACGCCGATCCTGACATCGCAGGGCAGACCATTCGCCTGAACGGGCAGAACGCGACCATCGTCGGCGTCGCACCCGGAAAATTCGATGGCGCACTCACCGTGAATCCCGCCGAGCTGTTTGTGCCGATCACGGTACCGGCCGCGCTGGCTCCGGAGCTGGGCAACGACGTATTGCATCAGCCGAGCGCGAGGGATTTCCAGATGCTGATGCGGCTTGCGCCCGGCGTCACGATCGATTCCGCGGAGGCTGCGCTCGATGGCATCACGCGGCGCCTCGACAAAGACGATCCGACGGCGCCGCCGCAGGCGGACAAAGCCAAACGCGTCGTGTTACTGGGCGCGGGCACGCGCGTACCGATCCCGCGGGACATGCGGCCGAAGGTGCTCGGTTTCTATTCCGCGCTGATGGCGCTTGTGATCGCCATTGCGTGCCTGAATCTGGCGACGATGGTGCTGGCGCGCAGCGCGAGCCGGCGCAAGGAGCTGGCGATCCGGCTGGGCGTGGGAGCGAGCCGCTTTCGCCTGATCCGGCAGATGGTGACCGAGGGAATCTTGCTTTCCCTGCTCGGAGGCGCGGCTGGATTGGCGCTTGCGTGGTGCCTGTGGGCGCTGACGGCGCACACGCGGCTGCCGGCAGGCTCGCCGCTCAACCCCGACACGGCGCTGGACTGGCACGCGGCGGTCTTCGCGCTGGTGCTGGCCGTGCTGTGCGGGATCGGATTCAGTACGCTGCCCGCGATCCAGGCGACCCAGACCGATGTCGCTCCCGCCCTCAAGGAGGGCGCAGCGCTGCAGTTGTCCGGCCATCGGCGATTCGGCCTCCGCAACCTCGCCATGGGCGCGCAGGTGGCGGGCTCGCTGATGTTGCTGCTGGCGACGGGATTTCTGGTGCTGGGCCTGATGAGCGGAAGCACGATCCGCACGAACTTCAATCCGAAGACGATGGAGTTCCTCTTCATCGATCCCATGCGCGACGGCTATTCTCCACAAAAAACCCAGGACTTCTTCGCCAGACTGCCCGATCGGCTTCGCAACACGCCGGCGGTGACCGGCTTTGCGCTGGCGACAGCGCCACCCTGGCTGCCCAACGACGACGATGACTTTCATCTGACGGTCGCGGATCCGAAAGCGGCATCGCCTGTGCGGAAAGACGTGGTGAAAGAGACGGTGGGTCCGGGCTATTTTGCCGTGGTGCAGGAGCCGCTGGTGGCGGGCCGCGAATTCGACGCGCAGGACCTGCGCATGGACGTGAGCGCGACGCCTGCTTCCGAAGTGACCGCTGTGGCCGTGCCGCTGATTCTCAATCAGAAGGCTGCCCGCGGATTGTTCGGCAACGGGAACGCCTTCGGGAAGCGTCTGCGCGGAGATCAGAGAACCTATGAGGTGGTAGGTGTGGCGCCGGATATGAAAGATGGCGATGGCATGATCACCCCGGTCGCCTACGTTCCCCTCACCCAGCATGATTTCGTGCGGCCACCGGGAGGTGGCATCACCATCATCGTGCGCGGACACTCGGCTGCCGATGCGCGGAGCGGCGTCGAGAGCGTGGTGGCTTCCCTGGACCCGAATCTAACTTTGTTCAATGAACAATCGTTGAGCGAATATCTCGAGCGGATCCGGGCAGCGATGCGCGCGCCGCTGCGCACGTTTGGGGGTATCGGGTTGTTTGGCCTGATTCTCTCCGCCATCGGGCTGGCCGGCGTCACCGGGTATGCGGTGTCGCAGCGCCGCAAGGAAATCGGGATTCGCATGGCGCTCGGTGCGCGCAGGACCCAGGTGCTGCGCCTGGTGCTGCGTGAGGGCGCAACGCTGATCGCCGTCGGATCGGTAATTGGCTTCCTCGGCGCGGTGGGCCTGGCCAAAGCTATGGCCGCGATCACCACCGCTTTTTCCGACGCGTTTACCGTGGGCGTCGACGATCCGCGTTTGCTGATTGGCGCGCCCGTGTTGCTGGCCGGATTGGCGCTGCTCGCCTGCTACATTCCGGCACGCAGAGCGGTAGAGATTGATCCGCTCCAGGCCCTGCGCCAGGACTAGAAGCGGCCGCGTCCCGGGGTTACGGAGCACGGCCTGATTCGTCTAAACAACGCGAATTCCCTTCCCTGCGAGTCGGGAACCAACCTTTGCTGAGGCGCGTAAGAATTGATCATGCGCGGGCTGTCCTTTTGTCTCCTGTTGTCCACCCTGGCCGCGATCGCCATAACCGATGTCCGGGCGCAGACCGCATCGCACGAAAACAATGCCCCGCTGCCCAACGCCGCCGATCTGCTCCAGCGAGCCATTGCCAATGAAGCGAAGATGGCCGCCGAACAGGAGCGCTACGAATGCCGCGTCACCGACGACACCACAGAAACCGACAGCAAAGGCAAGGTGAAGAAGACCGACACCGAGGTTAAGGAGGAGTTTTACGTGAACGGGGTCGAGGTCGATCGCACGCTCGCGAAGGATGGCAAAGACCTGACGCCGGAACAGACACAAAAAGAAGACGAGCGTGTGATGAAGAAGACCGTCAAGTACAGCGACCGGGCGACCGCAAAGAAGGAGACGGACAAAGAGAATAAGCAGATGCAGGAAGTGATGGCCGCGATGATTCTGACCAACGGGCGGCGCGAGTTAGCGGACGGGCGCAGCGTGCTCTTCTACGATATTGTGCCGAACCCGAAATTTCCGGCGAAGAACCTGAACCAGCGATTCGCTCAGGTAATGCAGGGCAGGATTTCGCTCGACGAGGCCACCGGTGAGCCCATCGACATCAACCTGCGCTCCACCCAGGATCTGAAGATCGCCGGCGGCATGCTGGCCAATCTGCACAAGGGGTTTTGGATTCACATCCACGATCATGCGGAGCCCGATGGTGTGTGGCTGACCGACCTCGCCGAGGGCTCAGGCGATGCGCGCGCGGCCCTGTTCCTGCACCCCTATTTCCGGTTTAAGGAGACGACCGGCAATTGCCACCTCTACACAGCGACCGCGAATCAGGTCGGCCAGGCCAGGACGGTGAAGTAAGCGGCTGTCACGGAAGAGGCCGTCAAGAAGCGGCTGTCAGAAAGAGTGTCCAGTAAGAGTCTGTCCGCAAATGCTGCCGGACGGCCAGGTTCACCCCATAGCTGATGACCATCGACCAGCATCGCGAGCTTTTGCACCCCCAATACCGGACCGCCAGGTTCACCCCATAGCTCTTGACCATCGACCAGCATTGCGAGCTTTTCCACCCCCAATGCCGGACGGCCAGGTTCACCCCATAGCTGTTGACCATCGCCAGCATCGCGAGCTTTTCCACCCCCAATGCCGGACGGCCAGGTTCACCCCACAGCTGTTGACTATCGACCAGCATCGCGAGCTTTTCCACCCCCAATGCCTGACGGCCAGGTTCACCCCATAGCTGTTGACCATCGACCAGCATCGCGAGCTTTTCCACCCCCAATACCGGACGGCCAGGTTCACCCCATAGCTGTTGACCATCGACCAGCATCGCGAGCTTTTCCACCCCCAATGCCGGACGGTCAGGTTCACCCCATAGCTGTTGACCGTCGACCAGCATCGCGAGCTTTTCCACCCCCAATGCCGGACGGTCAGGTTCACCCCATAGCTGTTGACCATCGACCAGCATCGCGAGCTTTTCCACCCCTAATGTCAGACGGCCAGGTTCACCCCATAGCTGTTGACCATCGACCAGCATCGCGAGCTTTTCCACCCCCAATACCGGACGGCCAGGTTCACCCCATAGCTGTTGACCATCGACCAGCATCGCGAGCTTTTCCACCCCCAATGCCGGACGGCCAGGTTCACCCCATAGCAAGAAGCAAACGCTCCTGCGATTGGTTCGTCAAAACCTTTGCTCCAGCGTTTCAGTCGAGGGTACCGTCCTGGAAATCTCCTCGTCCGTTTTGGGAAAATGCCCTTTCCCGCGAGTTCGTGGCCTGCCCTGAGCAAACGCCCCTCAGCGTGAGGCCACCATCCTGACCGAGTCAACAAAGCCAGCGAGTCGAACCGCGAATCGGTGCGGCACGGAGCCGGAGCCCGCGGCCCGGTCTCGGCGCGACGGGTTCAGGAGCGCACTTTCCTGCCGCCGCTGGCCGTCTCTGGGCCCTCGGGCGATAAGCAGGAATCTATGCCGAAAGAGCCAGCTTCAGCCCCGAGCCTCGCTCCGTGCACCAGCGCGCTCGAATGTCAGATTGACGGACCGCTCGCCGATCGGTCGGGTGCGATGCCAGACCCCTCGCCGGACCGTGATCAGCTGCCCCGGCAACAGCTGGACCGTGCGGTCATCGAAATCGATGAACAGACCGCCTTCCACGGCCAGAAAACTCTCATCGGAGTCGGGATGGCGGTGCCAGTGATACGCCTCAGTCATGACACTGACACGAATTTCATGATCGTTGACCTGAGCGATCGCATGGTTGTCGTAACTCTGCGCCGTTGCCGACTCCGCCGAAAGACTGATGACTTCGCAGGAAGAATTTTCCATCCGTAGCTCCATGCCTGCACCCTGTCCGCGTACACGATTCTATAAGCCGTCTGGCTCGCGACAGCCAGTTCCAGTCAGTTCCGTCGCAGTCACGCTCGCAAACCGGGCCAATGTGGAAAATTTGTCAAGAGGCGACCTCAAAATCCAAAGTAATGACCCTTGACTTATAACCACTTACAAGCCAGCTAACGCAATAATATTTGGCGTAGTTAGACTCTGACTTTGGTATTCTATATATATAGGGTAAAAAAGAAATCTATCTGCAGTAGTGACAGACAAAGGCCGCCTCCAGCGGCCTTTGCCTGTTTGGCTGGATCCAACGCTACGCCGAGGAAGGAGGTCGACGATGTTCGCACGCATGAATGAAACAATCGCACCCCTCAGTGCATCATTCGCGCGTAAGAACCCGTCATTTCACACGCACGAATGAATCAGTGACGCGGGTCTCCCAACTAACTCGCCTGCTGTCATCTGGCTCTTTCGCACGCGTGAATGAATCAATCGCGCGTGTCATTAACTCACTCGCGAGTGTCTCCCAACTGACCTGCGACCCTTCACTGGCGAGGTCGCCACATGCGTCCTCGCCTAACTCCAGCAGCGTCAATCACCCTCTCCCGCAAGTACCCCCCGGGGGGTGGGGGGGCGAACTTACTTGCCAGGCTGGAAGAGCCCGAGCCGCACGTGCCACTCCACCGACTTGCCCGGTTCGAGTGTCACCATGCCCGTGTTCATGCTGCCCCATTCCTTGCCGAACGGATCGCCGAAGTTGAACTGCTCCTCGATGGCCGCAAATTGTTTCGCCGGGTCGATGGGCGCGTAGACCTGGATGGTTCTGATCTCGGGCGAGAGGCCGAGGATGTGTACGCCGTAGTTGCTCGCCGGATCGGCAAAGGTGACGTCAACCGCTCCGTTCGTGCGCTGCAGCGACGACCAGTTGTCGTCCAGCATGATGTCGTCGAGGGCCTTGCCTTTGGGATCGGTGAAGTCGTACTTCTTGCCCTTGACCGCCATCAGGTCGCCCGTGGGGAAGACGTCCTCGTAATTATTGATTTCCGCCACCTTGGTGGCCGGAACGTGCAGCAGGGCCTGCTTGCGGTCGCCGCTGGGTACAACGAAATACGGATGCCAGCCGATCGCCATCGGTTCCGGATCCTTGCCAACGTTCTTCGCCACGATGGTGCAGTCGACTGCGGGGCCGGTGAGCGAGATGACGAAACTGAGGTCGGTTTGCGAGAGCCAGTGTCCGCCGAAGTCGCCGGCGTGAATGACGCTCGTGATGCTCTGGCCGTCCGGAATGCTCTGCGTCTGCACGTCCTGCGCCTGCGAGGCAAGGATCAGGCCGTGCATCGCGTGCTTGTCCTTGGTGGGATCGGCTGAACTGTGCCAGTTGGCCGGCAAAGTGATGGTCTTGCCATGCCATTTTGTGGTGACGGTGGTGCCGTCCGCCGAAAGCGGACCGACGATGCGGTTGGGATACGGCACGAGAAAGGCGCCGCCGAAGCTGAAGCTGGCGTTGCCATTGAAGTCATCGGGACCGCCATTCAGTTTCGCGGCCGCTTCTTCCAGGGTGGGCGACCAGAGGATCGGAATCTCACCCTTGCCCGGAACATTCGCCGTGATCTGGAAGACGTTCATCCCGCGGCCCGGCAGCACGGTGGCGGAGAGGAATTCCATCTGCTGCCCGTTGCTGGTGGCCGGGCGCGTGATTTTTACGACCGGCTCACCGCCGATTTGCGGAATGGGCGGCTGGGCGGGCGTGCTGGCTTCCGGAGCGGGCGGCGCGCTCTTGCTGCAACCCGAAAAGAAGGTGACGAGCGCCAAAGTAAGCGGCGCGACAAGAAGTCTGGTGCGGATCGACATGGAAATCATCTCCCTGAGGTGCGGAACAAATCGGTTGTGTAAACGCTTTCTGAAGCGCACCCATTCTACGCCAGCATCGGGCCAGGGTTGCGCCAATAGAATTGGCTTGTGGCTGCAAGTCTGGATCGGCTAACAGAGTTATCGGTGCTGGAACCACTCAACCAGCGCATCGTGGCGTGCGAGCGCTGCGTGCGGCTTCGGCATTATTGCGCGATGGTGGCTGAGAAGAAGCGCCGAGCGTATCTCGGATTCGAATACTGGGGCAGGCCGGTTCCTTCATTTGGCGACCTGCAGGCGCGCGTGCTGTTCGTTGGATTGGCACCGGGCGCTCACGGATCGAATCGCACCGGGCGGCCGTTCACCGGAGATGGATCGGGAGAGTTTCTCTATCCTCTGCTGCACAAGGCGGGATTCGCATCCCAGCCTCGAGCCACGCATCGTGACGACGGCATGGTGCTGCGCGATGCGCGGATCACCTCCGTAGTCCGGTGCGCGCCGCCGGATAACAAGCCATCCCCGGAGGAGATCGCTAACTGCGCGCCCTTTCTCGACGAGGAGATTGCATCGCTTCCGGAGTTGCGCGTCATCGTGTGCCTGGGCAAGATTGGGTTCGATGGCGTGGTCAATCACCTGATGCGAATGAAGCAGATCGCGCGCCGTGGCGAGTTGGTCTTCGGCCATGGCGTGGAGTATGCGATTCCTGGCGGGCGGTGGCTGCTGGCCAGCTATCACCCGTCGCTGCAAAACACGAATACGGGAAAACTGACGCCGGCGATGATGCTGCGCGTTTTTCGCCGCGCCCGCAGGCTGGCCGGGTTGCCTGCGTCATAATTTGCACGCCGGACATCTGCGCTGCGTCCAGCTCGCATCCAGTGGTAGAGCCAGGGAGCGATGAAGACTCCCGCGCGAGAGGACAACTATGATCACCATTCTGATAATCATTCTGATCCTGATGTTGGTTGGAGCGTTCCCGGCGTGGCCCTACAGCCGCGGGTGGGGTTATTACCCGAGCGGAGGGCTGGGTCTGATCCTGCTGATCGTCGTGGTGCTGCTGTTACTGAGAGTGTTCTAACGCCGGGCGGCTCAGCCTGAGAATGGAGCGGGAGACCGGGATCGAACCGGCGACATTCAGCTTGGGAAGCTGACGTTCTGCCACTGAACTACTCCCGCTCTTTGACATCAACCATGTTTGAAGAACAAAGGCTGCTACGGGCTCATTTTACTATCCAAAATGCTGTTCCGAGCACGCAGCGAGTCCAAACTTTTCAACCCTAAGTCCTACGCGTGTCGCCGCCTGCACGTTCCCTCTCGGCTCATCGCCGAGCTGAAGACGTGCAGAAAAACGAGCCAGAGGACACTGCTGTTTCCGACTCCAGCGCACCCGAGGCGGCCTAACTACGGAGGAGAGTCGAAGACACTGAGGGCGGTCCGTCTCGATGAACTGGAGCAGAGGGTGGAATCCTCTCGGCTGGCAGCGTTTCTGGGGCATCCCTGAGATCCCCGAAGCAATACATACTCGGCCTGAAGAACAACAAGCTCGCGACCGAACTCAGTACCGAACCGACAGCGTGCTCCGAGTCGGACCCTTGCACTTCCACAGTGGTCATAATATTATGGTCATATTGATGGGGTTATGTCATGCAAAAGATTCCAGCGGCCCGATTCAAATCGCAGTGCCTTGCCGTAATGGACCGGGTGGCCGCAAGCGGTCAGCCGGTGGTGGTAACGAAGCATGGAAGACCCGTCGTTCAAATCATCCCGGCTGAGTCCAGCGAAGACGATATCTTCGGCTTTCTGGCGGGCAAAGGCCGCATTGTTGGAGACATCGAAGACACGATTCCCGCCTCGGACTGGAATCTGCCTGAATGATTCTCCTCGACACGCATATCGTCATCTGGCTTGCCTTTGAGCCCGGCAAACTGTCGAAACGCGCGAAGGAAGTCATCCGCGCCGCTCGTCCTGAGGGCGGACTTGCGATTGCAGGAATTACACTTCTGGAGCTGGCCTGGCTTGCGGAAGAGGGGCGGGTGGAAACCACTCTTAGCGTGGAATCCTTCGTCCGCCTGTGCGCTTCGAGGATGACGGTGCTTCCCATGACACCGGAGATTGCTGCACGCGCAGTGAGTTTCCCGCAGCCGTACCCGAAAGATCCTCAGGATCGATTGATTGGGGCAACCGCGCTGGTCGAAGGAATCGAGCTGGTCACGCACGACAGGTTGATCAGGAAGTCACGCATGATTCCGGTCATCTGGTAATCGACGCGGCTTACCGCATTGGCCGGTGCAAGCTCAGATCGGACCATCTGGATCTGACCACCGATGACAGGTCGTCAGACGCAACCAAATTGACGCTGGAGAAGAAATTCAGGATTCTCGGAATGGAATCACCGAGACTCGCTGTTCTTCCGGTTTACTCCTGCAACCCTGGCGGGAAGAAGCTTGCTGGAGAATCTCGCCGCGGCTGCCGATTCGGGCGACTTCTTTCGGAAGAACATCCCCAATGCGGCTGGGTCGAAGTACGGCATTCCGCCAACCCGCAGCGAAGGTAGCTGTTTTCGATGCGCCATTCTGTAAATGGAGCATGTTGATCGTTGCAGTACTACCGCCAGTTCGGCCACCCTTGACAGAAGACTCACATGGATGTCGGCAATCCGGACGTTTCGACGCGAAACTTCCGGGCAGCGTTCCCCCAGAAAAACGCCGCCCGAAGGGCAGGCTAATACGTGTTGTGGTAGTTCGGGTATGGCGGCCGTTGCGGCTTGGCCGGTGGATGCGCCTTCAGCTCCTCCAACGCAAGGGCCACGGCCTTTTCGAGCTGTGGGTCGTGCCCCTCGCTAACCGCCTTCGGGTCCTGCTCCACTGCGTAGTCCGGATCCACGCCGTGATTTTCCACGTCCCACTCACCATTGGGCGAGAAGAACGCCACGCTGGGTGATGTCACGTGGCCGCCGTCCATCAGGACCGGGATGGGTCCGATACCTACCAGCCCGCCCCAGGTGCGCTTGCCCACCAGCGGCCCCAGCTTGGCTTCCTTGAAAAGCCAGGGCAGTGCATCGCCGCCGGAGCCGGAGAATTCATTGGCGATCATCACCTTGGGCCCGTAGATCGCGGCGTTGGGCGTGTGCTCGATGACTCCGTAGCGTGGCGTCCAGTACGACTCGATCTGCCGCCTGAGCACTTCGATGAAGTAGTCGGCAACCTGCCCGCCACCGTTGAAGCGCTCGTCGACGATCGCGCCTTCCTTCTGCGTCTGAGCAAAGTAGTAACGGTTGAAGTTGGTGAACCCGCCGCCACCCGTGTCGGGCAGGTAGAGGTAAGCGAGTTTGCCCCCGGAGAGCTGATCCACTTTTTTCTGGTTGCCTTCGATCCAGTCGATGTTGCGCAGGGCGGCCTCGCTGGCCACCGGTCTGACATCGATATCGCGGGCGCTGGACCCATCGGCTGAACCGATGCGCAGGCTGATCACCTGGCCCGCGGTGCCCTCGAGCGGCTCCTGGATGTCCGTCTCGGCAGTCAGCTCACGGCCATTGATGTCCAGGATGCAGTCGCCAACGTTCACATTCAGGCCGGGCTGCGCCAGCGGCGCGTGATCGCTCGGGTTGAACTCGCCGCCGGTGTAAATCTTCGCGATGCAGTATCGGTCGTTCCTGATGTCGTAATCGGCGCCGAGCAGTCCGCCAGGAACATGCTTTGCCTCGGGGATCTCACCGCCGGTGCCGCGCAGGTGGCCCACGGAGAAAGCGCTCAGCATCTCCTGGAAAATGTAGTTGAGGTCGGCGCGCGAGGCGATGGACTGGACCCACGGCTCAAAGCGTTTCTCATCCGCGTCGGTCTTCACACCGTGGTAGCTGGCGTCGTAGAAGTAGGCTCGCTCGATGCGCCACACTTCGTGGTACATCTGCGCCCACTCTTCGTGCGGGACGACCCTCAGTTTCAAATCGGCGAAATTGAGCGCTCCCTCGCCGGACTTGACTGGGGCATTGGCGGGGACGATGACCCAGCTGGGACGGCCACCTCCGTTCGGGCCTGGTTCATCGCCGTCAGGCCGCGGGTGGCTGAGTGCGAGCAACATCTTCTCGCCATTGGCAGAGAGCTCGAAAAACTCGACGTTCTCGGCCAGCTTCTCCGTCTTGCGGTCTTCCTGTGTCCAGCGGCTCAGAGTCATCCCGCGGTCGCCAAAACGGCCGGAGCCGGGCCGCTCCAGGAAGTAAACCGAGCCCTTGAGACCGGCAACGACGTCCTGGTAGGCGGCAGCGGGGAAGGGCAGCGCCACCGTGCGCGACTCAATTCCATCGAGATCGATCTTGACCGGCCTGGGCGGCGCTGATTTGCTATGAGCCTTTTCGTCACTGCCAGCTTCACCGTCGCAGTCGCCGCTTGCGGGCTTCTTGTCTTCGGGCTGAGCTTCCGACGCCGGCTTCTCATCATCGAGTTGGGGGGCGATCGGCGAAGGCGTGCTTTTGGACAGCGTGATGGCGTAGATGTTCGACGTGACCTGGTAGAGGTCGCTCGTCATGTCCAGACCGTCACTGGTGGCGCCCGCGTTGGTGCTGGCGATGAAGTAGAGATATTTGCCTTCCCGGTCGAACGCCGGGTGGGTGGACTCCGCCATCTGGCTGGTCAGCTGCGTGGACTGGCCGTTATCGAGCGAGTAAAGAAATAGCGCGTGGAGATGATTCTCCATCGATCGCGTGTAGGCCAGCCATTTGGAATCGGACGACCAGGAAACAGCATAGCTGGTGTTGGAGAATCCGCCGTAAAGGTTCTTCTCGCCCACGGTGGTCAGCTTGCCGGAAGTCAGGTCGAGCATGTAGGTGTTCAGTCGGTTGTCGTGGAAGGCGATCTTCTTCGAGTCGGGTGACCAGATGGGATTGAAGTAATACGCCGGCTCCGGGGCGAGCGGGAACTTCTTCACCACCGGCGCGCCAGCCACATCGTTGCCGGTCTGGGGCGCGACGCACAGCTGGTAGAGGCCGGACTCATCGGAAAAGTAGGCGATGGACTGGCCGTCCGGTGACCATGCCGGCTCGCGCTCCATCACGCCGGGCGTGTTTGTAATGTCGCGCGTCGGCCCATGCCTGGCGGCGACGGTGAAGATGTCGCCGTGAGCCTCAACGACAGCGCGCAAGCCGGTAGACGAGATCCCGACGCTCTCCATCTGATCGGCCACGCTCTCGATGTGCGGACGGACCTCGGGCAGATCGGCATCCACCTCGATCGCAACGTGATGACTCTTGCCGGTCGTCGTGTCGAACAGGTAAATCTCGCCGAGCTGATCGTAGACGAGCGTGTCGCCGTAGCCGGAGAGGGTGCGGATGTCGGACCCTTCGTTCTTGAGAACTTCGGTGACAGTCTTTGTGGCTGGATCGTACTTGAAGATGGTGATGGGTCCGTTGCGGCCGGAAAGGAAGTAGATGCTGCCGCCGGCGTAGACGGGCGAGTAGTCAGTCGCCCTCTCGTGCGGAATCTGCACGGAGTCGAGACCGGGCAGAGTGGTGATCCAGATGCTGCCGGCTTGGCCGCCATGGTAGTTGCCCCAGGCGACGTAGTTGATGAAGTTGAAGCCGAAGCCGGGCGGGAGCGGCGAGTAGGCGATCTCCTTGCCGTCAGGCGAATACGTCCCTTGATTAGCCATGGGCAGCGGCAGCACTTTGGCCAGGCCACCCCTGGCGGGAATGGTGTAGAGCTGCGAGTAGCGGCTGTGGGCATCGCGGTTCGAACGGAAGAGGATCCCCCTGCCGTCGGGCGTCCAGCCTACCGCGACGTCGGGGACGGGGTGATACGTGACGCGATACGGAATCCCGCCACCCACGGGAATTGTAAATACATCGGTGTTGCCGTCGTAATCGCCGGTGAAGGCGATCGTAGAGCCATCTGGTGAGAAGACGGGCGCGGTTTCAATGCCGACGCCTGTGGTGAGTATGGTGGCTTTCCCGCCCGAGCGCGGCACGGTCCAGAGATCGTCGGCGTAGCCGAAGCAGATCAGGTCCTTAGAAAGCGCTGGGCGCTGGAAGATGTGGTGGTCTGAGGATTGAGCGGGAACTTCTCTTGCGGCGAGAGGGAAGAGCGGCAGCACAAGGAGCGCAAGGAGACAGCGACCACAGACGCGCATGGAACCTCCGAAGTCGAGCTGAAAAGATCGCACACAATCTTATATGGCGGCGGGCGAGCCGGCGGAAGATATGTGCTTTGCATTGCGACCTTGTGCCGGCTCCCCGTGGGCAATACGGACATTCGACCGCGGCCTCGAAAATAGTTGATATCGTCGGCAATTGAAAAGTTTCAGATCGGTCCCAATCGGCCTTCTCAGTCGCCTGATCGAACTTTCCGGATAGCCGGTGATCTGGCCAAGACAACCTCCACGACCGCCTCGGCAATTCAGCACGGCCGTGATCGTCCGGAAACCCGTCGATGAATGGATCGAGGTTCAGGCATGAACTGGAAGCGGCCAGGGGTCTCAGGGAGTCGCTCTATTCGCCCGGATGATAGGTCCGCTCCGTATGCCCCTTGAGCTGTTCCGGATAGAAATAAATGTCGCGCAGATCGCCTGATGCGTACCGTTCCGCCTCGTCGTCGAAATGTTTTGACTCCGGATGGCCGCTCTCTCCACCAGCCGTCACACCCTTTGCCCGCACTTTGTCTCCGAACTCGATCACCGCGACAAAACTGTTGCCCTCAGTGCCATACCATCGCTTCGTCCCCGGATACTGCCGCGCTGCAAACGACGCCAGCGATCCCCACAGCGAGGAGGTGAAGGGCACCGGAATACTCGCGCCGCGATCGTTGAAAGGTTGCACGATGTCTCCGTTCAGGCGCTGAAACCGGTTGATCTGGCCCCAGGGCGTGCGCCATGTTCCAAAATCCGCTGTCAGTTTATCGGTCGATGTCGCCAGTGCGGTTAGCAGAGTTTCCGCCGGCGTCCGGGTAGCAACCCATTCCTCGCTGGGCACCAGAGCCTCGTGTGCGGGCCGGCCCACGATCTTCATCATTTGCGTACCCCAGTACACAGCCACCGAGGTCGCCACTGAATCCGCAGCCCAGCGGTCGTCCCACGCGCGCAGAACCGTGATCGGATCGGCAAGGTGCGACCGGAGCGGCGCATCCGCGGGGAGAGCGTCGTAAGCCGCGGTCAGCACGGGCACGGTCCGTGCAAACCATGGCAGAAAGGAGTCGTAGGCCACATGCATCAAGCCATCCGGCGTGAAATCGCGACGTGGAATTCCGTCAGGAGCCAACACGCGCATGGCATGCAGTCCGCGCGCCGACTCGATCCCCTGCTCCACATAGGCCGGATAGTCCGTCTTGCGCAGAGAACTCGCTCCCGCGCCGTTCCACGGCGAATCATTCACGTTGAAAAGATACCCACTCTTCGGATTCAGCAGATGTGGCACCTGATCGACCGTCTCCAGTCCCTGCCAGTTCGTTGCCGGGTTGCTACCATCGACAGGTTTGGTGTAATCGAAATGCGGGTCGCGGTTCGGAATGAAGTTACCGTGCCAATACGCGATATCGCCATCTGCGTCGGCAAAAATCGTGTTGTTCGAGGAGTTCGCCCGCAGTTCCATCGTCTTCCGATACTCAGCATAGTTCCGTGCCTTCGTTCTCAGATAACTCTGTTCCAGAGCTGCCACTGGAATATTCATCAGCTGAACCGTAACCAGGTGGTCTCCATCCTGCCGGATCACTGGCCCGTGCAGGCTATACATCGCCGTGAAGGTGCGCGAAGCCAGCCCCTGTGGTGTTTTGTAATGAAGCGTGATTAGCCTGGTGGTAAAAGGACACTTCTGGCCACCATACACGTAGCTCAACTTGTCGCCATCGTTGACCAGCTTCTCCAGGTACTCATCCACGGCATCCACGTTGCTCGATGTATGCATCCATCCCGCACGGTCGTTGAACCCCTGATAGATAAAGAACTGGCCCCACGTCACCGCCCCATACGCGTCGAGACCCTCATCGCTCGCCATCTGGAGTTCACTACGGAAGAAGAATGAGGTATGGGGGTTGATCAGCAGCAAGGCATGATGCCCCACAGTGTTCGTGGGCCCGATCGCGAATCCATTGGATCCTCTCGGCTCCGGTTCGAACCAGTCCAACGCACTCGGGGACTGGCTCGCCAGCCGGTTCATAGAACTCACCGTGCCGGCGTTTGAGCTTTGCGAATCATAGAAAGCCCGCAGCCTCTTTACGTCGATTCGCTCAATATCGCCGCCAATACTGCCTTCGGTAAACGACAGCGCCATCCAGGGCGCGAATTGCGTGAGCACCTTCGGCTTCGTCTCGGGGTGCGTGGCAAGGTAAAAATTAATCCCGTCTGCCCAGGCATTCATCAGCCGTTTGAGCCAATCCGGGCTCGCGGCATAGTCGTGCTGCAGTTCAGCCGGATCGATAAAGAGCTGTTGGCGCAGATCGCGCCAAAGGGCATCTTCGCCTTCCGCCTCGGCTGTGCGTCCCAGCGAAGAAAGGTAGTTCATCTCCACGCGGTTGAAGTCATCCTCGCACTGGGCGTAGATCATCCCGAAGACCGCATCCGCATCACTCTGGCCATGCACATGCGCGATACCCCAGTCGTCGCGCACGATCGTCACCCGCTCGGCTTCGGTCTTCCATCGCCCCTCATCTGCTTTCGGCTCCTGCGGTGCCAGCACACCCCCACCCAATACCCACACACTCGCGAGCAAGAGTCCGATCCGCAGTCGACCTGTCCCAGGGTATTGAACCATTGGCATCTTCGCGTTCTCCCCGAAACAGTCTATTCAATCAGACTCATAGCGCCAGGGGAGGGCTGATCCGGCCGGCTTCGGCACACCGGGCAGCTCATGCTCCGAATTAGGGGCTGAGAAGGCAAAGCACTCCTTGAATGGTTTCTGACCGCGAAAAGGCCAGGATCGTACCGGGGCAGATTTACTTGGCCGAGGATCTAACCGGCAAGGGGCACACATTCCGCGTGGTTGGGAATCAAGAGTGGGTGGCGCTCTTCGTGAACTTCGCGCAGTGAGCAGCACCGGAACAGGTTTGTTGTTGGCTTTGCTCTTCTGCGAACGCAGCAACGTCTCCCCCTAAAGACGCTCGCTGCCTCGCAGGCAGCAATCCGGACATTTCAGTCAAGCCCCAAAACGGTGAACGCTGTCTTCTCTTACTTGCGCCTGGCCGGACCTGAAATGACAGTTATTGTGGATATTCTCGATAATTCCGTCTTAGCGGTAATTTCGATCGGCATCCGCGAACTTTGCGGTTCCCGTAGTCGCTGGGTTCAGATGTCCAGCCGAAAGGTGAACACTGGGCGACGTCCCGGCCAGGTGACGAATGCCAGACAGTATCGGCACTCGTGGAGTGCGTGTGGCGCCGGCGATGGCGTCGCAGCCGCGCGCCAGTCCGAGTGTGTACTCACTCGCTCACTGCGGCTGCTCCAGCAGGCGCAGAGTGACGATCTGATGCGGGTGGATCTCAATCCGGAATTCGTGAGGGGTTTCGGGCGTGATGGCGGCGCCATCCCGCTCAACGGCGTCGGTGCGGACGACCTGGCTGAGCGCCAGCAGTGGCGTGTCGATAGTGATGCTGCGTGACTCACCTCCCAGATCGATGAGGCGGAGGATGGTGCCACGGCCATCTTCGGCGGGCTTCCAGGTGTCGACGAGCACATCCGGATCGCTGACGAAGAGGAAGCTGGATTCCCTGGCCGGGAGCGGCTCGGGCAAGTTGAGAGCTTTGTCCTGGGAGCGGATCTGGTCGTGCTCCAGCGGGGTGACCTCCTCCCAACCGAGCCGGCTCAGCGCGGGTGCATCGGTTTGCGCGGCGCTGGTAATGACGTAGCGAAAGTGGAAAGCTCCACCCTGCTCGGCTCGGTAATTGGTGTGCCAGTAATTGTTCATCACGTAGGAAAAGATGGTGCCGGGCCGCAGTCCGAAGCTCGTCGGCCAAGCGCCGCGATTGATGTCGCCGAGGGTGACCAGCGAGGCATCCAGAGGCATCACCGTCGCTGAGATGCCGTCCTCGTCGACCGCGACCCAGTGCTGGACGGAGAACCATTCGCGGCCCGCGCCCGAGTACATATCCTTTGCCGGATCGACGACGCCATTCTGAATTTCGTACTGAAAACGCGGATGAGTCATGGCGAACGGAAAGGCGAAGTAGACGGCTTCCTTTTTCAGCTCTGGTTTTTTGTCGACGTCCTCGATCAGCTCGATCTTCTTCTCATCGTTAAAGAGGCGAAGTTCGGTCCGAATGGACGGCGTGTTGTCCGCGACGGACTCCATGACCACGCGCCATCCCCACGGCGTGTGCTCTTCGGAGATCAGCCGCCCGTGCTCGGCGGGATGCACGTCCAGCACAGGCTTTGGCGAAACAGCGCGATACTGCAGAATGCTGTTCGGCTCCTGATCGCCTCCGCTCACGTACAGATACTGGCCCAGGCGCCACGGACTGGCGGGGTCCACCAGCTCCCGGCCGAGCTGCTTGTCGTAGAGGCTGCGAATGCTGCCCGTGGCGGAATCCAGCTCGACGCGATAGAAAGGCGTCTCGAGAGTGGTCGCCATGCCGGTCTGCGAAGCGGGAGCCGCGCTGACGCTTTCCCGCAGCGAGTAGACTTTGTATCCCATCGGCGGAACGTCCTTCGCACGGAATTCCACCTTGCGGTAATTTGGTCCTTCCTCAAGGGTCACAGAAGGTACGATCTGGCTGGTCGCGGGATCGACAATCTGCCAGCCGCGATCGAGGTCGATGGTCACGTCGCCGTCGCGCTTCCAGTTGAGGCCATTGAAGACGATGAGGCTGTTGACGCCGGTGTTGATGGAGTCAGCCAGACTGGCCATGCTGCTGCGCAGAAGCTGGTCACGCAGCGCTGCCGCCGTCGTCGCACGGGAATCCTTAACCCTCAATTGCTGGACCGCTTCGTCGCTGTAGGGGTCGGAGACGCTGTTCCAGGAGGTCCATGTGTGCTCGTCCATCAGGACCATGTTTGCCCACATCGCGTTCAGATCGTCGCGACGGACGGCCAGGCGCGGGTTCACGAGCGTGCTGATGGTCGCCAGCTTCTCCGCCGTCGGAGCGCGGCTCTCGTTTTGCCGCTCGAGCGCGGCGCAGCGAGCGTCGGAGCCAATACCGTCCTCCCAGTACGGACCGCCGTCGCCGCGCACAGTGGGCAGGCTGTCGCCGAACTGCTGTGCGATGGCCGCCATCGCGTCATGGAATCCCGAGTACTCGATGTGCGGATACGCGTAGAGGGCGTTCCACTGGCCGGCCAGCTCCGCCTGCTGCGGGAAGAGATCGGTATTCTCCACCTGGGTGCCGAAGATGATAGCCGCGTTGGCTCGGTATTCCGGATGCTCATACATCTGCAGGAAGAGGGGCAGAATCTCTTCGCCGGTTTCCGCTTGTGGCGGCAGGCCAAAGAGGAACTGCATCTGCATGTAGTGTCGCGAATACCAGACCAGGACCTTCCCGCCGTCCGGCCCTTCCCACCAGAAGGGCGACCGCTGGTTCAGATGACCCATTAGCAGGACCGGGGCGCGGTCGTTATTGCTGCCTGCCGCAAAGTAAGGAATGCCGGCGGCCGCCAGGATCGACGCGTACGACCACGAGTAAGAAGGGACGTCCGTGATATTCGCGTAGTCGTACGGCGTGCCGTATTGGCGGCTGAAGCCGGCACTCGGATAGAACGAGCGAATCAGCGTCTCAGCGGTCGGGAAGCCGGTAAGCAGGTTGCTGGACTGGGCAGGAATGTAGATCTTCCGGTCGCGAATGGCCTGCATGATCCGCTGTTGCTCTTCCGGGGTACGCGACCGCAGGAACTGCTCCAGGTTCCACTCGCCATCGGTGCTGAAGCGAAAGCCGGGATGCTTGTCCGCCAGATCCATCGCCTCATCGAGGATCCGGGCATGGATCGCGGCCACCTTCGCCTGGTAATCGGTGTAGCCGACATCGAGGTGAACGTGCGGGACAAGGTACAAGGTCCACTTCTTTCCCGGTTGCAGGGTCTCGGTGAATCGTTGTTTCCGACCGTTCAGGTCCATCAGGATCTGCGCGGAAGTGCCCGGAGAAAACTCCGGGACGAGAAAGCGCACGCGCTGTTCGCCGAAGTCTGCCTCCGGCTCAAGGTGGCCGTCGAAGGCATGGTCGGCGAGGTGCAGACTGATCTGGTTCGAGTGGAGACGCTCTGTGTAGCGGACGAAGACATCCACACGTTCTTCGAGGGCGCCGCCGTGGGTCTGATAGAAGACAGTGGGCTCGACGTTGGCCGTGACGGCTGGGAGTTGGGTGAGCGGCTCCAGCTGGATGCCGTCGTAATTGAATCCGGCATCGGGAACGCCCTGGTCGCTGGACGACAGTGGCTGCAGGGCAATCTGGTTTCTGCCCTTGTGCAGCCAGGAGCCCGGGACGTCGCAGAGGACCTCGGCATGCGAGTAGGCAGGGAAAAAGGCGTCCATCGTGTCGCCCATCGAGTCGTCGAGCTTCGGGTGCAGGACAAAACGGCCCTCGCGGCCATCGACAGTGACAGCAAGATCGGGGACGCTGGAGTGTTCAATGATCACCGAGACAATGAGGCGGTACGCCGGCAGGGGCGGCCCGGCAAGGGAAAACACGATCGCGCGGGGAGCGGTTTCCGGGGTGAGCGGCTTTCCAGGAAAGGCCGCGGGAGCAAAGGCATACCAGTCCTGGCCAGGCTTATCCCCGGCGGCATCGTAGACGACGGCTGTGTGCGGCTGCTCCTGGCTGAATTCGGCAGAAGAGCCGTCGATGCGGCCGACGCGCCAAAGCGCCGGTGCCTGAGCAGCGGCGAGCAAAGGCAGACAGGAGAACCCAACAAGCACGACTGTGGCAATTCTGAACTTCACGAAGACTCCACGACCGGAGCATCCGGGTTTTTCCAGGATACGCCGACTGCCCGGAATTCAGGGTCGCCGGGAAGGTGATCCCCGACATCGTGAAGCCCGTTCCCGTCAGGGCTCCCGAAATGAGCGATTTTCATGGACGAGACTGCTCCCTGATACGAAGGCGCTCCTGCTGGGAAAAAAAAAGCCCCGTGTGCTGGCTTGCACACGGGGCGTGTCGAAATCGATTTGCTACGGATTCGGAAGGATAGCGAGCGCGTCCGCACGGAGCGGACAAAGTACATGGCTTGTCCGCATCTATCAGGGGTGATCCTGAGAGAGGGACGCGCAGTTCAACAAGCAGTTACTCAAAAGTCCGGCAGAGAAATCAGTGTTCTGCAACGGCCGCTGAGGATGGTCCGCCAGCCTCGGGCGCTTTATAGCGCTGGAGCCGGTAGTAGATGGGGGTGACCTGAAAGGGCATCTTGTCGCGCGCGTTGAGCAGTGGCGCGGGACCGAAGTTCAGAGAGAAGACCTCGTCGCTCCAGGGATCGATCCGCAGATGGCTGTTGAGAGGAAGAGCGGCGATCTGCTGGAGATCATTGATCTGGAGCGGAGGCGCCTGCTGCTCGAAGGCCGCAAGCCAGGGTGCGCCGGAGGGACTCGTCAGCGGGTCGCCCAGCCGCGGGGTGAGCAGCGCGGGGACATGGCGCTCCATTTGTGAAAGCTGGGCGAGAAACAGGCCGACGCTGCCGGCCTTGTTCGCGTAGATCGAGGCGCGGAAGATGGCGACAGCTTTGGCAGCGGCTTCCTGATTTTGAGGGTCGGTGTGGCTGAGCAGGATTCGTTGGAGTGCGTACTCGTCGGGGAAATAGAGCCGGTCGCTGAAAGCGTAGCGGGTATCAATGGGATGGCGCAGGGCGATGTGGCCGAGCTGGAAGCTGAGCATGGCGGCGAGGTCTTCTTCATTGGGAAGTACGTCAATGAGGCCCTTGCTCAGGATGATGGTGTTGCCAACAGCGAGCGATTCGAGCGTGGAAGTGAGGAGAACGCGACAATGGACATCGCCCGGAAGAGCGAGGTTGCTGCCGAGAATGAGGTTGTTGGTGACCGTCTGTAGCACCCTGTCGAAATCGCTCGGATTTGCGAGGAGTCCGGCCTGGGTAAGACGGTCGAGAATATTACGCTCACTTTGGGCCTCCCAGTCGCGCTGGGCTTCAAGGGGGCTCATGTCCTGCGAGCTTGCGTCAGCCTGCTCTGTGCGCTCGCCGGTATCGGTCTGGTTATCGCCAACGATGGCGGCGGGCAGGCGGAAGCCGTAGCCCCAGATATGGCTTTGCGCGCGGAAATCGCGATCTTCCACATAAATGGCCATGGGCAGCCAGATCGAAGGCTGCACGTTGCCGCGCCAACTGTCGAAGTGAAAGTAGATTTGATGGAGGCGAGGGTTCGAGAAGGTGCCGGTATAGCGGACGATGTTGGCATCCTGATCCTCGACCCAGATGCGGCCAACGAATCGGCCGCGGCCGGTGCCGAAACGGGGCGTGACGTCAAAGACCGAAGTACGGACGGTGCCGAGGAACTCCCGGCGAACGAAGCGAAAGCGGTAGTGCGGGAAATCAAAGTTTCGGAAGTCGACGAACATCATGTCCATAAAGCCGTTGGGAGCCATTTTGAGGTGGAACAGCCCGGTCAGCTTGTCGATGAGGTTCGTGGAAATGCCGAGAGTTCCGGTGGTGGTGGCAGGCTTTTTGTAGAGCACCTCGTTGAAGCGGCCCGAGAAATCGACGCGACCGAGCAGATATTCGTCGGAGGAGGGGACCGCACCCAACTCGCGGTCCGGGCGCATGTGCTGGATGTAGGTCTGGATGAGCGGCGTGTGCTGCTGGATGACCTGGATGAGGAATCTCTCCCGAAAGGCAGCGCGGCGCAAAAGGGTGACCTGATCGGGGGTGAGCAAGGGGTAGGACGATGAGACGGGTTTTTTCTTATGGCCGAAGCCGAAGAGCGCATGCACGGGCGAACCACTGAAAAGCACAAGCACCAGCAGGCTCGCGATTGCGGGTTTGCGATGCGCGAATCTGATGCCTTTGCACAGGGCGGAGCGCAGGCTGAATAGGCGCAAAATGTTGCGAAACGCTCTCATGAGATACCTCCGGCTTCCACTCGTCGAGCCGAGCTCGGCCAACGCGCCACTCAAAAACAAAACGATGCCAAGTAGGTAGAACTCACGCACCGCTGCAAACAGGGGGTTTCGCGGAGGGTACGAGAGGCCATTTGGGCCGGATTGCCATCGCGCCTTTTGGGGCATCGTACAACGGTTCAGACAGAACTACCGCGAAAATCTGCAAAAAAGCCTGCTGGTGCCGGGCCAGGGGCAATCAAAGGTGGAAAACCTGGCGGGGGCCGGCCACGGGATTCTACAACTGTACCGTTCCATATGCGGGGGAATATTGCGGCGGCGTCCGGACCGGCCGCTGTCTGAAGGGTGGCTGGAGAGGTTCACACTGGCCGCGGGGTGGTAGATCACCTCCCAGGCTGCGGACGGAATGAAAATCTATACCCTCTGGCACACGCTGTTCTACATAATGATGATGTGAAGATCGGCAACTGGTCCGGATACTGGCGCGAAAGCCGCATTGGTGCGCTCGCAGCAGTCCTGCTGGTGGCTTTTCTGGCTCTGGCGACACTGATACTGTGGGTTCCGGCCTACTGGGCTACGGGCGCCTTCGAGTCCTGCGTCTTCGTGCTGGCTGTGGCGGCGGTGGCCGTGGGCCGGCGACCTCCGCCCAATGGTGTACTACCCATCGCCGTTTTAGGATTCATCCCGCTGTGGGGCTGCCTGCAACTTCTCACCGGCTGGTCGCAGGTCCATTCCGAAACCGCGACAGCGATCTGGAAGTGGGTGGCGTGGCTCGCCGTCTACTCTTTGGGCGTCTCACTGTTTGCGGATCGGGAGTTTTCCCGAAAAGTGCGGGTGGGCCTAGTATGGTTCGGATTCGCTCTGGCGACCGAGGCCATCCTGCAGGCGTTTCTCTCACCGCATATGATTTACGGGCTGTGGCCGGCGCCAGATTACCCGTTCGTGATGGGGCCGATCCTCTACCACACGCATTTTGCCGCGCTGATCGAGGTGATTCTGCCGATGGCCCTGTCGCTCGCCTTCAGCGACGGGCGAAACCCGAAGACCTATATCGGAGTCTCGGGCGTCCTGTTGGCTTCGGTGGTTGTGAGCGCATCGCGCGGAGGCCTGATTCTGGTCGCAGCAGAGACGGTGGTGGTACTGGCGCTGTTGCACCGGAGGCAACAGGTTCCGGCTGGACAGGGCGGAAAACTGGTTCTGGCCCTTGCAGGACTGACAGCCGTTCTGATGCTCGTGGTGGGATGGGGTAAGATTGCGGAGCGGTTTCGAGCTGAAGCACTGCTTCCGGATCGGTTGCCCTTCGTGGTCGCGACTCTGCACATGATTGGAGCGAGACCATGGACCGGATTCGGCCTGGGATGCTGGCCCTCGGTTTATCCCGCCTTTGCTCTGTTCGATCCGGGACGGTTCGTCAATGAGGCGCACTGCGACTGGCTGCAGTGGGTTGCCGAGGGAGGCCTGCCGACGGGTGTGGCTATGCTGGCACTGGCAATCTGGGCACAGAGACCGGCGTGGCGATCAGTCTGGGCTCTCGGCACCATCGCTGTGCTGCTCCACGCGACTCTCGACTATCCATTCTCGCGACCTGTAATGGGAGCATGGGTCTTTCTGACCCTAGGGATGGCGGCCGCTGTCGAGCCAGGCAGAGACAAGCCGCGTATGGAAACCTACGCTTCGGAGCCGAGCTGAGTAGACACGCAAAGGGTCGGCGTCGACCCTGGACCTTCACGGAGCACTGGTGGATGGTGTCGAATTCTTCCCGCCGCTGAGCGCGAGGACCGCGACCAGCGCTCCGCCACCGGCGACCGCAGCTACGATGATGAGCGTTCCGGTATGCCAGTGCGACGCCTCGGCAGTCGGGGTGGGCGCTGGCCCTTCTTCCCTAGGCCCTTCTTGCTTAGTAGAGCCGGCTGCAAGCACGCGAATCGAATGGACAATGATGATTTGGCACGGAGCCAAGCCGCCCTTAGCGGAGGCGGTGTGGCACATGACGTTGGTGGCTACTCCGGCAGAATTACCGCGAATCTGAACGGATGCGCCGAGTCCATTGCTCGGGATGTTTCCTTCCACAATGTATTCTTCGCCGTCGGTATCGTTGCTGATCTTGAATTCACCCTCGGGCTCCTGACGCAGAATACCCTTGACGGTAATGGGCGGTCCGGCGGGCGGTGGGGCCTCTTGCTGGGCGGAGGAAGCAACGCCAGTTGTAAAGGTCAGCCGCTCGCCGGGATTGAGGCGTGCGACCAGCTGCCCGACGGGCGTGCGAACCTCAGCAGGTCCGTTCTCGGCCGCGGCCTCGAAATGGGAATTGTCACTCCAGGCTGCGGCAACGGCACCCTGCTCGGACAAGGACGTAACAGTCAGCCCATTAACAATCAGCTGACGCCTGTCACTGCCGGTCTGCGTTGCAACCCCCCGCTCGAGGACCGAGTAGTCGCGGAACACCCGCACCTGCGCTCCTGGCTGCAGTACAAGGGCGGAGCCATCAGTAAACCGCAAAGATGAGGCCGCAGATGCCGCTTTGACAACATTCCCGGAAAACAACGTGGAATTTCCGCGGATGGGACTGCCGTCTACAAGTGCTGGAGCGTCCGTAACCAAAATACCGATGCTGACCGGGATCGCTGCGTATCCCACCATACAGCCGCAGGTGAGAAGTGCAACCGCCGATTGCAGGTTTCTAAGCATAACGGCCACCATCAGGATCTTTTGTGACAGAAACAATATCACAGCCGGCTCTCTGCACCCACAGGATCTTTTCCGGCCCGCGGAGCTGTATTCCTTCGGGAAGGATGATTGTTGGCATTGCTGGCCCACCCTGCGGAAGGTAACAGTGATCCAGCCGGCTAGGTTGCTGCGCAGACATCGGGGGCTCGCTAAGGGCTTAGGATATCTGGCGGATTTCACAAGCTTCCGTCAATTCCGCCGAATTGCAGAGAGCGGGGCGCATGCAGCATTCAGCCCCGGCAAGAGGCTGATTTTCTGAATTGCAATGCGGCCCTCGAGAGGAACCGTACCCAGTTGCCTCTGATAGTCGAGCATCAGCGTAACGAACCGGACGCTTTGCGGCGCGGTGAAGCAAACCTGGCTCTGCCGATCGCTTCCGGCGAATCCGGTCGCCCGGGCCAGGACCGCTCCCGATGCTGCCTCGGCAGCCACCAGTTCCAGGCCGCTGCCGGGCGGAATGTCTGACGAAGCATCCTGGATGAAAAGCGTATAGGACTTCTCTGGCAGGACCGGGACGACCTCAGAGAGGAGCAGGATGTTCTCCGATTCCCGACCGGAGAATTCGAAGTCGAAGGCGGGCGGATCGGCACTGAGGAAAGCGTCAACTCCATCAGAGTTGGTCAGGCGCCAGTCGAAACCCCGCGAGAGTGGTTGCCGGGCGAAGCCCCCATTGGTGACGGCGTCGCCGGAACCGGGTTCGAGCGCGGAAAAGGGGATTTGATGACGGACAGCGAGGCCATTCCAGAGGGGCAAGGCCAGGTCCGGGCGCTTGTGCTGGATCAGCCATTCGCACGCGGAGAGGACATCCTCTCCGGAAGCCTCCGTATCGGGTGTGAGGGCGCGATTTCCCCATTCGGCGACCGCCGTTGGATCGCCCTGCCCGACGAGGAACCAAAGAAACTGCCGTTGCACCTCCCGCCCATGGATGCGGAGACGGTCCTGAATTTCGGTTTCACTGGGAGCGACATACCAAGCCAGCCGCAGCAGGGGAGTCGCATCATCGGGGACCATTTGCGCCGCTTTTTCAGCCCAGGACCAGAACGGATCCCAGCGCTGACGGCGGAAATAGAAGTTCGCGAGCGACCAGCTGGGCATCCAGGTAACATCGACCGCCGCGGCGCGAAGCAGATTGGCCTCGGCCCGGGCGATGTCCCCCTGTTCTTCTTCGAGCAGCCCGAGGCTGATCCAGGCGCTGGAATCATCTGGGTTGAGGCGAACAGCACGCCGCAGGAGAGATTGCGCAATTGGAGGATCAGCCACCTGCAGCTCCCACGCAAGCTGTGCAGGGTAAGCGGGGTTTGCAGGATCGAGGTGCATCGCGAGCCGCAGGGCGGCGGGGGTGCCCCGTGGAGGACAGCTGATCGGCAATTGCCGCGCGCACGTTCCACACGATGCCTGCGAGCAGAACAACGATCAGAGGCAGCCTGAGAATAAGGTCGACGATCCTGCTACTTCGCCGCATGCTCCCGCACCCTCTCCCATTTTGGCTTAATGTTCTGAACTCCTGCACGCTTTCGGGATCATCGTGCATCAAGGCGGCGCGAAAAGCGTCGCCGACACGCATGCCGGAGCCTGCAGATTCTGTAGCAGAGGCCCACGACCGGTTAGCCGTGGCCTTTTAACTGTCATCGGGGCCGTCCCGGGGAGCGATAAATCTCGGCGCGCGACCAGCGATGCCCGGCGATCAACCGCAAACGGGTGCTCAACTCTGCCGATGAGCTGTTGCAGGAGCTGCGGCACTCGGCGTGTAGTCCGGCACGATGGTGCGGATGGCGGAAATCAGCTGCCCCAGATCACGGCGCTCACAGATTGCGCGGAGAGACTCGAGCCATTCCTCTGGGGCGAAGCATTGCATGGTTCCGCTGGCGAAGATGCGGATCTTTTCGTGACTGGTTGGCACTGTGTCTTCCAGAACCGTGCCCAGCTCTTCATAGAGCTTTTCGCCGGGCCGAATCTCCGGTGAACTGGATTTGGATGTCCTCGTCAGGCCGCAGTCCGGACAAGGTGATCAGATTGCGGGCCAGATCGAGAATTTTGACTGGCTCGCCCATGTCCAGTACGCAGATCTGGCCGTCCCGGCCGATCGTCGCAGCCTGCAGTACAAGCTGGCAGGCTTCCGGAATAGTCATGAAAAAACGCCGCATCTCAGGATGCGTGACCGTGACCGGACCGCCTGCGGCAATTTGTTGCTTAAAGATAGGAATTACGCTTCCACTGGAACCGAGAACATTGCCGAACCGGACCGCAACGTATTTCGTAGTGCCCGTTCTGCAAAGAGCTCAGCAGCAGTTCTGCAATCCTCTTGGTTGCGCCCATGATGTTGCCAGGCCGCACAGCCTTGTCAGAAGAAATCAGAACAAAATCGGCGACGTCGTATTCCGCAGCCAACACAGCGACGTTGCGGGTGCCGAAGACGTTATTCTCGATGGCCTCGAAGACGTGCGATTCCATGAGTGGCACGTGTTTGATAAGCAGCCGCATGGTAGATGGTTGAAGGCCGATACCGATTGAGAATCTCGGCGAGACGGGCGCAGTTTTGGATGTTGCCGATTTCCGGATGAAACGGAACCGACGGGAATTGCTGACGCATTTCCCCGTCAATGTCAAAGAGCGGCGACTCGGCGATATCGAAGCCGACGATGCAACTCGGCTGAAAACGCGCAATTTGCCTGCACAGTTCGGAGCCGATGGAACCCGCCACGCCGGTGACGAGCACGACGCGGCCCTCGAGCGCTCGTCGAATCTGTTCTTCTTCCAGATGAACCTGGGTTCGCCCCAGCAGATCCTCGACCGCCACATCGCGAATCTGACCGGCAAGAGCGCGGCCCTCGATCACTTCGGCCAGTCCAGGAACCGTCTTGCATTCAGCGCCCGCCGCCCTGCATAGTTCAAGAATGCGTTTCATCTCGGCGCCAGTCGCTGAGGGGATCGCGATCAGAATGATATCGACCTCGAGTGCTGCTACCAGCTTCGCCACCTCCTCTCCCTGACCAATAACCGAGACCTCGCCCAGACGCAAGTTCTGTTTTCCGGCGCTATCGTCGATGAACCCAACCACGTGATACGGCAGGCGCGGATTGTTACGGATCTCCCGCAGCAGCGTGATACCCGCATCGCCAGCACCATAGATCAGCGCCCGCTTTTCTCGCGCGGCGCGAGGGGTTCTCGTCAGTTCCGCAATCATGCGTACCGACGCCCGAAGGCTGGCAGTTCCTAGAACGCACAAGGTGAAATCAAGAGCATAGAGGGACCGAGGAAACCCGGGTGGAAGCAGGAGCAGGATGATGCAGCAGCTGATGACGGATGCAATGGAATTCGCGACCACCAGCCGATAGAGATCGACGAAGGAAACATACCGCCAACCGCGCCGATTCAGCTTGGCCAGCTGGAAGGTCAGCGTTTTGACAATAACCCAGATGGGGACCGCCCATATGAAGTCCCGCAGGTAATTGGACGGAATGCTGAAGTCGAACCGAAGCAGAAAGGCCGTTGTTCCGGCAAACGCAAACATCGCGGCCTGAATACCGCACACGAGCACATAACGGATCGCAGCGGAACTGATCGCAGCAGGCAGGTGTTTGCGCATATGTTTTATTTCCGAGCTGACTTCTAACAGGAGGCGGTTCGGCAATCGGCTGGTATAGACGTTGCCGCAGCACTGCCCGCAGCCGTGCGGACTGTGTTGATCACGTGCAGTTGTTCTTCGCTGGAGAGGCTACTGGAACTGGGCAGGCAGATGCCCCTTCGGAAAAGATCCTCTGCTACCGCTCCGCCATAGACCTCGCAGCCAGCGAACAGCGGCTGCAGGTGCATCGGCTTCCACACAGGCCGGCCCTCAATGTTCGCTTCGTCAAGCTCTCCTATCAGTGCATCGCGGCAGATTCCCATCTCACGCTTGTCGATAAGAAAGCAACTGAGCCAGTTCGTATGCAATCCATACGATGCCTGAGGCATGAAGGTCATGCCCGGAAGATCCACGAACGCATCCCGATAACGAAAGGCAATTGCGCGCCGTTGCTGAACTCGGATATCGAGTACCGGGAGCTGGCCGAGGCCGATGCTCGCGAGGACGTTGCTCATCCTGTAGTTGTAGCCAGTCTCCGAATGCTCGTAAGCATTACCCGCTTCCCTTGCCTGCTGCGACCAGAAACGGGCTCGGTCGACAACCTCCGCGTGCGGCGACACCAGCATTCCTCCGCTCGTCGTGGTGATGATCTTGTTACCGTTGAAGGAAAACACTCCTGCATCGCCCAGCGTGCCGGCTGGCCGTCCTTTGTAGGTGGCGCCAAGCGCCTCCGCGGCGTCTTCAAGCACGCGTACTCCAAATTCACGACAAAGCGAAAGGATAGGATCCATATCCGCGCACTGCCCGTACAGGTGAACGACGACGAGGGCGCGCGGAAGCCGACCTCGGATCGCACAGAGACGCAGAGCGTCTTCGAGCACGTTCGGATCCAGATTCCAGCTGGAGCACTCACTGTCGAGAAAGACCGGTTCGGCACCCAGGTAGAGGATGGGATTGCAACTGGCGACAAAAGTGAGCGTAGAGCAGAAGACTCGATCACCGGGACCAACGCCCAGCGCTCGCAGTCCGAGATGAATGGCCGCGGTACCACTGCTCAGCGCGACGGCGGGCGCACCGGTGCGCTGCTCGATCGCCTGCTCAAAGGCGTCCAGGTTCGGACCCTTTGTGGAGAGCCAGTTGGAAGCGAAGGCCTCGTGCACCCAGGCCTCCTCCTCACCGGACATGTGCGGAACTGAGAGAAGAATGCGCTTCATTCGCCAGAATAAACAGGGATCCGTGAAACAATACGTGCCGGTACACCCACAGCGGTAGCCGAGGCTGGAACTGCATCCAGAACAACGCCGCCCGCCCCGACCACGGCTGAATGGCCGATTACTGCTTTCGGGAGCGCTATGGCTCCCAGCCCCATCGAAACGTAAGACTGAATTTTTACGCCTCCACCAAGAAGAGCCCCAGGCCCGATGTGTACGTGATCGGCAACGAGGCAGTCGTGCTCGACGACCGCACCTGTGTTGACGATACAGTTTTGTCCGATCACTGCTCTGGCATTGATCACGGCGCGGGCCATAACGACGGTGCCACGGCCGATGACTGCGAGCGGAGAGACGATCGCGGACGGATGGATCAGCGTGGCGGGCAGACGTCCGGCGCGCACCCCTGCCTCGAAACAGCGGGCGCGGGCCTGATTGTCACCAATCGACACCAGAAACTGGCAATCCATCTCCTGCGGCATACTCAACAGCACACGACTGGAGCCCAGGAGAGGAGCATGCAGAGAAGCCCAATCAGGCTGTCCGTCGTCCACGAGAGCGACAGGGTCAAAACACCCCATGGCAACAACGATGTCGAGGACCACGGCTGCGTGGCCGCCTGCGCCCCACAGAATCAGAGGTTTCATAGGTCGTGTCCAGTTGACGATCCGAAGAATTCCGGCATTGTGACGTGTCCGTTGTGACTGATGCCTCTGCTCAGAATCAGCGATCGAAGAGTCATTGCCAGGATGCGGAAGTCCAGCCACACGCTCCGGTGGTCTACATACCAGGTGTCGAGCTTCAGTCTCTGGTCCCAGCTGAGGGAGTTACGGCCCATCACCTGGGCCCAGCCCGTCAGACCTGGCAATACCTCATGTCTGCGGCGTTGCTGCGGTGTGTAGCGCGGCAGATACTGGAGCAGCAGCGGTCGGGGCCCGACCAGGCTCATATCGCCCCTGAGCACGTTCCAGAGCTGAGGAAGCTCGTCGAGGCTGGTGTGTCGCAGGAATTGCCCAGTGCGAGTAAGACGCTCCTGATCGGGCAAAGACTCTCCATGACTGTCAACCGCAACCGTCATCGTACGAAACTTATAGAGCGTGAAGGGGTGCTCCTTATAACCAGTTCGACTCTGCCGGAACAAAACAGGACGACCCATGGCCATGCGAACCGCGATGGCAACCGTCAGGAAGACCGGTGACAGCAGAATCATTCCCGCAACGGCTGCGACCACATCGAGCATTCTCTTCATGGCGTAATCCTGGCGGAACAGCTGTCCCAGCTCTTGGCTTTGGTGAGCCGATGAAATAAGTCCCGGAACTGATCGACAGCCACATCAATGGCAAGTTCCCGCTGATAGAAGGCCCTGCCGGCAGCGCCCATGCGCTCACGATCCTCAGGCAAAAGGGATGCCAGTTTCTCTACGGCAGCTGTGATACTCGTCGGATCCTCCGGCTCAGCAAGCACTCCGGCATTGGCGCGCTCCACTAACCGAGCCGCGTCGCCACGCACCGCCATGATCAGCGGCCGTCCTGAAGCCAGATACGCCTGGGTCTTGCCAGGAATAGTCACAGCAAACAGCGGATCGTCTTTCAGGTGAACGAGGAGCGCGTCGGCTTGATCGAAAATCGCCCGCATGGCTGATGGTGGCTGCCGAGAAATAAACTCGACGTTGTCGAGCCGGCGGTTACGCGCTTCCATTTGCAGACGGTTTCGGTCGACTCCTCCACCTACAAACACAAACCGAGCCTGGGGCACCCTGACAGCGCATTGAGCCGCGGACTGCAGTACTGCGTCGAGTGCCTGGGCGAAGCCCATAGTGCCCGCAAAGACTACCCTGAACTCATCAGAGCGTTTGTTGTAACTCGACGAAGGCCCTGCTGAAGTTGCGAGTGCGTCATCGGGGGCCCAGTTATAAATCACCTGAATGCGGTTCTCCGGAACCCCGCGATCGATAAGCGCCCTGCGGAACCCCGGTGAGAGTACTACGAGCTGGTCTGCGTGACGATAGACGAACCGGCACAGATAATCGAGCACTGAGAGTGCAGTACGGCTGGATACCATGCCGGTCGCTGCGATCGTATCGGGCCACAAATCCTGCACATCATAAATAACCGGGACCGAAAACCACGATCGCAGAAGCAGCGCCGGCAACCCGATCGTTCCGGGCGGATGATAGACGTAGATCACATCAGGGCGGTGAACCAGAAATGGGCCAAGGATCGCGCTCGCCAGGGCAAAGCTCACGTAGTTGATGGAACGCCGCAGTGCCGAGCGATCGTGGCTTGGATAGAGTGCGACGCGGCAAACGCGGAATCCCTCCACCCGATCCACCTGCCAGGGGCGTACGCGGTACCCCGGATACACCTCGCCATCGGGATAGTTCGGAAAGCCCGTCAGGATCTCGACTGAGTCACCGCGGCGTGCGAGCTGACGGGCAAAGGGGAGTCCCTTAAAGCAAGGTTCAGGATCGAACCACTGCGTTAGTAAGAGTATTTTCATTGTTCTTCGACGACTGCCACTGCAGCTCAGCTGGATCAGGAGTGAGATAACTCAGAATCACCCCGCAGGCTCGCGCTGCTACGTTTTCGGCAAGATATTCAGCGGGTGGAGTCCAGGCTGTACCACGGTTCATCACAAAGGCCACTGCTCGCTCAATCGCATCCGGGTCGGCACCAGCCAGGATATTCGAACCGCATTCGAGCGTCTCCGGCCTCTCGGTCACATCACGGAGAGTCACATTCGGTGTTCCCAGAAGGCAGGCCTCTTCCTGTACGGTGCCGCTGTCAGAGAGCAAACAAGCCGCAGATTGCTCCAGACGAACGAAATCAGTGAAGCCCAGCGGCTCGATCAGTCGAAATGCAGAGCCGTCGGGCGCAATGCCGAATTCTTCGAACTTCGACCTGGTCCGCGGATGAACGGGAAAGACCACCGGATAGCCGTACCGTTGCCAAAGCGACTCGAGACCCGCGACGATGCCACGCAGCCGGTCCTTCCGATCAACATTCTCAGCACGATGGACAGTGACAAGGAAGAAGCGCCTCTCTCCAAGATCCAGATCATTCACGATGGTGCTGGCGCTGATGAAGCTCGAACAGCGATCCATAACCTCTCTGATCGGGTTACCCGTTACAAAGATCCGGTTCGCCGGGAAGCCCTCCGCAAGCAGATTGTCGCGGCTGCGACTGGTGTATGGCATCAGGACGCTGCTGGAGTGATCGATGACTCTCCTATTTACTTCCTCGGGTACCCGGTCGTCGTAACACCGATTGCCAGCCTCCATGTGGTAGACCGGAATTCCAAGGCGGCGCGCGACAATCGCAGATAGACCGCTGTTCGTATCGCCAAGGATCAGCAGCCGGTCCGGACGAATTTCGTCGAACACCTCTTCACTCTTCTCCAGGATTTGGGCGATCTGGCCCGAAAATGTCGCGGCACGAACCCCCATGAAGATATCCGGCGTGCGAACAGCCAGATCCTCGAAGAAAATGCGACTCAGGCGATCCTCGTAATTCTGCCCAGTGTGCACCAGCGTATGCTCCGCATACTGATCGAGCAGGCGAATGACCGCACTCAGCCGGATAATCTCCGGTCGTGTGCCAAGAATCGTCATTACTCTCATCGCAGCGACTCCCCCTGGTGTATTTCCGCAAACGATGGCGCCGCCATAGGATTGGCATCGTCCAGAAGCAGCCGGTTGCGCTTCAGGAGTTCTCTCGCTCCTTCCGGACTGAGCACGCAGTCCTCTGAGCTATATTCCTTCAACAGAGAAGATTTGTTGCCGCCATCAGCGCGGAGCTCGGGAAGCATAGGCAGAATGGCATACCACTTCCCCCGCTCGATGGTGCGGACAGCCTCCTCATCACTCACCATAACCTCGTGAATCTTCTCGCCAGGACGAATGCCGGTCACGTTCGTGTCGATCGGTCTGTCTCCGATCAACGCCTCAGCCACGTCGACAATGCGGGCGGATGGAGCGCGCGGCACAAAGATCTCACCTGGTCTGGCATGAGCAAAAGCTGCAAAAACAGTGTCAACGGCGTCGTCCAGGCTTATGAGAAAACGTGTCATCCCCGGAGTCGTGATCGTGACCGGGCCACCATTGCGAATCTGCTCATGAAACAGGGGGATCACGGAGCCGCGCGACGCCAGCACGTTGCCATAGCGAACACACACGAACCGGGTTCCAGGACACCGCAGATTGCCCTGAATGAAGATGCGCTCCTGCAGAGCCTTGGTCATGCCCATGGTGTTAACCGGCTTGCAGGCCTTGTCGGTAGAGACTCCAATCACAGTCTCAACCAGCAGCGTGTGCTCCTGGATTGCGCGAACAATATTTTCGGCGCCGAGGATGTTGGTTCGAACCGCCTCGGAAGGAAAGTATTCGCAGGCGGGAACCTGCTTCATCGCCGCCGCGTGGATGACGACATCGGCACTGCGCAGCACGGCCGCAACGCTGCCAAAATCCCGAACATCCCCGATACGAAACTCGAGCAGCTGCTCGAAATTGTGATATGTGATCTCGTCAGTGGCAGCCCGGCGATTCTCATAGTCAAGCCGCATGAAATATTGCTTCGCCTCGTCGCGCGAGAAAACGATAATTTTGGCCGGATGCCCCATTTCGCCGCGCAGCAGCCGCCGCACCAGCGTTTTCCCGAGCGAACCCGTACCTCCGGTAACGAGAACACGCTTGCCTTCGAGAAGGTTCATTGAGACAACCACCTTTCGTACGGAGTAGGATCAGCTACCAGTTGCTGCACCAGGTCCGGCCACGACGGCGCCACGTATCCAATTGCCCTTCGCAGTTTGTCGCCGCACATGCTGCGGTCGGAAACCTCTCGATCATCTGGCTCGATGACGATATCCGCGGAATAGGCGGCGCGCAGCAGACACAGCAGTTCGTATTTGGAGATTGGGGCACTTGCGACCTGGAACAGACCAGATAATCCCGGGTGATCCCGGATGATAGACGTGACAAGATCAGCCAGGTGGTTGGTGGTTACTCCCGAATAGATGACGCGGCGGTAGCCGAGCACGCTGCATCCTTTCTGCGCCAGAAACCAATCAAGCAGGGAGCGATGTTCTTCGATTTCGCGCCCGATCATTGACGTCCGCAGGGCGAGGACATTCTCCGCCTCCGCCTCACCAAGAAACTTGGAACGTCCATATAGGTCCTGGGCGTCAGACGGATCTTCTTCCGTGTAGCTGCCCCGCACCCCGGAGAACACACAATCCGTGGAGAAATGGATGACACGGCCACCCCACCCACGAGCCCACGCTGCCAGTTGATGAGGCAGCAGCGCGTTGATCGCGATGCTTGCCGCGGCATCGCTGGCCTGCGGTCGCTGTTTGATAATGCCGACGCAGTTCACGATAAAGTCAGGTTGTATGCCAGCGAGCGTATGGTGCAGCACGTTGGTGTCCATGCAGTCGACTCCATCCGAGACATCGGAGCCATGGAAAAAGCCAATGTGGCAAAACGGCGGAGAGGTCTTCGTCCTGCGCATGACGGCCGTAGTGGACGGAAAAATGCTGCGCAATCGCTGAAACATTTTGTGGCCGAGCATGCCCGAGGCCCCGAGCACGGTCACCTTAACGGGCAAGGGCAAAGTCCTCCCGCCGCGCCCAGGCTACGTAATCGGCAAGACCAGTGGTCAGTCCGATTCGCGGCTCAAATCCGAAAGCGGTGCGAGCTGCCGTGATGTCGGCCAGGCTGTCGCGCACATCACCCGGGCGTGCCGGAGCGTAGCGGACCGGCAGTAACCCGTCCATCGTTGTGCGCAGCCTGTCCACGAGGCCATTGATGCTGATACGCGTGCCACTTCCGATGTTGAACGCTCCACGAACGCCCGGAGTGTCCGCCGCTTTCAGATTGGCCTGCACTACGTCGCCCACATGAACGAAGTCGCGCGTCTGCTTGCCATCCCCGAAAATTGTTAGAGGCTCTTCACGCAGAGCCTGGAAAACGAAGATCGGGATCACGTTGCCATAAGCATCGAAGCGCTGGCGCGGCCCATAGACGTTGAAGTAGCGCAGGCAGACCGTCTCAATACTATGGAGTTTGCCAAAGGCTAAAGTTTCCTTCTCCGCGCCGAGTTTGCTCGCGCCATATGGCGAATCCGGTTCGACCGGGTGATCTTCGCGGATGGGCAGGGTCTTCAGCTCGCCGAAAACTGCGGCTGAGGAGGAAACCACAATCTTGCGGACGCCGGCTGCGCGCGCTGCCTCAAGCACCTGAAGAGTGCCGAGGACGTTGATCTCCGCATCCCTGACGGGATGATCAATGGAGCGCTTGTTGCCGACTGAAGCAGCAAGATGAAACACGCAGGAGACGCCTTCCATCGCGTCGCGCACATAGCGGGAATCGCAAACATCCGCGCGAATAAACTGCGCCCGCGTACTGGCCGGAAGATTCGTGGCCCACCCGGAGGAGAGATCGTCGAGGATGACAACCGAGTCGCCGCGTTCAAGCAGCGCGAGCGCCAGATTGGAGCCGATGAAACCTGCCCCTCCGGTAACAAGTGCCCTCATCTGCTTTCCCCAGAAAACAGCTGTAGTCGATCTGTCTCCTGCATATTGTCGTATGCGACCACCGGTCGCTTCTTCAAGGCGGCATTCAGCATCTGTCGATTCTGGTTCAGAATGCCGGGATCGCTGCCAACCGCGAGACCATAGGCGCCGGCGCGCTTGCGGAAATGATCGAACTCGTCGGGAGCCATGTCCGCGCAATGCTGCAGCACTCGCGTAAAGGCAGCAAGATCGCCCAGAGGCAGATCCCAGCCCACACCCAGTTCCTCAAGGTGGCGCCAGGGCGTCCGATCGCTGATGACTACCGGGCAGCCTGCCTGCAGCGCCTCCGCGATTCCGTGGCCGAAGTTTTCGCCAAGAGTCGGCAGCAAAAAAATGTCGTTTGCCAGCAGCGTTTGCCGAACCAGTTCGTGCGGTACGGCGCCGGCGAACTCCACCGTGATATTCGAAGGCATGCTATTAGCCACCCGGCGGCAATGCTCCCAGCAGGCATCGTCCTCGCGCGGACCACACACAGTGAAGCGGATGTGGCCGCCCAGCGAGCGCACAGCGAGGAGCGCGTCAGCCAGGTTCTTCATGGGCACAATACGTGCCAGAAAGATGATCCGGAGCGAGCCGGCAGGCTTCGGCGAAAACTCCCGCGTCTCCCCGCTCCAGTTCGGTGGCACATCGAGCGCGGTGGCGACCGCAGGTGCTGCCGCGGAGATGGGGCCGGCCACGGCAACGCCGCCACGATTGCTGAGCGCCCGCAAAATGTCGGTGGCTTCAGCCTTGCTGGAGGCATGCCACAGCGCTTTGCTGTGCGAGCCCAGCAGCTTTACCAGCTGAATGAAGGCAGTCTTGCGGCGCCGCTTGAGGTCAAGCGCCGCCTGCGAGAACTCGCCGCGAGGAGCCAGCAGCAGAGGGCAGCGCGTCTGCCTCCGGAGGGACCACCACGCCAACAGAACCGCCATCGAAAAACTGCGCCCGAAGAAGCTATTGATGTACAGCAGGTCAGGTCGCACATCGCTCAGGATCCTCCGGCATCGCAGCATCCAGCCAGTGCCAGGGCTCGCGTAGAACACGTCTGCATTGCCGACCCGGGTCCATACATCGGCTGTCACGCCGGAGAAAGGCTGCCGATCACCGAGATCGCGGTCCGAAGTGACAATCCTGAAGTCGTACTCATCGCCGAGAGAGTTCACGAGGTTCGCGATGCTGCGCACCGGGCCCCCCGCGCTGAACCCGGGGAGATAGTGCGCGATGAAAATCAGGATTACATGCCTTGAATCTGCAGGCACATCCCTGCGGTGGACCGAAATCCTGCTAACGCTCCCGGCATCCGGGGACGCACAGCTTTCAATGGGTTCGACCGTCATTTTGGGTGGCACCTGTCTGCAGCCTTGCAACCGCCGGGGGTACAAAGCGAAGGAGCGGCTGCTCAACCAGTTCGCGGTACGCAGCCAGATACGCGGCCGCGATCACCTCCGGCTGAAAGCGCTTTGCGTTCTCCCACCCCTTCTCAATGAGCGACGCGCGATAGTCGCTCTCGTGGATCACCCTCAGCACTCCGGCCCGGATGGAAGCCATATCGCAGGGATCCACCAGGCACGCAGCCCCGCCGGCAACGCTCCTCATCGGCTCCCGATCGCTGGTCACCACCGGCCGGCCAACCGCGTTCGCCTCGACAATCGGCATCCCGAACCCTTCATAGGTCGAGCAGAAGACGACCATGTCCGCAGCTGCATATTCCTCCGCCAGCTGTTCGTCGCTTACTCCGGCGCAAGAGCTGTAGTCGAGGCTTGACTTTCTCAACGCCACCTCAGCTTCGGGAGCGATCCGCCCTACGATTCGCAGCCTGCACGGTATTCCGGCCAGCGCCTCAACAACGCGCGTCAGATTTTTGTTATCGGACGTTCCCACCTGCAGAATCGTGGGCCGTTCCCAGCGAAATGCTGGCGGCAAAGGCCGCAGCGCGCCGCTCACCGCTTCTGGGATCAGGCGAATCTTCGACTCCGGGCAGCCGGTATATCGCAGAACCTCACCCCGGGTCTGCTCGGAAACAACTGTCACCAGTCCGGCACAAGCCACCGGAATCTTCAGCCACAGGCACTGAAAGATGCGCCGCCGCACACCACCGAGACGAATCATGCTGCGGCAGTCGTGGATCGTAAGCACCGTCCGGTCCCGGGGCAACAGCAATGCCAGATAGTGCACGTCGCCGGTGATGTGATTGATCTTTCCCTGAGCACGCGCCGCCGCCAGCATGTTAGCGATCCGCCCGCCGAACCCGCGGCTCGGATAGGGGCAGACCTGCACACGGACATCCTCTCCCGCCATCCCTTCGCGGACCGCCTCAAAAACCCGCTCGAGGCTGTGGTTTCCGGGAAGCGACTTACGCTGAAAATGAACGATGGATGTCTGATCCATAACACCTAGCTAGAGGTCCTTTCCGAATATCGCCCACACAACGCCAATGACAGCAAGGGGAAAAACCAGGAGCTTTGCGGCATTCAGAAATTGTCCGACACTTTGCTCGAATGCCAGAAGCAGAGTCAGGCAATAGGGCATCAAAGGGTGGGTTGATAGCCTGTCAGGGGTAAGGAGGAAAGTAATGAAGCCACCCCACACGATGCCAATGACGCCAAATGAGAATATGCCTGCGAGCCATCCATAGTTTCCTACGCACTCGAAGGGGACTGAAATCGCAATGCTGTGAAAGGGACTATAGATATCGGCCTCGCCTAGTTCCAGCGCAAAATAGTGGGCCATGTTGGAATCCGCTTTGTTTGGCGCCAGCGCTCGGGGGATTACAGCTGACATGCCGTTCCTTAAGGACTCACCCTGCCACGGTCCACTCAACCAATCGCTGTCCGCCGCGATCCGTATCGCGTGCGGGTAGACCCCTCGGAATGGCGATTCGAGATTCAGAGATCGCCAACTCATGTTGCCCGGAGAAAAGTTTGCGAGGCTTTCCCGGAAGAATTCTTCGCGCTGTTCGTTCGTGACGATCGCGGCCTTTTGCGCTGCGATCCGCGTCGTAGCTACGAATGGCTCAACGAATACCAAATAGGCCACTACAGCAGCGCCAATCGCTAACCATGGAATACGCTGACGCCAGGTTATATAACTCGCAATCGCCCAAAAGAGAGGCTGAATGATCAAGCCCTTATAACCGGAAGTCAACGCCGAGCCGATTGAAATAACGATGATTCCCAGAGCAAGCGCCTTGAAATGCCATGTTTTCTGTCTCATGTTGGGTAGAATGAGATAGATAAAAAGACCAAGCAGTGCAAAGTTGACTAAAGGCACAATCGAGGCCACGACGGCCAGCGGCGTCGAAGCCGTAGACTGTCCTCCCAGATAATTCGTACTGTCGTAGGCCCTTATGCCGATGAAGCTGAAGATGGCCAGAACTAGTTCCGCCACCCCCGCAGTAAGAACCATTATCAGAATGGTGCGAAACTTATAGGACCACCCGGAAGGGCAAAGGCAATTTGCCTGCCATCTGATTCGCGCGAAGATCGACGTGGTGAAGCGCGCGAGGACGGCGTAGAGCGGCAACCCCGCGGCCACGATTAACACCGCCGTCGGATCATCCGGAAGATATGACTCCATCACGAATGTATTGCCGGCTGCCCAATAAAAAAGAGCACAGACAGCGGGACCCATGGCAAACCACCAGTGAAACAGGAGAACGAACGCCTGGATCGGATTGAGAAAGGGCCTGTCACTCAAAAGCCATAGCGAAAACAGAGTGGATCCACCGAGCGCAAGCTGCGCAATGAGTGTGCTAATGGAGATTGGGAGAAAAAAGGATGAGATGAGCACCACAACACTGGGCCCGAGGCAGAAAGCCAGAACGTATCTGCGGTGAAACCATTGGAACGCAAGCCTGCGATCATTCCTGGGGGTCGTTGCAATTGGCAAGCCTGCCAGATACCCGTACCAGGGGTTTCTCGACTGTCCCAATACCGCTGTTGAATTGATCGCCATATCAGGCCTGTCCGGCTTATACACCGACTCGTGACAAAGGCAGAGGTCGGGCTCTTAGGTGAGCTTGCGCACGCCTTTTTGCAACCCAAGCTCGGTAAGAAATGCTCCAGTAATGCAGGGGCAGGATAAAAGCTCGAAGCAAGCCCCGCACGGCTCGCGATGATCGGGCGATGCGATAGAGAACCCGACCCGGGCCGCCCATAGCCGGCACCACCCGCTGCTCCTCGCGAGACCAGATATCGTCCGGCTCCAGTATGAGTGCGCGCAGCGATAATGTCAGGGTTTGCAGCGCTTGCACTCTATTCATTCGGCGGGTCGCGAGAGCGAGAGCCGCCGGGTGGTCCGCATATTGCTCTGCGATCTCATCCTTCCACATGCACCAGGAGCCGAAGATCGCATCCCATGAAATGGCAGCTGTCGCTGTTCCCTTTTCCCGTTCACGAATCTGGGCCTGCACGTCAGCCACGTACCCTACAGTGCAGCCTTCGCCCGCCAGGCGGAACCACATATGCTTGTCACAGCCAAGCCCGTATTCCTTAAACTGAAAGGGCCCTGCCTTGCTCAACGCCGTGCGGCGAATCATTGCCGTCGCCGCCATAACCGGCGAGTGCAAGGAGTTGGCCAGCATCTCCCGCAGACACCAGCCCTGCATCGCTTCCGGAAAATCTCTGATATCGACGCTGCATACCTGACCCTCCGAATCCACAGTTGTCAGGGCGGTATGCACGAAGGACATGAGCGGATGCCTGTCCAGTAGGTTCGCTGAAGCCTCCAGGATCGTATCGAAATAATGATCGTGATCATGATAGATACAGACATAATCGCCGGAGCAACATTCAACCAGCGCATTCCAGTTGGCATAGATACCGACATTCCGCTCATGCCGCAAGTATCGAATCCGCGGATCACGAAATGACGCGACGACGTCTTTAGTGTTGTCCTCGGATGCATCGTCTCCAACAATCAACTCCATGTAAGGCCTGGTCTGTCTCTGCATGGCGGACAGAGTAGCCCGCAGCAGGCTGGCTCGGTTCCGGGTGGGGACACAAATCGATATTGATGGGATAATCGTCACTTGCTCGACTTAGCTCGCTGCCAGATCAAGCCCAGCACAACGCTGGTCACGCTGTAACTGAGAACAGAGACAACCGCGGCTCCAAGGATGCCCCAGCGGTTGAGGGCGAAGGGCAGCACGGAGATGGTCACGATCACGCCGGCTGCTTCGCCGAGGGTGGGAGCGCCGGGGCGCCCTGAAGCGCGCAGCGCGTTGCTGATGACATAGTTGAGCCCCAGCACCACGCCTCCCAACAGCAGAATGCGGGCCGGCAGCGTGCCGGTTCTATACGCGGCTCCGAAGACCGTGCTCATGGCCCACGGCGCAATGAGAGCCATAATTGCTCCCAGTGGCAGGATGATTGCGCAGAAAGCCGGGAGGATGCGCGCCAGCTCCCGGCGTCCGCGCTCGGGAGTGGCAGCGAGCGCTACCCGGGGAAACACGACCGAGGCCAGCGCGCCCGACAATCCGAAGAGAATGCTCGAATAGGAAACCGCAACCGCGTAGAGGCCGAGTTCGCGCATGGGAGCAAAAAGGCTGAGCAACGCCTGGTCAAGCCGACCGTTCGTGAGCCAGAAAAGATTGCCGACCCAGGAGCGGCTCCCGTACGAGAGCAGATTACGCGCGGTAATCCTGCGCACGCGCCATTGCCCAATGGGCAGCGAGCGCGACGCGACGACAAGCGACACCAGCACCGCTGCGGCCTGGCAGGCGACCATGACTCGCACCACCCCACCGATTTGACTCCAGCCGCGGAGGGTAGCCAGCGTGAGTGCCACTGCATAGGACGAGCTCTGAATGATGCGGACCGTGTTGAAGGCGGCCAGCCGGTTCATCCCCTTCAGGATGCAGGCGAGGTACGTGGTGGTGAGACTGAGCGGCACGGTCACGAGGTAGAGCGCAGCTGCGCCGGTAAAGGCGCCGCCGAAAAGCCGGGAGCGAAGGGGCAGAATGCACAGGATCAGAACCGCGGCGATGCCGATGCCGAGCGCAAGCGACGTGCCGGCCACAGCACCGGGACGCGCTTGCTCCCTGGCGCCGTAATACGCGCAGGCCTGGGAGATGCCGAGATCGCCGAACGCCACCGCCAGAGCCGACCAGGCGACGACCGCGGCAAGTTGTCCGCGACCCGAGGGACCCAGCAGTCGCGCCGCGAGAACGCTACCTGCGGCGGTAATCCCCATGACCGCGGCGTTGGTGCCGACGGTCTGCGCAACATCCCAGTTTCGCCCGCGGACCTCTTCCGGCGCCGGGGCACGCGGAACTTCGCACTCGAACGCATTGGCAGCAGCAGTCATGGAGTACAGGCGGAGAACCGATGGCCTAGTTCCCGTATTCGCGGTCGGCCCGGTACTGATAGCCGTAGTAGCCGTAGTAGGAGTAGCCTTCGACCGAAGTGTTATGCCGGACCTGGTTAAGGACAACCCCGAGCAGGTTGGCACGCAGCCGGACCAGGGTGGAGACGACGGCAGCAACACCTTTGCGTTTGGTTTCGCCAGCGCGGGTGACGATCACGACGCCATCCGCGGCGGTGGCCATCTGCAGGCACTCGGCGAAACCGAGCAGGGGCGGAGAATCGAGAATCACCAGGTCGTAGTGCTTGCCAAATTCATCGAGCAGCTCGGCTAGCCGAGGGCCGATGAGGTCGGCTGCACGATGCGAGCTCGGCCCCGACGGCAGCAGCTCCAGATTCGGCTTGCCCTCGATAGCGATGACCGCATCCTGCCACGCAATCTCGCCGGTCAGGACGTTCGACAAGCCTTCTTTCGGAGACAGCCCGAAGCGCACATGCAGAGCGGGACGGCGTAGATCGCCATCGACGAGCAGGGTTCGCCTGCCGCGATCGGCGTTGGCAATGGCCAGATGTGCAGCAACGGTGGTTTTGCCCTCGGAGGCCGTGGCGCTGGTCAGCACGATGGAGCGCAGACGCTGCTCAAAATCACTGAGCAGGATCGTATTGCGCAGTGTGCGGACCGCCTCTTCGAATCTGGAGATCGAGGGGTAATGGCCGTTGGAGTGATGGCCGTTACTGCCATTCCTGCCGTTGGTGCTCGTGAGAGAGATAAGATCGGCGACAGCGGCGGGACGCCTGGGTAGCTGTGCGGAGGTACGGTCGCTGGGCAGCAGTCCGATTACGTCCGCTCCAAGGAACCGGCTTGCCTCGGCAGCATCGCGCAGAGTGGTGTCGAGCGAGTCGTGCAGCAGGGCCGTGCCGATGGCGAGAAGGGTCGAGAGAAGAAGGGCGAGCAGCAGATTCAGCTTTGTGTTTGGAAGGACCGGATGCGTAGCGGGGCGGCCGAGATCGGCAATCCGGATGTTGTTGTTCTGAAATCCGGCATTGATGTCGGCCTCGCGGATTTTCCGGATTAGCTCATCGTAGAGCTCTTTATCGGTATCAGCTTCCCGCTTCAACTGCTGGTACTGGAAAGACCGCGAGTTCATTTGGTCCCACTGGGCTTTCGTCTGCGCAACCGACTGCTGCAGCATCTGCTCGCGATCGACGCTTTCATGATATTCCGCCTCGACTCGTCCGCGGATATCCTTTACGGTGTCATCGAATTGTTGTTGTATTTCGGCCAGCTCCGAGGCTGCTTTGCGGTATTCGGGGTGATTGTAGTCGTAGGTGGATTTGATCTGAGCGAAGCGCTGGCGAGCTTCGTTGAGAGTTTGGGTCAGCTTGGCCAGAGACTCGCCCTGTGAAGAGATCTGCGCTGCTTCGACAGCACCGGACTTCATCGCATCCCAGGCTGCTTCCTTTCGAACCCGATCGGCCTGCGCCTCGGTGTACTCCGTGTTCAGCTGGAGAAGGCGGGCCGAAAGGATGTTTGTCTTCTCCTCCGGATTAACGACATCCAGATCCTTCTCAAATTGCGCCAGCGCCATGCTGGAGCGTTCCATCTTCGCCTTCAGTTCATCCAACTGCTTTTCCATGAAGATCGAAAGGCTCGCCGAGGAACGAATGCGGATGTCGTAGGTATGGTTGAGATAGGACGCGGCGATCGAATTAGCCACGTCGGCCGCCAGAGCGGGGTCGGGTGAGCGATAACTAATCAGCAGTAAGTAGGTATTGGGTGGTCGACTCACTTTGAGCTGTTTAAGCTTTATCGGCGCCCTGATGATCTGCTGCACTCTTTCCGGCTTGATATTGTTGATCTGGCCTTCTCGGCTCAGCAGCTGGTACTGCTCCGCCACCGGGCGCAGAACCGCGTCAGACTGAATGAGCCTGACCTGCGTGGCCAGAAACTGATCGGCGTCATTGGGAGCAGCGGCGCGTGTCGAGTCCTGACCCACAATTTCGGATGGAGCCTGGCGATCCACATCGACCGTAGCCGTCGACTCGTAGACTGGCTTCTGTCGCGCCGAGATGATCAGAGTAGCGCAAATGCAGGTTGCCACGAATGCAATGATCTTCCAGCCTTGCCGTCTCAGGATCCAGAGATAATGCGACAGGGGAACAGCCGGCGCCTCAGGCCTAAATTCCTGTTGTGGCGGAATCGGCATGGCGTAAAAGGCAACCGGATTTCCCGGAGGCCGGGGATGAAGGATCTCGGGCAAACCGATCTGTTCAGGCATTTCGTTTCTCAGCAGCGCTCTAACGAGTCGTGTAGATCAAGGCGGCGCCCAGACCGGTGGCCACGAGGACAGAGGTCTCGAGAGCCTTGAGGCTGGCCTTTTTGCCAGTCGCATTCGGTATATAAAGGATGTCATCTGCGAGCAGGGAAACATCGGGCGATTTGCGATCCATAATCTTCCTGAGCGGAACAGCGATCTCGCTTTTGCCGACGTGGCCTCCCTCAACGCGATAAATGTAAGCGGTGCGCGAAGAGAAGCTGTCCAGACCTTCGGAAAGAGAGAGCGCTTTCAACACGCTGCTCTCCGCACCACCCGTAATCAGAAATGCTCCGGGTTTTTTGACGCTGCCCAGAACAAATATCCGGCCCGCTTCCGGAACCCGAATCTCCTCGCCTCCTGCCAGCGGGATGTTCAACGCTGGATCGACTCCATCAACCAGGCCATGCACAGGAACGCGAATAATGAGTGGTGGCGAGCTGCTGTTGGCCGACGTGTTCGCGCTGGTCACCAGGATCTCTGAGCCTGCTTCCGGCGTCAGACCTCCGGCTTGCGAGATCGCATCCAGCAGCGTCACTTTGCCCGTCGCCTGAAAAATAAGCGGATTCTTCACAGCGCCGATCACTGTGATAGGACGGCTGCGGTACTCGACGACAGAAACCGTCACGATCGGATCCACCAGAAGGTGTTCCTCGATTAGTGCCCTCGTGATTTCTTTTTCGAGCTCGCTGGGATAGAGGCCAGCTGCCTGAATTTGCCGCTTGATCATCGGCAATCGCAGCTTGCCCTCTGAGTTCACGCGAATCGTCCGGGTTAGTTCGGACTCATCGTAGACGCTCAACCCAATCAGATCGTCGGGGCCAAGCCTTTCTACCGGAAGGTTAAACACGTCCGTAAGCGTCTGCGCTCCGGTGCCCACATGCGCAGGCAGGGTCTGGCTTTGCTGAGCCGATACCGGCAACGCGCACAAGGTCAAAACAAGAAATGTCTTCATGACATCGGCGTCCTGACCGGCAATTCACTTCTCGACGGGTCGATACACGATGCGAGCCGCTCGATCTTCTGGTCAAGACCCTTCATCTGGAGGCGGAATTCCTCTAATTGTTCGGAAAGGAGGTCCTCTCGCTCTTTCCGGTTGAGCAGACTACGCACGGCATCTCGGGTGAGATCTGAGACGCTGCGGGCTCCCCGGATGAGGCACAGCGCCTTAAGGGCCGAATATTCATCGTCAGAAAGTCGAACGCTGATCATGCGTGTACGAACCTTGAGAACAGTCATAGCGAACGAGAATTCTCCATTCTTGTAAGAGAATCTTGAAGGCCCGGCGTTTCTGAGGAATGTCGAAAGCAAGTCGGCTCAAGGGCACGCTTCGCCCCGTGAGTCCCAAATCCTCCTCAAGGCAGCAGGGCGCACACTTTTAATGCACACGCTGAAAGCGCGAATGCACGGCGAAGTTATCTCCGGGGGGAATCTTTGCGAAGGGGAACTCGCAGTGACTGCAGCAAATTCTGGAGATTTGCTGAGAGATGAACTTATATAGCACCGCTGCGAGCCGTGCGCAAGGAAAATGTTTTACATTTGGCTTCTGGTCCTCAGCGCGCCAAAACCAATGAAAGCCCCGTCGAGGATCCTTGCCGCAGGTCCTCGATGGCCCGTGGAGCCGCTTTTCGCCGATAAAAAGCAGGTCTGTGCACCGATGTAAGACACACGAAGGCAGGCATCCCCACGCCCCAGGGCTGCCGTCTCTTTAGTCTCCCTTCCTGGCCTTGCACTGGAACGACAGTGATTTCGCGAACAAGTCGGCAAAGCTCGAGCGCGGCGAACACAAATCGCCGAATCACTCGTTGAGACTTCTGGGCGCGACGCCGAGAGTTTGGCCACTTCGCCGTGACATGTGGTTTGATGCGTACGGGGATATTCCGCTGCGGTATGCACGTCGGTCGTAGATGCCACGTGCGGTACTTCCGAAGAACACATCCCAAACTACTGCCACTTGCGCAAGACAGTGGAATAACGTTCTCTCCAATTTTCTTGCCAACTAAATTATTCTGTGCGCTACACTACCGGGCATGATGAACATGATTGTTTCAGCCATTGACGCAGAGATTGCGGTCCTTAAGCAGGTACGAGGGCTCCTGACGAGCAAATCCCCCGGACCGAAACGTGGACGTCCCGCCTGGAAGAAGCGCAGGATGAGCGCCGAAGCACGTGAGAAAATCGTCGCAGCGCAGAAGAAACGCTGGGCTGCATGGAAGAAGAAAAAGGCGACGAAGTAGGATAGTCGTACCAACCAGCCGTGAGTCAGTTTAAGCAGCCAATCCGAGAACCGGACTCAGTAAGCGCAGAGTTCGCTATGTCCGAACTCAACCTGGCGTTCTCGCTGCTCAAGGTCGCGGAGACCGCATCCGGGCTGAAACGCCGAAGGCAGGTTTGGCAAGAGGCGAATGCGATTTGCGACGGGATGTTGTGACTATGAGCGCGAACAGCTCATTGATGTCGGCCTAGTGCAAACCCTTCCCGACCAAACAAGCAGGAACGTCAGGTACCCGTCGTGCCGTTCCCTTCTGAAGATCATCGTGCCGTCCGCGAGCGGTATGAAGGGCGTCAATAAACCGTACGGACGTTCATCCGCCTGAGGGCACACGCGGAATTACCACATCATCAAAGGAGTCTCCGCGCCCGGTTCACGCCGCATATTTGCCATCTGCTGCATTCGTCCAGATCGTTTGCAGGGCAGCTTCGTCACCAACACCGTAGTCGCCGATCATTGCACTATTGGGATTGACGGGAACGTTAGACATCTGAAAATGATCATAGTCCTTGAGGCTTACCCAATCTCCACCCCAAATGAGTCCTTGCGCCTTCATCGCGGCAACCATGGCCTCGAATTGCTCTGTACTTGCTTGCCAGTTAAGCGCTCCGGTCTCACCTGATAGATAAGGAACCACGTCCACAGCGAGGCCATAGTTATGCATGGATTGGCCAGCCTTGGCGTTTGTCACAATATGACCGGGTGCCGTACGTCCTTGTGCATAGAGGGCGTCCTGTTCCGTTGCTGTCCGAAGACCTGACACGACGAGCAGGTAGGTTGCATTGGCCTGGAGTGTTGCGGCAGCAGCACGCACTTTATCAGCAAGGGCCGGATTGACGGTGGCCAGGGCGGCTTCGCTTCGAGCGTCCATCTTGCAATCTCCTATTATCGAAAAGACTATAGCCTCTATTTTTTACGAAGGCCATCTTTTTCGGTCGCTGGGATAACCTCCGACCTGGAAGATCCTTGAGCTCAGCGGAAAGGAACGCGCCCGCCTCGGCGACCTTGCCCTGGCCGACGACATACGAGCGGCCGACGAAAACCTCTATTGCAAGCTCGAGGCGGAATACCAGAACAACCCAGATGCAACAACTCGAGAAGCCTGTGCCCCCCGAGAGGCAAGGTTGCGAATACTACCGACGAAAGGACGCAGGGGCAAATTCGACGCCGACACAGCTTTCTTCAGCGCCCCCAGCCATTCAATGGCGCTAATTTGTAGGTTCCGAAGTCGAATGTTGAGCAAATAATGTAATGTTTGACGGCTTGGCTACACCATGCTGACGAAGGGTTGCTTCGATGAAGCATGGGCCTGGTTTGCTGGATCCGATCGTTCCAGCAGCCGTAAGGGAATTTAGTGCGAGAAAGTCCTTGACAAGGGCGAATGAAGTACAAGATACTCCCGCATCCCTTCGCTCTCTTGTTGGTTGTAACGCAGCCTGGCTGGAAAGTTTGCAGCGCTGCCCGCGGTTCCATGATCGCCCCGAAGCCGAGGAGCGATGGCGCCACGACACTGCGGTAACCATCCAGCAGCTAACCACCCCCGAATGACCACAGCAAGGAGGGTTCCCCCGTGGGTAAACGCATTGTGTTCTGCGCCGATGGCACCTGGGACGGCACATCCAACAATACAAACGTCCTCAAGATATTCAATGCAACGCTGGTAAGTTCCGACCAGATGCCGTTTTATGACAACGGCGTCGGCTCCGCCGGAACGCCGATTGAGAAGCTGGCGGGCGGGGCGTTTGGACTTGGTCTCTTCCAGAAGATCAAGGACGGTTACACCAAGATCTCTCAGGTGTACGACGCCGACGACGAGATTTTTCTGTTCGGATTCAGCCGCGGCGCATACACAGCGCGTAGCCTCGCGGGTATGATCGCGACCTGCGGCCTCCCGACCGGAAATTTCGATAGCTCGATGGTGGACACCGCCTTCAATGCCTATCGCAATGCGGACCAGCGAGCCGCGCTCCTCGCCAGCCTCAGCAAGTACAACTTGTACAACGCCAAAATTACGATGGTGGGTGTGTGGGACACAGTGGGCTCTTTAGGGATTCCCTCCGTAATCGGTGGAGTGAGCCCCATCCTCTATGGCTTTCTCGATACCACCCTTCATCCGGATGTGCTGAATGCCATTCAGGCTTTAGCCATCGACGAACGGCGCGTGGAGTTTCCTCCGACGCTGTGGACCGGAAATCCGAGTCCGGGACAGACGGTCGAACAGGTTTGGTTTTGCGGATGCCACAGCGACGTGGGAGGCGGCACGACGCCGGCAGCGCAGGACTCCGGTACGGCGCTCTCCGACATCACGCTGGCCTGGATGATGAGCAAGGCAGCGGCGCTCGGCGTGCAGTTTGCGCCGGTGGCCGTCGCCAAATACGTCATCCCTGCTGCTTCGAAATACGCACTCGATCAGATCAATGAGTCGTGGAGCCCACTGTGGGGATTCCCGGTCCCGAGGACGATTGCGCCGAACGTCTCGCTCTCGAACAGCGTCGCAATGCGCTGCCAGAATGTCAGCACGTACCGGCCGTCCAACCTGAAGTTTAACGACCAGGCTCTCGGTCCCGATTATGCGACTGTGGCCACGGTCGGTTGACGCGGAGTCGTGCGATTTTTCTGACGGGCGGTCGCAAGCGGAGCTGCGTCTCCATCGAGAAAGGGCCTTATCAACATGGACCAACAGCGCAATCGGATGAGCCAATTCCTGGCACCTGGCGTAGTGGCGGCGGTCTGTCTTGTGTGCGCGGGCTGCCCGCTCCGAGATCAAAAGCAGACGGCGACCTATCCCGATCCCAAAACGCGTTTCGCGCACTATACCAATACCTGCGACGGCATCCCCGGTGAGCTGCCCAATCACTATGGCTACTATCTGACGCCACAGGAACTCCAGGGGGCATGTACCTGGTACCTGTGGCCGGGTGGGGACCCGCTGCGCACCACCGGAAGTCCGGAGAATGCGCGGGGCAATCCTCGCTTCTGGCGCATGGCGGAGAAGAGGCTGTGGACGTTGAGCAACCTGCTGGAGCTGCCCATCGACGTGAACATGATGGACTACATTACGAGCACGCCGCGAGACCAGCGCTTTGCGAAGCTCGGCGTCATCAACGATCCCGGTTGCACTAAAGCGACCAAACCGGACGCGTACGGGCTGATGCTGGACAATTGCCAGGATCCATACTCCAGTGGGATCATGGGCCTTCGCCTCTTCCCCAATCCCGATTTCGATTCCAAAACATGGAACGCGCAGAAGTATCTCAACCGTGACTCCCGCATCGAACCGCCTTATCTGGCGGGCCTGACGTGCGGGCTGTGCCATATCGCCTTCAATCCGGATAATCCGCCGGCCGATCCGGAGAATCCTACATGGGACAATCTGGCGCCGGCGTTCGGCAACCAGTACCTGCGCGAGTCGGAGATGTTCAAGGGCCGGCTGACGCCGAGCACTTTCCTCTACTGGGTCTACGAGACACAGCCGCCGGGAACATCGGACACCAGCCGCATCAGTACGGACTTCATCGACAATCCGAATGCGATCAACTCCATCTGGTACATCCTCTCGGCGCGCCCGAAGCACGCAGAGGTCATGAATGACGGGACCACGCAGCAGGTACCGCACATTCTGAAAGATGGGTCGGACTCCATCGGTCCCGCTTACGCCGCGCTGCGTGTTTACATCAATATTGGAAGCTGCCCGGACTACCGCTACGGTCTGGAAGACAGCTTCACCGGTATCCTGCGGCCGCTGCCTCTTTTGCCGATGCCGGAAGTGCCGACGACCCAGCACCCATTCGATCTGAGCAAGGCGCAGAACGATTGCGTGGACTGGCAACTGACCTCCGCGCGGATGACCAACGCCGCCGACTTTCTCGATGCCGTGCAGCCGTATCCGCTGAGGAATGCTCCTGGCGGCGCGGCGTATTTAACCGCGGACCCGACGGTCCTGGACAAGGGCAAACGGGCCTTTGCGGAGAACTGCGCGCGCTGCCACTCGAGCAAGGTTCCGCCCGAGGTGGCGAACGGCCTGGACAAACATTCCGACGCGGCCAAGCCGGCGTGGGTGAAGCTGGTGATGTCGGCCAACTTCCTCGACAAAAACTTTCTCTCCGACGACGACCGCTACCCGGTGGTTTCTACCGACCCGCGTTTCGCGATCGGCACGAACGCAAACCGGGCGCTGGGCACGAATCCCATCGAGGGACATATCTGGCAGAACTTCTCCTCGCAGACTTTCAAACAGCTGCCCTCGCCGGGAACGATGATGATGCCCAATCCCTTCGATGCCGGGTCCCCGCTGCCCTTCAAAATTACGCACGGCGGCTACTATCGCACGCCTTCACTGATCAACGTGTGGGCGACGGCTCCGTTCTTCGAGAACAATCTGCTGGGCACCTTTACGGGCGACCCTTCGGTGAAGGGGAGAATGACGGCCTATGAAGATGCGACGGAGAAGTTGCTGTGGCCGGAAAAAAGGCTGGGGGCGAAGAGTGTCAAGGTGACGGGCGCGGATTCCATTCTGCAGATTCGCGATATCAAGATACGGATTCCAGCCGGTACGCCGGTCGAGTTGCTGGCGAATATCAACCTCTTCGGGGCGGCTCAGGCGCCGGAGGTTCTGAACGAGCTGAATTATCTGAGCAGCCATCCTGAGTTGCTCGTGCGGCTGGTCCACGCGCTCCAGAACAACGGCCAGTACGATGACGAGCTCAGAAAACTGGTTCCCGACCTGTTGAAGCTGAGCCAGGCACCCGATCTGATCGAGGATCATGGCCACACCTTTGGCGCCAACCTGTCCGACGATCAGAAGCAGGCTCTGATCGAGTACATGAAGACCTTTTAGAGAGGACGGTCTTCCCATGCAGAACGATGTCATCTTCGAGCCGCTGCAATTCAGGAACCTGCGCGTGAAGAACCGCATCTTCCGCTCGAATATCTCCGGGCGATTCGATAACTACGATGGAACCGGCACGCAGACGCGGATCAACTGGGAGGAGTCGTTCGCTAAGGGCGGGGCGGGAGCCATTCTTTCGTCGTACGTGCCGGTGCATCTGCGCGGGCGCATCATGCCTAACTACGCCATGATCGACAGCGACGACAAGATCCCGTTTTGGCGTGCGGTGGGCGAGGCCGTGCACCGCCACGACTGCAAGTACATTCTCCAGCTCAGCCATTCGGGAAGGCAGCGGGATAACCCGGGGGTGGAAAACTTCAAGTTCAAGGCGCTTTCCTCGACCAGCAGGATGGATACCTTTCACGGGCTGCTGTGCGAGGCCATGACGCTGAAACAGATTCGCGAGACCATCCAGTACTTCGCATCCGGCGCCCGCCGCGCGCGCGAGGCAGGATTGGACGGCGTGGAACTGCACGCCTCCCATGGATATCTCATCACCCAGTTTCTGAGTTCGGCGATCAACGACAGAAAGGACGAGTACGGCGGCAGCCTGCGCAACCGCGCGGCGTTTCTGCTCGAGATCATTGCCGCGATCCGCAAGGAAGTGGGCGATGACTTCCATCTTCAGGCAAAGCTGAATGCGGTGGACTTCGCCAATGCGCTCTATCCGTGGGAGAAGAAAGGAAACACGCTGGACGAAGGTGTGGAGGTCGCTAAGTGGGCGGAAGAAGCGGGCGTCGATGCCATTCATGTCTCGATCGGCAGCATCTTTCCGCATCCTCTGCTGCCGCCCGGCGGGTTTCCTCCCGACGAGCTGAACTGGTGGTACGGAACCATGGTGGCGAGCGGAGTTCGCGGTTACTTCAACTACACGATGTTCCACTTCCGCTTCCTGCGGCCCATCTTCTCCGCATTCTGGGAGCGAACGAAGAAGGACCATCCTGTTGAGGCGGTCAGCTCGGAATACTGCAAGGTTGTGAAGAAACACGTCAGCGTACCGGTGATCAACACGGGAGGCTATCAGGACGCTCGCGTCATCCGTCGCGTGATCGCCGAAGGCTATACCGACGCGGTTTCGATCGCGCGGCCGCTGGTGGCCAACCGCGACCTGCCTCACATCCTGCGCACAGGGCACGATCTGCCCGAAAAGCCATGCAGCTTTTGCAATCGCTGCCTGGTCAATGCCATTGCCAATCCTCTTGGGTGCTATGACGTGCGCCGCTTCAACGGCGACCAGGAGGCAATGGTCGCCAAAATCATGGAGGTCTTCCATCCCGAAGGGGTGGCAGCAGCAACTCCTGCCGGCGAGGAGACGCGCGCATGAGAGAGGAAGCCATCATTCAAACCGGGGAAGGCGACCTGGTCGACCGAATCTATTCGAGTCCGGTCGATCGCTGGCAGCATCGCTTCCGGACAACTGTGGTGCTCGTACTGATCTTTGCGGTGATCGCGATCGGGCTCTATCTGCTCTATTACTTCCTCGCCGATCACGCGGTCACTTATACCGATATCCGCGAGCACTATAAGTATGGATCGATCGGCAGCGAAACGGGAGGCAGCGTACTCACGCCGGTCGGCGGGGTGCTCCCGCCCTATCTTATCTTCAAGACGCTCCCGGCCATTTGTCCTGAGAAACTACCCGGCGGTTACCCCTCCCTGGGGCTGATCTTCGAGCCTGGACACGAGCTGCCCATCGGCATCTCGCGCCGCAGGCGGCTTGGGCTGGACCAGGTGGGTGTGAACTGCGCCGCGTGCCACACCGGTACGGTGCGCACCTCGCCCACCGCTCCGGAACAGATCGTTCTGGGCATGCCCGCCCACCAGCTCAATCTCGAAGGATTGTTCCAGTTCGTTCAGGCCTGCTCGCTTGACGACCGGCTTACCGCGGGCAACGTAATCGCGAAAGCGGAGCAATCGGGTACGCATGTCAGCCTGTTGCAGCGTCTGCTGCTTTACCTGATCGTGATCCAGCGCACCAAGCTGGAGACGCTCTCTCTGCGGAATCGGATCAGCCCGCTACTGGATGATCCCACGCTGCCGGCGTGGGGCCGGGGCCGTGTGGACACCTTCAATCCTTACAAAGCTATCCAGTTCAACTGGGACCTCACCCGGTTGCCGCGCTCGGAACTCATCGGCGCCGCCGATTTTCCGTCGTTTTGGAACCAGCAGCCGCGCGAAGGGATGCACCTGCACTGGGATGGGAACAACACCTCCCTGGATGAGCGCAACCTGAGCGCCGCGCTGGGGGCCGGCGTGACGCCGGTGACGGTGGATTATGCAGGCATCCAGCGAGTGCACGACTGGATCCTGACGCTGCCTCCACCGAAGTTTCCCTTTCCCGTGGACGCGGCTCGCAGCGCACGCGGCAAGGCGATCTTCGACGCGCAGTGCGCCCAGTGCCACAGTTTCACGGGAAGCCGGACCGGAACCGTCGAAGATATCGCTTCGGTGGGAACCGATCCTTACCGGCTGAATTCGTTCACTTATACACTGGCCACCAGCCAGGCGCTGCTTTTTCCAGACAACGTGCATCGCTTCCAGCACTTCGCCAAGACGAATGGCTATGCCAATGTGCCGCTGGATGGCATCTGGGCGCGTGCTCCCTATCTGCATAACGGCTCGGTTCCCACGCTGGCTGACCTGCTCAACCAGCCTTCGGATCGCCCCAAAGTGTTCGCGCGGGGTTACGACGTTTACGACGAGCACAGGTGGGCTTCATCTCCGATAGCGCGGAGGCGCGCGCCGAGGGATCGATTTACGACACGACAATTCCTGGAAATGGAAACGGCGGACACATTTACGGCACCACTCTTCCGAGCGATCAAAAACAGGATCTGCTCGAGTACCTAAAAACGCAGTAGCAGCCCGACTCCGCCTTTGCGGACAGGACACGCCTTGAACAGATACGCCGTGTGGTTCAGTCGCGTGGTATGGATCGGCCTTGTCGCCAACTGCCTGCTGGCGCTGCCGACTCTGCTGATGCCGGGTCCGGTGATGACGATGTTCGCGCTGCCCCAGGCATGGCCGCTGATGTGGCCCAGCTTCGCTGCGCTCCTCCTGCTTTTGCTGAGCGCCTTCTATGTGCCGGCTGCGCTGCACCCGTTGCGTTATCTCCCGGTGTCGTGGCTGGCGGTCGTGGCGCGGCTGGCTGGGGTGATCTTCTTCTGCGGCTTCAATCGCGACTACAATCAGCTCGGCCTTTTCGACCTGACCTTTTTGCTGCCCGAAGCATCTCTGCTGGCGCTCGCCGTGCGCGAGCGGAAGAGGCATCCGCTCGAGGAGACGACATTCGTGCGGTTTGCGCCGCATGCGCGTCGGGCTATTGGCCGTGGCGGCGTTGATGGTGGTGTTCATCGCTCTTGTGGGTTACGAACAGTTCTTCCGTGAGACGCCACCGCCGTACTTCGCCAGTGCCGAAGAACATTTTCTCTACGGCTCGATCGGAACCGAAAGTACCAGCGGTGTCCCCTACTGGATCTGGCTGG
>CAWEWV010000012.1:0-349246 GCA_963812865.1 uncultured Acidobacteriaceae bacterium | reverse complement strand
GTGCAATCCGTACTGCGCCGGCAATGATGACGTTCTGGACGCTAAATTCCTGGATCGCGTCGGGGAAAGGAAGCGGCAAGTTGACGTTGAAGAGCGGGTCGTTATTGTCACCGCCGTCAAGTAGATAGTTGACGCCGTTGTTCTGACCTCCCGCGATAGAGAATGTGCCGGAGCCGTTGGAACCTCCGATATTCTTGCTGCTGATGAGATCTCCGCCGCCCTGACCGGCGGTCGCAGCACCAGTGAGAAGCAGGATTTGGGTAGGGTTGCGACCATTCAGCGGCAGGTTGACCATCCGGCGCGAATCGATAACTTGCGCGATCGAGTTATCTTTGGTCTCGATCATTGCCGAATCGGCCTTAACCTCGACAGTTTGGGTTACTGCACCGACCGACAACTTTACGTCTATAGTCACGTTACTAGCAACTTGGAGAACAATGCCCGACTGAATGTAGTTGCTGAACCCGCCGTGCGAGACCGTTAACTTATAGGTCCCAACATCAAGGTTCGGAAATGAGTATCGACCTGTTCGCGAGTCCGAAGTGGTCGTGTGACTTTGGTTCTTATCAGTTTCCGTCATCGTTATCTGAGCGTTAGGCACTGCACCCCCGGTCTGGTCGGTTACATAGCCTGTGACTTCGGCAACAGCGACTGCTTGAGCCATCGCTTTCGGGGCCACAAGAGCGCCTAAACCAGCAATGAGCATCGCGCAAAGGACCGTCCGCGCTCCCAGCCCTCCCATCAAAATGTTCGGCTTCATCAATCGATTCATCCCTTCTCCCTTTCCCCGCCCTACGTGCAAAAGGCGCAGTACCCTTTAATATTTATGCGCGGGTCTTGCAGCCCTGGAGTGCGCGATTCGCGAACGTTCGTTCCATCAGATTGCGGAGAGTTGACCTGCGATCATGAGTCTCATCCGCGGACGATTTACCTTACCGGCGTGTTCTAAACTTGACATAACCGACTCGTCCTTTTGCATGACAGAGGAACGAGTTACAAGGTCGAGCGAATAGTATTGCGCGCTATAGTATCCTGTCAACTGAATCTTTCATCTTATTGATTTTATTGCATTTTAAATGTGGTGCCTACCTCCTACCTCATACCAGTCCATTTTAAGTTTAGTGACCCACGACGAATCGACAGAACCACTTCTGACTCTGTCAGACCTCCTACCACTTCTACTTGACTTGCCTTGATAAGACTCTATGATGGGAAAATGATGCGGATCAACGAATGACAAATTCAGCAGTCAAGCAAGTACACAAACTTCGATTCGGTACGGTTGGAAACAAGAGCGCGTTAGTCGACAGGGTTGTGCAAAAAATCAAGAACTGATCCTTTCAGAGCGTCTAGCTGTCGGCACAAAACTTCCCCCAGAAAGAGAATTCGCTGAGCGTCTAGGTGTTAGCCGTACTGTCTTGCGGGAAGCCGTGCGCGTTCTTTCCGCAAAGGGATTGCTTGAAACGACCCATGGCGTTGGCACTACGGTTCGCGCGCTGAGTCACGAAGAGATGGTGGCGCCGCTGAATCTATTCCTGCGTTCCTGGGGTCGGGATGTCAGCCTTAATCACTTGCATCAGGTTCGGTCTCTCCTGGAAGTGGAGAATATCGGCCTAGCAGCTGAGCAGGCTTCGGAAGAAGACATTCAGGATCTTCGTCGGATTTTGGACGAGATGGATGCGGCAAGAGCAACCCCGCTACTGTTTGCAGCTAAGGACTCTGAATTCCATAAACGTCTCGCCCAGACGACACATAATCCTCTTCTCACACTGTTGTTGGACTCTATCCAGGACTTACTGGTAGGGATCCGAAAGCTCGTTGCGGAGGAGAGCGGTCTAGTCGAGAGAGTAATGCCCGCACACACTGAAATGCTGGAATGTATCGCAATGCGAGACGCGAGAAAAGCCCGACAGACGATGCGTGCGCATCTTCTCGCTGCGCTAGAAGTTCAAAAACAGGTAATTGACTCCAAGGCAGATACGAAAGCGGCCGAACCCAGATCTGAGCAATTGCACGCTGCGGCGCCACTGCAAGATACACATGAGTCCGGGATCCCCCTTATGTCTGGGGATATTTAGGGCAATGGGTGAGCGTCAATCATGCAACCAACCAGGAGTGCTGGCTCGTTCGAGAGGTTACTCCAGGCGTGATTTGTGCCGCGGATAACGACCGAATCGCCAGGGCGCAAGACGACATCATCGACATCGGTAATCAGGTGAATCTCACCCTTACAGCAATAAATGCAATCCAGCGTGTCCGTGCGGTGCATCGTGGGGTGGCGCGCAATGTCTTCTTCGGAAGCTTCGTACTTCTGCTTGATCTGCTTGTTCAGCTTAAGGAAATTCTCAAGATGCTTGTCCTTCGGTGGATCCGGCGGAAGCTCGAGTATTCGCATTAGCATGCCTCCGGGAAATGGTTCGCGTGTGGTCACCTCGTTGGCGCGATCACCATCAATGGTGTTGTCGACTGGTACTTCACGCGTGCTCCACAGCGTGGCACGCCAGAAGAAGCCCGGGTTTTCTTGCACGTTGGTGGCTTCGTCCATCAGGACGGCCGATTTTCCCTCTTCATTGCGACCGATAACATACCGCTTGTACTTGGAAATCATCTGTCCATCTCCATCTGTCCAGCACTTGCCCAACGCGCTGGAAGTTCAATGTCGCTGAATTAATTTGGAAAGCCCGACTCAGGCGCTGGTCTGCGAGTGTACTCTGTTCCCTCGATTCCGGCGCTGAGGGCCTTGACCGTAGCCTCGCAGAAGCGCCGAAAGCCGAGCGTGTCGAGCCCGAGCGTGAAGATGCGGACGCCGTCGTCAAAAAATTTGCGGCAGGACGCGGGGGTGGGATCGAGGATCGGGCCGCCAATGAGGACCACACCATGACGCTTCACCGCGTCCAGTGTCTTGCGGTAGGCCGCCTGCACCTTTGGTCCTCGCATCATCTGGGAACCCTCGCCGAGCTGAAACGCCAGGTCGCCAGGCGCGAAGACGATCATTTTGACAGCTGGATGCGCGCAGATTGCCTCGACATTCTCCACCGCCGCAGCGTTTTCGATCATCGGGACCAAGGCGATCTCGTTGTTGTTCCAAGCGGCGTATTCCTCGAATCTGCGCACGTTGTAACCCGCCGCCCTGATGGCCGGACAGATTCCGCGCTTGCCCTTGGGCGGAATGTAGACGAAGTCCGCCACGCGGTCGATATCTTCGACAGACTGAACCATAGGAAGGAAGAGCCCTTCTGCACCCGCCTCAAGCGCACGCCGAATCTCCACTTCGTTGTGCAGATCCGGAACCCGCACGTAGGAGATCAGGCCAGCAGCGTCGGCGGCTCGAATCAGAGGCTCGAGTGCGCGGACATTGGTATCGGAGTGCTCGGTATCGATCATGACGAAGTCGAACCCGGTCTGGCCCAGGACCTCGATCAATGCGGGACTTCCGGTAAAGAGCTGGATCCCGAGCGGAATCTCTTTACGCTCGACCATTGCGAGGAGGCGGTTCTTTTTTGCACACATAATAATTTTCAACCTGCCGGGGGTTATATAGACATCATGTCACCTGATGACTTTATCATAGAACTAAAACTTGTAGCCAGGTTTATTGCGGACCCTGCTCAACCTACACTTCCGGGTTTTCGAGCGCTGTGACGAAGGCAGTCAGAAACGCATCGCCTTGCTGCCCATCCAGAACTCGATGGTCGATGGTGAGAGTTACATACATCATGGGCCGGATGCGGAACAGTTCCCTTCCACCGGTCTCGCAAACGATGACGCGTTTTTGCACCTTGCCTGTCCCGAGAATCGCGGCTTGGCCGTGCGGCAACACGATCGGTGCAGCCAATAGGCTACCGCCAACTCCGTGGTTAGACAGGGTAAATGTGCCACCGTCCAAATCCGCATGCGTGCACTTGCCGCTGCGCGCCTTCTCGGTCATCTCCCGCAAATTTTGAGAGAGCTCGATCAGATTTAGTTGATGTGCGTTGCGGAGAACGGGTACGATCAAACCGCCGGACTCCAGCGCCGTTCCGACGCCGAAGTTCACGTGATCGAACACCTCGAGGTGCGTATCGTGCCACTTACTGTTTACTACGGGTACAACCTTGATGGCGCGCACGGCGGCGCGAATGAGATAAGCCGTAATCGTCGGCGTGGAGTCTTTTCCAGATGCTTGCTTGCGTCGTTCGCGATCACTGAACACGTTGTAGAGATCAGCCTCGAAGACGGCAGTAACGTGCGGGGCCGTTTGTACACTGCGGGCCATGTGGCTAGCAATGCTCTTGCGCATCGGCGTGTGCTCCACCCTGCGACCTGAAGAGTAGTTTACAGAGGAGGTCGATGGAGATTCGCCGGACGCGGGACACGATGATTCAGACCGTCCCGCTGACAGATACTGTCGGATATCTTCCGGTGTCAGGCGGCCGCCTCGCCCAACTTTCGGGATAGAGCATGGGTCAATACCAAGTTCCGCCAAAAGGCGGCGAACGGCCGGAGAAAACGTCGCCGCCACCTCGCTACCTGGGGGCGTACGCGTGGAAAGTAAAGCAGTATGCTCCGAGGGTGATTCGACAGGCGCTGTTGACGCACCTGCAGCGTTCTCCTGCCGCACGCCGCTTGTACCTGTCTCGACCACACCGAGCAACTCCCCCCATTTAACTGAGTCGCCGGCGACCTTGCATTGTTCGCGCAGAGTTCCTCCGGTCGGCGCTGCAACCTCCAGTGTAACCTTGTCCGTATTGATCTCTACCACGGGTTCATTTTCAACAACGTAGTCGCCAGGCTGTTTTAGCCACACGCATACGACCGCTTCAGTGCCCTCTGTGTCGTCTTCGGGCATGCGGACTTCAATAAGTGACATGACAACGTCCTTTCAGAAATCCAGCGTGGCTCGCATCTGCTGCGCAATGGAACTGGGATTGGGAAGGATGGCTTCCATCAAAGGCACGCTGTATGGCAGTGGAATGTCTGGCACGGCCATCCGCTCCACTGGCGCGTCGAGATCCAGGAATGCCTCGCGACCAATAACGGCCGCGATCTCTGCACCAAAACCGGCAGTAAGCGTGTCTTCGTGGACAACGATGCAGCGGCGAGTCCGCCGAATGGAGGCCAGCACGGTGGAGCGGTCCCAGGGAACGATGGTGCGCAGGTCAATGATGTCAGCCGATATGCTGGTGTGGAGCGCGGCCTCGACGCACCGTTCCACCATGGCACCCCACGTTACTACGGTGATGTCGGTGCCGTTTTGAACCATCTTCGCCACGCCAAGCGGAAGGACAAAATCGTCTCCCGGGTATGGTCTACGTGCCGAGGCTGCGTCCAGCAGGGCACGATGTTCAAAGAAAATACTCGGGTTCTTGCTTCGCATCGCCATGCGCAGCAGGCCCGTGGCATCTTCCGCATTCGAGGGGTATATGAGTTGCCAGCCAGGGGCATGGGCGAAGGCAACCTCGTTGGAGGCGCCGTGCCACGGATCGCCGCATCTCGGCCCGAAGCCGCCCGGCATCCTTACCACGATGGGTGCGCTGAAACGGTTGACCGTGCGCCAGCGCATCGAGCCGCAGTCGTTCAATTGCTCCATGCAGGGATCCGCGTATTTACGAAACTGAATTTCAGCGACTGGACGCAGCGCGGCAAGTGCCATACCTATGGCATTGCCGATGATTCCCTCTTCAGACAAGCTGGTGTCGAAGACACGAGCTGCGCAAACTCCGTTTGGAGTCCCATCGTGGCGGCATGTACACCACCCTTAACGCCCACGTCTTCGCCAAAGATCAGTAGCCTTGGATTTGACCGGAGCTCGCTTTGCAATGTCCTGCGTATCGCGGTGAGCATGTTACTGCGCGTGGGTTCCGGCGCCGGGACAGACACTACAGGCTCGGCCTCGTCTTCCGCGTAGCGATACCGAACGACAGCGGCCGCTGAAGCATCCGGCGCCGGCGCAGCAAGAGCTTCAGCGAGACTTTGCTGCACATGCTCCTCGGCCTCTAGCTCGAAGCTCTTCCATTCTGCCTCCGAGAGGAGGGAGGGTACCAGGTGAGCCCGCAGATGTATCAAGGGATCTTTCAGGCGCTCCGCCTCCAGGAGTTCAGGACTCTTGTAGGTTTGCGTGTCCTGTCCCGAATGTCCGTTGAGCCGCGGCATGACCAGCCGCAAGAAGGCAGGTCCCTTCCCGTCGCGCACGTATTGCACTGCGTCGGCCAATACGTGGGCTGTATCGGAAGGCTTGGCCGTATCGGCATGAAAAAAACGAATGCCCCTGAATGATGCTAGGTTCTTCGCGATATTTCCGCCCGGCGTCTGGACCGTCGATGGCACGGTGAGACCGAAGCCGTTGTCTTCCAGAAAGAACAGCAAAGGCAGTTTACGCGTGGCGGCGATGTTGAGCGCTGACCAGAAACCGTTGGAAGCAACCGAGCCGTCTCCGCCGACAACAACAGCGATGGAGCCGTGATAGCTCGGATCGCTCAGTGTCTCGGCGTGGTAACGGATGGCGTGCGCCCAGCCTGCCGCCGGGGTGTACTGTGTGCCGACACCTCCCGACGTGGGTAGCACAGTGCAGCCGTTCTCGTTTGGGATGTTTTGCATCTGGCCCGAGTCGCGTCCTTGCCAGATTTCGCACGCCTTTCCAATATTTCCCTTGAGGACATCGGCAACTTGGAGTCCAAGCGTCAACATTAGCGGACGGGACCGTAATTTACGCTGACCCCGTCGCGTTTACCGGTCAGCATGGTGCCGAGAAGAATTTGACCGAGCTCATGGCCGCGCGAGCTGATCTGGAAGGACGTCAGCTTCTCGGGAAACAACTTGGTCTCTTCGAGTGTGTCCACTGCCCTCGATATAAGAAGGGTCTTCGCGACCCTGCGCCAATCCACTGGCGTGCCCACGCCATTGAATTCGGCAACCGAGGTACTTCGCTCTGAAAAGTGGGTGCCCTGCGTTTTCGTCTGCGTCCTGGTGGCCATGGTGAGAGGAGTACCTCCGGCGAAAAGCGGATAGTCGCCGTAGCGTTCGTATCGAATTTCATAATAGTCTACAAGTCACCAGGTGACAAGGTGTATTAGAGAAACCGCAGAGTACCTGTGCGGTTGCGTTGGGCTGACGGAGGCCTTGTGGATTCGGACAGCTTCAGTACGCGTTGTTTATCCGCTGGAATCTTGCGCGGCGCTCGCCTGATTGATCACCGTGCCGCTGAGGCTGCACGATCTACCGCGGAACTGGGCTACCGTCAATCCTTGCTGATTCGAAATGGTTACGTCATAGAGACCCAGACGCCGACCGACTGAGAGTTCCACGGCTGTCGCGCGGAGAACGTCTCCTTCAACCGCGCGATGGAGGAAATCAATTTGCGCGCCAGCGGTGACCGCACGCTGATTGCGGCTGTTGCTTGCGCAGGCAAACGCGGTGTCAGCAAGAGCGAACAGAATGCCGCCATGGCACACCTTATGACCGTTCAGCATGTCCGGGCGAACCGTCATCTCAACGCAGGCGGCTCCAGCGTCCACGGATACAACAGCTATATTTAACATGCATGTGGCGCGGTCGTCATGTAACAAAGCTCCCACCACACGTTGCGCGAGAGCCTGGGTTTCACTGGTCATTCGGACCCCTCCACCTACGGCACATGCAAGCGCTTATTCGGCAATATAGGTCGGCATGCCTGTTAGCGCCGGTTCCTGCGGCGTTTCGAAGCCGCCGTCGAACCTCTCCACAAGACTGCCGTCGGTGAACCAGCTCTTCGGGGCTGCCGCCGCCCCACAGCTGCTGCCGGGCGGGATCGTGGACGTTCCACCGGATAGGCTCAAAGTCCGGGTCGACTGTGAGATAGTCCGAGGTATAGAACTCGAGACGGTGACCATCCGGATCGAGAATGTAGACAAAGAACGCGTTTGAGATTCCGTGCCGTCCTGGGCCACGTTCGATGGCTGCGAATTCGCGCGCTCCCCCGAGAACATCGCATATCTGGAAGATGCGCGAGCTGTCCGGTACCCAATACGCGAAATGGTGCATGCGGGGGCCGCGTCCGTTCGTCATAGCAAGATCATGCACGCTCCCGCGACGCTGAATCCAGGCAGCCCATATCTCGTCGTTATCGTCTGCCGAGTACTCGGATAGGCGGAAGTTCAACTGCTCCATGTACCAGCGCATCATGCCACGGACGTTCGGAGTCAGCATGTTGCAGTGGTCCACTCGCTGAATGCCAGTCGAAGAGTGAAGGTGGTATTCCTGAAGGAGCCAATGGTGACGGATCGATTGGTAGTAGAAGGCAATCGGAAAGCCGAACGGATCCTGCATACGCAGCAATCTTGGACGATCCTTCTCTTCTTCCCAGCGATGCGGCAGCCCGAGACGTTCTGCCATGGTGACCGCGTCGTCAACGGCCCGATCGGACGCCATCTTGTATGCGATATGCCGCACCCCAGGCCTGGATGCAAGTTCAAGTTTCAAGGTCCATTCCCGGTCCTCGGTGCCCCGCAGATAGAGCGTTGTTTCGGATTCGTGCAATACATGCAAGCCGAGCAGTTCGACGTAGAAGCGGCGGGAAGCGGCGAGATTGGTGACGTAGAGGATTGCGTGGCCAATTCTTATGACGTGAGGGACCACACCCTCACTCCAGGTTTCATATTCATTGGGATTCATTTGAGCCGTCCAAACTTTGGAATAGGCTGGTCACGCAGCGGCACAGCGACGTGTTTCAGCTCGGTGTAGAACTCAAACGCGTGGTCGCCGCCTTCACGATGCGTCCCACTAAACTTGACGCCTCCAAACGGCGTTGGAAGGTGGCGGACGTTCTGGCTGTTGATCCAAGTCATCCCCGCTTGCAACTCCAGCGCCATCCGAAGAGCGCGAGATATGTCGCGTGTCCAGATGTACGAGGCCAGGCCGTATCGCACATCATTCGCCATCACGAGCGCGTCGCTCTCTTCTTTGAACGGAATCGCTGTGAGGACGGGTCCGAATATCTCCTCCTGCGCAATCCGCATACGGTTATTGCCAACCAACAGAGTCGGCTGAACGAAGTTGCCTTCGTTGCCCACACGGGAACCGCCGGCAAGCAGTAGGGCGCCTTCCTGTTGACCTATTCGGATGTATTCCAGCACGCGCTCGGTATGCTCCGGATGAATGAGAGGGCCGACCTCTGTTTCCATCTGAAGAGGGTCACCTACCCGAATTGCCGCGGCACGCTCCGCAAGACGAGCCGTGAATTCATCAAAGATCGACTCCTGGATCAACGCCCGCGAATTGGCCGTACAACGCTCTCCGTTGAAGCTATAGATCTGGAAGATTACGGCATCGAGTGCTCGATCAAGGTCAGCGTCGTCAAATACGATGACCGGAGATTTGCCGCCTAACTCAAGGGACAACCGCTTGATGCCTTCGGCGGCATTCTTCATGACCAACGTACCGGTCGATGTCTCTCCCGTCAGTGTGATCAGCGGCACTAGTGGGTGCGCGACGAGCGGCGCACCCGCCTCCTCTCCGAAACCCTGAATAACGTTGAAGACACCCGGCGGCAAGTCCGCTTTGGCAATGATCTCTGCAAGCTTCCAAGCGGTTAGCGGAGACCACTCGGCTGGCTTCAGGATAACCGTGTTCCCGGTCGCCAGGGCGGGCGCGATTCTCCACGTCGAAAGCATAAGCGGCGCGTTCCACGGTGTGATGATTCCACAGACGCCAACGGGGACACGAAGACTATAGTTCAGCCATTCGTGGTCGACAGGAAACGTTCTGCCGTCCATCGCCTTCTCCGCCCAGTCGGCATAGAAGCTGAAGTTCTCAGCTGCCCGAGCAATTTGGGCGCGAACGATGCGGAGCACCTGGCCTGCATCGAGACATTCAATCGTAGCGAGTTCGTCGCCATGCTTCTCGATAAGATCAGCGATGCGAAGTAGGTACTTGCGGCGGTCTTTGGCCTTCGTTCTACTCCATTTAGTGAATGCCGCGCTGGCCGCCAATGCCGCACGGTTCACGTCTTCACTATGGCCTGCGGCCACGTTAGCTAACGGAAGTCCCGTAGCCGGGTCGCAGGTGGTAAACGTTTCTCCACGTTCACCCGCAGTCCATGAGCCATTGATGAAATGCAGGATGGGGGTGCTGGCGAGACGGCTCCGTATTGATGCGATGAAAGAAGCGTCTACGCCCGGCTGGCCGTGCGTGGATGAAGTCGTGACCGCTGTGCTCATTGCCACTAGTATCCGACTGACCACGCTGTGGGCTTGTCGTCAGATCTGATGACAGAAGCGATTTTTGCTTTCGTATCAGCAGAGCGGCAATATCGTAGCCGCTCGAAACGGACAGGCGGGTATAAGCGCGGCGCCTGTAGGTGAGAACGCTGCTGACTTTGATACCGAGGTCCTTGGCGGTGGTTTGCGCCGTGATCCCTGCTGCCGTGTAAGCACAAACAGAAAGTTCGCGGGGAGTGAGCGAAGAGTTCAAGGCGTGCAACTCCAGAGTTAGCCGATCTACGCGCTCCCTCTTGCCCAGCGCTAGGTCCTTCACGGAGGAGGTGAGTTCATGATGCTTCGCGAGAAGGGGAAGGAATAGTCGAGAGAAGTCCGCGATGCGCTCCCGCTCCTCGGGAAGAAAACGTCCAATCTGGCGATTGCGGTATACGTTGAGGACGTACCAGTTGTCCAGGAACCAACGGGCGATCGTGAGTTTCTCCACAAAGGCAGGCTTCACATAGCATTCCTGTAAATACCGGTAATGACGGATGCTGCCAGGATCGACCGTCTTTATGACCCAGTCGGAATGATGCGCGCTTCCTATGGTTGATCGCACGGGATCAAAGTTGAAGTATCGACTTTCATAATTGCGCGTGCGTTCAAGGCAGCCGGATGAATCGCCGCCGCATGCGATAGCGTGAGGCGAGCCAACCTCGGGCCAAATCCAGGCGGAAAACTCACAAATGGGGGTGGCCGCCGAAACCGCCTCAAAGATCGTGCCAGCCATCTTTGACGTACCGAGGGCAGCAACCATTTCTTCGCAATGAGAGATCCATCTATGTCGCGAACTGGTCATTGTGGTATCCAAGGATTCGAATCTCCGGAGCGCTCAAATCGTAAACTATGACACGTTGAACGTTCCCCCGTCCATTAGGTCCTGCGCTGCACATCGCGGAAACAAAGTGGTCGAACGAAATTGCACTAAGGATGCAACAGAGACGCCAGCAAACGGGAAAGCGCGGGGTCCGAGACCCGATTCTTGCCTGCGCCCGGTAACGCACTCAGGATGGTCATAGCGTGACTGTTGTATTGATGCGCCACTTCACGCGCCAGCTTTGAGTTTTTAGACTTGACAGCATCGATTAGTGCTTGGCGATCAGCAGAGAGCTTGGCTACAGCACCCCGTTGCGTCGCATAAGAGCCACCCGAAAGTTCCGTGGCCAACCCGACCTGCATGCCGACAAGGAAGTGACACAACGCTGCAAGCAACGAGTTTCCTGATGCCTGAGATAAAGCGTCCTGGTACCGTAGGAGCGCTTCGGACAGCGCCTCGGCTGTCTTCGCCTGCTGCATGTCGTCCTGGGCCCGCTGCATCCTCGCGATGTCTGCCTTGGCTGCATGCTTCGCAGCCAGTTCGGCGGCAAAGGTGCTCATCTCGGCTTGCACCGCAATCACGTCAGGCATCGTGATTTGTTCAACTTGAATGATCGACCGTAACGAGATTGCCATCAACTGATCGACGCGTGCGGTTACATAGGCTCCGCTTCCATGACGCACCTCGACGAGTTTGGCCGTTGCTAGGCCGCGAACGGCTTCCCGAACCGTAGCTCCGCTCACGCCGTAGGCTGCTCCAAGCTCTTTCTCCGTCGGGAGCTTCGCGCCACGCTCAATTTCGCCACTTAGGATGCGCTCACGCAGGTCGTCAAGCAGGCGCTCCGATGCATTGCCCCTCGCAAGTTTCTTAGCTGGCTTCCAAGTTGTCTTCTCAGCTCGACGCGTTGTCATCTACCGACGCACTCTCTTTTCCGTTCTCACCTTGGCACGCTTACGTGTATAGTACTCGATATAAGTCACTCGGTGACCAGAACACTCTTTTTTTGAGAAGATCGTTGGAGAAAGACCATGGATGAACAGTTGGTCCGGTCCATTGAACAGTTGTTGACACTATTCGGGCGCTACGCAGATTGCGGGGACGGCGAACGCCTGGCGAGTCTGTTCCTCCCCGATGGAATTTTGAATTTGGGCGGGACAGTATCTCGTGGGCATTCTGCAATTGCAAACTTTGCGAAGGAACGGTCTTCGACACCAGGCCGAAAGACCCGCCATCTATGGTCCAATCTTCAACTAAAGGCGGGCGATCATGATACTTTGCATGCTTCCGCAATTCAACAGACATTCGAGCTAATTGCTGAAACACAAACCACTCAGTTACGCGTGAGCGACCTTGAAGATATCTTCGCAAAGGACCTGGATGGAACCTGGCGATTCGCGAGCCGACGCATTGTGCGACAGATGAGCGTGAACTAGTTCTAGAGACTTGGCACCGAAAGCGGTATTGAGCAAAGCTCAGACCACTGAGGAACCATGCTCCACCGTAGCGCCGGACCTTCAATGGCACCCATCAATAAGCATCTCTTGACCGGGGAAGGGTGTGAGTGGGCCGCTTGAATCGCTGGGCAAGTTCCCGGCAATTTCGCGAGAGAATCGTCGTGTCAGTGCCCACAGCAACGAACGTGGATCCCGACTTCATACACAACTGCGCGAACTGTTCATCCGACGAGAGAACCCCACTTGGTTTACCGATGTCGCGAACACGCTGAATCGCATCCACGATCACGCGCTGTACCTCAGCGTGTGTGGGATTCCCCAGATATCCCAAGGAAGCCGCCAAGTCCGCCGGACCAAAGAAAATTCCGTCAACCCCCTCGACAGAAGCAATTTCCTCTAGGTTCTTGAGCCCTGCGGCGTTCTCAACCTGCGCGATAAGGCACACTTCCCTATCGGCGCTTTGCAAATAGCCGTCGATCCCGTTCCACCTTGACGCTCGCGCCAGAGCGCTTCCAACGCCTCGGACACCGAGCGGGGGATAACGGACAGCAGATACCAAATGTCGTGCCTGCTGAGCGCTCTCCACCATGGGAATAAGCAGTGAGTCTGCGCCGATATCAAGCAGTTGCTTGATCACATGTACATCGCCGACCGCAGGTCGCACGACCGGCCGCACAGGATAGGCTGCGAGAGTCTGCAGTTGCTGCAAGATCGAACGAACATCGTTCGGCGCGTGCTCGCCATCTATAAGTAGCCAGTCGAATCCCGCTCCAGCGCAGATCTCAGCGCTGTATGGACTGGCTAACGCAAGCCAAAGGCCAACTTGGGTTTCGTACTGCTGCAATGCCGCCTTGAATCCATTACGGAGTAAGCCCATGTTGGAACCCTTCTATGCAAAATGACATGAAATGCAACCATAAGGCCCGTAGTTCACATGGAACGTGTCGTTCCGCTTCGCTGACATAGGCCGCGTGAATGACCCCCCAAGTATGATTTCGCCTGCTTGAAGTTCAACGCCGAAGGCCGCCAATTTGTTGGCCAACCATGCGACGCCGGTCGCTGGATGATTCAGCACCGCAGCGGCAACACCTGACTCCTCAACCACGCCGTTACGATAGGCAACGGCGGCTATCCAGCGCAGATCCGCCTCCATCGGTTTGAACGGACGCCCGCCCGTCACTACACCGGCATTCGCTGCATTGTCCGAGATGGTGTCGAATACCTTGCGGGTGGTTTGGGTCTCCAGGTCCACTTGCTGAATCCGGGCATCGATGATCTCGAGCGCAGGTGTCACAAACTCCGTCGCGCGAAGAACATCAAAAAGGGTGCAATTCGGCCCGCGAAGCGGCTTGGATAAAAGGAATGCAAGCTCCACTTCGACGCGCGGAACGATAAACCGATCAACCGGTATTACCGAGCCGTCCACAAAGAACATGTCGTCGAGCAGCACGCCGTAATCGGGCTCGCTGATGTTAGAGGAAGCCTGCATCGCTCTCGATGTAAGGCCGATCTTTCGGCCGCTCACCTTGCGTCCTTCGCTCACTTTGTGATCTACCCAGGCTTGCTGAATCGCATAAGCGTCCTCAATCGTAATCTCAGGGTAATCCAGTGAAAATTGACGTAGCTGCGTTCGATCCTGCTCGGCCAGATGCAGGCGTGCGGCGAGATCAATAATCTGCTCTTTTATCAAGATGCTACCTCGGTTTTATGTGGCTTTGCTTCGACCCGCTCTGAACGTACAGACTTAAAGAGAGTGTGCAGATTATTCTGCTTCCAGGTTCCGGCCTCGCGGAATTCGTCAAGTTCCATCGAGAGCGCGAAGTAACGAGTGGCAAAGAGAGACGCGAAATGAACCTTCATCGTCTCGAAGAGTTCGTCGCCAACCTTTCGCTTCTCTTCTTCACTTCGTCCAAAGCCAATCTTCAGGGTGGCATGAACAAAGCCAGCGCGATCGGCAGTGCCATCCGCAATCGCGTAATCCATCAACTCGATGGCCCGCGAACGTATCCCGCCTACGGGGAAGAGGTCGCCCTGCGCCATAAGTATTCCGTTTGCCTTTTTCAGCAACTCAGCAATCCCAACTGCTTCCTTGACGTTGCTCGTATACTCCAAAATAAAATGAGGCATCGTTCTACTCCGTAGGCTCCACAATCGTGTTAGTTAGGCGCCCAATGCTTTCGATCTCTGTCACAATCACATCACCCGGCCCCACGTTGGCAAGGCCTTCTGGCGTCCCCGTCAATATCAGGTCACCAGGTTTCAAAGTCATAAAGCCGCTCAGATATTCGACCAACATCGGGATGCTAAAGATCATGTCCTTCGTGCTGCCCTGTTGTGTCAGGCGCCCGTTCACCGTGGTGGTCAGGCAGAGATTCATCGGGTCTGTGACATCAGACGCATCCACCAACCAAGGTCCAAGAGGAGTCGAGGCATCTCGGCTCTTCACCTGCAGGTTAGGACGGTAGTAGTTTTCAAGAAAGTCGCGAAATGCATAGTCGTTGGCTACTGTGTATCCGGCGACATAGCCATAGGCCAGGTCACGTGGCACATTGCGAGCCTGTTTGCCGATGACTACCGCAAGCTCGCATTCGTAGTGCATCTCTTGGACTCCCGATGGACGATCGGTATGTCCAAGATGTCCGCAGAGAGCGTTAGGGCCTTTGAGGAAGACGAGCGGCTCTTTCGGAGCACGGAAGTTGAGTTCGGCGGCGTGATCAGCATAGTTCAGGCCGAGGGCAAAAATCGTTCCGGCCTCGACAGGCGGCAACCAGGTCACTTCTGTTTCGTCAACGATCGCTCCATTGTCAAGGAGAACACCTGCTTGCACCTCCGTTACCCGATGGATTTCTCCGCGATAGAACACTCGACCGCGCTTCATCACGCAACCTCCGCGACTACTGGGTTCTCTAGAGCCCCGATGCCTTCAACCTCGACGAGCACCGTATCGCCTGGGCCAACCAAAGGCGAATGTAACGGCTCACCTACGAGGAGCATATCCCCAGGATTCAAAGTCATAAATTCTGTCACGTCTGCCAATAGACGCGACACACTGCGAATCAATGTGGCCGTCGATGCGACACAGGCAACGCAACCGTTCACGGAGATTCTGATCACGATAGCTTCGGGATTTGGAAGCGCCGAAACGGGGACAATATGGGGGCCCACAGGGCAAAAACCATCGCGGCAGCGCTGCTTCACCGCCGGACGATAGTAGGATGATTCGGGAATACTTACGTCAATCGCCAAGGTGTAGCCGGAAAGATATCCCAACGCATCCTGTTCGCGTAGACGCCGAGCCTTTTGACCGATGACGAGTGCTAGCGTTCCGCCGGCCCGGATTTGCATTACATCCCGAGGGCAAAGAATCGGGCTACCGCTTGCGCTTCTGCAATTCGCAGGCTTAATGGCCAGCACTGGAGCCACAGGAGGCCCTAGTATGGAGCGGTCCTCATCAGCGGCTCCAACGCGTCATACTCGTCGCGAAAGTTCAGTGCTGCTGCATAAATGGTCGACATAGAACGAAGGGCTCCATTCCGATAGTTTCATTGCGCACTTCGACTCACCAACTCTGGTAGTGATAATGCACAGGTTCTAGATCCAATGGTTCATAAAGGTCGGGCGCGCCCACGCTCTTTGCCTGTTCCAGCAAAGCGTAGCGACCTAGGTGAAAGCCTAGTGGACGGAGCGGTTCGATGCCTTGGTGCAAGGCCTGTACTCGTCCGACCACAATCCAATGGTCGCCTCCCTCATAGATCCCATGAACCGTGCAGAGCAGCGATGCCAGGCTGCCCTCCAGACGTGGAATCTGCTCTTGCATAACGAAGTGGAATGGCGGCGGATGAGGTTGCTTCCAGCTTCCCGCGAAATAGTTCGAAATCGCTTGCTGCTCTTCCCTCAATATATTGATCGAGAATCTTTCGAAATTGGCGATTTGCTGCCCGGTCCTTGTATGCTTTGCAGGGCAGAACACAATGAGCGGAGGATCGAGGGATAACGAGGTAAACGAGTTCGCCGTCATCGCCTGTACTTCGCCGGCGACGTCGCAGGCTACCACGGTGACACCGGTCAGGAACCTCCCTACCGTCTGTCGATATAGTTTAGGGTCGAACGATTTACGCTCGTGTTGCATTATCCAACCTCGACTTCGTTCTTGGACTGCTCGAGGAATGCATGAACGCGGTCCATATACTTGCTTCTGTCGTGACTCTGCACCAGTGCTCCTGCCATCCGCACCGGATCGCCGAAGAAGAAGCGCTCGTACAGTGCCTGACGGCTGCCAAACGCCGACATACAGGTGTCCCATGCGAGCCGAAAGATCGAAGTGTCAGTTCCGCCCGACGTGTGGACGTAGAGCGCGTAGGAAGCTCCGGAATCGAGGGTGACCCGCCCCTCCCACCAGCCGGTATCGGGGTGGTAGGTCAACTCCCCAAGTTGTGCATCGGTGCGCGTCATGTTTTCTATCGGACTGCCACCTCACAGCCGCGGAGAGTGACTAGAAAATGAAAATCTGACAATTGAATTTTGTAAATCGGTCAATTGACCGGCGCCGCGGCTTTTGCGTGCACCGATTTCTCAGACCGCTTTCTTGTGCCTGAGTTTCTGAAGCCGAGCTTCCTGATTTCGGCGTTTCTTTCCCGATTAAACGCGGCGAGTTGGGCATCGGCGGCGGACATGCCGTTCGAGGTCAGGAAGCAACGAACTGAGGGGGATTCCTCGCCCCAGATGATTCTCGCTCTGGCCTCCACGATGAGTTCGTTGGGATTCATTTCAATTTAGCGCGAAGCAGATATACCAATGACCCTCGATATGTCGAAACGCCTTGCAGGAGTCCATTTTTGTCGCTGGCCGGTACGCAACGGTGTTTGTAACTAAAGGGCTCGGAGTGACTTCGCTATAGTAAAAGCCCTGATCCCGGCTCGCTACGACTGTGCCCTGTGCCGCTGAGAGAAAGTAAATCCGATTGGCGTCTGCATAAAATCCTCGATGGCAGCCAACCTCATCCAATATTGCTCGATACTCCTTAAGGCGCTCGGGTATACTCCGACCTCTTCGGTATCCTGCGGGTCCGTCCAATCATAATCAACACGATGCAGTTTTGGATCCTCGGCAATCATCCGGCGCAGCCGCTCGAAGGAAGCCCGGTGCCTCTGAAACTTAGCGATCAATTCCTCATCCGGCAAAATCGGATTTTGCACGTCGTTCAAGGACTCCAGGAAGCTCCACTCCAAAACCATAAGCCACTGGGCTACGGGGTCGGGCTCCTGTTTCTGAACCGTGTTGGGCGAGATTTCCGGGGAGATAGTTTCGCCAGGACCGGATGTCGGCTTTGCGGCAACCGGTGTAATCTTCCGCGAACTCTCGCAGCCAGCAAGAAGAAGCGAAGTAACAAGGATGAACAACGCCGGAATTTTGGTCTCGATTATCTTCATACGCTTCGAGCCGGGTCTTCCAACACACGCAACTCATACGCCGTCCGCACTGGCCAATCAAGCCGGGAATTGGAGGGCTGGTCCTGACTCGGTACGTAGTTGAAAAAAGCGCGCCAGAGAAAGCGGCAGAGGGCTGCCGCAGTCCAGGACGCTGGCGCGCCGGTGGAAAGTCCCGGAAAGTTCGCGATTCTTCAGGTCGCTTCAGGATGAATAGAACGGACGTTGAACTTTTTCCCACGCTCTTGATGGCGAATGTTGAAGCGGCATAAAGGCCCGCGCCCCTCCCGGACGCTGGCGCTGCTGGTGGTGCCACAGACAAGTCCGCCAGGTTTTTGGATACGGCTTTTGGATGCAGCCTTTTCGGTTGCTCAGTGTCTGTTCGTAGTTAATCCCGCCGAAAGAAAGCCGTTCCCATCCGCTCGCCTTCATCGAGTATCTTGTAATACTTGAAACCGCTTTCATCCAGAATCGCCTTGAGCTGGCCGAATTCCACCGCCCATTTGTGCCATTCCACAAATGCGCAATCGCACCGCTTGAGAAACGACGGCTTGTTCCGCAGAAATTTCAGTTCCGAACCTTCGATGTCAATTTTGAGCACGTGACACCGGGCGTCGCCGAAATGTTTGTTCCATTCCGCTTCGACGTTGATGCACGGGACGCGGACGGTTTCCCAGCGGCCCTTCAGCTCTTTCATTTCGCTCGAGTAACGCGTCGAGCAAATGTTTGATTCATAGACATAGAAATCAGTGTACCCGGTGTCGCTGCTTTCCCCCACAATGCCGTACGCGGGAAAAACTTCGTTGAGCGCGTTGGCTTCGACGTGCCACTGGACATCTTTGAGTGTCTCCGCATTGGCATCAATGGCCAGGCCGCGCAGTTTGCGCGGTTGCGCGAGGTCCGCGAGCCAGCACGTAAAATATCCCACGTTGCAGCCGAGATCGGCGAAGGTGGTGAAATCTTTCGGCAGCAAATCCGCCTGGTAGAGACTCTTTTCGGCGAACATCTCCACCGCCAGCGGAATGCTTTCCAGCCGGCTCGCACGATACTTGATTCCGCTCGGCAGTTGTTTGATGGCTGGAAAAAAACGCAGCCACAGATTGCCGACTTTGTGCAGACCCAACCCGATGGCTATGCGGCGCGCAACCGTCGAACGGGACACCATAACTGTCAGTTTTCGCATATCTCAGAATTCAGTCGGGCTATCTTACAACTGGCAAGATCAAAATCACGAACGGTTTTTAAAAATCGGTCGCAGGTGGTTTTCCAGGAGTTTTCCGCGACAAAACATTCGAGGTCGGCGTTCCGCGACGGATTGTCACCGGTCCGCGCGGCTCGGACGGTTTCCAGCGCCGCTTGTTGGAAGGCGGCGAGGTCAAAGCACGGCACGCAACGGACCAGGTCGCCGAAGATCGGCTGATAGGTCTCGATCTGATAGGCAACGACCGGCAGTTCGCAGAGCAAAGCCTCGCCGACGACGCGGGGTGAACCTTCAAACTTGCTCGGCATGAGAAAAACCCTGCTGGTGCAAAAGAGGCGAAACTTTTCGGCCTCGGAAACGAATCCGGAAAATTCCACGTGCTTTTCCAGCCCGCGCATCTTTGATGGCGGGTTCGAGAGCGGTTTTGAGATTGCCAATCAGCACCGCGCGGAAGCCCTCGAGCTTTTCCTTCAAAAATTTCAAGGTGGCCAGCAAATCATCAATGCCCTTCTGACGATGCGCCCGGCCGATCCAGACCACGTCATAGATTTTCTCGGGCATCGGATTCGGCAGCGCGCGTGTGTCGTCCATGCCGAACGAAAGATAAGTCAATTCGTCGTCGCGATAGCCGCGCGCGAAGCAACTGGCCGCGCATCGTTGGATGGACGATAAAGAGGTGTTTGTTCCGGCAGAGGCCAAAGAGCGAAATGGAGAGATTCTGGCTGAGCCAATAGTAGAACGACGCCATGCGGGTGGCGTCCACGTCCGCGCGGGCTTTGCTGGATAATCTGGCCGAGCGAGGGCGCCTGCATGTGCCAGATCATCATTTTTCTACGGGCGTGGCATAGCACCACCGGCCAGACATCGAACCAATAATCGCTCACGGCATAGGCGATGTTATCCGGCGTCGTATTTTTCCGGCGCGGCGCAAGCTGCCGAAGAAGCGGCGGGAGTAATCGAACAAGAGCCGGAATTGCCCGAAGAAGGAGTTGGCGTTGAAAGGCTTGGCCTGCGAGTTGTCGGTGAGGGTCAGCTCGAAATCCTTGAAGCGCTGGCGCAGTTGTTTTTCGAGGGCATGGCCGCCGAAGAAATGGACGATGTAACCGGCCTCCATCGACGCCTGAGCCATCTGAAAGAAATGAATATCCCCGCCGGAAATCTGGTCCGCATGAATCCCGTTCGCAAAAAAATATATCCGTTTTCGGGGTCCGGTCATAAACTGGCCGGGGACGATACAACGGAATTTGCGCCGGACGCGATATTTTATTGTGAAACCGGCGGCCAAAAATCATTTACTCCCCTTTCGCAAATAGATACGATGTTGCCAAGGCGAGGAGAGAAAACCTGACAGAGGCCGGCCATGAAGAAAAAGGTCAAAGCATTTACTCTGATTGAACATGGAAAGAGCTTCCATTTTCTCAGTTCTTTTGAAATAGTTCGTGCGGGCTGTATGTATCCGAAGCGACTTTCACTGTTGGACAGTTTTATTTTGGGGGGCGAGTCCAATGTGTTCCGCCTTTGCGTTGTCATCGCGCTGCTAATCGCTTTCTTACCGATGACCAGCAGAGGTCAAACTCCACCCGCGGCTGCGAGCGCAGCATATCGTTCCGACCGGATATTGGGTACAACCCAAAGCAGCCGTCCGGTCCGGCGCGCTGGCCGATTTCCACGCCGCGCACAAAGCCGAAGTGCTGCACATCTTTGATCGGCTCCATCGGTTGCAGGTGATCAAACTTCCGCGGGGTGAAACTGTTCCGGATTTCATTTTGAAATACCAGGACAGCGGACTGGTGGATTTTGCGGAACCGGATTATCTCGTTCACGCCGATGCCGCTCCGAATGACCCGCTCTATACGGACGGAACGGAGTGGTGGTTGAATAATACCGGACAGTATGGAGGCACACTCCATGCGGACATCGACGCGCCGGACGCCTGGAATGTGCTGAACTCCGCCAGCAATATCGTGGTCGCCGTGCTCGATACCGGTGTTCGTTATACCCATGAGGATTTGGCCGCCAACATGTGGGTAAATCCAATTGACGGCGGCCATGGTTTCAATGCCTTCACCGGGAGCAACAATGTGGCCGACGACAACGGCCATGGAACGCTCGTTTGCGGTGTGCTGGGCGCAGTGGGGAACAACGGCACAGGCATGGCCGGCGTGACCTGGAGTGTGCAGATGATGGCCTGCAAATGCCTGGATTCCACCGCGTCGGGCAGCGATTCCACCGTGATCGCGTGTCTGGATTACGCGGAGACCAACGGCGCCCGAGTTATCAATGCGAGCTTCAGCAGCACCGGAACTTCGCTGGCGGTTTCCAATGCCATTGTCGCGGCGCAAGACGCGGGAATTATCCTCGTAGCGTCTTGCGGGAACGGCAATGCGCTGTTTCCTCACGCCAATGTCGATGTTCTCCCCAACTATCCCGCCTGTTACCCGATAGATAACATCGTTTCGGTGGCATACACCGGCCGCAATGACACTCTCGGATCCTATTCCGATTACGGCCCGACGACCGTTGACCTGGCAGCGCCCGGGGACCAGATCAGCTCGACCTTCACCAATTCGGACAGTGCGTATTATATTTCGACTCCCGCCTCCGGAATTTCGGGCACTTCGTTCGCGGCGCCCATGGTCAGCGCCGCGTGCGCGCTGATGCTGGTGAAATATCCCACGGAAAATTATCAACACATCATCGCCCGTATCCTCAAGGCCACCGACCCGTTGCCCTCGCTCGCGGGCAAGTGTGTCACGGGCGGCCGGCTCAATTTATACAAAGCACTCAGCCCGCCCATCATCCTGACGGCGATTCCTGAAACGAACGGGGGCCCGTTCGAACTTAATCTATCAACCGGCGCCAACCGCGTGTGCATCATCCAATCCTCGCCGAACCTGGTGAATTGGTCTCCGGTCTTCACCAATACCACCGATACGAACGGCATTCTCGACTTTGTGGATGACAATTCCTCCAACACCTTGCAATTGTTCTATCGCGCTGTCTCGACCCCGTAGCACGATTCCACGATTTTGATTTTCGTTTTCTGCCCGAGTGTGGATATTCCTCCCGTGCAAAATCCAATTATCGCCGCGCTGGATGTGCCTACTGCGGACGCCGCCCTCAAACTGGCGCAGCAAGTCGCTCCGGGCGTGGGCGCGTTCAAAATCGGTAGCGAACTGTTTACTGCCACCGGGCCGGGGATCGTCGGCCAAATTCGCGAAACTGGCGCGTCGGTGTTTCTGGACCTCAAATTCCATGATATTCCGAACACCGTCGCCAAAGCCGTCGCTTCCGCCGTCCGGCTCGATGTGCAGATGCTCACCATCCACACGAGTGGGGGCCTCGAAATGATGCGCGCCGCCGAGGATTCCGCTCAGAAAACCGCACTCGGGGCCGGTTGCAACGCGCCGCTCGTTCTGGGCGTCACGGTTTTGACGAGTATGGACAGCGGGGCTTTGAGCGAAACCGGGAGTGAAGCGAATATCGGGCGGCAGGTTGAGCGCCTGGCGACACTGGCGGTGAAGGCAGGCTTGCGCGGACTGGTGTGCTCGCCGTTGGAAATTGCGGCGTTGCGACAGATTCTTCCTTCGGGCATTCAACTCGTCACACCCGGCATTCGCACCGGCCCGGAAAAGGCCGATGACCAGAAGCGAACGCTGTCTGCCCGTGAAGCCATGGATGCGGGCGCAAACTGGCTCGTGATTGGCCGTCCCATTTACGCCGCCGAAAACCCGCGCGCCGCCGCCGAAAAGATACTTGCCTCAATCGCGTAGCGCGGGCGCCCGGCCCCCTTCATTTCGGCGAAATCACTTCTGAAACGAGGGCGACCGGCTTCGGCTTTCTGGTAAAAATCTCAAACGCATTTTTCAGCCGCTTGCTGGCCGTTTCAGCCGTTGGCGCATCCGCCGCGTGCAGCCGCGCGAGCAGTGAACCCCGGCTTACCGCTTCGCCCGGCTTCATTAGTCGGTCGATGCCCACATCGTAATTGATCGCTGATTCCTTCGTGATGCGTCCGCCGCCGAGGTCGCGAACGATTTCGCCAATCGCCCGCGCGTCACATCGCGAGATAAAGCCGGCCTTCAGGCTTTTTATTTCAATAAGCACCGGAGCCGTGTGGCCGGCTGCCAGTTTTTGATGGAATGCGTTTAGATCGGCGTCTTGCGCCGCCAGCATTTCATCCCACTTTTGCCGGGGCTTTCCGGAAGCGAGGCAACCCTCCGCCATTTGACGCGCCCGGCTGAGAGTTTGGGCTCTATTTGTTTGGACAAGCAAATGGGCGGCGCAACCGAGGACCAGGCTGCGCAAATCGTGCGGTCCATTGCCTTCAAGGCAATCGACGGCTTCTCTCACCTCAAGCCAGTTTCCCGCGGCGCGCCCCAAAGGCGTGCCCATATTGGTCAAAAGCGCGCGGGTATTCACTCCGCATTCATTTCCGAGTGCAACCATTGCCCGCGCGAGTTCGCGGGCGGCTTTCCTGGTGGGCATGAAGGCAGCCGCGCCGAATTTCACATCCAGGACGAGCGCGGTCACATTTTCGGCCAGCTTCTTGGAAAGAATGGAAGAAACAATCAGTGGAATGCTTGGCACTGTCCCGGTCACATCGCGCAGCGCGTAAAGTTTTTTATCCGCCGGAACCATGGTTTCGGTTTGGCCGCAAATCAGGCAGCCGACGCTTTGTACGATTTCGATGATCCGCTGCGTCGGCAGCGTGGTTTTGAGACCCGGAATGGAATCCAGCTTGTCGAGCGTTCCGCCGGTGATGCCCAGCCCGCGTCCGGAAATCATTGGCACACGGAAACCGAGGCACGCGAGCAAAGGCGCCAGTGGCAGGGAGACCTTGTCGCCCACGCCGCCGGTCGAGTGCTTGTCCACGAGCGGGCGTTTGTCTTTGGGAAACTTCAGCGTGTCACCGGAATCCCGCATCGCGAGCGTCAACTCGCGGGTTTCCTCGGTGTTCAGGCCTCGGAAATAAATGGCCATGAGCATCGCAGCCATTTGGTAGTCCGGGATTTTTCCGGAGGTGAATTCGCGGATGAAATTCCGGATTTGTTCGGCGGTGAGTCCTTTGCCTTCGCGCTTGGATTCGATGACGGACAGGAAGTTCACGCAAACAGCGAGGGTGCTGTCAGGAGGAACCGGCGCTCGCGGACGTAGAGGCTGCGGATGCCTGCTGCTGATCGCGGCGGCGTTTCTCCGCACTGACCGCCGACGCATTCTGAGCAATACCCTCCCCGGCAATCGTGACCAAACCCCATCCATATCCCCTCAGTGGATTGTGCCAGCGGATGCCTCCGGACTGCGGGTCGAGACAAAAAATTTCGCCGCGGGTCGTCGCGAACAAATTATTGCCATCGAGAACCACGTTCACGAAATCGGCCCCCTTCAAGTTGGTTTCCCAAACGGGCTGGCCAGTGGCTGTGTCCACCGCAATGACCGAACCTTTGACGCCAAGAAAAATGATTTTCGAGGTTGGCATGGAGGTCAGTGAATGAACTTCCTGGCGGTGATGGTGGCGTTGTGGCCGCCGAATCCGAAGGAATTGTTGACGATGGCATTTACCTTGATCTGGCGCGCGGTGTTGGGCACGTAATCCAAGTCGCATTCCGGATCGGGGACTTCGTAGTTGATGGTCGGCGGCACGGTGTCGGTTTCGATGGCTTTGACGCAGACAATCATTTCCACCGCGCCGGCCGCGCCCAGCATGTGGCCGGTCGCGCCCTTGGTGGAGCTGACGGCCAGCTTGCTCGCGTGATCGCCAAATACGGTCTTGATCGCCTCGGTTTCCGCGATGTCGCCCTGCGGCGTGGAAGTGCCGTGGGCGTTGATGTAGGAAATATCCGTCGGGTTCAGCCCGGCGTTGCGCAAGGCCATTTTCATGCAGCGCGACGGCGCCTTCGCCGCCCGGGGATGGCGCGGTGAGATGATGCGCGTCGGCGGTGTTGCCGTAGCCGGCCAGCTCGGCATAAATTCTCGCGCCGCGCGCTTTGGCGTGCTCCAGTTCTTCCAGCACCAGCACGCCCGCGCCTTCGCCCATGACGAAGCCGTCGCGCTCCTTGTCGAAGGGCCGCGAGGCGCGTTTGGGATCATCATTGCGCGTGCTCATGGCTTTCATGGCGCAGAAGCCGCCGATGCCGATGGGAACGATGGTCGCCTCGGCCCCGCCGGCGAACATGACCTGCGCGTCGCCCATTTTAATGGTGCGCCAGGCCTCGCCGATGGCGTGATTGGCGGTGGCGCAGGCCGAGCAGGTCGCGAAATTCGGTCCGCGCAGATTGTAATACATCGAAACCAGTCCCGATGCCATGTTCGAAATGAGCATCGGGATCATGAAGGGCGAAAGCCGGCCCGGGCCGCGGTCGAACAAAACCTTCATCTGCTCGCTGGTCGTTTGCAGGCCGCCGATGCCGGAGCCGATGAACACGCCCACCTCGTCGCGGTTCGTCTGGTTCAGGTCCAGCGCCCGAATCCCTCAGCGCCTGCCAGGCGGCGTGAACGCCGAATTGCGAAAAGCGGTCCGTGCGCCGGATTTCCTTTGGCGAAGGAAACGCCGGGCAGGGGATCGAAGTCTTTGACTTCAGCCGCGATTTGCGTATCGAACGGCGACGCGTCGAACGAAACGATTTTATCGACGCCGCATTGGCCGGCGATAAGGTTTTTCCAGAATGCGTCGCACCGATGGGCCCAAAGGGCGTGACGACACCCAGGCCGGTGATGACGACCCGGCGTTCTGTTCGAGTTGCTGGCCATAAATCAAAAGGGCAGCTCAATGCCGAAGCTCAGTCCAAGCTGCCCGAAAGTCATACGCAGATTACTTTTGCTGGAGGTCTTCGATGTATTTGATCACGTCGCCCACGCTCTGGAGCTTTTCCGCCTGTTCGTCGGGAATCTCATGGCCGAATTCCTCTTCCAGCGCCATGACCAGTTCCACGGTGTCCAGTGAATCCGCGCCGAGGTCCTCGATGAACTTGGCCTCGGGAGTGACCTGGTCCGCGTTCACGCCCAGTTGCTCGACGATGATGTCTTTTACTCTTTGCTCAATAGTTTTCTCAGCCATGGTTTTCTCCGGTTATTTCGTTCGCTTGCAGTGTGTCTATGCCACGATGTCAAAGCGCGTCAAGTCCCGAATTGAAAATTTTTACATCACCATCCCCCCATCCACCGTCAGCACCTGCCCGGTAATGTAGCGCGCCCCGGCGCTGGCGAGGAAAAGCGCCGCATTGGCGATGTCCTCCGGCTGCCCGAGGCTGTTCAAGGGGATTTGTTTCAGCAACTCCGGCTTTCAATTCCGCGCTCAACCCCGCCGTCATGTCCGTTTCAATGAATCCCGGGGCCAGCGCGTTGACAGTGATGCTGCGCGACGCCAGTTCCCGCGCCACCGATTGGGTGAATCCAATCAAGCCCGCCTTGCTCGCCGCGTAATTTGCCTGCCCGGCGTTGCCGATCAGGCCGATGATTGATGAAATATTGATAATTCGGCCCGAGCGTTGCTTGACGAACGCGCGGGTGAATTCTCCTGGTTTGCCAACCTGTATTGGGCTACGGGATTCGCCCTGAATCTCGTGCTCATTGTTGTTCTCGTATGGCGCGGCCGCTGGCGCACCTTTCCCATCCTCACCGCCTGGCTGGCCTTCATGCTCATCCGCTCAGCCCTCCTTTTTCTCATTTCCCGGTATGGATCCAGAGATTTGTATGCCCGGACCTGGGTGTGGGGATCGTGGATCGATTTTTTCCTGCAAGTAGGGGTGGTGCTCGAGATCGCTCGCATTGTCCTGCGCCCCACCGGCACCTGGGCTCGGGATGCGAAGGGTCAGTTTGTCTCGGCAGGGCTGGCCGGAGTCGCGGTCGCCGCACTGGTAGCCTGGCTGGTGTCTCCACCGTCCTGGAGCGTCCGCTATGCCTGGCAGATCCGCGGTAACCTCTTCACCAGCCTGGTGATCTGCGAACTTTTCGTGGTGATGACCATGACCGCGACGCGTCTCGGCCTCGGCTGGCGCAACCATGTTATGGCCGTCGGCCAGGGACTAACTGCCTGGAGCACGATTATGGTGGTCAAGACCGCCATCGAGAGCTTCTTCGGCACCCAGCGCTACTATGAGCCGCTGCTCCATGTTCGCAACGTGACTTATATTGCGGCAGCCTGCTGGATGATTGTGCAACTTTGGAGGGATGAACCGGAGCGGCGGCCGATTGCTCCGGATTTGCACGAATATATTCTTGCGCTCCACAGGCGGGTCGAGTACGATCTTCGGAGACTTGACGCTCGACAATAGCTTGATCGTCCTGTCGCTGTGGAATTCGGGAGCCTCCCGGCCCCCCTCTAAGAAAGGCCATCCCGGTGCTGGCTTACCTCCTCCTGGGCGCGGTTGTAGGTTGTCTGGTTGCAGCCGCCGTCAAATCCCAGTTATCGGCCATCCGGGTCGATCGGCGCAGCTGGCAGGACTTAGTGTCCCAGTTAAAGCGGATTGAGTTTCAGCGCGTAACCTCCGTCGCCCGCGACTATCTCGAACCCAGAGAGGGACAGATTTCCCTTGAGCCTACCGACATGTGGCTCATGCTGGGCGGCCGCGAAGGTCTGCGCCGCATGCGCGAGAACGCCACCCTGATGCTGCTGCTCGCAGCCCACGCGCAGAAGTGGAATTTCGACGAAGGCGTTATCGTCACCGAACGGATGCGCCGCGACGCGATCCGCCTGCGCAGCTCCATTCGCCGCATTGAGCTGGCCCTGACGTTCCATTTTGTCCTGCGCCGCTCGGCGACCCTGATCCCCTTCAATCTCCACGAGGCCGCCTCGGCCTACTACCTCATGCGCCAGCGCCTGCTGGCCCTTTATCAGACCAGCCACGCCGGACTGTATCCCCGCCTCGCCGAAGTCCTCTAAGCCTTTTTCCCCCCACGCCGCATCCTGAAACACCGCTCCTGCCAGGGTGTAGCGACCTATAGGAACGGGCAGCGCCGGGAGCCATTTTTGCTCAGGTCGAGGAGCGAGGAGAGACAGATACCCGGGGTCCCCGGCGACTCCGTCGCTGGGATGGCTACCGGCCGTATCTTAGCGACGAGCGACAAAGAGGCGAGGAAAAATGGCCCCGTCCCTGCGGGTTGCGGCGAAGATTCATCCATAGTTCATGGTCGGCCTCGAAAGTGGGCCAGCCATCCTTCGGCCTCCGCCTGGTCTGGCCGAGTTTTCTCTCGTAACGCCGCCCGTCCGTATGGGTCGATACACCCTGGACAACTCCATCGCCCCGGCTGTGCTCCGAAAGAGAGAGGAGATGCTATGGCTGATCGCAAAAAAGGAAACCAGCCCCGGAGTTCCGACCGCAAACTCCAGCCCACCGTCGTCGACGCTATCCGCCACGTCGGGCCCACACTGGAGGCGGAGGGCACGTTTCTTCCGACCGGCGAGCTGCCGGAGAATCGCATTGAGAACGAGCGCCTCACCGATCGGCCAACCCTGCGTGAGCTCGCCAAAGACGAGTACGACCGCGAAGCGGACGCGATGGGCGCGGAGGAACTGGTCACGCGGCTGCCCGGCGACACGAGTTCCGATCCGCACACGGATTCTGTGCCTGACAATCCCACGACCCTGGATACGGACAGGAAGCGCCGCCACCGCGGCGCGGCTTAAATTCGCCCGAATCCGAGCGGCGCTCACACTCAGATTTCCACCTAGCGCATGCAGCGCCACAACTACCTTCTTCGACCACTGCTGCACCTCTTCTTCGCGCAACGTGCGCTCGTATGACTGGAAGACGAGACCGAGCAGCAAAGAATAGTGACCCGCAGGAATCGGCCTGTTTTTGGAGTCGCGCAGCACTTCCTTTGGCTCGAAGCTGCGCAACTCCGGAATCGCCAGAGCATCCAGGGCCGCGGCGACCTTCGCCCAGGCAACCGTGTCCGGCAGGATCACGGAAAAATCCCGGCGCACGGGCTGAAAACGCGACAGCTCTTCCACCACGGGTTGCCGCAGTGACTGCTTATACAGCCGATCCAGCCACAGCTCGCCGATCCAGATAGCCTGTTTCAGCTTGCGACGCTCGGCCTCGGCAGGGTGCAATTGCCCGAACCAGCCTACAGTGGCGCCATCCAGCACGGCGCGCGCGCTTCGCCCCGGATGCAGCCATGCTGGCATCAGGCCGGATGCGGCAGGGAAGCAATCGAAATCCAGCGACCGCGAAGCAAACCTGCCCAGCACGGCTTCCACCGTGCCCTTCACATCGTAGAAATCGACTGCTTGCTGGTCGAAGGCGTTCCCGGTTGCCCCCAGGCCCAGCGACGGCCGCTCTTCTACCCGCTCGGGTCCTCCGCTGAACGTCGTTCCCATCTCGAAGAGCGCGGCGCCTTCGAGGTCGCGGCTGATGTTGAGCGCGAGCATGTCGAGCATGCCCGGCAACAGGGACGGGCGCAACATGCCCGCTTCCTCGCTCAGCGGATTCCCGATGGCCACCGCGGAGGCGGGCTCTCGTGCGAACCGGGCCGCGTCCTCTGCGCCACAGAAGCTGGACGAAACCGCCTCATTCCAGCCCAACGCCAGCAGCGTGCGGCGGACCGTCGCCTCTTTTTCGGCCCAGGGCAGCTCGACGACCGCTCCCGCAAAGGGTGGCAGCGTGTTTTTGAAGCGATTGTAGCCGTAGACGCGCGCGATCTCTTCGATCAAATCAATCTCGCGCTCGAGGTCGAGGCGCCAGCTCGGCAGCGTCACGCTGTAGAGCCCCTCGGCGGGACCCAGGTCAGAACCTGTCGGAGAGATCTGTCCGAGAATGGCACGGGACGGATCGAGATTCTGACGAGACCCGGCGGAGTCAGACGCGCGGTACTTCTGCTCTTCGACACCGCAGCCCAGCCTGGTAAGGACGTTGACCGCCATCGGCGCCGTGATCCCTTCGGCATCTTCCGTTGGGCCGAGGATACGATGCACCTCGCTCAGGCTGAAGCTGACGCTGGCTCGCTTCGCGGTTCGTGTGACGGCCTCGGGAACCACCACGTCGACCAGTTCGCCCTCGGGGTAACCGCCCGCTTCAAGAATGATGCGGCTGACGAGCGCTGAGGCTACCGGCGGGGCATTGAAATCCGCCCCGCGCTCGAACCGGTGCGACGCGTCCGTGTGCAGCAGATGGCGCTTCGACGAACGCCGCACTACGCCGGGATCGAACCACGCTGCCTCAACGAGGACGTTCTTTGTCTCGGGCGTGATCATCGTGTCCCATCCGCCCATCACACCGGCGATGCCAAGCGCTCTTCTCTCGTCGGCGACCACGAGATCATCGGGATCGAGCGTGCGCTCGATGCCATCCAGCGTGCGCAACTTCTCGCCTTTGCGCGCGCGCCGGACGATGATGCCGCCCTCCAGCTTGTCGAGATCGAAGGCGTGTGTGGGCTGCCCCATCGCGAGGACGACATAGTTGGTCGCATCGACAGCATTGAAAATCGGCTTCTGCTCCAGCAGCCGGAAACGCTCCGCGACGACTCCAGACGCTGGTGCAATCCGTACATCGCGGAGCACCCGCGCTGTGAACCGCCCGCACAGCGTCGGTTCTTCAATCGAGACAGGCACCGGTCGCGCGCCAGCCTTATGCACGGGAAAGCTCGCATCGAGCGGCTTCAATTCCAGGCCATAGATCGCAGCCGCCTCGCGCGCGATGCCGTAGTGATTCATGGCGTCGACGCGGTTCGTGGTGATGTCCATCTCGAAGAGCGACCCATGCGGCCCAAGGTCGAAGACACCCTCAACCGCAATCCCACGGAGGGTCAGGTCATGGGCGAGTTCCCGGTCAGAGACCGTGACACCGGGAACAAATTCGCGCAGCCAGCTGGACAGAATCTTCACGCGAATTGCTCCAGGAAGCGGACATCTCCACCAAACAGGAGCCCAATTTCCGAAATCCCATACTTCATCATCGCAATCCGATCGATCCCCATGCCAAACGCGAAGCCGCTGATCTTCTTCGGGTCATAGCCCGGCTGTTTCCCCTGCACAAAGCCAAACACCGCGGGATCGACCATCCCGCAGCCGAGGAGTTCGATCCATCCCGACTGCTTGCATTTCCGGCATCCCGACCCGCCGCAGAAAGGACAGCTGATCTGCACATCCGCGCTCGGCTCCGTAAACGGAAAGAACGACGGAAAGAAGCGCGTTTTCACGCTGGATCCGAAGAATGCCTTCATCGCGGCGTCGAGCGTCCCTTTTAAATCCCCGAACGTAATGTTGGTGTCGACGCATAGCCCCTCCACCTGATGGAAGATCGGATAGTGCGTCGCATCGGCCGCGTCGTTGCGGTGCACCTTGCCAGGGATAATGATGCGCACCGGCGGCGGTTGCTGCTCCATGGTGCGAATCTGCACGGGCGACGTGTGCGTGCGCATCAGCAGGCGATCACGCAGTGGCTTCCGCTCCTGCCCCACGATCACCAGCGTGTCCTGCGTGTCGCGCGCCGGATGCCCGGGGGGGAAATTCAGAGACTCGAAGTTGTAGTAGTCGGTCTCGACCTCGGGACCGACGCCGACCGAGTAGCCCATCCGCTGGAAGACCGCGACAATCTCGTTCCAGGTTTTGATCAGCGGGTGTTCCGCGCCCAGCTTGCGCTGCTTGCCGGGGAGGGTGATGTCGATCGCCTCGGCATCGAGCTCGCTGCCCGAAGATCCAGCGCCCGCCAACTCCAGCCGCCGCTCAATCTCCGCCTTGAGGGTGTTGAACCGCTGCCCGATTTGCTTTTTGGCCTCAGCGGGCGCGGCCTTCAGCCATGCGTCGCTGATCAGCTTCAGACGCCCCTGCTTGCGGCCAAACCAGGTAAGGCGGAACTGCTCCTTGTCTTCGGCGGATTGGATCGCGGCAGCGGATTTCTCCACCTCCAGCGCCACCTCGGCGAAGGCCCGGTCCAGTTCGGCGTCACTCCACCCGGACAAACCAGGAATGCCGGACGGTAGCTCGTTTTCCTGCATGATTCTTTTGAGGATAAATCAGGGGAGTCGCTGACTCGAAACGCCAGCGCCCGTACGGCATATCGTGCGGTTCAGGCGGGAATCGCAATCTCGCTCACGCGCGTGGTTGGCTCGGGTACCGGCTCGCCGCCGGCGCGTAAACCCTCGATATGGAACTCAATCCCCTCGCGGATCAACTGCTCGGTTTCTTCAAACGTCTCTCCAGCCACGCCAAGGCCGGGAAGATCCGGAGCATACGCGCTCCGGCCGGTGGCCGTTTTTTCGAAGATGACCGCGTATCCCGTCATTTGAGACCTGCCTGCTTAAGCATATTGTTATACGTTCCTTTGGCCATATCAACTGATGGGTGCGCCCGGCGATCGTCACTTTTCCCGGTTTGGCGGGGTGCTTGAATTGTCGGTGACTGCCTCTTTGGGTTACTGAGTACCACCCGTCTTGTTCCAACAATCGGATTACGTCGCGAACCTTCATTCGTGCAGCCCCGGCCAGTTTTCACCTTATCGAACGGCAACTGAATCCGCAGCCCCTAAAACGAAACCGAGCTAAACTTACGTCATGATCCGCACCTACCAGGGTCACACCCCGACCATCCCCAACACCTGCTACGTCGATCCCTCGGCGCAGGTGATCGGGGATGTCGTTCTCGGCGAACATTCCAGCATCTGGATGAACGCCGTGGTGCGTGGCGATGTGAACTCGATCCGCATCGGCGCGCACTCCAACGTGCAGGACTGCGCCGTCCTCCACGGTCAGCGCTACAAGTACCAGGTTATCGTCGGCGACTGGGTCACCATCGGCCACAATGCCACCGTGCACGGCTGCGTCATCGAGGACGTCTGCCTCATCGGCATCGGCTGCACCATCCTCAACAACGCCCGCATCGGCGAAGGCTCCATCATTGCGGCCGGCGCGGTGATTCCCGAGGGCATGATTGTCCCGCCGCGCTCCCTCGTCGCCGGCGTTCCCGGCAAGGTGCGCCGCGACCTCACCTCCGACGATCGCGAGGACATCCTGCAGTACGCCCGCAATTATCTCGATTACGTGAAGATTTATCTCGGCGAGACAAGACCAACGCCGGTTCGGGGCTTCATCGAGGAGATGAAGATCGCGAAGTGAGCGGGACCGTCAGCGGAAGTGCGGCCAGTAAGAAACGGGCACCGGCAATTGGGTTGTGCGCTGTGCGCGCCTGCTTCAAAAACGTTTAGCTTCTCTCGATTTGCTCGACGTGATGCCGCAGATGCATCAAGTAATCCGTCACCACAAATTCCAGATCGTAGCGCGCGTCGCCCTTGTCCCAGATGTGTCCCAGGGTCTCGGGCGCGATGTGCTCCATCACAACGGCGAGGTGCCGATTGTAGGCCGCCCACAGCGTCACCAGTTCCTTCCACGGCCGCGCAGCGTAGTGATTCAGCCGAACCCAGTCGTTCTGCTCGTATCCAGGAAAATGCAGTTCCGGCGTCACCTGCAGGCGAATGAAACGCTGATGATTATTGGCAGCTGAATCGATCAGGTGTCCCAGGATTTGCTTGCGCGACCACTTATCCGGCTCAGGGGCAACGCTGGCTGCCTCATCTGAAAGGCCAAGGAACTTCGGTTCGCTGGTCTCGACAATATGCCGTAGTTCTGACGCAGCTTCTACATGCTTCATGTCGGCATCTTCTCACGGGTATCCGAACACAGCTGGCGACCCGGCCCTGATCCGAAGCACTACTCAGCGCGAAAGCTTCAGTTCAATGACCTTGTCTTCGTCTCCATCCTCCTTCAAATCCACCGGCCGTACGCTGAAGACGATGAAGAGCAGCGCTCCGGAAACGCCCACCGCCATACCGCCGCAAAAGTCCGCCAGCGTTGGATGGTGAAACTCCCGCGCCAGAAATGAGGCGAAGATCGCGGCCAATGAGAGTACCGTCAAAGCGCGGAGAGCCAGGACCGGCTTGCCGCGGCCGGCGGTCAGTGCAATCCAGAGCGACTGAAGGCGTTCCATAGCCGGAAGTCTGTCACGAATCCCCCGGCGTTTCAATCCCGCCCCCGCTTTACCGCAAAGGCCGGATCGCTGAAAATGGCTGCAGAGGTCATTTGAGGTCTATGCCCCTTTCCGGCGAAGCCATTCGCGTGATGAACCTGGTGGACGATGTAGCGACGACCATGCGCCGCATGCTGGCTCTGATTCCCTTACTGGCTCCTGACGAACGCAAGCGGGTCAGCGAATATCTGAAGCAATCCGAGCCCGGCGTTGAGCAGGTGCAGCAGGCTCTTACCGCCAAATAACTCCGCCTGCCCAGCCCTGCGGGGCCGCTGTTGTCATGCGGAAGGCTGCCCAGCCTGGCCCTGAGCCGTGCGCCCCGTCGTCACAAATTCGGCAGCCTCTTGATCCCATCCGGGCTACGGTAGCGTCTATCCTGCAGCGCGGGCCCGCGAACCCTGGGCCGAGCCCTTCCGGAAACCCGGCGCCGGGAACCTCGAACCATCCATTCTCGTATCTGAAAGCACCCCATGCAGAGCCTCGGCGACACGTTCGGGCAGGTCTTTCTGGCCATCCGCGCCAACAAGCTGCGCTCGTTCCTCACCATGTTCGGGATTGCCTGGGGTGTGGGCTCGATGCTGTTGCTCATCTCGGTGGGTGAGGGCTTCCGCTCCGGCCAAAAGCGTGAGTTCGCCGAACTGGGCAACGACGTCATCATGATGTGGAACGGCAATATCCCCGCCGTCGCCGGTCAGCACACCGGCATGCGCCCGTATTACCTCACATTGTCCGATACGGAAGCCGTCCGTACCCAGGCCCCCGATGTGCGCGATGCAACCGCCATCATTAATCGCAGCGACATCAAGCAGCAAAGCCAGTGGGAGACGGCGGGCGGGCAGGTGCTGGGCGTTGAGCCGCAGTTCAAAACCATCCGTTACATTCCCATCGCGCAGGGCCGCTTCATCGAGCCCAACGATGTGGCCGGCAAGAACCGCGTCATCGTGCTCGGGGCGAAGAGCGCGCAGCTGCTGTTTCCTGGTCATCCCGCGCTGGGCGACTGGGTGACGCTGAACGGAACCCGCTTCACCGTCATCGGCGTCGCCGACCACGTGGGCCACGGCGACAATGACGACCGCAGCCAGCAGGTCTACATCCCGATCTCCATCATGATGGACATGTTCGCGCTCAACTCGGGCAACAATCCCCAGGACACCGTCAACACCATCAACTACCAGCCGGTCACGGCCGCCCAGCACGTTGCCGCCGTGCACGAGGCGCATGAGATCATCGCGCGCCGCCACGGTTTCAGCGCTGACGACAGCGAGGCCTTCACCGAGTGGGATTCCGTGCAGTCGCAGCAGATGGTGGGCAAGATCTTTGACGCGATGGATATTTTTCTGGGCGGCGTCGGCCTCGTCACCCTGGCGCTGGGCGCGGTGGGCATCGTGAACATCATGCTGGTGTCGGTGACCGAACGCACCAGCGAGATTGGCCTGCGCAAGGCGCTCGGCGCCACTAAACGCAGCATCCTCGTCCAGTTCTTCCTCGAAGGGCTCACCCTGACCGGAGTCAGCGGTTTCATCGGCATCGCCGGCTCGGCGTTTTTCATGTGGCTGCTGCAGCGGGCCTTCGGCCAGAACATGGAAGGATTCGATCCGCCGCGTCTCCAACCCTGGTCCGCAGCACTGGCCATCGTTTCTCTCGCCATTTGCGGCATCGTCTCAGGCCTCTATCCCGCCGCCCAGGCTGCAGCCATGGAGCCGGTCGAAGCGCTCCGGAGGGAGTCAACATGAATCAGCGCCCCACGACTGACCGCTTCTTTGCTGACCGGGTTTCCGCTGCCCGCTTTCTAACTGGCCGCTTGGCCGCTGGAGGCTCCCAATGATTCGTGATATCTGGGGCCAGGCGTGGGAGGCCATGATCTACAACCGCCGCCGCACCTTCATCACCGTCGTCGGCATGGCCTGGGGCATCGCCACGGTCGTTCTGCTGCTCGCCTATGGCGCCGGATTCGGCCAGGCGATCCAGAACATCTTTGCGCAGTGGGGAACGTATCTCATTGGTGTTTTCCCCGGCCGCACTTCGGAGCAGGTGGGCGGCGCCAAGGCCGGCGTTCAGGTCCGGCTCACCCAGGACGACGTCGGGCGGCTGTGGGCTACCGTGCCCGGCGTCACCCACATCTCCCCGGGCATGTTTAAGCAGGTCAACGTCGCCAGCGATGAGCATCTGTATTCGTGGTGGATCAACGGCTATCGCGCGGAGATCGCCAACGTCCTGAAGCTCGACGTCGACCAGGGGCGCTTCTACTCCGACAAGGACGACCAGGACCGCGCCCATGTCGCCGTACTCGGCTCCGAGGCGAAGACGAAGCTGTTTGGCGGGCGCTATGCGCTCGGCCAGAGGATCCGGCTCAACGGCATCGGCTTCACAGTGATCGGCGTTCTCGAGCCCAAAATGCAGGAGGGCGACGACGACGTCAACCGCCAGGTCTACATTCCCTTCAATGATTTTGAAGATTTCGGCGACACCAAATACCTGGGCGGGATCTGGCTCACGTATCACGGAGACAACCAGGTGGTGGAGCAGGCTGTGCGCAACACCCTGGCCGCCATGCACAACTTCCTGCCGTCGGACCACAATGCTATTTTTGTCGCCAATCTGATGCACCAGCTGAAGCAGTTCCAGGTGATCACCATCGCGCTGGAGGCATTGCTGCTGTTCATCGGCGCGCTCACCCTGGGCATTGCCGGCATTGGCCTGATGAACATCATGCTGGTCGCCGTGCAGCAGCGCACCAAAGAAATCGGGATCGAGAAGGCACTCGGCGCCCGCCGCCGCCACATCCTGTTCCAGTTCCTGTCCGAGGCGCTGGTGATCGCTGCCGCCGGCGGGGTCCTCGGGATCGTTCTGGCGTACATCGTCTCCCTCAGCGTGGGGCGGATCACCTTCTACAGCGCGATGGCGCAACACGCCGAAAACGCCGACATCCGCCTGTTGATATCTCCGGCGTCCGTCCTTCTTTCCACAGTTATTTTGGGGGTTGTCGGTCTGGTCAGCGGGATGATTCCGGCCATCCGAGCCGCCAATCTCGACCCCATCGAGGCGTTGCGATACGAGTAACTTCGTCGGCCGTGCTCCAGTTCCCTCTGGCTCGGATTGCTCAGAAATGAACAGATCTGAAGTCCATACAAACAAAATGCTTACCATAGTGTGATCATTTGGGGGTGCTCAGCGTGATTTTCTATGGGTTTTGGAAGTGACAAGAGATGGCATGTATCTACTTTGGTTACCCATATTGGCGGCCAATAGCAGGCTGATCAACGTGTTACGGGCAGGGTTCCATTTTCGGTAACCGACGTACCCCCACTATGAAAAAAAAGGTTGACCCGATTTGGATCCGAGGTTATTTTCAAGACTGTCGATTTTGACCTTCGGGCCTCCGCCAGTCCTGCACTGCAATCCGGTCAGCAGAAGAGAAAGGCTCTCTCCAGGAGCGCACGCTCTCTCGTCTGCCTGAAACCGGTGAGGCTCAAAGTTCGAAACCGGCATCCGCATTTGCAGACGTTTTTTCAGAGAGGAAAAAGGTGATCAAAAATCCGGGCTGGCGCGTCTAAAGTACATAAGCCTTTCCCGGGACCCCTTCTTCCAAAAAACCTGCTCTGGGCCGGTGTTGGGTTCAGCAGTTTTTCTGTGATCGAAAGCGGTCGGACATCTTACTAGTTGAAAAGCAAGGAGACTACCATGCGTTCAGAATTGATTTTTGGTGCACTCACTCATATCAGCAATCGTTACCAGCTTTGCCAGCTCGCCTCCAAGGCGACCCGCAAGCTGCATAAGCCGAATACACGGCTGCAGGACACCATGAACGACGTGCTCGTCCGCTTCCGGGAGTCAAGCCCGGCAGCGGCCGTGCCGGTTCGCCATGAGCCTGTTTCGATTCCGCAGCACCCGCAGCGTCGCGCCGCTTAATTCCGGCGTTGCGCTGCCGGGGCGCGGCGTGTGGCCCTCCGCCGCCCCGTTTCTCGGTTAAGATGTTTCCTGAACCCCGCTCCTCGTTCCCCATCCTTCCCGATTCAAAATCCCTCCTTGAAAGCTCACCGCAGGTGATTCATGACCATCGCAGAACTGAAAGAAAAGAACATTACTGAACTCAGCCGCATCGCGCGGACCCTTGAAATTCCCGGATCCAGCGGCCTTCGCAAGCAGGACCTGATCTTCAAGATCCTTCAGGCCCAGAGCGAAAAAGAAGGCCACATTTTTGCCGAAGGCGTTCTCGAAATCCTGCCCGATGGCTACGGTTTCCTTCGCTCCCCGGATTACAACTACCTGCCGGGCCCCGATGACATTTACGTTTCTCCTTCTCAGATCCGCAAGTTCGACCTCAAGACCGGCGACACCATCAGCGGCAACGTCCGCCCGCCGCACGAAGGCGAGAAGTATTTTGCGCTGGTCAAGATCGAGGCCATCAACTTCGAGTCGCCTGAGGAAACCCGCAATAAGATTCTCTTCGACAATCTGACGCCGCTTTATCCGCAGGAGCGCGTCAAGATGGAAACCGTCCGCGAGAACATCAGCGGCCGCGTGATGGACCTGCTGACGCCGATCGGGAAAGGACAGCGCGGCCTGATCGTCGCTCCCCCGCGCACCGGCAAGACCATGCTGCTGCAGTCCATCGCCAATTCGGTCACCACCAACCATCCGGAAATCGTTCTAATCGTCCTGCTCATCGACGAGCGCCCGGAAGAAGTCACCGACATGCAGCGCTCGGTCAAGGGCGAGGTCATCAGCTCCACCTTCGACGAGCCCGCCGCCCGTCACGTGCAGGTCGCTGAAATGGTGATCGAGAAGGCCAAGCGTCTCGTCGAACACAAGCGCGACGTCGTCATCCTGCTCGACTCCATCACCCGTCTGGCGCGCGCCTACAACACCATCGTTCCGCCCTCCGGCAAAGTGCTCTCCGGCGGCGTCGATTCCAACGCCCTGCAGCGGCCGAAACGGTTCTTCGGCGCGGCCCGCAATATCGAAGAAGGTGGCTCACTCACCATCATCGCCACCGCCCTGGTCGACACCGGCTCCCGCATGGACGAGGTCATTTTCGAGGAGTTCAAGGGCACCGGCAACATGGAAATCATTCTTGACAGGAAACTTGTCGACAAGCGGGTCTTCCCGGCCATCGACATCCAGCGCTCAGGCACCCGTAAGGAAGAATTGCTCATCCCAAAAGACGAGCTGCAACGCACCTGGGTTCTGCGCAAGGTGCTGAACCCGCTTTCGCCCGTTGAAGCCATGGAACTGCTCGTAAGCCGGCTCGAGAAAGTCCGCAACAACGCCGAATTCCTGGCGACCATGAATCAGCTGTAACGCTTCGCCCCGCTGCATCACTATCCATCGAGCCGGTGGAATCCTGGTTTCTCGGGAAGTTTTCCATCGGATGGACGACTTTTGCCCTGCCGCGCGGTCTGAAAAGATACGGGGCTCAACCCCGGCATGGTTCGCACTCGTCTACTTAAACCTCTGGAGCCAATCCCCAATGGCGAAACAGACTTTCTTTCCCGGAAATGACCTCGTTGCCGCGACCGCCGCGCCCGACGGCCGCTATGGGGCTTTCTTTGACGACGACGGCGAGTCGGCATTCTTTTATGCACTCGATCTGGACTCGGACGATCTGATTCTGGACTCCGTCCATGTGTATGACGCAGCCCGCTCTTCGCATCGGAAGCGTCACACCTCGCTGTCGATCGTCTGGTCGCCCGATGGGCACAAATGCGCGCTGCTGCTCGACGGCGAGCCCCAGGCCGCCTTTGATTTCACCGCCCAGCGTGGCTTTTCGCGTACCCGAGGCACCACATCCGTGCGCCAGGCTCGTGGCAGCTGGCCCACCTCCGATCACGCCTGGTCCGACGACGCCATCGACTGGCTCGATCTTCGCAAGTCCGCCTGACCTGCAGAACTTCCGCAGCTTATCGTCCCGGCCAATCCGTCGACGCGCAACGAAAACCGATATCCCGGTGGCGCAGGTCGGGTGAAGCGCTCAGGCGATTCGCGACCCGTAGATCGCGCGCGATGTTGTAAAACGATCCGCCCTTGAGCAGGTGTTCGTCACGCGCGCCAGGCGGACTGAGTCACTTCGGTGTGCCCCATCCAGAAGCCGCTGACAGCGATCTTCGCAGGATGCCGTTCCAGGCCAAAACATTGCCTGTCTTCCGGCAGGCAACCGGTGAAATAGCTGCCGGGCGGGATCCACCGATAGCGCAAACCATCCCGCGGATTCACCCGAGGGGACTTTCCAGTTGGCGAAGGCACAACCGCGGCCAGCATGAGCCAGACGGGCCAGCTCCTCCGGATTGCACTCAACGAATTCTCGCGCTCTCAGTATGCCTGCAGCGGCTCGATCGGCAGGCGCACCTGGAAGCACGTCTCCCCCGGCTTCGATTCCAGCTGAATGTACCCGCGATGCCGGCGCAAAATGCGCTGCGCGGTGTCCAGCCCCAGTCCCAGCCCGCTTCCCGGCGCCTTCGTGGTGAAGAAGGGCTCAAAGATGCGCGCCTGAATCTCTTCCGGAATTCCCGGCCCGTTATCCCAGATCTCCGTCACCACAAATTCCCCGGAAACCTGCACGCTCAGCACGATCTTTCCCTGATCCTCCATCGCGTCCAGCGCATTTTCCAGCAGCGCCATCCACACCTGGTTCAATTCGCTCGCGTAGGCCGAGATGCGCGGCAGATCGGCCGCATAGCGGCGCTCGATCTTTACCTTTTCCAGCCGCGACTGCAGCATGGTCAACGTCGTTTCCAGCGACTGCGGAATGTCGACTTCCTGAATCGGCGCCTGGTCCATCCATGAATAATCCTTCACCGCGCCGATCAGCTCGAAGATGCGGTTCGTCGAATCCAGCATGGCCCGCGCCATGCGCTCGGTGCGCGCCGAGGACGCAAACTGCGAGAGCACCACATCCAGATGCTCGCCGTTCAGCAACTCCGACAACTCATCGAGATTTTCTGTGGTGATCCCCAGCTCCGCCAGGTCTGGCACAATCTGCCAGGTCTTCTCGACACCCCGGTCGCGCAGCCACCGCTGCAGCTGGTCCTCGCGTTGCGCCTGGGTTACGGAATTTGCCGGCCTTTTCTCGGCCTGCTCCTCCATACGCGATCGCCACCCGCGAATCTTCTCGAGGTGCGCCGCGTCCAGACACAGGCTGCCCAGCATGAATTTCTGGTGCCCGTAGGTCTGCAGCTCTTCAATCAAACCCGAAGCCGCGCGCTGCGCTGCCGACGCCGGATTGTTCAGCTCGTGCGCCAAATTACCGGCCAGCTTGCCCAGAGCATTCAGCTTTTCCGTCTGCTGCTCCAGCCGTGTCATCTCCCGCACGCGATCCAGCAGCACCGATACGCACCGCTGCCCCATCGAGGGGATGGCTTCCAGCATCGCAGGGAAAATCTCGCGATCGATCTGAATCCCCCAGATGTCCGAGGCCGCGAAGCCCTGCCCGCCGTGCGTCTTCATGCGCGAGAACGGAAGCAGTCCGGTGATCTGCCCCGCGCGGCCGATAAACAGGGCAAGCCCCCCCTGTGACCGGCGCACGTGCGCCTCGCCCTTCAGCAGGATCCACATCTTCGTCGCGGGATCGCCCTCACGGAAAATGACCGCGCCCGCCGGGACCGAAACTTCTTCCCCCCGCGTCGCCAGCCACTCGAGCTCGCTGTCCGTGAGCCCATGCAGCGCCGGCACCCTTTTGAGCGCGTCCACAATTTCAGGCAGAGGCGTGGCGAGGGCCGTAGTTTGAACCGCCGATTCGGTGGCTATCGTAGACTCCATGAGCCCTCTTCCGGGGGCCTCCACCGCGGCCAGGGTCGGCGCGACGGGGTGGCTCCCTGTTAATCAGATGGTATTCGAACCCGCAGGTGTCCGCTTTTTTCTGTGACTAGTTGGCATGCGGCCGCAGCATCTCCGCCTGGCGCTGCGGTGTCTTGTCGATGACCGCGTTCAGCCGATCCACGCTCACCGGGACAGCTGTCCGCAGCATGGTATGGCCGTCTTCGTCGAGCAAGAGAATCGTGAATTCTGCCGGCGGAATATGAAACTGCGCCCGCACATTCTTCATTTCCTCGTTGCTCAGGATCGTATAGGGCGAGTCGGCCGGCGTGGATACCCGCCGCCCATCCGGAACAATGGGCGTGAACAGCACGAATCTGTCCATCATGTCGTCCGCTGCCCCATCCAGCATCGCGACCTCTTTCTTCAGCCGCAAATCATCGCCATTCGCGCTGAATACCAGCAGTGGCCGGTAGCAATCCTTCATGGCTGCCAGCGACCTCGGCACCACCGCGCAGGTCGGCTTTGCCTGAGCATACCCTCTGCCGCTCAGCGTAACCATAACCACTGCGACAAAGAAAACTCGTTCCGTCATGAAGACCTGCGTTTTGCGCTCTGGGCTCGGTGCCCTGTTCTTAGACCGTAACCGTCTCCGCCGCCGCCGGTTGTGGCACGCCATCCTTTACCACCACCGGATCGAGGAACGGCATCGCTGCCCGCAACTTTGCCCCCACTTCCTCCACCTGGAGTGCGGCTTCTTTCTTTCGCATCCCGGTGAAGTTCTTCCGGCCCGTTTTGTTCTCCTCAATCCAGTTTTTCGCGAACGTGCCGTTCTGGATCTCCGTCAGCAGCTTTTTCATCTCCGCGCGGGTCGCGTCGGTCACGATCCGCGGTCCCGCTGTGTAATCGCCATACTCCGCCGTGTCGGAAATGGAGTACCGCATATACGCCAGACCGCCGCGATACATCAGGTCGACGATCAGCTTGAGTTCGTGAAGGCATTCGAAGTAGGCAATCTCCGGCTGATATCCGGCCGCCACCAGCGTGTCGAAACCAGCCTTGACCAGCGCCGACGTCCCGCCACACAGCACCGCCTGTTCGCCGAACAGATCCGTCTCCGTCTCCTCGGCAAACGTCGTTTCCAGTACGCCTCCGCGCGTGCCGCCGATAGCCTTCGCATACGACAGAGCCAGTTCCTTCGCCTTGCCCGAGGCGTTCTGCTCCACCGCGATCAGGCACGGCACACCGCCGCCTTCGATGAAGACCTCGCGCACCCGGTGCCCCGGCCCCTTCGGCGCCACCATCGACACATCGATCTCCGCCGGCGGCTTGATCTGCCCAAAGCGAATATTGAACCCGTGCCCGAACATGATGGTCTTGCCCTTCTTCATATGCTGAGCGATTTCCTTCGCGTAGGTCTCCCCCTGCGAATGATCCGGCGTCAGGATCATGATCACGTCCGCCCACGCCGCCGCGTCGCTCACTGAGACGACTTGCAGGCCCGCCTTTTTGGCCTTCTCCACGGACTTGCTCGCCGCCGGCAGCCCCACGCGCACATCGACGCCCGAATCCTTCAGGTTCAGCGCGTGCGCATGCCCCTGCGATCCATAACCAATGACCCCAACCTTCTTCTGCTGAATCAGCGACAAATCCGCGTCGCCATCGTGATAGGTCTTCGCTGCCATTCTGTCCTCGTTTCTGCGGTTAATCTGAATCTTGTCATCCCGACCGTGGCGGAAGGACCTGCTTTTCTGAACGCTGAACGCCGAGTTCTGTGCCCTAATCGAACCCCGTCTCTTCCGCCATCAGCGCATCGCTCGGCGCGCCGGTAAGCTCCTCGCCTTTGTCTTCCGGCAGCTCCATCCCTGGCACCCGCATCGCGTCGAGCACGCGGCTGGTGTGCTGCCCCCGCCGCATCACCATGCGGCCCGTGCGCGAAATCTCCAGGATCCGATCGCCGTTCTCGTTCAGAACCTGGATCAGCCCCTCGATCTTGCTCTCCACGCCTGTAATCTCGATCATCAGCGATTCCGGCGCCAGATCGACAATCCGCGCGCGGAAAACCTCTACCAGCTCGAATACCATAGACCGCGTCTTGGGCGTCGTCGCTACTTTGATCAGCGCGAGTTCCCGCGCCACATGTGACAACTGCCCGACGTCATCCACCTCGAGCACATTTTCCAGTTTATAGAGACTCGCCGCGATCCGGTGCCCCGCCGTCGGCGACGCATCGCAGACAATCGTCATCCGCGAAACACCCAGGCGCTCCGAATGCCCCACCGTCAGCGAGACGATATTGATGTTCAGCCGCCGAAACAGGGACGCCACCCGCGTCAGCACGCCCGGCTTGTCTTCCACCAACGCAACAAATGTGTGCAGCATAGAAGCCTTTCACTAACCCGCTAACTACTTCATCCCCGACTATTCCATCCCCCGCTGCTTTAACGCTGCTGATCCTGAGTCCGGTGCCCGGTGCCCGCTCTAATGATCGTTCGCCGTTTCCACCAACGGATTTTGTTCTGGCCGACGAATCATCTCGTGCAGCGCCGAGCCCGCCGGAATCATCGGGTACACCGAGTCTTCCTTCTCCACCATAAAGTTAATGACGAACGGACCCTTGTGTCCGCGCGCCTTCTCGACCGCCGCAAGCACTTCAGAACGCCTGCTCACGGCAGTGCCGAGAATCCCATGCGCGTCGGCCAGCTTCACAAAATCCGGACTCAGCAGTGGCGTCGACTGATAATTCTTCTCGTAGAAAAATTCCTGCCACTGCCGCACCATGCCCAGATACCCGTTATTGACGATCGCAATGTTCAGGTCCAGATCTTCCTGCGCCGCCGTTGCCAGCTCCGCTGCCGTCATCTGAAACCCCCCATCGCCCGCCACCACCCACACTTCCTTGTCAGGACACGCGATCTTCGCACCAATCGCCGCCGGCAGCGCATATCCCATCGTCCCCAGCCCCCCCGAGGTGATGAGCGTCCGCGGCTCATCGTGCTTGTAATATTGCGCCTCCCACATCTGGTGCTGACCCACATCGGTTACCACGATGGCCTTGCCCTCGGTCGCCTTCCACAAATCGTGCATCACATGCGCGGCATAGAGGTGCCCATTGTCGGGCAGGTTGCGAATATCCCGCACTGCGCACTCGCCCTTGCTCGCTTCAATCTCCTTCACCCAAGCGCTCTCGTTCTTCGCATCGCGTGGTGCGAGATGCGGCAGCAGCGCCTCCAGCGCCTCTTTCAAATCCCCGATCAGCGCCACATCCACCTTCACGTTTTTGTTGATCTCCGCGGGATCCACCTCGATGTGAATCTTCTTCGCGTTCGGCGCATACGTCGCCAGCGTCCCCGTCACGCGATCATCGAACCGCATCCCGCACGCGATCAGCAAATCCGCCTGCTGGATCGCATGATTCACCCACGCCTCGCCATGCATCCCCATCATCCCCAGCGACAGCGGATGCGATGCCGGAAATCCGCCCAGCCCCAGCAGCGTCGACGCCACCGGAATCCGCATTCTCTCCGCCAGAGTCCGCACCTGCTCGCCGGCTCTCGACTGCAGCACGCCGTGCCCGGCGAGAATCACCGGCCTCTTCGCATTGCGAATCAGCTCCGCCGCCGCGAGGATCGACGCAGACTCTGTCTTCAGCATCGGATGGGGACGATGCGGCTTCGGCGCCGCCGCCGCAAAATCGAATTCCGCCGACGCCTGCTGCGCGTCTTTCGTGATATCCACCAGCACCGGCCCCGGCCGCCCCGACTTCGCGACCAGGAAGGCTTCGCGAATCATCGGCGCAATGTCTTCCGCGCGCGTCGCGACGTAGTTGTGCTTCGTGATCGGCAGCGTGATGCCCGTGATGTCCACTTCCTGGAACGCATCCGTCCCCAGCACCTTGCTCGAAACCTGCCCCGTGATGCACACGATGGGCACCGAATCGAGCATCGCCGTCGCAATGCCCGTCACCAGGTTTGTCGCGCCCGGCCCCGAAGTCGCAACGCACACGCCCACCCGTCCCGAAGCCCGCGCGTAGCCATCGGCCATGTGCGCCGCACCCTGCTCATGCCGCACCAGAACATGCCGGATGGGAAACTTCCGCAGCGCATCGTACGCCGGCAAAATCGCCCCACCCGGATAGCCAAACACTACGTCGACGCCCTCACCCTCCAGCGTCGCCCACAGAATCTCCGAGCCCGTCAGCTTCGTGGCATTTCCCGCCCGACCCGAGGCGGAAGTGTTTCCCGCATGATGAGTGCTCTGATTCGTTCCCTTGCCTTTCGAGGCCATCACGTTCCCCTTCCCAGCCCGTGCTGCAACCTAATCTCGAACCCCTAATCCCTAATCTCCGCACTTCAAACCGTGACCGCGCCCTGCGCCGCCGAAGAAACCGTATCCACATATTTCTTGAAAACCCCGCGCTTAAACTTCGGCTCAGGCTTGTTCCACTTCGCCAGCCGCGCCGTCAACTCCGATTCCGCAATCTCCACGTCCAGCCTGCGATTCGGAACATCGAAGTGAATCGTGTCGCCTTCCTGCACCGCCGCAATCGGCCCGCCCACCGCCGCTTCAGGAGCCACGTGCCCCGCCATCAGCCCGCGCGTCGCGCCGGAAAATCTTCCATCGGTGAGCAGCGCCACAGTGTCGCTGAGCTCCGGAATCCCCGCTACCGCGCCCGTCACCGCCAGCATCTCCTGCATCCCCGGCCCGCCCACGGGGCCCTCGTAGCGAATCACCATCACATCGCCCGGCTTAATCTTCCCGGCCTCCACCGCGCGGAACGCGGCGTGCTCGGAATCGAAGACCCGCGCCGGCCCACGATGCTCCAGCCGCTTGTGCCCCGCGACTTTGATCACACATCCATCCGGCGCCAAATTTCCCTTGAGGATCACCAATCCGCCGGTCGGCTTCAGCGCATTTGTAACCGTATGGATGACATCCTGCCCCGTACTCTCCTGCGCCGCCGCCGCTTCCTCCCGCAGAGTCTTTCCTGTCACATTCAGGCACTCGCCATCCAACAGCCCCGCTGAGAGCAGGCGCTGCGCCAGCAGCCGGCTCCCGCCCGCCGCCTGATAGTCCGCCGCCACATATTTCCCGCCTGGCTTCAGATCGCACAGCAGAGGCGTGTTCGCGCTGATGCGGTCAAAATCATCCACCGTCAGCGGAATCCCCGCTTCATGCGCAATTGCCAAAAAATGCAGCACGGCATTCGTCGACCCGCCGCTTGCCGCCACGCTCGCAATCGCATTCTCGATCGCTTTCGGGGTGATGAACTGCGACGGCTTCTGCCCTTTGCGCACCAGCTCCATCACCATGCGTCCCGCCTCGCGCGATGCCTCGAGCTTCTCGTGCAGAAACGCCGGCACCCCCGACAACCCAATGGGCGAGATGCCCAGAAACTCACACGCCATTGCCATGGTGTTCGCGGTGAACTGCCCACCGCATGCACCCGCGCCCGGACATGCATTTGCTTCCACAGCCTCGAGCCCCGCATCGTCCAGCTTGCCCGCCGCATGCGCGCCTACGGCCTCGAACACATCCTGCACTGTCAGGTCTTTGCCGTTCAGGTGTCCCGGCGCGATCGACCCGCCATAGAGCATCAGGCCAGGAATATCGAGCCGCGCCAGCGCCATCACTGTACCCGGCATGTTCTTGTCGCAGCCCGCAATCGCAACGAGCCCGTCAAATTGATTTCCACGCGTGACGAGTTCGACGGAATCGGCAATCACCTCGCGGCTGATCAGGGACGCCTTCATCCCCTCGGTGCCCATCGTGATTCCGTCCGAGATCGTCACCGTGTTGAACTCCATCGGAGTCCCGCCCGCCTCGCGCACGCCCTGCTTCACCGCTTCAGCGATCTGCCGCAGATGAAAATTGCACGGCCCAATCTCGGTCCACGTATTCGCGATCCCGATAATCGGCTTCGCCAAATCTTCCGGCGTAAAGCCCACCGCGCGCAGCATCGCCCGCGCCGGCGCCCGGCTCGGACCTTCCGTCAGCGCAATCGAATACAGCTTTCCCGAACCGTTCCCGTTCTTCCCGTTTCCGCTCATACCTGCGCCGTTTCTCCCGCCCGCGGTGCTACCCAGAACGCCGCATCATGCTGCTTCTCAAATTTGTCCAGAGCCTCTGCATGCCGCAGCGTCAGCCCAATATCGTCCAGCCCGTCCAGCAGGCAATCCCGCCGAAACGCATCAATCGCGAAGCTTGTTTTGAATCCTTCAGAATCGCTGATCGTGTTTTCTTCCAGCGACACTGTTAATTTGTAACCGTCTTTGCTACTTGCCCGGTCCAGCAGTGCCTGCACCTGTTCCTCGGGCAGCGTGACCAGCAGAATCCCGTTCTTCCCGGCGTTTGAATGAAAGATATCCGCAAACGACGGCGCAATCACGCACCGGAATCCGTAATCGCTCAGAGCCCAGGCAGCGTGCTCGCGCGACGATCCGCATCCGAAGTTCTTCGCCGCCACCAGAATCTTCGCGCCCTTGTACCGCGGATCGTTCAACTCGAACGCCGGATCTTTCCTCCAGTCGAAAAAAAGAAAATCCTCGTAGCCGGTGCGCTCAATTCGCTTCAGGAACTGCTTGGGGATGATCTGATCGGTATCCACATTCACCCGATCCAGCGGCATCACTGCCGACGTGAGAGTCCGAAATTTCTCCATTACGCCAGCACCTCCGCCTTCCGAAATTCCCATGTCCGCACATCGGTGAAGTGCCCCATCACAGCTGCCGCAGCGGCCATCATTGGACTCACCAGATGCGTCCTTCCGCCAGCGCCCTGCCGACCCTCAAAATTGCGGTTGCTGGTCGATGCGCATCGCTCGCCCGGCTGCAAAATGTCAGGATTCATGCCCAGGCACATCGAGCATCCCGGCTCGCGCCACTCAAATCCTGCCTCTTTGAAAATCTCATCCAGCCCTTCGCGTTCCGCCTGCGCCTTCACCAGCTGCGATCCCGGCACCACCATGGCCCGCACGTGCGCGTGCACATGATGACCAGCCACCACCTTCGCTGCCGCCCGCAAATCCTCGATCCGCGAATTGGTGCACGACCCGATGAACACGCGATCCACCGCAATCTCCTCCATCGGCGTCCCCGGCTTCAGATCCATGTACTCCAGAGCCCGCGTGAATGCCCGCCGATTCGCCTCGTTCGGCTCAGCCGCAGGATCAGGCACCGTGGCTGTTACAGATACCACCATCCCAGGATTCGTTCCCCAGGTCACAAAAGGTTCGAGCTCCACCGCTGGAATCGTCAGCTCGCGATCGAACTGCGCGCCCGGATCGGTCGCCAGCCTCCGCCACTCCGCAACCGCCTCGTCCCACGCCGCACCCTGCGGCGCGAAGGGCCGCCCCTGCAGCCACGCAAACGTCGTTTCATCGGGAGCGATCATCCCCGCGCGCGCACCGGCCTCGATGCTCATGTTGCAAATCGTCATGCGGCCTTCCATGCTCAGCGACCGGATCGCCGAGCCGGCATATTCGACCACGTAGCCCGTAGCACCATCGGTTCCGATACGCCCGATAATCCCCAGCACGATGTCCTTGGCCCCGACGCCCTCCGGCCGTTCGCCTTCAATCGCAATCCGAAACGTCTTCGGCTTCCCCTGCGGCAGGCACTGCGTCGCCAGCACATGCTCCACTTCCGACGTCCCAATGCCAAAGGCCAGCGCGCCCAGCGCGCCGTGCGTTGAGGTGTGCGAGTCCCCGCAGACGATCGTCATCCCCGGCTTCGTCAGCCCCAGTTCCGGCCCAATCACGTGGACAATGCCCTGCCGCGGCGACTGCACGTCATACAGTTCGATCCCAAACTCCGCGCAATTCTTGCGCAGAGTCTCGATTTGCTTCGCGGCGATGGGATCTTCGATCACCAGCCGATTCGCGGTCGTCGGCACGTTATGATCCACCGTAGCCACCGACCGGTCCGGCCGCCGCACCTTGCGGCCCGCCAGCCGCAACCCATCGAACGCCTGCGGCGACGTCACCTCATGGATCAAATGCAGATCGACGTAAAGGAGCACTGGCTCGTTCGCCGGCTCCGCAACAATGTGCGACTCCCACACCTTCTCAAATAACGTTTTCGGATTTCCCGCCATATCTCGATTTCCCATTGATATTTCGTCAGTGCGCTGCAGACGCGGTCGCTCGTGCGCCCACCAGCACCGACCGTGCGGCGACCATCACTTCGCGCACCTTGCTGCCGATCTCCGTGGTCGACGAAACCTTCACGCCTCTGTCTTCTCTGGCCAGGTCCGCTGTTCGGTATCCGTCCGCAACCACTTGCTTCACCGCGGACTCAATCGCCGCCGCCTCTTCCTCGAGTCCGGCCGAATACCGCAACACCATGGCCGCCGTCAGAATTGCGCCCAGCGGATTCGCGATTCCCTTGCCCGCAATATCCGGAGCCGATCCATGCACCGGCTCATACAAATTCACTTTGCCCCCGATCGTTGCCGAGGGGAGCATACCCAGCGAGCCCGTAATCACGCCGGCCTCATCCGACAAAATGTCCCCAAACAAATTCTCCGTGAGTACCACATCGTAGTTGCGCGGCTGGTTCATGATGTGCATCGCCATCGCGTCCACGTACTGATGCTCCAGCGTCACATCGGGATAATCGTTGGCCACCTCGGTCACGGTCGCGCGCCACAGCTGCGAAACCTCCAGCACATTGGCCTTGTCGACCGACGTGACCTTCTTCCGCCGCCTTTGCGCGAGCTCGAAGGCCACCTTCGCCACGCGCACCACTTCGTCGCGGGTGTAGCGCATCGTGTTCCACGCCGCACCCGCCTGCTTGTCCCACTCGCGCGGCGCTCCGAAATAAAGACCGCCCAGCAACTCGCGCACAAACAGAATGTCCGCGCCCTCGACCACCTCCGCCCGCAGAGGCGAATTTTGCGATAAGCCCGGCCACGCGAACGAGGGGCGCAGATTTGCATACCCACCCAGCTCGGCGCGGATCTTCAGCAGCCCGGCTTCGGGCCTCTGGCTCGGCGGCAGCGCGTTGAACTCGTTGCTGCCCACCGCGCCCAGCAGCACCGCATCGCTGTCCAGCGCCGCCCGCAACGTTGGATCTGGCAGCGGCGCTCCATGCGCCTTAATCGCAACCCCGCCAATCAGCTCTTCGCGAAACGCAAAATCATATCCGCCCAGTTCCGCGACCAACTGCAGCACGCGCACAGCTTCTGCCGTCACTTCAGGGCCGATGCCGTCACCAGCCACAATCAGAATCTTCAGCTTTTTCGCCATGAATTCCTTTTCCCAACCTGCGCAGCCGGCCGTTTCGGCCTCAAACGCCAACCAGCTTGCCCCCTGGCCCGCTAATTCGCGATCCCGCTGCCCGCCGCTTCCCTCGAAATCAAATCCTCGTGCCGCTGATGGTGCGCCACCAGATTGATCAGGTCCTGGTCGTAGATGGCTTTCTTGCGATCGGCCAGCTCCGTAAACGCGCGATAGGCAATGTCCAGATCCGCCGCTGACAGTCGATATCCCAGCTCATGCAGCCGCGACCGCAGCGCCGTCCGCCCGGAGTGTTTGCCCAGCACCATGCGATTCGCCGGCACGCCCACCGATACCGGCGTCATAATCTCGTACGTCAGCGGATTCGAAAGCACCCCGTGCTGATGAATGCCGGCCTCGTGGGCAAACGCGTTCGCCCCGACCACAGCTTTGTTCGGCGCGGCTCCAAAGCTGATCGTTCCCGCCAGCTGCTGGCTCACCGGATATAGCTTCTCCAGCTTCAAATTGCTTTCATACGGGAACGCATCGGACCGCACTTTGATGGCCGCGGCAATTTCCTCCAGTGCCGCATTGCCGGCGCGCTCACCGATGCCGTTGATCGTGCACTCCACCTGGCGCGCTCCGGCGCGAATCGCGGCCAGCGTATTCGCCACCGCAAGGCCCAGATCGTCGTGGCAATGCGTCGACAGGATGACCCGATCCCCACCCGGCACCTTCTCCAGAATATTGCGGAACATTCCCGCATAGTCTTCGGGAGTCGCATAGCCGACGGTGTCCGGCAGATTGATGGTGGTTGCGCCGGCTGCGATCGCTGCGCCCACGAACTGACACAGGAACTCCGGATCGGTCCGCGTCGCGTCCTCCGGAGAGAACTCGACGTCATCGACATACGTCTTCGCCAGCGCCACCATCTTCGCGGCCTGCTCCAGCGCCTCGTCGCGCGTGATCTTCAGCTTGTATTCCAGATGGATATCCGAACTGGCCAGGAAGACGTGGATCCTCGGCCGCGCCGCCTTCTCCACCGCTTTGGCCGCCCGCTCGATATCCTCCTGCCGCGCCCGCGCCAGCGATGCGATCCTGGGACCGCGTACTTCCTGCGCAATCGCCGAGATGGCGGCGAAATCTCCATCCGATGCGATGGCAAACCCAGCTTCGAGGATATCGACACCGAGATCGGCCAGCGCCTGAGCCAGGGCCAGCTTCTCGTGATGCGTCATGCTGCAGCCGGGGGACTGCTCGCCGTCGCGCAGCGTTGTATCGAAGAAATAGATTTGATTCTCGGGCATAGAGTGTCTCTCACCGTCGACACGCGGCGCCGAACCAGCCGCACAAGAGTTACCAGCCATCCTGCTCCGTACTCATCCAGTTTCGCAAAAGCCCCAGCTATAAAGCAAATTTGTAATTCTTTGCGTTTACATAAATTTAATTCATAATTAACTCCAGCTCTTGATTGGCCGCGGCCTTATGGACCTTTACCAACTTGAAACCTTCCTCGCCGTTGTTGAAGAAAAGGGATTTTCCCGGGCCGCCGCCCGCATGCGGCGAACGCAGCCCGCCATCAGCCATGCTATTCGCAAGCTCGAAGAAGAAATCGGCGAACCGCTCTTCGAGCGCGCCTCGCGCGACGGCACACTGACCGCTTCAGGAAAACTGCTGCGCACCTACGCGGAGCGCCTGCTGCGTCTTCGCGGCGAAACCGTAACCGCTCTGGAAGAGCTTCGCTCCCTCGAGCGCGGCCGGCTCACCATCGCGGCCAACGAATACACCTGCCTCTGGCTGCTGCCGGTGCTCGATGTCTTTCGCCGCGACTTCCCCCATATCGGCGTCACCGTGCAGCGATCCCTCGCCAGTCAGATTCCCGATCATCTCCTCGAGCGCGCCGTCGAATTCGGCATCCTCTCCTTCCGCCCCGACGATGCCCGCCTCCACGCGGTCGCCGTTTATACCGACTCGGTCACCTTCGTTGTCAATCCCAAACATCCTCTGGCCAAACAGAAACAGGTTTCCATTCGCGAACTGGGCACGCAGAACTTCATCGCCCATACAGTGGCCTCTCCCCTGCGACAGCGTGTGATCGAGACTTTCGCGCGGCACCAAACCCCGCTCAACATGGCGGTGGAGTTGCCCAGTCTCGAAGCCATCAAGCGCTTCGTGGCCGGCGGCAACGGCGTCGCTCTGGTTCCCGGTCTCACCGTCCAGCCGGAGCTGGCGCGTGGCGAGCTGGTGCAGGTCGCGGTGCCCGAGCTGAAAATCACGCGACGGCTCTGGCTCGTCCATCACGCTCGCTCCACACTCTCGCATGCCGGTTCGGCCTTCCTCGAAATCGTACGAGACCTGGCTGCCCATCGCGGCCATCCTTTCGCATTTCGCGCCGAGCATCTTCCCCTTCGCCCTGCTCGTTCGTCCAAGCAGTAAGCATTAACTCCCGCTGCGGGCTGTCGAAATGGTCCTCGGCAGGTACAATGACCAGGTGGACATCCCACCGATGTTTGCTATTTCAAGGAGCCTGGGCTTCCGGGGCCGCTGCATTCGCGCCCGCTGGAAATCCCGACGGGCGTTGTCAAGAGGTTGACCGACGAATGAAGAAATCGCAGTTTTTGTTCTTGTTGTTGCCCCTGCTGGCCGTTTCAGCCTTCGCCCAGGAGAGCCGCCAGGATATCAGCGTAAGCGGCTCCGGAATTCTCGCACCATTCGCCTCCGGAAATGCCGTTCAGATCCACGCTACTGTCGGCTACGGCGGGCTGGTGAGCTACCGCTACCTGCTGACGCCGCACGGCGGTCTGGAACTCAACTATCAATACGATCAGAACGTGCAGCATTTCGTCATTCCCAGCGGCAGCTACCATATTCACGACCGATTCGAGGAAATTTCCGGCGCTTACGTCTACAGTTTCAATTTTCGTAACTGGAATCCGTTCATTGAAGGCGGCGCCGCGGGATTCATCTTCGATCCTATCGATGATGCGAAGACCAACACCTTTGGCATCAGCCGCAATACTAATGTCGGAGCGCTGTACGGCGCTGGCATCGCTTACGAAATCAGCCCCAGCTTCGATATTCGCGCCGAGTATCGCGGCCTGGTGATGAAGACGCCGACCTTCGGTTATCAAAGCAACGATTTCCGCACCAACGTTTACTACAACATCTCTGATCCGGTGATCGGGATCGCCTACCACTTCTAGGAAGCAGCTGTTCTCAGACGAAAACGGGCTGGGCGCATGCGCCCAGCCCGTTTGTCCTCCGTATTCTGATCTTACTGCCCGAGGAATCGGTAAATTAATCCAACACTGAATCCGTTCGGCGTCAGCCCGCTGTTGTTCTGCACCACTGTGCCGGTCGTGCTGTTGTAGGTGGGCGGCCCGGCAAAGGAGGGCCAGAATTGCCACTCATAATCGGCGCGGACATACATGTCGCGCGTGAGCCGGTAATCGACGGTTCCGCCTGGAGCGTACAAGAAGTAGCTTCCCTTCAGGCTGCCGGCAGCGGGATAGTTGGGGGTCGTGATCCACCCGCCGCCCAGTCCCAGCTTGAACCAGCCATCGAACCGGTGGTAGCGGAACGCACGGTAGCGAGGCCCGGCGATGTAATTGGATTCGACCTCACCACCATTTCCGTGATAGTGCAGCCAGCGCGCTTCGCCTTCGACACCATACTTCTCATGCCAGTTGAAATCGAAGACCGCGGTTGGGCCGAACAAGTCACCTGAGCAGAACGGAGAGCTGCTCGGGCAGCCCCAGTCTGGGTTGAAGGCTGAGAATTCAGCGCCGGCCTGAATGGAGGCTTCACCCCCCGTTGCCGATTCCGAATTTTGGGCAACCAGGGCGGTAGGAAGTAGAAGTAGAGCGATATATGCAATCTTTCTGACCACGTTCTTGTCTCCGGTCATGCAAACTGCGAGCTTTCTGCGAATCTCAGCTCTTAGCCGTTCGTTATTAACCCCTTTTGAACTCCCGATGATGCGCCGTGCGGCTCGCTTTTCTGAGCCGCCAGGCGAATTTCTTCAACGACGTGGGTTACTGTGGTCCCTGCGGCTGCGCCTGCGCGCTGGCTGAGGGCTGCTGCTGCGCTCCTGCATCCGCCGACGGAGGTACCGGGGCGCTGGCCGCCGGCGTCGAATTTGCCGGTCCGGGCGCCGCGGGCGATGCATCGGAATACCGCTGCAACCGGAAGAACACCGGGGTCAGTTCCAGCGGCATCTTGTCCCGCGCGTTCAGCAGTACAGGAAGTTTCGCGTTCATCATGAACACCTTGTCGTCCCACGGATCGATCTTCAGGCGGCTGTTCAGTGGCAGCGCTGCGATCTGGGTCAGGTTGTCCATGTCCAGCTTCGGCGCTCCCTGTGTCAGACCCGCCAGCCACGGCTGACCATCCGCGCGGACCAGCGAATCGCCCAGCCGCGGCGTGAACAGCGACGGCAGCTCCTTCTCCCGCGCTTCCAGCTGCTGGAAGAACAGGCCCACGCTGCCCGCCTTGTCGTGGTAGATGGAGTGATTGAACAGATCCACGGCCTTCTTGGCCGCTTCTTCGTTGTCCGGATTCGAGTGGTTCATCGTGATCCGCCGGAACGTCGCCGTATCCGGGAAGAGCAGCCGGTCGTTGAATGCATAACGGGTGTCGATGTGATGGCCGGTGACGATGTGCGCGAGCTGGAAGGCAATCACCGCCGCCAGTGCGTTCTCGTCCGGAAGCGTGTCGATCAGGCCCTTGCTCAGCAGGATCGTGTTGCCCACCGCCAGCGATTCCAGAGGCGTCGTCAGAATCACCCGGCAATGAATGTCGCTGGGCAGCTGCAGATTGCTGCCGATGATGATGTTGGTTGCCACCTGCTCCAGCTGTTTGTCGAAGTCGCTGGGCGGCGCCACCAGTCCGGCCTGAGTCAGCCGGTCCAGCACGTTCTGCTCGGCCTGCGAGATCCATTCCCGCTCCGCCTGCAGCGGGCTCACGTCGGTGGAGTTGTCGCTCTGGTCCTGCGCATTCTCGATTTCCATCGATTCCGCGTCCGACTCTTTCGTCGGCAGCTTCAGCGAGTAGCCCCAGTATGTGGTCTGGCCCTTGAAACTCGTCGCGTGCGCTACCTGATCGTGCAGCGTGTCCTCGACATAAACCGCCGCCGGCGCCCACACTCCCGGCTGCACGTTCATCCGCCAGCTGTCAAAGTGAAAATAGTGCGTGGCTTCGTCGTTGGGATTGCTGACGAAGGTGCCGTTGAAGCGGACCACGTTGCCGTCCTCATCCTCGACCCAGATGCGTCCGAAGAAGCGGCCTGTGCCCTTTTCTTTCGGGCTGACGTCGAACACCCACGTCCGCACCGTGCCCAGAAATTCACGACGCACAAAGCTGAAGGTGTAGTGCTGTTGATCGAAGCCGTTCGGATCGATGAACATCATCGCCATGAATCCGGTTGGCGAATTCTCCAGATGGAAGGCCTTGGTCAGCTCCGACACGAAGTTGAACGATCCCGCAAACCATCCGTGCTTCTTCTCGCTCCGCCCCGCCTGCGAGTACTCGTCCGCGGTAAAGGCCTTGCCGAAATCGACGCGCCCGATCATGTACTGGTCCGACACCGGTACCTGATACAGCTTCGCGTCCGGCCGCAGATCCTGAATGTACGACTGCACCACCGGCGTGCTCTTCTGGATCTGTTTGATGACGATCTTCTCCCGAGCAATCGCCTGTTGCACCAGGCGCTGCTGCTGCGGGGTTAACGGCAGTGGTGGGACACCATTAGGTTCCTTCTTCGCCTGGGACGCCGGAACGCCCAGCAATAATGTCATGCCCAGTAGTAAGAGCTTGCGATACATTCTGTATGACTCCTGACTTCGTGCCTGATATTTACGCCGCGTTCGCAAAATGCGAACTTCCTGGCCCACGTCCGCATCCGTGCTTCCCTTATGCCATCTGGAAGGTCACGTGGATGATACTCACCTGATCCACAGGGTGCCCATCTCTTGTTGCCGGTTTGAACTGGATCCGTTGTGCCGCCAGCTTTGCCTGTTCATCCAGTCCGTGCCCTAATCCCGCGACCACGCGCAGCACTTCCACCTGTCCTGCCGCCGTGAAGCGAACCTGCAGCGTCACGTCGCCTTCAATCTTCAGTTGCCGCGCCTCGGCAGTGTAAATCGGCAGAGGCTTGGCCAGCACTACGATCGGTGTCGCAACCGGTTCCTGCGGACGCGCCGCCGGCGCCGGTGCCGATCCGTACATGTTGTCGCCGAAGCTGCCCTTCGCCACCGTGCCGTGGCTGTTCTGAGATCCGGTTCCGCCCAGCACCCCGCTGCCAAATCCAGCCGAGGCTACCGTTGCGTTCTTGTCTTTGCCACCCGGAACGCCGTTCACCACGCCCGAGCCAAAGTCGGTTCCATGAATCGCGCCCTGACGCGCCGCGCCTGCCCCGGTGTTGGTCGTCCCCGGTGCTGCGTTGAACGAACCTACTGCGGCCACCGTCGCCGTGCGTGTTGCATTCGGATTCGGCTTAACCCCCGCCGGATCCCCAAACCCGCCGGCCTTCGGCGTCGGCGCAGACATGTTGTTCGCCACCGTCGTCGGTGTCTCGCTCTTGAACATCCCCAGCTTCGGTTGTGGCGGAGGCGTGAACCTCTTGGGCGGCGCTGCTTCAATCTTCGGCATCACTGGCGTCGGCAGCTTGATCTCCGCAATCTTCGGCGGAGCCGGCAGCGGCTTCGGCATCTCAATCTTCGGTTGCTCCAGCTTCGCCACTGGAGGAGGAGGAATAATCCTGATCTTCGGCACGGGCGGCACGTACGGTTTCGGCTGCTCGACCGGGAAGATGAGCTGCGTCGTTTGGTATCTGCGTTCCTGGACCTGATGGACCTGTGCGATGGTCAGCAGCAGCATCAAAGCTGCTATGGTCACGTTGATGACCATGCTCATGCCGAATGAGCCCATCCGGCCCTCAGGTTCGGGAAGCAGTCCGAACGTTCCGCGCTTTACGAAATTTTCTGTCGCCATTGCCCTGTAATCTCCAACATCACCTGCGAAAAGAAGTTGCGACTGCTAAAACCAGCGCATCCTTGTTGCAATGCACTTCGATGACCAATAGCCCGATGGCCCAATGCAGACGTGTCAGCCCACGAAGCGGCGGTGGGTCCCGCCCAGAGAGTCGCTTTGCACAGTGGGGTTACCATTTGATCTTCCTACAGGTACTTCTTGTCGCGCAAGAGGGTTACTTGAGCGTACTCCTGTGGATTACCTCCAACAGTCACACGAACGAGGCAGAAGCGTGCCCATTTTGGGTCTTGCTTGTGTGAACGACGTGATCGCTGCCTGCTTCGTTCACTCTGTCTACTCTCTTGCGGTGAGCATCCGCAAGCCCCTTCCGGCTGCCGTCCAACAAAATCCTCGGATCGAAGCGGGAGTGCAATCGCCCTTACCGACGGTTACTGCAGTCGAGGGATTTTTCCCGATGGATTATAAGAAGTCAGACGCAGCAGGGACCTCAATAGGATAAAGGATGGAAAGGGGTGATTTTTGAGAATTCTGGTCACCGGAGGAGTTGGGTACATTGGTGGGACTGTCGCACGGGCGCTGGCACAACAGGGCCATGACGTTGTGGTCTACGACAACCTTTGCCACGCGACCCGCGCCCTGCTCCCGGCCGGCGTTAAATTCGTCCAGGGCGACGTCGCGGATCGATCCGGACTCGAAAAACTGCTGTCTTCCGGCTTCGACGGAGTGATGCACTTCGCCGCACTCATCGAGGCCGGCGAGAGCATGCTGAAGCCGGAGCTCTATTTCCGCAACAACACTGCCGCGACCCTGAGTTTACTGGAGGCTATGATTTCCACAGGCGTCCACAGGTTGGTTTTCTCTTCCACCGCCGCCGTTTACGGTGAACCGGACGTAACCCCGATCCCCGAAGACGCGCCGCTCCGCCCCACCAACCCCTATGGCGAGTCAAAGTTGCTGGTGGAAAAAATGCTCTCCTGGGTGTACCGAGTACACGGTCTCCGTTACGCGAGTTTGCGCTACTTCAATGTCGCTGGCGCGATGGGTGGCCGGGGAGAAGCCCACGAGCCCGAGTCCCATCTGATCCCTCTTGTGTTGGATGTCGCCCTGGGCCGGCGCGAAAAGATCAAAATCTATGGCGACGATTACCCCACGCCCGACGGCACCTGCATCCGCGACTATATCCACGTTGAAGACCTCGCCCATGCCCATCTGCTTGCTTTCGAGGCACTTGCTACCCGGGGCCCCCTGATCTACAACCTGGGAAATGGGGCCGGATTTTCGGTGCTTGCGGTCATCGAGTCGGCGCGTCGTGTCACGGGGCGACCAATTCCTGTGGAAATCGTGCCGCGCCGTGCGGGCGACCCCGCCATCCTGATTGCCAGTTCCGAGAAGATTGCCCGGGAATTGGGCTGGAAACCCCGCCACTCCAGCCTGGATGAAATTATCGAGAGCGCCTGGGCCTGGCAGCAGATCCGGTACTCATGAGGTCCCGAATTCACAGGCGAAAAACAGCCGGAAAGCGAACAAAAGGCGACGTCAAAATACGCGCTCGATTCTGACTCGCCTCCCCGCTCCGACTCGCTTTTCCTGCTTACTTCTCCACCTCGACGCCGCGCCAGAAGGCAATATGATTCTTGATGTTGCGCGCCGCGGGATTTGGATTTGGATAATACCAGGCAGCATCCTGGTTCTCCTGCCCATCCACCAGCAGGCTGTAATACCGCGCCTGACCCTTCCACGGACATGTCGACGTGGTCGAACTGGGCCGCAGGTATTCTCTTTTCACCGCGCTCTCCGGGAAGTAAACATTCCCCTCCACGGTCTCGTAAGTGTCACTTTCTGCGAGGACTTTTCCGTTCCAGACCGCCTTTGCCATCATTCTCTCTTTCTTCGCCTCCCGGCCCCTCGTTTCCACCGCCGGACCTTCCACATTACCAGATGCGCGACCCCCCGCCAACGACGCGGTTATAACAACTTGACCCCCCGCACCAAACCAGGCTCACCCTGTCGCCCGCGGCTCCACGCTCTGCAGCCCATCTGCGAATCGGCCCGGCTCCGGATTTCTGAAACGCTGTACGCTATACGCTGTACGCTGCTCCTGACCCATGCCCACGCCCGTCAACCGCCGCACGGTCGACCTCAGCCAGTACCCCGACCTGGTCGTCGTTTATCTCGGCATGCGCGTCAATCGCATCACCGGCCTGAAGACCCTCATCGGATTCGGCCCGAAGATCGCCAACTCTGTCTCCGCGCAGCCCGACGGCCTGCTCCGCCACGAAAACTTCGTCTTCTCGTTGTTCCCTATGCATGCGGGCATGCGCCAGTACTGGCGCGACATGGACTCGCTCCTCCAATGGACCCGCTCCGATCCGCATCGCCTCTGGTGGAAGAACTTTCTCCGCGACTCCGGCGGCACCGGCTTCTGGCACGAAACCTACATGCTCCGCGGCGGCATGGAAGCCATCTACGACGACATTGCGCCGAAGATCGGCTTCACGAGCTTCGCCCCGATTGTGCCTGCGCGGGGATCGATGTTCACTGCATCGCAACGCTCGTCGCGCGAGGCGGTCACCCCAGTCGTGTCAGAAGAAGACCTCTACGACAAGTGAGCTGAACATGCTTCATGAAGGGCATCACACCCGCGTCCAACTTCGCTGATCCCTGGACGCTCGCGGCCTGTGGCCTCCCATCACTCCGGCACCACTTCAATCCCCGTCAGCGACGCATAGCCCTTCACGGGAACAAAGTTCAGCAGCAGCTTGCCCTGCGTGTTTGGTTCAAGTCCTGCAACCTTCCGCACCACCACATCCGCGCCGCGCGCTTCCTTCGCCAGGTCGAAGTTCTCCAGGATCGTCTTGCCGTTGCAGAAGACATTGAAGATGTGCTCCACGTGCGCCGCCTGGCCCGGCTCCAGCGGCTGGTTCCATCCCCTGTGGCGCGCTGCGAAATGCAGCGTCACCGTGTACTTTCCCGGCGATGCGGGAATGGCATAGGAGAAGGTGCCCCATCGCTCCGTTTCGTATAGCTCGGGATCGTCGGTTCCGCTCACCGGCTCCGTATACGAGGCGAGTTGTCCTCCGTCGAAGTCGTTGTCCGGCCCCCACCAGTGGCTGTCGTTCGAGTAGTACGGTGTCTGCCGCGTCAGCAGCCGAACGGGACGCATGCGCGGACCCAGCCCGGGAAGAATCTCGATCGCCGACAGCGTCGCGTTCGCGCCGTTTTCTCCTGCGAACTCCAGATGCAGCCGCCCATCTTTTGCCGGCGTGACCCCGGGAAAGACGCGATCGTCCGCGATCCGGTCTCCCCCTGCATCCGCCATCACATCGAAATGGCTCAGCAGCGGTTGGCCGTTCGCACTCACCGTCATCAGTCGGCTGCCTTCGCCGCCCACGCCCGTGTTCTCCGGACCGTACTCCGTTTCGGCAAAGTACAAATGCAGTTCATACACCCCTGCCTTCAAAGGAATGTCATAGCGGAACTGCCCCTCGCGGCTGGCGCGATAAAAACTCGGATCCTGCGTACGCGCGATATAGCGGGCGTCATTCTTCACCGCCGTCCCGCCTGTGAACCACGCATCCGCGCTCCACAGCTTGTCCGCGTGGTCCGCATAGCTGCGCGTCGACCCGGCGAGGATCCGCACCTCATCGCCTGGCGGTGGTCCCACCAACGCTTCAGAACCCATCTGCGCCGGAGCAGGGGTCACCACCACCTGGGGTCGTGGTTGCGGATGACGCGTCCCGAACCAGACCGCCCCTGCGACGACAACAGCGCCAGAAACGGCGCCCGCCCAAACCCATCGCCGCTTCCACCACGCGGGTCCATCCAGCGGGAGCGTCGCCGGCTTCGTCTCTGCCTCGGGCTCCGGCTCCGGCGCCAGGCGCACGAAGTTTGGCACATACTGCCCCACCGGAATCACGATCTGCAGCTTGTGCGTTGCCCCCTCGCCCGCGTAGTACTCCGCCAGCCGCTTGCGCAGCCGGCTCACCTCGACCCGCACTACGGAATCGGTCTCCTGATCGAAGGCATCCCCACGGCGGAACAGCTCCACCGCAATCGAGTACTCCTTGATCTGGTTCGCCTCGCCGGCGAACAGCTTCTCGCACAGGTAGCGCAGAAGATGCGACAGGGTGGGGGCCTGGCGAAATGCACGCGCGTCGAGTACCGTGCGTAGCTCCTCGCGCCACGCCTCCATTTCCATTGGCTCCGCGTGTCCGATCGCCGCCATGGTCTGGGTCCCCGAGTGCCGGTATCCGCTCTTGCCGCCTTCTTTATACATACGCTTGTAACCTGGCCGCGGTGCCCCTTAACGGTCACACACTGCCCGGAACCCGGCTTGTAACGGGATGTAACCCCCCCGGCCCACCGCGGCCCCCGGTCAGGATGCCGGATGTCACTCCGTCGGTAAGTCTCATCGATGGAGCGGGCGCGCGCCATGACCACGGCTATTAACCCCAATCGACGGCCAGGTAGCTGCTATAGCGTTGTGCCGGCTTCCCCGGGGGTATGTACTCAGCAGGAATGCGGAAGTGCTCCCCAACTGCCCACACAGCCCTCCCGCAGGAGGTGATGCTATGAGAATCACATTTCTGATGCTGGCAACGGCGGCCGCCCTGGCCCTCCCCGCCGGAGTTCAGGCAGCCGCGCAGTCGCTGCTGTCGGACACGGTCGTCGCCGACACCCGCGCACAGCTCTCCAAAAACTATGAACTGAAGGGCGATATTGCCCGTGCCCGCAATCAGTACGGCTCCGCCGTCAACTGGTATCTGCTCGCGGTCCGTTATAACGACCACGACGTTGCCCTGTTCAACAAGCTCGGCATTGCCGAGATGAAGGTCGGCGAGATGGAGCAGGCGCGCCACGACTTTGGCCAGGCCGTCAAGATTGAACCCTCGAACGTCGACGCCCTCAATAACCTCGGTGCCGTCTACTGCCTCCAGCGCAAGTTCAGGCCGGCGGCTCGTTATCTGAAGCAGGCTCTGGCACTGGATGAGACGAAAGCGGTGACCCATTTGAACCTCGCCGAGGCCTGGATGGGCCAGAAGCAGATCAACCGCGCCATGACGGAGTATGCCCGCGCCCTCGAACTCGATGCCGACATCCTGAACAGCGCGGATAACGAGGGTGTCTTCGCCCAGATCCAGACACCCGAACAAAAGGCGATGGTCGACTTCATGATCGCCAAAGCCTACGTCAAACGCGGCAACCTCGAAGGCGCGCTCGACTACCTGCGGCGGGCCAAACAGGACAACTTCAAAAACCTCGCCAGCGTCTGGGACGATCCCGCCTTTACGCCGCTCTGGAAGGATCCACGACTGGCGGACATCGTGAAGCCGACGAAGGCTTCCTGAAGGGACGCGATCCCGGCGAGGAGCGTAGTACCCGACGCTCAGACCTTTGGTGGGAAGGCCACTCGCCGGATTCGCGCAGGCATCAGGCTTCCAGTTCACTTCGCCGGGAAGCGGTCTTCCCCAACCGGGGCCCTCAGCGAGCGCATTTCTCGCTGGGGTGACAGCTCCTCCAGGACCGCTTCCCTATTTTTTTTTGGCGCATGCGGAAACTGACTTGCCAACTCGCTACTTCCCCACCTCGTCGAAAAACTCAATCAGCGACTCAATCCCGCGATGGAAATTCGCGATGTGGAACTTCTCGTTGGGCGCGTGCAGCCCATCGTCCGGCAGCCCGAACCCCATCATCACCGACGGAATCTTCAAGAACTTTTCAAAGTCGCCCACGATCGGGATCGATCCGCCCGACCGGATGAACACCGTGTCCTTCCCCCACACTTTTTTCAGCGCCTTCGTCGCCGCTTTCACGTAAGGATTGTCCGTGCCGATCACGATCGGCTCACCCTGGTGGATCAGCCGCACCGCGACGCCGACCCCCTCCGGCTTGATCTTCTCCACGTATTCCTTGTATTGCGCGAACGCCTTCTCCGGCGTCATGTCGGGCACGAGTCTCATCGAGACTTTCGCCGTCGCCTTCGCCGGGATCACCGTCTTGGCTCCCGCGCCGATGAATCCGCCGACAATGCCATGGACATCGAGCGTCGGTCTCGCCCACGTCCGCTCCAGCGTCGAGTAGCCCTTTTCCCCAACCAGCTTCGTTGCCCCCACTTCCTTGTCGCGATACTCCTCTTCGTCGAAGGGAAGTTTCTTCCACGCCCGCAGCTCGTCCTCACTCGGCTTCGCCACATCGTCGTAGAAGCCAGGGATCAGAATCTTCCCCTCGCGATCCTTCAGCCCCGCGATGATCTGCGCCAGGGCCACGAACGGATTCGGCGCCGCGCCGCCGTACATCCCTGAATGCAGATCGGTCTTCGCGCCGCGCACCTCCAGCTCGGTGTAGATCATCCCGCGCAACCCGACACACAGCGTGGGCAGCTCCGGCGCAAACATCTCCGTGTCCGAAATCAGCGCGAAGTCCGCCTTCAGCCGCTCCGGATGCTCGCGCACGAACGCCGCGATCCGCTCGCCACCCACCTCCTCCTCACCCTCATAAATCACCCGCACATTGATCGGCAGTTTCCCATCCTTCTTCATCAGCGCCTCGAGCGCCTTCAGTTGCGTGACCAGCTGCCCCTTGTCATCGACCGCCCCGCGCGCGTAGAGATTCCCATTCCGCTCCGTAGGCTCAAACGGCGGCGACACCCACTCCTCCAGCGGATCGGGGGCTGCACATCGTAGTGCGCGTAGCAAAGCACCGTCGGCTTGCCTGCCGCATGCAGCCAGTCCGCATACACCAGGGGATGGCCTCCGCGTTCCGAGTCAGCCGCGCGAATGATCTCCACATGCTCCATGCCAATGCGCTTCAGCTCCGCAGCGACCCACTCCGCAGCCTTCTCCACATCGCCCTTGTGCTCCGGCGTCGTCGACACCGACGGAATCCGCAACAGCGTCTTCAGCTCCTCCAGAAACCGCCCCGCATTTTCCTTCGCATAACCAACCGCACCAGCACTCATCTCGATCTCCTTGCGAACATCCGAGTATACGGCGGCTCAAACCTTCCGCCTGATTCGCGCGCAGAAGCCCCGGCGAAAACACTCCTCCGCGTGATCATTCACGATCCCTGCTGCCTGCATCCACGCATACACAATCACCGGCCCGACAAACCTGAACCCAAGCCGCTTCAGTTCCTTCGAAAAATTCTCCGCCAGCGGTGAACTCGCCTGCAGCGGCCCCGTGTTCTGAATCGGCTGCCCGCCTGCCATCTCCCAAACCCACCGCGAAAAATCCTGGCCCCGCTTCTCCATCGCGAGAAACGCTTTCGCCCCGCCGATCGTCGCCTCGATCTTCGCCCGCGAGCGGATGATCCCCGGATTCGCGAGCAGCCGCACGATGTCTCTCTCGCTCATCCGCGCCACCTTGCGCGGATCGAACCCGCGAAACGCCTTGCGAAAAGCCTCGCGCTTGCGCAGCACGATGATCCACGCCAGCCCGGCCTGAAATCCCTCCAGCATCAGGATCTCCCACAGCACCCTGCTGTCGAACTGCGGCACGCCCCACTCCTCATCGTGATACGCCCGCATCAGCGCATCGCTTTCTGCCCACGAGCACCGCCGTTTCGATCCGCCTGTCATCGCGCCTTCCTTTCCAACGTCTCGTTCTCCCGTACCCTCACAACACCTCGCCCAGCAACCGTATGCCTTCCCGAATCTCGCGCTCCGTCAGCCGCGCATACCCCAGCAGGAATCCTGGCCGGGATCCCTTCCGTAAAAAGCAGTGCGCGATTCCGTAGATCCCCACGCCCTTCTTCGCCGCTGCCGCGACCACAGCCTCCTCCGCAACGCGCTTCCGCGGCCACAGCACCACCTGCGCTCCCGCTCCCTCGCCGGTCAGTTCGACGCGATCGCCAAGATATCTCTTCACCGCCTCCAGCAGCGCCGCGCGCCGCGCCGTGTTTCTCCGCCGCAGCCGCCGCAGATGCCGCTCGTACATCCCGCCGGAAATGAACTCTGCCAGCGTCTGTTGCTCCAGAGTGGCCGAGTGCAGATCGCTCAGCCACTTCGCTGCTGTGAACGCCGGCACGAGCGACGCCGGCGCGATCAGGTACCCGATGCGCAGTGCCGGAAACACCGTCTGCGAGAACGTCCCGATGTACACGATCCGCCCTTCGCGATCCAGCCCCTGCAACGATTCCAGCGGTCGCCCATCGTACTGAAATTCGCCGTCGTAATCGTCCTCCACAATCACCGCGTTGCGCCGTCGTGCCCACTTCAGCAGCGCCATCCGCCGCTCCAGCGGCAAAATCGCGCCGGTCGGATACTGATGCGATGGCGTCACGAACACCATCCTTGCGTCCTCCGGCAACCGCGCCGGATTCAGTCCCTCCCGATCCACCGGCACCGGCCGCAGCCGCGCTCCCGCCGCACGCAGCGCTTCGCAAATGCCATCGTAGTGCGGATCCTCAATGGCCACCGGATCGCCCGGATCCACCAGCACCCGCATCACCAGGTCCAGCGCCTGCTGCGATCCGTTCACCACAATCACCTCCGACGGATCGCACACCACCGCGCGCGATCGCCGCAGATGTGCACAGATCGCCGCCCGCAGATCCGTATTCCCCAGCGCCGAGCCATAGTCGAACTGCCGCGTCGATCCCTTCCTCGCTTGCCGCAGCAGCAAGCGGCGCCAGAGCGCAAACGGAAATGTATCGAGATCGCTGCGCCCGTAGATGAAGTTGTAGCGAGGTGCGACCGGCCGCGGCAGCGGTGTATCCACGGTCCCCATCGAATCCGTCACCGCGTTGCCAAATCGCGACAGCCTCACCCGCGCCTGTTTGCGCGTGGCAGACGCAGCATTACGCGCCAGCCCTTCCGACGCGTAGGTGCCCGATCCACCGCGTCCGTTGACAAATCCCTCCGCCAGCAATTGCTCATACGCCAGCAGCACCACGGTGCGCGAAATCCCCAGCTGCTCCGCCAGGTCGCGCGTTGACGGCAGCCGCTCGCCCGCCCGCAGCGCTCCGCTGAGAATGGCCTGCCGCATCCCCCGATAGACCTGCCGGAAAAGCGGCTCTCTGCCTCGGAAAAGTGGTATCGCGAATTGCATAAAAAGTGGTCCTACTAAACTACCACGCTGCGCGTCAATCTGGACGTATGCAAGGACTCCCGCACACCATTTCGATTTCGAGGAAGTGCATGCGTTCCCAGCGGCATCTTCACCCTCATCTCCTGCTCGCGGCCTGGTTGTTCCTCGCCGCACCCGGCTTCGCGCAGTCCACCGCGCCTGCCCCACTCCTCCCGGCGCTTCACGATGGCGCGCACGATTTCGATCCCCTCCTCGGCAACTTCACCTTTCAGCTTCGCTACATGCCCCATCCACTCAAGCACCCCCGACTGGACCGACATGACAGGCACCGGCGCCTGCTACAAAGTATGGGATGGCCGCGCCAACTCGACACGGTCGAATTCGACAGCGGAACGGAGCGCACATGGAAGGCCTGACGCTTCGCCTCTACGACCGCGAGGCGCGCCAATGGCGGCTCTATTGGGCCAACAGCCGCGTCGGTCGGCTCGACCCGCCCCAGGTTGGCGACTTCCGTGACGGCCACGGCGACTTCTACACCACCGATACCATCAACGGCAAAACCACCCTCATCCGCTTTGACTGGTCCCGCATGGCCTCCGGCACGCCGCACTTCGAGCAGGCGTTCTCACCCGATGGCGGCAACACCTGGGACGTGAACTGGATCACCGACCAGACCCGCACCAGCGAAGCCGTCTGGGGTCAGCCCGAACCCGGCCGCCCCAGCACGCCGCCGCCTGGCACACGGAACCGCTGCCGCCTCCCTCTTCCGCCGAGCACGATTTCGACTTCGACTTCGGCACCTGGAAGATGCACATCCGCCGCCTGCTTCATCCGCTGACCGGCTCCAGCGAATGGACCGACGATGGACGGCACCGCCGTCACGAATAAGATTTGGAACGGCCGCGCCAACCTCGCCACCGTCGAGGCCGACGGGCCCACCGGCCACCTCGAACTGCTCTCCCTGCGCCTTTACGATCCGCGCGCGCACCAGTGGAACATCAGTTTCGCAACCAGCGACTCGGCCGTTTTGGTACGTCCCTATGTTGGGGGATTCAACGATGGCCGCGGCGAGTTCTATGATGCGAGCTCTACCAAGGCCGCAACATTCTGGTTCGTTTCTCCATCTGGGCCGTCTCCGCGAACGAAGTGCGATCCGAACAGGCTTTCTCCGACGACGGCGGCCAAACCTGGGAGACGAACTGGATCAACATCGCCACCCGCGTCAGCCAGAAGGAAGGGCACTGATGCCGCCGAATCTCGCGCGCGTCCTGGGCGGCGTGCTCATCGTCGCGCTCGCTCATCCTTTGCTTGCCCGCGGCGACGCAGTCCAGATCCAGCAGCCCCCCACCTGCGACCAGCGCCACCCTATGAACGACGCCTGGTGGACCGGCCCCATGCTCGCCAACACCCCGGCCACTGCGCCGCGCGGCCACGCGCTGATCGAGACTTACGTCTACGACGTGACCACCCAGGGCAGCTACTCGCCCAGCGGCACGCGCCAAAGCGCCCCGCATGCGAATGGCTACGGCACTCTCACCTACCTGATCTACGGTCTCTCCAACAAAACCGGCTTCGGCCTCATCCCTACCGCCGGCTACAACACCGCTGCCAGTGAACCCAGCAGCGCCGGTCCCGGCATCGGCGACCTCACCCTGCTCCTGCAGCGCCGGCTCACGACCTTCCAGGCGTGCCGCTGGATGCCCATCTTCTCCGTTGCCGTCGAAGAAACCCTCCCCACCGGCGAGTACGATCGCCTCAGCCGCCCCACCAACGCCAACGGCGCCGGAGCGTACACCACCAATCCCGAGTTCCTCTCCCAGATGTACTTCTGGCTCCCCAACCGCCGCATTGTGCGGACGCGCCTCGATCTCTCCGACGCCTTCTCGCATTCGGTCCCCGTGCAGGACGCCAGCGTCTACGGCACTTCTAAGGGATTCCGCGGCACCGCGCATCCCGGCAGTTCCTTCTACCTCGATAATTCCTGGGAATACAGCGCCACGCGCAGCTGGGTTCTCGCCACCGACATCACGTATCGCAACACTGCCAACACGCGCGTCACCGGCTCTTACCTGCAGGGTCCGTCCAGCGTCCGCCTCAACTCCGGCTGGAGTGACGCCTGGGTCTTGCCCCCGCGGTCGAATACAGCTGGAAGCCGTATCTCGGCGTGCTCCTCGGCGTCCGCCTCTTTCCCGCAGGCCACAACACCTCCGACAGCATCACGCCCGCCATCGCCATCAATTTCGTCCACTGATCGGCAGACATTCGCTGGGCTCCGCATCGAAAATAGAAAGATGCCTGCGCTTGAATCCCAAATTGCCCTTGTCACCGGCGCCGCGCGCGGAGTCGGCGAAGCTATCGCCCTGCGCCTCGCCTCCCTCGGCGCGCACGTCCTGATCGTCGCCCGCGATGAGCAGCGCCTCCGTGCAGTCCGAGACCAGATCCAAAAAGCCGGCGGCGAGGCGACCGTCCTCCCCTGCGATCTCACCGATCCCTCCGCCATCGCGCGCCTCGGGGAACACGTCGCTCGCGACTTTCACCGCTGCGACATCCTCGTGAATAACGCCGCGATCGGGGGTTCGGGCAAACCGCTCCACGAAGTCGCCCCCGAAGAATGGGACAGGCTCTTCGCCACCAATCTCCGTGCGCCCTATTTAATGATGCGCGCTGTCGTGCCGTTGATGATCGCCGCCCGCTCCGGCCACATCGTCAATATTTCGTCGCTGGCCGGCCACAGTCCGCTCCCTAACAATGCGCCGTACGCCGCCACCAAGTGGGGCCTGAACGGGCTCACCTACTCCGTTGCCGAAGAACTGCGCCCGCACAACATCCGCGTCAGCGTCATCGCGCCCGGCTCCATCAACACGCACTTCGACGCCCATTCCGGCAAGGACCCCAACAAGATGCTGCAACCCGGCGACGTCGCCGCGGCGGTCGCATCGATCGTCACCCAGGCGCCGCAGTCTTTCATCAGCGAAGTTCTCCTCCGGCCCACCCAGAAACCCTAGAGAACCGATCGCTGCGGCGAAGCGGCCTCACTTCCGCTTCCCGCGCGCTTCCGCTACCCGAGCCCGCACCAGCTTCTTCACCAGCCCCGCCGGCAGCGGCGGATCCAGCGGAAACTGCACTGTCCCCTTCGATACCGCCAGGCCTTTCAGATCCTCTTTGAATGCGGCCAGCACCGATGCGGTCGGGAACAAACTGCAGTGCTTCGTGAACGCCGCATACCACACCAGGACGCGCTCCTTCCGGTACGCCGGAATCCCATAGCTGATGATTTCCTCTGCGTCCCTGGGCACGGCCTGCCGAACCGCTGCGCGCAGCGCATCAAAGGTCTTCCGGCTGCTTTCCGGAATCCCCGCAACATACTCCGCAATGGTTGGCGCGCCCGCGGCACTCTTTGCGCGCGTGTCGCGCTTTTTCGCCGGCGACCGGCCCGTCCCGCTCTTCTTCTTCATGCCGCCGATGCTAACCGAAACCTCCTGCCGCATTTCCAGAACCTGCTACGGTCCGCTGGCCCGCATCGCGTACACTTCTCCAACCGGGAAGGCGGCCCGCATATCGTCAAAGACAAAAAGATCCGCATGCGGATGCTGGTCGAGCCACGTCTGCGCAGCGCGCAGCTCTTCATCCTGTTCCCCTGAACCCAGCGCCCCGCGGCACTGCGCCAAATTCGCGCGGGTATGCACTTCCGCTTCCGCGCCTCCCTGCCTGGCCGCGATCGTGAACCAGCGGAAGGCTTCGCCCACGTCCTTCCCCTGGCCCCGGCCGTCCAGAGCCAGCGTGCCCAGCATCGCCGACGATTGCCACGTCCCCGCTTCCGCCGCGCGTTCCAGCCACCCGATTGCCTCCCCCGATCCCTTCCGCTCGATTTCAGGACGGCTCACCAGCAAAACACCCAGCGTGTACATGGCCGGCACGTACCCCGCGCGCGCCGACTCCCGGAGAAACTTCGCAGCCTTTTCCAGGTCATGCGCGTGCCCTTCGCCGACGGAATACAGTTGCCCCATCGCGTACTCGCCTTCCGGGTTCTTGCCCTTCGCCGACCGGCTAAACCACTCCTCCGCTGCGCGGCTGTCCTGCTGAACACCGTACCCGTCCAGATACATCACGCCGAGATAGTCTTCCGCGCGCGCATTCTTCTTCTCCGCCAGCTGCGCCAGCAGGTCCCGCCCAAACCGGGGATCGCGTGCCACACCCATGCCGCGCAGATACATCACCGCCATGTTGAGCTTCGCCTGCTCCCACCCGCTCCCCGCCGCGCGCGCAAACCACCGAAAGGCCTGCTCCTCATCGCGCGGAACGCCGAGCCCCCAGATATACAGGTAGCCCAGCTCGTTCTGCGCACCGGGATCCCCCTGGTCCGCTGCCTTTTTGAACCAGTAAGCAGCCTGCACCGGATCCCTCGGCCCATCTTTGCCCACCAGGTAATTGCCGGCGCGGCGCAACTCATCGCGAATTTGTGCCGCGGCCGGACTCTCTGCGGGGAGATCGGGCGACATCGTGTTCGCCTGGGTTGGCATGGCCTGCCCATGCGCCATCGCCGCGCTCGCGACCGCAATCGCTGCAAAGGCCGCCAGCAGAGCCGCGGTTCTGCGCAGCCCAGCCAACAAAACTGCTCCCATGAGTGGACTCGAGGATCGCACGTTGTCCTCCTTCGGCCGTCGGACGGGGACGGCCTCGACTGCAGCGCCTTGCATCGGCCTATGCCGGCCATGCAGGGCGGTAGAACCGAATGAGCATACTCCTGAATTGCCTGATCGGTCCCGCACTAGTCTCGATCCGTTTTGCGGGATCGGATGTGACATCAATCACGACCAGCCTAGCCCGACTAAAACCAAGGTGCGGATTCTTCCACCGCACAACAAACCAGGAACATCCCACCTGTTGGTGATGGGATGTTTTTGATCAACAGGCGGATGCGGAGCCAAGTCGCGCCAGCCGCTCAGGGCATTCTTTTCGCCAGGAATTATCCTGCTTCCATGCTCTTCACCCAACGTCTGCGCGAAGGAGTTCGCAACGGCTCCATCACCTCCTCAGTCCGCATCTGGATGCGCCCCCACGTGCGTGTCGGGGCGCGCTATCGAATGGAAGAAGGGGAGATCGAGATTGACTCCATCGAAGCCATCGGCCTGCCCGACATCACTCCTGCTCTGGCCCGCGCCTCCGGCTTTCTCGGTGTTCTCGATTTGCTCAAAGTGGCGCAGCACGGACGCGGGCAGAATATCTATCTGGTTCGCTTCCACTACATCCCGCCGCGCGCGGCCCGGCCTCGACCCTCGCCGTCCAGGCGCAGGGCGTAATCCAAAATGCAGCCCGCCCATTTGACCTCGATTCTCCGTCAGGCTAACGTGGAGGGCACACTCAGTAAACGTTATCTCAAACCCGCGTCCCGATCGATTCCCCCATGCGCATCGCCTTCGCTGCCGCTCTCCTGGCCCTCACTGCCCTCACCTGTCTCGCCCAAAACGCAGCCACCCTCTCCATCGATGCCGCCCAGCCTCTCCACGCCGTCAGCCCCACCCTCTACGGCATCATGAGCGAGGAAATCAACCACTCGTACGACGGCGGCCTCTACGCCGAACTCATCGGTCCGCGCACCTTCGAGGACAACCGCCATCATCGCCCGGACCACTGGATCCTCATCGAAAACGGTGCTTCCCAGGCAGCGCTCTCCATTGACCCGGCCACCGGTCCCAGCACCGCCCATCCCGCCAGCCTCAAGCTCGACGTCACCTCCGCCGACCCCCACGCCATCGCCGGCTTCTTCAACACCGGCTACTGGGGCATCGCCGTCCGGCCATCGACGACGTATCACGGCTCCTTCTATGCGAAAGCTGCAAATCCCGCCTTCGGACCCATCACTATCCGCCTCGTCAACAATCAGACCAACGCCGTCGCCGCCTCGACCGCCGTTCCGGCTCTCGATTCCTCCTGGCAGCGCTACACGTTCACACTCAAAACCGGCGCCGTCCCCACCTCAGCCGACAATCGCATCGAATTTCTCGTCGCTCACCCTGGCACCGCCTGGTTCACGCTGCTCTCGCTCTTCCCGCCCACCTGGCACGACCAGCCCAACGGCTTCCGCCCCGGCCTCATGGAGAAGCTCGCCGCTCTGCATCCGAAATTCCTCCGCTTTCCCGGCGGCAACTACCTCGAAGGCGAACACCTCCCGGATCATTTCGACTGGAAGAAGACCATCGGTCCTCTCGTCGACCGTCCCGGCCATCAAACGCCCTGGAAGTATCGCTCCTCCGATGGCATGGGCCTGCTGGAATTCCTCACCTGGTGCGAAGACCTCCACATGGAGCCGCTGCTCGCCGTCTTCTCCGGCTACGCGCTCGACCACACGCACATCAACCCCGGCCCCAACCTCGAACCGTACGTTCAGGATGCCCTCGACGAAATCCAATACGTCACCGGCGACGCGTCAACCCGCTGGGGCGCCGAACGCGCCCGCGACGGCCATCCCGCCCCGTTCCCCCTGCACACCATCGAAATCGGCAATGAGGAGTATCACGACCCCTCCGGCACCTACGACGCCCGCTTCGCGCAGTTCTACAACGCCATCAAAAAAGATCACCCGCAGTTACAAATCATCGCCTCCGCCCCGGTCACCTCCGTTCGTCCGGACATCATCGACGACAACGACCATCAGGCAGGCCGGCACTTCTACCGAACCGCGCAGCAGTTCTTCGACGACGTGCACCGCTACGACAACTACGACCGCAGCGGCCCCAAAATCCTCGTCGGCGAGTGGGCCACCCGCGAAGGAACGCCCACCACGAACCTCGGCGCAGCCCTCGGCGACGCGGCCTGGATGACCGGCCTCGAACGCAACTCCGACCTCGTCGTCATGGCCTCCTACGCGCCGCTCTTCGTCAATGTCAGCCCCTTCGCCATGCAGTGGGAAGCCGACCTCATCGGCTTCGACGCGCTCTCCAGCTATGGATCGCCCAGCTACTACGCGCAAATCATGTTCAGCAACCACCTCGGCGACCAGGTCCTCGCTTCCACCCTCAGCACCACCAACCCGCGCCTCTTCGCATCCGTTACCTCCGATTCAAAATCCGGCCGCCTGTTCATCAAGCTCGTCAACGCCTCGAACCTCCCGCAGCCCATCGACCTCAACATCTCCGGCGGCGCGCGCATCCGCGCGGCCATGACCATCACCACCCTCCGCGGCGCAACCACCAAAGACACCAACTCGATCACGGATCCCCAACACATCGTCCCCATCGTCAGCCACGCCGCCAACGCCGCCGCCAGCTTCCACCACACCGTTCCCCCGTACGCAATCCAGGTCCTCGACCTCGCCCGCTAGCGGACCCCACATTCCCGTTGTGTGGAACCCGACATAAATCTCGTCACAAATTTTCTGCTCCCAGGAACCACCCACGCACGGCCGCCGTACCCCTCCCATGGCTTACGATCTCCGCTTCGCTCTGCGCATGATCCGCGCACATGGCTGGTTCTCCCTGGCCGTCATCGTCACCCTCGCCCTGGGCATCGGCCTCAATACCATGGTCTTCACCATCATCAATGCGGCGCTCTACAAGCCCGTGCCCGTTCCCGGCGGAGCCCGCCTCGTCGCCGTGTCCACCCGCACCCCCGGCGATCGCGACGAACGCATGTCGTATCCCGACCTGCTCGATTACCGCGCCCAGGCGCACTCCTTCGAAGCCCTCGAGGGCGCCAGCGATCAGGAAGGCGTCCTCGGCGAGCCCGGGATTCCGCCGCAGTCGTATCACCTCGAGCGGGCCACCACCGGCATCTTTTCCATGCTCCATATCCATCCCGTCCTTGGCCGCGACTTCCTGCCCTCCGATGCGCTGCCCAACGCCGCCCCGGTGCTCATGATCGGCTACACCGTCTGGCAGGAACGCTACGCCGGTTCGCTCTCCGTCCTCGGACGCTCGGTCCGCGTCAACGAAAAGCCCGCCACCATCATCGGCGTCATGCCCAAAGGCTTCGCGTTCCCCACCACCGTCGACATGTGGATGCCCATCGCGCCCACGCCCAACGACCTCCGGCGCGACAACCGCCAGCTCCAGGTCTTTGGTCTCCTGCAGCCCGGCGTCAACAGGGCCGCCGCTCAAACCGAGCTCGACGGCATCGCCCAGCGTCTCGCGAAGCAGTATGCGGACACGGACAAAAACACCACCGCCCTCGTTCTGTCCTTCCACGAGCGCTACAACGGCGGCAACATCAAAATGATCTTCCTCCTCATGCTGGCCTCCGTTGGATTCGTTCTCCTCATTGCCTGCGCCAACGTCGCCAACATGATGCTGAGCCGCGCCGTCGCCCGCCAGCGTGAGATGTCCATCCGCGCCGCGCTCGGCGCCTCTCGCTGGCGTGTCATCCGCCAGCTCCTCATCGAAAGTGTCGTCCTCAGCGTCGTCGGTGGAGCCCTCGGCCTCGGCCTCGCTGCCTTTGGCGTCCACTGGTTCGCACTCGCCACCTCGAACGTCGGCAAACCCTACTGGGTGCAGTTCACCATGGACTACGCCGTCTTCGGCTACTTCGCCGCCCTCTGTATCTGCAGCGGCCTGCTCTTCGGCGTTGCGCCCGCTCTGCGCGCCTCGCGCCCCGACCTCAATCAGGTCCTGCAGGAAGGCGCGCGCAGCATCGGCCGCCATCGCGGAGGCTGGCTCGCTGCCGGCCTCATCGTCTTCCAGTTCGCGCTCACCCTCGTGCTCCTCACCGGAGCCGGCGTCTTCGTGCACAGCCTGCTCAAGACCCTCGCCACCAACAAGTCCATACCCGCCGACCAGCTCATGGTCGCCCGCATCGAGCTCCCCCAGGACCGCTATAAGGACGTGGACGCCCGCCAGCGCTTCTACGACCAGCTCCTCCCGCGCCTCACTGCCATTCCCGGCGTCACGCGCGCCTCCATCGTCTCCAATCCTCCCGGCCTCGGCTCCATCGATACGCATATCGAGATCGAGCACGCTCCCGTCGTCGATCCCGCCCACCGCCCGCCGGTCTCCTTCGTGGTCTCCTCGCCCGGTTACCTCAACACCATTCGCCTGCCCCTGCTCCTCGGCCGCGACTTCTCCCCCATCGACGGCACCCCCGGCCATCTCGCCGCCATCGTCACCCGCGAAACCGCCCAGCGCTTCTGGGCCGGCCGCTCCGCCGTCGGCAAACGCTTCCGTCTCTACGACGACCCCAGCAAGCCCGGTGCATGGATGACGGTCGTCGGCGTCTCCGCCAACGTCGTGCAGGACGTCAACTCGCAGAATCCCTATCCGCTCCTCTTCCAGCCCTTCCGCCAGATGGACTGGGGCGGTATGTCCCTGGTCGTCGAGTCCACCGCTAATCCCACCAATGCCGTCCGCGCCGCCGTGCAGAGCCTCGATCAGGATCTGCCGCTGCGCGACACGTACATGCTCACCGGCGCCATCGAGCACAACCAGTGGTACCTCCACCTCTTCAGCAAAATCTTTATGGGATTCGCGCTTATCGCGCTGCTCATGGCTTCGGTGGGCATCTACGCGGTCCTCGCCCAGGCCACCAGCCGCCGCACCCAGGAAATCGGCGTCCGCATTGCTCTCGGCGCCAGCATCCGCAACATCATGCTCCTCGTCATGCGCCGCGGGCTCTGGCAGATCGCCGCCGGCCTCGCCCTCGGTCTCGCTGCCGCCTTTCCTGCCGCGCGCCTCATGGCCAGCCTGCCCATCGGCGTCTCCCCCACGGACCCCACGGTCTTTCTCGCGGTCGCTGCGGTTCTCGCTCTGGTCGGGCTGATCGCCTGCTGGCTCCCCGCCCGAAGAGCCGCCGCCCTCGACCCCGTCCAGGCCATCCGCTACGAATGAGGCGAGCTCATCCCTAACCCCTGATCCCTCGATTTTTCTCCGAACACTTTTCCCCTCTCGTTCGTCTTCCCATCAACATGGCGCGCGACTGCGGTCATGACGGCCCTCTCACCTTTCCCCTGTTAATCTGTATCTTCACCCAGACTTGCTCAACCTCTGTTTCCAGCCAAGAGGAGAAGTGCGCTCTCATGCTGTCTTTACGCCGTCCATGGCGACTCTTTCTGCCCTCCGCCTTCGTCTGTTCCCTGGTTTTCAGTCCGTCGTTGTCGTCCGTCCACGCACAAACTGCACGCCCGAAGGCAGCCCAGTCCGCAACCCCGCAAATCACCAGCACACTTTCGGGAACCGTCGTCGATCCTACCGGCGCTGTCATTCCCGGCGCGGCCGTCACCTTCACCCGCGCCGGATCCACCGCGCCCCTCACCGCGACCTCCGACGCGCAGGGCAACTTCACGGTCTCCGGCCTCGCGCCCGGTTCCTGGACCGTCACCGCCAGCGCACCCGGCTTCCGCTCCGTTCGTGTCGACCGGGTCACACTCCTGCCTGGCCAGGCGCGCCGTCTCACCCTGACGCTGATCATTGAAATTCAGCAACAGCAGGTCACCGTCAACGCGAACGCCATCGACTCCAGCCCCGACAAGAATGGCGACGCCATCATCTTCAAAGGTTCCGATCTCGACGCGCTCTCCGACGAGCCGGACGAGCTGACCGAGGAGTTGCAGGCCATTGCCGGCTCCGATCCCGACGCGGGCACCAACTTCTACATCGACGGATTCTCCGGCGGCCGCCTTCCCCCAAAATCGGCGATCCGCGAAATCCGCATGAACCAGAATCCCTACTCCGCGCAGTACGACCAGGTTGGCTTCGGCCGCATCGAGATCTTCACCAAGCCCGGCGCCGACACCTGGCACGCCGATCTGTGGACGCAGGCCAACGATTCGAACTTCAATTCCCGCAATCCCTTCGTTTCCACGCAGCCGCCCTACAACAGCCTTGAATTATGGGGCGACCTCAACGGTCCACTCACCAAGCACTCGTCGGAATTCACCGAGTTCTGGCACGACGGCTCCTCCGACGACTCCATCGTCAATGCCTTCGTTCTCGACCCCTCCTTCGATCAGGTCGCGTTCACGCAAATCTTTCCCAACAACCGGGGCGAAAGCGATTTCTCCACTCGCTACGATCTGCAGGCCGGCAACATTCACACCCTGACCGCGCGCTACCACCTCAGCCAGGAGACAGCCACCAACGGCGGCGTCGGACAGTTCGCCCTTGCCTCGCAGGCTTTCGACAGCAACCAGACCGAGCAGAGCCTGCAGCTCAGCGACTCGCAAACCTGGAGCCCAAAGTTCCTCAACGAAACCCGCTTCCAGTACATCCGCGACCGCAACCGGCAAACGCCGCAGAACTTCGGTCCAACGATCGTCGTCCAGGGCGGCTTTACCGGAGGCGGGAACAACACCGGCGTCAACAACGATGCGCAGGATCACTACGAGCTGCAGAACTACGCGCAGACGACCCGCGGAAAGCACACTATCGCCTTCGGCGCCCGCTTGCGCGACACGCGCGACTCCAACTACTCGACCGCGAATTTCAACGGCCAGTACACCTTCTCATCCCTGACCGCCTACCAGATCACCGAGCAGGGCATCGCGAACGGCTCGACGCCCGCGCAGATCGCCGCCGCGGGCGGAGGCGCCAGCCTCTTCAGCCAGACCACGGGCACGCCCGCCATCGCCGTCAACATCTTCGACGCGGGTCTCTACGCCGAAGACAACGACAAGATCCGGCCCAACGTCACCCTGACCTACGGTCTGCGCTTCGAATCGCAAACCGGGTTGCCCGATCATGCCGACTTCGCGCCGCGCTTCGGGGCTTCCTGGGCGATCAACGGCGCGAAAAACAAGCCTCCCATCGCCGTCATCCGCTCCGGCTTCGGCCTCTTCTACCAACGCTTCCAGTCCCTCAACGTGCTCAACGCCGAACGCCAGAACGGTATCACCGAGCAGCAGCAGATCGTCACCGATCCAGCCTTCTACCCGGCCGTCTGCTCCACCACTCCTGCCGACTGCTCCGGCGCGACCAGTCTCGCCCCCACCATTTTTCGCATCAGCCCCACGCTCCACGCGCCTTACATCATGGTGTCCTCGATCGGCGTCGACAAGCCCATTGGCCACATCGGCCAGATCTCGGTCAACTACCAGCTCTCGCGCGGCGACCATCTGTTTCTCACTCGCAACATCAACGCGCCGCTGCCGGGCACCTTCAATCCGGCGGATCCCACCAGCGGCGTTCGCCCGCTCGGCACCGACCAGAACATCTACGAGTACGAATCCGAAGGCGATTCGGTACGCCATCGCATCTTCGTCAACGCCAACATCCACACCAAACGCGTCGGCGTCTACTCGAACTACCAGTTCGGCGAAGCCCACGCCGACACCTCCGGCATCGGCAACTTTCCTTCCAACGGCTACGACCTGCATCAGGACTGGGGCCGCGCTTCCAACGACTATCGCAACCGCCTCTTCTTCGGCGGCTGGTGGCATATCTGGCGCGGCTTCCAGTTGAATCCGTTCCTGATTTATCAATCCAGCGCGCCGTTCAATATCGTCGTCGGCGAGGACCTCAACGGCGACAACCAGTTCAACGACCGCCCCACGTTCGCCACCGATCTCACCCGCCCCAGCGTCGTCACCACGCCATGGGGCACGTTCGACACCGAGCCTATCGCCGGCCAAACCACCATCCCCATCAACTACGGCACCGGCCCCGACACCTTCGTCCTGAATATGCGGGTCATGAAAAACTTCAACTTCGGCAAGCCGCTGCCCCAGGAAACGCCCGCTCCCGCGCCGGCCGGATCCAACGCCACGGCCAGCGCGAAATCCGCAAAGAAGCCGCCGATCGAGCGCAAATACACGCTGGGCTTCGGCGTGCAGGCGCAGAACGTGCTGAACCATGTGAATCTCGCGCCGCCGGTCGGAGTCCTCGGCTCTCCGCTCTTTGGTCAATCCACCGCGCTCGCCAGCAACTTCGGCACCGGCTCCGCCAATCGCACCATCAACCTCAGCATGTCCTTCCACTTCTGAAGTTCATCGCTCGCCCTCCGCCGGCAGCATCCGCACCGTTGCCCGGAAATTGTGGTAGTCGTCAAAATGAAAATCGTTCAGCTTGGTCGCGAACGGTCCCCACGCCCGGTACGATTCTTCCTGCCTCCATTCCGCCAGCACGTTGACCGACCGCGAGCGCATCAGGCTCACGCTGCGCTGCGGGCAGATATACGTCTTGCCGCCAATATCGACCGGCCCATAGGTCACCATGATGTCGGCGCGGTCCAGCGGGACGAATCCTGCCAGGTCCGCCTCCACCTGCACACGCCGCAGCGCGCCGCTGCCCGGATCGATGGCAATCTCTCCGTGGTACCCCGTCATCCGCGAGAAGCCCATCGTCCCGTCGCCATCGGCTACACAGCACCCCGTCACTTCGTAGCGCGACACCCCGTTCGGGACCCGGTAGCGAAACACCGCCAGCCGGTCGCCGCTCTCGTTCTTCTCCCACCGGCTCCAGGAGACGCCTGTCGTCAGCGCCGCTCGCGCCGCGCCCAGAATCGGGCCGAACGTGCCGTAGGTGCCCATCGCACCCTTCTCCAGCCCGCGACGCACCGCCTTCGCATCCACCACTTCCGCGCCATTGCGGAACAGAACCGTCGTTTTCGCGGTATCGATGATGTGCAGCGGCTCCGGCGTGGTGAACTTCCCGTCGCCCAGGTAAAACGAGGGAGTCTCCTCATAACTGGACGCGGTCCGCCGGGCAAAGAAGTTCGGCAGCCGTGGAATCGTCTGGTCCAGGTACTCGAGCGCCAGCCTGGTCATCTGCTTTTGCGTCTTCTCGTCCGGAGCGGCATCCGGCAAAACCCGCGCCGCCGGGGGATCGCGAAACGCCGACGCATCCGCCACAGCCAGCAACGCCTCGCGCGACTTCCTGCCTTTCACCTCTTCGCTCCAATGCGCAATTTCCGCGCCGCTGGCTCGTTCCGTCAGCTCCGCACCGGCCAACTGCCGCGCCAGATCGGCATCCGGCGCATTCTCCCCCGCGTGCAAGAGCGCGTCCAGCTCCGCAACCGTCAGCTTGTGAATCGCGGGATCCGGAGCGTCCTCGTAGAACGGCTGATCGTAATAAAACGTGTTGGTGCGCGCCGTCAGATTCGGGGAGTCGACCTTCACCGCGATCGTGTGGTACTCGTCGTTCTGCTGCGCCTGCGCGGGGTTGAACGTCACCTCATAAAAGGTGTTGGGTCCGCGCATGCAATTGCCGATTTGCGCCAGCGGATCGGTGGGAGGAACGGCGAACGCCTGTCCTCCACTTTCGATCGCGAGCTCCCTGCGGTTCAGCTCCGGTACCCCGCCCGAGAAGGCGCGCAGCACTTTAGGCGACGTCAACGGCGGCAGCGCATCCCACGAAACTTCCCCCGGACCGGCGTAGGAGGCAGTCGCCAGGCAACTGCACAGATCGATCCGCGCCAGCCGCAGCAGCGTCGAGAGCCAGACGATCTTGTCGAAGACCACCTGTCGTTCGTCCTCTGTCTTCACCGGGTCTTCCGGATTGACGTCGCTCCCTGTGCCCAGCCCCGGTCCCACCCAAACCAGCAGTTTTCTTCCCGGATTCCGCCGCTCCGCCACGGCAATCGCCCCCAGCGCCTCCAGCGCCCCTTCCCCCACGCGGGAATGCACGATGTCCCCGATCAGGTCCCCTCCAGCACCAGGTCCCCTCTCAAAACCCCCCATCGTCCGATCGATCAGGGTGGTCAAACTCGCCATGCGTCCATTCCACGGTTTCACCCGGTTATGCTCCAGCGCGTCCGCCAGCGCGTTGCCGTCGTCGGAAGGGGCACCCACCCTCCACAGTCCTGCGTCATCGAGCAGCAGCAACGTCACCGGCTGCGCCAGCCGCCCGTCACCCTCCCGCAGGAATTTCTCCACCTGCTGCCGCTCCATGCTCTCCACCATGCCTGGCGCTTTCAGCCCGTCCACAACCAGCGTGATCGTTGCCGGAGGGTCCGGCAGGGCAGCACCCATGTACGTCGCAAAGGAAACAATCGTCGTCTTCTGCCCGTTGTCAAAGACGGTGAAGTCTTTTGCGCTGAGTCCGGCCACCAGCCGCCCCGCTGCATCGTTCACCACGACATCCAGATGGATCAACCCCTCCGGGAGAAACATCGATGCAGGCCGCGCTTCAGGTCCTGACGCTTTCGCGACCTGCTCCGCGGCGCGCTCCCGAGGACTCTGCTGCGCAACGGCAACGATGGAAACCACCAGAACGGCAGCGAGAACCAGCGGATAGCGCGGAATCACACCTTCTCCCCGAGCGGCGCCTCGTGTCGTGGAGAGATCCGATGCGATCCTCCCCCGCAACATCTTTCCCTGGGCAACACTCCATCTCCGGGCACGAGTTTACCGCTTGCGGAAGAACACAGCAGTCTTAAAGGGGGCACGACGTCGCCCAGGGAAAGGGAGGAGAAATTCTCGTCACTCACCTGACCGTCTTTCTTCACCCCTCGAAGTACGATGGAATCGAGGACCCCGATGCGCGCACCCATCTATCAGGTCGACGCCTTCACCACTCGCCGCTTCGCCGGCAATCCCGCCGCCGTCATGCCCATGGATGCCTTCCTCCCCGATGACACCCTGCAGGCCATCGCCGCCGAAAACAATCTCGCGGAGACCGCGTTTCTCGTCCGCGACAACGGCGATTACCGTCTGCGCTGGTTCACGCCCGGCACCGAGGTGCCGCTCTGCGGCCATGGCACGCTGGCCAGCGCTGCCGTCGTGATGGAGCGCCTTGAGCCCGCGCGCACCCGCGTCGTCTTCCATTCCGCCAGCGGTCCGCTCACCGTCCAGCGTGCCGGTGCGCGTTACGTGATGGATTTCCCCGCGCGCCCCTCCCAATCCGTGCCGGCGCCTCCCGGTCTTGTCGAAGCAATCGGCGTCACGCCGCTCGACATTCAGGTGAACGACTTCAACTACATGGCCGTGCTGGACAGCGCGCAGGCCGTCCGCAACCTCAGCCCCGACATCGCCGCCATCGCCCGCCTCGACCACCCCGGCCTCATCGTTACCGGTCCCGGCGGCCACAATGGAGATGCGGCCTACGACTTCATCAGCCGCTACTTCGCTCCCGTGAAAGGGATCCCCGAAGACCCGGTCACCGGCTCCGCGCACTGCATGCTGACGCCCTACTGGGCCCAACGTCTCGGCAAGACCAGCTTCCGCGCCTTCCAGGCCTCTCCGCGCGGCGGCGAAGTCCTCTGCCGCCTGGCCGGCGATCGCGTGGAACTGGAAGGGTCGTGCGTGTTCTATCTCGAGGGCGAAGTGGAGATCTGAAACGGGCCTCTTCCCCCCACGCAAGCCAGAAGAAGGCTTGCATGGGCCACCCTAAAAGATTTTGATGGGCGGGGTGCGGCAATCGGTCGAAGAAGGGTTCAATGGGCCACCCTAAAAAAAAATTTGATGGGTGGGGTGCGACAATCGGTTGAATCGGCGGGGGTTCCTGGGTAATACCTTGCGGGTATTACCCCGCTCCCGGGCCGATCCGCGCGCCAACAGCAGGCGAGACCCGCTCGGCGTAAATAAGAAGAAAAGCCCCTCAGTGAGGCGGCTTTTTCTTTCTTACTCCCTATTATCAGAATACCAAATCCAGCTCAGAATCGCGCCAAATATTATTGGGTTCGTTGGCGTGCAAGTGCTTGCAGATCAATGGTCATTACTTTGGATTTTGGGCAGGGGGCTTGACAGTTTTTGGATAGGGTGAACCTGGCCGATCCCTGGTGGGGTGCTTTTCTGGCCTGGGAGGGGAGAAAGAAAGAGGCTCATGAGGCATCAGGCAGGAGTGTGCGCGTCACGCTGGAGCGCTCCTTAAGCCGCGGCCAGCCTCGGCCTGGGCCGCCGACGCACCAGAATCAGGATCGCCAAAAGGACCAGCTGAGCGGCGAGGGCTCCGCAAAAGTCGATGCCCACATCGCGCACCGAGCTGGTGCGCCCGGGCAGAAAGCTCTGGTGCCACTCATCCCAACTGGCCAGCAGCAGCGTCGAGAGCAGCGCCAGGCCGGCAGCATTCCGGAAGCGCACCCGCCACGCGGTCCAGTGCCGCTCCAGGGTCACACGCCACGCGTCGAAGAAGCCGAGGCTGACCATCCCGTAGCCGACAAAATGCCCGGTTTTGCGGATGTAGTGGTGCACCACCGCCCAGTGGTCCGGACTGATCGGCCCGAACAGCTTCACCCACAGCGGCAGAAGCCAGCGGCTGGTGTTCTCAGCGGACATGGTGGCCGTCGATTCGCCGATAATCACCGCGATTCCGATCAGCGCCGGAATCCAGTGCAGCAACAGCCGGGAGCGGGGATTTTGCACAATTCTCCGGGAAAAAGCGTCTGTTCTCAGGATACATGCCAGCCCGCGCCGGTACTCCTATTCGCCTGGTCGCGCGTACCTCAAAGGTGATACAACAGACCGTGACCCCCAGATTGCCCCCCCGTACATGAGTAGCCAGGAAAAAGTCCTCATCGTCGAAGACGAGCCGCACGCGTTGTCGGGCCTCGCCGAGCTGGTCTCCGGCTGGGGCTATCGCACTGAGACCGCGCGCGACGGCCTCGAAGCACTCGAAAAAGTCAGCGCGTGGCAGCCCGGCATCGTCGTCTCCGACCTCAAGATGCCGCGCATGGACGGCCTGCAGCTTCTCGCTCGGCTCGGAGACAGCAGCGACAAAATCGCGGTCGTCATGCTCACTGCCCAGGGCTCCATCGAAGCTGCCGTCGAGGCTATGAAGAACGGCGCGTACGACTTCATTCAGAAGCCGGTGGATCCGGCTCGGCTGCGCGCCATCCTCACCAACGCCTCAAGACAGCGCGACACCGAACGCGAGCTCGAAGTCACGCGCCGCAAGCTCCGCGAAACCGGTGTGCTCGGCTCTCTGGTCGGCGCCTCGAAGAAAATGCAGGAGGTCTTCGCGCTCATCGAGCGCGTCGCGACCAGCAACGTCTCCATCCTGATCACCGGCGAGAGCGGCACCGGCAAAGAGCTGGTGGCTCGCACGCTGCACGATCTCAGCCCGCGCCGCAGCAAGCCGTTTGTCGCCGTCAACTGCGCCGCCATTCCGGAAACGCTGATCGAGAGCGAAATCTTCGGCCACGAGAAAGGCGCCTTCACCGGCGCGATCGAGCGCCGTGCCGGATGCTTCGAGCTCGCCGAAGATGGCACGCTTCTGCTCGACGAGATTGGCGAGATGCCGGTTGCGACGCAGGCCAAGCTGCTCCGCGTGCTCGAAGACCGCAAGCTGCGCCGGCTCGGCAGCAAGGTCGAATCCCCCATCGATGTCCGCGTTCTCGCCGCCACCAACAAGAATCCCGAAGAGGCCGTCGCCGACGGTCATCTGCGCGGCGACCTGTTTTACCGGCTCAATGTCTTCAACATCCACATGCCGCCGCTGCGCGAGCACAAGGAAGATATTCCAGCCATCGCCGACGCCATGATCTCCGACATGAATCAGAAGCACCAGCGCAAGGTCTCCGGCATCGACAGCGAAATGCTCGCCCGGCTGGTGGCGCATGACTGGCCCGGCAACGTGCGCGAGCTGCGCAACACCATCGAGCGCGCGGTGGTGCTTTGCGGCGAAGGCCAGATCCAGTCGCGGCATCTTCCTCCCGGCTTCGGAACCAGGCCGATCCGTGCCGTCAACGAACTGCCTCCCAATGCGATCCAGCTCGAGGTCGGCGCCACCGTCGACGATGCAGAGCGCATGCTGATCTTCAAAACCCTCGAGTCCACCCATAACAACAAAACTCGCGCGGCCGAGATTCTGGGAATCAGCCTGAAAACCCTGCACAACAAGCTCCGCGAGTACGGAAACACAGCTGCTGCTGCGGGCTCGCTCGAAGAATAATGTGGCAACCCCGGAGCAACCTGGGTATGCTCCAGTTACCGACCCCTAACCGTTGAGTTGAGCGCTGTTCCCCCCGACCATGCGGCTCAAGACCAAACTCGTCCTCGCCATCACCGGCCTCGTGTTTTGCGTGGTGGTGGTCTTCTCCTGGATCTGGCTGAGCCAGCTGCTCCAGCAGCACATCGAACAGTCCTGGGCGACGACCGATATCCTCGCGCACCAGGCGCTGTTCCAGGTGCGCGAGCGCTCGACACCGGGCCTGCGCAGACGAGCAGCTTCGATCCCCAACGATCCGGCTGCCGTCCGCGCCGCGGTGGCCGATGTGCTCCGCCAGAATCCGGGCCTGAACTCACCCTCACCTCGATCGTTAACTACTCGCCCACCGTCCTCGACGTCGCGATCGTCGACCGCCAGAACCGCGCCCTCGTCGCCGCGCCCGACTCCACGCAGGACGATCAGCTCCTGCCCAACCGTCCCGACTACTCGGTCCTGCGGCGCCAGTCGCTGATCCGCACCCTCCGCATCGTCTTCGGCCCACCCCAGGTCTACAACGTCTCTCTCGGACTGGACCTGCAACGATCAGCCCTTCCTGACCATCCGCATCGGCATTCGGACCACCTTCCTGCGCAACGCCTTCCGCCCCTGGCTGATTGAGTCCTTCAGCATCATGGGACTGGCCATGGTCATCTCCATCGATCGTTGCCGCCTTTGTGGCCAACCTCGCTCTGCAGCCCATTGAGCAGATCAGCCGTCGGCTCGACGCTCTGCGCCGCCCAGGAGGAGCTTGCAGAAAACACGGCGTCCCCCAGCCTGCGCCGCACCATCGAGCCGGAGTTGCCGGCCGGCCGCCCCTCCGGAGCGGGACGCCGCGGCGCGGAGACGATGCCGTGGCTCAGGTCTCCGGCAAAATCGAGCGCCTCGGCCAGCGCATTCGCAACGTCGAAGAGGTCTTCTCCGCCCTGCGCGAGAACCTCGACCAGATCCTCTCCAATCTGCAGGACGGCGTCATGCTGTTCACCCGGGACGCCCGCGCCGTCCTGGTTTCCAGCTCCGTGCGAGCGCTTCCTGAACATCGGCCGCGACCGCATCTTCGGCGCCGAGGTCCGCGAGATCTTCGACCGCAATACCCGTCTCGGCCGCTCGTCCGCGATGCCTTCGAGGGGGGCATGTCCATCGTGCAGGAAGAAGTGACCACCGAAACCGGCCGCCGCGTCGAAGTCTCGCTCGACTTCATTCATGATACCCAGTCGCGCGACCGCCATTCTCTCGGCGCGCTGCTCACCCTCCACGATCTGGAATCCGTCCGCGAAATCGAAACCGAGCTCGAGGTCTCGCGGCGCATGGCCTCCATCGGCCGTCTCACCGCGGGAGTCGGCCACGAGGTCAAGAACCCCATCAACGCCATCGTGGTGCACCTCGAACTGCTGCGCAACAAGGTGCAGGCCGGGCGGCGACGCCCTGCGCCATCTCGACATCATTCAGAGCGAGATCCGCCGCCTGGATCGGGTGGTGCAGACTCTGGTCGACTTCTCCCGCCCGGTCGAGCTCCAGCTCAAGGATCAGGACCTGCGCGAACGTCGTCTCCAGCGTGCTCATGCTGGCCTCGGCCGAGCTGCAGACCCGGGGCATCACCGTCGAGAGCACGGCGCCTCCGCGCGCCGTTGGTCTGCCGCGTCGATGCCGACCTGCTGGAACAGGCCCTGCTCAATGTGGTCTCAACGGCGCGCAGGCGATGGCATCCGGCGGCACCCTCGAAGTCCGGCTGACCGAGGACTCCCGCTGGGCCTCCATCCGGATCCGCGATCATGGCGAGGGGATCCCCGACGAGATCCGGTCGCGCATCTTCGACCTCTATTTCACCACCAAGAAGGAGGGCAGCGGCATCGGCCTCGCCATGACCTATCGCATTGTTCAGATGCATCACGGCCAAATTGACGTAGAATCGAAGCCGGGGAGCGGAACCACATTTGTACTGCGGCTCCCACTTATTTCTGCCGGTTCGGGACAGCGCGTAGTTCCGGAGACCACGGGACACGCGATTCCCAGCGAGCTTGCTCGCCAGGGTGGTGAGACCCAGCCAGAAAGGTCCGGACCATGAGATCCGGAAGAGCGATCGCGGCGCTGGCCTTGCTGTTCGCGCTGCTGACAGGATGCGGTCCCAAGCAGCCGAAGGCGACTCCGCCTCGCAGTGCGCCCAGGCGCCGTCTCTGCCGCCGTCGCAGATGGTCGCCACTCATGCCTCCGGTCCCGCCTGCCGCTTCCCGTGCTGGATGACCGCCCGGTCAAGCTCGATACCACCGCTCCGCCCGAACCGAAGCCCGAAGTGGCCACGTCGCCACCGCATCTCTCCGCCGACACACCACGCAAGCCCGCTCAGGATACAGCAAGCTGCAACAGAACTCCTGCGGGGCCCTGCGCCAACTGCCGCGCGCAGAACGACGGCAGGTTGCCACCGGCTCAGCCCTCCGATATGTCCCCCATCGGCCAGCTCTCCACCGCCAACGACAACTCCAATACCGCCGACCGCCACGATATCGCCAACCGAATCAACTCACGGAGAATGCGACTGAACGCGATCAAGCGCCCGCTCAGTTCCGACGAGCAAAAGACCGCGGCGCTGATCCGCACCTACATCCCTCGCGCTCGCGATGCCCTCAAGAGCCGACGATCTCGATGGCGCCACAACCTCAGCCAGAAGGCGCAGCAGCTTCTGCAGGAGCTGACGAAACAATAAGAGGCGACGGGCTTCAGGGCCTCGCGCCCGAGCTCTCGTGCCTACTTCTCTCCCCACTTCAGCTTCGAGCGCAGCAGGTCGAAGAAGCCGTTCTCGCCGAGCCGGATCAGCTTCACGCAGGTGTCGGAGCGCCGGCAGCGCAGCTCGATCGCCGACGCGCAGCTGGATTGCCTCCTGCCCGTCGACGGTCAGGAAAGTCTGGTCCGGAATCCCCTCGATCGCGCACCAGAATGCGCGACGCGCCGCGGCAGGACCATGGGCCGCAGCGTCAGCTGGTGAGGACAAATCGGCGTGACCACCAGCACGTCCACGCCTGGTACCAGCACCGGACCCGCCGCCGCCAGCGAATACGCCGTCGAGCCGGTGGGCGTGGCGACGATCACTCCATCGGCGCGGAACGCCGCCGCCAGCTGCTCGTCCACTTCCACGCCGAAGTGCCCCATGCGCGCAATCGCGCCCTTCGCCACGACCACGTCGTTCAGCGCCTCGTGCTCACAGTAGCATTTTGCCGTCGCGCCACAGCTCGCTGTGCAGCATCGCGCGGCGCCTCGACGCAGCAGCAATTCCCTGCTCCACGCCTCGAGGTGGGTGTAGAGATCCGCCAGCCGCACCTCGGTCAGGAATCCGAGCGCCCCCAGGTTCACGCTCAGAATGGGAACGCCGCTGCGCGCGAAGACCCGTGCGGCCGCCAGCAGCGTCCCGTCGCCGCCCAGCACGATCACCAGCTCCGGGTCGAGCGACGGCAGATCGGGGCGCGGATAGACCGCTCGTCCATGCACGTAGTTCGCGCTGACCGGATCGAGCAGCGGCTCATAGCCGTGCGCCCGCAGCCACAGCACCAGTTCCGGCAGCAGCTGCCGTAGCTCCTCCTTCTGCGGTTTGGAGATGATGGCGACGCGCGGCATGGGTCTTAGTGTACCGCCCATGCAATCGCCCTGGCTCGGCGGTCCTTCGGGCACAAAGGGAAACGGCCGGTCTGCGCCGGCCGCTTCGGGGTTCTGCAGCCGCCCTGCTCAGCCTCGGAACAGCGCGGGCAGGGACGGGGTTATCCCGTTACGTGGTGGACCGGCTCTTCACCGCAAGGAACTGCGCCGGCACCGCGACGCCACTGCCATCGGTCAGTTTCGGGTTCGAGCGTCTGCGTGTCGGTCAGCGTGGTCGTGTTCACCAGGTGCACCAGGTCGTCGCCGCTGGTGCTGGTGAAGAAGATCGCTGCCATCCGGGCTGAAGACTCCGGCAATCGGCGCCGCTGCGCCGGCGGAAAGCTGGACGGTGCCCAGCGTCCCCAGCGGCTCCAGTGGCCAGGCGGCGCGATAGTACGGCAGCACGCCCGTGCGGCGCCGGCTGCGTTGTAGGTGACGAAAGCCAGACTCGAGTCCGGCGACGAAACCACCTGATCGATCTCCGTAGCCGCCACCGGCAGGGCCGTGCTGGCGGGATTGGTGGGCAGCGTCAGCGGCGGTCGCCGTGTAGGCCGGACATGGCACTGACGGAACCCCGGCCGGGGGACTCGCCGGCGCGACCCGAGCAGAATGTCGGAGAAGGTCGGTCGTGTCCGCGCCCAGAATGTGAATGCCGTCCGCGGTCGCCGTCAGCTGCGTCGTGGTCACCCCCACATCGCCGGCCTGCGGATAATAGCGGCGGGCGTGGAGTTGGTGTTCGGGCAGAAGCTGCGCGCCGCGGTGCGAGTTGCCGCTGAGGAAGGTCGCCACGCTGGGCACGGTAATGGCCAGCGACGGCCCGCAGAAGGGATCCCACGCCGGGTTGTAAGCGGGCACCGTGGTCGTGCCGGCCGGCCTCCAGCGGGCAGCTGTAGGCCGGTTGGTTGGTCAGCGGATAGCTCGACCACCCGGTGCTGGCGTTGTTCACGAACAGCGTGTTCTGCCCGGTGGCCGGATCCTGACCCGGTGATGTAAACCGTGGTCCCATCGGGCGAATACTGCGGCGCGGTTCGCGATTCCTGCGATGCTGGTATAGTGTTCCGGCGCTGACGCTGTACAGGTAAATCACCTGGCGCAGCTGGTCGTTCATGACCACGGTGGTGCCGGTGGGCGAAACCGCCAGCACCACGCCGGGCACGCTGGTCACTTCCTTCGAGAGCGCATTGTTGCAGGGTGCCGACGTCATCAGCTCGTGATAGCTGCCGAAGTAGAGGGTGTCGCCGCCCTGATCCATCACCATCGAATTCGGCGTGTACGGCAGCCGCACCGGCGCGGCCGCTCCCCCGGTGGTCAGATCGACTTCGGAAAAATACGGCGACTGGGATGAGGCCATCCAGATCTGATTGCTGCTCCGTCCCGGCGAGTTGATCGTCACGTGTTCGCCGGTCACCGGCATCCCGTTGCCCAGGGTTCCAATCAGATTGACCGGCGCAGGATTGCAGCTGGGCGGCTCGCACATCGCCGTTACGGTGGCGTGGCTGGGAAAGGTAGCGGTGACCAGACCGGTGCTGCTGACGCTCAGGTTCTGCGGCTCGGTGGAGGAATAGGTCAGCGTCAGTCCGGTGATGGCTGCCGGGGGGGTGTTACTGTCCATCGCCGTTGCCACCACGGTTTGCGGTGAGCTCGGTGTCACCGTCGCCGATGACGAGCCGTTAATGGTGAGATCGATGCTCGCCGGCGGGCAAGTGGAGAAATACCCGGCCGCCGATGTGACCTCCGAAGTAGTGGCGTTGATGATCGTCGAGCCGGGCAGATTCGCGGTCGCGATGCCGTTGGGATTGGGCGTGCTCGAAGTGGTGGTTCCGGTCACCGGATTCGGATTGGTCGGGCTGGTGGTGTTGTTGATCGTGACCACGCTGGCCGTGACCGGGGTGTAGGTGATGGTGCCGACGTTCGCATTGGGGCTGGTGCACGAGGTCGTGCTGGGGCTGCACAGTGTCACCCCCCCGGGCCCGGTCACCGTCGTCTCCGCCAGCAGCGACTGGGGACAGCGTCTGACCCTGCGAAACGCAGGAAGTCTGCTTGGGAATGGTCATCGATGTGATGGGAGGGTGCACGTAGATATTGACGGGATTGCTGGTGACCGCCGCCGCCCGTCGCCGTCATCTGCACGGTGCCGCAGGTGGTGGAGGTGCATCCGTGAAAGCCGACAGCGACGAACCCGACGGGCGGCGTGCAGATGGTGAAATTCGGCGTCGCCTCCGGGGCTGTTGCGGTTCCATGTGCCCGCGCAGATGGTTCCGGTCGGCGAAACATCGGCCAGCAGCAGGTTCGAGCTGGCATAGGTGTATTGCTCACGCTCGCGTGCCGCCGTTGCAGTTGTAGGCCTGCGGCGATCCCAGGTTCCCGGTCTGGCCCCACGCCAGCGAAAGCCCGTCGCCTCCGGCCCCAGCGTGACATAGACCACCTGGCTGGTCGTAATGCCGTAGGCATGGCCGTTCTTAACGCAGTAATTGTTGGGATTGTGGCCACAACCCGCGATGGAAAGACCGACCGGAAGCGAACACGCAAAAAGAACTACAAAAGCAAGGAACCGCCGCATGAAACCTCCCCGTCTGAGCAGTCAAGCCGCCCAAACGGTCCAAACACCAGAAAATTCCGGGTGCGTCTCAGAATAACAAAGGATAAGCGCACAGCCCAGCGCCGTTCGCCCTCCAACTGCATCGATCAACGGTAAAAAAGCAGACGGCGACGGCTCCTTTTCGTTAGCAAGGGCCGCCGTTCGCTGCCTTTATTCCGACCCCGCAGCTCGGTTGTCCGCGGTCTTCTCCGGCATGTACTCCTCGAACCACCCCAGCGCCCGCTCCAGCACATCGCGCCGGTGCTCCGGATTCACGAAGCCATGACCCTCGTTCGGATACACCACCAGCTCGGTCGGATCGCCCAGGTCGCGCAGCGCATGCCAGAACTCGAACGACTGCGGCGCCGGGCACTCCCCGTCCCGATCCCCAACCACCACCAGCGTGGGCGTCTTCACGTTCCTGATGTAGTTGATCGCCGACATTTTCGCGTAGACCTGCGGGTCGTCGTACACCGAGGCGCCGAAGAACGGAATCATCCACTGGTCGATGGAGTTCTCTCCGTAGTAGCTCTGCCAGTTCGCAATCCCGGCTCCGGCCACCGCGGCCCTGAACCGATGCGTCTGCGTCACCGCGAACATGGTCATGAATCCGCCATAGCTCCAGCCCGTCAGCCCGACGCGCGCATCGTCGACCGGATACTTCTTCTCCACGGCATCGACACCCGCCAGGATGTCGCGCAGATCGCCATAGCCGAAGTCCTTGCGATTGGCCTGGGTGAACTTCTCGCCCTCGCCATAGCTGCCGCGCGGATTCGGCATCAGCACGAAATAGTCCAGCGCCGAGAAAGGAACCGGTCCGTAGCCCACGCCTGGCCAGCGCGGCACCACCGCCGACGACGGTCCCCCATGCACCTCGACGATCAATGGATACTTCTTCGCCGGATCGTAATGCGCCGGCAGGAGCAGCCAACCCTGCACATGGAACCCCTCGTTCTCCCACTCCACCGACTCGGCGTTGCCCCACATCGGCTTTGCACCGCCATTGATATGGGTAATCTGCTTCAGGTTCATCAGCTCGCCGGCCCAGACCTCGGGCGGGTTTTCAAAGGAGGAGCGAACGAGCGCAATGTTGTTGGTGTTCGAAGTGGCCACGCTCCCCATCAGGCCGCCTCCACTCACCGAATCGGACAGCGTGAGGTTGTACTCGGTCGACTCCTGGTGATTCGTGATGTCGTAGACAAAGAGGTGCGATGCCCCGGCCCTGATTTCTGAAATGCCCATGGTGTGATCGTCCAGCCAGACAAACCACGAGGGGCTGGCCGCGCGATCGGGCGTCACGTCCTTCGGCTCTCCACCGGTCGCCGGCATCACGTAAATGTCACCGCCGGTCGATCCCTGGTCCGACATCAGCCCACCAATCAACGCAATCTGCCGCCCATCCTGGGACCAGCGGGGCACGGCGATCTGCAGGCCATGCAGCGGGCCGGAGACCGTGGGGGGGTCGAGAATCACGGTCGGCTCGCCACCCATCGGCTGGGTGTAGAGCTTCGCCACCCACCAGTTGTTCTCGCCGGGAGGAGGGGCCGCCACGTACGCCAGCTTCGCGGAGTCCGGCGACCAGTCAAACTCAAAGACGTGGAGTTTTGCCGGCGTCACCTGCGTGAGCTGCCCGCTTGCGGCATCGACCGTCGCCACGCGCTGCACTTCCAGGCCTTCCACGCCGATCACGCCTGAGGGAGGCTTCTCCGCGGCCAGAGCGCCCGAGGGCCGGGTCGCCCCTTCGACATACAGAAAGCTCAAGCGCTTGCCGTCCGGCGACCACTGCATCTCCTTGGCAAAGCCGTTGAGCTCTGCCAGCTGGTGCGGCGCCGACGAACCGCCGACATCCGCCAGGAAGATGGCCGTCTGGTGATCGGTCGTGCAATCGGAAAAGAACGCCAGCTGCTTCGAATCCGGCGAGAATACCGCATTGCTTTCCTGGCCTCTTGCTCCGCCTTCGCACGCCGTAACCCGCTTCGCCGCCGCCGGGTTATCGAGCGGGGCCAGCTGGATTCCCTCGCCCCCGTGGCCCGCCACATTCCACACGATGTACTTGCCATCGGGCGAGAGCGCCGTCTCACGAACCGTCTTCACCTGGTTGAGCGCATCGATGATCGGGCCAATGCGCGGATCATGCGCTGGAGCGGTGGGCGGAGTCTGCGTCCATGCCGGGGTCATGCCCACGGCACAAAGAGTGAAGGAAACCACAACAGAGCGAACGTTCATGGGCGCTTTTATATCAGGTTCGGTACTTTCAATGCGAAAGGCACAGCCCGCCCACCCGCCAGTATCATTCCGATATGGCGATCATCCGGCAGGCGCGCTTCGATGGCCCAGGCAGCGAGGCCGAGCTTTGCCGAACGCTGATGCGCGAGTATGCGCACTTCCTCAATGAATCCGTGGGCGGCGAGCACATCTGCGTCGACAGTCTCGAAGAGGAACTCGCTGGGTTGCCTGGAAGCTACGCCGAGCCCGCGGGCGCGGTGCTGCTTGCTTTCGAGAATGAAACGCCCGCGGGATGTGTCGCGCTCAAGCCTCTGGAGCTGAGCCGGCCAGCCCAGGCTGAGGAACGCGCCTGCGAGATGAAACGTCTCTGGGTACGCTCGTCGCAGCAGGGAACGGGCCTCGGCCGCAAACTCGCCGAAGCCATCATCGCGAGCGCGCGCGAACGCGGCTACACGGCGATGTACCTCGATACCATGCCGCAATCGATGCAGGCCGCCTATCGACTCTACGGCTCCATGGGCTTCACGCCCGTCGATCGCTACAACGACAACCCCGTCCTCCGACAAACCGATTCCCTCGCAATCGCCTTCCTGCGCAGGGAGCTGTGATGGGGAATCCGCTGCCCATTCTCGATCAGCCGCGCGCGCACGAAGCTTTCTCAGCGGCCCGCGAACTGGAATCGAAACTCCGCGCCAGCGTCCGCGGGGAAGTCCGTTTCGATCCGGCCTCGCGTGCTCTTTACGCAGCCGATGCTTCCAACTACCGCGCCACGCCCATCGGCGTCGTCCTCCCCCACGATGCCGCCGATGTCGAAGCCACGGTCGCCGCCTGTCGCGAGCTCGGCGCGGCCATCCTGCCGCGTGGCGCGGGCACCAGCCTCTCCGGGCAGTGCTGCAATGTCGCCGTGGTCCTCGACTTCTCCAAATACATGCGGCGTCTCCTTTCTCTCGATCCCGAGAAGAAGGTCGCCGTCGTCGAGCCGGGCATCGTCCTCGACCGCGTCCGCGAAGCCGCCGAGGTGCATCACCTCACCTTCGCGCCCGATCCCGCCACGCACAGCCGCTGCACCATTGGGGGCATGATCGGCAACAACTCCTGTGGGACGCACAGCGTGATGGGCGGCCTCACCGCGAACAACATTCGCTCGCTCGACGTGCTGCTCTACGACGGCACGCGCATGACCGTCGGCGCCACGTCCGACGAAGAAATCTCCGCCATCCTCGCCCGCGGTGGCCGTCCCGCACAGATCTACGCCGGCATGCGTCGCATCCGCGATCAGTACGCCGATGAGATTCGCCGCCGTTTCCCAAACATTCCGCGCCGCGTCTCCGGATACAACCTCGACGAGCTTCTTCCCGAGCGCGGCTTCCAGGTCGCCCGCGCGCTGGTCGGTGGCGAAGGCACGCTCGTGACCGTCGTCAGCGCCACGCTCGACCTGATGCACAGCCCGCCGTGCCGCCGCCTCGCTGTTCTCGGATTCCCCGATCCCTTCCTCGCCGCCGATGCCGTGCCTGCGATCGTCCGCCATGGCCCCATCGGCCTCGAAGGCGTCGACGCCATGCTGCTCGATTTCATGCGCCGCAAGCGCCTCGCTCTCGATGATCTGCACCTTCTCCCGGAAGGCGGCGCCTTCCTGCTCGCGGAGTTCGGAGCGGAGTCCGATCGCGAAGCCGAAGCGAAAGCCCGCGAACTTCTCGCCGTTGCGGCTAAACTCCCCGGCTCGCCCACGGGCCGCGTCTGCACGCTCGACGAAGCTCCTCGCCTCTGGCACATTCGCGAGTCCGCTCTGGGGTCCACCGTCTTCGTTCCCGGTGAACCGCATGGATGGGAAGGCTGGGAGGACGCCGCTGTTCCGCCGGAGCAACTCGGCTCCTATCTGCGCCAGCTTTGGGCGTTGATGAAGGATTACGGCTACCGCAGCCCCATGTACGGCCACTTCGGCCAGGGCTGCGTGCACACGCGCATTAACTTCGACCTCGAGAGCGAGGCCGGCATCCGCAAATTTCGCGCCTTTCTCGACGCAGCCACCGACATCGTCATCGCGCATGGTGGCTCCATCTCAGGGGAACACGGCGACGGCCGCGCGCGCGCCGCGCTTTTGCCGAAAATGTTCGGCCCCGATCTGATGCAGGCCTTTCGCACATTCAAAACCCTGTGGGATCCCGACAACCGGATGAATCCGGCGATCCTCATGGAGCCGGTCTCCGCCTCCGAGCCGGTCTATCAGCCCGAGGACAGTCTCCGCCTCGGCGCCGGCTACCAACCTCCGCGCCCCGCAACCTTCTTCCAGTTTCCCGACGATAACGGCTCCCTCAGCGAAGCCACGCAGCGATGCGTTGGCGTTGGCGCCTGCCGCAAAGAACACCCCGGCACCATGTGCCCCAGCTACATGGCCACCCGCGAAGAGCAACACTCCACCCGAGGCCGCGCCCATCTTTTGTGGGAGCTGATGGAAGGCAAAGTCCTCGGGTCGAGGAGTGAGGTCACAGATTGGCGCAACGAAAGCGTGCGCGAGGCCCTCGACCTGTGCCTCTCCTGCAAAGCCTGCAAAAGCGAGTGCCCGGTCAACGTCGACGTCGCCACCTACAAGGCAGAGTTCCTCGCCCACTACTACGATGGCCGCGTCCGCAAACCGCAGCACTACGCCTTCGGGTTCATGGATCGCCTGGCGCACGCCGCATCGCTGATCCCCGGCATCACGCCGCGGCTCGCGAATTTTCCTCTTGCCATGCCTGGTCTTTCGCACGCCATCAAAGCGATGCTGGGCGTGGCGCAACAGCGCAGGCTGCCGCGATTCGCCCCGCGCAGCTTTCAGCAGGAATGGAATGGAAGTTCTGGTGAAAGGCGCGCAGCGCGTCACGCCTGGACGGCCAGCCCTGCTCCTGTGGCCGGACACGTGGAACAACTACTACCACCCGCAGTCCCTCCACGCTGCGGCGCGCGTCCTCGAAAGCGCCGGCTTCGCGCTCGAAGTCCCGCGCCAGCACGTCTGCTGCGGCCGCCCGCTCTACGATTTCGGCTTTCTGAAGCAGGCCCGCGCCTATCTGGAAAAGATCCTGCGCGATTGCGCGCCCCAAATTGACGCCGGCCTTCTCTTCATCTTCCTCGAACCCAGCTGCGCGAGCGTCTTTCGCGATGAGCTCATCAACTTTTTCCCGCAGGATCCGCGCGCCCAGCGCCTGCGTGACCAAACCCTTCTGCTCAGCGAATTCCTCGCGCGTCACGTTCCTGATTTTCGACCAGCCCCGCTGTCCGGCCGCAAAATTGTGCTTCACGGCCACTGCCATCACAAATCCCTGATGAAAATGAAGGATGAGGTCGCGATCCTTCACCGCACTGGAGCCGAGGTCACGCTGCTCGATTCGGGCTGCTGCGGCATGGCCGGCCCCTTCGGCTTCGAGCGTGAGAAATTCGACGTCTCCCAAATGCTCGGCGAGCGCGTTTTGCTCCCCGCGGTTCGCGCCGCCACGCCCGACACTCTGCTGGTCGCTGATGGGTTTAGCTGCCGCGAACAAATCGCCCAAAACACCGCGCGCCACGCCGTCCATTTCGCGGAGGTCATCGCTCCGCGCACCTCAGGCATTTGACATGCCGCCCGCCTGCATCCTAAGGTGGTGAGAGAGATGCCAGTTCGCGTCCACCATCGTCATCATCACCATCATCATGCGACGAGCGTGCCGGCGAACTTCCGCATTCCAGGGTAAAAGAAGCAAACACCAGGATTCGAGAGGCCCGCCGGCGCAATCAGCGCTGACGGGCTTTTCAGTTTTCCGGCAAAAATAGAGGAAACACATGACTGAACCCGCAATCGATTTCGCCAAAATGGACGGCCTTGCCCCCGGCATCGTGCAGGATGCGCGCACCGGCCAGGTCCTGATGCTCGGATTTCTCAACGAAGAAAGCTGGCGCAAAACAAAAGAAACCGGCTTTGTTACATTTTGGAGCCGCACGCGCCAGAAGCTCTGGATGAAAGGGGAAACCAGCGGCAATCGCCTGCGCATCGTGGACGTCGCCACCGATTGCGACCAGGACGCGATTCTCTTCCGCGTCGAAGTCGAAGGCGACGGCCTCGTCTGCCACGAGGGCACCGTCAGCTGCTTCACGCGGCCGCTGACCGCGGGCAGCGAGGTGCGCGCATGAGCAGCAAATTGCGCCTCGGCATCCCCAAAGGCAGCCTGCAGGACGCCACCATCGCCCTGTTCAAGCGCGCCGGCTGGAACGTCTATGCGGACGGCCGTTCCTACTTCCCTAACATCGATGACCCGGACATCGAATGCATGCTCATCCGCGCGCAGGAGATGGCGCGCTACGTCGATCACGGCGTTCTGGACGCGGGCCTCACCGGCATCGACTGGGTTGTCGAGAGCGGCCTCGACGTCGAATCCATCACCAGCCTCGTGTACGCGAAGCAGAGCCGCCGGCGCGTGCGCTGGGTCCTTGCCGTGCCGGAAAGCTCGCCCTGGCAGCGCGCTGAAGACCTCTCCGGCAAGATCATCGCGACGGAACTTGTGGAAGTCACAAAGAAATACTTTGCCGGGAAAAATATCCCCGTCAAAGTTGAATTTAGCTGGGGAGCAACGGAGGTCAAACCCCCTACGCTCGCTGACGCCATCGTCGAAGTCACCGAAACCGGCAGCTCTCTGCGCGCCAATCGCCTGCGTATCATCGACACGGTCATGGAAAGCGAAACTCATCTCATCGCCAACCGCGCCGCCTGTGCCGATCCGTGGAAGAAGCAGAAGATCGACAACCTGGCCCTGATGCTCCGCGGCGCGATCGATGCCCAAGGCCAGGTCGGCCTGATGCTCAACGTCGAGAAGGTGAACCTGCCCGCGGTTCTCAGCGTGCTGCCCGCACTCAACTCGCCGACCATCTCCGAACTGAGCGACGCGAAGTGGGTCGCGGTGAACACCATCCTCGAAGAGAGCACGGTCCGCGAAGTCATCCCCAAGCTAAAGGCCGCGAAGGCCACCGGCATCGTCGAATACCCGCTGAACAAGGTGGTTTTGTGAAGATAGTGCGAACGGCAGGCCGTCAGGCGGCAGCAGCCCGGGAAGCCATCGCGGCGCTCACCGATCGCCGTGCTGCGCCCTGGGAGCGCGTCTTGCCTCAGGCGCGGCGGATCGTCGAATCCGTCCGTCGTGGCGGCGATCCTGCTCTCCTGCGCCTTCGTTCCAGGTTCGACCGGATTCCGCCACAAACACCGTTACGAATTCCTCAGGTTGAACTGCAACTGGCCTGGGAATCCACAGCCGCTCCCGTACAGCAGGCGCTCAGGACTGCCGCGCGCAACGTCCGCGCCTTCGCTGCCCGTCAGCGCCCGAAAGACTTCAACATGATGCCGGCCCCCGGCGTCACTACCGGCCAGCGCGTCATCCCGCTCGCCTCGGCCGGCTGTTATATCCCCAGCGGCCGCTACCCACTTCCATCGACGCTGCTCATGACCGCGATTCCCGCGCAGGTTGCCGGCGTCGAGCGTATCGTCGCCGTCTCGCCCAATCCCGCGAAAGAAACCCTCGCAGCCGCGTTTTTACTGGGAATCACCGAGTTCTACCGCATCGGCGGAGCCCATGCCATCGCCGCCCTCGCCTACGGAACCCAAAGCATTTCACGTGTCGACAAAATCGTCGGCCCCGGCAACGCCTGGGTCACTGCGGCGAAGAAACTGGTCGCCTTCGACTGCTCCATCGACATGCTCGCCGGTCCTACCGAAGCCGTCGTCGCCAGCGAAACCGGTGATCCGGTCATGATCGCGGCGGATCTCGTCGCGCAGGCCGAACACGACCCCGATGCCCTCGCCCTCTTCATCACAACCCACGCTGCTCTCGCACAATCCGTAGTTACTAAGGTGAAATCCCGCGCCAAAGGCAACGCAATTGCATCCGCCGCGATTACAAATCACGGCCTTGCTGTCGTCACCCGATCCACCGATGAGGCCCACGACCTCACCAACCGCATCGCTCCCGAGCACCTCACCGTCGACAGCGCCGCTGACCTCGCCTGGGTTCGCAATGCCGGCTCCGTCTTCATCGGACGCTGGTCCGCGCAGCCTCTCGGCGACTACGTTTCCGGACCCAACCACACACTCCCCACCGCCGGCCTGGCCCGCTCGCGTGGCGGCCTTAGCGTGGTCGATTTCGTGAAGCTTGTCACCGTCCAGGAATATTCCCGTTCCGGCGTGCAGCAACTCGGCCATGCCGCCCTGCGCCTCGCCAATGCCGAAGGCCTCACGGCGCACGCGGAAGCCATCCGCGCTCGCGGTGTCGAGGAAGGCGGTGCGCGTGACTGACGTCAAAATTCAGGGTCCGCAGCCCTCCAGCACCGTTCGCCGCATGAAGGAATATCACCCGCCGCTCGGTGATCGCAATGGCCTGCGCCTTGATTTCAACGAGAACACCTTCGCCTGTTCGCCGCGCGTCCTCGAAGCCCTTGGACGCATCTCGCGCGGCGACCTCACGCGCTATCCCGAGCGCGAGCCGGTCGAGCGCCGCGTCGCTGAACACCTCGGACTTCAGCCCGGGCAAGTGCTGCTCACCAACGGCGTCGATGAGGCCATCCACGTCCTCTGCCAGACTTATCTCGACGCCGGCACGGAGATTCTGCTGCCGGTTCCGACCTACACCATGTACGAGGTCTACGCCTCCGGAACGCCGGCCCGCGTCATCACCGTGCCCGCCGAAGACGGCTTTCGTTTCCCGATGCGCGCGCTTCTCGCCTCCATCACGCCCGCCACGCGTCTCATCGCCATCGCCAATCCGAACAGCCCCACCGGCCAGACTGCATGCCGCGAGGACTTGCTCCAGGTGATCGACGCCGCTCCGCACGCTGCCGTCCTCATTGACGAAGCCTACTTCCATTTCTTTGGCGAAACCGTCCTCGACCTCATCGGACGCGCGCCGAATGTAATCGTTGCGCGCACATTTTCCAAAGCCTACGGTCTTGCCGGGCTCCGCCTCGGTGTCCTCGCCGCCGGCGAGGATCAGATGCAATGGATGCGCCGCGCCATCTCGCCGTACAGCGTGAACTCCGTCGCCCTTGCCTGCCTTACTGCCGCGCTCGACGACGGAGACTACCTCCGCTGGTACGCAGGCCAGGTGCTCGCTTCGCGATCGGTTTTCGAGACCACCCTGCAGCGCCTTGGCCTCCCGTTCTGGCCCTCCCGGGCGAATTTCGTCCTCGTTAATATCGGCCCCCAACATCGCGAATTCGTCCACGCCATGCGCGCCCGCGATGTTCTCGTCCGCGACCGCTCCAGCGACCCTGGTTGCGAGGGCTGCGTCCGGATCACCCTGGGCACGCTGGAACAAACCCAGCAGGGCATCGCCGCGCTGGAAGAATCTCTGAAGGGAATTCGCTGGCCGGGGAGGCCTGCATGAAGAAGCGCACCGCCGCCATTGCCCGCAAAACCACGGAAACTGAGATCCACCTGCGCCTCACCATCGAAGGCCAGGGCCGCTACACCATCTCCACCGGCATCCGCTTCTTCGATCACATGCTCGAGCTCTTCGCCCGCCATGGAGCCTTCGATCTCGATCTCCGCTGCAAAGGCGATCTGGACGTCGATCAGCACCACACCGTCGAAGACGTGGGGATCGTGCTCGGAGAAGCGTTTGACAAAGCCCTCGGCGACAGGCGTGGCATTCTGCGCGCCGGCTATTTCCTCATGACTATGGACGAGACCCTCGGCCTCGCCGCTGTCGATCTCAGTGGACGCGCCGCGCACGTCGTCGCAACGAAAGTCAGAACCCGGCTGGTCGGCGATTTGCAATCCGAGCTGGTGGAGGATTTCTTCGAAGGCTTCGCTCGCGGCGCACGCGCCAACGTCCATGTCAAAACCCTGTACGGCCGCTCTAATCATCACAAGATCGAAGCGCTGTTCAAAGCCTTCGCCCGTGCCCTGCGCTTCGCGTGTTCGCGCGACCCGCAACTGAAAGAAATGCTGCCCAGCACGAAGGACCTCCTGTGATTGCCGTCGTCGACTACAAAGCGGGCAACCTCACTTCGGTGATGAAAGCCCTCCGCGCAACGGGCGCCGATCCCATCCTCACCGATGATCCCGCCATCGTCCGGAGCGCTGGCAAGATCATTCTCCCCGGCGTAGGTCACTTCGCTGCCACAAGGTTTCTCGAAGAACGCGGCATCCGCGCAGCCATTCAGGACAGGATTGCCGCCGGCGTCCCGTTTCTCGGCATCTGCGTCGGTCTGCAGTGGCTTTTTGCCGGCAGTACCGAAGCTCCCGGCTGTTCCGGCCTCGACATCTTTCCCGAATCCTGTGACCGCTTCGTCCCGGGGCGAAAAATCCCCCACGTCGGCTGGAATTCCCTCGCCATCCGCCCCCCATCCCGTCTCTTTGCCGGAATCAGTAACAACAGCTATGTCTATTTCACTCACTCGTACCGTGCTCCTGTCACAAATGCCACCGTTGCGGTGACAGAATACGGCGAGCCCTTCTCTGCCGCGGTCGAGCGCAACAATGTGATGGGCGTCCAGTTCCATCCGGAAAAATCCGGCGAGGCCGGACTGCAGGTTCTGCGCAATTTCCTGGAGTGGCAGCCGTGCTGACCAAGCGCATCCTCGCCTGCCTCGATGTGAGGAACGGCCGCGTCGTCAAAGGGGTCCAGTTTATTGACCTCGTCGATGCCGGTGATCCCGCCGAACTGGCTGCCCGCCACGCCGCTGCCGGCGCCGACGAAATCGTCTTTCTCGACATCACGGCCACTCACGAAGGCCGCGGCACGCTGCTCGACGCTGTCCAGCGCGCCGCCCGCCGGCTCTTCGTCCCCTTCACCGTCGGTGGCGGCATCCGCACCGCGGACGAGGCCGCAGCCATCTTCGACGCGGGCGCCGATAAGATCAGCATCAACTCGGCGGCACTCGCCCGTCCGGAACTCATCGGCGAAATCGGCGCCAAGTTTGGCGCCCAGGCCGTCGTTGTTGCCATCGATGCCCGCCGGGGCAACGCGGCTCATCAGCCGCCAACGCTGAAGTCTTCGTCTCCGGCGGCCGCACTCCTGCCGGTCGTCGCGTCGTGGAGTGGGCCCGCGAGGCGGAATCGCGCGGTGCCGGCGAAATTCTGCTTACCTCCATGGATTCCGACGGCACCCGCGCCGGCTTCGACTGCGAACTCACCGCGGTCGTCAGCGAAGCCGTTCAAATTCCTGTGATCGCTTCAGGAGGAGCTGGCAATGCGCGGCACTTCACTCAGGTCTTCCGTGAGGGCAAAGCCGACGCCGCGCTGGCCGCCAGCATCTTCCACTTCGGCATCGCCGACGCCCGCACCCTCAAGGAGGAACTCCTCCGCGACGGGATCCCCGTGAGGCTGCCATGCTGATCCCTTCCATCGACCTGATGGGCGGCCGCATCGTGCAGCTGGAACGCGGCGAAGAATTGCGCCTTGCTTTTGACGACTTCGACTACTGGATCGCGAAATTCTCGCGATTCCCGCTCGTCCAGCTCATCGATCTCGACGCCGCCAAACGCTCCGGCCACAACCGCGCGCTGATCGAGCCCATCGCCCAGCGCCTCCCGGTGCAGGTGGGCGGCGGCATTCGCTCCGCGGATGAGGCCCAAATCCTCCTCGATATGGGCGCGCGCCGCGTCATCTTCGGCTCGGCCCTCTTCCATACTGATGGTGTCGATCCTGAAGCCGCTTCGGCTATTTCCGCGCGAATCACGCCGGAAAAATTTGTCGCAGCCATCGATACAAAGGCCGGCAAGATTGCGGTTCGCGGCTGGAGCGAGAACGTCAACGTCACCCCCGCGCAAGCCATCACGGCTCTCGAGTCCCTATTGCGGCGCCTTCCTTTACACCCACGTCGACACGGAGGGCACCATGCGCGGCTTCCCCGTCGACGTTGCTCGCGCCCTGCGTCCCCTCACCACCCGCCAGCTCATGGTCGCGGGCGGCATTCGTGAGCAGTCCGAAATCGACGCCCTCGACTCTCTCGGCATCGACGCCGTGGCCGGGATGGCCGTCTATTCCGGCCTGCTTGTGACCTAAGATCGAAAGCTGCGGCGATTTTCGCGCTTCGGCCGGCAAAAATGCTCTAACCTAAAACGTCCAGTTCGGCGGCCAAGCCCAAAATGACTACCAGGACCAAAGCAATCCATCTCGCAAAACGCCTCGACGAAGTCGGCTTCTCCGACATCGTCCAGATTCGCAACAAAGTCCTCGAACTCCGCGCCGCGGGCAAGCCCGTCCACGCCTTCCACGGCGGCGAGCCTTTCTTCGAGACGGCCGAAACCATCAAATACGCAGGGTTGAAAGCCCTTGCCGAGAACAAGACAAAATACGCCCCTTCCTCCGGCATCGATCCGCTGCGGGCCGCCCTTGTCCGTAAGCTGCAAGCCAAGAACCGTATCGATGCTGCGATGGAAGACGTCATCGTCACGGTGGGCGGAGCGCACGCGCTCTACGTGGCGTTCCAGACGGTGCTCGATCCGGGCGACGATGTGCTGTTGTTCGCGCCGTACTGGACTCCGATTCGCGACATGATCACTCTCGCTCAGGCCAGGCCGGTGATGGTGCCCACCTCCACAGCGCGCCGCAACGGCCTCACGGCTACGCTCGAGCACTTCTCCACGCCTGCCACCCGGGCCATCTACTACAACACTCCGCAGAATCCTTCCGGCGTTGTTTTTTCGCGGCCGGAAGCCGAAGAGGTTGCTGCCTTTGCAAAAAAGCACAACCTGGTTGTGATTGCCGATGAAGCCTACGAAGACCTGGTTTACGAGGGAGAGCACGTTTCCATCGCTTCGCTTCCGGGCATGGCGGAACGAACCATCACCGCGTACACCTTTTCCAAGACCTATGGCATGACCGGCTGGCGCTGCGGTTACGCCGTGGCCAAAGAACCCTTCATGACGGGGTTGCGGAAGCTTGTGCTCTACTCCACGAATGGCGTTTCCACGCCGACGCAGTGGGCTGCGCTCGAAGCCATGGCGGTTCTCGAAAGCGCCATCGCCGCACGCCGCGAAGAGTATCGCCAGCGCCGCGATCTTTTGGTCAAGGGTCTCAACGACCTGGGTCTGGAGTGCGAGATGCCCGCGGGCGCCTTTTACGCATTTCCCAGCATCCGCAAGATTCACAAAGACAGCCGTCAGGTTGCCAGTCTTCTGCTGGAGAAAGCGCATGTTGCGACCATACCCGGTGTGGTCTTCGGCGCGCAGGGCGAGGGACACGTCCGATTTGGCTACGCGGTGCCGCTGGAAACCATCCCGTCAGGCCTGGAAGCGCTGCGCAAGGTGCTTGCGTAGCATCATTTGTGCGTGACAATTGCTTCATCCGCCACGAAAAACACAATATTTGTGTATCCTTGCCGCCTTTCCGAGCGTCCATTATGTACACAGTTGGCAGGCCGGTTGGGTACGTGGTTATTCTTCCCTATGGACGCATCCCTCTCCTCCCCCGTAAGGCGCTGGTTCGCGCTTATCCTGTTCGCCGGCTTGAGTGCCGCAACCGGATGGGCACAATCGGACAGCAGTTCCCTGCTTCCTGACGATCCCGGTTACACGCTCTCCAGTCAGACCACGAATCCGTCGACAGCTCCCGGCACATCTTCGCCGTCGCAGTCGACTTCCTCGCAGAGCGATCCGCAAAATGGAAGCCTCGAGGGCAAGCAGACGAAGCGGATCCTGTGGATCGTGCCCAATTTTCGTTCTGTCTCCGTGGACGCAAAGCTCCCGCCCGAGACGCCGAAGGATAAATTCAAAGAAGCCAGCCAGGACGCTTTCGACTATTCCGACTTCATCTTTGTGGCCATGCTGGCCGGCGTCGGACTGGCAGAGCATTCTTACCCCGAATTCCACGAGGGAGCAGCCGGGTACGGGCGATACTTCTGGCATAGTTTAGCGGACCAGGTCGACGAGGACTATCAGACGGAATTCATCTGGACGACGGTCACTCGTGAAGATCCCCGGTACTATACGCTGGGGCGCGGGCGCGGTGGATTCTTCAAACGCACGTTCTACTCTTTCAGCCGCATCGCGATTACACGCACCGACTCCGGAGGCGAGACCTTCAACTTATCTGAAATCGGAGGAGCGGGTGCGGCCGCAGGCATCTCGAATCTCTACTATCCTCGGGTCGAGCGGACCTGGACCAAGACAGGCCAGCGCTGGGTTCTCAATATGGGCCTCGACGGCGCGACCTACATCTTCCAGGAATTCTGGCCCGACATCAACAACAAGTTCTTCCATCAAAAGGACTGACGCCAGCCCGGCGAGTTCTTCTGCACCTGGCCCGGAGCGCAGGCGGGCATCCCGTCGGTTCCCCTCGGCATCTGCGCAATCGCGTTAGCATCGAAGTAGTCCCGGTGAAACGGAGCCGCGTTTCATGCTCAAAGTTGGCGTGCCCGATGCCGTCGATCCCGAACTGCACCGTCTTTTACCCGGCGGGATCTCTCTGGAGCTGATCCCTCTCCAGCCGACCCGCAACGTCGATGTCGAGTTCTGGATCGCTCCTCCGTGGACCCATCAGGCCGAGCAGCAGTTGCCGTTTCTGCAGGGACTCTGCGTGGCCCAGGCGACTGTGGCGGGCGTGGATGGACTGCTGAAAATCATGCCGCGCGGCGTGGTGCTGTGCGATGCACGCGGCGTTCACACTATATCGACCGCCGAATGGACGGTCGCCGCCATTCTTGCCTCAACCAAATATTTCCCGCTGTTTGCCAATCTGCAGCGCGCCGGCAGCTGGTCGCGCCGCAAAGAGGCTCAGGAGCTCTACTATGCTCTGCATCCCCCGGTAAAGCAGCCTTATCCGCATATTTTGTGCGAAGAGCTGTATCGCCAGAACGTGCTCATCGTCGGCTACGGCGCGATCGGGCGCGCGATTGAAGATCGCCTGCGGCCCTTCGGCGTCAATTTCACGCGCATGGCTCGTTCCGCGCGCCCCGGCGTCTATGGTGTCGACAAGCTTGCGGAGCTGCTCCCCAGCGCCGACGTGGTTGTCCTCATCGTGCCGTTCACCAGCGAGACAACGGGCATGATCGGCGTGAAAGAACTGACCCTGATGAAGCAGGGATCGCTGCTGGTCAACGCCGCCCGGGGTCCGGTCGTGGACACCGACGCGCTGGTCGCCGCTTTGCACGGCGGGCGCATCCGCGCTGCCATCGATGTCACGGACCCGGAACCGCTCCCGGAGGGCCATCCCTTGTGGAGTGCGCCGAACCTGCTCCTCACGCCGCACATTGCCGGATCCACTCCGATGTTCATGGTGCGCGCCATGGAGTTTGCAGCGTCCCAGATCAGCCGCTACCTGCGCCGCGAGCCCCTCCAGAACGTCGTCACCGGCGAATACTAGCTGTGCCTGGTTGCGCGACTACGACGTGCGCCGGAAAACCACGTATAACTTCAGTCCAGGCAGTATTTTCCGATTCTTGACCCACCATTTTTCGAAACCTACAATCTACACAGGAGAATTTCACCCTTTTCCGGGTGTCGTGAGCATCTTCATGGGTTCTGAACCGCGCCTGAGTCCTCGCGAACGCACGGTCTTAACGGCCGTCGTCGAGACCTATATCGCTACCGGTGAGCCGGTGGCCTCGCAGGCGCTCGCCCGTCATTTTGGCAACAAGGATGGCATGAGCTCCGCGACCATCCGCAATGTCATGGCCTCGCTGGCTGACGCCGGGCTCCTCGATCAGCCTCACACTTCCGCGGGCCGCATCCCAACCGCACGTGCGTTTCGTTTTTATGTCGAGCATCTGGGCGGATCGCAGGTGGCGATTCTTACTCCTGCGCGCCTGGAGCAGATTGAAGAGAGCTTCGCCGGCATCGGCACCAGCCAGCAGTATCTGGAGCGCACATCGCATGTGCTGGCGCTTATCTCCAGCGGCCTGGGCGTGGCCCTGGCCTCGACCCAGGAAATGCACACGCTGGAACACGTCCACTTCACACGGCTTACTCCCGGCCGAGTGCTCGCTGTAGTCATCACGAAAGCCGGCACCGTGCTGGATCGCATGCTGATGCTCGATCACGACCTGACCAGCAACGAACTGGAGACCGCGGCCCGCTTCCTGAACGAGAATTTTCACGGCTGGTCGATGGAGCGCATTCGCATCGAGCTGGCGCGCCGCCTGGAGGCGGAGCGCAGCGAATACGACCGTCTCATGCAATCCCTGGATGAGTTGTACCGCAAGGGCGCTCTGGCCGCGGAGAACGTGGGGGCGCCGGTCATCTTCGTCGAAGGCGTTGCTAATCTGCTGGCGGGTGAAACCGACCGCGAGCATCTGCGCACCATGCTGCACGCGCTCGAAGCGAAGGAGCGCCTTATCGAGCTGCTCAACGCCTATGTCGATGCCCGGCAGCGGACGGTGCGCGTCGTGGTCGGCCTCGAAGACGCAATTCCGGAGCTCCGGGATTTCGTTCTGATCGGCACGACGGCGCGGATGGGCTCGGAGAACCTCGGCACCGTCGCCGTGATCGGCCCCACCCGCATACAGTATCAGGAGACCATCAACGCGGTGTCCTACATCGCACAGCTTTCCGGAAGGATCTTCCAGCCGCCCCAGTGAGGCACGCGCGCGTGCCCTCAATCACAGCCTGCAGGCACACTACACGGTCTGCACATCTGAATCGAGACAGAAGAATGCGAAGGATTATGGTTGAACGAAAACATGCCGCTCAGGACAGAATGGACGCCGCACCTGCCGGCAGCACCGGCAGTGGAGCGGACCCAGCAGCGGCGGGAGTTGCCGATGCTGATGCGGACAAAGAGCAGCTGGTTCCCGTTGAAACCGCAACTGTTCCGCAGGAGGAATATGATCGCCTGAAGGCCGAGCGCGATCTCCTCTTCGATCGGCTCGCCCGCCTCCAGGCTGAATTTGATAACTCCCGTAAACGCGAGGCAAAGGAGCGCGCTGAATTCCGCGACTTCGCGGTCTCCAATGCCGTCGAGCAGTTTCTCCCGGCGCTGGATAATTTTCAGCTGGCGCTCGGGTCGGCGGGCTCGGCAGAGCAGCTCCGCACCGGCGTCGAGCTGATCGTGAAACAGATGGAGGAGGCGTTGCGTTCGCTGAACGTTCAGCCCGTCGAGGCTGTCGGCGCCGCCTTCGATCCGCGCGTGCATGAGGCTCTCGACATGGTGGAACGAAACGATCTGCCCGATCATCAGGTATTCGAGGAGGTGCGGCGCGGCTATCGTATTCGCGATCGCCTCCTGCGTCCGGCTCTGGTCCGGATCGCCAGCAATCCGCAACAGAAGGAAGCATGAGCAGAACAGAAAACGTGATCAAAGCCGACTACTACGAAGTCCTTGGGGTTTCTCGCACCGCATCCGATCAGGAGCTGAAGGCCGCTTATCGCAAGCAGGCTCTGCAGCACCATCCCGACCGCAACCCCGGCAATGCCGCAGCCGAAGAGCGATTCAAGGCCTGCAGCGAAGCCTACCAGGTGCTCAGCGATCCGCAGAAACGCGCTGCCTACGACCGCTATGGCCACGCGGGGCTGGGTGCGGCAGGCTTCGACGGCAATCCGTTCGGCGCCCAGGACATCGGCGACATCTTCGGCGATCTCTTTGGCGAGATGTTCAACATGGGCGGCAATCGTCGCAGCACATCGCGCGTGCAGAAGGGCCGCGATATTCGCCACGATCTGACCATCGAGTTTGAGGAAGCCGTCTTCGGGAAGGAAACGAAGGTCACGATTCAGCGGATGGAAGCGTGCAAGGATTGCCGCGGAACCGGCACCGCCACCGGGCGCGGCCCCACCACCTGTCCGCACTGCCAGGGACGCGGCCAGGTCCGTTATCAGCAGGGATTCTTTTCCATCGCCCGCACCTGCACCGCCTGCAGCGGCTCGGGCACCGTGGTCACGGATCCGTGCGCGACCTGCCGCGGCGAAGGGCGGGTCGAGCGCCAGCACGAGATCAACGTGAGTATCCCCGCCGGCGTCGAGGATGGCACGCGCATCCGCTATCAGGGCGAGGGCGATACCGGCCGCTCCGGCGGGCCTGGCGGCGATCTTTACATCGTGCTGCGCGTGCGCCCGCACAAATTCTATGAACGCGATGGCAACGATCTCCATTGCTTCATCCCGATTTCCTTTCCCCAGGCGGCGCTGGGCGCGGAGATCACGCTCGCCACGCTCGATGGCGATACCAGGCTCAAAATCCCTGAAGGCGCTCAGAGCGGCCAGGAATTTCGCATTCGCGGGAAGGGTGTTCCTCACCTCAACGAATACGGTCGCGGCGATCTGATCGCGCAGATCATCGTGCGCACGCCGACGAAGCTCACCAAAGCGCAGAAGGAATTACTCAAGCAGCTGGGCGAGACGGTAAAGGTCGAAAACACTCCCACCGCCCGCAGCCTTCTCGAAAAGGTCAAGGAGATGTTTTCGTAGAAGAGCCTGCAGGGCGGCGAATTGGCGTCACGACGATTCCCTGACCCAGCAGAGCTTCTGCTGATTCCTGTTGGCCGACGTCCGCTCTACTCCAGTAAGGCGGAAGCTACGGCCATGGCTGTCATGGCGGCCGTTTCGGCGCGCAGGATGCGCGGGCCCAGGCTCACCGGTTTCCAGTTTTCCGCGTCGAACATCGCCTCTTCCTCGGGAGCCCATCCACCTTCCGGTCCCACCGCTATGCGGATCGCGGGCATATCGTCACCCGCCGCATCCAGTGACTCACGAAGTGCATGGTGCAGCGTCGTCGATCGTTCCTGCTCCGCCAGCACCAGCCGAACCGCCCGCACCTCGCGCTGCAGCGCAGTCTGCAAGGGCAGAGGATCCTCGATCCGCAGAACATCCGACCGTCTCGCCTGTTTCGATGCCTCCAGCGCGACGCGGCGCCAGCGCTCCACACGAGCCCCTGCCGCCTGGGCCAGGTGCTTCTCGCTCCGGCGGGCGATCACCGGCACCACGCACTCCGCCCCCAGCTCCGTAATCTTCTCGATTGCCCACTCCATGCGATCGAACCTGAAGACAGAGAGCAGCAGGGTTACCGGCAATGCCGGATCCGCCTCCACTTCGGCAATCAGATTGAATCGAACCGTGTCGTCCGCGATCGCTGCCACCACGCTGTGCCACACGTGCCCGCCGGCCACAACGTCGAACTCCATGCCCGGCTGCGCACGCAGAACGCGGGTCAGATGCGCTGCCTGGTTCCCGGCAATGGAAGCCGTCGCTTCATCCCACGTATCGGCGATCCATCGGCGTCGCGTCACAATTCCAGCCTACAACCACGCGGGTTGCACAGTCGGCGCTCGATGCCACCCATCGATCCGGACAGAATCTGTGCCAAAAAACCTTGGGGGGACGCTGATGCGTCCCCCCAGAGGTGTTGCCGATGACCTCTTACTTTTTCTTCGAGGTCTTCTTGGCTGCCTTCTTGGTTGCCTTTTTTGCTGCCTTTTTTGCTGCCATGGTTTCTATTCTCCCTTTTCGATGTCTACATCGAAGTCTGCAACATAAAATGCTGCAGTTAACGAATGTATAGAGTTCCGCGCATACAGTGTCAAGAAAAAAATACAAATTTTCTCTACAACTTTCTTCGCTTTGCTTCGCGCGCGCCTCTCCATCGCGCAAGAGAATTTCACAACGGATGAAAATGTCGCAGCAGCGCGAGCATCACTCCGCTGAAAATGTCGTGCCACGCATGCGCGATCATTCCCGGTCGAAGACTGTTGCGCGCAATCACGAGAACGCAGAACATCGCGCCGTACGCGGTGATCGCGATCATTCCCGCTGCGCCCTCGTATCCGTGACACACGCCGAAGAGCAGCGAAGAGCACACCACGCCCATCCACAAACCCGCGCCCGACGGAAGCGAACTGCCGCAGAAAATATCCGCGAAAGACGAATTCCTCGCAGAATCCGGCCGATATGCTGAGCATCACCCATAGCAACAGTTCCAGGGGCGTGCGCGGCGCAATGGCCATCAATGTCTTCTGCGGAGCGGCCAGATGCGCCAGGCGCAGCAGCAGTCCGATCACCGCCAGAACGATGGCGGCAGCGATCCAAAAAACCGCCGCGGCGCCAAAATCTTCCGCCAGGGCCGGGACCCCAGGGCAAAATCCCAGCAACTGCGCCATTGGAATCCGCTTCATGCGCAATCCCCACCACGTCAACAGCAACAGCAGCCACTCGGCGCAAATTCCAAACAGGTACCGGTCAACATGGTGCGCGGCCACGTGATCGTGGTGCGCCGCCCGCGCGCTCAGAAGCGATGTCCCCGCCAGCAACAGCACGATTACCGCCGTGTGCCACCACGGAGCCACCGCGCCGATCAGGCGGCTCTTCTGGCTCGGCGACGTTTCCGCCGGCACCTCGTGCATCGGGCCCTCGCTCTCTGTTATCTTCCTCTGGATTCTAATGGGCGCTCTCGCGCATCGAATCAGTAAAGGGAAAGCAATGGATCAGATTGTCATCGTTTCCGGCGTACGCACTCCGGTCGGCAAATTTCAGGGAGCACTCTCCGATGTGTCTGCAACGCGCCTCGGCGCGGTCGTCGTGCGCGAAGCGGTGAAGCGCGCGCAACTGCAGCCCGAACAAATCGACGACTGCATCATGGGCAACGTTGTCTCCGCCGGGCTGGGACAGAACCCCGCGCGGCAGGCTGCTATCTACGGAGGCCTGCCGCCTGAAGTGAGCGCGGTCACCGTCAATATGGTCTGCGGATCGGGACTGCGCGCCGTCGCGCTCGCCGCGCAGTCGATCCAGACCGGCAACGCCGCTATCGTCGTCGCCGGCGGCATGGAATCCATGACGAATGCCCCGTACCTGCTGCCGCAGGCGCGCAGCGGCTTCCGCATGGGCAATGCGACCGCGGTCGACAGCATGGTTCACGACGGCCTCTGGGACGTCTACAACGACTTCCACATGGGGCAGACCGCAGAGCTGGTCGCCGAGAAGTACGGCATCACACGCGAAGATCAGGATTGCTTTGCGCTGCTGTCGCACAAGAAGGCCGCCGCGGCCTGGCGCGAAGGCCGTTTCGCTGACGAAGTCGTCCCTGTGGAGATTCCTGCGAAGAAGAAGGGCCAGCCGCCGACGCTCTTCAATTACGACGAGTCCATCCGCGAGGACTCGACCATCGAATCTCTTCGCGCTCTCAAGCCTGCGTTCAAAAAAGATGGCACCGTCACTGCAGGCAACGCGCCAGGCGTCAACGATGCGGCCGCCGCTGTCGTCGTGATGACCTCGGCGAAAGCCCGCGACCTGGGTCTCACGCCGATGGCGCGCATCGTCTCACACGCCACCAGCGGCATCGATCCCAAATGGGTCATGATGGCCCCCGTCGACGGCGCTCGGAAGGCCCTGGAGCGCGCGGGCTGGACCATCGACAGCGTCGATCTCTTCGAATTCAATGAGGCCTTCGCCGTCCAGGCTCTCGCCATTATGCGCGAGCTCGGAATCCCCCAGGAGAAGGTCAATGTCAACGGCGGCTCGGTCGCCATCGGCCATGCCATTGGCGCCAGCGGCGCGCGCGTTCTCGTCACGATGATGTACGAGCTCGCCCGCCGCAACGCCCATCGTGGACTGGCCGCGCTTTGTCTCGGCGGCGGCAACTCGGTCGCCATGTGCATCGAGCGGATCTGATCGTCCAGCCCCCGCAACTTCGCGGCATTGCGCCGCCTGCCGTTTTACTATGGTTGCGGTTCTTGTCAGGGGGCAGGGCGTGCGATCAGATCGCTGCATCCATGGGTTGGGAGTTTTGCTGCTGTGCGGAGCTGCGCTGTGTCTGGCGAACGCGCAGGTGACGGTGGAGCGGCAGCCCTCGGGCGTGGTGGTCCACAACGGTTCGGAGACGATGCACATTACCGTCTGTGGCCCCGACCTGATCCATGTCGTCGCCGGGCCTGGAGACCCCGCGGGCGCTTCACCGGCCACGCCCTGGATCGCCAATCCCTGTAAGCCTGATTCGTTTGCGTTTCAGAGCGACGACAAAGCAGCAACCATCAGCACAGCAAAAGTACGCCTTCGCGTCGATCTGAAGAATGCGTCTCTGCGCTTTGACGATGCGGCGGGCAACGAGCTGCTGCAGGAGTTTGGCAATCGCGAGCCGCGGCATTATGTGGCCGCGGAGGTGAACGGGCAGAAGGTCTACCACGTCACCGAGCGCTTCTTCCCCGACGCGCTGGAGGGTATCTACGGGCTCGGCCAGCATCAGTCCGGCGTTTTCGACTATCGCGGCGCGGTCGTGGAGCTGGCGCAGGCCAACACCAACGTTGCCATCCCCTTCCTCGTCTCGACCCAAGGCTACGGCTTATTGTGGAACACCGCCTCGCGCTCGCTGTTCGACAACCGCTTCTTTCTCGAGATGAAGCTGACCGCGGATGCAGCCGATGCGATCGACTACTACTTTGTCTATGGACCGGAGATGGATCAGATCATCCATCGCTATCGCGACCTTACCGGCCACGCGCCGCTCTACGGTCGCTGGGCATACGGATTCGTGCAGTCGAAGGACCGTTACCAATCCGCGAAGGAGCTGCTGGATGTGGCGCAGGAATATCGCGACCAGCACGTTCCGCTCGACTTCATTGTGCAGGATTGGTTCTGGTGGAAGCTGCAGGGCGATCCGGAATACAACGACACCTACCTCAAGCCCTTCCCCGACGTTCCGGACGCGCTGCGCAAGCTGCACCAGGAGCACGTGCACGCCATGATTTCCGTATGGGCCAAAATGGACCCGCGCTCGGAAAACTGGCAGGAGATGAAGCAGAAGGGACTCGTCGTCCCTGACACCGACCTCTACGATGCCACCAATCCAGCGGCGCGCGACTTCTACTGGGATCATCTGATGGGCAAAAAGTTCGCCGAGGGATGGGATGGCTTCTGGCTCGACAGCTCCGAGCCGGAAATCTTCGACGGCTTCAGCGACGGGTCACTTGGTGAGAAGCAGCTGTACATCGGCAACGGCGCTCGCTACACCAACATTTTCCCGCTGCTGCATTCGGGCGGCGTCTACGATCACTGGCGAAAGACTACGGACCAGAAGCGCGTCTTCATCCTGACCCGCTCCGCTTTCCTGGGGCAACAGCGCAATGCCACAACCGTGTGGTCGGGCGACGTCATCGGAACCTGGATGTCGTTCCGGCGCCAGATTCCCGCCGGCCTGAACTTCGAGGTCTCCGGCCTGCCCTACTGGACGACGGATATCGCCGGCTACGGCTGGCCCTACGAGCGCGACACGCGCGATCCTTCCTACCAGGAGCTGTACACGCGCTGGTTCGAGTTCGGCGTCTTCTGCCCCATCATCCGCACGCACGGCCACCGTTCAAACAACACGAACGAAATCTTCTCCTATGGACCGCAGACCCCCACGCTGATCGCGTATGACAAGCTGCGCTCGCGCATGCTGCCGTACACGTATTCGCTCGCGTGGCGCGTGACCCGCGACGACTACACCATTATGCGGCCGCTGGTGATGGACTGGAGAGAGAACCAGGAGGTGCGGGACATTGGTGACGAGTATCTCTTCGGTCCCGCGATCCTGGTGAGTCCGGTAACACAGCAAGGCGCAACCAGCCGTCAGATTTATCTGCCACCGGCCCCGGCCTGGTACGACTTCTGGACCGGCGCCCGGCTTCGCGGAGACCAGCACATCGAGGCACAGGCGCCGCTGGAGCGCATTCCACTCTTCGTGAAGGCCGGATCCATCCTCCCGCTGGGACCGGAGGAGGAATACGCCGGGCAGTCGCCGGATGCGCCGATCGAACTGCGCATCTATCGTGGAGCGGATGGAAGCTTCGACCTCTACAACGATGAGGGCGACACCTATCGCTACGAGAAGGGCGAGCACTCCATCATCCCCATCCAGTGGGACGATGCCTCCTCGACCCTCACCCTGGGCGCCCGCTCCGGCAGCTACGCAGGAATGCCGCAGCAGCGCACCTTTCGCATCCTCCTGGTCGGTCCCGACCATGGTGCTGGCCCGCAAATCGCAGCAACGGCCGATCGGGAGATCCAGTACGACGGGCAAAGGGTGAGCGCGGTGCTGAAGTAGGACGGGCCGTCACGTGGGACCGCTTGCGGTGGACGTTTCGATCCTGAATTAGAAGATGGTTGAGCAATGCTGGCGAATCCCACTGACCGTTTCACGGGCCGCGTCGAAAGCTACCGCCGGTTTCGACCCGGCTATCCGCCCGCGATCGTCGATCTGCTCCGGCGCGAGTGCGCCCTCAACTCCGATTCCACCGTCGCCGACATCGCCGCCGGCACCGGACTCCTCACCGAAATCTTTCTCGCCGCCGGATTCGCCGTTGCCGCCGTCGAGCCCAACGACGAGATGCGCGCTGCCTGTGCCGCACTCAAGCCGCATTATCCGAAACTGCGCGTCCTCGAAGGAACGGCCGAAGCCACCGACCTCCCCGACCACTCCATCGACCTGATCACCGTCGCCCAGGCCATGCACTGGTTCGATCTGCCACGCGCACGCGCCGAGTTTGTCCGCATCCTCAAGCCTGGCGGCTGGTGCGCCGTCCTCTACAACAACCGGCGCCTCGGCGGAGATCCCTTTCACGACGGCTACGAGCGCTTGCTGCTCGAGTTGGGCATCGACTACACCGCCGTCAAGCAGCAGCACGTCGGCCGCAAACGCCTCGCCCAGTTCTTCTCGCCCTCACCGATGCAGTGCGCCACCCTCCCCAACTCGCAGGCGCTCTCCCTCGAGGCCCTCGAAGGCCGCATCCTCTCCTCGTCTTACATGCCCCAACCGGGCCACCCGCGCTTTGACGCAATGCGCCTGGCCATCGAACGCCTGTTCGCCGAAACCCAAGCCAACGGCGCGGTCACGATGGATCACGACTGCGTCGTCTGCTATGGCCGTCTGGTTTGATCGCGTTGCTTTTGCGCCCGAAGGGTGCGTATCGCTGAACACGCAGTCCCCGCTAACACTCGATCACATTGAGCGCTAACCCCGCCAGCGAGGTCTCCTTGTAGCGCGATTGCATGTCGAGCCCGGTGAGGTACATTGTGCGGATCACCTGATCGAGCGAGACTTTGTGCCCCTCCGTCTCGTTCATCGCGAGACGGCACGCCTGCACCGCCTTGACCGCGCCCATCGCGTTGCGTTCGATACACGGAATCTGCACCAGCCCGCCGATCGGATCGCACGTCATGCCCAGGTTGTGCTCCATCCCGATCTCCGCCGCGTGCTCCACCTCTTCGTTCGTCCCACCCAGCGCCGCGGCCAGCCCCCCCGCCGCCATCGAACACGCAACGCCTACCTCGCCCTGGCACCCAACCTCCGCGCCGCTGATCGAAGCGTTCTCCTTATACAAAACGCCCACAGCCGCCGAAGTGAGAAAGTACCGCAGGATCCCCTCTTCATCCGCGCCGGGAATAAAGTCGCGATAATACCGAGCCACCGCCGGAATCACCCCCGCCGCTCCATTGGTCGGCGCCGTCACCACGCGGCCGCCCGCCGCGTTCTCCTCGTTCACCGCCATCGCGAACACCGTCACCCAATCCAGAGGCGCCAAAGGATCGGTTGACCCCTTCTCCCGAAGCCGAGCCGCGAGCCGCGAAGCCCGCCGCCGCACGCTCAGCCCTCCAGGCAGAATCCCCTCTGTCGTCATGCCGCGCTCGATGCACGCCTGCATCACGCTCCAGATGTGCAGAATTCCATCGCGCACATCCTCCGGCTCGCGCAGCGCGCTTTCGTTGGCCAGCATGATCTTCCAGATGGGCTCGCCCGCCTCACCGGCCATCCGCAGCAGGTCCGCGGCGCTCGCAAAGGGGTGCGGCAGAGCTCACAGCGGCCGTCGCGGCCTTGGGTGATTCTTCTTCACCGTCCGCAACAATGAATCCGCCGCCAATCGAAAAATAAGTACGCGTCATCAGCACATTTCCGGACGTGTCGAAGGCGGTGAACCGCACACCATTCGGGTGCTGCGTCACCGCTCCCGGTGGAACCATCTGATCCCGATGGAAGATGAGGTGGTCCGCCTCGCGAAAGGGGACTGGATGGTTCCCCAGAATCGGCAGCTGACCCGAGCTTCGAATCTCCGCCAGCCTGGACTCGATGCTCGCGGGATCAATCGTCGCGGCCTCTTCGCCGCTCAGCCCCAGCAACACCGCCCGATCCGTGCCGTGCCCGCGTCCGGTCAGCGCCAGCGATCCATACAGTTCGACGCGCACCTCGGCGATGCGCGCCAGCACGCCGTCCGTCTCCAATTCAACGGCAAATCGCCGCGCCGCCCGCATCGGCCCCATGGTGTGCGAACTCGAGGGTCCAATGCCAACCTTGAAAAGCTCGAACAGGCTCGTCTTCACAGGGAGATTCTAGTCGCCCGCCCCATCCATGCGACAGCCCGCGCCCCTAGCTGCCAGCCACATAGATAAATCGTGCCAGAAACAACACCGACAGCGTATACAGAAGCCAATCCTTCCGATTGAACTTCCCCGTCGCCAGATGCAGCGCCGCAAAAGCGATGATCCCGAACCCCAGCCCATTCGCAATCGACGTCGTCAGCGGAATCAGCACCAGCGTCAGGAACGCCGGGAACGCGATCAGCGGCTGTTTCCACTCGATCTCGCCCAGCGTGTGCAGCATCAGGCTGCCCACCACAATCAGCGCAGGAGCCGTCGCCGCCGTCGGCACCATGCTCACGAACGGCGCAGCCACCAGCGAGCACAGAAACAATAATCCCGTCACAATCGCCGTTACGCCGGTTCGTCCGCCCGCTGCCACGCCTGCCGCTGATTCGATGTAACTCGTCACCGTCGACGTCCCCACCAGCGATCCCGCCACCGTCGCTGTCGCGTCCGCAGCCAGAATCTCACTCAGCCTGGGAATTTCGTTGTTCGGCCCCATCAGTCCCGCGTGTTTGGTCACCGCAACCAGCGTGCCCAGGTTGTCGAACAGATCCACGAACAGGAATACGAAGACGATCTCCACCAGCCCGATGTGCAGCGCCGCGGGAATATCCAGCCGAAACGCCGTCTGCGTGATCGCCGCAATCCTGTACGGCGCAGGGTTCCAGTGCACCAGCCCAAACGGGATCCCCGCCAGCGTAATCGTCAGGACGCCAATCAGGATCGCGCCCCGCACACGCCACGCCAACAGCGCCGCCATGAGCAGTACTCCCAGCAACGCTAGAAACGTCTGCGGCTGGCGCAGATTGCCCAGGGTCACCATGGTCGCCGGATCCGTCACGACAATTCCGGCGTTCCTGAACCCGATAAACGCAATGAATAACCCGATGCCACCTGCCACTGACGAATACAACTCATGCGGAATGCTGGCGAGAATCGCCTGCCGCAGTCCCGTCGCCGTCAGCAGCAGAAAAATTACGCCAGAGAGGAACACCGCGCCGAGCGCCGTCTGCCATGGCACGTGCATCTTCATCACGACCGTGTAGCTGAAATATGCGTTCAGCCCCATCCCCGGCGCCAGCGCCAGCGGATACCGCGCGATTACCCCCATCAAAATGCTGCCGAACGCCGCTGAAATGCAGGTCGCCGCCGTGACCGCCGGAATCGGCAACCCCGCCTTGCCCAGGATCGATGGATTCACCACGATGATGTAGGCCATCGTGACGAAGGTCGTCAGGCCGGCGAAGATTTCCGTCCTCCAGGTAGTCTTCAGCCCGGCAAAATTAAAATACCGTTCCAGTCGATCGCGCATGTTCTCCGGGAGGACTGCAGGTTGGTGTGAATGCTATGAAACCACAGCCCTGGTCAATCGCCGAAAACTTTTTTCGCTCACCTGCATGGCGCATGCACGTTACCGCCGCTCATCGGCGGCGCACTCTGTCCTGCACGTCGGTGCATCGCTTGATATTCTTGACCTCGATGGCTCTGCTTTTGATTGCATGCGCATGATGAAATCCCTCGCCACTTTCGCGGTCGCGCTTTTGCTGGCTTCGCTGCTCACCTCCTGCTCGCGTTCCGCGCGCCATCCCGCGTCGGCCATTGAAGCCGCGGCCGCTGCACGCGAGCACGCCCTGCAGCAGGCCCGCGCCGCCGCTGCTGCTCGTGACCAGGATCGCCAGCAGCTGGCGGGCGTTCCCCTGCCTTCGAAGAACGTCTACCTCGCGATCCACACCCGCCAAAGCTGGGAAAATCCCTTTCTCATCGTGGGCAAGTCCACCGTCAACCTCAGCATCCTGATGCCGGACAACGGTCCCGCGGGCAGCCCCGGCAGCGAGGTCCTGCGCCCCGTAGCCGCACGCCGGCGCGTCCTGGACCTGCGCCTTTCCGATTTGCCGGAAGCGCTCGCCGCGCTGCCCGAAAACACCTGGCCCTACGGCCGCGTCATCGCCGTCGAAGAAGATCCGTTAGCACAGAAACAGGACCGCGCCCAGGTGCGCCGCAACGAGGAAAGCACTGTGCAGATCCTTAGTGACCTCGGCGTCGTCATCGATGACTGGCCGTCGCCCGGTCCCCGCTGAGGTGATTTGTCATCCTGAGGCGAGACGAAGCCGGATGGAGGATCTTGTATTGGGCCTGGCTCCGCAACTCCTACCGGCTGTCGCCCACCACCTCCACTACGAAACGGAATCTGCGGCTCTGGATCCACCGCCACATCCTTCATCCACACAATCCGCCCCTCCCACTCGAGGACCGGCCAGGTCTTCCGCGCCTCAGCCGCCACATTGATCCGCTCGAAAATTTCTTTCAGTGGTTTTGCCCCGCGCGAGTAGCGCAGCCGCACGCGATCCCCAGCCCGCGGTGTCCGCAGAACTGCGCGCCCCGCGCCATTCAGACTCGCACCCGCTTCCATTTTTAGCCGCAGCGCCACTCCCAGCCCAGTAGCCTCTCCGGGAATCGCAACCTCAATCGGCTCCAGCGCACCGGCCTTCTGGTCCCCCGCAGCTTCGCGAACAAGCCTGAGTTCGCGCGCTGTCTTTTCTGCCCGCAACTCCGCTGTCAGCTGCTGTTTCTTCGGTCCTGCCGGCTCACACATCGCCATCAGCCGCTCGGTCTGCTCAAAATTCAGTCCGCATGCGAACTGCCTGGCGGCCGCCCGCAACGCCCGCCGCCGCATCGCAGGGGCCAGGCCGCGCAACCGCTCCAGCTCCATCCCCACGCTGCCTTCGTCAGGACGCGTCGACACAGCGCGCCCACCGCCCCGCACCGCCCGCCCCGGCAGGATCAACCCCGGCAGCATGCGCGCCAGTTCAGCATCCCACCAGCTCTCCTCATCGCGCGCAATCGTCGCCAGATGCGCCAGCTGTTCCGCGATCCGCGGATTGAACCCCTCGATCTGCGGCAGCAATTCCTTCCGAATCCGATTGCGCGTGTGCGTCATGTCCTGGTTCGACGCATCCTCCCGCCACGCCTGCCCCATCTCCCCTAACCAGGCGCGAATCTCCTCCCGCCTCGCGCGGAGAAACGGCCGCAGGATCATGCCCCTTCCGCATTCGACCACAGGATGAATTCCGCCCAGGCCCTCGGTCCAGGCGCCGCGCACCATCCGATGGAGTACCGTCTCTGCCTGATCGTCGAGCGTGTGCGCGGTGGCTACGGCATCGACTTTTCCGTCCGCGATCAGTTCTCCAAACCACGCGTACCGCAGCGCGCGCGCCGCTTCCTCCAGGGTCTGCTTCCTGCTCTGCGCGACGCCGGGCGTATCGACCCGATGCAGCGAGAACTCGAGCTCCAGCGACTGCGCCAACTCGGCCACAAACTGTGCATCGTCATCCGCTGCCGTGCCGCGAATCCCATGGTGCACATGCGCCACCGCGAGTAGCAGCCCCATCTCCGACGCAGAATTGCGCAGCGCATGCAGCAGGCCCACTGAATCCGCCCCGCCGGATACAGCGACCGCGACTCGCATCCCTGCCTGCAAATGTTTTGTGTCGATCCCGGGTGCCCGTGTCACGTCATCATCCTAAGCTCTATACTGCTGATCATGAAGACGAGGCTGGCGACCGCTGCCGACGCTCCACTCATCACCAGCCATCGCCGCCGCATGTTTGTCGACGCTGGTCGCCGCGACGATCAGGTTCTCCAGCTCATGGCGCAGGCGCACGAGCCGTGGGTCGCGCAGGCCATCAGCGACGGGCGCTACCTCGGCTGGCTCACCGAAGACGAGGGCAAAGTCATTGCCGGTGCGGGCCTGCTGGTGCTGGACTGGCCTCCGCACCCGCTCGACCCTCGTTCCACTGCGCGCGGCTACCTCCTCAACGTCTATGTGGAGCCGGAGTATCGCCGCCGCCGTCTGGCCAGCAACCTCATCGAGCTCGCGCTCGCGGAGGCGCGCCGCCGGGGCATCCGCGTTGTTGCCCTGCACTCGACAGAAGAAGGGCGTCGCCTCTACGAGGCTGCAGGATTCCGTTCCACGAATGAAATGTTTTTTGTGGAACCGGTCGAGCCGTAGGGTCTCGCGCGCGCCGGCAACGCGACCCTGGTGTTATCGAAGAATCGGAAACGTGCCCTGCGGCCCTGCACCGCCGTAGTCCAGATCGAAGCCCAGCTGCAGCTTCGCCGCCTCCGACATCCGCGCCGGGCTCCACGGAGGATCGAACACGACCTCGACCCTTACCTGCTTCACTTCCGGCAGGCGCGCCAGCTTCTTTTCCACGTCGGCCTTCAGGACGTCTGACATGCCGCATCCCGGGGCGGTCAGCGACATGGCCACGTCGATCTTCTTCCCGCCGTCGCCCTCATCGGCGATCACGCACGAATAGATCAGCCCCAGATCGACAATGTTCACCGGAATCTCCGGATCGTACACCGTCTTCAGTTGATCCCAGACCATCCGCTCGCTGAACGTGGGAGGGGTATGCGTCTCCACCGCCGGACCGCTCAGGCCCAGCGCATCCGCATCCGCGCCTTCGATGCGATACAGCGCGCCGCTTGACGCAACCGTGTAGCTGGTCCCCGCGGCCTGCGTGATCCGCACCGTCATCCCTGCCGGCAGCACCTGCTTCGTCCCTGCGGGAATCGCGATCGCCTCGCAGTCGCGCTTCAGAGCAACGGTTTGGTTGTTGATAAACATTGGTTCCTGGCTACCGGCTACAGGTTATTCGGTTGAAATCTTCTCCTGCTTGCCTTCCAGCGCCGCCTCCAGCGTGTGCCACGCGAGGGTCGCGCATTTCACCCGCATCGGAAACTCCGAAACCCCGGAAAATACCGCCAGCTTGCCCAGCTCCGCTTCATGGTCATGCGAGTGCCCGGTCACCAGCTCATGGAATTGCTCGAAGATCTTCTCCGCCTCGGCCTTCGTCCTGCCCTTCACGCTCTGCGTCATCATCGACGCCGACGCCTTGGAGATGGCGCATCCCGCGCCCTGAAACCCAATCTCGCGAATCTTGTCCCCATCCATCTCCAGATAGACGGTGAACCGATCGCCGCACAGCGGGTTGTATCCTTCGGCTCTGTGGTTCGCCGCTTCGAGCGCCTTATAGTTCCTGGGCGCCTTACTGTGCTCGAGAATCACTTCCTGATAAAGATCCCTCAGTTCCGGCATTACGCAAATACCTCACGCACCTTGCGGATTCCCCGCGCCAGCGCGTCTACTTCGGCCTTCGTGTTGTACACGGCAAAAGAAGCCCGGACCGTCGCCGGAATACAAAAGCGCTCCATAACCGGCTGCGCGCAATGGTGCCCTGTGCGCACCGCTATGCCTTCCTGATCCAGAATCGTCCCGATATCGTGCGGGTGCACCTCGTCGAGCACAAACGACAGCACCCCCGCCTTCTCCCGCGCGGTTCCAATCAGCCGCACGCCAGGCAAAGCGCCCATCACTTCCGTCGCATATTCCAGCAGCTCGTGCTCGTGCGCGGCAATCTTTTCGATCCCGATGCCGTTCATGTACTCGATTGCGGCCTTCAGTCCCGCCACGCCCGCCATGTCCGGCGTGCCAGCCTCGAATTTGTGCGGCAGCTTGTTGTAGGTGGTCTTCTCGAAGGTGACGGAGCTGATCATGTCCCCGCCGCCCTGGTACGGCGGCATCGCGTCGAGCAGCGCGTGCTTGCCATACAGCACGCCAATCCCCGTCGGTCCATACATCTTGTGTCCGGAGAAGGCGTAGAAATCCGCATCGAGATCCTGCACATCGACCTTCAGGTGTGGCACAGCCTGGGCGCCGTCCACCACCACCGGAATCCCCTTCGCATGCGCCAGTGCGATCATCTCCCTGAGCGGATTGATCGTCCCCAGCGCATTGGAAACGTGCGCGATTCCAACCACCTTTGTCCGCGGACTCAGCAGCTTCTCGTACTCCTCCAGCAGCAGCTCACCCTCATCGTTGATGGGAGCAACCCGCAACTTCGCGCCCTTCTCCTCACACAAGAGCTGCCACGGCACGATATTCGAGTGATGCTCCATCGTGGAGATCAATACCTCATCGCCCGCGCTCACGTTTGTCCGGCCGTACGACTGCGCGACCAGGTTGAGGGCCTCGGTTGTGCCGCGGGTGAAGATGATCTCGCTGGTCTGGGCCGCGTTCACAAACGCCCGCACGGTTTCGCGCGCTTCCTCAAACGCTTCCGTGGCAATCTGCGACAGATAATGCACGCCGCGATGGATATTCGCGTTTTCGCCTTCGTAATACCGCACCAGCGCGTCGATCACCGCCTGCGGCTTCTGCGAGGTTGCCGCATTGTCGAGGTACACCAAGGGGTGCCCATGCACCTTCGTGCGCAGAATCGGAAAATCTTCCCGAATCCCCTCCACATCGAACGACGGCTTCTTTGCGGACGTTTCGCGAATTGGCACAGCGGCTGCAGCAGTCATCCGACTTCCTCCAGCGTTCTTTCCTCGATCAGGGCCGGTCCATCCTGTGGCGCGATACCTTCCGAGAACAGCAAATGCTCGCCTACGAGCCGCTGCATGTATTCCCGCGCCACGCTCGAATGCATGCGCTCCACGCACTCCTCGGCGAAGGCCATCAGCAGCAATTTCCGCGCTTCGGCTTCGCTTAAACCGCGCGACCGCAGATAGAACAACGCATTCTCTTCGATCTGCCCAATGGTCGCGCCGTGCGTGCACTTCACATCGTCGGCGTAAATCTCCAGCTGCGGCTTGGTGTCGATCTGCGCATCGTCGCTCAGCAGCAGATTCCGATTGGTCTGCTTCGCGTCGGTTTTTTGCGCGGCCTTGTGCACTACGATGCGCCCGTGAAACACGCCATGCGCCTGTCCATCGAGAATGCCGTTGTAGAACTGCCGGCTTCCGCAATGCGGCGCAGCATGCTCTACGTGCATGTAGTTGTCGAGATGCTGCGTGCCCGTCCCGAGGAACAGCCCGTTGATCAGGCACTCCCCGCCTTCGCCCGCCAGCACCGGATGCACGTTATTCCGCACCAATCCGCCGCCCAGCAGCACCGAGTGCGACGACACGTTGGCGCTCCGACCCTGCTGGATCCTGAGCGTCTGCACGTTGAATGCCTTCAGATGCTCGCGCTCGATCAGGTAGTGCTGCGCCACGGTGCTCTCGCCCGCGACCAGCTCCGTCACCGCATTCGACAGCACGACCGACTCGCCACCCACCGACGCGTAATCCTCGATCACCGCAAGCTGGGCTTCATCCTCTGCGACAATCAAATTCCGCGGATGCGTCATGGTCGGCGCATCTTCCTTCGTCGACAGGTACAGCAGATAGACCGGCGCCTCGACCACCACGCCGCGCGCCACATGCACGTAGGCCCCATCGCCGATGAATGCCGTATTCAGCGCGCAGAAGGGATCCCGCTGCGTATCAGCGTACCTTCCCAGGTGCTTTTCGACCTCTTCCGGATGCGACACAATCCGCTCACGCAGGCTCGCCACCGTCACGCCCTTCGGCAGGTTGTCCAGCTGCGAAAGTTCGGCATCGAAACGGCCGTTGACGAATACCAGCGTCGCCGCCATGTCGTCGACCCGCCAAGCCGCCGTATCGCCAGCGGACAGCTTTGCCGCGCCCGCCGGACGAAACATCGTCCGCGCAATCGCCGACACATTCGTGAAGCGCCAGTCTTCGTCGCGCGTCGTCGGAAAACCCACGTCGCAAAACCGCGCAAACGCGTCCTCGCGCAGCCGGTGCAGCCAGGTCAGGGTTCGCCCCGCCGCGCGCTTTTCAAACTCGGTGTAATTCTCCAGCCAGCTGTCGATGTGTGCGACCGTCATTAGGCCCGCGCCCCCACCGGCTCGTGCTCCGTCCAGCCGTAGCCCTTTTCTTCCAGCTCCAGCGCCAGTTCCTTGCCGCCCGAGCGCACGATGCGGCCATCCACCAGCACATGCACGAAGTCCGGCACGATGTAGTTCAGCAGCCGCTGGTAGTGCGTCACCACCAGCATCGCCCGTTCCGGGCTGCGCAGCGAATTCACGCCGCCTGCGACGATGCGCAGCGCGTCGATGTCCAGCCCCGAATCCGTCTCATCCAGAATCGCCAGCTTTGGCTCCAGCACCGCCATCTGGAGAATTTCGTTGCGCTTCTTTTCGCCGCCCGAGAAACCCTCGTTCAGCGAACGATTCATCAGCTTGTCGTCCATCTCCAGCAGCTTGAGCTTCTCACGGAACATGGGGAGAAAATCCATCGCGTCCATCTCATCGAGGCCCCGGTGTTTGCGCTGCGCATTCAGCGCTGAGCGCAGAAAATACGTGTTCCCGATTCCGGGAATCTCGACCGGATACTGGAAGGCGAGAAACACGCCCTCGCACGCCGCTTCTTCCGGCTTCATCTCCAGCAGATCTTTCCCCTCAAAGAGAATCGACCCCTCGGTCACCTCATACGCATCGCGGCGTGCCAGCACCTGTGCCAGCGTGCTCTTGCCCGATCCGTTTGGCCCCATAATCGAGTGCACTTCGCCGGCATTCACGGTCAGGTCAATCCCTTTCAGGATCTCGTTTCCCCCAACGTTCACATGCAGATTCTTAATTTCCAGCAAACTCATCCGTTCCTCGTCTCTCCGAATCTCTAATCTCTGCGCTTACCCGACACTGCCTTCCAAACTCACTGCCAGCAGCTTCTGCGCCTCGACCGCGAACTCCATCGGCAGCTCCTTGAATACCTGCTTGCAGAATCCGTTCACGATCATCGACACCGCATCTTCTGTCTTCAGCCCGCGCTGCTGCAGATAAAACAGCTGATCCTCGCCGATCTTCGACGTCGCGGCTTCGTGCTCCATCCGTGCCGAGGCGTTCTTCACTTCGATATACGGGAAGGTATGCGCGCCGCATTTGTCGCCGATCAGCAGAGAATCGCACTGCGTGTAATTGCGGGCACCCTGCGCGCCCTTCAGGATCTTCACCATCCCGCGGTAGGTGTTCTGCCCATGCCCCGCGCTGATCCCCTTCGACACGATGGTGCTCTTGGTGTTCTTGCCGAGGTGGATCATCTTGGTTCCGGTATCGGCCTGCTGATAGTTGTTCGTCAGCGCGACAGAATAAAACTCGCCCACCGAGTTATCGCCCTGCAAAATGCACGCAGGATACTTCCACGTGATCGCTGAGCCCGTCTCTACCTGCGTCCACGAAATCTTCGAGTTCCGTCCCAGGCATTTGCCACGCTTGGTCACGAAGTTGTAGATCCCGCCCTTGCCGTTCTTATCGCCGGGATACCAGTTCTGCACCGTCGAGTAGCGAATCTGCGCGTTGTCCAGCGCTACCAGCTCGACCACCGCCGCGTGCAGCTGATTCTCATCGCGCACCGGCGCCGTGCAGCCTTCGAGGTAGCTCACGTACGCGCCTTCCTCTGCCACAATCAACGTCCGCTCAAACTGCCCCGTCTCCGCCGCGTTGATGCGGAAGTACGTCGACAGCTCCATCGGGCAGCGCACGCCTTTGGGCACATACACAAACGACCCGTCGCTGAAGACCGCAGCGTTCAGCGCCGCATAAAAGTTATCCGTGTGCGGCACCACCGATCCGAGATACTTCTTCACCAGATCCGGATGCTTCTGCACGGCTTCGGAAAACGAGCAGAAGATCACACCCGCCTCGGCCAGCTTCGCCTTGAACGTCGTCGCCACACTCACCGAATCGAACACCGCATCCACGGCCACATTCGCCAGCAGCTTCTGCTCGGCAAGCGGAATCCCCAGCTTCTCGTAGGTACGCAGAATCTCCGGATCCACTTCTTCCAGACTCGTCAGCTGCTTCTTCTGCTTCGGCGCAGAGTAGTAAGTGATGTCCTGATAATTGATCGGCGGAAACGTCACGTTCGCCCACTTCGGCTCGGCGTCCGCCTTGGCCTGGCTCGCCCAGTAGCGATAGGCGCTCAGCCGCCACTCCAGCATGAACTCCGGCTCCTGCTTCTTGGCCGAAATCAGCCGGATCACGTCCTCGCTCAGCCCCTTCGGAATACGGTCTTCCTCAATCTGGGTGATAAACCCCCACTCGTATTCCTTGCTCGCCAGCTCGTGGACGACATTCATATCTGTGCTCATTCAGCTCTCCTGGCTTATTCTCGTTTCCGCTTCGCTCGGGTGGACTGGGTCGCCGCGCGGTCCCTGGATCAATCGGGTCTGCATCGCGCCTAAATACGACTAAAGCGGTCCTATATCAGTGTACCCTCTCCCGGCCCGGCTTTTCAAGCCGCGCTCCATTGGCTTGTCCTTATATATGAAGATGCTGCGGGCCTCGCGGGGTTTCATTCAAAAAGCGGCGGCACTGACCCGAAAAGGCATCCCAATGGAAGACTGCGAGGTGCAGATGCCGCCCTTTACTCCCAAAGAGGTCGCCCGTTATCTCGCCTGGGTCGGAATCATTGGGGCAGCCGTTGGAGCCCTTCTCTGGATGCTCTTTTTCGCCACCGGCCGGCAAAGAATCCAGATGCCAGGTAGTTCCACTCCCGCCGTCCTCGTCGCCACACAGCCCGGCGGAGCCCCGTTTTTCTCTCTCCTTTTCGCCCACGTTTTGTAATCGCAAATTTATCTGCGTCCTGCACGGAGCCGTGTCATCCCACACGCAAAGGAGAGTCATTGTATGAGCAAAGAAGCGAATCTCGCGGCCCTGGGAAAGTTTGCTGAAGCAGCGAATACCGGCAATTTCGAGCTTTTCAAAGAAGCCGTCTCTACCGAAAACGTTGACCACGACCCGGCTCCGGGCCAGGTGGCTGGGCCGGAAGGCTATCGCATCTTCTTTTCCCGCATGCGGGCGGCCTTCCCTGATTTCACTGCGGCGCCGGAAACCATGGTCGCCGACGACGACACCATCGCCTTCGCCTACACCATAACCGGAACCCACACCGGCTCCCTCCTGGGAATCCCCCCGACCGGCAAAAAGATCAAAATTCGCGGTGTCCAGATATCAAAATTCAAAGACGGCAAAATGGTCGAACGCTGGGGAAGCTCGGACGAATTGGGGCTGCTCCAGCAGCTGGGAGTGATGGAAACGCCGAAGGCTGCCTGAAAAGTCAGGCGCTCGCCGGCTCGACGCGCCGTCGCTCGTACCAACGAAGAACCCGCAGCGCTCGGAGCGTGTTCCATCGGCTCGGTTCGCCCCACCGATTCGCTGAGCGGGAGGGCGAGCGCCTCGTCGCAGGAGCGATCCAGTCGCCACCGGCCGTCGAGCGGTCGCATGCTCTCCACCAGGCGCACGGCATCCTCCATACGCGGGTCCGGTTGGACATTGGCCGCCCTGAAGTAGTCGAGCGCACGGAGAACGTCGTAGTGGTAGCGGGGCGGAAACGCGAACTGCAGGAACTCCGGATGTGCGACCTCGCCGGTCGAGAGCCTCCGGAAGAGAGCGCGGCTGAGCAGGTACTCTTCGCCGCGCCGACGGGCAGCCGCGACCTCCGCCGCCGGCCCGACAGCACGCTCATACTCGAGCAGCCCCTCCAGCACGCAGATGGTGGTGTGGAAGGATGACCGTGTACTCCTGGGGGCTTCGCAGTTCCAGCCGCCGTCGTCGAGCTGCTCGCCAATGAGACGGCGCACGAGGCTCATTGCCGGGCGCCCGAAATACCCGCCCAGCGCGAGCACACCACCGTTGATGCACGGCTCCACTTCGCCCTCGAAGAACGGCCTCCCGCCAAATTCCGGAGAACGCAATTCCCAGAAGGGTTGACTGCTCCACCGCAAGCTCGTCTCGAGGCGCGTCACCGCGGAGTCGACGACAGGCTCGGCAGGGTCGACGCCAGTCGCCCTCAGGAGGAGCAACGTGAAGAGGGTTGGCAGCCAGACGGGGGCATCGGGCCGACGCCACGAGCCATTGGCGCCCTGAAGCGCGAGAATGGCGGCACCGAGTCCTTCGTGCGGAACGCGGGCGCGCTCCGCGGCAATCGCCGTCGGGGACGCGTCCGTGAGATCGCGCATCGCCTGCCAGCGAATGGCCGGGTCCGCATCGAGCAACCAGTCGACAGTGTCCACGCCGCGATCTTACTAAAGGTGGCTCGGCTTTTTAGACAGGGCAAGTGATCAATTCCGATTGAAAAATATCTGGTGCCCGGAGGGCCTTGGTATCGTGCCTGGTGCCCGGCGATGAGCCACTGATCCGCCAGCGTGGTTGACGATCAACCCGTCTGGATCGCTGGACTCTGGCCGATCATTGGGAGCGATTTCTTGATTTTCGGAGGCGGGCGGTCATACGCTCGGCGCCGGGCAGCCAGTCACGATCGGTGTGCGAATGCGGTGGACGGACCAGCCGTTCGATCAGCTTCATCCCCGAGGTCCATGGCTGCGATAAGACCGCTGTTCATAGTAAATACGTGGAGAACTTCGCTGTCCGAAAGAACATCGCCCTGAAGGCTCCTGACGAGTTGGTGCACCGTGACGCGGACCTTGCCATCGTCTCCTTCAGTGATTGCCAGCGGTTCGACGTGGGGATCGAACTCGCCCCATTGTCGAGTCCAATAAGCGCGGATCTCTTCTTTTCCGACAACTCTGCCGCCCTCTGAAGCTTTGGGCCAGCTGACGTCTTCCGTCATCAGCGCCAGTGCACCGTCGATGTTCCGCTTGTTGAATGCGGAGTACGCCTGCTCAATCAGGGTCTTCGTATCGGCCATACAACCTCCTGCGACGTTTGCTATGCACTCAGTTCGTCAACCGGTCGCCGCGCATCATCGCTGACGAGCTCTGATTTCGTCTCGCTGACTGCGAAGACGGACTCATCAGGAGCATCATGCCCGATCTGGTGTTCCGAGAGCCAGCTGCTCGATCCACTCTGTCGCCGATTTCTGCGGTTCGCCCATGGCCGCATTCGACACGTCCTCCCACGCTTCCCATTCGGCCAGTCGCTCTGCATACGCGGCGCGTGCTCTGGGCAAAATCGAGTTGCCCAGTCCGAGCCGTAGCGGTGGATCGTCCGCGTCCACAAGCTTCAGGATGGCTTCTGCGGTCGCCTCCGGGTCGCCCCGTTCCATTCCGGCCAGACGCGTCAGAAACTGCTTCCGGAACTCCGCGTATGGCTGCAGAGCAGCTGCGATCTCGGCAGATTTGCCGAAGTCGGTTGCGTAAGCTCCAGGCTCAACCAGCGTTACCTTGATGCCGAAGGGTCTCACCTCCTGCGCCAGTGATTCGTGCAGAGCTTCCACCGCCCATTTCGTGGCAGAGTAGAAGCCGATCAGCGGCAGCGCCGTAATCCCAAGACCGCTCGAAACCCCAAGGATGTGTCCGCTCCCTTGTTTCCGCAGCAGAGGAAGAGCTGCTCGCAGCACCCGAACCATCCCGAGGTAGTTCGCGTCGAACAAGTCGCGGATCTGTTCGTCGCTCGCCTCCTCTGTAGCCGCGAACAGGCTCGTGCCGGCATTGTTCACAAGAACATCCAGCCTGCCGAAATGCTTGAACGCCTGTTGAACGACCTGGGACACCTGCTCCGCATTGGTCACGTCGAGGGCCATGGACAGAACCGCATCTCCGAAGCGCTCTTTAAGGTCCGCGATATCTTCCAGCCTTCGCGCTGTGGCCGTGACCTTATCTCCGCGCCGGAGCGCGGCCTCGGCCCAGATGCGGCCGAAACCGCGAGAAGCGCCTGTGATGAACCATGTCTTCTTCATATTGATTCCTCTCCAATTGGCTGAGTTGGGTTCGGCTTGTACGCAGGGTCCCTGGCCCTGGTTCAGGCCTGCGTATAACGCATATTTCCAAGATCGGTAAGAAGGTCAGGACCAGTCGGGTTCCAGCCCAGCTTTGCTCGGGTCTGCGCACTGGAAGTAGGAGCGTCCCGCCCGGCGAAGAACCCGAGGAAGCCGAAATGCTCCTGGGCCTGTTCCGGTGCGATAGAAACGACAGGCACGTTCAGGCCGCGGCCGATGGCGGTGGCAATGTCTTTCAACGGCACGCCCTCTTCTGCGACTGCGTGGTACCGGGCTCCCGCGGTGAACTTGTCCAGAGCGAGCCGGTAGAGACGGGCGACATCTGTTACGTGCGCCGCAGGCCAGCGATTGTGTCCATCGCCGATGTACGCTGAGACTCCCTTCGCGCGTGCTATGGCAATCAGGGGAGTGATGAGTCCCTGCTTCACTGTGTCGTGGACCTGCGGCAAGCGCATCACCGAGGCGTGCACGCCGCGCTCCCAGAGCGCAACAGCGGTCACCTCGGATACGCGGGGAAGGGATGGAGAGGAAAGCGGCGGATCGTCCTCTGTGGCGGCGCGCCCCTGGGCCACTCCGACTCCGGAGCTGACAATGAACGGACGGCGGGAACCCTGGAGCACGGCGCCGATGGCTTCGATGGCGCGTTTATCGAGTTCGCAGCTTTCCGCAAACTTTGTCCAGTCGTGCCGAAACGCGACGTGAAGGACGGCATCGGACGCAGCGGCGCCGCTGCGGAGGCTTTCCAGATCTTCCAGATCGCCGCGATGGACATCAGCGCCGGCTGCGGCCAGAGACTGGGCGCCCGCATCGCTGCGCGCAAGACCGAGCACCTGGTAGCCTGCGCCGATGAGTTCCGGGACAATTCCGGAACCGATGAAACCTGTAGCACCTGTGACGAAAACACGCATATAAACCTCCTTGATCTCGTTCCATCGAGCATTGACGAGCTGGTGTCTTTGCGATTAAAACGGAGATATTCTCCGCATTAATAGATAATCGGAGACTATCTCCGGTTGCAAGATTTTTTTGGAAATGAAGAAGAAGCGTTCCCAACCTGCTCAGCGAAAGCCGCGAACGGATGCTCTGCGCAACCGCGAGCGTATTCTCGAAGTGGCCAAAGGGGCGTTTACGCGCCATGGTGCCGATGCCAGTCTGGACGACATCGCGAAGCAGGCGGGTGTTGGAGCCGGTACCTTGTATCGCCATTTCCCTACACGGGATGCGCTGATCGAAGCGGTCTACCGGAGCGAGGTGGAAAAGCTGGCGGCGGCAGCGCACGGGTTCGCTGCCGCGATGTCGCCGGTCGAGGCCCTGCGCGCCTGGCTGCTGCTGTTTGTCGACTACATCGCGGCCAAGCACATCATTGCGCCCGCGCTCAACAGCGTCGCCGGAGGCCCTTCCAGGCTCTATGAGGGTTCTCGCAGCATGGTCCAGGGAGCAATCGATGAGTTAGTGAAGCGCGCGAAAAAGAGCGGCGATGTGCGAAGAGACGTTGACGCCTCCGATCTGCTTCGGGCGGTGATCGGCGTCTCCTATGTGGGCTCCGGCGGTGATTGGCAGCAAAGCGCCAGGAGACTCGTAGACATTCTCATGGCAGGTTCACGACCGGTCAAATAGACTTCCATGCAATCCAACCGATGCAGTCGTTATCGCAGCGCGGCTGGATCGGACGAATAAGTAATCGCCGCAATCCGCCAGCCATCGATCGCTTTCACCAGTTGCCAGGTCTCGCTGCCGCGGTTCTCGGGCTTCCCATCGACGTTAAAAACATAATTGAAATAGACAGCCGCGATGGTGCCGTCGGTATGGATGACGACGTTGCTGTGTTCCGGGTCGAAAGCTTTGGACGTCGACGAGACAACCTTCGCGAAATCGCGATAGCTGCTGACCCGGACCTTCGGGTCCTTCGCCCCATTCGCCTGTGCCCGATCGTAAGCGCTGTCTGTCAGGACGCTCAGCCAGATATTGGCGTCGGGCAGGAACAGGGCGGAGAGCGCGGCCCCATCATGACGGACAACCGCCTCGTGATATTGCTTCATCACTTGTTCGATCGCAGCCACTTGTGCGCTATGCCCATCGGCTGTCTCGGTTTGGGCTACGGAAGGAGTCGGCGCCTGCGCGATAACCGCCATCGGCAGGAGGGCAAGAGCCCAGAGAGCAACACGATTCAGTTTCAGCATTACCTATCCTCCGCTTTCGACGATTGGACCTGGAGCCTTATTGCATGCTCCCGATTCCTGGGTAAAGTTTGCCGCTCCGCTGCGGCTTTGGTGAAGCGTTCAGAGAGGAACGAGCCGATCTGCTGGAGCGCCTGCGTCGAGGCGTCTCAGGTGACCCACAGAGCCCAGGAAGCCGTGCACCATGCCTTCCCAGACATCCAGCTGCGCATCCACTCCGGCCGCCAGAGCGCGGTCGACAAAACGGACCGAGTCATCGAGCAGCACTTCGTCGTCACCGACGTGGACACGAATCGGCGGGAGGCCGGGTAAGTCCGCGCGCAGCGGCGAGGCAGCGGGATCGCTGGGATCGGCTCCATTCAGATAAGACCGCACCAGTTCGGCCACCTGGAGTTGGATAAAGTAAGGATCCGCTGCCGCGCGCGTCGTCCAGCTTGCTCCAGAGAGCGAAAGGTCCGTGACTGGGGACAGTGCAACTCCGGCAACGGGAACCACCTGATTGTCTAACTGAGACGCCTTCAATGAGAGAAGGAGCCCAAGAGCCAGGGTCCCGCCTGCGGAGTCGCCGGTGACGGCGATCTTCTTGTAGCCAAGCTCGATGAGACCGGCATAGCCGTTGCGCACGTCCTGAGGAGCTGCCGGAAAGGGATGTTCGGGGGCGAGACGATAATCAGGTGCAAACGCAAATGCGCCAGCATGAATCGCGAGGTGCCCGACCAGGTTGCGAAATGCTTTCGCCGAGCCCCAGTTGAACCACCCGCCATGAATATGGAGGAGCACGGCGTCGGGCTGAGCATCCTTCGGCTTCGACCACCACCCTGGAACACCGCCTACAGTGCCGGCTTCAAAAGTCACGCCTTCAGGAGCAGCGACGCGCTCCATGATGGCGTCGAAAGGCGCGCGGGCTGCAGTGCCCCGCAAGCGTCCTTTGTTGGGTTCGACGATGGCGCGCAAAGCAGCCATCGCGGTCCTGTCGGCCGTGCTGATGGGATGAAATACGGTTGCGCTCTGTGGTGCGAAGCGCTGGTCTTCAAGAGATGTCGGCATCAAATTTCTCCTCTGTGTACGCTCTTCGGGCCGGCCTGTTCTGCCATGGCGATTGGACTTTGGAACAGTGTGCACTCTGAAAAGTGCTTGTTCTTCAAGTGGCTGATGCAATCAGCCGAGCTTCTCCAGGTTCTGAAACAGAAGCCCGCCAGGCTGCCCGCCGACAACATGAAGGGGTACGCCGCCTTTGTCGAGCCTTCCGAGTTCGACTGGAGCGAAGCCAAGCTGAGTTGCTACGGCCGCAACGGTTGCACTGGCATCGGCGTCATTGCTCGATAAGAACACGGCCTGCCGCTGCCCATTCGGGGAGGGATTCGTTCCAAGCTGCGCAGCGGGCAGATGATTGAATCCCTTCACGAGGCGTGCTCCGGCGAATGCCTGGGACACGACTTCAGAAGAGAGGGCACTGCCCAACTCTTCCGGAGCCACATGAAACGTGTTGGTTGCATCGACGATGATCTTGCCCTTCCACTGCTTCAACTGCTTCGCAACATCCTTGTGGGCGGGAAATGGGACAGCAAGAAAAATCATCTCAGCCTTGCAGGCGTCTTCAATGGATTGTGGAGAGACGCTGGGCCCGAGTTCTTCTCTCAAAGACGCAAGCGTCTCAGGTCCACGCGAGTTTGCGATTGCGAATTCGATATTCTTGCGTGCAAAGACGCGTGCGAGCGCGGTACCAATCTTGCCGGAACCAATAATGGCGTACTTCATAAAGATTCTCCTGATTCTCAGTGGATGCTGAGAATTGTTGGCAGTGGATTATTCCTGACGCGCCTTCGGCGCTGGCTCGCTTACCTGGAGGCTGTGCCACCATCGACAGGCAGGTCGATGCCGGTGATGAAGCTGCTCTCGTCGGAAGCGAGGAACACGGCTGCCGATGCAAGCTCATCCGCGGTTCCAAGTCGTCCCATCGGAATCATCTTGCGGAAATATTCGCTTGTGCCCTCCGGAGATCCTTTAGAGCCGACATGAATCATGGGCGTCTCGGTCGGCCCAGGACTGATCACGTTTGCCCGAATGCCACGGCCGGCCAACTCTGCGGTCCAGCTACGGACAAAGGAAACCAGCGCTGCTTTCGTTGCCGAATAGGCGCCGTAGCCCGGAATCCCCATCTGCCATGCGGCCGATCCGGAAAGGATGATTGACGCTTTGTCGGCGAGCAGCGGGAGTGCCTTCTGCACCGTGAAGTAGACCCCGCGTGCATTCAGGTTGAAGTGCCTGTCATAGGATTCCGGAGTCGAGGCTGTGAGCGAAACAGGATCAACAACGCCGGCATTTGCGAAGACGATATCGACATGTCCCTTCGCTTTTCGCACGACATCGTAGAGATGATCGAGGTCGTCGAGTTTCGAGACGTCTCCCTGAACTGCCGTCACATTCTTTCCGATCAATGAGACTGCCTTATCCAGTTCCTCTTGGCGACGCCCGGTAATAAAAACGTAGGCACCTTCCTTCACAAACCGTTTGGCTGTAGCGAGCCCGATGCCGCTATTCCCTCCAGTGATTACAGCTACCTTGCCTTCAAGTGCACCCATCTGTATCTCCTATGGCCGTTCACTGCTCCATTCTTCAGGAACAGTCATTACAGATGTGAAGCGGGAAGCATCGGATTCACGATTTCGGGCTCTAATATGAAGTGACAGGCAAGGGTATGAAAACAGGGAAGGAAAGACGGGACGGCCGATCGGCTTTGATAAAGACGCAGCGCTTGAGGCCGCAATGCTGCTGTTTTGGGAACGGGGCTATGAAGGCACTTCGATGGCCGATCTTACGCAGGCAATGGGCCTTAGCCCCTCAAGCATCTATGCAGCCTTCGGTGACAAGCACGCCCTGTTTTCACTCGCCGTAAAGCGCTATATGGAAATTCGGGCGCAATATGCGACGAAAGCGCTGGAGGAGCCGACCCTCAAAGGGGTCATTCGTGCGCTCTTCGACAACACGATTGCATTCCTCACTACGCCCGGCCATCCGCCCACCTGTATGACGCTGGCAGGGGCGGTGGGCTGCAGCGTGGACGCTAAACCGGCGAGAGATCTCATGACGGAGATACGGAAACAGAATCAAGTTGCCCTCCGGGAGCGCCTTCTCAAAGCGCGGAAAAGCGGAGAGTTGCCGAAGGGCATCAATTTGGACGACTACACCCGGTATCTCTCAACCATCATTGCCGGTCTGTCCATCCAGGCAGCGAATGGTTCCACGAAGGAGGAACTCAAGCGGACCGCGAAGATGGCCCTTCGGCACCTGGGTTTCCTGAGGCCAGGCGCGGCCGCGCATCCCGTTATTCCACCGGCCCTGCGGACGATTCGATCCCCGCGTCCTGCATGACCTGCCGCGCATCCGCCGGCCAGTCATTGTTCCGGACCAGATGGTCGTCGAGGATGAGATCGTTCTGATAATTCGTCCACAACCCGCCGACCCTGCTGCTGTCGTGCCAGTTGCCCGTCGCCGTGTTGTCAGGAGAAATGCGCAGCGGATATGCACGGTGCACGGTGTTGATGTTCAGCCATTCGCCGTCCGCATCCTGAACGACATTTCTGCGCACGGTGATGAAGCGAGAGCCTTCGTCCAGATAGAGCGCGATGCGCTGATGGTTGTCGTAGATATAGTTCTCGGTGATCAGGGTTCGAGGGCTGGCGGAAAGGTTATAGATGGCTCCGCCGTCTTCGAAGAGGCGCTTGGCATCGTGGATGCGGTTGCTCGCGACCACCACGTCGTGATGGATGGTGGGCGTGTCGTAGACCGGATTCTGCGGAAAATCGTACCCGTGCATGTAAACGCGATAATTCGGATTGCCGCCCGGATCCTCGATCCCCCACCCGTACCCAATATCGATGGCGTCATACGGCACCGCCGAAATGTCGTTGTGCAGGATGATCGCTCCTTCGACATAGGTGCTGAGAATCGCGCTATTGTCGAGATAATCCTCACTCACCGAGCGGATGCGATTGTCGCGAAGGATCAGTTGCCGGTTGATCTGCCGTGGATCCCCGGGATGATGGGCGTCCTTTTGAATGCCGCCCGCAAGAATGGCCCCGCCCGCGTCATCATTGAAAACGTTGGCCGTCACCGCCACATCGCTGGTCGCGAGGCCTGGGCCGGAGAGGGTCGCATCGGCGTCGTTCCCGATCCCGAGCGCGTACTGACCCAGGTGCGCGAACCCATCGTGATCGAAGGTGACGCGCTGCGCCGTCGATACCTCGACCGCAGCCGGCATCTGGTTCCACTGATTACGCTCGCTCTCGAAGGCGCGGCAGCCGTGCGTACAGCTCACCAGCGGATCGGGCGGATATAGCGCGGCATGCCCGCGCAGATACGATCCGCTCTGCTGGCTCGCGTAGCCTTCATCTCCTGATGGCCCCAGCCAGCTGGTATGCGAGAAACGGATCCCACGAAATTCGAGATCCTTGACGGGCGCATTGAGGGTGCCCGCCACGGAGAGCAGAACTGTCAGCCGCGGCAACTCAACATCCATGGTGTTCGGATCGCTGCCCGCCGCGACCCGCAGATAGAGCTTGCCAGCATCGGGATCGATCGCCCACTGACCGGGCTGCGAGAGAAGCCCCACCGAATTTTCCAGGTAGAGGTGCGCCAACTCAGGGTGATAGGGCGTATCGATCGTGTCGTAGCCCCAAATGTTGTTGTCCCAGGCCGGTTGCTTCATCACCAGTTTCAGCCCGTCGACTCGCGCAACCGGCGAGAACCGGCAGGTGAAAAAACCGGTGGCCCTGATCTCCAGGCGATTTCGATCGGGCAACCGGCTGAGAAATTCATATTTCGCATCCTTCAGCACGATTCCGTCATTGGTGAAGACAACCGAGGAACGTGGAATCTCGACCGATGCCATCGCGGCCAGACGATCATCGACCCAGAGCTGCCGCGTATCCCGACCGGCGGGCGTTTCCACGACGTATATCTGTTGTTCCCTGTTGAAGAGCTTCCAGCCGCTGACAGCAGTTGCGCCGGAAATCACGGGGTGCGCTCCCGGCGCCGCTTCCCACATGACATGATGGCTATTCTGACCGCCGTCCTGGGCGGTGAAGATCAACGAGCGCGCCAGGCGGTAGATCCCGTCGCCCAGTTGCACTTCAACATCGTGCTGATCGTTCAGCAGCCGCACGGCCTGCTCGGCACGCTCGAGCGTGCGCAACGGATGCTCCGGGGTACCGGGAGCCGAATCGTCTCCAGTGGGCGACACAGAAATCACCAGAGGCTGCAGCGTGGCAGCGGGCAGCGAGACCTGGCCGGGTGCCATGAAACAAAAGATCCACACCCCCCATCGCGCTGTTCTCCTGTGCAATGCCGCCACGTTCCGCATCCCCTGCCCATTAAACCTCAACCTGGATCTCCTGACCCGTGTAGCGCACACTGCGCCTCTGCTGCCCTGTCCCGGAGAAGACTACGATCCGATATTCACGCTCGCCTGCCATGCCGGGATATTCTCCCTCCCGCTCCCCCAGCGTCAGCTGCCGCGCAGCTTCGTTCCAGCGCAGCCTGACCCGCGCGCAGGCCCCGTGCTCATAGCCGTAGCTGTCGCCCTCATCCTCGTAGATGGTGAAAGCGGCGTCGCGACCGCTATAAACGCGAATCTCATAGGGCGCATCGCGCCGCTCATCGACAAACTGCATGGCTTCGGTCATCGGGAGAATCGATCCTGCCCGCACGAACAACGGCACAATCTCGAGCGGCGCATGGGCCGGGATCTCCTGTTCGCCCTCATACGCGGCTCCGGTCCAGAAATCGAACCAGCGGCATCCTTTCGGCAGATAAACACGGCGCGTCTTCGATGTCTCGTCCAGCGGCCGCGATCCGGCCTCGTAATACATGGGCCGGATGACCGGACACACCAGCAGCGCCGGCCCGAAGAAGAACTGATCAGTCAGCTCGTGCGCGGCGCGATCTTCCGGAAATTCCAGCGCCACGGCGCGCAGCATGGGCGAGGCACGCAAGGTCACCTCAGCGGCCAGCGAATAGATGTAGGGCAGCAGTTCGTAACGCAGGCGAATGAATCGCGCGATGGCGTCGTAGAAAGGCGTTCCTGGTTCGCCGAAGCGCCAGATCTCGCGCGCCGCATCGGTGCCATGCGAACGGAAGATGGGCAGAAACGCGCCATACTGCAGCCAGCGTGTATACAGCTCCCAATAGCCCAGGTCGCGGCATCCTGTGTCCTGCGGATCCGGCTCGAGCGCATCTATATCCGTCAGCCCTCGGCATCCTTCCGCGTAATCGCCACTCCAAAACCAAAACTTCGGGTCGTTCGCGATAAAAAATCCGCCGATATCCACCGTCCAGTACGGCTCCCCCGAGGCGCAGAAGTGAACACCCTCGGCAATCGACCTGCGCAGCGTCTCCCACGTCGCAGAAACATCGCCGTTCCACGTGATGGTGCCGTAACGAGATTGGCCTGCGTACGAGGAGCGGGTGAGATTGACCACCCGCTTCTCGTCGGTCTCTGCCCGTTGACCTTCGTAGATGCCCTGCGCGTGCAGGAGCGAATAGGCGTTAATCTCATTCGCATCCAGATAGCGCTTGAGCACCTCCCTGTTCATCGTCAACCGCGCGCGTGGCTCCGGTTTGACCGCGCCGTTCCAGTCCGCTTCAAACGGCTCAGTGCAGTCGCACCACCATGCATCCACCCCTTTCGAAAAGAGCCCACGTTCCGCCTGTTCCCAGTATGTCGCGCGCGCCTCCGCGGAGAACGCGTCGTACGTCGCCTGGTCGCCGAGCATCCCACCGCGATCGAGCATCTCCACCTGATCGGCGCATCCGCCGGTCATGATCGGCCAGATGGACATCATCAGGTGCACGCCCATCCCGTGCAGTTCCGCGATCATGGCTTCGGGATCGGAAAAGCGCTGGGGATCGAATGACTTTTGTCCCCACCCCGCGCCGTTCGGCCACGATTTCCAGTCCAGCACAATCGTATCCAGCGGAATTCCGCGCCGCCGGTACTCGCGCACCACGGCAAGGATTTCTTCGGCGTTCACGTACCGCTCCTTCGACTGCACATAGCCGAAGATCCACCTGGGCGGCAGCGGGATCGCGCCGGTCAGCAGCCGATAGCCGCGCATGACCTCTTCGAAGTTGGCGCCGGCGATCACATAGAAATCCAGTTCCTCGACCGCATCCGCCGACCAACAGGAGCCGTGCTCGTCGTCGCGAAAGGTCATCAGCGAACAGCAGTCCAGCAGTACTGCGTATCCCCGGGTCGATGCGAAACACGGCACCACCGCTTTCATGTTCTGCTGGTATAACTCGCGCGACCGCCCGCGCAGATTCCCGTAGCCCTCCTCGTGCGAACCCAGCCCGAAGAGCGCCTCGTCGTCGGAAAAACAAAACTCCAGCTTCGCCTCGAACGCCATCCGATCGAAGACCGTCTCGTATGGAGCGGCGGTTGCGCGCACTCCATCGACGCCCTGCGTTGCGGCATTTTCGCACCCCTTCGCAAAAATGTTCCGATAGAGCTTCTTCGGGGTCATCCATCTGCCGCCCCGCGGCGGCTCCCGCGTCAACAGTTTCCCTGCACCATTCCAGTAGCTGAGCGCTCCGGTAGCCTTCTGCAGCACCACCGTCAGCGCTCCGGTTGCGATTGAAAAGCTCTCCGCATCCTCGCTAACCTTCGGCTCAACACCGGGCCCGTGCGCCACGACAATGCGGCTCGGCTTCTCCTGAAACGGCCGTCCTTCGGTGTACGTCACACGCACGCACGAAGCATTCGGAAAGGACAGACGCAACAATTTTTCGCCGCACCTGAAAACCGTCGTGCTGCCCGACTTCACGAGTACAAAACTCTGCTCTTCGACGACCGTCATATCTGGCTCAGGGCCTCCACCGTACCTCGACGTTCGGCCAGAGTGCGGCTCACCGTTTCCTCTTCCCGTTCGTAACGCGCATAGAACAACACCGGAATCATCGCGAGCGCGTAGGCCAGCGCGGGCAACGCGATACAGCTGAGATCGATTCCCTCAATCGACCGTGCCGTCTGCGCCACATCCGGAACATACGCATAGTGCGCCATGATCCACGCCGGCAGTGCTCCGCCGACTCCGCTGCCAACCTTCAGACAAAACGCGGCTCCGATCGCGGTGAGAAAACCGGCCGCGCGGATGCCCGTCTTCCACTCGCCGTAGTCCACGGTGGTGGCGAGGATCGAAAACGGCAGCGCCATGGCGACCCCACTGGCCAGAAAGCCCATCGTCCAGCCGGTCATCACCAGCCCGACCGACGCTCTCTCTGCTCCCCAATAAACGAGCGCTTGCGCCGCTGCCGATCCCACCAGTCCCACGAGCCACACGATCCGCTTCGACGTTCTCCGGCAGAACCAGGGCAGCAACAGAATGCTGGCCAGAGAGACGACATCCAGACTGTTCGCAGCCGAGACCAGGTCCCTGCGATGCATCACGTACTCAAAGAAAAAAGGCGCTGCCGAAATCCGCGCGATAAAGGCGATCCAGAACAGCAGGCTACTCGCGAAGGTGATGAACCACGGTCCGTTGCCACGCAGTGCGGTCCAGCTTTGCCGCAGCGACAGGCGCTGCCTTCTGGCCGTGACGGTCTCTTTCAGGTTTGCAAAGGCAGTGAGAAACATTACGACGCTGCAGCAGGCATAGAGACACAGCGTTCGCAGAAAGCCGCGCTGATCGTTGCCACGGCCCAGCTCCGCTACGAGCGTCAGCAGTGTGAGGTTCACCAACAGCACGCCGAGCTTCGACCCAAACATGCGGAACGTGGTCAGGGTCACGCGCTCCCTCACATCCGGCGTCAGCTCGGCCAGGATCGACGTCACCGGTGTGTTGATGCCGGTGTAGAGAATGCTGCAGCACACATACGTAACCGCGGCATAGACAATCTTTCCGGCCTGCCCCAGGTGTGGGGTGTCAAACGTCAGCACTCCGAAGACCGTGAAGGGAACGCACAACCACAGGAACCACGGGCGGCTTTTTCCCCACCGACTGGTGGTCTTCTCAAAGATGACGCCCCAAACCGGCGCATCGATGGCGTCCACACAGCGCGCCAGCAGCAGGATGGAGCCGGCCGCGGCCACTGACAGTCCATAGACGTCGGTATAAAACTTGAGCAGGTAAAACGAGATGACGCAGAAGATGAGCTGTCCGCCGACCTCGGGCGTGATGTAACTCAGCCGCTGGACGAACACCGCATTCTTCCTGGAAGGCCGCTGATGATCCAGTCTCTCGCTCCTTCAGCGTCGGCAGACGCGCGCCGCTACCGGTCCCACGACGGCCAGATTTCGTCAGCGCCCGGCATCGGCTGCGCCGTCTTCCTCCGCTTATGCGATCTTCGCCTTGTCAGGAAACGGCCCGAATCGCTCCGCAGAATCCTGCTCATGATCGTAGATGTTCCTGCCCGCCTGCAGAAAGGGTGTGGCCATCGCCCACGGTTTTCCGTCGGGCCGGGTGATGGGCGCAGAGCTGTACTGCGGCAGGTAGATGCGCCGCATCCGCTCGGTCTTGTTGGGCCCGCTGCGGTGGAATACGTAACTGTCAAACGCCACAATGCTGCCCGCCGGAACAATCACCGCGTCTCCCGGATCGCTTCCGGTATAGCCGATCAGGTCGTTGGATCCCGACTCCTGCACATGATCGATAATTTGGTCCTTCGTCCCTCCGCGCGAGTGCGGCAGCAGGTAGACCGTACCGTTCTCTTCGCTCACATCGTCGAGGGTGCACCAGCAGGTGACGTAGGGCGTGTGCACGGTGGTCGGGTTATACCACTTCACATAACCGCTGTCCTGGTGCCATGAAAACTTCATGCCCTGCTCGGCGCCCTTGACGACCCACTGTTCGTGAAAGAGATACGCGTTCGGTCCGAGAGTCGCCTGTACCACATCGGCCATCAGCTCGCTGAAGATGAATCGCCACAGCCGGTTGCTCAGCCGATAGCGGTTGTTGATGAAATAGCGCTTGCCCCGATGGCTGATGTTCTCCGTCTGGACCCCTTTGGCGTCCATGATGGAGTCGAAATATCCCAGATAGTACGAGCACTCTTCGCGCAAAAGCGTGAGCACATCCGCAGAAATCACTCCCGGCAGGATCATGTAGCCTTCATCGCGATAGAGGGCGCGCTGGGCCTCTGTAATCACCATGCGGGAAACTCTAGATTACGCAAGCGACGTTCGGCTTCTCATTTTCCCGGCAACTTGTTATCGTTTTTTGTCGCCATGCGCCAGCAGCTGCATCTGCCCCAGGATCTCGACGGCAGAGTCTGGAGGTATGCCAACCTGGCATCCGCCAACCGTCGCCACACTCACGCCGAGCTGGAGCTCAACCTGGTTACGCGCGGTCTTGGCGTCTACCTGATCGGCCAGCGGCGCTATCAGATCCAGCGCGGCGATCTGCTGTGGCTTTTCCCCGATCAGGAGCATGTGCTCATCGAGCAAACTCCGGACTTCCGCATGTGGATCGCAGTCTTCCGCCGCCGCGCTATCCGCCGCGTGGCCACCGATCGCTCAACGCGCGTGCTGCTGAAATCCGATTTTGATGCGGAGTCGTGCCGCCGCCTCGCCCAGCGCGATCTGGAGCGCATCGAGACACTGCTTGCTGAGGTCGCCTCACTCGAAGAACCCGGCCTCGCCAACGCCGGCCTCGCCAATGCCGGCATCGCCTACGCGCTGGCCCGCTGCTGGCGTCCTTTCAAAACGCCACCGACGTTCCGGTTTGCGATCTGCATCCGGCCGTCGAACGCGCCTCGCGCCTGATGCGCGATGGCGGCGCCTCCCTGCCTCTTAATCGGGTCGCGCGGCGAGCCGGGTTAAGCCCAGCGCGCCTCAGCCGCCTCTTCCACGAGCAGACCGGATTCACTGTGGTCCAGTTCCGCAATCGCCAGCGCCTTGAGCGCTTCTTCGCCGTCTACGGATCGGGCCAGCGGCGAACCATGCTCGATGCCGCCCTTGAAGCAGGATTTGGCAGTTATGCACAGTTCCATCGCGTCTTCACCGAAGTGATGGGCTGCCCGCCCCGCTCTTACCGTCATCGCGAGACAATCTGAATCAGGCGTCCCCGTGCTTCATGCCACTGCCGATCGATTCGCCTGCCGCCGGGAGAGATTCTGATGTAATTTTTCATAAGCCTGGTCTTCTTTGCGTTCCATGAAATTCACTCCATCTCATTCTGTCCCGGGATCGTGCTGCAAGCATGCTGGCCGCTTCCCTTTCCCTGCTCCCTGGGCGACCGGGATCGGCCCCACGACGGAGACCTGGCTATGACGGCCTCGCATTTCGCTCTCACCCGTCGCCGATTTCTGGCTCTCGCCACCGCGGCTGTTGCCGATTGCCGAACCGCATTTTGCCAGGCGAATTCCGCTGGCTCTGTCACCGGCACCCTCAGCGTCGATCCAGACGATGAACTGAGTACCCTTCCCGCGGATTTCACCGGGCTGAGCTATGAGTCCGCGCAGCTGGCCAATCCGGATTTTTTCTCCGCCTCCAACCATGAGCTGATTGCGCTGTTTCGCGATCTGAGCCCCTGCGGTGTGTTGCGTATTGGCGGCGGAACCTCCGCCTACACCACGTTCTCAGAAGAAGCGCCGATCGGGCCGCCGCCCTTCGCGGTCTTCGGACCGGATACCAGCAAGACGGAGAAAACGGGCACCGTCACCTCGGCATTCGCCCTGCACCACCTGCGCGAATTTCTCGATGCCACGGGCTGGAGTTGCCTCTACGGGCTTAATCTCGCACAGGGCACGCGTGAAAATGCCGTCGCCGAAGCCGCTGCTGCCGATCGTATCCTCGGTCCGCGCCTCATGGCGTTCCAGATTGGCAACGAGCCTGACTCGTTCAGCCGCTTTCGCCCGAAGGGCTATGGCCCCGAAGAGTACATTCGCGAATGGCTGGACTTTCATACGGCCATCGTCGCTCGCGTGCCCCAGGCCAAATTCGCCGGACCCGATATTTCCAACAAGCTTTCCTATCTCACCGCCTTCGCCGACGAAGCTGCGAAGCACCGGGACATCGTTCTGCTGACGGTGCACTACTACGCGATGGGTCCCGCCGGCAATCCCGCCGTAACCATGGACAATCTGTTGAGCCCCGACCCGAAGCTCACCACCATGAAATGGGAGAATTTCTCCATCGTTCAGGAGGCCATGCGGACCGCTCATCTGCCCTGCCGCATCTCCGAGGCGAACTCCTGCTGGAACGGCGGGCTTGCCGGCGTTTCCGACGTCTTCGCGTCGGCTCTGTGGTGCGCCGACATGATGCTCCATTTCGGCTCCCTTGGCGTCTCCGGTATCAATCTCCACGGCGGTGGCAATGGCTGGTATTCGCCCATTGTGGGCAGTCCCGCGACTGGCCTTGAACGGCGCCCCGAATTTTACGGCATGCAGTTTGCTCAGCGCTTTGCCGGCACCACCATGCTCCGCACCAGTCTCCAGTGCAGCAGCGATCGAGTGACCGCCTGGGCCGCGCGTACCGGCAAACAGGGCGACACGCGGAAGCTACTCGCCCTCATCAACAAAAGCGGAGATCCGGTTCAGATTCAGGTCACCGGACCCTTCGCGAAAATTCACTGGAGCGCTGCTGAGCTCAGCGCGTCCTCACTCGAAGCCAAAACCGCAATCCGCTTTGAACCTGTACTCCTCCATTCGTCGCAGTCACTGTTGCCTATAGCACCCCATTCAGCCCTTTTGCTCAGCAGCGGTCATAACGGGCTCACTGCTGAAAATTAGACGGAGCTGCATCTCGGTCAGGAGAGTTGATGCCCAGAATCACGCGCCGCAAATTTCTCCGCAATTCCGCTCTCAGTGGCGCGCTGCTGACTCAGCGGCCTTCCTCGATCTTCGCGGCTGCATCGGGCCCGGCCTCCTCTGCGGACTGGAGCCGATTCAAGCTCTGGTATCAGCACCCCGCGGCGACGTGGCCCGACGCTCTGCCTCTGGGCAACGGGCGGCTCGGCGCGATGGTCTTCGGCGTTCCCGGCCTCGAGCGCATCCAGCTCAACGAGGAAAGTATCTGGGATGGTGAGTATCGTGACCGCGACAATCCCGGGGCGGGAGCCGCGGTTCCTGAAATTCGCCGCCTGCTTTTCGCGGGCAAGGTTCACGAGGCGGAAGCCATGGCCGTCGACGAGATGCTGTCGGTTCCTCGCCGCATGCCCTGCTATCAAACACTCGGCGATCTCCTTCTCGACTTCTCGGCCTCAGGCTTCGCACCTGCTGCAGATTCAAGCGCAACTGAGGGCATCGACGGCTATCGCCTCGAACTCGATCTCGACCGCGCCCTGGTGACCACGCAATTCGCGCACAAAGGAATTCACTACACGCGCGAAATTTTCTCCTCCGCGCCTGATCAGGTCATCGTCATCCGGCTTGCCGCCTCGCAGGCTCACGCTGTTTCCTTCACCGCCACGCTGGGCCGGCCTGGCAACCACGAGTCCCAGGCAGCCGGCGACCACGAATTGCTCCTCACCGGAGAAGCGCTCCCCGTCGACGATAATCCTGGCTTACCCGTCAAAGAACGCCAGGTGGGCATCCGCTTTCGCGCGCGGCTCCGCGCCCTCGCAGAAGGTGGCCGCGTCACTTCCCATCCCGCACAGGGCGATCAACCTGCGCTGCTTCAGGTCAGCGGCGCGAGCGCGGTGACTCTCCTCATCGACTGCGCCACCAGCTTCCGCTTTCCCGCCGGCGATCAGGCGATGGATGCCGCGATGGCTCGCCATCTGGACGCGGCGGCACGCCGCAGCTACATCAGCCTGCGCGCTCGTCATGTCGCCGACCATCGGGCCATCTTTCGCCGTGCCAGTCTGCAGCTCGGAGACACTACAACACCCGATCCCAGCCGTAGCCTGCCCACCGATGAGCGCATGCGCCGCATCAGGGCCGGCGACGAAGATCCTGCCCTGCTGCCGATCTACTTCCAGTACGGCCGTTATCTGCTCATCGCCAGTTCGCGGCCTGGAACTCTGGCCGCCAATCTCCAGGGAATTTGGAACGACTCGGTCAATCCACCGTGGGGTTCGAAGTACACCGTCAACATCAACACGGAGATGAATTACTGGATCGCCGAGCGCACCAATCTCGCCGATCTCCACACACCGATGTACGACCTGATCGACAGTACGCGCTCCGCGGGTGCGCGCGTGGCCAGGAGTTACTACAAGGCTCGCGGTTTTGTCGTGCACCACAACACGGATATCTGGGGCGACGCAGGCCCCATCGATGGCCTCGGTGGCGGCATCTGGGCCATGGGCGCGGCATGGCTCTCGATCCAGCTGTGGGATTCCTTTCTCTATTCGCGCGATATGGATTTTCTGCGCGGCCGCGCCTATCCGCGCCTGCGCGAGGTCGCGGAATTTCTGCTCGACTACCTCACCCCTTCGCCCGACGGGGCTCTCGTGACCGGTCCTTCCTGTTCACCCGAAAACGCCTATCGCCTGCCCGATGGCACGGCCGCCCACCTCTGCATGGCGCCCACCATGGACATCGAGATCACCCGCGCTGTTTTCCAGACAACGACCGAAGCGGCGGAGCTTCTCGGCGTCGATGCGGCTTTGCGCGAACAGATGGCGACAGCGGCAAAGCGCCTGCCTCCTTTCAAAATCGGCCGCTTCGGCAACCTGCAGGAATGGCAGGAAGATTATGAAGAGGTCGAGCCTGGCCACCGCCATATCTCGCACCTCTGGGCGCTCTATCCCGATGATCAGATCACGTTGCGCGACACGCCCGACCTCGCCAAAGCCTGTCGTGTCACGCTCGATCGCCGGCTGGAGAACGGCGGCGGCAGCACCGGATGGAGCCGCGCCTGGATCCTCAACTGTTTCGCCCGCCTCGAAGACGGCGAGCGCTGCCACCAACAGCTGATGGAATTGCTGCGCCTCTCCACCCGCGACAATCTTTTCGACGTCTGCGGCATCAAGGCCAGCTCCTATTACCAGATCGACGGCAATCTCGGTGGTCCGGCCGGTATGGCCGAAATGCTGCTGCAAAGCCATCGCAACATCGTTCGGCTTTTGCCGGCGCTGCCATCTGCCTGGCGGGACGGCAGCTTCACAGGCCTGCGAGCGCGCGGCGGTCTCACCATCGATCTTGTCTGGCGCGGCGGCAAAGCCACCGAAGCCGCCCTGCTCGCCACTATCGATCGCGAGCATCTCGTTGCCCTTCCGTCGGGCCAGAGCCTTCAATCCATCACCGGACCCCACGGCCGCATTGCGCCGGAATCCGCAGGCGAGGGCCAATACCGTCTCAAGCTGCGGCGCGGCGAAACCTACACGCTGCACTTCGTCTGAGTCCATTGCCCCCCCGGATAAAGGCATCCGCGTTTCGATTCATTTGCGAAAATTCGGTTCCCTGGCAGCCCTCCAACGTCCGGCATATATTGGGTGCTGCGCCTCTGCGTTCCCATGACCTTGTTTCGTCCCCGCGCTCATCCAGTGCCCTGGTGGCAGCGATTTTGTTCGCACTCACTTAGTGTGCCCGGCGCTGCGCGGCTAGCCGTTGTTCTGTTAGCCCTGCTCGTGATTTTGCCTGCGCGTGCTCAGGTTTCGTCGCATCAGGTCAAAACCTGGCGCCAGGCGATCCGCAGAGCCCTCTTCATCCCCGATCCACTGCCGGCTGTCCATCCCCGGATCTGGAGCAGTTTCTCGCCCGCGCCCGGTGTCATGATCGACCGCGTCACCTACAGCACGCAATACGGCATGCTCATTCCGGCCATCGTCTACCGACCCGCCCATGTCTCGGGCAAAGTGCCGGGCATCGTGGTTGTAAACGGGCATGGCGCCGACAAGACGAGCTGGTACTCGTGGTACACCGGCGTTCTTTATGCACGTGCCGGCGCGGTGGTCGTGACCTATGACCCAATTGGTGAAGGCGAACGCAACGACGATCACAAAGATGGCGCCGGCGAGCACGACAAAGTCATCGACATTCCTGGTGTCGCGCCGCGCATGGGCGGTCTTATGCAGACCGACGTGATGCAGGGTGTCTCCTATCTCCTCAGCCTTCCTGAGGTCGATCGCCGGCGCATCGCGATCCTTGGCTTTTCCATGGGCTCCTTCGTCAGCTCCATCACGGGCGCCATCGATCCGCGGATCCACGCCGTGCTGCTTACCGGCGGCGGCGATCTCGACGGCCCGGGCGGCTATTGGGATTCAAGCCACGCCGTCATGTGCCAGGCCGGCCCCTGGCATGCTCTGGATTTCCTCGGCGATCGCCCCGCGGTCATCTTCACCCTCAACGCACGCCGCGGCCCCACGTTTATCATGAACGGAACCCGTGACACCGTGGTCGCCATCCCCGAACATGGCCAGGCCTTCTTCGACGATCTGCGCCGCCGCGTCATCGCCATGAACGGTTCCTCCACGAATGTGTTTCAGGCCTGGTTCGACCCCGGCGCCAGTCATCGCCCTGCCTGGGTTCTTAAAGTTGCGGCCCAGTGGCTCGATGGCCAGCTCCATTTCCCCCTTTGGCCGGCGACCACCGTTGCACATCTCCCCGTAGTTCGTATCGGCGACTGGGCCGAGGCCAACGGCGTCGCCCTGGGCAAGAGCAGCAGCCGCGAAGATCGCGATGCCGGGCTCGAGGCCGTCGAAGCCGGTGTTCCCCGTCTGACGCCCGATCAGCTGACGGTCGTGCCGCGCCCGCAGTGGGACCAGATGCGCGAGCGATTCGTTTATTCGGTTTGGGCAAAAGACGCCATCGCTGCTGCTGAGAACAAATAATGAGAGGAGGCCGGCGCTATACCTTCTTGAGCAGAACTGCTCTGAAGGGCTTCCCAGGCAGAGTTACCCGCACCGTGCCCGGCTTTACCGCGCTGTCGTTCGCTGAATCCGTTCCCCCCCGCTTCGCCGTCAGCGTTCGCGGAAGTTCGTTCGTCGTCATTTCCCATGGATCGATCAGCGTGCAGCGAAACTCACCGTCAGGCAATGGGAAATCGTACTCGGCGGCGCAGTGATCGTCGAAGTAATAAAGGTAGAGATCGCCAGGTTTGCCCGCTGAGAGATAGTACGAATTGTCGTACTCCGCCAGTCCTGTGGTGGTGATGGATTCCACGAGCTTCCGCAGGAAGGCGATACGGGGAGCACTGGACCCATGCATGGTGCCCCCATCGGACCACACGGGCGATCCGTCACTGGTCATGTATGTCTCGCCGTGGGTCGCATAGGTTCCCGCAACGATCGCCAGCCAGAAGCGGCGCGTCATCTCCTGGGGTGAAAGATTGCCCCACCGTCGCGCGATATTGCCTTCGTACTGGATTTCGTCCCACACGATTGGCTTACCCCACGCTTCTCGGTATTCGGAGGACTTCTCGAAGTTGTACGCCTGGAGACTGGCGTGCGTCACCCACGGTTTGCTGTGGTCATAGAGCACGCGGCTGTGGTGGATCGAGCGCAAATGACTCGAAGGATCGCATTCCTGAACGATGCGGAAGAATCGGTCCCAGTCGGCCGTAGTCTTCGACTTCACCAGGTCATATTCGTTGGCAATGGCCCACCAGACGTTGCGATAGGCGGCCAGCCTCGCGACTGCGTAGCGCAGATAGCGATCGTCGACATCCGGAGGCATCGACTTATAGCCCCAGCTGTCGTAGGGATGAAAGAGGATCACGTCGGCCTGAACCCCGATCGTCATCAGGTCGCGAATGCGACTTTCCACCCGCTGAAAATATGCTGGATTGAGACGCGTCCAATCGTTTGCTCCGGAGGCATCGCGCTCAAAAGGCAGGGCGAACAAAGGATGGTCGCCCTGCGGCTTGGGTAACAGGCAAATTCGGGCCTTGTTGAAGCCAGCCGTCTTCAATGTCTCCAGCGTCTGGGACGCGTAGGGCTCGGCCATGAACCCGTACGAGTAGCAGGTGGTTCCGAAGGGAAAGAATGGAGTCTTGTCCGCGTACTCAAAGTGAAACTGGTGCGCGACCTGGACGGGACCGTGATTCTCCTGCGGTCGCAGCCACGCAATGGAAGCTGCCGGTTTTCCCGGTTAGCTCGGGGCGGTTGCTATCCGTCTCAAAGCTCCAGTCCCCGGGTTGATCGGGCATGAAACGGATTCGGTAAACCCCTTCGCCATCGTAGAAGCCGTTCACGTTGACGGCCCGATGACCAATGCGGAAGGTTGCGGAAAGCGTCACGTCCGCGAAAGGACTTCCTTCCGACGGCCCATGCAGGACAGTCTCAAAGACGCCCCACTGTTCGACTGTGCCATTGCCGCTTTCTGACGCCGCCAGCACAACTGCGGTGCGGCTCGCGGCGCCAGTGCCACAAAGCGCGCCCGCACTCAGCTTCATCATCTCCCGCCGATTCATCCCTGTGCTCTCCTCGTCGCTGCGCAGACGATTGACTCTTTCTGCCGGACGCCCGCGCTATCCTGGCGGCTCATGCAGTCTGACATCCCACCCCAAATAGGTTTCCATCGCCTCATGAACGCTGCGCGCTACGTGCGAGGCATTCATGGCTGCATGATGTTCGAAGCCCGCCCTGCAGATGAAGCGCATGAGCGACTGCAGCCCAGGAACCTGGACGACGGCGCGCGTGCCAAAGGTGTTCAGTGGATCATCAGTGAAGCGGCCTTCACCGACGTAGGCGCGGATGGATCCGGCCTGGTCGTCGGTGCTCACGCGGCCGAAGGTCACCGGACCGGCGGGGGTGCGCCCCATCAGCGCGCCCCATGTGTTCTCTTCGCCCAAGGTGGTGCCGAGGATCGGTGCGGTGCCGATGCGAATATCCGGGAGAAACTCCTTTGCCCAGTTTCCGCAGTGGAAAAACACACACTTGTCCCGGTCCTTCCCGTAATTGTTGTTCCAGTCCACGAGTGCGCTCGGCCGTTGGGAGGCCAACTGCAGTGCGTACATTGAAATCACACCGGCGACGTCGACCTCGCACGCGCTTGGCAGGAGAGCTTCGCTCATCATGCTCATCACGGTGCATACGTTCACGCCATAGTTGCTCTGCATCGAGCTCCAGCACTGGATCGCCGTCGCGGTGAGTCCGTTGTCCTGCATCCATCCGGAGAGAACGACGGCGAGCTTCGCCATCCGCACCACCGATTCGGAAGGAGCCGCATCGCTGGCGGCATACGCGCGAATCGACTCAATCCTTTCCGTCACGCGCGGATCGGAATCTGTAATTTTTGCGGCTCGGCCGAACACATCGGAAAGATCGATTGTGCTCACGCTGATTCCGGCCGCCTCGAAAATCTTCTCGCTGTAACGCGTGGTGTTGAAGGCGTTGGGCCGCGCGCCCACAGAGCCGACGCGTGCACGCCGCAGGCCTCGGGCCACACGGCAGACTTCAAGGAAGGCGCTCAGGTCTTTGCGAAATTCTTCCGATCGAAGGCTGACGACGTGATCTTCGGTGAGGGAAAACGGAATTCCATATTGGCGGAGGTTATTGCAAACCGAAACTTTGCCGCAAAAGGCATCGCGCCGACGCTCCACACCGAACTGGTCCAGATCGTCAGGACAGGCCTGGACCAGCACGGGAACGCGCAACTCAGAGAGCCGGATCGCATCCGCCACTCCCTTTTCATCGCCAAAATTCGGAAGACACACGAGGATGCCCTGAATTTTGTCGCGTTGCTCGAAGAAGAGCCGTCCACATTTCTGCGCGTCGCTCCACGTTTCTACCGCGCCCATCTTCGTCGCTCTTTCGTCGAGCACAACCGCATCGATTTCCATTTCGCCAAACAAGGCGAGCAGATCTCTGCGCGCTTCCAGCACCAACGGATCGGGAAAGAAATCCCGATTTCCCAGGATGACACCCACCGTCATGCGTGCCATTGCAACCTCCCCGCTCATCAGCCGTTGCCGATGCGCTGAAATCCCGCAAAATCTGCGACGTTTTGCCGCGTCACCAGGAAACACGGAATAATCTGCATTTCCGGCGCACCGCTTGTCTTTGTCCTCAGGTAGCGAGCCGCTTCGGTCACGGCCGTTTTGGCGAGAGTGACCGCCGGCTGCAGCACAGTCGCCTGCATTTCTCCGGCGCGAATCGCCGCCAGTGCATCCGGACTTCCATCAAAGCCGACGATGATCAGATCGGTGCGCCCAGCCGTCTTCGCCGCTGCGGCCGCACCTACCGCCATGGTGTCATTGCCCGCGATAATTCCGCGGATCTCCGGATGGGCCTGGAGGATCGTCTCTGTCTTCTGGAATGCCTGGGTCTGATCCCAGTTCGCGCTTTGCGCAGCCACCCGGTGCATATCCGACGAGCGATCGAGGACCGCGTGGAATCCTGAGGTCCTCACCTGTGCGTTGGTATCCGATTCCTTGCCCAGTAACTCCGCGTACGGACCCTGCCCATGCATCAGGCGGACGAATTCCGCCGCTACCAGGCGCGCACCCTGCGCATTGTCGGCAAGGATCTGGCCCTGCGCGATCCCTCCGCCATTGATCGCGCGATCGATGAGAAAGCAGGCGATCCCAGCCTTCTTCGCGCGGCGCACCGCCGCGATGCTGGCATCGGCGCCCGCATTGTCGAGAATCAAGGCGGCGGCGTTGCTGGCGATTGCCATATCCACCAGGTTGTCCTGCTGATACGGATCGTCGTTGTGCGAATCGACCCGAGCGCGATATCCGAGCTGACGCGCTTGCGCTGCCGCCGCTTCGGCCTCGGCGCGAAAGAATGGATTGTCCGCCGAGGGCACAATGATCTCGATCAATCGAGGCTCAAGCCGCTCGCGCCGCGAACATCCGGAGACGATAAGTGTCGCGAGCAGCAGCATCGCCGCAGAGGGACAGGCGAGCGTCCGGCGCATCACTCCGGCTGCCCTCGCAGAAACGCCAGGCGGAGGCGCGTGTGCAGCCCGCTCTGTGCCTGATCCAAAATGACCGCAAGAACAATCACCAGCCCCTTGATTACGATCTGCCAGAACTCGGAAACGCCGAGCATGACGAGTCCATCCGCGAGCGTCCCGATCACGAAGGCGCCCGCGAGCGAGCCAAGCACCGAACCTCGCCCACCCTGCAGGGATGTTCCGCCGAGCACGACAGCCGCAATCGCCGTCAATTCGAACGACTCTCCTGTGGCCGGATGCGCGGCTTCCAGTTGCGCGGCGATCAGGATACCCGCCATCGCTGCGCAGATCCCGGAGAGCAGATAGCTCATGAACCGTACGCGCCCCGTCCGAATGCCCGACAACATCGCCGCCCGCGCGTTCCCTCCGGTTGCGTAGACATGGCGCCCGAATACCGTTCGTGTGGCCAGAAGCTGCGCGGCCAGCGCGAGCAGCACCATGATCCAGATGGGGATGGAAATGCCCAGCCAGTGGCCCTGTCCTAGCGATGGGAAACCGGTATTATGCCGCGTCGGGTCGCCACCCAGGTCCGGAAAGGTGCGCCCGCCCGAGAGCAGCAGGGCAGCACCGCGCGCCATATACAGCGTGCCCAGTGTCGCAATGAAGGGTGCGACATTGAACCACGCGATCAGCAGGCCGTTCACCGCCCCGACCAATGCGCCCGCCGCCAGCGCCACTACGATGACGAACCAAACGCCTGGATACCAGGGATGCGCCATACCGGTGACAACAATTCCGCGCGTGATAAGCGCTCCGGCGACCATGCCGGAAAAACCTGCGACCGACCCGACCGAAAGGTCGATGCCCCCACCAATGACAACGAACGTCATGCCGATCGCCAGCAACGCATTGATCGATACGTGACGAGTGAGGATCGACAAATTGTTCGCGGTAAAGAAGCTCGGCGTCAGGATCGAGAACAGCAACACCAGAGCCGCCAGCGCCACGAGAGCGCGCATCCGCATCAGCGCAGCGCCAATACGGGCCATCAGACCACCGAACATGCTCCGCCTGGGAGGAGGGTTCGCCGGAATGGCTTGCTCCTGTGCGCTCACTGCATGGCTCCAGACGGGACCCGATCTTCCGAAGCGGCCCGTGCCAGCAATTCCTCGCTCACTTCCGCTGTTGGCCGGTCGAGCGCGACCGCCCCTCTGCAGAGCACGATGCAGCGATCTGCCAGCGACAGAATCTCGTCGGTCTCCGAGGTTGTGAAGATCACGCTGAGCCTCTGCCGCGCGTCTCCGTTCGCAGTTCCTTCCGCGGCCAGCGCGCGGATCAGCATGCCGATCTCGGCTTTCGCCCCGACGTCAATTCCGCGAGTCGGCTCGTCGAGCAGCAAGATCTTCGGATGCCGCATCAGGCAACGCAACAGGATTACCTTTTGCTGATTGCCGCCGCTGAGCGAAGCCACGGGCTCGTCGAGAGAGCGCGGCGAGAGGTTCACGCGACGCGCCCACTCCTCTACCAGTCTCTTCTCTTTGTTCAGCGCCAGCAGTGGACCTGCGCGGCATTCGTCCAGGGCCGCCAGCGCAATGTTCTCGCGAACCGTCAGGTCCGGCACCAGGCCGTCGCGTTGCCGATCTCCGGGTGCGAGAGCGATTCCGGCGCCCAACGCAGACCGCACAGAGTCCAGCCGTACGGGCCGCCCCTGCAGTCGCACCTTGCCTGCGGATAGCTCGCGCGCCCCGGCGAGACATTCCAGCAGTTCCGTCCGGCCCGCGCCCAGCAATCCGTAGACGCCCACGACCTCACCGCGGCGCAAGGTGAAGGAAACATCGTGCAGCACCTGCCGGGGCGGCAACGCGGTTTGTGTTTCCAGGCAGCACAGTTCCTCAATCGCCAGAAGCTCGTCCGTCACCGGCATTACACCGGCAGCGCGCTCGGCGCCGATCGCACGCCCCGTCATGTTCTCCACCAGCCAGCGGTGATCGGCGCCCTCGCGTCCTGTCACAGCGACCACGCGGCCGTCGCGCAACACGGTGAAGCGGTCGCCAATTTCCAGCACCTCGCTCAGCCGGTGTGAGATATAGAGGATGCAAACGCCCGTGCTCCTGAGTTCGCGAAGAACGCGAAACAACACACCGACCTCCGCACGACTCAGCGTGGAGGTCGGCTCATCGAGAATCAGAATGCGGCTGCGGCGCGCAATGGCCCGCGCCAGTTCCACGATCTGCTGTTGACCCATCGACAGCGCTCCGGCTTCGAGCGACGTGGACAGAGGGTGCGCGAGGGATTCCAGCACGGCAGCGCCGCGTCTGGATTCCTCGCGCCGCGCGATCCACCCGGCAATGAGCGTTGTCTCGTGCCCGGCAAAGATGTTGGCAGCCACACTCAGATTCGGCAGCACGCTCAGTTCCTGGTGAACCATCGCGATTCCCAGCCGTTCTGCATCGCGTACGCTGCGCAGATGCACCGGCGCGCTGTCGAGGCACATCTGCCCTTCCGATGGAGACTCAATACCGGCGAGAATTTTCATCAGCGTCGATTTTCCGGCGCCGTTCTCTCCCATCACCACCGACACCTGGCCGTAATCCGCGTGGAACGCTACTCCCTTGAGGGCGGTGGTTCCGGGATAGCGTTTCACCACCCCAGTCACTTCCAGAGCATGACGGCCATGCGCTGCGCCGGTCACGCCGGATGGCTCCTTGCCCGTTCCACTGCGCGCAGCCACGCGTCGTTTCTGCGCCGCCGCTCGATCTCGCTCATCTTCGGCTCGAAACGCTCAGGCTTGCCTGCAATCGCACGGATCTCTTCCTCATCGGCCCACAGTCCGATGGCCATCCCGGCAAAAAATGCCGCACCCATGGCGGAGAGATCCGCCGCGGACGAGCGCAAGACGGGGCAGCCCAGAATGTCGGCCTGGAATTGCATCAGCCAGTCGTTCCGCGCCGCCCCGCCGTCTGCACACAACGTCTCCACACTGGCGGTTCCGGCTCGGCGGAACGCCTCGAACACATCACGCACCTGAAACGCAATCGACTCGACAGCCGCACGGCTCAGGTGTTCCAGCCGGCTCGAAGTGTTGAGCCCACAGATGAGGCCGCGGGCCCCGCTGTCCCAGCACGGTGCACCCAACCCCGCCATGGCGGGTACGAAACTTACCCCCTCGCTGTCGGGCACAGACGACGCCAACGCTACCATTTCTTCTACCGGCTGCGTCAGTCCCAAAAAGCGTCCGAGCCAGTGAACCGCGGCGCCGCTCATCGTGATGTTACCTTCCAGAGCCCAAGCCGCACGGCCATCACGGTGCCACGCAATCGTCGAAGCCAGACCTTCCGCAAACGTTTTGGGATCTCTCGTGAGCGTGAGCAGCGACGAGCCGGTGCCGTAGGTCGCTTTCACTGTGCCTGGCGCGAAGACTCCGTGCCCTGCGAGCGCGGCGTGCGAGTCAGCCAGCACTGTGGCGATCGGCACACCCTCGAGCCCTGCCGCTGAGCATTCGCCGATCGCTCCATTCGATGAAGTGAGCGCGGGCAGCATCGCCGCGGGAACGCCAAACAGCTGCAGCAACTCTTCATCCCAGCGGCAGGTAGCAAGGTTGAGTAGCTGCGTACGTGCGGCATTGCCAATCTCGCAGACGTGCAGCCGCCCACCGGTCAGATGCCAGATCAGCCAGCTGTCCATGGTGCCGCAACAAATCTCTCCTTCGTCAGCGCGGCGGCGGAGTTGCGCATCCTGCTCCAGCAGCCAGGCAATCTTGCTCGCCGAAAACAACGGATCGATGGGCAGCCCGGTCCGCTCGCGCAACAATGACTCTCTTCCGGCTTCCTTCAGGTGGCGGCAGATTGGCTCCGATCGGCGGCACTGCCACGTCACTGCAGGCGAAACCGGCTTTCCGCTGCCGCGCTCCCACAGCACCACGGTTTCGCGCTGATTCGTGATCGCAACCGCGGACGGTTTGGCCGCGCCCTCGAGACACTCGGCCACAGCCGCCGTGACGCTGGCCAGAATCGCACATGCGTCCTGCTGTACCCAACCATCCGCCGGGTATTCTGTGTCGACAGCGCGCGCCGTCATCCTCGTCACCTGCCCGGCGCGGTCGATGCAGAGAGCTCGCGTGCTGGTGGTACCCTGGTCGATGGCGAGTATGCTGGGCGCGTCCATTTTTTTGACTCAGATCCGCGGCTGGCGCTCCGCCACCGGCGCTGCGGCCAGTTTCTCAGCCGCCTCGCAGATGCCAGCGGCGTTCAATCCGAAATAATCCAGCAGAAACTCGGGGGAACCCGTTGGTGCAAACACGCCCGGGATGCCGAGAATCCGCATGGGTACGGGGTGCGGTGCTGTCACAACAACCTCGGCCACCGCACCGCCCAGGCCGCCGCGCACGGAATGCTCCTCCACAGTAACGATGCCACGCGTCTTCGCAGCGCATTCCAGCACCGCCTCGCGGTCCAAAGGCTGGATCGTTGCCATGTTCACAACGCGCACCGAAATGCCTTTGGTGTCCAGCATGGCGGCCGCCCGCAGTGCGCGGCACACCATCACGCCGTTGGCGATAATCGCGACGTCCTCGCCGTCGCGCAGCACATCCGCCTTGCCGATCTCGAAACGATACGCATCGCGGTGAACATCGGGCACGGGCATGCGGCTCAAACGCAGAAACACGGGGCCTTCGTATTCCGCGATCGCCCGCATCGCCTGACGCGTCTCCACCGAGTCGGACGGCACGATCACCGTCAGGCCCGCGATCGCGCGTGTCCACGCCAGATCTTCGATGGAGTGGTGAGTTGGCCCCAGTTCGCCGTAGGCAAGGCCGCTCGACATTCCACAAAGCTTCAGGTTGCGGAACGAATACGCCATGTCCACCTTGATCTGCTCGAGCGCGCGGGCGGTCAGGAAACAGGAGGCTCCGCAGACAAAGGGAACTTTGCCGCCATTGGCCAGGCCCGCGCCTACACCTACCATGTTCTGTTCCGCGATGCCCACATTCACAAAGCGCCGGGGATAGTTCGCACGAAAGCTCTTCAACCGCGTTGAGTTCACCGAGTCATTCACCACCGCGACAATGCGCTCGTCCTGGCCTGCCATCTCCACCAGGGTAGTTGAAAACGCCTCGCGGCAATCTTTCGCTTCAGAGCCCATACGTCTTTTCCAGTTCCTCGAGTGCTCGCTGCAGCTCCGCGTCGGTCGGAATCCGGTGGTGCCACTCCGGCCGGTTCTCAATTTCGCTCACACCTTTGCCCTTCACCGTGTTGGCTACGATGCACGACGGACGGCCCGCCTGAAACGGCAAAGCGGAAAAGGCACTGAGCAGTTCCTCCCAGGAGTGTCCGTCGATTTCCCGCACCGCCCAACCAAAGGCTCGCCAGCGGTCGGCCAGAGGGTCCATGCGGATCGTGTTTTCGGTAAAGTCTCCCTGCTGGATGCGATTGCGATCAACGATGACCGTGAGCCCTTCGAGGCCGAACTGCGCCGCGGCCATGGCTGCTTCCCAGTTGCTGCCTTCCTGAAGCTCACCGTCGCCGGTCAGCACGAAGGTCCTCCATCGTGCCCCGTCCATCTGCGCTGCCAGCGCGCAGCCAACCCCAATCGGCAACCCGTGCCCCAGGGGCCCGGTATTGGCTTCAACCCACTCAATCTTGTTCCGGTCCGGGTGCCCGTTCAGCCGCGACAAAGGCTGCATGTAGGTTTCCAGTTCGCTCGCAGGCATCAGTCCGCGCGCGGCCAGCGTCGAATAAAGCGCCCCGGTGCAGTGCCCCTTGCTCATGATGAAGCGGTCCCGCAGCGGATCGCGCGGATTGGCCAGATTCAGGCGCAGTACTGCGAAGTAAAGCGTCGCGAGAATGTCGGCCGACGACAGATCACCGCCGGGATGCCCAAGTCCCGCCTTGTGCACCATGCGCAGGCTTTGCATGCGGATCCACCCGGCGTGCCGCCGCAATTCCGCGATATCCGGAACGGTTCGCCTGCCTGGTTCTGTCTCCACGCCTATCTCGGATGAGCTCATGCCTCAACCGTCCGTCCCGCGATGCGCCGGGCCGGCGCGACGGAATTGTTCGCCTTCTTCCCATCTGCCTGCGCTGCCAGCAGCGCCTGAGCTGTCTGATGATCGGTAATCAGTGTGTTCACCCACCGGCCGCGCAGCGCCGCCAGAATTGCCTCGACCTTGCGCTGTCCCCCGGCTACGCCGATCACGCACGGAGTTCCCTTTAAATCCTGCAGGGGAATGCTGATGACCCGCGAGCTGAAGGGGCTGCGCACCGGCGCTCCATGCGCGTCAAAAAACTGTAAACAGATGTCGCCTACCGCGCCTGCCTCGCGCAACACCCGCATCTCCTGACCTGTGAAAACATTGCCGCTGCTCCTCAGCATGCGTGAGGGCTCCAGCGCTCCAATGCCTACCAGTGCGATATCCAGATGCGTGAACAGCGACATTGCCTGCTGCACGTATGCGTCATTCAGCAGGACGTTTCGCGCCGCCTTCGATCCCACAATCCCGGGCGCCGGCAGCAGAACCGGCATCGCCAGCAGCAGATGCGCCAGCCGCTGCGTCAGCTGCGTGGCATGCGACTGCACCGCAGGGTTGCCGATGCCCCCCAAAATCTGCACGACCTTGCCGCCGCCCTCACTCCTCGCAGGCTGCAGCGAGTTGACCATCGCCAGCAAGGCCTGGCTCCAGGAAGATATGCCGATTACCTCGTGTCCCTTCACCGTCGACTCGATCAGGTACGCCGCGGCCCCGCCCAGGTCGCGGGCAATCGTGTCCTCGTCCGATCCCGACTCCACCACAATCGCTTCTTTCAGGCCGAAGATGGTCTCCATCTCCTCTTCGACCTCGGAGTGAATGCCAGGCGGCGCCGATACCGTCGTTCGCACAATACCCATCGTTTCAGCCCGCCGCAACATCCGCGAAACCGTCGACTGATGAATACGCAGCCTTGTACTGATCTCGGTTTGCCGAACACCCTGCACGTGATACAGCCGTGCGATTTTGGCGATGAGTCGGAGTTCGTCGATACGGGCCATGGTTGCGGATCCCTGTTGCGCGTCTCTTGCCTTGAAGCGACTCTGCCGGAAACAGCCAGTCCGCCCGCCACATGTGTTTGCCGGACCAGAGCGGTTCGGTCATGGCTCGTGGCGAGTATACACATTATTCCGCCATGCATGCCTATGCAATCGCAATGAAGAGTTCGTGAGACGTTGCCGTTCGGAATGCTTGCCGGGTTCTTTCGCGTGAAAGAGGTGGCGCGTGTGATCACCCACTCACCTCCTGCCATCCCTTCCAGGGGATATGCATATCTATGCATTAGCGGTGCAATATGTTGACAACACTCTTTCTCGCTCCCTATAGTTCTCTCGCTGCCGTTGGGTCCCCAGACCTCGGTTCCCCCAAGGACGTTGCCCCGCGGCTCCCCAGGTGTTCATGAAAGATCTGCAACCTGCCGGTTCCGTCCATGCGCCCCGCCATTGGTCTGACCACACCGCTCCGGCAGCTCTGTCCATCTGCGCCCCCATAACAAACCATCGCCTCACATTGCTTCTTTCAGGGAGATACCAGTGAAAAAGCTCATCGCTGTTCTGCTCGTTTTCATTGCCTCGGCATCTGCCCAGGAATTCCGCGGAAGCCTCACCGGTCAGGTCACTGACCCGGGTGGAGCCGCCATCTCAGGAGCCGCAGTTCTCCTGACCAGTGTGGACACTGGCGCGGTTTCAAAAACGACGACAACGCCTCAGGGTTTCTACACCATCCCATTCCTGGCGCCCGGCGGGTACACGCTGGAGGTCAGCGCACCTGGCTTCGCGAAGTACACACTGCCTTCGGTCGTTATCCAGACGCAGCAGAACGCGACGGTGAACATCCAGATGACGGTGGGCAGGGTGACGCAGTCGGTTACTGTCCAGGCCAACGAGCCTCTGATCGACGCCGCCGATGCATCGACGGGCCAGGTTCTCACGACAGAGCAGGTGCAGGATCTGCCCAGCAACGGCCAGTCCCCGCTCGGTTTCGCGCGCATCGAATATGGCGCTGTCTCCAAAGCCAAGCACGCCGTCGCCCAGGCTCTCCCCTACGACAACAGCACGGTTGACGACTTCTCGCTCGGCGGGGGACTCTCCTCGTCGAACGAACTCCTCCTTAATGGCGTGCCCAACATGCAGGACGGCAGCCGCACCGCTGGCTTCAGCCCCTCCATGGATTCGGTGAACGAGATCCGCGTGGACGAATTCAATGCCAACGCCGCCATTGGCGATACCTCCGGAGGCACCGTCAATATCACCACCAAAAGCGGGACCAATCAGTTTCACGGAGCGGCCCGCTGGTTCTATCAGGGAGCCGGCTGCTCCGGTCTCGACGGCAATTTCACCAGCCGCTCCGCGAATAATTGCAGCTGGCTGGCCGCTCTGCCCTATTCTCAAAAAGTCGGCGGCGCCGTCCCCAGCGCCACCCATCAGAACTTCGTTACCGGCACCATCGGGGGTCCGGTCCTGATTCCGAAATTCTTCGATGGCCGCAACAGACTTTTCTTCTTCTACTCCTACGAAGCAACCGTCGGACAGCAGCCTCCGGCTCAGACCATTGGCGATGTGCCCACTGCCGCCGAGCGTCAGGGAGATTTCTCCGCCCTGCTCGGCCTCAATACCGCCAAGACCAGCTATCAGCTCTACAATCCGAATACGGCCACCGGCACCACAACCACCTACACGCGGTCGCCCATACCCAACAACTGTCTCAGCGGCGGGTCGGCAAACTGCGCCGTCAACGCCGGTCTCACCCTCGATCCCATCGCCCTCGCCCTGCTCAAGTACATTCCACAGCCCAACTACAACGGCCCCACCACCAAGGCCGACGGCGAAAACAACTATTTTGCCTATGTGCCGGTCATCAACGACTACCGCTCTCACATGGGACGCATCGATTACAACATCAGCGCATCGAATAAAATTTTCGGTGAAGCCCATCGCAGCCGCTACATCAACTCGCAGAGCAATTACTTCAATAACATTGCCAGCGGCACCACCTCCGACACCATCCTTTTCGGCGGTGTGGTCGACGACATTCAGACCTTCAACCCAACACTCGCTCTCGACACGCGTCTCGGCATGAGCCGCTATGACAACAGCAACTCCGAGCCCAGCTCAGGATTCAACCCCACGTCCGTTGGCTTCCCAGGCTATCTGGCCTCCGACTCCACGGCTCTCGCTATGCCGCACATCGAGTTCACCGATGCCACCAGTCCGCTCGGCATCAGTACGACTCCAGGAACGATCGAGAACTTCGATACCATCCAGTTCTACAGCATGCTGACCAAGGTCCAGGGAAGGCACACCATCATCGGCGGCGTCGACATCCGCGCCAACAAAGGCTCCTACCTCACTCCCACGAATGCCGATGGCCTCTTCCAGTTCCAGAACAATGCCGGCAACCCGGTCACAGAGTGCAGCGCCAACCAAAGCAGCTGCGATCAGGCTCCAGCTTTCGGCAGCGCCTTTGCCCTCTTCCTGCTCGGACTACCCACGAGTGGCGGCTACACCGTTGCGGCGCCGTTCCAGTTCAACAACTTCTACACTGCGTATTTCATTCAGGACGACTGGAAACTCTCGCCGGATTTCACGGTGAGCGCCGGTATGCGTTTCGAGCACGAGACGCCTGTCACCGAGAGCAACAACCGCATGGCCAACGGATGGATTCCGACGGCGACCAACGAAGTGACCGGACCCGCGGAGAGCAATTACCAGGCAATCTATGCAAGCGCTAAAACACCCCCGCTCGTATCCCCGTCTGCCTTCCAGCCCACGGGCGGCATCACCTTCGCCAGTTCCAGCGACCGCTACCCGTATCACACGGCTCCTGTGTATTACAGCCCGCGCATCGGCCTTTCCTGGTCGCCATCCGCTCTCCAGCACAAGGCGGTTTTCCGTGCCGGATTCGGCATTTATGTCAATCCCTTTGGTGACTATAACCAGGGCCAAAGTTACGGCTACACCGGCACCAGCACGTTTGTGACGTCCAACAACAACGGCTTTACACCGCTCTCCTGGGATGATCCTTTTCCGACGGCGAGCAATCCTATTCAGCAGCCTACGGGGAACGCACTCGGAGTTAACACCGAGCTTGGACAGGCAATCAAGTTTTACGCACCCGTCAAGGTTCCTTACTCCGAACGCAGCAGTCTCGATGTCCAGTACCAGCTCTCAAAAAACATGATCGCTGAGGTTGGATATGTCAGCGATAACGAGGTCCACCTCTCTTACAGCAATCAGATCAGCAGCACCCCGCTGGTCCCCTACCTGTGCCGCTGCGCCAAACAAGACGCTGCCACGCAGTCCGAACTCAATGCAACCGTCGCCAACCCCTTTAAAGGATTGCCCGGCATGACCGGCAGTCTCGCCACCAGCAGCACTATCTCCGAAGCTACGCTGCTCCAGTCCTATCCGGAATACTCCAGCGTGACCGAGGCCCTCGCTCCAGGCGCTACCGCCAATTTCAACGCCCTGCTTGCTCGCTTCTACCGGCAGATGAGCCATGGCTTCACCCTCAACGCAAACTTCGAGTGGTCGCGCCTCCTCGGTTATTTCGGTCAGCTCAACCCCGGCGACGTCCTCAACTATCAGGAAACTACCTCCGACTATCCTTATAACCTCGCGGTCTACGGCACCTATCAGCTTCCCTTCGGCGAGAACCGCATGTGGCTCAGCCAGAATCGCTGGTACAACAACGCGGTCGGTGGCTGGCAGGTTTCGGGCATCTATCATTTCCTCTCCGGCATGCCCATCCAGTGGAGTAACTCCATCTACACAGGAGGCGGCTGGAACGACTTTCACAACGTCCAGCACAGCGGCGCGAACATCTTCGGTCAGCCGGTCTTCAATACCTCGGTATTCGATACCACCTCCGCAGACCAGCCCACATCCTTCAACTACCGGACCTTCCCGCAATATCTTCTCCGGCAGGATTACCTGAACAACTTTGACTTCAATCTGCAAAAGGACACTCAGATTCGTGAACGTGCAACCCTCGAACTCCGTGCTGACGTCTTCAACGCTCTGAATCACCCCGAATACAACACGCCAAACGTGAGTCCCACTTCGAAAGCTTTCGGTACCACGAGCGGCGTCTACACGGGCACAATCGCGCGACAGCTGCAGTTCGGCGCTCACTTCATCTTCTAGGATGTATCTGCAGACCACCCCAGGAGGGTGAAGCTCGCGGTGGTGCAGGAGCCCTGCAATCGCGCAGGGCTCGCGGCCTACAATGCAACTTTGCACGGTAGTTCCGCTGTCGCTCGTTTCTCCCGGGGCGAAGCGGCGCTTCTTCCCGCTTGAGGTGCGATGGACGCCACCGAGCTTGCTGAAATTCTCGCGGCGGCAAAAGTGCCGGCGACTCGTGATCCTCGCCCGGTCATTTGCGTTGGGGCCGGTGGCATCGTTCAGGCTGCTCATCTGCCGGCTTATCGCAAAGCGGGCTTGCCGGTGACGGCTCTGGTCGATCTCGACCTGGAGCGCGCCCGGGCCCTGGCCGCGAAGTTTGACATTCCTGTTGTCGCTCGCTCCGTCGCGGATGCGGTACGGCAATCGCCCCAAAATGCTGTCTTCGATGTTGCCGTACCTGCCGGAGCCCTGGCGAGCGTCCTGCCCGATTTACCCGATGGCTCCGCTGTCCTGCTCCAGAAGCCGATGGGGGAGACACTCGCGGGCGCCCGGGCAATTCTGGCGTTGTGTCGCAGCAAACATTTCACCGCAGCGGTGAATTTCCAGCTGCGCTGGGCGCCGGCGATGCTGGTCGCGCGAAGTTTGGCGAATGCGGGCCTGATCGGCCGGATGCACGAGATGCAGGTGCTCGTCGATGTCTTTACGCCGTGGGATTTGTGGACCTTTCTCTCCTCTGCACCGCGGCTGGAGATTCTGTATCACAGCATTCACTATGTGGATCTGGCACGAGCGTGGCTGGGCAATCCCCACCGGGTACTGGCAAAAACTGTCCGCAATCCCCTCACCCCGTCTCTGGCTGCGACGAAGAGCACGATCCTGATGGACTATGGCGAATGGCTGCGCGTCCTGATTGCCACCAACCACACGAACAACTTCGAGGCCGATCAGATCAGCCGCGTGCGCTGGGAGGGAACGGAAGGAGCCATCGAGGCGACCATGGGCGTGAACCTCGACTACCCCGTCGGGCGCCCGGATACGCTGCGATTCGCGCGTCGCGGCGAGCCATGGACCAACGTCCCTCTCTCCGGAAACTGGTTCATCGACGCGTTCATCGGGTCAATGGGATCCCTCCAGGCCTATGTCGCCGGCGAATCGACGGAACTGCCGACCAGCGTCGAGTCGGCGTTCGACACCATGCGCGTTGTCGAGGCCGCATATCTCTCTAACGAGCGCGACGGCGTCTCGCTGCCAGAATGAGGAAACTACCATGGCCGCGAGCGCGCAACGGAAATGCCCCGAACATCGTTCGGGTACCTGCCGGACACCGCGCAATAGAAGTGATAGAGCATTCCATCCCTGGTGATGAGAGACGGCTTATGAGCGAAATCATCGTCGACCGAACCCGGAGGCCCGGCGTCCACCATAATCCGGTCCACTTTGTGCGGGTGGTACGGATCGGAAGTGAGGGCCAGCAGATCGCGTGCCTTACCGTGCGCAGAGCTGAGCCCGTAGTAGTAGATTGCCCATTGGCTGCCGTGCCGGAGCACGCAGGGATCGCTGGCAAAGCGGTCGTCCCACGAACCGGCAATGCCATTGCGAAGGATCGGATTGCCGGAATATCGAACCCATCGGCGGAGATCGCGGGAAGTGGCAACACCGATTTGTTCATGCCAGCCGCCGTGCAACGCGGGATCGGGCCTCGTTTTGGCATTGTAGAAAAGGTAGTAGAGTTCGCGATCACGGACGAGACAGGGTTTGTAGAGCCCGCCCTGTTCCCATGGCGCGGCATCGGCGTCATCAGGCCGCAGGATAGGGGCCTCGAGTTGCCAGTGCATGAGGTCGCGACTTCTAGCGAGCCCGATGACGGCCGGCCCCGCTTCATATCCTGGATTCGGATACGCGTGCCACGCGCCGAGGAACTGGCCATCCAGGGGAATCAGGTTGCCGGTACTCGAGAGCTGATTTTCGCGAAGAATCCACATGAGCGCGATATTGAAGCGCGTGATCTCGGACGCAGGATCGCGCCGCAAAATGCACCCCAGCCGTTTCCACGTGACAAGATCGGCAGATGTGGCCAGTCCGGTTTGATAACCAACTCCGTCATAACCGACGTAGGTCATATAGAAAGCGCCGTTGTGATGGAAGACGAACGGGCAGTCCACGCTCCTGGAGTCAAACGACGTCGAGTCTGCCGACTTTTCGAGAATCAGCTTCTCGTACTTGTACGGGGTGAGGAACGGAGCCACATCCGGAGAGTCAGCCTGGGCGAGTCCGGGAACGGCACGACTGAGTCCGGTGGCGGCCAAGGCAACTGTCGAGCGGGAAAGAAACGATCTTCGGGTAGTCACGACACCTCGAACGGACGATCGGAGCGATTCAGTTGCGCCAGGACTCCCGGGAGCAGGTTGGTTGCAGCCGGCATCGACATTTGACAATCCTGGCCCGATAGAAGAGTTTTACAGGTGGAAAATTATTTCTTCAAATGGGAGCCACGGCGAATGGTTCGCGCTTGGTGGATACTTGTGATTTTTGCTGCTGCCAGCCTCACATCGGCCACCACCGTTCTGGCGCAATCGGGGCCGCCGGCGGGTCCGCTCGATCCAACTCGAACCATAACCGCGCCCCAGCTGTTCTCGTCGTTTCACCAGCCCCTGCCGGAAGAATATATCTGGACCGCCGAGGATTCGACCGCCCATCGCACCGGAGTGATCCACTACATTTTCCCCGGGTTGAATCATCAGACGGAGCCGCACTACTTCCGGGTCCGGTTTCGCATCGACACGGTTCCCCGCCAGGCCACCCTCTACATTGCGGGGCCGCGTTCGGCGGAGGTTTTCATCAACGGCAAGCGGGCCGGACACTTCGCGTCCAATCTTCTGTCGCCGCTCGACATGCATGTTTTTGCAGTGGAGGTCAGCGGTCTGTTGCACGGCGGAGAGAACGTGTTAGCCATCGAAGCCGTGCGCGGACATGGCGTCACAGGATTCCTGAACAGTGCGCTCGCGATGCAGCAAACCTTCGGCAAGGTGATGGTGGCCAAGATCGTTCCCGCGGCGCCGGGGATTTCTGCGCCGGCGGTCCTCATCAGCGGACCCGAGTGGAAAGGTACCCTGCATGCCGCCGACGGTTGGCAGAGCGCGGATTTCGATGACAGCGCATGGCCGCCCGCAGAGGCGCTGAGTCCGATTGAGGGATCGATCGATCTTTTCCAGTGGAATGCGGATGCTGGACTCTATGACTGGCCCGGATATGAGGGAGCGTCCCCTTTCCTGGCTAGCGTGTATCTGCCGGCTGCATCGGTCGAGCAGGTTTATGCCGGGGAAGGACAGTTCGAGCATCTGGATGCATTGCAGGAGCCGCCCGCGTCCGACTCTGCAAGCGAGTTCACAGTGAAGCTGGCCAGCGCACGACCCGCGGAGGAATACGTGCCCGGCATCACGCTGGACTTCGGCCGCGAGGTCACTGGACGGGTGGAGCTGATCTCCGATTCCGATGAGCCGGCGGCGGTGACGATCCAGTATGGCGAGTCGCTGGGGGAAGTGAACGATGGGCCCTATCTGGGCGTCAACGAGCTGCATCTGGCGCCGCACGGCACGGGGCATGGACCGAAGTCAGCGTTTCGCTACGCGCGCATTCGCTTTTTGTCCGGAGCGCCGGAGATTCGCTTCAGGGCAATCCATCTGGAAGACATCTATTATCCGGTTCATTACGAGGGGTCCTTCGAATCGTCGGATCCGCTGCTGAATCGCATCTGGGAGACCGGTGTCTATACCGTGCATCTCTGCATGCAGGACGACATCTGGGACGCTCCCAAGCGGGATCGCGGACGATGGATGGGCGACACCGATGTCAGCGGCCATGTGAGCGACGAAGTGTTTGCCGATCGCTTCCTGGTCGAGGACACTCTGACTCGACTGATTGGCACGCCACCGGTGGAGCAACACGTCAACGGCATCCCCGGCTACTCCTCTTTCTGGTTCACCGAGCTGGCAAATTATGACCGACACCTGGGCGACGGCGAGTACGTTGCGGCGATGCACGACCGCGTCGTGCAGTTGTTGCACCTGATGGACAGCGAGTTCGACGCTCAGAACAACTTCATGAATCGCACCCATGCGTGGCTGTTCGTCGACTGGGCCGATGGCCTGAATGGAGACACGCCGCAGGCGCGCGAAGCCACGGTGATCGAGTATGTGCGTGCATACCGCGAGGGCGCGTGGCTGTTGCGCCAGATGGGCGATCCGCAGAACGCGGAGCACTTCGAGAGGCGCGCCACCGAACTGGCAGAGTCCGCGCGCGCCGCGGACTGGGTCGATGGCTCGTTCGGACCGCGCATCCAGACGAATGCGATGGCGGTGCTGGCCGGAGTTGCAAAGTCTGTGCAGTACGCTTCGATCTGGCAGAATGTGCTCGGCAACGTCGGCAAGCCTTCGTGGCGGCCGGACATCGTAACCCCTTACTACGGTGCCTACATTCTTGATGCGATGGCACAGATGGATCATCGCGCGGAAGCATTGCGGTGGATTCGCGCATACTGGGGCGGAATGATCGCTGAAGGCGCGACCAGTTTCTGGGAAGCCTACGATCCATCGTGGCCCAAAGACAATCCGCACGTCGATCTGCAGGCTGACGGACGAACCGGGTATTTTGTGAGCCTGGCCCATGGCTGGAGCGCCGGGCCGGCGTACTGGCTGATGGAGCAGGTGCTGGGCATCCGGCCCACGGCGCCCGGATTCAGCCAAGCAACGATTCGTCCCGATCTGATTGATCTGGACTGGGCGCGCGGTGCAGAGCCGACGCCGCACGGGCTGCTGAAAATCGATTTACGCAAGCAGGACACACTGACCGCGGCCATTGATCTGCCTTCAGGGGTGGAGGCGACTGTGCTCTTTCCGGTGGTCAGGGGCGCAGATCAAATCCTGGTGAACGGAACTGCGCACACGGGAACGGCAACAGAGGATGGAACACGGATCGCGATCGTGCTGTCCAGCGCCGGCCATTATGAATTACGCAATCGATGAGCCCGGACGGAACCAGAATCACTCGAACTTTGCAAGCAACAGCGCCAGGAATATACGCAATCATCAGGAGGGCCCTCGATGCCGGCATCTGCCCTTACGTTCATCCACACGAGCCCCGTCCTGACTCCGCTCTTCAGCGGTCTCTGCAGGCAGCATTTGCCGGGCGTCGCGATCACCCACATGGTGGATGAGAGTCTGATCAAAGACACCATCGCGCATGGCGCATTGCGGCGGTTGACCATCCGCCGATTAATTTCGATGATCGAATCCGCCGAGGCGGCAGGAGCCGACGCTGTGCTGGTGACCTGCTCGTCGATCGGGCCGGCGGTGGATCTGGCCAAGCCGCTCTTCGATATGCCAATCGTGCGTGTGGATGAGGCGATGGCCGAGCGCGCCGTAACTCTGGGATCGCGCATTGGAGTAGCCGCCACACTGAGCACGACTTTAGCGCCGACCGTTGAGCTGATTCGCCGCAAGGCGGAAGCTGCCGGGCGCTCCGTGCAGATCGAAGAGGGCCTGTGCGGGGGCGCGTTCGAAGCGGTACTGGCTGGCGACACCGCCACGCACGACCGTCTGCTGAGCGCTACGCTTCTGGAGTTGGCGGCCCGCGTTGACGTCATCGTGCTCGCGCAAGCCTCGATGGCGCGCGTGGTGGAGGCGCTTCCGCCGGATCCGACGCGGCCTCCGATAGTAGCCAGCCCGGAACTCAGTGTGCTGCGGGTGAAGCAGGTGCTCGGCGAGATCGGGCACGGTACGGGCACTATTGCGTGAAGCAGCGTTATCTTGTGCTGGCGATGCTGGTGGTTCTCTCCACCATGACGTTCATCGACCGGCTGGCAATCGCCGTCCTCGGGCCTCGGATCCAGACGGAACTCCGCATCCCCCCGGATCGCTGGGGATGGGTGCTGGGCGCGTTTGTTCTGGCATGCGGCCTGTTTGAAATTCCTTCCGGAGCGGCAGGCGATCGACACGGCCATCGTCGTGAGCTGACGCGCATTGTCGTATGGTGGTCGATTTTCATGACCATTACCGCCGCATGCTTTCGTTTCTGGCAGTTGGTGGTGGTGCGCTTTCTCTTCGGGGCGGGGGAAGCCGGCGCCTTTCCCAATGCAACCGGCGTTATCGGCCGCTGGTTTCCGCTGCGCGAACGAGCGCGCGCGCAGAGCTGGGTGTGGGCTGGGAGCCGGCTCGGCGGCGTGATCACCCCTTTGCTGCTCGTACCGCTGCAAAATGCTTTCGGATGGCGGCGAGTCTTCGTTCTCCTCGGAGCGGGCGGCATTGTATGGGCCGTCGTGTGGGCGATGTGGTTCCGCAATAGCCCCCAGCAAAGCGGCCGTATCACCCAGCAGGAACTAGACGAAATCTACTCGGCCGCCACGCTGGACCCCCATCCGAGTATTCCCTGGCGCGAGCTTCTCCGCTCACGTTCCGTTTGGAGCATCAGCCTCGCGTATGGATGCTACGCATGGGCTTCGTGGTTCTATATGGCGTGGTTTCCGACGTGGATTATCCGCGGAGCGCACTTCTCCGAACGAGCGATGGCGCTCGTCACCGCCCTGCCGTTTCTTTGCGGTGTCATCGGCAACCTGGCCGGGGGCATCCTCGGCGATCGTCTGGTCGAGCGGTGCGGCTTGAAAACCGGTCGTCGCCTTGTGCTGGGAGGCGCAATGGCCATCACCGCCGTGGTCTTCGCGGCACTCGCCCTGGTACATGACAAGACGGCGATCATCGTGCTGGCCGCAGCCGGATTTGGTGTCATGGATCTGATGCTGCCATCGGCATGGGCACTCTGCATGGATATCGGCGGCCGTTTTTCCGGCACGGTCAGTGGCGTGATGAATACCGCCGGGCAGTTTGGCGGGCTGATCTGCACGGTGCTCTTTGGCTACATCGTGCGCGCGACCGGAAGTTATCAGGCCCCGATCGGCACCATTGCCGTGATGCTGCTGGTCAGCGCCATCCTCTTCTCGCGCGTCGATGCCACGCAGCGCCTGGAGAGAGTGAGTGCTGTTACCACGATCAGGACTTTATGAGGCCGCTCGGAGTCAGACGCCACGACGCGTTTTCTCGAAGAAGTCCTCAGACCCGGCCTGGCCGCCTTTTAGCGTCAGCTCGAGCCCATCGAGTGCTGGGTCCGCGGAATGCGCGCGGCAAAGAGGAGCGCCCGGGGAAAGGGGCGCCAGCCAGGTGAGCGCAAAGATGTTGAGCTGCTGCACAGCATGGCTCGACGTGTCCCCGCCGGCGATCACGATGCGACGTACACGCGTCTCCTGGACTAGATCGGCGAGCAATCGACCAAGATGAAGGGGAAGATGCTGAACGAGCCCGGTAGGCAAAGGATCCTGCGGACCACGGGCTGTGCAGATCAGGACGCTTCTTCCCGATCGCAGAGCTGTGACGGCTGCGGAGCGAGCTTGCGCGAGCGCGGAGGCCGTTTCGGATACGAGACGGGGTGGATTCATCTCAACGATCGCGAATCCTATTGCTTCCGCATGCTGAATCTGACGATTGGTGACCGGAGAGCAGCTGCCGGAGAGGACCAGAATTCTGTCCACCTCAGCCGCCCGCGGGGTTTCAGAAGCGGCGCCGATGAATCCGCATTCGCGCCATCGGGCAAGCAGCGCGTAGGTAAGACCGGAACTGCCGACGGCGAAGACTGGTTCGTCCTGCTGCGAGCGCCGACAAGCACGCGGCCCGTGCGCAGAAGATCGGTCTCGTCGAACCCGTCGAACAGCACCGCGGCATTCTTCGTAGCCTTGATCTTCGAGAGAAGCTGACCGGGCTCGAGGGAACGCAACGCAATGAGATCTGCCAGCGCGATCGGCCTGGTCGTCTGCCGCGCGAGATGGAGTCGAAGGTCGGCCTCATGCATCGGCGTGACCGGATGACAGCTCATCACCGGATGACGATCGATGCGATACGCCTCACCGTGACTGGCAGCAAAGAGGTTTCCGAACAGCAGATAGCGTCCCAGGTGCGGCGCGAAACCAACGATGGGAACGACCGGTGTGCCGAAGAGGTCCTGTCCGATTTCGAGAGCGCGGCCGATACTGCCGATGTGCGGCGCGCTGTCGAAGGTGGAACAGACTTTGTAGTGGCACACCTGCGGTTGCAGCGAACGGAGAAATTCGAAGGCCCCCGGAAGATGGGCGTCCATCCACTCCGGATTGCGGCTGCGGCTTTCTCCCGCGAGGCCAATCGCAGTGCAAGGGAAGAATGGAGTCAGTTGCTGCGGCTGCGGGCGACGCAGAAAGAGCACGCTCGAAACTCCTGCGCGGCCCAGCGCATCGAGAACATCGGTAGAACCCGTAAAATCGTCGCCATACCAGGCGTAACGCACCAATGGATGAACGGGAGTGTTCATGCGCCTGTGCCGAACGCTCCGAGAGCTGCGCGCAGTTCGGCATGCGCGGCAGCATAGTCAGAAAGCGGAACACCGGCGACAGCGGCTTCCCATGCCTGATGCAGGCTGGTGACGCCGGCCGCCGGCCCCATGGGGTGAGCCATGATGCCGCCGCCGCAGGCATAGATGAGGTCGGTGGTTCCAATGGCCTGGTAAGTGGCGGAGGCCTGTTTCGCGGATTGCCCGGACGAAAAGACGGGCAGAATCTCGCAGCCCGGGCGCGGCGCCGTGAACATTGGCATGAGGCACGCGCGTGCCGAAGCGATGACGGAATCGTTGTCTTCGCAGAATTTGTTGTCGATCCCGTTGACGTGCAGATGATCCACGCCCGCAAGCCGCCAGAATTTTTGGAAGGCCACGAAGCTCATCCCGTGCGCCGGGCTGCGTCCCATCATGCCCCATCCGTTCCTGTGGCCGTGAATCGCCACCTGGGCATGGCGCCGCACAACCGTCATGGCTGGTAACCCGATGCTGTTGATGCTGACCATGGCGCATATCCCCTTCGCGCGATGGATCAGATCCAGGCGATGCAGCATTTCGTCGATCTCACCGGTCATGTTGACCGCGTACATCACGCATTTGCCGGTACGGTCGGCGTGCTGACGGAGAACTCGCATCACGCGATCGAGGCGCGCGGCGAAGGGACTGTGCGGTCCATTGGACTGCAGCTCGTCGTCCTTGATGAAGTCGATGCCCGCTTCCGCGAGCATGCGGACCTGTTCGGCGGTCGCGTCCGGCGAGAGCCCGATGCTGGGTTTCAGGATGGTGCCGATCAGGGGCCGGCCGGTCACGCCGCACAACCTGCGCGTACCCGCAACTCCGAACTGCGGGCCGGGATAGCGATCGGCGAATTCGCCCGGCAGTGCAACATCAAGCAGCTTCAGACCAGAGAACGGTTTCAGCTCAAAGAGATTGCCGGCGACCGTCGCCAGGAGGTTGGGCAGCGATGGGCCGATGTTCTCCAGCGGCCACGACAACTCGACCTCGGCGGTGCGGCGCAACGGATTCCCTGCCCCCTTCGGCAAACCCGAGCCCGGAAGCGACGGCCGATCTGCCACTCCACACGCACAAATACTTTCGACACGAGCCGCGTAGCGTTCGCGCAGCTCATCGGTCTCACCGGGAACGCGCACGAAGGTTCCCGTGGACTGCTCGCCTGCCATCATCGCGGCCGCCTCCTCGAGGGGAAAGGCTGTTTCGATCAGATAGCGAGCACGAATGCGCGACGCTGCTGAGTCGACGGGCATCGCTTCAGCTACGCTTGGCGCCGTTGCGGAAATAGGTCGTGTAGAGCTCATCGTGGATTGTGAACCATGGCCGAAACTGGATATTCGTCTCTGCCAGCGGGTACTCGAAGGTGGCTCCTGCACCGGCCAGCTGCCGGACCCCGCTGGGCAGGTGAGCGGTGTGGCCGCGAGCGACGTGGGTGGAGTCGCAGCCACCAGCATCAGCGGCCCGCGCATCAGCGCCACGGTATCCGGATGCGGGTCATCGATTGGCTCAATCCGCAACTCGAGAGGCACACTGAAATCCACGGCGTCACCGTCGTGCCAGCGCCGGCGCAGCAGGACGAACCCATTGCGAACGACAGCATCCTGAGCCGTCGAGCCGTTCACGCGGAGATATCGCAGCGAGCCGGCCCATGCCGGAACTCGTATCGCCAGCGTGTATTCCGCCGCGCTCGACTGCTCGACGCGGAGTTCCACTTCGCCCGCGAACGGATAATCTGTCCGCTGGGTGAGCGTGACCGGTCCTACCGCTGAATGCCAGCGAACCTGCGAAGGGACAAACAGATTCACGCAGAGAGCATTGTCGCCGTGGAAATACGCATTCAGCGGATAGTCGGCAACGCTCTGCAAAAGCGTGCCGGAACAGCATGGCCACTTCTTCTGATACCACCCCTTTTGCGCATCCGCTCCATACCCGGAGTAATAGAAGAAATTGCCCTGCCCGTCCGGATCTTTCGCGCCAAGAATCGTGTTGTAGAGTGCACGCTCCAGACCATCGCCGTAACGACCGTCGGCAGTGAAACGGAGCAGGTAGCGTGAGAGCTTCGCCTGTGCGTAAAAGCCGCACGGCGTCTCGAAGTGATCCTGCGTGGAGGAGAGGCTATCGTACAAGCGGCCTTCGTGAGGTACAACGAACGCCTCCTTCGGACCCCAGCCGCCCGAGGCGAAGCGCTGCGTCGTCTCGATCATTTCCCATGCATTTTGGAGAGCATCGAGATATTCCTGATCGCCAAGCACCAGCCACGCTTTGGCCGCCGAACTGAGCGAGATCACGTGACTGTATGCGTGTTTGCCGGGAAGAATATTCTCTCCTCGTGCCAGCGGCAAATAATACTCGTGATTCAACAGGTATTTCGTGGCGAGGTCGTAGTAGAAGCGCTCGCCGGTGACCTGCCATGCCTCGAACAGGTTCTCCGACAAGATATACGTCTCGTCGTAGGGCGCCTTGCTGGGGCTGTTTGGGCCACGGTCGTACGTGTGATCGGGAAGATACGGCAGCGCCGCGCGCGTCACCTGCGGCAGGAGTTTCCTGGCGTGCTCATCGCCGATCAGCCGACAGGCGTCGATCAGTCCGATGTGGTGCTTGTCGACGATATAGCACGGCCACGTAGTCTCGGCGACCGGGCTGGCAAACGGATTGTGATCTGCATCGAGGATCTGCGCATAGCCCTCAACCAGCTCGCGCACCTTCGCAGAGGCCAGCGGTTCTCCAGTGCTGCGTGCGTAGCGAGCCAGCCCCGACATGTATTGCCCGAGGCTGTGCCCGGGCACGAAACCATCCGCGTCGTACCAGCCACCCATGTCCTCGCCGGGTGCGGGAAGGCCGGCGCGCTGGCGGTATACCTTCAGCAGACGATCGTTGTCCAGGGCAAGATAGCTGGCAAAGATGCGGTTGTAGTGATCACGAAGAGGTCCGCCGGTGAGGCGAATCTCAGAATAGTCGAACTCGTGGAGTAGTGAGCGACCGCCAGATATGGCTTCTGCAGGCAGGCGACGCGGCAGCACGGCACAGCCGGCAACACCTGCCGCTCCCTGCAGAAAGCGGCGACGCGTCAGACAACGATGGGACGAGGGCAGGCTCATGGCTGCGCCTTTTGCGCTTCGTGCCCCGCTGCGTGGGTCCGAATGCGGAAGACCCAGGCAACGTCATTGGGTTTGTTTTGGGGCAGATCGACGACCAGACTCGTCGGCGTCTGTTCCCAGCGCAGGGGGGCTTCCGAGCCGAGCAGCTCAATGCTGGCCACGGGAGCCGGCAGATAGGGCGTTCCCTTGAAAAGCGTTCGCACCTGGAGCCTGCCCGACGCCGGCCATCCCAATGCGATGGCGTACAGAGTGTCGCCCTTGCGTGTGAAGCGAATGTCCTCTGCCGTAAAACTCTTCACATCGCTGCCGCGCGCAGTGCTGGCGGCGTCGGTGGTCGGTCCCTCCCCGTAAAGCAGCCATGGGCGGGTCCCATAAATCGCCTCGCCGTTCACACGCAGCCAGTCGCCCATGGCCAGCAGCACATTGCTGGCCTGCTCGGGAATGGTTCCATCGGATTTCGGACCGACATTCAGCAGCAGGTTGCCGTTCTTGCTGACCACATCGACCAGCTCGTCGATGAGCGAACGGGCGTCGCGATAGGAGTCGTTCTCGACATAACCCCATGAATGGATACTGACGGAGGTATCCGTCTGCCAGGGAAGCAGACGCAACTGATCCATTTTGCCGCGCTCGATGTCGAGCAGCGCAGCGTTCTCCGGAAACGCATGCTCCTTATATGTGAGAACCACCCCGTTCTTCGATGCGACCCCGCGGTCGTAATAATAGGCAGCCAGCCGCTGCAGATAAGGCTGAAACGCCGGCTGTCCGACCCACCAATCAAGATAGAGAAGATCGGGGTGGTACTTGTCGATGATTTCGGTCGTGCGGCCGAGCCAGTCGTCGAGAAAGGCCCGGTCCGGGGGCAACCACCGCTCCAGGTGGTTCGGATCGGGTTCTCCGGTCGACGTTACGCCAGGAAGACTCTGCGGTTGCGCGGGTCCATATAGCCCTGCATTCTTCGGATCGCGCACGTCAGAATCGAATTGCATGCCACCGTCATACCACCACCAATGCTCGGCACGATGCGAAGAGGCGCCGAAGTGGAAACCCGCGGCCCGCGCAGCCTTCGCAATCTCTCCCACAACGTCACGCTTCGGGCCCATGCGAGCTGCGTCCCACGCAGTCAGGTCGGAGTCGTACATGGGAAACCCATCGCAGTGTTCGGCAACGGGTACCACATAGCGGGCACCCGCGCGCTGAAAGAGATCGATCCATGCCCTGGGGTCGAAATGACTGGCGGTGAACATTGGAATGAAGTTCTTGTAGCCGAACTTCGATTCGGGCCCCCATATCGCCACCTGATGCTGCCAGGCTGCAGTGCCCTGCAAATACATATTGCGCGAATACCACTCATTGGCGAAAGCGGGAACCGAGTAGACACCCCAGTGAATGAAAATCCCGAATTTCGCATCGCGAAACCACTCCGGCGTCTGCCAGCGCGCCAGAGAACTCCACGCCGGAACGTAGGGACCCCTGTGAACCACCGCATCGATCCGCGCCAGTCTCGTGTGCAGACGTGCGCTCGATGTCTCCGCGGCGACGAGCCGCAGAGTGAGGAATGTCACAAGAACGGCAACGCAGCCGGACGTCAACCTCCGGCCATGAACGCGCAACGAATTGCGGGTATCAACTCTCATTAGTGAAAAAAGATTTCTATTGACAGTTCTGCCGCCGACATTCTAGATTTTTCGGCACTTGCAGGGTATCGCCGTTCCCGGTTCCCAAAGTGTAGCTCAAACATTCCTGTTGCGACTCTGTACTGCTGTGCCTTCCGACTTTCTATAAAAGGCGCGAAGGGATCAACTGCGGAAGCGCAATTCCTCTGCGGGGCAAGCAGATTTGAAGGATGGTTTTCGTTTGCGGCATGAAAACTATTTTTATATATGAAATTTCCTGCTCAAATCCATCGCACTGAACGCGGGTCGGAGGAACAACAGGAGCGCACGAAAAGGAGGCTTCGATGAGTTCGAAACAATGGCTCAAAACCGTGTGGTTGGGAGCAGTGATCGGAATGATGGGTGCTGTAACGAGCATCCACGCCCAGAACACGACCAGCTGCGCCATCACCGGGACTGTCACGGACACAACCGGTGCAGTACTGCCGGGAGTGGAGGTTCGTGTCACCAATCAGGCCACAGGCGTTTCCAGTGTGGAGAAGACGAATGGCGAGGGCTACTACACGGCCGAACCGCTGGCGCCGGGCGATTATTCCATCGCGACCAGGAAGGATGGATTCAAGAGCGTGCTGGTTCGCGATATCCATCTCGATCCCGGGCAGCGTCGCGGCGCCGATCTGAAGCTCGAAGTCGGTGCTGTTTCCGCAACGGTGGCGGTCGAAGCCGATGCAGTTGCCGTGCAGACGGAGAGCGCCGAACTGGGTGGCACGATTTCAGAAAAAGAAGTAGCGAATCTGATGCTGAACGGGCGCAACTTCCAGACGCTGGCACTGATCGTACCCGGCGTCAGCGCTGCCAGCGGTGCGAATGCTCTGCCCAACTACGGCGAAGGCGGCTATCTGGGCCAGACGGAAATCGTCGTGGGCGGGACGTCCATTGAAAAGACGACCTATTCGGTCGACGGGCTCTTCGACATGGATCCCAATGCGCTGATCAACGTCAACGTCGTGCCCACGATCGATTCGATCTCCGAGGTCCGGATCCTGAAAGATAACTACAGCGCTCGCTACGGTATGGCCGGCTCGGGACAGATCCTGGTCGAAACCAAAAGCGGCGGCAGCGCGTTCCACGGCGGCGGCTATGAGTATGTACGCAACAATGGCATCGGGACGGCAAAGCCCTACACCACGCCGCCTTCGCAGGCTCTCGCCGCGCTCCACTACAACATCTTCGGCTACACCCTCGGCGGTCCGGTCATCCTTCCGCATCTCTACAACGACGATCGCACCGGGAAGACCTACTTCTTCGCCGGCGGAGAGTGGCGCATCAACCACTACCCGGCGGCCATCCATACCCGCAACATGATTCCCCAGGCGATGCGCAACGGCGACTTCAGCGCCAGCCCGTCCCTCACTAACACGGTCAACTGCCCTAACGCTCTTACACCGTGCCTTTCTCTGACGGCGGGCAGCCAGAATCTGCTGAGCACCTATCGTGGGATCAATCCCTCGACCTGCATCAGCGCCGACGCAAGTGGCCGCTACGATCAGCTGAATCCGGCGTGCATGGATCCTGTCTCGGTGGCGCTGATGAACGCTTACTGGCCGCTACCCAACGACACGGGCAGCAGCATCAACTACATCAACAACGGCACAGAGCAGGACTCGCAAAACGATTACAACTGGCGCATCGATCAGGCCATCGGTGACAAAAACCAGATCACGGCGCGCTGGACTTCGGAAGAGGTCAACAACCTGCGTCCCTCACGCAACTACAACGACCCGGCGCCCAACCCCGGTTCTACCGTGTACAGCCGTGGACTGAATGCGATGGTGCGGTGGACCGCCGCTTTCACTCCCAACGTCACGAACACCATGCAGGGGGGCGAGACCTTCAACAAGTGGCTGCTGGGAGTGACGAACTTCCGGATGCCCAGCGGGGTAAGCATCGCTCAGGCCTACTCGAATGCCGATCCGCTGAATCGCATTCCCGACATCAGCGTCAACGGTGGCGGAACCTGGGCGTGGCTGGGGGTTGGGGCGCAGCCCAACTACATCCATGACGGCGTGGGCATCGCCTCCGATGACTTCAGCTGGCTGCGCGGTAAGCATTTCCTGCAGGCCGGCATCCTGTATCTGTTCACCATCCGCCACGTCAACGCCAGCGCTTTTCCGATGGGCAACTTTAGCTTTACCGGCGCCAACGCGGGCGACTCCGCCGCAGACTACATGCTGGGACTGGATGCGACCTACCAACAGACCAACGAGCAGGCTTCCGGACGTTTCCATAATCGCTGGTTCGAAACTTATGTAGAAGACGACTGGAAGCTGAACCCGCGCCTCACCGTCAATCTGGGAGTTCGGTGGAGTTACTACCGTCCCACCTGGGAGGAAGGCGACCAGGTCACGAATTTCAATGCCAACACATGGACTGCATCGCAGGCGCCGGCTATCAGCACTACCGGTCATGAAACGCTGAACGCAGCGAACCAGCCGCTCACCGCCTCCGGTTCGGTGGCGAACCTGACCAACGGCATCGTCGTCGCCGGCCAGGGCAGTACGCCGCGGGGCTTCGACGATCCCACTCGAGCCAACTTCGGTCCACGCGTCGGCTTTGCCTATCGGCTCACGGATGACGGCAAGACCTCGGTCCATGGTGGATTCGGCGTCGGGTATACGCAGATCGCGTTGCTCGAAACGTCGTCTCTGCTCTCCAATCCCCCCTTCGTGCAAAGCACAACCATCACCAACAGCCTGCTCAGCCTGCCGACGGCCGGAGGGGCGGCGAGCGCGCCGGGAATCCCAAGTCTGACCGTGATCGGGCCAGACTACCGGCCGACAGAAACCAAGACCTACAGCCTCGCCGTGGAGCGGCAACTGCTGCCCAGTGCGGTGGCACAGGTAGCGTATGCCGGCAGCATCTCGCAGCATGTGATGGCGGAAGGATACAGCTACAACTTTCCTGTGGACGGCACCACCCCCGGCTCCCCAGCCTGTGCGGCCAGCGCGAACAACCCCGCCAACAGCAGCAGTTACAAAGGGCCACCGGCAAGCACGCTTCAGTACGATCCGTGTCTCAACACGGGCAGCGTTTCAACTTTGTACTACGCACCCTATCCCGGATACGGGTCGATCACCGGCACGGAAAACGGCGGGGTCGCCAACTACAACGGCCTGCAAAGCGGCCTCGTCTGGAAGCAGCGGGACCTGACATTGAACGCAGCCTATACCTACAGCAAGGCGCTGGAGGACGTGCAACCGTCGAACCCAGGCGCAAATGGGACCGGGGTCGGTTACGATCAGTCGGCCTCCTTTCAGAACCCGCGCAACAAGATGCTGGACTACGGCGCGCCGGACTTCGACCGCCGTCACGTTTTCACCTCCGCCTGGGTCTACGAGATGCCGTTCTTCCGGAACTCCGGCAGCCTGCTTGCCCGCGAGGCTCTGTCCGGCTGGGCGACCTCAGGACTCGCTGTTCTGGAAAGCGGCCTGGGCGTAACGCCGAGCTTGTCGGTAGGCAACGCCGGCCTGGCCACGCGTCCCAACCAGATCGCGCCTGTCACCCACCCGGGCGACGGCAAGACGAACCTGGGACACCCCAGCTACCTGAGCGCTTCGTCGTTTCAGGCGCCCGCGTGGGGCGAGTTCGGCGATGCCGCTCCGGGCGTCGTCCGCGGACCTCGGGAAATTGCGTTCAATACGGCGCTGGACAAGAATTTCCCGATCACGGAGCGTGTCAGCTTTAAGCTCCGCATCGAGGCGTTCAACGTTTTTAACCATCCCAACACCATCGTGCAGGGTGTATGGAGTGGTCCAACAAGCTCATTCGGCGACGTTATCGGAGCGGGCGATCCACGCCAGATGGAATTTTCGCTTCGGGCCACTTTTTAACCAGCCGCTTGAGGTGCCTCCGTCGGGGAGAGCCATAGGCTCTCCCTCATTTTTTTCCGTTTGCTTATGATTTGCTTGCGCCCTTGATGAGGTCCCACCCTATGCTTCTCTGTTGGCGAGCCTTTCGCCGGAATCCGGGCCAACGACTTTCGATCGTTGCGTGCTGCATCTTCCTGCTGTTGCCTGCCTTCGCTCGCGCAGAGGCGTCCGCGCAGCAGGGGACGATCATTGCAACCGATCTCCGCTGCGATTCTCGCGAGAATCCGCTGGGCATCCAGAGCGAGGCTCCGGTATTCAGCTGGATTCCAGTCGCACAGAGGCCTGCACTGCGCGCACTCGGCCAGACTGCCTACCAGGTCCTCGTCGCTTCATCGGCCACTTCCCTTGCCCGAGGCGAAGGCGACTTGTGGGATTCCGGACGGGTCTCTGCCGGCAGCGCTCTGCAGCTTCGCTACGCGGGCAAGCCACTCGCCTCGCACCAGACCTACTGGTGGAAGGTGCGGCTCTGGGATCAGAACGGTACGCCGTCGGCATGGAGCCGGCCCGCGACGTTCACCACAGGCCTGCCGCGTCCGGAAGACTGGACAGCGCACTGGATCACGGCCAACGAACAGGTGCTCGGCGCCGATCCCCAAACCGACGCGGCGGCGCTCCCGGTCTTTCGCTACGAGTTCGACGCAGCGGGCGCAGTGAAGCGGGCTCTCCTCTTCATCTCCGGTCTCGGTCAATATGCAGTCCACATCAATGGGCAGCCGATTACCGGCAGCGTGCTCAATCCGGGGTGGACCGACTATCACAAAACCATTCTCTATAACTCCTTCGATGTGACCAGCGAGCTGCACGCCGGCCGAAACGCCATCGCCGTGCTGCTGGGCAATGGGATGTACAACGTGCCCCGCACACCGGGCCGCTATCAGAAGCTCAATGGCACCTTTGGCCCGCCGAAGCTGATCGCACAAATGATCCTCACCTTCGCTGACGGCCACCAGAAGACCGTCGTCAGCGACGAATCCTGGAAGGTAGCCAGGAGCCCCATCACTTTCTCGTCGACTTATGGCGGCGAAGACTACGACGCACGGATGGCCACCCCCTGGGATGATGCGGCTTTCAACGACAGCAGCTGGGCTCAGGCCAGCATTACCGACAGCCCCGGCGGCGAGCTGAAGGCGCAACAAATTCCTCCCATCGAGCCGTTGCACATTTATCGAACGGTGAAGGTGACGACACCCAAACCGGGGATCAGCGTCTACGACCTCGGACAGAACTTTTCCGGATGGCCGCAGATTTCGGTCAGCGGGCCGCGAGGCAGCAGCGTGAAGCTCATTCCTGGGGAATTGCTCACGGACGATGGCCTGGTCAGCCAGCGTACATTTCACGGACCGGTCTGGTTCACTTACACCCTCGACGGCCACGGCGTGGAACGCTGGCATCCCCTTTTCACCTATTCCGGATTCCGCTACGTCCAGATGGAAACCACGCCCGCTCCCGCCTCGGATGCACAGCCCCGCGTCGAAGAACTTCAAGGCGTCTTTATTCACTCGTCAGCCCAGCCGACCGGCACGTTCGAGACCAGCGATTCACTCTTCGATCGAATCCATCGCCTTATCGACATGGCGATCGAGAGCAATATGCAGAGCGTCCTCACGGACTGCCCTCATCGCGAAAAACTGGGCTGGCTCGAGCAAACGCATCTGATGGGGCCCGGCCTCTTCTACGGGTTCGACATGCACACCCTCTACGAGAAGATGGCGAGCGACATGGCCGATTCGCAACTGTCCGACGGCCTTGTCCCCGAGATCGCGCCCGAGTACACGGTGTTCAAGGATGGCTTCCGCGATTCGCCTGAATGGGGCAGCGCAGTCATCCTCAGCCCGTGGACCGACTCCCGGTTCACCGGCGATCTCGACCTGCTCCGCAGCCATTACAGCCAGATGCAGAAATATCTCGACTACCTGGGCGCCGAGGCAAAGGACCACGTGCTGAGCGAGGGGCTCGGCGACTGGTACGACATGGGTCCCAAACCACCTGGCTACGCGCAGCTCACGGGCATGAAAGTCACAGCCACGGCGACGTACTATGAGGATCTCACCGCCATGACGCGCATCGCTGCGCTGCTCGGCCGGCCGGACGATGCGGCTCGCTACGCATCTCTGGCCGAGTCGGTGCGCACGAGCTACAACCAGCAGCTCCTGCATGCGGATACCAACCAATACGACACCGGCAGCCAGACCGCCAACGCAATTTCTCTGGCCGTCGGCCTGGTGCCGGAGGCGCGACGTTCCGCCGTGCTCGAGAATCTCGTCGCGGACATCCGCGCGCATAACAATCATCTGACTGCCGGAGATATCGGCTTCCACTACGTGCTCGAAGCTCTTCGCGATGGGGGCCGCAGCGATGTCATCTGCGATATGCTCTCCCGAACCGATCCGCCCAGCTACGGGTATCAGTTGAAGATGGGTGCAACCTCGCTGACCGAAGCCTGGAACGCCAATCCAACCAGTTCGCAGAACCACTTCATGCTCGGTCACGCCGAAGAGTGGTTTTATCGCGGCCTCGCCGGGCTCGACTTCGATCTCTCCCGACCGGAAGGAAACCAGATCATCCTCCATCCCGCGATGGTCTGCGGCATCGGCTCGGCTCGCGCTTCTTACGACTCCGCCGTGGGACGGATCTCCATCGCATGGCAGCGAGGTGCAGGCAGAACCCGCGTCGATGCCGTCGTTCCCGTTGGAATGACAGCCATCCTCTATGTGCCAGCATCGACCGCGGGGGAGATCGCCGAGTCCAATCGTCCCGTCGCCAACGCGAAAGGCGTCACCTGGCTGCATTCCGAAGGACCCAACCAGGTTTTTCGCATCGCTTCCGGCTCCTACAGCTTCGTTGCGACTCAGCGGTCTTCCAACACTTCCACGCCCTGAACCGGCAGCGAGACCGAGCGCACCTGCCCGCGCCCCTCCAACAGCGCGATCATCGGATGCGGCAGGGCAACCTCAGTGGCGGTCGTTCGGTTATTGATCAGCACATAGAGCGTGCGCCCCATGCCTGCACGACGCAGCGCCTCGACCCCCTCCGGGAGCGGCCCAAATGCGGGACGCACCCCGCTCTCTTCGAGCATCGAGCGAAAAGCCCTCTCCAGAGTGGCCGGATCGAACAAAGCGCCGATATACGTGATGCGCCCTCGGCCGATCGCACGCGTAATCACCGCAGGCTGTCCGTCGTACGCGTTCTGTGCTCCGCCGCCTGGCGTCTGGCCGTACCGCATCAATACCTGCGTGTCAGGGTTCCTGGCGCTCAGAGCCTCCGCCCACAGATTGACCTCCGCGTTGCCCCATCTTCCAACGGCAGTCGTTGACGTGTCCAGAGCATAGAACTGTTCCACTCGTCCCTCCAGTGCGGGCTCCAGCGGACCCGGCTGGCGATGAGGATCAAGAGCGTTGTACTCATCCTTCATTCCCGCGCGCGGACCCAGCACGAGATGCCCGCCGGCGCGCACCCACGCCAGCAAATGATCTGCAAGCTTCGCGGAGATCACGTTCAGGTCTGGCGCGACGAGCAGCTTGTACGCATCCAGATTCGTCCACGGGCTGACAATATCCACGGACTGCGCCAGGTTGAGCAGCGGACGATAGTCATCGATAAGTACCTTTTGCTGATCGTAGGCAGCGGCATGCAACTGAAAGTCAATCGCCCACCGACTGTCGTAGTCGTGCAGAATCGCCACCTGCGATTCCGGCGACGTCCCCTTGAACAGCGGCGACAGCCGCGCGAACTCTTCGCCGACCTGCTGCACTTCGGTGTAAACAGGAACCGGCGTCCCGTCCGCTCCCACCAGCGTCCCGTGATATTCTTCCTGCCCGTTGGGTGCCGACCTCCATTGCCAGTACCCAATCGCATCGGCTCCGTGACCGATCGCCTCCCAGGCCATCCGCCGTACTTCGCCGCGATCGAGAGCATTGCTTACCGGAGCCCAGTTCACAAAGCCAGGCTGCGTTTCCATCACCCAGAAATTCTTCCGCTTCAGCCCGCGGATCAGGTCGTGCATCGCCCCATCCTTATAAGGATCGAGGTGCCCCTGTCCCACGTAATCGTCCCAGGAGGCAAAATCCAGCGGCTGCGTGACTTCGTAGTGGTCCCATCGGTCGCTCCACGCGAGCCCGCCAATATTCGTTGTGATCAACTGCCGCTTGTCGATCACTCCGCGCAAAACCTGTATCTGGTTCTCCTCAAAACTGCGCCACGTGTCGCTCACAAACCGCCGGTGATCGAGCAGTAGCCCTGGATTGCCGCGCGTATCTTCCATCGGAATCTGATCCCACGCCGTGTAGGTCTGGCTCCAGTACGCCGTCGCCCAGTGCTCATTCAGGGCATCGAGACTGCCGTACCGCCGTTCCAGCCACTGCTGGAACTGCTGCCGCGTCTCCGCATCGAACGAATCAGACGAGAACTCGTTCCCGATCTGCCAGCCCACCACGTTAGGGTTATGCCCGAAGCGCTCCGCCATGCGGGCCACAATCTCGCGGCACAGCTGTCGATAGTGTGGGCTGCTGAACGAGAACTGACGCCGGTTGCCGTGTTCATCCCGCGTCCCATCGGCGTTCACCCGCAGCACATCAGGATATTTCTGCGTCAGCCACGCAGGTGGAGCGTCGGTCGGCGTCCCCAGCACAGTCACAATATGATGCCGCGCCGCTGCCGCAATCGCGCGATCCATCCAATCCAGATCGTACCTGTCCTCTGCCGGCTCCATGCGGCTCCAGGCAAACTCGCCGATCCGCACCATGTGGATATTCGCGGCTTCCATCAGCGCCAGATCCTGATCCCAGCGCGACTCGGGCCATTGTTCCGGGTACCACGCAGCGCCCAGCAAAAGAAAAGGCGCGCCATCGGGCCACGTCGCCTCAGCAGCTTGTTGCGTGAAACCATACTCAGCGGCCGTGATCAGAGCCGCCAATACTCCGGCAACAACAATGCCGGTGTACCATCTCCGCACTTTGCGCAGCTTCATTCGGTTTCAGCGACAAACCGTGCCGGCGTCAGACCCAGCGCCTCGGTGATCGCCCTGGCATAACGCTGCACAACGTGGATCAGCTGCCGCTCACGCCCCGAATTCGCCCCACCAGGAATCACCGGGACCGCCAGCGCGGCTGTCACGCCGACGTGAGGATTCCCAACCGGACAGCAGATGTCGTAGCCGGTGCGCCGTGTGCTCAGCGCCATCAGGTATCCGGACCTGCGAATCTGTGTCAGATCGGTAGCCAGCGCTTTCCGTTCCTGCGCGCTCATCTGCGCGTAAATCTGGTCCGCATCGAGGAACCGCTGGCGAGCAGGCTCCTGCAGAAGAGCGATCAGCACGCGACCCGACGCGGTGTTCAGCGGTTGGGCTCGATAACCAACCTCGATCGACAGCCGCACCGGTTCAGGGCTCTCCGCCTGAGCGATCACCAGCAGCATCGGTCCGCTCAGCACACTCAGGTGGCACGACTCGTGTACCGCATCCGCCAGCTCCCGCATATGGACGCCGGCCGCCGCCAGAAGATGGTCGACGGGCGAATGCGTGTGCGCCAGTTCATAGAGCCGCAGTGTCAGCCTGTATCCGTCCGACACGGGATCGCGGGTGATATAGCTGCGCCGCTCCAGCGCATTCAGCATCCGGAACAGCTCACTGGGTGTGCGCTTGAGCGTGTGGGACAGATCGGTCAGGGTCTGCGGAACCTCCGCCGCCGCCAGCGCCTCGATGATGTCGAGACCCTTGTCCAGCGCGGGAACCGAATAACTAGTTGACGTTTTGCGGCTCATTGTCCGTTTCCCGGAGTTTGTCTCCGGCGTTCTTCGAATGGGGCAGGAAGCCAACATCATATAGGTCGGCCGTCTCTGCCGACAGCACGATCGAATCGCCGCTCGCCGCCGGCATCAGCGGCTCCGCCTCGCACCAGGCGCCGGGAACTCCCGCAGAATCTCTTCCGTGTGTTCACCCAGACGAGGCGCGCCCCGCCCGCTCTTCAGAATCTCTCCATCGATGCGGATCGGGCAGCGCGTCGTGCGCAGCGATAAACCATCCGCGGTGGAAACCTCCTGGACCATATCGAGCACGTGGAAAGCTTCGCGCTGCACAAGATCGCGCCACGTGAGTACATCGGCGCACCACACATCCGCGGGCTCGAGAATTGCCAGCCACTCCGTCGTCGTGCGCGTCAACAGATGTTCGGCCAGCACGCCCTTGATCTCGTCGCGATGGTCGAACAGCGATCTGGGATCCGACCAGACCAGCAGCGATTCGCAGTCGAGCAAATGGCCGAGCTGCGTGATGGAGCCCATGGCCAGCGCAAGGTAACCATCGGCGGTCGCATAAATTCCATAGGGCGCGCCCAGATACGCATGCGCGTTGCTGATGGCGCTGCGGCGCGGCAACTGCCCCCCGTCATTCAGGTAGGTGGTAAGGACTTCGAATTGAAAGTCCAGGATCGATTCGAGGAGACTCACTTCCACGCGCCCTCCGCGACCGGTCACGCCCCGGCGCACCAGGCAGGCGAGAAGTCCTTCTGCCAGGTGCGCGCCGGCATAGAGATCCGCCACGGCAATCCCCACCGGGACCGGCGGCTGGTTGGCGTCGCCGCTCAGCCACGGCAATCCCGACAGGCACTGGGCCAGAAGATCCTGACCGGGCTTCTGACTCCATGGACCCGTCCGCCCGTACCCGGAGATTTCGCCGTAAACCAGTCGCGGATAGCGCGCGGTAATCGAGTCATAATCGAAGCCCAGACGCTCGATAACCCCGGGCCGGAAATTGTGAATCATCACATCGGCACGAGCCAGTAACTCATGCAGCTGCTCCCGCCCTACTTCGGTTTTTAGATCAGCGGTAAGACTCTCCTTGTTGCGGTTGATGGAATGGAAAAGTGTACTGTCACCGTTCAATTCAAGATTGGAGATATAGAGCTGGCGGCATAGATCGCCGCCCTGCGGCCGCTCAATCTTAATGACCCGCGCTCCCATGTCGGCCAAACGCAGAGAGGCCGACGGTCCGGCAAGAAACTGGCTAAGGTCGACGATGAGGAGCCCATCAAGCGGTCGCATGTTCGCTCTTTCTGGAAGTGGCCGGGACTTGAAGCACCAGTCGATTCAGGTTTTCGATCGTCTGCCTGTCGCTCGCTTGCCCCCGCAGATGTTCGTGGATCAGGAGTCCGGCGCGATCCTGGAAGGCCGGATAACCCGTGAAGCGCGGGCGCAGCCACGCTGCGTCGAGCGTCGCCAGAGTCCTGCGGAAAAAATCGCCCGACCGGCGATTCACTTCGTCATCGAGCCAGGCCGCGCGGTGCCCCGGCTGGCCCCCGCTTTCGAAGTATAGAGTCGACTGACACAGTGGTGAAGCAACGAACTCCGCGTAGCGAGCGCAGATCTCCGGATAGTGCGTGCGCGCAGAAACGGCCAGACCTGCTCCTCCAAGGACCGAGCGGAGTGCCGTGCCGTTGGGCAGAGAAACCAGCCCTCCGAATGAAAGAGGATGTTTCGCGTAGCCTGTGCGCGCGTAATTCGAGTAGCCGTACGCGAATGGGCAATACGCGACGCGGTCACCCCTGGCAAGCTCCTCCCAGGTCGCGATCGGGTTGCGCATGAGACACGCTGGATCGCACCTCTGCACCAGCGACCGAAGAAGCCCAAGCGCCTCACGCCCAGCATCCTCGCCGACAACCATCTCCCCATTCCGGAATGGCTCCTCCCCAAGGCTGACGCATAACATGAAAAAGTGCATGAGGCTGTCAAGGGGGATCGCGGGGATTGCAACCCTGCCCGCGGCCGCCAGCTCCATCAGCTCCGGCCATGTCTTCGGCAACTCCGCCAGCAGATCCGTCCGCCATCCGCTCACCGGAGTCGCGGCATCGATAGGAAGCGCCCAAAGATGGCCGCCGTGAACATAGCTCTCGTACGATCGCCCTGCCGAATGTTCTTTTTGGTTCTGCAGGAAACTTGCCGGAATCCATGCGTCGAGAGGGAAAAGGAGGTTCTCCTCAGCGGCGCCCACAACGGAAGGATGATCGATGACGAGGAGGTCGCAGCGTCCGGCCAGATCCGCAACCGAGGCATCGGCAAAATCCTGCAGAGTTCGAACCTCCCAGGAGATCCGATATTGGGGATGCAGTTCGTGAAACCGCTGCGCCGTGGCTACCATGGGAAGGAACCCCCGGCTATGATTCCAGGTGATTCCCTGCAGCCGAATTGCCGAAGAATCGATCATGCGAGACGGCCGGCTCCCGTATAAACTAAGGGTGATTCATTTTATATGCAAAAATTAGTTTCATAAAACAGAAATAGGCCGAAATCCCGCATTTTTCCCTTCCGCCAAGGAGCTACCGTGGTCTGCGAACAGTTCTTTGAGGACTACGAGACAGGACATACGCGTACTACTGCGGGCAGAACCATCACCGAAACCGACATCGTGGTGCATGCCGGGCAGACGGGAGATTTCTATCCCCACCACATGGACGAGGAATGGTGCCGGACGCAGCCCTTCGGTCACCGGATCGCACACGGCACTCTGATTTTCAGTGTCGCCGTCGGCATGACCGCCCAGGTCATGAACCCGCGCGCCATGTCTTACGGTTATGACCGGCTGCGCTTCATTCAGCCCGTCTACATCGGCGATACCCTGCATGTCGAGGTCGCCGTGGCTGAGAAACGCGAAGACCCCAGGCGCCCAGCCCACGGCATCGTCGTCGAGTCCTGCAAGGTTACGAACCAGAAAGATGAGACCGTACTGGTTTGTCAGCATCTGCTGCTCGTCGAAAAGCGGCCCATCAATTCGTAAGGCTCTCCTGACGAATCCGATTCAAAGCCCCTCGGCGAAGATCAGATTCATGTGCGCCAGTTCTCTCTGCGCCCGCTCCAGGATGGCGCTGGACGGATCATCCCCGGTGAGCGCGTCAACGATCACCTTGTCGATCACCTCGGCAAATGCCGGCAGATGACGGCTCCTCGGCAACCGCATCGCTCCCAGTGAAATCTCTTCGATCGCCGCGTAACACGGGATGCGGCGCTGCAGTGCCGGATCGCGCCATGTGGCCAGTTGCACACCGACCGTTCCATAATCGACACGCGCGCGGTCGATCGCAGGTCTCGCGATGAAACGCAGAAATTCCCACGCTGCAGCCTTATTTTTGCTCCCTGCTGCGATGCCCATGGTCCAAAAAACCGAGAGCGATGCGGGCCGGCGACCCGGCTCGGCGGGAAGTGGGGCAATCGCGATCCTGCCCTCGAGCGGCGAGCCTGGCCGATCGGCTCGGGCCGCAAAGCCAAACCAGTTGACCATCAGTGCGATGTTTCCCGAAAGAAAAAGATCCCCCGACCGCGTGGAGTCCAGATGCGGCGAGTCAGGATGGCACCGCGACGGATCGCACACCAGTTCCCTGTAGAAATCCAGTGCTTCCGTAGCTGCTCGCGTATCGATCGTCGGCCGCCCGGTGGCATCGTGCAGCGAGCCACCACGGCTCCACAATTGCAGCGCAAAGTCGTATAGAGTGTTGTGTCCGTCCGGAAAGGCTGCAACCACGGTGCCCCAGCGTTCTTGTTCGGGCCGCGTAAAAAAGCGAGTGACGTCGCGGAGCTGGCTCCATGTGCGGGGCGGGGCAAGATTGTAACCATACTGGTTACGGAAAGCTGCCCCCTCGGGGGGATTCTCCAGGTAATCGCGCCGGTAGATGAGGCATTCAGGCCCGTCGTGCCAGGGCAAAGAACAGATCCGTTCGCCAAAACAAACCGGCTCCGTCAGCGAGACTGGCCATGCCTCTGGCCATCCGGCGAGCGGGCGCGTGCGCATCCAGGGTGCCAGGTCTTCGAGCAGTTCCTTTTCGACCGCCTCGCATAGCCAGTCCGTCACCACCAGCGCAAGGTCGCACTTCCCATCGCGCAGATCCCCGCTCACAAAAAGCCGCTCGTACAACGTGTGCAGTTCCAGGGGCTCGGCCTCGACTTCGATTTCCGGATGTTCGCGGCGGAAGAGATCAATCTCCGCCTGCACAGCGCTCTCAAAGTCGGAATATTGTCGCAGCAACAAACGAAGCCGCACACTCATACCTTCGCCCTCACGATAGCTGGAACAAAGCGAGCGATGTATGTCGCCCGTCTGCCACAATTCACGATCGCTGACTCAACGCCCTCCATCCTCGAACATCCAGTCCAGATTGACCGGTCCGTTCGCATCGTTGGCCGCGACCGGAACCTGCGGAACGACCGTCGCGCCCTCGGGTATGAACCCCAGCACGACCCAGTCTCCTTTGCCCAGGTCCAGCTCGTTTCGCCCAGCGGGAAGGGGCCTGGCCCAAATGCTGATCGATGTTCCGCCGGATAACGTGATCGCATCCGGAAGCGCGTCGTTCCATTGTTCGGTCGCGGCACTCACATTCGCTCCATCGCTTCCTGGCGGATGCATAAACCCGACGAGGACCTGAGCAGGAGCGCCCAACGTGAACCGGAGCGGAGTGCCTGGCGGTAGAGTCATGCGGATTCCTGTCATGCCGTCAATTTCCGGTGAGATACTCGTCACGTTCAGCTTCTCGCGCCCGATGAGCAAGGCCTTCCCCGCCATCAGGGTGAACGTCTGGGTACCCGCCGACGTCAACGTGAACGGCACCTGAGGCAAGCGCGCGTCCTTTGTGTCCGCGCCCTGCTCGTCTTTCCCACTTCGAAGCTGCTGCAGGCGCGTGCGAAAAACAGCCAGTTCGTGTTCGTAGACCGGCAATACGTCGCGGAAGTGCTCCGTCGATGGCCCGCCGCGAACCGGAATCCGCCGCTGGCTCGTGTGCATCGCCGCTGCATCCCGATAGCTCCCGCGGGTCAGTTGAGTTAGTTCACGAAATTCATCCACCGACCGCGCCAGCAGCCCCTCCGCCGCCTCCAGATGCGTGCGATCGCGATCGTAGCCGAACAACATGACCTCCTCGGCCGCTTTCGTCTTCGCCTGGTAGAAAAGCATCAGCGCATGAATTGCGCGCATGTCGTTCACGATGCGTTCGTACTCTTCGCGATCCCGCGTGACACCGGACCCGGCGGCCAACGCTTCCTCGACTGCGCTTTCGGAAGATGCAGCCATCGCATCCGCAATCCCGACCGGCGTCTCTCCATGATGCCGTTGATGATGCACTTCATCCGCGACGTATTCGTCGAGGCGCTCGCCATCGGGAGCGTCTCCCGTCCACAGCGTCTCCGCAGGATTAAAGCGCTTCGCATCGATCAGCTGTGGCATGGTCATCCCAAGCGAAAACACCTCACGGTTTCCTTCCGTGATGCCGATGCGTGGCAGCAGAGTCGGCGAACAGATGCCGGAAAGCTCATAGGCGCGCAGCAGGTGTTCCCCCGTCTCACTCTCTCCGGCAGTAAGCGAAGGACTTGAGGCCTCGCCACCATCCGCAGCGTCCGGCGGCAGCAGCGGAGGATCCGTCACCGGCGCATGGCGATCTGTTGCGGCGGCGGTGAAATGCTCGGCAAAACGCGCCGACCAGTACGAGCGTTCCTTCTGCGGGTCGCGGTGTGAGTTCCAGGCGTAGCGCGCCCACGCTTCATACCAGATCCAGTCGCGTTCGGTCTGCTGTAACAGCGGGTCCGCCTTGTCCGCTGCATACGGCCAGTCCCAGTAGCGCAGCGGATAGAGATGCAGCCCGCCGATGCCGATACTCTCGAAGTGTTGCACCGTTTCCTCAATGAACTCCGGATCGCCCCAGCGAAACGGCTCGAGATTTGAAAGCAGATGAATATTCGCGATCGCCACCTTCGAGCCCGCGACTAAGGTCTGAAACCGCTGCAGCACCGGTCCGCGAATATTTGTCCACGTGAGCGATTCGCCATTCCACTTCCACATTGTGTCGATGTTCGGATAAAGCGGCGCCGCAGCCGGCATCACCTTTTCAATATCTGTCGCATGCGCCCGAACGATGATCGGCGGAACCGGAATTGGATGTCCTGCCTGCCTCTCCAGCGCGGCAAGTCCATCTTTCACGCCCGGAATGATCGTTTGCGTCAGCCACTCCGCCCCGTAGTGCGGGCCCAACGCTTCCCCCAGCGTCATAAACAAACCAACATTGGGGTAATTGCGCATGAACTCGGAAATGCAGTAGCGGGTGTATTCGCTCGCGATCGGCGACGGTGCCGACAGGTGATACGGCAAATTGTGCGCTCGCGCAAACGTGTGGCTCAGGTGGATGTTGTAGAAACCCTGGATGACACGGATGCCGCGCTTGTCTGCTTCTGCCGTGATCCAGCGAAACAGCGCAATATTCTGCTCCAGTTGTGCCGTCGACAGCTCTTGTGCCTCCGGATATTTCGGCAGCCTCAGGAGCGACGTAAACGGATGCCCACTCCATAAGTAAAGCGCGTTATAGCGCTCGCTCACGAGCAGGTCCAGATATCGCGTCCACCATGCCTTGTCGTAGAAAAACGGAAAACTCTCCGGAGTGTAGGGGTAGTCGTATTCGGCCCCGTCGTAGGTAATCTCCGGCTTTTGCATGCCGAGCGCAACGCCGCGCAGCTTCAGCGCCGGATGATCCTCGAAGTTCAGATGCTCAGGCACCCGGCCTTCCGCATGAATGCGGCTGGCAAGCTCCATCGCACCGTACAGGGTTCCCGATGCATCCGAGCCCGCCACGACGATGACCATCCCGAAACGCCGCACGCCAAAAGTTTCCTCTGCTCCGGACCGGAACTGCGGCAGCTGTGCATTCCAGCGCTTCAGGATCGACGCGTCCCGCTGCGCGACATAGATCGTGTCGTTGCCAGGCAGATTCCTGACCACATCCCGCAGCCGCTCGGCGCCGTACAATTCCCTGGGGGTCGCCCCGGATGAGGTGATCACGCGTGGCGCCGCAAATGCGGGGAGCACGAGCGCACCATGGAACAGAAGCAACCATGCGAGATACCGGGCCCGTCTCCGCCGCACCACGATTCGATCTGGCTTGGTCGCGAAGTGGGAAGGTCCCTTTGCAGTCTCAAACAGCTGTCGGATAGCTTCCGGCAATCTCATTTTGCTTATTTATGCAGCCCAGCAAGAATTCTCTGTCAGATGGTATTCTCCGTCTCTTGGATCGCGCAAAGGCTAACCGATCTTTTTCTGCCGGGCCCGCGGTTTTCTGCCGCACTGCGGCGCTTCTCCTGGTGCTCGCCGCCGCTGCGTTCTCCGCTCATCCCCAGACCCAGCTTGCAATGCCGGCTGGTGTCCCCGATCCTCTTGTCTTTCGCAATGGCAAACACCTCGTTTCTCCTCAGCAGTGGCCGGCCCGTCGCAGGGAGCTACTCCACCTCTTCACCGAGCAAATGTACGGCCGTATGCCGCCTCGCCCGTCTCAAATGCGTTTCCATGTCGTCGATGATCTGAATGCGTTCGGGGGTCTCGCGACACGCCGTCAGGTACGTATCGACCTGGATGGTCGTGCCGGCAGTGCGCACATCGATCTGCTGCTCTATATTCCCCACCGCGTCCCACATCCTTCGGTCATTCTTGGAATGAACTTCTGGGGCAACGAAACTGTCGACTCCGATCCGCAAATTCGCATCTCCGATCGCTGGGTCGAATCCAGCCACAATCCGTTCGTCGATCTTTCCTGCGTGCAGGAGCACCGCGCCACACCCGCCTGCCGCGGCATCGATTCTCGCCGCTGGCCGGTGGAGGCCATTCTTCGTCGGGGATATGCGCTGGCGACCTTCTACCGCGGCGATCTCGATCCCGATCGCAGCGACGGCTTCAGTGACAGCATCCGAAGCGATTATCCCGAACTCCAGAAAGGCGACGATAACTTTTCCACCATCGCCGCCTGGGCATGGGGCCTGAGCCGCGCCATGGATTACCTGGTGACCGATCGCAGCATCGATTCCCATCGTGTGGTCGTCTTCGGCTGGTCCCGCCTCGGGAAAGCTGCGCTGTGGGCCGCTGCCAACGACACACGATTCGCAGCCGTCATCAGCAACGAATCCGGCGCCGGCGGGGCAAAAATCTTTCATCATGTTTCCGGCGAATCCATCGCCCGTCTCAACACCGTCTTTCCCTGGTGGTACTCGAGGAACTTCCACCGCTACAACGGTGAAGATTCGACTCTGTCATTTGATCAGAATGAGGTTCTGGCTCTCATCGCGCCCCGTCCCCTCTATGTTGCCAGCGCCATCGACGACGCCAATGGCGATCCTCAAGGAGAATTTCTCGGCGCGCAGGCGGCCACGGAGGTCTACCGGTTCCTTGGCTTTCTCGAAACCCGGTTGCCCGAGTGGCCAGCCGTCGATCAACCGATCCTCGAACGTGTCAGTTACCACGTTCGCAGCGGCGGCCACGATGTCACCGCATTCGATTGGGACCAATACCTCCGCTTTTGCGATGCGTATGTCGCCGCGACACCTCATCACCTGAACACCCCACCGGGAACAGGCCCGCGAGGATGAGCACCGAGATGGATCCTGCTGGATTTCTCCTTGCGGAGAGCGTGTGACGATGCCAGGTGTCCGCGCGGCGTGCCTGTGCGCTTTGCTGTTTTTCAGCGAGATCCAGAGCGCCCTGCCTCAGGCAGCGGTCGCTCTTCCCGCTGCCGCGCCGGCGAGCGCCCAGGGTGTTGCCTTTCACTTCGTTTCGGATGGGCCCCCCGGCTCCGGGTGGGATCACGGCAACCGCATCGCGCGTTTCTATTTTCCGGAGTGGCTGCCAGCCTTTTTCGCAAGAACGATCGTTCTCGATGGCGATCTCGCCCGCAACGATACACTCTCGTGGATCTTTACAGGCCCGCACGCTGGCTTCACGGTGCAGCTCGGCGCGCATCAGGTACGCCTTCAGCAGAGGTACTACGATTCGTGGTCACTCTTCTCTGACGCGCAGCCTTCGACCGGCTACCCACAGAAAATCGTCCAGGATGCCATCGTTCCCTTGACCGGAACGGCCCGCACTATCACAGTGATCTTCGATGCGCACCTCTCGGTTCAGGTGCTGGTGAACGGCGAAAAGCTGATTGAACAGAGCTGCCTTTTTGACGTTCAGCGGCACCAGCTCGAGTTCGACGCCCCGCGCACTGAACATCACGTGCTCTCAGGCGAACTGCTGCCGGATGTCACCCGCCAGGTCTCAGTCACGATCGATCCCTCGGTGCGCCATCAGACGATGCTGGGGTTCGGCGGCAGCCCCAGTATTCCCGCCTGGCAATCGCTCAGCGACGCGGGCAAGCAACAATACTGGCAAATCCTGAAGAGCTACAACCTCCTCATCGACCGCGAATATCCAATGGGCACCCGTCTCAAGCCCGATATGTCCAACCTCGATGACCTTGCCGACGCCAGTCCGCACTACTACGGAGATAATTTTCCCAACGGCGAAGTGTCGGACTTCAACTACAACCGCACCACGCAGGAGATGGGCGGAAACGTGATCTACGAAATGTGGGACCTTCCCTCCTGGGCCGCGCAGCACCCAACCGATGGCGCCCCGCACGGCCATGCCGTGGCCGATCCCGAAGCCTGGGCGCGCGCCATGGTTACTTACTGCCGTATCGCGAAAGAGCGCACCGGTCGTCCACCGGAGATCGTGGGCGTACAGAACGAAGTGGAGGAACCCCCTCAGGTCGCGCTCGAGATGGTTCGCGTTCTTCGTCAGCGTCTCGACGAAGCCGGTTTCGCCAGCGTCAAAATCCATATGGCGGACGCCAGCTTTCTTTTTCTCGGTACGCAGCGTGCGACGGCCCTTCGCGACCATCCCGATGTGTGGAAGTCCATCGACTATGCCGCGGCTCACGAGTACGACTACCAGGATAATTTCGCCAATCCCGACGAATACGACGCGACCATGCGCGACATGCGTCGAGCTATTGGTGACAAACCATTCCTCGCCACAGAAATCTGCATCAACAAGCCGTCCCTGCAGATGAACTCGTGGCGCGTCGCGTTCAACCTTGGCCAGCTCTACCACAAGAATCTCACTCTCCTCGACGCCATCGGCCTCCTCTATTGCTGGCTCATCCTCGACGTTGAGCAGCCCAGCTTCGGAGCCTCACGCTCCCTCCTCGTTCCCGATCGCGCGCGCGGCAACATCCCGGTTGCCTCGAGCGATCAGCTGCGCGTCCTCGGCGCATTCAGCCGACACATCCTTCGTGGCATGCAGCGTGTTGACGCCACATCCTCCGACCCGGACTTGCTGGTCACCGCTTTTACCGGCAGAGGCGATGAGACTACCCTTGTCCTGCTGAATCGTTCAACCCAGCCGATGCAGCTCAGCATCCGCGGCATCGATGCTGCCTGGAAAGAGATGGAACGCACCAGTGCTTATCTCCAGAACAGCGACTCTGGAGTACCGTCATCGATCGTGATCCAGCCCGGAGAGATCGTCACTCTCAGCACTCTCCATGCACCGCGGGCTCCGCAATGACGGCTTACTTTCGCAACATATATATGGTTATCGCCGCAGCGGTGCTTGGCAGCCTGCCACTCGAGGCACAGCCGCTGCTGCTCCCCGAGCAGTTCCATCATTACTTCACCACCTTCCAGCAACAGGAGCTCGAGGCGACGGGCAGAACAGGCGCCGATTCGTGGTCCTGGATGCTCGCCAAAATCCCCTGGTTCGCCTGCTCCGATTCGCAATTCCAGGAGATGTACTACTTCCGCTGGTACGCCTGGCAGAAACACGTCGTTACTACGCGCCGCGGATTCGTGATCACCGAGTGGCTGCCGAAACCGGAGACCCCCGACGGTTTCTACGGCGCTCTGCCCGATGCCGCGCCGTTCCACCTCGGAGAAGCACGCTGGCTGCGTGACCCGAAGATCGCCGAAGACGACGCCCGTTACTGGCTCTCGCCGGACGCCGATCCAAAGAAATACAGCTTTCCCGCCGCCGCGTCGGTGGTCAATGTCGTGCTGGCCAATGGCGACGCGCGCCTCGCGCACGATCTCCTCCCGGCGATGGTGACGAACGCTCGCTCGTGGGAACAGACGAACCAGGATTCTAATGGGCTCTTCTGGTCCATCGACACGCGTGACGCCATGGAGAAGAGCATCAGTGGCGATGGTTATCGTCCAACCCTCAACAGCTATAGGTACGCCGATTACCGTGCGATCGCGGATACGGCCCGCGCTGCCGGTGACAACGCACTGGCGGCGGAATTCGAGGCAAAGGCTCAGATGCTTCGCTCGCTCATGGAGACGCGCCTGTGGAATGCCGCCGACCAGTTCTACGAGGTCGTCTCTCCATCAAAAGATTCCGGCATCCGCTCGCAGAAGCGATTCGTCGATCCGGGAACCGTCCTCCAGTTCTCGGGCGTACGCGAACTCATCGGTTATATTCCCTGGCAGTATGACATCCCCGCGCCGGAACACGACATTGCCTGGAAACAGCTTTTCGACCCCCAGGGATTCAGCGGCAAGTATGGCCCCACCACCGCCGAGCGCCGCAGCCCGCGGTTCCGCTTCCCCAGCAGCGATCAGTGCACATGGAATGGCCCTTCCTGGCCTTACGCCACGACGCAGACTCTGCTCGCGCTCGCTGAGTTGCTCAACACGCGGCGCCAGTCTTTCATCGGCAACGATCAGTACTACCGACTCTTCTCCGAATATGTTCTCTCCCAGCATCTTCGTCTCGCCGATGGCCGCCTGATCCCGTGGATCGACGAAGACCTCGACGCTGACACCGATGAGTGGATCGCAAAGGACATGCTCCTCGCCAAGCATCGCCAGGTGGGCCGCGGCAACTATTACAATCACTCCGGCTTTGCCGACCCGCTCATCACCGCCCTTATCGGCCTGCGTCCCCGGGTGGACAACCGGATTGTCCTCCATCCCCTCCTCCCGGCAGGCGCGTGGACGTATTTCGCGATCGATGACCTGCCCTGGCATGGTCATCGCCTCACCATCGTGTACGACAAGACGGGTCAGCGGTATCGCCGCGGTGCCGGTCTGACGCTGTTTGTTGACGGCCGAAAACTTGCCTCCCGGCCCAACCTCGGCCCGCTCGAAGTCAATCTTCACACTGCTTCTGCATCATGAGAAACCGGTTCATGCTCTCCCCAAAATCGCCCGGCACCGTCATCGTTCTTACGCTCGCCGCCTCCGTCGGGATCGCTGGCGCGCTGGCTTCGTCTGGTTCCGGTTCGCGTGAAACCTGGAAAAACACTCTTGGCATCGAGATGATTCCGCTGCGGCCGGGCTCCTTCATCATGGGCGGGGACCAGCAGGCGCTGCCCGATAACATCACCGACGGCCACGGTGTTATGTCGCGGCGCCCCGCACACGGGGACTTCGATGAATTTCCAGCCCACACCGTTCACCTCACGCATGGCTTCGCCATGGCGGCCACCGAGGTCACGGTCGATCAGTTCCGCCAGTTCGATCCCTCCTGGGAGGCCAGCCCTCTGCATCCGGACTATGCCGCCGGCGTGAGCTGGGATCAGGCGCAGGGTTTCTGCGCATGGCTCTCGAAGAAGGAGAGCAGGCACTATCGGCTTCCGACGGAAGCCGAGTGGGAATATGCCGCACGCGCCGGATCGCAAAGTCCTTTCGCTGACGGCGATCAGCCGTTCAGGACTGATGAGCCAAATCGCTGGGGCCTTCGCAACCTGGGCACTGGACGCCCCGAGTGGGTGCTCGATTGGTATGCGCTCTATCCGACTTCCGGAGCCGAAGAAGTCGATCCGCACGGACCCGCCACCGGCCTCGCCAAAGTCGTCCGCGGAGGCGGCCTCGATTCCAAAGCGGCGAAGAACGCGCTCGGCGAAGGTTACCCGGCCGGATCGCTGTATTTCGCTCGCAGCGCCAATCGCGCCAGTATGGCCCCCGCGTTTCGCAGCGACCACGGCAACATCGGCTTCCGCATCGTCGAAGCGCCCGATCCTGTCTCACCTCCTTCGCCGGCGCAGAGATATTTCTTTGAGACTGCTGTGAAACAGACAGCGGACGAAGCGGCCGCGGGTCCCGACCTTCACCAGCCCTTCTATCGGACCCTGCTTCTCTTCCCCGATCTCGGCGGACAATCCATGCCTGACGTGGGCTGGCGCCTTGGCCTGGCGCGCGGCCTTGGCATCCACTACCACAACTCTGCCATTCAGGTGCTGCCCAACGGCGACCTGCTGGCCGCGTACTACAACACCCCGAACGAGGAAGACGATCCCGATCAGACCCTTCTGATCATGAGACGCCGGGCCGGCTCGCTCACATGGGATATGCCCGAACCATGGCCTTATTTCGCCGATGCTGCCAATGCGGGTCCTGTTCTGTGGAACGATCCCGCCGCGCGCCAGCTCGCGCAAGGCAGGATTTGGCTCTTTTGGGGAACACCCCGCCTCATTGGCAACAAGCCGTTCTACTTCACGACCTCGCTCGACAACGGCGTCACCTGGGAGCCCGCGCAGGTTCCGCAATTTCCAGCTCCCATCGGCCGCTATGTCTCGCAGCCTGTCAACAGCATTGTGCGAGCCGGAGATGGCACCATCCTCATCCCCACGGACTCCACCGGTCACGACGCCGACGGCAATGGCTCCATCTCCGCCGTCTGGGCCTCCCACGATAATGGCAAGACGTGGTTTGACACCGGTGGCCGCACCGCAGGCCGTCACACCACCATCGTTCTTCGCAAAGATGGCGCCATCCTCGGCTTCGGTGGCAAGAACTCCAATATCGACGGACGGATGCCGCTCGCCATCAGTACCGACGGCGGCAAGACGTGGACGAAGCAGAAGACCCCCTTTGATCCCCTCGCCAGTGGTGAACGTCCCAGCGTCATCCGCCTCGCTTCCGGCCGCCTCTTCTTCGTAGCCGACTCCAACCCAAAAAACCAGAAACACATTCACAAGGACGGAGCGTATGTCGCTCTCAGCGACGACGAAGGCGCGACCTGGAGGCAAAAGCGCCTTCCGGACAACATCGTCACTGTCGGATACACCACCGCCACCCAGGGCCCCGACGGCATCATTCACATCGTCACATCGAAGAACGAGCCCAACTACGAGATCGAACTGAATGAAGCCTGGATATTCTCCAGCGCCGACGGCGGGCAACCAACTCCCGTACCGGGGTCCATCGACCATCACCGCGAAAATTATCCGGACGGCAAGCCCATGGCCGAGTGGTCCAGCACCCGCGCCAGCGATGGCGAGGCGCTTCTCGAAGGACCCGAGACCTTCTACTATCCCAACGGCCGCACCGAATGGAAGCTGCAGTTCCACCTCGGTGAGAAGACCGGCGACGAAATCTACAATCGAGAAGACGGCACAAAGGTCTGGACGAAGAGCTATGGCGACGCCGGTACATGGACGTGGCGGCAATTCAACTTGCACGGCCGTGTTGCCGCCACATCGCACTGGCACGATAAGACGCTGGTGAATGTCACTTTCTCAGACGGGTCCGTGCCTTGATTCTCAGCCTCTGCTTTTTAGTCGCCGCATCTCTGGCTGCGCTCCTGCTCCGTACTCTGCCACTCAGCGCCCGGTGGAGGCGATTTCGACCCCAGCACGGGGTGGCAAACGGAAGCAATGAAATATTTAGACTCGCGCGGAGAGAGAATCCAGGCTGCGGGTGGGCCGCGGACTGCGACGCGCAACCGGCGAACTCAGTTCTTGCGATGAAGCTTTGGAAAACCGAAGAGCTGAGTGATTTCCACCAATTAAAATCTGCCTCAAAGTGCCGAACTATTAATTGAATAGTTGACAGGCGATAGTGCTTCGCCGTATAAAGTCTTCGAATTATTAATTTCATAATTGCTGAGGTAGAAGCGTTGGCAAGGAAAAAGTCACCCAACCTGACGGAAGGCGAGTTGCCGCTCATGGAAGTGCTTTGGAAGAAGGGACGCGCGACCGTGGGCGAGGTCGTAGCATCCCTGCCAGCCCATCCGCCGCTTGCCTACAGCACGGTGCTGACGACCCTGCGCATTCTCGAAGCCAAGGGCTACCTGCGGCACACGAAGAAGGGGCGCGCATTCGTCTATGAACCCGTCATCGTTCAGGAAGAGGCCAGCCGCAAGGCACTCCGTCACCTGCTCAACCGCTTCTTTGGCGGTTCCCGGGAACTGCTGGTCGTCAATCTGCTGAAGGAAGAAACCATCGGCCGGGCGGAATTGCGGCGAATCAAAAAAATGATCGGGGAAAGTAAGTAGGGAGAGCACACATGACCCAATTCAACCTGGTGATGACAACTCTTCTCAACGGAATCTGGCAGGGGGCGATGCTCGCGGCGGCGATGTGGCTGCTTCTGAAACTGATTCCACGACTGAATCCGACAACTCGCTTTACGGTTCTGTGGATAGCCTTAATCGCCGTGGTGGCGCTGCCCCTCGTACTCCCTGCGTCACAACGGTTTCTTTCACGCGCGCAAGCGGATTCGCCCGCGCTTGAAGCGACCAACAAGACCACGACTCCGACGCCTGCGCCCATTCATGTGCAGGAGCCCCGGTTCAGCTTACAAACTGCGCCAGCGAGCCCCGCGACGCATCGTCTGTTGATTCCGAAATCGAGACCCGAATCAGCAACTGACCAAACGTCTGAGTCGGTGCCAGTCCGCAATGCTACCTCCGGAAGTGCATCGGCGAGACAGGCCGTTAAGCATCCTCTGATCCGCATTGACTCAGGAAGGTTTCTGGAAGCGCTCGCGATGGTGTGGGCATTCCTGTCTCTCCTGATGCTGGTGCGCCTCGGATTTGGCTTCCGCAAGCTGCAGGGATTAAAGGCAGACGCCCTACCGCTTCCCCGGGAATGGCAGCTGCAGCTGACGCGTCTGAGCCGAATCAACGGAGTCCGCCGCCAAACGCAATTGCTCGTCTCGACGGGCATTGCAGCACCTATGTCGCTCGGGTTTCTTCATCCGGCGATCCTGATTCCTCAAACCCTCCTCGATACTCTGTCGAATGTGGAACTCGAACACGTCGTACTGCACGAACTGGCCCACCTGCGGCGCCGGGATGACTGGACGAACCTCGCACAGAAACTGATTACAGCGATGCTTCCAATCCAGCCCGCCATTTACTGGATCGGTCACCGCATGTCGATCGAGCGCGAAATGGCATGCGACGACTGGGTCATCGCAACAACCGGAACGACAAAGCCCTATGCAGCTTCCCTCACAAAAGTGGCAGAACTGACGCAATGGCGGCGCGCCGATATTCTGGCGGCAGGAGCGACAGGAAACCGTTCGCAACTTTTTACTCGCGTCCACAACATGCTGAACGAAACTCGGAATGCGGCGCCAAAGCTCGCCCTCGCTCCCCTGCTTGTGGCGATCGCGGCTGCAGGAATACTCATCTTTGTGAGCGCGCGGGCACCGGTAATGATCGCCCTCGCGCAGACATCGGCGGACGAGAATAGCCGGCAGGAGCCGCTTCCACCAGCGCCGCCTCACACGCTGCAGGCACCGCGAACGCAGATGGCACGACCGGTTTCTGTTGCATCCCTGGCCCTACCGGTGCGGCTTGCGCAGACCGCGGCGCTGCCACCCTCGGCACCAGCGCAGTCACCCAACGCGCCGCTGGCACCGCCCGCCCCCCTCGCGCCGAGCGCGCCCCTCGCTTCTGTGGCGCCGCTCGCACCCATGGCACCCGACGGCGCGCAGCAGAGCGGTGAGACCCACATGGAGGTCACAAACCGCAACGGGTGGACGTCACTCACCGTGAAGATTGACGGTACTGTCGAATTCACGGATGACGATCACGACGTCAAGTCACTTTCTCCTGGCGGCCATTTCCGGATCGAGGAACGGACCGGGCTCTCCAGCCGCGCGTACGACGTGACAGCAGATTCGACCGGTAACCTTACAAAAACATGGTCGGTCGACGGGTCTGCGAAACCGCTGGACTCCGAAGGGCGGGCATGGCTGGACCGCTTGCTGCCGCAGATGATTCGGGAGAGTGGGATTGGAGCTGGACCCCGTGTGGCGCGAATCCTCCGCCAGGGAGGTCCGCAGGCCGTTCTTACGGAAATAGGATTGATTCACAGCGATGGATCGAAGCGCATTTATCTGGAGCAGCTCTTTGCGCAGGCGACGCTCAACACCGATGAGCTGAAGGACGCTGCACCGTTGATCCGGCGGATCTCATCCGACGGCGACAAAGCGCAGGTGCTCCTTACCGTGGACGGGAGGTACTTCACGGGCGCACTGCGCTCGTATCTCTTCGAGGCAGTGGAGAGTATTAACTCGGACGGCGACAAACGCAGGGTGCTTTCCGACATCGTCAAGAAGGATGCCGGAAGCGCCGACACGCTTGTCAGCGCGGCGAGGGCGGCAAAGCATATTTCCTCTGACGGCGACAAAGCCGAAGTGCTGATGGAAATGGCAGCTCCTTATCGTCCCGGCGGCGGTCTCGATGTGGCGTATTTCGAGGCGGCGAATTCGATTGCGTCGGATGGCGATCACGCGCGGGTTCTTTCCACTCTGCTGGCAGCACATGGCGACGACCGCGACACTCTGGCTCGAGTGCTGCAGTCGGCTGAAAAGATTTCTTCGGATGGCGACAAAGCGCGCGTGCTCAAAGAAGCTGTTTCCAGGTACAGCGACGACGACCTCATCCGCAAGGCGTTTTTCGATGCGGCGAATTCCGTTGCCAGCGATGGCGACCACCAGCAGGTTCTGGTGACACTCTCTCACCGGCAGGGAATTGGCGCAGCTACGCTCGACGGAATCGCGAAGTCGGCGCAGCGGATTGCGTCCGATGGCGATAAAGCTCGCGTCCTGATGGAGCTCGCTGGAACGAATATTGAACCGGTCCGCGACGATTATTTTGCCGCTGCAAACACCATCAGTTCGGCTGGCGATCACAGCCAGGTTCTGGTGACTTTGCTCGACAAGCCAGGAACATCGCCCACGCTGGCCATCGCCGCGATTCAGTCGGCAACCCGCATTTCTTCCGATGGGGATATCAGTAGGGTGCTGCTGGATGCAGCGGACCGGTATCCCAGGGACCCGGCTATCGACGCAGCGCTGCGCAAGGCCGTTGAAAGCGTCCATTCGGATGGCGTCTATCGGTCGGTCATGTCCGAGATTGCGCGCCACGGTGGAAGCAGTTAAGCATGTCAATCCCTGTTGCTCATGACTGAGCTCGCTGGCGAAATCCTGAGTGGCGAAGCGAATCGAATTTCGCTGCTCCAGCATTTAACTCACTGATAATGAAATAGTTATCAGGTGCAATATTCGGCACGCGCAATTAGATGTGTAAATCTCGTGCTCTTTTGCGGAATTGCAGGTTTCCTCCCACAGTCCGCGGATTCCTCAACACTGGCCGACTTCTCATTAGTAATCGGGACCCGGCTCCTCGAACACTGTTAGCGGCTCCCAAAGTCCGACGCGACGACCATTGTCAAAGAGGCCGTTGCCGGTTGCGGTCTCGCGGGTCTCGACGCCCTACATGATCTGCGCAGATCTGCACTTCGGCTCCGCATCAGGCAGTTGGCGAGCTCGAACAAATCCAGTTTCTTCTCGGCCACGTCTCTATCGAAACCACAGAGAAGCATCCTGGCCGCACGCAGCGTTTCCAAAATGCCGTAACTGATGCCATCGACTCGATCCGGCGGATCGTAACCCAGGCCGATTTTCACCCCGCACTCGGAATCTCCCGCCAGGACACCTTGCCCGCTCATCCAGCAAAACGTTGATCGGGTTTGCACCTGGGTCTGCCGCGCGGCAGATGACAGACAGAGCCGGTCGACATTGTCGCTTCAGAATGTCCGTGATTCGAATGATCTCCCCTCAATTTGGATCGACCTGGTCTGCAAATCGTAATATTCTTAGGTGATTCCCCCGTCAATCCTTTCACGTCGGAGTTTGCCCGTCTGAAGACGATCTGATCGTACCTGTATGGAAAAGACCCCTAAACGCCCCGCGAGCGAGCAGCCCAAGCAGTTGGGGTCTGCAACCGTCGTGAGCAGCGCAGCGGGGAACGCGCGTCCGGGAGAGACGCCGGCTCCGGCTGCGCGTTCTGATCAGCCGGTGGCGCCGCCGGCCTATTCCGACCAGACCATGATCCCCACGTCTCGCTCCGATGAGACGGAGATGATCGGTTCCGGGGAAACTCGCGCGACGTCGGCAATACCGCCCCGGAGGCGGGTGAGCGGTGCAGGCGACGAAACTGAACTGCAGCCGGGAACCATTCTTGCGAATCGCTACGAGATCCTGAACGTGCTGGGCACGGGCGGAATGGGGTCGGTTTATAAAGCGAAAGACATAGAGCTGGATCGTTTGGTGGCTCTCAAGGTGATCCGGCCGGAGCTGGCTCGGGATGCGGCCATTGTCGACCGATTCAAACAGGAGCTGCGCCTTTCTCACAAAGTGACGCACCGGAACGTGGTGCGGCTATACGACCTGTCGGAAGACGCCGGGCTGCGCTTTGTGACCATGGAACTGGTGCCAGGGCGCGATTTGAGAAGCATCCTGGAAGAACGCGGGAAACTGACGGCAGAGGAAACGGTGGACATCTTCCAGCAGATTTGTCTGGGGCTGGAGGCCGCGCACGGCGTGGGCATCCTGCACCGGGATCTGAAGCCGCAAAATGTGATGCGGGAAGACACCGGGCGCGTGGTGGTGATGGACTTCGGACTCGCGCGGATGATCGACAGCAGTGATGGAATGACCCAGACCGGCGCGATCATGGGAACCTTCGACTATATGTCGCCGGAACAGGCGCTGGGCAAGGAGCTTGACCAGCGATCGGACATCTTTGCGCTGGGACTGATCGGGTATGAAATGCTCACCGGTTCGATGCCATTCCGGGCAGAGAGCAGGATCGCGAGCTTACTGAAGCGGACGCAACAGCCCGCGGTGCCATTGTCGGAAGTTGACAGGAAGATCCCCGATACGCTGAGCAAGATTATCGCGAAGTGTCTTGAGAAGGATCCTGCAGACCGGTACCAGAGAGCGGAAGAGCTGGAGGCAGATATCCGCTCATGGACAAGCACAGGAACGGTCCAGGCATCCCCGGTGCGATTGCGGATGATCCGTATCCGCGATCTTGCAATAAGCAGTGTGCTGATTGTGGCAGTCGCCGCGGGGGCTTCGTGGTACGTGATCGGCAGATTTCGAGCAGCAGAGCCGAAAAAACATGGCCCGGTTTCGGTGCTGATCGGAGATTTTGCTAACCACACGGGTGACCCGCTGCTGGATAATTCGCTGGAACCGATGCTCGGTGTCGCGCTGGAAGGGGCGAGCTTCATTAATCTTTACAGTCGCGGGGACGCGCGCAAGCTGGCCGAGAAACTGCCGAATCCCACGGACAAGCTCGACGACCAGTCGGCGCGCCTGGTGGCCCTCAATGAAGACGTCAATACGGTGATCACGGGTGAAATTGACCTGCGGGGCGACTCCTACAATGTTTCGGCGATTGCCGTCGATGCTGTGAGCGGCAAGGAGATCGCGAAATCGCAAATAAAGGTTGCGAACAAGCAGGATATTTTGACGAGCCTTCCCCAGCTGGCAGCGCCGATTCGCAAAGCGCTGGGTGACTCGACGCCGAAGTCGGTTCAATTCGCGGAGGTGAGCGGAGGCTTCAAAGCCGCATCGCTTGATGCGGTTCACCAGGCTTCCATCGCCACGGATGAGCAGTTTGAGGGTAAATTCCAGGATGCCTTCAATTCCTTTCAGAAGGCCGCGGAACTGGATCCGAAACTTACCTGGGCCTACACCGGGATGGCCGCTATGGCCCAGAACCTGGGAAGGCCCGAAGATGCTCTGAAGTACATGCAGCAGGCGATGCAATACGTCGACAACATGACGGAGCGCGAACAGTATCGCGACCGAGGGCTGTATTATCGGATCGCCGGCGACTGGCAAAACTGCGTGCAGGAATACATCCAGCTCGTCACGCGTTATCCGGCTGATCGCGTGGGCCAGAACAACCTTTCCATCTGCTATACGCAGCTGCGCAATGCGCCGAAGGCGCTGGAAGCAGCCAGGCGCGCCGTGGAGATCGTTCCCAAAGGCGTTGGTCCGCGGCTGAACCTGGCATTTATCAGCGCTTTTGCCGGAGATTTTGCGGATAGCGAAAAAGAGACACGCACGGCGCTTTCCATCAATCCCAGGGCAGCGCAAGGCTATCTGGTACTTGCCGAGGCGCAATTGGGTCAGGGTCAGGTTGACAATGCGAGCCAGTCGTACCACAAGCTTGAGAGCTTCGGCCCAGCCGCTGCGTCGACCGCGATGGACGGGCTGGCTGATCTTGCGGCTTACCAGGGCAAGTATGCAGACGCGGTGAAAATTCTGAAAGACGGCGCCGCTGCCGATCTTGCGGCTAAAAACAACGACAGCGCGGCCAGAAAGTATGTGGCCCTCGCCAGGATCGAGGAATTGCAGGGCAACCACACCGCAGCGCTGGCTGACACCGATAAGGCGCTTACCCAGGACCAGAGTGCCCCGATTGAGTTTTTGGCGGCGTGCACCTATGTCGATGCCGGCGGCATCGCCAAAGCGCAAAAGCTGGCGAATGCTCTCTCTTCCTCGCTCTCGAGCGAGTCGCAGGCTTACGGCAAGATCGTTGCGGGCCTGATCGCGCTGAAGAAGAAGGACACCAACGAAGCGATCCGGCAGATATTTTCCGCGAACAATCTGCTGGACACCTGGATCGGCCGCTTCGAGCTTGGGCGGACCTACTTTGAAGCGGGGGCGTTCACCGAGGCTGACGCTGAATTCAGTCGATGCCTGAATCGCCGCGGCGAAGCGATCGAGCTGTTTGACGATAACGTCCCAACCTACGCTTACTTCCCGCCGGTGTATTACTACGAGGGCCGGGCGCGGGAGGGCATGAAGAGCGCAGGATTCGCGGAGTTCTACAAGAGCTATCTCGGCATTCGTGGGCAGTCGCCGGATGATCCGCTGGTGGCCGATATCCGTCACCGTTCAGGCAATTAGAGCCTTCCACGGCAGGCGATTCGCCTTCGTTCTCTTCCTCACTGTCGCAATTTTCGTCGTCATCGCCAGGTCAGTTGTCTATCAGAGATTGCGCTCCACGAGACAACCGAAGTTACACCCGCAGGCACCAGGCCGTTGTGGTGAGATACGGCGAGTCTGTCTCACCTTAGTTTCCTGAGAGCGAGACCGTCTGCGTGCCGGCCTGGGTGTTGTCGGTGACAGCCAGACTGGCCACGGCTGCTGTGCCACTGGACTTGAATGTGACCGAGATGGTGCAACTCTTGCCCGCCGCGAGTGAGCTCGACGAACTCGGGCAAGTGTTGGTTTGCGTAAAGTTGCTCGAGTTTGTGCCGGTGAAGCCGACGCTGCTGATGATCAATGGCGTTGTTCCCGTGTTAGTGAGGGTCGCGGTCTGCGCAGAGCTGCTCTTGCCTGAACTTACCGTTCCGAAACTCAGGCTGCCCGGAGTGAGGCTGGCGGTTGAATAAATCGCAGTTACTGTCTCCGTAACTTGCGGCGCGGCCGAGTAGCTGGAATTGCCGGCCTGGTTAGCGATCACCGAACATGTTCCCGCGCCACTGGTCATGGTATAGGTTGCTCCTGCGTTGCTGCAGGACCCGGAACTCTTGAAGGTCACCGCGTTCCCACTGCCGCCGCCCGTGGCCGCCACCGTGAAGCTGGTCCTGTAAGCCGCAGTCGACGGAGCGCGGGTGGTGAACGTGATTGTCTGCGCAGCAACAGTCGCAGTCACGGTTTGCGTGACCTTCGGCGCTGCTGCATAGTTCGAGTTGCCTGCCTGGCTGGCGATTACCGAGCATGTTCCGGAGCTGCTGGTCATGGTATAGGTTGCGCCTGCATTGCTGCAGGACCCGGAGCTGGTGAATGTGACCGCGAGCCCGCTGGAGGCCGTGGCCGCGACCGTGAAGCTGCTCTTGTAGGCCGCGCTCGACGGTGGAGGGGTGGTCAACGTGATTGTCTGCGTTGCCGGAGTCGCGGTTACGGTTTTTGTTACCCGTGATGCCGCGTAGGTGGAGTTGCCTGCCTGGTTGGCGATCACCGAGCACGTTCCCGTGCCGCTGGTCATCGTATAAGTTGCGCTGGTGTTACTGCACGACCCGGAACTGGTGAAGGTCACGGGGTTTCCGCTGCCCCCGCCCGTAGCCGCCACCGTGAATCTGCTGTTGTAGACGGCGCTCGTGGGCGGATTGGTCGTGAATGTGATCGCCTGCGGGATCAGTACGGTTGCAGTCAGCGCAACCTGCTGCGGGCTGCCAGGGGCATTGTCCATCACCTTCAGCGTCGCGGTTTGCGGTGTGTTGTAGTAAGCGCCCGCGACGAAGGAGACCGCAATCGTGCACGATTTCCCCGCAGCCAGCGACGACGGGCAGAGATTGACAATGACGTACTCGTCAGCGTTGCCCGCTCCGAGGATCGAAAGCAGCGGTGTGCTGATGGTGGCAGCACTGTTTCCGTTGTTGGTCACAGTAACCGTGTTGATCGTGATGCTGTCCACAGTCACCGCGCCGAAGTTGATGCTCGACGGAGACACGGTGATCACCGGTCCGGCCGTCGCGGTCACGGATTTTGTCACCTGCGCCGCTGCCGAGTAGCTCCCGTTGCCTGCCTGGTTGGCTATCACTACGCAGGTTCCCGTGCCCGCGGTCATCGTATACGTCGCCCCTGCATTGCCGCACGCGCCGGAGCTGGTAAACACCACCGGGTTGCCGCTCGCGCCGCCGGTCGCTGCCACCGTAAAGCTGGTGCCGTCGGCAGCGGACGACGGGGGAGGAGTGGTGAACGTGATCGTCTGCGTGGTTGACTGCTGAATCGTCAGAGTGCCGGGCACGTAGAGGAAGGAGTAATTTGCCGCAGCCAACGAACCGGGCAACACCATGATGGGATACGTGCCCCCGCTGCTGCCTTGCGTGGCAGTCGTGGAGAGCGCGGGTGTGCCGCTTACCACCGAGCTCGAATCGGCGTACACAAACCCGGTGATCGTGTACGTCAAAGCCGGAATCGGCGCATCGTAGGCAATGGTGAAGCTGGCTGCCGTCACCGTCAGTGGCGCTGCGGTGATTTTGAAGGATTGCGTTACCGAGGCGGCACTGTAGGTGGTGGTCTGCGGTGCCGACGCCTTGATCTGGCACAATCCGGCGCCGACGACCGTCACGGTTGCGGTGCCTGCGGTGGTCGCACCCACTGCACACGTACTGCCAGTGAGAGAGGAGAGCGTGACCGACGCTCCGGCGTTCGAAGTCGCGATCACCTGGAACGGACTGGCGCCATACATTACGCTGGCCGGCACCGGGAAGCTGATCATTTGCGATTGCAGGGCGGTCGATCCCTGCGGCAGGATGGTGAACGATCCTGACACGGGAGTGGCCGCGCTATAGGCGGGAGAGGTTGTCGCGGTCGTGCTGTCGCCCGCTTGCGACGCGGTGACGGTGCAGGTTCCCGTGTTGCTGAGGGTGACGCTGGCCGAGTAAGCGACGCCGGAGTTCGACAAGTTGCCGATGGAGCAAGGTCCCGACGCGCTGAAGCTGACAGCCAGGCCGGAGGATGCAGTCGCGGTGACCGTGACTGGCGAGCTGGTGATGACGGCCGAGCTCGGCAGCTGGTTAAAGGCGATGGTCTGGTTCATCGTGAGGACTGCCGGTGGCGAGGGCGCACTTTGACGCGACGTCCCGGTGGTTGTGTCGGGAATGAGGATGGTCGAAATTGTGTAGAGCACCGTTCCGGAGCTCGGGGGATTCGTGTCGGTAAAGGTGGTTGCCGGCGGAGCCACGTTGGGTGGGGTTCCAACACCGCTCACGCTGCCGATCACCGTGTTCGGCTGGATAACTCCGCCAGTGGAGTTAACGACCTCGCGCGAGATGGTGTACGTCTGCACCACACCGAAGGCTGGCGCCGTCCAGTTGACCTGAATACTCTGCGGTGTGTTCCCCGTTGCCGGTATTACCGCGTAGGTCGCTGCAGGTGGCGGGCGCACGACCGAGTTGGCCGTGGTGTAATCCATCTCGGCGGTGTTGACTCCGCCGCCGCCCAACGTAATGTTGCCACCGCCACCCAGGGTGACATTGCCGCCACCACCCAGGGTGACATTGCCGCCACCGCCCAGGGTTACGACGCCGCCGCCACCCAGGGTTACATTGCCACCGCCACCGAGGGTGACGTTGCCGCCGCCACCAAGCGTGACCGTTCCGCCGCCGCCCAATGTGATGTTACCCCCGCCGCCCAGGGTGACATTGCCGCCGCCGCCCAGCGTGATGGTTCCGCCCGCAGCGACGGTGGTGAGGACGTTGGCTGCAACCGGCACTGTAACGCCACCAATGGTGAGGGTGCCACCAGCGCTGAGCAGCACGGATCCGCCGCCGCCGAGCGTCACATTCCCACCGGCGCCCAGCGTGACGGTGCCGCCACCACTGAGCGTGGCAGTGGTGTTGGCGCCGAGCGTCACATTGCCACCAGCGCCAAGAGTGACTGTCCCGCCGGCGCCCAGCGTGACATTGCCACCGCCGCCGAGCGTCACATTGCCGCCACCGCCGAGGGTGACGTTGCCGCCACCGCCGAGAGTGACGTTGCCGCCGCCACCGAGGGTGACCGTTCCGCCGCCCCCCAGCGTGACGGTCCCGCCGCCGCCCAGCGTAATGTTGCCGCCGCCGCCGAGGGTGACATTGCCCCCGCCGCCCAGCGTGACGGTACCACCGGCGCCGAGGGTGACATTGCCGCCGCCGCCGAGGGTGACATTGCCGCCACCACCGAGCGTGACGTTGCCGCCGCCACCGAGCGTGACGTTGCCGCCGCCGCCCAGCGTGACGACGCCGGGACTCGCGAGGCTGACCGTCCCACCGGCCGGAGGAATGGTGTAGGTGCCGCCGGCCGCAGGAATAGTGATTGTTCCCCCGCCGTTGTTAATGGAAATGGTGCCGCCGCCCCCGAGAGTGACATTGCCGCCGCCGCCCAGCGTGACCGTGCCGCCGCTGCCGGTGAAGGTGAGAGTGCCGGTGCTGCTGAGAGAGACGACATCGCCGCTGGCCAGGGAGACCGTGCCGCTGCTGCCGGGCGTAATGGTGTTCGAGCCGGTGGCAGTATTGCTGAGCGTCGCGCTGCCACCGGTGAGGAAGGTGATGGCCCCGCCGTTGGTGATCACGGCCCCGCTGCCCACGCTCACGCTTCCGCCGCTGGTCAGAGTCACCGAGCCGTTGGTGCCCACCGTCACGGTGCCACCCGCGTCCACATTCGCGCTTCCGCCTGGAGGAACGCTGAGCGGCGTTGAAGAAGAACCAAAGGAAAGCAGGTTCGCCAGCGATGCGAACTCGCCACCGGTGGCGCCCACCTGGCGAAGATCGATGTGCGACCAGTCGTTGTATCCAGGCAGGTTGGTATACGAAACCCCGTCGAAGGCGATGTTCTGACTATTCGTCCACGTCGCCTGCGGAGCCTGCGGGAGCGGATCAACCGTCCCGGACACTCGATATCCCGTATCGCCTGAGAGCGGAGTGCCGTCACAATGCAGCGTGGCCTGGCTCTCTGAGGAGCCGGTGGGTTGCGCAGGCGTGTACCAGGTCGAAGTCGAGAAGGTCGGAGCGGCGCCCACGGAGCCAGCGTCTGTGTCCAGAAGCTGCGTCACGCCGGCCAGGGAAGTCACGCTCAGAGGCGTGAGAGTCTGATTGGAGAACGCGACGGCTCCATTGGGTCCCACTCCGTCGAGCTGGAACAGGTAGTTCATCGTGCTCTGGAAATTCGGTGCGCAATTGGCGGCGAAGTTGGGAATATAACTGCCCGTCCCGCCGCTGAAGGAGAGCCCGCCGTGGGTCAAGCCGAGGGTATGGCCGATCTCATGGAACAACGTGCCGGCGATGACTTGGGCGCGCGTGCTCATATTCTGCTCGGGGTCCGTCTCCCAGAGAGCCAGGGTCACGGCTGAATCGGCGCCTCCGAGATCGGAGTAGCCGGAGATGCTGGTCACTGTACTGGAAGTAATCCCGATGTCCGGTTCAGGCAACGTGGAGTTGGGGTAAGTCCAGGCGGTCAAAGTGGAGGGAGTCGCCACATTGATCGTGTTGGTCCCGCATCCACTCGTGTTGTAGACCCCGTTCAGGCTCGGCTCTCCGATCACGCCGGCGATCGTGACACGACTCGGGCAGGAGCTGATCGCGGTGGTGGAGGTGATGGTTGTGCCGGTGGAGGTAACAGAAATTCCCGCTATGTTTCCGGCGTCCGCGGTCCAGGAAGGTACCGCCAGAGAGTGGCCGAAGAGCACGTAGTGATAGCTGTCTTTCTGGCCGTAGGGGAAACGGGCCGTGCAGTCGCCTCCCGCCGCGCAGGAAGTAAAGTTACGCGGCCACACCTTGGAGAGTTCCAGGCTGTTCTTCCAGTCAATAACGCCCGGTTGCTGGAGACCACCCGCAATGGTGGGGAATTCGCACAGCTGCGTTCCACTGTCGATGCATGAAGTCTCCTGCACCGCGTTGCCGATTTCGAGATGCAGTACGATTTTCTCCGGAAGTCCGCCTGGCGTTGTCACGACGGTCTGCGAGAACGCCTGCTCCACCATGGCCAGCGGATCGTTGCCGTTGACGTCCGGCGATGGGAACAGATCCTCCCCGTCGGGCTGGCACACGCCGCTTTGTACGTCGCCGCACATGTAATCGAGCTGAACGAACAGGTCCTGCTCGCCATGGGCCGCGCCCGGCAACGGCACCCACGATTGGGTCTTCACGTCAAAGTAGCCCGGCTGGCCGGCAAAGAAATTCGGAGCCGAGGGGCCATTCTTCCAGGCGTCGAGAATGCCGTCGTTATCGGTATTGGTGACGGGCGTGGAGACGATCACCGCCGCGTAGGCGTTGCCCGGACTCAGCGGCACCGCGTACTGACTCGCGTGTGCCGAGATGGAACCGGAACCGGCGCTGGTGTTGGTGTTCCAGTTTCCGCCTGAATAATAGAGCGCCGTGGTCTCCGGGGTTCCAGCCACCGCGTCGTAGAATCCCTGCACGGGCTGGCTGGTTGCGGTCGTGGAAATTCCCTGCGCCAATGAAGCGCCGGGTACCGCCGAACCGTCGTAAAGGATGACCGATTTGAGCGGGAAGTTCTGCGACAGGACGCGATAGATCACAACCAGGCTCGCGCCCTCAGTGACTACTCCGTTCGTTCCGATTCCGGTGTCGGGCAGCGAGACCGCGAACGTGCCTGAGCCGAGACGTTCCCCGTTCCAGCCCGTCTGCACCTGGAAATAATTGTTGATGTCGGCGCGATACACCCGCAGCGTTCCGCTGCTGGCGCCATCGCTGTACTTCGGTATGTCGCTTCCGACCTGCGCTCCGGTGATGGGATAGCCGAGGAATGTTCCTGCGCCGCCGGAAGGCGTTCCCGTCTGTTCCAGGGTCGTCCAGTACAGGTAGCCATCGACGATGTCGGCGCCATTGGGAACGCCCGCGCTGCCTGGGCCCGCGGTATTCACGGGGATGGTAATGGTTCCATTGACCATGCCGCCCGTCGCCGGGACCTGGCGCAGAGTCACTCCACCGGAGGCATAATCTCCGGTGACAAAGTAGTTGTTCTCAAACGTGAGCGGGCTTGCCTGCTGCGGCGGTGCCTCGCCGGTCGAAAGCATCAGCGCGACAGTGGCTCCGAAGCTGACCTGCGCTCCGGCGGCCGGACTTTCGCCGACCACGCTGCCGGAAGGCTGGCTGTCGCTGTATTGGCTGCCGACCGTTCCCAGCGTCAGGCCCACACTGCTGAGGGTCGAGGCCGCGGCCGATTCCGTCATCCCGACCAAGTTGGGCACGACGGTGCCGGTCTGGCCATTCGCTCCGTTGGCAATACCGCTCAGATTGACCGTCTGGAACGAGACCGAGGAGGCTAGGTTCAGACTGTTGCTGTAGAAATCTGCGCCATCGGTGAGAAGGCCGAGGGCGGTGCTTTGCGGCTGGAAGTAGATCCCCTGAACGCACGTCCCGCCAGGAGCCAGCGGCCCCTCGATGCTGCTGCACGTGGAGTTGATTAAGTCCAGGCCAAAGTTCGCGGTCGATGGCGAGCTTACCGAGACGGCCAGCGATTCGTTGCCGACATTTTGAACCGTGATGCCGATGTCGCCGGTTCTCGCGCCGGCGGTCGTCTGGCCAAAGTTCAGCGAGGGCGCCCGAGAGCGCCCGAGCTGCAGCACCTGGCCGGAATATGTGTTGTCGACGAAGATGTTGCCCGCTGCATCCACCGCTACACTGAGCGGGTCATTGAGTCCGTTCAACACGGTGGTCTGGACGCCGCCAGGGGTGACTTCCACCACCTGGTTGTTGCCGGAATCGGCGATGAAGACATCGCCCGCTGCGTCGACCGCGACACCATAATCTGTATGCAGCCCGCTGGCCGGCACCACGGTCTGAACGCCACCCGGAGTGACCTCTACCACCCGGTTGTTGCCGGAATCGGCAATGAAGACATCGCCCGATCCATCCACTGCCACACCCGACGGGTATTTCAGTCCGCTGCCGACGGTGGTCTGTACACCGCTGGATGTGATCTCCACCACCCGATTGTTGTCGCCATCGCCGAAGAAGATATCGCCCCGTCCATCCAGCGCCAGACCGTTCAAACTAGGGGACAAGCCGGTAGTCGGCACCGTGGTCTGAACGCCAGCGGGTGTAACCTCCACCACCCTGGCGTTGTAGCTGTCCGTGATGAAGATGTTGCCCGCGCCATCCACTGCTGCGCTGGATGGGCCATTTAGACCGGTAGCAGGGATCGCGGTCTGAACCCCGCCGGGGGTGATTTTGAACACCTCGCTGTTATGCGAATCTGCGATGTACAGATTGCCGGCCGCATCCTCCACCGTCTGATACGGGAGGCCGAGTCCGCTGACGGGAACCGTGGTCTGCGTGGCCGGAATAAACGCAGCGACCGGCCCCTGGCCGACGCCATAGATCGGCATGGTCGCTGCCAGGCTGCCGTTGCTGGCATAGAGTTGCACTGCGCCTAAGCGCAATCCGGGCGCGAGCGGCGTAAAGCTGACATTCACGCTGCAGGAGTTGCCCGCAGCGATCGTGCCGGTGCAGGTGCCGCCGCTGGCCTCCGCGAAATCAAGTCCGGTTACGCCCTGCGTGACCACCTGAATCGCACCGATGGTCGTGGTCGCCGCCAGATTGAAGATCACCGACTGCGAACTGCTGCACGTTGACCCCACCGGCGGAGTGAATCCCGAGGAACAAACGTAGGAAGCGCCGAAATTCTGCTGACCAAAACTCGCGGTGACAGTGACCCCGGAGTTGAGGGTCACCAAACATGTCGGGCTCGTTCCTGAACTCGCGCAGGCTCCGCCCCAGCCGAGGAATGCCGAGGTACCGGTTGGGCTGGCGGTCAGCGTGACCTGGGAATTCGCCGTAAAGTTCCCGGAGCATGTTCCCGAGAGGCTTCCACTGGCGTCGATGCAATCGATCGATCCGGGATTGGAGCTCACCGTGCCGGATCCCGAGCCGATGGCTGTCACAGTGAGCTGGTTGCTGGCCGTTGCCATGCCGGTCCCGCTGAGATTAATGGTTTGCGTCGCGGAAGTGGCATTCAAAGAGTTGTCGATGACATAGGCCTGGTCCGTCAGGCCGCCTGTACTTTGCGGCTCGAACTCGAAATTCTCAGCGCAGAGTGCGCCGGGAGTGAGCGAAAACGAAGTGCAGGTGGACGAGAGTTCGGCGAAGTTGATACCGGCTGAGAGCGCCCCAACCGAACCGGCCAACGTCTGGTTGCCGATATTTTGAACCGTGACCGAGTCCGGGCCAACGTCGCTGCCCACGCTTGCAGAGCCAAAGCTAACCAGTGGCGGCTGGGACTGATCGATCTCAAAAAACGGGCCATCTGTCGCGACGAAGAGCTGTCCTGTGGCAGTGAGGGCAATCGCGTAGGGGTCCGGCGCTCCCGCGGTCAACAAAAGGATTTGGCAGGCGTTGGTGGTGCAGCCAGCGGGAACCTCCACCACGCCTCCGGCATCGCCCTCGCCGTCGATTGTGAGAGTGAAGTCCGCTACGATCACGTCGCCTGCGGCATCGACCGCCACGCTTGACGGACTCGACCAGCCGCTGCCGATATTGATCTGGCAGCCCGCGGTGGTGCATCCGGCCGGAATTTCTACGACCTTCGAAAGACCTGAATCGGCCACGAAGAGGTCGCCCGCGGCATCCACGGCCAGGCCCTGCGGAGTCGAATTGCCTCCGGGGTTATACAGCATGATCTGGGAGCCCCCATTGGCCGGAAGCTCAAAAACCCCGGAGGGATTGTCGGAGATGAACACATCGCCCGATCCGTCCACCGCCACGCCCGCCACATTGGGGTGCACCGTCGGCTCGTACAAGATACTGCCGCAGGATGTGCTGGCGCACCCTGGCGGGAGCTCCACGACTTCGCCGAACATGCCAAGGCCGCTGTCGGCAACGTAGAGATTGCCCGCTCCATCGATCGCTGCGGCCACCGGAGTGTCGAAGCCCATCGCCACCGTGGTGGGAGAGCCGGTGTACGGCGGCGCAAGCTTCTGCACGGTTAGGCTGTTCGCCTGGTACAGATTGCCCGCCGCATCGGTCGTTAGGGGGCCCGCCAGATTGGGCGGCTCAGTGACCTGGCTGCTGGGGAAAATCGCCGACCCGGGAGTCAAAGGAGGCGTAAAGGTCACGGTGGGACCAAAAGCAGCTTCCGGCGCCTCGCCCACTCCGTAGATCAGCTGGGTCGCCAGCACAACGTTAGAGTCACTCAGCAGTTCCACCGCTCCGAGGCGCAATCCCGGTGCCTGCGGGGTGAAGGTGACGGTCACGCTGCAGGAATTGCCTGCCGAGAAGGTATTGATACAGGACCCGCTGTTGACGGCCGAGAAATCCAGCCCAGTGAGTCCCTGGGTGAGGGCCTGGATCCCGCTCACGGCGGTAGTCCCCGTGAAATTGAAGGTCACCGAGAATGTTGCGCTGCATGGCGACGGGCTGGTTGCGCCCCCCGGGCAAACGTTGGCGGTGGTAAAAACTCCCGGAACAAAACTGGCGCTCACATTCAACGCCTCGTTCAGGGTGACGGTGCAGGTGGGGTTCGTCCCCGCTGTTGCGCAGGCGCCACCACCCCAGCTGACAAATGTCGATCCCGCAGCCGCGCTCGCCGTCAGGGTCACCTGGGCCCCGCTCGCGTAATTTGCCGAGCACGATCCCGTGACATTCCCGCTCGAGTCGGTGCAGCTGATCGCGCTCATATTGTCCGTCACCGAGCCGCTGCCCGTCCCTCCCTCTGTCACCGTCAGCAGGTACTCGGTCCCGTAAGGAAGGCTCTGGCCGGTGCAGGGCGACCGATTGAGAAGAAGAGTTGTTCAGGGAGTTGTCGTCAAAGATGGCGTAGCCACTCACCTCAAAAGGCGAGCTGGTCACCAATCCGCTCGTCAGCGGGTCGAAGTCGACACTCACATTGCAGGTCTCGCTGGGGGCGAGCGCGAAAGTTGCGGTGCAATCGGCCGGTGTGCCGGTGCCGGGAACCTGGTAGAACGAGGGATTGGTGAAGACCAGCCCGGGACTGAACGCATCCAGCGCCTGATTGCCGATATTCTGCAGCGTGAGAAATTTTGGACTGTCGCCACTGATATTGGCTACCGACGATTCGGAAAAGCCCAGGCCGTAGAGTTGCTGGAGAACCGTGTCCACCCTGTTCAGGCCAGTGTCGCCGATGTACATGTTGCCCCGCGAATCCACCGCCACGCCGGAAGGCGAGAAGCCGCCTGCCAGTGACGGTTGGGATCCGGTTGCCACAATGATTTGGCAAGTGCCGGTCATGCAGCCGGCAGGAACCTCCACCACCTCGCCAAGCCCGGCATCCGTGACATAAAGATTGCCGGCAGCATCGAGCGCCACGCCTTGCGGACATTCCACCCGCTGCCAACCGTGACCGGCGTTCCCCCGCCTGCCGGGATCTCCAGGACCTTGCTCTCCCCCGAGTCGGCGATGTACACATCGCCCGCAGGATCGACCGCCATGCCGCCGGGCTCAAATGAGCCGCCGGGGTTGTAAACAACGATTTGCGAGTTGGCGTTGTAGGCTGGAACCTCGACGATTTCGCGCAGGTTCTGGTCGCCGATGAAAACGTCGCCCACTGCATCCACCGCTACCGCGGTCGCGGCTGCAAGAGAGCCCAGGCTGATCTGGCACGACTGCTGCGTGCAGCCGACGGGAACCTCGGTCACCGAGGGCCCGTACTGGCCGATAAAGACATCGCCGGCGCCATCCACGGCCACGCTCTCCGGAAAGTTCAGCCCAGTCCCCACCGTGCTCACGGTGTCGTTCGCCGTCACCTCCACTCCATTCCCGCCGCCGGCGCCGCCGGTATTGGCGATGAAGAGATCGTCTGCCGCATCGACCGCCACGCCCTCGGGCGACTTCAAGGTCTGGCTTCCGGTGCTCTGGACGTACGACGTCAGCGGACTGTAGGCAGCCAGCGGCGCCTCGCCGGTGCCATAGATCAGCGTGGTCGCCAATGGGGTGGTGCTGTTACTGCTGCTGAAGAGTTCGACTGCTCCCTGGCGCAGTCCGGGCACCCCCGGTGTGAAGGTGACGTTCACCGTGCAGGTGCTCCCTGCGGAGACGTTACCGGCACAGGTGCTGCCCCCGGCCAGCAGAAAATTGAGGCCGATTGCGCCTTGCGTCACGACCTGGGGAATGCCGAAATCCGTGGTCGTGGAGACGTTGTAGGTCAGCGTTTGAGTAGTGCTGCACGGCGCCGGCGTGGATTGCCCCCGACGGGCACACGTTGATGTTGCCGAAGCTCTGCGAAGTTCCCCATGTCCAGGTGTCGCCGTAAGTGACAGTCACGCTGGTGTTGCTGTACCCACCGAACATGACCACCTGGCTCTGCGCGGCATCGTAGGCCATCGCGTTCGCGTCGCGTGCCCCGGGGACCGGTGCCGTCGTCTGTTGCGTCCAGGTAAGGTTATTGACAGTAGTTCCGCTTAACACCCATGTGTCATTGAGATACGAGGTGACGGTGGAGACGTTCTCTCCCCCGAACAGGACCACCTCGCCCAGGGTCGCGTCATACGCCATGGCTGCGCTGTCGCGCCCCGGCGGGGTGCCTGATGGGCTCAGCTGAGTCCAGCTGGTCCCGTTCCACGCCCATGTGTCGGACTCTTCTGCGCCGCCGGAATCGCCGCCAAACAAAATGACTTCGCCCAGCGCCGCATCGTAAGCCATGGCAGCGCCGTGGCGCGCGGACGGTCCGGAAGCCCCCGAAGTCCAGCTCGACCCGTTCCATATCCATGTGTCGCCGAGGTCGCCATGACTCGTGCCCATGCCACCAAATAAAACAACCTGGCCGGTCGCCGCATCGTAGGCCATGGCGGCGCTGCTTCGTGCCGGCGGGCTCGTTGACAACCCGGTAACCTGAGTCCAGGTGGTCCCGTTCCACAACCATGTATCGGCCACCTGGTCGAAGTCAGGGGGGGTAGTGGACCCTCCGAACATCACCACCTGGCCCTGCGCCGCATCGTAGACCATCGTCTGATTCGAGCGCGCTGAGGGGCTGCCGGAAGACGGTGTCACACTGGTCCAGTTGGTCCCGTTCCACAACCACGTATCGTTGACGTCGCCGGCATTCGTGAACCCTCCGAACATCACCACCTGGGAGTGCCCGGCATCATAGGCCAGGGTCGTGCCGAAGCGTGCGGTGGGTAGCGACGTCGGAGACTGCTGATTCCAGACGGGCGCGAGCGTCTGGGCCTGAGCGAGGCTGGAGAAAAGACCGACGAGCACCGCCGCAACAGTAAAACTCCCCGCCTTGTACGCAAACACGCGCTTCGCCCTTGCTGCGATCAGGTCGAAATTCGGATCAGTCCGGGCCTGGGAACAGGGCATCCCGCCTGGGGAAGGCGAAACAGCGTGCCGGTCGTTCATCATTTCTGGTCTCCTGGGGTCCGGTTTGCTCAAAACACAGTCTTTTGGCCCTCGCATACGGACCCTGATTGCACAAGAATTCGTTCAATACTGACTTCTTCGGGGGGAAAGACGTACACCGACACAGTCCCGGCGATCCTGTCGGATATCGCCGGGACCAAACTCAAATTGCCATTGGGGGAATGGCTGCACCTGCGGCCGTTTGGCCGACGAAGGAATTACAAATCGACTGAAGTGCGGGGAAGCCTTTGGGGATCAGTGTATCCACAATGAGCAATGGCACCGGAGGTTGTCAAGGAATTTAGATCGTGGAGGAAGATGGGGGACGGACCTGCAGAAGAACGAAGATCCTGCGGACTCTCTTTGGAAAAAATCGCAACGCGCTTGAATGCCGAAGGAGTACGCAATGAACAGGCAAACAATGGCGTGGGATTGTGGCGAACCGAATTCTGACGGGTTCAACTCACCGAGCCATTACCCAACCCTGACGGGAGTGGCGCTGCTACATGCGCGTCCCGACGGCTGCATCATCGAGGTCGGCCAGTACAGGCAGCTTGCTATCGACTGGTTCAACAGCCACCGTTAATGCCGCGGTCCCCTCAGGAGTGCTACCATCGCTCGGACGAGCGCACCTAATACACGGGTCCCTGCCTTCACCGTTCGCCCGTCCCGAGCAACATCCCCGGCCCGCAAATCAGGACAGTCGGCTCGCATCCCTGGATTTCCAAAAGATGTCCCACGCGGGACCCCGCGCGCCCCCAGCCCAATATCCAAAGAAAGGATGGCAATGACATGCCCGAAGCTACCTGGAAACCTCACGAAAAACACGGACAGCTGACGACGCAGAGCGACTTACCTGACAGCGTCTACGCATTTCCGAAGCAGCGCAAAGAACCGCTGACCGACGCCGAGCATGTGCGCAACGCAGTCGCGCGTTTCGATCAGGTCACCGGCGTCTCCGACTCCGACCGTGCTTTGGCGTTCGCAAACATCGAGAAAGCTGCACAACACTACGGCGTCAACCTCAGGGAAACGTCGTGGCACGACCTCGGAACTCATCCCCAAAAGAAATAAAAGCCGGCTGCAGCAGCAAGAGGAGAAATGATGGAACCACGCACCGATGTCGAACGCATCGCTGGCTTTACCATCGTTGCGGCTGCCGTTGCAGTCGTCCCACTGCTCGCCGTCCTCATCCCCGGCCCGACCGCTTACGCGCAGGACAAATACACCCTCCAATCGCCGAGCGGAATCGCCTTCTCCGACTTCAGGGGATATGAGGACTGGGCCGTGGTCTCCTCCGCACGGACCGATCAAATCCTCAAGGTGATCGTCGCCAATCCAACCATGATCAAGGCGTTCAAGGCCGGCGTTCCGGGCAACGGCCGGACTTTCCCGGATGGCTCCATGATCGTGAAGCTCCAGTGGACGCAGAAGAAGAGCACCGAGGCCCCCTTCGACGTCGATGTGCCAGACGCCTTTAGCCAGGCTTTCGTCATGGAAAAGGACAGCAGGAGATTTGCGGCAAGCGGAGGGTGGGGATATGCGGTGTTCAACTACGACCCCCCATCGGACAAGTTCTCGGCCGACGCCAAAAGCCCCTCCAACTGCGGATATGCATGTCATACCCCGGTGAAGGCCAAAGACTATATCTACCATCCATACGAGAAGCGTTGAATCGCATTCCGCAGCGAGGTGAATTATGAAAGCAATCGTCGTCCACCAATATGGCGGTCCGGAAGTCCTCAAGTTCGAGGATTACCCTGATCCGGTTCCCGGCCAGGGCGAGGTGCTGGTGCGGGTCGCCGCCTCGAGCGTCAATCCCATCGATTACAAGCGGCGTGCCGGGTTAACCAAAGATTTCTATCCCCTCCAGTTCCCGGGCCTCATCGGAGTCGATCTTGCGGGCACGGTCGTCAAGCTCGGCCCAGGAGTGGAAGGCTTTTCCATCGGCGACCGCGTCTTCGCCATGGCCGACAATGCCTATGCCCAACTCTGCGTCGTGAAGGCGGCCGCCCTGGCGAAGGTTCCCGAGGGTCTGGATTTGATCCAGGCCGCGGCGCTGCCATTGGTCACCGTGACCGGCAACCAGCTCCTGGCAGCCACCGGAATCAAAGCCGGCCAGACGGTCATGGTCGTAGGCGCTGCAGGAAATGTCGGTCGTTCTGCAGTATTCACTGCAAAAGACCGCGACGCAACCGTGATCGCGGGCATCTTGAAAAGGCAGATGGATGAGCTGAAGAATATCGGCGCCGACCAGGCCCTCGCAACCGACGATGACACCGCGATTGCGAATCTCCCGCCCCTCGACGCGGCAGCGGACACGGTCGGCGGCAAAACCGCCGAGAAGGTGATCGCCAGGGTCAGGCCAGCAGGAGTCTATGCCTCGGTCGTCGGGCCACCGCCGAATGCCGCTCAGTACCCGTCTGTGAAGCTGGAGCACGTATTCTCCCACTTCGACAGGAAGACCCTCGAGTACATGGCCGCAGCCGTGCGAGATGGCAAGCTGGTCATCCCCATCAGCGAGAAACTGCCACTGAGCGAGGCCGCCGAAGCCCAGGCAACAGCAGAAAAGGGTGGTGTCGGCAAGATCCTGCTCGTGGCCTGACATTATTTTGCGAAGAGAAGACGCGAAAAGCAAAAGGAGCTATCCATGAACGCGGTCGAAGTCGCACAGAAGAGCTATGAGATGCCCCCGAAAGAAGGGATCAGCATCGCGCATTTTCTCACCGTCGCCGACATCAACCGATCGGCTCACTACTACGAAAAGGTCTTCGGCGCTCGCATTCTGAGCCTGGGCGACGGCAACGCGCCTGCGTACCTTCAGCTTGCGAATATCTGGATGATTCTGAACGTTGGCGGCGGCCCGACCCCGGATAAGCCGACGGTAACGCTCAGCGTCCCCGACCCGAATCACATCAACAGCTTTATGAATTTCCGCGTTGCGGATATTCAGGCTTGCTACAAATTATGGAAAAGTCGAGGAGCAGAGTTCATCACCGAGCCGATCCCCAAGTACGGCGAGATTCGCTGCTACATCCGCGATCCTGACGGTTACATCATCGAGGTCGGACAGAGCACGGATCTCACCTACGGCTAGCGCTGTCACGCGACGCAAATGTCGTAAAAGCCCCAGCCCCGCGCAGGTAGAAGCAAGGATCATGGTGGCTGAGGCCGAGGCTCTCGCAAATTGGGTTGCTCTGCACAAGCTAAGATCCCGGGAAACAGATTCGATTTCAGAGAGGAGAACAAAATGGCAACGAAAGGAAAAGTCCTGGTGCTGGTCTCGAGCGGTCGTGGGTTGCCCTTGAAGGATGGCAAGGTTTATACCGGCGCTGGCTACTATCTCAACGAGCTCACGGTTCCGGTTCGCGCCCTGATGAAGGAAGGTTACGAAATCACTTTTGCCAACCCCAAAGGCAACGCGCCCCAGGTGGATGTGCACTCGGAGGTCGCCGATTTCTTCGGCGGAGACGCTGGCCAGGCTTGAGGACTATATGTTATTCCGCGACGGCCTGAAGGGGCTCAGAGATCCAAGCCGCATCGCGGATGTCATCGCATCGGGGCTGGATCAATATGACGCTGTTTTCGTCCCCGGCGGCCATGGCCCGATGGAGGATCTTCTCGATGATCCCGACGCTGGCACCGTAATGAGACACTTTCATGCAAAATCCAAACCTACAGCGGTGCTCTGCCATGGCCCGATTTCACTTCTCTCGGCTCTTCCGAATTCGAAGGAGGTAGTCGCCGCACTGAGCGCGGGCGATACTGCCGGAGCGCATGCCAAAGCAAAGGGTTGGATCTATTCCGGGTACAAGATGACGATCTTTTCGACGGCGGAAGAGCAGCAGCGGGAGCCGCTTGAGATTGGTGGTAAGGTTCTCTTCTACCCGGACTTCGCCTTGCGTACCGCGGGCGGTGACGTAAGTGTGGCCGCTCCATGGAAGAGCTATGTCCTTCAGGATCGCGAGTTGATCTCAGGTCAGAACCCGTTCTCGGACGAAGCGCTTCTGAAACTTCTTCTACCGGCACTTGACCGGGGAAAAGCAGCCGCTTGAGATTGGCGGTAAGTTTCTCTTCTACCCGGACCTCGCCTTGCGTGCCTGGCGCGCCCAACTCCCCCTTCGGCGATCCAGGACACCAGGCGTTACCTCGAGGACTTCGATCGGGTGCGCGAAAGGCAACCGCGGCTGCTCGTGATCTGGGGCAAATACGAAACATCGTTTGACCCGAGCGAGCCGGAAAGCTACCGCAGGGATGTTCCCAACGCCGAGGTCCACATTGTCGACGGCGGCCATTTCGCCCTGGATACGGCTGCCGATGAGATCGCTGCGCTGGTCCGCGCTTTCATGGTGTCTTTACACTCAGGGTTGAGGGCACGCACGTCGGGTGAGATCGCCAATAGTCCACGGGAGGAGATAGAAAATGCGTCGTGACATTATTCCCGGAGGCGTTTTTCCCGACTATGAACTGCCTGATCACACGGGAAAACTGCGCAAACTCAGCGAGCTGCAGGGTGACGATCCGCTGATCCTCACGCTCGCGCGCGGCCATTACTGCCCAAAAGAACACCAGCAGCATCTGGAACTCGCCGCGTTTTATCCGAAGATCGCCGTGGCATACACGCAGATCGCCACGATTTCAACCGACGACCACCACACGCTGCAGGAGTTTCGAGCCTCTCTCGGGGCGCAGTGGACCTTCCTTTCCGATCCCGGCCGGACGATTCAGAAAGATCTCGACATTCAGGAATACACCGATCCCGAACATAACCCGATGATTCCGCACACGCTCGTGCTCAAGCCGGGTCTCGTCACCCATAGCATCTACAACGGTTACTGGTTCTGGGGACGTCCGTCCGTGGTCGATCTGTGGCACGACCTGCGCGCCGTCTCGAGCGAGATTCGCCCGGACTGGGATTTGAGCAAACCTGGACTCCGGGAGGCCTGGAATGCCGGCGACTTTTCGCAATTCCACGGCTGGAACAAGCAGTCCAGTATGCCGGCCTGATCGCGGCCGCCTCATCGCATATTCTTTCGATTTCGGCTCGACAAGAGCTGCCTACGGCTCGATCTTCGGTGAGAAAGCGCAGGAGCTCCGATTCAAACTCCGGAATCCCGCTCTCTTCGAGCCTCGGCTTGTCCCCGGCGATCCTGGCCTCCAGCAATCTGGGTTTCTTCGTGGGCGATCGAATAGACCTGTGACGCATCAGACACGCCACGGCGAACGCCGTCCCATCCGATAATCGAGATACAGAACGTGGGCCTTGATCTGATCGCCCATGCGGTACCGGGGAAGGTCTGCCATTTTGAGCATCTGCAGGATGCTGCCCGGATTACCCTCACTCCACTCAACGAGCGAGTGCAGCGCCAATTCGAGGTTTGAGGCCCACAGGCCGGTCCTTTCGGCTTCCCGCTTCGCGAATTCGAGAGCGACTGCCGGGAGGAAGTTTCTGACCTCAGACCGCTCTGAGCGATCCGCGCACATGGGCTGCAGATTGCCGATGTCTTCCATGTGCGGCGTTCGGGCGGCAAAGAAGATGGGCCTTTGGCCGTAGTCGCTGAACTCCTTAATGATGCCGGTGACCACGCGGGACGGTCCTGCGAGATGATCGAGCACCAGCACAAATGGAAACCCGACCAGAGCACGCTGCACGATGCCCTTGAGGGATGAAGTGCTGAGCGAGTTGGCATCCGCCGGCAGGCGGAGGTCGCGCTTGTCCAGACGGCGAAGATCGCGGATGAGCGCCATCATCAGATCGCGCGGTGAACGAATGTGCGGGACATAGAGCGTGAAGGGTTGGTCCTGAACGAATGCGAGGAGCAAACGCGTTTTCCCGACACCTTCAGGCCCAAACACGAGCATGGATTTTCTCTTTTGCACTTGCGCACGCAGCCGCGCCAGCTCTTCCGTCCGTTCGACGGCGGCAAGGTATTGTGCGTCCGGCGACCGAAGAGCAGAGCTCGCCATCAGGGAGTGCCTGAGCCGATAGGGAGTTCCAGGTAGTTGGTCATTTCGCTCTTTTGTCACTCCATTCCGACGGGCAATAAAAAAGCAGTGAAACCTCCCGTTCCAGACGATTCAGGCGCTCGAGGGCCGACTGGACAGCAGGAGCCCCTTCTTCTTTGACTTTCCTCGCCCGTTCGAGGGCGTGCTCGGCAATGCGGCTGATTTCGTGCAGCAGCTTGCGAATCTCAACCGACAGGCGGTCCCGGCTATCCTCGATGCGATGGAGAACATCGTTCTGTACGCGCGAGCAGTTCGTCTCCAAAAGGTGAAGCATAAATTCGCGAGCTTCAGCCGTGATGATTTTGCGTGCGCCCACCAACGGCAAGAAGGCGTCGGCAAGCCAGCGCAGTGGCGATGGAGGTTGTGCGGTTCCGATGAAGTCTTCGAAGACAAACCTGGAGCGCACACGCAGCCCTTTCTCCGGGTCGAGCGCATGCGGCATCCGTGTTAGTTCGCTCAGGCCAGCATCGGCAAGCCTTTTCAAAAAGCTATTGCCCATGTCCACGAATCGAAGGGCCACGATGCGATATTGACGCTCGCCTTCTTCCTGTTCCGGCTTGAGCCACGCCATGACCTTGTTCCGCGCGATGTCCTGCGCCAGGTGCATCACCCCGCGACGGTAATGAGGTCCAAAACTGCGAGGCAGGGACGATCGAACCTGCTCGAATTCGCTTTGCGACTTCGTCGACGCGGAACGAGAAAACTCCTTGTGACGATCACCCAGGAGATCGGAAATCCGTTGTTGCTCTGCCATCATCAGGAAATGGAGCTCGCGCATGGAGCGTTCCGCTTCGCCGATGGTTTGCTTCATCAGTTCGATGCGCCGTTCGGAATCTTCGACTGGACGCTGCAGCGCCTCGCGATCTTCGCTGATAACCGCCAACAGTTGCTCGCTTAAGCGCTGGAGACCCCGGTCACCCGCGGCGCGAACGAGATTTCTGCCGGAATCTTGAACGAGATGTTGCAGGCTCGCCAGCAATTTCTCCCAATCCCGCAAGGGGCCGCGATTCTCGATTCGTTCGGCGGCACTCACCTCAAGGACCTCGCCCATCGGACGATGCAGCCGCTTTTCCAGAATCGCGCGCGTAAATTTGGTGGCCGCCGCACGCTCCGGGTCGGTGGTGCGGTCGGCTTTGTTAATCACAAGGATTAACTCCTGAACCTGCCTGCCGACTGCTTCCACAAGGGCCAACTCTTCGCCGGCAATCGGCGGATCGGCTCCGACGACAACCAGTGCCGCATCGATGTGAGGAATGAACGCCTGGGTCGTTGCCGTATTTCCGGTGAACACCGATCCCAGCCCCGGCGTGTCTACAAAACACATGCCCGAGGCCAACAGCGAGCTGGGCACATATACTTCCGCGCCATCTACTCCTTTTTTGTTCTCGGGGTTCAGCTCTTCGGTCACGTATTCCTTCAGGTCGGCCATGGCAACATCCTGCCAGGAACCGTCGCACATGCGAACGCGCGCGTGAAGTGCGTCGCCGAATCGAATCACCGTGGGGACCGCCGTGACTGGAACATACCCGGTCGGAACGACTTCATGGCCGACAAGAGCGTTGAGCAGAGTGGATTTGCCTCGTTTGAACTGACCGACACAGGCTACATAGAAACGCCCTTCGGCAACGCGCGCCGCGAGTTCTCGCGCTTCCTCGGCGACAGGTGCCGTCTCAAGTTCCTCAGCCAGATCGGCAAGCCGCAACAGGCGGGATGCGCCATCTGCCGTGGCCGATCTCTGACCCGGAAGGTTGCCGTAATCCTGCACTTCCGAAATAGTTTCCAATTCCTGCATCGCTTATTTTTCTTGCCGTAGAACAGGTTCCTGACGAAAGTAGCGGATCACTTCGACAGTCGACACCGCGATGAGACCCTCGTCCACCATTTTGTCCAAATGAGGAAGAAGCCTGGCGATCTGCTCTTCTTTGTCGATGATGCTCAGCATGATTGGTGCATCACGCGAGAACTTCCAGTGACTGGAGTGGCGGATGCGCGTACTGGTCCCATAGCCCTCAATCCCCTTGTAGACGATGGCGCCCGCCATTCCCAACTCCTGGCATTTGATGAAGATCGCCTCGTGCAGGGGCTTCCCGTTCCACTTGTCACTCTCTCCGAAGTGAACCCGCAACATGCGAGCCTGGAATTGCTCTTTCATAGTGCAGCCTCCGCTCAGGCCACTACCTCTCCGGATTTTGTGGAGTCCCCCCCTGAATCGACTTCGATGGGACGATGCGAATATTTAATGACCTCCACATCCGACAACACAACCAGACCTTCTTCGACCATCTGTTCGACCAGGGGCAGGAAAGCCCGCAGCTTTTCTTCTGTATCGATAGCTGAAAGCATGATGGAGCAATCGTGGCTCAGGTGCAGCGGTTTGTCCTTATGGATTCTCCGGTGTGCTCCGTAGCCAAGGATGCCTTTGTAGACCGTCACACCGGCAACGTCGTTCGCTCGCATGGCCTCCACCAAAGCCTTATAGAGCGGCCTGTCTTTCCATCGATCCGACTCGCCTATGTAGATCCGCATCATCCGAGCTTTGCCCTCAATCTTCTGATGGGAAGCAGGCTGCACTTTTTTTGCTTTGGAAGACTGCGCGGGTTTCGCGACGGTGGTCTCCTGTATCTCGATCATGCCGCTTCCGGCCAGGTCCTCGAGCTTGCCCAGCAGTTCGTTCACCTTTTCCCGCGACTCGATGAACTCGATTTTTACCGGCAAGTGATCGGAGATCTCCACGAAGCTCGATGAGTGCATGTGGTGGTCCGCTCCGAATCCGGCGACACCCTTCAGAACCGTCGCCCCCGAGACTCCTCGAAAAAACAGGAAATCGAGAATTCTGGAATAGGTGGACAGTCCGTGCTGGGTCGCACCCTCGCTCAGGTAGATGATGACCTTCACTGCTTTTCCGGCACTTAGCATGTCGATTCGTCTCCTTATGAGCGCAGCCCTCGCTGCGAGACAAGAAACTCGGCTGCGCGGCCGACTGCGCCCCATCCGATTCGCTCAGACTCCGGTATCAGCTCATTCCGCAGTGGCTCCAGTTCCGCGCTTAACTGTAGTCGATAACTCTCCATCGCGCTGTCGATTCTCGGAATCAGCGCAGCAGGCAGTTTAGGGCGCAACTTCAGTCCGTGTGGAATGCAGAGAGTCACGTTCGTTCTGAACCACTGTGTAACACAGGCGCGCTGGAGGCAGCTAACCAGCTCAGGAATGCGCAATTCCTCCTCCTGAAGGATCTCGGTACAGACGTCGTCGCAGGCGGCGTTGCCGTTCGAGAGCGGAGCAGCCTCGTTGACCAGTCTCATAAAATGCTGGCCGCCACTGGCGCTTCCTGAACCGCTGCAAGACCCCGGACATGAAAATTGCAGAGGTATCGAGTGGTAAACGACAGGCTGCTTGTGCCTTCTCATGAGATCGCCTCCGCGATCAGAACTCCGCACCAGATCGCGACCAGCCCCAGAACGAGGCTTGCCAGCGAGTACAACGATGCGATGAAGAACGCCCCTGTGCGAATGGACGAGAACGTTTCCCACTCATATGCGGAGAACGTGCTATAGGCTCCGACAAATCCAACAGGTACCAGATAGCGCCAGGCCGGACTGAGTTCTGTCCGCTTCCCCAGAAAAGTAAGAGCGAAGCCGATGACGACACAGGCAGTGAGATTAATGACGAAAGTTCCGTAGTAAAACTTCGTCCCATACCGGCCCGAGATCGTCGAGCCTACCCAGTACCTCGCAATCGAACCAATTGAGCCGCCCAACGCGATAAAGAAATATTTCTGCAACGTCCGCTTCTCCTTGATAGATTAGGCGCGTCTTAGGCGCGTTTTGCCGCCAAATCAGAATCTTCCGCTGAACTCCAGTTTCGCAGAAGATTCAAATCACTCTTTACCTGAGCTGGATCCTTTGCCCCTTCCGACAGGCCACTCGTGCGATGAAGCTGTGCGCGATAGGCATCGGCATAGGAGTTCACGACTGTCTCGATTTTCCGAATCGCCCGATCGCTCCATTGCCGCAAGGCATAACCGTAGAGATGAAGTTCTTCGTGAAGAACCGCTCCAATTCCGTCACGCAGGCTTTTCGCGATCGCGCTGCGCACCGCGCGGTCACCAAGCCACTTCCATCTCCCGGCACTCGTCTCATTGGGCAGAGCCGCTAACTCAAAACGTGGCGCATCACGCAGGATCGCTGCAGCATCCTCCTCCGACGGTGCTTCGGTATTTCCAAGTTCTTCTGCGACCTGCTGCAGAGTACCGACCGCCCGCGTCATGGCGGTGCGAAGCTGTTCTACCCGTTGATTGAGAAACTCCTGCACCACATCGTGAATCCATTCCGAGAACTGCAACGCGGCGACCGGCTCGCCATCGTTGGAGTGGATCCAAATGAGCGCGCGATCCACCACTTTGTCGATGACCGACTGTGGCGACTCACCAAATTCGAGGAGGCTGCGATCAAGCGAGGTTCGGAGTTCCCCAATTTCACCCGTAACCACCCGCAGCCGGGATTCCAGTTCGGGGAGCGGCACCGGAGACCTGGATTTGTCCCGGTCTCCCTGATTCAGAATGGTGTCGAGGGCGGCACTGACGGAATCGCGGAGCGCGCCGATCTTTCTTGCCATTGACGCCTCCCGCAAAGCCTGGGCTTCTTCAAAGCGTGGCAGCAATTCTCGTTCGAAGAAATGGTCAAGCAGGACAGAGGACGCGGGAAGAGAGCTCACGGCATGGACATTGACGCTGATTCCGAGTTCTCGCCTGAGTTCATCCTTGATGTAGGCAACTGTCCGATGAAGATCGCCTTCTGCCAGCAGGTCCGACTTGCTGAGAAGAACCAGCGCCGGAATCCCCGCTTCGTAGAGCAGTCGCAGAGTGCCGATGTCTTCATCATTTAAGGTAGTGCCCGCATCGATCAGCAGGAAAGCCAGGTCGCAGACCGGCAGATAAGCCAACGTTTCCGCTGCCCCCTTCCTGGCCAGCGACCCGAGTCCGGGCGTGTCCACAAGAACAATGCCCTGCTTCAGCCGGCGCGAGGGTACCTCAACCAACGCACGAACGACGTTTCGCAAGTTGCCCGGATTCCCCTGCTCGGTCACCAGCGAGGCAAGCTGCTCGACGGGAATAATCTCGCTGCGACCGTCGCCGAAGGTCACCGCGGCACGAAGGGATGCCCCATAACGCAACTTCGTGGGCACAGCCGTAATGGGATTGACCCCCACCGGCAGGACGTTGGTGCCCAGGAGTGCATTGAGCAAGGATGACTTGCCGCTGCTGACTCTGCCGAAGAGCGCAACCTCCAGGTTATTGTCCTCCATGCGGGTAGCCAGTGAGGCGATGCGCGGCCGGAATTCGACCAGGCCCTCGCGGGTGATGATCTGTTCGATCGCGCGCAGGAGCGCCACGTCATAGCCGGTTTGTTCCAGCTTTTGTAACCGCGATTCAAGGTTTGCGGTTAGTTCCTGGCGGAGATAGCGTTCCATTCCCTCCACCAGCGACCGAAGCTCGTGCACTACCCCATTCAATTCGTTGACGGCGTCTTCGGGAACCACGCCCGATCCCCGCATGTAACTGGGCCGCAGCTCTTCGACTGCAATGTCGATGAACGCGAGATTTGTCAGAACGGCCCGCGTGGCCGGGATATCGGGCGGAGTCGGCTTCATGTGCTGCCAGTCCAGAGCGCGCAGCAGTTGCCCGCGCAGCCGACGGATGTAGTCTTCGACCAGGCGGACCTGGGCTGGGGCGACGTCGACGATGTAGCGCGGAAACGGCGACTGCGATGTTGCCTGATGGAGAATACGCTCGACATCGCTCAGGAGCTTGTCAATGTAATGGCAGGTGATGCGCAGACGATTCTGCTGGGGACCGTTCAGCTCCCCGGGAAATCGGCTCGCCTCCCGATCGTCCGCTGCGTGTTGGGGCATGACTCCTCCAGGTGTTCGAAGCTTGCAGGAGTCATTTGCCCATCGAGCGATTGTGGTGGACTCCAACACCGGCGAAACAACTACGCTTTGACCGAATGCTTCCAGCGCTCGTACATGTTGGCGCCGGCATATCGTGCCTTTGAACCCAGCTCCCCCTCAATTTCGAGCAGGCGATTGTATTTCGCAATGCGTTCTCCGCGGCTGGCCGAACCGGTCTTGATCTGTCCCATGCCGGCGGCAACCGCCAGATCCGCGATGCAAGTGTCGTCGGTTTCACCCGAACGATGCGAAATAACCGCGCCGTGGCCGTGCTCGCGCGCGACCTGGGTACAATCGAGGGTTTCGGTCACGGTTCCGATCTGGTTCAGCTTGATCAGAATGGCGTTGGCAATGCCGTCCTGGATTCCCTGGGCAAAAAGAGCGGGATTCGTGACAAAGTTGTCGTCTCCGACGAGCTGAATCTTGTCCCCAGGTTCCTTTGTGAGCTGTTGCCATCCAGTGCGGTCATCCTCCGCCACGCCGTCTTCGAGCGACCAGCAGCCCGCAACCGGCAAATGCAGAGCAAATTGCCCGAAACTCCGGCGGATCGCGGACGACACCGCAATCAGCGTGAAGCCAAAGCAAAGAACACACGAAGGCCATGGATACGACATGGACTCATGCTCCAAATTATGTTTGGGATTCCCGTCACAGACATGTCTCCGTAACAGGGAATCCCCTGTCAGGAGTCATCATCTGTCCGGCTCGATTAGAAGGAGGACAGCGGTTAAGGTGAACTCCGTCACCTGCTGGTCTTCCATTTCTTTCTATGCCTGGACGCTGCGTCTGTCAACATCACCGCTGTAAAGGGCCCGGAGGAGCAGCGTCGACAGCCGAAGACTGGCGAGGTGTCCCATCTGAACTTTCATACTCAAGGCAAATCTTGAATGCCCCCAGGAAGTCTTACCAGGGACGTATCCCTGACGAGTAAAGTCTATGAAATCACGGGTCGCAAGTGGCTGATTTCACGTCGCCATGAAACTCTGACGTAGCGAATCCAGCATTTTCAGGCTGCTCCGGAGGGTGTTCCAACTGGAACTCTCATGGGACGCCAACAAATCAATAAGATCGCGGAAACAATCTTGGGGAAGAAATCTCGGACCTGGGTCGAGACCGCGCGGCGCACCCAACTCGCAACCGCCCAGCCGTGGAAAAATAGGAACATGGCAGCCAAGATAGACTCGAATGTGGAAACGCCCGAAATCCTCAGTACACCGAATTTTCTTCGCGACATGATCGCGGAGGATGTGCGCACAAAGAAGTATGGCGATGCGGTGGTGCAGACGCGATTTCCACCCGAGCCGAACGGCTACCTGCATATCGGTCACGCCAAAGCCATCTGCCTGGACTTCGGGCTGGCGGACGAGTTCGGCGGCAAAACGAACCTGCGCTTCGACGACACCAATCCCGAGAAAGAAGCGCAGGAGTACGTCGATTCGATCCAGAAGGACGTCCGCTGGCTGGGCTTCGACTGGGAGCGGCTGTGCTATGCGTCGGATTACTTCGGCCAGCTTTATGAGTGGGCGATTGAGCTGATCAAGGCAGGCAAGGCGTACGTGGATGACTTGTCGGCGGACGAGATCCGGCGGCATCGCGGGACGCTGACGGAGCCGGGCAGGGAAAGTCCGTATCGCAACCGCACGGTGGAGGAGAACCTGGACCTGTTCACGCGCATGAAGGCCGGCGAGTTTCCGGACGGGAGCCGCGTACTGCGGGCCAGGATCGATATGGCGTCACCGAATATCAATATGCGCGACCCGATCATCTACCGCATCGTTCATGCGGAGCATCACCGAACGGGCCACGAGTGGTGCATCTACCCGATGTACGACTACGCACACGGACAGTCGGATTCGATCGAAAATGTCACGCATTCGATGTGCACCCTCGAGTTTGCCGATCATCAGCCGCTGTACCGGTGGTTCATCGAGCAACTTGGGATTTTTCCTTCGCAGCAGATCGAGTTCGACCGCTTGAATCTGACGTATACGCTGCTGTCAAAACGCAAGTTGTTGCAGCTCGTGCAGGAAAGCCGCGTGAACGGATGGGACGATCCCCGCATGCCGACCCTGTCGGGGTTTCGCAGGCGCGGATTCACACCCGAGGCCATCCGGACCTTTGTGGCCAGCCTGGGAGCAACGCGGACCAACGGCGTTATCGATTTCGAGATGCTCGAGCACATGCAGCGCGACGACCTCAACAAGCGCGCGACGCGCGGCATGGCCGTGCTGCGCCCGCTGAAACTGGTGATTGACAATTATCCCGAGGGACAGACGGAGTACGTGGAGGTGGCGAACAACCCGGAGGATTCGACGGCAGGCACGCGGCAGGTGCCGTTTTCGCGTGAGCTCTACATTGAGCGGGAGGATTTTCGCGAGGTCCCGCCGCCGAAGTACTATCGGCTGTCGCCAGGCAGGGAAGTGCGGCTGCGCAATGCGTATTTTGTCGTCGCGCACAGCGTGGCGAAAGATGCGGACGGGAACGTGGTGGAAGTCCATTGCACGTACGATCCGGCCAGCCGCGGCGGGAATTCACCGGATGGGAGGAAGGTGAAGTCGACCATGCACTGGGTGTCGGCGGCGCATGTCATTTCCGCCGAGGTGCGGCTTTACGACAAGCTGTTTTCGAACCCAAATCCGCAGGACGTGCCGGAAGGCGGGAGCTTTCTGGACAATCTGGACCCCAACTCGCTGGAAGTGGTCGCGGATGCGAAGCTGGAGCCTTCGCTGGCCGAGGCGAAGGTTGGCACGCCGTACCAGTTCGAGCGCGTGGGATACTTCTGCCTCGATCCGGATTCGACCGCGGAGAAGCTGGTGTTCAACCGGACGCTGGCGCTCAAGGACACGTGGGCGAAGATCGAGAAGAAGGCGGGGGCGTAGCAACAGGCCTGTCATGCCAGCAACCAACTGACTGCTTTTGGCCGAGAGATGGTTGAGCGCCGTTGTGAAAAGCTGGCGGTCTGACGAGAACATCGGCGATGCTGGTGCCCGGATTCAGATCGCATCCCAAAACCATCCCGATTGCCGGCGGATTGCAGCTGTGGAAGGGGTAAGCCTCTGATCGCCACGGCTGTCGTGGCGGCGATCAGCAACGGACATGCCTTGCAGAACGGTCGCCAATTCTCGGCTGTTGGAGGTCTGCGATCTGGAGTTCCCTGAACGCTGGATGCTCGGCTCCATGGTCGGACGCAGTCACGAGGATAAGGACTTTGGCTCGTCGTCTCGACCCGGCTGCCGGAAGACGGTCGAAGGCTTTCCGAAGATGAGCAGCAGAGCTTCAGGGCAGTTCAGGGAAATCCATCACTGGAGGGGGCTTCGGAAAACGGACTACAAGCCGACTTGTCGATACAAATCCGGGTCCCATGAGCGACTCGGCGGTTTGGCACTCGTTGATAAGAGCTGTGCGCTGGCGATCCATATCAGAAGTGAGGCGCTTCGCGGTTCACCATGGCCACCACTCCCTCCGCGGATGCGCCGTCTCCGGCCCCAACGGGCTCCAACTCCGGAATCGGGGCGACCAGCAAACCTACGCCCTCACCGGAGAGGTTGCCTCCATCCAGCCAGGCGAGCAGGTTCGCGTTTCCGGCAGGAAGCAAAAGAAAAGTGGTGCTGCCCCGCCACAATTCCTTGTAGACAACCTGACAAAGGACTATGGTTCCTGCACTGCCGGGGTCGCGCCACCCCAGGTCGCCAAATCGGATTAGTTGCGTTGTGTGCGCTATCGACGCCGCCCTGAGCACATGCATTCCTGCTCAGACTTACTTCAGCAACCGGCCCACCGATCGATAGGTCGATCCGTCCGCCAAAGTGAGGTCCCTATGCATGTAACTCCGTCCGATACCCCCATCCCTGCCCGCACCGGATCCGCTGCGCCGGAACCCTGGTCATCCACGAAACGCACAGCTCTGCCTCTCCACGGCCGGCGCTTCGCCGTCTCCCTCGTCTCCGCGTTCCTGCTCGCTTTCAGTTCCGCGCTGCTGCACGCACAGCCACCCAAACACGTCCCCGACTACACTTCCATCGTCGTCTTCGGAGACTCGCTTTCCGACACCGGCAATGTGGCGAAGCTCACGTTGACGAAGTACGGAGTCGAGATTCCCGGACCCGATGCCGACTATACCGCGGGCCGCTTCACCGACGGCGCCGACACGCAGCCCGCTGCCGAGAATTATTTCGGCGTGTGGATTGAGCAGCTGGCGGCTACCTTCCCCTCGAAGCCTGCGGTGGTTGACTCGCTCGACGGCGGCATGGACTACGCCTATGGCTTCGCCACCACCGGCACGGGCACCGCAGCCTTCACCTTCGGCCCCTCCGACTCGCTCTACGTCAATGTCGACAATGTCGGCCAGCAGATTACCGACTACCTCGCCACCAAACCCAAAATCACTGACAAAACACTGTTCGTCGTCTGGGGCGGCGCCATCGATGTTCTTTACGCCACTTCCGAGGACGACGTCATTGACGCGGGCATCAATCAGACCCTGAACATCCAGCGCCTCATCGATGCCGGAGCCACCCAGTTCATCATCCCCAATCTCCCGCCGCTGGGATCGGTCCCTCGGCTGAACGGCTCTCCCACAACATCGGTTCCCGCGACGCAGGCAAGCGCCCTCTACAACGAGGTCCTGAGCGGCGGTATTAACCTGCTGCGTTTCGTCGACTTCGAAAAGCATCCGCAGTTGTCGGAGATGGACGTCTTCTCCCTCTTCAACAAAATTGTCGCCTCACCGTCGACCTACTCACTGATGAACGTCACCATGAGCTCTCAGGGCATGGCCGTCGACCCGGACACTTATCTTTTCTGGGACGACCTTCACCCGACGACGCATGGCCATAACATCCTCGCCGTCACCGCCGCCGCCATCCTCTCCAGCGCGAATCGAAACGGCTTCGCTCCCGTCGGAGTGAGCTCGACGGATCAGCGCACCGACGGCCTGCCCCTGCCTGACGGTGATCCCGTGCGCGCACCGCAGTAGCAATCAGGTCAGCGGCGCGCCACTGACCTGATTGCCACTTTTCAGGTTGTTCTTGTTCCACCTTAGCTTCGACTCCGGATGAATCGAGGCTTCCAGGCCGGATGCGTCTTGCTCTCCTGGGTTCGCCCGGCCGTAACGATGTCCTGCCCGCGGGAGGCTGGTGCAATGAACCGCGTCCGTCAGATGCTGCGCTCCTTCGCTGCTCGCCCTTCTGTTTTGCTTCACGGAACCGGAATCGGAGCCGGAACCGGAACCCCAACGGCGGAGGAGCTGACGCGCGTCAATAACCAACGCCCGTCGATCTTTCTGGCTTCGCCGTCAAGATCCACGTGGCTTTTGGCTGTCCAGTTCGGCAGGCCGGTGACTGAATTCAAGGACACGTCGAAGTAATGGCATTCGAAATACACCGATGATTTCCATTGGCCGTCTTCGTCCTTTACAGGGACATACTTTGTTTTGTACGCCGGGGAAAGCGACACAAACTTATTGGCTTGCTGCAGCCCGCCGGAAACATACTTGAAGAACGTGCACAGCGTCCCCTGTTGACCGGTAGCAGACGTGTCGTACGTCGGTGGAGGGCAAGTTTCCGGATCATCCGGATCCCCGTTCCCGACATAATTTCCTGCCGTGGTAGCCGTGCTGACAACTGTGAGTTGGGCGTCTTTCGCGAAGATGGAAAGTGCCTCGCGGATTCGCTGCGTGATCACGGCAGCCGAATCGCCGTTCACGGGATCGTGCACGCTCACCGCGGCGTGAAAGGTTGCGTGAAGCTGTTCCAGTTCAGTCATTTGGGCCAGTTGACCGTCATCGTCCTGCCAGTCATCTGCGTGGGCAGCTCCGATCGCCGCGATCGCTCCGACTGCGAGCAGAGCCACAAAACCTGAGTACTTTCCGAATGTCGATTTCACGTCCGTCTCCCCTCTGATTCCGGGCGCGGTTGTCGTTCTCGCCGCGCCTGTTTGTTTGCCTTACTCCATATAGCGAGAAGCGCGGCGGAAACCTGTAAGTGAGAACGAAAACTTCCTGGGGCACGTGATTCTGAAACTGCCGGGAGGTGTAATATTTACGCATTTAGCCAACCCCGCGGCCCGGAGATCCGGATGGACGAAGCCCTCGGACACGAGATCACCCAGCTGCTGCAGGCATGGCGCCGGGGCGACCCAGGTGCTCTGGACAAGCTGACTCCTCAGGTTTATCGCGAGCTGCATCTGGTCGCCAGGCGTTGCATGGGAGGGGAACGCGACGGCCATACGCTCCAGACGACGGAGCTGATCAATGAGCTTTATGTGCGTCTCTCCGATCTGAAGCTGATCGACTGGCAGAACCGGGCCCATTTCTTCGCGCTGTGTGCGCGCCAAATGCGGCGGATTCTCACTGACCAGGCCCGCGCCCGGCGATCCCACAAACGCGGCGATGGAGCTAAAGCGATTTCACTGGACGATGCTCCGGCAGTGTCTGCGGAACCCTCCGCCGATTTGGTCGCTGTAGACGATGCTCTTACGCAGCTGGCGAAGGTGGACGAGCGCAAGAGCCAGGTCGTGGAGTTGCGTTTTTTTGGCGGTCTCAGCGTTGAGGAAACTGCGGAAGTTTTGAAGGTTTCACCTGAAACAGTGGCGCGTGACTGGCGGTTGGCCAAGGCGTGGCTGATGCGCGCGCTGAACGGAAATCAATCCGATGAAACCTGAGCGATGGAGCAAAATCGAAAGCATTTTTCACAAGGCTCTCGAGGTGGACGAAAGCCGGCGCGGCTCTGTGATCGAGGAATCGTGTGCCGGCGATGAATCACTGCGCCGCGAGGTGGAATCGCTGGTGGCTCAGCACAGCGACTCTGCCAGCTTCATCGAGCGGCCGGCATTTGCTGACCAGGTTGACGCCAACAGCTTTCGTTCCGTCACGGCGGCAGCTGCGCCGAGGCCTGACCTCAGGGGTGTTGCGGTTGGACATTACCGCATCCTTGAAGAAATCGGCTTCGGTGGCATGGGAGTGGTATACAAGGCCGAGGACACCAGGCTTGGCCGCCTGGTCGCGCTGAAATTTCTACCCGAGCACATGGCAGCGGATTCTGTCGAGTTAGAACGTTTTCGCCGCGAGGCCCGATCCGCTTCCTCGCTGAACCATCCCAATATTTGCACGATTCACGATATCGACGTGCACGAGGGCCGGGAATTTATCGTAATGGAATATCTGGATGGGCAGACGCTCGCTATGTATATCGCGGGCCGGCGAGCGGTGAGCACTGAGTTCGTCGCGAAGTTGGGAATGCCCATTGCCGAGGCGCTCGGCGCGGCACACTCCAGGGGACTCATTCATCGCGATATCAAGCCGGCCAACATCTTCGTCACTCAATCGGGGCTGGTGAAAGTCCTCGACTTCAGCGTGGCAAAGCTGGTGGCTGAGGCCAATCAATCCGGCGCTGCCACGTTGACCGAAACAAGCACCATCACGGGCACACTGCCGTATATGTCGCCGGAACAATTACGTGGTGAGAATCTCGACACACGGTCTGATATCTACGCATTGGGGGTCGTGCTCTATGAGATTGCCACGGGGCAGCGCTTGTATAGTTCATCGCTGCACGCGCGGCTGGTCGATGAAATTCTGAATCGTCCTGCTTCTGCGCCGAGCAGCATCAACGGAAAGCTCTCGGCAAAAGCCGATGACATTATTCTCAAGTGTCTCGCCAAGGACCCGGAGGACCGATACCAAACGGCGAAAGAGATCGCGGTGGACTTGCGCCACCTGGCCGCGCAGGCGACAAGCGGAACCTTCCCAGCCGGGACCAGCAGCGCGCGAACAGGAAGGAAAGCCTGGCGGTGGCTGTTGGCTGGCGCGGCGGCATTTGCCGCAACACTTCTGGTCAGCTTGAGTGGATCTCGCGGTCCCACAACCCCATTGGAAACACGCCAGATTACTTTTACCGGCGACAAAAAGGATGGGGAATTGGTGACCGATGGGGCGCGGCTCTATTTTCAGAGCGATGGCCACCCCGTCCAAATGTCCGCAACCGGGGGCACCATGCTACCCCTGCAAACGTCTGTCCCGGGAATGAGGATTCTTGACATCTCTCCTGATGCTTCCCGGTTGCTGATGCTCAAGCCGGATCTGAACGACGAGACAGACCGCGGCACTCTATGGACTGTTCCGGTCCTGGGGGGCTCGCCGCGAAGGCTGGGGAACCTGATGGCGCGTGGCGCAAGTTGGTCACCGGATGGGCGTTCCCTCGTATATGCGGATGTGAACTCTGTTTTTGTCAGCGATGCGAATGGCGCGTATTCGAAAGAAATCTGGAATGCAAATCGCGAGGTTGAGGGTCGCCCCCGGTTTTCTGCCGATTCGAAGCGAATTCAGGTGACTGTGGACGGAAAAAACTCAAGTGATCCATTGCGAATTTTCGAAATGGCTGCAGATGGCAGTAAGGTTCACCCACTCCCTCTCGATTGGCCGTCTGATGCCGATCAACGGGATGGCCAATGGACCCCCGATGGCAGGCATTTCGTATTTGTCTCGAGCCGTGATGGGTTCAGCAGTGTTTTCGAACTGGTCTCTCCCCCGTGGTTCGAATTCTGGAAGAAAGCCTCGGCCGTACGTCTTACGCCCGAGCAAATGGATGTCGTAGCCAGGACCTTTACCCGGGACAGCGCCAACCTGCTTGTGATCGGCAGGGTCGCGCAGGGATCGATGCAGGCTTACGACCCCAAAGGGCAACGTTTCATTCCCTTCCTGGACGGCCTTGCCGCCTCGAGTTTCGTGATTTCTCCTGACCGCCAATGGATGGTTTACGCCGACTACCCCCAGCATTTGTTATGGCGCAGCAGGCTGGACGGCAGCGAAAGGCTCCCGTTGACAGACATACCAGCATGGATGCCGGAATGGTCTCACGACAGCAAATGGGTGGCCTTTTGTAATTTTAAGGCGATTTACCGCGTCTCTATTGATGGCGGCGTTCCCGAGCAGCTTACTTCGGAAGGCGGCGATCTCGAGGTCACTCCCACCTGGTCTCCAGACGGGACATCCATCGACTTCAGTGACACCCCGACTCCAGGACACTTCGCCGGTATCAAAGTTCTGGATCTCGCAAGCAAAAAGGTGTCGGTGTGGCCGGGCACGCCGGGCATGTATGTCCCATCGTGGTCGCCCGATGGCAAGTACCTGGTCGCAATGGCAGATCTACCGAAACGGATGGTCGTCTATGCTCGAGAAACGAAAACCTGGAGAACCTTGAAACAATTTGGTGGTGACTGGGGCTTCTGGCGGTGGTCAAACGACTCCAGGTCCATATTGATGGCAAAAATAGCCGCAGAACCCGGAGAACAACCCGGAGTTTACCGGTTGAATATTGCCGATGCCAAATGGACTCTGGTTGCCCCGTTGAATGGGTTGAGCGTTAGTTCGAGTCCCTTCGAGAACTTTCTCTCGATTACACCCGACGGGCGACCCGCTATGATGAGCGACACCAGCGTCGTGCAAATCTATTCTCTGCGGAATCCGCAGTAGCTTCTCCGGTCAGCCGTTGGTAATCGCAATATCCAAGGGTTTTCGTTGCATCGCCGCACCGTTTATATCGCTTCAGAACTCAACATCTGATCGGAATCGGCCATCGCCTGAGACTCCGCCGCATTTGCCGATGGCTGGATGTCGTTGTCGATTACCTCTGGGGAACCAGCGCACGTACCATCATCATCGCGGTCGCCGAAGCGATGGAAGACGCACAGCTCTTGGAACCCTGACCCCAGGAACGTACTACTCTCACCACTCCATCGCGTACTGCGGGCTCAACCCTGCGACCGCCTTCGGCTCGCTCGCCAGATCCAGCACCAGCCGCTCCAGCACCAATCGCTTGTCCGGAGGCTGCGAGCGCAGCTCCAGATCCGCCCGCGCAATCAGCCGCAGCGCCCGCGTCAGCTCCCGCCGCGACTTGTACCGCCGCGCCTGCCGAATCACATCCTCCGCCGCAAACGGCGGCATCCGGAACCCCTGCCACAGCGCCTGCCAGATTGCCCGCGAGTCCCGCACATTCTTCTCCAGAATCACCAGCATCTGCCGAAACGTTCGCGCCAGCATATATAGATGTCCGATCGCCGAATCTTCCCCACCATCGGAAGCATTCAGCAGCCCATGCAACAAACTCAGCGCCCGCGCTCGATCCTTCGCTGAAATTGCGTCCGTCAGCTCGTACAGCGACCGCTGCTTCGCCGCCAGCACCATCGTCTCCACATCGCCCAGCGTCACCAGCTTCTTCGGCGCCCACATACAGCACCAGCTTCTCCACCTCGCTAGCGATCAGCATCATGTCCGCGCCCAGCGCGTCGGCCAGCTCCCGCGCCGCATCCGGCTCAATCGTCACCTCGCGCCGCTTCGCCTCCGCCGCCATCCACTGCAGCGCATCGGCCTCGTCCACGCGCGCCAGCTCCACGATCCCGCACCAGTCCCCCAGCGTCTCGCGGATCCGCTCGAACCGGTCCTTGTCCTGCATGTCCATCCGCCGCGGGTCCGACGGAATCCGCAAATGATCCGCCACAAAAATCACCAGCGCCTGCGGATTGGGTGAGCGAAAATACGCCTCCAGCGCCGCGAACTCCTCCTTCTTCGCTCCGCGCGTGTACAGCTGCTTCAGATTCCGGAGGAACAGCACCTGAAACGGCGCCATCAGCGACGGCGTCTGCGCCCGATCCAGCGCCTCAAAAATATTCGTCTCCGCCAGGTCCAGTTCCGACAGGCAAAAGTCCCGCATCTCCGCAGGAACCAGCGCCTCGAGCACCGCCCGCCGGCACCGCTCGTAGAGAAACACCTCGTCGCCCACGAGCACATACCCCGCCCGCAGCCGGTTTGACTGCACTTCGGCAATAAAACGATCCGTCGCAGCGAACCCAGCGCCCATCGCCTCCCAGTCTACTTGAGCCGCTTTGCCGGCGTCCGCGCCCGCAGGCGAAATCCTGAGCGAACCGCGTGCGTCGAAGGATCTCTCCGCCCCGTGCTATGTGCCCTGCACCCGGTGCCCGGTGCTCTGTGCCCGGTGCCCGGTGCCCGGTGCCCGGTGCCCAGTGCCCGGTGCTCTGTGGCCTGTGCCCTGGCCCTGCTCTTCTCCTATTGACATTCTGTAGGACTCCGCGGCAGACTCATATAGCCTCTCGATAGGAGAAGCACCGTCACCCCAGGAGACGCTGCATGGGCCTCTACTCCCGCTTCCGCGCCGTCATCCGCAACCTGTTCCGCAGGCAAACCGTCAACGACCATCTCGACGCCGAAGTCCGCGCGTACACCGACCTCCTCACCGAGGAAAAAATCGCCGCCGGCCTGTCTCCCGCCGAAGCGCATCGCATCGCCCTTGCCGAATCCGGCGGCATCGAGCCCATCAAACAAGCCGTCCGCGACCGCCGCGCCGGCGTCAGCCTCGAAATCCTTTCTCAGGATGTCCGCTACGGCCTGCGTCAGTTGCGCCGCAGTCCGGGCTTCGCCGCGCTCGTCATCCTCACCCTTGCCGTCGCCATCGGAGCCAACACCGCCATCTTCAGCTTCGTCAACTCCGTCCTCCTCCGCCCGCTCCCGTATCCGGATGCGAATCGCCTCGTCACGATCTTCGCCGCCTTCGGCGATGCCACCCGCGCTCCCGCCTCCCGCTTTCAGCTTTTTCAGATGCGGCAGCACGCCCGGCAACTGGATCAGATCGCCGGCATCTGGACCACCAACGGCGATCTGCCCGGCGACGGCAATGCCGACAACAACGCCGAGCAGATCAAGGTCGGCGTCATCACCTCCAACTTTCTGCAGCTCCTCTGCCCCCGCCCCGCGCTCGGCCGCTTCTTCGGCCGCGAAGACGACGACGAGCACGATGGACCTCAAAACATCGTCATCTCCCACGCCCTCTGGGTTCGCCGCTTCGGCTCTGACCCCGCCATCATCGGCCGCGCCATCCGTCTCAATCGCGGCTCTGCCATCGTCGTCGGCGTTCTGCCGGAAAATTTCCGCATCCTCCTCGCCACCGATTCCAACATTCCCATCAACGTCGACGTCTTCACCGACGTTCCCATCGATGCCTCCGAACCCACCGGACCAGGCTTCCTTCACCTCATCGGCCGCGTGCGCCCCGGCAGTAACGCAGCCCGTGCCCAACAGGAGATGAACACCGCCGCCGCCGACCTCAACGCCATGGCCGCCAAAACTACCATCAGCGACCTGCGCCTCTCCGTCTATCCGCTCCAGGCCGACAACGTCCGCGAAGTCCGCACTACCTTGCTTCTTCTCTTTGGCGGCGTTGCCTTCGTGCTCCTCATCGGATGCGCCAACATCGCGAATCTCCTCATGGTGCGCGCCCGTCACCGCCTGCGCGAAACCACCATCCGCGCCGCGCTCGGCGCATCGCGCTCCCGGCTCGCGCGCCAGTTCCTCACCGAGAGCCTCTTGCTCGCCTTTCTCGGAGCGCTCGCCGCCCTCGCCGTCGGCTGGGCCGCGGTCCGCGCCATTCTCGCCGCACGCCCGCCGTCCTTCGCAAATTTCACCCAGGTCTCGCTCGACGGCCGCGTTCTCGTTTTCACGTTTGCCATCGCCCTCTTCACCAGCGCGCTCTTCGGACTCGCACCCGTCCTCGCCTTGCGCCGCCTCGACCTTACCCGCAATCTCAAAGACGCGAGTCGCCAGTCGGGATGGCGCCGCCGCCACTGGACCAGCCTTCTCGTCTCCGCCGAAGTCGCGCTCGCCTTCGTGCTCCTGCTCGGAACCGGCCTGCTCATGCGCACCTTCGTCAATATCCAGCGCGCCAACCCCGGCTTTCACGCGGACAACGTCTATGCCTTCCGCATCTCGCGTCCCGGCTGGCCGATGCTCCATCAGCTGCAACAAAGTCTCCGCACTCTGCCCGGTGTTCAATCCGTTTCAGCCGTCTCTCACCTGCCTCTCGACGACACCGGCAACTGGTACGACTACTACTGGAAAGAAGGCGCACCCCTCGAACAACAAAACACCGTCATGGCCGACGACCGCTCCATCATGCCCGGCTACTTCGCCACCATCGGCGCCACCATGGTCGCGGGCCGCGACTTCACCGACTCCGACGACGCCGCCCACCTCCACGTCGCCATCATCGACGACGTTCTCGCGCGCCAGCTCTGGCCCGCCGGCGACGCCATCGGCAAAAAACTTAATACTTCGGATTCGCCTGCAGGCCCCTATCAGTTCGTGCGCGACTGGGTTGTGATCGTCGGCATCGTCCGCCACATCCAGTGCCACTCCCTCACCGCCATCGTCCGCCCGCAGATCTACGTGCCCTTCCCGCTCGCGCCGCGCCCCATGTCCGTCGTCGTCCGCTCCACCGGCGTCGTCCCCGGCCTCGCGAATATTGCCCAGAAGCAGGTCTCGCTCCTCAACAAAGACCTCGCGGTCTCGCATGTCGAGCCGCTCTCGACCCTGGTCGCTCGCGCTCAGGCCGAAAGCCGCTTCGCCTCGCTCCTCGCCACGCTGCTCTCCGCCATCGCGCTCCTGCTGGCTTCCATCGGCATTTACGGCGTGCTCTCCTGGTCCGTCGCCCAGCGAACCACCGAGATCGGCATCCGCATGGCCATCGGCGCGCCCCGCGCTCAGGTCATGAAAATGGTTCTCGCCGACGGCCTCGCCTGGGTCCTCCCCGGACTCCTCGCCGGCTTCCTTCTCTCCCTGCTCGTCACTCCGCTGCTCGCCCGCCTCCTCTTCGGCGTGAAACCAGGCAACGCGGAAAATTACGCGCTCATCTTCGGCGTCGTCCTGCTGGTCAGCGCCCTCGCCGCATTTCTCCCCGCGCGCCGCGCCATGAACATCGACCCGCTCACCGCCCTCCGCTACGAATAAACCGGTGCCCTGTGGCCTGCGATCTGTTCGCCGTTCTGAACGCTGTCCGCTGTCCGCTGACCGCTGTCCCTTCACTCCATCCGCAGCGCCTTCATCGGCTCCACATACATCGCCCGCCGCGCGGGCACATAGCACGCCAGCATCGCAATCGCCGCCAGCGTTGCCGACACACCCGCATACGTTGCCGGATCCCCCGGGCTCACCCCGATCAGACTCCGCATCAGATGCGCGACGCCGTAGCTCGCCGCCAGCCCCACCGCCAGCCCGATCCCTACAATCCACAATCCCTGCCGGTACACGATCCGCAAAATGTCCCCACGCTGCGCACCCAGCGCCATCCGCACCCCAATCTCGCTGGTCCGCTGGCTCACCACATACGACAGCACGCCGTACACCCCCACGATCGCCAGCACCAGTCCCAGCGTCCCCATAATCCCTGCCAGCGCCGCGACCACCTGGAACAGCAGCAGTCCGTTCGGCGAGTACAGTGCCTGGTGCAGCGTCTTCACTTCAAAGACCGGCAGGTTCGGTGTCATTCCCGCAATCACCCGCTCCAGCACCGGAGCCATCCCCGCCGGATCGCCCGCCGTCCGAACCTCCAGCGTCTCCAGAGAATTCCCCGCGTAGTGCTGTGCGAACGGCACATAGAAAAACGGCGGAATCGGCCCCGAAAATCCCGAGTAGCGCGCGTCCTTCGCCACCCCCACAATCTGCAGCGGATGCGACGAATCGCTGAGCATCGTGAACCGTCGGCCAATCGCGTCCTCGTTCGGCCAGTACTTCTTCGCCATCGCCTCACTGACGATCGCGACATAGAGATGATTCTCGTCGTCCCCATTGGTAAAGCTCCGCCCCTCCGCCATCCCGATCCCCAGGGTCGGAAAATAATCCGTCCCGATCAGGTTGTAGCCGATAAACGGCGCGCCCTCTCCCGCCGGCGGCTGATACCCCTGAATCGTGACCGTGTCCCCTCCATTGCTGATCAGTCCCATCGGCGTTACCTGCGAAACGGTCGCCTGCCGGACTCCCGGCACCGCACGCACCCGCTCCACCACTTCCTTAAAGAAATCCCGCGCCCGCGGATCGCTGTAGCCTATCTCCCCCGGGTCCATCATCATCGTCAGCACGTTGGCCGGATTGAACCCCAGCTCGGCATGCTCGCTCTTCGCCAGGCTGCGCGTAAACAGCCCCGCCACAATCAGCAGCATCAGCGCACTCGCCACCTGCACCGTTACCAGCGCGTCGCGGAATTTGTGCCCGCGGCCGGCAATCCCGCGGCCCCCTTCGCGCAATACCAGATTCAGATTCGCCCGCGCCAGCCGCAATGCCGGCACAACCCCCACCAGCGCTCCCGCCCCCACCGCGATCGCCACCGAAAACGCAAACACGTGCCAGTCAAACCCAAAGTCGAAGTTCAGCGGCAGATCGGTTTCCAGATTCACCGAACTCAGCAAATGCGTGCCCCAAAAGCCCAGCCCAATCCCCGCCGCGCCTCCGCACAATGCCAGCAGAATGCTCTCCGTCAGCATCTGCCGGATCAGCCTCGATCGCGCTGCCCCCAGCGCCGACCGGATCACCATCTCCCGCTCCCGCACCGTCGCCCGCACCAGCAGCAGATTCGCCACATTCACGCACGCCAGCAGCAGCACCACCCCCGCCAGTCCCATAAAAATCGCCGACACTGTCCCGACCTTGTTGTCCGTATCGAAACCAACATTCCTTCCCGCTGTCAGCGGATACGCCCCCACTTCCGTGTCCTTCTCCACCGTCGGCTGTTCGACCCCGAATCGCCGCGCCACCACCGCCAGCGTCGCATTCGCCTGCCGCCGCGTCGCTCCCGGTTCCAGCCGCCCGTAAACGCGCAGCCCCCGATTCTGCCACTTGTTGTACTCGCTCAGCTGAACATTCTCGAGCGGCACTATCATCGCCAGCGGCAGATAGGCCTGGATCGGCAGCGCCGTGTTCAGCCCCCGATAATCTTTCGCCGTCACGCCGACTACCGTGATCGGATGGCCGTCGATCAGCACCTGCTTGCCCACGATTTTCGGATCCGCAGCGAAATGCTGCTTCCAGTACCCGTAGCTCAGCACCATCACCGGATCGGCGCCCGGCGTCACGCCTTCCCCTGCGTGCAGCACCCGCCCCACATACGGCTCAACCCCCAGCGCGTCGAAAAAATCTCCCGTCACATAATCCGTGAATGTGCGATCCGGCTTACGGCCCTCCATACTCAAACCGTCGAGGCTGTACTGCTCGCCAACAACATCCGAGAACACGTCCTTCGTTTGCTTCTTCAGCTCCTGGTACTCCGGCAACGAAAAATTCGACTGCCATCCGGTGCCTTTCTGCTGCCATCCGAGCTCCGCCATCCGGCTCTCCTCCCGGACGTGCATCGAGCTGAACAGCAGTCCGTTGACGACTCCGAAGATCGCCGTATTCACGCCAATCCCCAGCGCCAGCGTCACGATCGCGATCGCCGCGAACCCCGGGTTCTTCCCTAGCTGCCGAAACGCATAGCGTAGATCGCGCCCCAGATCCTCCACCGCAACCAGACTGTTCATCTTCCAGATCTCCTCGCGAATCATCGTTGGATTGCCCAGCTTCATATAGGCCCGCCGCCGCGCCTCCGTCGGCGTCATGCCCCGCCCCACGTTGTCCGCGGTCTCCTGCTCGAGATGCGCTTCCAGCTCCCGCGCCCGCTCCTCATCCCACGCTCGCCGCCGCCAATATCGCCGCAGACTCATCGCCGCCCCCTACGGATCCCGCACAAGGCCCGAACCAGAAACTCATTCCGAACCAGGAACCCAAATAAGAATCAGGAACCAGAACCAGAACCAGATCCAGATCCCGAACCGAAGCCAGAGTCAGACCCCTGAATAAGACCCGAGTCCCAAACCAGAGCCAGAACCAGAAGCAGAACCAGAGCCAGGAACCCAATCAGGAACCAGAACCAGATCCCGAGCCAGAACCAGAGCCAGAACCAGAACCAGCACAAGAACCGAACCAGGACCCCGAACCCGAACCCCGCAATCCCCGACAGCCAGGTTCACCCCACAGCAAGAAGCGAACTCTTCTGCAATCGCCGCGTCCATACCACCGGATCGTCTGCCTCAGGCCGAAAGTACCGTGTTGCCAGCCTCCTCGACCCTTTTGGGAAAGCACGCTCGGCTCTGCCCTGTTCGCCGTTACGCAAGCCGACCATCCCCGCCCAACCCGAATCCAGCGCCCGAACCCCGATCAACCCGACCAGCCTCGCATCACTCCGAAGCCCGCCGCCCCGCATGCCCCAGCACCCTTCCGATCGCCTCCACCATCGACTCCCAGCGATGCGTCTCCACCGTCAGCCGCCTCCGCCCCGCCGCCGTCAGCTTGTAGAACCGCGCCCTGCGGTTGTTCTCGCTCGCGCCCCAGTACGACGACACCCACCCGCGATCCTCCAGCCGGTGCAACGCCGGATACAGCGACCCCTGCTCGATCTGCAGCACGTCCTCCGACGTGTGCTCGATGACGTGCGCAATGGTGTGCCCATGCGCCGGACCCATCACCAGCGTCCGCAGGATCAGCATGTCCAGCGTCCCCAGCAACAGCTCCTGCTCTTTCTTTGTCTGCACCAGCGTCCCCTCCAGTAGAACTTCTACGTGTCTTCCCATCGACCTTCTATGGGAAATCACCCTACACCAATAGACGTTCTATTGGAAAGAAGAGGTACGAAATAAAGTGAAATTTTGTTCCGTCGCCTGGCATCCTGAGCGGAGCGTGGCGAGAAACCCGTCCAGTGGTCAGCAGGATCTCAGCTTTTTCTCGTGAGCAACCTACCCATGGGCGAACGGTTCACGTCATCGGCCAGCCGACCTTAAGCTTTCCCGCCCCGTTTCCAAACCGCAAAATACGGCTGGTTCGAGAAAGTCCCGTCAAACCCCGGCCACACCCACGCCTGCTTCCCCCGCCGCAGCTCAAAATAGTATTCCAGCGGAAACGCCGACCGGGTGTAGTCATCCGGAATCGTCCACTTGAACCCGCGCCCGCTCGGATCCATCTCCGCCCACTGCCATCGCTCCGCCTGATCCACATGCCGATAATGCAGCCGCACCGTCTCCGGCGCGTCGCCCGCCGATCCCTTCCCCAACTCCAGCGCCACATCCAGCGGCGCGCCTGGCACAAAGCTGTCCGCCGGCATATGCGTCACCGCCAAACTCGGCCGGCTCGGCCGCCCCGTCGCGTCCCGCACCGCCGCCTCGGCTCGCGGAGACAACTGCGCCGTCGGTGCGCCCTGCAGCTTCGCCTGCATCGCCGCAAGATCCTCATCCATCCCCGCCAGTCGATCCATCCAGTGGCCGCGCCGCATCGGCACATCGCCGTAGCCAACGTCCGCCCGATACACCCCCTGCGCGCGCTGCGCCATCGTCGCCCACGCCTCGCGCGCCTCCCTGTACTGCGCCAGCGCCAGCGCCCCCACACGCGCATCGCCCGTCTTCTGCCCAATCTCCCACAGCACGCCGCACCGCAGTTTCTTCGCGAAGAAAATTCCCAGCCCAATCTGGATCAGCACATCTTCCTCAATCCGCCGAAACTCCGGCGACCCAATCGAACTTCCCTGCGCGCGCGCCGTGCCCAGCGCCTCCTTCGCGGAAGTCGTCATGTCTTCCAGCCACTGCGCCACTTCAATCGGCGAGTACTTCCCCTTCGGCCAGTCGGCCAGCAAATCGTGCGCATGTTCGATCACCGTCGAAAACAGCTGCGGATCCAGCGGGCTCACCGTCCCAAAACATTGCGGCGTCGGCGTGTCCCCATACGGCGACTTCTCCTCCCCCACCACCACCGGCATGTTCGTGTACATCTCCGGCCAGAACGCATGATTCGACGCCGACGGTAAATGCGCCGACGTCACCAGCGGCGTCACGCGGCTCGCCTCGGCCAGCGCCGTCTCCAGCGCCTCGACCCCACGCCCGAACTGCGACCGTATCGTCCTCCGCCAGCTTTCCCCATCCGCGTCCGGATCGTAGAGCTTCCGCCCCCACACTCGATAAAACAGCTCGAACTTCTTCCAGTCCTTGTTCGGCGTCAGCGTCGCGTCGGCATAGGCGCATCGCCCGCCCGCCGCGCCCGATCCCTCGCGCCCCTTGAACATCAGCGGCTCGCAAAGATCCAGTCCCGCCGCGCCGCAAAAATGCGCCGCCCTCCCATACGCCGCCGCCATCTCCGCATCGCACGAGAGCAAATGCCGCTGCGATCCCGGCCACAAGCGAAACCACAACCGGTACGGTGCTCCCCGCGCCAGAAAATCTGCATACCCGTACCGCGTGAAACTCCGCGCCCCGCTGCTCACCGTGAACGGCCCGCTCACCGCGCGGCTCGCATCCGGAATCTCCAGCGCCCGAATATCCGCCTGCTGATACCCCAGGCTCTGATGCTCCGCGGAAAACTTCGCGCCCAGCTTCACCGGCATCCCTGTCTCGACCGCCATGTCGATCATCGTCTGATTCACGCCCTTCGCGTGCATGTCGATCTCGACTTTGCGCCCGCACCCCTTCACCGCCTCGAACACCGTCTTCCAGAAGTCGTAACTCCCTTCCGGAATCCCGCTCTCTCCGTGCACCCGCAGCGTCAGCCCCTGAATCTCCGGACACTCGCGCAGCAGCATCGCCAGCGCGTCGCGACAGTAAGCAGCGTGCGTCTCCGGCGTCAGCCCCTCAATGTGGTGATAGGCGTCAGGACTCTCCGTCCACGCATACGCATGCGTCCAGATTCCCAGCTGAAACCACAGCCCGCGCGCCGCGGTCTCTGCCGCCACAAACTGCAGCATCGCCAGATTCCGCGCCCGCTCCTCCGCGCTCACCACGCCCGGCGTCGCCAGCCGCTGCCCATCCGCCGTCGCCAGCTGCACCACGCGCACACTCGCATAACCCGGCACATCCACTAAATATGGATAGGGAAAATGCAGATAATCGTCCGTCACGCCGCGCGGAAAGTCATACTCCAGCCCGAACGCCAGGCAAAAGCGGTTGAACCGGCTCGCCGCCAGCGTGTCCAGATACCCGCGCCAGAATTCTTTGTCGTAGTACCAGGGCTTGTCTTCGAGCTCGCAGCAAAAATACCGCCCCACACTGCGAACCTCGTTCGCCGGCCTTTCCTCCAGCGGCCGCTCCCCATGCAGCGCCGCCCGCGCCTCCGCCCCATACTGCACCCGCTCCGCCAGCTCCAGCAGTCCGTAAACAAATCCCCGCGCATCCGTCGCCGACACCAGCACCGCCGGCGTCCGTCCCACCTTGCCCGAGATGAGCCGAAAGCACTCCGCCCCCAACTCAGCACCGCTCTGCGAAAAATGCTTTGCCAGGTCTGAATGCGGTCCCGCGGCCACCACCACCAGTGCTGCCCCCGCAGCTTCCTGCGCCGACGTCACGACACTCGCCTGCGTCCCCTTCGCCGCCAGCTCACTGCACAGCCGCTCCGCCGCCCATCGCACCGGCCCGCTCGACGCGACGACATCCGCGCCATCCACCAAAATAAAAATCCCGCCCGCCGCCGCAGCCAGCGAACCGCGCGAGAGCCCGCCCACCGCCGCCGCTCCCGCAATCTTCAGAAAATCCCGCCGCCGCAAGCCCTCATCCATAACCCGATCAGTCTACGACTCGCCCGCTCGCTGAACGCGGTCCGCCATCCGCTGTCCGCTGTCCGCTGTCCGCTATCCGCTGTCCCCTATCCGCTGTCCGCTGTCCGCTGTCCGCTGTCCGCTGGATACACTATCCCTTCCATGCTCCGCACGGTGCAAGCCACGCGCTACGTGCTCCCGCTCCGCGAAGGCGGCTCTCTGCCCGCCATCGTCGAAGCCGACGACCTCGGCCTCTACGTCGTCAAATTTCGCGGAGCGGGCCAGGGCATCCTCGCCCTCATCGCCGAACTCATCGCCGGCGAAATCGGCCGCGCCCTCGGCCTGCGCGTCCCCGACCTCGTCCTCATCGACATCGACCCCGCCCTCGGCCGCAATGAACCCGACGCAGAAATCCGTCAGCTCCTCAAAGCCAGCGCCGGGCTCAACGTCGCCCTCGACTACCTGCCCGGCTCCACCATGTTCGACCCCGCCGCGCGCGACGCCGCCCCCTCCCCCGAAGCCTCGCTCCTCGTCTGGTTCGACGCCTTCGTCCTCAATGTCGATCGCACCCCGCGCAACGCCAACCTGCTCGTCTGGCACCGCAGCCTCTACCCCATTGACCACGGTGCCGCGCTCTTCTTCCACCACAACTGGCCCGCCCGCGAGAGCAAAATAGAATCGCCTTTCATGGAAATCGAGCACCACATCCTGCTGCCCTGGGCCAATGAAATCGAAGAAGCCGCCCAGGCCGCGCGCCAGCGCCTCACCCCCGCGCTCCTCGCCGACATCGTGAACCTCGTCCCCGACTCCTTCTTCGCCGCCATCCCCGCTGCGCCCGCTGATCCGGACTTCGACCCCGCCGAACGCCGCGCCGGCTACATCGATTTCCTCACCCGCCGTCTCGCTGCCGCACCCATCTTCGAACAGGAGGCCATCCGTGCCCGCACCCGCCTCCTTTGATTACGCCATCCTCCGCGTCCTCCCCCGCGTCGAGCGCCAGGAATTCATCAACGCCGCCGTCATCGCCTTCTGCCCCGAACTGCGCTTCCTCGACGCGCGCGTCCATCTCGACACAGCCCGCCTGACCGCCCTCTGGCCCGACGCCGACATCGAAATCATCCGCAACCACCTCGACGCCATCCCCCGCATCTGCCAGGGCGACCCCACCGCCGGACCCATCGCCCGCCTCTCCCAGCGCGAACGCTTCCACTGGCTCATCTCCCCGCGCTCCACCATCATCCAGCCCTCGCCCGTCCACACCGGCGTCTGCGATTCGACGGACAACCTCCTCGACCACCTCGCCCAACAATTCCTCCTTCCCTGACCTCTCCTCCTTCCCGGACCTCGCTCCCGTCAACAGCCCGCACACGAAAGCCCTAAACACCCAAACGCACCGACAGCCAGGTTCACCCTACAGCAAGAAGCAAACGCTCCCATCGGCCCCGTATCAACGCAAATCGATCCGCGTTCACTCCGAAAGTACTTCTCCCGCGCCATTTTGAAAGAGGCATCGTCTCCACTTCGGGCCCCCCTCGCCCAACAATTTTCTCCTTCCCTGACCTCGCTCCCGTCAACAGCCCGCACACGAAAAACCCAAACGCCCAAACACCCAAACGCAGCGACGGCCAGGTTCACCCTACAGCAGGAAGCAAACGCTCCCACCGGCCGCTCCCGTCAACAGCCCGCACACAAAACACCAAACACCCAAACACAGCGACAGCCAGGTTCACCCCACAGCAAGAAGCAAACGCTCCCACCGGCCCCATATCAATGCAAATCGATCCGCGTTCACTCCGAAAGTACTTCTCCTGCACCATTCTGAAAGAGGCCTCGTCTCCACTTCGGGCCCCCCTCGCCCAACAATTTTCTCCTTCCCTGACCTCGCTCCCGTCAACAGCCCGCACACCAAACACCAAACACCCAAACACCCAAACACCCAAACGCAGCGACAGCCAGGTTCACCCCACAGCAGGAAGCAAACGCTCCCACCGGCCGCTCCCGTCAACAGCCCGCACACAAAAGAACCTAAACACCCAAACGCACCGACGGCCAGGTTCACCCCACAGCAAGAAGCAAACGCTCCCACCGGCCCCATATCAACGCAAATCGATCCGCGTTCACTCCGAAAGTACTTCTCCTGCACCATTCTGAAAGAGGCCTCGTCTCCACTTCGGGCCCACCTCGCCCAACAATTTTCTCCTTCCCTGACCTCGCTCCCGTCAACAGCCCGCACACAAAACACCAAACACCCAAACACCCAAACGCAGCGACAGCCAGGTTCACCCCACAGCAAGAAGCAAACGCTCCCACCCGCCCCATATCAACGCAAATCGATCCGCGTTCACTCCGAAAGTACTTCTCCTGCACCATTCTGAGAGCATCGTCTCCACTTCGGGTCCCGGCCGACCGCATCGCAAAGCAAATTCCCTCCCCCCACCCAACTGCACTCGCCCCCGTCCCATTCGTCACAAAATCTCCCACCTACGAAAATCTTCGTTGACAACTACGAACCCCTTCGTATACCTTCACGATCATGAAGCGTACCCACCCCCTCCCGCGGCCCACCGAAGGCGAACTCGAGCTCCTCCGCATCCTCTGGGACCGCGGCCCTTCCACCGTTCGCGACATTCACGACCAGATCAACGCGAAGCGCGCCCTCGGCTACACCTCGGTCCTCAAGCTCCTCCAGATCATGACCGAGAAAGGCCTCGTCGAGCGCGAAGAGTCCGGCAAGGCGCACATCTACCATCCCGCCGCTTCGCAAAACGAAACCCAGGACCAGCTCGTTCGCGATATCAGCGAGCGCCTCTTCGCCGGCTCCGCCGCGCAGCTCGCCATGCACGCGCTCTCCCTTGAGTCCGTCAACGATCAGGAACTCGAAGCACTCCGCAACCTCATCGACCAAAAGAGACAAAGCCTATGACACACCACTGGCAAGCCCTCGGCTGGACCCTCGTCCACTTCCTCTGGCAAGGCGCGGCCATCGCGCTCGTCTATCGCGTCGCCGACGTCGCCCTCGCGCGCCGTTCCGCCAACGCCCGCTATCTGCTCGCCCTCGGTGCCCTCCTCGGCATGCTCGCCGTCTCCGTCGCGACCCTTGCCTTCGAAGAATCCGCCTTCTATCAGCCGATCCCGCATTCTTCCGCCACCGCTCGCGACGTCGTCGCGACCCGCACCCAGCCCTTCCACCTCGACCTCTCCAGCACGCCGGCCACTGCGCCGCTGCGCCAGGCGGACCGCTTCGTGCTCGGTCATCTCATGCCGTATCTCGACGGACTCTGGCTCATCGGCGTTCTCTTCCTCAGCATCCGCACCCTCGGCGGCTGGTGGCTCATCCGCCGCATGCGCGCCCGTCTCCAACAAGCCCCGCACACCCTGCTCCTCCGCCTCGACGTCCTCCGCCGCCAGATGAACATCCCCCGCTTCGTCGACCTGCGCCTCTCCACCCGCATCACCAACCCGCTCACCGCCGGCGTCCTCCGTCCGTGGATCCTGCTCCCCATCACCGCCCTCACCAGCCTCAGCCCCGAGCAGATTGAAGTCGTCCTCGCCCACGAGCTCGCCCACATCCGCCGCGCCGACTACGCCTGGAACCTCCTCCAGACCATCGTCGAAACCCTCTTCTTCTTCCACCCCGCCGTCTGGTGGATCAGCCGCCGCGTCCGTGAAGAGCGCGAGCTCTGCTGCGACGACGTCGCCCTCCGCTCCTGCTCCGATCCCACCGTCTACGCTTCCGCGCTCCTCCGTCTCGAAGAAGAGCGCCGCACCCGCCTGCACCTCGCCATGGCTCTGGACGGACATCAGTCCCGCGCCGGTCTTCGTGCCCGCATCCTGCGCATTCTCGGCGACCGTGAAGCCAGCCCGCGCAGCTTCCGCCCCATCTCGCTGGCCGGAATCGCCACCGCCCTCATCGTCTTCCTCTGCCCGCTGCCCAAAGTTTTTGCCAGCTTCCGCGCCGTTCCCCAGGTCGCTGCGCACATCGCTCCGGTAGCCAGTCACGTCGCCAGGACCGTGATGTACCGCGCTACCCATCCCGCGCTCCAGGCCGCCGCGCCCGCCCCCAAACCCAGCGCCGACCACCCTACGCCTTCCTCCGACCAGGCGCAGAACTCCGAACCCAGCCCCGAGCCCCGGACATCCTCAACCTCCGCCCACTCCGACTACATCGATGCCATGCGCGCCGCCGGCTATGACGTCGACCTCGACAAATACATTGCGATGAAGGTCCAGGGCATCACGCCCGAATACGCAGCGGAAATGGCCAAAGCCTTCGGCACCAAAATTTCCGCCGACAAACTCATCGCCATGAAAGTCCAGGACATCACCGCCGACTACATCAGCAAAATGCGCGCCGCCGGCTTCGACGTCGATGCCAGCAAGTTCATCGCCATGCGCGTGCAGAACATCACGCCCGAATACGCTGCCGAGATGGCCAAAGCCACCGGCGCCGACAAGCTCTCCGTCGACCAGCTCATCGCCATGCGCGTCCAGGACCTCACGCCCGACTACATCGCCAAAATGCACGCCGCCGGGTATGACGCCGATGTCTCGAAGCTCATTGCCATGCGCGTCCAGAACATCACGCCCGAGTACGCCGCCGAGATGGCCAAAGCTACCGGCGCCACCCTTTCCGCCGACAAGCTCATCGCCATGCGCGTCCAGGATGTCACCCCTGACTACATCGCCAAAATGCACGCTGAAGGCTACGACGCCGACGTCAACAAAATCATCGCGATGAAGGTCCAGGACATCATGCCGGAGTACGCGGACGCCATGGCGAAAATCGGCTTCGGCAAACCCACCCTTAACCAGCTCATCAGCATGAAAGTCCAGGGCGTCACCCCCGAATGGGCTGCCCAGCTCCACACCAACGGCATCGACGCCGCTTCCTTCAACGACCTCATTCAGTACCGCATCTTTAATGTCTCGCCCGACTTCGTCGCCGGCATGAAAGCCGCCGGCTTCGGTGACATCCCCACAAAGAAACTCGTCGAGCTGCGCGTGCAAAACGTTACCCCCGACTTCGCGAAGACCGTCAAAGCCCAGTTCCCCGACGCCACCGTCGATGACCTCATCCGCATGCGCATCTTCAATATCGACGGAGACTTCATCGCCTCCGCCAAACGGCACGGCTTCGACCAGCTCACCATCGACAAGCTCGTCAAGCTGCGCATCTCCGGCATCCTCGACGACGACGCCGACGCCGGAAAGAAATAGGAAATTGCTGACCGAGCCGCCGTTCTGAAGCGGCTTTTGTCTCAGGGCGCGACTGCAGTCGTGCCGTAATGGGCCCAGATTGAATCGGGGCTTTAGCCCCTGAGAACCACCCGCAACCAGGAACATCGGGACAGACCCGTAACTCCCAGGAGATCCGCCATGAGCGTTCGCTCTGCCGTTCTCATAGCCGTCCTCTGCCTCGCCGGCAGCCGCCTCTTCTCCGCTCCCCTCTTCTTAGCGGACGATGCGTTGCAGACCCTTCACGGCACCTGCACCATCGCCCCTTCCACCACGCCCGACCACGTCCGCTACGAGTTCGAACAGGGCGACTGCCAGAACGCCGACGGCGACAGGCATTGTCACGAGAACGATTCCGACGCCCCCCTGAGCAACTTCATCGGCCTCGCTCTCACCGACTTCGAACATGAAGGCGCGCACCTCGAAGCCAAAATCGTTGCCGAAGCCGGCACCATCTCCTGCTCCGGCGCTGTCCACGGCGCCATCCTCTCCGGAGACTTCACCTTCACCCCCAACGCCGCCTTCCTGCAGAGCATGCAGCGCCTCGGCTTCTCCGATCTCAGCTCCGAGAAACTCGAAACCTACACCCTCTTCCACATCGATACCGCCTGGATTCAGCAGCTCCAGGCCGCCGGCGTCACCGACATGAACTCCGGCAACCTCATCGCCCTCCACATCTTCAAAATCACCCCCGACTTCGTCCACAGCATGGCCGCGCTCGGCTACGCGAACCTCCCCGCCGGCAAACTCATCGCCTTCGGCGTCCACCACGTCAATCCCGACGAGGTCAAAGAGTACCGCGCCATGGGCTACGATCCCACTGCCGACCAGCTCATCCAGATGCGCATCTTCAAAGTCACGCCTGACTTCATCCACCGCATGCAGGCCCGCGGCTTCCAGAACCTCACCATCAGCAAACTAGTCCAGATCCGCATCTTCAACCTCGCGGACTAAGCCAACCTCATCCTGAGCAAAGCGCTGGGGAAGAACCTTCCAGCGGTGCGATCAAGCAGCGCGAGCAGCGTAGTTCGCTCCACCGCGACCCGTGTCCAAAAGCCGCAGCTGTCATCCCGAGCGGAGCTTCCAAAATCGGTTGCGCCGCTTTCGGCGCAACCCATAATTGGGTCGCGAAAGATTTTCGCGCACGCGAAAACCCGTGTCACCCCAAACCTCACGGCATGCAAAAGGACACCACCACCCCCACTGCAGAGACGGCCAGGTTCACCCCATAGCCGGGGCCCCCAACAGGCCCGATTTTGGCCTGGTGGGGTGGAGAGCAAGAAGCTGAATCCCCAGCCGCCCGAACGTCAACGCGAATCGGTTCTCGGTCGACGCGAAAGTACTGCCTTGTTCCGATTTGGGAAAGCACAGTCCCGCTCCATCCATGGCGATTTCTCCTCTGGGTCTTCAGTCGCCCATCAAGCGTCCAGAACAAACCAAGCCGGTCCCGTACCGCGGAACCAGCCGCCACCAGCAACCGCTCAGACTGAGCCCCTGGCCGGCAAACCCGCTAACTCAGCAAATTTGTCAAGTTTCCACCACTTACCCAAAGTAACTTATGCTGATGACACACCACTTACAACAAAACATAATTGGCGTGTTTATTCTTCTAATCTGATATTCTGAACTTATAGATAGAAAAAGAAAAAGCCTCGCCTGCCCGGCGGGGCTTTTCCGTTTTCCAGGCTCAACCCAGGAAGGAACTATCCGTGTCAGAAAACCTCGACCAGCTATCCCCCGGCGGCGTCGCGCCCGCCGACCGCCAGTGCAGCTACACCCGCAGCAACGGCCTGCGCTGCCGCGACTGGGCCCTCCGCGGCTTCGACCACTGCTTCCGCCACCATCACTTTTTCCAGGCCAGTTCCGGCGGCGCCATCGACATTCCCCTCCTCGAAGACGAGGACTCCATCGTCTACCTCCTCTCCCAGGCCCTGCGCGGCCTCGCCTGGGGCACCATCCCGGTCGCCAACGGCCGCGCCCTTCTCGCCGGATGCCGGCTCGCCCACACCATGCACTCCCAGCGTCTCGAAGCCGCCAAGCTCCGCTTCAAACTCCGCCGCCTCGGCATTCCCGGACAGGAAATCTTCGATGCGCCGGCCGCGTCCGAACCCGCCGCGGACCTCAGTGCACAGTGTCCGGAAGCCGATGCCGAGCCCGGTGCCCTGAGCCCGGATCTCGATTCTGTGCCCGGTGCTCTCAGCCCGGTGCCCGATCCTGTGCCCCCTCCCGCTCCCAAACGCTCATGGCGCTTCCGCGACCTCAAGAAAGACTGGGACAAGGCAATCCTGCGCACCTCGGACGAGCTGACCGATATGTACGCTCCCCGCTGCGGCGAAACCCGCGAGGAGTTCAACGCTGCCCGCGTCACTCCCTTCCAGGACATTGCACAGAAACAGCCGGCCGGAGTCGCGACCCCCTGACCCTGTTAACCACGCAGCCAATACCACGGGGCCCGGCGAAAAACGCCGCCCCTGCAATCAGCAACATCGCGGGGGGTCAACCCCCTCAAAAACTGATTTTTCCAGACAGAGCTGAATGGGAATTACGGAGGACTCATAACCAACGACCGCACCCGGATTCGTGCAGCCTGATACCGAACCGGGTCAGATGCTAACTCGCCACTAACTCGCCACTGACTCCGGGATCACTCGCCGTCCGCCTACTCGCGTCTCTCCTGCAGAAAATCCGCCGAAACCGGATTCTCATACAGCGAGTAATCGCGCGTCACCACCGTCAACCCGCCCGGCGTTACGAAATAATTCTTCCGATCGTCGTTTGGGTCGTAACCAATCACCGTTCCTTCCGGCAGGTGCACATCGCGGTCGATGATCGCCCGCCGAATCCTGCAGTGCCGCCCGATATTCACGTGCGTGAACACGATGCTCGAATCCACTTCCGAATACGAGTTCACCCGCACATCCTGCGAAAGCACGCTGTTCCGCACCACGGCGCCAGAAATGATGCACCCGCCCGAGACCAGCGAGTTGATGCTCATGCCCGTCCGGCCCGGCTCGCCGAACACGAACTTCGCCGGCGGATACTGCCGCACCCGCGTCCGAATCGACCAGCTGTTGTCGTACAGGTTAAAGATGGGCGACACCGAAGCCACGTCCATGTTCGCGTCGTAATACGCCTCGAGCGTCCCAACATCGCGCCAGTACAGCGCTTCCTTGCGGTTCTCATCGACGAAGTTGTAGGCGAACATCTTGTACTTGCCCAGAATCGCCGGCAGAATGTTGTGCCCAAAGTCGTGCTGCGACTCCGGATCTTCCGCGTCCTTGATCAGCGCCGGCAGCAGCACATCGGTGTTGAACAGGTATACGCCCATCGAGGCGTCCACCATGTTCGGATTGAACGGCGAGCGCAGATCGGTCTTCTTCGGCTTCTCGAGGAACCCGGTCACTTCGCCGTTGCGCGCCACTTCGACAATCCCGAATCGTGCAACGTCCTGCGGCTCAATCGGCAGCGTCGCCAGCGTCACGTCGGCGCCCGAATCCAGATGCTGCCGCAGCATCTTGCCGTAGTTCATCTTGTAGATGTGATCGCCGGAAAGGATCAGCACGTGCTTCGGCTGCTCGGAACCGATGGAGTAGATGTTCTGGTACACCGCATCGGCCGTGCCCATGTACCAGTTCGCGCTCACCCGCTGCATGGGCGGCAGAATCTCGATGAACTCGCCCAGCTCCTGCGCCACGACGCTCGTCCAGCCTTCGCGGATGTGCCGGTTCAGCGACAGTGCCTTGTACTGCGTCAGGATATAGACCCGTCGCAGATCGGAATTGATGCAGTTGGAAAGTGTGATATCGATGATGCGGTACTGCCCCCCAAAGGGAACGGCCGGCTTGGCCCGATCGCGCGTCAGCGGAAACAGCCGTTCACCTGCGCCGCCCGCCAAAAGTACGCCCAGAGTGTCCTTCATCGGCATGATCGCCTCTCACCGCTCTTGCAGGAAAAAACTCGCTGCGCTCCGGCCATCTTTTTGCTCTCAGAACACTCCGGCTGGGGAGGGCGAAGGCCAGATATATCACAATCATGCCCAGTTGCGCGCCCGGCGCACCACGTCAAAACAGGACGCTCAGGCGTCCTCCTGTCCCTGCTCTTCTCCGGCAATCGAAATCCGCAGCGACTTCAGGAAATGCAGGTCCTGGGCTGTGAACGTGCCCTCCTCTTCCGCTTCCGCGTGCTCCTGCGCCGAACCCGGCGCGGCCAGCGCACCTTCCGGCTCTTCCTCCACCTCGTTCAGCCCGATCGTCGCTTCCAGCATCAGCATCACCTCGAAGCCCTGCCGCCGAATGTCGGCGACCACACCGGCAATCTGCGGCGACTCGGAGACGCTCTCGTGAATCGCCTCGCCCAGTTGCTGCACCAGCTTGCGGAGTTTTTGATTCAAGTCGACAACCTCGATTCCCCGGCTCCGCGCTTCCCACAACGGTGGCCGTTTCTCTTACCTTATCTTCTGATGTTCCCACGGGGCAATTCGAATCTGCCCGTCCGCATTTGGCGCGCTGCTAGACTTTTTCCATGCAGCCCAATCGCCTCGGCCGGATTCTCGGAGTCGGCACCCGCGTCGCGGCAGAAAAGCTGCGCGATGGAACTGCCGGAGCCGTCGCCGCGGTTCAGCGCTCGAATGCCGCAGCCTCTTCGCAGCCCGCTGCTGCCGCCAAGCCCGCGGCTGCGTCCGCTGCTCCCGCCCTCCCGAAAACCAGCCTCCCCGCGTCTGCAGCGCTGGCCGACGGCGGCCGCCGCTTCGCCCGCGGCGCCGGCCGCTTCAGCTCCTCGCTGCTGCGCCCCTTCGCTCACGCCACCGGCCTTCTCATCCTGCAGATCACCGGCGTCTTCTTCGCCCTCTTCACCTTTGTCTTCGCCGTCCACTCCTGGCAGCTGTATCGAACCGCCGGCTGGCGCGACCACCATCTGCCGATGTACCTCGCCTTCGCCGTCCTCTTCGCCTGGTTCGCCATCAGCTCCTTCTGGCGCGCCAACCGCAGGCAGAAGCACTAGAACCGATCAGACATACCTTCGCTGCCTTACAATGACGAGTTCCTATGCCGGATAATTCCAGGCCGCAGCCCCTCTACACCTCTGCCGACCTCGCCGCCTTCTCTCCCGAGCGCGAGCTCGGCTTTCCCGGCGAGTTTCCCTTCACCCGCGGCATTCAGCCCACCATGTATCGCGGCCGGCTCTGGACCATGCGCCAGTACGCCGGCATGGGCGACGCAGAAGAGAGCAATCGCCGTTACAAATTCCTCCTCGAACAGGGCACCGCGGGCCTTTCGGTCGCCTTCGACCTGCCCACCCAGATTGGCTATGACTCCGACTCGCCGTTCGCTCTGGGCGAAGTCGGCAAGGTCGGCGTTGCCATCGACTCCCTCGAGGATATGGAGCGCCTCTTCGACGGCATTCCGCTCGATCGCATCTCGACCTCCATGACCATCAACGCCACGGCCAGCATTCTGCTGGCGCTCTACGTCGCCGTCGCGCGCCGCACCGGCGCGAACGTGAAGCAGCTTTCCGGCACCATCCAGAACGACATCCTCAAGGAATACATCGCGCGCGGGACCTATATCTACCCAGTGCGTCACGCGATGCGCATCGTCACCGACGTCTTCGCGTGGGCCGGCGAAAACCTTCCCGAGTGGAACACCATCTCCATCTCCGGCTACCACATGCGCGAGGCCGGATCCACCGCCGCGCAGGAAGTGGCCTTCACCCTCGCCAATGGCGTGACGTACGTCCAGGCCGCGATGGACGCTGGTCTCGACATCGACCATTTCGCGCCGCGTCTTTCCTTCTTCTTCAACGCGCACAACAATTTTCTCGAGGAGGTCGCCAAATTCCGCGCCGCCCGTCGCATCTGGGCCGGCATTATGCGCGATCGCTTCGGCGCGAAGAATCCGCGCTCGTGGATGCTCCGCTTCCACACCCAAACCGCCGGTTCCACGCTCACCGCGCAGCAGCCCGAGAACAACATCGTCCGCACCGCCCTCCAGGCGCTCTCCGCGGTTCTCGGCGGAACGCAGTCCCTGCACACCAACGGCTACGACGAAGCGCTCGCCCTGCCCACCGAAGAAGCCGCTCGCATCGCGCTCCGCACGCAGCAGATCATCGCCGGCGAATCCGGAGTCGCCAACACCATCGACCCGGTTGCAGGATCCTATGCCATCGAGTCGCTCACCAATCAGATTGAGCAAAAGGTTCAGGCGTACTTCGACCGCATCGAGAAACTCGGCGGCATGCTCGCCGCCATCGAGCGTGGCTGGGTCCAGCAGGAGATCCAGAACGCCGCCTACGACTACCAGCGCGCGGTCGACACCGGCGAGGCGATTGTGGTCGGGGTCAACCGCTTCACCCGCGAAGACGAGCCGCCGATTCCGACGCAGCACATCGACGAAGCCCTCGAGCGCAAACAGGTCGAGCGACTGCGCGCCCTGCGCGCCCGCCGCGATCCGCAGGCGTGGCAGCAATCCCTCGACCGCATCCGCGATCGCGCCAACGCAGGAGCCAACCTCATGCCGGCGATTCTGGAAGCAGTCGAGAGCTGCGCCACCGTCGGCGAAATCGCCTCCGCTCTGCGCGCAGTCTTCGGCGAATACCAGGAAACAGTAACCGTATAGAACCCGGCGAACCCACCGGGCGCGCGAAGGGATTATGGAAAGGAACGCTCCGCAGCTTCGCGCACAACGCGAAGAAGGCGGAGTCTCACGCCGCAAAAACTGTACGGGGAGGAATGTCTCTGTATTGAGGGAAGGACCCCGCGAGCAGGCTGCGCAGTCTCGCTCCAGGAAGGTTGCGGGCGATCAGGCGCCCCGGAAGCCCCACGGATGGCTCGATTAAAGACTGGGCCGCGAGCGCGACACCATCGGCTCAACGGCGAAAAAGAAGCTCTCGTAGCTGAAGGTGATTCTGAAGACGCTGCCATCGCTCAGCACCAGGTGCTGATCCTCGGGATCGAAGGCCTTCTCGCTGGCGTCGACGTGCCCCTCGACCACGGGCTGCAACACCGTCGTCGTCCCCGGTGGCCGCGCGCCCTCGCGGCGGAGCCGCACATCGCGCCCAAACCGAATCTCTTTGCGCGTTCCATCCCGCTGGATTACGGTCGCCGACTGACCGGCCAGGCTCAGCGCCTGCCTCGACTCCCACTCTGCCTGATATGTGCCCGCTACCTCTGTCATGCCGTGAAGAGTAGCCCGGATTTTCAACGACTCGGAATCCCTCCTGGGCGTCACCGGCCTGACCACCCCGTGTCCTGGGGGTACGCACCAAAGAGGCATGACTTCAGGTCTTTCAATTTGCGCAGCCAATTTCCGCCGGCACGGATTTGCTCAATGGCGAATCGAAGGCGAAAATGGCAGCGTGGGCTCCTTGCCCCAACCCGGTCCGGGATCCGAGCCGCGGGTGCGCTGGCTCTTTCTCGATCTCAACTCCTATTTCGCGTCGGTCGAGCAGGAGCTGCGCCCCGAACTGCGCGGTCATCCCATCGCGGTCGCCCCGGTGATGGCCGACACTACGTGCGCCATCGCTGCCAGCTACGAGGCCAAAGCCTTCGGGGTGCGCACCGGCACGCAAATCGGCGAAGCCAAACGGATGTGTCCAGGGCTGATCCTCGTCGAGGCGCGCCACGAGCTTTACGTCGACTACCACAACCGCATCATCGAGGCGGTGGAGCGCTGTGTGCCGGTCGCCGCGGTCATGTCGATCGACGAGATGGCGTCGAGCCTGATCGGGCGGGAGCAGCCGCTGCCCGCCGCGATGGATCTCGCCCGCCGCATCAAGGCCTCCATCCGCCAACACGCCGGATCGACGCTGCGCTGCTCCATTGGCCTCGCGCCGAACCGCTATCTGGCGAAGATCGCCTCTGACATGGATAAGCCCGACGGCCTGGTGGCGCTCACGCCGGATCTGTTGCCCTCTGCACTGAGCCAGCTCACGCTGCGCGATCTGCCCGGGGTGGGAGCGCGCATGGAAAAGCGCCTGCACGAATCCGGCATCGCGACCATGCCGCAGCTGCTGGCGCTCGATCGCGAGCAGATCAACCGCGTCTGGGGAGGAATCGGCGGCGAGAAGCTCTGGTACTGGCTGCGCGGCGAAGATTTTCACGATGCCGAGCTCGAGCACCAGAAGTCCATCAGCCAGAGTCATGTGCTGCCCCCCGATTTGCGCACCGACGAGGGCTGTTATGCGGTCGCGCACAAGCTGCTGCATAAAGCGGCCATGCGGCTGCGCACCGCACGCCTGTGGGCGACGCATATCTCGCTGACCATCAAGTACGCAACCTCGAAAGCGGAGGCTCGCGGACAACATTCATCGGGAATTCATCAGACGGCGTGGTCCCAGGGACTGACGGTGATCGAATGCCAGGACAATCAAACGCTGATCGAAGCTCTCGGCAAGCTGTGGGCGGCGCGGCCCCAGGACGAAAAGCATCGCAAGCCCTTCTTCATCGGAGTGTGGCTCGGCAACCTCGTGCCCGATCATCTGCATACGCTCAGCCTGTTCTCGAATCTGGAGATCGAGAGCAGGCGCACGCGCCTGACCAGCACCATGGACGCGATGAACCATAAGTACGGAACGGCGACCCTGTTCTCTGGCGAGCATGCTGCTGGCCCGCGCCGCTGCTCCCACGCGCATCGCCTTCACCAGCATCCCCGACCTGTTCTGATCCATGGATAAGCCAGGCGGTTTAGCGCCTTTCGCTGCCGTTGGAATATGAACCCTCGGGCCTGGCCGGAGCATCAGAGGATCGAAAAGCAGCAAATCAGAGGAGGAGAGAACAATGGCAACAAGTAAGGTCAACCTGATTGCGCGGCAGAAGGCGCCTCTCGCAACCCCTTCGGACATCGACAGCAAGGCGGTGCAGGATATTTCCGCAGCCCTGAATGCGCTGCTCGCCGACGTATTCTCGCTTTACCTGAAGACCAAAAACTTTCACTGGCACATGAGCGGGCCGCACTTCCGCGACTATCATCTGCTGCTCGACGACCACGGCGACCAGATCTTCGCGATGACAGACGACATTGCGGAGCGCGTACGCAAAATTGGCGGAACGACGATCCGGTCCATCGGCCACATCGCACGCCTGCAGCGGGTCCAGGACAACGACGCCGACTACGTGACACCGGAAGACATGCTGAGCGAACTGCACGAGGACGAGAAGGCCCTGGTGCTCTCCATGCGCGCCGTCCACGCACTTTGCGACGACGCGGGCGATGTAGCCACCGCCAGTCTGCTGGAAAACTGGATCGACGAGACGCAGCGGCGCAGCTGGTTCCTCTTTGAGACCACGCGGAACCAGGGAGCAGCGGCCTGAGAAGGGTGCGAGGCGCTACGGGTTCGCATCGGCGACAGCAACACCGACAAACGAATCCGCAGCGCCGTAATACAGAAACCACTTGCTCCTGAAATAGACGAGACCCTCAGCAAAGGTCGTCCCCTCTTTGTACTGGCCCGTGCGTTCAAAGGGGGTTGCGGGAGCGAGAAAGGGCTGATCGAGGCGATCCAGCAGCTTCATCGGATCATCGGCGGCAAATAACGCCTGGCCATCGGCGTAGGTGCCGATGGGAAGTTGCGGATCGCCGGCATCGGCCGCGTTTTTTCCGTTGTAGATCACGACGATACCGCGGCGGGTGAGTACCGGAGGCGGACCGACTTCGGGAAAGGCGCTGTCGAAATGGCCGGGACGCTCGGCGAGAACGCTCACCGGGTTTCCCTGCGCATCCTCGACCGGCGACCAATGAATCAGATCGGGAGAGCTGGCCAGGCGCACCCTTCCTTCTCCCCAATACATCCAGTACTGGCCGTTGATTTTCGTGGCGATCAACCTGCCGTTCTTCAGCGCCGTGACGATTCCCGCCGACTTGCACTGCAGGCCTCGATATTTTCCGCCCGCGGCGTCCTGAAAGGCGGGGCCGTACTTTTGCCAATGGGTCAGATCGTCGGAGACGGCGATGCCGATGTCATAGGTTTTGCGGCTGTATTGGGTGTAGGTAAGAACATACCCACCCTCTTCGCGCTCGACGAGGCGTGGATTTTCGACGCCGCCGGGCCATTCACGCTCGGTTTGGGCATCGACAGAGGGAAAGAAGACCGGAGCCGATGCGGGCTGAAAATGGAGGCCGTCCTCGCTGATTGCGAGTCCCAGTCTGGAGGTGTGGCCGCCAATCCGCATCTCGCCGGAGTCGTCCTCGGCTCGATAGAGGAGGTACACCTTTCCGTCGCGCACCATGGCTGCGGGATTGAAGGTATGGAGGGCCTCCCATCGTACTGGTTTGCGGAGGATGGGATTGCAAAGACTGACTTCGGGTCCGGCACGACCACCGGGCGGGCGTTCGCAGGCCGAAGGAAGGGACCGATCGTCCAACGGCTTGCTGACTGGGCCAACAAGGCCGTTAGAACGAGGATCAGGCTGGCGACGATCGCCGATCGATAGTGCCGGAATGCTGCCATCGAAGCGCCGGCTATGCGCCGCGCCGCCTTGTGAAATCCGGCTTGGGAGGTGAACAGACGGAATCGAACCAGCGACTGATGTACACCTGAGCGTGCGCTTCTCCACAATAGTGGCGGGCTCCGTCGGCATTGGCTGTTTCCGGATCCCAGCGCAGAACGGTCAGTTGCTTATCGCCGCACTGGATCACGAACCAATGCATGGGGCTGGTGGTCACGATTCCGCACACTTCGCACCGGTATTCCTGAAGAGTGGCCATACGAATTGGTCCAGAATACAACAGCGTGGATTGGTCGATCGACCAGCGAATCGGCGGCGGGTGGATTGTGGCGATCGCACCACTCGGATCGCGGAGCGAGCTTCCACCTGACTCTGCGAGTCTCGCTGAAGGGACGGCCACGCGCGTTGACTGAGTTTCGATCCGCACGCGCGGCCATCGGTTTCCTTCTATTTCGGCAGGATTGTGAATTGGCTTCCCGGCGCCCGGCGAATCGCAGCAACCGGCAGCTTCAGGTGCGCCTGGGCCATTTTGTCCGGCATGCGCGCGATCCACTCGTTAACCGAGATGCTCTGATATTGCGGATGTCTTGAACATCTCGAGGAAAATCAGGTCTTCGGTGCCGGTGTTTTCAATGTAATGCCCTGCCATGTTAGGCACGAAACCAACATCGCCTGCGTTGAAGTCCACAGTGCGGGCTCGGCCGCCGGTCATGGCAACGGTCATCCGGCCTTTGCCCTGGATCCAGTATTGCCATTCGCTGCCGTTGGGATGCCAGTGCAGTTCGCGCAAGGCCGCCCGGCTTGAGCGTGACGATGCCAGTGGCTACATTTTTAGCGACAGGAAAATTGGTCGAGTCGATAACCCGCGCGCTCCGCCGGCCGTTTCCGCGAGTGGCTTCATGGTCATGGCGCCATGAAAGTGTACTGATTTTCCGTTTCGAGGTGCGAGCCGAGAAAGCGCTTGTCGTCTTCGAGGGGGCCCGGGCAGCTCGGCAGGAAAGATATAGAGCTCACTCGGCGGAAGCTGATCCCATTCCTGTCGGGACCATCCCATGTTCTTCTGAATGACTTCGGGTGGAATATGAGCCAGTAATTCGGAGAGAAGAAACGTATCGTCTTCTGAGAAATCGCCCTGGTCGAACACGAGCAGGAACTCGCAGCCCGGTCCCTCGAGGCCCTGAATCGAGTGAGGGTAGCCCGCGGGGAAATACCAGAGATCGCCCTTCTCCACGTCGTCGATGGACATTTTGCCGTTGGGCTGCATCACGCTGACGCGCGCTTTGCCGGTCAGCATGATGGCCCACTCGTCGGCCAGATGCCAGTGCAGTTCGCGGAACGAACCCGCGGTCAAACGCATGTTCACACCGGCCAGGTCTTTCGATAAGGGAAGCTCGCGCTGGGTCACCTGATGCGTCCACCCGCCACCCTGCAGCCGTTTCGGGGTCAGGTCGAACCCGTACCAGAACGGCGGAAGCGTACCCCTGTCAGTGAACGGCGGTCGATTGGGATCCGGATTGAGCGCCAGCAGGACCTGGTTCTCCGGCCCTGGATCGCTGGCCGCATCGCCCATGCGTCCCGCTTCCAGTTCGGTGCGGCTCTGGCCGAAAGCGCCGGAGGCCGAGATCAGGCTCGCACCTGCCATCGCTGCCGTACCTACAAAGGCTCTCCGGCTGAGGCCATCCAACCGGCTCTGCGCCGGCTCGGATGGTGTTGCGTTTGCGGATTGATCCGATGCCATCCCTTCGTCTGAAAGGATCCCTGTATCTTCTGTGGCCATGGATGCTGCACCCTCCTGCAGGATTATGAGTTTGGTCGATTTCATCGTTACAAATTTGCGATGCGGATCGCCGGTCGCGCAATCGTACTCCGGTTCGAGATGGGGAGACCACGGCGGTTCCTTCCGCGGGATAACCCGCCACGACGCAACGCGGCCGGCATGGATAGTGTGGTGGACATCGTTGCCCCATTCGAGGGTACCCTGTGCCGTTGTCGAAAATCGCTGGAAGACGGGCCGACGCGCGGATGCCTGGAGCAACCAGGAGCTTTCTCTCAGGCAGATCCTGGAGGCAAAAGGCTCGTTTGGGACGAGAGTGGTGAACGCGCGCCCGTGCAGAGGGAATCCGCCGGGCGGCCTGTCAAGCGGTGCGGGAGAGGGTTTGGGCGCAGCGTCCGGATTCAAACGACGAGAATGCGTTGAGGACGGAAGTACGCGAGAACACTGAAATCCTTCGCCGCTGGCGGATTACCGCTCGTACGGCAAGAGACGCGCCCGCCCGGTCATGCTCCTTTAACGGCGACTGGCAACCGCTTGCTGCTCGCCCCGCAGACGCAGTTACGGCCCTTCCGCTTCGCGCGATAGAGGGCTTCGTCCGCCCGGTGAATCAGATCTTCCAGCGGCATCGAGCCGTCGTAGGCTGCCACGCCGAGGCTGCAGGTGACGGCGAGCGGGCCGACACCCGTTGAGACTGGCAGCCCGGCGATGACGCGACGGAAGTCTTCTGCGCGCTGGAGTCCATTGTGCGGCGAACAGCTGGGCAGAACGACGAGGAATTCCTCGCCGCCATAGCGCCCCGCAAAATCGTAAGGACGCATCACCTCCGTGAGGCGGTTGGCTGCCTCGCGGAGCACTTCATCGCCGGTCAGATGGCCATGGGTGTCATTGATTTTCTTGAAGTGGTCCATGTCGATCATGAGGACCGTGATGGGGGATTGATCGCGCTGCGCCCGGTAAACCTCGCGCTCCAGCATGGCGAAGATCGCCTTGCGATTCCACAGACCGGTCAGGCTGTCCCGGAGAGCCTGCTCCTTTAAAGCCTCCTGCGCGTGATCGGCTACCTTGGCGGCCAGCGACAGTTCGGCCCTGGCCCGGCTCGCCGTCTCCTGGAGTTTTTTGACGAGGAAACGAACGCGCAGCTTGTGAAGAGCCAGGATCACGATCATCAGGAAGATCGACACACAGGCTGCGGAACCATCCCGTCAGCCAATACGGCGCGATCACTGTGATCGGGATGCTTTCCACAACGGAACCCTTCAGGCCGGCGTTCTCCGCATGTTCGAAATCGAACTCGTAATTGCCTGGCGCAAGCTGTTTATAGATGACGTCACGCTCTTTGCCTGCTTCTCTCCACTCCGTGTCGAAACCAAGCAGCCGGTAGCGGAGCGGATCGGGAGAGCCGGCTGCCGGAGGGGCGAACTGAATCTCCAGATCTCCGGCGCCCGGCCCGGCCGTCACTCCGTGTTCGAAGGGGAGCGAGGTTTGATTGAATCGCACCTGCTCGATCAGCGACCGAAGATGGGCGCCCTGAAGCGCAGGATGGATGCCAGCCGGCCGGGCCGTGTTGATCAGCCAGTACGCGCGGTTCTGATCCGTCACGTTCGACCGACCGGCCGCCGAACAGACCGGTGTCAGTCCACCAGACAGGACACCCAGCAGAAGAAGGGTCAGCAGCGCCTGGTATCGTGAGGGCAAACAGCCGCGCTCGCACACCGGGGGCGATCCGGAGGGCACGCATAATTCTCGTATCTGTCCGGTCCGGCCAGCGATATCGCCGGGCCGCGCATGTTCAGCAGGCATAGATTTTGCGCCACTCCCTGTGGCGCGGGTCTTTCAACTCAAGGCAAAGAGCGCGTGAACGCTCCAGGTGAAACAGAAATTCCACGCTGTCGGAGGTCAGGAACTGAAATCGACGATCCTGACGCGATGCGACGAGCGCGCTTCGACAAAAGTCCACCATAACTATCCCGGTGGCCTCCACGCGCCCGTTGCCGTGGATCAATACTGGACTGACACGTTCGTATCACCAGGGTCAGACTTACCCCAGAGAGCCGTCTGAGCATCCGTCGTGTCCTTACCCCACAGAGCAGTCTCCGCTTCTGGGGTCCCTTTGCCCCACAATGCGGTCTTGCCCCATAACGCGGTGTAGCCGTCGGGATCGCTTTTACCCCAGAGGGCGGTTGAACCCCACAGCGCGCTGTTGCTGCTGCCGAAGACAGGAAGGCGCGGCTGCCATAAACGCTGGCGGCAGACCAGAGCCCCGAAGAGGTCCAGAGCGCACTGGGATCTGATGACGGCTGTCGTATCGCCGGTCGCTGGCGTCGTATACCGCAACAGGAGACATGGCCGTACCGGAGGGCACCGATTGCCCCTTGCTCAGCGCGGCGCTGACGGTTTTGGCGATGTCGAGATAGCCCGCGCCAATCGTGAACACATCGTAGTTGGCGTTGTACACGACACCTTCGTCTGTAACGCTGCTGGATACCGGGAAATAGCTGCGATCGGCATTGACCATCACCAGGGCCTTCACCTGGTCCGGAGTCAGCTGCGGCGCAGCCTGCAGCAGATCGGCGACGGCTCCGCTGGTGACGCCGGTAGCCATGCTGGTGCCGCTCAGCGGAAAGTAATTCTGCGACGGGCGTTTCCGCGCCGTTGGTGCGGTAGAAGGAGTACAGCGTGTAGAACGAAGGATTGTTCACGGCCAGCGAATCCTGCGAATACTGCAGGCTGGTGACCAGGTTGCCGGGCGCCACGACGTCGGGCTTCACCACGTCATCGATGAAGGACGGCCCTTTCGAACTGTAGCTGGCAATGATGTCGTCCTGGATGGACGCGGTCTCCATGGTGTTCATGGCGCCGACTGTGAGGGCATAGGGATCGTTTCCCGGCGCGTCGATCGTCCCGTAGCCTTCGGGATTCAGATTCAGATCGCGGCCATCGTTGCCCGCCGCGACCACGACCACGATTCCCGCCTTCCATGCCTTTTCGACTGCCTGGCAGAGAGGATCGAGCGTATAGCTCTCATAAGATCGGGCGGCCGAGGGAGAGATTGATGACGCGGATGTTGTACTTGCTCTTCAGGGCAATGGCCTCGCCGATGGCGGCAATCACCGCGGAGTCGGTGCCCGGCACCATTCTCGTCCAGCACGCGCAGGTTGATCAGGTTGGCGTTGGGCGCCGATCCCATAAAGGTCCGGAAGTACTGCGGGCCGGTACGACTGAGCGCCGTTGCCGGCGATCAGGCCCGCAACATGGGTTCCATGTCCGAAGTGGTCGAGCGCATCGTTTTCATTGGGAACAAAGTTCTGGCTGTAGACGATCCGGCCGGTTGCGCCGGGGGCCACTTCGGTCAGCGAGCGCAAGCAGATTCGTGACCGCGCTCAGAGAGGAAGCCCGGGATTGAGCGGCGAGATCCGGAACCGGCGTGATGCCGCTGTCAATCACGGCGACGCCGATGTTCGTGCCCTTATAGCCCTGTTGCCAGACTGCCGGCGCGTTGATCGGCTCGCTGGTGAACTCAGCCGACGGTGATGGTACCGGCCTGCCGCGCGACCAATGACGCGATCCGGCGAAATGTATTTCACGTTGGGATCCGCGGCGATCGGCGTTGAGCTGAGCCGGCGCGAGATTGGTCGACGATCGCGTTGATCGGGCCGAGAACCGTCTTGCAGCAGACCGCCCAGCAGGCCAAGCAATCCGGTCTCCACCGGAGGTTGGCGGATTGTAGTACTGGATGATGACCGGCTGCGTGCCGTCGAAGACGACGAGGCTGCCAGATCGGGCGAGATCTTGCGATTGGGCGTCGACGCGGCAAAGGCAGTCGCTGCGAAAGCGGCCAGAGAACCAAGAACGATAGGCAGACGAACACGGGAACGATACATTCTTACTCTCTCCGGGTCACCGAGGTAACTTGCACGTTCGATCGCGCGGGCTGCATCCGCCTCTGGGGAGGCTACAAACGATGCACGCCCTGCACATCTCGTAAAGTAAGTGGCTTTGCGAAGACGAGCAATGACGAGGTCGTGGTAAATGAGGCGGACCGTCAGTTATTGCTCCAGGTAATCTTAGTGTCTGTGGTAATTCCTCTCCGATGGCACTATCGCGAAAACGCAAGCAGAGTTTCCGGAGGAACCGGCAGAGCCCGCAGCAGCGCCAGCGACGCCGGATGTCTTCGCTTCGCAGAGTTGACCGACCGGGAGGTTCTCGACGATCGTTCCCGCAGTCCAGAACGGCAACGCGATCGCAGAGCTGAATCACCGAAATCAGATCGTGGGAGATATAAAGCAGCGTCACGCCGTGCCTGCGATTGAGGCTCCGGAGCAAATCGACGATCTGGGACTGGGTTACCGGATCCAGCGCGCTGGTGGGTTCATCGGCGACGATCAGCGCAGGCCGATGCAGGAGCGCCAGCGCAATGAGCACGCGCTGCGCCTGTCCCACGCTGATTTGCGGGGGCGCCGGCGCAGGAATTCCGGCATCGGCGGGCAATTGCACCTCGGCAAGCAGCTCTCGCACTCTGCTCTTCGAGCGCCGCGCCGGCCCTGCTTCTCATGGGCTCTCCACGCCTCCTGGAAATGGCTTTCGCAGGCTGATGGCTGCATTGAGCGCAGTCATGGGGCTTTGCGGAATGAGCGCAATCTCCCTGCCGCGCAGAGCGCGCAGCTGCTTCTCGGAAGCTGCAGCAGATTCTGTGCCGCGCAGCACCACTTCGCCGGAAACGCGGCCGCCGCGCCACGGCAACAAGCCCAGCAGCGACAGGACGAGCGTGCTCTTGCCGGCTCCGCTGGAGCCGACCAGACCGAGCACCTCGCCCCGCTGCAATTCGAATTCGAGATCGCGGAGAGAGTTGGCCCGCCGGAATAGCCGGCCGAGATGCGAACACGAAGAAGAGTTTCGTCGTTCATCGGGCCCCCTGCAGGCGAAGCTTCTCGACGTTCCACATCAGCCGCGGCTCCAGCACCGCCGGCTGCACGCCCTGCAACTTGCGGCGAAACCGCAACCAGAACGTTGGGATAGACGAGATAGATGAACGGCTGCTTCTTCGGCAACGATCTGCTGCACCCGGTCCATGGCCTTCTTTCGCTCCGCATCGCTGAACGCGCCGGCCTGGCGATTCATCACCCGGTCGATCTCGGCTTCCCACGGGGTGGCGGGCGTTTTCTCCGATGGATTCCACTGGTGGTTGGGCGAGGAGCTGAGCCAGATATTCATCATGGCGTTGGGATCGGGATCGACATTTTCCATGCCCAGCAGGCATGCCTCGTAGTCCTGCGGTGTGCATGAGGCGCTCGATGAGCGCGGGAAAGTCCAGCGTCACGACGGTTACCTGGATTCCCAGAGCGGCACAGGTCCTGCTGGATGAGAGTGGCCATCTTTAGGCGCGCGGCGTTGCCGGCATTGGTGAGGATGGAGAACTTGACCGGATGGCCCGCAGCGTCGGCGAGTTCCGACCCCTGCAGGCGGAAGCCGGCGGCCGCCAGGCCGGCTTTGGCGGCCGCGACGTCGGTGTGCGGAGCGGAGAGGCCGCGGTTGTACCAGAGCGCGTTCGCCGGCGAGATGAAGGAGTAGGCGGGCGTGGCATGGCCCAGATAGGCAATGCGCGCCAGGTCGGCGCGATGGATGGCCTGGGACACCGCGACGCGAAAAGCGCGGTTCTGGAACCAGGCCTTCTCCCACGCCGGCAAGGGAGACGCAGGCGCCTGGTTGAACCACATCTGCTCCGTATTCAGCGAGGGCCCGAGGTCCCGCACCAGCGCGGGAGCGCGTTTCCGCAGGAGCTCGAAATAGTCGGGCGGGAGGCTGTCAATCAGATCGTAGCCGCCGCGCTCGAAGAGCCGGATTTCCTGTTCGGTATTTTCGAGGATGTCGAGGCGCACGCCGGAGGCCCAGGGCAACGCGGCGCCGGAGGCGTCTTTCCCCGCGAAGTGAGGATTGCGGCGCAGTCGGACATACAGAGAGCGGCGATAATCGGCGACGACGAAGGGTCCGGAAGTGACGCGCGCTTCGGAGGGGCGCCCAGCCGGCTCAATCGCGATCTCGTCGAAGACTTTGTCGATGGCGATGACGCGTTTGGGGAGGTGGACGACGACGGTTGTGTCGTTGGGTGTGTCGACGGTGACGCCGGCAGGCGAGACGAATTCCTCAGCCACCGGCGCGGCAGTGGCCGGCGAAAGAACCCGGCGCAGCGACCAGGCGACATCACGCGCGGTGAGGCTGCTGCCATCGGAAAACTGGAGGCCGGAGCGCAACGTGAAGGTGAGGGTCTTCCCATCAGGTGAGATGGTCCAGGACTGCGCCAGCTCCGGTTCTACTTTCTGAGTGAGGCGATTGAAGCGAAGCAAAACGCCGGCGGTGAGGTAGCGCACCGTTTCCGATTCTTCGTCGTCGACCTTGGCCGGATCGAAGGTCTTCGGGTCGTAGCCAAGGGTCCAGGCCAGCTCACCCGGCAGCCGCGGCGCTTGTTGTGCGCTGCAGATCGCGGTGAGGACGATCGGCGAAAGCACGGCAAGACACACAAGAATGCGACGAGCGAGGTTCATGGCTCAGGCCTCCGCGGCCACACCCTCCAAAAGGAGCAAGACAACGACGAGGAGAACGACGGGAAAGTAGACCCACCGCGTCTCGGCCAGCATGGGGGAGTTGTTGAGCTCGAACAGCATGCCGCCCCACGACGGCAGCGGTTCTCCGACGCCTAATCCGAGGGCCCCGAGATTCGCTTCCGCCATCACGAATGCGGGAATGCTGATGAGGAACTGCGGCAGCAGCAGATGCAAGAGATTCGGAATGACGTGGCGGACGATGCCGGCGCTGTTCAACCCCGCAGCACGCGCATAGAGCATCCAGTCGGAGGTCCTGAGCTGCATGGCTCCGCGATAAACGGCGCGGGCACTGGCCGGCCATCCTAATGCAGCGAGCACCAGGAAGGTGATCGCGGCCGATCGCGCAGGCGAGGTGGTCAGCGGCAAGGCCGAGCGCACCATCATGAGCAGGAACATCCAGGGCAGCGCGAGAAAAACATCGCAAACCACCATGAGGCCCCATCCCATCGAAGGGCGGCCAAACGCAGCCAGCGTTCCGACTCCCGCAGCCGCCGCGGTGGTCAGCGCAGAGGCGACCATAGCGCCGGCAAGACTGAGCAGGAAGGCCGCAGCAACACGCGCGAGGCGGTCGCGACCCAGCGCATCCGTGCCGGCCGGATGGTTTGCCGAGGCAGCGGCCAGGGTCGCATCGCGGTCCTGCCGGGTCGAGCTTGCGCCCGGCATCGAGAGGATGCCGGACGCGGCCACAACGAGCCCGAGCAGAAGCCACAGAATCGGACGCCGGAGCTTCATGCCTGTTTCCACTCCGCGGCGTACGGCGTGGCCATTCCGCTGCAGGTGACGGCCAGAGCCATGACGATCATCACCGCGAGCAGGACCGGGAGGTCGCGGTTGAGAGCGGCGTTCCACGCCAGACTGCCCACGCCCGGCACATTGAAGAGAACTTCTACGGGAACTAAGGCGCTGAGCGAAGTGACGATGGAGAGTGAGGCCAGGGCGCCGAGCTGGGGTGCCAGAGAGGGAAGAATGTGCGCGGCAAGGAGACGTCCGGTACGAACGCCCTGGGCGCGCGCCTGCAAAACGTGCGGCTCGAGCCAGGCTGCGCGCAGAGCGCGATCGAGAAACTTGAAATCGCGCGCAGCCAGCAGCAGGGCCATGACCAACACGGGGCCGCCGCAATCGGCCAGCAGGCAGAACGTGGCCAGAGCCGCTGTCGGGATGGCCAGCAGCAGCGTGGCCGGGGCCTGGCGCAACATCGACGGGTTCCGGCCAGCGCTCGAAAGCAGAGCAGCACACAGCGCGATCATCCAGGCGAGGCCGATGCCGCGGGCGAGAAGGAGGCCACTGACGGCGAGCCGCGGCTCGATCAACTCTGAGACGGGAACTGCAAATTGACGGGAGGTACCGAACTCGCCACGGATGGGGTCTTTGATCTCAGCCAGGAGCATTTGAGGAAGCGAGCGACTGCGGGCAGCCTCTGCCGAAAGCTCGGATCGTGCCGCGACCGCATAGCGGCTGTCCATCTCGCGCGCATCGCTCAGATAACCGGGAGCGAAACGCACCAGGACCGTCGAGCCGAGGATCACGAGCAGCACGATGATGAGGGTCCGAGCGATCCAGCGGAAGGCGGAAATCGCCGGCTTCATAACGTCGGCGATCCTGCGAGAACAGGATCTGCAGTACTGGCTGCCGGCTCTCGCTCCGTTCCGCGGCCACGCGGAGTGCCTGCTGAAGCTGGCGGATCGACGAAGCCGGCTCCAGGAGCTGCGCCGCGCTCGATGAAGATATCTGTCCTGAGCGGCTCCATCTCGCTGGTCCGCTGACGAGCCAGCCTCTCGAGCTCGGGATAATGCTGTTCGAGCAGTTGCACGATGGCCGGGTCGAACTGGATGCCGGCCTTGTTTTTCAGGATGGCCATCGCTTCCTCAATGGGAAGAGCTTTCCGATAGGGGCGATCGGAAGCGAGGGCATCGAAGCAGTCGACTACGGTCAGGATGCGCGCGCCGATGGGAATCTCTTCGGCCTTGAGTCCATCCGGATACCCGCTGCCATCCCACGCCTCGTGGTGGGATCGCACGATCGGTACCACGGGGTAAGGAAACTTGACCCGTTCCAGAATGTCCGCTCCCACGACCGTGTGGATTTTGATCTTTTCGAACTCCTCGGGCGTGAGCTTGCCAGGCTTGTTCAGGATGTGTTCGGGAACCGCCAGCTTGCCGATGTCGTGCAGAAATGCGGCGATATGCAAAGCCTGCATTTGGGAGGGCTCGAGCTTCATGAACTTGCCCAGCTCGGCAACATAGACACGGACCCGCATCAGGTGATCGTGCGTACCCTCGTCTTTGGCTTCAATGGCCATCGAAAGACCTTCGATGGTCCGCATGTGCAGTGCCTCGACTTCGCGGATGTGCTGTTCGCGATCGCGCGCCATGGCCACCTGGCCGCAATAGGCGCGATAGACCGTGTAGACCATCGGGATCAGCAGCAGGGAAGTGAGCCAGCCGAAGTGGATCCCGATGAAGTCGGCGAGGACCGCCAGCATGGCGCCCACCAGGTAGAAAGGCAGATACCACAGGAATTCCTGCCGCCAGTGCATGAACGGGGAGGTATCCGATACCCATCCCAGGACCAAAGCCAGGGGAACGGTGTTCGCCAGGAAGTAGACGGTGGCAGCGACCGCCAGCGCGGGCGCACTTTCAGGATGCAGGTGGACGATGGCGGCAAATGTCCACCAGGCGAGAACGGTGGCGGTGGCGACGTTCGCGACGTTGAACAGAATCTGAATAATCGTGAACGATTTGACAACCCGGAAGCGGCACTGTGCGATCACGCTGCAGACGGCAAGGATGACTGCCTGCTGCGGAGACAGCTGGAGAATTCCTAAAAAGATGAAGGGAAAGTTGACCGACATGGTCCCTTCGCTCCTGGGCAATTCGACCTTCATGCCGGAGCTGAGAAGGATCACGACGAGGTAGACGGAGAAGTGAATCCATTGCTGCGCGGGGTGTCCGTGAATGGCAGACACACTTGCGACAGCGCCAGTCACGACAATGCACACGAGAGCCTTGACACGAATCGGCACGGTTCACTTCTCAGGACTCAAACTGCTCAAACGTCGCGGCGGCGAAGATGCTCGCAGTTTCCCTGGGGTCGCCGCGGGTTAGGATCAGCTGAATGTTAGCGGGGGAGGGGTGGTACTCCCAATCCTTCTTTAGTTGCAGCGGGATACCGGACTCGACGGCTCCAGCCAGCAGGGGTTCATTCTTAACGGATCGCGCTTCTCTTCAACTCAATAGGAAACGATTCCTGCGGTCATCCGAGGCCGATGTCCCGGCGGCGTATCCCGAACTCGGCAGACCGGACGCGCGGCCTGTCCCCATCCGGACACCAGGCCGGGAATCCGGACACCCCGATCGTCGTTGATCCCGCCGGCGCGCTGACAGAACAACGACTTCAGCGCGCCGAATGTGGCACCGTGCATGCTTTCACTGGAGGAATTCCCTGCGCCGGGAGGACCGAGCCTTGTTGCGTGAACTGAAGATCGTCATCCGCCACCTCTTCCAATCCCGCGGATTCTCACTGACCGCCATTCTCACGCTGGCTTTCGGTATCGGTGCAACCACGGGGATCTTCTCGATCGTCGAAGGCGTGCTGCTTCGCCCACTGCCTTTCCCCCACCCCGATCGACTCGTCATCCTGACCGATAACCTCCATGGCCGAGACGCCGTCCCGAGCGACCATGAAAGTGGCGTCACGGGACCCGACATCGTCAAATACACCCGTGACGCGCACAGCTTCACCGCGCTGGGCGGCTTCGACAAGCGTCCAACCACCTACGAGCTCTCCGGCGCAGGCGAGCCCGTTCAGATTCTCGCTACTCGCACGACCCCCGGCGTCTTCCAGGCCCTTGGCGTCCAGCCCCTGCTCGGCCGCTTCTACACCCAGCGGGAAGACGACCAGCGCCAGCAGGTCACTTTGCTGAGCTACACCACATGGCAAAGCCGTTTCCTCGGCGACCCCGCCATTGTCGGTCAGAAAATCCTTCTCGACCGCAAGCCCTATGTCGTGATCGGCGTCATGCCGGCCAACTTCGAATTCCCGCTCGTTCCCGGCCACCTGAATCGCAGCGAGCTCTGGATTCCCATGAGCCTGCAACCGGCAGAGCTGACAGGGAGCGAGCAGGGCGACTGGGCCTTTAACATGGTCGGTCGCCTCAAGCCCGGGATCACCATCGTGCAGGCGCGCGAAGATGCGGATCGCGTGGCCCAGGAAACCATGCGCGACTACCCTGCCTTCATGGCCGACCTGCACATCACTCCCATCGTTCGCGGGCTCCATGAAGACATCGTCGCCCAGGCGCGCCCCCTCGTCCGCACCCTCTTCCTCGCCGTCATCGTCCTCCTGCTCATCGCCTGCGCCAACCTCGCCGGACTTCTTCTGGTCCGCGCCATTCGCCGCCGCCGCGAAATCGCCGTCCGTCTCGCCCTCGGCTGCAGCGGCTCCACGCTGCTGCGCCAGCCGCTGCTCGAAAGCCTCGTTCTCAGCGTCACCGGGGGCCTCGCCGGTCTCGCGCTCGCCTCTGTCGCGCTCAGCCTGGGAACCAGGCTGCTGCCCGAAAACCTGCCGCTCCTCTCCAGCATCAGTCTCGACTGGACCGTTGCCGCCTTTGCCCTTGCGCTCGCGGTCGTCACCGGCATCCTCTGCGGCATTGCTCCGGCCTTCGCTGCGCTGCACACCAGCGTCAACGACACGCTGAAAGAAGGCGGACGCACCGGCACCTCCGGTGCAGCCCATGCCCGCCTCCGCTCCGGCCTGGTCATCGCGGAAATCGGCGTAGCCATCGTTCTGCTGGCGGCCTCAGGCTTACTGCTGCGCAGCTTCGAGAAGATGAGCGAAACCGACCTGGGCTACCGGCCCGACCACACGATCGCGGCTGCCTATAATCTCCCCCGCAGGCAGTACGGCACGCAGACTGCCGTCGATCAGTTCAATCGGGAAATTGTCCGTCGCATCCAGGTCCTGCCGGGTGTGACCAGCGCCGGACTGACTTCCTGGCTCGCTGCGACCAGGGCTCAGGGGGGGTCGGCCTTCGTCCCCGATGGCTACGTTGCTGCGAAACCAGGCGCGATCGATTTCGCCAGCGCCATGCTGGTGCAGGGCGATTTCTTCCACGCCATGGGCATCCGTCTCCTGCGCGGCCGTCTGTTCACTGAGGCCGACAACAACCCCGGGGGCCAGCTGGTCGTGATCGTCAATCATCAACTGGCTCAGCAGTCCTGGCCGGGGCAGAACCCGATCGGCAAGCGGCTGCGCGTCGGCACCGCCGAGATGCAGACCCCGTGGGCCATCGTCGTCGGTGAAGTCGCCAGCGTGAAGGAAGGATCTCCCGACGCCGACCTCAGTCAGCAGTACTACTCCCCGATCGAGCAGGCGGAGACCCTCTACGGCTCTCTCGCCACCCCCGGCGATCTCAACGGCAATGTCGGCTTCGTCGTGGTGCGCACCTCGGTCGAGCCCGAGCTCGTTGAGAATCAGCTGCGCGCCGCCATCCGCTCCCTCGACCCGCAACTGCCACCTGCACAGATGCAGACCATCGAACAAACCGTGGGTGGCTCCGAGGCGCCACGCCGCTTTAACACCGTGCTGATCTCGTGCTTTGCCGCTGTCGCTTTATTGCTCGCTGTGCTCGGCATCTACAGTGTCATCGCTTTTACTGTTGCTATGCGCGTGCACGAAATGGCCATCCGCATGGCCCTCGGCTCGCAGCGCTCCGGCATTGTCAAACTTGTCCTCTCTTCCGGACTGAAACTGGCCGCAGCCGGCTGCATGATCGGTCTGGTCGGAGCCTTCTTCGCCTCGCGCCTGCTCCAGTCCCTGGTCTTCGACGTCAGCACCCTCGACCCCCTGGTGCTTTCACTCGCCGCGTTGACGGTGCTGGTTCTGGCGGCGGCCGCTTCTCTGTTGCCGGCACGGCGTGCCGCAGCGATCAACCCCACCGACGCCTTGCGCGCCGAATGACCCAGCGGATTCTCTTCAGGGGCAGAACCGCCAGCGCAGGCGAAGACCGCCGTTTTGAGTGGGCCCTGTTGTTTTCCTAAAGGAAATGTGGCATCCTTCCTGTTGGAAACCAAATGGGAGACGCGCGAAAAGAAAAGACGGATGTCCAGCAGGGCACGCTGGAGGATTTCTCATGAAATTCCTGAAGCGCATGCCGCGGGGTGTGGGCTTGCCAGCAACGAGGCAACGTTACGACGAACGGCTGCGGGAAGAGATTGAGGAGCATCTGGCTCTGCAGACGGCAGAGAATCTGCGAGCCGGGCTGCCGCCGGCGGAGGCGCGCCGTCAGGCGGTGCTGAAATTCGGCTCTGTCGAGACCATTCGCGAACAATATCAGGCACAGGTGGGCTTGATTTTCGTGCAAAGCCTGCTGCAGGATCTGCGTTACGCAGCGCGGATGCTGGCGAAGTCTCCAGGCTTCACCGCGGTCGCAGTCATGACCCTGGCTCTTGGGATCGGCGCCAACGCAGCGATCTTCTCGGTGGTCAACGCGGTTCTGCTGGCGCCGCTGCCGTATGCCAACCCCGGCCAGCTGGTCGCGGTGGCGGAGGCCGAACCTGGGGCGGCGATCCCGGACGATGGATTGTCGTGGACGGCGTTGTCAGTGGTCCGCGATCGGAGCCGCTCGTTCAGCGCCATCGCCGGCCTGGCCGGTCACGCTCTCACACTGACCGGACGCGGGGAACCGGCCGATGTGAGCACAGTGGCAGTGACGGCAGATTTCTTCTCGGTCTTCGGAACGAATCCGCTGCTGGGCCGCACTTTGTCGCCCGAGGATGGCCGCGACGGCGCAGCGCCCGCGGCGGTCCTGAGCGAAGGACTGTGGCGCAGCCGTTTCGGCGCCGATCCAGGCATCGCGGGCCGGTCCATCACGCTCGATCAGCGCAGCTACACGGTCGCGGGCGTGATGCCGGCGCAATTCCGGACCCCCTTCCTGAATCAGCCCGAGCAGGTGTGGATACCGCTGGCGCAGGACCCGTTGTTCAGCCACTGGAGGACGCGGCCGCCCCAGGCGCACTGGCTGCCGGTGATTGCGCGGCTCCGGCCTCGAGTTTCTTTCGACTCAGGCCCGGGCAGAGATGGAGACGATCGGCGCGGGCCTGTCGAGCCAGATTGCTGAAGAGAGCGGATGGAGGGTGGGCGTCGATTCGCTGCGGGAGGAGATTGTTGGCGACGTCAGGAAGCCGCTGCTTCTGCTGTTCTGCGCTGTCGGCCTTGTGCTGCTGATCGCCTGCGCCAACATTGCGAATCTTTTACTGGCGCGCGCCACATCCCGGTCGAAGGAAGTGGCTGTGCGTGTCGCGCTGGGGGCAACGCATCAGCGCATTGCACAGCAACTGCTGACGGAAAGCGCGCTGCTGGGGCTGCTGGGCGGCATAGCGGGCGTGCTGCTCGCGTGGGGCGGCGTGGCCGCATCCGCGTCTCTGCTGCCTCCGGGGTTGCCGCAGTTTCACGCCGTGCGCGTGGACAGTGCGGTTCTTAGCTTTGCTTTTCTCTTATCGCTGGCCGCGAGTATCGGGTTCGGCCTGGCGCCGGTCCTCTCCACAGCTCGCTCCGCTCCGCAGGTGAATCTGCGCGAAGGCTCGCGCGCGGGAGAAGCCAGAAGCTCGCGGCATGCGCGCAACGTTCTGGCAGTTGCGGAAATCGCTTTGGCGATGGTTCTTCTGGCCGGCGCGGGATTATTGTTGCGCAGCTTTGCCCGTCTGCTGTCGGTCAGCCCCGGATTCGAGACCGAACATCTGGTGAAGGCGGAAGTCTCGCTGCCGCGTTATCAATATACGAAGCCGGAGCAGTGGAGCGCGTTCGGGAACGAACTGACGACGCGGCTCGAGGCGAAGCGCGGTTTCGAGGATTCGGCTCTTGGCATTCCACTGCCGATTCTGGACAATGCCGTCACGCTGCCTTTCACCATTGCGGGGAATCCGCCGCTGCCGCAGGGCAAAGCCGAGACCGCAAACTACGTATCGGCGAGTCCGCAATACTTTCGCGTGATGGGGATACCGCTGATGCGCGGGCGGCTGTTTTCTGTCGACGATACGGCTGCGACTATGCCGGTGGCGCTGATCAGCGAGACGCTGGCCAGGCGTTCTTTCCCCCATCAGGACCCACTGGGCCGGCACCTCGTCTTTGGATTTCCACCCTATGGCAATGTTTCACGGGAGATCGTGGGCGTGGTGGCCGACATTCACGATGTTTCTCTCGCCAAAAAACCGGGGCCCATGATGTATGTTCCCTTCGCGCAAGCGCCCTTCTGGGGAGCAGAGGTGGTGGTGAGGAGCAGGCTGGGAGTGGCCGACGTGGCTGCCGGCATTCGGAACGAAACGCATGCCATCGACCCTGGGTTGCCGGTCACCGAGGTTGAGACACTACCGGAGGCGCTGCATGCGTCAGTGGCCGAGCCGCGTTTTCGCACTTTGCTGCTGGGACTTTTTGGCGCCATCGCGCTGCTGCTCGCGACGGTGGGGATTTACGGAGTGATCTCGTTTTCCGTCTCGCGCCGCACGCGGGAGATCGGCGTGCGCATGGCGCTGGGAGCGACGCCGGCGAGCGTTCGCCGGCTGGTGGTCGGGGAATCGGCGAAGCTGGCGGTGTTCGGCCTGGCGGCCGGCATTCCCGCGGCTCTGTTGTTGACGCGCTTTTTGTCCGCCCTGCTTTTCGCCGTAACGCCGGCCGATCCGCTCACCTTCGCCGCTGTGGCGCTTCTGCTGACGCTGGTGGCACTGGCGGCGGCGTACATTCCGGCACGGCGGGCGATGCGTGTAGACCCCACGGTCGCTTTGCGCTGTGAGTAGACGATCGGCGGCACGCGCGAGGTGAGTGCTAAACTGGCCGCCTTGTCTGCTTTTCATCTTCCGATCGCCTCAGGAAAAAGCCATGAGTTTGGTTCGTCGCTTCGGGCCCACAGCGGTTCTGGTACTGCTGGCGTGCGCCGCCACTCTTCCGTGTTTCGCACAGACACCGCAGTCCGAACCGTTCGAGGGACCCTCGGGCCCTCAGAAAGCGAATGACGAGGGCCGCACGGAGTTGCCGATGGTGGTACGGCGGAGTATCGGCTTTCGCGAAATTGGGCCGGCGATCTCCGGCGGGCGCGTGACGGCCGTGGCGGGTGTGGCGGGTAAGCCAGGCATTTATTTTGTCGGCGCGGCGGACGGCGGAATCTTCCGCACCGATGACGGCGGCACGACGTGGAAGGCGCTCTTCCAGCACGAGGAGGTCGCGTCGATTGGGGCGCTGGCCGTCGATCCGGTGAATCCTGGAGTGGTGTGGGCCGGAACGGGCGAAGCCAATGTGCGCAACGATGTTTCGTTTGGCGATGGAATTTATAAGTCCACCGATGGCGGCGCTCACTGGAAGCGGATGGGGCTGGAGCATTCGTTTCAGATTTCGAGAATTGAAATTGATCCGCATCATCCCGACACGGTGGTGGTGGCCACGATGGGAAGTCCATGGGAGGACAGCGAGGATCGGGGCGTTTATCGCACGACGGATGGCGGCGCTACCTGGCAGAAGGTGCTTTACGTTGGGCCAAGTGTCGGGATCGCCGATCTGGCGATGAATCCTGAGAATCCGCAGGTGCTGTTCGCGTCGGCGTATCGGTTTCGGCGCACCCCGTGGAGCTACTCCGATGGCGGGCCCGAAGATGCGATTTACAAATCGATCGATGGGGGAACGAGCTGGCAGCGTCTCAGCGGGCACGGATTGCCGGAGAAGCCGGTGACACGCATCGGGCTGGCGATTGCGCCGAGCGCACCGAATGTGGTGTATGCAGTGATGGGCTCGGACGAGGGGGTGCTGTGGCGCTCCGGCGATGGGGGCGAGCACTGGAGCGGAGTCAGCAAGGATGAAGAGGTCGATGTGCGGCCGTTTTACTTCTCGCATATCGCGGTCGATCCAAAGGATCCGAACCATGTGCTGGCGCTCTCGAACAATCTGATGGAGTCGAGCGACGGCGGCCACACGTTCAGCGCGATCGCGAAGCAGATTCACGGCGATCATCATGCGATCTGGATCGATCCGGAGGGCAGCGGGCGGATCATCGAGGGCAACGACGGCGGCGTGGCGATGTCACGCGACAACGCCGGGCACTGGGCCTTCGTGCACAACATCGCGATCGGGCAGCTCTATCACGTGAGCACGGGCAGCGGCCCCTTCTATCTGGTGTGCGGCGGGCTGCAGGACAACAGCGCGTGGTGTGGGCCGGCACGGAGCAAGGATCCGTCGGGGATCCTGGATCGCGCGTGGTTTGCCCTGAACGGCGGGGATGGCATGTTCGCGATTCAGGCGGCTGATGATCCGCACCTGTTCTACAACAGCACGCAGAACGGTGTGTGGGCGACCTTCGATCACGGCTCGGAGCAAGGTCAGGATATGGAGCCCTATCCACGGGATATTTCCGGCGGAGGCGTGGCCGATTTGCCGTATCGATTTGCGTGGGACGCCGGGTTTGCGGTTTCGCCGGGGAATCCGCAGGAGCTGTATGCGGGTGGCAACGTGCTTTTCAGGAGCGAGGACCGGGGGCGCACGTGGAAGCCGATCAGTCCGGATTTGACGCGGAACGACAAAGAGAAGCAGCAGTCGTCGGGGGGCCCGATCATGAAGGACAACTCCGGCGCTGAGGTCTATGACACCATCCTGAGCATCGTGCCGGCCGCGAAGGATCCGAAGGTGATCTGGGTCGGGACCGATGATGGCGAGGTTCAGGTGTCGCGGGATGGCGGGGCCAACTGGACAAATGTAACCGCGCACGTTCCAAATTTGCCGGAGTGGGGCCGGGCGGAATCGATTGACGTCGCGCCGGACGATGCGGGCGAGTCCGTGATCGCAGTGGATCGGCATTACAGCGGCGACTTCAGGCCGTATCTGTTTCGCACCAGCAACTACGGCGCGACGTGGACATCGATTGCCGGCAATCTGCCCGGAGACGTTTATGCTCACGTGGTGCGGCGCGACCGGCGCAATCCACGGATGTACTATGCGGGTCTGGAAAACGGGTTGTACGTTACGTGGGACGCGGGCGAGCATTGGTTTCTGTTTGGGCTGGGGCTGCCGAATGCGTCGGTCTACGATGTGGCGCTCGATGCGCAGCAGAACTCGCTGGTGGTGGGCACGCACGGACGGTCGATGTGGGTGTTGGACGACCTGACACCGTTCCAGCAATTCACGCCGCAGATCGGGAGTGAGACGGCATATTTGTTTGCGCCGCCGGATGCGGTGCGCTTCTGGCCATGGTCGCCGGTAGAGGCGCTGGGCGATGGCGCGTTCTACGGAAAGAATTCGCCAGCCGGCGCGACGCTGAGTTATTTCGTGAAGCACAAAGAGAAGGAGCCTGGTCGGCTGGTGATCACCGACGCGGAAGGCCGTGTGGTGCGAACGATGAAAGGCACGCACACGCTGGAGCGGGATGAGGCTCCGCCGGAGGAAGAGGATCTGCCCCCGGCGGTGGGAGAGCAGGCGCCGACAGAGGCCGCGCGTCCGGAGCAGCAGGAGGCGAAGCCTGCGAGCGGAGCAGCGTCGTCCCAAACGCAGCAGCAGCCTTCGCCAGAGAACGCGGCGAAACCGGAGGGTCCGAAGGAGGTGCCGTGGGTTCCGGCGCAGGAGGGATTGCAACGACTGACGTGGGATCTGCGCTCGGACGGGCCGGTGCGCTGGGAGGCGGGCAAGGAGTTCCTGAAAGGGCCGCGTTCGGGTGCGGTGGTTCCTCCTGGCGCGTATACGGCGACGCTGACGATTGGCGGGAAGACCGTGACCGGGAAGCTGACGGTTGTGAAGGATCCTGATTCTCACGCGGATGCGGCAGGGATGGAGGAGCGCTATCGCGACACGGAGGCCCTTCTGCATGAGGTTTCGCAACTGGACGTGGCACTGAATCGCATCGGTGCCATCGAGGCCCAGTTGGGCGCGCTGCGGGTGGTGGCGAAAGATGCCCCGGACGAGAAGGAAGTCGGGGACCGCCATCGATGCACTGCAAAAGCAGATGAAGGCGGCCGAGCATGCCATCACCAGCGATCCGGGCGCGGCCGAGTCAACGCTGCGCGTGCCGGATGAGGTGCACGAACATCTGCTCGCGCTCGAAGCGGGCCTCGAGGGCGAAGACGACGCGCCGACGGCGGCCATGCTGGATCAGATGAAGCTGCTGCGGCCAGAGTATGAAGCGGCGCTCCAGAAGTTCAACGACTTTTTGAAGACCGATGTGGCGGCGTTCAATCGGACGATGGAGGAGCACAAACTGACCAGGGTGGTGGCTGGCGAGCCGGTGCAGCCATAGTTCTGTTGAGGACAAGGGGAGCGAACGCTCCGGCAACGCCGGGACGGCGCAAGGGGATTTGTCTCCTGACGTGCTAATTTGATCTTTCGTTTTCTTCCACATTTCATTCGCAGCAGGAGCACGTCCATGGATTTGCGTTGCCGCTGGTTGGTCACTGTTTTTACGCTGAGCCTGGTTGCCTCTTTCTCGCTGCCGCTTTCCGGGCAGACGCCGACTTCGGGCGGGACGTATCCGGAGAGCCTGCTCGAAGGTCTCCACTGGCGCGATGTAGGCCCGATGCGTGGCGGACGCTCATTCGGCGTAGCGGGGGTCGCCAGCGAGCCGAATACGTTCTATTTCGGATCGGTGGGCGGAGGCGTGTGGAAGACAGAGAACGCCGGGCGCACGTGGAAACCGATCTCGGACCAGGGCATTCCGATCGGTTCGATTGGCGCGGTTGCGGTAGCTCCTTCGGATCCCAACATTGTGTATGTGGGCACGGGCGAGCCCGACATTCGCAGCCAGCATTCGTATGGCATCGGCGTGTTCAAGTCGACCGATGCCGGCAAGACGTGGATGCACATTGGCCTGGAGAAGACGAGCCAGATCGGGCGCATCGTGGTCGATCCGTCCAATCCGAATCGCGTTTATGTAGCGGCGCTGGGACACGTGTATGACGCGAATCCGGAGCGGGGCGTCTATCGCTCAACCGATGGAGGCGCGCACTGGAAGAAAGTTCTGTTCAACGCGTCGGATCCGAACAATGTTGGCGCCATCGATATCGCCATCGATCCGAAGGACTCGAAGGTGCTGTATGCATCGCTGTGGGCGACGCGGCGGCCACCGTGGTCGGTATACGCGCCTTCGTACATGCCGGGCAGCGGTCTGTATAAGTCGACCGATGGCGGCGATCACTGGACAAAACTAAGCGGCGGTCTGCCGGACGACAATTTTGTGGGCAAGATCGGAATTGCAGTGGCCCCGAGCAATCCACGGCGCCTGTGGGCAGTAGTGGACGATGTGGGCGCCGGTGTTGCGCCACCGCTGCGCTTCACGGCGGAGGAGTCGAAGACTCCGGCTCCGCAGCCGAAGGGCGGTGTGTACCTTTCCGATGACGCGGGAGCGACGTGGCGGCTGGTCAACTCCGAGACACGGTTGTGGGGACGCGGCTGGTATTTCGAGTCGGTCACCGTCGATCCGGACAATCCGGACAAGGCATATGTAATCAACACAGGCACATTTCTGACGACGGATGCGGGCAAGACGTTTACGCCGATCAAGAGCGCGCCGGGCGGCGACGATTATCACCAGCTGTGGGTGAATCCGCGGGACGGCAGCCGCATGGTGCTGAGCAGCGATCAGGGCACGGTGGTGAGCGTGGATGGCGGCAATACGTGGAGCACCTGGTACAACCAGCCGACGGCGCAGATTTATCACGTCGCCGCGGACAATCAGTTTCCCTACTGGCTGGTGGGCGCGCAGCAGGACAGCGGCGCGGTGCGGGTAAGCACATGGTCGCGCGAAGGCATTCTGGATTTCCGCAACTGGGAGCCGACGTGCCTGGCCGGGGAGAGCGATACGGTGGTGCCGGATCCGAGCGAACCCAACATTCTTTATGGCGCGGGCGCTGGACGGTGCAATCAGGCCCTGAATGTTGCGGCTTCGCTGGGGGGCGCGCTGCCGGCGGCGGACCCGGATGATCCGGATCGCAAGACGTGGACGTTGCCGGAGGTCTTCTCGCAGGCTGATGGAGCGCTCTACTACTCGAACCAGTTTGTGTTTCGCACGCGGGATCGCGGCAAGACGTGGGAGAAGATCAGCCCCGATTTGACGCGGGTGAATCCGCCGGTTCCGGCGAATCTGGATCCCGTGACCGCGAAGGATATCGACCAGAAGATGACGAACCGGTTTGGCGTGGTGTACACGATTGGCCCGTCTCCCCTGAGCGCAACCACGGTTTGGGTGGGCACGGACGATGGCCTGATCCAGGTGACGCGCGACGACGGCAAGACGTGGAACGACGTGACGCCGCCAGCGATGACCGCCTGGAGCAAGGTGTCGCAGGTGGAAGCAGGACACTTTGACGCGGAGACCGCATATGCCTCGGTGGATCGGCATCGTCTGGCTGACGATCAGCCGTATGTCTACCGCACGCACGATGGCGGCAAGACCTGGCAGAACGTGGTGAGCGGGATTCCCGAGGGGGCTTACGTCAATTCCGTGAAGGAAGACCCGGTGACCAGGGGCTTGCTTTACGCGGCGACGGAATTGCGAGTGTACGTTTCCTTTGACGACGGCGATCACTGGCAGACGTTGCAGAACAACATGCCGGTCACGTCGGTGCGCGACATTGTGGTGCACGGCGACGATCTGGATGTGGCGACACATGGGCGCGGCTTCTGGGTGATGGATCAGATGAGCGCGCTGCGGCAGATTGCGGAGAAGGGCGGGCAGATTGCCGATGCCAGCGCGTACCTGTTCAAGCCTGGCGATGCGCTGGCGGTTCCGGCAAGCGGTCAGGACGGAACGCCGCTGCCGCATGAAGAGCCGACGGAGATGAATCCTCCGTCGGGTGTGCTGGCCTACTACTGGCTGAAGACGGCGCCGACGCAGCCGCTGAAGCTGGAACTGGTGGACAGCGCTGGGCACGTGCGGGCGTGCGGGGCGAGCGATACGCCGGTGGTCCCTGTGGATACGGAGAAGATCAACGTGGAGGCAATCTGGGTGGAACCGGCGCAGCTGCCGCCATCGGCGCAGCCCGGCATGCACCGCTACGCGCTCGATTTGACGCAGCCTCGATTCTTTGGTCCGGCGCCAGCAGAACGGCCGCACGATGCGTGCTCGCCACCGGCGGGATCAGAGCAGCCGGCAGCGCGGCCTCGTCCTGCTGGGCGTCGCGGGCCGGTGGCGCTGGCTCCGGGCGAATACACGGTGCGGCTGACGGTGGACGGCCAAACCTATACGCAGCCGGTCACCGTGAAACCGGATCCGCGCGGGTCTGGCATCGACAATGCTGCTCCGGGGGCGAACACCTCGGAGTGAGACTGGATTCGACGATCTCACTCGAACGCGCGCAGCCGTTCGAGGGTAATCGGTGACGGACGGGCCGACGGCTCGGCTTGGGTGTGCGCCCGCGCCGGTTTTACGAACAGCCTCCACCTCGGCTCCGGTACAACTCCATTTCGCGCCCTGATCGTTACAGTAGCTGCCAGGATCGCATTTCGGGTGATCCGCCGATTGCGGTGGATCTGCCGTTGCGTGAGCAGAGCCAGACGGGGCGCCTGATTGAGCCATGCGTGGGTGGCGGCGGGATTCTGTCAGAGTGCTTCGATGAGGACTATGTCGCGCAGCGGATCCGGTTCGTCCGACGACCGCACGCCGAAGACCCACGCCAGCGCTCCAATCGCAGTCATCGCGGCCGCAAGCGTGAGCGCCGCGCTGAAGTGCCCCGTCCGCTGGACCAGGAGACCGGTCAGCGCCGGCGCCACGACACCGGCAATATTGGCGACGCAGTTCTGCATTCCCACCCAGCGTCCGGCCAGCTGCGGTCCGGCCAGGGTTTGCCCGATGGCATAGACGCCCGAACTGGAGGCCCCGCATCCTATCGCCGCCCCGGCGAGCCAAAACAGCCAGGTGTTTGGCCCTGCCGCAGCGCACCCCAGCAACGAGACAGTCGCGATGAGTAGACCGACGAGCATCGGCCATTTCCGTGCGGCGCACGCGCCTGCGCGGCGCCGGATCCGCATATCGGCGATGCGCCCGGCCACGATTGCCGCCGTCGAATCCATCGCATACAGCATGCCCGCGGTCCATGCCATGGACGTGGTCGACAGATGCCTCTCGTGCACCAGGTAATACGGCAGCCAGCTCATGAGCAGGTAAAGAAGGTAATTCTCGGAGAGGTGCCCGATGGACGCGCCCCAGAAGGGCCGTAGCCGCACGATGGTCCCGAAAGCCGGCGGTTCGTCCGCACGCGGTTGCGGCGGGAGCGCGACCCGTGCCGGCTTCCACCGCAGCCAGGCAGGCAACCACAGCAATCCGGCCAGGCCGATGGCGAGGAAGGTTCTGCGCCACCCAAACCGTGCCATCAGAAGGCCGCCACCGAACGCTCCGACGGCCGTGCCCCATCGGATGGCAGCGATCAGCAGGCCGTTCGCGAGGCCTCGATCTTTTTCCTCGATGCACTCGGTGAAGATTTTCGAGCTGGCGGGGAAGATGACGGCTTCGCCCACGCCCAGGAGCAGCCGCATCGCCAACAGGGTGGCGAACCCCCGTGCCAGTCCCGTGACCACGGTCGCGGCGGACCATGCCACGAACCCCCAGGCGAGCACGGAGCTGGCGCTGAAGCGATCCACCAGCCAACCCACCGGAACCTGCAGGAGGACGTAGGTCCAGAAGAATGCTGACAGCAGAATTCCGAGCTGGGAGGCCGACATGCCCCAGTCCCTGCCGAGGAGGGGAGCGGCGAGCGCCAGGTTTCCGCGGTCCACGTAATTGATCAGCACCGCGATGACCAGCAGCGTGATCATGGGTGCAGCTTTTTTCGGGTCGCGCATGGGCGGGCCGCGTCTCTCTGAGGATCAGGACACACCCAATCTACATGCTCCCTGCCACGATCGGGCAGGAGGGCCGCTGGACCTGGGGGCTTCGCGCACTCCTTACGGTCGGGCCGCCCAGCCCTTCTCTCCTGGACGCCGCCTGCAACGAAAGTGCCATACGCCGCCCAGACTAGTTGTAGATGAGAGTACGCTGTGGTCATTGAAAATGACTGACTACGGTGACAATCATTATTCCGACGCGGCGAATGGGAACAGCTCCCATGCCCTTGCTATCGAATCCCTGGCTGGCGCAGGGATCGGAATCTTCAGCCTGGCTATTCTCGGGCTGGTCATCGTGAAGTCGGTTGCGGACCGTTGATTCAGAAATGGATCGGGATCTGCTGCTCTGAAATCGGAAGCGGACGTTTGGGCAGGCAGCCTTAACGCTCAACAAAAAGGGGAGTTTTCGCAATGGCAGACGATAGCAAAAAATACGGATTGGCCTGGGTTCTGGCCGGAGTGGGCGCCGGCGCCCTGGTTGGCATTGCTGCCTATGGCCCGAAACGCAGCCGTGAATCGCGTGCGGATGGCTCCCCCGAGGACACTGAGTATATGCGCGCACGCAGCCGCCAGGCCGCGGAAGAGATCAGCGCCATTGTCAATCAGAGCAGGCATGAGGCGGCGGCCCTCGTCGACAAAAGCAAGGAGCAGGTGAACCACTACGTGGATCGCAGCCGCCAGGCCGCGGAAGAGGTCGCTGCCATTGTCAACCAGAGCAGGCAGCAGGTGGCAACTCTCGTCGACAAGAGCAGGGAGCAGGTGAACCACTACGTGGATCGCAGCCGCCTGGCAGCGGAAGAGGTCAGCGCCTTTGTCGACCAGAGCAGGCAGCACGTGAGCGAGTACGTGGATCGGAGTCGTCAGGCCGCGGAAGAAGTCAGCGCCATTGTCAATCAGAGCAAACAGCAGGTAAGCGAGTACGTGGATCGCAGCCGCCAGGCTGCCGAAGAAGTCCGCGCTATTGCCGACCAGAGCAAACAGCAGGTGAGCGAATACGTGAACCGCAGCCGCCAGGCCGCGGAAGAAGTCAGCGCCATTGCCGACCAGAGCCGGCAGCAGGTGCACGAGTATGTGGATCGCACCCGCCAGGTGGTGGAAGAGATCAGCACCGTGGTTGATCAGAGGAAGCAGGAGGTGGCTTCGCTCGTCGATCAGAGCCGGCAGCAGGTAAGCGAGTACGTGGATCGCAGCCGCCAGGCCGCGCAGGAAGTGAGCGCGCTCGTCGACCAGAGCAGGCAGCAGGCTGCTCTCGTCGAGCAGAACAGGCAGCAGGTGAACGAATACGTGGATCGCAGCCGCCAGGCCGCGGAAGAGGTGAGCGCCCTCGTCGACATGAGCAAGCAGCAGGCTGCGCTCGTCGAGCAGAGCAAGCAGCAGGTGAGCGAGTACGTGGATCGCAGCCGCCAGGCCGCGGAAGAGATCGGCGCGATTGTCGACCAGAGCAGGCAGCAGGTGGCGGCCCTCTTCGACAAGAGCAAGGAGCAGGTAAACAAATACGTGGATCGCATCCGCCAGGCCGCGGAAGAGGTCAGCGCCCTCGTCGACATGAGCAGGGAGCAGGTGAACGAGTACGTGGATTCCACTCGCCAGGCCGCGGAAAAGGTCAGCGCCATGGTCGACCAGAGCAAGCAGCACGTGGCCGCGCTCGTGGACAAGAGTAAGGAGCAGGTGAACGAGCAGGTGGATCGCAAGCGCGAGGCCATCGACCGCGGACGCGCTCAGTGGGAAGAATTTGTGGCGCAGAGCCAGTACCTTGTCGGCGACCAGGCTCCCCGGGTGAGCCCCGCCGTCTATGCGGGCCACGAGGGCTACCATTCGTCGATCCGCGAGTACTGAGAGCCGGCTCGTCCCGGTTCAGTTCCTTTTTTAGGAGTTCGAAGTGTGCGATGCAGTCCACCTCAGGGGAGGCGGACTGCATCGACGCGCGCGCATAGGTGACAAAATTCAGGCCGGCCGACGCAGGCCAGGCAACGAATGCCGACCAATCTCCTTAGAAGGCGAACCGTGCCCCGAACTGGAACTGCCGCGGTGCGTTGACCGTTGTAGTGATTTGCCCAAACAGCGCCGCCTCGGCCGGATTCGTTTGCACCGATGTGATGCTGGGAACGCCGGGCATTCCGAACTGCGGACGATTGGCGATGTTGTAGGAAGAAGCTTCCAAACGAAGCTGCCTGGCTTCACCAAAAGAGAAGGACTTATAGAGCGAGATATCCACGTCGTTCGCGCCCATGGTGCGCACGTGGTCGAGATAGGCGGGCGCGGTTCCGGCAACGAAGGGCGACTGCGGAAGGGCAAAGCAGTTCGGGTTAAACCAGGTTGCGACCGTGTGCGGCGCGCCTTTGCTCGCTTCGCAGGTAAGATCGGGACGCTGATTGAAATAAGACGTTCCGGCGCCGACCAGCGGGGATGCGATGGGAATCCCACTGCTCCAGTAGAAGATTCCGTTGCTGGTCCAGCCGCCCAGGATGGCGTCCTCAAAACGATTGAGTTTCACGGCGCGATCCCTGCCTACGGGCAGGTCGTAGGAAACTTCACCCGTGAACTGATACTTCACATCCTGCGGGCTCACCGCGTGTTCGTATTGCATATCCTTCCAGTCCTGAGGCGCGCCCAGATGCGAGCCGACGAAGCCCAGCGGGGGATTGCCATCGTCCGTGATGAGCTTGGCCCACGTGAAGCTGTTGATGGTAGTGAAATGATGCGTCAGCCGTTTCTGAATTTTGGTCTGCAGTGAGCTGTAGTCGGAATCGCCGCCGGGATAGCCGTGCACGTTGACGCCGTTGCCGGCCCCATAACTGCCGTTGCCGAACTGCGGATAGGGCTGCACGGCGACCCACTGCGGAACCGTCGGAGATCCGTTGTTGGCGTTCGTCGGTGGCTGGATGGCCGCCCACTGGTTGGGCACCTGATTGGTGAGCAGGGCAGCCTGATACTGGCCAATGGTGGCGAGATCCAGCTGGTTCAGGTCGACTGATGACAGCGGAAGGAAGAGACCGCGACTGCCAACGTAGGCTGCGCTCAGCACTACCTGATGCGGCAATTCGTATTCAAATCCAAAATTGAAGTTATAAGTGGTGGGAGTGCGCTGCGAGTGCAGCATGGCGTTCAGCGTCGTGCCCAGGTTGTTGCCTAAGCCTGAGGGCGCCTGGATGGGCTCGACGACACCGTTCGGAAATGGATTGCTCAGCGAACTTACCATGACGGTATTGCCTTGTCCGCCGCAGACACCTTCGTTCGCGCAGTCGTAGGCAATCGTGTTTGGATCGCTGTTCCAGGCGGTCGCGTTCCATGTCGTGTAGGTGGCGAAGCCGTCGCTGTTGAGGGATGCACTGCCGACCATCTCGGCACTGGGACCGTAATAAAATCCGCCGCCGCCGCGCAGCACCAGCCGTGTTACGGGCTGCCACGAGAAGCCGAGACGCGGGCCGAAGTTGGCGAGCTGGGTCGTGAAAGGAGAGCGATGGCTTCCGTTCACGTAGACCTCCGCGCCGGTGTACGAAACCCCGCCAACGCTGGCCGTGGCCGTCGGATCGAAATATTCAAGGCGATTGTGGCGCTCGGTACGCCCGCCGAAGATATCCCAACGCAGGCCAGCCGTAATCGTGAGTACCCTGGTCGGACGCCATGTGTCCTCCACAAAGGTGGCGTAGTAGGGGCTGGCCTCGGCGGCAAACAGGTCCTTCGAGAAGTTTGGATAGTTGTCGGCCTCGGTGCCCGGAGCTGTGCCCATGCCCACGAGAAAGGACGCGAAGTCGCTGCCCCCGACGGCGGAGTTGGTCGTCTGGTCGGTGGCCGAAATGTCGAATGCGTAGGAGCCGGCGGGCGCGATGGGCTGGCCGACATTCAGGAAGCGCTTCATATATTCAAAACCGCTGGAGATTTCATGCTTGCCAAAGATGCGCGTTACGCTCGCGTTGGCGTCGCTGTTCTCGCTGGCGAAAAGGAAGGTGTTGTAGTCGGCTGTGCCGCCTACACCGCTGCCTGAGTCGTTGAAGGTGACGAAGGGCAGCAACTTGTAGGTCTCATCAGCGGCCAGCGAAGCGGGGAATCCGAGCTTCGTAATGTCGAAACCTACCTGGCTGGGGTCGCCGCCCTGGTTCTCATAATGCCGTGTGAACGAGTAGCGCAGCTGCACGACCGTTCTGGCGTTCAGCGTGAGGTCATCAGCCAGCAGGATATTGCGGCCATTAGTCACGTTCTGGGCATAGTTCAGGTCCCACATGTTGCCGAAAGAGTTGAACGTTGAGGTAAAAAGGCGGTCGAAGGAAAAACGCCCGAAGATCCGTTGTTTCTCACTCAGCGCCCAGTCCAGACGGACATCAAATTTCTGCGCCGAAGTGGGATCGAGTCCGGGGAGAAAGAAGTTGGGGGTCAGGTCGTCGGACTGCTGATCGCAGGGCACGCCGGGGACATTGCTGATGTTGCACTTCGGCATCTCAGACAGGAATTTCTCTGCAATGGAATTTGGATTGGTGACGATGTTGTTCGTGAAGGGCTGGCGCGTTCCGGCCAGCGGACCCGTCGCTATATCCGGCTGCGTCGGGTCGTAAATCGTAAAAGGAGCGGCGGAGAAATCGCCGGTTCGCTCCGCCGTGGTGGGAACGACGAAGCGATTGGAGCCATCATATTGTTGCTGCTGGGTTGCCTCATAGTCGCCGAAGAAGAAGAGCTTGCCATGCAGGATGGGGCCGCCGATGGAAGCGCCTTCCTGATAGCGATGGAAGGCGGGCGGCGTATTCGGCAATCCGTTCTGCTCGTCGTACTGCTTATTGAAGTATTCGTTGGCCGCGAGAGCTTCCGGGCGGAAGACGCCGAACACATCGCCGTGGAACTTGTCGCCGCCGGATTTGGTCGCGACGCTGATGACGCCGGCGCCTCCGCTTTGATAAGAGGCCGGAGTATTCTGCGTCTCGACACGAATCTCATCCACATCGTCTTCGGGCAGATCCATGGCCGGGATGATGGCCGCCGCATTGTTTTCAGCGATGCCGATGGGGCTGCCGTCGATCATGTAATAGACCGAGCCCTCGATGGCACCGTTCACCGAATACGAAGACACGTCGACGCCAGGACGGCCGCTGGAGATATTCTCAATGGCGAAGGAACTGGACGAATTCGGTGTTCCGTTGGCGGGCGTGACGCCGGCGCTGAGCTGGATAAGATCGTAGACGTTGCGGGTGAGTAACGGAACCCGGTCGATGGTTGCAGAACCAATCAGCTGGCCGACGGTGGAGTTACTGGTGTCCATCAGCTCGGCCGTTCCGTTCACGGTGACTACCTGACTCACGGAGCCGACGGTCAGCTTGAAATTCACGGTTGAGACCTGATCGACGGTGACGCTGACGTCTTTCTGGAGAACCGTGCCAAACCCCTGCGCGTTCGCACTGAGCTCATACGTGCCGGGCGCCAGCGACACGAAAGAATAGACCCCGGCGTCGGTGGTGACCGTGGTGAGCTTCGCGCCGGTGGCATTCTCCGTGGCGGAAACCGACGCCCCGGCTACCATTGCCCCGCTGGAGTCGGAGACGGTGCCGCTGATGCCGCCTCGCCCGGCCTGAGCGGCGAGAACCTGCGTAAAGCTGAGCGCCAATGCCAGACAAAGAAGACTGGACAGCAGAAACTTTTTAACTTTTTCTGTTTTCATCGCCGGCCCTCGTGGATTACATTGATTGAAACGTTTGAACCGATATTTAGCGGAATATAGACCGCGCACCCTGCACTGTCAAGATGAAAGCTCACAATCGCAGGCTTCAGGGAAGGGAGAGCAGGTGAGTCAAAGAAAGTCCGGACACGTCACGCTGCTCGACATTGCCCGCGCCAGCGGTTTCGCCGTCTCGACGGTATCGATCGTGCTGAGCGAAGCGCCGCTCTCACAGAATGTGGCGGCCTCGACGCGCAGCCATATCCGCGCCATTGCGCGGCAACTCGGCTATCACCCGGATGCCTACGCGCGCAGCCTGCGCCGGCGCAGCACGCAAACTATCGGCATTGTGGCCTTCGATCTCTCCGATCCTTTTTGCATTCCCATCATGCGCGGGATTCAGGAAAAAGTGCAGGAGGCCGGTTATTTCCCGCTGCTCATGGATGTGCAGACGCAGCGCGCGCTGTTCGACAACTATCTGCACATGCTGCTGGAACGGCGGGCCGATGGGGTGATCGTGATTGCGAGCTGGGTGTTCGAGGAGATGAATCTGCTCGGAGACGTTCGCAAGAACAATGTGCCGATTCTGATTGTGGGGCGGGATCTGAGTGCGCGCGGCACCAGCTCCATCCTTGTCAATAATGAGGAGGGCGGCGCCCTGGCGACGCGGCATCTGTACGAGCTTGGCCATCGACGCATCGCGGTGATCCGCGGCCCCAGGGAGTTATGCGATTCGGAGCCGCGCTGGAAGGGGATTCGCGATGTGGTCGCCCATTGCGCCATGCAGCTGGACGAACGTCTCGTTTTTCAGCTTCCCGGCGTCGCCGGGCCCGCATCGGGTTTCGAAGGCGGATTGCAGCACGCGCGCGAGATGCTTGCCTCGGGCCGGCCGTTCACGGCGGTTCTGGCATTCGACGATCTGACAGCCCTGGGCGTCGTGCGCGGTTTGCGAGAGGCCGGCCTGCGGGTACCGGAAGACTGCTCCGTCATGGGCTTCGACGACATTTTTCCGGCGGAAGTGGCGACTCCGGCGATGACCACGATTCGCCAGCCATTGCGCGAGATGGGACTGGAAGCGGCCGAGCGCGTGCTCGAGGCCATCCGCGGCAAGGAGCAGAAACCCCGTCTGCATCAGACCAGGCCGGAGCTGGTGGTGCGCATGTCGACCGCACCTCCAGCGGCCGATGCTGCCAGAAATCACAAGAATGGAAGACTTGCATCCCTCGACCATTCGGCGCGCCGACGAGGGAGATCCGCCGGCTGAAATGTTTGCAACAAGTATTGGGCCTGGCAAAGAAATCTTTGAGGTTCGAAAGGCTTCCGGGAATGCATCGCAGCTCGATCGGTCTTCTTTTGATTCTGATGTCGCTGCCCCTCTGCGCAGCAACGGGAAACATCACACCTCTGCACGAGGGATGGCGCCTGCAGTCGGCGTGTCAGACGCAGGCGGATGGCGCGGCGATCTCGGCAGCAAGTTTTTCTGCGGATGACTGGCTGAAGACGACCGTGCCCAGTACAGTGCTCGCGGCGCAGGTTGCGGACAAGGTTTTTCCCGATCCATATTTCGGTACGAACTTGCGCAACATTCCCGGCACAAGCTACGCCATCGGCCAAAACTTCTCAAACCAGCCGATGCCGCAGGACAGCCCCTATCGCTGCGGATGGTGGTACCGCGTCGAGTTTGCTGTGCCAGCCGCCGCTCGCGATCAGCGCACGACCATCCACTTCGGCGGGATCAACTACCGCGCCGATGTGTGGGTCAACGGACATCGGATCGCCGACAGCACGGCGGTTGCCGGCGCGTATCGCACCTACGATTTCGACGTCACGGATTTCGTGAAGCCCGGCAGCGGTAATGTCCTCGCCGTCGAGACGTTCGCCCCGACAGAGAAGGACCTGGGCATCAACTGGGTCGACTGGAACCCCGCGCCTCCGGACAAGGACATGGGGCTGTGGGGCGGGGTGAATCTGGTGACAACGGATGCGGTCACGCTGCGGTCGCCTATGGCGGTGACGCACTTCGCCGATGAATCGCTGCAGGAAGCCGACCTGACCGTCTACGCGGAGCTGCATAACGGCGCCGATCATGCGGTTCATGGCAAGGTGAGTGGGACTGCGGCAGGCGCACAATTCGAGCAGCCAGTTGAGCTGGCGGCGCACGAAGACAAGACGGTTATATTTACTCCCGAACAGTTTCCAGTGCTGCGCATCCACAACCCGAAGCCATGGTGGCCGAATCAGATGGGCGATCCGCATCTCGAGCATCTGAGCATGAGCTTCTCGGAGAACGGCGTGGTTTCGGATCAGCGGAGTGTGGAGGTCGGCATTCGCGAGATCACCTCCGAACTCACCGCGAACGGCGCGCGTTTGTTTCGCATCAACGGCAAGCCGATCCTGATTCGCGGCGCGGGCTGGTCGCCGGACATGATGCTGCGCAACGATTCTGCCCGGCTGCGCGACGAGATTGACCTGGTGCGCGACATGCACCTGAACACGATTCGGCTCGAAGGCAAGCTGGAAACCGAGGATTTTTTCCGGCTGACGGATCGCGAAGGGATCCTGGTGATGCTGGGCTGGTGCTGCTGCGATCGCTGGGAGCACTGGAGGGATTGGGGCGCGCAGGATCTGCAGATCGCGACCGCTTCCCTGCACGACCAGATGCTGCGCCTCCGCTCCCATCCCAGTCTTCTGGTGTGGCTGAATGGCAGTGACAATGCGCCGCCGGCCAATGTGGAGAAGGCCTACCTGCAGATGGAAGCCGACACACACTGGCCGAATCCGACCCTGGCTTCGGCCGCTTCCACAGATACGGTTGCGGGGCACAGCGGCGTGAAGATGACCGGTCCTTACGACTACGTTGCGCCGAGCTACTGGTATGTGGACCAGCACAATGGCGGCAATTACGGATTTATCACCGAGACCAGCCCTGGCCCGGCGATTCCTTCGCCGGCCAGCCGCGCGAAATTTCTGGCTGATCCGAACGCGTGGCCGCCCACCGCGGACTGGAGCTACCACAACGGCAGCGGCGAGTTCACCACGCTTAAAGTGCTGGATGAGGCAATGGCCGCGACATACGCGCGTCCGGATTCCGCCGCCGACTTCGAACGCATGGCTCAAACCATGGCTTATGATTCGGAACGCGCCATGTTCGAGGCGTACAGCAGGAACAAGTATGTGTCGACGGGCGTGATCCAGTGGATGCTCAATAACGCGTGGCCGTCGATGATCTGGCATTTGTTTGACTACTATCTGGAGGCCGACGCCGGTTACTTCGCGGCGAAGAAAGCCTGCGAGCCGCTCCACATCCAGTATTCGTACGACGACCGCAGCGTGATCGTCGTGAACAGCACCTACAGCGCTGTTCGGAATCTGCACGCGACGGTCAGCGTGCATGGCATGCAATGGAACGATCTGTATCACGCGGAGGCTGCAGTTGACGCGGCTCCGGACAGCTCGCAGCAGGTCTTTTCCATCCCCGATTCGCTCTATACCGGTGTGGAGCGGATTTTTCTGATCGACCTTACGCTGACCGATGGTAATGACCATGTTGTCAGCCGCAACTTCTATTGGGTTCCGTATACCCTGACCACCTTCGACTGGCCGCGCACGGACTACACGCATACGCCGGCGGAGCGCTACCCGGATCTGCAGGCGCTGACGAAGATGCCGAAAGCGCAGGTCGAGGCCAGGGCCGAGATGGAGCAGACGTCACAGGGACCGATGATTCGCCTGCATCTCGAGAACACGTCGGGGAATCTCGCGTTTCAGATTTCAGCTGCGGTTCGCACTCAGGATGGCGGGCTGATCGCGCCGGTCTACTGGTCCGATAACTGGATTGAACTGACTCCCGGAGAATCCATTACGCTGACCGCCCGATTGCCCAGTGATGCTCCCGCGGCTCCAGCGGTTCACGTTGAGGGCTGGAACATTGCGCCCGTCTCCCTTACCCCGAGCGCCGCGCCGCCGGCTCATCAGGGCGACTAATGACCGGGATCGAAACCACCACGAACACCGGGGGGCTGAAGCGCGCGCTGCGCTTTCGCGACTTGGTGCTGTACGGCATCATCCTGATTCAACCCACCGCGCCGATGCCCAGCTTCGGAGTGATCTATCAGGAAGCGCGGGGGCACGTGGTGACGGCGATCCTGCTGGCCATGGTTGCGATGCTGCTGACCTCGGTGAGCTACGGGCGGATGGCGCGTGCCTATCCGCACGGCGGCTCGGCGTTTCTCTACGTCGGCAAAGAAATTCATTCCAGCCTTGGCTACATCACCGGGTGGTGCCTGATCATGGATTACGTTCTGAATCCGCTGATCTGCACCATCTGGTGCAGCCGCGCGGTCATGAATTTCCTGCCGGGAATTCCTTACTTCGTACTGGCGGTTTTCTTCGCAATTTTCTTCTCCGCGCTGAACTGCAACGGGGTCGAAACTTCGGCGCGCATCAATGCGGGATTAGCCGCGGTGCTGGGCCTTGTCATCGTCCTGGTACTCCTGGCCGCAGTTCGATGGCTGTTGCACTACGCGCATCCCAGCACGCATTTTTTCCTTGAGCCCTTCTACGATCCGAAAACATTCAGACTGCCGGGGCTGCTGCGGGGAACCTCGATTGCCGTGCTCACGTATATCGGCTTCGACGGCATCTCCACGCTGACCGACGAGGCGCAGAACCCATCGCGCAGCGTGCCACGAGCCATCGTGCTCACCTGTTTCATTACCGGCGTTCTCGCCAGCATTGAAGTCTATGTGGCACAGCTGGTCTGGCCGCACGGCCTGGCATTTCCTGATATAGATACCGCCTATGTCTATGTCTCAGGGCGCATGGGCGGTCCGATCCTGTTCGCCATCGTGAACACTTCGCTGCTGATTGCAACCATCGGTTCCGGCGTAGCGTCGCAGATGGGAGCGGCGCGCATCCTGTATGCCATGGGTGAAGATGGCGCCCTGCCACGCCGGTTTTTCGCCTCGGTAGACCGCAAAAATCGTATCCCGCGCAACAATGTTTTGCTCATCGGAGCCATTTGCCTGGTGGGCGCATTGATTTTCAGCTACCAACTCGGAACAGAACTGCTCAACTATGGCGCGTTGCTCGCCTTCATGGGGGTGAACCTCGCGTCGATGCTGCGCGGATGGCGGCACGGTGGCGGCAAGGAATGGTTCCCGATGCTGCTTTCGCTGGGCGGCCTCATCACCTGCTTCTTTCTCTGGATCAATCTGGGCACGTTGGCGCGCATTGCCGGAACCTGCTGGGCCCTGGCCGGCGTTCTGCTCTGGCTTGTTCGGCGGCGGTTCACGACGCTGCCTTCGGATGCATAGGCGATCAAGGCGATCGGAGACTCGGGTCATGGAGTCTCATGGCGCCATGCCGTTTCCCCTATTTGAGCCGGGACCGAACATGATCACTGCACCATGGTGATGGTGACGCTGGCCGAGCCGGTGCCATAGTTTGTCCCTCCGGAGTAGGTGGCTGCGATTGTCAGGGTGCCTTTGGGCAGGGTCGAGGTTGTATAGCTTGCCTGTCCACTGCTGTTGACCGGCACGGTGGCGACCAGCGTCGAGCCATCGTAGAACGACACAGAGCCGTTGTTGCTGGGTGGTCCCGCGCTCCACGAAGTGATCGACGCCTGGAATGTAATGCTGGCGCCAACGGTTGCATACCAGGTCGACGGCGTGAGGGAAACCTGAACCGGTGCGGGCGTGACGGTGAAGTTCTCCGTTTGCGGCGAGGCGGCGGCGTAGTTCGTCTGCTGCGCGTAGGCGATGATCACATTGTGATTAGCCGCGATAGGTTTGGTGATGGTAAATTGCGCGTTGCCGTTGCTGAGCGAGACTGGCACTGCAGCGCCACTGTCGTAGCTGTAAGTGATAACTCCCTGTGCGGACCCGGCGTTGGAACTAACGTTCGCGGTGCACTGATAATTGCCTCCGTAGGGGAACGATGAATTCCAGCAGGTGACCGACATGTCCACCGGCACCGGATTGACAGTGAGCGCGACCGGAGCGGAGCTTCCAGCGGGATTGTTCTTGTCGCCGGAATAGACGGCACTTATCGTATGCGTGCCGGCACTTAGCCCAGGCGAGATATACCAGTAGGCGCAGCCATTGCCTCCGAGCGAAAGCGTGGTGAGCCCCCTGGAGCCATCGTCAATCTGGATGGTGCCGCTGGGTGTGGTTTTGGTTGCACCGCTGACGCAGACGGTGATATTCGTTGCTCCGGGATAAGTAAGCTGCGTGCTCGCAAACTGGAGCGAGATAGCCGTGTCATACACGTTCAGCGTAAGGTTGGCCGACGACGACAGATGATTGGCGTCGCCCAGGTATTGCGCGGAGAGGGTGAGAGCGCCGGAGGCAGACGGCGTGAAGGTACAGGTTGCCACGCCGGAGATATTGAGCGAGGAAGTGCAGAGCGTGGTTGAGCCGGACTTGAAAACGACGGTGCCGGAGGGCTGACCTGCGCCGGTTACAGCCGCGGTCAGCACTTCAGGCTTGCCCTGCGCCGCCGGATTTGGATTTGCGGTCAGACTAGTGGTCGTGGCCGCCTGCGCCACGACCAGCGTTGTCGTCGATGAGGTGGCTGATGCGTATCCATCGGTGCTGTTGTAAGTGGCTGAGACGGAGTGGGAGCCGGCGCTGAGACCGCTGACCATCACGTTGGCCGTTCCCCTGGAGATCGCGCCGCTGTAGGCGGTGCTGTCCACAGTGAAGACAACTGTCCCGGCAGGAGCGACCGCGCCGCCGGAGACCGTCGAGATAATGATGACGGATTGGCCATAGACCGGCGAAGTTGGCGAAAACGTTGGGGCCGAAATCGTCGCCATAGGCGGCGTTGACGGGCCTGTAAGCGTCAGCTGGACCGATGAGGGCGAGGAGAGTACGGCGTTGGACAGGTTTCCGTTGAAAGTAACGGTGTCAGTAGTAGTGGCGTAAGTCGTTGGCGTGTAGGTCGCCGTCAGAGCGCAGACGCCACCCACAGCCAGCGTGCCGGAACCATTGCTGCCCAGCGTGCAGTCGGTGGATGCGGTGGGTTCGAGCGAGTAGTCCGACGTATCGGTTTGGGTGAACGCTGTGGCGGTGTAGGTCTGATTGCCCGACTCCAGCAGATATGCCGTTTGCGGACCGCCGGTAGCTGCGAACTGGAGATAGCCCTGGGTGCGCGCGAGCCTGAGCACAGCGCCCCCCGAACCGGTGTAGAGATCGCCAGCCGAATCGATGGCCAGGGCGGCGGGGACTGTACTGGATACCGTGAAAGGACTGCTGTTCGTGCTGGCAGGCACGGCCAGGATAGAAGCAGCGTCCGCAATGAGGAGATTGCCGGCCGCATCGGTGAGGACCGCTGTGGGCGCGGTTGCCGGAGTCGTTAACGGCGTCGTGGTGTTAGTCGCGAAGTTGAAACGCACGATGGCCGGAGCACCTGGATCGGCGACCAGCAGATTGCCCGAGGGGTCGATAGAGAGGCCCGCCGGAGCAACCAGCGTCCCGAGGGGTAGCGCGTGCATGACGCCGGTGATGGGGTTGACCTGGTAAACGGTCTGCGCAGCGGAATCGGACACGTACAGGTTGTTGAGCGGATCCACCGCCAGGCCCGCGGGCTTGCTAAAGGTGAATGGCAACGCGGCGGTTACGCCTGAGGGCGCGATCTGAGTTACTGTCCCCGCGGAAGTGTCAGCAACATAGATATAGCCGCGTCCATCGAGGGCCACCGCGCCAGGCGCGCCGAGGGTTGCCAGCACGGTGCCGGTTGCGCTGCTACCCTGAGCCTGCGCCGCGGGGGCATAGCGGAATAGCTGCTTGCTGTTGGTGTCGGAGACATAGAGATTCCCTGCGTTGTCCGTTGCCAGACCGGCGACGGCAAGATTGGCGCCGAAGGTGGAATGGTTCGCCGGGTCGAGCGTCGCTCCGGCACCGAGCCCGGTACCTGTTAAGGCGAGATTCTCACTGTTGCCCGCGGCGCTGTTCACGGCGAGCGGCGTCTGGCGCGCCCCGGGAACAGCAGGCCTAAAGGTCGACGTCAGCAGGCAGTCCGACGTGGTATCGGTGTTCATGGTGCACGCCGGCGCGGTCAACGACCATTCGCTGGAGGAGTACACGAGGCCATTGCTGCTTGCTGCGGTGTCGCCGGGGATAAAGTGCAATTGGACGGGCTGCGCATTGCCGGTAGCAACCGCCATTCCGGGCGAGGCAACGCCGGTAACAACTTTACGAATGCGGGCATTCAGCGTGTCGGAGATATAGATGTTGCCGAGCGCATCGGTGCCGACGCCGATGCCGTTACCACCATCGCCGATGATGGTCTGGGTGGCGGGACAGCCGTCGCCGAAATTATCGGTGGCTGTGGAGCAGTTCGTGCTGGTTTTGCCGGCAATGGGGCGAATATTGGCGGTATGCGCATCGAGGAACCAGACTGCGCCGCTGCCGTCGGATATATACAGGTTGCTGCTGGCATCGATGGCAAGCTTTTGCGGGCTCATCGTGACATTGGTAGAGAGAGTGGGATACGCCGCCGGAATACGACGACGCAGCACCACCGGCGATGGTGTAGATGGATCCGTTTTGCGGCGACGAAATTCCCAGGGTCGCCAGTAGCGCATCCAGGGGCGAGCCGGTTCCGCAGGTGACGCAGACGACGCGGATCTTCTGCGAATCGGCGATATAGACGTTCAGATTCGCATCGGTCATCACGCCCTGAGGATTGTCGATGGTAGCGGACAGCGCGGGACCGCCATCGCCGGACGACGATGCTGTGCCGGTTCCGGCAAAGGTATGAATGGTGCCGGTGATGTCGACGACGCGAATCCTGTTGTTCGAGGTGTCGGCGATGTAGATGTTGCCCACGGTATCGGCCCAAGCGCCGCGAGGTGCGTTGACCTGAGCAGATGTGGCCGGTCCGCCATCGCCCGAGCTGCCGGCTGTGCCGGTGCCTGCAACCAGATACAGCAGGCCGGTGGAAGCGCTGACCTTGAAAACCTCGTGGCAGTCGTAATCGGCGATGTAGATGTTGCCCTGCGCATCGGAGGAGACGCCGCGCGTTTTGCCTATACTGACCAGCGTGGGCGTGCAGCCGGTGGCCGCCGTGGGCGCGCAGGCCGAGCCGCCGACCTCCGGCAAAGTCTGTGATGACGCCGTTGGGCGCTATACGGCGGACGATGCTGGCACCGCGTCGGTGACATACACGTTGCCGAATGGATCAGCGTCGACGCTGCGCAGATCAACCGATCCGCCAAAGACGATGGAGGTGGCGGGGCAGCCGTCGCCGAAGCTATCTGTCGCGGAGCTGCAGTTGGACGCAGCGCCGCCGGCGATAGTTGTCATGGTGTAGGGCAGCGGGATGGGACTGGAGGGCAGAGCGAGAATGTTTCCTGCGCTGACGGTGATGTGATCGGTGGAAGAGGCGGATCCCGCAAAACTGCCGCCGCCGCTGTAGGTCGCCGTGACAGCATCAGTGCCGACGGGCAGATCGATTCCGCTGGTCGCCACTGCCGTATTGGCAGCGAAACCCGCGACGAGCGCGGCCGTGACGGGTACTGGTGTAGCGTTGCCGGTGGCAGCGTAACTGAAGGTGACGGTTCCGGTGGGCACGCCGACCGAGGAGCTGACGGTTGCAGTCAGCGCGACCGGATGACCGAGCGTGGTCGAGGTGGTATTCGCGGAGAGCGCTGTCATCGTGACTGCCGGCGTGACGCTGACCGACGCGACCGCGGAACTCGATCCATCGTTGGCGGCGTCGCCGCTATAGACAGCGTAGATACTGAACGCGGTGGTGCTGTAGGGCAGCGTGATGGAGGCCGATGCCGACCCGCCGCTCAATGCAGCGGAGGTGTATACCGAACCGTTGACAATGAACTCCACTGATCCAGTGGGATTGCTGCCCGCAACGGTGGCGACCGCCGTGAACGATGTCCCGTAGGAGACGGCGGACGGGACGCCGGACAGCGTTGTGGTGGTCGAGCCGAGACTTCCAGCGTTGACAGTGATGGTATACGGCTCAGTCGTTGAATAAGCAGTTTGCCCCGCAGGGAGCGGGTAGTTAGAGTCGCCGGAGTAAGTGGCGGTGAAGGTGTGCACGCCCACGGCGAGTCCAGTGAGCGGGACGAAGATGGTGTCCGTGGTTCCGGGCAGAGAGACGGTAATGGCGTTATTGGTCAGAGCGTCGGTCAGCGTGACGGTGCCGGTGGGATACGCCGCTTCGCCGACAGCCGGTGTGAGGATCACAACCGCAGTGGCGTTCTGGCCCTCAGTGACTGTCTGCGGCAGTCCGCCCGGCCCGGTAAGTTCGGGAGCAATATAGGTGAAGCTGCAGGCCGGCGGGTTCAGGCTGGTCTCGGTGATGTTGTTCGTCACCGTGTTGCCGTTCGCTCCGACGAAGGTAGCGTAGTCGCTGATGAAATCGGATGAAACCTGACCTGGGCCGTAGGTCAGCTCCGCATTGGTGGGCGCGGGACTGAATTCGGATGCTGCGAAGGTGCCGGGGAAGCTCACGTTGTCGAGCGTGATCTGGAGCGGGAAAACGGTTCCGCTATTGCTCGTCCCTGTCCATTGCACCGTTCCTGCGGTCAGGAAGGTAAGGTTCTGCAGCAGGATGTTTTCGAAATTTGGGCTCGCGGTCCCTGTGGTGTCTTCGTAATTCGGGCTGAAGACGATCTCCGCTTTGTGATCCTGATAGCAGGAATTCGAATATTGCACATTGCTGACCACGCCGCCGCGGTCGTACCCGGACTTAATGCGGATACCGGTAGAGTTACTGTCGGCAGTGTTGTTAATGGAACTGCCGGCTCCAGCGACGCCGTTGCCCGAAGACATATTGCTGTCGAAGAGCACGTTGGTCACGCCGGCCTGAGTGTAACTGCCGATCGACTCGCCGTGTCCGGCGAAGAAGTGGTTGTTGGTGACGGAAATATTGGCCGCCGGCGCTGATCCCGCAGCGCCCACCGCGATATTGTCATCTCCGTCTGAAATCCAGGAGCGCGTGATGGTGAAGTTCGTCGCGTTCCCTGGATCGATGCCGTCGGTATTGCGCGAGCTGGTGGGTGTAACGATCTTGATGTCCCATGCGGTGAAGCTGGAGACCGCGCCGGTCGTCGATATGTGGAAGAGAGGCGAATTGCGCAGGGTGATTTTGTACAGCGTGATGTTGCTGGAGCCTGAATCCAGCTGCACGAATCGCGGGTTCTGCTGATTGCCTCCGCCGTTGGCGATCGAGGACAGTCCCCACCAGCTCTGCCCGGCAAAACTGGACGGGAATGCGTTGAGCAGCGGATCGCCGCCGCGGCCGTCGAGCTTGCCGAAGCCCATGATGCCCACGTTGCTGGCGCCGCCCGGGATGTCGATGAGCGGAAGGCAGCTTGCTGTGGCGCTGGCCGAGTTCACAGTGCCGCAGGTGTGGGTGCCGGGTGTGGTGTCGTAATCCTGAACATTGCGCGAGAAGAACAGTACGACCCCTGGATCGACGAGCAGGGTCACCCCGGAGGGCATCGATAGCGGTCCGCTGAGGAACGCATCGTTACTGCCACCACCCACCGACAACTCGACCGCCTGGTTGGTGCCCGCGCAGCTGTTGAGCGCGGCCTGAATGCGAGCCCCATCAGGATTGCTGTTCGAGGAGTCCACTGAGGAGGGAATGTCGTCGTTGACCATCGCGAGAGCTGCGTTGAGCGTGGTGCAGACGGCTGGGAACGACGGCTCGGTAACGGTGCGCGTGTCGCCGGTAGCGACATACTGTTCGACGGTGAAAGCTGCCGAGGCGCTCGAAGGCGAATACGTATTCGCAACCCCGGCGTAGTTTGCGGTAACGGCGTAGTTGCCCGGCGCCAGACCGGTGAGGTTGACGGTGGCCTGGCCCTGAATGTTCAGAGTGGGCGTGCTCGAGTACACAACGGAGTTGCCCGAGACCGTGACCGCGGTGACGGTGATCCCAACCTGGCTTCCGTTGGGAGACGCGATGCCCGAGACCATGACCGTGAAAGTGGCCTCGGTGCCGCTCGAAGCGAACACCACGTCGGCTGGACCAGTGATGGAGGTGGAAGTCGGCCCTGCCGGTACCACGTCGCTGAAGGTGATGGATCCGACCGTGGTGGGCACGGCCAGAAAGGACAGGGTGTCGCTATACGCAGTGCCGGGACTCTGCAGCGCGGTGGGCGACAATGCGGCCGAAACGGAGCACGCCACACCCGCAGCGATGGCGTCGGTGCCGCCGACCGAGCAATCCGATGTGGACAAGGTGAAGGCACTGGCATCCGTCTGCGCTGTCCCGGTCGCACTCAGGTTGCCGACGTTCGTGAGCGATCCGCTGATGCTCGACACATTGCTCGCCGTCGATCCATAGGAACCGGCGTTGCGAACGACTTTCAAGATGCTCGACTGGGTCGCGTCGGCATCGTAGACATTCCCCAGACCATCGACGGCCAGGCCTGTTGGGCTCTGGAGCCCAGTGATGACCGGCGTCTCCGATCCGCTGAGCGGAATCTCGAGGACTGTGTTGCTCCGCTCATCCTGCACATAGAGGTCGCCGGCGGGATCGACGGCGACAGCGGCCGGTATGACGCCGGAAAGGAGCGTGCTCTGCGTGTACGCGCCATCGGTGCCGGGCTTGAGTTCGTAGACATCACCCGCGCTCTTGTCGGCGACATACACATTGCCAGCGGTGTCGACGGCGAGCGAAACGGGATCGGCGAACCCGGTTGCCACTGTGACCTGCTGCCGTCCGCCAATGCTCGAAGGGGAGAGCTTGTACACAGCGGTGTTGGTCGACGGATTCTGAACATCCGCGACAAACAGATTGCCGGTCGCATCGACGGCGATGGCCTGGGGCGCGGCGGTGCAGCCGGAGCACGAGGTGTAGGGCAGGGAGGCGAGGGCGTATGCAGACGGTGTCGCCGCAGCGGTGACCGCCAGTTCTTCAATGGCGGCATTGGATGGGCTAACCGCGAAGACGTCGCCGCCTGGATCCACCGCGATCTGGCTCGGAGTTGCCGGCAGCACGATGGGCGTCGTGGAGGCGCTGGACAGAGTGAACGTCGATCCACCCGTCGATTCAAAAATGGACGCGCCGCTGGCTACGTAAACATTCCCGGCGCCATCCACGGCTACGCTGGCCGGAACGATTCCGCTGAAGATCGCGGTGGTCGTGGGAACAACAGGAGTGGTGACGTTATTGGTGGTGGTCGCAACGTTGTCAAAGGCGAGGACGGAACCGGATACGTTCCCGTCGAGCGCGATGCTTTCCGCTGTTCCGCTGCTGTTGGTCACAGTGAGTGTGGCCGAGCGCAAACCGGCGGCGGAGGGCGCGCTGCTGACGACCACGGTACAGTCGACGGTCTGATCCGCATTGAGCGTGCAGGCGGGCGAGGCGGCGGCCAGGTCACTGGTCGCGGAAAGTGCAGCCGAGGACGTTGCGGAAGTTGCACCGGGAAGATGCGCTTCAAAGATTTGCTGCTGGCTGGCATGCAGCGTTTGCGGAGTGAAGCCCTGCGCCAGCACCTTGCGCACGAGTTGCCCGGAGCTGCTGCTGGTGCCGTCGTAGAGGTACAGGTTGCCGGCGCCGTCGGCCGCCACACTGAGCCCGTTGCTGTTGCCGAACTCCGCATCCTGCGCCGGACAACCATCGCTGTACACGCTCTGCGACACCGGCCCGGATGAGCCGCTGCAATAGGAGCTGGCGGCGACGTTGGCCGCCGCCTGCGAGAAGAGAATCCGGATGTAGCCAGTGGCGATGTCGAAGAACAGTACGCGTGTTTTGTCGCCGATGAAGATGTTGCCCTGCGGGCTGACGGTGAGCTTGGTGGTTGAGGAGTCGAGCGCGGTGCGGCTGTTGCCCAGCGCCGGCGTGGAAGAAACTCCTCCGGTGGCGCCGCCACCAGCCAGCGAGTATACGAATCCGGGCTGCGGCGTTGCCGGATTCATTTCCGCGTTGTTGACTTCGATGGCATTCACCATCGCGGATCCGGCAGCTCCTGATCCGCTCACGAACAGAACGCGCAGCAGCCCATGCCCTGCGTCGGTAAAGACCATGTTGCCGGCCGCATCCACGCTTACTCCCTGCGCATCGCTGGTGCTCGCAAAAACGCTGGCGGCGGTGAAAAGGCAACCATCGCCCTCGCTGTCCGTTGCGGTTCCGCCGCCGCTGCAGGCAGCGCCCTTCGTGGTGGCCGCTGTGGTGGCCCCAGCGACCGTGTAGACGTAGCCGGCGTGCAGCAGCAGATTCGTGCCGTTGTACCAGGAAGGATTCTCCTCGAGCAACGCCCAAAGCGGATTGGTCACGCCGTTCCAGGTTTGCGGGCCGAGCACAACGCGCCAGCGCTCGCTCGTGGTGTCGGCGTAATACACGTTGCCCCAGGCATCGGCCGTGACGCCACGGGGCTGGTCCACCTCTCCCAGCGACGTGGTGCAGGAGGAAGAACTGCCGCCCGCGTTCACGAAGGGCGAGCCGGTGAACATGACGGTGCTGGTTGAAAATGCCGGTGTACTGTCGACGCCGGCGCCGGTTACTCCGCTTGACCCGGAGGAGTACGCGCATCCGGCAACCAGGCCCATCTGCCCGATCGGGATCTGAACTGGCGCCAATGCCAAGGGTGCGCCGCTCCCACACAGCGGCGAAGCATACCGGCAAATCATGTGCACGAAGTGATCGTTGTACCCGGCCAGGAGGATGTTGCCGTATGGATCGATGCCGACGCCGCGCGCATCCGCCACCGGGCTGGTCGGCGTTCCTGTTGCCGCAACGCAGCCGTCGCCGGAAGAATCGAGTTTGCCAGAGCACGCGGTACCGCCACCAGCCACCACAGTCATGATTCCCGAGTCGGGATTGATGAGGTGCAGCACGCCCTTGATGTCGTCATTCACCAGGATGTTGCCGAAGGGGTCCACTACGGTGCCGCTGAAAGCGCCCACGCCGAAGATGCCGTTGACCGCCAGGCATCCATCGCCAAAAGCGTCGGCCGAAACGGTGCCAGCAGCAAGGCCAGGGCATTGGGTGCCGGCGGTAGCCGCCATCGGGGCGCTGCCGCCAATGGTGGTCATCGTGTAGGGAAGCGCGACCGGTCCCTGTGCGAAAGCATCGACGGCAACCAGCAGGAACAGCGCGGACAGGAGTGGAGATAGGCGGCAGCAGCCCATTTGTAGTGCCTCCAGCAAGGAAGATCAGGGTGATTCAGGCGGGCCGAATGGTCTGACCACTAGAGCGCGAAGATTATCCAGGGCGGGAATTTCGGGTGTCAAGTCCAAAATACAAATCGCAAAAAACTAAGGGAAACTGCGGTAATCGACCGACTGGGGAATATCTGTCGAGCATGGATGTGGTCAAACCACTGCCGGGTACAGCCTGGGGCAGCTGCATTGGCCCGGATCCTGAAGAACCTGATTTATGGAGTGAGCCCGGCGGATCCGCCGAGGTATTGCGTCGGTTGGATTGTTGTGCCGGCGGTCAATTCCGGCACCTCTTCACTGACTGTTTCATGTCTGTCTCTCCGCGTCGGAGGGACTGGAGCGCTGACAGACCACAAATGGCGAAATCTTTGAGGAGGCCCGGGGGACTTTTTGAGAGTCACGGAGACATGGGTTATGATCATTCTCAATTTTTGGTCGCCTTGAATATCTGTTCTGAGCTCCAGGAATCCCGGGACTCGCGACAGAGGAAGTTCGGCTTGGCGGCACACGGAAAGTCCCCTTTCGCACGACATGACAATTACGATCCACGCGAGCCTCGGGGCTCAGGGTGGATTTGTTAACGAAGCGCTCACACAGATCACACGATGAGCGCGCCGGGCGATGCTTTTTTTGGAGGTTGGTGATGAGAAGTTTCTTGCGGGGCTGGATCTTCGTTTGCATCCTTGCCTCGGCTGCAGTCACGTTCGGGCAGGAGGCAACCACTTCGCTGCGTGGTGTGATCGCGGATCCCAGTGGGTCTGTGGTTCCGGGAGCCGACGTGGCTCTAAGCGATCAGGCGACTGGCGTCAATTATCACGTAGCATCGAATGGATCCGGATATTACGTGTTTCCCGCCATTCAACCGGCGCACTACCGGATCACGGTGAGGGCGCAGGGCTTCGCCACCGAGGAAAGCTCCATCACGCTGCTGGTGAGCCAGCCAGTCACGCTGAACTTTTCGCTCAGGGTGAGCAGCACCACGGTGACTGTGAATGTGAACTCGGGGGCCGAGCAGCTGAATCTGACGGATGCGACGGAAGGAAACGCGGTGGGCACCGCGACGATTGAGTCGCTGCCCATGGACGAGCGCAATCCCATCTCTTTGCTTACGCTGCAGCCGGGCGTGTTGTACATCGGCCAGGATCCAGCCACGGCGGACAGCCGTCAGGGGGCGGTCGCTGGCGGACGCTCCGACCAGAGCAATATCACCCTGGACGGGCTGGATGACAATGACGACGTGTTCGGAACCGCGTTTACAGGGATTCTGCGCTCGACGCTCGACTCGACCGAAGAGTTCCGCGTGGTCACCTCGAACGGCACGGCGGAAGCAGGGCGCTCCTCCGGCGCGCAGATTAACCTGGTCACCAGGAGCGGCACGAATCAATACCATGGCGCGCTCTACGAGTATTACCGGCCGGACAACGTGGTGGCGAACAGTTACTTCAACAAGTACAGCGAGCTGGCGGGCGGCACGCCAAACGACCCCCAGTTTTATCTGGTGAACACGTTTGGCGGCGCGATCGGTGGGCCGATAAAGAAGGACAAGCTCTTCTATTTTTTCAATTACGAAGGCAACCGCGTCGGCACCCATCAGGTCGTGGGAGCCACCGTGCCGACGACCAGTTTCATGGCCGGCGGCCTTGGCTATCAGGATGTCAATGGCAATAACGATACGCTGACGGCCAGCCAGGTAGCGTCGTTGGACATGCCCTGCGAGTCCAATACGTTCAACGGCCAGCCGGTTTGTCCCAATGGGCCGGGCGCCAACGCCGCAGTGCTGAAGTACCTTGCTGCTGAGCCGACGGTAGCGCCAACCTCAAACCCAATCCTGGGCGACGGCCTGAACAGCGGTGCTTATTTCTTTACCTCACCGGCGCCGTCCACGCTGAACACCAGCATTCTGAAGATGGATTACGACCTGAACAGCAAGAACCGTTTCTTCGTGCGCGGGAACCTTCAGAAGGACACCACATCCGCAGCCGAACCTCTTCCCGGACTGCCGGCCGGTAGTTTCACCGACGATAACTCCAAGGGGCTGGCGGCCGGATACACATGGATACCGAACAGCAGCCTCGTCGACGAACTGCGCTACGGCTTTATCCGTCAGGGCTTTCAGGTAAACGGTCCAGGCCAGAGCAGTTTCGTCAGCCTGTATGGCCTGACCCAGCCGGTTGAATACTGCGACTGCGGGACTCTGCGGCACGTTCCGGTGAACCAGATCACCGATACGCTGAACTGGACCAAAGGAGCGCACAGCCTCGCTTTCGGGGGCACCTGGAGCGGCATCACCAACCATTTCAGTACGGACTCGGACTCCTTCGACACCGCCTCGACCAATCCCCTCTACGACAATGAGGCCGATCTGCCGGCGCCGGGGCCCGCCAACGGCAACCCGGCCATTAACAGCAGCTTTTACACTACGTCCTGGGCGAATGCATGGGGCAATCTGATGGGGGTGGTTCCGGAACTGACGAACGTTTACAACTACCAGATCACATCCACCACCACGGGGACGGCGCTCCCGGATGGGGCCTTCGTGGTGCGGAATTACCGATCCAACGAGTTCGAAGGCTTCGTGCAGGACAACTGGCATCTGCGGAGCAATGTGAACGTGATCCTGGGAGTGCGTTACACGAATCTCCAGATACCGTACGAAACCAACGGCCAGCAGATTTCGCCGACCATCAATATGGACAAATGGTACAGAGAGCGGGAGACCGCGGCGCTGCAGAGCCAGATTTACGAGCCCCTGATCTCGCTCGAGCCCTCGGGTAAAGCCAACGGGATGCCCGGATACTGGCCGAAGCAGAAAGACAATTTCGCGCCTCGCGTCGGGATCGTGTGGGCGCCTGATCCGCGTACCGCGATGCGCGCCAGTTTCGGGATGTATTACGACCACTACGGCGAGGCGCTGGTGAACGACTTCGATGAATTCGGCTCCGCCGGTCTGGCCACGGCGCTGACCGACGCCCCGGATGTTCTGGGTTTCGAAAGTGCGCCACGCTTCACCGGTGCGACCAGTCTGCCCGATATCCCTCTGGCGGCGTCGCCCACTAAGCAAACCTTCCCCTACACGCCACCGCCGGACGGTTTTCAGATTTACTGGGGCATCGATAACGTGATGAAGACGCCGTATTCCGAGTCATTCAACGTGTCGTTCCAGCATCAGTTTGGGGGCGGCTTCGTTTTCGAGCAGGCGTATGTCGGCCGTCTGGCGCGGCATCTGCTCCAACAGATCGATCTGGCGGAGCCGGTGGACTATGTCGATCCGCTGGGGGGTGGCGACTACTTTGCCGCTGCCAAAATTCTCTCCAAAGCGGTCGACGCTGCTCCTTTCGGCACCTTTAATGGAGCCAGTCAGAAGGTCAACAACAGCGTTCCAGCTATTCCGTACTTCGAGCACGTGTTTCCCTCCTGGAAGAACACTGACTACGCGGGGGAGAGCGCGACGCAGGCGATCTTCAATAACGCGTGGTCGCCGACGCGGTATTACGGGGGCGAGACTCTGGCGCTTGCGATTCTGGATGCGTTTCCGGTCATCTACGGGTATGGCAGTGCTTCGCAGTCGACGTTCTGGACGGATCAGTTCTCCTCACTGTATGCGCTGTCCACCATGGGCAACAGCTCCTACAACGCGCTGCAGTTCACGCTGCGGCATCCGGCAACTCACGGTCTGACGGTGGATTTCGGATACACGTTCTCCAAGTCGCTCGATCTGGGCTCGGAAACGGAACGTGGCAACGTCTTCACCAACGCCGATGACGGCTACGTGGATTTCGGCATTCAGAACACGTGGAATCCAAAGCTGAACAAGGCTGTGTCGGACTTCGACACGCATAGCCTGTTTACCGCCGACTGGATTTACGCCTTTCCGGTTGGCCGCGGCAGGGCGTGGCTTAGTGACAGCAACCGAATCACCGACGCGTTTATCGGCGGATGGCAATGGGCAGGGCTCTCGCGCGTGACCAGCGGACTGCCGTTCACTCTGCTGTCGCAGGGCTACCCGACCAACTACGAGAACCCCGGCTGGGGTATTGCGACGCAGCCGATCCAGACGAAGAAAACCTTTCTCGGTGGAGTGCCCTATGTGATGAATCCGGCGACGGTGGCCAGCATCAACAGCGGCGTCTTCACCGGCCAGGGTCCCATCCGGTATCCGTACGCCGGCGAGGCCGGAGAGCGCAATTACTTCCGTGGGGACGGCTACTTCGATATCGACTCCTCGCTGACCAAATCGTGGAACCTGACAGAAAGAGCGCAGCTCAAGTTCGCCGCCGAGGCCTACAACATCACCAACTCGAACCGCTTCGACGTCAGTCCTGCCGGGCTGAACCCGCAGTTGACGGGCAGCGCTCTGGGCGCCTATAGCTCGACTCTCAGCACGTACCGCCGGATGCAATTCGGCCTGCGGATGGACTTCTAGATCGCATCGTGTCGAAGGGTGCTGGCCGGCTTTCGAACTGCCGTTCTGGGCACCGCCGTCGTTGAGGGAAATCCCCCCGGAGTTGGCGAGCGATGTTCGCGATTCGCCCGGATTCAAGGCCGGCAGCTTGGCGGTCGGACAGGTTTGAGCCAGGACAGGCACCCAACGCCGCCGAGGTGAGAACAAGCAGGTTGAAAGTGATCCGGGCAAACCGTACCAACCGCAGAGCGGTCGGCGGACGACGTGATGGAAACCTCGCGTCCTGAGGCCACTGGCTCATTTTGGGAGACAGAGATGGCGAGCGGTAATCCACCCACGCCGCGACGAGCCTTAATGAGTGAGTCGGCCGCGTCCATGGTCAGCAGCCACGATTCGCGGAGCCTGCTGCAAGACGATACAATCTCGCGCTGATGGGTTCGCGGCACAAACCGGCTCCTCAAGGCGGGAGAGAGTACAGATGAGCATTGCAAGGCACAACCATGTGTGGACGCGGGTTGAGGTTTGGGTCCTTTGCCTGACGGCTCTTTTCGGCGTGACAGATCTACTGCAGGCGCAGACCGGCGGCGGGGCCAGGCATGGGGCCCTTGAAGTTACGTCGGGCCTTGGTCGCAAGCTCTATGCCCTGCCCGACGACCGGAGTGTGACCGATGCCCGCAATGCACTCGCTGCGGAACCGAAGAATGTGGAGCGGGTGCTCGCGCTCTCCAAAGCAGAGGCGAACCAGCGGCAGTATCGAGAGGCGGTCGCAACATCGACGCAGGGGCTGGCCTTCGCGCCGAACAACGCCGATCTTTACCTGGAGCGCGGCCATCGCGAGCTAGGGCTGCGGGAGTTCAGGAAAGCAATGAGCGATCTGGAGCAGGCGACGCGCCTGGCTCCGCAGATGCTCGACGCCTGGTATCACCTGGGGCTGTCGCATTACTTCCTGGGGGAGTTTGATCGGGCAGCAGCTTCGTTCGGTAAGGCGCGAGACCTGGCGAAGACGAACGACAGCCTGATCGACTGCTCGAACTGGCTGTATGTTTCGCTGCGCCGCGCCGGTAAGGAACAGGAAGCGGCTCAGGTGCTGACGAGGATTACTCCCGACGTGAAAAACACGGAGCCGCACCTGTTCTTCTATCTCCGTCTTTTGCATTTCTACCAGGGGAAGCTGACCGAGAAGGAGGTGTTGCCCCCGCAGCCTGCCGGACCGGACGATCTCGAAGGGGAGCTCTCCTTCGACACGGTCACGTACGGAGTGGGCAACTGGCGGCTCTATCATGGCGACAGGGCGGGCGCCACCGCGTTCTTTCGCAAGGTTGTCGCGGGCGAGGCGTGGAATTCCTGGGGATTTATCGGCTCGGAGACTGAGCTGGTGAGTGCCCGGAGGTAATGCCGACCTTTGTGAAGCGGGTGAGGGTTCCGGGTTGGCGATCATTCGCCTGGAAGGGCGTAACTACGGGGGAGTCCGGCCCCGGTCCGCATAGGCGATCGCAAAATGGAGCGCGTGTACGGCACCTCAGTCCAGCCCAGGAACCGGGTAGGAGGCCAGTAGTGCTGCATCACAAACAGCACGTCCCAGCGGTCCAGCATCGAACCACCGCCGGAGTCGATGGCCTATCGGCTGAAATTCGTGAGGCTTTTAGTAACGCGGCGAAGATTCGGCTTTCCCCTGGCTTAAGCCTGGGCGATGAGTTCGGCGAATTTTGCGAGGTCGATGTTGCCTCCGCTGATTACGCAGACGATTTTGCCGGGACCGCATTGGCCGCTCAGGCCTGCCGCTACGGCACAGGCTCCGGCGCCTTCAGCGATGACTCGGTTGCGCTCGGCGATGAGGCGCATGGCGCGGCGGGTTTCCTCGAGAGTGGTGACGATAGATCCGGCGAGGAGATGATGGGCGAGAGCCCACATGCGTGGGAAGACGGACTTGCCTCCGCATCCGTCGACGAAGCTGGCCTGCCAGTCGGGAAATTTTTGCGGTGAGCCGGATGCAAGGGACAAGGCCAGGGGAGCGGCCGTTTCCGGCTCGGCTGCGAAAACGCGGGCCTGGTGGCCGCGCGCTTTGAGGGCGGCAGCGATGCCGCAGGAGAGGCCGCCTCCACCGAAGCCGGCGACGATGGCGCTGACGTCGGGGAGGTCTTCGATGATCTCGAGACCCGCTGAGGCGTTGCCTGCGATGAAGGCGTCGTCTTCGAAGGGATGGATGAAGGCGCCGTTCATGGCCGGATGAGCGCGTTCGGCGAGGGCCTGCCAGCATTGATCGTAGGAAGCTTTGACGACTTCGCCGCCGAGACGGCGGACGGCGTCGAACTTGGCCTGCGGAGCCGCGTCAATCATCAGAATTCTGCAGGGAACACCGGCTCGGCGAGCGGCGAGGGCTACGCCCTGGGCTGCATTGCCGGCGCTCACGGTCCAGACACCGCCGCGGCGCTGATCTTCCGGGAGAAGACGGACGGCGTTCCAGGCTCCGCGAATTTTGAAGGAGCCGATGGGCTGGAGGCACTCGAGCTTGAGGTAGATTTCGGCGGGACCGTCATGGTTGAGGCGCACGAGCGGGGTGCGAATGGCGGCTTCGTAGACGTGCTGCCGGGCCTCGTCGATGAGGTTCGCGGGGATGTTTCTTTGACCGGTGGCTGCGGTGGTGGGAGGACTTGCCATGGCAGGTCCAATTTACCCTGGCGCGCGGGACGCGTGACACACGCGTAGCAGGAGAAGTTGCAGGTAAAGTGCAATCACCTGCGAAAGAGGCACCAGCGTCACCTTTGGTACTCACTGGCTCGCCTGCTCAGTACGCAGAGAGTCGATCGGATTCACGTTGGCCGCGCGCATGGAGTACAGTAAGCCCTCTGAAGAGCCCTGACAGCATGGCCAGCAGCCGCTCGGCGAGCAGTGACTGCTCGATCTGGTTCTGTAGCCCTTCGAAGTCGAAGCTGATTCCTGTGGGAATCGCTGTATTCGACTGAGCACCGCTGTACGCTGCTTCCGGTCTGTCAGAACAACCTGCGCTTGCATGCTGAACGCCCTTCTCTCCCGACATCGACAAGCTGGGGAAACTGAAGTTTCGTCGCGAATGTTGCTGAGGGGCGAGTCCGTGTTGAAGTAGGGCCGCGCGAAGAATCAATGTTCAATGCTGACTCAGAGGATCGCTCACTCTCCCGAGGACTCAGGACTTAGATTTCCGGCACGGCGTCGATAACTATCGGATGACCCCGGTCGCTGCGACGCACTCGCCCGACGGGATGTTCACTTCCTGTGCGAAGAGCACAGCTGGAAGACAAAGCCACAGAAGGACAAGAACCTTGCGCATGCGCCCCCATGGAAACTGGACTATGCTTCCGAAACGGCCAGCTCTGACCGCAACATCCTAACCCATGATGCCCGGCTTCATCCGCCTCGATCACGGTTGATCGATTCGTATTCCGGGAACCAGTGCAGTTACTCGTTCACCGGACTCTGGCCGACGATAGATGCGGGGTCGCGACGGCCGCCGGACAGGCAAACGTCCCATTGGATTGCAATCTACCTCACCAGCGGTACAATCGCGGCATTCCCACTGGGAAAAAAGGAGATTTCCGGTTGCAGGGCTTTGCATCATGAGTCCCTCCGAGATTTCACGCCGCACGGTGCTGCGTAGCGCCGCGCTTGGCGCGGCAGCCCTTGCCTCAGGCGCCGGCAAGTTGTTCGCCGAATCGGTCCAGTCTCCACCAAACATCGTGTTCATCCTGGCGGACGATCTTGGTTACGCCGATATTTCCTGCTACGGACGACCGGATCTCCACACGCCGAACATCGACAGTCTTGCATCCCATGGAGTGCGCTTTCTGCAGGCCTACGCCAACTCCGCGGTCTGCTCGGCCACGCGCACGGCTCTGATTACCGGACGCTATCAGGACCGTCTCGACGTTGGTCTCGACGAGCCGCTCGCCGGCCGTGACACCGGTTTGCCTCCGAGCCATCCCACACTACCCTCCCTCCTGCGCAAGGCCGGATATGGGACTACCCTCGTAGGCAAGTGGCATCTCGGCCTGCTGCCGAAGTATGGCCCGTTGCAGAGCGGCTATGACCACTTCTATGGTTTTCGCGGCGGCGCGGTCGACTACTTTACACACTCCAACGACCTGTGGGACGAAGACGTCAAGATCCAGCAGATCGGCTACCTGACTGACTTACTCGGCAACCACGCCGTCAATGTCATCGACGGCTACGCCAAAGCTGGAAAGCCTTTCCTGTTGAGCCTGCACTTTAATGCGCCTCACTGGCCGTGGGAGGGACCGGGAGATGAGGCCGAATCAAGGCGGCTTATCGGGCATCCGCTTTCCGATTTCGACGGCGGCTCGCAAAGGACCTATCAGCGTATGATCGAGGACCTCGATCTCCAGGTTGGCCGCGTGCTCGAAGCTCTTCACGCCCACGGCATCGCCGACAACACAATCGTTATTTTCACCAGCGATAACGGCGGCGAGCGCTTCGCCGATACCTGGCCTTTTACCGGCCGGAAGACAGAGTTGCTGGAAGGTGGTTTGCGCATTCCGGCCATTATTTCGTGGCCCGCGCGGATTGCCATGGGTCAAACCACCCATCAGGTGGCGATCAGCATGGATTGGCTGCCGACGCTTCTTGCCGCCGCCGGCACGGGGCCCGATGCCGCGTATCCACCCGACGGCGTGAATCTGTTGCCATATCTGGTCGAAGACGCCACACCGGTCCACCGCAAGCTCTTCTGGCGCTACAAAGCCAATGCCCAGCATGCGGCGCGCGATGGCGATATGAAGTATCTCAAGATTCTCGATAATACGTTCCTCTTCAACGTCGTTGAGGATCCTATGGAGCGCGCCAACCTCAGGGAACGCATGCCCGACGTTTACAGCCGCCTGATCGCGGCCTGGGCCGACTGGAATGCCGCTATGCTGCCGGAGATCGATGCGAGCTATACCTTCAATTTCACCGGCGCACAGCTGGCCGACCACATCGGCACGCCGGAAACCAGCCACAAGGCCGATAACCCACCGCCTGCGACGGCTCCCCATCCCTGAGACCGCCGATCTCCCACCTGCCTCAACACGTCCTGAAAAACGTTGTTGTGTTTCGTAATGACTGGCTGGTTAGCTACACGGACACTTCGATCCCGCTCCGGGCGCACCTGCGCCGTCCTGGTGAAAAACTATCTGCCGACAGTGTTTTCGCCGGCCCGAAAGCAGCAATACCAGGAGCTTCCACAGCAGCGCCGCTCACCCAAACAGTTTTGGGCAGGTTCGTCAGACCAGGATGACTTCGATGTTTAGTGCGCGGAGAGCCTCATGCGTTGCGGGGTCAAGACCGCGATCGGTGATCACGCGGTGAACCGCCGAGGACGGCACAATACGGGAGAGGCTGCGCCGCTTGAACTTTGTCGAGTCGCAAACGGCGACGACCTGACGCGCCGCTTTCACCATGGCGCGGTTCACGCGCGACTCCAGGAAGTTCGGAGTGGTAAGACCGACCTCCGGATCGAAGCCATCCACCCCAAGGAAGAGGATGTCAGCATGCATTTCTTCGAGAACATCCTCCGCGAGCGGGCCGACCAGAGAGAAGGAATTCTTTCGGAGGCTGCCGCCCACCAGGATGACCTCGAGATTGGTGCTTGCCAACTCGGCGGCGATGTTGACGGCGTTGGTGATGATCGTGAGCTGCGAAAAACGCCGGAGTTCGTGAGCGATCGCCGCGGTGGTAGTACCGGAGTCCAGCATGACGCACTGGCCCTCTTCGACCATCTTCACGGCGGCGGCGGCGATCCGCTGCTTTTCCTGGGAATGCTGCTTCTGTTTCTCCTGAAGAGTCGGATCGAAGAGCGCGCTGGACTGGATGCGCAGCGCGCCGCCGTGGGTCCGCTGCACCAGTCCTTTGGACTGCAGGTATTCGAGGTCTTTGCGGATGGTGATCTGGGAGATGCCCAGGTCGCGGGAAAGCTCGCCAACGAGGACACGCCCCTGATTCTGGATGAGCGAGAGAATGTGCTGGCGGCGCTCGTCGATCAGGAGCTGACCGGGTTCCGCAGGGTGTGCGCCCTTTTCAATTCGAACCATAGATGTTTCGGCTACTTTCCTTCGGAAGGGTACACCAAACCATGCCAATCGTCACGGGCACCGGAATGGAGACGCAATGATCGACATTTCAGCGCCTTACCAACGGATGCCCGAGCGTAGCGGCCGAGACTGCAAAGCAATGGATTGCACACATTTAGAAATCAATGGTAATAATACGGAAGTCCAAAAAACCTTCAGCTATGGGGATGCGATGACCGCAATCGATATTGCAATTGTGGGCGAGGTCAATTTGGATCTCATCCTCTACGGCCTTGACGAGGCGATTCCGCTCAATCGGGAGATTCTGGGGTCCAACTTCGAGATGACTCTGGGGAGTTCATCTGCCATTCTGGCCCACAACCTTGCGATGCTGGGAAGGCGCGTCGGCTTCGTTACCCAGTACGGTTCCGACGCAATGGGAGCGATTGCGATGGAACGGCTGGCCGAAAGCGGGGCCGATCTTTCCCAAAGCGTGAAGGGCCGCGAGAAGTCAAAGACGGGCGTGACGATTCTGCTGGCTCACGGGCGATCGCGTCGGATTCTCACCTATCCGGGGATCATGTTTGACATGACCGTGGCGAGTCTGGACCTCGACTACCTCGCGTCCGCACGGCACTTTCATCTCTCGTCCCTGTTTCTGCAGCGGGGCCTGCACGCAGGGCTGCCGGCGCTTTTTCGAGAATTGAAAAAGAGGGGACTAACGCTGTCGCTCGATACGAATGACGACCCGGAAGACCGCTGGAATGGCGTGCTTGATGAGCTGCTGCCTTACCTGGATTTGTTACTGCCCAACGACGATGAGTTGTGCAGGATTGCGAGACGAAAGTCGGTCGAGGAATCATTGGAAGTGCTGTCCGCCAAGGTTCCGCTGATCGCGGTGAAGTGCGGGAGCAGGGGTGCGGTGGTGCAGGACGGCGGGCGACGGTTTGCTGTTCCCGGAGTTACGGTTGAGCCGGTCGATACCATTGGCGCGGGGGATAGTTTTAACGCGGGATTCCTGGCGGCTTGGCTGGGCGGAGCCACCCCAGAGCGATGCGCCCAGGCCGGGAATATCACGGGCGCCCTCTCGACGCAGAGGCCGGGAGGGACAGAAGCATTTCGAGACCGCGCACTCATGGAAGGCTTCCTCCAGGCGCACGACTTTTCCCCTCTCGCAAAAGTCGAGGACCGGTTCAGAGGTGGGTCATAAGAGGGCAATTTCCGGGAGCACCTGATCAAAGCCCAAATTGCTTGACTCTGTGCAAATTTCGAATTCTAATGATATATTCCGTTTTGTTACGATTTAGCCCATGACATACCAGCCGGTCTGCGGGCCCGGAAGGAGACTGAACGTTGAATCCCTTATCAGCACTACTGGATCTGAGCGCTGCCGAAAAGAGCGAGCGGGGACTGGAACACACACCTCACGAAATCGCCCGGCAGCCCGGAACCTGGATTACTACCTTCGACCGGCTGCAGGCGCGGAACGCAGAGCTGTCGAGATTCCTGAGCGAGGCCGGCGTGAACGGCGCGGCAGGTCAGAGGCCGACGGTTTTTCTGATCGGCGCGGGGACTTCGGATTATATAGGCCAGTCTCTCCATCATCTGCTCCGCACAAAGTGGCAGTGCGAGGTGATCCCCGTGGCGAGCACCAGTCTGCTGCCTGATTTTAACGAATACGTGCTACCAGAAAAGCGATATCTGTGGGTATCGTTCTCGCGCTCGGGCGACAGCCCGGAAGGAGTAGCGGTGCTGGAGCGGGCACTGGCCGAGTACCCGGAAATCGGACACATCCTGGTGACCTGCAATGCGGGCGGCCGCATGAGCAAGGCGGTCCAGAGGCAGGCGAATTGCCTATCGATTGTGCTGGATGACGCGACGAACGATCGCGGCCTGGCAATGACCAGCTCGTTCACAAACATGGTACTTGCCGGACAGATTCTGGCGCACACCTGGAGCATCGGGGAATACGAATCGATTCTGCGCGCCCTGGTGGGGGCAGCGGAAGCCTTTTTGCCAAAGGCGGCTGCTCTGGCGTCGCAGCTGGCGCAGTCCGGATACAAGCGGGCATGCTTTGTGGGGTCGAGCGTGCTTGCAGGCGCGGCACTGGAATGCGCGCTGAAGCTCCTCGAACTGACGGCGGGAAAATTCCAGACCATGACTCAGCCCACGCTCGCACTGCGGCATGGACCGATGGCCGCGCTGGACCGGGACACGCTGTTCATCAGTTTGATTTCTAGCCAGGCGCAGCGGAGGCAATACGAGATCGACCTGCTGCGAGAGGTGGGGAGCAAGGATCTGGCAGGGGCCCGGGTAGCAGTCGCTACAAATCCGGAGCTGCTGCGGGCCGATGCCGATTTCGTGCTGACGCCGGGGACGAAGGAGGCAATTCCGGACCTCTACCGGCCGGTTCTGGATGTGATCTTCGGTCAGCTGCTCGGATTGTTTGCCTCGATTCACTACGGTCTGAAGCCTGACATTCCCAGCCCCAATGGCGCGATCAGCCGCGTGGTACAGAACGTCGACATTTATTAGGCGGCAGCCCGGATTAAGTGTTGGTCCAGGCGAGAGCGGCGGCAAGCAGCACCTCGGCGGTGCGCATCACCGACTCGAAGTCGACATACTCATCGGGATTGTGCGCGCCGGCACCGGAGGGACCAAAGAGCAGGGTCGGGATGCCGAAGTCGCCATGGATAAGCCCGGCATCGCACGGGTAAGGCGCTGCAGTCGTAACCATGGGCTTTCGCAGAATGTCGTGGGCACTCTGCTCAAGGCAGCGCAGCCAGGGATGATCCGCCGGAACTTCATGCCCGTAGAGCGGACCGCCAATGAGCGGCTGCCACTCGACCGGATATTTGCGGAAGAAGGAGTCGGCCGCCGCAAAGCTCTCAAGATCGCTGCGCAGTCCGGCGATCACCTTGTCCACATCTTCTTCGGGGAGAAACTGGAGATAGACGCGCACCGTGCCGCGCGAAGGTACGCTCAGTGGCACCTGTGGATCGAGCCGGTTGGATTCGACGGCAAGCACCTGCACGGGAACCGGATCGGCGAAGCGGCGATAGGCACCGCGGGCTTTTACCTTCGCTCGCTGCTTTGCGATGCGCGAAACCCACGCCAGCAGGCGCCCCAGCGGCATCGCGGGACTGACAACCTCGACATCGGAAAAATACCCGGAAGGGTCGCCGGCATCGACCACCAGGTCGACCACGAAGCCGCCGCGGGTAGCGCGATAGATTTCCATCTGTGTTCCCTCCGGAATGACACAGGCGTCGGCTTTATCTCCGCGCAGACGAGCGGCGATGGTCCCGCCTCCGCCACCCCATTCCTCGTCGACGACGGATTCGAAGAGCAGATCGCCGCCGAGCCGAATGCGCGCCGCGTGGATGGCCGCGACCACCGCGGCATTCGCGGCAACTCCTCCCTTCATGTCGAACGAACCCAATCCATGGATCCTCCCCTGGTGAAAGCTTCCCGACCAGGGCGACTCAGTCCATGGCGCATTGCCGGGTGGCACCGTGTCGATGTGGCCGTTGAGCAAAAGGCTGCGGCCACGCCCTGAACCGCCGAGGCGGACACCCAGGTTTTTGCGCCCGGCGTAGGACTTGTGGCGCCGGACCTGAGGGAAGTCCGAATCGCGAATAAAGGCGGTGTCATACAGCTCGGTCCGAATTCCTCGTTCGCGGAAGAAAGCCTGCAGCACGCGCTGGGCCGGCGTTTCATTGCCGCCGGCGAGGACCGCCACGCTGTTGGTGCGGACGAGCTCCTGGAGGAGGCGCCTGATGCTGCTTCGGAGCGGCCGGATGAGACGGGTGGCGTCTGTGACGAGTGCAGGGACTGCGTTCTTCATCAGGCTCACTCCTTCCCGTGACTGCGGCGAGCGATCGCGGCGGACCTCAGGTGCGTTATGCCGCGGTAGACGGAGGCGCGGAGAAATGCATCTCGATTTCCTCCAGGGTTTTGCCCTTCGTTTCGGGGAGGAAGAAGGTTGCGGTGAGAAAGTAAATGGAAGTCGAGGCGGCCCAGAACAGGAACATGGCCGCATATCCATAGTTGCCGACGACAGGAAGAAAGACTGCGGCGATCGCCGTGGACACGCCCTGATTGAGAAGAAGCGCGATGCCCATACCGACCGAACGGATGCGCGTCGGGATGAGTTCGGAGAGGACAAGCCACACCACCACACCAGGGCCAACGGCATATGCCGCGATGAACAAGGCCATGCAGGCAGTGATGAGCCAGCTGGTTGCCGCGCCAGGCACGGGACCGAGCAAGGCCTTGCGGATGCTGAGCAGGCCGGTTGGGGTGGCGGAGTCCGGATGGATGACGAGCACCGGGTCAGGATCCGCGGTGGAGACCGCGAGCATGCGGCTGCCTTTGCCGTAGGAGTAGAGGACGGAGAGAACCATGGGACGACCACCGGCAGCGGTGGTCCCTGCGAGACGACGGACGGGCAGCTCAAGGCTGTTGCCCTGGACGGCGGCAACCACCTGGTTCTTCACATCGACGCGCCGCGATTCGACTCCGCGAAAAAGCAGCGCGCCGGCGATAAGAGCAACGACGATTCCGCCCGTTCCCCATCGCAATAGAAAGCGACGGCCGTTGCGGTCGACTAAAGCGACTGCGACCAGCGTCATCACGCAGTTGAGAATCTTTACAAGGACATCGCCCTGCGTGGCGTGGGTTGCGGAGAGGCCCGCCTGGCGGAGGATGACCACAAGAAACCCGAGGACAGAATTGATCCCTGTGCCCTGGTTGCAGGCGAGCACAATGCAGGCCAGCAGGAACGGAAGCACATACCTGCGCTGGAGCAGGGAGTCCCGGCGGCTGTGTGTGGTCCGGTCCGGCACCGCCAGCACTGCGCCCATCTCCTCCAGCTCGCGGCGCGCTTCATCCTCGGGAAGTGAACGCAGCAGCGATCGCAGCGCGTCCTCTTGCCGGCCGCGGCGGTAAAGCCAGCGCGGCGATTCACTCAGCCCGAAGACTCCGCCGAAAAACAGCACGCCGGGACAGATCACCGCGAGGAACATGCTGCGCCACGCGTGGTTCTGGGCCGCACGGATCACGGCCACATTGCCTGCGGCATGTGCGATGGCGAACTCCGCCTGGCGTGTGAAGAACCATCCAACCAGCGCTGCCACGACGATGCCGAAGGTGAGCATGAACTGGAAGACCGCGGTTCCCTGCCCCCGGCTTTTAGGCGCGAGACATTCCGCCAGGTAGAGCGGCACCACCACGGCAATCATCCCCCCGCTCATGCCCTGCAGCAGGCGGCCGGCAAGCAGCGGGACGAATCCCTGAGAAAGCACGATGATGACGACGCTGGCGACAAACATGAGGCCGCTGATAACCATCATGCGGCGGCGGCCAAACCACTCCGCGAGCACACCCGCGACCGGAGAAGAAAGCATGCTCCCGCCAAGCACCGCCGCCACGATGATCGAGGTCTGCGCGAGCGAGAGACTGACTGTCCTGCTCAGATAAAGCAGGGCCGCGGCGATGATGCCGACATCGATTCCGTAAAGGAGCCCGCCCAGCCCGGCAATGAGAATCAGGTAGCGATTGTAAAAAGCACGTGGCATAAGAACCGGGAGAAGCGGGACAGGAGAGCGGCCTTCACCGCGCAGACAGACGGTGAAGGCCGGCCGCAGTCATCGGTTCTAAAATACCAGCCGGGCCGTGATCAGCCCAGAACGGGGACCGCCGAAGCTCTTGCTGGTCGTGCTCGTGATCTGACCAACAGACGCGTCGGTGATGGTGGCGTCCGGGTCGCCGAAGTTGGTGTGGTTGAGCATGTTTGTGAAGCTGCCCCGTAACTCGATTTTTGTTTGTTCGTACAGAGAGAAGCTCTTGAACAGTGCAAGATTGAGCGCGTTCATGTTCGGACCCTCGACGGTGCCAAAGGCTCCGCTGCCGAACGTGCCGGCCGTCGGAACCGTGAAGGCTCCCGGGTTAAACCAGCGATTGATGGATCCGCCCCCGGAGTTGATCGATACGCCGGGAACGCGCTGAGCCGCACCGGTGAACTGGTTGGTATTGGAGGGATCGGGTCCACTGAAGCTCGGTGTCAGGAAGTCTCCGCTCCTGGCGACATACGCTCCGCTGACCTGCCATCCGCCCACGATTCTTGATGCCAGGTTGTTTTCGTTGAGCAGCAGTTTGCCGGGACCGACAGGCAGGTCCCAGATCAGATTGGAAACAAAGTCCACTCGCGGCGTGAACTCGGCATTGCCCTTCTGCCGCGAGAGGTTGTACGAGTCCTCCGCGGTCACGCCGCCCTCGACGCCGTTCGCCAGCGTATCGTCGTCATCGGTGAGATTCTTCGCCCACACCAGGCCCGCCTCATAACTCAGACCGCCCTTGAAGTGGCGGTTCACTTCAGCCGACAGCGCGTTGTAGTTGTCGTACCCGCCATTCTGGAACAGATAGACAGCGTAGTAGTCGGGGTAGGGTGTTGCACTCTGGGAAAACGGGGTAGTACTGGCTTGCACCTGGTTGATGTTCTGGGTCCACACCAGTTTTACGCCGCGTGTGCCGATGTACGACAAACGCATGCCGGTGCTGAATCCGATGTTCTGCTCGAGCGTGAGATTGAACTGCTGAGCGTAGGGATTTCTGAGGTTCTTGTTGAAGCCATCGACGGCCAGTGCGCCCAGGCCAATTCCTCCGGCGCTGGAGTTGATGGGATGCTGAAAACTGATGAGCGAAGAATTGCCGTTGATGGCGTTGGTATAACCCACGGTCAGGCCAAAGGGCCCGCCATAGAGATCGTCGAAGAGACCCGCGCTGAACTCATCGTTATAGATTCCGTATCCTCCGCGAACAACGGTGTTGCTGTTGTGCAGCGGCTGCCAGGCGAAACCAACACGTGGATACAGAGCCAGATCGAAGGCGTTTCTCATACTCCGTGAAGGAAATCCTGCCTCAGCCGCGGTTTGAATCGGAATCTGCGACGGAAACGCGGGATTAATGTCCTGCTGCGCGATGGTGGCGTTGGGCACCACGACTGCTCCGCTGGCAGGATTGAATGACGCGATGACGTTATATTTGTCGACCGCCGGCGAATTGTATTCATAGCGGGCGCCGTAGAACAGGGTGAGGTTCGGCCGCATGCGCCACTCGTCCTGCGCAAACGCATTCAGGTACCAGAGGCGCGCGTATTCGGGGGAACGGGGGAAGGTGTAGCTGGTAGTTTGCGGCAGCCCCAGCAGGAAATCTGCATAGGGGAAGTTGCTGTAACTGCCGTCGAAGCTGAAGCTGCCGAAAGTGGGATAAAAGTATTGCTCCGCCTGCATGGGACGAAACTCCGCCCCGAACTTGATCAGGTGCGTGCCCCGCTGGTACGTTGCGTCGTCGATGTACTGCACGGTCTGCTCGGTGGGCGCGCTTTCGGTTAGCTGGAATGGAGAGCTAAAGTCGCTGATGTAGACGGCCGGGATCCCGGTGACATCGGCCGGCGCGGTCTGGAAGCCGGTAATGCCGAGCGAATCCACCAGAGACTGGCCGGTCAGCGACCCGCCAAAATCGTTGGCGGTGTGCGTCAGGCCGATTTTCGCTACGTTGATCAGACGAGGTGTCACAATCCAGGTATCGGAGAGCACACCCTGCCAGGTCTGGCGCCGCTGGACACGGTAACCGGTGAGCGAAGGCGGCAGGCCGCTGTCCAGCACCTCCGGTGAAGAGCGAATGTAGCCCACGCGCGCATAGAGGCTGTTCTTCTGCGAGAAGGCGTAGTCGGTCCGCAGGTAGTAGCGGTTGGTATAGACGTGCTGCGGATAGGTTCCGCGGAAATTGGCGGTGAAGCTGTCGGCGGGACCGTAATTCGGCGACGGATAAAAGTCGTTCTGCCAGGTGAGCGCCGCCTGGTTCAGCATGCCCTGGGGAATCTGATTGTTCTGGAAAGCCTGACCCGTATAAGGATTGACGATGACAACGGGATTGGGCCCCTGCAGCAGCGCGCCGAAGTTGCCGGAGCGCATGGCCTCCGTGGGCACGCTGGGATCGATGGTCGCCGGCTGCGCTTCACGCAGGAATTCACCGGACGCAAAATAAAACCACTTGTTCTTCACGATCGGTCCACCGACATCGGCGCCGAAATCATTCTGCACCACCAGCCCGAGTGAGTTCGCAAAGTAGTTGCGGGCGTCGAGGGCACTGGTGGCATAGTTGTCGAAAGCGTCGCCGTGGATGCGATTTGTCCCCGACTGCGTGATGACGCTGATGTTCAGCAGCTGGCCCATCTCCGCCTGATTGTTGACGGCCGCGTATTGCACCTCCTGGATCATGCCGAAAGGCGGCAGAGAGGGACCGACCATGTTGCCGTAGAGCACAGAGTTGGAGCTGATGCCGTCGACGTTGTAATAGGCTTCGCTGCCGCGCGAACCATACATGGACCAGTCGAAGCTGCTTCCGGCTTGCGATCCGCCGGGGAGAAGCGTGGTGTAAAAGAGCAGCCCGCTGTCCCCGGTCGCATCCGAGGTGCTCAGCAGGTTGGAAGAGGTGCTCTGCAGCGCATTGGAGCTGACGGTGCTGGCGATGGAAGGCATCTCCGTCTCGATCACGGGTGCACCCGCATTTACCGTGACCGTGGATTCGACGCGGCCGACTTCGAGGCTGAGATCGATCCGGAGAGACTGTTGTGAGCTCAGCACGACGCCGCTGTTCGCAGCCGGTCCGAATCCCGGCGCCTGGGCGCGAACGCTGTACGTGCCGGGGTTCAGGTCGGCGGCGACATACTCACCCTGCGCGTTGGTGGTGGTGGAACGAGCGATGTTCGTCCCTTCGGCAGTAATGGTCACGGTCGCGTTGGCAATGACCGAGCCATCCCTGCTGGTGACGGTCCCGGTGATGTTGCCCACCGTGGTTTGCGCCGTGACGGTCAGGGTGATCAACGCCAACAGAATGGGTAGAGTGAGGGAGAGTCCATGACGAAGGCGCCGGCATGCACCGTCGCCCGTTTCCGCCATTGCGGCACCTGTGCACTTCGAGCTCATCGACTTCATCCGCTTGTCCTCCCTTTCTCAGACGGGGTTGCTGCGGTTGCTGGCCTATTGGAATTGATTGCGAATAGTTCCGTTTACTTCCTGTTAATTTCGATGTGAGAGGACATTATCCGAAAACGATGGAACTGTCAACCATACGAAACCCGCGGTGTGACGAAATGGACGCTCGACACGATTGATACCCTTGTCCAAATCATGGGTTGCCTCATTTCGAAATCATTGGTAAGTATTCGGAATGCCGTTTCTCCGCTTACGGGCCGACTCGCACGATCCCCGTCCAATTCGCTCGGCGACGCACGATTGCCGCCCGGCCCGCTCTACCAGTCTTTGCCGGCCCCACGCGTGGTTGCCGGCCATCTCGCTTTCTCTCTTTTGTGGATGGGCGCTGGCGCAGGCAGCGCCCGGGATGCGCAATGCCGCAATGTCCAACCGCACGGAGACTGCCCGCCTCAGCGCCATTCCAGGCCGGCCCGAACTGGAGATTCGTGATGTTGCCACCGGCCACATCGTCGCCGCTGACGATCTGTTTACGATCACGCTCGAGTCCGGCACCATGCTGCGTTCCACCACTCTGCAGTGGGATTCTGGATTTTCACAGAACGACAGCACGGAGTCGTCGCAGTCCGCTCTTCCCAGGCCACATTCGGTGTGCGCCGATCTTTCAGATCCTCGTTCCGGAGCCCGGTTTCACTGGTGCCTGCTGAGCCAGAGCGACCGCGGCTACATGCAGGCAAGGCTCACCATCACGGCGGCTGGTGCAGAGTTGCCCATCACCAGCATCGAGTTGCTCAATTTTGAGGATTCGGACGCCAAAGTCGTGGGAACGGTGAAGGGGTCGCCCGTTGCCGACCAGGATATGTACTTCGGCTTTGAAAATCCCCTCTCGTGGAGCCGAGTCCAGGGCGGGCGCGTCGAAGCGGGAATCTCGCGCGTTCTGCCGCTGCGGGCAAAGCAGTCGGTCGCCGAGGCCGCCGTGGTCGGTACCTATCCGCGGGGTCAGCTGCGGCGCACCTTCCTGGCTTTCATCGAAGCGGAACGGCCGCGCGCTTACCGGCCGTTCCTGAATTACAACACCTGGTACGACATCGGCTACACGAATCGCTTTTCCGAATCCGACGTGCTCGATCGCATCCACGCCTTCGGCCACGAACTCATCGACAGCCGCCACGCCCACATGGATTCATTCGTACTTGACGACGGCTGGGACAATTCCCATTCGCTATGGGACTTCGACAGCGGATTTCCCGGAGGCCTCACCCGCGTCACCCAGGAGGCTGCGCGTTATCGTGCGGGCGTCGGCATCTGGCTCTCCCCATGGGGTGGTTACGACCAGCAAAAGCTCGACCGCATCGCGTTCGGGCAGGCACACGGCTACGAGATCATGAACGGCGGATTCGCGCTTTCCGCCCCGCGCTACTTCCAGGCATTCTCCGCCGCCTGCTCGCAGATGGTCGAGCGCTACCACGTCAATCTCTTCAAGTTCGATGGAACCGGCAACGCCGACCGCGTCTTTCCCGGGTCTGTGTTCGACAGCGATTTCGCTGCGGCCATCCACCTCATCGGCGATCTGCGGCGCCAGGAACCAGGTATCTTCATCAATCTCACCACCGGCACCTACCCATCGCCCTTCTGGCTGCTACACGCGGACTCCATCTGGCGCGGCGGCGACGATCACAGCTTTGCAGGCGTGGGATCGAGGCGCCAGCAGTGGATCACCTACCGCGACGCGCAGACCTACCGCAATATCGTCCAGGGCGGACCCCTGTTTCCCCTCAACTCCCTGATGCTGCACGGCATCATCTATGCCCAAAAAGCCGAGGGGCTCAGCACCGACCCCAAACATGACTTCGCCGACGAAGTCCTCTCCTATTTCGGCAGCGGAACACAGCTCCAGGAAATGTACGTGACACCTTCGCTGCTCACTTCGTCCGACTGGGACATTCTGGCGCGCGCCGCGCGATGGTCGCGCGACCACGCGGCCATTCTCGAAGATTCCCACTGGATCGGCGGCGATCCAGGCAAACTGCAGGTCTATGGATGGGCGGCATGGAATCCCGGCGGGTGGATCATTACCGTGCGCAACCCATCGGATCGGGGCCTGACCTTTGTGCTCGACCCGGGAGCTGCGCTCGAGCTGCCCGCCGGCGCCGCAAAATCCTTCTCCGTCCGGCAGCCCTTCGCGACTCCGCAAACAACACCCCAGCAATGGCAGGCGGGCAAGAAAGTCTCCATTCCATTGCAGCCCTTCGAAGTCCGGATTTACGAGCGCGATTCCCGATAACGGCCTGATTGCGCCGCTATCCTGATTCCGTCCCGCAGTAGTGAGCCAACGTCCGGGGGCTCTCCCGACGTTCCTTCACGAATAACCGACGAAAGCAGAAAAGCCACCCGGAGGTGGCTGATTTCAGGGCATTTGCTCAACGATGGTGCCGAAGAAGGGACTCGAACCCCCACACCCTTGCGGGTACATGGACCTGAACCATGCGCGTCTGCCAATTCCGCCACTTCGGCACGGTGTCCCTGCGCAGATCACGCTGGACGGCAGCAATTGCTAGTGTTACAAAGGCATCCACCCGTGTCAAACCGTGTGCTCACACCCGGCCTGCGCGGCATTTCATACCAGAAAGTTCTTCTTCATGACGCTCCCTGTTCAGCCAAAATCCATTCCCGAGCAGCAGGCCAAAGAGATTCGCCGGCTCTCGCACGACCTCAGTAATGCCCTCGAAATCGTCCTGCAGACCAGCTTTCTCCTCGGCACCGTCAACCTCGACGAAGATGCCAAAAAATGGCGCACGATGCTCGACAACGGCGTCCAGCAAGCCGCTGAAATCAACCGGCAGCTTCGCGAGTACGTGCGCGGCAACAGCTGACCCGGGATCCCTCGCCGGCTGCACGAGACCAGCACTCCGTTCACAGTCCTGATGACCGAGTTCCATCCGGCCAGACAACACCTGCTTCGCAAAGCTCAGGGTGAAGCCCTGGGTCGTGTCCAATGGGATCGTTATGAAGGTGAGATAATAAAAGAGCTGTCAGGGATCGCTTTCCCCGGCGGCGTCCGCAGCACGGGGGCGTCACGGTTTCGACGGGATCGCTTGCGGCAAAGAGGCATGCCGGGGTCTGGGCACCCGTAATCGCCTGGAAAAACATAATTGCCAACAATCAACTGGCATACGCAGCTTAATTAATTAAGTTGCCGTCCTTCTCGGCTTCGCCCCTGGGCTGAGAAAGGACGTCGCACAGGGGGCTGGCTTCCGATCCTCGGTCCGTGGATCGGCGGCGAGATCATCGGACTAGTTTTCGGCGTTTCTTGTCCGCTCTGAGCGCCGGGAGCGAAACTTCTGAACGGACTGAGCATGGAGTCTCTCTGCTGTCATCGATTTCGGACGCGGGTTCGACTCCCGCCGCCTCCACCATACTTAAGTTTTTTATTTTCTCGCACTTACCAATCAGGGCCTAAAAATCGGGTCGTTTTTGTGACCGTTTTGTACCCATTTTGTACCAGGGACAAAAAGCCTCCCGATTTTTTGACCCATTTCAGCGTTCGAGCAACACTCCAGCTGAAGTGGGAGGCCCTCATGGATTCGTTCGTCTTCACCCGTCACTCTTCCGACTGCAAATTCAAACGTGACCGGTTCTGCAACCGCTGCAACTGCCCCAAGTGGGTCGAAGGCAGGTTCAACCATGAGCGCTTCCGCAAGAGTGCCTCGACCAGGGTTTGGGGCGAGGCCGAACAGTTCCGCGAAAAACTGGAAGAGGCTCTGTCGAGAGGGCTACCGCTAGACGGTCTTCACGCGGACTCGATCACGGCACCTGCCGCACCGCCCTCACCTCTTCGCGCCTCGGCGGCTCAACCGCAATCTACGGCCACCGCCTCCGTTCCGATTTCGCCGGGACCGGCCGCAGCCCCACCTGAGGTGAATGCGCCCTCCACATCCCAAAGCGGCGCCCAGCCCACCGGTCGGCAGAAGGCGAGAGTTACGGTCCAGAAGGCCGTCGATGCCTACATGACCGACGCCCGGAGCCGAGGGCTCAAGTCAGACACGATCAAGAAGCTCGAGAGAATCTTTGAGAAACAGTTCCTCCCCTGGACAAGGGTGCAGGGACTCGAATACCTCGATGAGGTCGATCTTGACGCCCTGCTCGCCTTCCGCAGCACGTGGACCGAGGGTGCCATCGTCAGGGTAAAGAAGCAGGACCGCGTCATCGGCTTCTTTTGGGACTGCTTCCGCCGCAACTACGTCACCCAGAATCCCGCTCTGTCGCTCAGCAAAATCAAGACTACCCCGGTTACGACAACGTCCAGCCACGATTCACGGAAGATCTGTTCCACCGCGAACGAACTGATCCCCTGCTCGTGAGCGGAAAGCACGGCAATCCTAAACTCCGACGCAGCGAATCGTCTCTGCCTGCCGATCGCGGACCGGCCGGACTCGTGATGCAGGCGGAAGCAAAGATCGATGACCCGGCCCTCCATCGCCGTCCGCCGATGGTATTCCTGGAGCAGACGGTCCCACTCCTTGAGTTCCTTCGCGCTCCAATCGTCCCGATTCTCGCTGGTCACAAAATTGCCGGTCTTCTCGAATGCGTAAATAAAATCGGGGCTCGCTTTTTCTCTTCGGAACTTGGCGAGCATTTCGGCGCGCCATGCGGTCTCGCGAGCCTCCGCATCCCGGCGCAGCGCTTCGTCGGTTTCAGGGCCTCGAGTTGAGTCCAAAGAATCGACAGTCCGTGCTCTGAACTCGTCTCTCAACGGGATAGCCTCCGAAAGAATCGCTCCCCATGCCCTTGCACTGAATTCTATTTTCTTCCAATCTTGCCTGCCCAAGCGAGCCAGCACCGCTCTCCGGAGCGCGAAGCTGAGATTATCGCTAGCCGCACTCCGAAAGCGGACGGGGTGTTTCACCGGGAGATGGCGGGGATCGCGCTCTCGTTCCGCAATTACTCGCTCGAAAAACCGCCATCCGTCTCCGAGATGATCGATTTCGCGAACGCATTGCAGTTACTCGGAACAGACCACGTCACCGCTGAGTTGCGCGATGTTCTTTTGCCCTTCCTTGCCAAGACCGAAAAAGACCGCAGGCACCTCCTGCTCCGCGAAGGATTCAAGAGCCTGCTTGACGACGGTGCACGGTTCGCGCAAGGTCTTGCGCTTCACGGAGGGACAAGCTCATGAGGCGATGGCTGCTCCTGCTATTGCTCGCGTTTCCCCGGTTCGGCTTTGGACAGGCCGATCCTGCGCCGGCGGCGGCCTTGGTTCGCCAATATGCGGCACGCTATCGCGTGCCTCCGGAGTTAATCGCCGCGTTGATCGATGTAGAGTCGCGGTGGAATCCAAGGGTAAGCGAATGAGTCTCGATCTGACGCCTGTTCACCGGAACCTCCACACCAAGGTGACGTTTCTTGGCTTGGAGTTCGAGGATCTGATTCTCGTGCTCGCCTTGGCAGCGCTGATGAATCTCCTTGCCCACTTCGTGAGCGGCAACGCGCATGTGTTCGGGATTCCGCTCAACATCTTCATGGAGTTCGTCATACCGGCGCTAGCCGTGCCGTTCCTGATCCTTTTCAAATACGGCAGGCCGCGCGGCTATCTCACCGACCTCGTCCGCTCGTTCTTTGCTCCGAAAGCCTGGTGCGCGCTTGAGCGAGATTCGGAACTGACGCAACCTTATGTGGTCGACGAGGAGAGCTGAGTCTATGCAGGCATCGATCAGAACACAGAAGAACGGAACGGTCGTTGCTGTTTTAGACGCGGAAGCCGCACGCGTCGCGTTCGCAAGTGTGATCTTCGCGGCGCGCATTCATGAAGAGATTGTTCCACTGGCGCGGATCGTGGAGCAGCAATTGCATATTGAAGGTGCGGGGACTCTGAGCGGGGAGGTTGATCGATACGCTCCGACATAGCGATTGACCAAGCGTGCCGCAGATCTTCATACGTCGGCTTCTCGAAATGATCTTTCAGGTTTCTCAACTGGCGATAGCAGGCCAATGCGCGTTTTCAGACCGTATCCCTCGAAATGTGCAAAGGCGATGATGCGCTCGCCCGGGCAATATCAGTACAGCCGAATCCGTCTCGCTGGATTAAGCCGTCTTCTTGGGAACTTCTCTTAATTCGAGATTGTGCCAGACTGCGGAGAGCCAACTGCAGCCGTTGCGAACGGCGATAAGGGGAAAATGCCTTGGCACGTTCCACCGCGAGCCATCCGGACTCAGATCGAACTGGCGTGCGCCGGAATGTTGATGCCGAAGCTCCAGACCCAGGTATCTCCGCGCCTGACGTAGAAGGATGATGTCCACACCGGGATAACGGGTTGACCGAAACAGCTTCCGTCCACGGTGGCATACAAGGTGAGGATCCCGAAGTCCGGAGTGAAGACAGTCGCCCGGGCATCAGCAAGCTGGAAACTCTTGACGTCGCAGCCTTGCCCGGACCAGGCACTGAGCACCTCGGCCCGCGTGGCGATGTGCGTGCCGAAGATATCGATGAATTGAACCTGCTGCGGCATCAGCGCGTCGAGCCGTGTCGCATCTCTGTCTTTCCACGCATCCCAAATGGCTTGCTCGCGACTCAGCATCGCCTCGGTCTTGGCATCATGGCTGGCCGACCGGCCCGCTGCGGTCATGTCCACAGTTCGCTTGGGCAGCTTCGCGGGGTCAACGATCGCCGATCCGGCGCGGAATACCGCCTTCCAGCGCGTCCCTTCGAGAACGTAGGCTGTCGCTGTCCAACTCGCCTTCGGGAGCCGGTTGCCGCCGCAGGAACCGTCCACGATCGTCTTATGCGTGATGACGGCGGCCTCGGGTGTCAGCCGGCTCAACTGGAAATTGGAGATTTGGTAGCTGTCAATTTTGCAATTCATGCCGCTCCATTCACGGATGGCGGCCGCTTTGTCGATTCGACCCGACAAGCCCCAGCTGACGAACTTGTCGGAGAGGAAGGTATACCAGAACTTCGTGTCGTTCGACTGCCGCGCGCGATATGACTCTTCCTCGATCCCGCTGAGTACTCGTATCAGATCTGTTGCACCGTCGTGTCCCCGGCCGGGGTCAGGGGCCTGTGCGTTGAGATGAGAAGAGGATGCCGAGCCGAAACCAAGCACGAATAGCACAACGGTGGTCATTCCGAACCGCTTAAGCATTTCCAAGCCTCGCAAACTGGGTGTGGTTGTTCGAAAAGACTACATCGATACCGGCAACTCACGCAATACATCGGGCGCTAATGACGGAACAGAGAGACATGGGATCCAGCCTAAAATGATGCAATGAGAAAATGCTCTTTCACTTGGCGAGAACAGGCCGAGGCACTCATCAAGCGTAGAGTATGGCTATGAGCGAGCGTTTCAGCGGAATCGGATGGTTGGTTCGACAGAGAGCTTTGTACGTGGCGATCCTTCTTTGGCTACTTCTGTGCGGAGTTGGACTCCTCTTTTCTCGACATACACCGAGCTATAGGGGCTTGGTTGTGGGATCGTCAAAGTATCTGGTGCTGGTAGTGCTGATGTTCGGCCTGGTTGCCCTGCTGACGCGAAAGCGGCCAGTGATTGACTTGGCAGAGCGTGCGCCGGAATCTTCTATTGCGCGGCGCGAGACGTTGGCGATGTGGGCGTACGTCGCGGTCGTGATGGTAGCCGGCCGTCTAATCGGGCAGCACTTGTTTGGCGAAGGAATTGCTATGCATCTGAATGGGTCGCTGGTCGGAGCGACGCGAGTGCAGTCACCAACTGAGGTGTATACATGGGCGGCTTACAACGGGATCCTGCTGGCGCTCATTCCCTATACTGTGTTTCGGATGCGAGGATATTCAAACCAGCAACTCAACTTGAAATCTGCCAATCTGAAGAGCGATTTGCTGGTGATCGTGGTGGTGCTTGCCTTCAGCGCCGGGATGGACATGATGGGACCAAATATCTTTCAGCTCACGCGGCATCAGCAGCTTGTCGGTGGGCTGATGTCCTTTTGGCTCCATCTGTTCGGGACGGATCTGCCGGTGATGATTGTTATCTACTCGATTTTAATGCCGAGATACTTCAAGCTGTTTTCGCCGATGGCCGCTTATCTGCTGGGGGCGGTGAGTTATCCGACAATCCATATTTTTGAGTCGGGCACGCGGTACGACTCGATTTTAGCGGCTGCGATGTCGCTGACGTTCGTCTACTTATTGTTCATTCCGGCTGGGTTGATGAAGTCGTTTTTGACTTGGCGGACGGGGAACGCGTGGGTGCATGTATGGGCATATCACGCAATTTCACCTCATGTGACAGTGGATACGCGATTGATTGTGAGTGACTTTGGAATTAAGTGATTAGGCGGTGCCAGGGCCAATGGCACTCGTTTATAGAGGTACTCTGAGGAAGAGTTGCCTGACTTGTCTCCTCGTCGTGGATGATTCTGAGCGAGGAATGGGCACACCGGAAGTTGGATCGTCAACTTACGATAACAGTCAGTATGGAGTGACCGGCGCCGATGCGCTGATCGTGGGTTAGGCTGTGTGTTTATCAGGACACGCAGTTCAGAGCCACAAGCGGAAGGGAGCCGGTCATGCAGGAAAAGTTACGATTTTTAGGTTTGGATGTCCATGCCGAGACGGTCGCTGTAGCGATTGCGGAGCCGGATGGTGAGGTGCGGAGTCTGGGCACGATTCCGAACCGCACCGAATCGATCCGGAAGATGATCAGGAAGCTTGGTCCGGCAGAGAAGCTGCGAGCTTGTTATGAAGCGGGGCCGACCGGCTACGTCGTGTACTGGCAACTCGCAGAGCTTGGCGTTCAGTGCGAGGTAGTCGCACCCACGCTGGTGCCGGTTAAGGCTGGTGATCGAGTCAAGACAGATAGGCGCGACGCTGAGAAGCTGGCGCGCTGCTATCGATCCGGAGATCTAACCGCGGTATGGATTCCGGACGAAGGCTCCGAAGCCTTGCGGGATCTGGTGCGTGCGCGTGAAGCTGCCAAGCAGGATCAGATGCGAGCGCGGCATCGGTTGAGCAAGTTCCTTTTGCGCTCAGGCCAGCGTCCACCAACCGGCGTGAGGCCGTGGACGCGCCCTTACCTAATCTGGGTTGCACAGCTACGGTTCACACAGTCAGCGCAGGAGTCCACGCGGCAGGATTATCTCCACGAGGTCGAGCACATGCGGGCACGAGTGGGACGTCTGGAGCAAGCCATCATGGAGGCGGTGAAGCTGGCCTCACCCGCGTTACAACAGGTCATCAATGATCTGCAGGCACTGCGTGGTATCGCAGATATCTCGGCTGTGACCATTGCGGCCGAGCTTGGCCAGGTATCCCGCTTTGGCAGTGCCCGGGAGCTGATGGGCTATTGCGGTGCGGTGCCGAGCGAAGACTCCAGTGGCAAGCGAATCAGACGTGGGGGCATCACCAAAACTGGGAACGCGCACCTTCGACGAATCGTTGGCGAGGCAGCATGGAGCTATCGCCGGCCACCTTGCATCTGGTATGGCTTGCGGAGGCGGCAAGAGAGCATTTCGGAAGAGGCCAAGGAAATCGCTTGGAAAGCGCAACACCGCTTGCACAAACGTTATATGAGGCTGGGTGCAGCCGGAAAGCCACAGGGCAAGATCATTACCGCAGTTGCTCGTGAGTTATTGGGCTTCATCTGGGCCATCGGAATCAGAGCAGAAGCGATCGCCGGCCAGCAAGCCGCAGCATGACAAGATCTACCGAAAAACAAAACCTTTCCTGATAAGGAAAAAGCAAAGACAGTTCATCGATGAATGGAGCCACACATCTCGAGCACAGTGCCAGCAGCAGCCGAAGCAAGCACGAAGGAGAATCCTCGTTTGGCCTATGCGACAGGCTCAGCCGGACTCGCGATAACAGTCAGAGGCAGCTCCCGACGGATCATGATTATGCGGTTTCGACCCGCGAATATCAGACTGATCAATCGTCGCTAAAACCTGCTCAGGCTGCTGCTCGCTCTGTACTCGGAGAAAAGCAAAGGCAACTACAAAAACACCCCCATCGATCTAGCGGAGTTGACACGGTCACTCCATATCAGGCCAATGCGCTCATTGACCGTTCTCCGATGGCAGCATATCTCCGGAAACGGATCGCAGCATCTCCCATTGCCAGCAGACTTCGGCGTATCGTGGAGCCGTGAGGCTGTCCATGAAGATGACGCTCGATCCCGACTTGGCGGCGGAAGCAAAAGCAATCGTCGCCCTGGCCTTCCGTAAAGGGCCGATCGAAGACCTGCATGCAGGAAGGCCATGCAAGTTTTGCAGCGGCCATCAGGAAATCTCCCACATCTCCGATGAAGAGATGAAGGCGATGATGAAAGCGGCGGTGAATAGCCTCTACCGTCTGTTATGGCAGCGGGACTGCGATCCGATGGCCTACCAAGAAAATCTGGCGCTCGGCCGGCGCTATACCTTGCACTGGGATGATCCGGAACTCAAAAAGCCAATGAGGAAAGGGTCGCGCCCCAAGTGACCCATTTCAACAGGAGACACCCATGTTCAAAGAGCTTGCTCCCTACCTGCGGCAGCGCGCCGTCCTGCTGACCGTCACCCATATAGAGGATGACCAAATTCGCGTGAACGTCATCCCGCAGAAGCTGAAGGAGGGTGAGAACGGTGCGCTTACCACGCCTGTCACTGTGACCGGTACGGCGGAGGAACTCGACCGCGACCTGCCGGCAACGCTGGTTAACTTCGTTTCCGCGCATCTCGAACTTAAGAACACCCTGGAGCGTGCGAAGTCCGAGATGGAAGCTGCGGCGAAAACGGCTCAGGCAGAAGCCCGGGCGAAATCGAAGACGACAGCCACGAGAGTTGCGCCGAAAGCGGAACCGGCAAAGGCTGCTGAAACTCCGAAGCCGACTCCCCAGAAACCGGCCGAACCCGCCAGGGCGGCCAGCCTCTTCGATGTGCCCGCGCCGGAAACCATTCCTGGCCCTGTTCAGGACGAGGAAGAGGATTTATCTCCGCAAGCAGACGAAGAGGATGTCGATAGCAACGAAGATGACTTCGACGAGGCTGCCTGATCAGAGCTGCTTCCGTTGCGCGGCCCCTAATGCCATGAGGCAGGCGGTTAAGGTTTAAGATTATTTTGGTTAGCACGAAAACCGTGATAATCTGATATCGGCAGCGGTTCGCCGCCGCGGAGGCTTTCATGGCACAAGCCAAGCAAATTGAAGAGGTTGGGTCGGCTGTCCTGAGCGGCAGTGGACGTGACGTCATCCGGCAGCTCAACCTGTCTCCTGGGCGCAGGACGGTGGCTGTGACTTTTGCCGACGACGAACAGGGGGCTGCGGCTGAGCGCGTCATCCATCAGGTCGTGGAGTTTCTGCCCCAACTCATCCAGGAGCGGCAGGAAGATACGCTCAAAAAAATGGTCAATCTTCTGTTGACCGATGTCACCCCGTCGAAGGCGGCGCGTGAGCAGGCACGATTGCTCATCGAAGCCAAGACCGCCATTTTGAACAGCGGGGATTTTCTTCCCGCCACCGAGGTTGCCAAGCTTGCCGGATTCAGTTCGACCAACCTGAGCGTGCAGCCGAACAAGTGGAAGCGGAGCCGCGAGATCTTTGCGATCCAGCATGGCCGGGAGGATTACCTGCCGCTCTATGCCCTGAACCCGGCAGACCATCGCCCTCGCAGGGAGATGGCCGAGATATTAGAAGTCTTCGGAGATGCCAAGGACGGGTGGGGACTGGCATTCTGGTTTGCAGGGCTCAACAGCTTCCTTGACGACGAGCGTCCACAGGATGTCCTGGCTGCCGATCCCGAGCGCGTGATTGCCGCGGCCAAAGATGAGATGGCCGAGTACGAACATGGCTAAACGAGCAGCGATCAGCGCTGCGCCCATTGTCCCGACGAAGATCAAGCTCACCACCTGGGGCTCGGGACAGACGATGTATCGCGTCCATGATGCGATCTACGCTGTCGGTCAATTTAATCCCAGTCCCAAAGGCAA
>CAWEWV010000011.1:0-563645 GCA_963812865.1 uncultured Acidobacteriaceae bacterium | reverse complement strand
ATCTCATGCACGCGGCCCTGGCTGTTGAGATTGCCGATGGCCTCGCGCACTTCGCCGCGCGCAAGCTGCTCCACGGCCTCTTTCAGAGCCGGGTCTTTCTGCCGAATGATTTCATCCAGTCTGGCCGTGCGCATTCCCGCTTCCTGCAACTGCGCATAGGGCCGTCCTGCTTCGACCGCCTCATGCTGGCGCACGTCGCCCACGAACAGCACGCGGTCGTTTTCTTTCAGCCGCTCAACGAACGTGTGTAACTGCTTCGTGCTCGCCATGCTCGATTCATCGACCACGTAAAGCCGTTTCTGTCCGTCGTCTTGCTGCTCGCCCCGTGCAAGATGCCTTTGCAAAGTTTGCGTCTCGATGCCCGCTTCCGCGAGTTTCTGCGCGGCCCTCGATGTAGGCGCGAGTCCTTCCACTTGATAGCCCGCACGCTCGGCCCCTTCACGGACAGCCGCTAAGGAAGTCGTTTTTCCGCCCCCGGCTACGCCTTCAAGCGCCATCATGCGGTCGCGGCTCGTCAGCACATCCTCGACCGCGTTCCGCTGGCTCAAGCTCAAGTGCGGATGCTGCTCCATCGTCTGCTGCCGTACCTGACCGTCTGCCAATACCTCGCGCGTGCCCTGGCCCAGCTTCATCCGCTCGATTAGCTCGCGCTCGAAACCCTGCATTTCGCCGGTCGTGAACGCGCGGCCTGCGAGTCCCGGCCTGCGCTCCACTTCGATCAGTTCTTGGCGTTCTGCACGCCGCTCGAACTCGGCGCGCACCTCCGGCAACCTTGCCTCGCCCATAGTGTGCTTGAGGGCATCGCGCATCAGCGTTCTTTCATCGGCTACGGCCTCGCGCTCCATGCCGCGCTCGCGCGCATAGCTCACGCCCTCGTGCGCGGCAACTCCCGCTTGCTCCGGCTTCAGTTCCACACCGGGCCGCTGCGCCGCCTCTTTGACAACGTGCTGCGGCTGCTGGCCGTGTTCGGCTGCGAGTCGCTGATGCTGCGCTCGCACATCTTCATGCGATAACGGCTGCTTGGCATCGCGCGTCTGATGCGCCGCGATCTGCGCGGCGCCAGCCCCGCGCACTCCTGCCTTTTCCATATGCTCTTCGATTTGCTGCCGCCGCGGACTCGAAGCCTCCAAATACTCGCGCGTGTAACCCTTGATCTCCGGCTGCCCGTGCGCGCCGCGTTCGATTTCGTAACCAAGCTCCTGCAACCGCGCCGCCAGTTCCGAGCGATACACCGCCGTCGCGTACTGCTGCGTCCTGTAAAGTTCTTGCGGTTGCAACGCCCGCGTCTGGCCCTCTGCCGTTTCGGTCATATTGAAGATCACCGCGTGCGTGTGCAACTGCGGCGCGGCGTAGCCGTCAACGGGCCTGCTACTGTCGTGCTCGAACTTGGCGACGGCCCACTGGCCCGTCGTCTGCGCCGGGACATTGCCGCCCATTCTCGCCTGCGCGTACTTCTCCATCTCATCGAGCGCCGTGCGCACGCTCTCCCTGTGCGCCTCTCGCACGCGGTCGTCGCCGCCAACCAACGCGGTCAGCGATACACTCTTCGGCGCGCTGAACGTCGCATCCCATCCGGCCCGGTGCTCCATCGTGCGTACCGTCTCGCCGCTGGCATTGACGTACTCGCGCGCTGTCTGATGCCGTACCAACTGCTCGCCCGTCTCCGGGTGCTGGCCCTCGGCCAGCCGCGCGAACTGCTGCTCCTGAACCTCACCCTGCAAGCCCCAGCGAGCGGCAAGCTGGCCCTGCCACTCGCCGCGCACACGCTCGCCCTCTGTGTAATAGTTCTCCCGCGCATTGGCGAACTCTTCTTTGTGGTACGCCTGCGCCTGGCCGGAGCTGATCGGTTTCGACAGCGTAATCATCGCTTCACTCGAAGAACGGCGTCTGCTCGTTCACCGCCGCTGGCTGCTGCGCTTGCTCCTGCTTCTTTTGGACGGAGCGCACCGGCTTTCGTGCCGGCGCTGCAACCGGCTCCGGCTCTGTCGCCGGCATCGCCGGCGTCGTCATCTTCCGCTCGATGAACTTCTCCGCTGGCTCCTCCAGCTTGAGATACGGTATCCGCATCCGCACAACCAGGTTGCCGTGCTTCAGATACCCGTGCAGCGGCTCAAGCCCGCCGATCTCCGAAGCCATGACCAGCGGCTCGCGCGTAATCTCCCGCTGCTCGTTCTCCCGCTGATGCGGGAACACGCCCCGCGTCCGGCTCTCCCGGAACCGTTCCACCTCCACTTCGCCGATGGATTTCGAGATCCACTCCGACGCATGAGGCTCGCTCGTTTTGAAGAAGAACTTCGTCGCGGGCTGCGACAGCATGGCCTCGGCGATGTGCCCGTACAGCGCCTCCACCTGCGCTTTGCCCTGGAAGCCGAGGACCATCGGGTTATTCGATTTCCGGCCCTCCGTGATTGCCGTCGTCAACTGCGGCAACCGTTGCAGCGTCGCCAGCTCGTCCAGCACGAACCACGTCTTCCGCGCCCCGCTTCCGCCCTCGTTCATCAGCCGCAACACTAACAGGTCGAGCCACAGGCTCATCAGCGGGCGCAGCCGCTCGCTCATCGTCGGCTTCGACGTAAGGAACAGCCAACCGCGCCGCTCCCGGCTCCACGCATACGCGCTCCAGCGCCGCTTCGTTTCCCGCTCCGGTGGCAGCAGCTTGAACGCATCCGCAACCATATTGAGCGACCCCAGCACCCCCGACCTCTGCGGCGGAGCCGTCGCGTGGATCATCGCCGCAAGCTCCGTACCCCGTACCCGCTTTTCGATCTCCTCCTCGTGGCACATCCAGTACGTCAACTGCTCCGGCGTGGGTTTCAGATTGATCAGGTGCGCGAAGATTTTCCTCGGCGCATCCACGAAGAACTGGTTCTCCCGGCCCCGATCCGGGAACAGAGAAGCCGCTACCGTCAGCGCCTCCGCCTCATGCGGAACTTCGTCGCCCGGCGTCCAGAACGGACACCGCGCGTCCAGGGGATTCAGCACCATGTCGCCCCGCGATTCCGAGTAAAACTGCGGCAGGTATTCGAGCGCCGGATCGTACACGATGGCCGTCTCTCCCCGGTCGGCGATCTGCGCGAGCACCTGCCGGATGGCCGCGCTCTTGCCCGTCCCCGAGTCGCCCACGATCAGCACGTGCATTGCCTCGCGCTCCTTCGGGATGCGGACCCAACGGCCCCGGTCCCGGCGCATCAGCCGGTCAACCCACGTCTGCTCCAGATTGATTAGCGCGATTCCGTCCGGGTAGTAAGTCGTCAGCCATTTCTTCCGGCCCAGCTTCTCGTTGAACTCCGCCGTCGTGACCAGCTCCGGCCCCCGCAGCCGCCGCCCGAACTTCCAGACCATCCGCCGCGCACGGTCCTTCGGCACGGCCATGAACAACAGCACGGCGAAGAACGCCAGCGTCCAGTACGTGGGCCGCTTCACGAAGTCCCACAGCGTTTGGTTCTGGAAGACGTAACTCCCCATCAGCTCATGCAGCCCACGGTCGTTGAACACCCCCGTCGTCCACTGCAACCGCACCAGTCCATCCTTGATTCCCTGGTCGGTCAGCACGTACCCGTAGCGCCCGTCCTGGCCCTTCACCGCCTCGATCTCGTCGCCGGTCACGAGCACCTGCTCGCCCTTGGCCGTCACCCCTTCGAGCAGCGTGTAACGCGCCTTCGCTGCCGGCAGCTTCGCCCGCGCGCCGCTCTTGAGATAGTCGGACAGGTACAGCCGCTCCGCCGCCGTCCAGTTCACCCGCCCGTCCCGCCACGTCATGAACACGAAGAACAGGCAGCTAAGGAAAAAAGCTCCCCACGTCCACACATGCGCCCGGCTCGGCCACGGTTTTGCGTACTGCTTCCGGCCCCACTCCGCCATACTCAACCCTCCTCCGCCTGTGGCTCCCCAGCCTCCGGTTTCTCAGCCGGGACACCGGCCTGCTTCCTGGCCTGGCTCCGCGCCGCCTCGATCCGCTCCCGCGCCCGCTCTCCCTTCACCGCGTCGGCCCGCTCGATCAGCCCGCGCATCTCGGCCTCGGTCATCGGCCCCTGCGCCTGCCGGAACTGGAGATTCAGGAACAGCGTCCGCAACGCCAGCACCTCGGCCAGCGTCACCCGCCCGGCCAGCGCCGCCTCGTCGTCGGGAAGCTCCACCCCCGGCGCGGCCAGCAACACCGCCCGCACCCATTCCGAGAGCGTCATGTCGGCCTGACGCGCGCACTCCTCCAGCGCCGCGAACTCCTCCTCGCTCACCTTCGTGCCGATGGACTTCGTGCGCAGCGGGGCCTTCATCGCTCACCGCCGTTCGATTGTGTTGGGGATTCGGGCCGCACGCCGCCAGCGCGCCGCAACGTACAGGACACGGGGCCGTGCCGAGCCGCTTTCTTGCTAAAGGGAGGGGAGTCATCGGGTTACCCCTTCAGCAACCGCAGGTTGCTACCAGAGTAACGCGATTTCAGAGAATTTTGCCTCTTCGCCCACGCGCCAACCATTGACCGCGCGCGCGTCACGGCGCAGGATAGTTATAGTTAGAGAGAGTTTCCCGATGGCAACCGTCGCAACCAACCCGAAGCAAGAGGCCCACGAACTGATCGAGCGCCTGTCCACCGGACAGGTCATCGCCGCCGTCGGCCTCTTCAAGGCCATGCTCGATCCCGTCTCCATCGCCCTGGCGAACGCCCCGATTGACGATGAGCCGGTGAGCGAGGAAGAGGCCCGCGACATCGCCGAGGCCCGCGCCGCCGCCGCACGCGGAGAGGTCGTTTCTAACGAGGAAGTCCTGGCCGAGTTCGGCCTCACCGCAGAGGATTTCGAGCGCATGGGACAGACCCCGCTCGACCCTGAACCGCACCACCCCGGACAGTGAACATGGGCCGCAAGAACATCGCCTGGCGGGACCAGGCCAAGGCCCAACTCCGCGCCATCGACCAGCCCACCGCCCTGCGCATTCTGCAAGCCCTGGCCCACTTCGCCGCCACCGGCGAGGGCGACGTGAAACGCCTCCAGGACATCGAGCCGCCCGAGTTCCGCCTGCGCGTCGGCGACTACCGGCTCCGCTTCCACGACGACGGCCAGAGCCTTTACGTCACCGCCGTCAAGCATCGCCGCGAAGCCTACCGCTGAACGTCCCTCGAACGCTGGCCGGACCCGGCTCGAACGGAGCTGCACAGGCCGCACAGCGTCCCCAAAAATTACCAACACACACACACCATCCCCCGAGCTGCGTTCGCTTGCACCTCGCCGCCCCGCCGATGGCCGGGAGCCGTCGTCCCCTGGTCATGTGGAACATGAGAAAAAGACATTCTTCTCATAGCTGCAAACCAGCCGCAGCGGAGCCGTCAGTCAAGGCCGTGCGCAGCAGCCGCGCAGCGGTCGAAGCGAAGCGGAGAGCCTTTACGGACGGCGGAGCGGAGGCTACACGCGCGTGAGCGCGCCGGGATGCCGGTTTCGGCCTCTGGCCTTGTGCTTTCAAGAGGTTCCCCGAGCGGAAGCCGCAGGTTACTCCCGCAGCAACCGCCAGCAGCCCATTTTGCCGTCAACCGCTGCACTCTCAATAGGTTCCCGCCGCAGGAACCTCCAGCAACCTTGCAGCACCCGAGCCGGGGTGACGTGTCGCCACTCCTGCCGATGCCGAAGGCAGCGCGGTTTTTGGGGACGCTGGCCCGGGGTTGATATCCACGGCCCCCTGCTTATGCAAAGCTCATCTGGAACTCGTCAGCGTGGCGAAGGTCACGAGGCTGCCCGATCAGGTCACGGCCAAACCTGCGAAGCTCAGATGATTGACAACTGAAGTAGGCTATTGCCAATCGGCTGGTTGAAATGAGTTTTGCGGTAGAAAACGTCCGACTCTTCTATCCTGCTCAGTGCGCCTCCCACAGTCGGGAACAGATTCAGGTAGAAGCGAAACCCGCCAAGGCCAAATGAACCCATCACAAGGTGTGATTCGTGCGCCTTTGCGACGTAATTGAAGTGGTCGTCCAAATTGAAAGTTTCTCCTTGCCTGAACGCCGTGTAGATGCCGCGCCCAACCGCGAACTCTTCAAGGCCAAAGGCGACCCTTGCCAGTTCGACAGGGACCGTTCCCGGCTCGTGCGTACCGGGACCGATGATTAGGTTTCTACCGAAGCTGAAATTGAGCAGCGTCTTGAGGCACCATCGCTCCAGTTTGCGACTGTCAACCGCGAGCTGTTTGGACGCCCAATTTATGTATGGCATCTTTTCGCGGTTTATCTTTGTCCGCGAAAAATCCCGGATGGTGTCGAATGCGCGACCCGCTTCGGAATCCAGCTCGCTCAATGCGGAGTTGTGATTTTTGCAAAGTATCTTTGCGGTCAGTGTTTCGATGCGGACTTCTTTGGGTTCGTCGAGACACCAATCGAGACCCTTCACGAAAATCGACTGATCTGGGAATACGCATTTGGAAACGAGATGCTCGCGGCTGATGCCGCCGCCGCATCCGCCGAGCGGTGCGGCCCAACATCCGCCACTGTTAGCCTGCTTTCCCCATCGATTTATGTTGTATTCGTTGCGGCCTTCCGAGCAACCCAACGTTTCGGCGCGGCCTGACGGGAAGCTGTGCTTAGAGCCGATTGAACAATTCCGAAATGCTCGTTTTCAAACCCCTTGCCACTCGTTCGATGTTCACCAGTGAAACATTGCGGACGCCGCGTTCGATTCCACTGTAATACGTCCGATGCAGCCCGCAGCGCTCCGCTGCCTCCTCCTGATTGATCCCCTGTTCCTCGCGGATGCGGCGAATAGCGCGGCCAAAGCGAATGCGAATGTCGAGCGGCATCAACTGTCATGCTCGATGCCTCGTAGCCGATGCGTACACAGCCGATGTGTCACAATGTTGATGTTTCCAAATTCTTACCCGCCTATGACGACTGACCAAAGTGGGATAGGCAGATGATCCAGTGCCTGTGCTACAAGGCAAAGGGGCGAAAGAGACCATTCATGACTGCACGAAAGCTTGTTTCCTGTTGCCTGCCTGCGGTTCTTTCCTTAACCGTTCTTCTCGCTGGTTGCGGCGGAGGCGGTAGCGGGAGCGGAACCGGTGGTGGTGGTGGAAGCACCCCGCCGCCACCCAATACTGCCAATGAGTGGGCCTGGATGAGCGGGAGCAATACGGCTAGCACGGTTACAAACCCTACTGCCGGAGTCTACGGCTCTAAGGGAGTCGCGACCTCCAGCAACGTTCCCGGAGCACGGGTTTCTGCGGTGAGCTGGATGGATGCCAGTGGCAACCTCTGGCTTTTTGGCGGAAACGCATACGATTCACTCGGGGAGCTGGGCATCCTCAATGACCTCTGGGAATTCAATCTCACCAGCAAGGAATGGGATTGGGTGAGTGGAGCCAACCAGGTAGCTACGAAGAATGGCGGTTCATCTGGTCTCTACGGGGTCTACGGAACACAGGGGGTTGCAGCTTCGACCAACATTCCGGGGGCACGCTCGGGTGCCGTCAGTTGGACCGATAGTTCTGGAAATTTGTGGCTTTTCGGCGGCCAAGGCTTCGACTCCAGCGGGGAGAACGGCTACCTTAACGATCTATGGGAATTCAGCCCCGCGAGCAAGGAATGGACCTGGGTGAGCGGGTCCAGTACGGTGGGTAGTCCGAACGGGGGCCAGCTGGGTATATATGGCACGCGTGGAAGTGCTTCCACCACGAACGCCCCTGGAGGGCGGTATGGTGCATCAAGTTGGATAGACGGTAGCGGCAATTTATGGCTGTTCGGTGGTCTTGGCTTCGCAGCAACCGGGCCATATGGCGCGCTCAATGATTTATGGCGTTTCAATCCAACCGCCAAGACATGGACTTGGGTTAGCGGTAGCAACACGCTCGGTTCATATGGTGGCCAATTCGGCGTCTATGGGACGCTCGGCGTAGCTGCTACCAGCAATGCCCCTGGTGGAAGGGTTTCTGCCTCCAGTTGGATCGACAGCAGCGGCAATCTCTGGCTCTTTGGCGGGGATGGCTACGACTCGAACGGAGAAAACGGCTACCTCAATGATCTTTGGGAGTTCAGTCCGACGAACACGGAATGGACTTGGGTGAGCGGTTCCAGTTCTGAGGGTGCGAACGGTGGTCAGCCCGGAGTATATGGAACCCTGGGCGTAGCGGCCTCGACGAATGTTCCCGGCGGGAGACAGGAATCCGTCAATTGGATCGACAGCAGCGGCGACCTCTGGCTATTCGGAGGAATTGGACCGTCAGGCAATTTCAACGATCTCTGGGAATTCTCCCCTACGAGCAAAGAATGGACATGGGTGAGCGGTGCATCTTCAGTGGGTGCTTCGGGGGCCGCGCCGGGTGTTTATGGCACTCTCGGTGTTGCCGCCGCGGGAAATGTGCCTGAAGGCCGATCTGGTGCCGTCGGTTGGATCGACAGTAGTGGTAATCTTTGGCTCTTTGGTGGCACTAACGTGTATGCATACAGCGGCGGTGAACTCAACGACCTCTGGAAATATCAGCCGTAACCGCATTCCCGTTAGGGTTTGTAAAAGCGGTGTACTTTCGATGTGATTGTGCCACTTGCAACAATCACATTTTTGCTCATTCACAGATTGGGGGAAGGCCAATGAAGACGCTCGCCTTTTTACTGGCTCTCGTGGCCACTGGCTCTGTCTGGGCACAGAATGGGAATCCAGAAGGAACACGGCCCGGAAGCGTGCAACCGCCGACTACATCTCTCAACGGGAAACACAGAAATAGTTCCGGACCCCTCGCTTGGGTAAGCTCCGACATCAACCCCAAGACCGTCTTCTGGATTCAAGGAAGGTTCGTTCCTGTCGGCGATTCCAAAGACCAAGGCGACCCGGCGGTCGTGACCGTTCTTTGCTCGCTTCGCGAAAATGAGTGTCTTGAGATCGACAGTGAAAATCCGTTCGACCGTAGTGAACAGGTATGGATTGAAGATTTCAAGCCTGCCAGTTGGGACAAAACAGGGATACTGGCCACCACTCGCTCGCTCGACGGCTGCACGGACGAAACGCTGAAGATCCGTTTCTCTCCACCGTCAGTGGTCTTGATTAACTCGCCAGTGATGCCGATGTCAGAGAATTGCAAAAGAGTCAACAGCTCGTGGGATACACTTCTGCGCAAAACAGGCAGCGGAATAGCAGCACAGATGGAGGAGGATATGCTTGTTCCTACGCGGGGGCTTCTTCCATTTCAGGATGTTGATTCCGGAGCCGGGAAAACTCCCGCATCTGCCCAGCAGAAAAATCCTTGACAGGTCGCCGTGCAGCCAGCGCGTGGCAGTCGGTTTTGCCGGGACGGGCTCACCTGTTTCTCAAAGTGAAGTCCTAGCTAGAGTGCTATAAAGAGGCACGCGAGGTAATCCAGAAAATGAAAAGCCGACGGGCGCTGATGTTGTGTGCATTTCTAGCGGTTACTGTCTTCGCAACCTCGCAGGAAGCATCTAGCAAATTTGCCGTATTCGTGACGGGGTTAAACGATGCCGCACCTGTCGCCCAATCTCTGATTAGGAAGCTGAACGCCTCAAAACCATTCGAGGCGGTAACTGCGAAAGACCCGAGCAAGGTAGCTGTGTTGATTTCCTGCATGTCCCGCAGCAAGCCAACCGATCCCTTTGCGTGCATGTACGTCGCGCAGTATAACGGGGCAACATTCAAAACGTTTCTAGGCGGTGGGCTCTTCGTTGCCACAAGTGCGGACGAGGAAGCAGACGACTTCCTTAGATCGATTGCCCAGGACATCGTGGAGAGGTACGACACCACCAGCAAAGATAATCTTAGAGAGGCGCTACAGAGCTGCCTTCTCATGACCGATTCCAAGTGCAATGTGCCTGACCCGCTACAGAAGGAATTCAATGCAAAACAACTGACCCTTGGGCAGTTCCTTTTGAAGGAAAATCAGTAACGTTCGCTATGATTAGCGGTATGAGTACAACAATCATGGTTAGCAGCAACTTTGAAGACGCTCCTGGCACTGGCTATTTTTTGCGGGTGCAGTCAATTCATGACCCGTCTCAAGCCTGGTCCAAGTGGTTTCCCAGCAAAGAAATTGCTGCTATCGAGGGCGAAAGTCTCGGGCTCACAGAGCGCGGACCCGAAATTCCTAGTGGGTTGACACTCATAATTCAGCGCAGGTTCAAAGGCGAAGCTGAGATCGATCCCGCCGAATTGCTCCGTTACAGCTTCGCGCCAGTAGCGCCCGCGTACCGCAAAGGGTAAGTTTTGCCCCATACCATTCAGCTATGGAACCTGACTTCAGGGCGCATCTATTCCGGCAGCTCGGCTTTCTATGGCGGTCCTGTCAGGCTTACGACGAAGGCCACGTTGACGAGGCCGTACGCATCGCAACAGTGATTCGCGTTTTGATCCATGACACGCAAGCCTCTACTTCCCTACTGAGACATCTGGGCGCGGGAAACATCCTGCTCTCAAGCACAGTCGTTACCCACACGGATATAGAACCCGTCTTTATGAGCGCAATGGGTCGAACGAGAATAACCAGCACAGAAACAACCCGAAAGCCGACCACCGACCCCACGGCGTTGCAGATTCAGCTAACCGTACCGGAATGGTGGGACCAAGTTGTTTACATCTACGGCCAGGTGCAGGCTACGCGGAAATCTTTGGTCTTAGGCGCGGCCAACAAGGATGGCGGCGCGCATGTAGATACCAAATTGAACAAGGAATATGAGGCCCTGATGTTCGGTGGTGTTCGAGGATGGTTTCACTACTCACCGACGAGTGACGATCGCTTCCAGCCGGTGATAAATGAGCATTTTCTCTACATCCGGCAGATGGGATTTGAACTCTTGAACAGCCCCGAACTGCTGGCATTATCCGCCTGACGCCTTGAGAGAGTATAAACTGTGGCCGTCTAACGAATCGTTCTCTCGTGAGACCATAGTCAGAGGTCATTTCCTATGCCCACGCCCGAAGAGCAACGGCAATACACAAAACTATCGGCAGCGCTTCAGCAGCTAGGCCATTCCTTCTCTCGCGAACTACCGGCTGCAACAGCGTCCTTGCACCTTCATTCCGTTGACGGCCAGCCGCGCCTTGACGCATATGACCGAGCGGGGAAGATCAGCGCAACACTCCCGACTGAGCAGACACCTAAGCCTCTTCGTGATGCCATCGAACGTCTTGCGCGTGAGAATTGCCCCGACCCTGACGGCATAGTTTGCCCTCTTTAGCTTCGCCTTCTCGTCGCTCGATATAGCCGAGGCTCGGCGGATATCCAGCCGTGAAGCATGGAGAGTTGACCGCAATTGCGCCGCCACACTTCCTCTGTATCGGCTTTGGATCGACTTTTGCCAGCAGCCATCCGATAATAGCTGAAGGAGCGAGGTTGCCATGACGATCCGCGTCGAACTTAACCCGGAGATGGAGAGACAGCTTACCGCAGAGGCATTAGCTCGCGGCATTGCGCTGGAGTTGTATGCGCAGCGGCTTCTTCAAGAAGCAATCGCTTCCAAGGGAAAACGGCACGCACGCGCAAGCCAGGAAGAGTTCCGGGCCTTCCTGGATGCCCTTGCGAGCAAAGCGCCGAATGTTCCCCAACTGCGGTCCGAGACCTTCTCACGCGAAATGATCTACGGTGAACACGCCTGATGCCCGTCTCGTCCTACCTGGTGGACACGAACATTCTGCTCCGCCTCGTACAGCCGGACAGCCCCGAATATGGAACGATCCGGCAATGTACGGATCGCCTGTGGGCACAGGGAGCCGACCTTTTCTACACATCACAAAACCTGGCGGAATTCTGGAACGTCTGCACGCGACCGGCTGACCGGAACGGGTTCGGATTCTCGGTTGCAGAGACGGACGAACGCGCTGCTCTGATCGAATCCAAATTTTCTTTTGCCGCCGACAGCGAAGCAACGCATCAAGAGTGGCGCAAAATCGTAGTTGCGGCGGGCGTCTCGGGTATCCAGGTCCATGACGCTCGGATGGTGGCCGCTATGCGCGTGCACGGAATTGCGAATTTGCTAACGCTCAATGCCAAGGACTTTCGCCGGTTCAGCGGCGTCACTGTTCTTTCGCCAGACGAAGTCTTGGCCTCCTTCAGCTAGAGAGGCACAGCCTGACTAAACAATGGCCCGGTTCCGGGCCTGAGTGGGGCCGGTTCCGGCCCAAAAACCTTGCCAGGATGGTTCCATCCTGGCTCACTGGATTGCAGTGTCGACGGCCGATCAGAACGCACGCAGTGCTGGTCTACGCTTCTTCGGCCAAGCGGACGGCCTCGACTCGTCCGGGGCCTTTCTTGGGAGCCGTCTTTTTCTTCGACCGTGGCCTCATGATGTTGATAGCGGAAGCATCGAGCTGCGTCTTCAAATGCGCCGCATAGTATTTCTCAATCATCTCCACGCTTGTCCGGCAGTTCTTAGCAATCTGATAAATGTCGGCACCTTCAAGCAGGCGCAGGCAAATGTACGTGTGGCGCAGGCTATACGCCGTTCGCGGCCTTCCGTCACGGTCGGTCCGTAGCTTTTCTTCTTCAAGGATTGCGTTGAACAACTCGCGCGGCCATTTCGGGAATAGAAGATCGGTGGGGCCGGGCGCGTGCCATTCACCGTTGGCCATTGACTGCTGTACGGCTGCCCGATCTTCCTGGCCCTCCATCTGGACGTGGGCGGGCTTTCAGCCGCTCGAACGGATGCACGGCACCTGTTGTGCTCTTGCAATAGCCAACGCCTCGCTTTCCACGCACTTCGATCTCAAGGATGGTTTGGCCGCTCCCCTCGTCTTCGGTCACCGTGACATCGCGGAACTGAAGACGCCGCGCCTCGTCGGGGCGGAGTCCGGTGTTGGCGGAGAACAGAACATAATCGTGAAGTTGTTCCGCTTCCCAACGAAAGCGGGGCTGCTTTGGGTCCTGCGCCCGTTTGCGCGTTGCCTCATAAAGCTGCTTGTACTCTTCCGGTGAGAACCATGCTCGATGGGAAATCTTCCCGGACGCGCGATATGGCGCTGAAAAATCCGGCAGATGATCGATCCATCCGTGCCGCAGAGCCGTTTTGAAAATCTGGCGCAACGTCACGATCTCCTGGTGCATGGTGCTATGCGCTGGAGGCTTGACGCGCATCGCCTTACTTTCCTCAAGGCGATGGATGCGATATTCATTGACCTTGCCAGCCGTGATTTCGGGAAGGACCATGCTGCCGAAGAATGGAATCAGGTAGCCGTTTGTCCTCGCGTGCTGACCGCGCGCATAGGTTGGGCTGCGCTGCCCCTGCGTCATGATGTCGAACTCGCGCAAGTACAACTTCGCAGCTTCGCGGAACAGCTTGCCGCTTTTCAACTGACCGTCGCGGAGCTTGCCGCGCAACTGCAAATACCAGTCCTCCGCGAACTCCTTCGCTTTCGAGAGACTGTCTTCTTTGGTGGTGGTGCGGCGATTCTTCCCGGCTAGATAGGTTGCGCACTGCCAACTGGAACTGTTCGGACGTTTGTAGACGTGAACTTTGCCACCGAGGATGGTGTGATGCTCTGCCATGCGGCTGCACCTCCTGCTTCATCTATAGAAGCACAAAAGTGTGCAAGAGTTGCGCAAGGCTTCTGCCGTGTTCGGCATCAATATAAGCTATGTATTTTCAATTATATATAGCAATATTGCGGCTTTATAAGCCGATTTTAAGTCCGCTGCGTCTGCCGATTTCGCCATCCGGGCCCATCCCTATCCTAAGCCTGCCTCTGCACCGGCCAACGCCGTCGCCCGCGCCGCCGCCGCAACCGCCTCGCTCCTCACCCGGGTCAGCGTCAGCACCGTAATATCGTCCGCCTGCCCATGCCGCAGCGCCGCCTTTGCAATCGCCGTCGCCGGCTCCGCGCTGATCGCCTGCGTCCGCGCAAACCCAAACAACTCCCCGCGCCCATTCCTTGCCTCCACCACGCCATCGGAAAGAAGCATCAGCCGATCGCCTCCCTCCAGGCGAAACCCATGCTCCCCATACTTCTCCTCCGGCGCAATCCCCAGCGGCAGATCCGGCTCCAGCAACATCTCCTCCCCGTTGCGATACGGTGGCAGATGCCCCGCATTCGCCACCGTCACTTCGCCCTCCGGCATAACCCGCGCGCAGATGCAGGTGATGAATCCCTCGTCGTGCGTCTCCGCGAGCTGTCGATTCAGCCGCGTCAACACTGCCGCCGGCCCCAGACCCTCCGTCGCCAACACCCGCAGCGCGCCCAGCGCCAGCGTCCCTGTCATCGCCGCCTTCAACCCCTTGCCGCTCACGTCGCCTACTATCACCAGCTTTGCGCCGTCTTTGGTCTCCAGCACCTGATAAAAATCCCCCCCCACCTCTTCCGCCGGAAAATACGCCGCCTCGATCTCATACCCGTCAATCTCCGGCAGCTGCTCCGGCACCAGCCGCCGCTGAATCGCCCGGGCTGCGTCCAGCTCCGCTGCGCCGCGCGCCTGCTCCCGGCTCACTCGGGTGAAACGATGGAACATCACCACCGCGATCGCCAGCACAAACAAAAAACCGCCCACATCCGTGATCTGCAGCGGAACCGGGCCTACCGGAATCGGATTGGCCAAATAATCCAGCCGCCCCCACCCCGTGTAGATCGAAACAGATCCCACGTCGAACACCGCCGTCGTTGCCGCCGGCAGCAAACTCGGCAGGATCAGCCATCCTGCCTCGCGATTCCCCCTCCGATACCAGACCAAAAGCTGCACTGGCAACAACATCGCCGCAGGCAGGATCACAAGTGCTTCGATCAGGTCATAACGGCTGCCGGAGAACCATCCCACGACGGTCATCAACGCAATCAGGATCGGCGCCAGCAGCAGCCATTCGTACGCTCGCCACAGGCGCCCGGGGCGTTGCCCTGCGAAGCTGAACGTGAACTGGATCTGCATGATCGTCAGCACATAGAGCAGCGGATCGCCCAGCACGTTATTCCAGGCCAGCGGGGTGATGCCGTCGATCGCGAGGCTGGCCAGCAAATTCGACAGCCCCAGCAGAAACAGATACAGCCCCAGCCACATGTACTCTGCATGCTTCAGCTGGCTGCGATACAACGCAAACGCCCCAATCCCTGCCAGCATCAGTACCAGATTGATCATGATCGACGGCACCGCCGCATACAACCGCTGGCTCTCCATCGCCTGTCGCTCGTTCTCGATCGCCCCTGCCGTCCCCACCGCCGCGGTCAGAAACAACGGCAGATACGCGATCGAATAGATCGGGGGCGTCCGCGTCCGCACCGCCACCACGACATCCGTCCCCACATCCTCGAGCGAATACACCTGCTCCGTAGGCCGCTTCACCCCAAACAATCGACCCAGTCCCGGGCCTTCCTGCAGCGCTCCATTGACGTACAGCTCGTACGTCCCCTCGCCCCCCGCAATCAGCAGATGCACATGCGGATGATCCGCCGCCAGCTTCACGTGCATTCGATACCATCGCGATCCCACCTGCGCAGCGCCCAGGTCGTCCAGCTCCACCTTCTTCCATTGGCTGTCGTCGAAATTTGCCTGCGCCCACGCAGCCTCGTCCCCCTCGTGCTCCCGCCATCCCTCGCTCAGCGTCACCAATCCGGAGTGCCACCGCGTCGCATCGACCTGTGCTGACGCCACCGGCGCCGCCAGCGACAACAACAGCAACACAGCTCCCCACAGCCGCCGCCGTCGCCCCAGCAGCGCCAACCGCAGCAAGGCAAACGGTCCTTGCCTCTCGCAAATGGTCGATTGTCTCAGGGGAACTCAGTCTACCGTCCACCCTCCCAGCCCAGCAAACCGGCCCTGCTCGCCCGTCATCCCGCAAAACATCGGGTGACGGATACCCTTCACCCCATATCTAATGGAGAGCAATGCGCGCTGTTCGTCTCATCCCGATCGCTCTGGCGCTCCTGGCTTTGACGCCCACCCCGCCCCTCGGTCTCCTCACGCTCACTCCCGCAGCCTACGCGCAGCACATTAATAACAAGCGCCTCATCCTCAAGGACGGCTCGTACCAGATCGTCACCAAATGGCAGGTCAAGGGCGACCGTGTCCGCTACTACAGCGCCGAGCGCGCCGACTGGGAGGAAGTTCCCAACGATCTGGTCGACTGGCCTGCCACCGAGAAGTGGAACAAGGAGCACGAAAACGGCGCAGCTCCCCCGGATTCGCAGGCACCCGCGGTCAACCCACCCGCGACCACACATGAGGAGCAGCAGAAAGAAGCTGCCGCCATCGATGCCGCCGCCGCCGCCGAGCGCGCCGACCAGCTGGCCCGCACACCGCTGGTTGCGTCCAACCTTCATCTCCCCGACCGCGACGGCATCTTCATCCTCGATAATTTTCAGAGCATCCCCGAACTCGTCCACCTCGACCAGAGCACCGGCAACGTTAACCGCGACACGAACCACAACGTGCTGCGCGCCGCCATTGCCTCCTTCAGCGGCGCCAAAGAGCCAGTGCGTCTCAATGGCCAGGCCGCGCGCGTCCGCGTCCATGTGGACGACCCGGTCCTCTACGTGAGCCTCGACGTCGGCAACTCTGAGCAGGTCGCACCCGAAGACGCGCTGATGGTCAACACCCACGGCGCCAATTCCGTCCAGGATAAGAACGATTACAGCTCACCAGACAGCCGTTACTCCATCGTGCGCGTCGACGTCCAGCCCGGCGAACGCGTCATCGGCGCGGTGCGCATCAGCCGCGCAGGCAATGCTACGCAGTCCGCCGACATCGTCCCAACGAAAGCAGAAGTGCTGCCCGGCAAGCATTGGATGAAGCTGACGCCGAAGGACCCGCTCCCCATCGGCGAGTACGCGCTGATGGAAATCCTCCAGCCCGGCGTCATCAATCTCGATGTGTGGGATTTCGGCGTCTCCCCCAACGCCCCCGAAAACAAACACCCCATCACGCCGGTGAAGGACCAGTAGGGATCAGCGATTAGATCGAAGCTTGCTCAGCATCGCGGCAAGCATTCTGCCTGCCTCTGATGCGAGCCCCTCTACCCTTCTCGAAATCCGATGCATCCAGAAAACCGAGTCTGTGGGCAATAATCACCTGTGTCTGAAGCTCCGCGCAGGAACCTTTCGCTACGCGCAGGAAGTATTTGTATTCCTCTCTCGACTCGCGCCCATAGCCCTCTGCGATATCGCCTGGGGATCGAGACGCTGGCTCGGCGCACCTGATTCGTCAGGCCGTACACTTCTTCTCGGGGAAATTTGCGGGTGACAGAGCAAATCGCAGCGCACAGCTCCACTGCGCGCTGCCAAACGACGAGATTGCAATGAAACCTGGCTTGCTGTTGGATCACAGCGTTGTTCTACGATGCCGACAGGTTCTCACGCATCCTGTCTTCGGCAACAAGCCAGGTACTTCTAATCCCTAATCGCTAATCCCTATTCCCCTCTTACCCGCTCACGCCGCCTTCTGCATTTCCCCCAGCGCCGCCAGCACCTCATCGCTGTGCACCTGCGGATTCACCTTTGTCCATACCTTCACGATCTTTCCCTGCGGATCGATCAGAAAAGTATTTCGGTTGGCGATCACCATCGGTCCGTAGTTGCCCAGCGATCCGTACTGCGGCACCACCTTCTTATCCGGATCCGCCAGCAGCGTGAAGCTCAGCGAGTCCTTCGTGCAGAACTGCTTGTGGCTGTCCACCGTGTCCACGCTTACCCCCAGAATCACGGCATTCATCGCCTTGTACTTGTCCAGATCGCGCTGGAAGTTGTGCGCCTCAATGGTGCAGCCCTGGGTCATATCTTTTGGGTAGAAGTACAGCACCACCCACTTGCCCTTATAACTATCGAGGCTGACCGGCTGGCCTTCCTGATTGGGCAGCGTGAACGTTGGCGCAGCCTGGCCCACTTCGGGCATCGGGCCGTTATCGGCGGCGAAGGTGCGCTGCAGCGCCAACCCTCCCACCACCAAAACAACGACGACCGCAACGACAATCGCGGAAATCTTCGACATAACCTTCTCCTTTTGCATGACGCGCGTGCGAGGCCCTGGGGTTCGCAGATTCGGCACGTTTGTTTCGACTCTGATCCGTGCTCGATCATTATCCGTTTTCCATGGCGATTACGGCAATCCCGGCGGCATCCGCCTCGGCTCGCACTGCCTCTCGATCGAAAATCAGCGTCTTCCGCGCCTCCAGCGCCAGACAGGTTGCGCCGGCCCCTCGCATCGTCTCCATCGTCCGAATCCCAATCACCGGAACATCGAAACGAAGATCCTGCTTCGGCTTCGCGACCTTCACTACTGTTAGACTCCGTTCCAGCAACGGGGTCCCCGGCGAACTTTGTTCGCTGGGGTGTAGCGTCGACGCATCTTCCTCCAAACTCCGCATCAGCGCCCCTGCCCTCTCAATCGTTGCGTCCGTCCCCTCCATCGCCTCAATCGCGACGCACGCCTGCGCCGCAATGACCACCGTCTGGCCCAAATCGAAGCCGGCAAGCCCCCGCGCGACCTCGCGCCCGTACGCAATATCCTTCTGCTCCTGCTCATTCGGCGACCGTGCCGTCATCACGCCCGGCTGCGCCAACAGCGGCTCAAGATACGTCGTCGACGAAATCAGTTCGATGCCCTCATCGCCGAGTACCTTCGCCACCGCACCCAGCAACATATCGGTGTTCCGCGTACGCAGATTCAGCAGCAGTTTCGCCAACCGCCAGTCTGGACGAATGCTCGAGAAGATTTGCTTGTGCTTCACCTGACCGGCCATGACGGCCTTGTGAACGCCCTCCCGCTGAAACGTCTCAATCAGCCGCGACAGTTCCCCCAGCGAAAGCCAGTGCACCCGAACACCCGCATCGATTGCGGCCCGCGCATCCATCGCCGGATCCGTCTCCTCTTTGATTGCGGCAACAACGACTTCGGTCCCGTGCGCCCTTGCCGCATCGAGCAGCAGAAACGGAAAGCGCCCATTGCCCGCGATCAGACCGAGCTTGTCTCGAGATTCAGCCAAGACGACTCCTGCAGCGTGCAAAGCCAAAACACTTTGTATGAGGGCACCGCGACGGATCCGAAGCAAAGGGCCCCCGTGGTGGTCCCTACCTGGTCTTTGCCAGATGATCGAAGTTCAGAATCGCGTTCATCACCAGCCCGTAGCTCCCGATCGTCTCGCCCCGATAAATCGGATTGTTCGCGAAAAGCAGCACATTCCCCTGGCCGAAATGGGCGTCGACCACCACCGGCTTCTCCTCGATCGCGCCGCCGCCCTCCAGCAGCCCCGACAGCAGCAGCCCTTTCGAGGAAACGAACCGCAAAATCACATCCGGCTTGTATTGGTCCGGAATCACGTATGGATTATTGCGCGCCTCCTCTTCGTTCAGCGGCGTCGCCTCCCACGGCTTTGGCGAAGGCAGCGCCTCTGGTTCCACCGCCGCGCGTCCCTGCGGAATATCTTCTTCCTGCGGCCCGCCGCGCCCGGTCGCGCGGTGATAATCCTTCTCTGTCTCGATGTGCCGCGGCGCGGTCATATTTCCAACCGTGAAAGCCATACCGTCTGCGCTGTACACGGCGAGGTTATCGCCATAACCCCACGCCACCGGGCTCTTGTGATCCACAAACGTCGCGCCCAGCACGCTCCCCACCGCGTGCACATTGGCGCCGCGATTCACAAACACCCCGGGCGCCAGCCCCTCGTCAATGGCAAACTGCGCCGTGTCTTCCGATGTGATCAGCAGCCCGCCCTTTTCAACAAACTCCTTCAGATGCTCGACGCCATCCAGCCCCAGACCCGGCCGCTGGTCATCGGTCGAATCAACCCGTCCCAGGTTCGGTGTCAGATCCGTCTTCTGCCACGGCAGCGCATTCCCCCACATCGGCATGCCGTTCACAATCGACTGCGTCGACGACCGCCCTACGGGCGCAAAAAGGATCACGTCGTACTTGTCCCGCAGCCCGCCCTCATGCGAAACCGTCTGCGTGCTGATGTAGTCGTAAGGCACGTGCAGCTTGTCCAGCGCCTCGCGCCACCAGCCCTCCGTTTGCGTCCCGCCCCACGTGTGCATCATCGCGATCCGCGGCGCCGGCGCATCGTGCGTCGCTACCGATGGCGCCGCATCCAGGCTCACCGCCTCGACATCCGCATCTTTGATCGCGTTCTTTAGCGCATCGGCACTCGCGTTCCGGATCAGCAGCGACCCTGCGGCGAAATGCTTTCCACCCGCATCGAACGACTGCTCCGCCACCGAAACCTTCGCGTCCTTCAGCGCATACCGTAACCCCAGCAGCGTAATTTCGCCCGCGTTATTCACGGCCACCACATCGCCCGAGCCTGATACCGAGCCCGATGCAGCGCCCGCATCCCCCACCGGCTCCATCTTCGCTTTGAGAATCGAAGCATCCGTTACCCGCACCGTCGGCACGCCAAACAAATCCGGGAACGACCACCCCGTATCGTCATAAGGATGCTTCTGCGGATCATCCGGTGCCCAGTACTGCCGGTCCAGCAGCGCATCCGCGATGCGCGAATACGGCTGATCCATCCGGATCACAAAGCTTCCCGCCGGAAAGGTCTGCGTCTTCGACGCACTCGAAGTGCTCTTTGCATCGTCCGAAGCGCCCTCCGTCTTCTTCGCCGGCTTATTCGTAACCGTCGCTGCTTCCGATAGCCGGCTCACCTCCACATGCTGCAGCGCCATCACGCGCAACAGCTCCGCCCGGCGGCTCGCCGACTGCCCATCCGGCGCAATCACATACGCAGCCGGTCCCGATGCGTCCGGCTTCTCCACGCTCCGCTTCGCCTTCAGATAGTAGTTTTCCAGCCACTGCGGGCCGTTCTGGGCAAAATACGAGATCGTCGACAGCAGCGCTGTCTCTTCATAATTGTTGTTGTCCCTCTGCGACCACTCCACCACCGGCAGCGGAGGATTCTGCTTGAACCAGGTGCGCTCGTACTCCTCCGGCGACAGAATCCGCTTCTCCGTATCGGCACCCCCGTTGCCAAACGTTTCATACAGCCGGCTGATGCCGTTGTGCATCGCCGCAAGGAACATCAGGTATCCCGGGCTCCACGTATCGAATTCCCCATGCGTGAACACCCCCGGCATCCCGAACTCCGTCATCTGCTGCACGTTGTTCCAGCCGATCTCGGCCCACTCGCCCGCGAGAATCGGATCGATCCATGCGTTGTACGGCCCATCCCCTACAGTGTTGTCGTACAAAAACGGCACCGATTCATGTAGATCGTGCAGCACCTGTGCGTGCCAGTCCAAATAGGTGTTCAGCACGTTGCGCGTCAGATCCAGTGTCATCGCCATCGCGTCGCGATTGTTATCGTGCGCGACGTAATGCCCCCAGTAGGTCAGCCGTGGCCAATTCTCGCCGGGGTGCGCCAGATGCCACTTATAGATGTCCACCATCCGATCGCGCCCATCCACCTCCACCACCGGCGTGATGAGCACAATCATGTGCGAACGAATGTATTTGATGTACGGCGAATCATCCACCGCCAGCCGGTACGCCATTTCCATCAGCGCCGTTGGCGCGCCCGTCTCCGGCGAATGAATTGTGCCCGTGATGTAGTACACCGGGAACGACTGCTTCACCAGATCCGCCGCCGCTTTGTCGTCCAGGTGAATCGTTCGCGGATCGGCCAGCTTCGCCAGCCGCGCATCGTTTTCCTTCTGTCGCGCCAGCAGCGACTCATCCGCAATCGCAACCGCAATCATCTCGCGGCCCTCTTCCGTGTGCCCGATCGTGTATACCTTCACCCGCGGCGAACTCGCCGCCAGCAGCCGGAAATACTTGTAGACATCCTCGGCATACGGCAACATATTCGGCGCGCCGGAAACATCACCCAGCACCTTCGCCGGAGTCGGCACGGCCTTCGAGGCGGGCAGATAATCTGTCAGCGGAGAATTGAAATAGGGTTCCGTCGTGTACTTCCTGATGTGATCCGTATAGTCCTGATCCACCGGTTGCTGAGGATCGCGCGCATACTGCGTGCTCAGCGCAGTCTGCGCCTGCAGCGAAAACTGACAAACCGGCGGAAGGGAGGCGAGCAGCAAAAACAGCAGACAGCCACGAATCTTCATGGAAGCACAGCCTCTGGCAATATAGATTTGCAACGAAGGATGAAGAATAACAGGGACTGTCATCCGGAGCGAAGTTTGGATCGCGTGGCGGGCCCAACAGAGTCGACGCGCTGGTTTGGACAAGCAGCCGAAGGCGGCGTCGAACGAGCACGGGCGTTGGCAACCCCGACGAGCATTTCCCAAGGAGCAACGATGGAATATGTGAATCTTGGCAGGACCGGACTGAAGGTTTCGCGCATTTGTCTCGGGTGCATGACGTATGGCAGGCCGCCTGCCCCAGGAGAGCTGAAGGCGGGACGTCACGCCTGGGCTCTCAACGAGGAACAGAGCCAGCCCTTCCTCCGGCAGGCGCTCGATCTCGGAATCAACTTCTTCGATACGGCGAATGTGTACTCGAGCGGCGCCAGCGAGGAGGTCCTGGGGCGGTTTCTCAAAGGCGCAGTACGGCGTGAAGCGGTCGTGGTGGCGACGAAGGTGTGGGGCGTGATGCGCGAGGAGCCCAACGGGCGGGGCTTGTCGCGGAAGGAAATTCTGTTCGAACTGGACCAGAGCCTGCGGCGGCTGGAGATGGATTATGTGGACCTTTACCAGATCCATCGCTGGGATTACGAGACGCCCATCGAGGAAACCCTGGAGGCGCTGCACGATGTCGTCAAGGCGGGCAAGGTCCGCTATATCGGCGCCTCGTCGATGTATTCCTGGCAGTTTGCGAAAGCACTCTATCTTGCCGATCGGCATGGGTGGACGCGGTTCGTATCGATGCAGAACCACTACAACCTGCTTTATCGCGAAGAGGAGCGGGAAATGATTCCCTTCTGCCGCGAGCAGGGGATCGGCATCATTCCGTGGAGCCCGCTGGCGCGCGGACGGCTCACCCGGCCGTGGCAGAGCGAGAACACGAAGCGATCGGAGACGGACAACTTCGGCAACAAAATGTACGCACCAACCGAGGAAGCGGATCGCAAGGTTGTGGAAGCGCTCGGATCCCTGGCGAAGAAGCGAGGATTACCCCAGGCGCAACTGGCGCTCGCCTGGATGCTCGCGAAACCAGGCATTACCGCACCGATCGTAGGGGCGACCAAGCAGCATCACCTGGAAGATGCAGTGGCGGCACTCGAAGTGAAGCTGACGCCGGAAGAGATTGCCGAGCTGGAAGAACCCTACATCCCCCATCCGGTACTGGGATTCAACTGAGCGATGCGGCGAGCCCCGGCAGACAATTTCTTCGACTTGTTTCTGATTGACCGGCGCCCGATCAGCGCTGCAGGCTTTGTCCGGGCATGACGCTGATACGAGGCAGGACGATGATGTCCACGCGGCGGTTCTGGCTCCGGCCTTCGGGTGTGTCGTTGCCGGCGACAGGGTGATATTCGGCGAAACCCGCGGCGGAGAGGCGCGCCGGCGAGAATCCGTACTCCATAATGAAAATCTTCGCCAGCTCGGTCGCGCGTGCCGTTGAAAGCTCCCAGTTCGAGGCGAACTGCGGCGTGTGAATCGGCACATTGTCGGTGTGCCCCTCGATGCGAATATCGTAAGGAGTCGCTCCGATGATGGCAACGGCCCGATCGAGAGTCGGCTTCGACTGGCGGTGGGGAAGCGCGGAGCCGCTGTCATAAAAACCAGATTCCCGTAAAGAGATGACGAGCCCTTCGCGCCCCAGCTTGAGCGCAACCACATGCTGGGCGATCTGCGCCGAGAGAGCACCGGTGAGTTGCGTCTGCAGATGCTGGAGATCCTGCTGTACGGAAGGTGACGCGGAAAGATCGTCACCCAGAACCAGATTGATCGGGGGCATGGAGGCTTGCGGATCGACGGAATGATCCTGTGCGGCGGGCGTCGACGGAAAAAGCCCGAGCACCTGGAAAGCGGACTGGATGGAGTGCGCGATCTGAGCCTGCTTGCGTTCGTCGGCGCGCGAACTGGCATAGAGCACGACGAAGAAGGCAAACAACAGGGTGATGAAGTCGGCATAGGAAACAAGCCAGCGATCCTGATGAGCGTGGCCCGAGGATTTGAGCTTCGACGCGCGAACCTTCATCCGCGCATCTCCAGGTCCGGCGCGACGCTGCTTCCGTTAAAGCCGGCAAGTTTGATCTCAATCATGCGCGGATTCATGCCTTCGACGATGGAGATGACCCCTTCCAGCGCCATTTCCTTGATGCGCTGGTCTTCGCGGACCCGTTGCCTGAGTTTGCCCGCGGCGGGCAGAAAGAAGATGTTCGCCGCGCCCACCCCGTAGATGGTGGCAACGAACGCCACTGCGATCCCCCGGCCCACCTGGTCCATATGGTCGAGATGCTGCATCACCTGAATCAATCCGATGACCGCACCGATGATGCCGATGGTGGGAGAGAATCCGCCCGCCGATTCGAAGACGGCGGGGATGCGCGCCTCGATTTCACTCGCATTCTCCAGCTGTACTTCCATGATGCGCCGCAGTTCGGTTGGCTCGGTACCGTCGACAGCAAGCATGAGGGCCTGGCGAAGAAACGGATCGGCAACCTGGGACAGATCCTGGTCGAGAGAGACGATGCCTTTGCGCCTGGCCTTGTTCGCGAAACCGACAATCTGACGAAGAAGCGCTTCTCCCCGATCGCCTTTGTGGAAGAAAACCCGCACCAGACGCAGGAACGCGGAGAGCACCGTCCGGAAGGGGAACTGGAGCATGACGGCTCCCAGGGTTCCACCGAAGACGATCATGGCCGCCGTCGGCTGAACGACCTGGCCGAGGTGTCCGCCTTCGAGCAGGAGCCCGGCAAGAATGCCAGCCAGGGCGAGGATAATTCCGGCGAGACTGCCCGCGTCCATCCTGCTAGTCCTCACCCTCGGCATTCGGTTCGGAGCGGGACGGTCGCTCTTCCGCCGTGAACGAGAGTCCCCGGACTTCGGGTAGGGCCTGCGGCCAGGAAGCGGCTTCGCCGAAGACGCGGGCGCGATAGGCGACCGTGCGGTTCACCACCTCCTCACAGCTCTCCAGCACGACGATCTTCTCGCCATTCACCAGGGTCAGCATGGTATCCGGAGACGATTCTGCATACTTGATGAGGTCGCTGTTCACGACCAGGGGATTTCCGTTGAGTCGCGTCAGATGAATCATGGCTGGGCGTTTTCCACGCCTGCTGACTTTGATCGGCAGAAATAGGCATCCGGTGAATAGCGCCACCCGGCGGCGGAGTGCGCACGCAGATCACCAAACCAACCACGCAGCATAAAGGGAGGAAAGCGGGCGCCGATGAAGGCATTGAGTCAAGCGGTTCCCGGGAGCGGCGGTGGTGACAAGGCCACGAACTCTGTTCAGGAACCCAACTTTCAAAGAGGAGAATGACCATGGCATTGGGAGTCCTGAACAACATTTCGGCTGTGTATGCCGAAAACAACCTCAATCAGACGCAGGCCAGCCTGCAAACCACACTCCAGCAACTTTCGTCCGGGTCGCGCATCAACTCGGGAGCGGATGACGCGGCCGGTCTTTCCATCGCCAACGGCCTGCAGGCCAACTCATCGGCCCTGACACAGTCCAGCAGCAATGCCAGTGCAGGCGTCGGTTTCCTGCAGGTGGCCGACGGTGCCCTGTCCCAGGTGACCAACCTGCTCAATCGCGCGGTCACACTGGCTACGGAAGCCGGCGGGGGAACGTTGTCGAGCTCGCAGATGAGCGCGGCCAACCAGGAGTATCAGGACATCCTGACCCAGATCGGCACAATCGGCAGCACCACAGAATACAACGGCATTTCCGTCTTCACCTCGGGCACCGGCTCGGCGACCAACCTGGCGACGACCGCTTTCACGCAGACGGCGAAGAGCGATCCTCTGGACGTGACGCTGACCCAGGGCGACACGCTGAGCGGCTCGATCACCATTAACTCGACCGGCGGCACGCATGCGGGCACACAGATTGTGGACCTCGCCAGCTACAGCGGTCTGGCCAGCGAAAACCAGTCGATCGCGAACGCAGCGGCAACCTCGCTGACGACCGCGTTAAACGCGTCGTTGGGCACCACGACCGGGTCGACCTACGCGGTGTCGGTAGCCGCCGGAGTCGTTTCGATCGCAACCAGCGGCGGCGGAAGCGCGAACGAAGTGCTCTCCGTAACCGCGAGCAACGCATCGGAAACACCGGCCAGCGCGAGCGCCATCAATATCTACACCAGCGATGGCACTTCGACCGGAAGCTACAACTACTCGGTCACGGCCGGTACGCTGACAGACAGCAACGTGGGCAGTTCGGACGCGTCCTCGGCAGCTGGGTCTTCGGTCAGCGTGACAATCGGATCGGCAACAGGCACGGGCGGCACCACGGCCGGAGCGGGCGACGGGACCAGCCTGTCCGGAACGAAGCTGGACAGCCAGGCGGACTCGGAAGCAGCTCTGCAGACCGTCACCGACGCCATCAGCGCCGTCGCTTATCAGCGCGGCCAGGTGGGCGCCAACATTAACACCCTGACCGCGGCGTCGAACATTGCCAGCGCCGAGGAAACCAACGTGCAGGCTGCACAGAACAACATCACGCAGACTGACTACGCCGCTGCAACCTCGAACCTGTCGAAGTACGAAATCCTGACCCAGACCGGCATCAGTGCTCTGGCCCAGGCCAACAGCACTGAGCAGATGGTGACCAAGCTGCTCCAGTAAACCAACGCGGCAGTTACACCCGTGGGGAGCTTCGGCTCCCCGCTTTTTGTTAGAGGGCTCTAAGCACGAGGGCCAGAGGATGGCCCCGGGGCTGCACGCCTGATCCACGGGTAATGAACGCCCGGAAAGCGACGATAACAGCCTTATGGGAAGCGTCGGGTTGTCTTTTGGATCTCCGACCAGCGGCCAGGGTTTCGATGTCGCAACGACCGTCAGCGCGATCGTGGCCAATCTGCAGGCGGTGGAGACACCGTGGAAGACGCAGCTGACGGCGCTCCAGTCGCAGGATACGGCGCTGACCAGCATCGGCACCGATCTAAGCAACCTGTCGACCGCGCTCCAGTCGCTGACCGACTTCAGCGGGGTGCTGGCCGAAAAGGAAGGATCGAGCTCCGATACATCGGTGCTGCAGCTGACCTCGGCCGATTCCAGCGCCGTAGCGGGCAGCCATACCGTCGTGGTGGGCAGTCTCGCACAGACCGACTCGCAGTACAGCGATGATGTGGGGGCGAGCGACACGCTGGGCGGGAACCTGACCATCAACGGCAAAACGATCACCATCTCGGACGGTACGGCAACGGACAGCAGCGGGAACACCATTCCAGCGAATAACACGCTGGCCACGCTGGAGTCGTATATCAATTCCGGCGACTACGGCGTGACCGCCAATGTCATTACCGATTCCGGTGGCGAGCGGTTGAGTCTGGTCAGCAATACCAGCGGGAAGGATGGAAACTTTACCGTCGCTTCCAGTCTGACCGATGCCACCAGCGGGAACGTCATCGGGTTCACGCAACCGGGGGACGGCGGGCAGGATGCCAGCTTCACGGTCGATGGAATCCCGATGACCAGCTCCTCGAACACGGTCACGACGGCCATTCCCGGTGTGACCTTCCAGCTTTTGAACGCGGCGCCGGATGAGCAGGTGCAGATCGAAATCACCAACGATAACAGTGACGTGGAGTCCGCGGTCGGCAACTTTGTGGATGCTTACAACACCGTTGTGGGAGACCTGAACACGCAGGAAGGGAATAATTCATCGGGAAATCCGGAGCCGCTTTTTGGAAGCCCGACCGTGGCGATGCTGCAGGAGCAGCTGGCGGAAGCGCTGAACTTTACGCAATCCTCCGGCGCGGTCACGTCGCTGACGCAGCTTGGCATCACCGCGAGTGCGAGCGACGATGGGACGCTGACGCTGGACACCAGCACCCTGGACAGCATGCTGAACAGCAACTATCAGGACATCGTCGGTTTCTTTCAGCCCGGCTCCAGCTTTACCTCTTTTGGGGGAAACCTGACAACCATTCTGAACAGCCTTGGCAACAGCGGACCCAATGGCGCGGTGTACCTGACGTTACAGCAGGATTCTTCCGAGGAGACCGGGCTGAACACCAACATCACGAACGAAAACAACACCATTAGTGCCGATCAAACGCAGCTGACGACGGAGCTGAATGAAGCCAATTACACGTTGCAGGAAATCCCCGAGGAACTGCAATCCGTCGACGAGCTGTACAGTGCGATTACCGGGTACAACGAAAACCCGCAGGGGTGACGAGGGAAGGCGCAGAGCAAAATGAATTATCAGCAGCGGGCGATTGCCGGAATGAATCCGGTAGAACTGATTGTCGCGCTCTACGACGGCATGGCGCGTTTCCTGCATAAGGCGATCGCAGCCACCGAGAACCACCAGACAGCCGAACGGCGCATCGCCATTGGCCGGGTACTCGAAATCCTGATGCACCTGCAGTCGCGACTGCGCCCCGATGTGGGAGGGAATTCCGCGAAGGCCCTCTCCGAATTTTACGCGGCCATCTTCGCGTTGTGTCTCGAAGGATCGAGGCTGCAGTCCGCAGACCGGTTCCGGGAAGCGATTGGCTGTATTCGCGACGTTCGCGACGCGTGGAAGGTCGCAGCACACGATCCTGAAGTACTCCGATTGCTGGGAGATGGCCCTGTGGCCGAGGTCATGGTAACGCCCGCAGCGCGGACCATGCCGCCGGAATCGGCCAGCTCGAGCTGGACGGCATAGAGGTCAGTGCGTCACGGCGAGCTCTTCTTCCAGCAGCTGCTTCTGGAACAGTCCTGCGTAGTAGCCGTTCCGCGCCAGCAACTCCTCATGTGAACCCAGTTCCGCGATGTGGCCGCGCACCAGCACCGCGATGCGGTCGGCATGGCGCACGGTTGAGATGCGGTGAGAGATCAGAATCGTGGTCCGGCCGGCCATCACGCTGCGCAGTTCCTCAAGAATGCGCTCTTCGGTGTAGGTGTCGACGCTGGCGAGAGCGTCGTCCAGAATCAGAATCCGAGGATTGCGGAGAATCGCGCGAGCGAGCGCGGTGCGCTGCTTTTGTCCGCCGGACAGGGTGAGGCCGCGCTCACCAACGGCAGTTTCGAATCCATTGGGAAACTGATCGAATTCCTCGCGGATATGCGCGGCTTCTGCGGCGCGCTCCACGTCAGAAACGGGGGAGCCCTGCACCCCAAACGCGATGTTTTCCCTGATCGTCGTGCTGAAAAGAAAAGTTTCCTGAGGCACAAAGCCAACCGCCGAACGCAAAGTATCGAGCGGGTAGGCGCGGACAGGGCGGCCGTCGATCAGCACACTGCCAGGTGCCGCATCGTAAAGACGTGCAATGAGACTGACCAGCGTCGATTTCCCGGACCCGGTCGGGCCCACCAGCGCCAGGCTGCTGCCCGCGGGAATCCGGAGCGAAATGTCATGGAGCACCTCGACGGGGTTGCCATGCTCGGGAGGATAAGCGAAGTGCAGGTCGCGAAATTCGACCTCGCCGAGGATCTCCGTTTGCGCCGGAAGTGAAGCCTCGCGATCGTCGATGCTGGGCGGGGCAGTGAGAAGTTCGTGAATGCGCAAAACCGAAGCCGTGCCGCGCTCGAAGAGATTCACGACGTAGCCCAGTGCAATGATGGGCCAGGTGAGCATCAGGAGAAAGGTGTTGAACTCGACGAACTTTCCGACCGTGATGCGGTGGACGAGCACCTGATGGCCGCCGACGAAAAGCGAGATGACCATCGCCATGCCCAGCATGAATTCCAGCGTCGGCCACAGCATGCCCATCAGGCGGACCAGACGCAGCGCGCGGCGGATGTATTCGCGGTTGGAGCGCTCGAAGGCCCTGATCTGCGCTTCTTCCTGAGCGAACGCGCGGACCAGGCGGGCGCCGGAGAAATTCTCCTGCGCCTGCGCTGAAATGTCGGAGAACATGGCCTGGATGCGCTCGAAGCGCTCATGAATCCTGCGGCCCATGAACTGGATGAGAATGCTGGCCAGCGGCATCGGCGCCAGCGCGGCGAGCGTCAGGAAGGGACTGATGCGCAGCAGGAAATAGAGCGCCCCGGCAAAAAACAGCACCGTATTCGCCGTGTACATGATGGCCGGACCCAGCAGCATGCGCACCGCAGCGAGGTCGTTGGTCATGCGCGCCATGATGTCGCCGGTGCGGTGTTCCTGGTAATACGAAGCGGATTGCTTCTCCAGCTGCGCAAAAAGATCGTTGCGCAGGTCAAACTCGATATCGCGCGAGATGCCGATGATGATCCAGCGCATCAGAAAGAGCAGGACGCCGTGCACAACCGTGACGGCCATGATGAGGCCGGCGTAGCCGAAGATCTTGCCCCAGGTGACGCGGAGGGTGAGATCGTCGGTGGCGATGCCGATCACGCGGGGGAACTGCACCCAGATCGCGGTGGCCAGAACCGTGCACAGACAGCCCCACAGATAACCGCGCCAATAGCGGCGCATGTAAGGGAGCAGCGGTTGCAGGTTTCTGAACATTCTCGTTTCGCTTTCGATTATGTCGGGGTGCGGAGCAGCAGATACGCTCCGGCCAGTCCAAACAGCAGATCCGGAGACCAGGCCGCAAGGAACGCCGGCAACCAGCTTACGTTACCCATGGCCTCGAAAAATCCGGAGACAACGAAGTAAGTGATCGCCACGCCGATCGCGATCGCAATGCCGGACAGCGAGCCTCGCTTGCCCATAGAGAGCGCAAAGGGGATGGCGAGCACAGCCATCACCAGCGTGATGAGCGGATAAGCAATCTTGTGATTCAGCTGTACCCGCAACGGAACCGTGTTGAACCCGCTCTGCCGGAGATCATGAATATAGGCGGCCAGCTCGCCAAAGTTCATCTCTGAAGACTGGCGAACCTCCTTCTTGAAGTAGGCCGGCGGTTCGGTGATTTCGGAAAACGTTCTTACCGGAAAAGTTTCGTACGACGTGACGTCGGAGCCGTTGAAGGTGCGGTCCCACCCATCTTCGAAAACCCATGCATTGAGTTTCGGCTCCCAGTGAGCCGTCGAGGCAAAGATTCGTTTGGCAATGGTGAAGGAGCCTGGGCTGAACTCGAAAACAGAAATATTGCCGAAAGTATCGATGTCCGAGTCGAAATACTCGTAATAGAAGATGCGATTGGGCTGGCCTGGGCGCTGCCGGCCGAAGATCCACTTGCGGCCGGGGTGCTCGAAGGTTTCTGCCGGCTTGCCCTTGATCACGTTCCGCAGCGCCTCCTGCCTGCGATTGGCCTGCGGCAGGTACAACTCGTCGAACATGAACAGGGAGACGGACAGAACCGCGGCGATCGCAACAATCGGCACGGTAATGCGATAGAGGCTGACGCCGGTGGCCTTCATCGCGGTCAGCTCGCTGTTGCGCGTCATAATGCCGAAAACCACCAGCACGCCGATCAGCACGCTCAGCGGTGTAATGAGATAGATCATGCTCGGAGTGAGATTGATGAGGTACTCGCCGACCGTGACCAGCGGAGTCTTATTCTTGATGATGTCGCTCAGCAGCTCGAAGAATGTGAAGACGAGCATGAGCATCACAAATGTGACCAGCACCATCACAAATGTCAGCAGAAACTCGCGCAGCACATAGTCGTCCAGGATAAGAGGGAATCGTCCGCGGGGAGCGCGCTTGCGAGAGCTCACCCGAAGAGGAGCCACCGAGGCGGTGGATTCTTCCGTTCGGAGCCGGAACCAGTTGCCCAAAGAGGTCAGCGCTGTCAGAGCAGCGCCCCCGGTGGCCATTTGCCGCAGCAGCACCAGTCCGCAAACTGCGAAGATCAGGTTAGCCTGCCACACGCCCAGGAACGCAGGGATCTTGTGCTGGCGGGCGAGAGCCGTGCCGGTCGAGGAGAGAAAGTAGTAAACAAACACCAGGGCAATGGTCAGCACGAAACCCGCACCCTTGCCGCCACGCCGCGACGAAATGCCCAGCGGAACGCCCACCAGCATCAGCACCAGGCAAGCTGCGGGGTAGGCGAGGCGCTTCTGAAATTCAATCTGATAGATCTCGCCATTCTTCCCGTGCGTGCGCGCCAGCAACTCGCGGTTGTTCATGGCAAGAATAGGAGTATCGCTGCGCCCCAGCCGAATGTCCTCCTGTGCGCCGGTCTGCAGCGGCAAATCCGTTTGCGAAAATGTGGAGAGGGTGTCCTGGCCGGGCTGATCGGGCACCGTGCCGATCTCGGTGCCATCGCGCAGGCGCATGGTCATTGTCTGACCGGGTCCGTTGACCACGGTGGCGCGATCGGCCGTGGTAATCTTGGGCGCGCCTGGGTCGGTTACGTCAGCCAGAAAAATGCCGCGCCAGTTGGCCGCGCCCGCACCCGCCCGCACATCCTGGACATAGAGCACGTAATCCTTGAAGTCCTCGTAGAAGACGCGCGGCTGCACCTCGTACGACGCCTGCGCGTTGGCCAGCGAGTTCTCCAGACGCATCATGGCGGCCGCGGCTTTCGGAGCAAGGTACAAGCTGTCCCACATGCTGGCGCCCCATGCCACGACGGCCACCATGCCGACGACACGCACAAAACTCCATACCCCGATGCCGGAGGCCCGCATGGCGGTGATTTCGCTGTCCGCCGCGAGGCGGCTCAGGCCGAGCAGGATGCCCACCAGCACCGCCATGGGAATCGTCACCGTCAGCATATCCGGCAGCGTCAGCAGAACGATTTCCAGAACCGAACCGAGCGAGGCGCTGTTACGGACGATCATTTCCAGCAGATGCGGGAGATAACGGATAAAAAGGACAAAGGTGAAGATCGCGCCCCCGATCGCGGCGTGGGACCACACTTCCCTCAGGATGTATCGGGTGAGAATGCGCACGGTTGAGCTTCCGCCTTCAGTTTACCGTGGAGTAAAGCTGCGGAGACGAAGACTGTTGGCGAGTACGCTGACCGAGCTAAGCGCCATGGCCGCGCTGGCGATCGCGGGGCTCAGCAGAATGCCGAAGGCTGGGTAAAGCACGCCCGCGGCAATCGGGATGCCGAGCAGGTTATAGCCAAAAGCCCAGCCGAGATTCTGCCGCATGACACGCAGGGCCTGGCGCGCGAGCAGGACAGCGTCGAAAATCTGGCGTGGCTCGCCATGCAGCAGGATCGCATCGCCCGCTTCGCGAGCCAGATCGGCTCCTGTACCCATGGCCAGTCCCGCATCGGCCTGGGAGATGGCCGCAGCATCGTTAATACCATCGCCGGCCATGCCGACGCGGTGACCTTGCTGCTGGAGTTCGCGGATTTTTGCGAGCTTTTGATCGGGAAGCAGCCCGGCCCAGACCTGGTCGATACCAGCCGCGCGTGCGACGGCCTCTGCGGTCGCGGCCGTATCGCCGGTGAGCATGGCGGTACGGATGCCGAGGCGATTCAGCCCTGCGATCGCGCCAGCAGCGGACCCGCGCAGCGTATCGCGGGCTTCGATCACGCCCGCGAGTCTACCGTCTTGCGCAACGTACATGACCGTGGTTCCGGCCTCGGAGCCGGAGTCCAAAGGAACAGGCACGCCGATTTCCTGCATCAGTGCGGTATTGCCGGCTGCGATGAGCCGCCCCGCGACCCTGCCCTGAATGCCTTTCCCAGGAACAGCGCGTACCTCCTCGACTGCAGGAGCAGTGATCCCGCGCTTTTCCGCTGCGGCAAGGATTGCGCGCGCCAGGGGATGTTCGGAACGGCTTTCGAGGGCCGCCGCGAGCGCGAGGAGATCGTTCTCGGTCGAACCGGCGAGCACTCGAATCGCAACAACTTCCGGCTTGCCTTCCGTGAGCGTGCCGGTTTTGTCCAAAACCAGCGTGTCGATGCGTGCCAGCCGCTCAAGGCTCTCTCCCCCTTTGAAGAGAATGCCCAGCTGCGCGCCGCGTCCGATGGCAACCGTGAGCGCGGCGGGAACGGCAAGCCCCATCGCGCAGGGGCAGGCGATGACCAACACCGCGACCGCGACGGCGAAGGCGCGGCCAGAGCCGCCGCCGGCGAAAATCCAGATAAGGAACGTCGCCAGAGACAGCGCCAGAACAACCGGCACGAACACGGCGCTGACGCGGTCGGCGAGCTGCTGCATCGGCGCGCGCGAGGATTGCGCTTCTTCCACGAGGCGCATCATCTGGCCGAGAACACTGTCCGCACCGATGGACGTGGCCCGATATTCGAGTACGCCGTCGAAATTGAGAGAACCGCCGATTACGCGGTCGCCGGCCTTCCGCGTCACCGGCAGCGACTCCCCGGTGATCAGCGATTCGTCGATGGAGGTTGTGCCGGTGAGGACAATGCCATCCACCGGAACCCGCTCGCCAGGACGCAGAACAACCATGTCGCCCGCGACCACCTGAACCAGCGGAACTTCAACCTCGCGGCCCTCCCGCAGCACGCGAGCCGACTGCGGCTGCAGTTTCATGAACTCATGGAGTGCGTCGAGGGTACGGCGTTTGGCGCGCGCATCCAGCCACCGGCCTAAAAGCAGAAATCCGAGAATCAGCAGAACCGCGTCGTAGTAGACGTCCGCATGCAGACCGTGACGGCGAAAAACTCCGGGCATCGTCGTGGCCGCCATGGAATACACCAGCGCTGCTCCGGTTCCGAGAGCGACCAGGGTGTTCATGTTGGTGCTGCGATGAATCGCAGCGACCCACGCCTGGCGATAGATAATGCCCCCTCCCCAGTACATGCCCGCCAGGGTGATCGCCAACATGACGTATTGCAAAGAGCGCGGCGAAACCTCAAACAGCACAGGAATAAACGGAGCAAGCCAGTGCCCGGCGTTCATCAGCAGGATGACAAGCACCCCGCCGGCCAGCGTAAAGAAGGCCTTTGCGCGTAAGGAGCCTTCGTCGGATGGCTTATCGTCGGGGGTTTCCGTGGAGCTTGCCGGAAGCGTCGCATCGTAGCCGGCCTCGCGCACCGCACCGATCAGGTCTTCTGGCCCGGCGACAGCAGCATCGAAACCCACGCGCGCGGAGTTGGTGAGCAGGTTGACAGAAGCTTCGCTGACTCCGGGTGTCGCTCGCAGGGCGCGCTCGACATGGGACTGGCAGGCGGCACAGCTCATACCGATGATCGGCAGAGTAATGGTGCACAGTTCCTTTTTCGCGGTCACTGCGGCGGCCTTTCCTGTCTTCTCTACATCGACTGCGGGCATACACTAACCAACCTAGGGTTCGACGATTGCCGGGTAGCCGGCCTTTTCGACTGCGCTCACGATGGCGCCCTCCCGCATTTCGTCCGGCGCCTGCACGCGAGCCGCGCCAATCCGAACCTCGCCCACCTGCACGCCGCTCAGCGTCTCCAGCGCCTGCGAAACCCGGCGCACACAGGCTCCGCAGTGCATGTTTTCGATGCGAATCGTCACTTCCCGCATATTCCCCCGTACTTACCAGATGCGCCAGCGTCTTCCCGGATGCTGCGGAAGGCAGTTTCCACCCATGGTTTTACTCCGGATTCGGCATAAAGCGGTAACCAATGCCGCGCACGGTCTGCAAATGTCTGGGCGCTGCGGGATCTTCTTCGATGTACCGCCGCAGACGCACGATGAAGTTGTCGATGGCGCGCGTGTCCGTATCCTCACGCACGTGCCAAACCTGCTCCAGCAGTTCCTTGCGGGAAACGATGCGCTCGCGATTGCGGGTGAGATAACGCAGCAAATCAACCTCCATCAGCGTTAGACGTACGGTGCGGCCGAGAGCGTGGAGTTCCAGCGCATCGAAGTCGATGCGGCGTCCTGCAAAGGAAAAATCCATCGGCTCTTCCACGGCCGGCTCGTTTTTCTCCGCGCGGTGAGGCCATTGCATGCGGCGCAGCAAGGCGTTGAGGCGCGCAATCAGCACCGAAAGCTCGAAGGGCTTGGGGAGATAATCGTCAGCGCCGGCGGCGAAACCCTCGACAACATCCTGGCTGCGGGCGCGTGCGGTCAGCATCAGGATCGGGATGTAATTGCCGGCGCCCCGCAGCTCTGCGGCCACTTCAAATCCATTCTTGCCCGGCATCATCACGTCCAGAACCATCGCATCGAAAGTTTCTCGCCGCAGGCACTCCAGGGCAGAATCGCCGTCGCTTTCCACGCTGACCTCGTGGCCCTCGGCTTTCAGGTTAAACAGCAGCCCCTGGGCGAGGTTGCCTTCATCTTCGACGATCAAAATGCGAGCCATGTTTCAGTCAGAACCCACAACCGGAGTCAAAACGCGTGGAAGCTGCAGGCTAACGGTCGCGCCGCGGCCTTCCCCGGCGCTCTCGGCAATCGCGTCGCCGCCGTGCTGGCGCGCAATGGTGCGGACGATATACAGACCGAGGCCCGTGCCCTTGGTGCGGAGCACACTGCGGCTCGGCACGCGATAAAAACGGCGAAAGATGCGCTTGAGCTGGGACGGCGGAATGCCGATGCCGCGGTCGGTCACGCTCACGCGCACCCACGCGTCGTGCTCGACACTGAGGGCGACGCGAATATCGGCGCTGTTGGGCGAATATTTGATGGCGTTGCCAAGCACATTGAGCAGCGCGGTCTGCAGCTCGTCGGGATCGCCGCGCACCAGCATGGGCTGCATCGTTTCCTCTACGCTCACAGCGATCGCCTTTTCATCGAGATGGTGACGGGCAAGGGTCGTATGGATGCATTCCCCGACCAGCGCACGCATGTCCACCGGGACACGAATGTGCGAACCTCCGCGCTGACCCACCTCCCCCGCCTTGAGAACCTGCTCAACGGTGGCCAGCAGACGATCGCTGTCAACCAGCATCCGGCTGTAGAACTCGTCGCGCTGCGCATCTTCCAACTTCCGCCGCTGCAGCGTCTCCAGATAGAGACGGATGGAGGCGATGGGTGTCTTCAGTTCGTGGGTTACTGCGCTGAGAAACGCGTCGTGACGCTCGTTCCGCCGAACCTCGCGGACCAGAAAAACGGTGTTCAGGGCAACGCCGGCGATCAGCAGCGCAAAAAAGGGGATGCCGATGGCCATAGGGACAATGCGGCGCCAGTTGAGCACAATCCAGCTGACGTTAAGGAAGACAGCCACGCCGACCAGGCACACGCCCAGCAGCGTGAACAGAACCATGTTCCGTCTTCGGCCGCTGATACGCATAGACAAAAAGTAAAGTGCCCGCCACGGACTCGCCGCACGGGCACCTCTATTTTCGCAGGTTTGAGATAAGCCAGACCGGCAAAGACGCCGCTAGGCTACACCCGCCGGCCGCGGATTGTGCGGGTCGTATTGCGCGATCTTGACCTCGCGCGCGAGACCCAGCTTTTTCAGCAGCCAGATTCCGTAGAAATTGACGTCAACCTCGTACCACTTCAGGCCGTGCCGTGCTGATACCGGGTGCGCGTGATGGTTGTTATGCCAGCCCTCGCCACCGGTCAGCAGTGCCACCCACCAGCTGTTGCGCGAATCGTCGCGAGTCTGGAAGCGCCGCGATCCCCACATGTGCGTCGCGGAATTGACGAGCCACGTGGAATGGAGGCCAAGCGTCGTCCTCAGAAAGATCCCCCACATCAGGCCGGGCCAGCCGGCGACGGCGAGGCACACCAGACCAGCCACAACCAGCGGAACCCAGTGGTACTTGCTGAGCCAGACATAGAAGCGGTCGCGGGTCAGATCGGGAACATAGCGCGCCAGGGCCGCGGTCTCTGCGTTCAGAGAATCGCCGCTCATGATCCAGCCCACATGCGCCCACCACCCGCCCTCATGCGGTGTGTGCGGATCGCCTTCGTGATCGGAAAGCTGATGATGCACCCGATGCAGCGACACCCAGAAGATGGGCCCGCCTTCCAGCGCCAGCGTGGCGCAGATGGCCATGATGTATTCGAGCCACTTCGGAACCCGATAACCGCGGTGCGTCAGCAGCCGGTGATAGCACATCCCGATGCCGACGTTGCAGGCCAGAAACCACAGCACCACCGCGCAGGCCAGCGCCTTCCACGAGAACATGAACAGCGCCGCCACGGCCCCGATGTGAAACGCGACCATGAAGAAGATGGTGATCCAGCTTAACTTGCCCCCCTGCGCCGCACGGCCCAACTGCGGCATCGCCGGGGTTGCATTTTTGACGTGGGCTGGGTTGACCGGGCCTGCAACGCTCTCCGGAGCAATAATCGGCTGATCGAGCACTTGAGGGGACATGAGAATTCTTCGTTTCTTTGAGATTTGGGAAGCGGGGCGTGTCGCAAATTCGTGTGTTTCTCCCAAACTATCAGCCTGCGAAGCGTCGATGATGTAACACTTTTGTAAGCCGTTCCCGCCAGGGTATGGGCCAGGCAAAAGGACCGAACAGTAACACGCGCGATCGGCGCATCCGCAATGCATGGGGCCCGGCCTTCACGTTTTCTTAACCACTCCCGGAGACGATAGAACGCGATGAACCTTCAGAACCTGCAAGCTTCCTGCGTTGCGCTCATTTTTGTTGCGGCCTCCCTTTGCGGCGCGCAAACCATTCATCTGCCCAGCAGCAAGCAGCTTCTGGGCCCGGTGCCCGGATCGCCGCAGCCCCTGAACAGCCTGCCCATGGCGGCCGCCTGGTCGCCTGACCACCGCTACCTGGCCCTGGTGAACGCCGGCTTCGGCACGGTGGAGTCCAATTACGAGCAGTCGATCGCCATCCTCGACACCGGCACGGGAAAGCTGACGGATTATCCCGAGCCGCGGACGGAGATCCAGGCCCCGCAGACCTATTATTCCGGCATCGCGTTCTCGGCCGATGGATCCCATTTGTACGTGAGCTTCGACTCCCTCAGCGCGCCGGAAGGTGGGAAAGAAGATCAGACCGGCAATGCCATCGGCGTCTACAAATTCACGGCCGGCACAGGCTCGAGCCCCGACACGCTGACACCGGAGCGAACAATTCCAGTGCCCCTGCGCGATCTTCCGGCAGGAAAGACGCAGCAACACGGCGAGATGAAGCTGGCGGAAGACAAGGCAATTCCCGCGCCTGCAGGGCTGGCGGTAGTAAAAGGCGCGGACGGCGCCGAAAAGATCCTCGTCGCGAATGAGTACTCCGACGATGTGCTTCTGCTCGACGCGACAACCGGCAAACTCGAAACCCGCTTCGACCTGTCGACCGGGCCCACGATTCCGACAACGTATCCGGTGGCCGTGATTGCCAGCCGCGACGGACGGCGCGCCTGGGTTGCCCTCTGGAACGGCTCGGCGGTTGCGCAGCTGAATCTCCAGTCCGGCAAGGTCGTGCAGCAATTGCCCTTGCTGCCGCCGCTGCGTCCCACCTCGCCCAGTTCGCATCCGATTGCGATGGCGCTGAGCCCCGACGAAAAGATGCTCTATGTCGCGCTGGTGAACCGCGACGCGGTTGCGGCGGTGCGTGTTTCTGGTCCGACGATGCGGACGACAACCATATACGACACCAGGCTGCCGGGGCAGGCGTTTTTCGGATCGATGCCCGATGCGGTTGCGGTTGCCGAGGACGGCGCAACCCTGCTCGCGGCCAACTCGGGGTCGAATGCTGTCGCGGTTTTCGATCTGCACGCGCCGTTGAGCTCGAAGACGCGGACGATCCCCGTCGGCTTCATTCCCACCGAGTGGTATCCGACGGCGCTGGCTGCGGACGGGAATCACGTGTATGTAGCCACGGGCAAAGGGAAAGGGACAGCGCCGAATGCCGCGCCCCAGCCGAATGCGCCGAACCCGCCGCCCAATCAGCCGAAACGACTGGAAGGCCGCCCGCACACCTATATCGCGACCATGCTGCACGGCTCGCTGGCGACCATCGACCTGGCCGATGCGAAGGCGAACCTGAAGGACCTGACGAAGCAGACGCTGGAGAACAATCTGATGTTCGCGGCGCAGAAGCGAGTCGAGTTCCAGGGCGGCGGCGACAAGATCCGCCACGTGATCTACATCATCCGGGAGAACCGCACCTACGATCAGCTTCTTGGCGACCTGGGCGTGGGCGATGGCGATCCTTCGCTCACGATGTACGGCGAGGAGATCACGCCGAACCTGCATGCGCTGGCGAAGCAGTTTGGCGTGCTCGACAACTTCTACGATTCCGGCGAAGTGTCGGGCGACGGCCACGTGTGGTCCACGGCGGCCATCGACAGCGACTACAACGAGCGCACCTGGCAGATCGGTTATCGCGGACACGAGCGGCCCTACGATTTCGAGGGAGTGGTCGAGAGCGGGTATCCAATCCTCGAGAACATTCCGGACGTCGACGAGCCAGGCAGCGGCTATTTGTGGACCGACCTGGCGAAGAATCACAAAACGCTCTATCACTTCGGCGAATTCATTTCGTCGAAGTTCTGCGACGACTCCGGAGAGGCGCCGAAGGATCGGCCGATGCCGCAGCAGGGAGGAACACCGGAGGGCACGCACTATTGCGAACATGCGTTCATCCACAAAGGCGACCCAATTCCGGAAAACTATGGCGGGGGAACGAGCCAATATCCCTGGGCGATTCCACTGATCTACAAAAATGTGGCCACCAAGCCGGAACTGGTCGGACATTTCGATCCGGACTATCCGGACTTCAATCTCAGCTTTCCGGATCAGTTGCGGGTGAATGAGTTTCTGACCCATTTCAACCAGTGGGCCGCTGACCTGAAAGACGGGCACGACACCATGCCGGCGTTTGTGATGCTGCGGCTGCCCAACGATCACACAGCGGGAACGCGGCCGGGATCACCGACGCCCAGAGCCTCGGTGGCCGACAACGACCTCGCGGTCGGGCGCGCCGTGGATGCGGTCTCGCACAGTCCTTACTGGGACTCGACCGCGTTCTTCATCCTTGAGGACGACGCCCAGGACGGAGCCGATCATGTGGACGCGCATCGATCGATTTCGCTCGTGGTGAGCAAGTATGCGCCGCACCACGACACGCCCTTTGTGGACCATAATTTTTACACCACGGTGAGCACGGTCCACACAATGTTGACCCTGCTCGGCTGCCCGCCGCTGAATAATAACGACGCGTTTGCACCGCTGATGGCCCCGGAGTTCAGTGGAGCAGGCGATCAACCGGCGTTTAGCGCCGATTATCGGAACCGAGACAGCGGGCTGATTTACACGGCGAACCAATCGAAGGCGGAGGGTGCAAAGGAATCGGCGAAGATGGACTTCCAGCACGAGGATCGCGCCGATCCGGTCAGACTGAACGTGATTCTGTGGAAGGACGCCATGGGCAACAAGCCGGTTCCGTGGATGCTGACGCACCCCCACGGCCTCAGGAAAGATGATGATGATGACTAAACGACAGACTGGAGCGGGCAGCTTGTAGCGGCGAGTACGACAAGTGGTATGGTGCGTCCGCAAAAAGTGGCTATGGCGAAGGGGACAATACGGCAAGGACACTGAACTGAAACGTTTTAGGACAGCGAAAGGGTCCAGACTATCCCCTGCGTTTCGTCCGGAATGAGAGAGTCAGCCAACGATGGAACGCCGAGGTTCGCTCACCCCTGGGCTGTACCTGTACGCTGCGACCGCCGTTTATTTGGGCGTTGTGGGGTTGGTATTTGGAGACTTCGCCACCAACTGGCAGCGCGTGACGCCGGATGTGCCGCATCGCGTGTTGCTCGCTTATCTGGCGGGGGGATACGAGCTTCTGACGGGCGCGGCGATGCTGTGGCGGCGCACTGCAAGAGCGGGTGCCCTGGCGCTCGCAGGAATCTACACCGTCTTCTGGTTGCTGTGGATGGTGCACGCTGCATCGGCTCCACGGAATTACGACAGCTGGGGAAACGTATTCGAGGAGTTGTCGGCCGTGATTGCGGGTTTGGCGGCTTTTGCTTGGCTGTCGCCGCCGGAATCGCCGTGGGCTCGGCGGGCGGTGACGATTGCGCGGATGTACGGCATCTGCTGCATTTCCTTCGGGGCAACACACTTCATCAATTTTTCCGGCGCGTCGGGGTTTGTGCCGAAGTGGATTCCGCCGGGCGGGAAGTTCTGGGCGGCCGCGACGGGGATTTTCTTCTTTGCCGGGGCGGCATCACTGCTGTCGGGAATATTGATGAGGCCGGCCTCGCGCTTGTTGAGCGTGATGGTGCTGGGATTCGAGGTGCTGATCTGGCTGCCCTGGCTGTTGTTGGGTCCGCCACCGTGGCTCAAGGTGCTGGTGGCCGAGGGCTCGCTGACGCATTTCGTATGGGCGGCCAATGGAATCGCGACGGCGTTCGGGGCGGCCGCGTGGGTGGTGGCAGATGTGATCAACGGCGCGGCGAAGGCCAGGGAGCAGGAGCTTGTTCGGGTGGAGGCGGGGAGCAGGGCGGTGTGAGAAGGAGGACGTCCGAGGGCGACGGCGCGAAGGCGCCGAATCGCCTCCGGAATCACCCTTCCCCGGTCGTGTCTGAAATGGATCGCTACGGCTGTCCGCGCAACATGACCCACAAGGAATCGGTGAAGTGGTACCCCGATCCGCCTCGGTACTCAACGGGTTCAACCAGTCTCGCCCCGGAGAATCTCTCCACGAGCGGGCCCGTACTGGCCAGCACTGCCATGCGAATCAGACCTGCTCCGATGCAGGAATGCGCCCCGGCTCCAAGCGCCAGGTGTTTCGTGCCGCTGCGCCGCACGTCCAGTTGCTCAGCGTGACAAAACTGTTCCGGATCCGTGTTTCCTGCATGAACACGCAGCACAATGCGGTCGCCTTTCCGGATCCGTGCGCCATGCAGGTCGATGTCCTGGAGGGCCCGCCGGAATAGAATGCGGGGCAAAGCCGCACAGCGCAGCAGCTCTTCGACGGCGGACGGCAGCAGCGCGGGTTTTTTGTGGAGAAGGGCCCATTGGCCCGGCGACTCCAGCAGCGCGCACCAGGCGTTGGACAACAGGGACGGCAACGTACGCGCGAGAGCGACAAATCCCGAGTCGCGCAATAGTGCAGGGCCGGAAGGAAAGCAACCGCGAATCTCCGCGCTCGCCGTTTTCGCTTTTGCCTTCAGCTCGGCGTCGAAGGGCTCCGCCGACGATGCTGCGATTGCGCCGGCGATCCCGTGGAGGCGCTCAGCCTCGCGCAGGTCAATGTTGGTGACCATGGATGCAAGCCGCAGGCACACAGGAACCGTATAGGCGGCAGTGAGTTCCACTGGTTCGTCCACCCTGAGGTTTGCGGCGAGAGCACGAGCAGCCGATGCCATCTTCCTCTGCCATTTGCGTAACTGCGGAGCGGAAAGAGCGCCGCGCGTTTCTGTTCGCATCGCGAGGCTTGCGTCTTCTGCCGCGCCGTCCGGCAGTCGTTCGCTGCTGAGTCCGGAGGGATACAGGCTCGCGCAGTGGAAAGCCGCCAGTACATCCCCGTGGCGGCTCAGGACCCAGGCTCCCAGTTTCTCGTCAAACTGAGGGAGGGGGCCGTGCGCGGACAAGCGAGCGTCTGCGGCGTGATCTTCCCTGATCGTTTCTGACGCCGGTTCCGCCGCCATCATCTGTTCATACAATCTTTCGCTGCAGGATTTGTCACTACAATGTCCCCTTGCTGGCAGCCAGGTTCGCGTCGTCATCGAGAGCGCAATGGCCGGAGTTATCAGGGAAAACTGGGGTGCGGGCTCAGGATACGGGCTGGACTTTGCTTCGTTCCCAGGGCTGGAGGATGCGGACCGCATCCATGCCGGCGGCGGTGGCGGCCTGGATGCCCATCTCGGTGTCTTCAAACACGAGGCAGGCGGCGGGGGGAACGTTGAGCTTCTTCGCTGCGAGAAGAAAGGGCTCGGGGTCGGGCTTGGCCTTCTGGTAGTCGCCGGCACAGACGAGCACGTCGAACTTGTCGCGGAGGCCGAGGACTTCGAGGGATTTGGTCACGGATTCGCGCGTGGAACCGGAGACGACGGCGAAGGGGATCGTTGCGTGGGCGGCTTCGATTTGCTCGAGAACCTCGGGCACGGCTGTGAGGCGCGGGAGCAGCTCGTAATAAAGGCCCTCTTTGCGGTGGGCGACTTCTTCGACCGGCATGTTGAGGCCGTGACGCTGGTTCAGGGTAGCGACGATTGCGCGGACGGGCATGCCTCCCCAGGAGTAGAAGAGATCCTCTGGAAACAAGGGGCAGCCGTATTCAGCGAGCGCTTGTTTCCAGGCAATGTAGTGTAGGGGCATGGAGTCGGCGATGGTGCCGTCCATGTCGAAGAGGTAGGCGCGGTGAGGGCCTGGTGGAAGTTGCAGCAGCATGGTTTCAGGTTACAGGGTGTGCCGGCCTTGATCGCGCTGCACGCGATACCCACTCAAGCCACAGCGAGCTTGAAATGAACCACCCCGTTAGTGCTGGAGCGTCGCAGTGCGGAGGAAGTCGAAGGTGCCGGAGGGGTTGGGGTGGGTGTTGCCGAGACGCCGGTTGTGCACGATCACGGAGTCGAGATACCAGAGATTGATGGACGGCAGATCGCGGGCGGCAAGCTGCTGGATGCGGACGTAGTCGGCGATTTGCTGCTCGCGGGTCGGCGCGGCGGTGGCATCGGCGATGAGCCGGTCCATGTCGGAGTTGGAGTAGAAGCCGCGATTGCCGCCGTGGGGCGGGAACGCCGCGGTGGAGTAGGCGTAGCGGAAGATGTCGGGATTCTCATTGCCGCCGATCCAGCGGGAGGGGGCGAGCTGGAAGGCTCCGCGGGTGAGGTCGGCGTAAAAGGTGGCGAATTCGTAGCTGCGGAGATCGAGCGCGATGCCGACCTGAGCAAGCTGTTCCTGGATGGCGACCGCGATGAGGCGGACGGTTTCGTCGTTAGAGGTTTTCATGCCTAGATGGAAGCGGGTTCCGCGGGCATCGCGACGATAGCCGGCCTGGTCGAGGAGCGCGTTGGCGGCGGCGGGGTCGTAATTGTGGGGTGGGGTTTCCGTCCAGGCCCAGTGCTGGGGCGGTAGCATGCTTTCGGCGAGGCGCGCTTCGCCGCGGTAGAGCGCCTGGATGAGGAGCGGGCGGTTGATGGCGAGTGCGATGGCGGTGCGGACGCGCGGATCGCGGAGGATGGGGTCGCGCATGTTGAAAACGACGTAATTGAGGATGGTGCCGGGGCCGTATTCAACAGCAAGATGCGGATTGCGGCTGAGGGCGTTGACGATGTCGAAGTTGGAGGGATTACTTTCGACGTCAGCGGAACCTTTTTCGAGCTCGAGAGCCTGGGTGGTGACATCGGGGACGACGATGAAGCGGACGCGCGCGATGTTGGGGAGCGTTTCCCAGTAGCTGGGGGCGCGGGCGATGACGACGTCGCGGTCAAGCTGCTGACTGACGAAGGTGAAGGGGCCGCTGCCGATGGGGTGATGCGCAAAGTCGCGGCCACTGCCGTACGGAACGATGCCGATGGCGCCATCGCAAAGGTTGAAAGGGAGCGCTGGGTCGGGCTTTTTGAGGTGGAAGACGACGGTGGCGGGGTCGGGCGCGTCGATGTGGTCGGTGCTGGTAAACGAGCCGGCTTTTACGCTGATGACGGTGCCGTTGAGGATGGAGTCGATGGTGAATTTCACGTCACGGGAGGTGAGTGGGCGGCCGTCGTGGAAGCGGGCGTCGGTGCGAAGGTGAAAAATCCAGGTGTGTGGATCGGGGTTGTCCCATGTGGTGGCGAGGAAGGGCTGAAGGCCGAAGTGCTCATCACGGCGGACGAGAGCGTCGAACATCAGCGAGTCGATGTGCTCGGCCTGGGCGTCGGTGCCGATCCGGGGGTCGAGGTTGGCGGGGCTCGATTCGATGAGCATGGTGACCGTTGTTGGGTCTGGTGGGCGGGAGCAGCCGGAGAAGAGGGAACCGGCAACAGGCAATACGCAACAGAACAGAAGACAGCGAATAGCGGATAGCGGACAGCGGTTGGGTCGCGCTGCGCGAGCGCCCGCTCCGGTCTCAGGCATAGGTGACGGACCCGAGGAGGGCGGGGCGGGTGGCTCCGGTGGCGGAGGGGACGTTGCCGGGGCGGTGATGCCAGGTTTGCCAGGCGAGCAGCGCGAAAGCGGCGGCTTCTTTCGCTTCGGCGGGAAGGCCGGTTGCGTCGCTGGTGGTGACGGTGCAGTTCATCCGCGTGAGGCGTTCGCGGAGCATCGCGAGGAGGGTGGCGTTGCGTGCGCCGCCGCCGGCAACGATGTAATCGATGAGCGCGGCGTGGGTTTTGGGCAGGGCGAAGCGGCGGACCGCGTCGGCGATGGATTCCGTAGTGAAGGCGGTGGCGGTGGCGATCGCGTCTTCGGGTTTGCGGCTGCGTTTGCGGCAGGCGGCGAGGAATTGTCGGGCGTACGTGGCGCCGAATTGTTCACGTCCTGCGGATTTGGGCGGCGGCGCGAGGAAGAATTTTTCTTTGAGAGCGGCAGTGAGGACTGGCGTGAGGACTTGTCCGCGGGCGGCGATGCGGCCGTTGGAGTCGTACGGCTTGCCGAAGAGCTGGTGCGCGAGGGCGTCGATGATCATATTGCCCGGGCCGGTGTCGAAGGCGATGATGTCTTCCTGAGGCGCTCCCGCGGGGAGGACGGTGAGATTGCCGATGCCACCGATGTTTTGCAGGACGCGCGCGCGGCGAGGGTGCGCGAAGAGGACGTAGTCGAGGAGGGGGACGAGAGGCGCGCCCTGGCCTCCGGCTGCCATGTCGGCGGGGCGGAAGTTGGAGACGGTGGGGATGCCGGTGGCGGCGGCGATGAGGGCGGGTTCGCCGAGCTGCCAGGTACAGGCGAAGCGTCGGCCTGCGTACCGGGAGGCCGATCCCTGGTGGTAGACGGTTTGGCCGTGGCACCCAATGAGGGCGGGTTTGATTTTCGTGGCAGCGATGGTGGCCTGGACGGCTTCGGCGTAAGCAAGACCGAGACGCCAGTGCAGGCGCGCGAGATTAACTGTGGTGGTGGGCGCGTCGGATTGCCCGGCCATCGCCGCGAGAATGGCTTCGCGGAGGGGACGTGGGTAGGGAAACGCACGGTGGGCGAGGAGGGTGAGTTTCGGGATTTCCTCCCCACTCAAGCCAACAGAGGGCTTGAATGGGCCACCCGGGGCGCCCGAGATTTTGACCAGCGCGACGTCGATGCCGTCGGCGGAGGTGCCGCTCATGATGCCCGCGACGATCATCGAGGATCTGGATGGCATGGAGGAGGCAATTTTACAGGGGAACGAGACAGTTCCCTCCCGCGGCTGAAACCTGGCCCGCCCGATCAGCCGACTTGCCGGCGACGCCATTGGACGCCGAAGTCTTCCCTGAAGAAAAAGGTTGCCTGATTGGATAACGGGTGTGTAGTATTTCGTTAACACTCGAAGCGACTGATTGCCTTTCGGTCAGAACACAACAGAACCGAGATCGCGACCCCACAGCGGGTCCCAGGTCCCGCCAGAACTTTGTTGAAAGACCAGGGCCGAAACGAACCAGGAGAAAGTCCGCTGGATCGCCGAAGGCCGTTCATCAAAGAGGTCTGCTGAGCGCACGAATCGAATGCACGCTTCGATCATCAGGCTCTGAACAGCCCACCTGAAAATTCCTGAACACCGGCTCGTTCCCTGTGAGCGCTACGGGTTGCTCTGTGTTGTGGACATCGACGATGCCTGCCAGCCTGAGGACCTGGAATGCTGCGGGACGGGACGAGTGCAGATCAAACGCACACGATTGCAGCGGCAGCCGTGTGCGCCGACTTGCAGAGCGTAGATGCACCCTGTGAAACGAACCCGCATGGTGAGCCGGTTGCCGATTCATGGCGACGACTGGCTTTCATGCATGAGCAACACCGGTCAGGCCGCCCGCAGTGGCATATTTCTCTTCCCCGAAGGTACCCGTTGATGAAAATTGCAAAGACCCTCTCCCTTCTCTGTTCGATGCTGGCAATCGCAGCGGCACCCGCGCTGGCGCAAACAACGATCTCGAGCCCTTCGAATGGCGCGACGGTATCTTCGCCGTTCACGCTGGAAACGGATTCGAGCACCTGTTCCGCGCAAACGGTGACCTACGTCGGCTATTCGCTCGATAACAGCACCTCAACGGCGATCTTCGCGGGACAAACCATGAACGGCCCGGTCAGCGCCCCAGCCGGGGCGCACACCGTTCACGTAAAGGCCTGGAACAACTACGGCAACGTGTGCGTCACCGATGTCTCGTTCACGGTGGGCACCAGCAGCGCCGCGACGGCGGTGGTCCCCTCCTATGCAGCGACCAATAGCAGCCTCCAGACGCTCAGCGACTGGACCGAAATCCACGACGGCGGAACGCCAGGCTCTTCGGCCGGCACCATGAGCATTGTCAGTTCGCCTTCGTTAACCGGTGCAGCCAAGCTGTTTGCGAATCAGTTGAACGATTACGGCGGCGAGCGGTACGCCGTGCAGTTCTCCGATGACAACACGTCAACAGGCTTCCTCTACGACACCTGGGTGTACATCGCGGAGAACGCGAACGGCTTTTCCAACCTGGAGTTCGATCTGGAACAGACCATGACCAACGGCGAAACCGTCATCATGGGATTCCAGTGCGACAGCTGGAACCTGACGTGGGACTTCGCGGTCAATGCCGGGTCGCCCACAGCGTACAACGACACCTGGGCGCACTCCAAACAGCCGTGCAATGTGCACAGCTGGGCACCCAACACGTGGCACCACGTGCAGATCTATGAAACGCACAACGACTCCGGATGGGTCACGTACGGCACGGTGTGGCTCGACGGCGTCGCGCAGCCCATCAATGTCACAGCCTTCTCGGGGTACGAGCTTGGCTGGGGTCCGGCCCTCATTACGCAATTCCAGATCGACGGTGACAGCGCCGGGACGACCTGGGGCAACGTGTATCTGGACGCTCTGACGGTTTATCGATGGTAGAAGGCAGCAGGGGAGGCTCGTTCGAGCCTCCCTTTGAGTTACACGTCTGTAGCCCAGTCTTCGCGACCGGCCAGCCCGGTCATGTTGCGAAATGCGGCGTCATGGGTGACCAGGACGGCTCCGAGGGCGAGGGCGTGTGCGGCAATCTGCGCGTCGAATGCGCCCGGAGTTTTTCCGAGCGCCTCCTGCCGAACGCGAAGATGACCGTAGGCCTCTGCGGCCACCTGGTCTTAACTGTAGATCGCGATGCTGGAGAAGAACAGATCAATGGCTCTCCGGCGCTGGGGTCCTGCTCCGATCTTTTCCAGGCCGTAGAGGATCTCGCCAAGGGTGACGGTGGAAATGCCAGCCTCCTCGCCCCGGTGAAAACGTATCTTTTCGAGTCGGGCGCGAGCTGCCGGCGACTTTCCCTTCACGATATAGCTGACCATGTTGGTGTCGAGCAGGTAGAGGGTCACAGGGGCTCGCGTTCGTCTGGCGTGTCCTGGTCGCGGTCTTCCATGAAGTCGTCCGGGAATCCTGCGGCGTCGAGGGCAGCGAAGACATCCTTCCAGTTCTTTGGCGCCGGCGAGAGGATCAGATCGCCACTGTGAGGGTCGCGACGGACGTAGACCTCATCCGTAGCAAAACGAAACTCCGCTGGAATCGTGACGTGCTGACTGCGGCCACTCATGAAGACACGTGTTTTGGCGAGTTTTGGCACAGGGTGATCCTGCTGTACAGCATAGCTATATAGCCGCAGCTTGGCACCCCTCACAAGCAGGGACCATCAGGATAACCGGCTCGAATGGCCATGCTGACGGTTACCAACCCACCTGGCGCATGCGCTCCAGGATGAGCGCGCTGTAGTGATTCATGCGCTCGGGCCTGCGCCGGAGCGGAGCCGGCAGAATCGCCGCGAGCCGTGCCGCCTGTTCGCGGTCGACATTCCGGGCCGGGATTCCATACCAGGCATGAGACGCCGCCTCTGCACCGTAAATCCCGGGTCCCCACTCCACCACGTTCAGGTAGAGCTCCAGAATGCGCTGCTTGCCGAGCACGACTTCGGCGACCGGGACCAGGCTGGCCTCCGCGCCCTTGCGGAGAAACGAACGGCCCGTGCCAAAGAACAGGTTCTTGACCAGTTGCTGCGTCAGCGTGGAGGCGCCACGCGTGCGACCGCCCTCTGCATCGTTTTCGGCGTCAATTTGGATCTGGTGCCAGTCGAACCCATGGTGCTCGTAGAACCGCCGTCCTCGGCGGCGATGACCGCGTGCTGCAGGTCCGGTGAGATGCGCCGCAGCGGAACGAAGGTGGAGCGCTCGTGATATGGCTTGTTGTGGATCCAGGCCTGCAGGCGGCGCTCGATGTGCACCGCCGTGGTGGGCGGATCGATCCATCGCGCAGCCACGAGAACGAGCGCGGCCAGCGACCAAAGACCAACGCAACCGAAGACCAGCCATCGAACCAGCGTGAGCAGCGTGAAGCGCGAGCGCTTTCGACGCGAGATGGCCGGGAGTGTGCCTGGACTTGCTGTCACATTTCAGGATAACGAGTCGCCCCAGGGTTGCCAGGTACCTGCGGTCTTCGATCAGGTCCGGGGTCCTGCCGCGTCGAGGCAAAACATCACGCTGGACGTGGCTTGGCTTCGACAATCCCCACATTGCGCAACAAGAGAGTATCGCCTCCGACTGGATAGACTTGGGTCAAAGTAAATCCTGAGGCTTCGAGAAGCTTTCTCCACTCGCGCTCGCTGCGCTCTCTTCCGCCAGTGACGGCCAGCATGTTGAGATCGCTCATCAGCAGGCCTTCCAGATGTGGATCCGCCTGCGAGACCAGTGGAGGCAGGATGAACTCGATGATCAGCAGAGTGCCGTTCTGCGGAGTGACAGCCCGGCAGTTTCTGAGAACCGCAACAGCATCCTCATCCTGATATCCGTGCAGGAAATGCTTCAGCATGCAGACATCGGCGCCGGCCGGCACCGATTCGTCCAGGTCCGCGGGGATCAGCCTGCATCGGGAAGAGAGGCTTGCATCCGCGAATCTTGGTTGGGCTGCTGCAATGCTCTCCTCGCGATCGACCAGCATTCCCTGCAAATGGGGATTGAGTTCAAGCACCGCCAGCAGGAGCGAGCCTCCTCCGCCGCCCAGATCGGCAACCACCTTGGCGCCGGAAAAATCCCATGCCCGCGCAATGGGAGCGTAGTCCTCGGCCGGAGCGGTCCCCATAACGGCCCGAAAAATTGAGTCGGCCTCGGGAACCTGGGACCAGCGCGAGGGCACGTTCGGATCGCGCACCTGGCGAGCCGGCTTGCCGGTTCGAACGCAGTCGGTCAGCAGCGACCACTCATCGGCGAGCAGGTCCGCCCAGAAGAGGACGGCTGCCCACGCGGACTGCGGATCATCCTTCCGCAGGTGCCGGCCGAGCGGAGTCAGGCGAAAGTGCTCGGGGGCTGTCTCCTCGGTAACGCCCATGCTGGCGAGGGCGCGCAGCAAGCGGTACAGCGCATCGGGATCCGCCTGGCACTTTTCGGCGAGGAAACCAACGTCGCGCACCTCGTCTCCCAGTGCATCGGCGACCCCAAGGCGAGCCGCCGCGCAAAGCATGCGACTGCGGGAATAGGCCATCGCCATTTCCACGAGCGCTGTATTCGGGATTACGTTGCCGATGCCGCCGTTCGTCTGAGCCATCGGGTTCCTCGATTCCAGGGAAAAGAATAGCAAGCGCAGCCATGGAGGCTGGAAGCCGGCTCATACTGCCTGATGCCGACCGTCCCATGCGCTCCTCGAGACGAGCACCGAAACGATCCTCCTGGGTAGTTGGGAGGGTTTTAGCCGGCGAGGCCTCTCCAGCGTTCGGGGTCGGGCGCGGAGGAAACAGGAGTCTCGCCGACCTGAGCGGCGAATTTCTTCACGTCTTCGCAGAGCCGATCGAGGCGGCCCGGCGATAGATTCTGGCGGCGGGTGGGCTGGAGCCAGCGCTTCTTCGAGCGATAGATTTTGCGCCACGCACTGGCGACGACCTCGCGGAAGGCACGAGAGCGCTCGGCTTCCTTCACGATGGCTTCGTACGCGCGCTGGATGAGGGCGGGGTCGCGGCAGATTTCGATCATCTGAATGCCGGCGAGGAGGGCCTGAACCGTGGCCTCTTCGATGGACATCTGCGAAAGGATGCCGCCCATTTCCATGTCGTCGGAGACGATGACGCCCTTGAAGCGAATCTGGCGCCGCAGAACGTTGGTGACCCAGAAGCGGGAGACGGTAGCCGGCGCGGGGTCACGGCCGGGCCAGGGGTAGGAGGCGTGGGCAACCATGGCGAACGGCAGCCGCGGGGCGAGGGCGAGCCATGGGGCGAGATCGCTGCGCCACATCAGGCGGGTCTGCCGGTGGATGACAGGCATGGAGTGATGGGAGTCCAGCGTGCCGCCGCCGAGACCGGGGAAGTGCTTTGCCGCAGCCGAGGATGTCTTCCATCTGCAGGCCGGTGAGGAAGTAGCGGGCATATTCAATGACGCGGCCGGGCTCCATCGAAACGGCGCGGGTGCGGAGGACCGAGGCGGATTCGCGCAGGGCGAGATCGAGGACGGGAGCAAAGACGGTATTGAATCCGAGGATGCGGGCCTCGCGCGCGATGAGCCAGCCGTGCTGGCGACAGAGAATGCGCTTCCCGGTGGCGAAGACCGCGGCGGCAGAGGGCATGGGATGGATGAGGTCGCGGAGGCGGTCCACCAGGCCGCCTTCGAGGTCGATCGCGCGGAGGAGCGGGGTGGTCCCGATGCGGTCCGCCTCACGCAGGAGTGAGGCGACCTGAGGGACCTGCTCGACATTGCGGCGGAAGAGGATGATGCCGCCGGGGCGGATGCGGGCGAGCCAGGCGCGCTCCTCGGCGGAGAGCGAGGTGCCGCTGACGCCGGCGATGAGGATCTGGCCGGCCTGCTCGGCAAGCTCGACGTTGCGGCGCCGCGGCATGAAGACGCGGGGCCTGCGGCGGCCGTCGGTACTCGGATTTTTTGGAGCGGAGCTGGGCTCTGGTTGGCTCCGTTGGGTCATGGGTCCCCTGTCAACTTGCGCTCACTTTCTTATCCCCGATTTCGGCCTTCAGCTCTTCCAGAAGGTTGAGCGCCTGCAGTGGCGTAAGGGTGTCGATGTCGGTCTCCGCCAGACGATCGAGGATGCGTTGCGAAAGCGGAGTAAACAGGGTGAGCTGCAGCGTCGGCTCGGTCTCCACGGCAACATTATGCCGCTCAGACCGTTCGTGCTGCTGCAGCACCTGACGGGCGCGCTGGATGACACCGGGAGGCAGTCCGGCCAGGCGCGCGACGTCGATTCCGTAACTCCGATTTGCAGGCCCCTGTTCTATCCGATGCAAAAAAACGATGCCCTGGGGGGATTCCCTGACCACAACATGCAGGTTTTTTAATCTTGGAAACTCGTCGGCCAGCATGGTGAGCTCGTGGTAATGGGTAGCAAAGAGGGCGCGGGCGCCGATGTGGCGCTGCAGATATTCCAGGGTGGACCAGGCCAGGGCGAGCCCGTCGAAGGTGGAGGTGCCGCGGCCCATTTCGTCGAGCAGGATCAGGGACTGGGCGGTAGCGGTGTTGAGGATAGTAGCGGTTTCGGTCATCTCGACCATGAAGGTGGAGCGGCCGCGGGCGAGGTTGTCGGCGGCGCCGATGCGGGTGTAGACGCGGTCCACGATGCCGTAGGTCATGCGGTCGGCGGGAATAAAGCTGCCCATTTGCGCAAGGATGACGAGCAGCGCGGCCTGGCGCAGGTAGGTGGATTTGCCGCCCATGTTGGGGCCGGTGATGAGGAGAAGATTGGGGGCGGAGGTGGTCTCGCTGGCGTCGAGATAGAGGTCGTTGGGAACGAAGCGGGACTCGCCGGCGCTCTCCATGAGCGACTCAATGACAGGATGGCGGCCACCGGCAATCTCGAGGATCGGAGCGGGGTCGATGCGAGGGCGAGTGTAGCCGCGGAGGGCGGCGAGGTGGGCGAAATTGGCGACCAGGTCGATTGCGGCGACGGCGGCGCTGGTGCGGCGGATGCGACTGGCGTTTTCGATGAGGCGTCGGCGCAGGGCGGCGAAAAGACGCTTTTCGATTTCGACGGATCGCTCCTGGGCGGTGAGGACTTTGACTTCGTATTCCTTCAGCTCGGGGGTGGTGAAGCGCTCGGCGTTAACCAGGGTCTGTTTGCGCTCGTAGTCGGCGGGGACGCTGGCGAGGTTCGATTTAGTGATCTCGATGTAGTAGCCGAAGACCGAGTTGAAGCGGACTTTGAGCGAGCCGATGCCGGTGCGGCGGCGTTCGCGGTCTTCGATGGCGGCGATCGACGCACGACCCGAGGAGCCGATGGAGCGGAGGTCGTCGAGCTCCGCATCGATGCCCTGGGCGATGACGCCGCCTTCGGCGAGGGTGAGGGGTGGTTCGGGGACGAGGGTCGAGAAGATGGTGGTGGCGAGATCTTCGAGGGCATCGAGGTTGCTCGAGGAGGTGATCCAGAACGGCTCCGCGCCGGGCGATTGTGGGTTCGATGTCGATGCGAGATCTGCGGCGGATTGGCGGACTTTAGGGAGGTGCTGAAGGGATGCGGCGAGCGCGAGGACGTCGCGAGGGCCCGCGCTGTCGAGCGAGATGCGGGCGAGCAGGCGGTCGAGGTCGAGGATGCCGTGCAGAGCGCGGCGGAGTTCTTCGCGGCGGATGAGATCCTGACGGGCGGCATCGACGGCGGCGTAGCGGCATTCGATCGCGACGGGATCGATCATCGGCCGCAACAGCGAGGCGCGGAGCATGCGCTTGCCCATCGGAGTGCAGCAGGCATCCATGGTGCGGAAGAGCGTCACGTCGGGGCCGGCGTCGGTGAACAGCGGATCGATCAGCTCGAGATTGCGGGCGGTGACCTGATCGAGATGGAGGCACTCGGCGCGCGCGTAGTAGCGGATGGAGTCGACGTGGACGGCGTCGGACTGCTGCGTGCTGCGGACGTAGTGGACGATGGCGCCGGCGGCAACAGCGGCGGCCGGATGGTTGGCGAGGCCGAATCCTTCGAGAGACTGGCTGCCGAGCTGGCGCTCGAGCAGGGGAATGGCGTAGTCGGGCGAGAAGGCGAAGTCGTCGACGGGGGTGCGAGTCTTGATTTGGGCGGTTATCTGAGACAGGTGCGGGTCGAGGGGGGCGGCATCCGATTTGAGCACCGAACGGGCCGCGCGATGTGGGGAAGATGAGCTCGGCAGGGCAGAGGCGGAGGAGCTCTTCGAGCGCCTGGGCAGTAGAGGCGGCACCGGAACCCACGCCGGAAAATTCTGTCGCGCGGAAGTCGCCGGTGGAGAGGTCGAGAAACGCGAGGCCGGCGGCGTTGTCGGTGAGGTGCACGGCGGCGAGGTAATTGGACTGCTCGGCGGCGAGCTGGGGATCGAGCGCAGTACCGGGCGTGAGGACGCGGGTGACTTCGCGGCGGACGATTTTCTTGGTGAGCTTCGGATCTTCCATCTGCTCGCAGATGGCAACGCGATAGCCCTGGCGAAGAAGGCGAGCGATATAGTTCTCGGCAGCGTGCCAGGGGACGCCGCACATGGGCGTGTTGCGCTCTTTGTCGCGCGCAGTGAGGGTGAGCTGCAGCTCGCGGGAAGCGGTTTTGGCGTCGTCGAAGAAGAGCTCGTAGAAGTCGCCGAGGCGAAAGAAGAGCAGGGCGTCGGGATGCTGGCCTTTGGCGGCCAGATACTGGCGCATGAGCGGAGTTTGGGAGTCGGTGGTTGCCTCGGACACGGAAGGGTCAGGATACCGCCCCGGCGACGCGCCGATAGACTAAACCGCAGTGGAAAAGCGGCGCATCGGCATTCACCTTTCGACCGCCGGCGGAGTGTTTCGCGCGGCAGAGCGCGCCCACGCTATTGGCGCGAACACCTTTCAGATTTTTTCGTCGAGCCCTCGCATGTGGCGGCCGCAGCGGCTGGAAGCGAGTCATTGCGAGCAGATGCGGACGCTGCGGAAAGACTACGACTGCTTTCCCCTGGTGATCCACACCAGCTACCTGGTGAATTTGTGCAGCCAGACCGAGCTCTTTCGGGAGAAGTCCGTCGTGGCGTTTCGCGGTGAGGTGGAGCGGGCGCTGGCGCTCGGGGCGGAGTACCTGGTGCTGCATCCGGGATCGTGGAAGGGGCTCACGCGGAATGAAGGCCTGCGGCTGGCGGCCGAGTCGATCACGCGGGCCGTCGATGGGGTGAAGCTGGACGACTGCGATTTTAGGATCCTGATCGAGAACACGGCCGGCGCGGAGTTTTCCCTGGGCGGAAACTTTGAGCAGGTGGCGGAGCTCATCGAGAAGCTGCGGTGGATCGTGCCGGTCGGGGCGTGTCTCGACACCTGCCATTGCCACGTGGCCGGGTACGACCTGGTGAGCGAGGCAGGGTATGAGCAGACGGTGCGCTGGATCGAGGGATCGATAGGTCTGGAAACGGTGCGTGTCTGGCACATGAATGACGCGAAAGCTGTACGAGGGTCGAAGTTGGATCGGCATCAACACATCGGAGACGGAACGATGGGCCTGGAGCCCTTCCGCCGGCTGCTGAACGACAGCCGGTTCGCGCATTGTGCCTTTATCGCGGAGACGCCGGTGGACGAAGAGGGAGACGAGCGGCGAAACGTGGAGACGATGAAGGACTTAGTCAGGACACCGAGCGCCGGGTCCCAGGCTCCGGCGACGAAAGCGCGTAAAAGTGCGAATTGACGCATCAATTTACAATCAGAACTGAGCACTTTATGGCGACAAAACAGCAAACAGAAGCTGCCGCGAAGGCAGCCACCGGGGATTCCGCACCTTTGGAGGTCCGCTATACCCCCGCCGAGATTGAGGCGAAGTGGCAGGCGCGCTGGGAGGCAAATCCGGATCTGTATGCCGCCGAACCGGCCTCGTCGAAGAAGCGGAAATATTACGTGCTCGAGATGCTGCCGTATCCGTCCGGACAGTTGCACATGGGGCACGTGCGTAACTACTCGATTGGCGACGCGCTGGCGCGCTACATGTGGATGCAGGGCTACAACGTGCTGCACCCGATGGGGTGGGACGCGTTCGGGCTGCCGGCGGAGAATGCGGCGCTCAAAAACAACACACCGCCGCGGGAGTGGACGCTGGGCAATATCGCCGCGATGAAGCGGCAGATGAACCGCGTCGGCTTCAGCTACGACTGGCGAAACGAAATAACGACGTGCCTGCCCGACTACTACCGATGGAACCAGTGGTTCTTTTTGCGCATGTACGAGCGCGGCCTGGCGTATCGCAGGAAGAGCAAGGTGAACTGGTGTCCGCAGTGCGCGACAGTACTGGCCAACGAGCAGGTGGTGAACGGGTGCTGCTGGCGGCATGAGGAACAGATTGTCGAGCAGCGGGATCTGGAGCAGTGGTTTTTGCGCATCACGAATTATGCGCAGGAGCTGCTGGACGAGCTGAGCACGATGGATGGGTGGCCGGAGAAGGTCCGCACCATGCAGCGCAACTGGATTGGACGCAGCGAGGGCGCGGAGATAGCGTTCGAGCTGGAGGACGAGACAGACGCAACCGAGGACGAGGAGAAGGAGCGGAAGTCCGGAACGGCGATCTTACCGGCGCGCGAGGGCGTGAAGGGAACGGGGCAGCAGATCAAGGTCTTCACCACGCGCGTGGATACGATATACGGCGCGACGAGTTTGCAGCTGGCCCCGGAGCATCCGCTGGTGAAAGAGATGGCGGCTGCGGATCCAGGATTGTCGGATGCCGTGGCAGCACTGCTGGAGCAGCAGCGCAAGGCGCGTGAAACCGGCGACGTTGGCGCGATCGAGAAGCACGGCGTCTACACCGGGCATTACGCCATCAATCCGTTCAACGGCGAGCGGCTGCCCGTCTGGGTCGGCAATTACATCCTGCTCGACTACGGGACCGGCGCGATCATGTCGGTGCCCGCGCACGATGACCGCGACTACGAATTTGCGAAGAAATATGGGCTGGAGATCCGCATCGTCATCCTGCCGAGGAATCATGGGGAAGCTGCGGCGAACGGAGATCGCGAGAAGCTGCTGCCGTACACCGCTGAGGACAGCCTCCTGATCAACTCCGGACCGTTCAATTCGCTGGGCAATCTGGAAGCTCAGCAAAAGATGGCCGCGTATGCCGAGGAGCATGGATTTGGCAAGGCGACTGTTACGTATCGGCTGAAGGACTGGGGCATCAGCCGCCAGCGGTACTGGGGCACGCCGATTCCAATGCTGTACTGCGCAAAAGACGGCATTGTGCCGGTTCCGGAGAGCGAATTACCCGTTTTGTTGCCGGACAACGTGGAGATCACGCAGCAGGGCGGGTCGCCGCTGGCGCGGATGCCGGAGTTTGTGAACGCGACGTGTCCGAAATGCGGCGGAAAGGCGCTGCGCGAGACCGACACGATGGATACTTTCGTCGATTCGTCCTGGTATTTCTACCGCTATACGGATGCGCACAACGACAAGGCTCCATTTGCAACTGAGACGGTTGCGTATTGGTTCCCCATCGACCAGTACATCGGCGGCGTGGAGCACGCGATCCTGCATTTGATCTATTCGCGCTTCTGGACGAAGGTGATGCGCGACATGGGGCTGGTGCGGAACGATGAGCCGGTGGAGCGGCTGTTCACCCAGGGGATGGTGATCCGCAACGGCGCGAAGATGTCCAAGTCGAAGGGCAACGTGGTGTCGCCGGACGAGATGATCGAGCGCTTCGGGGCGGACGCGACGCGCATGTATGCGCTGTTTGCCGCGCCGCCGGATCGCGATCTGGACTGGCAGGAGGATGGGGTTGCCGGCGTAAGCCGGTTCCTGGCCCGCGTCTGGCGGTTCGCGATGAAGTATGGAGATCGCGCAAAGGGCGGCAGTGCGGCCGGCCCGTTGTCGCCGGAATCGCAGGCGCTGCTGCGGAAACTGCATCAGACGATTCGGAAAATCACCGAGGACTTTGCCGGGCGCTGGCATTTCAATACCTGCATCGCGGCGATCATGGAACTGGTCAACGTGCTGACGGCTGCGGAGACGGCGATCGGCGCGGGGAAAGTTCCCGATGCGGTGCTGGCGGAGATTTTGCGCACGCTGACGCTGTTGCTGGCGCCGTTCGCGCCGTATCTGGCGTTTGAATTGTGGGAGCACATCGGAGAGAAGAGCGATTTGCTGCGAGCACCATGGCCGAAGTTCGACGAGGCACTGGCGCGCGACGAGCAGATTGAAATTCCCGTGCAGATCAACGGAAAGCTGCGCGCGGTGGTGACGGTGGGCGCCGATGCCGATGAGGACACGCTGCGCGATGCGGCGCTGAAAGACGAGAAGATTGCCGCGCTGATCGCCGGCAAGGAAATCGTGCGCATCATCGTGGTGCCGCGGAAGCTGATCAACATTGTGGTGAAGTAGGCCCTTTTGGTGGAAGCTGCTTCGGAAAAGCTGGCCGCCGTACGCGGGGTACCGCGCGGGACGCAGTCGTTCGTGCAGATCCTGGCGCTGTGCTGGCGGCGGCCCTCGCTGCTGGCCCTCGAGCTGCTGTGGCGGTGGAGCTTTGGAATTCCGCTGCTGGCGCTGCTTGGCTACGTCGGGACCTGTATCTGGATCGAGCAGCAGGCGCGGCTGCGGACGACCGGCGTTTTCGAGTTTTCGCTCGAGTATCCGATGCAGGGCGCGCTCCAGGTTTCCGATGCCATCGGTGTGCTGAAGGGGCCGGTGCTGCATGCGGCGGCGTGGCTTTTGCCGCTGGCGATGGTGGCGTGGAGTGTGGCGGCGGGGTTGGGGCGCAACGCGGTGGTGCGGCGGTACCGGCCGGAGACGCCGCGACGGCCGGGAGCGATGATCGTGCTGCAGCTGCTGCGGATTGTAGCGCTGTGCGCGACGTTCGCGGCCTGGTTTGCGGCGATTCGGTGGGCCGCCAACTTTAGCCTGGCGAATGTGAGCGCGACCGGAGACGCACAGGGAGAACCCAATCTGGTTCTCTATTGTGCGCTGGTCATCGTTTCTTCGCTGGGGATTTTTACCGTTTGGGCGCTGTTGAGCTGGGTCTTCTCCATTGCGCCGCTGCTGGCACTGCTGGATAACTGCGGGATCGGGTCGAGTCTGGCGCGGAGTTTGCGGCTGGGTCCGCTGAAGAGCAAGCTGGTGGAGATCAATCTCGTGATGGGGATCGCCAGGATCGCGCTGGTGGTGCTCGCAATGGTGTTTTCGGCGACGCCGCTGCCGTTTGAGGATGTGGTGCATGGGACCACGCTTTATGCGTGGTGGGCGATGGTAACGGTGCTGTATCTGGTGGCGTCGGATTTCTTCCAGGTGGCAAGGGTCGTCGCGTTTGTGGAACTCTGGGGACTGGCCCTCCAGGCGGACGCGCCTTCCGCGCCGTAGTACAACATGGATCGGGCCCTGGCTAATTCATCTTCATGCCGGGCATAGCGGAGTGGTCCATGTTGTCGTGGCCCGCGTCGTCGTCGATCGACCAGACTTTGGCGGGGTCCGTTTCGTAGGGGTAGACGTGGACCATCCAGCCGAGGACATGCGGGATGAAGACGCCGCCGGCGGCTTCGCAATCTTCGCGCGTGGTGATGGATCCCATGAGCCCGAACTTTGCCTCCGGTCCGAAGTATTCCGACCAGTGACCGAACGGCGCTTTGCAGAAATTCACGTGCTGATGCCAGCGCGCGATGCTGAGCGGGATGCGCTCGTTCAGTTCTTCCTCGCTGGCGGTCACGCGGTCGGTGTACATCACCCCCATCAACGTGTAGCCGCCATCCGCATTCTTTTTGTAGAGCAGCGAGGTAGGTTTCAGGGGATCGAAGCGCTGCGCCTCCTCGCGGCCGTTGGCGTAGTTGGTGAAGTGGTATTGCGGCTGCGGAATGTTGGGCAGGAAGATGCGATAGCCGTCGGCCAGGGCGCGGTGATAGTCCTTGTAGGGCTCCATGGCGATTTTGGCGTCGGCCACGATCGCGTCAGCCTTCTGCCGGTCGCCAGGCTGGAGCGGCCGGAGCGCGGTCAGGTACATGTGGCCCATCATGTGAGCCATGCCGCCGGGTTGGCCGCCCCCACGTGGAGCGGAAGCCGCTGCGATCACGACAAGTCCCGCGATGAAAGACAGGAACAGGATCGATCGGAGGGAACGAGGGGACATGAGGGTTCTCCCTTGTATCTGGTAATACGCAGGGAGCGCGCTCCGGCGTTGCGGTGGCGGAGCGATTTATTGCCTGGTTTGAGCCTGGATTCTTTACACGCCTTCCGGCCTCTGACAAACTAACTTGTGCCTACCCCCTCCATTGTCATCCTCGATTTTGGGTCGCAGTATACGCAGCTCATCGCGCGCCGGATTCGCGAGCAGAATGTCTACTCGGCGGTGCTGCCGTGCACGGCGAAGATCGATGAGATTCGCGCACTGAACCCCGTCGGTCTGGTGCTGTCGGGCGGCCCGTGTTCGGTTTATGACGCCGATGCGCCACCGGCCGATCCGGAAATTCTGAACCTGGGACTGCCGCTGCTGGGGATCTGCTATGGGCTGCAGTTCATCACACATCATCTCGGCGGGCGGGTGCGGTCGGCGGCGAAGCGCGAGTACGGGCATGCCGAGGTGGAACTGATCGACACAGCGAATCCGCTGTTTGCCGAACTGCCGGCTTCGATGCAGGTGTGGATGTCGCACGGCGATGAGGCGCTGGATTTGCCTCCCGGGTTTCATCTGACGGCGAAGACCTCGAACGCGGTGGCAGGGATTGCCAATCCGGAGCGGCGCATCTGGGCGGTGCAGTTTCATCCGGAGGTGCACCACACGCCGCTGGGCACAACGGTGCTGCGGAATTTTCTCTTCAACATTTGCGGGGCGCGGCCGGACTGGACGCCGGAGCACTTTATCCAGTCCACGGTCGCGGCGATCCGCGAGAAGGTGGGCGCGGGGCACGCGATTTGCGCGCTTTCCGGTGGCGTCGACTCTTCTGTGGCTGCAGTGCTGGTGCATCGCGCAATCGGCGATCAGCTGACCTGCGTGTTCGTGAACAACGGCGTGCTGCGGAAGAACGAATTTGAGAAGGTCCAGCAGAATTTGCGGGACAAGCTCGGGCTCAAGCTGGTCGCCGTGGATGCGAGCAAGCGGTTTCTGGGCAAATTGCGCGGCGTCACCGATCCCGAAGGCAAGCGGAAGATTATCGGGACCGAGTTCATCGCGGTGTTTGACGATGAAGCGCTGCGCATTGCGGAAGAGACGGGCGGTGTCGAGTGGCTGGTGCAGGGCACGCTCTATCCCGACGTGATTGAGTCGTCGTCGGTGAAGGGCCCGTCGCAGACGATCAAGAGCCACCACAACGTCGGCGGATTGCCGGAGGAGATGCAGCTGAAGCTGATCGAGCCGCTGCGCGATCTGTTCAAGGATGAAGTGCGGCGGATCGGGCGCGACCTGGCGATGCCGGAAGACATCTTGCAGCGGCAGCCGTTTCCGGGTCCCGGGCTGGCGGTACGGATTCTGGGCGAGGTGACGGCGGAGCGCGTGGCTCTGCTCCAGGAAGCGGACGACATCGTCGTGACGGAGATCAAGGCTGCCGGACTCTACACGAAAATCTGGCAGTCGTTCGCGGTGCTGCTGCCGGTGAAGAGCGTCGGCGTGATGGGCGATCAGCGAACCTATGCGTACACATGCGCGATCCGCGCGGTGCATTCGGAAGACGGCATGACGGCAGACTGGGTTCCGCTGCCGTATGAGGTGCTGAAGACCATCTCGAGCCGCATCGTGAATGAGGTGCGCGGAATCAATCGTGTGGTGTACGACATTACCTCGAAGCCGCCCGGCACCATCGAGTGGGAGTGACGGCAGTCAGCGCTCAGCGTTCAGAAATCTGCGCCACTCTTCGCCTTCGGCCGCCCGTTTCAGCAATGCATTTCGCTCCTGAAGAAATCTTCGCAAATAAGGCTTGAGTGGAATTTCTGCGAGGCGACCGAGAATGGAGAGCGGCGCGGCGAAACGCAGGACGTCTCTCATCTCGGTCTGGCCTTCGTCGCGCTCCTCGAAGTAGTGGTCATGCTGGAACGAGCGAAAGGCGCCACGAACCATGGTGTCCTGAAAATACGCGGGACGGTCAAATGCCGTGATGCGGGAAGTCATCTGCTGCCATACGCCGAAGTGGCGGGCGCGCCAGCTAACCTCCTCACCCAATCCAATCAGACCGGATGTAACGCCGGCAATCGCCTCTTCGCCCGTCCGGGCGGTGCTTACCTTGTGAAGGTCGATGCTTCGAGAAAGATCAAAGCAGCGCTCAAGGGGCGCATGGATCAGCGTGATCTCCGTAAGAATCACCACTGGAAGCTATTGTGCCCCGATCGGGCGCCAGAAGGCGCCCCCATCCTGATGGTCGTGCAGGGTCGGCCGTAAAGGCCTCCACCCCGCCTGAGCGGTGCTCACCAGTCCGATTCTAAGATCGATAGCATGGCGGCGAAAGAGGGCACGGGGAAGGCAGTCCGAACGGCGAGCGAATCAACCCGCCATCGCAGTGCCGCCCGCCGTCTGCGGGTTCTGTACGATCGCCTCGTCGAGCGCTTCGGTCCCCAGCAGTGGTGGCCGGCAAAAACGGCCTTCGAAGTCATCATCGGCGCCTACCTCACGCAGAACACCGCCTGGAAGAGCGTCGAGCGTTCGATCGCAAATCTCGAAGCCAGCGACATTCTCTCGGTCGAAGGTCTCCGCACCATCTCCGAATCCGCACTGCGCGACCTGATCCGGCCGTCGGGGTTCATGCTGCGCAAGGCAGCGGCGCTGAAAGCCTTCGTTGCCTTCCTCGACGCGGAGTACCGCGGTCAAATGGACGTGCTGCGCGAGGCAGCCCAGCGTAACGCGCCTGCGGTACGGGAACGGCTGCTCGACCTGCCCGGCGTGGGCCCCGAAACCGCGGACGCCATTCTCCTCTACGCTCTTGGCGCTCCGGCCATGGTCGTCGATGAATACCTGCGGCGCATCACGACCCGCCATGGCCTGGTGCGCGAGAAGGCAAAGTACGCGGAAATCCAGGCTCTTGCCGAAGCGGCCTTTGCGGCAGAGCAGGCACAGGAGTCTCCCGCGGATCTCGCTCTTCATTACAACGAATTCCATGCTCTCATCGTCCGGATCGGCAAGAGGCACTGCGGGCGGATCGCCCGGTGCGAGGATTGTCCCCTTGCGTTCGATCTCAAAAAGCCACGCGTTGCAAGCCCTCCGCATAAAATGACACGGTGACGGTTACGCTCTACGCTGCAACCACCAATCCGGGCAAGCTGCGCGACTTTTCTGTCGCCGCCGGCGAAGCAGGATGCAGCGTGGAGCCATTGCCTGACCTCGGAATCTCGCCTCCTGCCGAAAATGAGCCGACCTTCGCCGGCAACGCACGTGTCAAGGCGCAATATTACAGCCGCTTCGTGCAGGGACTGGTTCTTGCCGACGATTCGGGCCTGGAGGTCGATGCTTTGGGCGGTGAGCCGGGGGTGCGCTCGGCGCGCTATGCCGCGGATGCTGGTTATGAACCGCGCGACGCGGACCCAGGAATCTCCGTCGACGTCCGCAACAATCTCTATCTTCTGTCGCGGCTGCGCGGCATCTCCGTCCGCAGCGCCCGCTACCGCTGTGCTTTGGCGGTGGCCCGCGACGGTACCGTGCTGTGCGCCGCCGAAGGCCTCGTCAGCGGCGAAATCCTCGACACCCCGCGCGGCGTGGGAGGATTTGGTTACGATCCGCTCTTCCTGATTCCTCAGCTGCGCCTCACCATGGCGGAGATTTCTCTCGACCAGAAGCACGCGATCAGTCATCGCGGCCAGGCCTTTCGCGCCCTGCTGCCGCAACTCAGAGGACTGCGGATAAAATAGCGGCGAAACACGGGGAAAGCTTTTTTCGCGACGCTATGCGCATCGACGCCCACCATCACTTCTGGCACTACACCCCCGATGAATACGGCTGGATCGACGACGCCATGGCCTCGATCCGCCGCGATTTTCTCCCCAGCGATCTCGCCCCCGAGATTGCCGCCGCCGGCATCGACGCTGTCATCTCGGTCCAGGCGCGTCAAACTTTGTCTGAAACTCATTTCCTGCTCGCGCTCGCCACGGCTCACACCTGGATTTCCGGAGTGGTGGCATGGGTGCCACTCACAGATGCCCATGCAGGCGAGCGGCTCGCGGACATCGCCAGGCAACCGAAGCTCAAAGGCATCCGCCACGTTCTCCAGGCCGAACCCGACACGTATATGGATCGCCCGGACTTCAACGTCGGTCTTTCTCAGCTTCGCGCTCTCAACCTCGCCTACGACATCCTGATCTATCACCACCAAATTCCGGCCGCCATCCGCCTCGTCGATCGGCATCCGGAGCAGGTTTTCGTCGTCGATCACATTGCCAAGCCCGCAATCCGCACGGGTGAATTGCAGCCATGGGCACGCAATCTGAACGAACTCGCGCGCCGGCCCAACGTCTTCTGCAAGCTCTCGGGGGTCGTCACCGAGGCCGAGTACGCGACCTGGACCTATGAGCAGATCCTGCCGTATCTGGAGGCCGCGCTCGAAGCCTTCACTCCTGCTCGCCTCATGTTCGGCTCCGACTGGCCAGTTTGCCTCGTCGCCACAACCTATCTCGATTGGGTGCGCACCATCGAACGCCTGACCGAGAAACTTTCCGCCGCCGAGCGGCAGGCGATTTTCTGCGACACGGCAACCCGGGCCTACCGGCTCACCTGAGACTCGCCGGGAATTTCAAAACATCCTGCTCGATCAGAGTCTCAGAAGGGAGACAATCTCTCCCTTGTCCAGACGTTCCGCCGTTTCCGGGACCACCAAAAATGCATTTGCCTTCGCTGCCGCAGCCAGGTCCCCTGATCCCTGCCACTCGATCCGCCGCACCAGCGTGCCGTGCACGCCGCTATGGACCTGAGCAGGAAGGAACCGCGTCAAACCCGGTTTCACGCGCACCTCCTCCTCGAGACGAGCCATCCCGAACTCCGGCCCGCCTTCGCTCTCGCCGCCCAGCGCACGGATCAGCGGAGCGGCAAACAAGGCGAAGGTCACCATCGTCGAAATCGGATTCCCCGGGAGTCCAAGAAAATGCGGTTCGTTCAGCTTTCCGAAGACGGCAGGCTTGCCCGGCTGAATGCGGGCTCCGGTGAAGAAAAACTCCGCTCCCAGAGCCATCAGCGCCCGCTCGACAAAATCGAACTTCCCCATCGAAACGCCGCCCGTCAGCAATACCAGCTCGCAGCCCGATGCCTCGCGAATGGCGCGTTCCGTTGCACCGGAGTCGTCCCGCACGACGGGGAAAACCTGGGGCTCTCCGCCCGCGGCCCGCACCTGCTGTGCCAATGAGTAACTGTTCGAGTTACGAATCTGCCAGGCCAACGGTTTTTGAGCCACCTCGACCAGCTCATCGCCAGTGGCGAGAATCGCGATCTTCGGCCGGGGGAACACCGGCAGCTCCGCGCCACCGCAGGATGCCGCCGCCGCAATCTCCGCCACTCCAATGCGCCTTCCCGCTGGAACCACGGCATCGCCGGCGCGCGCTTCTGCGCCGGCAGGCACAATGTTCTCTCCGGGCGCCATCTCCCGCGGTCCAGCGAGAGTTACGTGACCGTCGACTGCGGCGGCATACTCCACCATCACCACGCAGTCCGCGCCCGGCGGAACCGCCGCTCCGGTCATGATTTCGACCGCCTCCCCGGGCCGTATCGGTCCCATGGTCCATTCTTCGCCCGCGCGCAACTGCCCCACCACCCTCAGCCCGCCCCCTTGCAAATCCACAACCCGGCACGCAAATCCATCGCGGGTCGCCCGCGCAAAAGGCGGCTGATCCCGATCTGCGACCACCGGTTCTGCGAGCACCCGGCCCGCCGAGCCCTCGAGTCGAACCCTCTCGATTCTCGGTTCCCTGGCGCGGTTCGCACGCAGTTGCTCCGCCTGCCGGTGCACCACGGCGGCCGCGTGGCCATAACTGAGCACGATCGATGGGGAATCGCTGTTCATGCCAGACGATTGTCGCAAAAAAGAAAGAGCGCCGTTCCCGCCATGGAAGCGGGGGTGCGGCGCTCGTCCTGTCGCTGCGCGCTAGTGCTTCTTGCTCGAAGCCTTATAGCTGGTCGATTGCGTCTGGCTCAGCTCCGCCAGCACCTGCTTCGCATCCGGCGCAAAGGGTCCCGTCGGCGCCAGGTCCAGATACTTTTGATAAGCCTCCGCGGTTCCCGGCGGGGCAACGATCTTTTGTGTCTTGGGATCGATGGTCGCCTTGTTGATCAGTGCCTTGCCCTTCAGGTAGTACGGAATCGGCTTGGTCGGATCCGCCGCGATGGCTTTTTCCGCCGCCGCAACCGTCGCATCCAGCTGGTTGTTCCGATCCATCACGATCGCTTCATTGGAGTAGTACATCGACGATCCCGAAGGATTGGCCTTCGCTGCCGCATCATAGGCCGCCTGCGCCTCCGGAATCTTGGCCTCATCCCCATAGGCCTCGCCCAGCGCATTGCCGGCAGCGCCCAGCACATCCGGATTGGGCTTCTTCGAAGCCGTTTCCAGGGTGATGCCCTTTTGCAGCGATGTCTCGGCGTCGCCATACTGTTTCAGTCCCAGCTGCGCCTCGCCCAGTTCCACCCAAAGCAGCGGCTCGTCCGGCTTGATGGTGGCATCCTTCTGCATCAGCGCTGCCGCATCGGCATAATTCTTCGCGGCCCGATCGGAACGCGCCTTGGCCAGATCCGCATTCAGATTCTTGATCTGCGAGTTTTCCTTTAGAATCGCGGCGTTCTTCGCCTTGGTTTCCTCGAGAGCTTTGCGCTCGTCGGGCGTGAGCTTGGCCAGATAATCCGCTCGCGACATGTCGTCGTTGGCTTCGGTGTCCGCGCCTGCCGTCACCTTAATGTTCTCGATCTGATCGACCACTTTGTCCTTGGGCGTATTCGGCGCGCGGAAAATCATCGTGTAGGTGCCCGGAGCCAGATCGCCCTTGTAATCGCCATTCGCGTCCACCTGGAAGGTGTACTTCGGCGTCGCATCCACCGATGTCAGCGCGCCCTCGTACAGCGAGACCGTGCCTGTGATTCCTGCCCCCGCCGGATCGTTCACGTGCCCATGAATTTTCCCGTTCGTTGTCTGCGCCGCCAGTAACAGCGAAGAGCCGAATAGTACGGCCAGCGCCAGGTGCGGGCCAAAGTTTTTCATCCTCATATCAGTCCTCTCTGCGGGAGTGCCCGGTCATGCCGCGCCCTCCTGATTTGTCTCCCCGGCTTCCGGTCCCGTCTCCCGCCGTTTCGCATAGCGGATCGGGTCCTTTGCCCCAGCTTGCTCAAAGGCCCGCAGGCGCAGCACACAGCTCTCGCACACGCCACACGCAACCTCGGAGCCCGAATAGCACGACCACGTTAAATCCAGCGGCGCAGCCAGTTCAAGGCCGAGCGCCACGATCTCCCTCTTGTGCATATGGATGAGCGGCGTCTTCACAATGATGTCGCCCTCCCGCGTCCCGCGCTCGATTAGCGCCTGGAACGCCTCATAATACGCGGGACGGCAGTCGGGGTAGCCCGAGCTGTCCTGCTCCACCGCCCCAATCAGCACGGCTTTCGCCCCCAGCACCTCCGCCCAGCTCACCGCTGCCGAGAGGAAATGCGCATTGCGAAAGGGAACATAGGTGACGGGAATCTCCGCCCCAATGGCGGCATCATCCGCCGGCGCCTCCGGGACGTCGATCCGTACATCGGTCAGCGCGGAGCCGCCAATGCGCCGGAAAAGGTCCAGCCGGAGCCTCAGAAAATCGCGGAATCCCAGCCGATCGGCCACGGCATGCGCGGCCCGCGCCTCCCGCTCCTCGGTCCGCTGCCCATAGCTGCAGTGCAGGGCATAGGCGTCATAGTCGCGGGCCGCGAGCGCCGCACACACGCAGGAATCCATGCCTCCGGACAGGCATACCACCGCTCGTTCCCGGTGTCTGGTCTCGCTCGGCTCGATCACTCTTTATCGTAGCGCGATCGGCGATCCTCGGCGCTGTGACGGTGAGCACTACGGTGACCTCTATCCTGCATGGCGGCTCCAGAAATCGGCGGGGCTCAGAATCGGATACTTGTGTGCCAGAGCCAGTAAATCCTTGTCTCCTGTAATGAGGTATTGCGCCCGCGCAGCCCGAAACGTCGCAGGAACGAGCTGATCGCTGCGGTCGCGCAACTCCGGATCACGCGCAGAATCGGGGTCCACCACCTCTGCCATGAACATCAGGCTGTCCGTAAGGTCCCGGATTTCGCTCGTGCGCAGGTGGATTCGCTTCAGGCGCGGCAGCACGCGACCAATTTCATCGAGGATGTACCGGGAAAGGACCACATCGACATTGCCATGGTGCCAGGCGTTGAGAATGAAGCCCGGCAGGCTCGCAGGATAAGCCAGCCCGGATACGACCACATTCGCATCCAGCACCACCCGCAGCATCAACGCGCTCGTTCTTTGGCCACGGCCGCGTCAATCTCTGCGAGCCCTTTATCCTCGGGGACGTCGTTATACGCCTCCGCAATGCGTCCGCTCAGTTCGTCGAAACGCGATCGCATCCGTCGGATTCGTGCAAACAATTCCGCATCGACCAGTGCCGCGACAGGCTTGCCGTCTTTCTTAATCACGATGCTCTCCCGGCGATACTGGACCTGGCTCAGCATCTCGCCCAGGTTCTGGCGGAAATGAACTGCACTGACCTCGTTGACCATGGGAACCCTCCCGCATCGTGGCGCCATGATGATTATAGCAATCATTATGGTCAGTATGATCCCGTCATCGCTCCCGTCCGGCTGACCGCGACTCCACTGCCCTTGTCACATCGGATGACTCACCTCATTCGCATGAGGCACCAGCTGCATGTACACCGCGCGCGGCACATAGGTCTGCCAGTGGCCGGTCATCCTCGCAGCCAGCACCACTCCCAGAAAGATCATCGCCAGAATCGCCGCGACCACCCGGGGGCGCACGACCTGCCCCCGCCAGCGCTCCACGGCGGTCTCGGCCTTTCTCGGCGGGAGGGCCAGCTGAAGCGCGTTCTCGACAGGACACGAGGCGACGCAGGCCATGCAGGCAGTGCATTCAGCGGAGCGGATCTGGATCAGCTGGTCCACCCTCAGCTGCGAAGGGCAGGCCCGGCTGCACTTGCCGCAGTCGATGCAGGTTTCGCCGTCGCGCCGGATCTTCACTGGACTCAGCAGCGAGGCCAGTCCCATGAGTGCGCCATAGGGGCAGAGGTAGCGGCACCAGAAGTTCTGAATGAAGAACGAGAACAACACCAGCCAGGCCATCACGGCGATGCCGGCTACGCCGATCGTCCGGAAGAAATCGAGCATCTTCACGTCGGCAATGGTTCCATAGGGTCCGGCCATAAAATCGTGCAGCGCCGCGGCAGGCATCCAGGCGATGACAAACGCGAAGAAGCCGAGCAGCAGGTACTTCAGGCCGCGGAACTCGCGGTCGAGCCATTTTGGGACCTGCAGATTGCGCCCGGTGACCCTGCGGCCCAGCTTCCACAGGAATTCCTGCGCGGTTCCGACAGGGCAGAGCCAGCCGCAGAAGGCCTTTTTCACGATGACGCTCATCGCCAGAAAAGCAACCAGCAAAAACATCGCCGCCGGATGCATCGTCGGGACGTGCCCGGTGACCAGCGCGTATTTGAGGTTCATCAGGCCGGCGATGGGAAGCCAGCCTTCGACGCCCGCGGGGCGGCTGACCAGCAAGCCTCGGCCGCCGCGCTCAAAGCTCCTGACCCAGAGCCAGAACTGTGCGCCAATCCAGAGGTTGAGCGTAACGAAGACCAGCTGTACGAGATGACGAACCGGCTGCGACTGATCCGGAGCCGACCTCCGCACCAGCTTCCTTTTGCCCTTCTCGCGGCCGGGAAAAACCGCGTCCACTGTCTGTGTTCCCATACCCCTCTGGCTCCCAACTACCCGAACGTAGCTGGCCGGAGGTGCGGTCTCTGTGACTTCAATCACTCCTTCGCGCCGGAAATGTTACTTTTGCGTCGTGTAAAATTAAAAAAGCGTGTTCCGCCGCTCTTCTCGCTGCTCCCTGCACAGATCAGGTGACTTTTCGCGAAGGCCCCGGAGACGTTTGCGCCCGCCTCGCGCCCACGGCCGAGCGCCAAACCCTGTATCAGGAGCACCACCATGGCAAAGATTGCCAAAACCGCCGACCGCAAGAAGATGATGGACACCACCAAGAGCACCGACTGCCCGAAGTGCTCGAAGCCAACCCGCATTGTGAAGCGGGTGAAGGACCGCGAGCGCGGCATCCCCGGCGGCGTTTACATTTCGTGCTCCGCCTGCGAGTTCTACGAGAAGCTGTAAACCCCGCCGGCCCGTGCCTGAGACTCCTCCGGAATCTTGCCCATCGGCCACGCATCCATCGGTTGGGTTCCTCCGTCTATTGTCGTGAACTTCACATGCCGGTTCTGGAGCAGCGATCCCGCTCAGCTATAATCCGCCTACGCACTTGGAACCCTTGTCCAATCTGATCTGGGCCGGTGTGACCCTTGCGCTCTGCACATGGTGGTTCGCCGGCCAGGGCGGCAGGCACAGGGACTCTCTGCTGCCAGGGGTGGGCGTGCAACTGCTCGCGCTGCTCGTTCTGTCGGCCGTGCTTCTGCCCGTCATCTCTCTCACCGACGATCGACTGGAGACCACCAATCCAGCCGAGATCGAGCGTTTTTCCCGGCGCGGCGATTTGCAGCCCTCCGCGGATCCACCCCTGCAGCGGCTGCCCGTGACTCTCGCGCTGCCCGGCGCGCCTTTCTTTCATCCGCAGATGCCGGCGGTTGGCGTCCTGCCTGCCGAGCCGCCCGTCTCGCAGCAAACACACGGATTTTCCCGGGCCCACACCACCCGTCCTCCGCCCCCGGCCTGAGCGGCTCACCGTCTCTCTCTTTCTCCCCTTTGCCAATGCGGATCGCCTTTCCGGCGATCGATGGAACCTCGCGATGAACCTCCGGTTTTCCGGATTCGGATTCATTCTGGCCCTTTGCCTCGCCGTTGAGGGAGCGTATGGGCAAGCCTCCGCGCCCTCGCCGGCGCCAGCCCCGTTGACGCTCGCCCAGGTGCTGGACATCGCTCACGCGAAGAATCCATCGCTGCTTTCTGCCGAGCAGCACGTCGAGGCCACCAAAGCGGCGGAGATTACCGCGGGATTGCGGCAGAATCCCAGCTTTACGCTTTCCGGCGCGGATATCACGCTGCCTGCGGATAATCCGGCGAGCCCGTATTCCTATGCCGCGAACCTCACCCGCCTCTTCGAGCGCGGGCAAAAGCGGCGCTGGCGCCTGGATGCCGCACGCTCGACCACCGATGTGACGCGCAGCCAGTACAACGACCAGGTGCGCCAGACGGTGCTGCAGATCAAGAATGCCTTTACCAATATGCTCATCGCCAAAGAGGCGCTGCGCATTGCCGGGGATAATCTGGACAGCTACAAAAAGACCGTCGATCTGAGCAAGGCGCGCCTCGATGCCGGCGATATCAGCAGGACCGACTTCGAACGCATCGACCTGCAGCTGGCCGAATTCGAGTCCGACTACGACAATGCGAAGCTGGACCTGGTGCAGGCGAGCGACTCGCTGCAGTTGCTGATGGGCGTAGAGAAGCCGGCGGCGAATTTCGACGTCACCGGAAGCCTCCAGCCCCCCGACGTCGCGCTCACCCTGGCCCAGGTGGAGCAGGATGCGCTGGCCGCTCGTCCCGATTATCTGGCGGCGCGCCAGTCAGTCACTCTGGCCGATGCCAATGTCAAAGTCGCCGATTCCCAGGGCACGACCGATCCCACCATCGGTGGTGAATACGAGCGCACCGCGAGTTACAACAGCGCTGGATTCCAGGTTTCGATCCCGCTGCGCATCTTCGATCGCAACCAGGGCGAGAAGGAGCGCACGCGCTTCGAGGCCCAGTCGGCGCGATTCGGCGAAATCGCGGCGCGCAACCAGGTGCTGAACGACGTGGACCAGGCCTGGGCCGGTTACGACGCGGCGCTCGACCTGGCGAAACGCTACAACAGCCACTACATCGATGAGGCGCAGCGCGTGCGCGACAATCTCGAATTCAGTTATCGCCATGGCGGTTCCACGCTGCTCGACTATCTCGACGCGCTGCGCGACTACCGCCAGATCAATCTCGACGCGCTCACCGCCAACCAGCAGGTCTGGCTCAGCGTTCACCAGCTGAGCTTCGCCGCCGCCACGGAGATCGTCCCATGAAACGGCAGAAATTCTCCGCATTCGCCACGCCTTTCGCCGCTGCGCTGCTTCTGTTTCCCATGGCAGCGTGCCGCAGCAACGAAACTCCGCCGCAAACGGCTACCCCGAAGGAGCAGGTTCTCGAAACCACGACCGTTCATCCGCAGCCGGTCGCGAGCCGGCTGGTCCTGCCGGCGCGCATCATGGCAAACCCCACCGACATGGTGCATATCTACCCACTCATCAGTGGCCGCGTGCTGTCGCTTTCGATTCTGCCCGGCCAGGAAGTTGCGAAGGGACAGAAGATCGGCACCCTCCAAAGCAGCGACGCCGCGCAGGCGCGCTCCGATTTCGAGAAGGCAAAGATTGAAGCCGCGCGCGCCGATCTCCAGCTCAACCGCGCGAAAGAGCTGCTGCAACACGATGTGATGGCGCAGAAAGATTACGACGATCTGAAGGCGCTGGACGAATCCGACCACTCCGAGCTGGAGCGCGCGCGCCAGGCCCTGCGCGTGCTCGGCTTCAGCGAAGACGATACTTCCGATGTGGTGCCAATCGTCGCTCCCATCTCCGGTGCGGTGCTCGATGTGGAAACCGGCCCCGGCGAGCTGCAGCGTTCGCTCGATAACGCGACCGCCATCGCCACCATCGCCAACATTGACTCCATCTGGGTGGTGGGCGATCTCTATCCGCGCGACCAGGGATCGGTGCACGCCGGCCAGCCAACCGACATCACCGTGAATGGCTATCCGGGCATCACGCTGCATGGTCCGATCGCCAATATTTCGGATGCCGTCGATCCGGTATCGCTGACCCTCAAAGTGCGCGTCGTGCTTCCGAATCCTGGCCACCGTCTCAAACCGCAGATGTATGCCAACATGTCGGTGACCGGGCGCCAGCAGAACGTGATCGTGGTGCCGGCAACCGCCGTCATCCAGAATGGACACGACACCTTCGTCTTTGTCGAGGCAGCGCCGGGAAAATATGTGCGTCGCAGCGTGACCCTCGGGGAAACCCACCCGGATAACGACGAGATTACCCAGGGGCTGAATGACGGAGACGTGGTGGTCACCACCGGTGCGGAGCTTTTGCGCGCGGAAGAGGCCCAGTAGTCATGCAGGGGCTGATTCGCCTTCTCCTCCGTTACCGTAACGTCGTGCTCATCGTCTTTCTCGGGATGCTGGCGATCGGCGCATACGCGTTTCTGCAACTCGACATTGAAGCGTATCCCGATCCGTCGCCGCCCATGGTGGAGTTCATTACGCAGTATCCGTCATGGTCCGCGGAAGAGATGGAGCAGCAGGTCACCATCCCCATGGAGACCGGCCTGTACGGAACGCCGGAGCTGGATCAGATCCGCTCGATCAGCATTTTTGGGCTGAGCGACGTGAAGATGTATTTCGACTTCGGCAGCGATTACTTCATCGATCGCCAGGAGGCTCTGAATCGCCTGCAGCAGGTGACGCTGCCCAACAACCTGCAGCCCCAGCTTTCGCCGGAATCGCCCGTAGGCGAAATTTATCGCTACCAGCTCACCGGGCCGGGCTATTCGCTCAATGAGCTGAAGGCGACGCAGGACTGGCTGGTGGTCCGCGAGATCAAGCAGGTTCCCGGCATCATCGATGTCGCTACCTTTGGCGGGACGACGCGCCAGTATCAGGCGGAGGTCGATCCGAACAAGCTGCTGACCTACGGCGTGACCATGACCCAGGTGGTGAACGCCATCACCAACAGCAACGCCAATGCTGGCGGGAACTATCTCACCATCGGCAGCCAAAGCGTTAACGTCCGCGGCATTGGGCTGCTGCACTCGGTCGACGACATGCGCAACATTGTGGTCGCCGAGCGCAACGGTGTGCCGGTGCTGCTGCGCGATGTGGCCGATGTCCGCGAAGGACATCAGCCGCGGCTCGGCAAGGTGGGCCGCAGCGACTTCAACCACCACGATGACCCGGATATCGTGCAGGCTATCGTTCTCTTACAGAAGGGCGCCAAATCTCTGCCCGCGCTCGCCGCGCTGCGGGCAAAAATCGATCGCCTCAACCATGGCAATCTGCTCCCGCCCGGGATGCACATCAGCACCATTTACGACCGCACAAATCTCATCCACATCACCACCACCACCGTCCGCCACATCATCATCATGGGCCTCACTCTGGTCACGCTGGTGCTGCTCGCGATGCTGGGCGACTGGCGCATTACGCTGATTGCGGCCATCACCATCCCCTTCGCCGTCCTTTTCGCGTTCAGCCTGATGGTGCTCACCAATCAGTCGGCCAATCTGATTTCCATTGGCGCCATCGACTTCGGCATCCTGGTCGACGCGTCGATCGTGGTGCTGGAGAGCGTCTACCGCAAAGTCTCACGCCGCATCGAGGGCGAAGAAATTTTCGACCTGATTCTCGCGGGGGTCGCCGACGCAGCGACGCCGGTGCTCTTCGCGACGCTCATCATCCTGGTCGCCTTCATCCCGCTGTTCACCATGCAGGGTGTACCGGGCAAAATCTTTGCGCCCATGTCGGTGACGTATGGATTTGCGCTGACCGGCGCGCTGATGTTCGCGCTCATTTTCGCTCCGGTGCTGGCTTCGCTCGCCGTTCCCAAAAACATCAACCCCAGAGGCGAAGCGAAGGAAACCTGGCTGAGCGGATTCTTTCACCGTCACTACGATCGCGGCCTGAAGCGGGCGCTCCGCTTTGGGAAACTGTCCTGGATCATCGCTTTCGTGGCCCTCGGCTGCGCCGTCGTTCTCTTCCATTTTGTCGGCGGAGAATTCATGCCGGCGCTCGAGGAAGGCAACCTCTGGATTCGCGCCGACATGCAGCAGGACATTTCGTTTCAGACTTCGGAAAAAATGGCCGACGACATTCGCGCCACCCTCCGCGCCTATCCGGAAGTCACCCAGGTCGTCTCCCAGATGGGCCGCCCCGACGACGGCACCGATGTGAGCACCTTCAATAACATCGAATTCCTCGCCGACCTGAAGCCGGTCGGGCAGTGGCGGCCGCAGTTCCACGGCAATAAGGATGAGCTGATCGCCGCCATCAGCCACAGCTTCGAGCAGTATCCGGGTGTCGACTTCAATTTCTCCCAGAACATTCAGGACAACGTCGAAGAAGCGATGTCCGGCGTGAAGGGCGAGAATTCTCTCAAGCTCTTCGGCAACGACTTCGACGAACTGACCCGCATTGCCGGACAGATCTCCGGCATCATGCAGAAGGTTCCCGGCATCACCGACGTCGGTGTCTTCGATGTCACCGGCCAGCCCAGTTTGCTCGTCTCCATCGACCGCACCAAAGCCGCACGCTATGGATTGCAGCCGCAGGACATCAACAATGTGGTGCAGGCCGCGGTGGGCGGCGCGCCGGTCACGCAGATCATCGACAACGATCGCCGCTTCGACTTTGCCGTTCGCTATGCGCCCGATTTCCGCAGCACGCCGGACGAGATTGCGCGCATCCTCCTGCCCACCCCGGATGGCAATCAGGTGCCTCTGAGCACGGTGGCCGATGTGACCATCCGCAACGGCGCCTTCATGATCTATCACGAGGGCGGGCGGCGCTACATCCCTATCAAGTTCAGCGTGCGCGGGCGCGACCTGGCCAGCGCCATCCAGGACCTGCAGGCGCGCATGGCCGATCAGGTGAAACTGCCGACCGGCTATGAGTACACGTGGGCGGGCGAGTTCGACAGTCTCAAGAAAGAGCAGCGCCGCCTCGCGCTCATCATTCCTGTGAGTCTCGCCGTCATTCTCATTCTGCTCTACATTCAGTTCCGGACATGGCGCGATGCGTTCATCGTGATCGCCACCCTGCCCTTCGCCGCCATCGGCGGCATTTTGTCGCTCTTCATCACCCACACGGCCTTCAGCATCTCCGCCGCCGTGGGATTTACCTCGCTCACCGGGGTCGCGACCCTAGGCGCTGTCGTCTTCCTCTCCGGGATCCGCCGCGCCCAGCGCGAAGAGGGCCTCGAACGCGGCCTCGAAAAGGGCTGTCTCGACGAGATGCGCCCGGTCGTCATGGCCTGCATGGCCGCCGGCATCGGACTTCTTCCCGCTGCCGTGGCCACCAGCATTGGCGCGCAGGCGCAACAACCGCTGGCCCGCGTCGTGGTCGGAGGCATGGTCACGACGGTGTTCGCGATTCTCTTCGTCATGCCGCTCCTGGTGCGGCGCTTTACTTCTCCTGAGGGATTTGTGCGGGAGTTGCGCGAGTCGCCGGAATAAGGGATCCGCAACCTCCTGCCGCGTCTGGGCCCTGGTCAATCTTCCAATCCACGCATAGGCCTCTCCATAACGCCATAGTCTCGGCGCGCTGATTGCACTTATCCCATCTTTTTCGGACTTTATCACGGAAATGTTATCGTTTAACCCAATCGTCATTGGCCGGTCAATTGCTTTTCATCCGCATGCAGCCGTCGCAAATGTGATTGCAGCGGAATCTCGTGTGCATGCATCCGGAGTGCGATGCGACAGCCTTCGGATGCACTTCAAAAAATCCAAACCACTCCGGACGGGGACGCATGATGGCTTCTCTCAGAGGTTGGTTTTCCTGGCGTGCATTGTTTTCGATTGGTCTGCTCCTGCTGGTTTTGCCAGCAGCCCCGGCGCGAGCGGAGGCGGATCCGTATCCCGCCATGGCTCCCATGGAGAAGTATCTGATGCCCGTGGACGAGGAGGTCGCGCTGGCTCGCAGTGCGGCACCGGCCTCGGTCGCCGACGGCGCTACCGTGATGGTGCTGGGGCGCGAGGGATACACGACCGCCGCACAGGGCACGAATGGCTTTCTCTGCTATGTGGAGCGATCCTGGGCTAAGCCGGTGGATGACCCGGAGTTCTGGAACCCGCAATTGCGCGCCCCCAATTGCTTCAATGACGCGGCGGCCAGAAGCGTCGCGCAGGTCTATCTGATGAAGACCCGGCTGGTGCTCGCAGGCAAATCGAAGGCGGAGATCGCGCAGGCGCTGTCGGCGGCCCTCGATGATAAGCAACTGTCCGCCCTCGAACCCGGCGGCATGTGCTACATGATGTCGAAACAACAATACCTCAGCGATCGGGACAAGAACTGGTATCCGCACCTGATGTTCTATGTTGCTGGCGACGTGGCGAGCAGCTGGGGTGCGAATCTGGAAGGCTCGCCCGTGATCGCGGCCCACGATCGGGAGGCTCGGGTGACGACTTTCATGGTCGTGGTGCGCCACTGGTCGGACGGAACACCCATCGAGCACTAAACCGGCCCACAGAGGGAGTGCCGCCGTGCGGCATTCTTCCCGATAGCTCACGTCCATGAAAGCCGGTTTCAGGCACAGGCCTCCGCGCGCGCGCTCGCCCGAGCGGGCAGTCCGCGATCTTCGAGTCTCTTCGCCGGTTCTTGTTGTGCTCTCTCCACTGGCGTGGAGTCCCGGAAGTTCGTTCAATCAGTGCTCTTTGGTTTTGTATCCGGGTACAACTTCAGTCGCGCCTAAAGGTCGCAAAAATCAATCGGGCTTTAGCCCCTGCGGGCTGCTCCTGGAACCATTTCGCTCCGTCGAATCGTTCAATGAATTTCGGAGACACCACACCAGGTCAGCACCTGATCCAGAGCGCTCGTGTCTTCGATATGCTCCTTCTCATCGTGTCGAAACTCCAGAATGCATGTGTTCCTGCGTAGCTCGATGCCTGCGTTCCTACGTAACGCCATAAGTGGGATGTTTGATTTTCGCCCGTCCTATAGTTCCGCCGTTCATCCCCAAAATGTCCCTGTTGAACCCAGCTATATGTGGTCCGTCACTTGCTCCTGATCTCGATGCAGAAGGCATGCACGCACTTACAACGCTGCCCTGCATGGCATTCCGGACTTAGTTTCTTCTGGGTTTCTTAAGTAGCTGATGGAGACAGATCCCCTCCCCTCAGGCGGATCTATTTCTATTTCCTTGCCGGGCCGCAGGCGGCTCGCCCGGACAGCGGTGCAGATGCAACAACCAGCAACCTTGTGGAGGATCTCGAATGACGCAACTCAGGCTACGGTGGATCATAGCCACGGTCGCGGTTGTCCTGTGGACGTGCGCAGGCGCGAGCTGGGGTCATGGCCAGGCAACGAACAGCGGTACAGTGGTCGGCGAAGTAACCGACCAAAGCGGCGCCCTGATTCCAGGCGCCACCGTGATACTCAGCGATCCTTCGTCGGGCGTGAAGATGACGAAGATCACGAATGACGACGGCAAGTACGTCTTTCCCGCGGTGCCTCCGGGGACCTATTCGGTCAGCGCCAGCAGGTCCGGGTTTTCCGTCGCCAGAACGGAAGGGCAAGTCGTCAACATCGGTACCCAGCTGACGATTAACCTTTCCCTCAAAATCGGCAGCAGCACGGAGACGGTCGAAGTGCAGTCGATCGGCACCGAGCTGCAGACCCTGAATTCAACAGTCGGCCAGACCATCCCGCAGGAAGCCATCAATTCCCTGCCGAGTCTGGGCCACGACGCAAATACATTTACGGCGATGCAGCCGGGCGTCGATCCGGCCGGCAGCGTGGCGGGCGCGGTCAACGATCAGAGCACGTTCCTGCTGGACGGCGGACAGATCACCAATGACATGGACGGCAGCATGGCCGTCTATACCGCCACCTTCGCCGGCGATCCAACCGGCGTAGCCGGTGCGAACGGCCAGCTGGACAATGGACCGACGGGCGTGATGCCCACCCCGCAGGACAGCGTCGAGGAAGTCAAGGTCAACACGTCGAACCAGACAGCGGACTTCGATAACTCGGCCGGCGCGCAGGTGGAGTTTGCGACGCCGCGGGGCACCAACCAGTGGCATGGCGGAGTGTACGAGTACTACCTCAACAATGGATTTAACGCCAATAGCTGGCAGAACAACCTGTCGCAGACGCCGCTGCCTGACTACCACTACAACCGCTTTGGGGCGAAGGCGGGAGGCTGGGTCCTGCCGGCGTTCTGGGGAGGGCGGACGTATCTCTTTGGATTTTTCGAAGGATACCGTTATCCCAATTCGGAGACCATTGAGAGGGCGGTACCCTCCGCTGGTTTGCAGGCCGGAATGGTGACATACGGCGGCACAACCTACAACATGAAAACCATCGATCCGCGCGGCATCGGCCTCAATCCCGATGTTTCAGCGATGTGGAGCAAGTATGAACCGGCGGGGAACGATGTGAGTTGCGGTTCGCTGGCGGGCCCTGGATGCGACGGCGTGAATGAGATCGGCTTTAAGGCCAATCTCGCGCTGCCTATCAGCAGTAACGATATGGCATTCCGGGTGGATCACGCGTTCAACCCTAAATGGAATTGGTTCGCCAGCTATCGTTACTACAAATTATCGGCGGCTTCCGATACCCAGTACGACATTGGAGGATTCTTTCCCGGCGACACACTCGGCAAACCGGTATCGGTGGCGCACCGCCCGTCGCAGCCGTGGTATTTCGTCACCGGCCTGACGACGAGTATCACCGCCAACACTACCAACGATTTGCACTATAGCTTCCTGCGCAACTATTGGTCGTGGTCAGATGACAACGCGCCACCACAACTTCCCGGCCTGGGGGGAGCGATGGAGCCTCTCGGGGAGAGCCCGACCGATCAGCTGGGGCCGTTCAATGTGAATGCACAGAGCATCCGCACCCGGTTCTGGGACGGGCAGGACCACTTCATCAGCGACAACGTGAGCACGCTGAAGGGCAACCACCTCATTCAATTCGGGGGCCAATACCAGCACAACTTCGACTATCACCAGCGCTCGGACAACGGTGGCGGCATCAACTTTACGCCGACCTATCAGCTGGGCGATGAAAGCGGCGCCGGTTTGGTGGATATGTCCGATCTGGGCGGCGGATTCCCGCAGAGCCTGAACTCCAACCGCCTGGCCGCCGCAGTGCTGGGTATCGTGACCGCCTCACAAGTGGCCTACACCCGCAGTGGCAGCAACCTGGCACTGAATCCGCCTCTGACCCACGCCTTCGATCAGAGCACGATTCCGTACTACAACGTCTATTTCAGCGACACCTGGCACATGAAGCCGAGCCTGACCCTCACCTACGGCATGGGCTGGACGCTGGAGATGCCACCCACCGAAGCCGAGGGTAAGCAGACGGTGCTGGTCGACGATTCCGACGAGCCCATCCGATCTGCGGATTACCTCACCCAGCGCAAGGCAGAAGCGGAACAAGGGAACGTCTACAACCCGGAGCTTGGCTTCGCTCTGGTGCACAACGTGGGCAATGGGGAAAAGTACCCCTATAACCCATTCTATGGTTCGTTCAGCCCGCGCGTGGGCGTGGCCTGGAATCCGGGCTTCTCGAAGGCGACGGTAATTCGCGCGGGTTATGGGCGGATCTACGGTCGTCTGAACGGCGTGGACCTGGTGCTCTCCCCGCTCCTCGGCGTCGGACTCATCCAGGCCGTGCAGTGCCGGCAGGCCTTCATGAGCGGCGCCTGCGGCCCCACCAATCCAACCGCAGCCAATGCGTTCCGCATCGGTGTGGACGGGAACTCGGCTCCACTGCCCGCGGCCGCGCCAACACTGCCCCAGCCGGCCTATCCGGGCTTCAACCTGATCGGCGGCTCTGCCAGCGAAGCGATGGATCCGCAATTCCGTCCCAACGACAGCGATACGTTTGACCTCACCATCCAGCGGCAGATCGGGCCGAAGTCGCTGCTGGAAGTGGGCTACATCGGCCGGCTGCTGCACCACGAATATCAGCCGGTGAACCTGAACGCCGTGCCGTATATGTTGTCCATCGGAGGGCAACAGTTCCAGGCTGCCTATGCCAATCTGGAAAGATACCTCAACTGCACTGTATCCGCCGGTGCTTGCGGCGCGAATGTTCCAAAACCAGGAACCGCGGCGTATACCAGCTTCATTAGTTCCGTCACGGCCCAGCCGTTCTTTGAAGCGGCCTTAAAGGGAACGGGGTACTGCAACGGATATGCCAACTGCACCGCCGCGGTACTCGACCAGGAAGGGCCCAACGGAACCAACAACCTCCTCACCCAGGGCGTCTGGAGTCTGTGGTCCGATCTGGACGCGGGCAACGGGGGCGCCAATCCCGGCTTCAATTTCCCGCGAAGCATGATGAACACCGCTATCACCGGATCGACCAACGGCGCCAGCGGTCAGTTCAGCAGCGGCGTGGCCGAGAATGCCAGCACGGGCTTCGGCAATTACAATGGCGGCTTTATCAGCTTCGGTACACGCGGATGGCACGGGCTGACCATGCAGCATAACTTCACCTACAGCAAAGCGCTGGGTACCGGAGCCGTGGTACAGGCATCGAGCGAATATACGCAGGATGATGCCTACAATCTGCGGACCATGTACGGTAACCAGAACTACGACCGCAAATTTGTCTATAACACCTACATCGTGGCCCAGGAGCCGTGGTTCAAAGGTCAGCATGGTCTGTTGGGACGCGCGGCCGGCGGCTGGGCCTTCTCTCCCATCTTTACCGCGGGATCCGGACCACCGGTCTATTGCAATACCCAGACCGATGCCCAGTCTTTCGGCGAGGGCGATGGCATCAACTACGCCTCCAACGAGCAGTGCGTCTTTACCACTCCTTATAATGCCGGTCACTCTGCGCACTTTGGTGTGGCGGGCGGAACGGATGCGTACGGGAACTCAGTCGGGACGCAGGTATCCGTTTCACCCAGCGGCGCGTCGGTTGGCGTGAACTATTTCAGGAACCCGGTCGCGGTATGGAACCAGGTGCGCGCTCCGATTCTCGGCATCGACACCAGGAACCCCGGGTTGGGTCCGTTCACCGGTCAGCCTTATTGGAATGTGGATGGACAGGTCAAGAAGGACGTGCGGCTTACGGAAGCGACGTCGTTCGAATTCTCGTTCATCGCAACCAATATGCTCAACCACCGGCAATTCACCGATGCCGGGGGCACAGGCGGAGTATCGCTGGCTACTCCCGCCACCTGGGGCGTTCTGAACACGCAGGCTAACCCGCCCCGCCAGATGGAATTCGGCGGCCGATTCACCTTCTAACCTTTGCGGACAGCCGGGGCGGAAACGCTCCGGCTCGCGATGCAATCGTTCCGGCGGAGGTCCATCACGGGGCTTCCGCCCTTTTTTCTTACAGGAGAGAAGCTTCTCCCGATTGCGATGGCGATTCAGGCAGACGCCGCCGTCATTGTCCGCGGTTCATGCCCGAGTGTATCGACCTATAGGAACGGATAGCGTTGCGGTAGAAAATTCGGCCAGACGAAGCCGCGGTCCCCATCGACCCTGGTGTCGAGTCCGGAAGTTCGTTCAATAGGTGCTCTTTGAGGTGCTCTTTGGCTTCGTATCAGGGCACGACTTCAGTCGTGCCGTAAACACCCATTGAGAAGCGTGGCTTTAGCCCCTGCGCCTTTTCCCTGGCTCAATGAGACGCCTTGCGCTGCCAGGATGAGCGGTTTTGTATCAGGGCACGATTCAAAGGCCCACTGAAACCAGATTTAGTTACTGACTTTTCAATGCCCCAGAGGCTCAGGATGCACAGGAATCACAGCGGGGCAGCACAGATTAGCACAAATCTCCGGATCGGCTGCCAATCCCAAGCCCTGGGCTGTCATCCTGAGCGGAGCGCCGTGGGGCCCCATCGCACGGCGATGGGGCAGGCGACGTGAAGGATCTGCGGTTGCTTTTCGCATCAGTGCCCCGAATTTTCCGCAATGCCCACACTCCACCAGCAACGACCCGATCTCAGGAATGCGTCTGGCATGCGGCATAATGCTGCTATGAGCAAGGTCAAGTCTCCCCGGCAAAAGAAGAGCAACTCCCTGCTAAAAGATCGGCGCAACACCTACGGAGAGAGTCCTGCTTCCAGCCGCAAGAACATCAGGAAGGGAAAGCAACGCACGCAACAGGCATTGCGGCGTGCGGTGTGTGAGGAACTTCGGTCTGTTCGAGGCACAAGTGAGGTGGTGGACGCGGAGATGGCTCAGGATCGATCCAAGACTCGATCAATCGACTATTCCCGAGCCTTATTCAAGAAAGTCCCCGATCAGCCCCTGGCAGTTGTCCGCGAGAGGAAACTCCAGCGACGCGCCCGACAGCAACAGGGTGAACCGCCTCAGCCGGCGGGGATATCTGAAGTCTTGCGATCAGAGCAACAATTGCTCCGCAATCTGCGAGCCCAACCGCGACAAGTCAACCGACTCCGCTGAAGTCCGTGCGACTCGAAATGGGTCAGTGGCTGGGTGAAGCACAAAATTAGCACAAAACTTTCCCGACATTTTGTTTCTTGCTGATCAAAACCACTTGCCAGCCATTGCTTCGTATCAGGGCACGACTTCAGTCGTGCCGTAAACGCCCATTGAGAAGCGTGGCTTTAGCCCCTGCGCGCGGCTCCTGGAACCCTTTCGCTCCGTCGAATTGTTTTGTTCAATGAATTCCGGAGACACCACCCTAAAGATCGTCGGTCCCTGTCGATGCATAGGACTGCGACAACAGCCCACGCCGCAAGACCACCCGTGCGCTCCTGCTGATGGGCAAAACCTTGCCGTTGCGCAGGTGAACGAAGGCGTTGCCGCATCGCGGAAGATCGAACTCCGTCACATGGTCCAGATTCACGATCGCGTTGCGGTGCACGCGAAGGAAGCGCTCCGGATCCAGGCGCGTGTACGCGTTGGTGATGGTTGTCCTGTGTTCGTAGCTCGTATTTTGCAGGTGCAGCCGAACCAGGTTTCCGTGGCTCTGAATCCACAACACATCGCTCATCGATACCAGAACGATTTTGTCTCCTGCCTTCACTGCCATCCGATTCAGATACTTCTCACGCCCTGTTCCGGGCGCCTTTTTCGACTCGGGGGCCGAATTGATTGGATAGGCAGGCCCCGCTTGTATAACTTCCGGATGGGAAACATCGGAGAGTACAGGCTCCGAACTCCCCCAGCGGGGTCCTTCCTGACTTGAATATGTGGCCTTCCATCCAGGGGTGGTCATAATTGCAACTCCGTTGGCACGATCGATTAGAGAACGAACGAGCTAACCTCAGATTGCCGGCATGTTCGCCGGTCAAAGACAGTTCCTCATCACCGGCGTTCAGCCACTCGGCCTCTCCGCCGTTGTGTCCACCATGGTTCCTCCTCGAGTTGAACAGATGCTTGACGAACATGGAATATGTTGATATCAATCTAGCGGAACGTATGTCAAGAGGCGAGCCGGTTTCTTTCGCGACGACGCTGCGGGTGCGGGACTGCTGCCTGTGTCTGCATGTCCAGCGCGCAGCGCGCGCCCTCGCAAGGCGGTTCGATGAAGCGCTGCGGCCCGTGGGCCTGACCAACGGCCAGTTCTCGCTCCTCATGTCGCTGAACCGTCCGGAGACGCCAGGCATGGCCGCGGTGGCTGAGCTGTTGGCGATGGACCGGACCACGTTGACGGCAGCGCTGAAGCCGCTCGAGCGGCGCAGGCTGGTGAAAGTGACCGTAGATCCCAGCGACCGGCGCGGCCGCAGGCTGCATCTGACCGCGCAGGGCAGGAAGCTGCTCGCCGAGGCTGCTCCCGTTTGGGAGCGCACGCACGCCCAGCTGGAAGACGCGCTTGGGGACGGAGATCCGGAGCGGCTGCGACGGGATTTGCGGAAGCTCGGGTAAGAAATCATCATCGGGGTTCCGTGTTCCGCGCCGTACAGGTTCGTGGCGAGGAACGGGTCGCGGACGCGCTCCCGTCCATCGCCCATTTCGGCTCGCGCTCCCGCGCTGCATCCGGGTTCCCTTCCTCGTCCTCGTTCCGGTGAAACAGCAGCTCGACATAGCGGCGCAGGTGGTCGATCATCATCTCCGCAACCTCTGCCCCCCCGCGCGCTTTGGCCAGAATGAAAGAGCCCTGGAGTACCGCCTGGGTGTAAAGCGCCAGGCTCTGCGGCGTCCAGTTTCCGTGCACGTTGTACTTCCTCATCGCCTCGGCGATGTCCGGCTCCAGGCTCGCGGCGTGCCCGCTGATGCTCTGCTCGCACGCCTCCCGCAGCGGCGGATGAGTCGCGTATACCTCCTGCACCATCGTCCCCACCAGGCAGGTGAACTCCGGCAGCTCCTCCCGCAGCAGCGATTTCCGGAAATCGACGTAAGCCAGCAGCCGGTCCACAGGATCCTCCAGAGCGTGATAGGGCGCCGAAGAAAACAGTGCCGCCGTCATTTCGTTCCAATAATCCGTGGCGGCCAAAGCCAGCTCGTCTTTGCTCCTGAAATGATGAAAGAAGCTGCCCTTGGTCAGCGCCGCCGCCTCGCAAATGTCCTCAACGCGCGCCGCCTGGTACCCTTTTTCCCGGATTACCCGCAAAGCCGCGTCCAGCAGCTTCGTCTTCGATTCATGCTGATTTTGCGCGGTTTGCAACATACCGATAAGTTGGTATGTACCATAACCAAGCCACCGCTCCGTTGTCAACCCCCGGCAGGAATTTCGGCCTTTCCCTGCCTCCAGGATCCGTCCGTATCACCGCTTACATCTCTGAGCGAACCACCCTCAGCGGCCGCGTCCGCCCAGACCCCTGCCCCAATCTTCTCGCCAGGACTTTGAACTCTGCGAATCGGTCGTGCTCGGGATAGGCGAACGAAGAGCGGCTTACTATGAGCGCATTCGTTCCCTCTTTTTGCCCTTGCGTTCCGATCGGCCGGAAGAGGACGTTTTAGGCGAAAGACTGGAAACAAGCTTCTCCAGACCTGCAACGCGCCGCTTTAGTTCGTCGACCCCCTCCTCCTGCGACGGTTCGCGTTCGCCGAAGGGATGGGCGGCTGGGGCCTGCGCTTGACCGGGGACCGCAGAACCGGCGCCGCCCTGACGGAAGAACTCAAAAGGATTGACCGGAGGCGACATGGCCCGGTAGGTGTCCTGATAAAGATTGAGCATGGTCTTCATGTAGCGAAGGGCGGTTTCCTGGCTGGCGCGGCCGGAGGAAATTATCATCTCCCGCAGCAGATCGAGCGGAAATGCCGAATCCGGAGCCTTAGCGTCTTCGACGATGATCTGCGTGAGGATAAGGCGCGTGATGTCCTTGCCCGATGCGGCGTCCACCACACGCACGTCGTGGCCGTCTTTCAGCATCCGGGCCACATCATCCAGATTCACGTAACGGCTATTGGTTACGTCGTATAGACGCCGGTTCTCATACTTCCTGATCAGGATGCTTTTCGGCGGCATGCTCAGGTTTTCATTTTACCCCTTGACATCCGGGCGGGTCGGCGTAGCATTGTGCCATGCTGCAGTGCAGCACGATAGGCGGCATAGAGAAAGGCAGGGAGCCATTATGAGTGCAGCGCAGAGGATTCATCGCAGTCCGGCGGCGCCCGCAGAGCCGGAAAAGATCGAGTTTGCTGAATATATGACCAACCTGGCGACGTCCGGAGCCGGACGGATTGCCGAAGTCCAGAAGAAGGCTCTGGATGTTGCGGTGCAGCAACACACGGAACTGGTGGACCTGTGGATGAAAATCGTGAAGAAGCTGCCCGGAGCGCCGGGGTTGTTCCTCTTCGAACTGGAGAACAGCGGATTTGAACGGTTTGCTGAGACCCAGAAGGCCGTCATCGACCTGATGGTGGAGCAGAACCGCGCCATCGCTGCTCTGCTGGAAAACCGTACCACCGAGACGGCGAAGACGGCGGACACGGTCGTGAAGTTCGCGCAGGAAGGGGTGGAGCGCGCTGTTGCAACGCAAAAGAAAGTGCTCGATCATGCTGCGGCGCAATCGAAAGAGGTCTTCGACACCACACGGGAGAAGTTCGCCGCGAATGGAGGACCGGCGGAGGCGGTGGCCGATTCTATCCAGCGCGGCGTGAACGCAATCGTGGACGCGCAGAAAGAATTGCTGGCAATGGTGGTCCATTAGACCGCGCTCAGAAGGACGGGCCGCACAGGGACATGCAGGTAAGCGCAAAGAATGCGTAGCCCGTCCGCAGCGGCAGGTATATGCTTCGCATGGCCCCGCAGGGAGGCAGCACCCATGAGCGAAACCAATAACAACAGTCAGTCGCCGACGAACGATCCGTTCGAGCCCTTCCGCGCCATTCGTGACAAATATCTCGATGCCATCGCCAAAACCATGGTCGAGGTGGTGAACACGGAGAGCTACGCGCAGGCAACCGGGGCGATGCTGGAGGGATATTTGACCGCCTCCGCGCCCGTGCGCGAGGCGATGGACAAGTCCATGATCCAGGCCCTGCAACAACTCTCTCTGCCTTCACGGCAGGAGGTGGCCGCGCTGGCTGAACGCTTCACCAACGTCGAAATGCGCCTGGATGACATGGATGCCAAACTGGATCGAATCGAGAAATTACTGGGTCGCAACCAGCCGGCCCCGCAGCCGGAAGCGGGAAAGTTCCGCGCAGGCGACGCCGCGGGGAGGGGAGTCACTCCGCGCAGCGAGCCTCCCGGCAGGCAGAGCCGGCTGGGCGCCACAAGCCCATTCGTCGGCAAAAGAACCCCACCGCGAAAACGGAGGTAGCCCGTGGACCAAGCCGTCATCGGAATGGAACCCTGGGTGGGTGTGGCTGAGCGACTCCGGCTCTTCACGCGTGTGTTGACGACCAAAGCCGCGATCGCGCAGACGCCGCGAGAGTTGGTGTGGACGCTGAACAAGGCCAGGCTTTACCGATACACGCCTGTGCTCCCCGCCGAAAAACGATTTCCGATCCCGTTGCTGCTTATCTTTGCGATCATGAATCGGCCTTCGATTCTCGATTTACGCCCGGGCCACAGTTTCATCGAGTTCATGGTCGCCCAGGGCTACGACGTATATCTGCTGGACTGGGGTGTGCCGGGGTGGGAAGACCGGCATATGAAACTGGACGACTACGCCATCGAATACCTGCCGCGCGCCATTCGCAAGGTGAAGGCGATTGCCGGCGTCGAGCAGTTCAGCATGTTGGGATGGTGCATCGGGGCCATCCTGACCACCATTTATGCTGCGCTCCGCCCCAACGATGGACTGCGGAATCTCCTGCTGCTCACGGCGCCTCTCGACTTCTCCAACCGCAATGGGTTGACCTTCGCGCGCTGGACCGACGAGAGGTACTTCGATGTCGACAGGGTGGTGGATGCCTTCGGCAACATGCCGGGCGAGTTGATCGATTATGGCGCGAAAGCGCTGAAGCCGGTGGAGAACTACATCGGAAATTACGCCAGATTATGGGACAAACTCGACGACCCGCGCGCCGTGGAGTCGTGGCAGGCCATGAATACCTGGGTCACCGACAACATCCCCATGGCCGGCGGGGCGTGGCGCCAGCTGATTGTGGACCTCTATCGCAGAAATCTTCTCATGAAGAATGAGTTGATTGTGCGAGGAGAATGCGTCGACCTCGGAAAAATTCGAGCTAACCTGCTCACGGTAATTGCGGAGGGCGATCACATCACCCCTCCGTGCCAATCCGAGGCCATCCTCACGAAAACCGCAAGCCTCGACCAAGAGCTGTACCGAGTCCCGGGCGGCCACATCGGTATTATGGCCGGGAGTGCGGCACACAAGACCACCTGGCCGCACATCGAAGGCTGGTTGCGCGCGCGCTCCCGGTAAGCAGTGCAGACTTACATGTAGATGCCTCCATTGATATTGATTTGCTGGCCGGTAATGTAGTCGCCGTCGCAAATAAGGAAGGCGGCTGCCTTGGCGATTTCTTCCGGCTGCGCAAAGCGCCGAAGCGGGATCCGGTCCCGGATGGAATCGAGAACCTCTGTCGGGACCGCGGCCAGCATGTCGGTCGCAGTGAAGCCAGGCGCGATCACGTTAGCCGTGATGTTGTACTTCGCCAGTTCCAGAGCCAGCACCTTGGTGAACGCGATGATGCCCCCTTTACTCGCTGCATAATTCGCCTGACCGAAGTTACCCGCCTGTCCTGAAAACGAAGCAATATTAATGATGCGGCCGAATTTCTGTTCGATCATCGACGGCAGAGCTGCACTCGTGCAGTAAAAAATGCTGTTGAGATTCGTCGCGATCACCTCCGACCAGTCTTCATCCGTCATCTTGCGGATCGACCGGTCGCGGGTGATTCCGGCGTTGTTCACCAGGATATCGAGCCGCCCATAGACCTCTACAAGTTTCCCGATGATCCGGCGCGCTTCGTTGCGATCGGAGATATCTCCCTGCAGAAGACTGCTTTCGCCTCCTCCGCCCTGGATATCATCGCGGAGTTCCTGGGCGCGGACGATGCTGTTGAGGAAATTGATGACGACAGTGGCTCCGCGGTCGGAGAGCTCTTTGGCGATCGCGCGGCCGATGCCGCGGGAAGCCCCGGTCACCAGCGCGACCTTGCCCTCCAGCGGTCTCAGGAATGGAATCTGTATCTCGTCCAGAAGCTGGGTTGCCATAACGCACCTTCCTTCAAAAAGGTCCTTAGTTCATCGATTCGAAAATAGCGGCGATACCTTGTCCGCCACCAATGCACATCGTGACCAGCGCATATTTTCCGTGGATCCGGTTCAGTTCATGCAGGGCCTTGACAGTAATAATCGCGCCCGTCGCCCCCAGAGGATGGCCCAGCGAAATCCCGCTGCCATTCGGGTTGGTTGTTTCCGGTGGGAAGCCAAGTTCGCGCCGCACGGCGAGCAGCTGCGCAGCAAAGGCTTCGTTGAGTTCAATCACGTCCATTTCTTCCGTCGTCAGACCGGTGCGCGCGAACAGTTTCCGGACTGCGGGGATCGGCCCCGTCCCCATGACCTTCGGCTCCACTCCCGTGGCAACGTAATCGACCAGAACAGCCATCGGTTTCAGTCCACGCTCCTGCGCCACACTGCGCTCCATCAGCGTCACGGCAGCCGCGCCATCATTGATGCTCGATGCATTGCCCGCCGTCACCGTCCCCTCGGGATCGAAGGCCGGTTTCAGACGAGCCAGGTTTTCCAGCGTCGCGTCCGACCTCGGCTGTTCGTCCGTCATGAACATCACCGGCCCGTTCCTGCTTTTCTGTTCGATGGGCACGATCTGCGACTTGAACTTCCCCGCTTCAATCGCGCTCATCGCGCGGCGATGGCTCTCTGCCGCCAGCTCATCCTGATCCTGCCGCGAGATTCCCCATCTTCGCGCGACGTTTTCAGCGGTCACCCCCATGTGCACTTCGTCAAAAGGATCGGTCAGCGTTGCCACCAGAACATCGACCGCAGTGGCGTCGTTGAGCCGTGCGCCCCAGCGCATCGAAGGCAGCCAGTAAGGAGCGCGGCTCATTGACTCCGCGCCGCCTCCGATGGCAGCATCGGTATCGCCGTGGATGATGGCGTCGGCAGCGGTCAGTATCGCCTGCAGACCGCTGCCGCACAGACGATTGAGCGTGAGCGCCGCTGTTTCGACGGGAACTCCGCCCCGCAAAGCAGCAACCCGCGCCAGATACATGTCTTTCGGATCGGTGTGGATGACGTTTCCGAAGACGACATGGCCGATGTCGCTCGGTGACAGGCCCGAACGCTGCAGACTCTGGCACACAACTTTGGCCGCCAGTTCGGTAGGCGGGATATCTTTCAATGCTCCGCCGAACTTGCCAATGGCAGTGCGCACGGCGCTCAGGACTACAACTTCTCTGTGATTCACAGGCCGGCTCCTTTCCATGGTTCGCAATGAGTAAATGAAGACTGCATCGCCGAAGCGCAATCGCGCCCGGCAGAGGACGAGACTCTGCATCTCCGGCATAAGGAGTGAACGTGTTCGCGCATGGTGGCGTCACCACCGATGAGTGCAATCGCAGTTCAGGGCAGGAGGAGAACAGTGCCCTCGAACTCGCGGGCCCGGACCTTCCGCAGTTGCCGGTGCGGTGAGCGAAGGAAGGAGAGACGCCGGCGGTGGGAGCGAATGGGAACTGCGGACACTTGGTACTGTAGTCCTGCGCACAAACAATGGAAGTGTCCGGCACGCCTGCAGGCGACAGATATTGATGCCATGGAAACGAACCTGGCCTTGAATATCTCCAACGATCAGGAATGCTTTGTGACCGGCGTCACAGCAGAGAACCCGCGTCTCGTGCTTATCTTCTCTCACTCCCACCTGAGCGCCGCAACCCGGAGGCGATTATGCCAACATCCCTCGAACCGGTCCTCCCCCTGCAGCAGAGACCGCACCCTTCGTCGCATGATTCCGGAAACGAACACAGCCTGGACCATTGGCTCGAGGTCTACTGGCTGGTCGAAGAAGACTACCTCTTCGCGAAAGACACCGATCCGGAGCCGCACACCGTCGAGTCGCGCCCACACAGGCATCCACCCGAAGCGAGCACCCGCTAAAAGTGCAGGCCCCCACCGCAAATCAGCACCTCGCCCGTGACGTAATCCGATAAGGGCGAGCAGAAGAACAGCACCGCACCCGCTGCCTCCTCCGGCGTTCCCAGCCGGCCCAGTGGACATGCGCTTTTCACCGATTCAAGCAGGCTTGGCTGCACCCCCAGACGGATCTGGTGGCCGTGCATTTCCATGCCCGCGCCCGGAGCGTTCAGATCCTGCACCAGGCGCGTCTGAATCAGCCCGAACCCGACCGCGTTCACGTTGACGTTGTAGCGTCCCCACTCCTTCGCCAGTGTTTTCGTCAAGCCGATGACGCCCGCCTTTCCCGATGAGTACCCTATCTGGCCAGGGTTGCCATCCGTGCCTGCAATGGATGTAATATTCACGACCTTGCGCATCACGCGCTGCCCTGCAGCAATCTCCTGCTTGGCCGTTTCACGAAGGAAAGTGGAGGCGGCGCGAAGCAGCCGGAACGGCGTCACCAGATGGATTTCCAGCATCGCCTGAAACTGCTCGTCGCTTGTCTTCTGGATGACGTTGTCCCAACTGTACCCCGCATTGTTCACGATAATGTCGATCGAGCCGAAGGCAGATAGCGTGGCCTGCACCACGGCCTCCGGCGTCGCCCGATCGGTGAGATCGCCGCAGACATGCTGCACATGGTCAGAAGCGGCGAATTCGGTTTCCGACTCGCGCAGCATGGCTTCGTCCAGATCGTTGATCATGACGCGGGCGCCGGCTGCGGCCAGCCGGCGGGCGATCGCTTTGCCGATGCCCCGGCCTGCGCCGGTGACCAGCGCCGTTCTGCCTTCGAGCGTGAACACAGGTTCGGCGGTCGCCCTGGGTTGTTCCTGTAAAGAAATCGATTCCATAAGGTTTTCCCCTCGCTGAAGGGTTTTATGCAACGCAGCAAGAATACATGCTGCATTGCAATATTTCCAGAACAGGAACGAGGCAATTCGTGGAGCGAGCCAAACCAGAACCGCGACGGATCCGTTGTCCGGAAACTCCGCTGCGCCGCCCTCTGGCCCCGGAGCCGGCCGCCTTCCATTGCCGCATTGGTTCCGCGACACCCAGGATACAGCCATTGGCACGATCCAGAAACGGTCTCCCCATCAACATGGATCACGCCGACTGTGATGTCACGCTGAACGCAGATTCGGAGTCGTGGTGGGATGAGCGCGTGGATGCTGGCTCCCGAGCGGTTGCGGCCGTCTTCGCTGGACCTGCTGCGAAGCCCTCAGCAACTCCCGCCGAAACCAGGAATGTCCCCGAATCGGGGGCTGAGTGCGTGCCCTTTTGGGTGCCCCAGCCAGACGCCGCCCCTCAGCTTCAACCCTATCTTCTTGATTAAATGGTCGGGGAGAGAGGATTTGAACCTCCGACCCCCTGGTCCCGAACCAGGTGCTCTACCAGGCTGAGCCACTCCCCGACGTCTTGTTTAGCCCCGATGTTGCTTCAGTTTACTCGACCGCCGCCGGCACCGCAAACCGCCTCTGCGTGGCTCATGTTGCGTCGCCTGTTGTCCGATATACCTCTTTAGATCGAAGCTTTTGAGAGCCACACTGAGGTAATAACACGGGGCAGCCATTGCAACCAGATGTCCATTAGTCCAATGTGGGTACAACCACTTTTGGCGCGCCTCCTGGACTCTACCCGCTATCCGTGGCCGAACAGTCGCAAGGAGACTGCAATGATCATCGCCACACCACAACTGATGGAACTCATCAGGGACGAATCCGGGCAGGACCTCATCGAGTATGGGCTGATCCTCGCGGTGATGGCGCTCGCTCTGATTGCCTCCATGACCAAACTCACCAACACCATTTACAACTTCTTCACCAATAACGTGGGCGGTGCTTTCTAAGCCTGCCCCCACCCGCCTCCCCCCTCCCTCTTCTCTTGCCACAATAGACAATGGATTATGAGACCGGACCCCAATCCGGTCCCGGCTTGCGTGAGCTGCATCGATGACTCTGCGCGAATCCATCCCCTTCTCCGCCATTCGCGTGCTCGACGGCGGCATGGCCACCGAGCTCGAGCGGCGCGGCGCGGACATCTCCGGCCCCTTGTGGTCGGCGCACGTGCTCGACCGATCCCCTGCCACCATCGCTGCTGTCCATCTCGACTATCTGCGCGCGGGCGCCGATTGCATCTCGACCGCGAGCTACCAGGTTTCCGCTGCAGGCTATCGCGAATTGGGCCGCGAGGACGCTGACGCGGCGCGCGCTTTGCGGCTCTCGGTCCAGATTGCCGAGCAGGCGCGCGCGGACTATGCCCGCGAGAATCCGCGCCACATCTGGATCGCCGCATCGCTCGGACCCTACGGCGCAGCCCTGCACAATGGAGCCGAATACCACGGCCGCTACGCGATCGGCTTCGACGGTCTCGTCGCCTTCCATGCCGAGCGGCTCGCGGTACTGGCCGAATCCAGTGCCGATCTGCTCGCCCTTGAAACCATTCCCTCTCTGGAAGAGGCCCGGGCCATTCTGCGCGCGCTCGCATCCTTTCCTGCGCTCACGGCCTGGATATCGTTCACCTGCCGCGACGCCGCGAACGTCGCTCACGGTGAGCCGCTGCGGGTCTGTGCGGAGAGGATCGCCGCGTCGCCGCAAGTCGCCGCTGTCGGCATCAACTGCACCGCGCCGCAGCACATCGAAGCCCTGATCGCCGAAGCACGCCTCGGATGCCGCGATCGAAGACCGGTGATCGTCTACCCCAACTCCGGCGAAACCTGGGACGCAGCCACTCGGAGCTGGCGCGGCGCCTCGGACGCGTCCCGCTACGGCGCACTCGCCCGCACCTGGTATGCCGCTGGAGCGCAGGCAGTGGGTGGCTGTTGCCGCACCGGTCCACCTCACATTGCCGCGGTGGCGCAGACGGCCCGCGCTGCCGGTGCTGCTCCTTCCCCGTAGTATTCTGAGAGAGCGCGCCCGTAGCTCAGCTGGATAGAGCGGATGCCTCCGGAGCATCAGGTCGGGAGTTCGAATCTCTCCGGGCGCACCATTTCCGCCCCCCGTCGTATCCCTCCTGCCATCGTTCCGTGTCCAGGCGCTGCCATGACCTATACTGGCTCCCGGACAAAACCCCGTTATGACGAATCGCTCTCGACTCGGTTGCGCCGTTCTCCTTCTCGCCGCCTCTCTGATCGGCGCACCCGGCCATGCGCAGACCCTCGGCCTCTTCGAGGGCCAGTCGGACGTGGGCGCCGTCACGCCCCCCGGCACCGCTGTCTATGATGCAGCCGCGCAGACCTACACCCTCACCGCAGCGGGCGCGAATTTGTGGGGCACAACCGACGCTTTCCATTTTCTCTGGAAGAAGGCTTCCGGCGATGTCACGCTCACCGCGGACCTCTCCTTTCCTGAAGCGGCGGGAGAACACAATCCGCATCGCAAAGCGATCCTGATCCTTCGCCAGACTCTCGATCCCGGTTCCGTCTATGCGGACGCGGCGCTGCATGGCGTCGGGCTTACCGCGCTCCAGTATCGTCGCACTCCGGGCGCAATCACCGAAGATCTGGAGTTGAGCAACAACCTCAATATGTCGGCTCCCCAGCGCGTGCGCATTGAAAAACGCGGCGACACGATCACGATGTATGTTGCCTCGGGACCAAACCAACCTCTCCGCCAGGTAGGCGCGAGCACGCAGGTCCATCTCGAACAACCGTTCTATGTCGGCCTCGGCCTTTGCTCGCACGATCCCAACCAAACAGAAAAGGCCGTCTTCTCCCATGTCACGCTCGAGACGCCCGCGCCTCCGCCCGCTACGCAGGCGCTCTACAGCACGCTCAACACCCTTGGCGATGATGCCGATTTTCGCCGCGACGTGGTGGTCTGGTCCGCGCAGGCGCACTTCGAAGCCCCGAATTGGACCCGCGACGGCAAAACCCTGATCTTCAATCAGGACGGCAAAATCTTTACCGTCCCCGCCGATGGCGGCACGCCGCAACCCCTCGACATCGGCGATGCGACGCACTGCAACGGAAGCCATGGCCTCGCGCCCGACGGCACGCTGCTCGCCATCAGCTGCGCCACGCCGGGCAAGCCCGAATCCCGCGTCTACATCGTGCCCGTCACCGGCGGCACGCCCCGTCTCGTGACCGAGCATCCCAATTCCTACTTCCACAGCTGGTCGTCCGACGGCAAAACCATCATCTTCACCCGCCCCGACCACGGCTCCGGCAACATCTATGCCATCTCCGTCGATGGCGGCGAAGAGCACGCGCTCACCACGGGCACCGGGATCAGCGACGATCCCGATTGCTCGCCGGACGGTCAGTCCATCTATTTCAATTCCGACCGCAGCGGCACGATGCAGATCTGGCGCATGCGTCCGGATGGTTCATCGCCGGAGCAGATCACCCACGACGACTTCGTGAACTGGACCCCGCACGTGTCCCCGGATGGGAAGTCCATCGTTTTTATCAGCTATGAGAAGGGCACCACCGGCCATCCCGCCAACCAACCCATCGCCCTGCGCGTGCTCTCGCTGGCGGACGGCAGGATCCATGTGCTGTTTCATCTGATCGGCGGTTCCGGCACGATGAACGTGCCTTCCTGGGCGCCGGACAGCAAGCATCTCGCCTTCGTCAGCTACCAGATGTTAGCGGCGACGGGCGAACCACAATAGCCTCGATCCGTGGCAGCCCTATCCCGCCAGCAGCATGCCGACGATCAGCCCGATCCTTCCCTTTTTTCCGAGCCGGATTCCGAAATCCTCGGCGGCCTGCACCTGCATTCCCAGCCTCTCAGCCAGCGCTACCGTCGCCGATCCCGTAGCGATGAACGACTGCAGCTGTACCGCCTGCAGCCCTAAAGCATCCGCGACGCTGGCGCACGCGTACCCATTCAGGAGGGATTCTGCGTCCGCTCTGTCGATTCTCATGATCTCCGCAAACCCTGCATCGACCATTGTTTTCCTCCGTGCTGAAGCGCGACCCCCGAAGAGTCGGAACCGGCGGACATCCCGTCGGGAACGCCTCGGCCGCCTTCGATCCAGAACACCCCATTGAAGTTAGACCCCTGCAGGTGACGCAATCTGTGACCGGGATCACGGTCGGAAAGCCACCGGCCCTCCCCACCCTGCGACTCCGGTCCCTGTAACGCATCTAAATGGAAGGGTGATTCCTGCCCCCCGCGTGCGGTACACTCAAAGGGCAGAGGGTTTTCCCCAGGAGACCGTAAATCCATGGCTACCAGTACCGTTTCTACCGTTGCCCCGTCCCCCGAAGCAGTTCCCGCGCCGAAGACCACGCCTGTCCGGCTCAGCGATAACGCCGTGAACAAGGTTCGCGAAATTATGGCCACTCAGGATCCGCTCCCCGCCGGCCTGCGCATCGGCGTTGTCGGCGGCGGCTGTTCCGGCTTCCAGTACTCCATGTCCTTCGAGAACCAGGCCGGGATGATGGACAAGGTTTACGAGTTCAACGGCCTCAAGGTCTTCGTCGACGCGACCTCGCTGATGTACCTGAACGGCTGCGTCGTTGACTATGTCGAGACCCTCGAAGCCGCCGGCTTCAAGTTCGAAAATCCCACCGTCAAGAGCACCTGCGGCTGCGGATCCTCGTTCCAGGTCTAAGATTTCAGACAGAATTGTTGAGCTCATCAGAAGGGCCCGCCATCGCGCGGGCCTTTCCTATTGCGGCGCAGTGGGATCCGTCGGCGCATTCGGAGTCGTCGGACTCGTTGTCGGATTGGTCGGGTTCGATCCCGGCGACGTCTGCCCAGGAGCATTACCGAAGGTCGAGGTCGGCGTGCCGTTCCCATTCGTCGGCACGCCCCCCGTGGACGAGCCATTCGTCAACCCTGAGAGTGCCTGCGCCTGATCTTCCATCGGATCGTAGTTGAATTCCCACTTGTTGTAACGCTTTTGCAGCTTGTACTCGACCAGCGATGGTTTATCCACGGGCAGGGTGAACCCCACAATGGGGCCTCCACCGCCAAACGTCGTTGCCGACGTTCCGCTCCCGCTCGATCCAAACCCCGAAGTGGGAGAACTCCCGCTCGGCGATCCAAATCCTAAACCTGGCGAGCCTGAACTTGGCGAGCCAAATCCTGAACCTGGCGATCCCGAACTCGGCGACCCAAATCCTGAACCTGGCGATCCAAAACTGGATCCCGACGAGCCCGAGAGTCCTCCGCTTCCACCCGTCGCCGACTGATCCGGGCTCGCAATGGGAACCCCATTCGCATCGGTCGTCGTCGAAGCCGCGGCCGCATACATCGACGCGGTCCCGGTCAGTCCGGCCGTCATCAGCGGCTGCCCAAAGAAGCCCAGCGGCCGCACGTGCGCCTGCCCAAAGTACACCGGCTTCCAGTCGTCCTTCCCGGTCAGCGGGTCCGTGTACCTCTTCCGCAGGAAGCGCATCTGATTCGTCTCCACCAGCTGATCGACCGACGTCGGATACGATCCGAATTTCTGATAGTAGAGCTTGATCGCCCGCTTGTACTGCTCTCCGCGATGGATCGTTTCCAGCTCCTTGTCGCGCTGGATCGCGACGGCAATCTTGGGCGCGGCAATCGCCAGACTCACCAGCAGAAGCACGGTGAGAAAAATAACTGCCAGCAGGACATACCCTGCCTCATGACCGTCCTCGTGCCGATGAATTTGTGCCTGCAACGGTTTCATAATCTCAGCTCTGTGTCAGCGGCAGGGTCTGCGTGTTGTTGTACAGCAGGTCCGTTACCTGAATCGAAAGCGGCGAAATCTTGACCACCTTGTAGTGGTGATCCACCACATCTCCTTCGGTAGCGATAAACACGTCGTCTCCATGCAGCAAAAACGCTTTCTTTGCGCCGTTATTCGCCTCATAGCCAAAGAACTTCAGATCGATGGGCGGTGGAGGCGGCGGTCCCGGTGGCGCCTGCGGCACAATCGGCTGCGGCCGAATGCTCGCGATCACTTTCGGAATCACCACCGGCGCCGAAGCCGTCGAGAAAATGTTGCGCCCCGCACCGCTGTACTCCAGCGCCTCCGCTCCCGCCATCACTTCCGGGTGCAGCGTCGGGTCCAGTTTCTCCAGCGGTGGCAGCTTCTGAGCCGCGTGCCCATTCTGATTGCTCTGCCCCGCCCCGGTTTCTGCGTGGTTCTGCGGCGCTTCCTCGGTCGCCTGTTGCTGCGCCGGCGCCGGCGAGGAGCTCCCCCCGAACATCGTCATCACGAAATACCCTGCCGCGGCGATCATCACAAGCCCGAGCACCGCCAGGATCACCACATTGCGCTTGTTCTCGAAGCCGCTCTTCATTGGGGCTCCTGAACCGGTGCAGATGGCTGCTCTGGCGCAGCCTGCAAATCGGTATTGGTGATCTCTGCGGGCGGCAGATCATTCGCGCCCGCGCGAATATACGTCGTTAACCGCAGACGCAGATTCACCAGCCCGCCCTGCTGGCCATTGAGCGTCACCCCATTGATGATGAAGAAAACGTGATCCTGATCGCGCTCCATTCCGTTGATGAAATGCATCAGGTCCGAGTACTGCCCGCTCAGCACCGCATCGATATGCAGTTCGGTCAGTCCGCCGCTCGCGGCCGGATTCTGCACGTACGACTCGCGCGACAGCTGCACGTGGCTCTTGGTGGCGACGTCCCCCAGCTGGGCCAGAATCGTGGAATAATTCGGCGCGATGCGCTGATCGTAGAATTTCTGCGCATCCTGGTCGGCCGCGTCCACCTTCTTCGGAAGTCCATTCAGGTGCTTCATCTGCACCTCGAGCTGGGCCAGTCGCGCCTCGTGCTGGATAAATTCACCCGACTGATCCGAGCGAATCGCCCGCCACGCCAGCGCAAAGCGCACGCCGATGAAAATGTCGGCCGCCACCACGACCGCCAGCAGCAGGAAATGCAAATTCAGCTTCGTGAAAATGCCGCGATTCATGGAGTCGCTGGTCCTCCTCCATGATGGCGTGCCGGTTTTCCCGAGGCGGCCTGATCCCCTGTCTTTGTCTTCTTTTTGCTGTTTGTTTTGGCCGGCTTCGCTTCATTGCCGGCATTGAGCGGCAGCGGCCGGTAATCGGCCAGGATGTCGACGTTGACGTTGTTGGTGGTGCTGACCGCCTGCAGGCTCGGCTGACTGCCCTGCGCTGTCGCCAGCGATTCCGACGCTACCCGCGGCGCCGCAAAATGCCTCGACTTCTCAAGGTTGCGCACCAGCTCCAGCGCCCGGGCGCGCTCGCCCGTCACCCGCAGGCGAATCGTCACATGCCCATCCGTCGCGACGATCGGATCGATGCTGATCACCTCCACGCCCGAAGGCAGCACCGTCTCCAGATCGGTCATGGTCGCTGTCCATGAAAACGCCTTGCGCTGGAACAGCCCGTTCAGAAATTCCGACTGCTGCAGAATCGCCGCGTCCTTGGGCTGCTGCATCATCTGCCGATACTTCTGCTGTTCGCTCTCCAGGGCGTGAACATTGCCCTCCACCGTGGTCACATGAGTCTGGGCCGCCTGCGCCTGGCCTCGCTCATTGCGATAGAGGAACCACAGCGCGAGTCCCACCAGCGCGAGGATCATGATCCACGCCTGCAGCCGGGAGTAGATCGCGCGCAGATCGATGTACGGACGGCTCGCGAGATTGACGGCAATCTTCATTTAGCTGGCCAGCGCCCCCGTCACCCCTGCCGCGATGCCCGGCGGAATGGTCGTCAACATCGACGCCGCCGCCACTCCCAGATCCACGATCCGCGGCGCCGGATCGACCAGCGCAATCCACCCCGACTGTGCCGCCGCGCTGGCGCCCCCCGGCCCTGCGTAATACAGCGTCCCCGGCGATCCCTTCAGCGTGTCTTCATACCACGCCAGCGCCGTGTTCACGGCCTGCGCCATCTCCTCTTCGCGCGCCCTCGCCTCTGCCGGCAGATCCATCGACCGGTGCAGCAGCATCTCGTCCCCTTGTGTAACCGCCGTGGTTACAGAAGCGCCAGTATGATTCACCATCAGCGTCGCGTTGTCGCCAGCCAGTGACGCCGCGGCCGCCAGTGTGCTCGGCAACACCGCGCCGGGTTCATAGCCCGCGTCGCGCACCAGGCTTTCGTACTCTTCCAGCACATCGCCCGGCATCACCGTCACCAGCACGTTCAGCTGATCGTCCTTCTGCGTCATCACCTGATAGCTCACCGCCGAGCCTTCTACATCGAACGGCACCATTTTGCGCAGCCGGAAGCGCACCACCGGCAACGCTTCGTGCCGTTTCGCCGGCAGCGTGTCGAAGTCCAGCAGCAGCACGCGCGCCGCGGCATCCGGAACCACCAGCGTAATCGGACCGCCGCGCACATCCAGATCCCCCAGCGCCGATTCCATTGCCGCCCGCACCACCGCCGCGTCCGCGAGGTTCGGCACCTTCAGTCCCGGCGCCAATGCCCCCTCGGGCAGCGCCGAAAACGCCAGCACCATCTCTTCCTGCTTCCGGGCGGACCGCGCCGCCACCACGCCTTCTGACCGGATCTCGCACGCCACCATCGGGCGCGCTCCCGCTGCGGGTTTGAACAGGTTTTCGAGAGCCACTATCGCGATGCCTCGATGAATGTCACCTTATTAATCTCTTTCAGCGTGGTCAGCCCGCGCCGCACGCGGTCCAGCGCGCTCTCGCGCAGAAAGTGCATGCCCTCCTGCTGCGCCAGTTTACGCACTTCTGAGCTGGGCTTCTTCTCCAGAATGATTTCCCGGATCGGGTCCGTCAAATCCAGCAGCTCGTGGATCGCCGTCCGCCCGCGATATCCCGTCCCCGCACACTCAATGCAGCCGCGCCCCTCGCGGAACGGAAACCCCCGCCACTCCGGAACGTCCAGCCCGCTCTCCCACAGCGTCTTGTCGTCGTAATGCACTTCCTGCACGCAGTCCTCGCAGATGGTGCGCACCAGCCGCTGCGCCAAAATGCAGTTCAGCGCCGACACAAAGTTGTACGCCTCCACCCCCATGTTCAGAAAGCGCCCCAGCACGTCCACCACGTTGTTCGCGTGCACCGTCGTGAACACCAGATGCCCGGTCAGCGCCGAATTGATGGCAATCTGCGCCGTCTCCTGATCGCGGATTTCGCCCACCAGAATCTTGTCCGGATCGTGCCGCAGGATCGACCGCAACCCGCGCGCAAACGTCAACCCCTTCTTCTCATTCACCGGAATCTGCGTGATCCCGCGAATCTGATACTCGACCGGATCCTCAATCGTGATGATCTTGTCTTCGTCGCTCTTGATCTCGTTCAGCGCCGCATACAGGGTCGTCGTTTTGCCCGATCCCGTCGGCCCCGTCACCAGCACCATGCCGTACGGCTCGCGAATGTACCGCCGGAACCGCAACAGATCGTCATCTGCAAAACCCACCACGTCCAGCGTCAGCTTGCGGAACTTCTCGCTCATCGATTCCTTGTCGAGCACGCGCAGCACAGCGTTTTCGCCATGCACCGTCGGCATAATCGACACGCGAAAATCGATCAGGCGGCCCTTATAGCGAACCCGGAATCGCCCGTCCTGCGGCACGCGCCGTTCGGCGATATCCAGCTCGCTCATAACCTTGATGCGCGACAGGATGGTGGTGTGATGCTCGCGCGCAATCGGCGCCATCGCCGGCTGCAACACGCCGTCGATGCGGTACTTCACCAGCACCGAATCGTCGTACGTCTCGATGTGAATGTCAGAGGCGCGCCGTTCGAGCGCCGTGAAAATCGTCGTGTCCACCAGCCGGATGATCGGGCTGATGTCTTCAGAGGACGTCAGCTTCTCAATCGAGATATTCTCGTCCGAGTCCTCGCTCGAGGTCAGCACGTCGAAGGTCATTCCCTCCGACGCTTCGTCCAGCACGCGCTGGCTCTGTTCCGTCTTCTTCAGCAGGTCGGTGATCTGCGACAGCGTCGCCACCCGCGTCACAATCCGCTGCGCCAGCAACCCGCTGATCTCGTCCAGCATCATCAGCTTGCTCGGATCGCTCACCGCGATCACCAGCCGGTCTTCTTCCTGCTCCAGCGGAACAAAGTTGTAGCGGAACATCATGTCCACCGGCACGCTGCGCAGCACTTCGTGCCGGATCCGGAAATTCCGCAGATCGACGAATTCGCAGCGATATCGCCGCGCCAGTGCCTGCGCCTGCGCCGTCTCGTCCTGCTCGGTCGGCAATATGATCGGGGGAGCCTGGGCCATACTCAGTACCTCTGCTTTACCGCTCTCTTCATTTTGAAACTACTGTCAACGTCACCCTGCGCGAGCCGGAGGCGAGTCCAAAGGGGCCGCACCGCCAGCTCGTTACCTGAAATTTTGCGCGTTGCTCATCGAGAAGATGGGCAGATACAGCGCGATCAAAATTATCACCACCACCACACCCATCACGATCAGGATCGCCGGCTCAATCAGTGCCAGCGCCGCGGTCAGCGCCGTTTGCACATCTTCCTCAAAAAACTCCGCCACCGAGTTCAGCATCTGCGGCAGCGCGCCCGTCGATTCGCCGACCTCGATCATCTCCGTCGATAGCTCCGGAAAAACCTTCGTCGCTTCCAGGCTCTTCGCCAGCCCCTTGCCCTCGCGTACGCTGGTGACCGACGAAAAGACGGCCTTGCTGATCCGTTTGCTCGTAATCGATCGTGCCGCCGTCTCCAGCGACGGCACCAGCGGAATGCCTCCGGTCAGCAGCGTCGACAGCGTGCGCGCGAACATCGCCACCTGATACTTCAGCCAGATCTTCCCAAACAGCGGCAGGCGGATGCGAATGCGGTCGATGCGATCGGCCCCCGCATCGGTGCGGCTCCATCGCCACAGCAGAAACCCGATCAATGCCAGCAGCGGCAGGATATACAGCAGGTAACGCTGCGCCGCCGTTCCCAGCGCCAGCATAAACAGCGTCATCGCCGGCAGCTTGGTTCCAATCTGGTCATACAGTTTCGCAAACTGCGGCACCACAAACGTGATCAGGAAAATGAACAGCCCGAAGACCAGGGTGATCAGCAGCGCGGGATAAATCAGCGATGCGGTCAGCTTCTTCCTGAACGCCAGCGAGATGCGCTGAAACGATAAATACCGTCCCAGCACTTCTTCCAGATTGCCGGACCGCTCTCCCGCCAGCAGCGTCGTCGTATACATCAGCGGAAAACCGCCCTGCGCCTCAAATGCGGACGAAATGGGCTCGCCGGTTCGCACCCGCTGCGATACGTTCTGCAGCTGCCCTGCGAAATTCGGATTCTTCTGGCTCTTCGCCAGCATTTCCAGCGAACCGAGAATCGGCAGCCCCGCTCGAATCAGCGTCAGAAACTGCTGGTTGAAGATGAGGAAAGTCTCGAGCTTCGTCTTGCGCGCCGTGCCCGTCAGCCCGCGCGGCTTCACCGAGTAGACGTAGTACCCGGCCTGGGAGAAGCGCGTGCGCAGTTCCTCGGCCGTCGCAGCCGACTGCACCTGCTCCTGCACGTGGCCGCGCTCGTCGGCCAGCCTGATCACATATTCAGCCATGGGAAAACCCGCCGACAGCCCGAATCTCTCGCTTCGGCCGGGCGATTACCTCTTCTCAAGCGTAGCAGTTCCTGCGCACCGCACGCCTGAAGCGCACCGGTTCGTGGACTAGACGCGCCCGAAGCCCAAAACGCTCAACTTCCGGCTTAAACCACCCCAACCGCTGTCATCAACCACCTCAGCCGCCCACGCGTGTCATCCTGACGCGAAGCGGAAGGATCTGCGGTTGCTTTTCTGCCACGGTCCGCTCCAAACTCGGGTAATCAACCACCTCAGGCCGAGTCATCAACCACCCCGCCGCCGCTTTGAAGGGGCATGGCTTCAGCCGTGCCGAAACAACCTGCAGAATGACTCCGGCTTTAGCCGCTGAGGGATGGTTTCTTATCTATAAAACTTCTTCAGCAAAGCGTCCTGGCGCCAACCCAGCCGCCCACGTGTGTCCTCCTGAGCAGAAGCAGAAGGATCTGCAGTTGTTCTGTTACGGTCCGCTCCAAACTTCCGGTGATACTCTCGGAACCAAGTCCCGAACCACTGTCATTAGGGATTCGGCTTCATGCTGTCGAGCGCCGTGATTGCCCAGTTCTGAGTATTCCGAACCTCATCTTGGGGACCGGAAACCGTCGCGTAAACGGTGAGATGGGGCCACACAAAGTACGCGTGAATCCACAGCAGTCCTTCCGAATCAACGGTCTCAGCAATTGCCTGTTCTGCCCCATAGGTGACGAGAGGACTGTGCTCCCACATCTTCCACCGGCCGGAAGATTTTGCGATCCGCTCCCGTAGCCGCTGCTCTGCAGGGATTGGACTTCCTTCGGGTTTGAAATAGCTCGAAAGCTGAAGAAAGACACGCTCGCCATCTACCCAATAGCTGGTAACGCGTTCGTCTGCCCGATGCACGACAGCGTCGGGCAGGATGATGTCAAAACTTGGAAACGGTTGAACTCGCTTCATGTGATGCAAGTCATTCTAGAAGGCCAGCTATTCGTTCGGGACGGAAGGTCGGCTTTCCGGAAATTGATATGCAATGAGGTGCGCTGGTCGTTTTTCTCGATCCAGGACAGGTCAGCACCAGCCGTGGCAGGGAACGGCGACGCCCAAAATGCTCGCAAATTGCCTCACTCGTGCACCAGATCGAGGGGATCGGTCGTGATCACGCGCCCTGACGAAGCGTCGAGCCGAATCCCCAATCCCTAATCCCCAATCCCTAATCCCCAATCCCTAATCGCTAATCCCCAATCCCTACTTGTGCAGCTGATCCAGATTGATTTTCCCAATCTTCCCGCCCGGCCCCACCACAAACGGCAGGCTCAAAGCGTTCCAGTCGCCGGTATCCAGCGGTCTCCACGACTTTCCCCCGTCCCAGCTCACGTCCGACCCGTTGGTTCCGACCGCGATCCATGCGTTGACGTCGGCATCCCACGTCACCGCCGACCGGTACCCGTGCGGCGGCTTGTCCGAGGCCGTCCAGGTTTTCCCGTCCGGCGTCCACGCCGATGTCCCATCCGTCTCGTCCGGCTTCGAGAAATCCCCACCCACCGCAACCGCCGCCTTCACGCCCTCATCCCACCAAACCACCCGCAGCGAAAACGCGCCCGCTGAAGCGCTGCCGCCCGCCATCGGCAAAGGCTGCCGCCGAAACGTCCAGGTATTTAAACACGCCGAATCCGCCGGGGTATCCCCATCCCGGGGACAATTGCTTTCCCCTTCATACACGAAGGTTCCGCCCTGTCCGCCGGTTCCGAACCAGATCCGCCCATCGCCCGCCAGCAGCGCGTTCACCACCAGGCCGGCGTTGCTCATGGCGGAGTTGCTCGCGGCGAAGGCAGCAATCCCCAGCGAATCCGTGGTCAACCCCGGCGACTGAATCTTCGTCCATGTGATGCCGCCGTCCGCGGTACGCAGCAGCGGAAACGCCCCGCCTACCGGATCGCCGAGCAGATACCCTACTTGACGGTTCGCGAAGACCATCGCATCGAAAAAACCATTTTTGTCGGGATCGGTCAGCACCAGCGCCCAGTGCGAGCATCCGTCCGCCGTCCGGTACAGCCGCGAGAGATCGCCGGGACCACTGGACATGACGATCGCCGTGTTGGCATCCCACGCCCAGATGCCGCGGAAATCCAGCTTCTCGGCGCCTTCCGGCATGGCACAGCTCTGCCACTCATAACCGCCGTCCTCGGTGCGCAGAACGGTGCCGTCCGTCCCGCTCGCCCACGCCACGCCGCCGCCGAGTGAATCGATGCCGCGCAGCCCCGCCGTCGTCCCGCTCTGCTGCAAAACCCACGGTCCGGACTTCTGATTCAGTCCCTGGCCCGAGGCCCAACCGCTCAAGAACAACACAATCCCCGCGTAATACCCGGCTCGCCTCAGCATGGCTGCCATCATATTGAGCCGGATCCGGTTAAAAAATCCCCCGATCCGGTCTTGCACCGTCCCAAAAAGTCACCCGCCAAAGTTCCTGTAGTTTGCGATGCGGAAAGGCAAACGGGACTCCCTTCACCCGCTTTTCCCTGCGATGGGCTAGACCGGAGGCTCGCTCTCCACCACATGCACTCCCGGCGGCGGCACAAACACAAACTCTGCGTTCGATGCCGGTACGTTCCCCGCCTCACCGCTGAAATCGAACCGGTTCGTCACCCCGTCCGTCTCTTCAATCGTCATCGACCGAATCGTTCCGTCCGGAGCCGCGGTAACTTTCAATGCGCTCACTCGCTGCTCCAGCCCTTTCGGCACACCCGACAGCACAAAATTGCCCTTCCCATCCGGTGTCCCCGTCAGCCCCGTCAGCTCTTTCTGCAGCTCCGTGTGCCCCAGCAAAAACTGCAGCGGCGAGCGCAAATCGTCGAGCTTCTTTTCCGCCACCTTCTGCGCCTCCGGATCGCCCGGCGAGTAGAAATACCCATCCTTCCCGTCCAGCACAAACAGCTTTCCATCCGGATCGGTGTACGTCCACCGCATCTTGCCCGGCTTCTTCAGCAGCAGCACGCCCGACTCCTTCCGGTCCACCCCCATGCCGGTGTAGCTCTGCACGAAATGCACCTCGAGCGAGTGCAGCGCGTTGTAGTGGCGATCGACCCGCGCCGCCACCTGGGCCGCGTTCACCGCCGGCTGCGCCCGCAGCTCTGCCGCTGCGCCCAGGGCCAACAGCCCTGCAACCGCCGCCACCAGCAAAAACCGCCAGCGGTTCTCGACGCGCTGGCGGCTGATGATGCTCGTTGTCCGATTCAATCCCGGTCTACCTGCTCCATCGTTGACGCTTGTTCTTTGCAGCCTTTACTGAACGCTGTCCGCTAACCGCTGTCCGCTGCTTCTACTGGATCGCAATCGTGCAGTTAGTCCCGCCCGCCGGATCCGATTTGATCTCTCCGCTCATGTCCAGGCAGTAGCCGCTGTGGCCCGTCTTGCCGACCACCTGAGGCACCGCCGTCACTTCGTAGCTCACAAAATCGTCCTGCTGGCTGCCCGGCGCCTTCTGGCAGTTCACGATGTTGAAGCTGTAGCCCGCCTTCTGCCCGCTGGTCAGGTCCGACTGCAGCAGCTCCGCATTCTGCGGGGTCGGCGGACCCGTCGTCGCACTCCCGCCCAGCGCCGACAGCGAGCACGCGAACCCGTTCGCCGGGAAATTCGTCGCGTACTGATTCTCCGCGATCTGAATCGCGCGCAGCGACTGCTTGGCCGACGTCTCATTCGCCGTCGCCTTCAGGTTCAGCATGTTTGGAATCGCAATCAGCATCAGGATCAGCATGATCGAGATCACGATCAGCAGCTCCATCAGCGTAAAACCCGCGTCGCACTCACGACGACGCATACGTTTGCTAAAAGACTTCAGACCCGTCATGGCAAATCTTCTTTCGTCGCTGGCAGCGCTCTCAGGCGTTCGAAACGCCCGGCGTACGCGCCCCAAATCCGCTATTAATCGTATCGCAAACCCACGCGCACCGCAGAACTCGCTCGCCCTACGTCCCATTACTGTCGTGTCCGCGCCTACCGGCCCGCAGCCACACCTCCGCCGCGCTGGCCTGCAATCAGACTGGACGCACGTCCTCGTAGTTTCGCTCGCCCTGGGGTGGAGTTCCGCAAGTCCGTCCAACAACAAGTCCGTTCAACAAGAAGTGCTCTTTGGGTTTGTATCAGGGCGCGGCTTCAGTCGTGCCGTAAAAGTCGCACAATCAATCGGGCTTTAGCCCCTGCGCGCTGTCCCTGGAAAACCATTTCGCTCCGTCGCCTGATTCAATGAATTTCCGGGACCCAACCCTGGGCGTATCCGCAGATCCGCGCCGCCCCTTCCGGTTACAGCTTCCCCGCCACCGTGTGCGCCAGGTCCGTCAGCCGCTCGTCGCTGCCCGACCCCTGCAGAAAGAACCGCACGTTTCCCTTGCGCACGTGCAGCCCATGCCGCGAATCGAAATACGCCTCGTCCCCCACCCCCGGCACCGCCTTGGGCGGCCCGTAGAACATCTTCAGCTGCGCAAACAGACTGGTCGCGTCTCCCGCAGAAGGATCGAAGTAAATCCGAAACAACAGCTCGCCCGCCATCGACCGGTAATGGCAGTCCTTGCCCTGTGCCGTATGCGCGAACGGCGCGGGCGCGACGCTTTCCTCGGGAGGAGCGTAGCTTCCGCTCAAGCCTCGGCTTACTTCCGCAGCCGACAACAGCGTGCACGGATCCGCCGGCGCCGTCGCCGCGTGCGCTGCCACTACCGTCGCGGCGAACCCAAGCGCCACAGCCAGCCATCGCGTTCTCTGTCCCGCCATTCGATCCCCCATCCCCTGCCGGCAACGGCACTATACCAGGCGCCGACCCGCGATGCACGCGAAAAACCAGCCCACCGCTCCCCCGCCGTCTCACCCCGGAATGCCGTACCCTCAAGAAGTGAATCTTCGCTTCGATCCGTGTCTGCGAACGCAGCGAATCAGGAATATTCAACAGGAGAACCATGCGAGCACTCGTTAAGGCGCGCGCCGAGCGCGGCCTCTGGCTCCAGGATGTACCCGAGCCTGAATATGGCATCAACGACGTCCTCATCCGTGTCCGCCGCACCGGCATCTGCGGTACCGACGTCCACATTTATCAGTGGGACGAGTGGGCCCAGCAAACCATCCCCGTGCCCATGGTCATCGGCCATGAGTTCGTCGGCGAAATCGCGGCCGTCGGATCGAATGTCTCCGATTTTCACATCGGAGACCTCGTCTCCGGCGAAGGCCACGTCACCTGCGGACGCTGCCGCAACTGCCTCGCCGGCCGCCGCCACCTCTGCGCGAATACCTCCGGCGTCGGTGTCAACCGCCCCGGCGCTTTTGCCGAATACATCACGCTGCCGATGACCAACATCTGGCGTCATCACGCCGGCGTCTCCGAAGAAATCGCCGCTATTTTCGATCCCTTCGGCAACGCGGTCCACACCGCCCTGGCCTTCCCCGTCCTCGGTGAGGACGTCCTCATCTCCGGCGCCGGCCCCATCGGCCTCATGGCCATCCCCATCGTCCGGCACGCGGGCGCCCGCTACGTCGTCGCCACCGACCTCAATCCCTTCCGCCTCGATCTTGCCCGTAAAATGGGCGCCACTCTCGCCGTCGATCCCCGCACAACTCCCGTCGCCCAGATCCAGAAACAACTCGGCATGCAGGAAGGCTTCGACGTCGGATTGGAAATGTCCGGCTCCCCCGCCGGCTTCACCGAGATGATCGACAACATGTGCCACGGCGGCCGCATCGCCGTCCTCGGCATCCCCGCCAAACCCATGCAGACCGACTGGCGCAAAATCATCTTCAACATGCTCACCATCCGCGGCATCTACGGCCGCGAAATGTACGAGACCTGGTACAAAATGTCCGTGCTGGTCACCTCTGGCGTCGACATCTCCCCCGTCATCACCCACCGCTTCTCTTATAAGGACTGCGAAAAAGGCTTCGAAGCCATGATCAGCGGCAACACCGGCAAGGTCATCCTTGACTGGACCACAATCTAAAATCTAAGGGAATATTTCCGGCCAAGGGCGATATTCCCAGCCACGACTCCCAGCCACGATTCCCGACCACGCCGCGGCATGAGTACCCCCTGGGACAGTTGAAACGGGACCACGATTCCCAACCACGTATTCCCAACCACGGTTCCCAGCCACGATTCCCGACCACGCCGCGGCGTCCCCCTGGCAGTTGAAACGGACCACGATTCCCAGCCACGGTCCCCAACCACGGTTCCCAGCCACGATTCCCAACCACGTACCCGCCTATTCCCAGCCACGATTCCCGGATCCAACGGTTCCCAGCCACGATTCCCGACCACGCCGGGATAATCCCCTGGGACATTGAAACGGGACCACGGTTCCCGGCCACGATTCCCAGACCACGGTACCCAGACCATGATTCCCAGCCACGACTCCCAGCCACGATTCCCAGACCCGACCCCACCCAACCCAAAACCCAACCCCATTAGCCCCCGGCCAGGTTCACCCCATAGCAAGAAGCGAACTCCTTTCCCAGCCCGACATCCATACGAATCACGGATGCGCTCACTCCAAAAGTACCGGCATTGTCCCGTTTCGGAATGAGTGGCCTTCAATGTCTAAACCCCTGCAACCGGCGCGCACCCATTAGCATTTTCAGAAAGCAGAAAAAGGCAATGCCCAAAGCTCGCGTGGCTCGCATAGCGGATCGTCCGGTCTCGATGATCAATTGGCTGGGCTCGCGCGTCGAAGTCAAAGCAAAGTGCGGAGCATGCAAACGCACCCCCAACCCCATTAGCCCGGCCAGGTTCACCCCATAGCAAGAAGCAAACTCCTTTCCCGGCCCGACATCCATGCGAATCACGGATGCGCTCACGCCAAAAGTACCGGCATGGTCCGTTTTGGAATGAGTCGCCTTCAACGGCTGAGCCAACGGAACCCGCCACGCAACCCATCAGCAACACTTTCAGTGGATGGCGGAGGAGAATCGGTCGCGTAGCGGCCGGCAAAACCTCAAGCGGTAACCAATCTCGGTTGCTCCACTGACCCGGCCCACCTACTTACGTAAACTCCCTTACGGAGACCCAGCATGCTCAAACTCCTCTCGAACCCACGCTTCCTCGCCCTCTATTCCGGCACTCTCACCCTGGTCTTCGTCGCAACCACCGCTCTCAATCTCTGGCACGGACCCAGCCGCGTCTCCGGTGCCGAACAACAGCATCTCGACTTCGATCAGCTCACCGTCCATCGCATCAACATCGTCGAGCCCGACGGCACCACGCGCCTCGTCATCTCCAACAAAGCCGAATTTCCCGGCGGCTTCTTCAAGGGCAAAGAATTCTCCCGCGCCGATCGCTCGGGGGCCGGCATGCTCTTCATGAACGATGAAGGGACGGAAAACGGCGGCATGATGTGGGATGGTCAGCGCACTCCCGACGGCAAGCTCCAGTCCTCCGGCCACCTCAGCTTCGATGGCTACGAGCAGGATCAGTCCATGTCCATCGACGCATATCAGGACGGCGACGACCGCGCCACCGCCTACCAGATCAATGACAACATCGGCGACACCCTCTTCACCCCCGAGGTCCTCGCAGGCTTCGGCGCCATCCACTCCATGCCCGACGGGCCGGCAAAGCAGAAAGCCCTCGCGGACTTCAAGACAAAGTATCCCTATGCCCTGCGCAAACGCGCCGCCCTTGGACGCGAACCCGACAAGTCTGCCGTCCTCCGCCTCTGCGATCAGACCGGCAAAACCCGCATCCTGCTGCGCGTCTCCGCCGACGGCACACCGTCCATGCAGTTCCTCGACGCAACCGGCAAAGTGACGAACCAATGGCCCCAGGCCACCGCGCCGCAGCCTCAATAGGCAGCCGCTATCGGGTCGGATCGGCGACCCGGCCCAGGAACAAAATGCCTCCCGTTTGGGTGTCGCGGATCATGAACAGGAATGGATGGTCGGCGCGGAAGACCACCGGCGGAGGCTGCGGCACCGGCATCCGCATCGCCGCGGCCGTCATCACCGTCGACGTCGCCGCAGCCGCCTCCGTCCCCTCTTCATTCACATCGATGAACGCCTTGTGAATCGCGGCTGAAATCGAGAACTCCGGCTTGCCCGTCATTCCTGAAAAATCCGCCGCCGGGCTGAAGGCCTGCGGCATCCCCATCGCCGCCAGGGCGCCGCTCAGCTCAAATTGCTGCGTCATCGTAAAGCGCGGCAAGGTCAGGATCACCTTCTCGACCGGCTCCAGCTTCTGCATCCACTCGGTCGCCGGCTCCGCCGTGAATCGTTCCTCCAGCGCTGCCAGCCCGTCCGTCTCCTTCGGCAACAGCACCACCATCGCCAACGGATCGCCGGAGTTGCCGCTCTCGTAGGGCATCTCCAGCTCCTGAAACGTGCCGCCATCGTAGTAGCGATAACTGCCCGTCCGATGCATGAGCGGTGTCTTCACTGTCTGCGTTCCGGAGACGTGAAAGTCTCCGTCCTGCGTCGTATCGATGGCGCGGAACGGCGCACGCCACGACCCCTTGAAGTAGATCGCGTTCGTCAGTACGAGCCTCGTGAGCGGTGTCAGCACCCCGGGCCCGATCAGATTCGCGATCCTGCCGTTCGTCTCCTTCTCAACCCACTGGTTGATCGTCCCCCGCACCGCCTCCGGCTGCGTTTTGAAATCCACACGCTGAAAGTCCGCACCGTAATCGCTCTGCATCAGCGTCAGATAGTCGTTCAGGAATCGCGCGTCCTGCTCGGCCCACAGCGCGTCCCCCACCCGCAATGCATAACCCTGATGCGGCGCATTCATAGCCGCCAGCAGCGCACCCATCGCCGGATGCAACCGCTCGGGCGGCAGCGTGAAGTGAAACACGCGATCCATCTCGGCCGCTGTCTCGCCGCGCGCTCCCGCGCCCGCCATGGCGAAAGCCGTCGAGATACTCTGCGGCGAAAAGAAAAGATTGCCTTGCTGCGCGCGCAACTGGCCGTACAGGCCGATCGCGAATCCGTTGTTCCCCTTCGTCAGTTCCGCCTGATCAGCGGCACTTCCAGGATCGGGCTTGGCTGCCATGGCTGCATGGCAACTCAAAACGGCCAGGATTGCAACGGGCAGGATTTTCATCGAAGGCCACTCCCTCTGTCTTTAGAACGACGCGCCACCCGATCCTTGCATGCAAATCCAGATTGAATCCGGGGGGGCGATCATCGAACGGGAATCGTCCCATGGATCGAAACTGCTGAATTCCCGCCCAGGAGCCGCTCCGTTACAAACGCCTTCGCACCGGCAACCGCCTCCACCGGCCCATCCCCCAACATCACCCGGCACAGCAGCGCAGAAGAAAACGCGCACCCCGTCCCGTGCGACCCGTGAACGGACCCAGCCTCGACCCGCACTCCCGGAAACCACCGCTCCTCCCCGGCAGCCGTCAGCAGATAATCGTCCGGCGGATCCAGATGCCCCCCCGTCACCACGACATTCAGTCCCAAGCCCGGTGCCCGGTGCCCGGCCCCCAGCGACTGGATCCGGCGCGCCACCCCAGGTACCGCCTCCCGGCCCGGCTCCTCCACCCCCGCCAAAGTTCCCGCCTCCGCCAGGTTCGGCGTCACCCATCCGACCACCGGCAGCAGCTCCGCAACCAGCCGCTGCACCCCCTCCGGATCGAGCAATTCCGCCCCGGAACTCGACCGAAGGACCGGATCCAGCACAATTCTCTCCCTCGAAAGTTCCAGTTTGCCCAGAAATCTGGTCACCACTTCAACCAGTTCAGCACGCGCGAGCATGCCCACCTTGACTGCGGTAATCGCCTCGTCCTCCGCCAGTAAGTCCAGCGTTTCCTGTAACAAACGTGCATTCACCGGTTCCACGCGCGTTACCCTCGTGGCCGACTGCACCGTGAGCGCTGTAACGGCCGACACCCCGCGAACACCATGAGAAGTAAGAACTTGCAGGTCCGCCGTGATTCCAGCCCCGGAAGAGGGATCGTAACCCGCAACGGTAAGTGCTGCAGGTGCTAATGCCGACCTAACCAAGTGCTTGACATTATTGGCCTTGAGTAGCAAACTGCGATTCTCCTTGGTTTCCTGGGCAGCGTCGTCCTTCATTCCGCCATCGTACTTTTTAGGTCTTCTTTCCGTGGAGTTGCTTTCGCAGAACACCGGAAGAAGACTGTTGCTTTTTCGGTAGCCGTTTCCGCATTCCGGACTACCACAGATGGAATAAGGTTGCAAGTGCAAAGCTGAATTAAATGGTTCTGGATGTTTGACTTAGCCGAACCGGATCCCTACAATTTCAGGAGGAGGAGTATGCCCGCTATCGCAACCTCAGATAACGCCACGCGTCCTCGCCATTTTCTCCCCATCGTCGGTGCTGTACTCGCCACCATTTTGGGCGTCGCCGGCGCGCAGGCTGCTTCCCCAGCCACTCATCTCAACCCCCAGATCATCGTCAGCCACCATCACTGGTATCAGCTCGGCGTCGCTTCCTGGTATGGCAAGTTCTTCCAGGGCCGCACCACCGCCAGCGGTGAGCCCTACGATGAGAATCAGCTCACCTGCGCCCATCGCACCTTGCCTCTGGGCTCCGTGCTCCGCGTCACGAATCTGCGCAACAACAAATCCGTCATCGTCACGGTGAATGACCGCGGTCCTGTCCCCGAAAGCCGGGTGATCGACCTGTCGAAAGCCGCCGCCAATGTCCTCGGCTTTGGCGAAGCGGGTCTGGCTCCCGTAAAAGTCGAACTCATCGGACCGCAGGCTGAAGTCGCTCAGTTGCTCATGCCCGAAGGCCTCGAGCAGCCTAAATAGGATCAGCCTTTCTGAAAGTTTCCGGACCCCAGCCGTAGCTCGCGTCAGCGAGCGCAGGACCCTCGCCTCCAGCGAGAAGTCCTGTCATGGACTGGGGTCCGTTGACCTGGGCCCATTCTCGATCCACTCCACGATCGGACCCCAGTACGCCAGGCTCGGCTTGTAATACGGCTCCGCGTGCCGCAGATCTGGCACGATCATCGTCCTGGCCCCGCAGCACGCCGCCAGCTCCGTCGCCATCTCCACCGGGAACGCCCGGTCTCGATCGCCGTGCACTACCAGGATGGGTAGCCGGCAGTCCCGCAGCGACTCGTCGGCATGCCAGAGCGGCGGAATCAACGGCTCGAGGATCAGCGGCAGCCCCAGCGAATGCGCCGCCGCCCGAAACGACGTGAACCCCGCGCACAGCACCAGCCGGCTCGCCCGCACCCGCCGCATCACCGCGGCCGCAATGCCGCTGCCCAGGGAAAACCCCAGCACCGCGATCTCCGCCCCCGGCGCCAGCCCCTGCAAATATGCGAAGGCCGCAATCGTGTCCCGTTCGCACTGCGCCGCCTCGATACGGCCGGTGCTGCGCCCATACCCGGAATAATCGAAAACCAGCGACGCCGCCCCATTCGCCGCCAGCAGTTGCTGCACCGCAGGCCAGTGCTCCACGGTTTCTCCGATCCCATGACAGACGAGCACGACCGCCCGGACCGGCGCCGCCACCGGCCTCACCCACACCGCGTCCAGCACGTTCGCCCCGCTCGCGATCCAGTGCCGCTCCACCATGGCTCCATGGGCGATCCCGTCCACGATGGGCGTCATCCGCCCCAGCAGCCGATCCCGCAGCACCAGCGCCCGGCTGATCCCGGTCATCGCAATCGTGAATGAGTATTTATGCGATCGCATCTTAGAGAATGTCGTCCTGAGCCGAGGGCCGCCGCAGATCCTTTTGAGCGGTGTGATGACCTAAACGGCGCGCAGTCGAAGAGCCTGACCCGAGCACGTCGCCACAACGCGACGCGCCGAACGGGACCTCCCTAAGCTGAACCCCCTTTTCCAGGCACACCCCCAACTGCAGCCACGGCCAGGTTCACCCCACAGCAAGAAGCAAAATCTCTTCCCGGCCAAACATCAACACGAATCGTTGCAACGCTCACCCTAAGGTGCTGCCTTTGTCGCCCCTTTGGGATAAGCCCCGCCTCAACGAAATCCCAGGGCAGCCGAAGAAAAGTCCCCGCTTACCCAAATCGGAATCAGACCACGGCGTCAAAGCCCTCACGGTCCAGCATCTGCATCGATCCAATATTCCGTCCGAGCTTTCATCACCAGCTCCGGCCGCCCCTTCAGTTCCACCTTCAACGCATGCAGCCCCGGCGTCACCGCCGAAGGGCGGAAACTCAGCACGTAATAGTTCGGCACATCGTTCCCGATCCGGATCAGCCCCGCGCGCAGATCCTTCGAATCGTGAAAATGCAAAAACTCCCCACCCGTCAGCCCCGCAATCGACTCCGCCGTGTTCTTTCTCAGCCCGCCCGCCGCCGCAATCCACGCCATCGTCGCCAGGCGCAGCGGCGGCGCCAGATCGCTGATGCAGTCCAGCACCTGCTTGCTGTAATGCCCCTGATACTCCGCCATGCTCACGGGATCGGTTCCGTCCCGGCTGAAACACCCATGCTGCGGACCCGGCTCGTTTCGGCTAAACTTCGACGCCTCGTGCGACACCGCCGAACCGGTGCTCGAAAAACCGAAGCTGTACATCGTAATGTTCGCGTCGCTGATCATCCGCAGCGCGTCGTTGAGCGTGGTCCGGCTGCTCTGGTCCCGCGTCTCGCTCAGCAGCAGAATCGCGCGCCGGAACCGCTCCGGCTGCGCCCGCAACTGATCCACCGCCGCGGCGACGCCATCCAGAATCGACGCGCCGTTGTCGCCGGGATTCAGCCGCGACAGCTGCGTCGAGACGTCCTCCGTGTTCTCGCTGAACGCCATCAGCAGATGCGGCGTCGAGTCAAAGCCGATCAGCGCCACCCGGTGCTCCACATTCCCCACCAGCGAATCGAGAATCGCGTCCAGCTCCTGGTAATCCGCCAGATGCCGCGCACCCGCTCCCCCCGTCTCCACCACCACCGCCACCGCCAGCGGCTCCGCGTCCGTCTCCTGCTCGATGCGGATCTGCTGCGGAACCCCATCGTCCGTCAGTACGAAATCATGCGCCGTCAGCTCAAAAACCACCTGGCCATTCTTCGTCTTCACCAGCACCGGAACTTCGACCAGCGTCGAACGTACGGTCAAAGTCGACGGATTCGATCCATTTTGCGGCGGCGCAGGGGCCTGCTGCGCGCGCCCGCTCGCGCATACAACCGCCAACAGCACAGCGACCGCGCACAGGAACCGCATCACTGCGCTCCATTTTACCGGGCAGGCTCGTGTCTCGATTGCGCTCCGGCCAGGAGGACGTCTCGCTGTGTTGACCTCTGAGCGAATTCATATACTGTTATTGGGCGAATGGGCTCGACGAGTCGACCGATGCGCGAACAGGAAGAAATCAATCCGGAGATTCTTGTCTGGGCAAGAAAGTCAGCGGGCCTTGAGCTGGCAGAGGCCGCAAAAAAGCTGGCGCTCGCGGATTCCAGCAAGGAAAGTGGCGAACAGAAGCTCCTGGAACTTGAGCGCGGCGCCCGCTTCCCGACACGGAACCAGCTTAGCAAGCTTGCAAAGGCCTATCGGCGGCCTCTGATCACCTTCTACATGATGGCACCGCCGAGGAAGGCTCCGCGTGGAGAAGATTTTCGATCTTCCGCCCATGACATTTCACCTCGGGAAAATGCGCTACTCGACGCTCTGCTCAGAGATATGAAGGCGCGCCAGGAGATTATCCGGGATCTTCTTGAAGAACTCGACGAAGCAATTCCCAAAACCTTCGTTGCGTCCGCCACGCTCAGGAACGGAGTAGACTCGCTGGCGCAACGAATCGTCACCGCGCTCCATCTTCCCGCCAGACGCTCCGAATGGGGGGACAATGCAGACGACTTTTTTAAGCGGCTCCGAACAGAAACGGAGCGAATGGGGGTATTTGTCCTTCTTGTCGGCGACCTCGGGTCTTATCGCTCGGCGCTGGAAGAGGATGTATTCCGAGGGTTTACCGTCGCAGACCCGATCGCGCCGTTTATCGTCATCAACGATCACGATGCGCGGACGGCTCGTTCCTTCACTCTCATCCACGAACTCGCGCACCTCTACCTGGGAAGGAGCGGTGTCAGCGGAGCACCCGAATCGGTTAGTGAGAATTCCGAAGAAGGACGCATCGAGCAGTTCTGCAACGATGTTGCTGGACTCGTGCTCCTCCCGCATAATTTCGCCACTCAAAAGCCGGCTGAGCTATCTGGTGGGCGAGAAATCGCGGCCGACTACATAGAACAGGTAGCAAAATCCTGGATGGTGAGCGAATCCATGGTGGCCCTTCGTCTGCGCCGGCTCGGTTGGATATCCGCGAAGCTCTACCGTGACCTGTCCGATTCCTACGCCGCTCGGTGGAATTCATTTAAGGCAACAACCAAGGCGGCTAACCGCCTTAAGGAGGGTGGCCCTGATTATTATGTTCTCAAACAAAGCAGGCTCGGAGACGCCCTTGTTGGGGTTGTTCATCGAACTGTTCGGGAGGGTCGTCTGACCCATACCCGGGCTGCAAGGGTGCTCGGGGTTAAGCCTGCTTCCGTTGAATCGCTCCTCCGTAGATACGAGAAGAGTTCAGCGTCTCTGAACCGGCCGGTGGTTCTGTAGATGCCGTATCTGCTGGATGCGAATGTCCTGATTCGGGCTCATGAGGACTACTATCCCATCGATCGGATTCCGCAATTCTGGGCGTGGCTTGTCGCCCAGGCCCAAGACGGCATCGTGAAAATGCCCTACGAGATATACCACGAGATTGAAGTCTCAACCGGTCCTCTGCACGATTGGTTGACTGACGATTCGATCTCTAAGCCGATAATCCTCGATCAGAAAATTGATCGTGCCCTCCTCAACAAGGTTTTAATGGAAGGCTATGCTCCCGACCTGGATGACAGTGAAATCGAAGCCATCGGCCGAGATCCGTTCCTGATTGGCTATGCCCTCTCGAATCCAACCGAAATGACCGTCGTCACGAAAGAGAGCTCCGCCCCGAGTAAACAGCGGGCGAATCGTCGAATACCTGACGTTTGCGGAGCCTTCCGGATTCGTTGCATCAATGATTTCGAGCTCTACCGCGAGCTCAATTTCAGGATCTCCTAAGCACCACATATCGATTCACCTCGTCAATGCGCGAACTTGGCCCGTATCCTGACCGTCCGCTGCAGCTCATCCATCGCCTCCAGAATCTTCAGCCGCAAATCCGGGTCGGGGCTGGCGGCCTGGAGATAGTGCTGCACACTTTCCAGCGACGCCTGGGATTGCTGCCCATCCATGAACGCGTCGAGCCACGCGACCAGGAAGAAAATCTTGCGCTCCCGCTTCACTTGCGGCAGCGCTTCCAGCGCCGGCTCGAGGTACGGGGCGGTGAGGACGGACTGGTTCCAGAAATTGAAGGCGCCCAGCGAGGACTGGATCCAGTCTTCCGAACGCTGCGGGTTGTGCAGGTACTCGTCGAAGTAGCTGCGCTTCGTGGCGGCGTCGGGGCGAGCCGCCTGCGCCACCCAGGCGTATTTGAGTCCATCGCCCGAGGGGTCGCGCTTCTGTTCGGCGGCGAAGACCGCGCCGGCATCGGCATCGCCGTAAGCGATGAGCGCGGTGACCAGCGACCAGCGGTCCTGCTGACGCAACTCAACGCCGGGGATCGTGCGCCGGCCGGCCAGCAAATCTTTCATCACCGCCGAGCCCCCGGGCTGCGCCGCAAATCCGGCAAGCGAGCGGAACCAGACAATGCGGAGATCGTGATCGGGATCGCCCGTCATGCGATCGGCAGCGAGAGTCGCGGCGTGGCCCAGCAGTTCTGTTTGCGCGCGCGCGCTCACATAACGATGCATCGCAGTCTCCGTGTGCGCCAGCAATGAGGCGGCCAGCGTCTCGTCGCGCTCGTGCGGCAGAGCGTCGAGCGCGGTGCGCACGTAGACCACAGGATCCAGCTCAACCTCGCGCACCGAATCCCACAGGGAACCCCACAACAACGTCCGCCGGAAAAGATCCGAAGCCGCAGGCCCGGCATCCGCGAGCTGCGGCAGCAGAGCCGCGCGCGATTTCGCGTCGAGAAGAAAGAGTCCGTAGGCATGGTCGTCGTTATTCGCGAAGATCCAGGCCGGGCACGGCTGACCCACGGGGGCGAGCGTGGCGGGCGGCTGCCTGGGGTCGGCATCGATGTCCACGCGGAAGGTGTGAACGGCGCCATCGGAATAGCCGAGCGCCACTTCGGTGGCGATGGGCCATGTGCCGCTACCTCCCAGCACAGGCGCCTGCGTGAAGCGCAGCGAGCTGAGCCGACCGCCGCTGCAGAACCAGGAGGTGTCGACGCGCGGCATGCCCCGATGGCGGATCCACATATCGGCCCACGTCGTCAGGTCGCGCCCCGAAGCGGTCTGGAACGAGCCGATCAGGTCGCTCCACGTCGCGTTCCCGTACTTGTGCCCGGCGAGGTAAAGCTGGAGGCCCTTGCGAAACGCATCGTCCCCGATCACGTAGTTGAGCTGGCGCAGAACGCCCGGCGCTTTCGAGTAGACGATGGCTCCATACGCCGATTTGGCCGCGTTCAGATTCGGAATCTCCTGATAAATCGGCGTCGTCCCCTGGGTTTCATCAATCGCATACGCCGCCGGCTTGATGGACTGGTAGAAGTGCTGCCAGATGTCGTCGTGGGGGCGCAGCGCGGCCAGCGTCTTGTACGCCATGTATTGCGCGAAGCCTTCCTTCAGCCACAGGTCGTCGAACCAGCGCATGGTCGTGAAGTCACCGAACCACTGGTGCGTCAGTTCGTGCAGCACCAGGATCTGCCGGCCCAGGCGGTTGTCGGCCGTGGGCGCGGTGCGGAACAGCACCGACTCTTCGCGCAGGAAGGTCGACCCCGCGTGCTCCATGCCGCCGTAAGCGAAGCCCGGGATCAGGACCATTTCGTATTTCGGAAAAGGAAACGGCTGCGCAAAGTAGTCGGACAAATAACGAATGCCGTCCGCGGCAGTGGTCTGCACGGCCGGGACTTCGGATGCCGCGGCCTGCGCTTTCGATTTGCGCACCCAGACGTTCGGCAGCCCGGCAGTCGGGTGGACATTAACGAAGGGTCCGGCGGCAAAGGCGAACAGGTACGTCGGAATCGGCTCGGTCTCGTTGAATTGGATCTCCGGACGCTTGCCGGCGAACTCGATCCTCCAGGGCGCCGTGTTGGAGATGACGGTCCAGTCCTCGGGAACGCTGACGGTGAGTTGGAAGCGCCCTTTCAGATCCGGCTGATCGAAGCAGGGAAACGCCATGCTCGCATCCATCGGAACAAACAGCGTGTAAAGATATTCGCTGCCGTCATCGTGATCCTCGAAGCGCGTGATGGCCTTACCCGCGGCTCCGATATTGGCTGTAAATTTGGCGTCGACTGTGTTCGCGCCGGAGTGGAGCGAGGCCGCGGGAAGAACCAGATGGCCGTGGTCGATCGCCCCTGGCAATTCGCCCCCGTTCAGGCGCAGCGAAGAAACTGCGCCGTCGCGGAAATCGACCAGCAGCGGCGTCGAAGCGTCGCTGAGCTGGAACCGAATCGTCTCAATGGCTTCAGCCGTGGCAGCGTGGGGCACAAGGGTGAAGTGGAGCTCGTAGTGCAGATCCGACACCCGCCCAGCCCGCTCCTGGGCGAGGGCGCGCGGAATCCCATCCGGAATCTCGTCCGGGTTCCCGGCGGCGCGCGCATGGGAGGCGGGGAACAGCATCATCGCGGCGAGGGCGAATCCGAAACCTCGCAACAATATAGGGACGAAACGAGCAGCAGCGGAGCGGGTCAAAGGGATCGGCCTCAGAAGCACTATAACCGGCCACCCCTCCACCACCATGCAGGCCAGGTCCGAGCTCCTGCAATCCGCACCCCTGACGAGACCTTTCCGGGGTCAGTGGAATCCAAACCGGTGCGGGTTCTTTCTGACGTTCGGGCATCCCCGCAAGGCCATCCAACATCCCGGGTAAGTTGCACTTATTTCAGGAGAGCCTATGTACGTTTTTCCCGCAGGAACCCTCCGCGGAGCGCGGAGCATGGCGTCATTTTTTCAGTTTGTGAGTCTGCCTCGCAGCGCCAGCCGGAAGCTGGCGCTTTTGCTTGTGGCTGTGCTGTGTGGAACGCTGACGGCTTCGGCGCAGTTCCGCACTTCGATTCAGGGCGTGGTCACCGATCCCACCGGCGCGGTCATTCCCGGCGCCACGCTCACCCTCACCGACACCGGCACCAATGCCAAACAGGTTCGCACCAGTGACGCCAGCGGTGTCTACAATTTCGACGCGTTGCCCCCCGACTCCTTCAACCTGACCGTGACCGCGACCGGATTCCAGGAGAAAGACTTCGTCAACCTGCAACTGAATCCGGAGCAGGCCAATGCCGTCGACGTGCAGATGACACCCGGAGGGCAGAGCACCACGGTGACCGTCAATGGGTCCACCGTGTCGGCCATGGATACAGAGACCGCCAACACCGGCGAGTCCATCTCGGCCAACACGGTCCAGCATATGCCGGTCTACGAGCGCGACCCGCTGAGTCTGCTGCGGCTGACGCCGGGGGTGCTGGCGGATGGATCGCAGCAAGCGGGCGGAGGTGGGTTCCAGTCTCCGGGAACGCAAACCGGAGCTTCCTCCGGTGGGGGCGGCAACCTCGGCCATTCGAGCAGCGTTTTCGCGACGGAGAACGGAGCTTCGGCCAACAGCAACGGCCAGCAGTTTGAAAACAACGGGTACAGCATCGACGGGATCAGTACCGAAAGCGCCGTCTGGGGCGGTGCGACCGTCATCACTCCCAGCGAGGACTCCATCGGCAACATCAAGGTCACCAGCAACGCCTACGATGCGGAGAATGGCCGGTTTTCAGGCGCAGTCACCCAGATCACTTCCAAAAGCGGCACCAACAATCTTCACGGCAGCTTCTTCTTCCAGATCATGCGGCCCGGCCTGAATGCCTACCAGCGCTGGAACGGTCCGGGATCGGTGCAGGCCTACGACCCGACCACCGGCGCGAAACTGACGCCTGCGCAGCGCGGCCTGCTGCGCGACGAGGACCGCTACAACCAGTGGGGTGGCAGCCTCGGCGGCCCACTCTGGAAGAATCGCGTTTTCGCCTTCTTTGCCTACGAAGGGCAAAGCCAGACTATCCCGCAGACCAGCGTCGGCTGGTATACCACCTCGGCGCTGGCAGGACTCGCTCCCAGCGGCAGCATTGCCTCCACCTATCTCAATTTCAAGGGATCCACCGTCGCCGGCACCGTGATCGGTTCCGCGAACTGCGCAACGGCTGGACTCACCGAGGGCGTCAATTGCAGAACCATCGCCGGACAGGGAATCAACATCGGCTCTCCCCTCACCACCCCTCTCGGCACACAGGACCTCACCTACGTCAGTACCAGCAATCCGGGAGTAGGCAGCGGCCTCTCGACCACCGCCGATATTGCCCAGTACACCATCATCGATCCCACCAGCAGCGACTTTAAGCAGTACAACGGACGGCTGGATGCTCAGGCGACACAGAACGACCGCATCAGCTTCGCGATCTTCTGGGTCCCCACCTCGCTGACCCACTATAACGGCGGCTACGCCTATCAGCTGTTCAATCACGACCAGGTGAATGACGCGTTCTCGCTGATCTGGAACCACATTTTTTCGCCGACCTTTCTGAATGAAGCGCGCGCCAACGCGGCGGGCTGGCGCTATAACGAGCTGGCGAGCAATCCCCAGGCGCCCTTTGGGCTGCCCCAGGACCAGCTGGAAGGCAGCCCGCAAATTGGCGCCATCACCATCGGATCTCTGGGCGTCCCGGTTCCTGCGCACCTGGACCAGTGGACTTACGGCTACAAAGACGTAGCGACCAAGGTCCTGGCCAACCACACCATGAAGTTCGGGTTTGACCTGACGCGGCTTTACTATCTCAACGATCCCATCGGGGCGCCCAACTTTACCTTCTATAACCTGTGGGACTTCATGAATGATGCACCCGAGGCCGAGGGAGGAGCGTTCCAGGCAACCACCGGCATTCCCGGAGGCTACCGCAACGATAACCGCCAGGATCTCTGGGGCGTCTTCTTCCAGGATGACTGGAAGGCTCGTCCCAATCTGACCATTACCGCCGGGCTGCGCTATTCCTACTACGGGCCGCTCTCCGACAAGGACAACAACATGGGCGTGCTCACCTTCGGCAGCGGCAGCGCGCTGCTCACCGGCATCACCATTAAAACTGGCATTAATGCGTGGCAGGCGCAGAAGCTGAATTTCGGACCGCAGGTCGGCTTCAACTGGAGCCCCACGGCGCAGAACGGCAAACTGGTATTCCGCGGTGGTTATGGACTGAACTACAACGAGGAGCAGATTGCAACCGCGAACAACGATGACGGCAATCCGCCGGGAACCAGCTCCGTCCCCGGAACCAGCACCAGCCCGACCAATATCAATCCGAATATCCTCTATGCACCGTCCTCCAGTCCAACCAACATCATGGGCTATCCGCCCAACCCGCACGTGATTACCACCTTTAACAGTGCCGGCCTGCCGACCGTAGGCGCAGCCAACCTGGGCGGCCTGCCGAATAACCTGCCCACCCAGTATCTTCATCACTATTCGATCGAGATGGAGTTAGATCTGGGCCATGCGTGGGTTGCGAATCTGGGCTATCTGGGCAGCTCCGCCCACCATACCCTGTATAACTACGACGCGAACGGCTACGGAACCATTCTCGGAGATCCGCTCAATCCCCTCGTCAACAGCATCAATACCTTCGGCAGCCAGGGCAAATCGAATGACAACATGATGATCGCCGGGGTCAAGCATCAGTTCTCGAATACCTTCTCCCTCGACACCCAGTACACCTGGGCGCACAGCATGGATACGGACTCAGGCCCGTACTTCCGCGACCCGTACCTCTACGACACGCGCTATTCCTATGGACGGTCGGATTTCGATTTGAATCAGGTCTTCAAGGTGTTTGGGGTGTGGCAGCCGGTTATCTTCCGCGGGCATAACTGGGAGGAGAAAGTCGCCGGGGGCTGGACGCTCTCCGGAATTGCCACCTTCCACACCGGGTTCGGGTGGACTCCCGTCTATACCGCGCCGCACCAGATTTACTGCAACCTCTGTAACTATGGATACCAAAACCTCCGGCCGATCTATCTGGGAGGAGCGGGTCGCTCGACCGGCAACAATGCCTTCAAAACCGGAAGTAACTTCTCCAACCCAGGTACCTCGAATACCGGCACGAATAACGATCAGTTCATGAATAACTACTTCGAGGTTCCCAACTACTCGAATGCCATTGCCGATAATACCGGGCAGGTTGCCACTGCCTTCATCCCCCCGCCGGGGCTGGATCGCAACTCCATGCCCGGCCCGGATTACCGCGACGTGGATATCACGGCGGCCAAGGCTTTCGGCCTCCCGCACATCCGTGGGCTGGGTGAAGGTGCCCAAATCGAATTTAAAGCCGACATGATTAATCTGTTCAACCTTTTGAATATCAATCCGAGCACCATTTCGACGAACATCGGCAATTCAAACCTAGGCCAGGCAGGCGGCGCTCTGGGAGCCCGGGTCATCGATTTCCAGGGACGGTTCAGCTTCTGAAGCAGACCACGAATGAAAGACACGGAGGATGCTCCGCAAAGGGCATCCTCCTTTCTCTTTTTGCACAACCGACGGCGTCCAGGAGCGCCAGGCTCCCGCCTGGACGATAATTCTCCTCGGAGATACGAATGAGAAAGATCAACTGTGTTCTGGCGGTGGCCCTGCTGGCCGGCGCGTCCCTCAGCAGCGTTGCCCAACAGGAGAGCGCGGCGCCGCAGACGATCGTCGTGGATGCGCGTGCCCAGGGAACTCCCTTCCCGCATTTCTGGGAGCAGATGTTCGGCTCGGGGCGCGCCAATCTCTCCATGCGCGAAAGCTATCGCGACGACCTCGATCGTGTGAGAAAAGTCGCGGACTTCCGCTATGTGCGCTTCCACGCCATTCTCGACGACGAAAACGGCGTCTACAGCGAAGATGCGCAGGGCAACCCGGTCTACAACTGGTCGTATGTCGACCAGATTTATGACGGCCTTCTGGCGCACGGGGTACGGCCGTTTGTCGAGATCAGTTTCATGCCGAAGGCGCTCGCGCCGAACGCTCCCTATCATGCGTTCTGGTACAAACCGATTCCTTCTCCGCCGGACAATTATGCGAAGTGGGACGCGCTGATCACCGCGTTTGCGCAGCACCTCGTCGAGCGCTACGGCGTCGACGAAGTGGCGCAGTGGTACTTCGAGGTGTGGAACGAGCCCAACATCGACTTCTGGATCGGGCGCCCGGCCCAGGAGACTTACTTCGAGCTCTACGACCACACCGCGCGCGCCCTCAGGTCCGTCAGCGAAAAGATCCGCGTAGGCGGTCCGGCCACCGCGCAGGCAGCATGGGTCGGCGACATGATCAAACACGCGACCGATAACGATGTCCCTCTGGATTTCGTGTCGACCCACGTCTACGGCAACGACACGACCATGGACGTATTCCACGACCATCGTTCCATCGCCCCGCACCAGATGGTCTGCGCCGCGGTCGACAAGGTGCACGACGAAATTGCGAAGTCGGCGAAGCCAAAAATTCCCCTCATCTGGAGCGAGTTCAACGCCACCTACATGAACGAGCAGCGGATCACCGATTCCATTTACATGGGACCCTGGATGGCGGACACCATTTCGAAGTGCGACGGCAAAACGCTGATGATGTCCTACTGGAGCTTCTCCGATGTGTTCGAGGAGCAGGGCGTGGTGAAGACGCCGTTCTATGGCGGGTACGGGATTGTGGCGGAGCGCGGGATTCCGAAACCGGCGTATGACGTCTTTATGCTGCTGCACGAACTGGGCGAGGAGCGGCTCCCCGCGCCGACCGACGAAGCTCTCGTGACCCGCAGAAAAGATGGGACCATCGTGATCGCGGCGTGGAACCTGGTGGAAGACGACAAGGACGGAACACCGCTGAGCAACACAGACAAGACCGTGACCTTCGAGCTGAAGAACCTCGGCGGCGGCATCGGATTGCACACCGTCACCGGAATGATGGGCACGAGGGCAGAGGTGCGACGCGTCGATGCCGCACATGGCGACACGCTGGACGCGTGGAAGAAAATGGGGAGCCCGAAGGATCCGACCCAGCAGCAGATTGAAGAATTGCGCAAGGCGTCGGACCCAGGCCCGACCGAGGACGTGCCGATCCGCGACCACAAGCTAACCCTGACGCTGCCGCCCATGGGCCTGGCCGTCGCCGAGGTGCGATAACAGCTGTCGCGAACAGCTGTTATCGATTCGCCTCGATCCTCAAACCACCACGACCGCAGTCGTCCCGCTGGGTGCCCCATTCAAGCCCTCTTTTGGCTTGAGTGGGATGCGCGCGCCCCTTGTGTCAGGGCTCGACTTAGTGGATCTTCGACCGCTCTTTGCATCACCGCGTCACGCCTTCACAACTCGCGCAAGCAAAGAACCCAACCCCCGCTCCCCGACCGCCAGGTTCACCCCACAGCAAGAAGCAAACGCCCCTGCGCCCCCGACATCCATGCAATTCGATTCCCGGTTTGTCCCGAAGTACCGTGCTGCCCCATTTTGGACACGAGTTCCGGTCTCGCCGCACTGGGCGCAAATTCAAATCGCTTTCAGTACGAAGGGTTTGGTTCTTTGATACGCGCAAGCAAAGAACCCAACCCCCCTCCCCGACCGACAGGTTCACCCCACAGCAAGAAGCAAACGCCCCTGCGCCCCCGACATCCATGCAATTCGATTCCCGGTTCGTCCCGAAGTACTGTGCTGCCCCATGTTGGACACGAGTTCCAGTCTCGCCGCACTGGGCGCAAATTCAAATCGCTTTCAGCACGAAGGTTTCTTGATATGGATCAGCGCACGACTGCGCAGCCCGCGGAACGAGCCGGACAAGCCGTCTTTGTATCAGGACACGGCTGCAAGAGCCTGCCCTCAGCGCGTTGCCGAAAGGCGGCCCAGTCGAATGGGTGCCGCAGGAAGCGCAAAATTAAACGGGCTTCAGCCCCTGCGATCGGTCCGCGAATGCTGCGATTTCGTCGAATGGTTCAATGAGCTTCAGGGACACCATACTAGCTGGTAGCGGATAGCTCCGAGAAAGGGACGGAATGACCAAAGCTGCGATCGTTTTGGCGGGCGTGTTCGGATTGGCGATGGGTGCGACGGGCGCCGGGGCACACGCGCAAACCACGCCGTTGCCCATCATGCTGCTCGATGGCGAGAGCGGCGGCCCGTATCACAACTGGCGCCTCACCACGCCGGTCCTGAAGAAGGAACTCGAAGAAACCGGGCTCTTCGCCGTCACCGTGGTCACGGCCCCGGATTCGAGGACCGGCGACCTCAGCGGATTCAAGCCTGACTTCGCGCCGTACCGGGCCATCGTCCTGAACTACGACACCCCCGATTGGCCCGCAGACCTGCGCGCCGCGTTCGAGCAGTATGTGCGCAACGGCGGCGGCCTGGTGGTCGTCCATGCCGCGGACAATGCCTTCCCCCACTGGCCCGCGTTCAATGAGATGATCGGCATCGGCGGATGGCGCGGGCGCGACCAGACTGCCGGGCCCCTGTGGTATTACGACAACGGCAAGCTGGTCGAGGACACGACCACGCCGGGAACAGCGGGGCATCACGGAGCGCGCTTGCCGTTTCAGATTCAGACACGCGCGCCCGAGAATCCGATCATGAAGGGGTTGCCGCCGGTGTGGATGCACGCCGCCGATGAGCTCTATGGCACGCTGCGCGGCCCCGGCAGGAACATGACCGTGCTCGCCACCGCGCACTCCGATCTGAAGAATAAAGGTACCGGCCACGATGAGCCCATGGTGATGACCATCGCTTACGGCAAGGGCCGCGTCTTTCACACCCCCATGGGCCACGACGTTGCGGCGCTCAGCTGCGTCGGGCTCATCACCATCCTGCAACGCGGCACCGAGTGGGCGGCGGCCGGGCGCGTCACCCAAAAAGTCCCCGGGAATTTCCCCACCGCCACCTCCACCAGCATGCGCGTCGACATCGAGGAGATGGACCCCGCATTCCTGAATGGCGCATCGGAGATTGTGCGCCAGCCGTAACCAACGCCGTCCAGGAATCCGATTACTCGCCTTCCTGGAACATTTCCAGCAACAGCTCCGCGGCCTGGTGCGCATCGAGCGAACGAAATTCCGGCGTCAGCTGCAGCGCGGGGATTTTCGGCGCCAGCTCCGCGAGCGCGCCCAGGATCGCCGCCGACGGCATCTTCGGCGTGCCCGGACCCACCAGGATGTAGTCAACGGGCTGGACCAGCAGAAGGACTTTGGCGTCGCTCACCAGGCTTGCCGATCGCACATCGTACCCGCGCCGCCCCAGCACCGCTCGCACAAACGCGCCCAGATCCGGCGAGCGATCCACCACCAGCACATGATGCCCCGGATACTCCCCCTGGCCCGGCGGCGCCGGCAATCGCAGAAATGAAAGCAGCGCCTCCTGCTCGGTGGAGTACGAATCGATGACGGTATTGAGCAGCGTGATCTCCAGAATCTCGGTGATGAAAGCCGGCGGAGCCGCGATCCGCACGTCGCCGCCGCGCTTGCGCAGATTCGCCGCATAGCGCACCACCAGCCCCACGCCCGAGCTGTCCACCCGCGTCACCCTGGCCACGTTCAGCACCACCCGCTGAAATTCCCGCACCACCCGGTCGAACGTCGATTCCAGCGCGTTCAGCTCTTCGCCCAGAACCATGTGGCCGGTGCACTGCAGGATAAAAACGTTCCCACAAAAGCGCTCTTCGATCTGGAGGGGCATGCGGTCCTTGCCCGGCAGGCTGCGCGCCGGATAGATGCCAGGGTATCACAGGAATTTGCGCCCCAGCGTTGCCCCCGCCCCTCTGCGCGGCCCTGGCCCTTTGGAATATCCTCACTTGTATGGTTTCCCGATCGTTCCTGGCTGCGTGCAGCCTCGCAGCTGTTGTTGGTGCTTCTTCTCTCGCGCAATCGGCCCCGTCCCAGCCGCAGAATCCCGCCCCCGTGCCCTCCGCGCCCGCACCCGCGCAACCAACACTGCAGTTGCACGACCTGCCCCCCGAACCCCATACGCCCACCCCCGCCGAGATCGAGCAGCGCCGCCAGCAGCAGCTCCTGAACGCCGCCGTCCGCCTCGCTACCATGCAGGCGCACTGGGGCCCCGACATGGATAGCCCCGGCCTCTCGCTCACCCTCACCGAGAGGAGCCGCACCAAAACCCCCGATGGAACCCGCATCACCTATCAGGTCACCGGCACGGGATTTTCCCCCGACGATAATCTCGCGCTCGTGCGCTGGCCTCTCAATGCCGAAGCCAGGCCGGTCATGACCGGGATCCATTTCAATGCGCAGGGCGTTGCGGTTTGCGGCGAGACTGCTCCCGCCCAACCGGCTCCCGCACCCTCCACACCGCCCGCCTCCGGTGCATCCCCCCAGGCCCCGGCTCCCCCCTCGGGATTGACCGCCGCTCCCGCGCCCCAGCCAGGCAGCGCGCCCCAGGTAGCGAGCCCCACGCAGGCCTTCGCCTCGACCCCCGGTTGCTGGCAGACGATGCAGCAACAACAGCCGGTTGAGATTCAGACCACCGCCGCCGCCGGCGAAGCCATTCGCGTCGCGGTCATGAGCGCGGATCGCAAACACGGCGCCGCTGCCAGCTCCATTCCCTTTCCCATCGCCAGCACCGACAAGGGCTGCAGCCTCCAGGTGATCATCGGCATGAAGGACGCGGGCCTGGTGCTGATCGACGGCAGTGGCTTTCCCCCCAATACGCCGCTGACCCTCGATGCCACCACCGGCGACAACCTCCGTCCCCTGCATCCGCGCGCCAACGCCGAGGGCCGCATCGTGGTCCCGCTGCTCACCGGCGCAAAAGGCCAGGTTTCCGGAGACACCACCATCCGTTTTGCGGGATTGAACCGCCAGCCCACCCTGGACACGCCCAAAGACGACGCCCAGCCCGCCCCGGACTGCGCCCCCGCCGTCACCTTCCACTGGGGCGACGGCACCTACAAAATCGAGTAAGAAAGAGTCTCCGTATCAGGACACCATTGCAGAGCTCGTGAGCGACCCTCCATGAGTGCGTCGCCGATTGCGTCACCCTGTCGGCAACAACGGACCTCGGCCGATCGTCGCCCAGTCCCCACGAACTCACCTGTGCCGCGGTTCCTTCGCCGCATACCGGATCGCCTCTTCTTCCCTTGCAGATCCAATCGCGTCGTACTTCCTCTGAAAGCTCGCGAGCACCTCAGCCGGCGCAGCATCCGGACTCCCGCTGTTGAAAACCGGGTTCGGCGCATACTCAATCGCGAGTTGGATCTCCTGAGCAGCCGCGTCTCCTCGAAGCAGCGATACCAGCACAAGGGCCGCATCCAGCCCGGCCGTCACACCCGCAGCACTGATGATGTTGCCATCGACCGCTACCCGCGCACCCACCGGAACCGCACCGTAGTAAGGCATCAGGTGCCGGGCAGACCAGTGTGTCGTCACCTGTCTCCCTTTCAGAACACCGGCAGCGCCACAAAGCAGGGCTCCGGTGCAAACGGAAAACAAGAGCCTTTCCATCTCTGCCTGTTGGCGGATGAGCGCAAGCACTTCTTCATCGTGCATCAGCGCCTGCTGCCCATAACCGCCGGGCACAACCAAAACATCAAACGTCCCCGCCTCCGCGATGCTCACATCCGGGGTAAGCCGAAGTCCCTGCATGTCGCGAACCGGCGCACGTTCTTTCCCCACGACCTGGACCGTTGTGTCTGGCATCCGTGAAATCACTTCAAACGGTCCCGTGAAGTCGATCTGATCCATCTGCTCGAAGATGAGGCAGCCCACCGAAAGCGGTCGCGTCGTAATCTGCGGTCCCACCCTCTCGCTAACGAACAAAGCACGGCGCATAAAGGCTTATCTCTCCCCGTCATCCGTCGGAAACATGCACTCCACGCGCAGTTCCTGCGCCGTGATGCACTGCGGCGTACCGACGGTTGTAATCAGAGAAAAGTAGGAGAAGCGCTGGTTGCCCCGCCGAAACACAATCGGCAGTACAGGACTCTGGGGCGCAAGCGACGGCTTTAGCTCTGCAACCCCGGGATACCCCCGCAACCGCTGCAGCAGTTTTTGCAGCTCCGCATCCAGCACCTGCCCCACTGCCTCGCGCCGAACCCTTTGCAGCAGGCCCGCCGCGACCTTTTCCCACTCCTCCACAAAGGGCCGCATGCCCGCCGGATCCAGCATCAGGTCCAGAAGATTCCGCGGCTTGGGTCTTGCCTCCAGATCGACGAAGGAACCGAAGAATCGCGGTGCGGCCTCGTTGGTTCGCACCACATTCCACCGCCGGTCCAGCACCAGCGCCGGATGCGGCTCATGTTGTCGCAGCATCCGGTCGATGGCCCGGGTTACGATCGCCATTGGCTCGGCATCCACACTCTGCTCGCCGTATTGCGGAGCGTATCCTGACGCGAGCAGCAGAACATTCCTCTCCCTGAACGGAATGTTCAAAGCATCGGAAACAATCGAAAGAAAATCCCGGCTCGGCGTGCTTCGCCCGCTTTCCACAAAACTCACATGGCGCTGCGAGATGCCGGTGTCCATCGAGAGGTCGAGCTGGCTCTTGCCGCGCTCCTGCCTCCAGTAGCGCAGCAATTCGCCGAGTTTGGGAACAGCGGCAGCGGAATGCGTTGCCATCGCGACCTCCTTCTGTCGGAAACGGGATCGGAACAGGCCCCACGAGCAGAGGATTCAACCGGGTCGACGATTGCCTTTTACCCCTGCCAGGCGTACTGCCGGAAACGATCTTCCAGCGGCGGATTGGCGATGGTTCCAGCGTAGTTGGTGATGGTCGAAGCGGCCACGATGGCGATCACCTCCAGCACCTGTTCCCGGGTGAAGCCGGCAGCGAGGAACGATTCGAGTTCCTGGTCGTTCAGGTGCCCGCGCTTCTCGATCAGCGTTCTTGCCAGGGTCGAAAGTGCCGCGAATCGCCTGTCCCGGGGCAAACGCCGCTCGCGAATCGCTTCGATCTCTTCAGAACTGACCCCCTGTTGAAGCGCCAGCGCCGTGTGGAAGGCAACAGCATACGTCGAGGAGTTGGTCACCGCGTCGGTCAGTAGAACGATCTGATTCTCCGGCTCCGTGAGGCCTCCGCTGTGGACCTGTTGAAACACCCCAACGAGAGAGTTGACGAGTTTCGGTGAATTGGCAATGGCCGCAGCAATGTTGGGTAGAACGCCAAACGCTTGTTGCAGCTGTTCGAGCGCCGGCTTCGAACCCTCCGGCGCTGAAACGATCGTCTGTATCGGATAATTCGACATCTGATTTCTCCTGCGTGATCTGTAGAGGGGCAGGCAATCCTGGACATCTACGGCTCCAGTATCGAATGGACCGCGAGGTGCAGCAATTACCTCACAGGTAATCGCCGGATGCTGTGCGCCTGCTTCATGCCTCAAGTCCTCCATCGCCAGGGCGCCATCGGAGCTCCAGCCATTGTGCGGAGATCGCGCACTTGCAGACAGCACGCATGGAGCTCAATTTATCGAGCAGCCTTTCGGCTCACAAATTGATCTCAATGAGCGCTAAGCCCTGTTCTCGTGAGTTGAGAACGCCCGGGCACATTGCTTCCGAGAAGTCGACCTATGGGTGGGGATGGCACCCAGTCGGAGTTGGAGGGCGCATTTTCGCCACCGCCTCGCGGACGGACCGTCCAAATTACGGGATGTGCCTCGACCGGGCTGCGATCAGCCGCCTGGTGAACACCCTTAACGGACGCGCCGCGATTTTCCTTGGGTTGGAAAACAAACCGCTCTATACTGAGGCGCTTTCCACGCTACGCAGATCTCTCCGGGCTGTAGAAATGGAATCTCGCCACTCGATTGATTCATGCCCTCTGAGGCAAAGGAGATTGCCAGTGAAACGTCGTGATTTGCTCAAGAGCGCAGCATTCGTGCTTCCAGCAGCAGGCTTTCCAGCGGCAGGGTTCGAGGCTTTTGCTCTCGGCCAGAGTGCTGCGCTTCCGCCAACTGGAGGGATCCATCCGGTGGAAGCGGGACAAGACCGGTTTGGGGAGACGCACTCGCTGGGATTCAGCACGATTCTGTTTAAGGCGGTGCCACGCGAGACCAATGGCGGCTTACTCATGATTGAACACAAGAACCTGATGAAGGGCGGACCTCCACGGCACTTCCATCTCCATCAGGAAGAGTGGTTCTATGTGATCGAGGGGGAGGTGCTGTTTCAGGTTGGCGACAGCCGGACGACCTTGCGTGCAGGGGAATCGATCCTGGGGCCGCGCGGGATTCCGCATGCTTTTTCAGGGATGGGCGAGAAACCGGCGCACATGTTGATTGCGTTTACTCCCGCGGGGAAGATGGAGGAGTTCTTCCGGTATGTGGCGGTGCCGAACGGCCCGAAAATGGACGCAGAAGTATTTGCGCGGTACGAGATGCAATATGTTGGACCGCCGCTGATGGCGTAGTTGCCCGCCTGCGCCGGATGACGCTGCCTGTGCCATGCTGTTTCGCGGTGATAGGCATTCGCCAGCGCCAATACCGTGGAGTCCGCGCATGGAGCGCCCGCGATCTAAAGTCCCAGCGGCAGGTGGCAATCGATTGCCGGGAATGGCGGTTCATCGACTCAAGAAAATCAAGTTTGAATGCTGGTCTGCGCGATCCCATACTGTATGGCTGCTTTGAGAACGTTGACGTTTATGTCGGCTAGTGTCTTGAACTTGATGCAATACCCCGTCACGCTTGCCTTGCCGAGGTCCCGCCCAAAGGTCTCGGCCAGGTACTTCTTGTCGTCGATCCCCATAATGTAGACAGAAATGCCGCTCGTGTTGGCGCTGACGCCTATTTGATAGAACTCCTTGGTTTTCCCATTGGCATAGTGAATGGTTTGGGAGCCATATCCAATGTTTGGGTTGGAAACGATTTTTCCTTTCTCGTCTTTTCCATCCAGGAACCACAACCTGTTCCCTGGCATCAATGCCAGCATGATGTGGTGCAACTCTTGCATCTCGGTGCTTTTTGGTTCCGGTTGCGCAGCAATGTACTCCTTGATTTGTTTCTGCACCGTCATGTGGGCCTCCCTGGCTCTGCCTGAACTCCAGTGTTCGAGGGAACGCCGGATTGGAATCGGCTGAGCAGGCAATGTGAATCGAAGAAAATGATACCAACACAAACTCTTGCCCGGGGCTTGCAGGCCAGAGCGCGATTTGACCTTACCACTCGGTCGGCGACACGAAATAGTCCCAGGAGAGGGGCTTCTCGTCAGGGAATGATGGAGCATTCCGCCGACGGGGTCTCAATGAGCGCCAAATCTCTAGTGCCGTATCGATAGCGTTCCGCGTGAACAGCTTCCGCGCGCGCCTGAGCATTGAGGCGGAACGGTGTTGATACGGCGATTTGCGCTAAGCCGCTAGCGCGGTGGATGTATGGGGATTGGATGGACTTTGCTGTGGGCCGAAACGGCAGATTGCACTCGGAATGCGGCGCAGGCGAGGACGCGCCCAACAATCTGCGACCCGAGAGCGCTTCCGATGATGGAACTGGATGGGCTAGTTGATGCCGGTTGAGCAGGTTCGGCACGCAGTTCCGCGAAGGCTGGTTGCGAAGCCGCGGCAGAAGCAAGTCGAGTTGATAAGAGGGTGAGCATCGTTGCCTTCAAGAAGAGTCGACTATGGCAGAGTGCGGCGCGGCCGAGGTGGAGATGAGCTGGCCAACGCAACAATGTGCGATGACATGCAAGGTTCCGCCTTGGCACTTGGGACAGGACCGGTTCAGTGCAGATCGTTGCTGTTGGCTGAGCAGTGAGGCGAGATCGTTGGTGGTGGAGCGAAGATGGGCGTGGCACAAGCCCAGCGCCCGGCGACGGTTGCGGTTGGCAAGCAGACCGAAGTGGCGGATCTTCACGAACCCCGCAGGCAGGACATGGAGCAGGAAGCGACGGATGAACTCCACCGCATCGAGTCTCATCGTGCTGCTGCGGTTGTTGTGCCTCGAGTCGCGCCAGCGAAAGCGCACCTGTCCGTTTTCGAGGTTGAGCAGTCTGCCGTTGGAGATGGCGACGCGATGAGTATAGCGGGCCAGATACTTCAGCACATGCTCGGGTCCGCCGAAGGGTGGTTTCGAATAGACTACCCAGTCTTTTCGGCGCAGGCTTCGGAGGAGAGAGTAAAAGTCTCGCGGCGTAGATAGATCAGAGAGCTTGCCGGCAAAGCACAGCTCGCCGCGTTGGTAGCTCTGCTTGAGGAAGCTGAGCAGCTTGCCGCGAAACATGCGGCTGAGCACACGCACCGGGAGGAAGAACCCGTGGCGTTTGGTCGCGATCCAGCGGGAGTGATCGAACGCCAGTCCGCCGGCTGGGACGAGGCAGTGCAGGTGGGGATGAAGCTGGAGGTTCTGGCTCCAAGTATGGAGAACAGCGAGTACACCAATGCGCGCACCGAGATGCCGCGGATCGGCAGCGATCTCCAGCAAGGTCTCGGAGACCGCGCGAAACAGGAGCGAATAGAAAAGCCTCTGGTTGCGCAGAGCCAAACAGCCCAGTTGTTCAGGCACGGTGAAGACTACATGAGCATAGGGCACCGGCAGCAGGCTGGCAGCCTGCTTGAGCAGCCATCGATCGCGCGCTGAAGACTGACACTTGGGACAGTGCCGGTTCCGGCACGAGTCGTAAGCGACAGTCTCATAGCTGCAGCGATCGCAGCGTTCCAGATGAGTGCCTAGTGCGGCTGTGCGGCACAGGCCGATATCGCGCAGCACCTTCCGTTGCTGGTCCGACGATGCGTGACCCCAGCGTTGAAGGAACTGGTCTTTATAGGCGCGGAAGACATCGGCCACTTCGAGCCGATGTCCGGTCATGCGGTTCTGTTCCCTCCCTGCGCGGTTCGGGGTATCTGGATGGGTAGATCGTCAAGCGGACTCGGCGTGGCGTGCAGCCTGGCTTCAGACACATGCAGATATCGGGATGTCGTCTCGAGATCGCGATGACCGAGCAGCAACTGAATACTGCGCAGATCGGTGCCGGCGTCCAGCAGATGCGTCGCGAACGAGTGACGCAGAACGTGCGGGCTGAGTGGCTTCCTGATGCCCAACTGCTTGCGCAACTTCTGGCAGACGACGCGGACTGCGTTCGCCTTCAGCGGCTCTCCCGTCCGTTTCCCCTGAAAGAGCCAGTCCTTGGGCTTGCGCCAGCGCCAATACACGCGCAGTATCTCCAGCAGCTTCGGCGACAGCATCACCTGACGCGGGAACTTGCCCTTACCCTCACGGACGTGGATGACCATCCGCTTGCTGTCGATGTCGGTCACCTTCAGATCCAGCGCTTCCTGACAGCGCAGACCTGCGCTGTAATACAAGGCCAGCAGCGCACGATGCTTGGTGTTCATCTCCGCATCGAGCAATGCGCAGATCTCTTCCCGACTCCAGACCGTGGGCAGCTTGCGCCGCACCTTGGGCTTGATGACTTCCTGATCGAACCAGGTCTGCTTCAATGTCCGCGTGTAGAGGAACTTCAGCGCCGACCGTGCCCCCTGAATCGTTCCCCAGGCAAGTTTACGTTCGTTAAGCAGATGCAGAAGAAACGTGCGAACGTGCTCGGGACCGAGTTGATCGGGCGACTTGTGGAAGTACTTCGCGAACTCGGCGACGGTGTGGGTGTAATGGCGAACCGTACGTTCAGAGAAGTTGCGCAGCCGGAGATCTTCCTGCATGCGCTGGCGTAGATGGGTCATGGACACCTCCTCGGGTGTCCAACACTCTATCCAAATGCCACAGATGCATCCCCTCCCGCGCTAGCGGGTTAGTGCAAATCGCCAATGCACTCATCGAAATCTGATTCGTACCGCGAAGTCGGCTTGTATTGCCTGGCCTCTCGAAGGGTGACTTCAGTCCGAGCCACGGGCACCCTCACCTGTCACCCCAAACCCCCAAAAATTTCCCCTTTCCCCCAAAACCGCCAATTGTGGAAAATTTGTCAAGAGGCGAGCCCAAAATCCAAAGTAATGACCGCTGACTGAGAATGACTTACACGCCAGCCAACCCAATAATATTTGGCGTGTTCTATCGCCGAACTTGGTATTCTGATAATAGGGGGTTAAATGAGAATTCCCCCACCGATCCGTCCCACACGAGCCTCGCGCGAGCGAGGCTTTTCCGTGCGCGGATTCTTTTTGCCCGGAGGCAAATCCATGGCTCGTGAGTGCTCCTTCCTCCTGCCTGGCGGCCGCAAATGCCGCTGCGCCGCGACCCGCAACCAACCGCTCTGCCGCCATCACGCACCGAAACCCAACCCAGGCCCGCCCCCCATCCCGAAGTCCGAGCGATACTCCGATCTCATTCGCTGGCGCCGGCTCAGCCGTAATCTTCCGTGGATGCCCGCCGCTCAGATTCCCCGCGAAATCTACACCATCCTCCAGTGCCTCATCGATCGCGGCCCCGAATCCACCGGCCGCATCTCCGATCTCACCGCCGGCCGTTTCCTCCGCGCTCTCCTCACTCGCCTCGGCGACGTTCCCTTTCCCGACCCCGACTTCGAGTCCACAACCCTCCCGCCCGCCGCTCCCGCCGCGTCTCCTGCCCAGCTCAACGCGATGCTCGCCGCCCTCGCCCCGCTGGGAACGCTCCCTTCACCGCATCCCGCAGCCGCGCGAGTGCATCAATCGCACGCGCCAGTGCATCAATGACACGCGTCAACCCATCAATGACCCCTGCGAATGCATCAAAGACACGCGCGATGCAACGGACGTGTCATCCATCACCTGGCCCCGTCGCACGCGCGAGTGATGCAGTCGCACGCGTCACTCCATCAGTCCCACTCCTGACCCAAATGACCGGGTCTCTGTCATTTGCCGCACACACCGCGCAGGTTTCCGCGCAAGTCACACAAAATAAGTCACCGGCTCCAGGAGGGGGGTGGGGGGTGGGATCGTCAAAATCCGGCGCGCACAAATCTCTTCCCTTCGCTCACCCTTCCTGCGATACTTGATCGTGCCCGCCTGGTTCGTCCAGCACACAAATCCAAACAAGGTGACGCGAAAATGTCTGCAAAGTACATTTTTGTGACCGGCGGAGTTGTGTCCAGCCTCGGCAAGGGTCTTGCCGCCGCCTCGATTGGGTGTCTCCTCGAAAGCCGTGGTCTCAAAGTCAACCTTATGAAGTTCGATCCGTATCTGAACGTCGATCCGGGGACCATGTCGCCGTTTCAGCACGGCGAAGTCTTCGTCACCGACGACGGCGCGGAAACCGACCTCGACCTCGGCCACTACGAGCGCTTCACCCACGCCAAACTCAGCCGCGACAACAACTGGACCACCGGCCGGATCTACGAACAGATCATCACCAAGGAGCGCCGCGGCGACTATCTCGGCAAGACCGTGCAGGTCATCCCCCACGTCACCAACGAGATCAAGAACGCCATGCGCAAGGTCTCGGCGGAGGGCGATGTCACCATCGTCGAAATCGGCGGCACCGTCGGCGACATCGAATCGCTGCCCTTTCTCGAGGCCATCCGCCAGGCGCGCCAGGAGCTCGGCCGCGAGAACACCGTCTTCGTGCACGTCACCCTGGTGCCGTGGATCAACGCGGCGCAGGAGCTCAAGACCAAACCGACCCAGCACTCGGTCAAGGAACTGCTCTCCATCGGGATTCAGCCCGACATTTTGCTCTGCCGCACCGACCGCCATCTGTCCCGCGAGGTGAAGAGCAAAATTGCCCTGTTCTGCAACGTCGAGGATCAGGCCGTCATCACCGCGCGCGATGTGGAGTCGATCTATGAAGCGCCGCTGATGTTCCACTCCGAAGGCCTCGACCGCCTGGCCCTGAAGTATCTGCACATCGATACGCCGGAACCGGACCTGAGCAAATGGTCCGCTCTGGTGCAGCGGTGCTACAACCCTGCCGACGAAGTTTCCATTGCGATCGCCGGCAAATATGTTGAGTACGAAGACAGCTACAAATCGCTGAAAGAGGCGCTGGTCCACGGAGCGCTCGCCCACAACCTCAAGCTGAACGTGACCTGGATTGAAGCCGAGGGCCTCGAAGAGGCGAACTACGAAGAGCAGCTGCGCGGCTTCGACGGAATCCTCGTGCCGGGCGGCTTCGGCAAGCGCGGCATCGAAGGCATGCTCAACGCGATCCGCTACGCCCGCGAGCGCCAGGTGCCGTATTTCGGGATTTGTCTGGGCATGCAAACCGCCTGCATCGAATTCGCGCGCAACGTCTGCGGGCTGGCTGGCGCCAATTCCAGCGAATTCGATCCCGCCACGCCCCACCGCGTGATTTACAAGTTGCGCGAGCTGACCGGCGTCGAAGAGATGGGGGGAACCATGCGCCTCGGCGCCTGGACCTGCCTGCTCGAACCGGGATCTCTGGCGGCAAAAGCGTACGGGAAGACGGAGATCAGCGAACGTCACCGTCACCGTTACGAATTCAACCGCGAATACGAGGCGCTGTTGACCGGCGCGGGCCTCAACATCACCGGGACCACGCCCGACGGCACTTACGTCGAAATCGTCGAGATTCCCGGACACCCGTTCTTCCTCGGCTGCCAGTTCCATCCCGAATTCAAGTCCAAGCCGCTCGAGCCCCATCCGCTCTTCGAGAAGTTCATCAAGGCAAGCTACGCCAATCGCGTAAAAGGAAAGCAGGCGCAGCTGGAGCCGGCGAAGGTCGAAGTCGGACAGAGTTAAGAATCAGACTGCCGCGTGAGCATGCACGGCGATCTCGATCTTCGGCGGATGCATCAGCGTATTGTGGATCAGGCAGCGGTGCACAGCGCGATCCACGCCGGCACGGTCGCGTTCTTCCGAAGCCATCGGCAGCTCCACCTCGATGCGAATGTTGTCGATGCGCGGCGGATTCATCACCTTCTCCGCGACGACCTTCACCCGCGTGCCTTCGCTGGCCAGTCCCTTCTGCCGAAGGTATTCGGCCACATAATAGGCAGCGCATGCGCCCAGTGAAGCCAGGAACAATTCCGGCGGGGTCATGCCCTCGTCATAACCGCCGTTCTCCGGCGGTTGATCGCTGAAGACGGTGTGCTGGCGGGCCTGGATCTCGAATTGCACCCCGCCGAGATGCTGAACGGTCACTTCCATGGCATACTCCTGCGTGTATGCTCCGGCTGCGCACCCTCCTTTTTCGGTGACCGCCATCACGGCCGCAGTGCCTGTCATCTAACCCCGCATGCCCATGGTCTCTTCCCAACCCGCGCGCCGCCGATCCCGCCTCCTGCCGGCGATCCTCGTCGCGCTCCTGCTCGGCGTGCTGGCAGGCGGGGCCGTTCTTGCGCTGTTCCTCCATCAGGCGCAGCGCGGCATCTGGGATCGGCTCGCGCTCGCCGTCAGCGGACGCACGCTGCGCATCGACACCTCGCAGCCGACCGTCGTGATGCAGGTGAGGAAGCTGTCGCGGCTGGAGTCAGTGTCGTTCACCATGGACAAGATGGTTTCCGGCGACCGTGAGGGCCGCATCCTGCCGGCGTTCCTGACCGGCGATCGGATTCTGCTTGAAGTCCATGGCGAGGCGGTGGCCGGCGTCGATCTCGACCAACTGGGCCAGAACGATGTTCGGCTCGAAGGATCCACGGTTTGGATTCATCTGCCGCCGCCGCAAATCTTCACCGTCGCCCTCGACGACCAAAAAACCCATGTCTATTCGCGGTCCACGGGCATTCTGGTTCCCGTCGATCCCAGCCTCGAGAGCGAAGTCCGCGAGCAGGCGGAGGAAAACCTGCGGCAGTCCGCGCTGGCCGCAGGGATTCTCGGCAAAGCGCACCAGAATGCCTGCGCCACCGTGACCAGGCTGCTGCTGGGCCTGGGCTTCGAGCAGGCCCAGTGCGACTAGCCTCAGCCCTCACTCTTTTCTGATCGCTGAACGCCGAACGCTGTACGCTGTTTTCATGAGCGCCGAATTCGAGATTGGCCCGGTGCGCGTGGGCGGCGGGCACCTGTTCCTGATCGCCGGACCGTGCGTCATCGAGAGCGAACCGCATGTGCGCACCATGGCCGACGCCATCCAGCGCGTCGCGTCCGACCTCAAGGTGCCCTACATCTTTAAGGCGTCGTACGACAAGGCGAACCGGACCTCGGTGTCGAGCTTTCGCGGGCCGGGCCTGGTCGAGGGCACGGCCATTCTGCGCAGGCTGGCTGAGGCCACGGGACTTCCCGTGCTCACCGACGTGCACGAGCCTGCGCATTGTGAAATTGCCGCGGAAGGCGCCGACGTTCTGCAGATTCCCGCCTTTCTGTGCCGGCAGACGGACCTGCTGGTCGCGGCGGGGCGCACCGGCCGCGCCATCAACGTGAAGAAGGGCCAGTTTGTAGCGCCCTGGGATATGCGGCACGCTGTCGAGAAGGTGGCGTCCACGGGTAACGCGCGTGTCTTCCTCACCGAGCGCGGAGCGAGCTTCGGCTACAACAACCTCGTCGTCGATATGCGCTCGCTTGCGATCATGCGCGGATTTGCGCCGGTGGTTTTCGATGGCACCCATTCAGTGCAGATTCCCTCCGGAGCGAACGGGGTTTCGGGTGGGCAGCCGGAATTTATCCCGCTGCTGGCGCGTGCATCGGTGGCGGCGGGTGTGGATGGGATTTTTCTCGAGGTGCACGACCATCCGGCGCAGGCGAAGTCAGACGGAGCAAACGCCCTCGACCTGAAGAATCTAAAACCGCTGCTGGAGACGCTGCTGGCGATTCACCAGGCGGCGGCCGTACCCGTGACGACGTAGACACAAGGTTATCGGAATTTTCTCCGGGACGAATGCACCGCAGGAAGTGCGGACTGGTGGCCTGGACAAAGGCGCGAAGCGCCGTCCGCCCGGGCGGCCAGCCCCGTGCGACAATAACCTTAAAAGGACATGAATTCTTCAGCCGCAGTGGCGCAGCACCCCACCACGCCAAATGCGGGCGTATCGGGGACCCCGACGCCCCCGCCAGCGACCATCACGCCAGAGATCCTGGCGCAGCACGGCATCACCTCGGAGGAATATCGCCGCATTGAAGACGCACTCGGCCGCACGCCCAGCCTGACGGAGCTGGGAATCTACAGCGTGATGTGGAGCGAGCACTGCTCCTATAAGTCGTCGAAGGTGCACCTGCGGCGCCTGCCGACGCGCAGCAAGTTGGTCGTGCAGGGACCCGGCGAGAACGCCGGCATTATCGACGTGGGTGATGGCTGGGCCTGCGCATTCAAGATTGAGTCGCACAATCACCCGTCGTACATCGAGCCGCACCAGGGCGCCGCGACCGGCGTGGGCGGGATTCTGCGGGACATTTTCACCATGGGCGCGCGGCCGCTGGCGGTGATGGACTCGCTGCGTTTCGGCCCGCTCGAAACGGATGGACAGACGCCGGAAGAGCTGGTGCGCAGGAATCACTCGATTGTCGACGGTGTCGTCAGCGGAATCGCCGGCTACGGCAACTGCTTTGGCGTGCCCAATCTTGGCGGCGAGACGAAATTCGAGGCATGCTACTCCGGCAATCCTCTGGTCAACGCCTTCGCTCTCGGTCTTGTCCGGCGCGATGAGATTTTCTATGCGAAGGCTTCGGGCATTGGCAACCCGGTGATTTATGTGGGCGCGCGCACCGGGCGCGACGGGATCCACGGCGCGACCATGGCCAGCGAAGAGTTCAAAGAAGGGTCAGAACAGAAGCGGCCCAACGTGCAGGTGGGCGATCCGTTCATGGAGAAGCTGCTGCTGGAGGCTTGTCTTGAGGCCATGAAGACGGGCGCCGTGGTCGGCATCCAGGACATGGGCGCGGCCGGGTTGACCTGTTCGACCTGCGAGATGGGCGCGCGCGGAGGCGTGGGAGTCGAGGTCGAGCTCGACCATGTCCCGCAGCGCGCGACCGGCATGATGGCCTACGACATCATGCTGAGCGAGAGCCAGGAACGGATGCTGCTGGTGGCCGAGAAGGGCCGTGAGCAGGACGTGCTCCGTGTTTTTGAGAAGTGGGGACTGGACGGCGTCGTGGTCGGCAGCGTGATTGCGGAGCCGCGGCTGCGCATCTTCCAGCATGGCGAGCTCGTCGCCGATATTCCGAACCAGTCGCTGACCGACGATGCGCCGATCTATCACCGGCCAGTGGGGATGTGGGCCCGGCCGAAACAGATTCAGGCGCCGCTCGATCCGCCGGCGGAAGTGCTGGCGGAGTTGCGCCAGCCGCGCGATGCCACGGCGGATTTGAAGAAGCTGCTGGCGTCGGCGAATCTTTGTTCGAAGCAGTGGGTGTTCGAGCAGTACGACTCGATGGTGCAGACGAACACCGCGCAGGGCCCAGGCGGTGAAGCGGGCGTGATGCGGATCAAGGGGTCGGGAACGCCGGCCGCTGCTGGCGTTGCGAAGAAGGAACGCGGTCTGGCCATGGCGCTCGCGGGGAACGGGCGGTGGTGCTACCTCGATCCGAAACTGGGCGCGATGCATGCCGTAGCCGAAGCGGCACGGAAGGTGGCGTGCACAGGCGCGACTCCGGTGGCGGCAACGAATTGTTTGAACTTCGGAAATCCGGAGAAGCCGGAGATCATGGCGCAGCTGTCGGCCGCGATTGATGGCATCGCTGAAGCGTGCACGAAGCTCGAGACGCCGATCACGGGCGGCAATGTTTCTCTCTACAACGAGACGCGCGGTGAGGGGATTTACCCCACGCCGGTGATCGGGATTGTCGGGCTGCTGGACGATGTGACGAAGGCCGTGCCGGCAGACTGGCGGCGCGACGGCGACGTGATTTTCTTCCTGTCGGGACGTGGCGGGGACATTCGCGAGGCCGATGCGGAATCGCGCGCTGACGATTTACGCCGGCTGGGAAGCTCGGAATTCGCGAAGACGTGCCTGGGAAGCCTGTGGGGATTGCCACCAGAGCTGAGTCTCGATGCAGAATCGCGGCTGCTGAAGGCTCTTGCCGAACTGGCCGAGGCTGGCGTGGTCTCGTCCGCACGGGATGTCGGCAGCGGAGGGTTTGCGGTGTCGCTGGCAAAGGCGTGCCTGGGCGCGAAGCGGGGAGCGACGATTCGCATTGGCGATACTCCGAATCCGCGCGGGGCCGCGGTGCCGTGGGAGATGCTGTTCGCTGAGCCTGCGAGTGCGGTGCTTGTCAGCTGCGGGCCGGACAAAATCGCGCCAGTGAAAGCGGCTGCGGAGCGGCATGGACTGTTTGTGATGGAGATTGGCGCAGTCGGCGGAGATTCACTCGAGGTGAACATCGATACAGTGAAGGTTGTGTCGGCGTCGATTGCGGAACTGAATTCGATTTGGTCGAGCGCGCTGGAATCACAGCTGGCGGATGAGGTGGTGGCGTGAACCGCCTCCTCAGCGAAGGCTTTCCGGGTCAGACCCAGCCCTCGTTCTCGGGAGATTTCGACGAAGCCCTGCGCCGTACGGCACGCAGCGAAGACGAGCTGCACGAAGAGTGCGGCGTGGTTGCGATTCACGGGCACCCGGATGCGGCGCGCCAGGCTTATCTCGCGCTCTATGCGCTGCAGCATCGCGGGCAGGAGTCGGCGGGGATTGCGACGGCCGACGGCACCCACCTGTCGAACATCAAGGGCATGGGACTGGTGTCGGAGATTTTCACCGACGACGTGCTGGCGCGGCTCAAGGGCGATATGGCCATTGGGCACACGCGCTACTCGACGACCGGCGACTCGGCGCTGCTGAATGCGCAGCCCATTCGCGTCGAATCGACGAAGGGACTGATTGCGATTGCGCACAACGGGAACCTGGTGAACCTCGGGAATCTGCGCGTGCATCTGGAGCGCCAGGGTGCGTTCTTCCAGACCACGTCGGATTCGGAGATCATCGTTCAGCTCATCGCGCATTCGCAGGCCACGACTCTGGTGGATGCGATAGCGGATTCGCTGCGCCAGCTGGAGGGGGCGTTCTCGATTGTGATGATGACGCGCGACCGCGTCTTTGCCGCGCGCGATCCGCATGGGTTCCGGCCGCTGTCGATGGGCCGCGTCCACAATCCCGATGGCCCCGACACCGTCGTCTTTGCCTCGGAGACCTGCGCGTTCGACCTGCTGCGGGCGAAGTTCGAGCGCGACGTGCTGCCCGGCGAGCTGGTCATGGTAACCGGCGATGGCGTGACCTCGCGGCAGTACGCACCGCCCAACCAGACGAGCTGCATCTTCGAGCATGTTTACTTTGCCCGGCCCGACAGCATGATCTTCAACCGCTGGGTGCAGGAGAGCCGCGAGGAAATGGGCCGGCAGCTGGCGCGCGAATCGGGGGTGCCCGCCGACCTCGTCGTGCCGGTGCCCGACTCCGGCGTGACGGCGGCCATTGGCTACGCGGCCGAGAGCGGCATCCCGTTTCGCTTCGGACTGATCCGCAACCATTATGTCGGGCGCACGTTCATCGAGCCGGAACAGCGGGTGCGCGACTTTGGCGTGAAGCTGAAGCTGAATCCGGTGCGGAATTTGCTCGAAGGCCGGCGCATCATCCTGATCGACGACTCGATCATCCGCGGGACGACGAGCCGCAAGATTGTTCGCATGGTGCGGCAGGCGGGCGCCACGGAAGTCCATCTGCGCATCAGCTGCCCACCGACCATTTCGCCGTGTTATTACGGCGTGGACACGCCGCGCAAATCCGAACTGATCGCGGCTAACAACTCCATTGAAGAGATACGGCAGTTCATCGAGGCCGACTCGCTCGCCTATTTGTCCCTGGACGGATTGCGTAATGCCTGCGACGGCGGCGAAGGCAACAAGTTCTGCGTCGCCTGCTATACCGGCGACTATCCGACGCAGTGGGTCGACGTCGAAGACATCCTGCCCGCAGTCGACCTGTCTCCTGTACATTTCGCGTCCTCACGTCCGCGCGAGATCTTCTTCGCGCAACCTCCGCTCCCTGCGCGCTTCCCATACAAGAGAAGGGAGAACGTTGCATGCCAACGAAGAAAAAGTCCTAGGCAGAAATACAGCCCTAAAGCCGGCGACAAAGTTAAGAGGGCGATGGAGGAAAAGAAGCGTGGCACGCTGAAGAGCGGTCGCAGCGGAAAGAAAGTCACAAGCCGCAAACAGGCCATCGCGATCGGGCTGTCGGAGGCACGCAAGGCGGGCGGTAAGGTCCCAAAGAAAAAATCAGCAAAGAAGTCGTCGAAAAAAAATAGCCGATGGCGCGGCTTCGATGGAACACCGCCGCGGCTCAAAATTTCAGGACTCTTTCAAGGCCCGGAATCTCCCTCAGGTTCCGGGCCGCGGTTTTCGCGCGGCGCCTCTTCCTGCTACCTTCAATTCGTACGCCTCATGACCCAGCACGCCCCCGTTCTCTCCTCGCACAGATTCGTTCGCGCCTGTCTGCGCCAGCCCGTCGACCGCACGCCGGTGTGGTTCCTGCGCCAGGCCGGCCGCTACATGCCCGAATACATGGAGGTGCGGCGGTACCACTCCCTGCTGGAGATTTGCAGGCGGCCGGAGCTGGCGGCCGAAGTCACAATCACCGCGGCGGAAAAGCTCGACGTGGATGCGGCCATCATTTTTGCCGATCTGTTGCTGCCGCTCGAATGCATGGGACTGGACTTCGAATTCCAGGCCGGTGAAGGCCCGGTGATTCACCAGCCGCTGCGCAATGCCGCGGCGATCGACGCGCTGGTGACCACGCGAGCCAGCGAACTGGCGTACGTCGGCGAGGCGATCCAGCGCGTAGTGGCGCACTTCAAAGGGCGGCTGGGGATGATTGGCTTCTGCGGCGCGCCCTTCACCCTGGCCAGCTACATGATCGAGGGCGGCGGGTCGCGCAATTACATCGAGACCAAGAAGCTGATGTACCGGCAGCCCGACGCGTGGCGCAGGCTGCTGGACAAGCTGGTGTTCGTGCTGCGGGAATTTGCGGCGCAGCAGGTGGCAGCAGGAGCAGACGTCATCCAGATTTTCGACAGCTGGGCGGGCGCGCTGGCGATCCCCGATTACCGGGAGTTTGTGTTGCCGGCGACGAAGACGCTGGTGCGCGAGGTGCAGGCGCTCGGTGTGCCGGTGATTTATTTCGGCGTCGACACGGCAAGCCTGCTGCCCGCGATGCGCGAGGCGGGGGCGGATGTGCTGGGGCTGGACTGGCGGACCCCGCTCGACAAAGCATGGCGCGAACTGGACTATGCATGCGCGGTGCAGGGCAATCTGGACCCGATCACTCTGTTCGCCGAGCCGGAGCTGATTCGCGTGCCGGGTCTGGCAAATTCTCGATCAGGCCGCAGGCAGGCCAGGACACATTTTCAATCTTGGTCACGGCATTGTTCCAGGCACGCCGGTGGAGAATGTGCAGGCGGTGGTGAAGTTCGTGCGGGAATATATTCCGGAGGTGCGCCGTGGGTGACGCGGTTCTGCTGCTGGCACATGGCACGCCGGATGCGGTGGAGGAGATTCCCGATTATCTGCTGCGCGTCACCGGAGGGCGGCCGCTTCCGGAAGCCGCGATCGACGAAGTGAAGCACCGCTTCTCGGTGATCGGCGGCAGCCCGCTCACGCGGCTGACCCTGGAGCAGGGCCGGCTGCTCGCAGAGGAACTGGGCAAGCCGGTCTACGTCGGCATGCGCAACTGGAAGCCGTACATCGCCGATGTCGTGCACCAGATGCGCGACGATGGCGTGACGCGCGCAGTGGTCATTTGCCTCGCGCCGCAGAATTCGCGAACGAGCGTGGGACTGTATCGCCGGGCAGTGTTTGCAGCGGCGGAAGGAGCTCTGGAGCTGCGGTTCATCGACGACTGGGCGGACCATCCGCAGCTGATCGATGCTTTTGCGGAACGGATGCGCGCGGCGCTGCGCGACGATGGTGCATCGCGAGCGACGGTGCTCTTCACCGCGCACAGCGTGCCGTGCCGGACGGTGATTTCGGCTCCGCAGACCGATGCGAACGCCAAGCCGGAGCCGCCGGATCCCTATCCGGTCGAAGCGAAGACGACCGCGAGGCTGGTCGCCGGCCGGATAGCCGGGCTCACACCGGACCGGTGGTTCTTCGCATTTCAAAGCCAGGGCATGTCGGGAGGGCCGTGGCTGGGGCCGACCGTCGAGGACACGCTGACCGCACTGCACGCGCAGGGAGTGACCAGCCTGGTCATCCAGCCGATTGGGTTTCTGTGCGATCACGTCGAGATTCTCTACGACATCGACGTCGGCTTCAGGCAATTCGCGGCGGGGTTGGGGATGACGGTGCGGCGGCCCGAATCGCTCAACAATTCTCGCCTGTTGACCCTGGCTCTGGCCGATCTGGCACGAAAGGGCCTGGCGGAATAACCCGATGATTCGCCCTGCGCGCGGGCCCTTCGCGCATCGTGCGACCGCGGCGCGCATCAGAATAAGTTGAGAACCATGAAGACCTGGCAAAAGCTCATACTGATCGTCGTGCCCGCTGTCCTCATCGCCGCCATCGGCATCTGGCGGATCAACGTTGCGCGCAGCCAGCCCGGCGTCGTGCCACACCCTGTCGAGGAGCGCCACCTGAGCGATGAAGAGATGGTGCAGCCGCGCAAACTCTACATCGACGACCTGAAATCAGCGAAAGATCTGATCGGCAAGCCAGTGTGGATCCAGGCCGGTTATGAGCTGGATTATTATCCGTTTGCTGCGCACCATGTGAACTTCGCGCACAAAGCCGGTGTTCTGCCCAGCGTGCAGCGGCTGGATATCAAAGACATCGTGACGGAGAAGGTTCCGGCCAGCGTGGAGATGCGGATCCCACACGGAACGGCGACCGCGTTCGCCGTGTTCACCATGCCGGGCGATACGAAGGAATATGCAACTGCGATCGGCACAATGCAGGGAGCCGATTCGACGTACTACTGCGACAACGTTTTCTACTACGACGATCCGCACCAGATGTACAAATTCTGGCCACCGGACCTGTGGCAGGCGATCGATCAACATCAGCCCAAGCAGGGCATGACCGAACTGGAGACGGCGATGGCGCTCGGCGTGATGCAGCAGTCGGACTCATCGAACTATGGGAATCGCACTGTGCAATACAACGCCGGCGGGACCCGCTGGTCGGTGACGTTTGAGAATGACAAGGCTACGCAGGTGACGAAGGACTAGCTGTTCGCTGGTCAGGCCTGGTTGGAGAATCGGACGGGCGGCCCAAGGAAGCGGTTGCGCAGCAGCGCGAGCCACCCTCCTAAAACCGATGGGGCTGACGCGGAATAGTTGTTGAAATTGGGCATGGTCTGCGCGGTGGATTTGCCCGCCCGTTGGTTCGCCCTGGCGTTAAGGGGCTCGCGGGCAAGCGTGTTTTGCGCAGCGGCTGCTCCCAGGGCGCATTGCCGGAGGTAGGCGGAGACGTTCAGGCCGAGGTCGGCTGCCTGTTTTTCGATGCGGCGCTCCTCGGCGGCAGAAAACCGCGTCGTGATGCGGCGCGTGCGGTCCGGATCGGGCTTCCTTTTGGACGCAGCCTGGGCTTTTGGCTGCTGCGCCCTGCCAACCATGACCTGATGAGAGGGCACCGGCTTCGATTTGCCGATTTTTCCGACGGCTGGTGCGGCACTTCTACGCGGCGCCGGATTCTGCGCGACGGATTCCATCGCCATGGCTGTCTGCGGCCGGATGAGGGAGGAGCGGATGGCGGCGAGCGCAGCTTTTGGCTCTGGTTTGGCATTGACAGATGCCCTTTTTGCTGTGGCGAAGGCTGGATGGCGCACGGCCGCCGCTGTTTTCATCGGAGTCGCTGTCTTCGCGCAGGAAGATCGAACCTGCCTTGCCCCCGGCCGCTTTGCGGGAAGCTGGGCGTCCGGTGTGGATTGGGTGACAGCGTCGGCGAGCATCTGGCGAAAGGCGTCCGCCGGTTTGGGCTTCGGCGCTCGGGCGATCGCGCTCTTTGCAGCCACGGGTCGCCGGGCTGGCGACGGCCGGTCAGTGGGTGTGGGCGCGGCTGCTTTGAGGCGCACTTCGACTGCGGGCTGAACGTCTTCCTGTTGGACCTTAAAGGGTGGGTCGTAGGGTGCGGGCTTCCGGGTGGGTTGCACGGCAGCCTTCGGCGTCGATTGACTCTGGAACCGGGGCGCGTCCTCGGATGCAGCCTTCCCGGCAGTCTGCGCTGCGGCTGGCGCGGCGTTCGATGCAGGCTTTGGGGCGGCATACGCGACGGGTTTCGGGGCATCCTGCAGGGGCGGCGCTGGCGCAACATTGTTGAGGGCGGCGAGAATTTCAAGGCTCGAGATAAACCGCCGCTGCGGTTCGGGGGCGACTTCCGGCGCCGGTGGAACAGCTTTTACCGTGGATTTCTGCTGGGTTGGGGCTGCGTTTTTTGCGGGCGGCGCAGCCTTGGGCCGCGGGGTTCGCGCAGCGCCGCGATTGCGATGCTCGCGGATGGCCTCTTCGTAGGAAAACTCTCGAACCTCATCGAGACCTGCGCCGTTGCTATGGCCGTTTCCATTTCCTTCGGCCGGATGTTTGTCGGCCCAGGTATGGAAGCGGTTCAGAATGGCATTGATGTCCTCGGGATTGGTGCCGGGCTGCATGGGCGGTTCCTCCCTGAACCGAGCGTAAAGGGATGGAACGAGAAGTGCGCGGGAAAGATAAGGGGATTCTCAGACCAATCCGGAATTGGTAATGAGGTCAGGGAGGATTTTCCATTTTGGGACCCGCACTTCCGTCGCACCCTCAACCCGTATTGCGCAGGCCCGCGGCGATGCCGCTGATCGTTCCGGCGATCGCGCGGTTGATCTCGTCGGTGTCTTCGCCGGCGCGCTTGCGCCGCAGGAGATCGACCTGGATGAGGCTCATCGGATCGACGTAGGGATTGCGCAGGACGATCGACCGCGCGAGGACCGGGTTGGATTCGAGCAGGTCGCGCTGGCCGGTGACAGCGAGCACGGCGTCGCGGGTGCGCTCGAATTCCCCCTGGAGCATGGAGAAGACGCGCTCGCGCAGCGCAGCGTCCGGTACCAGAGACGCGTAGAGCGAGGCGATGCCGAGGTCGGCTTTAGCGAGGGCCATTTCGACGTTGCGGACCACATCGATGAACAGGGGAAAGTCAGCCATCATTTCCCGCAGCAGCTTTGCGCCGCCCGGCTTCTTTGCGAATTCGGCAAAGGCCGTGCCGACGCCAAACCACGCGGGGACCAGCAGACGGCTTTGCGTCCAGCCGAAGACCCAGGGGATGGCGCGCAGATTGGCGAAGCTGATCTGGCCAGGCCGCCGCGCGGGACGCGAACCAATGCGGGCGTGCTCGAGCTCGGCGACCGGCGTGGCGACTTCGAAGTAGTGGAGGACATCCGGGTCCCGGAGGATGTGCTCGCGATAGAAGCGGAAGGAAATTTCCGACAGCTCGGCGAGGGCGCTCTCCCACGCGGGCTGCATGACGCCGGAGTAGTGCTCGTTGGGAAGCAGGGCGTTGGGGCGGGCCAGCGCGTCCAGCGAAGCGGCGATCATCAGCTCGAGGTTGCGCTCGGCGAGGACGACGTCGGAGTACTTCCAGTTGAGGACTTCGCCCTGCTCCGTGATGCGGATCTGGCCGTCGAAGGCGCCGACGGGCTGCGCGTAGATGGAGCGATGCGTGGGTCCACCGCCGCGGCCGACCGTGCCGCCGCGGCCGTGGAAAAGGCGCAGGCGGATGCCGCACTCGCGCGCGACTTCGTGCAGAGCGCGGTGGGCGCAGAAAATTTCCCACGTGCTGGTGAGCATGCCGCCGTCTTTGTTGGAATCGGAGTAGCCGAGCATGATTTCCTGGGTGTTGTTCCAGGAGGCGAGCAGTTTGGCGTAGCCGGGCGAGGTCCAAAGCTCCCGGCAAATGCCCGGGGCGTTGCGCAGGTCTTCAATGGATTCGAAAAGCGGGACCGGCATCAGGCCTGGGTCTCCGGTTGGCTCGTTGCCCCGGCCGGCGACTTCGACGCCGCCGAGCCGCGCGAGCCAGAGCACGGCCGTGACGTCTTCGACCGATGAAGCGCCGCTGACGATGTAATGGCGAATGGCCTCGGGACTGCATCCCCTCTTGATCTCGGCGATGACGCGGAAGGTTTCAATGACGTCGCGGGTTTCGGGGCTCAGCGCTGCAGGGGTGGTGGCTCCGTTCTGCGCGCCGCCGGATCCTTGACCCCAGGCGGAGGATTCCTCGAGCGCCTTGCGATGGATGCGCGCGTGCTGACGGATGTCGAGGGTGTGCAGATGCAATCCAAAGGTACGGACCATGAGCAGCAGCGGATCGATGAGAGTTTCGGCGAGGCGCATGCCCTGATTTTCGGCGAGCGAGCGGCGGACGACGCTGAGGTCTTCAAGAAAATCGAGCGAGGAGCAGTAGGAAGAAATTCCAGCAAGCGCGGATTCGAGGAGATCGGGGTCGGCGTCGGATTTGCCGGCCGTGCGCTGGATCCGCGCGCGCACGAACACCAGGTAGCGGCGATAGGTTTCGAACTCGAAGCGCGCGCCGAACGCTTCCTCGCTGGTGTGCAGCTCGGCCTGGAACCTGGCGAGCCGCTGCTGCAGCTCTTCGCTGACCGGCAGTTGTTGCGCCGAAGTGGTGAGCAGATCGATGGCCTGCTGCAGGCGCTGATCGTAGTAGTCGAGGAGGCGCGTGCGCGCGGCGACGATCGCCTGGCGCGTAACGTCGGGAGTAACGAAGGGATTGCCATCGCGATCGCCGCCGATCCAGGAGCCGAAGGCGAGCAGCAACGGCAGGTCGGAGAGCTCGATGGTGAGGCCATACTCGCTCTTCAGCGCGGCAGCGACTTCCTGGTAGAGGCCGGGCAGCGTTTCGAAGATGGAGACGTCGTAGTAGTCGAGGCCCATGCGGATTTCGTCGGTCACCGCGGGCTGGCGGCTGCGGACCTCGTCGGTTTGCCAGAGCGCGGTGATCTCGGCGGTGAGCGCGTCTTCGAGCGCGGCCAGCTCTTCGTCGGGAACAGGGATGCGGTCGAGCTTCTCGAGGAATTCGCTCATGCGTCGCCGCTTCATCAGCACGGAGCGGCGCGCGATTTCGGTGGGGTGAGCCGTGAAGACGGGAACGACGAGGATGCGGCGCAGCCACGCGAGGGCTTTGTCCGCGGAGATGCCCGCCTCGCGCATCGCGCGCAACGTGCCGCGCAGCTCGCCGCGCTGGGTTTCGCGTTTTTGGTCGCCCGTGATCTGCAGAGAGAGGCGGCGGCGCTTGCGATGATTCGTTTCCGCCAGGTTGATGAGCTCGAAGTAGAAGGCGAAGGCGCGGCTGAGCTGGTCGGCCTGCTCGACCGGCATGCCGCTGATGTTGAGCACCGCCATTTGCATGAGATTCTCGGCTTCGCGGATTTCGCCCTTTGCCTTGCAGCTCACGGCGACGGATGGCGGACTGACGGAGCTCTTCGACTTTTTCGTAGAGCTTTTCCCCGGCCTGCTCGCGGAGAACGCGGCCCAGCAGAAGGCCCAGGGAGCGCACGTCGCGGCGCAGCGGCGCTTCCTTCAGATCGCCGGAGCGGGCTTCGAGTTCGGCCAGGCGCTGAGTCCAGCTCTCGGGTTTCCAGAGGGGCGGCATCTGTCTTGATTAAAACAGAGCGCGTGATAGGATGCGGGCACGCCGGGCAGGCCCGCGTTTTTCTTCCGATGAGAAATTGCTTCGTCGTATTTGGCTTATTGATTTTGTCGTGTGTGCGGCTCGCCGAGGCGCAGGTGGCGCAGCCCTTCGACGTCGTCATCGTGCACGGACACATTATCGATGGCACGGGTTCGCCGTGGTACTCGGGCGACGTGGGCATTCGCGGCGGCCGCATCGCGGCGATCGGCAATCTCGCCGAGCGCCGCGCGCAGGCAGACCATCGATGCGCACGGGCGATGGTGGTGGCGCCGGGATTCATCGACATGCTGGGGCAGTCGGAGATGACGATCCTGGTCGATCCGCGCCTGCCCTCGAAGATCTACCAGGGCATCACGACGGAGATCACGGGCGAAGGCGGTTCGGTGGCGCCGCTCAACGCGCGCATCATCGCAGCCGACCGCGCCGGCTACGAGCACCTGAAGATCACGCCCGACTGGACGGACGTTGCGCGAATACTTTGCGCGGCTGGAACGCCAGGGCATGGGCATCAATCTGGCCAGCTATGTGGGCGCGACCAGCGTGCGGCGCATGGTGCTGGGCGATGCGGACGTGCAGCCCACGGCCGCGCAGCTCGACGCCAGATGCAGGCGCTGGTGCGGCAGGCGATGCAGCGACGGCGCGGTGGGCCTGTCGACGGCGCTGCAATATGCGCCGGCGCCGTATGCGAAGACCGAGGAGCTGATCGCGCTGGCGACGGAGGCGGCGCAATACGGCGGCATCTACGCGACGCACATGCGCAGCGAGGGCGACGCCGAGCCTGCAGGCCATCGACGAAGCGATGCGCATCGGCCGCGAGGCGCACATTCCGGTGGAGATCTGGCATCTGAAGGCGGCCGGCAAAGCGAACTGGGGCAAGATGCCGCAGATTGTCGCGCAGATCGATGCCGCGCGCGGCGTCGGGCGTCGACATCAGCGCCAACACCTACGCCTACACGGCGTGGTTCAACACCTTTTCCGCGTTCATTCCGCCGTGGGCGCACGATGGCGGCGATGCCAAGCTGATCGAGCGGCTCAAGGACCCGGCCACGCGCGCGCGCATCCGCAAAGACATGCTCGACGTCCGCATGGCGACTGGGACAACGAGTGGCAGGAGATTCCTGGGCCCGGAGGCGATCCTGATTGCGGTGGTGCAAAATCCCGGAGCTGGTGCCGCTGCAGGGCAAGCGGCTGTCGGAAGTCGCGGCCCTGTGGCACGAGGACCCCATCGACGCGCTGTGCGATCTGCTGATCAAGGACAAGGCGTTCACCGAGGTCGCGGTCTTCGGCATGAGCGAGCCGGACGTGGTGCTGGCGCTCCAGCAGCCGTGGGTTTCCATCGACAACGATTCGCAGGGCACCTCGCCCGACGGCCTGCTGGGCCAGGAGCATCCGCACCCGCGCGCGTACGGCACGTTTCCCCGCATCCTGCGCAAGTATGTGCGCGAGGAGCACGCGCTGACGCTGCCGGATGCGATCCGCAAATTCAGCGGCGCTGCCGGCGCAGCGCATGCGGCTGACGGATCGCGGCGTGCTGAAGCAGGGGATGTGGGCCGATGTCGTGGTCTTCGACCCGGCAACCATCCGACGACCTGGCCACCTTCGAGCAGCCCAACCAGCTTGCGCAGGGAATGGAATACGTGCTGGTGAACGGCGTGCCGGTGATCGCCGAGGGCAAGATGACCGGCGCGCTGCCGGGCAAGGTGCTGCGCGGGCCTGGATACGTCCCCTGACGCGCGCAGCGAGCGCGATTGAGTTATCCTCCTTGCGTTATGTGCAGACCTATTTTGAAGTTGATTGTTTTCGCGGTCGGAAGCATGCTGGCCGCGCCCGCTTTCGCGCAGCAGGACCAGCCAAAACCGAAGCCGGAGGAGACAGAGGCATGGACACCGGTGCCTGCGGTGGTGACGCCGGGGGCGACGGATGCGGCTCCGCCATCGGACGCGATCGTGCTGTTCGATGGAACGAATGAAGATGCGTGGGTCTCAGCGCAGGATCACACGCCGGCGCGGTGGGTCGTGGGCGACGGCGTGCTCACGGTGGCCAAGGGTACGGGGAATATCGAGACGAAGCGCAGCTTTAAGGATTATCAGCTGCACATCGAGTGGAAGATCCCCTCGAACATTACGGGCAGCGGGCAGGCGCGCGGGAACAGCGGCGTCTTTCTCGCGTCGCTCGGACCAGGCGATGCGGGATACGAGCTGCAGGTGCTCGACGCGTACAACAATGCGACGTATGTGAACGGCATGGCGGGGAGCTTGTACAAGCAGTCGATTCCGCTCGTCAACGCCGCGCGCAAGCCCGGCGAGTGGCAGACGTATGACGTGGTGTGGACCGCGCCCACGTTTAATGCCGATGGTTCGCTGAAGACGCCCGCGTATGCAACCGTCTTTTGGAATGGCGTGCTGGTCGAGGATCATTTCCAGCTGAAGGGGCAGACGCTGTACATCGGGCAGCCGTTTTATAAGGCGTACGATCGCGCACCGATCAAGCTGCAGGCGCATGGCGACAAGAGCGAGCCCATCAGCTTCAGGAATATCTGGGTGCGGGAGATTCCGTGAGAAAACGTAGAGCGGACAGGGATGAACGTTCAGTAGGCTATCCGCTGAACGCCGTTCCTACACCAGCTTCATCGCCTCAGGATCCCACTTCACAATGGCATCCTTCTCATAGCTGAGGTTGCTCAACAGAGCTGCGCCGGCGGCCCGATAGCCGAAGACGGCGTCTTCGACCACCGGCTGCCGCGACCGCACTGAGGCAAAGAAATTCTTGAAGTGGTCGTAGCTGTCGCTGTAGTCGCGCGGCGCGACGTACTTGTCGAACCCGACGCGCGTGGGTTCCGTCGGCTCAACCAGCGGATATTTCTCCCGATAGGTGGCCGTAATCTGCTTCTGCATCGCGTCGGTGAAGCTGCCGATCATCAGCCCGGGCTCTTTTTCGCGGGGCACGCGGCTCACGGTCAGGGTGTTGCCGGCAATCTCCATCTGGCCTTCGGAGCCGGCGAAGAGAAAGCCCTCGCCTTCGGCGCCGCCGTCGACGAAGTTGACGCGCAGGCTCAGATTGAACCCTTCCGGATAGTCAAAAAGTCCGAGCAACACGTCGGGCACATCGCGGCCGTCCTTCCAGAAGCGCAACCCTCCGGTGGCCATGGCGCGCGTCGGCCCATGCGCGCCGGTGATGAAATGCGTGCCGCTGAAAAGGTGCACAAACAGGTCCCCGGCCACGCCGCTGCCGTAGGCCTTCCACTTACGCCACTGGAAAAAGTGCTCGCCGTTGAAGGGAATCTTTGGCGCGGTGCCGAGGAAGCGCGGCCAGTCGCAGGTTTCCGGCGACGCGTCCGGGGGAACGGTGTAGTTCCACGCGCCGATCGACGAGTTACGATCCCAAAACGCCTGGACCATGTTGAGCTGGCCGATCGCCCCCGCGGCCAACAGCTCCTTCGCTTTGACATAGACGATGGAGCTGACGCGCTGGCTGCCGATTTGCAGGATGCGCTTCGTCGCGCGGCTGGTCTCGATCATCTCCGGTCCATCCGAGTACAGATGGATCATCGGCTTCTCGCAGTAAACGTCTTTGCCCGCCTTCATCGCATCGATGGAAGCCTGCTTGTGCCAGTGATCGGGGTGCCGATGATGACCGCGTCGATGTCTTTGCGGTCGAGGATCTCGCGGTAGTCGCGCGTGGTCAGGATGTCGCCGCCCCACAGCTCCTTCGCGTGGTCGAGGCGGTTGTTGTAGCAGTCGGCGGCGGCGACGACTTTAATCCCGGGGATGGAGGCGGCGACTTTGGTGTCATACTGGCCTTGTCCGCCGGCGCCGATGAGCGCGATCTGGATGTGGTCGTTCGCCGCGACGGGCTTTTCGGGCTCGCTCTGCTGCGGACGGAGCAGCGTGCCTGGCTGGTCCGGCTCCGCCATCGCGTGAAGCCTCGTTGCCATGAATGCCTGTGTCGACGCGGTTCCTGCCACTTTCAGAAAGCTTCTGCGATTCACCTGCGCTGATCCCCCTGGGTCCCGGAAATGATTGCCCCTGCCAACATAATTGTTTTTGCCGGACTTTGCCGGAACCGAATCCATGACGCCCGGGAACCGCCCGACGCAAGGGTCATCTTTTCGCCAATGACCGGACAACAAAGTGCGACGGCGGGAATCCAAGTGGATGCAGGTGTGCCATGAAAGCTCTTCGCCTGGCCCTCTCTTGGACGATCGCGCTGGTCCTCACCGGCTGCGGCAATAGCATCAACATGACCAGCAGTTCGCCGGGCGGAGGCTCGGGTGGAAGCGAGGGTACCGGAAGCGGCGGTTCCGGCACCACCGGCGGCAGCGGGTCGTCGGGAAGCAGCACGAGCAGCGGGAACGAGTTCCTCTATGCCACCGCGTCCGGCGGCGGCGGTACGGTCTACGCCTGGCAAATCGACGCATCAACGGGAGTGCTGACTCCTGTGAGCGGCGAGCCGTTCCTGGCGAATGTCGGAACCGAAAATTCGCGGCCGTGCACGGCGGCATGCTCGACGAATCTCGCCGCCGATCCGCTGGGCCGGTTCCTCTTCCTCGCCTACAACCTGATCGGCGATGGAGTCGATTCGCTCGGGGTCGATGCGACGACGGGCACCCTGACCAATATCGCCAACCTCCCGATCCCCGCGGGGGCCATCGCCGTCGATCCGACGGGGCAGTACCTGTACGGCACGCCACCCGCGCTGACCATCGGCGGCGCCATCCACTTATATGGATACTATGTCGCCGCCAATGGTCATCTCTCCGAGGTGCCCGGATCGCCCTATGCTCTGGGCAGCGCGCTAGCTGCCGGCAGCGCTGTCCCTGAGCCGCCCGCCCTGTCGAGCACCGACGTTTTTGTGAACCTCACCTACCAGTCGGTTTCCAGCATCGCGGCTTTCCACATCAGTCCCTCGAATGGTTCCCTCACCACCAACATCGCCCTCGGCGGCGCACAGGTGGGCGTCGCGCCAGCAGTCACTCCTTCGGCGAAGTATCTGTATGCAGCGGAGCCCGTTTATCCGAACGAGGGCGTCGGGCAATACGAGATCGTGCCATACAGCATGGGTGTGGACGGCACCTTCACCACGCTTCAGTGGCTGGCCCGAGTAACACCGGAGACCGCTCCGTTCGCCATCCTGATGGCGCCCAATGGCAGCTTTCTCTATGCGCTCGGGAACAGGGCGATGTACGACTACGAGATCAACGAGGACACGGGCGCGTTGAGCCTGATCGCCACCTACAGCGCGAGCTACGGATCCTGGGTGGTGGTGGATCCGGCAGTGAAATACGTGTATCTGGTCCCGAACCGGGGAGCGGGGGATGACGCCTCCAGCGATACCATCGTCGCCTACAAGGTCAATCCGGCCACGGGGGAGCTGTCGGAGATTGCGGGCGGCGCGGTGACCCTGCCGCAGTCGCCGATTTCGCTGGCGGTGGTGCGTCCGCAATAAGGTTCGCATCCGGACTGCGGCTATCATCGATACCGATGCCGCCCGCCTCTGCGTTCGCCACCTATCCAAGCCTGCAGGATCGCGTCGTCCTGGTAACGGGCGGAGCCAGCGGCATTGGGGAAGCCATCGTCGAGGCCTTTGCCGCGAACGGCGCGCGCGTGGTTTTCCTGGACGTGCAAGCCGACGCTGCGGGAAGACTGATCGAGCGCTTGCAACCGGTCAGCGCCCATGCGCCGACCTTCGTCGCCTGCGATCTTACCGACGTTGCGGCCCTCCAGACCGCGGTGCTGACCATCCTCGACCGCTGCGGAACCGTCGATGTGCTGGTCAATAATGCCGGCAACGACGCGCGTCACTCCATCGAAGAAGTCACCTCGGAATTCTGGGATCGCACCATCGCGATCAACCTCAAACAGCAGTTCTTCATGGCGCAGGCCGTCATTCCCCGTATGCGGCAGGCGAGACGCGGCTCGATCATCAATGTCAGCTCGATTGCGTGGGTCATTCCGTCGACGAACGTGCCCGTCTACGTCACGGCGAAAGCCGGCATCGTCGGCATGACGCGCACCCTGGCCCACGAGCTGGGCGCCGACAACATCCGCGTCAACTGCGTGATGCCGGGCGCCATCGTCACCGAACGCCAGCGCCGTCTCTGGCTCACCCCGGAGTACGAAGCCGAAATCCTCGCCGCCCAGGCCCTCAAGCGCCTGATCCTGCCGGAAGAGGTGGCGCGCCTGATCCTCTTCCTCGCCGCCGACGACAGCAGTTCCATCACGAACCAGAGCTACGTCATCGATGGCGGTTGGGTGTAACCCTCCGTCCTGAGGATTGCCGATACAATCGGCTGAATGCCCCGCGCTTCTCTTCTGGCTTCTCTTCTGGCTTCGTTGGGTCTCGCGCTTTCCGCCCACGCTCAACGCAGCGCTGATATCGCCCGCATCGCGGCGCAGGCCCACGGCCGCGTTGGCGTCGCGTGCTCCCTGCCGGGGAAGACGCTGGACTGCAATGTTCATGCGGCCGACGCATTTCCGATGCAGTCGGTATACAAGCTGCCGATCGCCATGGCGATGCTGCACGCCGTCGAGCAGGGCCGCTTCACCCTGGACCAGAAAATCCGCTTTCTCCCCTCCGACCGGATCGCCCCCGACCAGTTCAGCCAGTTGCAACAGGAGCATCCCCACGGCAACGCCGACGTACCCATCGAAGACCTGCTGCGCCTCGCGGTTTCGAACAGCGATGGGGTAGCGTCCGACATGCTCGTCCGCAGCCTGGGCGGCCCATCGGCGCCCGACGCGTACGTTCGCAGCCTCGGCATCAGCGGCATCCACATCGTCGACACGGAGCAGGCCCTCGGCCGTGAGGTGAAGCTCGAGGATCGAAACTCCGCCGAGCCGCGCGCCCTCGTGGCGCTGCTCCGTCTCCTCGCCGACCGCTCGCCGCTCTCGCCGCAGCACACGCAGTTGCTCCTCGGCTGGATGACCGCCTCCCACACCGGCGACCACAGAATCAGAGCGCTGCTGCCGCCCGGAACCGTGGTCGCCGACAAAACGGGGACCTCCGGTTCGGCCCGCAACTTCACCAATGCGACCAACGATGTGGGGCTGATCACGTTGCCGGACGGACGAAAGTTGGCCATCGCGATCCTGGTGGCCGATGCGGCCGCGCCCCCCGCGGTGCGCGAACACGTGATCGCGGAGATTGCCCAGGCGGTCTACGACGCTGCACGTACGCGCTGAAACCCCGCCCCAGCCCGCTACGGCTTTCGTGCGGGCGTGAAGAAATCGACGAGGTTCCCGTCCGGATCCCGAAAGTAAACCGACCGCGTCCCCCAGGGCTGCGTGGTGGGGGCTTGACCCAGACTTTGACCAGACTCCGCAGCCTCGCGTACTCGCCATCGACATCGCTCACCCTGAATTCGAGGATCATGCTGCGATTGCTCGCCGCCGTTGCCGAGCCGGGGATGTACTTCTCCTGCGCCTGGGCGGAGAAAATCGCCAGCACGCCGGAGCCGGTGCGGAACTCTGCGTAATCCTGCCCGCTGCGCTGCGCCTTGCGCTGGAGAACCGGCTCGTAGAACGCGACCAGCCGATCCACATCCTCGGTGATGAGACAGGTATGGGCCAGATCCGGGGGAGAGGACGCCGCGGCAGACCCCACCTGGACGCCCGTGGACAGGCACACCAAAACACAGAGGACCGCCGGCAGGAAACTGCGTCGTATCATCGTCACCTTCCCTCGAGAAATGGCTGATGCAACAGACGCGGCGCGGCCCCGTTCGTCTCGCGGCCGAGCGCCCGAAAATCCACTGGACCAGCTGAATCCCGCATTCCAATTGAATTCGCTTCCTCTTCCCCGTAAACTTGCTATACGGGCGAACTATGCTCAGGCTCACCAAAAAAGCCGACTACGGCCTCATGGCGCTCAAGTTCCTGGCCGAGCACGCGAATCAGGCCTCGCTCAGCGCCAAGGACATCGCGGAGGCCTACCACATCCCGCCGCAGCTGCTGGCGAAGATCCTGCAGCGGCTGGCGAAGGTGGGCATCCTGCGCTCCCACGCCGGCATGAACGGCGGCTATTCGCTGCTCAAGAAGCGCGCGAAATCTCCGCCTTCGAGGTCATCCACGCCATCGACGGGCCCCTCTTCATCACCTCCTGCGGACCCAGCCACAGCGGTCTGCGACCTGACCGCCAGCTGCACCATCAAAGAACCGCTGGCGCGTGTCAACGACTGATCTCCGGCCTGCTCCGCAGCATCAGCATCGCCGACCTGGCGGAGCCGGCAGCCGATTTGCCGTCAGCGACGCCGGCCGGAACTGTGCGACCTCAGCTATACCATCAAGCAGTTGTAGCGGACGGCCTGGAATCAGGCCTCGATGAACCTCCCCATCTATCTCGACAATCACGCCACCACGCGGCTCGACCCGCGGGTGCTCGAGGCGATGATGCCCTTCCTCACCGAGCGCTACGGCAACGCCGCCAGCCGCAGCCACGCCTTTGGCTGGGCGGCCGAACAAGCCGTCGAAGACGCGCGCGCGCAGATGGCGGCGCTCATCGGCGCCACGCCGCAAAGAGATCGTCTTCACCTCCGGCGCCACGGAGAGCAACAACCTCGCGCTCAAAGGCGTCGTGGAGGCTGCCAGCGCCGCCGATCCCCACGGTCACGTGGTCACCCAGGCTACCGAGCATAAGGCCGTCCTCGACCCCTGCCGCTGGCTGGAACAACAGGGCTGCCGCGTCACGGTCCTGCCCGTCGATGGAGACGGTCGCATCCGCCTCGACGATCTGCGCCGCGCGATCGACGACGAGAAGCCGATGCTCGTCTCCATCCTGTTTGCGAACAACGAAATCGGCGACGCTTCAGCCGATCGACGAGATCGGCGCGCTGTGCCGCGAGCGTGGCGTCCTCTTCCACACCGACGCGGCTCAGGCAGCCGGCAAGCTTCCGGTTGACGTCAACCGCAGAACATCGATCTGCTCTCGCATCTCCGGGCACAAGATTTACGGACCCAAGGGCGTGGGCGCGCTCTACGTCCGGCGACGCAACCCGCAGTCACCGCTCGCGGAGCAGATGCACGGCGGCGGCCACGAGCGCGGCATGCGCTCCGGCACGCTCAACGTTCCCGGCATTGTGGGACTGGGCACAGCCTGCGAGATCGCCGCCGCAGAGATGGCAGTCGGAAGCCGCGCGCCTGACGGCGCTGCGCGATCGCCTCAGGCAAAGATCGAGGCGGGGCTCGAGCGGATCCGGGTCAACGGCTCGCAGGAACATCGCCTGCCCGGCAATCTCAACATCACCTTCGAGCACGTGGACAGCGAGATCGCTGATGATGGGCCTGAAGGATGTCGCGCTGTCGAGCGGCTCGGCCTGCACCTCGGCCGAGATTGAGCCGTCGCATGTGCTGCGCGCCCTCGGCCTCAGCGAAGAGGCCGCGCACTCTCCATCCGCTTCGGCATCGGCCGCTTCAATACCGAAGAAGAAATCGACTACGTTGCCGAGCGGCTCATCGAGGTCGTCCGAAACTCCGCGACCTCTCGCCGGAATACGCCGACATCCCCTGAGGAACGCCGGTCTGGATACCCCGGAGTCGTAAGTCGCAATAATATACTTTACTGAAGTTAGATTTGCACACTCCTCTACCAAGCTAGAGAGAAGGTAGGAGATCGTGTGCGCGAAGTCAACTCGTTGCCTTGGCGGAAATCATGAAGAGATTCCATGCAGAGTTCGTGACATCCCTAACCAGCGCTTTCGCCGACATTGCCGGGATGTGGCGTCACGACGATAAAAGCGACGTGATACCAGAACATCTCCGTCTGGAGGGAATCGAAGTGATTCAAAGTGCGCGTCAGGAGTGCGTCTATCTCGGGCTGCGAACACCCATTGCTACTGCCGACAGACTGCTTGACGCTTTGAAACGAGATGACTGCACTATCGGTACACAAACTACCCTCCTGGATGCGTTATGCTCCAGGATAGTTGACGAATTGCAATTCGAATTCTTTCTGGCGCTTTCTCCAGCCGAAGCTGATCGCTACGAGAATTGGCAAAAAGGCTGGGGGGCGATACTTGACCGATGCCCGGAGATTATCCGGGACGTTGAAGAGATGAATAAATGCTTTTCTCTGGCAAGATATACCGCTGCAATATTTCACTCCATGCAGGTAGCAGAATGGGGAGCAATCAAGCTGGAAACGACATTGGGGTGACCGATCCCCGCAAAGGATGGGGGGCAACCGAGAAGCGCCTGAAACTCCTGGTAAACGGCGGCCATGCTGGCTTGCCAAGCGACTTAACGGGGCAGTTCCCATTCTTAGAACAAATGCACCGTGAAATCGACAGCTTGGTGCTGGCATGGCGTCACAAGGTTGACCACGCAGCGAATCATCTCGCCATTGTTCCGAATACAGACTTTACGCCCGATATCGCCGAACACATCATTGGCGCAGTCAGAATCTTTATGCTGCGCTTAATAGAGGGAACACCACCGCAAGTCGTATAATTCCGGCCACTATGACACCTACGGTCGCTTCTCCTTGCACGAAGCGCATTCGGCTCAGAGCAAGCCGATGCTCAGCGGCCAGGTTCACCCCACAGCAAGAAGCTAAAGCTTCCTGTCGTCGGATCGTCCAGATAAATATCCCTGCCTCAGTTCCGAAGTAACTTTGGGCCTCCCACTTTGGAACAGACGCAGCTCACATTGCCCTCTCGCCTCGTCCTTGAATGCGATCCCGAATGGGCGATCCGCATGCGATACCGTCCTCCTTTTACCCAACCGGCCCGACATCCAAAACTTGTCAAGCCTTTGTGGAAAAATCCAAAGAGAAAATGTCCTCGCACGTTAAGGTCTACTGTGCAGGCCGTGACAGGGCTTGTTGTCTATTGGCTGGCGCTAACGCTGGTACATCCGAGCGGAAACGGAGGTAGCGGGGTCGGATTCCGAGGTCTGACTTCTAAGGTCACGATCCTGCCCGTAGACCGCAATGTTTGTATGGGCGCCCGCGCCAAAGAGGAACAGACGAGAGCCGTTGCCAAACGATTGACAAACGTATTAATTGTGGGGTCTCCCTCAATTAATACGTAGAGAATGGAGGCTCTTGCTGAGCCCACTGCCTCCAAAGAAACAGGGGCTGGGTGGACAGTCAGTCCGGCATCTTGCAATGCGGATACAAGCGACAGAGCAAATATGTTTACCTCGGGGTCCTTTTCTTCCCACGTTACGGTGATGCTTTCTCCCCGGGAATCCCGGAGCCAATATTCCAGCGTTTTCTTTTGCTCATCTGAAATTGATCGCCATGCAATTCTGGATTGGATGTCAGCCAGTGTGGCGTTCGCAGTATCTACACCTATTTGGACAATCCCCAGTTTAGTTAAAGCTGCGTCTGCCTCGCCCTTCGCCGTGTCGGCAGTTTCCTTTGCTGGTTTGGCGATGTCGGACGCGCTCTGCGCGAGCGTGTGGGCATCAGAGGCTTTCTTAAGGGCATCACCAGCTTCGGTATCCAGAGATTTGATCTTCTCTCCCGACAGATCGTCGTTCCTTTGGCCGTACTTGTATCCGGCTATCTCGCAAACAATAGCTATTGCGAAGAACCAGATACCGATTGTGTCTAATAGATGCTTCCTCTTATCGTCTTTGGAGGTATGGGCTAATGCTTCCATCAGGACGAGCAGAGCGAAAAATAAGAGACCAGCAGCCTCCAAGTCGCTGTGGGCGCGTCTCATTGAATCGAGCGAGTTCCAGTCTGGCAGTATCGTTAGATTTATCATCGTCACATTCGCGCTCCTGTTAACGTTCATGGCCCGCGTCGTGCGGTACAGGGGGAAGTGGGGAAAGGGCGTTTAAACGCGGCGGTTTATGCGACAATCGTAACAGGCATCCTTGGTACGCGGCGGTCCTCAAAGGTCACTAAAAAGAGAGAAGCGCGCTGGAAAAAGAAAACCCCCGATTCCCCTCGAAAGGGATTTCAGGGAGTTGATGAAGCCCGTTTCGGTTGAAATATTTGAAAGGCTGTGAGCCACGCCATTCCACCTTAACCACAGCCTGATCGAGCAGAGAAACAAACAATGCCCGTTAGCCGTTCTGCAGTTAAGTTGCCCACCAAATTCCGTTCCCTCGCTCCTTCTCCAAAATTTGTCAAGGGGATGTGGAAAAATCCAAAGTAATGACCGCTGACTTACAAGGACTTACACGCCAGCCGACCCAATAATATTTGGCGTACTTACTCGCTGAACTTGGTATTCTAATAATAGGGAGTAAAAAAGAAAAAGCCGCCTCGTTAGGCGGCTTTTCTATCCCTGAAGGGCAAAGGCGGGCGGCCTGCTGTCGGCGAGCGTGGGGACGCGGCAAGGGGGTAACACCCTCAGGGTATTACCCCGCAAAGTTCGCCGATGCAGGTGTTTACCCAACCTCGCCCACACAAAAGTTTTTTGGTGCCCAAGGGCTGCCCAACTTTGGCTGAAGAGGAGGGATGGAGGAATGCTGGCCGCCGCCCTGGCGCTGCAACTTATTCTGCCTCCACCACCACGCACTTCAGATACTCCGTCTCCGGAATATTCAGCACCACGGGATGATCCGGCCGACGCGCCGCGGATTTCGAGCAGGCGCACGCGGCGGCGCGCATCGCCGGCAGCGGCGCGGAGCGTCTCCATGAACGCATCGAGCGAGACGTGGTGCGAGCAGGAGCAGGTGATCAGCCGCCCGCCCGGGCGCAGCATCTTCAGAGCGCGCAGGTTCAGTTCGCGGTAGCCGCGCAGCGCCCCTTCCACCGCGCGTTTGCTCTTCGCAAAGGCCGGCGGATCGAGAACGATGGTGTCGTAAACCGTGCCCGCATCGCTCCAGTCGCGCAGCAGAGCGAACGCGTCGGCTTCGACCCAATCGACATCGGAGGCGCCGAGAGCCGCGCGATTGGCTGCCAGGTTCTGGTCGGCCACTTCCAGCGCCGTCCGGGAGACGTCAATCCCGGTGACGCGCGGGCAGACGCGGGCCAGATGCAGCGCGAATCCCCCTTGGTAGGTGCAGACGTCGAGAGCTTCGCCGGCAGCGTAGCGCGCAGCCGCGACATAGTTCTCCCGCTGGTCGAGAAACGCGCCGGTCTTCTGGCCGCTGGTCGCGTCGAAATGGAACTCGAGCCCGTTCAGGCGGAAGCCGGTGCTCGTGACGGGCGTTTCCGGGTCCCGCGCGAACAACGTTGCCGAAGCGGGAACGCTGAGCTGCTCCAGCTCCCGGATGCGCGGATCTTCGCGCTCGAGGATCGTATCGGGCCCACCTCGTTCGGTGTTGACGGCTGCGCGGATCGTCTCCGTCACCGCCGCGCGGGTCGCATCGTTGTCGAGGGCCTTGTGGCGCAGCTGCACCACGACGAGGCCCGCGTATTGGTCCACCGTGATGCCCGGCAGCTCGTCGGCCTCGCTGAAGACGAGCCGGCAGGCATTGTTGTCCCGGTCGAGGAGGCGTGCACGGCGGTCGATCGCAGCGCGCAGCCGTTCCCGCAGGATGGCGAGCCATGCGCTTTCGTCGGACAGAAGCTCCTGCGAGACCAGCCGCAACGCAATTTCGGAGGCTGGGCTATAGAGGCCCGTGCCCAGCAGCGCGCCGCGGCGATCGGTCACCGGAACCAGACCGGCTGGGAGGCGATCCGCACCGGCAGGCCATTCTTCGACATCGGACCGATAGACCCACACATGGCCGGCGCGCAGACGGTCGGCGGCCCGGCGGGCGATGCGGATGGCTCCGGGAATCGCAGGGGCGGGAGGGGCGATCGGAGGCGCGTCCACGCGGCGAGACGCAGCCGGCTTTGTCCCAGGGCGCTTCGGTGAACCCGCCGGAGGAGCTTTTGGGTTAGCTTGTTTCTTTCGGGGCGACTCGCGTTTGGGCGGGGTTGGCATCGAATTCCAAAAGGCGGCTTCCCGGGCTCGGCACAAGGGTCACGGGCAAACACTCATCTTCGCACAGCGGAAAGGAGCGTACTTGACGGGACCTCTGCGCCGCGTCGCTTTGTGGCTTTTGCTTCTTCCGCTCGCGGCGGCGGGATCGCGCGCGCAGACGGCGCCCGAGGCGCAAACCGGCCAGCCAGCCCCGACGCCCTCCGGACACGCTGCGGGTTCTTCCCCGACTCCGGGTCCCGCGACCCAGACAGCACCCTCCGCGCACGCCTCCTCACCCGCCACGCCCGCGCCGGCCACTCACACGGCCGCGTCCAATCCGGCCCCGGTCCCCACGGCGGCATCGGCCGTGCCCGCCGGACCGCCGCCGGTGCCGGTTAAAACCGAAGCCGGCAAGATCAATGGCGCGTCGTTCCGCATCGACGTTCCCAAAAACTGGAACCACGGTCTGGTGCTGTACTTCCATGGCTACGAGCCGACGCCCCAGGTCTTCGATCCGAAATACCCGCCCACGCGCATCCTGCAGGAGATTCTCAATCGCGGCTACGCGGTCGCGCGCTCGGGGTACGCCGTGGGCGGATGGGCCGTGCCGCAGGCCGCCGCCGAAACCGAGGCGCTCCGCCGCTATTTCCGGAAGAAATACGGCGCGCCGCGCGAGACGTTTCTCATGGGCCATTCGATGGGCGGGCTGCTGACGGTGATGGGGCTGGAACAGAACCCGAAGGACTACGCGGGCGGTCTTGCAGTCTGCGGCGTGCTGGCTCCGGCCGACTTCGTCATGCAGCGCGCCTTCGCCGACCGCGTGGCCTTCGACGCATTCTTCCCCGGTGTGCTGCCCGACGTCGAGCACATTCCGCCGACCTTCATGATGAACGACATCCCGACCATCACGAATGTGCAGAAGAGCCTCGACGCCAATCCGGAGCAGGCTGCCCTAGTGCGCGAGCTCGCGAATATCCATACCAACCGCGGCCTGGCGGATGTGCTTGTCTTCAATACTTTCGTGATTGAGGATCTGCGGCTCAAGTCGGGAGGGAATCCCTTCGACAATCTCGACCTCGTTTATAACGGAACAGCCAACGATGCGCTGCTGAACCAGAGGGTGCATCGGTACTCGGCCGATCCCAACGCGTATCGATTCCTCGCCAACTGGTATTCACCCAGCGGCAATCTGCATCGCAAGCTGCTGGAGGTGCACACCATCTACGATCCGCTGGTGCCGGCCTCGACGACGGCCTGGTACGACGAGCTGACGGAGCGGGTGGGCAATGGCGAGAATTTCGCCGAGCAGTATGTCGATCGCGACGGCCACTGCAACGTGACGGCAGATCAGACGGGGCTGGCCTTCGATGAGCTGCTCGCATGGGTCCACGACAACAAGCGCCCGACGCCAGGACTGCTTCCCGGCAGTCCGCCGCCACCGGAGAAGACGCCGCCGAAGCCCAGGAATCCGGGCAAGCCGGAGTAGAGGGGAGGGTCCAGTCTTGCCCGTCTCTCGGGGCGAAAACCGTCTTTGGAGTTTCCGTGAGAGCTTTGGGTTGCCTGCCTCTCACTGCCACAAAGGTGGTAGATTTCGACCGCCCAGGCCCCGAAAATGGCAAGTGAATTGCGAAGAATCGACGCGGCAGGACGTAAAAATTTCTCCCAGCCGATGGATGTAACAAATTAAAGCGCCCCAATTCAACTGTTTACAGGTTGGTCATCCGATTGCCCCTAATCTGCCAAAGAAGGTAATAGCCGGATAGCCGCAACAGCGGTTCCGGCGGAAAGCTCAGGGCCACCCCAGGCATGGAGAAGCTCACAGCCAAGATTGAGAACTGGTCGGTAGTGGACAACCTGATCTTCAACGGCTTCCGGGATCTGGAACCCGGACAGCGCCTGACCGGCTACCTCATGGGGCATACCGACCTCCCGAACGGCGTTATCTATACCTCTGTCATTAAGAGCATCGACAAGGCGAAGGGCCTGGTCGAAACCGGCAATACCGTCTACCAGCTCGGCCAGATCAATGAGCAGTACGAAAACTGGGCGGAGAGTGCTCACGCTTCTCAACAGAGCTGCGTCCCCGCCTTTGTGCCCGATCCCCGCAAGCCGGTTACGGCTTACCCGGTTTCGGTCCCTGCATTCCGGCAGGGCTGAATCAGCCCTGCTTCGTCCCTCCCCTGCGTACTCCCCCGATAGAGCAGCCCTCCCCTTCCCCCCTTGATTTCGCGGAAGTTCGGGCTCGTCCGGCTTAGTTCTTCACCGTCGTTCCTGCAGCCACCGGCGCTGCGGGGGCGGGCTTTCTGCCCAGCACCCACTGGTCGTACCAGTCAAACCACCGCTGATACCGGTCCTTGATGAAGCTGGGCCGGGTGAAGCCGTGGAACTGGCCCGGATAGACGATCAGCTCTGCCGGAACGTTGAGGCTCTTGAGCGCCTGATACATCTGCTCGCCGCCGTTGAGGGGCACGTTGAAGTCCGAGGTGCCGCCCATGAAGAGCGTCGGGGTATGGATGCGGTCGGCGTGGAAGAACGGATAGCCGATCTGGATGTACTTCTGCGGATCCTTCCACGGTGGCCCCAGTTCGTAATCGTATTGCAGGATGTACTCGTCGATGCCGTAGAGGCCCAGGGGATTGCCCATGCCCGCGCCGCTGCTGGCGGCTTTGAACCGCGTCGTGCTGGCGATGGTGAAGTCAGTGAGGATGCCGCCGTAGCTCCAGCCTCCCACGCCCATCCGATCCGGATCGACGAAGCCTTCCTTCACCACTTCATCGACGGAGGCGAGCAGATCCTGGATTTCGTGATCGCCCCAGTCCGCCGCAATGATCTTCTGATAGGCGTTGCCGCGTCCTGAGCTGCCGCGGTAATTCACATTCAGCTCGGCATAGCCGTGCGCAGCAAAGAGCTGCCGGTGCAGATTGAAGCCGTGATTGTCCTGTCCATTGGGCCCGCCGTGAATGAAGAGCAGCATCGGATATTTTGTGCCCGGCTGCGCGTTGGGCGGCAAGGTCAGCAACCCGTGGACTTCAGTACCGTCCTTTGTGACCGTCTTCACGTCGCGCGTCTCCGCGAGCTTCAGACTCGCGACCACATCGTCGTTGTGGTGCGTCAGCCGTCGCAGACTGCCGTCTTCGAGCGCATAGACCTCGCCAGGCTGGGAGTCCGTAGTCCAGATCACGGCCGTGCGCCCGTTCACCTCGTTCATCCCTGTCGTCGAGCCTGGATCGCTGACCATGCGGTGCACCTGGCCTGTCGCAACGTCGACGCTGGCCGGATACTCATTGCGATCGTCCTCGACAATCACGTCGATCGATTTGCCGTCTGCGGAGAAAAACGGCGAGGACACGGAGCGGTCCAGCGCAGTGGTCAGAATCCGCGGAGCCGCGCTGCCATCGGCGGCGACGATGCCCAGCTTTTCCTGGCTGTATTGCCACAGCTTCAGCACGTCGCCTTCGGTGAACGCAATCCATTTGCTGTCCGGGCTCCACGCGATGCGGCCGCCGTCGGGTCCGCTGAAGGTCGTCAGCTGCTTCGGCGTGGAATGTGGGTTCGCGTCCACGACCCACACATCGGTGTTGATGGAGCGATCCGGATCGGGATCGTGATTGCTCACGTACGCGATGTGCGTTCCATCCGGCGACCACACCGCATTGCTCTCGTCGAACTTCGTGTCCGTCGTCAGCTTCTCCAGCTTCTTCGTCGTCACGTCCCAGAGAAACAGCTGGGTGTGCTCGTTGTCCTTCAGATAGCCTTCGACGTCTTCTTTGAAGTGGTAGCGGTCCACGACGATCGGTTTCGGTTTCTCTTTCTCCCCCGTGCCCTTTGCCTTCTCTGCCGCGGCCTCCGCTTCATCCTCCGGCGTAATCGAGAGCAGCAGCCGCTTCGCATCCGGCGCCCACGAGTAAGCCGAGAGATGGCCCTTCACGTCGGTCAGCTGATGCGCCTCGCCGCCGCGGCGATCCAGCACCCACACCTGCGAGCCCTTCGCCGTTCCGGTGCGCCCTGCCGTGAACGACAGATACTGCCCGTCCGGACTCCATCGCGGCGCACCCGATGAGCTGAGATCGTCGGAATCCTCATCCACATCGCCAGCCCAGGTCAGGCGCACATCCTGTTTGCCGTCCCAGGAAACCATCCACAGATCGGTGATCCGCTTGTCCGCTTTGGTCTCGACGGTCGACACCGTGTAGGCGACCCACTGTCCATCCGGTGACACCACCGGGCCGCCCACATCGTGAAAGCGGAAGAGATCGTCCAGGGTCATGGTGTGCGGCCCCGTTCCTGCAGTTGGGGTGGGAGCCGAAGGAGGCGTGGCCTGGGCGGCAGAGGGCTGAACCCAATATCCAGAGAGAAGCAGAGGCAGAGCAAGCGCAACCCAGGCGCAGAGTGGGAGTCGAACGCGCAATGAAAGCATGCGCAAGTATATAAAACTGCATGCCGATGTCATTCTCCGCCGTGCGTCGGCCAGGGTTTTCGGCCAGCGCGCGAAACCGGCGCCACGCGAGCCGAAGAGTTCCCTGCGTTGACTGACGCTTCCCACTCTCAGCGCTGGGCGCGAAGCGCGGCCGGTCGCCAAGCCGCCTCGACGCGTTGCCGTCTCTTCCTGGACCGCCGAATTACCTCAGGCACTAAGCAACAAAGATGTAACGTTCCGGTAAAAACTTCCCTGCTTTTCTCTCCCAAACCCTGGAAGGCCCTATTTACTCATAAGTTATGACTGGCCCTAAAATTGCAAATATTTACTCCAGGAAGGGCCAGCCACGGGCTTGGATAGTCGTTTGCGACCGGTGGCGGAAACGTCAGGTCACACAACTATGGACAAGCCGATCGTCAGAATCGAGAATTGGTCCGTTGTCGGGAGCGTGGTCTACCACGGCTTTCGCACGCTGGAGCCGGGCCAGCGCCTTACCGGCGACGTCATGGGTCACACCAACCTCCGCAACGGCTCCATCTATACCTCTGCCATCCTGAGCGTTGACTGGGGTAACCGCCTCGTTGAAACCCACAACAGCCTCTACCACCTGGGCGTGGTCAACGAAGACTACGCGCGCTGGATGTGGGAGCAGGAGAAATCCCGCGCCGCAGCCTGATCGCTGCGGTTTCGGGTCGCTCCTGCTCCTCGCTCCTTCCGGCACTGGCACTCGCCGTCGAACTTTTTCCTGAGTTGAGGGAAGGCGGTGCCGAGCGCGCGTGTTTACGCACTCTTCGCGTGCTGCTCCTTCAGATTCTGCAGGAGCGCGTCGATCTGCTCCTCGCGCTCCAGTTTCGCGAACCTGGCTTCAACCGCATCGCCATCCATCATCTCGCGCGAAGCGGCGTTCCTTGCCTCATCGCCCGCAATCTTCGACTTCATCCTTGCGATGCTCGAGTCTCCTTCCTTCTTCGCGATCACTTCCCGAGCCTTCTGCGCACGTCCCACCACGCGAGCCCGGCGGCTCTCCGCGATCATCAGTTCGCAGCGGCTGCGCGTTTCGGCGAGCTTTTGGTCGAGATTCCGCAGCGCCGTCTTCAGCGTCTCCACTTCGGTCTTCTGATCCTCCAGCTGCTGCGCGAACCCCGCAGCCATTCCTTTCGCACTCAGCGACCGCTCCAGTGCAGCGCGCGCGAGGCCGTCGTCACCTTTGCGGACTGCGAGCTCCGCCTTGCGCTTCCACTCGGCTTCGCCGTCTTCGTGCTCTTTGCGCTTCTTCTCGAGCAGATGCTCATCCGCCAGCGCGATGGCAACCTGTGTCTTCACCTGCATGAGTTGATTCTCCATGTCGAGGACAAGCTGTTTCAGCAGCTTCTCCGGATCTTCGGCCTTGTCAATCAGATCGTTCAGATTGGCCCGAAGCAATGTGCTGACCCGTTCGAGGAGTGCCATACCCTTTCCCTCCTTTAGGAAATGGGGACGGAGCGGATCGACGCCCCGCCCCGATTTGTTACTTGCCGTCGACCACTGGCCCGTCCGCCGACGAACCGTTGCCCTTTCCGTTCCCGCGCGGACGCATGCTGGTGATGTTCGACATGAGCTCGCGCATATCCATGCCGGAGAGCGCTTCGAAGAGAGCCGGCACCTGCGCCGCGATCTTCGCCATATCGCCGGTGAGCTTGCTCGTGCCCGCCGAATCGCCTCCCGTGGAGACAATGGTGACGCGATCCACCTTCGACAATGGCTCCGACATGGCGCGGACGACTTCCGGCAGGTTCGAAATCAACCGGTCAACGACCGCGGCCTGCGTCCATTCCTGATAGGCTTCGGCCTTCACGTTCATCGCCTTCGCTTCCGCCTCGCCTTTCTGGAAGATGATCGAAGCCTCGGCTTCGCCCTGCGTCTTGATCGCTGAGGCGCGGCCTTCGGCTTCCATCGTCAGACGAGCCTTCTCCGCTGCCGCCAGAACCTCGACGCGCTGCCGGTTGACCTCGGCCTCCTTGAGCACGGTCGCGATCAACTCCTTCTCATGGCGCAGAATCTCCGCCTCCTGCACCTTGATCTGCTGCTCTTTCTCAATCTGCTGCACCTTCACCTGCTCCGCGATCACCTGTTGCTGCGTGATGTTGGTCTGCAGTTCGTAAGCTTTGTCCGCCGAAGCCTGTTGTTTGCGGCTCTGCTCGGCATATTGGGCTTTCGAAATGTCGAGATCGCGCTGCGCCTGCGCCTGCTTCGACAGCGACTGCGTTTCCGCGAGCACCCGTTCCTGATCGGCGGCCGCCTTCGCCACCGCTGCCTCCCGCGTCGCATTCGCCCGCCGGATCGCCGTGTCTCTCTCCGCTTCTGCGGTGGCAATTTCCGCATCCCGCTTGATGCGCACGATGTCGGGCCTGCCCATGTTGGTGATGTACTCGTTCTTGTCGCGCACTTCCTTGATGGTGAACGACACGACTTCGAGGCCCATCTTGCTCATATCGTCGGCGCATGTTCCACGCATCCGATCGGCGACCATTTCGGGCTCCTTCACAATCTGCTCGACCGTGAGCTGCCCGATGATGCCGCGCAGATGGCCTTCCATGACCAGCCGGATCAGGCCTTCCCGCTGTGGCGGCGTTTTGGTCAGGAACTGCTCCGCCGCCGTCAGGATCGATTCCTGATCGCTGCGCACTTTGATCTGCGCGACGGCCTCGACGGTCACGGCGACGCCCTGCTTGGTGTAGAGATCCTGCTGCGGCGCCACGTCGAACGACATCAGTTCGAGCGACAGCTCCCGGCAATTCTCCACCATGGGGAAGATGATGGTCCCATGCCCCTTGATGACGCGCGGCCCGCGGAATCCATACACGATAAGCGCCTCATTCGGGCCCGCTTTGCGAAACATCCTGGCCAACATGCCCGTCAGAATGATCAACGCCAGCAGGCTCAATCCAACAATCACAATCACTGTGTTCGTCATAACGCCCGATCCTTTCCATCGGGTGCGTTACATCTTTGGGTTGTGGTTCCCGGCGACTGAGGAGACATCGCCGGAGGCATCGCCCTGTGCTCTTGATAGGTCGCCCGACAACTCGTCCCATGGGCGCACGTACGCGATGCCCTGTTCATAGCGCATGACCACCACTTCTGTGCCGCGCGCAAGCGCTACGCCTGCTTCACTGCGCGCGGGTGCAAAACGGCGGCTGCCGTTCTGCGAAAACTGAATCTCACCAACGCCTCCTTCGCGCACCAGCCCCGTCACCACTCCGAGGATTCCCACGATGTCCGTGTCCGCCGCGGTCAGCTCATGCTCGTGCGGCAGCAGGACCTTTACGAGAAACCAGAACAGAATCGCTCCGCCGGCGAGACCGGTGATGGTGGCCAACGCCAGCACCACGAACATTCCGAAATCGTGACTGCGGGAAAGCAGATAGCCGCATCCCCCGAACCAGCAGAGAAACGCCGCCAGCGTGAATCCATTGACCGGACTAACGCTCGATTTCGTCACCGAGCCACGGGCATTCGGTACATGAACGTGCCCGTGCCCTCCGTGCCCCAGGTGCAGATGCACATGCCCGAAATGAAGGTGCGTGAACGCCCCCAGACCGGACAAAACCGTCAGCGAAAGTCCCAGCGTGAAACAAATCAGATAGAACGTCGTCATTGCGTGGCCTCCCGGCTGCCCTCTTTGCGGGCCAGCCCAGCCTTGCGAACGAGACGCGACGGTTCTGCGCGAACCAGTTCGGGCTCGCGCCCGCCCAGCACTTCAAACAACCGGTTGACCAGGCCCGGCGTTTCGATCACGGCGTTGAGCAGCAGCAAACACCGCCGCGAGTCCGCGTGCCGCGCGACGGCCAGCAGCGCCTGCTTCAGCTCGGGATCGCGCCGGAACCGCTCCGCCCCGCTCACCAGCCAGAGATCGAGCTTGTCCTCGAGGGAGCGCGCGTCGCTCATCAGCTCCGCGTGATAGCCCTCCGGGTCATCGACCAGATAGCCTGGGTGGACCTTGAAGAACTTCGCCAGCACCTGGCGGGTGGTGTTGGTCAGGTGCGGCCGCGCCCCGCTCTCGATCTGCGACAGGTAACTCTGGCTCAGAGCCGCGCCGGTCTCAGACTTGAGCGCCCGCACCATCTCCTGTTGCGAGATCGCTCGCCCCAGCCCGCGGAGTTCGCCTTCGGTCTCCCGCAGATACTTCAGTTTTTCCCCAAGTTTCATAGTCGTTATTGCAGATCGCAATCACTCTATCGCAATCTGCAATAGAGTCAAGCAAAATCGGAATCGGCCATTTTCGTGTCTTCAAAAATGGCGCAAAAGCGCCTTGCCTGACTGGATTTACACGCGGTCGACCTTCCGGTTGGCCGACCCCATCGCCGGAACCGAAGCCGCCTGGTTAACGGTAATCCGAACCTGCTTACTCGATGGCCGCCTCCACCACCGCCGCCAGCTTCTTCGGCGCCGCCTGCAGATAACTCGCCGTCACCAGGTCGCGCACCTCATCCCAGTCCACCTTGCCGCGATCGAGACGCAGCCCGACCCAGCCGCGCGGGCCAACGTACGCGGGCAAATAAAACTTGCTCGGATGCGCCTCGATCAGCCGCTTGTTCTCTCCCGGAAACGCCCGCGCGCACACCGAGACAATCCCATCGCCGTGATGATCATTCAGGAAATACGCGAATTTCTTCCCGCGCACCGTGAAGGCCGCATGATCGCCATGATCCGTGCGCACGGCCTCCGGCAGCGCGAGACAAATCCCCGCCACGCGTGTCAGCCGCGGCTCTTCAGCGCTTTTCATCTCAAGCCAGCGTCACCTTCAACGCCGCCGCATAGTCCACCGCGGGCTTGTACTGCGATGGCAGTGTCACGCGCAATCCTTCCGCGGCCTGTCGCCAGCGCGGCTTCTCGCCGGTCCCCAGCAGTTCCACACGAAGAATCTTCCCCGGCGCCGTCGTACTCGCCGTTCCCAGCGATGCGATCACAAACTCACCCGCCGGCCAGCCCAGCGCAATCGCGTAGACCGTCTTTGAATCCTTGCTCCGCGTGAAGCGAATATCCTTCTCGCTGAGCGCGCTCACGCTGTTCCCCTGGAACGATCCCGCCTTGATGGCATTCGGCCCTTCGCCATAGACCTTCCACGGCCGCGTCTCGTAGATGGCCTCGCCGTTCACGCTCATCCAGTCCGTGATCCGGTCGACAATCGTCATTTCCTTCGCGTCGATCGTCCCGTCCGGCTTCCCCGGCACGTTGAGGATGAACGTCCCGTTCTTGCTGACGGTGTCGATGAGCCAGTGGATGACGTCGCGCGGTGGCAGATAGCCGCCGTATTCACCCGGCTTGTTGTAGAGGGCGCGATCGTAGTGCCAGTCGCCGAGGCACGTCTCCGACTGCCATGCGTACTCCATAATTTTGTTCGTGAGCCCGCGCTCGGAGTCGACCACCGCGGCCTTGACCCATGGGTCGGGCACTTCCTTGATGGTGATCACGCCCTGCACCGTGCCGCCATGCGCGCGCATGGATGCGGTTGTAGTAGTAGGCGCCGATGTTCATCCCCGCCCAGCCCAGCGGGAAACGCGGATTGTCGAAGTAGAGCAGGTCAGGATCGTGCTGATCGATCAGGTCCTTGCGTGCGGTCGTAGAAATTCTTCACGAACGACGCATCCGGCAGCGCGTTGTAGGGATGCTTCGGCGCATACACGCGCTGCGGGTCGTATCCCTCCCACCAGCGGCCCTTGCCATCTGCGAGCGTCCTGGCGCCGTCGTAGGGAACTCCGGCGAACTGGCCTTTCGTGTCGGCGCCGTGCGACGTTTGGAACCACCACCAGTTCCGCGCCTGATGCACTGTCACACCCAGGCGCAGGCCTGCGTCGCGCGCCGCCTTCGCCCATGTGCCCACCACGTCGCGATGCGGCCCGACGTTCACCGCGTTCCACGGCTGGTGCTGCGAGTTCCAGCAATCCATCCCGTCATGATGATTCGCGAGTGTGACGAAAATTTTCGCGCCGGCCTTCTTGTAGCGCGCGATCAGCTCCTCCGGCTCCCAGTTCAGCAGCGTCCACTGCGCGGCAATATCCATGAAGCCGAAGCGCGACTGCGGACCGTAGTGGTCGAGTTGGTATTTGTACTGGCGTTCGCCTTCGATATACATGTTGCGCGCGTACCAGTCGCCGGCTTCGGGCACACATTGCGGACTCCAGTGCGCCCAGATGCCGAACTTCGCGTCGCGATACCACTCCGGCGCCTCGTAGTGGAGCAGCGAATCCCATGTGGGCTTGAAGGGCCCCGTGCCGGCGAGATTGGGGATCGGCGAATCCATCGGCACGCCATCCCACGAACCTCCGGGGATGGGCAGATCCGGCGGCTGAATCCATCCTGTCGGCTTCCACGTCGCCTCGTCGAGTTTTTCGCTGATGATTTTGCCGCCTTCGAGCGCATAGAAGACGCGCTCCCTCGCGGGCGTATTGCAGTACTCGGCATAGCTCTGCGTGACCGCGCCGAAACCGGCGGCATCGGCGGAGGCCGGCGCCATCGTCTCTGGTTTTGGCGCAGCCAGCTCCTGCGCAGGCGCCTCCGCCGCACTTGCGGCCGGACCCACTGCCGTGCCCGCCGCTGCTGCTGCCACCAGCTTGACGAACTCCCTACGCCGCATCGCACCCCTCCTCAGAAAAGCAAGACGCAGTATAAGCGCAGCGGCCCATGCCAACCCTGGGTTTGGTGGCAGGTGTTTGAGTTTCGGTAAATGTCGCGGCCTTAGCGCTGATGCAACTCATCCCGGGGGCGCGGCTTACACTGGAGATCAAAGCCACGTTTCAGCCGGGCAAGAGCTCTCTTCCTTGCCCGTCGGTGTTTGGTTCTCCTGTTCATCATGGCACCAGCACGCTGTGGACGAACGCGCCTACTCGTCGTAGTGGAGCAGACTAAACACGTCGTACTCCTTAAACCGGTCGCGGCCCTTCAGAAAATCCAGCTCGATCGCGAAGCCCAGGCCGGCGATTTCGCCGCCGAGCTGACGGACCAGCTTGATGGTCGCTTCCATGGTGCCGCCGGTCGCCAGCAGATCGTCGACCAGCACCACGCGCTGCCCCGGCTCAATCGCGCCGAGGTGAATCTCCAGCGTGTCCGATCCATATTCGAGGTCGTAGGTCACGCGCGCCGTCGGTCCGGGGAGCTTTTTCGGCTTGCGCACCGGCACGAACCCCGCGTTGAGCCGATACGCCAGCGCCGGCCCGAAAATAAATCCGCGCGCCTCGATCCCCAGCACCAGATCGATTTCCTTATCGATGTAGTACTGCGCCAGCGCATCGATCAGCGTCGCGAATCCCTTCGGATCCTTCAGCAGGGTCGTGATGTCGTAGAACAAGATCCCTGGCTTGGGGAAATCCGGAACCGTCCGGACCAGCGCCTTCAACGGCTCGCAATCGGTGGCACAAGGGGTCATAACTCTCTACCAGGCTCCTTCAATGCGAAACGGACCGAGGCTTTCGGCTTCCTTCGCATCCAGTTCGTGTTCAATCACCGCATCCACCCGGCTGCCCCGCGATCCTTTGCGCAGCATCCGAGCCAGATCCGCCAGCGACTCCGCGTCTCCAGCGGCCAGAACTTCCACGTGGCCGTCTTCTGTATTGCGCACCCAGCCGTTCAGCTCCAGAGTGGCGGCTTCGCGGTGGACAAACCAGCGGAACCCCACGCCCTGCACGCGGCCTTTCACAAGGTAGTGGCGAACCATAAGGAAAGCAGGGTCAGTGTTTCAGATAGCACCGCGCCAGCGCAAGATAACGCGCGCCCACGTCGTGTCGCAGTTTGCATCTCGGGATGGGGAAGGGTACCTGTGGTTACTGGTCCCATCGACGATGGGGCGCAAAGGGAGTGTTCAGCCTCACCTCAGCGTGACGCTGGTTCACGCTATTCTGAAGAACGTGGGAGGGAGATTGACCGCGTGGCAAAACTTGTCTACGGAATGAGCCAGTCCCTTGATGGCTACGTCGACCACATGAAGCTTGGGCCGCCTGCACCCGCGGCCTTCCGTCACTTCATCGGGTTGGTGCGCGGCGCGACGGGCCTCATTTACGGTCGCCGCACGTACGAGATCATGCGTTACTGGGACGAAGATCTTCCTGACTGGGACGCGGAGGATCACGAGTTCGCGGAGGTGTGGCGGAGCCAGCCGAAGTGGGTCGTGTCGCGCTCCCTCAAGCCCCTTGGCCCCAACGCGACGCTGGTCGCGGATGACTTCGAGAAGGGGATACGCGGGCTGAAGGCCGAGCTGGCTGGCGAGATTCACGTTGCCGGACCCGTCCTGGCGCAAAGCCTGACCGAGGCCGGTCTGATCGATGAGTATCGACTCTACTTCCGCCCCGTCGTGTTTGGTGGTGGTCAGCCATTCTTCGCGGGCCCCCGGCCCCCGCTCCACCTGGTGTCCAGCGATTTAATCGCCGATGACCTGATTCGGTTGACGTACGTTCCTGCTTAATCGCGCGACTCGCCCGGCGGACTGCGCTTAGAAATTCAACCTGAGACACGACCCGCGCTCCGTCCATCCTTTGCAGTCGCCGTGCGAAGGGGTCCGGCGGGACGCGTAATCCCCGCAACCACGCGTTACGATCCGGGTTCGGTCGAGTGACCGGTCCATCGATGCGCGACTCCGTATTTGTCCCGCACCTATAATCGAGAGTGTCTTCGGCAGAGTCGCTCTCTCCCCCGTGTGGAAAGCAGGCCGGTGGAACTCGGCCGACCCGGCCGCCTATGCAGCGCGCTGTCCGATCCCCGATGCTGTCCCCCGAGGCGAATGCGGCGTGCGCCTGCGTTCTCTGTTTCGCCCTTCTTTCCTTCGCGGGCTTGCCACCCACGGCCCTCGCCGCTGCGCAATATACTGCCGCGCGGAGTTCTGCCTTCGGGCACGCAGAGCGTTTACGCGAAGCCCTGGAGGGGCGGCCGGAGCAGCAGCGCACGCGCCTGCAGTACGACCGCGTCCTCGACGCCTATCGCGCGATCTACCACGGCGATCCCGGCTCACCCAAAGCCGACGCTTCCATTGCGGCGGTCGCCGATCTGCTTGCCGAGGAGGGCCGGGTCTTTCAGGACGACAAGGCACTCCACGACGCGATCGGCCAGTACGAATTTCTCCGCCATCAGTATCCCGGTAGCCGCTACCGCATCAGCGCGCTGCTGACCGAGGGCGAAATCTACCAGCGGGACCTCGGCGATCTGCCGCAGGCGAAAGCCGCCTACCAGGATTTTCTTCGCCTCTATCCGCAGAGCCCGCTGGGCGTTGAGGCTCGTGCCGAGCTGAAGAACATCCGCCGCGACGAGAATGCCGGCGCGAGGGGATTGCCGGCCCGCCAAAGCTCGCGCTCGGATACCTGGCGCAATTCCACGGTTGCAAAGTCATCCCAGCCGCAAGCGTCCGCGCCGGTTCCGGCCGCAAGGCCCAGGAACCAGGCCCCCATCACTCCTGCGCCGGCGATCGACGAGAGCAACATCCCCTCTCAATCCTCCGCGGATGGGGCAAGCGCAGGCCTCGTCGAAGAGCCGGCGGCCGACACCGATGACGCGCGCACGATGAACGCGCCACCACCGCCGCGCCGCAATCAGTTGCCTCTGATCACCGGCATCCGCCACTGGTCCACGCAGAGCTACACCCGTGTCGCTATCGACCTGCAGCAGGAGGTCCGCTACCAGGCGGCGCGCGTTTCCAATCCTGACCGCATCTTCTTCGACCTGATTGGAACGCGGCTCTCGCCCGAGCTTTCCGGACGCCCCGTCGAAGTCGCCGACGGCTTTCTCACCCGCGTCCGTGCCGCGCAAACCTCAGCCAGCACCACGCGCATCGTGCTCGACGTCAACAACCTCACCGACTACTCCGCCTTCTTCCTGCAAAATCCACCACGCCTGATCATCGACGTGCACGGCAATCCGAATCCTGTTCCTCCGCGTCAGATCGCCGGCGCTGCGCCGCTGGTAAATCCGGTTCCATCAGTGTCCGAGCGAACCTTGCCGGCTCCTCGCCCCAGTGCAAGCGCGACTCTGCGCCCGGTTCCTCCCGCCGACACGGACAGTGGCGCCGCGCTCACCGATGTGCCGAAACTCAGCACGCAACCCGATCAGGTCCGCGCCAAGCGCCATCCCACCACAGCGCCCGTCGTGGCTTCGGTTCCTGGATTGACTCCCTACACTCCATCGCGCACCACAACGCGATCCGCAAAACCCACACCCACGCGCTCCACCGATGACGTGCCACCGGCGGAGGCCGGCGCTCCCGGCATCCCCGCGCCCGAACCTGCGCCCACCGGGCAGCACGTTCCCAATTCGATGGTTCGTGCTCTCGGCCTGAAGATCAACCGCATCGTGATTGACGCCGGCCATGGCGGGCACGACTCCGGCACCCTCGGCCCTGGCGGGCTCGAAGAGAAAGACGTCGTGCTCGATGTCGCCCTCCGCCTCGGTCGCCTCCTCAAGCAGCGCCTCGGCGCCGACGTCATCTACACCCGCAGCGACGACACCTTTATCCCGCTCGAGACCCGCACCGCCATTGCCAATCAGGCGCAGGCCGATCTCTTCATCTCCATCCACGCCAACTCCAGCGTCGACACCAGCGCGCGCGGCGTCGAAGTCTACTACCTCAACTTCACCTCCTCCGCCGATGCCCTCGAGGTCGCCGCTCGTGAAAATGCCTCCTCCGATCAATCCATCCACCAGCTCTCCGATCTGGTGAAGAAGATCGCGTTGCAGGACAAGATCAACGAGTCGCGCGCGTTCGCCTCCGACGTCGATCAAAGCCTCTACGCCGGCCTCGATCAGGGCAATCCCGGCCTCAAAGACCGCGGCGTCAAGAAAGCTCCCTTTGTCGTCCTCATCGGAGCCAACATGCCATCGATCCTCGCCGAAATCTCCTTCCTCACCAATCCCGACGATGCGGCGGAGCTGCGCGACCCGCAATACCGCCAGCGCATTGCCGAGTCCCTCTACCGCGGCGTCTCCCGCTACGTCTCCAGCCTGAACGGCATGCGCGTCGCCCAGGCCCCGTCGCACCCCTCCACGACCGAATAGAACAAACCTTCCCGCCGGAAACCTTTCTTTCGGAGGCGGTGTCAGTCCAACTATCATCGATAGAGAGCGACGCCCTGGACGTCGATAAATGCCCCTCGCCAGAATTCTCAGCTGTTCCGTCTTCTTCACCTCTGCGCTGGCCTTCGCCGCGCCGGCGCTGCCCGCCGCCCCCGTGCTTCCGCAATCCTTCGACGGCTGGACCGAAACCGCCGCAGCGTCCGGCAACGCCGACTCCTCTGACGCCGCTGTCCTGCAGGAATACGGCCTCGCACAATCCACAGGCGCCACCTACTCGGCTGGCGCACAACGCCTCTCTGTTCGCGCCTACCACTTCGCCGATGCTACCGGCGCCTACGGAGCCTTCACCTTCTTCCGGCAACCCGGCATGCATGTTGAGGCGATCGGCCACGATGGCGCCTCCTCTGCCGATCACCACCTGTTCTGGACCGGTACCACGGTCGTCGATGCGACCTTCGCGCATCCCTCCACCGATGAAAAAGCCGCACTGAATGCACTGGCCGCGCAGATCCCCAGGGCCGGCGGCGCCGCTGGGATTCCGCCCTCACTTCCGCACTATCTGCCCACTGCGCTGCTCGATGCATCGAGCGTGAAATACGCTATCGGCCCCGCCGCCTACGCGCGCATCAGCAGATTGCTGCCCGTTGCCGCGATCGACTTCAGCCAGGACACTGAAGTCGTCACCGCGCAGTATGGCCCGCAGGGAACTCTGACCTTGTTGCTTTATCCAACGCCGCAGATCGCCGGCGCTCATCTCAAAGCACTCGATGCGCTCGCAAAATCGTCGGGCTTCACGACGAAGCGCTCCGGACCGCTGGTCGCTGTCGTCAGCGGCAGCTCCTCGTTGCAAAAAGCACAGCAACTCCTCAGCGGCGTTCACTTCAACGACTACGTCACCATCAATCATCCCGAAGGCTACGTTCCGGAAACCGCGAAACTCTATCGCCTGCTGATGGGCATCACGATGATGGTCGTCATCCTGGTGTGCGCCGCTCTTCTCCTCGGATTTTTCCTCGGCGGTGGGCGCGCACTGATTCGCATTCTCCGGGGTAAGCCAGTCTCCGCGGTCACCGAGGAGGAATTCATCTCCCTGCACCTGAGCCGGTAGACCGCCGCGGCGGCTGCGAACCGGCCGAGGACCCTGAGAGCCCTTTGGAACCGAACCTATTTTCCAGAATCGAAAGGGATTATTTTTCGCGAGAGGCTTGTCTGAGCGAACATAAAGGGGAAAATGCGATCTCCCCAGCACCCCTCGGACCGCAGCGGTCGTTTTTTGTAACTTATTACTGTTCAGCAAGTTGCAATCTTCCTGGATTTTGCCTTGACACCCTTTCCAGGCGCCCATAGTATTGCGCCAGAAAGTTCTGATGGCTTGCCTCCGTTGGAACTATTCTCCCTGAAGGAAAGGCTGCCCTGTTGCCGGGCGGCCTTTTCTCGTTAGGAACCGGCCGTCTCCGCTGCATTTTGTCCCTCGTTTTCCTACCCCACAGGATCGCTCCATCGCGCGCCGCAGTTCTCACAGGCCCACCCGTTCGATGGCTCAATCGACTCGAGCAACGGATCCGCGGCACCGCATCGTGGACATATCGGCGGATCAAAATCTCCAACCGGCGCTGTGGTTTCGTCCCTGATGTCCTGTGGAATCGGACGCGCTGCGATTTCCCGCGCCATCGCAAGTTGATCGGCGCGAACAAAGATCCGACAGGTTTGCAATCCTCTGTCTGCGAAGGGTGCGTGCAGGTTCTCAGCCCAGGACTCGATTCCCGCGCAACGCAGCGCCTCGCCCAGCTGATTCACCTGATCGGAGTCTTCGCATTCGCAGAGATAAGCGCGGGAGGCGACGTCATCGTCTGCGGAATCGGCGGCTGCTGAAAGATTCGATTCCTGCTCGGCGGCCGGGTTCCACTCGCCAAAGCTTCGCTTGCTATCAGCAACCGGCGCTGGCTTCGGTTCCGCCAGGCTTCGCTTCCTCATCTCATCCCGCAGCACCTGCTGCGCAGTTTCCGTCAGATTCCCAAAATCCTCGGCCAGCTCGAGCAGTTCCTCATCGCTCTTCTCATGGTAGACGCGCGTGAGCCGTTGCCACTCCGCTCCCGGATCGTTTTGCATCGGGTGCAGTATAGACCTCGCGGTGCTTTACGCTCTCTGACCGTGACGATAAAATCAAGGTCAGCCTCAGCCCGCCGATCTTGCCTGTTGCGGGCGTTCCTAAGCCGACGTAGCTCAGTTGGTAGAGCAGCCGATTCGTAATCGGCAGGTCACCGGTTCAAGTCCGGTCGTCGGCTCCAGTCTCGCGGAGGCCTTCCCTCCATCTAAGCCTCGCGAATTCTCTATGATCCGGGACAACCTGACGAATTGCGGAAACGAACAGGACGATACCCGCACATCCTTTGCGGGAGAATTCGCCTCTTAACCAGGAAATAACCCCGGTGGTGTTGAACCTCCACATCAGAGGAGAGCTGCGGCATGCTCAAGTGGGCTGGAATCTTTGTTCTGCTGTTAGCGCCTGTGGCGATGCGCGCCCAGGCTCCGGAATCCACGGTCGGCGGAAACTCGACTTTTTGGGCCGGAGGCGAGATATCGTCCTTCAATCCCGACTTCTCCTGCTCGAGCAGCAAGCCCTTTGGCTGCCCCAACCAACTGGTGGGCCCAACCGCGCTTTTCGATCTCGACGTTGCCCCCAAGTGGGGAGTCGAAGGCGAGGCGCGTTGGCTGCACTGGAACGGCCCAGACAAGCAGATCGAGTCCAACTACCTGGGCGGCGGCCGCTACCGGGCGATCCGTTATGGTCGCCTCGATGCGTGGGTCAAGATGCTGTTCGGAGCCGGCCTGATCACCACCCCCAACTACCCGGAACCTGGCAGTCTGAAGGGCAGCTACTTTGCCTACGTTCCAGGGGGAACGCTTCAGTATCGTCTGACACATAGAATCTCCCTCCGCGGCGACTATGAGTATGAGATTTGGCCCTCCTTTGCCGGCCCGCCCAGCTACAGCAGCTCCGGAGCACTGATTCAGCACCAGGACGGTCTGACACCGAACGGATTCAGCCTCGGCGTGAGCTACAGGTTCCTCGGGCAGTAGGGCCGGCTCCAATCATCGATTCCGCTTCGCGGCTCGTCTTCCGCCTGTACACTCGATACGCAAAAAATTTGTGTTCGTGCGCGGCTGCCTGTGCGCGCCCCGAGGTTCGTCGTGAAATCTCTGCGTATCGCGTTCCTTTTTTGTTGGTGTCTCCTGCCTTGTCGGCTTCTTCGTGCCGATGTGCGTCTGCCGCATGTGCTCAGTGATCACGCCGTTCTGCAGCGCGATCGCCCCATCCATCTCTGGGGTTGGGCCACGCCCGGTGCTCACCTCACCGCGCGCTTTCACGCGCAAACCGTGCCCGCCCAGACTGACGCTCTCGGCGCCTTCAGCCTGTGGCTTGCTCCCGAAACGGCTGGCGGACCCTACACGCTCACCTTCAGCGGCGACGGTCCCGACGTCACGCTTTCCGATTTGCTGGTTGGCGATGTCTGGTTCGCGTCGGGCCAGTCCAATATGGAGATGCCTCTGCAGGGTTTTCCTGGCAACGCTGTCCTGAAAGATGGCGAGAGGGAAATCGCGGCCGCTACGAATCCAAAATTGCGGCTGTTGCTGGTGGACCACAAGAGCGCGGACTCTCCCATGAACGATGTGCCCGACACCTGGACCGTCTGCACGCCGGCCACCGCGGCGACCTTTTCCGCCGTTGCTTATTTCTTCGGCCGCGAGATCGCCGCGAAGGAAAACGTGCCCGTCGGGCTCATCGACTCCACGTGGGGCGGCACGCCCGCCGATTCCTGGGTGTCGATGGACACCCTCGGCAATCATCCCGACCTGCTGCCGGCGTTCGCGAGCCGCGCGCGATTCGCCGACGAGCAAACAGATCTGAAGGCCCAAATCGCCGCCGAGAAGGCCGAGGACGATGCGGCGCGCGCCGCAGGCAAGCCACTGCCGCAGCATCCCTGGCATCCCGACGAAAGCTCGTGGTTGCCGGCCGGCCTCTACAACGGCATGATCGCGCCCTTCACGCCGATGTCGCTGCGCGGCTTCCTTTGGTACCAGGGCGAAACCAACTCCGCGCTTGACCGCGCGCCGTTTTACGCAACGCTGTTCTCAGCGCTGATCCGCGACTGGCGGATGCAGTTTGCGCAGGGTAATCTGCCCTTCTTCTTCGTGCAGATTTCCAGCTTCCACTCACCCGGCGAAGACTGGGGCAAAGTGCGCGACGCGCAGCGCCGTACGCTGCAGCTGACGAATACCGCCATGGCCGTCACCCTCGACATCGGCACGCCGGACAACGTTCACCCGCCCGACAAGCAGACGGTCGGCCACCGGCTTGCGCTCGCTGCGCGGCACATCACTTATGGCGAAGACGTGCCGTGGGCTTCGCCGCTCTTTCGTCAGGCGACCTCGGAATTGCAGCCCGACGGGAGCAGCGCGCTTCGAGTCTGGTTCGATCACGCTCATGGACTGACGGCGCGTGGTCAGCCCATCGATGCATTTGAGGTCGCCGGCGAAGACCGTCACTTCGTTCCCGCGCAGGCTCGCATCGACGGCGAGACAGTCCTCGTCTCCGCGGCTGCGGTGCCGCGCCCGGTCTATGTTCGCTACGGGTGGATGGGCGTGGTGCCCAACAACCTGTTCAACGTCGCGGGCCTGCCCGCTTCCACATTCACTTCGGAAACCTGGCCCGCCGACTGATCGCTGTCCACTGAACGCTAACCGCTGACGAGCCCCTTCACCACGTCCGCCGCGCTCTTCAGCGCCGCGTCGAGATGCTCCGCATCTTTGCCTCCCGCTTCGGCCATGTCGGGACGACCGCCCCCCGACCCGCCGACCATCTTGGCGATGGGCGCGATGACTTTGCCGGCCTGGATTTTGCCGGTCAGGTCTTTGGTCACGCCGACGATGAGCGCGACTTTGCCCTCGTCCTGCGCGCCGCCCAGCACGACCACGCCGGAGCCGAGCTTGTTGCGGAGATTATCAACGAGGGTCCGCATCTGTCCGCGGTCGAGCGCGTCCACTCGTTGCGCCAGCACTTTGATACCGGCCACATCGACGGCCTGATCCGTCGCGCCCGACACGCGTGACGCTGCGGACTTCATTCGCGCCTCATCCAGCTCGCGACGCAGCTTCTTCAGCTCGTCTTCCTGCGCGGCGAGCCGCTGGCGCAACGCTTCTGCCGGAGCTACATCCGCGCCTCCCAGCTGCGCCGCAATCTGCGCCACCTGGAAATCCTTGCGGAACTCGTTCAGCGCGCCGAGCCCGGTCACGGCTTCCACGCGCCGGACGCCCGAGGACACCGATCCTTCGCCGAGGAGCTTGACCACACCAATTTCGCCCGTCGCTCCGGTGTGCGTACCGCCGCACAGCTCCGTCGAAAAGTCGCCGATGCGCACCACGCGCACTCGCTCGCCGTACTTCTCGCCGAACAGGGCCATCGCGTGATATTCATTCACCGCGACATCGATGGGAACGTCCTCGAGCGTCTCCACTTTTGTGTTGCCGAGCGTCTCCTTGTTCATGATGTCTTCGATGTCCTGCAGCTCTTCATCGGCAATGGCGGTGAAGTGCGAAAAATCGAAGCGCAAGCGGTTGGGCTCGACCAGCGAGCCTGCCTGCTTCACGTGCGTGCCCAGCACCTCGCGCAGCGCCGCATGCAGCAGGTGCGTCGCGGTGTGATTCCGCCGTGTCGCGTTGCGGAAATTGGCATCGACGACCGTGTCGACTTTGTCGCCGAGCCTGATCGGTTGCCGCAGAATCGCGCGATGGGCGAAGACGCCCTGCACCGGCTTCGTGCACCCGCTCACGTCGGCCACGACGGAGTTGTGATCGTCGCTCATCAGCCAGCCGGTGTCGCCAATCTGGCCGCCGGAATCGGCGTAGAAGCTCGTCCGGTCGAGGACGATTTCGACCGCATCGCCGGCGCTCGCGGCCGGAACGCCCTGGCCGTCCTTCACAATGGCCAGGACTTCCGCGCCATCGACGCGCAGCTGCCGGTAGCCCTCGAAGGTGGTCTTCGGCAGATCGCGAAAGACGGGGCTGGCGGATTTTTGGCTGCCGCCTTTCCAGGACGCACGAGCCCGCGCCTGCTCTTCGGAGCGGGCGGCTTCGAAGCCCTCGAGATCGAAATGAATGCCGGCGTCACGGGCGGCGTCCATCATGAAATCGAGGGGGAGACCGTAGGTCTCGTAGAGGTGGAAGGCAGCCTTGCCGTCGAGCTTCGAAGGTGCCTTTCTAAGTTCGCGCCATTGCGTAATAAGGTCTTGCCTATTTCGACCCTGCAGTAGCGGTTCCGGTAAATTGTTCAGGTGTTTCTCTACTGCACTGAAGTCGATGTGGCTCAAGACCGGCGAGACTGGCTCAGTAACCTGGTTCAGCACTAACCAATCTGAAGCGAATTTCAGGCAAGCATTGCCTGGCGCTTCTTTAGCTTGCTTAAGTTCACGGTCAAGCTGTGCTGAGCCCATTTCCAGGACGCGCGCAAACTGCCGCTCTTCCGCCTCGACGACTTTCGCTACGCGATCCGCGCTCTCCTTCAATTCCGGATACGCATCCTGCATTTCGTCCCGAACCGCGTAGACCATCTGATACATGAACGGCTTGTCCTGCCCCAGCAACCGCCCATGCCGGATCCCACGCCGCAGAATTTTCCTGAGCACATACCCGCGACCCTCATTCGAAGGCTGCACGCCGTCATTAATAAGGAACGTCGAAGCCCGAGCATGATCGGCAATAATCCGCAGGCTGGCATTGCCCACATCGCTCTTCACGCCCGTCAGTTCAGCAGCTTTCGCGATCAGCGGGGTGAATAAATCGGTCTCAAAATTCGAAACCACGCCCTGCAAAACAGCAGCCACCCGCTCCAAACCCATCCCCGTATCAATCGAAGGCTTCGGCAGCGGCGTCAGCGTGTAGTCCGTCACCGTGCCCTTCGCATCGGTCACCGCGGCGCGGTCGAACTGCATAAAAACTAAATTCCAAATCTCCACATACCGCGCTTCATCCTCCCCAAACGGCCGGTCCACCCCCGGAGTGTCCGCGGCTTCCAACCCCATGTCGTAAAAAATCTCCGAGCAGGGACCGCAGGGGCCGGTTTCGCCCATCTGCCAGAAGTTGTCCTTCCGCCCGTACGTGAAAATGCGCTCCTTTGGAACGCCGACATCCCTCCACAGGCGTTCGGCTTCGTCGTCGCGCGGGACCTCGGCGTCCCCTTCGAAGATGGTGACGTAGAGGCGGTCTTTGGAGAGTCCGTACCACTCGGGCGAGGTCACCAGCTCCCACGCGTAGGCGATCGCATCCTTCTTGAAGTAGTCGCCGAAGCTGAAGTTTCCCAGCATCTCGAAGAAGGTGTGGTGGCGGCGCGTGAAGCCGACATTTTCGAGGTCGTTATGCTTGCCCCCGGCGCGCACACATTTCTGGGAGGTCGTCGCGCGCGAGTAGTCGCGCTTCTCGATGCCGAGAAACACGTCCTTGAACTGGTTCATCCCCGCGTTGGTGAACAGCAGGGTGGGATCGTTGGCAGGCACCAGCGACGACGAGTGCACGCAGCGGTGCCCCTTCGTCTCAAAAAACTTCAAAAACATCGCGCGGATCGCCGACCCGCTCCAATTCTTCCCTGTAGGCATACATCCCGAGTTTACTGGAGCGGCAAAGGCCGATTCCTGAACAGAGGCCAGTCTCCTGTGCTGGAACTACTCCCCAATCGCTAATCCCTGACCGCGATACGCTGTCCGCTACTCGCTGTCTGCGATCCGGTCGCACCCGTTACCTGCGTACCGTCGCACCCGCGGATTTTCCTTGCCCTCGTCTCTTCCCGGTTACACACTGTGAAGAGTGGGATCGTCCGCCCAGGTGGAGATCCCCATTGCCGTCTTCGGCTCTTCGCCTGTTCTGGGCGATTGGACCCGTGGTCGAGCGCAGCTTCTTCAGTCCCGGCCGTCGACACCTGTCTCGGAAGGCGATACAAAGAAGGTAATACCCAAACGGTATTACCCGGGATCTGTTGTGAAATCAGAGAAATAGCGACGGCCTCTACAATTTTTTTTGCGGGGGGCCAGGGCAGCCGGCTCCAGACCCGTCGCGGGCGCGCCCTATTCGCCCGCGCCCGCCAGGACCTTCGGGCCCGTCGGCCACGGCATCCCGCCCGCCGGCTCTTCGGTCACGGCGAAGGCCTTCGCCCCCATCCCCGGAGTGATGTGCATCGACATCGGCGTGGTCCACTCGCCGCTGCTGAAAACATGCAACGGCATCGGCTTGCCCTCCATCGGAACCAGCCACAGCTGATAGCTCTTGCCCGCAGGCGCAGCCGGCAACCACCCGGCACAGGCCACCATTCCCATTTCCTGGTTGTAGAGCACGCCGCCGCGCCCCTTCATCCCCGGCATCGGCATCAGCGCCACGCGCTTGGTCTCCGGCATCTCCAGCAGCTTGTCCGTTGCCTCCGAGGCCCTGGCAATCTCCTGGGAGTGCGTCTGCGCCAGCGCCAGTTGACCCTCCAGCTGATGGATCCGCTGGTTATCGCGCACATCCTTCATCCAGATCGCCGCGGCGAGCGCTGCAAACACCACCGCCGCCACGCCAAACACCGGTGTCAGCCAGACGATCCAGGGACGCCGCTCGCGCGCTTCCGCCTTCCCTCGTCGTGTCTCCGGAACCTGCTCCGAACGCACCTTCGACAGGAGCGCGTCTTTGACCCGGGCAGGAGGAGCCGCGGCGGGCGCGGCCAGGGCCAGCAGCGCCACGCGCCGGCGCGCCGCCTCGACGGCCTGCGCACACGCCTCGCAGGCACGCACGTGGGCTTCGAACTCCTGCTTCTCCTCCCCGTCAAGCGCCCCGAGGGCGTACAGGTCAGGATCTTCCGGGTTGACGTGTCGATTCATGGTCAAAAACTTGCTTCAGCGTCTGCATCGCGGCCCGTACTCTGGACTTCACCGTTCCCAGCGGACTCCCGGTCCGCGCGGCAATCTCCGTTTGTGTCATCCCTTCAAAATAGGCCAGCTCCACGGCCTCCCGTTGTTCGGGCGGCAGCGCAGCCAAAGCGCCGGTGAGCCTCTCCATCAACTGCGCGCGGGCCGCGTCGTCCTCCAGGTTGCCGGCGGAGGGAACCGCCTCGATCGAAAACTCCTCCGGATCGGGGAAGTACTCGCGCCGATCTTTGCCGCGCAGCCGCGATAGAGCGCGATTGCGACCGATCACCAGGAGCCACGCCGGCAGCGAGCCGCGACTTGCGTCGAAGCGCGCGGCGCCGCGCCACAGCTGGAGGAACAAGTCCTGCAGCACCTCTTCGGCGGCACTCGTATCTTTCAGGATCCGGACGAGCATGGCAAACAACATGCCGGCGTAGCGATCATAGAGTGCGGCCAGCGCGCCTTCGTCTCCCGCCATGATTCGCTCGACCATCGCTGCATCCGGAACCTGCTGCGCCGGCGCACTCATAGCGCCTCGCCTCGGCTACGCATAAGTCTCTGCAGGGGGTACGCAAATGCATGGCCTGGCGGATTGCATCCGGCATGGACGAACCGGCTCGCAAGGCAGTCTCCGGCCCCGGATTCGACCCTGCCGAACCCCGCGCTCCCCGAAATCCGCGCCGCCCGTATCGCCATCTCTTTCGACCAATCCGATTCTACCTGGACTGCGTACTGAGAGCAGCGGAGCCCTCCCCTCCTCCCCCTGGACAGGCTTACCCCCCACAGGTTCCCCCGTCTAACCACCACCTGACCCTCACCTGGGACAGGCGTTTAACCATTTACTCCCCTCACGGGCTGGCCCCTGGCGCCAGCCCAACTTTTTGCCTGCGAGCCCTCACCCGATTTACCTCGCAATCACCGGCAAAGCTGCTACACTCCTCCGCGTCCCCCGCTCTCCACAACTGAGCACCAAAAATTCCCCGGATCCCCCGGAAATGAGGAACATCCATGGCTACCACCACCCATACTCACGCCCAGGTTACGCCTGAACGCATCATGCAGATGGCCTGGGGCTACGTCCCGCCGCTCGTGCTCGAGGCCGCTATTCGCCATCGGGTTTTCGATGTGCTCGCGAGCGGCCCGAAAAATATCTGGGAAGTCGAGAAAGCCACCGGCGCTTCCGCGCGCGGCCTGACGGCGATCATGGATGTGCTGGTGGGCCTCAACTTCCTCTCCAAAGATGAGCAGGGCCGCTTCGCGCTCACCCCCGAGAGCGACACCTTCCTGGTCAGCACCAAGCCGTCTTTTCAGGGCGGCATGATCAAACACTGCAGCGAACAGCTGATCCCGCGCTGGCTGCACCTGAATGAAGTCGTCGGCACGGGCAAACCTGTCAGCGCGGTCAATGAGGAGAAGTCCGGCGGCGAGTTCTTCCACAACTTCGTGCTCGACATTTTCCCGATGAGCTATCCCGCCGCGTCCGCGCTGGCAGCCCACATGAACTATGGCAGCGCAGGCGCGCCGGTCAGGGTGCTCGATCTCGCGGCCGGCTCCGGTGTCTGGGGCATCGCGCAGGCGCAAAGCTCACCGCGCGTGCAGGTCACCGCCGTCGACTGGCCCGAGGTCATCGACCTAACAAAGAAAACGTCCGCGAGCTTTGGATTCGCCGACCGCTTCTCCTTTGTCGCAGGCGATCTGCTCGAAGCCGACTTTGGCTCAGGCTATTCGGTCGCGACTCTTGGCCACATCCTGCACAGCGAGGGCGAGAAGCGCAGCCGGAAGCTGCTTGCGAAGACTTTTGGCGCTCTGGCGAGTGGAGGCACGATCGCCGTGCAGGAATTCCTGGTCAACAAGGAAAGAACCGGACCCATCAACGGCCTCTTCTTCGCGGTCAACATGCTGGTGAACACCGAGGAGGGCAACACCTGGTCCTTTGAAGAAATCGGCGCGTGGCTGGAAGAAGCTGGATTCACGAAGCCGCGCCTCCTCGAATCGCCCGGCCCGTCGCCCATCATCCTCGCCACAAAGCCGTAGGGTGAGAAACTGCGATCCTTTGCGGCGCGCATGCGCGCGCCGTGAAGGAACTTCATGGTTGATTGCGATCCGGCGAACTTTACCGGTGCACCGTCACCATTTGCGCTCCGACTCTCCGCTTGCGCGGCGAGAGCAGCTGCAGCGTGATCCCCATGGCGGGTATGAGAAAGACCGTGGACCCCATCACCCACATAAACGCGCCTGCGGCAATCTGATCGTTGAGCGCGCTGAGGCCGAAGAGCCGCGGCACGGCGGCGTAGCTGGGATAGAGCAGACGCCCGGAAAAACAGAGGAACGCGGACAGTCCCGTGTTCACCAGATCCGCCAGCACGAGGTAGGGAAGCAGGATCCAGCGCGACCACGATTGCCGGTACGGCCACGGGGCGATCACGGGCCACCAGAACATGAGACTGGTAAAGAAGAAGCACGCATGCTCGAAGTTGTGCCAGTTCTCCGACGCCAGCGCAAACTCATACGCCTTTGGAACGTGCCATGCGAGATAAGCGGCATTCATGGCGAGCCAGGCGACTTTCGGCCGGGTGAGAAAGGCTCCGATGCGCGGGAGCAGTCTGGTGCGAAACAGCGGCCGCAACCAGCGGATCACACCGCGCGGCAATCCGCGCAGCATAGGAACCACCGGCGCACCGAGCACCATGAGTGGCGGAGCAATCGACATGAGCACAAAATGCTGCGCCATGTGCATGAAGAGCAGGGTTTCGCTGAAGGTATCGAGTGGCGAGGCCACAGCAACGAAAATTGCCAGCACTCCGCCAGAAACGCCAGCAGCCGCCAGCGCGGGAACAGCTCCAGACGGGTTCTGCGAATTTGGTCCCATCCGCGAACATAAATCGCCGCTGTCACGGCGAGCGCCGCCGTCACTCCCCACGGAATCTCCCACTGGGTAACCAGCGCGTCTGCGTTCATCGTGTGCTCATGGCCCGGGGCTTCCGGCCGGCGCCGGCGCGGATGCCTGCTGCGTCGCTTGCTGCGCCGCGTTGACGGCGGGCGGCTCGTTTTTCGGATGCAGCGTCTCAAGGAAGTTCACGAGCGCCTCAATCTCCGGGGGCGAAAGATTCTTGCCATACGCCGGCATGTTGCCGCCGCCGGTAACGACTTTGTAGCGCATCTGGTCCATCGTCATGCGCGTTGCGACCGAATCGAGCGTCGGGCCGCGCTCGCCGCCCTGCCCGCCAACGGAGTGGCAGTTGCGACACTGCTTCGCCTGGAAAATCACAGCGCCCTGACGCACGAGGGGTGTCGCCTCCTGCAGATACTTCACCGGGATCGTGTCGCCGCTCCACGCACTCATGTGCGGGCTCCACGGGGTCGACTCCGCCAGATGGGTGAACGTTGCCCAGCTGACCGCGACCATGCTCAGCGCGAGCACAGCCACCGGCCGCCGGTGCCAGCTCTTCTCACCCTCGCTGGCTACAAACGGCACGGCAAGGAGTCCTGCGATCATCAGGATCGGCGCGATAAGGATGAAGGGCGTCTCCATCGACGGCGGCAGGTAGGACAGGACCGCGTAAATCCACAGGAAGGGGAAGTCGGGCTTCGGCACCGTCTGGATGATGGACGGATCCGGCTGCCCGCCCGGCCCCGATGGCCCTAACACGGCCGCGCATACAGCGACAGCGGCCAGGATTGCGCCGGAAAAAATCAGGTCCTTCCAGAACGCCCCTGGTATAAACGGAATTCCATCCTCGTGCGCGAGCTTGTTGTATTCCGCGGTGTAGGTTGCCTTACGTACGAGCCGGCCGGGCATCGGCCATTCGTTGACGCCCAGCTTCAGGACCATCCACACGTGGATGGCGACCAGAAACAGGAGCGTCCCTGGAATCACGAAGACATGCAGCGCGAAGAAGCGCGAGAGGGTGGCGCCCGCGATGGTGGGTCCGCCCAACAGCAGATGCACGAGCGAGCCGCCCGCGATGGGCACGCGGCTCATGATGAAGACGCCGATGCCGAGGCCCCAGTACGCGTCCTGATCGAAGCGCAGTACCTGCCCGGTGAAGGCCATGCCCAGGGTCATAAGGAGCAGAAAAACGCCGACGACCCAGGTGAGTTCGCGGGGAAACTTATACGCGCCAAACAAAAATACCTGCGCCATGTGGATGAAGACCACGGCGACCATGAAACTGGATCCCCACGCGTGCATGGCGCGTAGAAACCACCCCAGCGGCACCTGATGATTGAGGATGTTGAGGCTGTTCCACGCTTCGGCTCCCGACGGCACGTACACCAGCGCGAGCAAAATGCCCGTGAATATCTGCAGGAACAGCAGCGTGAATGCGGCGCTGCCAAAGACGTACCACCAGCTCGCGGTGTTGCGCGGCACTTTGTGCAGGACCGCGTCCTTGACCGGCCCTTCGATCTGGAGCCGGCGCTCGAACCAGTCGTAGACCTGCTTCGCCGTTTGCTTCATCCCTGGCATGGGCAGTCCCCATCTTTCGCCGGAGTGGCGATGTTCACCAATTTGGCTGTGTTCGACAAGCTAGGCATCTGGCCGGCGTCAATTTGTAACTGTCCGCCTGCTATTTTGTAGTCGTAGGTAAACAGACCGCGCTCCGGAGGCCCGGAAGCCCGCGATCCATCGGCATAATAGACGCCGCCGTGACATGGACACATAAAGAGCTGCGATTGCGGGAACCACCGCACCGGGCACCCCAGATGAGCGCAGTTGATCGCGAATACCGTGAACTGGCTGGTACCCTCGCGGCGCACATAGGCTGCGACATTGTCGGTTGCGCCGTCCCACGGCCGGGTCCATGGATTTTTGAATGACACGAGCCGCGTCTCGCCTACGGGGAAACCGTCGGCCGCACCCAGCGAAATCCACGACTTGTAGGACGAATCCTTCTGTACCGGCGCGAGCAAATACCGCACGATCGGCACCGCCAGAGCCAGTCCCACCAACCCATTCAGCGCCATGCCCGCCTTCATCAGCATCCATCGCCGCGAGACCACCGCGGGCCCTTCGCGATCGCTCGCCTGTTCGCTTGCCGTCCCGATGTCGGGTCCGGGGCTCTGCTCGTTGGGGCTGTCGCTCACGTCGCTCACGGCCTGCCTCCTGGCGCAACGGGTATAGGTGCTGCAGAAACCGCTGCCGGATTCCGCAGCGTTCCCAAATACGTAACAATGTCGCTTACATCCTGTCCGGAAAGCGGCCGCGCTGCTCCACCTGCGGGCGTCAGGCGCCAGTCCGGCTGCCCGATGTCCGCGCGTCCGGCAATGATGATGGTCCGCAGGACCTGATCGCTAACCAGCGAGAGATACGCCGTACTTGTGATCTGCTCCCGGCTCGGCGTCCGATGGCAGGAAGCGCATCGCGCCTGATACGTCACTTGTCCGCGCTTCGCATCGCCAGCCTGGTCCTGTGCGTAAGGCGGCGGCGTGGCGCCCGCAAACGCATTGGGCTTCGCCCACTCCTGTCGCATTCCCGCGATAATCGCGTCGACCTGCCGATCCGTCAGCATCCCGCCCGCGGACTGCGCAAACGCCGGCATCTCGGTCCCCGGCATTCCTCCGGAAATCCATTTCCGCAGCGTTGCGTCGTCGACCAGCGCCTGATATTCAGGATTCCCCAACTCCATCGCCGGCCCACCGTGACCGTCCGCCCCATGGCACGCCTGGCAATTGGTGGTGTACAGCGTATGAAAGTCCAAAACCTGATCGGGACGCGGCGGAGTTTCCTCCGCTGTTGCACCCGGCATCCGCGCGCACCCTGCAAGCGCCAGAACGAGCGGAAGCGCCACGGCCATGGCGACCCGCCGCATCAGTGCTTCTCCTCGTCGCGATACTCGGGTGGGCCCGCGTTGGGGTTGGACTCCATGAGGCCAGGCGCCTCAAACCCCATGCGCGCGAAGAACGGCAGCCCGCGACTGGTGCGAATTTTGCCTTCGCGCGCCACTACCAGTCCTGCCACCACGCCAAACGTCACCTGCGAAACCACAAACCATCCCCACTGGATGCGCGCATCGAGCGCCGGGTTGATGACACCCATGGCGGAATGCAGAAGGCCGGTCCACAACAGTGGCGCAAGAATCCCGCCCAGCAGCACCGGGCGGGTTGGCAGCATGGGGAGCATCGCGCCGTACAGCAACCCCACCAGCAAACAGGTAACTACATGGATCACAATTGCGACCAGCAGCCAGCTCCAGTGGAAGGCTGCAATCTGCGCGGTGGTGATATGCGTCGATGGACCGACGCCGGCACCGCCCAGCAGGTTCACCGGATACCAGATACTGTGCTGCGCGATCAGCCCGTAAGCCAGCGCGGGAACGATCATCGCGACCCCGCCCGCGATTCCGCCCTTGATTCCGCTCGTGACCGGATACGTTTCCACCGGGAGATGTGCGCGGTTGTCCGGCCCGATTTCCAGCCGCCGCACGACTCGGCGCGTCGTCGTGATGGTCACCGGCTGCACTACCACCCGCACATCCTCATGGGCCTCGTGCGGCAACACCTGCCGGAACCACCCGACGCATCCCGCCAACATCAGCACGGCGCCGAACACCGTTACCCACAAGCTCGTCACCAGCCCGGCCGCCGCCAGCATGCACCCCAGTGCCAGCACAATGGGCCACGCTGTCGGCGCCGGCAGGTGGATCGTGTCGCCGTGCGCTGGTCCCGCTTTGTGCTGCACCTTCTCTGCCATGACTATCTGCCCACGATGTAGACCACGGTAAAAACCACCACCCAAACCGCATCGACAAAGTGCCAGTAGAGCGCGAAGACCTGAATGCGCTCGGAATGCTCTTCCGTCACGTGCCCGGTCAGGGTGAACAGCAGGATCAGCGAGAGGCCGATGAGGCCCACGACTACGTGCGTCGCGTGCAGTCCCACCAGCGAGTAGAACGTGGTGCCAAACAGGTTGGTGCGGATGGTGAGGCCATCGATGTAGATCAGCTTGTGCCACTCAATCGCTGTGCCGATCATGAAAATCATTCCCAGAGCAATGGTCAGCGCCCACCACGCCGCGAACAAGCGTATCTTTCCGCGGTCGATCTGGCGCTCGGCGAGCCAGATCGTCACGCTGCTCGACAGCAGGCAAACGGTGTTGAAGATGGGAATATCGAGCACCTGCTGGGGATACGGCGGGGTGAGACTCTTGCCGATGTAGAAGACGTACGCGACCACAAAAATCGTGAAGATCGCGCTCTCGCCCGTAATGAGCGACAGCATGGCGACGCGCCCGCGCGAGGGCAGGCTCCACGGTCCCGCAACCGGAGTGACAGGAATCGCGCTCATGGTTCGTACTTCCAGTCCGGATCTTCCGGATGTTTCAGATCCCACAGCGGCCGCCGGCTGTGCACCACCGGATCGGCCGCGAAGTTATAGGGAGGCGGCGGTGACGGCACCGCCCACTCCAGCGTCCAGGCATCCCATGGGTCGTTTCCCGCCTCTTTGCCCTTGAAATACGAATGCACCAGGTTCCATGCGAAGAGGAGAACCGCAATCCCCTGGATCAGGCCGCCGATCGAAATCCATAAATTCAGAGTGTTCCATCCCCGATCGGGCTCGTAGGTGTAGATTGACCGCGGCATTCCGAGGAACCCGACAAAGTGCATCGTGTCGAAGGTGAGATGGAAGCCGATGAAGAAGAGCCAGAAGTGCCACTTACCGAGAGTCTCATCGAGCAGGCGGCCCGTCATCTTTGGATACCAGTAGTAAATCGCCGCAAAAATATTGAAGACGATCGCGCCCACCAGGACATAGTGAAAATGTGCGATCACAAAATACGAATTGTGCAGTTGCCAGTTCCACGGTGCAACTGACAGCATGATCCCGGTGAGCCCCGCACAGAGAAACTGAATCACAAATGCCAGGCAGAACAACATCGGCACGCGAAAGCGGATCTTCCCACCCCACAGCGTGGCCAGCCAGTTAAAGATCTTGATCCCGGTCGGAACCCCGACCAGCCCCGTCGACAGGACGAAGAAGGTATTGCCCACCGAGGTCATCCCCACCGTGAACATGTGGTGCGCCCAAACGCCAAGGCTCACGAAGGCAATCCCCACCGACGCCGCCACCATCGCCGGGTAGCCGAAGATGGCCTTCCGCGAGAACACCGGAATCACTTCGCTCGCGACCCCAAACGCCGGCAGCACCAGGACATAGACTTCGGGGTGTCCGAAGATCCAGAAGAAGTGCATCCACACCACAGCCGATCCACCCGCCTGCGTATCGAAAAAATGCCCACCCAGATACCGATCGATCAGCAGCATGACCTGCGCTGCTGTGAGCGGCGTAATCGTGATCAGCGTGAGTCCGCTGGTGACTACCATCAGCCAGACGAAAAGAGGCATGCGCAGCAGGCTCATGCCACGGCACCGCATGGAAGCTGCCGTTGCGATGATGTTGATCGCCGTTCCCAGAGTTCCGAATCCCGCCACGATCAGCGCCAGCGCCCAGTAGTCGGTCGCGTGCCCGGGAGAAAATGCCCTCGCCGTCAGTGGCGCATACGCCCACCAGCCCACATCGGGCGCGGCGCCCATGCCGTAGAGCCCGAAGCCGCCAATAAAGCTGTAGTACAGCAGCAGGCCGCCGAAAGCCGTCATCCAGAAGCTGAAAGCATTCAGCCGCGGAAACGCCATATCGCGCGCCCCGATCATCAGCGGCACCAGATAATTCGCGAAGCCGAACAAAATCGTCATGCCCACCAGAAACACCATCGTGGTGCCATGCATGGTGAACATCTCGTTGTACAGTTCGGGTGATAAAAAATGCATGCCCGGCCACGCCAGCTGGATCCGAATCGCAATGGCCTCCGCACCGCCCACCAGCAAAAAGAAAATCCCGTAGACCATGTACAGGATCCCCAGCCGCTTGTGGTCGACCGTCACCACCCACCCGTGCAGCCATTCCAGCAGCATCGCTGTCGACCGCCGCGGTGGCGTTACGTCAAGGGTTCCCGCAATCGGTAAAGTCTGGTCCGCCATCTCGCCGTCCTAATGAAGAGTGTTCAGGTACGCCACTAGTTCGTCGATCTGCTCTCCGTTGAGCTGCATCGCGGGCATCAGGGATCCCGGCTTAAAGTTGTTGGGATCCTGAATCCACGCATGCAAATTCTCCGGCGTATTCAGCGCGGCGCCGGAGGCGATCGTCGCGCGGCTTGCCAGATGTGTCAGATCCGGGCCGAATGTTCCCGCCGCCGCGGTCCCCGCAACGCGATGACAATTCGTGCAGGCCTGGGTTTCGAAAATCCGCCGTCCGGCTGCCGCGCTTGCATCCTGCACGCCCGGCTGCTGTTGCTGCTTCACCCACGCATCGAATTGCTCCGGCGTATCCACATAAACCCGGAGCAGCATCTTGGCGTGTTCGACGCCGCAGAACTGCGCGCACTGCCCCACATACAAACCCGGCTGTAGCGGGTCGATCCACATATCGTTCGGATGATTCGGAATCAGATCCGTCTTTCCCGCCAACTGGGGCACCCAAAAACTGTGGTCTGTATCGGCCGACAGCAAATGCAGAAAGGTCGGCTTCGGATCCTGCTTGCTGCTGAGCGGAACATGCAGCTCGTTCGCGGTCACGATGCCCAGCTTCGGGTAGCGGAATTCCCACCAGAACTGGTGGCCCACCACGGTCACATCCAGCGCCGCCTTTGGCTCCGGCGCATCCTGGATCGCGAAAATAATCCGCGCCGTGGTCAGAAAGAGCACCACTACGATCAGGACAGGAATCACCGTCCATGCCAGCTCCACCTGGGTGCTTCCGTAAATCTGCGGAGGCTCGGTGTCATCGTCCGTGCTGCGCGCGCGATATCGAATGATCGCCCACAACAGCAGGCCGCCGACGGTCACAAATATTCCGCCCGTGATCGTCAGCACGAACCACGACAAATCCAAAATGGTTTTGGCCGGCGTCGACGCGGGCGAGAAGATGCTGGGTGTGCCGAGCGGGCCATCCGCCCATGCGATGGGACGGCAAAATACCAAAAGGCACAAGGCCAGCCAGGAACTCAGGCGAATCGCTCGCGCGCCGTGCTCACGGTTCGTGGATCGCATATTGCTGAGGCCAGACGTAAGGTAATGATGCTGTTGCCGCGGGGTCGGTTTCAGTAGGGTCGGAGAAAACTTGGCCTGGGGACGCCGCCTGTTTGTGCGCCCTTCGGCGGCATTCCTCGCGCAGATCGGATGAGGGCCTCGACCGCCTGGAAATCAATCTTAGCAGCAAACGCAGGCAGGATTTCTCACCGTGCGTGAGCAGGAAAAATTACTTCTTTCGATTTACGCCGTTGTCGCAAACGCCCTTGCGAAGCGCCGCACCGCATTTGCCAGTGCCGCAATCTTCGTTCCGTTTGCATACGCGTTAATCACCGCTCCGCGAAATACCGGCGCGGTCAGTGCCCGATATCCGAGATCGAGATTGCGGTAGAACCACCGCGCTCCCGCGGTGGACAGCAGCAGATCCTGGCGCAGTTGCGCCGTCAACTCATTGAAGGCGGTTTGCGCCTCAACCTTACCGCGCAGATCGCCATCCACTGCAGCCGCTGCGGCCTGGCCGCTCGCGATCGCGCCGTAAATTCCTTCGCCGGTCAATGCATCAGCAAACCCACCAGCATCCCCAGCCAGAAAAACCCGCGCTTCGGCGCGCGGCGCCACCTCGGCGCCGAAGCCCAGGAATTGTCCAGTCACGTGCTCCGCGCGCGCCTCTCCGAAGCGCTCCCGAATGTACGACTCCAGCCGCGGCCGATTCAGGTTTTCCTGCGATGAATCGTTGTAAACCCCCAGCCCCACATTCAGGTGATCGCCCTTGGGAAACACCCACCCATAGCCCTGCCCTACCGGAGCAAAATCGAAGACCAGATCTGAGCCGTGCCTGTTTTCGGGATACACCTTCGCTTCGAGGGCAAATCCACGCCGTAACCATTGGGGATGATCGCCGTACATCAGCTGGCGGACCCGGCTGTGAACTCCGTCGGCTCCGATCAGAAACCGTCCACGATAATCCTGCTCTGCGGTTCGGACCGTGACGCTATCGCTGCTCACGTCGAGCCCCGTGATTGCTCCGATGCGCGCAAACCGTGCGCCCGCTCCCAGCGTCTGCTTCCAGCAAAAGTGATCCAGCTCCTGCCGGACCGTCATGGCACACACCGCGTTGCGGCTGGCCAGCCTTGCCGCCATCCCGCTGCGACGCTCCACCACAATCGCCGAGACCGTCTCGCGCACCACCGGCGCGACCGAATACCGCAGGGCGCGCAGGGATTTCCGGGTGAGCCCTCCCGCACACGCCTTGTGGCGTGGAAAGTCGGCCCGATCCAGCAACAGCACCGACCGCCCCGCGGTCGCCAGATCGAAGGCAGCCGCGCATCCAGCCGGCCCCGCCCCGACGATGATGGCGTCCCATCGTTCCATCAGGGAAATAGTATGACCGGGAAATGCGGCTTTCAGGAATAATTGCTCCGTCAACTGCGCGCAGCGCCCGCTACGCCATCCGCGGCGGAACTGCTGACCCTCCGGGCTCAAAACGCGGCAGGACTCCCGCCCTGCGAATGATCAGTTCCACACGTACCGGATCGCCGGCCGTCAGCTCCAGCGTTTCCCGCGTGCACTGGCAGAGGGTGGACATAATCAGATGCGATTGCGCCGTCAACTCCAACCCTGCCGCTATCAGCACACTGTACATTTCGACACAAGTCGCCCGCACAAACTCAAACTCGATCGCAGCGGCCTCACCTGCATCGAAACGCCTTGACAGCACCAACCCACCGCACGCCATCACCGCTCCGGTAAGAAAGCGCACCGTTCGCGCCGAGTCCTCGGCGCACACGGCTGTGAGGTTCAGCTCCCAACCCGGTTGCGTTCTTTCCTGTTCAGCGATATTGGGCACACTGTCTGCATCGGACTCCCGGCGGAAAGTCTTGAATGCGATTTGCACTGGGCGGAGGCTAAAGGTTTTCCTAGTGTGCTACTGTTGCGTCATGCTGGCCGGTACGGGAATCGATCTGATCGAAGTCCCGCGCATCGCGCGCTCCATCGAACGTTACGGCGAGCGCTTCCTCCAGCGCATATTCACTGACGATGAAATAGCGTATTGCCGCGCCAGAGCCAGCGCAGCGGAGAGTTTTGCGGCTCGCTTCGCCGCGAAGGAAGCGGGGGCCAAAGCCCTGGGCACCGGCATCCAGCATGGCGTTTCGTGGAAAGAACTTGAGGTGCGGCGCGCTCCGGGCAGCCGGCCCACTCTGTTTCTCAGCGGCCGTGCGCGTGCCATTGCCGGACAACTCGGCGTGACCCGTGTCTCACTTTCGCTCACGCACACGGCGTCGCTCGCAGTCGCAACGGTTCATCTCGAGGCCTGAGTCACCGCTCCACCGCCTCCGCCTTTTCGGATTCAGCCTCGCTCGCGGCTCTTTTTGGCGGATGCGGCGGCAGATCGCGAAAGGCCGAGTACACGAACGATCCCAGATACCAGCCGTCTATGAATTTGTACGGAAATTCTCCGGTCGTATAGTGCCCGCACGGCAATACTTTCGCAACGAAATCCACGCCATGCCGCGCGAAATTCTCCACCACCTGCTCGGAATACTGCGGCAGGAACGTCAGATCGTACCGCGCGTAAATCGTCAGCACCCTCTTGTCCAGCGCACTGAATCGCTCCATATAGGAGAACGGACTGATTCCGCCCCACAGCCGATAGAGCCGCTCCTGCGTTAATCCGGCGTCTTCGAAGCCCTTGCGGATGTGCCGGGTGCTCTGGCCTGTCCACACGACATCGCCAAACGCCATCGATGCGTGGTTGAAAGCGTTCACACGCAGCCGCGCGTCGTGTGCGCTGGCGATAAAGGCATAGCACGACCCCAGACTCGTTGCCAGGATCCCGAACTCCTCGTAGCCCTGCGATTCCAGCCAGTCGAGGCAGCAGCGCACATCGACCACCGCCTGCCGCGCCGCCGCAATCGTTCTGCCGATATTGGCGCTCACCGCGTAGTCGGATCGCTCGATCTCAGCCGGCCTGCGGATATCGTGAAAGGGTTTGCTCAACCGCAGCGCCGAAATTCCGAACCGATTAAACAGCGAGCAAAGCACATTGTGGCTGAATGCGTCTGCATTCCATTGCGGCATCACGATCATGGCTCGGCGCGGCTTCCCCTTCCTTTGCTCCTCGGTCGCCGGATACCACCGCGCATTGACCAGGTCGTTTTCCGGATAGGGCGTCCGCACCGGCGAAGTGAAGCGCAGGAACGGCGCCTTCTTCAGCTTTCCTTCCGCCATCATGCGCTTCAAATGCGCATCGCGCCGCAGCGTTTCCGGCCGCACATTCGTCGGGAATAGCTGCGGAGCCCGCTCTTCCAGGCGAAAATCTCCCGGCCGCTCGTAGTCGAAAAATTCTTCACTGCCGGCGACGATTGCTTCATTCAGTTCCAGCATCGCCGCCTCGGCTTCCGGATCGCGTTCCGCGCGCCCCACGGATCCCCACAGTCCCGCACGATTCACAAAGTCATGCAGCCATTCGAACCCCCACTCCAGCGGCCGCACCACGCGATTCTCGTCCCGCGTCGTCAGCGCGGTCTCCCACGCGTACATCCATCGGCTGTAGAGCTTCCCAAACATTCAGTCCACCATTACCCTGGGCACCCGCGCCGCAATGTTGCACAGCACCTCATACGCAATGGTCTTCCTCAAACCAGCCATCTCATCGGCGGTTATCTTTTCCGTGCCCTGCTCCCCGATCAGCACGACCTCGTCGCCCAGGGTGACTCCGGGAACATCGGTCACATCCACCAGGGTCTGGTCCATCGAGATCCGGCCGGCCAGCGGCGCTCTCTGCCCGCGCACCAGCACCGAAGCTCGATCCCACAGGAGCCAGTTCAGTCCATCGGCGTATCCAACCGGCAGCAGCGCCAGCCGGGTCGGCCGGCGAGCGCTAAACTTCGCACTGTACCCCGCTCTTGTTCCCTGCCCGATATCGCGGAGCGCCGTCACACGCGTCTTCCAGCTCAGCACCGGCCTGAGATCAGGATCCTTAACCGGAGTGGGTTCGCCCATCGTTCCCCACGCCGCGTTTGGGTTAGCCGGAAGCGGCGAGTAGCCGTAGAGGGCAATGCCGGCGCGCTCCATGCGCCGCCCTCCCATCTGCATCGCGAGGGGATGGAGAGCGGATGTCTCATCGATCAACAGGAGGTTCGCGGAGCTTCCCGCGCTCACAAAGTCGCACCGCAGGCCGCGCCGGGCAAGAAGAACGGCGATCGCTGCGAAAAACTCATTCAGCTGGTCGTGCGTATTGCGCCCATCGTCGGGCGAATGAAAGTGCGTCATCAGGGCTTCCAGCCGCAGCGGCGACTCCGGCGTCATCCGTTCCAACAGCGCTTCCAGCCTGCTGCGGTCCACACCCTGCCGAGACATCCCGGTGTCGATCTCCACATGCACAGGAATCTGTCCCGCCCCTTTGCCCTTGCGGCGCGCAGCCTCTTCCAGCCAATCCAGATGCTGAGGCTCCCACACCACCGGCGTCAGATTGTGTTCGATCGCAGCCTCTGCCTCGCCCGGAAAAATCCCCGACATGATCAGGATGCGCGCCCGCGCGGTAACACGCAGCAGCTCCATCGCCTCGTCGACACAAGTCACGCCGAACCAGTGCGCGCCATTGCCCTCGAGCACCCGCGCGCACTCCGCCAGCCCATGTCCGTAAGCATTGGCCTTGACGACGGTCAGCAACTCCGTCGCCGAGCCCGCCAGACGGCGCAGGACATCGTGATTGTGAATGAGCCTGCTGCGGGAAACCTCAGCCCAGGTGGGTCTCGTGGTCGTCATCTTCTCCGAGCTGATGGGAAAGCTATCCGTCTCGACCCTCTGATCACTGGTCACTGACCAAGGATCATTGATTTAATTCGGAGGCGGCGTGTTCGGGTTCTGCCCGGCTGCCGACTGCGAAGGCTGCGCTCCCTGGTAGAGCAGCGGGATGTGGAACGGTTCGGGAGCGTCACTCTTCTTCGAGGCCTTCTGCTTGCCAGGGGTCAGATCCACCACCGCGGTCCGCTGCGCGTTTACGCACGCCCAGTGCATCCGCGACCGGTTGTACACGTGGGTGAAGATCCCGCGCTCCTCCTTGACGCCGCTGCCGGTCCGCCACTTCTCGATATACGTCCCGCTCACCACTGCCGTATCGCCAAAGGTGCGAACGGTCACGACGCGCTGCTGCAGACTCAGGGGTTGAGCGCCACCCTTGTCGAACAGCCCTGCGATCTGCTGGTTCCGCGTGGTCACGTCGCCGGTCGACGAAATGTCCACATACAGCGGCGAGAGCAGAAACTCCATCGTGTACTGATCGTCCTTCACCAGCGCGCTGGACCACTGGTCCTCGAGCCCCTGAAACTCCTTGATCTCAGGGGGCTGCGTCTGGCCAGGCGCGGCCGATTCCGCCTGCTGCGCGGATGCTAACCCCGCTCCGCACAGCATGCTCACAACAACTGCAAACCAAAATTCCTTATGACGCATATACCAATCCACTTCCGGGGAGGCTTCCCCTTCATGATAGACGTTTGCCCGCTCCGAAGGCCATCGATGGGGATTTTCATCCATGTTTTCAACACTCCCTACCGGTTGTTAGAAATATTCACACCCGGGTGATCGACCTGATTCCGTCCTACACTCGTTGAAGGTCATGGCCACCACCCCCGACATCGAATTCGAGCGCGGCCTGCCCGCGTCCCTCGACGCCGAACGAACGATTCTCGGCGCGGTTCTCCTCGACAATCACGCGTACAGCGAAGCCGCCACCACGCTCCGCTCCGAGGATTTCGCTCTCACGGCTCATCAGCGCGTGTTCGCACGGATGGGCGAGTTGATCGACCGCAATCACGTCGTCGACATCGTCACCCTCAGCGAGGAACTCGCCCGCCGCAAAGAAATTGAATCGGTCGGCGGGGTCGCCTGGCTCGCGTCACTCACCGAAGGCCTGCCCCGGCGACTCTCCATCGAAGAGTACGTCCGCATCGTCAAGGACAAGTCTCTTCTGCGCCAGCTCATCAACATCTGCTCGACCGCCATCACGCGCGCCGCCGATCAGAGCGAGGAAGCCCTCGACGTTCTGAACGCCGCCGAGACCTCGCTGCTCGAAGTGTCGGAAAAGGGAATTACCCGGGGCTTCTCCAGTGTCCACGATGTCGTCGCCGGCTCGTTTGGAACCATTGACAACCTGTACAAGCAGGGCCAGCACCAGATCACCGGGCTGCGCACGTTCCTGACGAAATTCGACGAGATGACGAGCGGTTTGCAGAACTCCGAGCTGACCATCATCGCCGCGCGCCCCTCCATGGGCAAAACCGCCCTCGCTATCAACATCGCGCAGAACGCCGCCATCAAGGGCAACAAAACCGTCGCCGTTTTCTCACTGGAAATGTCGAAAGAGTCGCTTCTCCGCCGCATGCTCGCATCGGAAGCGCACGTCGGCGCCAAAAAAATCCAGACCGGCTTCCTGGTTCGCGAAGATCGCGACAGCCTCATCAACGCCCTCGAGCGCCTCGTCGAAGCGCGACTCTACATCGACGACACGCCCGGCATCTCGCTCACCGAAATGCGCGCCAAAGCACGCCGCCTTCGCCAGTCGGCCGGCAGCCTCGATCTTGTCGTCATCGATTACCTGCAGCTCATGTCTGCCGGATCGCTCGGCCCCGCCGGCCGCCACTACGAGAACCGCACGCAGGAAGTCTCCGCCATCTCGCGCGGGCTGAAAGCCTTCGCCAAGGAGCTGGATATACCGGTCATCGCGCTCTCGCAGCTCTCTCGAACCTCGGAGCAGCGTACCGGCGACAAGAAACCTATCCTCTCCGACCTCCGCGAATCCGGCTCTATCGAGCAGGACGCCGACGTCGTCGCCTTCATCCATCGCGCCAGCTACTACAACCGCGAGGATCCGGACCTGGAGCACAAAGCTGAAATCATCATCGCCAAGCAGCGCAACGGCCCGACAGGCTCGATTGAGTTGGGCTGGGTTGCGGATTACACGCTGTTTGGGGATGCGGACTACAGCAGCGATCCGGGCGGCGATTACTAGGCTTTGTCCGGACCGCAGTTAGACCGTAGTTTCTCGCATGCGCTTGCCCTGAATCTCGATGTACACATTTACCAGCGTCAGCGCCGCCGGTGTGACCCCGGGAATCCGGCTCGCCTGGCCGAGCGTGGACGGCCGCACGCGCGTTAGCTTCTCCTGCATCTCCCGCGACAGCCCGCTCACCTGTGTGTAGTCGAACCAACCCGGAATCCCGCGCTCCTCCGCCTTCTTCAGCTTCTCAATCGCTTTTTTCTGCTGGTCGAGATAGCCCGGCGTACTTAATCTCGGTCTCGACGCGACTTCAGCTCGTTCCACGTCGCGGTGCTGGCCGCACGGGCAACTGCGCCTCCGGCGCCCCGAAACCGATCCAGGGCGCAAAAATGGGATCCCGCAATTGCTCCCGCAGCTCCGGCCAAATGGTCTCGACCGTCACCTCAGGCCGACGGAGCACCTGCGCCCAGGTTTGTCCCGCTGGCCACTCGCCGCCAGTGGCCTTGCCCGTAGAGAGAATCTTCTCGAGCGCCACAGCGCGGGCCTGTTTCGCCTCGTAGTCCGACCACGCCTCGTCGCCGATCAGCCCGAGCCGCCGCCCGTACGGCGTTAAGCGCCGATCCGCATTGTCGATCCGCAGATGCAGGCGGAATTCCGCACGCGACGTGAACATCCGGTACGGCTCGTTCGTCCCCTTCGAAATCAAATCGTCGATCAGGATCCCTGTGTACGCCTCGGTCCGATCGAGCGTAAATGCCGCCTCGCCCTTTACGCCGAGCGCAGCATTGATTCCCGCCATGATTCCCTGGCACGCAGCCTCTTCGTACCCCGATGTTCCGTTGATCTGCCCCGCCAGATACAGCCCATGAAACTTCTTTACCCGCAGCGCGCGGTCCAGCTCCGTCGGATCGATCGCGTCGTACTCGATCGCATATCCCGGCCGCAGCATCTCCGCATTCTCGAGTCCGGGTATCGAACGCACGATCTCCGCCTGCACCTCCATCGGCAGCGAAGTCGACATCCCGTTCACGTAAACCTCGTGCGTGTTCAGTCCCTCCGGTTCCAGGAAAAACTGGTGCTGCTCCTTATCTGGAAACTTCACCACCTTGTCTTCGATCGACGGGCAATAGCGCGGCCCAATCGCCTGAATCTGCCCCGAGTACATCGGCGACCGGTGCACATTGTCGCGAATAATTTTGAGCGTCTCCGGTGTCGTATACGCGATGTGACACGAAACCTGGCGCTGTGGCAGCGTCCGCGTCCGAAAACTAAATGGCGTCGGATCGGCATCTCCCGGCTGCTCAGCGAACTTCGACCAGTCAATCGTTCGCCCATCGAGTCTGGGCGGAGTTCCAGTCTTCAGGCGACAACCGCGGAGCCCCAGCTTCTTCAGCGCCTCGCCGAGCAACACCGATGGCGGCTCGCCGCTGCGTCCGGCCGGATAATGTTCTTCGCCGCAGTGAATCAGCCCGTTCAAAAATGTGCCCGTGGTGATGACAATTGCGCCGGCCAGAATCACCCGGCCATCCCGCAGCTTCACTCCAACGATGCGGGGAACCTCCAGGCCAGCCTGCTGCGTCGCCTCGGCACCGTCCTTGTGAGCAGGGAGCGCAAGAGACTGAACGTTCGACGTCGAGCTCAGCACGACGTCGACCACCTCCGCCTGCTTGATAAACAGATTCGCCTGCGACTCCAGCACCTCGCGCATCTTCACCCGGTACTGCTGCTTGTCGCATTGCGCGCGCGGCGACCACACTGCCGGACCCCGCGACGTATTCAGCAGGCGGAACTGAATCCCAACCGCATCGGCCACCTCGCCCATGATGCCGCCCAGCGCATCCACTTCCCGCACGAGGTGCCCCTTGGCAATGCCGCCGATCGCCGGGTTGCAGCTCATCTGCGCGATCAGGTCGAGGTTCAGCGTGAACAGAGCGGTGCGCAGCCCCATGCGCGCTGCGGCCATCGACGCCTCGCATCCGGCGTGCCCGGCGCCCACAACGACAACGTCGTATTGTTCGGTAAAAGTCATGGGACTCCATTGTTATTCTACCGGCCCGCTCTTCGCCCCAAGGAAAACGCGGCAGCCGAAGCCGCCGCGCCCAGACGAGACCGCTTTTGCCTCAGAAGTCCAGCTTCACCCCCAGCTGAATTTCTCTCTGGCTGTAGACGAACGTCGAATCGGCATTCGTAATCGCTCCGAAGCCTGACTGAGCGCTCTTGCCCGGTCCTGCATTGAAGGACTGATAGGTCAGCGTTCCCGAAGAACCGATCGAATAGGCGGTGGTGTTCACACCGGTCACATTCATATGGTTCAGCAGGTTGAATGCTTCACCCAACAGCTCCAGGTTGAAACGTTCGCCGAGCCCAATATCCTTCTGCAAGCGCGCATCCAGATCCGCAGTGGTGGGCATTTTGACGGTGTTGCGACCGAGTTGCAGCAGATACGCCGAAGATCCGGAGCCCGTCATTCCCGATCCGGCCGCGCCGGAAATTGTCCCGCTGACGCCCGCCGAATAGGGCAAGCCATTCTGCACCTGCAGCACCGGATTCACGTGCCAGCCGTTTTCAAAGATTTTCTGCCAGCCGGTTGCCGTTCCCGGCCACGTCAGCAGACCCCATGCTACAAAGCGATTCGGCACGTTGTAGTTGGAATTGCCATAGTTCGCTTTTGGATCGTTCCACGGATCGAACCAGTTGTTCGTGCTCGGCGAGGTGCTCTGGTTCTGGTTGTAATCCAGCGCGTGCGACCAGGTGTAGTTCACGTCGAACTGCGCGTACTGGTTGCCGCGGTTTTGCAGGTCCACGACCAGTCCGTTGTAGCTCGAATTGATATTACTCGTCACCTCGGTCACGTTGCCGTAGTGCGAATTGATATACGGCTTCACGTAGTAGCTGGTCGTGATGGGCGTCCCGCAGGTCAGCTTACCGCAGGTTCCATCGCTGCCGGCTGTCACCGTGAGGGTCGTCGTCTTCATGGTTGCCGGATTCAGGTTCAGGTTGAGGAAGTTCGGCAACTCGCGCGCCAACGCCCCCATGTAATCCACGGAGACAAACGTTCCTCTGCCCACCTGTTGCTGCACGGTGAGGTCGAATTCGTTCACCTCAGGGTTCTTGAAGTTGCTGGCGAAGAAATCCACCCCCGGTGTCGGGAAGCTTCCACTGGGAATAATCTGCGGGAAGATCGGCGCTCCAGCGCTCGGCAGCTCGCCAAACAGGGTTGGGATCGTGTACTGTCCACGCGGGCTTCCGGCCGCTTCATACGCGTTCAGGATGTCGCCGTTGAAGTTCCGGCCAAAATAGAGGCCGTAGCCACCGTGTACAACCGTCTGCCCCTTGCCGAGTGGGTCCCAGGAGAATCCCACCCTCGGACCGTACTCGCCCGTATCGCTCGGCTGATTGCCGATCTGCGCCATCGAATCCGGATAGGGTCCGATCGTAGTCCCGTTGACCGTCACCCCGGTGTTGAGCACCGAGCTGGCCAGCAGAGCCGGATAGGGCGGCGGGACATGCTCGTAGTCGTAACGGATGCCGAGGTTCACCGTGAGTCGCGGTTTCACCTTCCAGTCGTCCTGGGCAAAGAATCCGTAATCGATTGTCGAGAGGGAGAATTGGGGCGTGCCGAATCCCTGCGTAAATCCGAAGTAGCACGGATATGCGCCGAGCCCGGTCTGCGTTTCGTTGCTGTCGCACGTTCCGCCCGGCTGCAAAATGTCCGCGAAGAAGTCCGAGAAGTAGGTGTACGTGTAAACGCCGTTGCTCTCGTACAGATTATTGACTTCGTCGTTGTTGCGCAGAATGTCGAACCCGAACTTGAGGGCGTGATTGTTATGCTCCCAGGTCGCAGTATCGCCGGCCTGGTCTTTCCACTCCGCCGGATACGCCAGCCGGAACGAGTAGTAGGGCATGCCCGCCGTAAACCCGTTGTTGCTGGAGCCGCCGTAAATCGCGAGTTGTATCGGCGTGGCTGTCGAGTTGTTCAGATACGTGCTGGTAAAGCTGCTGAATGGCTGTTCGCCTTCGTCATCGAGCTCGCGGCCATACTGAAAACGCAGTTCGTTGGAGAAGCTTGGCGAGAACAGGCTATCCAGCTTCGCCATGCCGTAATCCAGTTTCACGAAGTCGGTGCCGAATGTATCGATCGCGTAGTTGTTCGAAGTCTGGGTCTGCACGCCGCCCGGTGAATCCCAGCGGAGCCGGTGATACAGGAAGCTGACGTGCTCCTTATCGTTGATCTGCCAGTCCAGCTTCGGCGTGTTGAGCACTTCGTCGCCCGTGCGCGGTGTCAGGCCGACGTCATCCAGCAGTCCCGGACCGGTCAGCCCTGTAATCGAGGAAACGGCCTTGCCGAACAGCAGCTGGTCATAATGCGCTGCGGCGGTTGGGTAGCTGCCTCCGAACACGCGATAAGCCAGAGCGCATGCATTCGCGTCTCCGGCCTGTCCCGTGCCCGTGAACGCCGCTTTGGTTGCCGTTGCCGTGCAAGTCGCCCCGCTGGGCAGAGCAAGGTCCGCATACTGGTTGAAGAATGCGCTCGGCGTGGCCGGCTTGGCTACACCTGGGAAGTTGCGGCGGTACTGGTCGTATGCGTAGAACCAGAACAGCTTGTCCCTGACCAGCGGGCCGCCGGCTCCGAATCCCCAGCGCTTGCGCCAGTCGACCGGCCGGAAGGGCACGCCGGTCACGATATTCGGCGCTCCGCCTGCCGCCGGTTCCGTCACCGTGGTTAGCGTTGTGAAGGGATTGATCGCACCCCAGGCGTTGTCGCGATCGAAGAAATACGCCTGGCCGTGGATCTCGTTGGTTCCGCTTTTCGTAATGGAGTTGATTACGCCACCCGCAGCGCGCCCGTATTCTGCCGAGTAGATGCCTGTGTTCACCTGAAACTCGGCGATCCCAATCTGCGAAGTCGAATAGCCCTCCCGGGTGCGGCCACGCTCTTCTGAAAAGAAGGCCTGGTTGTCGTCCGCGCCGTCGATTTCCACGTTATTCAGCAGCGGACTGATGCCGCGAAACACGATCAGGCCGAATCCGTTTCCGTCGGAAACCGCGCCAGGAGTCAGCAGGGCGAGATCCGACCAGCGCCCGCCGTTCAGAGGCAGATCGAGAATTTCTTTCGACGTCAGAGTCTCGGAGATTTCCGGCGATTCCAGCTTCAGAACGGGAGCGTCGCCCGTGACCGTGACCATTTGCGCCGCGGTGCCCGTCTTCATCACGGGCTGCAGTTCGGTCAGCGATCCGACCGTGACCGCCACGCTCTCCGCGGTGTAGTTTCCAAATCCTGAAGCCGCGACCGTGACCGTATAGGTGCCGGCGGGAACCAGCGGAGCCTTGAAGTATCCGCTTCCGTCGGTAGTGAGGTTGATCGTCTCGTTCGTGCCAACGTTGCGAATTGTCACGGCGGCGCCGGGGATCACGGCGCCCGATGTATCAAACACAGTTCCCGCAACGGCGCCTTCCGTCGTCGATTGTGCCGCTGCTGGGTTGGCGGCAAAGCTGAGAACCGTGGTCAGAATCGCAATCAGCCCCGCAAGGGACAGGAATTTGTAACAAATACTGCGCATATCAAGCCTCCTCAAAATGTCTTCATGCCTCGGTGCACGGTGTCGCAAAAGTCATGCTCTCGCGCCCGACTCGTAAGCGTGTGCCGCGGTCCAAACCATAGCCGACGGGGCCTCGGCGCCCATCGCTGCTTCGATTTGTAACGTGCCCTGGATTTCACCTGGAACAGCGATTTTCAGCGTCCCACAGTTTGATTAAGCTGTGATTACAGCACGGTTTTCCGGCGACACAAAAATTATATTGTGGAAAAGGCCGCAAAAAGCACCGTTACTGTGACAAAAGAAGAGGGCCAGCGTTGTGGCTGGCCCTTCATGCGTTCTGCGTCCTGTTTCAAAACGTCAGATGCAGCGACATTTCCACCAGCCGCTGGCTCCCGATCGCATTGGTAACCACTCCGAGTTTATTGCTTGCCGCTCCCGGAACCGTATACAGCTCGTAGGCGCAGTTGGGCGAGGATCCCTGGCAGGTCGCCGTCCCCCCGGGCGATGACGGAGTCGTCACTGTGCTGCTCTGGCTCGGCTGCACCTGATGACCGTTGCCGTTTGCGCCCAGTTCATCCGATAGTCCGGATTGAGCGTGATGTTATTCGTCGGAACGTCGAAGCTTGGGGTGTTGGTCACGTTGAAAACTTCGAACTGATAGTAAAGGTCGTATCTCTCCCTGAGATGGATGTCCTTCTGCAGAGCCATATTGGCCTGCTTCTGGAACTCTGGCGGAAGATGTTGCGCTGCCCCGGACAAAGTTTGTCTCGTAGACGTCGCACAGCGGGCCGCCCCCAGGACCCGCGTTGCCTCCTGCCGTGGTCGTGTCGCAGGGCGGCACACCGGTGTCTCCCGGATTAATCAGTGGAATGTAGAAGTCGTCCGCGTTCAGCGCCGGCACATAGTTCGCTGTTACGCCACCGTTGCCATTGGGCGCTCGCGTAGGTATAAGCGCCCGAGTGCTCCGTCTCCACCGACTTCGGCCTCAGCCCCGGTTTGATCGGGACAATCGGGTTGGCCAGTTCGATGTTACCGCCGAAATATTCGCCGCCCACCGATCCGGAATAATCGTAGATGCTGTAGGGCTGACCGCTGTTCAGAGTGGTGATCCCCAGCAGCGACCAGTCGTTCGCCAGATACTTCAGCCAGTTATCGCTCTTCACCAGCGTTCGGCGACTGCAGCAGGTAGTTGAAGCGTCAGCGTGTGCGTCTGATCGAAATCCGCGGACGCATACGATTCACGCAGATTGTCCGGATTGTCGCCGGTGAAGAACAGCCCCACGTCGCTCTGCTCGTCCAGCGTGTGCGACCAGGTGTAGGAAGCACCGACCTGCACACCGTGCGTCATGCGTTTGGTGATCTGCGCCTGCAGCGCATCGTAGGACGAAATTCCCGCCGTCTCGAACGTCGTCGAGTTCGGATCGTATCCGATATACGGCACGCGCAAATCCACGTTGCCGCCGCTGAATGTGTCGTACGGCTCGTTGGCCATGGGAAGAGGATTGCCATTGAGATCGGTCGTCGTTGCTCAGCACCTGCAGATCCGTAGGAGTACATCTGCCCGTTGATCGGATGGGCGGTCGTCGCGATTCCCGGCTCGTTGAAGGGCACCGGAATCACCGCGTGCTTGCCCCGGTTGCCCACATATCCGATGTCGATCGCGGTGTCGTTCCGCGGCTGCCACTGGATGTCGAACATCCAGTCTTCCGTGTAGGGCAGCACGTTGTTGATGCCGTAATTGCCGATCACCAGCGGACCGTTCGGTGCTCCGTCGCCGCAGTTATAGCCCAGCAAGTCGTTGCGCCGTTATAAACATTGGCCGCCGTACAGGCGCTCTCCATCGAATCGATGGTCGGCATCGTCGCGGCCAGACTGCGCCGGCGTTGTGGGCGGCACGAGCGTTGGGAACGGCGCGCTCAGGTTTCCCGTCGCTTCCGAATAGGCGGCAAACGGGGCTTCCTGCGTTACCCCGAACGGCCCGCTGATTCCGGAGCCAGCCGGCGGCGACAGATACTGGAAGTACTCGCCACGGTCGTAGTAAATTCCGGCCCCGGCTCGACCACCACTTTGCCGCTGAACTACCCCGGCGACCATGCCACGCCAAGCCGCGGCGCAATCCCCACTGCCGTCCCTTCAGCGTTGAATCGCTCACGCCCGAGGTTCCGAACTGCTTGTTGTTGCCCGCGACGATGAAGCCGGTGTTGGTGATGGCGCTGGCGTCGACGAGTACAGCGCCGGATCGAAGTTGAACAGGTCTCCGTTTTTCTCGCTGAACGGTCCGTCGAAGTCGTACCGGACGCCCGCTGTGATGCTTACGTTGGAGCGGACCTGCCACTTATCCATCACGAACGAGCCGGCATCGTTGGACCGGTAGTAACGGTTGGTATTTCCTTCAAGAATCGTCCCCGAATACAGACTGCCGGTCAGGAACTTGGTGAAACCTTTCGTCTCCAGCTGGGCATGGTTCCCGCCACATTGTTGCGGATATTCAGCTGGTTGTAGTTGTAGTTGAATCCCACGCTCACCGTATGCTTACCGAGCGAGAAGACTGCATTGCTCGAGCGGCGACAGCCGGTTCTCGAAATAACCCTGATCGACAAAATTGTCAGCGTTGTAGGGACCAATCTTTCCGCTGAGGGAGTCGGAATTGTTCTGCGCGAAATCGACCAGGTCGACACCCGGCATGTTGTTGCCTGGAACGCTGATGCCCACCGATCGAGGCCGACAGGGGCGATGCGAAAAGTTGCTGTATACCTTCTGCCGCGAGAATCCGATCTGCTGCGTCCAGTTGATCTTTGGACCCAGCCTGATCGAGTTGCCCAGAGCAAACACCTGCGCCCCCGTGTCTTCTTTCTCCGGGAATCCCTCGCTGCTGCTCGAGCGCAAACGGGCTCACCGTCGGCATGTGCTGATAGAAATACTTGGCCACAGGTGGTCGGTGCCCGTCGGTTGTAATCGAGCGACGCGTTCCCTGATCGCCGCTGAAGATCGATGTGCTCAGCAGTGGTACGTCCGGTTGCTTGTTCTGGAGCTGCGAGACTGCGTTGGCGTCGGCCGATGGAATCAGGATAATCGCCGTTCGACAGCTTGGCATTCAGCAGCGCGACCGCGGCCGGGTTCCATTTGGTGCTCGCGGGGCAGGTGGTCCCGTTTGCGCGCCGCCCGCGACACCGTCGCGGTGTTGTAGCTTGTCGCAGGCCGCCGCAATCCCCGTTGGGCTGCGATCGTTCGTCAGTCCCGCGGGCACCTGCCACTGCGAAAGCGCCCCGGTCTGATCCGCATCGTAAAGATGCTGGTATCCGAGAAAGAAGAACAGCTTGTTCCTGACGACCGGCCCGCCCAGCGTGCCGCCTGCCACCCAGCGATGCAGCTGCGGATCCTCGTCGGATGCCGGCAGGGTGCCCAGCATCACGTCCTGCTTATAGAAAAACGGATCAGCGTTGAGGAAGTTCGTTCCCAGCTGCCCATAAATCTGGCCATGAAACAGATTTGAGCCGCTGCTGGTGTTCACGTCCACGTGCGCGCCGCTGGTTTGCCCCTGCTGCGCGTCGTACATCGAGGTGGTGACGCGTGATTTCCTGCATGAACTCCGGCGGCGGCGAGGCGAGTCCGTTCCCGTTCGATCCATACACCGCGATGTTGTCCTGAGCCTGTCCGCCTGTCGACGCGCCTTCGCCGATGTTGAACTGATAGCGCTGCGACTCATCCTGGCTGGAGGTTTGCCCGTTGAACAGGTTCGTCACGTCGACGCCGTCGATGGTGAACGTATTGCTGGTCGCACGCTGCCCGTTCGACCAGATTGGCTGGTTGCCCAGCCCCGCGTCCGTGCCGATTCCCGACAACAGCTGCGAGCTGACGCCTGGCGCCATCATTGCCAGCTGGGTAAAGCTCCCCGTGGCCAGCGGCGTCTCCATGATCTGCGTCTTGTCAAGCGTGTACCCATTCGTCGTATCCGTCGCGTTCATCAGGGGATTCGCGGTCACGGTTACGGATTCGCTGACCTGTCCCGGCTTCAGCGACGCGTTGATCGTCGCCGCGCGATCTCTCTCGCACTGCAATCGACGGATAATTCACCGTTTCGAAATTCGGCTCCGTCACGGTTACCTTATAGGTGCCGACCGGCAGGTTCAGAATTTCCCAGTAGCCAGTTTTTTGTGTGGTCGTGGAGCGCGCGAGCCCGGTTTGTTCGTTGACCACCGTCACGGTGCAACTCGCCATCGCTGCGCCGGAGATATCGGTTACCGTGCCGTTGATAGTTCCAAGGGTTTGCTGCGCTTCAACTGTCGGCGCAAATGCGAGAGCAATGAAAAACAGGCAGGCTACTGCAAATGTGCAGGAGCAAAGGAGCTTTTTCATTTTGTCTGGCCTCAAAAAGGGATGTTGCTTGTTACCACAAGGCCCGGCAGGACCCTATGAGTGTTCACGTGGGGGAATGTACGTGCGCCCGCCCCACAAGGGTGTCATTCCTAAATGAACATCGCGTTAATTGCAGCACGGATTTGGCCGCGCGAGCACGCACAAATTTCAGGGCACTCGGTGGAAAGCTGGTGGAAAACTATCCGCCACAGATACAAATTAGTCAGAAAGTCAGCCGGATCCCCGCCTGGATCTGCCGCTCGCGGTTGACCGCGCCAGTGTTAGCGTTGGTCACGTCTCCAAACGCCGCGGTCGGATCGAAGACGTATTGCGTCTGGCTCGTGCCGTTCACCAGCACTGTTTTCGTCCCCGGCTTTTCTCCGCTCTGCCAGGTCAGCGTCGCCATGTTTGCGTGGGTCTTGTCGTTCGTCACGCGATACCCGACGGTTTGGATATCGGTGACGTTTTGATGGTTCAGGGCATTGAAGGCTTCCCCCATCAGGGCGAATGAGCAACGGTCACTGATACGAATGCTCTTTGTAAAGCGCAGGTCGAGATTGACTGTCGCCGGATAGCGATAGGTGTTCCGCCCGACCGCCGGAATCAGGTCCTCGCCACCGGAACCGTTCAGGCTCGATCCGAGGCTCGCAATCGGAACCGCCATGCCGGCCGTGTTGTCGGTGAATGTCTCATCGGGCTGCGTCACCGCCTGCAGACAATTCGCGCCGTCGCCCGTCGCGCCGCCCGCATTCAGCCAATTTTCATACGAGCACGACGGCGTCGGCACTACGCCCATCGTCCGCATCGAATAGGGAAGTCCCGTCCGCCATGCTCCTGCGCCAGCGAGCGAGTAGCCGCCGAAGAGCAGTGCCGACCGGCACCGCGCGGCCGCCACGGCTCGCGCACCAAAACGGCTCCGGCTACCCGCTGCCGCACATCGAAGTTCGAGGTCCCGTGCTCCAGGCGCAGATCCGCTGGATCGTAAACGTCGTTCCGTTCCGCAAAGGTCGCCTCGTTCTGGTTATCGTCGATCGCATGCGCCCATGTGTAAGCCGCATTGACTGTAAGCGACCGCGAGAGCCGGCGAGTCACCCGCACGACCGCCCCACGATAGCTGGAGTTCGGTCTCGCTCACCATGTCCGTGATTGCGCCGTACGCCGGATTCAGCCGCTGATAGTAGAACGGTTGCGGCTGGTAGACCATGTTCGTGTAGCCGGAAACCTGGCCGCTTGCTTTCCCCAGCGGCCCGATGCTCCCTTCATTGCCCGGCGCCACCACGCTGTAAAACACTGTCGCCACATTGTTCAAATCGATATTGGTGTCGATGAACTGCGTCAGGTGGTGCCCGTCTGTGGCCATCCCGGTGAGCGTCAGCACTGTGCGCACTCCCAGTTCCTGCTCCAGCGACAAGTCCGTCTCATTGATCTGCGGGTGCCGAAAACGCGGATCGAAATACACCGCCTCCGGCGCCGTCGAATTGCTGATCGGGGGCATTCGGATTGATATAGGGTGTCTCGTTGCTGGCAAACACATGCGGAAAGGCCGGCGCCGCGGCATCGAGCGGCCGATACGAATAAGTGCGCGGTGAAGCAGTCGATCCGGTCGATGTCAGGGCGCTGAACACCGTCGCATTCGGCACGCGCGCGTAGAAAATCCCGTATCCTCCACGCAAAACCGTCCGCCCTTTACCGAAAATATCCCATGCAAACCCCGCGCGCGGCCCGCTCCATCCCGATCGTGCGGCAAATGCGCGGTCTGCGGAATGCGCCGCATTCACCAGCGTCGAATTTGTATCAGGCACCTGTTCATATTCGTACCGAGCTCCCAGCGTCAGGGTGAGCCCACGGCCCGGCTTCCACTCATTCGCCACATATGCGGCGTAATCCGCCGTCTCGAAGCTCCAGTTCGCGCTGCCAACTGTCTGCCGGAAACGCGAGTAGCACGGATACGGCCCCGTCCCGGTCGTTGTCCCGTCGCAGCTGTCCGGCGCCAGCATGTCCGATAGAAAATCCACCAGGCTGGCGTAGGAATACTCGCCATTCTCTCCGTTCATCCCGTCGATCGCATCCGTCACGTAGTTGTAGTCGTATCCAACACGCAGCGCCTGTCTCCCATGGATCCACGTCGCCGCATCGGCGAATTGCTGTCGCGTCTCCAGCGGATACTCACGCTTGTTCACGCTCGACAGCGTTCCGAAGCTCAGCCCTTCGCTCCGATCGATCGACACCTGCGGCGCCAATCCCCAGTCGTTATTCGCAAACTGCTGCTCGAAGGCGCTCCCGGTACCTGGCGTCTGCGAGAGTAAATCCCGGCTGTACTGGTATCGCAGGCTGCTGAGAAAACGCGGCGTCGCGAAAAATTCCCACCGTCCCACCGCCGCATCGTCGCTCGTCGAGCTGTTCCCGAAGCTCCCGATCGCATCGGTCTCCGTCGCTCCGCCGAGGGCCGCATGCAGGCCCGTTCGTCGCATCGAGTTGTACTGCACCACCACCTGATTCCGCGCGTCGATCTTCCAGTCGATCTTCGGAAAAATAATTGTCTGCCGCGTCGTCCGCGGTACCGTTCCCAGCATCCCGTTCAGTTGCTCCAGTACCGTAGTCCACGCACACTCCGCACGCGCCGTCGATCCCGAATCAGCCCCCGCTGCTGAAGGACATCCCTGCAGCAGGGGATTGGTGCTGGTCGCGATCCTTGCCTCCAGCGTCGTCAGCGAGGCCGCCGACGGCGAGGCAAAAAAGACTTCCGGCTCATTCGCCCGCGCCACCGCTGGATCGTTGCGCAGATGTTGCTCCCAGGCAAAAAACCACCATACCTGGTCCCTCCGGATGGGGCCGCCCGCCGCAATCTCCCATTGCTGCCGGCGGTCGGGAGCGTGATACGGAACCTCTACATAGGTGACGGGCTGCCCGTTCAGATACATCACCGGCTGACCTGTCGCCGTCACCGTCGTCCCCGCCGGCTCCTGGAGCATGGTCTTGCTGAACGCGTTCATGGCCTGTCCGATCGCTCCACGATCGTAGAAAACCGCCTGCCCGTGCATGTGGTTCGAGCCGCCCTTCGTCACGGTGCTGACGGTACCACCTGCCGTGCGCCCATACTCCGCGGAGAATGCATTTCCGTTCGCCTGCGTGGCCCCGACAGCCGATTGCGGAGTCGAGGATCCATTACTCCCGCCCTCGCTTCCAGTCCCGCGCTCTCGTGAACGAAAGGCCAGATTGCCGTTGGTCCCGTCCACCACGACGCTGTTCATCGTTGGGCTCAGACCGCGGAAGCTCAGGCTTTCCTCATCCCCTGTTGTTCCTCCGGAAAACAGCGCCGCCAGACCTGCCCCGCTCTGTCCGTTATTTGGCAGCGCAGCGGCCAGCGCGGAGCCCGCCTCCTCGCCCGCGGCTTGACCCTGGCGGGCAGCGGCCACCCGTGCATCGACGAGAACCGTCCGGTGAACCCAGCTTGCCGTCAGCCGGGGATTGAGGCTTACTGCCGTTCCCAGCCCCACGGTCAGATTGTCGGCTTCCCACTCTGACAATCCCTGCGCGTGCACACGCAGCGTGTAGGCGCCCGGCGTGACTTCGGAAAAGCTGAAATTTCCGCGCTGATCGCAGATACTGTCCGCGTGCTCCCCGGTGGTCGCGTTCTCGATGCGCACACGCGCGCGAGCCACTCCCTGTCCATCGGGACCCACCACGCGCCCCGCAACGGCTCCGCCGGTATCGGACTGGGCGGGACAAACGCCCGCCGCGGGCCCAACCCAAAGCAGGAGCCAGAGACAGACGAGCCGGAAAGAGGCGAGCCGGATGGAGACTGGGGCCGCTTTCCATTGTCGGGGGAGGGGCAACTTCGCTCACCAAAAGGACCGGCCCACAGGCCGATCCGCAACGCATTTCTGCCAGGTGAATCCAACGTAGTTCAACCGCTACACTGGTAACAGCGAATGTTTATCGATGAAGCCAAAATTCGGGTGAAAGCCGGTGACGGGGGTAATGGTTGCATGGCCTTTCGCCGTGAGAAATTCGTTCCCCGCGGCGGGCCCTCCGGCGGCGACGGCGGACACGGCGGTAACGTCGTCCTCGAAGCCAGCCAGCGCCACAACACCCTCATCTACTTCCGCTACAATCCCGAGCACAAAGGGGAGCGCGGCGAGCACGGCATGGGCTCCAACTGCACCGGCCGCGACGGCAAAGATACCGTGCTCAAAGTGCCGGTGGGCGCGATGCTCTTCGACGCCGACACGGGCGAACTGATCCACGACTTCACTCGCCCCGACGAGCGCCTTATCATCGCGCGCGGTGGCCGCGGCGGACGCGGGAATCAACATTTCGCCACACCCACGCACCAGGCTCCGCGCGAGCACGAGCTCGGCCGCACGGGCGAAGAGCGCAATTACCGTTTGGAGTTGCGTGTCCTGGCCGACGTGGGCCTCGTCGGCTATCCGAATGTAGGCAAATCCACGCTGATCTCGCGCATCTCCGCCGCCCGCCCCAAAATCGCCGACTACCCGTTCACCACGCTGGAGCCGCAACTCGGCGTCGTTACCATCGGAGACGCGCCTTACGAAGAAAGCTATATTGTTGCCGATATCCCTGGCCTCATCGAAGGCGCGCATCTCGGCGCTGGTCTTGGCACGCAGTTCCTCCGGCACATCGAGCGCACCCGGATCCTCGCCCACCTCGTCGATGTGTCGGACTCGAGCGGCCGTCCCGATCCCGTCGAAGACTTCAAAGTCATTATGGAAGAACTGAAGAGCTTCGGCCACGGTCTCGACACGAAGCCGATGATTGTCGTCGCCTCGAAGGCCGACGTTGCCAATCCCGCGAAGCTCAAAAAGCTGGAAACGATGGCGAAGCGAAAGAAGCTGCCCTTCTACGCCATCTCCGCGGTCACCGGCCTGGGAGTGGACAAGCTCAAGTACGCCATCGGCGATCGTGTCCGTGAACTCCGCGCCGAATCCGCCGCCATCGAGCTGAAAGAGCCTGCTTCCGCGGTCAGCTAACGACGCTGCCTAAACCCGTTCGATCCACAGACTGCACGGCCACACGTTCTTCTCGTCCAGCGTGGGAGCGAAGACCCTGAGCTGCGAAGGCATCCTCGTGAAGCTGCCTTCCCAGCCAGGGAATGCTTCCCGCAGAATCTCCGGACGGAATTGCTGCATCGCGCTGCCAGACCATGCAATTCTGAAGGCGCTGTTGAACGAGAGAAACGCTTCGAGCATGTACTGCTCGCCCCAGAAGCACAGGTTCGTCTTCACGAACTTCTCCGGGTAATCGAGCGGGGTGAAGATGTCGTGGAAGTGGATCAGCACGCCCGGAGCGAGTTCCGGCAGGATGCGCAGGCATTCGTGGAGGACATCGCTGTCGATCGAAACGACATGGCTCGAATCGATGAAGAGGATGTCGCCTGCCTCCAGAGAACGGAACATCTCGAGCGGAACCTGCTGCACCGGTAAGGGGATGAGTTCCTTCAACCCGGGAACACCATCTTTCAAATAGGGAGCCGGATGGGGCTCGATGCTCATCATCTCTCCGGGCGCTCCCTCCTCCGCATTCTTTCTCAGGGCGCTGGCGAGCAATAGTGTGGTGTTGCCGCTCCCGACCTCGATGACACGCTTCGGCTTGCGCTGCCGGACGAAGGAATACGCCACCTCCGCGTCCACTCGTTCAAAAAATCCGTTGTTGAAATGAAACTTGTGACTGTCCCCGTTGGCCGTTTCGGGGAACGTCCATTCCTTTGCGAACGGCAGCAATTCCTTGTTCAACCGCTCGATCTGTTCCTGGAGGCGGAAGTCGAAGCCCGCGCACGGGCGGCAGGCTCTCCAATTCTTGCTCTCAAACTCTTTCAGCCTCGGCACTGGAAAGTAAAAGTGCGAGGGGGTCACACTCACCCCCAGCCCCCCCTGCACTGCCTGAAACAGGGTGGAGAGAGTCACGCGGACTCTCGCGCTTCGCATCAGATTTCCCACGGATTACCTCGATCTCATGAAGGACCTTCACCAGGCAGAGCTCAACCCGGAGACCACGCAGGCGTGGTGAAGTGTTAGAAGGGAGGTTGGCGATAAGTGCTGCCTGAGTTTGTTGTAAACTCTGGTTTGCGGGGCCACATCAGCCCATTGCCCAGAGGCTGACAACGCAGAGTGCTGCCTGCCCGGCAAGCACCACCCCAGTCGCCCACAGAAACGCCTTCCGAGCCCGGCTCTCCAGCGCGTCCGCAAAGACTCCGCCCACAAATGTGATCAAAAAGGGGAGGGCCCAGAGCCACGGCTCCGATTTCACCCCTGTGGTCACCAGCAGCATCAATGGGGCCCCCACCAGGAGGGGAGCTGTATTTCCGAAATATCGCGACCGGCGTGACACGGCGTACAAGACCAGGGAACCGAGCAGCGCCACCGTGAACGCTGCATTCGCGGGGTCAGAAAAAAACCACTTCGCCGCATCGAGCGAGAGCCACATCCGCCCCGCCGCGCTGCGAAAGACGTAGCTAAATGCATCCGGATGAAAGGCGTACGACGCGAACAGCAGGAAAAACGCGCCCAATACCCACACAATCAGCAGCGTCGGGATGTACGCCCGGCGTCCCTCCGCTACCCACGCCATAAAAATGACCGTGAAGAGCAGCGCCACGATAAACGCGGCCAGATGCGCCGCTGCCGTAAACCCTAACGCCAGCGTCAGCAGCAGGATCCTCGGCCTCCACTTCTTTCGCGGACCCTGCAGCGCGTGGGCGACGCCAATCGCGGTATAGATGACCGAAAAGATCCCAAATGCCGCCAGAATCTCGTTATTCGGCGCCGTTGATGCCCGCACCACGGCCGGCGAAAAACAATAGAGCGCCAGGGCAATATAGCCGCCCTCGTCCCCAAAGAGCCTGCGTGTGACCCACCAAAGGCACGCCCCCAGCGCCAATCCGGCAAGCATGAAGGGCAGACGCAGCAGTATTTTGATCTCGCCGACCTCGTGCCGCATCTCCCAGGTCGAGGTGGTCGGCGCCTGACCCGCGACGATCCGCTCCAGCGTCAGCGGCAGACCCGCGGCGCGCCAGGCCAGCGTTCCATCGTGGATGTTGCCGCAGGTTGTGAAATAGCCGGTCAGCGGCGAAGGCCGCTCCCACATCTCGCGTCCACAGCGCGCGAACTGATAATCGGTATCTGACAGCGGCTGCCGCGCGCTCACCCACCAACACTGGCCCAACAACAGCAGCAGCAGCAGGGCTGCGATCTTCTGCGGCCGTTCGAACCGAAATTTTCGTAGCTGGTGCTTCGTCCGCCCTGATCCCATCGAGACTTCTGCAGTGTACCGAACGCGCCACTCTGGAACCCGGGATGTGTTCCAGGCGCGGGTTTTCCGACCTCATGAAACCCTCGTTCCAGCCGATCAACTTAATGAATCGCCGAACCAGTGGTTCCGGCGACTCTTCGAGAACCCATGTCCGCCATCGCCTCTTCTCCGCAGTCGGCATCCGTCGCGCCCCCACCCACGCCATACAGGCCCATCACCGCGCCCAACCGCTTCCTTGGCCGCCAGCCGATTCTCGATGCAGAGCGCCGGCTCTTCGGCTACGAACTTCTCTATCGCGCAGAGAAAACCGACCACTTTACCGGCGACCCCGAGCACGCGACCCGCGAGGTCATCGACCACTGGCTGCTCCTGATTCCGGACAGTGGCCGCACCGCCTCGTTCGTCAACTGCACCCGCAAATCCCTGGTCGAAGGCCTTGTCACGCTGCTTCCAGGCAGTTCCACCGTCCTCGAAATCCTCGAGAACATTGAGCCGGATCCGGCTCTGATCGACTGCTGCCTCACCCTTAAGAAACAGGGCTATCGCTTCGCCCTCGACGGCTTTCTTGCCCAATCGTCGCGAGCGCCGTTCCTGAACTTTGCCGACTTCATCAAAATCGATTTTCAGACGGCCGACCACGACCAGCGCCAGGAGGTCTACCGCATGGCGGCTGGTTCGGGTGCCCGGCTGCTCGCCGAAAAAGTCGAAACCGACATCCAGTACCGCATCGCCATCAGCGAAGGCTGCACTCTCTTTCAGGGATACTTTTTCTCTCAGCCCGTCCTCCTCGCGTCGCACTCCGTTCCACAGAATTACTTCGTCTATCTCAAGCTTCTGGCCGCACTCCACCGCGACCCCACCGACCTTCGCAAGCTCGAAAAGCTGATCTCGGCCGATGTCTCGCTCTGCTATCGCGTCCTCCGGCTCGCGAATTCGGCGCTGCAGGGCCATGCGGGCATTGTCTCCACGATTCGCGAGGCTCTTCTTATGGTTGGCGACGACGCCGTGCGCAAGATGGTTACCGTCGCGATGGCGGGCGCGCTCTCTTCGCACCGCTCCCTCGCGCTCATCTCGCTCGCGCTTTCCCGCGCGCAGTTCTGCGAAATGCTCGCGCCATCCCTTTCCGGCGAGCCCGAGCAGTTTTACCTGCTCGGTCTGCTGTCTCTTCTGGACGTGCTGCTGGAAACGCCGCTGGAGCGCATCCTCCAGAGCCTCCCGATTGCCCCTGCGATGAAAGCCGCTCTGGGTGGGGACGATAGCAACGCCAGCCACGCCCTCGATTTGGTCCGCGGTCTCGAATCCTGCGACTGGCACCGTTGCGAAGTGATCCAGCACAGTCTCGGCCTTGCCGAAGGGGCCATCGCCGCGATGTATGCGGAATCCCTGCGCTGGGCATCCACCATGATCGGCCAGGAGCTCGGCGGCTGACTTCTGATCCCCAAAAAGTTAACCGCTGATCGCCGGCCGCTGCTCCTCTGTACCCTGCTCGCTACACCCTGTAACCTGTACACGATGACCACCCTTCGTACGGCCAAGCGCTTTATCTTTCCGCTGCTCGGCCTCTGGGTGCTCCTCTACTGCTCGTTCTCGCTGGTGAAGCCGCCCCTGCTCGACGGCTCCGACGCCCTCTCCGCCGAGATCGCCCGCGAGATGCTCACCGGCGGCCACTGGATTGTTCCTTTCGCCAACGGCATCCGCTACCCTCACCATGCGCCGCTCCTTTACTGGACTGTCGCCGTCAGCTTCGGCATCTTCGACGTTTCCGACTGGGCAGCGCGTATTCCTGTCGTTCTCGCCACCCTCGCGCTTTTCATTGCCACCTTCTCCCTCGGCCGCCGCATCTTCCACTCGCAAGCCGCCGCCTTCTATGCCGCCCTCGCGCTCATTACCTCGTATGGCGTCTTCGTCTTCGGCCATCTCCTCATCCGCGACGTCTTCCTATGCCTCTTCGTCACCCTCGCCCTCAACTTCTTCTGGCGCTCGCTGACCCAGGAAAAGCGCCGCCTCGAATCCGCGCTCGGGTTCGCCGCCTCCTGCGCTCTCGGTGTCCTGACCCAGGGACTCGCCGGAGTCGTCCTCCCCGTCCTCATCGCTTTTCTTTATCTCGCCTGCACGCGCAACCTCCGCCACCTGTTGCGCTGGCATCCCGTCGCCGGCATCCTCCTTTTTCTTGCGCTGGTTCTGCCCTGGCACATTGCTGTGCGTATGGAGTCGCGCCACGCCGACCTCGCTAACCTCATGCCGCCGCTCTCCGGGGGACGGGTCCCGCTCCTGATCTTCTGGCCTCTGCTGCTGCTCTTTATCGTTCCCTGGTGCACCTTCTCCATCCGCGCGCTTCGCATCGGCGCTTCCCCCGATCCCGATCGTCGCGGCCAGGCCCGCCTCTTCTGCGTTCTCTGGATCCTCGTGGTCCTCATCTTCTTCAGCTTCACCGCACGCCAGGAATTCAACCTTCTGACCGCGCTGCCGCCGATGGCCATCCTTGCCGGCGGTTGGCTCGCCGAAGATGAATCTCTCCCGCACCACCAGGGACGCATCACCGCGTGGATCCTCTTCGTCATCGGGATGGCTTTCGCCGCCGTCGTCGCGTACTACCTCTTCGTTGCGCCCCTGCCGGCGCCTGGCGTCGACATCGCCACGCTGCTCCGTCCCAACCCCGGCCATCACGCCGTCTTCTTCGGCAATTTCCTCGACCTCACTCGCGCCGGCATGGGCTTCTTCAAAGTTCCGCTCTGGATCACCCTCCTCGCCCTCATCGTCGGCGTCTCGGCCTGCCTCTTTTACCGCCTGCGCGACAACGCCCGCATGGCGAACTGCTTTCTCGCCGGCATGATCGTCGCTATCCTCATCGCTGCGCATCTGGCGCTCAACACCTTCTCGCCAGTCCTTTCCTCCGCGATCCTCGCCAACGCGATCAAGCCCGAAGTTCGCCCCGGCGATCTCATCATCGTCCATGGCCCGCTCGACAGCGCCTCCTCGTTCGTCTTCTATCTCGAACGGCCGGCTCTGCTCGTCACGCCCGCGTCCGCAGCATCGGCCGCCCCCACTCCGTGCGCGCAAACGGTCCAGACGAAAACGGAGGTCACGGCGACGCTGACCATCAGCCCGCCGTCCACGCCGACATACTCGATCAGCCCTGCCGCGCTCTGCGAAATCTGGCAGGGACCCGCGCGCGTCTGGCTCTGGACCACCCCACAAACCCTCCCCGCCCTCCCCGGCAACGCCTACGTGATCGGGCGCAGCGGCGGCAAAGAAGTGATCAGCAACCAGCCCAATACCGGCGGCGCCAGCTTTTAGTTCCAGCCAGAAATCCATCCAAAGTTGGTTGTTCGACGTGGACCGCATCCGGCATCCTTGGCGGGACCTATGTTCAAAGCCTCCGCAGGCCTTTTCTGCTTTCTTTCCCTCGCCTCCGCAACATGGGCACAAACCCTTATCGCCGCCTCCAACCCGGCTGCCTCCGCGGCGCCTGCCGCAGACTCCACGCCCGCCGCGCGCCCGATCACTTTCTCCATCTACGAGCGCGCCCGCAACGATAACTGGCAGTGGTTCGCCGCGCCGCCCTACTCCGACACCTACTCCTACCTGCAGTCCCTGCTGCGAATCAGCGTCGCGCAGCGGGTCAATCATTGGGACTGGCAGGCCGAGCTTGCACAGACCTGGGTCGGCGGCGTCCCCAGCGACTCCGTCTCACCCATCTCCGCCCAGGGCCAGCTTGGCATCGGCGGCACGTATTACGCGGCCAATGGCAACAACACCGAGCCCGTCGCCGCGTTCTTCAAGCAGGGGTTCATCCGCTACAACGGTGAGGGCGACAAAAACATTCGCCTCGGCCGCTTCGAGTTCTTCGAAGGCGTCGAGACTCGTCCGAAAGACTCGACCATGCTCTGGCTGCAGAACAACCGCATTCAGCAGCGTCTTGTGGGCAACTTCGGATTCAGCGATGCCCTGCGCAGCTTCGATGGCATCGACGCCCACTACGGCTCCGGCTCCTGGGACGTCACCGCCATGGCCGCCCGCGCCGATCAGGGCGTCTTCAACATGAATGGCAACCCCGAGCTCAACGTCGACATGCAGTACCTCGCCTTCACCACGAGGGGCGCTCACGGTCATGTGATCGCGCGCGCCTTCGGCATCGGCTATCACGACGGCCGCACCGGCATCGCCAAAACCGACAACCGTCCTCTCGCGGTCCGCCAAGCCGACCACAAGAATATTCGCCTTGGCACTTACGGAGGCGACCTCGTCGCTACCGCGCCCGCCGGTCCCGGCACTTTCGACTTCGTCTTCTGGGGCGCGCTCCAGGACGGTAACTGGGGCGAGTTAACACAGAGCGCCGGCGCAGCGGCGCTGGAAGGCGGCTACCGTTTCACCAAAGTTCCCACTGCGCCGTGGTTCCGCGGAGGATGGTGGCGCGCTACCGGCGACAACAACAATGCCGACATGAAAAACAACACCTTCTTCCAGGTGCTGCCCACGCCGCGCGTCTATGCCCGCCTGCCCTTCTACAACGCCATGAACTCGACCGACTCCTTCGTGCAGTTCGTCGACAAGCCCTATAAGACCTGGGAGCTGCGCAGCGATCTGCACTGGCTCGATCTCACCTCCGGCAAGGACCTTTGGTATTCGGGCGGTGGCGCGTTTGACAACAAGGTTTTCGGATTCACGGGGCGCCCGGCCAACGGCCACACTTCGTTTGCTTCGGTCGCCGACCTCAGCTCCGACTGGCAGGCCACCAAAAACATCGCCTTCAACGCCTACTACGGGTACGGATGGGGCAAGAGCGTTGTGGGCGCAATCTATCCCACCGACAAGAACATTCAACTGGGCTACGTCGAGCTCATCTATCGCTGGAACACGCCGTTCGGAGCAGGGAGCAAGTAGTTTTAAAGCTCGATCTTGACCGGCCAGGTCTTCCAGATGTCCGCGCAATAGTCGCGAATTGCTCGGTCAGACGAAAATTTCCCAATGCGCGCGACGTTGAGCATCGACATCCGTGTCCAGCGGTCGCGGTCGCGCCACACCGCATCTACGCGATCCTGGCATTCGAGGTACGACTGATAATCGGCCAGCAGCATGTACTCGTCGCGATTCAGCAAGGAATCGACGAGGGGCCGAAACAGCGTTCGATCACCGTGGGAGAACTCACCTGCGGAAAGAGAATCCAAAACCTCTCGAAGCTGCGGATTCGCCTCGTAGTACTCGCGCGGAACGTAACCCTCGGTCTTCTTTTGCTCCACTTCCTGCGCCGTCAACCCGAACAGGAAGAAGTTGTCCGCGCCCACTTCCTCGCGAATCTCGATATTCGCTCCGTCCAGCGTGCCGATGGTCAGCGCGCCGTTCATCGCGAACTTCATATTGCCGGTTCCGGACGCTTCCTTGCCGGCCAGCGAAATCTGCTCCGAAAGATCGGCGGCTGGATACACCCGGTGCCCCAGCTTGACGTTGTAATTCGGCAGAAAAACGATGCGCAGCCGGTCGCGCACGCGCGGATCGCCATGCACGACCGCCGCCACCGAGTGGATCAGCTTGATGATGAGCTTCGCCATCCGGTAGCCGGGTGCAGCCTTGCCACCGAAAAGGAAGGTTCGGGGCTGAATATCGGCGTCAGGGTTGTGCTGGATGCGCTTATACAGCGTCAGGATATGCAGCACCTGGAGATGCTGGCGCTTATATTCGTGCAGGCGTTTCACCAGCACATCGAACATCGACTCCGGATCGATCGCGATGCCCAGGCTGGAGTGAACGTAGGCGGCCAGCCGCTCTTTGTTATGGTGTTTGATCGTGCGCCACTCCTGCCCGAGTTCCGGATCATCGATCATCGACTCGAGCCGGCGCAGTTTTTCGAGGTCGTGGATCCAGCCCTGGCCCAGCCGTGTGCTCAGCAACTTTGCCAGACGCGGGTTCGCCAGCACCATCCAGCGCCGCGGCGTGACACCGTTGGTCTTGTTGTTGAACTTGTCCGGCGTGAGCTCGTAGAAATCGCGCAGCACCTGCGTCTTCAGCAATTCCGTATGCAACTCGGCGACTCCGTTGATGGCATGGCTGCCCAGTGCGGCCAGACTCGCCATGCGCACATAGCGTTCACCGCCCTCGTCGATCAGCGAAAGCCGCCGCACGCGCTCTTCATCGCCGGGAAATTTTGCCCGCACCTCATCCAGGTGCCGTCGATTGATCTCGTCGATGATCTCCAGATGCCGCGGCAGCAGCGCCCCAAACAACTTGATCGGCCAGCGCTCCAGCGCCTCCGGCATCAGCGTGTGGTTGGTGTACGACATGGTCCGCGTCGTCACATTCCAGGCGGTCTCCCACTCCATCGCGTTTTCATCGACCAGCAGCCGCATGAGTTCCGCCACCGCGATCGACGGATGCGTGTCGTTCATCTGAATGGCAAAGCTGCGATAAAGATCGGCGAGCGGCCGGTTGGCATTCTTCTGGATCTGCAGGATGTGCTGCAGTGAACATGAGACGAAGAAGAACTGCTGCGCCAGCCGCAGTTGCTTGCCCTGAATCTCCTCGTCGTTGGGGTAGAGAATCTTCGAAATATTCTCCGACGACACCTTGTCGGCCACAGCGCCGAAAAAATCGCCGGTGTTGAACGTCTCAAAGTCGAACGACTCCACCGCCTCCGCCGACCACAGCCGCATCGTATTCGCGGTGTTCGTGCGGTATCCCAGGATCGGCGTGTCGTTAGGGATGCCGCGTACCACCTTCTCCGGAACCCAGCGAACCCGGAACTGCCCGTTCGCGTCGGCATACGATTCGGTGTGCCCGCCCATCTTCACTTCGAAGGCATCCTCGGGCCGCGCGAGCGCCCACGGATCGCCGAGCCGCAGCCACTTATCGGTAGCCTCCACCTGCCAGCCGTCGCGAATCTCCTGGTCGAAGATGCCGTACTCGTAGCGAATCCCATAACCGATCGCGGGAATATCGAGGGTCGCCAGCGAGTCCATGAAACACGAGGCCAACCGGCCCAGTCCGCCATTGCCGAGACCGGGCTCTTCTTCCTGTTCGATCAGTGTGTCGAGGTCCAGCCCCAGCTTGCGCATCGCCTCCTCGGTCTCGTCGTACATCCCCAGGTTGATGAGGTTATTCGCCAGGTGCGGCCCGGTGAGAAATTCCGCCGACAAATAGCAGACGACGCGCACATCCTGCGCGCGGTAGTTCAGCACGGTCTGGATCCAGCGCTCGATCAGTCGATCCCGCACTGTGTGTGCCAGGGCCATGTACAGGTCGTTCACGGTGGCGCGATCGCGCGACCTTCCCTGCACGAAAAACAAATTGTCGAGAAATGAAAGCGCGATGCCATCCACCGTGGCTGCCGTTCGCTGGCTTTTCAGGGATTTTTCAGGGTTTACTGCGGAGAGCGCGGGAGCGCTCATGGTCCACCTCTTTCTTCAGCAGACACGGTGACCATCCGGCCGACTGACGTCCCAAACCATACGACCGTTCCATGGGCAAGGCGTGAACGGTCGTCAAAAAAAAACAAGTGTCCTGATCAAGCTTCCGCTGGCTTGAGTGGGCGAAGGCCACAGAGACTTTCGACCCAAATCTACCACCCCGGCCCTATAATCCCTTCACCTGATGGGCAGTTCCCAAAACCTTCGTAATTAGCCAGAACCGACGTTCCCCATGGCCGAACCCGCATTCGCCCTTAGCGGAGCTTCCCAATCCGACGCTCATTCGGCTGTCGTCATCCAGCTTGCGGGCAAACGCGCCCTCCGCGCCGCGTTCGTTGGTTTCTTCGTCGACATGTTCGACGCCTACCTGCCGATCATCGCCCTCGGACCGGCGATGGACTACTTCCAGCCGCCCTCGCTCAGCCCCGCACTGCAGTCCACGCTCTTCTATGCCGTGTTCGCACTCTCTCTGGTTGGCCGGCCCATCGGCGCAGCCCTCTTCGGCCATTACAGCGACAAAATCGGGCGCCGCCGCGTGACCCTCATCTCTATGGCCGGCTTCGCCATCGTTACCCTCCTGATTGCCTTTCTTCCCGGTTACGCAACCTGGGGGATCACCGGCGTCGTATTGCTCACCATCCTGCGCTTCATCGACGGAGTGTTTCTGGGCGGCGAATACACCGGCGCCAATCCTCTGGCTATGGAATACGCGCCCAAAGAAAAACGCGGCGTCTGGTCCGCGTTTATCCACACCGGCTTCCCCATTTCGCTGGCGACGATGTCGCTGCTCACCACAGGTCTGCTGCGTTTCATTCCTGCGGGTTCGGCGCATTCTCCCTATGCCGTCTGGGGCTGGCGGATCCCGTTCGTCATCGGCGCGCTCCTCGCCGCCGGTGTCTTCTTCTATGCCATGCGTCATGTGCCGGAGAGCCGAGTGTGGGCGCGTGCAGAAAAGGTGCGCTCGCCGCTGCGCGAGCTTTTCCGCCGCGAGCATCTGCGCGTGCTGGCGCAGGTTTTTCTGGTGGTGAGCGGCGCATGGTTCACGCTCAACACCGTTACTTCGGTTCTGCCCGGGGTTCTGCTCACTGTGCGCCATGTCGACAGCATTCTCGTCACCAATGCGCAGCTCGTCGAGAACCTGATCATGATGTTCCTCCTGGTTCCTGTCGGCATGCTTGGACAACGCATCGGACGACGCACCGTCCTGGTGCTGATTGGCGTCGCAGGATGTACGGTTGGGCCTGTGCTGTATTACGTTCTCGTGCGCTCGGGGTACAGGAATCCGATCGAGCTGGTTGTGCTCGTGACGCTGATCAATCTTTGCGCTACGCCGGTTTGGGCTCTCGTCACGGCCTATATCAACGAGCGCTTCGCCACCAGCGTCCGCGCCTGCGGCTACGGCATCGGTTACAGCGCGGCGACCATCATCCCCGCCTTCACATCCTTCTATATGTTGGGACTGAAAGCCCTCGGCATGCCCTACGCGTATACCGAGGTGGCGCTCTTCGCGCTCGGCGGGCTGTGCCTTTTCATCGGGGCCTTATCCGGACCGGAAACCCGCCACGTGGAAATCGCATAAACCGAAAAACTACCCGCCAATATTGAGGACGATCGAACCCCGTCCGGCACTGCTCGCATATTCCCGGTGCGCTTCCCTGATCTGATCCAGCTTGAACACGGCCTTGATCGGCACGGAGATCTTTCCTGCAGCCAGCCAGCTGAGCAGGAGCTCCAGATCAGGCGTGTAGTTCTTCGAGGTGCGCGTCAGGCTAAAGAACTTCGCTCGCTTCCCGGTCCAAAACAGCAGGTTTCTCCCCAGCAGCCTGAGAATCGAGGGAAACATGATGCGTCGCCGCGTTCCACTGAGCCCTGGCAGGTTCATGCCATAGCCCACCACGAGCCCGCCCCTGCGAAGAATCGCCCATGACTCGTCAAAGCTTTGGTATCCCAGCGGATCGAAGACGACGTCGACACCGCCGAGTCCCTGCACCTCACCGATCCACTTTTTGTTTTTGTAATCGAAGGGCGTAGCTCCCAGTTGGCGTAGCTGCTCATGCTTGCTCGCCGCCGCTGTCCCCAAGACTTCCACCCCCTCGATCTTCGCCAGGATCAGCAGAGCGCCGCCCACCGCACCACTCAGGCCATGAACAAAAATTCTCTGGGCCGCCCGCACCTTCGCGGTATGGTGCAGCATTTCGTAAGCAGTGACCCAGTCGAGCACCAGCGCCACCGCGGCTTTCGGATCGACCCCTTCGGGCACTCGCACCAGAAATCGCTCAGGAAGGTTGATGAGTTCCGCCTGTCCTTCGTATTTCGTGAGACACGCGACACGATCGCCGGGGCTGAACCTGGTGCAGCCTGATCCGTGGAGGCGCACCTTGCCGATAATGCTGTAGCCGGGCGTGAGCGGCGGCTTCTTCTGGAAGGGATACGTGCCGCGCCGCATGTTCACGTCGGCACCGGCGACGATGGAGTAGTCGACGTCGACCTGGACTTCGCCGGGGCCGGGATCGGGCAGATCGCTCTCGACGATCGTGAGTTTGCTCTCGTCGCCGAATTCGGTGATGACGACCTTCCTGATTTTCGTCACGCGCTCACCGGCAGAATCCAGGTCATTTTACGTCTCCGGAGGATCGTCGTTAGGTGAGCATAGAGAGGTCGATGCTCTGTCCGTCGCGAATCGGAATGCGAAAGGCAGGAAGGGTTCATGGCGGAGGGAGAGGGATTCGAACCCCCGGTACCCTTGCGGGCACAGCGGTTTTCAAGACCGCCTGTTTCAACCGCTCACACATCCCTCCGCGCGAGGGTGATGGTTACTTTCATAGTACGACGGCCAGCGATTTTGAACCGTGGGTAACGGTGACGGAAACGGGCTTGACTCAGCATCCGGAACGTTCCTAGAATGGGCGAACTCGGCGGTATTTCGGCACGCACGTCTGGCCGAAGCCGTCGATTCCCTTCCCCCGCGAAAACCACTTTTCGAGTCGATCCTCGCGCAACCGCCGGGCGCCGGGACGGACAGGTGCCTATGAAGGGTCGTTGGTTCGTCGCCCCTCTGCTCTGCGTGGCAGTTGCCATTGCGGTTGTGCTGTGGTTCGGCTCCGTCAAACGGCACTCGACGCTGGCGCAGAGGGCCAATCTGCTGGCGGTGTCGCAACGTTATCCGAGGTTCACGAAGGCGCAGCGTTTGGCGATCCTGCGGGAATGGCAGGCAGAGAAGCACCCGATGTTCCGCGATTTGTCGATGGCGGAAATCACGCGGCGGATGCTGGCGGCGGCGGTAGCGGCTTCGGGAACGCCGAACGCTCCTCTGGCGAGTTTTTTTGGCAACCTGACGTCGATCAACGGCCTGTCGGGCGATCTGATGGGCATGAAGCGGACATCGACCTGCTCGCTGACGATGGGGTCGGTGAGCTACGCCGTGAGTCTGCCGAGTTTCACGTACACGATTGACGGGGCGGAGACTCCGAATTACGACCAGGTCCTGCATAACGAGGCACAACTCAAGACGACGGGCGGGAAGTGGCCGGCCGGATGCGGCGATCCGGTAACGGGGCTCACCGCGCGGAAGGTGTTGTACGTCGGCCTGACCACGGGCGGATTCAAGGTATACGCCGATTGCTTTTTATGATGGAACGACGGGGAACAACGAGGTCGAGACGCTGGTGACGAACGCATCGACGGATGCGGTGGTCTCTTCCGACCTGATTACGGCGGTTCCCAATCCGCTGGCGATGGTGGCGGCGGATGTCAATGGCGATGGGAATCCCGATCTTATTGTTTTGAGCGATTCGATCACTGCTACAGGGGCGGGAACAATATCGGTGCTGCTCGGCGACGCCAATGGCGATGGGGGTTTTGGGAGTCCGACAAACTACACCCTGCCTGGACAGGAGGTGCAAAGCGCGGTGATCGACGATTTCAACAACGATGGGAAACTGGACATCGTTGCGTCGAGCTCGTCGTTCGCGACGGGGACGACGACCTACTCCCTCTCGTATCTGCAGGGCAGCGGCAATGGCACCTTTGCTGCGGCGCAGTCGGTGCAGGTTACACCTCCTGCCAGTTTCAAAGCTTCTGCCGGGACCGCTCCTTATTTTGGGTTCATCTCCGCCGATCTGCGTGGAAACGGCACGAAGGATGTGGTGACATCGGGCGGAATCGTGCTGCTGGGCAACGGGAATGGCACTTTTACACAGCTGTCGACTGTGGCTTTTCCGACCCCAACCGCCACTTCGGAGTTTGGACCCAATGTGGTGGCCGCCGGTTTTGTTACGGGTGGGAAGATCGATCTGGCCGTCGACAATGGCGAATCGATCGAGATTTATCTGGGCAACGGCGACGGTACGTTCAATCCGGCGGGCGGTTATGCGGCGATCGACAATACCGGGTATCTGACGGCGACCGATCTGGACGGCGACGGGAATCCGGACCTCTACAGCGGTGTGGCCGGCGCAGGCATGTTTGGCGGCGATCAGTTCGAGTTCAGCCAGGGCTACGCGCTCATGGGCAATGGGAATGGCACATTCCAGGGGGCGCCGGAACTACCGTTTGTCTATACGGGGGCGAATCTGGCGGATCTGAACGGCGACGGCATTCCGGACGGCGTTGGGGTGAATGTGACGTCGAGCAGCGTCTCGTTTACGAGTTATCTGGGAAGCAGCAACGGCAGCTTCACGACCGGGCCAACGCTGACGGCCTCTCCGATCACGATTCAGGGAACCTCGTACAACGTTCCCGGCCCCAATTCCTTCGGGCTCGGAGACACGCGGGGGAACGGCGACCAAGATCTGGTCTATATCGCGCAGAATTTTTACGGCCCCGGAACCCTGGCGGGCTATTTCCTGGCCACGGGGAACGGCAACGGCAGCTTCAATGCGCCGGTCTTCATTGCCCCGCCTGCGTTTCTTCCCACGGGTGCTCCTGCCGGCGATTTCGACGACAACCTGACCCTGAGCAATCTCTTCGTTGCCGACGTCAATGGCGACGGCAAGGCGGATCTCATCTATGACTACTCCGCGGTCGACTATGCCCTGAACACCTCGGTTCAGGGCATCGCCGTTCAGCTCAGCAACGGCGATGGAACCTTCAAGGCGCCCCAAACCATCCAGACCTATTCGGGAGCGACGCCGCCGGCGGCTCCTCCGCAAGTGGTGCAGGTGGCGGCGACCCGAGCCAGCGGTGTTCCGGATATTTTCGCGCTGCTCGAGAGCGTGAGCAACGGCACGGCGGTCAACCAGCTGGAATTGTATCTGGGCAACGGCGATGGAACTTTCGGGACTGCGAGCATGCCGCCGGTCGCGGACAACCTGAATCAGCCAACCTATGGAGCAGGCCCCGGACAGATCGTACTGGCGGACATGAACGGGGACGGCAAGCCAGACCTCATCACCTTAGGGACAACCGGCAGCGGCTCACAGTCGGAACTGGCGATTTCGCTGGGGAATGGCGACGGGACTTTCCAGACGCCGACCATCGTGGACTTTGGGGACGTCAGCAGCTTCGGGTTTGGAGTGGCGGTTGCGGATTTCAACGGCGATGGCAAGCAGGATATCGCCGTTACCGGCTACGATCCGCCGGTCGATACGGGAATCTTTTTGGGCACCGGCGAAGGAACGGTGCAAACCTTCAGTTCGAGCAGCGGAGTGACAGAACCTGCGGAGGGCATTGACCTGGAGATCGCCGGGCCTGCGGTAGCCGCGAATTTCAGCGGGACCGGGAGCGGTTTGCCGGCTCTGGTGGCCGGATCGGCGGTGCTGATCAACGGGGGCGGGACGAGCACGCTGATCCCAACCACAACTACGGTAACAGCGTCGGGCACGAACGTGGTTTCCGGGACAAATGTAACACTGACGGCTACAGTAACGGCTGCGTCTACCCCGTCGGGGAGCGTGACGTTCTATGACGGCACGACGGCTCTGGGAACCACGGCGCTGAACTCCTCGGGCATTGCCATGTATTCGAGCAACGCGTTGAGTGTGGGCACGCACAGCATCACGGCCAGTTATGCGGCGACCTCGACGTTTGCGGGAAGCACATCGGCAGCGGTGACCATTACGGTGACACAGGGCAGCCTGACGGCTACCACCAGCGTGCTGAGCGCGTCCGCAACGACGGTCGACGTGGGAACCGATGTGACACTTAACGACACGGTGACGCCAGCGAGCGGCAGCGGCACGCCGACGGGAAGCGTGACCTTCATGAATGGGACGGCAACGCTGGCAACGGCGACGTTGAACAGCGGCATCGCCAGCGTTCAGACGACCGCCCTTGCCTTAGGAGCGAACGCGATCACGGCGGTGTATGGAGGGGACTCGAATTTCTCCGGGTCGACGTCCAATGCGGTGACGGTAACGGTGAACGCGGCGCCGCCATCGTTCACACTGAGCGCATCGCCAACGAGCGCCACGGTGACGGCGGGTAGTTCGACAACGACGACGATCTCAGTGACGCCGGCGGACGGGTTCAACTCGGCGGTGAGCTTTGCCTGCACGGGACTGCCAACAGGCGGGTCGTGCAGCTTTAGCCCGACGACGGTCACGCCCACCGGGACGCCGCTGCGACGACCACGCTGACGATTGCGACGACGTCGGCGTCCGGGGCGCTGACCATGCCGTGGCGGCCTGGGTCGGGGTCTGGCGGCGTGGCGACGGTAGCGGTGCTGGCAGCGGGGGCGCTGTGGGTCTTCGGACGCAGAAAGAATGTCCCGTGGATGCGCATGATGCCGCTGCTGGTGGTGCTGCTGCTGATCGCCGGGATCGCGGTCGGGTGCGGCGGCAGCAGTGGAGGAGGCGGTGGTGGCGGTGGGGGAGGCGGCGGTGGTGGCGGAGGTGGGTCGACACCGCAGAACTACACCGTCACGATCACGGGGACCTCTGGAACGGAAAGCCAGACGGCGACGTTCACGCTGACGGTTGGATAGGCGTCGGGAGAGAATGAGGGCAGGAACTCTTCGGGGTCCTGCCTTCTTTTCTTTCAGCATCCTGTTCTCTTTCTTCCTATGTGCGGACGATACTATCGGCGGTCGGATAAGCAGCGCATCGCCGAGGCGTTCAGGATCGGCGTGCCGCCTTCGTTTGAGATTCTGCCGGATTACAACGTTGCGCCGACGACCTTTCAGCCGGTGATCGTGGAGGATCGCGACAGCGGCGAGAGGGTGATTCGGGCGATGTACTGGGGACTGATTCCCTACTGGGCCGAGGATCCGAAGAAGCTGGGCGTGAGCACGATCAACGCCAAGGCGGAGAGCCTGTTGAAGAAGCCGATCTGGCGGGAGCCGCTGGAGCGGCGGCGGTGCCTGGTTCCGGCGGATGGATTTTATGAGTGGCAGAAATTCAGCGCGAAGACGAAGCAGCCGTGGGCGATTGCGCTGCAGGGGGACGCGCCGCTGGCGTTTGCCGGATTGTGGGATCGGTGGAAGAGTGGGGATCACAAGACGGTGCTGGAGAGCTTCGCGATCATCACGACGGAGGCGAATGAGCTGACTGCGCCGATGCACGATCGGATGCCGGTGATCCTGATGCCGCGCGACTACGAGCGGTGGCTGCGGCGAGTTGATGCGGGCCGGCCGCCGGTGGATTTGCTGCGGCCGTACGAGTCGGGGATGATGCATGCGTGGCGAGTGGATGCAGCGGTGGGGAACGTGAAGAACAATTCGGCAAAGCTGCTGGAGCCGGTGGCGAAGCAGACGCTGTTCTGAGAAGACCGGGGTAGAAAGTTTAGAGTTTTTGGGGTCAGCGGTCTGTGATCAGTTGCTTCCGTGCCCCACTCAAGCCAACAGATGGCTTGAATGGGGCACCGACGCCTCGCTGTCGGCTTTCTCACTGATTGCTGTTTGCCGCTGGCTCGAGGCCTGCGTTGATCATGGGCAGTCCGGTGGCAGGCCAGTGGCTGACCTGCGCGTCGACGTTGAGGGCGAGGGCAGAGTCTGCGTTGGTGACGGGATCGATGTCGACGTTCCAGCCATCGAGGACGACCAGGGGGGTATCGCCTTTGAGGTCGGCGAGCGCGGCGGAGAGGGTGATGGTGCGGCTTTCGCCGGGCGCGAGCGAGACGTAGTTGTCTGAATAGAAGACGGGCAGGATGCGGTCGCCGGTGCTCTTGCGGCGCAGCTGCAGGTGCGCCATGAGAGCGAGCGAGTGGCTGGAGTTTTTCAGAGTGACTTCGAGGCCCAGGCGGGCATCGGAACCGGAGCCGGAGTCGTGGCGGGTGATGGCGCCGTCGAGCTTGACAGTGGGCAGCGCGTCGAGGGGCGTGAGGTCGTCGCCCTGCTCGGGGTTGGGTTCCCAATAGAGGTTGCGGGAGACGATGTTGCCCTGCGCATCGCGGAGTTCGAGGTTCGCGATGTAGAGCGGCCCGAGATTGACAGGCATCGGCGTGGGGCCGAGGTCGATGGCGGTGTCCGCGGGGCCGGCGACGGGGATGTCTTTCTGGAGGGCCGGATAGAGGTTGCCCCAGCCGGTGTAGATGGTGACGTGGGCGGTATCGCCGGAGATCGGGGTGGGGAGATTGTTGATGACGCGGAGGTGGAAGTCGTCCTCGTCCATCTGGATATGAACCTGCTCGGAGGCGGACTTCACGGCGAAGAGCGAGGACATGGGCTCGAGGTCGTAGTGATAGAGCTGCCAGGTGAAGCTGGGCTGGGCGGGATTGCTCATCCAGGTGATGACGCCGGTGGCGGGCGCGAAGAGGAGCTTGTTGCGGGCCTCGTACATGGCGCGATAGGCCTCGTAGTTCATCATCTGCGCCTTGCGGACAAAGTCGGCGAGGTTGGCGACGCGGCCGTAGCGGCCGGCGAGGACGTACGGGTAGGTGTCGCCGTGCTGCGCGCCTTTGGCGAAATCGTGCGCGGCCCAGTCGTCGTTGATGGTGTTCCAGTCCTTCTCGGGCATCATGCCGTGGATGGATTCGAGGGTGGGGACGGACATGCTGCCGGTTTCCGTTTTGAAGGGCGCGTCGAAGACGTAGAAGGCGCGCGGCTCGCGCCAGTAGTAGGGGCCTCCGGAGTGGACGCCGCGGCCTGAGGTGGAGCTGGGCTGATAGAGGCGGGCGGGGTCGAGCTCGGGAATCATTTTGCGGAGAGCGGCGTCGATGTCGGGCGGCGGGAAGCCTTCGTTGCGCGCGCACCAAACGGCGATGGAGGGGTGGTTGCGGTAGCGAAGGATTTTGTCGCGGACGTTGGCGAGGTAGATGGGGAGGTTGTCGGGGTTGGGGCCGTCGCTGGGATTGGGCTGGAAGAATTCGTCCCAGATGAGGATGCCGTATTGGTCGCAGAGCTCGTAGAAGTCTTCGCCGGTGCTTTGGCCGACCCAGTTGCGGATCAGGTTCATGTTGGCGAGCGCGTGCATGTGAATCTCGGCGTCGAGGCGGGCGCGCGGGATGCGCTTGAGGGCTTCGTCGAGGCCCCAGTCGCCGCCGCGGATGAAGACGCGGACGCCGTTGACGGAGATGGTGAGGGCGTCGACGCCGGGGGATTCGTAGGTGATTTTGCGGATGCCGAAGGTGGTGTCGTGGGCGTCGGAGTCGGCGTTGTGCTGCACGAAGTGGAGATGGAGCGTGTAGAGATTCTGCGGGCCGTAGCCGTTGGGCCACCACAGTTTTGGATTCGCGAGGTGGAGTGCGGGCGTGGTCTTCGGGATCGAGAGTGACGGTTTGGGTTTCGTTCGGTTTCAGCGTGACCTTCTGCGAGAAGGTGACGTCTCCGAAATTGCCTTCGAGTGTGCCGGATTGTGGTTTGGCGGAGGTGTTCTCGAGGGTGGTCTTCACGGTGATGTCGGCGGTGTCGGTTTTCGGCAGCGGAAGGTCGGTGATCACTAACGGGATCTTCGACGAGGACGGGGCCGGAGGCGGAGAGCCAGACTTTTTGCCACAGGCCGGTGTCGCGGTCGCGCACGGCGTTGAGCCAGTCCCAGCCGATGGTGCAGAGGAAGGTGGGGCCGTCGATGGCGGTGATGCCGCCGTTTTTGCCGACGCCGTTGGCGATGGTGTGCTCGTGTGGCACGCCGGGATGGGGTTGCGGCGAGACTTTCACGGCGAGGACGGCTGTGTCGCCAGGCTTGACGAGTTTGGTGATGTCGAAGCGGCCGCGGATGAAGGCGCCCTGGATGGTTCCGGCCTGGGTGCCGTTGACCCAGACTTCGGAGGAGAAGTTGGCGCCGTCGAAGTGGAGCCAGATTTGGCGGTGGGCGTATTCCCTCGGGACGGTGAGGGTGGTGCGGTACCAGTACGAAGTTTTGTTGAGGGTTTCAGGGATGACGGTCTCGCGGTTGTTCTCGCCGTAGGTGGGTTCGGGGTAGAGGCCGTCGTTGACCATGCTGGTGAGGACGGTGCCGGGGACGGTGGCGGCAATCCAGCCGGTGGGCTGATAGCTCTTCGCGGAGACAGCGGCGCCGGGGTCGGCGACTTTCGCGGAGTCCTGGAGTTGCCATCCGGAGTTGAGCTCGATCGGGGCGGGAAGAGTGTGGGACTGCGCAAATGCGGGACCCGCTGCTACAACGATGCACCCGGCAGAAAGCTGAACGAAGAGTCTCCTGAATGTGCCCACGATTTCCTCTTTTCGTTGGGCCGGCGGACAAGCGCGGAATTCGGCCCCGTCCAAGTATTCACAAATCGCCAGCCGGTAGCCAGTGGCCTTTTACAGGCAGCGAGAAGCTGAAGGCAGCCTGCGTTGAGCACGGCGCGAGATGACGGCGTGGAATCGAACCCGGCGTGGGTGGAGCGGCATCTACCGGATTTGAGAGGTGGGTATGCCAGAGTCGTCGGCCGCGATTCCGATGCGGTCTTTCGGAAAACACTCGGATGTGAAGATTTCGGCGCTGGGGCTGGGCGGCCATCACATCGGCCAGGCGGCGGACGAACGGACCGCGATCAACATTGTGCACGGGGCGATCGATGGCGGTGTGACGTTCTTCGACAACTGCTGGGAGTATCACCGCGGCAAGACCGAAGTGTGGATGGGCGCGGCGCTGAAGGGCAGGCGCGACAAGGTTTTTCTGATGACGAAGGTCTGCACGCATGGGCGCGATGGGAGCCTTGCGATGCAGATGCTGGAGCAATCGCTGACGCGGTTGCAGACGGATCATCTGGACCTTTGGCAGGTGCACGGCGTTGTTTTCGAGAATGATCCGGAGCTGTTCATTCGTCCGGGCGGCGCGGCGGAGGCGCTGCGCAAGGCGCAGGAGCAGGGGAAGGTGCGCTTCGTTGGGTTCACCGGACACAAACGGCCGGAAGTGCATCTGGCAATGCTGAATGTCGGATTCCCCTGGGATTCGGTGCAGATGCCGCTCAATCCATTTGACTCGCACTTTCTAAGCTTTGAGCAGCAGGTATTGCCGGAGCTGAACAAACGTGGGGTGGCGGCTCTGGGCATGAAGCCGATTGGGGGTAACGGCGACATGGTGAAGAAAGGCGCGATCACCGCGGAACAGGCCCTCCGGTACGCGATGAGCCTGCCGGTAACGACGACGATTACAGGCATGGAGACGATGGATGTGCTGCGGCAGAATCTGAGAATCGCGCAGGGATTCACGCCGCTGAGCGATGCGGAGATGCAGGCGATTCGCGAGCAGGTGAAGCAGCCGGCAGGGGACGGGCGGTTCGAGCCGTATAAGACGTCGCTGAAGTTCGACAATCCCGAGGCGCGGCTGGCGCACAACTATCCTCTGGACGATCAGTCGGTGGAAGTGAAGGAGATGCTGAAGTCCACGGAAAACGATGGCCATGCCTGGCCGCAGGTGTCGGCATGAGCGGTGGGACCTTCGATGTATCGCGCAGAACATTTTTGAGGTCGGCCGCACTGAGCGGGGCAGGCGCGCTGGCAGGACGCGACGCAGGCGCAGCGCAGCAGCAGGCCGCAGGAGAGACGATGCCTTCGTATACGGTGCCTCGACGGGCGTTTGGGAAGACGGGCGAACAGGTTTCGATTATCGGGATGGGCGGTTTCCATCTCGGTGCGACGAAGGATCAACAGGAGGCGAACGCGATGGTGGGGCGCGCGATCGACAGCGGAGTCAACTTCTTCGACAACGCCTGGGAATATAAGGAGGGGCTGGCGGAGGAGCGGCTAGGCGCGGCGCTGAAGGGCAAGCGCGACCAGGTGATCCTGATGACCAAGGTCTGCACGCACGGGCGCGACAAAAGCGTGGCCATGCAGCAGCTGGAGCAGTCGCTGCGGCGGCTGGGAACGGATCATCTGGATGTATGGCAGATCCACGAGGTGGTTTACTACAACGATCCGGATCTGATCTTTCGGCCGGATGGCGCGATTGAGGCGCTGGCCGCGGCGAAGCAGCAGGGCAAAGTGCGGTGGGTGGGATTTACCGGGCACAAGCACCCGGATATCCATCTGAAGATGCTGAGCCACGACTTCCCGTTCGACACGGTGCAGATGCCGCTGAATCCTTTTGACGCGCGGTATCGGAGCTTTCAGGAGCATGTGCTGCCGGAGGCGAACCGGCGCGGGATTGCCGTGCTGGGCATGAAGAGCCTGGGCGGGAGCGGCGAGATGGTGACGCATGGCGCGATCACGGCGGAGGAGGGTTTGCGCTACGCGATGAGCCTGCCGGTGGCGACGACGATCAGCGGGATGGATTCGATGGAGGTGCTGGAGCAGAACCTGGCCATCGCGGCGAATTTCAAGCCGATGGACGGAGGCGGAAATGCACGCGCTCGAGGAACGGGTGCGGGTGTGGTCGGCGGACGGGCGGTATGAGCTGTTCAAGACGACCGTGAAGTACGACGGGGATGTGGGACGGCAGCAACATCAGTTCCCCACTCCGGAGAAGCTGCCGGCGTGAGGCAGCCGTTAGCTTGTAGCTGCAGGTAAGTCGCCGATCCCAGGACGATAGTGTGACGGCGGCGACTCTCTTCCGGGCCGTGAAGAAATTCGGGTGTCATAAGAAGGGCCACAGCGTCTATCCTTAGCCTTCATATGAGGAATCGCTGCGGATGAGAATTGCCATCGTCACGGAGACATTTCTCCCCAAGATCGATGGGATCGTCATGATGGTGACGAAGACGGTGGAGACGCTGCAGGCGCGCGGCGATGAGGTGCTGATTTTTGCGCCCAGCGGCGGGCCGGCGGAGTTGCACGGGGCGGAGGTGGTGAGCCTGCCGTCGATCCCCTTCCCGTTTTATCCGGAACTGAAGATAGCGGCGCCTCGCGCGTCAATGCGGAAACACCTCGAAGCTTTCAAGCCTGATGTCTTTCACTTATTCGAGCCGTCGCTGCTGGGGATCGGCGGAATTTACTACGGGAAAGTCCTCCACATTCCGATCGTGATCTCCTACCACACGAATCTTCCGGCTTACCTCCATTACTACAAGCTCGGATTCTTTCAGGGTCCGACGTGGAAGCTGATGCGCGAGCGCCATCTGCGCGCAGATCTGAATCTTTGCACCTCGACACCGATGATGGACGAGCTTCGCAGTCACGGAATCGACCGGTTGGCGCTGTGGGAGCGGGCGGTGGATGCGCAACAGTTTCATCCGTCGAAGTGCTCGGCGGAGATGCGGAAGATTCTGAGCGGGGGCGAACCGCAGAAACCGCTGCTGCTGTACGTAGGCCGGCTATCCGCAGAGAAAGATGTTGGATCGCTGCGCGAAGCGCTGCGGGCGATGCCGGAGGCGCGACTGGCGATTGTCGGGGACGGACCGTCACGGAACGAGCTGGAGAAGCACTTTCGCGGAACGCCGACCTACTTTGCGGGATACATGCGGGGGGAGCCGCTCGCGCAGGCGTATGCTTCGGCCGATGTCTTCGTCATGCCGTCGAAGACGGAGACGCTGGGGCTGGTCCTGATGGAAGCCATGGCTGCGGGCTGCCCCGTGGTGGCGTGCAATGCGGGTGGAATTCCAGACGCGGTCGAGGATGGCGTCACCGGCTTCCTGTTCGAGGCTTCCGACCGGCACGGTCTGGTGAATGCGATCCGGCGGGTACTCGACAATCCGGACGAGCGCAACAAGGTGCGGGTGCGAGGGCGGGCGGATGTGGAGCGGCACAGCTGGGAAGGTTCGACGGATCAGCTGCGGCAGTATTATGCGCAGGCGATCGAGCACCCACGACCCAGGGCGGAAACCAGCGGAGTCATAAAAAGGCCTGGGCTGAGGAGAAGGATGATTCTTGCGACGGTGCGGAAGCTACTTCCCTGAAGGCGCCGCGCTTGGGGCGGTTAGGTCGTCCTGCTGAGGATGTGGCTCACCGGAATCCATTTTGTAGGCGCCGTAATCGATGGTGAGGGTGGCGCGGCCGCCCATGCGGACATCGGTCTCGCTTTGATTGTGCTCGGGAAGCCAGAACTCGCCGGTTTTGGCGTTGACGTGGTGGATCTTTGTTCCCCGAATCCAGAAGGAGGGATTGCGAGCCGGTTGGGCCTCGATCTTTACGACGGCGAAATCATCGGCGTCGATCCAGATTGTCCCGCGGTAGAGCAGCCGCGAATCTGTTTTGGGTTCAACCTGAAGCACATAGCACGGCCGGCCATCGATCATCTGCTGGGCGACAAGAGTAAAAGTGTAGTTGGCGCTTGTCGGCGCGGTGCGGCCGGGATTCGCGGCAGCTTCCTCTTCGGCCTCAAGCAGCTTCTTCAGGACGTGGTCCGCCAGCATCTTCGATCCGGTTTGGGAGATGACCTGGAACTGCTTGTTGGCCGGGGCAGAGTAAGTCGCCTCGACCACAATAGTGGCGCTCATGTTCGTGGGAAAACCCTTGTAAGTAACGGAGTAGCGGCGCTGTTCCGTATAACCCTTCAGGTCCTCCGCCCGCCTTTTCTCCCCGTCGGCGAGCTTTTGCACAATCTGATCGACACTCAGATGAGTGGTAAAGTCAGAACCAGCCGCACCGGAAGCGGCGGCACCGGAGGCATCTGACAAATTAGTAATGGCGGCGTTAACTTTTTGTGCGGACGCTAAAGGGCCGGCCACAGTAAGTGCTGCAGCCCAAAGAACCGCCAAGGCCAGGTGGGAAACGCGAAATCCAGGGTGCAAGATGATCTATGATGCCTTTCGCCTCCGCCCGGCGTCAATCGAAATAGTTCGACGAATCTTCATTTCCATACGTGCGGCGGTACTGTAGGGTTGGTGCACGTCTTATAATTCAGTCACTCTATTCTTCCCCTGCACGATCACGATTCGGATGTTCCTGGGGTAACTTCGCGCGACCGAGGGGAGTTGCGACCAGGGCAAGTGGAGCTACATCCCACGATGTTCGGTATCGAACGGGATGGCGGAGGCCGAGTGCACAACGAGCTGTTGGTGCTGTCCAGGAGCAGGGATGAAGTTCATCCCTGGCGAAGCGGAGTTTCTCTTCACGGTCACACTCGGCATTCGCAGGAGAGCCTGGGCTTCATTGCCACTTTTCTCGAGCGGCACCCGCTCACGCGCCGCTGGTTTCAGGACAGGAAAGAGGAGTGCCAGCACGTGACGGGCATCGCGCTGGATCTGAGTCGGGCCTACTGGACGCCACCCTTGTGCGAGCGGATGGCCCAGAAAGTGGAGACCGGACAGATCGAGCAACTGGGCCTGCAGTCGATGGTTTCGCTGACGGATCACAACAGCATCGACGCATGTTTGCTGCTGCGGAACGATCCGACCCTGAGCGATACACCGATCTCAACCGAGTGGACGGTGCCGTTCGGCGGCGCGGTGTTTCACTTCGGCGTGCACAATTTGCCGGGCGAGCGGGCGCGGTCGCTGATGTCGGCGATGCACGAAGCGACTGCGCTGGCGGACGAGACCCGTATTTTCGGATTGTTTGCCGAACTGTGCGCTATGCGCGATGTGCTGGTGATCTTCAACCATCCGCTATGGAATTTCTTTGACATTCCTGGCGAACGTTTCGACTTTGAGCTGACGCGCTTCCTGAAATCCGGCAATCAGTACATCCATGCGTTCGAGCTGAACGGTATGCGAAGCCACAAGGAGAATCGCGGGGTGTTGAAGCTGGCATCGGACTGGGACCAGCTGATCATCTCCGGTGGAGATCGCCACGGCTGCGAGCCGAACGCGTCGCTGAATCTGACGAATGCGGCGGATTTCTCCGAATTTGTGGACGAGGTTCGGGATGGACGGCAGAGCACGGTGCTGGTGATGCCACAGTATGCGACGCCGCTGGGGTGGCGGTTCTACCAGAACTTCACCCACGTGATCGCGGAGTATCCGGGGCACCCGGAAGGGCGCAGGAGATGGGACGAGCGCACGTTTCACCCGGATCGCAGTGGCGCAGTGGTCCCGATGGTCAGGCTCTGGAAGGACGGGACCAGAGATGGAGCACCGGGTTTCCTGAAATCGATTTTTAACGCCGCGACGATGGCGGCTCGCGTGCCGCTGCCGGGGCTGCTGAGCCAGTGGAGGGAGAAGGAGAACGAATCCCTGCGCCTGCCGGTTACTCCCCCGTGGGCGCTTCAGGGCGCCAGCGCGCGGGCTGGATTCAGCGACCGGGCGCCAGATGCGGCTCTGGAGAGCTGCCTGTACAGGAACGGCGAACCCGCGGCCGATTAGCTGGCTTCGGCGCTCAGGGGGTTATCCTGCGGTGGCGACTGATAGTTCCAGTTCCCTGCGAAGAAGCGCGAACTGATCTCTGTCTGTTTCGTAGGCACCGGTGTGGGGCAGTTGCTGCACCAGGGCGTTGCCCTTTTCCCAAGCTTCGCGCGCCTCACTCAGCCTCTGTTCGCTCCACAGAAAGGCACTCCTGGCAATCCAGTAATCCGCATTGTACCGTGTGGGCTTTTTGGCCTGCATGCGCTCCCACCACAGACGAGTGCCCTCGGGGTCGTGCTGAAGAAAAGCTTTGCCGAAGATGAAGGGCGTGTGGAGTTCGGCGGGAATGTCCGATGCCGATTCCTGGTAGACCGCCTCCGCTGCGGCCAGGGCCCGGCTGGCGTCGGAGATGCGGCCGCAGTCAAGATAGTACGAGGCGGCAAGAAGGCGCAGATGCAGGGCTTGCTGGCCCACCAGGATGGAAGAGCCGGCGCGCAGGATGGCATCGATGTCGTAGTCGCGTGGGCGCAGCGACGTAACGGTAGTTGCGGCAGCCGCGGAGAACGCGCGGTGGAGATCGACCCAGGGCCCCGGAGAAAGAAGCTGGAAGATTCTGGCGCCGTCGGAATAGAAAGCTTTGGTGCGGAATGGAACCAGGTTGAGGACCGCTGTGAGCAGCGACAATGTGGCAAAAAACGATATCGGCAGCCATTCCTGTTGCCACGGGTGACCCGGCGCAGCGAGGGTGGCTCCCAAAGCGGCAAAGCCTGCTACTCCGCTGACAAAAGGACCCGCCGCGACCATGCAGATGTCGCGCCACAAGGGGCGATTGGGGGCAGTGGGAGCTACGGCGGTTGCTCCGCCGACGGCAAGAAAGCCGGAGAGGATGAAGCGGAATTCCCATTTGCCTTCGCGCACGCGCCACTGAAGGGGCCCCACGATGAAAGCGCGCAGTTTCATGCCAAGGGCCGAGCCGACGACAGCGTGGCCGAATTCGTGAAGCGCGACCATCAGAATTTCGAGCAACAACAGCAGCAAAAGGTCGTGGAGGAAAGAACTCCTCACCCAGACCAGACCGTTGGATTCCGCCCAGCGCCACCACCATGTCATGGCAGAGATAAAGCCGCCGGCGCCAGCAATCCAGATGACGCGATTGACGACGGCGTTGGTGCCATCGCCAGGAAGGGGCTGCATGAGTTGCTCGGCCGTAATCGCGTCGCGGCGGCGAAAAGCGATGAGCCCGGCAATTCCGATCCCCAGCAGGAGCGCATCGGGGTTGAGAAAGGCAGTCGCAGGCGCCGTCAGAAAGCGCCGATCCATATACAGGAACAGGCAGCCCAGGATAGTGTTGACGCCGCTGGCGCTCAGTCCCCAAACGCGCGCTGAAGCCTTCCCGGTCCAGAATTTCCAGCAGGCCAATCCGTAGACGATCCCGAGAAGCGGAAGGGCCGCGCGAATCCCGGTTCTCAGCAGAGGACCGGGGAGATGCGCATCGGGCCAGGAGGCTATGTCCAGGATTGCGAAGAGTGAGGAGCGGAGAAACAGGATCGCTCCCAGAGCGAACATCCAGCAGAGGAAATTTCTAACCGCGCGCATAGAATCCGCCCTGGATTGGGAGTTAGCGCAAGCGTAACGGCGGTGTGGCGAGACCGACAATGCTACTTCGGGGGGAGACTGCAGAGGTACTGTGAAGCCTTGCGGGGATAGCGTAATCACTACAGCCCTCTTATTTCGAGCGGCTTAGATTGATGGCACTCGTTCGAGCCGAATCAACAGGAGTGACTGCTAGAATTACGTCGCCGTAGGGCGCGGGAGACGATTTTGGAGAGCGGCATCGAGCAGCGGCAGCTGGAAGAGATCAAGGCTCGCTATGGGATTGGAAGTCGCAGCGCGGGGCCTGGGCGCTTCCCCATCGTCTTGATTAAGCCCTCGCATTACGACGATGACGGATATGTGATCCAGTGGTACCGGTCCGCGGTGCCATCGAATTCGCTCGCTGTACTCCACGGCCTGATTCAGGACTGCAGGGAACGAAAGGTGCTGGGCGAGCAGGTCAAAGTCGAGATCCGTTCGATGGACGAGTACAGCACCCGGATTCGTACAGATCGGCTGGCGCGTGAGCTGAAAGACGGGCAGGGTCTGGTGATCCTGGTGGGGGTGCAGTCGAATCAGTTTCCGCGGGCGATGGACATCGCGCTGCCGCTGCGCGTGGCGGGCGTACATGTCTGTATGGGGGGGGTTCACATTTCGGGCAGCATCTCCGTGGCGGGAGGGATAACGCCGGAGCTGCAGGAGGCGATGAACCTCGGCATTTCACTCTTTGCCGGCAACGCCGAGGAGGGCCGGCTGGATCAGGTGCTGCGCGATGCGTGGTCGAGTCAGATGAAGCCCCTCTACGACTACCTGGGTGTGATGCCGTCAACGCAGGATTCGCCGGCACCGATGGCGCCGGCGAATCCAATCCTCGGCACGATCGGCCAATCCACCAGCGTGGAGGCGGCGCGAGGACGCCCGGTTCAGTGCGCTTTCTCCACCATCCTGGCCGCGCCAGGGCAGGAGGCGCGCCTGCGCACGGTGGAGGAGCTGGAACACATTATCCGCCGCAACCTCGATCAGGGCGTGGGACAGTTTTTCATCACGGACGACGATTTCTCGCGGAATCCGGACTGGGAGAGAATTTTCGATCGCCTGATCGAGATGCGCGAAGAGGAAAAGCTGAACATCCAGCTCATGCTGCAGGTGGATGCGATGTGCCATCGGATTCCGGAATTTATCGAGAAGGCGGGGCGAGCGGGAGTGCGGCGCGTGTTCGTGAGGCTGGAGAACATTCACGGCGATAGCCTGACGGATGCGCGGCCGGCGCCGAACCGCATTGAATACCGGAGGATGCTGCGGGAGTGGAAACACACGGGCGCGATTGTGTTTGCAGCGTATATGTTTGGCCTTCCGGGCGAGACGCCGGAGCGTGTGCGGCGCGATGTCCGGATCATCCAGAAGGAGCTGGCGGTCGATCTGCTGGAACCGTGTTGCCCAACGGCGACGGGGGGAAATTCGGAGGCGCTGAACGAGTACTACACGCCGGAGCACATGGAGACGGTGCTGCGGCGGGCGGCGGCAACGGGCATCCCGCTGGAGGACATGATGGCGCTGCTGCTGCCGTTTCACTTCTGCACGGCCTACGAAAAGATCGATCCGCTGCAGGGGGGGTATCTGCGGCGCAGATCCAGAACAGACCGTCGATCGACGCTGCCGAAGGAGAAGTTCGTACAGTTTTACCGGAAGTATGGCGGCGAGTTGATCTATAAGTTCGTCGGGATGGCGCAGTTATCGTGGCGTTTTCACCGCTTCACAAGGCGCCTGGAGCGGGAGCCGGACGCGAAGAAGTATGTTGATTGGGCGCTGATGCCGGATTCGGAGATGGACGGGGGCACACTGGAGACACCAAGGCACATCGCGCCGGTGCGCTAGAGCTTCGCGGATTCGGATTTGGCGGCCTGCAGGATGGGAAGGCCGGCGTCGGCATCTTTCCAGGTGAAGAGGAAATCCTGATAGGCGGCTTTGGCCTGATCGCGCTGGCCCTGGAGCTCATAAGCGTGAGCAAGCTGAAGGTGAGCGAGCGCTCCGATGGGCGAGGCCAGAACGACGCAGCGCCCGGAGATCACTTTGGCGAACTCGGTCTGAGCACGCAGGCCATCGCCGGTGGCGAGGTACGCGAGTCCACGGAGATAGACGGGAAAGAACCCCGCGGCCTCGCCCGATTCATAGGGGATGGCAGGATCGAGCAAGCGAATAGCGCGGGCGGGGTCGTGTTGCCGGAGCGCCACAGCACCGCGGATGGCGGGCAGGTAGAGGTACTGGACGAAGGTATCCTCGGGAAAATCCTTGTCGAGCTGGTTGGTTAGCGTGTTGGCCTGATCCACGGAGCCAGCGAGTGCGAGTGCGAGAGCCGCTCCATACTTTGTGTCGCGATCATGGGCCATCGCCAGCGCGGCGGCAGCCAGGCGGCGGGCCTCGGGAACGTTTCCGAAGAGAGCTTCACGCTGAGCGGCCTCGATCTGATAACCGGCGGCCGTTTCCTTCTCGCCGGCGCGGCGCGCCGCCTCAGTGGCGCGTTCAGTGAACTCGCGTGCTTTGCCGACTTGGCCATAAAACGCAAGCAAATCGGCGTAGTGATCGAGGAAGAGGTCTTCGATGCCGGGTTCGCCTCCAGCCCAGTTCATTTGCTGGCTGATCGCTGCCTCATTGCGCTCCAGAAAAGCCATATCGAAGAGGTAGAGGTGGAGATCGGAAGACTCGAGGTTGTGCGCGAGGGCCTGGTTGATGATGGCATGGGCCTCGTCAAGATGCTCCTCCGACATCCTTTCATTGACGAGGTTGGCATAGTTCTGACCATCGTCGGGCCCGAGACGGAGCGCGGCCTGGGCTTCGGGAAGGCTGCGGCCGAACTGCCCGAGGTCGCTTTCGATGACGGCCAGATTGGTGTGCGGCGTGATGTCATCGGGATAGGTGGCCGCCCAGGTCTGATAGGTCGCTGCCGCTTTGTTCAGATCGCCGGTGACGAATTCGTAGTAGTGGCCCTCGATATAGAGGCGCTCGCGCTCGCTGACGCGCTGGCGAAGCTCGTAGGCGCGTCGGGTGTTGTCGGCGGCGAGGCCGGTTTCACCGAGGTTGTTGTAGGCGTTGCCGAGCGCGGCGTAGGCAATCGCGAAATCGGGATCGAGTCGAATCGCGCGCTGAAAGTAGGGGATGCAGGAGGAGGATTCGCCCTTCTGGATCATGGTGGCGCGGCCAATGCTGTAAGCCTGCAGTGCTTCCAGCGAGGGCGTGGTGGCTTCTTCGATGGGCGTGTCGAAGCGCTGGACGGTGGCGAGGGATTCGCCGAGTTTCGCGCGGAGCTGACCGGTGATATCGCCGAGCGCCTGGAGAACCTGCTCCTTGCCGGCGGCGGTGGTCAGGAGATCGGCGAGGTGGTCGCCGGTGCGGCAATTCACGGCGCGGACGCCGATGACATACTGACTGCCCAGTTTGGCAATGGAACCGTCGAGGATCGCCTCACTACCGCTCCGCTGGCACAGATCCCTCGCCGTATCCCCGGCGAGGGGCTGGTCGGCGGGTTTGCCCATCATGCGGAGCGTTTGCTGGATCCGCGATTCGGGAACGAGGCGCAGGTACGGCGACTGCTCGAGCTCGATCGCGATGGCCTGGCGGAGGGTGGAGTTGAAGACGGGGTCGCCGGTGTTGTTGGCGATATCTGCCAGCACGATGCTGTCGGTCGCGAGCGGGACGGTGGCGGCAGAGACAGGGGACGCGCCGGGACCGGACCTGCGGCGCTCATCAAGGCGGAGAGCAATAAACGCGGCGCCCACCAGCATGGCAGCGACAGCCGCAACCATAAAGGCCCATTTTCGGCTGCGCGTTGGCTCCTGGCGGCGCGTCGGCGATGAGGCCGCGAGCGGCTGCTGAACGAGAGAGGACTCGGGCGGAGGTTCGGAAGGCCGAGCAGCCTGTGCCTTGGCCTCGGCTGGACCCGGCTTCACTTCGCCAACGAAACGATAGCCGCGGCGGGGGATGGTTTCGATACGACCGGTACCGTTCTCGTCGCCGAGAACTTTGCGGAGTTGCGAGATGTGGACCGCGAGGTTGGACTCCTCAACGAAGGAGTCCGGCCACACCCGGCGCATGAGGGAATCCTTCTCGACGAGCTGACCGTGGGCCTCGATCAGGACGGTGAGGATGTCGACGGCTTTCCGGGACAGAGGTACGAGTTCCCCATCCCGAAAGAGGAGGTGCTGGGAGCCATCAAGGCGGAAGGGACCGAACTCCCACTGGAGATTGCCGGACCGAATCATCAGGCCAAACCGCAGATTTAGAGCTTTTTAATCGTTTCTTTAGGACATTTGTCGATGCGTGAGGGCTATCTATCACGCATACCAGCGGGCCGCATCGGCAGGGGAATTTCCGAGAACGTCTGGCCAGCGTGCGGGGAGTATAGCACAGGGTTATCAGGGCGGAAGCGCACCGTTGGGCTGCCTGGAGAAAGGGCACGCGAGGGCATCTGAGGGCGGTTCGCGGCAGGGGCGAACGAGGGACCGAAGGTCATGGCAAACTACGTCAATTTCAACCAGATTCGAGGGGCAATGACACGGGACACGGGCTCGGTTGGACCGACGCGCGCTCAGGTGCGGAGAGCCGACGCGGCAACATGGACGCGACTGCACGATCTGAGCCTCGGCGTGGTGGTGGGGATTCTGGCTTTCCTGGCGCTGCTGTTGATCTCGTCGGCAGGTTGGGGTCAGGGGCGGGGAATCGTAAGCGAAGAACCAAACTTCAGCGGCTCCAGCTTCTGGGTCATGGTGAAGCCGGAGTCGGAGGAACTGGCGGCGCTGGGATTTTCCGGCAGCGGCATGGGAGCGGCGGCCTTCGTGAACGGCAGGAGCACGCCCAAACTGCACGGTCCCCTCTGGCACGTGGCGGATGTGGAGGGCGGGTACGCATCGATCCGGTCCACCGTATCGCCGCTGAAATGCGGATGCTTTACGGCGGATGGCGGGAACGGGTCGATGGTCTACCACCTGACGGAATACTTCGGCGTGGCGGGAGATGGAGCCCGCGTTTGGGCGCCAGGCACGGCGACGAATCAGGGGTTGAACCTGACCACTTATCTCGGAGGGCCGCAGGTTTCTGCGCTGGTGATGGGGCATCTTCTGCCATTCGGACATTTTCTGCTGGGCAAGGCTGAGGCGGACGGTCTGGCGACGCTGCGGGGGACTGGGTCGACGAGCGCCTTTGCCGATGCATGGGGCGGAGGGCTGGACCTGGTGTTGAGTCACGATACTTCGGTGCGACTGGCCGAGATCGACGGGGACATTACGCACTTTAAGGAAGCGATGGGACCACGGCAGAGCAACGTCCGGCTGGTGTTTGGGGTGGTCTTTCACTTCAAGACGAAGTGATTTTTGAGCAGGCGAGGTGGGGAATGAGGACATGGCTCGAGAACTGGATGGAGGGGGACGGTGAAGGGCGCGGGGGAAAAGCTGGCCAATATGAGGAAGTCACGGCGAGGCCGGTTGATGCTGGCGGCCGCGCTGACGACGGGATTCTGGATCATCGCGATTCCGATGGGCTGGCCGTGAGTTGGCGCGTTGGCAGGGCGGCTCAGAGTCCGAGCAAAGACGAACAGAGGAGGAACAGGCGATGAAACACGAGGCGAAGGCGATCGACTTCTGGGCATTGATTGCTTTGCTGGTGCTGGGGATGATTTTCGGCACATGCGCGCTGTCAGCGTTCGGGCTGAAGACGGTCAACGATCAGCCCGCGACGGTGACCTGGAGCCAGTTTCAGGATCCGTTGGAACACGCCTTCGGCCTGGACGTGCCACAGGGCTGGACGGTGCATGGCGGACTGTTCCGGTTTGGGTATTCCGATGAGCGGCCGATGGTGGATTTGCAGTCGCCGGACGGGACGATTGAGATTCGCCTGGGGGATATTGCGATTCCGTCCTACACGATTCCGAACCCGTATCACGCGCACGAGGGCGAGGTGTACGACCTTGGGGCGCAGGCACGGCTGATCGTGGCGCGGTACCGGACGGGTCCGGAGTTTGCCGTGCTGTACTCGCACGCGCGCTTCGGGAGCGAATGCCCCAACCCGCAACCCGACGCGGCGGACACGGGATTCACAGTGCCGGATTATCTGCCCCAGGAGCAGAACGCGGCGCAGTCATCGGTTGGACAGATTGCGTATCGTTGCGAGACGCCGGGCGGAATGCGGGTTGCGTTCGCCTCTACGAAAACGGCTCTTTACCAGGGAATCTGGCAAGTACCGACTATTGTGAGCTTTGTTGCTCCATCGGAGAAGGCAGCGATGGCGAGGACCGTCGCTCTGCATTGCGCTAAGTCACTCCAGATCAGCCCGGCTTGGCTGGAGTATCAAAAGCGCATGGATGCGGAGGGGTTGCAGTATCAGCGATTGCGGCAGCAGGGACGGGTCAGAGATCTGCAGGCGCAGGTACAGCAGTTCGAAGCGCGGATGCAGGCGATGCAGAACCAGGTGAACGCCTTCGAGCAGCACCAGGCCGCGCAGGCGGCACAGGTGGAGAGCTTCACGAATGTGCTGAATGGCATTACGCCGACCACCGATCCGCTGACGGGCACGCAGCGTAATGTGTGGACTGGCCCGAACGCCAATTATTGGGTGAACGGACTGGGTCAGGTGGTGAATTCGAACTCGGCGCCTGCGGCTGGATGGCGACAGCTGCAGACGAACCCGTGATCAGTTGTCAGTGATCAGTGATCGGATTGCGGGTCACCTGAATCACGCTCGCTCCGTGAGGCCGGCTTCACGCTATCCGCGCTTGGGCGGGGTAATACTCCAGCCGAATTCGCGAAGGGTGTGGAGGGCTTTGCGAGCAGCGCCGGAATCCACGGCATCAGCGGAGCGAGCAACGCCTTCGCGGAGATCTCCGACCATGCCGATGGCTTCGAGAGCCGCGGCTGCGTTGAGGAGAACCACGTTACGCTTTGGCCCCTTCTCGATGCCGTTGAGGATGGCTTCGAGAATAGCGGCGTTGCTTTGCGCCGTGTCGCCGCCCTGCAGCTCGGCCAGCTCGGCGCGGGCGAGGCCAGCGTCTTCGGGATGGACGACCGCGGGGATGGATCGCGGGGCGTCATGATCGGATAATGCTCGGACCACAATGGTATCGGTCGTGGCCAGCGAGATTTCGTCGATGCCATCGCGCGAATGAACCACGCGGCCAAAACGAACGCCGAGCTGCGCCATGGCTCCGGCGACCGTCTCGAGACGACCGGGCGAGTAGACGCCCATCACCTGAGCGGGAGCTCCGGCGGGATTGGTGAGCGGACCGGCGAGATTAAAGATGGTACGAAAGCCGAGCGCGCGGCGAACCGGTTGCACGCGCTTCATGGCCGGATGCAGGGCAGGCGCGTAGAGGAAGGTGAACCCGGTGGCGCGGAGGCAGTCGACAGACTGCTGTGGGGTGAGCGCGACAGGGACGCCCATGGCTTCAAGGACGTCGGCGGATCCACACTTTGAAGTGATGCCGCGGTTGCCGTGCTTGGCGACTTTGGCTCCGGCGGCTGCGGCCACCAGCGCCGCGCCAGTGGATATATTAAATGTGCCGTGACCATCGCCGCCGGTTCCGCAGGTGTCGACGAGAGCCGCGCGCTCGTCCGGTGGCAGCGGGATGGGAAGGGCAAGCGCGCGCATGGCCTGGGCGAAGCCGGTGAGCTCGTCGACAGTCTCACCGCGCGAGGCGATAGCGGTGAACAGTGTGCCGATTTCGAAATCGCTGACGGCATCGGGACCACCCGTCAGGATTGCCTGGAGGGCGTCGCGGGCCTCTTCGCGGGTGAGTGCGCGGTGCTCGTCGGTGATCTGTTTGAGCAGGGTTTGCAATGCGGGCATGCAGTGATCCAATGCTACTCGACGGGGGAGCGAGCAGGCTGGAGGCGGCCACGGGGGTGCGGGCCGCCTCGGCTGGGTTCGTTGATTCAGTCGCCGGCAGCAGTTCCGGGCAGCGGCTCGTACTCGGGTTTGGCAGGCACGGCATGGACGGCGGGCGATGGCTTCTCCGCGAAGAAGACGCGATAGACCAGGCCGGCGAGAACTGCACCAAGTATGGGGGCAAGCCAGAAGAGCCATAACTGCGAAAGCGACCATCCACGGACGAACAGCGCCTGACTGGTGCTGCGAGCGGGATTGACCGATGTATTCGTGACGGGGATGCCGATGAGATGAATGAGGGTGAGGCCGAGTCCGATCGCGATGGGCGCGAGGCCTTTGGGCGCGCGGACATCGGTGGATCCGAGAATGATGAACAGGAAGAAAAAGGTCAGGACCATTTCGGCGACGAAACAGGACTGCATGGTGTAGCCGCCGGGAGAATGTGCGCCATAGCCGTTGGCGGCGAAGCTGCCGAGCACGAAGCCGGGCTTGCCCCGCGCGATGACAAAGAGGGTCGCGGCGCCGACGAATGCCCCGCAGAGCTGCGCGAGGATGTAAGGCACGAGGTGCGCGCCCGGGAAGCGGCGGCCGATGACGAGACCGACCGAGACAGCGGGGTTCAGGTGGCACCCGGAAATGTGCCCGATGGCGTAGCACATGGTCAGCACGGTAAGACCGAAGGCCAGAGCGACACCGAGGAAGCCGATACCGAGGTTAGGATACGCAGCGGCAAGGACGGCGGCACCGCATCCGCCAAAGACGAGCCACGCAGTACCGAAGAATTCCGCGAAGAGACTTTTGCTGAGATTCATTTCCCCTCCTCAAGAAAACTGACAGTATTCGAGAGTGACGACGTTGGCAGCCGGTAAGGCACGGCTGGCCCGGGACAGAGGGAGAGCGCCAGTGTAGCGCATAGAACGGTCTCACGAAGATGAATTGCAGTGGCGTTGCTGGTTTGCCCCGGAAGAGACGCGTTCGCTACACTGATCATTCGGCTTCTGAAGTCTTTTCCCAGGCGGACGCGCGACACACTGAAACGACGAAAGAGTCCTGCTTATCTGAAAACCGATTCTCCTTTCAAATCCTGAAAAGCACTCTGCATGACGGTGAGAAGAACGAAAGCATTCCGCGTTCAATCTGAGAAAAACGAAGAGCATTCTGCTGAAAATTTCTTATGAAAATTCACGAATATCAGGCGAAAGACATTCTGGCGAAGTACGGCGTGGCGGTTCCTCACGGTGAAGTAGCCAACACCCTGGATGAAGCGCTCGAGGTTGCGAAACGGCTGTTCAGCGGCGGCGCGAAGGGCGTCGTGGTCAAGGCGCAAATCCATGCCGGAGGACGTGGCAAGGGCGGCGGCGTGAAGGTGGCAAAGACGATCGATGAGGCGCAGCAGTATGCCGAGCAGATCCTGGGCATGCAGCTGGTGACCCACCAGACGGGTCCGTTGGGACAGAAGGTGCAGAGGCTGCTGATCGAGGAGACGGCGGCAATCGATCGCGAGCTATACCTCGGCATCGTGCTGGATCGCGCAGCGGCAAAGCTGGTCTTCATGGCGTCTCAGGCCGGCGGCATGGAAATCGAAGAAGTCGCTGCGAAGGATCCCAAGGCGATCCATAAGGCGTACATCGATCCGGGCGTTGGATTTCAGGCCTATCAGGCCCGGGAACTGGCGTTCGCGCTGGGGCTGAAGCCGACACAGATTGCCGACGCGGTGAAGTTCATGACGGGGATCTACAAGGCGTACATCGATACGGACGCTTCGCTGCTGGAGATTAATCCGTTCATTACCACGAAGGACGACAAACTGTTCGCGCTCGATTGCAAGATCAACTTCGACGACAACGCCATGTTCCGGCACAGGGATCTGAAGGAGCTGCGCGATGTTGCAGAGGAAGATCCGCTCGAAGTCGAGGCATCGAAATATGCGCTGAACTACATCAAGCTCGACGGCAACATTGCGTGCATGGTGAACGGCGCGGGGCTGGCCATGGCAACGATGGACATCATTCAGTATGCGGGCGGGATGCCGGCGAACTTTCTGGATGTTGGCGGCGGCGCGAACCAGCAGCAGATCGAGCACGCCTTCGAGATTCTGCTCTCGGACAAGAACGTGCAGGCGGTGTTCATCAATATATTCGGCGGGATTCTGCGAGTGGACACCCTGGCGCAAGGCGTCGTACAGGCCGCAAAGAATCTGAATGTGAAGGTTCCTGTGGTGCTGCGGCTGGAAGGAACGAATGTAGAAGAGGGCCGGAAGATTTTGAAGGATTCAGGATTGAAGTTCATTGTGGGCGACACGATGCAGGATGCGGCACAGAAAGTGGTAGCGGCTGCGAAAGGAGCGGCGTAGCTCAATGTCTGTTTTGGTCGATAAGAACACTCGCCTCATCGTGCAGGGGATTACCGGACGCGAGGGCACGTTCCACGCGAAGGGCTGCGCGGAGTACGGAACAAAGGTGGTGGGCGGCGTGACGCCGGGCAAAGGCGGAACGATCCATGAGGGCTGGCCGGTGTTTGACACCGTGCATGAAGCCGTGGAGAAGACCGGGGCCAACGTGTCCGTGATTTTTGTGCCGCCGCCGTTTGCCGCTGACGCGATTCTCGAAGCCAACGACGCCGGCGTACCGCTGATCATCTGCATCACCGAAGGAATCCCGATCAACGACATGGTGAAAGTCTGGAGCGTGCTGAAACATTCGAGCTCGCGGCTGATCGGGCCGAATTGCCCCGGGGTGATTTCACCAGGAAAGGCAAAGGTCGGGATCATGCCGGGGCGAATCCATAAGCAAGGCTCGATCGGGATCGTCTCGCGCTCCGGGCACCCTGACGTACGAGGCGGTTTATCAGTTGACGCAGCGTGGGATCGGCCAGTCGACTGCCATTGGGATTGGCGGCGACCCGATTGTCGGTACCACGCATGTGGACGCGCTGCAGCTGCTGAACGAGGACCCCGACACCGAGGCGATCATTCTGATCGGCGAGATTGGCGGGACAGCCGAAGAAACCGCGGCCGAGTATGTGAAGCAGCACGTCAAGAAGCCGGTGGTGGGATTCATCGCCGGGCAGACGGCGCCTCCGGGGCGGAGAATGGGCCACGCGGGAGCGATCATCTCAGGCGGACAGGGTACGGCCGCGGAGAAGATGAAGGCCCTGAAGGCTGCAGGGATTCACGTGGTGGAAACGCCGGCAGCGATTGGGGAGACGGTAGCGCGGGCCATCGGAAAGTAGCTTTTCGCCGTTCGCTTTCAGCTGCCAGCTCCTGGCTGCTCGGTCGTCGCGTCTCCGTCAACACTGCATGGGAAAACTTGGTTTTTTGACGAACTTCAACGAACACAGCCCAATCGGGCTAAGAACCAGAGGCTAAAAGCTAAATATGTCACAGCGCACATTCAGCATCATTAAGCCGGATGCGATCCGCAAGGGCCATGCGGGAGCAATTCTCGCGGATATTGAGAAGGCCGGGTTCAGGATTGTCGCGATCAAGAAGCTGTTCATCTCGAAGTCGCAGGCCGAAGGGTTCTATTACGTTCACAAGGCGAGGCCTTTCTTCGAATCGCTGACGACGTTTATGTCGTCGGGGCCGATTGTGGCCCTGGTGCTGGAGAAAGACAACGCCATTGCCGACCTGCGCCAGCTGATGGGCGCGACGAATCCGGCGAATGCGGAAGAGGGAACGATTCGGAAGAAATATGCGGGATCGATCGAAGAGAACGCGATCCACGGCTCCGACGCCGAGGATACGGCGAACTTCGAGATCGGCTATTTCTTCGCCGGCCACGAACTTGTCCAGGCCTAGCTGCCGGCGATAAAAGCCTCCAGATGGCGGATCGTCTCCTCCTGCTCGGTAACGACCCAGTTCACCAGATCGCCGATGGACACGATTCCTGTTACTTTTTCTCCTTCCACGACGGGCAGGTGGCGGATGCGCTTTTCGGTTACGATGCGCATACACTCGCCGACAGTGTGGGAGGGAGTAACAGTGATCACGGGACTGGTCATGATTTCGGCAACCTGAGTCTCGTGGGACGAGCGTCCCTGCAGAACGATTTTGCGTGCGTAATCGCGCTCAGAGACGATCCCGACCAGCTTTTGTCCGCGCATGACCAGCAGCGCCCCCACTTCTTTTTCGGCCATGATGCGGACGGCGTCGTAGACGGATGCGGAGGGATCGAGCGACCAGATCTCGCCGGTTTTGTTGCGCAGCAGCGTGCCGACTTTTCCGGTGATTTCCATGAGGAGCGCAGAATAGCTCCGCAGGAAAACGTCCGTCAATGCGTGGCGTTATTTGGCGATCTCGAGGGTAAGGGACTCCATGCGAGCCAGCACCATGCGATCCATCCTGCCGAGGACGGCGAGGTAAACCCACAGGCTGATCGCCGCGAGCACGAGAAAGATCGGCGTTGCCAGCCATAGCTGGCCGAAAAAGCCGCAGAGCGCAAACACAAGCCCGCCCACCACGAGAAATCCGAGTTGAGTGAGAAAGCTGGTGAGGCCGTTGCCCAAGGCCCCCGTTTCGCGGCGAATGCGCGCCATATTGATCCGGTAGGGCATGGTGATGGAGAGCAGATTGCCGACGGCGAAGTTCGCTGGAATGGCAAAAAGCAGCCACGCGGCGGTGGCCGCGACAACGCTCGGCGCCGGGCGTCCAAAACGAAAAACAATGAGAGCGGAGATGAGCACCGCCTCCAGCAGAAAAATAACCAGGTGCAGAAAGTTCTTGCCGAGGATCACGGTGCGCAACGGCGTCGGCGACAGGAAGTAGAACTGGATACCTTCGCCTTCCATACCGAGGTTGTTGCAGATGAGGCGGGAGAGGCCGAGGAATGCCCAGACAAGGCCGAGGGGCAGCGCGTATTCAAGACGGATGCTCGAGTACTGTCCGCCGCCCCGAAATGCGCCGCCGAAGAGGAAGACCATCACCAGCGGAGCTGCCAGGTTATAAAGCATGGGTCCGCTGCGCATCAGATAGCGCACATCCTTTTCAAAGACGGCAGCGACGGGACCAGAGAAATCGAGGAGCGGCGGGCGGCGCGTTTTCTGTGTGGAGGCGGCTCGAGGCGCTTCGCTGAGGTTCTCTCCGCGACTCTCCGAGCGCAGGCGCAGGGCGAGTAATCCTCCGGCGCCCAGCGTATAGAACCCAAGCCAGAGGAGATCTTCCGCTGCCGCAAGAGGACGATCTTTCAACTTCAGGTCGATAGCGTTGACAACGAGGCCGGGCGGCAGGAACTTTTGCGCCAGCAGGGCGCGGTTCGCAATCCGGCTCAAGGTCTGTTTCTTCGCGTTCGTGAAAGGATGGCTCCGGTAATCCTGGTGGTAGGCGGGGTTGAGGGCCTGAGCGCCGAGCGCAAGAAACAAAAAGATCGCGGTGACGATTTCGCGGGTTCGCCTCTGCGCGAGCCAGCGCTCAATCCACGCGAGGATCATCCGCGACAACAGAAGGTTGAAGAGAACAAAAAGCGTGAGCGTGAAGAGTGTCCAGAGAAAGAGCGGGGGACGTGCAAGGCTGATGCCGGTGCCGATGGCCACGGCCCAGATGATGCCAATCAGCGTCGAGGGCGCGGCGATTCCGTAGATCAGATAGAGGGTAATCCATGAGCCGAAGCTGACAGGATAGCGAAGCAGGTGACCGAGTTCCGGGTTCTGTCCTCCCAGCGCGGGCGCGAGCGCAGCGAAGAACTGCCAGGCCAGGAAGAGCACCCAGAACAATACGGAGATGCCGAGAACATGGCCACGGGAGACGGCAACCCACGCTCCGAAGCCGAGCCCAAAGGCGGGGCCAATGGCGATGAGGGCGAAGAGCAGAAAGGAAAGGATGCGCGCTACCAATTCGGACTGGCCACGCCGGGTGCGCAGAGAATTCACGAATACACGGCTCTGCACCCACGCCAGAGCGGCATATTGGCCGCGGGCCAGCGGCGAGAGGAGTCCCCAGCGAGCAGGCAGACGCTGTGGCCCGTTGTCTACGCCAGCCATGAAAGCTCCTGGACAGCTTCTTCGGCGGCTCCAGGTCCGGAACCGCCGACCACACGAAGAAAGATCTCTTCGAGGGTGAGCTTTTCGCCCGGTTGCGGACCGGCAATGCTCGCGGCGACACCCGCGCGGAGCTCATCGAGCGAGCCGTTCGCAACCAAACGGCCCCGATCAATGATGGCAACGTGGCTGCAAAGGCGCTCGACAATTTCGAGCACGTGCGAGGTGAGAAAAATGGTGGCTCCGCGCTCGGTCATCCGCTGCAGCATAGCTTTGAGGGTGCCGGCGGCGATGGCATCGACGCCTTCAAACGGCTCATCGAGAAAGAGAATGCGCGGCCCATGGATGACCGCTGCCGCAAGAGCCAGCTTCTTCTGCATCCCGTGGGAGTAGTCGGTGACCAGCTTCTTCGGCTCGGCGGCGAGGTTCATGAAATCGAGGAGCTCCTGAGTGCGGCCGTTGGTGGTCTCGCGGTCAAGGCCATACATGCGGCCGACGAAACGCAGGTATTCAGAACCGGTAAGCCGGCCGAACAGAGCGAGGCTTTCGGGCACGACGCCAATCTGCCGCTTGACTTCGAGCGGGTGGGTCGCGAAGTCGAGACCGAGCATCTGAATGTGGCCCGAGGTGGGAGCCAGAAGCCCGGTGAGCATTTTGATGGTGGTGGATTTGCCGGCGCCGTTGGGCCCGAGGAAGCCGAAGAACTGCCCTGCGGCGACATCGAGGGAGAGGCCGTCAACGGCCGTGAACGTACCGAAGCGGCGGGTAAGGTCGCGGACAGAGATGGCGACTGAGTCCATTGGAGGCAGGATAGCGTAGAAACAGCGTTTGGCGGTCAGCGTTCGGCAGTGGGTCGCGGCGATCGGGATTGGCTCCTGCTATTCTGGTTGGCCGATTGGAGGCTCTCATGAGAAAGATGTTTCTGCTGGCTGCCGGCCTTTTCGCCTGCGCGTGTTCGGCTGCGTTTGCCCAGACCGGATCTGCGAACAACGCGCCGTCGAAACACCCGATTGTGCTGCATGCGGCACGGCTATTCGATGTGGAGGCGGGGAAGATCGTCACGCCAGGGGAGGTGCTGGTGGAGGGCGAGCGGATTACGGCCGCGGGGACATCAGTGCCACATCCGGCGGGAGCGGAAACGATCGACCTGGGCGACACAACGCTCATGCCAGGCCTGATTGACGCGCATGTGCATCTGTTTTTGCATCCCGGCGCGGAAGATTTGCAGACCGTAGAGGAGAGTCGTGCCGCAGCGAACGATCCTTGCCGAGCTGGCGGCCAAGGCCGATCTGATGGCCGGCTTTACGGCGGAGCGTGATATGGGGACGGAGGGCGCGGGATCGGCGGACACGGCGGTGATGCGGGCGATCAATGCGGGACTGATTCCGGGACCGCGGCTGCGGATCAGCGGGAACGCGATCAGCATTCTGGGCGGACACGAGGATGCGGTCCACTACAATCCCGCGCGCGCATGTTCCGGGCAATGCGGATTACGCGAACGATGCAGAGCAGATCGTGGAGACGATCCGCGAACAGCACAAGGAAGGCTCGACGTTCGTCAAGATCTATGAGACCGGGCCCGACGCGATGGTCGCGCAGGTCAGCTCCATGCCTCGGAAACCCGATCTGCGCATTGAACCAGCTGGAGGCCGAGCCGGACGACGCGGATTTCTGGGATTTTCACACGCCCTATCAGTACACCGAGGAGCAGCTCAAGGCGGCGTTGACGAGGCGGCGCGGCTGGGAATGAACGTCGGCGTTCACGATCAGGGCGAACCGGGGGCGCTGTTTGCGGCGAAGGCGGGCGTGGCGTCGATCGATCACGCATCCCAGCTGAGCGAGGAGACGATGCGGCTGATGAAGGAGAAGCACATTCCGGCGGTGCCCGACTTTCACGATTTTTGAGTACTTCGCGAATCATGCGGAGTCGCCGGCGGGGCGGCGCGCGAGCACGCGATGCTGGACTACAAGATTCACGAATTCAAGCGACAGGTGGCGGCGGGTGTTCCGATGGCGGTGGGGTCGGATGTGGGACCTTTTCCGCACGGGACGCAGGCGCGGGAGTTCGAACTGATGGTGCAGTATGGGATGACGCCTCTGGCCGTGCTGCAGGCGGATTATCTGAATGGCGCACAGATTTTGAGCTGGCAGGACAGGGTAGGGCAACTGAAGCCCGGCTATTACGCCGATGTGATCGCCGTCCCAGGAAATCCGGTGGAGGACATTACCGCGGTGGAGCGGGTGGCGTTTGTGATGAAGGGCGGCGTGGTGGTGAAGCAGGGAGTCGGCCAGTAGGCAGTAACACAGATAGATGTGCCCGGTGGCTGCTGGGTGCTGTCGCGGTTGAGGCGCGACGGTGTCTCCTGGGCTCTCCTTTGCCCCCGCGTGTCCGGCGTGGTACAAGAAGGTACGTTTCCCCGTCTGAGGCGTGAACGGTTTCCCCGTCCGAAACGGATAAAACCACTCGGTTGAGCCTGGCGAATTCGGAGAACCAGGCATCCGAATAACGGACTGGTATGACAACGACACCTGTACGGGGAGCGCACGAGCACTCGCTGCTCCGCGAATATTTTATGGACGCCGCCTTCGACGAGATGTTCGACGGGGACGGGGCGATTCGCCCGCACTACCAGGCGCTGTTCCATGAGCTGACGACGCTGCCCCCGGAGGAGATCCAGCGACGGAAGCAATCGGCGGATGCGTCGTTCCTGATGCAGGGAATCACCTTCACGGTTTACGGGCGCGATGAGGGGACGGAGCGGATTTTTCCCTACGATCTGATCCCACGCCTGGTGACGGGCGAAGAGTGGGACCGCATCGAGCGCGGACTGACGCAGCGAATCACAGCGCTGAATCTGTTTCTGCACGATGTGTACAACGATCAGAAGATTCTGGCGCAGGGGGTGGTGCCGCGCGAGGTGGTTTACAGCTGCCAGCAGTTCCGGCGGCAGATGCGCGGTCTGCGCGTGCCGCGCAACGTATATGTAGCCATCGCCGGCACCGATTTGTTGCGGCTGGAGAGTGGCGAGTACGTGGTGCTCGAGGACAATCTGCGGGTGCCGTCGGGCGTGAGCTACATGCTGACGAACCGGCGCATCATGAAGCGCACACTGCCGAGTTTGTTTCGCGATTATGGTGTGCGACCCATCGATCATTATCCCCAGGCGCTGCTGGCGACGCTGCGCTCGCTGGCGCCGGAGGGGCGGCCGGAGCCCACCATCGTGGTGCTGACGCCGGGGGTGTACAACTCGGCGTATTTCGAGCACACGTGGCTGGCTCGACAGATGGGCGTGGAACTGGTGGAGGGGCGGGACCTCGTTATTCACGACAACGTGGTCTATATGCGGACCACGGCGGGGCTGAAGCGCGTGGACGTGATTTACCGGCGCGTGGACGATGATTTCATCGATCCGCTGGCGTTTCGGAGCGAATCGATTTTGGGGGCGGCGGGGCTGTTCAACGCGTATCGCGCTGGCAATGTAACGCTGGCAAATGCCTTTGGAACGGGCGTGGCCGACGACAAGGCGCTCTATGCCTACGTGCCCGCGATCATCAAGTACTACCTCGATGAGGATCCGATCCTGAACAACGTAGAGACGTATCTGCTGACGGATGCGAAACAGCGCGCCCATGTGAAGGAGAATCTGGAGAAGTTGGTGGTTAAGGCGGTGGGTGAATCGGGCGGGTACGGCATGCTGGTGGGTCCGCAGAGTTCTGCTGCGGAGCGAGAGGAGTTCAGGCGCAGGATCGACGCCGATCCGAGGAACTATATTGCGCAGCCGACTCTCAGTTTTTCGCGCGCGCCTTGTTTGCTGGAGGATGGGTCAATCGGACCGCGACACGTGGATTTGCGGCCGTACATTTTGTTCGGGGACAAGGTGACGATTGTGCCGGGCGGGTTGACACGCGTGGCGCTGCGGCAGGGATCACTGGTGGTGAACTCATCGCAGGGTGGCGGGAGTAAGGATACGTGGGTGTTGGGGAGCTAGCGAACAGGGAAGCTGTTCGCCAGCATTGTCAGTGATCAGTAGTTAGAAGATCAGTTGTCAGTTTGTTGCACCGGTGGAGAGAGATGCTTTCGCGCGTAGCCGACAGTTTGTACTGGACGAGCCGCTATCTGGAGCGCGCCGAGCATACGGCGCGCCTGATCGATATCAACATGGGCCTGATGCTGGACCGTTCCCGGGTGAGCGCGGAGCGGCGATGGCAGCGGGTCCTGTCAGCGGTGGGCTCAGCCCAGGGGCTTGGTTGGCATGACGAGCACGACGGCAATGCCGAACCAGCCCGATGGCTGGGTGTGACTGCGCTGGTGCACGCGCTCTGCTTCGACACGACGAAACATGCCTCGATTACGGCGTGTATTTTTGGGGCGCGCGAAAATGCGCGCCAAATCCGCGATGAGATCAGCACGGAGCAGTGGCAGCGGCTGAATGGGCTGTTTCATGAGATCAGCAGGCTGCGCACGGCGTCGCCATCGGAGAGGAATTTGGCGGAGTTCCTGCCGACCATCATCGACGGGGTGCATTTGTTCCAGGGCGTGACGGACACGACGCTCAGCCATGGAGAGGGTTGGCAGGTGCTGCGGGTGGGGCGATATCTGGAGCGGGCCTGGTCGCTGACGACGTTGCTGGATGTGTACGAGCGCGAGGTTTTTCTCGGCGAGGACTCCGACGATGCGAGCGAGTATCTGGAATGGGTGGGACTGCTGCGCATCTGCACGGCGTTCGAGGCTTTCTGCCGGGTCCACACAGCGGACCTGACGCACGAGCGGATTTTGGAATTCCTGCTTCTGAATCCGGATTTTCCGCATTCGGTGCACTATGCGGTCGACGCGCTGCACAATGCGCTGGAGGCGATCCAGCAGCAAACACGCACGCAACGCGGAGGCGAGCTGATGCGGGTGGCGGGACGGCTCAAGGCGACGCTCGGATTTGGGCAGATCGGGGAGATCCTGGCGCAGGACCCGGTGCGGTATTTGCGAGGCATTCTGCAACAGTGCAGGGAGATTCACGATTTGATTTACGCCGTCTACATCCAGTACTCGGTTGAAGCGGCTCTGGCGGTTTGACGGGAAGCGATCTCGAGATTCATCGCTTCGACCGGCATCATGAGACCCGCTTCGGGGGCGGATCTCATACAGTGCAGTCATTCTGGTTCCCCGGATTGTGAGATCGCTTCGATGCACTACTATTTTGTTCGCCACCTCACGAAGTTCCTTTATTCGCGCTCAGTGAGCGAGAGCACGATGGAAGTGCGTATGCACCCGAGGAGCGACAGCAATCAGCGCTGCCTGTCGTTCACGCTGTCGGTGAGCCCGCGCTGCCGGGTCTTCACCTATCGCGATCACCTGGGAAATCACATCCACCACTTCGACATTCCGGGGCGGCATGCGCAACTGGTGATTGTGGCAGAAGCGGTGGTGGAGCATCAGCCGCTGGCGACGATTCCCGACTCGCTGGGGCCAGACGCCTGGAAAGAACTGGACGCCCTGGTGGCGGAAGGCGACTACTGGGAGATGCTGTTGCCGAGTGAATTTGCCCAGCCGACTCCGCGCCTGCTGGAGCTGGCGAAAGAGCTGGGAGTCGTCCGGCGAGATGATCCGCTGAGACTACTGCAGGAGATTAACAACAGGCTGTATGACAGCTTCAGCTATGAGAAGCAGAGCACGCGCGTGGATTCACCGATCGACGAAGCGCTGCGGACGCGGCAGGGAGTTTGCCAGGATTTCGCGCACATCATGATCGCGCTGGTGCGGCATGTCGGGATCCCGTGCCGCTACGTGAGCGGCTATCTCTATCACGGGAGCGAGGACCACGACCGTTCCACCTCGAGCGCGACGCATGCATGGGTGGAGGCGTTTCTGCCTGCGCTCGGATGGGTGGGCTTTGACCCGACCAATGCGCTGATTGCGCGCGACCGGCACATTCGCACGGCGCTGGGGCGCGATTATGCGGACGTTCCACCGACGCGGGGCCTGTTCCGGGGCCGGACCGATAGTGAGTTGTATGTGGCTGTGCAGGTAACTTCATCGGATGCAGCTCCGGACCTGGACCGTGAGCTGCCGATTCCCGAGGACTGGTCGATGCTGGTAGAGAAGGCGCAGGCTCCTCCGCCGCCGGCCGAACCACTGCTGCAGATTCAGCAGAGTCAGCAGCAACAATAAAAGCAGCCGATGGCCTGCGGCGCTACTCAATGACCGCGAGAACGTCACCGGCGGCGACCGTATCTCCGGGAGAGACGCGCAGCTCGCGAACGCGCCCGTCTTTGGGCGATTTCATTTCGTTCTGCATTTTCATGGCTTCGACGACGAGAATGCCCTGATTGAGAGCGACGGCCTCCCCTTTCTCCACCAAAACACGAACAACGCGACCAGGCATGGAAGCCTTGAGCGTGACGGGACCATCGGTGCGCGCGTGGCGACGGCGGGAGCGCAGGGAGCGGGGATCGTCGATGCGGTAAGGGATGCGGTGGGGGCCGACGTGGAGCGCGGGATCGTTGGGGTCGGCATCGAGCACAACCCGGTATGACCGCCCGGCGATGAGAAGCGACAGAATGCCAGGACGCAGCAGATGGACGTCGGCCTCCACCGGCTGGCCATCGACGCGGATCCGCCACTGGCCGGGCGCATCGCTGGGATCGAGCTCGACCTGGCGAGAATGGCCGTCGATTTCGAGATGGAAGATCATCGGCGCGACGCTCTTCAGTCGGTGCTGCCGACGGCTTCGCGGCGGCCAGCAGTTTTCCAGACGCTCGCGTGGCTTTTGCCGTTGAGTGCAGCGCCGTTAGTAGCGTTCTTCGTCGCTTCGAAGACGGCAGCTGCGGCGACGGCGGGAATTGCGGCGGATCCGTTGGCCGCTATGGCTTCCTGCGATGGGCCGGCCGCGAGGAGCCGGTCGAGATAGCCGGTGTCGATGCGGGCGGCGCGGAACTCGGCATCGGTGAGAATACGACGAAAGAGACCGAGATTCGTGCGGATGCCACCGATGAGATACTCGTCGAGTGCGCGAAGCAGGCGGGCCATGGCGAGATCACGGGTGGGAGCGAAGGCGATGAGCTTCGAGAGCATCGGGTCGTAGTCGACGGGGACGACCCACCCTTCGTAGATGCCGCAGTCTTCGCGGATGCCGGGCCCGCCGGGCTGAAGGAGGCGCGTAATGCGGCCAGGCGAGGGCATGAAGCCGTTGCCGGGGTCTTCTGCATAGATGCGACACTCGATGGCATGGCCGCGGAACTGAACGTCGTTCTGTATGAAGGGGAGCGGCTCCCCCTGGGCGATGCGGATTTGCAGATGGACGAGGTCGTAGCCCGTGACCAACTCGGTGACGGGATGCTCGACCTGGAGCCGCGTGTTCATTTCCAGGAAGTAAAAGTTCTTCTTCTCGTCGAGCAGGAATTCGATGGTGCCTGCGTTGGTGTATCCCGCCGATTGAGCGAGGCGGACCGCGGCTTCGCCCATGCGGTGGCGAAGAGCGGCATCGACAACCGCGGACGGAGCCTCCTCGATGACTTTCTGATGGCGGCGCTGGACGGAGCATTCGCGCTCGCCAAGAGAGACACAGTGGCCGTGCTCATCGGCAATGATCTGGATTTCGATGTGGCGCGGGCGCTCGATGAGCTTTTCCAGGTAGACCTCGCCGGAGCCAAAGGCGCGTTCGGCCTCGCTGCTGGCGGAAGCGAATGCGGAGGGCAGCTCCTCGGCGCGCCAGACAGCGCGCATGCCCTTGCCGCCGCCGCCTGCCGCGGCTTTGAGCATGACGGGATAGCCGACGCCCGCGGCAACATCAGCGGCCTCTTCGGGCGAGGCGAGCGCATGGACGCAGCCAGGAGTGCGGGGCATCCCGGCTTCGTCAGCGGCCTGGCGGGCGTTGGTTTTCGAGCCTAGAGTCCGCATCGCGGATGAGGTGGGCCCGATGAACTTGATGCCAGCCTGCTCACAGGCCTGGGCGAAGTCGGCGTTTTCCGAGAGGAAGCCGTAGCCGGGATGGATAGCGCCTGCGCCGGTCCGGCCCGCGATTTCGAGGATCAGATCGCCACGCAAATAAGATTCAGGCGCCGGGGCGGGACCAAGGCGCCAGGCCTCGTCGGCCTCGAGCACATGCGGTGCGGCGCGATCCGCGTCGGAATACACGGCGACGGTGGAGAGGTCCAGCTCGCGGCAGGCGCGGAGGATACGGAGGGCGATTTCGCCGCGATTGGCGATGAGAACTTTGCGAAAAACCACCGAGAGACAGGGTACAGCGTTCAGGGTGCAGGGTACAGCAGAAATGCAAAGCCCCCGCTTTGGACGGGGGCCTGGCTGATTGAGCGACAGAGCTTACTGCATAACAACGCCGCCCTGGGCTTTCTCGTTGGCTTTTTCTTCGTTCGCTTTACGGGCGCCCATGGCTTTCTGCACCCAATCGCCGGCGGATGCGAGATCGGCCTTGCGCGCGGCGTCGTTGCCACAGTCCAGGTCGGCCTTGCGGCGATACATCAGGTTCAGATACTGCATCGCGTCATCGTAGTTCGAACGAAGGTCGACGGCCGTTTGAAGATACTTCAGGCCATCGGTCACGAGCTGCGTGTTTTCGTCCTGGACGGTTTTGCAGACAGCTTTGGGCATTTTCGCATTGCCCTGGCCGTCATCCTGCATGCCGGCGCTCTGCAGCGCGTGGACAGCGTTCTGGTAGGCCTGCGTCCAGTCAATAACGCCGATCGTGTAGGCGGCTTCGGCGTCCTTGGGATCCGCCGCGAGGACTTTCAGCTGCCAGTCCCGGGCGGGAACGAACTTCTTCAGATCGTAGTTCAGGGCCGCGATCTGCTTCAGGCTGGTGATGTCGTCCGGATGCTCCTGAAGAACCTGGAGAAAACCGTTGATCGCCATCTGAGCCGTCTTCTCGTTTTCAGGGGTATCGAGGCCGGGTACAACCTGCTGAGCATAGGCGGTGGCCAGGTAAAGCCGGGTCATCGGGTAAGTGGGATCGAGGTTCACGGCACGCTGAAAGTGGTCGATGGCCTCTTCATATTTTGCCTGCTTGTAGGCCTGCACACCCTTGTTGAGCTGATTGCGGGCCTCCAGGCGTTTACAGCCGGTCCCCGAAGCCACGAGGAGGATCGTGGCGGCGGCCAGCCCCAGTAAACGTGCGATACGGTTCATTCTGTCTATCTTCTCCTTCAGCTCGCCAGGAGCCTAAAGCCACGCACTCAGCGCTGCCGAGAGCGATTGTACTTCTTCCACCGCCCGAGGCAAGGTAACCGGAGTGCAACCCTTCCCTCTTGCCCGGGAACTCGCTGCCCTTACTGGCCAGCCGCGATCTTGGGTGTGATGAGCCCGATATGGTCAACGCCGACCGCGTGCCCGACGTCGAGAACGGTGGCGACGGCCTGGAAGTCCAGATTGGGATCGCCCTTGATGAACATCACCTTCTCGGCGCGCGAAGCGAAAATCTCGTTGAGCTTGCTTTCGAGGTCGGTCTTGGCCACCGGGGTTTCATTGATCAGGTAGTTTGGAACGCCGCCGCCGCCGGACTGAACCTGCACGACGATGGTGCGGTCGTTCGGTTGCTGCTGGTTCGGGTTCTTGGGTGGTTGCGGTACCAGCGCGTCCAGCCCTCGGGGGGTAACCGGGACAATGACCATGAAGATGATCAACAGCACCAGCAGCACGTCGATCAGAGGAGTTACGTTCGGTTCGGCATTCAGGGCGCCGGCTCCGCCTACGCTCATTGACATAATTCAGTTCCTCGTTTCTTCCGCTCTTCTCAAGTTACTGGCCGCCTGCGGCGGACGGGGCCCTGGTCGCTGTTGAGGTTGCCTGCCGCTGTTCCGTGAGCATCCCCACTTCCTCGACGCCAGCGGTGCGCACGGCGTCAATGGCGTCCATCACAGTTCCGTAGTGGGCCCGGGCGTCGGCGCGGAAGTAGACAATCTTGCTGGTTTTGTTTTCCAGCTCGTCGCGGACTTCGGGTCCGAGGTTGGCGACGCTGGTCTGGTTCTGGCCAAGGTAAACGCGGCTGTCACGCGTGATGGCCACCACGACGGAATCTTCCTTGTTGGCGTCATCCATCGGCGTGGCGTTCGCGCTCTGGGCAAGATCGACGTTCACCTTGTTCTGGAGCATCGGCGTGATGACCATGAAGATGATCAGCAGCACCAGCATCACGTCCACCATCGGGGTGACGTTGATATTGGCGTTGACCTTGGTTCCTTCGTTTCTTACGGAAATTGCCATTACGGTACGCTCCGGTCAAATCTCTTAAAGCAGAGACGACAATCAGGCGCCGGGAGCGCTGGAGGGCGGCTCCCGGCTGGAAAGATTCCCGCTCGCTTGCTCCCGCCATGCCCACTCCGGACAAGGCAGGGACACTGCACTTTCGCGCCCGCCGGAAGAATGGCGAGCGCAGCCGCTCGACTACCGGCGATTGCTCTGCTTGATGAAGTAGTCGATCAGCTCGCTGGAGGAGTTGTCCATTTCGACGTCAAACGCCTCCACGCGGTTGGTGAAGTAGTTGAACAGCCACACCGCCGGGATGGCCACAAACAGGCCGAAAGCGGTGGTGACCAGCGCTTCAGAAATACCAGAGGCGACTGCGCCGATACCAGGAGTCTTCTGGGTGGCGATTTCCTGAAAGGCCTTGAGGATGCCGGCGACGGTTCCGAACAGCCCGACGAACGGCGCCGTGGAACCGATGGTAGCCAGAGAACCGAGTCCCCTCTTCAGCTTGGCGTGAACGATGGCCTCGGCCCGCTCGAGAGCGCGCTTGGAAGACTCGATCTGCTCGACGCTGACCGCTCCGCCTCCGCCGTAATTGCGGAACTCCTGCAGACCGGCCGTGACGACTTCCGCCAGGTGCGACTTCTTGTTGCGGTCCGCAACCTTAACGGCCTCGTCCAGCTTGCCTTCTTTGAGAGCTCCGGCGACGCGCGGGGCAAACTCGCGGGACTGCTTGCGCGCTGCGTTGAAATAGAGCCAGCGGTCGATCATGACCGCGAGCGACCAGATGGACATGATGAACAGCACGAACACGACGCCGCGGGCGAGCCAGCCCATGTTGTTCCACAGGTCGATGGGGCTGAATCCGACCGTCTGGCCTTCCTGAAAGAAGCCGAGGGACGCCGGGTTTGCAACGAGATGGTTGATCTGAGCGAGAATCACTGAATCTTTCCTCCTGAGGCATTGCTGCGGTAGTTGCCAAAGAGCGCTAACGAAATACCCGCCCGCAGCATGAAGTGGCGGGAAGGCCGGAAAAACGGGAGAATTGCCCCGAAGCGGCAAAAGCCGGGCCGGGGCGGTTAATCAGCTGCCAAGACTGAAGACTACGTTGACCTGAGTTTCGACCTCCACAGGTTCGCCGTTCAGGAGGTAGGGCTTATAACGCCAGCTCCGCACAGCTTCCTGGGCAGCCGCCTGAAGCATGGGAGGTCCGCTGATGACCCGCAGGTTTTCGATCGTTCCGTTCTTGGAAATCGTTGCCTGCAGAACAACAGTTCCCTGAATTCTTGCGGCCTTGGCGATGGCCGGGTACGTCGGGTTCTCGCCACCGATGCGGTTTCCCTGCATGACGCCGGACGAGACGGTGACCTTCTTGGGGGGCGCAGCTTTAATCGTAGGCGCCGGACCGGAACCCAGGCTGCCCAAAACACCGCCCATCACGCCGCCGGCCGAGCCACCCATCCCTTCCATGCCGGCTACGCCCGTAGACGGGGGCGCCGATTCTTCTTTCACCATCTTGATTTCATGGGGAATCTTGGTTGGCGCGGTCAGCTGATTATTCAGCATCTCCGAAACGACCCGGGTGATGTGCACCGCAGGCGGTGGAGGTGGTGGAGGTGGCGGCGGTGGCGGCGGAGCAACCAGCAGGGTCGCCATCATGGCTTTGGGAAGCGCCTCAGGGTAGATGAGCGGATACAAGATCAGCGCGGCGAGCACCGAACCATTCAGAATCAGCCCAACGATGGTGTAGTACTTGCTCTTCGTCTTGATCTGGTGCCCGGATTCCATCAGGATGTCTTCAAACATTGCCATGGCCGACCTCGGACCTTTCAGTAGTTGACACCTCGTATAGACACCACAGGGACCCCCATTTGTTCCCGACTGTCCGATACTCGCGCGCCGGGGAAGCGCGAATCGAACTCAGCCGGGCTTACCTCAATTTTTCGCTCCGTTCCCCTAACCCAGAATCAGCTGCGACGTGGATGCCGCCGGCAAACAAAGCCGGTTCCCTTCTATAACACAATTCCGAGACGGGATGCAGACGCTCCCGCTGCGGAGGGCGAACCTGCTCAAGTTTAGATGCAGGTTTCTGAAGCCCAAGGGGGATGGCAGCCATCATACCCTGGCTTTCTTCGCAGCGGGTAGGGTGGCTGCCCGGCCCCGGCGCGACCGCCAGTCCTGATAGGCCACCAGCATAGGGGCGGCGACGGCGATGGAGGAGTAGGTGCCGATGAGGATGCCGACCACCAGGGCGAAGGAGAAGCCGCGCAGGACCTCGCCGCCGAAGACGAAGAGGGAGAGGACGGTGAGGAAAGTGAGGCCGGAGGTCAGCACGGTCCGGCTCAGAGTCTGATTGATGCTGCGGTTCACGAGGTCGGCAAGCGGTTCGCGCCGGCTCAGGCGCAGGTTCTCTCGAATACGGTCAAAGACGACAATGGTGTCGTTCATCGAGTAGCCGATGAGCGTGAGGATGGCAGCGATGACCGTGAGCGAAATCTCCTGATTGCTGAGGCTGAAGGCGCCCACAGTAATGATGGTGTCGTGGAAGCAGGCAACGACAGCGGCCACACCGTAAATCAGCTCGAAGCGGAACCAGAGATACACCAGCATTCCAGCGAGGGAATAAAGCGTCGCCAGTTCCGCCTGATGCTGGAGGACTTTGCCCACCTGGGCGCCGACAATCTCGACGCTGCGCACCGAGAAGCCGGAGATCCACGCATTTTGCTGCAGCGCCGTCAGGACGGCTGGATCGACAACACCGCGCAGGTTATCGACGGAATCGATCACGCCGCTGTGTTCGGCGTCGCGGTAGTGCACCACGGCGTTGGCCTGGGCTTCATAGCGGGTTTCGGCGTCGGGACTGTTGCCGAAGTGCTCGGGATCGTTCTGCTCCAGCCATGAGGCCAGAGCGGAGCCGCTGATGTTGTCGAGATCAATCTTGCCGGGGTTTTGCCCGCCGGAGGCGTAGTTCTGCGTGAGGCTGCTGACGATGGCGGCGCGGCCCTGGTCGATCGCGGATTCGCTGGTCGCGCTCCGCGACAGAGTCACGAGGACTTCATTGTTGGCCGCGGGTCCATAGGGCTGCTGGATGCGCGCGTCCTTCAGTCCGGCCTTGTCGATGGCGGAACGAATGCGGTCCGCATCAGGAGCGGCCGCGAATTTGACGCGAACCACGGTGCCGCCGCGGAAGTCGACGTCGAGCGGCAGATGATGCCAGAACAGGATCGAGAGAATACCCGAGACGCTGAAGATCAGAGAGAAGGCAAGGAAATACCACTTCTTCCCCAGCCAGTCGATTTTTGGATCATGAAACAGTTCCACGAATTTCCGCCTATAGAAAAATTTCCAGAAGCCTCACTGCTCAAATCGATATCGGTTCGCCGTGTAGTTTGCGGCTGAGATGAGCATCGAAGATGACGCGGGAAACGAAGACCGCCGTGAAAAGATTGGCAAGCAGACCGAAGGTCAGAGTGACCGCAAAGCCCTTGACCGGTCCGGTGCCGAAGATGAAGAGGATGGCCGCCGAAACGATGGTGGTCACGTGCGTGTCGACGATGGTCGTCCAGGCGTGGCCAAAACCCTGATCGACGGAAGCCGAGGGAGATTTGCCGGCGCGCAGCTCCTCGCGGATGCGCTCAAAGATAAGTACGTTGGAGTCCACGCCCATGCCGATGGTGAGAATGACACCGGCAATACCGGGCAGCGTAAGCGTGGCGCCGGAGAAGCCCATGAACCCAAGGAGGATAACCAGGTTCAGAAAAAGGGCCAGATCGGCGTTGATGCCGGCCCCTTTGTAGTAGATGAGCATGAAGATCATCACCGCCAGCATGCCCACGATCGAGGCAACCACGCCCTGATGGATGGAATCGGCACCGAGCGACGGCCCGACGGTGGTTTCCTGGAGGAAGTCGATGGAGGCGGGCAGAGCGCCCGTCCGCAGCAGCATGGAGAGGTCCTTCACGCGCTGCTCCGTAATGCCGCCGCCGGAGATATTGCCCTGGTCGCGGATCTGGCCCTTGATGATGGCGACTTCCTGAACGCGGTTATCGAGGACGATGGCCATGCTTTTGCCGATGTTGGCGCCGGTCCACGCGGCGAACTTGTCGCCGGCGGCGTTGGTCAGATAGAAGTCGACCTCCGGCTCACCCGTGTTGGGATTGTGTCCAGGCTGCGCATCGCGAACGTCCGTACCGGCCCATACGGGGATCTTCTTCAGCTCGTACCACTCGCCGAGGCTGCCGTCGCTGGAGGCTCCCGGGACGCTCTGGATGAGCTCGGCATCGGGTGGAACGACACCGCCGAGGGCCTGGAGAGCGGACTGCCGGTCAGGCCAGGGCTGATCGTTCATGACTTCGTGGGCTTCAAGGCGGGCAGTGGACTGGATCACGTCCTTGACGCGGCCGAGATCGTCGACGCCAGGCAGTTCGACGAGGATCTGATAGCTGCCCAGTTGGTAAGGTTCGATGATGGGCTCGCTGACGCCGAGGGTGTTGGTGCGGGACTGAATCACCTCAATGGCCTGGTCGAGGGCCCGCTGTTTCGCGTCACTCTCGACGGTGGGCTTCATCGTCAGGGTCCAGCTGTTGCCCACGCCAGGGGAGATGTCGAAGCGGCTGCTGTAGCTGGATTCCAGCAGCGAACGGACATCGCTGGCGTGATCGGCGGGAACGCCGGTAACCTGGATGAAATCGGCGCGACTGGGATCCGGCTTGGAAACTGTCGCGCCGACAATGCCGTTCCGCTGCAGATCGCTCTGGATACTGGCAACGTCGGTGTCGGTCTCCGCGCTGATGGCTTCATCGACCTTGACCTGCAGGATGAGGTGCATGCCGCCTTTGAGGTCGAGTCCGAGATGGATGTTCTGCAGGATGGCCTGCTTCAGGGCATTCCCGGAAAGTCCGTGCGGAACGCGGAAGATGCCGAAGACAAAGACGACCAGAACAGCAATGATGACAATGAGCCTGGTCCTGATATTGGTTTTCATGGGAATCTCTACTTTGCGTCTTCCTGGGTCACGGAGGCGATGGCGCCCTTGATCACTTCGATCCGAAGGTTATCGGGGGGAATGCGGAGCTGAATGGCGTCGTCCTTAATGGAGGTGATGACACCGCGGATGCCACCGGTGGTGGTAACGCGGTCGCCGGTCTTGAGCTTGGCGAGCATGTCCTGCCAGGTCCGCTGCTTTTTCTGCTGCGGACGGATGAGGAGGAAATAGAAGACAACAATGATCAGCAGGAAGGGCAGCATCCCTGCAATCCCGGTAGGCAGGGCGAATGGAGCCAGTAAAGCGATGAAGGTCAACGCGCAGTCCTTCTGGCCGGACGGAAAGAGCCCGTCAGCGGCGCAAGAAATAATCAATTTCCACGGAAGGGCCTCAGGAACGCGTGGTTTTCCATGTCACGCTCGCGCCCAGGACCTGAATACCTGGAAACGGCTTTCCGGCGAGAGTACACACACCACCAGTCTCCGCAGGGAAAGCCTGACTCATAGAATCGCGTAGTGGCGAGGGAGTGTCAAGGAAAAGACCGGGCAACGGAGGCGCCGGACCGCTCGATTTTTCACTTTCGTGATCTGGATTTCGGCCCGTCCTTTCCACATTGGCGGGGCACCGGCGGGCCTAAACTGAAGCATTCGCACACAGTCGAGTGAGAAGGGGGAGCGAGATGGCGACCGCGCATCTGGCTGCGCACGCAACCGTACATCCGGGACGGATCGAAGTCATTACGGGACCGATGTTCTCGGGGAAATCCGAGGAGCTGATCCGCCGGCTGAAGCGGGCGCAGATCGCGAAACGGCGCGTGGCCTGTTTTAAGCCGGACCTCGATGTTCGCTACCACCGCAATGCGATCGCCTCGCACAGTGCGCAGACGCTGGAGGCGTCGACCGTGGCCAATGTGGAGGAGCTGAAGGCGGTATTGATGCCAATGATCGATGTCGTAGAAGTCGTGGGCGTCGATGAGGCTCAGTTCTTCGACCCATCGCTGGTGAGCCTCACGAACGAACTGGTTCGCCTGGGACGCCGGGTGATACTGGCGGGCCTCGATACGACCTTCACCGGCGAGCCTTTTGCGCCGATTCCCGACCTGATGGCGATTGCTGACGAGGTGATCAAGCTGTCGGCTGTGTGCGTTGTGTGCGGTGCGCCCGCCGTTCATACGCAAAGGCTGGGTAGCAATCAGGCGCTGGTCGTGGTGGGTGCGGCTGGCGTGTACGAAGCCCGGTGCCGCGCTTGCTTCCAGCCCTGGGCGGACGAGCATGCCGCGGAACAGCTGGAGCTGCCGGTGAACACCGGCGCCCGGCTGGAAGAGCCGAGCGCCAGCAGAGCCTGAGCCGCGCGGCCTATTGCGGAGGCTGCGCGGAGGCGGTGGCCGAAGGGTTCGCCATCTTCCGCAGATAAATGACCAGATTCCAGATCTCATCGGGCTTGGCGCGGTCGCCCTCCGACGGCATCTGCCCTTTCCCCTTCTGGATGATGTAGAAGATTTCACCGTCGCTCATGCCCTTGAGCGATGCCGGATCGCGGTAATCGCGCATGGGCAGTTTCTGGTCGGCGGCAACGTCGCCTTTGCCGTCGCCGTTATCGCCATGGCACATCGCGCAGTCCCATCCGTACATCTTCTTTGCACGCGCCTGCGACTCGGCGGTCGGCTTCACCGGGTTGACTTTGCTTGCATAATCGGCAGGAACACTTGACTGGCTCGGAGCCGCTGCGGGGTTGGCAGCGGGAGTTGCCGGCGGCTCCTGCGCGACCGCCGCAACAGCCAGAACCGTCAACGCCGAGACAATCAGAAAGGGCTTCAACATGGCAGCCTCCTGATACTGATCCAGGGAAATCCCGGCATTACTGTACGCCCGCCAGCAGGCGAAGGGACAGGATTATTTGGAACCCCGAGGGTATTAACGTAATGCGCAATGCCTTTGCATTAGGCACGGTTTGTGATCGGGAACACCGCGACCTCCCCGCTGTCCTTCGGCCGTGAGCCCGGGAACAGCCGCTCGTTACAATCAGCAGAGTGTCCCTGACTTTTCGTATTCAACCAGGCAATGGGCTCGGTCGGCGCGCGACCCTGACCCTGCCGCATGGCGCGGTGGAGACGCCGGTTTTCATGCCGGTAGGGACACAGGGGACGGTGAAAGCAGTTCCCCAACAGCTTCTCGAAGAGCTGGACGTCCGGATCCTGCTGGGCAATACCTATCATCTGTATCTGCGCCCGGGGCATGAAGCGATTGGACGCATGGGCGGGCTGCACCGTTTCATGAGCTGGGAAAGGGCGATCCTGACCGACTCCGGCGGTTTCCAGGTCTTCAGTCTGAGCGATCTGCGCAAGGTGACCGAAGAGGGAGTCTCGTTCCGCTCGCACATCGACGGGTCGTCGCACTTTTTCTCACCCGAGCATTCGATGGATGTTCAGATCGCGCTCGGGTCGGATATTGCGATGGCGTTCGACGAGTGTACCGAGTATCCGGCGGATCGGGCGCGGGCGCGGGCGTCGCTTGACACGACGCTGCGCTGGGCCAGGCGGAGCCGCGATCATTTCGAGCAACACAAGCATGAGGTGCCGTGGGATCGGCGGATAGCGGATAGCGGACAGCGGACAGAAATCAACTTTGCAGGCAAGACGCCGAGTCTGTTCGGCATCGTGCAGGGTGGAATGTTTGCCGATCTGCGCCGCGAGTCGGCGGAGCGCCTGGTGGAGATGGATTTCCCGGGATACGCGATCGGCGGCCTGAGCGTGGGTGAGCCGCGCGAGCTGACGCGGGAGATGATTGCCACAACGCTGCCGCTGCTCCCGGCCGATAAGCCGCGCTACGTGATGGGCGTCGGTTATCCCGATGAAATTGCGGAGTACGCCCGCCTGGGCGTGGACATGATGGACTGCGTGCTGCCGACGCGCGCCGCGCGGCACGGGCTGCTGTTTACCTCCCAGGGGCGGCTGAATATCAAAAACCGGCAGTATGCCGAGGATCAGGCCCCGCTGGACCCGGCGTGCAACTGCATGGTCTGCCGACGTTATAGCCGCGCTTATCTGCGGCATCTGATGTCCGCACAGGAGCCTTTGGCCGCGGTGCTGAATACATTGCACAATCTCGCGTTCTATATGGAAACCATGCGCAAAGTCCGCGAAGAGATCGCCGGGGGCGTGGCCCTCACGAGCGCGCGGCCTCGGGGTGCATAAGACGCTCGAGTCCGGCGCGCTCAGCGTGAGCAGCAATGGCGCTGTTAATGTCCAGAGCCAGCGCCAGAGCGGCGCGGCCATCTTCACCTGAAACGCGCGGAGCGGAGCGGGTGCGAACGCACTCGAGAAAAGATTCGATTTCGAGGCGCAGCGGCTCGCCGGGACGAACTTCCGGCTTCTCGATGCGGAGGCCCGGAAATCCAGGGGCTCCGGTGAAGGCCTGGAGAGTGACGGCGGCCGGCTCGGCGTATGCAGCGCGAGAAACGTCGATGATCAGCAGATCCTGCCGGGCGTAGTCAATCGAGACGTACTGATGCGGTTGAAAGAAACGCAGCTTGCGGACTTTCTCCGTGCTGACGCGGCTGGCGGTAAAATTGGCCACGCAGCCCGATTCGAATTCAATGCGGACGTTCGCGATGTCCACCTTGCGCGAAAGAATCGGCAGCCCGACGGCGTGCAGCGAACGCACCGGCGACTGAACCAGGCGCAACACGATGTCGAGGTCATGCACCATCAGATCGAGAACCACATCGACGTCGAGCGCGCGCGGGCTGAAGACGCTGAGCCGGTGAGCCTCGAAGAACATCGGATGATTCACGACAGGCTCGGTCGCGATGACGGCGGGATTGAAGCGCTCCAGGTGGCCGGCCTGCAGAATGCGTTCGTGCTCGGCGGCGAGTTCGATCAGGCGGGTGGCCTCGCGGACGCTGGTGGCGATGGGCTTCTCGATAAGCAGATCGACACCAGCAGCCAGCAGAGCTTCTGCGACCGGGAAGTGAACTGAAGTCGGCGTGCATACCGATGCCGCCTGGAATGCGACCTGACCCTTGTCGCGAGCCGCGAGGCATTCCTCGACCGAAGAGTAGACCGGAGCGCCCCAGTCCGTGGCAGCGGCGCCTGCCCGGATCAGATCGGGTTCGACCATCGCTGTCAGGCGGATCGGCAGGCCTTCATCTTCGAGCGCTCTGTAGACGCGCAGATGGTTGCGGCCGAAAACACCAGCCCCGCAAACCAGTACACCGAGATGGGACGAGCTGGCCAAAAGGCACCGGGAGCTTACGCCGGCTTTCCTTCCACGACGCGCAGGCAGCGAGCGTACAACTCCAGCAAATGAGTTACCTGGTCCTCCGGTTTGGAAGCGCCGGCGGCGACAAAACCGGTGGACGGCGCGCTCGCGCGGCCCACGCCGGCACTGGCAGCCACAAATTTCAACAGGTCGAGCGCGATGTCCTCGTTGCGTCGAGCGCTGTTGCCTGGGACAGGAACTGGATCCATGGGGAACACCTCTGTGGCCGATGCTATCAAAGCGAGCAACCCCTCGCAGCCACACTAGATTTCCGAAATGGAGAGACAGACGCGGCCTACCAGCAGGTCGGACGGGGATTCCTCGGGAGCCAGTTCGACGACCTCGAATGGGAAATTCGAGAGCGCGCGGACGGAGAACAAGCCGGCTTGATTCGAAGGCCACATGCCGGAAAAGCATCTGGGTTCCCACACGGACACCGTAGAGGTTGGGCACGGGCGGCCTGAGCGTGGCGAGCGAGTTGTAATGCCGGTCGAGGACGACGATCGAACCGATCCGGAGAACGGGATCCATGGGCAGAGCCTGGGCGAGGGTGATGCGAACCGCAACGAAACGTTCCCAGCTGCGCCGGCTCACCGCGCGGCGCGCAGGAAAGCTGGCAAGCCATCCGGACGGTACCTGCACCGAGCCCTGAACGGCGCGGGCGGGGATGAGCGGCGAGGTCATGGCGGCGTTTTGTGAAACAACCGGGACCAGATCCATGGAATCGCGCAGCCTTCGTTCCGGTGGCGGAAACGCGGCGGGTTCGGCGGGCGACAGATCTTCCACTCCCAGCGCCTGAGCACGAAGGATGCGGTCCAGGGCCGGCAGGCTCAGACGACGCCGGCGATGCAGAAAATTCGAGATGTGGGCGAGCGCCAGCCCGCTTTGGCGAGCCAGCAGCGAGCGGCTGAGGATTCCCTGGTCGATGCGGCGCCACGTCTCGAGCCGCAGGCGCTCGTGTAACTCGAGGAATTTCATCTTTCAGAAATTTTCAGGGAGCTATACAGCCATTACTTCGGGTTTTGCAGAAAGAATCGCTGTTTCGCGAAAATCCGCTGGCAGCGGCAAGCACTACAGTACCGAGCTATTCCTGGATGACCGGTTTGCTTCCCCGGTAATTGATCGCATCGCTCCGTGTTATTAGTGTCGGACTACTTGCACCTGCCAGACATAGTACTTTCGCTCGCGACAACAAGCGTCGCACGCGATCCGGCTGGCGGTGAGACTCCCATTTTGGAGGAAGAAGTTCAACGATCCGCGGCTCGCCGCGGTTCAAGACAACCCGCCCACAACCATCCAGGGAAGGCTGAGGTTACCTCAGGTGAGAAACCTGGCCTGCTGCCTCCCCTAACTCCGCGAACACAAAGCATCTTTTTTTCGCGGATGCCTGAACTCTGGAGAATGACTGATGTACCTGAGACTCTTTCTTAAGGTGTGTGAGGGGTGCGGCGTCCTTTGGTTCCGCGCTCACGACTGCACAGACATATATTGTTCGCGCTGTGCCCGCAAGATGCGGACGCTGCCTCCGGTGCGGCTGTCGCGCCGGCCTGGACGCCGGGGACGGCAACGATGTGCCGGTAACACCCTGGGAGGTGCCGCATGAGCGCTCTCCTCGCCATGCCGTGCGTCCTGGCCGCGGCAACCGCGGTCGCCAATGAAGAATTACCTCTTGCTCGGCCGAAGCCCATCCCGGGATTTGCTTTCTACCGCAAGCACACGATGGCGCTGCTGAACCGCTATCTGCAGTTATCGATGGAGTTGGGCCGGGCGCCGTGCGTGCTGGGCAAAATCACCCTGCGCGGGCGAGTCTCGAGTTATCGGCTCCGGACTTTTGAAGACGGCATGATTTTTGTGCTCGACGTGGAGAAGTGCATTAATCAGCTCGACCGAACTTCGCGAGCCGTTGTCGCATACGTAGCTCTGGAGAGTTACACCATCCCCGAGGCAGCGGTCCTGACCAGGGAAAGTGTGCGATCGGTAAGCCGGATTTATGGCCAGGCAATGAACCGTCTGACGGCTCTTTTTTTGCAGTTTGGGCTGCTTGAGCCAAATGTGGAAAATTTGTCAAGAGGGAGGGCAAAAATCCAAAGTAATGACGCAACATAACAAAGGGCTTGCAATCCAGGAACACAAAAGAAATTTGGCGTGCTAATTCTCTGGACATGATATTCTGAACTTATAGAGTAAAAAAAGAAAAAAGGGGACACCCCACGGTGTCCCCTTTTTGTTTGTCCGGACTCGGGCCAGGATAAAACTGAGCCCTGGAGAGGACAGACAAGGCATCTTGCCGGTTCCAGAAATGAGGAATATGCGGAACAGAGACTGCAAAGAGCGGATGTGCGCCCTCGCGCCGGTTTGGCGAGTGGCGCTCGGACTCATGGCGATCGCGGTGGCCATGCTTCCGCCGCGAGTAACTGCGCAAATCAATACAACGACTGTCCAGGGCACGGTCTTCCGCGCCGACGGAACACCCGCCAGTGGAACGCTGCTGGTCAGCTGGGCGGCGTTCACGACTCCCCAGAACCAGGCGGTTGCCGCGGGAAACACCAGCACGCCGATCGGCGCGGACGGCTTTGTCAGCATGAACCTGACCCCCAACGCCAGTGCGTTGCCGGCCGGGAGCTACTACACCGCAACCTATCACCTGAGCGATGGAACCGTGAACCAGGAATACTGGGTCGTTCCCGCCGCCGCGAGCGCTTCGATTGCCTCGGTGAGAGCGCAACTCGAGCCCTCAACCATTGCCGTCCAGCCGGTTTCGCAGGCCTATGTGAACAGTGCTATCGCATCGCTGAGCGGTTCGTGGCTGCCGCTGGCCGGCGGAACCTTGACCGGACCACTGAACCTCAATGCCGATCCCAGCGGGGCGAACCAGGCCGCGACGAAACACTATGCCGATCAGTTGGCGGCGGCGCAGGTACCCTTGTCGGGCGGAACGCTTACCGGACCGCTCAATGCGAAGCAGATTGAGGGAGGTCTTTATGCGGACCAGTGGCAGTCCGGTTCGGGTAACAACGGCCTCTCGATGTCGGTGTCGCAATGCCTGGCCCTTCCGTATGCCTGCCAGGTCATCGCTCCGACGACTTACGCAATGACAGAGCAGCAGCCCTTTGGTGGCTCCTGGGGCTGGGACACGACGAACAGCGGAACGTGGTTGTATGGGCCGCCCGCAAATACTCCTGCCGGATGCATGACGGACTATCGCTTCGGTGGGCCAGAGGTCGCGTGCGTGCCGCCTTCTCAACCCATCTGGGGTAATCCAAAAAACGCGCACGCGGCGTCTTCTTTTACGACGAACAATATCTCCGCTTCGCCTTATCTGTGGACCTCGGCAGCGCCGGGCCTGCAGGTCAATGAGAACCAGTTCAACGGCGGCTGGAACTTCACGAATAACCAGTCGGGGAACAATGGCTTCATCCTGAGGCAGTCCCAGTTTGCTCCGTCTTCCGATAATGGCATGCAGTTGAATGAGTACGGACTTTCCAATGGCGACCACATCGGCATTCTTGAATTCGACTATGACCTGGGAGGAACGACGGCCGGAGACAACGAAGGGAACGAAGACAAGTTCATGCATCTGGAGTACGGCGCAGTTTACGAGGGTACGATCAACAGCGTCACCCCGGTCTCGCAGGTCAGTTACGCCATCACTGCCTATTCCCTTGCATCGAATGTCATCACCTTCACTGCAGCCAATTCCCTGACGGCGGGGCAAACGGTCAGCATTTCCGGGTTCCCCACCTCCACCTGGCTCGATGGCGCAAACTTAGTCGTGCTGGCAACGGGCTTGTCGAGCACACAGTTCGAGGCCAGCTTCACATGGAATAACACGTCGGCTACCGAGAGCGGAACGGCGACCGTTGCTCAGCCATGCACCGGCCCCTGCAGCGTTCTCAGTGCGAATCTGACTTCCGGGGTTCAGGGAATTCTTGCGGACGGGCTGGGGATCATCGATCTGACCAGAAAAGATACGAGTGGATACATCAGCCTCATATCGAATGGCGTGGTGACCGCGACCGGAGCGGACTGGGATACAGCCTTTGGCGATTCCAACGCGCACACCACGACGACAAGCCCATGGAACAACCCTGGCGGCAATTATTTCCCGATGACGAATGTCACCTTCGCGGTGCCCAGCGCCGCCGGCTTTACCACGTCCAAACCCGCCTGCATCTTCGACAGCGGCGGGGCGTACTGGGAGTGTCAGACACTGACGGCGGTGAATCTCTCGGCGAATACGCTGACCTTCGCCGTGATCGATGAACCCTTCAATGCAGGTTCGGTCGTGGCGCAGGGCGGCATGACGGGCATGGGCTTCGAGATGCTGGCCGACGAGGTGACGAGCAGCAACGGCTACAACGGCATGCAGGTCGGTGAGGGCGGCCCCGGGAGCATCCCGGTTCGTTCCGTCTTCCCGATCATGTACAACGTCAGCGGCAACACCGCGCACGTGATCGCCGGCACCCGCACAGGGTTCGCCACGCGCGGCTTTGGCCAGATGGGAAGCGGCGGTACCGTAACGGCCACTCTCAGTGGTGGCGCAGTGACTTCCTGCACAGCCAGCGGAGGCTCCGGCTACAACACCTATAGTCCGCCCCCCGGATACATGCTCAATCCTCCACAGTTGTCGTACAGCGTGAACAGCGGAGCGACGCCTCCGGTGCTCGCAGTGACCGGCCTCGGCGGCAGCAGCACTTCGCTCAACGGGTGCATGGTGGTCAGCGGCGGCTCAGGGATTACCTCGATCACGGTCACGCTGACGCCGTCGAATCCATACGCCGTGTACCCGATGGCTCGCGCGGTCAACGTGTGGAATCCGGCCACCGGCGCCGTGGATGGAAGCTCGATCGCGACGGATCAGCCCATGGGGAACTTTCAGGTGGGAGACACCATTGAGCAGGAGCACATGTACGTGAACAACTACACCGGTACGAGGGTTCACGTCTACGGCTACCAGTCCGCCAGCAACGAATCGGGCTTCAGTATCGGTATTGGCGGCACCACAGGTTATTTCGGATACGCGGGCCAGGTGTGGAACGGTAATGCGATGAACCTCTACGGCGGTTATCCGAACACACTGTCGACACCCTGGGTCGTTGGTCGCGGGAAGATGCAGACACCCCAGGGTTATATGCTCAACGGGGCCTTCGGCAATGGACTGTCCATCGCCACGCCTCCGTTTGGCCGAGGAGGCATGGGCGCCGCGCTCTCGGTAGGTTGCATTGACGCAAACACCGGCACTAACGTGTGCCCGACCTGGACGGGTAGTTACGAAATGCTTTCCGGGGCCAACCAGCAGGATAACGGTAATGCCGAGGACGCTCTTCTCTATAATCCGACCACTTATAGTTGGGAGCTGACTGCGGGTGCCGACGGGCCCGAGGGATGGAGTCCCTCTTGCAGCGAGACGCTGACGGGATCCCCAGGCGGTGGGCTTGCCATCAGTTGCAGCGGTAAAACTTCGAAATTCGATACCTCCGGCGATCTTTCCCTTGCAGGCTCGATGCACGCCCAGGGCGGCGTCACCGGCGCCACCATGAACGGAGAAATCACCGTCGACGGCACAACCTATACCACGCTGAATGCCGCATGGAACGCAGCGGTGAGCCAGGCAAACGCCAGCGGCCAGAATCAGACCATTCGCCTCGGTCCGGGCAGCTTCCCGGTTATGGCCACGCTGGCCGAGCCAACCAATGGTGCGTGCGTGAGCCTGATTGGAAGCGCCGCTCCAACTGTAACCGCCGACAATACGAATGCTTCGACTGTCATCACGGTTTCGTCGAACCTGAATGGCGACCTGTTCAGCCTGCAGAACACCGCCGGGAGTCAGGCGCAGAGCTGCACCTTCAGCGACTTTCTCGTCATGGCCAATAAGAACGCGAACCATGGGTTCAATCTCCAGTGGTTCCGCGGACTTTATGTCGACGATGTCACCATCAATGACACAATCCAGGATGCCTTCTATTTGGGAGAGACGAGCGGCACACATCAGGCTAACTTCGAGATGCGCAATGTTACGGTGAGTTACTCATCGTCCAGCTTTACGCCCGCGAATCGTCCTAACTACGGCCTGAATCTGCAAAGCACCGTGCTGGACAGCTTCGTGCAGAATCTGCTGGTCCGCAATGCGCTGCAGGCGGCTGTTTACAATGCCGGCAGCGGAATCAGCTTCGAGCTGATCCATGGATTCGGCTATCCCTATACCTGCACCACGGCTCCCTGCAATAACTCAACCGAGACGAATTCGAGTGCGGCTGATGCCTCATGGGCAACGAATTACGAGGTGGTGGACGCCGGCACCGGCGGCAACATGTACTTCAACACGTACATGGACTCGCCGGCCATCGCGGCCTTCGATCTGAAGTCAAACGGGGTTCAGATCAATGGCGGCCATATCCAGTGGCCGGATACGACGAGCTTTCCCAACGCAACCTTTGCCGAGGTCGAGGCAACACTCAACTCCAACCTGGTCATCTCGAACGTGGATTGCCTCAACATGAGCGCCACGGCGGGGATTCCCGGCTCCCCGGCCGGAACCACCGGGGTCTGGATCAGCTACCTGGGTGCCAGCGGCAGCGCGCCATCGTATTCCTCCATCAGCAATCTCGCCGGATGCGGCCAGTATGTGCAGCAGCGCGTTGCTGCCCGTCAGACGGCATTCGATACCACGGGCAATAACTCGTCGAACACAAACTATGGCAGCGGTCAGCCGGGAGTAACTCCGAAAGTCTTCGTCACGCCGCTCAGCACGGCGGGGAACGAGGGAGGCGTCGAGATGGAGAACTTCTCCGGCGGCCAGGGGGATTCCTTCTTCAGCGGCTACAGCGGACAAGCGTCTAACTTCGCGGTGATGGCGGATGGGACGGTGCGGCATACCGGACTACAAACCAGCGCCGTTTTCGCAACCGCGTCGACCACGCTGACCAAGGCGAACCACATTGTGCTGGCGAATGCATCCAGTGGAGCCTTTACGCTCACCCTGCCGAGCTGCTACACCGCAATGCCCGACGGCCTCACTCCCACCGGCATGGAATTCATCATCGTCAAGACCGACACCACCAGCAATGCGGTTCAGCTGGCTACCACCAGCAGCGAAACCATCGAGGTCTCCGGAAACAAAGCGACCAGCTACTCGCTGACTTCGTCGGGCGGATTAACCCTCGCCTGCGGTCCGGATTCGAACTGGTACACCACGGAGCAGATTGGGATCACGGGCAACGCATCCACGGCCACGGCTCTCGCGTCGACGCCTTCGCAGTGCCCGGCGGGTTACTACTCCACCGGGATCGCGGCAAACGGAAACGCGAACTGCGTGCAGTCGTGGCGCTTCACGTGGAACGGGTCCTTTGCGGGAACCTTCGCCACGTCCGCGAACAACTCTCTGGGCTCGATCTGGTCGCCCAGCGCGGCGGTCGGCATGACACGGCTCGATATCGCCGTGGGCACGGCGCCCGCCGGCTGCAGCACCTGGCCGGTGATCGGAATCTACGACAGCACCGCGTCGGCGTGGCTGAAGACGGTGACGCTGGCCTCCGGAACGTACAGCTATCGCAACGCGGTCAGCGGAGTTTCGATCGCATCCGGACACAACCTGTCGATGGGCGTGCAAACGGCGGGGGTGGGCTGCACGACCAACCCCGGGTCGGCCCAGCTCACCATGGAATACACGATGAATCAGTGAGCCGGGTCGATGACCGAAGAAAAAATCGACCTGGTAAGCGGAACCAGGGAGGACCTTCTTCACCTGGGAAAAATACTGGACAAAGGCGGAGACAAAGCGCTGGAGTTGACAGAGAAGCTCCTCCACATCAGAAACCGGCTGGGCCAGAAGATGGGCCTGGTCGCCAACCAGGCACAGAAGCAGTATCACGCGAACGCCGGGCACAGAAACATCGTGCTCAAGGCGCGGCAGATGGGAATAACGACATGGATCGCAGGACGGTTCTTTTTGCGCACCATTCTGCATCCGGGAATCGTCACCGTGCAGGTGGCGCATAACCAGGAAGCGGCGGAGCAGATCTTTCGCATCGTCCACCGCTTTCTCGATCACCTGCCGGATCCGTTGCGCAATGGGGTGCTGCAGGAGGCGAAGAGAAGCATGCGGCGAATTGTCATTCCGGCGCTCGACAGCGAGTATCTGGTGGAAACGGCGGGCGACCGCAACGCGGGAAGGGGGATCACCATCACGAATCTGCATTGCACCGAACTGGCCCGCTGGCCTGGCGACGCGGCCGAGATTCTTTATGGGCTCCTGGCCACGCTCTCTCCCGCGGGCGAACTGGCACTGGAGTCAACGCCCAACGGCGCCTCCGGCTGCTTCTGGAAGGAGTGGCAGGAGGCGGAGCAGACCAACACGGTCCGTCACTTTTTTCCGTGGTGGATGGAAGACACCTACGCCAGCGCGCCGGTGGAGGAGGAATCGCTGACGGAGATCGAACGGCAGCTTGTGGATGAACATCGGCTCTCACTCGCGCAGATCGGCTACCGGCGCGAGATCCACCGGAGCTTTCGCGGCCTGGCCAGGCAGGAGTATGCCGAAGATCCCAATGAATGCTTCCTCGCCAGCGGCCAGTGCCACTTTGATATCGAGTCGATCGAAAAGCTGTTGCATGCGGTCAGCGACCCGATTGAGACGCGCCACAACGGCGGCCTGCGCATCTGGCTGCCCCGCGAGACAAGCAGGGACTACATTGTCTCTGTGGATCCGGCGGCCGGCGGATCGGAGGGAGATTACACGGCCATGCAGGTCATCGACAGGCAAACGGGTCTGCAGTGCGCGGAGCTCGAAGAGCATCTGACGCCGCTGGAAACCGCGATGGCGGCGGCCGAGCTGGCGCGCGAATACGAAGGCGCTCTGCTGGCGGTGGAGCGCAACAACCATGGCGCCGGCGTGCTCGCGCATCTGCAGGGCACCTGCCGCTATGATCGGCTGTACCGCCACGAGGACGGGCAGGATGGATTTCCAACCAACGCTGCGACGCGGCCCCCTATGCTGGGGCTGCTTGGCGACGTTTTGGTGAGCGCCGCGGAGCTGATCCAGAGCGAACGGCTTCTTCTGGAGTGCCGTAACTTCGTGCGTCAGCCCGACGCCCAGCCGGCAGCGAAGGCGGGAGAACACGACGACTGCGTGATGGCGATGGCCATTGCGCTCGCGGTGCGCGACCGCTCCCCGGCAGGACGATCCAGTAGCATGAGAAATCCGGAGGCACGATGACGGTCCTGGCTACACAGCAGATCCGGCGCATGCGGGGCGGCGCGCAAGGCCACCTGATGCTGGGGGCCGACGGCAACGCCTGGGTGGTGAAGTTCCAGAACAACCCCCAGCACCTGCGCGTTCTCCCCAACGAGTTGCTGGGGACGCGACTCGGAGCGCTGCTCGGGCTGACGGTGCCGCAGTGCGATGTGATTGAGGTGACGCCGTGGCTGATCGGGCAGACCAGCGAGCTGGAGATGGACTTCGGGCCGCGTCGGGAACCCTGCAAACCCGGGCTGCACTTCGGCTCGCAGCTGGTGGGCGGACTGATGCCCGGACACACGGCGGACTACCTCCCCGAGGAGCAGCTCATCGAAGTGCGGAATTTGCGCGAGTTTGCGGGCGCGCTGGTGCTGGATAAATGGACGTGCAATGCGAACGGACGGCAGGCGCTTTTTTATCGCAAAGGGCGGGAACGGCGCTACAGTGCAACGTTTATCGACCAGGGTTTCTGCTTCAACGCCGGCGAGTGGCGCTTCTACGATGCCCCGCTGCGTGGCGTCTACGCACGCAATGCAGTCTATCGGGAGGTGACGGGATGGGACAGCTTTGAGCCATGGCTCACCACCATGGAACAGGTTGAAGCGCAGCGCATCTGGGAGATTGCCGAGACCCTTCCGCCCGAGTGGTACGAGGGCGACGTTGCCTTGCTCGAGGCACTGGTGGAGAAGCTGATCGAGCGCCGCTCGCGGGTGCGCGATCTGATCACCACCTTCCGGGAATCTTCGCGGCAGCCGTTCCCAAACTGGAACCGTCCCGGCGCAGCCACGCATCCCGCGCAGTTTGCAGCGCCGGGCTGGGACGATACAGTAGCTGGAAGATCCGGACCGGAAAGGCTCATGTGAACGACCGGCTGCAGTGCGAATTCTCGCTGGTCCGGTACGTGCCCGACCCGGTGAAGAACGAATTCGTGAACATCGGGGTCCTGCTGCGCGAGGCCACCCGTCCCGAGGCTCCCGTGGTGCGGTTTACCCGGGACTGGGCGCGGGTCCGCTGCGTCGATCCAGACGCGGACATTGCCATGCTGGAAGCGATGGAAGCAGAGATGCACCGCCGGCTGCTGGAGCACGAACCGGATGTGAAGCCGCTGATCGAGACGATGGAGGATTCGTTCTCGCATCAGTTACAAATTACAGCGCCCAAGGCCTGCCTCGCGGAAAATGTGGCAGCGGGGATGGAAGAGCTGATGCAGCTGTACGTGGAGCCGCGCACGCAGAAGGCTCGCCGGGCCGTGAGCGGACGGCCGGCCATCGTGAGAAGCATGCGCCTCGAGTTCGAACATGCAGGGGTGTGGGATCTGATGCGCAAGCGGATCGCGGCTTCGGCCTATACGCGGCCTGGAGATTCGCTGAAGATTGACTGCGGCTACCGGCCGAACGGAACCATCCGGATGTTTCATGCCGTGTCGCTGGCCAGCGACGTGGAACTGGCCAAGGTACTGGCTTTCAGCGCGCCGTCGCTGCGCGCCGGAGTGGCGCGCGTGGAGAACGCCGACCTGGAACTGACCGCCATCGTCGAGCCGCTGCGTAACGGCAGCGGCGAGGTCACGGTCGACGAGGACTCTGTCGAACAGTACCGCTTCGGACTGGAGGCCATGGAGGCGCAGCAGATCCGGGTACTCACGGTGAACGACCTCGAACGCGTGGCGGAGACGTCCAGGAGGGAGCTGCGGGTCTAACGACAGGGCACAGAGCGCAGAAATTCAGAGGGGCATGGCACAACGCCATGCCCTTTTCTTTGGGGTAACGAAGGGAAGGAGCAAGACAACGTGAAGATCAGAGAGCAATGGAGACACGCGCTGGCGCTGCTGGGGGCCGGACGCAAACACGAAGCGGTGCAGCGAAAGACGGTGGCGTTGCCGTCCGTGCTCGCCCCGTATTCCTTCCCGGCAAAAGCGCTGCCGAAACCGACGCCCGCGAACCTGCGGAAGTTCGCAGAGACGCCGGTGGTGCGGCGCGCCATCAACCTCATCAAGGATCGCGTCGCCAGCATGGACTGGCAGGTCCGGCTCCGCCGCGACCACGATCCGGAGAAGGTCGCCTTCGCGGCGAAGCGCGCGCGCATTCTGCGGCACTCGCTGGAGTTTCCCAATGCCGCGGATTCGTTCCGCACGCTGATCGAACAGGCCATTGAGGATGCTCTGGTGGGTGGCTTCGGCGCCATCGAAATGGAGCTGACCGGCGATCCCGCCAGGCCGTTCGAGCTGTGGGCGGTGGATGGCGCGACCATCCGTATCGATCCAAAGTGGGATGGCACTCCGCAATCGGTGCGCTTCGCCCAGGCAACCGGGCTGGCCGGAACGGACTCAGTGATTCCGCTCGAGGACAATCAGCTCATGTACGTGCGCATGAATCCGCGCAGCTACACCCCCTTTGGCCTGGGCCCGCTGGAGGTCGCCTTCGAGACGGTGAACTCGTTTCTCAGCGCGCACCGTTTCGCCGGCAAACTGGCCAGCAACGCCGTGGTGCAGTACGCGCTGTGGCTGAACGAGACCACGCCCGCGCAGCATGAGCGGCTGATTCGCTGGTGGCAGGACGAGATTGAAGGCACCGGCCGCGTGCCGCTGCTCAGCACCGAACAGAAACCGGAGGTACTGCGCTTCGCCACCGGCACCGACGCCGATTTGCGGCTGACCTGGCAGGAATTCCTCATCCGGATGATCGCGAACGCCTTCTCTCTGCCGCCCGTGCTGCTGGGGCTGGAGCAGGACGTGAACCGGTCAACGGCCGAGTCGCTGCTGGATGAGGCGTTTCACAGCGCCATCGTACCGCTGGCGCGGCTGATGGCGGAGCACATCACGCGCGACTTGTTTGCCAAACGGCTGGGCTGGCCGGAGTTCGAATTCATCTTCAACGATCTGGATGCCACCGACGAAGGACAGCAGGTGCAGATGCAGACCGCGCTGCTGGCGGCCGGCGTTCTCACCGTGAATGAGGTGCGTGCCATGCGTGGTTTGGCGCCGCTGGCCGGCGACGGCCCGAATACGGCCGCCAAGAAGGAGGAACACGTCACAACAACAATGACAAATCAGGAAACTCAGGAGAGCCAATGAGACTGGAAGCTATGGCAGTCAGTTTGCCGGAAGTCGCGGGCCATCCCAATCGCGCTCCGTTTACCGGTGTGCTGACGCTCGTCGATGAGCCCAGCACCAAACCGCCGTCGGGAGCGCGCGGGCACCGCGTGATCCTGACCCGCCGAGCGGCCCTGACCGCGCTGCCCTCCCTGCTGGGGATGGCCGTGGATTATGCGCCCTCCTGGGACGGGCACGATGCACGGCGTAAGTGCGGCATCATCACCCACGCCGATGTGGAGGGCTCGCGCCTCCGGGTCGCCGGCTATCTGTTTGCCAAGGACTTTCCCGAGGTGGAGCGCCAGGTGCGTCAGTTTCTGCCGGGTGCGATGGGGATGTCCTGGGAGTTGGCCGACGCACACGTGGAAGACATGCGGGCCGAGATCTGGACCCTGACGCGGGCGACTTTTACCGGCGCGGCCATTCTGCTGCGCGAGAAAGCAGCCTATCGCAACACATCCTTCGAACTGGCGGCCTCCCGCTGCCGCTCGATCCCCAACCGCCCCGTCCTTCACCCGGGCGTACAGGCGGCCTCAGGAAGACGTTTTCGGGAGGGAGCCGGGGTGGCCTTTCCGACGAGAGCTACAAGAAAGGAACAAACATGGAATCACAGACAGGCGAAAACATGCTCGCACTGACCGAGTGCATGGAGCGGATGGAAGCCCGCATCGAAGCAGCGGCGTCGCTCTTTGAGCGGGCTGCGGCACAGATCGAGGAGCGGCAGGGCGAGGTGCAGAAGATCGTCGCCGCCGTCGAAACCAGCCGCGAGGCGGAGCTCCGGACCAAGCTGGAAGCCGCCGAACAGCAGATCGCGGAGCTGCGCGCCCAGATGGAGGCCAGGCCCGAAGCGCCTCCGCAGGCAGCGCGCCGCACCGTGCCCGCCACCACGGCTCAGTTCCTCGCCAAGCAGGGCATCCCCTCGCTCGAGTCCTTAGAGGCTGGAGCGCTGGACGCAGCCCTGAACGGTCTGAGCCTCGAACAGCGCATCGCGGTGAAGGCGCAGTTGCTGCGCGCGGGAGTCGTCAGCTAATCGCGGCGCCGCATCCTCACGGGTCCTGAGGCCGGCCGGCGCGCCGGCCTTTTTGTTTGCCAACGAATTTCTTCCTACGAAAGGTAGCTATGACAGCCAATTTCCTCGACATCCATGCAGCTGCGGATTACATCGGACCCGGCGCGATCGAAGTGCCGCTCTACCAGACCGAGATCCTCGACATCGTGCGCCGGCGCAACCTCTTTGGCCAGCGCATCCGGCAGGTCCCGGCCACCGGTCATCCGTCGCGCTACTTTGAGCAGACGGCCATTCCCAATCCGTCGACCGCGGGCTTCGTCGATCCCCGCAACATCGTGCCGCCAGTGGTCACACCCACCCGCGTGGAGCGCAGCGTGCCGCTCAAGGCCATCGTCGCGCAGCTCAACTACAACCTCTTCGACATGGAGCTGGGCGCGCAGCAGAAGCAGTTCGCTTATTTGCAGGCGAAAGACCTGGTGGACACGATCGAAGGCGTGATGCTGACCCACGATGTCGCCCTGTGGAACGGCAACGATACCTCGCTGAGCACCCCCGCCACCATGCAGTACTTCGGCGTAGCCGGACAGATTGCCGCGGGCGGCAACACCACCACCATCGGCACCACCGCGTGCATCACCGATGGCCTGAAGTCGACCATCGCTCAAATGTGCGCCAATACCAGCTATGCGGTGCGTCCGACCGCCATCTATGCGAACCCGGTGCTGCTCGACCTGATCGATCGCGAAATGAAGTCGGAGTTCAACGTGGTGTTGAACACGAAGGAAATCGCGGCGGGATTCACGGTCAAGATGCTCACCACCCAGGCGGGCGAGCTGCCGCTGATTCCGGAGTGGTCACTGGCTTACAGCGGCACGCCCGGATCGGGCAATGCGGTGCTGCCCGCCTACATCGTCACCGAGGACCTGATCGAGTACCACTGGCTCAGCGACCCCAATCCGCGCGTCTTCCAGCTCGGAACGCCCGGCTCGCTGGCTTCGCAGCATGTGGTGGTCAAGTTCGGAGCACCGGTGGTGAAGGGTGCCAACTACGCCCACTATCAGGTGCTGGTCGACCGGTAAGAACCCGAGGACAGCGCTAAGCCAGTCGGCAGACAGCGGAAAAGCTGTCGGCAATCCGACGGTCAGCGGAAGGTCAACCAGCCTCCGCTGGCCGTCGCTGGCCGCCTGGCTCGCTGACCGGATCATCTGCTGACCGTTCCTGGCTAACCGCTCTTTCGCTGCTTCACAAGGAGAATCCATGGCGTCCTATCTTCAGCCAACCGAGTACCAGACGTACGGGCTGGCTTCCGATGTCACCGATGACTGGATCACCGCGGCGTCGTCGCTCATCGACAGCCATTGCCGACGCACCAGTCTCAATCCGATGCAGTATTCCGAGCGCCTGCGCATCGTCGAGGGGTCCCAGACGGCGCGGCTGAGTCATCTGCCGCTCGTCGCGATCGCGCCGGCCACGCTCCCGTTCACCTCCATTCAGGCGCGCTACGCCAAGCCCCGTCGCGGCCAGATTCCCTATGCGCTGCAGGAAGAAGTTCTGTGGGCGTTTTCGCTCCCCGGTGCATGGACCACAGTCGATCCAACCACGGTGGACTTTGTCGCGGATACGGGCGAGCTGGTCTTTCCGCTGAACATTCTTGGCCTGCCCTACAACGAGGTTGCAGTCTCATACACGGCGGGCCTCGCAACCATTCCCGGCGCGGTGAAATACGCCTGCGCACAAATCGTGAAGAACGCTCAGGCCACGCCCGGGCTGAATGTGAAGTCGTCGAAGATCGACACGCTGCAGCTGCAGTATTTCTCAGGCTCGCTGATCGATGCGACGGTGGAAACGCTGCTCCGGCCGTGGGTCTCCGTGAGGATGGGGTAAGCCATGGCCGATCTCAGTACACAACTCTTTTCAGGAATTGCCCAGCGCGTGGCAACGGCCCTCCTGCGCGCCGGCGGCGGCACCACCGCGTGCCTGCAGATGCCGCCCCTCCAGGGAGACTCGACGAATGCAGGGCAAATCGGCCTGAATGCGCCGGGCTTTCTTTCGCTGCCTCTCGCTCCGGCTCTCTTCCGCAAAGCGCGGGTGACCATGCAGGACGGGCAACTGCCGAAATACGAGCTCCTGATCTCTGCGGACGCGGTGGCAGCGCAGGTGACGCAGCTGCAGCTGAGCTCGGCACAGGCGCTGTTTTCGATGGCCAGCGGCGTGGCGGTTGCCGGCAAGCTGTTCCTCATCGAGGCCGTCTCCGCGTCGGAGAGCCAGGGACAGGCCTGGTTATATCGGCTGCTGTTACAGGAAGCCTGCGGCGAGTGGCCGATCTGACTCGGGAGCACAGCGCCCGGAGCGCCGAGCACCGAAAGCGGCGCTGCGCAGCAACACCAGACTGTCCCTGCGCGCCGGGCTGCAGGACGGCACGGCAATACCGCCTTTCTGACACGGAACATTTTTCCTGAGCTCTGAGCCCAGTGCTCCGAGCCCCGTTTTTCAAGGTGACCTATGCAAAACGCAAAAGATACGTTCTATATCGCGCTGCGCTGCCGGTTGGCAACCGTAAATCCGGCTCGCACCATGATCCTCCGGTCTGTCACGCGCCCCGGCATCCTGGTGAGTGAGGCCGAGGCTCCGGCGCCGCAACCTCTGCTCGACGCATTCGCGCTGAGCTGGACCGGTCTGCAGGCCGATCTGCAGATGCCCGCGATTCTCGCCGAAATGACCTGCGCCATCGACTACTGCACCGCCGGAACCCAAACCAACGCCGGCCTCGACCGCGGGCGGGCCCTTGAGGAGATGGATTACGAGGTGCTGAAGCTCTTGTATCCGTACTCGACACAAAAGATGAACTACACCGTCAGCCCCGCTGTCGCGATGGAGACGATGGTCTTCTGGTCCGAACCGGAATTTGGCCCCGTGATCGCGCTGCGTGACTGCCTGATCCGCACGGCCAAAGTCAGGGTCTTCGCGTTTCAGGAACTGGGGGAGCAATGAGCACGCCAGCCACTACGCCACTGCCCGCACTACCCCCCACAGGACGATCGGTGCGCGCTTACTTTGCTCCGGTGGACCGCGTTCACCGTCAGGCGACTCTGTTCGATCCCTCCGTGAACGGACGGTTCTCCACGAATGCGCCGCCTGCTCCCTGGGTCGACCTGGGCTGGATCGAGAATTTCACCCGCAAGTCCACCAGTAAATTTGGCGAGCTCGTCACCGGCACTCCCGGCGCGACGCAGTTTCAGGTGCGCGAAACCGTCGACGCAACCGTAGCGTTGCGCTTCAAGGCGTGGAGCAAGCTCTCCATGGCTCTGGCAGCGGGATCGCAGCACATGAATCTCATCGCCCCGGCCGCCGGCGGCGCCGCCAATGGCTCCGGCAGCAAAGGTGTGCCGCCAGTGAACCTGACGACCGGATCGACCGCGACATTTCTGGCACTGGCCGCCTCCGATGCAGCAGGATTTCCCGCCGGATCGCTGGTGACCGTCGACGTGGACTACGCAGGCCAAACCGGCTTCGTGGGCAGCGGCGTGTACGCGGCGTATGTGAACAGCGCCAGCGCGGTGAACAACGATCCCGACTACATCCGTCGCGTCTCGTTCAATGTCGCTCGCGTTGCGGCGAGCTCGTCCACCGGCCTGCAGCTCGCGCAACCGCTGATCGCCGGAGCTCCCGCGGCCACCATGCGCGTCCAGCCCATCTCCGGATTCGTCGACCGCGAAGGCGGCAGCTTTTTCCAGGAGTGGTCCGCGCTGTTTGTCATCGACGGCCAGCAAGGCGAGCGCATCCTCTTTCACTATCCAAGGCTGCAAGCGATGGCCGGCCCCGCCGAAGCCGCAACGGCCATGGCTCCGCCCCTGGAACGTCTCGCGCTCAGCGCAATGTTTCGCGCGCTGCCCGTAACCGACGCCAACGACGGCGAGCAGATCGTTTGCTTCCGAACCTTCTTACCCAGCCCGTCACGCTGATCTAATCAGGAGGCCACGTTGAAACTCACCATCGATAACTATGACGGTAAAGGCCCGGTCGACTACAGCGGATCGATTGTCGCGGGGCGGCCGTTTCGCATCCTGCGCAGGCTCAACCAGCCCGTGACCTGCGAAGTTACACTGCTTCCCGCGCCCGGCCTGGCGACTCCCGCGCGCAACGGCCGCATGATCGTAACCGCGGACGGCGGCAGCGTTCTCTTCACCGGGTACGTGGCCACCGAACCGGCTCTCGAGCTGGCCGGCCAGGGAACGACCGGAGCGGTGTACCAGGCTGCGACCTCCGCGATCAGCGATGAGATCCTGCTGGACCGCCAAAGTATTCCGCAGATCGGTCCCATCTGCGGAGCGACCGGCGGCCAGGCTCTGCAGTCGATGCTCGCGCTGGTCGACTTCGAGGAGATCACCTCTGCGCTTTCCCTGGCTACGCTGAATGTGTCGGAGTTCCAGGCCGACAGCAATCGCACCTGGTCGGAAAATGCGGCTGCTCTGGCGGCCGCCGTGCGAAGCGCCTATCTGCTGATGAACGGCACGCTTACCATGACCCCGGTCGGAAACGTGACGCATACGCTCAACGAATCCCAGGGCACGCTGTCTCTCAGCGGGCTGGAGATTTCCACGATCAGGGCTCTGGCCAACGACGTCACCGTTTGCGGAGAAGTCGAGCCCTGCGCTTACGTCACGGAGTTTTTCCAGGGGGACGGCACCACGGTGCTCTTCGACCTCACCGAAGATCCGTGGATGCCCCCTCCTTCGAAGAGCAAACCTCTGACCGACAATTTCCAGGGGCCGGGCATCAACCCGCAAATATGGAGCGTCGACGATCCTGGCGCCGCGCTTACGCTGACCTCGGCTGGGCTCACCTGCGGCGGAGGAGGCGGCAATATCGGCAGCACCCTGCTCTGCGCCATCTCCAATCTTGAGCTGGGAGGCGGCATCGTCGTTGAGGCCGGAGGAGTGCAGTTCGGTCAGAATACCTCAGGCATTATCAACGGCTTCTATGGCGCGGGACAGACGACTCTTTCTGCCTGTATCGCGGGATTCCAGATCAGCCAGGCAAACGGCGCAACGTCCATCGCTCCGTTGATGAATGGAACCGTCGCCGGCAGCAGCTTCACCCCCGTCGCGGGGCATTTGTATACGCTGCGGTTACGTTTCTATGCCAACGATATGCAGCGTCTGCTGCAGGCTTACTACGCCATCGGCACCGATAACGGGCTGGAGCGATTCGGCGCGAACCTGCTCCCCGCCGTAGCCAGCATCGTTTTCGAGGTGCAGGATACGACCAATGGAGTCGCCGCTGCGCCGACGGTGCTCTACACCGGCAGCTTTACAACCCCTCCGGCGCCGTGGTGCCTTTTCATCCCGCTCAATGCCGGCTATCTGCAGTGCAGTATCGGCTATGTCAGCGTGCAGCAGCAGGGGCCGGTCTGGGTGACGAGCACGCGGCTCAACGGCACGCCGTTTGTGCGCCGGATCGGAACCACTGCGCAGGGCGCCGACTGCACGATCGAGCGCACCGGAAAGCTGCGCTTCTACCCTGCCAGCACTCCCCAGGCGGGCGAGCTGATCGCAATTTCTTATCGGACCAGCCGCCGATCCGTCGCGCGCCTGGCCAGCGCCAGCAGCATCACGACGGAGAGCAACGGGGGCAAACTGCCCGGTACCGCGTGCTGGATGGGTTCGGTGACGAGCCCGGTACCGCGCAGCTCGGCCGATTGCGAGAACGCCGCGAATGCGATTCTCGCGATCTCCACCAGCCGCGCCGCCGCGTGGACCGGCAAATATACGGAGTGGAACGCCGATCAGCAGGGGGACGTGTGGCCCGGTGACGTGCTTGCTGTCGATTCTGCATCGGCTGGACTCACCGCGAATCTCGTTGTGCGTGAGGTGCAGGTTGACCTCGCCAGTGCCTCGCCCAGTCTGACGAAATATACGATCTCCTTCGCCAATGACTGGGCCGATAACCTGGCAATCAAAACTTCGTCCTCCGTGCCTGCGGACGTTTGGCTGCCGCAGCAGCCCGAAACCACGACTCCTTTGGCGAACCTGAACTCGCTCGCTGTCACCTCGGTCACCGGCAGCGCGATTCAGATCGCCGCCGGAATCGCACCGCCAACGGGCGGAGGCTTCGAAGTGCGGCGACGCGACTGGTCGTTCACCCCCGGGCAGGGGCCGGATCTGGTTCTGCGCTCACCGGTGTCAAACTTCACCATTCCGCGTCAGGCAGCGATGGAGCAGTACTACATCCGCATGTACGACGGATCGACTCCGCCCAACTATTCGCGGTTCTCGAGCGCCGTGTTCGTCAATTTACCTCTGTCGTAACGTCCCGACGCAATGCCGAGCGCCGCGGCCCGCACGCGGCGCCCCCAGCGCGCCAGGAGCGCGACGACCGGATCACAGGAAGGAATCATGACCGAATTTGAAGCACAGGTGCTCGCCGATCTCTCCGTTCTCAAGAACCAAATGACGACTCTGGTCGGCGATGGCAATGCGGGACGCATTGGCTCCATCGAGCAGCGCGTCACGCAGCATGAAGAACGCTTTCAGAGCGCCCGAGGATTCGCCATCGCCATCGGCGGCCTCGTCACGCTCATCCAGTTCATCGTGGATTTTCTGCGGCGGAAGTGAAGCCGCCCCGACGCTCAACCCAATGCTCTAGAATCGACCTCGTGAAAGAGAAGCCTCTTGTCGCGGTGGTGATGGGATCGAAGAGCGATTACGAAACCCTCGCACCTGCCGTGGAAATCCTGCGCGAGTTCGCCGTCCCTCACGAAGCAAAGGTGGTTTCTGCGCATCGTACGCCCGATCTGCTGTTCGACTTTGCATCGCAGGCGGAGTCGCGCGGTCTCCGCGTTATTATTGCGGGGGCGGGCGGCGCCGCGCACCTGCCCGGGATGCTGGCATCGAAAACGCTGGTGCCCGTGCTCGGCGTGCCCATTCCCGCCACCATGCTGCAGGGGATCGATTCGCTGCTCTCGATCGTGCAGATGCCGAAAGGCGTTCCGGTCGGCACCCTGGCTATCGGAAAGCCGGGCGCCGCCAACGCTGCGCTGCTCGCCGTCGAGATTCTTGCCACCACCGATCCCGCTCTGCGCGAGCGGCTGCGCAACTGGCGTCAGGCCCGCACCCAGGAGGTTCTTGCCCAGGATCTTCCCGAATGAGCGCGATCCTTCCCGGAGCGACCATCGGCATTCTCGGCGGCGGGCAGTTGGGCCGCATGGTGGCCATGGCCGCGCGTTCGCTCGGCTACCGCATTCACGTCATGGATCCCGATCCTTCGTGTCCCGCGCGCTTTGTTGTAGACGCCTGCTTTGAAGGATCGTGGGACGATGCGAAGGCGGCGGCTGACCTGGCGCGCGGCAGCGATGTCGTCACGCTTGAGATCGAACAGATCTCCACCGCCAGCCTCGAGGCTGCCGCGAAATATGCACCCGTGCGGCCTTCGGCGGAACTGCTGCACATCATCCAGAACCGCATCCGGCAGAAAGACTGGCTGCGCGAGCGCGGATTTCCGCTCCCGCCCTGGCACGCGGCGCGATCGGAACAGGACCTCGCGGATGCGGTCGCCAAACTCGGTGGGCGCTGCTTCGTCAAGAGCGCGCACGGCGGATACGATGGCCGCAGCCAGGTGAAGATTGGCTTCGGCGACAACACAACAGCCGCCGATGCGTGGCGGCTGCTCGGTCAGCGGCCGTGCGTGGTCGAACAGGCGCTGGATCCTGATCGCGAAATCTCTGTCATGGTCGCCCGTTCGCCGCGCGGCGAAACCAGGAGCTTTCCTTCGGCGACCAATCATCACGAGCACCAGATTCTCGTGTGGAGCGTGATCCCCTCGCTGATCTCGTCTGCTCTGGAGGCGCGCGCACAGAAGCTGGCGTGCGATATTGCAGACTCTTTTACCCTGGAGGGCCTGCTTGCCGTCGAGATGTTTCTCACCCGGGACGGCGACCTGCTCGTCAACGAACTCGCTCCGCGACCGCACAACAGCTATCACGCCAGCGAGCGCGCCTGTGTCACCAGCCAGTTCGAGCAGGATGTGCGCGCGGTTTGCGATTTGCCGCTGGGCGATGTTTCAGTGGTGCAACCGGCCGCGATCGCCAACCTGCTCGGCGATCTGTGGCTCGATCATCCGCCGCATTTCGAGCGCGCCCTTGCCATTCCCGGGGTGCGCCTCCATCTTTATGAGAAACATCAGCCTCGCAAAGGACGCAAAATGGGCCATCTCTCTGCCATTGGATCGACGCCGGAAGAGGCGGTCGAACACGTGCTCGAGGCCCAGTCATTGCTGTAGTTCATCCCGCTTTCGCGGCCAACACCGTTCTTGACAACCCCTCTTCTGTTCGCGTCTCATCGGCGAATTCTCACCAGACGGGTGTCGGTCATTGATCCGGCGCCGTTGCGCGCAGACAACCCGATCCGATGAGAACTACGGAGACTCCCCCTAATGACAAATCGAAATCGATGGATGGGCAGCCTTGCGCTGTCATGCGTGCTGTTGTTCTCTGCGTTGGTGGCAAGAGCGCAGCAAACCGATGTGCAGCACTACGACGTCTACGCCGGATTCGCCGGCTTCGAGACGCCGTGGCTCAACCTGGCCCAGCGCGGATTTCACCTGCAGACCGGCGATAACGTGAAGTCGTGGCTCGCGATTGGATTCGACTACTCCGAGGCAACAGGGCACAATTCTTTGACGCCGCGGGTTCTCAAGCCTTCTCTCCAGCAGGAACTGGCCGCGGAAATCGGATTGCTCATCCAGGAGGGGGCAATTCCACCGAATTATCAGCTGGTCGTGCCGTTGCATGCTTTTTCTGAAACGTTTGCCCTCGGGCCACAACTGGAATGCCGGCATTTCAAGCCGGTGACCCTGTTCGTCCGGCCATCGCTGGGCGCAATCCGGCAGCGAGTGACACCCCATCCTGCCGATCCGGTGCAAACGGCGGTTGTTGCCCAGCTTGTTCCCTCAGGAAGCAAGCTGGACTGGCAGGGATTCTACGGCTTCGGCGGCGGTTTGGACTGGAACGCTACGCGGCACGTCGGTGTCCGCGCCCAGGCTGATCTGGTGTACTGGCGACTCTTCAACGATCTGCTCGCGCAGGGCACATGGACAACGCGCTACGCAGTCGGTGTTGCGTATCACTTTGGCCGTGACATCCAGGCGCCGTAGGGATCCGGGACAACGACCCTCTGTGCGCGAAATCAGAAAGAGGCCGGATGGAAACCATCCGGCCTCTTTCTTTTCACTCGTCCGGCCCGTCCTAGCCGATGTCTTCGTTCCAGCTTTCCAGGTACTTCTTCACTTCCGCCATGAATTTGCCCGCGTCGGCGCCGTCAATAATGCGGTGATCGAAGCCAAGCGTGAGATGGAGGAAGTGGCGGATCGCGATGGAATCCGTGCCGTCCTCGCTCGTCACCACCGCGGGCTCCTTGAATAATCCGCCGACACCGAGGATAGCGCTTTCCGGCTGATTGATGATCGGCATACCGAACTGCTCGCCGAAAATACCGGGATTCGTGATCGTGAAGGTGCCCGACCCGACCTCGTCGGGTTTCAGCTTTTTGCCGCGTGCGCGTTCCGCCAGATCGGCGATGGAGCGGGCGATGCCAAGGAAGTTCTTCTCTTCGGCTTCTTTGATCACCGGAACGATCAAACCCCATTCCAGCGCGACCGCGATGCCGATGTTGATGTGCTGGTGATAGCGAATGGCGTCGCCTTCCAGGGATGCGTTTACGATGGGCATCTTCCGCAGCGTGGCGATCACGGCGCGCGTGATGAACGGCATGTACGTGAGCTTCACGCCGTTGCGCTGCTCGTATTTGTTCTTCTCTTTCTCACGCAGCTTGACGATGCGGGTGAAGTCGATTTTGAAGACGGTGTGTACGTGCGGGCTCGTCCGTTTCGACTCCACCATGCGCTGCGCGATGATCGAGCGCATGCGGGTGAGCGGGACCAACTCGCCGGGAATTGGCGCTGCGGCCGCAGCAGGTGCTGGAGCCGCAGCAGCCGGCCGAGCCGCAGCCGGTGCTGCAGCAGCGGGCGCGGGACCCTTTTCCAGATAAGCCTGAATGTCTTCCTTCGTGATGCGTCCACCAGCTCCCGTGCCGCGTACGGCGCTCAGGTTGACATTGTTTTCGCGCGCGATCTTCCGCACGAGAGGCGATGAACGCGCATGCTCGGCTTCTGTTGACCCGGCAGCTTCCGGCTCGGGAGTGCTGACCCCCGCAGCGGCTGCCTTGGCTGGCGTTGGCGCTGGAACTGCAGCTGCCGGTGCCGCTTCACCTGCTCCGCCGATCACGGCCACGACCGTGTTGATCTGTGCGACCTGCCCGGCCGGAACCTTGATCTCGGTGAGGACGCCGGCAGCAGGCGACGGAATCTCCGCGTCGACTTTGTCGGTCGAGATTTCAAACAGCGGCTCATCGCGCTGAACGGTGTCGCCGACCTGCTTCAGCCATTTTGTGATGGTGCCCTCGAAGATCGACTCGCCCATCTGGGGCATGACGACGTCCTGCCGCGGTCCCGCGGCGGCCGGCTTCACCTCAGCCGCTGGTTTCGATTCGGGCGCCGGAGCCGGCGCAGCTTTCGGTGCTTCTGATTTTGCCGGGGCGGCCTGCGCCGCCGGTGCGCCGGCTGCGGCTGATGCTCCATCGCCGATCACGCCGACGACAGAATTCACCTGCACGGTTGAGCCTTCCTGCGCGCGAATTTCTGTGAGGACGCCGGCCGCGGGCGACGGGATTTCAGCGTCCACTTTGTCCGTCGAGATCTCGAACAGAGGCTCATCACGCTGCACCGTGTCGCCGGGCTTTTTCAGCCACTTCGTAATGGTGCCCTCGAAAATCGACTCGCCCATCTGGGGCATCAGGACTTCAGTTGGCATGGATATTTCTCTCCACTTCGGACAAGTCTTGAGCAATGCAGGTCAGCTGCAACAGGAGCTTCAGCGCAAAGATCGATTATAAATCCGCTCCCGCGGCTGCGACTCCGCCGGCGAGCGCCAGCTCCGGCAGTAAATCCGACGTCGACTCGACCCACAGCACCTGCGACTGAAAGACGTGGCCAAACTGCCGCGCGACCGCATTGCACACCGCTTCCATCGCCGGTGGCGGATCCGCTTCGCGCTCGAGGCTGGTGACCTCGCGATCCGCGATCCCGCAGGGCACGATCAACTGGAAATCGCGAAGGTCAGGATTCACGTTGAATGCGAAACCATGCGAGGTAATGCCGCGCGCGATATGGACCCCAATGGCGGCGATCTTCCTCTCTAAAATTCTGCCCCCCGCAGGGGTCCAGACGCCGGTTCGGCCCGCGACACGCGTGGCCTTAACGCCGAAATCGCCGCACGCGCGGATGAGCGCCTCTTCGATGAGCCGCACATACTCGACTGCGCCAAGCCGCGGCGTGAAGCTGCGCAGATCGAAGATCGGATAGCCGACCAGCTGGCCTGGCCCGTGATACGTGACATCGCCGCCGCGATTGATCTCGTGCACCTCGACGCCGCGGTAGGCGAGAAACTCGTCGCTGGCGACAATGTTCGTGCGGCTCGCATTGCGGCCGAGGGTCAGCACCGGCGGATGCTCCAGCAGGACCAGCGTATTGCCGATGCGGCCGTCGTGGCGGGCGTCGATGAGCTGCTGCTGCAGCCTGAGGCCGTCGCCGTACCCAACGCGGCCGAGCTGGAGAAGGTTGAGGATCATCTCAGAGCTGAAATCCGGTCAGCTGTGAAGCGGTTAGCGATGAACCTGTCAGCTGGAAAGCGGTCAGCGGTCAGGCGTTCCAGGTCCTGAGCGATCCGCCTTTTTGTTGACCGTTTCATCGGCCGACTGCTGACCGTTTCACCGCTGCATTAAACGTTGATCGCCATGCCTTCCACGCTGCCGAAGCCGTCGAGCATCGCTTCTGCCAGGGTGGGGTGGGCGTGAATCGTGAACATCATCTCGTCGACAGTGGCTTCCAGCTCCATCGCCGTCACCGATTCCGCGATCAGCTCCGTTGCCTGCGGACCGATGATGTGGACGCCGAGAATCTCCTCGTATTTTGCGTCAGCCACGACTTTGACGAAGCCCTCGTGCGAGCCGACGATCGACGCCTTGGAGTTTGCCGAGAAGGGGAACTTGCCAACTTTGACCGTGTAGCCCTTCTCCTTCGCCTGCGCCTCCGTAAGTCCCACGCTGCCGATCTGCGGCTCGGTATAGGTGCACGCGGGGATGCGATCGCGCCGCACCGGCCGCGCGTATTTGCCGGCAATCTTCGCCGCAACCACCATGCCCGCCATGGCGCCCACGTGCGCCAGCTGCGGCAGGCCCGCGACGATGTCGCCGATGGCGTAGATACCAGGCTCGTCGGTCTGCATCCACTCGTTGACCTTGATGAAGCCTCGCTCCGGTTTGATCTTCGTCGTCTCGAGTCCGATGCCTTCCGTGCGCGGCGCGCGGCCCACGGCCACCAGCACCTTCTCCGCTTCTTTCACCACCTGCTTGCCGTCGGATGCGGTGAAGGTCACGCTGGCGCCGGTCTTCGTCTTCTCGACCTTCTCGACCTTGGCTCCGACATGGATATCGATGCCGCGCTTTTTGAACACCCGCGCCAGCTCTTTGCTCACGTCCTCATCTTCGTTCGGCACCACCCGCGGCAGGAATTCGATAATGCTCACCTCCGAGCCAAAGCTGCGGAAGATCGAACCGAATTCGACGCCGACTGCACCCGCGCCGATGATGGCCAGTGATTTCGGGATTTGTTTGATCGACAGAATCTCGATGTTGGTGAGGATCGTGTCGTCGGCCTTGAGTCCGGGCAGCAGCTTCGCATCGGATCCCGTCGCCAGGACTACATTCTTCGCCTGCACGCTGCTCGCGCCCTTGCCCTCGACGGAAATCGTGAAGACGCCGTTCTTTGCCGGGCCGGTTAGCTTGCCGAACCCCGAAATGACGGTGACCTTGTTCTTCCGCATCAGGAAGTCGAGGCCCTTGACGTGTTTTGTGACGATCTGATTCTTGCGATCGAGCACCGTCTGCCAGTTGATCTGCCCTTCGCCCAGGCCATCGATGCCGTACTCTTTCGCGTGCTTCAGGTGGTCGTAGACCTCGGCGTTGAAGAGCAGCGACTTGGTGGGAATGCAGCCCACATGCAGGCAAGTGCCGCCCAGCTTCTCCGCCTTCTCGACCAGCGCGACCTTCAGACCATACTGCCCGGCGCGAATCGCGGCCGTGTAGCCGGCGGGACCACCGCCAATAATTGCAACGTCGTAAATCGTCTCTGCCAAGGAAAACTCCGTTCAGGAAAGTTGAGTCGGCGGACGGCGCCATTGCTGCCAGAAGCGCATCTCGCCTACTGCCTCAAACACTTCATTGTACGCAGGGCCGCCGGAGTGCAAGATGCGCCAGTGGTGGCCCAGGATTCGAGTCGGAACGGCGGAGCCGCGTCTGCCTCAGAGCACCTTCGCCGCTTCCTGAGCGAAGTACGTCACGATGAAGCCTGCGCCGGCGCGCCGGATGGACAGCAGCGACTCCAGCATGGCTCGCTGCGGCTCGAGCCATCCCCGCGCAAAGGCCGCCTGCAGCATCGAATACTCGCCGGAAACCTGGTACGCTCCGAGGGGCACATCGAAGCGCTCGCGCGCGGCTCGAATCACATCGAGATACGGCATCGCCGGCTTCATCAGGATCATGTCCGCGCCCTCGCCCAGGTCCAGATCGATCTCCCGCATCGCCTCGCGCAGATTGGCGCCATCCATCTGATAGCTGCGGCGGTCGCCAAACTGCGGCGCGGAGTCGGCCGCTTCGCGGAAGGGACCGTAGAACGCCGACGCGAACTTCGCCGCATACGACAGGATCGGCGTCTGCTCCAGGCCTTCCTCGTCCAGCTCGTCGCGAATCGCGGCCACGCGGCCGTCCATCATGTCGCTGGGCGCGACGATATCGGCTCCGGCTTTCGCCAGCGAAGCGCCGGCCTTCGCCAGCAACTCCAGGGTCGAATCGTTTTCGATCTCGTACTCGTCGCCGGTCTTCTTCACGATGCCGCAATGGCCATGCGAGGTGTACTCGCACAGACAAACGTCAGCGATCAGCACCAGCTTCTTTGCCGCGCTCGACTGTTTCAGCGCCCGCAGGCCCCGCTGCACGATGCCTTCATCGTCCCAGGCTCCTGTCGCCTGCTCGTCCTTCGTCTCCGGCAGTCCAAAAAGCAGCAGCCCTCCGATGCCCAGTGCCGCAGCAGCCTCGGCTTCTTTCACCGCCTCGTCGACGGAGAGGTTAAAGACTCCCGGCATGGAATCGATGCCCTTGCGGATACCCTCGCCTGGGCAGAGGAACAGCGGCAGAATCAGCGCGTTCGGCTCGAGGCGCGTTTCGCGCACCAGGGCGCGCAAAGGCTCGGTGCGGCGCAAACGCCGCATCCGGCTGATGGGGAATTCCATGCCGTTATTGTAGGCTGGGCGCCGCGATGTGATCGTATTCCTGGCCGGACGCGCCAGGCAGCAGCACCCACAGCGTGTAGACGGCCAGCGCTGTTCCCAGCAGCGGGCGGATCAGTGTCAAAAAGGCCGTCACGATGGCCAGCACCCGCGCCCACGAAGCACGGCGCAGCAGCGCGACTCCCGTCACGAAGCAGAGAACGGCGCGACCCGCCAGGACCACCGTAATCATGGGCACCAGCCACGAGAAGTGTCCGAACGGGAAGCTGTAGAAGCCGTCGAATCCGTGGCCGAACGGAAATCCCCACTGATGGAAGACACCCCCCAGAACGCCGACGGCGAACAGCCAGCTCATCAGGGTCAGGGCGCCATAGGCGATCCAGAGAATGCCCAGGGTATGAACGTGGCGATGAACGCGGGTCCAGGCCCAGGGGGGCGGCGTCGCCGTCGCGATGGGCGTGACCTGCCGCCCGCATCGCGGGCAGAACGGCTGATAGGCATCAATCGGCTGACCACAAGCGCTGCAGAACATCATTCGCACCTCCCGCCGTGGGGACATTCATGATTACGCAACAGGACAGCGTCCGGTTCCGGACAAACGGCGAATTCCTGTGACCGGCACCGGGCAGAGAGTCGCCGGTTAGCCCGCCAGGGGCGCCCTGATAATCTGTTTTGGGCAGTTTGGCGAGGCTGGCTTCGTTGGCCGGACCTTCGCCTGCGGGGGATGTGCATGTCCTGGTTCAGACGGGAAGACAACAAGATTGAGTCGGGCGAGAACCGCGTGCGCACCGAGGGCCTTTGGATCAAGTGCGAAGGATGCAGCCAGCCAATCTGGAAGGCCGACCTCGAGACCAACCTGCAGGTGTGCCCGAAGTGCGGCCGGCACGGGCGGATCAGCGCCCAGGCACGCATCGCCAGCCTGGTCGATCCCGGATATCAGTGGCTCAACGGCGATTTGAAATCGACCGACCCGCTCAACTTCGTCGACCTGAAGCCGTACAAAGAGAAGCTGGCGAAGGCGCGCAAGGCGACCGGCCTCAACGACGCCATCGTGAACGTGCAGGGACAGCTCGGGCCGCACCGCGTGATCCTCAGCGTGTTTGAGTTCAGCTTTTTGGGTGGCAGCATGGGCGCGGTTGTCGGCGAGACCATCGCGCGGGCCATCGACCGGGCGCACGACGATCGGGTGCCGCTGATCACGGTCGCCGCTTCGGGCGGAGCGCGCATGATGGAAGGCATCGTGAGCCTGATGCAGCTGGCCAAAGTTTCGACGGCTCTGGCACGCCTGGATGAGGCAGGGATTCCCTTCATCTCGGTTCTGACCGATCCAACCACGGGCGGCGTGACCGCAAGCTTCGCCATGCTGGGCGATCTGAACATTGCCGAGCCCGGCGCGCTGATCGGCTTTGCCGGGCCGCGCGTGATCGAGCAGACGATTCGGCAAAAGCTGCCGGAAGGCTTCCAGCGGGCCGAGTTCCTGCTGCAGCACGGCTTCCTCGACGCGATTGTTCCGCGGCACGAGATGAAGGCGTACCTCATTCGCGCTCTCGATTTCATGGGTCTGCCGAAGACGGCGTAGTTTCTCGATCAGGCCCCTGACTTCAGGAGCCTTCTTCATCTCGCCGGAAACCGGACCGGAGGGAACCATGATCAAAATGCGGGCCGTGCGCGGCCTTTGTGCAGGCACGCTTGCCTTCGTCCTGCTGGGCTTCTTCTCCGCCGGTTCCGCTGCCGCTGCGGACCCGGGGTTGGTGCATGGCCTGTGGGTGTGGAAGAGTCCCACCGTGCTCGGCGCACCCCGCGGGGCAGAGAAGTTGCGGGACTTTTGCCAATCCGCCAACATTAACGAAGTCTATGTGTCATGGTCGGTCGCCAGCGCGGCCGCCGAAAAGAGCGAGTTCGCTCACCTGATCGATCTGATGCATCGCTCAAGGATCAGGGTCGAAGCGCTGCTCTCCAGCACGGAGGCCGATGAGCCGGGAAAGTACCGCCAAAAGCTGCTGGACAAGGTCGCTGAAGTTGTCGAGTTCAACGGGAAACATCCCGCCGAGCGATTCGACGGGATCCATCTGGACGTGGAGCCGCAGCAACGGCCAGAAAATAAGGGTGCGGGGAATCTGCGCTTTCTTCCCGGCCTTGCGGACGCCTTCCGTGCGGTGAGCAACGTGGCGGCGCCGGCCGGGATGACGGTCAACGCCGACATCCAGAACAAACTGCTCAAGGGCGATGCCGGCCAACGCAGGATGCTGCTGTCGGCGGTGCAGCGCGTCACCCTGATGATGTATGAACTGAGCACTCCCGGCGATGGAGAAAGCGCGGAACAACAGGCTGCAAAGGTTGAGGCGAACAGCCGGAAGTATCTCGCTATGGCTTACGACGGATTAAGCGACAGGAACCTGGCAAAGATGGCGATCGCGCTGCGCACGCCGGATTATGGCGATCTCCTCCCGCAGATGCTCAGGGCGCTGGACGATGCGAATCGCGCGAATCCTCGATACCTCGGATGGGCGCGGCATTCTTACAACGATGTTGTCGACTAAGTGCCCGGGCTTTCAAATGCCCAACGCAGCTATCGCCAGTTACCCATCAGCACAAATGGAGCCCAGTAATAAGGGTGGGAGAATCCTCCCGTAGCGGGCGCACTGGTGTCATCGACGGATTCGACCCCTCTTCCAGCCCCGCCTGCCTGCGCCGCAACCTTACCCTGCAGCAGATCCAGCTGCGCCTGGCGCAGGGCTTCCACCTTCTCCACGCTGCCTCCGCCGGCGGACCAGCGGCGATAGAAGTCGGCCATCAGCTGCCCGGTGCTGGCATCGTTCACCTCCCACAGCGACGAGATCACGGCCCTGGCTCCTTTGGTCACCGCCGATGTTCCCAGGCCATCGACTTCCCGCCCATTGCCTGCGTTCCCGCTCATCCCTGTTTCACACGCCGAGAGCGTCAGCAGATCCGTATTCGTCAGCGTCAGGTTGGGATTGTTATTGAAGTCGTCTACGGTAAGATGAAACGCTTTGCCGTCTTTGTCATTGTCGGCAAGCAGAAGATAGGAGTTAGTGCTGTCGCCGGGCCTGAAGACAAAATGGCTGGCAATGTGGACCACCGTATGGTCGCCGCTGAATTGTGCCTCCATCGCCTTCTCGGTAAATTCGTTGTTCAGCAGGACCGTTCCCGGCAGCACGCCGTTGGCCCCACTTACATGCGGATCCTTTGCAATTTCGTCTAACTCGCCCACGACTGCCTTCAGCTCCGGAAGCTGCGACTCATACTGGCGCGAAATGCCCATCGCCGCCACGCTCAGGTTACTCACATCCGGCTTCTCCGCCAGGTATTGGATACTCACCGGCGTGATCGTCACCATTTTGAACTTCTCGACTAAGTATTGTTTCCCGTCGTACAGGGCCGCCATGGGAACATAGCGCAGCGCTCCGTCCAGGGACCACACCAGCGTCTCAGCCTGCGCCTGATCCAGGTCCTGCTTCACCGGCCCAATCAGGATGTTGTACAGGTCCTGCGCCGCCGGCTTCGGATCGCCCGTCCGGTTGCGCAGCGCCTGTTCGAATGCTGCAATCTTCTTATTCAGGTCCTCTTCGCCGATCGCAGACTCGCGTGCGACCTGGGTCGTACCCGTGACCACAATCACTCGGTAGCGGTCTTTGCCCACCAGCGTATACAGCGCGACCGTGTGTGGCATGCGGGCAAGAATCTGACTCAGCGAGCTGACTTCTCCCCTGACATCCTTTAATTTGTCGTTCGCGTTATCGCCCGACCCCAGCAACACATAGAGCCGCTTGTAATAGTCGCTCAATCCCGCGCTTGCCGTCTGCAGCTGATCGGAGACCTGCTTGAATCTCGTCTCCTGCTCGGGAGTGCGAGCCGAGATCTTACGCAATTCCGCCCACTCCCGTCCCATCGCAACCACATCCGTCGTCGTTTTCTGGTAGTCCTGCGACGCCTGCTGCTCCGCCGGTGTCAGAGTGAGAGGGCTCATCGGATTCGTCGTGTCGCCGCGCGTGAAATCCGAGTACTCCTGCCGCTTCAGCAGATCCAGCACCTGTTGCGCCTCGGGCAATCGTCCCTGCGCAATCAGCAGATCCGCCAGACCGTGATAGTAATCCTCCTTCGAAACCAGAAAGCTCGTCTGCAAGCCCTGGTCGAGTCCCTGAATGTTCCCTCGCAGTTGCTGCAGGAGGTTCACTGCCTGTTTGCCATAGAAAACGGCCAACGCCGGCTGCGTTGACTTCACGCTGAGCATGAGATCGTTGAGGACCTGCGACTCCTGAATGGGGTTGCCGACCTCTCGCGCCAGGGGGAGTGCCTGTTGCAGAGACTCCTGCGCCTTCTGGCTCTGTCCCAAATCGTTGTAAACCACGCCGAGCTGATCCAGCGTCGCGGCCTCCCCCTGGAGATCGCCCACCTCGCGACGAATCGGCAACGCCTGATTCAGCGCATCGAGCGCTTTCTGTTTCTCTCCGACCGCATCGTAAGCGGCGCTCAGAATGGTGAGCGTGTCGGCCTGGTGAGGACGATCGCCGATGGCGTTGTCCAGCGCCAGCGCCTGTTGCAGAGGCTCAAGCGCCTTTTGCCATTCCCCCATCTTGCCATAGGCAAATCCGATGTTATTCAGCACATTGGCTGCCCCATATTGATTCGATAGGGAGCGATAAAGGGGGAGAGCCCGGCCGTAATACTCCAGAGCCTTCTCACTTTCGCCCAGAACCAAATAGCCCGTGCCGATGCTGGTCAGCATGTTAGCTCCGCCCGCGCGGTCGGATAACTGCACATAGATCGACAAGGCCTCGTCATAGAAATCGCGCGCTTTCTGCCACTCTCCCAGATAGAAGCACGCGACGCCCAGGTTTCCCAGGGTTGTAGCCTCGCCGTCGCGGTTACCCAGTCCCCGGTACAGTGGCAGCGCCTGATTGAAGGAGTCGATCGCCTTCTGCCGTTCTCCCAGGGCAATGTAGGTGCTGCCGATCGAGTTAAGCGCCAGGGCTTCTCCTGCCCGATCGCCCCCGGCGCGAAACATCTCCAGTGCCTGATTGTGAGCCTCGACCGCCTTCTGCTTCTGCCCCGTCACGGAATCAACGGTTCCGATGCCCACCAGCGTCATCGCTTCGCTGGAGGGATCCCCGGCCTGACGAGAGACGGCGAGCGCCCGGTTCAGGCTCTCCAGCGCACGGTCCGGCTGCCCAAGCGCCATCAGCACCAGCCCTATCCCTCGCAGAGCCGCCGCCACTCCCCTCTGGTCACCAGACTCGCGAAACATCACCAGCGCCTGCATACCAAGCTGCAGCGCCTTCTGGTTGTCCTGGATGTTCTTGTACCCCACCGCCATCGCGCCGAGCGTATTCGCCTCTCCCTCTGCGTCGCCCACACGCTGAAAAATGGCAAGCGCCTGTGCGGCGGCCTCCTTCGCTTTGTCCAGTTGCCCTGTGGCCGCAAGGGCCTGCCCGATACGCAGCAGAACAATCGCCTGCAGATCGTCATCCGCCGTCCTGCGCGCCAGACCGAGAGCCTGTTGATGCAGCGCCAGCGCCTTCTCCCATTGGCCGTCGTTGGCCATCAACCAGCCCTGTCCGTTCAGTGCCGTGGCCTGACCCACCAGATCCCCCGATGCCGTCGCCACGTCCAGGGCCTGCTTGTAACCCTGCTGGGCTTTATCCTTATCGCCCTGCTCGCGGTTCACGCTGGCAACTCCGTTCAGCGCTGCCGCCGCCTGCTGCGCATCCTTCGCCGCGCGGGCCTGCGTCAACGCCTGGTTGTAGAAGTCCAGAGCCTTCCCAAATTCGGAGAGATTGAAGTACACATCGCCGATTCCGTTGAGTGCTTTTGCTTCGGCTCTGGCATCGCCTCCCGCACGCGCTGCCTGCAGCGCGGCCTGCAGCGGATCAAGCTTCGCCTCGATCGACGCGGGCATGGCCGGAGCCGCTGACGATGACCGCGCGGCGGTTTGCTGCGCCAACAGCGGTACTGGAGCCAACAGGGCCAGCGCGGCCGGGATCACAGTGGAAACAAGGGACACTAGAGCGGCACAGCTTCGGCGATGCATGACGCGAACCTCTGACTCCGGCGCCAATCCGGCATTTGGGCGACGCAATGCGCAGAAAAGTGACCAAGTCTATCTGGTTTTCCCAGGCCGCCGCAACAGAGAAACGGGGCTCTCGACGACGGACTGTCAGAAGATCGGCGGCGTTTACTTCGTGGCGACCGTTGCTGCGTCTCCGAGGGCTGCGCGGGCGTGTTGCATCTCAGTCAGCTTTGGGTCCGCGGACGGCCAGGCTTTCAGGAACGCCCGATACTCGTCGCGCGCCTCCGCGGTCTTGCCCGCCAACTCGTCGGCATGCGCGATGCCGTAGAGCTCGAATCCGGAGGCGGGACGTTCCACCAGCGCGGCTTGATAGGCCGTCTTCGCACCGGCGTAATCTTTCGCGCGCAGCAGGGCTTCGGCTTCGGTTTCGGCGACCGGGCGGATGTAGAACGGCGGCTCGTGATAACCGAGCTTCTTTTCCGCAGCGATGGACTCGGCGTACAGCTTCTTCGCCGCATCGGCTTTGCCGTCGAGCAGAAGTACGCCCGCGCGCAGTTCCTGCGAAGCGATGCTGAGATCGCTGACCAGAGGGCCGGAGTTGGCGTCGGGATTGAGAGGCGCGGTGGGCGAAGGAGACGTGCTGTCCTTTGTCGGAGGCGTGGGGCCGGTCTGCGCGCGCGTGAGCGCAGCCGGCGTCGATTGCGCATCTGCTTTCGCGTCCTGCGTCTGCCGCCAGAGTCCGGCATCGAGCTCTGCCGATGCGGCCTTTGCCGTTGCCAGGTCACCACGATCGAGCGCCTGCATCCCGGTGGCGAAGCTGCGCAGCTGGTCGCGCAGGAAGCGGAGGTTGGCGGTGTTGGCCGCGTCGGGAAGGTTGGCGTCGTCGACCATGGCGAGCACAGCGGCCCAGTCGCCCACGCGCAGCGCGACCGGAAGACGCAGGCTGACGCGGGAGATCTGATCGCGCGCGCTCCAGATGTAGAGGGAGGCGGCGAGCTGGCCGTGCGCCGCGGCGAGGTGGTCGGAGAGCGCGTTGGCGGCGGTGAGGCGGCCCTGCTCCATCTGATTGGCGATGGCGTACATCATGTTGTGGACGTAATTCCAGTCGTCGTCCACGGAGACGTGCTGCTCCCGCATGTAGCGCTCATCGGCTTCGGTGGAGGCGGTGAACCAGCGGTCGGCACTGGCGTAGTCGCCGACGCGGTAGTAGATGTGGCCGGGCATGTGCACCATGTGGCCGCTGGTGGGCGCGAGCGAGGCGAGCAGCGCGGCGCTGGGAATGGCGCGCTCCGGATGATTGCTCGGCTCCATGGCGTGGATCCAGTAGTGGTTGGCCGCCGAGTCATTGGGCGCGTCCTTCAGAACGCTTTCGAGGATGGCGATTTTCTCTTTCGTGCCGGGTTTGGGTTCGCCTTGATCGTCGAAGCCATCGCCGAGGGCGTTGGCGAGGAAGATGCGCGCTTCGATGTCGTGCGGTTCCTGCTTCACCAGCTTGCGGTAGAGGGCGATCGAGGCGGTATGGCCGCCCTTCTCTTCATGAGAAGCGGCGACGGCTGCATCGATATAGAGGCGGTCGGCCTTCCCGGCTTTGCGCTCAAGCTTCACCGCCTGATCGAGAGCCTGGTTCGCGTAGACCTTGTCTGCCTCGTCGCGAAAGATCATGGCCTCGGCGAGACCCCAGGAACACATGGCGCACTGCGGGTCGGTGCGGACGGCCTGCTCGAAGGCCTTCGCCGATTCGTAATCCCAGAAGTCGTGCAGCAGGCTGAGCCCCTGATCGAACCACACCTGGGCTTCGGGGCTGGCCTTGATGGCAATGTGCGAATTGCCGATGCCGGTCATGTGGATGGGGACGGGCAGCTGGTCGGGCGGCGGAAAGGCGTGCATGCCGGGCATGGCGGGCATCGGCGACTGGGCGGAAGCGGTGAGGGCGGCGGCCACGACAGCGCAGGCGATCATGCGGCGGATTGCGGTTCTTGCCATGCAGATGAATTTACCTTTTTGGAGACGGTCCCGCATGCGGTCTCTCCAGCTCCTGGACCGCCAACCCAGTTTCCCCAACTGCGGTGGAAATCTGTCAAGCTTTTTGCTTACGGTACGAAAGTGTTGTTCCTGATTCAACTAGGTTTCTGGGCCGTTTTCATCGATAATATTTGGCGTGTTTTCAGGCTGGATTTGGTATTCTAATAACAGGGGCTAAAAAGAAAAGGGCCGCTCACAGCGAGCGGCCTTTTCCATTTCCACTCGAGAAATCACCATGCCAGGCTTCCACACAGCACCGAACCCGACAGGTGACAGAGTCGCCAACACCGGCGCCCCCTGGCCCCCGCACCGCGCCAGAAAGCTTATCCTAACCGACTCATTTTCAGTAATATGCCACACCCCAACCGGACCTTCCCAGAACCCCGCCCGTTGCAGCAACTTGCCGCAGTCCCCACCCCCCGGGGGGAGCCCCCCGTCAACCCGCTCCAGATGCCGGTGGGACCTTCAATTTCGTGACGAAACTCCGGGTCAATTCCTTGGCGTCGGGTTAGTCGAGCTCGCGGAGCTTGCGGGTGACTTCCTGGTTTTCACGCGTTAGACGCGCGATTTCTTCTGCCTTCCCGGCTCGTTCGGCTTGTTCGATGGCGACGCGGAGCTCGCGCTGTTGCTGCTCCAATGCGGAACAGCGGATGGCGAGGATCGCGTCTTCGACGGCGTCCGCGTCGGGCTCGGCGTCGTGGATGGAGAGGAAGAGCTCGGCGAGGAGCTGTCGTTCGGCGGGCGCGGCGAGCGCGGTCATGGGATCGGCGCCGTCGGGGCGGTTGCGGAGCTGCTCGACGATGGCGCGCACGTCGGAGCGCAGGGCGGAGAACTCGGCCTGGTGCTGGTGCCATGCGCCTTCGGCGACCAGATAGCACTCGCTCGATCGCGGGGCGGAGAAGGCCTGGAGCAGGACGCGTTCGGAGTGGGTGAGCGGATAGTTCTGCGCGCCGAGGGAGTCGCGGCGTTTGGCGGCGGCTTCCTTGAGCTCGGCGCGGACGAGGGCGGAGTCGATGCCGAGAGCCTGGGCGGCGTCAATGGCAAAAGCGTCGCGGGCGATGCGGCTGGGGATGCGGCGGATGTGAGGCAGGAGGAAATTGAGGGCTTCGGTTTTGGATTTGGGATCGCGCGAGGGGAAGAGGTGGCGGGCGCGGTCGGTGAGCCAGGTCTGGAAGGAGGGCGCGGCGCGGAGGGCGTCGGCGTAGGCGCGGGCGCCGCGTTCGCGGATGTAGCGGTCGGGATCGAGGCCGGCGTCGAGCGTGAGGACGCGGACTTCGAAGCCTTCTTCCGTGAGAAGCGCGATGGATTTTTCGGCGGCGTTGGAACCGGCGGTATCGGGATCGAAGTTGACGATGACTTTCGTGGCGTAGCGGCGGAGCAGGCGGGTCTGCGATTCGGTAAACGCAGTCCCGCTCGTCGCGATGACATTAGGAATCCCCGCGAGGTAGACGGAGATGCAGTCCATCTGACCTTCGACGAGGACCGCGCCGCCGTCGGAGCGGATGGCCTGGCGGGCTTTATCGAGATTGAAGAGGACGTGGCTCTTGGAGTAGAGCGGGGTCTCGGAGGAGTTGAGGTACTTGGGGCCGGCCTTCTCGCCGGTTTCCAGCGTACGCGCGGTGAAGGCGATGACACGGCCGCTCTCGTTGGCGATGGGGAACATGATGCGCTTGCGGAAGCGCGCGTACATCGGGCCGGGAGAGCCGTCTTCCTGGTCCTTCCAGGAAAACAGACCGGAGGCGCGGAGGGTGCCCGGGTCGGCGAGGGATTGCAGGCGCTCGCCGAGGGTGCGGAAAGAGTCGGGTGCGTAGCCGATGCGAAATTTTGCGATGCCGTCGGCGGTGAGGCCGCGGCCGGTGAGGTATTCGCGCGCCGAGGCGCCTTCGGGGGAGCGGAGCTGTTCTTCGAACCAGGCGGTGGCGACTTCGTGGAGTTCGAGGAGCTTGCCGCGCTGGCGGTGCTCCTGGGCTTCTTCGGGCGAGGCGAATTCGCGTTTGGGGAGGGGGATGCCCGCTTTCTGCGCGACGGTGCGAACCGCCTCGGAGAAACCGACGTTCTCGATTTTCTGGATGAAGGTGAAGACGTCGCCGTGCTCGTGGCAGCCGAAGCAATTGAAGAACTGGCGGCCGGCGTGAACGCTGAAGGAAGGAGTCTTCTCTTTATGGAAGGGGCAGAGGCCGGTGTAGTTTTGGGCGCCAGCTTTGCGGAGTCGGACGTAGTCGCCAATGATCTTGACGATGTCGGCCTGCTCTTTGACGGTCTGGGCGAAGTCGTTGGGCACGGGGTTCCGGATTTAGGGTACAGCGGGGGAGGCGGCGGAAAAGTGGTCAGGGGCCAGGGCCGGGGGTCTGGGTGCACTCAAGTCGGGGTGCTTGACGTCGACCAAAGGCACCTGATGAAACAATTTGGCGATTTCCACATCTAAATCAATGAGGATCCTGTCCCTAAGGCTCGACGTTTCGAGGGCAAAAGTAGCCCGAAATGCCAGAAATAACCGGGGTTAGGGTGATTTCGTGGTATTCTGAACGTCCCGGGGAGACGTGCGTCTATAGCCCATCGGCCATTGTGCCGAACTGGCTTTTGCCTCTTATGGCCCTGACCGCACCTCGTCCACTCCAGGTGAGACAGATTCCGAAAATTGACGCGGGGGACCAATCCGCTTGCCTATTGACGATAAGTACGAAGCAGACATTCAGAAGCTGATCGATGCCGGCAAGGAGAAGGGGTATTTGACCTACAACGAGGTCAACGACCTGCTTCCGGGCGATATGAATTCGCCCGACGATCTTGACGACCTGATCACGACCATCGGCACCCAGGGAATCGACATTCTCGAGGGCGGCCCAAAAATCGGCGGACCGGAACGAGACGACTTCGAGCCTGAAGAGGGCGAGGATGTCGAGCTGGACCTGACGCCGGGAACACTGGAAAAGACGAACGACCCCGTCCGCATGTACCTGCGCGAGATGGGCACCGTACCGCTGCTGACGCGCGAAGGCGAAGTCGAAATTGCGCGGCGCATCGAGCGCGGACAGCTGCGCGTGATGAAGGCGATTTCGCGATCGCCGGTGGTGATCCGGGAAATTGTCGCGCTGGGCGAGGACCTGAAGCGCGGCGTGCGGAACATCAAGGAAATCGTCATCTTCGACGACGAGGAGCTCACCGAAGAAGTGGTGCAGTCGCGGGTGCGCGCCACGGTCAACAAGATCGACACCCTGGTGAAGCACCAGAAGAAGGCGCAGCAACTCGAAGAGAAGCTGGCAACGGTGAATCAGAAGGCGAAGCCGCGGGAACACCGGCGGCTGCGCTGGAGCATCGCGCGGGAGAAGGTGCTGGTTTCGCGCATTGTGCGGGAGCTGAAGTACACGAACCTCGAGCGCAAGCGGCTTCTCGACAAAGTGAACAAGACGGTCGAGGCGATGCGCACGCTGGAGCGGCAGATTCGCTCGCTCGATACAAAGTACGAGCAGTCGCGCAGCGAGGAGCTGAAGAAGGAGTACCGGCGGCAGCAGAAGAACTGCAAGATCGACCTCGAGAAGCTGGAGGAAGAGGCGGGCGTCATCATCGCCGAGCTCAAGCGCACCCAGCGCGAGATGATCCAGGGCGATATGGACGCCGAGCAGGCGAAGCGGGAGCTGATTGAAGCCAACCTGCGCCTGGTGGTCTCCATAGCGAAGAAGTATACGAATCGCGGACTGCAGTTCCTCGACCTGATTCAGGAAGGCAACATCGGCCTGATGAAGGCAGTGGACAAATTTGAGTACCGCCGCGGTTACAAATTCTCAACCTATGCGACGTGGTGGATCCGGCAGGCGATCACGCGCGCCATTGCGGACCAGGCAAGAACGATTCGCATCCCGGTGCACATGATCGAAACCATCAACAAGCTGATCCGGACGTCGCGGCAGCTGGTGCAGGAACTGGGACGCGAACCGACTTCGGAAGAGATTGCGAAGCGCATGGATATTCCGGTGGCGAAGGTGCGGAAGGTGCTGAAGATCGCACAGGAGCCGATTTCGCTGGAGACGCCGATTGGTGAGGAAGAAGATTCCCATCTGGGCGATTTCATCGAAGATCGCCAGGCGGTTTCACCTTCCGATGCCGTGATCAGCGTCAACCTGAAGGAATACACCTCGCAGGTGCTGCGCACGCTGACGCCGCGCGAAGAGCGCGTGGTCAAAATGCGGTTCGGCCTCGAGGATGGTTCCGAGCACACGCTGGAAGAAGTCGGACAGAGCTTCCAGGTGACGCGCGAGCGCATCCGTCAAATTGAGGCGAAGGCGCTGCGCAAGCTGCGTCATCCATCGCGGTCGCGGAAACTGCGGGCGTTTGTGGATACCGTGCACGAGTAAGACCGGGCACCGAGCATAGCGCTCACGGCACAGATAAGGCCGCTCCCTTTGGGGGCGGCCTTTTTGCACTGTCGTTATTCCTCGAAGAGGGCATGGCGGAGAACGGCAGGTGTGTGACACGATCGCCGAGTATTCTTTGCAGTCCCTGAGAGATTCCCCTTCGTGGTGGAGTCCTGTTTTCTTTCTGCTTTGGAACTTAACGTGTCTGATCCGAATCCTGATTCGTGTCCGGGGAATCGTCTGTGACGAGCGAACCCAGAATCTTGTCCCGCCGGCCTCGCGCGTGGCACTGGCGCGGCGGCTGCCTGCGCGGACTCGCGTGGGCGCTGCTGTTTGAGACCGCGATGCTGGCAATGCTTGCGTTACTGGTTTACAGCTGGCGAACGCTGCACCTCTAACGTCACTGCACGGTGAGGTGAGAGTTGGTGGAGTGCATGAAGCAAAAGTCAGCGCAGGAGGGCCGGTCCCAGGATCGGTCCTTTTCTTTTGCTCTCCGCGCGCATCGGCCCGGAGGTGAGAAACAATGTCGCCGACGATGAAACGGCGGCTGGACGGACCTCACTATCCCGGCATCGCCTGTTGCCGCGACAAAGCTGAAGCAGGAATTCTGCGGTTCGGACCCAACTGTCGACGGCAGCTCCGCGCACGCTAAAGGAGCGATCCCATGCCTGTCCCCAATGATTATTACCGTCTTGAAAACAGCCTTCGCCAGCCTGCACCCGGATCCAAGCGCCTCGGTCCGGCTGATCCCAACGAAGTTCTTCCCATCACCATCACCGTGCGGCGGCGTGAAGGCGCGCCTTCGCTGCCGGATCAGGAGCACTGGGCGGCGACACCCCCGGGAGAACGCCGTTTTCTCTCGAGCGAGGAATTCGAGGAGCGCTACGGCGCCGATGCGGAAGATCTGGAGCTGGTCGCCAGCTTCGCTCGCGAGCACGATCTTACGGTGGTGGAGACGAATGCCTCGCAGCGGGCGGTGATCGCCTCCGGCACGGCGGCGAACCTCGGCAAGGCGTTCGCGGTGGAGCTGGGGCGCTACGAGAGCGACGCCATTGTCGAAGCACCGCGCCGTCCCCGGGCGCAGGACAAGAACGGAAAGAGAAAGAAGCCAGAGGGCGCGGAGAAGATGGTCTACATCGGCTACGAAGGCTACGTGCACCTGCCGGAGCTGCTGGGGAATGTAGTGGAAGGTGTGTTTGGGCTGGATCGGCGGCGCATGGCGCGGCGCGCTATGACTCCGTTCCCGACGATCACACCGCTGACGCCGCCGCAGGTGGCGAAGCTGTACGATTTTCCGGCGCCGGCGGCGGGAATGCATAAGGAGACGATCGGCCTGCTGGAGTTCAGCAACGCGCTGCTGGGGCCGTGCGGCTACTTCCCCAGCGATGTCACGGCGTACTTCACCACGCCGCTGGGCATCGGTCCTGGCTATGTGCCGCCGACCCTGACGGACATCGGTGTCAACGGCGCTTCCAACGTTCCGGGCATCAATCCAGACGACGACATCGAAGTCGCGCTCGACATTCAGGTAGCCGGCGCGGTGGCGCAGGGCGCTCATATCAACGTTTACTTCACGACGTGGGACGAGAACGGATGGATTCTCGCGCTGAAGCGCGCGATCCATCCCAAACCCGGAGAGCGGCGGCCGTCGGTGCTGTCGATCAGCTGGGGATGGTCGGAATTCGAGACGGCCGGAGGGCTGGCGTGGACGCAGGCGGTGATGGACGCGGTGGGCACGACCTTCCAGGAAGCAGCGATGTTCGGGACAACTGTGTTTGCGGCGTCCGGCGATAACGGGTCGTCGGCAGCGATCGCTGGAGGGAAGGCTCGCGTGATCTATCCGGAGTCCGATCCCTGGGTGACCTCAGTAGGCGGCACGACGATCGGCAATGTTGCAGGATCGTCGTTCACCGAAATCACATGGGTAGCGTCAGGCGTGGTCGAGTTCGGCACGACGGGCGGCGGTATCAGCGACGCGTTTGGGCTGCCGTTCTGGCAACATCACCACCACATTCCGCCGTCGGTCAATCCGGGGCATCGCCGGGGGCGGGGGGTGCCGGATATTGCCGGCTACGCGAGCGGCTACTCGATCGTGTACGAGGGCAGCGCTGTTCCCGACGTGCAGGGGACGAGCGAAGCGTCGCCGCTCTATGCCGGCCTGATCGCGCTGATCAACGCGCGCCTGGGCGAGCGGGTTGGGTATCTGAACCCGACGCTTTACAAGCACGACTTCCGGCATTGCTTCCGCGATGTCGACGACGGGCGCAACAACGCCACCTTTGGTGCGCCGGGTTACACGTCGATTCATGGGTGGGACGGCTGCACAGGGCTGGGCAGCGTGAAGGGGCATGCTCTGCTGAAGGCGCTGGAACATCACTTTCTGGCGGCGCACGCGATGCCGGGTGGGGAAAGCTTCACCGGCAAGGTGGCGGGGCTGGTCTTCGACCGCTTCGGCGAGTTCGACGGCTTTCTGCTGGCGGAGCTCAGCGGTGGCGAGCGGAAATTCAGCAGCCGCGAGAAGGAGGTGCGCGAGGTGGTGAGCCGCGCGTGGTCCGATCATGTAACAACTACAGTTACGGTTCTGAAAAAGGAGGACCGCGACCCGGTGTCGATTGTGCTGCACCGTCCGTGAGCCGAAATCAGGCCGGCAACCTCGCAAAGGCGGGATCAAGCGATCCCGCCTTTGCTATTGCACGGTGAGAGTCAGCTGGACGCTGTGCGTGATGTTCGACATGGTTCCGGTGACGGTGAGGGTGTAGGTGCCGGAAGGTGTCTGATTTTGCGTGCCGGTTCCACCCCCTCCACCACCGCCGCCTCCTCCTCCACTACCGCCCGAGCCGGAACTGGAACCGACGCCGCATCCGAAGGCGAGCGCTGCGATGGCGATGAGGAGAACGGCGGCGCGCAGCGATTTTCTGCGACGCATCCCGAGGAGGCCAAAAGGCAACGCAAGGCTGAGGACGGGAATGACGGACTTCCAGCCCGGATGAGTCAGGACCGACGAAGTAGACGTCGCGACCCCGGTGACGATGGACGCGGTCACGCTGGAGGTGTTCTGGCCGTTGACGGCGATGGTGGCCGGGTTCAGAGAGCAGGTTGAGTTTTGCGGAGCGCCGGTGCAGGAGAGTGCGACCGTGCCGGAGGTTCCCCCCAGACCCGCTAACTGAAGCGGGAAGGTTGCGGTTTGGCCGCTGGTGATGATTGCGGACGAGGATCCGCTGACGGCCAGGCTGAAGTCGTCGCCAGCTCCGCTGAGGGCGACCGTGAGAGAAGTGGGGAGATTCGCAGCGGAGACGGTGAGGGTACCGGTGGCAGGTCCGGCGGCGGCAGGCGTGAACGTGACGCCGAGTTGGCAAGTGGCGCCGATGGCCAGGGTCGCGGAACAATTGTTGCTCGCCAGAGCGAAGCCTGCGCTCACTACGGCGGCAAGATTGGCGAGAGCATAGCCACCGCTGTTGGTGACGGTGACAATCTGCGCGCCGCTGGTGGTGCCGAGAGCGTATCCGCCGAAGTTGATCGATGCAGGGAGCGCCGAGGCGCCGGGAGGGGCGAGACCGGTTCCACTGAGGGCTACCGTCTGAGAATGAAACTCATCGGTAACGGTCAATGTGCCCGTCTCCGCACCGGCGATGGTGGGCGCATAGGTGATGGAGATGGAGCAGGTGGCATTGCCCTGCAGCAGTGTTCCGCAGTTATTGACGGCGGTGAAATCGCCGGTGGCTTTGACGGCGATGCTGGTGAGCGGCTGATCGCCACTGTTGGTGAGCGTGATCGGCTGCGCGGTGCTGGTGGTTCCGACCTGTTGTGGGGCGAAGGAAAGCGACGAGCGGGGAAAGCGCGTCGGTGGCGGGGTTCTGTCCGGTTCCTGAAAGAAGCGCGGTCTGGGTACCGACTGAATCGACGACGGTGAGCACGCCGTTGCGTGTGCCGGAGGCCGTGGGAGCGAAGACGACTCCAAGAGTGCAGCTGTAATTGCCGGCAAGCGAGGCGGCGCAGGTGTTGGCGGCGATGGAGAAGTCACCGGTCGCGGTTTCGCTGGTCAGGGATGCGGCGATGTCCCCGGTATTGGCGACGGTGATGTACTGGCGCGACGACTTCGATCCCACGGTCGCAGCGCCGAAGGCGAGCGAAGTCGGCGTGAGCACGATGGAAGCGGGCGCAAGGCCGGTGCCGGAGAGCGCGACGGTGAGTTGTCCGCCGGTGACATTGCCGAAGACAGTGAGCAGACCGGTGCGGGCGCCACTTTGCGAGGGATCGAAGGCCACGGTGATCTGGCAGCGTTCCCTGGAGGGGGAGCGATTGGCCGCTGCAGTTATCGGTCTCCGCGAAGTCGCCGGTGATGGAGAGGCTGGTGATGTTCAGATACAGAGTGCCGGTGTTGGTGACGGTAATGGTCTGCGGCGTACCGAGAGTCGAGACCTGCTGGCCGGGAAAGGTGAGCGACTCCGGGGAAGTGGTTGCAGCCGTGGGAGCGATGCCGGTGGTGACGAGATCGACCTGCCAGATGCCGCGGCCGTATGTAGCTGCGCGCAAGGTCTGCGTGTCGCCCTCGTTGTAGGCCATCAGGCTCATCACGGGCGCGTTGGGCAGACCGCTGCCGTAGACGTTCCAGCAGCCTCCGGTGGTGGCAGCGCAGCTGGAGACATTTTGCGTAACGTAGACTCCGGTATCCATCCCCGACATAAACGATGTTCGCGTTGTTGGGATCGACGATCACGCTGTTGGCCGGGACGAAGGGGAGGTTAGCGGAGATATCGGTCCAGTGTGCGCCGCCGTCGACGGATTTGTAGAGATTCGGCTCGTACCAGAAGGCGCCGGAGACTCCCTGGATAGTGACGTAGATGGTCTGCCCGGTCGGATCGTGCGGATCGGGATCGATGCTGGAGATGCCATACCCCTGCGGATTGAACTGGCTTCCACCGAGGGTATTGTTAGTGACCGGCGAGGCGTACTGATCGGTCCAGGTGGTGGTAGCAGCCTGCGAGGCGGTGTTGACGGTGGCGCTGAAGAGATGGCCAGGAATGAGGCCTCCGCCGTCGAAGCGCCCCGCGATGCCGGCGTAGATCATTTCGGAACCGGCGGAAGAACCGCTGGTGATGGGGATGGCGGCGAGCGTGCGAATCTCGGCATTGCCGTCGCATGCGGCCGCCTGATCGTTGTCCAACATGTTGCTGAGGAGGTTGGTTTGGTTCCAGCCCATGCCGTTCGCGGGCCCGCGCCAGACACGGCAGGTGCCCAGGATCAGATTGGCGGTGTTCTGCGGATCGAGGATCCAGGGAGCCGGAACCGGCTGGAAGTCGTTCTCGACCTGCGGCTCACCGATGACGACGTTGCCGAAACCCGTGGAATAGCAGGCCGTGCCGCTGGTGCACTCATTGATGCCGACGCCGAGTTCGGATGTGGCGTACCAGTTGCTGGGATCGGCAGGATCGATAGCGACGACATCGCCTTCGCCACCGAGGACCTGGTTCCACGCCGTCGAGGCAGAGCTGGAGTTCGGTGCGGGAGCCGCGGTTCCGAGATCGCCGAGAGCCGCGATCCATGTGGAGGGATGGTTGGGGTCCTGGGCAAAGTTTTCGACCGCAGCGAGGGAACCGATGCCGCTGTTGAGGTTCTGAAAATGATTCGCGTCGTCGCTGGAACAGGTGAACTTCTGCTGATTGACGTTGTCGGTGGAGCGCCACAAGCCCGCGTCGTTGCCGAAGTAGAGGAGCCCGCTGGAGCCGAAGGTTGAGTCAATGGCGTGCTGCCAGGGGGCGACCTGCGCGGCGGCACAGGTTTGCGTGTTGGTGGTGTTGCGCCAGGCACAGCTGTTGGCCAGGCTGCATCGCCAGATATCCGTGGCACCCGCGAAGAGCAGCGTGTCCTGCTGCGACGGTACGGCGGCCAGCCAGAAGTCGTAGTCGGCCTGGGCGATGGTGCCGCTGCCGGTGGGGGTCTGGAGAGCCTGGTCAGCAATGCGCGTGGCGAAGGTCACGGTCGATGAGGCGCAGCCGCCGGAGCCGGTGATGTGGCAGACATCCTGCCACAAGCCCTGGTCAAGATTATTGCTGTCCACCGTGAGAGCAAACATGTCTCCGGTGAGTGGCTGGACCGCCAGCACGCCGCGATCGATGGGACACGCCGAGGAGCCGAGGATTCCAGGGTTGGTGGGGCACATTCTGGTGGTCAGATTTGTGCCGGGCTGGTTCGCGAGCCGTGTCCAGGTGATACCGTCCAGGGATTCGTAATAACCGTGGTAACGAATCGCAGCGTAAAAGCGCTGGCGGACCGGGTTCCACACAATCGAAGTAGCGGGATTGCCGGTGTTGTTTTCGTACTCGTCGCCCTGAATCACCTGTGTCCCGTCTTCAAGCGTCGCGAGCGTCCAGGTGTTGCCCGCGTCCTGGGAGTAGTAGATCCCGGTGATGTCGAGCGAGCCCAGTTCGCCAGCGACAATCGATTCGTTCCCGGCGCCGATGACGGCCGCTACGACCAGGCTGGGATTGGTCGTGCTCCAGGCGAATCCGGCGAAGGCGTTGCCGACGAAGCTGTAGCGCTGACCGACGGGGTCGGTGGTGGTCGCCGTGGTCAGGCTCCAGGTGGTTCCTCCGTCAGTGGAGCGCAGAATCCCGGCGCCATACCAGGAGCCGGAGCCGCTGTTGGGATCGCCGGTTCCGGCGAGAATCACCCCAGTCCCGCCAGGCTGCACCGTGATGGAGCCGATGCTGAGGGAAGCGAGCGCGGCGGAGGACCAGGCGCTCAGATTATCGGTGAGGGGGGCGAAGGTCACGGTGGAAGCCGCCGCGGAGGCGTTGGTGGATTTCCAGATTCCACCCCCGTCGGTTCCCACGTAGACAGTATTTCCGGAAGAATCTGAGGGATCGGCAGCAATGGCCAGCACGGGTCCTGATACGAGGTTCCAGGCCGGCGTGTTGACCTGGGCAGGCCCGACGGGTTGCCAGGTGGTGGAGGGCGGCTGGATGGCGAGAGCGGGGTTCTGCGCACGCACCATGGCTGCGTGGGCGGCGCGGCCCCGCAACAGGATTGCCGCCGGGACCTGGGTGCGCGGCCTGCGTCGCGCCAGAAAGAGAGCGCTGCGTCGATCGGGGCCGCTGCGCTGGGTCGTTTGGTGCTGGGTCTGCGGCTCCCCCAGCTGCGCCGGCAATTGGCGGGCGTCGAGCATCAGAGCGAGGACTGCGCCGGCACAGAGTAAGACGGTGGCCGGCAGCAGGGGTCGCCGATTGGGCCAGCGACCCGCATAACCGGCCGCGTTCGGCAATTTTTCGGGGCCCAAGGCGGCGCCTTTCCGCAACGCAGGCGCTCGAACGAATCACTCCACAGACATTCGCCGTGCGATTACTGTCGTACACCCCGGCGCGGAGCGGAAACGGTTGATTGCCGCAGGGTCGGCCGGATCGATGTGCTCATTATTCGGGCAGTTCCGCGGGAGGAGTACATTACTTTCGTCAGCCGGACGTGCCCCTGGTACCCCGGATGGGCCATGATGGGAAAGGAGTATCAAGTCCAGCAACATCTGGCTCGAAAAAAGAAGCGGCGCGGCCGGCAGCCTCGTTTTCGAGGAGGCAGGCGCCGAATCGGGGGGTTAGAGTTCCTGATTCAGGCTGGCAGGAAACACTCTCGGCTGTGTGAGAGCATGCGCGACGGGAACGGCCGAGTGGTTGATGGCCTTGATGCGCGCGGCCCGTGCTGCCGTCTCGTAGTGCGTGATGATATCGGCGGAATCGGCCATCGATCCTTCGGTGGAAAAGAGGCAGGCACTGGCAGTACGCCAGAGGATCCTGATATCGCTGGACAGGGTCGCGGTACGCATGTATTCGAGATCGAGCTGGGCTTTGGCCGGCTTGACGTAGGTCTCGTAGAAGATCTCAAGCTGATTTTCGGGAATTTCGGAGAGGAACTCTTCTTCTTTGCGGAAGGCGAGAGTCGCCACGCCGGTAATACCAGGCCGGCAGACCATGCGCAGAGCTTCATGCTGCGGAAGTTTGGGTCGGGGGCCGACGAGAGACATATCACCGCGCAGGACGTTCCAGAACTGCGGCAGCTCGTCGAGCTTGTAACGGCGCAGCAGCGCGCCCACGGGAGTAATACGTACGTCGCCGCTCACCGTGATGGAGGAGTTGCTGCCCTTTTTCGGGCACATAGAGCGGAACTTATAAAGAGTGAACTCTCTGCCGTCGCGGCCCATGCGGCGTTGCCGGAAGAAGACCGGACCGGGAGAGCCCCACCAGACCAGGAAAGCGGCGCAGAACATCACCGGCATGAGGACAATAAGAGCAATGGCGGCTATGGTGAAATCCAGCGCCCGGCGCAGGGCGCAGAGCGCCCACGGGCTGGCATGGCCGATCGCCTCTTCCCGCGGGGAGGTCTCATCGCTCCAGGCAGAAGAGGCTGCCGGAGGGTTGCCGGCAGAAGCGAGATGAGAGACACCTTCTGAGCGGTCAGTGGTGTCCGGAGAAAAAAGATTATCGAAAGAAAGCGAGCTCATTCCCACCCATCACAACGGCTTAGCATTCTGACGTGCGCAAACCTTAAGAAAAACAGACCAGCGATTCCGGCGGGCTGAATTAAATGGAATATGTAGTGTGTAAGTTGTTACTAAACTGTAACCGATGATGTTCTTGTTTCTGGCTGCAGTATACAAGGGAAGCAGTCGGATCAAGGATCAATTTTGATCGCCGTAGCACGAATGTCACGGCAGTGTCATTACGACAATAACCTTCCCCAACTGGGCATCTCAATCCCCCAAAGGTATACCCCCGCAGTCACCCCCTGGCACCATGCTAGACTGTCTTTCACAGAGATTCTCTCGCGCGATTCAATGAAACAGTCCGCTTCGCGGCACCATCCGTTTCCTCCCTCCGCCTGGTGCATTACCATCGTATGACGAGACATTTCCCCTGGTTTCTTTCCCTTGCGTGCCTGTCCCTTGCGTTGCAAGGGGGAGCGCAGGACAACCTTCCCGGCAGCACGCAGAATCCCAACGGCGCCGCGGATTGCAGCGACCCGCTGCTGGCGAATTCGTCACAGTGCACGGGTCTGAGCCAGGAATCAGAATCCACTGTCCTCTATCAGTCCGATGCAGCAATCCGGCCAAACCGGTACCCAGCAACCCGGTTTTTTCGATTACCGGGATAACGAAAATCTGACCCGCCAGCCTGGGCAGCGCCTCCCGGTGCAGGAGACCCTCCCCCCCGAGCCGCTGACCGAATTTCAGAAGTTTGTGGCCTCCACCATCGGGCAAGTGTTGCCGATCTATGGCGCAAGCCTGTTTCGCAGAGTTCCTTCCACGTTTGCTCCTCTCGATCTTGCGCCGGTCCCTCCGGATTACGTGATCGGCCCGGGAGACGAACTGCGCATTCGTGTGTGGGGACAGGTGAATTTTCGCGCCGATGTGCGCGTCGACCGCTCCGGGGAGATTTACCTGCCGCAGGTCGGCGAAGTGCACGTCGCGGGCATGCCCTTTTCCGCACTGGACGCCCATCTTCGGTCGGCCATTGGCAGGGTATACCGCAATTTCGATCTGACCGCCGACGTGGGCCAGATTCGAGCTATTCAGGTTTACCTGGCGGGTGAAGCGCGGCGGCCGGGAATGTACACAGTCAGTTCCCTCAGCACCCTGGTCGACGCGCTGTTTTCGAGCGGCGGCCCGTCCGCGGCGGGATCGTTCCGCCATATTATTCTGCGGCGCGCGGGCGCCGAGGTTACGGATTTCGACCTGTACTCGCTGCTGGTGCATGGCGACAAATCGAAGGACGTACCGCTGCAGAACGGGGACGTGATTTTCATCCCGCCGGTTGGGGCGCAGGTGGCGATCACGGGCAGCGTCAGAGAACCCGCGTTATATGAGCTGCGCTCGGGGGACTCGATGGGCGACATGCTTGCCAATGCGGGAGGCGCCTCGGTGGTAGCCGCCGAGGCGCGCATTTCTGTCGAGCGGATCGACGAGCATCGCGCCCGTTACGCGATGGAAGTGGCGTGGGACAAGGCAGGTCTGGCAACGCCTCTCGCAGATGGCGACCTCATCCGTGTTTTCTCGATCGTTCCCATGTATCAGAAGACCGTGACGCTGCGCGGCAACACGGCGAATCAGGGCCGGTTTGCGTGGCATCCTGGCATGCGCGTCAGCGAGTTGATACCGGATAAGGACTCTTTGCTGACGCGAAATTACTGGTGGAAACGCGCGCAACTTGGGCTGCCCACGCCTGAATTCGAGCCGCTGCAGAAATTTCCGAACCTGCGCCAGCCCACGAGCCCCATGGAGTTGCCGCGACGGCGGCTGGTGGAGCCCTCCACGAACAACAGTGAGACGCCGACCGCGCCGGGAGCTGCGGCAACGGACGAGCAGACCCGGATGCAAACGGATCAAAACCCGGATCTGAATTACAGCGGTAACCTGTCCGGCGGCCAGTCTGCCGCCGACCTTGCGGCTGGAGGCGCGGCGGCCTCCCGGAACCTTACGGCCGCCCAGCGCGCGGGCAGTGCTTCGCTGGCTGCGGAACAAAGTCAATCCTCACCATCGGTTCCACCCAGCAGCCGTACCGAGGTGGGACCGGTCGCGCCGGAGATCGACTGGGATTACGCGGTGATCGAGCGGCTGGATCCGGCGACCCTGAAAACCGTTCTCATCTCCTTCGATCTAGGAAAGCTGGTGCTGCAGCATGACGCATCGCAGGACCTCGAACTCCAGCCCGGCGATGTCGTCTCCATCTTTTCGCAGGGCGACATCCGCGTACCCCTCATGCAGCAGACCAAATTCGTGTATCTGGAAGGCGAGTTTGTCCACGCCGGTATCTATACGGCGCTTCCCGGGGAGACCCTCCGCGATCTGGTGCAGCGAGCCGGTGGCCTGACAGCAAGCGCTTATTTGTACGGTTCGGAATTCACGCGGGAATCGACGCGCGCGATTCAGCAGCGACGCATGGACGAATACGTCCAGACGCTGGAGGTGCAGATGCAGCGCGGCAACCTCGCGCTGGCCTCGTCGGCTGTGACTTCCCCCCAGGATCTGGCCAGCGGCGCCGCCGCGCAGAACAGCGAGCAGTCTCTGATCGGCCGTTTGCGCCAGATGCGCGCCACCGGCCGCATCGTTCTCGAGTTCAAAGCGGGCAGCAGCGGTCTCGACGTTCTTCCGGATATCGCGCTGGAAGACGGGGATCGCTTTGTGGTTCCTGCAGTGCCGGCGAGCGTGAATGTGGTGGGCGCGGTGTACGACCAGAATTCATTCCTCTACGAGACCACCCGCCGGGCTGGTGTTTATCTTCATCTCGCGGGTGGCCCCAATCGCGATGCCGACAGGAAGCACGTCTTCATTATTCGCGCGGATGGGTCGGTCATCAGCCGCGAAGCGGAGAACGGGATCTGGGGCAACGAGTTCGTCAATCTGCGGATGGATCCCGGCGACACGATTGTGGTTCCGGAGAAGATTTTCAAACCCTCAGCGTTGCGGGGCTTTCTGGACTGGTCCCAGCTGTTTTCGCAGTTTGCTTTAGGGGCAGCGGCCCTCAGCGTGATTCAGTAACCGGGCAGACTGTAAGATACGGCTAGCACGCTGTCCACAGGGGTTCGGCAGTTTTTAATGGCGACGGAAACACACTATACCGATCTGTCGGAAGCCTCCGGCGCGGTTCCATCCGGTCTGGGCTCGACGGGGGAACGCCAGGATGAGATTTCGCTGCTCGATCTGCTGATCGTTCTGGCGGAACGCAAACGAACGATTTGGCTGGTTACCGCGGTTTGTGCGGTACTTTCGATCGTCGTTTCCCTTCTTTTGCCGAAATGGTATACGGCCACTGTCGTCCTGTTGCCGCCGCAACAGAATTCCTCCATCGGTTCGGCGATCACTTCGCAACTCGGCAATCTTGCTCCCATGGCGGCGCTTGCCGGCGGCAGCCTTGGTCTCAAGAACCCCAACGATATGTACGTCTCCATGCTGAAAAGCCAGACGGTGGAAGACGGCATGGTAAAGGACTATGGGTTGCAGCGGGAGTACAACGAACGCCTGGTCTCCGACGCTCGCAAGGCGTTCGAGAAACATTCGACGGTGGATGGCTCAGGCAAAGATGGTCTCATCCACATGACGGTAGAGGATCGCAATCCGGTACGCGCGGCGGAGCTGGCCAACGGTTATGTCGAGCACTTCCAGCGTCTGTCCCAGACGCTCGCCATCACGGAAGCGTCGCAGCGCCGTCTCTTTTTTGAGAGGCAGCTGGAACAGGCGAAGAACAATCTGGCCAACGCTGAAGTTGTTCTGCAGCAAACCGAGCAAACGACGGGCCTGATTCAGCTGGACAGCCAGGCCAGAGCCCTGATTGAGTCGGCAGCGATGCTGCGAGCGCAGATCACCGCCAAGGAAGTTCAGCTTCAGGCGATGCAGACGTATGCGACGGGAGAAAATGCCCAGGTGGTAGAGGCGCAGCAGGAACTGGAGAGCATGCGCGCCCAGTTGGCGAAACTCGGCGGCTCCGAAGCAAACGCCGATGCACTGATTATGCCGAAAGGCAAACTCACACTAGGCGGACTGGATTACGTGCGCAAACTGCGCGACGTGAAGTATTACGAGACGATCTTCGACATTCTGGCGCGGCAGTTTGAAATCGCCAAGCTCGACGAGGCGAAGGAGGGCGCGCTGGTTCAGGTTGTCGATCCGGCCATCACGCCGGACCGCAGATCTTTCCCGAAACGCGGCCTCATCGTAGTGGTCTCGACCCTGGTTGGCTTTTTCCTGGGAATCATCATCGCAATGTTCCAGACAGGCTGGGCTCGGCTGCACGAGAATCCGGAATCCGGGGCAAAGCTGGCGCTGCTGCGTCAGGCGATGCGCACAAAGCCCACCTCAACCCCCTGAATCTCCCGCGCTCCACGCAGGACACGACCCATCATTCCGGCAACTGTTTTGAGCCTGTCATGGTGAGCCTGGCCGAAACTCCCTCGCTGGTGGTGCCGGCGTCCGGGGACGATCCGCCAACAAACACCTGATACTCGCCGGCGCGAACGGCGCGATGCCCGGCATGGTCCACCTCGCTCAGGTCGCGCGCGTCGAGTTTGAAATGCACCAGCGCGCTGGCGTGGGGCGCAAGGTGCACACGCTCGAACCCCTCCAGGCTGCGGAGCGGATAGCCTTCGCCGGCCGGTGGAATCAGATAGAGCTCAGCCACCTCATCGCCGGCCCGATCGCCTGTATTCGTCACGCGTAACCTCGGCAGTAAGCGGCTCACCGGCCTGCAGGGAATCCGTCGATAACTTCAGATCCGAATAACGATAAGTTGAGTAACTCAGACCATAACCGAAGTTATAGAGTGGCTGACCATCGAAGTATCTGTAGGTTCGATTCTTCATGCTGTAGTCAGTGAATGGCGGCAGCTGTGCTGTCGGACGCGTAGAAGGTGACCGGCAGGCGTCCGGAGGGATTCGCCTTTCCCGTGAGCACATCGGCGATGGCCTCGCCGCCGGCCTCGCCCGGATACCAGGCCTCGAGCAGTGCGGCCGCGTGTTCCTTTGACCAGTCCATCGCGATGGCGCTGCCGCTCATCAGCACCACGACGACGGGCTTGCCGGTGGCGGCGACGGCCTCCAGCAGATCGCGCTGGGTCCTGGGCAGGTCGATGTCGGTGCGGTCGCCGCCGTCAAAGCCTTCGACGTGAACCGGCATCTCCTCGCCCTCGAGATTCGGCGAAATGCCGACGAAGGCCAGTACGACGTCCGAGTCCCTTCGCAGCGCGGACGGCTTCGCTCGCGCAGCGCGTCCGCGGGCGCCTTCCATTCGAGCGTGATGCCCGCGCCGAGCAGCGGCGCCTTGAAGACGTATTCGATGCGGATGCTGTGCGGATGCAGGTCAGAGATGTTCAGGTCAACGTGGGCTCGGGCTCTCCGCGACGGTTCGGGGAAGGATGCTGCGCGCTGTCGTAGACCTTCTTGCCGTCGAGCCAGAGCGCCGTGGTCTCCTGATCGCCGCAGCGATAACAACGCCCGCGGCGAAAAGCGAGCTGATATTTCCCCGGAGCAGGGGCGCGTGAAGACTCCGGTCCAGCGCACGCTGTAGTTCGTCTTGTGGAGCTGCGGCACCGGGCTCGCGGCGTTCCAGTCGAAATCGATCTCCTTATCGACGCGGGTGAGCGCCGGCGTACCGGAGAAGTTCGCGTTGGCGAAGTATTCCCCCTTCAGGCCGTCGTCTTTCGAATCCTCCTCAGGATGGAGCGCGGTGCGCGGCAACGACCACGGGCAGATCCGATCACATAAGCCGAGCCCTGCGCGTAGACGACAGTGGCCTTTCCGCGCAGGGCCTCTTCGATGCCGTCCACGGGCAGCGAGGGATGCGAGGGGATCGCGTTGTAGTTCCCTTCGATGGCGGCGAGCGATGCGGCGTTGGGGCCGATGACCGCGACGCGCTTTAGCCTGCGGTTTCAGAGGAAGGACGCCGTCGTTTTTCAGCAGCACGATGGATTCGTGCGCGGTCTTCAGCGCGAGAGCGCGATGCTCGGGCGAGTCGACGCTCGGAAAAGGGAATCTGCGCGTACTTCACCTCAGAGGGCGGATCGAACATCCCGAGTTTGAAGCGCGCGGTGAAGAGGCGGCGGAGAGCACTGTCGATTTCGAACTCGGAGATCAGCCTCTGGTGGACGGCGTCGACCAGCGACTTGTACTCCTGGCCGCAACTGGTGTCGGTTCCGGCTTTCACAGCGGTGGCGCTGGCGTGCGCCGCGTCGGGTGAAAATGATGGCCGGCGGCGGAGATAGAAATCGGCGATAGCTCCGCAGTCCGAGGTGACGAAACCCTGGAAATCCCAGTCCTGGCGAAGATAATGCTGGAGCAGCATGGTGTTGGCGCAGGCGGGCACGCCATCGATGGAGTTGTAAGCGCACATGATGGAGCCGGCATGGCCTTCGATGATCGTGGCGCGAAAGGCGGGCAGGAAAGTGTCTTCGAGATCGTGCGGGCGAGACGTCGACATTGAATTCGTGGCGCAGGGGTTCGGGTCCGCTGTGAACCGCGTAATGCTTGGGCGTGGCGATGGTGCGGAAGTATTTCGGATCGTCGCCCTGCAGGCCCTCACAAAGGCCACGCCCATGCGGCCGGTGAGGAACGGATCCTCGCCGTAGGTTTCCTGGCCGCGGCCCCAGCGCGGATCGCGAAAGATATTGATGTTCGGCGACCAGATGGTGAGCCCGAAGAAGATGCTGTGCAGGTTGTCGCGCATGGCCTGGTTGTATTTGGCGCGCGCCTCGGTGGAGATGACGGTCGCGACCTGGTGCTGCAGCGGTAGATCCCACGTGGCGGCGAGGCCAATGGCCTGCGGGAAACAGCGTGGCGTAGCCGGAGCGGGCGATGCCGTGCAGACCTTCGCTCCAGTAGTCGTATTCGGGCACGCCGAGGCGCGGAATGGCAGCGGCGTCGTTCACCATCTGCGCGACTTTCTCCTCGAGGGTCATGGCGGAGACGAGGGCGTCGACGCGCTTGTCGATGGGCTGGGAGGAGTCGAACCAGATCTGTCCGGCAGTGCGAGGCCGGAGTCGATTGGGCGAAGAGTACGGGGGCCAAGGCGAGCGAGAGGATTGCAGAGAAGATGAACCTGAAAGATTGCCCGGCAGTCACAGCACGACTCCTGCACAATTGGTTGATTCGGTCCTCAGCGCCGTTCCCGTTCAAAACGGCAGGGGCTAAAGCCCTCAGTCTAGTTGAGTTCCTTCGGCACGAGTGAACTCGTGCTGATACAAAACCGGCTCGCTACCAGTCCCACAACGTGCCGTCGAGTTTGCGCAGGACGGGCAGATACGCGCGCTGATACGGATATTGCGCGGCGAGCTTTTCGTCGAGATCGACGCCGAGGCCGGGCGCGTCGCCGGGATGCATGTAATCCGTCGTCGAAACTGATAGGAGTGCGGGAAGACTGCGTCGGTCTCCGCGTTGTGCGGCATGTGTTCCTGGATGCCGAAGTTGTGGATGGCGAGGTCGAAGTGCAGCGCGGCGGCCATGCAGACGGGCGAAAGATCGGTGGGGCCGTGGCAGCCGGTGCGGACGTGATAGAGCGCGGCGAAGTCAGCGATCTTTTTGAGCGCGGTGAAGCCGCCAGCGTGGGTGAGGGTGAGGCGCACGTAGTCGATCCACTGGTTGCGGATCAGCTCGTGCACATCCCAGATGGAGTTGAGCACTTCGCCGGTGGCGATGGGCGTGGTGGTGTGCTCGCGAATGACGCGGAACCCTTCCTGGAATTCGGCGGGAACGGGGTCTTCCATCCAGAAAAGATGAAACGGCTCCAGTTCTTTGCCGAGGCGCGCGGCTTCGATGGGGGTGAGGCGATGATGGCAGTCGTGGAGGAGATGCAGATCGTCGCCGAACTGCTCGCGAACGCGGGCGAACAGTTTGGGGACATGGAGCAGATATTTTTCCGTCGACCAGCGGCTCTCCGCAGGCAGGCCGCGCTCGGCCGGCTCGTAGGGCTGCGCGCCTTTGGGGACGCCGTAGGTGGCATCGAGTCCGGGAATGCCGCTCTGCACGCGGATGGCGCGGTAGCCCATCTCGCGATGGCGGGCGACGTCGTCGAGGGCTTCGTCGATGTCGTCTGCCGTGCGCGTGGCAGTAGACGAGGACGGCGTCGCGGCTGCGTGCCGCCGAGCAGGTTGTAGACGGGCGTGTTGAGCGCCTTGCCCTTGATGTCCCACAGCGCCATATCGACGGCGGCGATGGCGGACATGGTGACGGGGCCGCGCCGCCAGTAGGCGCCGCGATAGAGATATTGCCAGATGTCCTCGGTCTGGAAGGGATCGCGCCGGAGGAGGCAGGGAATGACGTGCTCGGTGAGATAGGACTGGCGACCGCGAGCTCGCGCCCGTTCAGCGTGCCGTCGCCCAGCCCGTAGATGCCTTCGTCGGTTTCAATCTTCAGCGTGACGAAGTTGCGCCCCGGCGAGCAGACGTTGACGGATGCGTTGGTGATCTTCATGGCTGCGGATTCCCTGGGGCGCTGCTGGCTTCGCGGCGTGATCTCCATATAGTCGATGGGCGCGGGCTCGCCGTCGTCGGGATGGCCCTCAATGGTCAGCACGTCGCCGGGACGCAGCGGCACGCCACGCAAAGTGTAGCGCGACGAGGTGTCTCCGTTGGGGCGCTTCGCCGGGGAGCGTGTTGTCCGGCGGTCCAGGTGGCGAGGGTCTGCTGGTTCAGCATCAGATTGAAAGTCGAGACGCCCTGGCGGTAGTCGAAGTACTGGACCGCAATGTTGTACCAGCCGGCGCGGGCGATTCAGCTGCGCGGAAGCGGTGCAGACGGCGCGGTCCTTGCAGACGTACGCTTTGCCGTCGGAGGCGGTCTCCCAGATCGTCACGTCCGATGGGTGTGTAGCCATCGAGCTGCATCTGCGAGGCGGTGATGCGGTTGGGATCGTGATCGATGCGGTCGCTGGTCGTCGGGGATGCCGGACATCTTCTCGAACCAGCGGTTGATCGCGTCGCGCCAGACGATGGCGTGGCCGGCCTGATATTCGAGCAGGGCCAGATGTCTTTGTACGCGCTCCGGATCGATCAGGCCGTCGAGCGTTTGCCACTGCGCGCACCAGTCCTGCTGCTTCTTCCGCCCCCTGGTAATGCATCGTCGTAGATGGTCTGGATGACGGTTTTGCCGGTGTGCAGCCGGTAGGTGTACGGCACGTGATGCATGAAGAGGAGCAGATCGTCGGGGCAGGTCTTGAGCGACTCGTACATGCGCCGCGACTTCCGGCGGGTACTGGCCGATGAAGCCGGTTCCGGTCGCGACGGTGCGGTCCATGCCGACGCCGTCGTGATCGGCGCGAATCCACTGGCCCCAGCCGTTGTTCTCCTGCGACTGCGGCGCTGGGCCGTAGTGCGGGCCGGTGATATTGGTCAGGGTCTGCAGGCCCAGCGGGCCGGTGTAGTTCTCGTAGATGCGCCAGGAGGAGAGCAGCATCCTGGTGACCGTGGCGACCACTTTTGGATCGTTGCTGAAAGTGAGCCGCGTCCATTCGTCGCGATCGTCTCGGCCGTAGTGTTCGGGATTCCAGGCGAGGCGGCCGAAGCCGTAGAGATTGGCCATGGAGAGATGACTGCCCATCCAGTTGGCGTCCAGGCCGACGTTGGCGACGCCGACGTAGCCGCCGAGCGGCCGATGGAAGGTCTTGCCGGCGACCATGGCCTTTAATGAGCGATGGCCGGTTATCGGCGCGCAGATCGAAGTCGAGATAGGTCTTCCACTGGGCGGGCAGAAAGACGAGATGCCGCGCCTGGCCCATGTATTCCTGGGTGACCTGCAGCTCGATGGCCTCATTGGTTTTGCTGCAGCGCCCGCAAAGAGCGGCGAGACGGGCTCGCGCACCTGAAAATCGATGGGGCCGTTCTTGATCTGCACGATGACGTTGTCGGCGAACTGGCCGTCGAGCGGATGAAAGTTGTCGTAGGCGGCGCGGGCGCGGTCGTTCTTCAGGTTGTTCCAGTCCATGTGATGGTTGTAGACGAAGGCGCGATAGAGCACGACGCCGCCGTGCGGCTTGAGCGCGGCCGCGAGCATGTTCGCCGCATCCGCGGGAGTGCGGCCATAATGCGATGGGCCGGGCTGGCCTTCGGAATCCGCCTTGACGACGAAGTCCGGCGAAATCGGGAATCGCGGCATAGATTTCGTCGACTTTGGCGCGCCACCACGCGGCGACTTGCGGATCGGCCGGGATCGAAGGTGTCCAGGCCGCCGACATTCCTGCGGGCTGCTGATGGTCGACCGCCATCGACAGCCGCACGCCCCAGGGACGGAATGGCTCGGCGATGCGGGCGACGCCGCGGATCATCTCCGGCGTCAGCATTTGCGGGATCGGCGTTGACGTTATTGATGGCGCATCCGTTGATGCCGATGGAGGCCAGCAGCCGCGCGTACTCGCCGGCCCGCGTCAGGTCGCTCGCGCACGGCGCCGTTGTCGAAGAAGATGGATCGGCCCCGCCGTAGCCGCGCTCGATGGTGCCATTGAGGTTGTCCCACTGATTGACCCAGCGAATCGGCGCTGCGGGCGACTCGCTCCCTTCCATCGCTGGAAAACTTTCGCCGCGCGCGATGCCTGACAGAACGCGAAAGGCACCGTACAGCAGGCCTCGCGCATCCGTTCCTGCGATCAGCCAGTATTGATGACCATGCGCTGCCAGGACCGACACTGAGAATCCCTCGGGGGCGAGTGTTGGCGGGTGATACTCGGGAAAGGCCACGGCCAGCTCCTCGGCGGTGCCCAGCAGCCATGCATCACTGTCCGGAATCTTTGCGTCCGTACGCAGCGTGCGTCCCAGCATCGACCGCACACCGCGCACAACTTCGTTTTCAGCGCTCGTGGCCACGCTGGAAGAATCCAGATTCACAATGCTTGCCGGCATCCTTTCGTAGCCGACGGGAATGCCGGAAACCGAAGGCGGCGCATAGCGCAGCCATCCCTGGGCGCCATCTTCGGCATGGAGGGGAAGCGCAGCCCAAAGAGTCGCCGCAACAAGAAACGCAGATGAGAGGGAGATTCGCCGCCGGAGCATTCGATGGGCCATGAATCAGGGAAAGGCTATTTTCGCAGAAAGCGAGAGCTGTTTTTCGTGGTTCGAAGTGCCTCGGGAAAAGAAGAGGCCGGGACTGTCGAGGGTCCCGGCCTTTGGAGGCTGCATGCGAATGCAGTCTAGAAAATAAATTTGCCTCCGAGATACCACAAGCGCTCTCCGCCGCTGCCGCCCAGGGAAGCGTTGGCTCCCTGGGTCTCGCCCGTGACCTTGCCAAAGTTCGCGTCGGTAATGTTGGCATCCGGATTGCCGAAGTGGGGGGTGTTGGTGACGCCGAAGGCATCGGCTTCAAACCGGAAGGTGAGGAACTCGGTGATTTTGAAGTTCCTGTAGAGATTGGCGTCGAGGTCGAAATAGCCCGGCCCGCGGATGATGTCTCGACCGGCATTGCCGAAGGTCGCGGGCGTGGTCACCGACTGGAACGAGGCGATATTAAAGTAGCTGCAACCGTTATTCCCCTTGGTGCAGAGGCCGGGGCTGTAAGCTGGCTTGCCCCCCGTGAGTTCGATGGGCGAGATGAGATTCGGGGTCTGTTGATTGCCAGGTGCATTCAGGCTTGCAGCTCCAGCATTGTCGGTAACGGTAAATGGCGCTCCGCCGAGCCTGCTCAATACTCCGGCGAGCGTCCAGCCTCCCGCCACCCACGAAGCAACTCCGTGCGTGGCCAAACGTTGGCCTGGTCCGAAGGGAAGATCGTAGACCCAGTAGGTTTCAAAGTTGTAATTGCGATCGTATCCTGCCAGGGCTTTGTTTCTGGCGAAATAGGCTGGGTAGGGCCACAGGATGGAGCTCAGTTCTTCATCGTCTTCAAAGTCTTCGGTTTTGGACCAGGTATAGAGGACGCCCATGGTCGAGGCTTGACCGAGACGCCGGGTGAGCTTGACCTGCAGGCCATCATAATAATCGTGTCCCAGCGGGACCAGGGTTTGGATGGACCCCCAGGTGCCCCCGAACTTCGCGTTCAGCTGTTCTCCGGCTGCCCCCGCGCCTGCGGGCGCGGAATTGAGGTTCGTGTTGAGTATCGGGCGAATCTCCCTTTCGCCGACGTACGAAGCATCGGCTACGAATCCGGCGAACTGCTGCTCGACGGTGAGGTTATAGGAGTAGATATACCCGCGGCGGAAATTCGGATACGTGCCGATGGTGTTGGTCGTGATGTTGTTGGGCAGCGGAATGGAGCCCGTGCTGAGATTTGGCGTGGGGACCAGGGTAATGCCGATAGGCAGGCTGGCATAGGGTCCGGTGGCATTGGTACCGGTAAAACTGCCGGCCGGAGCGACTGAGCTGTAGTTGACGGCACCGCCGGTGTTGGTTCCGGCGTAGCTGGAGATGGTATCCGCCGGATAGTCGTTGCGGAGATACCGCCAGTTGTTGCTGTCGGCGCCGATTCCGAAGCCGGCGCGCACCACGGTGTTTTGGGTTGCTTTATAGGCGATGCCCACGCGCGGCAGGAACTCTCCGGGACCGACCTGCACACCGTCATTCTCAGGGACCGAGCCGTACCCGCCAATAAGAACCTGCATGGTTGTTGGATCCAGAACACGCGCTCCCTTGCCATGATCGCTGTACGCCATGGGGTAATACTCCCAGCGCAGGCCGTAATCGAGATTCAGCTTGGGCGTTACCTGCCACATGTCGCGCGCATAAACCGCCCACTGCGACCAGCGGAGCGCGATGGGGTCGGAATCCTGGATGGCCTTGCCGGTCTCATACGGCAGACCCAGCAGGAAGTCGGCATACGAACCGTACTGGAAATTCGTCGGGGGGTCGGGGTTGGTACAGGTTTCCTTCGTGATAGGCGGGCCGCCCGTGCAGTTGACCTGCTCGGTTATATCGCCGTTCATCCCGAACGAGCCGCGCGCGGTTTGGAACGTGCCGCCCTGCGGCTGGAAGTGGTTCATCTGCACGTGATCCCACTCGCCGCCGAAACGGAGCTGGTGGTTCCCTTGATCCACGTGAGATTTTCGTTCTCGACGTATTGATTGTCGCGGAAGACGAACGGATTGCCGGTGTTGGGATTGCCCAGGTTGGTGAAGGTTACGAACTGGAAGGCCGGAATTCCATAGTAGAGATTGTCGACTTCGGGTCGACTGAGGGTTGTTGGTTCCGGGGATCTTGCAGCGTGTTCAGGCCGAACGGTCCCTGCTGCGATGTCAGGAGCCTCTGCGCGCCAGATGCTGCCGCGTGAAGCCGAGATTGCCGTCGAGCAGGAGGTTGGGCGTGAAGGTATGGGTGCCTCCGAAGCCGATGATATAGATGCGCGTGGTCGCATTGCCGAGCTGGCCGCCGTTGGTCGCATTGCCTTCCGCCGGGCCCAGAGAAGGAGGATCGTAGATTTCGCCCCTGGAGGTGCTGAAGTGGCCGAAGACCGTGGTCTTCTGCGAGGGGACGCAGTTGACTTTGGCATCGTAGTCGTCGGTATGGAAGAAGCCCTTTTGCGTATCGAGATAGTTGTTGCTGTCGCAGCGATGCCAGGCTCGAAGTAGGCGCGGGAATCAGCTTGGCCATGGCCAGAGCGGCCGGGTCGACTCGGGAAAGACAAATGCGTGTCGACGACTCCATTGCAGGAGATCGGGCGTACGGCCGGTGCCGTCTGCGTTTCCGGTGTTCGGATCGTAGATGTGCACCGGATTCCCGGCCTTATCCACCATGCCATAGGCCGCTGTTTGGAATGGGCGGAAATCGAAATAGCCCGGCGCTTTCGCGCGTTGCTGTACTGCAGGCTCCCGAAGGGCACGGTCTGCGGGTTGCCGCCGGCGGGCGCCAGCACCTGGCGGGTCCCCTGATAATCCCCGAAGAAGAAGAGCTTGTCTTTCATAATCGGACCGCCCAGGCCGGCCGCCAAACTGATTGAAGATGTTCTCCGGCCGTTTGAACGTGGGCGGCTCAAAGTAGTTGATCGCTTTCAGGTCGGCGTCGGTATGAAACTCGTAGGCGTCGCCGTGGAACTTGTTGGTGCCGGTCTTGGTTTGCACGTTGATGGCGGCGCCATTCACCCCGCCCTGTTCGGCGTCGTAGGAGTTCGTGACGATATTGACGGTCGCCAGAGCGTCCTCGGGCGGTACGTACGCGACGTTGTTCGGCAGCCATGGATACGCGTCGAGAATGCCGTCGATGCGGGTGTTGTTGCCCTGCGTGGATTGGCCGTTGACGTTAGAGGTCATGGCTCGGGCAGGGTTGCCGGCGGCGGAGTTATTCTCCAGCGGTATGGTCGATCCGGGGATGATGCGCAGCAGGCCCTGGAAGTTCTTTCCTTCGGATGAGACGGTGGGAAGCTCCTGTAGTTCGGTGGTGGAAATATCGGTATGCACGTCGGCGCGATCGGTTTGCAACTCAGGAGGGGCAGCGGTCACCGTGACGTTCTGCTGGACCTGGCCGACAGCCATCTTTTCATCGACACGAGCGACACCATTCGCATCGACAACAATGTTGTCGGTTTCCACGGGAGAGAAGCCCGGCGCCGTAACGGTGATCTTCCACGTACCCGGCAGAATTTCGGAAAACCGATAGAGGCCCGAGGCATCGGTAGTCACCTGCTGGTTGATCCCCTTGGACTGTTCCGTGGCCAGCACTTTGGCGCCAGAGACGGCCGCTCCGCTGGGGTCGGTGATCACGCCGGAGATGGAGCCGTACAGCACCTGAGCCTGTGCAGCACGTGGCGGACCAGCAATGGCGAGCATCAGAGCGGTTAGGGCGAAGAAACCCGCGGCGCTGGGTAAGCGTCCGGATAGGAAACGTTTTCTAAATCGAGCGAAGGAGAAGATCCCGCCGCCCTTCATCCAATTGTGGCCCGGCTTTTTTGGTCCGATTGGCCTCTCCGTCATAGAAAGCCTCCTCAAAAGTCATTTCGGTCCGGCTCGCGCCTCCAACAGGAACGGAGCACACGCGCGGCACGGTTTTAATAGGCGACCCGAACTATAGGCGCCCGTTAGCAAAGTTGTCAAGGTGAAACGCGGTTCCTGTCGGCGGCGGAAATCACACCGAGGGGACACAGGAGTTCTCTGCTTAATGCGCATGCGAATGAGCACACGGTTGCAAGAGGTTGAATCGGAGAGAAATGTTGGAATCGAGATAAGGGATCAGGCGGTCTGGATCTGGAGCCGGCTGCGGTCGGTGTCGCCGAAGCCGATGCCGCGAGGAGACGGCGGGGCGAGCGGCATTCTGCGCTGGAAAACCAGGGCTGCGGCGCCGCGCAAACGGGCGATCTCACTTTCATGGCTCGGCCGGATGGTCGGCGGCTCGCCCGCCAGGGTGAGGGCCGAGGCTTCCTTCTCGATCACCGGACCGAAGCGATGCCAGGCGGAGGTGATGTCGCCGGCAATGAGGATGGTACTGGGCGAAAGCGCCGCGATAATCATGCGCAGGCCGCGGCCGATCCACCGCGCCTGCTTCTCCAGCGCCTGCGCCGCGTGCGGATTCCCCTCCTCGGCGAGATTCAGCAGCTCATTGAAATCGATGGCTCGCGCCTTGGGGTGCAACTCCAGGTAGTAACGGAGTGCCGCGCTGCAGGACGCAAAGGTTTCCCAGCATCCATGCTGACCGCAGGCGCACCGTGGCCCTGCCGGGTCAACCGGGATGTGGCCAAACTCGCCCGCCATGCCATGATTGCCGGTAATGAGCTGGCCGTTGGAGAAGACACCGGTGCCGACGCCCTCCGACACCGTCACCAGCACGGCGTCGCGCACACCATCCATGCGCGCGAAAGTCAGTTCAGCCAGCAGGCATGCGGTTGCGGCGTTTTCCATCTTCACCGGCATGCCCATCTTCGCCTCGATGACCTTCTTCAGGTCGAACTCGGGCCAGCGGAGGTTGGGGGCAAAGGTCATCTTTTGCGTCGCCGGATCGACGCGGCCAGGGAGGCTGATGCCGATGCCCTCGGCCGATTTACGCGGCACAGAACGATGCATCCGCTGCATGCACTCGATGATGAGCCGGGTTGACGCTTCAGGATCGGAGGTCATGGGCACCTGGGATCGCGACAGCAGGCGTCCATTCAGATCGACCACGGCCACGATGGCCTGGCGCGGATGAATGTCGACGGCGATGGCCACCAGATCTTCATTCAGACCGACCAGGGTAGGGCGCCGCCCGCGCGGCGCGGACGCGATGGAACCTTCGCGCACCCACTTCTCACGAATCAGCTGCTCCACAATTTGCGACACGGTGCTGCGCTGCAGGCCAGATCGGCGCGCCAGATCGGCGCGCGAAATCGGTTGGCTGGTCCGGATCAGTTCCAGCACAATATCGCGATTGATGCGCCTCGCGGTTTCGCTGGAGGCCAGCTGGACATCGGACAAGTCGATATGGCGAATGCCGCGCACGTTCCTGTGGGCCTCGTTCTGTTCGGCATCTCCGGGCTGCGGTCCGGACGAGCCATTGTTTCTCCGGCAACCATCATGCTCCCGCCATGGTCGCTGAGCAATTTATAACTCTACACTGAGAGGCCCAAAGACAGGCCAGCAGAGATTCCCGCTGGCGCTCCAGGTCCTATTGATTCACGCCGCTGGCCAGAAAGCCCCCATCGACGGCGAGGATCTGGCCAGTGATAAACGATGCGCTGTCGGAGGCGAGGAAAACCGCCGCCCCCACCAGCTCCTCCAGGCGCCCGTAGCGATGGACTGGCGTGCGCAGGAGCACTTCCTTGCCGCGCGGCGTATTTTCGAGCAGCATCTCGTTCAGTTCGGTGGGGAAAAATCCGGGGGCGATCGCATTTACGCATACGCCATGCCGCGCTAACTCCACAGCCAGCGACTTGGTGAGAGCACCGACCCCGGCCTTGCTCACGCCATACGCGGCAACCTCGCAGAATGCGACAAACGTGGCGAGGGATGCGATGTTGATGATGCGCCCCCACCCCTGCTTCACCATCCCCGGAGCCACAATCTGACACGAGTGAAACATCCCGGTGAGATTCGTGCGCAGAATCATCCGCCAGTCTTTTTCCGGCATCTCGAGCGTCGGCACCCGCTTCGTGGTTCCCGCCGCGTTCACCAGAATGTCGACCTTGCCGAACGCTGCGATGGCCTCTGCGTGCAGCTTCTCCAGCGTGCTGCGCTCGAGAACGTCGGATGTAATCGCGAGCGATCGCCGGCCCTTTTCCCGGATCTCCTTCGCCATCTCGGCGACCTCGCGGCTCCTGCGCGAGCTGGCCACTACATCCGCCCCGGCATCAGCCAGGCCGAGCGCAATCGCGCGGCCAATCCCCGACGTTCCGCCAATGACGAGCGCGACACGTCCACTCAGATCGAATCGGTCTTTCGCTGGCACTGTCATTCGCCTGCGCGCCTCATCGCCTGGTCATGATCCTTCCGGCAAGCATGATCGCATGATTGCACACGCTGCCGTTTTGATCCTCTCGCTGCACGAAACGAGGCGATACAGCAGCAGGCGGAAAGCAGTTACGGAGCGAAGGACTCAGCAGGATTTGCAGCCGCAGCAGCGGGGCGAGTCCGCGCGCTTTGCAAGGCCGGCGCAGGCTCGGCCCCGATCGATTTATTCCCCAGCGGATGTTCCAGCGCGCGCCGCGCCACGTGGAGCAACTCGGCGTCCCGTGTATCTTCCGCGAGCTCCCAAACCATGACGCCGCCCAGATGTTCGCGCGCCGCGTAGCTGGCTTTGTAGCGGACCGAAACAGGATCGTCGAAGGTCCAGAAGGCTGGCCATCGAAAAGCCACTCAGCGTGGGAGAGGGGGTCGCGATGGACCGAAAACTGTCCCGCGAGGGTTCGAATATAGCTGTACGGCCGGTCGCCACGAACTCCGTGCCCGCTCTGGAAGAGGCCGTTGTTGATGCTGCCGACCGCGGTCCAGCTGTATCCGTAAAAGGGAACGCCCATCAGCAGCTTGCGCGCCGGCACTCCCGCTGCCTCATAGTGCTCTATGCTGCGCGCGATGCTCTCCGAGGGTTCGGGGCCGGTTGCGGCGAAAAGCGGCGCCAGAAATCCTGTGGTCGGATTCCAGGGCCCGGTGTAGTCGTAGTTCATCACACCCACTTGATCGACGAGGCTCGCGATCGCGCGGAAGTCCGTGCCTGGCATCATCCCCGGCGCCGGTCCCACCGCCACCGAGAGCCGCGACCCGGGCTGCGTGGCATTCATCTGCCGCCGAAATTCCTCCAGCAGCGCGCGATAATTGTCTGCATCCTGCTGCTGCGGATACTCCCAGTCGATATCGAAGCCGTCGAAGATGCCGGCCGCGTGAATTCCCGGCGCGAAATCGCCGCGGAGGAAGCGGTCCATACACGAAGCCACGAACGCCTGGCGATTTTCCGGCTTCGCATCGTCGGCGAAGCTCGACGCCTTGCCCTCGAGCGAAATCAGAATCCTGATCTGTGGGTACCGCCCCTTCAGCTCCTGCAGCTGATGAAAATAGCCGCGAAAATTCGAGGCCGGATCGTCGGCGATCCCGCTGACGCTGTTCGCCGCGCTGAACGCATTGCCCAGATCGGCATTGGGGTCGGCGATCGAACAGCGGCCGCCGGTGACAAACGCCTGCGCGTAGTTGATCTGATCGAGCAGCCGGATGCCGCCGTTGGCGAGAAGATCTTTCACCAAATAGGGTTGATCGTCGTATAGACCCCACTGCGGGAAATAGCCCACCAGCAACGGACGCGCAGCCGTTTTCTCACTCCGAGTGAAGAACGCAAGCGCGCGAGCCTGCTGCGGAAACAGGAAAAGTACGGCAAGAGAGCAGCTGAGAATCGCTGCGAGGGAGAAGTTCAAAAATTTCCAGCGCATCCTCTATTACAGACGCTGCGCCGCGCCCTCGGGTTGAAGTTTTTTCGCTGTGTGCAGGTCGCGGAGAATTGAAGCTATTTTCCGATGCAGAAGCTCGAGAAAATCCGGTTCAGGATATCGTCCGCGGTCGTTTCGCCAGTCAGACTGTCGAGCTGCCGCAAGGCTGCGTAGAGATCGAGCAACTGCATTTCATGCGGAATTTTCTGCCCCACAGCGTGGCTCGCCGCACCCAGCGACGCGAGGGCTCCACTCACGGCTTCGAAATGACGCAGGCTCGTCAATACCCCGGACTCGCTCTCTCCGGCCGGGTTGCGGACGGACTCGGCCAGCGTGTCCCGCAATGTCTGCACGCCCTCGCCAGTCAGTGCGGAAGTCGCCACCGAGGCGATCGGCAGATCCGGCGGGACATCCGTGCCGATGTTGAGGTCGGATTTGTTGCGCACCGCCAGCGCTCGTCGCCCTTCGAGCGAAGCGATCAGCTCGCGCTCATCATTACGCAGCGGAACGGAAGCGTCGAGCACCACCAGCACAACGTCTGCCTCGGCCAGCGCCTCGCGCGATTTGCGAATCCCGATCACCTCTGCCTCATTTTTTGCTTCGCGCAGGCCCGCCGTATCCACGAGCTCCACAGGAATTCCGGCCAGCGACAGGCGATCCGTCACCAGGTCCCGCGTGGTTCCTGGCGTTGCCGTCACAATCGCCCGCTCCCGCTCCAGCAGCCGGTTAAACAGCGACGACTTGCCGACGTTGGGACGCCCCACAATCGCCAGGCGCAGACCTGCGTGCACCATGCGCCCGTGCTCAAAGGAGCGCGCCAGAATCTTCAGCTCATTGGAAATTGTATCGATGCGTGTGACAATTTCCTGGTCCGGCGTCACCTCCACGTCGTCTTCGGCGAAATCGATGCCCGCCTCCAGCAGCGCAATCAGCTCCACCAGCTTTTGCTTGGCCGGCTGTACGCGCCGCGAAAGAGCGCCGCCCATCTGCTCGGCCGCGACACGCGCCTGATACAGCGTCTGTGCCTCGATCAGGTCCCGCACCGCTTCGGCCTGGGTCAAGTCGATTCGCCCCGCCAAAAAAGCACGCTCGGTAAATTCACCGGGACGCGCGAGACGTGCCCCTGCGCGCAGGGCCGTCCGCACCAGCATTTCCAGAACCACGGGTGAGCCATGGGCCGCGATTTCCACCAAATCCTCGCCGGTGTACGAATGCGGGCGGCCGAAATATGTAACAACGGCCTCGTCAATTCTCAGTGCGCTTTCCGGATCGATCACCTCAGCCAGTCGGGCCCTCGCGTGTTCCAGCGCGGATCCCACACGAACCAGCCCCTGCGCAATTTCCAGCGCGTGGGACCCGGAAAGCCGCACAATGCCGATGCCGCCACGCCCCGGCGGCGTTGAAATGGCGACGATCGTCTCCTGCGCGATCGACTCCCGTTCCATTGTCTGTGGATGAGGCTGCACTCCGGCTGCTCCCGCGCCCGCCGCAGCTACGATGATACCGGCCTAACGCCGGCGTCCGGAAAAGCGCTCGCGCCTCGGCTCTTCCTGGTGCTCGTATCCTTTCGGATAGGCCACGACATACCGTCGCAGGCCTTCGCCGGACGACGCTGTCTCAAGATCGGAATAAACGCGAAACGCCAGATGCAGCATTCGTCTCTCACGCGAGCTCATGGGCGCAAAGCTATAGGGCTGACCGGTACGCCGCACCCGCTCCGCCGCGGTTTCGGCCGCCAGCTTCAGTTCGCGCGCGCGGAGGGCCTTAAAGTTCTCCGCGTCGAAGGAGATTTTGTCGTGCTCCTCGTTTTCAAGGCGCAGCACCTTCGCCGCCACATGCTCGAGCGCCCGCAGCAGCTCTCCGCCGCGCTGGGTCAGCAGCCCCGCATCGGGACCCGCTAACTCCACATAGATTTCTCTGGCTTCCAGGCCCGCCGGGTCTGCGGCTCCGGGACCGGCGGTAATCCGAAATTTCAACCGCAGTCCACCGAGGTGGGTGAGCGTTTTCAGCAAATCTGCAATCTTTTGTGCGGCGGCGGCGTAATCTTCGATAGGCATTGAGTCTGAAGTTACTAGCTATCCCGACTTAATTAGATCACGTTAGCAAACACCTGAGCGACTATTCGGCGCGAGAAACAAATCAGCGGCGCGTCGGGGCCTGCTTCGCCCCTTTCTTGGCTGCCCGTTTCGCCGCAATGGCACGCATTTCCTGTCCCATGCTGGTGCGGTTCATCACCATTTGCTGCGCCACGCCCAGCAGGTTGCTGCCCGCCCAGTAGAGCGCCACGCCTGAGCCGATGTTCCACATCATCACACCAAAAACCGCCGGCATCATAAACGCCATCATCCGCTGCTGTTTCTGGTCCATGCCCGGCGACGGCGTAAAGAACTGAGACAGGAACATCGAGACGATCACAAAAATCGGTAGAACATGCAGCGGATCCGGCGCCGATAAATCCGGCAGCCACAACCAGTGCGACTGGCGCAGCTCGATGGCGTACATCAGCATCCGGTAAAAGCCGAACAGCAGGGGATACTGCAGGAGCATGGGCAGGCAGCCGCCGAACATGTTCACGCCCTCTTTCCGCTGCAGGTCGAACATCTCCTTGTTCATGTCCTGGCGGCGCGGATCGGTCGTTTTGTATTTCGCGTACTTTGCCTTGATGGCTTCAATCTGCGGCTGGATGCGCTGCATCTTCACCGACGACTTCATCATCATGAAGCGCGTCGGCAGCATGGCCACATTCAGGATCAGCGTCAGGACCAGGATCGCCCAGCCCCAGTTCGGAATGCCGTGATTGACGAAGAAACGCAGCACCACCAGCATCGGCTTCGCGATCCAGCCCCACCACCCGAAGCTCACGACATGCTCCAGGTTTTCACCGCTGGCGGTGTGGATGGTCTCCAGCAGACCCAGCACCTTCGGTCCCACAAACAGCCGTGTGTGCACACCGCCGCCCATCGTGCCCACCGCGGCGCCCAGCAAAGGCGCCTGATCCACATTGGCATCCGGATGTTCGCGGTTGCGCGGCACTCCGATGGAATCGTGCAGCGTCACCACGCTGGTGTCGGCCGGCGTATCGGGCATGAAGATCGCGGCAAAGTACAAATCGCTCACGCCCGTGTAATCGAACGCGCCGCGCAGGGTGTCCTCCCCGACGACTTTCTTTGCCGCGGTTTCGTCAGCCTTGCCGTTTTCCGAAATGTCGATCGCCGCGCCCGCATAGCCCTGCAGCGTGGTCTGATCGCCCAACCCTGAAGGCCACGCCAGCAGAGCGCTCACCGGCGCGCCGTTTTGCGTCACGGAAACATCGGCGCCGATCACATAGCTTGAATCGAAGTGGAAGGTCTTGTGGACGGTGAGGCCGCCGTAGGAATAATCGAAACTCAGCGAGCCCGGCACGCTGAACGGTCCCGTGGCCGAGGGCACATAAAGAACGGAATTGAGCCTGTTCTTCAGGCCCGCATCGTAGGCAAACAGCGACAGTGGCAGACCGTATTTCGCAGCGGCATCGTGGTTCACCAGGTCCAGCGGATTCTTCTGGCTGTCATCCTTATATTTCTTCAGGATCCACGACTTCACCGCGCCGCCGCGATTGGTGAAGGTAATCCGATAAAGCTCGTTCTCGACGACCGTCTCTGTCTCGCTCCCGGCCTGCATTACATTTGTCGCAGTGGCGGTTACATTTCCTGCCGGAGCCGGCGCGTTCGCAGCATCCGCGTTCGCCGCCTCGGACGAAGCCGCCGGGCTGCTGCTCTGAGTGGTCTGCGGCTTTGGCGGCGGCGGCTGTGTCTTCTTCGGGCCAAAGACCTGAAATGCCACAACCATGAGCACAAATACGATCATGAAGCCGTAGAGTGAGCGGTTATCGCCGCCGCCGCTTCCACCGCCACTGCCGCCCTGCTGATTGGGATTCTGTATCTCTGCCAAGACTTCCGCTACCTGTCTTCTGCCTGCCTGCGCAACTTAGGATACTGCCGGGCCCGTGTAATCAACCTGAGACTCGCTGTGCTTCGCGGGCACCGGATCAAAACCGCCCCGGTGCAGAGGATTACAGCGCAGCAAGCGTCCCAAAGCCATCCATCCACCGCGCATTGCGCCATGCTCTCCAATCGCGATCGCTGCATACTCCGAGCAAGTCGGCTGGAATCGGCATGCACCGTGCGTACCGGCCGCTGCGTGCATGGCCGGAGAAATCACGCGCTTGTAGAAATACAGCAGCCCGCGCGCAATCCTCTCCCCACGTCGTCCTGTGTTCACTTCTTTCCCTCCGCCACGCTGGCAAACACGCGCGCGACCTCGCGCTCCAGGCGCGCAAACTCCATCTCCAGCACCATGCGCCGCGGATGCAGCACCACGTCGACGCGCGGCGGCAGCTCGCTCAGGTGCAGGCGCACCGCTTCTCGCATGCGGCGGCGGATGCGATTCCGTTCCACGGCGCCGCCCAGCACGCGCCCCGCGGTCAATCCCACGCGCGGCTCCATGCCGGCTGGATCTTCACTCGATCGTGCGCGAAAAAAATAGCTCATGGATGCGGACGAATACCGCCGGCTCTCGCGATACACGCGCTGGTAGTCCGCGTGCTTTCGCAGACGGGCGCCGCGCCAGTCCAACCCTGCCTCCGGCATATCTCCATTCTGTCGCAATCCTGGGAGCGGCAGCCATCCATTCATCCGGCCGCCTTGCTGAATGAATAAAGAAGGGAAAGGTCTAGTCGCGATAACCCGCGCTCACGGAGACACGCTTACGGCCCTTGGCGCGCCTCCTCGACAGGACCGCAGCGCCGCTCTTGGTCTTCATGCGGCTGCGAAAGCCGTGGGTCTTCGAACGGCTGCGGCGATTCGGTTGAAATGTGCGCTTCGGCATGGAAAAATCTGGCTCCTGATTTTCTTCTCGGTTTGAGCTCGTTCCGCGCGCCGCATTGTTCCGTTGCTGCAGGACGCCCAGTCGCTCTTTTCGAGCCGCGCAACGGCTGAAAAACCTCGTCTTCGCGGCAAGTTCTGAGTATATCTCATCGCTTCTGCGCTCGCAAAAATCGCCGCGCGATTACTTTTTTCACCAGCATCGGTGCAACTTTCGCGCGCAGAAAATTTTCTGCTCACAAGTCGCTTCTCTTCGCCTCCGCCTGTGCTACTATCGGCAACGTTCACTTAAGATTTTTTCGACGCCCTGCGGTTGTCGGAAGAACTTTGACCGACGCTCCGATGCGTGACAGATCGGAGCCACTCCCGGCCAGTATGGATTGTCCCTGAACTCGCCCTGTTTCCACATACCAGGGTTAACCTTGGGCATTTCCATCTTTTGGCCTGCGGCGCTGCCGGTCGCTTCCGCTCCCGGGTGTTTGTCACTAAGAGGATTGCGCATGTCATTCGCCGTTACGTCTCCTGTCGCTCTCAATCCTTGGGTACAAATTCTCGCCGCGCTCGAAAAGAAAATTAATCGTCAGTCCTTCGATACCTGGCTCAAGCCCACGCGCTTCAGCTACACGCGCGAGCGCATGCTGTTCGTGCGCATTCCTACTCCGGAGTTCCGCCATGTTGGCGATCGCTATGGCGATCTGATTCAGGAAGCCATCGAGAATCTCCATCTCGAATTCGATGACGTTTCCTTCATCACTCCCGATGAGGATCCAACCATTCCGCGGGTGCGTGAAGATGGCGGATTCGCGCCTTCTCCTTCGACGCAGATCCCCAACATGCATACCAACGGCGCGGCGACGCGGCCGGGCGCGCATGGCGGACCGCAGCAGCAACGTTTCGACTGGTCGACCGCCGCGCAGCTCAACGCGCGCTACACCTTCGACGCTTTCGTCTGCGGACCCGGCAATCAGTTCGCGCGCGCCGCCGCCATGGCGGTCGCCGAGTCGCCGGCCAAGGCCTACAATCCGCTCTTCCTCTACGGCGGCGTCGGCATGGGCAAGACGCATCTCATGCACGCCATCGGCCACGAGGTGAAGCTGCGCCAGCCTGCTGCTTCCATCTCCTACGTCTCCGCCGAGAAGTTCACCAACGAGATGATCAGTTCGGTGCGCTTCGACAAGATGACCAGCTTCCGCGACCGCTTCCGTACCGTGGACGTGCTGCTCATCGACGACATCCAGTTCCTCTCGCAAAAAGAGCGTACCCAGGAAGAGTTCTTCCACACTTTCAACGCCCTGCACGACAACATGAAGCAGATCGTCATCGCCTCCGACCGCCCGCCCCGCGAGCTGGCCGAGATCGAAGATCGCCTGCGCAGCCGCTTCGAGTGGGGTCTCATCGCCGACATTCAGCCCCCCGACCTCGAAACCAAAGTCGCCATCCTGCAGAAGAAAGCGGAGAGCGAGCACCTGCCCGCTCCGCTTCCCATGGACGTCGCCCTTTTCATCGCCTCCAACGTCCGCACCAACGTCCGCGAACTCGAAGGCGCGCTCGTCCGCCTCATAGCATGGTGCGGATTGAACGGCCTCGAGATCACGCTGCCCACCGCGCAGCAGTGCCTCAAGCAGTTCATCGATACGCAGGTCCGCAAGATCACCATCGAATCGATCCAGCGCGCCGTCGCCGAGCAATTCGGCATGCGCGTCGCGGAACTCAAGCAGCGCAACAACTCCCGCGCCGTGGTGGTGCCGCGCCAGATCGCGATGTATCTGGCCAAGCAGCTCACCGAAGCGTCGCTGCCCGAGATCGGCCGCCAGTTCGGCGGCAAGCATCACACGACCGTGATGCACTCCATCGGCAAGATCGACGAGCAACGCCGCGCGGACAAGAATCTCAACAGCACATTGAACAAGCTGCAGGAAACCCTGAACGGCTAGGTAGTCGCGGTCGGGGGGACGCGCCTTGCGGCGCGGCGGACTCTACAGTCCCTTCAGCCCAGCCGATTGATAGATCTGCGACATCACCTGCGTGTCCCGCAGCCCTTCTTCGCCCGGCGTCTTCGGCTCTTTGTTCGACCAGACGCATTCGGCCAGATGATCGGCCTGGCGCACAAAGTCCCAGGGATCCTTGTCCGGCTCCGGCATATCGAGATCCTGCCCATCACCCAAGTGTGCGGTGAGATGCTTGCCCTGATACGGAAACGCGGGCTCCATCGCAATCCATCCCTTCGATCCGTGCACCTTGAAGAATCCGCCACCGCCGGTGTCGCCGCCGTACGTCGTCGCGCAGCTCGCCAAAATGCCCGAAGGAAACTTCATCGTCCAGCCATCGTTCTCTTCCACTTCGTCGAACCGCCCATCGTGGTCGATCGTCGACGCATTCGCCTTGATGTCGCCTGGTTCCTCGCCGGTGAGATAGCGGCACGCATTCAGCGAGTAGACTCCTACATCCATCAGCGGTCCACCGCCGGCCATCTTCTTATTCAGCCGCCACTCGCCGGGCTGAATGGGAAATCCGAACGCGCTCTCGATCACCTGCACCTGCCCGATGGCGCCTGTCCGGATGAGATCGATCGCCTTCAGGTGCAGCGGGTTGTACTGGCATCGGTAGGCGATCATCAGCCTCACGTGATGCTTTTGGCACGCGTCGATCATCGCCCTGCAGTCGGCCACGCTGGTCGCCATCGGCTTCTCGCACAGCACGTGCTTGCCAGCTTTCGCCGCGCGGATCGTGTACTCCGCATGCATGGAGTTCGGCAGCGCGATGTACACCCCGTCGATCTCCTTGTTCTGCGCGATCTCGTCGTACGTTTCGTAGCTGTAACTCGAAGGCGACGGCACGTTGTACATCGCCGCCTGCTTCTCCGCCTTCTCGCGATGTCCGCTGACCAGCGCCGTAATCTTTCCCGTCTTCGACAGCTCCACGGCCGGCATGAAGTGGCCCATCGAAATGCGCCCCAACCCGACAATGCACCAGCGAAATTTGCGTCCCGACGTTTCGCTCTCGTTCTGCGCGTCCACCGTTGGGAAGGCGCCGGCAAGCGCAGCCAGCGCGCTCAGGCGAGAAAAATCGCGGCGGTTCAGCTTCATCCTTCAGAATCCTCCGCGCCCATTGTAGGACCTGGGCCGCGGCCCGCGCCTCACCACGCAAGGAACGGCGACTTCCGCACCCACTCCCTGCTCGTCAGCTGAGCCAGCATGAATGTTGCAACGTCGGCGCGCGCGATGGTCGTTCCATTGGCCGGAAGCGCTTCGCCGTCGACGCGAATCTTTCCTGTCCCTGGTTTATTTACCAGCCGCGGCGGCTGCACGACGGTCCAGTCGGTGTCGCTGGCCTGAATGCGCATCTGCATGGCCCGCTGCGAGCGGAAGGGCTTTTTCAGAATCGTCGATTCAATGATTCGCAGAAAGAACTGTGCGCCGCTCGACAGTCTCTTCGCTGCGCCCGGCCACACGCCCGAGGCGCCCAGCACGATCAACCGACGCACACCGTTTTCCTTCATCGCGGCCAGGATGTACCCCATCGACTCGGGCAGCAGAGTGTCATCGCCGAGGCCCCCACCCAATGCCGACAGCACCGCGTCCTGTCCGGCAATGGCGGGCACGACGGCTCTGGCGTTCAGGGCATCGCCCACCACCACGCGCAGGTGGTCGCCGCCGGTGAACGCATTCGGATTCCGCACGAAGACCGTCACCTCGTGACCCTGCGCCAGGCCCTGCTTGACCAGTTCGCGCCCAGTTCCGCCCGAAGCTCCAAAGACGACCATCTTCATCGCGGCATCCCCCGCGCGCAGTCTAGCGCAGCTCGGGATGAGATGCAGTCCGACGCTTATTTCACGTCGTGCGCACGCAGGTCGATCCGGCAGCCAGCGCTGTGGCCTAAGCTCGATGCTCCGAGCCCTGTTTATTCTTCCCGCAACAGCACTGCCGGCTCCGCGTTGAGCGCTCTTCGCGCAGGAACCGCTGCCGCCATCGACTCCAATCAGCACCATGGCCGCGATCGCTCCCGTCAGCACGACCGGATCGTAGACCGTCGCCTCATACACGACGCTGGCCAGCACGCGGCTGCTCAGCGCTCCCAGCGCGAGGCCCGCCAGGGATCCGATGCCGAGCAGCAGCATGGTCCTGCCCAGCGCCGCGCGCAACACCTGCATCCTCTGCGCGCCCAGCGCCACGCGAATGCCCATCTCCCGCAGCCGCCGCGCCACCACGTAGCTGGCAATGCCGAACACGCCGGTCGCCGCCAGCATTCCTGCCAGCAAGCCCAGCACGCCCAGCGCCACTGTGGCCACGCGTGCGGGGAAGAGCACCAGCTCCAGTTCCTGGGACCAGCTCTCGATCCGCACCGGCAGACTGGGATCGATCTTCGCGATCATCGGGGCCAACGCGGCCGCCATCTCCGCGGTCGAGCGATTCGAGCGCACCACCAGGGTCGTGTCGTTATCGGGCGTTTGCGCGAGCGGATAGAACATCGCCGCCGTCGGATTCTCCGTCAGCGAGTCGTATTTTCCGTCTTCCACCACGCCGACGATCTCGTATTTCGTTGGTCCAGGCTCCATGAAATGCCGCCCCACGGCCGGGGAGTCTCCGAACAGCATATGCGCGAAGATGTGGTTCACGATCGCCACCTTCGGCGCGTGCTCGTCGTCATGCCAGGTAAAGTCTCGCCCGGCGAGCAGCCTGGTTTCCGCCGTATGCAGAAATCCCGGCGAGATGGAATAGAAGTGCGCATCCGTCAGGCTGTTGGAGGTGCGAAAATCCGTCGTGCCTTCGCGATAGATGGGCGTGTCGCTGCCACCACCATTGAGCGGAGGATCGTCGATGGTCCCCACCGCGGTGACCCCGGGAATGTGGGCCGCCTCTTCGAGCATTCTTTTCTGCAGCGGCAGAGAGGAGGCATCCGTGTATCCGGCCATGTTCATCTCGGTCTCGGCCAGGGTTACGCCCTGCTGCTCGAAACCGATGGGCGCCCGCAGCTGCCGTTCCATTCCGCGCAACCCGACCAGAGCGCACGTGACCAGCAGCGCGCATAACGCCACCTGCAGGCCCAGCAGAACATCGCGCAGCATAAATTTCCGGAAGACGCCCTGGGTTCCGCCTGGCTTCATGGCGTGCATCGCGTCGGTCTTCCAGATCTGCCGCAGCGTGAGCAACGCGGGCAGTACGCCACTGGCCGCGGCCAGCAGCAAGGCAATCGCATAGACGCGCGCATCGGCCGCCACCGTCACGTGGATGGGATAGGCCGCGATGGGCTGCCACTGGCTCAAAAACCGGAGCAGGGCGGCGGCGATGAAGGTTCCCAGGGCTCCGCCTCCCAGCGAGAGCAGGGCGGCTTCGGCAAGCACCTGGCGCAGCATCCGCCAGCGGCTGGACCCGATCGCCATACGGATCGCCATTTCCCGGCCACGATCGGAGGCACGCGCCGCAAAGATACTCGCCAGATTCACGCAGGCCGCCACCAGCACCAACACCGCAAGGAGCAGGACGCCGGTCAGAAACTCCCGCGCCGCATCGCCGAGCACATCGCCCAGCAGCCCGGGCTTCACCAGGCGCGCACCCATCTGATCGTTGCTCGCGGGATACTGCTTCGCCAGCTGTGCGGCAATCGCATTCAGGTTCTGGGTGGCCGTCTGCGGGGTGACACCTGGCTTCAGTTGCCCAACGACCCAGAGTCCATGGCTGTAGCGCTTTTCCAGATAGCTGTAGCCCTCAATCTGTTCCTCGTTCACCATCGGAACCCAGAAATCCGGCCAGAGCATCAGCTCGGTTCCGTTGAATTGCCGCGGCGCGACTCCTATGACCGTGAAGGGATGTTTGTTCAGGTCGACCTTTGTGCCGATCACTCCTGGGTCGGCATGGAAGCGCGAGCGCCAGAACCAGTCGCTGAGCACCACATAGGGCATGGAATTCGGGCCATGCTCCTCGCTCGCGTGGAAGAGCCGCCCCAGCTCGGGTTGCACGCCGAGCAGGTCGAAGTAGTTGCTGGACGCTTCGTAGCTCCAGCTCTTCTTCGCGTTGCCCTGCGTGCTCAGGCCGGCTTCGCTGAAGCGGTACGCCGCCATATCGGTGAAGGTGGTGTTGCGGGAGCGCAGGTCGAGGTAGTCCGGATACGACTGGCTGATGTAGTGCGCCGGTTTTTGCACGACCATCCACAGCCGATCGGCGCCGGCAACATGCAGCGGGCGCAGGATGGCCGCGTTCATCACCCCGAAGACCACCAGGTTCGCGGCGATGGCCATGGTCAGCGACAGCACGGTCACCAGCACAAATCCTGGCGCATGGCGCAGGCGCCGCATCGCAATCCGCAGATCGTTGAAGATCTCGTACATCGTTCCACCTCGAAGCTTTTGCTGAGCGCGGGTAATCCCCGGATCCTGACAGCACCTGCGCGCCCATCCGTCGAGTCGGGCTGATCGTCTCCAAACACGCGGCTTACTCCACGCACCTGGCCCGTCCGGCCCTCTCCGCTTGTCCACAATTCAAACCCACCGTCCATTCCCGGACAGGACAGGGCAGAGCTTTTTGGCTAACCGCCTCGCAGCGATTCCCTATACCCTGCATGTATCCCACGATGATGCGCCGCTTCCTCCTGGCTTTTTCACTTGTTTTTCCATTTCTGCCCGCCGGGGCCGCTCCTCGCGTGCAGGACACCGGCTTTCTGAATCGCTCCATCGAGCTGAACGGCGGCGTCCATCGCTACGTGGTCTATCTGCCGGAAAACTGGAATCGCCAGCAAACCTGGCCCTTCATCCTGTTCCTGCACGGCTCCGGAGAGCGCGGCTCCGAGGGCATGGATGAAACGCAGATCGGGCTGCCGCAGGCGATTCGCCTCCACCCGGAGCGCTGGCCCTTCGTCGTCGTCATGCCGCAGGTCCCCTTCAGCCATCATCACTGGACCGATCCCGACATGATGGCGATGGCCATGGCCGCGCTCGACGTGGAGATGAAGGAATTCCACGGCGATAAGGATCGCGTCTACCTCACCGGCCTCTCGCTGGGAGGCTATGGCACGTGGGAAATCGCGAAAGATTATCCGCATCGCTTCGCTGCGCTGGTGCCCGTCTGCGGCGGCGTCTTCTGGTCGTATCAGCCCGAACGCTGGCGCGAGGTCAACACGCTCCCGGCCGAATACGCGCACGCCGTCGGCCGCACGCCGACATGGATCTTTCACGGCGCCGACGATCCTGTCGTGAACCCACGCCAGTCGCTGCTAATGTACCAGGCCCTCAGGGCAGATGGCGGCGATGTGCGCTTCTGGGAGTACGCCGGCATTAAGCACAACGTGTGGGACCGCGCCTATGCCGAACCGGATCTGCCGCACTGGCTGCTGGCCCAGCGCCTCAGCGCACTCCCAAAACTCACCGCGCTCGCGGAACAGATCCTCGTCCCGGTCCATCCCGTTCCGGCGAAGGTCGATCCTGCGTCCTACAACACCTACGCCGGCGAGTACGAGGACCAGAACGAAGTCGTCGCCACCGTTTACCGCTCAGGGGACAAGCTCTTTTCCAGGGACCGTATCGGCGAAGTAACCGAGTTGCTGCCGGAAAATTCCACGACCTTCTTCTACCCCACGGGAGGCACGCGCCGCCTCACCTTCGAGCGGGACCCGGAAGGCCGCATTACCGGGATCCGCTTCCGCGACGACCGCCACGAGGAATTCTGGGAACGCAAACGCTGACGAGCACTGTGCTAGGAACGCAGATACGCCAGCACCGCCCGCAAAATTTCCGCGCTCGCTTCCTCCCGTGAAATGCCGGGCGGTAATCCCCGCGCTACACCATGGGCGAGCGACTCCACCATATGGGTAGCAACAAAGGCGAGCTTCTCGGGGGAGCGGCCTCGTTTCAGCTCGCGTGCCCGCGCAGAAATCGCGAGCAGAAATGCTCCGTGCAATCGGGTTGAAAAATCCTTCGTTCCATCCGCCCGGTCAGGTACCTCGATCGAGAGCAGCAGATGCAGCTCCGGATCCCGGAGATGCGCGTCGATCAGTGCGTCGATCAGCGCCGCCATGAGCTTCTCCAGCGATGCCGATGCATGCGAGGTCAGCGTCTCTTCCACGATCCCGTCGATTTGTTCCACATGCCGCGTATGCAGGGCAAGAAAGATGGCTCGCTTATCGGGGAAATACTGATAGACCGATCCAATGCTCACACCGGCGATTGCGGCGATGCGGTTGGTGGTGAGGGCGTTCAACCCCTCACGCTTAAGGACCCTGATCGCGCCATCCAGAATTGCTTCGACGGTATGGTGCGCCCGAAGCTGCCGCGGCGCGCGCCGGCGAGCGCTCGTAGATTTCATCATCTCCGCCTTAAACAAAATATGAGCAAATGTCCATATCTTATGCGAATCTGCAGGACCGGCGGGCCTGCTAACTCGCAAAATTTGCGAGTAGACAGAGCCGATAACGTGGCATACGCTTATTCTCAATGTGACAATTTGCTCACATTATGAGCTGTCGTTTTGGAGGGAATTGCAAAATGAAACTGCTGATTACGGGCGCAACCGGGGATGTCGGGTCGAAAGTTGTTCGCCAGCTGTTGTCGGAGGGATATCGTCTGCGCCTCTTCGTGCGCGATGCCGCCAGGGCCAGGGCCCTTTTCGGCGACGGGGTTGAACTCTGCATCGGAGATCTCGCTGATCCCGTCTCGCTGCAAACCGCCTGCCGCGGTACGGAAGCTGCCTTTCTCGTTTCTTCGGGTCCCGGTATTCCCGTTCTCGACAGCATGATGGCCGCTGCCGCCAGGAACGAAAGCCTCCGCCTGGTGGTTAAGCTATCCTCGCTGGACGCACAAGAGAACCTGGCCATCGGATCATGGCACGCGCAAGGGGAAGCCGCCATTCATGCCGCGGGCATCCCGTTTACCTTTGTGCGCCCAACCGGCTTCATGTCGAACCTGCTGGCGTGGGCCCCCTCCATTCAGGCGGAGGGCGTGGTGCGCTCACCGACCGGGAACGGCAGACGCCCTTTTATTCATTCTGCCGACATTGCGTCGGTCGTCGTACGCTGTCTCACTTCTGACGCTTATATCGGCCAGTGTCTGGCGATCACCGGACCGGAGGCCCTGAGCTTCCCCGAAATAACGTCGAGAATTGGACGGCAGCTCGGCCAGACCCTTCGGTTCGAATCGATCTCCGATGAAGAGGCTGCTCGGCGGTTCCTGGCCACCGGAGCATCGCACGAGGAGACGGCCGCCCATGTCGAGCTGTGGCGTGCCATTCGCGAAGATCGTCTCGCCACGGTGACCGACGGCGTCGTCCAGATCCTCGGGCGCGAGCCCCTGCCACTGCAGGCGTGGCTGGCGGAGAATCTTGCGGCCTTCTACGAACCGGTTTTCCACCCGAGCCAACACTCCAGGCAGGGGCCAGGCTGCCCCGTATCCTGAATCGTGCTCTGTCCACTCCTGAACACTTTTCCTCCCTGTGGACATCGGAATCGGTTCCTGTTTTCCGTAAGTCTTTGATTCCCGGGTCCTGTTAGTCCCTCTGGGACGGCACCTGGCGTGCTCCTTCAGCTACTGATTCGGGCTCCCCTAATCGCAAATTCAAGGGAACAGCTATGCCTCCTACCGCGTATCCAAACAGCGAGGTTCGTGCCATGCGCCGCTTCGGTCTGTTTATCGTTTGCCTGACCGCCATCGTCGTTCTCGGCGTGTCCCTCCCGCATTCCCATCGTCACGTCCACGCCGCGGCCGCCGCGCAGACCGGCAACTGGCACAATGGCGAGTGCGACGACAATGGCAACCACTGGGGCGAAGCGCATGTCTGCCAGATGCGCCGCACAACCTTCACCCTCCCCTCCGGACACATTAACGTCGAGACCACGAATGGCGGCATTGACGTCACGGGCGAGGATCGGTCCGACGTCGCGCTTGAAGCGCGTGTCTCCGCGTGGGCGCCCTCCGAATCCGAAGCCAACGACCTGCTGAGCCAGGTGATCATCGATACCGATAACGGCGATCTCCGCGATCATGGACCGCACGCGCATTTCTTCAAGAGCACCGGATACAGTGTCGATTACCATCTGCATGTGCCGCGGCATCTGGCCGCCGAGCTGCATACGATGAACGGCGGCATTGACCTGACCCGTCTCGACGGCAATCTGCGCTTCTCGACCACGAACGGGGGCGTCACGCTCGACCACGTTTCCGGTGATGTCCAGGGGCACACCATCAACGGTGGACTCAACGTCACTCTCGCCGGCGATCACTGGCAGGGGGATGGGCTCCATGCTGACACCACCAATGGCGGCATCGATCTCCGCGTTCCCGCAAATTACTCAGCGCATCTCGAGACCGGTACTGTGAACGGCGGCATCAGCGTTGACTTCCCGATCACCATCCAGGGGGAGATCAAGAACCGCCTTAACACCGATCTCGGCAGTGGGGGTGCCACTGTCCATGTGCAGACCGTCAACGGCGGCGTCACCATCAGCCATAACGACATTGCCAGCACGGACTAAATCGCCCCGGCACGAACTCATTCGTCATCCTGAGGTGAGCAGAAAGGCGAGCCGAAGGACTCCCCCAGGCCCTCCCCCATCTGAATGGGGTGCCTCCATTTCGCGGGTGCCCCATTCAAACCCGACTTGGCTTGAGTGGGCATTCACCGTCACTCCATACCTGACCACGGTGCCTGTGCATTCCCTGTCTCTACAAAACCCCCTCCCCGCCTGCCCCGAACCCCCCTTTCCACTCACGACGCCCTCTTTCCACACCCGCTTTCCCGCTCCTCTGTTAATCCCGTGGAGAAACTATGGCTCATCTCGGCCTTCTCCCCCGACTTTCCTCGTTGTTCTCTTTCCCACAGCCCACTTTTCTAAAACGCAACCCTCCCCCAACCCCGCTCCCGCAGCGGTTTCTCATAGCCTTTCCACTTTTCCGACCTGAACGACTACGGCTACTAGATAAGAACTATTAAATTGAAAAGTCATAGTAGCTGTTTCGGGCCGCCCGCCGTCCGCAGGAGAGCCCCGGTTGAAACTGCGGTCTACCAGTCGACCCGTCGCGGACTGCCCGACTCACTGCACGACTGCCCCACACAAAAGCCGCGTTTTCCAGAGAGCGCATTGCAGCCATGTGACTCTAGAATGGAATCGCGATCCTGTGCGCTTGCGGACTGCCTCCCCGCCTGGTGTACAGTGAGTCCAATCGAATCGGGGGAAGCCAACATGCCGGCTGTCGAAGAGGAAAAGGCCGTTCAGGGAGCGACTATGGAGATCACCGTCAGCCGTCAGGATCTTCTGCGTGAGCTCACTGCCACGCAAAGTGTCGTCGAGCGCAAGACCACCATCCCCATCCTCTCCAACTTCCTGCTCGAGGCCGACGCCGACAAGATCGTGATCACCGCTACCGATCTGGACCAGAGCATCCGCACCTCCTGCTCGGCCAAAGTCAAAAAGCCCGGCTCCTGCACCATTCCCGCGCGCAAACTTTACGACTACATCCGGCTGCTCGGCGACGGCGACATGTCGGTCAAGCTGCTCGAAAACCACTGGGTACAGATTCGCGCTGGCCGGTCCAACACCCGCATGGTCGGCATGGCCCGCGCCAACTTCCCCCAGGTTCCTGAGTTCCCCGCAACCGGCGCCATCAAGATCCCTGTCGCTTCGTTGCGTACCCTCATCGCGCGCACCATCTTCGCCATCTCCAACGAGGAATCCCGCTACACCCTCAACGGCGCGCTGCTTATCATGAAAGCCGAATCCATCGCCATGGTCGCCACCGACGGCCACCGCCTCGCACACATCGAGAAGTCCGGCGAAAGCTTCCCCGGCATCAACACCGAGAAGAAAACCCTTGTCCCGCGCAAGGCTCTGCAGGAGCTGCAATCGCTGCTCTCCAACACCGAAGCCGAGTTCATCGAATTTGCTGACGACGATGCGACGCTCTTCTTCCGCATCGGCCATCGCGTGCTCACCAGCCGCAAGCTTACCGGCCAGTTCCCGAACTACGAAGCGGTGATGCCGAAGGACAACAACAAATTCGTCATCGTGCGCAGCGAAGATCTCGGCGCCTCCATCCAGCGCGTCGCGCAGTTTGCTGACGAGCGCTCGGGTGCCATCAAGATGCGCATCGAGCAGAACGAGCTCAAGGTCTCCTCCTCTTCCACCGAGGCCGGCGAATCGGAAGACACCATCGAGACACCCTACAGCTTCGATCCCATCGTGGTGGGCTTCAACTCCTCCTACCTCCTCGATTTCCTCAAGGCCATCGGCAACCAGGGCGAAGTCCGCCTCGAGTTCAAGGACGCGCAGTCCGCCGGCCAGGTCCGGCCCGAAGACGCCTCCGACGAGTACAAATACCGCTACATCATCATGCCTATGCGCATCTGAGGGCCGTCGGCCCCCTCGGCATCATCATCATCACCCTCATCGTCTATTCCAGTGCGCAGCGCTACTACTGTTTTCGTGCGTCTCATTGGAGAGTACCCACGGCAAAGTTACGGATGTGACCACCCATTCTGCACTGCTGTGACCGCCGATTCAGCACGGGTGCGGCAGCGTGGCTAACTGCTCTGTGGTATCGCAATACCCACGTGCTTAACGCACTCTAAGGCGATACAAGCCAGAGAAAGCAGGTAGCCGATGAATCGAACCAAGATCGAATACCTCCTCTCCCAGAGTGTTCAGCGTACGCGGGAAGCGGATCCACGCGAAGCCGCCATTTGGCAAAAGCTCGCAGCCACATGGATGATTCTGTCGCGGCCGATGGAGCGGCCTGCTTTTCTGCCCTGCAGAGCGATCGCGCGCGACCGGGTCTTGCCGCGGAGAAGGTAGAAAGTTATCGAGGGCTCATCCGGACTTGGGCCGCGTGCTACGGGGAGGTTTCAACCGGCGTGATCGTGGTTCCCGATTGTCCAAAGTAAAAATGCAGAATCCACACGCTGGCGACCACGCGGCCATTCACCTGCGCCGGCCTGAACTTCCACTCCCGCGCCGCCTGCAGTGCGCGGCCTGCAAAATACCTGCTGGGTCCCTGTGACTCGATCGTCGCATCGGAGACATTGCCTTGCGGATCGACCTGCACCCGGATTCCGACTTTGACGTGCCCGTGAATCGTAGACCGTATGTTTTCGGGCACGTTGGGCATTGCCTGGTTTGCGATTGCCCCATTGACGACCGCATTCCCGGGAGGCTGGGTTCCCAGAGCCGGAGATTGCTCCTGCGTGGCGGCCGGTGCAGGAGTGGAACTCAGTGGTACGGCCCGAGGCGATGGCTTGCCATGGTGCGAACCGATGATCAGGGCTGCGATCATGATTACCACCACCGCGCCTGCAACGATCATCGCGCGCGTTAGGGAAGGCGTCCGTGCAGTGCGCTTGCCAGCCGGTTCCTCAGCCAGGCGTTCCGCGGTTCGTGCAGGTTCGAGATAAGCGCGTATGCCGCTGAGGGTGCACCGGTGTGCCGGGTCAACACGCAGGCACTCCTGCGCAATGCTGGAGAACGGCTCCGGGATAGAGGACGGCACCACGGGCCCTGAACCCTTAAACGCGCCCCGAGCCGGCGGTTGTTGGGTGAGAGCTTCGACCAGAACCATGCCCAGCGACCACACATCCGCCACCGCGGACATCTTCTCCGTAGCGGTTTCCGGTGCGGCGTACTTGTCAGGCGATTGAGCGCGCCCGCAGGACTCGCCGGCAGCGCAAAGCCCGTCTACAGAAAGCTTCAGCTGGCCATCGACTACCACGATGTTCGACGGTTTCAGGTGTCCGTGCACGAGATTCCGGCCGTGAAGATACGAAAGCGCGTCCACAACCGGGCCGAGCATCTCCCTGGTTTCCGCAGGCGTAAGCGGACGCGCCGGGAGAATCTCGGAGAGAACTTCTTCGGCATACTCGGTGACGACATAGAGCAGATCCTGCCCGTCCATCTCACAGCGCCCAAGATAAAAGAGGCGGGCCAGGTGAGGATGAGACAGGCTCCGCGCCGCCTCCCATTGAGCGATGCGGGCTTCTGCATCCACCGCGTCAGCCGGAATCAGCTTGATCGTGGCGTTCTGCGCCGGGTTCCCCTGAATTTCGGTGAAGAAGGCGCTGCTCTGGTCAGTCCCACCTAACCAACGGAGAAGAGTCCATCTCCCGTCGATGATACGTCCGACAGAATCGCTGCCCAAAGATGCCGAGCTCACGCCGGAATCCATTCTATCTGCAAGCACCAGACCATCCCCCACGCAAAAATGCATATAACCGCGACGTCAACAGGGCGCCCTCTCCTGACGAGTCTGTGGTCATATTTTTCCCACAAATAATTCCCACGAGGGGTCAGCAAAATGTGGTGAATTGGAAGGACGGTACACTATGCGCAGACTGCGTCCCGCCATTTCGCTCGCCCCTGCCGCCCTGCTGGTCGCGCTCCTCTCCTGCAGCAGCCACCGTGCTCCCGCAAATTCCGCTGCCGCCGTCGATCCCGACATCGCCCAGGCCATCGACTCCATTCAGGCCATCGATAACCACGCCCATCCGGTTCTCGCGCCGCCTCTCGATGCCACGGAAAAGGAATTCGATGCGCTCCCGGTATCCAATCTCGAGCCCCAATCCGATCCACCGGCCTTGCGTTCTGACTTTCCCCTCCTCGGCGCCGCATGGAAAGCACTCTGGGGATTCGATGCGCTCCCGCCTCTCGACGCTGCCGGCCTGCAGCGCCTGGACGAAGCGCGGGCACGCGTCAGGCATCAGCAGGGGGAGAAATATCCAGCGTGGGTTCTTACCCAGGCGACGACTGCCACCATGCTTGCCAATCGCGTTGCCATGGGCCGCGGCGTTCAGCCGCCCCGGTTCCTCTGGGTGCCCTACGTCGACGCGCTCCTTTTTCCCCTCGACAACACCGGCATGGCCGCAGCTTCGCCCGACCGCCAGCAGTTCTTCGCCCTCGAAGACCTGCTTCGCCGCCGTTATCTCTACGCCGCCGGAATGTCCGCGCCGCCGGCCACGCTCGATGCCTACCTGGCAAAAGTTGTCACGCCGACCCTCGAGCGCCAGAAAGCCGGCGGCGCCGTCGCCGAAAAATTCGAAGTCGCCTACCTGCGCTCCTTCGATTTCAGCGATCCGCCCCAGGCACAGGTTGAGAAGATTTACGCGCGCTGGGCTCGGGGTGGCACGCCCGACAATGCCAACTACAAGCTCCTTCAGGATTTTCTCTTCCGCTCCATCGCCGGCGAGTGCGGCCGCCTCGGCATGGCCGTCCATCTCCACGCCATGTCCGGCGGAGGCAGCTACTTCTCGATTGCCGGCGTGAATCCGCTCCTGCTCGAGCCCATCTTCAACGACCCACGCCTGCGCGGAACCAACTTCGTTCTGCTGCATGGCGGATGGCCGTACGTGCGCGAGATCGGATCGCTGCTGCAGAAGCCCAATGTCTACCTCGACATCTCCGGTCAGGATCTCCTGCTCACGCCGCGCACGGAGGCGCAGTGGCTGCGCGAGTGGCTCGAGCTCGAGCCTGAGAAGATCCTCTTCGGCAGCGACGGTTATCCGTATTCCGACGAGATGGGCTGGGCCGAATCCACATGGATCGCCAGCCGCAATGCGCGTCTGGCGCTCGGCATCGCGCTCACCGGCATGGTGCAGGATGGCGAGATCACCCGGGACCGTGCCAAAGAAATCGCCCGCCTCATGCTGCGAGGCAATGCCGAAGCCCTGTACCACCTCCCGAACCGCAACTGAATTCCGGTCTGCGGCACCCTTAAACTGAAGACAGCAATGCCGCCGATCCTCAACGTCCAAAATATCTCCAAACGATTTGGCGCGGTGCCGCTGTTCCAGGGCATCTCGTTCGCGCTTCATGACGGGGATTGCGTCGGCCTGATCGGCCCCAACGGCGCCGGCAAATCCACGCTGCTGGCGATCCTCGGCGGCGAGCAGGAAGCCGACAGCGGCGAAATCTCCTTTCGCAAGCGCGTGCGCATTGGCTACGTGCACCAGATTTCCGAATACCCTTCCGGCGCCACCGTCCGCGGCATTCTCGAGGCGGCAATGGTCCGGGCCGTGGTTCCGGAGAACGAACGGGAGCAGCGTCTGCGCGAAACCCTCGGCCGCGCGGGCTTTGCCGATGAGGCGATGACCGCCGAAGCCGCGACCCTGAGCGGCGGCTGGCGCAAGAGGCTGGCCATCGCGGAAGCCCTCGTGATTCATCCCGACGTGTTGCTGCTCGACGAGCCCACCAATCATCTCGATGTCGAAGGCATCGAGTGGTTGGAAGGTTTGCTGCAGGCGGCCAATTTTGCCTTTGTGGTCGTTACCCACGATCGCTACTTCCTCGAAAACGTGGCCAACGAAGTGGTCGAGCTGAATCGGATGTATTCCGATGGCCTGCTGCGGGTGAAAGGCAGTTATTCTAAATTTCTGGAAACGCGCGAGGCGTACGTCGAGTACCAGCAGCGGGCACAGGAGAGTCTGCGCAACCGCGTGCGCACCGAAATCGAATGGCTCCGGCGAGGACCGAAGGCGCGCGCCACCAAAGCCAAAGCGCGCATCGATAACGCGCAGGCGATGATCGCGCAGCTGGCGGATTCCGAATCGCGCACGCGCACTGCGACGGCCGGGATCAGCTTCGACGCAACGGATCGGCAGACGAAGCGCCTCATCGAGCTGGACGACGTAGCGGTCACGCTCGGCGATCGCGAGATCCTCCGCAACGTCAGTTTCGGTCTGACCATCGGAATGAAGCTCGGCCTGGTCGGCCCGAACGGCGCCGGCAAGACCACGCTGCTCCGCGCGATGACGGGCGACTTGCCGGTGAGCGCGGGCCTCGTCCGGCGTGCTGCCAGCCTGCGCATCGTGTACTTCTCGCAGATGCGGGAGCTCGACACCAGCCTCACGCTCCGGCGAGCGCTTGCGCCCGACGCCGATGCGGTTGTGTATCAGGATCGCGTGGTTCACGTTGCCGGTTATGCTGCGCGCTTCCTCTTCACCAGCGAGCAGCTCAACCAGCCCGTCGAACGCCTCAGCGGCGGCGAGCGAGCCCGCGTGCTGATCGCGCGGCTCATGCTGCAGCCGGCCGATGTGCTCATCCTCGATGAGCCCACCAACGACCTCGACATCCCCACGCTCGAGATTCTGGAAGAGGCTCTGCTCGAATTCTCCGGCGCGCTCGTGCTCGTCACCCACGATCGGTATCTGCTGGACCGGGTCACGAACGCCGTGGTCGGTCTTGACGACAGCGGCCATGCCGCGCTCTTCGCGGATTACCTGCAATGGGAGGACTGGCGCACGCTGCGAGGACAGTCGACCAAAGCACCGGCAGAAAAGACGGAAAAGCCGTCAACGCAGCCAGCTGCGGCGAAGAAGAAGCTTTCTTACCTGGAGCAGCGTGAATTCAATGGAATCGAGGTGCGCATTGCCGCGGCAGACGATCGGTTGCGAGCTGCGCATGCCCGCATCGATGATCCAGCCGTGGCGACCGATGCGGTTGCGTTGACAGAGGCTCTGGCGGAGTTAGACGCGGCACAGGCCGAGCACGATGTGATTTACGAGCGCTGGGTCGAGCTTGCGGAGAAGGTCGGGGACTGAAAACTCCTTCTCCGCAAACCGTCGCTATGCTTCTGAGCCTCGCATCAGAACTGGATTCGCGCGCCAAACTGCAGCGTGCGCATGTAAGGCAGGCCGGTGCCCGAGACAGCGCTATCGACTCCGGTAATCTGTCCTGGCTGCCCTGTCGTGCAGTCGATGCAGCGTGCGTTGGTCGCGCTGGGCAGCCCCAACGGCGCGTGGTTAAAGAGGTTGTAGACCTGGAACTGCGCCTGCGCCTTGATGTTCTCGTGGATGGGGAAATCCTTGAATAGTGAAGCGTCAGCAAAGTACTCTGAAGGCCCGCGCATCCAGTTGCGGCCAATGTCTCCAATGGTCCCGAAGGCCGGACGCGCAAAGGCTCCCGACGCCGTTCCATAATTCGACAATGGCGACACCGGCGTGAAGTAGGTGCGCGCGTGCGTCACAGGATTCAGACTGCCGACGCTCGCCGGGAACGAGGCCCCAGTCTTGTCCGGACGGCAATCGCTTGAAGACCCTGGACTGCCATAGTTCGTGTCGATGTCCTGATCGCTGCCGCATTCGAAATACGTTGGCGTAAACGGCAGCCCACCTTCCCAGGTGGTGTCGCCGGCAACCTGCCAGCCGCCCACCAACTCGTCGATCGGCCGGCTCGCGTTGCCGAGAAACATCTTGTTGCGCCCGACAGGCAGTTGCCAGAATCCGCTCAGCGTGAAGAGCTGGTTGCGATTCGTGTCGTTAGGGCCGTATTCCACCCGCGGGTCCTGCGCGAAATACGTGCTTCCATAATTCAGCGCGCGCGACCAGGTATAGTTCGCGAGGATATTAAATCCGTGCGCGAAACGCTGTTCCAGCGTACCCTGCAGCGAGTTGTAACTTGCGCGGGCCGCAGGGAACAACGACGTGATGTCCTGATTGCAGCAGTAAACGGTCATGCCATCGTAGAGGTTGGTGAAGCGATCGAAGTAGGGCCTGCGGCCGTTGCGGCTGCAGGGCGCGCCCGGCGTGCAGGTTTCTGGCGCCGTCGGGTCGGCCGCGGTCAGATCCGCCGATGTCATCGGCAGCCGCGGCTCGTTCGCGCTGAAGCCGTAGGTTTCGCCCGGGTAAATGCGCTCGGCCACGTTGCCCACGTACGCCAGAGTTGCCGTCATGCTGCCGGTTACCACTTGCTGCAGGCTCAGGTTCCACTGATCGACTTTCGGCAGCACCAGCGTGTTCGGCCGCCACTGCGCGTTGTATCCATTTTGAATCGGAATATTGCCGCTCGCCGGAATGAACGGAGCCGCCGGACGCGCGGGCAGCGTGCCATAGGAATATTCGTATTTCCCGGTTCCATTGCCCGACGTGGCGTCTTCGTCGATGTATACCGGCAGGTTGTGCGTCATCGCGCTGCCGAAGATCGTCCCGAAGAAGCCCTCGTCGTCAAAGATCTGCGCGCCGGCGCCGCGGATCACCATATTCGGATTCACCTGCCATGCGAAGCCGAGCCGCCCGCCAATGTTGGTCAGGTCGACATTGGCTCCGCCGTTGGTGCCCCACGGTCCAACTCCCGCCACGCGAATCATGCCGTTCGTCAGATCGGTAAAGCCGCCCTGCGCCGCGCTGTTCACAGTTTCCGGAAAGACAATATCCCAGCGGACGCCATAGTTCAGTGTGAAGTTCGGCTTCAGCCGCCAGCTGTCTTCCGCGTAAAATCCGCCGCGTTTCTGGCGATTGGCAGCGTTCTGGTCGTAGACGTCATAGCGCTGGAACGTATCGACGTACCCCAGCAGGATCGACGCGATCCCCGAGCCGCTGCCTGTGCCCGCGCCGGGAACCGACGTGCTGCCGTTGCCGAATCCCAGCTCGCCCGAGCGCGTGTAATCGCTGGCATTGCGGAGATTCATCGCATAACGCAAATCGGCGCCGAAGCGAATCGAATGGTTGCCGCGAATCAGGGTCCAGTTATCCGCAATCTGAAAAACCTGTTCGCTCTCCAGCAACGGGCAATTGCACCCCTGCGTGCCGAAGCTGCTAATGCTGCCGTCTTCCACGTTGTACGTCGGCGAACCCGACGTATCCAGCGTTCCCTGATTCAGATTCTTCAGTCCGATGTTCAGGGCCGGTGTCGTCCCGAATCCCAGCATGTTCTCGTCAATGTGGTAGTCGAGAAACCCAAAGCGAAAGTCTGTCAGCAGGTTGGGTCGCAGCGCCCAGTCGAAGCCGGCCGAAGCGCTCTGGTTTTGCGCCTGATCGTTGCCCGTCGTATTGCCGACTCCGAACCCCGTGCCTCCCGCGGCTCCAAACGCGGCAGCGCCAAACAGACGATAGTTCGAATAGTCATAGCGCCCAAAGGAGTGAATGTTCTGCGTCGTTTGCCAATCGAAGCGCACATCGGCCTGATCGCCATCGTTGTTGCCGTTGCCCGAAATGACATAGTTGTTCGAGATGGCTCCGGCAGCACCCGAGTTCGGTGCGGGCAGCGCGCTCAGCAGAGCGATGCCCTGCGGGGTGATCAGCGAGGCCGGCACTGCGCTCGCCGGAATACGTCGTACCGGTCGCGGGATTGTAGATAGTGCTGGCATACTGGCTCAGGTCGCAGGTGCCCCCGCCCAGGCACGTGCTCCGCACCAGCGACGTTGGAACGCTTTGCTGCAGCGTCTGGCCCACGCGTTGCCGCGTCCCCTGGTAGTCCAGAAAGAAGAACGCCTTGTCTTTGCGAATCGGTCCGCCGATGGATCCGCCGAACTGGTTATACAGCTGCCCCGGAAATGGCACACCTGGATACTGCGTGAACGGATCGCGCGCCATGAACTCGCCGCTGCGGCGAAACTCGAACGCGTCGCCATGAAAATTGTTGCCGCCGGACTTCGTATCCGCAATGACGAAGCCTCCGACCGCGCCGCCGAACTCGGCCGGATAGTCCTGGGTGATCACGCGCATCTGGCTCAGCGAATCGATGGTCGGATTCACCACGATGATCCCCAGTACCGGCTCACGGTTATCGGTGCCGTCGAGTTCCCATCCCAGCGTGCCGTAATTGCTGCCGTTCGCCTCCACCGCCTGGGTGCCTTCAGGATTTTGCGTGGGCGCGATGTTGAAGCTCGACCGCTGCACGCCAGGACTGAGCAGCTCAAACTGGCTGGCATTGCGGTCGATATTCGGCACCGTGCTGACCTGTTGCGCATCCAGGGTTTGCGCTACCTCCGCGTGGCTCGTCTCAAGCGGCGGCGCGGCTCCGGTCACGGTGACCGTCTGGGTTGCGGCGCCCGTCTGCAATTGCAGGTTCACTTCCTGTGTCTGGTTGGCGAAGACCGTCACCGTCGGCGATTCCGCCTGCTTGAATCCCGGCGCTTTGCCCGTCACCGAGTACGTATCCGGGATCAGCCGTGACACCTCGAATCCGCCCGCGCCGTTGGTGATCGCCGTTTGGGAGATCCCTTTGCTGATATCTGTAACCGTCACCGTTGCTTTTGGGATGATGGCTCCCGTCGGATCCGTGACCGTGCCAACGATCGATCCGAAAAGCGCCTGCGCCTGCGCCCGGGGAAGCAGAGAATTGGAAAGAATGAGGAATAGGAAGAGAAGAAGAGAGCTGACCAGTGAAGGAAAAAACGGCCTTGCTTCGCAGGAAGCAGGTAAGCCACATACCTCGGGCTTCATGACGCAACGCCTCCAATAGGGAAATGCGAGGGCCCCAGCCATGCCCGAAGCCATAGTGACCGATCAATAACTAATGCAGCCGCTGAGTGTCACCTCTGCAGCCATCCTCAGGCATGTCTCGCATAAACGGTTCGATGCCGCAGGCTCAGAAACGACGCATCTTTGCGAGGTGTCGCGCGTTGGGGTGCCATTTTCCCGAATGGGAATGCTAATGTAGATAACGTAGTACGCTTTCTGTCAGGCGTTCGCGTTTGTTGGATGCCTCTGCGCAACGCCAGGTTTCGGCGCTAACCAAACAGGCTGTGCACCATCTGCATGAAGCGAGACTTCTGCGAATCCAGCAGCCGCAGCTCCGCCAGAAACGCGTGTAACTGCTGTTCCTCGACTCCGGTTTTTCCAATCGCGCGCCCCCGAAAGATCGGATCGTCGCGATGCATCACCCGCGTCGCCTCAAACAGAAATGCTTTCGGATTCGTGACCAGCCTTCCGTTGTGATCGGGATACGGCCCGTCCTCGATGCGTGTTTCGGGATGAATGAAGCCCTCGATGACAATCTCGGAATGCGCCGGGACTTCCACCTGCCCACACTCCATCAGCTCCACCGGCTTCTGTTGCAGTGCTCCCGCCAACTCGAATGCATCCATCCCCACGGGACACGCTGCCGAGGCTGCGATCACCGTCGCCTCCGGTGCGCCAATCGCCACGGCCATCGGCAGCTCGGCCTTTTTCGCTTCAGCCTTCGCCACCTGCCGCGCCAGTTCGCTGCGCTTCGGTGCGTTGATGGTCGCCCGCTTCGGTCCCATCACCTTCATCCGATACACGCCGGCACTGCGCTCTCCCGTCTCCGGGTCTTTGCTGATATTCAGTTGCCAGGTTCCGACGTACCGCCCGCCCTCGGCCTGGCTCCATTGCGGAACAGGGAACTGCAGAAGGTCGAGCACGACGGAGGGAACCACATTCTCCATCACCGGGCCCGTGCCGACGATCTTCGGCGCGATCGGATCGCGCAGCCGTTTCCGTGACTGCGCGAGCACTCGCTCGATCGGAAGTCCCGGATCAAACCCAAGCGCCATGGCGATGCAGAGTGCGTCGTTGAGGCCATTGGTGAAGATGCGCTGGTTGGGATAGTCCTTGATGTTTTCGAACAACAGAGGCTTACGCCTCGACCGCGTCCAGCGGCCGATTCCATGCTTCCAGTCGACGCGCTCCTTCACGCACGTCAGATGGCGAGCCTTCGAGAGCATCTCGATGAACCCGCGCAGGTCGAGCGCGCCGCTCGGCGCCACCGGCGCAAACGGATTGTACGCGCCGAACAGCGCAGGATGAGGCGACGGCCCATCCGGCTCCGCCGGCCTACTCCCCCACAAAAGTTCCTTCACGGCAATTCAACCGGGGCTTGCAACAGAGTTCCCTTCACAGGCGCGGCACAGCGCAGGCGCATGCCTGTGTCCGCCTGGACAAGGCTCGGCTGGCTATCGATGGGAAGGGTGAAATTGCGCAACCAGGCAGCTCCTTCAATCACTGCAAAGCCGTGCCCGGCTTACTGGTGATTGCAGGGGGCCGGGACGGCAAACTCGAACGAAAGCAGGAACGTTTCAGCTGAGCCTGGCCCTCGGTCCACGACACCAGATCCAACTGCGCACCTATTTGGATTATTGCGAAGAAACGCGGGACCGCCTTCCCCTGACCAGCGGCGCAAGCTACAACTTTTCGGGAAGAGTGTTCCGCAATGTGACAGTGCGTGGGTACAAATGGCCAGTTCTGTTCTGTCCCAGGGGAAGGGAGTGGGCGATTGCGTTTTACGTCCCGATGGTCACCGCAGCCTCCGCAGCCGTTCGCTCACGTTCCAGAAGGCGCGGCTGTCATGGTACGCCGCCTTCCACATTGATCCCTTGTCAAGCACCACCGGCGTCCCCTCCGCCGTGGTCAGATTCCACAGTCCATGATTCTTCAGGTCCATCGTGTGGTTGCGAATGAACGCCCACTGCTCGAGAAATCTGCGGAAGTAAATCGGGTTCTGCTTCCCGTATCGCTCGTGCATGAGCAGCAGCGCATTCAGTCCCTCCACCTGCACCCACCACTCTTTGTGCGTATCCTCCGGCTTGTCGAACGTCGTTCCATATTGGAAGAATCCACCGTCCTTGTCATCCCAGCCATACGCGAGCGCGTGATCCACCAGCATCTTCGCCATCCGTTCCGTCTTCTCGCTGGCCTTTCCGTGCAGCAGCTCATCGGTTTCGAGCATCAGGTACGCCGTTTCCACGTCGTGCCCGTATGAATCGTGCCCCGGGATCGGCTGCCACGCATTCGTGAAGAACTGATTCATCACTCCCGGCTCCACGCTGATCTTGTCCCGCACGATCGCCAGCATCTCTTCTACCCGCGCCCGCAGCGCCGGATCCGGCCACACCCGATAGAGTTCGGTCCACGCCTCCAGCAGATGAATATGGGTATTCATCGACTTGTAATTCTCGGGCCCGATCTGGATAGGTGGCATCACCACCTGCCCGCTCGAAGCATGCGGGACCAGCGGCCTGCCCTCGCGCGTCAGCATCTCGAAATAGCCGCCGTTCATCCCATCGTGGCCGTGCTCATCGGTCCAGAGATAAGCCTCCTTCGCTAATTCCAGCGCCCGCGGATCCCTGGTCGCCTGATACGCCGCCGCCAGCCCATAAATGCAGAATCCCATTCCATACAAATCTTTGTTCTCGGTGAACTGCGGCGTCACGTTGCCTTCATCGTCGAGTCCCCAGTAGAAGCCGCCATCCTGCTTGTCCCACAGCACGTCCTGCAGAAAATCGACGCCCTGCTTCACCAGCGGCAGATACGCGTCCTTCAGCGCCGGCTCGCGCAACACCACCTGCGACGTCACCCACGTCATGCGTCCCTGAAAGACGGAGAACTTCCCGTCGCTCGGCAGCCATTGCCAGTCCGGTCCGAAATGCGAATGAAATCCGCCATGCTCCCGATCGAGCGACCGCGGAAACCACATACCCAGCACATCCTGGTGCAGCGCGTGGTCGACTTCGCTCGCGAGACGCTGGTACGTTGCCCGCGTCGGCTGCGCATCGGAAGGAAGCGAGGAAACCTGTTGCGCGGCGCCCGGCACCGACGCGGCCGCGAGCAGCGCGGCGGTTGCGGATCGACGCGACCAGGAGTGTCTCATCAAAACGCGGCCATGCTACCACACAGGTCGATCGCAACCATGAAGCTTATCGCGCGGCGGTGAGAATCGCGCTCCCGATGCTGTCGAGCGGCATAATCTTGTCCACGCCGTTCAGTTTGATCGCTTCTTTCGGCATCCCGAAAACCATGCAGCTCGCCTCGTCCTGAGCAATGGTTTTCGCGCCCGCCTGCTTCATCTCCAGCATCCCGCGCGCCCCATCGTCGCCCATGCCCGTCAGGATCACGCCCACCGCATTCGGTCCCGCATACCGCGCCGCCGAGCGGAACAAAACATCTACCGACGGCCGATGCCGGCACACCAGCGGGCCCTCCTTCACCTCGACGTAATAGCGCGCGCCGCTGCGCTGTAAGCAGCAGATGGTGATTCCCGGGCGCAATCAGCGCCCGTCCGCGCAGGACCGTGTCCTCCGCTCTCCGCTTCCTTGACGGTGATCGCGCACAGCCCGTCCAGCCGGCTCGCAAACGCGCGCGTGAACAATTCCGGCATGTGCTGCACGATCACGATTCCCGGCGTATCCGGCGGCAGCGCTTCCAGCAGCGTCTTGAGCGCTTCGGTCCCGCCCGTCGATGCGCCGATCATGACCACCTTCTCCGTGGTCTTCGCCATCGCGAACGTCGCCCGCGCACAAAACCGCATCCGCCGTCAGCTTGGGTTCCACCGTGCGCCTTGGGCTCAGCCGGACGCAGGCGCGCCCGGCAGCCGCCTTCACCGCATCGCACAGCGTCGTGCTCGCTTCTTCCAGAAATTGCCGCACCCCCAGCCGCGGCTTGGTCACGATCTCCACCGCGCCGTTTTCCAGCGCCTCCAGCGCACTGTGCGTCCCTTCCTCCGCCAGGCTCGAACAAATCACCACCGGGATAGGATGCTGCGTCATGATCTTCTGCAGAAAAGTCATGCCGTCCATGCGCGGCATCTCGATGTCCAGCGTAATCACGTCCGGGACCTCTTCGGCGATCTTCTCCGCCGCCACATACGGATCGCCCGCAGTCCCGATCACCTCGATCGCAGGATCGGACGAGAGCACATGCGCCAGTGTCTGGCGTACCACGGCTGAATCGTCCACGATCAAAACCCGAACCTTCTCGGCGCCCATCTCCACCCGCCCTTCGCTTCCCGCCGTCTACCCCGAGCCGCCGCAGCCGCACTTCCCCCGTCGACGGTATGAAAGTCGAATGTGAAAACCGACGGGCCCGCCGAGTTGCGACGCCACCACGTCGAATCCCTCGGCGCGCAGAACCTCCAGCGCCATTTCGCGGTTCTGCCTGCCCACGGTCGGACGCAGATTCATGTCTCTGCACCTGCAGCACGTCCGCTCCGCCGAACAACTTCACCTGAATCTCTCCCGCCGGATGCCCAGCGCATCGAATTGAGCCGCCAGGTCGCGAATCGCGAAATCCACGTAGCGCCGCGCCGCTGCGAGGCTCAGCTTGCCCGCCCGTCTCCGGATGATGCGGCAGCATCGGATGGCACAACGCGCCGATCTCCAGCCCCGCATGCCAGAAGGTCACGCCCACGCACGATCCCAGCACCGTGCGCAGAATCGCCGGCCCGCGGACCAGATGCGACTCTCCCGGCTGGACGTAAACTTCACGGCATCCGTTTCCAGCATCGGCCATGCAGCTTCCTGTACAAGCGCCGGCCCCAGCGCCTCCAGCGGCAGATCCATATCGTGCAGACGTCTCCGAATGGCCGACAAACAAATACCCGCCCGGCTTCAGATAACTGGACAGCCGGCCGAGAATCTTCTCCTGTGTCGGTCGATCGAAGTAGATGATCACGTTGCGGCAAAAAACCGCGTCCACTTTTTCCGCCACCCCGTAGTCGGAGTCCATAAAATTCAGCCGCCGGAACTCCACCAGCTTGCGCAGCTCCGGCACGATGCGTACCTGCCCGGCATCGCGCTCGCGGCTGCGCATCAGATATTTCCGCCGCAGCGGCAGGGGCACCGGCTCGACATCGTCCCCGCTGTAAATACCCCAGTTCCGCCTTCGCCAGGACCTTCGTCGAAATGTCGGTCGCCAGGACCTGAAACCGGAAGCCAGGATGCGTCTCCCCATATTCGCTCAGCAACATCGCCAGGGTGTACGGCTCCTCTCCGGACGAGCATCCAGCGCTCCACACCAGCAGCGGCTGCCCGGCGGCCCGTGCTCGTCAGCTCCGGCAGCGCTCTCTGCGTCAGGTAATCGAAGTGCTTCGGTCTCGCGGAAGAAATCTGTCTTGTTGGTCGTGACCACATCGATAAAAGCACGTGATCTCCCGCCGCTGTCCCTCGTCGCCGAACAGATACTCGCAGTATCCCCTGTACGAGTCGATGTTCAAGCTCGCGCAGCCGCCGCTTCAGGCGACCCTCCAGCATGGTTTTCTTTTCCGGACCCAGGCGTATGCCGGCTTCGCTGTAGACGAAGTCGCACAGCTTCGAGAAATCCCGGCCCGACAGCGTTTCTTCATGGACGCTCATCGCGGTTGAGGGGCGCCATTTGCGCGCCCCCTCTCTCCCTCAGGCTGCAGTTGTTTCTGCCACAGGTTTGCCGGCCTCCACACCCCGCACCGCCACCAGCTCTTCGGCCGAGAAGACGCGATCGATGTCGAGGATCATGATGAACTGCGTGTCCCGCTTCCCCATGCCGCGGATAAAGTCGGTCCGGATCTGCGTGCCGATGCGCGGCGCCGGCTGAATCTGATCCGGTTCCAGATCGATGACTTCTTCCACCGAATCGGCCAGCGCGCCGATTACCGTCGGCTCGCTGTCCAGCAGCACTTCCACCACCACGATGCAGGTGTTGCGCGTGCTCTCCGTCTTCGACATCTCAAAGCAAAGCCGCAGATCCACCACCGGCACCACGCTACCCCGCAGGTTGATCACGCCCGCCATGAATTCCGGGGTCCGCGGAATCGACGTAATGGTGGTCAGGTCCAGTACCTCCCGTACCTTCGCCACATCGATCGCGAAGGTTTCGTTGCCCAGCCGGAACGTCAGGTATTGCCTTGTCTCTGTAATTTCGCTCACGCTCATCTCTTTCAACCCCTCCCCTGTCCTCCACACCAGGAGCGCAGGGCAGCCGTTCCCGGCCACCCCGCGCCGCGTTCCGTCTACTAGCGTTCGAATTCGCCGTCCAGCGCGTCGTGCTTGTCCGCTGAGCTTCAGATTCACGCCTTTGCCGCCGGCCTTCGCACTGGCCGCCGCCTTCTGCACCTTTGCGGGCGGCGCCTGCACCGATCGCACCGGCTTCGCGCCGTGGCGTCCCGCCCTCTCTTCTTCGCCGGTCTGGAAGAACGCCAGAGCGCTGACCAGCTGCTCGGACTGTCCGGTCAGCTCCTCGGTCGTCGAAGCCATCTCCTCGGCCGCCGAAGCATTCTGCTGGATCACCTGCTCCAGCTGCTGCAGCGCCTTGTTGATCTGCTCCGAGCCCGTATCCTGCTCCTTGCTGGCCGCGGTGATCTCCTGCACCAGCTCCGCGGTCCGCTGGATATCCGGCACCAGCTTGTCCAGCATCTCGCCCGATTTTTCCGAGACGCGCAGCGTTGTGCTGGAGAGCTGATTGATCTCTCCCGCCGCCTTCTGGCTGCGCTCCGCCAGTTTGCGCACTTCGGCAGCGACCACGGCGAATCCCTTGCCGTGCTCCCCGGCGCGCGCCGCTTCGATCGCCGCGTTCAGCGCCAGCAGGTTCGTCTGGCGCGCGATCTCCTCGATGATCGAGATTTTGTTGGCGATCTCCTTCATCGCGGCGACGGCCTCGAGAACAGATTTCCCGCTTTCCTGGGCGTCGCGCGCGCTCTTGTTCGCGATCTTGTCAGTCTGCTGTGCGTTATCGGCGTTTTGTTTGATGTTGGAGACCATCTCCTCCATCGACGACGAGGCCTCTTCGGCCGCGGCCGCCTGGGCGCTGGCGCCTTTGGATACCTGGACGGAGGCGGTCGAAATCGACTGGCTGGCCGAGGCCACTTCGCCGGCAATCGAGCGGATCTCCGACACTGTCTGCGTCAATCCCTGCACCATCGCGGACAACGCCTGCATCAGCTTGTCCTGCGGGGAACGCTCCCGGAGCACCACGGTCAAATTGCCATTCGCAATCTTCTCCGCTCCCGCGGTGATCTCGTTCATCGCCTCGATCAGGGTGTTGAGGTTGTTCTTGATGGTGTTGAAATCGCCGTTGTAGTTGTCGGTGATGCGCGCCGGAATATCCCCTTTGCTGATGTCGTCCACGTAGCGCGCCGATACGTTCAGCGGCCCGATCACCGCGTCGAGCATGGCGTTGACGCCGCGGACGATCTCGGCGTACGCACCCTGGAACCGATCCGCCTTTCCCCGCTCCGGCGAGCTGGCCCTGTTTCGAAGCTTCGATCAGCCGGTCCAGCTCCCGGTGCAGCGCCTGCAGCACAGTGCCGACGTTGTTGATCGCCTGCTTCATCTTTTCGTGATCGCCTTTGTAGGTCTGGGCGATCAGCTCGTCGATCTTGCCGGAAGAAATCTGCGCCAGGATGCGATTGCCTTCCCCGATCGGCAGCAGAATCGCATCGAGCATCGTGTTCATGCCGCGCACGATTTCGGCGAACGCGCCGTGGAACTGTTCCGGCTTGCCGCGCTCCTGGAGCTGACCCTCCCTGGAGGCATCGGTCAGGCGATCCAGCTCCTTGTGCAGGCTCTGCAGCACGGTCGCGACGTTGTTCACGGCCAGCTTCATCTTCTCGTGATCGCCCTTGTAGGTCTGCGCGATCAGCTCGTCGATCTTGCCGCTGGAGATTTGGCCGAGGATGCGGTTGCCTTCGCCGATGGGCAGCAGGATCGCGTCCAGCATGGCGTTGACGCCGCGGACGATCTCGGCATACGCGCCCTGGAACTGCTCCGGCTTGCCGCGTTCCTGGAGCTGCCCCTCCTTCGAGGCATCAGTCAGGCGATCGAGCTCTTTTGTGCAGGGCCTGGATCACCGTGCCGACGTTATTCACGGCCAGCTTCATCTTCTCGTGATCGCCCTTGTAGGTCTGCGCGATCAGCTCGTCGATCTTGCCATTCGAAATCTGCGCGAGGATGCGATTGCCTTCGCCGATCGGCAGCAGGATCGCGTCCAGCATCTCGTTCATCCCCTGGACCATCTCCCGGTAGATCCCGTTAAACTGATCTGCCCGGCCGCGCTCCGAGAGCCGACCCTCTTTCGAAGCATCGACCAGCCGCAGAATCTCCTGCGAAACCAGCATGGCTTCGTCTGTTGCGTGTCCGTTCGCGCTCTTCGCGCGATCGAAGCCCGCGTGCCCATTCGTCTTGTGGTGGCCGTTTGTCTTCTGGCCTGCGCTGATTCCTGTCCCTGGCATCTTCCTTGCCTTTCTGCTGCTTTCGTTAAGTTCTCGCGCTGGCTAGGACTCCAGCGCCGATCTCGGTATTTTTCGTGATGAGGGTGCCGTCCCGCGGACGGCCGGTTTCGTGTTCGCGCCCCGGGCTCTGCGCCCGCCCGCGCTCCCGCTGCATCCTGGTCCGAATCGCCTCCTGGACCAGCCGCTGCGGATCCAGAATCAGCGCCACCGCGCCGTTGCCCAGGATCGTCGCTCCGGAGACCACCTGCACGTGCCGGTACAGTCGCCCCAGGTTGCGAATCACCGTTTGGCATTCGCCCAGCACCTCGTCGACCACCAGTCCGCAGCGCCCCTCTTCGCTCTCAACCACCATGATCTGTTCGCGCTCCGGCCTCGGCGTGTCCACGCTGAAGTACTGCCGCAGGCGGATGTAGGGAACGATCGCCCCGCGCACATTGGCGACGTGTTTTCCGCTGGCGCGCTCCACCTCCTCACGCGTCAGTTCGATACACTCCAGGGTCGAAGCCAGCGGCAGCACGAAGAACGCGTCGCCGACGCGCACCAGCAGCCCGTCAATAATCGCCAGCGTCAGCGGAAGCCGCAGCGTCACCGTCGTCCCCGCGCCTGGCTGGCTGCTCACATCGATCGAGCCGCGCAAACTCTCCACCCGCTGGCGCACCACATCCATCCCCACGCCGCGGCCGGAAACATCTGTGACCTGTTTCGCCGTCGAGAATCCTGCCTCGAAAATGAAGGAGAAAATCTCGGCCTGGCTCAGGACCGCATCGGCGCTGGTCAGGCCGCGCTCGATAGCCCGGGCGCGCACTGCGTCGGCATCGATGCCAGCGCCATCGTCCGATACCGCGATCAGCACGCTCGCTCCCGAATGCTGCGCCGAAAGATGAATCGTTGCCGTCGGGTTTTTCCCCTGGGCCGCGCGGCGCTCCGGCGACTCGATTCCGTGATCCATGCTGTTCCGGATCAGGTGCATCAGCGGATCGCCCAGCTGGTCGATCACCGTCTTGTCCAGTTCGGTCTCCGCGCCTTCCACCGTCAGCTCCACGTTCTTGCCCAGATCCCGCGCGAGGTCGTGCACCAGACGCCGGAAGCGCTCGAAGGTCGCGCGAATCGGCAGCATGCGCAGCGTCATCGAGTTCTCCCGCAGCGCCGATGTCAGCCGCTCGATCTCCTCGGAAACGGCGGCCACCTCGGCATCGTCCGCGCGTGCCGCCAGCTCGCTCAAGCGCGCCTGCACCGTCACCAGCTCTCCCACCAGGTCCACCAGCTGATCGAGCCGCGCCGCGGGCACGCGCAGACTCGAGGCCGCATCCGGTTGATCGCTGGCGCGCCGGCCCGGGCTCCTGCGTTTTTCTTCCAGTCCCTTGGCGATCCGATCGGCGGCGCAGGCCGGCGAAATCTTCTCAGGCACCGGCTCCGGTCGCGCCAGTTCCTGGGCGGCGGTCAGCGTCAGCTCACACGTGTCCTCGACAAAAATGAAAACGTCCCGAATCGCATCCTCGCCCGCCACGGTGACGAGCTCCATGTCCCAGCTCACGTAGCAGCGCTCCGGCTCGAGCTGTGCCAAAGGCGGAACGCCCGCCATCGACGCCGTCGCCGTCAGTCGTCCCAGGCCGGCCAGCTCGCGCATCAGCAGCAGCGGGTCCGCGCCGTTGCGCATCAGGTCTTCGCCCGGCGCGAAATGGACGTGCCATCTCTGCTCAGCGCCGTCTTCGGCCGGCGTCTCCAGCTCGGCCCGGGGCGCCTCGGCCTCGCCGGTGGGTGCAGGGTCTTCCGTCGTTCCCGTCAGGGCGCGTACCTGGGCGAGAATCTCCGCGCAGGCGGCTCGGTCCACTTGGGACTTGCCCTCGACCTCCTCCACCATCGCCCGAATCTGATCGAGCGCCGTCAGCGTCAGGTCGACCAGCTCCGGCGTCACCGCCAGACGCCCCTTGCGCACCTCGTCGAAGGCGTTTTCCAGCTTGTGCGCAAACGCGGCCAGTTCATCGAAGCCGAACATCGCGCCCGAGCCCTTGAGGGTGTGCAGCGCGCGAAAAACCTGCCCTACCCGCGCCTCATCCTCGCGCTGCTCGTTCAGTTCCAGCAGCCCCGACTCCAGTTCCACCAGCAGTTCCCTGGCTTCTTCTCTGAAACTGAGCCGAAACTGATCGATGTTCCCTTCAACTGTCACGCCCTTACCTCATGCGGCAGCGGATCCGCGATGGGAAATCTCTCAAATCCCGCGTCCCGCAGCCTCGCTCGCAATTTCTCCGGAACTGTACCTTCGAGGGTCAGAACCATGCCCGCGGCCTGCGCCTCGCGCTGGGCCGCCCACAACAGCTGTACCGCTGTCACATCCACGCAGGTGGCTCGTTCCACGGCAACCCGCGTCTCCTGCGCGGACCCCAGCGCCTCCAGCAAAACTCTCTTCAGCTCCGCTGCGCCGGCAATATCCACTTCCCCCTCCAGCCGAATCGTTCCCGGCACCGCGCTGCGATCGAATGTGACGGCCACTTTGTGCTCCTCTCGCGCTAGCGGACCAGCTTCTGCATGACCGCGATCAGCTGCTCGGCCTGAAATGGCTTCACGATCCAGCCCGTCGCTCCTGCCTTGCGCCCCGCATCTTTTTTTTCCGGCTGCGATTCCGTGGTCAGCATCAGGATCGGCGTGAACGAATACCCCTCGAGCTTCCGCATGCCGGCGATCATTTCGATCCCATCCATCTCCGGCATGTTCAGATCGGTGATCACCAGGTCGAACTTCTGGCCGCGCGCCTTTTCCAGCCCCTGCCTGCCGTCGCCCGCCTCGGTCACGCCATAGCCCGCCTTGCGCAGGGTGAAGCTCACCATCTGCCGCACGCTCGCCGAATCGTCCACTGTCAGTACTTGCTTCATTGCGAACCTATATCTCCCTCATCGGAGAAAACCAGGCAATTCTCCAGAATCAAAACCCGTGCGTTTGCCGTTTTCCCGAAACGGCATTCCGTTCCCCAATGGATTTGCATCCCGCCAACCGCTCAACTTCGGCCAACCCGCCTTCACTCGAGCTAATTCCAACCGACCCGCCAGCCCACGCCGTTTAGAACAACTCCACGCTGTTGCCCGCAAAGCTTTGCTGCGCCGCCGGCAGCGGCCCTCCCGCGAGCGCTGCCCGCAAAACTGCGCGCTCCATCTCCGTTGTGTAGCTCACCCCAAATCGCTGCTCCAGCGCCGGTTCATCGCTGCGCCCGCCGCCGCTCCCCCCGGCCTGCTCGAGCTCCGCGCGCGCCGACTCAACCACCTCCAGCGCTCCATCCAGCCGCGCAAAACAGGCCGCCAGCCGATCTCCCGTTCCGCCGATTCCCGCGATCCGTCCCTGCAACGCAAAGACCTCCGTCTCGACCTCCTGTCCTCGCGTGTCCGCGCACTGGGCCGCCTCGCGCAGGATCTCCAGCCCCCGCGCGGTCTCCGCTCGCGCTTCTCTCAGGCCCGCATAGCTGCCCTCGGAGAATGCCTCCTGCGTCGTCCGGCTTTGTTCCACCAGGTCCCTGATCTGTTGCGTTGCCGCCTCCGATTTCGTCGTAATCTCGCCCCACGCCGCGGCAATGCGCTTGATACTCGTCGAGATCTCCAGAATTCCGTCCGCCTGCGTGCCCAGATGGCTCGCTTCCACGATGGAGTTGAACATCAGCAACTGCAGCCGGTCCCGTACCGACTTCGACCTCTCCAGATGCTCCCGCACCAGTTGCATCAGCCCCGTGATCCCCGCAAACGAAGCCTGCACCTTCGCGTCGCCGGCCTCGCAGGCTTCCTCCAGCTGTTCAATGCCCGCCAGTTGTGCCGACAGGGCTCTCTCCTGGCTCAGAACCAGCGGCCCCAGCCGGAGAATCTCGGAGGAGGCAATCGACCCAATCCCTTCCAGACAGCTTCGGGTCTGTGCCATCCATCCCTCCACGGTCTGCCGCACGTTCCTCAGCTGATAGCTCTGGATGGTCAGTCCCGCCTGCATGGCAGGCACGTTCTCGCCGTCCTCGATTCCGGCCGCAATCGTCGCCAGCGTTCCGGTCACATGCTCGATCTGCTGGCGCGTAATGTCGTGCGCCTGAATCGCCGCCACCACCCCCGCAATCTGGCCCGCAACCCCCTCCACGCATCCTCTGAACTGCACCGGCGTCTCGTACATCTGCCCCAGCGTCGCTTCCACCAGGCGCATTGCGTTGTCGAGGCTCTGCTCGATGCGGGCAAACTCTTCGCGCATCCGCGGCAGTTCCCTACCCAGCGCGCGACGCGTCTCTCCGATCGCCTCCCTGCGTTCCTCCGTGTGGCTGGTCAGCTCCTGCGTGCTCCGCGTCACCGACTGCGAAAAATCGTCCAGTTCGTGCGCCAGATACTCGAACCCCGCGCCCACCTCACCCAGCCGCGCCACCTCGATGTTGGTCAGCACCCGCAGCATCTCGGTTTCGCGCACGATGGCCTTCTGCCCCCGCGTCAGATGCGACAGTTGCTGCAGCAGCGCCTGCTCGGCGATCACCGTATCCAGAATTCCCGCCGTTGCCTCGAGCCGCGTCCGGATGAAGCCCTTCGCCGCCGATCCGAGCTTCTGCACCCCGGGCAAGACCGACGCCATGCGGTCGCTCTCCGCGCAGCCGACAATCGCGCCCGCGCTCTCGAGGATCGCGTTGCTTGCGCGGGCCAGGCCTTCGAAGTCCCGGCCCAGGCTCTCCATCTCCCGTTCGCCCTCGGCCATGACCGACCGCAACACGTGCTCTGCCTCGCGCAGTGCGTCCGGCGCTCGCCATGTGTTGGCTGTGTGCTGGACTTTCGCCGGTGGTTGGCTTGCCGTTGCCTGACCGTTCCTTCGCAAGGCTCTCCTCGCCGCGGTTTCTGCTCCGGATACCTTCTTCATCGGCGGCAATCGGCGGACAATGAAGCGCCTCCTGCGTAGCGTTCATGTGCCCTGAGGCCCGCATAGTTCACACCGCTGTCGTGACCAAAAACGAGCTGGCGTAGAGCGCGATCCCGACAAACAGGGGAATCAGCCCGCACAGATAAACGCCTTCGTCGCCACCCAGCAGCACCCGCAGAAAGATGAGCACTCCGAGTCCGGCGGCCCCCGTAATCAGTCCTCCGATGCGCAATCCCTGCCGGGTTCGCTCCGCGCCGAGCCGCGCCTCCTCGCGCATCAGCTCCAGCGCCGCACCTGCGCCCGGTGCAGGCGCTTCGGCGAGTTTCTTCAGCATGTCGGCCTTGTAGTAGGCTTCGCGCTCCTTGCGCCGCGCCTCGGACCAGGTCGTGACGGCGATCATCGAGAACAACGCCACGGCTCCGACCGCCAGAAATCCAAACAGCGCGGTCGCCATTCCAACATTTCCGCTATCCATAAAGTTCTTCTCCTTTGCAGCGGTTCCGATTCGCTGTTTTCGTCCGCTTCACCTGGTACGACCCGGTGTTTCTGCTGACGGTTTCAAAATCTTCCCCAAAACGGCTCGACAGAAAAAACGAAACCGCGCAGGATGATCTGTGGTCTTACCGGCCAGGAACACACTACGTGCACGCCGATCACCCACCTGCCGAATCTCCCGCCGAAGACGCCGCTTTGGTCGCCCGCGTCCTTGCCGGCGAGACTGCAGCCTTCGAGGGCATCGTGCGCCGCTGGCAATCGCCGCTCATCAATCTGGCCTGGCGTTTCTGCCGTGACCGCGGCCGCGCCGAAGAAATGGCCCAGGAAGCGTTCCTCCGCGCCTTCCGCAAACTCGCGCAGTTCCGCGGCGAGTCGGCCTTCTCCACGTGGCTCTTCGCCCTGGCCAACAATCTCTACCGCACCGAGATCCGCCGCATCCCCGCCTTGCCGCTCTCGCTCGACGAAATTGCCGAGCCCCACGATCCGCGCATCGCCGGCGACGCCCTCGAGCAATCCAGCCGCGACGAATCCATCCGCCGCGCCGTCCTCGCTCTCCCTCCCAGATACCGGGACGCGGTGCTCCTCTTCTATTTCCATGAGCAGGATGTGCCTGCCGCCGCCCGCACCCTGCGCATCCCCGAAGGCACCGTCAAAGCACGCCTCTTTCGTGGTCGCGAGCTGCTCCGCAGCAAATTCTCCCGGCCGCGCAGCGCATCGAAATCTGTAAGCCTCACGCAACAGCCGTCCAGGGAGGCCAGAACGCCATGAACGGGAAACCGACCAACCCGCAAATCACCGCAGCCGATCTTGACGCCGCTCTCGCCAGCGAAGCCGACAGCATTCTGCCCTCCTCCGGTTTTGCCGATAATGTCATGGCCGCCGTCTACCACGAGGCCACTGTGCCCGCACCCATTCCGTTTCCCTGGAAGCGCGCCATTCCCGGCCTTGTCGCCGCCGTGGCCGCCGTCGTCCTCCTCTGCGCCCTCCTCCCCTCCATCCTCCACACCCTCTCTGTCTCGGCTGGCCGTGCCCCCGCCGCCTCGAATTCATTTTTCCTGAACGCTCTCCACTCTCCGCTGTCCGCTCAGCTCTCCTATCACGCCACCGACGCCGCTTGGCTGGGGACCTCCGTGGTCATCTGCCTGGCCTGCCTCGCCTTCTGCCGAAGGCTCGTCTCCTCCCGTTGAGTTCGAGCCCCCCGGGCAATTCCCGAATCGCAGCTCCCCAAGGTTTCCCCTGGACGCTGTCCGCTATCCGCTATACGCTGTTTGGCAATCATGTCCACCACGAACGCGGGCCCCGTTTCTTTCACCCTCATCGACGGTTCTACCCGCCGCACCGTCACAATCGCGCATTCGCCCTTCACCATCGGCCGCCTGCCCGAGAATGACCTGGTCCTCGCTCACCCCTTCGTCTCGCGCCGCCACGCGGACCTCATTCTCGAACCCGGTGGCTGCTTCATCGTCGACCAGGGCAGCCGGCACGGCACCTTCCTCAACGGCAAACCCGTCGCACCACGCCAGCCCATCGCCGAACATGACATCGTCCACTTTGGCGCTCTCGATGGTCCCAGCCTCCGCATCGAAACCGAGGCCGCCGCGGCCGATGAGCTCAACGACACCTCGACCATCCGCGAGATCATCGACCAGATTCCTGAAGTCGGCGCCGGCAACGCTCTGGACAAGTTGCGCTGGTTCTTCGAGTCGGCCCGCAAGCTCAAAACCTCTGACGCCGTCGACCAGATCCTTACCGCCCTGCTCGATACCACCCTCCAGCTCACCCAGGTCGAGCGCGGTTATGTCTTCCTGCGCAACGAAGCGGGCGAGATGGAGCTCGCCGCCGGACGCGACAACAAAGGCGAAGTCCTCACCGACGAGTCCACCCTCTCGCACGGCGCCATGCGTCAGGCCATCACTACCTCCAACGAATTCATCATTACCGACACGCTCAGCGCCGATCCCGAAACGCGATCCGCCAGCATGGTCGCGCACAGTATTCGCTCCGTCATCTGCATCCCGCTGCGCAAGCGCCGCCCCGGCTCAACCTCACGCGAATCCGACCTGCTTGGCCTCCTCTACCTCGACAGCCGCCTCCACGCCGGCCGCCTCACCCAGATCGATAACGACCTGCTGCGCACCATCGCCACCGACGCTGCTGCTCTGATCGACAACGCGCAGCTCGCCGTCTCCGAGGAACGCGAGCGCGTCTACCGCCAGGAAATGAGTATCGCCGCTGATATCCAGCGCGGCCTCATGAGCGTTCGCCCGCCGACCCTCTCCTGGGCAGCCGTCGCCGCACGCTCCGTGCCCTGCCGCGAAGTCGGAGGCGACTTCTTCGACATCATTGAAGACGGCCAGTCCCTCGCCGTCATCGTGGCCGACATTTCCGGCAAAGGCATCTCCGCGGCCATCCTCGGCGCCACGCTGCAGGGCCTCATTTATTCGCTGCTCATCGCGCGCCAGCCGCTCGCCACGATTGCCGACATCGTTAACCGTTATATCTGTGGCAAGAACATCGAAAAATACGCCACCATGGCCATTCTCCGTGTCTCGCCCGAAGGCCATCTGGAATACATCAACTGCGGCCACGTCCCGCCGTTCTTCTATGCCGGCGATTGCACCCGTCTTCCCGAATCGAACCTCCCCGTCGGCCTCATCGAGGGCGCACCTTTCTCCTCCGGAGCCGTGGACCTCAAACCCGGCAATCGCGTGCTGATTGTCACCGATGGTGTTACAGAAGCCTCCGCGCCGGACGGCGAGTTTTATGGCGAAGCCCGCCTCGCCGCTCCGGAATTTGAAACTGCAACCCTCGACGACATCTTCCTCCAGGTCGAGCGCTTCGCCGGCTCCCTTGCCGCCGACGACGACTGCACCGTCCTCGAAGTCCGCTACCTGGGTTAGCTGCTGTCGCCGGGCGGGCTCGCCGCTTGCGCCTCGCCCGGCAAATCACTATGCTGGCACCCTTCCGCCATACGTCCCCATCGCGTCTCAACCGCATTCGAGGAGATCACTGTGAAACTCGCCATCGTTTCGTCGGCTATCCTCATCGCCGCCGCGCTTGTTGCCCATGCCGCCGGTCCCGCTCCCGCATCTTCGGTCCAGGTCTGCGCCGCCGACTCCGATATGGAGAACCTCTGCAAGTGGAACGCGCCCCCGGGAACCCGCGGCCGCAAATGCGTCCTCGACGTCGAGCACATTAGTCGCAAAGACGTCTGCACCTACGACAACCCCACCGCACCGGAGATGACCGATCACAAGCCCATCTGCATCTCGGCGAAAATGGCCGAGCACATTGTTTTTCAATCGAGCCATGGGCGCACCTTCCGGGTTCGCCGCCTCGTCCCCATCAATAAGACCAACAACGCCGGCGGAGCCTGCCCCGCGCATCCTTTCAGCCGCGAGTTCCACGCCGAAGACTTCAACTTCGGCCCCACCTTCGATACTGCCGAGCCCAAAGCCGCCGCCATTGGCTGCCGCTACAAGCTGGAAGTCCAGTTCCTGACCGTCGATCCCAACGCGCCTGTCGCAAAGTACGACCCGCAGCACCGCCATCTCGAGTGCCGCGACCCGCATCTCGGGGTCACGCCCTAGCAGCCGAGTATCGTCGCGATAACCCGGTTGTGGTGAACTGCGGTTATTTTCGTGTCGCGAAAGTGGTCCGCCTGGACGGCTAGTCTCCGCCTGGACGGCCAGTCCCCTTCATATCCGGCGCGGTGTCGATATCCGCCTTCGAATATCCGTGCGCAATCGCCTTCTGCGCCCAGTCCCGCGCCGACCCCTCATCCCCGAGCCGCGCATACACCCGCGCTGCGTAGTAGTTCACCTCGGCATCTTCCGGCGCATGCCGGAGCGCCGCGTTCAGAGAATCCAGCGCTTCCCTTCGTTCTTCCAACGCCGCCGCGCAGTAGGCCGCCACCATCAACGCGTCCAGATCCTGCGCATTTACCGTCAGGCTCGCACGGCTCAATTCCTGTGCATCCTGGTAGCGCGCTTTCGCCTTGCTCGTCTCTCCATTCCACTGATAGCCATCCGCTAAATCTGCTTCGATCGAGAACGATCTCGGCTTCAGCGTCGCGGCCGACTCCAGCGCCGTGATCGCCGCGCCAAACTTCTTCTGGTGCAGATACACCTGACCGAGATCCATGTACGCCTCGGCATGCGGACGCGACTGAATCGCGCTCTGGAAACTAGCGGCGGCCGCATCCAGTTTGCCTTCCAGGAAATACACCACTCCGAGCCGTCGCACCAAAAAGCTGTTCGCCGGAAACTTCGCCACTGCCTGCTGCAACACCCTCTCCGCCTGCGCGTAATCGGCGCGCCTCACCAGGAAATTCGCCAGCGCATAGTAGTTGGCCCAGTAGAACGGCCGTGCCTCGATCGCCTGCTGATACACCTTCTGCGCCTGATAAGGCTCCTCCATCTCTTCATACGTACGGGCCAGGCCGTTCAGTGCACTGTCGCTCTGGGGATCGAGCCGCAGCGCGTTCTCAAACTCCTGCTGGGCCTGCTTCGCGCTGCCCGTCCCATCGTCGATGGTTCCCTGGCAAATCTGCGCTTCCGCCACCTGCGCGTTCAGCGCCATCGCCTTCCCGCAGCTCGCCCCCGCCAGCGCAATCTTGCCGGCATCCGAGCTCGCCTGGTACTCCGCCCACTGCGTCTCGCCCAGCCCCGCATACGCCGCTGCAAACTGCGGATCGGCCTTCGCCGCTTCCGAGAATTTCTCCTCCGCCTTTTTCAGGTTGTCGGCAATGTCGAAATCCCGCAGGTATCCCACGCCCTGCAGATAAGCCTCGTACGCCGCCGGCACCTGCGTCCCAAAGCGTTGCGGGGTCGCCGCTGGAGCCGCCGCCGAAACCCGCAGCATCTCCAGCACTCCCGCCACTACATCATCTTCCAGCTTGAACGGATCGTCCGCCGTGCTCCTCACCTCGCCCGGCCGCCCGCTCACTGTGGCCGACGCGTCTGTCAGCTCGTAACGGATGCGCACCTGATTTCCATGTTGCTCGTAGCTTCCATCGATCACCAGGTCCGCGCCCAGCTCCTTGTGCGCTTCCTCCGGCGTCTTCAACGCATGCGCGCGCACCTCACTCGCCGCCAGTACTTCAATCTGCGCCGCGGGCGCAGCCTGCGCGAGGCTCGTCGTGATCGCGTCGCGCAGCCCTTCGCTGTACGCGCTTAGCTGCGCATCTTCCGGAATCACCTGGAAGGGAAGTACCGCCAGCAGCCGCGTCTTCGGCGGCGCGCTGGGCGCCGTATGCCGCTCCCAAACCTGATACCTCCGCACCAGCATCCATCCCACGACGATGAATGTCGTGAACACCGACGCGAATCCCACCCACAGCGCCAACTTCGAGAATTCGCCTGCGTCCCGAGCTGGAACCGCAGTGCCATGCTGCAGGCTCTTCAAATCCCCCAGCAAATCCCGCACCGTTGCATAGCGCTGCTGGGGATCTTTCACCAGTGCCTTCCGCAGCACTCGATTCAGCCCCGCCGGCAGCCCCCGTGCCTTCAAATCCAGCGTCGCTGGATCCGTTGCCAGCGTCATCTGTACGCTATCGGCCAGGCTCTTGCCCTTGAACGGAGCCGTGCCGCCCGCCATCTCGTACAGCACCACTCCCAGCGCGAAAATATCCGATTGCTCCGTCGGCGCATTCTCGCGCAGCACCTCCGGCGCAATGTAGCCCGGCGTCCCAGCGAAGGCATGGGCCGCGCCAGCCAGACTCAGCGTTTCGCCATCCCCCTCCGGCGTCGCCATCATCCGTGCCAGCCCAAAATCCAGCACTTTGACGAAGCCCTGCCCCGTCACCATGATGTTTTCCGGTTTAATGTCGCAGTGCAGGATGGCGCTCGCGTGTGCTGCCTCAATCGCCTCCGCCATCTGCACCGCCAGTGAGAAAAAAGTCGTCGCCGACAGCGGCGCCGCGAGCACCGCGCGCAGATTCAGCCCCGCGACGTACTCCATCGCCACCAGCCATTCACCGCGATGGCTGCAAACGTCGTACACCTGGGCAATGTGGGGACTATGGATCGCCGCGGCGCGCTGGGCCTCGCTCAGCAGATGGCCGCTCTGCGCCGTCTGCGCCGAGTCCGTGTCCGGCCTCGCCGACACGTCCTTCAGCTGCTTCAGTACCAGCTTCCGGTGCAGCACCCGGTCTTCGGCGAGCCAGGCTTCACCCATCCCTCCGGAGCCCAGCCGGCGCTTCACGATATAACGCTCGGCGACCACTTCCTCGGGACTCAACCCGCGCGAAATTTCCGGCGTCGCCACTGCGATCCTCGTCAACTTCTGGCGGACCCAGAGAGGGGATGGCCCGCGGCTGGCTTTTGATACTACCACTTACATTGATTCGCGCCTGGGCGAGGGCAACCAGGTGCTATAGGCGTTCGTCTCAGCCTGAAGATGCCCGGTAACGCTCACTGTGGTAACTAAAGAGTGCCGTCTTTTGATCTAGAGATAGCCAATCTTTACGTCGGTCTTCCACTACCATCGCTGAACCCGCACCTCTGAACGACCTGCTCTGCGGGTTGGTGTCGCTTTAGGGCCTTTTCCGAGGAGTTTTTGTGGGTGCCCCGCGTCTTTCTCCTGAAATCAGTCGTCCTTCCGGTGGTACATTCCAGGAAGACTCCTGTCTTTTTTCAGGCCCTAAGAGAGCAAAGTTGCATATTCTCCACGTTATTGGCAGTCTCTCCCCTGCCGACGGTGGGCCGCCGGAAGTGGTTCGCCAGCTGGCCAGGGCCTACCCGCGAATTGGGGATTCTCTGGAAGTCGTTACCCTTGATCCGCCCCAGGCACCTTTCCTCAAAGACCTCCCCTGTGCGATCCACGCTCTCGGTCCGGCCTCGCTCGGCCGCTATTGTCTTTCCGCCCGTCTGGTCCGCTGGCTCCGGGCCAACATTGACCGTTTCGACGGCGTCGTCATGCAGGGGATCTGGACCTTTCCCGGTGTCGCTGTCCGGCTCGCCGCCCAGCGCGCTGGAAAGCCCTACTGTGTCTTTCCCCACGGTGCTCTGGATCCCTGGTTCAACAAGAAATACCCGCTGAAGCATCTCAAGAAGTTCCTGTATTGGCCCATTCAGTACCCCGTCCTGCGCGATGCCAGCGCCGTGGTTTTCACCAGCGCTCCGGAACCCGCGCTCGCAAAAAAATCCTTCAGTCCTAATGAGTGGAATGGGATTGTGTTTCCGAATGGGGTGCAGGATCCCGAGGGAGACCCCGCCTCCACTGTGGAAGCGTTCTACCGCTCCCTGCCCGCGTTGCGCGATCGTCGATTCCTGCTCTTCCTGGGCCGCATTCATGAAAAGAAGGGCTGCGATCTTCTTCTTCAGGCCTTCGCGCGGGTTGCGTCCGCCGCTCCTGACCTCGATCTGATCCTCGCCGGCCCCGATCAGGTCGGCTGGCAGTCAAAACTCGAGAACATGGCGGCCCAACTCGGCATCGCCTCACGCATCCATTGGCCGGGTATGATCGCCGGCCAGCAGAAGTGGGGCGCCTTACGCGCCGCCGAAGCTTTCATCCTTCCGTCTCACCAGGAAAACTTCGGCATGTCGGTCGTTGAATCGCTCGCCGCTGGCCGGCCCGTCCTCATCAGCGATCAGGTCAATATCTGGCCGCAAATCCAGAGCGACCAGGTTGGACTGGTCGACAATGACACCCTCGAAGGCACCGAGCGCCTCCTCCGCCGCTGGCTCGCCCTCTCTCCGTCGGAGCGCGACGCGATGGCCCGACGCACCCGCACCGTGTTCCTCGAACGCTACTCTCTGCGTGAGTCGGTCGACGTGATCAATAGCATCTTCGCCCGCGCCAGGGCCAAGAAGATCGCCCAGGATTCTCTCAGCGTCAGAACCGTCGCCAGCTAGTCCATCCCTCACGACCTTCTTCGCAACTGAAGCAGACACTCCGCCGTCTATGTCGTTGACGGATAAAGTTCGACGGAAGAAGTCTTTTGGTCGAAGCTTTTTCCTGCGAAACACGCCAGACCTCTTAAGGTCTGGAGATCCTCAGGGCCTTTTTTCCTCAATCGCTTCACGGCCCGCACCATCCTTCCGCGCGTTATGCATGGTATAAGACAAACAACCAGGGTGCATCGCATAGTTACTGTAGTGACAATAATCCAACCCTGTTCCAACCTCTCCTGAAGGAACCGCAAATACATGAAAGTTCTTGTTGTTGGTGGTGATGGCTATTGTGGATGGGCCACCGCCCTTTATTTGTCTGAGCACGGCTACGACGTCGCCATTGTCGATAGCCTCGTCCGCCGCCACTGGGACCTGACCCTCGGTGTCGACACCCTCACCCCGATCGCTCCTATTCGCCATCGCCTCGACCGCTGGTATGAGTTGACCGGCAAAAAAATTGAGCTCTTCATCGGCGACATCTGCGATTACCCCTTTGTGCAGAGCTTCATGCGCGCGTTCGAGCCCGAATCCATCGTCCACTTCGGCGAGCAGCGCTCGGCTCCGTTTTCCATGATCGATCGCGAACACGCCGTCATGACCCAGGTCACGAACGTCGTCGGCAATCTGAACCTCCTGTTCGCCATCAGGGAGTTCAACAAGGACATCCACCTCGTCAAGCTCGGCACCATGGGCGAGTACGGCACGCCGAACATCGACATTGAAGAGGGCTACATCACGATCCAGCACAACGGACGCGAGGATCGACTGCCCTACCCCAAGCAGCCCGGCTCCTTCTACCACCTCAGCAAGGTCCACGACAGCCACAACATCCAGTTCACTTGTCGCATCTGGGGCCTGCGCGCCACGGATCTGAACCAGGGGGTGGTCTACGGCGTCCTCACCGACCAGACCGGCCGCGACGAGGTTCTCGTCAATCGCCTCGACTACGACGAGGTCTTCGGCACCGCGCTCAACCGCTTCTGTATCCAGGCCGCCATCGGCCACCCGCTCACCGTTTACGGCAAAGGGGGCCAGACCCGCGGCTTCCTCGATATCCGCGACACCGTCCGATGTATCGAGATCGCCGTCTCCAATCCCGCCGCTCCCGGCGAGTTCCGCGTCTTCAATCAGTTCACTGAGCAGTTCAGCGTCTACGACCTCGCCATGATGGTCTACCGCGTCGGAACTGCCGAAGGCATGAAGATCGAAGTCCAGCACCTTCCCAACCCACGCGTCGAAAAAGAAGAGCACTACTACAACGCGAAGAACACCCTTCTGCGCGATCTGGGGCTCGAGCCGCACTGCCTCTCGGAATCCCTCCTCGATTCGCTGATGCACTTCGCCATTCGCTACAAGGATCGCGTGGATCGGTCGCAGATCATGCCCACCGTCACCTGGAAATAGTCCGCTGGAAGGAAACGCAGTCGCCGGCCCGAGCTGTCAGTCGATGCAGCTCGTGGCCGGCAATCCTGGATGGAACGAATGACATTTGGATGACATCGGCATAGCCGGATGGAGAGCAGACTGGCTTGGATCGCGGGCTCGAAAGACCTTTCCCCATGGCCATGCCGCATTGCTGCAGTTTCCTTCTTCTTTTTGCGATGGTTTGCGATGGATCCGGCTTTGCCCTGCCTTCCAGCATGGATGGCGGCGGTTCCGGCGCCGTCGCGAGTGCTCCCCTGTCCGTGGTGAGTGTCGTCAGCTATGGTGCGCGCGGGGATGGATCGACGGACGACACCGCCGCGATTGAGGCGGCGATCACCGCCTGCGTCGTCACAGCCCCCCCGCACAATGGTTGCGTTCTCTATTTTCCGGCGGGGGTCTACATCACCACGGGAATCGCTTTGCAGTCGTTTATCCATGTCAAAGGAGATGGCTGGGGCACGTCGGTGCTCCAGCTGAAAGCGCACACCGCCGCTGATGTACTCACCATTCCACCCTCCGCGTTCAACTTCAGCATCAATGGACTGACTCTGGACGGCAACGCCTCGCGGGGTGGACGCGGCCATTGTCTTTCTGTTGCCCCCACTCCGGCTTCTCCCGCGGAATTCAATACCGCCAATAAACAGACAGCAACCGTCAATGCGCAGAAGTGGGGCCACATTGAGGAAGTGATGTTTTCCCACTGTTCACGCGACGGCATTCATATCAGCCGCTTCAACTACATGCTGTTTCTGGATAACTTCTACACCTTGGAAAATGGCGAATACGGCGTCTATTCAGAGGGCGATAACAGCGGATTCACGAGCTTCCAGATCGAACGCAATGGCGTAGCGGGGATCCGGATCGATGGCGCCAATAACCGGTTGACCTCAGGAGAAGTGATCTGGAATGGAGCGTCGAATCCTCGCCTGGCCGCGGTGTACGTCACGGGCCAGCGCAATCTGATCACCGCCGTAGAAACGGAGGACAACTACACCAGCGGGTTCTTCGACAGCGGTTCGGACAACGAATTCATCGGCTGCGATTCGGATTCGAATGGGTACATTCCCCGCCACCCTGAGGCTTCGTCCCTGCACGCGAGCGGCTTTGTGATTGGAGGCAAGGGTGGAGTCTATCTCGGCGATAAGGTTACAAGTTATCGCGGCCGCCTTCCGGATGGAAACTTCACGACACAGTGGCCGTATACGCTGGCGACGGAAAGCGCGTCGCGCATCGATATTACGTACGACAATACGAATCAACCCCCGGCGATAGTCGCAGAAGATTCTGCGGCGGCCATGCGGGGAGAAGAAAAGACTGCGGGCCATGCCGCCTGCATCAAGTCGGCCGGGCCTCCCGTCGTGATGGGATTTTGTTCCACCGCGGTCGGCCCCGATGGCGAATGCGCATGCAACTGACAACCGGCGGCAGCCGGATCAGGCAACGACCGGGCTGCCTCTCCTGCAAAAGACTCCTGGTTCCCGGCTACCAGCGATAGATCGTCAGGTCATCGAGGAAGACGGTGGCCGAACCACTGGAGCCGTAGCCATCGACCTGAAAATTGGTGAGCAGAGTCGGCCCCCATCCAAGCGCGAAGGCGGAGTTGACGGTGACATTGATGGGCATTTCCAGTCCGTCCAGCCAGACCGCTTTATAGGTGACCTGACCGTAGCTGTTGCGGGAATAGCTGATCTGAACGTGGTGCCAGACGTTGATGCTCCACGTGCGCGGATTGCAGTATTGATTCGAGTGAACCCAAACATCGACCGACAGGGTCGGTGTGCCGCCGTTCGCCGTGTAATCCCAGGTATTCGACCACCCATCGCACTGGAATCCGAAGATCGCCGTTTGGCCGTTCTCCATCGTCTGGTTGAGATCCATTTCGATATTGCCGATATGCGATGAGGTACCGTTTAAATACACATACGCGTCGTAAAGGAAGTTGGTCGATGTATCGTCGTCACCGAAGGACGCGGAAAAGCGTTCAGAACCTGAGTTCCAGAAGTCAGCGACGAATTCCCGCGTAGCTCCGGCGAGGTAGGGAGACCCGACGATAGCGCTGGCTCCGGTCGTAGCGCCGCTACCCGCGGAGTCGTTGGCGGCCACCCAGTTGCCGAGCGCCTGAATGCTGCTCACGCTGGTAGCGCCGGCAGGGATCGACAACGAAGCGAGTGCTGCATCCTCTTCGACCGTGACCGCGACATCGGTGACGCAGACAGCTCCCTGATTCCCCCAGGCCTTGACGTGCATGACGTGGGCGCCGGTCGGCAGAGTCACCGAGCTGTCAATCGCGAGCGCATACACAATCGTGGTTGACGTGCTGTTGTCCACCGAGTAGCCCATGGCCGTGAGTGGCTGCGATGAGCAACTCGAAGCATAGGCGGAGAGGGTAAAGGGTGAGGATATCTGGGCGCCGTTGCCGGGGCTGCTGACAGTTACGCCTGCGAATGCAGGACTGGCCACAAGAGCGAGCATTAACGAGCCGAAGGTGAGCTTCAGGAGCGAATTCATGAAGGGGAATACCTGCCTCAGGAAATGGATCTGCAGACCGATTGCGGAGAGGCGCACGGCCACCCCATGCGGAGGCTGACAAACTTACGGGTGGGGCACCCGGGTCAGCAGCCGCTCAGTCTCCCGCTGTCATCGAACTCGACATGCAGGGAAAAATGCAGTGATTGATTCAGTGAATAGTACAGACATCCGCGGAAGATAAAAGTCCTTTTCGTTACCCATCCGCGCAAAAGCTGAGGATCTCAACCAAACCTAAAGTAAGTTACGAAAATAGTGCATCCCCGCCCGGGAAGATTCGTAACGCCGATGGTGAAATTACACGGAGCGGGCGCGCATGAAAATCGCGTTAGCGATGGCAGGCACGGAGCAGAGCAAAACAGAACAACGCCGCCTTTCGTTTCCTGATCTGCCAACCGTTTCATCTCGGCTCTCCCCGGCGAGCCACATCACCCGCGTCGGAAGTCCATGGAAGCATCCAACCCCCAATGGAATCCGATGGTCGACGCTCGACTATCGATTGGTCAAGGAGCGGATTCGCTGCAGGTGCGCTTGCCTAAGCCCATAGAAAGGCAAATCTGTGCGCGCGCAGCGGATGGCGCCAGGACTTTTATTCGGAGCCTTGTTTCAGCACTGCCATTTGGATGTGAAGGCGTCCCGCCTACCGCTGCAGCCGTTCCAGCAACCGATCGAACTCCTCCAGCTGCCCGTACTCGATGATCACGCGGCCGCGTCCCTTCTTGTCTTCGATCCGAACCTTCAGCCCGAGCGCCCGCTGCAGCGAGTCCTGCACTTCCCGAACATTGGGGTCAACCATCTTCTCCTTTTGTTCTCCCTCCTGCTTCGGCTCGGGGTTCAGGATCTTCTGCACATAGCTCTCGGTCTGCCGCACATTCATCGACAGCGCCGTTACCTTTTGCGCGGCCTTCAGAATCGTTTCCGGATCCTCAAGCGGCAGCAGCGCTCGCGCATGCCCAAAACTCAGAACCCCCTCTTCGACCCTGGCCTGCACCTCGACCGGCAGTTTTAGCAGCCGCAGAAAATTCCCAACGGACGCACGATCCTTGCCGATCCGCTTCGCCATCTGTTCCTGCGTCAGCTGAAACTCCCGTGCCAGCCGCTCGAACGCCCGCGCCTGCTCCATCGGGTTCAGATCTGCCCGCTGCAGGTTTTCGACGATGGTCATCTCCATCGCCTGCTCGTCCGACACCTGCCGGACAATCGCCGGGATCGTCTCCCGGCCCGCTCGCTTCGACGCCAGCCAGCGCCGTTCGCCAGCAATCAGCTGGAACTGCCCCCCCATTAGCGGCCGCACGAGGATCGGCTGCACCACCCCCGTCGCCGCAATCGACGTGGCCAGTTCCTGGAGCTGCGTCTCGTCGAACCGGGTCCGGGTCTGGAACGGGCTTCGATCGATCAGGTTCACGGGAATCTCCCGCGGCCTCCCGTCGCTGGTCTCCGCCGAGCCCGGCTCCGCCACCGCATGAACCCGCGGCAGCAACGACTCCAGGCCTTTTCCTAATGCCCTTCGTTTTGGGGCTTCCGTAGTTGTTTGCATTCGTCTACCTCAATCCATTCAAATCCAAAACCGGTGTTCCACGTGAAACAAAATGGTAGCTTGGGCCCGTCACCACGCGTTTGCGCCATAGGCGCACCCGCCAGACGCGGCCAGCGTCCGCGCCAGCGTCAGGCATAGGGCCAGAACCGAACCTTGACCTCCGGCTGCGCCGCCCTCGCCGCCTTGCGCTCCTTGGCCGCAGGGCTCTCGATTCCGTTGCGCGCCAACAACTCATCGGCCAGCTCGCGGTAGCTCTCCGACCCGCGCGACTTGGGATCGTACAGCAGCACCGGCTTCCCATAACTCGGCGCCTCGGCCAGCCGCACATTCCTCGGGATTACCGTCTTCAGCAGCTTGTCCTTGAAAAACTCGCGCAGATTGTCCGTGACCTGCTGGGCCAGGTTCGTGCGATCGTCGTACATCGTCAACAGCACACCTTCAATCTCCAGCGCAGGATTGAAGGCTTCTTTGACCCGGTCCATGGTGTGCATTAGCTCGCTGATCCCTTCCAGCGCAAAATACTCGGCCTGCATGGGAACCAGCAAACGATCCGAAGCCACCAGAGCATTCAGAGTCAGCAAATCCAAAGCCGGCGGACAATCCAGAATCACAAACTCATAACTGTCTCGAACCTTCTCCAGAGCGTCGCGCAGCTTGTACGCCCGCCGTTCCATCTGGATCAGCTCGACGTTCGCCCCGGTAAGATTCTTATTCGAAGGGACGATCTTCAGCGTGTCGATCTCGGTCCGCAGTGCAACGTCCGGGATCGACGCCTCCCCCATCAGCACGCTGTAGGACGAGCGCCGGTCCGCGTCGCGCGCGATCCCGAATCCCCCGCTCGAGTTAGCCTGGGGATCGCAATCGATCAGAAGGATCTGCAATCCCTCCAAAGCCAGTGCTGCCGAAAGATTGATGGCGGTGGTCGTTTTGCCCACCCCGCCTTTCTGATTGACTACGGCGAGGACTTTCCCCATGACTAGAAAAGCGTACCGGCCCGGGGCCACCTCCGCAATGAGGATCGCCTGTGCAGAACAGGGCTCCATCTGTGGAAGGAGTCCGGCTCAACTTTTGACATCTGGGCCTAAGGCTCATTTCTTCTGCAGGATACGGTTGCTGCCCAATTACTACAGGAGTGTTGCCAGAAAAGAGGCCCGCGTGGAAAACCAGACCGCTTTCCGGGAGAAAACTTCGTGAGAGGGTTGCAGGGAACGGCCATCCGGTGTTCCACGTGGAACACTGTGCCGCACGCCTTACTCCCCATTCTTCGCCGGTCGATCCGGGGCCTTCGTGTTCTGGTAAGCAAAATATCCGTGGACCGTCGCAATCCCCACCGGCGCCAGCCGCTCCAGCCAATGCCGCCCAATGCGATGGAGGCCGTACATTCCCGCAACTTCCCCTCCGGTTTCCAGGGTCATCGCCACAATCTGCCCGCTCCACCCGTACTTCACCAGAGGCCGCGCAAACGGGTCCCCCTCCTCGTACCCCCGTGCGATGAACCGCTGCGTCGTGATGGAATCGGCCGTGTCCGCGAGCAAGCTCGCGGTCAGGAGGACCAGATTGGCCCGGTCGAAAAAACGGTGGACCTTCTGCGCGTCGTATACCGGCGGGTTCCAGTCCAGCGGCTTCCCCATCCCGTAGAACACGCCGATCGACGGCTGCAGGTTGTTCGTCCAGGACGATCCGGGATATCCGGGGCTGGTATGCCGCAAAATCAAATCCCCCACTTCCGCCCGCACACGGAAGCGGTCGGACAGGCTGTATTCAAAACCCAGCCCTGCTTCGCTGGCGAAGGAGTATCCGTGCCCAAAGTCGAACTGGAGGAAGGGTGGCGTCGTAAAAAAGGTCGCGCCCGTGATCAAATGGCTCCATTCGAAGTAGCCCGATTGCACTTTCACGAAATAGCCGTAGCGTCTGCCCCGCACCTCGACCCGAGGCCCCACCAAAATCTCAGAGGCGTGTCCACCCCACAGGTTGGTCTCGCCGTTGCTGCTCGCCGGTGTGATCAGGAAATCGGTATCGAGCGCAAAGCGCCACGTCAGGTTCAGGGTCCCTTCCGCTCCCAACCCAAACGAAGGCGCGGAACATGGGGTCGGATCCCCAATGCAGTTGGTCCGGATATCGGCGGTTTCCGCCCCTGCTTCGAACCGCCGCAACCCCTCATAGGGTTGGTAGGCCGGAGCTACCGTTTGGCCGCGGACCAAGGGTCCCACTCCCAACACCACCATCAAAACCGCCAACCGAACTCCGCGCACGCACAGAGCTTATCATTGGCAATTCACCTGGCTGATCCCCGCTCACTTCGCTCTTTCAACGGACCACGTTTCGGACCTTGGGGAGAGAATGTTCCACGTGGAACATCACTCGCTCTGCTACCCAGCGGGTTTATCCTGCGCGTAGAGCGGGATGTAATGCTTCACGCGTATTCCCAGGGCGTCTCAACTCCCATGAGCCAGTCCGCCACTAGTACCGCCGTTTTCGCTCCGAGCGGAGCTCCCTGCCTCACCGGCTCGGTGCTTGTCCTGATTCAGTTCGACGTTTGCGAAGAAATTCGTCTCGATCAGCTGCAGAAGACCGTGAGTGCCCGAACGGTGCAGCAGCCGAACCTCAAGCATGTTGCTCCCGCCTACGTCCGTTACGAGCGGCCGACGGTGGTCGAACCCATCGGGCCACTGGTGCTCGAATCCGGCGAGAGCCTCGCCGGCGAAATCAAGTACTACGACTACGGTGTTGTCAGTGTTCTGTTCCAGCTCCCCCTAACCGGAGACTGGGACAGCCTTGTCCGCCTCGCCAGCCGCTGGGTTTGGGACGTCGACTTTGCATCGCGCGCCGAACCGATCGTGCGGCAAAAACTGGACCGCGCGCCCTCAGCTCTGGTGAAGCCGTACGCGCGCTGGCTGAGCGAGGACTATTTCATTTTCCACGTCCGCGAGGCGGCGGGACAGCCACTCGGCGCTGAACTCACGCGCAATTACGGACGGCAAATCGCGCAGGTTGTCCGCGGCGATCGGCTCCCTTTATCGGAAGGCGAATGCGCTGAGGTCATGAATTCGCAGATTTCCTATTACGCGACCGATGTGTCGGTCATCGGCTGGAACGCCGCCTTCCTTTACGACAGCAGCGCCGGGGCTGAAACCGCGATCCAGCTGCTGGAATACGCCAACTCCCAGCTGCTCGAGTTTCGCCATTATGATGAGCTGCTCACGGGGAGTGCTCGACGGTGCTTACGACTCCCTGGAGCAGAAAACCAGCCGGCTCGCACGCTGGCGCCTGGCGCGGTCCGCCAAGAGTTTGCATACCGTCCTGCTGGAAGTCTCCGAACTCACCGAGCATGCCGACAACGCGATCAAATTCCTGAGCGACATGTTCGCCGCTCGCCTCTACCGGTTGGCTGCGGCGAAGGTGGGCGTGCCCGATTACAAGAATCTCGTCGCCCAGAAACTCCGCACCGCGAACGAGCTCTACGACTCCATGCTGGAGCAATTCAACCAGAGCCGGGCGTTCTTTCTGGAAGTGGTAGTGGTTCTGATCCTGCTGATCGAGCTGTTCTTTTTGTTTCGCGGGCATCCGTCGTGAGATTGCGGCCCTGATTTGTAACAAATCCTGTCAGATCTGCTCCTCGGCCATTATGTAACAGTATCAGTTGCCTATGTATCCGATCCGGGGTCTGTCGCAATATTCTAGTAACAGTAACAGTTACATATATCTCATTCCTGCGCGCGAGTCGATCAGCCGCACTTCGCTACGATCAGGGTGATGTCGTCTTCCTGCTCGCCGGCACTGTACTGCTGGACTTCATCGAGAACCGCATCGACGGTCGTCTTCGCGTCGCGCTTTCCCCGTCTCTTCAGCGCGCGGACCAGGCGCTGCGGCCCGAACTCCTCGCGCTCGGCATTGCACGCTTCGGTGACGCCGTCGGTGTAGAGGGCGAGCGTGTCGCCGGGCTCGAGCCGGCATTCGCCCATCTGGCCGTCCCATTGCCGAAACATACCCAGCACCGTCCCGGTCGACGCCAGCTCCTCCACAGAACCATCGGCGCGCAGTAACAGGCCGGGCAAATGCCCGCAGTTGGCGTAGCGCATTCTGCGCGCGTCATCTTCGTACTCCGCAAAAAAGACGGTCGAATAGGCGCTCTCGACCGTGTTATCGAAGAAGGTCTCGTTGACGGCCTTCAGATACTTCTCAGGGCAATCGCCCGCCATGGCCAGCTGGCTGCGCAAATTTGCCTGCAGGTTGGCCATCAGCAGCGCGGCCGCAATCCCTTTGCCGGAGATATCGCCGAGCACCAGGCCAAGGCGGCTCGGCCCAAACGACAGAAAATCGTAATAATCGCCGCCCACGTGGCGCGCCTGGATGCAGACCCCCGCATAGTCCAGAGTGCGCAGCGACGGGGCGGTTTGTGGGAAGAGCTTCGCCTGCACCTGCTTGGCGATCTCGAGCTCCTGGGCGATACGCCGCTCCGACTCCACGCGTTCACTCGCCGCGCGGCGCTGAGCCTCAATCATGCGGCTGATCTCATCGGAGCCGAGCAACTCGAAGATGTTGCCATCGGGGTCGGTGAAGGTCGCGAAGGTTCCACCCCACAGCTGCGGCTGCGGCGGCAGCAGAAAGCGAACGCCCCGGCTGCGCCAGCGTTCATAAGTGGCGTTGATGTCGTCCGCAATGAAGCTGACGTTCGTGGCTCGGCCGATCAGCTTGTAATTTTCGGTGCCGCGGCGCGGCGCGACCAGCGCCAGAATGGTGCTGCCGTCGGGCGGGGCGATGGCGATCCAGCGGCCAAATTCGAACCGGCTGTCGGCCACCACACTGAATCCCAGATGATCGATGTAGAAGGGCAAACTGCGGTCGAGATCGCGCACGAAGACGTTCGACTTAAAGATGCGCAGGTAGGGATTGTCCGGTTCCGGCGCGACGGGGGAGTGGCTGCGTACGGCAGGCGACACCTTGCGGTTTTTGGGTCGGTTCGCCACGTCTTTCTCCCAGTACTCCACTATCCCATAGGCGGGTCGAGCCGGTCTCGATGCAGGCTCCCTCGGGCTTTCGCGGAACCTTTCGGCATCGGCTCGCGTACCAGCTTGTGGCGCGGCCCACGCCCTCCCCACCGCGCCGCTGTGCAAGGAGAATCCTATGCGTAAGCTTGTCAGCGCCATCGCCTTTGTCATCGCAATTGCTTTCGCGCTTCCCGGAGCTTTTGGCCAGACCGACTCGAAGGCGAACACGCTCGTGATCGTCTACAAAGACGGGCATCGGCAGAGCATCAACCTCGGCAGCGTCCAGCGCCTTGAATTTCCGGGCGCTGTTCCTGCGGGCCTGATCAGCACGCCGGGTCCGTCGCGCGCGCGCTTCCTGGGCAAATGGGAAGTGGGCGAGGGCAACGGTGATAACTTCACCATCACGCTGCGCGAGGACGGGCAGGCGCTGCGCACGATGAACGCGATCGATCACGAACACGGCACCTGGCAGTATGTGAACGGCGAAGCGCAGGTGACCTGGGACGACGGGTGGCAGGACTGCATCCGGAAGGTGGACACGCAGTTCAAGAAATATGCCTACAGTCAGGGCAAGACGTTCCATGACGAGCCCGATAACGTCACCAACGCACGGAACCTGACGCAGAATCCGTCCGGCGTCGACTAGGGTTGATACAGCCTGGGGACGCTTGCCCGCGCCGAGTGCCCGTGACCTCCGACGCTGAGATTCGTCACAAACATAGCGCAGCGAGCCGGGCGATTGGCGTCGACCCCTGATCACGTGCCAACTGAAAGTGAAAAGGGTCTACGCTCTTCGTCCTGTCTTCAGGACTTCCTGCTCCGATCCGGGGATCTCGACGGTTGCTTCCCAGTGAATGCCCCTGAGCTTCTCGATCGGGCCTTCGGTCTTGCGCGTCGCGAATACGCCGATCCATCCCCCCTCGACCAGGCGTCCGACCGCGATGCGACACGCCTCCTGCATTTTTTCGACCGCGCGCAGCGTGACGGCATCGAAGACGCGTCCCGGCTCCATCTCTTCGACGCGTTCTCCCCAGACTTCGGCTTTCAGGCCCAGGGTGCGCACGACTTCGCGCAGGAACACCGCTTTTTTCCCCTGGGATTCCGCCAGTGTGACCCCGATCTTCGGTCGACAAATGGCAATCGGGATTCCGGGGAAACCGGCACCCGAGCCATAGTCCAGAAGGGTTTTGATGGTTTTGGGGATTTGCGCGGCGGCGAAAATCGATTCGGCGAAATGACGGCGCACAATGTCTCTGGGCTGGCGGACTGCGGTGAGGTTGATGCGCGCATTCCATTGCAGCAGCAGCGCGAGATAGGCCTCGAACTGCTCGATGGCCTTCGGATCGAGTCCCGCGACATCAACGGAGAATCGAGGTTCGGGTTCAGATTTCATTGGAATCAATTTTCGCGGGCGAACCCCAGCGCCGCCTGAGTGCTGGTCCGCTCCCCTGTGGACCCTGCCCGGTGTTCAGTCGGCGACCGATTCGCGAATCATGCGCGGCTCCCACGCTGCCGCCGCATCCACAAACGACTGGAAGAGGCACTGCGCGGCCTTGCTTTCATCGAGCACACGCTCCGGATGCCACTGCACGCCCATTAGAAAATGATCGCCGTGGACCTCGGCGGCCTCGACCACGCCATCGTCGGGCGACCACGCCGCGCGCACCAGTCCATCACCCAACACGCCCACCGCCTGATGATGGCTGCTGTTGACCATCAGCGTCGTACGGGATCCCAATCCAAGAATTCTGCGCAGGCGGGAGCGCAGGTCCACCTCGATCGCATGCGCCTCCAGCACAGCCTTTCCGGCCGTGTGATTGACCGTGGTCTTCAGATGCTGCAGCAGCGTTCCGCCGCGCCAAACGTTGAGTGCCTGGAAGCCATAGCAAATCCCCAGCAGCGGCTTGTAGAGATTGGAGGCATCCTGCAGCAGCAGCTCGTCGACGGCTTCGCGCGCTGCGTCGGCCGCGGCGCAATCCGGCTCGGCCTCCTCGCCGTATTTCTGCGGATTCACGTCGGCCGGACTGCCCGGCAGCAGCACGCCTTCGCACGAGGCGACCAGCTGCGCCACCTTCGCCGGCGAATCGCGCAGCGGCACCTTCACTGGCTCACCACCTGCATACTCGACCGCGTGGGCATACTGCGGCCACGATCGCTCGCTGTATTCCTTATCCGCGAAATTGGGTTCCGGAATCGCTATGCGTGGTGCTTTCATGGTCTCCGCGCCTCCTCGGTTTCGTGCAGGTCCCGAGAAACGACTGCCTCCAGCTTCCCAACTTCCGCACCGCGCTCTGGCGTCGCGGACGGCGCTTCCGATCTTTTCCGCCAGGAGTGCTCATAATACAGCGCGGCGACGCGTTCCTCCAGTAGAGTTGTCAATTCGTTGACCTGCTTCATTGACATGCCCCTGGTTTCGATCTCCTCACCGACCACCAAAGTGACCGGGACCGGATGGACGGTCTGGGTGTGGATGGGCAGCAGCTCGTGGGTGCCGATCAGGGCCATGGGCACCACGGGCAGCTGCGCGTGAATGGCCATGAACGCAGGGCCGTTCATGAATTTCGCCATGTCGCCGCTCTCTGAGCGACCGCCCTCGGGGAAGATGAACAGCGGCATACCCGCCTTCAGCGTTTTCACCGCGCCGATGAGGCTGGCGATCGACTTCCGCGGGTTCGATACGTCCACGGCGACCTGCCCCGACCGGTCGAGCCACCAGCCGATGAAGGGCAGCTTCCACAAATCGTGGCGCGCCACGATACGGAACTGAAAGGGCAGCGAGCTGAAGATCACAGGCGTATCCATATAGGACAGGTGATTGCAGATGTAGACCGCCGGTTCACCCTTCAGGCGTTCTTTGTCGAGAATCGTGATTCGCGTGCCGCTGATGAACACACTGGTTCGGGCCCACGTTTGCGCAATGCGATGTTGCCAGCGGCCCTGCTTCTCCAGGAGCGATGCGAGAAGCGCAAGGCTTCCGAAAAATGCGGTCGCGAGGAAAAACGCGGGAAAGCGGAAGCAATGGCTGACGAACCGCTCGTGCAACGGCAGCGGGTTCGGCCTTGGGCCCTGAGGCACGGTCGCCTTCATCGAGCGCTCACCGCAGTTTGGGGCAACAACGGCCGAACCTCACCGACCAGATACACCGAGCCCGCCACGACGACCAGGCCGTTTTCGTGAACCTCGGACAGGGCCGTCTCGAGCGCCTCATGGCCATCGCGGGCGGCGACGGCGCGCACGCCGGTTTTTGCCGCTGCCTGCACCAGATCTTCTGCGGTGGCGGAGCGGGGCGATTCCACGGGCGTCGCGACGACGAGATCGAAGAGGGGAAAGAGAATCTGCGCCATCTCCTGGTAGGCCTTGTCTTTCATGCAGCCAAACACCAAAACGGACCGGGCACCGGGCACCGGACTCCGAGTGGGCTGTTCGCTCATCGCAGAGATCGCGGCGCGAAGGGCCCAGGCACCCGCAGGATTGTGGGCTACGTCCAGCAGGACTTCGGCTTTTCCGGGAACATGAATCCGTTCCAGTCGGCCGGGCCATTGCGTGTGACGGATTCCATCGGCAATTTGGTCGGGGGTTATTGTGAAACCGTGATTGTTACTTAATTCCACGGCGGCCGCGATCGCCAGGGCGATGTTCCGCTGCTGATGCACGCCGGCGAGTGGTGAATCCACTTCGATAGTTTGTCCCATCACGGTAAGCGGATACCGATTCCGCAACTCTGTGGCCTGCGGGCTGTGGCTGGTAACCCGGGCAGGCACATATTCCGCGGCGTTGACTCCGCGCACATCCAGTTCGGCGGCTACCTCTCCGATCGTCTTGTTGGCCTGTGGATGCTGCGGCAACGTGACCAGCACGCCGTTGCGCCGCAGGATACCAGCCTTTTCGCGCGCGATGACCGGAATCGTCTCGCCCAGCCATTCAGTATGATCCAGCGAAATATCGGTGATGACCGAGAGTAGCGGCTCCACCACATTGGTCGCGTCAAGCCGTCCGCCCATGCCCACTTCCAGAACGGCCAGATCCACGTGCTCATCGGCAAAGGCTTCGAAGGCCACGGCCGTCAGCGCCTCAAAAAAACTTGGATGGCCGGGCAGCTTGCCGTCCGCGATGAGTTGGTTCGCGCAGTCGTCGACGCGAAAATAGTGTCTGGCAAAATCTTCGTCGCCGATCGGCTCTCCATCGATTCTGATGCGCTCGTTGACGCGCTCGAGGTGTGGCGACGTGTACAGCCCGCACCGATAGCCGGCGCTCTTCAAAATCGCGGCCAGGGTTGCCGCCGTTGACCCTTTACCGTTGGTTCCCGCGATCAGAACCGAACGAAACCGCTGCTCCGGATGGCCGAGCGCCTCCACCAGAGTGCGCATCTCTTCGAGACGGAATTTGCGGCGCGGCTGGCCTGGAGCGGCGTGCAACTCACCGACCCGCGCATGAAGACTGTCGAGCGCCGCCGCGTAGGACATGCTTCGATTGTAGCGATGTAGCGGGAAGCTAAAAAGCGGATAGCTGAGTGGTGGCTCGCCAGCTGTTGGCTAAGAAACGGGCAGCGAACGGATGGCCCGAGATTCCGTTGCGTTCACTGCTAAACTAAACACGGCATGATCCTCCCCTTTGTCCGCGAGTTGCTGGCGGACCTGGAGCATTCATCCTCCTTCGAACAGGCAAGGAGGCACCTGGCGCTTGCCCGTGGGCGTCGTCGTGTGTCCGGGCTCACTTCCACTGCGCGCGCCCTCTACATTCCTCTCTTCGCCCGCGCAGCCGCGGTGCCCACCGTCGTCATCGTTGCCGACAACAAGGCAGCCGATGCCATGCATATCGCACTTCGCGCCGGATGCGAACTCACGGGAGCCATTTCCGCCGACCGCGTCCTCAGTTTGCCGGCGCACGACGTGCTGCCCTTCGAAAATCTCTCGCCCCATCCCGACATTCAGGAGCAGCGCGCCAAGACGCTCTGGAAAATCGCGACTGGCGAAGCCTCGATTGTAGTTGCGCCGGTCGAAGCTGCCGCGATGAAGCTCTTCCCTGCGCCGTTTTATGCGGGACTGGCGCAAATTCTTCGCCGCGGCGAAGAAGTGGACGTAGAAACGCTGCTCGCGCACCTGACCAGTGTCGGCTACACGCGTAACGACATCGTGGAGATGCCGGGGCAGTTCACGCGCCGCGGCGGCATCCTCGACATCTACTCGCCCGAGGCGGACCGGCCCGTTCGGTTCGAGTTTTTCGGCGACGAGATTGAGTCGATCCGCAAATTCGATCCCGAAACCCAGCGCTCGGCTGCGCCACTGGACGAAGCCCGCTTGCTGCCGCTCACGGAAACTCCGGTAAACGAGCGCCTGCTTGCCGCCGTGCACACCCGCCTCAGCGGTGAGCGCGTGGAGTCCACGGACGAACCCGACCTTATCGAAGAAGCCATCGCCGCCGGCGGAGTCTCAGTTTTTCCCGGATGGGAATTCTTCGCCGGAGTGAGCGGTGCCACCAGCACTCTTCTCGACCTCTTCCCGCGTTCGACGCTCTTCGTTGAAGAGCCGGCGATGATTAAGAACCAGGTTGACCGCTGGTGGAACAAAGTTGAGCAGCGCCACGAGCGCTCCAGCATCGGCTCGCTGATCAGGCCGGAAGACATTTACCTGCGCCCTGAAATTCTGCAGGCGAAGTTGGCGTCGCACGCTGGCTTCGATATCGATCAGCTGGGGGCGGTGGATGTTCTGGAAGAAGACGAGACACTCGGCGAAATTGAATTCAGTTCGCGGCCCACGCTGCGTTTCCACGGTTCCATCCCCGCGCTCATCGAGCAGATCCGCAACCTGATGAATCAGGAGACGCGGACGCTGCTGGTCGCGCCCAACCAGGGCGAGGTGGAGCGCCTCGCGAATCTGCTGCGCGAATATGAAGTGCCGTATCGGCTGGGTTCGCGCATCCAGCACGCGGGCAGTGAAAACATCTACGACGAGTCGAGCTATCTGGCCGGCGACTTGCGCACCCCCGTCATCCTGCGCACCGCGCTGGCTACCGGTGTGAGTCTGCCCGATGCGCGCCTCGTGCTCTTCGGCGCGCAGGATTTCTTTGACGAAGCGGATGTGACTGCGCGCCCGGTTCCGAAAAAATCTAAAACCTCCGCCTTCGTCTCCGACTTCCGCGACCTCACCGTCGGCGATTACGTCGTTCACGTCGAGCACGGCATCGCGCGTTACCAGGGCCTGCGCGAGATCGAGCAGGACGGGGTTTCGCTGGAATTCATGATCCTCGAGTTCGCCGAAGGCGCGCGTCTTTATGTCCCACTCACGCGCCTCGATCTGATCCAGAAATATCGTTCGACGGAAGCCGGGCCGGCACCGGTGCTCAACCGCCTCGGCTCGCAGCAGTGGGCGAAAACCAAGGCCCGGGTGCGCAAAGCCATGCAGGATATGGCGGACGAGCTGCTGAAGCTCTATGCGCAGAGGAAGGCAGCGCAGGGGCACGCGTTCCCGACAGACAATGAATTTCAGCGCGAATTTGAAGACGCTTTCGACTACAACGAGACGGACGACCAGATCAGCGCCATCGCCGACATCAAGCGCGACATGGAATCGCCGCTGCCGATGGATCGGCTGCTGTGCGGCGACGTTGGCTACGGCAAGACGGAAGTCGCGATGCGGGCGGCCTTCAAGGCGGTGCAGGATGGTCGCCAGGTCGCGGTGCTGACGCCGACGACGGTGCTCAGCTTCCAGCATTTCGAGACGTTTAAGAATCGCTTCCGGCAATTCCCTATCACCGTAGAGATGATCTCGCGCTTTCGCACGGCGAGGGAGCAGAAACTGATTCTCGAACAGGTCGAGAACGGCCGCGTCGATATTCTGATTGGCACGCACCGCCTGCTTTCGAAGGACATCCAGTTCCACGACCTGGGACTGCTGGTCGTGGATGAGGAGCAGCGGTTCGGGGTTCGGCACAAAGAGCGGCTCAAGCAGATGCGGCGCGAGATTGATGTGCTGGCTATGTCGGCCACGCCCATTCCGCGGACGCTGCATATGTCGCTGGTTGGGCTGCGCGATATGAGCGTGATTGAGACGCCGCCGCGCGATCGCATGGCGATCCAGACTGTTGTCGCCAAATTCGATGAGAAGCTGATCCGGTCTGCGATTGAAGTGGAGCTGGAGCGCGGCGGGCAGATTTACTTCGTCCATAACCGCGTCGAGACCATCTACGAGATTGCCGCGAAGATTCAGGAGCTGGTGCCGGCGGCGCGTGTCATCGTCGGCCACGGCCAGATGAACGAGACTGAGCTTGAGAGAGTCATGCTCGCCTTCATGAATCACGAATACGATGTTCTCGTCGCCACCACCATCATCGAAAACGGACTCGACATTCCGCTGGCCAACACGATGATCGTGAACCGGGCAGACCGGCACGGGCTGTCGGAGCTGTACCAACTGCGTGGCCGCGTTGGACGATCGAACCGGCGCGCGTATGCGTATTTGCTGATCCCACCGGAACAGGAGCTGACCGAAGTGGCGCGACGCAGACTGGCTGCGCTGAAGGAGTTTTCCGACCTCGGCGCCGGATTCAAGATCGCCGCGCTTGATCTGGAGTTGCGCGGGGCCGGCAATCTGCTCGGCGGCGAACAGAGCGGCCACATCGAGGCGGTCGGCTTCGAGATGTACACGTCGATGCTCGAGGAAGCGGTCAGCAAGCTCAAGGGCGAGGAGCGCGTGGAGCGTCCGTCGGTGCAACTTTCGCTGGGCATCGTGTTACGTATCGATGAAAGTTACATATCAGAAGAGAATCAGCGCCTGCGCATGTACAAGCGCATCGCCGGCGTAGACAGCGACAGCGCGCTCGATGAAGTCCGCTCCGAGCTCGAAGACCGTTACGGCCCGCTGCCGTCGAGCGTCGAGCACCTGCTGCAGGCAGCGCGGCTGCGCATCGAGTGCGAGAGGATCGGCGTTGCGCAGGTCGATCGCAAGCGCGACCAGCTCCACATCCGCTTTACGGAAACCGCAGCGGTCGATCCGGGTCGTCTGATGAAGCTGGTAGCGAAGAATGCGAAGCGGGGGGCGCAGTTTACTCCGCAGGGTGTGCTCCGCTTCCCCTTATCGGCGACGAAGCCCGAGGAAATCCTGAACGAAGTGCGGGCGCTGCTGGAAGAACTGGCACTGCAGACCGCGGCGGTCTGATCGTCAGAAGTAGTTCAGCAGCTCCCCAAAAGTCTCGACCTCGAGTAAATGCTGGCCTGGGGGCGCTTCGTCGCGCGTTTCGTGCTCCAGGACCCAGGTATGCGGATGGTGGATGTAGACCGCGTGCAGGCCGCAAGCGAGCGCTGGATTGATATCCGACTTTGGGCTGTTGCCGATCATCCAGGTGGTGTGAGGGGCGAGCTCGTACCGGCCGCAAACTTCGCGGTAGGCGTCGGGGTCTTTTTCGCGAGGCACCTCGACGGCGGTAAAGTGCTCGCGGAGGCCGGAGCGCTCCAACTTGTCGGCCTGCTCGACGGGGTTGCCTTTCGTCATCAAAATCAGCTTATGGCGCGAGGCCAGGATCGGCAGCGTCTGGGCCACGCCCTCCAGCAGCTCGATTTCCTGATCTGCGATCGACTGCGCGAAGCTCATAATGCGCTCGTGTTTTTCCGGCGTGATGGGCCCGGTGGAGAGCCGTTCGAAGCAACTGACGAGGGCGCGGCGAAAGCTGACCAGTCCGTAGCCGTGCAGGCGGACGTTCTCGCGCTCCACCTCGTTGAGCTTTTCGCGTACCTGCTCGCGGGAGTATTCCTTGTGATCGAGCCAGGAGATGTAGGCCGCGATCGCACGCTCGAAGTAGATGTTGTTTTCCCAGAGCGTGTCGTCGGCGTCGATCAGCAGCGTTTGCCGGGGCGCAAATTTTGTCTCCGCAGTCATCCCTGTCAGCAGCGTACCAGTATCGCTGGGCGCATCTAATCCCAGATGGCGCCCTGGTGAGCAGCTGCAACCAACGTACTGGCAAATAGATAGAGCAACAATTTGGGAAAACTCGGGTTCAATATGAGGGATCCGCCCCGGGTCCCGATGGACTGGTACGACCTCATTGGAAAGGATGAGACCGCACAATTCAATGCGATCCGCGCTGCAGATTTTGGTGGTGTTGGCGGGAGCGATTTTTGCCTGTTCTTCGGCTCGTGGGGACGCGACGCTGCTCCTCGAAGAACCCTTTGGCGATTTCGGCGCGATGAATCCCACCGGCCACGCTGCCATCTGGCTTGACCACGTTTGCGCCGACACGCCGACCCATCTGCGCCCGTGTCGCGACGGCGAAGCGGGCGTGGTGCTCAGCCGCTATCACCGCATCGACGGCTACGACTGGATGGCGATGCCGCTGCTCGCGTATCTGTACGCGGTCGACGACCTGTCAGAGATTCCGGACACGGCGACGCCAAAACTGGAGCTGAAGCTGCGCGATGCGTATCGTCGCGAGCACCTCGAGGCGTTTGTCCCCGACGACCCGAAGTATGAGATCCCTCGCGGCGAATGGATCCAGCTGGTGGGCGCTTCCTACGATCGGCGGATCTGGGGATTCGAAGTCAGTACCACCACCGACCAGGACAATCAGCTGATCGAGCGATTCAACGCGCGGCGAAATGTTTCTCACTTCAATTTGTTTTTCAACAACTGCGCCAACTTCTCGGAGAAGATCCTCAACTTCTATTACCCGCACTCCGTCCATCGCAACTTCATCGCTGACGCCGGCATGATGACGCCCAAGCAGGCAGCGAAGTCGCTGGTGAAGTACAGTCGCCGTCATCCTGACGCCGCGATGTACACGTTTGTCATTCCGCAGGTGCCGGGCACCATTCCGCGCAGCACGCCGGTGGATGGTGTGGTGGAATCGCTCGTGAAATCGAAGAAGTACGTCGTGCCGCTGGCCGTGCTGCATCCCTATATTGCGGGAACGCTGGTCGCTGCGTATTTCAGCGACGGCCGCTTCCATCCCGATCCGCACGCCGCGGTTTTCGATCCCAGTCTGACGGCCGAACCGGGGCCGTTGCCCCACGTGCTGTCTTCGGCGAGTATGAGTCAACCGCTCGCGGTGCGCGGGGCTTCGGCTGTGCGAGACGTTGAGCCCTCCGACCTCCCGCGGCCCTGAGCCCGTTCCGCTCGCGCCCATTCGCCTCAGTTTTTGCGCGGCTCAACACAAAGGCCGCGGTCCGGCGGCTTCCCAGAAACCCAGGCTGCGTGCCCTCGCGTATCATCTTTTGTGCTGTCTGGAGGATTCATGCGCTTTCGTCTGCCGGCCGCCACCGCCTGCCTTTCGTTTGTCTTCACTCTCACCTGCTCGGCGCAAACAGCTGCACCCAGCGGCGATGCCCAGGCTTACAAACCCATTCCCGGCTACGAACCCGCCGAGATGGATAAGTCCGCCGATCCATGCGTCGACTTCTACCAATATGCCTGCGGAAACTTCTCGAAGATTCATCCCATTCCGTCCGATTTGCCGGAGTTCGATCAGTTCGCGAATCTGTTCGAGTTCAACACTCAGGCTCTTCATGGGATCGTCGACAAGACGGCCTTGGCTCACGCAGCAGCCGGTACGAACGAACAGAAGATCGGAGACTATTACGCAAGCTGCATGGACACGGACGGCATCGAGAAGCGCGGCCTGGCGCCCATCCAGCCTGAACTGGATCGCATTGCGGCTCTCCAGTCCAAAGCAGAGCTGCCGCCGCTCATCGCTCACCTGAACCGCCTCTCAGTCGGGGTTTTCTTCGACTATGGCTCGCAGCAGGACTTCAAGGACGCGACGCGGGAGATCGCCTATATCGACCAGAGCGGACTGGGTCTGCCGGAAAAGGACTACTACCTGCGCACAGACGAAAAGAGCGTGGAAACGCGCAAGCAGTATGTAGTGCACCTCGCGAATGTGCTCAAACTGCTGGGCGACTCACCCGATGCGGCGCAGGGTGAAGCGCAGAAGATCATCGATTTCGAAACCGCTTTGGCCAAGGGCTCGCAGGGCAATGTGGAGCGGCGCGATCCGGATAAGATTTACCACATGATGGCGCTCACCAGCTTTTCCCCGACTGCCCCCGCGATCGATGCGCCGAAATATATTCAGGAGATCGGGTCACCCTCGGTCCAGGAACTGAACGTGGTCGCACCGGATTTTTTCCCGGCGCTCAATAAGGCGATCGCGGATACGGATCTCGGCACCATCAAGGCGTACATGCGCGCTCATCTGGCGGACTCGTTTGCCATGCGGCTGCCACATGCCTTCGATGACGAACATTTCGACTTCTTCGGGCGCAAGCTCACCGGCACTCCCCAGCAGCAGGCGCGCTGGAAGCGCTGCGTTCAGGCCACCGACGGCTCGCTGGGCGAAGCGCTGGGCAAGCTCTATGTGGCACAGTACTTCACGCCGGATATGAAAGCGGCCACGCTGCGCGAGGTGCACGACATTGAAGCGGCGATGGGGAAAGACATTGACCAGATCGACTGGATGAGCCCTGAGACCAAAGTCAAAGCGCAGGAAAAACTGCATGCCGTGGCGGACAAGATCGGGTACCCGGATAAGTGGCGCGACTATTCGAAGCTGGAAATCAAGCCGGGCGACGATCTGGGCAACTCCATGCGTTCGCGCGAATTTGAAGTCGCCTATCAGCTGAACAAGATCGGCAAGCCGGTGGATCGTCAGGAATGGCAGATGACTCCCCCCACTGTGAATGCCTATTACGATCCGTCGATGAACGACATCAATTTTCCCGCGGGCATTCTGCAGCCGGCTTTCTATGACAAGGATGCGACCGACGCCACGAATTACGGCCACATCGGCGCGGTCGTGGGCCACGAACTCACCCACGGCTTCGACGATCAGGGCGCCCAGTTCGATGCTCATGGCAATCTGCACGACTGGTGGACGCCGGAAGACAAGAAGCAATTCGAAGCCAAGACGGGCTGCATCGATGCGGAGTACAGCCAGTTCACGGCGGTGGACGACGTGAAGGTGAATGGCAAACTCACGCTGGGCGAGAACACCGCAGACAATGGGGGCGCGCGCCTCGCCCTGATGGCTCTGATGGCACGTCTCGCCGCCGGCCCTCCGACCGCCGCAACGCCGGAGCAAACCTCTGAGGAATCCATGACTCCGCAGCAGCAGTTTTTCCTCGGTTATGCGCAGAACTGGTGCAGCAACGAACGTCCTGAATTTCTGCGCATGCTCGCCCAGGTGGATCCGCATTCGCCGGACGCGCTGCGCGTGCGCGGTGTGCTGGTGAACATGCCGGAGTTCGCGCATGCTTTTGGCTGCAAGCCAGGGCAGCCGATGGCTCCGGTGAAAAGTTGCCGCGTGTGGTAAGGAGCACGGTCGGAAAACCGTTCATCCGATGCTGAAGCAGGATGAGCGCAGGCTGTTCTCTTCAGCCCAATACGGCCCGGTTGCCTCGCCGCAGCTTGTCCGCATCCAATGCGAGCGGGGCAGGGAACGAAGAAAGAGGAACGTCGCATGGCAAGGAAAACCGAGGTGCGGATTGCGGTGTGCGCGCTGGTGGCGCTGAGCGCTGGCTGCTCGACGGCCAACAAGCCGACGCCCGAAAACTTTACCAACACACTGAACGCCTACTACCAGGACCACAACGACTGCCTCTTCCCGCAAGGCCACACGTTTCCCTACGAGGTGGCTCCGGGGGCGAAAGCGAAGGTGGAGAAGCAGCAGATGGATGCGCTGACCGATGCGGGTCTCGCGACGCGGCTGGAAGATCGCGACATGCACGTCGACCGCTACACGCTGAATGTCGCCGGCCAGCGTTTCGCGCCCCGCTTCTGTTATGGGCATCGCGAGGTGACCGGCATCGTGAGCTTCACGCCGCCGGGTCCGCGCAACGGCTTCACCGAGACGACGGTGACCTATCACTATGTCATGCGGGATGTGCCGGTGTGGGCGAACACCGATCAGGTGAAGACGGCGTATCCGGCGCTGGCGCAGTCGCTGGGGGATGCGCCGACCGATCAGGCGACTCTCGCGACAGTGGGAGCGGGATGGCAGGTGCCCCGGTAGGGGCTTCGTCGAGTTGCTGCCTTGCCGGAACGAGGCCGATGGTAAACTTTGGTGAGTAGACCTCTGCTGTTGTCGGGACGTGGCTCAGCCTGGTAGAGCACTCGCTTGGGGTGCGAGGGGTCGGCAGTTCAAATCTGCCCGTCCCGACCATTCAAAATCAATCCCATCTCGATCCATCGAATTTCATTTTCAGGCGCGGGACCGTGCTATAACGGCGCATGGTTCGCATGCGGATGTCTCTGCTCGCTGTTGCCTTTCCCCTTGTACTGATTGCTGGTTCAACCGGATTCGCTTCTGCGGCTCAGAATGCCGAAGCGAAGCCGCCTGCCTCGATCGCTGAGCGCACGAAGTCGATGCAGCATATGGCCGGTCTGCTGCCGTTGGACTGGGATGCAAAGACGGGCAAGCTCTATCTTGAAGTGCCGCTGACCGGCAATGCCGACCACACGCGTTCGGCGGACCTGATCTATACGAATTCGACGCCCTGGAGCATGGGCAGCAGCCAGCTGGGCGGCTACGGGATGGACCGCGGGCAGACCGCGCCGGGCGAGATTGTGCACTTCGAACGGACGGGACCGAAGCTGCTGCTGGTGGAACCGAACCTGAAATTCCGCAGCTCTCTGATGGAGCCGGCGGAAGAGGCGGCGGTGGCCGAGTCGTTCCCGATCTCGGTGCTGGCGGGATTCACAGTCGAAGCGGAGAGCCCGGACGGCACGGTGCTGGTGGATGCGACGCAGTTCTTCCTGACCGATGTGCACCACATTGCCGAAGGGCTGGCCCAGGGCAAACAGGGTGTGTACCACGTGGATCCGGCGCGGTCGACGTTCGTGCTGGAGAATACGAAGGCCTTCCCGCAGAACACGGTGGTGGAAGCGGAGCTGACGTTCGCCACGAGGCCGGAGGATCTGGAGCGGCCAGGCAGGATCGTGACGGAGGTGACACCGAATCCGCGGGCGGTGACCATACGGCAGCGGCAGGATTTTGTCGCGCTGCCGCCGCCGGGATTCACGCCGCGACGATTTTCGCCACGCGCCGGGTATTTCGGAACCAGCTACCGGGATTACAACGCGCCACTGGGCGAGCCGATCGAGCAGCAGTTCATCACCCGGCACCGGCTGATCAAAAAGGATCCGAACTGCACCCGCGCGTGTGAGGCGGTGACGCCGCTCCAGTACTATGTGGACCGCGGTGCGCCGGAGCCGCTGCGCAGCGCGCTGGTGGAGGGGGCGCGGTGGTGGGATCAGGCGTTCCAGGCGGCGGGATGGGCGCCGGGGACGTTTCGCGTGGACCCGCTGCCGGAGGGCGCGGATCCGATGGACGTGCGCTACAACATCATCCAGTGGGTGCACCGGTATACGCGCGGATGGAGCTATGGGGCGTCGATTGTCGATCCGCGGACAGGCGAGATTATCAAGGGCAACGTGACGCTGGGCAGTTTGCGCGGGCGGCAGGATTATCTGATTGCGGAGGCGCTGCTGTCTCCGTACGAACACGGCAAACCACCTGCGGATGAGGCGCACGATGCTGCGCTGCAGATGGTGCTGCAGAGGATCCGGCAGCTCGGCGCGCACGAGACGGGACACACGCTGGGGCTCGCACATAACTTTGCGGCGAGCGCTTTCCCGCACAACCCGGACGAGACCATGTCGGTGATGGATTATCCGCATCCGTGGATCACGCTGGGGGCGAACGGCGTGCCGGATGTGAGCCATGCGTACCCGGTGGGGATTGGAATTTGGGATAAGGTGGCGATCGATTACGGCTATCGGGAGTTCGATCGTGGCGGCACGCCGATGGAAGATGCGGCGGGACTGGATAAGATTCTGCGCGATTCGGAGAAGACGGGGATGATCTACATCACCGACGAGGATGCGCGGCCGCAGGGTGGGGCGCATCCGCACGCGCACCTGTGGGACAACGGAACCGATGCGGCGGCGGAGCTGGATCGTGTGCTGACGGTGAGGGCGGCGGCGATGCAGCGGTTTGGCGAGAACGCGATTCGCGAAGGCGAGCCGCTCGCGCAGTTGCAGGACACGCTGGTGCTGGTTTACCTGTTTCATCGCTACCAGACCGAGGCCGCGGTGAAAGAGATCGGCGGACTGGACTATCGGTACAACGTGCGCGGTGACGGGCAGATGCTGCCGGAGATTGTGGCGCCTGCGGATCAGCAGCACGCGCTGGCCAGCGTGCTGAAGACGATTTCGCCGGAGATGCTGACGCTGCCGGAGTCGGTGCTGAAAGTGCTTCCGCCGCGGCCGCCGGAGCTGGCGCGGACCGAGGAAAGCCTGCCGTCGGATACCGGGCTAACCTTCGATCCTGTTGCGTCGGCGGAGTCGGCGGCCGATCTGACGCTGGGGCTGCTGTTCAATGCGGAGCGGGCGAATCGGCTGGTGGAGTATCACGCGCGGGAGAGCGCCGAGCCTTCGCTGGACGATGTGATTCAGGCGACGTTGAAGGCAACGGGGAGTTTAGAGGGGCAGCAGGGATTGGCGGGCGAGGTGAAGCGGGCGGTCGACAGCCGAATTGTGGAGGCGCTGTTGGCGCTCGCGGCGAATCCGGAGGCATCGGCGGAGACGAAGGGCACGGTGCGGGTTGCGCTGCAGGCTTTGCGCGACGATTATGCTCGCGGTTCCTACGGCGTGGATAGCCAGGCTTTCCGGGCAGAGGAAGTGGCGCGGATCGATGAGTTCTTCCGTGATCCGGCGAAGTTTGTTCCGGCGAAGCCGATTCCGGCGCCTCCGGGGATGCCGATCGGGGAAGACGAGTAGCGATTCCGCCGTGTGCCCGCGCGGCCGCACCTCAAATCGCACCGTTCGTCACTCGGCGCAACTCCGGAAAGTCTTTCCTTTACCATCGAGGGAGGGAAATACCCGGAGGAATCGTTTGAAGCGTCTGTCGAATCTGCGTGTCCTGCTTGTTGCGCTCCTGTCGTTTGTTGCCGCCCCACTTTTGCTGGCGGCCGATGAACCGCCAACCCGCGCGACTTTGCCGAATGGCATGCGGGTGGTGATAATCCGCAACACGCTGGCTCCAGTGGCGACGGTGCAGGCCAACTTTTTGGTGGGTGGCGATGAGACGCCGGACGGCTTTCCCGGCATGGCGCACGCGCAGGAGCACATGGCGTTCCGCGGCTGCAAGGGCATGACCGCCGACCAGACCTCCGCTATTTTTGCACTGCTGGGCGGCGACAACAACGCGGACACGCAACAGAACATCACCCAGTATTTTGACACGGTGCCAGCGACCGATGTCGATGTGGCGCTCGAGGCGCAGGCGGCGTGTTTGCGCGGCATTGACGATTCGCAGGCGGAGTGGGACCAGGAGCGGGGCGCCATCGAACAGGAAGTGGCGCGCGATCTTTCCAACCCAACGTACAAATTCGTGAATCGGCTGAACGTTGATCTGTTCGCCGGCACGCCCTACGCGCACGATCCACTGGGCACGCGGCCGTCGTTCGACAAGACTACGGGCACGATGCTGAAGGATTTTGCCGACCAGTGGTATACGCCGTCGAACATGATCCTGATCGTCGTGGGCGATGTCGATCCCGCGGCGACGATGGCAAAGATTCGCCAGCTCTACGGTGACATTCCCAGCCACCCGCTGCCGGCCCATCCGGCGATCGAGCTGCAGCCGGTGAAGCCGGAGACGTTCACCCTGGACAGCAATTTGCCGTACGTGCTGGGGTTCATCGCGTGGCGAATGCCGGGAACGGACTCGCCGGATTATGCGGCGATGCAGATTCTCGCGGATGTTCTGGCGAGCCAGCGCGCCGATCTTTACGGCATGGTGCCGGCGGGCAAGGCGCTGGCGGCGGAATTCGGTTTGGCGGAGACGTATCCAAAGGCCAGCGTTGCCTATGGAGTTGTGGCGCTGCCGGCGGGACAGGATGCGAATCCAGCGCTCGACGAGATGCGGCAAATCGTGAACAAATACGCGGCGAGCGGCGTGCCGGAGGATCTGGTGGACGCGGCGAAGCGCGCGGAAATTGCGCAGGCAGAGTTCCAGCGCAACTCGATTCCCGACCTGGCTTCGCTGTGGTCGGCGGCGCTGGCCGCGGAAGGACGCAACTCGCCGGACGAAGATGTGGACGCGATGCGCAAAGTCACCCTGGCCGATGTGAATCGGGTGGCGAAGCAGTATTTGCTGAACGCAAACACGATCACCGCGACGCTGAAGCCCGCGCCCAACGGCGAACCGGTCGCAGAGAAGGGTTTCGGCGGCAGCGAGAAAGTGACGTCAGCGCCGACCAAGGCAGTGGAGCTGCCCTCGTGGGCGGCGAAAGAACTGGGCGAGCTGCAGGTGCCTACAACTTTTATTCCTGTGTCGGACACGAAGCTGCCTAACGGGATTCGCCTGATCGTGCGCACGGACACGACCAGCCCCACGGTTACGGTGATGGGCTCGGTGAAGCACAACGGCGATCTGCAGACGCCGCCGAACCAGGAAGGAGTAGGCGACGTGCTCGATGGACTCTACTCCTACGGCACGACGACGCTGGACCGGCTGGCCTATCAGAAGGCACTCGATGACATTGCGGCGAATGAGAACGCTGGGTACAACTTCAGCGTGAAAGTGCTGAAGGAGTATTTCTCGAGGGGCGTGCAGCTGCTCGCGGATAATGAGCTGCATCCGGCACTGCCGGAGCAGGCGTTTATGGTCACGCGCCAGCAGACGGCGCAGTATGTCGCCGGCAACCTGCAGAGCCCTGGCTATCACGTATCGCGCGCTCTGGACATGGCACTTCTGCCGAAGGGCGATCCAGTGCTGCGCGAGGTGACTCCGGACACGGTGACGAAGCTGACGCTCGACGAGGTGAAGCAGTACCACGCGGCAACGATTCGACCCGACCTGACCACGATTGTGGTGATTGGCGATGTGACGCCCGAAGAGGCGCGGACGGTGATCGAGAAGTGGTTTGGCGACTGGAAGGCGACGGGCGAGAAACCGAACACGACCCTGGCAGCGATTCCGGTGAACAAGGCTTCGGCTGCCACCGTGCCGGATGCCCAGGCGGTGCAGGATTCGGTCATCCTGGCGGAGCAGATTGACCTGAACCGGTTCGATCCGGATTACTACCCGCTGCAACTGGGTAATCACGTGCTTGGCGGCGGCTTCTACGCAACGCGGCTGTATCACGACCTGCGCCAGGTGGCGGGATACGTGTACAACGTCGATGTGAGCATGGACGCTTCGAAGACGCGCGCCAGCTATTCGGTCGATTATGGATGCGATCCGCCCAATGTTTCGAAGGCGCGAGCGCTGATCGTTCGCGATCTCGATCAGATGCGCACGCAGGATGTCTCCGATGCGGAGCTGCATCAGGCGAAGGCGCTGTTGTTGCGACAGATTCCGCTGAGCGAGTCGAGCGAAGAGGCGGTTGCGGGCGGTTTGCTGGGCCGCGCTGACGTTGGATTGCCGCTGGATGAGCCGATCCAGGCAGCGAAAAAATACTACGCACTGACAGCCGATGACGTGAAGGCCGCTTTTGCGAAGCACATCGATGTGAATAACCTGGTGCAGATTGTGCGAGGGCCGGCTCCGCAGTAGGCGACATCTTTTTGCAGGAAGCAGCGATCCCTCAAGCCGATTCCGTCGTACTTTTATGGATCGACGTCGGTCGCTGCGAGGCGGGGGCCAATCCGATCGTTCCAGGCGTCCAGGGCGGGCGGCGAGGAGTGGCAGCGCTATCTTCTCGTCGCCAAAATGACAACAACGTAACTAAAACAAAATCAAAGCCAATTATGGGATCGGTACGGCCGCGGCAGCGAGAAATCCAGAGGGGTCACACAGAAGGGCTACTGCCGCGGGGCGGATTCCGTTGTACCGTATCGGAAAGTGTGCTTTACGAGGAGTAGGTAGCCATGGTTTGGGACGTATCCTTTACCTGCGACATCTGCGGCAAGAAGAAGGGCGAGGCCAACCACTGGTGGATGTACATCCTTGGCGATGTTCCCTGCTTTGACGAAGGGCAGCCCGGCCAGCGCTTCACGCTTCTGCCGTGGAACTTTGCGGAAAGCCGCAACCCTGAGATGCATCATCTGTGTGGGCAGGGCTGCGCAATGCAGGCCATGGAGCGCTTCATGACGAACAGGGGCGTCGAGCGCCCGGTTGGGGAAGTGGCCTGATATGGAGTGACCGTGTCAACTCCGCTAGATCGATGGGGGTGTTTTTGTAGTTGCCTTTGCTTTTCTCCGAGTACAGAGCGAGCAGCAGCCTGAGCAGGTTTTAGCGACGATTGATCAGTCTGATATTCGCGGGTCGAAACCGCATAATCATGATCCGTCGGGAGCTGCCTCTGACTGTTATCGCGAGTCCGGCTGAGCCTGTCGCATAGGCCAAACGAGGATTCTCCTTCGTGCTTGCTTCGGCTGCTGCTGGCACTGTGCTCGAGATGTGTGGCTCCATTCATCGATGAACTGTCTTTGCTTTTTCCTTATCAGGAAAGGTTTTGTTTTTCGGTAGATCTTGTCATGCTGCGGCTTGCTGGCCGGCGATCGCTTCTGCTCTGATTCCGATGGCCCAGATGAAGCCCAATAACTCACGAGCAACTGCGGTAATGATCTTGCCCTGTGGCTTTCCGGCTGCGCCCAGCCTCATATAACGTTTGTGCAAGCGGTGTTGCGCTTTCCAAGCGATTTCCTTGGCCTCTTCCGAAATGCTCTCTTGCCGCCTCCGCAAGCCATACCAGATGCAAGGTGGCCGGCGATAGCTCCATGCTGCCTCGCCAACGATTCGTCGAAGGTGCGCGTTCCCAGTTTTAGTGATGCCCCCACGTCTGATTCGCTTGCCACTGGAGTCTTCGCTCGGCACCGCGCCGCAATAGCCCATCAGCTCCCGGGCACTGCCAAAGCGGGATACCTGGCCAAGCTCGGCCGCAATGGTCACAGCCGAGATATCTGCGATACCACGCAGTGCCTGCAGATCATTGATGACCTGTTGTAACGCGGGTGAGGCCAGCTTCACCGCCTCCATGATGGCTTGCTCCAGACGTCCCACTCGTGCCCGCATGTGCTCGACCTCGTGGAGATAATCCTGCCGCGTGGACTCCTGCGCTGACTGTGTGAACCGTAGCTGTGCAACCCAGATTAGGTAAGGGCGCGTCCACGGCCTCACGCCGGTTGGTGGACGCTGGCCTGAGCGCAAAAGGAACTTGCTCAACCGATGCCGCGCTCGCATCTGATCCTGCTTGGCAGCTTCACGCGCACGCACCAGATCCCGCAGGCTTCGGAGCCTTCATCCGGAATCCATACCGCGGTTAGATCTCCGGATCGATAGCAGCGCGCCAGCTTCTCAGCGTCGCGCCGATCTGTCTTGACTCGATCACCAGCCTTAACCGGCACCAGCGTGGGTGCGACTACCTCGCACTGAACGCCAAGCTCTGCGAGTTGCCAGTACACGACGTAGCCGGTCGGCCCCGCTTCATAACAAGCTCGCAGCTTCTCTGCCGGACCAAGCTTCCTGATCATCTTCCGGATCGATTCGGTGCGGTTCGGAATCGTGCCCAGACTCCGCACCTCACCATCCGGCTCCGCAATCGCTACAGCGACCGTCTCGGCATGGACATCCAAACCTAAAAATCGTAACTTTTCCTGCATGACCGGCTCCCTTCCGCTTGTGGCTCTGAACTGCGTGTCCTGATAAACACACAGCCTAACCCACGATCAGCGCATCGGCGCCGGTCACTCCATACTGACTGAAGTAACGCCTGTTTTCGAAATCGCGTCGTCCTGCTACCGGCAATTCCATGGAAAGACGACTTCAGTAATGCGGGCCTCTGTATTACCTCCGATATAAGTAACTTAACTCAGAGTTACCTCCATAGTTATCAGTCAGGCTATCTTCAAAAAGTCGTGCGCGAGGGCTCCGCTCATCGTAAGATGGGTCGCGCATGTTTCGGAGAGCGATAAGGTTTCTGGGGAGCGTGGTCAGCGGCTCACCCGATCAAGAGGAGGAGCCGTGTCCCTCGCTGGTGTTGCTGCTGGAGTCGCCGGTAGAACTGACGCGAGAAACTGCGATCGAGCTGGCAGCGCAGACGTGGGCTGACTCGGACAGCGAAGTATCCATCGCCCGCGGCCAGCACGGGGGACGATGGCTCATCCGTGTATCCGATGTCCGATTCGGGGTGCGCAGCGACCGGGCGCGCTATCGTCGCACGGGGCGAGAAACCAGCCAGGCGCGGCAGCGAGTGTGGGACCGGCACACGGCGTGGCTGGCGGTCGATTACCCGGATGGTCCGAAGATTCCGGAATCGGAATGGCCCTCGTGCTATAAGCTGCTCTTCCTGATGGCGAACCAGTTGTGGAACGAGAATTGTCTCGGCCTGTATTTACCCGTGCAGGGCGTCACGGTGCCTAACATGGGCGATCTGATCGAGAGCATCCGCTGGGCCGGCAAGAACGGCACGCCGCTGCCGTTTCTGCATGACGCTGCACAAAGAGAGGCGTAGCTCGGGGCGGCGAAGCATTGCTAGCGCAGGAGATCTTCGAGCGCAAGGCTCAGCTCAGTTTTTTCGTCGCGGTATTTCACGATGATGGGCGTATAGACGCTGAGGTTCCACGACTCGGCCACCTTGAGGTTGGGCGGATGTACTCCGCGCGCTCCGGGAACCACGACAGCATCTTCGGGAATGATGAGGGGTTTGTCGTCTTTGGCGCGGAGGACCTCGCCGCGCACAACGTCGTAGACAGGCGTGCCGCGGGTGAGGATGGTGCCGGCCGCCAGGACGGCGCGGCGGCGGACGATGGTGCCTTCATAGACGCCGCAATTGCCACCGACGAGAACATCGTCCTCAAGGATGACGGGGCTGGCGTTCACCGGCTCCAGAACACCGCCGACCTGGGCTGCCGCGCTGAGGTGGACACGCTTGCCGATCTGGGCGCAGCTGCCGACGAGGGCGTGGGAGTCGATGAGGGCGCCTTCGTCCACGTAAGCGCCGGTGTTGACGTACATCGGCGGCACGGCAATGACGCCTTGTGCGAGGTAAGCGCCGGCACGGACTGACGATCCGCCGGCGACGATGCGGACGCCCTGCTCCGGCGTGAATCGCCGCGCGGGGAAGGTGTGCTTGTCGACGAAAGAGAGCCCGTCGCCGGAGGACTCGAGCTGGCCGATACGGAAGCCGAGCAGGATCCCCTGCTTGACCCAGGCATTGACGCGCCAGCCGGTTGGAGCGGAGGAGTCCGGCTCCGCGGCGCGCACGCGGCCCGCCTCGAGTTCGAGGCGCAGTTCGAGAAAGGCCTCCATGGCTCCGCGATCACCGACAGCGCCGCCGCCGGTCGCAACGTATTTTTCCAGTCTCGCCTTGAGCGTATCGATCGGATCAGACATGTCTGCCTGTTCAGAATAGACGGGCATGGCGGGATTCGGGATGAGGTGCGGGCTAGGTGTGTCTTCCCCGGCTGCCCCAGAAGAGGTCGTCGAGCGCGCGAGCAGGGATGTAGGCATCGGTGGTGCCGTCCGGCTTCCGCTCGACAATTTCGGTACAGGTTCTTTCGCCCAGGGAGTCGACTTCGTAGAGGTAGGAGGTAGTGCCGTCTTCCGAGGTTACGCGGACATGGGTGCTGTCCATCCAGGCTTCCTTCGCCATGAACACCTCCGCCCGATTTTCCAGGCAAGGAGCCATTACAGCGGTTAGCTCTTGTGCAAATCAAGTGGATAAGGGGGTATGAAATTGCCAATGCTGGAGAGAAAGGGCTTAGAGGTGCCGAATTACGAAACTGCGACAGAAATCCGAGAAAATGCGCCGCGTATTCTTGTTCGCAGAGAATTCCATGGCCCGAAACGATCGTTCTCGAATTGTTCCCGGCGAGCTTGCCTTGATTGAAGCGATCCGCCGCCAGGCGGGCGTCGGGGGTGCAGGTTCGGGAGCATTGCGTCTCGGAATTGGTGACGATTGCGCGATTCTGCGCCCGAAGGCTGGCGATGAGATTTGCGTGACAACGGATTTCACGCTGGAGGGCGTGCACTTTCGGCGCGCGTGGCATCCGCCTGAGTCGGTGGGGCATCGATGCCTGACGCGGGGCTTGAGCGATCTGGCTGGGATGGGGGCGGAGCCGCTGGCGGTGTTCCTGTCGCTGGCTGTCCCGAGGCAGCTGCCGGCGCATTGGCTGGAGCGCTTTCTGAAGGGCTTTTTGGCGCTGGCCGCCAAGCACCATGTCAAGCTGGCTGGCGGCGATACTGCGCAATCGCCGGGGATTTCTCAGTCACGCGACGGGCTAATCCTTGCCGACATCGTTGCCATCGGTCAGGTACCGCGCGGGAAAGCGCTATTGCGATCAGGCGCCAGGGTGGGAGACCTGATCTATGTCACTGGTTTCCTGGGCGGAGCGGCTGCCGAGCTGGCGGCGCTCAAGAAGAATCCGAAGCGATTCAGCAAGGTGATCGGGGAGGCTCCGGGTCATCCACACGTCTATCCGGAGCCTCGGCTCGCGGTTGGTCGCCGGCTGCGCACGCTGGCTCACGCGATGATCGACTTGAGCGACGGACTCTCGACGGACCTGACGCATCTGTGTGAGGAATCCCATGTTGCGGCCATTATTGATCAGGACGTGCTGCCGGTTCATCTCCTGGCTCAGCAGAACCGGGACCCTCTGGGTCTGGCGCTGAACGGCGGCGAGGATTATGAGCTGCTGTTCACCGCATCCGCCGCGGTCCGCTTCCCGCAAACGGTGGCGGGCGTGCCGATTCATCGCATCGGGAAGATCCACAAGCGGCGAGCGAGCCAACCTCTGATTACGTTGCAAACAACTGAGGGCAAACACTTTCCTGTGGAGCCGCAGGGGTGGGAGCACTTTCGTCCGGCCAAATCAGGGTCTGGCCGCCTCAAAAGTTAGGGCGGATGGGCTGGCAACGCCTGCCCCACCCCTGCAGCATCGTAGTGAGCACCGCCGCAGTGGTCATGCCACTGCACTCAGGACGGCGCTTCAGACGCCCCAACCTGCGCCCACAATGCGGACTCGGCCCAGACAGCAAATTCGAATCCAGGAGGCTCCCCGTGAAGGGGATTGGTAGACCACGTGGAATCCTTATCGTGGACGACGAGCCCGCGATCACCGAGTCGCTGGCTCTCATCTTCGAAAAACACGGGTACGAGGTGCGCATCGCCAACTCGGCTGAGACGGCGATCGAGACTATTGCTCGATGGGAGCCGGATCTGGCGATCCTTGACGTGATGCTGCCCTGCATGAACGGGATCGACCTGGCGGTGGTGCTGAAAGCGAATCGGCCCGCGTGCCATCTGGTGCTCTTCTCCGGCCACACGGGCACGCAGGCGCTCATGGAAGAAGCGGCGAGGAAGGGGAACATGTTCGAGTTCCTGGCGAAGCCGGTGCATCCGCTGTTCATGCTGGATTTTGTTTCGAGCCTGTTTGCGGAGCTGCCGAAAAGAGTGATGTAGGGTCTCGCGCCTCAGAACCACCGATAGCTCCCCAAAAAGACGGTCAGCGCGACGGCTGCGCCCAGCAACACATCCAGCGTGTAGTGGTAGCGGCCCGCGACTGCGGCCACCGCGATGCATCCTGCGACTGGAATTTCGCGAAAAAATTGACGGCCCCGGCTCTCCTTATCGGAAAACCGGGGCCATGTGGAACAGACAGACCTGTAAGCCGGATTCTGTCGAGGACGGCCATTCCTCTTGGCGCCGCATTACTGCGCCGCTCCAGCGACCTACCCGGAACTTTCACCCATTGCTGGGTGCCTCTTCGAGGCTGCCGCGCCGGGCCGACGCGTGTCCACATTGCTGTGGACTCGTTCCCTATTTGGTCTTGCTCCGTGTGGGGTTTACCCTGCCTCCGCCGTTACCGACGGAGCGGTGCGCTCTTACCGCACCTTTTCACCCTTACCCTGACCTCTTGCGAGGTGCGGGCGGTTTGTTTTCTGTGGCACTCGCCGTCCCTGAGCCTTAACGCTCAGGTCCCGGATGTTATCCGGCACACTGCCCTGCGGAGTCCGGACTTTCCTCTGTCGCAGTTGCCTGCGGCAGCGACCGTCCAGTCTGCCTGCCGTTTCATTTTAGCGCGACGGCGCAGCCACCAGCGAAGTTACCGGAGTCTGGGCTGTTGTTGGCGAGGCTGCCGGGTCGGGCTGGAGCGCGACCTGGCACAGCTCTTCGGAATAGCCGCCGCGCAGAAATGCGTGCCCGCAGAAGCGATGCGTCTCTCGATAGCCGTGCGCTTCGGCATAGGGAATGATGTGAAACGCGTCGTTCAGGTCAACGCTGTTCAGTGTCTTCAGATCGGGCTTGACCCAGTCTTCGCTGATGTCGGCGTTATGTTCGCTCCAGTTCCACCCGCCGAAGATGATGACGTCGGGGTGGGTGGCGATAGCAATGGGTGCGCGGGCGTCGTTGCGGGGCAGCTGACTCCAGATCCAGTAGGTCGCCGGCTCATTGAAGTAAAGCGGCCCGTGGAACCAGCTGGTGACGCCGATGGAGTGATAGCCGAAGCCGGCAATGCGCTTGCCCGCCTCATTGGCGCTGAGCCACCGCGCCATGGCTTCGTCGCCGCAGTACGGCTTGTGGATGTCATCCCACAGCGCATGCGCGGTCCACTGCACCTGATCGATCGAGACAAGTACCAGTGCCGCCACGGTGAGCCACCGCAGCCAGCGCTCGTATCCGCGTGAAGAGGGTTGTGCGGGCCATGTGAGCCAGAGGGCAGCGATGAGCGCCTCCCAGAGCATTCCGGCATGACGAGGCGCGAGATACATCGAGGTAAACAGCGCGATCATAAGCGCCCACGGCATGAGCCCGATCCAGCCGATCTGACCGCGCGAGCGACCGAAAACCAGAGCCTGTATGATGACGAGCGCGCAGGTGACCAGAGCCAGGTACCGGAAATTCGAAACCGGAAACGTAAGCAGACCAAGGACGCGCGCGATTTTGTGCCAACGGGCCTCGGCCCGCGTCTTCTGGACAACATGCGCGGGTTGCATTGCCAATTCTCCAGGCCTCGGATTTGCTCCCTTCTCCTTCGCTTCCTTTTCATCCGCCAACTCAGCTTGGGCGGTTTTGCTGGCGAACGCCGCCCAAATCTTTTGCGACGACATTTGCAGGTTCCTGCCTGCGGGAAAGTCCACATCGCTGGGGGGAAAGACCGTCACCACCACAAAGAGCCAGGCGCAGCAGACGAAGACGGCGGGGCCTCTCATCCGAACCGGCATTCGCTCGCGCATTTTCCTGCGCAACAAGGCGACCGCCACGATGGCAAATCCGATGGACGCGATGAACCCATGGACGGACAGATTCGCCATCAATCCCAGCAGAACCGCAAGCCAGATCAGCTTGCCGCGGTCCGCAGGCGTATGCGGGCGGCTCATGCTGCGCAAAATGGCGGCCGCAGGAAATGCCAGGATGGCAAACAGAACATAGCTGCGCGCCACCACTGCATCCTGATAGGCGAGCCAGAATCCGAAGGGCAGGAGAGCTTTGAGGATGAGGGGAAACGGCGACCAGCGCAGCAGCACATAAACGCCGGCCAGAGCAAACACGCCCGCTATCCAGCGCATGCCGACATAACTGACGTGGAGGCGCGCGAGCCCCCAGAGCAGCGCGTGCCACAGCCCCGGCGATCCCTCATAACGGATGGCATGCAGCATCAGGTGCCAGAAGCCCTGATCGCGTGCCAATAACCATGCCTGGGCTTCGTCCGCCCAGGGTTCATGAAACGAGATGCCGACTGCGACCAGTGCGGCGTAGCCAACCAGCGCCGCCACCTGAACCAACTGATGGATTTGTGCAGCACGAATTTGCCGGCGGTCGAACTGCTCTTCCTCTTCGACCAGGAATGGCTGGGGAAGTTCCGGCCTCAGCACTTCCTCTTGGGGCCATGCGACCCGATCGGCGCGCAGCACCGCATTGCCTGAACGGAGACTGCTCATGAAACCCACTTCAGCAAACGGATTACACCCATCGGCGTTGCCATGGAATGCGCAGAGACATTGGTTCGCTGGTGGATCTCTTCGCGCCGCGTTTCGTAGTAGTGGTACGCCTGCACCAGCATTTCCTCGTTGGTGAGCGTGGGGCGCCAGCCCAGACGCGCCTCAATCCTGGAGGTGTCGAACATAAAATCTTCCGCGATCATCTGGTAGTGATAGGGGCCCAGGGGTGAAATGCGCAGACCATGCGCGAGACGCATGGCCGCCAGCGCGGGCCGGAGAGGCAGCGATCGAACCCTGGAGGAGCTGCCGGCCGCGTCGATCACTGCCTGATAGACGTTGCGCAGCGGTTTTACGTTTGCCGAACCGACGTGGAAGATGTCCGACTCGCCGGGGCGAAGCGCCAACAGGCACGCTTGCACCAGATCTTCTGCGTAAATGAACTGGTAGCGATTGCTGCCGCCGCCCACCACCCACACGGTTTTTCCGTCATGGACGAACTCGAATAGAATCGCCAGCAGACCGAGGCGCCCGCGATCGATGATGGTGGGGCAACGCAGGATCACCACATCGAGATAGCGCGCGTAACGCGCAAGGATCTCCTCCGCAGCCAGCTTGGAGTGGCCGTAGATTTCCGCTGGCAACGCGGGCTCGTCTTCGCGAATCGCGTGACCCGGATTGCGGGCCCAGAGACAATTCGTAGAAGTAAAAATCAGTTTGGGAACGCCGTAGTCGCGGCAGGCTTCGGCGAGCATGCGCGTGGCGCCGACATTCGAGGCCCACAGATCCCGCTCATCGAGCGCGGTCCCGTGCGCCAGCACGGCGGCGCAGTGAAACACGGCATCGAAGCGCGCTTTTGAGAAGACGGAGTTCATCAGCCATGGATCGCGGAGATCGCCGGTGATCCTGCTGAGACGAGGATGCCAGCTCGGATCGGGCACACGATCAATGCTGGTGACTTGAAAATGTTGCTGCAGCAGGCGGCGCTTCAGGATTCCACCAAAGAACCCCGCGCCCCCGGTTACCAGTACATGGGGCATCAGGAAGGATCATCCTCAACAGACGGATTTGGACTTGCCTCTTGATGTAGCCCCGCCTGTCGATCCGCCCCCCGGACCGATCCCCGACTGGCTGGGAATGGTCGCAGACATCGCGGCACAGGGAACACCTGTCTGCTTCAGATGAAGCTCAGTTGTGCACGGATGCCTGCAGTAATGGTTTGCGGAATCCAGCCGCGCGCGGCCTTAGATGCCGCGGCCTGTGATCGTGGGTCCGGACGGCGAGTGTTTTTTCTTACTTTTTATTACCTGCGCACGCGAATAGTCGCCGCTCTTGCCGCCAGTCTTGCGCTCGAGCACCAGTTCGCGAATGACGATGCCCTTGTCGAGTGCTTTACACATGTCGTAAATCGTCAGCGCCGCGACAGCCGCGGCCGTCATTGCTTCCATCTCCACACCGGTTGCGGCCGTGGTCGCCGCTGTGGCACGGATCGCGATGCCCTCGGCCACAATTTCGGTGCGCACGTCGACAAAACTCAGTGGCAGAGGGTGGCACATCGGAATCAGTTCCGCAGTGCGCTTCGCTGCCTGGATACCAGCGATACGGGCCACTTCCAGCAGATTGCCCTTCGGATTGTGGGGGAGCGCCGCCAGCGTTTCGCGATTCAGCGCGACGAACGCAGACGCCTCCGCCTCGCGCCGCGTCGCGGATTTCGCGCTCACGTCGACCATACGCGCCTCGCCGGCATCGTCAAAATGCGATAGCTTACCCATGACTTGCCAGCATACTGCAGGAGCACGGGTTCGCGATTTTCCTGGTTCGGCTATGCGCTGTGATCGTCGCGCCACGGGCAATGACGGCATCCCGATCCGCAGCAGTAGCCTCTGCGCCGGTGGTAAGCCTCCGTAAAAACGACGTACGGACCTTCGCGATAAAAGTCCTCGCCTTCAACCAGAGGCCCGGGTTCGGCATCCTGTTTCGCGTTACGCTTCGGTGGCTCTGACGACGGCTCAGGCAATCGCGCCACCCTCCAGGGGCAGATCGAAAGTGAAGGCGCCTGGGGTGGGCATCTCGACGACCGCCGCTTCGGCCTCGGTGGGAGGGAGAGGCAGCGTCACCGTATTGCCCGCGATCGACGCCGTGCGCTCGCCGGGGATGACGATGCCCACGAGATTCATCGGATCGGCAGCCGCTATAGTCAGCGGCGGCATGTCGGCCAGGGTGCGCGTCCGGTTCGCGCGCAGCGCGTCCGCGGCTTCCGGAAGAGCAAATTGCTCCCCGCCGAATCCGGAAACGAATCTTCCACCGCGCACGATGCCGCGCGCCTCCAGACGGCGGAACATGCCGACCAGTTCCCGCCATGGCGGCACCGTGGTTTCGCGGGCCAGCACATCGCGCAACACAATACCGTAGCGCCGCAGCAGCATCCGGCACGCCGATTCCAGCTGCTCATCGCGTCTTGCTGCCGCCCGCGCAGCCGCTTCCGCATCCTTATATCTCAGCTCACCCAGTGGAACCGGCTCCTCCGGATCGGCCAGCAGCGCCCAGCGTCCCGACGCATTTCTGCCGGAGGCTTTCGTTTTGCCCGGCGCGGCGAAGGCCCGCTTGCGCCGCGGATCGATCAGCATGCGCAGGCTGTCGAATCCATCGGCATTGACCAGTCCCGCTGCGACCAGTTCCCACAGTGCGCGATGCACATCCTCAGCGGAAGCGCCAAGCATGCGAATCAAATCCGCTGCGAACATCGCGCCGCGCGTGCCGAAGCACGAGCGGATCCGATTCGCGAGTTCACTGAGGCAGGCGTTGAGATTTACCTCGGGAATTTGTCGCTGCGACAGGCACAAATCCATCCATAGCGCCTCTTCACGCACAAAAAATGTCACCGGCGCCATGCTGGTGGGCACTACACGCCGCGGGCCGCCACTCGCGAGGTCAGCAAATGCGGGGTGCGGAGAGATTCGTCCCCATCCCACCGAGCCCGTCAGGCACAGCGCATCGAGCCAGCGCGGATCGTATCCGGTCACGCGCTGCGGCAGAATCGAGCGCTCCCACTCTGCCGCCGGCGCCTCAAACCCTTCGAGGCCGCGCAGCGCTTCGAGCAGTCCCTGCTCACTGCTCAACTGTCTCCGCTCGCCGAGATGTTGCCAGTCCAGGAGGAAGCGCATATACGCTGCCGGTGTCACCGGCTCAATTTGTTTGCGGAGGGTTGCCAGGGTTCGGCGATGAATACGCTGGAGGATGCGGCGCTCGCACCATTCAATCTCAATGTCGGGTACAGATTCCTGAGCGGCCTTGCCCTCGAACACGCCGCGCAGGAGGGTTCCGGTCGATTCGAGACGGACCATCTGCTGGAAAACCGCGCCGGAATCGAGGCCTAACCGCGCCGCGATACCAGCCGAGGTTACGGGGCCGAGGATTTGTAACCATCCCTGTAACACTTTTTTCAAAACGTCACTGTTTACAGGGGGTTCTCCTGGGGTTTTCAACATTTCCACAGAGAATTCCACATCCGTCCAAAGCGCTTTCAGCCATTCTGCTCGCTCGGCTGCGACAAAATACCCCCGGCCCAATTTTTCACTATGGTGGCGCGTTTCGACCGCTCCAGCCGCGCCAGAAAAATGTCCCAGTCCCGGGAACCTTTGTCCCCGGAAATGATATCCAGTGGTACGACCACCAGAGAACACAGCAAATCGTGCAGTTCATGCTCGTCGCGAATGTCCGGCCAAACCTCTTGGCGAATTTCGGCGATGGCTTCGGGCGAAAGACGCCCGGCCTCGCCCAGCACCGTGTCCGGCAGGACACCACGCATCTGTACCGCTCGCGCACGTCGCTCTTCCAGTCCGGCATCGTCGAGGAATGCGTAAGGATTTGCGTTGATGAGTTCGTGGGAAAACGCCGACGGTGTCGTGGTGTCGACTGCAACGCACCGGATGCGCCCATCATGCATCGCATCGAGGACGGCTTTCAACCCCTCGAGATCCATTGCCTCCTGCAACACATCCCGCATCACTTCCTTCACCAGCGGATGGTCAGGAATCTGAATATCGCCTTCGATATTCTCGAAACACGCGGCGGCCTGGGGAAAAACGCTGGCCAGCAAATCGTCGCTGCGAATCCGCTGGATCTGCGGAGCAACTTTCTTTCCTTTTTGGAACCGTAACAGTTGCAAACTCCGCGACGCGTCCCAGCGCCAGCGGGTTTTGAAGATTGGGGATGCGAGCGAGGCCTGCTCCAGCAGCTCGGTCACGGTTAGCGAGGTCAGGAAATGGAAGACGTCGCTCAGCGGAAAGCTGTGCTGCTCGGCGAGGCAGATATTCAGCCCGTTATCGGTGGCCGCCGCCTGCAGCTCGAAGTTGAATCCTCGGCAGAACCGCTTGCGCAGGGCAAGGCCCCAGCCCTTGTTGATCCGGCCTCCAAACGGCGCGTGGAGGATCAGCTGCATGCCGCCTCCTTCATCGAAGAATCTTTCTGCAACAATGGTTGTTACAGAAGGGACCACACCGAGGACTGCGCGCCCCGCCGCAATGTACGCGATGAGCTGCTCTGCACCAGCATCGTCCACGCCGCATTTTTCCCTGAGGAACGCGGCGGCCTCGGCGATTTCCGGAATTGCCTGCGACACATAGCCTGGCAACACGTTCCGCGTGCGGCGGTCGATCTCCTCACGCAGTTCCGCGACAAATTCCGACAGCTCGCGGGTCCGCTGAGGTGCTTCGCCAAACCAGAAGGGCAACGTCGGCGGCTGTCCATGCGCATCTTCTACGAGAACGCGGCCTGCCGTCTCGATGCGCTGGATACGCCAGCTGCTATTTCCCAGCTGCACAACGTCGCCCGGTGACGAATCGACGGCGAAATGCTCGTCGAGGGTCGCAATTTGTACGCCTTCGGGTTGCAAAATTACCGGAAAGAGCGCCGTGTCCGGGATCGCGCCGCCATTGGTGATGGCTGTAGTGCGGGCGCCGCGCCGCGCCTGCACGCGCCCCTGCACCCGATCGCGCAGCAGGTACGCGCCATAGCGACCTCGGCTGGACTCGATGCCTTCGGTGAGCAAATGCAATGCCTGGTCGAACTCCTCCCACGGCAAATCGTGATAGGGCTGGGCGCGACGAAAAACATCGAAGAGCGCCCGCTCCTGCCAGGGCTCCGCGGAACACGCCGCGACAATCTGCTGCATCAGGACATCGAACGGTTTTGCGGGAATCTCCAGCCGATCGAGCACACCGGCGCGCATGGCGCGGATCAGCGCTGCCAACTCCATCAAATCGTCGCGTGTCAAGGCGAAGAAGCGGCCTTTTGGAGTTGCACCGCGCCAGTGCCCGGCGCGGCCGACGCGCTGCATGCCAACAGAAATCGCCCGTGGCGACCGGATCTGGCAAACAAGATCGACGGTGCCGATGTCGATGCCCAGCTCCAAAGATGCAGTCGCAATCAGCACGCGAATCTCGCCGGCCTTCAGGCGGCGTTCCGCGTTGAGCCGCAGTTTGCGCGACAAGCTTCCATGATGGCAGCGCGACATTTTCAATCCCCAGCCGTTCACCGAGCTGAAAAGCGACACGCTCCGCCATGGATCGCGTGTTGACGAATACCAGGGTCGATCGATGTTCGAGGGTCAGCTCGGCGAGTCGATTGTAGACGCTCTCCCAGATCGCCATGGTCGCGACGGATCCCAACTCGTCGGTCGGGACTTCGATGCCGAGGTCGAGCTTTCGCTGTTGACCCGCCTGCACGATTTTGACTTCGTTGCCGCGCGTCCCCCCGAGAAACTGCGCGACCAGTTCAATCGGGTTCTGCGTCGCCGACAGGCCAATTCGTAACGGTAGCGGATGCTGAATGAGACTTGCGCCCACCATGAGCGCGTTCTCGCCGGTCACCAGGGCGTCCAGCCGCTCCAGGCTCAGCGCCAGATGCGAGCCGCGCTTGTCGTCGGCCATAGCGTGGATCTCGTCGACGATGACTGTGTGCACGCGGCGCAGATGCTCACGGCTCTGTTGCGCCGTGAGCAGGATGTACAACGATTCGGGCGTGGTGACCAGGATGTGCGGCGGGGTCTTCAGCATCGCGCGGCGCTCGGCCGCCGGCGTGTCGCCCGTCCGGACAGCCGCGCGCACCGGCGGGCACAGGTAGCCGCGCTCGAGGGCGAGTTGCTGAATTTCGCGCAGGGGGGTTTCCAGGTTCTTCTGAACGTCGTTGGAGAGCGCCTTGAGCGGCGAAACATAAACCACCTCGGTCTCACAGCCGAGGCGCCCTTCGATCGCCTTGCGGATCAGTCCGTCGATGCAGATGAGGAACGCCGCGAGCGTCTTGCCCGAACCGGTCGGCGCGGAAATCAGCACCGGTTTTTCGGCGAGGATCACGGGCCAGCCGAGCTCCTGGGGCTCGGTGGCGGTGCCAAAACGGCGCACGAACCACTCCTGCACCAGCGGGTGGGCCCACTTGAGCGACTTGGGAACGGGAAGGTCCTGAGGGGTTTCCGGGACTGGGGTTCCCGGCGCACCTGCCCCTGGGGCGTTGGGGTGGGGGTCTGGGGTCACCGGGGACAGCATCCGCTTATTCTAACCCGGTTTTCGTTTCTTCTTCGCCTGGTCAACCTCGCGTGCCCTGGCACCCATTGGCGCCCCACGCCGTCCAATTATGATCGTGGCGTGGCGGCTCGTCCCCGTGGTGCCAGACCCACAGCTTGCTCATCCAAAACGGTTGCACGGCACGGTGAGGAGCAATTGCTGCATTTTTGGAGTTGAAAGATGAATCAGGTGGCCGAGGAGTGCATCGCACTCATCGCAAAACAAAAGAGCATCACGCCCGAGCAGATCCGCCTCGACAGCACCTTCGATGAGCTGGCCCTCGATTCGCTTGATCGCGTGAGCCTTGCGTTCGATATCGAGGAGAAGTACGGCATCGAAATTCCCGAGGACAAACTCGGCCGCATCAGGACGGTCAGCGATATGGTCACCGGCATCGAAGACGCGTTGCGCCAGAAGAGCGCTGCTCCTAACCCAAACGCATGATGCGCGTCGTCATCACGGGCGCCGGCTGCATCACCGCTATCGGACAGGATGTGGCGAGCTTTACCGAAAATTTGTTTGGGGGACGCAGCGGTATTCGCGAGATGGCGGATCTTCCGGCGGACCTCCACTTTACGCGCACCGCAGTGGTCGAGGATTTTCGCCAGGAAGAATGGCTCACCGCCAGCCAGCGATCGATCGCTGAGCGCTCGTCAGCGTTCGCGATTGCGGCGGCGCGCCAGGCAGTCCAACAGTCCGGACTCGTCGCCGCGCATCCCTGCGAAGCCATTGCAGTCATCTTCGGCTGCTCCACCGGCGGCCGCAATACGGAGGAGAAGGAGTACGAGAAAGTCTACGGACGCGGCGGGCGCGTCCATCCGCTCACGGTGCCGCGGGCGATGGCCAACGCGGGCACGAGCCTGGTCACAATGGAGTACGGCATCACCGGGCCTGCGTTCACGCTCACCACCGCATGCGCTTCCGGGACGCATGCCATCGGACTGGCGTTTCAGATGGTCCGCTCCGGCGCGGTGAAAGCGGCGCTAACCGGCGGGCACGAAGCACCGCTGACGCACACGTTTCTGAAAGGATGGGACGGCCTCCACGTCGTCTCACCGACCGCCTGCCGGCCATTCGCCGCAGATCGTGACGGCATGAGTCTCGGCGAAGGCGCCGCGGTGTTCGCCATCGAGACACTGGACGCAGCGCAGGAGCGCGGCGCGGAAATCCTCGGGGAGATCGTGGGATTTGGCATGTCTTCCGATGCGCACCACATCACGCAGCCCAATCCGGCGGGATCGGCCGCGGCGATGCAACGCGCTCTTGAAGATGCGCACGCGACGCCGGCCGAAGTGGGCTACGTGAATGCGCACGGAACCGGCACCGAAGCCAACGATCGGGTGGAAGCGGAGGCCATCCACTGGGTCTTCGGAGAACGCGCGCGGCAGCTGCCCATCAGCTCGACGAAGGGATTGCATGGCCATGCCATCGGCGCCTCGGGTGGGATGGAATTGCTGGCGACCGTGCTGGCGTTGCAGCGCAATGTGCTTCCGGCCAATGCGGGCTTCACGGAAACCGGCTCGATCGTCGACCCCGCGCTCGAACTCGAACACGTGCTGCTGGCGAATGAAGCCGCGAGCCCGTCGCTGGCGTTGTCGAGTTCCTTTGCGTTCGGCGGATTGAACGCGGTGCTGGCGGTCCGGCCGCGGCCTCATCCGCGGTAGTCCTGGCAGGCGCGTCGCGTATACTGGCACCCACTTTTTCATCAGGAGCCAGTGTGAAACTGTTCGCAGCCGCAGGATTGGTGTCGCTCGCGTTGGCCGCCGCCGTTCAGGCGCAGGATGTTCCGTCGTTTGTGCAATCCGAAACTCCGGCGCTGGTCGATACCTATAAGGACATCCACGCTCATCCGGAGCTGTCGCACTTCGAAGAACGCACCTCGCACATTCTGGCCGAGGCGGAGCGCGCGGCAGGCTATACCGTCACAGAGCGCGTCGGCCGTTATCCCGACGGGTCGCAGGCTTACGGCGTGGTCGGCATCCTGAAGAACGGCGCGGGTCCAACGCTGATGATTCGCGCCGACATGGATGCGCTGCCCATCGTGGAAGAGACCGGGGTGCCGTACGCAAGCCACGTGATTGGAAAAACCAAAGACGGCGTGACCACGGGTGTGATGCACGCCTGCGGGCATGACGTCCACACGACGGTGATGATCGGGACAGCGCGCGCGATGGTCGCGATGAAGTCGCAGTGGCACGGCACGCTGATGCTGGTCGGCCAGCCGTCGGAGGAGACGATCGACGGCGCGAAGGCGATGCTCGCCGATCATCTGTATGAACGCTTCGGGCGGCCCGACCGCATCATCGGTCTGCACGATACAAACGGCCTCGCCGCAGGAACCGTGGGCGTGCGCAGCGGGCCGTCAGCAGCGAGTTCCACGTCCGTCGATGTGGTCATTCGCGGCATCGGCGGACACGGCGCCTATCCCCAGGGCGGACGCGATCCCATCACGCTGGCCGCGCTTTACATTACGCAGATCCAAACCATCGTCAGCCGCGAAGAAGATCCGCAGGATCCCACCGTCGTCACGGTGGGGCACATCGAGGGCGGCACAAAGCGCAACATCATCCCGAACGAGGTGAAGCTCGAGCTGACGACGCGCTCTTTTAGCGACAAGAGCCGCGACACGGTGATCCGGGGGCTGCAGCAGATGGCGGCCGGCATTACCGCCTCCGCCGGTCTGCCGCCGGAGAAGGCGGCGACGGTGACGGTGCTCAACGATGAGTCGACGCCGGTGCTCTATAACGATCCCGGGCAGACGGAGATGGTGAAAGCCACGCTGGTAAAGGCGCTGGGCGCCAATAACGTCATCGATATTCCTCGCGGCATGGCCAGCGAAGACGTGGGCATCTTCGCGCTGCCGGACCATAAGATTCCGCTGACATATTTCATCCTGGGCGCGATGGATCCGGTGAAACTGGCTGCGGCAAGGGCGGCGGGCACAGAACTGCCTGGACCGCACACCAGCCGATTCGAGCCGCTGCCCGCGCCGACGATCCGCACTGGCGTGACGGCGATGACCAGCGTCGCGATTTCGCTGCTCCAGTAGCCGGGTTGCGTGAGGTAATGATGGATCTCAACGAAGCGTTCACGGCGAAGCTGGAGAAGAGCCCGGCTAAAGGGGGCTGGACCTATGTGGTCTGGCCCAATTCAGTGACATTCTTCGGCACCCGCGGACTGGTGAAGGTGCGCGGCACAATCGATGGCGTTCCCTTTCGCAGTTCCTTCATGGCGCTTGGCGACGGCCGGCACAAACTGCCGGTGAAGGGCGATATTCTGAAGCCATCGGGAAGAAGCTCGGCGACCGCGTGACGGTTCTGCTGGAAGAACGGATCCCGCCCGTCTAAAAATCGACCGCGAATTTCTTTGCACAACTTATAGGGCACACGTATACTGCGCCATCCCCCAAAACAAAGGAGGCTGTATGGGCAGGATCAACGTCGGCCGTTGGATTTTGGGCGGCATCGTGGCCGGGATCGTCGGCGACATCATCGAAAGCGTGCTGGAAGCCGTATGGCTCGGTCCGTACTGGAACGTCGCCATGAAAACGCTGGGTAAGCCAGGCATCACAACCGGGCAAATCATCCACTACAACCTGGTCGGTCTCATCCTCGGGCTGACTTCGGTGTGGATATACGCAGCCATCCGTCCTCGCTTCGGCGCGGGAGTGAAGACGGCAGTCTACGCAGGATTGGCAACGTGGGTGCTCGCTTCTCTGGTGCCCATCCTGTTCTTCATGGTGATTCCGTATCTCTACCCGCATCACCTTGCGCTCTACGCCGCAATCGTTGACTTCATCGCATGCATCATCGGGACGATTGCAGGAGCCGCGCTTTACAAAGAGGATTAGAACCGGTCGCAGGTCCTCGCAAAGAAAAACCGTGCAGGTCCGGCTCTCTGGCGCCTGCACGGTTGTCTTCGTTGATGCGCCGCGAATGGGTGCGATCTACAGGTTCGCTCCTCGATTGCCGCTGATCAGGCGAACGATCAGAGTCAGAATCACCGCGCCGATGACGGCGATCACAATGCTCATGATGAGGCCATGTTGTCCCACTCCCCCCAGGCCCAGGTGGGCGGAAAGGAAGCCACCAATCAATGCCCCGACCAGGCCGACCACCATATCCATTAGGAAGCCGAAGCCGGATCCCTTCATAATCTTCCCGGTCAGCCAGCCCGCGATCAGACCAAGAATGCACCAGAAAATAATGCCGTGTCCCATTAGAAGTCTCCTTATTCTCGTTTTTTAGGGGAAAGGAACTGATAATCCTTTTGCGGGCACGGGTCAAGCGATTAATTCGTTCCATTGCCATGGTCGCCGCCAGGATTTGAGATACTCGTGCGCATGTTGAGGAAATTCTTCGCTCTCGCGGTATTTCTCGCGGCTCCGGCTCTGCATGCAGCCCCCCCTGAAGAGCCGGTGTCCTGGCAGACAAGGGTGACACAGGCTCTGCCGCTTCTTGGCCATCGCAACTGGATTCTGATTGTCGACTCGGCTTATCCTCTGCAGTCTTCGCCGGGCGTCGAGACGATCGACACAAAGGCCCCGTTGACGGTCGTGCTGGGCGTGGTTCTGAATGAGATCGAGGACTCCGAGCACGTTCGGCCGGACATTTATATGGATGCGGAGCTGCCCTTTGTTCCCGATCAGGACGCTCCCGGCGCATCGCAATACCGCGCGAACATTGCCGACGTTCTGGGGGCGTATACGGTGCAGTCACTGCCTCACGACAAACTCATCGCCAGGGTCGACGACGCTTCAAAACAGTTCCAGGTTCTGGTGCTGAAGACCAATATGACGATTCCGTATTCGTCGGTCTTCCTGCAGCTGAACTGCAAGTACTGGAGCGATGATGCCGAGGCGCGGCTGCGTGCGAAGATGGGCGCTGTGAAGAAGTGAGTGGACGGCGGACCGTAGCGGCCGGTCGCCGCGTTAGCGCAATCCCACCAGCCCCCGTACCGACTCGATCAGCTTCTGCGGATCGTAGCCCACGCCGTCTTTGAACACCGTATCGACTTTCTCCACATCGGCGATGGTCTTTGCAGGATTGCCATCGACCACCACCAGGTCCGCAGCTTTGCCCGGTGCGATGGTCCCGAAGTGCGCGTCTTCACCCAGGAATTTCGCGCCGTTTTCCGTTGCGATGTGGATCGCCTCCTCCGGGGTGAAGCCTGCCTCGACGAGCAATTCGAGATTGCGCTGATCGCCGAAGCCCGGCAGCACGCCGCCATAGCCCGTAGGGTCGCAGCCTGCCATCAGCACGCCGCCCTGTTTGACGAAGTCATGCTCGAACTGCATCTCCATCTTCAGCAGCCGGTCGGAGATGCTTTCAGAAGGTGCGTCCTGCGCCCGCTCCGCAATCGCCGCGCGCGTTGTCGCGTAGCTGCCCCACGCGTCGGGAAGGAGTGAAGTGCGCACCCGCATTTCCTGGCTCATCGGCGGCCGGTTTGGCGCAAAACTCTCGAAGATGGCCAGCGTCGACGTCACCGCCACGTGATGATCGATCAGGTATTTGATCGTCCCCTGGATCTCCGGCCCTTCGACGTCCATCTTCGCCAGCTCCGCTTGCGGCGGATGTTGCCCTGGACATACGCCCGTTTTCTTCTGCGAGTAGAACTCCGTGTCCACCACCAACCCGTGCTCGAGGTTGTCGATGCCGAGCGACGCCGCCTCCTTGAATCCCACCGCACACAAATGTCCCGTGATTTTCAGCCCGTGCTCGTGGGCGTGATCGACTGCGGCCTTCAGTTCCTCCGGGGTGATGTGCATGTACGCCTTGAACGAGGTCATGCCCTCCGCAGACCAGTAGTCGACGAGGCGTGCGGCATCGTCGGGACCGGTGAGCGCGTGCAACTGCGGCCCAAGCGAGGGCGATCCCTCTAAATATGGACCGGTGAGGAAGAGCCTGGGCCCGGGAATTCTCCCCTGATCGATCGCCTGCTTCACCGAAATGTCGGTGTACGGCTCGAGACTCCCCGCCGTTCGGGCTGACGTCACGCCGCCGGCAAGATAGAGGCGCGGCGCTGAGTCCGCCATCTCGCCGTAGAGCGGGAGCAGGCCAGGGCCGCCGTCAGGCAGTGGATAGAAGAGGTGCTCGTGCATGCCGACGAGGCCAGGAAAAACCGTCTTGCCGGTCATGTCGATTGTCTTCGTTCCTGCATCTAGCGGTCGCTCGCTAACGCGTGGCCCCACGGACACGATCTCCCCGCGGTGGATAAGGATCGTCTGGTTCTCTTTCGCCGGTGATCCCGTACCGTCGATCACCCGCACGTTATCGAGGAGAATGTCGGAAGCATCGATTTTCACAAACGGCTGCAGCGTCGCCGGCACCTGCGACCATCCGATCCCCGCACCGCACAACACCACCACCATCGCCGCAACGCGTCGCATCATTCCCGCCCCCACACCTGCGATTGAAAACGAAATCCCACTATCCGGGCAGATTGCCCGCCGCGTCAAGCGAGTGGAGGCCACGCAGACTGCCCTCACAAATACCTTATGTCTTCCCTGGAGCACTTTTATGGCGCTCCGGATCGAATAGGAGGTGTCGGGCCAAGTCGCCCGGCGGAGGAATTTCAGGAAGTTATGAGCGCCTTTCGTACCTGCCGGCCCCTGTTGGTCGACGCCACCCAGGCCACCGAGCCTTCCACCATTGCCACCGACCTTGGCTTCGCCAACGTGCAGCGCGGCGACTGGATCGTGCGTGGCGAAGACGGCGAATGCTACGTCGTCGACGATGCGTTTTTCCAGCGCACCTTCGTTCCCATGCAAACCTTTCCCTGGGAGAAGACAGAAGAATCGCGCAGCTACGGCTGCTGACGAGCCCGTAGATTTCAAGTCGCCCGGGGGGCAGAAACTTGAAAGCTGCGAGAGTCGTAAACTCGAATCTGCCCCATGCCCGAACTGCCCGAAGTAGAAACCATCGCCAATGGAGTCAACCGGCGTGTGCGCGGCGACGTGATCGTCTCCACCTGGTTCAGCAAATATAAGGAGCCGTTCAAAACGCCGGCCGCCGAGCTGGCCGCTGCGCTCGCAGGGATGCGCGTCGGCCGGGTTTATCGCGTCGGCAAGCACATCGTCATCGGCTTGGCTGCAGTTGGCAAAACGCGCCATGGCTCCTCGCCTTCGCGCCGCGAAGCGCGCCCGCCGAACACGGACTTCCAGCTGCTGGTCCATCTGGGCATGACCGGCCGCCTGCTGGTTTCCTCCCCGGAGGTTCCCCTGCCACCGCACACGCACGCGGTTCTGAGCCTCACCTCGGGGCGCGAGCTGCGCTTTGTGGACGCGCGCCGCTTTGGCCGCCTCAGCCTTCACAGGGAGGGGGCCTTCACCGGGCCGGGGCACGAGCCCCTCACAATTTCTCCGGGCGACTTCGCCGCGCTGTTTCGCGGGCGCAAGCTGGCCATCAAGGCCGCACTGCTCAACCAGACGCTCCTCCACGGCGTAGGCAATATTTATGCGGATGAGAGCCTGTTCCGGGCGAAGATTCGGCCGACCCGGATCGCCGGACGCCTGACGAGCGAGCAACTCGGCCGACTGCACAAGGGGCTGCAGGCGGTCCTGAAGCTGGCCATCCGCGCGGGAGGGTCGTCGGTTTCTGACTACGTGGACGCCGACGGCGTCGAGGGATTCTTCCAGATTCATCACCGGGTCTACGGCCGCGAGGGCCAGCCGTGCCGGGTTTGTGGTACACCGATCCGGCGAATCGTGCTTGCCGGGCGCGGGACGCACTTCTGCCCAAACTGCCAGCGGTAGGTCAAAATGAGCAAAGCAGACCAAAGTAGTCCCCCTCTGGTGTTATGGATTTCAGGACCTGCCGGTTTGGGTTCTACGGGAATCTGAATGGAATCGTCCTACCCACTGCTTATAAACGGTTGATTCCACTCGCTGACCAGAACGGCCCCCCAATTGCATTTCATGTCAGTGCCAGCGACGCATAGGTCCCCAGAGGGGGCTGGTGCGAATAAGAGATTCCGGCCGATGAGAGCATCATCCTTCGAGATTCTGCCCCGGCCGGGATGCAAAAGGTCCTAATCCATACGTTATCCATTGCGTTCAGGATGAAGGGCGAACTTCAGGGAGGCCAGTGACTGGCTGTCACACAGAAAGCCATCCAGACGGATGGCTTTACTGTTTGAGCGGGAAGGGCCCCGGAATCAGGCTGATTACCGCAGCGCACCTCCCGGCGCAGGTTAGCGCATCAAAGGACTTGTCAGGGCCTGACTCGAGGAGTAGTATTATTTTTGCCTATCGAGCGGCTGATGCCACGCCAGTTATGCGCGAGGCTCGCCGCGATTCTCGAGAGTCAGGAATCACCACCGGAAGATTTTCTCCGCCGTCGCGTGTGCCTCAGAGGAGAAAGCGTCCGGTTGCGAAGGTTGAATCAGCATCAGACGCCAACTCCAGTACGTTCCGTTGATCGGCGCGGCATTCGGTTGCGTTCCCTCGTCTCACTCTTCATGTAGACGAGTGGGAGCGGTACGGGCCCAGGAACTCCAACCATTTTTATCGCACCGCACCATAAACTTTCCGGCCATGGCCCTATCCGCAGCAGGCCGGAGCTAAACAGTATCCCCGTTCCTGACTCCCGACGAGTTAGGTGCGTGCTGCATATCCCCCAGGATCCGCAGCTGCGAGCCCGGAGTGAAGAGGTAAGCGGGAACCAGGAACAGAGTTCATCGCACCAGGAAGTGCAGGCATGACAACAGAGCAGAACCAGCCTCAGCCCCCGGAGAACCCGGTTCCGGCGCAGGCGCAGTCATTGAATCAAGGACAAGCTCATGGAGAGGGTGGTGGCCGTCGCCGCCGCCGTCGCCGCAAAAGGAACAAGGGCGGGCAGGCGCAGGCCAACGGCCAGGGGCAGAATCAGGCCCAGCCCCAGGCGCAGCAGCCGCAGGCGTTCAAGGCGAAGCCGCCTAAGCCGCAGCCCTCCAGCCAAACCCGTTTCTTCAAGAACAATAACGGCAATGGCCAGCACCAGGGCGGCGGAGGCGGCGGCCGACGTCGCAACAAGCAGCGCCGCGAGCGTGTCTTTGTCGGTCCCATGGACCACAGCTACCGCGCCGTCAACGGCAACGTCGCCGACGGTCCGCCGTCCACCATCGAGTTCCGGAACGGCAACATCAACGGCAATGGCCATTACGCCGAGAACGCCGCGCCGTGGGAAGCGCCTCCGCCGCCCGTCCGCGAGGACGCTCCTACACGCATTTATCTCTTCATTGAGGATTTGTTCTTCTTCGCGAAGATCAATGAGACCGCGCGCAAGCTCGGCATCAAGGTGGCATTCGTCAAGAATGACCCCGAGACCCTCGCGAAGATCGTCGAATGTCCTGAAGAGGAGCGGCCGTCGCTGATCGTTTTCGATCTCAACAATACAGCGGCCAAACCCATGACGCTGATCCCCAAGATCAAGTCGAAGCTGAAGAAGAGCACCTCCGTCATCGGCTTCCTCTCGCATCTGCAGGGAGATCTGAAGGCTAAGGCGGTCGAAGCCGGCTGCGACATCGTGATGCCGCGCTCGGCGTTTTCGCAGAACCTGCCCACGCTGCTGCGCCGCCATGGTCTCGACGAGGAGCAGGAAGCCGAACACGCTCAGCCGTTCTAAACCCTCGTTCCCGAATCAGAAGCCTCGGCGATACGTCGGGGCTTTTTGTTTTGGCCGGCCACTCGCCCGCCCTTCCCGCACTCCAGTCGCACTATGCATCCTACAAAGCGAGGAGAGTGAAAAGAATGCCCACGAAAAAGATCGCCTGCCTGGCCGGACTTGCACTTGTGATCGCCGGCACAGGATGCCGCAAGAATGCTGTCGATCCGAGCGCCTTCAAATCCGCGCTCAACGACTACTACAACGCCAAACAGGTCTGCGTCTGGTCGGCAGCCGTTAAATTTCCTGCTCAGGCCGACACCAATAACGAAGATCAGACGAAAGGCTTCGACGCCTTGACGGACGCGGGGCTGCTGACCCGCACGCCCGCTGAGAAGAAGCGTTTCCTGATCGGATCGAAACAGGTCAACAATTACGACCTCTCCGACAAAGGCCGCACCACATGGACGGCGGATGCGAGCCAACCGGGCTACGGCAACTTCTGCTTCGGTAATCGCCGGGTTACTTCCATCGATAACTTCACACCGCCGGATTCGGACGCGGCGCAGTACACCGTCAACTATCATGACGCGGTCACCAGCGTGCCCGATTGGGCGAATTCGCCGGAGATGAAAACGGCCTTCCCGAAAATTGCCGCCGCGACCTCGGGCCAGCAGACAGCAACAGCAACTTTGGTGAAGAGCTCGAACGGCTGGCAGGTCACCAACGTTACGCCTGCCGAGGGGAGCAACGGCCTGGTTGCTGAATAACCGATTTGTGCGCGCTCCGTCTTCATCGAAGCTCAGCAGGCCCACGTTTCCGGCCAAATCGTGTAGAACGGACGATAGTTTCGCTGAAGGGGAACGCATGCCGAGATGGCTTTTCCGGATTTTCCTGATCGTGTTCTTCCTTTTGATGCCCCCTCTTCCTGCGCAGGAGGCCGCAGCTCACTGGTTCGGCACCTGGGGCGCTTCGCCCATGAGCGAGCCCGTTAATCCAGGTCAGCCTTCGCCCGCTAACACCACCTACCGCAATATCGTGCACGTCTCGGCCGGCGGATCGTCGCTGCGCGTCGAGCTCACCAACGAATTCGGCACTGGCCCTCTCACCATTGGCGCCGCACACATCGCCATCAGTGCCGGTTCGGGCGCCATCCAGCCCGGCACCGATCACACCCTTACCTTCAACGGCCAGCCTTCCGTCATCATTCCGCCCGGCGCGCCCCTCTTCAGCGATCCCGTGCCGCTTCAGGTCGCGCCGCTGTCGAATCTCGCCGTCAGTATCTACATTCCCGAGCAGATTCTCAGCAACATAACCTGCCATGGAGCCGCCGAGGCAACCACCTTCATCACCCTTGGTGACACGACCGCTGCGCCCGCTGTCACTGACCCCCGCCCCATCTACTCCTGGTGTTTCGTCAAAGCTGTCGATGTCGTCCCCGCCGCCGCGCACGCCGCCGCCATCGTCTGTTTCGGCGATTCCATCACCGACGGCGCACACGCGACCCTCGACGCCAACACCCGCTGGCCCGACGTCCTCGCCCGACGCCTGCAAGGCGACCCGCAGGTGGCGCGCCTCTCTGTCCTCAACGAGGGCATCGATGGCAATCGGCTCCTCAACGACGTCGCCGGCGCTAATGCTTTAGCCCGTTTCGATCGCGACGTGCTCGCGCAGAGTGGCGCCAGGTATCTCATCATTCTTGAAGGCATCAACGACATCGGCCACACTGCGCAGCCCGCAAAGCCTGAAGACACGATCACAGTGCAGGAGCTGATACTCGCGCTCACCCAGCTGGCCACGCGTGCCCACGCGCACGGGCTCAAAGTCTTCGGCGCGACCCTCACGCCGTACGTCGGCGCGCATTATTCTTCGCCCAAAGGCGAACAGATGCGCGAGGCTGTCAATCAATGGATCAGAACCACCGGCGTGTTCGACGGAGTCATTGACTTCGACAAGGCCACACTGGATCCGAATCACTCCACCGTCTTTGCGCCCGCGTACGATTCCGGCGACCATCTCCATCCGAACGACGCCGGCTACGAGAAGATGGGCTCGTCCATCGATCTGTCCCTCTTCCGCTAAAGACCCATTCCTCGATAGGAATCGTCAGGCCTCTTATGGATCGCAGAGAATTTTCCCGTGGTTGCGCTTCGGCCGCTGTCCTGGCTGCTTTGCCGGTCCGGGCCCAAACGAATCGACCTGTCGATGCGTGGAAGCTGGTGTCGCAAACCGACCGCGAGCGCATCCTCAAAGCTGCTGCAGCCTGTTTAGCGTTGCCACCGGTGACCATCACCTCCTATCCGTCGCCGCTCAGCCCGGGCGGTCTGCATGACTTCTTTTCTCAGGCGGATTATTTCTGGCCCAATCCCGAAGATCCCAGCGGACCCTACATCAACCGCGATGGGGAGAGTAATCCCGGCAATTTCAACGAACATCGCAAGGCGATGATCGCACTTTCCATTCGCATGCCGGCGCTCACCGCGGCCTGGCGGCTCACCGGCGAGAGGCGCTATGCTCGCCACGCCTGCGAGCATCTGCGCGCCTGGTTCATCACGCCTGCAACGCGGATGAATCCCAATCTCGAATATGCGCAGGGTGTGCGCGGCGTCTCCACCGGACGGTCTTACGGGATCATCGATACGCTGCATCTGGTCGAGGTGGCGCGCGCCGCGAGTCTGGTGGCCCCGCACAGCATGACCCCTGCGGACAACGCCGCTCTCGACACCTGGTTCAGCAGTTATCTCGGCTGGTTGAAGACCAGCGAGAAGGGCAGGACGGAGCGTGCCGCGCTCAACAATCACGCGACCTGCTGGGCGCTGCAGGCTGCGGAATACGCTCGCCTCGTTCACGACGAGCCAACGCGGCGAGAAATCCGCAGGCAGTACGTCGAGGTTCTTTTGCCGGATCAGATGGGAGAGGACGGATCATTTCCCAAAGAGCTGGCGCGCACCAAGCCCTACAGCTATTCCATCTTCAACTTCGACGCGATGACCATGCTCTGCGTCTCGCTCAAAGGCAGTGGCGACGATCTGATCACGTTTCATCTGCCCGATGGCCGCGGCATCTGCAAGGCCGCCGCGTTTCTCTATCCGTATTTGAAAGACAAAGCTCCCTGGCCGTATCGCAAAGACGTCGAGCATTTCGACGCTCTGCCCGTGCGCTCGCCCGGGCTGCTCTTCGCCGGCCTGGATTGCGAACGCGCGGAGTATCTCGATCTGTGGAAGACGATGGATCCTGATCCCACCGACCCTGAGATCATCCGGAACTATCCGATCCGCCAGCCTTTGCTGTGGGTCTAATGGTTCGGGCCGACGGGTCGGGGACGCGCCAGGTTCGTTACCGTCGAATGAGTCGATGCAGCGTCTTCGAATCTGCTGCCGCAGCCATTTTCTCCACCACTGCTCGCAGCGTCCCCCGGTCGTCCGCGATTCCCACGGGAACCGGGTCAAGGTCACGGGTCTGCTCCGCTGCACCGCCAAATCGTACCCAAGGCTCCGTTTCATACTGTGCAGGAAGCTTGACCTGCGCTCCGCTTTGACCAACGGTGGCGTGAATGGTCGATCCCTCAGGAATGACGCGCACCCATCGCCCCAGCGGCAGGCCCCAGAGTCCTTTGCGCTTGCGCGGAAAAAGCTCGGCCAGCCACCACGCGCCCCTGAGCGATTTGTGCTCGGGACCCTTCGGGTCCGGCGCGACATATCTTGGCAGGCCAGCCGGCGAGCTCCCGTCGCCCAGCACGATCGCCGCGCGCTGGCTATCGACCTGCAATCCCTGTTGCATTGCTTCCAGCAGCATCCACTCGAAGGTGATCTTCGAAAGCCCCGCTTCGCTTTCGACGTAACTGCCCCCGACGTCGGAATGGACTCCGGTGAACCACACCTGGCGGATGTTCTGTCCCGGATAATCTCCGTCCGGCGGCAGGGATGGACCCCACAGGTTGTCCTGGAAGCAACAGCGCTTCTCGTGAATGGATACCGCGTGGCGTCCGGTGCGTATGATTGGGTTCTGTCCGCTGAATCGCAGCTCGATCGGCGAGTTGACCCAACCATAGGAACTCACCGTGTCCCACACGCCACAGAAGTGCACCTCGACCTCGCGCGAAAAGGCATACTTGAAGGCCTCTTCCGGCGGAAAGGTCGTTTCCTGGGTGCTCAATCCTTTGCTCAGCTTCCTGAAGAGCTGCAGAATATAAGGGATCAGTTGCTCGTTCCCCGGCTCCAGCAGCCCATACACATGCAGCAGGCTGCCGATTGCGCGCGCCGTATACGCGCCACGACTGAACCCAAATAGGAAAATGTTGTCGCCGGTTTTGTAGTTTTCCATCAGGTAGCGATAGGCATCGCCCACGTTCTCCAGCAATCCTGTGCCGAAGGCAAGACCCTCCACCTTCGTCCACCATTTAGCCAGCGGCCCGGCGACGTTGGGCGCGCCCATCGTGCCAACGCCGGGGTGATAGTAGGCGATCTGCTCGTCGTCGCAAATTTTGAGGGTGTTATACAGCTTCACCACGTTCGAGTCGGTGTCGGGATCCTTGAAGTCGTTTCCCGTCCCATCGCAGCAAATCACGATGTTCTTTGACATGGAAGCACCTCGCGCTCGTGCGGACGGCTGCGGCCCTGGTGCGCGCCGACTTACCCTTCACGTCGTTGCGAAGCTTTAGCGGATCACTATACCGCCTTCTCGCACCGTCGGGATAGAGAAAATGTAACGGCCTCTGCGACCTGACTGCACTCGACAGCAGACGATCTAATGGCTGGTGGCGCCGCTGTCATTGCTGACGATGAGGCTCGACACGTTTACCGGCTCAAAGTCGGACAAGGTAAGACTGCTCAGACACTCCAGGTCGGCATCATTCCAGCGGGCATCGGGAGTTCCGATCAGGCCTCCGCTCATGCCGTTGTCGGCGAGGATGATTCCATAGTCGCGAAAGCCGGTAATGATAATCGCTGCCTGTGGACTCGTCGACGCGCATGCCGGCGTTGCCACCGAGGCCTTGAGCCGATAGATTTCGCCCGCCGGGCCGGTCATCGTGCAACTGGCCGGAGGAACAGACTGCGAAATCTGGCTTTCCGTCGGAATCGTGTTCCCCCCGGAGATACAGCTGCCCACGCCCGCGGTCTCCGTGGCCGGCCACACCCAGTAATTCAACATATGGTTGAGGGTGAATCGGATGGGATGAAGAATGGTGCCGTTCGGTGCGCTGGGCGTGCCGGTGCCGATCACTTCATCGGCGTTGACCAGCAGCGGCCCTACGGGGAGTCCCGCTGCATCGGATGTGCCGTTACCCTGCGGCGTCAGCGCGTTCGAAGCGGCGTCAGGCCACAGTGCATTAGAGGAATCGGTCCACGGGCCATTCTCGTAAATTCCCTGCCACATCTCGTAGAGGGCTGGGTTGTTTCCGCCGCCCGCTTCCAGATACACCAGAACGTGGCGATCTCCGTTGGAGTAGGCGGTTCCTTCCACCGGAGCATAGGGCGGGATAGGACCGGAGGTGAAGTAGGACTGATAAACCGTAGTGGTCACCGCTGCATCCGGCTGGTTGAAAGGAACCTCGATCGCGGGAATCCCGTTCGGAAATGGAGCGCCGGAGTTGTTTCCGAAGAAGGGCCGGATCACCTCTGGCAAGTAGCCGCTGTAGATGGGCGCTGCCGGCGATGTGTCGACGGGCAAGCCGGTGGACGCCGCGTCCATGCGATGGTGGAAGATCGAAGTGGCCGGGAAGATGTTCGTCAGGAACGCATTGTTGCCATTGATGGCGAAACCGATCTCCTGCGTGGCCTGTGCTTTCGCGGAGTCCGTAACGATGAATTGCACGGTGTAAGTGCCCTGGCCGCCAATGAGAACGCTGGTGACATCCCCGTTGTTTGCGTTGAGAGAGAGGCCTTCGGGCAACGGAGCATAGTTACCGCTCGTATTCGTTGAAAAGGTATAGGGCGGCACACCACCGCTCGCGGTGATGGTGCAGCCTGCATACGATGCGCCCTGCGTTCCGCCGGGACAGGTAGTCGTGCTGATCGCCAGGGCGCCGCCGCTTGCGGTGACGGTGACGGTTGCGGTAGCAGTTGTCGAGCCCGCCCCATTCGTCGCGGTTAGCGTATAAGTCGTGGTCGCCGTCGGGCTTACGCTGGAGGAACCAGTGGCTGACGTCGAGGTAAGGGTTCCCGGCGAAATAGAAATACTTATCGCGCCCGTTGTCACCCAACTGAGCGTGCTGCTTTCGCCGGAGTTAATGGTGGTTGGATTCGCGCTGAAGGAAGTAATCGTGGGCTTAGTCGCCGCATTGACGGTAACGGTTGCTGTGGTGGTCGTTGAGCCCGCAGCATTGGTCGCAGTTAGCGTATAAGTTGTCGTTGCCGTTGGGCTCACACTGGTGGAACCACTCGCGGACGTCGAGGTAAAGGTTCCCGGCGAAATAGAAATACTGGTCGCGCCCGTTGTCACCCAACTGAGCGTGCTGCTTCCGCCGGAGTCAATGGTGGTTGGGTTCGTGCTAAAGGAAGTAATCGTGGGCTTCGTTGCCGCACTGACGGTAACAATTGCGGTAGCAGTTGTCGAGCCCGAAGCATTGGTCGCGGTCAGGGTATAAGTCGTGGTTGCTGTCGGGGTCACGCTGGTGGAACCGCTCGCCGCCGTCGAGGTAAAGGATCCAGGCGAAATATAAATATTCGTGGCGCCTGTTGTAGCCCAATTGAGCGTGCTGCTTGCGCCGGGATTGATGTTGGCAGGGTTCGCCGCAAACGATGTGATGGCCGCCGGATTGACGGTTCCGGAAGCCGAACCCGCCTGGCTGCCGCAGCCTGCCAGACCACTGAGGGCCAGCAGAAAAACAGCGCCTGCGCAGAAACATCGCACTGGAGCACTTCGATCCCGCGATGGTAAATTTACGCGCACAAAGGGCTTCAGGAAATCCACGCGGCCTCCGTTGATCCCTTTTTTATGCAGTCTAGTGATCTGGTCTTTCCAATGTCTACCGCCTGCAAAGGCACTGCGGTAACCGGGGCACGGAATTGAAAAGACGAGCCAACTCCGCGATACCTGGCATGATGATGCTCAAGCCTGGTATCTGGCACTGCGGAGAGTCATCAGGAGGATGGCGAATCTCGGTCCTACCCTGGAGGCCAGTGCATTTGCCGGCCGCCGAGCAGATGAAGGTGCAGATGATCGACGGTCTGCCCGCCTTCGGCGCCGGTCGAGATCACCACGCGATAGCCTTTACCGAGCCCGTGCTCTCGCGCAATGTCGGCGACGGTCAGCAGCAGATGTCCAAGCAGCGCTTCGTCTTCTGCCTTCGCCTCGGCGAGCGAAGCAAGGTGCTTCTTCGGGATCACGAGAATGTGCTTCGGCGCCTTGGGATCGATGTCATGGAAGGCGAGCATCCGGTCATCTTCCCGCACCTTTTTCGAAGGAATGCTGCCAGCCACGATTTTGCAGAAGAGGCAGTCCACGATCGCTCGCTCCTCAGAAGCGGATGTACACGCCGGCCATCGGCTCGGAGGTCAGCCGGAAACTGTTGGTGGTCACCGTCGCAGCACCGTACGGTGAGAAGTCCGGCGCCTTGTAGTAAATGCCGCGATATTCGAATCGAAGCCCGAAATAGCTGGTGAGCAGTGGGTAGTCGATGCCCGCTCCGAAGTTCGCTCCTGGCCGCGCCTGCCAACTTGTGTTCTGGCCGCCATTCAGCGAAGGCGAAAAGACCACGGCGCTGATGCCCGCCACAGCAAAGGGCCGGATGCCGAACGCTTTGGGGCCATGAACATAGTAGGAACCGCTGAACGTGTGCATATTGTGCTGATAGCCAAACGGCTGGCCGGTGTAGTAGTCGCTGAAGCGCGTGTAATCATAAGCGGCTTCGTAGCCCAGCCACCAGTGGTAGCTGTGCCGGAAACTGGCTTCGCCGCCCAGCGATTTGCTGGTGGTGTCGGAGATTCCGTTGCCGCTCGCCGTCGAGGTGAACTGGTAGAAGCCATCGACCGAGACAGTGTCGTTCCTGAGAGCCTCTTGCGCCTGCACTGCAGAACAGAAAAGTAAAACGGAGAAAGGAACCAGAAAGAACCACAGAATCCTTCGTGAAACCATTCGGACGGAAACCCTCCAAATCCATACTAACGGGGCACGAGACTGCGCAGGCGTCGTTGAGGTGTTGGACGGCGAGCTTTTGCTTGTGGAAGCAAAGGCGATGGTTCCTGCATTCGCCGTCCGTGGAAGCGCTGAAAAGCCGCCTGTGCTTCAGTGCACCGAGACGGGAACAGAAGCGCTGTGGTCCTCCCACGCCAGCGTGATCGCACCTTTGCCCCCACCCTGGCCGGTAATGGTCCACGTGAGGTTCTCGACCATGGAGGGAGGCTTGCTCATAGTCATGGAGGTCTTGCCCAGATCCTGGGAGCCGTCATAGGCCAGGCCCCACTCGCCCGTCTTCTTGTTGACGATCAGGGTCCACTGGTCGGGGTTCGAGATGTCGACGAACAGCGTGTAATCGCCCTTCGGGACGGTGATGTCGCCAAGGGTGAGGTCAGCATCGGTATGCAGGGCCGTGGCGGAATTCGCGCCGGCGCGCCAGATGGGGTAATGCGGATTGTGGCTGATCAGACCGTCTTTGGTAAAGATCTTCCCCTCACGGCCTTTTACGCCGGGCGAGGAGTACTTGATCGTGAGGGTGTGCCCGCCTATGGTCGCAGTCGCCGTCTCGGGCGGGCTGGCGGGAGGCTTTTGCTGGGCGAGAGTGGTGGCGGCAAAGACAACGAGACTTGCACAGACGAGGAAATGCTTCATAAGCACGATTCTCCTGAGGACGGACTCGAGGCGAGTCCGATTGCCGGGGATGATTGTCGCACCTGGGGCATGCCACTGGCGCGAAGCATAAGGGTATTTCGCTCATCGACTTGCCCCATTCAGGGGCCCCAATTCCCTTCTGGGTACTGTTTTTCGCCTTTTAACCAAACCAGGTTCCTGCGGTGCAAACCCGTGACGTATGGTGGAAACTGGTAAAGTCCTGGCAGGGCAACTACTTACCTCCAAGTCCAGGCAACTCAAGCACGACATCCTGCACCACCCAGGAGATTTCTGCCACATGTCGAAAACCGTGAAATATGCCGAGAGAGCGGTGACCCTGGCGGCCCAGGGCGCCTGGTCCGTTTTCGAGAAGCTGAACAGCATCCGTCCTAATCCGTCGTTCACGCCGAAATGGTCCGATAAGCCACTGCTGAAGTCGTGGCAAAAAGAGAAGCCGCCCCTCGGCTGGCCCCGCACCACCGACTCGCTCTGTCCGAAGTGCGTGCCGGAGATTCGGCAGCAGATTATCGATGGCAAGCTGCCGCACGAGATCCTGCTGAACGAAAAAGTGGGCGAGATCAAGGCGCAGATCGTCGAGCGCGACGGCAAGATTCTGATGGTGAAGGATTGCCCGAAGCACGGCCACTTCGAAGACGTCATGTCGATCGACACCGCGTTCTTCAAACATCTCGAAGAGGTCTTCCCCGGTCGCGACATCCGCGCCCACAACGACGACAAGCTGCACAACCATGGCACCTCGACGGTCACGCACGGGCGTGGATCGGTGCTGACGATCGATCTGACGAACCGCTGCAACATGATGTGCGATCCCTGCTTCATGGACGCGAACCAGGTCGGCTTCGTGCATGAGCTGACGTGGGACGAGATTAAGACCATGCTGGACAACGCCATCACCATTAAGCCGAAGCGGCAGATGTCGGTCCAGTTCTCCGGCGGCGAGCCAACGCTCTCCCCGTACTTCCTCGACGCCGTCGCGTACGCCCGCAAAGTGGGCTACAACTCGGTGCAGGCAGCCACGAACGGCATTGAGTTCGCGAAATCGAAGGAGCTGTGCCGTGCAGCTGCCGAAGCGGGCCTCCGCTACGCCTACCTGCAGTTTGACGGCATTGGCAACGCGGCCAACTCGCACCGCAAGGTCGGCAACCTGTTCGACGTGAAGCTGCAGGCGATCCATAACCTGCACGAAGCGGGCGTGGACATTGTGCCGGTGACGACGATCATCAATGGCATCAACAACGAGCAGGTCGGGCACATCATCCAGTTCGCGCTCGACAATCCCAAGAAGATCAACTTCCTCAGCTTCCAGCCGGTTTCGTTCACCGGCCGCGACGAAGCGGTCACCGACGAGCGGCGCACGGCGCAGCGCTACACGCTCAGCCACATGGCGCACGACGTGAAAAACCAGACCGGCCTCGGCGAACCGACCCGCGACTGGTTCCCCATCAGCTTCATGAGCACCTTCTCCGACTGGGCCGACCTGGTGCATGGCCCGAACCATGAGTGGGGCCAGCTGAGCTGCGGGTGCCACCCGAACTGCGGCATCGGCATGGCGTTGATGATCGACAAGGAAACCAAGGAAGCCGTTCCGGTGACCGCGTTCCTCAATGCCGATCGTCTGGCGAAGGACATGGCGAAGATCAATGACGCTGCGCGCGGCAAAACGCTGTCCGTCATTGGCGCGGCGCTTTCACTGCTGCGGAACTACGATCCGACGAAGTCGCCGACGCACTTCCGCATCACGGACCTGCTGCAGAAGTTCGACAAGTGCTTTGGTGCCACCGGCCGCAACTACGGCAAGGTGACCGGCGACCGCACCATGGCCGATATCGAGCAGCGCCGCGCTGATCGCTGGAACTTCCTGTTCATCGCGGGCATGTGGTTCCAGGACCTCTTCAACTATGACTTCCGGCGCACGGAGCAGTGCATCATTCCCTACGCGACCCAGGAAGGTGAGATCAGCTTCTGCGCGTACAACACCGGCGTGGGCTGGCGGAACATCATCGAGAAGATGCACATGACGGCCACCCTCACCAAGTGGTACGACGAGCATGGCCGGCATGAGATCTTCGCGGGCGGCAAGAAGGTTGGCATGGAATCGGCGCAGCACACCCTGATCCTGAATCAGGAGCACGTGGACGCCGCGGCCAACAACAGCTCTGGACAAGCTGGGCATCGCGAAGAATGCGCGCGAAGAGAAGCTGCGCGCACGCGAAACTAAGCTGAAACAGGATGCCGAGAATGCGCGCATGGCGAAGCTCTACCGCGAGCAGTTCTGGGCGAGAAGCCGGTCGAGGGTCTGGTGAGCATTGACTCGATCGCGCCTGCTCCGAAGGTCGCAAAAACTGAAGAACCTGTCATGGGGGACTAAGGACTCCGCTTCCAGCAACACGCGCCTTGCCGCGCTTGGGAGAAGAGCAACAAGGGTAAAAGCCAATCTGCCTTGAGTCGTACAGAGGCCATCCGGAAACGGGTGGCCTTTGCTTTTGGACTGCGGTCTACCAAGAGCCGGGAAACTTTCGACGCTGCCGCTTTGGCGGAGAAGCCGCGTCCGCCTGAACGGCGAGTCCCATCAGCAGCGGCAGCATGAGCCGGGCGCGGGCACGCATCGCAGGAAGCGTGCTGTGGCGTGCGGCTTCGAGCAGGGTCATGACCTCGTCCCGGAGTTCGGGTTCGTGGACGGCGAGGACGGCGAAGGCTTCGAGCGCCATCGCCTGCACCGCGATGCGCTCTTCCGCGAGGCGGGCGCGAACAAGAGGAAGAAGGCGAAGACGCTCCGGGCGAGTCATCGCGTTCTGCGCCGCGGCAACGATCAGGTAACCGCGGGCCTGCCATTCTTCCATGGGCAACTCGGCGGCGACTGCGGCGAGCACATCGCCATAGGCGGAGAGGGCGCCCGGTTCGCGGCGGCTGACGAGGCGGGCGAGTTCCGCGGCGCAGCGACGGTCGAAGGGATCGTCGGAGCAAAGTTCGCGGAGCAATGCGCGGATGGCTGTCCGCCGCTGCCCGGCGAAGAAGTCTCGAGCAGCAGCAGCGGCCTCTTTTGAACTCCACGGTCGCGGGCGGTCGGCACTCTCTGCGGGACGGGCTCCCGACAGCACCGTGAGCCGTTTGCGGGCTGTGACTTTCGTGCGGGCCACGGCAATCCTCAAATCGCGGACAGTATAAGCGGCTGCGATGGGTGCGGCTACAATGATCCAAACACCATGAACTCCTTCGTACGGCTTCTCGTTTGGCCGCTGGTTCTCATTGGATTCGTTGTTCCCGGTTTCGCACAGTTTTCGAATCCGCAATCGAAGACCACGACGGTGCATAATGCCGCCGCTTTGCGGCCGCCCACCGGAGCGCGCGTGGCCATCGTGGAGTTCGAAGACCTTGAGTGTCCGGACTGCGCCCAAGCCAACCCGGTAATCAAAGAAGCGATCGAGAAGTACCACATCCCATGGGTGCGCCACGATTTCCCGTTGCCATTTCACACGTGGAGCTTCCAGGCGGCGGTCGATGCCCGCTGGTTCGACACCAAATCGAAGCACCTCGGTGACGAATTCCGCGATGCAACGTTCGCGGCCCAGCCGACCATCCATTCGCAGGATGAGCTGAATGCGTTCGCGCAGAAGTTTGCGGCGGATCACAAGCTGGCGTTTCCATTCGTGGTCGATCCGCAGGGTCGGCTGGCGCAACTGGTGAAGGCCGATTCCGACCTGGGGCAAAGCGTCGGTATCCAGCACACACCGACGATCTGGCTGGTGACGAACCGCACCAGCGGCTCTCCGTTTGTCGAGGTCATCGACCGGTCGCGGCTCTTCACCCTGATCGAAGAGGCGCAGACAGCGACGGCTCCCCAGGGGAAGTAAATCAGACCGACGCGTTGGCAACCTTGCGCAGCGCGGCTCGGGCGAGCAGGCGCGTGGAATCGAGGGTCGGGAGCGGGGAGTTGTCATCGTTGATGATGAGGGGGATTTCGGTGCAGCCAAGCACGACGGCATCGCACCCTTCTTCCTTCATGCGCGCGATCGCCCGCTGGTGGTAAGACACGGCTTCCGGAGTGCAGACGCCGCGAACCAGCTCGTCGTAGATGAAGCGGTTGATGGTGGCGCATTCTTGGTCGTTGGGGCTGATAGCCTCCAGGCCATGGGGCGCGAAACGGTCGGAATAGAGGCTGCTCTGCATGGTGTAGCGCGTGCCGAGGATGCCGATGCGATGGAAGCCGCGGCGGAGCGCCTCGTCGGCAACCACGTCGACGATGTGCAGCCAGGGCAGCGGCGAGCGCGACTCCAGATATCGGAAGGCAAGGTGCGGCGTGTTCGCCGGGCAGATGAGGAAGCTGGCGCCGATCGAGGCCAGCTTGTTTGCGGAGGTGAGCAGGAGGTCGGCGGTTCCCTGCCAATCCTCGCGTTCGGAGAGCCGCCGATAGTCGGCAAAAGACAATGTGTGCATGGACACTTCGGGATGGGCGCCGGGGCCGAAATACGCTGAGCCGTCGACGCAGATCGTGCGGTAGCAGAGGGCAGCGCCTTCCGCGGATACACCGATAATACCGATGTGCATGATCCGAGCGTACAGCGTTCAGGCGGGAAGGTGGATCGTGCCCTCGTCGTCGATGGGGAACGACGGATTGAAGGCGACTTCCCAGGCGAAGTTGTCAGGATCGGAAAAGTAGCCCGAGTAGCCGCCCCAGAAGGCTTCCTGCGCGGCCTTGAGAATGTTGGCCCCCGCAGTTTTGGCTTCGTCCAGGACCTGATCGACTTCGGCGCGCGTGCGAGCGTTGAAGGAAAGGGTGAATCCGGCAAAGGCCTGGGATGGAGTTACATCCTTCGCCTGGGCGTCCTTCGCGAGCTCCGGGCGAGGATAAAGCGCGAGGACGATTCCGCCGGCCTGGAAAAAGGCGATGGCGTCGTTGCCGGCTGATGATTCCTGCCATCCAAGGCGGCGATAAAAGGCGCGACTGCGGGCGAGATCGGCGACGCCGAGGGTGATGATACTGATCCGCTGATCCATGGAGGGATTGTACGAGGGGTTCGGCACCCATCGTTTGGGGTTGCCCGGAGCAAAGACAATTTGGCGGTGCCCGCGCGAGCAATTTATCGCGAGAGGGCCAACCTCGCTGGCGGCGGCGAGTTCCTATCAGATGAGAGAGTGCGCGGAGCGAGCGGGGACGCGCGCGAAGGAACTTTCCTTCGCAGAAAATTTCCATTCACAGAAGAGAGGAGCACGAAGATGCGGAAATCCATTGCAGTTTTGAGCGCGGGAATTCTGGCGGCGGCGACGTCGTTGCCGGCGATCGGGCAGGTGCAGCAGGAGAAGGCAGACAACGAGCTGAACGAGGCAACGACGATCATGCAGGAATTGACCGGGCCGCAATCGAAAGCGGGAATTCCGGACGACATCCTGAAAAATGCGAAGTGCGTAGCGGTGGTGCCGAAAATGCTGAAGGGCGGTTTTGTTGTGGGTGCGCAGCATGGGGATGGGGTGGCTACATGCCGGACCACCGAGGGACGGTGGAGTCCGCCTGCGCCATTCCAGCTGACGGGTGCGACCTTCGGGGCGCAGATCGGCGGCGAAGAGCAGGGCTACGTGCTGATGATCATGAACGATCGTGGGCTGCAGGCGCTGGAGTCGGGCCACTTCAAGATTGGCGCCGGCGTGGATGCGGCGGCCGGGCCGGTGGGGCGCGAGGCTTCAGCTGGCGCGGCGGTTAACGCCGAGATGCTGACGTATTCGCGGGCGAAGGGCGCTTATATTGGTGCGACGCTGAACGGCGCGGAGTTCAACGAGGATCACAATAAGACGCGGGCGCTGTACGGGAGCCTGGTTCCTTTCAACTCGATCCTGAACGGCGGCGTGCAGATGCCGGGCCAGGGACCGGCGTGGCGATTCGTGCACGAAATCAACCGTGCAACGGAGCGTGCCAGCAGGTAACAGCCGATCGCGTTCAGCAAATAACCGAAGCGGGCTTCGAGGCGCAAGCTTTGGAGCCCGCTGTGTTTTGTGGATTCGTGAATCAGATTTCGGGGTTGAGTTCGAGGTCCTCGAAGCGGCGAAGCTTGTAGATAGCGATGGAGACAATCCAGGCAAGGGCAAAGATCCCGATAATGCAGTAGCCTAGGACGCCGAAGTTCGAGTTGAGGCGGTCGATGAATCCCCAGAAGACGCCCTGCAGGTGGAACTGGCCGCCAAGCAAACCCAGCGCCTCGATGCCGCCTACGACGAATGCAACCACCACCGATACAGATGTGATGGTGAGGTTGTAGTAGAGCTTGCGAATAGGCTTGATATAGGCCCATCCGTACGCTCCGAGCATCAGGATGTTGTCGGTCGTATCGATCAGTGACATGCCGGCGGCGAAGAGGACGGGAAAGACCGCGATCGACCAGAGCGGCAGTCCGCTGGAGGCTTCTGCGGCGGAGAGGCCAAGCAGGCCGATTTCGCTGGCGGTGTCGAAGCCCAGCCCGAACAGAAATCCGAGCGGGTACATGTGCCAGCTGCGGCGGATCATGGCAAAGACCGGACGGAAGATGCGGGCAAGGAAGCCGCGGCTGGAGAGGAGGAGATCGAGATCCTCATCGACGTAGGGCTCGCCGCGGCGGACGCGAGCGAAGGTGGCGTAGACGGAGTGGAGGATGAAGAGATTGACGATGGCGATTCCGAGGAGGAACAGCGCGGAGACGCTGGTGCCGATGACGCCGCCGATGGTGCGGTAGTGGTCGAGGTGTTTCTGCAGGCCGAGGGCGACCGCGGCGAGCAGGAGAGAACCCAGGATGACGACCGTAGAGTGGCCGAGGGAGAACATGAATCCGACGGCGACCGGGCGCTTGCCTTCCTGCATCAGCTTGCGTGTGACATTGTCGATGGCCGCAATGTGGTCGGCATCGACGGCGTGGCGGAGGCCGAAGGAATAGGCGAGAAAGGCCGTGCCGAGCAGAACGGGGTAGTGATGGAACGCGGCGATCGCCCAGAGCCAGGCGGCTCCATTGAGGATGAGGAGGAGCCCGTAAATACCGATGACCTTGCTGCGGACGTGGTCGGCGTGGTCGTTGAAGAGATGGCGCAGGGCGGATGGCATCGTGAACCGGCTCGGTCTTCGTGGCGGGTTGGGGGCAATCCGCTGGTGTTGATTTTAGACGCTCGGCCCAGCCGGGGGAATTCGATCAATCTTGGAGGCTACACGGCCCAGGCACTGTGGGAAGAGATTCGATCTGAGGAAAGCTGCCGGTTGACCAGTTCACAGGGAGGTCCCTATGCTCAGGGGGCACGGTATCGGACTGTATTATGACCCCTCGGCCGCATCTGATGCATCCAACTGCCGGGCATCCAAACAAATTTGAGGAGAAAGAGACATGGCAGAGACGAAGAACCCTGCATTGAAGGAACTGATTGCCGGGCTGCAGGAGGATCTTTCGCGCGAGTATCAGGCAATCATCGCGTACACGGTGTACAGCAACGTGCTGAAGGGCGCGCAGTGGATGAACATTGCGGGCGAGCTGCGGAAGCATGCGGGCGAGGAGCTGCAGCACGCGCTGACGATCGCCGATCAGATCGATTATCTGGGCGCGGTGCCGAATGCGACGCCGAAAGCGGTGAAGCTGTCAGAGAAAGCCGAGGAGATGCTGCGCTTCGACCTGAATAACGAAACGGAGACAATCCGGCAATACCGGAAGCGGGTGCGGCAGGCGGAGGCGATGGGCCACTACGCGCTGGCGGAGCAGATTCGGCAGATTATTTCGCAGGAGCAGGAGCACCAGCACGATCTGGCGACGGCGCTGGGCGAGGACGTGCCGCATGTGCTGGAGGAGGGCGCGTGAGAGCCACTGACTCTTAGCCAGGAGCTCTTGGCTCTTCGCTGCTGTCGAATTCTTGTACGGCGCGCAACTCGGGCGGGGTGATCAGCCATCACCCCATCATGAGACAAAATCGGAGATGGATGACGGCGTTATTGGGGACGGCACTGATGCTGTCCCCGGGGTACGTGGTGGCACGCCCGCAGAGCGACCAGGGCAACAGCGCAAAACAGGACATGAAGGACGCGGGGCGCGATACCAAGGCTGGCGCGAAGGATGTCGGCAAGGGCGCGAAGAGTGGTTACAAGGGCGGCGAGAAAGGCACGAAAAAGGCCTACAGCAAGACGAAAAACACAACGAAGGGCGCGGTGAACGGCGGAAAGCAGGGTGCGAAGGAGCCTCCGCAGTCTTAACGACAGGCTGGACGCCTCCGCCCTCCGATCGCGAAATTTCCTAATCGCAGCGGCGATCCCGCGCCATCTTGCGCGAGGCACTGCGCCGTAGCGAATGTGCTCTTCGCTTACTCGCAGATCAGACGACTTTGACGTAGAAAAACTGCCCCAGCCCGATGGTGAAGAGAAAGCAGCCGTAGAGCGCGTGCTCCAGCGAAGAGACGCAGAGTGAACGTGTGTTGCAGTAGCGGAGAGCGAAAAGAATTCCGCCGGGAAAGGTGAGAGCGAGGGCGATCCAGTTGTGAAACAGAATGTGCATCAGCGCGAAGGTCGCCGCGCTGACGAGGATCAGAATCCAGGAACGGGTCTGTGGGGCAACGCGAAGAAGCGGGCGATAGCGGTGAAAGAAGAAAGCGCGGTAGATGAGTCCCTGCGGATATACGGAGAACAGCGGATAGCCGACCATGACGAACGCCCAGAGGCGTGGGTGCGTGCGCGGAAGGACGAGAAAGAGCTCCGGCGCGTATTGGCGAACCAGGATGGCAACGATGGCGACTCCGCCGGCGAAGAGAGCCAGGATTTGCGGGAGCTGCCGACCAAGCGGCGCAGGGTTCCAGAGCTGGCGGCGATCGAAGGCGGGGTCTCGCAGAAGGACGATCAGGCAATACGCGGCAACGACCCAGAGGATGGGCAGCGGAGGAAGGCTGGTCGCAAGGCCAAAGAACAGGGCAAGCGGAACTCCAATGAAAAGGGTGAGGAATTCGGAGAGCAGGAAGGCGCGCGAGCGGCGTGCAACCTCATCAAGGCGCGGGAGGGTACAGGTGATTTGGGTTGGGGTGGGGATTTCGGGAGCCAGCGCACGGTCCGGAGTCATATAACGATTTGAGACTCCCGCTGGCTGGAAAAAGTAGCGGAAAATTCACAATTCAGGGCGTTATCCGGCGGCGAGCTCTTTGGCGCGCTGCGTGGCTCGCATCACCGCCTTGATCAGGGTCACGCGGAGGCCACCTTCTTCCAGTTCGAGGATGCCATCGATGGTGCAGCCCGCGGGCGTGGTCACCGCGTCCTTGAGGAGCGCGGGGTGGTAGCCGGTTTCGAGAACCATCTTGGCCGCGCCGAAGGTCGTCTGAGCCGCAAGCAGCGTGGCGATGTCGCGCGGCAGCCCGACCTTGACGCCGGCTTCGGCGAGTGATTCGAGAATGATGTAAATGAAGGCGGGGCCGCTGGCGCTAAGACCGGTGACCGCATCCATGTGCTTCTCGTCGACGACGACGGTGCGGCCGACGGCGGAGAAGAGGCTCTCGGCGAGCTCCATGTGCTGGGGCTGGACGAATCGGCCGCGGCAGAGTCCGGAGATGCCTGCGCCGAGCATCGAGGGAGTGTTGGGCATGGCGCGAATCACCGGAACTTCTTCGACGGCGGTCTTCTCGATGGCTTCCGTGCGGACAGAGGCGGCGAACGAAATGAGCAGCTTGTCCGCGGTGAGGGCCGGGCGGATTTCTTCAACCAGCGCCGGCACCTGGAAAGGCTTAACGCCGAGCAGGATGACGTCGGCTTTCGAGGCGATGGCGGCGTTGTCGGTCGAGACTTCGATCCCCCACTGCGCGGAAAGTGCCTGGGCGCGGTCGGCGTGGGCGACGGTGGCGAAGAGGCGATCGGGAGAAAGAATCTGCTGCTTCAGAAAAGCCTGCAGGAGGATACCGCCCATTTTGCCGGCACCGAGCACCGCGACTCGGGAGGTGGAGAGATTAGTAGACATGGAAACAGGGTACAAGGTGTACCGCGGCGGGCGCAGCGGGTCTGCCCATCAGGCGACGAGCGGCAGGTGGTGTTTCGACTCCGAGAGGCAGGTTTCGTACTGCGGATGCGAGAGGCGGTGGTAGATGTACATCTTCTGATGCCAGATTTCGGGGGATGTTCCGGCAAAAATGTGAGCCGGGGAAACGTTGTCGCACAGGACGGAGCGTTCCGGAAGGGCGTTGAATTCGCGCACGGCGGCGCCTTCCCCGATAAAGTCGGTGAGGGCCATGTTGGGGTCCCCGTGGATATCGTCGAAGTAGCACCAGACGCGTGGGAGGACATTGGTTTTAGTCAGCAGCGGCAGGGCGTCGCGGGTCGAGGAGTAGAGATCGAGATCGAACATGACGCAACCAAGAGGGGCCTCGGCGGACGGCTGCCAGCGGGGGATGGTTTGCGACACATCGCCGAGGATCACCTCAGCGCCGCCACCGAGACGTTTCTCCAAAGCGACGCGATCCATCTCGAAGGAGCCAGCGGGCCAGAGGTAGTGCAGGTCGCGGACATCGGTGGTCGTGGGCAGGCCGCCGCCGGAGTCGAATCCGACGAGCCGGATATCGATGCCGAGTTCTTTGCGGACCTGAGCGGCGTGATCGCAGAGGCAAAGCAGGCCACTGCCTCCGGCGACGCCTAATTCAACGACGGTCATCGCTCGATAGCCGAGACCTCTGGCCTGGAGGGCGGCGTAATGGAGGCACCAGGCATAGTGCGGACGGCGGACGGCGCCGACCCGCAGACGCCACTCCCAGGAACCGATGGGGAAGCGCTGCAGGAGGCGGCGGGCGATGAGGGTCCGCAGAGGTACGGGTCGCGTCGCAATGTCGACGAAGCGGTCAGTTAACTTCATGCATTCTCCGGTGTCGAGGCTCCTTTGCAGGGTATCGTATGCGGCGGACAGAGCCAGTGGAAGATTGGAGGATCGAGGTAGGGTCGGAGCTATGGCGAGGCTCTTTGCGTCGACTGACTCCGGATCCAGGCGGTAATTCTTGCGTCAAGGACGTCGAGGGGCAAGGCTCCGGAGTCAATCACCTGATCGTGGAAGGCTTTGAGGTCGAACTTCGGACCTAGTGTTTTTTCTGCGCGGGCGCGGAGTTCGAGAATTTTCAGCTGCCCCATCTTGTATCCCAGAGCCTGGGCCGGCCAGGCGATATAGCGGTCGCACTCGGCGTTAACGGTCGCGTCGTCGAGGCCGGAGTGGGCGTGGAAGAAGTCGACCATCTGCTGGCGCGACCAGTGATCGGAGTGGACGCCGGTATCGACGACCAGACGAACGGCGCGGAAGATGTCCGCTTCGAGGCGGCCGAAGTCGGAGTACGGATCCTGATAAAAGCCGATGTCCTTGCCCAGGTGCTCGGCGTAGAGTCCCCAGCCTTCGGTGAAGGCGGTGTAGTGAAGGTAGCTGCGGAACTTGGGGAGGCCGGTCATCTCCTGCGCGATGGAGATTTGCAGGTGATGGCCGGGCAGGCCTTCGTGGTAGGAGACCGACTCGACGTTGGCGAGAGAGCGGTGTTCAAAGTCGTACGTGTTGACGAAGACGGTGCCAGGGCGCGAGCCGTCGGGTGTGCCCTGCTCGTAGTAGGCAGGGGCCTGATCCTTTTCCATGAAGGCGGGAACGGCTTCGACGGTGAGTGGCGCTTTCGGTAGGCGGCCGAAGAGCTCGGGGAGTTTGGGGCGCATCTTGTCGAGGTCGGCGCGATAGACATCGAGGAGCCCGTCGCGGCTGGTGGGGTGCAGTTTGGGATTGGCGTTGATGGCGGCGCGCAAAGCAGCGATGTCCGCGTAGCCGAGCTTCTTCGCGATGACCAGCATGTCAGTTTCGTCCTGCTTCACCTGCTCGAGGCCGATCTGATGAATCTGCGCAGGCGTCAGATCCGTCGTGGTGCTCTGCTTCACGCGGAAGGCGTAGTAGGCGTCGCCGTCAGGCAGCGACCAGACGCCTGGATCGGCGCGGCCGGCGGGAATGTAAGTGGCCTGGAGAAATTTCGCGAAGCGCTGGTAGGCCGGATACACCTGCTTTGTGATGGCGGCCAGGACTTCGTCGTGAATGCTGGCTTGCTCAGCGGCAGAAATGGTGGATGGGAATTTTTTCAGCGGCTGCGCGAAGGGGCTGTCCTCGGGCTTTTGCGCGAGGAGCGCGTTGACCTGGACGAGGACTTTTTCGAGGAGATATTTCGGCGGAACGCGCTGGTCGTCGACGCCGGTAAGCATGTTGTCCGTCACCTGGCGGAAGGCGATGGGAACTTTGTTGAGGCGCGCGATGTAATCGTCGTAGTCCTTCGCGGTGGTGAAGCGGAGGCGAGGGACCAATTGCGGCAGCGAGAGGTGAATGCCGTTGAACTGGTTGACGGGCATCTCCCAGGGTTTGAAGGAGGACTCTTCCTCGTCCTCGGCGAGCTGGCGGACCATGAGGTCTTTGGAAAGGACTTCCTGATCGGAGAGGCCGGCTGTGTCGATTTCGCCGAGGCGACTGAGGTATCCGCGGTTCCGTGCCAGCTGCTGGTTGTAGGCCTCGACGGAGTAGTCGGTGAGCTGATCATTGAAGCGGTTGTCACCAATGGTGGAGGCAAATTCAGGCGAGTGGCTGAGGCGATCTTCCCAGATTTGCGCGAAGAGGTCGTTGAGCGCTTTGCGGCGCGATTCGAGATCGGCCTGGGCGGAGAGCTGGAGCGTTGGAACAAGGATGCAGGCGGCAAGCAGCACGAGCGAGAGTACGCGAGTTTTCATGTGGCTGTTCGGTACAGGATACAGGGAGGCGCAGGGTTGGATTTGAACGTGCACGGCTGCCTGCCGGCAAGCATCGGACGGTGCAGCGGTAGCTGTCAGTTCGTTGCGGCCCGCATGTCGATCCAGGCGCTGATGCGGGCGTCGAGGACGTCGAGGGGCAGCGCGCCTGAGTCGACAACCTGGTCGTGGAATGCACGGATATCGAATTTGTTGCCCAGAGCTTTCTTTGCCCGGTCACGCAGCTCGAGAATCTTCAACTGACCGATCTTGTAAGCGAGGGCCTGACTGGGCCACGCGATGTAGCGGTCCACCTCGGTCTGGACGTTAGTTTCGTCGATGCCGGAGTGGTCGTGGAAATAGTCGACCATTTGCTGGCGGGTCCAGTGATCGGAATGGACGCCAGTATCGACGACGAGGCGGATGGCGCGCCAGATGTCGGCCTCCAGCCGTCCGTAGTCGGAGTAAGGGTCCTGGTACAGACCAACATCCTTGCCGAGGCGCTCGGTATAAAGCGCCCATCCCTCTACGTAGGCGGTATAACTCTCATATTTGCGAAACTCAGGAACTTCCTTCTGCTCCTCAGCGATCGATATCTGTAAGTGATGGCCGGGGAGGCCCTCGTGATAGGCGGTCGACTCCACCTGATCGAGATTTCGGTCGGCGAAATTGTAAGTGTCGATAAAGAGACGGCCCGGGCGGCTACCGTCCGCTGTTCCATCCTGGTAGTATGCACCGGACGAGTTCTTTTCGAGGTAAGGCGGAACAGCAACAACTTCAAACTTTGCCTTGGGCAGGCGGCCGAAGAGCTGCGGAAGCCTGGCCTGCATCGGCGTGAGATAGCTGCGGTAAGCGTCGAGCAAAGCTTCGGCTGAGGCTGGACGCAGCTTCGGATCGCTTTTGACGCTGGCCTGAAATGTTTTCAGATCCGTGAAGCCGAGCTTTTGAGCGATGGCCAGCATATCGGCTTCGTCCTTCTTCACTTCGTCGAGGCCGATCTGATGGATCTGCTCCGCAGTCAGATCGGTGGTCGTGGTTTGGCGAATCAGGAACTGGTAGTAACGGGCGCCATCCGGCAGCGCCCAGATGCCGGGTTGGTCGCGTCCCGCGGGGACGTACGTAACTTCAAGATAGTGGGCGAGGCGGACATATGCCGGCAATGCCTGATTGGCGATTGCGGCCAGCATCTGTGTCCGGATGCGCTGCTGCTGGTCGGGCGGGATCGAGGAGGGAAAGCTCTTGAGAGGGAGGCCCAGAGGAGAATCCTCGGGTTTTTGATCGGCCAACATCTTGACCTGGTCCAGTGTTTTCACCAGCAGGTATTTCGGAGGGACGCGATGATCCTGGATGCCGAGGGACATATTGGCCATCGTCTGATCGAAGGCATTTGGGAGGGCCCGCAGCCGCGCCGTCCAGTCGTCGTAGTCTTTGCTTGTACTGAAGGCCAGCGCAGCGGCTAGTTGGGGATACAAGGAGTAAATTCCGCCCATTTGGTTCATGGGCATTTCCCACTCCTTAAACTGTGCGTCCTCGATGTCGTAATTGAAATCCTGTAAGAGAATCTGGCGGCTGATTTTTTCCTGATCGGAAAGACCGGTGGGATCGATGGCCGCGAGCCGGAGCCCGAAGGCTTTTTCTTTTGCCAGCCATTCGTTCACGGAACTTATGGAGTAGTCAGTGGTCTGGTCGTTGAACCGCTTATCGCCTAAGAATGATGCTGATTCAGGGGAATGCTGGAGGAAGGCGTCCCAATATTCGCGGAAGAAATCGTTGAGCGCTTTGTGCCGGGAATCGAGCTCGGCGGAACCGGCGGCGTTGAGGGCGACGCCGGAACTTAGCGGGATTGCCGGATGGGCGCAAAGAAAGAGGGCGAGAGGAAGGGCGGGAAACGTGCGAAGTCTCATGGCTTTCTCGGAATTCGCCTGTGGTTACACGAGAGAGTAGCACGAAACCGCCGAGGCCAGGGGGACTCGTAAGAGGAGGTCTACCTGGCAACTCAGCCAGGCGTCTTGACGCCTTTGCGCATCATGTCCACGGATTTGGCGAGTCGCGCTTTGCGCGTCTCTTCTTTTTAGCGCCGGTGATCCAGCGGCAGTATTCCTTGCGGTGGGTATAACTGAGCGAATCGAAAAAGCTCCGCAGCTTTTCCCTTCTGAGGAGCGTGGCAAAGTCAGCGGGCACCTCAACGGTGCGGACTTCTTCGTCTTTCCAGAGCGTGACGTCGACGCGGTCGCCGAGTTGTTTGCCAAGTTGCTCGCGGATGGACCTGAGGATGCCGAGCATGTGCTGGTTCGCTCCGCATCGCATGAGCGAACCGGCGTAAGGGACGCCTTCAAAGGTGGCGCGAACGGCCACTCTGTCTTTGGCGCCGAATTCCTTTTCGACGTCGTAGGGGAACGTAACGAAGGCTCCGCCTCCCGGGCCGGGTTCGATCTTCGCGGTGAAGGCGTATTTCTTCATGGCAGCAGAGTAGCAAGTTAGCCGGTTGGCGAGTTAGCGACCACCCTACCCGGGTTTCGGCTTAGGCGACGGCGGCGGCGGACTCAAACTGAGGGTCGGCGGCTGTGGTGCGCAGCGGCATGGTGATGGAGAACGCCGTCCCGGAATGGAGCGGGCCACAATGACTGCGGACGCGAATCGACCATCCATTGCGGCGGATGATTTCGCCGGTGACCCAGAGGCCGAGTCCGGTGCCGGTTTCGCCTTTGGTAGTGACGAAAGGCTCAAAGATCGCGGGCAGCAGCGAGGCCGGAATGCCGGAGCCGGTATCGGCCATGGTGAGTCGCAGGCGCGGTGTGTCGTCGGCTTGGGTCTCCTCGGAGATGCGAATGCGCAGACGGCCACCGTGGCGCATGGCGTCGATGGCATTGCCAATGATGTTGGCAATGACCTGGCGGAGCTCACCGGGACTGGCGAGGACCGTTGAATGGGGGATGGCGGCTTCCAGCTGGACCGTGACGCCAGCGGCACTGAGACGTGAGTGATACAGGACCAGAACGGAACGCAGGACGGCCACGACATCGGTATCGACGGGGTGGCTGGGTTCGCGATAGAAGCGGAGGGTCTGGCGGGTGATTTCGGCGACGCGGGCGAGCTCCTGCTCGGCGTCGTCCATGTACTTGCGCATCTCGTGCGGAGCCGGGTTGGTGCGCATGAGGTAGAAAAGGTTGGTGACGGCCTCGAGCGGGTTGTTAATCTCATGCGCGATGCTTGCAGCGAGGCGGCCGGTGACGGCGAGTTTTTCTGAGCGGCGCAGAGCCTCCTGCGCACGTGCGTACTGCTGAATCTGATCGCGGATCTGATACTGACGCTGGCGTCCGCGCAGGGCGATCTCAAGCGTACTGAGCAGCGTCTCGGGACGAATGGGACGCTCGAGAAGGAAGATGTTGCCGAGCGGGCTGCGCAACTCGCGCAGACGCTCGCTTTCGATGGTCACGCGGCCGCCGACGGTGAGCAGGATCAGGGGGAAATCGGACCACGGCGGCTGGCGCTCGACCACCTCGCGCAGCGCGGCGATGGCGCTGCCGGAGAGCGCTTCCTCGGAAACGATAGCCGCGCCGGCACCACGGCAGACTTCGAGACAAAACTCCTCGATGGATGCGGCGGCGTGACAGGGGATGGCGCGACGTTCCAGCAGCCCCGCAATCAGGAGCGTGTCTTTGCCAGTGGGCGCGAGGATGATGGTGCGGCTGTCCTGCGTCGAAGCTTGAGCCTCAGGAAACAGAGGTGTCCTCCTGCAGGGAAGTGACGCCGATTAATTTGGGTACGCCTGTGAGGACTCCCTCGAACTGCCGGAGCGGATTCCCGACGCTGACATTCCCCTTTTCCAGAAACAGCTCGCGAATGCTGCGTTCGTGCGGGCCGCTGCGCTTTTTCACGACCGAGATGGCCTGACGAATCTCTCCAGCGCGCTCGAAGTAACGGAAGAGCAGGATGGTATCGGCGAGATAGCTGACATCGACCGGCGACTGCATGGCGGTGCCGATGACGCCGGCCTGGGCCAGGGTGACGATGGTGGCGATGCCCTGCTGTCCGAGATAGGAGAAGAGCTCGTGGAGCTGCATGGCGAGGTATTGCTCGGTGGGCATGGCATTGAGCAGACCATTCATGCTGTCGATCACGAGCACGCGGAGATTTTGCGTGTCGACCATGTGGCGGATCCGGGACACAAATTCTCCTGGGGAGAGCTCGGCGGGATCGATTTGCTCGGCCTGCAGCAGGCCACTGCTGAGGACGTCATCCGGATCCATGCCCAGACCGCGCGCGCGTTCGAGGAGGGTGCCCAGCGACTCATCGAAGGTGAAGATCGTTGCCTTTTCTCCGCGCCGAGCGGCGGAGCAGGCGTAGCGAAAAGCGATGGTGGACTTGCCGCAGCCGGCGGGCCCGGTCAGCAGAGTGCTGGTGCCGGTGTCGATGCCGCCGGAGAGCAGGTCGTCGAGTTGCTGAATGCCGCTGGCGACAGGTCTGCGCTTGAATCCCGGCTTGTGTTCTGCGGCGATGAGTCGCGGAAAGATGTGGATGCCGCCGGTGCGAATGACGTAGTCGTGAAAGCCTTCGCGGAAAGCGGTGCCGCGCAGTTTGTGAATTTCAATGCGGCGGCGCCTGACGCCGTAGTCGCGGCCGACGCCCTGCATCACGATGACACCGTGGGCGATGCTTTGCAGCTGGAGATCGTCGTTATTGTTCGAGGTGCGGTCATCGAGGAGCAGGACGGTGATGTTGCCGCCGGAAAGATGACGCTTCAAAGCGAGTATCTGGCGTCGGTACTTAAGGGGATCGCGAGCGAGCATGCGCAGCTCGGCGAGCGAGTCGAAAACGAGGCGATGGGGCTGAACTTCGTCGACCCTTTTCAGGATGGAGGCGATGGTGTCGGCCAGTTCGACTTCCGAGGGATGGAAGACGGTGTACTGGGCCTCCGGCCTCAGGTCGTCGTCCGGCGGAATCATCTCGAAGATTTCAAGGCCACCGAGAGGCCAGCCATGCGACCTTGCCACCTGCTCGAGCTCGGAGCGCGATTCTGAAAGCGTGACGTAGAGGGTGCGCTCGCCCTGGCGAATGCCTTCGAGGAGAAACTGCAGGGCGAGGGTGGTCTTGCCCGTGCCGGGGTCGCCCTCGATCAGATAGAGGTGCCCGGAGGGAAAGCCGCCGTGGAGAATATCGTCCAGACCGGAGATACCGGTTTGGAGTCTCTGGAGCGGTCGATCGCCATCGGGGGCGGCGGAATCCAGTAGGGAGGACGACGTCGTCGACAGGGGTTTGGTTGCTGCGGACTTGGGAGTCACCTTTCTGCTCTCCGAACGGGTAAAAGCAAGGGGCGCGTTGCCGAACCCTTTATAAAAACTCGAATTTTCGATGCGAGTCTCGGAGCGGGTGGTTGTATCGATGCGTGAGTGCGTCCAGGGTCTGTGTTTGGTGGCACTTGCGAGGACGGCTCTTAGTGATCCGTGCAGTCGACGGGTCGCTCTGGCCGTTGGCTGGAGTCGAGGAGGCGATACAGGGTCGAGCGGCTGATGCCGAGCATTTTCGCGGCGCGCAGTTTATTGCCGTTGGCGCGGGCGAGAACGCGGACGATGTGGCGAAGGATGGCGCGGTCGAGATTGGGATCGTCGCCGGGGGGATCGGCGTGCGTGGTCTCCGCAGGAGCAGGCGCGGGCCACTGCAGGCGTGGAATGTCGATGGGGCGAATCCACTGGCCGGGGCACTCGAGGGCAGCCGTGGCGATCACGGATTCCAGCTCACGGACGTTGCCGGGCCAGTGCCAGGCGTTGAGACGGGGGAAGGACGCCGGAGGCGAATCCGCGGAGAGGCTTGTCGTGTTGCTTGCTCCACTGGCGGAGGAAAAGACCCGCGAGCAGAGGGATATCGTCCTGGCGGTCGCGCAGCGGGGGCATCGTGAAGCGGATGGCGCTGAGATGACTGACAAGATCGGAGCGAAAGGAACCGGAGGCGGCCAGACGGCGAAGGGACTGCGCCGATCCGGCGACCAGTTGCAGAGGTCCGGTGGTTTTGCTGGTGCGAAGGCGTTCGTGCGCGACGCGCTCGAGGAGATCGCGGAGCTGGCGCTGTTGTTCGGGAGAGAGCTCGTCGACGCGGGAGAGATATACAAGGCCGGCACTGGCTTCAGTCCACCAGGCCTGGGGAGACTGGAGGAAGGCGGCGGCGACGCAGGGAACAAAGGGGCCGGAGGCCGCCGGACCGAGTTGATGGAGAGTGCGGGCGGCGAGCATCTTGCCCGTACCCTGTTCGCCTTCGACATTGACCAGACGAAAGTGAGGAGCCGTGCACCGGATGCGCGAAAACAGCTGCTGCATGATGAGACTGCGGCCCGCCATGGGGCCGAGCATCCATCGCGCGGGGTGAATCGTGTAGGGTTCAAGGGATTCGAGATCGAGGCCGCCGGCGTTCGGCGGCTGCGTGGACTCATCCGTGTCGATCTGTGCGAGGTACACCGTGCGTCTCCCGTCCTGCTGAGGAACTTATCGGCAGACGGAGACGCGGGATGAGCAGGCGCGGGTTAACTGAGGGTGTCGCAATTACCGCCCGGCGCTACCCCGAGTTTCGTGGCGCGGGCGGACGGCTGATCGGAGAAGATTTTGCCGTCGCGAATGTGAACGATGCGGTGCGCGTACTCGGCGATGTCCGGTTCGTGCGTGACGAGGACGATGGTGTTGCCCTTCTTGTGCAGGTCGTCGAACAGGGCCATGATCTCGTCGCCGGTTTTGGAGTCGAGGTTGCCGGTCGGCTCATCGGCCAGGATGATGGACGGATTGTTGACGAGCGCGCGGGCGATGGCGACCCGCTGGCGCTGGCCGCCGGAGAGCTCGTTCGGCTTGTGATTCATGCGCGCTTCGAGTCCGACGGCGGAGAGAGAAGCCCGGGCACGCTGATCCCGCTCATCTGCGGGCGTGCCGCTGTAGATGAGGGGCAGCTCGACGTTGTGCAGCGCGGTGGCGCGGGCGAGCAGATTGAAGGTCTGGAAGACGAATCCGATTTCCTTGTTGCGGATGCGGGCCAGCTCATCGTCGTTGAGTTCGCTGACGAGGTGGCCGTTGAGCCAGTACTTCCCGCTGGAGGGCGTGTCGAGGCAGCCGATGAGGTTCATCAGCGTGGATTTGCCGGAGCCCGATGGGCCCATGATGGCGACATACTCGTTGCGGCACATGCGCAGAGAAATGCCCTGAAGGGCCTGGACCTGCTGTTCGGAACCCATGTCATAGGTCTTCCAGAGGTCTTCGACCGCGATCATGTCGTTAGGAGCGGTGCCGATCGCAGGCCGGATTTCCGCTTCCGTTGAGGTTTCTGCCGCCATGAGAACTCCTGTTGCCATGCTGATGGTACGCGATCCGGCCGACCTGGGTTCCCGGTTCGGTTCCGCTCCGGTTCGCGTCTTCTGTACGGTTCTTACGATGAGGACGAGGAGCTGCCAGTTGGAGGAGCCGCGAGCGTCGTGTCCTGCTTCACCAGCGAACCTTCCTTCAGGTCGCGCAGCACGTGATACGTGCCGGTGACAATGCGGTCTCCGGTTTTGAGGCCGCTGGTGACTTCGATATCGGTGGCGCCGGTGATGCCGGTGGTGACCGGTAAGAAGTGGACGCGATCCTTGCCCTTCTCTTTGCTGACGATGAAGACGCCCTGCACCTGCTCGGAAGGCTGCTGCGAACTCGTGGTGGCGGCCGAAACCGTTGAAGAGGGCGAGGAGGTGCCGGTCTTGAGCTGTTTCGGATCGCGCATGGTGAGCGCCTGGATCGGAATCGCGACGATGTCGTCCTTCTTCGCGGTGGTGATCTTCGCGGTGCAGGAGAGACCAGGGCGCAAATCATCGTTGGGAATATCAAGAGTGACCACGACTTTGAAGTCCTTGGCCTCTTCGACGCCGCTGGTCGACTGACTGGTCGAAACGCCGGTAGAACGCAGGAGGGCCTGGTCGCCGACCTCGGTGACATGGCCCTTGAAGATCTTGCCGGGGAGAGCATCGACCGTGACGTCGGCTTGCTGGCCATTCTTGACATTGACGATGTCGGTTTCGTCGACCTTGACTTCGGCGGTAATGACCGACATGTCCGCGAGGGTCATGAGGGTCGAGCCCTCCGTGTTCTGAATCCCCTGGACGACCATTTCGCCCTGGCGGACCGGCTCATTGGTCACGATACCGTCGAAAGGAGCGACGGCGATGGTCCGGTTGAAGAGGTCCTGGTTGACCTTGAGATCGGCAACCTGGGTCTGCAGGTGCCCGCGGGCCGAGTCGGTCTGGGCCTTTGCCTGGGCAAGGCTGGCTACGGCCTGGGCGAGGCTGGCGACATCGAGATCGTACGCCGCCTTCTTGGCGTCGAAATCCTGCTTCGACATCACCTGCGCCTGGAACAGGGCCTGGGCACGCTCGTAGTCGAGTTTCTTCTGCTCGAGGTCGGCCTTCGCGTGGTCGACGTTGGCCTGGGCGGTCTTCTCCGCGGCAATGTAGGAGCTAATATCGGTGCGGGCGGCGTCAATGGTGGCCTGCTGCGCGGCGACATTCGCTTCCTGCTGCACGTTCTCGATGGTAGCGACGATCTGTCCTTTTTTGACGTGGTCGCCTTCGTTGACATAGAAGTGCGTGATCCGGCCCATGGCGTTGGCGCCTACGTTGACGTAGGTCTTGGGCCTGATCTGGCCGGTGGCGCTGACCACGGACACGAGGTTTTCGCGGGAAACGGTACCGATAAGAACCTTGGTATACCCGGACTGAGCCCGAACCACCGTGAGCCCGACAAGCGCGGCTAGAACCACGACAGCACTGATGATGATGAGAATCTTTTTCAAAGCAGTGTTCCTTCGCGACAGGTTACGCAAATCCCATGGCAGCAGTTCCACCTCCGGAAACCTGGCCGCGGCCGGGCTACAGGCCGGTCTTTCCCGGCGAACGACTCCCTCGGGCCGGAACGGTCGAGAAAGTTCCAGGGATTCGACGCCTGCGGGTAGCGGCCGGTGAGTTGCCGGAAGAGTTTTCCACGCCATGATAACAGGTTGCCCGTCCGATTCGTCTCACTTGGATGGGGTACCGTGGAGGGGTTCGGAATGCCCGTGGAGTAAAGGATTTGCTTGAAAGGGCTGCTCCGGACTCGTAGAATTGAATGCGCCCCCGAAGGAGTATGCAGCGGCGTATGTCCAGCCATCGATTCACCCTCTGTTCCGCGGTTCTGATCGCATTACTGGCTGGCGCCGGAAGCGTGGCAGTCCACGCACAAAACCAGGGTCAAAGTCAGGCTCAAAGTCCGGCTCAGGACTCGTCCCAGACCCCTCAGGACACACAGGATCCGCTGAAGCGGCAGCTCTCGGACAAGGAGCGGTTCAAGCAGCAGAAACAGCTGCGTCAGGAAATCGGGACGGCGTATAAAAAGTGGCTGGACGAGGACGTCCGCTGGATTATTACAGATCAGGAAAAGAAGGCGTTCCTGAGCCTCAGCAACGATGAGGAGCGGGATGCGTTCATCGAGCAGTTCTGGCGGCGCAGGAATCCGAACCCGGATTCACCGGAAAACGAGTTCCGCGAGGAGCACTACCGGCGCATCGCTTACGCGAACGAGCATTACGCAGCGGGCAAGCCTGGATGGATGACGGATCGCGGGCACATCTACATCGCGTTCGGACCGCCCGACAGCACCGACTCGCACCCCAGCGGCGGCAATTACGAGCGGCCCATTGAAGAGGGTGGCGGCGAAACGTCGACCTTCCCGTTCGAGACCTGGCACTACCGGTATCTGGAAGGCATCGGGGAAAATATCGACATCGAGTTTGTCGATTCGTGCATGTGCGGCGACTACCACATGACGATCGACCGCTCAGAGAAGGACGCTCTGCTCCACGTGCCGAATGCCGGCCAGACGCTGTACGAGCAAATGGGCATGGCGAAGAAGGCGGACCGGTTCAAGGGCGGCCTGGAGGATCTGGGGCCGGGACCGGACAGCTCGACGAACCAGAGCAAAGAGTTCGATCGGATGGAGCTGTACGCAAAACTCGAAGCTCCGCCGGAAATCAAATTCAAAGACCTCAGCCTGGCCGAGTTCCTTTCGAGCCACAAGGTTCTGAGCGGGCCCTTCTTCCCCTTCGAGGTGCGCACTGATTTCGTCAAGGTGACCGATGACACGGTGCTGGTGCCGATCACGCTGCAGATCAAGAACCGCGACATCACCTTCAACACCAAGGATGGAGTGGCGAAGGGAGATGTGAGCATCATCGGGCGAATCTCGACGATTACGGACCGGGTGGTGCAGAGTTTTGAAGATCCGGTTGAAGTGGAGGAGCCGGCAGAGTTGCTGCCGAGGACGCTGAACAACGCATCGCTCTACTGGAAGGCGTTCCCCCTGCGGCCTGGCCGCTATCGCATCGACATCGCGATCAAAGACGTGAACAACCCGGATCACGTAGGTGTTTGGGCGCAGGCAATTACCGTGCCGCGCTATGACGACGACCATCTCGCCGCATCGTCGCTGATTTTGGCCGACAAGATGGAGCGGGTGCCGTCGAAGGAGATTGGAGCGGGGAACTTCATCATCGGCAACACGTATGTGCGGCCGCGGGTGACGACCAATCCGGCCTCGCCGGCCGTGTTTCACCAGAACCAGAATCTGAACTTCTGGATGCAGGTATATAATCTCGGCCTGGACGACAAGAGCAAACAGAACAGCGCCAGGATCACCTACGAAATCTTGAATACGGAAACGAACAAGTCGATTCTGGATGCGCACGAGGACTCAAAGAAGCTGGGGGCCAGTTCGGACCAGCTTACGCTGGAAAAATCCCTCCCCCTTGCAAGCCTGCAGCCTGGGAAGTATATCGTGAAGATCAGCGTGGACGATGACGTAACGCGTCAGCAGATTGCGCAGTCGGCGCCCTTTACGGTGGAATAGGCCATGGGTAGTTTTCGGGCGCTCACGCCCGGAAGCGAGATCGGCGCTTCAGTGGTCAAAGAGCCACGAGGCAAGGAAAGTTTTAGGGAGCAGCGCCAGGAGCAAAACTTACTGAATCAGTGAGCAGACGTACCTCCATCTCCGGGCCGATTCTGATCGCAGTGATCGTGCTGTGCGCCGCAGGCGCGCGCGCGAGCGCCCAGGCCAACAGCCTGGCCGGAGTGGTACGGGACAGCCGCGGAGCACCGCAGGCGGGCGCGTTAGTCGAGCTCCTGAGACCGGACTTCTCGGTGGCCACCGAGGTTTTCACCGACGAGCGCGGGCGCTACCGGATCGAGACGATTCTTCCGGGCATCTACGAAGTGAAGGCCTCCGGCGCGATGTTTCTGCCCACCCTGCGCGAAAATCTGAATGTCATCGGCGGAACGCGGCTGGTGGTGAATCTGACGCTGAACACGCTGTACGAAGCATTCCGCTGGCTGCCTGCGAAGCCGCGACCGGCCGACGAACCCAGGGATGACTGGACCTGGACGCTGCGACTCTCCGCCAATCGGCCCTTGCTGCGTCTGCTGCAGGATGGTCCGCTGGTGGTGGTGTCGAATGGCGACGGCACGGCGCCCGAGCTGAAAGCCCGCGTGACGGTGCGCGGCGGCGAGAGCGGATTCGGTGACGGTGGCCTGCACAACGATTTCGAGATGGAGCGTGCTCCTGACGACGGGCGGGCGATGATCTTCCGCGCCGATCTGGCGCAGACGAATCTGAGCCAGATGGACGACCCTGCCGTGAACGCGATGGCGGGATACGAGCAGCAGCTCGCGCTGGGACGAACCTTCCGGAGTGTGGCCGCGATCGAGAGCCGGCCCGATATTGCCGGCGGCCCAACGAGCCAGGGCCTGCAGGCGATCGAAATGCGCAGCGGCGAGACGATGAACTTCGGCCCCGCTGTGCAGGCCGAGTTTGGCGACGAGACCGAGGCGATCCACCTCGGTGACACGCTGCTGGCGAATCACCCGTTCGCCGCTGTGACCATGCGGCACGGCGGCACCTATGTCTCGTATCGAGTGTCCACCGCGCCCGGGATCCAGCAGGTTGAGGATCTGGACCGCGAGGCCACGGTAGAGCCCAAGCTGGGCGAGCGGGACGGCAAGCTGCAGCTGGAGCAGGGAATTCACCAGGAAATTGCCGCGGGTAAGAACGATGGTTCGGTACACATGAAAGTGGCCGTTTGGCACGAACAGGTCGATCATCCGGTGGTGAGTGGCGGCGGTAATATTTCGGCGGCAGACTGGGCGGGCGGCAATCTTTTGTACGACGAGACCAGTGCCCTGCTGCGCGCGAGCGGACAAAGCTTCACCGGCAACGGAATGCTGACCGAGTTGGAGCAACAGGTGAACGGCAGCACCTGGATCTCGTTCGACGTGGCGCTGGGCGATGCGCTGGAGATGAGCCAGGCGGCCGCGGGCGCTGAAAGTCTGGATCAGTTGCTGGACGGCATGAAGGCCCATGAAACCCCGATGTTTGGCGCGGCAGTTCATGGCAAGGTGGCCGCTTCGGGCATGCAGTGGCGCGCCTCGTATCGCTGGCAGAATCCGCACACGCTGACTCCGGTCGACGCATTTGCCAGCGGCACCGCGGCGCCTTATCTGAGCTTCCTGGTGCGGCAGCCGATTCGCTATCGGCGCATGATTCCGAATGGAGTGGAAGCGCTGGTCGATGTGCGGAATTTACTGGCTGAGGGATATCGGCCTTTCCTTTCGACCGATGGCAGCACACTGTATTTTGCCGAAGCGGCGCGCTGTGTTCAGGGCGGTCTCTCCTTTACGTTCTGAAGCGCCTGCCGTGCACCGAACCCATCGAAAATGCATGAAGCAAAGAGGGCTCAGGAGCGCTGAGAGCCGCGATTCTGCTGTGCTATATTGAGGAAGGTGCGGCGGATTTCTGCTCGTCTCGCGGGGCCACCCGCCCGGCCGTCTTCCGTGGACGCGTAGCTCAATTGGCAGAGCATTCGACTCTTAATCGACAGGTTGAAGGTTCGATTCCTTCCGCGTCCACCATCCCAGCGTCTTCCATTCCGCCTGTTAGTGGATCAGTTTTGTGCCGGTTTTGCCGCCGTTTTCGCCTCCATGCGTACAACGTGAAGGCAGCCTTTTTCAGCAATGGGCAGCATGTTGGCCAGCGACGCCCAATGTAAACTCACACCATAATCAGAACCTGCGATTCCAGGATCGGCGGCTATTCCCTGCGCAGGGCAATGCGAGCAGCATACGTTTCACAGTGGGCACCTCGTACTGTGAATTGACGCCTAGAGACTCTTGTTGCGAGGTATGAAATGTCCATTAGTCTGTTTTTGAACCGTCACCCCATCATGCGAAGTGCGCTGGCTGGTCCACGGGCACTCCGTCGCATGCTGCACAACTGGCGGGAAGAACCTGTCACTAAGGTGTTGGACAGGATCAGCGATACCGTTAAAGGAAACGTCATCTTTGAAGTCAAGGAATTCGATGGCGTATTCTGCATTAATCCTCGATCACATTTGCTAAATCGCGTATTGCGATATGGATCCTATGAACCGGCCGTGGCTCGATTGTTTGCGGCGCATGTCAGGCCCGACGCGGATATCGTCGATGTAGGTGCTAATGTGGGCTTTTTCACTGTATCTGGCGCAAAAAAGCTAACCACCGGACGCCTCCTCGCAGCTGAACCGACCGCCGAGGCCTACAGCCGGCTCAGGGAAAATGTCACGCGCAATTGCGTAGCCGACAAGGTAATCCTGTTCAAGGGTATGGTGGGTTCCGCTCAGGGGCAGGCCGATATTCACTTTGTGCCCGGGTTAGAGGAATATTCCTCCATGAAAAATCCGGACCACTTCGCGACGGCAAACCAGGAGATAAGAACCGAATCCGTTCCGATCGACACTCTCGATCATTTAGTCAGTCTTCACGGACTGCAGCCGGCGCTCATCAAGGTCGACGTGGAAGGAGCGGAATACTCGGTATTCCAGGGCGCCCGTGAAACTCTTGTGAAATACCGCCCTGTGGTCTTCTCCGAGATATGGAGGGACCGAACGACCGCCGATGGCCATTCAGGGCAGGAGCTCATTGAAATATTTCAACGTCTTGATTATGTGGTAAAAGATCCCAACGATCTGCGAGCGACACCCGGTAATAACGTTGTTGGCGAGATTATGTGTGTCCCCAAAGAAGGCTATAGCCTATCCCGTTTACTTTAACCCTCCGCGTGGCCCGGCTCTTCATTTACGAACTCACGGTGCGGAACCCTATCCCCACGTTTCGTGTGTTGGATCGAAGGTCTTGATCAGGCGTGCAGGGTTTCCCGCGATCATCGAATACGGAGGGAAGCTTTTTGTCACAACCGCCTGCGTGCCTACGACACAGTGATCCCCAAGTGTGACTCCCGACAAAATAGAACAGCCGATCCCGACGAAGCAGTGGCGTCCAATCCTGACCGGGCCCTTTGATTCGAGCTGTTGCCTCATAATCGGGCCTCGTGTTGGATTTATGCCATGCGATGTATCCGATACATACACTCGATCGGCGAGCACGCAACCGTCTCCGATTTCGACCTTCAATAAGGCAGTAATCATACAGAAGTACCCAATGTAAACATCGTCCCCCACCACGATCAGAGCGTTGTCTTTGTCAAAGGTGTTGTAGGTTTCCAGCCGGCTGTATGGATATACAACAGAGCGCTGGCCGATTGCTATTTGGCGAGGGTTTTGGATGTATCTGGGCAGATATATGCGAGAGGTATCTCCAATCGCCATCTCTCGAGGATGAAAAAGCAGACGAGCTGCCGCTCTCTTTAGAGATCCGATCATCGAGCAATGTCCAGAGCCACGCTTATTCTCCCAATCAGCCGTGACTCAGCGAAATCACGGGTTGGGGCGAATGAAGCAGTGAGGTGATCAGCACTGTCGTGTCCAGCCGATGCATCTGCAATCGCTCTTGTTGCCCCCTCCGTACGCGTTGCCTGCTGTGATTGTACTCGCAGGCTGAGGAACTGCTATGCCTTCAACAGAAGGGTCTTGAGTCCCCGGATTCGGCGCCAACGGCCGTGGGTGCGGCTCGCACACGGGCTTGAATTCTTATGTCTCGCATCGAGCCCGTAAGGCCGGCTGGCATGCTGGCGGTCCTTGCGGTGCGGAGCCACTCAGGCGGCCATCCGATCATGTCCCGTTCAATCCGATGATCCGGGGTTCCCCGCTGATCCCGGAGCGGAGATTCGATCGGGAGTCGAAAGCATGGACCCCAGTATGGTCTGACCGCAGGCGGAAGTACTCGGCGAGCCAGCAGGGCCTGTGATACGCACACCCAATTCGCTCGACGGCTCAGGGGGCTCATTCGTCATGAGAGTGGGTGCCGTGGGCGATGTCCGCCACAAGTGCCACCTTGGGTCTGTTCCGGGGTCAGTTCGGAGCGCCGGGATCACTGAAGCAGGTTGTTGATGACGCCAGCCGCAATAGCGACGGACTTGTCGGTGGCAAAATGCTTCAGTCTGGTATTCCCTTTCCGAATAAGCTCAGCGCGAAGATCACGGTCATTTATGACAAGCAGAAGAACCCGCGCAATATCGTCCGTACTATCCGGATCGAAAAAAAGAGCAGCGTCGCCGGCCACCTCAGGAAGTGACGATGCATTGGAGCAGGCAATCGGACATCCCAGCGCCATGGCCTCAACAAGCGGATAACCGAATCCTTCGTATTTCGAAGGGAACACCAACACGTCCGCGTCGCGGTAATAGAGGCGCAAATCTGCATCTGAGACGTGTCCAGTAAAAGCGATGCGCTGATCAGCTTTCGTCAGCGCTTCGCCAATATTGGCATCTGCGTTCAGGAATCCATCACGTTTGCCAACGATGACAAGATCGTGAGGAATTCGGTCTCGAATCCGATTGAAGCTTGTAATGGCGGCCAAAACATTCTTATTGACCTTCACATTCCCAACCACGAGCAGGTAGGGGGCAGGTCTGATTCGACTGCCCGTCACTGTGGAACCGATCCACGCATCGTCGAGACAAGGGTATGCCACTGTCAGGCGATCTCTCTGAATTCCAAGCAAACGATGCGCCTCATTCGCGGTAAAGTCAGAATCGCAGAGAATTGCGGACGCCCGAGCTGCCACCCGCGCGAACAGAAACCGGGAGTACCAGCGCTGGATTGGACTGCCGAGCGTTTCCGGCATCGCTAAGTGGCAAAGATCATGGAGAGTGACGAGCAGCTTGCCGGAGTATAAGAGCGGCAGGTTGTATTGCGGTGTCCAAACGACATCGATTTTGTGATATAGGTCCCGGGTGACCGCGAGTTGCTCGGAAATGCTGAATATTCTGGAGTTGAAGTCTCGAATCCGGACTCGCGGGTCCACCACCGCCCAGGGTTGGTCGCAAAGGTCCTCGCGAGCACCAAAGACTGAAATCGTCTCGGCGTTTACTCGTGGAATGAGACGAGGAAGCAGAGTCTGCAGATATCTCCCGATGCCGCTCATCCTGTACATCCGGAGGTCAATCGCCAAATGCTGATAGGTCGCCATTCGACAGAAAAGCTCTTCTCGTGCGAGTGTTGATAATGCCGCCGGACCTGTTTGGGGGCGGTCCGACCATACTCGAGTGGATCCCCGCGCCTGTTACAGGCTCTCCGAAATCCATCTCAGGCCGCGCCGGATCTGGTGAGTCGGTCGGTCGGATTCATGATCTCACGTCTTCTCATCGCGCGGGATCGGGTTCATTGGCCACGGAGAATCCAGGCTATTACGTCAGCGGCCAATGTTCGCGAACCAGGTCCGCGAACATCGTTCATATTGCAGTCACGAATTGCGCTCCACGGTCCGCAGATGAGCCGGCCCGCCGTCCACAATTCTCGTCGCGACGGTCCACGCGGACGAATTGTCGATATGTGCCTTCCATAGCGTCTAACTCCAGTGTCGCCGCACCGCTCTTTGCGCGGGAGCCGCGAAATGTGTCATGGCGGCGGAGGCGAACATGCGGGCTCTGGACAGTCACATTTTCCACAAACAACAGAGGAACAATCCCCTATGCGTACGTTGAAAAGAGTTCTGTGCGCCTGCTTTGTACTTTCCAGTCTGGGTCTTGCCCAGAGCACCATCGTCGCCGGTGGTAGCCGGAATCGCCAAAACGACAGCGGTAAGGATGTTGGGACAGCCCTAACACCCGCTCCTGCGATCGTCGACTCAGTCGCGGGTACGAGGGCAAACGGCGTCATCAGGGTTGACCAGGAGGCTGGATCGACTGCCGATGTGCAGCTGAACGCCTGCATCCTGACCCTTTCCGGATCGGGCGGAGGCGTTTGCGACGCGACCGGATACGGATACAGCACCCGGAACATCGCCGCGACGGTGACCACCGCCTCGAATGTCGATCTGCTGATGAGTCCGGTGACGACGTTCCAGCCCTCGTCTGCTTCCGTGGATATGTTCTCCATCGCGGAGAACAGCGGCATCTCGGGACTGACGCTTAATGCCCTCAATGTTACTAACTATGCTGGAAACGCTGTAAAGTTCGTCGGGAATTGCCTGCAGTCAGATCACTGTTACCTGCGCGATTCCAACCTCATCAATGGAACGAATGGCACTAATCCGCAGACTGGAACAGCGATCCTGCTTCAGGCTTCCTCGGGAGTGAACAGCCTGTCCTTCGTGGATATCTCCCATGTCAGAATCACCGGGTTCCTGAACGGGATGCTACTGACCTCTGCCGGCTCAATCGGAGGCGCGAACTTCGTCAACGACACGCGGGTCAGTGATGTAGTTATCACGAACGCAGCTCACTGTCTTACGCTCTACGCAAATCCAGGCGACGTGCAGGGGAACAGCTTTAATCAGGTTACCTGCGAGGCGGGTGGAGGTGATATCAGCAATGCGACAGGCTTTGTCGTCAAAGGACAATCCGGTTCCCACGACAAAGCCAATATGTTCATTAATGGAAATATCTGGGACTACGGCGTGAAAGTGAATCAAAATTCGTACTCGTTCGATTCCAATAGTTCTGAGAACTGGCTGCAGGCAAACATTCCCCTGGGGTACCGCGACCACTCCTTCGATGCTGGGACGAATAACCAAATATGGAATCTCGGCTTCGCTCTCACTGTCAAACAGGTCGGCATCGAACGGCTCAAAATCGAACCCGCGAACGGATACGCAGAGTATTGGTTGACCACCAATGGAACCGGTAACCAGGCGTGTGTGTCCGATGGCCCTGCGCCCGGGAAACATTACGACTGGTGTAACGATTCTTCCGGGAACCTTAGCCCGACTGGGCATATGAACCAATCGGCCGCCAGGAATTTCGCTGGAACCTGCACGATGTCGGGGACCAGGTGCAGCTTCACCCTGAATGCCGCTTTCACTTCGACGCCCATTTGCGTCGCTACCGAACAGTCCAGCAATCGACCGATCGCTGCTTCCTGCAGCGTTTCCGGGGCGACGGTAACGATCACCGCATCCAGGTCAAATTCTTCCGGGTGGGCCGCGTTGATTGTCGGAAATCCGAATTGACTGGCCGTTCATGATGCGGGGTTCCTCAACTACCGACTCAGAGAGAGGCTTACGAGCGTCGGGTGAAGACGAGATCCTGGGTCGATGCAGTCTCCGCTGTCTCGTTCACGATTTGTGCCGGGAGGCTGTTAGACCTGCTCTCAATCCGCTGGAGCTGCGTGGGAAAGGCGGTCGATCCAATACGCGAGCAGATCGGCCAGCGTCCGATCCAGCGGAATCTCCGGAATCCAACCGAGGTCGCGCCGGAGCTTAGCGGGATTACCGCCCGAGTACACGATCTCACGTATTCTCACCTTCGCGGGGTCGAGTTCAGTGCTGACAGGAACCCGGGCCATTTCAGCCAGCCGCGCTACGATCGAGGCCATCGGCACCATCGAACCGGAGCAGACGTTGTACACTTCGCCGGGTCTTCCGCGTTCCGCCAGCAGCGCATACGCACGAACCACGTCGCGAACGTCGCTGATATCGCGGCGCGGCTCGAGGGGGCCAGTTCGCAGATGCACCGGAGCATGGGTTACAACTCCTTCGGCAATGGCCCGCGCAAATTCCGGGCAGGCAAAAGTGGGAGCCTGCCCCGGGCCGGTGTGATTGAACGGCCTTGCGATCACAACCTCGATGGCGAAGTCCTCGCAGTAAGAGCGCGCCAGTTGTTCTCCGATCAGTTTGCTGCAGGCGTACGGTGAGCTGGGACGGACGGCGTCTGACTCGGAAAAGCCCTGGTCGGGAGAATCGATGTCGCCGTACAGATTGCCCGTGCTGACAAACAGAACTCTGCAGGGAGAGGACATCTGGCGCACAGCTTCCAGCAGATTGAACGTCCCGACCACGTTCGTGTCGAAGGTTGCTTCGGGGTTAGCGCGACTGGTGGGAACGTGGCTCATGGCCGCGAGATGAAACACGAGAGCCGGCTTCTCACGAAGGATCAATTCCCGGAGCACTGCTCTGTCTCGCACGTCGATGTCATGCACCGGGACGTTCCCGAGACCAATGGGATGGCCACCGGGGGAAGGGCTCTGAGAGACGCCCACGCAGTCGATGCCGAGGGAGCGGAGATGCGTCGCCAGGTAGGGCCCGACGAAACCGCCAATGCCGGTGATGAGCGCGCGAGGCAAGCGATCAGAATCCGGCCGCGGTTTTAGCGCGGGTAGGATGACGCCGGTTGTTCTCGAGGTCGGCTTCCACCATCATCGCAATCAGTTGCTCGAAGCTGGTTTTCGGCTTCCAGCCGAGCGCTTCGCGAACCTGCGTCGAGTCGCCACAGAGATAATCGACTTCGGCGGGCCGAATCAGGGCGGGGTCGACACGCACAAATTCCCGGTAATCGAGTTCGACATGACGAAACGCGACCTCGAGCAGATTCTCGACCGAATGGCTTACGCCGGTGGCGACCACGTAATCCCGGGGAGAATCGGCCTGAAGCATCATCCACATAGCTTCCACATAGTCGCCGGCAAATCCCCAGTCGCGTTTTGCATTCAGATTTCCCATGCGGAGCTCGCACTGCAAACCCAGCTTGATACGGGCTGCCGCATTGGTGACTTTTCTGGTGACAAATTCGAGGCCGCGCCGCGGAGACTCATGATTGAACAGGATGCCGGAACACGCGAACATCCCGAAGCTCTCTCGATAATTCTGTGTTATGTAGTGGCCATACACCTTGGCCACGGCGTACGGGCTGCGCGGATGAAATGGAGACGACTCGTTCTGCGGTGGGTTGGTAGAGCCGAACATCTCGCTGGAAGAGGCCTGATAGAAGCGGATGTGGGGATTGGCGAGGCGGCTGGCCTCGAGAAGGCGCGATACGCCCAGCGCGGTGAACTGGCCGGTGAGGTCGGCCTGCTGCCATGATGTAGCAACGAACGACTGCGCGGCCAAATTGTAGATTTCGTCGGGCTCGCTCCGCTCAATGGCGGCGGAGAGTGAATTCTGATCGAGCAGGTCGCCCGAGATCAGTTCGACCTGGTCGAGAATATCTGAGAGACGATCCAGATTCAGCGAACTGCTCCTGCGGACGAGCCCGCTGACGTGGTAGCCCTTCTGAAGAAGAAGCTCGGCCAGATACGATCCATCCTGGCCCGTAATCCCTGTGATGAGTGCTTTCTTAGGCATTTTTCTCGTGGTTCCAGGTTGGTACAACACAAAATGCGGGCAGAGTCAGAAGACATGGCGAGTCCCGCAGCATGCCCCTGAGAGAGGCGAATTACCTGATAGAACAGCCGATTATACATCGGCCATCGCACTCGGACGGGCCTGAGCCGGCGCTCAGATCTGCTGAAGAACGCTCATCACCTCGGCGGCAGCGCGGGCCCAGGTAAACCCGCTCGCCCGTTTGCGTCCCTTGTCGATCAATGTGGCGCGGAGACCGGTGTCGCCAAGAAGGCGCTCGACCGCCTGGCCCAGGCTCTCGGGGGAGAGTGGGTCGAAATAGAGCGCCGCATCGCCACAAACCTCGGGAATCGAGGTGCGGTCGGAAGCCAGAACCGGAGCGCCGCAGTACATCGCCTCGAGCGGCGGAAAGCCAAATCCCTCATAGAGGGAGGGAAATGCGAAGGCAAACGCCGCGCTGTAGAGGGCGCGCAGTTCGGCGTCCGAACGCCGGCCGGTATAGCAGACACTGGCGGGTTGCGTGCGCGCCTCCTCGACGATGCGCTGAAACGCCGCCGCCCGCGTGTTCGGGGACTCTCCCACGATGCAGAGCTTCAGATCATATTTCGCCCAGTCCAGCGAGTGCAGAATACGCAGGTTCTTATGCGGGTAGAGGGAGCCGACCGCAAGGACGTAACCGCCGGGCCGCAGCCCGAGTCTTTCCAGCACGGAGTCATCGCGTCCGAAAGCGAGAACGTGATCGGCTCCCGGATAGACGACCTGCACCTTTTGTTCAGAGACATGGAGGTGCTCGCAGATGCAGGTCAGCGAGTGATAGGAGTCGGTCAGGATTCGCCTCGAAGTTCTGCCGAGCATAGAAAACGTGACGCTATGCCATAGCCTGCTACGGGTGGGGAGCGAGTCAGCGTGTTCGGCGCTGAAAGGGCGCATGTCGTGCATGGTGACGACATGACGCGGATGAAGCCAGGGACCCAGATTGCTGGGGCTGAAAAGGACCCCGCTGCGAGCGCGCAGACAAAGGGTTCCCTGCTCCCATAGATTCCCGCGAATGATTCCACGCGCGCCTTCGGGCGGCTCCACAACGGTGACAGGCCGGTTCTCTGGACTGGCCCTCGCGGATTCGAGGAGCCGCCGCGTCAGCTCCCGGGCATAGCGCTGGACCCCGGTAAGCGGCTGGGCCAGAAATCCGCCGTTAATGAAGATGGGGTGGGGTTTTCGCATCAGAAGTCAGGCGCCAGCTGTTCAGCCGGCAGCGGGCGAGGGTTGGTTGGCCAGCCGCCAGCCCTCGCGCGCGGCGCGGAAGCGTACCAGGAACTTCGCCCACGAGTTGTGCAACAGCACCAGGTTCAGCAGCGAGCGCACCTGCACTGCGAGGTAAAGTCCCAACGCGAGGGGATAGGGCAGGTGCTTGCGGACGAAGTAGACTCGGTTGCGGGTGCAGTAGCGAAGTGTAAAATTCGAAACCGACGTGGTAAGCGAACTCACTTTGTGCCAGAGCCGCGCGCTCGGAATGTACCAAAGAGACAGGCCGCGCTTGCGGCAGCGATACAGGAAATCCACGTCGTCGACATAGACAAAGTAGCGACCGTCCATCAGCCCGACTTTCTCGAAGACGCTTCGCCGGGCCATGAGGCAGCAGGTCGGGGTGTACTCCACGGCGCGGGGGACATCGAACTGACCATGGTCGGCCTGGTCAGCGCCATCGTGAACGACATCGTAGCCGCGCCATGGCGAAATCCGTCCGCCCGCACACCAGATCCTGTCTGGATGGTCGTGGTAATACATTCTCGCAGTCGTCATTTCGCATTGGTGAGCGTCGAGTCCCGCGAGCAACTCGGCGATCATGTCGCCCGGGAAGACGGTGTCATTGTTCAGCAGAAGCACGTACTCGCAGCCGTCCTCAAGAGCGGCGCGGATTCCCTCATTGTTGGCCTCGGCCACGCCAAGGTTCTGTTCATTTGGGATGACAACGATAGAAATGCCGGAGTGCTGCCGCAGTTTGGCGACGGTTGCATCGCCTGAGGCGTTGTCGACGGCGTAAAGCACCAGGGGCGAGTGGGTCTGGGACGCGAGCGAATCGAGGAACTCCTCCAATACCGTCGCACTGTTATAGGTAACAGTGACAACTCCGACCTTTCCCCGCATGATGGACACGCAGTTTCTCGCTGGGCCTCTTTTTCAATCATAGCAACCGGCTGAGCGCTCAAGCTGTCAGACTGGGTCCACAGGTACCTGTCGCCTGAGGTTGTAGCCGATTCCCACGGCTGCAATGGACAGGGCGAGAATCATCCAGAAGTCCGGTGTCTCGATTCCGCCGCTGATGATGTAGACACCACAGGTAATGGTCAGAGTGAGGAGCATCAGCACGGGAGGTCCGCCGCGGCGTTCGCCGGCGACTGTAAGGGTGGAGGACTTGCGGAGCGCGAAGATTACACCTCCTATGAGCACGCCGAAGGCAGCAACGCCGCAGATGCCGACGTTGGCCAGCAGCCCCACAATCACGTCGTGGGTCGGAGCGCAGTCCCAGCCGATGCCGAGGATCGGATAGTCACGAAAGTACTGGAAATCATTGGAGATGATGACCGCGCGCTCCACGACCGAACCGGCTTCTGCCTTATTGAAGAGCTGGGAATTGAGCAGATCGGCGACGGTGGGAATTGTGAAGTAGGCGGTAACCAGGGCAGCGAGAACTGCAAACGCTGAAGCGATGAGGGCTAATTTGGAACGGCTGCGCTCCGAGGGCAGAAAAGGCAGGAGCACCAGCAGCAAGCCAGCGCCGACATATCCGGTCGAGGAGGTGGTGATGACAAGGGTTGAGCCAACCAGCGCGAGAACGAGGTAATCGACTCGCCGGCTAAAGATAGGAGTCTTGCGGTAGATCGCCACCACACTGATGACGAGCATTCCGACGAGCACCCGCGACAGGAAGCTTGGCTCAAGCGCCACCGACGAGACGCGGATGACGCCGAGCGACTCGAGCACCGTTTCATACCCGAGCGCATACGGCGAAGCGTTGTTGTTGAAGACGGCTGCCGGATAAGGGACGCCCGCAAGGTAGAAGACAAACTGCATCCAGCCCCACAGGCAGACAAAGATCCCGGAGATGAAATAGATCCGGACGGTCGAATAGAACTGCTTTACCTCGAGACTGCGATGCGCGATTACGGCGGCCACGACGGCATCAAAGATCAGGCTGAGAGCGTGATTGACCGTTTGCAGGCTGTACTCGAGCCGAACCAGATCATAATCGAGGTTCGGCCGATCCATGATTTGCAACCGTCCTCCAATCAGCAACGGCATGACAAGAGTGGAAAGGCAGACGAGGACGAAGCCTATCAGGAGATAAAGTGGTTTTCGCAGCGGGCGGGCGAAACGGAATTTGAGATGCCGGGCGAGGGCGAGATCGACGCACTCGCGCAGCAGCATCAGAAATCCAAAGAAGAGGTAGGGGGAGAACCCGGACGCGGAATCACCCGACCCGCGATTGATCACTGCCGTGGCCGAAAACGGGACGAAGAAGATGGTCAGGGCGTAGAGCCACCGGGGACGAAGCAAAAACAGAACCAGCCCCAGGGGAATCAGCACCCAGCCTATCGGAGTCACCGCCATACCAGATATCGCCTGTAGTCATGGCGCCCACAATGACAGGGCACACGCGCAACGTTGATCGTTGGGTCCAGTATAGCCGTAACAGCGGCGGCGAGCGGGTTCTCAGCCGCGCAGCAGGCCCTTTTCGCGCATCTCGGCAAGAGAGCGCTCGTAGCCGCCGTCGGAAGGACCTGATTCTGACGCCCACGCAAGAAAACGCCTCAAGCCGTCGGCAAATTGCCACCTGGGCCGGTAGTCGAGAAGCCGCAAGGCCTCGGTCAGATCGGCGAGACCGTGCCGGATGTCGCCCTCGCGAAAGGCCCCGGTGACTGCGATGCTGGACCGTCCCTCATAGAAAGCATTGATGCCCTCCGCCACTTCAAGCACCGTCGTCCGCTTTCCCGAGCCGACATTCACTGAGTGGCAATCGGCGAGCGGCGACTCGATCGCTGCTCCAGTCGCCTGCACCACATCGTCGATGAAGACGAAGTCGCGGCTCTCCTTCCCATCCTCGAAGACGCGGATAGGCTTTCCTTCGCGAGCCAGATTGGAGAACACGGCAAGGATACCGGTGTAGGGGTTGCTCAGCGACTGCCCGGGTCCATAGACGTTCTGGTACCGCAAGGCGAAGGCGGAAACGCCCAGCACCGGCGCGAACATCAGCGTCATCTGCTCCTGCATCTGCTTGGTCAGCCCGTACCAGGAAGATGGGCTCAGCGGAGCGGTTTCCGGGGTGGGCACTGAAACACAGTCTCCACGGCAGACCGGGCAAAGCGGGTCGAACAAGCTCCGCTCCTTATCCGCCGTGCTGCGAGCGGACGGATACACCAGCCCGTGCTCGTTGCAGTGGTAGGCCCCTTCACCGTAGATTGCCCGGGACGATGCCACGACGATGCGCTGAAGCTTGTCCGCGGCTCCGCCGACCAGCAGGTCGAAGAGCATGCTGGTCCCCATGAGATTGGTGCGGCCGTAGCGGGTGACCTGATACATGGACTGGCCCGTGCCAGTCTCGGCGGCGAGGTGGACGATACATTCTGCGCCGTCAAGCGCGGTGCGCATGACGGTCTCGTCGGCAATGTCGCCGAAAATGAGTCGGACATGCGGCGCGAGATCAGCCGCCAGCGATTGCTTCTCCCCGTGTACCTGCGGAAGGAAATTATCCAGGACCGTGACCGAGTGGCCGTGAGTGAGCAGGTGTCGGGTGAGATGGGCGCCGATAAATCCCGCGCCGCCCGTAATCAGGATATTCATGATCTTTCAGGGCCACGATATCACGACGGTTGTCCTCGGGCCTTATCGGGCGACTCGCGCCATGGAGAAGCGAGGGATGTGTCCGAACCGGAACAGCAGCAGCGCCGTCAACAACAGAGCCGAACACGCCACACCTGCTTCCGCCAGAGAGAAATGCGGTCGCGCCTGCAGAAGGGCATAGCCCAGAATAGGGAGCAGGCAGAAGGCGGGTCGGAAAAACGCCTCACGGACAAAGGCGAGCCGATCCACCGGTACTTCCCTGACCCTCGTCATCACGTGCAGCATCAGCCATAAATTGCCGCAAAATGCGCCGGCCAGTGTTCCCCATGCCACGCCGATGGGGCCGAGGAAGTGTGCCCCGAGGATGCTGGCGATGAGATTGGTGCACCCTTCCGCCAGCGCGGTGGCGATTCCGTAATTCTGCTGGGCCGTGGCGATTAAAGCGACCGTGTAGGCGCTGCCGGTGAGGCGAAGCGCCTGCGCCCAGAGCAGGATCTCGAGAATGGGAAGAGCATGCTGCGCATACACCGGGCCCACCCAGACGGTGAGCAGCGGCCTGCCGGCCACAAGCACCAGCACAATCAGCACCAGACTGGCATAACTGCCCAGCCTGGTGCTGCTGAGGATGAGGTTCCGAATCCGCTCATGGTCGCCACGCTCCTGCAGGACCGCCAGCGGCGTCAGCAGAGCGGAGTAGGCGGCCCCACTCAGGCCGACCATGAAGGCGATGGCCGTCGACGCGATCGCGTAGTAGCCCGTATTACCGAAGGAGAAATAGCCGACCACGGTGAGGTCGAGTCCGCCGACCAGCAGCATGCCAAAGCTGAAAGCTGTGAGGCCGGTGCAGTAATGCAGCAACTCACGCGCCATGGTCCGACTGACGCACGACAGACGGATGTGCAGGTCGGGTAGCAGGCGTCTGCAAAAGCGATACTGCAGCAGGCCTCCGAGCAGATTGAATCCGCCGATGCAGAACGCCAGCCAGACGAGGGACGCGGTGAAGTGGATCGCCAACAGCACGGCCCCTGCTCCCAGCAGGCGAGCCGTTCCAGTTGCGAACGCGGGATACTCGTTGCGGTGGAGTCCGACCAGAACTCCGCTGAAGGCCGAAAGCGGCAGAAGGAGCGCGGCGCTGGCCGCCAGGACCATCACACCGCCGCGCAATTCGCCGATGAGATGGAGGGGCGCGCCGCGGAACAGGTGTGGGATTTTCCAGGCCACCAGCGCGGAGATCAGGAAAGCGAGTACGCAGGCAAGCAGGAGAAAGGCCAGCGCGGTGCTGACAATCCGATCCCGCCGCTCATAGTCACCTCTCTCCGTCGCCTGGGCCACATAGCGGGCGATGGCCGTCTGAATGCCGAAGTCGAGGTAATTGGAATAGGCCGCGATCTGCAGCATCAGCACCCAGGCGGCAAACCGGTCGACGCTCAGGGTGTGCGTAAGAAAATGCGGCAGCGCGAGGGCCACAACAGCCGATGCACCGCCGCGAACCACATTGGCGAGCGCATTCTTTACGACCGTGAATCCGAGGCGCTTCACGGAATGGGTCCTGTGCCGGAAGGTAGCCCTGAGAGAAAATTGGGGCGAATGCTGCGTCTCGGGATTGTCACGGAAAGCCCTGGTCAGAATAGCAAAGAGCCACCCAGACCCAGCCGGCTGCGGGCCGAGAAGCAGGTCATAGCTCTGTCCCAGGCTCCAACCCCTTCCTGTCTCTGCCTATGCTTGAACAACTTTGCCGCTGACCCCAATCCCGGTGCGCTGCCTGATTGTCTGACGGCAGGAAGCGATAAGTTCGTCCGGTAGAGCAGATTTCACGTCGAAAAATGAGATGAGCCCATGCACGGAGATCATGCTTCGCGCCTCGGACGCGAAGCGTGGCTGTGAGTATCCTTTCAGGAAATACACTTCATTATTCATCAGCAAACGCACAGGCCGGTTCAGGGCGAGCGCCAGGTGAGCAGGAAACGAGTCGATTCCCACGAACACCGCTGCATCCTTCATCAACGCGCCAAACTCGGGAATCTGCAAATTGGTGAATACGAGCACTCTTCCCTCTCGCTGAAGGGCAGGGAGTGCAATTTGTTCCAGATATTCGTGCTGCGACGGCATGCCCGTCAAAGCCACGTTCACGCCCAGCGACGAAAGGCCTGCAATCAAACTCGCCCAATGTTCTGGTTTCCATTGCCGATCCTTGTCAAACGTAATCGGCGAGATCACAGCATACGGAGCCTTCCCGTTCATTGGGTTGGCCGCATCGCAATTGAAAAACTCACCGCACAGGCCAACGTCCGAAGGGGGAATTCCCAGAGGAGAGAGGAGATTGGCGTAATTACGCCAATCCTCAGCGTCCAGATCGTAGTCGGCCCAGCGGTCGGCGAGAGAGCTTTGCTCGGAGATATCGAAGGCAATCAGTACCTTTGCTAACCCACTCCAAAAGAAATTGGAACTGGGTGGATAGGCCCTCGCGTTGATGGCCACATCATACCCATTGCCGCGCAGCGCCTTCCGGGTGCCGAGGTTTTCCCTGATCTTCTCCATTATGCCGACGCTGCGGCCTCTGCCGGGAAGAAGATCCAAAACGACATTGTTCCATCGATAAACGCGCGCAATCCCTGGGTTCCCACTGAGGAGGCATTCCGCGCCTGGACGAATGAGGAAATCGATTTGCGCCTGAGGGTACCTGCGCTTGATGGCCGGCACGAGGAGGGTAGAAAAGAGGATGTCGCCTAACTGATCGACCTTAATCACCAGGATGCGTCGGGGGTTCGCAATGATTTGGCTGTTACGACTCCTCCAGAAATACACCGTGTCGACAACAATCTCGATCGCCGCGGACGAGAGCAGGTAAATTACTTTGAATCCCCTGGTCAGCTGGTTCTTTATTCCAAATTTTGGGCGCACAACGCTCCCAAGAAATTTGCGGTACAGCTTGAGGTATTTGCTGCGAACCATGATTTCGGTGAGCGGAGGATGTCCCCTACATTTTATCTGAGGCCTTCGGCATAAGGCAGAAAAAACAGGTCGGGAAAAGAGCACCTGTAAGTCTGACTGCAGATGAGGATTGAGATCGGACCGTCCAGGCGTCGGCGGTGCGTGCCGCGTGAGTCTGCCCTGACACCCGGCAGAGTCTTGCGGTGCTTTTTTGTGATCTGCAACCGACGGCAGCCGAAAGTCGTTTTCTGAACCGGGCGCTGGAAGGTGACGACACCTCATTACCTCGCTGAGCCCTGGCAACCCTCGTGTACCATCGTTTATGCACGCGCGGGACAACATGCTCGTTACCGGGAGCGCCGGGTTTAGCGGCGCGAATTTCGTGCTGGGAAGTGCGCCGAGGCGATCGGCAGGTTGGTCGTCAATCTCTGTCTGCTGACCTGCGTCGGCAATCCGGCGAGCCGGAGATGGGCCTTTTACCTGAGCTGGATCGAGCATGATTACGGGGAGCGGCTGGCGCCATGAAGGGGATCGTTCTTGCAGGGGGATCGGGGACGCGTCTTTATCCCGTGACAAATGTCGTTTCGAAGCAGCTTCTGCCGGTTTACGACAAGCCCATGATCTACTACCCGCTCAGCACGCTCATGCTGGCGGGGTTGCGAGAAATTCTGATCATTTCAACACCGCAGGACACATCTCGGTTTGCCGACCTGCTCGGCGATGGCAGCAGTTGGGGAATTCACATCAGTTACGCCGTTCAGCCGAGTCCGGATGGACTGGCGCAGGCATTTCTGATCGGTCGCGACTTCATCGGCGATGATGCGAGCGCACTGGTGCTGGGCGACAACATTTTCTACGGGCAGTCGTTTTCGAAACAGCTGCAGCAAGCAGCGTCACTGACGCGCGGCGCCACAGTATTTGCCTATCCCGTCCATGATCCGCAGCGCTATGGCGTTGTGGAGTTCGATCGCGCGGGGCAGGCCATCAGCCTTGAAGAGAAGCCGGAAAAGCCAAAATCGCGTTACGCCGTGACCGGTTTATATTTCTATGACAATCAGGTTGTCGAAATCGCATCGTCGCTGAAACCATCGGCACGGGGCGAACTGGAGATCACCGATCTGAACCGGCGCTATCTCGCAGCCGGATCTCTTCGGGTTCAGATGATGAGTCGCGGCATGGCGTGGCTGGACACCGGGACCCACGATTCGCTGTTCGAGGCAGGTCTGTTTATTCAGACGGTGGAGCGGCGCCAGGGGCTGAAGATTGCGTGTCCGGAGGAGATAGCCTGGCGGCTGGGTTATGTGACCGCCGGGCAGTTGGAGGCGCTGGCGGACCCGATTCGCAAGAGCGGATACGGGCAGTACCTGCTCAATTTGCTGCGCGAACCGTATTTTTCAGCTGAGGCGGACGGATGAAGATCGAGGAAACGGCGCTGCCCGGCGTCCTGATGCTGAGCCAAAAAATCTATCGCGACGATCGGGGCGCGTTCATCGAGACCTGGAATCAGCGCGCGATGGAGGAGGCTGGTCTGCCCGCGCGCTGGGTGCAGGATAATTTCTCGGTCTCGAAAAAAAATGTGTTGCGCGGGATTCATTATCAGATCGTTCAGCCCCAGGGAAAGCTGGTTCGCGTTGCCTATGGAACGGTGCTGGACGTGGCGGTCGATCTGCGGCGCAGCTCTTCGACTTTCGGCAGGCATCTGGCCGTGGAACTGACGGGCGAAAGTGGGCAAATGCTTTGGATCCCGGAGGGATTCGGTCACGCTTTCCTGGTTCTGAGCGAAGAGGCCGGGTTTTCATACAAAGTGACGGATTATTATTCGCCCTGCCGGGGAGCGGACGATCCGTTGGGACGATCCGGACCTTGCGATTCCGTGGCCCGTAAACGCAGGTACCGCTGTCGTCTCAGGCAAGGATGCGCAGGGAGCGACGTTGCGGAGCGCTGAGGTCTTCGCGTGAGCGATAGTCCGCGGATTCTGATCGTGGGCGGGACCGGACAGCTGGGCCTTGAACTGCAACACAGCTTCGCAGGCACCAATCCCATGGTCGCGGTCGATCGCGAGGTTGTCGATCTCAGAGTTCCCGATCAGATCCGATCGATCGTGCGCAGCGTGAAACCCGACATTATTCTGAACTCGGCCGCTTACACGGCGGTCGATCGCGCTGAATCCGAGCCGGAAATTGCAGCGGCCATCAATACGCGCGCGCCCCGCATTCTCGCAGAAGAGGCATTGCAGGCGGGGGCTCTGCTCGTGCATTACTCGACGGACTACGTCTTTGATGGCTCGAAAGAGGAACCGTGGACGGAGACCGATGCACCGCATCCGCTGAACGCCTATGGAGCCGGAAAACTGGGAGGCGAAGAAGCGATTCGTCAGGCAGGCGGGCGCTACCTGATCTTTCGCACCAGCTGGGTATACGGGCCGCACGGAAAGAATTTCCTGCTCACCATGCTGCGGCTGGGACGCGAGCGCGATCGACTGACGGTGGTCGACGATCAGTTTGGCGCGCCGACGAGTTCGATTGAACTGGCCCGCGCCACACGCACCATCGTGGACGGCGTGCTGGCCGGACAGTTCGGATCGGTGAACGAGTGGGCCGGCCTTTACCACATGACCTGTTCGGGTTCGACCAGCTGGTATGGGTTTGCCGAAGCGATTTTCGCCCGGAAAGAAGGCCAAAGGCCCGTATTGAATCCAATACCGTCAAGCCAGTATCCGACGCCGGCGAAAAGGCCCGGCAACTCGGTACTCTCGAATGCAAAGTTGACAGCGAAGTTTGGAATCGAGCTTCCTTCATGGGAAACGGCACTGGACAGGGTGATGGCGAAACTGGCGAGGACATCGTGAGCGATTATTCAGCGAGATATCTGATGGAAGCAGCGGAGATTTGCTCGCGGATCGACCAGCGGCAGGTGGAAAAGATGATCGACGTCCTGCTGGACACACGGAAGGCGGGCGGGCGAGTCTTCTTTCTGGGCGTTGGAGGCGGCGCCGGCAACGCCTCGCATGCGGTGAACGATTTCCGGAAGATTGCGGATATTGAGAGCTACGCTCCAACCGATAATGTCAGCGAGTTGACAGCGCGGGTGAACGACGACGGATGGGACACCTCATTTGCGGCATGGCTGCAGGGAAGCCGGATTCGAAAGGGCGATACAGTTTTCGTGTTTTCCGTGGGTGGAGGAAATCGGGAAAAGAATGTGAGCATGAACATCGTCCGGGCCCTGGAATTGGCGCACAGCAAAGGCGCTTCCATTGTTGGTGTCGTAGGCCGCGACGGTGGATACACGGCTCAGGTCGCCGACGCGGTGGTGATCATCCCCACGATAGCGGCCGACACCGTGACGCCGCATGCTGAGGCGTTTCAGGCGGTGGTATGGCATCTGATCGTCTCCCATCCGCGGCTCAAAGCCAACGAGATGAAATGGGAGTCAACGATCTGAGCAAACCTCTCGGCTGCCGTTTCCCGATCAGGCGAAAGATTCGCATTCCGGAAGATCTGGATTGCGCGCAGTAGGAACTCGGGGGCTGCAGCCTGGCCCGGTGGTGGCCGGCACGGGAGTGGTCAGCGACGATCGGGATCTGCTGCCTGGCAAACACATTGCTCGATGTAATCGCAGAGCATGTGACCACAGAGGATGTGCCCTTCCTGGATACGCGGGGTCTCACTGGAAGGCATGCGCAGCGTCTCATCGGCGAGGTCGGCCATCGCTCCGCCCGCCTGACCGGTAAAGGCCACGGTAAAGGCCCCGATCTTTCGCGCGGCCTGGAGAGCGAGACAGACGTTTTTGCTGTTTCCCGAAGTGGAGATGCCGACCACGACGTCGCCAGGAGCAGCGAGTGCCTCAACCTGACGGCTGAAGACGTATTCGTAACCGTAATCATTACCAATGGCCGTGACCACCGAGCTGTTGACGGTGAGAGCCATGGAGGGAAGCGCACGCCGTTCCCGAAGAAAGCGCCCAACCAGTTCGGCGGCGAGGTGCTGGGCGTCGGCGGCGCTCCCGCCATTGCCGCACCAGAAGATCGTGCGCCCTTCGAGCACGGTTCGGCTCATTGCGGCTGCAATCCGGGTGAGGAGAGGAATCTGTTCGCGCAGAGATGCGATCGTCTTCAGATGTCCGTCAATTGCCCGCTCAAAGATGTCTGCTGCCTGCGACACTCTGCGTTTCTCCGGGAGGTTAGTTGCGCGTGCCAGATACGATTGTAATCGCCCATTGACTGGACCCGGCCTCCGACCTTTCACGAGGTGAATCTCGATTGTCATGACGATGGGTGTGGATGCCGTGGGATAAAATCGCGGATGTGGGTACGAGTCCCGAATCTACTGTCGGCTGCGGAAAAGGCCTGATACTTCTTCTCGGTGGTGCAGGGTTTGTTGGTACGAGACTGACGCCGCTATTGCAGGAACAGGGATGGGCAGTGCGCATCGGGGATATTCAGCCGAGCGCAGAGTTCCCCGATTTGTGGACGAAGTGCGATGTGACGAGCCTCGAGTCACTGCGCAAGGCAGTAATCGGGGCGCAGGCGATCATCAATCTTGCCGCCGTGCACCGCGACGACGTGCGGCCGCTTTCGCGTTATGACGAAGTGAATGTTGAAGGCGCGAGGCAGGTGTGTTTCGCAGCGCGAGAAGCGGGCATTCAGAAGATCGTCTTCACCAGCAGCGTGGCGGTTTACGGTTTCCAGCCGAAGCCGGTGGATGAAGCGGGGCCCTTCGAGCCTTTCAATGCGTACGGCAGGACGAAGCTCGCGGCGGAGGCGGTTTATCGCGCGTGGGCCGAGGAAGACGCGGCGCGGACGCTGGTGATGGTGCGTCCAACGGTGGTTTTTGGCGAGGGAAATCGCGGCAATGTTTACAACCTGCTGCACCAGATCGCGAGTGGAAAATTTCTGATGGTGGGAGCGGGGAAGAATGTGAAGTCGATGGCGTATGTGGGCAACGTGGCGGCGTTCCTGGCGCACACGCTTGCGATGGGACCGGGGATTCACATTCTCAATTACGTCGATGGGCCGGACATGGACACGATCACCCTGGTGGAGCACATCCGGAAGTGCCTGGGAAAAACAGGCAGAGCGCCGCACTTTCCCAAGGCGCTGGCGATGATGGGCGGACATTTGCTGGATGTCGTGGCACGCATTTCGGGACGAACCTTTCCGATCAGCGCGATTCGCGTTCGCAAGTTTTGCGAGAGCACGCAATTTCGCGCCGAGTGCGTGAAAGAGACGGGGTTTGTCCCGCCGTATTCGTTGAGCGAGGGTCTGGCTCGGACGATCCAGTTCGAGTTTCCGGCGAAGTAGGATGCTCGGCGCGCGAGCCTTCGCCGCGAGACCGCGCTATTGCGATGAGTGCTGCTCGGTAGCTTCGCGGATTACGGCGTAGAAGGCCGGCTTCGGTTGGCCGGCACGGTCGAAAAGGAGCGGGTAGCTGGTGCGTCCTCGGATCGGCCAGTCGTTGCGCCAGGAATCGCCGTCGGTGACGCCCCAGAAAGTGACCCGATTGACGACGCCGCGGTGTTTGAGGAAGACACCGAACAAATCCGCATAGCGCTTCGCGAGCTGCTGCTGAACGGAGTCCGGCAAACCGTTGGTGTAGGGGTTGAGTGCCGGATTCTGCGCGATGTTCAGCGTCACGTCGGCGGTCTGCTGGCGCGTGGCGCGGGGCAGAACGTCGATGTCGAGCTCGGTGATGGCAACTTTGACGCCGAGTTTGGCGAAAGCGGCGATGGTGGCGTCCTGCTGGTCGAGGGTCGGCGCGTCGAGGCTGTCGTGGCCCTGGAGGCCGACCGCATTGATGGGAGCACCTTCCGACTGAAGCTTCCTGACGAGCGCGACGGCGCCGCTGCGCTTCGGCTCGTTCTCGAGGTTGTAGTCGTTGTAGTTCAGCTGAGCCTGCGGATCGGCTTGGTGCGCATACTCGAAGGCTTTGGCGAGATAATCGTCGCCGATGATCTTTTCCCACATCGATTGTCGTAGCGTTCCGTCCTCGTTCAGCGCTTCGTTGACGACATCCCAGCTCTGGATACGGCCTTTGTAGCGGCCGACGACCGTGTCGATATGGTCTTTCATGCGAGCCAGCAACGCGTCACGGGTAAGCAGATTGCCTTGGTCGTCGTGGAAGACCCATGCGGGCGTCTGGTTATGCCAGACCAGGTTATGACCAACGATGAACATGTGGTGCTTCTCGCCGAAGGCGACGTACTGGTCCGGGATGGTGAAGTCATACTTACCCGGCTGCGGGTGGACATTCTCCCACTTGAGACAGTTCTCGGGTGAGATGGAATCGAACTGCGAGGCAATGAGATCGTCGCCGCGAGCGTCCTGGCCCGTGATCTGCGCGGCGTTAATGGCGACGCCGATGTAGAAATCACCCTGATACGCATCTTTCAGCGACGCAGGCGCCTGAGCCGTGGCTGCGAAGCCGAGCGCAACAAGAGTAGCCAACGCTGCCGATCGAACATGCACGAGCAAACTCCCTCCTCAGAAAAATCTATTTCTGCGATGTGGATGCTGCCGGCGCCCCGAAGTTCAGGCGGCGCCCAGCAAGCTCATCGGAGATGTTTTTGTTGATCCTGCGCGAGATGGGGTAGAAGAAGAGGCACGCCGCAGTGGCGAAGAAGAAAAGGGCGGACCAGAGGCCTGCGGTGAGCCGGATGCCGTCGAGGGCACGCTGCGTCTGCACGGCGTTCGATGCGTATCCATAGAAGGAGAAGAGCCAGCCGGCGATGGCGCCGCCGATAGCCAGTCCAACCCAGAGAGCAAATACAACCGCGGCTGTTACCGTCCCGGTGGCGCGACGGCCCGTCTTCCACTCCCCGTAGTCGGCCACGTCCCCCATCATCGCCCAGATGAGCGGTCCGGAGGTTCCGTAGGAGAACTGGCGGAGGACTTCGGACACGATGATCGGGACGGTTGCGTGGGCCGGCAGGAAGAGGACGGCGAGATTGAAAAGGCCGCACAACGTCATGCTGAGGATGAAGAGCGGGCGCTTGCCGAGCCGGACTGAGATCGGCGTGGAGACAGCGACGCCGAGAATCAGGGCGGCGAGGCCGAAGCCATTGAACCAGCTGAACAGGCGCTCGTTGCCGGCAACGTATTTGAAGTAGGGCAGCATCACGCTGCCGCGCATGGAAATCGCGGCGAAATAGAACGTCGTGACCAGGAACAGAACAATCCACGGGCGATTGCTGAAGAGGTCCCTGAGGTCCTGGGTGAGCGACGTTTGCTGCTGCGGGTTGGGCTGGATGCGTTCTTTGGTCGTCGCGAAGGCAACGATGAAGAAGATGACGCTGAGGACCGAAAGCAGGCCCATCGTGATCTGGTAGCCGCGCGCGTCGTTGCCGCGCCCGAAGAACGCGACCATGGGAATCGCCAGACTCTGCACGATGAATCCGGCGGAGTTGGCGAAGATCTGCCGGTACGAAGCGATGCTGGTGCGCTCATCGGGGTCGCCGGTGAGCACGCCAGTGAGCGAGGCATAGGGAACATTGTTGACCGCGTAGATGAGGCGCAGCAGAAGATAGGTGGTCCAGGCGTAGATGAGCTTGCCGGTGAGGCTGAAGTTGGGCGTGGTGAAGGTGAGGACGCCGATGATGCCGAAGGGGAGGGCGGTCCAGAGCAGCCACGGACGGAACTTGCCCCATTTGGTGTTGGTGCGGTCGGCGATGACACCCATGATCGGGTTGAACGCGGCGGCGACGAGGCCGACGACGAGGAACAGGGTTCCGGCCTGGGCGGCGGTGAGGCCGAAGGTATCGACGTAGTAGCTGAGTTGCAGGGCCAGCATCGCCTGGAAGATGAAGTTGGCGGCCATGTCGCCCAGGCCGTAGCCGAACTTCTCTGCGAAGGAGAGTTTCTGGATCATAGCCGCGCCTCTTCATTGTGGCGTTAATTTCTGCCTGACTCTATTTCGCTATTTCTGCCGCAAATCCTTGCATTACTTCGTGACCTGCAGCGTGAGCTTGTGAAGGTCGGCATCGCGCGAGGAGTTGCCGATCATGATGGCGAAGTCGCCGGGTTCGACGGTGTACTTCATGTTGACGTCGAAGAAGGCCAGCGATTCGGGCGTGATGTCGAGGGTGACGGCCGTCGTTTCGCCAGGCTGGAGATGGACTTTGCGGAAGCCTTTCAGCTCCTTAATGGGACGCGTGACGGAGCTGACCAGATCGCGGATGTAGAGCTGAACGACCTCAGTGCCGGCGCGCTTGCCGGTGTTGGTGACGTCGACGGAGACCTGGGTTGCGCCTTTCGTGGTGATCTTCTTTTTGGTCAGGCGCGGGTTCTTCAGCTCGAAGGTGGTGTAGCTGAGGCCGTAGCCGAAGGCGAAGAGAGGCGAGACGTCGTCGAAAAGATAGCCGCGGCGTGCGGATGGTTTGTAGTTGTAGAAGACAGGCAGATGTCCGGCCGAGCGCGGGAAGCTGATCGGCAGCTTGCCGCCTGGGTTGTAGTCGCCGAAGAGAACGTCGGCGACGGCATGGCCGGTTTCCTGGCCGAGGTACCAGCATTCGTAGATGACGGGCACGTGCAAGAGCAGGTGATTGATCGACAGCGGGCGGCCGTTGAAGAGGAAGGCGATGACGGGCTTGCCGAGCTTGGCCATGGCTTCGACCAGCTCGTCCTGACGGCCGATGAGGTCGAGGCTGGTGCGGTCGCCCATGTGCTGCAGGTTCCACGCTTCGCGCGAGGTCTGCTCGTTGCCGCCGATCGCGAGGATGATGACGTCGGCCTGCTTCGCCACTTTGACGGCCTCGGCAATCTGCTTGCGGTCCTCTTCGGGATCGCTGGCGACGACTTTGTCTTCGTTCCAGGAGCCCCCGATGGTGATCTTGCAGCCTTCGCTGTAGAGGACCCTGGCTTGTTTGCCGACTTTGGCCTGGATCCCTTCCAGTAGAGTGACTTCGTGCTTCGGCACCCCACTGTATCCGCCGAGCAGCGTGCGATTCGCGTTGGGACCGATCACCGCGATGGTCCTGATCTTGCTCAGGTCGAGTGGGGCGATGTTGTTGTCGTTCTTGAGGAGCGTGATCGCTTCCTGCGCAGCGGTGCGTGCGAGCTGGATGTGAGGTTCGCTGCCGACCACGCGATCGGCCTCGTCCGGATCGACGTACGGATCGTCGAAGAGACCCATTTCAAACTTCCAGATAGAGCATCGGCGCGACCAGTTCCTCGAGCTGCGCCTCTTTGAGCACGCCTTTCTTCACGAGCTCGACGAGATAGAGGTAGCAGTCGGGATCGGGGAGCTCGATGTTGACGCCGGCTTCGACAGCGAGTGCGCAGGACTCTTTCTTATCCTTTGCGACGAAGTGGCCGTGGGTGTCGGGACGGTAGCCGAGTTCCCAGATGGCGTAGTAGTCGGAGACGATGAAGCCCCTGAAGCCCATCTCCTTGCGGAGAACGTTCTTGAGCAGCCACTTATTGGCATGCGAGGGGACGCCGTCGACCTCGTTGTAGGAGGCCATGATGGTCACGGCTTCGGCCTCGCGGAGCGCTTCTTTGAAGGTATAGAGGAAGGTTTCGCGCAGAACGCGCTCGGAGACGTTGGCGGGGGCGCAGTTCATGCCGGACTCGGGCTGGCCGTGGCCGACGAAGTGCTTCAGCGTGGCAAGAATGTGTTTCTTGTCGCGGAAATTGCGATCGCCCTGGAAGCCGCGGACGGCGGCAATGCCGAGGCGCGAGACGAGGTAAGGGTCTTCGCCATAGGTTTCCTCCACGCGGCCCCAGCGCGGTTCGCGAGCCACGTCGACGACGGGGGTGAGGGCGTGGTGCGCGCCGCGGAGGCGGGCTTCGAGCGCGGTCATGGTGAAGAGCTGCTCGACCAAATTGGGGTTGAAGGTCGCGCCCAGCGCGATCGGCTGTGGGAAGCTGGTACCGTCGGGCGCGGCATGGCCGTGGAGGCACTCCTCGTGGAACATGACCGGGATGCCGAGGCGGCTGTTCTCGAGGAAGAACTTCTGGATGGCGTTGGTCAGCTCGGCCATGGCGCGCGCTTTTTTGCCGCCGCCGGCGTCACTGGGGCGGCCGACCTGGCCGAGGCCGCGTTTGTCGCGGAAAGCCTTCTTCGCTTTCGCCAGATCGAAGTTCCCTTTTTCATCGACAAGCTTCTGCGCCTTCTCCTGCCAGACGCAGAGCATCTGCGCGGCTTTCTCTTCGAGGGTCATGCGCGACAGAAGGTCGCGTACGCGTCGCGCGGAGGGCAGACTCGGGTTCTTGTAGGCGGGGGTGCTGGTCTTGCGTGCGGGTGCGGCGGCTGCGGAGGTCTTTGTCATGAAGATGAGTCCTGAAAGGGGTGCGGGTTCGGAAAAGGGAGGGTCACGGCTGGTTTGTTAGTATGGCGAACTAAATCTAGTCGTCCGCCTCGCAAAGAGCAACCGGAAAATCGATTTTGCTCAACCGTTCGCATCGTCGGCGATGTTACCGCTGACATGGGTCAGAAACTGAACGGCAAAACCACTCCGATAAAATGGAACTATGCTGCAGCTCTCCGGTGCGGGCAAGCGTTTCGGCCCGCGACTCCTCTTTGAAAATGCCGACTGGCTGATCACTCCCACCGAGAAGACCGCGCTGGTAGGGGCGAACGGCGCGGGCAAATCGACCATCATGAAAGTGCTGGGCGGGATGGAATCGCTCGATTACGGCACCATGCAGCGGATGAAGGGGATGACGATCGGTTATCTGCCGCAGGATGGGCTGGCGCTCTCCGGCAGGACGGTTTTCGAGGAGTGCCTGAGCGTCTTCGACGAGCTGCGGGCGATGGAGCAGGAGTTCGAACAGCTGGCCCACGCGCTGGCCGAGCTGGATCCCGCAAGCGCCGAATATGAGGCGGCCGCGAACCGGTACAGCCATGTCGAAGGCCGGCTCCGCCACCACGACGTCTATGCGCTGGATGCGCAGGTGGGGACGGTGCTCACGGGGCTTGGCTTCGGCAAAGAAGACCGGACGCGCCGGACCGAGGAGTTCTCCGGCGGCTGGCAGATGCGTATCGCGCTGGGCAAGCTGCTGCTGGAGAAGCCGGACCTGCTGCTGTTGGACGAGCCGACGAACCACCTCGATCTGGAAACCCGCAACTGGCTGGAGAACTACCTCGGCACGTGGCCGAATGGATACATTCTGATCTCGCACGACCGCTATTTCCTGGACGTGACGGTGAACAAGATCATCGAGATCTGGAATAAGGGACTGCACGTTTACCACGGAAACTACGAGAAGTACCTGACGCAAAAGGCCGAGCGGCGGGCGCAGCTGGAAGCGGCCTATAAGAACCAGCGGGAGCGGATCGAGCACCTGGAGGTGTTCATCAGCCGCTTCCGCTATCAGGCGACTAAAGCGAAGCAGGTGCAGAGCCGCATTAAGGAACTGGACAAGATCGAGCGGATCGAGATCCCGCTGGAAGAGCCGGTGCCGCACTTCAGCTTCCCGCAGCCGCCGCCGTCGGGCAGAAACGTGGTCGATGTCGTGGGTCTCTCGATGCAGTACGGCGAAAAGCGCGTGCTCGAGAACGTGAACTTCACCATCGAGCGCGGGGATCGGATTGCGCTGGTCGGGGTGAATGGCGCGGGCAAATCGACGCTGATCCGGTTGCTGTCGGGCCAGGAATCGCCAACGACCGGCACGCTGAAGCTGGGGCATAACGTGATCGCCGAGTACTTCGCGCAGGACCAGTACAAGGTCCTCGACCCGGCTGCGCGGATGCTGGAGGACATGGGCCGCGCGGCGCCGAAGGTTGCCGAGAAGGATCTGCGGAGTTTGCTGGGATGCTTCCTGTTCTCGGGTGATGACGTGTTCAAACCGCTCGGCGTGTTGAGCGGCGGAGAGAGGAACCGCTATGCGCTGGCGCGGATTCTTGTCAGCCCGGCGAACTTCCTGCTGCTCGACGAGCCGACGAACCACCTGGATCTGCGGGCGAAGGACGTGCTGCTGGAGGCGATTGGGAAGTTCAACGGGACGGTCATCTTCGTCTCGCACGATCGGTACTTCATCGATGGGCTGGCGCAGAAGGTGTTCGAAATCGAGCGCAACGTCGAGGATCCGGCGCGCGGATCGCGGCTCAACGTGTACCCCGGCAACTACGAGGACTATCGCTGGCGCAAGGAGGGCGGCGCGGCGACATTGGCTGCAGAGACGGCAGCAGCAGCGGCGCCGGTGGTGGTGGCTGAACCTCCGAAGCCGGTCGAGGAGTCATCGGCGGCGCAGGTGAAGCGCGTGAATCCGATCAGGCTGCGGCAGATGCAGGAGCGGCTGGCCGCGGTGGAGGCGGAGATTCCCCGCGTCGAAGGCTGGGTGGCGGAGGCGGAGCAGGCGCTGGGCGTGTATGTGAGCGCGGAGGAGACGCAGCGGCTGACCGAGGTGCTCGAGGTGCTGCGGGAACAGCAGGCGACGCTGAACAGCGAGTGGGAAAAGCTGGCGACGGAGCTGGAGGGACAGATGGAGACCAGCGTTTAGCGATCAGCGATTCGGAACCGTTGGCGGGTGGCTCGTGTCGTGTCCCTGAAGTTTCCGGACTCTTCGACGAATCGCAGGTCAACCGGGTTTGCTGGTTCGCTGCATTCGGAAGGAAGTCGCGCTGGGTGCTTGAAAGCACCAGCGGCATACATAAGGAACAGGTCTCTCGTTTGCTTATGGGCGAATAACCCGCATTACGGAAACAATGGCCAATGCGTTTGTCGAGGAAGGCAACCGCAGATCCTTCGTCGCTTCGCTCCTCAGGATGACAGCGCGGGAATTGCCGGGACACCCCACTAGTCGCTCTTCGAGGTCGACGGGGTTGAGGCGGAAGAGGATGATGAGCTGCTGGAGTCGGTCGAGGCTTTTGCGGGTTTGTCGCCGGACTTCGCATCGGATGAGCCGGACTTCGCATCGGATGATTTGTTGTCGCCCGATTTGCCGTCGCCGTCGGCGGAGGCTTTCATTGAGCCAGGTTTTGGTTTCGCGGCATAGTCGGTCGCGTACCACCCCGATCCTTTGAACTGGATCGCCGGCGCGGAGATAAGCCGCTCCAGCGGCCCCTGGCAGACAGGGCATTCCTTCTCATCGGGAGCGCTGAAGCTCTGAATTTTCTCGAACTGATGACCACAATCCTTGCAGCGGTATTCGTAAAGGGGCACGGGGTCCGATCTTCCTCTGGTTTTGATGCTGGTTTCATTTTAGCGGTTCAGCCCCTGCGGGAGTGCGCAGAGAGCAGGCCTTTCGGGGGTTTCGCTCTCCCCTTTGTATAATCGCCGCAATTTCAAAAGGAGCTGCGGGCTGTGGCGTTGAAGAGCAGACCAGCGTCGAATGACGGGACGCGCCGGAATGGACGGGCGACCTTCGGACTGCCACCGGCGGATGTTCGCCTGCTGCGGGCACTGAGGACGCCGGCGCGCATCCAGCAGTTCATCGACGGGCTGACGTATCAGTACGCCAACACGGCCTGGTCTCCCGCGCGGGTGCTGCGCGAGCGCAAAGGGCACTGCCTGGAGGGAGCGCTGCTCGCGGCCGCCGCCCTGCGTGTGCACGGTCACCCACCGCTGCTGATGGATCTGGAGGCGGTGCATGACGACGATCATGTGGTAGCGCTCTACCGCGACCGCGGCCTGTGGGGCGCGATCGCCAAGTCGAACTTCGCCGGGCTGCGTTTCCGCGCGCCCATTTACCGGACGCTGCGCGAGCTGGCGCTGAGCTATTTCGATCACTACTACAACCTGCGCGGGGAACGCACGTTGCGTGCTTACGCGGGACCGGTGCATCTGGAGCGCCTGGACCGCCAGGGCTGGATGACGTCGGAAGAAGACGTGTGGTGTGTGCCGGAGCTGCTGATTGCAGCGCGGCACCACCCGCTGTTTCCGCATCGGGTGGCGCGGGAGCTGCCGCGGCTCGATCGGCGGAGCTTCGAGGCGGGGATGCATGGGTGGGTGAAGCATTGAGGGTCCAGGGTGAACCAAAAAAAATTCTGGTTGGGTGGGGTAGAGCAAGGTCCTGAATCGGCGGGTGTTGCGGGGTAATACCTTGCAGGTATTACCCCGGGGAGCCGGCCTGGAGATCCCGCGTTCGTTGCTCGATGCGGGTGCGGTGATCCGCACAGGTGAAGCAGGCGCAGTGTTCGATGTCGTGGGTGGGGTCGGGCAGGGGCGGGTCCGCCTCGAGTTCGGGGTGGCAGGAGTTGCGAGGCTCGAGGGTGTCGAGCAGCTCGCGGATGGCATGGATGGACTCGGGGATGGAGCAGGAGGGATTGAGTTCGGGGGTGGCGAGGTTGCCATCGGCACTGATGAAGTCGTCGTGGTCGCGGCCGAGGCGGAAGACGGTATCGTCAGGCTCAGGGGCAGCGGGGGCGGGCGCGAGGCGCGAGGTCGCGACGGGACGGGGAAGGGCGAGGGCGGCGATGCGGAGGGCAGCGAGCGAGGCGCGGGCGAGAAGCGGGTCGAGGCGATGGGAAAGAATGCCGTGGAGGATCTGGGTGGTCATGAGCACGATGGCGGAGCGGTCCTCGAGGAGGGGAACGGAGACGTTGCGCGGCTCGGGGAGGGCGGGGCGGCGGTTGCGGTAGTGGGAGAAGCAGAGGTGGAGTCCGCCGAGGACTTTGTTTTTGCAGCGGTGGCCGTCGACGGTGAGAGCGCGGCACTGGGGCCGGTCGGCGGGGGGAGCCTGGGCGAGAGCGGGATCAAACTCGCGGGTTGCAATCGGAATGGGTTCAGGGAGCGGTTCGCTTGGCATGGCAGTCTCCAGAGAGTTGAGCGCCGGATCGACCCACCTGTCGCCAGCAGCAGGCGAGAAGGAAGGAGACCCGGCGCGCGTGATCAGCAGAAAAAGGAAAAGGCCGCACGAGGCGGCCTTTTTTCTTTTTTTACTCTATAAGTTCAGAATATCAGGTTGAGAGAATTAGCACGCCAAATATTATTGGGTTGGCTGGCTTGTAAGTGGCGATAAGTCAACGGTTATTACTTTGGATTTTTCCACATCCTCTTGACAAATTTGGGGGACGCGCCCCTGGAGCCGGGCGAGCGCGGGGTTGGCGGTCTTTTCGACGAGGGGAGGGAGATCGGCGTGGGGTGGAAAAAGCTCTGTTTCGCGTTGGGGGGAACCGAGCTTTGCCTGTTTCTGGAGGTGGGAATGTTTTGGGGTTGGAGGGTGGGGAAATTCGTGCGGGGCACGAAGGTGATGACGGGCACTGGTTGGTCGCGTCGCCGAGTGTTCCGGATTGCCGGTTTTACGGCTGCCGTTGCACCCGATGAGCAAATTGATTGATTCAATCGGACAGGGGCGTCCGTCTGGAGTTCAGGGCTTCCCTACTAAGCGAGCCGTCCGACGCTTGAGAGCCTCGGGATCATCGTCCTCATTCTGGCGACTTCCTGCCCTAATAGCCTTGTCGCAGCCTGCATTAGACTCGGATCGGATTCCAGCATCCTGAGCACTTCGCCTGCCTGGATGAATCCGAGCACTGAATCCTCAACTGCCTTTGCGGTCGCGCTGAACTCGCCATTAAAAACCGCTGGCAGGCCGATGATCCGTCCGGGGCCAAGCGTGTCCATCGGATAGACGTGACCGGAATGGCACCATATGAGGGCGATTCTTCCTGAGCGTACGACATAGGCTGCCGACCCCGGATCGCCATTCCGGAACACCAGCGATCCGTTCTGTACGGGCGCGGAGATCGCTACTGCGTTCAGCTCTGCGAAAAGGTCTCTGGGCATGGGATCAGCTCCTGAGTAGACAGAATGCCCGTGGCGTCATTGACGCGATGTGACAAGAATCACACCAAAGAAAGCAGTGAAAGAGGTGCCTGGACTAGACTGACTCTCCAAAGAAACGCAACACGGCTTTCAGGTGGTCAAGTGCGCCTTGAAACGTTTGGTGCTCGTCGTCGGTCATTATCAACGGACGGCTCCGGCGAACCAGATCGATGTAGTTCTGCCGCGCGATGGTGATCGTATCTCGGGCAAGTTCACGGTTGCCCCGGATATCCCGAATGTCGACGAGAGCCACAATTCGCTCTATATCGGCCAGAAGACCCTTTACGGCACGGCGGTTCCAAGCGTCCATCAGCATAAGCAACCCTGAACGAAACCGGCGGGCTTCTTTCCCGATCACAGCGTTATTGAATAGGGGGATTTGAGTGAACGTAGCCCACCCGAGAGCAAGTGTCAAGCATCCTCTGCGCTCGGTTCGCAGGGTGCCACGATTGCCTCAATCGTTGTCCGGTTCAGTGCTGATGCGTCACTCTCGCATAACCAGCATCACCCGCCAGAGTTCGTTCGATTAACGAGTACCGTTCACAGCCTGCGAGGCGATCACGGAGAGTGGCGTTCTCTCGCAGGGTCTCCAGCGTTAGTTGTTCAAGCTGAAGGACACCCTCTTCAACTTCCAAGAGCATCTTGTGAATAGTTGAGCGATCACACTTCAGCGCGGCCTGTTCCAGTTCAACCAATCGGGCAATAACATCAGCAGCTTGCATCCAAAGATCTCCAATTTACGGCATATAGTAGCGTGATGATGCGGGTAGCTGGAGGTGGCAGACTGTGATGTATATCACACACCCCAAAGGGCCGCCTTTGCCTGGCCCCGAAACGGATGGGAATGCAAAAAAGCCCGCTGCTTGCTGAGAGCAGCGGGCGAAGAAGCGGTCCGAGAAGCAGGCCCACCGCCCCGGTGGACCCTGCTGCCTCGGGTGTAGAGAGATAATGCCCTGATATCACTGTCCCAAAATGTGACGAATATCACACTCCTTAACGATCTGCATTTCGAACCGTCTGCGCTGTCCGGTTGACTGCGATGGATTCCAGCTGCCCGCACATTGGAGCACGAGGTGTTACAAAAGCTGAACTCAGCGTGGAAGCTGATTCAGAGAACAACCTCGGAGGCTCCTCAGAGACGACATGTACTCCAGCGGACTGGACGTACACAAGAAGACGATCAGCTATTGCGTGAAGGACGCGTCTGGTTGTGTGCAGCAGGAAGGCAAAATCGGCTCGACAAGGCGCGAGCTGGATGCGTGGGTGAGAGCGCTTCCCCAACCCCGTACTATGGCCATGGAAGCGACGATCTTCAGCGGGTGGATCCGGCCCCCGTAACCAGTGTTTGCAATAATTCAGGGCACTCAGGATGAGTGGTGCTTTGTACTGTCGCTGAACTGCGGCGGTCCTGGCCTGGGCGCTATATTTCGGGGAGTTTGCCGATGTCCCGCGGGGTCGTGCCCTGAGCAGCGAAAACAATCCCGTACTTCGGGGCGAGCTCACGGAGGCGGTTGATGTCAGGCGGGCCGACGCGCCCCGCTGGCAGTTCCATCGCCGCCGCAGGGCTTCCCAATTCCAGGAAAAATCCCTCCAGGCCCGGGGGCGAGAACACGGTGAGAAACTCCGCCTCGTCCGACTCGACCTGAAAGGTGTGCCACATATTCGGATGAGTGCGGACGAGGTCGCCGGCTTCGGCGACAAGTTCCTCTTCGCCGACCCAGAAGCGGAGCTTGCCACGGATGATGTAGAAGTCCTCCGGCCCGTGATGGTGGGGCACAGGGGCAAAGCCCTTTCCCAGCCGCCATGCCAGCATGCTGTAGTGTCCTTCGGTCACATCGCTCGTCGCCAGAATCGTGATGAGCGCCGTTCCGTACCAGATCGAGTTTTCCAGTGCCGGCCGGGTGAAAAGCAGTGTGGGCTTCGGAATTGAAGACATGGGTTCAGATTATCCAGCCGAAACCATTCCGAGAAAAGCAAATTCTTAGTTGAAAGGCGGCCGCCCGGCGATTCGAGGTTCTCGCTCTTCGCCCTGAGCACGTAACTTCCGGATAGCCGGTGATACGGCAGCTTGCCGACTGGTCGGGAGCATGGGACCTCTTCCGACGTGAAATCAGTGTTGCGGGAATCGCTTATTGTGAGAGCCCGTAGGCCCTGTACAGGCAGTATCCGATGAAACAAACGCCAATAAGATAATCGAGTGCCACCTCCCACCAAAACCACTTCGGTTCTTTAGCGCGGTAGACCCAGCCATTGAGACGGACCCACACTTTGCCGATACAGGTAAACACCACAGCGGCAGAAATTGAGATAACGCCAAGTATCAAGAAGATATACGGCGACTTTATGGGTTCGTTCCAACTCGGCATGGGGTCCATTCTATGCGCTGCAGAATCGGCAGGGCTGGCCCCGCGTCATGGGCGGATGGTCGACAATACGGACATTTCGCCGCTTCCGGCCATCTTGTCGGGTCCGGTCATCGAATGTTCCTGGTTGCCGGTGACCCCTACGCAATGTCCAAAAAAGTGGCGCGATTAAAATTCCCTGCATGAGTCTCGTCGCCGAGTACCAGCAGCAGTTCCGCTGGAGACCATGGAAGCAGATCTTTGAAGAAGTGCCTCTCCAGCGAGGTCAGACAATCTTTGACCTGGGTTGTGCAGCGGGCGGCCAGGCTCGCGAACTTGCGTCGCATGGCTGCCATGTGATCGGCCTGGACGGCAACCGGGAACTGATCGACGCGGCCGCCGCCGACAGCCCACCGAACTGCAGATTCCTCGCCTGCGACCTGCGCAACCCGCCCAATCTGGGCATCATGGCGGACGGCATCTGGTGCAGCTTCACGGCCGCTTACATGATCGACCTCGTTGGGTTCCTGAAGACATGGGCGCAGTTTCTTCGCAGCGGCGGCTGGATTGCCATGACCGAGATCGATGATCTCTTTGGGCACGAGCCGCTCAGCGAGCGCACGCGGGCACTGCTTCAGGGTTTCGCCGAGGAGGCTCGCGCCTCAGGCCGCTATGACTTTCACATGGGAGGCAAGCTGCAGGACTACCTGGCACAGGCGGGATTCGCGGTCACGCGAGTCTTCACGCTGCCGGACAGGGAATTGTGCTTCCGGGGAGCGGCGGCCCGGGAAGTCGTTGACGCGTGGCGGAGGCGCTTTGAACGCATGCCGGGACTGCGGCGATTCTGCCCTTCCGAGTTTGCGCAGGTTGAGGAGGAGTTTCTCTCATGTCTCTCGCGCCCTGATCACGTCTCGACGGCCAGGGTCATCACGTGCATCGCCACCTGGACTGGCTAAATCCCGGCGAGCGATCTCGGGCAAAGTGTGGCATTGGTCAGCGACTGTTCCCGGGCAAAGTCGAGGCGCAGAGTGCGATCCAGAGCTCGCCCAGGGCTTCATCGGGAGTGGCTCCTTCAAACCACAGCGGCACCCCATCCTCGTTGCTGATGGCGTTGGTTCTCACGCAGGAGTAGTCATTCCGCACCCGAAACTCTAATTCTCTGTTCCCACACGCCTTGATGAGTTCGTTGAGCGTGGGGCAGCGAGCATACGTCGCCCATGTCGAGCCTTGCAGATTCTCGTCAATGAAAATCAGAGTGCCCATTCCATTGAAAAAGAAGGTTCCGTATACCGCGTCCTGCGGAAATCCGGCTTCCTTGAGGCGTTTTGCAAACTGAAATCTCATGGGATCGTCATTGTTGCCGCATCGCCGGTAACAGGGACAGAATGATCGCTCGGTGGCCAGGTTGCAACGGTGAGACGTACTTCCGGCTGCGGTGCGCCCTGTTTGTCGATCCGCAGCCGAAGATGGCAGATGTCCACGCGCGCGCGAAGCGGTTGCAGGGTGTTGACAAACTGGTGACAAACCGCTGACAACCACGGTGACGCGCCAGGCCTAGGATTCCACGTCAGCAGGCCAGGGAAGGTTTCGCAGCCGTCATTCCCTCCGATCGTTTACCCTCCTCTGCTCCTGACTTTGCGAAGGAGAGATCTCTATGCAGGTTTGCAGAACCGCACTCGCCGTTTGCCTTGGCCTGGCTGTTTTCGCGATTTCGGCGCCAGCCCACGCGCAATACCAGATCACCAACTTAGTTTCGAATCAGGTCGGTCAAGCCCCGACCATCGATCCGCTGCTGGCCAACGCCTGGGGATTAGCCCGGAGCGCGACGTCGCCGTGGTGGATCAGCGACAACGACACGGGATGGTCGACCCTTTACGAGGCGAATGGAACGCAGGAGTCGCTGCGGGTGGTGATCCCGACGGCCGGAAACGGGCCGACTTCGCCGACCGGCGGGAACGGTCCGGGGACACCCACTGGAATCGTCTACAACGGATCGACCTCGGATTTCGCGATCGACGGCGTGAAGTCGAGTTTCATTTTTGCGACGCTGGACGGGACGATTAGTGGATGGCCGGGCAGCAACAAGAACCTGGCGACGATCGCGGTGGATAACTCAGCCAATAAGGCGAGTTACACGGGCCTGGCCATCACCAGCCATGCTTCGGGGAATTTCCTCTACGCAGCGGATAACACCAACAACGTCATCGATATGTACGACGCCAACTTTGACCTGGTGAAGTCGTTCGGTGATCCGTCGGTCCCCTCGACCTTCTCGGTGTTCGGGATTCAGGACATCAATGGCATGGTCTACGTCGCGTACGCTGTACCGAATGTCGGCGCCGGCGGGGTGATCGATGTCTTCAGGGAAGACGGTACCCTGGTGGGGCCGCTGGTCCATGGACCGATACTGAACCAGGCCTGGGGCATGGCCCTGGCCCCGAGCAACTTTGGACCGTTCAGTAATGCTCTGCTGGTATCGAATAACGCGGTCGAGGGCACGATCAACGCGTTCAACCCGGTGAACGGAAGGTTTATCGGTACGATGCGGGACCAGCGTGGCCGGCCGATCGTGCTCAACAACCTTTGGGGCATCGCGTTCGGGGGCGGGAACACGACGAATGGGCCGGCCAACACATTGTTCGTCACGGTAGGCCCGGGCATCGGCCCGGCCGAACTGGCGGGAACCTTTCTCTCCATCGTTTTCAATCCGATCCGCGATCAGTATCCCTATTACTGAGTGGTTGGATCACTGGGCTGCAACCTGGGCCGCCTGCAGGAGGCGGCCCTTCTGCCTGCCGGGCTGGCCACGCTATGGGATCCTCGCTTGATCCGCTACAAGGTGACGAGGCGGACGCCGGTGATCGCGGGGACAGCGCGCAGTTCGCGCAGCACCGCGTCGGTGACTTCGCCGTCGATCTGCACGACGGCGAGAGCGGATGCGGGGGTTGCGCCGTGACCGTTGGCGCGGCCTAACGCGAAGTTCGCGATGTTGACGTTATGCTCGCCGAGGATGGTACCGATGCGGCCGATGACGCCGGGGACGTCCTTGTTGCGGATGGTGAGCAGAGTGCCCTGGAGCGGGGCTTCGATGTCGATGCCGTCGAGGTGGAGCAGGCGCGGCGAGTCGCCGTGGAGGATGGCGCCGCTGGCGGAGATGCTGGCCTCGTTGGTATGCAGCGAGAGCTGCAGGACGCTGCCGGTGGCGCCGTGGGGTTCTTCCTTCTTCTCTTCGTGGAGGCGAATGCCGCGCTCGGCGGCCACCGAGGCGGCGTTGATGCGGTTGACCTGCTCGAGGTGACCGAGGACGCCGGCGATGGCGCAGTTGCGGATCAGCTCGGTTTTCGTTTCGGCGAGGCGGCCGTGGTAGGCGACCTGAATGCTGTCGATGTTGCCGCGGGGAATCTGGGCCAGGAAGGTGCCGAGGCGTTCGGCGAGGGTCATCCAGGGGGCGATCTCCTGGTATTCCTCATGGCTGAGGGAGGGCAGGTTGACGGCATTTTGCGCGATGCCCGATTTGAGGTACTCGCGGACCTGGAGGGCGATCTGGATACCGACCGCTTCCTGGGCTTCGGCGGTGGAACCGGCGATGTGGGGGGTGAGGATGACGTTGTCGAGGGCGGCGAAGGGCGAGTTTTTGGGGGGCTCTTCGTGGAAGACGTCGAGGGCGGCGCCGGCGACCTGGCCGGACTTGAGCGCTGCGGCGAGGTCGGCTTCGACGACGAGCTCGCCACGGGCGCAGTTGACGATGCGCACGCCTTTCTTCATGGTCGCGAGGGTGGTGGCGTTGATGATGCCCTGGGTTTGCGGGGTGAGGCCGACGTGGAGGGTGATGTAGTCGGACATCTGGAGGAGTTCTTCGGCGGAGACGAGGCGGATGGCGTTTTCGCGGGCGATGGAGGCGGAGACAAAGGGGTCGTGGCCGAGCACCTCCATGCCGAAGGTGCGGGCGCGGCGGGCGACTTCGAGGCCGATGCGGCCGAGGCCGAGGATGCCGAGTTTCTTGCCGCGGAGCTCGGAGCCCTGGAGGGATTTTTTCTCCCATTGGCCGGCGTGCATGGTGACGTCGGCACGGGGGAGCTGGCGGGCGAGGGCGATCATGAGGCCGAGAGCGAGCTCGGCGACGGCGATGGCGTTGGCGCCGGGGGTGTTCATGACGACGATGCCGCGGCGGGTGGCGGCTTCGGCATCGATGTTGTCGACGCCGACGCCGGCGCGGCCGATGACGCGGAGTTGGGGGGCGGCGGCCATGAGGGCGTCGTCGACCTGGACGGCGGAGCGGACGACGAGGGCGTCGGCGTCGGAGAGAGCCTCGGGGAGATTTTTGATTTGGTCGTGGGTAAGGACCTGCCAACCGGATTCGGCCTGGAAGACGGCGAGGGTCGCCGGAGAGACTTTTTCCGCGAGAACGACTTTCAAGTGAGCTCCTTTATGAACAGGGTATCCGATCGCAGGGTTGGTCCTGGGGGTGCCGTTACGCCCGGGGTATTCAGAGGCGCCTGGTGATGTTGACGAGGGCGGCGGGTGGCCTGAGAATACGGGAACGATGCGAATGAAAAGAAACGGGTCCTTGAAACGTGGGTACGTGTGCGCGCTTGCAGTGAGCGCGCTTTTTGTTGTTTTGGGAATGCAGGCGCCGCGTGCCGGGGCTCAATCGACGGCGGCCGAGGCGGAGAAGAGCGCGAAGCGGGCACTGGATGCGACGGCGGTGAAGGCGTTCGACGCGTCGCTGAGCTACGCGGGCCAGGAGGTGGTCGATAAGCCGGTGAACGGGTCGTCGCACGAGATTCGTTACACGATCGACGGGCCGGGTGCAGGGGAGAAGAGCACGGTGCAGTTCCGGGTGTACGAGAATCCGGCGGCGGCAGCGGCGCATGCCGATCCGGACCTGGATCAGCAGAGGGTGGAAGCCGCAGAGAACGACACGCCGCGGGGGCAATTCAAGACGTACCACTCGAATCTGAGCGGGTCGGCGCTGGCGCAGGATGTGCCGCAGACGTTTCACTGCCGCTCGCTGACCGGGCATGCGTGGTCGCGCTGCTATTACTATGCGGGCGGGCAATCGGACATTGTGGTGGTGGGGACGACGAGCTCGAAGCAGTCGAACGAGGCGATTATGATCACGGCGATGGGGGCGCAGGGGCTGGCTCAGGTGAAGTAGATGGTGCGGCAGGAACATGCTTTGCGCCGGGGCCGGATGGCTTATTCAAGCCCGCTTTGCCTTGATTGGGGCCGTCGTTCGACAGCTGGAGGGATCTTTCCTTCGGTAGGTTCCCGCTTTCGTGCCGTCCACTCCGACTCGATCTCCGCAGGTCCTTCGCAGCCGGTGGCATCGTGGCGAAAGCTGCTCCACTCCCAGTCTTCCGGACGCTGGCACAGGCCGTTCTTCAACGGATTCCGGTGAATATAGCGGAGCTTCTCCACAAATTTCGCGCCGGTCAGAACGTTGAAGTCGTAGTACCGCTTTTGCCAGAAATGCTCCGCCTCGCCGATCAGGCGACGCGCAACCCCCTGCTTGAGCGACTTCAGCGCATCGGCCAGAGTATCGCGTTCAGGTTCGTCGACCAGCAGATGTACGTGTTCCGGCATGACCACGTATCCAAAGATGCGGAGTCGCCAGGTGCGCCGCACCCGCTCCAGCGCCTGCTCAAAAGAGGCGACGGTTCGCTGCTTTCGCGAACAGCCGGCGCCGGTGATAGCCGCAGAAGGTGACGAAATGAATTTGCCCGGAGTTTTGGAAGCGCTTCAGGCGGCTGGGCATGGGGATTCTCTCTTCTCTGTTTCTCTCGATCTGTTTTCCACTCTGTTTTCCTACTCTGTTTTCCACTCTGTTCCCTACTCTGTACCCCACTCAAGCCAACTGCGGGCTTGAATGGGCCACCCGACGTTGGAATGGGCCACGCGAGACTTGGCCACTCGATCTGTTTGGTGGAATAAGTGGTGTCCTGTTTATGCCCAGTAGATGCGGTCGAGGGTGCGGTACTGGATGGCTTCGGCGATGTGGGGGACGGCGAGCTTTTCGGCTCCTTCGAGGTCGGCGATGGTGCGGGCGACTTTGAGGATGCGGTCGTGGGCGCGGGCGGTGAGTCCCTGCTGGAGCATGGCGCGCTCGAGGAGCTTTTCCGCGTCGGGGGAGAGCTCGCAGTGGGCGCGGATCTGGCGGGTTCCCATTTGCGCGTTGGAGAAGATTTTTTCCTTGGCCGCTGCGAACCTTTGGTGCTGGTGCGCGCGCGCCTCGAGGACGCGCGCGCGAATGGCGGCGGAGTTCTCGATCGCGGCGGCGCCGCGGAGTTCCCTGTACTGGACGGCGGGGACTTCGATGTGGATGTCGATGCGGTCGAGGAGCGGGCCGGAGATTTTCGCGACGTAGCGCTGGATGAGGGGCGGGGTGCAGTGGCACTCGCGGGTTTTGTCGTTGAAGTAGCCGCAGGGGCAGGGATTCATGGCGGCAGCGAGCATGAAGGCGGCGGGAAAGGTGAGGGACATGCTGGCGCGGGCGATGGTGACGTGGCGATCTTCGAGAGGCTGGCGCATGACTTCCAGCACGTTGCGGGGGAACTCGGGCAGCTCGTCGAGAAAGAGGACGCCGTTGTGGGCGAGCGAGACTTCGCCGGGGCGCGGGATGACCCCGCCCCCGATGAGGCCGGCGTCGGAGATGGTGTGGTGCGGGGCGCGGAAGGGGCGCTGGGTGACCAGTCCGGCTTCGGCATCGAGGACGCCGGCGACGGAGTGGATTTTGGTCGTCTCGAGGGCCTCGTCGAAGGAGAGCGGCGCGAGGATGGACGGGAGGCGGCGGGCGAGCATGGTTTTGCCGGAGCCGGGGGGTCCGATCATTAATATGTTGTGCCCGCCGGCGGCGGCGACTTCGAGGGCGCGCTTGGCCGCGTGCTGGCCGCGGACGTCGGCAAAGTCGAGAGCGAAGTGCTGCAGCTCACCGAGGACCTGAGAGGCCTCGACGCGGAAGGGCTGGACGTGGATGCCGCCGTTGCCGGCCTGGTTGAGGAGCTCGCGGACTGCAAGGAGCGAGTCAACGGGGTAGACGTTGACGCCTTCGACGACCGCGGCTTCGCGGGCGTTGGCTTTGGGGATGACCAGGTTTTTGATGCCGCGCTCGCGGGCAGCGACGGCGACGGGCAGCATGCCGGGAACCGGGCGGAGGGCACCGTCGAGGCCGAGCTCGCCGATGAGGAGGAAGTCGGGCAAGCTGGTTTGCTGATGGAGCGCGCCGTAGGCGCCGAGGATGCCGACGGCCATGGGCAGGTCGAAGCCGGAGCCTTCTTTCTTGATGTCGGCGGGGGCGAGGTTGATGGTGATGTGGGTGGGCGGCAGATCGAAGCCGGAGTTGCGGATGGCGGCGCGGACGCGGTCGCGGGATTCGCGCACGGCGGCGTCGGGAAGGCCCACGGTGTTGAAGACTTCTTTGTCGACGGCGAATTTGGAGAAGTCGACTTCGACGTCGATGATGCTGGCATCGATGCCGTAGACGGCCGCGCTGCGTGCGGTGAAGAGCATGGGGGAATCTGCGGGGAGTGTAGCAGCGGCGGGGTGGGATTTTCGGTGATGGGGGGCTGGGGGCGGGAAGGCGGCGAAACGGAGGTAATGATGAGAAAGTGGGATCGCGGAAGGGCGGACTCCTGGATTTGGGTTTTCGCGGTCCTGGGACGGACAGCGGCACTGGTCATGGATTGCCGGCAGTCGATGGCTTGCCCGAGCAAACTACGGTTCACGAGGGAAGCTCATAATCAGGAAGAGCAGAAGTGGAGAGTGCGATGAATCCTAAAAAGGCGATTTTGATTGCGGGCGCTGGGGTGGCGGGCGCGGGGCTGTTGTGCGCAGGAACGGCGGCGGCGGTGTTGGTTCAGGGCATTGGGCGGCGGAAGGCGCGGCGGCTCAACGGAAAGGTCGTGCTGATTACGGGGTCGTCGCGCGGGCTGGGGCTGGCGATGGCTGAAGAATTTGGCCGGCGCGGGGCGAAGCTGGTGCTGACGGCGCGCGATCCGTGGCAGCTGGAGCGGACGCGGCAGTCGCTGGTGGAACGCGGGGCGGTCGAAGACGCCGAGCAGGTGCTGACGATCCCGGCGGATCTGCGCCAGGAGGAAGAGGCGAAGCACATGGTGGAGCAGGCGACGGAGCACTTTGGGCGCATCGACGTGCTGGTGAACAACGCCGGTGTGATCACGGTGGGGCCGGTGGAGAACCAGCATGTCGAGGATTTCCATGAGGTGATGGAGTCGAACTTCTACTCCGCCGTGCATTGCGCTCTGGCCGCTTTGCCGCAGATGCTGAAGCGGAGAAACGGGACGATTGTGAACATCGCGTCGATCGGCGGCAAGGTCGCGGTGCCGCACATGCTGCCGTATACGGCGAGCAAATTTGCCACGGTGGGATTTTCGGAAGGACTGCATGCGGAGCTGCGGGCGAAGGGCGTGCATGTGCTGACGGTGTGCCCGGGACTGATGCGGACGGGTTCGCATCTGGGCGCGCAGTTTGGCGGAGACGCAGCGCGCGAGTACCGGTGGTTCAGCCTGGCGGCGAATCTGCCGGGGATCTCCACCAGCGCGGCGGCGGCAGCGCGCAGGATTGTGCGCGCGGTGATGGCGGGCGAGACGGAAATTGCGATTACGCCCCAGGCGGTGGTGACAGCGCGGCTGGCTCAGCTTGCGCCTGAAATTGTGGGGCTGGTGATGGGTACGGTGAACCGGCTGCTGCCGGCAGCGATTGCCGGAGAGAAGCAGGAATTGCAGCGCGGAGCGGACGTGCGCGGGCAGGAGCTGAGTCCGGTGGGGTTCCTTGGAGATGCTGCGGCGCGGCGGTACAACCAGAACGGGTGAGCGCAAACTTCTGCAACGGCCGTTCAGACGGTGAGGCCGAGAAAGCGGAGCCGGGCGCGCAGGCGGTCGAGGCAGGATTGGAGGGCAGCCGCTTCGTCCACAGTGAGAGTGAGAGCCTGTTGGCGCCGGACGATGTCCTGCCAGGCTTGATGACCCGCGGCGAGGGCTTGCGCGACGGCCTCGCGATCGTCGCGCGAGGTGGTGAGACCGACGGCGGCGAGGGCGAACTCAGCCTCGCGAAGAAGTTGCTGAACGGCGCGCTGGTTGGGATTGTCGGCGGACATTGGGTTGTCTGCAGAAAGAAAGCCCGATCGCTCGCCGGCGGTGCGGGCGACCCTCAGTGGTGAAGAGAGGATCGCAGTTCGCGGCTGGCACGGATGTGATGCGCATCACTGCGTTGGCGGTCTTGACAATGGCTGGGGGCGGGGACTAAGGTTTTCGCCAATACCGTTAACCTCCTTAAGTTACCCAGGTTGTAATACTTGTGCATCGTAGCCCGCTGCTTCCGCAAGGATGAGCGGGCTTTTTGCTGCCTAAGCGGGAAATCCTGGGACGGCAAGGGGGGAGGGTGAAGAGGAGCCGGGGCGTGAAGGGTTGGGAGGCCTCCCGTTTGTGGTGAAACCTCCCAAGGTCCACGCACCGGCTGAGAGCGGCCGACAACAGGTGCAGCAAGTCGTGCGTGAGAGGGCCAGGCGCGGTGTGAGCGATGAGAACAGGGCCGACGGCCAGGCTTTGCTCCAGTGACAGCCATTTTCGCCTGCGAACCGGGGTGGGGATGTGATGGCGGTCACGGGGCAGGAGTGCGGGCGCGGATTCTTTCGGTACTAAGGTTTCCCACTTATGGAGTGATTCCTTCGGTTGTATCTTCAGAAGGGTGCCGGTGTGCCCGGGGGCCATGATCACGGGCCTGCGCGCTCTTAGGTTGCTTACCAAGGAAGATAGAGCGATGACCTAGCCGCTGGTGCCTGCCGGGTTGTGGAGAGCCGATGACTCCGATCTGCGGGCGCAGCTATGGGGCGCAGCGCATCGGTGAAGGTTAGAGGAGTGCCGGACGGGAGCGACCGGGTGAGGGGCAACACAGCGGGAAGCCAGGAATCCGAGTACCCTGTTCGAGAGATGGACACGAAGGGTGCAGAGGGGAAGGGTGGTTTGCCGGGAAGCGGGCGAACGAAGAAGGCCGACCCCGCTGTCTATTCGCAGGTGCGGAGGGCAGCGCTGGAGAAGCACTTTCCGCATCTGGCGCGGGAGGCGGTGCACCTGGTGCTGATGGACTGGCACGTGGACAAGGGGACGGTGACGGTGGTGGCCGCGGCGGATGGGTCGGCGAGCCTGTATCTGAGCAGTGGGGGCGGGTTTACCGGTGGCGGGCAGAAGTTCGCGGAGATTCGCGAGGCGGCGCTGCACGCGGTGGCGGTGGCCACGAGTCTGCGCTACCACTTTGACCCGACGGATTCGACTCCGCTGCCGTCGTTGGGGGATGTGACGTTTTACGTGACGACGGGGACGGAGGTGCGCCGAGCGGTGGCGCCGGAGGCGAAGCTGCGCGCGGGGGCGGATCCGCTGGCGGCGCTGGGCGGGGCGATGCAGAAGATTGTGACGGAGTATCGGCTGAAGTTTCCGCGGGGCGGGGTGGCTCCAGGGGACAAGGGATAGCGGACAGCGGACAGCGGATAGGGGACAGGGGACAGCGTTCAGCGTTCAGCGTTCAGCGGACAGCGGATAGCGGACAGCGGATAGGGGACAGCGGATAGCGGACAGCGTACAGCGGACAGCGGACAGCGTTCAGAGAAGCGGCGGACAGCGTGCAGAGCGGGGTGAGTTTGTGGGCAAATCCTATCGTGACCTCATTGTCTGGCAACGCGCAATCGAGCTTTCGACCACGCTTTATGAGTTGACCCGGGATTTTCCACGCGAAGAGATTTATGGTCTGACAAGCCAACTACGCCGGGCGGGTGTAGCCGTGGCGAGCAACATTGCCGAAGGATGGGGCCGGGGCTCGAGGCCTGACTACAGGAACTTCCTGTGCATCGCACGGGGATCTGCGCTCGAGGTGCAAACGCAACTGGTGATCGCAGGGAAGCTGGGATTCGGCGAAGTAAAGAGACGGAAAGAGGCTGAGGGACTCGCGACCGAGGTAGGCAAGATGCTATGGGCCATGGTCGATAAACTATAGGTCGCAACAGCGAGTAGCGGACAGCGGACAGCCGACAGCCGACAGCGCACAGCGGACAGCCGACAGCGGACAGCGGACAGCGAACAGCGAACAGCCGACAGCGCACAGCGAAACTGTCAGGCCTCAATCTCTTCTCGGGGGCAACCCCAGGTCAGGCGATAAACAAACGCAGATTGGTCACGAACTCACGTCGCTCTGTACGCTGTCCGCCGTCCATTGTCCGCTGCTTTCTCTTCTCGGGGGCAACCCCAGGTCAGGCGATAAACAAACGCAGACTGGTCACGAACTCACGTCGCTCTGTACGCTGTCCGCTGTCCATTGTCCGCTGCTTTCTCTTCTCGGGGACAACCCCAGGTCAGGCGATAAACAAACGCAGACTGGTCACGAACTCACGTCGCTCTGTACGCTGTCCGCTGTCCATTGTCCGCTGCTTTTCTGAACCCTTTCCGCCGCAGCTATTCCTGCTGCTCTATTTGGGTGCGGTGGCGGGGGCGGCAGCGGCGGCGGTTTGTGGGGCGGCGTCGAGGTGGTATTTCGTGAAGAATTTCCAGGAGCCTTCGTTGACCTGGTCGAGGACGTTGCCATAGCTGCCGGAGGAATTGGAGATGATTTTGAGCTCGAAGGGAAAGCCGGCTTTGACGAAGGCGTCGTGCTGGTTGCCCATCATGCGCAGGTCGTGATCGGCGTCGTTGTCGCCGACCCAGTCCTCAAAGGGCTCTTTGCGGGGGGCGTGGGCGAAGAGCGAATAGTTGGTGGGGTCGAGGATGGCGGCGTGGACGGCGGTGGCGGCCCAGTAATTCGAGTCGTAGATGCCGATGGCGAGGGCGTACACGCCTCCTCCGAGGACTCCCCAGAGATAAACGCGGCTGCGGTCGATGGGATGTTTTTTGGCGACCTCGTCGACGACCGCGTGGAGGTAGGCCGGACCGTCGGTCTGGGAGTTCCAGATGGTGTTATGGAGCGATTCGGGGGCGATGATGATGAAGCCCTGCTGGGAGGCGAGGCCTTTCCACGCGCTGATGACACTGGAGGCCCAATCGCCCTGGTCATGAAGGAGAACGACAGCGGGCAGAGGTTTGGTGGGATCGGCGGCGGAGGGGATCTGGTAGCTGTAGACCCGCTGCTGGCCTTCGAAGGTGAAGGAGCCGCCCTCGGGCTTGTCTTTGCTTTTGGCGCAGGCGGGAAGGGCGGCAAGGAGGCAGAGGACGAGGAGCGGGGTGAAGCGATTCATTTCGGACTCCGGGGAGGTGGCTGGTACGGATCGCACAACATCTTATGCGGAGAGGGCCGGGAGGTCCAGATAACCGAAAGCGTTCAGCGTCGAGCGATCAGAGCCTTTACAATCCAGGAACGAGGGCGAAGAAGCGCGGATGGTGAATCTGTTCCGCAGGAAAAAAGAGGATGAGGGGCGGGACCGGCCGACGGTGCTGACGGGGCCGAGAATTCCGCGGCACAGCAGCGGGTGGGAAGCGTTGCAGAAGCATCTGCGCGCGGAGAACGGGCTGCGGGTGCTGGACATCGGGCCGACGTCGCCGCAAAACATCAATTTTCTGACAGAAATGGGCCACAGCGTGTACATGGCCGATGTGGTGCACGAGTCGCTGCGCGCGGAGTGGAAGCTGCCGCCGCTGGAGGAGGGCGAGCCGCCGCGGTTCAACGTGGAGGGATTCTTCGAGCAGAATCTGAATTTTCACGGGCGGCAGTTCGATGTGGTGCTGTTGTGGGCGACGCTGGATTACATTCCGGAGGGGCTGATCGAGGCGCTGGTCTCGCGGCTGAAGGATGCGACGCTGCGGGACGGCAAGGTGCTGGCAATTTTTCACTCGAAGCCGACCGGGCCGTACACGGCGTATTGCCGCTATCACCTGACGGACACGTCGGAGATCGAGATGCAGGAGTCGGAGCCGTATCCGGTGCAGCGGGTGTACACGAACCGGAAGATCGAGCAGTTGTTCAAGGGATTCTCCGGGAGCCGGTTCTTTCTGGCGAAGGACAATTTGTATGAGGTGATTTTGACGCGGTAATTGGCCACGGGAGCAGGCCACGGCTATTTCCAGCCGTTCGTCGGCACAAAAGCGCGCCCGCCTGGACGTTAATAAATCAATTTGAGCGAGAACTGAATCTGCCGCGAGGTTCCGGCGGTCTTGCTGATCTCGCCGAAGCCCGACCCCATGATGGTGTTGGCGGGCAGCCCCATGTTGACGATGTTGAAGACGTTGAAGAATTCGGAACGGAACTGGACGTCGCCGCGCTCGACACCGCTGGCGCGCCGCCCAAAGGGCGTGTCCTTGATGACCGCGTAGTCGAAGTCGTAGTAGGCCGGACCGCGAAAGGTGTTGCGCCCCAGCGTCCCGAATCGCCCATCGTTGGGGCCGGTTCCGCCTGGCACGCCGATGGGAATGGAAAAGAAGGACGCATTCCCCGCGCCTTTGCCGAAGTAGTCTTCGCGCGGCCGCGTGGAGCTATGCGCCGTCGACAACTGCGGCTTCGCAATCTGGTCCGGGCGGTCGGCGCCGGCTGTGCCCGCTCCGGTCTGCTGAATACCCGAATACACGGTGAAGGGTGAACCGCTGGTGATGGTCGAGATGCTGAGCAGCTCCCAGCCGGCGGCAAACTTGCGCATGCGCGGCCCTTCCATCCCGAGACTCTGCACATGCAGATCCTGGGCCGCGCTGACCGAGAACGCATGGGCCACATCGAAATTCGACGGTCCCTTCTCCGGATGCGTGTTGAACGGATCCTGCGGCAGCGGCAGCGCTACCGCGCCCGTCGAACCCGTCCCGCCGATCACCGAGCTCGTGTCGTCGAGGGATTTCGACCACGTATAGCCCGCCTGCAATCCGGGGCCTCCATGCTTCACCGTGCCGGAGAGCGAAGTTTGCAGCGCGTTGTACGAGGAGTGCGACGTATTTGTGATCACGTTCTCTAATCCGAACCCTCCGGTGGTCACGCCGGAGCTGTCGAACTGCGTATACGGCGCGAACCCTGGTTCCGCGCCCTGATAGCCGTTCGGAAACGAAGCGCGCGGCAGGCGGAAAGATGCTGTCCCTACATAGCCCGCATCGGCGGTCAGGCCCAGGAACGTCCGCTCCAGACCCAGCGTCCACGTCTGCAAAAATCCATCGCCAAAGCGGCGGTCGATGGCGCTCAGGGTCAGCAGCGACAGCTGATGTCCAGGCGCCAGCGCGGCCAGATCGTTCTGGTAGCGGTTCACATCCATGACCGTGTTGGCGGGAACCTTTTTCGGGTTGCCGCTGGCGAAGACGTTTTGCCCGGAGGGCGTATACGTCTGCGGCAGCTCGTCGGGCGTGATCTGGAATCCGTAAGCGATCTCGCCGCTGCGTGACGCGTTGACCCTCGGATAGACGGCAAAGGGCGTTGAGCCGGTCAGGAAGTTGTCCTGCCAGATATTGGGCGGGATCACGGTCATGGCGCCGCCGGCATGCACGCGCAGCGCGTGGGGCGCATTCCAGTCCACCTGGATGCGCGGCCCCCAGCCATTCCAGCCAAACTGATAGCCGGGTTGCGGATTGATCAGATACTCCTGCGGCGTTCCCGGTGGTGGCGTCACCTCAAGGAAGCTCGAGGTGCGATGCGCGCGCTCGGTGATCGGCGAATACACTTCATAGCGCAAACCGTAGTCCAGTGCCCAACGGTCATTGATCTTCCACGTGTCCTCGACGTAGACGTTCACGTCGTTGCGATTGATGGCCGCCGGCCCGATGTGCGCGCCGTTGGAAAAATAAGGCGGCGCCACCGCGACCGTGTAGCTATAGGGGTAGCCGATCAGCAAACTGGCGAGCGTATTGGGCAGGGGGTCGCCGGGATTCACGTTGTGCGTCCCGCTTTGCGATGGAATGAACACCGGCGAATACACCGTGCCGCCGCCAAAGTCATATTCGCCGTTGGGGCTCGTGCCGAAATAGGTCGTATCGCGATTGAGCCGCGCCTCGACGCCGGCCTTGATCGCATGCCGCGCCTTCGTCCACGTGAAATTCTGCTGGCCCTGAAACAGATTGCCGAAGGCCGACATCACCGATCCCGCAGCAGTGTCGAATCCTTCATACAGTCCATCGGTAAACTTCACCGCGGGATCGGTATGGTTGGGGGTTGGAAACGAGGGTGTCGTGCGGGTGATGCTCAGCACCGACTCCCACAGGAAATGCGGCGACTGCGTGCGGGTGTAGCGGAACTCGACGTTGCGCTGCCGGTCGACATACTGGACGGCAAAGCTGGGATCGATGGTGGTCTGGTCGGGATTCGTCGTCGGCCCGGTGAGGTTGTCGTAGTTGAAGCGGGCCAGAAACTGCCCCTTCTCGCCCAGCTTCTGATCGATGCGGATGGAAAACTGATCCGCATTCGTCGCCACATTCGAAGGCGCCGCGTACGTCCGTGCTCCATATGCGCCGGTGGGATTATTCGGCAACGGATAGCGCGCCAGCACGGCGGCAATCTGGGCGTTCACCGGAACGGTCAGGGTGTCGGTACTTCCGTCGGAGTAGGTAACGACGTCGTTGCCCGCGCGCTCGGCAGCGGTGGGCATGGGCAGCACCTGGGTGGTGCCCAGCACCTGGCGGAAGCCCTGATACTGGCCGAAGTAAAAGGTCCTGCCGCGGCCATCATATATATGTGGCAGCAGCACGGGCCCGCCATTGGTAAAGCCAAACTCGTTGCGCTTGAAGGGGGGAATCCGGCCTGGCTCGACGATGGAGGGATAGTCGAAATAATTGCGCGCATCGAGCGCGGAGTTGCGCAGAAACTCGAAAAACGAACCATGAAAGCCGGCCTGGCCCGACCGGGTAATGATGTTGGTGAAGCCGGCCGCACCGCGCCCGATCTCGGCGGGCATCCATCCGGAGCTGGACTGCAGGCCCTCGATCGCATCGACGTTGAAATTCGTGAAGGTGCTGCCGCCCATCTCGGGATCGCTGATGTCGGCGCCGTCCATGGCGAATACCGCCTCGACGCCGCGCTGTCCATTGATCGCAAACTGCTGGGTGAAGTTGGTGGCGCCGTTGGCGTCGGTCATGGTGCCGGCGGCGAGCAGCAGCAGCGTGCTGAAGTCGCGGCCGTTCAGGGGCAGAGAGCTCACGGCCTCGCTCGACAGCTTCTCGCCGCCGCTGGTTCCGGTTCCGGAATTGCCGGAGGCCACGGCCGCGCCTGCCGCTGCAGAAGAGGCCGGCAGCGCCGCCACCGTGACGGTGTTTTGATCTGTCACGGTGACTGTGACAGGAGTGCCCGGCAGCTCGACTTCGACGGGAGCCGTCGGCGGTTGTCCCTTGACCCGGATCACCAGCGCATACCGACCCGCGGGGACACTGACGAAGCTGAAGCTGCCGTCTGCCTGCGTGGTCGCCTGCTCGACGCGGCCCCCCGGACTGGTCAGCTCGACGACGGCGCCTGGAACTGTGGGTCCGGTGGCGTCGCGCACCACGCCGCCCCAGCCCGGAACCGCAGCCGTCTGGGCGCCGCACCATGCCGTCGCCAGCCAACACCATGCCGCGCAAGCGACGAGAAACCACAACCCACGAGCCCGCCCGCATCCCCGACCGCTGCCTGTTCCCACATCCCCTCGCATTTGGCCCAACCCAATCCGCCAGCCTAACAGGGGAAGGGAATTTCCGCGCATCTGCAGAAGGCCGATCCCACTCAGCCGCCTAGTATAACGTTTTAGTAGAGGGTTTTCGTCCACCTGGGCGATTTTTTCTGCCCATTCGTCACTGACGTGTCCCATGCTCGAACGCGCCTGCCAGGAAGAGGCCGATGTCGGGGTGATGACCCTCGACCCTGGCGGCCTGACTCATCCTGCCCTGACCGCTTCTCTCTGCCGTCGGTTTTCTGCCTGACCACTGCTCCGCTGATCCCGGATGGAACACCGTCCGTCATCGCGGAGGTGAGCGCAACGAGGTGAAGGCCCTACAATGCTCGAATCCCTATTGCAGAGGTCTGCTCGTGATGGCTCTGGCCCAGGACGTTCGCTTTGCCTTCCGCATGCTGCTCAAGTCCCCCGCGTTCGCGATCATCGCGGTGCTCACGCTGGCTCTCGGCATCGGGGCGAACACCGCGCTTTCTCCGTCGTCAACGGCGTGCTGCTGAACCCGCTGCCCTACGCGCAATCCGGCCAATTGGTCGCGATCAACGAGCGCAATGGCACCCAGCCTCAGGCGCCCATCAGCTACCTCAATTTCCTCGACTGGCAGAGCCAGAACAGCACCTTCTCCTCCATGGCGATGTATCGCCACGAGGATTACAACTTCACCGGCCACGGTCCCGCGCAGCGCGTGAACGGCTTCATGATCTCCGCGCAGTTTCTCTCGACCCTCGGCACTGCATCCCGCCCTCGGCCGCGACTTCAACCCCAGCGACGACCGCCTGGGCGCTGCTCCCATCGTCCTGCTCAGCGACGGATTCTGGCATCGCCAGTTCGGTGGCTCGCCCTCCATGCTCGGCAAAGTCATCACCCTCAACGGCGCCGATTACACCGTCGTCGGCATCCTTCCCCCCAGCTTCCTCTTCTATGGCACCGATCGCGACGTGTATATTCCGCTCGGCCAGTGGAACGATCCCTCGTTCCGCGATCGCCGCGTCGATGAGAGCGCGCACGCGATCGGCCGGCTCAAGCCCGGCGTCACTCTCGGCCAGGCGCGCGGCGATATGGACACCATCGCGCATCACCTCGCCGTCCTTTATCCCGAGGCCGACAAGGACGTGGGCATCTCGCTGGTCTCGATGAAAGAGGACATCGTCGGCAACGTGCAGCCCATCCTGCTGGTGCTGCTCGCCGCTGTCGAATTCCTGCTGCTCATCGCCTGCGCCAACGTGGCCAGCCTGCTGCTGGCGCGATCGATGGCGCGCTCGGGCGAGTTCGCGCTCCGCTCCGCGCTGGGCGCCAGCCGCGCACGGCTCATCCGCCAGCTCCTGACCGAAAGCGTGATTCTCGCGGGCATGGGCGGCGTGCTCGGACTCGCGCTCGCCTGGCTGGCGACGAAAGCGATCGTCGCCGCTCTGCCCGCAGAACTGCCGCGCGTGACGGAAGTCTCTCTCGATGCGCGCGTGTTGCTCTTCAGCCTCGCGGTCTCGCTGCTGGCCGGCATCGTTTTCGGCCTCGCGCCGGCGCTCAAAATCTCACGCGCCGATCTGCAGGACGTTCTCCGCCACTTCGGCCGCGGCTCCGCCGGTGGCCGCCACCGTCTGCAGGGACTCTTCGTCGCCGCGGAAGTGGCGCTTGCCATCGTTCTTCTCATCGGCGCCGGGCTCATGCTGCGCACCTTCGCCGCTCTCTGGAAGGTGAACCCCGGCTACAATCCCGACCACGCCATCACCTTCTCGGTCTCGCTGCCCTCGAACGCCAAAACCACGCCCGCGGAAACGCGCGCGCGCCTGCGCCAGTTCGAAGCCGCCATGCGCGCCATTCCTGGTGTTGAAGCCGTCTCCGTCACGCTCGGCTCGCGCCCCATGATCCATGACTCCGCGCTGCCCTTCTGGATTGAAGGCGAACCGAAGCCGGACAACGATAACGACATGCACCCGGCCCTGTTCTATCTGGTTGAGTCCGGCTTCCAGAAGGCGATGGGCATGACGCTGCTGCGCGGCCGCTTCGTCTCCGATCATGACGACGAAAATGCGCCCACCGTGGTTGACATTGACGACGTGCTTGCCCGCGAAGACTTTCCCGGCAAGGACCCCATCGGCCAGCACATCCACATCGCCCAGTTCGATACCGAGGCGGAGATCATTGGCGTCGTCGGCCACGTAAAGCAGTGGGGTCCGGGGAACGATCCCAAATCCGCGATTGAAGCGCAGTTCTACTACCCGATGATGCAGACGCCGCCCAAGCTCATGCCGCTGCTCGCCGACGTGACCGCTGTCGTCCTGCGCACGCACGACGATCCCGCCGCCATCATGCCCTCGGTGCGCCGCGCCGTCGCCGCGATCGATCCCAACGAAATCGTCTACGCGGTCGACACCATGAACGGCGTCCTCGCCCGCAACTTCGCCGCCCGCCGCCTCTCCATGATCCTGCTCGCCTTCTTTGCGGCTCTGGCGCTTGGACTCTCCTGCATCGGGATCTATGGTGTCATTTCCTATCTGGTGGGCGAGCGCACGCGCGAGATCGGCGTCCGCATGGCACTGGGCGCGCAGCGCAGCGACGTCCTCCGGCTGGTCCTGCGGCAAGGAGCAAAAATGGCCCTCGCCGGCGTCGCTCTCGGCATCGTGCTCGCGTTCGGACTGACCCGGTTGATGCGCGCGCAGCTGTTCGGCGTCACTCCGCACGACCCGCTCACGTTTGTGGCCGTCGCCCTCGTGTTGATGGTGGTCGCATTGGCCGCCTGCTACATCCCCGCGCGGCGTGCCGCCTCGGTCGACCCTATCGTCGCGCTCCACACGCAATGACAGGCCGCGTCATCCCCGAGCGAAGGGGTGGGGTTGAGATCCCACGGTACGGGCGCATTTCTCAACCGTGACGTGAAGCCGGGCATGATCGGCCTCGGCCTGTTTACCCTTGTGCTCATCGATCGTCGTACTATGATCACCTGGGCCTCACAGTCGTCCCAGCGCGTGCCAGGGAGATTGCCCGTGACAACCAACAGCTCGACAGCACTGATCACCGGAGGAACGAGCGGAATCGGTCGTGCGACGGCCAATAAGCTGGCGCAGCTGGGCATCCACGTTTTAGTGGTGGGGCGCAATGCCGAGCGCGGAAAGAAGACCATCGAGGAAATCCGCGCACTGGGGGGAAAGGCGGATTTTATTTCGTCTGACCTTCAGGATGCAGCCAGCGCACGCGCCGTAGCGCAGAGAGCGGTCGAGCTGGGCAATGGACACGTGGACATTCTTATCAACAATGCGGGTATCTACCCGTTTGGGCCGACCCAGGAAATGACGGAAGAACAATTCGACCGGGTGTTCTCGGTCAACGTGAAAGCGCCGTACTTCCTGGTAGCGGAACTCGCGCCGCTGATGGCCAGCCGAGGCAAAGGGGCGATCGTGAATCTGTCGACCATGGTGGCCGATTACGGAGCGCCGGGGATGAGTCTCTATGGCTCCAGCAAGGCCGCGATCAATCTGTTGACCAAAACCTGGGCCGCTGAATACGGACCGAGCGGCGTCCGGGTCAATGCAGTCAGCCCCGGACCGACGCGCACCGAAGGCACGGAGGCAATGGGCGAAGGGGCTCGACCAACTCGCTGCCCAGGCGCCGGCAGGCCGTCCGGCGTCCGCCGATGAGATTGCTGAGGCGATCGTGTTCCTCGCCACGGATCGTGCCAGTTTCATTTATGGCGCAAAGCTGGCGGTGGACGGCGGGCGCACGGCGATCTGAACCCCGCTGCGGACATCCAGCCAGACATCCCTGCGGCCCTCGCGCGCATGGAGCGCTGTCCGCCGTCCGCTCATGTTGACTTTCTATCCATAGATAGTCTATGGTATCCGCATGGCCGCCAAACCCGACCTTCTGCCCGGCACCCTCGACATGCTGATCCTGAAGACGCTGACCCGCGCGCCGATGCACGGCTACGGCATCGCCCTCTCGATCCGGCGACTCTCCGACGACGTGCTCACGGTGGAGGAAGGATCGCTGTATCCGGCGCTGCAGCGCCTGCTGCTGCAGGGCTGGGTGAAGGCCGAGTGGAAGATGACGGAGACGAACCGGCGCGCGCGGTATTACACGCTGACCGCCGCGGGCAAGAAGCAGCTGGGCCTGGAGCTGTCGGAGTTTGATCAGATGATCGCCGCGATTACCCGGGTCCTCCAGAACGCCTAGCGATGGTGCAGGAGATTCCATGAACCGCTTGATGCGTTTGTTCAGAAAATTCCGGCTGACGGGCCGCCCCGATCGCTTCAATCGCGAGCTCGAAGAAGAGATGGCTTTTCATCGCGAGGAGGCGGAGAAATCCTTCGTTGCCGAAGGGCTGTCTTCCCGCGAAGCCCGCTACGCCGCCGCGCGCCGCTTCGGCAACGACGCCCGCCTGCGCGACGAATCCCACTCGATCGCCGGTCTGGCGCTGGAAAGCGTTCTGCAGGATTTTCGCTTCGCCGTCCGCCAGCTGCGCAAGAATCCCGGCTTTGCCGCGACCGCGATCCTCATCCTCACGCTCGGGATCGGGGCCAGCGTTGGCATCTTCAGCTTTGTCGACGCTGCCCTGATCAAGCCGCTGCCCTTTCAGGACGCCTCGCGGCTGATCGTGCTGTTCGAGAGCAACTCCCTCGGCCCGCGCTTCCACCTTTCCTACAAGGACTACATCGACTGGAAAAGCGAGAACACTGTCTTTTCGTCCCTCGAAATCTACGCGCCCTGGGGCTTCCTGCTGCAGACCCCCACCGGAACACAAAAAGCCGACGGATCCCGCGTCAGCGCGGGCTTCTTCCGCACCCTCGGCGTCGCCCCGGTGCTGGGCCGCGATTTCCGCCCCAACGACGATCAGCCGGGACAGCCTCGCACGGCAATCCTCAGCTACGCGGCATGGCAGCGCCGCTTCGGCGGCCGGGCTGACGCGATTGGCCAGACCGTGGTTCTTGACGGCCAACCCAACACCATCATCGGAGTCATGCCTCGGGATTTTCATTTCGCTCCCGCTGAGCCGGCCGACTTCTGGACCAACGAGCGCGCCGACGGCGAATGCGAAAAAATGCGCGCCTGCCACAGCGCCTTCGGCCTCGCTCGGCTCAAGCCCGGCGTGACTTTCAACGCCGCGTATGCCGACATGCGCACCGTGGTCGCGCAGCTCGAGCGCCAGTACCCTGATTCGAATCGTGGCCGCGGCGTCTTCATGCTCTCCGCCATCGACCTGATCGTCGGCGACGTTCGGCCCATCCTGCTCGTGCTCCTCGCCGGAGCTGGGCTTCTGCTTCTCATCGCCACCGTCAATGTCTCAAGCCTTCTCCTCGTCCGCTCGGAAAGCCGCCGCCGCGAGTTTGCGGTCCGCGGCGCGGTGGGAGCCTCGCGCGGCCGCCTCACTCTTCTCTTCATCACCGAAGGCGTGGTTCTCGCCGCTTCCGCCGGAATCCTCGGAACCGCGCTCGCCTTTCTTGCGACACATTCTGTGATGGGCTTCATTCCCAAAGACATGCTCGCCTCCAAGCCGTGGCTCAACGAACTCGGCCCCAATGTTCGAGTTTTGCTCTTCGCCGTCGTCGTCTCGCTCCTCTCCGCCGCGCTCTTCTCGCTGATGCCCGCACTGCGCATCTCGATCGCCGACCTCCACGCGGATCTCTCCTCGGGCGGCCGCAGCTTCGCGGGCACGGTGTGGCGCCGCTTCGGCTCCAATCTGGTGGTGATTGAACTCACCATGGCGGTGGTGCTGCTGGTCAGCGCGGGCCTGCTCGGGAAAAGCTTCTACCGCCTGCTCCACACCGACACCGGCCTCATCCCGGATCACCTCGCCACGCTGCAGGTGGCTGCCGAAGGTCCGGAGTACAAAAAGGATCCCGCCCGTATCGCCCTCGAGCGCCAAATCGATGCCCGGCTCGCGAGCCTTCCCGGCGTTCGCTCCGTTGCCCTCACCAGCGATCTGCCGTTGGGCGATGGCGACGGGACCAAAGTTCTCTCCGTTGTTGGCCAGCCGCATTACGACGGTCTCCGCGAGGTCATCCACCGCGACGTGAGCGCCAGCTATTTCAGGACGCTCCAGGCGCAGTTGATTCGTGGCCGGCTCTTCACCGAAGATGACGACGCGTCGAAAGCCCTCGTCGGCGTGATCAACCAGCGGCTCGCCCAGCAGTTCTTCCCCAATCAGGACCCCATCGGCCAGCAGGTCTCCGACGACGGCGACGGGAACCAACACGTCCGGATCGTGGGCGTGGTCAACGATATTCAGGAAGGCCAGCTGGATGCCGCACCCCGCGGCGCGCTCTACGTCCCGTTCAATCAATCCCCCACCAGCGACTTCGCCGTCCTGCTGCGCACGGCGCAGGACGAAGATTCGCTGCTGCCGACGGTCGCGGCTGCGATTCACAGCGTCGATCCTGGTCTCGCCGTCTATCAACCCATGACCATGAGCCAGCGCGTGCACGACTCTCCTTCGGCGTCGCTGCACCGTTCCTCGGCGTGGATCGTCGGAGGGTTCGCCGTGCTCGCTTTGCTGCTGAGCGTGGTCGGTCTCTATGGGGTGGTCGCGTATTCTGTGAGCCAGCGCACGCGCGAAATCGGGGTCCGGATGGCGCTGGGGGCACAGCGGTCCTCGGTCTACCGGCTCATTCTGCGCGAAGCGGGAAGGCTGGCCGCGATCGGCATCGTCGCGGGACTGGTCTGCTCCCTGGCCGCAACGACGCTGCTTCGCTCGCTGCTCTTCCGCGTGCAGACGTGGGACGTGGCTACCCTGGTCGCGGTCGCTGTCGTCCTCGGATCGTCCGCGCTGCTCGCCAGCTATCTGCCGGCGCGGCGGGCGGCATCGGTGAACCCCACCGAAGCTCTGCACGCCGAGTAGCTGATGGCGCCAGGGTGGTGTCTCTGCAATTCATTGAACGATTCGACGGAGCGAAATGGTTCCAGGAACAGCGGGCAGGGGCTAAAGCCCGATTGATTTTGCGACCTTTGCGGCACGACTGAAGTCATGCCCTGATTTTACGGCCCGTCCGTAAGTGATTTAGGCTCTGCAACTAATAGCCTGGTGGAAAAATGTTGTGCGTTTTTTGTGCGGCCAATGGTCGCGAGGTTCGTTTTCCGCTGTCCGAAAGCTCCGATATGCCGGTAACCCGCCCGCCCACTGAAGTCTACTGCGCTGGTGGCGTCATCTCGAAGGTCACCGTTTCGGTACGCACCCATCTGTGAGATGAGGGGTCCATTACCTCTGCATGAGCGTTGTATGTGCCGGGCGCACTTAGATCGTAAAGATAGGTCAGCTGAAACTTGCGAACACACGAATCACCAGCTCCGTCAGCCGGCCATAGGGTTGTCGGGTCGGCGTTCAGAGTGGTTGACAGTGGCGCATCTCCGGGGCGAAGTCTTTCCGTGATTTGCCGCTGAATGAGAGTCGTTGGGGCTTCTCCATCCTTTCCGTAGACATAAACCCGGTACATGGAGCTACGGATCATCACCGGCTGATCGCTTGTGTTGTAAATGGTCAGGATGGCGAAGGGCATTTCGCCGATTCGAACCTGCACGCTCTGCATTTTCAGTGATACGGCAAGCACATCTTTATTTGCGCCTGCCTCTGTAGCCTGGCCGCATGCGGCGATGCTGCTGAAAATGATTGTGACGACGAAGAAGATGCGAAGCCGATTATTGCCCGAAGGAGTCATTGTAGCGGCGGTTCCCAGCCCGATTTCGCCCCATGGTACGCCTGGCCGGATTGTTTGAATGCTGAGTCGAAGAGGAGCACGAGGTGTTACAAAAGCTGAACTCAGCGCGACGCTGATTCAGAGAACAACCTCGGAGGCTCCTCAGAGACGACATGTACTACATCGGACTGGATGTTCACAAGAAGACGATCAGCTATTGCGTGAAGGACGCGGCTGGTTGTGTGCAACGGGAAGGTAAGCTGGGTTCGACGCGACACGAGCTGGATGCGTGGATTGCAACGCTTCCCCAGCCCCGCACCATCGCGATGGAAGCGACGATTTTCACCGGCTGGGTCTATGATCATCTGCTGCCGCACGCCAGCGCGGTCAAGGTTGCGCATCCACTGATGCTGCGAGCCATCGCGTTATCCAAAAAGAAGAACGACAAGATTGATGCCAGCAAGATCGCTGACTGCCTGCGCTGCGATTTCCTGCCCGAGTGCCATATGGCTTCCACGGAGATCCGTGATCGGCGGCGGATTCTGCGCTACCGGCACCTGATCGTGAGGCAGATGGTGCAAACCAAGAACCGGGTGTCAGGACTGCTGATGGAAACCGGCGTGGAACACACCAAAAGCAGGCTCCACAAGGTGGGTTATTTTCGAAGGCTGATGACGACCAACGGCGAGATCGATGACAGCATCCGTCCACTGCTCAGGATCAGCCGCGAGACCATCGAGAGGTGCCAGAAGACCGACTATGCGCTGGTCAGTTCACTGGAGCGCGATCCGCTGCTGAAGGAGCGAATCAGACGACTGAGGACGGTTCCGGGGGTGGGACCGATCACGGCGCTGAGCTGGGCCCTGGAGATGGGGGATATCTCGCGGTTCCGCTCCATTAAACAGGCTGAAGACTCACATGGAGGTCGGCAATACCGAAGTTTCAGGTGGCGAAAGACAACCGCAGATCCCTCGCTCCGCCTACCCCACCTGCGGTGGGGCCCCACGGCGCTCCGCTCGGGATGACAACTCGGGCTTATGAGTGATGATGGCTAAGTTGACCGTCCGAAAAGTCCGGCCGAGCGGTAAGAAGCTCTTGTCGCCGCAAATTTGTGCGTTTTTGTGCGGCCAGGCTGACAATTGTGGCAATCCTGGCAATGTGGGCGATTGAAGATTCAGCAAGTTGCGTGTTTTCAATGGGGTATTCATTCGTGCCCTGATACAAAACCAAAGAGCACTGATTGAACGAGCTTTCGGGACTCCACGCTAGTCGGTGCGCAGCGCCCGCGCTGGATCGACGGTCGCCGCTCGTCGTGCGGGGACGAATCCCGCGAGTCCAGCCACGAGGCAGATCACGGCGATCCCCGCGCCATACGTGAGCGGGTCCATCACCGACACGCCGAACAGTTCGCTGCGCACCGCACGCGTGGCCAAAATCGCCAACGGAATGGTCACCAGTACGGCGCCTCCGGCGAGGATCATGACCTCCCGCACGATGAGCCCCACCACCGTCGCGCGCCGAGCGCCGAGCGCCATACGGATCCCGATCTCGCGGGTGCGCTGCGCGGTTGAGTACGCCAGGATTCCGTACAGTCCGATCCCGGCCAGCACCGTCGCGAGCGCGCCGAACGTCATGGCGAGGAGCGCGATGGTGCGCTCCGCCAGCAGCTGATCGTCGATCTTCTGCTGCATCGTCGCAAGGTTGCCGACAATCAGCTTGGTGTCGATGTTCGCAATCGCGGCGCGAATGCTGTTGGCCGCCGCATCGGGATCCTGCCAGGTGCGCAGGTAGTAGATGAGCCCGGTCGTCCGGATCGCCTGCGAAAACAGCGTGTAGCACATCGGTGTCGCGGGATCGCGCATGCTGCTGTGCTTCACATCCTTCACCACCCCCACAATCGTCGCGTCGGTCTGCGGCCGGTTCCGGTTCAGGTGATGCCCCACAGCCGCCCCTGCGCTCCCGAAGAAATGCTTTGCGAAGCTCTCATTGACGATTGCCACTCGATCGGAGGTCGCGGTGTCGCCGGCGTTGAAATAGCGCCCTGTCAGCAGCGGAACCCCCAGTGTCTGCAGATATCCATTGCTCACCCACGGCAGCTCCACATCGTAGTCATCATCCGGCGGCGGCGTATAGCCGGGAACAATCACGTTCCCCGAGACCCCGTCGCCGGTCAGATCCTCGTCGTTGGTTGCGCCCACGCTGCGCACGCCGGGCAAGGCCGCAATCGCATCGAGCGCGCGCTGTTCCACCGGGACTACGCCGGTTGACGGATAACCCGCCAGCAAAGGATTGAGATAGAACACCAGCAAATGATCGGTGGCGAATCCGGCATTCACCTTGCGCAGGTTGTCGATGGTCCGCACAAACAATCCCGCGGCCACGATCAGCAGGAGGCTGAAGCCGATCTGCAGCGCCACGCAGGTGCGACGGAAGCGGAGCGATCCGCCGGTTTCGCTGCGCGACTGCCGCAGCGCCTCGGCCAGCTTCGGATTCCAGAACTGCATGGCGGGGGCGAGGCTGAACAGCAAACTCGCCACCACCGTCGCGACCATGGTGAACGTCAGCACGCGCCAGTCCAGCGTTGCCGTAAAGGCCGGCTCACCCGGGTTCCCCGACGACATCCAGCGGATGAGGAGATGGAGCGCTTCCGGCGCCAGCGCCAGCCCGATGGCCGCGCCCGCCACGCCCAGCAGCATCCCCTCGGCCAGAAGCTGGCGCAGCACCTGCCCGCCAGTCGCGCCCAGCGCATAGCGAACAGAAAATTCCCGCGCCCGGGTTGCGGCCCGCACCAGCAGCAGGCTGGCCACGTTGACCACCGCCATCAGGATGACCAGGATCACCATGGCCATCACGATGGTGAGGGGCGTCTGCACATCGTCGCGCAGCGGCGAAAAGCCCCGCGCTCCTGCTTCGAGGTTCAAATGAGACTTCGTGAGGAAGTCGGTCCGTCCCTTTTGCGTCTGATCCTTCTGCAGAGCAAACTCCGCCGTCCGCAGTTGCAGGAAGAGCGTGTTCATCGAGGCCGTGGCCTGCGCCGTGCTCACCCCCGGCTTCAGCCGCCCCACCACATCGGTCCAGTACGACTTGTGATCGGGCAGAAAATCCCATTCCGGCTCGATGATCTTCTGCATGGTGATGGGCACGTATACGCCCGGCAGCTGCCCCCACACCATGCTGTGAAATCCAGGCGCGGCGACCCCCACAATCGTGAAGGGCGTGCCGTTGATCAGCAGCGTTTTGCCCACCACCGGCGCTTCCGCAAGGTGCGACTTCCAGTAATCGAAATTCAGGACTGCCACCGAATTCGCCCCCGGCGCGGACTCATCGCCCGGGTCGAACACGCGCCCCATGGCCGGCGGGACACCGAGGACATCGAAATAATTCCCGCTCACCATCTCCGCGCTCACGCTCTCCGCGCGGTTGTTCCAGGTCACGCCCACTGTTGCCGGAGCCGCGGTAATCAGCCCGCTCATCACGGTGTTCTGGTCGCGCAGATCCTTGTACATGGGATAGGAGAACTCGTGCCGGTGCCCCTCAGTGTTGCCGCCGTGGGACTCGGCGTGCCCGCTTATCGAGCCTGCGTAACTCAGCACCACCAGCTGGCCGGGATCGCGCACCGGCAGCGCGCGCATGAGGGCCTGATCGAGCATGCTGAAGATGGTGGCGTTGGCACCGATCGCGAGCGCCAGCGTCAGCACGGCGACGGCGGTGAACATCGGATTCCGCGCGAGGCCGCGCAGCCCATAGCGCAGGTCGCGCACCACCGACTCCAGCGACCAGATGGGACGCTCTTCGCGGCACTGCTCGCGGGCCCGCTCCCGGCCGCCAAACGCAATGGCCGCGCGACGCCGCGCGTCTTTCTCATTCATGCCAGCCGCCATATTCGCCTCCGTCTCGCGCTGCAAATGAAACGCGATCTCCTCATCTATTTCGCTGCGGCGTTTGCCGCTGAAGAAAAATTTCACCCGCGACCACATTTCGCTGATCATCGAAGCTCGCTCCTGCCGCTGCTCCTGCTCAGATCCGTTCCAGCACCAGATTCACCGCGCCGGCCAGCCGGTCCCAGTTCTCCAGCTCGGCTTCCAATTGCCTGCGCCCGGCCGCGGTCAGGGAGTAGAAGCGCGCGCGCCGATTGTTCTCCGATGCGCCCCACTGCGCGCGGATCCAGCCTTTGTATTCCAGGCGATGGAGCGCCGGATACAGCGATCCCTGGCCGATCTGCAGCACGTCGTTCGAAACCAGCTGAATCCGCTGGGCAATGGCCCAGCCGTGTTCCGGCCTGAGAGCAATGGCCTTCAGGATGAGCATGTCCAGTGTTCCCTGCAGCAAATCGGCGGATGGCGGCATCGTTCCCCCTCGACATTCGACAAGAGTGTTTAAAGCATCCCGTACTCTCTTGTCGATTGTCAAAGGGTACGCAATGGCGAGCAGAATAGTTCCCGGATGAAGTTAAGACGGTTTTTCCGGCGTCGAATCGCGGATTCCGGGAGTTTTCACTGGCTCGATGGGTCCGTCTGGACGGCAAGGCCTACTCGCAGCGCAGCGCCACCATGGGGTCCACCTGCATCGCCCGGCGCGCCGGCACACAACACGCAGCCAGCGCCACCGCCATCAACAACACAGCCACCGCGGCAAAGGTTGCCGGATCCGCGGGGCGCACGCCGTAGAGAAATCCCTGCATGAGCCGCGTCGTCATCCACGCCGCAATCAGCCCGATGCCGATGCCCGCGCCGGCCAGCGCGCCGCCCTGGCGCAGCACCATGAGCAGAATCTGGCTGCGTCCCGCGCCCAGGGCCATGCGCACGCCGATCTCCGCCGTGCGCTGCAGCACGGTGTACGCAATGACGCCGTACATGCCGACCGAGGCGAGCAGCAGCGCCAGCAGTCCGAAGCCGCTCAGCAGCAGCATGGCGAACCGGTCCGCCGTCATCGACTCGTCGACCAGCGCGGTGAGCGCGGTGAAGTGCGCCACCGGCAGATCGGGATCAACGGCGTCCACCGCTTGCCGCACCTTCGCCGCGATGCCCGCTCCATCGCCGCGCACGCGCAGGGCATACTGCATCGACTGCATCGACGGCCACACCCTGATCTCATTCTGCGTATAGGGAACGTACATCTCGGGGGCGGGCGGCTCGCGCAGCGACGTCTGCCTGGTGTCCGCCACCACGCCGACAATCGTGCGCAGCGGAATCTTCACCAGGCCCACGCCCACCTGCTTGCCGACTGGATCCTGTCCGGGCCAGTACTTTTCCGCCATGGTGCGATTGACCACGGTCACGTGCTGCGACATGAGCACATCGGAGTCGGCGATGTCCCGGCCGCGCTGGAGCGGCGTTCCCATCGCCGTGAAGAATCCTGGCGACACAAACTGGTAGTTTGCCCCCGGCGCATCGCCTGGGCTCGCCTGCTTTCGTCCCGGAATGCGAATGATGGTGCTGTCGGTCTCGCCGCCCATCGGCACCTCCGACGCGAAGCCCGCCGACTGCACGCCAGGAATTGCGGCGACGTGCGCCAGCACCTGGCCATAGACCTGCGCCATGCGATCCGTATCCGAATAGCGCGACACCGGCAGCGGCAGCTCAAACGTCATCACCCGCGTGCTGTCGAATCCGGGCTGGGTGTGCAGCATGTCGTAGAAGGTCCGGAGGAGGAGCCCTGCGGCCGCGACCAGCACCAGCGCCAGTGCCACCTGCAGCACCAGCAATCCGTTGCGAATCCGCGGAGCCGTCACGCTGCCGATGGTGCGCTGCCCGCCGTCTTTCAGCGCCTCCACCAGATTCATGCGCGTGGTCCCCAGCGCCGGAGCCAGCCCGAACAGCAAGCCTGTTCCCAGCGTCACGGCGAGCGCGAACGCAGCAACCTCGGCGTTCAGCCCCGCCTCCTGGAGTCGCGGCAACGTTGCCGGACCGAACGTCTTCGTCGCCCACAGCCCGGCTTCGGCGAGAAGAATTCCCAGCGTGCCTCCGACGAGGGCCAGCAGCAGATTCTCAATCATGAGCTGCCGCACCATGCGTCCGCGCCGCGCGCCCAATGCTCCGCGCAGCGTAAATTCCCTGCGCCGCCCCAGCGACCGATTCAGCGACAACCCCGCGACGTTCGAGCACGCGATCAGCAGCACGACGCATACCGCGCCCATCCACAACAGCAGCGGCCGCCGCGTGTCCATGACCGCCTGCTGCGGCAGTGGAACCGCCCGCGCCCAGTAGCCTTTGGCCTGCGGGTACTGCTCGATGAACCGTTTGTCATACGCGCGCAGATCCTGCTCCATCTGCGCCGTGCTCACGCCTGGCTTCAGCTCACCCACGACTCCCATGTCATTCGATCCGCGCGCACCCGCCGGCAAGGCGATCGGAACCCACAACGCGGTCCGCCGCGGCACATCCATCCCCGGCGGCATGTTGATTCCATCCGGAAACGCGAACTGCTCCGGCATCACGCCGATCACACTATAGGGATACCCGTTCACATCGATGGTCCTGCCGATCACGCCGCGATCGCCGTTGTAGCGCGTCTGCCACAGCCACTCGCTCAGCACCGCGACGCGTTCGTGGCCGGCCTGATCGTCCGCGGCGGTGATCGTGCGACCGAGGAGCGGCGCCGCGCCCAGCGCTGGAAAAAATCCGCCTGAGACTTCGACACCCTCCTCGAGCTCCGGCTCGCCCGCGCCGGTCAGGTTGAAGCTCTTCTTCCGGAACACGCCGACATTCTGCAGCGACTTCTGCACACCGGCCAGCAACAGATACTCCTGCGCCGAGAACGCCAGATCGATGTTGCCGTAATACGACCCCACCGGCGCTTCGCCCCACACCATCACCGTACGCGCCGCGTTGGGATACGGCATCGGCCGCAGCAGCACCGCATCCACCAGGCTGAACACCGCCGTGCTGGCGCCAATCCCCAGCGCCAGCGTGAGCGCGGCCACCACCGTGAAGCCTGGATTCTTCCGGAGAACGCGCAGCGCAAAGCGCGCATCCTGCGCCGCATTCTCGACCAGGCTTGTTCCCCGCGCCTCGCGGACGTCTTCCTTCATCTGCTCGTGTCCGCCGAACGCGAGACGCGCCCGCCGCCGCGCTTCGTCCTCGCGCATCCCCTGCCTGCGGTACTTCTCGGTTTCGCGCTCCAGATGAAACCGCAGTTCTTCCTCCAGTTCGGTCTCCATCCGCGCGCGCCCGAACAGCGCCCCCAGCCGATACCGCAAATCGCTCAGCATCACACGTTCTCCAGAACCTGCGCCACCGCGGCGGCCAGCTTGCGCCAGCTCTCCTCTTCCACCTCGAGCTGTTTCCTGCCCATGCGGGTCAGCTCGTAAAATTTCGCTCGGCGGTTGTTGTCCGACGTTCCCCACCGCGCTTTGATCCAGCCCCGGCGCTCCAGGCGATGGAGCGCCGGATACAGCGATCCCTGCTGGATGCGCAACACGTCGCTCGAAACCTGCTGCACGCGCTCAGAAATCGCCCAGCCGTGCTGCGGCCCCACCGCCAGCGTCCGCAAAATCAGCAAATCCAGCGTGCCCTGCGGCAGCTCGATCCTTTCCATCCGGCACTCCCCTTCCGCTTCGACAGGACTATAGCGAAATCTCCTGTAGAAGCACAAGGGAAAGCGCGTTTTTGTGACGAACGGACCGGAACACGGGCCGCTATTCGCTATCCACCTGGGGTTTATCCGACCCGCTCCTGCCCCAGCACAGGCAACAACTCCACCGGCGCAGTTTCTGTAGCCTGCAGCCTGGCGCCTGCACCCTGTTCGGTCACCCGAGCCAGCACCGCCTCGAGCACCGGCGTCATCCAGTTCAGCTGTCGTGCGCGGATGACCAAATCCCACACCGCCTCAAACTTCTTCCATCCTGCCGCATAAAAAAAGTGCTTCGCCTGGTGTTTCGCCGTTCCATGATGCAGTGACGCGCGCGCAATCGATCCCCAACGATAGAACTCGCGATAGGCCCAGTCGTATCCCGCCTTCAGTGCCTCCATCGTCAGGCGCGCCGGCTTGTACACCACATGCCGCGTATCGAAGAGATCCCAGTTCCGCGTCAGCATCCGTCCCTCACTCCGCATCCGCGCATACAGCCGCGTCCCGGGATACGGCGTCATGATGTGAAACGTCGCCGTGGTGATGCCGCGCTCCATCGCCCAGTCCACCGTTCGCCGAAACACATCGTCGCCATCCTCGTCCATGCCGAACACGAAGCTGCCGTTGATCATGATCCCCAGCCCGTGCAGCCGATCCGCCACCGCGCGGTAATCGCGCCCCAGATTCTGCCGCTTATTGCTCTGCCGCAGATTTCCCTCGGTCAGCGTTTCGAATCCCACGAAGATGCTGCGCATGCCCCGCCTCGGCCCCGCGCTCGATCAGATCCCCCCGCAAAATCGAATCCACGGTCGCCGCGCCCTGAAACACCCGCCCCATTCCCTTCATCCCGGCAAACAGCGCTTCCGCGAAGCGCCGGTCTCCGAGCAGATGGTCGTCGAGAAAATACAGATGCCGCCCCGGCAGGCGCGCGATCTCGGCCAGCGCATCGTCCACCCGCTGCGTATAAAACCCGCGCCCGCCCTCGAAAAACGCATCCTTATAACAAAAGTCGCAGTGCTGCGGGACACCCGCGCGTCACCACAATCGAGTTCGGCACCAGATACCGCCGCCGCTGAATCAAATCCCGTCGAATCGGCGGAACCCGCTCCAGCGTTCGTCCCGCCGTCGACGTATACACCCGCCCCGGCTCGGCCCGGCACGAAAATCCTCGAGGAAGCGGGGAAACGTCTGCTCCCCCGGCCCCAGGAAAATCGCGTCCGCATGGGCCGCCGCCTCGTCCGGCAACGACGTCACGTGCAGCCCGCCCAGACACACAAACGCGCCACGCCTCCGGTAATGATCGGCAATCCGGTACGCCCGATACGCATTCGTGATGTACACCTGGATCACGACCAGCTCCGGCTCATCGTCCAGGGTCAGCTTTTCGACATGCTCATCGACGATCACGGCGTCATCGTCAGGAGACAAATACGCCGCCAGCGTCGCCAGCCCCAGGGGAGGGAAGAGCGAATACTTAATCGGCCGCCAGCAGGGATCGGTCGCCTCCGTCAGCGCCGGCAAGATGAACTTGACCCGCAGCGGCTTCCGCCCCGACGCCATCATCGCGCACCGCCGATTGCCGGCCCTTCCGGTTTTCCGGAACACTGAGCGCAGACAACGGAACGCTGCTCGGCGAGTCCGCCAAAGCGGCGATCCCTCCTTCGAAATTCCCCCACCGCCGCATCCAGATCCGCCGCGCTAAAGTCCGGCCACATCCGATCCGTGAACACCAGCTCGGCATACGCCGATTCCCACAACAGAAAATCCGACAGCCGTTGCTCTCCGCCGGTTCGGATCAGCAGATCCACATCGCCGCTCTCCACGGTCAAGGCCTCTGCCAGGACGCGGCGGACCAGCTCCGGGGTTCCCGATCCAGAGAGCCCATGCGCCGCCCGCACCGCCGCCCGCACAATCGCATCGCGCGAGGAATAGTCGACCGCGACGCGCAGATGCAGCCTTCGCCCACCCGCCGTGGCCGCCTCGGTCTCCTCGATCGAACGCAGCAGCATCCGCGGCAGCCGATCCCGCCGCCCAATCGCTTCCAGGCGTGCGCCAGCCTCGCGCAACGGCTGCCGCTCCAGCCGCAGGTAGGCCGCGATCAGCGCCAGCACGCTCCGCACCTCGAACGCCGGGCGCCGCCAGTTGTCCGACGAAAACGCATACAGGGTCAGCCGCCCGATCCCCAGCTGCGGCGCGTGCTCCACGACACGCCGCACCGCCGCCACGCCAGCGCGATGCCCGGCCAGCCGCGGCAATCCCCGCCGCGCCGCCCACCGCCCGTTGCCGTCCATGATGATGGCCACGTGCAGTCCCTGCCCGGTCTCACTTTGTACTGCAAAGCCGTTGCCCGCAGCCGCTCTACTTTGCACTGCAAAGTCGGCACTCGCACGATTTACTTCAGAGCTTTCCATGGTTTCCATCTCTCAGTGGACGAATCTCGTTAAGTCACTTTGCACTGCAAAGTGTCGCACCAAAAAAATTATGCCCGCGAAGGCGTCCACCCCCGCAGCAGATCCACGGCTGGTTCCTCTTCGCCCGCCCTGGCCGCATCCCGCACGACCTGCTCCAGCGTCTCCAGATATTCGAGGTACCGCTTGCGTCCCGACGCGGTGATGCGGCCCACCGTCTGCGGCCGATTCTTATCATGACCCTTCACAATTTCCACCATCCTGGCGCGCTCCAGTACCCGCAGATGCCGGCTCAGGTTCCCATCCGTCAGCGAGCACAGCTGCTTCAGATCGCCAAAGGTCAGCCCCTTCGGATTCGTCACGAGCGAGGTCAGCACGCTGAGCCGCGCGCGCTCGTGGATCACCCGATCCAGTCCCTCATAGGCAAACCGCCCTTCGCTTTTAGCCTTCTTCATGCTCTCCCCTGCGCGCGGACCAGAGCAGAATCGCCGCTACGAGGAGCTGCCCCACGCCATACGCAATCCCCATCGTCCAGGGCGACAGCGCCCGCGCGTTCCCCAACGAAATCGAAATCAACCCTGTCGCCAGATACCACACGCCGGCGGCGACCATGGGCCACGGCAAGAAGCGGCAGGAGGAAAAAATTCCCAGACTGAAGATCACCTGCCACCATCCCGGGAGCATCCAGACCACTCCGGGAATCTGCCGCACCAGCACAATGGTGATCAGCGCTCCCGCTCCCATCGCCGGCAAGAACTGTTCTGCCGCCATACGGATCATCTCGTCGGCCAGGCCGGAATGGATGCGTCTCGTCCGCGCGTGCATCTGCACTGCGATCAAGGCCACCGAAACCGCCGCAGTCGCAATCCATATCGTCAGATAGGCTGCCAGATGATGCTCTGCGTCGACCGCCCATCGCGCCTGCACCAGCGCCGCCGCGATCGCAAACACACTCGTCGTCGCCAGCGTGGCCGGCCCGTACCCGCGAAACTCCGTCGTCCGCGCCACCTGCCGCCGTATGCTGCTGATCTCCCCCAGCGCTCGGTTGAGGTCGTTCATGGCCGTCCTTCACTTTGCAGTGCAAAGTACCCCAACGCGGCCGCCCGTGTCAATCGCAAAAGTGGAGTCAGTCAAAAAAAAGAGAGGGCGACCGCTCGCGCGATACGCCCTCTGGCAACGATTCAAAGGAGCCTGATGTGCGGCATGCTCAGCCGCCTAATCCCGGGGGGAGGGGGCCCTTTCTCCAACAGCCATCGGTTACTGGCCCAGAACCACCCGGGTGGGCCGCGCCTCAACCCGCTTCCGGCCGTCCAGCCGCGCCGTGATGAGGTCGCGATACTGCACGGACTGGAGGGTGTAGCTGCCGCCGTCGTCGTCGAAGCGCAGAATAATGCGGCTGTCGGTAGGGGCTGGTTCGCCGGCACTGGCAATCCAGGTGAAGCTGCGCGTCCAGTCGCGATTTTTCAGAGTTACAACGCCGCTCAGCTCGTTCCGGGCCACCGAATACTGGCCTGCGGGACAAACTTTGCCGTTCACCGTGAAGTTGAAGGGCACATTCACCATGGTGTCGGCCTTCGCCGTGCTCACAGCCAATGCCGCTGCGGCCGCCACTGCGGACGCGAGAAAGAATTTGGAGATGAGGGATCGCATATTCAGTCCTCCTGTTGCAACGACACTAGCGATCCCGAAAAAGAATGTCGTCAAATTCCCGTCCAGAATTCGTCAAGCTTTTCCGGACACGATCCTGAGCCCTCTGCCTCTGCCGCCGGCCATGGCGCGTGCGGCGAGCATCTCCACGCGAATCTGGCTCACGCGCGCGGTGCGCTCCCTGTCGCCCAGCTTCTGGGCGAGGCGCAGGGCATCCTCGAGCAGCTGCGCGGCCTCGGCATGGGCCTGGGTTTTCTGGGCGTGCTGCGCGGCATTGCGCAGCGCACGGACCGCGCCCTCCCACTCGCCGGCGGCCTCATGATGCATGGCCATCTCGCGCGCCACCGCCCAAGCGCGATCGCCGAACATCGCGCCCAGCCGCTCTGCGATGCGTGCATGCCACTCCGCGCGGCGGGTGGCCGCCAGCCGCCGGTACAACACTTCGCGATAGAGCCCGTGCACAAACACGTAAAACTCCGACTGGGTCCCGTCGGGCAGCTCATCCTGGCCGCCGCGCTCGACAAAATGCACTCGCCGCGCGAGGCTCGCACATCCCTCTTCGATGCGGGCCGCATCCTCGCCCAGCGCCGCGGCCACGGCCCACGCCGGAAAGGCAATCCCCATGACGCTGCCCGCGCCCAGGATGCGCTGTTCCTCCGGGCTGAGGCCCTCAATTTCGAGCTCGATCATCTGCGCGAGGCGCTCCGGCACCTCGGCTTCCATCTCTTCGAAGGCTCCGGCGGGCTTCCACTCGGCCTTTCCATCCACTTCTTCGCGCAGGAGAAAGCGGCGCGCAATCAGATGCTCCACAATCGCAATGGCAAAGAGGGGGTTCCCCTCCGAATGCTGGTGCACAAATCCCGTCAGGCCTGAGGGCAGTGCCTGATGCTGCAGTTCGCTTCGCAGCAGTTCGCGCACCGCAGTCTTCTCCAGCGGGCCGAGCGCGACCTCGGTGCACAGGTCCCGCATGAGCAGGTTTTGCTTCATCGCGCGCAGCGGATGCTCGGTTCGGTCCGACGCTGCGCAGGTGGCGGCGACCATGAGACGCGCGGGTGCCCGCCGCCGGGCCAGAGCCGTGATGAGATGCAGAGTGGCCTCGTCGGCCCAGTGCAAATCTTCAAAAACCAGGAGCACGGGCTTGTTCTCGGCCATTTGTTCCAGTGCCGCGCACAAATCTCCGGCCATGCGCCCGGAATTCGTCACAGTCGCAGTGGTCATTCCGCGACCCAACGCAGACAGCCAGCCGGGGGCGATCTTTGCGAGCACGGCGCACGCCATTTCTCCATCGCCCGATGCGCAGAGGCGCCCCAGTGCTTCCATCACCGGGTAATATTCTTCGTTATCGCTGAGCCCCTCGACGCACTGGCCACGCGCGACGCTCCATCCCGAGCCATGCCGCTGCCAGAACCCGTCCACCAGCGCCGTTTTGCCAATCCCGACTTCGCCGGTGACAAACACGACCCGCCGCTGCCCCGCTGCGGCACGCTGGAGCTCGGCCTCGAGGCGCGCGAGCTCGTCGTCGCGCCCCACAATTCTTTTCGTCTCGGGTCCGGCCGCGTCGCGCGCGACGGTGATCGCGGTAACGTCGTTTGCCTGCTCGAGGCGATCGCTCACCGCGGCCACAAAGCAATACCCGCGCTTGGGCAGGGTCTGGATGAATCGCGGTTCCGCGGCGTCATCGCCGAGCAGCTTGCGCAGCTCGAGCATGTAGGTGCGCAGCACCTGCGGCTGAACGTAGGTCTCGGGCCACAGGGCATCGAGCAACTCGTCGTGGGTAATCAGCCGCCCAGGATGTTCGACCAGATACCGCAGGACCATAAACGGCCGGGGCGCCAGGGCGATCTGCACACTGTCGCGCCACAGGCACTCATTGGCCGTATCCAGCCGAAACGCCCCAAACTGCTTCACTCTCGCCGCCTCACTCGATCCGGCAACGAGCCGGTTCGACACAAATCCGGTACTGACTCTGCAACCATCCTTCCATACCCTGCGGCCCGCCCTGTCACGGCAACTTCAATCGTTGGTTGGTCCTGCATGACGATGCCGGGAAGCCATCCCTATCGAATATGTCCGCTCCTGAACACGGTTGTCCATCTATAGAGGCGACGCTGCCTCCTGGTGCACAAGCCTATCGCGCGGACTGCCGGCAGCGCTGGACCTGCTGGACATATATACGGATACGCGCTCCACGCAGATCCGTGTTCCCTTTGGACGCGGCGCGGCCGTAACCGGGAGCTAAACGGCTGCAGTTAAGGGGTGAAAGCGGCATTGTGATCGCCATCACAATCCGCCCCCCGCGCTTCTGTGACCGCGGGCACATACAGTTCCGGCTTCCGGAATTGACAATCTTTCGTTTCCAGATTGTGGATGGCGACTGCACCCTGCGCACCGTTGCATGCAGCCTGCCATCACCACAACGCACTTCCAATCGCATTTATAACGCCCCCGCGGCGGCAGAACGGAGAATCCGAAATGAGCACTACGCTACCGGTCAGTTCCCAGGCGCTCGGCAAAGAGCAAAAAGTCGAGACTCCCTCCCAATACGTTTTCTTCTTCGGTAATGGAGTGGCCGAAGGCAACGGCAAGATGCGCGACATCCTCGGCGGCAAAGGCGCAGGCCTGGCCGAAATGACGAACGCGGGCCTGCCGGTACCTCCGGGCTTCACCATCCAGACCGAAGCCTGCCGCGAATACATGCGCGGCGCGCTGTCTCCGCAGGTGGCCGAACAGGCCGACACGGCACTTGAGCGGCTGGAGAAACTGCAGGGGCAGCGTCTGGGCGCAGGCGAGAATCCTCTGCTGGTCAGCGTCCGCTCCGGCGCCAAGTTCTCGATGCCGGGCATGATGGACACCATCCTCAATCTCGGCCTCAACGATAAATCCGTCGAAGCGCTCGCCAGGAAGTCGAACAATCCGCGGTTCGCTTACGATTCGTATCGGCGGCTGATACAAATGTTCGGCGACGTGGTGCTGGACATCCCCAAGAACGAGTTCGAGCACATCTTCGACGAGACCAAGAAGAAGTACAACGCGAAGCAGGACACTGAGCTTCAGCCCGCGGCCCTGCAGGAAGTGATCGTCGCCTACAAGAAGCTGGTTTTGCACCACACCGGCGCCGAGTTTCCGCAGGACCCCGATCGCCAGCTGACGATGGCGCGTGACGCCGTGTTCAGGTCCTGGAACAATGAGCGCGCCAAGACGTATCGCCGCCTCAACCACATCGACGACTGGCTCGGCACCGCGGTGAACGTGCAGGCCATGGTTTACGGCAATCTCAACGAGACCAGCGGCACCGGCGTGGGCTTCACCCGCAATCCCGCGAACGGCGAGAAAGAATTCTACGGCGAGTTCCTGATGAACGCGCAGGGCGAAGACGTGGTGGCGGGCATCCGCACGCCGATTCCGATCAGCGAACTGCAGAAGCTGATGCCGCATGTCTACGGCCAGCTCCGCGACCTGACCACGCGGCTGGAAAAGCACTACCGGGACATGCAGGATTTCGAGTTCACCATTCAGGACGGGCGGCTCTACATGCTGCAGACGCGCAACGCGAAGCGCACTGGTCTGGCCGCGGTTCGCATCTCCCTCGACATGGTTCGGGAAAACCTGATCTCCATCGATGAGGCGGTGCTGCGCGTCGAGCCCAACCAGATCTTCGACTTCCTGGTTCCGCGCCTCGACGAGAAAGGGAAAGTCGAAGTCCTGGCGAAGGGCCTGCCCGCGTCGCCCGGCGCCGCTGTCGGCCAGATCGTTTTCACCGCTGCCGACGCGGTCAAGTTCCACGAGAAGGGCACTTACAAATCCATCATTCTGGTCCGGGCCGAAACTTCGCCCGAAGACATCGCCGGCATGAACGTTGCGTCCGGCATCCTGACCTCGCGCGGCGGCATGACTTCGCACGCGGCTCTGGTGACTCGCGGCATGGGCAAGTGCTGCGTGGCCGGCGCCGGCGACGTGACCATCGACGACAAGAAAAAAGAGATGCGCGTGCAGGGAAAAGTCTTTCACGAAGGCGACTGGATCTCCCTCGACGGCACCACGGGCCGGATCATCAGCGGCAAGCTGAGCACGCTGCCGGTGAACCCCGACCACCCGGACCTGGTGCAGTTCATGGGCTGGGTCGACGAGCGGCGGAGGCTGCGCGTGCTGGCCAACGCGGACATTCCGCGTGACGCCAAACAGGCTCAGATCTTCGGCGCCCAGGGCATCGGCCTGTGCCGCACCGAGCACATGTTCTTCGCGGAGGATCGCCTGCCGCACATGCAGGCCATGATCCTGGCGAAGACCGAAGAAGAACGCCGCGCTGCTCTGGCGAAACTGTTGCCCATGCAGCGCGCCGACTTCCAGGGCCTGCTCAAGGTGATGGGCTCCTACCCGGTGGTGGTTCGCCTGCTCGATCCGCCGCTGCACGAATTCCTGCCCAAGCGTGAAGAGCTGCTGGTGCAGATTGCGAAGATCGAAGCGACGCATCCGAAGTCGCCGAAGCTGAAAGAGCTGCACAAGATCCTCGAGCGGGTGGAGGAACTGCACGAGCTGAACCCGATGCTCGCGCTGCGCGGCTGCCGCCTCGGCATCACATATCCGGAGATCACGGAGATGCAGGCGCACGCTCTGTTCGAAGCCGCCGCGGCGGTGAAGAAGTCCGGCGCCGACCCGCATCTGGAAATCATGATCCCGCTGACCGGGGGGCCGGAAGAGTTCAAGGCCCAGGCGGCGATTATCCACGCGGTCGCGCACGATGTCTTCATCAAGAAAGGTCTGGCTGTCGAGTACAAGGTCGGCACCATGATCGAACTGCCGCGCGCCTGCATCGTGGCGGACAAGATCGCTGCCGAAGCCGAGTTCTTCAGTTTCGGGACGAACGACCTGACGCAGACCACGTTCGGCATCTCGCGCGACGACTGCAACAAATTCCTGCCGGCGTATCTGCAGCAGGGCATCTTCAAGCAGGATCCCTTCGCGGTTCTGGATCAGGAAGGGGTGGGGACGCTGATCAAGATGGCCGCCAACAAAGGACGCTCGGCGCGGCGCGGGCTCGAAATCGGCATCTGCGGCGAGCACGGCGGCGAGCCCGAATCGGTGAAGTTCTGCCACCGTGCCGGACTGGATTATGTTTCCTGTTCGCCTTACCGGCTGCTGACCGCGCGTCTGGCGGCGGCGCAGGCAGCGATCGAGGAGCAAAAAATCTTTAACCCGGATCTGCGTACCGGTAATTCGAAGTAGTTTCGCTCTGCCCGCCACGTGGGTTCGCTCGCGTGGCGGGGTGATCTCAACCTGGTGAGGTAGTGGTCCGGGTCGCCGCCGCGCATTTTTTTAACGTTCTTTTCTTCTGAACGAAGCGCGGCGGGATCGGACAAGAATTGCGGCCTGTAGTTCGAGGGCCCTCACGGCATTCTGCCGCATGTGTTGTTCAACTGCTGTTCTTGCAATCATTCCCGCCGCGTCCCCGGCAGAGGGGCACGGCGGGTTTTCATTTGTCAGGGACTCGTTACCTCAGTGATGCACCCCGAAGGATGCACCCCAACGTAACCTTGCGTCCAGCGGCGCTTCGGCCTCACTATATTGTTCAGCCAATCTTTCATGAGTCCGTCCCGCTCCAGAGGGATGGGAAAGT
>CAWEWV010000010.1:0-183694 GCA_963812865.1 uncultured Acidobacteriaceae bacterium | reverse complement strand
CATTCGGCTCGCCGTTTGCGATTGTTCCCTGAAAATGGTTGAAGCGCGAGTAATTCCTCTTCTTCCAGGAGCGCATCTCGGACCACACCTTGCGCTCATCATCGCCGAGCGGCTTGAGCTGGCCGCTCCCATCGTGAATGATGCCGATGGTCGAGGTGAACCCCAGGCCGAGCGCACGGCGCCCGATCATCAGCGCGTCGTCGGGATTCTTGATGCCGCCGCCCACCACGGAATTGATGTTCACGTGAAAGTCGGCATATTCGGACAGAAACTCAAGCTTCCTGTCGAGAACCTTCAGGCTCTTTTTCGAGATCTCGTCCGGCTGCACGTTGTCGATGGAAATCTGCAGATGATCGAGGCCGGCGCTGTTCAGGCGCTGGATCCGCTCCGGAACGAGCAGATAGCCGTTTGTGATCATCCCCGCCATCCGACCGTGATGCCGGATGCGGGCGATGATCTGGTCCAGCTCCGGATGCAGCAGGGGTTCGCCGCCCGAGATGGTGATGATGCTGGTTCCCAGACGCGCCAGATGATCGATGCGGCGGAGCATCTCCTCGAGCGGGACCGGTTTGGAGACGTCGTCGTACTCGTTGCAGTAGGCGCAGGAAAGATTGCACCGCCGCATGGGCACGATCTGCGCCATGACGGCGTGCCGGGTCGAGCGGAGCGCATGGAAAACGAGGGCGACTTCCCGCACCTTGCGGGAGGCGGCTTTCAGGCGGCGGGAAAGCGTATTTTTGCGGGCCGGGGACATCTCTCTATCTATTGAAACATAAGGGGAAACCCCAGGCCAGAACCATGGATTAAATGGTGCCCTGCCGGATTGAGTGGCCTCTCCGAGAGTCCCAACGCACTTGCCCGCTAAGGCGACTCGCCGCCCATGGACGCGTCCCCATCCGGCCATGGCCATCAGGGGGCGTACTGTGTGAAAACGAGGTCGTGGGACTTATTCTGCGCGTGGCAGGGGAAGCAGGGTTTCATGAACGCGGCGTCCACCGGTTTGCCATCCGGGTTGAAATGACCGAAACCCCAGCCTCCCGTGGCGGCGTACTTTTTCGAGTCCTTGACCATGAACTGGACGTTGGTGGGAGAACCAGGAACGATCGATTGCTTCTGGCCGAAGATCTTGTCGTTCTCCTCGGACAGAACGGCCTTGTAGTGCAAAGCGGCAATGATGGTGCCGTCAGGAAAGGGGATCGTTCCTGCGCGGAAGGCCCTGATGGCTACCGCGTTGCCCAAAACTGCACCCAGGCTGTTAAGGTTTCCCTCTTCGTGGGCCGACGAGATCCACTTCCAGTCACGGTATCCAGCGGGCTTTTCCGTGACGTACGGCGCGGCCGCCTCATCGGCATTTCCAGATGCAGGGGACATCAGGGCCGCAACGCCACTCATCGTCGCAACCGAAACCAACATAAAAGCGATCCTTCTCATCGTTGTTCCTTTCAAAATGCGATTGGTCTTTCGCTGCCCGTGATCGAAGCCCGCCCCTTTCGATGCTCAATACGGCAAAAGGGAGTCGGTCCAGAGCGTACTCTCGGAGCCGTGTGGAAGTCGAAACGTATCGTTCGAATTTGCAATCCAGACCATGCGGCAGGGATGGGGTTGCAACTGGTTGAAGCACGCACAGCCGTATTTCGTGATTTGCGGATCGACGAACATTCTCGGCCATGAGCGCGGTGGAATCAGCAGGCTAAGTCAGAAATCAGTTCGCGTCGGGCGACCGATGATACAGCCGATCCATCCGCGAAATCGCGAGCGTGTAGTGGGAGGCCTGATAGCGCGCACCGCGCGAGGACTCCGCCAGCGCGCGCACGTCGATGCTGCCCCCGTGGACCCGAACCTGGACGCCGGTATTGGGCGCGAGGCCAGCCAGCACATTCCTGCTGGGAATCTCGCGGGGATGGTTTTCCGGGATGACGGCGGCCCCGATCATGGCGAGGATTTCGGCATCGCTGGGCCCGGAGCGCAGCACGCACACCTTGCCGTCGAGCAGGATGGTGTAGAACTTGTCGCTGGGCCGGGAGCAGTACTCAAAGGTGGGATCGGGGCGGCAGGCCGTTGTGCCCAGGTAGGTCGCCTCGCGATATTCGGCAATCGGGGCGCGCCGGAGGGACGGGACCTGCGCTACGGCAGCGCCGCCCACAAAAGTAGAGACAACGAGAATCGCGGCCTTCCGGTGCACGCGCGAAGTCTACCAAAATCGAGACGGTGGAAAGGGGAAATTTCCGGAATTTTGGAGAAAGCTGGTGCGCACGCGCCGCTGGTGTGATGTCTCTGCACTGCATTGAAGCCTTCGACGGGGCGAAATGGCTCTGGGAGGCGCCGCCGGGTGGCCAGGGGTATCGACCCGAAGGGACGGGCCGCGTTGCGAGACAAAATCGGTCCGAAGAAGCGGAGGGCGAAGGATGTGACGGGCCCACGCTCGAGGCCGACAATGACGTCCGGCAGGATTTTGGCCGCAACCTGCGGGACGGGTCCATTTTTTGGCCCACTTTGTCTTTCGTCGCTAAGATACGCCCGGTAGTCACACCAGCGAGACGGCTGCCGGGGACTCCGGGTAGCAGTCGCTCCTCTCTCCTCGATGCAATAAAAAGGCTCCCGTCGCTGCCCATTCCTCCGGGTCGATACACCCTAAAGCCCGATTAATTTGCGACCTTACGGCACCTATTCGACGCCGGGCGTTCGGCTCTTCGCTCAGGGCAGGTTCAACTGAAGAGCTTGCGGGAAAAGGCGCTTCTCAAAAGGGCTCCGAGAGGATTTGAGGGACGGTACTTTTAGCTGACTGGCAAAGGCAAATGTTTTGACGATCCGGGGGCAGGGGAGTTTGCTTCTTGCTATGGGGTGAACCTGGTCTTCGCTGGCTGAGGGTGTTGGGTTTTTCCGCAGGCTGTGAAAGTCCTGCTCCTTCGAAGCGACCGGGGGCTGAATAGCCCATCGTGTTTTGAACCTTCTCGGCACGACTCAAGGTCGTGCTCCTGCAAAGCCTGTCGGGCAAGCAGCGTGACCTTGCCGGGTGTCGAGTTTCCCCGTAACAGCAAAGTCGCGTGGTCGTGCTCCTGCAAAGCCTGTCGGGCAAGCAGTGTGACCTTGCCGGGTGTCGAGTTTCCCCGTAACAGCAAAGTCGCGCCCAAAATGGGATAGAGGGGTACTTCCGGTGAGGTTGAAAGCTGAATCGTCTGGACCGTTGGGCGGCAGGGGAGTTTGCTTCTTGCTATGGGGTGAACCTGGCCTTCGCTGCGGCTGAGGTGTTCTCGGCACGACTCAAAGTCGTGTGCTCCTGCAAAGCCTGTCGGGCAAGCAGTGTGACCTCGCCGGGTGTCGAGTTTCCCCGTAACAGCAAGGTCGCGCCCAAAATGGGATAGAGGGGCACTTCCGGTGAGATTGAAAGCTGAATCGTCTGGACCGTTGGGCGGCAGGGGAGTTTGCTTCTTGCTATGGGGTGAACCTGGCCTTCGCTGGCTGAGGGTGTTGGGTTTTTCCACAAGCTGTGAAAGTCCTGCTCCTTCAAAGCGACCGGGGGCTGAATAGCCCATCGTGTTTTGAACCTTCTCGGCACGACTCAAGGTCGTGTGCGAAACACGAACGCGCCGTCGAAGAACGTGCCTGGAAACCAAACCAAAGCGCGCTTATTGACCAAACCAAAGCGCGCTTATTGAACGAACCGAAGAGCACTTATTGAACGAAGTTATGGGAGTCCACGCTAGCTCTTGTTCTTCGGCCGGCCGGCCACCATGTTCACCGTGCCCTCGTGCTTATCGCGGATCACGGTCAGCTGCACCGGTTTGCCACGATTGGCATGGATGGCGTGAACCCACTGATTGGTGGTGGCGATGTTTTCTCCATTGATTTTGGTGATGACGTCTCCGGCGCGCAACCCCGCCACGGCGGCCGGGCTGTTGTCGTCGACGCGCCGCACCAGCAGTCCCGAGCCGTCATGCACGCCGAAATAATTGGCCAGCTGCGGCCCGAGCATGTCCAGATCGAGCCCGGTGTAGAACGGGTTCGAAATCAGCGAAGAAAAAATCCCATTGCCGAAGCTGGCGCCGGTCCCACCCAGCTGCGAAGCATCGCCGTCCGGATCAGGTACCGGGATATGCTGCGACCAGCTTTCCGACTCGAGGGTGGCCTTATCCGCGAGCTGCACGGAAAGGGACTGCTGCTGCCCATCCCGGCTGATGACCAGGGTCACCGTGCGCCCGGCGGGCGTGTCGTGCAGGATGCGCTGCAGCTGCGCCTCTCCCACGATGGTCTGGCCGTTGATGCTGAGGATCACATCATGGACCCGGACGCCCGCTTTGCACGCCGGCGCATCGTGATCGACCGTGACCACCTCGACTCCGGTCGCACCTTTGAGCTTCAGCTGCGCCGCGCGATCCGTATCCACATCGCGCATGCCCACGCCCAGATATCCCTGCGAGGGGCTGAGCATGGCCGGGGCCTCCCCGGGAATCATGACGTGCTGTTCTCCGGGACCGGGGTAGGCCTCGCCCAGCAGTCCTTGCTGTCCATGGACTACATGCGGCAGAGAAAGACAGGCCGCGGCAACGGCCGCAACGGGGAGAAACTGCAGGATTAGCCTCGAAGAAACGTTCATAACCAGCGCCTCGAATCTGCCCTTTTGTCTGACGAACGAGGAAAGCGCAACGTCAACCGGTGACTGCCACACGATCGTACTGAAGTGGCAGCCCGGTTGTCTTTACTGAATCTGTGAAACCTGCTCGAGATATTGCCGCGAGACGGTACGGATATGCTGATTGTCGTCCCGGTCCGCAACCGTTTCGAGCACTTTGCGCACGGCGGAATCGGCATCGACGGGTTCGAGCAGGCCGATGGCCTCGGTGCGCACATCCGCATCGGAATCGTGCAACACCGCTTCCAGCACGGCATCCCGCACGCGCGTATCGATGGGGATATAGGCTTCGAGGCCTTCCAGGGCCTTGCGGCGCACGCGGGCATCCTTGTCGTAACGCAGGGCAACCATCAGGGCATTGCGAATCGGCCCCCCGGTGCACTCATGCCCGGCCTGGCACTCCCGCGCCAGCAGGTTCACCGAATCGTCGTGGACCACGGGATTGGCGCGTTCGCGCGTGCCGAGCAGGAGCAACTGGCGGATCTGGGGATCGTCCAGCGTGCCAAAGGCGGTTTCCGGGGTCAGGCGATCGAAGCGCACCTCGACATTTTCCGATCCGGGCTCGAGGGTGATGCTGCTGACGCCGGCAATTTGGGTGGCGCCAATATCGGCAACCACAGGAACCGACGCTGCATTGTTCTGGGCGGTCTGGATCGCACGGGTGGCATGGGCTCCGGCGCGATAGCCGCCCCATCCACCGGCAGCTGCACCCGCGAGAAGGAGTGCCATGGCCATGACCGGCGCGCCCTGCACCGCACCCAGCCCGCGCCGGAAGCGCTGGCTCACACGGCGAAAAAATCCGCCCTGCGGCATGGTGTCGAGAGCTTCATCGAGGCGCAGCCGCGTTCGCGCCAGCAGACTCGGGGAAGGCTCCACAGTCGGCTTCGCCGACATGGCTTTCTGCAGCGCGGCTACCGCTTCCATCTCCTGGCGGCAGCTCTCGCACAACTCGAGATGCTGCTCCAGCCGATGGGCCCGATCATCCGGCAACTCTCCGTAAACGGACAGGACGATGTCTTCCTGTGCCAATTCGCAATTCATAATCGTGACGTGCCTCACTTCGCCTCAAGATTTTCCCGTGCTTCCCCGGATCTTGCGTCCGGTCCCGCCCGGCCCTGTTTTGATACTTCTGCCGTTTTCTGTTTTCTATCGTCAGCGCAACTCCGCTAACTTCGCCCTCAACTTCTTGGTGGCCCGAAACAGGGTGTTCTTGGCCGTCTCTTCGGTCGTGTTCAGCATCTCGCCGATGGTCCGCAGCCGCAGCCCCTGGTAATGCTTCAGTTCGAACACCATCCGTTCGCGCGGGGTCAGTTCATCGAGCGCCATCATGATGCGCTGCCCCAGATACTTTCTGTCCAGCTCGCGCCCAGGGTTCGCGCCGGCGCGGTCGTCGGACACATTCGTCAGCAAATCCATCTCCTCGCCCGAGGAATCGATGACCACCGCCTGGTCTTCGCGGCGCGACTTGCGCCGGCGCAGGTGATCGAGACAGAGGTTGGTGACGATGCGATAAATCCACGTGTAAAACGAGCACTCGAACCGGAAGTTCCCGAGGTAGCGATAGGCCTTGAGGAAGGCTTCCTGCTGAATGTCCTGGGCGTCCTGTTCCGAGCCGGTGAGATGCATAGCCAGCCGCAAGACCGCCTGATCATATTGACGAACCAGCGCGTCAAACGCCGTGCGCGATCCAGCCTGCGCTTCACGGATTAAATCGGTCTCGGGAAGGTTCTCCCTGACGGGACCACCCATACGCGAGGATTGTATTCGAGGCTTGGCGGGGGAGGGACTGGCCGGGGACAAAAAGCGAAGCGCATCGGCAGGCATCGCGGCTCCTGTGGCGTGGGGTGCGAGACTACGCTCCTGCATAGACGGATGAGAAGGGAATTTGTGAGCAGCAATCCCGGGGGCGCCCCAACCGAGCGGGTGTCCTGTTCAAGCCCGGGTTTGGTTTGAGTGGGCCGTCTGTTCGCCTCGGCAGACCGCGCAAATCGCCGCCCCATAGCGCTCGGCTTTCTGCGGACCAATCCCCCTGACCGTCATGAGTTGTGGAATCGTCCGCGGCGCGGCCACTACCAGGGCCCGCAGGATCGCATCGGAAAACACGAAGAAGGCCGGCTTGCCCGCCTGCGCCGCCTCCGCCTTGCGCCACGTCCGCAGCCGACTCTCCAGTTCTATCTGGGCCTGCGAAAAGGCCGCCTCCGCGTCCACCTTTCCGTTCGCCACCGGTTTTTGCCGCGTGGGCCGAACCCGGGCCTCAGCCAGCGACGGCAACAAAACCCCCAGCGGATCCCCGTCCCGAACCTGCCGCCCTTCCCCGGTCAGATGGACGCGCTTATACGTGACCGCGCGCCCCTCCGGGTTCACCCAGTTCTCCGACAGGAGCGTGACCCAGCCCGCGCGGGCCAACCCATCGAGCAGGCGGTCGAAATAGCGCCGGTCTTTACCGACCGCGGCTTCGATAAAGAGGCGTCCAGCGGCCATGGAGCGGCTGGTCTGCAGCGTGTCGAGGATCGCCCGCAGATCCCGCTCCTCGGCCGTGCTCGGCTCCTCATATTTCTGCGCCACCGTTGCCTGGGGCGCGCAAAAATCACAGTGCCCGCAAGGACGGCTTCCGCCCGCGCGATCGCCAAAATGCCGCACCAGGGCGGCCATGCGGCACTGGGGTGTCTCCGCGAACTGGATCATGTGCTCGAGCTGCGCGCGCCGATGCGCCAGCTGCGCCTTGTACCCCGCGCGCCATGCCGGAGCGCCGGCCGCGCGCACCCGGCCTTCCATGTCGAACTGCGCGGCTCCCTGCGCCGCCAGCTTCTCGACCGCCCGTCCCAGCGTGTCCGCATCGAGGTTGAGCCGCAACGCCATGGTGTCCGCATCCTGAAAGTCGCTGGTCAGTGCCCGGGCCACCTTGTCCAGATCCTCCACCGGCGGATAGTCGCGCTCGAAAAAGCTCTCGTGAATCTTCCGATCGGCAAAGCTGTGCAGCAGGATCGCGCGCGACTGGAGGCCATCGCGCCCAGCACGCCCAATCTCCTGGTAGTACGCCTCGACCGACCCGGGGAGCGCGGCGTGAATCACGGTGCGGACATTCGCCTTGTCGATGCCCATCCCGAAGGCAATGGTCGCGACCACCACCTCGAGCGCACGCGTCTGGAATTCGCGCTGCACGCGCTCGCGCGTGGCCGCCTCGAGGCCGGCGTGATACGCCGCGGTGGGAAACTCGCCGTTCAGCTGCATCGCGAGCTCATCGGCGGCGCGGCGCGAGGGAGCATACACGATCGCCGGTCGAGTCTGGGGCGCCTTCAGATACTGCGTGATAAATTCCGCGCGCTCGGGCCTGGACAGCTCGACGACCTCGACCGCGAGATTCTCCCGGCGAAATCCGTGGATGTAGAGCGCCGGGTCCGTCATCCCCAGCTGGGCGACAATGTCCTGCTGCACCATCGGCGTCGCCGTCGCCGTCAGTGCGATCACGGGAGCGGGCCGGAGCAGGGGCAGATAATCGCCCAGGGTTCGATAGTCGGGACGAAAATCGTGGCCCCACCCGGAAATGCAGTGCGCTTCATCAATGGCGATCAGCGAAGGCTTGCGCCGCGCCAGCATCTGGGGAAACCCCGGCACGCGCAGCCGCTCGGGCGCGATGAACAGGAACTGCAGGGTCCCATCCAGATAATCGCGGCAAGCTCGGCGGGCATCGTCCCGCGACAGCCCGGAGTGAATGCGCCCGACGCGCAGCCCGATGCCGGTGAGCTTGCCCGCCTGGTCGTCCATGAGGGCAATCAGGGGACTCACGACCAGCGCGGTCCCGCCGCGGGCGATGGCGGGAAGCTGGTAACAGAGGCTCTTGCCGGCGCCGGTGGGCATGACCAGCAGCACATCGCGTCCCTCCGCGAGGGAAAGGCAAACGGCCTCCTGATTTTCGCGGAAGTGCGAAAAGCCAAATGTAGTGCGCAGCAGCGGGGCCAGATCCATGGAAACTCTATTGTCCCCCGAGCGCCCCCGACGCCGATGTGGAAACAGGGGTCGCGGAAAACCCAGACATTACCTTCCGCTAAACTCTGTTTATGTTTTCGGAGCAGCGCAACGGCAATCTTTTTTCGACAGAAAACTCGGCTGAAGAATGGGTCACGGCATTTTGCGATGGCGGCTCTCGCGGCAATCCAGGACCTGCAGGCTACGGCGTTTTTATCGAAGGCCCCGATGGGGAAAAACTGGCGGAGCTGAGCGACTATCTGGGCAAGACGACCAACAATGTCGCCGAATACTCGGCGCTGCTGGCGGCGCTGGAGTGGGCGCTGCAGTCGGGCCATCGGCGCATGCGTGTGGTAGCGGACTCGGAACTGCTGGTGAAGCAGATCCAGGGCCGCTACAAGGTCAACAGCCCCGATCTGCGTCCGCTCTACGAGGAGGCCAAGCGGCGCATCGCGCGCCTGGCGATGTTCCGGGTCGAGCACGTGCTGCGCGGAAAGAATCAAAAGGCCGACCGCCTCGCGAATCTGGCGATGGATCGTGGGATGGGACGAAAATCGGCGCCCGCAAAGGAACCCTCGGAGTCCGCGGCACGGCGGGCACCGCGGGGGCCGCTGAAGGGCTACGTGAAAAACGGAGTCGTCCACCTGCTCGAAGGCGAGCTGCCGGATGGCATGTTTGTGAAGGTGACGCCCGACCGGCAGTAGCGTTGCCGGGTGGGATGAGCTGGAGGGGCGCTTGTCAGGATTGACCATTCGGCCCGCACAACCCGGCGATCTGGGCCGCCTGACCCAGATCTACAACCACTACGTTCTCTGTTCGCCGGCGACCTTCGATCTGGAAGCGAAGACGGTCGACCAGCGCCGCGAGTGGTTCGCGCAGTTTTCCGAGACGGGCCGCCATCGACTGCTTGTCGCCGAGGAAGGGAGCAGGATTCTCGGCTACGCGGGCACGATGCGCTGGCGTCCCAAGCCCGCTTACGACACGACGGTGGAAACCAGCATCTACTGCGCGCCGGCGGCGGTGGGGAAGGGAGTGGGCGCGCAGCTGTATGGGGCGCTCTTCGACGCCATCGCGGGCGAGAACGTTCATCGTTTGGTGGCTGGCTACGTTCCGCCGAATGAGGCTTCGGCGAGGCTGCACGAGCGCTTTGGATTCAAGCCAGTCGGCGTCTTCACGGAGGTTGGCTGGAAGTTTGGGCGCTACTGGGATGTCTGCTGGCTGGAACGCGAAACTTAGCTTGTCAAAATGTCGCTCAGGTCAGACTTTGCGCCTGGCGTGCGCGCGCGACGATTTCCTGGCAACGAGATGTCCGGAACGCCGCTGGTACGACGCGGTGCGCAGCGCGGTTCTGGACCGGGTGCGGCGATGGCGCACAGGGCGCAGCACTGCGGCAATGCGTGCCTCCGAACGAGCGGGATCGTCGAGATACCGTGGATCGAGCATGGCGATCACCGCAGTGGCGCGGACCCGGTAGAGCCTGGCCCACTGGCTCTGCATCAGCGACAGCTGGACATCGCGCCAGTGCTCGCCGTCGGCGGCGGGAACTTCCTGAGCCGGGGCGGCGCCTGCATCGGTAGACGGGTCGGCAAGCGCGGAGGCGCGCGCCGGATCGTTGTTGATGAGGCTGAGGAACTGGCCGAACTCGCTGAGGTTCACGCCCATCTGGTAGACCAACTGGCTCACGGCCATCTGCTGCGGGCCGGTGAGTCGATCGAAATTCCGGCAATAAGCGCGCGCGTTCTCGATGGCCTGGATGGCCGAGACGCGCAGGAGCGAAGAGGCTTCGTCGTCGGTGATTTGGGGGGCGAGCGACCCGATGCGCCGGCGGTAGCGCTGCGTCCTCCAGAGGGCGAGGTTGTCGTTGAACTGATCGATGACCTGATCGAGACGGGCGGGATCGAGACCGGCAGCCTGCCAGAGCTGGGCCGACGAGGGCTCGATGAAGGTGTGGGGATTGAGCGGGTCTGGTTGCGGGTGCTCGCGCTCGGGAAGGTCGAGGCTGAATCCGGCGCCAATCAGCGGGCGGCCCGTTTTCGGGTCGGGATACGCGGCCAGCACCCAGCCTTCGTGGCGGCGGTCGCGGAGCAGGCTCATCAGCTCAGAAAGACTGAATTTCACATCGGAAGCGCGGAAATCAAGGATGGGCTGGACGGAGGCTGGAATCGCAGGCGGTTCAGGGGCAGCAGGGGTGGGCGCGGCCGTCGCCGGTGCAGCAGGCGCAGCGGAAGGATCGGGAGCGGTTTGAGCGGCGAGTGGCACGGAAGCAGCGATCAGCAACGTGCCGAGATACACGATCGTTGCGCGCGCGGCTGGCAAACTTGCGGTGGAACGCATGGGTTCCGTACACGATGCCGTAAAAAGGCCGGAAAAACAATGACAAAAAAGGATCACAGGGCAGTAACGTTCCCTTTGTGACTCTGGTGGCAGGGCGTTCCCTGATCGGGAAGCTCGGATGTACAGTTATTGACGTCCCGCTCGACGCGGTTGGAGATGGGGAGAACTAATGGCGACAGTTTCTGTGCAGAGTCCGGCCGCGACCACCACGACGCGCATGCTGTCGCTCGATGTTCTGCGTGGCGTGACCATCGCGTTCATGATCATGGTGAATAACAATGGCGGGCACGCGTACTGGCCGTTCGAGCACGCCAACTGGAACGGCTGGACGCCGACCGACATGGTCTTCCCCACGTTTCTGTTTCTGGTGGGCGTGACCATCGTCTTCTCCACCGAATCGCGGCTGAAGCGGGGCGCAACGAAGCGATCGCTGGTGCCGCACATCGTCTGGCGATTTCTCATCCTGGTGTTCCTGGGGATCTTCGCGGTCAACGGGTTCCCGTTTTATCCATGGGCACACCTGCGTATCTACGGCGTACTGCAGCGCATTGCGGTTTGCTATCTGATCGGCAGCCTCCTGTATCTGTGGGACCGGCGTGCGGCGAGCAAAGTGGCGATACTGGTGGTGGCGCTGGTGGGTTATTGGGTGCTGCTGCGGTGGGTCCCGGTGCCCGGTCTCGGACATCCGGGCCGCGACATACCCTTTATGGATAAGGATGCGAATCTGGTCGCCTGGCTCGACCGGCACATCTTTCCGGGGCGGTTGTACGAGGGCACGCGCGATCCGGAGGGGATGCTGAGCAATCTGCCCGCGCTGGGCACGCTGCTGCTGGGGATGTTGTCGGCGATTTGGTTGCGAACGAAACGCACGCTGGAGAGCAAATGTGCGGGATTGCTGGGGGCGGGGGTGGTGTTGATCCTGCTGGGCGAGTTGTGGAACCCGTGGTTTCCGATCAACAAGAAGCTGTGGACGAGCTCGTACGTGCTGTTCATGGGCGGATGTGCGATGGTGCTGTGGGCGCTGTTCATTTGGGTGATCGAAATCAAAGGCTGGAAGAAGGGGTGGACCTTCTGGCTGGTCTTTGGGATGAATGCCATCGCGGCGTATGTGCTTTCGGAGGTGCTGGCCTCCCTGATGGGGGCCGTTCACGTGAGCCCGCGGGTGAATCTGGAAGCCTGGATCGACGCTCACAGCTTTGCCTACATTCATCCGGCAGGGGTGGGGTCGCTGGCGTATTCGATTGCCTTCACGCTGGTCTGCTGGCTGCCGATGCTGGTGCTGTACCGGAAGAAGATCTTCATCAAGGTCTGAAGCAGAGCGGGGTCTCGTTGAGTCCGGCGGAAATGCACTAGACTGGCGAGACATGGGAAGGCTGCGCAAATTTGAGGTTGCGGTGTTCCGCCTGGTGCGCCGCGACCCGCCGGTGGGCTTTGTCCATCGCGGAGCGTTCTGGCTTTTCGTCGGTTACCTGGCGCTGTCGCTTCCGGGCTGGTTGCCGGGGACGGTGGGAAAGTTCTTCAACGACCTGGCGTCGCTGGACTTCTTCCTGCTGCTTGTTCTTTGCGTGCCCCTGCTGTGGCGATTCGTCTTCCTGCAGTTGCTGTGGAAGGTGCGCAACCGGCTGATCGTCACGTACCTGCTGATGGGGCTGACGCCGGTGGTGCTGTTTGTGTCGCTGGCGCTGATCCTGCTCTACGTGTTCTCGGGGCAGTTTGCGATTTTCGCCGCGACCAGCGTGGTGCATGACGAGCTGGAGCGCATCGCATCGATGAACCGCAGCCTGAGCGTGCATATGGCGCACGTCTTTCACCAGGATCCGCATCTGCGCGTGGCGGTCATTCCGCCGGAGGCGGATCGGCCCTCGGACCGTGAATATACGGGCATGACCATTGCGGTCTACGAGGATGGAAAAGCGGTGACGCTGAGCCCGGCGATGGGCGATTCGGCGCAGGCTCCGGTGATTCCGGCCTGGTTCCATGGGGATTTCAGCAATCTGACGGTCGATCGCGGACAGCTGTATCTGCGCGCGGCCGATGAGCAGGTGATGGACGGTCACCGCACGGTGGTGATCACCAGCGTGCCGCTGGAGCAGGAGAATGTGGCGGCGGTGGCGCAGGGATTGGGCAGGGTGACCATCTACCCGGGTGTGCGTTTTGGCGAGTTGCCGGCCGGGCCGCCGCCCGCGCAGAAGAAGGCTTTCGAATACAAGGTGGGGCGGCCGGATCAACCGCCGGCCAGTGTGGAGATCAACGGTGAGGACATCGCCCAGGCGCGCAAGAAGGCGATTGTGGCCGGGACTCTGCCTTCTGCGCTCCACTTCTACGATGTGCCGGTCGGTTTTCTTGCGCCACTGACCACCTACGACTGGACGACGGGGCACACGACGGAAATTTACACGGATGTCACGTCGCGGCCCTCGCTGCTCTATCGCCGGCTGTTCATCACCTCGCTGAATGTGGGGGACGTGATCCGCGAAGTGCTGATTGCCATCGCGATTGCGTTCGGCGTGCTGGAACTGCTGGCGTTCCTGGCGGCGGTGCGGCTCAACCAGACGATCACGCGATCGGTGCACGATTTGTACGAAGCGACTCTGGCGATCGACGGGGGTAATCTCGAGCATCGCATCCAGGTGAAGCGGACGGACCAGCTGGGCGCGCTGAGCCGGTCGTTCAACAGCATGGCGGCCTCTTTGGCACGGCTGCTGCAGGAGCAACGGGAGAAGGAACGGCTGCAGAACGAGCTGGCGATTGCACAGGAAGTGCAGGCGAATCTGTTTCCTCACGGGAAAATTGCGCTGCCCATGCTGGAACTGCATGGAGTCTGCCTGCCGGCACGCACGGTGAGCGGCGACTACTACGACTTTCTGTTGTTCGGCGAAACCGGGCTGGGCATGGCGCTGGGCGACATCAGCGGCAAGGGAATCTCAGCGGCGCTGTTGATGGCGACGCTGCACTCCGCGGTGCGCGCTTATCGCTTTGCGGGGCAGGAGCTGGTCACGGAGGGCACGATGGCGATGGCCAGCCCCCGCACGCGACGCGTCGGCGAGCAGGAAATCGAATGCGCGGAACTGTTTGAGGAGCCAGCGAAGATTCTTTCCCTGCTGAATCGGCATCTTTATCGCAGCACGCAGCCGGAGAAGTATGCGACCTTGTTCCTCGCGCACTACGACGGGATCACCCGGCGCCTGGTTTACTCCAACGGAGGACATTTGCCACCGCTGCTGTTACGTTCCAACGACACGGTGACGCGCCTTGATCGTGGCGGATCGGTGGTGGGGCTGCTGGATGAGCTGGAGTGGGAGCAGGGGATCGTGCACTTCGGGATGGGCGACATTCTGATTGCATACAGCGATGGAGTGACGGAGCCGGAAAACGATTTTGGCGAATTCGGCGAGGCTCGTCTGCTGGAGGTGGTGCGGCGGCATCGGCACCTGAGTCTGGAGGCCATCTCGGAGCAGGTGATCCAGACGCTGCGCACCTGGATCGGGGCGCAGGAGCAGCCCGACGATGTGACGCTGGTCCTCGCGCGCCAGCGATAGTCAGCCGGGGATCGCGACTTCGGCGCCGGCGCGCTCGGCCGAGAGATAAGCAGCGTAGAGGGTACCGATGGTGTCGCGGGCCAGTGCTGCGTTCGCAAGGGGCTCGCGTCCGGCAGCCAGGCTCTCCATAAAATCCTGAAACTCCTGGGGGTAACCGTGCTGCCACGCCTCGTCGGGCGCGGGGTGGCTCCATCCCAGTTTGGTTTCGATTTTCTCGGTGAGGTAGATGTCGTTGAAGGCGTCCTGCGTGGGGTTGAAGGTGGTGAGCGCATCGATGGGGTTCAGCTGGCAACGGGTGCGATGGTTGTTGGCCATGACTTCGAGCCAGTTGCTGACGCCGCCGAGGACCAGCTCTGAAGAAAAGATGTCGGCGACGGTGCCGTCGGAAAAGGTGACATGCATCTGTCCGTAATCTTCAATGTCTTCGTAAGCAGTGCGAAGAAAGCCCGCGTCGCGGTATTCGCGCAGTTTGGTGATTCGGTGGATGCGCGCGCTCACGGTCGCGGGACGAATCGGTTTACCGTCGCGGGGAGACCCTTCCGCGCGCTTGAGAAACAGGGCTGAGCTGAGCGGATGGCAACCTTTGCCGACCAGCGATCCGCCGCCGGAATGGCGCCAAATCCCGTAATAGCGGGAATGGGAGCCGCTGTGCGATTGATTGCCCATCATCCACAGGATCTGCGCGCGCGATTTTGTAACAATCTCGCATTCTTTTTGGATCGCGGGAGCGTAAATCCAGTTCTCGGCATAGCAGATCGTCCTGCCACTGGCCTGCGCCGCGGCGGAGATGCGCCGGCAGCTCTCGACGGCCTGATGCAGCATGGGCTCTTTCGGAGAAGAGATGCCGCGGAAGTCGGAGACTCCCTCGCCGAAGGAGCCGGTGAACGGCTTCTCGACGATGATGTGTTTGCCGCGTTGCAGCGCATCAACGGCGAGCTGCTCATGCGTGGAAGGAGGGCTGCACAGGTCGATCACGTCAACCGCATCGCAGAGAGTCTCGAATGTGTCGAACGCCTTGACCGAGGTTTCGCGCGCGAAGGCTTCGCGGCTCTGCGGCGAGCGGGAAGTGACGCCCACGATCTCGAGGGGGACGGTGTGAACACGGCGCAGATTATGGAAGTGGAATCGAGCCGCGAATCCGGCGCCGACAATGCCAACACGAATGGGCTGTGTCATTCTTGTATTCCAGTTCAGAGCGGTCGGACGATCAGGGTTTAGCCGCCTGTTCCAGTTCCTTCGTTCTGGGCGTGACAAAGCTGACGACGTGATAGGTGGCGGGTCCCGAGCCGGCGTTGCGGATGGCATGCAGCGTATTGGACGCGTTGAAAATCACCGAGCCGGGACCGACCCGCGTCCACTTGCCTTCGCCGAATGCTTCCACGGTGCCCCGATCGACGATGATGACTTCTTCGTTTGCGTGCTTATGCGGCGGATGCGACTGGAGTCCGGGATTGAGGGTGGTGGCGTGGATCTCGAGCTGATCGAGGGTAGCCGTGGGTTGGCGAATGAACTGCCGGGTTTCGCCGACGTCGGACTTCACAGCGGGAACAGAATTCCAGTCGATGACCGTCCAGCCGAGAACAGCGGGCTTCTTATCGGCGAGGGCAAAGGCGCAGCAGGTACCGAGCACGGAAACGAAAGCGATGACGAGGTCACGGCGGGTCAGCAACTTCACAGCGGATCTCCTGAACGACGGATTGGGAAAAGATCATTATGCTCCAGTGGGCTGGTTCTCCAGGTGTCAATTGATTTGCGTCACCAACAATATCCCTGATGGGCCGTCGGAGAGATGGGCGCGCGAGGGTCGATGGATGCGACAGAGCGTGGAAAAGCGGCGTCCCGCCATGCAGAACGACGCGGAGGTTCTCCAGCGGCAGTTCGTTGACAGGTTAATCTCCGCTTTATAAAGTGTGACCCGCGTACTAATGCAGCACTTTCAGGATCGGAAGAGGATGGCAGCGAAAATGAACTGGAAAAATCTATTGGCGAGTCAGCCCGGCAATCCAGCTGCGGGCTGCGCAGCTGCTCTGCTTTTCATCCTGCTCGGAGCCTGTGCGGCGGCGCAAACGAGCAGCGCCGCTGTTTCTGGTGCGCTCTCGCTCGATGCGCGGCTGACGATCGTGGTGGGTGCGGATGAGCCTGGGCCCGTCCATCGGGCCGCGAACGACCTGGCGTCGGATTTTGCGAAGGTGCTGGGGACAAGGCCGAAGATTGCAGAGCAGGCCAGTCCGGGCGCCGCGACGGTGCTGATTGGCGAGGCGGCGAAACTGCCGGAGGGGATGCGTCCGGAAAATGTAACGGACACTGAATCTTTTTCCCTCGCGGTGAAGGGGAGGACGGTGGTGCTGGCCGGAGCCGACATGCGCGGCACGATGTATGCGATCTATCAGTTCTCGCAGGAATTCCTCGGCGTCGATCCGATGTACTACTGGACCGACAGCGAGCCAGAGCGGAAAACACGCGTCGAGCTGCCGCCCGGTCTCGACAAGGTTTATCCGGCGCCCGTCTTCAAATACCGCGGCTTCTTCATCAACGATGAGGACCTGCTGACGGGATGGGCGCCCGGCGAGAAGGATCATACGGGCATTGCGCTGGCGGTGTGGGACAAGATTTACGAAACCAGTCTGCGGCTGAAGGCGAACATGGTCGTGCCGGGAACGTGGATTTTTCCCGACGATCCGCAGATCAAGCCGGCGGCGGAGCGCGGCCTGATCGTGACCGAGCATCATGCCATCCCGCTGGGGCTGAATGTCGCGCGCTGGCCGAAGGATGTGCCGTACAACTATCTCGACGCATCCGGAGATCCTCGAGCGGGCGTGGAAGGATGCGGTGGGGGAGTATCCGCCGAACGCCGAAATTCTGTGGGATGTGGGGTTGCGCGGGCTGTCGGACACCAGCTATGCGTCGATGGATCCGAGTGTGCAGGGCAACGACGCGTTGCTGGGACAGCGCATCAGCAACGCGATCGAGGAGCAGATGAGGATCGTCCGGGCGTCGCATCCGGACGCGAAATTCGTCACCGATCTCTGGCAGGAAGGCGCGCGGCTGGCACAGGAGGGATATCTGAAGATCCCGCCGGATGTGATGACGGTGTGGGCGGACGACGGGTACGGCTATATCCAGGACAAGGGTCAGGCAGCCGCAGGCCAGGGAACGTATTACCACGTGGCGATGATGAACAACCGCACCAATCAGCTGACGGAAATGGTGCCGATCGAGCGCATCGCGGGCGAACTGGGAAGATTTGTGCAGGCGAAAGCTACAAATTATTTCCTGGTCAACACCAGCGACATTCGCCCGTATACGCTGACCATCCGCGCGGTGATGGATTATGCGTGGCTGGGGCATTTGCCGGGAATCGAAAAGGAGCCGGCGGATTTTTACCGGCATTACGCAGCGGAAGAATTCGGAGAGAAGGCCGCTCCGGCGATCGCCGCCATGTACAAGGACTACTTCGCAGCGCCGGCACGGCTGGACCCGGGACACCAGGGCGATCCGCCGCGCGAGTATGGCGACCAGCTGTATCACACGGAGGGGCGCCAGCTGCTGCAGACGTACATGATCGATGCGCCGCTCTACGGAATTCCCGGGCAGTCACCGAAGTGGACGAATCCGCGGCTGATCGGCCAGGGTTACGGGGCGGGGCCGGGCTTTGGCGGCAGGGAGTGGATGAGCGCAACGGCGTCGCGCGAGATCCAGCGATGCGGCGATGCGCAGGCACGATGGGACGCGGCATGGAAGGAGGCGTTGGCCGCGGAGGCGCTGGTTCCGGCCTCCCGGCGGCCGTTCTATCAGGAATCTGTGCTGACCATGGTTACCATTAATCGCGAAAGCAACCGGATGCTGCTGGCCATCGCGAAGTCCGTCGAAGATGCGCAAAAGGGTGACACAGCCCAGGCGCAGAAGGAAGCAGCCGACGCGCTGGCCGCGGTGGGGCAGGTGCGGCAGGCGCAGGCTGCGGCCGAATACGGCAAGTGGAAGAACTGGTATCGCGGGGACTGGCTTACCGGCGTGTACCGGACGCAGCAGGTGCTCGAGGATTACGCGGCGTTCCTGAAGGATCCGGAGGCACATCTGCCGCCGCCGATCGTGTGGAACGGCTGGGAGGCGTACTACCACATCATGCAGTACGAGGGCGACCGGTCGGCAGACGTGCAGTGAAGTCCTAGCGCGTCATCGCGTAGTGCACCTGCTCCTCGATGGCTGCGATGTGGAGTGGCTCGCGGTGGGCAGCGGTCAGCGCAGCGTTGAGCTGAACCAGATCGCCGTTTTTGAAGTGCTGCCACGCGTCGATGCCATCCTGGGAGGTTTTCTTCATTTGGTCGAAGATCTCCAGTGCCGAAGCAGGCGCGCCACGCTCGTCGCTGCTTTCGACAACGCGAAGGGCGGTGCCAAGTCCGGTGGAGGCATCGGCGAGCCCGGATGATTCGCCGTTTTGCGGAGCCGAAGGTGCACCGTTACGGATCGCATCGAGCCTGGTCTGGGCGTCGTGTACCGCGGTCTTCAGGGATGCAGGGGTATCGGCACTGTTGGTGTCGATCTTTTTTAGCTGAGTCTCAACGCTTTCGAGCTCCGCCATCGCTTTGCGCGCGTCGACGGCCTGCTTATAGATCGAATTGGCGAAGGTAAACTGCTGCGCGAGGATGGCGGGCGTCGCCGTGCACCGCGGATCCATGCTGACGCGCAGCGGCCGGTCCGTCTGCACCGAATTTTCCGGCATCGAGGCGGCAACCGTGAGGCGAATGGTGTAGGTTCCGGGTGGAACGCGCGGCCCAGCAGGGCCGCCGGCCGCATCGTCCTGATCGGGATCGCCGAGCCCCGCGCCGGAGGAGCCTGCAGCGAGATCCCAGACGAAGCGATGTTCGCCAGGAGTCGTGTCCAGCTCGGGCGGTTGGGGAAACCAGCGCTCCGCGATGGGAAGCAGCGGGCGTTTTACCGGCTGCTGTTCGGCACTGGAGAAGTGACGGATGACGTGCCCTTGAGCGTCGAGGATCTGCAACGTGACTTTCGCGGCGCTGCCGGCAAGGTAGTAGTCGAGGATCGCGCCGTCCGGAGGATTGTCGGCCTGGGGCTCTTCGGGAGGCAGCGGGGTGCCGAGGAAGCCGTCGTTATCGACACGAACGGCGGTGGGCGGAGCGTAGAGGTAGGCAGCCACTGCACCGACGGAGGCAGCCTGGCGAAGCGGGGCGATGTTATCGAGAACCCAGAAGGAACGGCCGTGGGTTGCGACGATCAGGTCACTGTCATGGATACAAATGTCGCGGACCGAGGTCACGGGCAGGTTCAGTTGGAGAGGTTGCCAGTGGGCTCCGCCATCGAAGGAAGCGTAGATGCCAAATTCAGTGCCGGCAAAAAGGAGGTTGCGCTGTTCGGGATCTTCGCGAACGGCGTTGACGAAGTGATGCGGGGCGATGCCGTCGACGGAGAGCTTCCAGGTCCTGCCATAGTCGTGGGTGATGTAGAGATACGGCGTCTGATCGTCGAGGCGATGACGATCCACCGCGGCGTACGCGGTCGCGGGATCGAAATGCGAGGCTTCGATGAGAGAGATTTTGCTCCACGGAGAAAGGCCGGGCGGCGTAACGTCGCTCCAGGTTTTTCCCGCGTCCCTGGTGATGTGGATGCGGCCGGTGTCGCTGCCGGCCCAGATTTCATCCGCGCGTAAAGGGGAAGGCGCAATGGTATAGACGACGCCATAGCCGCGCTGCATCGCGTTCGCGGGGGTGACAGGACCGCCGGCCGGAGAATCTTTGACCGCGCCGGTGAGGTCTGGCGAGATCTGCGCCCAATGCAGGCCACCGTCGGTGGTCTTCATGACGTACTGCGTGCCGAGATAGAGCGACGTTTTGTCGACAGGGGAGAAGACGAGAACGGGTGTCCAGGGGTCGCGGTAACGGCGCTTGTCAGTCTCCTGATCGAAGCCGCCGAGCGGCCAGGGGGTGATGTTCTGACTGAAAGAGGTGCGGAGATCCTCGCGGTCGACGCTGCCATAGGTATCGGAGAGATAGACGATGTTCTCGTCTTTGGGATCGATGGCGATGTAGCCGCTCTCGCTGCCGCCCGGCAGGAACCAGTCGCGCGTGTCAATGTGCTGGTGATCGGAGCGCGAATGGATGGCGATCGCGCCGGAGTCCTGCTGCGCGCCGTAGATGCTGTAAGGGAATTTGTGATCAGTGGTGACGTGGTAAAGCTGGGCCGTGGCCTGGTTGAACCAGGTGGTCCAGGTGCGGCCGCGATCGAGCGAAACGCTGGCGCCCTGATCGACGCCGAGGACGAGATGGTTCGAGTCTTTGGGATCGACCCAGACCTGGTGGTAGTCGTCGCCGCCGGGAGCGCCGCGCACAATGTGGATGGTCTTGCCGCCATCGTCGGTGCGGAAGAGCGCGACGTTGGGCATGTAGAGGGTGTCGGGGTTCTGCGGATCGATGGTGATGGAGTTGAAGTACCAGGCGCGACTGGTGAGGCGGGAATCGGACGACATGAGAGTCCAGGTATCGCCGCCGTCGTCGGAGCGATAGAGACCCGCACGGTCTTTGCAATCGATGGTGACGTAGACGCGGCGGCCATCCGCACTGACGGCGATGCCGGTACGGCTCCAGGTTTCCGAAGGCAGGCCGTGACCAGAGATTTCGGTCCAGGTCTGGCCGCTGTCGGTCGAGCGGTAGAGGGCATCGCCGGGGCCATCGAGCGGAGCATAGGTGGACCAGGGCGGGCGATGCGCGTTCCAGGTGGTGGCGAAAAGAATCTGCGGCTGACCGACGGCGATCGCCATATCGGCAATGCCGACGTCAGGGCCTTTGTCGAGAGCGTGAGTCCAGTGTTCGCCGCCGTCGGTCGATTTGTAGACGCCGCGCTCAGGGCTGGGTCCGTAGGCATGGCCGAGTGCCGCGACGTAGACGGTGCGAGCATCCGCCGGATCGACGACGATGCGGCTGACTTGTCGCGAATCATCGAGGCCGATGTGGTGCCAGGTTTTGCCGGCATCGTCGCTGCGATAGACACCGTCGCCGGAGGCAAGGTCGGAGCGGATATCGGATTCGCCGGTGCCCGCATAGATCACGTTGGGATCGGAGGGCGCGACGGCGAGCGCGCCGATGGAGGCGACCGGTTGCCGATCGAAGATGGGCTGCCATACGGTGCCGGCGTCGGTGGTCTTCCACACGCCGCCATCGACGCCGCCGAAGTAGTAGGTTGTGGCACTGCCCGGGATACCACTGACAGCGACGACGCGGCCGGCGCGGAAGGGTCCGGCGAGACGCCAGCGCAGACCGTCGAACAGGTCCGGGGAAAGGGTCTGGGCGGCAAGAGGCAAAGAGATGGGGATGAAGAGAGCGGCGAGGCTCAGAGAGCGCCAGCGAAGACTGAACATGGATGAATGAATTGTGACGGGGCGCAGGGGATTTCGCAACCGAGGTCCGGGAGCGGGATGCGGTTCAGGCGGCGCCGAGGTGAAGGAGGTGTTCGGAGAGGTTGTAAATCCAGGGAGACAGCGTGCAGAGGGCGGCTGCGGCGAGAAGAGCGAAGGCGGCGAGGGCCACGAGCAGGGAGGGGGCGGTGGTCCGGGCGCTGGGCTGCGGATGGATGAGGCGATGGACGCGGACGGCGAGGTCGGCGCCGGCGGAGGTGAGCGCGGTACAGATATAGGTTGCGCGGGCGGTGCTGGCATTGGCGGCGCGAGCGGCCAGGACGAGCGCGTCGGCAAGGAGGAAGGAGCGGTTGGGATCCCCGCGGACGGCATCGTCATCGGCGGCCCAGTCGGCAGCATTTTGCCAGGGCTGGCGGAAGGGATCTCCGCCGGGAAGGCGCGGATGGAGGCGAGGGAGGAAAGCGAGGGTGAGGAGTTTCCAGTTGTCGCGGTGCCGTGCGTGGGAGCGCTCGTGGGCGAGGGCGAGATCGAAGGCGGCGAGAGGGATGCTGCACGAAGCATCGAGGAGGCCGGACGAGACGAGGATGAGCGGGCGCAGAAATCCGATGAGGCCGACAGGGAGGCCGGGATCGGAAACGGCGAGGACGGGGATATCACCGGCGGGGAAGAGAAGCTGGCCGGAGCGGCGGCAGGCGCGGGCGTAGCGGCGGGTGCGGAAGGCGAGGGCGAGTCCGCGGAAAAGAGTGGAAGCGAACCAGAGAGCGATGAGGGCTGCGACGAGGAGGCACAGGGCGCTGACGCTTTCCGACTCGCGATTGGTTTCGCCGTGGAGCCAGGAGGGGAGACAGAGAGCGCCGGCGATGAAGATGGCGATGAGAGCCGGGCCGATCTGGAGGAGATAAAGGATGCGCTCGCGCCAGCGCGCGGTGGTGGCGTCGAGGGTGCCGAGAATCCAGCGGGCCGCGAGGGCGAGGGTGATCTGCGATGCGGCGAGGACGAGGCCGATGGCGAGGGTGAGAACGCAGAGCAGGCGCAGGGTATAGGAGAGGGTCATCGCGGATCTCCTTTGCGCGGAGTGGACTGGGGCGGCGCGGAGCCGGACTGGGCAGAACCGGACTGGGCAGAACCGGGGTGCGCAGAACTGGGGTGCGCCGGGGACGGCGAAGCGGAGTGGGCGCGCGCGGTGCGAATGCTGGATTCGAGCTGATCGAGCAGGTCGGTGTCGTAGTGGTGGACGGCGTCGACGAGGCAGGAGACCAGGATTTCGGGGCGGACGTCGGACTCGGAGAAGAATCGGCGGACGAGGTGGGCGGCGCGGTGACCTTCGAGGTCGCGTGCAGAAAGAGCGACGGAGTAGAGGAAGGCGCGGTTTTGTTTGTGGCGCGCGAGAAGACCCTTGCGGAAGAGGCGATCGAGGGTCGTCATGACGGTGGTGTAGGCGAGGCTGGTATCGAGGCCTTCGGCGACCTGCTGGACAGTGGCGCTGCCGAGGACGCGGAGGACGGAGAGGACTTCGCGCTCGCGGCGACCGAGGACGCCAAGTGGCGGGAGCGAGGCACCGTTTTCTTCGCCGGGGGCAGCCTGGGGTTTGGGTTCGTGCATGCGAAGCGATCCGAGGGTGAATCGATGATAGACGGAAATGCGAGAAGGCGCAGGGCATGCGGCGGGAGGCGATCTACTACCTCTGGTAGTAGGCGAGGGAATCCCGTACTTCTGATGTGAAAGCCTTTTCCCTGTTTCATCAGAGTTCGGAGAGATATGCGTTCTTTTTTTGCAGCGGTCCTGCTGTTGGTTTCCTCAGTTGCCGTTTACGGCCAAAGCCCGGACAGCGCAGCGGTGCGCGGGCGGGTAACAGAACCGGGCGCCCAGGTGGCGGGCGACATTCATGTGGTGATCCGGGACGCGGAGAATCATGTGCTGCGTGAGGTGACACCGGGTCCGGCGGGATATTTTGCGGTTGAGGGTCTGGCACCGGAGACGGTGACGGTGAGCGCGGAGGCGCCGGGGCTGGAGGCGAACTCGGGCGAGCTGACGCTGGCAGCGGGCACGCTGGCGAATGTGGAGCTGCAGCTGCACTTGCCGAAGGTGCAGGCGGAGGTGGAAGTAACGGGCGCGGCGGGCGAGGTGCGGACGGATGAGCCGCAGCTGGGCGATCGTCTGACGGAGCTGCAGGTGCAGGCGACGCCGCTGCCGAACCGGAGGGTAACCTATTTGCCGCTGCTGAATGCGGCGAACCGGCAGGCGATCAACCAGGGCGATATTTTCATGAATCAGGATTTGTTCACGGCGAACGGGACGGGCCGCCGCCAGACCTGGTTTGAAGTGGATGGGGCGAACGGCAACGACATGTGGGGGCGGCAGACCATCCTGACGAATGTGCCGCTGGATGCGATCGGCGAGATGACGGTGCTCGAAAACGCTTTTGCCGCGGACTACGGATTTGGCGAAGGCGCGGTGGTGAACCTGGTGACGCACAGCGGAGGCAGCCGTTTCCATGGCGATGTGCTGGGGTTGTGGCGACCGTCGGGCCCGGAAGCGGAGCTTTCGGGATTTTCCGAGACGAATGCAACGAGCGGGAACGACATTGCGCGGGACACGCTGGATCAGGGCGCAGCAACGGTATCAGGCCCGATTACAAAACTGGGGCAGACGTACTACCTGGCGTCAGGCGAATACAGCTGGCAGGATCGCGCGTCTCCGGTGATCTCGCCGCTGGAGCCGGGAAACTACATCGGGCACTATCGCGACTGGCTGGGACTCCTGCGCGCCGATCACACCATCAGCGAAGCCCAGCGCGTGTTTCTGCATCTGGGAATGGACAACTTTTTCGATACCAATCCGAACGGGATTGTGGGCGGGAATACGCTGCCCAGCGTCGCGCGTGTGTTTCATCGCCGCACGTACACAGCGGAGCTGGGCGATACCCTGGTGCTGAACCCGACCATGGTGAACGAGGCGCGCCTGCAGTTCCAGCTGGCATCGCCCATTACGCAGTTTTCTCCGGTGATCTACGGAACAGAGTACTCGGTGCCGATTTCTTCGGGGGGTACGTTTGCGTCGGGGACTTCGCAGGCAGCGCTGCTGCTGAACCGGCAATTCGAAGCGGTGGACAACCTGACCAAGACGCTGAGCCGGAGCGAGGTGCGGATGGGGTTCGATGTGATTCATGCGCGGAACGGCGGCAACAGTAAGGAGTTTGGCGGACCCATTTACGATGGCGAGCTGATTTACAAGAGCTGCACCGGGACCGCGGCGTACTGCGAAAGCTCGACGTATCTCGACAACATTGCCAATGTGGCGACGTACACGCAGAGCTACGGCAATGCGAATTACGTTGTGGATGACACGCTGGCGGGAGTGTTTGGACAGTGGGATGTGCATCCGCGCAGCGATCTGACGCTGAATCTGGGTTTGCGCTACGAACTGCAGAGCTTCACCGATGCGCGCAACGATCTGGCGCCCCGCGTGGGGTTCGCGTACAACGTGGCCGGACGGGGCACGACCACGATTCGCGGCGGCTTTGGGATTTATTACTCGCAGGTGGTGGACAACGAAGAGGCGGATTACGCGCTGACCGGGCCGACGGGGGTGTTCAACTACACGGCGGCGCCGGGGCAGCCAGGGTTTCCGACGAGCGTGAGCGATGTGCCGCTGCCGGCGTTTCCGGCGGGAGCGACGGCGCCGCTGCGGAGTTTGTATCTGCGCCCGGGGCGCGCGAGCTATTACGACCAGTTTTTCCCGACGAGCACGTTGCTGCATTATCCGGACGCGCTGCGCAATCCGTATAACGAGCAGTGGACGCTGGGAGCGGAGCGGCAGCTGGCGCCGGCGTGGCTGTTGAGCGCGGATTATGTGGGCTCGCACACGGTGAAGATAGTGCGGCCGCTGGACGTGGATGCGCCCACATCGTTTGTACGCACGGCTCCTGGGCAGGTGCGAACGGCGCAGGCCGCGAACTGCACTCGGCCTTATTGGGTGGCGTGGTACGCGCAGGAAGGGCTGACGTGCGATACCTCGTCGCACCAGGGGCAGGCGACAAGTGTGCCGACGCCGCCGTACAGCGTGATCCAGAGCGACACGAACGATGGAGCTGCATATTATGAGGCACTCGATGTGAACCTCAGCCATCACGCGCAGAACGGCTCGGCCATGCTGGCGAGCTACACGTGGTCGCATGCGATGGATACCGTCGATCCGGATATTCCGAGCCAGAACCCGAACGATCCGCGGCAGGTGGGCGAGGCGGAAATGGGGAACGCGATCTTCGATCAACGCAACCGGTTGGTGCTGAGCGGTGTGTATGCGGCGCGGTGGGGATTCACGACGGGCGGCATCGCGACGCTGGCAGGCGGGTTGCCCTACAACATCGTGACGGGCGTGACCAACAGCGGGGACACGGGCGCGACGACGGATCGCCCGGTGATCAACGGCGTGGTGGTGGGGCGGGATACGGGGCGCGGGGCGGCAATTTACGATGTGGAACCGTTTGTGGGGAAGCGCATCACGCTGCTGCCAGAGCGGGTGCATGTGAATCTGCGGGCCGAGGCCTTCAATGTGCTGAACCACCGCAACGTGGTGGGATACAGCGGGACCTGGGGCAACGGGGCGACGCCGGGGCCGGGATTTGGCGGGCCGCTGGCAGGGATTACCAACCAGCTCTATCCCAGAGAGCTGCAGTTCTCGGCGCAGATCGAGTTCTGAGGACTGTCCGTCCAGGCAACAGCGCTTCGCGCGTCCATTCGGGTTCCTGTACGCTCATGCGCGCATGCCCATCCGCGTTTCGCGGCTAAATCCGATCCTCGCCCGCCGGAGAGGCCGCATGGACTCTTCGTCCCTTTACAATGGTCCGCGATACGGTTTGAAAGGAACTCTACTTTTTAATGACAAGACAATTGGCTTCACGCCTTTTCCTGGTGGCTGCTGCGTGTGGGTTTGCCTTTTTCCCCGGTCAGTTCGTGGCGGCGCAAACCACGGCGCCGATGCCGGACCTGCACTGGCGCATGATTGGACCGTTCCGCGGCGGGCGCACGCGGGCCGCAGCGGGGGTGCCGGATCAGCCGAATGTGTTTTACATCGGGCAGGTGAACGGCGGGGTATGGAAGTCGACCGATTATGGGCGGACGTGGGCGCCGATCTTCGACCACGAGGACACACAGTCGGTGGGAGCCATTGCGGTGGCACCTTCGAATGACAACATTATTTATGTAGCGAGCGGCGAAGGGCTGCATCGGCCGGACCTGTCCGTGGGCGACGGCATTTACCGATCGGACGATGCGGGAAAGACCTGGACGCATCTGGGGTTGCGCGGCGGAGAGCAGATTCCGGCGATCGCTGTGGATCCGAGCGATCCCAACCGGTTGTTTGCGGCGGTGCTGGGGCATCCGTACGGGCCGAATGAAGAGCGCGGGATTTTTCGCTCGGACGATGGCGGGAAGACCTGGAAAAAGGTGCTGTACAAGGGCGATCGCGTCGGTGGATCGGACGTAGTTCTCGATCCGAAGAATCCGCGCATTGTCTATGCGGCGCTGTGGGAGGACACGCTGGGGCCGTGGGAAGACGCGAACCAGTATTCGGGGACGGGGGGTGGGCTGTTCAAGTCCGAGGATGGAGGCAACACCTGGAAGCAATTGACGAAGGGGCTGCCGGACGGGCTGTCGCAGATCAACGTGGCGGTGGCGCCGAGCAATCCGCAGCGGATTTACGCCACGCTGGCGACGAAGTCAGCAGGCGGATACGCGACGCCGCAGGGGCTGTATGTATACCGGTCGGACGATGCGGGCGAGAGCTGGGCGAAGATCACGGACGATCCGCGTCCGGAGATGAAGATCGGCGGTGGGGATTTGGCGATTCCGGTGGTGGACCCGCAGAATCCGGACGTGGTTTATGTAACCAGCATTGTTACGTGTAAGTCGAGCGATGGCGGCAAGACGTGGATCACGCTGCGTGGAGCGCCGGGCGGCGACGATTACCAGAATATGTGGATCAACCCCCGGAATCCGCAGATTCTGCTGCTGGTGAGCGACCAGGGGGCGGTGATCACGGTAAATGGCGGCGAGAGCTGGGGCTCCTGGTATAACCAGCCGACGGCGCAGCTGTATCACGTAGCAGCGACGGATACATTTCCGTATCTGGTATGCGCGGGCCAGCAGGAGAGCGGGTCGGTGTGCACGTCAACGCGGGGCAACGACGGCTACATCACCTTCCGGGAGTGGCATCCGGCGGGAATTATTGAATATGGATACGCCGCGCCCGATCCTTTGCATCCGGAGATCATCTACGGAGCGGGGCGGACGGAGGTATCGCGCTACAACAGCATCACCGGCGAGGTACAGAATGTGACGCCGCTGCCGATGAGGAAGCGGGACTACCGCGCCGATCGCACCGAGCCGATACTGTTTTCGCCGGTCGATCCGCACATTCTGTATTACGCGGCAAATCATCTTTTCAAAACGACCGACTACGGCCACACCTGGGAGACGATCAGTCCCGACCTGAGCCGGGAGAAGAGCGGGCAACCGGAATCGCTGGCCCCGCTGCCGCAGGCGCAGCAGGACCAGCGGCGGGGCGTGATCTACGCTGTGGCTGCGTCGTATAAGACGACGCAGACGCTGTGGGCCGGCACGGACGATGGATTGGTGTGGATCACGCGAGATGGCGGCGCGAACTGGTCGAACATTACGCCGCCCGAGGTGACGCCGTGGAGCAAGATTGCGCAGCTCGATGCATCGCGGTTCGACGATGATACGGCCTACATGGCGGTGAGCCGGATGCGCATCGACGACATGAAGCCGTATGCGTTCCGTACGCACGATGGCGGGAAGACGTGGCAGTCGATCAGTGCGGGGCTGCCGGACGACGCCCCGGTCAACGCGGTGAGGGCCGATCCGGTGCAGCCGGGCCTGCTGTACGCGGCGACGGAGCGCGCAGTTTGGGTGTCGTTCGACGATGGCGCGCACTGGCGGCCGCTCCAGTACAACCTGCCGCCTACATCGATGCGCGATTTGTTGGTGAAGGATGACGATCTGGTTGTCGCGACGCATGGGAGGTCGTTCTGGATCCTCGACGATGTGGCACCGCTGCGGGAGATGGCGGCGCAGAGCGGAGACAAGACCGCGCTGCTCTTCAAGCCAGCGGCAGCATGGCGGGTGCGGAGCATGGAGTACACCGACACGCCGCTGCCGCCCGATGAGCCCATGGGCGAGAATCCGCCGAACGGCGCGCTGATCGACTACGACCTGCCGGCGCCGGCACAGGAGGTGACGCTGGAGGTGCTGGATCGCGAGGGCAAGGTGCTGCGCAGCTACTCCAGCAAGGACCCGGTGACGCCGAAGCCGGAGGAGATGAAGAAGAATCTGATTCCGCCGTACTGGCCGCTGGTGCACGGGCCTTTACCGGTGAGCGCGGGAATGCATCGGTGGGTATGGGATCTGCGATCGACCACACCCACGGCGACCCGCTACGGGTATCCGATTTCGGCCGTGCCACATCGAACGCCGCTGGAGCCGCAGGGTCCGCTGGTGCTGCCGGGTGAATATACGGTGCGGCTCACGGTGGATGGGCACAGCGAAACGCAGACGCTGACGGTGAAGATGGATCCGCGGGTGCACACGGGGCCAGAGGATCTGAAGGGGCTGTACGCTGCGCAGATGGCGATGGCGGAGTCGCTGGATGCGGTGGCGAGGGCGGACCTGGCGGCGCATGCGGTGGCGGAGCAGCTGAACTCTCCCGGGAACGCGTCGCTCTCCACGCAACTGGCGCCCTTCAGCGATGCGCTGAAGAAGCTGCTGAGTGGCGATCCCGCGCAGCATCGGCCGGGGATCGATGAGGTGAATGGAGAAGCTTCTCAGATTTACGGCGAACTGGAGCGGTCGGACAACCCGGCAACCCAGGCGCTGCTGGAGGCTGCCACGCAGGTGGAGAGCGAGCAGCAGGAAGTGGCGCCGGCGTGGCTGGAATTTCGCGACAAGCAACTGCCGGCGCTGAACAAGGTGCTGGAGTCGGCACACCATGCGCGCATTGATCTGAAGAAACCGCCCGTTGATATGCCCGAAGAGGGCGACGAGGACTAGGGGCAGCGGAGAGCGGACAGCGTTCAGGAAATGCGGCGGGACCTTGTGGGGACGAGCGACTGGGGACCGTCGGCGATGTGATCTACTGAATTGCCGCGGCCCCCGCCTTCCTCCCCACGCCTGGGCGGGCGCCCCAGGGCGCCAGAGTGGGCCTGCCGATGGATGCGATGAGCCGTAGCGAACCCGATCTGCGCAAGCGGTGGACACGCATCCTGCCCGCAGTCTTCGTCACCTACAGCCTGGCGTATCTGGATCGCGCGAACTACGGTTTCGGTGCGGCGGCCGGACTGGCGCAGACCCTGCACATCAGCGGCGATCAGTCGTCGCTGCTGGGCGCGCTGTTTTTCCTCGGATATTGTTTGCCGCAGATTCCTGGTGTGATCCTGGTGCAGCGCCACAGCGCGCGGGTGCTGATTTTTCTGGCCCTGGTCACCTGGGGTGCGTTTGCCGCGCTGACGGGAGTAATCCGGACCTTCTGGCTGCTGGCGGCGGACCGCACGCTTCTCGGCGTGGCGGAGAGCTTTGTGTTTCCGGCGCTGCTGATCGTGCTGACCCGCTGGTTCACGCGGGGAGAGCGGTCGCGGGCCAATGCGCTGATGATGCTGGCCAATCCCGTGACGGTACTGTGGATGTCGGCGGCGACGGGGTTTCTGATTCACGCCTGGGGCTGGCAGATGGCGTTCATCATCGAGGGCCTGGTCGCGGTGGTGTGGGGATTCTTCTGGCTGGTGCTGATGCGCGACCGGCCGGCCGATGCGCCGTGGATGAGCGCGGCGGCGCAGGCGGAGCTGGAGGAGGCGCTTCATCGCGAGCAGCGGCGTCTGCCGCAGTTTGCAAACTTCGGCGCGGCGTTTCGTCAGCCCAACGTGATCCGCCTGTGCATCAACTATTTTTTCTGGAGCCTCGGCATTTACGGATTTGTGCTGTGGCTGCCGGTGGTGATCCGCAACGCCACCAAAGCGGAGATGGGCACTACAGGCCTGGTGGCTGCGGTGCCTTATCTGGTGGCGGTGGTGGCCATGATGGTGGTTTCCCATTTCTCCGACCGGATGGGTCAGCGGCGCAAGTATGTGTGGCCGCTGCTGATCCTGGGTGGCGTGGCGCTCGGAGGTTCGTACTTCAGCGTGGATCGTTCGTTTGTGGTGGCCTATGCCTGCCTGGTGGTGTCGGCGACCTGCATGTATGCGCCGTACGGGCCCTTCTGGGCGATGGTGCCGGAGCTGCTTCCGCGCAATGTGGCTGGAGAGACGATGGCGCTCATCAATTGCCTGGGCGCATTCGGCGGATTCTTTGGCGTATTGCTGGTTGGGGCTCTGCAGACGCATACCGGCAGTCCCGCGGCCGGGTTTCTGCTGATGTCGCTGTCGCTTATTCTGTCGGGAGTGGTGCTGCTGGGGATGGGGCTGCCCCCTGCGGGGGACGCGCTTCGCGCCGAGGTACCGAGGGAGAACGTCGCAGAGTAGCGATCAGCGAGTCAGCGAGAAGGATGACAGGGATCAGAGCCATCGGCGCGAGTGAAGTGCTGGAGTCGCGGGATGTGGAACTCGCCGGCGTGGCGACCCATGCGCCCGGGCCCGCGGGATCGTTGTTGCTGACCGAAGAAATGCTGCTCACGCAACCCTCGGGAAATTTGTTTGGGATGACAATGAATGCCGGGATGGGTTGGGATCCGGCGCGGATGGGGGGCCCGGAGGTTCTCATCCTGAGCACGCATGGCGGATTGCGCGCCGAAGATGGCACGCCGATTGCGCTGGGCTTTCACACCGGGCACTGGGAAGTAGGACTGCTGGTGGCCGAAGCGGCGCGGGCTCTCAAGGGACTTGATGCGGTGCCATTTGCGGGCGCGTGCACCGATCCCTGCGACGGACGCACACAGGGCACGACGGGCATGCTGGATTCGCTGCCCTATAGAAACGATGCGGCGATGGTGCTGCGCCGCCTGATGCGGTCGCTGCCGACGCGTGCCGGTGTATTGGGGGTGGCGACATGCGATAAGGGACTGCCGGCGATGATGATGGCGCTGGCTTCGTCGCGGAGAACTGCCGGCGGTACTGATTCCGGGCGGCGTGACGCTGCTGCCGGAGAATGGCGAGGACGCGGGAAAGATTCAGACCATCGGCGCGCGCTTCGCGCAGGGCCAGATCACGCTGGAGCATGCAGCGGAGATGGGATGCCGCGCCTGCGCAACGCCAGGAGGCGGCTGCCAGTTTCTGGGAACCGCCGCAACATCGCAGGTGGTCGCGGAGGCGCTGGGTTTGGCGCTGCCCCATACGGCGCTGGCTCCTTCGGGTCAGCCGGTGTGGCTGGATGCGGCGAAGCGTTCGGCCGCAGCTCTGTTGCGTTTGCGCGAGCTGCAGATCGGAACGCAGAACATTCTGACCGATGCGGCGTTTGAAAACGCGATGGTGGTGTACGCGGCGTTCGGCGGCTCGACCAACCTGCTGTTGCATGTTCCCGCGATTGCGCACGCTGCCGGCCGGAAGCGGCCGGAGGTTGCGGACTGGATGCGCGTGAATCGCGAGGTGCCACGCATTGTCGACGCCTTGCCGAACGGGCCCAGGAATTTTGCGACGGTGCAGGTGTTTCTCGCCGGTGGCGTGCCGGAGGTGATGCTGCATCTGCGCGTGGCGGGTCTGCTGGACACGAAGGCGATAACGGCGGCGGGCGTGACCCTCGGGGAGTGCCTCGACTGGTGGGAACAGAGCGAGCGGCGGCGAGCCCTGAAGGCCAATTTGCTGGAGCGGGACGGGATCGATGCGCGACGAAGTGATCTGTTCGCCGGATCGTGCGCGGGCGCGAGGCCTCACGTCGACGGTGTGTTTTCCCAAAGGGAATCTCGCGCCGGAAGGTTCCGTGGTGAAGAGCACAGCGATCGATCCGAGCCTGATCGGCGAAGACGGAGTCTTCCTGCATCGCGGGCCGGCGCGGGTGTTTACGCTGGAGAGCGATGCGATTGAGGCTATCCGCAAAGGTAGGATCACTGCCGGCGATGTGATGGTGCTCGTCTGTTGCGGACCGAAGGGCGCGGGCATGCAGGAGATTTATCAGATCACCGCGGCGCTGAAGGCGTTGCCGCATTGCCGGCATGTGGCGCTTCTGACGGATGGGCGGTTCAGTGGCGTGTCGACGGGGCCATGCATCGGGCATATTTCGCCGGAAGCGCTCGCGGGCGGCCCCGTCGGAAAGATTCGCGAAGGAGACACGATCGAAATTCGCATCGATCGCGGCAAGCTGAGCGCGACGGTCGATCTGGTGGGCGAGGGCGCAGAGATTTTTGGAGCCGAAGAAGGTGCGCGCTGCCTGGCTTCACGCGGGTTGCGGGCCGATCTACGGCCTCACCCCGCGTTGCCCGATGACACGCGTTTGTGGGCGGCGCTGGTCGAGACGAGCGGTGGCATCTGGGGCGGATGTGTTTACGATGTCGATGCGATTACGGCGCGGTTGGCACAGCGCAAGGCACCAGCGGAGGAAGCAAAGTGATTCTGTATCGGACGGCGGACGGGTTATTCCTGGAGCACGAGGGCCGGGTGCATGTGGTGATGGAATCCATAGACAAACTCATTGCGATGGAGAACGTGTATGCGTTCCTGGAAGGACGCGTGCAGATCGGCTACACGGCGGGGTTGCTGACCAGGGAGAAACTGCTGAGTCCTGACACCACGCTGCTGGCTCCGATCGGAAACCAGGAAGTGTGGGCGGCAGGGGTGACGTACCTGCGCAGCCGGGCGGCACGCATGGCGGAGTCGCAGGACGCTGGTGGCGGCAGCTTCTACGATCGCGTGTACACGGCCGAACGGCCGGAGCTCTTCTTCAAGTCACTGCCGCACAAAGTCGTGGGACCGCGAGCCGCCGTTGGTTTGCGCAGCGATGCGACGTGGAGCGTGCCCGAACCGGAGCTGGCACTGGTGATCAATCCCCGAGGGCAGATCGTGGGCTACACCATCGGCAACGACATGAGCTCGCGCGATATTGAAGGGCAGAATCCCCTGTATCTGCCGCAGGCGAAGGTCTACAACCGGAGCTGCGCTCTCGGTCCAGGAATTCTGGTGACGTCCAAACCGCCGGGTCCCGAGACGCGCATTTCGATTGCGATCGTGCGTGCGGGCGCGACGGCGTTCGCCGGAGAGACGACACTGGCCCAGATGAAGCGCCAGCCGCAGGAGCTGGTCGATTACCTGTACCGCGATCAGACGTTCCCTTATGGGGCGATTCTGCTGACCGGAACCGGCGTGGTGCCGCCGGATTCCTTTACGCTGGAGAGAGGGGACGTAATTCGGATCGGGATTGACGGAATCGGCGAGCTCGTGAATCCCGTTGAGTGACAGGACGCTCTAAGTTACGAGGAGAGGGAGAATGCAGACGGCAGTGGCAACAGCAAAGGTTTGGATCGGGGGAGAGTGGCGGGAGTCGGACGCTGAAGGTGTGTTCGAGCCGGAGAATCCCGCGACCGGCGAGAAACTGGGGCGTGAGTTTCCCGTGAGCCGGTGGAGCGACTGCGATCGCGCGCTGACTGCGGCCGTGGAAGCCGCGCATGCACTGGAGCAGGTCGCACCGGAGAAGATCGCCGCATTTCTGGAGTCGTACGCGAGAGAGCTGGACGTGAACGCGGAGGCCATCGCACAGGCCGCGCATGAGGAGACGGCGCTCCCCGTCTCGCCACGGTTGAAGGATGTGGAGTTGCCGCGAACGACCGATCAGCTGCGCCAGGCCGCGGCGGCGGTGCGAGACGGAGCGTGGCGGAGGGCGACCATTGATAAGGTTCGGAACATCCGCTCCTGCTATGCGCCGATTGGGCCCGTCGTGGTTTTCGGGCCCAACAACTTTCCCTTCGCGTTTAACGGTGTCAGCGGCGGCGACTTTGCCGCGGCGATCGCGGCGGGCAATCCAGTGATCGCCAAGGCTCATCCACTGCATGCGTATACCTCGCAGCTGATGGCGGAGGCGGCCGCAAAGGCGCTGAAGGATTCGGGGCTGCCGGCGGCGACGGTGCAGATGATCTACAAGGTGAACCACGAAAACGGCGCGCGCCTGGTGAGCGATCCGCGCATCGGCGCTGTGGGATTCACGGGCAGCAAAGGCGCGGGGCTGAAGCTGAAACATGCGGCCGATATGGCGGGAAAGCCGATTTATCTGGAGATGTCGAGTCTGAATCCGGTGATCTTTTTGCCGGAGGGCCTCAAGGAAAACGCGGAGAAGTGGGCGCGGGAGCTGGCGGACAGCTGCACGATGGGTTCGGGGCAATTCTGCACGCGGCCCAATCTGGCGGTGGCGATTGCGGGCGACAGGACGGAGGCGTTCCTCCAGGAACTGACGACGGCGATGGCGAGCCGCGAACCGCATGCACTGCTGTCGTCGACCTCACGCGAGCAGCTGAATGAGTCCATTGGGGCGCTGCAGCAGGCAGGTGCGAAGCTGCTGACAGGCGGGAAGAACGTTGCGGGCAAAGGCTACCGCTACGCCAGCACGCTGTTGCGGGTATCCGGCCAGCAGTTTTTGGCGGAGACCGAGGAATTGCAGCGGGAGGCGTTTGGCAACGAGGTGATGGTCATTGTGGCTGCCGATGAGGCGGAGCTGCTGCAGGTGCTGGAGCATCTGGAAGGACAGCTGACGGGGACGGTTTATTCGGCAGCGTCGGGCGCGGACGACGCGCTGTATATGCGGCTGGTGCCGCTGTTGCGGCGCAGGGTCGGTCGCCTGCTCAACGACAAGATGCCGACCGGCGTTGCGGTGAGCCCGGCGATGAACCACGGCGGTCCCTATCCGGCGACCGGGCATCCGGGATTCACGGCCGTCGGCATTCCGGCATCGATTGCGCGCTTCACGGCGCTGCACAGCTACGACAACGTGCGCGAAGATCGTCTGCCGGTGTTTTTGCGGGGCGCATGAGTCCCGCAAAAATCAGGACGCTCCGCGAAGGGAGCGTCCCGTAACGAAGTGCGAGGGAAATCGCGCGCTAGAAGCGCAACTCGGGGCCGAGGGTCACGCGCAGATTGTTGTAGGCGCCATTGTTGACATAGACCTCATCGCCGGCTTCGAGACGCAGACCGAACGGTCCGAAATAGCCTTCCAGTCCGGCGCCGGGATAGACAGCGATGTGCGTGCCTGAGCCGCCAACGCCAGCGACCGAATTGGTAAAGGTGGATTGAGAGACGACGCCGCTGTTGTTCACGCTGAAGTCGACGAATCCAACTTTACCGGTGGCGAAGGCGCGCATGCGGCCGGTTCCGGCGTAGAAGACGGGACCGAAGAGGCCGGTGAGGGGGCGAACGCTGCTCTTGACGAAGGTGGTGGTCGTGGTGGTGCCGGAGTTGTTCGTGTAGGTGGAGGTGAAGTTGCGGGCGAAGTCATAATTCATTTCCGCTTCCATGGCCATGAAGTGGAAGCGATAGGCGGCGCGCCCGCCTGCGCCGACGAAGTTGGTGGCGTTGCCGCTGCCGGGACTGAAGCGGAAATAGTCTGCGTAGACGCCAACTTCACCGTGCGTCGCTCCAACCGATTCCTGGGCGATCAGCCAGGATGGCGCTCCCAAAAGAACTGCCAAACCAAAAAACACTGCAATGCGTTTCATTTTTTACTCCCTGAGGAAATTTGCCGTGCGAGATTCCGCGATCGGAGCGACCAAGGTTCGCCCTCAGGAAATCGGATGCAGGGGAAAGAAGGGGTGTTGACCGGATCGTTAACAGCAATGCGTCAAATGCCGCCAGCTACGGCTGCACGAAGAACTCGGTCATGGAAGGAGCGCCGGCTGCGGCGCCGGGCGGATTCGGCAGAGCCAGGGCTTCCATCATGGTGCGCAGCATGCTCTCGTGTTGATAGAGGGTACTCGATATTTGCGTGTAACCGGCCTTGACGATCGGTCCCCAAAGTACGGGAGAGACATGGCCCCCACCGTTCGTGGTGTCACTGTCCGCAGCCTCATCGAAGTCGACGATGAGAAGACCGTCGCCGCCTGTCTGGAAGGCGGTGTTGCCGGACAGAGGCGCGACCACGTTGGTCTGGAGCCAGGTGTCGGCCTGCTGCGGTGTGCCATTGTGGGCATCGTCGTTGACATCGGGAACGATGTAGGAAAACTCGGGTAGCGCGTTGTTGGCGAGGTCGGTGGCGAACTGCGAGAAGGGCCAAATGACCTGGTTCGCGACGGTCGGGTCATCGGCAATGTCGGAGAGCATCGCGAAGGGATTGTGCCGGATGAGATAGAGCCCGGTATTGCCGCCGAGGTAGCCCTGGGTGATTCCTTCGGCGTAGACGCGAAACGTCATGCCCGTCGAAAGCATGCGGCGCGCGATGTTATCGACGTCAAACACCTGCGTGGAGTTGTCGTCGGTGGTCAGCAGCTGCCCGGTGGTCAGCATGAAGTAGTTGCCGATGGAGGGATGCGAGTCCGCGTAGTAATTCGTGGGCAGGGCGCCCTGCGCGATCAGGGCGTTGAGATTCGGCCACACCGTGGTCGCACCAACAATCGTCGCATAGCTCTGATTCTCCTCCATCACCAGTACCACGTGATGGCTTTGCGGAACCACGGGCTGCGGGGGTGCGCTTGCCTGCACGGTGACGGAGGCTGTGCCGGATTTTGTCGCGTCCTGTGTGCTGGTGGCGGTGACGGTAACCGTCGCAGCCGCCGCCGGAGCCGTGAACAAACCGCCGGAGGTGATCGTGCCTCCGCCCGCGACCGACCATGTGACGGCAGAGCTGAAGCTGCCGGTGCCCTGCACGCTGGCCGTGCATTGCGAGGTCGCGCCGGCTGCCACGGTGGACGGACTACACGTCGCCGAGACCGAGGAAATACTGGCAGAAGTCGTCTGCGGCAAAGTCGAGTTAGCCTGGTTGCCGCAGGCGAGAAGGGCCGAGAGAACCAGGCAGGTAAGAGAAACGCAAATGCAGCGATTCTTCAAAGTCGTTCGACTGCTCGTATAGAGCGCCTGGCCGCGACTCCAGTTGCCTCCCGGATTCCCGCAAAAAAGTAACCTCAGCCGAGCGGGCCGGCCAGGCTCTTCATTCGTGACGCAAAGCGATCATCGGGTCGACGCGGGAGGCGCGCAGCGCAGGAACGAGGGTCGCCGCCAGCGCCACGACGGTGAGCGTAACCCCGGCGAAGGTAAAGGTGGCCCGGTCATGCACCTGAACGCCAAAAACCAGGCTTGCCAGCACGCGACCGAGGGCCAGCGCGCCCACCATGCCGACACCCACGCCGGCCAGGGCAACCATCATGCCTTCCGTGACGATCAGACCGAGGACCCTGCTACGCGTCGCGCCCAGAGCCATGCGGACGCCAATCTCACTGGTGCGCTGGCTTACGGAGAAGGCGAGCACCCCATAGATGCCGATCGAAGCGATCAAGAGAGCGACCGACGCGAACACGCCGAGCAGAACGCTGTTCAGGCGCGGCTCAGACGCGCTGTCCGAGAGCCATTGATCCTCGGTGCGGATATTCGCAAGCGCCAGTTGTGGATCGAGCTCGCGAATCTTTTCGCGGACGGAAGGCAGCAGCGCATCCGGCGATCCGTCAGTCCGAACGACCACGTCGTTGAGACCGGCGACGCGGGCCGCGATGGGGTAGTAAAGCTGCGGGGATTCCTGATTCAGCGCCGTGTCGCGCACATCGCCGACGACTCCGACGACAGTGAAGGCAAGCCTGGGCACGGCCGAAGGGTGCAGGACGCGGCCAAGCGGATCGGCATCGCCCCAGAATCTCCTGGCCGTGGACTGGCTCACGATCAGTACACCGGCGGTCGTGGAATTATCCGCGTCGGTGAATTCGCGCCCGTGGAGCAGAGGAATCTTCATCGTCGCGAAATAGCCCGGGCTGACGTTGCGCCAGTCGATGGGTACGAGGGTGGAAGGAGGCAGAACCGACTGGCCGGTGGTGAACATGGGATGCGTCGTGTAATTGCCCACGCCGAACGGGATGCCGCTCGAAACCGCCGCGCCGCGAACGCCCGGGATGGCGCTGAGGCGGTCCATCAGGGCGCGGTAAAGCTGCGACGCGCCGCCACCGGCGGTGAGCGGATATTTCGCCACCGGCGGGCTGAGCTGGAAAGTGAGCAGTCCGTGCGGCTGAAAGCCGAGACGGACGCGCTCAAGATTGGCGAGACTCTGCAGGAGAAGGCCAGCCCCGATGAGCAGAATGGTGGCCAGGGCGAGCTCAACCGCGGCGAGCGTCCGGCGCAGGCGCCCGCCCGCTGCACCGGCTAGCCCGCGTCCACCCTGGCGGAGAATTTGATTGAGGCTGGTGCGCGATCCGCGCAACGCGGGTGCGAGACCGAAGAGAAGCCCGGTAAAAAGGGTGAGACCGGCAGCGAACCACGCCACGCCTGCATCGATGGTGATGGTTGGAACCGGGAGGGTTCCGGGCGGCAGAACGCGGTTGAGCACGCGCAGGGCGGCGATTGCCGAGAGGAATCCGGCAAGGCCCCCACCCGAGCACAGCACGACACTTTCGATCAGCAGCTGACGAACAATGCGCCGGCGCGTCGCGCCCATGGCGGTGCGCATCGCCATTTCATTTTGCCGTGCTGCGGCGCGGGCCAGCAGGAGGTTCGCGATGTTCGCACAGGCGATGAGGAGGACGAGGAGGACCGCGCACATCAGCACCAGCAGGGCGGTCCTCAGGTCCGTGCTGATGAAGGTATCGGGCATGGAGATGAGCCGGATGCCCCAGTCGTGAATTTCAGGATGCACCTAACCATTGCCTTAATACTGCTGGCCCATGTGGACGGAGATCGCGTCCATCTCGGCTTGCGCCTGGGCGATGGAAACACCGGGCCTGAGCCGCCCAAAGGTCCTGTTGACATGGTTGAGGCGGATCTCATTCGCAGGATCGATGGTGAGAGGGGTATAAATGTCGCCGCCGCCCAGGAGATTGAGCGCTTGCGGGGCGATTCCGACGACCGTGGTGGCCTTCCCGTTGAGGGTGATGGTGCGGCCGATGAGGGAGGGGTCGGATCCGAAGCGGCGCTTCCACAGGCCTTCGCCGATCATGACCACGGGTGCGGCTCCCGGCTTCTCTTCATCGTCATGGAAGTCGCGGCCGGCAATGGGCCGCAGTCCCAGGACACGCGTAAGGGCCGGGCTGATGGGGTTGCCGGAGAACTGTTCGGGGTCGCCGCTGCCGGTGAGCGTGTAGTTGTCGTAACTGATCGCGCCGAGCTGCTGGAACGAATGGTTCTGCTCGCGCCAGTCGATGAAGTTGAGCACGGAGGAGCCGAAGCTGGGCAGACGGAGCTTGTCGTTCTTCTCCGCGACCTGGACGAGAGTGGAGGGATCCTGGAAGGGGAGTGGGCGCACCAGCACGGCGTTCACGATGCTGAAGATGGTGATATTGGCGCCGATGGCCAGCGCTACGGTGAGCACGACGGCAGCCGTGAACAGGGGTGCTTTGCGCATGATGCGGAGCGCATAGGTGAAGTCGTTCATGGTGTTGCGATCCTTCCCAAGAGGAAACTTTCACGCTACACCGAAATCGGCCGATCGTGCCGGTTCTTGTGACCGGGCGCGATTTGCGGCGGACAAAGCGCACGATTTGCATCGGGCGAGGTAGATAATCCTCGAAGGGAAAGCGAGGAACAAAAGAAAGACGGATGAGCACGGTTCTGGTTACAGGAGGTTCGGGTTTTATTGGGAGCCACTGCATCCTGCAGTCGCTCCAGGCAGGACATACGGTGCGCACAACAGTGCGCTCCCTCGCGCGCGAGCCGGAGGTGCGGTCGATGCTCAAGGCCGGCGGCGAGGAGCGAGATGGCCGTCTCTCGTTTTTTGCCGCGGATCTGATGAGCGACACAGGATGGAAGGAAGCGGTGACGGGTTGCGAGTACGTGCTGCATGTGGCTTCGCCGTTTCCCATGAGCGTGCCGAAGGACGAGAACGAAATCATCGGTCCGGCAGTGAAAGGTACCGTACGCGTGCTGCGGGCCGCGCGGGACGCAGGGGTGAAGCGGGTTGTGCTGACGTCCTCTTTTGCAGCTATCGGCTATGGACACAGGCAGCAATCCGCTCCCTTTACTGAGACGAGCTGGACCAATCTCAAAGGCGGCGACGTGCTGCCCTATGCGAAGTCGAAGACGCTGGCGGAACATGAGGCGTGGAACTTCATGGGCCGGGAGCGCGGCGGGCTGGAACTGACGGTGGTGAATCCGGTTGGGGTCTTCGGACCGGTGCTGGGCGGGCATTTGTCCACGTCGATCCTCGTCGTGCAGCGGTTGATGGATGGCGGGGTGCCGGGATGTCCGAAAATCTGGTTTGGCGCCGTCGATGTGCGCGATGTGGCCGATCTGCACCTGCGGGCGATGACGCATCCGGCGGCCCAGGGCGATCGCTTCCTGGCGGTAGCGGGCGACTTCCTGTCGTTTCGCGACATCGCGAAGATTCTGAAGAAGCGCATGGGGGCCCGGGCCAAAAGAGTCCCCACCCTCCAGATTCCGAACTGGATCGTTCGGATTGTCGCGATGCGCGATCCCGCGGCGAAGCAAATTATTCCCGAACTCGGCAAGAGAAAGAATGCGACGAGCGAGCATGCGAAGAAAGTCCTCGGCTGGCAGCCGCGCTCGAACGAGGAAGCGATTGTAGCGACCGCTGAGAGCCTGGTGCGCCTCGGGCTTCTAAAGGACGGTGAAAAGTGACTGCCTCTGTTACGAATCTGAAGGTCATCGTCACGGGAGCAACCGGGATGGTCGGGGAAGGTGTGATGCTGGAGTGTGTCGAAAACCCGGGAGTCGAAGAGGTGCTGCTGGTGAACCGCCGACCCTATGGGGCATTGCCGCCGAAAGTGAAGGAATGCATCGTACCCGATTTCATGCATCTGGACGCAGCGGCCGATCGACTGCGGGGCTGCGATGCATGCTTCTTCTGCGCCGGCGTCAGTTCGGTGGGCAAGAGCGAGGCGGACTACACGCGAATCACCTGGGACACGACCCTGCATTTTGCCGAGACGCTGGTGAACCTGAATCCTGGGATGGTGTTCACGTATCTGTCGGGGATGGGGACCGACTCAACGGAGAAGGGGCGCCTGATGTGGGCGCGGGTGAAGGGGCGGACAGAAAACGCGCTGACGCGAGTGGGATTCAGGGCGGAGTATAACTTTCGGCCGGGCTTCATGAAGGCGATGCCGGGCCAGCGGAATCTGAAGGGTTCGTACAAAGCGCTGGCGTGGCTTTATCCAGTGGTTCGCGCGGTGGCGCCGAATTCTGTGAGCACGCTCGAAGATGTGGGGCGGGCGATGATCCGCTGTGTGACGCAGGGATACCCGAAACAGATTTTGGAAGTTCGCGATATCAACACGCTGGGGAAGGCATAAGCATCAGGGCGCGGCGCAGGCGAAGCTCGCGGCGTCATTCGCGTCGCCCGATCCGTTGTACTTTGCTACCTGGGGATAAGCGCACAGGGGCCGGGTCATGACGGCCTTCCTGGCGCCGTTTTCCGCGGGCGCATATTTGGTTGCGAAGATGTCGCCCGGGACCGCATCTTTCTCGACCCAATCTTCGAGCGCATCGAAGAGGCCGAACTTCTGGCCTTTGGATGTGGGGATGCCGAGCTGTCCGAAGGCGCTGGGGCCGGGACCGCCTGTGCAGTGCTCCATACCGGGAGCCATATAGAGGCGGGCGAAGGAGTCGACTTTCTGCGCGCCCATCTGCTGCCGCACGCTCTTGTAGTACGCGAGGGTATTCCACGGCGAGATGGCGGGGTCGTTCCAGCCGTGATAGACGATGAGCTTGCCTCCCCGGGCGGCGAAGCGGGTGAGGTCGGGATCGGTGGAGTCGAGGTCGGCGGCGGTCTTCTGCGCAGACTGGCGGACGGAATCATCGAGATCCGCGGTGAGGACGTTCCATTTTGGATCGCCGGTGACGATGTAGCGAAAATCGTTCTGAGCGTAGAGCGCGGCGGCCGAGCCTCCCGGACCCTCGCCGATGACCCAAATGCCCCAGCCGGTTTCGTCGCCCATGGTGAGGCCGGGAAATAATGTCGTGCCGCTGTGGTCTTTGGCGCCGGCGTAGAGGCTGTTGAGCGCGTCGACCTGTGGCTGGGTGAGGCAGTCGGGGGAATCGTCGTCGCCTTTGCACAGGAGCACGCTGGGATCAAAATGGCATTGGGATGGATCGGCGATGATGCCGTCCCTGAGGCCGTCGAGAGCATCGCAGGCGGCGAGCGAGGCTTTTTGGATGGCCGGCAGTTTGAGGTCGGAGATGTACGCTCGGGGATCGGCAGTGAGACTTTGTGTGGCGGCGACGCCCGCGCCGATTAAGTGGGACCAGTAATTGGCGGGTGCACCGGCGAGAATGCCGTCGTAGTCGTCGGGAAAACGCTGCGCTTCCATCAGTGCTTCGCGGCCGCCGTCGGAGCAGGCGTCGAAATAGGCTTTCGACTGCGCCTTGCCGTAGTACGACTGAACGATCTGTTTGGCGGTCGCGGCGGTGAGATGGACGGCGCGCCAGCCGAAGTCCTTCACTTTTTCAGGATGACCGTAGGCCCAGCTGGCATCGCCGGCTTCGGCGCGATGACCGGCATCCGATCCGCTGACGGCAAAGCCGCGCATCAGGTAGCCGGACATTTGGCGGAAAGAAATCGAACCCGCGAATCCGCCATTGCCCGTGCCGAGAAGGCGGCCGTTCCAATTCTGATTGGGCAGCCAGACTTCGAAATGGATGAGGGAGTCGGTGGTGGGGCGGAGCACGCCAGCAACGCGGCAGAAGGCGGGGAGTCCCTGGAGGGGCGCGGTAACAGGGACGGTGAGCGTGCCGGAGGTGGGTTCGGCCAGCGTGATGGTGGTGTCCGGCAGCGTGAGTTGCTTCAGCGCGCTGCAATCCGCAGCATGCAGCAGAACACAACTTTGGGCCGTGAGTGCAGCCGCCAGCACCGCGACGGTTCGGAGCATCGGGAACGCCTGACCTTTCTGCTTCCGGACCTTTGTACCAGAAGGGGGCGAAGACGCTGTGAAGCAGCACGCAGGACTCCGTAATCGGCTCGGGATGCACGGTGCAGGAGACTCGGACCGCGCCGGGAAAAGCTAACCCCTGGGGGGCAGGGGCTACGCCCAACAGCCTTCTCGATCAGTGAGCAGCAGCCGTGACTTGTTGGTATTCCTCGTAGGGGCCTTTGAAGTCCTCGATGACGCCGCGTTCAAAATGCCAGATGCGGGTTGCGACTTCATCGATCAGATCGTGGTCATGGGTGACGAGCAGGACCGTGCCTTCGTAGCGCTGGAGGGCGATGTTGAGGGCGTTGATGGCTTCGAGGTCGAGATGGTTGGTGGGCTCGTCGAGGATGAGCAGGTTGGGCTTCAGCAACATGAGCTTGCAGAAGAGCAGACGCGCCGCTTCGCCGCCGGAGAGCGCATCGGTGGGTTTGAGACCTTCTTCGCCGCGAAAGAGCATCTGGCCGAGAATGCCGCGGATGTCCTCGGTGGTGGCTTTGGCGTCGAACTGCCGCAGCCAGTCGAGAACGGTCGTGCCCGGGTCGATGACGCCGGTCGTGTCCTGCGGAAAATAGCCAATCTGGACTTCGTGGCCCCACTTCACATTGCCGGCGTCGAGGATGAAGTCTTTCTCGGCGAGATCCTTTCTGATTCGCAAGCAGCGATTTGAGCATGGTGGTTTTGCCCTGGGCGTTGCGGCCCATGAGGCCGATCTTTTCGCCGCGCATGATGCCGGTCGAGAAGCCATCGATGACGGTGAGTTCGTCGTAGGTCTTGCGCAGGCCTTCGATTTCGAGCACGTATTTGCCGGAGGGGCGGTTCTGGTCGAAGCGGATGTAGGGGCGCGCGATGTTGGAGCGGGCCAGGTCGGTGGTTTGTAACCGCTCTACTTCCTTTTTGCGGCTGGTGACCTGGGAGGAGCGGGTGCCGGCGGAGAAGCGCGCGATGAATTCGTTCAGCTGGGCGATCTTTTTCTCGCGCTGGGCGTTTTCGGATTCGAGCCGGGAACGGATCTGGGTCTTGGCCAGCACCATGTCGTCGTAGCCGCCAGTGTAAGTAATGATGGTCTGGTAGTCGATGTCGGCGATGTGGGTGCAGACCGAGTTGAGGAAATGCCGATCGTGCGAGATGGTGATGAGCGTCCCCTCGAAGCGGCCGAGAAAATCCTGGAGCCAGTGAATGGAGTCGAGATCGAGGTAGTTGGTGGGCTCGTCGAGCAGGAGAGCCTGCGGTTTGCCGAACAGCGCCTGGGCAAGCAGGACGCGGACTTTCTGACCACCCTGCAGCTCCGACATTTTGCGTTCGTGCAATTCGTCGGGAATATCGAGTCCCTGCAGCAGAATCGCAGCATCGGATTCGGCGGTGTAGCCGTCTTCTTCGCCGACGATGCCCTCGAGTTCCGCCAGGCGCATGCCGTCGTCGTCGGTGAGTTCGGATTTTTCGTAGATTTTGTCGCGCTCCGCGAGAGCGGCCCAAAGGCCTTTGTTGCCCATCACGACGGTGTCGATGACGCGGAAGGCGTCGAAGGCGTACTGGTCCTGCTGGAGGACGGAGAGTTTCCTCGGGCGGACGACGGCGCCCTTTTGCGGGTCGAGATCGCCCGCAAGGATCTTCATGAACGTGGACTTGCCAGCGCCGTTGGGGCCGGTGAGGCCGTAGCGGCGGCCGTTACTGAATGTGGTGCTGACTTCTTCGAACAGAACTTTGGCGCCGTAGCGCATGGTGATATTGCTAACGGAAATCATGCAGCTCTCAATGCATCAGGGATACTTCTAAGGATATAGGATGCCGCGCGCCTGGACAGGCTTCGCAACCCAACACCGTTCCGGAAGGCCCATCAAGAAGGCCGCCTTTTGGGCAAGATTTTTCCATTGGCCAGGAATTTCTGCAGGTGACTGCAGTGCCACTGGCGTGTAAATCCTGAAAAATCTATTGGTTGATTTCCGGAAAAGATGGAACGGTGCTTGCTTGCAACGAGGACGGATTGCTGTGTTCCGGAGGCATTCAATGGAAGAGATGGAGACAACGTCACCGGTTTTGAAGATCGTGGCCCCGATTCTCGCGGCCGTTGCCATCGGAGGAGTCGGCATCGGGTATGCGGTGCACGAGCACCATGTGGCGCAAAATCTGGCGTCGCAGAACCAGCAGGTCAACGCTGAGCTGATCTCGACGCGCAGCCAGTTGAACGACCTGACCGCAAAAGTGAACGAGCTTACGGCGCGGGCGGAGGTACAAGCGGCTGCGACACCGGCGCCCGCGGTCGCGGTAAGCGCTCCGGCGGCGGCAGCGCCTGGCCATGCTGGGAAACCGCGCGCCAGCCATGTGGCCGACCGGCGGCTGAGCAAGATGCAAAAGCAGCTGGATGCGCAGGGCAAGGAGATCGAGGAAACGCGCGGCGACCTGGCGAGCACGCGTACGGAGCTGACGGGCTCGATTGCGAAGACGCACGACGAGCTGGTGGTGCTGGAGAAGAAGGGCGAGCGCAGCTATTTCGAGTTCGATCTGCAGAAATCGAAGCAATTCACGCATGAGGGGCCGATTGGGGTCAGCCTGCGGAAAGCCAACCTCAAGCATCAGTATGCCGATCTGGAACTGATGGTGGAGGATCGCGACCTGGCGCAGAAGCACGTGAATCTCGATCAGCCGGTGATGTTCTATCAGCCGGACACCGAGCAGCCGATCCAGATCGTGATCAACGACATCACGAAGGATCACATTCACGGATATGTGAGCGCGCCGAAGTACCGGAAGTCGGAGCTGGCCTCGATGAGTGACGGCAGCGCCACCCCGGTCGCAGGGACGGAGCAGGCGAACGCCGATGGGCAGCCGGCGCCGCGCAAGAAGCTGACCGTTCCGCCGCAGGACTAGCCGTCCAGGGGACTGGCCGTCCTGGCGGACGCGCTTCGCGCCAAAAACCAACGCCTGATAGTGGGTCAGTTTGAATCCACACTGTCGAAGAATTGATTACGCCGATGAAGCCGAAAGTCGATTCTGGACGGGCTGAATCAGGCGACCTAATATGGCTGGCATGGGCACTCCGGCCCCACGGATCGACAAGTATGAGTCTAGGCGCATTCGCGTCCAAATACGGCATGTTCTCCTAGCCATCTGGGACCCGATTGGGGTGAAGGATGAGCCGAATGCGCAAGATGAGTACGACGGTTACATCGGCAGGCTTTATGAGTTGCTCACGAGCAATGCATCGGATGCAGAACTGACTGAATACCTTTATTGGGCGGTTCACGACCACATGGGTTTGGATCGTGCAACAAGGCCCGACATGGCAGCGACAGTCGATGCGCTCCGAAGAATCCCGTTGCCTGTGGATTCAAACTGACCCACTACCCAACGCCTGCATCAGGCACAGAGTCCGGCTGTGTTCGTTATACTTTGCGGTGACGATGAAGATTCTGGTTTGCATCAAGCAGGTTCCGCAGAAGGATGCTCCGCTGCGGCTGAACGAGACGGGGACCTGGATTCGCGACGACGTTTCGTGGGAGACGAATGAGCCGGACGCCTACGCGCTGGAAGAGGCGTTGCGCCAGAAGGAAAAGCACGGCGGCGAAGTGACCGCGATTACGGCGGGTCCGGCGCGCAGCCAGCAGGTGTTGCGGGAGGCGCTGGCGAAGGGCGCGGATCGTGCGATTCATCTGGAGGACGACCGGTTTGCGCAGATGGATGCGGCCAACACGGCGCGGGCACTGGCGGCGGCGATTGAGGGCGAAAATTTCGACCTGATCGTGACGGGTTTGCAGTCCGATGATTTTGGCGCGGCGCAGACGGGCGTTCTTTTGGCCGAAATCTTATCAATTCCGCACGCGACCATCATTATTGGGATCGAAAAGACGGATACCGGACTGAAACTGAAGCGGGAACTGGAGGCAGGACATTATCAGCACATCGACATGACCATGCCCGCGGTGCTGACGATCCAGAGCGGGATCAACAAGCTGCGGTATGCGACGCTGATCGGCATCAAGCAGGCGAAGATGAAGCCGCTGCGGAAGGTGGCGTGGGCCGAGGTTGAGGGCAAACTTTCGAAACACGTGCAGAAGATTGAAAAGCTGTATGTGCCGGGGAGCCAGAAAAAGACGCGGAAGATCGAGGGTCCTGCAGGCGACGCGGCGAAGCAGGTGGTGGAGTATTTGAAGAACGAGGCACGGGTGCTGTAGGAATTGGGGAGCAGCGAGCAGGGGGCAGGAAAGGCAGTGCGGAGCGCAGATATAATGGAGCGCAACGAGACGAAGGAGACGGACGGACGATGGCGAATATGAACATCCCCGCAGCTGAGCGGAACCTGAGCCCGGCACAAGTTGCGGCGCTCGATAAGCGGCGGCAATGGGGCCTGGTTTTTCAGGTGATCGCGGGACAGTTTGGGTTCTTTGCGATTCTGCTGCTCCTGTGGACGGGGCAAGACCTGACCTATTCGCCAGGCTGGGTTCACCCCATGTTCTACTTCAACGTGCTCACTGGACTGGTGGCGGTGATCTTTGGCGTGTACGGGACGTATCTGCGGCGCGGCAAGCTGCACGAGTACTGAGAAAAGCCAGCGGACAGCGTAGAGCGGACAGCGTTCAGGAAAATACAGAAGGGATCAAGGGGGAGCCGCGGCTCCCCTAACGTGTGTTATGGCGGACATGATTCTTGTGGTTGCGGAGCAGAGGGAAGCCACCCCAGCGAGCCAGCTCGCCGGGAGCCCCGGTGGCAAGCTGAACCGGGTTTCTTTTGAAACCATTGCCGCGGCGCAGGCGATTGCGCAGGAGATGGGTTGGGCAGTGGAAGTCGTGCTGCCAGGACACAGCATCGCGGCGCTCACGCAGGAACTGGCCGGCAAGGCAGTCGCCAGGGTCTATGCTCTGGAAGGCGAGTTGCTGGCTGCCTACACGTCGGATGCTTATGTTCACGCGCTGCAGGCGTTCATCGGGGAAAAGCAGCCGAAGCTGGTGTTGTTTCCACACACGTATCAGGTGCGCGATTTCGCGCCGCGGCTGGCGCTGGCGCTGGATCGGACGCTGATTTCTGATGCAACGGGCTACAAGGTCGAGGGTGGCGGCCTTCGGTTTACGCGACAGATGTTCCAGGGGAAGTTTGCGGCGGATGTATCGTTCGGCGGCGATGCTCCGTGGATGGCCACCGTGCAGATTGGGGCCTTTCGCGGCGATCAGGCGGCAACTGGGTCGGCGCCCATCGAAAATGTGACGGCGGCCGTTGCAGATGTGCCGGCGCGCGTGACGCCGCATGAGGTTTTTCAGGAAGCGAAACAGACGGTCGACCTGTCGCAGGCGGAAGTGATTGTCGCGGTGGGGCGCGGAATTAAGGAGCAGAAGAATATGCCGCTGGCAGAGAACCTGGCAGCGGCGCTGGGGGGCGAAGTGGCGGCCTCGCGCCCGATCTGCGACAACGGCTGGCTGCCGCTGGAGCGGCAGATCGGATCGTCAGGGCAGACCGTCGCGCCGAAGCTGTATATCGCGCTGGGAGTGAGCGGGGCGATCCAGCACATTGTGGGGATGAAGGGTTCGCGGACCATTGTCGCGATCAATAAGGATCCCGAGGCGCCGATTTTTGAAATCGCGGATGTAGCGGTCGTGGGGGATTTGTTTCAGGTGGTGCCTGCTCTGACGGAAGAGATCAAGAAAGCGAAGAGCAGCCTGTAACCGGTAGCCGGTAGCCTGTAGCACGGCGGAAACTCCGAACGATGAGCCGTATTCGTGTTGCTCTCGCTGTCTGCATTCCAATCGTGGCGATCTGCGGACTCTAGTCGAGCCAGTTCAGTCTCCAGATGGTCGAGAAGCTGAACCACCGTCTTCTCCGCGACCAACAGTTCGATCCCATTGGGTGGCATGCCGGCAAGTAGTCGAGGTTCAATACTGCCTATCGAGCGGCCTTTGGCAGGGACCGTCTCTGGCGGTGGCGCAGGGCTGTAATAGTCGGAGGGTTTGCAGCATTGGCCGTCGCCGTGGGTCTTCTGTTCTCCTGACCCTGAACGCGTGACAGGCCTGTGCTACGATCTGCCATCCCCTGGCTGTCCCTATGTTGAAAACCCAGGTTGCGCGGAAACCCGAGAATCCGGGATTGGCGATGGTGCCTCCGCCGGCGGAGGAAGCAATTGGGCGGTCGGCGCTGTGCAAAGCCAGCCTTCGCTTGCTGCCGCTGATTGGGGTTGGCTACGGCATCGCGTATATGGATCGCGTGAACGTGAGCTTTGCCGCGCTCCAGATGAATCAGCAACTCCACTTCAGCCAGACGGTGTTCGGACTGGGTGCGGGGCTGTTTTTCCTGAGCTATGCGGTGTGTGAGATTCCGTCCAACCTGCTGCTGGTGCGGTTCGGGGCGCGGCGCTGGCTGGCGCGGATCATGCTGACGTGGGGCCTGATCTCGATGGCCATGATTTTTGTCCGGACGCCGGTCGAGTTTTATGCGGGACGGCTGTTGCTGGGTGTGGCGGAGGCCGGATTCTTCCCCGGCGTAATTTTCTATCTCATGCAGTGGTTTCCGGCGGGGGAGCGATCCAGGGCGGTGAGCCGGTTCTACATCGCGTATCCGCTGGCGTCGACGGTGATGGGTGGACTCGCGGGGTGGCTGCTGCATCTGGACGGGTGCGGACATCTGGCGGGATGGCAGTGGCTGCTGCTGCTGGAAGGGCTGCCGGCGGTGGCGATGAGCCTGGTATTTCTGCTGGGCTTGCCGGATGGTCCGGCAAAGGCGAATTGGCTCACGGAAGCGGAGCGGAACTGGATACTGCGAACCCTGGAAAATGAGCCGGGCGAGGCCGCGCATGGACATCATGGAGTGGGGCGGGCGTTTCGCGATCCGCGGGTGTGGCTGTTGGGCGGGCTCTTTTTCTGTGTGCTGCTGGCGAACTATGCCTACACGTTCAGCGCGCCGGCTCTGGTGCAGCAGGTGACGGGACTGAGCACGACCAGGGTGGGTTTGATTATCGCGGTGCTCGGAGTCCTGGGCGCGGTGGCGATGCTCGGGAATGGCACGCATTCGGACCGAACCCGCGAGCGGTATTGGCACGTCGTGCTGCCGGTGTTGGTGATGGCAACGGGATACGTTGGCGCGGGATTGTCGCTGCGGCCCGCGGTGGTGCTGCCGTCGCTGGTTCTGATGATGATGGGATTCACGGCGATCATGGGGCCGCTGTGGACGATTCCGCCGAGCTTTTTACGGGGACGGTCGGCGGCTGCGGGGGTTGCCGCGGTGAACACGATCGCCATTCTGGGCGGATTTATCGGACCCTACTGGATGGGGATATCTGCGGATCTGACCGGCGGATTCCAGCGGGGACTGCTGACGATGGCGCTGCCGATTGTGGCAGCCGTGGGATTGATGACGGCGATTCATCGATATGGAGAGAGCCGCGCCCGGGCGATGAGGGCAAACCTTGTTACGCCGGTAGCTGAGGTGGAGTCAGTGACATAGGCAGACTGGTAAGATAGTCGGTCCTATGACCGTTTTTCGAAAGCCAATTGAAGGAATTGAGCGGCCGCAGATGGAAGCGGACGTGGTGATCGTGGGCGGCGGGCCGGCGGGGATGGCGTGCGCGCTACGGCTGGCGCAGCTGATCGACGAGCATAATGCCTCGGGCGTCGACGAGCCGCTGTCGAAGGAAAACATTTATGTGCTGGAGAAATCGCGCGAGGTGGGACAGCACTGTTTATCGGGGGCACTGCTCGATCCACGCTCGATGAAGGAACTTCTGCCAGGCTTCGAGAAGGAAGCGCCGCTCGACGCCGAGGTCACGAAGGAATCGGTGTGGTTTCTGACGCGGAATGGCCAGCACAAATTCCCCATCGTGCCGCCGCCGCTGCGCGATCACGGCAACTACGTGATCTCGCTCAATAAGTTTGTGAAGTGGATGGGGCAGAAGGTGGAGGAAGCCGGGATCACGGTGTTTACGGGATTCGCGGCCGCGGAAGTGTTGTGGGAGGGCGAGAGCAACGATGTCGAGACGGCGCGGGTCGGCGGGGTGCTGACCGACGACAAGGGCGTGGACAAGGAGGGCCGGCCGAAGGGGAATTTCGAGCCCGGATACGAATTGCGGGCGAAAGTCACCATTCTTGCAGAGGGAACGCGGGGGAATTGCGCGAAGGAGGTGATCGGGCGGCTCGGCCTCGAGGATCCGGAGCACGCGCAGACCTACGGCGTGGGCATCAAGGAACTGTGGGAGATTCCGGCGGGGCGGGTGGCGAAGGGCGAGGTGATCTACACACTCGGGTATCCGCTGACGGCGCGCGATTACGGTGGGGCATGGATCTACGGCATCACGGATACGCTGGTTTCGGTTGGTTATGTAACGGGGCTCGATTACGAGGATCCGCGAACGGATCCGCATCATGTGTTCCAGAGTTTCAAGGAACACAGGTTTGCGCGGCGGATGCTCGAGGGTGGCAAGATGATCCGTTACGGCGCGAAGAGCCTGCCCTATGGCGGATGGCTGACGATGCCGCGGATTTATGGAAACGGGTGGATGCTGCTGGGGGATTCGGCAAGCTTTTTGAATTCGCAGCGGCTGAAGGGAATTCACCTGGCGATCAAGAGCGGGATGCTCGCGGCGGAGGCGGCGTTTGATGCGTTGCTTTCGGGTAACAGCTCGGCCGATACGCTCAGCGGATACAAGGCCGCGGTAGATCGGAGCTGGATTCGCGAGGAGTTGTGGCGGGTACGGAATTTTCATCAGGGCTTCGAGCACGGCATGCTGGAAGGCATGGTGAAGGCGGGGATTCAGGAAGTGATGCGGGGCGGGAATTTGGGGCCGGACGCGAAGAATCCCGCGGGGTACACGCAGATGCGGCAGCTGAACGGGATGGGACCGGCGCATGCGGATCGGGTGCAGGAGATCGGGAACGCGAAGGGCGATGGGAAACTGACGTTTGATCGGCTGACGGATGTGTTTCATTCCGGGACACGGCACGACGAGGATCAGCCGGTGCACCTGGTGGTGGAGGATCTGAACATCTGCAGCCAGCGGTGCACGCAGGAGTATGGGAATCCGTGCCAGTATTTTTGTCCGGCAGCGGTGTATGAGATGGTGGAGGGCACCGAGGGCGGCTCGGCGAAGGAGCTAAGGATCAACTTCACGAACTGCGTGCATTGCAAGACGTGCGACATTATGGACCCGTATCAGATCATCCGGTGGGTTCCACCGGAGGGTGGCGGAGGGCCGAATTACGACGGGATGTAACCGAAGGGGCAGCCAGGGGTTCTATTTACTCCAATGTTTCAGCAGGTGCAATATGGTCAGCAAGTCAACCAGAAGCGTCCATCGTTCGTTTGTCCTGACTGCAGAGGAAACGCACCTGTCCGATGGTCGTTGCGGGCTGAAGCTGGCCAGCGGGGAAAAAGGGAACGGGTTAGGTATGAGGGGAAAGGCCGTCGAATGTCCGCGGTGCTCTGCGCCGGACGATCTGCGCTATGCACACTGGCGGTGGTTCGACCTGCTGCCCCGCGCTGTGGGCCTGAAGGCGTACCGGTGCCGGGAGTGCAGGAAAAGGTTTTACTCATGGAAGTCGCTGCCGCCGACCGGCGCCGCTGGAACCGTTAAAACGGAGTGAAGCTGACGGTTGCCGGGTGCATCGAATAGAGTAGAAGCTCATGGCGACGGTCCTCGAATCCATCCCGGGTTCGGCTCCCGGTGAGGCGGAGCGGCTGACTGACAAGCACGGTCGGGCCATCACGGACCTGCGCATATCCGTCACGGATCGCTGCAATTACAAGTGCGTCTACTGCCGTACTGGAAATGAGGGCGCCCTGTATGCCGATCTGCCGATTGCGGATTATCTGCGCATGGCGCGGGTCTTCGTTGCGCTGGGGATCGAGAAGATCCGGCTGACGGGCGGGGAGCCGCTGCTGCGTCGCGGGTTGACCGATCTGGTGCGTGAATTGAGCCGGCTGCGAACCCTGGACGGAACGCCGCTCGATATCGCGCTGACGACGAATGGGCATTTGCTGGAAGAAATGGCGGAGCCCCTGCGCGATGCGGGGTTGAACCGCATTACGGTGAGCATGGACGCGGTGGATGCGGAGAAGTTTGTGCGCATCACGCGCGTGCCAGGCAGCTACGAGCGCGTTCTGGCGGGGATTCGTGCGGCAAAGAAGGCAGGTCTCGCGCCCTTGAAGGTGAATTGCGTGCTGCTGCGCGGGTTCAATGAGGATCAGATCGTGCCGTTTGCGCAGTTCTCGCGCGAAGAAGGCGTGATCGTGCGCTTCATCGAATTTATGCCGCTCGAAGAGGATCGCCTCTGGACCCCGCAGTCGGTGGTTTCGATGAGGGAAATTGTGGAGGCGCTGGGAAGTTTCCGGCCGGTGGTGCGCATGGCGCCCAACGCGGCCAGCGAGACCGCAGTGCGGTACACCTTCGATGACGGCGTAGGCGAGATGGGGATCATCGCGCCGGTAACGCAGGCGTTTTGCGGACATTGCAGCCGGGTGCGGCTGACCTCAGACGGAAAGATTCGAACCTGTCTCTTCTCGCAGACCGATCATGACCTGTACGGCGTGATGCAGCGCGGGGGCAGCGATGAGGAGATGGCGCAGTTCATCCGGCATACCGTCGAGCAGAAAGAAGCACGGCACCATATCGGCGAGCCGGGATTCCTGAAACCTTCGCGCAGCATGGTCCACATCGGGGGCTAGGGACTGGCCGTCCAGGCGGCCGCGCTTCGCGCCCCTGATGCGAGCCGTAATCGCCCGTCCCTATAATGGACGGCGAAAACATGCCATCCAGAAGAACTCCTCGTACTTTCATAACTTTTATCGTTCCGGGCATTGTGTTCATTGCCGCATTGGCTGCGCTGAATGCTCGTCCAGCGGCGGAAAAGCGAAACACAACTGAGGCTGCGCGACTGAATGCGATTGGCGTGGCGCTGATGAACCAGCAGCTGACGGAGAAGGCAGCGGCGAAGCTCGTGGAAGCGCACGCGGCTGACCCGCAGTCGGCGATTCCGGTGCTGAATGAGGGGATTGCGCTGCTCTATCTGCAAAAGCTGCCCGAGGCGGAAAAGGCGCTGCGCCAGGCGGCGACAGTAGAGCCCGACAATCCGCGGACCTGGTACAACCTGGGCCTGACGGAGATGGACGAGGCGAATCAGAAAGAGGCCATCGAGGATATGCGCAGGGTGGTCGCGATCGACCCGAACGACGCCGATGCGCACTACTTCGTGGGTTCTCTGGAGATGAGCCTGGGCGATCTGAATGCGGCGATTGCGGACTTTGAGGCGGCCCTGAAGCTCCAGCCGCGTCACGCGTCGGCGGAGTTCGGGTTGGCGAGGGCGCTGCAACGGGCGGGGCGTGTGGACGAGGCGCACGAGCACCTGAAGATTTTCCAGCACTACACGCAGGCGAAGATTGCCACGCCGCTGAGTGTGGGCTATGGCGAGCGCGGGCACTACTCGTCGATGGAGGAGATGGCGCTGCCGTCGATGGCGGTGGGGGCGATGATCCCGGTGAAGTTTGAGGCGAAGGAGTTGCCGGGAGCGGCTGAGGGTGGAGTCGTCGTGAGCTGGCTCGGTCCGGGAGCAGGCGCCTGTGTGATCGACATCGAGGGACCAGGGTCGCGGGACCTGGTTAGCTTTGGTCCGGGGCCAAAGACCATCTGGGCTTACAAAAATCTGCATAACGGCTCGTTCGAGCCAATTCCCTCCAGTCAGACCGGGCTCACTGCGAGCGGATCAGGCAAGGCCTGCGCGGTGGGGGACTACGACAACGATGGGCTGCCGGATCTGGCCATCGCTTTGCAGGATCGCGTTGTTCTTTATCACAATCTCGGCGGCGGCAAGTTTGAGGATGTGACGGCGAAGGCCGGGATCCAGCAGCTGAATCATCCCGCAGGCTTGACGTTTGTGGATTTCGATCACGATGGAGATTTGGATCTGTTCGTGACAGGCGGGCGTGTGCAAGGGAAAGGCGGCCCGAATGTGATGTGGCGGAACAACGGGAACTCGACGTTCACGGAGTGGACGGGGCCGACGGGATTGGTCGGCACGGACAGCACGGTGCAGCCGACATTGTCGGACATTAACAATGACCGGGCGGTGGATCTGGTTGTGGCTGGTCACCAGGGGGCCCCTATCGTCTATCTGAACCAGCGCGAAGGGGCATTCAAGCCAATGCCGTTGTACGACGCTGGTTTGCCGGCGACACAGGGAGTCGCGGTTTTTGATTTCGACAAAGATGGGTGGATGGATGTCGCGGTGACGCACGCGGGCGCACCGGGGCTGACACTGTGGCGCAATGTTGATGGAGAGAAATTCGCGCGCGTGCCGTTGCCGCTTCCGGCGGATGTGAAAGGCGGGTTGGGCGTGACGCCGATTGATTTCGACAACGATGGCTGGATTGATCTGGCGGCAGTTCTGGAGACGGACCACGGCGCACAATTGCATGTGTTTCGCAATCTGGGGCCTCAGGGCTTCAGGGATGTGACGTCGGACCTGGGCCTCGACCATCTGGTGCTGCACGATCCGGGTTCCGTTCTCGCCGCCGATGTAGACGGGGACGGTGCAACGGATTTGATCGTGACCCAGGCTGCCCGGCCGCCGCTGGTGCTGCGGAATGTGGGGGGGAACAAGAATCATTCGCTGCGCATTGCGCTGACCGGCCTGGCAGACAACAAGACTGCGATTGGGACGAAGGTAGAGGTGCTTGCCGGCGGGCAGTGGCAGAAGTTCGAGGTTGCGGGCAGTTCGGGGTATCTGAGCCAGGGTTCGTCGGAGATTGTGGCGGGGCTGGGACAGGTCACGATGGCCGACGTGGTGCGGCTGCTGTGGCCGACAGGGGTTCCGCAGGACGAGATCGATATTGACGCGGACCAATTGCCGCACGGAGAGCTGGCGCTGAAGGAGCTCGATCGGCGGGGGAGTTCGTGCCCGACGCTGTTTGCCTGGGATGGGAAGCAGTACGAGTTCATCTCGGATGTGATTGGCGCGGCGGTGGTGGGGCACTGGGTTGCGCCGGCAGCGACGAACCGGAACGATCCCGACGAGTGGATCAAAGTGGATGGGGATAAGCTGGAGGCGCGCAACGGGCTGCTGAGCCTGAGGTTTGGCGAGCCGATGGAGGAGGTCAACTACATCGACCAGTTACGGCTGGTGGCGGTCGATCATCCGGCTGGGATGGAGGTCTATCCCGGACGAGAGATTTCTGAGTGAGCCGCCCTTTGCATCGGGGAAGACCCTGGCGGTTTCCGAGCCGCGGCCCGTGGCGGGCGCATGGGATGACGAGGGCCGCGATGTGCGGAAGCTGCTGGCAGAGCGGGACCACCGGTACCTGCGGGACTTCTCCAATCTGAGCTATGCAGGGTTCGCGAACCTGCACACGCTGACGCTGGATGTTGGGCCGTGGTCGCCGGCGCGTCCGCTGCGGCTGCTGCTGGATGGGTATATCGAATACTTCAGCGCGAGCTCGATGTACGCGGCGTGGCAGGCGGGCTTAGAGCCCATTCCGCCGCGCGTGGATGTGCAGATGCCGGACGGATCCTGGAAAAGGATCATCGACGACATGGGGTTCCCGGCGGGATTGCCGCGAACCATCGTGGTAGATCTGACGGGCAAGCTGCCGGAGGGGGCGCGGAAGATCCGGGTCACGACGAACCTGCAAATCTACTGGGATCGGATTCGGGTGGATAACGGGCCGGAGGTTGCCGGTCGTGTCCGGCAGACGGAGGTTCCGCTCGCGATGGCACACCTGGCGTTTCGCGGATATCCGAAACAAATCGAGGGCGCAACGCCGGGCGAGCTGACGTACGACTACAACCAGATCAGCGCGACGGGGCCCTTCCTGTGGGCGCGGGGCGTGTACACGCGCTACGGCGATGTGACGCCGTTACTGGAGAAGATCGACAACCAGTACGTGATCTTCGGGACGGGTGAGGAAATTGATGCGGAATTCAGCGCGGCGGAGCTGCCGGCTCTGCCTGCGGGATGGAAGCGGGATTATTTCTTTTATGCCAATGGCTTTGTGAAGGACATGGACTGGTGGGAGGCGTCGCCGTTCACGGTGACACAGATGCCGTTTCATGCGATGAGCCGCTATCCCTACCCTGCGAGCGAGCATTATCCGGAGAAGCCGGGAACGGATCGGTATTGGCTGGACTGGAATAGCCGGTTCGAATCGGGGAATCGACGGCAACGCTGGGACTTTGACTATCGGCCGTCGCACGAAGTGCCCAGCCAGTGAGTGGGGAGCAACGGCGGAAAGGGGTATACCCGTCTGGCCCCATTGCATCCCGGTTGAAACTCTCGGTACGACCGACGAGCCGAAACCGCGTGATCAGCAAGGCCGCGGGGTTCGACGGGGTCGAATTTGGCCGACAATCGAGGATGGAGGTGGATTTAGCTGGACTAGAATGCCGCAATGATCTCTGAAACCGTCAACTTTGCGCGGCGCAGAGAGAGAGACTGCCGCGTCGCGAGACGAGCTCTCGAGAGATGGCTTGCGGTTCTAAACCCGATCCGATGGGTCATGGTTAGTGCTGCGACGATTCTCTCCGCGCTGGCCGCCGCGTCCATTCTCGGTAAAACATCTCTCCTTGGCGTTCACTACGAAACTTTCGCCGGATTGTGCGCGCTTGGCTCGGCCATTCTCAGTGGTCTTCACACTTCTCTGCGCTGCGATCCCCATCAGACGGAGTGTCGTAATTTGATTGCGGATTACGATGGCCTGGAGGCGGGATTCCAGTCGGTTTCGATTCTGGACGAGCCCGCGAATTCGGCAAAGCTGGCGGAACTGGAGTCCAAATACGAACGTATCCGGTCTTCCGCAAGGGCGGCAGCGCCGGCATTTTTTGTGCGCGCCGCTGAAAGGGAACGCACTTTAGCCAAGTAATGAGAAAGAGACAGGGTCGAGACTTCGGGGTTGGCGACAATCCGGAAATTACCTGAAGGACACGCCATCGCGGCTGAGGCCGGAATCTCGGGGATACGATTGCGGCACGGCTACAGCCGTGCCCTTTCAAAACACCAGAGCACAATTCCTGAGCGGAATTTCAGATGCCCGACCTTAGCGCACCTTGAGGGCGATCAGGATGACCAGGGCGAGCACATTCTGCGCCAAAAGAGACATCGTGAGCCGGATGCGATCGAGGAAGGGGTAGCCGGGAACGCCCTCGGCAATCTTTGCGCCGAGACGGCGGTAGAGAGCGTACCAGCCGTAGGCCAGCATGATGCCGAGAAAATCGATGAAAGCGAGCCAGCCGGGAGACATGGGCAGGTCGCGCGCGAAGAGGCGTCCATGGTGATGCAGAATGGCCATCCAGCCCAGCAGCCAGGGCGAGATCACCAGACCCGCAGCTTCTACCAGGGCAAGAAACATCGAGACGCGGGCATGGCCCTCGAACTGACCATGCCAGGGTCCTAAATCGGGGGCAGCAGTATGCATCGTTATCGTGGTCACAACAACAATGGGATGCGAATTTTGGGTCAAACGCCGTGCATTTCGAACCGGGAAGCCGGGATCAGATTTCCTTGTAGCTGCGCTGGTAGGTTCGGGTAATGCGGTCGTGCCAGCCGAGGGCGTCCTCGTCAAAAACCGCCCAGAGAAAGCCGAGTCCCAGAGGCAGGGCGGAAAGCAGCACGGCGCCGATGCGTCCCCAGAGCGCGGAGCGGGTGGGATTCTCGTCATCGAAGGTGCAGAGGGCAATTTTGGCATAGCGCATGCCCGGGGTCGCGTCGGTAAGGGTAAAAAACAGGAACTGATAGAGCAGCCACATGGCGAACAGGGTGGCGCCGGCACCGATCAGGGCAACACGGCCGTGAGGCAGGCTGGTGGTGCAAAGCGCAAAGACGAGAGTGAAGACCAAAAACGCGGCAAGGGTGAGGACGCAGTCCGCCGCGACGGCGAGAGCCCGGTCCTCGATAGAGGCTACGGGCAGAGGCGACTTGTCGGCCAGCGTGGAGGATGATTTGCGCTCGGGGATGGGAGCCTCCGTATCGAGGTGAATGGAGCCCCATTCGCGCGGAGCAGGGATGGAGGGGTCCGGCAGGGGAGGGGCGGATGTTCGTTGGCTTGCCGCAGTCCGTAATGCGGCGCCATCCGCTGATGAGTTTCCCATGGGGTGCCGTTGTTCGGCAATGGACACAGCTCCAGGATCGCGGTCATGGCCGGCGGGAATATCCGGACGCAGCGGGCCTTCTGCGAGACGGGGACGCGCTTTGCGGGGCGCTACCAGTTCACGAGGGGTCACGACGGAGGCCGGCAGAGGCTGACTGGGCTCGACCAGAGCTTCTTCGATGGGATCCGTCAGGGGAGAGCAAACCTCCTGGGTTTCGGGAGAGGAAAATCCAGTGCGGGCCTCCGCCGGGGTAGAACGCGGCCTGGGCAGGGAATCGCTGCTGACCGAATAGACGAGAAGTTCGGGCTGGCAGGGCTCGCGGACGGGCAGGCTGGGTGCGGATTCACTTTCAAGGAGGGTCGGGTTCATCGACAGCTGAGAGGGGCTGCCTGTGGGCGGCGACGGAACCGCCGTGGCCTCGATCACGGAATCGAGCGCAGACTGCACGCGCGCGGCCTGGGCAGCCAGCATGTCGCGGTAGGAGGGCAGGCGTCCGTAGCGCTCGGCGACGCGCGCAGCGATCGATGTTGGCGAGAGGGCCTCTTCCATCCCCGGCAGGGGCGGCTGGTTGGCAGGCACGCGGCTACTTCGATTGCGATGCGCGCGCACGCGGGCGCTGATTTCGTCTTTCCAGTCGGCCATGGCAGAACCAGTTTTCTCGCGTACGGAGGCGGGTTCAGCCGGCGACACTGCAGCGGGATGGATTGCAGGGCTGGTCAATAATTCCTCGTCTGTTTCCATTCTGCCCTCGCCTGCGAAACTATGCATCCGGAATCGCGTCTGTGCCTGAGTGGGTCACCGTCCCGCTTTGTTATGCTGGAGTTGCCGCGCGCGATGAGAACCCGCCTGTTTTGGTGTATCACGCTGTCTCTGCTGTTGCAGCCGCGGCTCTGGGCGCAGCCAGTAACCAGCGGGCTTCCTCCTTCTCCTGAACCCACCCAGGCGGCGCCTTCCGCGACTCCTGCCGCCACGGCCGATCTGCCGGATGATCCCAGCCTGCAGAGCACACTTCCCGAGGCGCACGTCGTCTCGCAATCGGCTCATGGTGTTCCGGTGAAGCTGGTGGCGAACACACAAACGCGGCAGGGGTTAAAAAACAGCAATTTGTACACGCTCGACGGCGATGCGGTGATTTATTACCGCAAGTACATCGTTCATGCCGACCACGCGACCTACGACGACAATAGCGGCGAGATTCATGCCCAGGGGCATTTGATGATCGACGGTGGCCCCGACGATGAGCACTTCGAGGCGGACCACGGGGTCATCAACGTGAACGCGGACACGGGCGATTTCTTCGATGTGGCAGGGACCCTGGGCGTCGAGCGCAATCCGCGGGGACGGATGGTTTTCACAGCGCCGAATCCATTTGCGCTGACCGGGCGCGAGGTGCTGCAGCTGGGCCAGGGAAAATACCGGGTGATTCACGGCACCATGACGTCGTGCCGTCTGCCCAAACCCGACTGGCGGATTCTGTCGCGCATGATCGAGCTGAACAATGGCGTGGCAAAAACCAACAACGGGTTCTTCGAAATTTTCCACGTCCCCCTGATGTATCTGCCCTATGTGACCCATCCCGTGAATGAACAGCGGGAGTCGGGAATTCTGCTGCCGTATATCGGCAACAACACGACCAAGGGACTCATCCTGGGAGAGGGTTTTTATCTGACGCTCGGGCGCAGCGCAGATCTGACCATCGCCTCGCAGTACTACTCCAAACGGGGGTGGGCTCCGAACGGGATTTTTCGCTACCGGGGATCGGGCGAGGACTTCGGGACCATCCACTTCCACAGTCTGCTGGATCGTGGACTGGCGAACCCCGGCGGGGCGCCGATCAACCAGGGCGGCGTCGACGTGAGCGGAGACGGACGCTACGACTTTTCGCCGCACACCACCGGCGTGATCGACGCCGAGTATCTCAGCTCCTACATCTACCGGCTGGTGTTCGAGGAAGACTACGCGATTGCTATCAATTCGGAGGTCAAGTCGCAGGGATTTGTGACGCATGAGGATCAGGATTTCTGGACGAGCCTGCGGGTGAACCGCTACCAGGATTTCCAGAGCGCCAGCGTGGTCGGCGATGAAGTGAGAATTTTGCATCTGCCGGAAATTGATGTGGAGGCAGCGGACCGGCGCCTGGGCGGGGCGATGAGCCCTTCGCTCGTCTGGTGGGGGTTCAGCGGTTCGGCAGTCGCCCTTTCCCGCTACGACTACCCGAGCTTTCGCACTTCGGCGGAAGTGCCGAGAGTGGATTTCTATCCGCGCCTTTCGATGCCGCTGCATTTTGACGGCTGGACCTTTCGTCCGGACGCCGCGTTTCGGGAGACGTGGTATGGAAAGAGCCAGTTCGCGGCGGAACTCGATCAGATTCCGGTCGTGCGCGGCGTAGGAACGCCTCGAACCGATGTGGAGGCCGGCTTCGATTTTCGGCCGCCCGCCGTGGAGCGGGACTTCAGCTCGCCATGGCTGGCACACCTGCTGGGCGGCGATGTGCGGCACACGATTGAGCCGGATGTGTCCTATCGATACGTAACCGGGATCAACAATTTCCGGCAGATTCTCCGCTTCGATGACACCGATGTGGCGAGCAACACGAACGAACTGGAGTATGGGCTGACGCAGCGGCTGTTTCTGCGACATCAGCATCCGCATCCCTGCACAGGAGAGGAAGCACTCGGTCCGGATTCCATGTGCGGGGGCGGGACGCGGGACTGGATTACGTGGCGGGTGGCGCAGAAATACTACTTCGAACCCGACTTCGATCATGCCATCACGCGGGGAACGCCGAATCCGCTGGAGACGACGCTGGATTTTACCGGGATCGATTTTCTCACCGAAGCGCGGCACACGACGCCGGTGATTTCGCGGCTCCGGCTGCGCACGACGACGGCAACCGATGTCGAGTGGGATGTGGACTACGACGTGAAGGAAGGAAAGATAACCTCAAGCAATATTTTTGCCGGCTATCAGCATGGTTTTTACCGGTTCCAGTTCGGCGATTCGTATGTCAACGTGCCACTGGGCACCACGCCGCTGACCACGGCGAAGACAGCTCCGGGGTCACCGAACGAGCCCAATCCCTATAACCAGATTCATTTGGCGGCGATTTATGGGGCGGCGAACAAACTGGGGCCGAGTGTGGGTCTGAACGCGGCCTACGACCTGGTCCATCAGCAACTGCAGTACGGCGCGATGCAGACCCAGTACAACTGGAACTGTTGCGGGCTTGATTTTCAGTATCGGCGATTTTCGCTGGGCTCGATTCGCGACGACACCGAGTATTTTTACAGCCTGAATTTTGCCGGCTTCTCCAACGTGGGCGACCTGGCACACAGAATCAGTTTGTTCTGAGGACGGCGGCGAGCGGCGGCAGGACGCGAACTGCGATAATGAAAGAACGATCCTGTTGGTAAGGGCCTTTCCGGCCTGAAGAAGGCGGTTTTTCTTGTTGAGAAGATTGGTCCAGGGCTGCGCATGGTTGATAGTGGCGGCTGGTTGTATCGCGCAGCAAACTCCGCCGGCCGCAGCCCCGCCTGCGCCGGTGCAGAGTGCGCCCGACGCGGCAACTCCGGCAAACTCGGCTCCGTTGGCGAAGCCGGCGCTGGAGCGCAAGATCGAGATCATGATCCGCTCGGAACTTGGCGTGCCGCCTCAGTATGAGGTCGCAATCGGGCCCAGAGAGAAAAGCGATGTGAATGGATACGACTCCATCGCAGTGACATTTTCATTGCCCAGCCAGCCGCAGAAGAAGCAGACGGTGGATTTTCTTCTTTCGAAGGACTCGAGCACGCTGGCGAGGCTCTCGAAGTGGGATATCGGGCCGGATCCGGCCGCCCTGCTGCCGACGGATGGACGTCCGGTGCGCGGAAATCCGGATGCGAAAGTGGCGATCGTCAACTTCGACGATCTGGAGTGTCCGTACTGCGCGCGCATGAACGCAGAGTTCTTTCCGGAGACGATGGATCGCTATAAAGGGCTGGTGAAATTTATCTATCTGGATTATCCGCTGGTCGAGATTCATCCCTGGGCGATGCATGCGGCGGTCAACGCGAATTGCCTGGCTGCGCAGAATCCGGCGGCCTACTGGAATTACGTCGACTATCTGCACGTGCACGGGCAGGACGTGAGCGGGCCGGATAACAATCTGGCGAAATCGACGGCGATGCTGGACAAACTGGCCGACCAGGAAGGCACGCGGGATCAGCTGGACGCGGCGAAGCTGGATGCGTGTGTTGCCAAACAGGACGACAGCAGGATCATTACGGAAATGAAGGCAGGGGACAAGGCGGGCGTGAACGCGACTCCTACCTTTTTCGTCAACGGTGAGCGGTGGGCGGGTCAACTGGAAGAGCATCAGCTCTGGATCATGATCGACCGGGCCCTGAAGGAGCAGGGAGTTGCTCCGCCGGTGGATGCGCCGCAGCCGAGTACCCCGGTGCAGACGTCCTCGAAGTGAGCTATGCAGGGCGAGGGGACCGCATTTATTCTGAGACGTGAGCACCGCTCCCCGATTCGCGGCGCGGCAGCAGGGAGAATTGTTTGACCTCTCAATCGGATACATCCGGCGCATGGCGCGCCGATTTTTCCAGCAGGAAATTCAAGCTTGCAGGACTGGCGTTTTTGCTCGCGTGCTGCCTCGGTTGCCAGAAGGCGCACGACGCCAACACCGTAGCGATGGTCAACGGCAAGCCGATCCAGCGCTCGGAAGTCGAAACCCTTTTTCAAAACAATCTGGGTGAGTCGCATCAGACGCCGTCGAAGATCCAGGCGGAAACCATGCGGCTCAACATCGTGCGGCAGCTGATCGACGAAGAGATCGTGATGCAGCGGGCGGCCAAGCAAAACCTGGTGGCGACGGACGAAGAGGTGTCGGACCGGCTGAACGAGATCAAGGCGCCGTTTACCCAGGAGGAATTTCAGAAGCGGCTGGATTCGCAGCATCTGACCCTGGACGATCTAAAGCGGGAGATCCGCCGCAATCGAACCGAAGAGAAGTTGTTCAATAAGGAAATTACTTCGCGCATCAACATCACGGACGCCGATATCAGCAACTATTACAGCGAGCACAAGGCGGACTTCAATCTGATTGAGCCAAATTATCATCTGGCACAGATTGTGGTGACGGCGAGTCCGATGCCGCCCCAGCAGGTCGGCAACCTGCAGAACAGCAAGGCGATGAACGAGGCCGACGCCAAACGAAAGATCGAGATGCTGCACAATCGGCTGGAAAGCGGGGAAGACTTCGGCACCCTGGCCATGAATTTTTCAGAAAATCCGAATACGGCGGGCACCGGCGGCGATATGGGGTTCATTTCGGAATCGCAGTTGCGCACGCAGTCGCCTCCCGAAGTCTACGCGGCGATTACGAAGCTGAAGCCGGGACAGGTGACCGACATCCTGCCGTTTTACGGTGGGCCGAATTCCAAGGAGCCGGTCGGCTACGCGGTGTATAAGCTGATCGACCGTGAGGTGGCCGGGCAGCGCCAGCAGAGCGATCCGCGGGTGCAACAGGCGATTCGGCAGACGTTGCGGGACAGCCGCGAGCAACTGCTGAAGAACGCTTTCCTCGAAATGCTGCGCGATCAGGCGCGCGTCGAGAACTACTACGCCGAAGAGGTCTTCAGGAACGGGGCACAATAGGGGCTGCCGTCCAGGTGACGGCGCTTATGTGCGCGCCGGTCCGGGAGGCGGAGCTACTTCGAGAACGGGCGTCCAGGGATCACGCCCTTGCCTTCTTTGATCGTGTGCAGTTGACCCGCGGCGAGTCCCGGATAATTCTCCTTTGCGCCGCTTGGCCAGAAGATCTCCACATCGGCTGTCGTCGCGCTGCCGAGGCCGAAATGCAGGCGCGGATCGTTAACGGAAAGGTAGCTGATCTGGCTGGTGACGGCCTGCGCCTGGACTTTCCCGCCGTAATGCGCGAGCACGCGCGCGCCGATGGCGCTGCGGTTGCTCCTGGTGCCTTCCAGACGAATCTTGATCCAGCGATTGCCGGGCGGCGCATCATTCCGTAACAGCGACGGCGGTTCATTCCGGTTCATGATGAGCACATCGATGTCGCCATCGTTGTCGAAGTCGCCGAAGGCGGCGCCGCGCGAAGAGTCACGAGCCGCGATACCGGGGCCAGCTTCTTCTCCCATTTCGGTGAAGGTGCCGTTGCCCTGGTTACGGAAGAGAATGCGGGGCGTGCGGCGCGGAAAGCGAGTGGGGAAGATGTTCTCGAGTTCGGGATAAACGGTTCCGCTCACAATGAGAATGTCCGGATAGCCGTCGTTGTCGAAGTCGACGAAGTCGGTTCCCCAGCAGATGTAGCGGCGTTCGACGGCGAGGCCGGCCTGATTCGAGACATCGTCGAAGTTGCCCTTGCCGTCATTGCGATAGAGGCCGGTGGACTGGTTGTAGAAATGGGTACGCACGATATCGAGATGCCCGTCGAGGCTATAGTCACCGACGCCGACGCCCATCCCGCTCATGCGCTGTCCTTCGGAGGAGACGGCGATGCCGCGCAGCAGCGCTTCCTCGCGGAAAGTGCCATCGTGGTTGTTCATCAGCAGATAGCTGAAGGTGGCGTCGCAGGCGAGGAAGATATCGGTCCAGCCGTCTTCGTCCACGTCGACGGCAACCGCGGTAAGCCCATAGGAGCCGGACAGCGCAGCGATGCCGGATTCTTTTGAGACATCGGTAAAAGTGCCGTCGCCATTGTTGCGAAAGAGATACTGCTTCAGCGAGGGCATCCCCATCGGACCGCAGTTCACGGGGACGCCCTCATAGTTGCAGTTAGGAATCTGCATGGAAGGCCGGGGGCCGTGAACCAGGTCGACGTCAAGGTAGTTTGCGACGAACAGATCGAGCAGCCCGTTGCGATTGGTCTCGATAAAGGTGCAGCCAGAGGCGTAGTGAATCCCTGGCTGGAGCAGGCCCGCCTTCTCGGTGACGTCCGTGAAGGTCCCGTTGCCATTGTTGCGATAGAGGCGATTCTGGCCGTAGTAGGTGACGAAGAGATCGTCGAAGCCATCGTTGTTGTAATCGCCAACGCAGACGCCCATGGCCCAGCCCGCATCTTTGAGCCCGGCCTTTTCTGTCACATCGGTAAAGGTGCCGTCGCGATTGTTCCTGTAGAGCCGGTTGCCGGCGTCCGGCGGAACGCTGTCGAGACGCCGGCCGCTCAGCATGAAGATATCCATCCAGCCGTCGTTGTCGTAATCGATGAAGGCGCAGCCCGCGCCCATGACTTCGAGGATGTAGGCGGACTTTTCGTTCTCGCCGTAGATCGTGGGGTGAATCAGTCCGGCTTGCGCACCCACATCGACGAAGCGGGAGAATGGTGGAACAGGCGTCCTGGTTGTTGGGGCGGACTGCAGGGCTCGTAAAGGATCAGGCAGCAACACCGGGACGACGGCGGCAGGCAGAGTGCGAAGCAGGCGTCGTCTGGTCCATGAGTTGGTCATCCGGGTCTGCGGTCCGCCGTGCGCGGTCAGTTGTGCGATTGCTGGCTCTGCGCGGTCGCCAGATCGTGGTTGAGCTGCCGGGCTTCGGAGTTCTGAGGATCCAGACGCAGCGCATTGCCGACAGCCTGCAGGGCTTCGGGAAATTTCGATTCCATGCCGAGAGTGGCTGCGAGGCTGATCCAGGCCTGGGTGAATGCGGGAGCGGCCGCGACGGCCTGACGAAAGTGCGATTCGGCCGAGGCGTAATCGCCACGCCGCGATTCAAGATAGCCGAGCTGATTTTGCGCCAGGGCAATGGTGGGGTCGATGGCGACCACCTGTTCAAGAACCGACTGCTCGCCCTCCGCATCCCCCGCCTGATCGAGCGCGGTGGACAAGCGATAACCGATCAGCGCATTCTTCGGCGCCGCGGCAAATGCCTGCTTGTAGAGTTCAACCGCGTGCTGCGTGTCGCCCTTGTTCAGGGCCTGTGCCGCCTCCGCGGCTTTGCTGACCGCGACCGTGGTGCTGTCCTTGTCTTTCACTGCCTGCTGATAGCGCAGCATCTCCTGCTTTGCGCCGTCGCTGTCGCCGAGAGCACGAAGAACGTTCGCGAGCTCGAAATGCGTCTCCGGTTCCGTGTTTCCCAGCTCGATGGCCTTCTCGAGATGTGCCTTCGCATCCGAAGGCTGGTGCAGATGGGAGAGCGCAATCCCCAGATTGGCTTCCACGCTCTGCTGGCCGGGATGGATGGCCAGCGCCTCGGTGAGATGATCGCGGGCCGCGGCGTAATCGCCGGCTTGCCGCTCCATCACTCCATTGAGATAGAGGGTGTCGTAGGCATGCGGCGCTGCGGTGAGAAGTTTGGCTCCGACGGGTTTGGCAGGTCCCCAGTCACCGTTGAGGACGAGGGTGCGGAGGTACGAGGTTTGCGCTGTCACGTCATCCGGATGCGCATGATAGGTTTTCCCGGCGAGGTGCTCGGCGTCGAGGGTGCGCGAAACCTTGATATACAGCGCGACCAGAGCATCGGAGAGTGGGACGGAGCTCGGGGACGAGGCCATGGCGCGCTCCAGTGCGTTGATGGCGTCTTCCGGCTGGCCCTCGCGGGTATAGGCGACAGCGAGATCGACGGCCAGTTCGTCGTCCAGCTTGACACTGTGCAGCAGAGCGACCTCGCCTTCGAAATCGTTTCTGGCGAGAAGCGCCTGGCTGAGGCCGTGGAGCGCGAGACTTGAGGAGGGATCGATCCGCAGGGCAGCACGCCATTCGCTTTCTGCGTCGGCCGGCTTTCCGAGGTGCGTGTAAGTGGAGCCGAGCAGGAGATGCGGCTTGAGCACGGCGGGAGCAGCCTGGACAGAATGCTGCAGCGGCGGAATTGCGCCATCGAAATCGCGCGACTCGTAAAGGCTCAGACCGAGCAGATAGTTGAGCTGGGCGGAAGCCGGATCGCTCAGCAATCCCGAGCGAAAGGCCTTCTGCGCGCAGTCGAACTGCTTGTGCTCACCAAACCAGTTGCCCAGATCGGTCCAGGCCTGTGTATCTGGATGGGTCTTCAAGCGCGCGGCGATTGCGGGCGGCCTTGTACAGGGCGGAGATGACGGAGCGCAAAACCCGTCGTGCATGGTCCACGCGAGGAAGCCGATCACCAGAATGGGTGCTCGGCGGCCACAAGCTCGCCGACGAAGCGGGGAAAGATTGCATGAAGCAAACATCGCGCGAAAGATTTTCGAGGATCTCCAGAAGTAACGATACGCATGCGAAAGGCGCAGGAGCAAGGGATTTCAGCTAGTTGGGAAACGCCTCACCGGCTTTAACGATGCGAATCTGATGATCGGTGAAGTGGAGATACCCGCCGGGCAAAGTCACCTTCGGCATATGGCAACTCACGCAGTCGGATGTTGCCCTGGGACAAACCTTCGCTTTGCCGGTGCTGGTGGGCCGTGCGGAAGACGCATGACAGGCGAGGCATTTCGAATCGTACGAGGCTTCGTTGCGGATGAGATTTCTGTGCGGATCGTGGCAGGCAATGCAGCTGATGCGTGCATCGGTCCCGTTGAAGCAACGGCTGTTGGCCAGGCGATAGGGCTGAAAGCGGACGTCGGGCACACCACGCCAGCCATTGCGCACGACCGTCTCCCAGGAGCGGTGACATTGCCCACAGAAATTGGAGAGCGATTCGGACGGCATGTCCTCGAGGCGGGGCGGCGTCGAGCTGAAGTCGCCCACTGCGGCGTCGGATGCGTGGTCGAGCGCGCCCTGGTGACAATGCGCACAGGTGACGCCGGGGTGAAGGGTCCCGAGCGTGAGCTGGTGGGAGGTGACGGCGTCGCTGGCGTGGCAGCCGAAGCACAGCTTCGTATCCATCGGCGTGAGCTCGCGCCCCATCGCCTCCTGCAGCGTTTGCGGAGTCAGCCGCTCGTCGCCTGTGGTAATGCCAAGGCCGTTCGCAGAGGGGTAAAAGCTGACGATGCTCTCATAGAATCTGCCATCCTGCTCGAAGACCCAGGTTTGCGCCTGGGCACCGAAACTCCAGTGGATCGGCATGGAGATGGTGCTGGTGCCGTCGGTGACTTTGTAGACGCTTTGTCCATCGTGGGTTTCGACGGTCCAGGAGTACGCGCCCTGGCGAAAGGTGAGGCTGGGGTGCGCCGCGAGGACCGCATTGGCGCCCGGCAATTCGACGGCGTGACCCATGGGGGTTTCCGGCTGCATCGCCTGTCCCCGATGACAACCGCCGCAGTCTGTTCCGGCCGAGGTCGTCTGAGCGAATCCAGCGGCATATGCCGATGCCAGCACGAAGAGGCATAGCCAACGCAAAAGCCAACCGCCAGAGGATATGCTATTGCGCAGAAGCGGCTCCCTGTTGGCCCATGGCAGGGGCTGGTTTGCTCGACTGGCTGGTCATTTGCAGACAAAGCAGGCGTTCGCGCTGAGCGTCCTCTTCGCGTCCGGTTACCGAATACGATCGCGCCAATGCGATATGAATCTCGAGATTTTGCGGATCAAGCTTCAGCGCATTCTCGAGTCGAGTGATCGCGGATTTTGCGTCGCCCGTTTCGAGCAGAGCCCGGCCGAATGAAAGCTGCGCCATGGGCAAGGCAGGCGCTTCCTCCGCGGCTTTTTTCGCTTCGGGCAGCGCCTCGGCAGGACTGTTCTCCATCAGCAGAGCCCAGGCCAACATGGCGTGATCGATAGAGTTATCCGGATCGAGTGCCGCTTCCTTTCGGAACTCCGCGATGGCCGCATCCTGATCGGTGGGGTAGAGAAGGTAGCCCCAGCTGTAATGCGCGTTGGCGGCTGCGGGGTAGCGTTGAAAGAAGGTCTGAAAGGCCTGCGTACCGGCCGGTTGATCTCCGGAGAGAAGAAGGAAGGCAGCGTTGCCGGCCAGGGCACTCATCTCGCGCTGAGAAGCATCGATATCTTTGGGGAACTGCGGAATGCGCAGAGTGGCCAGACCGACGGCCGTCAATAACTCGTCGTTCGAGATATGTTGGTGAGCGAAATAGCCATAGGCGGTGAGCGCTTGCTCGAAGCGGCCCAGCTTTGTGAGTAACAATCCTTCGTGATAGCGGAGGATTTGCGCGTTGCGTGGATCGCCGGCGGCTCCCAGCGCGAGGGCGCGCTGTACGTCGCGCAGCGACGGTTCATATTCGCCAAGCTCGAATTCGCAAAGACCGCGCAACGCGGTTGCCGGCGCAGCACTGGGGACCAAATTCAGGTAATGGGTGAAGGCATCTACGGCCTGGGCGTAGTCGTCGGCGCTATAGCGCAACTGTCCGAGGTACCACCAGCCGTCGGGCCAGGACGGATTGATCTGCAAAGCCTTCGTGTAGAGTTCTGAGGCCCGAGCCACGTCGCCGGACTGGCGTGCGGCGCCGGCATCCGCAGTGAGCTGGTCGAACGCTGCTGGCGCCGGCGGAGGGGTTGATTGCGAGGCGGATTGTGCCGCCAGAGGTCCCACAACGGCCAGCGCGGCAAGGGCAATCCGGGCCGCTCGATAACGATTTTGGCTTCGCCATCCGATGACGGCGCGGGCCTCTGACAACACTGCCGGTTGCTCCCTGCGGAGATCGGAAACGTGTTCGCTGCGTGATCGTACCATACGGAGGTAACTCCCGACTGACAGGGCACCTAAGTGGCCGTGCGTGCGGCAAAGAAACGCTTTCGCAAAGGTCTGCCGAGGGGGGAATTCCAGAAGTAACCAGGAGGTGCCAGGGGATTTCCTCCGGGACCGAAATTTTTCTTGACAACCCTATTTCGTGCAGCGTAAAAAATCGGGTTAGCATCGGGGTAAACCGTTTAACCGCAGTCTGTCGCGTCCTGGCCGTGTTCAAGCCAGGTCCCAGGCGTGGGAACAAACGGGAATTGGTGCGCCGAGTACGGATAAGCCGGAACATCGGCTTAATAAGAAAAATAACGATTTGCACGATCCATGCACGATTCACAGGAGGCACAGGTATGAATTCCATCAGACGTCTGGCAGCAGTGTATCTGCGCATGCCGGGCTCGCTGGTTATCCTTTCGGGAGTGCTGATTCTGGGGCTGGTGTTTTTCACCACAATCCCCGGTTATGCTCAGCAGCTGACCGGAACGATAAGCGCGACAGTTTACGATTCCTCCGGCGCGGTTGTACCCGACGCGTCCATCACCCTGAAAAACTCAGAGAGCGGCGATATTCGACACACCGTGTCCGATTCGCAGGGGTATTTCACATTTACGGCGGTGCAGCCCGCCACCTACAGCATTTCGGTGGGCGCGAAAGGGTTCACGACCTGGGAACTGAGCGGGATCGTGATCAACCTCGGCGACACCAGAACCGTCCCGAACATCGCACTGAAGGCGGGCGCCAGCAACACGACGGTTGAAGTCGTGGCTGACAAGAACGTCGAAGTGCCGGTCGATACGCCGGAAATCAGCGACACCATGAACGCGGAGCAGATCGAGGATCTGTCGCTCGAAGGGCGCGACGCGGGTGAATTGCTGAAGATGATGCCGGGCACGGCTCTGGCCAACGGCACGGGCACCGGATCGGGCTTTAACCCGAAGACCACCGGATCGAACACCGGCCCGGTGGGCGACTACGCGATCAACGGCTTCCAGCCTTACGGCACGATGGCTTACATGCTGGACGGCGCCAACCTTGTGGACCCGGGCAACGCCGGAACCCAGATTGCCAACATCAACACGGACATGGTGCAGGAAGTGAAGACACTGACCTCCAGCTATGGCGCGGAATATGCCTATGGCCCGGTCATCTTCGAAGCATTCAGCAAGTCGGGCGGCAAGAACTTCCACGGTGAGAGTTACATCTACGCCCGCAACTCGGAGCTGAACTCATGGGAGTCGTATACGAAGGAGTCGTATCTTTCCAGTCTCACCAGCTCCACGACCCGGCCCAGGCCTCCGCATTGGCAGCCTCGGACTTCCCGTACGAGTACTTCTATTACCTTGGCGGCAACGTGGGCGGTCCGGTGATCTTCCCGCATTTCAACCGGAACCACGACAAGCTGTTCTTCTGGGGCGGCTATGAGTACATGATCCAGCACCCCAATAACCCGCTTCAGGACTACAACGAGCCGACGCAGGACCAGCAGAACGGCATCTTCGACAAGGCGACGAATCCGTCGTCGAACAACGGCAACTACAGCTACGCGTACGGACTGCCTGCTCCCAGCGGCAAAGTGCCGGGCGATGGCAGTAACTGGACGACAGACTCCAGCGGCAACATCCACATCCCGACGACGGATTTCGATCCGAACATCACGGGTGTGCTGAAGCTGTATCCGCTGCCGAACGTGACGCCCAACGCCGGCAATGGCTGGAGCAACTACGCTTATGCTCCGAGCATCCCGCAGAACCGGTGGGAAGCTACGGGCAAGCTGGACTACGCGATCACCGAGAACACGAAACTGAGCGGAACCTACGCGTATCAGAACGAAGTGGACCAGCACCCCATCACGATCTGGTGGGCGCCGCCGAACACCCTGCCGTATCCGGCCCCGGTTTCGGCCGCAACTAACTCCCAGGTGATTCTGGGCAACTTCACGCATCAGTTTGGTCCCACGACGACGAGCGAGACGGTATTTACGCTGTCGCGCTACATCAACCCCAACAAGCTGGGCAGCAACGCAGCCAATCGCAGCACGGTCGGCATGAGCGGAGTGTCTGGATTGTTCGGCCACACCTCGACCCAGATGCCGAACATCGTCGGCCCCTGGGAGGGTGCGCTGTCCAACATCGACAATGAGCCATTTGACGGCCCGTTTGACGGTGGATCGTTCGGCGCCCTGAAGCGGGTTCCCCAGTTCTACGAGACGGTCAGCAAGGTGATCGGAACGCACACTGCAAAAGCCGGCTTCTACTGGTCGCAGCCCTACAACAGCCAGTCGAGCGGTAGCGACAGTGGGGCCGAAGATCAGGGGCAGTTCAACATGGGCTGGCCGGCGAACTACGGCACGAACAACGTTGTTTCCGACTTCGAACTGGGACGCGTCGCTAACTATGAACAGCAGAGTGGCGTCCCGCTCGACAATTTCCAGATGAACATGTGGTCGATCTGGGCGCAGGATTCGTGGAAAGCGAACCGGCGGTTGACACTGAACCTCGGCCTGCGCGCCGATCATCAGGGCCAGTGGTACGGCGAACCGAACGGCCAGCAGGTCTGGATCCAGTCGGCCTACGTGGATTCTCAGACCGCGCCGGCGAATACCGGTCTGGCCTGGCACGCGAATGACAGCAGTGTGCCTTTGTCCGGATTCACCTCACCGCTGTTCTATTACGATCCGCGCGTTGGTCTGATCTACGATCTCTTCGGCACCGGCAAGACGCTGTTCCGCGCCGGTTACGGAGCGTATCGTTATCAGATTTCCGTCAACGAAGCGACCACTGACAACGTCGGCGACGGCCCGAAGGGGATCGTCAACTACACGACGCCAGCGGCATTCGTGGGCTATGCGAATGCAGCTACTGGAGGCACGCCGCCAACCGCGGTGAGCGAATCTTCGTGGCTGGGCAACGCCTCGATTGGCGCCGATCTGCTGGGTGACGACCGGACCCCGTTCACCGGGGACTGGAACGTGTCCATCGATCAGGCGGTGCCATGGCAGTCGCTGGTCGAAGTCTCCTATGTCGGCAACAAGACGTCCGGCGAGGAATTCAACGGCGGCAACGGCAATATCAACAACCTGAACAACCTTCCGTTGGGAGCGTACTGGAAGCCGGATCCGATTTCCGGGGCACTTTGCTCACCGTCTGCCCCCTCCAGTGCGACCCCGGGCTGCAACGAGGTTGACTTCCGGCCCATGCATAACTACGGAAACGTCTACCTGTTAACGCACCAGAGCTACGAGAAGTACAACTCGCTGCAGGCATCGTGGAGAAAGAACGGCGCCCTGCTCAACTTCCAGGCGAACTACACCTTCAGCAAGGTGATGGGCATCTGGGACGGTGACACGTCGAACGGCTTCGGTAACGGAACGACGGTATGGCCGTACGCCATAGCGCCCAACTACGGGCCTCTGGACTACGATCACACCAATATCTTCAACATCTGGTACATCTACAACCTGCCGCGGCCGATTCATGGCAATCGTCTCCTGGCGACGGCAATCAACGACTGGAAGCTTTCCGGCTGGAATTCATACCAGAGCGGCTCTTACCTCCAGGCGAACCTGCCTAACCTGAATGCGAACTGGCCGACGACAGGGAACGCCACGGCGCTGTTCACCATGCCGAACGGTCTGCCAGCACAAGGAATGAGCACGTCGAGCTGGCTGGGTACGGCTTCAGTGAACGATCTGATGCCGCTGCTCACCTGCAACCCGGCAGCCGGAAGGAAATCGGGCTTCTACTACAACGCGAACTGTTTCGCCACACCCAGCACGATCGGTACAGAAGGACCTCTGCACTGGCCGTATATGAGGTTGCCGGCCTACTATACGAACGATCTCTCGATCTTCAAGAGCTTCCCGACCAGGGAAAGTCAGAGGCTCGAGCTTCGTGTCCAGGGCCAGAACTTCATCAACCATCCGTTGCCGCAGTTCGATCTGAACGGCAGCAACAGCGATGACCAGATCAACTTCAACCCGAGCGGTAACTGCGCCAGCGCTGCTGGCTGCCTGGGAGCTCCTCCCGTTAACGCGTCGACCAGCGGCAAACCGTTGTTCACCACTGGACAACGGCTCATGACCTTCTCTGCGAAGTACTACTTCTAAGAGACGGTACCCTCCAAACCGGAAGGGGTGGCGAAAGCCACCCCTTCTTTATATAGTTTGCAGGAGCATGCTCCCTTCCGGATTCTTACGGCCCGCGACCCTGCTGGCGTGCCTGGCCGCAACCGCTCTGCTGCTGATCCATGCTGCGCCTGCTCCGAGTCCGATTCGTTTTGAGCTCAGGAAAATACCCTTTCGTCTCGAAAATGACGAAACCTCTGCCCGGAATGCACCCGAGAGCATGGCAGGGGGCGTTGCTGTCTTCGATTACAACGGCGATGGCAAGCCGGACATCTTCTTTGTCAACGGCGCCAACCTCGCCACTCTGAAAAAGGACGACCCGAAGTATCGCAATCGCCTTTTCCGCAACAACGGCGACGGAACGTTCACCGATGTAACTGACGCTGCCGGTCTGGCGGGCACCGGCTATGACATTGGCGTTGCCGTGGGCGACTACGACAACGACGGGTGCCCGGATATTTTCGTTGCAGGCGTGTATCGCAACACGCTGTATCACAACAACTGCAATGGAACGTTCACCGACGTGACGCGAAAGGCGGGTCTCGCAGATTCGGACGATCCGCAGTACGGGCCGCTGTGGGCCGAGGCCGCGGTCTGGGTCGACGTCAACAATGATGGTCTTCTCGACCTGTTCATTGTGGATTACATGCGGTGGACCTACGGAGCGCAGGCCCTCTGTCACTTTGGCGACATTGCCGACTATTGCCATCCCCGCTATTACAAGGGGCAGCCGAACCGGCTCTTTCTGAATAACGGCGACGGCACATTTCGGGACGTTTCAAAGGAGTGGGGTATCCGCGATCAGGTGGGCAAAGGGATGGGGGTCGGCATGGCCGACTACGATCTCGATGGCAAGCAGGATCTTTTTGTCACCAACGATGCCGAATACAACTTTCTCTTCCATAACCTGGGCAAAAAATTCGAAGAGGTTGCGTTCGATGCCGGTGTGGCGCTTCCCGAGGGCGGCCAGTTTATCTCCGGGATGGGGCTCGACTTTCGTGACTTCAACAACGACGGCTATCCCGACCTGGCGTTCGTAGCGCTCAATAACCAAACTTTCCCTCTCTTTCAGAACACCGGTAAGGGGGATTTCCGTGAGGTGACCACGCCCAGCGGCATGCGCGACCTGACCATGAAGATGTCCGGCTTTGGCGCCGCTCTCTACGACTTCGACAACGATGGATGGAAGGACCTGTTCGTCACGCGCGGCCACGTAGAGTCTCAACCGCTGCCAGGGACGGAGATTGCGCAGTACAACACGGTCTTTCGCAACCTGGGGTCGAGCGGAAAATGGGCGGCTCTGACGGAAGAAGCCGGCCTGGATGCGGCGCCGCAAGCGCGCCACCGTGGCTGTGCTCTGGGCGACCTTGATGGCGATGGACGTGTCGATGTTGTGGCCACCGCGTTGTCAGCTCCCGCGGAGATCTGGATCAACCGCAGCGAACACGCAGGGCACTGGCTCGACATCGCCCTGCGGGGTACCCACAGCAACCGGGACGGAATCGGCGCGCGGATCAAGGTGGTCAGCCCAACCGTTGGCGCTCAATACAACCACATGACCACGAGCGTCTGTTACGCATCCTCCAGCGACGGGCCGGTTCACTTCGGGCTTGGGCCCGACACGGAAGCGGATACGGTGGAGGTTCACTGGCCGGCCGGCGGCGTCCAAACGCTGAGCCATGTCAAGGCGGATCAGGTGCTGAAGGTTACCGAGCCGGGTTCCGGGAGCGATACGAAAGCCGCCAACGCCGCGGCCTCTCACTAATCGTTACTTGCCAGGACCCTGTTGCTGCTGTTGTGCAGTGAGCTTTTCGACGATCTGCCGCTCGCGAGCGCCGTCAGCGGAGCGGTGCAGCTTGTAGTAGAGAGTCGCAAGCTCGACATGCGGCTCCAGCCACTGCGGATCATCGGTGACAAGTTTTTCCAGCTGCTCGACGGCGGCCTGATAATCGCCCGAGGTACTCTTCCACATCGCCGACTCATAACGGGCCATCGTGGAATCCGGCTTTAGCTCCAGTGCCTCATCCAGGTACTTCTTCGCCTCCTCCATGTTGCGCTGCTGATAGAGAATTGCGCCAAGATAGAGGTTCGCGTCGAAGTCGTTGGGATTCTGTTTGAGAGCCTCGCGAAAAGCAGGCTCGGCAGCCTTCGCATCGCCGTCCTTGTCGCGGGCGGTGCCATCCAGCGTGCACAGGCCGGGCAAAGAGGGATCGAGGTGCATGGCATTATCCAGATCGCGGCGAGCCTGGGCGAATTCGTTCAGGTCGAGCAGCGTTGAGCCAGCGAGCATCCAGGCGTCGGCACTCTTGGTCATGGCCGCTGACTTCTCCACGCGGGTCGCGCCGTCGCGAGGATGGCCGCCGCGGATCAGAGCCTCACCCAGTGCATATTCAAAGTCCGGGTTGGCGCCGTTCGCGGGTTCGAGAGGTGTCAGCATGGCGATGGCGTCGGCGGCCTTTCCCGCCCTCGTCTGCGCATCGCCCAGCAGGATCGCAATGCGCACCTCGCGTGGGCTGTCCCGATGAGCGGCGGCATACTGCTCCAGAGCATCCGGCAGATCGCCCTTGCGTGCGTAGGCCAGGCCAAGATCGAGATGGACGGAACCGAGTTGCGGCGCCAGCCGGAGAGCCGCCTGATATTGAGCGATTGCAGCGTCCACCTGCCCCGTGTGCGCCAGGGCGGCTCCCAGGTTCACGTGGGCGGCCAGGGTTTCGGGTCGAACCGCGAGCACCGCCTGATAGTCGCGGATCGCGGCCGCGAAATCGCCCTTCTGCTGCTCTTCGATGGCGCGGCTCAGAAGCTGATCGGGAGAGATGTTCTGCCCAAACATCCCTCCAAAGAACAGCATTACCAGGGAGACCAGACCGGCGAGCATCGCCCCCAGAATAGCCTGGAATCGAGGGGTTCGATGCGCGATAATCAAGGGTTTGCGGGGCCTGCCATGAAAACGAAACCTCTCCTGCTTTTCCTCCTCGTCTCATTTTTTCTGCTCGATCACGCCGCGCGTGCGCAGGGAATTCCCACTGGAGGCGGCACGAGCACGACCGTGCGCCCCGATTCGGTGCAGGATTTGGGATACCTCGGCTACATGGCGAATTCCCCCAATGGAGTCGCCGCCGGATCGGGACTTTGGGGGAAGGTTGTCGTGGAGGGCGATCCGCTTCTGTGGGAGCCGATTCCGATCGCGCTCTCCTGTGCGACGGGGAAGACCGATCTGACCACGGCAGCCGGGCCCGACGGCCGGTTTGCCATTACCAGGGTGAATCTGCCTGCCGCCTACACGCTTGATGGCGACGTGCGCCGGCAGATGGAACAGCACTATGAGGGTTGCACGGTGCGCGCGGAAGTCGCCGGGTATCGTTCAACGACAGATACCATCACCGAGCGAGTTCTCCGGGACAAGCCTTTCCTTACGGACATCGTCCTGACCCCGCAGGAGGACGCGCCGGGGACGGATATCAGTTCCGTTACAGGCCCGGCATCGGCCGATGCGCGAAAGTCCTTCGAGAAGGCGCACGAGGAGTGGCTGCACCGCAATCTGGATGAAGCCAGGAGCAATCTCGAGCAGGTTGTGAAGATTGATCCTAAATTTGCAGAGGCATGGTATTTGCTGGGCCGCCTGCAGGCTTCGTCGGACGTCAAGGCTGCCACCGATTCCTTAAAGCAGGCGCAGGCTGCGGACCCCAGGTTCGTAGCGCCGTGCGTCTGGCTGGCCATGATTGCGATCCAGCACCGAGACTGGCAGGAGGCGAGTGACTGGGCTGCGCGGGCCCTGGACCTGAACCCGTCAGGAACGGCCCGGATCTGGTACGAAAACGCCGTAGCCGGTTACAGACTGGGAAAGAACGAAGCTGCCCGCACTGCTGCGGAGCATGCTCTCGCCATGGATCCGGAACACAACGTCCAGAATGCTGAAGATGTCCTCGCCCTCACGCTCATCAACAAGGGTGATTATTCTGCGGCGCTCGATCATCTGCGCAACAGTCTCACGTACGTATCCCCCGGACCCGATGCGGACCTGATCAAACGGCAAATCGCGTTCGTGGAGCAGAAGAGCGCCAGGGGCGGGAAGTAATTCTTCCTGTCCCATTCGCGGCGGAGTTTCCTGCTCATACCAGACCGCACACCGTAATCCTGAACCTCGATTGTGTGCTGATAATCTAGGACTGTTCCCATTCAGCAAATTTCAATCCCTGGCTTTACCGGCGGTTGCGCCGCTCTGTGGTGACCGGGGCCTTTGTTAAGACCGCACCCGCGCAGGGTGTTGGAAATCACTGCTCGAGACGGACGACGACTTGGCGGAACTGCATTACGACGAGGCCAACTGGAAGCCGAGCCATAACCCGTGGCTGGTGGCGCTCACCGTCACCCTGGCAACGTTTATGGAGGTGCTCGACACCTCCATCGCCAATGTAGCTCTGCCGCACATGGCCGGCACTTTGGGCGCGAGCCAGGACGAGGCCACCTGGGTACTGACCAGCTATCTCGTCTCCAGTGCCGTGATCCTTCCCATCTCCGGCTGGCTGATGCAACGCATGGGGCGCAAGCGCTTCTACATGACCTGCGTGATGCTCTTCACCATTTGCTCGATGTTGTGCGGTCTTGCGACGTCCCTGCCCCTGCTGGTCTTCTTCCGTGTTCTCCAGGGCGTGGGTGGTGGAGGGCTGGCCCCCAGCGAGCAGGCGATTCTCGCGGACACCTTTCCTGTGAGCAAGCGCGGCCAGGCGTTCGCGCTGTATGGGATGGCCGTGGTCGTGGCGCCGGCCATCGGGCCCACCCTGGGCGGTTGGATCACCGACAATTTCAACTGGCACTGGATCTTCTTCATCAACCTGCCAGTCGGCCTGCTCTCGCTGTTCCTCACGCAGCGCATGGTGGAAGATCCTCCGTATCTGAAAGAGGAGAGGCGAGTCTCCGGGCGCGTGGATTTCATGGGGCTGGGTCTGATTTCGATTGGCGTGGGCTGCCTCGAGTTTGTGCTGGACAAGGGCCAGGAAAAGGACTGGTTCGGGGACCGGAATATCACAGCCTTTGCGATCATCGCAGCCTGCACCCTGGTGGCGTTCGTCTGGTGGGAGTGGCGCCACGAGGATCCCATTGTCGATATTCGGCTGCTCAAAAACCGCAATTTCGGCACCGCGGTTTTTCTCCAGTTTGTTCTGGGTATGGTGCTGTTTGGGACGACGGTGCTGATCCCGCAATTCCTTCAGGTGCTGCTTGGTTACACGGCCGAGCGAGCAGGAATGGTGCTGTCTCCCGGAGCTCTGGTGCTGATGTGCACGATGCCTATCGCCGGCCGCATCGTCAGCAGCAATAAGCTCGATCCCCGTCTGCTGGTCGCCATCGGGTACGCCATTACGGCTGTCGGGCTCTTCAATCTGACGCGGCTCGACCTGGGTGTCTCCTTCGGGCAAATCACGTTGTGGCGCGCCTACCAGGTGATGGGCCTCTCGTTTGTGTTCATCCCCATCAGCACGCTGAACTATCTGGGTGTGCCACGCAACAAGAACAACCAGATTTCCAGTTTTTCAAATTTCGCGCGCAATATTGGTGGCTCCGTTGGCACCGCGCTGCTGACGACATTTCTGCAGCGGACCCAGCAAACACACATCGCCAGCCTGAGCGCGCATGCAATTCCCGGCAGCCTGCAGTATTCGCACTTCGTCGCCATGACGCAGCAGGCGCTGGAACGGCTGGGGCAAAGCGCCGACGCTGCGCGGCAGTTTGCCATCGGTAATGCGTGGCAAACCCTGAACCGGCAGGCACAGATGCTGAGCTACCAGAACGCGTTCTGGGGACTGGCCCTGATCATCGCTTGTCTCATTCCCCTGCCCTTCATCATGCGTCGTCCACCGCGCAGGCGGCCGCAACCCGAGGAGATGGCTGCGCACTAGAACGAGTGAAAGCGCTTGTGGGTGCTGCGTCTGCCGCATATCCTTATTGAGCAAGAATGGATTTCGAAAATCTCCGGACATTTCTGGAAGTCAGCCGCCTGAGAAGCTTCTCCCGGGCTGCGCAGAAGCTGTTGCGTACGCAACCAGCGATCTCGGCGCAGATTCGCACCCTGGAGCAGGAAGTGGGCGCGCGTCTTTTTGACCGCGATGGCGGAAAAGTGACGTTCACTGCGGCTGGCCGGCTCTTTGAGCCCTTTGCCGAATACTGCGTCGAGCGGCAGAAGCATATCCTGCTGGCCATCGCCGAGCAGGAGCGCTCACCGCGAGGCGAGCTGGCGATCAGCGCCAACGAGGCGACCCACCTGTATGTTCTGCCACAAGTCTTCGCGCAGTTTCGGCGCCAGTATCCGCGGGTGATGCTGAGTGTGGTCCGCGCGGAGCGGCTGCGTACCCTCGAGAGCGTGGTGAATCGGGAAGTGGATTTCGGCGTCGTTTCTCTCCCGGTGCGCGACATACGACTGACCGTGGAGCCCATCCATCGCGACGAGCTGGCCCTGGTGGCCCCACAGGGACATCCGCTGGCCGGGCGCGGTGCGATCCGGTTGCAGGAAGCGGTGAAATATCCGTTGTTGTTGCCCGCGCATGGCCGCCGCCGCGAACAACTGGATGAGCTCTTCCGTGTGAATGAGATTCTGCCGCGGGTGGCGATGGAAGTGGAGTCAAGCGAAATGCTGAAGCGGTATATCAGCGTGGGCCTGGGGCTGGGATTTTTACCGCGCACGAATGTCATTGAGGAAGAGCGGGCGGGCGTTCTGCAGCCGCTGGCGCTGGATGGCGTGCGCCTGGCACGCGACCTGGCGCTGGTTTTCCGCAAAGACCGCCAGTTGTCCCGGGCGGCGCAGGAATTTCTCGAGATTGCCACCCAGCCCTTCAAAAAACGCGATCATGAATCGGGCGGTGGACGGGCGCGCAGTGCCGTATGATTGAAAGCGGCGTGAATTCATTTCATTCCGCATGTCCAGCGGCATCTTTTCTGTGATAAGTTTCAGCCGAAGTCTTGTTTTTGTCGGGTTGAATGCGCCGGGACACTATTCGATTTGGAGGAGTTGAGAATTGGCAAAAAACATGGTCCCGAGGCGGCTGTTCTTCACCAAGGGCGTGGGCAAACACAAGGAACGGCTGACCTCGTTTGAGCTGGCATTGCGCGATGCCGGCATCGCGGCACAGAATCTGGTGCGCGTTTCCTCCATCTTTCCTCCCCAGGCCAAGCTGATTGGCCGCAAGGAGGGATTGAAATATCTGAGTCCGGGTGAAGTTGTCTTCGCCGTAGTAGCGGAAAATTCCACGCGGGAGCCGCACCGGCTGGTCGCCTCCAGCATTGGCGTTGCCATCCCGAGTGATCGTAACACTTACGGTTACTTAAGCGAGCATCACAGCTTCGGCGAAACGGAAGATCAGGCTGGGGAATACGCGGAAGAGCTTGCGGCGGAGATGCTGGCGACGACGCTGGACGTGGATTTCGATCCCGACAAGAGCTGGGACGAGAAAAAGGAAATTTATCGCATCTCCAACAAGATTGTTCGCACAGCCAACGTGACGCAGTCGGCGATTGGAGACAAACGCGGTCTCTGGACGACGACGATCGCTGCAGCGATTCTTATTTTCGAGTAATTGGCGGCGAATGAGGCGGGGCGTGGGCCAAATGGCCTGCGCCTTTTGCTTGTTTCTCCACAATTAGTAATCGTAGAAGGCACAAATATCATGACCAATAACACATTTCGTGTCGGGCTCGTCCAGATGAGCTGTGGCCCGGACCCGGACGCCAATCTCGAGAAGGCAGCGGAACGTGTGTGCGATGCGGCCCGTCAGGGGGCCGATGTCATATGTCTGCCGGAGCTCTTCTGCGCGCAGTATTTCTGCCAGCGGGAGGATATTGCGCTCTTTGACCTTGCCGAACCAATTCCGGGGCCGAGCACGGAACGGCTGGGGGCGGTGGCGCGAGAAGAGAAAGTCGTAGTGGTTGCGTCGCTGTTTGAGCGGCGCGCGCCTGGCCTTTATCACAACACGGCAGCCGTCATCGAAAAGGACGGGAGCATTGCCGGACTTTATCGCAAGATGCATATTCCGGATGATCCGCTGTATTACGAGAAGTTCTATTTCACCCCGGGGGATCTGGGGTTTCGCGCATTCGATACGTCGGCGGGAAAGATCGGGACGCTGGTGTGCTGGGATCAGTGGTATCCGGAGGGCGCGCGCATTACCGCGCTGCAGGGGGCGAATGTCCTGTTCTATCCGACGGCGATCGGATGGCATCCACATGAGAAAGAGGAATTTGGAACCGCGCAGTACGAGGCGTGGCAGACGATCCAGCGCGCACACGCGATCGCCAACGGCGTTTATGTGGCCGCGGTCAACCGCGTGGGCGTGGAGCATGGCGACGTGCGCGGCAATCGCGTCGAAGGGCCGGGCCTGGAATTCTGGGGTGGGTCATTTCTGGCCGATCCGTTCGGACGCGTGATCGCGAAAGCCGCATATGACCGGGAAGAGATTCTGATCGGGGAGATCGATCTGCGCAAAATGGAAGACACGCGGCGCAACTGGCCCTTCCTGCGCGACCGGCGGATCGATGCGTACGGTCCCATCGTCAGCCGTTTTCTGGATGGCAACGGCGAATGAGCGAGGAGAAGACAAGGCCAGAGCATCCGGGCGCTCCGCACGAACTCGGCTATCGTATGCCGGCTGAGTGGGAGCCCCATGAGGCAACGTGGCTCGCATGGCCGCACAATCCCGAAGACTGGCCGGGAAAGTTCCAGCCCATCCCATGGGTCTATACGGAAATCGTGGGACATCTCGCGCGAGTAGAAGATGTCCACATCCTGGTGGATGACGCTGCTGCGGAAAAACGCGCCTGCGGCCTTCTGAAGAAGACCGGCGCGAATTTGGCGCGGGTGCATATCCACCAATGGCCGACCGACCGCGGATGGACTCGGGATTCGGGGCCAATTTTCGTCCGTAAGAAGCCTAGGCTGGATGCATTAAGCGAAAAAGGCACAGTGGCCGTGACAAATTGGAAATTCAACGCCTGGGCCAAGTATCCCGACTGGCATTTGGACGACAAAATCCCCGACCAGGTCGCCGAATTACTGGGAATGAAGCAATGGACGCCTGCGATCCAGCTTACCGACGGCCTGCATCGCGTGGTTCTGGAGGGTGGCTCCATCGATGTGAACGGTCTTAGCACACTGATTACGACCGAGGAATGCCTGCTGAGCGAAGTACAGCAGCGCAACCCGGGGTTGAGCCGCGAACAAATGGAACAGGTGCTGCACGACTACCTTGGAATCGAGCAGGTGCTGTGGATGAATCGAGGCATTGCCGGCGATGATACGCACGGGCATGTCGATGACATCACGCGCTTCGTCGGGCCCAATACAATTGTCACTGTCACTGAGGCAAATACCAGTGACGAGAACCATCTCCCACTCCAGGAGAACCTCGACCGGTTGAAATCGGCGCGAAATCTGGGGGGGCAACCGTTTGAGATTATCGAATTGCCGATGCCTCCGCCGATCATTTTCCGGAAGCAGCGCCTTCCCGCCAGCTACGCGAACTTCTACATCGCCAATGATCTGGTGCTGGTACCGACGTTCAACCGGTCCTCGGATCGCATCGCGCTCAATATTCTCGCGGAGGCATTTCCATCGCGCGAAGTCGTGGGCATCTACTGTGGAGACCTGGTCTGGGGGCTGGGCACTCTGCACTGCATGACGCAGCAACAACCAAAAGCCGTATTGCCATGACCTCCGACGGGTTGCTGATGCAGGCTGCGCTCGAAGAGGCGCGCGCTGCGGCCGCTGCCGGCGAGGTCCCCATCGGCGCCGTGGTTGTCATTGGAGATGACATTGTTGCGCGCGGGCAAAACCGTGTACTTCGGGATGTCGATCCAACAGCACACGCGGAAATGGTTGCCATGCGGGCGGTGGCGCGCGCGATCGGGAATTACCGGTTGGTGGACTGCGTGTTGTATGTAACCCTGGAGCCGTGCGCGATGTGCGCGGGAGGGATGATTCATGCTCGGCTGGGTCGGCTGGTGTACGGAGCCGCCGATCCGAAAGCGGGCGCCGCGGGCTCTGTGCTCAAAGTGCTGAATCATCCGAAGCTGAACCATCAAATGGAAGTGGCATCCGGCGTTTTGGCAGAAGAATGCGGCGAGCTTCTGCGGGCATTCTTTCGCGAACGGCGCTGATTTCGGCGAATGCGCCCGTTCACCTACACTGGAGTCAATGGCACGGCCCGCAAAAATGATCGTCGTCGATATCGACGGCACGCTGTTGCCGTCCTCCGGCATGGCAGTAAGCCCGCGCAACTGCGCCGCGCTGCTCCATGCCGAAGCTGCGGGAATTGAAATTGTCATCGCCACAGGCCGACGCCAGGCCTACGCGATGCCCCTCGTCGAGCCGGTCGGTCTGAAGCCGCAGACGGTGATGATCACCTCGAACGGGACGGTGACGCGGACTATGGGCGGTCAGCCGATCGATCGTTTTGCGCTGCCCGTGGAAACAGCGCGAGCGTTGTGTCCGGTGCTGCGTCCTTTTGGCACGACCGTGTTCACCTTCGATCGCGAAGGGCCCGGCGAACTGGTACTGGAGTCGGTTGACGCCCTGGACTCCCGGATCTCCCTTTGGGTCAGGGCCAATCGCCCATGGATCCGCGAAGTGCAGCCATTGGAGCGCGCCTTCGATGAGGGCGAGGCGCCGGTGCAGGGAATGGTCTGCGGAGGTGTCGAGGAAATGCGCCGCGCTGAACGGTGGCTTGCGGAGAGTGAACTGGCATCGCAGATCGAATTGCATCGGACCGAGTATCCGGTGCGGGATCTGACGATCCTCGACATTCTTCCTCCTGGCTGTTCGAAAGGTTCAGCACTCCAGAGGCTCGCGACGCAGCGCGGCGTGGCTCCGGACGATATTTTGGCGATCGGCGACAACTGGAACGACCTGGAGATGCTGGAATTCGCCGGGCGGCCGGTTGTCGTGGCGAATGGCGCGCCGGATCTCGTCGAGCTGGCGCGGCGACGCGGCTGGGAGATCGCTCCATCGAATGACGAAGATGGCGTTGGGCGGGTGATCGAGAAGCTACTGGGTCGGCCCGGAGTGAGCGAAGCCGATTCTGCGCCCGATGTAAATCCCACATTTGTCGCCAGTTACCGAACGATCGTCGAATGAACGCTTTCACACGTTCCTGCGTCTGAGAATGGTAGAGTAGAGAGAAATGCGCCGCTTGTGCCGACAATCGTGGTGTGCCCTGCTGGCGCTGAGCTATGCCGGAGCGGTGGCGCACGCGGCCGAGCATGTGACACTGAAGAACGGTTTCGATCTTTTCTGCGACCATCGCGAAGCCGTTGGCGACAAGGTTCGGCTTTATACGGACGCCGCCGGATCCAGCTTTCTTGAAGTCGACGCGACGGACATTGTGTCGGATGAGCACGTAGATTTGCCGAAATCGGTCGTGGCGGAGTCGCCAAAATCCGCAGCAGTTGCCTCCACGGTACCGTCTGGACCGGAGAAGCTTTCGGATGCGGATCTGCAGCCTCTTCTGACGAGGGCAGGAACGGCCTACAACCTCGATGCGGATCTGCTGGCCAGCGTGGTCCGGCAGGAAAGCGGCGGCCATGCGCGCGCCGTGAGCCGTGCGGGCGCTCAGGGCCTGATGCAGCTCATGCCAGGAACGGCGTCGGAACTGGGCGTTGCGAACAGCTTCGCACCGACCGAGAACATCCAGGGGGGAACGGCCTACCTGAATGAGCTGCTGAAGAAATACAATGACAATTTGCCACTGGCGCTTGCGGCTTATAACGCGGGTCCGGCCGCTGTCGATCGCTACCATGGCATCCCACCGTACCGCGAGACCCGCGCTTATGTTGCGCGCGTCATTCGTGAATACAATCGCCGCTATTTGCTGCGGCATCCGGCCGATTTGCGGTCTGCTGTCTCCCGGTGATGCCGATTAGCGCCCTCGTTCCGTCCGCGGAGTCCGGATTTTGAAATCAAAGAAAACCAGAATTGTGGCGATCCTTTTCGTGCTGGCGGTGGCCGCGCTGATCTGGTTTGGGCGTCATCGCATCCATTTCGACTGGCCAATGTTCGGCCAGCAACTGCGCATGGCGGACTGGCGGAAGATCCTCTTTGCGCTGGCCTGTATCTATGTCGGCTATCTGGTTCGGTCTGTCCGCTGGGTTTGGCTGCTCCGGCACAAGAAAAAGCTGTCGCCGCTATCATTGCTCGGCACCCAGGTGATTGGCTTTACCGCGGTGGCGCTCATCGGCCGTGTCGCTGACCTGGTGCGGCCGTATCTGGTTGCGAAAAAAACGGGTCTGCCGCTCAGCTCGCAGATTGGCGTGTACATCGTGGAACGTCTCTTCGACGCAGGATCGATGGCGCTCATCACCTGTTCCGTGATTCTTCTTTCGCCGACGGGTGGCCTGCCTCATCCCGAGGTGGTCAGGAGAGCGGGCTACTGGGGACTGGCTCTGACGGTTCTCGGCACGCTTTTTCTCGTTGCCGTGCGTTTGTCAGGAGACGCCGTTGCGGGGTTCTTCGGCAGGATTTTTGGCGTCGTATCGAAACGATTTGGTAAGGCAGTCGAGGACAAGATTCACGCATTCGACTCCGGCCTCGATACCATTCGCTCTTTTTCCGATTTCGGAGTTGCCGCAGCGCTTTCGCTCGGCATGTGGATGCTGATCGCACTCTCCTATCTTGAGACCACCCTGGCGTTCGTGGCCAGCCCGCAACTGGCGGCAATGACGCCGGCCAAGGGCGTGGTCCTGATGATTGTCAGCGGCGGCGCGAGCGTCATTCAGCTCCCAGTGATTGGGTGGTTCACTCAGATTGGATTGGTCGCGGCAGCGATCTCAAAGTTCTTCGGGGCAGCACCCGAGCCGGCGACCGGGTGTGCAGCCACGTTGTTGCTGGTCACTTTCCTTTGCATTGTGCCGGTAGGTTTGATCTGGTCGCGATTCGAGCACATCTCGCTGAAGAAGGTGACCGAAGAGAGCGAGCATGCCGGCGACGAGCTGGCGCACCACAGCGAGACTTCCACCCAGGAAGCCTGAGCCTGCGCGAAGGCCAGATACCTGTTTGAGGTCCAGGCTGGCCAGCCTGATTTGGCGCTAAATCAGCGGGCAATTGACGTCCGTCCGTGCTATTCTCCCGACGTGCCAGCCGCCTCGCAACTCGAAAGGGAAACTCCCCGGCATAGCGTATTGGTTCGCCTGACGCACTGGATCACGGTGGTTTGCTTTTTAGCCCTGCTGATCACCGGCGGCGAAATCGTGATCTCACATCCGCGCTTCTACTGGGGTGAGACCGGCAATGTGAACATGAAGCCGCTGTTCACGATTCCGATTCCATCATCGCGCGACACAGTGCCGACGGGCTACGGCTACGTCATGCCCGATCAGAATGGCTGGAGCCGCTATCTGCACTTTGAGGCTGCGTGGCTGCTGGTGCTCACGGGCGTGGTCTACGGCATCGCAGGTTTCTGGAGCGGCCATTTCCGGAAGGACCTGGTTCCACTACAGGGCGAGCGAACGTGGCGGGCCTGGTGGCGCGCCTTTCGCGGTATGAAGTCCGGGGACGGGACGCGCTCGTACAACGTCGTACAGCGGACGGTTTATCTCGGCGTGATCTTCGTCCTGTTCCCGCTCGTGATCTGGACCGGGCTGGCGTTGTCGCCCGGATTCAATGCGGTATTCCCGCTGGGTGTGAATTTGCTGGGCGGACGCCAGTCGGCGCGGACGCTGCATTTCTTCATATCGGATCTGCTCGTGGTCTTCCTGGTGGTGCACATCACGATGATTGCGCTGAACGGATTCTGGAGCCGGACGCGGGAGATGATCACGGGTCGCGCTGCCCAGCCTGCCGCACCCGAAGTGGCAACCGGCCTCGCAGCTGAGTTCGTTTCGGAGGAGCGAGTATGAGTCCGATTTCGCGGCGGAAGCTGATCACCGGCGGCGTGGTCACGATGACGGGCGTGGCGGGCCTGGCTGCGGCCGATCGCATCGCGCGGCGATTTGGACTGATCCCACCGGACGGTGGCGGCGTGTACGGACCGGGCGAGACGATGACGTACGCGGCGCAGCGGCTGATCGGCAAACATGCGCTGGCGCGGGAGTTTCCGCGCGGGATGGTTTCGAAGACGCCGTTCATGAATGAAGTAGCACCGCTGAGTGAAGAGTTCAAGCGGCACCAGGCGGTGGGGTTCAACGATTGGCGGCTGGTAGTAGACGGCATGGTGACGCGCCCAGTGTCGCTATCGGTAGTGGATCTGCGGGCTCTCGCAATGGGCCATCAGATCACTGAAGTCGTGTGCGAGGAAGGGTGGTCCTACATTGCCGAGTGGATTGGGACGCCGCTGTCGACCGTGCTGAGTGAGGCAGGCACGCTGCTGCAGGTCCGGTACATCGTATATCGGTCGATCCAGAGCGACTGGTGGGAGAGCATCGACATGGCGGACGCACTGCATCCGCAGACGCTGCTGACCTGGGGTATGAACGACGGCGATCTGCCGGTTGGATTTGGCGGGCCGCTGCGCATGCGGGTGCCGCGCCAGCTGGGCTATAAGAGCGTGAAGTACATTACGCATCTGACGGCGACCGATTCGCTGAAGAGGTTTGGAAAAGGTCTGGGGTCGGCATCGCCCGAAGGCGGTTATGCCTGGTATGCGGGGATATGAGTTGGGAGTTCTCCTGATTCAGGCTTTGAGTTCCTGTAATTCGCCGACGCGTCTAATGCCTTACTGGTGGCAGGACAATAGAGCTTTTCTTAGGTTTTCTGTGCGGGAATCTCATTCGGCTCAGGCTGGCCGCATTCCTGGAGACGGCAACCCAACTGCTTAATTCGGGGAAGAACAGCCGAACGTTGAGTTAGACTTATGAGCATGAGCATAAATGAGATTCTCCCCTCCATTGATTCTGAGATTGCCGTTCTGAAACAGGTTCGCGCGTTGTTGGTTGGTTCAGGCGGTACGGCGGCTCGTGGAAAGCGAGTGAAGAAACATCACACCATGAGTGCGGAAGCTCGCGAGCGGATTGCCGCTGCGCAGCGGAAGCGCTGGGCTCTACAGAAGAAGGCGGCTAAGAAGGCTGCATAAATCGAGCATTGTGGCAGCTGGTTGTTCAATAAGAAGGATCGTACTTCTGGCTTCGGTGGTCAGGAACACGGAGTGGTAAGTAGGTTCACCAAAATCGTGTGTTGATATCAAAAATAAAGGGGCCTGAAAAGGCCCCTTTTTATTTCCCGGACCTGAAACTTAAAGTGCGCGGCGGACGGCGCGGCGGACACTATCGGTCGCGACGCCGTAAGCGGCGTGGGTGACCCACTCGCTGATGCGCTCCTGGGTGGGCTGCTGGCTGGGGGGAGCCGTCAGGCCGAGCCGCGGCAGGACGGATTCATGGGTGATGCGGTTGAGGGTGATGCCGAAGGCGGCGCCGCGCCAGGCTGCGAAGGATGGCTCGACTTCGACCAGCGCGCCATAAGCGGCCCCAGCGAGGGCTCCGAAGATCCAGTGGATACCTTGCAGGGCAAGCTGGCGATCGGCTTCGGGCAGGCGGCGTCCCGCGACATTCTCAGCGAGGACGACCGGTGGTGGAGTCTGGCCCTGAACACGAGGCGGGAAGACTTTTTCGGCGACCATTTTGGCGGCGGAGCCGGCGAGGCCGCCGATGAGGCCGGCGAGGGCGCCCTTAGCGATGCTGCGGTTCGGGTTCTTCTTGCTCATAGAGAGTAGGATGCGTCGCGATCAGGGTACAGCGTACAGCCCGCCGCGCACAGGGCACAATCCTTGCGCTGCTAGAATCGAAGCAAAGCGATGAAATGTCCCTATTGTGGCTTCGGCCAGGACCGCGTGATCGACTCGCGCGAGAGCAGAGAAGCCGATTCGATCCGCAGGCGGCGCGCATGCGAGAAGTGTAACCGCCGCTTTACCACTTACGAGCGGATCGACGAAATCCCCTACATGGTGGCCAAGAAGGACGGGCGGCGCGAGAAGTTCGAGCGCAGAAAGGTGCTGGACGGGCTGATGCGCGCTTGCCAGAAGCGGCCCATCTCGACGGGCAAGATAGGGGAGCTGGTCGATGAGATCGAGGCCTTCGTGACCGAGTCGATGGAACGCGAACGAACGACCGCCGAGATCGGTGAGCTGATCATGGAGCGGCTGAAGGGGCTGGACACCGTGGCGTACATCCGATTCGCGAGCGTCTACCGGGACTTTAAGGATGTCAGGGAATTCAAGGAAGAGCTGGAGCAGCTTCTGAGCCACCACAGCGACAAACGAACCAAAGGCGAGCGAGAAGCGGGCGAGAAGCGAGCCAGGAGCCAAAGCTGAAGGAGAGATGTGGGAAAGACACATACAGTCACGCTGATTCCTGGAGACGGCATTGGCCCCGAGGTCACGGATGCAGTGGTACGGATGCTCGAAGCCACGGGTGTGAAGTTCGTGTGGGAGCGATTCGCCGCGGGCGCGAGCGCATTTGAGAAGCACGGGGAGTACATTCCGAAGGAACTGATCGCGTCGATCGAGCGGACCCGGGTCGGATTGAAGGGGCCGGTGACGACGCCGGTGGGCGGGGGATTTCCGTCGATCAACGTGACGCTGCGCAAGAAGTTTGAGCTGTATGCGAATTTCCGGCCGATTAAGAATTTGCCGGGGCTCGAGACTCGCTATCCGGGCGTGGATCTGATCATCATCCGCGAGAATACCGAAGGGTTGTATGTGGGCCTCGAGCACGAAGTGGTGCCGGGCGTGATTGAGTCGCTGAAGGTGATCACGGAAAAGGCGTCGACGCGGATCGCGAAGTTCGCGTTTGAGTACGCGGCAAAACATGGCCGACGCAAGATTCACGCCATCCACAAAGCCAACATCATGAAGATGTCCGATGGGCTGTTTCTGCGCTGCGCGCGCGATGTGTCGAAGGGGTATCCGGACATCGTTTACGGGGAGCACATCATTGACAACACGTGCATGCAGCTGGTCATGAATCCTTATCAATACGACACGCTGCTGCTGGAGAATCTGTACGGAGATATCGTCAGCGACTTATGCGCGGCGTTCGTTGGCGGCCTGGGACTGGTGCCGGGTGCGAATCTGGGCGCGGAGGCGGCGATATTCGAGGCGGTGCACGGATCGGCGCCGGACATCGCCGGCAAGGACATTGCGAATCCAACCGCGCTGCTGCAGTCGGCGATCTTGATGCTGCATCATCTGGACGAGGCGGACGCGGCCGATCGGCTGATGGTGGCGCTGGAGAAAACCTACACGGAGAAGAAAAACGCTGACACGCGATGTTGGCGGCACGGCCGGAACGCATGCGTTTGCCGACGCAGTGATGCAGGCGCTCGATTAGGCGATTATGTTGAGGAGAAATTCAGGGATGAGAGCGAAACTGGCGGTCGCAGATAGTGGCGTTGGCACTGGCAGGAATGGCCGGCTGCAAAAAGCAGAGCACGGGCGCCGGTTCGGCGCCGGTCTACACGACGATTGACTGGAGCACAGCGGGCGCGATCCAGGGCACGGTGCATTATGCCGGCGCGCCGCCGAAGCCGATCGAGATCGACATGAATCCAGGATCCGGCCTGCACGCTCGGTCCGACGACTGTACAGCGAGCAGTATGTCGTGAGCAATGGCGGCGGATTCGCGAATGTTTTTATCTATATTAAGGACGGTCTGGGTAATCGCGTGTATGCCGCGCCGTCGCAGCCCGTGGACATCGACCAGAAGGGCTGCCGCTATGTGCCGCATGTGGTAGGAGTGATGGTCGGGCAGCCGGTGCGCTTCACCAACAGCGATCCGACCATGCACAACGTGCATATGGTGCCGACGAGTGGCTGGGAATCAGGCGGTCAGATATTTCGCAGCCGCCGGCCAACGGACAAAACGGCGCGCAGGATGAGCGGACGTTTCGCGCGCCGGAGCTGATGATGCCGGTGCGGTGCAACAATCACCCATGGATGCAGGCGTTCATCAACGTGTCGGCGAACCCATTCTTTGCTGTCTCGGATGTGTCGGGCGATACATGATTAAGGGCCTGCCGCCGGGAACCTATACGGTGGTCGCGGATCAGGAGCAGCTGGGGCAGAAGATCGCGACCGTGACGGTGCCGCGCAGAGAACGGTGACGCAGGACTTCACGTACGGCAAGGACTAGCCGTCCAGGCACGACACGCTTCGCGCAACAGAACCGACTCAAATCACCTCCAATAGTTGTCGGGAAGATTCACGACGATGGGATCCGGCGTGCTGCGGACGACGACCCAGCGAAAGGGCTTTTCCGGTGAAGGGTTGATTTCCATGTGCGGCGTCCATGCCGGAACGTGGAGGAAGTCGCCGGCGCGAACCAGCGCCTCCGATTCGCCGTGTTCTCCCCAGCGCACGAGGGACTCGCCTTCGAGGACGTAGACGACGGTTTCCTGTTCGCCGTGATGATGAATGCCGGTGCGTGCGCCGCCTTCGACGAGGAACATTCCGCCCCAAAGGCCGGTGTCGATGCTGTGGCTGCGTGATGGCGGCCAGGCGCATGCTACCCGGGGTTTGGGCGGTGCCGGAATCGAAGTCCGATGGGGGAACCGCGGAGAGGGGCAAAAATTGGTCAAGCAAAAGCTCCTTGTTGTGGAGATGATCTCCTGCGCCATTGAGATTCAGTGGAGTGCTGTCCGGTTCGGCGGACGAGCAGTGACGACTGTGCAGGTTCTGTTCCCCTCTCTTTGGACGGAGAGGGGGAGCATTTACACTACAGTCACAGACCTTCAGCAGGCTGGCCGTTCGTAATGTGTGGCCTGCGGTGTCTCTGCAAAGGCGACGGTGATGCGGCAAAAGGTTGGCATATTAGGCGCGACCGGCATGGTCGGACAACGGTTTATCCAGCTTCTGGAGAACCATCCGTGGTTTGAGGTGGACTGGCTTGCGGCCAGCGACCGCTCCAGCGGCAAAAACTACGGCGAAGCGGTGAGATGGAAGCTGGACACGGCGCTGCCCGAGCGGATTGCGGCGCTGCCCGTTTCGCCGGCAACGCCGGAAGGCGCGCCGCGTGTCATCTTTGCGGCGCTCGACGCTGACATAGCGCGCGAAATGGAGCCGAAATTCGCGGCCGGTGGATGCGCAGTGATCTCCAATTCGAGTGCGTTTCGGATGCAGCCTTCGGTGCCGCTGGTGATTCCGGAAGTGAATGGCGATCATCTGGCGCTGGTCGAAAACCAGAGCTGGCGCAGAGAATCGGGTGGATACATCGTGACGAATCCCAACTGCTCGGCGATTGGGCTGGTTCTGGCTCTGAAGCCGATTGTGGAGCGGTTCGGCGTGGAAGCCATCTTCGTCACCACCATGCAGGCGGTCAGCGGCGCGGGATATCCTGGCGTGCCTCGCTCGACATCCTCGGCAACGTGGTTCCGTACATCAAGAATGAAGAAGAGAAGATGGAGGCAGAAACGCTGAAGCTGCTGGGACGGCTGAACGGCCGCGTGGTCGAGCCGCTGGCGGCGAAAATGAGCGCGCATTGCAATCGAGTTGCGGTGGAGGATGGGCACACGGAAAGCGTGAGCATCAAGCTGGAAAAGAAAGCGACGCGTGAGGAAGTGATGGCCGCGTGGGCCGAGTTTGCACCGCTGAGGGGCAGGGATCTGCCGACGGCTCCTGCGCAGCCGGTGGAGTTTCTGGCGGCGGACGATCGGCCGCAGCCGCGGCTGGACCGGATGCGCGGCGCCGGCATGGCGGCAACGGTCGGGCGTCTGCGGCCGTGCGGCGTGCTCGACTGGAAGTTCACGGTCCTTTCGCACAACACCATTCGTGGAGCTGCGGGTGCTGCTCTGCTGAACGCGGAGCTGCTGGTTTCTCTGGGAAAGCTCGATCCGGTGGCTGTTCCGGCATGAACCGCCTGGTCGTTATGAAGTTCGGCGGGACCTCGGTCGAAGACGCGACAGCGATCCTGCGGACCGCGCGGATTGTGGCAGGGCGCGTGGGCAAAGGGCTGCAGCCGGTGGTGGTGGTGAGCGCACTGGCGAAGGTGACGGACCTGCTGATTTCGGCTGCGGCGACGGCGGCGAAAGGTGATCGAGCGACCGCGCTGGCCATCACGGAGCGGTTGCGCATCCGGCATCACGATACCGCGACGCAGTTGGCGATGGGACCGCAACTGCACGATGATCCGTTGGCGGTGACACACGCGGACAGCGTTCTGGCCGCGACGCATGCGTGGATGGACGCGGAGTGCGACGGGCTGGACGAGATTCTGCGCGGGCTGGCTGTCGTGGGCGAACTGACGCCGCGCATCGGCGACATGATTGTCTCGTACGGCGAGCGTCTCTCGAGCCGGATGATTACGGAGGCGTTTGCGCGGTGCGGGCTGAACGCGGTGCACGTTGACGCGCGGAAGTGCATCGTAACCGACGCGCAGTACGGCAAAGCGATTCCGCAGGATACGCTGATCGAGCAGCGCCTGAAGCAACATGTAGCTCCACTGCTGGCGGAAGGCCGGGTGGTGGTGATGGGCGGCTTTATCGGATCGACTGAACAAGGCGTGACGACGACGCTGGGCCGCGGCGGATCGGACTTTACGGCGGCGCTGGTGGGCAGCGGCATCGATGCGGGCGCGATCGAGATCTGGACGGACGTGAACGGCATCATGACGGCCGATCCGCGGGTTTGCCCCGATGCGCTGCGGGTGAAGACGATCAGTTTTGAAGAAGCAGCGGAGCTGGCCTACTTTGGCGCGAAGGTGCTGCATCCGGCGACGATTTTGCCGGCGGTGAAGAAGAACATTCCGGTGTTTGTACTGAATTCGAGGAATCCGGACAACAGCGGAACGCGCATTACGGCACTGGCGGTGCACTGCCACAGCCCGTTCAAGTCGATCGCGGTGAAGAAACGGCTGACCATCATGGATGTAGTCGCGAGCCGGATGCTGATGTCGCATGGCTATCTGAAAGCTATCTTCGACGTCTTCGACAAGCACAAATGTCCGGTCGATATGGTATCTACGTCGGAAGTGAGCGTGTCGATCAGTCTCGACTCCAACGAGAAGCTGCCGGCGATTGCCGCGGATCTGAGCAAGCTCGCGGATGTGAAATACGAAGGACGCAAGGCACTGGTCTGCATGGTGGGCGAAAACATTCGCGGTCAAAACGGCATTGCGGCGCGTGTGTTCCAGAGCGTGCGCCACGTGAACCTGCGCATGATTTCGCAGGGAGCCTCGGAAATCAACATGAGTTTCATGGTGGAAGAGGATGATGCGGATGAAGCGGTGCGGTCGCTGCACGCCGAGTTCTTCAGCGATCCCGATCCTGCGGTTTTCGATCTGGAAACGATGCGGCAACCGGCTGCTGGATAGCCGGACAATCGGTCCACGAGAGGTAGAGCGATGCTTTTCCTGGTACTGGGACGCGGCAAAACGGGAAGCCTGGTGGCTGAGGTAGCGCACCAGCGCGGTCATAGTGTGCGCGTGGTGGGCGAAGAGGAAAACCGCAACGCTGCTGCGCTGACAGCTCCGGTTCTGGCCGGATTCGATGCCGTGATCGACTTCACCACGCCGGAAGCCGCCGTGCAGAATATGCGCGCGTGTCTGGCAACTGGCGCACACATGGTGGTGGGAACCACGGGGTGGTACAGCCACCTGGACGACATGAGGGCGATCTGCAATCGACGTGGCGGCGCTCTGCTTTACAGCCCAAACTTCTCGGTTGGCGTGCAGGCGTTGTTCCGGATTGCGAAGGAAATGGCGATTTCTCTTCATGGATATCGGTTCAGCATTACGGAGACGCATCACTCGTGGAAGAAGGACGCGCCTTCGGGAACGGCTCTGACGCTGAAGAAGATCGTCTCCGCGGGAAATCCCGAGGGTCAGGTTGAGATCACCTCGAAGCGCGAGGGCGAAGCGGTCGGCATTCACGAGATCGAAGCGCGATCGGACAGCGATATTTTGACGCTCAGGCATGAGGCATTTTCGCGGCGCGGCTTTGCCGAAGGCGCAGTGCGCGCAGCGGAATGGATTGCGGGAAAAACGGGTTGCTGGGATTTCCAGGAGATTGTGGACCAGCTATAAGCTGTTCTGCTCCGCTGCGCGTTCCTGAGCGGCATCCGACACAGTGGGGCGTTTCCGCAGTGGCCTGGCAGGATTTCCGGCGCAAATCATCATGGGTGGCACGTCTTTCAACACGACGCTGCAGGCTCCGACGACTGCTCCGCGTCCAACGGTGACGCCTGGAGCGACGAAGACACGGGTCGCGAGCCAGGCTTCCGGTTCGATGTGAACGAAGCTGCCGATCATGTCGAAGGTCGGTCGGGTGATGTCGTGATACGCCGTGGCTAAATAGCAGTGCTGCGAGAGGCAGGCGTTGTCGCCAATGCGGATTTCGCCCAGCGTGTAGAGCGTGGCATAGTCGCCGACCCAGCTGTAATCGCCGATGGACAATTTCCAGGGATAAGTGATTTCGACGGTGGGACGAATCATGACGCCGCGTCCAATGTTGGCGCCGAAGAGGCGCAGCAGGAAGCGGCGCCAGCCGTATAGGAATTGCGGTGACCCGTGGAACGCTGTGGCCTGGACGATCCACCAGAGCTGGACAAACCAGGCAGGCCGGCCGCGAAAATTCGGCGGCAGGACGAAGCTCTTCAGGTCCTGAACTGGCGAAGGCATCGTGTGCAGTGTAGAGCATGACGGTTGCAGAGGACATCCTTTTGGTTCGGCAAATTCGGGCAGGGTTCCGCGGTGTAGACTCGACCTGTTATGAATCTGCAGGGCTGCGGCACAGCACTGGTGACCCCGTTTCGCGCGGACGGCAGCGTCGACGAACGAGCCTTATACGACCTGACTCGCTGGCAAGTGGAAAGCGGGATCGACTGGCTGATCGCGTGCGGCACCACCGCTGAGACGCCAACGCTGGACGATGGCGAATGGCTGGACGTGATCCGTATTGTTGCCGACGCAGCGGCGAAACGCGTGCCGGTTTGGGCCGGTTGCTCGCACAATGCGACGAAGCAGGCGGTGGCGCGGGCGCGAAGCGCGGCACAGATCGAAGGCGTGACGGCGATTCTCACGGCGAATCCCTGGTACAACAAGCCAACGCAGGAAGGTCAGTTCCAGCACTTCAGAGCGGTGGCGCAGGCGGTGAAGCTGCCGGTGGTGCTGTACAACATTCCTGGGCGATCGGCAGCGAATCTGGAACCGGCAACGGTGCTGCGGCTGATCGAAGCCGCGCCGAATATCGAAGCGGTGAAGGAATCCAGCGGCAATCTGCCGCAGATCACCGAGCTGATTACGCAGGCTCCGAAGGATTTCACCGTCTTTTCCGGTGACGATTCGATGACGCTCGGCGTGATCGGCGTTGGCGGTGCTGGTCTCGTTTCTGTGGTGTCGAACATTATTCCTGCCGAAATGGCTGAAATGGTGAAGGCGGCACTGGCGAACGAGTGGTCGACCGCGCGACGGATCAACCGGAAATATTTCCGTCTGATGCAGGGCATTTTCAAGGAGTCCAGTCCTGCTCCGGCGAAGGCGATCCTGGCGATGATGGGCAAGCTCGAGGAGCAGTATCGGCTGCCAATGGTTCCAGTTTCTCCGGGAACGCGAGCGTTTCTGGAGCGGCTGGCTGGCGAACTCGGGTTGCTGGTGCATGGGCCAAAGCCGGACGGCGATCTGCATGTGTATTAGCAGTCAGCGTTCAGCCTTCGGCGCCTGACGCACATCCTTCGAGAGATGTGCGCCGCGTGTGGCCGTGTTTTCTCCACGAACCGTGAGCTGTGGCCATGAGCCAGGGTCGAAAACCCTGCGCCGTCACTTTGAGCCGGTGTTTTGTTCCTATTGACATTCTGTAGGAGAGACGGGATACTTGCTCGTACAGGCATTCGATAGGAGCCGAGAGCAGGGTTCGGATTCAGGTTTGGATTCGGGCGTCAGTATTTTCGAAGTGATTTGGGGAGGGACATGGGACAGAGTCAGACCAATCAGACCAATCTGCTGCAGGGAACGCTGGATCTGCTGATCCTGCGGGCCATTGGCGATGGGGAGATGCATGGGCTGGGGATTGCTCGGCGGATTGAGCAGATCACGCGGGGGACTTTCCAGGTCAAGCCGGGTTCGCTGTTTCCGGCGCTGCACCGCATGGAAGAGGCGGGGTGGCTGAGCGCAGTCTGGGGCGAGTCAGAGAATAACCGGCGAGCGAAATTTTACCGGCGAACGAAGGCGGGCGCGCGGCAGTCGGGGATTGAAACAGAACAGTGGGCGACGATCGTTCAGGCGATGGCCGATGCCTTGAAGGCCACGTAGATGAAGACAGGAGACAGCGTTCGGCGAACAGCGTTCAGGGTCCGGGGATCAGTGAACAGTGATCCGTGATCCGTGAGCCGTGATGCGTAAACCTGAACCTGGAGACGGGAGGGTGGAGATGAGGCTGGGGGCGCGGCTGCGAGCGGTGATTCAGAACCTGATGCACAGGCAGAAGGTGGAAGCGGAACTGGAGGCAGAGATCCGCGCCTACGTGGATGGCGTTGCCGGAGAGCGGATCGCCGCCGGGATGTCTGCGGAAGAAGCGCGACGTACGGCGCTGGCCGAGTGTGGCGGCGCGGAGCAGGTGAAGCAGGCGGTACGCGACAGGCGCGCGGGGGCGGGGATCGAAGTGCTGGGGCAGGATGTGCGGTTCGCGTTGCGGCTGCTGCGGAAGTCGCCGGGATTTACAGCGGTGGTGGTGCTGACGCTGGCGTTGGGGATTGGGGCGAACACGGCGATTTTCAGCTGGGTGAATGCTGTGCTGCTGCAGTCGCTGCCGGTGCGGGATGCGCAGCAGTTGGTGGTGGCGCGATGGACGGCGCATCAGTGGCCGCACCAGGTCGGCACCAGCAGCTACGGGGATTGCGGCGCCCATCAGTCCAAAGAGGGCGGGAACGTCAACGGGTGCTCGGTGTCGGAGGCGATGTTCCGGGAGATGGAGAGCCGGACAGATTTGTTTTCCGGCGCGACGGCGTTTGCGGGGACTGCGGGCTTGGTCGTAAGCGGCAATGGAGAGGCGAGTGTCGCGCAGGGGCTGCTGGTGTCGGGCCGCTACTTTGCGACGCTGGGCGTGCCGGCGGCGGTGGGGCGGACGCTGGTCGCCGACGACGACCGGCCGGGAGCCGCCGCCGTTGCGGTGCTGGATTACGGTTACTGGCAGACAGCGTTTGGCGGCTTGCCGAGTGCGGTGGGCAAGACGGTTCGCCTGAACAACGTCGTATTCACGATTGTGGGGGTCGCGGATCGGGGGTTCACGCGTTTGACGCCGGGCAAATCGGTCGATTTGTGGGTGCCGTATACGCAGGCGGTTCCTCTGGGGATTTCGTGGGGAGGGAAGCCGGGAGCGGATCATGTGTCGTTGTGGCTGACGGTGCTGGCGCGCGCTGAAGCCAGGGGTCGCGAGGAGGCAGGCCGCGGCCGCGGTGACCACGCTGTTTCGCAATGAGACCTTGCACGGTGCGACGCCAATGTGGAAGGAGGCGGACGATCCGGAGATGACGCTGGTGCCCGCGCAGGAGGGGCTGGTCGGATTTCGCGAAGAACTGGAGGTGCCGCTGCTGCTGATGATGGCGGCGGTGGGGATTGTGCTGCTGATTGCGTGCGCCAATGTGGCGGGGCTGATGCTGGCGCGCTCGGCGGTGCGGGAGAAAGAGATGGCGGTGCGGTTGGCTCTGGGAGCGAGCCGGAGACGCGTGATGCAGCAGATGCTGACGGAAAGCCTGCTGCTGTCGGTGGCGGGCGCGGCGCTGGGCGTGGTGCTGGCGTATGGCGGAGCGCGCGCGCTGGTGGCGTTTGTGGCGGCGAACTCGAACTCGCCGTTGCGCGTGGATGTGCGGCCGGATGCGATGGTGCTGCTGTTTACGGCGTTGGTGGCGTTGCTAACGGGGATTGGATTCGGGCTGGCTCCAGCATGGCGGGGAGCGCGGACGCGGGTGGCGGCAGAATTCAACAAGGGGAATGCAGGTAGCGCACTGCCGGCGGCGCACGGGAGCCGGTGGAGGTTGGGCCTGGGCAACACGCTGGTGGTGACGCAGGTGGCGCTGTCGATGGTGGTGCTGACGGGCGCGGGCCTGTTGCTGCGGACGCTGGAGAAACTGAGGAGCGTGAATCCGGGGTTCGATACCAGGAACGTGCTGCTGTTCGACATCGATCCTTCGCTGGCGGGATACAAGGCGGACGGAGTCGGGCCGCTGTACAAGAATTTGCAGAGCCGGTTGCAGGCGCTGCCGGGCGTGTTGAGCGCGAGCTATGCGTCGGACGCGCTGCTGGATGGGAGTTTGTGGACGCAGGATGTGAAGGTGGAGGGGCAGAGCGGCAAAGATACGGTTGAGACGCAGATGCTGTCGGTGGGCAGCGATTATTTCGCGACGATGAGGATTCCGCTGCTGCGGGGCCGTGGGCTGGGCGCGGCGGAGGTGCGGCCGGGGCAGACGCTGGCAGTGGTAAATGAGGCCTTCGTGCGGAAGTTTGTGGGGGCGAGGAATCCGATGGGGCTGCACTTCGGCGGAACGGACACGAAAGATCCGCAGTGGGAGATTGCCGGGATTGTGGGCGACACGAAGTACGAGGGACTGCGGGCGGAAGATGGGCCGACGGCGTATGTGCCGATGGAGAAGGGCGAGGCAACCTTTGCGGTGAGGACAGCGGGCGCGCCAGCGGCGCTGATTCCTGCGGTGCGGAAGATGGTGCGCGATGTGGATGCGAATGTGCCGATCCTGCGAGTGGTCACGCAGGCGCAGACGATCGACCGGCTGCTGTTGAACGAGCGGCTGGTGGCGCGGTTGTTCGGATTGTTCGCGGGACTGGCGCTGATGCTGGCGTCGATCGGGCTGTATGGGTTGCTGTCGTATGAAGTGGCGGGACGCACGCGGGAGATTGGGATTCGAACGGCGCTGGGGGCACAACGCCGGAGTGTGCTGCTGCTGTTTTTGCGGCGGGGACTGGTGCTGGTGGTCGTGGGGTCAGTGGCGGGAGTGGCGGCAGCGATTCTGGTGAGCCGGCTGCTCGAGAGCCTGTTATTCGGCGTGGGCCCGACGGATCCGGCGACGTTTGCAGCGGTGCCGGTGTTGCTGGTGGCGGTGGGAGTGGCGGCGTGCTGGATTCCTGCGATGCGGGCGACGCGGGTGGATCCGGCGGTGGCGCTGCGATGCGAGTAGGGCGATCGAAGCGCTGGGATCATTCGGCGAAGGTCTGGGTTTTGGCGGCGGGGCGCAGCCGTGCGACGTCGCGATTGAGGAAGAAGGTCATCGTGACGATCAGCAGGATCGCTGCCAGCCAATAGACAACCGAGGACGACGCGATGGCGGTGCCGAGCGGCATGGTGCGGGCGAGATAGCCGATCAACACCGGCGCGGTGCCGGCGCCGATCAGCCAGCCCACGCAGTTCATCAGCCCGCTCACGACGCCTCGAACCTCCGCGGGCACCACGTCGAAGGCAGCGGCGAAGATATTCGAGTCGTACATGCCTTTGAAGAAGCCCCAGCAATTGAGGGCTACGATCGCGGTCAGCAGCGATCCGGTGAGCCCGCTCCAGGCGACGAAAGGCGCTGCGACGACGACGCCGGCGCACTGCACCAGCACGCGGCCGCGTGGCGTGCGTTGCGCCAGAGAGTCCGCGCAAAAGCCGCCGAAGAAAGCTCCGCCGATGCTGGCGATTTGCGGATAGACCGCGGCATCGAACGCGGCCATGCCGAGGCTGAGGTGAAACCTGGAGTAGAGGAACAGCGGCATCCAGGTGAGAAGCACCATGGCGACGAAGTTCGCACAGGCGAATACGCCCATCAGGAGCAGCAGCGACGGAATCTTCAGCAGCGACCGCAGTTCGCGCAGTGACAGTGGAGATGCGGGATGTTCCGCGCTGAGCTGTGGCGCGCCGTCGTCTGCCATGCCGCGCAGCGGCTCCCGCAACAGCGGGATCAGTGCCAGGCCCAGGAGCGAGCCGAGTGAGCCGAACAGCAGAATTGCCGCACGCCAGCCGTGGTGCTGCGCCAGCGTGCCGGCCCAGTATCCACCCCCCACCGTTCCGGCATAAACGCTGGTCTGGAGCGCGCCCATGGCGCGGGATCGCGTACGCCGCCCGTGATAATCGCTCACCATCGAAAGCGCTGCCGGATAGTAGATGGTTTCGCCCATCCCCTGCAGTGCGCGAAAGACAATCAGCTGCACGAAATTGCGCGCGAGAGCGGAGGCCATGCAGACCAGGCTCCACAGCTCGAGGCCGCCGAGGATCGCGGTCTTGCGACGCATGCGGTCTACCAGGGCTCCAGCGAAGGGTGCGCCCACTCCATAGACGATGGCGAACGACGAGCCCAGCAGGCCGAGTTGCACCGTCGTCAGACTCAGCTCCTTTTGCAGAAGCGGAAAAACAGAGAAGAAGGCCTGACGGTCGGCATAGCTGAAGAAGCAGACCAGCCACAGCATGACGATGACGAGCCATCGGTACGCGCCTTGAGTTTGCGGTGTTTGCACCGTTCTGCATTGGGGCCGGTCTCACCGTTTGTGCGGCAGGATGCCGTGGCTGGCGAGATGATCCGCGATATGCCGCCGCTCCTGCTCGGAAGACGGCTCATACGGCCAGGTTGGAACTCCCTCACAAAGTTGCAGGACCGACAACGCGCACTTCAGCCGGCGCAGAGAGCCCTTGTCTGACTTGTCGCTGCTCCAGATCGCAGAGCCAATGTCTACAATTCGCTTCTGCACCTGCTGCATCTCCTCGAATTTTCCCTCGAGAAAAAGCCGGTAAAGTTGCGGGGGCAGGTGGGGGAAAATATTCGCTCCTCCGGGAACCCCGCCATGCGCGCCGAGCAGCAAAGCCTCCGCCAGGAAATGCTCCGGCCCAACCAGCACCGAAAATTCAGGATGCCTGCCATCCAACAAGGACAGCACCTGACGAATATAGCCAATCTGTCCCGAGCTGTCTTTGACCCCGGCAACCTTCGGCATCTCGGCTGCACGCGCCGCGGTCTCCGGCTCGAAGCTGACTCTGGGGAGTCCGGGCGGGTTGTACAGAAACAGCGGAAGCTCCGCGTCGCGCGTCAGGCTTTCCGTCAGCCGCAGCAGGTCGGTTTGCGCCATTGGCAAATAGAATGGCGGCGCTGCCACGATCGCCGCTGCGCCGCACTTCGCAGCGTGCTCTGCCATGCGAAGAGATTCCGCATAGGACGAATCGCTGATCCCCACCAGCACCGGCACGCGCTCCGCCACTTGCCGGCATACCTGCTGGATCAGATTGCGGCGCAGTGCGTAGCTGAGCGCCGGTCCCTCGCCTGTCGTTCCAAGAATGAGAAGCGCCTGGGGCCGGCCCGAGAGCACATGCTCGATGAGCACCTCAAGCCCGGCAGAATCCAGGGTGTCGTAGGCCTTCAATGGAGTTGCAAGGGGTGGAACGATGCCTCGCAGGGGTCGCAGGCTGTCCTTCTGCTGCATGTTTCTCCTTGTAGGTGGCTACAAAACGGAAGCAAATAAAGGAAAACCGATGAACGCTCAGATCATTATGAATCAGTGAGGCCACGGAGTCGGTTTTGTTGACTTGTGCCGACGGACCGGCCTATAGTGCCGCTCATTTCCTGACGCATCCCTGCGAGGAGGAGCACGTCAATGAGTCAGAAGGACGCCGCCTATCTGAACACGCCGTGGCCGAGGGGCCCCATCTTCTCCGGCCACATCTACAGGATCACGGATCCGGCGGGGTTTTTCCTGCCCATTCTGGCCGGGGAACACGGCCAGCCCCAGCAGGGCTACGAGCCATGGCCGGGGCTGGAAGTGAGGATGTGGTCGGTCAACGACCTGATTCCGATCCCATTGCCCGGCGGCGCCGCCATGACACAGGCCGATGGCAGCTTCGGCATTACCCAGCCTCCTCCGAACGCCACGGTGCCGGGCGGGACGCCCTCGGATGTCCGGTTCATGCTTCAGGTGGAAGAAGGGTCGTTCCCGTACCGTCCGATGTACCGCTCGGATCTCAGCCTGAGTGTCGGGGCAGCGGAGACGACGGAGCTGAACATCTGGCTCCTGCCTGAGACGGTCGATGTTAAGGACGGGATCGCGGCGGGCGACGTGAGCAGCGAACTGAAGGGTTCCGGGCTGCCCGGCAACACGCAGATCACGGCGAGTGCGGGCGGGCTCTCCTTCTCCGGATCGCAATCCGGGGCGGACATCAAGTTTGGCATCTCGATCGTGCCGGACACATCGTTCGACCTCGACACGTTCCTGGACCTTGGGCTGAGTTCATGGAACATCCATGTCGGCTGGCCGGCCGACTGGTGCACGAATGCCGACGACATTCTCACCCAGATCGTGGGAGGTCTGCAAGGCGCCGCGAGTTCAATGAACGCGGCTGTCCTGACCAAAATGGAGAAATTCTTTGAGAATGAGGAGGGCTTGCCGTCCGGTCCGGGTGGCACGGTCCTCTCCATCGTGAAAACGTTCTTCAACACCGAAATCTCCGTGACCTTCATGGACGTCACGTTTCCCACGCAACACACCTGGTCCATCGCCGACACCACCGACTCGACGGTGGTGCTTACCGGGGACCTGTGCGTCGGCTATCCGCGCCACCTGTCGTCGGATCCGTCGACGATCCCGGTGTTCGCGCCGCTTCGGTTGTCGCGGGCGCTGCGGCCGGTGCGCGTCTAGGCTCGCGGGGCGGCCGGTCGGCTGTGCATCCTCGAAACCTCGACTGGCTGCGATGACAACCCGAATGCCGCGACCGGGCATGGGTTTTCTCGAAGGGACTGAAGCTCTGGGTTGCAGTCGCGCCGGGAGAGGCAGGCAAGCCCCGGCGCGACTTTGCAGTCTGGGTAATAAGAAACCTAGCAGCGCATTACGGAGGAGAACTACGGAAATGGCGGGGAGGGAGGGGGCATTTGAGGACATGGGCGCGGCGTAGGCGCGGCTGATGAGGAAAACCAGTGCCGAAAAACGGAGAGTGGCGGAGGATGGGTTACCGCAGTGTTGCCGGTCCGCACGGAGGATGTTGCGGAAACCCTGGAGCGGCGTAAAATTTCGCCGGAAACGGCCTGGGCAACAGGCTTCGGTGAGAACGAATGTGTACGGCTTTGTGGGGCTGGGCGGGGCTGGCAGGCTCTGCCGTTTGTGCTTTGGTGTTGGGTTGTGGCGGTGGAGGGTCGGGTTCTACCGGACCAGTCGAGACCGGCCCGACGATCACGGGCGTGACGCTGACACCCTCGACGGCCACCGTGACGGTGGGGACGACGGCACAGTTCATCGCGACGGTGAACGGCACGGGTGCGTACAACTCCGCGGTGACGTGGCTGGTGACGGGGCCATCGGGATGGACCGGGAGCGCGGGGTCGGTGGACGTAACGGGACAGTATGAGAGCCCGTTTCCTGCACCCGCGACTGCAACGGTGACGGCATATGCGACGGGCGACGAGACGAAAAGCGCTGTGGCGACGGTGACGCTGGTGAGCCCGGCGGCTGGCCCGGGTCCGGCGTTAACGGTGGATGCCGGGAACGAGACGCACGCGATCAGTCCGCTGATTTACGGGATGAACGCCTTTGGGCTGGATCCAACGACGGCAGCGAACGCGAACATCACGTTGACGCGATGGGGCGGGGATGACACATCGCGCTACAACTACCAGAACAACGGGACGAATTCCGCGAGCGATTTCTATTTTGAGAACTTCACGGGTGCGGCCGAGATGCTGCCGAATGCGAACGGGAGCACAAACTTTACCGATTTCGTCGCGGCAAACACGAGCCTGGGCACGACGGCACTGGGGACCGCGCCGGTGCAGGGGTGGGTGTCGAACGGGATGGCGGGCGCGTGTAGTTTTTCCGAGACGAACGTTCCGGGGCAGGTAAGTTACAGCGGGAGCTGCGGGGACGGGATGTACCCGCTGGGGACGCAGGGCTGCACGGAGACGGATGGGTGCGAAATTCTCGGGACGTCAGCGACGCCGGCGATTACCAGTGTCGCGGAGCCGCCGCCCATGCCGCCTGCTGCGAGCGGGGCGACGCTGGAGTGGGCGCAGGGGACGTGGGCCGGGGGATGGGTGCAATCGCTGGTGAGCAATCCGAGTTATGGAACGGGCGGGAGCGGGAAGGGTGTGGCGATCTGGGATCTCGATAACGAGCCGGCGTGGTGGGATGCGGTGCATCGGGATGTCCATCCGAAACCGTCGACGTATGACGAGGTGACGCAGGGCGGGATTGGAACAGCACTGGCGATCAAGACGGTGGATTCCACGGCCGAGGTGAGCGGGCCGGTGATCGACTACTGGTGGAATTATTTTTACTCGAAAGAGGACATCGAGAACGGGTGGGGGAGTGGTCCGTGCTATGAGCCGTGGGACCATCCGGCGGATCGGACGGCGCACGGTGGGATACCGATGATCGAGTACTACCTGCAGCAATTCAAAGCCGCCGAGGCGACGTATGGGATGCGGCTGCTGGACTACGTGGATATTCACGGATACTTTGGGGCCGATTATCCGGCGGGAAGCGGGAATGGGGTTGGGCTGACGACGGCGGGCGACAGTGTGGAGCAACAGGTGCGGCTGAACTCGACGCGGGCCCTGTGGGATCCGACGTACACAGATCCAAATTATCCGCAGCCGAATTACACAACGGATGGGAACTACACGACGAGCTGCGCGACGCCGCTGCAGGCTCCGCAGGTGATTCCGATGCTCCAGTCGTGGGTGGCGAACGATTATCCGGGAACGAAGACGGCGATCGACGAGTACAACTTCGGGGGGCTGGAGTCGATCAACGGCGCGCTGGCGCAGGCGGACGTGCTGGGGATCTTCGGCAAGTACGGGCTGGATCTGGGGACGATGTGGCCGACGACGATCTACGCGAACCAGGTGCCGGGGAACGACGGCGTTTGCGATTTACCGAAATTATGACGGTGCTAAATCGACGTTTGGCGATAGGGCGCTGGCTTCGACGAGCGCGAACCAGGGGGAGCTGTCCGTGTACGGGGCGCTGCGTTCGGCGGACCAGGCGGTGACGGTGGTGGTGATCAACAAGACGTTCGCACCGCTGACGAGCGCGCTGTCGCTCGAGAATTTGACGGCGACGGGGAACGCGAAGGTGTATCAGTACAGCGCGGCGAATCTGGCGGGGATTGTGGCTTTACCGGATGTGGCGGTGATGGCGCCGGTTTGGGGAAGCACTGCGAGTTCGATTGCGAATTACGCATTCCCAGCCGGATCGATCACACTTTTTGTAATTCCGACGCAGTGAGCCCGTGAACCGTCGGTCCGCCGTTGACGGCGGAGGGGATTTCCTGCTCTGCTGGCGTTGTGCATCCTTTGCGATTGATTGTCGGGATTGTTTGTCTGTTTTTGGCGCTGCTCGACGCGTTCGAGACTGTGATTTTGCCGCGGCGCGCGAACGGGCGATTCCGCTGGACGCGGCTTTTCTACATCCTTACGTGGAGACCGTGGCGGTGGTGGGCGCGGCAGGTGCGGCATCCGGGGAAGCGCGAGACGCTGCTGAGCTTTTACGGGCCGCTGTCGCTGGTGTTCCTGATCGCTTCGTGGGCCGCGGCGCTGGCGCTTGGGTTCGCCTTTATCTATTCCGCATTTCCGTCGCCGTTCGTCGATCCACGGGCGAGCACGTATCCATTCCTGGTGACCGATCTGTATGCGAGCGGGACGACGCTGTTCACGCTGGGCCTGGGCGACGTGGTGCCGCACAACCTTGCGGTTCGGATTCTGGTGGTGACGGAGTCGGGGATCGGGCTGGGGTTTGTGGCGCTGGTGATCGGGTATTTTCCGGTTCTGTACGGAGCGTTTTCGCGGCGCGAGGTGAATATCGCGTTGCTGGATGCGCGGGCCGGTTCGCCGCCGACGGCGTTTGAACTGATCAAACGGCATTCATTCGAGGGCGGGAGCGCGGCGCTGGTGAAGCTGCTGGAGGAGTGGGAGCGATGGGCCGCGGAGTTGCTGGAGAGTCATATTTCGTACCCGCTGTTGTGTCAGTTTCGCTCGCAGCACACAGCACAGAGCTGGCTGAGCGCGCTGACGGCGATTCTGGATACGTGTGCGCTGTTGATTGCCAGCTCGCAGGAGCACAGCGCGCGCCAGGCACAACTGACGTTTGCGATTTCACGGCATGCGCTGGTGGATTTGTCGCAGGTTGTTGCGGCGAAGCCGGTCGCGGGCGGCGGGACGGATCGGCTGCCGGCGGCGAAATTCCAACTGATTTACGACAAGCTGTGCATGGCGGGGGTGAAAGTGTGCCGCGACGAGCAAAGCGCCACGCGGCTGAGCGAACTGCGGCAGCTCTACGAGAGTTATGCGATAGCGCTGAGCAGGTATCTGGAAATGCCTTTGCCCCCATTCTTTAATGAGCATCCGAAGAAGGACAACTGGCTCACGGTGGCGCGAGTGCGCGCCCAGGCGGAGGCGGGGAATCCGATGGGCGCGGTGCTGTTGCATGACGATGAGCACTTGTTTTGAGAGCCGGCCGCAGGGCAGGGGGCGCGAGCTGCCAGAAAGCGGGGAGCAGGGTGCAGAAAACCGTGAGCTGTGATCCGCAAAACGTGAAACTGTGAAGCTTGCGCTTTGAAGTTCATATTCTCTGCGAGGTCATGGCCGGGTGGAAGAAATAACCCCTAAAACGGTTGATCCGGGGGTTCTGGCATCACGAAAGTAACGTATTTTTTTGTGATGCTTTCCGGCCTTCGAGATGAGGGCTGAAAAACGAAAAATCGAGGAACGCTTCTGCGGCGGATCGTATTACCGATCTGCATAATTGCCGCATGTAATGGGTTGCATCCGTCCTAAATCGGAAGCCGGCCGCTAGCCGCGCCGACACTTTTAGTATCGGATCATTTATATATCAGCATGATAACAGCGATAACTAAGTGATTACATAAAGTCCCGGGTGCCGTCAGAAGTTCGTTGACGCGCCATGAAGCCGGGTGGTACACCTCTGTCGCGATCCAGTGGGACGGTCAGGCGTCAGCTAAAACTCTTTAGTAGTGCTACGCGAAACCATATTGCATCGGGATCATTCAACTGTCCGCCATGACATGGAACGCAAGGGAGGTGTCCAGTGACACTGTGGAAGCGCCTGCTATGTCTGAGCGCCGTGGCGTTATGCACGGCATTCATGGCAAATGCACAAGAGAACGCAGAGCTGACGGGAACCGTGAGAGATCCAAGCGGAGCCGTGGTTCCTAATGCCAGAGTGACTATAACCAACGCCAGCACAGCCGAAGTGAGAGCTGGCACAACAAACGCCGCTGGACTGTACGATTTTCCGGCGCTGCACAACGGGGCTTACACACTGAAAGTGGCGGTGACGGGCTTCGAGACGTATGAGAAGACCGGGATCGTGATGGACGTAGCCGCGACAGTGCGGGAGGATGTGACTCTTGCGCTGGGCGCGAGCACGACAACAGTGACGGTGCAGGCGAACGCGCTCCACCTGCAAACGGAGACCAACGAAGTCAGCAACCTGATCACCGGGCAGCAACTGACCGACACCGGGATCAACGGCCGGAACATGTTTTCTCTCGCCGCTATCGGCGCAGGGGTTTCGGCGAATATCCCGTCGTTCAACGGCGTGTCGGCGCAGGCGAGCAATGAGAGCATCAGCTTCGAAGGCACGCGCCCCGGTCACAACAACTGGATGATCGACGGCGGGGAAGTGTACGACCGCGGCAGCGGAGGCAAACCGGATGTGATGCCTTCTCCCGACGTGCTGGCGGAGTTCCAGACGTTGAACAGCAACTACCAGCCGGATTATGGAATCGCATCGGGCGGCACCATTGTGATGGCGCTGAAGTCGGGCACGAAGAGTCTCCACGGCGGAGTGTGGGAATTCGATCGCAACGATGCTTTCGACGCCAACAACTACTTTTCCAATTTGTCGCACACGCCAACTCCGGAACTGCGCCTGAATATTTTTGGCGGAGACATCGGGGGCCCGGTGGTGATTCCGGGAATCTACCCGAGGAGCAAGAGCAGGACTTTCTTCTTCTACAGCGAGGAATGGCGCCGGTATATAGCGGGAGCCACTCCGACGGCCAACAACACGATGCCGGCGAGCGACATTCCCTCCAGCTCTACGTCGCCTTTCACCTATACCTTGCCGGCCGGCTTCAAGGAATCGCCAGCCGCAGGGGCGTGCAACGCGGGACAGACGGCGCCGTGTGTGCCGAACCTGCCCAATAATGCCACATTAACGGCAACCGAAATGACCGATGGACTGACGCCCGGCAATTCATTTCCAGGGGGCGTGATTCCGGCGAACATGCTGGATCCGAATTCAGTCCTGTTTATGAAGACGGGCGCGATTCCAGCGTCCAATTCGACGTCGGCCAGCGGAGCGCCGCAGTATGTGGCGTCGCCGAAGCAGCCGACGTATGTGCGGGAAGACGTGGTGCGCATCGATCATGACATCACGGACAGGATGCATCTGATGGGGCATTTCATCCACGATGAAATGTCGCAGACCATCTACCCCGATATGTGGAGCAACGAGACCTATTCGACGACGGGCGACGTGTTCGGCAACCCGACGTGGGGAACGGTGATCAAGCTGACGCAGACCATTTCGCCGACGCTGCTCAACGAGACGTCGCTGAATGTGAACGGGAACAGCATCAACATTACGCCGGCGGGGATTTATTCTCAGCCGTCGGGCTGGACGCAGGCTGGGTACTTCCCGGCGGCGAACAACCTGCTGAGCCGGATGCCCTCGGTCGATCTGGGCACACCGCTGGGCACGAACTGGACCATCAACTACTGGCCGTGGAAGAACGCGTTCCTCGACTATCAGCCGCGCGATGACGTTTCGTGGACGAAGGGCAAGCACCAGCTGAAGTTCGGGTTTGCGTACATGCGCAGCGACAAGAACCAGCAGCAGCAGGCGGATACGCAGGGAGACTATACCTTCGGCACGGATTTCTCCGGCGACTCCTATGTGAACTTCCTGCTGGGCCTTGCGGACAACTTCAAGCAGCTGCAGATCATCGACATGTTCCACTGGATCAACAACACCTATTCGGCCTACGGGATGGATAACTGGCGGATGACGACGCGGTTAACCCTAAACCTGGGGGTGCGGTATGACGGGCTGCCGCACGTCTACAACAAAGAAAACATGACGGCGAACTTTGTTCCTTCGCTGTTCAGTGCAGCGAATGAGCAGGTTCCGAGTGCGAGTACGGGTACGCTGAACCCAAGCGGGCCTGGCTTCTCGAACCCAACCAACGCTCCGGTTCCTTTCTACCTGAATGGAATTGGGCGTCCGGGTGTCAACGGCTTCCCGCGCGGGCTGGTGAAGGGCGACTACTTCAGCTGGCAGCCTCGCGTGGGGTTCGCCTACGACCTGCTGGGCACGGGCAAGACGGTGGTGCGCGGGGGCGCAGGCATCTTCTATGAACGCGTCCAGGGGAACGATGTCTACGGAACCGACACTAACCCGCCTTTCGCTTACCAGCCGACGGCGAATGATGTGTACTTCACCAATCCTCACACCAGCGCTCTGAATGGGGCAGTGGCGTCCAATCCGGTATTCCCGGCGAGCCTGGGCGCGCTGGACTACTACTATCCACCTCCGGGCACTGCGCAATTCAGCCTGGGTGTCCAGCAACAGATCGCTCCGGCGATCATGGCGATGGTGCAGTATGTCGGATCGAGCGCATGGGATCAGAACGATCAGCGCGCTATCAACACGCTGCCCCTGAACGATCTGGTCGACCGGCAGAAGGTTGCGGGGGGGGCGAATTCCAATCTGTACCGCACCTATCCGGGGTGGGCGGGTATCACCGATGACGAAAACGCCAGCAACTTTAACTACAACGGCCTGCAGACCGGGTTGCGCATGGAGAACAAGCACGGGCTGACGGCGCAATTCTCTTACACGTGGTCCCACCAGATCGATGAGGAAACTGACGATCTGAATTCCATTTCCGATCCATTCAACCTGAAGTACGATCGGGGCCCTGGTTCCTATGACCGGCGCCACATCTTCAACGCAAACTATATCTACAACATTCCGTTTGGCCTGCATGCGAGCAGCCTGGCGGAGCGGAGTCTGCTGGGCGGCTGGGTCTTCTCGGGCGTAACAACGTACGAGACGGGCTTGCCGGATAACGTCACGTGGAATGGAGCGGACACGCTGGGCCTGGGAGGGGGAACGACCAACCGTCCGGACCTGGTGGGAACGGTGAGCGGACCGAAAACGCAGAAGGCGTGGTTCAATACCGCGGCTTTCGCGGCTCCGGTGGCTCCATGGAATGGCGGCGCCAATAACGGCTTCGGGTCCGCCGGCAGAAATGTTGTGCGGGGACCGGGACTGGCGAACTGGAACCTGAGCCTGTTCAAATCGTTCGCGCTGAACGAAAGCGGTGCGACACGGTTCGAGCTGCGTGCTGAATCGTACAACACCTTCAACCACACGCAGTTCAGCGGGCTGGATCTTGGAGCCACCGACGGAAACTTCGGCCAGGTGACCAGCGCGAACGATCCGCGTGTCTTCCAATTCGGAGGCAAATTCCTGTTCTAACCTGTACGCAGTATCAATGGGCGCAGTGGGGCGTTGCTCCACTGCGCTTTCTTTTGTGCGGCAAGGAGGGAGAGGCATCGGGAATGGCTGGGGTGGTCTAATAAATTTCTGAGGAAGAGATTGAGGATGTTGGTGGGTTGGCGAGGGATGAGGCTGCTGGCTGCACTGTTGCTGTGTATGGGCTGCGGCGCGGGGAAGGCGCAGACGCGCGTGGCGACGGGCGAGGAGGCGAAGCAGGCACTGGCGCTGGAGCAGCAGGGTCAGTGGAAGGATGCCGAGGCCGCGTGGCGTAAGGTGCTGGCCGGGAATCCGCGGGACGGGATGGCGACGGCGCATCTGGGGTTGGTGCTGGCGCGCGAGACCGATTACACCGGCGCGGTGGAGGAGTATCGGCGGGCGCTGAAGCTGGATCCGAAGATGCAGGGATTGCAGCTCGATCTGGGGTTGGCGCTGTTCAAGCAGGGAAAGCTGGATCAGGCGATTGCGCCGCTGAAGGCGGCGGTAACAGCGGCTCCGGACAATGCGCAGGCGGGGATTTTGCTGGGGATGAGTTACTACGGGACGTCGCAATATGCGCTGGCGGTTCCCTATCTGCGTGCGGCGGTAGAGAGAACGCCGGAAAACGTGGAGATGCGCGGCGTGCTGGCGCAGAGCTGCCTGCAGGCAAAGCAGTATCCCTGCGTGCTGGATCAGTACAAGCAGATTCTGGCGGCGAATCCGGATTCAGCGCAGGCGCACATGCTGGCTGGGGAGGCGCTGGATGGGATGAACCGGACGCCCGATGCGATTGGGGAATTTCAGGCGGCAGAGAAGGCGGCGCCTACGGAGCCGAACGTCCACTTCGGGCTGGGATACTTGTTGTGGAAGCAGCACCGGTATCCGGAGGCCGAACAGGAGTTCAAGGCGGAGATTGTGAATGAGCCGACGCACGCGGCGGCGCTGGCGTATCTGGGCGATACGGAAATCAAGCTGGAGCATATGCAGGAGGCCGAGGCGGATCTGCGGCGGGCGGTGCACCAGGCGGGATCGCTTCCGATGGCGTGGCTGGATCTGGGGATCACGCTCGCGGGCGAAGGAAAGAACGAGGAGGCGGCGGCGGATTTCGAGCAGGCGATTGGGATGGATCCGAATGGAGTGGACGCACACTGGCGGCTGGCGCGGCTGGATCAGGCGATGGGGAAGACGGAAGCGGCGAGGGCGGAATTCGCGAAGGCTCGGGCGCTGCATGAGAAGGAAGACAAGAGCCTGGTGGAGCAGATGAAGCCGGCTGGTTCGGTGCAGCCGAAGTAGCTGCGGCCCAAGTGCCCGCTCAAGCCAGAAGAGCGCTTGAATGGGGCGTCCGGCAGAGCACCGGGCACATGGCTCGGTTTTCCAGAGACAGGAGCGGCTTGGCACCCGTCGAGCGCTTCAACGCATCGCGATGAAGGTGACCTGCGGGAGGCGGAAGTGGATGGCTTCCCCTTCGAGCTGGATGCTGAGGAGATGGCGGAGATTGGGTGATGCGGTGGTGAAGAGGCGGCGTAGCTCGGCGACGCGGTCGGGCGGAGTTTTGGAGCGGCGGACCCAGTCATCGAAGTCCATGCCGTGCGGGCTCTCGCTGTAGGTGTCGGCGATTTCGCGCTGGATTTTCAGGCCGGCTTCTTTTAAGAACCTTCTCCAGTCACTGAGCCGGTACGCGCGGACGTGCGATGAGTCACGCAATTTTTCGATGTTGTGAAGCTGGACATCGAGGGATTCGTCTTCGGAGCTGTAGTTGTCGACCACAACGACGCGGCCTCCGGGTTTGGCGACACGGGCCATTTCACGCACGGCCGCTGCGTTGTCGGCGAAATGATGCGAGGCGAGGCGCACGGTGACGATGTCGAATTCCTGGTCGACAAAGGGAAGCTCTTCTGCCGGACCCTGCTTGATGACGACGTTGGTGAGTCCGCGTTCGGCGGCGTTCCTGGCGGTTTCGGCAAGCATCGGTTCGGTGAGGTCGTAGGCGACGACCTGGCGCACGTGGGGCGCGAAGGCGAGCGCGGTATGGCCGGCGCCAGTGGCTATATCGAGGACCGTGTCGGTGGGTTGGGGCGCGGCAAGGGCGACGAGTGCGTTGAGAACGGTGCGGTTCCCGTGGCCGGTGCTCGTAGAGTAGGCGGCGGCGGTGGCGCCGAACTGCGCCTGGACCTGGGTGTGGATGGCTTCGTCGGTGTTGGTGCTCATAGATTGATGCTAGAGATTGCCGCGTGGGCTGTCGAACGCGTGGTCAGATCGTGGATGCCCCGTCACGGACCTGGAGCACGATCTTCCCGCGTGTGTGTTCTTTGAGACCTTCTTCAAAAGCGGCCCGCGCCTGCCCGAGAGGGAAGACGTTGGCGATTTCGATTTTGAGGATGCCGGAATCGACGAGGGTCGCAAGCTGATCCAGCTGGTCGCGACTGGGCTCGACGATGAAAAAGAGGCCGCGGGCGCCGTGCTTTTTGGGTTCGCCGGGGGAGATGGAGGTTGCGATGGAGATGAGCATTCCGTTAGGGCGAAGGAGCTGCCAGGAGCGGTCGACGGTGTCGCCACCGACGGCGTCGAGAACCAGGTCGACCTTGCTCACCTGAGCTTCGAAGCGTGTTTTCGTGTAATCGATGACTTCGTCGGCACCGAGGCTGCGCAGAAAATCAAAATTGGCCGCGGAGCTGGTAGCGATGACGTGCGCGCCTTTCCAATGCGCGAGCTGCACAGCGAAGACGCCGACGCCGCCGGCTCCGCCGTGGATGAGGACGCTCTGGCCGGGCAGGAGATTGCCGTGGGTGAAAAGCGCCTGCCAGGCGGTGAGTCCTGAAAGTGTGACTGCGGCGCTGCGGACGTGATCAACGGTGCGCGGCTTGTGGGCGAGGTGAGTGGCGCGCACGGCCAGATATTCGGCGGCGGCTCCGTTGCGCGGAAAATCCGCGAGGCCATAGACGGCGTCGCCGATGGCGAGGCCGCCTGCGCCCGGGGGCAGCGACTCGACGATGCCGGAGAATTCGTGGCCAGGAATGGTGGGGAACCGCGGCGAGCCATCGGCATTTTGATACGTCTGGTCCCAGGTGAGCTCGGTGCGGGTGATGCTGGTGGCGAAGATGCGTACGAGAGCATCGCCGGCCGCGAGGGTGGGCTGCGGCGCGTCTTCGTAGACGAGTTGCTCGGGACCTCCGCGTGCGTGCAGTCGAATCGCTTTCATGGGGGATCGTCTCCCGTGGTGACTTCTTTTAACCAGATGCGGCGGCGGCGGCTTCGGTCGCGGCGAGAGGGCGCGCCTGGGAATTTGTGACAGCGCTCACAGCCAAGCTTGTTTTGGGGCCGTTAGAGTTCGGGTAGTTTCCGGGCTGCGCAGATAAGGTTGCGTGTTCGCGGAGCGCCGGAGGAGAGGTCCCCATCAGGACAGGAATCCAGTGTGGTTTTGTGGCCGGCCTGGCGCTTGGCCTGCTTGCGGCCTACGGGAAGGACAGGGCGCGTATTGGTTCGCCGGCAGTCGCGGGGTTCACACGGTTTTTGGTCGAGCATCGCGCGGAACTAGCGTCGGAAATACCGCAGAGTGCGGAAATCACTGTGGAGTATCCGCGGGAGGGTTCGCTGTTTCCTCAGGATATGGTTGCGCCATTGTTCCAGTGGAGAGACGCGAATGCCAATGCGACGGTCTGGCGCGTGGAAGTTGCGTTTAGGGAGCGCGGGCCGAAGATCCGGGAGTGGTCCGCGGGCGAGAAGATGCGCGTTGGCCCGATCGACGATTCGCTGGCGGGGTATGTGCCGCCGACGCTGACGCCGGAGCAGGCGGATTCGCACACGTGGCGGCCGGATGCGAAAACCTGGGAGGAAATCAAAAAGCATACGCAGCAAGCGCCGGCTGTGATCCGGTTCATTGGATACAGAAACAAGGATGACAAGCAGGCGGTTTCGTCCGGACAGGTGACGATGGCGACGTCGCCCGATCCGGTGGGCGCACCGATTATGTATCGCGATGTGCCGCTGATTCCGCCGCCCCCGGAGAGCGAGGAGCGCGGGGTGATCAAGCCGCTGCCGGACTCGGTGCTGCCGCTGATCAAGTGGCAGCTGCGATATGTTTCGGCGAGCGAGAGCAAAACGGTAATGACGGGACTACCGACGTGCGCGAATTGCCACTCGCTGGCGCGTGACGGGAAGACGCTGGGCATCGATGTGGATGGGCCGCAGAACGATAAGGGGCTGTACGCGCTGATCCCGATCAAGCCGGTCAGCACGATGAGCAACGAGTACGTGATTCACTGGAGCGCGTTCAGCGAGGAGCGGGCGCAGAAGCGGTTCGGGTTCATGTCGCAGGTTTCGCCCGACGGGAAGTATGTGATCACGTCGATTGATGTGCCGCACGCGCACGGCACGCGCGTGGTCGATCGGCTGTACAACGGGTTTTATCGCAATTACGGATTTGGGCAGGTGTTTTTTCCGACGCGCGGCGTGCTGGCCTGGTACAGCCGCGAGAGCGGCAGGCTGACGCCGCTTCCTGGCGCGGATGATCCGGATTACGTGCAGACGAGCGCGTTCTGGAGCCCGGACCGGAAGTACCTGGTGTACTCGCGGGCGACGGCGAGGGATCCGTACGCGCCGGGGCAGAAGGCGGCGGTGTACGCCAACGATCCCAACGAAACGCAGATTCAGTACGACCTGTACCGGATTCCATTCAACGATGGCCAGGGCGGAACGCCGGAGCGGGTGGTAGGCGCGTCAGAAAACGGCATGAGCAACAACTTCCCGAAGGTGTCGCCGGATGGGAAATGGATTGTTTTTGTGGAGTGCAGGAACGGGTTGCTGATGCGGCCCGACAGCAAGCTCTATATTGTGCCGTTCGAGGGCGGGACGGCGCGTTCGCTGGCTTCGAATTTGCCGGTGATGAATTCGTGGCACACGTTTTCGCCGAACGGGCACTGGCTGGCGTTTTCGTCGAAGAGCCCTTCGCTTTACACGGAACTTTATCTGACGCACATCGATGTGGACGGCAATGCGAGCCCGGCGATTCTGGTGGAGAACGCCACGGCGTCGAATCGCGCGGTGAATATTCCGGAGTTCGTGAATGTGGCGGAGGGCGGCCTGGAGCGCATCGATACGCCGGCGACAGATTTTTATCGGATGTTCGATGCAGCGGTGCAGCTCTCGGAGAAGAAGCAGTATGACGCCGCAGTCGAGGCGTGGGAGAAGGCGGTAGCGCTGGATCCAGGTGATGCGCGGGCGCATAACAATTTTGGAATTGCGCTGGCCGGTGCGGGCAGGATGGGCGAGGCGATCGAGGAGTATCGAAAATCGCTGACGCTGAATGCGAATAGCTCGCAGACGGAAAACAACCTCGGCAGTGCGCTGGCGGAAAAGGGAAATCTGGAAGAGGCGCGCTCGCATTTTGAGAATGCTCTGCGGATCAATCCGGACAATGTTTCGGCCGCAGTCAATTTGGGGAATGCGCTGGCGGCGGAGGGCGGGCACACGGAACAAGCGATTGCGCTGCTGACCAGAGCACTGGAGGTGCAGCCGAATTCGCCAGACGGGCAGAACGGCCTGGGCGTGGTCCTGGCGCACGAGGGAAACCTGGCGGAGGCGACGGAGCACTTGCTGAAGGCAGTGGCGCTGGCGCCGCAGGACGCGGGGTATCGCTACAACCTGGGGCGGGTTTACGCGGCGCAGAGCAGGTTTGCCGAGGCGCTGCCGCAGTTCGAGGAGGCGGCGACGCTGACGAAGAGACAGGATCCGGCCGTGTTGCAAATGCTGGCGGCGATGGAGTCGGAGACGGGGCGGTTCGCGGATGCGGTGACGACGACACAGACGGCTCTGGAGGTGGCGCAGCAACAGCAGAACGCGGCGCTGGCGGCGGCGCTGGAGGCGAATTTGGCGCGGTATCGGGCGCAGACCGGAGCGGGGAAGCCCCGTTAGGTTCGGGAGGAGCGACGATGACGGGACAAGTGGAAGGTCGGCCGCTCCAGGGCCCGGAAAACAAGAGGAAAGAGACCTCTTTCGACCCACTGGTGCACGGAGAAGAGCACCAAAGGCACGAGGAAATTCCATCTTTCGATGGAGGCGATGGGGCGTCGTCGGGACTAGTCTCACCTGTTCCCCAGAGAAGTGGAGCCCAGGTGGGCGGAGGGTGGAGAGAGCAGTTTGCGGATGCGCCGGATGTTCTGAAGACATCTCCCGATGACCATACCGTCGTTCGGGCAGGCGGCATTGCCATCGGCGGCGGTGCATTTGTAACCATGGCTGGTCCTTGTTCGGTGGAAACCGAACGGCAGCTCATGGACACAGCGTGGCGGGTGGCGGCAGCGGGCGCACAGGTCCTGCGGGGCGGAGCGTTTAAGCCGAGGAGTTCGCCCTACGCGTTCCAGGGACTGGGGCTGGAAGGGCTGAAGCTGCTGGCCGAGGCGCGCGCGGCAACCGGGCTGGCGATTGTCACCGAAGTGATGGCGGCGGCGGATGCTCCGATGGTCGCCGAGTACGCGGACATTCTGCAGATCGGCTCGCGGAGCATGGAGAACTACGCTCTGCTGGAGGCGGCTGCGAAGACGGGGCGGCCGATCCTGCTGAAGCGGGGAATGGTGGCGACGGTGGCGGACCTGCTGCGGTCGGCGCAGTGCGTGGTCAGCTACGGCAATCCCAATGTGATTTTGTGCGAGCGCGGGATTCGGACGTTTGAGACGTCGACGCGGAACACGTTCGATGTGGGCGCCATCGTGGTGCTGAAAGAAATTTCGAAGCTGCCGGTGATTGCCGATCCGAGCCACGCGGCGGGGCGGAGGAGCCTGGTTCCGGCGCTGGCGAGGAGTGCGGTTGCGGCGGGCGCCGATGGGCTGATCGTCGAAGTGCATCCCTGATCCGGACAAAGCGTGGAGCGACGGAGAGCAGTCGCTGACATTTGGCGAGTTCGGGACGATGATGGCGGATCTGGCTCCGTGGTGCACGCTGCGGGCCGCATGCCATTACACGGAGACGTACGCGTGAGATGGATCGCGACAGCGGCGCTTGCGGCGTGCGGCACGTTGTTCGTCGCGAGCGCGGGCGCGTTGGCGCCGGACGGCGCGATCTATCAAAAACAAGCTGCGATGGCGCCGGTGATCTTCACCGCGGCGCCGGTGTATGTGTCGCTGGCGGCGCTGGTGGCGGGGAGCGATTTCCGCAGGGCGCGCAGCTGATGATGCTGCGGGGTGGTCAGGTGGAGGCGCTGGTTCCGGATTTTGCGGCGAGCGCCGATGCCAGCGTTTCGTTCGATGGAAAGACGGTGTTGTTTGCGGGGAAGAAGAACGCGGGCGATGCGTGGGGGATTTGGGAAGTGGCGGTTGATGGCGGATCGCCACGGCTGGTGCAGGGCGCGTCTGCCGATTTGATTCGTCCGCTGTGGATGCCGGATGGGCGGATGGTGTATGCGCGCCGAGGGCCGGATGGGTTTGCGTTGGAGGCGGCGGCACTGGATGGATCGGGCGTGATGAAGCTGACGTATCTGCCGGGGAATTTCGTTCCCGACGATGTGCTGCGCGATGGGCGGGTGCTGTTCGAGTCGGGATTTCCGCTGGGCGCGGGATCGGTGCTCCATCCCACTGCGCAAAGCGCAGCGGGGACCCTGCCGGAGATGTTTTTGGTTTATGCGGATGGGAGCGGGGTGGAGTCGGTGCGTTGCGATCATCCTGAGGGCCGGAGCGCTGCGGGACGCCAGCATGGACGGCAGATGGCGGTCGGGGGACATTGTCTTCACGCATGGGTTGCGGCTGGCTCGGTTTACGTCGCCACTCGCGGCACGAGGAGCCAGTAGCGGCTCCGGTGGGTGAATATGCGGGCGATGTCGTGGAAATGCCGGAAGGCCGCTGGCTGCTGGCGGTTCGCAGGCCGGGGCAACAACATTTTTGGCTCGGTGCGTGGCGGCCGGGTGCCGTTGGCGTGGCGCCGGTCGCGCGGGACGCGGAGCGGGATTTGGTCGAGCCGGTGGTGGTGGCGCCGCGGGCGGCGCCGAATCGGCATCCTTCGGCGCTGCACGACTGGGCGTTTGGAAATTTGCTGGCGCTGGATGCGCGGCAGTCGCGCAGCGGGACGCTGCAGGCTGCGCCGGCGATGGTGCGGGCGGAGACGCTGGGCGCGGATGGGGAGGTTGTGCCGCTGGGGACGGCGCCAGTGGAGAAGGACGGATCGTTTTTTGTGCAGGCGGCGGGGGATCGGCCGCTGCGATTTATTTTGCTGGACGCGGCGGGGAAGACGCTGCGCGAGGAGCACGGATGGTTCTGGGTGCGGCGCGGTGAGCAGCGGATCTGCGTGGGATGCCACACGGGGCCGGAACGCGCGCCGGAGAATCGCGTGCCGGAGGTGCTGCTGCGGACGCAGACGCCGGTGGATCTTACCGGCGCTTCGGGCGCGGATGCCAGGGCTGCAGGAGGTCACTCGCAATGAAACTGCGGCTGTTGCTTATTGTGGGATTGAGTTCGGCCGCGATGGGGCAGGTGGCGCCGCACCCAGCTCCGGGGGCTCCGGGACTGCGCGCGTCACAGACGCCGGAGGCGAAGGCGGCGATTCGGTTTGAGGATGCGACGGCGAAGGCGGGCATCGACTTCACGCACAGTTTTGGCGTCGGCGAAGCTGGGATCGCTGCTGGAGGGGACGGGGTCGGGGTGCGTCTGGTTCGACTACAACAACGATGGGCTGCCGGACCTGTATGTGCTGAGCGGGCGGCCGCTGGACGATTCGATGCACCCGTATCCGCTGAAGGACAAGCCGCAGCCTCCGCCGCACAACCATCTCTATCGCAACAACGGCGATGGGACGTTTACCGATGTTACGGAAAAGGCCGGGCTCGATCCGGATATGTACGCCGTGGCGGTGACGGCGGCGGATTACGACAACGATGGCTATGAAGACCTGCTGGTGACCGGATACGGAAAGACGATCCTTTATCACAACAACGGCGACGGGACGTTTACGGATGTTACCGCGAAGGCCGGGATCAAAGTCGACGGTTGGGCGATTAGTTCGACGTGGCTGGACTACGATCGCGACGGTTGCGTGGATTTGTTTGTGGGGCGGTATGTGAAGTTTGATCCTAAATACCACAACTACTATGCGGCGGATAACTATCCGGGGCCGCTGGATTATGAAGGGGAGACGAACCAGTTATTCCACAATAACTGCGACGGCACCTTTACCGATGTGACGGATAAGTCGGGAATCGGCACCTATATCGGGCGCACGATGGGAGTCACGGCGGCGGACTTCGATGGCGATGGATGGCCGGATATCTACGTTGCGAATGACCGGACGGAAAACTTCCTTTTCCATAACAAGCACGATGGGACGTTCGAGGAGATCGCGAACGATGCCGGTGTGGCGTACGGGCAGAACGGCGAGGCGACGTCGTCGATGGGGCCGGTGTTTGCGGACATCACTGGGAGCGGGCTGCTGGATCTGTGGGTGAGCGATGCGCACTACAACCGGCTGATGAAGAACAACGGCAAAGGTGGGTTCGACGATATCGGGATAGCATCCGGGTTGTCGCAGGCGAATGCGCAGTACGTGAGCTGGGGCACGGGGGTCTACGACTTCGACAACGATGGCTGGCTGGACATCATGGTGTTTCACGGCGGGCTGATCCACCTGATCCCGCAGGAGCACTCGGTATTTCGCGGCCTGGGGCAGGGGCGGTTTGAGGATGTGTCGCTGACCGCCGGGGACGTGGTGAATACGCGGAGCGTGGCTCGGGGCGCGTGCTTCGCGGATTACGACAATGACGGCAAGGTGGATGCGTTTGTCGTCAACCTGGGTGCGAAGGGAACGCTGCTGCATAACGTTTCGCGTGGGACGGGGCACTGGGTTGCGATCCAACTGCGGGGCGCGCGGACCGATCAAAGCAAATCCGGGAGCAATCGGGACGGCATTGGGGCGCGTGTAGAGGTGTGGGCCGGCGGGCGCGAGCAGGTGGCGGAGCGGGTGGCTGCGTCAGGGTATCTCTCGCAGAACGAGGGGCGGCTGCACTTTGGATTGGGATCGGCGGCGAAGGTCGACAAGATGGTCGTGCACTGGCCATCGGGCCGAACGCAGACGCTGGAAAATCTGAGCGTGGATCGTGGGATCACGGTCGAGGAGCCGCAATGAGGGGGCGGTTTGCCGTTGCGGCTGTTTGTGCAGGGGGACTGTGTCTTGTCTTGCTGTGGCGACCGGCCGTGACGAGGGTCGCCGCGCAGCCATCTCCAACAGCGGAGGAGCGGTATGCTTCGCCTCTGGAACTGCTGCTGTCGCCGGATGGGGCGCGGCTGTATGTATTGTGCCAGGGTGCGGATGAGGTGCGCGTTCTGAACGCGGCGACGGGCGCGGTGGTGCGGACGATTCCGGTGGGGCATGTCCCGCGGGGGTTTTCCTTCTCCCCGGATGGACGGCGGCTCTTTGTGACCAACTCCTGGGACGATACTGTCACCGTCATGGATACAGAATCCGGCCGAGTGAGGGCGACGTGGGCGGCGGGGTATGAACCGTCGAGCGTGGTGGAGGATCGCGCGGGGAAGTTTCTGTATGTGGCGGACAGGGTCGGCGATAACATCACGGTTCTGGATGCGGCGACGGGCGAGGAGAGAGACGACGCTGGCGGCGGGGCGCGGAGCGAGTTATCTGGCGATGACGGCGGATGGCAGCCGGTTGTACGCCACGCATGTGTATCCGAATGCGGATACGAGACCAGGGCCGCACCGGACACCGCCGAGGTCGGAGATTACGGTCATCGATCCGGCGCAGGCACGGGTCGTGGACCGGATGATCCTGCCGGATATCGCCGGAATGTTCCACGTCGCGCTGTCGCGCGATGGAAGGCTGGGCGTGGCGGCGGAGCTGCATCCGAAGAACCTGGTGCCGCTGGCGCACGTGGAGCATGGGTGGGCGTTCGTCGATTCGCTGACGGTGTTTGGCGCGGATGTGGGGAGCAAGCCGGTCGAGGTTCCCCTGGATGAGCTGGACCGCTATTCGGCGCGGCCTTTTGGGGTCGCGATCGCTCCGGACAAGTCGCGGATTTATGTGACGCTGAGCGGGTCGGAGTGTGTAACGGTTATCGATACAAAAAGGATGCTGGCTTTTCTCCATGCGCATTCGGAGCCGTTTGCGGAGGACCTGTCGGCGAGCGCGCACTATGTGGTGGCGCGGATTGCTGTGGGGAAGGATCCGCGGGGGTTGGTGCTGAGCCGCGACGGGGCGCGGCTGTATGTGGCGAACCGGCTGGACGATTCGATCAGTGTGATGGATACGCGGACCGATCGGGTTACGAGGACGCTGCGACTGGCGGGGCCGGAGAAGGTTTCGCCGCTGCGGCGTGGGGAGCAGGCGTTCTATCACGCGTATTCGTTTCAGGGGCAGTTTGGCTGCGCGAATTGCCACATCGACTCGACGTTCGATGGGCTGCAGTGGGATCTGGAGCCGGATGGATTTGGGAAGGACATTGTCGACAACCGGCTGATCGAGGACCTGCGCGGGACGGAGCCGTTTAAGTGGAACGGCGGGAACCCGACCTTAGTGAAGGAGTGCGGGATCAGGACGGAGATGTACTTCTGGCGGTCGGAGAACTATGACGATCGGACCCTGACGGATCTGGTGCTGTATATCCGGAGTTTGCCGTCGCGGCCGAACCGCTTTCGCGCGGCCGATGGAGCGCTGACTCCGGCACAGGAGCGGGGACGGGCGATCTTCGATCGCACGGTTGACAAGCTGGGGCAGCCGATTCCGGAGACGAACCGCTGCGCTACTTGCCACAGCGGACCGAAGGGGACGAGTCAGAAGTCGTTCGATGTGGGGACGGGCAAATCGGTAGATAACAGCAGTGTGTTCGACACGCCGCAGCTGATGAGCCTGGCTCTGACCGCGCCGTACTTACACGATGGATCGGCGGCATCGCTGGAGGAGATATGGACGGTGTATAACCCGCACGATCGGCACGGGCGAACCAACGATCTGACCAAGGATGAGCTGAACGATCTGATCGAGTATCTGAGGACGCGATGAGACGAGGGCTGGTTGTTGGAATTCTGATCTGCGATGAGCGCGGCTGGGATCGCGGGCCAGACGAGCGCGCGGCCTGCGCGCAGGATTCATGCGGACGCGCAGCCGCAGAGAGTACCGGCGATGCCACGGTTCCGGTTTGAGAATTTCACGACGGCGAATGGGCTGCCGGACAACCACGTGTTTGCGGTGCTGGTGGATGGGGATCGCGTGTGGGCGGGGACGGAGAACGGGCTGGCGGTCTACGAGAACGGCAGCTGGAAGACGTATACGACGGCGGATGGTTTGGCGCATCGCGCGGTGCTGTCGCTGGCGCTCGATCAGCGAACCGGCGATGTGTGGGCGGGGACGATGGGCGGGCTGAGCCGCATTTCGGCGGGGCGGATCGACACCTACACGCAGTTGAATTCGGGACTGAGCAATGACGTGGTGTATGGGGTTGCGGTGGAAGGCGAGAACGTGTGGGTGGCGACGGCGGCGGGGGCATGCCGGCTGAACACGCGGACGGGGGAGTGGTCGCTCTACAACGAGCGCAACACGCCGATGATCGAGATTTGGGCGTACGGGGTTTCAGCTGCGGCGGACAAGGTGTACTTCGCGGTGTGGGGGAGCGGGCTGCTGGAACTGAACCAGAAGACAGGCGTTTGGGATAAGTACGACGATCCCGATGGGGAGAACGAGATTGTTCTGCTGAAGGATCAGGGGTTGATTCACGAAATTACTACGTCGGTGAGTTATGTGGACGGGGTGGTGTGGGTCGCGACTTATTTCGGCGATAGCCACTATGACGGCCGGTATTGGCATAACTTCCTGACTAAAGATAGTGGACTGCCGAGTAACTTCACGAACACGATCAGGGGTGTCGATCGGAATCGGGCGTGGTTTGGAACGGATAAGGGGCTGGCGTATTACGACGGAACGAACTGGGCGGTGTATCGGCCGGCGCTGGATACCGGAAAGCCGGAGATGACGGTGCGCGATGGGCAGGGACGGGTGACGGAGATTCCGGTGGAGACGGCTCCGGCGCATAACTACGTGTTGGGAATTGATTTTCAGGGGCGCGATCTGTGGGTCGCGACGGCTAAGGGATTAAGTCACGGAATTTATCAACCATAGGAGAGAGTTATGAGTGCAATAGCGGAATTGCTGGACGGGCTGGGACACGCGCCCATCCAAAGGCGGGCGATGACGAATTATGGAGTGCTGAACGAGGCTTATGCGTATGCGAAGCCAAGCTCGTTCTCGCGGGGGATGCGGATCGACCTGAACGGGCTGACCATCCTGCTGATCTCGGGCACGGCGAGCATCGATGAGGCGGGGAAGAGCGTGCACATCGGGGACTTTCGCGCGCAGTGCCGGCGGACGTTCGCGAATATTACGGGTTTGCTGGCGAGCGAAGGCGCGACGTGGAAGGATATCGTGCGGACCAGCTGCTACCTGCGCGACATCGATCGCGACTATGAGGCGTTCAACGAGGAGCGGACGCGGTTTTATCAGGAGCAGGGGCTCGATCCGCTGCCGGCGTCGACGGGGATCGAGGCAAAGCTGTGCCGGCCGGAGCTGCTGATCGAGATTGAGGCGATTGCGATGTTCCGCACGCAGAAAGACGAGGAGAAGTAGCCATGCGTTGCGCTGCAGGGCGCGTAGGCGGGATCGCGGCCACACTGGCGCTGGTGCTTGTGAGCATGGCGCCGGCGCAGACGAATCTCGGGCCGGGATCGTCTGCGCCGGGGCCGGGATGCGCGTGCGGTACGCATCCGCCGGAGCAGCCGCCGGATCGGACGGTAGCTCCCTATGCGGGGGAGCCCGAGGACCTGCAGCCGTATGCGAAATTCTCGCAACCGTATGACGTGAACTACACGCAGCCGAACCGGTATTTCGGGGCGGGGCGGGATATTCCTGATCCGACAGACATCAGCGAGGTGCGGATCGGTTTTATTGGACCGATTGCGAAGCAGGCCGATCAGGTGTTTGGGCTGCGGATGCTGCACGGCGCGCAGCTGGCCATCGACGAGGCGAACGCGCGGGGCGGCTATGGGGGCAAGCCGTTTCGGCTGATGGTGCACGACGATTACAACAACTGGCAGCGCGGTTCGGAGTACGGGCCGGAGCGGCCGACCGATCCGGCGATCTGGGGGTCGGCGTCGGATGAAGCGGTGAAGATGGCGTACGACGAGAAGGACTGGGCGATCTTCGGGAGCATCAATTCGGAATCGACGCACATTATTTTGCGCGTGGCGCTGCGGGCGGAGATTCCTGTCGTGAATTCTGCGTCGACGGATCCGACGATTCCGGAGACCTACATTCCCTGGTATTTCACCGATATTCAGGACGATCGGGTGCAGTGTTACACGCTGGCGCGGCGCATTTTTACGGAGCTGGGGCTGAAGCGGGTGGCGCTGCTGCGGGTGAACGACCGCTATGGGCGGCTGGGAGTGATCAAGTTTCGCGATGCGGCGCGGCGGCTGGGCCACCCGGTGGTGATCGAGCAGAAATTCCTGCCGGGAGACACGGATTTTCGGCGGTCGCTGCGGATCATTCAGGAGTCGCGGGCCGATGCGATTGTGGTGTGGGGCGATGAGGACGACGCGGCGGGGATTTTGCTGCAGATGCGCGAGCTGGGGATGAAGCAGCGGGTGTTTGGGAGTTATCGCACGCTGGGGGATGAGCTGCTGACGCAGGCGGGACCGGCGGCTGAGGGTTTTGAGGCGGTGTATCCGTACGATCCGACGCGGACGGATCCGAAGTGGACGGGATTTGAGCAGCGGTTTGAGGCTCAGTTCAACGAGAAGCCGGAGCCGTTTGCGGCGCTGGCGTATGACGCGATGAATGCATTGCTCGAGTCGATATGCAGGGCGGGGCTGAATCGGGCGCGGATTCACGATGCGCTGTCGCAGATTTATCGGTACGACGGCGTGACGGGGCCCATGGTGTTCGATCCGAATAACAAGAACGTGAGTCCGATGGTTCTGGGGACGGTGCGGGACGGGAAGATTTCGTACCGGGTCGCGACGATGGCTGGTGCGCGCGCGGCGAACGCTGGAACTGCAGTGATGCAGAGTGTGGACGCGGGTGCGCAGGCTCCCTATGCGCGCGTCGGTGAGGATGGGGTGGAGTATGCGGGGCCACATCAGGCGGACATTCCTGCGGGCCAGGCGGGGATTGTGATTTTTGGGCCCCATGCAGGGGAGTTGGCCGGGGCTCTGGGCCAGGCGGCCGGGAGTTTGCGGTTGATTCCGGTGGAGAGCGCGCAGAACTGGGGGGCGGCGTCGACGCAGTTGGTGCACGCGCTGATGGACGAGCATGCACTGGCGGTGGTGGCGCTGGATCGGGACTGCGCGCATCTGGCGGAGCAGCTTTCTCTGAAGGCTTTTGTGCCGGTGGTGGCGCTGTCGGATGACCGGGCGCTGACGTCGACGAATGTGCCGTGGATTTTCCGGCTGCCGCCAGCCGGCGGAGATGCGAGGGCCGGGGCGGCGAAGGCAGTTCGGTTGTTGACGGAAGCGGCGCGGATGAGCGGGGATAATCCGGAGAAGCTGCGGGCGGTGCTGGCTTCGGGCGCGACGCTGGCGGGGCTGCGGTTTCTGCCGACGGGCGAGCCGGCGATGCAATAGCGCACATTCGACAAAGGCCTTTGTTTTGCCTTCTACGAAAAGTTGGCTGGGAAGGTCGGCCATGATGGGGGCCGATGGGGTCCTGTGCGGGCCTCGCTGGCCAGCGAACTCCGATGCCGGTACCACAGTCATACGCTTCGAGCGTTCAACGCGTGGCTTGGCGATTGAAGGTGTGATGAGGATCCGTCGCTGGACTCCGATCTTCGTTCACGCCGGGCGTTTGCGGTTCGGTGCTTCGCGCGTTTCTCACGGATGGAACTGTCGGAATGATCTTAAGTGGTATGGCAAAGAGAGTCGCTATCGTGGATGATTTCTTCTCATTGCGCGACTGTTAGAAGCGTCGCGGTTGCTGGTGACTGCAGTCATCGGGTTTTGCCTTGAGTTGAAGCGCCTGCGTCACGGGGAGTGGCGCATCCTATGCCTGCTGGACAAGCGCGGCCCGGCGATATCGCTGGCCGGACCGAACAGGAACGAGAACTGTGCGCGCCCTCCGGGTCGGCTTCGGTGCGCGAACGCGGTTGTTCGTCTTCGCGATGGCAGGTCCTGGTGACCCTTCTTCTGTTGGGCGGGTTGCTCGGCCTGCTCACGCCGGCTTGTTCGGCGGCTGACCGGTCGGACGCGACGGATCCGAACCGTGCGTACTGGCCGATTAACGCGGCTCGGCCGGCTGCCATCCATCCCGCGCACAGCGAGATTCAGGCCGCCCATCTTCGGTCGCTGATCGAGCAGGTGCGTTTCAATCAGACGCCGCTCTCCTTCGACCAGGGAGGAGTGACGGCCGGACCGGGCGCGGGCGATCTGGAGATCGAGTTCGCCTCTCCGGCGGCAGGCGCTTCCGATTCGCTGCATTACAAGCTCGTTGGTGTCGATCAGGACTGGAAAGATGCGGGCAAAGAGCGCGAGGTCATCTACAGCCACCTGGCACCAGGCCATTATGAATTCGATTTTGAACAGGGAGAGAACGAGAAGGGTTCCATCGCGGAGAGCATCCCGATCACAGTCATCGAGCCGTATTGGCAAACGGGATGGTTCCGCAGCGTGTGCGCGATCTACCTGATGTTCGTGATTCTGATTCTGCACAAGTTGCGCGTTCGTCATCTGGTGCGGCACGCGCTCAAGCTCCAGGAGATAGTCAACCAGACCCGGGCCGAACTGACCCTGGCCGCCAAGGTGGCCGGCGACGCGCAGGAGGCTTTAAAGGAGCAGGCACTGAAGGACAGCCTGACCGGGCTGTGGAATCGAAGGGCGATCTTCGCCATGCTGGAGAGGGAAGTTTGCCGGGCACAACGCGATCGATTCCCCATCACGCTGCTGATGCTCGACCTCGACCATTTCAAGCAAATCAATGACACCCATGGCCATCTGATCGGGGACGAGGTGCTGCGGGAAACGGCCGGCCGCCTCATTGAAGCGATGCGTCCGTATGATTTCGCGGGGCGGTACGGCGGTGAGGAATTCCTGATTGTTTTGCCCAGTTGTTCACCGCTCAACGGGCTCCGGCGTGCAGAAACGTTCCGCCGCGCCATCGCGGAGCGGCCGGTTCCCACGGCTCTCGGGCCGATGGCGGTGACCTGCAGCCTGGGAGTGGCAGCGTATGACGGGTCCATGCCGACTGAGGATCTGATCCACCAGGCGGACGAGGCTCTGTACCGCGCCAAGCGGATGGGCCGTAACTGCGTCTGCGACGGGGAACAGCGGGCGGTTGCCGGTCGCCGTTGATGGAGCATCGCAGTCCAGGATTCAAACCCGGTTTGTCAGGTTACCGGGATCAGAGCGCCAGCGGTCAATTCTCCTAAAAGATGCTTTCCTCGGCGTGTCCATCGTGATGCGTGTTGCGCTGATCGTTCCCTGCGAAAACTCGGCTAATTTCCCGAAATCCTGACTTCATGGACTCTTATTGTCCTCAAAGGACCGCGTAGCGGCGGGTCATTTCCTCTTAATATGGGTGAAATGCCAGCTTATTAATCGGGGTAGCCAGCGCGGGGTCACGCCGTTACAAGGCTGGGGGTGCGAGCGGGAACGAGCTTCGACTTGGCTTTTTCAGTGGCCAGCGTGACCAGTTGCCAGGCCGAGCGATCGCGGAGAAGGCGCGAGACGAGCGCGGTATGCATGGCGTGTCCGGCACGCTCGGCGACGACGTGGCCGAGGATGTGATGACCGGCGAGGGCCAGATCGCCGATGAGGTCGAGAACTTTGTGGCGGGCGAATTCGTCGTGGAAGCGCAGGTTGCCGTTGAGCACGCCCTGGCGCGAGAGCACGATCACGCTTTCTTCAGTGGCGCCGCGGATGAGGCCCATGTCCCGTAGTTTCTTTTCGTCCTCGCGCCAGCCGAAGGTGCGGGCCGGGGCGATATCGCGCTCGTACGCGCCGGTGGCGAGATCGACAGTGTATCCCTGACGGCCGATGGGAGCGGGGAAGTCGATCTTGTAGGAGACGGAGTAGCCGTCGCCGGGATAGACTCCGATGAATTTGTCGCCATCGCGCACTTCGACGTCTTTAAGAATGCGGAGATATTCGCGGCGGCGGCGCTGGCTCTTCAGTCCGACTTCGCGGAAGGCCTGGGTGTAAGGAAGTGCGCTGCCGTCGAGGATGGGAAGCTCAAGGTTATCGACTTCGACGAGGACGTTGTCGACGCCGGTGCCGAGTAGGGCGGAAAGCAGGTGCTCGGTGGTGGAAATGAGGACGCCCTGCCGCATGAGGCTGGTGGCGTAGCTGACTTTGGCGACGTTGCGGCCGGTGGCGGGGATTTCGAAGCCATCGAGATCAGTGCGGCGGAAGACGACCCCCGAACCGGCGGGGGCGGGCAAAAGCCGCATGCGCACGGCGGCGCCACTGTGAAGGCCAACGCCGGCAAACTCAATCGGGGAGGAAATCGTGTTTTCCAGGTGCGATGATTCAGCCAAGCGTTTCCTCGATGAAGACATAGACTACAACCGGAAGAGAAAAGTTGTAGTGTGGTAAAAACGCCACACCTACATAACGAAAGTCACATTGTTTGGAAAGCGTGCCCCTATGGCAAGTAAAACGAGACAAGAGGTTTATACCTGCAATGTGCTGCAAAAATCAGTCGTTGCACAAGAGCAGGAGTTGCTGGATCGGATTCGTCTTCTTGTCGGGATCGAGTCCCCCAGCGACGACAAACCGGCAGTGGATCGGTGCGGCGAGGCGGTCGCGGAGATGGCGCGGCCGCTGGGCGGAGTGGTGCGACGGTACCGGCAGCGGAATTTTGGCGATGTGCTGGAGCTGAGGTTCAACTTTGGTGGAAAGGCGGCGCACAAAGCTCCGCCGGTGATGCTGCTGGGGCACCTCGATACGGTTTGGCCGCTGGGAACACTATCGGGCATGCCGTTCCGGCTGGCGAAGGGACGGGCGTGGGGACCGGGCGTGCTCGACATGAAAGCCGGGGTCGCAATGGGGCTGACGGCGCTTGCGGCTCTGCGCGAGACAGGGACATTGGAACGGCCGGTGATTTTCCTGCTGAATGGTGACGAAGAGGTGGGGAGCACGGTCTCAAGGGCGGTCACCGAGAAATTGGCGCGAAGATGCGCGGCGGTTTTCGTGCTGGAGCCGGCACAGGGTTTGAAGGGCGCCTACAAGACCGCGCGGAAAGGCGTGGGCGGCTACACGGTGCGCGTGACAGGCGTGGCGGCGCATGCGGGTGTGGATTTCGAGCGCGGGCACAGCGCGATTCACGAACTGGCGTGGCAGCTGGAGAAGGTGCGGGGATTTACGGAGCTGGATCGCGGACTGACGGTGAATGCGGGAGTGATCCGGGGCGGGACGAGGACGAACGTGATTGCGGCGGAGGCGGAGGCGGAGATCGATGTGCGGATTGCGCGGGCGAAGGATGCGGAGCGGATCGATCGGCGCTTTCGCGGGTTGCGCGTTCGGGACCGTGGCTGCGTCGTGCATGTGGAGGGCGGGATGAATCGGCCGCCGATGGAACGAAGCCGCGCGACGGTGGCTCTTTTTCGACGAGCCGCGACATTGGCAGCACAGATTGGGTTCCCATTGACGGAAGCTGGGACGGGTGGCGGTTCCGACGGTAACTTTACGGCGGCGCTGGGAGTGCCCACACTCGACGGAATGGGTGGAGTCGGCGAGGGCGCTCATGCATCCCATGAATCGGTGGTCGTGAAGGAACTGGTTCCGCGAACGGTGTTGCTCGCGGAGATGATGCGAACGATGTGAGAAGGCAGGACTGAGGGGACAACCGATGCTGAAGCTGATGGAGATCGGGCTGCTGGCAGTAACGCTCTTAATTGTCCTGGGTCTGGTGTTGGCGGGTCAGCCGGAAGCTCCACCAGTATCGGAGCACGCGATCGGGGCGCAGGAGCCGGGCGACGAGGCGGAGTCGAAGGCCAGCTGACGCGAACCGGAGGCGAGCGAGCGAGGAGTCATAAAGCGAGCGCGAGGCGCGCGCCGACTCGAGAAGGGTCTGATCTGGTGCATCCTGCGCGTCGCCAGAGGTTCGCTCGTAGCCGGCTCGAATCTCGAGCAATACAAGCGGTCGTTCTCAGGGAACCACGACTTGCGGGGCCACTCCGGCGTGAAGGCGGAGTTCGACGCCTTCGATCATGCTGGCGACCAGCGCCAACGGCAATCCAACAACATTGAAATAGCAACCGTGAATGCGGGGAATCCAGCGGGCAGCCTGGCCCTGGATGCCATAGGCGCCGGCCTTGCCATGAGGCTCGCCGGTCGCGATGTAGGCGGCAAGCTCCTCTTCGGTGGGTGTGAGCATCGTGACCCAGGTGACTTCGGCGGCGACTTCCGTGATGGCGTCAGATTCGGTGGGCGCGAGCAGCGCGACGCCGGTGATGACTTTGTGCGTTGCGCCGGCGAGAAGGCGGAGCATGCGGGCCGCGTCGGCATCGTCTTCCGGCTTGGCGAGGATTGCGCCGCTGGGCGCGACGACGGTGGTGTCGGCGCCGAGGATCAGGAGCGGATATTCCTGGCCACGGCGGAGCGCCGCGAATGCGGGCGAGGCAGCGACGGCTTCGGCTTTTTCGCGCGCGAGACGGAGGACGTAGGCGATCGGGGCTTCGCCGGGGCGCAGGTCTTCGCAGATGGAGGCCGGGATGATCTCGAATACGTAGCCGGCCTGGGCGAGGAGTTCGCGGCGTCGCGGCGAGGCGGAGGCGAGGACCAGCATGGGGAGATTATTGCAGAGGGGAGCGACGGGGCTCCGCAGGGCTCAGGAGTGTTCGGGGCTGGAGCCGGGTTCGGGGAAGTCGGAGTCGCTGTCTTTGATGTCCTCGTTGGCGTCGCGATGGGGAAGCTGGTTGGCCATGCGGTTGTGGGATTCGCCGGGGTGAGAGGAAGACGGCGGCGTGTCTTCGATCGCACCTTTGTACACATCAGCGTCTTTGGGTTTCATGGTTCCTCCCGAGGGCTCGTTGACTGGGTCGTTGCGGAGATGGATGCGCGGAACGCGATGCCGCGATGCTTCGAGGTTGCGGTTTCGGGCGTGGTTTCCAGGCTCGTTCCGCGCATTGGTTCGGCACAGCGTCTTCGCGCCAGTGACTGACCTGCTATTTTGGACGCGATGGGCATGGGCGTCAATCCGGCGGTCGTCAATCCGGTTGCGCTCCTCGCAGTTGCGATGCAGGAAGCGCGCAAGGGCCGCGATGAGGGTGGGATTCCGATCGGGGCTGCGATTTTTACGCGGGACGGAAAGCTGCTGGGTTCGGGGCGCAACCGGCGGGTGCAGGACGGCGATCCTTCGGCACATGGGGAGACGGATGCTTTTCGCAATGCGGGACGGCAGCGGTCGTATCGCGATCTGATCATGGTGACGACGCTGGCGCCATGCTGGTATTGCAGCGGGCTGGTGCGGCAGTTTGGGTTCCGCACGCTGATTGTGGGCGAGAGCCGAACGTTTGCCGGCGGCATGGAGTGGCTGCGGGAGCTGGGAATCGAGGTCATCAATCTGGACTCGCAGGAGTGCGTTGACCTGATGACGGAGTTCATTCGCGAGCACCCGGAGATCTGGAACGAAGACATCGGCAGCTAGGCGCTGGGGCGGGCGCGCTTCGCGCCACGGGACTGACCGTCCACGCCCATTCGACGCGCAACTCGTTTTGCTCGCTGCTTGCTCAGGGCAGGCTCCCGCGCTTCGCGCCACCGTGTGACCCGAAGAGGGTTCAGGCGGCCTGGCCTTTTTTCGCCGCGTCGCACAGCATGTCGGAGTGGATGTTGAGGCCGATGTTGGTCATGTTGTAGAGATGCTCGCTGGCGACGAGCCAGACGATCTCGCAGATTTCGCGTTCGGAATAGAAGGAAGAGAGGCGAGCGAATTTTTCCGGATCGACCTTCCTGTCCCGGGTCAGCTCGGTCACGTAGTCGAGGGCGGCGTGTTCGGCATCGGTGAAGAGCGGGCTGGTGCTGTATTGCGCGAGTGCGTCGAATTTCGCCTGGTTCATCGAGGCCTGAATGGTGAAGTAACGGCCGATGTCGATGCAGAAGAGGCAGAGGTTGATGTGCGCGACCTGTTCGCGAATCAGCATGACGGTTTCGCGCGGCAGGGTGAGTTGTTTATCGAGAGCGGCGACCTTGCCGACGAATTTGCCAAAGCCCAGCGGCAGACGCGCGACAAATACCTTGAGCGGCGTCATGACTTTGCCGAATTGGCGGCGGGACATGGCATAGACCAGGCTGAGTATCAGGCCGCGGGGTTTTTCGATGGGGGGAAGAAATGGTTCGTCGAGGGCGGGACGGTTGAGCTCAGGTTGTTTCATGGCAGTAAGCATAGTGGGGCAGTCTCCTTGTCACATCGCGTGCGTTGCATTCGTCACTTTCATGACGGACGGCGGGGACCATTTGTGACCGAGGGGGCAAGCGAGGATGGATGGGAAGAAGATTGGGTACTGGGTAGCGACAGGACTGGTGGAAGCGGAATTGCTCGTTGGAGGGGTATGGAACGTGATGCGCGGACATCACGTCCTTAGCGTTGTCGAGCGGCTCGGATACCCGTCCTATGTGCCGACGATCATCGGAATCGGGAAGCTGTTAGCTGCTCCCGCACTGCTCGTGCCGGGGTTACCGCACCTGCGAGAATGGGCCTACGCGGGGTTCTTTTTTGAGATGGCCGGAGCAGCAGCTTCCCACGCGGCGTGTGGAGACCAGCCGGGGATGATTGCGCCCCTGGTTTTGGCGACGCTGACGCTGGTTTCGTGGGGCCTGCGCCCGCGCACGAGCGCGGCGTGAACACGAACCGGCGCTGCGTTTAAGGGCTGGCCAGTCTGCGGCTCGCCGGGCGCAGAGCCCACGAAGCCATCACCAGCAGGGCCAGGGTCAGCGTGACCACAATTTGCTGTGGGCCATCGTAGCGAATTGCATGGGACGCGGCGGCACCGGTCAGGTCGAAGAACATCCCGGCGTAGGCCCACTCCTTGAGCCGCGGAAAACCCGGCAGGAGAATCGCGACCCCGGCGAGCAGCTTCCAGATTCCAAGAATGGTGAGCATGTAATGGGGATAGCTCAGTTGGTCCATCAGGGCACGAACATACTGCGTGCGCAACAAATCCCACGTGCCGCCCGTGGTCATTTCCACAGCAAGCAGCCCCGTCAGGATCCAGTAGGCAGTCAGGCGAGCGCGAGACGGATTTTCCTGAGGCACCTGGACTCTCCCGCCCGGTGGAACCAGGTTGCATCGGTTCCGCGCCGGTCACATCCGTTGTACTTCTTTCGTCATATGCATGACGAATAGCTGGGGGAGAATGTGACGGATGGATGAGCGGGACTGGCTGGCGGAGCGATTCGAAGAAAACCGGGGGCATTTGCGCGGGGTGGCGTACCGGATGCTCGGGTCGCTGAGCGACGCGGACGACGCGGTGCAGGAATCGTGGCTGCGGTTAAGCCGCAATGGCGCCGACGGGATCGGCAATCTTGGTGGATGGCTGACGACGGTGGTGGCGCGGGTGTGCCTGGACATGCTGCGATCGCGGCAGGCGAAGAGGGAGGAGCCACTGGAATCGCCGGCGGGCAACGAGCCGCAGGCGCAACCGCGGGCGAAGGTCGATCCGGAGAACGAGGCGCTGATGGCGGACTCGGTGGGGCTGGCGCTGCTGGTGGTGCTGGAGCGGCTCGATCCCGCGGAGCGGCTGGCGTTTGTGCTGCACGATCTGTTCGATCTGCCGTTTGAGGAGATTGCGGGGATTGTAGGGCGCTCGGAGGGGGCGGCGCGGCAACTGGCGAGCCGGGCGCGGCGGAGGGTGCGTGGCGGAGGCGAGTTTGCGGGTGGCGCCGTGCATCGGCAGCGCCGCGTGGTGGACGCATTCCTGACAGCGCTGCGCGCGGGCGATGTGCAGGGGTTGGTGACCCTGCTCGATCCTGATTTTTCGGTGCGTGCCGATGGAGCGGTGGGGCTGCCACCGGGTGTCTCGATCGAGGAGATTCACGGGGCGGAGGCCTGGGCGAAGCAGGCGGTGCAGGCGGCGAAAGGGGCGCGATTTGCGAGGCCGGCGCTGGTGGATGGGAGCGTGGGTGTGGTGGTGGCGCCGAAGGGGCGGCTGGTGCGGGTGCTGCGCCTGACTTTTGCGGGCGACAGGATCGCGCAGATGGAAGTGATCGGCGATGCGGAACGGTTAAAGCAGCTGGATATTGCGGCACTGGAAAACTGATCGGGTCGCCGCCCGGTCAATGAATAAGTCACGGCTTTTCTTTGGATTCCCTCAGATACGCTGTGACTAGCAGAGCTTTTCACTTGTCCGCAGTGATGATTGTCACCGACAATCGTTTGCACCAGCCTGCAATCTGTCCTGTACCCCGCGTTGGTTGCTGGGTTTGTGGTGCCAGCCACCGGCGCGGATGCGGTTATCTCCGCCCGCCTCCTCTGCACGAATCGGCTGCAGTACGGGTGGAATCGGCAACCTGAGCCGCGGCCGCGACGGCGACCGGGGAGAACAACATGCCGCTCTATGCAGAACGCCCTCCTCTGCCCTCCGATGACAAGCGCTGGAGAATTGTGAACGGCACGATGCGCAAGCACGGTTACTCGCGCAACGCGCTGATCGAGACTCTGCACACGGTGCAGTCGTCGTTTGGATTTCTCGATGGACCGGCGATTAAGTTCGTCGCGCAATCGCTGCGCGTGCCGCTGAGCCAGGCGTATGGGGTGGTGACGTTCTACCACTTCTTCAGCCTGAAGCCGCCGGGCAAACACACGTGCACGGTCTGCCTGGGCACGGCCTGTTATATCAAGGGCTCGGACAAGCTGGTGGCCGAGGCGGAGAAGCTGCTGCACATCAAGGCGGGCCAGACGACGCCGGATGGGGAAGTCTCGTTCACGACGGCGCGGTGCGTAGGAGCGTGCGGGCGCGCGCCGGTGGTGCTGCTGGACGGGGAACTTTCCGGACAGATGGAGGCGGCGGAGCTGACGCATCAGCTGGAAAGGTGGACGATGCAATGAACGTTGAGGAACTGCACGAGATTGCCGCCGCCGCCGTGGAAGAGCGGGAGAAGTTCGACTACGCGATCAACGTATGCATGGGCACCGGATGCCTGTCGCAACACAGCGACAAGGTGAAGGCTGCGATTGAGAAGGAAGCCGAGAGCTGCGGGAAAAAGTGCCACGTGCGCAGAACCGGATGCATGGGATTGTGCGCGGCAGGTCCGCTGGTACTGATGGAGCCGTCGGAGACGCGTTACGGCCACGTGCACGAAGCAGACGCAAAGGACGTGGTGGCGTCGCTGGGCGGGGAGCCGGTGGCGCGACTCGATCCGCAGCTGGGCGGGTATTTCGATGGGCAGACGCATGTGGTGCTGGAGAATTCCGGACACATCGATCCGGAGAAGATCGACGAATACATCGCGCGCGGCGGGTATGAGGCGCTGGTGAAGGCGCTGACGGACATGAATCCGGCATCGGTGATCGAGCAGATTGCGAAGAGCGGGCTGCGCGGGCGCGGAGGCGGCGGCTATCCGACGGGGCTGAAGTGGGACACGGTCGCCAAGGTGAAGGGCGCGCAGAAATACGTGATCTGCAACGGCGACGAGGGCGATCCGGGTGCGTTCATGGATCGCAGCGTGCTGGAGAGCGATCCGCAGCGCGTGATCGAAGGCATGGCGATCGCGGCGTATGCGATTGGCGCGACGAAGGGGTTCATTTATGTCCGCGCGGAGTATCCGCTGGCGGTGCAGAGGCTGACGGTGGCTTTGCGCGAAGCGCGCCGGAGAGGATTCCTGGGGAATTCGATTTGCGAAACGCAGTTCAGCTTCGACATCGATATTCGTCTGGGGGCGGGGGCGTTTGTCTGCGGCGAGGAGACGGCGCTGATTGCGTCGATTGAAGGCAAGCGCGGGACGCCGCGGCCACGGCCGCCGTATCCGGCGGTGTCGGGGTTGTGGGGCGATCCTACGCTGATCAATAACGTCGAGACCTTCGCCAACGTGGCGCCGATTATCCGGCACGGGGGCGAGTGGTTCGCGTCGATGGGGACGGCGCGCAGCAAGGGGACGAAGGTCTTCGCGCTGACGGGAAAGATCCAGCGCACGGGTCTTGTGGAAGTGCCGATGGGGATGACGCTGCGGCAGATCATTTTTGGGATCGGCGGCGGCGTCCCGGACGGAAGGAAATTCAAGGCAGTACAGACTGGCGGACCTTCGGGCGGTTGTTTGCCGGAGGAGCACCTCGATTTGTCTATCAGCTACGACGCCTTAATCAGCGCCGGTTCCATGATGGGTTCGGGCGGCATGATCGTCATGGACGACACCTCCTGCATGGTGTCTGTCGCCCGCTTCTTTATGGAGTTCTGCATGACGGAATCGTGCGGCAAGTGCGTACCGTGCCGCGCGGGGACGGTGCAGATGTATGAGCTGCTGACGAAGATCACCAAGGGCGAGGCGACGCACCGCGATCTGGACCGCCTGACGGAACTGTGCGAGGTGGTGGGCGCGACGAGTCTGTGCGGGCTGGGGCAGACGGCACCGAATCCGGTCCTGAGCACGCTGCGCTACTTCAAGCACGAGTATCTGGCGCACATCGAGGAGAAGCGATGTCCGGCGGGGGTGTGCGAATGCAGGCAGGCAGTGGACGCTTCTCGCGGGGGGGTGCACGCATGAGCGCGGAACCGAATGTTCGCACACTGACCATCAACGGCGAAGAGATCAGCGCTCGTTCGGACCAGAGCATTCTCGAAGCGGCGCGGGAACACAACGTGGCGATTCCTACCTTGTGCCATCTCGAAGGATTGTCGGAAGTGGGTGCGTGCCGGCTGTGCCTGGTGGAGGTGAAGGGCGCGCGACGGCTGCTGCCGGCATGCGTCACGCAGGTGCAGGAAGGGATGGAAGTCACGACCCATTCACCGAAGATTGACCGCTACCGAACGATGATCCTGGAGCTGTTCTTTGCAGAGCGCAATCATGTGTGTTCGGTGTGCGTAGCGAACGGAAACTGCGAATTGCAGAGCCTCACGCTGCAACTGGGCATGACGCACGTGGAGATTCCGTATCAGTATCCCCAGCTGCCGGTGGATGCTTCGCACCCGCGGTTCACCGTGGATCACAACCGCTGCGTGCTGTGCACGCGGTGCGTGCGCGTCTGCTCGGAGATTGAGGGCGCGAACACCTGGGGCGTGATGGGACGCGGTGCGACTTCGCTGGTGATCACCGATCTGAAGCAGCCGTGGGGCGATTCGGAGACGTGCACCAGCTGCGGCAAGTGCGTGCAGGTGTGCCCGACGGGGGCGCTGTTTGAGAAGACCAGCGTGGGCAATAAAGTGCGGAAGCATCCGGAGTTCCTGCCGTATCTGCGCATCATGCGGGAAGGGGAGCAGCCATGAGCGAGAGGGAGAAGGCCATGAGCGAATTGAAGACACTGGCGACGGTCTGGCTGGATGGCTGCTCCGGCTGCCACATGTCGCTGCTCGATATGGATGAGCGGCTGATCGAGCTGAGCAGCCAGTTTCAGCTGGTGTACAGCCCGCTGGTCGATCGCAAGACGTTCCCGGAGATGGTGGATGTGACGCTGGTAGAAGGCGCGGTAGCGAGCGAGGACGATCTGAAGAAGATTCGCAGGATTCGCGAACACACGCGAATGCTGGTGTCGCTGGGCGACTGTGCGCTCACGGGGAACGTGTCGGCGATGCGCAACACGTGCGGGCCGCAGCCGGTCTATCTGCGCGTCTACGAGCAGAATGTGGTGCAGCCGCAGGTGCCGACGGTGGGCGTGCCGGCGCTGCTCGATCGGGTACGCCCGGTGCACGAGGTTGTGCCGGTGGATGTGTTCGTGCCGGGATGCCCGCCTTCGGCCGACACGATCTATCAGGTGCTGTCGGAATTGCTGGCAGGCCACGTACCCACGCTGGAAGGGGTCGCTCACTTCGGCTGAGCGAACCCGGACGGCAGGGACAGGAAAGCAGGAGAGTATGCCTCGGACCATTGTTATCGACCCGGTCACGCGTCTGGAAGGGCACGGCAAGATCACGCTGCAGTTGGACGAAGCGGGCGTGGTGCAGGACGCGACGTTTCACGTGACGCAGCTGCGTGGCTTCGAGAAATTCTGCGAGGGGCGGCCGTTTTACGAGATGCCGAACATCACGGCTCGCATCTGTGGCATTTGCCCGGTGAGCCATCTGGTGGCGTCGTCGAAGGCCTGCGATGCGATTCTGGCGGTGAAGATCCCGCCGGTGGCGGCGCATCTGCGGCAGGTCATGAATCTCGCGCAGCTGATCCAGTCGCACGCGCTGAGTTTCTTTTATTTGTCGTCGCCGGATCTGCTGCTGGGCATGGATGCGCCGGTTGAGGAGCGGAGCATTCTGCATGTGGCGCATGCGCATCCTTCGATTGGCGCCGATGGCGTGGCGTTGCGGCAGTTTGGGCAGCGGATCATCGAGTTGCTCGCTGGGCGGCGGATTCATCCGGGCTGGACGGTGCCCGGCGGCGTGAACGAGCCGCTGAGCGCGGAGAAACGCGATCAGATTCTCGGGATGATTCCCGCGGCGAGCGCGGCGATTCAAAGAACGCTCGCGTGGTTCAAACAAAGCATTGAAAAATTCCAGGCAGAGATTGAGGTTTTCGCGAATTTTCCAACGCTGTTCATGGGGCTGGTCGACGAGCGCGGCCTGGCGGAGTACTACGACGGCGCGCTGCGGTTCATCGATTCGGAGGGAAACATCATTGCCGGCGAGCTGAATCCTGCGGACTATGCGGACTTCATCGGCGAGGCGGTCGAGCCGTACACCTACATGAAGTTTCCGTACTACAAACCGCTGGGGTATCCGGGGGGGACGTATCGCGTAGGGCCGCTGGCGCGGCTGAATCTCGCCGATCGCTGCGACACGCCGCTGGCCGACGTCGAATGGCGGGAGTTTCGGGCGATGTCGCCGAAGCCGGTGCTGAGCTCGTTCCACTACCACTACGCGCGGCTGATCGAGATGCTGCACGCGACGGAGAAGATCGAGTCGCTGCTCGCGGACAAGGCGATTCTCGACAAGCATGTGCGGGCTACTGCCTCGGTGAACAATCTTGAGGGCGTGGGCGTGGCGGAGGCGCCGCGCGGGACGCTGATCCATCACTACAAGGTGGATGAGAACGGGCTGATCACGTGGGCGAATCTGGTCATCGCGACGGGGCATAACAACGCCGCGATGAACCGCGGCATTCTGCAGACGGCGCGGCATTATGTGCAGGGCGAGCACGTTGCGGAAGGGATGTTGAATCGCGTGGAGGCGGTGGTGCGGACGTTCGATCCGTGCCTGAGCTGCTCGACGCATGCCCTGGGACGGATGCCGCTGGCGGTGGAGCTGCGCGCGCCGGATGGCTCGCTGATTCGGGAAGTGCGGAGGGGCTGAGGCCAGGACGATGAACATCGCCCCTCCGCATCCGGCTCTGCTTTTAGCGTGCGGGAATTCTCTGCGCCAGGACGATGGCGTTGGTCTGCGGATCGCCGAGGCGGCGGAACAACTCTTCCCCGCCTCGCGTCTACGGATCGTGGCGGCGCAGCAGTTTACGCCGGAGATGGCGGCTGATCTGGCCGGTACGGAGCTGGCTATCTTTGTGGATGCCTGCGCGGCGGATGATCCGGGATCAATTCGCGTGTATCCGGTCGCTGCCAGGGAAGAAGCATCCGAGACGCACCGGCTCGATCCGGCGGCGTTGCTGGCGATGGCGCAGTCCGTGTGCGGACATGCTCCGGCGCGGGCTTTTACGCTGACCATCGGGGCAGGGCACTTTGGCTACGGCGAAGAAATATCCGGGCCGCTGCGCCAGGCAGTACCGCGCGCGGTGAGGCTGCTGGGAAATCTGGTCAGGGCGTACGCTGGCAAGGCGTAGTCTCGGGACCCAGGGACTCGGGTGACCGGCGGCGATGGAATCCAGGCGAAACTAAGGTTGTAGCGAACCGCCCGTGGTCCAGGCTGTCAACGATTGCCGCGTGACCGCAGGGGTGTGCCGATGAAAGCCATTGTCTATCGCCATTTTGGTTCCCCGGATGTTCTTCGATGCGAGGAAGTGGACCAGCCGGTTCCGCGCGACGGCGAAGTGTTGATCCAGGTGCACGCCGCCGGCCTGAATCCGTTGGACTGGCGGCTCATGGAAGGAGATCCTTCGTTCGTCCGCCTGCTGGCTGGACGGGAGAAAGTCAAGCGCCCGGGGCGGGATGTGGCTGGCCTGATCGAAGCGGTGGGCGCGGGCGTGACGCCGTTCAAACCGGGGGACGCGGTGTTTGGAACGTGCCGCGGGGCGCTTGCCGAATTTGTGTGCACTCCGGCATCAGCGGTGGCGATGAAGCCGGAGAATGTGACGTTTGAGCAGGCTGCGTCTGTGCCGGTCGCGGCCTTCACGGCTCTACAGGGGCTTCGCGACAAGGGACACGTACAGCCTGGGCAGAAGGTCCTGATCAACGGCGCCGCCGGCGGTGTGGGCACGTTTGCGGTGCAACTCGCAAAATATTACGGCGCGGAAGTGACCGGCGTATGCAGCACGAGAAATGGGGAGCTGGTGCGATCGATCGGGGCGGATCGGGTGATCGATTACACGCAGGAGGATTTTGCTGCAGGCCACGAGCGGTATGACGCGATCCTCGATTGCCATGTGAATCATGCGCTGTCCGCGGTGCGGCGGGTGCTGAAGCCGAGGGGCGCATACGTGATCATCGGGGGTCCGTCAGGCGGCTCGTTGGCGATTCTGGGTGGGATGGTCGGCTTGCTGGTGCTGGCTCCGTTTACGAAGCAGAAGCTGGGCACCATGATGGCGAGGGCCAACCAGGCCGACCTGAACCTTTTGGGAGAGCTGATGCAGTCAGGAAAGGTGACGCCGGTGATGGATCGCTGCTACACGTTAGGCGAAGCGGCGGACGCGATGCGTTATCTCGAGCAGGGACACGCGCGCGGGAAGGTTGTCGTTAAGGTTCCGTAGAGACTCGCGCCCACTCAAGTCAACTCCAGGCTTGCATAGGCTCTCCCTCAAACCTTCAATACGACTGGAGCATGGCCTGCGGCTGGACCTGCGGCGGTCCGCCTGGGGGCGCCGAATATTGCGGTGGTGTCTGACCGGGGCCTTGTGGCTGACCCTGGTTGGGCGGAGGAGGAGCGGTTCCCTGCGGCGGCGTGTATTTTGGGCGGTTCTGGAGCTTGAAGTCGTCGCGGACGACGTAGAAGTTCTGTTCGGGCAGGTCGGCTTCGAGGAGCGCGCCCTCGCTGGTGTAGTAGAGCTCGACCGAGATGCCGTTTTGCTCACTCACGATAACGCTGGTGTGATGCGCGTCGATGGGCTGGCCATGAAAGGTGGCATGGACATCGGATTTAGCTGTGTACTCGGCAGGCACCAGCAGTCCGTTTTGCTTGGGGATGACAATCCACGTGGTGGCGGGATGCTCGATCGCGAAGTGCACCATAGCGGTGTAGGCTGCGGGGTCGAGATCGGGCAGCAGCGCCGTGTGCTGATGGCGGTCGAAGGTGTTGCTCGTGGTCTGTCCCTTGGCGTTAATGCTGACCTGGAACTGGCGGCCGGAGGGATCGGATCCGAGAGTGAAGGTGACCTGCGCACCGTTCACCGTGCCGGTGAGCTGATCGTGGACGATGTTAAGTCCGCTGTCGAGGCGATTGCTGTTGGTGAACGTGTAAGTGAACTTGGGCATCTTCAGGTCGCCATGAGAGTCGATCTGATAGCCGCTCGCCGCGGGGGTGACCGAACAGTCCGCGGAACCGACGGTTTTCCCGTCATTGGCTTCGACGAGGGTGAAGTGAGACTGGCCCGCGGGAACGGAGGGGGCCTGCGCGAAAAGGGCTCCCGCGAAAACGAAGGGAGCCACGGCAGAAAACAGGGTCAAGCGCATGGTTCGAGAAGACCTTCCTGCACTATTAGACACGGTTTTTGGGCGAAGGATGCGGTTGCCGGCCAGGGTCATTCGACTGGGCCGCCGCCACGGCGTAGGATGCGTGGACCGTCGGAGGTGGGCGTATGAGCAATCTGGAAGACGCGCGCAGGAAAATCGAAGCACTGAGGGAGCAACGCCGCCGCTCTGCTAACCCTGTACGTGAACGGCCGCAAGCGGACGATGCCCCGGTGCCGTCTCCCCCGCTTGCAGCAGATCCGGTGGCGCTCGCAGAAGAGGACCCCCTGGGGATCGTTGATGACGATGCCATTCCGTCTCTTGAAGAGGACGAGGACCCGCTGGCAGTCGATCTTCCGCAGGTCCCGGAAAGCGACTGAAAGAGGGGCAATCGCCACCATCCCACGCAAGCCAAAACCGGGCTTGCAGGCCCCCGGCTTGCATGCGGTGCTCACCATCCCACTGATCAAGCGGCCTGGGCGCGCTCGACCGGTGTTTCGGGCTCCGAGGCCAGTTCCTCGAGGCTCTTGCCCTTGGTTTCCGGCAACAATGCCAGTGTCGTAACGAGTCCGAAAGCGCTGACCATTGCTGCACCGGATTCAGCCGCGAGCAGGCCGTGCCAGTGCATCAGGAAGGGAAAGGTGAAGACGCCAATGAAGCCGCCCAGCTTGCCCATGGCGGCGGCGATGCCGTGGCCGGTGGAGCGGACGCGGACGGGGAAGACTTCTGAGGGGTAGACGAAGGTGGTGGCGTTGGGACCAAATTCGGTAAAGAAGAAGCTGATGCCATAGATGACGACAAACGGGACGATCCTCTTCTCGATGTTGGGCACGAGGGCCATGACGGCAAACGCGACTGCCATCATGGCAAAGCCGAGAGATTGGATGATCTTGCGCCCGAGCCGATCCATGAGGAGGATGGCGGCGGCATAGCCGGGTGCAGCAAAGACAGCAAAGATGACGAGCTGAGTGAGGGTCTTCTTCAGCAGGCTGTCGTGCGCGCCGAGCGCGGAGAGCACGAGCGGGCTGGAGACCGTATTGCCGTAGTAAGCAAAATCCATGAGAAACCAGGCGAAAGAGACGCCAACGAGGCGTGCTAGGAGTTTGTTGTCGTTGACGAGCCGGTGGAAGCCGTCCCAGAACGAGACCGAGTGATGCTTCTCGTCGAAATGTTTGGCGCGCACCAGCTTTCCCTTGTCGTCTTCCTCCTGGCCTGAGGCGTGGAGGAAACGCGGCGTCTCTTTCAGATGGCGGCGCGACCAATACACGGCGAGGGCGGGAACGGCGCCGAAGGCGAGCAGGATCCGCCAGATGATGTCCTGGGGCATATGCGTGAGGAGGAGGGCTGAGGCGAAGAGCGGTCCCACGATGAGGCCGGCGGCCTGCATGGCGAAGACCATGGTGACCATCATGCCGCGCGAGGCTTTGCCCGCATATTCGCTCATGATGATGGCGGAGACGGGATAATCGCCGCCGATGCCGACACCGAGGATGAAGCGCAGGCCGATGAGCCACCAGATATTTCCGGCGAAGGCGCAGCCGATTGCGCCGGCAGCGAGGACGAGGACTTCGATACCGTAGATGCGTTTGCGGCCGACCATATCGGCGACGCGGCCAAAGAGCAGCGCGCCGAAGGCCGAGGCCAGCAGCGCCGTGGATTCGACCAGACTCTCCTCCAGCTTGCCGACGTGCCAGAGAGGCCGCAGCATGGTCATGACGACGCCGATGATGAACAGGTCGTAGGCGTCGGTGAAGAAGCCCATGCCGGAGATGAACATGATCTTCCAGTGCATGCCGGAGGGTTTGGCTTCGTCGAGTTCGCGGAAATTGGCGGCGGGGAAGGGGCGGATCTCGGCCACGCGGCACCTCGGGGTCCTGGAATCTGGCCGGCGCTGCTGATCGGCGGCGGACAGGGGCGGAGGCGACGGCGCGCTTGGGCGCTGGCCTGCAGTTCCTCCAGGAGAGATGGGGGCGAGCGTTAATGCCGGGTTACAGTCGCGTGAATTTGGCCTGGCGCGGAATTCGTTGCCCGAACAGAGGAGAATATCGTCTTCTGGCGCCGATGAGGCTCAATGGAACAAGCTGAGATCGATGGAGTTCGCCATGGCGGCGTAGCCGGAGTCTTTGGGATGCAGGTGATCGCCGCTGTCGTACGCGGGCAGGAAGACGAGCGGATGGGCGGGGTCGCTGGTGGCTTTATCGAAGTCGATGACGCCGTCGAAGGCGCCGCTGGTGCGGATCCAGCTGTTGACGGCTTCGCGGATCTGCTCGCCGCGGTCGGTGTAGTAGCCGGCGCCCTGATAAGGAGTCAGGGTGGCGCCGAAGACTTTGATGCCGTGCTCGTGGGCGCGGGCGATCAACTGGCTGAGTCCCTGCTCGAGGTCCTCGGCCGTGAGCTTGTAGTTGGGACGGTTGGGTTCGTGCAGGGTGCCGATGTCGTTGATGCTTTCGAGAACGATGACGTAGCGGACCCCGGCCTGTGCGAGGACATCGCGGTCGAAGCGGGCGAGAGCGTTGGGCCCGACGCAGGTGATGAGGACGCAGTTGCCGCCGATGCCTTCGTTGAGGACGGCGAGGTTCGCCGTGGCGGGATTGCCGGCGAGGCGTGTGGCGAGGTCGTCGGGCCAGCGATGGTTTTGATTGTCGGTGGCGTAGGCGCCGTCGGTGATGGAGTCGCCGAAGGCTACGACAGCTGCCGCGCTGGTCGGGGTGGGCGCGACGTCAATGCCACTCACGAAATACCAGGAGGAAACCGTGGTGGGCGCAGTGAGGATGGGGGCGCTGACTTCGTTGCCGGTCTGAATGTAGTTGATCTGCTGCGCGCTGGAGTGGACGGAGACGTTGCTGATCTGCTGGAGGGGCAGAAAGAAGCTGATGGTGACATTGGCGAAGGCGGGCGTGGCGAATTCGACGGCATCGCTGAGGATCGCTGCGCCCGGGGGGATGACGATGAAGGGCTGGCCGTCGAAGGCCAGGGCGTGCAGTGAGTTGGGCTGAATGGCGGATTCGCCGGCGCTGAGGGCGACGCTGGCGGCGTCGATGCGGAGGGGCTCGGTGCCGAATTCATTCGTGAAGCGCACCCGCAGCGCTTTGCCTGCGATGGAGGTGTGAACGATTTCGCGGAGAGTCGAATCGACGAGGGTGGGGATGGTGTGCCATGGATCGCCGTCAAAGGGGGAAGTGGCCCAGGTGCCAACCCAGCGCGCGGGAGTGGCGGCGGTGGTTTGCGCGGAAGCGGTAAGCGAGAGGGTGGCCAGTACGGCGACGAGCGAAAGAAGGCGGCGGGCATGCGGCAGAGAAGCGAGGCGCACACAGCGCATCAGGAGCGTTCCTCCAGGAAGGTTGGGATTGGGAGGCGGGATCACGGGAACGGTCCATCATAAATGCCGCTGGTGACAGAAAGGCCCTTCCGGCCGTTGAAACGGCGGAAAGGGCCTGTGAGATGGGATTATCCGGGGACGGTTACTTCTTCGCCTGCTCGAAGCGCTTGTTGATCTCGGCCCAGTTCACCACGTTCCACCAGGCGGCGAGATATTCCGGGCGCCGGTTCTGATATTTGAGGTAGTAGGCGTGCTCCCAGACGTCGTTGCCGAGGATGGGGAAGTGGCCCTGGGAAAGCGGGCTGTCCTGGTTGGCGCTGGTGATGATTTTCAGCTTGCCGTCCCAGATGAGCCAGCCCCAGCCGGAGCCGAACTGCTTCGCGGTGGTTTCGTTGAACTGCTTTTTGAAATCCTCGAAGCTGCCGAAATCTTTCTTGATCTGCTCTCCGATGGCGCCGGTCGGCTCGCCGCCTCCGCCGGGCTTCATGATGACCCAGAACATGGAGTGATTGACGTGGCCGCCGCCGTTGTTGCGCACGGTGGCGCGGACATCTTCGGGCACGCTGTTCAGATTGCGGAGCAGGTCCTCGGCGGAGTGTTTGCCAAGGTCGGGGTGCTTCTCAATGGCGGCGTTCAGATTGGTCACGTAAGCCTGGTGATGCTTGTCATGGTGCAGGTGCATGGTCTGCGGCGTCGATGTACGGCTCGAGTGCGGAATAGTCGTAGGGAAGAGGTGGGACTTCGTGTGCCAAAGCATTCCTCCTTGCAAAATGTGAGTGGTGAAATGTCTGAGGGGGTTGTGCGGGCCGGTTTCGAGGACGATGCAGGGCCCACGCCATTTTCGCCCTTCGATCATACTGGATGCGCCAGCCTGGTTGCAGGGTGCAGGCGGGCGATTCGATTTGGGGAATGGGCTGACCTGAGGGTGGGATTATCCTTTTCCACGCTGCGTCTTTTAAATTGTCAGAAGGGTCGTTGCCGGGTCCGATGGGAATTTCAGGACAGGCCTGTGGCGACGATCTGCTGACCGGCTGCGATTCTGTTGCATCGAAGAGAAGAACCGACCTCCGTTGGCTCCATCCTCAATCACGCGAAGAGAGCTGCTGAAGCGCGCCGGGGCCACGGGTGCGCTTGCTCTGGGCGGTTCGGCGCTGGCCGCCGCGCAGAACCAGGCGCAGCCTCCGAAGGTGAAGCCGGGGCAGGAGCCGAAGCCGGAGGCCCAGGCTGCGCAGCAATATCCGCACCCGCCGGGCGTATTCATCAATCGCCCGCTGACGCAGATCACCAACGCGGCGGAGACGCTGCTGGACGATCTGGAGGGGCGGGCGAGCGACTTTTTCTATAACGAGGCGAGCCCGCGCACCGGCATGGTGCGGGATCGCGCGCCGGTGGCGGGTCTCTCCCTCAGCCGGGTTTCGAGTATCGCCGCCACCGGATTCGGGCTGACGGCGCTGTGCATCGCGCACAAGCGGAATTACCTGCGTGCCTTCGACTGCGAGCAGCGCGTGGAGAAGACGCTGGCGTTCCTGCTGGAAGACTGCCCGCACGAACACGGATTCCTCTACCACTTTATCGACATGGAAAGCGGGCAGCGGATGTTCGGCAGCGAGTTGTCATCGATCGACACAGCGCTGCTGCTGTGTGGAGTGCTGACATGCCGGCAATATTTTTCCGGAAACCCGCGCATCGAGGGTTTGGCGACAACGTTTTATCGGCGCGTGGACTGGGAGTGGATGCTGAACGGCGGCCAGACGCTTTCGATGGGATGGCTGCCGGACCAGGGTTTTTTGAAGCATCGCTGGGACATCTATTCCGAACTGCTGACCATGTATCTGCTGGCGATCGGCTCGCCGACGCACTCGATCCCGGCGACGAACTGGAATGATTTGCAGCGGCCGGTGGTACAGTTTGGCGGTCTCGACTACATCAGCGGCGTGGCGCCACTGTTCATTCACCAATACGCGCATGCGTGGTGCGATTTTCGCAATGTCGCCGATCTGCATGCCAACTACTTCACGAATTCGATTGCCGCGACGCGCGCGCACCAGCTGTGGTGCCTTACCGAGGGCCGGAGATTTCCCTGGTTCGACCAGAATCTGTGGGGCATCTCGGCTTCGGATTCGCGTGAAGGCTATCGCGTGTGGGGAGGGCCGCCGGCGATGGGTCCGCTGGATGGCACGCTGGTGCCGTGCGCCGCCGGCGGATCGGTGGTGTTTCTGCCTGCCGAGTGCACCCATGTGCTGCTGAGCATGCGGGACCAGTTCAACGATAAGGTCTACACGCGCTATGGATTTGTTGATGCCTTTCAGCCGAAGGCGAGCTGGTTTGGGCCGGATATTCTGGGGATCGATCAGGGCATCACCATGCTGATGGCGGAGAATCTGCGCACGGGGTTCGTGTGGGAGCAGTTCATGAAGAACCGCGAGATTGCCCACGCCATGAGCGAAGTCCAGTTCCATCCCGACCAGGACACGATGGCGCAGGTGATGTAGGGCAGAACGCGTGATCCGCTGTCCATCTATGATGTTCTGCGGAGCGAATCATGCGCATTGCGACTTTTCTGGTTGCCAGCCTTCTCTTTTCCGGAGGTCACGCTTTTGCCCAGGGAGTAAACCCGCTTTCCCCGCTGCCACCGGCGGGTTTTCAGTTCACCGGATCCTGGGACTGCGAAGGTTCATTTCGCAACAAACAGCTTCACAAATCCTCCTTTACCGGCGCGGTGATTCTGGACGGGAAATGGATCGAATTGACGGAACAGGACGTTCAACCTGCGACCGGATACGTTGCTAAGTATCTAATCGGTTATGATCCGGCGGGAAAAAAGCTCGTCGAATTCGACGCCGAACAACTTCGGCGCCGCTGTTTATTCCAGCATGGACGGATGGAAGGGCAACGTGCTCACGATGACTTCGGCTGTCACGGAGGACCCCGGGGCGCCGTACGCAGCCAACCGGTTCATTTACTCCATCGCGGGAAGGGACAGCTTCACGGTGGACTGGCAGATCAGCAGAAAGGCCACAATCGACTGGATTCAGTCGGATCACCTCGGGTGCAGTCGAAAATCGAATGGCTAAATGACGCGGCGAATCGAGTGTTGATGCGCGCTTAATGCGGAACAGAACAGATTCAGAGAGAATGGCTGACGCATGACGGATGTGACTTCGCGGTACAAATGGATCGAGGGTCAGGGACCGGCCTTCGGGGCGCCCGGGCTTGAACCGCGCTGGACTTCGAGCGCCAAAGATGCGGTGGGCACCGCGTACGCAGCGTCGAGCAGAATCTGGTTCACCATCTCCCACGGCATCCTCAACGAGATTTACTACCCCACCATCGACCGGCCCCAGATTCGCGATATGCAATTCCTCATCACCGATGGGGAGACTTTTTTCCACGAAGAGCGCCGCGATCTCATCCACGAATTCGCATACATCGACTCGGACGCGCTCGCGGTTCGGTCCATCAATCGCGACCGCGAGGACCGTTACTGTCTTACCCGCGAGGTCATCGCCGATCCGCACTACCCGGTGGTGCTGGTTCATGTGCGCATCGAAGGGGACGAAGAACTGCTTGCCCGTCTCCGCGTCTACGCCCTGCTGGCCCCGCATCTGGAGGGCGGCGGCAGGGGCAACAACGCGCGCCTGGTGGATATGGCCGGGAAGCGCGTCGCTATTGCCTGGAGAGACGACGTGTCGCTGGCTATGGCCTGCACCGGCGGCTTCAGCCGCGCCAGTTGCGGCTACGTAGGCTCGAGCGACGGATGGCAGGACTTGCGCAACAACTTCCAAATGGACTGGGAGTTCGGTTCTGCGCTCGACGGCAACATCGCTGTCATGGGCGAAATACCTGCGGCGCACATGCGCGATTTCATGCTGGCGATCGGCTTCGGCGAAGGCCATCATGCCGCGCTCACCTGCACCCTGGGCTCACTCGCCGTGCCCTTCGAGCGCCATCTCTCGCGCTTCATCGAGCAGTGGCATCGCGCCGCCACGCCCCAGCACATGGCACGCCACTCCGGCGACGGCGGCCGCCTGCTGCAGATCAGCCACAACGTGGTGCTGGCGCATGAAGACAAAACCTTCGCCGGCGCCTTTATCGCTTCGGCGTCGATCCCCTGGGGCTACGCCAAAGGGGATGACGACCTGGGCGGCTACCATCTGGTGTGGACGCGCGACATGGTCCAGACCGCGACAGCGCTGCTGGCCTGCGGCCGTACCGAAACCGCCTTGCGCGCCCTGGCTTACCTTGCGTGCACGCAAAAGCCCGACGGCGGCTTCTCACAGAATTTCTGGGTCAATGGCGAGCCCTACTGGACCGGCATCCAGCTCGACGAGGTTGCTTTCCCGATCATCCTCGCCTGGCGTTTGTGGAAACTGGATGGGCTTGGCAACTTCGAGGTCTTTCCGTTTGTCGAGCGCGCCGCAGGATTCCTGGTTCGCTACGCACCCGTCACGCAGCAGGAGCGTTGGGAAGAAATCGCGGGCTATTCGCCATCGACCCTCGCTGCGGTGATCTCCGGGCTCATCTGCGCCGCCGACATGGCGCGTGCGCACGACGCGCCGGAGCTGGCGCATTTCCTCGAAGAGCACGCGGACTGGATCGAGAGCCACCTCGAAGACTGGACCGTCACCAACAACGGAGTTCTGCATCCCGAGGTCAAGCGCCACTACATGCGCATCCGCCCGCCGGAATGCGGCGATCCTTACGCGCATGAAGAATGCGGACGCGAGATAGTGCACATCAACAACATTCCTCCCGGCGAAAAGTCGGAATTCGAAGCGCGCGAGATCATCGACGCGGGTTTTCTGGAGTTGGTGCGCTATGGCGTGCGCTCTGCCGACAATCCACTCATCGTCGACTCGCTCAAGGTGGTCGATTACGTGCTCAAAGTAGACACCCCGAAAGGTCCGTGCTGGCTGCGCTACAACCACGATGGTTACGGCCAGCGCCCCGACGGCGGGCCATTCCTCGGCTGGGGCAAGGGCCGCGCCTGGCCTCTGCTCACCGGCGAGCGCGCCCACTACGAGCTGGCCGCGGGCCGCAATGTCAATAATCTGATCGAGACCATCGAGCGCTTTGCCTCCGACGGTGGCATGCTCCCCGAGCAGATCTGGGACGAACCGAGCCGGAATGGCCTTGTGCTGGGCGGTCCGGCCGGCTCCGCGATGCCGCTGGTCTGGGCGCACTCGGAATATCTCAAGCTCCTGCGATCGACGTACGACGGTCAGGTTGTCGACCGCATCCCCGTCGTCGAACAGCGATACGCGCAGGGCAATCACCCACCCAGTCGCATCGAAGTCTTCAAGGTGCTGCGCCGCCAGATTCGCCAGATTCCGGCCGGCAAATGTCTGCGTATCACCTCAGCTTCGCGCTTTCAGGTCACCTGGACCCCTGACAACTGGAAGACGACCAATGTGCTTGACAGTACGCAACTGGGCTTCGCCGGCTCCTATGCCGATCTGCCCACGACGCCAGGGCAAAGCGGCGCGCTTTCCTTTACTCTGTTCTGGCCGGACGAAATCCGTTGGGAGGGCCGCAATTTCGACGTCGCCCTTGAGTCGTGAGACGGACGAGCGGTTTGCGTCATCCAAACATCAGAGCGAAAATCAGGATTGAGTGTCCGGTTGTTCCGCACTGTTCCCAGGCAAACCCAGGAGGAGAGACGAGACTATGAACGAACTCGACCAGTTGTCGATTAACGCCCTGCGGTTCCTTGCCGTCGATGCGGTGGAAAAGGCGAACAGCGGTCACCCCGGTGCACCTCTGGGCGATTCGCCCATTGTGTATCTGTTGTTTCACAAGTACATGCGTCATAATCCGAAGCACTCGAAGTGGACGAATCGGGACCGCTTCGTGCTCTCGAACGGGCATGCATCGGCGATGCTGTACAGCGTGCTGCACCTGACCGGATACAACCTGACGATCGAAGATTTGCAGCAGTTCCGGCAGTACGGATCGAAGACGCCGGGGCACCCGGAGTACGGCCACGCCGATGGGGTTGAAGTCACGACGGGGCCGCTGGGGCAGGGATTCGCGATGGGGGTGGGCATGGCCATGGCGGAGAGGCATCTGGCCGCGGTGTATAACCGCCCAGGCTTCGAGGTCGTGGACCACTACACCTATGGGCTTTGCGGCGACGGCGATCTGATGGAAGGCGTCTCGCACGAGGCGGCATCGCTGGCCGGAACGCTGGGGTTAGGCAAACTGATTTACCTGTATGACGACAATCTGATCTCGCTCGACGGGCCCACAGAACTGTCGTTCACCGAGGACAGGCTCAAGCGATTCGAGGCCTATCACTGGCATGTGCAGATCGTCGAGGACGGCAACGACCTGGAGGCAATCTCGAAGGCGATCGAAGCGGCGCAGGCCGTGAAGGATAAGCCTTCGCTGATCGCCGTGCGAACCGTGATTGGATACGGCAGCCCCAAGGCTGGTACCAACAAGGTTCACGGTGAGGCACTGGGCGCCGAAGCGGTGAAGCAGACGAAAAAGAACCTGGGCTGGCCGGAGGACAAGACTTTCTATGTTCCCGAAGATGCAGCGAAGAACTGGCTGCAGGCGGTGGATCGCGGTGCGAAGCAGGAATCCGACTGGAACGCGCTGTTCGCGAATTACCGGAAGGCGTTTCCGGAGCTGGCCGCGGAATACGAGCGCGTGCAGGAGGGCCGCCTGAAGGATGGGTGGGAGCAGAGTCTGCCGCAATTCCCGGCGGACGGCAAGCCAATGGCAACGCGCAACGCGGGGAACGCGGTGATGAACGCGTTTATCAAGGACGTGCCTGAGCTGCTGGGTGGTGCGGCGGATCTTTCGACTTCGACCAAGACCGTCATTAAAGACAGCGATAACTTCCACCTGGATCCGGCGGGAAAGAACATCTATTTCGGCGTCAGGGAATTCGGAATGTGCGCCGCTGTGAACGGCATGGCCGTGCATGGCGGAATTATTCCTTACGGGTCGACGTTTTTCGTCTTCTCGGATTATGCGAAGCCGGCGATCCGGCTGGCCGCGCTGATGCAGTCGCATTCGATCTTCGTGTTCACCCACGATTCGATTGGGCTGGGCGAGGATGGCCCCACCCATCAGCCGGTGGAGCACCTGACCATGCTGCGCGCGGTTCCGCATCTCACGGACTTTCGTCCGGCGGATGCCAACGAGACGTCGGCTGCGTGGGGACTGGCGCTGGAGCGCAAGGGGCCTTCGTTCATGGCGCTGTCGCGGCAGGATCTGCCGCTGCTCGATCCGGTGAAGCAGCGGGTTTTTGAAGGCGTGCGTCACGGAGCTTACATCGTCGAGCAGGGCGGCGATTCGCCCGATCTGCTGATGGTCGGAACCGGTTCGGAGTTATGGCCGGCGATTCGCGCAGCCGAGGAACTCAGGAAAGAGGGGATCGTTGCGCGGGTCGTTTCGATGCCGAGTACGCATATTTTTGATGAGCAGTCCGACAACTACAAAGCATCCATCTTCCCCGATCATCTGCCGAAGCTGGCCATTGAAGCGGGCGCGACGCTGGGGTGGTGGAAGTATGTGGGCCGCGATGGAGACGTGATCGGCCTCGATCGCTTCGGTGCGTCGTCTCCGGGAAAGATCGCTCTGGAGAAGCTTGGATTCGGCACGGATAACGTCGTCGCTCGCGCCCGGGCGCTGGTGGAGCGCGCGCGCAAGGCCGAACCGGCGATGGCAGGGAAATAAATCATGAAACTGGTGATTGCAGCGGATCACGCAGGGTACCCGCTCAAAGAAGAGGTTCGTGGTTACCTCGAACGGCTGGAGCACGAAGTAGTCGACCTGGGTGCATTCAGTACCGAGCCTTCCGATTATCCGGACTTTGCCGAGGCGGTGGGGCGCGCGCTGCAGGCGGGCCGCGCCGAACGCGGCATTCTGATTTGCGGCAGCGGCGTGGGCGTTTGCGTAGCTGCCAACAAGATGCCCGGCATCCGCGCCTGCATGTGCCACGATCACTATTCAGCGCATCAGGGCGTGGAGCACGACAACATGAACGTGCTGGTGATGGGCGCGCGGATCATCGGCCAGGAGCTGGCATTCGATCTGGTCGCGGCGTTTCTGGATGCCCGTTTCCAGTCGCAGGTGGAGCGCTTTGTGCGCCGGCTCAATAAAGTGAAGGCGATCGAAGCTCGTAACATGAGGGAAACAGGTAATCCGTAAAATCGACGAGTCACAAGGGCCCCAGGCTTTACAGCTTCCTCACCACCAGTCACCAACCCTGGAGATGCCATGGACGGCATCAGCACCATTTTGTGGGATGTGGGCGGCGTGCTGCTCACCAACGGCTGGGATCGCCAGCAGCGCGAGGCTGTGCTCACGCACTTTGGGCTGGATCACGCGGATTTCGAGCGCCGCCATGCCGAGGTCGATCAGGCGTGGGAGCGGGGCGAGATCAGCGTGGAGGAGTATTTACGCGCTACGGTCTTTTTCCAGCCCCGCAGCTTCACCTCTGCTGAGTTTCTTGAGGCGATGCGCTCGGAATCGGCGGTGCTGGCCGACAGCGGGCTCGGAATCCTCCGCCAGCTTGCGGCATCGGAACAATATGTGCTGGCCACGGTTAACAATGAATCCCGCGCCATGAACGAGTATCGACTGAAAAAGTTCAATCTTCTCGATTCTTTTGATGCTTTCTTCAGCTCGTGTTATCTGGGACTGCGCAAGCCCGACCGGAAGATCTATCAGCTCGCGCTCGATGTGCTGCAGCGCGATCCCGAGCAGGTGGCTTTTATCGACGACCGCGCCGAGAATGTGGCAGCCGCGAGTGCGTTGGGGATTCACGGCATCCGTTACGAGGGATCGGCCGGGCTGGCTGCCGAACTGGAGCGGCTGGGGGTTTCGCTCGCACAGGATCGATTTCTGAACGTGCGAGAGGCCTGAAGACTTTTGAAAGCGTCGGAGAATCGCGGAGGAAGAACGATGGAACTCGGAATTATCGGGCTGGGAAGGATGGGCGGCAACATGGCCGAACGTCTGCGGCTTGGCGGGCACAAGGTGGTTGGTTTTGATTTCAGCGCCGAGGCAGTCGAACGGCTCACCGACTCCGGATCGACGGGCGTATCGACGCTTGAAGATCTGGTGAATCACCTGGCTGTGCCGCGCGCCATCTGGCTGATGGTTCCGGCGGGCAAACCGGTGGACGAGACCATTGCAAAGCTGAAGCCGCTGATGCAGAAGGGTGACACGTTTATCGACGGCGGCAACTCAAATTATCAGGACAGCCAGCGCCGATACCACGAACTTAAGGCGGAGGGATTCAACTTCGTCGATGCAGGGACGTCGGGCGGCGTCTGGGGCCTAAAGGAAGGATACAGCCTGATGATCGGTGGCGATGATGATGTGGTCGAGCGCCTGTATCCGATCTTTGAAACGCTCGCGCCCGCCAAAGACAAGGGTTGGGGACACGTTGGGCCGGCCGGCGCAGGGCATTTTGTGAAGATGATTCACAACGGCATCGAGTACGGAATGATGCAGGCCTTTGCCGAAGGCTTCGCGATTATGGAGAAGAAGGCCGAACTGGATCTCGACCTTGCTGAGATCGCGCAGATCTGGCGCTATGGAAGCGTGGTCCGTTCCTGGCTGCTGGATCTGACGGCCGATGCGCTCAGGAAGAATCCTGAACTGAAGGGGCTGGAACCGTATGTCGAAGATTCGGGCGAGGGCCGCTGGACGGTGTTCGAGGCGATCAATCTGAACGTCGCCGCACCGATCATCACAGAGTCGCTGCTGCGCAGGATTCGCAGCCGCGAGGAATACAACTTCACGGATCGCATGCTCGCCATCATGCGGAATGAGTTTGGCGGCCACGCGGTGAAGACTGAAAAGGAAGAGGCGGCGTAGAGGAGTTCCTCCGCCGCTCATTGCCGAAAGGGGCATATCGATGGCAACCACGGAAGTCAGAATTTCTCCGGAGGACGTCAAACAGGCAGCGGCCCAGGTGCAGGAGCGCATACCCGAGCCGTGCGTGGTGGTCATTTTCGGAGCCTCCGGCGATCTGACCAAGCGCAAGCTGCTGCCGGCGCTCTTTCATCTGGAGCAGTCGGGTCTGTTGCCCGGGCAATTCCGCATCGTGGGCGTGGCGCGCCGTGATCTGGGTGAGAGCTTTGCCGCAGATATGCGCGAGGGGATCATCGACTTCGGTGGGGTGGAGAAGGGTGCGGACAAACTGGATGAGTTCGTCAAAAAAATCGGCTACCACGCGATGGATTTCGACAACGACCAGGGCTACGCGGCTTTGAAGAAACTGCTGGACCAGTACGATCGCGATTACGGCACGCGCGGCAACCGTCTTTTCTATCTTGCCACCGCGCCCGAATACTTCGCCGACATCGTGCACCGCCTGGGCGAGCAGGGGATGGCGAAGCCGGAAGTGGGAAAGGCGCGCATCATCATCGAGAAGCCGTTCGGTCACGATCTGGAGAGTGCGAAGGAACTGAACGACGACGTCGACACGGTCTTCAGCGAGAGTCAGATTTTTCGCATCGATCACTATCTCGGCAAAGAGACCGTCCAGAATGTGCTGGTCTTCCGCTTTGCCAATGGCATCTTTGAGCCGATCTGGAACCGTAATTTCGTGGACCACGTTCAGATCACCGCGGCAGAGAGTATTGGCATCGAGGGGCGCGGGCCGTTTTATGAGAAGGCCGGAGCGTTGCGCGATGTGGTGCAGAACCACATGATGGAACTGTTGTCGTTCGTGGCGATGGAGCCGCCCGCCAGCTTTGCCGCCGAGGCGGTGCGGAGAGAAAAGATCAAGCTGTGGACCTCCATCAAGCCGATCAATATTTTCGATTGTGTGCGCGGCCAGTATGGACCGGGCATCGTCGACGGACAAATGGTGAAGGGTTACCGTGAAGAAGATCGTGTTAACCCCAAATCCCAGACGGAGACTTACGCCGCGATCCGCCTGGAGATCGATAACTGGCGCTGGGCGGGAGTTCCGTTCTATCTTCGCGCCGGGAAGCGGCTCGCGGCTCGGGTCACGGAGATTACAATCCAGTTTAAGCAACCGCCAATGTTACTTTTTGGCGCGCACATGCACGGTCCATGCCCCGATATTCAGCCCAACATCATCACGATGCGGATTCAGCCGGACGAAGGCATCTCGCTGCGTTTCGGCGCCAAAGTGCCGGGGCCGCAAATGGCGGTGTGTCCCGTTAACATGGACTTCAATTATGCGCAGGCTTTTGGCGCGTCGTCGGCGAACGGATACGAGCGTCTGCTGCTCGATGCGATGCTGGGCGACGCAACATTGTTCGCGCATCGCGATGGGGTGGAAACAACGTGGGCCCTCTATACCCCCGTACTGGACGCGTGGGCAAAGAAGTATCCGCAGACTTTTCCCAACTACGCAGCGGGCACGTGGGGCCCGGAATGCGGTGATGAACTGATCGGCCGTGACGGGCACACGTGGCACAGCGTGGAGGTTCCGCAGAAGCATTAGTGCGCGGCTTTCACGAGCGCGAGGTGTGGCGATAGAATGCCGCTTTGCGCTCGCAATCCACATTGCAGGATCAGAACTCGGCCTGACTGCCGGGCAGAAAAATGGCAAAGAAAATACACGTTGAGTATCGCGTCTTTCAGCAGCAGCATGCGCTTTCGCGCGCGACCGCGGAGCGCTTCGTTCAGGGCATTCGGTCGGCAGTCTCTGCGCGTGGAATCGCACGCATTGCTGTCTCCGGGGGAGGCAGTCCAAAGCCGGTTTTCGCCCTGCTTGCGGATCCGCACGAACCTTATCGCGCGGCCATTCCGTGGGATCGTCTCTCGATTTTCTGGGTGGACGAGCGCTGCGTGCCGCCGGATCATCCTGACAGCAATTACGGTATGACGCGCGAATTGTTGCTGGATAAGGTTCCGTTGCCGCCGGATCATGTGATTCGGATCGAGGGCGAGCTCGATCCTGAGGAGGCGGCGGCGCGGTATGAGTCGGCGATCCGCGCCGATTATCGTCTTGAAGGTGCCGAGCTGCCCATCTTCGACGTTCTGCAGCTCGGCATGGGCAACGACGGACACTGCGCATCGCTTTTTCCGCACACCGAGGCTCTGCACGAGATGGGCCGCATCGCGGTCGCGAATCACGTACCGCAGCAGACGCAGAGCTGGCGCGTCACGCTGACATGGCCGGTGATCAATGCGGCGCGCGATGTTTTCTTTCTCATCGATGGCGCAGCAAAGGCCGATCCGCTTGGGCGGGTGCTGCAGGGACCTTATGATCCGGAGATGTTGCCGTCGCAACTGATTCAGCCGCAGAATGGGCGGCTGCTCTTTCTGCTGGACGCGGCGGCGGCGGCGCATTTGCCCGCACCGGGCGCCGATGGCACAGGAACACTGGAGATCGCAAGATGATTCTCGCCGGGGACGTGGGTGGCACCAAAGTTCACCTCGCACTGTATTCCTTCGATCACGGCCAGCTGGTGCACGTTCGCGACGAGCGCTTCCCGGCTCACGAATTCAGCGGGCTGCAGCAAATTGTTGCGCGCTTCCTCGCGGAGAGCTCGAATCCGGAGATTACCGCGGCGTGCTTTGGCGTGCCCGGTCCGGTGCGCGGGGGGCGCCTGCGACTCACCAATCTTCCCTGGGTGCTCGACACGCACGAGCTTTCGGCCGGTCTGAACATCACACATCTTTTTCTCATCAACGATCTCGAGGCCAATGGTTACGGCATTCCGGAACTCACGCCGGAGCAGATTCTGACGCTCAATCAGGGCGATCCTTCAGCGGTGGGCAATCGCGGGCTGGTCTCGGCGGGCACGGGACTTGGTGAAGGTGTGCTGGTGTGGAACGGAAAGTCGCATGTGCCCATGGCGTCGGAGGGCGGACATTGCGATTTTGCCGCGCGCAACGCGCTGGAGGTTGAGCTGCTGCAATGGCTGATGCAGAAATTCAATGGGCGCGTCAGCTTCGAGCGCGTGGTTTCCGGACCGGGATTGACGAATATCTACACCTTCCTCCGCGATGAAAAGCACATGGAGGAGCCGGCATGGCTGAAGGAGCGGATGGAATCCGAAGATCCCAACGCCGTGATCGGAGAAGTGGGCGAGGCAGGGAAGAGCGAGTTGTGCGCGAAGGCGCTTGATGTTTTCGCCGCGTCCTATGGAGCCGAGGCGGGCAACATGGTGCTGAAGGTACTCGCGACAGGCGGCATGTATATCGGGCGGCGGCATTGCGCCGAAGATGCTGAAGACCATGCAGAGCGGTGTGTTCATGCAGGCGTTCACCGACAAAGGGCGGTTGAGCGAACTGCTGATCCACACCCCGCTGCACATTATTTTGGAGAGTCGGGCCGCTCTGATGGGAGCGGCGGCCTACGCTGAAGCCAGGGCGGCGGAGATCAGCGGCAAGTCAGAGCGGGCGGCGTCGCGGTAGGACCGTTCTTTTCGGAGAGTGCAATCGATCCCGTTACGCTGCAGGTTCTGCTGATTGTCTTTGTTGCCACGCTGATTCGCTCGGCTCTTGGTTTCGGCGAGGCTCTGTTTGCCGTGCCGCTGCTTGCCTTCATTGTTCCGCTGCCGGTGGCTGCTCCGCTGGCGGTCCTTGTTTCCATCACCATTGCGGCCATCGTCATTGTTCAGGACTGGAGGAGGATTCATCTGCACAGTGCCGGGTGGCTGGTGCTGTCCACCCTGCCCGGCGTCCCGCTGGGCCTGCTGGCTGCTCACCAGCGGCCAGCAGAGAGTCGTGAAGTCCGCTCTGGGCCTGCTCATTCTGCTGTTCTCTTCCTGGTCGCTCTTCGGCCGCCGGCTACCGGAACTGCGCCACGACAGCCGCGCGCTCCTCTTCAGTTGTGGATTCTGCGCCGGAATTCTTGGCGGTGCCTACGGAATGAATGGGCCGCCGCTCGTCGTTTACGGATCGATGCGGCGCTGGTCGGCACAGCACTTCCGCGCCACTCTGCAGGCCTACTTCCTGCCGGCCAGCATGGTATCGATGGCCGGCTATTGGCTTGCCGGGCTCTGGACGCCTGCCGTCACACACTACTATTTGCTTTCACTGCCGGCCATGGTGCCAGCCGTCTTTCTGGGCAGGGTCGTGAATCATCGCTTGCAGGGAGATGTTTTTCTCAAGTGGATCTACGCTGCACTGGCGGGAATCGGGGTGCTTCTGCTGATCCAGGGAATCACTGCTCGAATCTAAAGAGGAATTCCCGATTGCACAAACGACGGGACTGCCGTCCGCGCGGTTCCCGGACGCTTCGTGCTATGTTGAGGAACGGGCCGCCCACAGCCGTTTCCGATAACCAAAAACCCGATCGCGAGGTTCACCGGCAGCCATGCATTTCAGACGACCGCTCGTCGCTATTCCAGCCCTCATCGTTCTCCTGTTGCTGCCGCGCATCGCACTCGCGCACGCTCATCTTCTTTCGAGTACGCCCGCAGCGAATGCAACGGTACACGGTCCGGGGGTCGTCTTTGAGCTGCGCTACAACTCGCGCGTCGACGGGCATCATTCGGTTCTGACCCTGGTGACGAGCGATGGTCACACGCAGGTCCTTTCGATGGACAACCAGAGCGCGGACAATAACCTCAACGCGCACGCCATGCTGAAGCCGGGCAGTTACTCGCTGCGCTGGCAAGCGCTCTCGACGGACGGTCACATCACGCGCGGAGAGATTCCGTTCACAGTCCGCTAGGTCCAATTTGATCTGGTTCGTCCGCGACTTCGATCTGCTCTCCCTTCTGCTGCGGGCGGTTTCGTTTGCGCTGGAAGCGCTGACGTTCGGTGGCATTTTCTTTCTGCTGTTTTCGGCGCGGCCCGCGGGGCTGCGCGTCGAGGCGCAGACGCGGCTGCGGTGGATTGCGGCAGGATTCGCACTCGCGCTCGCCCTGGTGCAGGTCGTTCTCATCGCGACTTCATCGGCGGTCCTCATGGGCAGCTCGGGGATGGGCGTCCGCGATATGGCATCGGCAGCGTTCTTCATTTCCGGATCGATTTTTGCCGGAGCATCTTTGGCGCTGTTCCTGCTGCTGCGCCTGACATCGCGGCTGGCTCCGTCGGTTGGCGTGCTGCTGGTCGGGCTGGCCGCTTCGGTTTCGCTCAGCCACGCAGCGTCGCGCATGGATCATCGCCCGTTGCTGCTGGTTCTCACCGCGGCGCATCATCTGGGCATGGCGGCGTGGCTCGGGGCGCTGCCTTTTTTGCTGCTCGCGCTGAAGCTGAGTCGCGATACCGACGTATCGCGGCGCATGGCGCGCCGCTTCTCGACAATGGCCGTGGTCAGCGTTGCGGTGCTGGTCCTGGGCGGAATGGGGCTGTCCTGGTTCTACGCCGGTTCGTGGCAGGGGATGTACGGAACATCGTACGGGCTGCTGCTCTCGGCAAAGATTGTTCTGACGGGCCTGATTCTGACGCTGGGGGCAGGCAATTTTTATTTGCTGCGCCGCGTCGAGTCCGATCCGGCGCCGCTGCTTTTTCGCTTGCGGCGATTCAGCGAAGCCGAGATTGGCCTCGGGTTCACGGTGATTCTCGCGGCGGCGTCGCTGACCGCGCAGTCACCGTCGGTGGATGAGACGCCGCAGGACACGCTGAGCGGACATCAGGTCGTCGAGCGCATGGCGTGGCACTGGCCCGGCTTTCATACGCCTGCGGTCGCGCAGCTGGCGCCCCCGACGCCGCTCGGCGTTGCGGTGCGCGAGGCGACCTACACCGGCGGCAGCGCGAGCGACGCGAACGATCGCGCGTGGTCGGAATACAACCACCACTGGGCCGGACTGATTGTTTTGGCGGCGGGGCTCCTGGCGCTGGTCTCGCGTCTGCCGCGACAGGGATGGGCGCGGCATTGGCCGCTGCTGTTTCTGGGACTGTCGGTTTTCATTTTGCTGCGCGCCGATCCGGAATGCTGGCCCCTGGGACCGCGGCCTTTCTGGGCGAGTTTCACCGCACCCGATGTACTGGAGCATCGCGTCTATGCGGTGCTGATCGCCGCATTCGCGATTTTTGAGTGGGGCGTGCAGACCGGCCGGCTTCACTGGCCGCGCGCTCGTTACGTGTTCCCTGTCCTGTGCGCGGCGGGCGGAGCGCTGCTGCTCACGCACACGCACGCGCTGGGGGAGGGGAACGACGAGGTCTTCGCGGAACTGAGCCACACCCCGATAGCGGTGCTGGGCGCGGCTGCGGGATGGGGGCGCTGGCTTGAACTGCGTCTTAATCAAGCGGCTGCTCCCCCGAACGAGTCGCGTCACAGGAAACTTGCCGCCTGGGTGTGGCCTGTGTGTCTGATTCTCATCGGAGTGTTGTTGCTCAACTACCGCGAATCGTGAGGGTCCGGGGAATGAACCTGGTTGGGTACTGATCCTGACCTCGTGCTTCTTCGATAATGAAAGTGTGGGCGCTGCACGCAATACCAGGCGGGATCATTCCGGGTCGAGTAATTCAGGATTGATCCGCGAATACCTCGCGTACCTGCGCGTCGAGAAAGGTCTGCGCCCGCTCTCCTGCGAAACTTACGAGCGCGATCTGCTGCAATTTTCGGAGTATCTGGAGGACCATTCGGCGACCCTCCTGGATGCGACACAGGCTTTGGTGGCGGGATTCCTGGAGCATCTGGCGAAACACAGCGTCGAGTCGCGATCGGCGGCACGCAAGCTTTCCTGTTTGCGCGGATTCTTCCGCTGGCTGCTGCTCGATAAGCGTATTCGCCGCGACCCCACGCTGAATCTCGAGTCGCCCGCGAGCTGGAAGATCCTGCCGAAGTCGCTGGCGGTGTCGGAAGTGGACGGGATGATGGAGCGGGCTGCCATGGCAGCAGATCATCCGCAGGCCGACGCCATCGCATTCCGCGACCGCGCCATTTTGGAATTGCTCTATGCGGCTGGGCTGCGGGTTTCGGAACTCACGGGGCTGAACGTCGCCGACCTTTCGCTCGACGCGGGGCGTGCGCTGGTGCGCGGGAAGGGCGATAAGGAGCGCATCGTTCCGCTCGGCCGGGCGTCGGTGGAAGCGCTGGAGAAATACCTGAAGAATGGACGTCCGTCACTCGAGAAAAAGTCCGTGAGCCGCCTGTTTCTTTCGACGCGCGGGCTGCCGTTGAGCCGGGAATGGGTCTGGCGTTTGGTGAAACAAAGCGACCAGGGGGCAAGCCCGCACATGCTGCGCCACAGCTGCGCGACGCACATGGTGGAACGGGGCGCGGACCTGCGCACAGTGCAAACTTTATTAGGCCACGCCGACATCGCGACCACGCAGGTGTACACCCATCTGGCGCTGGGACGGCTGAAGGCCGTGCATCGCGAGCATCATCCGCGGGCGAAGCGAGTGACGCCATGAAAGTGACGAAGAGCGGGACGAAGCCGGTGGTCGTGCGGCATGTCGATGGATTTCTCGCGATGCTGGCGCACGAGCGCAAGGGCAGTCCGCACACGGTGCGCGCGTATGAACGCGAGCTGCACGGTTTCGCGGATTTCCTGACCGCGAGGCTCGGAACAATGCTCGCGCTCACAAGCATTGAGCATCAGCAGATACGCGACTATCTCGGCGAGCTGTACGGACGGGGTTTGTCGAAGGCGTCGGTGGCGCGGGCGCTGGCGGCGATTCGCTCGTGGTTCAAGTGGCTGGCGCGCCAGGGTCTGGTGGAACAAAGTCCCGCGGCGCTGGTGGCGACGCCGAAGCTCCCGAAGCATCTGCCGCGGGTTCCGACAATCGAAGAGATGAACCGCGTGGTGGGGAGCGCGGCGGACGATGCTGCAGCGTGGCCGGAGCGGGACTGCGTGATCTTCGAATTGCTGTATGGCTGCGGGATTCGCAACGCCGAGCTGGTGGGCATCGACCTGGGCGACATTCACTGGGCGAACGAGGCGATTCTGGTGCGCGGCAAGGGCCGGAAGGAGCGTTACGTTCCGCTGGGCGATGCAGCAGCGCAGGCTCTGCGCGCGTATCTGCCGCTGCGGGAGCGGAAACTGGCGGCGGCGGGGAAATCGTCACCGGCACTGATCCTGAATCTGCGGCTGCGCGGCGATGGGCGGCTGACAACGCGGAGCGTGGGGCGCATCGTGAAGCATATCGCGTTGGCGCATGGATTGCCGGCAGATGTGCATCCGCACACGCTGCGGCACGCGTTCGGCACGCACATGCTGGAAGAGGGCGCCGATTTGAGGGCGATCCAGGAGTTGCTGGGTCACGAACGGCTCTCGACGACGCAGAGATACACGCAGTTAACGGTTGGCCAGGTAGCCGAGGTTTACGACCGCACGCATCCCAGAGCCAAGTAGGAGCGAAGCAGGAGCAATTCGTAGCAGCGGCAGGCACGGGCGTGGGGCGAAGATAGGGCGAAATGGGGAGTTATCGCCGCGATTCCTGTTGGTTTTTTCATTTTCCTCCGCATTTTCCCTGCGATATTCTTGGCTTCCTATGGCTTCGACGGTCTGGAAAGGCTACATTTCGTTCGGGCTGATCTCGGTGCCGATTCGTTTGTTCGTTGCGGCGCGCGAGAGCCACATCAGCTTCAATCAGATCCACCAGGTGTGCGGCTCGCGCATCAAGCAACAGACCTACTGCCCGACCTGCGATCGCGTCGTCGAGCGCAGCGAGCTCGTCAAGGGTTACCCCGTCGACAAAGAAAACTACGTCATCGTGTCGAATGAGGAGCTGAAGGCGCTCGAGGCCGCGTCGTCGGAGACAATGGAGATCGTGCAGTTCGTGAAGCTGCCGGACGTCGATCCACTCTACTACCAGACTTCGTACTTCAGCGTCGCCGAGGATCCAGGGCGCAAGGCATACTCGCTCATCCACAAAGGCATGCAGGACCTGAAGCTGGGCGCGATTGCGAAGATCACGCTGCATCAGAGGGAACAGATTGTGATGATCCGGCCCTTTGAGAAGGGGCTGGTGCTGCACACGCTCTATTATCCGGAAGAGATTCGCGCGATCGCGGAGTACGACAACCAGCCGGACGTCGAGGTGCAGAAAGCGGAGGTTGAGCTGGCCGAGCAGTTCATGAAGCAGCTGACCGGTGAGTTCCATCCTGAGAACTTCAAAGACGAGTACGAGAGCCGCGTCGAGCAGCTAATCGAGAGCAAGCAGGGTCAGGCTGAGGTTCCGGGCAAGCAGCCGAAGAAGAAGCTGGCGCCGGTGATCGATCTGATGGAGGCGCTGCGTAAGAGCATGGCGCAGGGTCCGGAGGCGAAAGCCGCCGTTGAGGAGAAGAAGCCGCCGCAACGGGCAACGGCGCAGCGGAAGAAAAAAGCGGGCTAGCCGGCACCCCGCTGGACCTATGTCTTTTCGCTCGCTTCGAGCGCGCCGTCGATGATGGCTGCCACCTGGGACGCGCTTCTTCCTCGTACGAGGATTCTCTTGTTGCGGGCATGCTGGCCGCCGGCGATTTCGATGGCCGAGCGTGGCGTTCCGAGCAGTTCCGAGAGAAATTCGACCATGGCAGCATTCGCGCGTCCTTCCACCGGCGGCGCGCTCAGGGCAATTTTCACCGCAGCTTCTGCTCCCTCACCGATCACGCCCGCAATCGCATTGCGGCTGGCGCGGGGCGCGACGCGGACGAGGAAGCTCGCACCTTCCGCGGTGTCCTTCACAGCAAACGGCATGGTCATTTCGATACCGAGCGCTCGCCGAACAGAGCCGTTCCGATGCGGACCAGCGTCGAGCCCTCTTCGATGGCGATTTCGAAATCGCCGGACATGCCCATCGACAGCTCACGAAAATCGAGCCTTGGATAGCTGCGCGCCAGAGCCTCGCGCAGAGCACGCAGTTCGCGAAAGCAGGCTCGGGCTGTTTTCGGATTTTCATCCAGCGGAGGAATGGTCATCAGGCCGTGCATGGCGACGTGCGGCAGATCGGGCAGCCGTTCCAGCAATGCGCTTAACTCCGGCCCTTCGGGCACGAGCCCTGCTTTGGCCGGCTCCGCGCTGAGCTTGATCTCCAGAAGCACGGGAAGCCTTTTCCCCAGTTTTCCTGCTGCATCGTTGAGCCGTTCGGCCAGGCGCAGGGAGTCGACGCTGTCGACGCCGTCGAACATTTCCGCCGCCCTGGCGGACTTATTCGACTGCAGATGGCCGATGAGGCGAACCTCCGCGCCGGCAGCGCCGAGCTCGCGAAGCCGATCGCGCTTGGTCTCAAATTCCTGCACGCGATTCTCTCCGAACAGTGCCAGGCCGGCGCGCGCGGCTTCGGCGATGGCCTCGGCGGGATGCATTTTGGAAACGCCCATCAGCCGCACTTCTTGACGAGAACGGCGCGCACGGCGGCACGCCGCGGCCATGCGTTCTTCGATGCGAACCAGCCGTTCTTCAAACCCACTCACACCTCTATGGTAGGCGAGTGCCGCGCCCGCTTGAGTGGCACGGCGTTCCCGCAGTAACGCACCCGTCCGTAAAATCACATGACCAACGAGCCAACTGTGCCCATTTCGCCGGCATCCTTGGCTCACAACGAAAGCGAAAGGGCCGCACTTAGGCTGGTAATCGACGAATGCGCTCAGTCGTTCTGATCCATGGATTGCTCAAAGGCATGGGACGAGAAGAACCCTGCGAGATGCTGGCGATGAAGGAGTCTCAGTCGGAAGCTGGTGCTGCCAATTACTTCCGGTGCAGCGTGATTGACGCGCCGCAGGACCTTCCGGATGGCACTTACTCGGTCGCCTTCAACGGTTACGTTGTTTTTGCCAGGAAGGAGGGCGGTCTGTGGATTCCCGATGGGGCGACCGCCACGGTAGCCTCTGCGGAAGCGAAGACGGCAGGCACGAGGCCACCCTTTCGGATTGAGGAAGCCCTTGAGATTCTGCCGGTGCTGAAGAGTCATGTGGCCTGAGGAACTCGGTTCCAGCGCGCTGGGAAACCGCGAGCTGCGCGTCGGTAATTCGAGGTCAATAGAGTTCAGGAGGCGCTGTCCTGCAGGAGCAGGTTCAGTTGTTCGAGCAGCGCATCGCGGAGCCGATGCAATTCGGCCAGCTGGAACTGAACGTCAGCTCCGGCGGGCGCCGGATCCCACGCGGAAGCCACATCGGCGAAGGCATGGATTTGCTGATGGAACTGATCCGCATCGCGAAAGACAGCTGTCGCGGCGATGGGATTCGGCCGCTCACTGTCGAGCCAACGGCCAAAGCGACAGCGGTGCGGGTCGAGCACAGGGGGCACGCGGCGTCCTCCGAGAAGGAAAGACTCCATTGCGGAGACCCAGGCGCGATGAGCGACCGCAGCGTGGACGAGGCTGCGTTTGCGCGGCGCGACCGACGCTACATTGACCCATGCGGGGTCGGGAATCCAGGCGGCTGACCACGCCGGCAGATCCTCGCCGGGCATGGGAAAGGCGATGCCGTTCCCCTGGCCGTAAATGCAGCCGAGTTGCAGCAACAGCCGGCCGTGATCCACGGTTTCCACGCCTTCGGCAATGGCCATGCGATCGAAAGCGGTAGCGAGTCCCAGCACACCTTCCAGAATGCTGAGATCCTCGGGATCGTCGAGAACATCGCGCACGAAGCTGCGGTCGATCTTGAGGGTGTTGACGGGGAGGCGCTTGAAGTAGGTGAGGGAAGAGTAGCCGGTGCCGAAGTCGTCGAGCGCGATGGTGACGCCGATTTCGCGGCACGCTGCGAGCACATGGGATACATGCGCCACATCGCGCAAAGCGCTGGTCTCCAGCACCTCCAGCTCCAGCGAGGAAGGCGGAATACTCGGATGCGCCGTGAGCAGGGTCCGCAGGCTCGCAGTGAAGTCAGGCTGCTGCAGGTGATGAGCCGCGATGTTGACGCTGACAGGAATGTTCAGTCCGGCTGTGTGCCAGCGTTCCAGCTGCAGCAGCGCGTGCTCGATCACCCATTCGCCGATGCGATCGATGAGCGGATGGTTCTCGATGACCGGCAGAAAGAGATCCGGACACAGCAGGCCGCGGGAGGGGTGGTTCCAGCGAATCAGCGCCTCGGCACCCATCAGCTTGCCGGTGCTCATGTTGACGCGCGGCTGGTAGTAGAGGATGAATTGATCCGCAGCGAGAGCGCGCCGGATTTGTTCCAGGTCTTCGTGGAAGGTACGGATGGTGATGTCGTGGGCGGGGTCAAAGATCTGATAATTATTCTTGCCGGCCAGCTTGGACTGATACAGGGCCTGTCCCGCCTGGCGCAGCAGCTGTTCCGCGTCGATCTCCTCGGATTGCGGGTAGAAGACGACGCCGATGCTGGCCGTGACCCGCACACTGGAATCGCCGCACTGCTCGGGCTGCGAGGCGCAGGTGAGCAGGCTGTCGAGAATGGGGCGCGCCGCATCCGTGTTCGGCAAGTCGAGCAGGACAGCGACGAACTCGTCGCCACCGATGCGAGCGAGCGTGTCGGCCTCATGGAGCGCGCGCTTCATGCGCCGCGATACGGCCATCAGCAGACAGTCTCCGGTTTCGTGGCCGTACTGGTCGTTGACAAAGCGAAAGCCGTCGAGATCGACGCAGGCCACGGCCAGCAATTGTCCGCGACCGCGCGCCTGGGCCATCGCCTGCTGCAGGCGGTCGGCGAGCAGAACACGATTGGGCAGGTTGGTGAGCGCGTCGAACTGCGCTATACGCTGCAGCTGGCGCTCCTGCTCCTTGGTCTGCGTGACATCGGAAAAATGGGCGACGTAGTGCTGAATTTTTGAGGCGCGGTCGTGAACGGCGCTGATTTTCAGGGTTTCAGGATAGACGCGCCCCTCTTTGGTCTTGTTCCACACTTCGCCGGACCAGCAGCCGTTTTCCAGGAGAGAGCGCCACATGTCCCGGTAAAACTCCTCGCTTTGCCGCCCCGATTTCAGGATGCGAGGATTGCGTCCGAGAACTTCCGCGCGGCTGTAGCCGGTAATCTGCGTGAACATGTCGTTCACGTCGAGGATCGTGCCCTGAGGGTCGCAGATCAGGATGCCTTCGCGCGCGTTGGTGAAGACGCTGGCGGCAAGCTGCAGCTGTTCCCTGGTTTTCTTTGATTCGGTGATGTCTTCGGTAAAAGCCAGGATGCCGCCGATGGTCCCTTCCGCAGTGCGCCAGGGATGCAGTTCCCAGCGCTGCCACTGGATGGAGCAATCGGAGCGGACAAAGCGATCTTCGTCGCAGTAGAGGGCTTCGCCGGAGAGGGCTCGCTGATGCAGGGCCTTCCAGCGCTCGGGAATCTCAGGAAAGACATCGTAGTGATCGCGGCCGACCAGGTTCTCCGCATCGAGTTTGTAATCGTGATACCAGCGTCGACTGGCGGCCAGATAGCGCATGTCGCGATCGAACATGGCGAGAGCAACGGGCGCGTGCTCGATGAAGAGCTGAAAGATCTCCCGGCTTTCGCGCAACTGGTGCATCGCGTCAATGGGCGCCGTAATTTCAGGACAGATGCCGAACAGGCCAATGACATCGCCGGAGGGAGTTTGGAGGGGATATTTGCGGTTATCGATCCAGCGGTGCGAGCCGTTGGCCAGTTCAAGACGCTGGATGTCGCTGGAGGCACGCCGCTGCGCCAGCACCTCGCGATCTCTTTCGTACAATCTGTCCGCCAGCGCTTCGGGGCAGAGGTCGTATACAGTTTTTCCGGAACAGCTGAAGGGTTTGGCAGGATCCCCGAGAAGCTCGGCCATCGGCGTGGATGCGCCAATAAACACATGATTCGGATCCTTGAGGTACATGTAGTCGCTGGCGCCGTCCATCAGCGCACGGAAGCCTTCCGCGATGATTTGAAGAGCAGGGTCCATGCCGGCTTGCGGGGCTTCCAGGATGAGATCGAGGCTCACGTTTCCGCTGTTCGGGTCACGCTGCTTTGAGAAATTTGCCTGAACGACGCGAATGTTCCCGTCCGCGTGACGAATGCGGAGGGTTGTGGAACCGCAGGGTGTCGATAAGTCAGAAGAAAGGATGCTAGTAGCGAGATTGCTATCTTTGGGGTGCAGGCGCTGCTGCAGGCAGGTGCGGGAAGATAGCCAGTCTTCAGGAGGGAAGCCGGTAAGCGCTTCGATGTTGCTGACCGACAGGACCCGCATCGGGTCAGTCAGAGCCAGGCGCATCGTGGCTCGGCTGCGGCTGCTCAGCATCATGGGTGGCCTTCCGAGATTACCCATATAGGATCGCAGATCGTCAAGACTTATCTAAGTCTCTGCGCCGGATCTTACGCCGAGCGTAACTTGACTTTTGAGCCAAAGTACCAGCGCGGACTCTCCACAGATGGAAGTGCTGATGTCCCAGTTCGGGGAAGCCGTCGGGCATTGAACTGCGGAGCGGTTGATCGTGGCGGGACGTTTTGTGAAAAAGCACCCATTTTCAATCAATTGCAACGCCGGACCGAACATACTGGGAGGGAAGTTGTGATCGATTACCGTCACGAAAGTTGATAGGGTAGTCAAGGTGGAGGTTTTCGGTTGACGTTGGTGGAGACGAGTCCAGTGGTTCGCTATAGTGACAAGGAATTTCGCCAGGCCGCTCTTTTTCCGACCCCGAGGGTTGCGGTTTTCGACTGCGATGGCACCCTGTGGGACGGTGACGCGGGCCTGGGGTTTATGACGTGGTCGATGGAGGCGGGTGTGCTTTCGCGTGACGCGAGCGACTGGATCGACGCTCGTCACCGTCTTTACCGGCAGGGGGAAGTGTCGGAGGCGGAGATTTGCGGCGAGATGGTGCAGGTCTATGCGGGTCTGCGCGAGGAGGAGTTGCGCCGCGCCGCTGCGCGCTATTTTGCGTCGCACGTGGAAACGCAGATTTTTCCCGAGTTGCAGACGCTGGTGTCCGATTTGCGCCAGGCGGGCGCGGACATCTGGGCAGTCAGCTCCACGAACAACTGGGTCGTCGAAGAGGGGGTGCGGCGCTTCGGCATCGGAGCGGAGCGGGTGATGGCGGCTTCAGTTCAGGTGCACGATGGCCTGATCACCAGCGATCTGATAGCCGTGCCGACCGACGAGGGCAAGGCCGAGGCGCTTCGGCGGATCGGCATCGAAAGGCCGGATGTGGTCTTCGGCAATTCGATTCATGACGCCGCGATGCTGGAGATGGCGGCGCGTGCGTTTCCGGTCAATCCTTCGCCGGCGCTGGTGGAAATCGCCAGCCAGCGGGGCTGGAGCGTCTTCTACCCCGCAGCTGTGCTCGCCGATCACACGAAATAATCCCGTGAAAATCGCATCGCTGCAACCGAGCATCAGCATCATCCTGAACGAGCTCGGCCGCCTGGACGAGCTGGTGGCGTGCACGCGCTACTGTCTCGCTGCTGTGCCGGCGCTGCGCGATCGGCCATTGACGGTGGTGCACGATTCGTGGTCGACCACCGCGGAGGAGCTGCTGGCGCTGCGGCCGGATCTGGTCATCGCGTCGGTTCCTTATCGCAACGAATCGCTGGCAGCGATCCTGAAGGCCGGATGCCCGGTGCTGGCCCTCGCTCCGCATACTCTGGCGGACATCGAACAGGACATTCGTCTGATCGCGGCGATCGCGGGCGCTGCGGACCGGGGCGAGCAGATCATTGCCGCGATGAGTGAAGCGATCTCCGGCATGCGTCGCTCCACGGCCGATCTTCCCGGTAAGCCGCAGGTCTACTGCGAGGAGTGGGGCAAGCCGCTGATTCATTCGCAATCCTGGGTGCGGGAGCTGGTGGAGGCCGCGGGCGGAGTCTTCCTGGGCGAGCCTGGCAAGGTGACGAGCGCGGAGGCTATCGCCGAGGCCGATCCCGACGTGATCATCGCCGCCTGGTGCGGCGCAGGGGATCGGGTGCCGCTGGAGAAGCTCGCCGGCCGCCCGGGATGGGAGCAGATCCGGGCGGTGCGCGACGGGAGGGTCTACTGCGTCGCCGACGAGTTGCTGAACACCCCCGCGCCGACGCTGGTGGACGGCCTGCGCGCCATCGCCTGTGCGCTTCATCCTGACCTTTTCAGTACTACCGGTGGGATTCGAGCCATCGAACGGCATCGAACCCCCGCCAGCTGCGTCTAAACTGTGGGGCAATATGGGGGATACGGTCCAGAACGGCCGGGAGACGAAGACCCTCCGCTTCGTGGCGGCGGCGCTGATTCTGCGCGGCGACGAGGTGCTGATTTGCCAGCGCAAGGCCGGTTCGCCGATGGGGCTGAAGTGGGAGTTCCCGGGCGGCAAGATCGAGGCCGGGGAGTCACCGGAGCAGGCGCTCAGGCGCGAGCTGGACGAAGAGCTTGGCATCCAGGCCACGGTGGGCACGCGCATCGCGCATCTGCGCCACACCTATCGCAGCGGGGGGGCGGTGGATCTGCAGTTCTTCGCGGTGCACAGCTTCGATGGCGAAATGGTGAACCACATCTTCGAAGATGTCCGCTGGGCACCGCTGCGCGACCTGCCGGGGTATGACTTTCTTGCTGCGGACCGGGACCTGGTGCGGGACCTGGCGGCGGGGAAGCTCCTGTAGAGTCCGATCCCTGCAGCGTTGAAGGCCATTTCCAGCTCCAGAAAAAATTTTCGCAGGGGGTTGGTGCCGTAAACCACTGAATCGGTGGGGATTGCGGGGTAATACCTTTTGGGCGTTACCCTTCGGCCCCTCTCTCGCCAGCGGCCGGCGAGAAGCATGGGCACTCAAGCCCACGAGAAAGAGCGCCCTCTCCTGGGGGCGGCTTTTTCTTTCTTACCCCCTATTATTAGAATACCAAATCCAGCCCCCAATCGCGCCAAATATTATTGGCTAATTTGGCTTGGAAGCTGTCTGGAATGAAGGACAACACTTCGGTACCGTAGGCAAAAAGCTTGACATCTCCAACGAGGTTGGCGGTGTCAGGAGCATTAATTTCCCTTGCTTGCGTGCGGAGGCCGATGTTCAGCCCCGGCGTTGCGCTGCACGACGGCCTGGATGAGGCGCTCGTTTACCGTTTACGTGGCCGCGCAGGTCAGGTCCCGGAGTCGGCAAATGTCCATTGGATTGAGGATTAACCTCTTCGGGCAGCCCAAGCTCCCTGCGAGCACCGATGACGGCCGCATGCATGGCAGGGGAAACCAGGGCGCCGATCTCGTCGGAAGATTTTACTGACCGGGTCATGAGCCACTTCATGCCGGTTCGGATCGCGTTGCGCACGGTGATCAACGAGGTATTCAATTCATCGCCGCACATGAGCGTCGCGATGGTGCGCTTCGATTCGAATACGGTCATCTTGTCCTTCCAGTCGAGCATGGCCTTGTCGTACTGTTCCTTCGCCAGGCTGGTCCGTTTTTTCAGCAGCATCTGATGAAAGGCGCAGGCCGTCATCAGGGTATCTTCTGCAGCGGACAAGGCTTCAATGGCGCCGAGCACGGCCTCGCGCTTCAGCTCCCACTGGCGCTGTCGGTCCCATACCTCGCTGGAAATCCTGGACTCAATTGCCCTGGTAGCCCGAGTGGTGGCCTCCACCTGTTCCACGAGGTTATTCAGATCCTCATGGGTGGCGGGATTCTTGCCCTTCTTCTTCAGGTAACCGGCCGAAAACGATCCTGCAAACGCGAACAGAAGAGTCGCCAGGATGAACCATCCATAATGCCCCATGCCGATAGTCTCGCAGTTTGCCGCCCGCGCGGAAATGCAACCATTGCGTTAGAGTTGCCCGGTTGGTCAATGGTTGACCGGCATGGAAGCAGCGATGGCGACCGGCAAAAGGAGGCGAATCCCGGGTGCTGTTGCTCCGGGGACGAGCCGCAACTGTTGACAGGGGCGATACGCGGCTCCACGGCTATCGCGGCGACCTTCAGCTGAGGCGGTTTCGCCGGTCGAACGGCTCGGACGGCTATGGCCGTCGGTTTTATGGAAGTTTGGGTACCGGCGGGACCGGCGATCCTCGAATGTTCCGGTTTGCCGGTGACCCATACACTATCGGCATGAGCGATTTGAAGTACGAGGATGTGGAGCGGCTGCCAAAGGAAGAACTCATCACCCGACTGGCAAGCGCAAAACCATTTGTCGTCGCGTGTGCGCTCTATTCGGCGACGAGATGGGACCCCGACTGGCGATGGGTTCAAGAAATCTGCCTCGAAAGACTAGCATCGCCCCACGTTCCAATCCGCTGGGCTGCGGCAACCTGCCTGGGTGACTTGGCATTCTACCGGCGTCCACTCGATTGCGACATCGTGATTCCTGCGCTGACGGCTGCAACGGCAGATGCCACCATTTCTGATCCCGCAGCGTTCAGCCTCAGTATGGTTAAGCAATTTGTGTGCTCCCAAACCAAGTAAAGTTCGTGTGTGGTCGGCAATGCGGAAGTTTCGGCCCAGTGTTCCCGAATGCGTGCGCGGCACGCCACAGCGACGCTCAGTGGTGGGCGAAATCGATTGCCGTTGCGGAAAGCCAAACCGGAACGGTCATCAGCCACCAGATTGCACGCATCCTGTGTCAGCGTCTCAGCACGAATATTCCCCAAATCACATTCAGCAATAGAAACGCCCCGCAGATCGGGAGAACCCAGAGCGCCCAGATGAATGGCTCTCCTGTAGCTGGGACTTTAGGGTCCCTCCAGCCATGCGAAGCAGCAAACACATAGCCGGTAGCACCCGCTACGTTGGCCATGAGAAGACGCATTCCCCATCGGTCAGCCAGCTGTTTCTCGTTCGGTGAGACCATCGAATTCATCCCGGAACCCCAGCCTCGGGAATTGTACGTCAGCGATGTCCACTAAGGTCCTCTAGGCTGCGTATGGTCGGCAACACGGAACTTTCGCCGTCTCACCGGTCGGCAGGGCCGAGCCTCGAATGTTCCGGTTTGCCGGTCATTCGGACGGCAAGGGGACATTCTTTTTCGGTGCGCAAAAAATGGCCACTTGCACCGCCACCGCAGGTAGCACGTACATCGTTCCCAACCCATCCAGAGGATTCAATTCGGGGTTGGGGCGAATGTGAGCGCGGTTCCACCACAATGCCACAAACACCAGCCAGAGCAGAGTCGCAGACCACCGCTTGGAGTAGAACCCGATCAAGAAGCACGGCATCGGTGCGACCAAGCAAAGGGCAAGGCTTAGGTCACCGAGCTTTCTGAGGTCGAACATGATCGACGCAAAGCAGCCCCACATCGTGATGAACAGCGATATGAAGCCGCCCGCAATCCAGAACGAGTAGGAGAGCGTCCTGCTGTGCATGATCGATATGAATTCTAACAACCTAAAGATGCGTGCAGAATCGGAACCGAGTGGATTGTCGGCAATACTTCCATTTCAAACTTTTATATCCATATAAAAATATCGATATGGACGGGTTGGCGGTTAGCCGCCCACTACGTTTCGATGAGTGATGCGGCGGTAACGCGCCAGCTACTTGCCTCGGCCAATTTCCCCTTGCATTCGCAGAGCAGTCGCTGTGTCGGCCTTACCCACAAGCGGTTTTTTCGCGGTTAGCGATCCATCGAGACAGCATGTTCATGAAGGAACTCGGGCACCTGGACCACCGCCTGACTGCTGCCAGCGGACAGTGCTCATCGAAAATGGACAATGCGGCATGGAGTCCAGTGCCATCCGCACTTGTTATCTTGCTGACCACAAAGAAGCAGCACTTAGCGCACCCACTGGAGCCTGGCGTGCAATTGTTGCGGGGCAGGAGGATGTCAGATGCAATACTTCCCAAAAAATCGCTTCTGCACGACCCGTAATGCAGTCCAGATGCTCACCCGACGTATCCCTGCGCCGATATTCCGATCCATGGTTCGCGTCGCGGTTCCTCTTGGCCTGGCATCGTCCCTCCTGGCATCTCTGGCCAACGCCCAGATCTCGCCGAATCTGCCCAATCCGACCGCGGCGCCCAATCCGCTGACTACGACTTTATCCATCTTTCGCAGCAACATGCAGGACAAGATCATGAAGTCGGCAGATGCGATGCCGGAGTCCAAATACAGCTATCGGCCCACCCCGGAGGTTCGCTCGTTTGGCGAGATCCTGAATCATATCGCGAATATCTCCTACACTTTGTGTTCAAACGCCAAAGGTGAAGCGCCCCCCGCTCCGCCTGCCGCGACCGGTTCGAAGGCCGAGATCATCGCCTACGTCAAAGGCTCGTTCGACTACTGCGATGGCGTGTACGCAGGGTTCACGGATGCGCACCTCAATGACCCGGCGAACTTCTTTGGCTTCAGGACGAACAAGATGTTCATCCTCACGCAAGTCGGAAACCATGACGCCCTCCACTACGGCAATCTCGTCACCTATATGCGCCTCAATGGACTCGTCCCGTCCGGGGGCTGGTTTTGATGACCCAGCGGCGAGGCTTCTTTCAGGATCGGGAACGCATTCTGGATTGTCGGCAGACAAGAACGTATCCAGTTGGCCGAAAAAACCGCTCTCTGGAAGTGCCGCGGGGCTCAACCGTTGCCAACCTGGCTTTCGCGGATTCTTGAAATAATGCTTGCCGCATGGTCGGCAATACTTCCTTTTCGACGGCCAGCGGCTCCGGCAGGGCGAATGTTCCGGATTGCCGGTGATACGGCAGCTTGCCGACTGGTCGGGAGCATGGGACCTCTTCCGACGTGAAATCAGTGTTGCGGGAATCGCTTATTGTGAGAGCCCGTAGGCCCTGTACAGGCAGTATCCGATGAAACAAACGCCAATAAGATAATCGAGTGCCACCTCCCACCAAAACCACTTCGGTTCTTTAGCGCGGTAGACCCAGCCATTGAGACGGACCCACACTTTGCCGATACAGGTAAACACCACAGCGGCAGAAATTGAGATAACGCCAAGTATCAAGAAGATATACGGCGACTTTATGGGTTCGTTCCAACTCGGCATGGGGTCCATTCTATGCGCTGCAGAATCGGCAGGGCTGGCCCCGCGTCATGGGCGCATTGTTTGAATGCTGAGTCGAAGAGGAGCACGAGGTGTTACAAAAGCTGAACTCAGCGCGACGCTGATTCAGAGAACAACCTCGGAGGCTCCTCAGAGACGACATGTACTACATCGGACTGGATGTTCACAAGAAGACGATCAGCTATTGCGTGAAGGACGCGGCTGGTTGTGTGCATCGGGAAGGCAAGCTGGGTTCGACGCGACACGAGCTGGATGCGTGGATTGCGACGCTTCCCCAGCCCCGCACCATCGCTATGGAAGCGACGATTTTCACCGGCTGGATCTATGACCATCTGCTGCCCCATGCCGAGGCAGTGAAGGTTGCGCATCCGCTGATGTTGCGGGCCATCGCTTTAGCCAAAAAGAAGAACGACAGGATCGACGCGGGCAAGATCGCCGACTGCCTGCGCTGTGACTTCCTGCCCGAGTGCCACATGGCCTCCACGGAGATTCGAGACCGGCGGCGGACCCTGCGCTACCGGCACCTGCTGGTGAAGCAGATGGTGCAGACGAAGAATCGGGTCTCGGGTCTGCTGCTGGAGACCGGAGTGGAGCACAACAAGAGCCGGCTGCACAAGGTGGGCTATTTTCGCAGACTGCTGGCGACGAACAGCGAGGTCGATGACAGCATCCGGCCACTGCTCAGAATCAGTCGCGAGACCATCGAGAGATGCCAGAAGACCGACTATGCGCTGGTCAGTTCGCTGGAGCGTGATCCGCTGCTGAAGGAGCGAATCAGACGACTGAGGACGGTTCCGGGGGTGGGACCGATCACCGCGCTGAGCTGGACCCTGGAGATGGGGGATATCTCGCGGTTCCGCTCCATTAAACAGGCTGTCAGTTATTGCGGGCTGTGCGGCGACGAGCGCAGCTCGGCGGACAAGGTGATGCGCATGCCACTGTCGAAACAACGCAATAAACATATCCAGCATGTGCTGGTGGAAGCGGCGAAGCTGGCGCCACGACAGAGCGCGGAACTGGCTCTGGTTCATCAGAAGGCGATGGAGAAGGGCAACAGGAATCGGGCGACGCTGGCCGTAGCGCGCAAGATGGTGGCCTGGCTGCTGGCCGTGGACCGGGAGAACCGCGAGTTTATTGCTGCGGAACAGCGGGAGATCAGAGCAGCATAAAAACTGCCCTGATAAGACAAAAACAGGATCATCGATGCGCAGACTGCCAGGTCCTGCCGATTGCCGACTGAGCGAAGGGGCTAACTACTCCGGAGGCTCTCTACGAATTGTTTCGGGACTGGCAGAGAACACCAACTCAATCTTCTGCGACGGCCCCTGTGGCCCGAGGCAGCAAATGGATGTCCGGTTCTGCGGAGAGCAGGAACCACCAGCCGAGAGGCGCTACCGCGCACGACGAGACCTGGCATCACGCACTGCGCGTTCTCGCGAACGCGCCCGGGACATCTCTGCTCACCCTTGACAAAAGACTCACATAGACGTCGGCAATACTTCCATTTCAAACTTTTATACCCCTATAAAAAATCGATATGGACGGGTTGCCGGTCGTACGTCCGGAATGCCGATGGCTTTGAGGAGCTTGCGCGGCGTCTCCGGGGGCTGATGGCGTGGCTGCCTCACGAGGGTCATGGTACTGTGGAAGCCTCATCAACGGGCAATTGAAATTTCTGCTCGGGCGAATCTGATGAACAACCGGGAGCGAACGGCGGAGGAGCTGTTCGGAGAAGTTTTCGATCTCAGTCCGGAACAGCGGCAGGCGTTCCTGGATCGCGTGTGCCAGGGGCAGCCTGAACTGCGCAAACGGGTCGAGGCGCTGCTGGAGGAGAACGATCGGCTGCGCGGCTTCCTGTCGGAATCTCCCCTCCCGCCTCCGGCCGATTCGGGCAATGGCGGCCAGCGTATGCCGAGGGGAACGCGCCTCGGGCGCTACATGGTGGTCGAGCCTCTGGGATCGGGCGGCATGGGCCAGGTGTTTCGCGCCACCGACCGGGATCTGCGCCGCGATGTGGCGGTGAAGGTTTTGCGCCCCGAGCAGGCGGGGGATGCGGAGGGTGTGGCGCGCTTCCGGCGTGAGGCGCGCGCCCTGGCGTCGCTCAACCATCCCAACATCTGCACGGTTTACGAGATCGGCGAACAGGACGGTCTTGTCTTCATCGCCATGGAGTTCCTCGACGGGAAGAATCTGCGCGACAGGATGGCTCAGCAGCCGCCGGAACTCGACAGCGCGCTCAGCCTGGCCATTGAAATCGCGGACGCCCTCGATACCGCGCATACCGCGGGCGTCATCCATCGCGACATCAAGCCGGCCAATATCTTCGTCACCAGCCGAGGCCACGCCAAGGTTCTGGATTTCGGTCTGGCGAAGGTCATCGATCGAAAATCGCAGGGCGAAACGGCGGCTGCAACGGTGAGCGAAGCGCATCTGACCAGCCCGGGCTCCGCGATAGGGACCGTGGCGTACATGTCGCCGGAGCAGGTCAGGGGCAGCAGCCTGGACGCACGTACCGATCTGTTTTCCTTCGGAGTCGTGCTCTATGAAATGGCGACCGGAACACTGCCATTCCGCGGCAGCACGTCTGGTGCGATCCTCGCCGCAATTCTCCATCGCGCCGGGACGCCGGCAATCCGGTTGAATCCGGATATTCCCATCAGCCTGGATCAGATCATCAACAAGGCGCTGGAGAAGGACCGCAATCTCCGCTACCAGAGCGCGGCTGAAATGCGCACCGATCTGCAGCGCCTCCGGCGGGATTTGGAGTCGGACAGGGGTTCGCCCGGCGATGACCGGGAGGGACCCAGCGCTTCGCTGGGAGCGGAGATCACGAACCAGTTGATCGAGCACGCGTTCATGCTTACGGAACGCGTTTGCCGCAAACTCGACCGCGCCACTCTCGATCCTCGAATTATCGGCGATCGGTTGCACTATGTAGACAACCAGGTTGGCTCGGATGTCCTGGTTTTCTTTCTTCACGGACTCGGTCTTGATCACGGAGACTTTGAGCCGATCCTCAAGCGTTTGGCGTATCGCGGCCTGAGCCCCACGCTCTACGGGTGCGAACCGGATCGACGCAGACGCATCTCCCTGTCCCTTGCGGATCACGTGGCGATCCTGCGCGAGTGGTTGTGGGAAATCTCTGAACAATTCCAACCCGAAATAATCGTGATGGTGGGTTTTTCGCTGGGCGCGGACATGGGTTTCGAGCTGCTTTTAGGGCCAGTCGGCGAGCCGGCGGCGCGCATTGACGCATTCCTGTCGCTGGAGTGCAATTTGTCTCTCGATACCTGCTTCGCCTCGCGGGTTCTGGCAGGGATTTCCCCGGACCGTCCGGAAGTATCCATTGCCGATCTGAAGCGGCTGGGCGACTCAGCCGCCTCTCTGGAAGACTGGCTCAACATGCAGGACTATTTGGTGAAAGTGCTGCGGAAGTTCCAGGGCGATATTGGCGTGTTGCAGCGAGCTGCCACCGATATTGTCCGTCCCTTCAGTGAAAACCCGGGATTCGAAGTGTTTGCGCGACGGTTCAAAGGCGCGCGCGAGCGCGTGCCGACGCTGCGACTGGTGATCTCGAACGATTCCCGATATCAGGCTGCGTTAGCGCATTTGAAATTACAAAACCTCGACAATGGCATCCTCGGAGAGGAGTTCCCGGAAGAGATGATTACTGTATCCGGCAGCCCGGACCACTTTGGCCTGATGGCGGCGCAGCAGGTCCTGCGCCAGGTGGACGAGCTTGTTGCGGAAACGCGCACACGCCGAAATCTTGCAGGCAAGACTGGCTAACGGCCTCCCTTTCACATCGGATTGTTATTCCTGGGTCCAGCCAGACCTAATCTGAGGTTGTTGCGATTCTGATTTGTCGGCAATACTTCCATTTCAAACTTTTATATCCATATAAAGAATCGATAGGGACGGGTTGGCGGTTAGCCGCCGA
>CAWEWV010000009.1:0-612476 GCA_963812865.1 uncultured Acidobacteriaceae bacterium | reverse complement strand
TCGTCTCCGACACCGTGCGTGAGGCGGCGGGAGACGCCGTCGGCGAGGCTCTGCCGCTCGGGCCCCTCCCCCGTGCGCGGCTACGAGGAGCCCCCCAGCAATCTCGCAGCCTCGCCTAGCGCCAATTGCATTTGGGTCGACCGGCCCTTGTAGCCGCGCCCCATAGCCCGTCGTGAGGCGGGCTATGGAGCCGCGCTTTCAGCGCCCAATTCGACGGTTCGAGCACAAGCGACGACCCGTTCCCTCCAAGCAATATTGAGAGCGCTCTGACGGCGTCGCCGTTCGCCGCGAATTCGGAGGACGAAATTGCGGCGGCCCTCCGGCGTGGTTCCGCGAATGGATCCGTACCGCAGCCTGGCCCTCAGCTCGTTAGGCGCGGCAGGACCCTGAAAATGAATTTTGATCCCCGGGGAGACAAACAGTGAGTGAGCAATTCGAGCCTCCAAGAGATAAAGACGAACGCTGACGACGGGCAGTCGCGACCCGCGCGCCGGGAGGTCCTAAAGAAGCAACTGGATTTGTCCTTTCCCGTTCATTCGATTGGGGAGAGACTTGGACCAGGGAAGGCAGACCGATCTCCAATCCCCAATAACCCTGACGAACCTTTGGATACGAATATTCCTTTGGGAAGTTCGGACATCCATCTCGCCTTTGAACCTCGATGGTCGCAATTGATAAATCCAACCAGCATCGAGGCAGGCTATACGCCGTTTATTGTAATCGACCTGTCATCTATAGCCACGCGACTAAGCCCTACCTGACGTGGAGTAATGACAGAGGGATCACCTGGAGCAATCCGATGATGGTCTCCACGGACAATTCCGCGTCCACCGCAACGCGCGCGAATATTGCGGTCGATGCGGAAACGGGGGTCGTCGCGTTGTCCTGGTTTGACGCTCGCCATAGCGAGGACAACACGGAAATGCATCGATATGGCGCTTTTCTTGATCCGCGCGAGTTCAGCTTAGGCGCGCCCCAGACGGGATTCGAACCTCCGAGTTTTGCGTCCGAGGCAACCATTCATCGGAAGCTGCAGCGAGTTCGACTTTGCCCCCGCAGAATGGCCGCTATTTGCGCCAAGCGACCTTAAGTGAGACGCCCCGCCATTCGTCCCGCTTTGGGTCGAACCCGGTCAACTGATTGGGTATTGACCCTAAAAGCGAGCGAATATCGACGAAAATGCATGCGTATTGAACAAGCGGGCTAAAGTAGGCCCGGCTGGCGGCTGTCACCGAGCAAGCCGGCGCATATTCGCCGGTCGCTTTTTTGTGCGCGCACGCTGCGGGCCGCCATCCCCCTCTGGTTCCGGATCACGCCCAACGTCGCGCGGAAGAGCGCCAATGTGGCGCAAGAGGCCCGCGTCGGACCTTCGCGCCCACCCATGTCTTCCGCGCCTTATCTCCGTGAGACGATAGGCCTTCTGTGCGGATCGGAACAGGAACGAATTCCGACGACAAATGCTTTTCTAAATTCAGAAGTCGTGCTATATGTCTTCCCAGTCGCCGGTCAGGACCCCACTATGCGAGCCCGGGGAGGGAAAGAATGAAATCGTCAATTGATACATTCCGCGAGACGTGAAAATGGACGACCACAACCTAAAACAGAGGAGCCCAATTTTTTTTATTAAATCGGCCGTAACCCATTGAAAAATCCCAATTCGAAAAAATAAACGCTAGTAAACGATAGCACATTTACTAACGTTTAAGCGCGTTTACTGACGTTTAGGCGCTTTTATTTCGCGGGCGTTCGCGCGTTGGGTTGCATTCGGCGTCACCGGCGCCGAGGCTCGTACAATGCCCGTCGTGCGACGAGAGAGAACGGCTTTTGCCGGGCTCCGCCTTCGACTAGCCTCCTGGGTCATGACAAGCCAACCTCAGATGCAGCCTCCTCCGGATGCGGACCAGCGTCGCGCAGCCAAACCGGTCGTCGTCTACGCGCTCGACCGGTTGCCCGCCTATGACGCCGCATTTTACGACAATGCGCGCGCAGGCATGACGAAGACTGGCGAAACGATCGTGCCGCCACGCGAAGGGCGAGCGTTCGACGTTCCGGCGGGGCATTTCTTTCGCATCATCAGCATTGAGGGGCCGCAGGTCGGCGACCTCAATTTATGGAGCGCGGGTAATCTCGCCGAACGGTTCTTCAGCGGCAAGACGCGAGCGCTCAATGCAACGCATGTGACCACCGGCAGCCGGCTTTGGAGCGCGTTGCCTTATCTGAGGCCGATGGCGACCGTCACATACGATACGCTCGGTTGGTACGGCTTCGACGCCGACGGCGCGGGCGTTCATGACGTCATTGGCACGCGCTGCGACCCCTACACGCAACGGCTGATATCCGGCGGCGACTATCACCATTGCTGCCATTCGAACCTCACGCGGGCGCTGGCCGAGCGGACCAAGCTCCCGCCAAGCAAAGCAGAGCCACATGTCCACGATGTCCTCAATGTGTTCATGTGCACGGGCTACGAGCGCGCCTCCCACCGCTACTTCATGAAGGCGAGCCCCGTGCGTCCCGGAGATTTCATCGAGTTCTTTGCCGAGATCGATCTCATCGGCGCGCTGTCGGCCTGCCCGGGCGGCGATTGCGGGTCGAGCCATTCGAGCGACGCCGCGCGGTGCTATCCGCTGAAGGTCGAGATCTTTCGTCCGCGCGGCGAAGCCCTCCAAAGCTGGCGCCCTCCGGAGGTCAGCGCCTATTCCGGGCCATGATGCAACAAGCGAGGCCTATCCGTAGCGCAACCGCGATCGCTCCCGCGCCTTGCGGGCCTCGGTCTCCCGATCTCGCGGCGGGGCGGCGCTATGCAGGGAGAAGATGAGCCTCCGCGCCGCTTCCGTCACTTCGTCGACCGCGCGCTCGAACGCCTCGGCGTTGGCGTGCGAGGGCTTTGCGAAGCCGCTCACCTTGCGAACGAACTGAAGAGCTCGGTTTGGGATCACTGCGAAAGCAGATCCGGCGCAGACGAGCAGCATCGCAGCAAGAGCGAGCAGCCTCCTGGAGCCCTTCATAACATCACCTTCACGGATTCAGACTATCGATCAGCAGAGTACTGCGAAAAACTGCGCCACGGGGGGAGGCCCGCACCGTGGCGCGCACGATCACTGCAGGTTCAAAATACGAAACGGGCGGCGAGCTGGATCTCACGCTGCGAATCCAGTTCAGTTCCCGTCACCTTACCGTAGTTCGCATCCGTCAGATTTCCGTCAGGATTGGTGAATTGCGGCGTGTTGGTCACGTTGAAGGCATCGCCATGCAGCTCGAGAACATAGCGTTCCGTGAACTGAAGGTTCTTCTGCAGGGAGAAGTCGGCAGCGCGCTGTCCGGGTCCATACACCTGATCGCGAGGCAGCGTTCCCAGATGGGTGAACACAGTTTGGCCGTTGGCGACCACCGTGGGAGGCGCGGCAAACGCGGCCGTATTGAACCAGGTGCCGCTGATGCTCTTCGGATAGGTGATGGCTCCGACGAGGTCCGGACGGTCGGCGGTCGAGGTCCCGCCCACGGAAAGATCGACGGGCGATCCAGTTGCCATGCGGCCGATGATGTTCAGCTGCCAGCCGCCGACGATCAGGTTGACCGGATAGCTGGCACTGCCAAGGATATCTGGCCGCGACCGAAGGGAAGTTTGTACAGGATGGATGAACTGAAAACGTTGCGCTGATCGTTGAGCGAGTTTCCGTAGTCCGCCTTCGGGTTGTAGTAGAGGGGCGCCGTCGAGCTCTGCGCCGCGCCCGGCGAATCATCGAGCGTATGCGACCAGGATAGGAGCCGGTCACCAGCAGGTTGTTGCCCTGGCGGTGCTGGTAGTGGAGCTGGAGCCCGTTGTAGTTCGCGGTCGCCATCATAGTCTTCATAGGTGATCGAGCCGTACGTGGGGAAATTTTGCAGTCCGGTGCCAAATTGATAGATGTTATAGGGATAGTAGGTTGAGAGATGATCGGACTTGGTGCCCACATAGGCGAGATCGACCACGTCGTACTTACGTCATCTGCTGCTCGACCTGCAGGTTCCATTCCTGGATTTGCTGGTTCGGGTTGTTCGCGGTTGACCGCGATGGTGCTCAAACCGGCGGGCGGTTTGGCCGGGTTAAAGCCGGGGAAGCCGGGCGCCGGCAGCGGGGTAGTCTGCTGTGCCGAAGCACGCATCCGAGCAGCTGCCCGGCGCAGCCGTCTGGCCGGTGAAGGTTACGCAGTACCCGATGTTTGCGCCGTAGGAAACGCTGCCGCCAAAGGGAATCTGCTGGCCAAGCTGGTTGCTGATTCCACCGTAATCGGGGAAGTAGAAGATGCCGTAGCCGCCCCGGACGACCTGTTGCCATCGTCCGTGACGTCATAGGCGAAACCGACGCGCGGAGCAAAGTCGCCATAGTTGTTATTGACGATCGTCGAGAAACGCCGTTCTGGCCGGCGATCAGCACCTGACCGTAGGTCGAACTGCTGGGATTGATGTCGAAGGAAGCCTGACGATTCTGGGTTTCATAGGGCCAGGTGAGATGTCGTAGCGCATGCCCAGCTGCAGTGTCAGCCGACGGTTCAGGCGCCACTCGTCCTGCGCGAAGAAGCCATCTTCCCAGGAGATGTTGCTGAAGTAGCCGTTCTGCGCACCGATGGAGTAGGAGTCGGTGAAGCCGATCAGCATCTCCGCGGTGGGAAACCGGTAAAGTCGCCGTTGCCGAAGTTGAAGTAGCCTTTACCGGCGATGGGGCGAAAGTATTCCATGTTACGCAGAATGCCCGTCGCTCCGAATTTGAAGGAGTGGCGACCATGCTCCCAGTCGACGCAGTCACTGATCTCGTAGGTGTTTTGCGGAACGGCGTACAGACCGTAGTCGCCGGTGTAGTCGATGCCGTTGTTGCCGCCGATCAGAGCGCCGCCGCTGGTTTCCTTGTTGCGGTTGGCATTTACGATGCCGAGGTTCGCCGAGAGCGGGTCACCGTAAAACGGCGGCTGATAGCCGTAATCGTCGCGGTTGTAGCCGATGAGGAGCTCGTTCACAAGGTCGGCGAAAAAGTGTGCGTGTAGCCCAGGCCCCAGGCGCGGGCGTGAGTCGTAAGAAGAGCCGGTACCGAAGCCGGAGGCAGCGTACCGAGTTCGGGCGTCTTGGTAAAGGCAGAATTGTCGTAGCTGAAGCGGATGAACGCCTCATCCTTTGAAGAGCGTCCCAGTCGAATCGCCCGTCGAAGGTGTTGTAGTGGGTGAACTGCTGCTCGTGGGCGAGGAAGTTATTGACGACGCCCGCTCGTTCGGCGCAGGGTAGGCATTGAAATATTTGAGGGCCGCTGCGTTCTCCGGAATTCCGCCGCGGTGATGTCGTTGTTGGGAATGGCGGTGCAGGTTGTGGGGTTATACAGCTGACCGTTCTTCATGTAGGAGGCAGGAGGGCACGCCCGCGGCGATGAGGCAGTGGGGTTCGCTGAATTGCTGGTCCACGCTGCTGTTGTTGAGCAGCTCGCTGAAGTTGCCCTGGCGCATGAGCGCGGTCGGCACCGTCAGGAAGTAGGGATTGATGGGCTGAGTTTTCGCGGAAGGCCTGGTAGTCGCCGAAGCCAAAGAGCTTGTTCTTGAGGATCGGTCCGCCGATGGAGAAGCCGGGCTGGTTCCGGTTGAAGGGCGGGTTCGGGCTGGCCGGCGGCATCCAGAAAGCGATAGCTGGGGTTGGAGTCGAAATTGCCGCTGCGATAGAACCAGAAGGCCGAACCGTGGATCTGGTTGGTGCCGCTCTTGATCGAACTGGCCACGATGGCGCCGCCGGCGCGGCCGTATTCGGCGGGGGCGACGCTGGTGTCGATCTTGAATTCCTGCGTCGCGTCGATATTCGGGAAGATCAGAATCGTATTGAGGAGCGATCGTTGTCATCGAGCGCCGTCCAGCAGGAAATTATCCGCCTGGGGACGAAGCCCGTTCACGGACAGCGCGGCGCCGCCGCTCTCGTTGTTGCGGAAGGTTTCGGAGTTGCCGTTGACGCCGCTCGATTCATCCCCATACGCGCCGCGGGTGACGCCGGGGGCGAGCAAAGCCAGGCCGGTGAAGTTGCGGCCGTTCAGCGGCAACTCGGTTACCTGCTCGCCCTGGATCGTCTCCCCGACGGTCGCGTTCGACGTGTCGACCAGAGGGGCGGCGCCTGTGACCTGCACCGTGGTGCTGACCGCGCCGGGCGCCAGTTTGAAGATCAGCGTCTGCGCCGTCGCTACTTCCACCGTGAAGGGAATCACCTGCGTCTGAAAGCCCTGTGCCTGGACGCTGGCCGAGTAATTGCCGCGTGGCACGGCGAAGATGCTGAATTCGCCCGCGTCGTTGGACGTGGCATGAAACTGCAGACCGGTATCCTGGTTGGTCACGTTGATGGTCGCGTTCGGAAGCGCCGCTCCCGTCTGATCGGTGACCGTTCCAACGATGCTTCCGTTATCGGACTGGGCGACGAGCCGCCCCGCGCAGAGAATCACCGCTGTGATCAGGATTATGCTGCACCAGCGACTGCTGAATTGAATGGTCTTACTGAGGTTCATTGCGTTGCCTCCAAAAAAAGGTCCTGCCGCCTCCGGAATGACAAGTCGTGGCTCGAGTTTCCGGAGGCAGGGTGAACTAGACTCGCCGGCCACAACCTCTCGCAATGCACAGCGTGCCTTTTTTCGATCAAATAAGGATCACCAGCCAAGCCTCTGAATTTCAGGAGCATAGAGGTTTGTTTCAACTGGCCCGCGACTTCGGCAGATTGACCAGCTCGCCTCAACAGCGATACAAAATAAGGTTCCCTCGCCCATGCGGGAGCATTCTTATGCCGGCCCCCGTTGAGCATCAGGAAAAGACGGCATCCCGATTTCGTTTCGGTCTTTTCGAGGCCGACGCCGCGTCGGGAGAGCTGCGCAAATCCGGAATCCGGATCCGGCTGCAGGCGCAGCCCTTCCGGGTGCTGATTTGTCTGCTGGAGCGGCCGGGCGAGGTGGTCACCCGCGACGAGATCCAGCAGCGGTTGTGGGGAAACGACACGATCGTCGATTTCGACCACAGCCTGGGCACCGCCATCAATAAGTTGCGCGAGGCTCTGGGCGACTCAGCGGAGAATCCGCGCTTCATCGAGACTCTGGCGCGCCGCGGATATCGCTTCATTGCTCCGGTTACTGTAACCGAGGTGCGGCACGAGGAGAAACTCAGCCTGGCGGGCGAGCACCGGGCGAATCGGCCGGCCGAGACCCCGGCGCCTGCCGGCTATGGGACCGCAACGCGCCTCGTTGTCCCTGGGGAAAGGAATCCTGCACTTCGCCGCATTCCTGGTCGGCTGCCATCCTCCTGGTCGCCGCCGGCTTTGTCGCCGGCCTCGCGGATGCGTAGTGCGCGGAATGCTCCGCCGCTCATCAGCCAGATCACGTTTTCCGGCCGCGTTTCGCCCGGCGATCCGCTGTTCGAGAGTTTTCCCGGGCACGGCGACGGATGGTTCGCGAATCTATCTTCCGCAAATTGAGAATGGGCGCAGCGTTCTCGCGCAGGCGCTGATCGCGGATGGGGAGACCAGCACTCTGCCACTGCCCGACGAACTGGCCGCGCCGTCGCTGGGCGACATCTCTCCCGACGGATCGCGGCTGCTGCTGCGCAATCATCTGGCGACCGCGCCCGAACAGGCGCTCTGGATTGTCTCCACCATCGGCGGAACGGCGCGCCGCGATTCCCGGTATCCTGGCCCACGACGCAACCTGGATGCCCGACGGGCAGCGCATCCTCTATGCCGCGGGCGACGACCTTTCCATCGCGCGCGACAACGGAACCGAGAGCCACAAGCTCGCGACGTTGCCTGGCCGCGCCTTCTGGCTGCGGTGGTCGCCGGATGGCAGCCGCCTGCGCCTGACGCTGCTGAACAGCGAAACCCATACCTCGACGCTGTGGGAGGTGGGGAGCGATGGCAACGCATGCGCACATGCTGCTCGACGGGTGGGACAAATCGCCGGCGGCGGAATGCTGCGGCAGCTGGACCGACGATGGCCGCTACTACGTCTTTCAGTCGGCGCGCAACGGGAACAGCAACATCTGGGCGATCCCGGAACATGGCGGCCTCCTTGGGCAACCGGCAAAACCGATCCCTATCACCAACGGGCCGCTGGATTATCGCGCGCCCATCATCGAACGCGGCGGACGACGGACTTTCTTTATCGGTCTGAACACGCAGTCGGAGCTGCTGCGCTACGACCGCGCGGGCAGCATCTTTGTGCCTTCCGGCACCGGACTGAGCATCGCACGGCGGGTCGAGTACTCGCGCAACGGCGAGTGGGTGGCGTGGATCCGGCAGGACGACAACTCGCTGTGGCGCAGCCGCGCCGACGGCTCAAGCCGGCTGCAACTGACCAGCCGTCCGATGCAGGTGTTCATGATGCACTGGTCGCCGGACGGGCGGCAGCTGGTGCTGATGGGCCGTCAGCCGGGCAAGCCCTGGAAGGTCTACACGATGGATGCCGATGGCGGCCACCTGCAGGAAGTGCTGGACGAGAGGCGCAGCGAGGCCGATCCCGACTGGTCGCCGGACGGCAAGATGCTGGTCTTCGGCCGGCTGCCCGATCTGATGGCCGAGGCTTCGCAGCCCAAGGCCATCTATATGGTGGACCTCGCGACCAAAGCGATGACGAAGCTGCCAGGCTCCGATGGTCTTTTCAGCCCGCGCTGGTCGGCCGACGGCAAATACATTGCGGCGCTCTCCATCGACCAGAAGAAGCTGATGCTCTTCGACGTCGCAACGAGGGCCTGGAGACAGCTGGCCGAACAGAATATCGCCGATCCCATCTGGTCCCATGACAGGAGCGCCATCTTTTTCCACGACTTCGCCGAAGTGGACCAGCCTATTTTCAAGGTGGTGGTCAGGACGGGCAAGATCGAGCGGGTGGCGGATCTGCACGACCTGCGCTCGGCCAACGTCGTCGATTACCGGTTTGCCGGCCTCGCTCCTGGTGATGTCCCGCTGGTGAGCGCGCGCACCTCCGCAGCCAACATCTACGCGGCGGAACTGCCGCACTGACGCCCATCCCACTCGCACAGAATTCCGCGCAGATAAAATGGGAATACCATGTCCCCCTCCCGCGCTGCCGATTCCGAGATCCAGGCAATCGACGAGGTGCTCGGCAACGCCGGACTTCGCTCGGCTGGCCGCTCTCTCCCGAGAGGTGAACGAAGCCGCGAGCCCCGCGAGAGCAAAGACGTTCAGCCGCAACAACCCAGGCGCGTCGCGAAGTCGCGGATTGAGGTGGTTCGTGTGCCTGCGTGGGAGTCGTTGTCCTGGCTGGTCCACGGCTTCAGCACGCGTACCGGCGGCATCACGACCGCCTATCGGCCGGCGCAGCGGGCTGGAGAACTGAACCTCGGCTTCACCCAGTCGGACACGCGGGAGAACGTCCTCGAGAACCGGCGGCGGTTTCTGAAAGCGCTGGGCGCGCCGGCGTCGATGAAGCTGGTCACGCTCAAACAGATTCACTCGTCCAGCGTGCTGAGCATAGGCGAGCGCGATTTGACTGACGGAGAGCCCTGCCAGGGCGATGGCCTGATCACGAATCAGCCGGGAATCCTGCTGGCGATCCAGACGGCGGACTGCATTCCCGTCCTCGTGGCCGATGTGAAGAAGAAAGCCGTGGCTGCGTTCCATGCCGGATGGCGGGGCACCGTGAAGCGGATCGTCGAGAGCGGCGTAGGCAAGATGCGGGTCGCGTTTCGCAGCCGTCCTGAGGATCTCGTTGCGGCGATCGGTCCAGGCATCGCGGCGTGCTGCTACGCGGTGGGCGAAGAAGTACGCACCGAGTTTGGATCGCAGTTCAGCTACGCGCCGGAACTGTTCCATGAGGTGTCGGATTCGGATCCGATCCGGCAGAAGTACCCCATGCTGTTTCTCACGGCACGGGCGCCGGGACACAGCGATCTGGGACCTTCGCTGCACCTGGATCTGATGGAGGCGAACCGGCGGCAGCTGCTCGATGCCGGCCTGCGCGCCGACGCGATCGCCGTGGTGGGCGACTGCACGCGCTGCCAGAACAACCGCTACTTCTCGTACCGCGCCGAGCAGGGATTCACCGGGCGTCTGCTTTCGGTCGTCGGAATCCGGGCTTAAAGGGGGGTCGACCCCTCTGGATGTCGCTGATTCGAATGGGGCGGTTTTGCGCGGCCCCCCCGTCGTGTTAACTAAGTAGTTATCTGATTCCGACAGCGAAAACCGCCCCTCAGGGGATGAAGCCCGATTCATTTTCCGCTGTCGCGGCACGGCTGAAGGTGTGCCCTTTCAAAACGTGAAAACAGGCCGGCGTACGGCGATCAGTGATCAGCGTTCAGAACAAAGCCGCACCGGTCACATCAGCGTTCCTGGCGGGTGGCGGATGCTGAGCACCGGCGATTTCGCCTGGGCGATGATGTTGTAGACCGTGTCATCGCCGCGAATCGGCCAGAATGACGCATCGGTGTTGACGCCCAGCACGATCAGGTCCGCGCCGATCTCGGCCGCGACGTTGAGGACCTCTTCCACCACATCGCCGATCTCCACCTGAACATTCACCTGACTCCACAGCGGCGCTTCGTCCGGGATCGCGCGTCGTAGCTCCGATTTGGTCCATCCCACCACGCGATTCGCATCCGCCTGGCTGCCCACGCCGCGCGAGAGCACATGGAGCAGGGTGATGTCCGCGCGATAGAACTGCGCCATCTCGATGGCGACGCGGGCGCTCTCTTCGTATCCCGCGCACAGCGAGACCGGGTGCAGGATCTTGCGCGGCGCGCCGAAGGAGGAAGCCTCGTGAGCATGGGGGCCGATGGTGCAAACCGGGACGTCGGCGGAGCGAAGAATCTCATGAGCGACGGAGCCGAGCAAGAACTTCTTCAGGTGACGCCGGCCGTGGGTTCCGGCCAGAATGCGGCCCACGTTCAGCTCCCGCGCCAGTGCGGTCAAGCGCTCGCGCGGATTGCCTTCGGTCACGATGAAATCGCAGGGAATACCGCTGGCCTCTGCCTGGGCCGCGACGCGTTGCAGGGTCAGTTCTGCCTCCTGTTTCATTTCAGAGACGTCGAGGTAGGGAATGGCGCTGGCATCGAGCGGAACTGCCTGGCCTGGAGGAATGACATGGGCCAGTGTCAGCGTGCTTCCGCAGGCACGCGCCTGGGCTACGGCATGGGGGATCAGATACTCGGCATCAGCAAGATCGGTGGCTACCAGAATTTTTTCAGGCACGACAAAGGTGCGGTGGTTGAAGACAGCCCGGTCGAGGGTTTTCATCGCGAAAACCTCCCTGCGGGAGAGTCTGCTGCACTGCAATTCATGTGGCTGTGACTGCCGGCACAAGCGGCTGTGATGGCGGTCACGAGCGAATCGCGATCCCGTGATGCTTAATGGCTGAGACCGGAGCGTAACGAGAAGAGGCGCCTCCGGTGATGCAAATCACATACAAGCGTTTTTCTCCAACGGTAGGTTCTGTCTGCAATTCTCCAGGTTTCCGAAGAGCAGACAGGAGGGCCGAATGGCGACAGAAGAATCGGTTCTGGACACATGTCGAAGGCGCGGTATTTCGCGCCGGCGTTTTATGGAATTCTGCGGCACGATGGCCGCGACGCTGGCGCTGCCGAAGGGCTACGCGCAGACCATCGCCGCGACGCTGGGGCAGAAGCGGAAGCCCGTGCTGGTTTGGCTGGAGTTTCAGGATTGCGCAGGGAACTCGGAAGCGATGCTGCGCTCGACACACCCCACCGTCGAAGAAGTGGTCCTCGAGACCCTCTCGTGGGAGTACCACGAGACCATCATGGCCGGTTACGGCAAGCATGCTGAGGCAGCGCTGCGACGGGTGGTCGACGAAGAGAAAGGGAAGTACCTCGTGGTGGTCGAAGGCGCCATTCCCACCGCGGAGGGCGGAATCTACTGCACCATCGGTGGCCGGACCGCACTGGACATTGCGCGCGAGGTTTGCAGCAGCGCGGCGGCCTGCGTCGCTATCGGATCCTGTGCATGGGACGGTGGTTTACCCCGCGCGAATCCCAACCCCACCGGCGCGCTGGGACTGCAGGAGGCGGTGCCTGGCCTGACGGTTGTCAACCTGCCCGGATGCCCGCACAATCCCACCAACACAGCCGCGGTGCTGGTGCATTACCTCACCTTTGGCGTGCTGCCGGCTCTGGACGGCGAGGGGCGTCCGCTGTTCGCGTACGGCCAGCTCATCCACGACCAGTGCGAGCGCCGCGCTCATTACGATTCCGGCCGCTATGTGCAGGCCTGGGGCGACGAAGGTCATCGCAAGGGCTGGTGTCTTTTCAAGATGGGGTGCAAGGGTCCTGAAGCGAACTACAACTGTCCCACGGTTCGGTATAACGACTCCACCAGTTGGCCAGTGAAGGCGGGTCATGGCTGCATCGCGTGCGCCTCCTCGCGCTTCTGGGATACGAAATCGCCGTTCTACGAACGGCTGCCGCATCCGGCGGGCTTCGGCGTGGATGTCACCGCCGCGGAAATCGGCTGGACGGTCGTCGCCGGTGTTGCGGTAGCGACGGCCGCGCACGCCGCCGGACATGTGGTCCGGGATCACTTCCATCCGAACGGCAACGGCGCTTCCCACGAAGAAGCCACGGCCGAACGAGCTCGCGAAAAGCAGACGACGGAGGTGCACTGAGATGGCACGCGTCGTCATTGATCCGGTAACCCGCATCGAAGGCCATCTTCGCATTGAGACGGAGGTGAACGGAGGGCGCGTCACGGATGCGTGGAGCTCGGGCACCATGTTCCGCGGTATCGAGCTCATCCTGCGCGGCCGGGATCCACGCGAAGCCTGGATCTGGGCGCAGCGTATTTGCGGAGTCTGCACCACGGTGCATGCGCTGGCTTCGGTGCGCGCCGTTGAGAACGCACTCGGCATCGACATTCCTGACAACGCCCGCCTGGTCCGCAATATCATCGCGGCCGCGCAGAACGTGCAGGATCACGTTGTTCACTTCTACCACCTTCATGCGCTCGACTGGGTCGATGTGACCCTGGCTTTGAAGGCCGATCCGGCAAAGACTTCGCAGCTGGCGCAGTCGATTTCGGAATGGCCTAAGTCGAGCACAACGTATTTCAAGGGAGTCCAGGACCGCGTCAAGGCCCTTGTGGCCAGCCGGCAGTTGAGCCTCTTTAGCAGCGGTGACTGGGGACACCCTGCTTACCAACTGCCGCCGGAAGCGAACCTGCTCGCTGTCGCGCATTACATCGAAGCGCTTGATATGCAGCGGGATTTTATTCGCATCCACGCGGTCCTGGGCGGTAAGAATCCACACCTGCAGAGTTATCTGGTGGGTGGGATGACGACCGCAATCGATGGCAACGAGCCGGAAGCAGTCATTAATCCTGAACGCATCACGCTCTTTAATGAGCTTGCGGCTCGTGCCAAGACTTTTGTCCAGCAGGTTTACATTCCCGATGTTCTTGCGATTGCCAGCTTCTATAAGCAGTGGTTCGGCTATGGCGAAGGGCTCGGCAACTTCATGGCGTATGGGGACCTGCCCTCGGGCAGCATAGGCGACCCGGCGGGATTCTTCTTCCCGCGCGGCGTGTTGCTCGGCCGTGATCTGGGCACCGTGCATCCGGTCGATCCGGGCAAGGTCGCCGAATACGTCACGCATTCCTGGTATGAATATTCTGATGGCGACCAGGTCAGCCGTCGTCCGGCGGAAGGGGAGACCAGCCCGAAGTACGCGGGACCGAAGCCGCCGTTCCTGAGTCTCGACACCAACGCCAAGTATTCCTGGCTGAAGTCGCCGCGGTACGACGACAAGCCGATGGAAGTGGGTCCGCTGGCGCGCACGCTGATCGCGTATGCCTCGGGGGACGCCACGGTGAAGAAAACGGTGGATGGGGTGTTGGCGAAGTTCAATGCTCCGCCGACGGCTCTGTTCTCGACGCTGGGACGCATCGCCGCGCGTGCCATCGAGGCGGACATTGTGGTCCAGAAGTTGCCGGAGTACATTGCGCAGCTCGACGACAACATGGCGCACGGCGATATTCGTATCCACAACGGTGACAAATGGGATCCGGAGAGCTGGCCGAAGTCGTGCGCGGGTTTCGGGCTCGAAGAAGCGCCTCGCGGCGCGCTCGGGCACTGGGTCGAAATCGAGAACAAGAAGATCGTCAACTACCAGTGCATTGTGCCGTCCACCTGGAACGCGGGACCTCGTGATGCGCACGGCCAGCGTGGCGCGTATGAAGCCGCGCTGATCAACACGCCGATCGCCGATCCGGAGCGCCCGCTGGAAGTGCTCCGCACCGTTCATTCCTTTGATCCATGCCTGGCCTGCGCGGTGCATGTGATCGATGGAAAGGTTCGCAGCACCAGCCGTGAGGTCGCGGCTGGGCGGGAACCGGAGGAATCCACGTCGCTTCCTCCAGTTCCAGTGGCTCGGGTTCTGGCGGGAGGCATGTGATGGCCACCCTGGTCCGTCCCGCTCCAAAAAAACACGTAGCGGCGGGCGAAGAGCATCTCGTCCCCGTTTATGTCTGGGAGCTGCCCGTCCGGCTGAGCCACTGGGGCATAGTTGCCGCGGTCACCGTCCTGACCTGGACCGGGCTCTACATGAACCACCCCTTCCTCATCTTTCCCGGACCGCGTTCCTGGACGATGGGAACGGTGCGCTTCATTCACGAGCTGGCGGGTTTTGAGCTGATCGGCGCGTTGCTGGTGCGCATCTATTGGTTCTTCGCTGGCAATCACTGGGCACGGTGGCGGCAGTTCCTGCCCCTGACCCGGCGTCAGTGGCACAGCCTGAAAGCCATGGTGCGCTACTACACCTTCCAGCAGCGCAAGCCCTTCGAACAGATCGGGCACAACACCCTGGCGGGACTTACGTACATCGTCGTCTACTTCCTCATTGCCTGCGAATGCGTCACGGGACTGGTTCTCTTTGCTACGGTCGAAGGCTCACCGACGCTGCGCTTCTTCGTGGGCTGGATCCCGCGAATCATCGACATTCAGTGGATCCGCTTCATTCACTTTCTCTTCCTGTTCTTCCTGATGGGATTCTTCATCCATCACGTTTACAGCGCGGTTCTGGTGGCCATGACGGAGCGCAACGCCGAGATGGAAAGTATCTTCAGCGGTTACAAATTTGTGGACGACGAGACCATCGACGAGGAACTGGAAATCGCCAGGCTGGAGCCCGGACGTCTGTTCAGCAAGAGGAGAATTCACCGCACGCGGGACTGGGATCGATGAAGACACCGCACATCGCCGCTCCCCGCATCGCGGTTTTGGGCCTCGGCAACCTGATGCGAACGGACGATGCGATCGGCATGCTGGCCCTCCAGCAGCTTCGCGCCGATCCGCGCTTCCCGCAGGCGGTTCCCCTGATCGAGGGCGGCACGCTGGGCCTCGACCTGATCTATCCGCTGGAGGGTGTCACGCATCTGCTGGCCCTCGATGCGATCGATGCCGGCGCGCGGCCCGGTATGCTGCTGCGCTATTCGGGCGAGGAAATCGACGATCTGCCGGTCTCGAAGAGCGTGCACCTGCTGGGTTTCTCGGATCTGATCGGCGCGATGCGTCTGGTGGAAAGTGCGCCGACGGAGATCGTTGTCCTCGGGATTCAGCCCGAGCTGATCGAGTGGGGTACCCGGCTGACTTCGACGGTGGAGGCTGCTCTGGTGACGCTCGTCGAGACCGCGATCGGTCAGGTCATGCGGTGGTCGCTGGAGATCGCGGGAGAGCCGCGGCAGGAACTGACAGCCCAGGCCGTCGTCCCGCATCTGGCGGCAGCCGAAGAAACTTGGTATTGGTAGAAGGCGATCTGACCGGCCGGTCTATCCCGCTCCAGAGGGATCGATGACAAAATCAACGACAAGCCGTGCCTCCGGCTGGAGGCAGGCCTGATGCACGAAGTCGGCATAGCCAGCTCGATTCTCGAGGCGGGACGGGACGAGACCGCACGCCGTCCTGGCGCGAAGCTGATGGGCATCTGCGTGCGCGTGGGCGTTCTCTCCGGGGTCGACGTCGATGCGCTGCGGTTTGCGTTCGAGTGCATTACCGCAGAGACTGAAGATGAGAAGGTGGTGCTGACCACGGAGAAGTGTCCGCGGGTGAATCGTTGCGAGAGCTGTTGCCACGAATTCAGCTCGCTCGAGGCCTCGCCGTTTACCGACGCACCCTGCCCGCGCTGCCACGCCACCAGCACCAGTTTCGTCAGCGGCGATCAGCTGGACATTGCGTCCATAGAAGTGGAGGAGCCGTGACGGTTGTCCGTGTTGAGCAGAAAGTCCTGAATGAGAATCAGCGCATCGCCCTCGATCTGCGCCGCCGCTTCGAAGAACACGACATCCTTTGCCTGAACTTCGTCAGTTCCCCGGGCTCCGGCAAGACCACGCTGCTGGAGTGCACGCTGGCGGCGTTTGGCCCCGAAGCAAAAATCGCCGTCCTCACCGGCGATCTGCAAACCGAGAACGACGCGCGCCGCCTTGCGCGTTACGGTTTTCCGGTGCAGCAAATTGTCACGGGCGGTGTCTGCCATCTCGACGGCAAGATGATCGAGCGGCACCTGGAGGCGTGGTCTCTCGACGACATCGACGTGCTCTTCATTGAGAACGTCGGCAACCTGGTCTGTCCTTCCAGTTACGACCTGGGCGAGGAGGCGAAGATCGTTCTGCTCAGCGTGACGGAAGGGGAAGACAAGCCGCTGAAATATCCATCCATCTTCCACAAATCCACGTTGCTCATCCTCACCAAGGTCGATCTTCTCCCGTACGTGCCCTTCGACATCGAAGCAGCGAAAGCGAATGCCCGCCAGGTGAATCCAGACATCGAGATCCTCGAGGTTGCCTGCTCAACCGGCAAAGGAATGGACGAGTGGCGTGCATGGCTGGAGAAGCGCCGGTCGAAGAGGCAGTCGGCTGCCGCCGGCGGCGCGATCAGCGCCAAGAACGAGCGCGTCTGACGTCGAAGGCAATCCGCACGCGCAGCTCTCGGTGTGCTGGAATCGCGAAAAACCAGAAACCAAAGTAACGGCTCTCCCCGGAGTCCTTTTTCCGGCGTGAGACGGGCCTGAGTCAACGATTCTGCACGACTTACACCCCGGCAGGTCATCGCGCTGCCCCTGTTCCCTCCGCCTGCGGCACGTCCCGATCTGCATTCGCTAAGTGACACAAATCACTGCGCCAGAAGTAACCCTGCCCTGTGATTTGGATCACTGTGTCCCATTGTGACGCACCCTTATTCTCCAACAGAACATGAGACGTAAATTCAGCGAGCCAAGGGGTCGTGGATGCAACAAAGGGCCCCGCTCGCTGCGCGAGGTGAATACGCATGCGCCGTTTCTTCCTTAGCATCGCGTGTCTTCTGCTACTGACCGGGTTCGCAGGAACCAGGCTGGCGCTCGCTGCCGGCGGTGGCCAGCAGCCAGCGGCAACTTCCCAACCGAAGGCGGCAGTGGATTCGACGGATTTCGTCGGCCAGGACACATGCGCCAATTGTCACGCGGATGTCGTGAAGAAGTTTGGCACGAATCCCCACTCTCATCTCGCCCTCGAACATGCCGGCAAGGGTGTGACCTGCGAGAGTTGCCACGGCCCCGGCAAGGCCCACGTCGAAGGCGGAGGCGATGTCACGAAGATTCGCCGCTTCGACAAGCTGAGCATGAAGGAGGTCGACCAGACCTGCCTTGGCTGCCACGCCGGCTCGCACCCGAATTTTGAGCGCTCCCCGCATGCGAAGGCCAATGTTGGCTGCACCAGCTGTCACAGCGTCCATGACGCCAAGACGGATGAGCACCTGCTGGTGGCCGAACAGCCCAAGCTCTGCTTCCAGTGCCACAGCGATCAGAAGGCCGGATTCGAAATGCCGTTCCATCATCCGGTGAATGAAGGCGCGGTGGGCTGCAGCGATTGCCACGATCCGCACGGCACCTTCCAGGCGAACAACCTGAAGGCCACCGCCGATCAGAATCGGATCTGCACGAAATGCCACGCGGAGACGCGCGGGCCCTTTGTGTACGAGCACGCTGCGGTGAAGGCGGAGGGCTGCACGGGGTGCCACACACCGCACGGTTCGCAGAACGCGCGACTGCTGAATATGCCGTCGATCAACACGCTCTGCAACCAGTGCCACAGCCGGGTCGCCAACCACACGATCAGCGGAATGGGCGCGGGATCGGATGAGCTGGCGCCGTGCACCAGCTGCCACACCTACATTCACGGATCGAACATCAACCAGGCATTCCTCAGGTAGGACGTGTCATGAAACTGAGCCGCAGCTGCACACAATTCGGAAGACGCGGCTCAGTTGATTCGGGCACGGGGTCCGGAGATATCGAAGGCGTCGAGGTTATTCAAGTGAGGCTTCCTATGAAGAAAACAGGCTGGCTTTCGCGGCTCTTCCATCAACCTCTCATGGTGCAGCGGATTGCTGCGGGGATTGGAGTCGCTATTTTGCTGACGACGGGTATTGCAGTCGCTCAGACTCCGGCGCCGGACACACAGCCGGTTGCTCCGAACGGATACACGCTGCACGAGACCATCGATCTGGGCGGGCACATCGTCGCCAACTCGGGCAGCGGAGCGATGTACGACACGCTGGTCAACATGCAGTCCGGCCCGCGCGTGCTCGGCGAGACCTTCGAGATGCATGCGCTCCCGGGCGCAAAGAACACACTGTTCGACTCCCTGAGCGCCGCGGGCAGCGGTTTTGGCGGCGATCCGTACAGCTTTGCCAGACTGGGCTTCTACAAGGGCAATCTCTATGAATTCTCGGGATTGTTCCGCCGGGATCGCCAGTACTTCGACTACGATCTGCTGGGCAATCCGAACATTCCGTCGGGTCAGTCGATTCCCATCGGGCCCTCAACGGCGCCGACCGGTTCGCTGCCGTATTCGCAGGTGAACGACTCGCCGTTCCTGAACAACAGCGTGCGCCGCATGACGGATACCAACCTGACGTTTCTACCCCTGGCGAAGGTGACGTATCGGCTGGCGTACTCGCACCAAACCTTTGAAGGTCCGAGCCTGACCCCCAGCGGGTATCAGTTTGCCGGCGCCTATGACGTTCTGCTGCAGGAATATCAGCGGAACGGCACCGATGATTTCACGGGTGGAGTGGACTGGAAGCCGGTGAAGGACACACGCCTGACGTTTGAAGAGCAGATTGACCACTACAAGGCCGACTCGTACTTCAGCATGGATCCGTCTTACTTCAACGTGCAGGAACCGGACGGAACCCGCGTCGCGCTGCTCGCCAACTACGACAGCCTGACGCCTCCCACCAGCACTTCTTTGTGCAACGCCAACAGCGCCGGCACGACCCCCCTGCTTTCCGCGCCGGTAACTGCGGGCGGACTGCCGGTGGTGAATCCGGCCTGCGCGGTCATCACCAGCTACCTGCGCCTGCAGCCGACACGCTTCCTTTATCCCACGGAGATTTTCCGCTTCCAGAGCTCCAGCATCAGAAGCCTCGCGATGAACGGCGATTTTCGCTATACCAGCGCGAAAATGAACCTGCCTGACTATTACGAGAATTTCGAGGGCCTGACGAAGACCACCCGTTCACTGACCTACACCGCTACAGCCAACGCAAAGCGTGAAGTCACGGCGGCCGACTACGGCATCGTCTGGCAGGCGACGCAGAAGTTCAGCGTCTCCGATCAGGCAAGCTTCTCCAACGTGCAGCAGCCGGGCACGACTACCATGACCAGTTTGACCACGGTGTCGACTCCCGCGACTGCGGGCAACGAAACGATCAACTATAACGGTCTGACGTCGGCGAATGCAGCGGCCGGAACTGGCACCTTTGAGGGGAGCGGCTCCATCGGCGTGCCCAACCCCGACTTCTTTGGGCAGAGATGGATCACTAACGATGTGACAGGCACGTGGGACGGCTGGTCGGACGCCACGATTTCGCTTACCTATCGCCACCGCAATCACGTCATCTCGGAGGGTCTGCCTCACGACGTCCCGATAGCCTCCTGCGTTGCTGAGAACCCTCCCGGAGTGACCTGCGGCACGGTCACCATTAATGAAGACGGCGGAATCCTGGCCCTTGCCCTGCGTCCCACCAGCAAGTGGGATGTGAATGGCAGTGCAGAAATACTCTTCGACGACAACGCCTTTACTCCTATAGGGCCAAGAGAGGTGGAGCATTTCAGAGCGCACACCCTGTACAGGGCCAAGTCGTGGGCGACGCTGTCGGGTGCCTTTAACGACCTCGAACGCAGTAACAACACGAACAATACTGGCACCGCTCCTCTTGATGGCCCGCTCCATCATAACGAGCACACCCGGATTGCGAGCGTGGGCGCGCAGCTGAGCCCGAATGAGCACTACGGCCTCGATCTCAACTACTCCTACAGCGATGTCTTCGCGACGACGGAGATCTGCTATCTTGCCGGCGCCACCGCAACGCTGCCGGGTGCTTCAACGCCGAGCGGCACGGCGTGCCCGTCTCCGACTGCGAACCGCGGAGGAGGCTATGACATGGGGCCGACGAGAGACTTCATGGATGCTCCGACGCAGTACGGGTCGGCAGCTCTGATGATCTCGCCGGACAAGTCAGTCAACACGAGCATCGGCTATCGCATCAGCGATGTGAACGGCACCCGCTTCTACAACGATGCGCGCGACGTCGCCGGATCGCTGGTCTCCAAATACCAGACGCCCTTTGCGAAGGTGGCGTGGACGGTGCGTCCTGGCTGGATCTGGAAAGCAGAATACAACTACTACAGCTACGGCGAGGGCGGTCCTTCCGGAGCACCGTATTGCACCACGGTCAACCCCTCACCAACAGCGCCGTCGCCTGTGGTCGCGTGTAACTCCACCAGCCTGGCGGGTCTGCAAACGGGTCTCACCTTGCCGAATTCGGGCGAGACGGCGTCGCGGGCCTTCCGCGCCAATAACATCACGCTCGGATTCCACTACGAATTCTGAGCGCTGGGTCCAATGAGATGGCCGGGATTCGTCCCGGCCGTCGCAGCAAGGAGCAGGAAAAGTGAAAGCGAATTTTCGCATTGCGGTACTGGGTGTGCTGAGTCTTTCTCTTGCCGTTCCGGCCATCGCGCAACAGGGCGGAGAGGCTACCTACAAAGCGAAGTGCGCCATGTGCCACGGCGCAGACGGTACCGGCAACACGCCCATGGGGAAAAATATGAAGCTGCGTTCGTTCAAATCTGCTGAAGATATGAAGGCGACGGATGCGGAGCTCTTCAAGCAGACCAAAGACGGCGTAGGCAAGATGCAGGGATACGCGGGCAAGCTGACCGACGCCCAGATCAACGACGTCGTCACTTATATCCGCACTTTGCAGAAGTAGCTGAGAAGCGCAGTACGAACGAGAGCGGTGGCCGGCTAAGTGTGGTTGCGCCGGACCCCGCCGGGAGTGCCGGGCCTGAGCGCGCGCGCGTTCCAGGCCCGGAGATTTCACCGGGAGATCCCAGCCACTCCAGGCGGAATCGGGAAGCAGAAGCATGGGGACCAGGGCGGAAGAATTGCCTGCGGAACGTTCAGCAGTGAACCGGGCCCGAAAGAACCTGATCACCGGCTCCGTCCTTCTACTTACTTTTCTTTTAGCAACCCTTCCCGTTCCCGCCCGCGCCCAGCAAGCCTCCGACTGCCTGCTCTGCCACGGTCCTTCCAGCGGACTAAAGAATTCGCAAGGCAAAAACATCACCGTCAGCCCTGGTCACATGAAGGGTCCGCACGCCGCCTTTGGCTGCGTGGATTGTCACGCCGGCGCCTCGGCGCCAACGCATAGCGCGAAGACTGCTTCGGCTTCCTGCATCACCTGCCATGCCGACGCCGCTCAACAGATGACTGGCGGCGCGCATGCCGCGCTCGGCAATCCCAACGATCCACAAACCTGCATTGCCTGTCACGGCACTGCCAGCGTAGTCAGTGCTGTCGCCGGGCCACAATTCTGCGCCACCTGCCACGCGACTGAGGTCGAACAGTATCGCGCCAGTGTCCACGGCCGGGCCCGCGACCACGGCAATGCCGACGTGCCCACCTGCAAGAGCTGTCACGGATCGGCACACGCCGCACTCCCGTCGAGCGACCCGCAATCTCCGGTCAGCAAGCAGCATCTGCCGGACACCTGCGGCTCCTGCCATTCCAATCCGCAGCTGGCCGCGAAGTATATGTTTACCGAGGTGCGCCCCGTCGAGGCCTACCGCCAAAGCGTGCATGGCCGGGCGCTGCAGCATGGCAACCCGAACGCTGCCTCGTGCAACGACTGCCACGGCACGCACGACATTCTGCCCATCTCCGATCCGCGCTCAAAAATCTGGAAACAAAACGTCGCCTCTACCTGCGGCCTGTGCCATACCGGCGTCTACAACACCTACACGCAGAGCATTCATGGCCAGGCCGTCGCGAAAGGCGTCCTGCAGGCGGCCACCTGCACCGACTGCCACAGCGAGCACCGCATCCTCGCTGCGCGGCGATCCCGGCTCGCCCGTCTACATGGCGAATGTCTCGCAGGAAGCCTGCTCCCGCTGCCACGCCGACACGCAATTGATGGCCGACTTTAATATGCCGGGCGACCGTGTCCCCACCTATGAGGACAGCTATCACGGGTTGGCTGCCCACGGCGGCAGCCAAACCGTCGCCAACTGCGCCAGTTGTCACGGCGTCCACAACATCTATCCGTCGAGTGATTCCCGCTCCACCGTAAACAAGGCCAACCTCGCCAAGACGTGCGGCCAGTGCCATACCGATGCGGGCAGGCGCTTCGCCATCGGGCCGGTGCACACGCTGTCCAGAACTACCCCTGGCGGCCGCATCCTCGACTTCGTCAAGATTTTTTACCTGATCGTCATCCCCGTCACCCTGGGGTTGATGCTGCTGCATAACCTCATCGATCTGCGCCGCAAAGCGCGCACCATCCTCGCGGGCTATCGCGAGCATCCTGGCCAGATCCGCCTGAACCTCAGCGAACGCTGGCAACATGCTTTGCTGGTGGTCAGCTTCATTGTGCTGGTCATTACCGGGTTTGCGCTCAAGTACCCGCATTCCTTCTGGGCGGCGCCCATGGTGCGCTGGGAACACCACCTGCCCATCCGCGGATGGATTCATCGCATCGCCGGCGTGGTGCTGATCGGCGCCTCGGTGTACCACATGGTCTATTTGTCAGCGAAGAAAGCTGGCCGACGGTGGCTCCAAGACATGGTTCCCGACCTGCGCGATGCCAAAGAAGCCGTCCAGACCGTTGAATACAACCTCGGGCGGCGCGAGCAGCTGCCGCGCTATCGGCGCTTCAACTACGCGGAGAAGGCGGAGTACTGGGCGCTGGTGTGGGGCACCATCGTCATGGCCATCACTGGCGTGCTGCTCTGGCTCAACGACTGGATTCTCGCCCATCTCCCACATCCGGCGACGATCCTCGACGTCAGCACCGCGATCCACTTCTATGAGGCCATCCTCGCCACGTTGGCGATCCTCATCTGGCATTTTTACGCGGTTATCTTTGATCCCGATGTTTACCCGGTGAAATGGACGTTCCTCACCGGTCGGGGTCCCCAACACGAAGTCCGCGAGCCGAACGAGGAGAATCCTCCCGATCCAGCTCCCCCCGCAACTTCAGGCCCGGCGCAGCCAACGCCGCATCCCCGGCCGGAGGGCGACGACTGAACACCAATAAATTCCAGCGGCATAAGATGGACCCCGCTGTGTCTGTAGCAAAGATCACAGACCAGGCCATTCCCGGTGCGGTATCAACGGGAAGGGCTTGGGGCCCAAAGAACTCCAAGAAGGAGCATCAACGATGAATCGCATCAGAACCGCGGCTATGATCCTGCTCGCCGCCTCCATTGCGGCGCCTGCTTTCGCGCAGAGCGCCGGTGCCGACACCTACAAATCGAAGTGCGCCATGTGCCACGGTCCAGACGGCACAGCGGCAGTACCGATGGGCAAGATGTACAAAATCCCCTCGTTCAAAGACCCGGCGGTGGTCAAGTCTTCTGACGCGGAGCTGGCTGCCATTACGAAGGACGGCAAAGGCAAAATGCCGGCTTACACCGGCAAACTGACCGATGCCCAGATCAAGGAAGTCGTCTCCTACATCCGCACCCTGCAGAAATAAAGGGAGCGGAGCGTAGGCCGCTATGGATGCGGTGGATCGAGGGAAGAGGCGGCGATCAAGACTGCCTCTTCCAGTCTCCGCATCGACGGCACGCAAGACGGGAGTTGCAATGAAGACCTTTTCTTCTTTCGGCCTGACACTTTTTGCGTCAGCGCTACTGTTCATTCTGCCTGCACGAGCGCTGCGCGCCGACGTCGATTGTCTCTCCTGCCACGGCGATACGACCCTGCAGGACCCCAACGGCAAAAGCATCGGCATCGATGGCAGTAAGTTTCACGGAAGCATCCACGGTAGCCTCAAGTGCAGCGACTGCCACAAGGACATCCACGATTATCCGCATCCCGATCATCCGGCGGCGGTACAGTGCGAGTCGTGCCACGTCGATGAGGGTGCGGCGATTGCCGGCAGCGTCCATGCGAAGGCCAGTGCAGCGCACGCGGGCACGGCCGGGGCTGTTGCGTCGGAGTGGAAGGATCACCCGTGCACCGGCTGCCACGGCAATGCTCACGAGATCGTCACCAAAACCGATCCCAAATCCCCGGTGTATCCGCTGAACATCCCGAAGACCTGCGGCGGCTGCCACGGCGATCCGGCCATGGCGAAGAAATTCCACCTGCCCAACGTCTACGCACTGTACATCGACTCCATCCACGGTTTCGCTCTTGGGAAAGAAGGTCTGCTGGTCGCGGCCAACTGCACCAGCTGCCATGGCTCGCACAAAATTCTGCCTCACACCGATCCGCAGAGTTCGACCAACCGAGCCAATATCGCGGCTACCTGTGGCAGTTGCCACGTCGGCATCAACGAGCAGTATCAGAACGGCGTGCACGGCAGGGCGGTCGCCGCGGGCAGCACCAGCGCTCCTGTTTGCACCGACTGCCACACCGCCCATGGGATCGTTGAGCCCACCTCGGCCGACTTCCGCATGCAGTCCACGCCGATCTGCGGCTCCTGCCATCGCGACAAATTCTCGACCTACCGCGATACCTTCCACTCGCAGCTCGGCCTGCTCGGCGGCTACGTGGAGACGGCGCGTTGCTGGGATTGCCACGGCGCGCACCAGATTCTTCCTGCCTCGGATCGAAACTCGCCCGTTGCCCCGGCCAACCTCATCGCCACCTGTGGCCGCTGCCATGCGGGCGCGAATGCCAGCTTTGTTCAGTACCAGCCGCACGCCAACGCGCGCAATCGCAAGCTGAACCCGGCGCTCTACTACATCCGCCTCTTCATGAATCTGCTGCTGGCCAGCGTGTTGACCTTTTTCATGCTGCACACGATTTTGTGGCTGGTCCGGTCGCGATTCCAGCAGGTCACAAGAAAATCGTCGGGAGGAAAAAATGTCTGATTCAGCCACCCACGTCCCCATCCCGACCGAGGAGATCGGCGCAGAAGCGGCAGTCGCTGTCGCGCCGTCGCCAGCCCAATCGGAGCCTCGCTATTTTCTCCGTTTCACCCTGGGCCAGCGGTACCTCCATGGCGTGCTCTTCACCACTTTCCTGGTGCTGGCGGCCACGGGTCTCATGATGCGTTTCAGCGGCTCCATCTGGGCGATTCGCTTTGCCAGGCTCGTCGACGGATTCGGCACGATCCTGTTCTTCCACAAATTCTGCGCGCTCGTGCTCACCCTGGCCTTTCTGATCCACGTCCGGGAGATCGTCGCTCGCGGCATTTTTAACGGCGACATGGGAATCTTCTGGGGACCCACGTCGATGGTGGCGAACTGGAAGGACGTGAAGGACCTGTTCGGACACTTTCGCTGGTTTCTCGGCCTCGGACCGAAGCCGAAGTTTGAGCGCTACGCCTACTGGGAGAAATTCGACTACTGGGCGGTGTTCTGGGGCATGGTGGTCATCGGTTTTTCCGGATACGCCATGTGGTTCGCGCCCTTCTTCGCGCGCTTTCTGCCCGGCTGGGCGCTCAACGCCGCGCTCGTGATCCACAGCGAAGAGGGTCTGCTGGCGATTCTCTTCATCTTCTCGATCCACTTCGTGAACACGCACCTGCGACCCGACAGCTTCCCCATGGACATGGTGATCTTCACCGGGCGCGAGAGCGAAGAGGAATTCAAAAACCGGCGCCCCGAGGAATACCAGCGCATGCTCAGCGAGGGCAGGTCTGCGACAAGGATCACAGACGCGCCCCCGAAGTGGCTGATAAATTTCAGCCGAGTGGTGGGGTTTACGGCTATATTGATTGGCCTCACCCTCCTCGTGCTGACGCTGAGCGCGTATATCGCTGAATAAGAGGTCCGTCTCCATGTCGCTGCTGAGCAAACTGAAGGAAGAGTGGCTCCAGCCATTCCTCTTCTTCGGCAACAATCTTCTGAGCCTGATCGGTGGCGCCATCACCACCGCCTCAGGCTTTGTTCTGGTCGGCTTCTGGATCGTATCGATCTTTGGGCATGGCGGGTCCTCGAATCCCTATCTCGGGATCGTGCTCGATCTGTTTCTGCCCGGCCTGTTTGTTCTAGGACTGATTCTTATCCCCATTGGCATCTGGCTGCGTCGTCGCCAGCTCATCGCTGCCGGCGCCATGCCGGCGACCTATCCGCAGATCGATCTGCAGAACCCCGTCTTTCGCCGGGGGATTGAGACCGTCGCCCTGGCCACCTTCATCAACTTCGTCATTTTGGGCACAGCCACCTATCGCGGCGTCGCTTATATGGATTCGCCCCACTTCTGCGGCCAGTCCTGCCACGTGATGGCGCCGCAGTGGGCCGCTTATCAGGAGTCGCCGCATGCCCACGTCGATTGCGTCGAGTGCCATGTCGGCTCCGGCATGAAGTCGTATGTCCAGGCCAAGGTGAACGGTACGAAACAGATGGTTGAGGTGACCTTCCACACCTGGCCCACCCCAATCCGCGCCACGCTCAACGGATTGCGCCCGGCGCGCGAAACCTGCGAAGAATGCCACACTCCGGCGAAGTTTATCGGCGAAAAGCTGCTGGTTAAAACTACCTTCGGCGACGATGAGAAAAACTCTGTCACCCGCACCGTACTGGTGGTGCACCTGGGCGGCATCGACTCCGTCTCGCACCTGAGCGGCATCCACGGCGCGCACCTCAATAACTTCGAGTACGTTGCCACCGATCCCGCCGCGCAAACCATCATCGCTGTCAGCAAGCCCAATGGCGACGGCACGACCACCCAATACATCAGCTCCGACTGGAAGGGCCCTATCCAGGGCGTGCGCCGCACCATGGACTGCATGGATTGCCACAACCAGGCGACCCACGTCTTCCAGACCGCCGAGGACGCGATGGACGAAGCCATGCTCGACGGCGATCCCAGCCCCGATCTGCCCTTCATCCATAAAGAAGGTCTGCAGCTGATCCAGGCCACGTATTCTTCCCAGGCCGAAGCCGGTTCGAAGATCGTCTCCGGACTCGAGGACTATTACCGCACGCAGTATCCCGACGTCTGGAACTCGCAGCGCGCCAAAGTGGACGCGTCCGCGCGCCGGCTGGTGGCTATCTACGATCGCAATGTCTTCCCGGAGATGAAGGTCACCTGGGGCACGTACCCGAACAACATCGGGCACATGGCGTATCCGGGCTGCTTCCGCTGCCATGACGGCAGCCACACCACCAAAGACGGCAAGACGCTCTCGAACGACTGCAGTCTCTGTCACAACCTGCTGGCCACCGACGAGACGCATCCCAGCGTGCTCAACGACCTGCAGCTGCAGAATGAGCTGCATCTGCAATAGTTCTCGAGAATGCCGGGACCCCACCTGACCGGGTCCCGGAGCCCACCCCTCAAGGATTCGTGCCCGGCGCTCGGTGCCCTGTAACCTCCGCCCTGATTTGTGATTTCTGTCACAGTCCGACCGCACCCTCCGCGGTTACCGTGAGAACGGTATGGACGCCCTCCTTCTGCACCGTATTCACTTTGCTTTCACGGTCACGTTCCACTATCTGTTCCCGCAGCTCACGATGGGCCTGGCGCTGCTGATGGTGACCATGAAGCTCGTCGCTCTGCGTACCGGGCAGGAGCGCTGGAATCAGGCCGCGCGCTTCTGGGCGAAAATCTTCGCCATCAACTTCCTGCTCGGCGTGGTGACCGGCATTCCGATGGAATTCCAGTTCGGCACCAACTGGTCGGAGTTCGCGCGACGCACGGGCGGGGTCATCGGCCAGCCGCTTGCTATGGAAGGCGTCTTCGCTTTCTTCCTCGAATCGACCTTCCTCGGCCTCTTCCTCTTCGGCGAGAAGCGCCTCTCGAAACTCGCTCACTTCGGCGCGGCGTTCATGGTCTTCGTCGGCTCCTGGATCTCCGGTTTCTTCATCATCGTTACCGACGCCTGGATGCAGCACCCCGTCGCGTACCGCCTGCTCCCCAACGGCACCTATGAAGTCTCGAGCTTCTGGCACTTCATGTTGAATCCGTGGGCATGGCTGCAATACGCGCACAACATGTGCGGAGCCGTCGTTACCGCATCGTTCGTCGTCGCCGCCACCGGCGCGTTTTATCTGCTCGAAAAGAGCAATGAGGACTTCGGCCGCCTGTTCGTGAAAATCGGAGTCATCGCAGGCCTCATCTCCTGCGTCGTGCAGATCTTTCCCACCGGCGACTTCCACGGCCGCTACGTGGCGAAGTATCAGCCGGCCGCCATCGCCGGGATGGAAGGGCTCTTCCGCACGCAGAAGGGTGCGCCTGTGGTCCTCATCGGCCAGCCGGACGAGAACGCGCAGAAGATCGACAATCCGGTGCCGATCAACGACGTTCTCAGCTTCCTCATCTATGGCACAACTTCTGCCGAGGTGAAAGGCCTGAACGACTTTCCGCCGGACCAGCGGCCCAGTCCACTGCCGTTGCTGTATTACAGCTACCACATCATGGCGGGACTCGGGACCTGGTTCCTGCTGCTCATGCTGGTAGCGGCGGTGTTGCTCTGGAGCGGCAAACTTTACTCCGCGCGCTGGATTTTGTGGCCGATCCTGCTCAGCTTTCCGCTGCCCTATGTCGCCAACACAGCCGGGTGGATGACGGCGGAAATTGGCCGCCAACCGTGGGTCGTCTACGGTCTCCTCCGCACCAGTCAGGGCTACTCGATCCACGTCTCGGCCGGTAACGCGCTCTTCACGCTGCTCGGCTTCCTCGGCATGTATTCGGTGCTCTCGATCCTCTGGATCGTCCTCGTTTACCGATTCATTCGTACCGGGCCGGCTGCCGTTGCGGTCGCGCCTGAACCTGAACCTGCAACGGTGGCGACGGTTTAGAGAGGAGAAACACGATGGGATTCGTCTGGTTCTGGATTGTCGCGGTCATGATCGCCCTCTACGTCGTCCTCGACGGCTTCGACCTCGGCGTCGGCATTCTCTCGCCTTTTCTTGCCCGCACGGAAGACGATCGCCGCGTGCTGCTCCGCTCCATCGGCCCGGTGTGGGACGGCAACGAAGTCTGGCTGCTTGCTGGTGGCGGCACGCTCTACTTCGCTTTCCCGTTGTTGTACGCGTCGTCGTTCAGCGGGTTTTATCTGCCGCTCATGATTGTGCTCTGGCTGCTCATTATGCGCGGCGCCAGCATCGAGCTGCGCATGCACATCGACCACAACGTCTGGCGCAGTTTCTTCGACGGTCTGTTCTTTGTTGCCAGTGCCCTGCTTGCCATCTTCTTCGGAGCAGCTCTGGCGAATGTTATTCGCGGCGTGCCCCTGGGCGCCGACAACTACTTCTTCCTGCCTCTCTGGACCAACTGGCGCGTCGGCGCGAACCCTGGCATTCTCGACTGGTACACGATCATCGGCGGAGTCGTTGCTCTGGTCGCGCTCGCCACCCACGGGGCTCTCTGGATCGTTCTCAAAGCGCCGGGCGAACTCGAAGCCCGTGCCCGCCGCACTGCCTCGGTCCTTTGGATTACGCTGCTGCTGATCACGCTCATCAGCCTGCCAGCCACCGTCGCCGTCCGTCCTTCTGCGCTCGCGAATTACAAAGCGTATCCGATTCTTTTCCTCATTCCGGCGCTGGTGGTCGCCACGCTCGTCGGAATGCTCAGCTTCACGAGGCAGCGCAAGCCGCTGTGCGCGTTCCTGTCCTCATGCTTTTACTTGGTGTTCATGCTGGTCGGCGCGGCTGTCGGACTCTACCCGACGCTGCTGCCCTCATCCACCGATCCGGCGCGCAACATCACCATCGCCAGCGCTCTCACAGGATCCCATTCGCTGCATGTCGGCATCGTCTGGTGGTCCATCGGACTGATCCTCGCGCTGGCTTACTTCATCACTTCTTACTGGCTTTTCCGTGGTAAAGTCACCGCGGAAGCCGGCTATGGACACTGAACGAGATTCAAAGGAGAACTCCCTCATGGCTTCCGCCACCGTCGCCCCGGAAAGCACGCTCATCATCGATCCCGCTCACGATCTCGTCAGCATTCGCCGCAGTCCGCTCGCGTCGATCTTCACGCCGAAGTCGGTCGCGGTTGTCGGTGCCACCGATCGCGCCGGTAGTGTAGGCTGCACGGTGCTGCAGAATTTGATGAGCAGCCCGTTTGGCGGCCCCGTCTGGCCTGTGAATCCAAAGCGGCCCAGCGTCCTGGGCCTGCCCGCGTATCAGTCCATCAAGGAACTTCCCGGCGTTCCGGACCTCATCGTCGTCACCACGCCAGCCGCTACTGTTCCGGCCATCATCCAGGAAGCCGTTGACTTCGGCGTTCCTTCGGCCATCGTCATCTCTGCCGGCTTCAAGGAAATTGGCGAACCCGGCAAAGCGCTGGAACGCCAGATTGCTGCAGCCATCAAGGGCAAGATGCGCCTCATCGGCCCCAACTGCCTCGGCGTCATGAATCCCGTTGGTGGCGTCAACGCCAACTTCGCCAAAGCCATGGTTCCGGCCGGTCGCCTTGCGTTCATCAGCCAGAGCGGCGCGCTGCTCACTGCCGTCCTCGATTGGTGCATTCGCGAGCAGGTCGGCCTCTCCGGCTGCGTTTCGGCCGGCTCGATGCTCGATGTCTCGTTTGGCGAACTGATCGACCACTACGGACAGGATCTGAACACCGACTCCATCGTGATCTATATGGAATCCATCGGCGACGCCCGCAGTTTCCTCTCCGCCGCGCGCGCCGTGGCTCTGACTAAGCCGATCCTCGTCATCAAAGCGGGGCGCACCGCCGCCGCCGCGAAAGCGGCTGCGTCGCACACCGGCTCCCTGACCGGCAGTGACGATGTGCTCAACGCCGCCTTCCAGCGCGCCGGCGTGCTCCGCGTCAACTCCATCAGTGAAATTTTCTACATCTCCGAAGTTCTGGCCAAGCAGCCACGCCCCAAAGGCCCGCGCCTCACCATCCTGACTAACGCCGGAGGCCCCGGCGTCCTCGCCACTGACGCGCTGATCAACGCGGGCGGGGAACTCACGGAGATTTCGCCAGAAACCATCGCGACCTACAACAATTTCCTTCCCGATGCGTGGAGCCATAACAATCCCGTCGACATTCTCGGCGATGCCGAGCCGGATCGCTACGCCAAGGCACTGGAAATCGCCTCGCAGGATAAGAACACCGACGGCATGCTGGTGATTCTTACGCCGCAGGGAATGACCAATCCCACAGGGGTTGCTGAGCATCTTGTGCCCTACGCGAAGTCCACCGGCAAGCCGGTGATCGCCAGCTGGATGGGCGGTGATTTCGTTGCCGAGGGAGAAGCCGTCCTGACCAAAGCCGGCATCCCCGTCTTCCCCTATCCCGACGCGGCTGCGGAAGCCTTCGTCGCCACCTGGAAACACACCAGTCATTTGCGCGACCTTTATGAGACGCCCGCTGCGCGCTCGGGCTCCGTGCTCGATGCGAAGCGCGATATCGCTGGCAGCATCGTCGATCGGGTACGCGCCAGTCGCCGCACTATCCTGACCGAATACGAATCGAAGCAGCTCCTCGCCGCCTATGGCATTCCGACGGTCCGCACCGAACTGGCCGGCAGCAGCCAGGAAGCCGTCGCGAAGGCCGCCGAAATCGGCTATCCCGTCGTCCTCAAACTGCACTCTGAAACCATTACGCACAAAACCGACGTCGGCGGCGTGAAGCTCAATCTGCGGACGGCGGGCGATGTGGCCGAGGCATTCGCCAATATCCAGAAATCCGTCACCGAAAAAGTTGGCGCGGAGCATTTCCTCGGCGTTACGGTGCAGCCCTTCGCGAAACTCGATGGCTACGAGATCATCCTCGGGAGCAGCATCGACCCGCAGCTCGGACCGGTGCTCCTGTTCGGAACCGGCGGCCAGCTCGTCGAAGTCTATAAAGATCGCGCGCTCGCGCTGCCGCCGCTCACCGCAACCCTTGCGCGTCATCAGATGGAGCAGACGAAAATCTTCACCGCTCTGAAAGGCGTGCGCGGCCGCAAGCCGGTCGATCTCGATGCTCTCGACGCGCTCGTCGTCCGCTTCAGCGAGCTCGTGGTCGAACAGCGCTGGATTAAAGAAATCGACATCAACCCGCTGCTCGCGTCGCCCGACGGCCTGATCGCTCTCGATGCCCGCGTTGTGCTGCACGAGCCCGGCACGACCGAGGATCAGCTGCCGCGTCCGGCCATTCGGCCTTACCCGGTGCAATACGTTTCACCATGGAAATCCAAATCCGGCGCGAGTGTCCTCATCCGGCCGATTCGTCCGGAAGACGAGCCGCTCATTGTCGCCTTCCACGATCGGCTGTCCGAGCGCACGGTTGTCCAGCGCTATTTCACCTCGCTCGACCTGAATGCGCGCACCGCGCACGAACGGCTCACGCGCATCTGCTTCATCGACTATGACCGCGAACTGGCTCTGGTTGCGGAAACCACCGATGCCAGGGGAGGACAAGTCATCGGCGGCGTTAGCCGCATGGTGCACCAGGACAACGGCCGCTCCGTCACGCTCGCCATCGTCATCGCCGACGACTTCCAGGGCCAGGGACTCGGCGAAGTCCTCATGCGCCGCGCTCTTGACGCCGCACGCACCGAAGGCGTCGTTCAGGTTCTCGTCTACTTCCTGCCGGAAAATGGCCGCATGCGCGATCTCTCCCGTAAGCTGGGCTTCGCGCTGACGGAAGAAAAAGGCCTCCTCGTGGGCGAACTCTCGCTCTAAATCCTTCGATCGCAAAAGAAAACGGGGAGACCCAAGAGTCTCTCTTCTTTTGCCGGCCAGAATTCGGGTGGGTTATGTTTTGGTTTGAAACGATGGAATCGCGACTCGCCTAAGGAGGCTGTGAAGAATTCGCGACTGTCCCCGGGCAAAAGCCGCGCTGATCCGGCACGACTCGCGGCACGGCAAAAGCCGCGCTCTTTCAGAACACAACTTTCATCAGAGATTCCCTAACTGACAGCAGACATCTCCCGAACAACTTCGGGCGTCGCCGCCAGCGGCAACCGTACCGTCACACTGGTGCCTTCGCCGAGCCGGCTGTTCACCGCAATCTCCCCGCCGCAGGAGTCCACAATCGCCTTACAGATCGACAGCCCCAGACCGGCGCCGCCCGTGGTTCGCGCCCGCGAGTTGTCGCCGCGCCAGAAGCGTTCGAAGAGATGCGGCAGATCTTCCGGAGCAATGCCCCTGCCCGTATCGCGCACCTCGACGGTAACGTCGGTGCCCAGCAGAATCGTCGCGGTCACCGACCCGCCCGCCGGCGTGTGTTGCACGGCATTCAGCAGCAGGTTGGCGAGCAGGGAAGCGCAGGCGTCGGATTCCAGCCGTGTCGGCGCTGAACTCGGCGCCTGCACCGCGATAGCAACCTCCCGGATCTCTGCGAGCCTCTCCATTTGTGTGGCGACATCGCGCGCCACTTCCGCCACGTCGCATTCCACGCTGCCCCTGGCCGGCTCCCGCTCGAATCGCGCCAGCTGCAGCATGCGCTGGACCAGCTCTTCCATCCGCGCGCAGTCGGCCATACAGCTTTCCAGGCCCCTCGCATACTCGCGCGTCGAGCGCGGCCGCGACGAGAGCAGCTGCAGAGACGATTTGATAATCGTGACCGCCGTCTTCAACTCGTGCGCCGCATCGTTCACGAAGACGCGCTGCTGGATAAAAGCCTCATCGAGACGCCGTGTGGAAGACTCCAGCGCCGCGGCGAGCACAGCCAGCTCCGCTGTTGCATGAGCGCTTTTGGGCGCATTAAATCGCGGATGCTTCGGCGTCATTCCCGCTGCAGCCCGGCTCAGTTCCTCGAGCGGCGCCAGCCCGCGACGGAGCAGCAACGCCAGAGCCCCGGCTGTCAGCATCAGGAGCAGCAGACTGGCCACGACCAGAAACTCCGCCGCTCGTGCCATGGCTTCATAGACCGGATGGAGCGGTGCTGCGTAGTAGATCGTGACGGCTCGCGCAATTCCTGGACTTTGGTCATCCGCATCGACGATGCGCACGCCATGCAGCACCAGCCCGCGCAGCGTTTTTCCATAGACGAGGAAATCATGCGGCGCTTCCACTTTTCCAATGCCGCTTGCCACCTCGCTGCTCCAGTTCGTCGATTGCGCCAGCGTGCGTCCGCCCTCGTCACGCGCCATCCAGAAGTCTCTTCCGCGCAGGTCGAGATCTTCCGCATTGATGGCCACGTTGGCGTCGGCGTCTTCCGCGTCATGCACCTGGCCGAGCAGGGAATCGGCTCGCCCGCGTACCATCCGGTCGAAGGCGCTGATGTGCTGGCCCCACAGATAAATCAGCGTGGCACTGCTCAGGCCCAGGACCAGTCCGCACTCCAGCACCAGCACGGCGGCAATCAGACGACGGCGAAGGGAATAGCGTCTCACGCCGCACCCCCGCCACCGGCCATCAGCCGATATCCGCGCCCCCGGAGGGTTTCGATCCAGTTGCCATCGCTGCCGCGATTCAGTTTCCGACGCAGATTCGAGATGTGAGCCTCGATCACGTTCGAGTGATGCTCCCAGTTGTAGTCGTAAAGGTGCTCCAGCAGCACCTGTTTCGAGATCACCGAACGCGGACGATGGCTCAAATACTCGAGCGCGCGATACTCCGTCGGCGAGAGCTCCACCGGCTTGCCGGCGACCGTCACTGTTTTTTCCAGCGTGTCGATCACCAGATCTTCCACCTCGATCTTCGGGTGGCTGACGCCCTTGCCACGCCGGATGAGCGCCTTCGAGCGCGCCAGCAGTTCGCCCAGGTCAAATGGCTTGGCCAGATAATCGTCGGCGCCCGCATTGAGCAGGCTGATGATGGACGTCTTTTCTCCATCGGCCGTCAGGATGAGCACGGGCGCGGTTTGCTTTTTGGCGCGGATCGCCTTCAGCACGCCCAGCCCATCGAGTCCTGGCAGCATCAGGTCGAGCACGATCAGGTCGTAATTCGACTGTCTGCCCAACTCGAGGCCGTCGAGCCCGGTGTGGGCGATGTCCACCGCCAGGCCGGCGCTTTCGCGCAGCGCGGTCGCGATATTCTCCGCGACCCGAGACTCGTCCTCGACGACCAGCGCGCGCATGGCTACAGGATGACTCCCTCTTACTTAATTTTGCATGAATCCACGAGTACCCGCGGACGGTTTTTTGCGCGTAATCGGAATCGGCCCCGGAACCATGCCGCTACAATAAAGTATGCGCCGCATCTACATGGACGCCAATGCCACCACGCCTCTGCTGCCTGAGGTTCTGGAGGCCATGCGGCCATTCTTCATCGACTCCTTCGGCAATGCCTCCTCGGTTCATCACTTCGGCCAGCACGCCCGTGCCGCCGTCGAGCACTCTCGCGAGCAGGTCGCCGCGCTGCTCAACTGCCGTTCCGCGGAGATTGTCTTCACCTCTGGCGGCACGGAGAGCGACAACACCGCCATCTTTGGCGTCCTGCGCCCGGGCGATCATCTCATTACCTCTTCCGTCGAGCACGATGCTGTCCTGCATTCCGCCCAAAAGGCGCAGGAGCGGGGCATCGACGTCACATTTTTGCCGGTTTCGGCCTCCGGCGTCGTCGATCCCTACGACATCTACCGCGTGCGCAAGCCGAACACCAAGCTGATTAGCGTGATGATGGCCAACAACGAGACTGGCGTCATCCAGCCCATCGAGCAGATCGGAAAGATTGCCGCCGAGACCGGAATCGCCTTCCACACCGACGCAGTTCAGGCCGCAGGGAAGATCCCCATCGACGTCCAGACCATCGGCTGCCATCTGCTCAGCATCTCGGGACACAAACTCCACGCTCCGCAGGGCATCGGGATCCTCTATGTGCACCGCAGCACGCGCTTCGAGCCGATGTTCTTTGGCGGGTCGCATGAGCGGCAGCGCCGCGCCGGCACGGAAAACGTTGCCGGGATCGTGGGCCTGGGCAAGGCTGCGGAGATTGCGCGGGCCGCGCTCACCGATGGCACCGACGACCGCATCGGGGTCCTGCGCGACCGTCTTGAACAGGGCCTGCTCTCGACCATCGACGCATGCGGCATTAATGGCGCCGGTCAGTCCCGCGTCCCGAACACGGCCAACCTCTACTTCGATCATCTCGAGGGCGAGGCGCTGGTGATCGCTCTTGACCTAAAGGGCCTCGCCGTCTCGGGCGGATCGGCCTGCTCGTCCGGTTCCAGCGAGCCCTCCCACGTGCTGAAGGCCATGGGATTGCCGCCGGCGCGAGCGCGTGCCAGTCTACGCTTCAGCCTGTGCCGCACCAGTACGGATACCGAGATCGACGCAGCACTCGAACTCGTTCCCGCAGCTGTCGCCCACCTGCGCGAGCTATCGCCGGCCTACAAAAAGAACCTCGCCGAAGCGGCCGCGAAGTAAGAGGGCGCGGCATCCGATCGGCGCCGCCCTTTCTGAAACTCCACAGAAAAGGAAAAGCCGGGAAGGGTCCTGAACCCATTCCCGGCTCCACTTCTGAACGCTGCGTGCTGAACCCTAGTACCTGTAGTGTTCCGACTTATAAGGCCCATCCGGCGAAACCCCGATGTAGTCGGCCTGCTCTTTGGTGAGCCTGGTCAGCTTGACGCCGATCTTCTCCAGATGCAGCCGGGCCACCTCCTCATCCAGCCGCTTGGGCAGGGTGTAGACGTCGATCGCATAGGTATCCTTGTTCTTCCACAGATCGATCTGGGCCAGCGTCTGGTTCGAGAAGCTGTTGCTCATCACGAAGCTCGGATGCCCGGTCGCGCATCCCAGGTTCACCAGCCGGCCTTCGGCCAGCACAAAGATGCTGTGCGCCGGCTTCTTGCCCTCGGCGGGGAAGTTGTACTGATCCACCTGCGGCTTGATGTTGATCTTTTTCACGCCCGGCGCGTGGTTCAGCTTATCCATCTGAATTTCGTTGTCGAAGTGGCCGATGTTGCAGACGATCGCCTGATCCTTCATCTGCTTCATGTGCTCAAGGGTGATGATGTCCACGTTGCCGGTGCAGGTGACGTAGATGTCGCCGCGCCCCAGGGTGTCCTCGATGGGTGCGACTTCAAAGCCTTCCATCGCCGCCTGCAGCGCGTTGATGGGATCGATCTCCGTGACGATGACCCGCGCGCCCATGCCGCGCAGCGAGTGCGATGAGCCCTTGCCCACGTCGCCGTATCCGCAAACCACGGCGACCTTGCCGGCCACCATCACATCGGTCGCGCGCTTAATGCCGTCAGCCAGCGATTCGCGGCAGCCATACAGATTGTCGAACTTCGACTTGGTGACCGAGTCGTTGACGTTGATGGCGGGAATCAGCAGCTTGCCCTGTTCCTTCATCTTGTAGAGCCGGTGCACCCCCGTGGTCGTCTCCTCGGAAACGCCGCGCCACTCCTTCACCACCTTGTGCCAGTACTGCTTGTCTTCCGCGTACACGTCCTTCAGCAGCTTCTTGATCACCGCTTCTTCTTCGCTGCCGGAAGGGGAGTCGACCCACTTGTCGCCGTTTTCCAACTCGTAGCCTTTGTGGATGAGCAGCGTCGCATCGCCGCCATCGTCGACGATCAGTTGCGGTCCCTTGCCCTCGCCGTGGCTCAGTGCCTGCAGCGTGCACCACCAGTACTCCTCGAGGCTCTCGCCCTTCCACGCGAACACCGGAATCCCGGCCGCGGCAATGGCGGCGGCGGCGTGATCCTGCGTGGAGAAAATGTTGCAGCTCGCCCAGCGTACGGTCGCGCCCAGATCGGCCAGGGTCTCGATCAGCACAGCGGTCTGAATCGTCATGTGCAGCGAGCCCGAAACGCGCACGCCCTTCAGCGGCTTCTCCGCGGCATACTTGTGGCGAATTGCCATCAGGCCGGGCATCTCGTGCTCGGCAATCGAAATCTCTTTGCGCCCCCAGTCAGCCAGCGACATATCGGCGACTTTGTAGGCAGCAGTGTTGCTTGCAACGGTGGCAGTAGCCATGCGTGGAAATCTCCTCTATGCAATCAGCAATATCTCTTTGATTGTAAATGGGCCTCTCCGGTTACCCGCCGATTTTCAGCGGACGGCAGCCTGTAGACGTTCAACGGCAGATCCCGGGTCCTGAGCGCCAGTGATCAGTGCTGCAGGTACACGGTTTTACCGCCCATCACGGTGCGCAGGACCCTGGTTCCGAGGATCTCGTGCGGCGCAATGGCCGTCAGGTCCCGGTCCAGCACCACGAAATCCGCGACGTAGCCCGGCGCCAGCCTGCCTTTCCAACCCTCCGCAAATTCGGCATACGCCGACCCCTGCGTGTAGGCATACAGCGTCTGGCTAATCGTCAATTTCTCTTCGGGATGAAAGCTCATCGTTCCGGCCTCGTTCTCCCGCGTCACGGTACAGTACACGCCTCGATACGGCGTAATCGGCTCGACTGGATAGTCGGTCCCAAACGCCAGGGGCACCCCCGCGTCCAGGAACGACTTCCAGGCGTACGCATACTTCTCCCGATCCGGACCCAGCCGCTGGCCCGCCCACGCCATATCGGTCAGCAGATGATTCGGCTGCATCGACGCAATGACGCCCAGTTGCCTGTAACGCGCGAAATCCCCTGGGCTCACCACCTGGCTGTGCTCAATGCGAAAACGGAAATCGTGCCAGGGAGCAACGGTTGCAGGCCGCACGCCGACGCCAGGGGCCGCATACGGTGCGGGGACCCGCACTCCCGATTGCCGAGCCGCCGCCTCTGCCAGCGCAAACGCATCCAGAGCCATGTCGACCGCGCGATCGCCGATAGCGTGAAATCCCAACTGGAATCCTGCCCTGGCGCGCTCAATCGCCATTGCGTTCAGCTTGTCCTGCGTATAGCGCGGAATCCCCGAATTCCCCGGATCGTCGGCATACGGTGCATTCATCGCCGCTGTCCGCGACCCCAGCGATCCATCCATGAATCCCTTCAGCATCGTGGTGTGCAGCATCCGATCCGTTGCCCTATGATGCGCCGCCTGCTGCTTCTCCACGTTCAGCGGATCGGCGAAGCGCAGCCATTCGGAAATCCGCAGCGGCAGCTTATCCTCGCGTTCCATCTGCTCGTAGACCAGGAAATCGTCCCAATCCGAAAAATCCTGCACGCTGGTTATGCCGTGGGAGACCGCATCTGCGATCGCCAGTTCCAGCCCCTTCCTGCGTTGTTCCGGAGAAGGCGGCGGAACCTTCACCAAACTCTGCGCCGTCTCGCGCAGAATCCCGGTTGCCTCGCCATCAGGCCCGCGGTCAATTTTTCCGCCCTCGGGATCCTTCGTCTCGCGCGTGATCCCCGCGGCCTTCAGCGCGGCCGAGTCCGCAACCGCAATGTGCCCGTCGACACGCGTAAAAATCGCCGAATGCCCCTCGGCCGCCGCGTCGATGTCTGCGCGGCTGGGCAGCTTTCCGCTCGCCCACAGCGTGTGGTCCCAACCGCCGCCGCTCAGCCACTGTCCCGCGGGAGCCTTTTGCGCCGCTGCGCGGATCCGCTGCTGCATTTCTGCGAGCGACTTTGTTCCGATCAGGTCCACCGACAGCTGGATCTTCCCGGCCATACCCAGGTGCACATGCGCGTCGTTGAATCCAGGCATCACGAACGCACCGCCGAGATCGATCATCCGGGTCGCGGCGCCCTTGTATTGCATGGTGATCGCAGCGTCATCGCCCGCCGCAAGAATTTCGCCGTGGGCGACCGCGAGCGCCGCTACGCGCTGGGGATGCGCCCCTTCGAGATCGACACCGGTGAGGATGTTGCCGTGGTAGTAGATCGCGTCCGCCGCGGGTCGAGCCTGCGCAAACGTGAATCCTGCCATCATCACCAATCCGCACAATGCAACGAGAGCTTTCACCGAGCCAGTCTAACTGCCCGCTGTTGCCAGCAACAGGAGAAGGATCCGCCGCAAGCCCAGGTCGCGTCCTTTGCCGTCGTACCACTCCCCGTGGGTGTGAATCCCGCCGCCTTCGCCTCCACCGCCGATGCTCACGGCCGGAATGCCGAGAGAAAGCGGAATATTCGCATCCGTCGAAGCCAGGCGCATCTCGGTCCGAATCGCGAGGTGACGATCCACCGCCTCGAGCAGCGACATCAACTCCGATCCGGGGGCAGCCGGCCCGCGGGGCGGTCGCCAATTTTCTCAATGGCAAAGCGAAGGTTGCCGGCTCCATCACGCTGGCCGTGATTGGCCGCCATCACCGCATCCTCCACGGCGCGATGCAACTCCACTTCGAGGCGAATGAGCTGCTCCGGGTCCGTCGAGCGCAGATCGAACCGCGCTGTCGCCCGCTCCGGGATCGCGTTGATCGCCGTTCCGCCTTCTATCGTCCCGACATTCATGGTGGTGCGCGGAATGTCGGGCAACGGCACTGCGGAAAATCGCTGGATCGCGCGGCTCAGTAACACAATCGGATTCGGCCGGCCCGCGTCTGTCCATGAATGGCCACCCGGTCCCGCAATGGTCACCAGGTACCGCTGGCTTCCCAGCGCGTGCGTCACCGCCGATTCATGGCCCGCCCCGTCCAGCACGATGTGCGCCGCGATTCCGTCGCGTGCCGCGCCATCGCGATAGAGATGCCGCATGCCGCGCAGGTCGCCTTCTCCCTCCTCCCCCACGTTGCCGACGAACATCACTTCAAATTCGGTCGTGATCGCCGCGTGCCTGAGTGCGGCGGCAATTGCCAGCATTGCCGCCACTCCCGCTCCGTTGTCGCACGCCCCGGGAGCGGACAAGCGTGATCCCTTCAGATCAGCCTTAATCGGCGTTCCCGGCGGAAAAACGGTATCGATGTGCGCCGAAAGCATCACCCGCCGCGCCCCGTCACCTGCCCCTGGCCAGGTCGCGATCGCGTTGCCGACTTCATCGATGCGGGGGTCGGAAAGACCCAGCTCGCGAAAGCGTTCGCACAGCCACTCCGCGCGCCGCCCTTCGCCGAACGGCGGGGCCGGCACACCGACCATCTCCGTCTGCCACTGCATGATCCGCTGTTCCTGCAGATGCAGCCACTGAAATGCCTGATGCACGCGGCGATCAGCCGCGATCTGGGCGATGCATGCGGTTGCGGACACCGGCGATGCCATAAGAGATTTCAGCCTAGCGAACGGCGAGCGGAAAAGCGAGTTAAGAAAAAAGCGGGCTGAGGAGCGGTCAACTAAAGAGCGGTCAGCGGACGGCGAGCGAACCGCGAGCAGGAAGTGCCTCCAGATCTTTCATCCGGCGTCGCCAACCGTTCTTTAGCTGACGGCTCCTGGCTGTCGTTCAATATTCGACGCTGTCCAGAAATAACCCTCGCGCCGGTGCGGTTGGTCCGGCCTCGGCTCTCGACCGCGCCTTCAGAATACGGTCAATCGCTTCCGGCTCCATGTGGCCGCGACCCACGTCCACAAAGGTTCCCACCAGATTCCGCACCATGTGGTGCAGAAATCCGTTGCCGCGCACACGATAGACCAGCCGTTCGCCCTCTTCACTCCAGCCCGAGTCGAAGATTGTTCGCACATTCCCCGCGGGGTCATCATTGCCGCCTTCATCACGCCGGGTCGCCAGATCCGGATCGCTGGCCGCAAACGAAGTAAAGTCGTGCGTCCCAACCATGCCCGCCGCTGCGTGGTTCATGCGCTCCACATCCAGGGGCCAGGGCAGCGCCCACGCAAACCGCGCCGCCCAGGGAGGGCAAATTTCTGCCCGATGAATCCGATATTCATACCGCTTGCCGCGCGCCGCATGCCGGGCATGAAACTCGGCCGCCGCGGGTTCCGCGAGGAGGATCCGGATGGCCTCGGGCAGCCTGCGGTTCAGCGCGCGCAGAAAATTGTCGGCCGGAATCGCCGCATCCAGAATAAACGACGCTACCTGTCCGCGCGCATGGACCCCGGCGTTGGTGCGCCCACTCCCCTGGGGTAAGACTCGTTCGCCGGTCACGCGCTCAACCGCATCGGCCAGCATTCCCTGGATGGTTGGGCGATCGGTCTGGATCTGCCAGCCACAATAATCCGTGCCGTCGTAGGCGAGGGTCAGCTTCCAGTTCGAACCGCTCTTGCCTGCCTCATCCACCATGCTTGTCCCCGTTTCCCACGCGCCGCGTTGCCCTCGCTTTGCGCTCGCTGCTCACTCGCCTGTCGTTCGTTTTGACTCGCATGCCGGCTCGGTTTCCGCAGCCTCGCTGTTTAACTTTTTCCGCCGATTTGTAGCACGATTTCTCGCATCGGATGTTTCTCCGGAAACATCGAATCGCTGCGATATACTCAGCTTTCCTGATTGTTTACGAGTTTACGGAACCAGGCCGGGACTCGCCGCGTATTCGAAAGAAGCCAAAGCGATTTTCTTGCCTGGAGCGCATTTCTCCGCCTCGAATGCGGAGTGCGAAGAAAGCGCGTTTGTCGACCGACACGGATGTGCCTGGTCAGAGGAGTGGAGACGGCCAAATGTTAGTTTCCCGCAATCATCCTGAAAAGAAATCAGCTACCTTTTTCGCCAAGTTGAAAGCTGCCGCGGCAATTTCATGCCTGCTGGCGGGAACCGCGCCCTCCTATGCGCAGGTTCCGCAGCAAACCGCTTCGCCGGCTCCCGGTCTTCCTCCTGCGCCCAACCCCACGCAGCCGCTCTTCATGCGCGATACCAACCGCGACTACTCCAAAGAGCGCACCTACTGGAAGAACCCGCTTGCCCCTTATTCGCCGATCACCGTGCCGCCGCCGAGTTTTCTGAACTCGGTGCAGCTGGACCAACTGGTCCGGAACGGAAAAATCTATCTCAGCCTGAGCGACGCCGTCCTGCTCGCGCTGCAGAATAACTACGACATCGCCATCCAGCGCCTCAACCTCGACATTGCCGACACCGACCTGATGCGCGCGCGCGCCGGAGGGCTTGAAAGCATTCTGGGAATCCCCACCAGCCTCGTCACCGGCACGCAGGGCGGGAGCACGGCAACGGTCAGCTCTGTCGGCGGCGGTCCCAGCGGAAGCAGTTCCAACTCCAGCGTCGCCGGCACCGGGCCTGGCGGCTTGTCCCTTTCCACCAACGGCCTTGGCCCGACTCCGGAAAATATGGATCCCTCGCTGCAGGGCACCCTCGAGTGGAATCACCTGATTCAGCCGGAGCAAAGCCCCATCTTTTCCGGCGGACTGCCTGCGATCACGCAGAACACCAACACCTATAACTTCACTTATAACCAGGGCTTCATCACGGGCACGAACCTCCAGTTGGGCTTCCAGAACAGCCGGACCACCACCGACAATCTCTTTAGTTTTTTCAGCCCGGCGCTGCAATCCAGTTTCAATTTCTCGCTGACCCAGCATCTTCTGCAGGGATTCGGCACCGGCGTCAACGGCCGTTTCATTGTCCAGGCGAAGAATGATCGCCGCATCGCGGACTCGCTCTTTCGTCAGCAGCTTCTCTACACCATCAACCAGGTGGAGAACATTTACTGGGGGCTGGTGAGCGCGTATGAGGATGTGCAGTCGAAGCAGCGCGCCCTCGATCAGTCCACTTCGCTGGAGAAAGACGACGAGAAGCAGCTGCAGATCGGCAGCATGGCGCCCCTCGATGTGGTCAACGCCAAAAGCCAGGAGTCCAGCGATCAGCAGTCGCTCATCGCCTCGCAGAACACCCTCGAGTATCAGCAGCTTCTGATGAAACAGGCCATCGCACGCAACCTCGACGATCCGGCTCTGGCCAATGCCCCGATCATTCCCACCGATCGCGTGAGCCTGGCGGAAACCCCTGAGGAGCATATGTCGGTCGATGATCTGGTGCGCGAAGCGGACGCGAATCGCCCTGATGTGGAGCAAGCCATCCTCAATCTCAAAATTGATGAGCTCACCCTGAAAGGGGTGAAGAACGGCCTGCTTCCCGTGCTCGACCTGCAGGCATTTTATGGGGCGACAGGACTGGGCGGCGCGGTGAGCCCAAACTGCCCGGCAGCGCTGGCGAGCTTCGGCATTCCCCCGACGGAGTGCACTACGTTGCCCACCACCGGGTACAGCACGGTGTTCGGCAATCTTTTCAACAGCAGCGCTCCGAACAAAGGTGTCGAAGTCACGATGAACATTCCCATCCGGAACCGTCCAGCCCAGGCGGCGCAGGCGCGGTCCCAGATTGAATACCGTAAAGCGCAGCTGATCCTGCAGCAGCTCTACATTCAGATTCGGATGAATGTCATCAGCCAGCAGTATGCGCTGACCAACGACCGCGCGGCGGTCGAGTCCGCCGTCTCGAACCAGGACTTCAACCAGCAGAGCCTCGATGCGGAGGTCAAGAAGCTGCACCTGGGAGCTTCCACCACCGCGAATGTTCTGGTTCAGCAAAAAGGCCTCGCGGCCGCCGATGCGCAGCTGATCGCCGCGCGCGCCCGCTACGCCACCGATCGCGCCGCCTTTGAGGAAACGCTGGCCAGCACACTCGATCGCTACGGGATCTCCATAGTCGACGCCGCCACGGGCCAAATCCACACGGCGCCCGTCATTCCCGGCCTCGAACCCGCAAAGACTCTGCCGGATGTGATACCGCCGAGCCAGCAACAGCAGCTGCAAAAACAGGAGCAGCAGCCGCAGCCGCAGCCACAGGCTCCTCCGACGCAACCGCAAACCACTCCACAGAGATAAACACGCCCAACCACGTTGCAAGAGAGCGGCCGCTTTTCTGTAGCGGCCGTTCTCAGCCTCTGGAAAACTCGTCCACATTTGCGGGTCTCAGAGCCGGATTGACTCCTCGCTCCCTGATAAAATCAGAAGAATCCAATCGACGGAGCGGCGATGCAGGCAATTCTTGCGCTCGAAGACGGGCGCATCTTCAGGGGCGAAGGCTACGGAGCCCAGGGTGAATGCCGCGGAGAAGTTGTTTTCAATACATCATTGACCGGTTATCAGGAGATCTTCACCGATCCCTCCTACGCCGGCCAGATTGTCGTCCTCACCAATCCGCAGATCGGCAACTACGGCACCAACTCCTCCGACAACGAAGCGGCGAAGCCGTACATTGAGGGCCTTGTCACCCGCGAATTCTCTCCCATCAGCTCGAACTGGCGCTCGCAGCAGGTCGCCGATGAATACCTCGAGCGCTTCCACGTCCCGGTCATCTCCGAAATCGACACCCGCGCCCTGGTACGGCATCTGCGCACCTACGGCGTCATGCGCGGCGTCATCTCCACCGTTGAGACCAATCCCGATGTTCTGGTTGAAAGTGCCCGGTCCACTCGCAAAATGGACGGCACCGACCTGGCCAGCGTTGTCTCCACCAAAGATCGCTACGAGTGGGAGAACGACGGTCCCGATCCGCTCCGCGCCGATGAGTCTCCGATTGCGCGCCCCGACCTTCACGTCGTGGCCTACGACTACGGCATCAAAAAGAACATTCTCCGCATGCTCTCGCAGGAAGGCTGCCGCGTCACGGTTGTCCCGGCGCAGACCTCGGCCGAAGACGTGCTCTCGCTCAAGCCCGACGGCGTCTTCCTCTCCAACGGTCCCGGGGATCCCGAGCCGGTCCACTATGCTCAGGAGAGCATCCGGAAACTTGCTGGACGCACGCCCATCTTCGGGATTTGTCTCGGCCATCAGCTCATCGGACTCGCCCTCGGGGGAAAAACCTACAAGCTCAAATTCGGCCACCACGGCGGCAATCACCCGGTCAAAAACCATGAGACCGGCAAGGTCGAGATCACCGCGCACAATCACAACTTTGCCGTCGATCCCGAATCGATCAACGCCAATGAAGTCGACCTCACCCACGTCGACCTCAACGACAACACCCTCGAAGGCCTACGCCATCGCACGCTGCCCCTGTTCAGCGTCCAGTATCACCCCGAAGCCAGCCCCGGCCCCCACGACTCGCATTACCTGTTCCGGGACTTCAGGAAAATGATGGAGGAGTGGAAGGGATGACCGGGTTTTTCCAGAAGATTTTTACCAATCGGCGGGATTCATTTCCCGCCATTTTTATGAAACCGAGATACTGAAAGCAGCAGACGAAGAATGCCACGCCGCAACGACATCACCAAAATTCTCGTGATCGGCTCCGGCCCGATCGTCATCGGCCAATCCGCCGAGTTCGACTACTCCGGCACCCAGGCCTGCAAAGCCCTCAAGGCCGAGGGCTACGAAGTTGTGCTGGTCAACTCGAACCCGGCCACCATCATGACCGATCCCGAGCTCGCCGACCGCACCTACATCGAGCCCCTCACGAAGGAATATCTCGACGAGATCCTGCGCCAGGAATCGGAGATGCTCAAAGAGCAACGCCGTGACGGCGTCTTTGCCGTCCTCCCCACCGTCGGCGGACAGACCGCCCTCAACCTCGCTGTCGAGCTTGCCGACTCCGGCATCCTCGACAAGTACAACGTCGAGCTCATCGGAGCCAAACTCGAAGCCATCAAGAAGGCCGAAGACCGCCTTCTCTTTAAAGACGCGATGACCCGCATCGGACTCGACGTCCCGCGCTCCGCTCTCGTCAACAATCTGCGCGACGGTCTCGACTTCGCCACTAAAATCGGCTTCCCGGTTATCATCCGCCCCTCGTTCACGCTCGGCGGATCCGGCGGCGGCATCGCCTACAACCGCGAAGAGCTCCTCGATATCCTCGCCCGCGGCATCGACCTCTCGCCGGTGCACGAATGCCTCATCGAGGAATCCGTTCTCGGCTGGAAGGAATACGAGCTCGAGGTCATGCGCGACCTCGCCGATAACGTGATCGTCGTCTGCTCCATTGAAAACATGGACCCCATGGGCGTGCACACCGGCGACTCCATCACCGTCGCTCCTGCGCAAACCCTCACCGACCGCGAATACCAGGCCATGCGCGACGCCGCTATCCGCGTGATGCGCGAAATCGGGGTCGAGACCGGCGGCTCCAATGTGCAGTTCGCCGTGCATCCCAGCACCGGCCGCATGACGGTGATCGAGATGAACCCGCGCGTCTCGCGGTCCTCGGCACTCGCGTCCAAAGCCACCGGCTTTCCCATCGCGAAAATAGCCGCACGCCTCGCAGTCGGCTACACCCTGGACGAAATTCCCAACGACATTACGAAGATGACGCCGGCCTGCTTCGAGCCGACCATCGACTATGTCGTCGTCAAAATTCCCAAGTGGCAGTTCGAAAAGTTTCCCGGCGCCGACGAAAACCTTGGCCCGCAGATGAAATCCGTCGGCGAAGTCATGGCCATCGGCCGCACCTTCAAGGAAGCGCTGATGAAGGCCGTGCGTTCTCTCGAAACCGGCAAGAAATCCGGCTCGGAGGTCCTTGACCCGCGCCGCATGACCCAGCGCCTGGTCACGCCGCAGCCCGAGCGCCTGAGCTACGTTCGCTTTGCCTTCCGCGAAGGCCACTCGGTGCGCGAGGTCGCCCGCGTGACTTCCATGGATCCCTGGTTCCTTTACCAGATCAAGGAGATTTCCGACGCAACAGGCGCACTGCCCGGCGAGCCGCAGCAAATGTCACAGGAACAGTTACGAAAAGCCAAGCGTCTGGGCATTTCCGACGAACGTCTCGCCGATCTCTGGTCTCTGCCCGGCAACGACGGCATCGAACAGGTCCGCAACCTGCGCCGCGAATACGGCATTCGCCCCGTCTTTAAGCTGGTCGATACCTGCGCGGCCGAATTCGAGAGCTTTACACCCTACCTCTATTCGAGCTACGACGAAGAGGACGAAGCCGCGCCGACGCCGCGCCGCAAAGTGATCATCCTCGGCAGCGGGCCCAACCGCATCGGGCAGGGCATTGAGTTCGACTACTGCTGCTGCCACGCTGCGTTCGCGCTTCGTGAAGACGGCTACGAGACCATCATGGTCAACTGCAACCCGGAGACCGTCTCCACCGACTACGACACCAGCGACCGCCTTTACTTCGAGCCGCTCACCCTCGAAGACGTCCTCGCCGTCTACGAGCACGAAGCCTCCGGCGGAGCCGAGATCGGCATGATCGTCCAGTTCGGCGGACAAACGCCGCTGAATCTCGCCCTGCGTCTCAAGGCCGCGGGTGTGCCCATCATCGGAACTTCGCCGGAATCCATCGACCTCGCCGAGGATCGCAAGCGCTTCGGAAAGCTCCTCGAAGACCTTGAAATTCCCCAGCCGCCCGGCGTCATCGCCACCAGCGTCGACGAAGCGTTGGCCGGCGCCGACCGCATCGGCTATCCCGTGCTCGTCCGTCCCTCCTATGTTCTCGGCGGCCGCGCGATGGTCATCGCCTTCGACGCCGAAGGCGTCTCCCGCTATATGAAAGAGGCGGTCGAGTACTCGCAGGATCGTCCCATCCTCGTCGATCACTTCCTCGAAGACGCGGTCGAAGTCGACGTTGACGCGCTCTGCGACGGCGAAGACGTCGTCATCGCCGGCATCATGCAGCACATCGAAGAAGCCGGCATCCACTCCGGCGACTCCTCCTGCGTGCTGCCCGCCGTCGATCTGGCGCCCGCTACTCTCGATACCATTCGCGGATACACGCGCCAGCTCGCGCTTGCGCTCAATGTGATCGGCCTGGTCAATCTGCAGTTCGCCATCCAGCGCAAGCCCGGCATGGCCGATAAGGTCTTCGTCATCGAAGTCAATCCACGCGCCTCGCGCACCGTGCCCTATGTCTCAAAAGCCACCGGCATCCCGCTGGCGAAAATCGCTTCACGGCTCATGACCGGGCGCCGGCTGCGCGAATTTCTCGACGTTTCCTCACGCAAGGATCTCGAGACCGGTTCGCACTTCTACGTCAAGTCGCCGGTCTTTCCCTGGAGCAAGTTCCCTGGCGTCGACACGGTGCTCGGTCCCGAGATGAAATCCACCGGCGAAGTCATGGGTGTCGCCGACAACTTTGGCGAAGCCTTCGCCAAAGCGCAACTCGCCGCCGGCCAACAGCTCCCGCTGAAAGGAACGGTGTTCTTCAGCGTCAGCGACCGCGACAAGTCGAACCTGGTCAACCTCGCCCGCCAATATATGGAATTAGGTTTCCACCTGGTGGCTACCGAGGGCACCGCCAACGCTATCGAAAAAGCCGGTATGACGGTCGATCGCGTCTACAAAGTGAAAGAAGGCCGGCCCAACATCGTCGATCTCATCAAAGGCGAGCGAATCCAGCTGATTATCAATACGCCGCGCGGTCAGGATCCTTACTTCGACGAGAAAGCCATTCGGCGCGCCGCCGTCCTCGCCCGCATTCCCACGATCACCACGCTGGCCGCAGCGCGCGCCGCCGCAGAAGGAATCGCCGCGCTGCAAAGCCGCCGCGTCACCGTCAACCCGCTGCAGAAGCTCCATGCGGAACACCTCGCCACGCGGTGATCGCTGATCAGGGATTCCCGATCACTTTTCTTCGTCCCGCCACAGCGCCACGCCGCCCAGCAATCCATCCATGTTTGACACGATCGAGACGTTGGGCCGGAACTGCAACGTGATCAGCTTCGTGTTCCCGCCGCCCAGATAGAGGTGATCCCAGTTGAACGTCGCCGCCGTCTGCGCCACGGCTTTGCGCAGCAACTTATTCCATTTCTTGACGCCAAACTTTTTCAGCCCGCGTTTGCCCAGGTAATCCTCATAGGTCTTTTTCAGCCACGGATGATGCCCCAGCTCCAGCCCCGGACATAATTTTCCATCCGTGTACAGCGCCGATCCCATCCCCGTGCCGAGAGTGATGATCATCTCCACGCCGCGCCCCTGGATCGCCCCGAATCCCTGCACCGCGGCATCGTTGGCGACCCGCACGGGTTTCTTCCAGCGCTTCTCGAGCACCGCCTGCAGCGGAAAGCCAATCCACTTCGGATGAAGATTCGCCGCCGACAGGACCACGCCCTTCTTGATCACGCCTGGATATCCGACGCTCACCCGATCGAAGGCCGGCATCTTCGTCTTCAGCGTCTCCAGTGCCGCCAGCAGCCGCGCGGGCGTCGCCGGGTCCGGAGTAGGAACGCGCAGCCGCTCCGTGAGCGGTTTGCCTTCGGTGTTCAGGCACAGCATCTTAAGCCCTGTGCCCCCGATGTCGACTGCGAGTGTGACGAGCGGTTTCGTATTTATCATCAATCTGGATTTTCGTTGCGCCGCGCTCTGACCCGCGACCGGAAATGGAAGTCTATCGCGGACAGGCAAAAGGCTGTTGAATTCCTTATCGTCACTGGCCCTGCATCACGATAGGTAACGACGGCGTCTCGGACCCGTGACCCGGTTCCACGGTCACCTCAAAGCTCTTCGCCTGGGTCTCGGCGGGCAGCGGCGGCAGCACCACCGTCGCGCCATGGTCTGCATCGGGACGGAATAGTCCCGCCGGAATCGGTGCTTTGCCCTGGGCCGGAATCAGCCATAGCTCATACGCCTTGTCAGCCGCCAGCGGCCGCAATCCACCTGCGACGAAGACGAGCGCACCCTTACTTGCCAGCCAGCTGACCTGTCCTACCGGGTGCAGCGGCTGCCGCGTCTCGGTGAGTACCACGTGTGCGGACTCGGGCGAACTGAGCACCGCTACAATCTGATTCGCGTGATCCAGTTCCACGCGCATCTGCGCTGCGCTGCCCTGCGACGAATCTAGCTCGGCGCGCATCGACGCAATGTGGTGCGCCAGCCCCGCGGTCACGGCGAGAAACGCCAACGCCAGCAGCCAGCCAACCCAGCTCAAGCGAACGACCACGTTTCGTTTCGTAAGTCTCTTCAGCCATCGGGAGCATAATCTGGGAAAAGTGCCCAGCATGCAACATATTAGGATGCACCAGCTGGTGCAAATGCCGCGATGAAGATTCGGCTCGACAAATTATTGGTGGAACGCGGCCTCGTCCCCACACGCGAGCGCGCCCAGGCGCTGATCCTCGCCGGCCGCGTCCTCGTTCATGCGCAGAAGGTCGACAAACCGGGCCACTCCGTGTCGGACGACGCGCCCATCCGCCTTCTCGGCGGGGACCTCCGCTATGTGAGCCGCGGCGGCCTCAAGCTCCAGGCCGCCCTTGAACACTGGAGCATCGACCTCAACGGCCGCTTCTGCGCCGACATCGGAGCCTCGACCGGCGGCTTCACCGACTGCATGCTGCAGCACGGCGCGGCCCGCGTCTTGGCCATCGATACCGGCTACGGTCAGATCGCCCAAACCCTGCGCGACGACGCTCGCGTCACCCTCATGGAGCGCACCAACGCCCGTCTCCTCAACCCCGGCGACCTCCCGCCCGGCATCTCCCTCATCGCCGTCGATGTTTCCTTCATCTCCGCGACGCTCGTCCTGCCGCCGGTTGTCGCGGCCCTGTCAGAAACTTCCGCTCTGCGCGCAGTACTCCTCATCAAGCCCCAGTTTGAAGCAGGTCGCGAGCGCATCGGCAAGGGCGGCATCGTGCGCGACCCTGCCGCTCATCGGTTCGCCATCGATCGCGTACGCGCCTGCGTTGAGGAAACCGCTGCAGGCCAAATCGAGATTATCGACTCCCCCATCACCGGCGCCGAAGGAAATCGCGAATTTCTCCTGCACGCAATCTGGCCGTGAGCAATCCCGCCTTTCTTCTCCATTCGCGCCATGGTAGCCTGCGCTCCATGCGGATTCTGCTGCTTGCGACTCTGAGCGCGTCCCTCCTGGCACAGCAAACGCAGACGCCCGCGACCCAACCCTCCGCGGCCAATCCTGCTGCGCAGACACCGCCGGCGAGTGTCCCTGCCACCACCCCACCGCCCGGCCCATCGCAGACGCCGCCGCCATCGGGCGCGCCCACGGCTCCTGGGATGAGCCCTACGGAGGCTTACCAGTTCGCGATGCAGCCGCTCAACAATGCCCGCAGCGCTCCTGACGATCTGACGGACGCCGACAAGTGGGCACTTGCCGTGGGTATCGCTCGCGCCAAAGACCAATGCGAACTCCGCAGCCAGCAGAAATTCGAGGGCGAAGACCTGCTGGCCGTGGGCAAGCTGTGTATCTTCGGCCAGGATTACGAGCCCGCGCGCCATCGCCTCGTTAACTACATCGCTCTGCCGCAACCCAAAGCTCCCGAAGTTGGCCGCCTGCTGCTCGCCCGTGCCTTCATCGGACTCGGCTCCATCGACTCGGCCGAAAGCCAGATGGAATCCCTTCTCAGTCTTTTCCCTTACGACGCGAGCATCCATCTCGGCATTGACATGGTGATCGACGCCGCATCTGCCAGCGACGCAACCGACGACCTCGCCGTCATTCCACGCCTCAATGAGCAGCAACTGCCCCGCATCTTTGACGCGCTCGCTCACGGCGGCTCGCTCACCGGCAATGGTGACTCTGTCGACGCCGCACTGCTGGTGCGCGACGCGCTGCGCATCGCCGATACCCTCCGCCGCAACTTCAAGCCCGACGACGCCGCCAAAATCGTCGACCAGGTTAAAACCCTGGTCGCCGCCGATCCCATCGCGAGCAGCGCCAGCTACTCTTCGATCCAGAACGCCCTCACCCGTTACGACCTGTTTCGCCAGCCGAGTCCAGTCCGCGAATTCCACGGAATGGAATTAACCGCCGCCGGCCAAAACACCGCCCGCGTCGTTTCCCTCTACGACACCGATCCCGCCGCCCATCGCATCGTTCGCGGCTCCGGCAACCACACCATCATCCGTATGCTCGACGACCGCACCCTGGTCCTCGTCTTCTCGCTCGCCGGCCCCGCCTCCAGCGACACTATCCAGAAAATCCTGGACCAGCTTGGCCGCGATCACGTGACGCCCGGGATGAAAGTCGTCGCCGTCACCTCCTTCGCCGCCAACATCGGCACGGACATGCCCACCCCCCAACTCTTCGAAGCGCTGAAGGCCTTTCGCGCCACGCTGCCATCGAAGCTCCCCACCATGGTCGTCCCCGGCCCGCTGCTCCAACCCTTCGCCATCGACATGTGGCCGGCCGCGATCCTTTTCGATGGCCATGGCCGCATCCTGTGGCTCAACACCATCGCTGGCTCCGACGGCAGCATCCGCCAGACAGTGCGTGAAATCGAAACGCCGGTCCTGCCCTTCGATCTCCCGCCGAATTCGAACTGAGCGCGCACCCCTGTCGAATCGTCCATCCGCTGTTGTATTCTGGTTCGCACTTCAGGCAATTCACACCTGAGCTCGTCGAATTTTCGCTGGAGCATCATGACTCAGACATTTTCCATCGGCATCGGAGGCGCCGCCGGGCAGGGTGTCGCCACTCCCGGCGACATTTTTGCGAAGATTTTCAGCCGCCGCGGCCTGCACCTGAACGCCTACAACGCCTACCAGTCCATCATTCGCGGCGGCCACACGTTTCTGACCATCCGCGCCGGCGTCGATCCCGTCACCAACATGGGCGACACCCTCGAGCTGCTGATCCCGCTGAACCAGGACACGATGGACCGCCATCTCCGGCTGCTCGCCGCCGGAGGCGCCTGCATTTACAACGCCGACTCCATCAAACCCGGCGAGCATGCCGAGGGCGTGCAGCTCTGTCCGCTGCCCGTCTCCACCCTGGCCGACATCACCAAGAATAAGGTCGCGCAGAACACCCTTGCCATGGGCGCCGCCCTCAGCATGATGGCCATCGGCTTCGAGTCGCTCGAAAGCGTCATCCACGAGCAATTCGGAAAAAAAGCTGCCTCCGTCGCCGAAGAAAACATCGCCGTGGCCCGTGCCGGCTACGACTATGCCACGCAGCACTTCAAGCCGTTCGCCAATCCCGTGCCAATGACGGACACAAAGTACGCCGTTCTCAGCGGCAACACCGCGCTGGCCATGGGCGGAGCCGCATCCGGGGTCAAATTCTACTGCGCTTACCCGATGAGCCCGTCCACCGGCGTGCTGCACTGGTTCGCCACCAATGGCCGGAAGGCCGGCATCATGGTCCGCCAGGTCGAAGACGAAATCGGCGTGGTCAACATGGTCATCGGTGCTGCGCAAGCCGGCGTGCGCGCCATGTGCGCCACCTCGGGCGGCGGATTCGCCCTCATGTCCGAAGCCCTGGGCCTCTCCGCCATGGCCGAAATCCCTATTGTCGTCATCGACTGCATGCGGGCCGGTCCGTCGACCGGCGTCCCCACGAAGACCGAACAGGGCGACCTCTGGCAGATGCTGGGTGCAGCCTTCGGGGACTATCCGCGGGTCATCGCTGCACCGCTCGACATCGGCGACTGCTTCACGCTGATGCACGAAATCTGGAATATCGTCGACAAATTCCAGGTCCCCGGTCTTGTGCTCGCCGACCTGCTGCTTTCTGAGGGCCGTCTCAGCGTCGATCCCAAAATCCTCGACTTCAAGCCGCCCATCGATCGCGGCGAGATGATTACCTCGCCCAATGGCCACGGCGAAGGCGGCTACAAGCGCTACCTCATCACCGAAAGCGGTGTCTCGCCGCGCGCCATTCCTGGCGTTCCCGGTTACACCCACGTGGTCGCCAGCGACGAGCACGACGAAGACGGCGTGCTGATCAGCGACATGTACACCAACGCCCAAAAGCGCCGCGCCATGATGGAAAAGCGCATGCGCAAGGAGAAGGGAATCGCTGCTGCGATCCCGCCGCCGCGCCTCCAGGGCCCGAAAGATGCAGACGTCACCCTGATCGGCTGGGGTTCGACGCAAGGCGTTATCGAAGAAGCGCGGGCTCAGCTGGCGGAGCAGGGAATTACCGCCAATCAGTTGCAGATTCGCTGGCTCGTCCCGCTGCATGGCGAGGCCATCGTTGACCAGCTGCACGGCGCGAAGCGCACCATCATCGTCGAGAACAACTACAGCGGCCAGTTCGCACGCTACCTCCGCGGCGAAACCAGCTTCGTCGCCGACGGCCACATTCGCAAGTACGATGGCGAGCCCTTTATGCCGCACCACATCGTGGAAGCGGTTCGCGAACAACTGGCGGGCGACACCACGCTGTCCATCCCAACGCACGAGATCATGGTTTAGGAGAAAAAATGGCGACCATTGTTGAATCCCCGAAGCCGCTCACCATGGCGGATTTCAAAGGCCGTGTCGATCCGGACTGGTGCCCGGGCTGCGGCGACTTTGGCGTACTGGCCGCGGTCCAGAAGGCGCTGGTTGAGCTGCAGATCCCCAATCACATGATCTGCACTATCTCGGGCATCGGTTGCTCCTCCAACTTCCCCGGCTTCATTGAGACCTACGGCATGCACACGCTCCACGGCCGCTCGCTGCCCGTCGCCACCGGCGTGAAGATGGCCAATCCCGACCTCACGGTGCTGGTCACCGGCGGCGATGGCGACGGCCTCGGTATTGGTGGCAATCACCTCACCCACACCATCCGCCGCAACGTTGATCTGACCTACATCATCATGGACAACCAGATCTACGGCCTGACGACCGGGCAAACATCGCCGACCAGCCGCATCGGCATGAAGACCAAGAGCACGCCCTTCGGCAACATCGAAGGCCCCCTCTATCCCATCACCATGGCGCTGGCCGCCGGAGCAACCTTCGTCGCCCGCGGTTTCTCCGGCGACCAAAAGCACCTGACGGATCTGATCAGGCAGGCCATCCAGCACAAAGGCTTCTCGTTCCTTGACGTGTTCAGTCCCTGCGTGACCTACAACAAGGACAACACCTTCCAGTGGTTCCGTCCGCGCGTCAAGCGGCTCGAAGACGACGCCAGCTACGATGCCTCGAACTGGATCGGTGCGATGGAGAAGTCGACGATCTGGGGTGAAGAAATCCCCATCGGCAAATTCTTCGAGAGGACGGATTTGCCGGCTCTGCACGAAGCCGAGCCGGTCACGCAGGGGCGCACCATGCTCTCGTATCCGCTCCACATCGACCCGGCCGCTGCGCAGTCCTTCATTGACGAGCTGATGTAAGCCACGTCCGGCACGAATCCGGGTGCCCCGTCCGGGTCGCGCTTGAAGTTCAGTGCGGACAGGTCGGGGTTGTTCGCTTTGGTCGATCGACTGTCATTCCTTCGGCTCGTCCTCGATCAAAAACATCCGTTCCACATCCGCCCAGCCATCCACGCGCTGGAACCCGCTCACGCCCATATTGTGGGGCGCGGTGAACAGAATCCGCGTCCCCGCGAACGCTTGGAGTTGCCGCGGCTGATCGTCGATCAGATAATCCGCCTTCAAAATGCTCTTGTCCCCGCAAAACACAAAGTGTCGCGGCTCGAGAAAAGGGAAGTGGCGCCGCAGCCAGCGATATTTCGGCCCAAACGAATTGGGGAACTCCATCGCCGACGTCGCGATATAAATCTCATACCGCAGCGCCATCACCGCCAGCACCCGCTGACTGTCTTCCATCACCGGCAGGTCCTCGAAGAAATCCTCCGAGCGCAGGTACCCTTCCAGCCGCTCGTGCCGGTCGATCGACACGATGTCCCACAGCCATTTTCCTTCGAGATCGGCCTTGGAGATTGCCTCGCCGTGATCGCGGTTGTAGCGCGCCAGGTGCTCCGCCAGGGTGTCGGCGAGCACCTCATCCATGTCGATGGCAATGCGCTTCATCGCCAGCCGCTACTCGACGCCCGCCTCTGGCGCCTTCCTCCCACGCTTCTGCTTTTTCGGCTTCTCCGGTTCGGGTTCCGGCTGCCGTTCGCGCGACGCGTCGTAGAACAGCAACCGCCCGCATGACTCGCAGGTCATAATCTCGCCCGCGCGAATCTGATTCCACATCTGCGGCCGGATCCCCATCTGGCATGCCATGCATCGCTGCCCCTGCGCATACGCCACGCCGGTTCCCCGCGACGACGAGATACGGTCGTATTCGCCCAGCAGCCCTTCAGAAACCGTCTTCCGCTCGGCGTCCCGCCGCTTCACCAAATCCTCCAGCCGCTTCTGCTGGTCGGCTGACTCCGCCCGCGCATCTTCTTTCTCGATCTCCACAGCCTTCGTGCTGTCCTTCAGATCGCTCTCGGCCGCCTTGCGCTTCTGTTCCAACTGTTCGCTCCGCTCCATGCCCTCCAGTTCGCGGTCTTCGATCTTCTTGATCTCACCTTCGGCAAACTCGATCTCGTGCTGGAACGCGCGATATTCCTCATTCGTCTTCACGCTCGACATCTGGGTGCGGAACTTCTGAATCTTCTGCTGCTGATCCTTTAAATCGCTCTCGAGCCGCCGCTTGAGGGCCTCTTCGTCCTTCAGCGTCTTCACCGCCTGCTCGACAGACGCCTGCTCGGACTGCAGCCTGGTTTCCAGCGCCGCCAGGCGCTTCGGCAGCGCGGCGATCTCCGCCCGCAACTGCTTCGTCTCTCCATCGATGGTCTGCAGGCGCATCAGCGCCTCAAGTTCAGTTTTCATGCCGGAATTTGCAGTCTATCATCGGCGCCCAACCGAATCGCATGCATCTCGCCTTGCCACGGCTCCGATTTTCCTGCATCCTCATCCCAGCCCGCATCCTCCAAAGAACAAGTCCCTATGTCCCCAGGCATCGACGGGAACTGGCAACCCAAGCACAACCGCTGGGCCATCGCGCTCACCGTCACCCTGGCCACTTTCATGGAGGTCCTCGACACCTCCATCGCCAACGTCGCTATCCCCCACATTGCCGGCGGGCTGGGCGCCTCCCAGGACGAAGCCACCTGGGTCCTCACCTCGTACCTCGTCTCCAACGCCGTCATCCTCCCCGCCAGCGCCTATCTCGTAGGTTTCCTCGGGCGCAAACGTTTCTACATGATCTGCGTGGCGCTCTTCGGTATCAGCTCCATGCTCTGCGGACTCGCTCCCTCGCTCCCGCTGCTGATTCTCTTCCGAGTTTTGCAGGGTGCCGGCGGTGGCGGCCTTCAGCCCAGCGAGCAGGCCATCCTCGCTGACACCTTTCCCCCCAAACAGCGCGGCCAGGCCTTCGCCGTCTATGGCATGGCGGTTGTTCTCGCGCCCGCCATCGGTCCAACGCTCGGCGGCTGGATCACCGACAACTACACCTGGCGATGGATCTTCTTCATCAACGTTCCCATCGCGATCTTCTCCCTCATCCTCACCTCCCGCATCGTCGAAGACCCGCCGCACATCCAGCAAGAAGTCGCCCTGCAGCGCAAACGCGGCCTCAATCTCGACTACACCGGCTTCGGCCTGCTTGCCGTTGGCTTTGGCTCGCTGCAGTTTGTCCTCGACAAGGGCCAGGAAAACGACTGGTTCGGCTCCCACATCATCAGCACCTTCTTTGTCCTTTGCCTCAGTTCGCTCCTGCTGCTGGTGGTTTGGGAAATCGCGCAGATTCGCCGCGGACAAAGGCCCATCCTGGACCTCACTATGTTCCGCAATCGCACGTTTTCCATCTCCGCGCTGCTGATGTTCGTGCTCGGCTTTACCCTCTTCGGAACCACGGTTCTCATTCCGCTTTTCGTGCAGCAGATGATGGGTTACACCGCCGAGCAGGCTGGCCTCGTCATTTCTCCCGGCGGCATTGCCATTTTGTTCCTCATGCCGCTGGTCGGTTTTCTTGTAGGCCGTGTCGACAACCGCTACCTCATCGTTGTGGGATTCGCCACGCTCTCCGCGGCCCTCTGGGCGCTCCACACCATCGACACCCAGGCCAGCTACTCCTATGTTGCCTGGATGCGCATCTTCCAGGCCTCCGGCCTTGCGTTCCTGTTCGTGCCCATCAATACGCTCTCCTACACCGACGTTCCGCGCGAGAAGAACAACGACGTCTCCGGCCTGATGAACCTCGCCCGCAACATCGGCGGCAGCTGTGGCACCTCGTTCTTCGTCACGCTGCTCGCGCGCCGCAGCCAGGAGCATCAGGATCGGCTGTCCATGTTCCTCAACAGCAGCAGCTCCCAGTTCCTGCGTCAGCGCGACGCCCTCGCCAACTATCTCCAGCACGGTGGCGGCCTCACCGCATCAGCGGCGCAGGCGCGGTCACTCGCTCAGGGCAGTCTCTACCAGCAGCTGATCCGGCAGAGCACCCAGCTCGCCTACCTTGACGTCATCGCTGTCCTGTCTATCGGCGCGCTCTGTATGATCCCCTTCATTTTCCTGATGAAAAAGAGAAAGGGCGGGGGGCCGGCCGGCGCCCACTAATCGGCGTTTGTTTGCCCACTATAAGGTTTAGAATTCTCCTTTCACGAATGCTGCCCGGCTTCGCCTGGCCCGATTCCTCCTGGAGACCTCGTTTGCCTCCCAAGACCCTTCGCAGTTCCGGTACGTGCCTGCTCTCTGCCCTGATCGCCTTCGCCGCTCTCCTGCCGCTGTCGCTGCATGCCCAGGCCAATCGGCCCTGGACCGTCCAGGAGATCTTCGGCCATCCCGGCAGCCTCACCGGCGAAGCTCCTGAAGGGATCTCGTGGTCTCCCGATGGAAAACTCGCCACCTGGATCGATGACAACGGCGACCTCGTCGGCATTCTGCCGCCCGATTCCAACCCGAAAAAGCTCATCCCCTACAGCAAGATCGCGGCCCTGCTCAACGCGGCAATGCCAGAGCGCGACCGCGACCACCGCGCCCGCTACGACGAACCCGACTACATCTGGGCGCCGGACTCGCAGCACGTCCTGTTTGATACCAATGGCGCGCTCTGGTTCTACACCCTGAAAAACGGTACCGGCGTGCAGATCGGCAACTCCGGTGCAATGTCTGGCGACAATCCAAAGTTTTCACCCAATGGCCAGCTTGTCTCGTATCTGCACGACAACAATCTTTACGTCCAGCGTCCCGACGGCTCCGCTCCGCCCCTGGCCCTGACCAACACGCAGGGCGACACCCTTCTGAATGGCGCGGTGGACTGGGTCTACCTCGAAGAGCTCGACGCGCGCAGCAATTATTTTTGGTCGCCCGATTCGCGCGAAATCGCCTATCTGCAGATGAACGAGGCCGCCGTGCCGCAGTATCCGCTGGTCGACTGGATCCCGGTTCATGCCACCGTCGAGATGCAGCGCTATCCGCAGCCTGGCGATCCGAACCCCACGGTTCGCATCGGCATCGTCGGCGCCGGCGGCGGCAATACCCGCTGGCTCAAAATCCCCATGGATGTGGGCAACGACTACATCCCACGTTTTGGCTGGGTCAACCCTCACGTGCTCTGGGTGGAAACGCTCTCGCGCAACCATCAGCATCTCGATCTCTGGTTCGCCGATACCCGAACCGGCGACTTTCGCCGCATCCTGCAGCAGACCGAAACCAAATATTTCACCATGAACTATGACGTGAAGTTCATCGGCGATCATCAGTTCCTTCTTCTCAGCTGGCGCGACGGACACACGCATATCTATCGCTATACCTTCAATGCGAATAACCCTCTCGCCGAACTGGCGCAGCTCACCAACGAGGTGGAGAGCGGCGACTACGAAGTTGAGGCCATCAAGGCCGTCGACCAAAATGCCCAGACCATCTGGTATCTCTCGAATCAGGGCGACCCGCGCCAGCAACAAGTCTGGGCGGTTCAGTTCGATGGGGGCAACAAACGCCAGCTAACCCAGGACGCGGGCTTCCACGACCCTGTTTTTCCAGATCAGGGTGGCTCGTTCATCGATACATGGTCGAGTCTCCTCGCACCGCCCACGGTTTCCGCGTGCTACTCAGGAGGCTCGTCCTCCACCCTGACCTGCACCCCGTTCTGGCGATCGAAATCCATCGAAGGGCACGAGCTGCTGGCTCCGCAATCTCTGGAACTCACCGCCTCTGACAAGAGCACGAAACTCTACGGCACCCTTCTGCTTCCGCCCGATGACAACGCCCCCCACAGCGTGCCCCTCATCGTCAATCCCTATGGAGGCCCCGGCGCCAGCACCGTGCGCGATCGCTGGGGGGATAAGCGTTTCCTCTTCGACGAGCTTCTTGCCGAGCATGGATTCGCCGTTCTCCACGTCGACAACCGCGGCATGGCCGGCCGCGGCCGCGACTTCGAGCAGGTTGCCTTTCACAATTTCGGACCGCCGCAGTTCGCCGATCAGATGGCTTCCATCGATGAGGTGCTGCGCCAATTTCCGCAAATCGACCCACATCGCCTCGGCTGGTGGGGCTGGAGCTGGGGCGGCAGCTTCACCCTCTTCGCGCTTTCCCACAGCGACAGCTTTCTGGCCGGCGTGGCCGGCGCTCCGGTTACTGACTGGCGGGACTACGACTCCATCTACACCGAGCGCTACCTCGGCCTGCCCACCGATGATGCTCAGAACTACCACGACGATTCCGACGTGAACAGCGCCGCCGATCTCCGCGGACACATCCTCATCCTGCACGGCACCGGCGACGACAACGTCCACATCGAGAACGACACGCAATACATCCAGAAGCTGATCGAGGGCGGGATTCCGTACGACTACAACATCTATCCTCGCAAGACCCACTCCGTCTCCGGCCCCGATGACCAGACCGAGCTCTTCAGCAAAATCGTCCTGCACTTCGATACCTATCTCAAAGCACCCGCCAGGCCTGCCGCCACGACCCCGCCCGCAGCCGAACCCGCCAGGCCCTGAGCCGTATTCTTCCTCCCGCATTGAAAATAGAATTCAGAGGCACTCTTTTCACCCATGCCGGCTGACCTCAAAGAAAAAAAACATCCATCCGAGCGCTCCGACTCCGCCGACCTCATCCGTGGCCATACCACCCTCGGTGATTTCGATCTGACCGTCCTCAGCGACGGGTTCTACTTCCTCGACGGCGGGGCCATGTTCGGCGTGGTCCCCAGGCCGCTATGGGAAAAGCGCGCTCCCGCCGACGATCAAAACCGCATCCTTCTCGGCCTCAACACCGTGATCGTCCGCACCGGCCGGCACACCATCGCCATCGAAACCGGCATTGGGAACAAACTGCCCCCGAAACTACGTGAGATCTACGGGGCAAAAGAGCAGCTGCTGCGCGCCTTCGCCGCGGCGCAAATCCGCCCTGAACAAATCGACATCGTCATCAACTCCCACCTCCATTTCGACCACTGCGGCTGGAACACCACCCGCACGCCCGACGGCCACATCGAGCCGACCTTCCCCAACGCCCGCTATTTCGCCCATCGCGGCGAGGTCACGCACGGCCATCTCCAGCTCGAGCGCGACGCCATCAGCTATATCTCCGACAACTACGACCCGCTCATCGCCTCGGGGCAAATGACTCTTCTCGATACAGAACCCGGTGAAACCACCCCCATCGTCCCCGGCATCTCGGTCGAATGCTTTCCTGGCCACACTGCGCAACTGCTCGGGATTCACATCGAATCGGGAGGCCGGCACGCGTGCTATATCTCCGACCTCCTCCCGACCAGCGCCCACCTCGACATCACGTGGGTGATGGGCTACGACCTCGATCCGGTCACCTGCATCGCCGAGCGCAAGCGCTTCTACGAGCGCGCCATTCCCGAACACTGGCTTGTCCTGTTTACCCACGACCATCACAACCCCTACGCCCACATCGTTTTCAACGACAAGGGAAAGCCCGTCGTGGAAGAGAAGGTCTGATGATGGACAAAGCTGCGACAGCACTCGCTTCCCTGACCGCTGTCATCGGTTTCCCAGGGCTGCCCTGGCTCCGGGGCAGACATCACGGAGCCGTCAACCATCCGCTGGTCTCGCTGATTCTGCTGGTGCTCATCGTTGCGCTGATTCTGTGGGCCTTCCGGCGCCGCCCAAGCTAGTCGGGCGGGACAGATCTCGGCGCCGTGGTCCACAATAAGACCAATGGCCTCCACTGCGACCCCAACCCTCCTCACCCTCGACGCCTTCCGCGAGGCTCAGGCCCGCATCCGCGGCGTCGCCGCACGCACGCCCCTGGTCCGGCTCTTCATCCCCGGATTCGATGTGGCCGAAATCTACATCAAAGCCGAAGGCCTTCAGCCCATCGGCAGCTTCAAGCTGCGCGGAGCCTACAACAAAATCGCCCAGCTCACCGCCGAGCAAAAGAGCCGCGGGGTTATCACCTACTCCAGCGGCAATCACGCCCAAGGAGTTGCCTACGCAGCCCGTGTGGTCGGCTGCAAAGCCGTCATCGTCATGCCCTCGAATGCGCCCGAAGTGAAAAAGCGCGCGACCGCCGCGCTCGGCGCAGAAATCGTCGAAGTCGGGCCGGCCAGTTCCGCGCGCAAAGAAAAGGCGGAAGAGCTCGAAGCAAAATATGGCTACGTCATGATCCCGCCTTACGACGACGAGCAGATCATCGCCGGCCAGGGCACTTGCGGACTCGAGATCCTCGAAGACCTGCCCACCGTTGACCTCGTTCTCTCGCCGGTCTCCGGCGGCGGACTCCTCAGCGGCATCGCGACTGCGATTAAGCTCTCCAACCCCGCCGTCCGCGTCATCGGCGTGGAACCCGAGCTTGCCGCCGACGCCGCGGAAAGCTTCCGTACCCACCAGCTCGTCACCTGGCCTGCGGACATGACCACGCGGACCATGTGCGACGGCCTCCGCACCCAGTCGCTCGGGGAGCGCAACTTCGAACACATCCGCACCTACGTGGACGACATCATCACGGTCACCGAATCGGAAATCCGCTCCGCCATGCGCACCCTGCTTTATGGCGCGCGCCTCACGCCCGAGCCCAGCGGTGCGTGTTCGGCTGCGGGCATCCTTTCCCATCGCGACCAGCTGCTTCCATTCCGCAAAGCCGTTGTGGTGATGAGCGGAGGCAATGTCGAGCCGCAGGTTTTAACGTCGGTTCTTACCGAAGAAAACCCCACGTAAGAGGAACGGCGTGAGACGAACCACCCCTTTTCACCGTCATATCCTCGTCATGCGTTTGCTCCTTGTGCCCGCAATGCTGCTGGTTTCCGCCGGGATGGCCCTGCCGCAAAAACCTCTGCCCCGGCAGCAGATGCCACGCAACGGCACTCTCGCCACGATCGTGCGAGAGGCCAATCTCTACGCCAATCCCGACGACTCCGGTGGTCCCATTGCCGATGTCCTGCCTGGCCGCGAGCTGGTGGTTGGCGAACGCAATGGCAAATGGCTGCGCGTCTTCGCCAACACGGATGTGCCCGACACGCGCGAGGCCGATCGCCCTGTCTTCGGCAGCGAAACCGAGGCTCAGCCCATCTCCGGCTGGATGCTCGACAAGGGCGTTATCGATGTCAACACGCCTCACGGCGACCTTATCCTCTTCGGAACCGCCGACAATCTTGAACAGCAGGCAGCCGTACCCGATCCCCCGCCGCATGTCGCCGAGGAAGCCCGCCTTCTCTACCGCCGTGTTGTGATCATGTATCCGCAGTCGCCCTGGGTGCCGGAAGCCATGTATCGTGCCGCTGACATTCGCTGGCAGACTCAGAAAGCCGACGCAGCGTCGCTGCCCTCCGCGCACGAGAAGGAAAACTACCTGCGCGAGCAAATGGATGAAGACGAGATGCGCAAGGTCATGAAGTATTTTCCCGGCACCAGATGGGCCGACCTGGCCGCCTTCGACCTGATCGACAACAAGCTTTGCGGCGACTGGCAGGGTTCGGAGAAATGCCCCGAGCAGGAAACCAACTACTACCTGAAATATGTCGACGAGCATCCTGACTCGCCCAACGCCGCCGAAGCCCTTTACGACGCGCTCTGGCGTCAGGCTGCCGCCGGTGACATGTGGCAATCCGACGGCCAGGGTAAGCGCGCCGACGAAGATCGCGGCCACGCCAAAGCCATCTTCGACCGCATGCAGCAAAAATTTCCGCAGTCCGCCTTCACGGCACGCGCCGCGAGTCTCATGTACAAAATCGACCAGGGCGTTCCGGTCTACGGCAGCAGCCGCGAGTAGCCATCAGGACGTTGTTCACGGTGGCAGCTTCAAGGGCGAAAATTCGGCGTACCTCGGAGCCTCCCTGCTTCTCTTCGGCGGCCGCCTCATGACCGGTTTCTGAGGTACTTCTTCATACCCACCTCGATTCCTCTGTCTCTTTTCTCCCCCTCCGCCCCGGCTATCTGGGATAATGGTTTTGCTCTGGCAGTTCGATCCCCCGCTTGCCGCGCAGTCCTCCGCGTCGGTGAGTTCCGGCCTGTCTGCCCATGAAACCCGTTCGTCTGGTGCTCACGCCCACCCGCAACCGCCGGCTCAATGAGCTGATCGGCCTGTTGGTGCTCGCCTCCGCCGTCCTCCTTTTTCTCTCCCTGGTTTCTTACCACCCCACCGACCCCTCGCTGAACACTGTGGGCTCCGGTCCGATCCGCAACTGGATCGGCCCCGCCGGCTCTTACCTCAGTGACGTCCTGCTGCAGATTGAAGGCGTCTCCGCCTTCCTGCTGCCCGTCCTCCTCGGCATGCTCGGCTGGACGTGGATGCTGTCGCGCCCTGCCGGCTCACCTGGCTCCAAAGCCATCGGTTTCTTTCTCAGTCTTCTCTTCGCGCCGGCGCTCTTCGCCCTCGTCCCCGACCACCTCACCTTCCTCTATGGCCTCCCCATCGGTGGACTCACCGGCCGCCTCGTCACCGACCAGCTGGTGCGCTTCCTCAACTATCCCGGCGCGTGCATCGTCACCGTCACCCTGGTCGCCGCCGCGGTCTATCTCTCCACCACCTTCAGCTTCAATACCGCGCGCGAGTGGCTCGGCATCAAACTCGCCTTTCTCCTCGCCTGGCGTGACCGCTGGAAGAACTGGCGAGTGGCGCGAGCGCGCAAACGTGAACTCAAGGCCGCCGTCCGCCTCGACAAGATCCGCGAGAAGGAGCTGGAGAAGGCTCGCAAGGCCGCCGAAAAGGCCGCCAAATCCGAAAAGACCCGCGGCAATCCCGGCCATCCCTGCAGAAGATCGGAGCGACGTCCCGCATCGGCAGTATGGTTTCGCCGAGACCCTCACCCTCGGTTCCTCCGAGCCCGGGTCCGCAGCGAAAGGCATGTGGGACCAGATGCCGCGCACTGTTGCGAAGGAGCCTCCGCCACCGGCACAGCCCGAGCCCGTCGCCGCGCCCCGTCCGCAGCTCGTGGGAAAGCGCGAAACGCCCGCAGGCCCCTCCATTGGTGAGCGCGCCGACACCGAGCTCCGTACCGTCACTGTCGCGCCCAAAAATGTTTCAGGCTTCCGCCTGCCGCCCAGCACACTGCTCCATCGCAGCGACGACCCCTCGCCGGTGAGAGAAGACGAGCTCCGCGTTTCGGCCCAGATCCTCGTCGAAAAGTGTGCCGAGTTCGACGTCCTCGGTCAGGTCGTGCAGATCAATCCCGGCCCGGTCGTCACCACCTTCGAATTCCGCCCCGAAGCCGGCATCAAATACAGCCGCGTCACCGGCCTTGCCGAAGACCTCTGCCTCGCCACCAAAGCCGAATCGATCCTTATCGAGCGCATGGCCGGCAAGAGCACCGTCGGCATTCAGGTTCCCAACCACGAGCGCGAAACCATCTGGCTCCGCGACGTGATCGAATCGGAAAGCTTCGCCACCTCCCGCTCGAAACTCACCCTCTCCATGGGCAAGGACATCAACGGGCGCATCGTGGTCGCCGACCTCGCCACCATGCCCCACGTCCTGATCGCGGGCTCAACGGGCAGCGGCAAATCCGTGGCCATTAACGCCATGATCATGTCGGTGCTCTATAAATCCACGCCCGACCAGGTGCGCCTCATCCTCGTCGATCCCAAGCGCGTGGAGCTGGGCATGTACGAAGGGATTCCGCACCTCTTCACGCCCATCATTGCCGAGCCCAAACTCGCCGCCAATGCCCTGCGCAACGCGGTCAAGGAAATGGAGCGCCGCCTCAAGCTGCTCGCCTCGCGCAGCTGTCCGCAACATCGATCAGTACAACCGCCTGTTTGACGGCGCCACGCCCTCGCTCTTCGACGAAGAGACCAAGGACCAGCAGCCGCTGCCATACATCGTCATCATCATCGACGAGCTTGCCGACCTGATGATGCTCGACAAGGCCAACGTCGAAGAATCCATCACCCGCCTCGCGCAAATGGCGCGGGCCGTCGGCATCCATCTGGTGCTCGCCACGCAGCGCCCCTCGGTCGATGTCATCACCGGTCTCATCAAGGCCAACGTTCCCACGCGCATGTCGTTCCGCCTTGCCACCAAGGTCGATTCGCGCACCATCCTCGACTCGAATGGCGCCGAAGCGCTTCTCGGCCGCGGCGACATGCTCTACCTCCCGCCCGGAACCTCGCGCCTGCACCGCGTCCACGCGCCTTTCGTCACCGAAAAAGAAATCGCCGCTGTTACAGATTTCTGGAAGAAGCAGGGAACTGCCGACTACGTCACCGGTTTCCTCGAAGCGCCGAAAGATGCGAGCAGCAACGAGCCCGGTTTTGAAGGAGAAGAAGGCGACGACACCAGCGACGATCTGTTCGAAGATGCGGTCCGCCTCGTGCTGGAATTCGGCAAGGCCTCCACGTCGCTGCTCCAGCGCCGCCTGCGTATCGGCTACGGCCGCGCCGCGCATTTGATTGACATGATGGAGCGCGACGGCATTGTGGGCCCCGCCGAAGGCTCCAAACCCCGCGAAATCCTCAAGCCACCCGACTGGCTCAACGAGGTTGAACCCACCTTGCGCTGATCACTGGGGTTTGGGCGGAGCTTCCCTGGCCGTCCGCAGCGCCACCAACCCCAGCACCGCGACCACCAGCACCAGCGCCACCCACAACAGCGCCGGATGCCTCTCCGTAAAGGGCCGTGAATCCGGCCGCGCCACGTACTCCGGGTTCGCAGTCTCCGGATCCAGCGACACCTGTGCCGCATTCGCATCCGCGACAAAGAGCGTTGCGTAGTCGTAGCGCGGAGCCGCGAGCGCCGCATCGCCGTAGTACAGCATGTAACTTGCTCCCGCCGCCGCGTCAAAACACAGGGTCCGCTGCGCCATCTCCAGCTTCACATCGCTAACGGCCAGCGGCGGATCGTCCCCATTGTCCACTGTGACCGTCCAGGTCGAGTCCGAATCGCCAAAGCCTGCCAACGGCGCATCCATCGCCAAATGTTCCTCATCGATTCGAAGCCCGTTCCGCGTCGCGTGCAGCCGCAGCAGGTTGCCCGACGACATCACCGGCTCTGGCGGCTCCGCATCCGTGGTCTCCTTTGCCCTGATCACCGGCGCAGCCTTGACCGTCACATCCCGGCTGAAGTTCGCTGGATCCGCGCCCACCACAAACTCGATCCGCTCCACCGGAACATGCGCGGGTACCTTGAACTGGAAGACCGTCTCCTTACCCTTCTGCGTCGCCTGATTTGTATCCGACACGGTGACATATGGCTGCTTCGCCGGCAGCCGCTCCACCGAAAGTCCCGTAATATCCGCAGGCTTCACCGGTCCCGCAATCGAGAAGTACAGATACTTCAGGTCCGACTCCGGGAGGTGCAGCACTGTGCTCCGGCCCAGCTTCTGACCCGTCAGATCGAAGATCGTGAACAGTCCCAGCTCCGTGCCCTCCCGGCCGCTTTCATTGGGAGCTCCGGTCACCGCCACCGTCGCGATGAAGTCCTTCGCTGTGATGTCCAGTGCCACGTCGCTGTATTGGCCCTCCGGCATCACCGCTTCAAATGTCGTGTGCGGGCCCTTCCGCCCCAGGTTCAGCGGTGCAATCTCCTTCTGCTTCTGCTCCACCGGCGCGGCTTCGTGGATCGCATACGGCGTCTCTGTTCCGCCGTCCTGGCCCGTCCGATACAAGCGCAAATCCGCCAGCTCCGGCAATGCATGGGCAAAAATCCCCGCATCCAGCGCCGCACAGGTCTGTCCGGCTTTCGCGGCCGGCGCCGCGAGAGGCTTTTCATAGCGAAAATAACGAATCTCCGGCGTAGCCGCCGCCAGTGCCAGCAGCAGAACCGCGCCATCGAGCCCTCATGTGGTTTTGTGTTCCGCCTTCCGCAGATTCAGCCAGTCCCGCTGGTAGACGAAACTGACCCCGAGCAGCAGCGCGCCCAGACCCAGGAAGCTCAGGATGCGATATCCCTGGCTCAGCTCGCTCACGTCCACCGTAAATACTTTTCCGATGGCCACGGCGAGCAGTACCAGCGCCTGCCAGCGCAGAAACGCCGCCCGCCGCCAGAATCCCAGCGTCAAAAGCGCCGCCCCAAACAGCATGAAGAACGCCGAATAGGTGAACTGCGCGTACATCTGGTAGCTATGCAGCAGCGTCCAGTCCCCGCGCCACTGCAGATACCACCAGTATGCGTGGATCTCCCAGCCGACCGCGAGCAGGATCAGCACATTGACCGCCAGCCCCGCGCCGATCGCAATGGTTGGCCATGCGAGTACGGCAAAATAATCCGCATCCGTCTTCGCCACTCTGGCCGCGGTCCATGCCACAAACGCGCACACGGCGATCGCAAACAGATACGTCCCGAACCGCTCATTGAAAATCGGCGTCACCGACGCGGGAGGATTCACCGTCACCAGCGCGATCAGCCCCAGCGCGAGACACAGAATCGCCAGCACGCGCAGCAGCATCCCGCGCACCCGCGTCGACAACCACACGAGCGCCGCACCTTCCGCCAGCCATCCGATGGTCAGCCAGCGCCCATGCGTTTTGAGAGGAATGGCAATGGTCAGAAACACCACCGCTATTGTCAGGTGCAGAGATGAAGTTGCCTCAGCGCTGCCATGAATCGCCCCACGCGCCGGGAATCGCAGCAACAATAAGTAAAACGCCGCGAAGGCCACCGCAACCCATGGTTCCGCCGATGGGCTGCCCGCGTTCTCAAGCATCAGATAGAAGCCAAGAAACCCGAGCCCTGCATTCGCCAGCGGCACAATCACCAGTGCCAGATGATCCCACCCAGCGTGGCCTCCGCCTCCTTCCACCTTCAGCCGCACCAGCCGCGGCGCCCACGCAAAAATCAAAAAGAAGCATGCCAGGAAAAACGCCGTCGTCCCAAACTGATCCTGCGAGTAGTACTGCACAGACCACTCGGCAAAGAAAAACACGGTCCCGAGGAATGCCGCGCACAGCAGCCGTGACCACGGCTTCAGCGCAATCAGCACCAGCACCGCGCCATCCAGCAGCAACAAATACGTGAACAGCGCGACCTCGTGATTCTGTCCGGTCGAAAGCAGCAGCGGCGTGCTGAAGCCGCCCACAATCGCGTAAAGCGCCAGCAACTCCGCGTCCTGCACCCACGCGAGGAAGCCGTTGAACGCCGTCACCGCGATCATGGCCGCAAACGCAATGCCCGAATCGACCAGGTGATACAGCGAAAACGCCGCCCACAGCGACAAATACAAAACACCGCTGCCCACGGCCTTCAGCGAATAGGAAAACGCCGTATACCCGCGCGTCCTGAAGCGCTCGGACCACGCGATTAATCCGGCACCGGCAACCAGCCCGATCAGTACCCGCCCCAGCGGTCCGATCCAGTGGTTGTCGATCGCCAGCTTCAGAAACCAGGCCGCTGCAATCAGCACCGCCAAAATGCCGATGCGATTGAACCACTGCGACCCAATACGGCTCTCGAGGGAACGCTCCTCTTGTTGAGCCGGCTCGACCGCTGCGAAGTGTGGCGTTGCCGCTGCAACGTACGTTTGCGCCGGTCCGGCGGGCGGTCCTGCGACCCCGGCATGGATCGGTGCTTGTCCGGCACTGGGTTCCACGGCCGCCGTACCAGGCGGTTCCGCGATTGCAGCTTTCTCTCCTGGTCCGGCTAGCGGCGCCGGTTCCGTCCGCAGCGCAATCCCGTAATCCTGCAGCGTCTCTTCCATGCGCAGCATGCGTGCGCGCAGCTCTGCGATCTGCTCTTCAAGGTTGCCGTCTGGCCTTGGTTCCATTGCCGCCCACTTTACACCGCGGGCAAAACCGATTCCATAGTTCTTTCGGTCGCCGCCAACGCCCCGCACAGGAAAATTCTGCCAATAAAAAAGGAGCCGCTACATGCGGCTCCTGAAGGAAGTTGCTGGCAGTTAGTACAGGATCTTCAGTGCGAATTGCAGGATTCTTGGCTCCCACGTGCTCGAAATCTGGCCGCCGCTGCTGGGTGCGCCGCCGGTGATGGCCGACAACCCCGGGGTTGCGCCCACGCCCAGCGTCGACGCGGTTGTGCCCTGGGTTCCGCTGATGGTGTTCGGCAGATACAGATTCGTGTGGTTGAACACGTTGTACGCTTCGGCGCGGAATTCGATCTTCAGTCTCTCCACCGGAGTGTTGAAGCGCTTGTTGAGATCGAGGTCCGTTTCATAGAACGCCGGCGTCCGCCCCGGATTGCGCGTTGCGTTGCCGAAGGGGCTCAGCGCGTTCCCCGCTGCGTCCTTCACCGGCGGCAGCACGAAAGCCGCGTAGTTGATGAAGTTCACATATCCGGTATTGGCTGCGCGTGAACTCCGCCCCTGTGTCACCTTTTGTCCCGGCACGATATCGGGCCGGTACTCGTTGGCTCCGCGGTAGGTCGCCGAAATCTGCTGCGACACCTGCTGTGCCGTATTGGGCGTGTAGGTCAGGTTGAACGGCGTGCCGCCCTGCAGGGTATTGATGGCACTGATCTGCCATCCGCCCAGCAGCGCATCCTCTGCGCCGTTGATGCTGGACAGGTACCGCCGTCCGCGCCCAAACGGCGTGTCGTACACCAGGCTGGTCACGTTCTCGATCGGCAGGTTGTAGTCCGACTGCGCGTAATCCGCCCGGATGTTGAATGCGTTCTGCGGCGATGGCGTATTCCCCTCGAGCGATGCCGACGAATTATCCAGCGAGTGCTCCCACGTGAACGAGTTCAGCAGTGTCAGCCCTGCCACCGCCCGTTGCTCGTAGCGCACTTCGAGCGCGTTGTAGTTGGAGAAGAATTCGTTGTAGGCCTCGGTGATGTCGCTGGGCCAGTTGAACGGCCGCGCAAACCCGTTTGCGGGATTCTTCTGGTTGCCATTCATGAATCCCTGCAGGTGCAGTCCGTGGTTGCCGACGTAGGCGATGTCGACCAGTGAGTTTTTCGCCAGCTGCTGCTGGATGCTCAGGAAGTAGCTCTCCACGTAGCTGTCCGGCGTGTCCTTCGGCACCCACGTGATATTGTCCGTCGCTGGATTGAACGCAGTCACCAGTCCGGAAGGGAATCCCTGGCTCGCTGTCGCGAAGCAGCTGGGCGTTGTCGAGCCCGTTGCGATAATCTGCGCGGGCAGCGGCGTGCTGCACTGATTCGTCGTGGTCGGCTTAATCTGGGTCACCACCGCGAATTGCGCCTGCGGTGCGTTGATCGCCAAAATATCACCCGATCCGGCCCGCGTGTAGTGCACATAGCCGGTGCCAAACCCTGCGCGAATCGCCGTCTTCGACCACGGCGCATAGGCGAAGCCCACCCGCGGCATAAAGTCCGTCAGATCCGGATTCATCAGCGTGCTTCCGTACACCCCGCCCGCGTTCACCGGCGTAATCCCGTTGCCGGCCACGGCTCCTGGCGTGATCGTATCCACGGTCTGCGCCACCGGATCCCAGTTCGAAACGTAGTTCTTCCATTCCGAATAGGGCGAGCCATACTCCCAGCGCAAGCCCAGGTTCAGCGTCAGCTTGGGCGACACCTTCCAGTCATCCTGCGCATACGCGCTGTCGAGCGTCTGGCGCAGGTGCACGACAAAGTAATTGGCCAGCTGATAGCTGCTGGTTGCGCCGAACAGAAAATCGGCCCAGTAGGTGTCCGACACCGGCGCCGTCGGCGCCGCTGCCCCGCTGGCCGTCGTCGCGCAGTTCGCCGAGATCGCCGCGTCGCACAGGCTATAGCCGCCGCCGTAGGTCCACGAGCCGTAGAGCGGGTTATTGTCGTTCACCGCCATCCAGATGTGCTCGTATTCATAGCCGAACTTCAGCGAATGATTGCCTTTCACCCAGGTGAAATTCACCTTGGGATCGAGCAGCGCCGGGTCCTGCCACTGCGGATTCGTGCTCTGCCGGCCGAATCCCGTAAAGCCCGTGATCCCCTCGGAAGGTAATCCGCCCGCCACGATCGGGTTGGACGGCAGCCCCGGAATCGAGAACGCATCGTCGCCGATGGAGAGATTGAATTTACCCGCCTTGGTCCGCGAGATCCCCAGCCGCGCGTCCAGAATCTTGCTGGCGCCGAACAAATGCGTATAACCCAGCGCCGCCTGCTGATCCAGGATCCGAATCGTCCCGTTCGTCTGTCCATCCAGGGGCAACGGGATCGTGGTGTAGTTCACGCCCGTCTCTTTCCGGTCGCTGATGCGCAGGAACCACGAGCTGTTCGCGTTCTGTTGGTAATCGAGCCGCAGATCGCCCTTGTCCGAGTTGTCGGTGAATGGCGCTTCGACGGAATAGTCGTTCGAGTTCAGCCCCGTCGAGGCCAATCCCGACTGCGGCAGCGGGATCTTTTTGAAGTAGTTCACCACGGCCGCGTTCAGCGGATCGAAGGCGGTGCTGGGAATCGTCGTGCCGGCCGGATATACGGTTCCCGTAATCGGATTCTTCACCGGGACCACCAGGTTTCCGTTCAGCTCATTCTGCGTCGGCAGCGTCAGCACGCTGAGGGGCGTGAGCGTCTGCCGAAAGCCTTCGTAGTCGAGGAAGAAAAACAACCTGTCCCGCAGAATCGGACCGCCGAAATTCATCCCAAACTGATTGCGGTTGAACGCGGGCTCCTTGAAGGGCGTTACTTTGCCGGTGTTGCTCACGATATTCGGTTTGAAGAATCCGGCCGCGTTCAGGTCGGTGTTGCGCAGGAACTCGTACAGAGTGAAGTGATAATTGTTCGTTCCGCCCTGCGAGGCCACGTTGATCGTGGCGCCTGACCCGCGCCCGTACTCGGCACTCTCGTTGTTCGTCACCACGCTGAACTGCGCCACCGAATCCGGTGCGATGGCAATGATCTGGTTGTCGAAACCCTGATTGCTCTCCCCATACGCGTTGTTGTCCATGCCGTCCAGCAGGAAGTTGTTGAACATACTCCGCTGGCCGTTCACGTTGTACGCGCCCTCGCGCACCAGGCTGCTGATGGAACTGGTGGTCGCCGCCGTCGGCGCCTGCCGAGCGCCCGTCACCAGCCCCAGCAGATCGGAGTAATTCCGGCTGACCAGGGGGAGTGCCTCGCTCTGATAATTCGTGATCGTCTGCTCACGCTGGCTGGAGTCGGTTTCCAGCTGTAGTGCCACGTCGCTTACTTCCACCGTTGTTTCCGTCTGACCTGGCGTCAGGCGCAGATCGATGCGTTCGCGGCTGCCCACCGAAACCGTGATGTTCTGTGCGATCGCCCGCGCGAAACCTTTCGCGGAGGCCGCAATCGTATAAACGCCGGTGCGCAGGGAAGGGAACTCGTAATCCCCGTCAGCGGAGGTCGTGATGTTCTCGCTGATTCCCGTCGCCGTATTCGTCACGGTGACGACGGCTCCGGGAACGACCGCACCGCTGGAGTCGCGGATGGTTCCCACCAGGCTGCCGTCCTCATATTGGGCGTGAGCGAAACTGCAACCGATGAAGAACAGGCCGGCCACAAAGATGCGTGCAAAAATCTTATATTTTGCGTTCATCCCTCGAAACTAAGGCACCCGCCGCGAATATCCCGTTAAAACCGCGCAAATCAAGCGTGAATCTGTCACAACCAGTGTGTAAAATCGTCCCGACATGCAATCCGGGCCTTCCTCCCCTGCTCGTCGCGTCCTCGCGGTCGACGATGACCCCATCAGTCTCGCGATCACCGCGGTGCTGTTGGAAGGGGAAGGCTGCGTCGTACAGCAGGCACAGAGTGGCGCTCAGGCAGTCGATCTCGCCGCGTCGAATCCGCCCGACTGCATCCTCGCCGACCTGCGCATGCCCGGACTCAACAGCACCGAACTGGCTCGTTCCCTGCGCAAAGCTGCGCCCCAGGCTCTGCTGCTGGCCATGAGCGCCACGCCTCCGCCGCAGCTGGAGGGATACGACGGCATCCTGAAAAAGCCGCTCTCGCCGGAAAGTCTGCGCGCCGCCTTCGCCGGGCGCGCGGCCGCCGGCAACGGCTCACCTCCCGCGCGCCGCGCACCCCACGACCCCAAAGAAGACGCGGTTCTGGACGCCGAGATCTTCGAGCGCCTCCGCCGGGCCATCACTCCTGACGGCCTCGACGAGGTTTTCACCGTCTTCATCAAAGACACCCATGACCGCATCGCCGTGATGCGCAGCGCCGATCCGGCGACAGTTCGCCGCGAAGCGCATACCATCAAAGGTGGCGCCTCCATGGTGGGCGCTCTGCAGATTTCCCGCGCTGCCGCTGCCATCGAATCGGGTATTGACGATCCTGATGATCGACTGCGTAAACTCGACGAGATGGAAGCTCAATGCCGTTTCGCCGCCATTATCCTCAGACAGAGGCTCAAAGCATGAACTCGCAAACCAGGTCTGCCCGCCCCGCCCCCCCGCGACCGGCGAAAACCTCGTCTCCGGCCATTCGTATCCTCCTTGCCGACGACCATCCGGTCATCCGTATCGGCGTTCGCAACATGCTCCAGAGCGAGCAGGGCCTCGAAGTGGTCGGCGAGTGCTCCGATGGCGATGAGGCCATCACCCAAACCCTCGAGCTGCTCCCCGACATCCTGCTTCTCGACGTGTACATGCCGCGCCTGCCTGGCATCGAGGCGATGCGCGCCATCATGAACGGCTCGCCTTCGGTCAAAATCATCCTCCTGACCAGCACCATCAGCACCCAGCAGATCATCGAAGCGCTGCAGATCGGCGCCCGTGGCATCGTGATTAAGGATGCCGTTGCCGAGCACGTCACCGCCGCGATTCGCGCTGTCTCCGGCGGCGACTACTGGATCGGTGGCCGCCGCGTCGTCAACCTAGTCGGCGCTCTCCACGAACTGATGCAGCAGGCCGCGGTTCCCGATCGCAAAACCTTCGGCCTGACTCCGCGCGAGATGGAAGTGGTCGGCTGCATCGTCGAAGGCTGTTCCAATCGCGACATCGCCAAGCAGTTCGGTCTCAGCGAAGAGACGGTGAAGCGCCACCTTTCCAACATCTTCGACAAGACCGGCGTCTCGACGCGTCTCGAGCTGGCCATGTTCGCCATCGCTCATCACCTGGTCGCCACGGACCGGTAGCTGCTTACCACCGACAGGCGCCCCCAAGTGACAGGCGTCTGCAGCGATATCGCCACAACGGGGCGGCTCTGCCCCGAGATGCCCTTTGTTGGGGCTGGCATTGATTCCGCGCCCGGTGCTACGCTTTGCGGCATCTGATCGCAGCCCCAGCTTTCAAAAGACTGATCCGCGCAGCTTCCGGCCGTTCTCCGCGCGGTGCAGGACTAACCACGCAAACGATGGAGGATGGAACCCATGCAAGACTGCCGCAAGGCTGGTATCCCAGGCATTGCCGTTCTGGCCGTGCTCGCCGCCGCGCTGGTGCAGCGGGCGCCCGCGCAGGCCGCAAAACCCGCCGGCTCCGTCCAGCTGACCCCGTACACTGCACCGGACAAAAGCGCGTCCGCCGGCGTACCCGCGGGCTGGCAAGTTTCCAAAGGCGAGGAAACCGTCATTCAAATGACCGGTCCGGATGGCGCCACCATCTTCCTGGGTAACACCTTTATTGCGCGCAACGCTCCTTTCCAGGCCGGCCAGAAGGGGCCCGGCGGTACAGATCTTTCCATGCCCTACACCGCCAACCTCGCCCAGAAGCTGACCATGATTCTCGATCAGGGTGCGGCCGTCGCCGGCAAGCCGGCTCCGCAGATCGCCCTCACCTCAGGAGTGCCGATGCAGGTGCCCGCTGCCCTGGGCCAGTGCGGTCGTTTCGTTGCTAATGTCAACGGCGCCCAGGGAGCCGATAAGATCATGGGCGCCCTCTGCTCCCTCCCGCTGGATTCCGGCGGCGTTTTTAAGAACGTCATGGTGCTGGCCCAGGCCCCCGCGGCCGTCGCCGGGCAGGATGCTCCCATCGCTGCGGCGGTGTTTGCCAGTTACCAGGTCCCGAGCGACATGCTGGCAAGGAAACTGGCTCCCTTCACGCCGGCTCCTGTGGCTGCGGTCCCGGCGGTCGGGGCACCGAGGGGTCCGGCTCCAGGACCCGCGGCGCAGACGGATACCAGCTCAGAATGCTTCGATCTGATCGTTCTCCGCGAGACGCCTGCCAGCCAGCTTCCACAAAAGTGCGGGGGCAAAGCGCCCAACAACTAGCCCACCCAGGGAGCGCCCGCGCCGCTTGACCGCTGCCGCAAGTGCCGTTATGCCTTGTGATTTCAGTCACAGAGGAGTCTGAATCCCGCTCGCTATCGTCTAAACTGTGTTCGGCATCGTTGGCTCGGCCGTTCCGGAGGGGACACCACACGAATGCAGTCTGAGGCTACCGCGACATTGGACAGCACCACAGCCGTCTACACTCGCAACCATCCTTACTCCGCCACGGTGGTTGAAAATCGGCTCCTCACCGGCCCCGGCTCCGAAAAGGAAACCCGCCACATCGAGCTTGACCTCGGCGACTCGGGCATCGAGTACATTCCCGGCGATTCGGCCGGCATTCTTCCGGTCAATCCCTGTGACGCCGTCGACCTTGTTCTCGAGCGCCTGCAGCTGAGCGGCGAGGAGCCCGTTGTGGACTTCTATGGCAAGCCCCTCGACGTTCGTCAGGCCCTCACCTCGTGGCTCATGATCGGCAAGCTTTCCAGCTCTACGCTCAAGGGGTGGGCCAAGCACACCGGCCATCCTGAGCTCTCTGCGCTGATCGAACCCGGCAACCGAGAAAAGCTGGACGCGTATCTCTGGGGCCGCGAATTCCTCGACCTGCTCGAACATGCGCCGGCCAAACTGAACGACCCGCAGCAGATCTTCAAGCTGCTCCCGCGTCTGGCGCCACGGCTTTATTCCATCTCCTCAAGCCAGGCGCTGCTGAAAACGCAGATTGATCTCTCCGTCCGCGTCGTCAAATACGAAACCTACGGGCGCAAACGCGAGGGCGTCTGCTCCACCCACATCGGCGAGCGCACGCCCAAGGGTGGCCAGCTGCCCATCTTCATCCATTCGAACCAACTCTTCCGCCTGCCGGTCGACCCGGACGTCCGTGTCATCATGGTCGGTCCCGGTACGGGCGTGGCGCCCTTCCGTGCCTACCTGCAGCACAAGCAGGCTGGCTGCGGACGCTGGCCGATGTGGCTCTTCTTCGGCGACCAGCGTGCGTCTCAGGATTTTCTCTACCGCGAAGACTTTGAGCACTGGCTCAGGACCGGCGTGCTCGATCGTCTCGACACCGCCTTCTCCCGCGATCAGAAGGAGAAGATTTACGTTCAACAGCGGATCCGCGAGAACTCCGCCGAGCTGTGGCGCTGGCTCAATGAGGGTGCGTACTTCTATGTTTGCGGGGACTCGAAACGCATGGCCCCGGACGTCGAAGCGGCTTTACTCGAAGCGGTTGCGCATCACAGCGGTCGCGGTCCCGCATACGCCAACGAATTCCTGGCGGAAATGAAGAAGCAGAAGCGCTACCTCCGCGACGTCTATTAGGCTCGGCTCCCCCTCCCCCGGGGGGTGGGTGTTCCTGTATCTTGCTGATTTCTCAGCTGGATCGAGGGTAATACCTTGCGGGTATGACCTTTGACCGTACCGCTTTGCGGGAATACTCCGTCCGCCGAAGCAGAAAAGCTCTGTTCGGGCCGGGGAGGAAAACCGGCTGGACAGAGCTTTTCCTTCTTTCAGGCTAGGAGGACGGAGGGAGCAATGCAAGGAGATTCGGAGAGGCGCACGGTACGAAGGTCATGGGAGGCCGCGAGCGGGTGGGACGGAGGCGTTTCCCTGAATGAAGCACTGAAGCAGCGATGCGTTTACTTCACTCGGAATCCGTAAAGGATGCGATCGCCGAGATCCTGTTTGAGGCCGAGGTCTTCGAGGCCCTTTTTTGCGCTTTCGGGGAGGGGTTTTCCCAGTTCGAAGACGATGGGCTCGCCGTTCCAGGTGCCAACCAGGATTTCGGACGAGAAGCGGTAGACCGGCGTCGCTTTGGGCACGGCGACATAGAGGACGTCGCGCGATTTCCAGGGTGTCTCGGCACTGCCTTGCGAAACGGGAAGAAGATCGTGCACCTCTACGTTCAGGCTCAGGGTGACCGCCGCGCCGTGACTCACAATGTGATACGCGATGGTGTTCGCATCCCGGATGGTGAGGCTGGCGCGATCGAGGGCATCGCAACCATGGAGCTTCGCCACCGCCGGCAGGCACTCATACCAGGGACTCCCGAACTTCTCGATTGCAGCCTGCGCCGGAACCGGCTTCTCTCCGGCAAAATCCCCGGGCGCTCGCTCCGTTCCTCCATCGACCGCGATGGTCAGGGGCGGATTGAGAAGATGCGTGGCCGGCGATAATTCGAACGCGGTGGTCACCAGCGAATAGCTGCCCACGGGATCATCGGGCTTCTTGTCGCCGGGTCCAGAGGCCGGTCCGGGTGCAGTTTTGGCATTCTGACCGAAGGCGGTAGAGCGCCTGGCCGTTGGCCCGAGGAGCGCACTCGCTGCCGCTGCCGCCGCCATCACCAGCAGGATGGCGACTCGACCTCCACGCCGCAGTTTCTTCGCCGAGCCGCTGCATGCCGACAGGATCATAGCGCCGGGTTTGCGCGGTGCGACGGGCGGAGTGGGCGGATTTTTCCGGGCGTTCCCGGAAGGGGCAGAGATTCCCGGAGTGGGAGTGGCCCGGCCCGTAGAGAAGATACCGGCCAGGTGACTGCAACTGGACTCAGTGCCAGTCGATGTGGATGGCTTTGGCGGAGATGGTGATGGAGGGCGGGCGCTGGCGGATGAGGAGGCCGATGGTCTGGAATCCGCCGGTGAGGGCGAGCAGGGCGCCGCTGCCGACGAGGAGGCCGAGTTTGGAGGTGGGATCGGGGTCGAGGATGGCGGCGATGATGAGGCCGGCGCCGAAGACGGTCAGGCCGGCAGAGAGGGAGACGGCGGTCCACTCGCGGCGGGTGAGTTTGCCGGCGAGGCCCATCTGGAGGAGGGACTGGCGGGCGGGGTCGATGCCGGCGCCGGCGTCGTCGATGAGGTCGACCTCGGCGTGCTGGCGGTAGGCCTGGGTGAGGCGGGCGAGCCAGTCTTTTTCCGAGGTGCGGATGGTGGCCACCCCGTCGCGCCCGCTGGGAGGCCCGGTGCTCACTCCGTCAAGCGAAGGCGGCTCGCCGGGGGCCCCGGTGAGGGCGGTGGGTTCAGGGACGGTGGGCATGCTGGGGATAGTGTAGTTCGTGGAGCGGGAGGGTCCTGAGGCATTTGTCCTGGCTGGGGCGTCTAAGTAGATGGCCAGGGCTCCTTGGGTCTCATTCATTCGAGAACAGCCGGGTCCTGTGCCTCCTGTAGCCCGCCTTTCTACCTGGAAGGCGGGCCTTTTTGTTGGGGGGATGGGACGGCGGCGCAAGAAAGGCTAGGCCGCCTTCGGAACGATCCACTCGTTCGAGCTGACCTATGATTTATCAAACTTGGAACAAAACCCCATTAGTCCCGTCCCTGTTTTGCACAGTTAATGTTAAACGATGGGAAGATTTTTGTAATCCTCGTTTCGGTTTGATATTATCCTGTCAATTAGAGCTTATGAAGGATTCTGGCTCCATAAAGGCTCAACTCTTGCAGGAACTGATTCGGGCGACCGGGACAGTGCGTGCGATTGCCGTAGGCAGCGAAGGGGGGTTCGCGTTGCTGTTTCGTTTTAACGAGGCCGAGCGAACTCTTGTGAATTCCCGCGGAGATGTCCGCCTTTTCGCTTCATTAGACACCGCCGGGAGCTTCTTTCGCCAGGTTGGCGTTTCAGCCTTTGAAGTGGACATGACAAGCTATCAGCCTGGTCGGCTTCGTGGCCCGCGTCCAGATCGGGCAGAGGCTCTGAAAGGAACTAGGACCCGCCTTCGACAGCAACCCTTGGAGTTTCAGAATGCAGGATAAGGACACTTACGACGCAGTGGAGGATTTCCTGTCCTTTCTTAGGGGACGGAAGTTCGGCACGATCCTAGCTGACCCGCCTTGGCAGTTCCAGAACCGCACGGGAAAGGTCGCGCCGGAACACCGACGCCTTTCTCGCTACGAAACGATGACACTCGCCGAGATCCAGAGCCTCCCGGTGGCTGATGCCGCCGACGCAACCTCACACCTTTATCTCTGGGTGCCGAACGCTCTACTTCCCGACGGGCTCGCGGTAATGAAGGCATGGGGATTTCAGTACAAAAGCAACATCGTATGGCACAAGATCCGAAAGGACCGCGGATCCGATGGTCGTGGTGTTGGCTTTTACTTCCGCAATGTGACGGAATTGATTCTATTCGGGACTCGCGGGAAGAATGCGCGCACCTTGCAGCCAGGACGCAGGCAGGTTAATTACCTGGAGAGTCGAAAGCGCGAGCATTCGCGCAAGCCGGACGAACAATACGACATCATCGAAGCTTGTAGTCGCGGTCCCTTCTTGGAGTTGTTTGCACGGGGTCAGCGAAGGACCTGGGTGACGTGGGGGAACCAAGCCGATGACTCCTATGCTCCGACTTGGAACACCTATGCGAACCACTCTCGAAGCACGCCTGAACTACAGTTGTTCGGCGATTAGTCTTCGGTTTCTACGTCAGGTTCCGGCTCCGCTGAGAGCCCCGCAGCTGCTTGAGCGTCCTCTGCCGTCCAATCTTCGATGCATTTAGGAGTGATTGCGAGCGCCAGAACCGGGCATCCACCGTTTCTTCCGGTATTCAGTCGGTACAGGAGCTTACCCATCCATGTTGTGCTCGCACCATATTTCTGAATCGTTTTTCTCGGGTTTCCGTTGCGATCTCTTTCGACGGTTTCCCCATCCTTCGCGAGCGCGTCACCCAGCGCTCGAAACACTTGGTTCAGTGATTTGCTTCTGGTGACAAGAACTGCCGCGTCCAGTACGCCTGACTGGAAAAAGGCGCTGAACGCATATAGGTCCCGATCAAAGGTCTGGTCCTTGCTATTCCATTCGAGATCGAAAGCTACTTTATTTTTGACGTAGTCGATCTTGTGGCCATCTAGATACTTCTCCCGTTTGAGAGGCGTTATCTTCTTCCCGAATTTCGGCTTTCCCCTATTCTTACCTCTCGTGTACTCGCCCACTTTTTCGCGGGTTATCAGAGTCACATTCAGGTCCCCCTGGATGGCGGTTTCATACCACCCCAGTTGTCGGAGAGCCGCCGAAAATATTTTGGGAATGTCCGACTCGTTTTTCCCTGCGGTTCGGATCATTTTCTTCGTGATCTTGAAATCGCGCAGGGCGTTCATCAGTTCCTGAAACTCCGGTTTTCGCGCTTCGGATAGGATTACTGCCGCATTCCGATAACTGTGGATTTCGAATTTCTCGCGAATATCGGATGGAATCTTATCCTCGACGACTGAGATCGGATCGGCGGAGTCGTTTGGAGTTTCTGCCACCTCCGAGGCTGAAATCTCTTCTGCTAGGTCTCGGGAATCGGCCATGAGGAGATCGTAGTCTTGTGGTGGGCTGGCTGGCATCTCTGTCTGTTCGGATATCGGAAGAAATCTTACAGCAACGAACACGCAAGAGTTGCTATAGATCATCCTCGGCCGCGGCTGGACCGGGACCCCCCCCTGGCGTTTCATCAATAGATAGCCGCGAATGAAGGGCTCTAAGAAGCCGTCGAGGACTTTGTCGACGTCGCCGACTTCGACTTTGGTGCGGTGGTCCTTGGCGATGCGATAGGGCTGGAGGACGTAGCTGCGGATCTGGGAGCCGAAGTTGATGTCTAACTTCGAGTCTTCGATCTTGCGCGTGGCTGCGTGTTTCTTTTCTAACTCGTATTCGTAGAGGCGGGAGCGCAGCATCTTCATCGCCTTCTCGCGGTTCTTGTGCTGGGAGCGCTCGTTCTGGCACTGCACGACGATATTGGTGGGGAGGTGGGTGATGCGGACGGCGGAGTCCGTGGTGTTGACGTGCTGGCCGCCCTTGCCGCCCGATCTGTAGGTATCGGTGCGGATCTGGTCGGGCTTGATATCGATCTCGATGGAGTCATCGATTTCGGGCGATACATAGACCGAAGCGAAGGAGGTGTGGCGGCGCTTGGCCTGGTCGAAAGGGGAGATACGGACGAGGCGGTGGACGCCGGTTTCGCCGGAGAGCAGGCCGAAGGCGTAGTCGCCGGTGATGGTGAAGGTAGCGGATTTGATGCCGGCCTCTTCACCGTCCTGATAGTCGTTCATCTCGGTTTTGAAGCCCTGCTGCTCGGCCCAGCGCAGGTACATGCGCATGAGCATCTCGGCCCAGTCCTGCGACTCGGTGCCGCCGGCGCCGGGATGGACGGTGACGATGGCGTTGAGGGGATCGGTTTCGCCGGCAAGCATGGTGCGGAATTCGAGTTGATCGACGAGGTCGCCGAGGGCTTTGATCTCGCGTTCGAGATCGGGCTCGACCGCTTCGCCTTCTTTGGCCAGCTCGAAGTAGGCTTCCACGTCGCCGGTGCGGCGCTCCAGTTCGGCGTCATCGCTGAGCTGGGCTTCGATGCGCTTGCGGTCGCGCATGATGGGCTGCGAGAGGGCGGGGTTCGACCAGAGGGCCGGGTCGGCGAGCTTGGTTTCGATTTGGGCTAGTTCGGAGCGGAGGCGGGGGGCGTCAAAGATACTCCCGCAAGCCGCGCACTTTTTCGCGGACGGGAGCGTAGGCGAATTCCAGATCGGAAAGCATGCATACAGGATAGCTAAAAAGCGGTTAGCGGGTTAGCCAGTCAGCGGGTTTTCAGAGGCCCAGCTCGGAGAGTCCTGGGTGGTCGGCGGGGCGTTTGCCGAGGGGCCAGTGGAATTTGCGGTCGGATTCGCGGATGGCCACGTCGTTGATGCTGGCCTGGCGCCAGGAATTCAGGCCGTTCTGGTCATACTCCCACTGCTCGTTGCCGTAGGCGCGAAACCAGTGGCCGGAGTCGTCGTGAAACTCGTACTGGAAACGCACCGCGATGTGGTTCTGGTGAAAAGCCCAGAGTTCCTTGATGAGGCGGTAGTCGAGTTCGCGCGCCCATTTGCGGCGGAGGAATTCGACAATGGCGGCGCGGCCGGAGAAGAACTCCGCGCGATTCCGCCAGCGGCTGTCCTCGGTGTATCCTCCCGCGACGCGCTCGGGATCGCGGGAATTCCAGGCGTCCTCGGCCAGGCGGACTTTCTGCGTGGCGGTTTCGAAGTCAAAGGGAGGAAGCGGAGGGCGGGTCTCGGTCATCCGGGCGTCTCCTTGGCAACACTCCTACGATGACGGCCACCAGACAAACGACGCAGCAAAACCAGGCGAAGACGTCGCCGTGGCGGGTGTAGAACGTCAGGCCGGTGCGGTAGCCGTAGCGGGCGACCAGGGACGTGAGGGTATGGCGCGGGGCGGAGAGCGTGACGCGGCCCCAGGGGTCGATGACGGTGGTGACGCCGTTGTTGGTGTCGCGCAGGAGCCAGCGGTCGTTTTCGATAGCGCGCATGCGGGCCATGTTGAGGTGCTGCCAGGGAGCGCTGGTGTCGCCGTACCAGCCGTCGTCGGAGATGTTGATCAGGACCTGGGCGCCGTTTTTCGCGAAGAGGCGGACCTCGTCGGCGAAGACGGATTCGTAACAGATGAAGACGCCGAAGGACTTGCCGTCCAGGCGGAATACCTTACGCTCATGCCCTCGTTGAAGGTCGACGAGCTGGTGGGTGAGTTTTTTGGCGAAGAAGAAGAGGTCGCGGTAGGGCACGAATTCGCCGAAGGGGACGAGGTGAATCTTGTCGTAGCGGCCGGTGATGATGCCGTCGGGGTTGGCGAAGACGGCGGAGTTGTAGGTGCCGGTGGGGTCGACGCCAAACATGCCGGCGAGGAAGGGCGCGTGCGCCGAGGTGGCGACGCGGGCGACCAGGGCGACGGTGCGGGGATCGTTGCTTTGGAACCAGGAGCCGACTTCGGGCCAGAGGACGATGCCGGGGGGCGGGGTGTTCTGCGGGCAGTCTGATCGGGAGGGGGGGTGTTTGGCTGCGGCATGCCGTTGAAGGCGGGGGTGCAGGTTTGAAGCGCTGAGTCGGATGAGCCAGGAGAGGTTTCCCGTGCCATTCGGGGCCCTGCCAGTTGTCGGGAGGCTCGACGTCGATGTTGGGCTGGAGGAGGACGGCATAGGCGGAGGTGGGGGCGGGAGCGGGTGGGGTCCAGAGGGCATTCACGGCCAGGGCGATGAGGGCGAGCAGGGCGAAGGCGACGGAGATGCGGGCCTGGCGGGCGCCGCGGGCGATCCAGACGCCGGCACAGGCAGCGTTGGCTGCGACGAGAACCAAGGAGATGCCGTAGACGCCGGTCCAGGGGGCAAGGCGCGTGAGCCAGAGGCTGTCGACCTGGGAGTAGCCGAGCTGATCCCAGGGGACGGAGGTGATGCGGGCGGCGGCGAGTTCGAGGGCGGCCCAGAGAAACGGAGCGAGGGCGAGGGCGGCGAGGAGGCCGAGAGACGGCGGCGGAAGAAGGCGAGGAGGAGCCCAAAGAGGCCGAAGTAGAGGCCGAGAACCAGACTGTAGAGGACGACGATGCCCGCGGAGCCGAGGGGCGGGATGTGTCCGTAAAGAGCATGGTCTGGTAGATCCAGTAGCAGTTGAGGATGTACCAGAGGACGCCGCAGAGGTAGCCGGTGAGCGCGGCCCGGCGCAGGTAGCGGGGATGGGCGGCGGCTGGTTCGTTGAGCAGAGCGAAGAGCAGCGGGACGAGGGCGATCCACGCGATGGCAGCATGCCAGGCGGCATGGGGCCGGCGACGGGGAAACAGAAGTCGAGCAGGACGGAGGAGATGAGTGCGAGAAGGAGGGAGCGGGCGAGGGTAGCGCGCGGCGGATCTGGTGATCGGAGTCGTGACAGTGGCGGCCACGTGCAGGTTTCCGGAGCTAGTCTTTGCCGATGAGTTCGTTGAGATCCTCAAAGAAGCTGATGAGGATGACGAGGAGAGAGCCGGCGAAGCCGACGAAAAAAAGCCAGGTGAGGAGAACCATGACGGCATGGCCGAGAACGATCACAGAGGCATTCTAACGCAGGTCTGGAGGGCGGACGGGAATGGAATGCGGCTGGCGGTGAGCGCGGGGCGTCATGGCGACGAGCGGGGATTTGACGGCTGCTCCGTGGTCACGGGGAGGCAAAATCAGCGTGGTAGCATGGGGCATCGGAGAGGCCGATGAGGCTGTCCGATGAGGGTTTGGAGAGGCGATGAGTGAGGGAATCTCGATCGCGGTGGTGGGATCGGGCTATGTCGGGCTGGTGGCGACGGCCTGCTTCGCGGAGATCGGGCACCGCGTTGTTTGTGTCGACAACGATGAGGCGAAGTTGCGGACGCTGGCGAGCGGCGGCATTCCGATCCACGAGGATTACCTGCCGGAGCTGTTGACGCGGCATCGGGGCCATTCGGTCGAGTTCACGAGCGATTTGCGAGCGGCGACGCAGGCAGCGCAGGCCATCTTCATCGCCGTGGGAACGCCGCAGAGTCGCACGGGCAGCGCGGATCTTTCGTTTGTGGACGCAGTGGCCAGCGAGATTGCGCGGTCGATTGACGATTACAAGGTAATCGTCGAAAAGAGCACGGTCCCGGTTTATACCAACGAATGGATCCGGAGAGTGGTGGAGCGGAACGGCGTGCCGCGGGAGCTGTTCGACGTGGCTTCGAATCCGGAATTCCTCCGCGAGGGCACCGCCGTGGTGGACTTCCTGCATGCGGACCGCATTGTGATTGGGGCGGATACGGAGCGCGCGGGCGATCTGTTGAAGAAGATTTACGCACCGCTGACGTCGGGACGCTATTATCAGTCGGCGCATGCGGTGCCGGGTCCGCGGAGCGAGGCGAGCGCGCCGCCGATTCTGCTGACGTCGACCAAGGCAGCGGAGATCATCAAACACGCCTCGAATGCTTTTCTGGCGACGAAAATCTCCTTTATTAATGTTGTGGCCAACATTTGCGAGGCGGCAGGCGCGGATGTGGAAGAAGTGGCGCGCGGCATGGGGATGGACAGCCGCATTGGGCCAAAATTTCTCCGGGCCGGAGTCGGCTACGGCGGATCGTGCTTCCCCAAAGATGTTGCGGCGTTTCGTCATGTGGGGGAGCAGTTGGGGGTCGACTTCGCGCTGCTGAAGGAAGTGGAGAAGATCAACGAGGAACAGAAGCGGCGGTTCTTCCAGAAGGTGCGATCGGCGCTGTGGACGTTTCGCGGCAAGAAGATCGGCGTGCTGGGCCTGGCTTTTAAGGGCGGGACGGACGATATCCGCGAGTCGCCGGCGCTTGATATCGTGCGGCAGTTGATTCACGAAGGATCGATGATCAGCGCGTATGATCCGGCAGCGGCGGAGCGGGCGAAGGAAGTGATTCCGCCAGGACCGCAGCTTCGGTACGTGGACGATCCTTACGCAGCGGCCCAGGACGCGGATGCTCTGGTGATCCTGAACGAATGGCAGGAATTTGCGGAACTGGATCTGAAGCGCCTGCACTACACGCTGCGCTATCCGATTATCATCGACGGACGCAACCTGTACGATCCGGCGAGGATGATCGAGAATGGGTTCACCTATCTGAGCGTTGGCCGGCCTGGGCTTGCGCACACGCGCGACGCGGCGGTGGGGCACAAGGCGCTTTAGGATCCAGGTTGGCCCTGGCGGAAACACAGGAATGGGTTCGGCTGCGGCTCGGGGCTCACTCTGTGTCTCTGGAGCGAGATAGATTACGTGCAGAGGCCTGATCCTCTGGCCATCGACGGCGTGGGCGATTCTTCACTGCAATTCGATCCGGCGGGCATTCAGCGGGTGCTGATCTATCGCCTCGGCAGTCTCGGCGATACGGTTGCGGCTTTGCCATCGCTGCACCTCGTCGAGCAGGCATTTCCGGCCGCGCGCCGTCTGATGCTGACAAATATTCCCGTTCACGCCAAGGCGCCGGCGGCCGCCGCCGTACTGGAAGGCTCGGGACTGATCCACGGATATGTCAGCTATCCGATGGCCACCCGGAGTATCCGCGAGTTAGCGGGAGTGTGGTGGCGGATTCGGCGGTTTGGACCGGAGGTCCTGATCTATTTGATGGGGTCGCGCGGCGAGGGTGCGCTGGCTCGAGATACAAAGTTCTTTCGGCTTTGCGGGATTCGCCACATCGTTGGGCTTCCGTATGGGGAGCTCGGCGAACACCGGTTCGATCCGGCACTGAACCTGTGGGAGCAGGAAGCGCACCGGCTGCTGCGTTGCATGCGGCCTCTGGGCCAGGTGGACATCGATGATCTGCGGTGGTGGGAACTTCGCCTGACCGATGCGGAAAGAGCAGCGGCCCGGACAGCCTTAGCGGCTATCGGAGATCGGCCGATGATCGCGTTGGGTCCGGGGACCAAGATGCAGGCCAATGACTGGGGCCAGGAGAACTGGCGCGCCCTGATGAACAAGCTGAGTTCGGCATTTCCTGATCATGCTTTAATTCTGATCGGAGCGGCTGATGATGCGGACGTCAGCGAATACGCCGGAGCCGGATGGCGCGGGCCGGTGGTGAACCTGTGTGGCCAGCTGACGCCGCGCCAGACGGCGGCGGTTCTGCGGCGCGCCGAGCTTTTTTTGGGACCCGACAGCGGACCGAAACATCTTGCAGCCGCGCAGGGAGTTCCGTGTGCGCTGGTCTTTGGCGCACGCATGCGGCCCGGGATATGGTATCCGCCGGGAAAGGGACATCGCGTGGTGTACCACACGGTGGAATGTGCCGGCTGCGAGCTTGAAATTTGTATTGAAAAGAAGAAGAAATGCATCGTGTCCGTCTCCGTCGACGAAATGTTCGCCGCGGCGCTGGATGCGTGGAAGAATGGAAGAAAAGCAGCTGGGCAACAGGATCTGCGGAATGTTCGATCCGACTGAACCGGGCTCTGCTGTGATCAGAGAAACTGTTCGACCGCCTCGAGAAGCGAAGGACAGAGGCGATCGGCGAGAGCGGCCGCCTGGTCCGCGCCCTCTTTTTGCGTGGATGGATCGCCCTGAATCAGGATGGACGGAATCCCGAGACTGCGGGCGGCTTCGATGTCGGAGAGCGAGTCTCCGATGAGCAGGCTGCTGGCTCTGGACGCCTGCGGGAAATCCGCAAAGGCTTGCAGGAACATTCCGATCCCGGGTTTGCGGCAGTCGCACTCGCCTTTGTCGTGCGGGCAGAAATAAAAGGCGTCGATGTGAGCACCCTGAGTGGCGAGTTGCTCCTGGAGTCGCGCATGGAGGGCATCGACGTCCGCGGACGTGTAGAGTCCAAGGGCCACGCCGCGCTGGTTGCTCACCACGATCACGCGTTTGCCGGCGACATTGAGTGCGGCGATGGCTGCTTCAGCACCGGGAAGGAACTGCACATCCTTCCAGTCGCCGATGTATTCGCCTTCCGGAGGCTTGCGGTTGATGACGCCATCGCGATCGAGGAAGACGTAGCGGACGTTCTCGAAACGGGCGTTCACCGGCATGCGACTTGTATGATAACGAAGAATCCTCGCTCTTCGAACCTGCGGAATATGGGCACCGTTATTTCATGATTCAGGACCTGCACCGGGTAATTCAGCTGATCCAGGGCGACTGGCGCACGACGCGCGTGCTGGTGGTCGGCGATGTCATGCTTGACCGCTACATTTGGGGCGACGTCGAGCGTATCTCTCCGGAAGCGCCCGTGCCGATTGTGCATGCGATGCAGCGCAACGAGAGGCCTGGCGGTGCGGCCAACGTTGCAATGAACATTACCGGACTCGGCGCGAACGCGATTCTCTTCGGATTCTTCGGCAATGACGAAGATGGCGCAGCGCTGGAAAACCGCGTTCGGGAATCGGGTGTGGAGTCGAGGATGACCCGGGTTGCAGGGCATCCGACAACCGCGAAGCTCCGGATTCTGAGCGGCAGGCAGCAGATGCTGCGTTTGGATACGGAACAGGTTACCGGGTATCCGGAGGCAGCCTATGCAGCGCTCATCGCGGCCGTCGACGCAGCGCTGGCGGATACAGATGCCGTCGTACTGTCGGACTACGCGAAGGGAGTACTGACGGAGGAGCTTTGCCAGCACGTCATAAAGGCGTCGAAGGCCCGCGGGATTCCTGTGCTGGTGGATCCGAAGCAGCGCGACTTCAGGCGTTATCGCGGGGCTACGACCATTTGCCCCAATCTGCATGAGTTGTCGACGGTCGTAGGGCTCCCGGTGAAGGATTCGGATGCGCTGCTGGCTGCTGGACAGTCGCTGGTTTCCGAACTGGGCCTCGAGTCTCTGATTGCGACGATGAGCGAGAAGGGCATCGCTGTTTTGAGAAAAGACTCGAAGTTTGTCGCGTCTGCGGTTGCCCGGCAGGTCTTTGACGTCTCAGGCGCGGGGGACACGGTGATCGCAACGCTGGCTCTGGCGGTTGCAAGCGGGCTGAAGATGGAGACGGCGGTGCAGTTGGCCAATGTGGCAGCGGGGATTGTCGTCGGCAAAGTGGGAACTGTGCCCGTGGATCGAGACGAATTGCTGACCAGCCTGATGCCCGAGATCGAATTGCGGGCAGAAGAGAAGGTTCTGACGCTCGATGATCTGAAGGTCAGGATTGCAGCGTGGCGGTCGGCAGGACAACGCATCGTTTTCACGAACGGCTGTTTCGATCTTCTGCACATCGGACACATCACGCTGCTGGAGGATGCGCGCCGTGAAGGGGATCGGCTGATCGTCGCCATCAACAGCGATACATCGGTACAGGAACTGAAGGGGCCAACGCGGCCGATTGTCGGAGAACGCGAGCGCGGACGGATTCTGGCAGCGCTGGCGGCGGTCGATGCAGTGATCGTCTTCGATGAGCCGACGCCGCTGGAGCTCATCGTCGCACTGAGGCCGGATGTGATCGTGAAGGGTGGCGATTACAAGGAAGACGACATTGTCGGGGCAAAAGAAGTGCGTTCCTGGGGGGGACGCGTGAAGATCGTGCCGACGGTGGAAGGCTTCAGCACGACGAAGCTCATCGCGAAGGCCATGACCGGGCCGGGCGAGTCCGAGTCGAGGACGGAGCCGCAACTTCGCTGACGTGCGGCTTCCCGGTCAACCGAAAGGTTGTTCCGGGGTGACGATCAGCGAACGCCGGCCGCCGGTGTACCTACCCGCTGCAGCATCTGGCGAATCCCGCGGAGTGCCTGGCGTGTCCGCTCTTCGTTTTCGATGAGAGCGAAGCGCACATGACCGTCGCCATATTCGCCGAAGCCAATGCCGGGACTGACCGCGACTTTGGCGTCGCTGAGCAGTTTCGTTGAAAACTCCAGCGAACCCAGGTGCCGCCAGGGCTCGGGAATCGGGGCCCAGACGAACATGGTGGCTTTCGGGGAAGCAATTTTCCAGCCGGCTTTATTGAGGCCGCTGACCAGGCAGTCGCGCCGGCGCATGTAGTTGTCGCGAATCTCGGCAACGCACTCCTGGGGGCCCTCCAGAGCGACGATGGCGGCAACCTGGATGGGGGTGAAGGTGCCGTAATCGAAGTAACTCTTCAGACGCGCGAGCGCGGAAACCAGCTCCGGATTGCCGACCATGAATCCGACGCGCCACCCGGGCATGTTGTAGCTCTTGGAGAGGGTGAAGAATTCGACAGCGACGTCTTTGGCACCCGGGACTTCGAGAACGGACGGCGCGCGGTAGCCGTCGAAGACGATGTCGGCGTAGGCCAGGTCGTGGACCAGCCAGATTTCGTGTTGCCGGCAGAGGGCCACCACGCGCTCGAAGAAGCTGAGGTCGACGCACTGGGTGGTGGGGTTCGCGGGGAAATTCAGGATGAGCATCTTCGGCCGCGGATACATGGTGGGGATGGCCTGTTCCAGTTCGGCAAGGAAATCGTCCGCATGATGAATGGCGACGCTGCGGATGGAAGCGCCGGCGATGACCGGACCATAGATGTGAATCGGGTAGCTGGGGTTGGGGACCATAACCACGTCGCCCTGATCGAGAGTGGCGAGGCACAGGTGCGCGATGCCCTCTTTCGAGCCAATGGTGACGATGGCCTCTGTGTCCGGGTCGAGGCGGACGCCATAGCGGGCGTCGTACCACTTCGTGATGGCGCGGCGCAGCCGGGGAATGCCTTTGGAGAGCGAGTAGCGATGGGTCTCGGGCCGGCGGGCGGCTTCGATCATCTTGTCGACGATGTGTTGTGGCGTGGCGCCGTCAGGATTGCCCATGCCGAAGTCGATGATGTCCTCGCCGCGGCGCCGGGCGGCGGCCTTCAGTTCGCCGGTGATGTTGAAGACGTAGGCCGGGAGACGGCGAATCCGCGGAAAATCGTGCATGGAAACCTCGTGATCCTTGTCTGTTCCTACAAGGGTGGTGCAGAAACGATGGGATTGCAACGGCAGGGAAGAGAACGTGGTGTCATGGCTCGGTTGTTGCAAAAATCCACGCCGCTGGTCTTCTCCGATTATTCAATGGAGATCGTCCTGGGGCGAGCCTCTCAGAACAAATTAGAACCCGCCTCGTTACCGGCAGCCTGCAGGAAATCCCGCAGGATGGCGATGCGAGGCTGGGCGAGAACGCGGGTGCTCTCGAGGCGGATTCGGCCGGGCAGCTGATCGAGATTGCGACGGAGCACGGCGACCGCATCGCGGAACCGAGGGAACCGCGAATCGCGGCCGATTTTGCTCACCGTGCGGAGGATTCCAATGGCGCCCAGTTGCTCAAGGATGTCGGCATCGCGGACGATGGTGGCCTCGAGGGTCGAAGGTTCATCGGTGGGCTGGTGCTCGCGGATGACCTGGAGAACGGCTGGTATTTTTTCTTCAGGGAAGCGGGCCTCACGCAGAACGGCGGGAGCGCGGGAGCAGGCGTAGGCGACATGATCCCAATGAGCGAGCTGATCCGGATCCTCGGGGCGATGCCCGACAAAGACACCGAGGTCGTGCAGCCAAACGGCGGCTGCGACCACATCCCGGTCGTAGTCGAGGTCGGCCCCAATGGCGACAGTCAGAGCCTGGAGGCGGGGCTGATGGCCGAATTTGTCAACGGGCCTGACCTGAGCCTCGATGTAAGCGGCCAGAAGCCGGAGGTACTCGGAAGTCATGCAACCTTTGTAACGCCAAGGTCACGTTCCTGACACGAAATTGTCAATGCGGGAAAAGGGGATCACCTTGGGTAACGGATGACCAGAATTTGTTCGACACAGGTGTGCGAGAATCTTACGATCAGGACAGAAAGAGGGAGGGATCCGGCTGTTGGCGTATTCGTAATATGGCGCTTGTCGTTTGCCACAGGGTTCATGCAAATGAAGCTATTTTGATGTATGGTGTTGCTTATAGTTCAGGCAGGTTTTTTCCTTCCGCGGGTTTTGCTGGGTTGAGCTGGGTTCTGCCGGATCCAGATATGGCAAGTGGGTTGAACGACCGAAAGCAAAAGAAAATCGCAGTTTCGCAACTAGCTTCGCGACCATCACATTTTTCGCAGACATCCATCAGGGTGTCTGTCCACAGGGAGTTGCCTGAGTTGGCGGCGCAGCCAGGATCGTACGCATATGGCTACATCTGAATACCTGCGGAACGGAAAAACAAAGGAAAGAACTCCAGCCTCGATCCTGCAGCTTCCCGCTGCGACGCGGCGTGGTGTCATTGGACCGGCGACCGTAGCCTCGGCCGTGATGATGGCCAATGATCTGCTGATGATCCTGCTGGCGTTCGGAATGGCCCTGACGCTGCGCGTGGTGGTGATCGCGAGGATTGTCCCGCTCACCGCCGGTGAGCCGAGCTTGTGGCCGACGGCGGTGGACCTGTTCTACCTGAGCTGGTTTGCGCTGGCCTATATTCTCGTGGCGCGGCGTTATGGCCTTTACGCGGCCGTGCCGGGGACAGCAGGGACCCATGAGATGCGCCTGGTCATCCAGGGCTGCCTCAATGCGGGTCTGCTCCTGTGCGGCATCCTGTACATGTTCCACGCGGTGGGAATTTCCCGGGTGCTGATCATGCTGCTGGTGGGACTGGCGACGGTCACCCTGTGTGTCCGGCGCGTCGTGTGGCGCTATTCGCGATACAAGCAGTACGAGCAGGGCATCGAGCTGCGGAACGTGATGATCCTGGGGACGAGCCAGCTGAGTTACGCCCTGAGCCGCCACATCCGCGATTACCGCCGGCTCGGCTACCGTTTTGTAGGTTTCGTTTTTGCTCCCGGATCGCCGGTCAGCGCGGAGATCATGCCGGATCAGATCCTCGGCGGCGTGGACAAGATCCGCCAGCTCGCCCGCCAGCACTTCGTCGATGAGCTGGTGATCGCTGAGTTTTACCCCACCGAAAGCGCGATTCGCCTGTTGCAGGATGCCCGCGAACTGGACATTGATGTGCGGGCCATCTCCGGTTATTACAGCGAGCTGACGACGAACGCCCCCGTGGAATACCTGGGAATTTTCCCGATGGCCTCGCTGCACCGTGGTCAGCCGCGGATCATCGGGCTGTTCTGCAAGCGGGTCGTGGATACGGTTTTGTCGCTGCTGGCCCTGATCGTCACGGCTCCCGTGATGCTGGCCATCGCCATCGCCATCAAGCTGGAGAGCGAAGGCCCGACCTTCTATATTGCGGACCGGATCGGCAAGCGGGGCCGGGTGTTTCCGTGCTTCAAGTTCCGCACCATGGTCAATGATGCGGACCGGTTGAAGAAGGACCTGACGGCCCTGAACGAGCGGGATGGAGTGCTGTTCAAGGTCTCGAACGATCCGCGAGTGACGCGCCTCGGGCGCATTCTGCGCAAATACTCGCTCGACGAGCTGCCGCAGTTCCTGAATGTGCTGCGAGGCGAGATGAGCATTGTTGGTCCGCGTCCGCCCATCGCTTCCGAGGTGGAGAAGTACGAACTGGAACACTTCCGGCGGCTGGAAGTGCTGCCCGGACTGACCGGGCTGTGGCAGGTACAGGCCCGCCACGACCCCTCCTTCGCCAAGTACATCGCTCTCGATACGGCTTACGTGGAAAACTGGAGCTTCTGGCTCGACCTGCGGATTCTGGTCCAGACGGCGAACGTGGTGGTGCGCGGAACCGGCGCCTGAGCGCGTCCTGCTGCTTATTTCCTGGGCTTGCCTTAATTTTTCATGTGCGTGAGACTGAATCCGACGCTGATTCGTCACTGATACAACGATTACCCCATTATCGTTACCCACATTCCAGCCGTTACAACTTTTGGAGGTCACGTTGAGCCAGTTGCAGCGTATTGCCTGCGCCCTTGCGTTGGGCGCATTGTCCTGTTTCTGCACTGCACAGCAGGTGAATGCCCAGGAACAGCAGCGCCCGCCGCGCTCCGATGAGGCCCATGCCGGCGAAGCGAATCAGGGCGACAAGACGCCGCCCATCCCGCCCGAGAAGAGCTCGGTGACCCATCACGATCTGAACCTCGAGGGCAAAGCGCTGCACTACACTGCGACGGCCGGGACGCTGCTGATCCGCGATGGTGAAGACGACCATCCGTACGGCAGCATCTTTTCGGTCGCCTACACGCTCGACGGCGCCGATCCCAACACGCGTCCGGTGACCTTCTTCTACAACGGCGGACCCGGCTCAGCCACGGTCTGGCTGCACATGGGATCGTTCAGCCCTGTCCGCATTGAAACCGACAGCCCGAAGGCCACCGGCCCGGCGCCCTACCACCTTGTTCCCAACGAATACAGCCTGCTGGACAAGAGCGACCTGGTCTTTGTTGACGCGCCGCTGACCGGCTTTTCGAAAGCGGTGGGTAAGGGCACGGACAAGGATTTCCGCGGTGTGGATCAGGACATCAAAGCCTTCGACAAGTTCGTGCTTCGCTGGGTGACGGTGAACCAGAGGTGGAATTCTCCCAAGTACCTGTTCGGCGAGTCCTACGGCACGCCGCGTTCGGCAGGCCTGGCGGATGCGCTGGAGGGAGACGGCATCTCGCTGAACGGCGTGGTTCTGCTGTCGTCGATCCTGAATTACAACGTGATGGCGCCGGGGCTGGACGAGAACTATATCGGCACGCTGCCTTCGTATGCGGCGATCGCCTGGTACCATGACAAAATCCCGAACAAGCCCGCGGACGTGAAGGCGTACCTCCAGGAGGTGCGCACGTTTGCGCGCGGCGATTATGCCGAAGCACTGCGCGAGGGCGACCAGCTTGCGCCGGAGAAATTCGACGCGATTGCGGCGAAGGTCGCCGGCTATACCGGACTCAGCGTGCAGTACGTGAAGGAAGCCAAGCTGCGCATCAACCCGACCCGCTTCCGCAAGGAGTTGATGCGGGATGAAGGCGACATTCTGGGCCGGTATGACGCGCGATTTGAAGGAACCGATGTCGATAATGCCGGCGAGAATCCGGGCTACGATCCGTCCGACACGGGCATCGAAGGCGCGTTCATCGCGGCCTTCCATAACTATCTGACCGGCGAGCTGAAGTACGACACCACGGACACGTACCACGTCCATACGGAGTCGGAAGTGCCGTGGGATATGCACCATGTTCTGCCGGGGCAGCGGGGCTTTGGCGGCGGTGGTGGCGGCGGACGGGCAGGGCTGCCTTACCTGGCGAGCGACCTGGCCGACGCGATGCGCAAGAACCCAAAGCTGCAGGTGATGTCGGCGAACGGGATGTTCGATCTGGCGACGCCATTCTTCATCACGGAGTACGACATTGCCCACATGATGCTGACTCCGGATCTGGCGAAGAATGTGCGCTTCACCTACTATCCGGCGGGGCACATGGTGTACCTGAACGTGGAGGCGCTGAAGCAGTTCAAGCACGACCTGGTGGACTTCTACGCGGCGACCGGACACTGAGAGGATGGATGGGATCGCGGTGGAACGCGATCCCGTTCAGCGGGACGGATGACCACCCCCTCCCCCTGGGGGTAGACCGTGGCAAGTTGTTGCAGCGGCGGGACTTCCGGCGGGACTGTTTAGGACCGCGGCATGTTGTTGCGTCAAAGGAGCTTCGAGAGGGGTCTTTGGTCGGGTAGGGCGTAGCGGCGCTGCGATCATTGATCATTTCGGCGGTCTTCTCGAGGCTGAGCTTGTTCTTCCGGCGCAATCCGGACTGAAAAGGGTCGCCCTGAGGCGACCCTTTTTCTTTCTTACTCCCTATTATCAGAATACCAAGTCTGGCTCTCAATCGCGCCAAATTTGTTGGGTTTTTGTGGTGTGGAAGTGGTTTGGGATGAGGGGAGTGCTATTTTGGGAAGGCGGCGGGGCTTGACAGGTTTCCACAGGTTGATCGATTTACTGGTGAGCGTGGATTCGGTGGCGGCATTTTAATGGTGCTGGGGCTTTCTGCTTCGCAGCGTCTGAGGTAAAGGCGGCGTTCAGCTCGCCGGACGGGGATATGGCGCACCCCCGCATCACTGGGTATATATACCCAGTGATGTAATGAAAATTCCAACTTGTTTTCCCTCCCCATCTCCCTCTCCCATCAATACCCTGCGGTCTTCAGGACAGCCTGAGAGAAGGCCAAAGCGCCAGGTATATACCTAGTGCTGCGTCGGGGTTTGTTCCTCTGCCGCGTCGGGGTAAAGGTTCTTTGGGGGGCGTCTTGTTGCTGGCGTAGTTCGGGGTGGGGTAGGGGTTTTCTGAGGAGCATTTGGTCGCGCATCGTTCAATCGCCAGGGCGGGCACACCAGGGATGCTCGATTTTCAGAAATTTAGTCGACCCGCTATTGCTGTCGGGGGACCCAAGGGTCGCGTCAGTCCACTCCTTTTCATAGAAGCGGCTCATCTGAATCGCCAACAACAGCAAAACAGGGCAAAGGAGGCAGTAGTTACCTTTGTGAAGGATCGCAGTGGCGAAGCTCAAATAGCATGCGGAAAATGCAAGCAAGGCTGAAGCTGGGCGGATCCTGAGAAAGACCATGAGAGGAATAAGCAGCACCGTCAGTTCGTACAGATAGGCGTGCGGGTCCAGTAACAGGGAAAGCAGCATTGAAAGGCAGAATGCGCCGGTTCGGCTCATTTTGCGAATAGTGATGAGAGCCCAAGCCAGCAGACAGACGACAGAGGCAGCGGTGGCCACTTCGGGATTGGACGGCAAGAACAAGGCAGCAACGCCACGAAGCGTAGGGAATGAGCGCAGAGTGCCAATGTCACTGACGAGCGCGAGGCAATGCAAGACCGCAAAATATGAGGGGACGAAACGCGCGCCGACGATGAGGCAGGACCCCACCAGTAGCGCGGATCCGGAGAAGGCGAAACCCTTCAGCAGTTTCCATGCTTGGAGAACGACGAAGAAGAAGAGCATGGGAACGGCGAACTGGTAGCGGATCAGGCTAAGGCCGATCCATAAGCCGCACGCGAAATCGTCACCGGCCTTCCATCTGCGATAGGCCAGCGCCCAAAGCAACAGGAAGAGACCGTGGTCCTGGCCCACCAGAAGGCCGTAAGAGACGGGGAACCAAGCGAAGGCAAGCAACGCGAGCCGCGTCGCGGTGGTCAGGCCGAGGATCTCGTCGCGCAGCAGCCACGCGGAGAGAAACAATGTGGTGATGCTGATGGCGCTCCAAACGGCGAAGGCATGGTCGAAACTCAGAAGCGTGAGGGGTGCGAAGAGGAGCGCTTCCGGTGCGGGATGTGCCCACGGCAGGAGGGCATTTCCCGGCAGATCCTCCGCCACTTTTTGTGATTGCAGAGAGTACAGGCTATGTGGATGGGTCAGCAGCAGGTGCCCGGCTGCATAGAAGGTTGCGAAGTCGTCAGGGTGGGATGCAGCGTGGTGTACCAGGGCCCAGATGGCCAAAGAACCAAGCAGGAGCACCAGGAGATACTTCCGTTTGAGGGCTATCTCAGACATTGTGCGGTGCGTACCACTTGTGATCCGGAGAGCCGGCGGAAGATCGCCGAGGTCGGTCTGAGCGCAAAGAGCGGGGCCAGCACCGAAACAGCCGACGATGCAGGCCTCAGGGCGGGCTCCGGCTGCTCTCGGGGCATCTGCGTCTGGATCTGGATACATTTTTGTTCCGATTTCATCCGCCGCCGGGGTCAGTTTGTCGCCGGGTCTGACCGAGCCACAGTTCGAGACTGAAGGTACTGATTGGTGTGGATAAGATAGCGTCGTACCTAAAGGACAGATATTACCCGTTCGGGTAATAAACGTGATGCCCTGCCAGGCACCGACCGTGGCGCGTGCGACCCGGGTTGCTCCAGCTATCGAAAGAACCGGCCCGTCAGAACCGCCCTCAATGCTGCTCCGGAACCGCGTCGGGGTAAAGGTTCTTTGGGGGGGCGTCTTCTTGCTGGCGTAGTTCGGGATGGGGGAGCGGCTTGCGGGGCAGCATCTGGTCGCGCATGGCTGCGTTGTAGACGAAGATGGCTTCGACCGTCGCGGCTTGTTTCAGATCGCCGGGCTGGAGCTCTTCGTAGACGTCCATGTTGGAGTGGTGGGTGCGGGTTTCATAGTTGAGCGGGTCCTGGATGAACTGGAAGCCGGGGATGCCGACCGCGTCGAAGGAGAGATGGTCGGTGCCACCGGTATTGCGCATGGTGATGGTGGTGACGCCGAGGTCGCGGAGGGGCTCGATCCACTGCTCGAAGATGGGGCCGACGGCCGCGTTCTCCTGGAGATAGATGCCGCGAATTTTGCCCGATCCGTTATCGAGGTTGAAGTAGGCGGAGATGAGGCGCTGCTCGGGTTTGAGTTCGAGCGGACCGGAAGGCCGGCGCATGAATTCGGGCAGGGCGGCCTGGTCGGGCGCGGTGGAGAGCGGCGCCGAGCCAAAGTGTTCTTTAACGTAGCCACGGGAGCCGAAGAGGCCTTCTTCTTCGCCGGACCATAACGCGATGCGAATGGTGCGGCGCGGCTGGACATGGAGGGCGGTGAGGATGCGCATGACTTCCATGGCGACGATGGTGCCGGCGCCGTTGTCCGTGGCGCCCGTGCCGGCGATCCAGCTGTCGAGGTGGCCGCCGACCATGACGACCTGGTCTTTCAAATTGGGATCGGTGCCGGGGATTTCGGCGACGGTGTCGTAGCCATGCTCGTGGTCGCCGGTGAATTTGGCTTCGACGTTCATCTCGATCGAGACGGGGACGTGGGCCTCGAGGAGGCGATAGACGCGGCCGTAGCTTTCGATGGCCATGACGACGGTGGGGACTTTCATTTCGTGGCCGCGGATGTAGGGCGTGCGGCCCATGGAGGCGCCGTTATCGTCAAAGATGGTGCCGCCGGAGCCGCCGCCGTGCGCGGCGTCGCGGGAGGGCCGGATGACGGCGGCGACTTTCTCGTCGGCGAGGAACTGGACGAGCTTGTCGGTGAGGCGCATGCGCTGGGCGTAGTTGCGGAGGCGGTCGCGGAGGGCGGCGTTGGGTCCGCCTTCCTCGGGATAGCTGGCGATGTCGGCAAGCTGCTGGTCGGTGTAGCGCTCGAAGAGAGCGGCATCGACGGGCGGGACGGGACGCATTTCGCCGAGGAGCACGATTTTGCCGGCGAGCTTGCCCTGATATTTGGCGAAGTCTTCGTCGGCCTGGATGTTGACGTACGTGGCTTCGGCGGTTATGGGGCCGCTCGTGGGGGGCGACCAGGGCGTTGCCTGGGCGATGAAGACGGCGGTATCGGGAGCGGTCATGCGGACCCAGGTGTTGAGCTGCTGCCAGCCCATGCCGAATTCACCCCAGTCGTCGAGGTGGGCGTTGACGCAGCCCATGGCGGTGAGCTGATCGCGGGTCCAGGCATTGGCTTTGGCCATGTTGGGGGAGCCGGTGAGGCGTGGGCCGATGTCGTCGGCGAGGGCGGAGCCGTAGTCCATGACGTGGGAGTGGAGGAGACCTTCTTCGCGGATGCGGGCGTACATGGTGAGGTCGAGTTTCTCGACGGCGGGCTGGGGCTCGGACCAGGGGCCGTGATCGGGATCGGTGGCGGCGGCTGGGGTTGGGGCGGGAGCGGCTTTCTTCTTTTGGGCTGCGACGAAGAGCGGGAGGGTGGCGAGGAGCAGGACGGCGGCGGTGCGGCTTGCGCGGTGGAGCATTGCGGGTGGTTCCTCCGGAAGAAAAACAGGGTACAGGGTACAGGGAGCAGGGTACAGAAAAACAGCGCTCAGCGTTCGGCGAGCGGCGGTTGGGAAAAGCGATGTGGAAAGAGGCAGGAGGGGTGGGAGCAGCGGGGGATGGACCGAGGGGGCTGGCTGAGGCTCAGCGTCGTGCGGAAGAGAGGAGTCGAGAGCGGTGCTGGTCCTGGTCCCAAACTGGTACGAAGCCGCACGTTCGAGTGAGGCGGGAATCGAATTGAATGGACACGCGGGGAGGCGAAAGATTTTGCTTCTTGCTGTGGGGTGAACCTGGCCTTCCAAATTTTGGGGGGTGGTTTTTGGGTTCAGCAGCGATTGGCAGGGCCGGTTCCGGGCAGCGGTTTTCGGACGCGCGCGCGCCAGTGGTTTTCAGGGGCGGCCTTCAGGGGTGATCTTGGGCCCCGGGTTTCAGCCGCGCGCGCGGGTGGTCTTCGAGGAGCGGCTTTTTGGGAGTGGTTGTTGGTCGGGAGGCGGACGGTTTCGGAGGGGATTCGGAGCTTCCCACCGTTAGGTGAACCTGGCCTTCCGTTTTGAGGTGAGCGGTTGTGAATCCCAAACTGGTACGAAGCCGCACGTTCGAGTGAAGCGGAAATCGAATTGAATGGACACGCGGATGGGCGAGAGATTTTGCTTCTTGCTGTGGGGTGAACCTGGCCTTCCAGTTTTTGGGGCGGTGGTTTTGGGTTTCCAGTGAGCGGCGGTATCGTCAGCGGCGGTACTGGGAGCGCCAGTATGAGTGGCAGGATTGTGAGCGGCGGTATGAGTGCCGGCACAGTGAGTGGCGATATCGTGAGCGGCGGTACTGGGAGCGGCGGTATGAGTGGCGATTTGAGCGGCTGTATGAGTGCCGGCACAGTGAGTGGCGGTATCGTCAACGGCGGTCTGGAGCGGCGGTATGAGCGGCGGCACAGTGAGTGGCGGTATTGTCAGCGGCGGTACTGAGCGCCGGTATGAGCGGCGATGTGGCTGTACGAGTGGCGATAGGGCGATATCGTGAGCGGCGGTATGAGGTCAGGAAGAGACGGTTTCGCTGGCGGGTTCGGCGGTGGCGGTGTCGGGTTCGACGCCGGTGGCGGGGAAGAAGATGCTGAAGACGGTTCCGGTGGCCCCGGTGGCGCGGCTCCGGACGCGGACCGAGCCATGGTGCTTGCGGATGATCTGTTCGCTGACCCAGAGGCCGAGGCCGGTGCCGGTGGCTTCTTTGGTGGTGAAAAAGGGCTCGAAGATGTGGCGGCGGGCATCCTGGGTGATGCCGGAGCCGGTATCCCCAACGGAGATGCGGATGCCGGCGACTCCATTTTGGCTGGAGGCCTGGGCGCGGATGAGGAGGCGGCCGCCGTCCGGCGTCATGGCGTCGAGGGCGTTGCCAATGAGGTTGGCGAAGAGCTGGCGGAGTTCGCCGGCGAAGCAGAAGAGCTGGAAGCTACGGTCGTAGTCGCGCTGCAGGTCGACCTGAAGGGTCTGGATGCGGCCGAGGTGGAGGGTGATGACGGAGTCGAGGAGTTCGGCGACGTTGGTGTTGGCGGGAAGGGTGGACTGGCGGTAGAAGCGGAGGGTCTGCTGGGTGATTTCCGCGACGCGGGTGACTTCCTGCTGGGCGAGCTCGGCGAAGTGGCGGGTTTCCGGGGCGAGGTCTTCCTGACGGATGAGATAGAGGAGATTGGTGACGGCTTCGAGGGGATTATTGATCTCGTGGGCGATGGAGGCAGCGAGGCGGCCGGCGGCGGCGAGTTTTTCGGTGCGGCGGAGAGTTTCTTCGCCGCGTTTCTGCTCGGTGACATCGACGAGGATGGCGCCGACCCAGCGGGTGGTTTCGGTTTCAGTGCGGACGGGATAGAGGTGGGCGAGCCAGCTGCGGGGGCGGCGGGGCTCAGGCTCCCAGGTGAGCTCGAGGTTGCGGACGGGCTCGCCGGTCTGGAAGACGGTCTCGATGCAGCGTTCGAGTTTGGCGGCGGTAGCAGGCGGGAGGATGCCGGTGACGCCGCGGCCGAGATGGAGGGCGAAGGAGTAGCCGTTCATGTCGGCAAGAAACTGATTGACGCGGACGAAGCGGTATTTGCGGTCGAAGAAGGCGAACCCGATGGGGGCGTTGGCGAGCATGGAGTCGAGCAGCGCCAGGGTTTCGTTGAGACCGGCGCGCTGATCCTGCATGGCGGCGACCATGCGGTTGAAGGCGATGGTGAGCTCGGCGGCTTCGGTTGAAGTCTTGACGGGGAGGGGGAATTCGTCGCCGGGGTCTTCAGGGTGCTGGATGAGCCGGCGGGTGGCGCGGGTGAGCAGCCCGAGCTGGCGAGTGATGGACTGCGCGAGGAAGGCGGCGATAGCGGTGCAGGCGGCGAGGACGAAGGCGGCCCATATGGCGGTGATGCGCAGGAGAGCCTGGCGGTCCTGTTGGTCCTGGCGGTCGCTGGGATAAATCCAGGCGAGGGCGCGGACGCGGTTCTTGTCGTCGACGATGGGGGCAACGACTTCCCACTGGGATTTTGTGGACGGAGAGAGGGAGAAGGACGGAGAACGGCTGGGCGACGGAGACCGGAACATGACCGGGCCGGGAAGCGGGTGCAGAAGGGATTTTTCTTTGGCGGTAAGGGTGAACCTGCCGAGGGAGGTGGGGTCGGTGGAGGCGAGGGATTTGCCCTGGAGGTCGGTGATCTGCACGGCGCTGACGCTGGTGGACCTGGCCATGGTGGCGACGACGCGGGCAAAGGAGTCCGGACGTGCGTCGGCCAGGGCGAGGCTGCCCAGCGTGGAGATCTGGGTCGCCTGGCTCTCCAGGCGGCGGTGCATGCGCTGGGCCATTTCGGTGTCCAGCTGGCGAACGAGCAGGAGCGTGAAGATGGCCACGACGATGATCTCGAAGAGGATCAGGGCAGCCATAAACTGGCCGCGAATCGATCGGGGTCTGAGCAGCGGCATAAAAGGGGATACCGTGTTGCGTCAGGAGCGATTCCGCAATGTGCGGGAGGGTCTCTTGGCCGTTCCCTGTCTGCGGATTTACCAGGGGTTTTCAGTGATCCTACACCCGGCGGCGAAACTGGAAGAAGAACGAAAGTTCTATGGGCTGGCCAGGAGACCGGTTCCGGCAAGTTCGCCGGCGGGTGACTTGAGCCTTTGTTTCAGGTCCTCGGCAATCTGACGTCCATGGAACCGTCCGTTCTCGATGAAGATTTCGCTGGTGCGGTCGCCGGCAACGATGACGCCTGCCAGATAGACGCCGGGAACGTTGCTTTCGAGAGTGCGGGGATCGCAGATGGGGCAGCGATATTCGCCCTCGATGCGGACGCCGAGGGATTCGAGGAACTCGAAATCGGGGCGGTAGCCGGTCATGGCGAGGACGGCATCGTTTGGGAGGACGCGCGAGCCGTTGGGCGTCTGGAGGGTGACGGTGTCGGGATCGATGCGGACGACACTGGTATTGAAATATGCGGTGATCTCGCCATTTTTGATGCGGTTCTCGATATCGGGGAGGATCCAGTACTTGACGTGGCGGTGCATGGTGGGTCCGCGATGGACGAGGGTGACGCGGGCGCCGTGGCGCCAGAGCTCGAGGGCGGCGATGGCGGCTGAATTCTTGCCACCGATGACCATGACATCCATCGCGTAATAAGGATGCGGGTCGTTGTAATAGTGGTGGACCTTGGGGAGATTCTCGCCGGGGAGGTTCATGAGGTTGGGGAGATCGTAGTAGCCGGTGGCGACGACGACTTTGCGGGAATGGTAGATGCGTTCGCGGTCAAACTCATCGCGGGTGCGGACGGTGAAGCTCAGATCCTGGCCGGTGACGGACTCGACGCGCTGATACGCGCGGATGTCGAGTTTATAGAACATGGCGACCTTGCGGTAATACTCGAGGGCCTCGTTACGGGTGGGCTTGGCGTTGGTGGAGGGAAAAGGGATGTCGCCGATCTCCAGCAGCTCGGAGGTGGTGAAGAAGGTCATGTGGGCGGGGTAATGGAAGAGGGAATTGCAGAGGCAGCCTTTATCGACGAGGACAGAGCGGAAGCCGGCGCGCTGGGCTTCGATGGCGCAGGCCATGCCGGTGGGGCCGGCGCCGATGACGAGGACGTCGAAGGATTCTGGGGAGGATTGGGTTACGCCCATGGTTACAGAGTAGCGGAAAAGCGATCAGCGATAAGACGGCCAGCGATGGCGCGGTCAGCGATGATCGGTCTGCGGCGATGCGGGCCGTGATGCGCTGGATCAGACGAGAAAGGCGGGGCGCAGGAATTCCGGATTGAGGGCGTAGTAGTCGCCGGTGCCGAGGCGGCGAAAGCCCATCCGGCTCCAGTGGGTGCGGAGTTTTCCGAGGGCTTCCTGCTGGGTGAGGCGGGGAACGCCCATGCGCGCGGCTTCGAGGGCGGCTTCCTGGGGGGTCCAGGAGGCGTCGTCGAACTGGAGGGGGAAGGGCATGAGGAGGACGGCGGCGCCGTCCTGACCGAAGAGGTCGATGAGGCGGAGGACGGCGGCGTGGCCGAGGCTGCGGCCATGGAACCTGGCGCCGAGTTCGACGCGATCGATGACGAAGACGCGGCGGCTGCGGATGCCGAGGCCTTCGGTCAGCGCGGGGCGGAGGCGATTGTCGGCGGCGAAGACTTCTGCACGCACTTCTTCGACGGCATCGGGAAGGGCGGAGCGGAACGGGGCGACGGCGGCCGGGTCATCGAAGCGAAGGATGCGGGCTTCGATGCGGCCGGCGGTCTCGAGGGTGTCGCGATGGCCGGGGACGGCGAAGACGGTGGCCTCGATGAAGGTGACGAGGCGATGTTCGGCGGCTGCGCCATCGAGGGGGAGGCGAATGCGGAGGTCGAGGGAGAATTGAGGTGCGGGTTGCAGTTTCGGAAAGCTGGCGGGTGGGCGGGAAATCTCGGGAAGGACAGCGTATGCCATGGTGATTCGGGCTTCCTCGGAGAGCCGGGTGAAGGCAGGGCCCTCGGTCGGCGGGAGCGGCCGGTTGTGCACCCCTCAAGGGGGCGCCTGACCTGATTGTTTCGTCTGGAGAGGAATTGGCCCGTAATCGCGGTCACAGGCAGGCAATCCTGAGTAACGTGACGGCGGTGCGGGTGGAAAAGGCAAGATATTTGGAATGAGTCAGATGCGCTTTTTCTGGAGTGGGGCCAGTACCTTGGGATGGGCGGAATTGCGAGGAACTGAATGGGGCGTGGCGGGGCGTGGCGATTGTGGTGATGGCTGGAGGGGGCTGGGCGGCGGTAGCGCTATCCGATTGCGCCGAGGTGTGGGGTCAGGATGCCGACGTGGTCGATGCCGACGGTGCGGCTGATGTCGAGGACTTCGGCGACAGATTGAAAGTCCAGCGCTGGATCGCCCTGGACGAACAGAATTTTCTCGGCGCGCATCGATTCGATCCGGTTCAGCTCCGCAGCGAATGCAATTTTTCCCGGCACGCTTTCGTTGTTGATCTTGTAAATCGGACCCGCGGGGGTGGCGAGGATCTGCACGACGACGGTGCGTGTCGGGCTCAGTTGCTCACTTTTCGCCTGCCGGGGCAGCGCTGCTTCGAGGCCTTTCGGAGGGACGGGAACAATCACCATGAAGATGATCAGAAGAACCAGCAGGACATCGATCAACGGTGTGACATTCGGAGCGGCGGTCAGGTTTTTGGAGATGCCTGGGCTCATTGTCATGGGAGTGGTTCCTCTCTTCCCGACAGACACCAGGCGATGCGGCAAGGTTCCCGCGATGGCTGTTTGGATCAGGTCCTCAGTTTAGGGAACCGGCTTCCGAGGTTGGGGGCATGGGAAGAGAGCGCGATCCCACTCATGCCAAATGATGGCTTGGAGGGGGCGGCCAGCGAGATTCGAGAATCGGGACACAGGAGGCGAGAGCGGAGGGGATTCCGTGGCGACAGCCGCTTTTGTTTACGTCGGCAGGGCTGACGGAGCGGCTTGCGGAAGAGTGCGATGGGCAGGGGCTTTTCCAAAATGGAACGGGGAGGAAACTTTGTGGTGGAGCCAGAGTGGAATGGCCTCGACGTTCAGGTGGCGGTGGGATTTTGCTTCTTGCTGTGGGGTGAACCTGGCCTTCGCTGGTTTGGGGTTTTGGGGCGGTGGTGGTTATGGGTTTGGGTTTGGTTCTTTTCCCCGGGGACCGGAGAAAAGCCCACGAACGCTGGTTGGCGTTCGCGGGCTGGCTGTTTTCCTGAGGGCTTGCGAGCCGGTCGCGCGGATTTGCTCGCGGTCGTGGCGCGGATTACTTCGAGCTGGATCGGGGGACCGGTTGAAGTGCGAATCGTTTACCAGTTGAAGTTGAGATTGACATCGGGAAGGACGGCGGTTCCTTCGAGGCGGACGCCATCGAGCGCGCGGGGATCGAGGCCGAGCGCCGCCAGGATGGTGGGCGCGACCTGGTTGGTTCCGACCGAGGTGAAGACGGTGTGCGGCGGGAAAGCGGGATTGGAGAGCAGGAGCATGACATTCGTATCGTCATGCGCGAAGCCGCCGTGCTCTGCCAGTTTGGTGGCGCTGCCGGTGTAGGTGACGCCGACGTTGGGGGTGACGATGATATCGGGCGTGCGCGGGTCGTCGGGCGGCAGGCCGGGGACGTTGTAGTTGAGAGCGAGGCTCGGTCCGTAATAGATCTGGCCGATACCTGCTAATGCCCGGTTGGCGCTGGTTTCGAGGGTTGCGACGGCGGATGCGGTGTTGGCGGAGTTGGAAAGCCACAGCAGCGAGACGTCGTCCTCCGTAGGACCGAGGCCGGTCGAGTTAGCCGGGGATTCGGAATAGGGCAGCAGGCTTTCGAGGATGGTGGCTGGCGACATGCCAGCATTGTTCTTGCCAGGGACAGCGAGATAAAGGTTGGGATCGATGGGGGACTGGCCGTGCTTGGCGGTGATGACGATGAGGGTCGACTCATAGAGACCGCGGTCTTTGAGTTTGTCGACCATCTGGCCGATGGTGTCGTCGACGAACTCGATCTCGCTGAGCAGAGAGGCGGTGGGAGTTCCGGCGCGTCGAGGTAGCCGCCTTTGGTGGAGGACTCGATGAGCTTCTGGCCGACGCTGACCGCCTGGAAGTTCATGCCAAGGATGGTCGGAGTGCGGGTCTGCGCCGTTCCGAGGTGATTGAGGCCCTCAATTTCATTGAGGATGGCGTTGACCTTGAGGGTGTCGTAGCACTGGATGTTTTGAAAGCTGTCAGTCCAGGCCGCCAAGTTGCTGGTGTCGGGCACGGTGACGCAGGAAATTCCGGAAGCGGTGGTGACGCCGGGGAGGGGAACGACGGCGGAGTTGATCTCCGGCGCGTAGTAGTCGTCGAGAGAGTTTCCACCGGGACCGGCAACCGCGGAATAGGACGGGTGCTTGTCAGACCAGGCGGTGTATCCGCCGGCATTGTGGATGACGCCGAAGATGGTGTTGGTGCGAACGAAGTTCCAGGGATAAACGGGAGCGCAACCGGCACCGGGATTGCGGTCGAGCTTCCGGGAGTCGATGGAGGCGATGCCGCCATCGGTGAGGCTGGCTCCAGGCGCGCCGCCGTTGAGCAGGTTCTGGTTGTAGTCGATGCCTTCGTCATACTCGGTTGTGTAACCGGTGGGGGCTGCGCCAGCGGTGCAGGGAGCGGCGGCATTGCCGTCGCCGGTGGTGACGGCGGGTCCGTCGAGGGAGCGGTCATAAGCGTCGTCGTAATAGACGCCCATGGTGCGCGGGGTTGCGCCGGTCATGAGGGTCATGAGGCCAGGGAAGGAATCGGAGGGTTTGGATGTGCTGGCGGCGGTGTAGTTAACGCCGGCGGTGCCGAGCGCGGCGAGATTAGGGCAGTAGGGCGCACCACTATTGACGGTGGGAATGCCTTTGGTGCAGTTCAGGAAATCGACTGCGTGCATGCCGTCGATGCTGATGAGGAGGACGTGATGGATCTGGCTGTGGTCCCAGTCATGGTCGTGGTCCTGAGCGGCAGCGGCCACGGTGAGAAGCAGCGTGAGCATGGCAGCGAGCGTGGGGAATGTTTTGCGCATAGCTGACCTCCATGGCAAAAGAGGCTAACAATGCTCGTGAAGAGGCCAGGCTGCGAGGGAGTCAAAATCAGGTTAAATCCAGGCTGCGGGGTGGAGGAACAGCGACGGGAAGATGACGGCCTGTTCAGAAAAGGTGGGAAGCGTTCTTCTCGAGGGCGTCTTCTGCAGCCGCGGGCCTTTCGGGCCGCGCTCAGGTTTCGGAAGCCTCCGGGTTTGACCCGGCCGGCAGCCTGTCCGTACGCAGGAGGTCCTCGACATCTTCGACTTTGTTCACGAGGAGACTGAGGCGTTGAGAAAGGGACTGAATTTCGGCCTCCGCGGGGCGGTTGACTTCGAAGTCGAGTTCGCTGCGGAGACGGTCCTTCACGTCCTGGCGGTTCTGACTCATCATGATGACGGGCGCCTGGATAGCGGCCAGCATGGAGAGAAAGAGATTGAGGAGGGATGAAGGGGTAGGGATCCCAGGCGCGGTTGCGGATGTAATCGGGATGGTTTGGGGGCTGGCGATTCCGGCACTTGACAGCGATGAAATATCCACTACCATATGGTTGTGGATAAGCTGGGTACAACATTTGCGGCTTTGTCTGATCCGACCCGGCGGGCGATGATCCAACGACTCTCGCATGGGCCTGCGACTGTGCATGGATTGACGGAACCGTTTGCACTCTCGCAGCAGATGATTTCAAAACATATCGCCTACCTGGTGCGGGCGCGGATTGTCATCAAGACGAAGCGTGGACGAGAGAGTGTATGCACGCTTAGGCCAGAGGCGATCAAGACAGTCAGCGACTGGGCGATTCAACTATCGCCGATTCTGGGAAGAGAGCTTCGACAAACTGGATGTAGTTGTAAATCAAATGAAGAAAGAGGAGGTCAGAGATGACAGAAAACACGGTTAGCGAAATTGAGCGGATGGTCGTTACAAGAGTTTTCGATGCCCCACGCGAGTTGGTTTGGAAGGCGTGGACAGACCCGAAGTACATCATGCAGTGGTGGGGGCCTAAGGGTTTTACTGCGCCCGTTTGCGAGATGGATTTTCGCGTTGGAGGAAAACTTCTCTGCTGCATGAATGCGCCGGATGGGCAGCTCTGCGGCTGGAATGCGGTTGAATACCACGAGATTGTTCTGCACGAGAAGATCGTTTCCTCCATGTACTTTTCGGATTCGAAGGGAAACAAGGTCGATCCTGCGGAATTAGGAATAGAACATGAGGCCATAGACGGAGCGTACGACGTGACCCTTTTTGAGGATCTCGGAAACGGCCAGACGAAACTCACCTTCATTGGAAATGACCCCATGGAGAGCGCGAAAAACAGCGGTCAAATGGAGGGCTGGATCGAGATACTCGATAAAGTTGCCGCAGTTGTTGCGGAGCTGGCGCATGCGAAATAAGAAGCTGAAGTTTTGATGATCGTCGTCCTCGTGGGCCGAAAGGCTGCCGGTCGATTAACCTGAAGGTAGGTTGTGGAGAGAGCGGGCTCACGATGGCGACGATTCGGCAGGAAGATTTCATTCAGAGTGTGGCGGATGCGCTGCAGTACATCAGCTACTACCATCCGGTGGATTACATCACGAGTTTGGCGCGGGCGTATGAGCGGGAGGAGTCGGCGGCAGCAAAGGATGCGATGGCGCAGATTCTGGTGAACTCGCGCATGTGCGCGGAGGGGCATCGTCCGATTTGCCAGGACACGGGGATCGTGACGGTGTTTCTGAAGATTGGGATGGATGTGCGCTGGGATGCGACGATGACGGTGCAGGAGATGGCCGACGCAGGCGTGCGGCGCGCGTATCTCGATCCGGACAACACGCTGCGGGCGTCGATTTTGGCGGACCCGGCGGGGGCGCGGACGAACACGAAGGACAATACGCCGGCGGTGGTGAGCGTCGAGATGGTGAAGGGCGGCAACGTCGATGTGACGGTTGCGGCCAAGGGTGGCGGGAGCGAGGCGAAGTCGAAGTTCACGATGCTGAATCCGTCGGACTCGGTGGTGGAGTGGGTGCTGAAGACGGTGCCGACGATGGGCGCGGGTTGGTGTCCGCCAGGGATGCTGGGGATTGGGATTGGCGGGACAGCGGAGAAGGCGATGCTGCTGGCGAAGGAAGCGCTGATGGATCCGATCGACATGCGGGAACTGCTGGATCGCGGGCCGAAGAACGGGCTCGAAAAGATGCGGATCGAAATCTACGAGAAGGTGAACCGGCTGGGGATCGGTGCGCAGGGCCTGGGCGGTTTGACGACCGTGCTGGATGTGAAGATCCGGGATTATCCGACACACGCGGCGAATTTGCCGGTGGCGATGATTCCGAACTGCGCGGCGACGCGGCATGCGCACTTTGTTCTGGATGGTTCGGGCGCGGTGGCGCTGGCACCGCCGTCGCTGAAGGACTGGCCGGAGCTGACGTATGACGTTTCGTCGGCGCGGAGGGTGAATCTGGATACCGTGACGCGCGAGGAAGTGGCGACGTGGAAGCCGGGTGAAGTGGTGCTGCTGCGCGGGAAGCTGCTGACGGGTCGCGATGCGGCACACAAGCGCATGACCGATATGCTGAATCGGGGCGAGAAATTGCCGGTGGACCTCGCGAATCGCTTTATTTATTATGTGGGGCCGGTGGATCCGGTGCGGGAGGAAGTGATGGGTCCGGCGGGGCCGACGACGGCGACGCGGATGGATAAATTTACCCGGCAGATGCTGGAGCAGACCGGCTTGTTGGGGATGGTAGGGAAGGCGGAGCGCGGGCCGGCGGCGGTGGAGGCGATCCGCGACAACCATGCGGTGTATCTGATGGCGGTGGGTGGCGCGGCGTATCTGGTGTCGAAGGCGATTCGCATGGCGCGGGTGGTGGCGTTTGAGGATCTGGGCATGGAGGCGATCTATGAGTTTACGGTCGAGGACATGCCGGTGACGGTGGCGGTGGATGCGCAGGGGACATCGGTGCACGAGACGGGACCGCGGGAGTGGAAGGCGCGGATTCAGTCGGAGTTTGCGGGGGTTCCGATCCTGGCCTAGCGGCCAGCCTGTAGCCGGTAGCGGGTAGCAGGGACGTCGGAAGCTGGCAGCGGGGCTGCCAGACGCAGGGGGGAGTCGGATGGCGAAGACATCGTTGCCGGATGAGGCGGAGTGTTGGCCGGCTTTGCCGCTGGAATCGTGGAAGGACACGTGCGCGACACTGCACATGTGGACGCAGGTGGTGGGCAAAGTGCGACTGGCGCTGACTCCGCTGGTGAATCACTGGTGGAATGTGCCGCTGTATGTGACGGCGCGGGGACTGACGACGTCGCGGATTCCTTACGGGGCGCGGGCGTTTGAGCTGACGTTCGATTTTCTGGCGCACGAGCTGGTGCTGGAAACCAGTGAAGGGACGGTGAAGCGGCTGAAGCTTGCGCCAAAATCGGTGGCAGAGTTTTATGCCGAGTGCATGGCGATGCTGCGGGGCGAGGGGATCGAAGTGAAGATCTGGCCGATGCCGGTGGAAGTGCCGAATCCGATAGCGTTTGACAAGGACACGGTGCATGCGGCGTATGACGGGGAGAAGGTGGAGCGGTTCTGGCGGATTCTCCTGAGCGTGAATGCGGTATTCGAGCAGTTTCGATCGGAATTTATTGGGAAGGCGAGCCCGGTGCATTTTTTCTGGGGAAGCTTCGATCTGGCGGTGACGCGGTTTTCCGGACGGCGGGCGCCGGAGCGGCCGGGCGCGGATCGGGTGACGCGGGAGGCGTATTCGCACGAAGTGAGCAGCGTGGGGTTCTGGCCGGGGAGCGTGGGCGGACCGGACGCGGCGTTCTATTCTTATGCGGCACCGACGCCGCAGGGGTTTGCGGAGGCGCGGGTTCGTCCGGAGGCGGCTGGCTGGGATACGAAGCTGGGCGAATTTTTGTTGGCGTACGAGGATGTGCGGAAGGCGCAGTCGCCGAGCGGGGCGCTGCTGGAGTTTTGCCGGAGTACGTATGAAGCGGCAGCGCGGTTTGGGCAGTGGGACCGCGGAGCGCTGGAACGGACAGCGTAGCGAGCGAACTTCGAGCGAGAAGCGAGTCGGAAGGCGAGCAGGATACGAGGAAGCGAGGAGGAGGAGACGATGGCGGCGGAATGTACGCATCTGAACGAGATCAAGGTGACGAGCACGAAGACGCATGTGTGCGCGGAGTGCGTGAAGATGGGAGACCGCTGGGTGCATCTGCGGCTGTGCCTGGAGTGCGGGAATGTGGGGTGCTGCGATTCGTCGAAAAACAAGCATGCGACGAAGCATTTTCAGGCGACGCAGCACCCGCTGATGCGATCGATTGAGCCAGGCGAGAACTGGGTGTGGTGTTACGTGGACGAGGAGATGGTGGGTGAGGTTTCGCGGGGACAGTTTGTGGCGGCCTGATGCTGGCCGGCGGGGCTGCCACACCTATTGCCGATTCGAATCACAGCGGCGGCGGTATCGACAGGCCGGCGGCGGCTGTGGCGGGTGACAATGGCCTGATCGATCTGGAACGGGGAGTAGTCGTTCTCCTGGAGGCCGCGGATGGAAGTCTCGATGAGCGGGCCGAAGTGGGGGATGTCGGCGGGGGTGGCGAGGCGGTAGTGGAGGTTGTCGGCGAAGGGCCGCATCCGGACATTGTATTTTGCGAGGATGGTACGAGAGGAAGAGGAAGGCCTCAGGAACTGTCGGATGTCCTCCGGGCAAGGGCCTTGCTCTGAACGGGGATGCTGCGGTGATCCGAGCAGGATTAGAGGATACGACCGACGCGCCTAACCGGTTTTCTTGACTCTCTCCTCCTTCGGGCGAAAAACAATGACGGTGGGCGTCCGCTGGTCTCATAGCGGCGCTTCTCAACGACGTCGAATTCGTCTTCGATGAGGCGCAGCATGGCGTTGGGGCGATGTTTGATTTCGGCCGTTTCCTTGTTGGCGGCAAAGACCCTGACGATAAACACGCCGCCCGCTTTCAGGTTCGTCGCGTAGCGATTGAGGACAGCCTTCACCTTGCTGAGCGGAACGTGATACATGGACTCGCGGAAGAGGATGACGTCGAACTGCTCGGAGGGCGGCCGCCAATCGAGGAAGTCGGCGCGTGCGAAGCGGTTTTTTCCGTCGCGTCCACTCTCGGCGGAGCGCTGGGCGGCCTTTTCAAGAGCGGCTTCGGAGATATCGACGCCGAGATACGAGGCGTAGGCCCCGTCGGAAAGCTCCGTGGCTGTATTGCCGGAGCCGCAGCCAAGATCGAGAATACTCCCGTGGTGGGTATGGGTTTCAAGGTGGCAGTACACGCAATCCCCTACTGTGTGGTCGCGGAAGCGCCACATATCTCTCCGGTATTCGCTGTCCCACACACGGCGTTTGATCGCCTGGGGACCAAAGCTCAGGAGCGCGCCACGGGCAAACTGAATGGCTCTGCCGACAAGATTCAAGGTTCCACTCCTCGGGGTTCCTCGAACGTATAGGTTCTCGGGAGGGTACAAGCCGGACAGCTGCGGCCCTACCTTCGGACGAACCACGCACGATGAGGACTCCTATTCGACGAACGACCTAAAGGTCGATTATCGCGGGTAAGGCTTTTTTTGATCCCCATAATAAACCCCGACCGCAAGGCGGGCGCAAGAGAAATCGCATGTGGAATTGTGGTCAAAAGGGGTAATTTGTTTCTTCTGGCTGCACGGTTTCATCCGAAGCCCGAAAAGGCAGCGGCGAAGACGGACGTTCTGGAAATAAGAGCCAGCACTCGGCGGTCGAATGAGCATTCGATGGCTTATCAGGTACTGGTGCGAAAGGGGGGACTCGAACCCCCATGGGTTGCCCCGCCAGATCCTAAGTCTGGTGCGTCTGCCAATTCCGCCACTTTCGCACATTGCACCCGTTCACGGATTTCATCCAGTCCTTCTCGACGAACAGCGAGTCGCCGATTTGGTTACCAGTGCGGGAGAACTGACCTGGCGCTCAACGGCCGCCTGACTGTGGTCCGGCGCCAGATGGGCGCAGCGCATGGTCCTCTGAATTGTACTGTGCCCCAGGGAGTTGCGCGACCGCGCGAATGTTTACGCCCGCCATGACGAGTTTGACCCTGGATGCCAGCCAACGAGTCCCGTGCCGCCGGATTAGGAAACGGAAGCCGACTTCTGATTACCCATTGCCACCTGGATGAGCCCCTCGGCAAGTTGGCGTTCGTCGCACGGTTTCCGTGGCTCATTGACATGAACAGCCCGTCCTCCGTCATTGGCGACGCCATCAACCCCAGATCAATGGTCACTTCGGCCAGCAAGTCTCTGGCCGTTATCTGCAGATGGCAATTGGGGGCAAGTATCACTAAAGGTCGTCTAAACGGTTCGAATTCCCTCTCCTTCAACAATTGTGATGTATCGATCCATCGGTAGTGCAGTGAATCTTTCAGTTTTGCCTCCCGGCTGAGGCCATTTCACTTCAAGCCAGTCGATCAGGGTTCGTTCGCCGATCCCGAGTACAAGACGCGGATCGTGCGAGGAGAGATAACTTCCGCCCCCTACCTTTGTCCTGCTGCGCCGCAGGTCCCCGGACTGCCAGGTCAGCCGTGCTCCGATCCCATCGCGATTGGATTGCTTTCCAACCAATCTGACGCCAAGCCAGTGGTTCCTCCCGGCAGCAGTATTGCGCAGGAGCAGCGGCGCACCATCATTGACGGAAACGAGGACGTCGACCGCGCCGTCGTTGTCGAAGTCGCCGATGGCCAGCCCTCGCGCAGAGAGACGTTGGGAGAAGACAGGCCCGCTTTCGGCGCTGACATTGCGCAGCGTCTTTCCATCGCCATGAAACAGCAGCAGCGGCTCGCGATAGGTCACATCTTTCTCAATGGTTTCAATCTGATCATCCGGATTCCCATTGGCCAGAAAAAGATCGAGATTGCCGTCGTTGTCGTAGTCGAAGAACTTAACGCCCCATCCGCTCATCAGCCGTGTAGCGGCAGCAATCCCATCCGACAGGGCCTGATCGTCGAATGTCTCATCGTGATTGTTCAGGTACAAAGAGAACATTTCGTGATCGAGGTTGGCCACGAAGAGGTCGAGCCAGCCGTCCTGATTGATATCGGCGGCGTCCACACCCATACCGGAACGAGCCCCGCCCATCTGGCTGAACGCCACCCCGGCGAGTGCCCCAGTCTCTTCGAATCTTCCATTTCCGCGGTTCATGAACAGAAAATTGGGCGCCGTATCGTTGGCAACAAAGAGGTCCGTCCTCCCGTCGTTGTTGAGGTCTGCGGCAACGACCCCCCAGGCCTTTCCCATGTGCTGCGCGATCCCCGATGACCGGCTCACGTCAGTAAATGTGCCGTCGCCATTGTTATGAAACAGCCAGCTCGGGGCTGGTCGGTACAAGCGCGGGATGCAATACCCCGGTCGATTGTTATACGTGACACACGGAAGGTTTTTGGCTTTGCTGAATTCGACGAACTGGCAGACGAACAGATCGAGGCGTCCGTCATTGTCGTAGTCAAACCAGGCCGCACTCGAAGACCAGCCCGGAGCCGCGACGCCGGCCTTCTCCGTCACATCGGTGAACGTGCCGTCACCGTTATTGTGGTAAAGAATACTTCTCCCGTACTGGGTCACGTAAATGTCGGGTAAGCCGTCTCCGTCATAGTCGCCAACGGCGACACCCTGGCCGTAGCCGCCGCCGCTTACCCCCGCTTTTTCCGTGACGTCAGTGAAGGTTCCGTCCCGGTTGTTGCGATAGAGCGCGTTGCGCAGTGGCGGGCTGGGATCGTAAAAATCGCAGCGGCCGCTGTTGACCAGATAGATGTCCATCCACCCATCGTTGTCATAATCCAAAAAGGCGCATCCCGCTCCCGACGTTTCCGGCAGGTATTTCTCGGCGGATTTTCCGGCAGTGTGTACCCAGGTGATCCGGCTCTGTTCGGCAGGCACTACTTCGAATGGATAGGGCGAGCTCACGGGCGCAGCCGCAACGAGTCTTTCGAGCCCCGCAAATCCAGCAGCGCCGGCGAGCGCCCGAAGAAAATCCCGGCGCGACACGGCCGGGCAGCCGGGCACGAAACGGATCACTGCGGACTCGTGGCTTCCGGCGCATTGCCCTGCTGCGCTGTCTGCTGCTGCAGGGCAAATTCGCGTTCCGCTGCTTCTTTGTGGCCGGTGCGCGCATAAGCTGTCGCCAGGCTATAGTGTCCGGCCGGATTTCCGGGCTCGAGCTTAACTGCCGTTTCAAGGGGAGCAACGGCGTCCTCATACTTCTTCTCGCTGAGCAGAGTCATTCCCAGGCCGAGAAACGCATCGCCGAAATTCGGGTCGAGCGTACTGGCTTTTGAGAAGTGCTCGACAGCAGCAGGGAAATCCTGCATCTGACGAGCCAGCTCGCCCGAAATGTATTCAGCCCCGGCATTCGAGGGATCGATCCTGAGCTCCGTCTGCAACTCTTCTTTAGCCTGCTCCTGGAAGTCGGGGCCAGGGTTCGGCCGGGAAAGCAGCAGCCGTGCCAGCCGGAAATGGATCCCTGGGTAGCGCGGATTATCTTTCAATATGGCTCGGTAATCTTTCTCTGCCGCATCCCACCTTCCCTGAACTTCGTTCGCCTCCGCATCCAGCTCCAGTGCGGGGATTGAACCTTGGGCGGTACGCGCCAACTCTTCAGCCGCGTGCGTCGAGAGATCGGACCAGGCATGCACGACGGCGTAAAGAGCATCCGGGTCGCGGGGGAAGTCGCGCTGCAGCGCGCGGGCGAAATCAGTTAACTGGGACCAGGACTGCAGCAGGGTGGCGCAGCGCACGCCATCCAGCTCGACGCGCTTTTCCAGATCTCTGTCCGTCAGATGGCCTGCGGCTCTGGTCAGAATGGTCAGAGCCTCAGGGCAATGACCTGTCTCCGCCTGCGATGTGGCGCCTCGCGCAGCTGTGAGGAGTGATGAAGACAGGTTCCCCGAAGTCTGAGCCGGAGACAGGATGCTGCCTGCAGACAGGAAGAGAGACAGAGCGAGGAGCCCGTGACGTCGAGTCATGAGAAGATGCTCGGGGCAGGCTTGCCTGCCCCGGATGCACTGCCTCTCAATAATAGAACTTCATCGCGAACTGAATATTTCTTGCCGGTTGTGAAGCGGGTGTGCCTGCCGCAGGCCCGATCTGACCAAATGTGCCAGGACTGGAGCTCCAGCCAGTATTCGGGTGTCCCAGGTTCACGTTGTTAAAAGCGTTCAGGAAGTCACTGCGGAACTGTAGATACGTCCTCTCTGTGAAATGGAAGTCTTTCATCAGCCCAATGTCCGCATCAAAGTATCCCGGCCCACCCACCGGTCCCTGCGCCGGGCAGTTTCCAAAGTGACCGGGTGCAGGATCGGAGAAGCCCGAAGGGCTCATCCATTGATAGCCTCCATAATTCGGGGCCAGCTGGCTGCGTTTGAATACCTGTTGAACGCCGCAGTCCGGACGGGCTCCACGGCCGCCGGTTCCTGTGGTATCGCCGTCGTTGTCATAGACGGCGAGCGGGAAGCCGCCATGCGCGGATACGATCGTGGATGCCTGCCAGCCACCGACGACCTGGTTGGCAACCGCATTCATGTTGGCGCCAAAACGCTGTCCCCTGCCGACCGGAAGATTGTAGGTTGCGTAGGCGGAGATAATATTGCCGGCGTTGTAGTAGCAACTGGCGTAATCGGCGTGAGGGTTATACAGGTTTTGATAATACGGTGAAGCCGTTGTCGAACCGGCAGCTTGTCCCCAGGTTCCGTAGTAACCGCTGTTATTGGTCAGGCAGTGCGACCAGGTGTACGCCACCTGTCCGTCCAGCCCGTTGGCGATTCGTTTCTGCAGTACTGCCTGCAGCGCGTTGTACCTCATGTAACCCACTGAAGCAGTACCGGACACGTTCGAGAGGACATTGATCAGCGAAGGGTTGTCATTGAAGTAAAACGGTGTTGTCGCCACCCCATTGACGAGTTGTTTCTGCAGATAGGGCATCGGTACCATCAGGTGATCTGCCTTCTGGCCGACATATCCCACCTGGAGAGTCGTCGTGGGTGTCGCCTCCTGCTGCACGGTCAGATTCCACTCCTGATCGAGCGCCGGCTGGACTGTCTTATCCCAGACATACATGATGGCTCCCGCGAAGGGATCGCCCGGAAGCGCGCCTCCTGGGCCCGCCTGCGTCTGAACCGTTGCCGAAGCATATTGCGCTCCAACCTCGGGAGGAGTAAAGGGCGGATTCCTGGGAAGTCGCAGATTGGTACCGGTGCCTTCCAGGTAGGAGGAGACGGTGTAGGCGCCGCGAATCACTGTCTTGTCATGCAGAGCTTCGGGCGAATACGCAAAGCCGATGCGGGGCTGGATATCCGGAAGGCCATACACCGAGTTGTAGAGCGCGCGGCTGTTGCCGTCCTGCCCTGCAAGCTCAAGTGCGCCGGTGGTCAAATCCAGATTGGATTGCCGGTTGTTCAGTTCCACCCAGGGCGTATGGGCTTCGTAGCGCAGCCCGAGGTTCAGCGTCAGAGTCGGGGTAATTCGCCAGTCATCCTGACCGTATCCTGCAAACAGCCACGACAATTGATGCCAGACGAAACTGGTGCTCACGCCGATCCCTCTGGCTTCCGGGTAGCCGAGGAAAAAATCGGCTGCCGGATCGCCGGCGAAATCCACGCCAGTGCTGCCGCCGCCGAAAAGAATATCTCCGTATTCGCCGGTGTTGCCGGTGTAGCCGGTGTTGATGCGATAACGCCACATCTGGAAGCCGGATTTAAAGACATGCTTGCCGCGAGTGATCGTTATGCCGTCATCGAACTGGATGACCGTGTCGGCAAAGTCCTGCTGTACAACCTGGCTACCGACGTTGGTCAGGGTGGTGCCGTCGTTGGGCGAGGGCGCCTGACCGCCACCGAAGCCGAGCAGCAGCAGGCCGGGGCCGGCGCTGTTGGCGTTGGCGATTCCGAGTTGTGTCCCAAGATTGCCAATGCTCGGATCGAAGCCGGATCCGTTGAAGAGAGTCACCCAGCTTGTTCCCAGGCGGGCATCGTTCAGGATGTTTGGACCAAAGGTATGGGTCCACGTCCCAACCAGGTTGTGGATGGGAGCCTGCGCGAAGGTATTGCCCAGGATCAACAGCGAATTGCTTCCTGGGTCGTTCTGGTATCCCTGCGAATACCGCCCCTGGAAGTGATCGTTCTTCGTAATGGTGTAGTCGACCTTCACGTCGCCCTGATCGGCGTTATAGGCCTGGGTGACGGTGTTGATCGCATTGTTGGAGGTCTGGCTGTTGATCGGCGTGGGGTAATACTTCGAAGCAAACAAATTCGAAGCAACGATGTTCAGCTGCGACATCGGAATCTGATTGTTCTGGTAAGGCACCCCGGTTATGGGGTTGACCAGCTGCTTGCTGATCTGTGAGAAATCTCCCGCTCGCTCTGCATTCGTGAAAACAGTAATAAAAGAGGTGGTTGCAGGATGGTCGAAGCGCTGTCCCTGATAGTCCACGAAGAAGAACAGCTTGTCCTTGAAGATTGGACCGCCCAGTGTGCCTCCGAACATGTTCCAGCGCACGGTCGGTCTCGCCAGTACGCTGGTCGGGTTCAGCTTGTTCTCCCACTGATTGGCATTCAGGACGTCGTTGCGGAAGAACTCCCAGGTATCGCCATGGAAGCTGTTGGTGCCGGACTTGATGGACGCGTTGACGATTCCGCCCATGAAGTTGCCGAACTCCGCCGAGGCATTGTTGGTGATGAGATTGAACTCCTGGATGGCGTCGGGCGAGGGCGTAAAGGCCAACAGGTTATCGGAGGTCTGGTTGTTGTCCATCCCGTCGAGGATGAAGTTATTCGACTGTTCGCGGTTCCCATTGATGAACGGCCGTGCGCCGCTCGCCACGTTGTCACCATTGTTGAAAGAAGAGTTATCCGGATGAATACTGCCAGGCGCCAGCAGGGTCAGCTCCACATAGTTGCGCGTCGCCAGAGGTATGTTCGTGACCGCCCGGGAATCGACCAGAGTGCTGACCTGGGTCGTCTCCGTCTGCATTGCGGGAGCTTCTGAGGTGACCTCCACGGTATTCGTGACGGCGCCTACCTTCATTTTGAAGTCGAGCCGTGCCGTCTGGTTCAGTACCAGAGTCAGGTGCGACTGGATGGAGGTTTCAAATCCCGGCGCCTCAACTTTCACGTCATAGGTTCCAATGGGCAGACGGGCGAAAGTGAACAAGCCTCCGTCGTTTGTTTTGACTGTGTAGAGAGTGCCATGCTCGACATCGGTCACGGTGACCGTGGCGCCGTTGATCACTGCCCCGCCGGCGTCCGCAACAGTACCGTTTATCGACGCGGTGATCTGCTGGGCTCGTAAAGGAGAAACAAGCTGGGATGCAGCAAGCGCAACGAGAATACATCCGCACAACGTAATTCGCTTCATAACCGGCCTCCAAATGACTCTGGGGACAACTAGCGGCATCGTCCTGCCCTGATGCCGGGCATCGCATCGAAGGAGTGCAATGCTTCGTCAACGAAACCAAACCCGGACAACGGGGAAACATCTACAACGACAGCGATGCCTACCGTCTGACTTCGGACGTCTGACGCGCACTGGGGATGAGGCGACCGAAGCCGCTCTATAGCACGTTCTACATGCTATAGAGCAGTTGGGTGCGACATGTCAAGTTATCTGCCATCGGTTCTGTGGAAATTCCGGCTCCTGTCACCATGACGGTACCCCGGTGTGAGCTGTTGCCCGCGAGAATTTCCCATCTGGCTCGAGTCTCTGCATCGACGCCGCTCGAGCCGAGGTCCGGGGCTCTTGACATTGTCCACGTTGCCCGCTCTATAGCAGTCTGCTAGGATTCAGCCGCGTGCTTTCCGGCACAGCTGAGGCACGAAGCCGGCTCTGTCCCCGAAGCAGAGCCGCATGATGGACCGACAGAGGAATTTTCTCCGGGCCTTGTGGAGATGACACCGTGAGCACGATGCCCCGCCGCTCCGACGAGCCGGCCTACAAAAGGATTCAGGGCGCGATCCGCCGGCGGATCGATCAGGGCCAGCTGAAACCGGGAAACATGGTGCCTTCGGAACGGGAACTGGCACGCATTCATCAGGTGAGTCTGATGACGGCTCGGCACGCACTCACAGAATTAGCACGCGATGGAGTCGTGGAACGCCGCCACGGCGCAGGCACGTTTGTCGCCCCGCCGAGAGTACAGTTCAACAAGCTGCTCGGCTATACCGAACAGATGGCCGGTCTTGGGCTCACGGCACATTCGCGCGTCGTCACCTCGACCGTTGTCAGCCGTGAGTCTGAGATTGCTGCCCGCCTCGGCCTCGCCCCAACGGCTCCTATTGTCCGCCTGGAACGCGTGCGGCTCGCCCAGAGCGAACCCGTTGCGCTGGAAGTAGGTTACTGGTCGGAAGATGAGTTCCCTGATCTGCTGCGCAGTACGCTCGACGGCGTATCGCTGTTCTTCGCGCTGGAGCACGATTGCGGCGTCGCTCTGGCCTATGCCGACGAAGAGGTGGACGCGACGGACGCCGACCAGCGCATGGCTGACCTGCTGCGTGTAGGCAGGAATACCCCATTGCTGCGCATTCGCCAGCTCATTTTCTCAACCACCGGTAAAGCCACCGTGTATGTTACGGGCTTCTATCGTTCCGGACGTCACACCCTGCGAATCCGCCGCTTCCGGTAGGCACCAGAGGTACTCTTTCGTCGCTTGGCATCACTTCAGTGATTGGTCCTGCCGCTGAGTTCTGCATGTCGATCGAGCGAGCCGTCCTGCAACACCACGGCAACCCAGGGAGTGGACTGATCCATAATGCGGGCATGCCATGTGATCGTCTGTCTGCCCTGTACTCCCAGGTTCACCGCAACCGATTTCGGTTCCGTAAGGTCGAGGTTGTCGGTGCGCACAGAAAACGTGTGTAGACCGGCTCCATCCGCTGTCGCGTGGAGGACGAAAGATCCCGATTCTGCGCCGGGTGCGAAGGACGCGGAAAAGACGACAGCATGTTCGCGGCGCAGGTCGACGGAGTAGGTGCCTCCGGCCAGCGCGGTCAGCGATGTATTGGCGTGGCCGTCGCGAATCAGGTACCGCCCCTGCGGAACAACGGCACGGAAGGTCCCATTCGCGGCGACCGACGCCGCAAGGGACGCATGCGTCTCTTCGTTGAGCAAGGCAACGGTCCCGGTCTCTCCGGAATCGACCACTCCGTGGACCACCGCCGGGCCGCTGAGGTCGCGCATGAGCCAGATCCATTCGCCCGCAGGCTGCGTCCACACTTCCTTGTAGGTCCAGCAAATCTGATTGGGCCAGTAAGGCACATCGGCGATTCCTCTGGTCTCAATACCCACCGGAATGGCCCCGACCATCTGGCCGGAACGCACGCTGTAGAGCGGGGTCCAGTCATATCCCTCGCCATAGATGATGCTGGCCGAGAATGGGTTTCTGCCGGTCAGCCACTGGGCCTGCTGCTGCGCGAGATCTTCATCGCCGATGTCTCCCCGCAGTTGCGCCGCTACGGAGAGCGCTTTCGCCTCGGAGAGCAGCACGCTGGAGTTTCCGCGGAACTGGAACCATACCGGATAGCGCCGCAGCCAGGCATCGCCCCCCAGGGGAAGGCCCTGTTTTACCTCAGCCGCGAACATGGCACGGCTGGCCGTCTCCAGCGGCCTCCATGCCGGAGTCTCGGGGAGAAGGGCGGCCTCGCTGGTCCGATAGATTCCGGCAGGAAGCACGTTGTACGGCGCATCCACACGCGCCCCCACCTCCTGGTAGTACTTCGTATGAAGGACGATCGCCGAGTACCACTTCATCCAGTTCGGATGGTCCGGCAGCGCCTCGCACAACTGCGCCAGCGCGACGATGGGTTGCTCTTCTTCGCCCATATGGAAGCGGTGAAAGAGATATTTTCGGTCCGGACCCGTGTAGAAAAATCCGGTCATGGGGACGCTCCAGGGCTGAAGCTCTCGTTCCTGAGAAGCAACGATCTGCGTCCCCAGATCGACGCCCTCCTCGGCATAGATCGGGTCTCCAGTCGCTTCGTATAACTCCATCGACGCCGTCACTCCGAACGAAATCCTCTCCAGGTTATCGCGTTGCCCGTAGACTTCCGGCACCGGCGCCGCTTTCTTCAGACCGTCTGCGGCAAACTGCCAGTCTTCTTTCGCAGTCGCAAGGCTGCGGCGTGCCAGTTCGGGCTCGCTGCTTTTCAGAACCCGGCTGGCCAGCGCTTCCACAGCGGCCACACGAAAATTCCATTCCGGATCGTTCACCGCCTCGCCGAAGCGGTCATCGGCGTTCCCCATAATGCCGTCTGTCCAGTAGCTGATGTTCTGGCCCGTACTGCGATAGCCGTCGCCGAACCGCGTCTTCAGCACCCAGTTCAGGCCCCACTTTGCTTCCTCAATGACCCGATGCAGCAGTTCCGGATCGTCGTTCTCCTGCTGCAACCGCTCGGCCAGCGTGAACAGAGCATAGGCCATCGCTGGGGTATTTCCCGTCACACTCAGATCGCCGGCGTCATGGTAGCCCCCGTTCACAACCAGGCGCTGATCGCCATGCACGGTGTAATCGTCCTGATGGCAGATGCCATGGATCCCGGGAATCACCGTCCCGCACCGCTCGCTGTACATGAAGTTGATAACCTTCCAGATGCTGTCGCGCCACACATCGGTACCGATCCGAAAGGGGCGGGTCGTCACGTCCCCAGCACGGAGGAAGTAGGTTCCAGGACGTTGCACCACCGAGAAATCCAGCACCTGAAATGCCCCGAGATCGGCTTTCCGTGTCTCGACCGCGCCGTTGTAAATCACCTTTCCCGTGGCTTCTTCAACAAGCGAAAACCGGGTCGCGGAAAGTCTGCTGGCCAGTGCAGTCTTTGTCGTCCCGGGCGCGTATCCGGCGTGGCTGAAAGCGATCTTCCCGGGCGCGACGTCCCACCCTTCCACAGAGTCAGGGACAACGGTCTGCAACTCCAGCTGGTCGAGATAGAAAATCGTCTGGTCGCCAGGATTGGGAAACATGCGTGGCAGAGAGTAGCCAAAACTGAGGCCGGTGACCTTGTCCCGATCGAGCGAGGGAATCTCCCACACAAGATGGTTCCATTGATGATTCCGGATCGGGATCGAATCGTCGCGGCCTTCATTCTGGTCATCCGGCAGCAGGTGCGCGCCCTCGTTGTGCAGCGTCAGGTTCAGAGAGATGGCCGGCGCTCCGTCAATGTCCGGATACACCCACACGGAGATGCGGTTGTACTGGCTCCAGTCTTCGGAGGGGAAATTACGGGTGGCAACCAGATCCTGCCAGTCTCCATCGCCCTGAACCCGGCCGATGTTATCCGTCGAGGCGACCTTTAGAGACATTCGCCCCTGTTTCACCTCTGCCGTTGAGAGTGTCATCGAGCCGACGCCTGTCAACGACCAGTGCGACAGGTCCTCCATGCCGTCGAGCAAGCGCGAGCGCAGTACCTTCTTCTGCAATTGACGAACTTCGGCTCCGTTGCTCATCACGGGCTGCATCGGCATGACCGGAGCAGTCTGCTGCGCCCAGGCTGAACGGGAAACACACGCCAGGACTGCGGCTGCCTTCAGGAACCACCGGATCGTGGACGAAGCAGAAAAAGCCGAACGCCTGAGCAGGACCATCCGAGGCCGCCTCCGGTTCCCTAAACCACAAGATTGTTCATAATTGCATCCGCAGCCGCGCTCTTGTCGCGGCGCGAGCCACCAGCAGCATCGCAATCGTAAATGCGACGGCGCGGATCACTCCCGGCCAGCCTTGATTCCAGTGCTCCTGCAAATAAGCCGTTCCGGTCAGTGCAACCAGAAAGTAGTAGATATCAGGAATGAGATAGGTCAGCAGAGTATTCGACCCCGCGGGTCGTACCAGCCACGCCCAGCCCGTGCGCTTCTTCACGTCGCACAGCCAGTAAAGAACGGTGAAGAGGAGACAACACGCGGCAACGGTCCACAAGGCCCACGTCGGCGTGGCGCGAATCTTCGAGATGCCCAGCGGCCTGAGGAACCAGCCGGCCACGAAAGCCAGAATCCCCATCGAAAGTGCGAGCAGCATTTTCCGTGCCGGTCCTTCGATCCGGCTTTCACCCAGAAAAATCAGCGACGTCACGATGCCGGCCATGATCAGGCTGGGCATCGCTCCGTTGCCGAAGGGCCACAGATAGAGAGGCACATGGTCAATGCGGATCCAGTGGGCGCAGCAGGCGGAGTTGTAGACGACCAGAATGACCAGCCATGCCACAGGGGCCAGGCGCCACCGCCGCGTCGGGATGTACAGCAGACAGACCGCGAAATACGTCAGCCCGATCAGGCCAAGAATCTCGGGATACGAAAAGTCGATCCACGCTTCGCCGCCGGGGGGCGAGCGCCGAAAGATGGCGAAGACGAAAACGAGAAGAACCGCGCCCGTCAGCCGCAGGATCCGCACCACCTTGCTGCTGAGGCCTGTGTAAACGTTCCACAGCAGGATGGCCCCGGCCAGGCCGAGCAGAGCCCATAGATACGGCGAGAGGTGCATCCTGGCCCGATCGCAATGTTCGACATTAGCGAGAATGAGCCCCAGAATAAGCAGCGCCACCGAGCGCAGCGTCACGTGCAGCCAGAGTCGGCCCACCGACGGATTCTGCCGCAATCGTTGCCGCACCGCCAGGGGCAGCGACATTCCCACGATGAAAAGAAACGCGGGAAACACCATATCCACATAGGTCATTGCGTCGACCTTCGCTGGCATGTGATAAGTCCACTTGCTCAGGCCGTGCACACTGTCCAGATCGTTGACGAAGATCATGACCGCCATCGTGATGCCGCGAAAGATATCGATCGAGACAACGCGCGCCCGGGTGGTTTGGCCGGCAATGCCGGTCGATGGACTTACCGAAGCCGTCGAGGTCATTTCCCACCCTCGCCGCTGTTCCTGCTCTTGCCGTAGAAACTACGATCGATCGTATCCAGCAGCGCCCCGGAAGCATCCGCACCGTATTCCCAGAACATAACTCCGCCCAGATGCATGCGCTGAACATACACGCATTTCGCCGCCAGCGATTCGGGATCTTCATAGGAGATGAATTGCTTTTTCTCCGCGCTGTAGAGGTAAGGCACCGAGGCGGAGGCATCCCAGTAGCGCGTGAAGCCCTGGTCGAGCATGGTCGCCACAATGGCGCGATAGGGTGCGAATGCATTCGGCACCGGAGATCCGGGCTGGAAGAGTCCATGGTCGGTGGCGGCCACATTGCCCCAAACGTGTCCATAGAAGGGCACACCGAGAATGATCTTGCGCGCCGGGACGCCCGCCTGCTCAAACTCCCGAACCGATGTGTCTGCCGAGACGTGTTTGGGGTCGGCCGGATCCGTGTAGAGGGGCGCGTGATTGCCGGTAATTGCCTCGCTGCCCGGCTCGTAATAGTCGTAGGCCATCAGGTTCACGGTATCGACAGAGCGCGCGACGCGGCGCATCTCCGTATGTTCGAGAAATTCCTGGGAGGCGCCGGCGGCAATGGTCAGCAGCAGTGGCCGGCCCAGTTTTCTCTGCTCGCGATTGAAGCGCTCGCGCAGCTCGGCCAAAACCAGGGTGTAATTCACCTTATCTTCGGGGCGAAAGCGATTCCCGGCCCCGATCTGGCCAGGATATTCCCAGTCAATGTCGAGGCCATCGAGGTTGTACTGTTCGACAAAGGCGACCACGCTGTCGATGAAACGCGATCGGCTCTCCGGTGTGAGTACCGCATCGGAGAAGTTGCCGGACCAAAGCCATCCGCCCACGGAGACCAGGACCTGGAGCGATGGATTCTCCTTTTTGAGCGCGACCAGCGCGGCCAGATTGGGGGCATCCACCGGGTTGACGACTACGATCCGGCCATCCTGGATATTCGCGAAGGCATAGTTGATGCGGGTGAGCTTCCGCGCCGCGATTTCGCCCGGCTGAATCACGTGATCCCGGGGAAAGATGTAGGCAATCACCTCCGGACCAGCTTGCCGGTGCGCACTGTGTTCAGACCACGAAGCGGTGGCCGTCAGCGTCAAGGCAATCAGTGTCACGGCCAGCAGCATCGGCCGGAACGTGGCTCGGCATCGCCGGGAAAGTCGCACTTTTTCCTTTGTGTACAGATCAGCACCTATCATGGCACGAGCGCACGTCCCTCGACTTCGTTTGCGACCTGTCTTCGACGAAATCCAGGCTATAGTCACTTTCGTGAAGAAGAGTAATACAACAATCCATTTCACTCCTCTCTTTGTAGTTGTCTGTTGCTGCGCCTTCACGGCTTCCGTGGCACGCTCCCAGACGCGCGTTCTCGTCGATCAGGTTGGCTATGAGACGAACGCACCGAAATCAGCGCTCCTCGAAACGACGCAGAACACCAGCCTGTCCAGCTTCTCTCTCATCGACGATGATTCCGGACTCGTGGTCTTCACCGGGGCGCTCCAGCCTGCGGGTTCGGTCGATCACTGGTCGGACTGGCATTTCTGGAAGGCGGACTTCTCGTCCTGGCGAACGACCGGCCATTACCGTTTGCGCATCACCATCCCCGAGGGAACCACCAGCTCCTGTGTCTTCGAGATCGGCAGCGATCTGCTGGAGCGGAAGACCCTGTCGAATGTCATCTACTACTTCAAGGGTCAGCGCGCGAGCGGCGCGATGGACCAGGCCGACCGCCACCTCACCGTTCCCGAAAAACCAGGCGGAACCATCGACGTGCATGGCGGCTGGTACGACGCGACCGGCGACTACGGTATCCACCTCTCCCACCAGAATCCAACTTCGTACTTCAACCCGCAGCAGGTGCCCCTGGTCGCCTGGACGCTCCTGATGAGCTATAACCTGCTGCAGGATCGGCACGACGACAACTTCAGCGAATACGAGCGCCGGCTCCTCGATGAAGGTCTTTACGGCGCCGATTTTCTGGTGCGCATCTGGCGGCCGGATGGCTCGTTCCTCGAGAGCATCAATGCACCCGGACCCCAAAAACTGGCGAAGGATCGCTCCATCGGCAATCCCAACTGGCGTACGCGGATTAAAACCAGCGCCAGTCAACCGACCGAAAGCGTTGGCGAAGTCACTGGTCCCCATGCCTATGAGGCCAGCTTCCGCGCCGGCGGAGGCATGGCCATCGCCGCCCTCGCCCTCGCCAGCACCATGCCCGCGGACGGCGACTTCCCACGGTCACGCTATCTCACCATCGCCGAAGCTGCCTTCTCCTTTCTCCAGGTCCATAACCTCGAATTGCTGAATGACCATGGCGAGAACATCCTCGATGACTACTGCGCACTCCTGGCAGCTACGGAACTCTATCGCGCTTCACACCAACCCATCTATCTTGAAGCCGCGGACCAGCGTGCCGATCGTCTGATGTCCCGGCTGATTAGTTCCGGTGCGTTGCACGATTATTGGCGCGCCGACAACGGCTCACGGCCCTTCTTTCACCCGTCCGATGCGGGTCTGCCGGTCATCAGCCTGCTGCGTTACGCGGAGATCGCGTCTCCACGGCAGCGGGAACGAGTTCTGGAAACGGTCAGAAAATCTCTGCAGTCTGAACTGCAGACGACGCACGAGGTGAACAACCCTTTCGGCCTTGCGCGTCAGCTGGTGCGCATGGGCGACGGCCAGGTCCGGACTGCGTTTTTCTTCCCTCACGATACGGAGGCGGCTCCGTGGTGGCAGGGCGAGAATGCGCGCCTGGCCTCGCTGGCCGCTGCCGCGCGCATGGCAGCACCGCTCTTCCACAGCGACCCGCATTTTCAGAGCACCCTCGAATCCTATGCTGACGATCAGCTGCACTGGATTCTCGGCCGCAACCCCTTCGACACCTGCATGCTGATGGGCAGCGGACATGGCAATGCAGCCTACATGTTCTTCCGCTCCTGGAAATACACCAATGCTCCAGGCGCCATCATCAATGGCATCACCGCTGCCACCAGCGATGAGGACGGCATCGCCTTCAATGAAGGCTATGCAATCACCGGAAAGGACGACGACTGGCGCTGGACGGAACAGTGGCTGCCCCACGCGGCCTGGTATCTCTTTGCCGTCAGTCTGGGCCACCGGTAGATCACACGGCCGGCGATCGAATCCTGATGCAATGACTCGAGCGTTGCTGGCTGCCTGTCGGCAGACTGGACGAGTGGGCGACAGGGCACCATATTCAAAGGTATCGTGCCAAGGTTTCGCGAGTCCCGGCATGGTGCGGCGTGCGAGCCTGCGGGCTCCGGGAGTGAAAGAGTCGCAGGGCTAGCGTGGCGGGGCATGGAGTTTTTTGCCGGCTTTTAGTCCTCGAGGCCTAGTTTTTTCCAGATCGCGTCGACGCGGGATTTTGTCGCGGTGTCCATCACAATTTCTTTGGGCCAGGGGCGGTTGAAGCCTTCGGCGGCCCATTTGCGCGTGGCATCGACGCCCATCTTGCTGCCGTAGTTGGGCAGGCGGGAGGAGTGATCGAGGGAATCGATGGGGCCGAGGGTGAACTGGATGTCGCGCTCGGGGTCGATATTGTTGGCGACGCGGAGGGTGACTTCGGCGAGGTCCTGCACGTCGCAGTCCTCATCGACGACGATGATGCACTTGGTGAACATGGCCTGGCCCATGGCCCAGATGCCATTCATGACTTTGCGCGCGTGGCCGGCGTAACTTTTGCGGATCGACACGATCATGAGGTTGTGGAAGACGGCTTCGATGGGGAGATTGATGTCGACGATTTCCGGGAGGGTAACGCGGAAGAGCGGGAGGAAGATCCGCTCGACGGCTTTGCCCATCCACGCGTCCTCTTGCGGCGGTTTGCCGACGATGGTCGCCGAGTAAATCGGATCCTTGCGGTGCGTGATGCAGGTGAGGTGGAAGACAGGGTAGTCCTCGGCGGGGGTGTAGAAGCCGGTGTGGTCGCCGAAGGGGCCTTCAGGACGGAGTTCGTCGAGGGCGACGTAGCCTTCGAGAATAATCTCGGTGCGGGCGGGGACTTCGAGGTCGACGGTCTCGCATTTGACCAGTTCAACGGGCTCTTCGCGCAGGAAGCCGGCGATGAGGAATTCTTCGACTTCGGGCGGCGCGGGGACGATGGCGGAAAACGTGGTGGCGGGATCGGTGCCGATGGCGACGGCAACTTCTAATTTGTCACCGGCGATGGTCCCCATAGCGAGGTTCGTCGTGGCTCCGGCAGTTTCGGCCATGGTCTCCACGCGCGAGGACGCATCGCCCGCGGAAGCACGCAGCTTCTCGCGGAGATGCTCGGCGGCGTTCTTCTGGCGCTGCCAATGCATGCCGGTGGTTTGGCCGTCGTAGACCTGCATGCGGTACATGCCCATGTTGCGTTTACCGGTTTTGGGGTCGCGGGTGATGACGCAGGGCAGGGTGATGAAGCGGCCGCCATCGAGCGGCCAGCACTGGAGGATGGGGAACCGGTCGAGTGAGAACCTGTCGCGGAGGATGACTTCTTTGCAGGGCGCGTCTTTAGCGGCGATGGTTTTCGGGAAGATGTTGCCAATGGCGGCCAGCTGGGGCAGCATCTTCATCTTTTCGAGGAAGCCGGTTGGGGATTTGAGGTCGAGGAGGGCGCGAATGCGTCCGGCGATTGCGTCCAGGGAGCCGCGTTCGGGGTCGAGGCCGAGGGCGAGCTTCATGCGGCGCTCGCTGCCGAACTGATTCATCAGGACGCGGGCGCCGGGGTGGCCCTGGACGTTTTCGAAGAGGAGAGCGGGACCGCCGGGTTTTATTTTGGGGTTACGGTCGTAGCCGGATTTCGAGACGCGGTCGGTGATCTCGGCAATTTCGAGCACGGGATCGACGGATTCGCGGATGCGGCGGAGTTCGCCGGATTGATCGAGGAGTTTGATCCAGTCTCTGAGGTCGTCGCAGGGCAGGGAATCTCTCCGTAGAAGTTCGATTCCACTATAAAGCGAGCGAGCAGGTCAGCGGGGGACGCGATTGGTCTGAAGCCTGTGCTCCGCGAGATTTTCGGCGGTTAGGAGGGCGTCGGCCGCCTTGACCTTCACGTCGGGCTCAACGCCGACCCCTTCCCAGTCGTAATCGGAATAGGGGTTGATCACGCGTGTTTCCGGGATGCCGATGCCGTAGTGGGCGTCGATGCGATGAAAGATCCCAATGTGGGCGCTGCCTCCGGTTGCTTCGCCGATCACCGTGGCGCGCTTCAGCATTTTGAGGTTGTAGGTGAACTGCTCCGCGCCAGAGAGGGTGATGGATGAAGTGAGGATGTAGACAGGTTTGCTCGCCAAACCACTGCCGGGAACGGGAGAAGCGGTCCAGGACGGATCGGAGGTCGTGGTCCTGGGGTTATACCAGGGAACGGGCCGATCGAAGAGACGCGCGGCGACGTCGGCAACCATATCGGGATAGCCGCCGCTGTTGTCGCGCAGGTCAAAGACGATGGCGTCGGCGCTGTTCAGTGAGATAAGGGCGGTGTCAATCTGCTGCCGACAGATGGAGGGGTCGGGGAAGGAGTTGATTTTGAGATAGCCGATGTGGTGCGGCAGAGTGGCGAGTTTCTCGATCGTGCAGTTTTGCCGCAGCATGGCCTGGCGGTACGCGGCAGGGATGGTGGAAGACGGCGCCGCGGCCACGGACGGCAGAGGCGTCGCGCTGTAGACAACGACGAGATGCCGGTCGTCGGTGGCTTTCCGTATCTGGCCGGTGAGCAGCATGGCGAGATCGCCGGGTGGCGCGGCGTTGTCGGCTCCGAGTTTTTCCTGGGCGAGCAGGGCGGCTGCGGCCTGTTGCGCGAGGCTGCGATCGAAATAGTGGTCGCGAAGATTTTGCGCCGCGCCCAGGACGACGCGATGCCGCTCCGCTGGATCGACAGGCGGGGTGGGAGGGGACTGAACACTGGCGGGTGGTGCGGCGGGGAGATTCTGCGGCAGTGTGTTGGGAGGAGTGTCTGCGACGGAGGCGGAAGCTGTGGATGCAGCTCTTGTGAGCGCGGGCGCGGATGTGGGAGAGGCTGAGGGCGCGGCCGACGGAGATGTTGCAGAGGACGACCGCGACGGCGACTGGGACTGGGTGCGCTCCTGCGAGGTTGCGAGCGGCGATCCGGGACGGATTCCCGCGTAGCTGAGGAGGATGAAGAAGGCGCCCGCTCCGGCGAGGGAAAGGAGCCATGCGGTGACGATGGCCGCAGGACGCAGGGGCGCGCGATCAAGAACCTCGAAGGAGGGGAGTCCATCGGCCAGGCCAGGACTGGTGGCGACTCCGGTTGCGGGCTGGCCCATGCGATGGCTGCGCGGCAGTGCGATGACGGTATCGGTCAGCAGGTCGAGCCAGAGGCGGAGTCGCGCATAGAATCCGGCTTCGTCGCGGAGGCGATCGCGAAACAGCTGCAGGGATTCTTCGCCGTAGCAGCCGCGGAACCGCGCGGGATAAAGGCGCAGCAACAGGGTGTAAATCTTTTCAGACATATTCCCCCCGGAAGATTTTTCGGGAGCGGGCAAGGCGGAGGAGATCGGCGAGGCGATCGGCTTCGGAGCGGGCGAGCTTGCGGCCGCCGGAGGTGAGGCGGTAGTAGCGGCGGCGCTCGGAGTTTGGGGAGTCGTCGTTGCGGGGAGGGCCGGCTTCTTCGATCAGCTTCTCCTCAAGAAGGGTTTGGATGGAGCTGTAGAGAGTGCCGGGGCCGAGGCGCATGCGTCCGCCGCTCTGTTGCTCGACCTGGCGCATGATGCCGTAGCCGTGGCGGTCTTCATCGGCGAGGGAGAGGAGGATGTGAAAGGCGGCGGAAGGAAGCGGGTCCAGTTTTCGTTTTGGCATGGTCAGTCGATGATCGATATAACGATGAGCGACTGTATTCCGAGTCGAATACGATTGTCAAATCGCGTTCAGGGTCCGCTGACAGGAAAGGGCACGGCCAGGTTTGGCCATGCCCCTTGTCGTCAGAAATGAAGCGGATTTACTTCAGTCCGTAGACATCGATTTCGCCCAGAGGGCTGCTGGCTGTGGTGAGGGCGTGCCCGGTGGAGATGTAGACCTTGCCGTTGGCCACGACGGGCGAAGTGAATTTGATGCCGTAGCCCGGGGTGTCGCCGGAGTTCATGGTGCTGTCGTAGAGCTCCGTCGGATAACTGGCTGCGCTGAAAGCGCGGAGGGTGGCGCTGGTGGGAGGCTGTACGCCGCTTGGGTCGCTTGGGTCGGTCTGCGTGTTCTGCAGGGGGAATCCTTCGTCGATCATCCAGACGATGCCGTTGCTGGCGCCGTTGGCGGAGATGAAGGGGCTGGTGCCGCGCGTGCCCTGATTGATGGAGGGCGTGGAGTCAGCGAAGGGGGACAGGGTTCCCGAGTACTCAAACTGGCGCACGCCGCCCGGCGCGGTGGACGAGGTGGGCGTGACGCCCAGATAGACGGAGTTGTTGAAGTAGGCGGAGGTTCCAAAGATTTCGTAGGAGGTGATGTTCGCGTAGTTGACGCCGGTGGAGTCGGTGCAGCTGTTCTGGTAGGTGTTGCCGCTGGCGAGTCCGGCGCCCCAGACCTGTTCCTGGATGGCTCCGGCATCGTTGGCAGATTCATGGCCCAGGTTGGTGCTGTTGACGAGGAACATGGTGCCGGTTTTGCCGCCGGCGATCAGGTTAGTCGTGCCGGGGATGAGCATGAGGCCGCCGGCAGCGAGGTCAGCGTCGTCGCAGTCCATGTACTGGTAAATGCTCGGCGTGAAGTAGTCGATGGGCTGCATACTGCCGTTGGCACCGGCAGTGGGAGTGGGACCGAATTTCAGCACGGAATCGCCGAAGGCGTTGGTGCCGTTCCAGGGACCGTTGCCGGTGGTGATGTAGACGTTGCCGGAGCTGTCGGCGACGGGGCCGCCCGAGCCCATCCAGACACCGCCTGCACTGGCGTAGGTGCCTTCGCCGTCAAGGACGGTGCTTGCGTTGAAGACGCCGACCTGGGCAAGGGTAGAGGCGCTGTAGGCGACGAGCCATCCGGAGTGGCAGCTGCCGAAGCCCATGTAGATGTTGCCATTCGCGAGCAGCAGCGCGGCGCGCTGGATGCACGAGGTATTGAGGGTCTGGATGCCGTTGACCGAGTCGCCGTTGGTAGCGGCGACGGAAACATTGAGGAGGACCGGGCCGCCAAACTTCTCGGCGCCAGTGGTGATGTCGAGGGCATGGAGGCGGAAGGTGCCGCCGGCGCTGGCTGAGGTCTGCGCGGAAACCACGTACAGAGTGCTGGTGCTGGGATCGATGACGGGCGTGGAGGTGACGCCTTCGACCGGCTGGATGGGTCCGCCGCTCAGGGGCGTTTCTCCGGACTGAAGCAGCGATACCTGCCACAGGGGCGCGCCGGTGCCGTAGTTGTCGGCGTCGAAGGCATAGACGCTGTCATTTTCCGTGGCGACGTACAGCACATCGTGACTGGCGCCGTTGATGGTGACGTTGGACATCAGCAGGGGCTCGGCGTAGGCATAGCCATCGACCAGATAGGAGAAGAGCTTGCCGAAGGTTGCCGGTGCGACGTTCGTGGGGGTGAGTGTGGTTTCGTTGGGGTTGAGGCCGCTGCGATTGGTGTCAAAGTGCCAGGTGGTTACGTTCACGCTGCCGGTCGGCGCGGCCACCACGGTTGCGATGGTGGATCCGGTAATGGCGTTGAGCGTCGCCGAGATGGTGGTGGTGCCGGCGGCAACTCCCGTCGCCAGGCCAGCCGAGGTGATGGTGGCGACGGAGGTGCTCGATGAGGTCCAGGTCGCGGTGGAGGTCACGTTGGCGGTCGAGCCATCACTGTAGGTTGCCGTGGCGGTGAACTGCTCCGTTGTGCCGGTGTTGAAACTGGGATTGGCCGGAGTGACGGCAATGGAGGAAAGAGTCTTCGCGGCTGCGGTTACGGTGAGAGTCGCCGAGCCGGTGACGCCGCTCAGCGAAGCCGAGATGGTGGTTGTACCGGCGGTAACGGCAGTGGCAAGGCCGGAGGTATTGACGGTCGCAGTTGCGGTACTCGAGGAAGCCCACGTGGCCGTGGCGCTCACGTTGGCGGTCGAGCCATCGCTGTAGGTGGCCGTTGCCGTGAACTGCTGGGTTGCGCCGGCGTTGATGCTGGCGGTGGTGGGCGCGATGGCGATGGAGGAGAGAGTCGGCGGAGTGGCGGTGGGGACGGTCAACGTTGCCGTACCGTTGACGCCATTGAGGGATGCAGTAATCGTAGTCGATCCGGATGCTACGCCCGTGGCTACACCGGCTGCGCTGACGGTGGCGACGCTGGTGGCGGAGCTGCTCCAGGTGGCGGTGGAGGTCACGTTAGCGGTTGAACCGTCGCTGTAGGTCGCGGTGGCGGTGAACTGCTGCGTGGCGCCAACGGCCACGGTGGCGGTTGCTGGAGTCACGGTGACCGACGACAGAGTGGGAGGCGGAGGCGCGGCGCTGGTCACGGTCAGCATCGCGGTTCCGCTGACGCCGTTCAGGGACGCGGTGATGGTGGTGGCGCCCGAGGCAACGGCGGTGGCGAGTCCGCTGGCGCTGATGGTGGCAACGCTGGCAGTGGAACTGGTCCATGAGGCTGTCGCGGTGACACTGCCGGTGGAGCCGTCGCTGTAGGTCGCGGTGGCCGTGAACTGCTGGGTAGCGGCGGGCGCAACGGTGGCTGCGCCGGGCGTGATCGCGATGGAGGAAACCGTCGGCGTCGAACTCCCTGTCGTGGAAGAGCCACCGGAGCCTGAGGATGATCCCGCCACGGAGTGGGTGCCGCACCCGATGGTGGCGGCGATCAGCAGGAGGGAAGCGAAGAGAGAACAGGATGCGAGGCGGGCGTGGGGGAAATGCAGCGTCACGAATACTCCAGTAAGGCGAAGGCCAGGTTTTTTCTTTCGGGGAGACACACGTCTCCGTCGAACTCGGAAAAAAATGCCGCCAGGCTTACAGGGCAAGATGGATGCAGTTTGCTGCAGCGATCCAGAATCGAACCTGATGCGCAACCTGCATGGGTCGGAACCAAAGCAAACTTGAGCCAGGAATCATGAAATGCTTGAATACCATCGGCTCCCGGTGCGGACGTACCCGGCGAAAGCCCGGGATACCTTGTGTTCACTTTGGTGTGGGGATGGCTTCTGGAGTTGTATAGATAATGGTAACTACACCGTCGGGGGATGAGTCCAGGTTGGGCAAAATGGCGTCTGGAGGCTGCCGATTCAGTCCGCGGCGATCCCTGCCGGGATGGCAATGCCCTCGAGGAGGGCGGTGAGGACGTCGGCCGCGCTGTAGGTTGCCGCCGATTCGGAAAGGAAGTCCGCGATCCGGTTCAGATCGTCCCCGGTCGTGATGAGGGGCGGCTCGACGCGATGACCGCAGCGGACCTGCTGGTGCCCGATGTTGGCCATCAGGGCATTGCAGAGACACTTCCGGCCCAGGGCGTCTTCTGCCGTGCCGCCTTTGGACAGGTAGACGGACAGTGGCTCCGCAGGGCAGCGGTGAATGAAGGCGCCGTCTTCCGCGCGAACAATTTCAGAGAGGAAGCCGAGGTCGCAGATGCGTGGGCGTTGTGCGCAGACCGCAGCGTCGGAGGCCGTACCTTCCAGCTCCGCGACCTTGAAGGGGAACCCCGCGGGGGAAGCGAGGGGATCGGTAAAGACCTGGGCCTGGTTGTGGAGTGCCTTGTCGAGGAGAGCCCGCTTGAGGTCGTCGCGCAGGCCGGATTCGCGGGTAAAGGCAAAGGCGGTGCCCACCTGGACGCCGGTTGCTCCCAAATCGAGCGCTTCCCGCAGTTTGGAGGGCGAACCATAGCCACCGGCCAGCCAGAAGGGCTTGCCAAGTTCGCGAATTTTGGCGATGTCGACGGTGTCCCGCTCGCCGTAAACAGGCTCGCCCCGGGGGGTGAGCTGGAGCTTGCCGCGAGGCGGGGCGTTATGGCCTCCGGCGGTGCGGGTTTCGATGACCAGCCCATCGACGCGTCCATTTGCCTTGCGCAGCATGGTGGCAGCCAGGGTGTTGGAAGAGACGATGGGGAGGAAGAAGGGGCGGTGGAGCGGGGCGACTTCATCCGGATTGGCATGGGTCATGCTGCCTTGCCAGTAGTCGCGCGGATCGAAGCGCAGGGTGGTATCGTCGCCCTCGCGTGAGCCGGTGATGTGCAGGCCGTACTCGGCGGGCTGATGTCCGGCGAGGCGATCGAGCACGCCGGGCACGTGGAGAGGGATGCCGGCGCCCATGAGCACGTAGCCCACGTTCGCCAGCATCGCTCCGTAGAGGGAGGGCAGCAGGGGAATTTGAATCTTCTCGAGGTAGTTGATGCCGACGGGATTCCCGTGGCCTTCGCGGGCGAGGAACACTTCGACGAAGTTGCTGACGATGCACAACTCGGTTAGCTCGCGGGGCTCATCCTTCGCGTGCGTCAGGGTGATGCGATAGGCTGCGGTGGCTAGGCTTGCCGCCGGGGATGAACCAGGCGCGCAGGATGCGATCGGCCATTGCCGGGAAGGGAAACGCAGCCAGACCGCGGCGCATGTGGCCGCCGGGATCGCCATCCTGAAGACGGCGGACGAGGATCTGATCCAGCGCCGTGCCCGAGACGACGCCGAGCTGTCCGAAGCGAGATACGGCCTGGGCGAGACGCCAGCTGGAGACGCCGGCGCCCATGCCTCCCTGAATGATAACGGGGTGCTGAAGCATGCTGCGTTCATGATTTCACCGGTGGTAAAAAGCGCTGTGTCGCAGAAGTGTAATTTCGTCATTGGAGGAAGGATTTCGCGCACGTTAGTACCGTGCGCGCTTTGGCGCACTCAGAGATCTCGCGCGAACCTCAGGATCGCTCCGCTTTGAGATCGATGTTCAGCTGCTGGCACTTCTTATAGAAGTGGCTCCGCTCCAGTCCCAACGCCTTCGCCGCATTGGTGACATGGCCGCCGCTGCGCTCGAGCTCGGCCAGCAACGTCGCGCGCTCGAAGTCTGCCACGCGCTGCGCCAGAGGTCCACTCGATGTTGCCCCGTCGGAGCCTGCGATGGCGCCGGCTGCGGACGCGGGCCGTTGCGGCAGCGCCAGCTCCACTGTAGCCGCATCGACGCTGTCTCCGGCGAGAAGCAGCAGCCGTTCCACTGCATTGCGCAACTCACGAATGTTGCCGGGCCATGGATATGCGCACAGTGCCGCGACCGCTTCGGGCGCAAACGGCACCGGTTTCCAGCCATTCTGCGCGCAGACTTGTTGCGCGAAATACTCCACCAGCGCGGGAATGTCTTCTTTTCGCACGCGCAGCGGCGGGAGCGTGATGGGAAATACCACCACGCGGTGATATAGATCCCGGCGAAAACTTCCGGCTTCGACCATCTCCTCGAGATTGCGGTGCGTGGCCACCACGACGCGGACATCAATGGCGACCGGCTTGTCCCCACCGATGCGCTCGACTTCCGATTCTTCGAGCACACGCAGCAACCGCGTCTGCATCGCCAGAGGCATATCGCCGATTTCGTCCAGGAAAAGCGTGCCGTGATGCGCCTGCTCGAACTTGCCGATGTGGCGCTGCGCGGCGCCGGTGAACGAACCCTTTTCGTGCCCGAACAGCTCCGACTCGATGAGCTCGGCGGGAATGGCCGCGCAGTTCAGCGTGACGAACGGCCCTGAGGCTCGCGCGCTCTTCTCGTGCAGCGTGCGCGCCACCAGCTCCTTGCCGGTGCCGGTTTCGCCATAGATGCAGACCCGCGACTCACTGGCCGCCACGCGATCGATCTGCGCCATCACGCGCCTCATCGCATCGCCGGTCCACACCAGTTCATGCTTGCCGACGCGCCTCCGCAGCTCGGAGTTTTCCGTTTCGAGCCGCTTCAGCCGGAGCGCGTTGTCGACGGTCAGCAGCAGTTTGTCGGTGGAGAGCGGCTTCTCCAGGAAGTCCATGGCGCCCAGCCGTGTTGCCTTCACCGCCATCTCGATGTGCGCCTGGCCGGACATCATCACGACCGGTGCGGCCACGCCGCTCGACTTCAGATCCTCGAGCAGGGCCAGGCCGTCACGCCCCGGCATGACCACATCGGACAGAATCAGGTCGAAGGGCCGGGACTTCGCCAGCTCCAGCGCCCTGGCCGCGTTGTCGCACACGGTGGCCTCGTGACCCGCCAGGCGAAAGGCGCGTGCCAGGGACGCCAGCGTATTCGCCTCGTCATCGACAATCAGAATGTCAGCTTTGCTCATGCGTGCCCAGTCTCCGTAAGGGGCAGCCCGATGACGAAGCGCGCGCCGCCGCCTTCCACATTCTCGACGGCGATGGTGCCGTTGTGGTCGGCGATCACCGACTGCACGATGGCCAGGCCCAGCCCCGTGCCATGCTGCTTGGTCGTGTAGTAAGGCGTGAAGAGCCGCTCGCACTCTTCCGGCGTCAGCCCGGTATCCGGAATCGGCAACCGAAATGCGCGCCATCTCCTTGACGCGTCCGGCGGAAACAGTCAGGGTTCCACCCTCCGGCATGGCGTCCATCGCGTTCAGCACCAGATTCGACAGCGCGCGATGCAACAGCTCCGAATCTCCCAGAATCGGCAACGGCTCCGCGCTGATCGAGGTTCCCAGCTCGATGTGCTTCTCTTCGAGCGCAGGCCCGTAGAGCTTGACCACGCGGCGGACCGCTTCGCGCGCATCCATCTCGACTGCCTGCGGCTTGGGCAGTTTCGAGAAATCGCTGAAGCGCCCGACGATGGTCTTCAGATTCTCAATCTCCGCCTCCAGGGTCGCCGTGCTCTCCTGGAAGACTTCGTCGAACTGCTTCTTAGGCAGCTTCTTCGCGCGCACCATGTTCTCCACGGTGATCTGCAGGGGCATCAGAGGATTCTTGAGCTCGTGCGCCAGGCGGCGGGCCAGTTCGCGCCATGCGGCCACGCGCTCGGTCTGCACCAGCCGCTCGCGCTGCTCCGCCAGCTGCCGCGTCATATTGTTAAAACTGCGCGCCAGGTCGCCCACCTCATCGAGAGTTCGAATATCGACGCGCGTCTCCCAGTCGCCGGCCGCAACCTGACCCGCAGCTCGGGCCAGCTCCTCAATCGGGCGCGAAATGCGCGCCGCGATCCAAAGGCTCGCCAGCACCGCAAAAATGATCCCCAGCCCCGCAATCCCGAAGGCGATGTCGCGAATGTGGCGCTGCACCTCGACCATGCTGCGGCGCGAATTCGCCACCACCAGCACGGCGAGCACATCGCCGGTTGTGCCCTTCAGGGGAATGGCGGTCACGCTCATGCTGTCTTCGCTGTGGCGGGTGAGATAGACCACGCCTTCGGCGGTGTTGGCGTTGGATCGCGCGTCGTCGACCAGCGCCTGATATTTCCCTGCTGCGTCGAGTCCCTGGGGGGTCCCCGCGAAGTTGTGCGCGTCAAATGGGCCGGAGACATTGCGGTAGATCAGCAGCTGGGTTCCTGCCGGTACGGGAAAGTCCCGAAGAAAGCCGGCATCGAGCTGTCTGCCGCCGACCACATACAACGGAGGGTCGGAGGCGGTGATCGCGCGCGTGGCAAACAACCCGATCTGCGAAGTGCCATCGGGTAAATCTTCCTGTTTGAGGAACGCGGGCTTGCCGGCCGCGGCGATGGCCGGCTCTTTGTATCCGAAGCGCGCCGTCCACTGCAGCGACGAGATGATGCTGCCGTCGTGTGCGACCAGCTCCAGATAGTCGAGCCGGTACTCCTGCGCCAGAGGCAGAGCCACGGTGAGATACGGCGCGCTGTCCCCTCCGTTGTTCAGGTCGAAGGCGATGCGACGCAGGACATCGCTGTCTGCCATGCGGCCGACCGCTCCGGCGGTGTCGGAGGCGCGCTGGTTGAACTCGCGCTGGAACTGGCCGATGAGGACGTCGGTCTGCTGGCGATCCATATCCTCAAAGACGTGGCGCACCCGGACCGAGCCCGTCCATCCCACGGCTGCCACCACGCCCATCACCGTCAGCGCGAGCATGAGCAGCATCTTTTGCCGAAGGGTCACCGTGCGCCCTCCAGCGACGCGTTGGACAAATCGGGTTCCCCGTCGGACAAGAGGCGCAGATCGCGCACTCGCTCTCCTGTCGCCCACGCGCGCGGCAGCCACAGCAGCGGGACAATGGTGTCGCTCTGCAGAATCCCCCGCTCCTGCTGCCACAACGACGCCGCACCTGTGCCAGCCACGCTACTATTCTGCCCGAAACGGGCGAGCAACTCGTCGAGCGCGGGCTGGGGAGCGGTCGCTTCGAGGTGCACTCGCCGCAACGACAATGGTGCCGCTGCCGGATGCGAGCCGGAAGAGGCGACCTGGATATTGAATCCGGCTTCATGCAGGTTGAGCGCCAGTCTGGCGGCGGCCAGCTGCATCGTCGCGCTGGTGTCGTCGGTGTTCAGCGTCAGACTGGGGGGCGTCGCTCCGCCCCGCAGCGCCTGGGACCGGTCGAGGTCGCGATCCGCGGGGAACAGAAAGGAATAGCCGCTCAGTTCCTGGGGCAGCAGGCTCGCCGTCACTTCGCCCTGCTTTTGAAAGATGACGTTGTAGAGGGCGGTGCGATCGACTGCCAGGGCCGCGGCCTGCCGCTTTTCCTGGCCAGCGAACCAGCCAGTCGGCGCGATGGTCAGCGCGAGCAGATCGACCGGGCGCGAAACCAGCACATTCAGGTGTTGTTGCTCGGCCTGGCGGAGCAGCTCCGGCGGGACCTCCACGATGTCGGTCTTGCCGACGCTCAGGTCCAGCCACTGATCGCGGATGGTCCGGCGCGTGCGCAATTCGACCGTATCGGCAAAGGGTCTGCCCGACCAGCAATCGTCGTTGGCCACCAGGGTCAGTGCGCCATTGGCAAATCCCTTCACGCGAAAGGGTCCGGTTCCGATCACGGCGCCGCGATGCATCCTGGCGCGCGATGGCGAATTCCGTCTGTGCGAGAAGTTCGGGGAGATCCGGAATCGGTCCGTCGCTGGTGAAGACGACAGAGGGTCCGACACCGTGCACCGTCCGCCACGGACAGACGCCGGCAGTGACGCGACTGCACACGTCGGTCAGGGCGGTCGCCACCGTGTCCGACGTGAGCGGCTCGCCATCCTGGAAATGAACGCGGGTGCGGATCCAGAATTCCCACCGGTGCGCGGCACTCTGCGACTCCCAGCGCACCGCCAGCGCAGGCTGGGCTCCGCCGGTGTCGCTTACGATGGTCAGCGTATCGAGCACGAGGCGGCGCGCGACGCCGTCCGGCATTTGCCATGGGTCGCTCTGGCTCTCGATGCGCAGCGTGCCGCCGTAATGGGGGCGCGTCCTGGCTGCGGCAGACAATGGCAGACACAGCAGCGGGAGCAAACACGCGACCCGCCGACTAATTACAGAGCGCCGACCCATTCCACACCTCGTAGCGCAGGGGCGCATCCCGGCGGACAATCACAGTCGCCGACGTTGCATTGGCCCCGGCGTGCATTGCCGTTACCGCACCCTCCACGGGTAAGGGTGCGCTGACGGCAATGGCCTCGCGTCCGACCAGCTCCCAGGCGCGCAGGCTGTCGCCGGCCACCGCTGCACCCGATCCTGATGCCAGTACCTGCACGCCCGATCCGCACTCGGACCGAATCACCGCGAAGTCGCTGCCCCAGTCATTCGCGCCCGTCACCGGTTTCAGAAGGTTGTTCTCGATCAGTATCAGCCGGCCGTCGACTAGGTTCAGCAGCATCCCCGTTCCGGTCGGCCTCGGAATGTCCGACGCCTGATAGAACGGCGTCATCTCCATCCCAAATCCCGGTGCCATGACCCCGGTGAAATAGTCGCGCATGGCGTTGTAGAACGCCTTCTGTGAGGCTCCGATGGGCCAGGGATCGTCGCTGTCCGCACAGGTCATCGCGATCTGCGCGCCGGTGTTGGTCCCGCTGCATTGAACGCCCGGAAGCCAGGCGTCGAAGAGATGATCTGGTGCGGCCACCAGCTCTCCACGCATGTCGCGCGGAAAAGGCCGGGTGTGGGCGATGGGGAATTGCTGATCCTCGACCCAGGCACCGGACGCCGCGCCGTTAAACGAGAGTGCGGCCGAGCCGCGGATGTAGGTCAGAATCCGTTCCGGCTCCAGCACAACGAGCCGCGGCATTGTGCCGACCGAGAAGATCTGCGCATCGAGCACCGGTTCGGGTTCGGTGATGACGAGGCTCCTGCGCAGCGTCAGACTTGGTCCTCCCGCGGACGGGGCCGTGGGCTCCAGAGTCACCGGCAGCATGGTCACGCGCGTCTCGGTTCCCTCTACCACTTCGGCCACCCACAGGCCGCCCTGCAGATTCTCTGAGAGCGTGATCCGAATCAGGGTCGCGCTCTCGGCGCCGCCGGTGACGATGCCCAGACTGCGCAGATCGTGCTCCAGTTGGCGGCGAATCGCCGGAATTTCACTACTGGCCAGCGACGAATCGTTGCGCAGCACGAGCCTTGCGGGACCCGGCCCGGCGAGCGCCGCGATCTGTTTCGCCAGATCGCCGGCCGGCTGCTCCCAATTCGCCGCCTGCGCAGCCAGAAGCAGGCACGCCAGCGCCAGCACGACAACACAGCACCGCTTGTGGATCATTCGCTGGGGCGGATTATATCGTGCGCTCTTCATCGTCCTTCTCCCACGAACGTCCACCTCGGCCGTCATGTCCGACAACCGAGGTGGATCAGGCTGCTCTCTCGTGAGCCCGTGCTTTACGAGCCGAGAGAAACAGCGAACGCCGGTTCAAACGGGAGCCTCGATTCAGTTTTGTCCCGAGGCTCCGTTGGCGGGACGGCCAGCCGCCGGCGGATCGTCCCCATCCATTTGCTGTTGCAGCTGTTGTTTCAAGGCAGAATTGGCATCCATTCCTTTGAAAACATCGTTCGCAAAGAAGAACTTCCCGTCGGACGGCACCATGACCATCTGGATTTTGTCCGACAGGCGCTCCGCGATGATTTTGTTGATGAGCAGCGGCGACTGGTTCAGCAGCTTCGCTTCGCTCGTCATTCGCTCCGCATCGGCTGACGCGGTCACGCGAATCCGATTCGCCTCCGCGTCCGCCAGCAGATTGCGCCGCTGTACCTCGGCTTTGCTGTCGATCACCTTGGCCTGCGCCTCAGCGTCGGCGTTCTCGATAGTCGCCTCCTTACGTGCCTCGGCTTCCAGCTTCGACTGCTCGATCTGCTTCTGCTTCAGCGGCAGCGTGTACTGCATCGCGTCTGCCTCGCCTTTAGCCTCGACGACCTTCGCGTGGGCGTCGCCCTCAGCCTCCTTCACCTTCTGTGCCGCTTCAGCTTCCGCCTGCAGTTCAGCAATGCGCACCTGCTTCTGCTGCATGTCGGTCTGCACCGTCAGCTGATCGTCCTCCTGCTCCTTGAGCAGTAAATCCTGGAGGCCCTTCGCGTACTCGGGTGGTAATTGAATGTTGCGCAGCATCACTTCTTCGACAATGATGCCGTCCGCCCCGAGCTTCTTCGTGATCACCCCAGCGGCCTGGCTGCGCATCTGCTCGCGATTGGTGCTGAAGATTTCGCGCACCGTGTAACCTGGCGCGAGCTCGCGCCACGCGCTGGCCACCACGGCGGGCACGATCTGCGAATCCACCGGTTGCGGCAGATGGCTTTCGATGTAGTCGAGCCGATGCGGATCGAGGCGGTAGCGGACGGTGATGGCGAGGCCGATGTCGAGCCCTTCCTTCGACTGCACATCAAGGGGCTGGGGCTCGAAGGCTGTTTTTTGGGCGGAAGGCCCACCCGCCTGGCCCCCCAGTCCTTCGACAACGCCAGCGGTGAACAGCTTGTCGCGCAGGTCGAAGATCTGCACGCTCTCCACCAGCGGTGGGACAAAGTGCGCACCCGAGTAGAGCGTTCCCGGCAGCGTTCCGCGCAACTGGCTGACACGGACGCCGCCCATGCCGGCTGGGATCACCACAATGCTGTCGGCGATCAGCAGTGGCAGACACGCCGCCACGGCCAGCGCGGCGGCCATCCGCCACCGCACCGGTTGTGGCTCTTCCGGCATCCCGGTTGTCGCCTCTCCGCTCGCCGCAATCCGTGCCAGCTTCCGCGGATACTCCAGTACCTTCCACAGGTCGTACAGCGCGATGCCCACTGCAGCAGCCAGGATCACGACTCCCGCGACGATCAACACATCCTTCAGCGCAAGCATTTCTTCCCTCCCGTTCCAACTCCGGTTTCCTTCCGCTCCGTTACGGCACTGGCCACCCGCTGGCGAGCGAAGAACAAGCGGACCAGCCCCCCGAACAGCAACTCTTCCAGCAGCAGCCCGCATGAGATGCTCAGCAGCATCGCACCCACTACACTCAGGCCTTCCGCAAACAGTTCCATGGCGATCCTCCCTGGCTCTCGCGCCTACTCACTCGCCGGGACAACGGCGGTACCCGTCACTGCAGTCGCCGCAGCCGGTGCCGGACTCCGTTCTGTCGCTGTGTCTGCCACCACCGTCGGTGCAGGAGCCGCCGCACCCGGCAGCGCAGGCGTTCCACCAAAAATCGCCGCGGTCTCGTCGTTTCGTTCGCCGACAATCTCCACCTGGTCGCCACTCTGCACCTCCGCAAACAACTCCTCCAGATCCTTTTGCCGCATGCGAATGCATCCGTGCGACGCGGCCTTGCCGATGGAGCGCGGGGCGTTCGTTCCATGAATGCCGTAGCCTTTCTTGTTGAGCCCCATCCAGCGCGTGCCCACCGGATTTCCGGGCCCTGCGGGAATGACCTGGCCCTCGTGGTAATAGGTGGGGTTCTCGACGCGCTCGACAATCGTGAAGGTCCCGGTCGGACTCGGTGTCGTGTCTTTACCGACCGCGACGTGGTAAACCTTCCTGACCGCGCCGTCTTCGACCAGCGCCAGCCGCCGATCCTCGAGGCTCACGACGATGACGCGCGTCGCCGGCTGGGTCCGACGAGCGGCAATGGATGGCGGACGAAAGTCTGCCGCGCGCGGTCTCCTGGTCGGAGCCACCGCGGTCGCGTTCACTTTGGCCGGTTTCGTTTGTGCCGTCTGGGCCTCCACCGGCAACATCGAGAGAACCAGGCAGCTTGCTGCAATCATTGTTTTCTTCAGGTCGTTCATTGCGGCGCCTCACTCAGCCTTGCGACGCGACAATGTGCAACCGGCGGACCTTCTGGGATCCGCAGAAAAGAATGGGTTTAGCCGGACCTCGGCGGCCAGCCGCCGTGTGCCGTCAGACACGCCGTGTCATGTCTGACACGGAGCCCAGGGCACCTGGCAGACACGCGCCCCTGGCCAACTCCTGACTGCAACCGTGCGTCTGCATAGAGCATGGAAATGCAGCTGGCGAAGTTGATCCGTCGCAAGATTGTCGTCCTCGGCCCCAAGCTTCTCGATAGCGGGGACAAGGATCAGGACAAGCTCGAAACCGTCACCCTGGTCGGCGTCGAGTCCTCCGGCATCTGGATCGAGAGCGAGGAAGCCGCGAATCGTATCGCCGACCGATTCCGCGTCAAGCCTGCCACTCCGTCTGCTTTCTTCATCCCGTTCACCCAGATCACCACGATCCTCGCCAGTAACGAGTCGGCCGACGCCGGCGAAACCGGCACGATTACCGCCAGCGCTGCTTAGTTTCCGGTCTGCGCGTCCCATGTCCGACGCGCGCTGGATTTGCTTGCTCTCCATTCGCAGCGCGTTCTACGCCCGCCGGCACCTACTACCTCATGATCTCCGCCCGACTCAACAACCAGGCCGTCGCGTGGGAACAAGCCATCCATCTCCATCCCGGAGCGAACTTCGTCACCCTCGATCTGCGCAACGCCACACCGGTCAACTAAGCGGTTCGTGCGGAGACCGCCTGACCCCATCACCGCATCAACGGGATCGCCGGAGCTCGGGCGTTGTACAGTTCTTCTGTGCGAATCCGGCCTTTGCTCGTTCTGCTTTTTCTCTGTGCCGGCGCTCTGGCGCAGACGGCCGGCGCGCCGCGCTACAAGGAGCGCGAGCTTTTTATCCCCTGGACGCAGGCTGCTCCTACCGGTCTTGACGCCCTGCTTGTCTATGCCGATCTTCCCGGCAGGCACCCTTTCGTCGTGATGACGCACGGCTCCTCGCGGAAGCCCGAGGAGCATGCCGAAGTGACGCCGTGGGCGCTTTTGCCCGAGGCGCAGTGGTTCGCCCGCCGCGGCTTCGTCGTGCTGGTTGTAGTGCGGCGCGGCTATGGCCACTCCGGCGGTGAGCAGGACGGCCGCCACGCAGGCCGCTGCCCCACCACCGATTACCAGGCGGCTGCCGAGTACGCAGCGCAGGATCTGCGCGTCGCGATGGAATATGCTCGTTCGCTTCCCAACGTCGATCCGGAACACGCCATCGCTGTCGGCGTCTCGACCGGCGGACTGGCCACCGTGGCTCTGACCGCAACGGCTCCTCCCGGCCTGGTGGCCGGCATTAACTTTGCCGGGGGCCGCGGCTCACGCGCCGATCACGATGTCTGCAACCCCGACGATCTGGTCCGCGCCTACCGCAATTTTGGCAAGCGCTCGCGTGCGCCGATGCTCTGGCTCTATGCCGAGAACGATCAGTACTTCTGGCCCGAACTGGCGCAGAAATTCGACGCTGCCTTTCGCTCCCAGGGAGGCAACGATCAGTTCGTCCTCGCTCCGGCCATCGGCGACGACGGCCACTCGCTGTTTCGCCACGTGGCCGCCTGGTCGGACACCGTCGATGGTTTTCTGGTTGCGCATCAGCTTAATCCCCTGGCGCAGCCACTGCCCGAAATCAAAGCGCCGAATATCCAACCTCCGCCGGGCCTGAGTGAAAACGGGCAGCGCGCCTGGGGAAATTATTTGCTGCTGGGGCCACACAAGGCGTTCGCTGCCTCGCCACACTCCTTCGGTTTCGCGGTAGCGCAAATGACCACCGACGACGCGCGACGCAAGGCGGTCGAAAACTGCCAGCGGGATGCGCAGGACAAGCGGGATTGCGTTGTCGTCTCCGTGGACAACGAAGCTGCTCACCCCTGACCAGTTGAAACAGGTGGCGCGCGTCAGAAGCCGCTCGACTCCCGAGGCGGTTGATCCGCCCCGGGACGCCGAGTTGACCCGGCCTTACTCTTCCTCTTCTTCTCCGGTGGGCTTCTTCGCGTTGGCGACGATCTTCTCCGCGATGGGCTGCGGGACGATGTCGTAGTGGTTCATCTCCATGTGGAAGCTGCCCCGGCCCTGGGTCGTCGCGGTCAGGGTCTGGCCGTAGGTCAGCATCTCCGCCATGGGCACTTCAGCGCGGATGATGGTGTTGGCTCCGTGACCGTCCATGCCCTGAACGCGGCCGCGGCGCTGGTTGAGGTCGCCCATGAGGGCGCCGGCGAACTCCTGTGGGGCCTCGATTTCGACGCTCATGATGGGTTCCAGGAGTGCCGGCTTGGCCTGTTCCATGCATTTGCGGAAGGCAATGCGGCCGGCCATTTTGAACGACAGCTCGTTGGAGTCGACGTCGTGATAGCTGCCGTCGTAGACGATGACCTTGAAGTCGACCACGGGGTAGCCCGCCAGGTAGCCGCGAGCGGCTGATTCCTGGATGCCTTTTTCGACGGCGGGAATGAAGTTGCGCGGGATGGCTCCGCCGAAGACGTCGTTTTCAAATTCAAAGCCGCCGCCGCGCGGCAGAGGCTCCATTTTGATTTTGCAGTCGCCATACTGGCCGTGGCCGCCGGTTTGTTTTTTGTGCCTACCCTGAGCGTCGGCGCGGCCGCGGATGGTTTCGCGATAAGGCACACGCGGGGCCTTGAGGTTGACCTCGGTGTGGTATCGCTTGCGCAGCTTGCTGACCAGGGTTTCGATGTGGGGTTGGCCTGCGGCTGCGATCAGGAATTCGTTGGTCTGCGCATCGCGGAAGAAGCGAACCATCAGGTCCTCTTCCATCAGCTTGTGAACGGCAGGGGCCAGCTTATCCTCGTCGGCGCGGGACCTGGGTTCGATGGCCCAGGTCATCGCGGGTTCGGGCAGGGTCACCGGCTCGTAGAAGATTTCGTGGCTCTTGTCGCCGAGGGTGTCGCCGGTGAGGGTTTCCCGAAGCTTGGCGACGGCGCCGATATCGCCCGCGTGCAGCTCGGGAACCGCGACCGCCGTGCGTCCCTGCATGACCGACAGATGGGAGAATTTTTCCGGGACGCGACGGGAGTAGTTTTGCGCCGTGGCATCGTTTTTGAGCACGCCGGAGAAAACCTTGAAGAAGGTAATGCGGCCGGCGAAGGGATCGGTCATGGTTTTGAAGACGTAGAGGGAGAGCGGCTCGGAGTCGGCCACTTTGCGCAGGACGATTTCCGGTGACTGGTCGGCGCTGCTCGCGACGGCGGCCTCGCCATTGGTGACCGCGACGGCATGCAGGGCAGCCCGAGCGGCGACGGGTTCGCGCTCAATGGGAGCGGGCGCGTAGACCTTGAGGAAGTCGAGCAGGTGATCGGTGCCGACGTTGGCCAGGCCGCTGGCATAGAGCACCGGGAAGATGCGGTCTTCGCGAATCGCCTCGTGGAGGGCGCTGATCAGGTGCTGCTCGGGAATCGTGCCTTCGCGGAAGAACTCTTCCATCAACTCGTCTTTACCTTCGGCGACTAACTCGACCAGCGCCTCGTGCGCGCGCTGTGCAGGATCTTTCAGAGATTCAGGGATCTCGCCGATCTTGCCGTGGCCGTCGCCGCCCGTGGTGTAGAAGAAGGCTTCCATGGTGACCAGGTCGATGACGCCGGCAAAACCTTTGGCGTCCGCGATGGGCAGCTGGACGGGGACGCACTGACGGCCGAAGCGCTCCGTGAGCGTGGTCAGGGTGGATTCGGCAGAGGCGGCCGCGCGCGGATGATCCATCTGGTTGATCACGACGGCACGGGGCAGATTGAATTCTTCGGCGTATTTCCACACCCGCTCGGTCATGGGCTCGACGCCGGTGACGGCGTTCACGGTGACCAGGGCGGCTTCGACCGGCGCCATGGCGCAGCGTGCTTCGTGCACGAACATATGGAAGCCAGGGGTGTCGATCAGGTTGACCTTCACGCCATTCCATTCGGCGAAGGCCAGGGCGTTCTGCATGGTGGTTCCGCGGGCAACGTCTTCTTCGTCATAGGCGGTGACGGCCGATCCATCTTCGACACGGCCGAGGGTGGGGGTCATTTTTGAGGCATGCAGCAGAGCGGAGACGAGGGTGGTCTTGCCGCTGTGCGCATGCCCCACTACAGCCACGTTGCGGATCTCACTTCCTGGGTAGGCTTTCATGGGATTCTCCTTGATGGATAGATTGATTGCGGCTGGCGCGAGCCGAGGCCGCGTTTGCATCGCCTGGCCAAAACAGGCAAGTAGAAACCTGAGGGGATCGGGCCGCTGTGATGGCGGATACGAACTCGCGAGACGCAGGGATTGCGGGAGGCGTCGTAGGTGGCGTCTGAAGTGGAGGCGGAATGGGTACCGGCGCGCCGTGGATGCGTGCCGGCGGTTGCGGAGACCACCCCGTCACACCATAAGCGGGCGCGCCGGGGACCCCGGTTGTTGCGATCCTCGTCCGGCATACGAAAACGTTCCTGAGAAGCGGGATTTGGGAGCTTTTGTTACCACACGTTCACAGGAACAGGGATGGTAGCACAGGGAAGGCGGGCGAGGGGATGAAGGTGACGGCGGAACAAAGGCGCTCGCGGCGGTGTCTGGAGGAGTGACGCTTTACCATGAAGGCTGAGGATCGCGTGCGTCTCGGAGGGCGCATCCCATAAGAAAGTGAGCCGCAATTTCAACTGGATTTGGTACCTGGGTGCCGCGGTCTGGTTCCTGAATGCCGCGCTGGCGATGCACCATGGGAATTTGCGGGTGGGGCTGACCAATGCCGTGATTGCGGCGGTGTTCCTCGCGGCGGGAATCTTCTTTGGCAAGCAGGCTAAGCGGCCCACGGGGCGGGGTAACGGCCGGGGTCCACTGGAATAAAGGCGGGCGGCACCGGAAGCTCCGATCCCGCCCTAATGTCCGGTTTACACCGAAACGGCAGAACTAACAGCAGCACCCGCCAGGGTTGGCTGCTGCGTCCGTTCCTGTTCAGTGACCGCCACGCATTCCTCCAAAATATCGAGGGCGACGGCGGCTTCGTGCTCGTTGACGATGAGCGGCGGCGCCAGGCGGATGGAATTCTCGCCGCAGCCAAGGATGAGGAGTCCGCGCTCGAAGGCCAGGTCGACGATCCGATCGCGGAGCAGCGGTGCGGTTTCGCGGGTCTGTTGATCCTTGACGATCTCGATCCCGATCATCAGGCCCCGGCCGCGGACGTCTCCGATCACCGCGTATTTCGCTGGCCAGTGGCGCAGGCGGGCGAAGATCTTCTCGCCCTGGCGGGTGGCGTTGGCCAGGCCTTCGCGCTCCAGAACATCGATGGTGGCGAGCGCCGACGCGATGCAGAGGGGGTTGCCGCCGAAGGTGGAGGCATGGGAGCCGGGCTTCCAGTCCATGATGGCGGCGCGCGTCATGCAGATGCCGAGCGGCATGCCGGAGGCGATGCCCTTGGCCATGCAGACGATGTCGGGCTCGACGCCGGTGTGCTCGATGGCCCACCATTTGCCGGTGCGGCCAGCGCCGGATTGCACTTCGTCGGCGACCAGAAGGATGCCGTACTTGTCGCAGATGCGGCGCAGCTCCTGCATGAAGATGGTGGGCGCGACCACATAGCCGCCCTCACCCTGGATGGGTTCGACGAAGATGGCGGCGACTTCTTCCGGCGCCAGCGTGGTGTGAAAGAGCTTCTCTTCGATGTAACGGGCGCAGCCGAGCGCGAAGGCTTCCTCTTCCTGCGGGCCGCCGCTACAACCGCGATAGGTGTAGGGATAGCGGACGTGCGTGACTCCAGGAACGAGCGGCGCAAAACGGCGGCGCTGCTGCGGCTTCGAGGCGGTGAGCGAAAGCGCGCCCATGGTGCGGCCGTGGAAGGCTCCAAAGAACGCGATGATGTTCTGCCGCCCGGTGTGGTAGCGGGCGATCTTGAGCGCGCACTCGATGGCTTCGGCCCCGGAGTTGCCGTAGTAGAAGCGATGCGGCCCGGGCATGGGCGCGATGGAGGAGAGGCGTTCGGAGAGGGTGATCAGCGACTGGTAGTAGAAGTCGGTGCCGGACATGTGAATGAGCTCGGCAGCCTGCTTCTGGATGGCGGCGACGACTTCGGGGTGGCAGTGGCCGGTGGAGCAGACGGCGATGCCGGCGGCGAAGTCGAGGAACTCGTTGCCGTCGACGTCCTCGACGCGCAGGCCTCGGCCGCGCTTCGCCACCATGGGATAGGAGCGGGTGTAACTGGGGGAGATAAGGCGGTCGTCGGCCTCGACAATGCGGCGCGCTTCGGGGCCGGGGAGAGAAGTCTTCAGTTTTGGGCCGTACTGCTGAAGGATTTCTTTGGCGACGGTCATGGGTCTCTCCTTACAGGTGTGGTTCGGCGGTCGAGCCATCCACGGAAGCCAAGGGGGATGACGGAATCAGGATGGCGCTGCGGGTGAGAGAGGTCTGCTTCGGACACGACGCAGAGGCGCTGGCGTCGAGGGCGGCGGTGACTAGTCGCTGCCGAAGAGACTCGGTCGCGTACGGGTGGGCAGAGTCCGTGTATATCGCCGGGGAGCGATGGCGCGCACCAAGGCCCGGTTCCAGCTTCTGCAGCTGAAAAGGGCCGGAATGGTGGTGGCGCGGCGCATGCAATCTGCTCGTGCTGAGGATAGCACGGCGGGCATAAAGATTGGGCAGGGGATTACGAAGGACTGGACCCCGGTCGCGAGCCGGGAAAGGGGATTTCGTATACTAACGTTATGTCGATTGTGCGCAACGCAGCCGCGATAGCCAAAGGCATGAGCATCACCTTCCGCGAAATCTTCCAACCAACGGAAGTGGAGAACTACCCCGACGGCAAGGGTCCGACGCGTGGAGCGGTGTTGCAGGAGCGCTTCCGCGGCGCGCACGAACTGCAGCGTGACGAAAATGGTCTGGAGAAGTGCGTAGCCTGTTTTCTGTGCGCGGCGGCGTGCCCTTCGAACTGCATTTTTATTGAAGCGGCGGAGAACACCGCGGAGAAGCGCATATCGAGCGCCGAGCGCTATGCGAAGACCTACAACATCGACTACAACCGCTGTATCTTCTGCGGCTATTGCGTGGAGGCCTGCCCCACCGATGCGATCACGCACGGACACGGGTTTGAGCTGGCCAGCCTGAACGCGACGAATCTGGTGATGCGCAAGGAAGACATGTTGGTGCAGGCGGTGGGCATGCCCGGGCAGCTGGCGGCGCAGTCGGACTCGGTGAAGTAACGGGGAAATTCGCAGCCTGGGCACGCGTCCTGCATCATTAGCATGCAGGAGCTTCGCATGAAACCTTTCATCCGGTCTGTTTTTCTGATCCTCAGTGTGGCTGCCGTTTCAACCGGCGCCTTTGCCCAAAGCACGCCTGCATATGTACCGACGTCGGAGGCCGGTCCGCATGGATCGGCACCCGGGATGCAGGTGAAGCAGATCGACCGGAATCAGGATGGATTTGCGGAGTACGCGGTGATCTTTCGTCCCGGCGATGAGCCCTACGCAGGATTGACGGAGTTTGCGGCGAAGTATCAGATCAGGAGCGCGCATTTTACGGCGATCGGCGGATTTTCCGACGCGAAACTGGCGTGGTTCGATCTGGAGAGGAAGATGTTTCGCGTAAACCCGGTCAATCAGCAGGTTGAGGTGGCATCCCTGATCGGCGATATCGCGTTACTGGACGGCAAGCCGCAGGTGCACATGCACTGCGTGGTCGCGCTGCCGGACGGCACAACACGCGGCGGGCACATTCTGGACGCGCACGTTGCGCCCCTGTTGGAGGTCTTCGTGACTGTCGACCCGGAGCCGCTACTGAAGAGGCACGATGTGGCTACCGGGCTGTCCCTGATGGATCCGGAGGCGAAGCCGTAACAACCATTCACATCAGGAATATGCGGGATTAATGGCGGGAAGGCGTGATTGCCCGGGATCCCTTCGGGGAATCTCGTGACCTTCGTTAACATCTTATGAAGACAGCGATCCATGCCGCTCCGGCAGACGCACCACAACCTATGAGCCTCGATCCCCAGCATCCGCTTCGCAGGATTCTTGAACAACGCATCGCCATCATCGACGGCGCGATGGGCACGACCATCCGCACCTACGGAATGACCGAGGCCGACATGCGCGGCGAGCGGTTCAGGGATGCGAAGAAGGACCTGCTGAACAACGGCGACCTCTTCTCGCTGACGCAGCCGAAGATGATCGGCGACATTCACCGGCGGTTTCTCGAAGCCGGCGCGGACATCATCGAGACGAATACGTTTGGCGCCACCAGCATCGCGCAGAGTGAGTTTTTCGTCGAGGATCCGCGCGAGCATGGCGGGCGGAAGGATCCCGATTTCTATCAGAAGATCATCGACGACAAGTTCCTCGGCGATCTGGCGTGGGAGATTAACGAGCAGTCTTCGCGCCAGTGCCGCGAGTGGGCCGATCGCATTGCGAATGCCACCGGACGGCAGCGATTTGTGGCCGGCGCAATCGGGCCCCTCACCGTCTCGCTGTCGAACTCGCCCGACGCCGATGACCCGGGATTCCGCGTCATTACCTTCGATCAGGTGAAAGCGGCCTACAAGCAGCAGGTGCGCGCGCTCATCGCCGGTGGCTCGGACCTTCTGCTTGTCGAGACGATTTTTGACTCCCTGAATGCGAAGGCGGCGCTGGTGGCGATTCGCGAGGTCTTCGATGAGGACGGCCTGGCGGCCGACCATAAGGAGCTGCCCATCATGATCTCCGCAGCGGTGGGACGCGGCGGCGAAACCATGATCTCTGCGCAGACCGTGGGAGCCTTCTGGACTGCGGTCGAACACGCGCGTCCGTTTTCCGTGGGGCTCAACTGCTCGCTGGGTCCCGATCTCATGTATCCGTTTCTGGAAGAGCTGTCGGAGAAGGCGGACGTCGCTGTCTCATGCTATCCAAACGCAGGTTTGCCGAATCCATTGTCACCAACCGGCTTCGACCTGCAACCCAGCGACATGGCGCGATACCTGAGCGGATTCGCGCGGGCGGGGCTGATCAACATTGCCGGCGGCTGTTGCGGCAACACGCCGGAGCACATTGCCGCCATTGCGAAGGCGCTCGAAGGCGAGCCGCCGCGCAGACTGGCGGCGACTGAGGGAACCGCTGCTGTGCTGAGCGAGGCAAGCCGATGAGCGCGCCTGAAAGCGTGGTAATGGCAAGAAATCCGAAGCCCTTGCGGCTGTCGGGATCGCGGCCCTTCACGCAGCAGCAAAACGTCTTCATCATGATCGGCGAACGAACTAACGTGGCCGGTTCGCCAAAGTTCGCAAAGCTGATCAAGGAAGGCAAGTACGAGGAAGCGGTTTCGATCGCGCGGCAGCAGGTCGAGAACGGCGCCAACGTCATTGACATCTGCATGGACGAAGGCATGATCGACGGCGTCGCGGCGATGTCGCGCTTCCTGCAACTGCTGGGCAGCGAGCCCGAAGTCGCCGCGGTACCCTTCATGATCGATTCCTCGAAGTGGGAAGTGATCGAGGCGGGCCTGAAATGCATGCAGGGCAAAGGCATCGTCAACTCCATCTCGCTGAAGGAAGGCGAGGCAAAGTTCCGCGAGCATGCCGCGAAAGTGCTGAAATACGGCGCCGCGGTGGTGGTGATGGCCTTCGACGAGCAGGGCCAGGCCGCGACCTTCGGAGATCGCATTCGCGTGTGCGAGCGCGCCTACCGGATCCTCGTCGACGAGGTTGGATTTCCAGCCGAAGACATCATCTTCGATCCCAACATCCTCACCGTGGCGACAGGCATGGAGGAGCACAACAATTACGCAGTCGATTTCATCAACGCGACACGCTGGATCAAGGCGAATCTGCCCCACGCAAAGGTGAGCGGGGGCGTCTCGAATATTTCGTTCAGCTTTCGCGGCAACAATAAAGTCCGCGAGGCGATGCACGCGGCGTTCCTGTATCACGCCATTGCGGCCGGTCTCGACATGGGCATCGTGAATGCCGGGCAGCTGGAGATCTACGAGGAGATCGAGCCCGAGCTGAAGATCCTGGTGGAAGACGTCCTGCTGAATCGCCGGCCTGACGCGACCGAGCGTCTGGTGACGTACGGCGAGTCGCTGAAGGCGGCGGGTGGGGGTGGCTCGGCCATCGCGGAAAAGCAGGCGGAAGAATGGCGGAGCGGAACGGTCGAGGAGCGGCTGACGCACGCGCTGGTGCGAGGTATCGACTCTTATATTGAAGCGGACACGGAAGAGGCGCGCGCCAAGCTGGGACGTCCGCTGGCAGTGATCGAAGGTCCGCTGATGGACGGGATGGGTGTGGTCGGCGATCTGTTCGGGGCCGGCAAGATGTTTCTGCCGCAGGTGGTGAAGTCGGCGCGCGTCATGAAGAAGGCGGTGGCGTACCTGTTCCCCTTCATGGAGGCGGAGAAGGCGGCTATGGTGGCGGCGGGCCAGGAAGTGAAGGCGCAGGGGAAGATCGTGCTGGCCACGGTGAAGGGCGATGTGCACGACATTGGCAAGAACATTGTCGGCGTGGTGCTGGCCTGCAATAACTACGAAGTGATCGACATGGGCGTGATGGTGCCGGCGGAGAAGATCCTCGAGCGCGCAAAGGCCGAGAAGGCGGATGTGATCGGGCTCAGCGGCCTCATTACACCTTCGCTCGATGAAATGGTCCATGTCGCCCGCGAGATGGAGCGGCTCGAATTCAAGGTTCCGCTGCTGATTGGCGGAGCCACCACCAGCCGCGCGCACACCGCGATCAAAATTGCGCCGCACTACAGCGAACCGGTGGTGCACGTGCTCGATGCGAGCCGCGCGGTGCCGGTGGCGACCAGCCTGCTGAGCGAAGAGAACAAGGCAGCGTTCGTGACGCAGCTGCGGCTCGACTACGCGGCGGTGCGCAAGTCCCATGCCGCGCCGAAGCAGCCCATGGTTTCGCTCGCCGAAGCGCGCTCGCGGCGGACGCCGATCACCTGGCGCGCGGAAGACATCGCAACCCCCTCGTTCACCGGCGTCCGCGTGCTCGACAATTTCCCGCTGGCCCAGTTGCGGGAGTTCATCGACTGGAGCCCGTTCTTCCACACCTGGGAGCTGAAGGGCATTTATCCGCGCATTCTGGACGATGAGAAGCAGGGCGCGCAGGCGCGACAACTGTTCGCGGAGGCGAATACGCTGCTGGATCGCATGGTTGAAGAGAACCTGGTGACGGCGCGCGGCGTCTACGGATTTTTCCCGGCGAATGCGGTGGGCGATGATGTCGAGCTCTATGCGGATGGCGCACGTGGCGCCGTGCAGGAGCGTCTCTACTTCCTCCGTCAGCAGGCCAATCGGGAGGGCAACGAGCCGTGCCGCGCGCTCTCCGACTTCATTGCGCCGAAGGAAACCGGTCTGCCCGACACAATCGGCGCCTTCGCGGTGACCAGCGGGATCGGGCTGAAGGACCTGGTGGAAAAATTCAGAGCGCAGCATGACGATTACAACGCGATCATGGCCGAGGCGCTCGCGGATCGGCTGGCGGAAGCGTTTGCGGAATGCCTGCATCAGTGCGTGCGCAAAGAGTGGGGCTACGGCTGCGCCGAACATCTGACCCACGCGGATCTGGTCGCGGAGAAGTATCGCGGCATCCGTCCGGCGCCCGGATATCCGGCGTGCCCGGACCACACGGAAAAGGGCACGATCTGGCGGCTGCTCGACGTCGAGGCGAAGACCGGGATCCTGCTCACGGAGTCGTTTGCCATGTGGCCTGGTTCGAGCGTCAGCGGCCTCTACTTCGCGCATCCGGAATCGCGCTACTTTTCGGTTGGCAAGATCGATCGCGACCAGGTCGTCGATTACGCCGAGCGCAAAGGCATGAGCCTGGCCGAAGTGGAGCGGTGGCTGGGACCTAATCTTGGATACGACCCGGTATAGCGCGCCGGCTGAGCCTTGCGCGCTTCGGTCACGTGACCTTCGATTCCGGAAGCCTCACAAAATCTTTGTGATCGCTCTCGTGCCGGCGAAGAATAGAATCTGGAAGAAAAAGCAGGCGGACGCCCTAACGGCTCCGCCTTTTCTATTGCTCACGAGAGATGAGGAGACACAATGGGAGCGATTCAGGAGGAGTTCTTGACGAGGGCGGCGGCGGCGGCGCGGGCGGGCAAGGTGCTGGCGGTGTACGACTGCCACTGCGTCACTCTGAAACTGGCCTGAGTTTCGGGCTCAGGACAATCGCCCGCTTCCGCTCTGCGAGACCGGAGGGGGATGTCAACTTCGACAACAAAATAACATGCGTTGCTGCAAGGGTTTGCCACAGCACCCCAGGGAGGGGGCAGGGGTGACCACCGGGCGAAGACCTGGTTTTAGCCCGCCTTCTTCAGCGCCGGCAGCTTCTTTGCTTTTTTTGCGGCGGGTGGGGCGGACGAGGATTTGGAACCGGTCTCGCGCATCGGCTTCTCGTGGAGCAGGAGCTCGACGGAGCGCATCTGCGCGTTGTCATAGAACCAGCGCTGGACGGCGTTGTCCTCCAGCAGATTGAGCAAGCCGAGGATGCACATTCCCTGGTGGTGCGCCATCCACTCGCGCACCACTTCAGGCTTGCCGCTCATGAAGTCGATCGCTTCATAGAAGCCGTAGGCGCCGGTGTATCCTTCGCTCGCCATGCGGCGCAGGTTGCGGATGGAGGCAGATGGCTCAACGTTGAGGGCGAGAAAAGTCGAGTACGGAGAGATGACCGGACCCGCGGTGGCGTCCCACTTGAGCGCGATCTGCGGGATGCCGTAGGCCTGGTAGTGGTAGTGGCCCTGATCGGTTTTGGCAGCGTAGCCGGACTCGGAGATGCCCCACACGGGAAGGTTGTGCTCACGGGCAAACGCGCGCTGGATCTGGACCGCGCCGAGGAGAGATTTCGACAGCAGCGTGTCCGGGTAACTGCGCATCCACAGGGCAGGCATCAGGTATTCGAACATCGTGCCCGTCCAGGAGAGAAGCACGGAGCAGCCGTAGGCCTGGGTGTGGACGCGCGACATCTTGAACCAGCCCTGTTGCGACAGCTCGCCGCGGGCGACGGCGATGTAGGTGGCGATGCGCGCCTCGGATGCGAGCATGTCGTAACAGGCCCAGTGAATCTTGCCCGTCGAGAATTCGTAGCCGATGGAGAGCAGCAGGCGGTCTTTGTTGACGAGGAAGGCGAAGTCGGTTTCGTCGGCGATGCGGCCGCCTTCGGCGGAGACAAACTGCAGGTTCTCGATGAGAGTGCGGAGACGCTGGCCTGCTGCGGCCAGATCGACGCGGAGCTGCTCCATCAGCGCGGCGGTCTCGGCGAACTCGGGCATCAGGTGCGGACGGGTGAGGCGTTGCTCGAGGGTGGCGGCCAGGCCGGGTGCGTCTTCGAGGTTCGGGAGAAGGGGCGAAGAGCTGGGCTCCCCAGTCGCAGTCACCGGATGCAGCGCCGCGTCGACAGGAGGCTTCGCAAACAGCGCCTCGTGCAGCGAGGCGTATTCCGGCTTCAGCCAGGGAAGGTAGTCGTTAACCAGCGTGGTGATTGCCTCGATCCGCGCGCGGGTCTCGTTCGACCACCACAGAACTTCGTCGAGGGATGGCTCGGTGTAGGGCGGAAGATTGGCGAAGGCTGCCTGCGTGTCGGGAGCGAGAACCCACGCGAGCCACGCATCGGGATCGTCGCCTTCGGGAGCGCGCAGCCTGGCCAACGGCTCCGGCAGGCCTTGCAGCGATTGCAGCAGACGCAGGTGCGTCCTGAGTCCGTCAAAAACACGGGGGTTGAGCAGAGAGCGTTTCAGCAGCGTGAGCGTACCCGTCTTCAGCGTGTACAGCGAGGCGACAAAGTTGCCGCTGTCGACTGAGGACACGGTGATGGGCTTGAGCGGCTCCAGCGTGTCGGTCGTGTACCAGTTGTAGAGATGACCGCGGTAGAGAGGCAGCCTGGCCATGGTGGCATAGCTGTGCTGCATCAGATCGGCGAATTCCGGCGCGGTGAGGAAGCCGAATTCGCAGGCCGCCTGCCGGGCGTTGAAGAGCAAACCGAGATTGGTCGGTGAAACGCGCGCGGCTTCGAAGAGGCCGTCCTCCTCGACGTTGTCCGGGATGAGGTAGTTGTGGCGCGCACCGCCGTACTCATGAAAAAAACGCCACACCCGGAGTGCGTGCTCGCGGAGAAAGATATCGTCGCTGGTGTTGAGCTGTTGTCGCGGTTCGCGCGGCGGCCGGTTGAGCCAGCGGGTGAGGTCGTTCTCAAAGCCCCACAGGATCAGGATGGGGGCTGCGGGGATGAGCGAAAACGGATGGGCGAGGCCGATGACGACCGCGATGAGGATGGCGATGAGGGGAGTGAACGCGAGATAACGATCGACGGCAGAGATGCGGCGCTCGGAGGATTCGGCTTCCGCGGCGGTTTCCCACTCGAGCAGGCGCTGGCCGGTGACCATGCGGCGCACCATCGCGCGAATGATGGCGTCGATGGCCATCATGGTCTGGTGAGGCAGAAACGCCAGGGTCAGCAGCGTGGTGAAAAGCGCCTGTTGGAAGCCGGCAACGACATCCTGTGCAGCGCCCTCCTGCTCGATGAAGAAGGATCGGCCGATACCGAAGAGGAGTTGGATAAAGGGCGGCACGAAGAGAATGAAGAGCGTGACCAGGGTCCAGTAAACAGCGCCCCCGGGAAGGCCGAGCCAGCCGGCCACCAGCAGGACCATGGTCGCGGGCTCGACGAGGGAACGGCGGAGATTGTCCAGGATCTTCCAGCGGGAGATCGTGGAGATGGGGTTGCGAACGAATTTTCCTGTTTCGTCCGGCACACGCGAAAAGAGCCACTGCGCGACCTGCCAGTCGCCGCGTACCCAGCGATGCCTGCGGCGGGTGTAGGCGCTGTAGTGGGAGGGGTAATCGTCGATCACCTCGACGTCGGTGGCCAGACCAGCGCGCGCGTAGGCGCCTTCGATCAGGTCATGACTGAGCAGTGCGTTGCGCGGGAAGCGCTTTTCGAGCACGGCGTGCAGCGTAGCGACTTCGTAGATGCCTTTGCCGGTAAAGCTGCCCTCGGAGTAGAGGTCCTGATAGACGTCTGAAATGGCGCGGGTATAGATGTCGAAGCCGGTCTGGCCGGAGTAGATGTTGGCCATGCGCGACTGTGCGGCGGAGTGCACGCTGACGCCGACGCGCGGCTGCAGAATGCCGTAGCCCTCGGTGACGATGCGCCGCTCAGGATCGATGATGGCGCGGTTGAGCGGGTGCATCATCGCGCCCACCATGGCATGGGCGGTGCCCCGGGGGAGCTGCGTGTCCGAATCGAGGGTGATGATGTAGCGCACCTGGCGGAGAACGCTGGTGTCACCGGCCTTCACCGGGAAGGCGTCGAAGTTGCCGGTCAGAAATTTGTTCAGGTCGAGCAGCTTGCCGCGCTTGCGTTCCCAGCCCATCCAGACGCCCTGGCGCGCATTGAAGACGCGGTGACGATGGAGCAGGAGGAAGCGGCCAAACTTCTTTTGGCCTTTGTAGCGGTCGTTCAGCTCGTTGACCAGGCGAACGGCGAGGATCACCAGCGGATCGATGTCTTTTTCGCGCGGGCGGCTGACCGAGTCGGGCAGGTCGGTGAGCAGCCCGAAGTGGAGATTGGGATCGGGATTGGCGAGACAGCGGACCTCAAGATCCTGCACCAGCTCGCGAACCTGGGCTTCGTTGAGGAGAAGCGTGGGGACCGCGACCATGGTGGTGTAGTCGGCGGGGATGCCGTCGGTGAGGTCGATTTTGGGCAGCGGCAGCGGGCGAAAGACGGAAGAGATGGTGTTGTTGACGAGGTCGACGGCTCCCTGCGTAGCCGGGATGAGCAGCATAAGAAAGGCAACGGTGAGACCGCCGAAGATGGAGTAGTTGGGGATGAGCGGCAGCAGGACGGCAGCGATCAGGATGACGGTGAGAACTTCGATCCCGCCGATGAAGAAGTCGTCGGCGTTGCGGTGCAGCGTGGAGCGGACGCGATCGATGAGGCGCGGATGATAGCCGATCTTTGGCTTCAATTCTTCGAATCCGCGGTCGATGAGGTAGTAGCCGACGTGGGCGCGGCGCAGGTAAACACGCGCATTAATGACTGGCTGTTGCTTGGCGGCTGCCGCGAGTTTGATGGCATGGCGAGCGACTTCGGTTTCGGTGCACTCGGAGACGCGCGCGATGCGGGAGACCTGTTTGCGATAGACTTCGCGGCTGTCGAAGTCCATCTTCGGATAAGCGCCGGCGGGATCTTCGCGCAGGATGGCATCGAAGACCACCAGCGGTTCCATAACGAAGAACCAGTCGACATAGGCGATTTCGCGCAGGGACTGAATGCGCGCGGTCAGGAGTTTGGCGAACGCCGGATCCGCGGCCGGGCCTTCAAAGTGCGGGACGCCAGCCTGAAAGGAGAGCGCCTGGAAACGCGCCGTAGCCTGATCGAGAATCAGCTCCAGCAGCGTGAACCGCAGCGCCACCGGCAGCACCCAAAGTTCCTCAAGAAGAAGCGCCTCGGCACGCTGCAGCTCGTCGAGATAGATGCGGAGAGCGTCCGCGTTCCAGACCGACCCGCTGGCCGCGAGATAACCGGCGGCGACCGCCATCGCGCGTGGTTCATCCTGATGGTCGTCGGTGACCGCATGGGGTAAGCGGCGCAGCTTGCGGCGCACGGTCCGCAGCTCGGCCAGAACGGAGCGCATCATGCGCGGATTTTCGCGGATCTCCAGCAGCGGCTCGGGTCCTGGCCAGCCCTCCGTGGGCAGCTGATCGAGTTCCTGAAACAGTATTTCCAGACGCTGGCGAGCGGATTCAACCCGCGCGTCGAACGCGCCGAGTTCTTTTGTGCCGTGGACGGTGCCCCAGCGATGCGCGTCTTCGTGGGCGGCGGAGCGAAGGGTGTCCGGTACCAAGCCCGCTTCGCGCAAGCGCTGTTCGTTGATCATCGTTACCTGACCCGTCATAACACTACTCCGCTCGCTATCGATAACTGGCCGCCTGCATCTCGAACATTTCCGCGTACCGCCCGCCCAGCGCTATGAGCTGCTGGTGAGTTCCTTCTTCGACCAGGCGGCCACCCGCCAGTACTACGATGCGGTCGGCCATGCGTACCGTTGAGAATCGATGAGAAATGAGCAGAGCCATTTTGCCCGCGGTGAGTTCGGCGAAGCGTTCGAAGACTTCCAGCTCACTCTTCGCATCGAGAGCTGCGGTAGGCTCGTCGAGGATCAGCAGCTGCGCATCGCGAAGATAAGCGCGGGCCAGTGCGATGCGTTGCCATTCCCCGCCGGAAACATCGACACCGGAGACAAAGCGGCGGCCGAGCATCTGGTCATACCCGCCAGGAAGTTTTTTGACGACTTCGTCGGCGAGGCTCTTGTGGGCGGCCACTTCGATGTCGGCGTCGGTGTGAGGAACCTCAACCTGGCCGACGCCGATGTTTTCCCGGACCGTCATTTCGTAGCGCATGAAGTCCTGGAAGATGACGCCCATCTCGCGGTGCAGATCGTCGAGGGAGTACTCGCGCAGGTCGACGCCGTCGAGCAGGATCTGGCCTTCGGTGGGATCGTAGAGGCGGGTGATCAGTTTGACGACGGTGGTTTTGCCCTGGCCGTTTTCTCCGATGAGCGCGATGCGCTGGCCAGGCTCGATGGTGAAGTTGAAGTCTTTGAGCACGCGGCGCTCGGTGCCCGGATAGGCGAAGGAGACGTCGCGGAATTCGAAGCCGCGGCGGATGGGCCTTGGCGCCGGAAGGGCGTTCGGTTTCGACTGCACCACCGGTTTGAGCTCAAAGAAGCCGATGAGGTCGGTGAGAAACAGCGCCTGATCGGCGATGCCCGACGCGGTCGAGAAGGCCTGCTGCAGGTTTCCGCTGGCCTGCTGGATGGCGGTGGTGATCAGGTAAAAGACGCCGATGTTGTACTTGCCGTGCAGCGCCTCCCAGATAGCGAAGACGTACGCGCCGTAGTAGCCGCAGGTACCGAGCAGGGAAAGCAGACCGCCCCAGACCAGCTTGCGCCGCGAGAGATCGACGTTTTCGTGGTAGATCTGCTCGGAGAGCCTGGCGAAGCGGTTGGTCAGGTAGTCGCTCAGATTGAAGAGCTTCAGTTCCTTGGCCGCTTCTTTGCTGCCGCCCACCAGGCGCAGGTAGTCCATGACCCGCTTGATGGGGGTTTGGCGGAAGTTCTTCGCATAGCCCAGGAAGGCGAAGTGAGTTTCGCCGAAGAAAGACGGCAGCACCCCGACCACCAGCAGCAGCATCAGCCACGGTGAGTAGTAAACCAGCTGCGCGCTCCAGATCAGTGTGGTGAGAACCTGGAGGAAGAGCCGGCCCATCTGCTGGATCATGGCCAGCCGGTCGGTCGCCTGGACGCGTGCGCGCTCCAGGCGGTCGTAGAAATCGGGATCTTCGTAGGTGGTCAGGTCCAGACGCGCGGCCTGGCGCATCACTTCGATGCTGACGTGGTGGGTGTAGCGATCGGCCAGCAGCGAGTCGGTGTAGTCGATGGCGCGGGTGAGCGCGGCGAAGATGACGGCGAGCACCACTTCCGCGCCGACGATCCACCAGTAGTGCGGGGGCAGGGGCTGGTGATGCAGAGCCTGATCGACGCCATTGATGATCAGGTGCGCCACCCAGCCGATCGACCAGGGCATCGCGGCGACGACGACGCGAAGAATTAATCCCCATGTAACAACGGCGGGGCCGGACTCCCAGAGGATCCGGAGCACCGGGGGCACGTTGCGCAGGGCTCGAATCCGATCCCCCCACGCGTTGTGGGAACCCGAATTACTGTTGCCGTTCATGAATTCGCAAAAGGATTTTTATATGAAGACCAAACGCGGCAGACCACGCCAGAGTAAAGGTTTGGATGCGGTCGCATCGAGCGTAAGTTGTTACCGATGACTTCGATAGTACCCTGGGGGGCGAGCTCCGAGGGCTCCGGCGGACCCGTTCCCTCGATGAGGAGACGAATCCCGGGTCCATCGGACCGTGGTGGACACGGCCCCTTTCGCAGCTTTCTGCGGGCCCCGGGATGCGACCATTTGGGCGGTTCGTTCGTCCCTTCATGCATTGGGCAAGGACAGAAGGGAAATTTCTGCATCTTAGCCGCGTAACCGGTTCTCCGGATGGGGTCTCTTGTACTTCCAGATTCGAGACAGGGCAAGTCGCCACGGTGATAAACTCCGGATTTAACACAAGTTTTCCATCGTCGCCTGCTGCCTCAGATGCCTCGCCGTTTCTCCCCCGGGAAATCCACTTTGAACGAACAAGACAGACAAAATAGAAGATGAGCTCTCAACCTTCCGCATCGATCGCGCCGCCGGATCACCAGCTGCCCCCGACCACCACCCCTCCAACGCGGAAGCGCCGCCATCGCTGGATCTGGGCCGTCATTCTTATCGCCTTCGGGCTGCTTTTTTACTGGGTGTTTTCGTATAGCCGGAAGAACCAGGCGGCCCTGGTGCCGGGCGGTCGTCGCGGCGTGATCCCGGGCGTTGCGATTCCGGTGGTTCCGGCGACCGCCAAAACGGGCAGCCTTGGCGTCTATCTGGAGGCGATTGGCACGGTCACGCCGGTTTATACGGCCACCATGACCGCGCAGGTCACGGGGGTGGTCACAGACGTGCATTATCGCGAGGGGCAGGTGGTCCAAAAAGGCGATCCGCTGGTTGATATCGACGCGCGGCCGTACGAGGCGCAGCTGGCCCAGGCGCAGGGAGCACTGGAGCGCGATCAGAACCTTCTGGCCGAAGCGCAGATGGACCTGACTCGGTATCAGCAGGCCTGGGCAAAAAATGCGATTCCGCGGCAGACCCTGGAGGACCAGGAAAAGCTGGTTCTGCAGGATCAGGGCACGGTGAAGAACGACCAGGGAACCGTGCAATACGACCAGGTGCAGGTGGCCTACTGCCACATCACTTCACCGATTGCAGGCCGCGTAGGCCTGCGCCTGATGGATCCAGGCAACCTGGTGACGGCCAACTCGACGACGCCGCTGGTGGTGGTCACCCAGCTCCAGCCGATCACGGTCATCTTCACGATGGCCGAAGACAATTTGGGCGAGGTGCTCGACCAGACGCGGCACGGCAAGCAGCTGGCCGTGGACGCATGGGATCGGGATCGCTCGACGAAGCTCGCATCGGGCAAACTGATGACCATCGACAACCTCATCGACACCCAGACGGGGACGGTGAAGCTGCGCGCCCAGTTTACGAACTCCAACGGAGCGCTCTTTCCGAATCAGTTCGTGAACACGCGGCTGCTGGTCAACACGCTCAACAACCAGATTATGGTTCCGTCGTCGGCCATCCAGCATAACGGCGATGTGGCCTTCGTGTATCTCATCACGCCCGGACCGGGAAATCCGAGTATCGCTCAGGGTGGCTCGACTGGGAGCCAGAGTGGGGGCGGAACTTCCGGCGGCGCAAATCCCGGTGGAGGAAGCCGGAAGGGTGGGAAGAAGGGTGGGGCATCCGGCGAGGGTGGCACTGCCGGTGGTGGCGGCGCAAACAACAACGGCCCGAAGTATCACGTCGTGATGCAGACGGTGAAGACCGGCGTTACCGACAACGGATGGACTGCGGTGCAGGGAATCCCGTCCGGCGCGGTAGTGGCCAACAGCAGCTTCGACAAGCTGCAGGACCAGGAGGACGTCGCCATTTCGAAAGTCGGGATTCCCGACACCCAAACAACCATTTCAGGTGAGAGCAACGCTCCGTGAGTCCTTCCCGACCATTTATTCTGCGGCCAGTTGCGACGTCGCTGCTGATGGCCGCGATTCTGCTGGTAGGCATTGTTGCGTACACGCAACTGCCGGTCTCGGCTCTGCCTGAAGTCGACTATCCGACCATTCAGGTGCTGACGTTTTATCCCGGCGCGAGCCCGGATGTAACGGCGACCACTATTACCGCCCCGCTGGAGCGGCAGTTTGGCGAGATGCAGGGGCTCAGCCAGATGACCTCGACCAGCGCCGGGGGCGTGTCGGTCATCGTGCTGCAGTTTAGTTTGTCGCTTTCAATCGACGTCGCCGAAGAAGAAGTGCAGGCGGCCATCAACAGCGGCCAGTCGTTCCTGCCGTCGGATCTGCCGGCTCCGCCGGTCTACAACAAGACCAATCCCGCCGACGCGCCAATCCTGACCATGGCGATCACCTCCGATACCATCCCGCTGTCGCAGGTGGAGGACAAGGTCGACACGCAGCTGGCGCCGAAGATTGCGCAGCTCAGCGGCGTTGGCCTGGTGAGCATCAGCGGCGGGCAAAAGCCCGCAGTGCGCATTCAGGCCAACCCGGTCAAGCTGTCATCGTACGGCCTGAATATGGAGGATCTGCGCACGGCGCTGGTCAGCGCCAGCGTGAATTCCGCGAAGGGAAACTTCGATGGGCCGCGGCAGGACTACCAGATCGATTCGAACGACCAGATCAGCGACGCGGCCGACTACGAGAATGTCGTGGTGGCTTATCGCAACGGCGCGCCGGTGTTCGTCCACGATGTCGCCAATGTCGTGAACAGCGTCGAAAACACCAAGCAGGCTGCGTGGATGAACAAGACGCCGGCGATCATCCTCAACATCCAGCGCCAGCCGGGCGCGAACACCATCACGGTAGTCAAAAGCATCCAGAAGATTCTGCCCCAGCTGGAAACCAATCTGCCGGCGTCGATCAAGGTCTCGACGCTGACCGATATGACCACCAGCATTCAGGCCTCGGTCGACGACGTCGAGTTCGAGCTGCTGCTGACCATCGTGCTGGTGATGCTGATCATCTTCCTCTTCCTGCGCAGTCTGTACGCGACCATCATCCCCTTCGCAGCGGTCCCGCTTTCCCTGGTCGGGACGTTTGCCGCGATGTACGCGCTCGGATACAGTCTCGACAACCTGTCCCTGATGGCGCTCACCATCTCCACGGGCTTCGTGGTGGATGACGCCATCGTGATGATCGAGAACATCTCCCGCTACCTCGAGGAGGGGATGACGCCGATGGAAGCGGCCCTGACCGGCGCGTCGCAGATTGGCTTTACGATCATTTCGCTGACGGTCTCGCTGATCGCGGTGCTGATCCCGCTGTTGTTCATGGGCGACGTGGTGGGGCGGCTCTTCCGCGAATTCGCCGTTACCCTGGCCGTCACCATCGTGATTTCGGCGGTGGTTTCCCTCACCCTGACGCCGATGATGTGCGCGCGCGTGCTGCGCCACAATCCGGAAGAACAGCAGACGCGATTCTACCGGGCATCGGAACGTGTGTTCAGCAGCATGATCGATTTCTACGGGCGGACCCTGCGGGTGGTGCTGCGCTTCCAGGGAATCACGCTGCTGGTGGCGCTGGGAACGCTGGTGCTCACGGTCTTCCTCTACATCATCATTCCCAAGGGCTTTTTCCCGGTTCAGGATACCGGCGTGATTCAGGGCATTACCCAGGCGCCGCAGGACATCTCGTTCAGCGCGATGGAGCAAAAGCAGCAGCAGGTTGCGAACATCATCCTGCAGGATCCCGCGGTCGAGAGCATTTCCTCCTTTATCGGTGCGGATGGAATCAACACCACACTGAACAGCGGGCGCATCTCGATCAACCTCAAGCCGCTGAAGGATCGTTCTCCCAGCAGCATCAGCGCGTCCGACGTCATTCGCAGGCTGCAGAACCGTCTTTCCGATGTGTCGGGCATGCACCTGTACATGCAGCCGGTGCAGGACATCACGGTCGACGACCGCGTGAGCCGGACGCAGTATCAGTACACTCTGGAAGATCCCAACACCGCCGAGCTGAACGACTGGACCAATAAGTTCGTCGCCAGGCTGCAAAAGCTGAAGGAACTCGAAGACGTCGCGACCGATCAGCAGACAGGCGGCCGGGCGGTTTCGCTGATCATCGACCGCGTGACCGCGTCGCGGCTGGGGATCGCGCCGACCACCATTGATAACACCCTGTACGACGCCTACGGCCAGCGGCTGATCAGTACCTTATATACGCAGCTCAACCAGTACCATGTGGTGCTGGAGACGGCGCCGATGTGGGGCCAGGATCCTGGGAACCTGGGAGACCTGTACATCCAGAGCAGCGCGTCATCGGGAGCGAGCGGCGCCGGGGCCGTGACTTCGTTCGCGTCTTCCGCATCGTCTTCGGCCGGCTCGAACGCAACCACCAGCTCGGTGAAGTACACGCCTTCTTCGGGAGTGATCACCGCGCCGTCGACCGTGCTGGCGGGAACCGGCAGCACCCAGGGATCGTCGTCGGCGACCGCAGGGACGAGCACAGGAACGACACCCAATACGACGACCTCCAGTGTGGGTGCGAACGCGATTCCGCTCAGCGCGTTTACGCATGCCTCGACCGTTACCGAAGCGCTGTCGATCAACCATCAGGGACAGTTCCCCTCGGTAACGGTTTCGTTCAATCTGGCTCCCAACGCATCGCTGGGGACGGCGATTTCGGACATCGATAAGGCGGCCGCCGAGCTGCATTTTCCGGACAGCCTGCAGGCAGATTTTCAGGGTACAGCGGCGGCTTTCAGAAATTCGCTTTCCAACGAAGCACTGCTGATCCTGGCCGCGCTGGTGACGGTCTACATCGTGCTCGGCGTTCTCTACGAGAGCTTCATTCACCCCGTCACGATTCTCTCCACGCTGCCTTCCGCCGGGGTGGGCGCGCTGCTGGCGCTGATGCTGTTCCGCCAGGATCTCAGCGTGGTGGCGATCATCGGCATCATCCTGCTGATCGGCATCGTGAAGAAGAACGGCATCATGATCGTGGACTTCGCGCTGGAGGCGGAGCGCGAGCACGGCAAGGACTCCACCGAGGCCATCTTCGAAGCCAGCATGCTGCGCTTCCGCCCCATCATGATGACCACGATGGCGGCGCTGCTGGGCGGTTTGCCGCTGGCGGTCGGCCGTGGTCTCGGGTCGGAGCTCCGCCGTCCGCTGGGCATCGCCATGGTCGGAGGACTGCTGCTGAGCCAGATCCTGACCCTCTACACCACGCCGGTCATCTACATCTTCTTCGATCGAATTGCCCAGAAGATATCGGGAATACGACCCTCGCGCCGAGCTGCCGAGCATGCGGGGACCTCGACTCCGAGTCCTGAGGAGATGCACCCGTGAGCTTCTCCTGGACCTTCATCCGGCGACCGGTTGGCACGACGCTGTTGACCGTTGCGGTGGCCATCGCGGGGGCGATTGGGTTCCTGGTGTTGCCGGTGGCTCCGCTGCCGCAGGTGGATTTCCCGACCATCAGCATCTCCGCCAGCCTGCCCGGAGCCAGTGCCGCCATCATGGCAGCTTCGGTGGCCACGCCGCTGGAGCGCCAGCTGGGCCATATCGCCGGCATCACCGAGATGACGTCGTCGAGTTCGCTGGGCAGTACATCGGTCACTCTGCAGTTTGAACTGAGCCGCAACATCGACGGCGCCGCGCGCGATGTCCAGGCTGCGATCAACGCAGCACGCACTTACCTGCCCGCGAATCTCCCTTCCAATCCCTCGTACCGCAAGATCAATCCCGCCGACTCGCCGATTATGATCATCGGCCTCACCTCGGATAAGTACGATGTGACCAAGATTTACGATCTGGCATCGACAATTCTGGAACAGAAACTTTCGCAGATCAATGGAGTCGGGCAGGTCGGGGTTGGCGGTGGCGCAACGCCTTCGGTGCGCGTCGAAGTGGACCCGACCAAACTGGAAAGCTTCGGACTAACCCTCGGCAGCGTGCAGTCGGTTTTGAGCCTGCAGAACGCGCACGAGCCGCGCGGACAGCTCTCCAATGGCGCGGTCACGGCCGACATCATCACCAACGATCAGATTTCGCAGGCCTCCGATTATGCCCCGCTCATCGTCGGTTACCACAACGGCGCAGCGGTCAGGCTTTCTGACGTTGCTGGTGTCTACAACTCGACGCAGAATATTCGCACCGCCGGCTACACGGATGGCAAAAAAGCGGTAACCTGCATCATTTTCCGGCAACCGGGCGCGAACATCATCCAGACCGTCGACAATATCAAGGCACAGCTTCCCTTCCTCGAGGCCGTGTTGCCACAGGGCATCAAGACGACGATTGTTCTGGACCGAACCACAACCATCCGCGCCTCGGTAACGACGGTGGAGAAGACGCTGATGGGTTCGGTCGTGCTGGTGGTACTGGTGGTCTTCATCTTTCTGCGCAGCCCGCGGGCCACCCTCATTCCCAGTGTCGCGGTACCGGTGTCGCTCATCGGAACCTTCTCCGTGATGTACCTGCTGGGGTTCAGCCTCGACAACCTGTCGCTGATGGCGCTGACCATTGCCACGGGGTTCGTGGTGGATGACGCGATTGTGGTGATGGAGAACATCACGCGCCATCTGGAAAGCGGCATGCCGGCGTTCAACGCCGCGCTGGTGGGAGCCCGTGAGATCGGTTTCACGGTGTTCTCCATCAGCATGTCGCTCATCGCTGTCTTCATTCCAATCCTGATGATGGGGGGGATTATCGGGCGTCTCTTCCGAGAATTCGCCATCACGCTTTCGGTGGCGATTATCGTCTCGATGGTCATCTCTCTGACCACGACACCCATGATGTGCGCACACCTGCTGAAACCACAGGACAAGAACGAAAAACACAACCTCTTCTATCGTGCCAGCGAAGGGTTCTTCAACGGACTGCTCTCCGGATACCGTCATTCCCTGGCGTGGGCGCTCGACAATCCGGTGCTCATCCTGATCGTGCTGGGGCTGACGATTGCACTGAACCTGGTGGTGATTGTGAGAATCCCCAAGGGATTCTTTCCGCAGCAGGATACGGGTGTCATTTTCGGCGGCCTGCAGGGTCCCCAGGATGCCTCGTTCCCCTTCATGCAGTACTCGCTGCTCCAGACCGTGAACATTATCAAAGCGAATCCCGCGGTAGCTCACGTGAATGCTTACGCCGGCGGGCAGGGCGCCAGCAATGGAGGCTTCGTGTTCATGTCCCTTAAGCCGCTGGGGAAGGGGCCGGGGCAGCGGACGACCAGTGCGATGGAAGTCATCAACCAGATACGGACCAAGATCAGCGCATTGCCCATCGCCTCGGTTTTCCTGCAGCCCGCTCAGGACATCCGAATCGGCGGACGCGGCGGCAACGCGCTCTATCAGTACACGATTCAGTCCGACAACATCCCCGATCTGGCGAAGTGGGGACCGCTGCTGTTGACCAACATGAGAAAGCTGCCTGGGCTGCAGGATGTGAACACGGACCAGCAAAACGGCGGGCTCGAGGAGATGCTGAACTACGACCGCGTGACCTCCGCGCGGCTGGGCCAGACCCCGCAGACGCTCGATTCATCGCTGTACAGCGCATTCGGGCAGTCGGAAGTCTCCGTGATCTATACCCCACTCAACCAGTACTACGTGGTGATGGAAGTGGCTCCGCAGTACTGGGCATCGCCGGCAGGGTTGAACGATATCTGGCTGAATAACGGCTCCTCTTCCGGTGGCGCCGGAATCAATACGATGAGCCCGCTGTCCGCCATGACCACGGCGAATACCAGCACGACGCCTCTGCAGGTGAATCACACCAGCCTTTTCCCGTCCGTGACCGTGTCCTTCAACATGGCCAATGGTATGTCGCTCAGCGACGCGGTCCGTGAGGTGAGCCAGATGGAAACGAGGCTGAGCATGCCTTCCACGGTGCGGGGCTTTTTTGCAGGAACGGCGCAGGCCTACCAATCGTCACTCGCGACGGAAAAGTACCTCGTGATCACGGCCGTTCTGGCCGTTTATATCGTGCTCGGCATTCTTTACGAGAGCCTGGTGCATCCTTTCACCATTCTCTCTACACTGCCGTCGGCCAGCATCGGAGCCATGCTGGCGCTGATGATTTTCAATATCGACCTCAACGTTATCTCCATCATTGGAATCATTCTGTTGATCGGGATCGTAAAAAAGAACGCGATTATGATGATTGACTTTGCACTGATGGCGGAGCGGGAAGAGCAGAAGTCCACGTACGACGCCATCTTCGAGGCCTGTATGCTGCGCTTCCGTCCCATCATGATGACCACCATGGCGGCGATTTGCGGAGCTCTGCCGCTGGCGTTCGGCACGGGCACCGGCTCCGAACTGCGCCGGCCGCTGGGCATTACGATTGTCGGCGGACTTCTGCTGAGCCAGCTGGTGACGCTGTATACGACGCCGGTCGTGTACCTGACGCTGGACCGGCTGCGCTTGTGGATGCTGGGGAGGAAGCACGATACCTTCCGGGCGGAGATCGAGGGAGCCACATCGTGAGCGGAAAGAGGAACGCGATCGTGATGGGGAACCGGCGGCTCGTAGCTACTGCGGCGGGGGGCCTGGTGCTGCTGGGCGGCCTGACCGGATGCATGGTGGGGCCCAAGTATCACGCGCCGGCGCCGCCCCCGGTGACCGCGCAGAACTACAAGGAATCGACGGTGAACTTCCAGGATCAGGATGGCTGGAAGGTCGCGCGTCCTCAGGACGCGATGCTGCGGGGCAGCTGGTGGGAGGTGTTTCAGGAGCCGGAGCTGAACGCGCTCGAGGCTCAGCTGAACATCAACAATCAGACCATCAAGCAGTACTTCGAGCAGTACATGGAGGCGCGGGCGATGATTGCCGAAGCGCGCTCGCAGTATTGGCCGACGATTACGGCGAATCCGGCGTGGAGCCGCTCGCGATCGTCGTCCAACCTGACGAATAGTTCGACGGCCAATACCGGACGGACAAGCACGCTTTGGGCGGCGCCCATCGATGTTTCCTGGGTCCCCGATTTGTGGGGCAAGATTCGTAACGAAGTGCGCGAGGCGCAATATGCGGCGCAGGTGAGCGCTGCCGATCTGGAAAACGAGAAGCTGACCGAGCAGGCCTCGCTGGCGGAGTATTACTTCGAGATTCGCGGGCAGGACAAGCTGCAGATCATTCTGAACCAGACGGTGGATGCGGACCAGAAAGCGCTCGACGCCAACCAGGGCGCGTACGATGCGGGTACGGGTGATTACATTTCTGTCGTCGAAGCGCGGGCCACGCTGCAGGCTGCCCAGTCTGCGGCCATCAACGTGGGGCTGGCGCGGGCCCAGTACGAGCATGCCATCGCGGTGCTGCTGGGCAAGGTCGCAACCGACTTTTCGATTCCGGTAAGGCCGATGACGTACGCACCGCCGCCGATTCCGACGGGTGTGCCCTCGCAACTGGTCGAGCGCCGTCCCGATGTCGCCGCAGCGGAGCGCACTTTGGCGGAAGCGAACGCGACCATCGGCATCGGCTACGGAGCGTTCTTTCCGCAGGTGACGATCTCCGCCATGGGCGGATTTGAAAGCTCGACGCTGAAACATCTGTTTGACTGGCCCAGCCGCCTCTGGTCGATTGGGCCGTCGGCCTCGCAGATCATTTTCGACGGCGGCCTGTATCGCGCCGAACTGCATCAGTACGAGGCGACTTACAATGCGGATCTGGCCGCTTACCGGCAGACCTCGCTGACCGCTTTCCAGCAGGTGGAAGATGCGCTGGCCGGTACCCGCATCTATTCGCAGCAGATTCTTCGCCAGCAGGATGCGGTGAAGTCGGCGCAGGAATTTCTCGATCTGGAAATGCAGCGCTACGACAGCGGCGTCGATCCCTACGTAGACGTGGTGACTGCGCAAACCACGCTGCTGACCGACCAGCAGGCGCTGAACTCCCTGCAGGTATCGCAGATGATGTCGGCCGTGGAGCTGGTCCAGGCGCTGGGTGGCGGGTGGGATCGCTCGCAGCTGCCGACGCCCTCGCAAACAGGGGCGAAAGTGCCGAACAGCGCCTACACCCTGCAGCAGTGACTTGCCCCCTCAACCGGTGGCGCGGATAGAATGCTCAGGTCATTCGAAAGGAAAAACCTGATGCGTTTCGTGCGTGAATCCGCGGTCGTCGCTGTTGTTTTATTCCTCGTTCCGACGCTGGCCTCGGCCCAGGCCCAGGAGGATGCTTCGCACGCCGTTCGGGGCGGCGGGATTTTCGCCCACGGATGGCAGGGACAACTGGACCCCGGTGCGAAGGAATCCGTCAATGACGCGAAACTGATCGAGGAGGGCGGCGGGCTGCACGTGACCACCGGTCCGGCGATCACCTACTGGAATCCCGCGAACACGGCGAGCGGCGATTACACCGTGTCGGCGACCTTCACGGAGCCGAAGTTCATGAACCTGAACACGCATCCCCACCCTTATGGAATCGTGATTGCCGGTAACGACATGGGAACGCCGCAGCAGACAGAGTTGTACTGCGCCGCTTACGGAAGCGGCAACTTCATCGTCCGCGGATTTGGGCCGGCGCCGTTCGCGCTGAACGGGCGCAGAGAGGCAAATGCCGCAGTGCACAAGGCGGAGGCGCCTGGGCAGCCGGTGACTCAGACCATCGCGATGTCGGTAAAGGGGAATTCGGTGGAATGCATCATCAACGGCACCATGGTCGCCAGCTACGACAAGTCGCTGGTGGCAGCAGCCGGGAAACTGAAGTCGACCGGCGGTGTCTATGGCATTCGATTCGCGCACAACACCGAAGGAACCGTCACGGATCTGAAAGTGACCAGGCCGTAAGGTTGTGCCGGCGTGATCATCGGAGCCTGAAGAGCCGGGGCATTTTCCCTGCGTTTGTCAATCCCCCGTTTGGCTCACCCGGGCTGTGGATTTATTCATGACCGCGGTCCTGGAGGGAGCGTAGTATTCCCTCGGTCCGCAATGGACAGACAATCTTTCCGTGGAGGCGTTTCCCCAATGCCCGCACTCGGATTTGTGCGCTTTCGCCGCAGTCAGGTGGCCAAAGCCCTTGCTTTGGCCTTCGTGCTCTTCTCGTTTGCCGGTGAGAAGGCGTTTGCAGCCCCGGACTGGACCGCGATCCAAACCGTTCTGGGCGCGAGCGGAACGGAAATGCCCGGCAACGTACTCCGTTTCGAACTGGTTCGGCCGGATTTCCTTGAGACTGTGAATGGGCAGGTCCAGACTCTGGGTGCAGGGACCAACGGGTTCATTGCCTTCAAACACGCCCACGATGGGCCGATCTTTGTCGACGGATCGCTGCCCGCCCAGGAGTCGGAGCTGGTTGCCCTCGAGGCTGCCCTTCGGGCCAACAAGAGCATTGAGATTACGGCTATCGGCAGCCATCTCATTCTGGACTCGCCCAAGCTGGTGTGGGTGGAATTCGAGGCGTTCGGCGATGGAAGCAGTCTGGCAACCACGCTGGCTGCGGCGCTGGCCACCATTCACAGCCCTCAGCTCGGAGTCGGCGTTATTCCTGGGACGGACAATGTGTTCAATCCGGCCAGCATTCTGCCGCCCAAGTTTCTGAAGCTGTTCGACGAAGGTTTTGTCGAACAGCTGGATGATATTTTCGCATTTTATCTGCCAAGACCAGACGAGAGCTCCATTTCCATTGCCGGCGAGAGGGCAGAAGCCGGGCTGGGAGTCGGGCAGAGCTTCTATATCCAGGTTCCGTTCTCTGGCGGCAGCAACGTTACGCTGGATGTGGACTTCGCCCTGCGTCCGGAGGAAGTGCAGCCGGTGGAGGATACGCTGCGCGCGGGCGGATTCACTATTTCCTCGCAAAGCAATCATTACCTGCACGACAATCCGCACCTGCAGTTCGTGCACGCAACCGCTTCGGGCGACGGCTTCACCATCGGCAGCTCGCTGTACGACGCGATCCAGATCATTCGAGCGGACTCGCGTCGACACTGACGAAGAGGGAAAATCATTCATCGGCCCCGGTGATGCAGGCGCACGCCGGGGTTCTCTTTTTGTGCGCGCTCGGCCACGGATTGGCTGGTTTTCTGCACCTGGGACACAATCGTTGAGCGCAGATTCGCTCCCACGGCGTCCTCAGGCCGGCCTGGGATCCGAGGGGCGCAGTTCTCGGTCGCCCGCGCTGCAGACAGGCCGCTCCGAGACTTCATACCCGCAGTCACTCGGCCGATGGATTGAGCGCACCCCGCTCGTCCTCTCCTCGAAAGGCCTCAGGAGCCAACTGCCTGAATAACTTGCGTCATCGAAACAGGAGGTTGCCGCTTCGCGTATTTGAGGCGGCGCCCGCTTGGCCTCCCGTCCGCAGTTCCGCCGAAGTGATACGACAGAGACGCCGGAATCACTACATTTTGGTTACCCGTAATCGCCGTATTCGCTCACCAAAGAGTCGGCCATTCTGGGCGGGAACTATTGCTTATCGGTGCTATAAACGAGCATCGAACAATGCAGTAAGACGTACAAAGAGGACGTCTCATGCTGCCATACCTTTCTGTAGTTATTTCTGCTCGCAACGAGCGGAAAATGCTGCCTGGGCTCATCGATCAGTTGCTGGAGCAGAACTATCCAGCAGAGCTCTACGAGATTCTCGTCGTCGACGGCGGATCCACGGACGGTACCGCGGATCTGATTCGTCGACGCTACTCCAATCGCCGCGTGCGCGTCCGGGTCCTCGACAACCCCAGGCGCAGCGTCTCGGCTGGACGGAATACAGGCATCCGCGCCGCGTCTGGTGATGCCATGGTGTTTCTTTCGGGACACTGCAGAATCCCGTCACCCAACCTGCTGGCAGATACTGCGGAGATCCTGGAAACCACCGAGGCCGGATGCCTGTGTCGTCCTCAGCCGCTGCTGGCACAGGCCGAAACCCGGATGGGCGAGTCGATTGCGCGAGCGCGGTCGACGCGTATCGGCCGGGGCGCAGCTGCGCCGGAAATGGCCGGCTTCGTCGATCCACCGGGCTTCGCGGGAACGTTTCGGCGCGGCGTCTTCGAAGACGTGGGCTTCTTTGACGAGAGCTTCGATGCCTGCGCGGGCCTGGATTTCAATGAGCGGCTGCGCAGGGCAGGCATTCGGGCCTACTGCGACCCCCGTCTCGCTGTTCATGAGTTGCCACCGCAAAAGCTGCGCAACCTGCTGCGGGAGATGTTCAGGCATGGCCGCGGGGCGAGCCATTTCATGCGCAAACATCCGGAGTGCTCCTCGCTGGCCGAAATTGCCCCACTGGGCATTCTGCTGGCTGTGCTGCTGGCGCTGTTTGCCTGGTCGCAGCTGCCGCACTGGTCGGCGGCGATCATTACGTTGCCGCTGGCGGTCTTCCCCATTGGGGTGTTGATTGCCTCGATGCAGATTGCAGCCAGCTATGGATTCCGGCCCGCCTGGAGAGCGCCGCTGGTTTTCGCGACGATTTATCTGGGGCAGGGAATTGGCCTGCTGTTCGAATATGCGTTTCCCTCGGAGTCCGGGAAGCCGAGGAAGGTCGCGCCGGTGATCACGGTTCCGCAGACGAACGAATCGTTGGGCGAGGCCGATCGCGCTGCCTGAGGGCCGCGCGACAGAACAACCAGAGGGACCGATACACTGGCGGCGTGAGTGCGGATCGTAGCAGGTACCGCGGGCGCATAGCTCCCTCGCCGACGGGATGGCTGCACGCAGGCCACGCCAGCACCTTTTGGACCGCGTACATGCGTTCGCGGGACGCGGGTGGAACGCTGGTCCTGCGCAATGAGGATCTGGATCCGCAGCGTTCGAAGGCGGATTTTGCCGATGCAATGGTCGAGGATCTGTACTGGCTCGGCATTCATTGGCAGGAGGGGCCGGATGTGGGTGGGATATTCGGCCCCTATTCGCAAAGCCAGCGGCGCCAACAATACCTCAAAGTGTGGAAGCAGCTTGTGGAGCGACGATTCCTGTATCCGTGCACGTGCTCGCGCCGGGAGTTGAGCGAGATTGCGCAGGCTCCGCATGACGATACCGTGGATCGCAAAAAACGACGCTTCGAAGGCGATGAAGGGCCGATGTATCCGGGTACCTGCCGTCCGAAGGCGGGATCGGCGGAATTGCTGCAGCGGTACGAGAGCCCGGCTGGGATGAATTGGCGTTTTCGCGTTCCGGATGGTGAGGTAGTCGCCTTCGACGACGGACATTTTGGGCCACAACGGTTTGTCGCGGGCGAGGACTTTGGGGATTTTGCCGTGTGGCGGCGGGACGATGTTCCCGCGTATCAGTTAGCGGTGGTCGCCGACGACGAGGCCATGCAGATCAGCGAGGTCGTGCGCGGCGCGGACCTGCTGCTCTCCACGGCTCGGCAGATTCTGATGTATCGAGCGCTTGGCTGGACGCCGCCGCAGTGGTATCACTGCTCGTTGCTGATCGATGAGCGCGGAGAGCGGCTGGCCAAGCGGCACGATGCGCTGGCAATTCGCACCCTGCGCGAGCAGGGCAGAACGCAGGCGGACGTGCTGGGGTTGGGCAGCGACCCCGTTGTTCCGCAACCGTAATGATTGATTTGCCAGCCGGTGTCCGCTGCCGGACGCTCAAAGAAGTCAGGCGGTCTCTTCTTCCTCGTCCTGCATTTCCTCGATGGCCATATCGCGAAATTCGTTGGAGTCGAACACTTCTCCGCAATCGAGGCATTCGACAAACTCGGCGTCATCTTCGCGCGCCACGACGCGTACCTTGGGGTGCTTGCAGACCGTATTCATGGGGTGATCAGGAGGCTGTGAGAGTCGTTATGGGGCAGATTGTACCCGGGCAGGGGCGTCTGTCAACAGTCATGTTCGGCCAGGGCTGGCGCTCGCCGTTTAAACTGAAACTATGCCCGAAACGGAACGAGTTTCTCTGGCTGACGTGCGGCGCGTGGCAGAGCTTGCCAACCTCGATCTGACCGCGGACGAGGAGCCGCGCATGCGCCGGGACCTGAACGCGATTCTGGATTATGTTGCGCAGCTGGGGGAACTGGATACGGCCAGCGTGGAACCCATGGCCCAGGTGGCGGAGGTGCTGGCGATTGCCGGCGAGCCCGCGACCGAGAAACTGTCCGTCCTGCGCGAAGATCAGGTACGGCCATGCCTCGACCGCGAGCGCGTGATGGCGTTGGCGCCCGAAACCGACGGTGTGTTCTTCAAGGTTCCGAAGGTGATCGAGCGATGACCACGGCGACGGCGGCAGCAGGTTCGATTGAGGGCATCCGATCAGCGATCGCGAAGGGCGAGACTACCGCGACCGCGGTAGCGGAGATTTATCAGGAGCGGATTGCGGGGGAGGATCCTAAGATTCACGCCTTCCTGTCGACCGACCGCGACTATGCGCTGGCGCAGGCGGCGCACATCGACGACCTGGCCGCGAAGGGCGACCCGCTGCCCAGACTGGCCGGCGTTCCCTTCGGCATTAAGGACGTGCTCACGCTGGAAGGATTCGCGGCAACCGCGGGATCGAAGATTCTCGAGGGCTACAAGCCGCCCTACACGGCGACGGCGGTGAAGAAACTCGCCGACGCGGGAGCGATTTTCCTGGGCAAGCTCAATTGTGACGAATTTGCCATGGGCTCCTCGAACGAAAACTCCGCGTATGGGCCGGTGCACAACCCGCATGCTCTGGATCGCGTGCCGGGCGGATCGAGCGGTGGTTCGGCAGCTGCGGTAGCGGCCAACATGGCGGTGGCGACGTTGGGTACGGACACCGGCGGATCCATTCGCCAGCCTGCGTCGTTCTGCGGAGTGGTCGGCGTGCTGCCGACCTACGGGCGCGTCTCGCGCTACGGGCTTATTGCGTTTGCCTCGTCGCTCGATCGCATTGGACCGTTCACCGCGACGGTGCGGGACGCGGCAACGGTGCTGGGTGTGATTGCCGGGCACGACGGGATGGACGCGACCTCCTCCCCACTGCCGGTGCCGGACTATACCGAGAATGTGGATCGCGGGGTCAAGGGCATGAAACTCGGTGTGCCGCGGGAGTATTTCGCCGAAGGGCTCGATGATGAAGTGCGGGCTGCGGTCGAAGCCGGCATCGACAAGCTGCGCGCGGCCGGCGCTGAGATCCGGCCGATTTCGCTGGCGCATACGCGCTACGCGATCCCGACGTACTACGTAATTGCGACGGCGGAAGCCAGCTCCAACCTGGCGCGCTTCGATGGCGTGCGCTACGGGCTGCGCGCGCCCGAATCGGACACCCTGGCCGCGATGTATCGGCGGACGCGCGACCTGGGATTTGGCGCGGAGGTCAAGCGCCGCATTTTGCTCGGAACTTACGTGCTGAGCCACGGCTACTACGACGCGTATTACAAGAAGGCGCAGCAGGTGCGCCGCCTTCTGACGGATGATTTTCTGGCGGCGTTTCGCGAGGTCGATGCCATCGTGACGCCGACGGCGCCGACCCCGGCATTCAAAATCGGCGAAAAGTCCGACGACCCGGTCGCGATGTATCTTGCTGACATTTACACGGTGACGGCAAGTCTGGCCGGGATCTGCGGTGTATCGGTCCCGTGCGGGGAATCGCGCGAGGGACTGCCGATCGGGATGCAGATTCTCGGCAGGCACTTCGACGAGTCGACTATCTTTCGCGTCGGACACGCCGTGGAGAGCCTTTGAGCGGAACCCCTTCGCCCGATGCAATGCCCGATTCCCAGCCGCCCAGCGCGGAGTCAGGCCTTTTCCCGATGGCCGGCCACTGGGTCTTCTTTGGACCGCAGGGCCTGCGCGCGGGGTGGTCGCTGCTCATTTTCGCCGTTCTCTGCGCCATCCTCATCGTCGTGGGAGGGTTTCTGGTTGGCCCCTTCCTTCACTTGCGCCCGGACGTTCCCATTTCACCTTCGACCGGACTGCTGCTGGAGATCTCGCAGCTGGTTCCGGTCCTTATCGCGACGTGGATCATGGCGCTTCTCGAGCGCAGGCCGGTGCTGTCCTTCGGTTATCGGGGTGCAGCCCGTTGCGTTCGATTCTTTTCCGGAATTCTGTGGGGATTCATCGCGATTTCGGCGGTCGTTCTGATTCTGCGTCACCTCGGCTATCTGTCGCTGGATGGCCGCATGATGAGTGGAGCGGCCGCTCTTGAGTATGCGGCGCTGTGGGGAGTTGTGTTTCTGTGCGTGGGCTTCTGCGAGGAGACGATGTTTCGCGGTTACGCGCAGTACACCATCACGCGGGGCATCGGTTTTTGGTGGGGTGCGCTGCTGTTCGCCACGCTGTTCGGTATATTCCACCGATCGAATCCCGGGGAATCGCCTATCGGCCTGGCGGGTGCAGGTGGCATCAGTCTGATCTTCTGCCTGAGCCTTTGGTACACAGGATCGCTGTGGTGGGCCGTGGGGTTCCATGCTGCCTGGGACTGGGGTCAGTCGTATTTTTATGGGACCGCCGACAGCGGCGTTGTCGCGCAGGGACATTTGTTTCGAGAACACCCTGTGGGTCCCGCCGCGTGGAGCGGCGGTGCGACCGGTCCCGAGGGCAGCGTGATCGTCCTGCCGTTGCTGCTGGTGATCGGGGTGATGATGATCTTCTGGTGGGGGCGGCGTGGAGAGAGGCGGTTCCGCGGCACGGCCTGGCGCCCCGGCCGGGTGTCGTAGGTTTCCGCTTATCCTTCCTCGAAACATGGACGGGCCTCGCCATTCCACGTTGTAACCCACGGGGTGGGGACCCATCAGACACTGCTCGGGAAAACAGGCTCGACAAACCCTTTTGGGTCGAGGCCGCCGGTTGACAGAGATCAGTCGGGTGCCTAGTATCGTACATCGATATATCGATCTACGACTATGCGAGAAATGAAAACTCGACCCGCCCTGCTGGAACCTGGACTCGGCCGGTTCGCCTCCGTGACCCGGGTCTCGCTCTGTCTTTTTGCGCTCAGTGCCAGTTTCGGACCTATCTCTGGAACGGCGCTGCCGGTCGGTGGAAGCTCTGATTCAGGGTTCGAGCCTTCACAAAGTACCATCGCAGCCTTCGCTCAGACGGGCCCCGCTGCGATGCCCCCGTCATCGAACGTCTCCGCCCCAACCGCGGGCTGCGCGGTCGCCGGCATTGCACCAACCGCCCAGCCCAGGGCCGAGCTGCTTCTCTTCCATCCCTCCGGCCCACTGCGCTCCTACGAAGTCGCCACCGTCAAGCTGATCGATCCGGAAACCGCCAGCGGCATGGTCAGGCTGCTGCCGGGCACTTCTCTTAGTCCGCTCAGCATCCGCCGCTACATCATGAACGCCTATGGCGCCGTTTACCCTCCACAGGTCGTCGGCGGTCCGGGCTGGCTGAATCAGGACGCTTACCTCATCAACGGCAAGGTCCCGGACGATCTCGAGAGCGTGCTGCGGAAAATGACCCGCGAGGAACGCATCGACCAGACCCGCATGATGGAGCAGTGCCTTCTCGCCGACCGCTTCCACCTCAAGGGGCACTTTGAAACGCGCATTCTGCCAGTTTATGAACTGGTGCCGGCTAAGGGCGGCCTCAAAATTACCGCGGTTCCGGCCCCGCCGGAGCGCAAACCCGGAGACTCACCGATGCCTCCACGCTCCGACGATCCACTGCCTCCCGGCTCTTTGATGACCTCAGTGAACAGCAACGGCCTCCGCGTCCTTAGCGGACGCGCCATCCGCATGCATTTGCTGGCCCGCGTCATCGTCGGTGACATGGGGGACCGTCCCATCGTCGACCAGACGGGCTTCACCGGCTACTTCGACGTCACCGACTTAACCTGGGCGCCGCTCGACGCGGCCGGAGCTACCAGCGAGACCGATGCTCCCTCGCTTCAGGGCGCGCTCAAAGAAAAGCTCGGTGTCAGCGTCGTCCCCGCTCGGGATCCGATCGAGATTCTCGTCATCGACAGCATCGAGCGGCCTACGCCAAACTAGCGGACCGTGAGTTTCCTGCAGGACGAGGCTGGATGAGCGCTATGTTATGGCTTCATCCTCTGGCCGCGTGCGGCCGCGAGGTTGCGCCGCGCAGGCTCGAAGTTCGGATCGATTTTCAGCGCGGTCTCGAATTCCGGAATCGCTTCCTGGACGCGCCCCAGCCGGGCCAGCACCGCCCCCAGATCGTTGTGCAGCGCCGCGTCCTCTGGCCGATAACGCAGCGCCTCGCGCCAGTACGCAACCGCCTGCTCCATGCTCCCCCTGGTCGCGCTCTGGTACCCCAGGACCCGCAGCACGTTGCCCAGTTGCTGCTGAGCCTCCGCATCGCCGGGGCGATCGGCGAGCAATTTACGGAACTCGTCCGCCGCCTCTTCCCAGCGCTGCTCGAGAACCAGCACGCCCGCCAGGGTCGACCGGGCATAGGCATAGTGAGGATTCGCCTGCAATGCGCGTTCGAGGAATCCCACCGCGTCGTTGGCATCGCCCTCTGCCAGCAGGGCCTGGCCCAGCGCCGCGAGCGCCGCCGGATGGTTCGGCTGTACTGCCACCGCGCCGCGCAAATAACGAACAGCATCGGCATTGCGTTTCTGCTGCAGCATGAACACACCGAGGTCGAATTGCGCAACGAAATCTCCGGGGTACTTCTCCAGCCGGTGTTGCATGATGGCTTGCTGCAATTGCAAACTACCATTCGCCCCGCGCGGCAGCACCTGCAGCGATAAGTGCGCCATCTCGTCCGTAGTCTGGTTTCCGTGTCGAACCCTCCGTGGCGGCTGATGGGGATTGCGCACGTTGGCAGCGGAGTTGTCGTAGGAGTAGCGCATCGAAATCGTCGTCCCCTTCGGCAGGAAAACCGGGCTCGAGTAGTGATAGACGGCCTGCCAGGCCTGATCCCAGTCCGGAATCCGGATGAGCCATTTGCGCGTGCCGCCGGGCAGCGTCGCATAGCCCTCCAGCACATGGCCCAGATAATGCGCGTGCGGATAGACGGCGAGCACATCCAGATCCACTGGCGTCACAAAATCGTCGCTCACCTTAAAGTCCGCATCGCCGGCAGGGATGTCCAGCGCACCGTCGTGCTCCAGCGGCAGCAGCATGGGATGGATGGTGCCCGGATCGCTGGTGAAATACAGTCCGATCGAAGGCTGCACCCGTTCCGGCTTGCCCGTGGTTTGCATGTGCACATTCAGCAGCAGATCGGTATCGGGATTCGCCTTCCACGCCATGCCCGCAGGCTGCACCCAACCGGTGTCCCCGGGCTTCCAGAACAAAAAGTAGCTGTCGGAGTCGGAATCGAAAATCACGGGCTTTCCGGCCATGTCCATGCCCGGAAAGCCGTCGCGAGCCGCGTTCGCCGTGGCTGCTCCGCGGCTGTGATCGACGTGCACGTCGATGTAGACATTCGCATGATGCACCGCGCGCAGATTCCCGGGCCGGACCTCAATGGCCTTCACCCAGCGCGGGCCCGCCAGCTGCAACGGCAGAACGAAATTCCAGTACTGGTCCGGCCCCTCCGCCGGCAGGTGATAAGCAAGCGGCGCCTGGATCACCATGTCCGGCTTGCCCAGCTGCCAGCCGGCGACGAACTTCGGCATCGCCGGAGCGTCGGAGGGTGAACCCGCCGGAGCACCCTCCCGCACCCATTGCTCGATCGTCGCGATCTGCTGGTCCGTGAGGCGCCGCTGTCCCTCGAAATCGCCGCGCCCCGGCTCCGGCAGCCACGGCGGCATGTAGCGCCGCTTCGTGACTGAGGCGATCTGCGGCGCATGCCTGCGGACGTCGGCGTAGGTCAGAAGCGAAAACGGTCCGGGCTCGCCCTCGCGATGGCAGGGTGCGCAGGAGTGATCAACGATGGGGGCAATATCTTTGTAGAACGTGACCGGCACCGCCGGCGCGGCAGGCGCTCCGGCCCGCGCATGGGCAGCCACTCGGTACATCAGGAAGCAGGGAACGACGGTTGCAGCCAGAGTAACTGCGAACAGACGGCGGAGCACAGGTGAGTCATGATAGCGCACCGACACTGCCGTCAGGTTCGCGAAATTCCGCCCGGTACATCTTTTGTTCCTGGCGCAGGACCGCCGGTCGGGAACGCACTGCCTGCGTGCTACCATTCGTCACGATGCTTCGTTCCGCCAGACTTTCCCTCGTGTCTGCGGGCGTCCTCGTTCTCGCTCTTGGCGCGCTCGCCACCTCGCTGCGCGCATCCCCGAGCCCCACGGCGCCGGTTATGGTCAAGGACATCGACGGACATTCGTTTCCGCTCTTCGGACCTGACGCCCCCGCGACCGTCCTGTTGTTTGTCACCATGGATTGCCCCATCACCAACAGCTACATGCCGGAGATCAACCGGATCGTGACCACTTACACGCCAAAGAAGGTCGCGTTCTTCGCCGTATACTCCGACCCATCGCTTTCGCGCTCCGCCATTCATGAGCATGCCGCGGAGTTTGGTCTCCATATGCCGGTGATCGCGGACAACGCGCATCTCCTGGTGCGCAAAGCCGGCGCCACCATCAGCCCGGAGGTTGCGGTCTTCGCCGCCGGGGGCCGCATGGTTTATCGCGGCCGCATCGACGATTGGTATGTCGATCTGGGCCAGCGGCGCACCGCGCCAACCCGGCACTATCTTCGTAACGCGCTGGATGAGGTCCTGGCGGGGCAGCCAGTCGCCATCGCTCAGGTTCCCCCCGTCGGGTGTTCGATCGCACCTTGAGCCTGACCAAGCCGGCCGATAACCGGTTCGGATAAGCGGAGATTGTTATCCAAGGCCCACGCGATGGATCAGGTCCGCGAATCGAGGATCGCTGCGGATGGGATCGAAGTAGGGATGGGTTTTGACGAACTGGAGGATATTGGACTGCTCGCGACAGGCTTGTTCGAGCCAATAAAATGCCTGTTCGTTGTCGCCGAGTCCCAAATAAGCATTGACGAAGGCGCCGGCAGGAATGTAGCCCGACTTGCGGCGCTGTTTCATCTCCGCCAACAGCCGGAGTGCGTCGCTGCGCCGACCTGCGTGAGCATAGGCCCGGATGAGCACGCCGGTTGCAGCGGGGCCGCCTGCGGAGAGAGATCTGGCTTTTTCCAGTACGGGAACAGCATCCGCGGCCTGGTTATTGGCGATCAGTGAAAATCCCAGGAAGAGGAGATCGGCAGCATTATCGGGCTGGAGCGCGAGGCTGCTGCGCGACTCCCGGATGGCCTCATCGTAGCGGTGGGCCTGAAAGAGGATCCACGACACATCGCCGCCTGATACCCCGGCCGGGTCGAGGGCGCGAGCGCGCCGGATCCAGGTCACGGCCTCGTCGGTGCGGCCCTGGCATGACAGCCACAAGGCAAACCCTGCGTGGGCAGGCGCGTCATTTTGGTTCAGTTCAAGCGCGCGTTTGTATTCCGACTCGGCTTCGGTCCATTGCCATTCCTGCTGCAGGACATTGGCCAGGGCGACATGGGCTCCGACAAGGTCTGGATCAAGAGCGAGGGCCTGGCGGGCAAAGCGGATGACCTCAGGCCGCGTTTGCTGCGGTACCCCACCCACCATAACGGTCCCGATGCGGCTCCAGGCTTGTGCCGCGCCCAGGTAAGCGGGCGCGAAGGTCGAATCTCTGCGGATAGCGTCCTCGAAATAGCGGATGCTTCGGTCCATGTCGGCTCTGCCGTTCCCATGGGTGAGAGTAAACCGGCCTTTCAGATAGCTTTCGTAGACCTCAGGCTCGACAGAGCGCGCTGCAGCGAGCCGCTCGCGCTCTTCTCCGGTCGCGGTCGCTTCGACTTTGCCGGCGATCAGCTGGGCGAGTTCGCTTTCGAGCGTGAGTGCGTCCTGCATGTCGCGGTCGTAGGTGACCGACCAGAAGTGTTCGTCGGTTGCTCCGCGAATTAACTGCGCGGTGACGCGAATGCGGCCGCCATCGCGGATGACCGATCCTTCGACCACGGCATCCACGTCCAGGGCTTTTGCGATTTCGGGGACGGATTGTTGCGGATTCCTGAACCGCATCACCGAGGTGTGCGAGATGACGCGGAGATCGTGGATTTCCGAGAGGCGTCCGATGAGGGCCTCAGTGATTCCATCGGCCAGGTATTCCTGCCCGGGATCCTGTGAAATGTTGCGAAGAGGCAGGACGGCGATCGACCGGATACGAGTGGAAGCACCGGCAGCGGCCCGATGCCGGAATACGAGCCAGGCGGCCAGCACCAGGCAGAGGCAAAGGAAAGCGCCAAGGGCGAAGGGGAGACGTGAGCCCAGCGTGCCGGGAGCCGGGAGCGGACTCGGGGAGGCCGGAGACACTTGCGGCTGGGGCTTGGTTTCCGGCTCGTCCACCGGCGAACGGCGGCTCTCCACCCATGCGTCCAGTTCGCTGGTGAGGGCATAGACGGAGCCGCGCTTGTCGTGCTGGTGCCGATGGATCGGCATCCCCTCCCGCTTTTCCCATCGCTGCACGGTGGTGACATCGCGGTTGAGGTAGGTGGCAATCTCCTTCCACGAATCGAGCCGCCGATCCGGCGCATTTTCAGAAGACGGGACATGATACGGCGGGTCGGCCATAGCGATCTCGCGGGGCTCAAGAGCGTGTCTCGCAGAAGTTGAAGAGATTGTACCGCTGGCGACCAGGACTGCAAGAGACGGCATTTGACGGTATGTGGCCCGTCTGCGTGTTGCCGCTTGCATGGGCGTGCCGCAGGAGAGATGGTTTGGCGAGTTCAGGCGAAGCTCGTCGCCCAGGTACGCTTCGAAGTCATGCGGAAGAAGCAGTTCCGGACTGACCCGAAGGGTGGCGGGAAATGCGCCCATTTCAGAACCGGAGATTTCCCATGAGAATGTGGAGCCCAAAGCCCCTATGGATCGTCAGCGCGATGTCCGTCCTCCTGTTGCCCGGAGGCCCCATCCGTGCCCAGGTACGGCACCAACCCGAAGTGCAGTTCAGCGGACTGCTGAACGACTACACGCCCTCCACAGTGGCGAACGGTCCCTACGAGATGCGCGGCACCTGGAAGATCGTGCTGAACCCGTTCTCGGGCAAGGCCGATTTTTCTGCCGAGATGAATATGGAAACGTCCGACTATGGGGTGCAGACGGGAATTGTGAATCCTGCGAATCCCACCACGCGAGGAGCCCATACGCATCACATTGCGTTAACCGGCGCTAAAGTGATCTGGAACATGGAGGGGTGCCCCGCCTTCAGCCCGCTCACCCTGCAGGGCTTTCAGTTCACGGGCACGGTCGAAATGCTGACAGGAAACGGGAGTCCGGCTCCCTTTGAAACGAGCCCGCCGTCCTCGGTGCTGCAGATCTGTGTCACCGGAGGAAATTTCGTCGCGGGTTCGGTCCCTTACTCCAATATGACCATGCAGTTTGTGGATTTGGCCTCGGGAGCGCCTTCGCCGGCGACCAAGCATTTCGGTACGCAGGCGATCCACGGCGTGGTCACGAAACTGTATTAGCGGGAGCGCGGAAGACGGGACAGAGGGCGCGCCGCCGCGCCGCCGTTCCCGTTTGCCTACCACCAGGAGAGGGCCGGCTTCGGCGTTGGGGATCACCGAAAGACCGCGGGAATGAAATTCTGCTCATGGATGGGCGGCCGCGTGTACTTCCTCCGGTCGAGCTCGGGCAGCTTCAGCTTGACCGGAACCAGCTCGCGGTACTCGATCCGGCTGAGCAAGTGGTGGATCACGTTCAGCCGCGCCCGCTTCTTATCGTCCGCGTCCACCACATGCCACGGCGCCTGGCGCGTATCGGTCATGGCGAACATCTCGTCCTTGGCGCGCGAATAATCGGCCCAGTGCCGCCGCGATTCCAGATCCATCGGACTCAGCTTCCACCGCTTGGCCGGGTTCTCGATGCGTTCGCGGAACCGGCGCTCCTGCTCCTCATCGCTCACCGAAAACCAGTACTTAACCAGGACGATTCCGGAGCGAATGAGCATCCTCTCGAACTCCGGACAGCTGTGCATGAATTCCAGATAGCCGGCCTCGCTGCAGAAACCCATCACCCGCTCCACGCCCGCGCGGTTGTACCAGCTGCGATCGAAGAGCACCATCTCCCCGGCAGCCGGGAGCTCGGCCACATAGCGCTGGAAGTACCACTGCGACTTCTCGCGCTCGGTTGGCGTGCCCAGTGCCACCACGCGGCAGATCCGCGGATTGAGCGTCTCGGTGATCCGCTTGATTGCGCCGCCCTTGCCCGCCGCGTCGCGACCCTCGAAGAGGACGACCACGCGCAGCCCCTCATGGCGGATCCACTCCTGCAGCTTCACCAGCTCGACCTGCAACCGCCGCAGTTCCTTTTTGTAGCTGAACTTCTTCAGCCCTCCCATGCCTGCGCTCTTCGCTGATCCGATGGGTGAGCCGTTGGCCGCTCCGTTGTGGCGATGCTCCTCATTCGATTCTTTTGCATTGCTGGACACACGCGCCCCCGCCAGGCGGTTCCTTCGCATCGAGGATCCGACTCCTGGCCTCGTCCTCATTCTTATCGGCAGGATTGCGCAGGAACTAAAGACCCCTCTTCCTCCGGGGCTCTTTACCGTTGCGCGATGGGGACGTACTTCACCGGATACTCCGGTCCGGTGTACTCCGCGCGCGGGCGGATCAGGCGGTTGTCATCGAGCTGCTCCATGACGTGCGCGGTCCATCCGGCGACGCGGCTGACGGCGAAGATCGGCGTGAACAGATCGAGGTCGATGCCGAGGGTGGTGTAGGTGGATGCGGAGTAGAAGTCGACGTTGGCGTTGAGCTTCTTTTCGATCTTGACGAATTCCTCGATGCGGCGGGACATCTCGAACCACTGCGTGTTGCCGGAGTCGCGGCTGAGTTGCTCCGACATTTTGCGCAGATGCGTGGCGCGAGGATCTTCGGTGCGGTAGACGCGATGGCCGAAGCCGAAGACCTTCTTCTTCTGGGCGAGCAGGGCCTTCACATACTCAACCGGATCGCCGCCCGTCTTGCCGATTTCGAAGAGCATCTTCATAACCTCTTCATTGGCGCCGCCGTGGAGCGGGCCTTTCAGCGCGCCGATCGCGCCGGTGATGGCGGAGTGCATATCGGCCAGGGTGCCGGCGATGACGCGAGCAGCGAAGGTCGACGCATTCAGTTCGTGATCGGCGTGCAGGATCAGAGCCATGTCGAAAGCGTTCGTGGCAGCGGGGATGGGCTTCCTGCCGTGCAGCATCCAGAGGAAATTCGCCGCGTGCGAGAGAGACGGGTCGGGCTCAACAACTTCTTTGCCCTTGCGGATGCGGTCATAAGCCGCGACCAGCATGGCCAGCTGGGCGGTCAGCGCGAACGACTTGCGAACGTTCGAATCATGATCGACGGCGTTCTCCGCCGGATCATAAAAGCTGAGCGAGGAAACGGCGGTCCGCAGCACTTCCATCGGCGTGGCAGTCTTTGGAACAGAGCGAAGGAAATCGTAGATCTGCGGCGGCACGCGGCGCGCCTCCGTCAGCTTCTGCGTGAACTCGGCGAGCTGTACTTTGTCCGGGAGCTTACCGTGCCACAACAGGCAGGTGGTCTCTTCGAAGGTGGATTGTTCTGCCAGCTCGTGAATGTCGATGCCGCGATACGCGAGCACGCCGGCATACCCATCAATCCAGCAGATACCGGAATTCGCCGCTACAACTCCTTCAAGCCCCTTGACCACCGTCGCCGTTGCCATGTGCTGCCTTTCCTCCACCTTAGCCCGGAAAAATCGTGCCAATGACCGGGATGCTGCGATCGGCCCGCGCGATGCAAGGGCCCGGCTCGTTTCCGGCGCTTTTCAAGACTTTCCGCCTGCCGTCGAGAATTCTATCCATAGATTACGCGAAAAGCTCTGCCGTTCAGCAGCCAGCCGCCGAGCTTCGAGATTACTTGTGGTATGGCCCAATCTGTTCGACGGATGATCGTGTCAGGAAGCCGCCGGCAAAAGAGCGAACCGGCCACAGCGGAAGAGCGACAGGTCGATCTCCGGCGGACGGCCGAGGATCCACTGGCCGAGCGCGCGGCCGGTGCCGGGGCCGAGCAGAATGCCGTTCCTGAAATGTCCCGTGGCGACCCAACAGTTCTCAGCGGTTTGGTCGATGATGGGGAGTCCGTCGCCGGAGCCGGGCCGAAATCCGACCCACGTTTCGGTAAGGGTGGCGTCGCGCAGAGGCGGCCACAGGTCGACGGCTCTGGAAAACAGCTCCTGAATGCGCAATGGATCGACGGTGCGGTCAAAACCGGCATCTTCCACCGTGGAACCGACGGTGTAGCGGCTCTCGCCCCGCGGAACGATGTAGACGTTTGGCGTGCGCAGCACGCAGTGCATCTGAACCTCGCCCGGGAGTTCGGCGGTCAGCATGTGGCCCTTGCGCGGGGTCACCGGCAGCGATGGTTCCAGGGTGGGAGCCCATGCGCCGGCAGCATTGAGAAACGCGCCCGCAGAAAAAGTGCCCGCCGATGTGACGAGTTCCACCCCCGAGTCTCCGCTGCGAATGCTCAGCACGCCCGTATGCTCGCGCAATTGAATTCCTGCCGCGCGCGCCGCGGGAGGCAACGCCTCCGCGAGATCCCAGGCGTCGAAACTCTTCTCCTCAAGGAACAGGAACTGCGCGCCTGCAGTGCGGGCTCCAGGCGCCAGCTTCTGGACCTCGGATTCCGTCAGTCTTCGTTCGCCCGCATCGTGCAGCACTCCCTGCACGGTGCTGGTCGTGCGAATGAGGATCTTCTTTCCGGAGAGCGTTTCGACATGGGTGAGAAATTCGGGATAACGGGCAAGGCTGAAGCGGGCGAGCGCTTGCAGTTCCGCGGGACTTTCGGGGTCGGCCCCGGCCAGCATTCCAGCTGCCGCACGCGAGGCCTCCGACATCGCCTCACTCTGATCGAAGACGGTAACCCTGCAGCCGGCGGCGGCGAGTTCCAGTGCGGTTGTGAGGCCGATGATCCCAGCTCCTGCGATCGCCACATCGGCACGGTTCATACCATGATCTTAATTTGTGTGCGCGGTTGTGACAGAGAAGCAGCACGCTGGGATGGACGATCGTGACCGAGTCTTGAGTACGGATGTGTGTGACTTTCGTGAAGAACCCTGGGTCCGCGATCCCTCGATGCTTTTCGCGTCGTGAAAAACCTGAAAGCAAAGGCCCGATGCAAACAAGCTTGCGGAAGAAACTTCCTGCGCTCCACTCCTTTTTACCAGGGCAGCGCTCGTTTACCGGAAGGCCCGGTTGTGGAATTCCCGGTGCACGATTTTCGACGAAGTGCGTCATTCCTCGCCTTTCGTGTATGGCACCAAGGTAACCGACCGGTCACACCCGTAAGTGGACATCGGCGTGCTCAGGCGAGAACTAAAATCTCGCAGATACGGGCAGTCAGTTCTGAGCAAGATGAATCCGTTGCGTCATTCGTGCTGACTTCCGCGTGTGACTTTTCTCATCCCAAGCCTTCCCACCCCCCTGGAAAGCCAAAATTCGACTGTGTCCGCCTCGCGAGAACGACTGTAAGAGGTGAGGTAGATGTACCAGGTCCCCGTTCGTTCCTCTTCTGATTCCGAATCGGATCGACGCCGTATTTTGTGGTCGGACAGCCGCTTCGGAAAGAGCTGGAGGCGCACCTTGCGCAGGAGACCGCGACGCTATCTTCTGTACGCGGGTCTGCTGGTCGGCTTCTGCGTTCTGCTCGCCTTTGCCGGCTGCGGATCAACCGTGGGCATTGGAGAACTGAAGGCCGCGGTCAGCGGGATCAACTTCGGCGCTGTGATGGTAGGACAGGCCAGCACCCAGACGCTGACGTTCACGAACACCGGCACCGGTGCGGTCGACGTTTCTGGTGTCACGGTGACGGGGCCGGCCTTTCAATTTGCCGGCCCCAGCGCATTTCCGGTTACGGTAGCGGCCGGTTCCACGTACAGTTTCCGGGTGCAGTTCAGCCCATGGAGTGCAGGGAATGCGATCGGGCAGGTGACGGTCGACAGCGATGTCAGCGCGGGCGGTCTGCCGACGGTCAGCATCAGCGGGTTGGGAGTCCAGGCTTCCGCCGCCGCCAGTCCCGCGGTGTTGAGCGGAATCTCCTGCACCAATTCGTCCATGGCCGGGGCTGGAACCGACAACTGTGTCGTTGCACTCAATGCGCCTGCGGGGAGTAGCGGGTTGAGCGTGAGCCTGGCGAGCAACAACGCCGCGGTGAAAGTGCCGGCAACGGTGACGGTTCCGGCTACCACCGCCGGAGTTGGGTTTGCGGCGACGGTCGCCGCCGTCGCCACGGCGCAGACGGCGACCCTGACGGCAACTGCCGATGGAGCAACGCAATCCTTTGCGCTGGAAGTGAACGCCGCGGGCGGAGCCACCCCCTACCAGGTTGACCTGAGCTGGAACGCGCCTGCCACTTCCGCCGATCCGGTGGCCGGCTATTACGTATATCGCTCGGTGAGCGGAGGTTCGGCGTATCAGCTGTTGAATTCGAAGGTCAATCTCACCACGACGTTCACCGACAGCACCGTCGAGGACGGCCAGGCCTATGTTTATTACGTGACCAGCGTTGACGCCTCGGGGGTGGAGAGCGCTCCTTCGAGTCCGTTCGACGTCGCGATTCCTTAGCGAGATTTGCCCGAGAATGGCGGTTGACAAAAACGCGGTGCGTGGAGGGTCAGACGATCCATCGCCAGTGCGCCGCGTTACCATGGGGCCAAAATTCCGGTCAAGCGCCGCAGCGGTGGATATCGATGGTTATTTCGGCACTAAGGGAGCATGATTGTTGGTTCGCAATCGTTATAATGGGGTTCTCGGGCTGACTGCGAGAGCGAGCAGGGATGCCGGTCCGAGGCTCTCATCAACATCGCCTTCTCACCGAAATCGGATGCGGGTATGCCGTGGCGCTGGGTGGCGGCATACTCAGGGATAACTCTTTCAAGAGGCGTGGCTCGGGGCAGTTTCGGGGGCCATTCCGGATCGCATGGATGTCCGCATGGTTGCTGCAGCGAACGGTCTTCCGTCTCCAATTCGGATTTTGATTGCCGACGATCATCCTCTTTTTCGGGACGGCCTGCGCCGCCTGCTGCAGTCGGAGCCGGGGTTCGAGGTGGTCGGCGAAGCCTCGGATGGAGACGTTCTGGTCGATCTGGCGCGCAAGACGAAGCCGGATATTCTGCTGCTCGACCTGTCGATGCCCCGGCAGGACGGGATGGAAGTGCTGCGAGAGCTTTCTGCTTCGCGGCTGCCGGTGAGGACCCTGCTGCTGACCGCGTCCATCGAGAAGCAGCAGATCGTGCAGGCCCTGAAGCTGGGGGCCTACGGGGTCATCATGAAGGAGTCGACCACCCAGCGGCTGTTCGACAGCATTCAGTGCGTGATGGCGGGGCAGTATTGGGTTGGCCGGGAGAGCGTGACGGACCTGGTGAGGGCCCTGCGCAGCGTTTCGCCTGTAAACGACGGAGTGCGCGCCCGCGACTACGGTCTGACCACAAGGGAGCTCGAAATCGTGACCCTGGTGGTCGCTGGCTACTCGAATCCCGACATCGCGCAGAGATGCTCGATCAGCGAACAGACGGTCAAGCACCATATCAGCAACGTTTTTGACAAGCTGGGGGTCTCCAACCGGCTCGAGCTGGCGCTGTTTGCCGTGAACCACCGTCTGACTGCGGCGGCCGCCGCTTCCTGAGGCAGAATCCAAAGCGCTGCCAATCTTTTCTCGTCCTGAGAGAAACGGGAGAGCCTGCCCGCTCACCACTGAATAGATCGCACTCCGCAGGGCGCGGAGCCGGGTAACACACCATGGTTCCATGAAAGTAGCACTATGCAGTCATATGACGATAGTACTGTCGGGCCATTGCTGTCGCCAGGGAACTGCCCTAACCTGATTTCGCAAGTCGCGATGGCAAGCCTGCGCCAGAGGGTGCAGTGCGAGGACGAGGAGAGGGATGGATTCGGAACGGGCCTATCGTGCGTCCAACCCAGAACTTCCCAGAGCCCGCCGTTATGAAATTGGCACCGCCATCCGGTTTCGGGTACGAGGGGAAAGAGAGTGGCATGAGGGGCTAACCGAGAACATCAGCATTTCAGGGCTGTTAATTCGCACGGGACGCGCCCTGGACCCGAAGACCGCAATTGAAATGAGGTTTTTTCTTCCTGTTGAACTGGACGGCGAGTGCGCCGCTGAAGTTTTCTGCCGAGGGTTCGTTATCCGATCGTCAAAATGCAGGATCCCGGCTGGTACATACACGATTGCTGCCAAGATTATGCATTCACGGTTTCTTCGCCAACTCGGCAGCAGAGACTATGCAGCCAAAGATCCAATGAATGGCAATCGACGGTTGGTGCTTTGATCCATTTCTCCTGTTAAAGCTGGGCGTTGCAGGCGACAGGACGCCCCGAGTTCCAGGACTCGGCGCCGGAAGCTCGAAGTTTGGGTTTGATTGTGGAAAACGGGCTCCTGTAGCCCACAGGGCGGAGCTATCGCCTGAAGCCGGAACCGACACGGAGCGCTGAGGCAAAAATGCTGGTTTCCAAGGACATCGGTAACGCCGTCGATCAGCCCGCATGGTGGGCGGTCTATACCCAGCATCAGCATGAGAAAACCGTCGCGGAGATGCTCTCGGGCAAAGGTTTCGAAGTCTTCCTGCCGGTGCACGAGTCGATGCGACGCTGGAAAGACCGGCAGAAGTTGATCGCTCTCCCGCTTTTCCCGTGCTACGTGTTTGTTCGCGGGATTCTGAGCCGGCGGTTGCAGGTTGTGACCACGCCAGGAATTCACATGATCCTGTCGCGGGGAGAACAGATCGAGGTTGTGCCCGAAACAGAGATCGATGCGATCCGCAGAGCGGTTCAGGGGTCGTACAAGATCGAGCCGCATCCCTTCCTGAAGATCGGAGAGCGGGTTCGAGTGACGCGAGGGTCGCTGGAGGGAGTGGAGGGAATTCTGATTCGCAAGAAGAATCTCTACCGCCTGGTTCTTTCCGTGGACATGCTTGCGCAGTCGGTGGGAGTGGAAGTTTCTGCTTCCGATGTGGAGCCGGTCGGCGGCCTCAGCCCAAAAAGCACCTCTTCTGTGGCGGCGGAAGCGGGAATCGGAAATATCCAGAGGAATTTCTCTTCCGCTGCCGGCAATTACGATGCAAGATTAGACAGCACCCGTTCGACAAGCTGAATTCCCAGGCAGGCAAGCCGAATTTTGGATTGCAGTGCAGCGGGCAGGGCCGTGCGGCCGAACAGAGCCGTGGGGTTCTTCCAGAGGTTGTTGCAGGTTATGAGACTCAAAGCTGATCGCATTATCGTGGCAGGCATTCTGCTGTTGGCTGCATCCGGTTCTCTGCTGGCCCAGACTGTGGCCGGCAACTCAGGTGCGGAATCGGCCCGCGCAGCGGGTGCGTCCCCGGATCAGGTTACGCCCGCGGCCAGCCGGACGCACAACAATGTCTATGTGATCGGTGACGATGATCTCCTTGAGATCAACGTGTGGAAAGAGCCCGAATTGAGCCGGTCGATCCCGGTTCGCTCCGACGGCAAAATCTCGCTGCCCCTGACCGGCGAAGTCCAGGCCGCCGGCCGCACTCCTCTGCAACTGGAAGATGACATCACGGCGAAGCTGCGGAACTACATCACCGAGCCGGCCGTTACAGTCATGGTGCAGAAGATCAACAGCCTGAAGTTCAACGTTATGGGCGAGGTGATCAAACCGGGCGCCTATCCGCTGACAACCTCCACAACCGTGGTCGACGCCATTGCGACGGCGGGCGGTTTCCGGGATTTCGCCAAGAAGAAGTCCATCTACGTGCTGCACGCCAATCCGGATGGCACCGAGTCCCGCGCTTCTTTCAATTACTCCGAATTTGTGAAGGGTAAAAACGCCCATTCGAACATCAGGCTCCAGCCTGGTGACACCGTCGTGGTGCCCTGAGCCTTATTATGATCACGAGAATTTGTCTGACCCTCGCGTTGCTGGCAGCGATCCCCGTATGGTCCCAAAGCACGGGAACGGGGACAGGAACGACGACGGGATCAGGAACCGGGACGAGCAGCGACGAGGAACCGAACAACCCCGTCGCGAACGGTGGCATGCTGACGCCGCCACCGGTGAGCGGCCAGGCCTACCCGCTTGTCACGGGTGAAGAAGCCCGGGTGAATTATCTGGGCCTTGGGGTGACAGGCGAAGTAGCCTACGATGACAACCTGCTGGCCGGCTACAGTAACACGCCGACAAGCGATGAGATTTATTCCATTTGGCCGACGATCACTCTCGACAAGAGTACGCTGCGGGTTCGCGAACAGTTGAATTACAGTCCCGGATTCACCTTTTACCATCCCTCCTCGGACTTCAACGAGACCGATCAGAACGCCTCGATGAATCTTCAGTACCGCATGGGATCGACGGCAACATTTGCCATGCAGGATTCGTTCCTGCGAAGTTCCAGCTTGTTCAACCAGCCTTTTGCTTCGACGCAGGGCGACATCGGCGGAGGAACGCCGCTGCAGGCCAGTGGGGTGATTGCCCCATTTGCGGATCGGATTTCGAACGTCTCCAATGTGGCGCTGAACGATCAGGCTGGCGAGAATCAGATGTTCGGAGTGAGCGGCCAGTACGGCCTGCTGGATTACCCCAACTCTTCTCAGGTACCGGGGTTGTATAACTCGACGCTCTGGGGCTTTTCCGCTTTTGCGAGCGAGCGTATTGCCGGCCGTCAGTATCTCGGCGGAGAGATTCAGCACTCGAGAATCGTGAGCTATCTTAAGGGGACCGACAGCGCAGTGCAGACAGACAACCTGTTCCCGTTCTATACGATCTATCTCAGGAATTCTGAGACAAGCACTCTTTCTGTTTCGATCACGGGCGGTCCTGAGCATTACACCGCGTCGCAGTATCCCGAAGCGAACGTGGAGGGGTGGGCGCCGGCAGGAACTGTCGGCATCGGATGGCAGGGACACCTTTCTACCCTTGCGCTGAGCTACTCGCACAACATAACCGGTGGCGGCGGACTTCCGGGCGCCTATGTCGAGGACAGAGCCAGCGCCGCTTTTCGCCGGGAACTGACCCACACCTGGGAAATGAACTTCGGCGGCGACTACGCGCTCAATAAGAGCAAGACGCCGCTTTTCCCCTTTTCGGAACCCGGCGGACACACCATCACTGCCAGCGCCTCCATGCAGCACGAGCTGAGCAGAAGTCTGAAGTTTCAGATCGGCTACGACCGGATGGAGGAGAGCTACGCCGACATCGGAGCGCTGGCCAAACTCCCCAACAGCAACCGTGAATACGGCTCCATCACGTGGCAATACACCCGACCCATAGGACGATAACCATGGCAGAGATTTACGAAGCAGATAGTCTGCAGAAAGTGGATATAGCGCGCTATCTGGATATAGTCCGGCGGCGCCATATTCATTTTCTCATTCCGCTTTTTCTCGGCTGGCTCGTCGTATGGGGCTGCAGTTGGCTTCTATCGCCTAACTATAAGTCGAGCACCCTGATCCTGGTGGAAGAACCCACCATGCCCAGGAATTATGTCACCCCCAATGTCGACGACGACCTGCAGGCACGGCTACAGAGCATGCAGCAGCAGATTTTGAGCCGTACCCGCCTGCTGATGATCGTCGACAGTCTGCACCTCTACGACGGTGGCAGTCGCCCGATGTCCGATGACGACAAAGTCGCCCAGATGCGCAAGGAGATCAAGATTGAACTCGTGCGCGACGCGCAGAATGCGGGCATCACCGCGTTCCGGATCGACTACTCTGCGGGCGATCCTCGTGTAGCGCAGCGGGTGACTTCGCAACTGGCGCAGCTGTTCATCAACGAGGACCAGCAGACCCTGCTGCAGCAGTCGGGAGATACAACTAAGTTTCTTGAAGGCGAACTGCAAAAGGCAGCTGCGGACCTGGCAGATATGGACGCGAAGAAAAAGGCATTCGAGGCCAGTCATCTGGGCGCACTGCCGTCGCAGGAAGCGAGTAATCTGCAGATTCTGACGGGGTTGCAGGCGCAGCTGCAGAACGAGCAGGATGCGCTGAACAATGCTACCCAGCAGCGGGCGCTGCACCAGACACTGATCGAGCAACTGCGCACCAATCCGGCTCCGTCTCAGCGCAACGGCGAGCAGGATCCGAACGGCGTGCAGGCCATCGACGCGGAACTGGCCAAACTGCGCGAGCAGTTAACCGATCTGCAGTCGCGTTACACGGATAGTTATCCGGACGTTGTGAAGATGAGGGCCCAGATCGCGCAGACCGAGAGTCAGAGACAGGCGGCGGTTGCGGCGGAGAAGGCAAAGGGAACCAGTGCGTCGACGAATGACACGATGACCATGTCGCAGCTGCAGGGGCAGCTGGAATCCGATCAGGTCGAGATTCAGAATCGCAAACAGGCAATCGCCTCTCTGCAGGCCAGGATCAGCGAATATGAGGCACGTATCAATGCCGAGCCTTCGAGCGAACAGCAGCTCGCCGATCTCACCCTCGGCTATAACCAGTCGAAAGCGAACTATGACGATCTGCTGAAGAAGAAGCAGGATTCGCAGATGGCCACGAGCATGGAACAGAACCTGCAGGGAGAGCGATTCAAGATCCTCGATGCTCCGAGCCTTCCGGTCAAACCCGACTCTCCGAATCGGCTGAAGTTCTGCCTCGCGGGTCTGTTAGTCGGCCTGGTCCTCGGAGCTATTTCGGTAGTTTCCTTCGAATTTTCGGATGACCGCATGTACAGCGAGGCGGAAATTAAAGATCGGTTGCCCGTTGCGATCCTCTGCGAAATTCCGCAGGTGATCAATCCTGTCGACGAACGGCGCGCCCGGGCAAAAACCGTCTTCGGGTGGGCCATGACGGCAACGGTGCTTCTCATTATCCTCGCAGGTTCTGCTGTCAGCGTTATTCACGGTTAGGACTCAATGTACAAAGCTTTCTTTAAGCTCGCCCGCAACCCATTCGACCTGACGCCGGATCCGACTTATTTTGTGTCGACCCGTCGGCACAATGAGGCTCTGGCGGCGCTGCATTACGGCATTCGGCGGCACAAGGGATTTGTGGTGGTGACCGGGGAAGTGGGCACCGGCAAGACGCTGCTGCTGCGCTGTCTGCTGCGCCTGCTCAAAGAGAGCAAGGATATTTCATACGCCTATCTCTTCAACAGCCGGCTTTCTCCCACAGAATTTCTGCAGTACGTGCTTTCGGACTTCGGGCTGCCGGCTTCGGGCAAGAACAAAAGCGAGTTGTTGCTCGATCTCGGTCAGTTTCTGGTCGCACGCGGATCCAAAGGCCTGACCACGGTCCTGATTGTGGATGAAGCGCATCATCTCTCCGAGGAGTTGCTGGAAGAGGTACGCCTGCTCTCCAACCTGGAGACCACTGACGATAAACTGTTACAAATCGTCCTCGTCGGTCAACCGGAACTGGATCAGAAGCTGGATTCGATTGGGCTGCGGCAGCTCAAGCAGAGAATTGCGCTGCGCGCCCAGCTGGGTCCTCTCGATGCGGAGGAGACAAAGGAATATATCGAGCATCGATTGCGGGTAGCCGGGACGGAAGGGGATCCGGGCCATCTGTTCCCTCCCAATGTAATCCAGGCCGTGTATCGGCATTCTCGCGGGTTTCCGCGGCTGATCAACACTATTTGCGAAAACGCGCTGATCATCGCGTACTCGCGTACGATCCCGACCGTCACGGTCGATGTCATCGAAGATGTGGCAAGAGAATTCCGCCTCGATACGAATTTCTTCAGTGATTACGAAGGAGGCGGAAACCAGAACGAGATGGATGTACAACGTGCCGCGAAAGTACTTCGCGATTTGTATTCGGCCTTGCGCAAGCCTGCAGCGCGCAGCGCCGATTTGAATGTGCCTGTTTCTCTTGAAGCGAGTGAGTATGAGCCGAATATTTGACGCCCTGCAAAGGTCGGAAGCTGAACGGTCAGGAACCGAGGGTTCGCCAGCACCGGATGCAACGGAATTACTGCGCCACGCCGAGCGCCGAGCGACTTCCGAATGGGAGGCCAGCGCTGCAACAGAACCCGTGCCCGTTCCTCCGCAACCCACGGTCGCAACGGACGGACATCTCCCTGCGTCGAACGGCTCCGTAACCGCGAACGGGAACGGTACCCATCGCCAGGCTGCGAAGGCCGTCGAACAGCCGGTTTCCCGGGAACGCCCGGCAATCTTCGATCACTTCAAGACCGTGAAAATTTCCGTTCCAGCTCAGGGGCGGCTGGTCAGCGTTTCCGACAAGGACAGCGCCGCGGCCGAGGCTTTCCGGTTGCTTGCAGTGCGGCTGCGCCATCTGCGTCGCGATCGCCCGCTGAAAAAGGTGCTGATTACCAGTTCAATCCCACAGGAAGGGAAGAGTACCTGTTCCGCGAATTTGGCTTGTTCTTTGGCATTGCGGCCGCAAGAAAGAGTCCTTCTGCTCGAAGGCGATGTGCGGCGGCCGTCTCTGTCGGCGATGTTCGCCCTCTCAGCGAGACCGGGTATCTGCGAGTGGCTGCGGGGAGAACGGCAGTTGGCGGACGCTATCTACTTCCTCGAAGGTCCAGGTCTCTGGTTTATGCCGGCGGGCAGTTCACCGAGTAATCCGCTGGAGTTGCTGCAGTCTGGTAAAGTGGCCACCCTTCTGGGTCAGTTCGAAGGGTTATTCGACTGGATCGTCATCGATACGCCGCCGGTTCTCCCCCTGGCGGACACCAGCGTGTGGTCGCGACTGGCCGATGGCATTCTGCTGGTGGCGCGGCAGGGCACGACCGAGAAACGGCAGTTGCAGAGAGCCGTGGATGCGGTCGAGTCACAAAAGCTGATCGGAGCCTTGCTGAATTCCTCCGACAGCGCGCCACACGCCGACTACTATTACAGGCCCCGGCAGGATCAGAGTTGAGCCATCGGACATATGTGAATATTTTCGGCGATTGTAATACCGGAATATCAATCGACAAAAGCCATAAAGAAATAGCAGTTACCACAAGTTAAAGAATTATATTTCGCACCCGACGTTTCGAACATTCATCAATGCTCGAGAGAGGAGCGAGTTGTGACTCTGCCAAGGAACAGTACCATGTCAGATACGGTGGACTCTATTTTCGATACGGCCGCCTTTGTGGAACGCGAAGTCCTGGTCGAAGAGGCTTTCAGGAGACGGATCGCGATCGAGCGCAAACGGACAGAACGGTCCAGAGAGCCGTTCTTGCTCATGCTGCTGGAGGCAGGTTCCGGCCAGAAGGGCGAACCCCTGGACAAGACGCTCAACGGTATCGTGACCGCGATGCAGTCGTCCACACGCGAGACCGATGTGGTTGGCTGGTACAAGGAGCGGAACACCGTGGGCGTAATGTTCACCGGCCTGGTCATCAGCGACAAGAATTCGGTTCTGAGCACGATTCTGGGCAGAGTCAGTACAGCTCTGCAGCAGGAAGTGACGCTGGAAAGGTTCAACCAGATCACTTTTTCGTTCCATTTCTTTCCCGATGACTGGGATGGTGACAGTTCCGGGCGCCCCAGCGATCCGATCCTGTACCCGGATCTCTTTATCCCCAGCAGCGATCAGCGCGCCCTGCTGCGCGTGAAACGGATGATGGATATCGCGGGCAGCGCGTTTATGCTGATCGTTTGCCTGCCGCTCTTTGCCGTTATTGCCCTGGCGGTCAAGCTGACCTCCAAAGGGCCGATTCTCTTCAGACAGGACCGCATCGGTCAGTATGGCCGCCGCTTCACCTTTTTGAAGTTTCGCTCCATGCGCGCCAACAATGATGAATCGGTGCACAAGGAGTACGTGAAGCAGCTGATCGCCGGCGTGGCCGACCGTATTCAAACCAACGGTAACGGCGAAGGCGTCTTCAAGCTGGCCGGCGATAAGAGAATCACGCCGATCGGGAAGTTCCTGCGCAAGACCAGCCTCGACGAACTGCCCCAGTTCCTCAACGTCCTTCGCGGAGACATGTCGCTGGTCGGGCCACGTCCGCCGCTGCCCTACGAACTGGCTGCATACCAAACCTGGCATCGCCGTCGCGTGCTGCAGGTGAAGCCTGGAATTACTGGCTTGTGGCAGGTAACCGGACGGAGCCGCGTCCGCTTCGACGATATGGTCCGCCTCGATCTGCGCTATGCTATCTCCTGGTCGCCGTGGCTGGACTTCAAGATCCTTCTGCGTACACCAGGTGCGGTCATCAAGGGTGCATACTAAGCTCCTGCCTCTCGCCTGTAACGTTCCATTCTGACTTAGCTATCGATCGCGCTCTGCTCCCCCGGGAGCGGTGCGTGCCAGCGTCCTACACTCCTGAAAGTGCGGTGAGAATTCCGTGAATTTCGGCGTCATTGGTTACGGTTACTGGGGACCGAACGTCGTTCGAAACCTCGCCAGTCTCGAGGGGTCTCAGGTTGCAGCCATTGCGGAGATGAGCCCTGCGGCGCAAAAGCGCGCGCACAAGGCTTATCCCGGCATGCACATCACCGCGGATGCGATGGAGGTGATTACTTCGCCGAACATCGACGCCATCGCGGTGATCACCCCGGTGTGGACGCACTATGAGCTGGCCAAGGCCGCTCTGGAAAACGGCAAGCACGTGTTTGTCGAGAAGCCTTTCACCAGCAACGTTGCGCAGGGTGAAAAACTGATCGATCTGGCCATCCAGAAAAACCTCAGAGTCATGGTGGATCACACCTTCCTCTTCACCGGCGCGGTCAGAAAGATATCGCAGCTGCTCCGCGAAGGGGCGTTGGGAAAGCTGTATTACTACGACTCCACGCGCGTCAACCTGGGACTGTTTCAGCATGACATCAATGTCCTGTGGGATCTCGCGCCGCACGACCTTTCCATCATGGATTACGTCATTGAGGGAAGTCCGGAAGCGGTGGTGGCCACTGGTCAGAGCCATCTGAACTCCCACGAGGACGTGGCTTTCATGACGCTGTACTTTCCAGAGAATGTCATTGCTCACATTAACGTCAACTGGCTGTCGCCCGTGAAGGTTCGCACCACGCTGATCGGCGGCGAGAAGCGCATGCTCGTGTGGAATGACCTCGAAGCCGACGAGAAGGTGAAAATCTACGACAAAGGCGTAAATATCACGAGCAGCGAGGGACTCTATAACCTGCTCGTGAACTATCGCTCGGGCGATATGTGGGCGCCGCAGCTGGAACAGGTTGAGGCGCTGCGTCAGGAGCTGACCTATTTCGTAGACTGCATCGGAACAGGAAAAGATCCCTTCAACGACGGATGCGCGGGACTGCGCGTGGTTAAGATGCTGGAAGCGGCCAGCGAATCCATCAGCAAGAGAGGGTCTCTCGTCTACCTATGAACTCGTTCAATGCAATCGCAGACGACGTAAAACTTGGCGCTGATGTCCGGTTATCGAAGTTCATCAATCTCTACGGATGCGAGATTGGCGACGAAACCAAGATTGGCGCCTTTGTCGAGATTCAGAAGAACGCTACGATCGGCCGGCGCTGCAAAATCTCCAGCCACACCTTCATCTGCGAAGGGGTGGTCATTGAAGATAACGTCTTCATCGGTCATGGAGTGACATTCATTAACGACAGCTATCCGCGGGCTACCGCCGCCGATGGCAAGCTGCAGACCGAAGCGGACTGGAAAGTGGAGCGCACTGTAATCCACAAGGGCGCGTCGATCGGATCGGGCGCTACCATTCTGTCCAATACCACCGTGGGTGAAAACGCGATCGTTGGCGCAGGAAGCGTTGTCACCAAAGATGTTCCACCCAACACGATCGTAGCCGGAAATCCGGCGAGGATCCTGCGCTCCATAGAAGAAAGCCACGAGGCCCCCCATGTACGCGTCCAATGACATTCCTTTCCTTGACCTGGTTACTCCCCATGTGGAGTTAGAAGAAGAATTAACCGCAGTATTTCGCCGTGCTCTGTTCACGGCTGGTTTTGTCGGCGGCCCCATGGTAGAGGAGTTCGAACAGGCGTTCGCGGGGTTCTGCGACACGAAGCACGCCGTTGCCCTGAACAGCGGAACGGACGCCCTGCGTTTTGCGATCCTGGCCTGTGGCATACAGCCGGACGATGTCATCGTGACGGTGCCTCATACGTTTATCGCCACCACCGAGGCGATTTCGCAGGCGGGAGCTATTCCTGAATTCGTCGACATCGACGAGAAAACATACAACATGTCGGTCGAGCGGCTGCAGGAGTTTCTGGAACAGAAATGTACGCTCGACGGGTCCGGACGGCCCATCAGCAAACGCAGTGGCCGGCCAGTGACGGCGATTGTGCCGGTGCATCTTTACGGCCAGATGGCCGACATGGATTCGATCCTTCGTCTGGCGAATCAATATGGTCTGACCGTGATCGAGGACGCATGCCAGGCGCACGGTGCGGAGTACTTCTCCGGCAGGCTGAATCGCTGGATGAAAGCCGGAACCATGGGCCGCGCCTCCGCGTTCAGCTTCTATCCGGGCAAGAACCTGGGAGCCTGCGGGGAAGCGGGCGCCGCGACAACCAATGATGCCGCCGTCGCCGCAAGGATCAGAATGCTGCGCGATCACGGCCAGGCAAAGAAGTACTACCACGACATCGAGGGTTACAACGGGCGGCTCGATTCCATTCAGGCGGGGCTGCTGCATGTGAAGCTGGCATATCTGGCGACCTGGAACTCGCAGCGCCGCGATCGCGCCGCCGAATACGATCGTTTGCTGGCGGGCAACGACGCTGTAACCTGCCCCTACGAGCCTTCGTGGTCCCACTCGGTCTATCACCTGTATGTCATCAGCACCGATGATCGCGATGGCATGATGAAGCACCTGAAAGAAGCAGGGATTGGCACCGGTATTCATTATCCGGTTCCCCTGCACCTGCAAAAGGCCTACGCGCACATGAACCACAGCTCGCAGGACTTCCCGGTGGCGACCCGTGTGGCGGGCAGAATTGTCTCCCTGCCAATGTTCCCGCAACTGAGGACGGATCAGCAGGCTCGGGTTGCCGATGAGATTCATGCATTCACATCGAAGGCCGTCGGCTGCAGTCGCGAAGGTTCAGAGAAGGCAGTCCTGTCTTAGAATCCGCGGCCCTGCGGAATCCATTTGCCAGTAACCTGACAATTGTCTGCTCTGTCTCGCTGAATCAATTCCCGTCCACCACATCCTGTGTATTGGATACTGAGTGAGGTCCACTCGTGTCGAAGCTCCCTATCTATGTGCTGGTAAGTCCGGCGCGCAATGAGGCGCGATCCATCGAACTTACGATCAAGTCAGTCGTGGCGCAAACCGTGCGCCCGCTGAGGTGGGTGATTGTCAGCGACGGCTCGACAGATAGCACCGACGACATTGTGCGGCACTACGCAGAGCACCATGACTGGATCGAGTTATTGCGAATGCCGGAACGGCGGGAGCGCAATTTTGCCGGCAAGGTTGGGGCGTTTCGCGCCGGCCTCGCCCGTGTCCAGAACCTGCCCTATGAAGTTATCGGCAGCCTGGACGCAGATATCACCTTTGACACCGATTACTTCGAGTTTCTGTTGACGAAGCTTGCGGCAGATGCCGCCCTCGGACTTGTCGGTACACCTTTTCAGGAACTGTCGGGCGAAGTCTACGATTACCGGTTTGTAAGTATCGAGCACGTTTCGGGGGCCTGCCAGGTTTTCCGTCGCGAATGCTTTCAGGCCATCGGCGGTTATGTTCCGGTCAAAGGCGGCGGCATCGATCACATCGCTGTTATCTCCGCGCGCATGAAGGGCTGGAAGACCAGGACCTTTACAGAAAAAACCTGCCTGCACCATCGCGATATGGGGACCGCGCAGCGCGGACCGGTAGCAGCGCGATTCAGGCTCGGAGCCAAGGACTATGCGATCGGTAATCATCCACTTTGGGAGGCATTCCGCAGCCTCTACCAAATGAGCCGAAAGCCCATGATTCTGGGAGGGCTCGCTCTCGGTACGGGATATTTCTGGGCCTGGGTGCGACGCAGGGAACGGCCGGTCACAGCGGAATTCATCAGATTTCACCGCGGCGAGCAGATGCATCGGCTGCGCAGGTTCTTCCGCCGCTCCACGAAGAAAGATTCTCGACCGGCCTCCTGCGAAAAGGGAGCGGAACCGATGCAGCATTCGGAAAGTGCATAGTGCAGTCGCAGGCTCAGCTGATGGCGCATTCTCCGGAGAGCGATGACGCGAGGATCGGCGACCCGGTCGTGATCATCAACGCAGACGACTGGGGTCGAGACAAAGAGGTGACCGATCGCACCCTCGATTGCCTGCTGCAGGGTGTTGTTTCATCGGCCAGTGCCATGGTCTTCATGGAGGACTCGGAGCGGGCCGCGGAACTTGCACACCAGCATGGGGTGGACGCGGGTCTGCATCTGAATCTGACGACGGCCTTTTCGGGGCTCGGATGTAACGCGCAACTGAAAGAACAGCAGCAGAAGGTCACTCGGTTCCTGCGGGCCTCCCGGCTCTGTCCAGCGATCTATCATCCGGGACTCGCCAGTTCGTTCGAATATGTTGTCAGAGCGCAGATCGACGAGTACCAGCGCCTGTATGGCAGGCCACCGAGTCGCGTGGACGGACACCACCACATGCATCTTTGCGCCAACGTTCAGGTGCAGAAGTTGCTGCCAGCGGGCACCATTGCACGCAGGAATTTTTCGTTTGCGCCCGGAGAAAAGGGCGCGGTCAATCGTTTCTACCGGCGATGGCAGGACCGGCGGCTGGCAAGACGCCACCGCATGACGGACTACTTTTATTCTTTGCCGCCGATGGATCCGCCGGGCAGACTTGAAAGAATCTTCGGCCTGGCAAGCCGCGCGAGTGTTGAAGTGGAAACCCATCCGGTGAACGCAGACGAGTACCAGTTTTTGACCGGCGGAGAGCTGATGCGGCGCGCCGAAGCGACTAAGATTGCTCGAGAATACTCTGTATGAGCGCATCGACGGAATCTTTGGCGATCGAGGAGGCAGGGAAGCCGGCTGTGGAAACGCAGGTAGCGCACATTTCCGTTTGCATTTGCACCTATAAGCGTGCGGTGCTGCTGCGGCGGCTTCTCGATGAGTTAGCCCGGCAGGAGACAGGTGGTCTTTTCTCGTATTCCGTGGTGATTGCGGATAACGACGAGGGGCGATCGGCCGAAACGGTTGTGGATCTGGCCCGTGCGGAACTCGGTCTGGCGATTAAGTACTGCATGGAGCCGAGGCAGAACATTGCGCTGGCTCGCAACAAGGTAGTTGCGCACGCGCACGGTGAATTCCTGGCGTTCATCGACGATGATGAGTTTCCCCGCTCCGACTGGCTCCTGAGTCTGTTCAGGACCTGCCAAGAGCACAACGTCGACGGCGTGCTGGGCCCGGTGCTGCGGCACTTCGATCAGACTCCGCCGCGCTGGCTGGAAAAAAGCAATTTCTATGTGAGGCGTGTGAATCCCACCGGCATGCCGGTCGAATGGCTCGAAGCGCGCACCGGCAATGTGCTTTTGAAGCGCGACCTGGTACTGGGCGATCCCGCTCCGTTCCGGCCTGAGTTTCGCGCCGGAGAAGATCAGGATTTCTTCCGCAGAAAGATCGCCGAAGGGCGCAGGTTTATCTGGTGTGCAGAGGCCGAGGCGTTCGAGACCGTTCCTCCGGCTCGCTGGAACAGAAAATATCTGCTGCGCAAGGCGCTGCTGCGGGGCGCGACTGCGGGGCTGCATACGAACGCGATGGGCGTAATCAAGTCGCTGATCGCAATTCCACTTTATACGCTGGCGTTGCCGTTTGCATTCGTGGGTGGCCAGCAGTACGTCATGACCCTCTTGGTCAAAATTTGCGATCATTTGGGCAAGCTGCTCATCCTGGTTGGCATTAACCCGGTTCGCGAGGAGTACGTGCTCGATACGCCGAGCTAGTCCAGCCTGGACGACAGATTATACACAAAACAGTTTATCTATACGGAGAGGTCGCCGTTGGTAAGGCAGCGGCCAGTTCATCGGCTGCGGTGGGCAACCACCCGGGGGTTCGAATCCCTTCCCTCTCCGCCATATTTCTTTTGTACCGGCTGCTGCAGTTGGCGGCCTGCGGGATATCTCAGTCATGATCGAAGTAAGCGGGACCAGGATACAAGTTCGCGGTTCACTGGTGAAGATTGCGCGTCTTGATGGGGAGAAATTCCTTTTCACGGATGATCCGGCGTCGGTCGTTGCTGCTCTTCGGAAATCGAAAAGCCGCGTCGATTTGTTTACCTTTATCCAGAAAGTTTCCCAAACCACGCCGCAATACCGCTATCCCATGGAATGGGATAACCTGGCGGTTCTGCCGATATCGACCTTCGAACACTGGTGGAACCAGCAGCTTGGTTTCAAGGCGCGCAACAAGGCCAAGCAGGCCGAGAAAAAAGGTGTGGTGATCCGTGAAGTGCCGTTCAGCGATGAACTGGTGCACGGGATCTGGGAGATCTACAACGAGACGCCGATTCGCCAGGGAAGAAAGTTTCCGCATTTCGGCAAGGATCTGGAGACGGTTTTCAAGGAAGAAGCGACTTATCTGGATCGCAGCGTTTTCATCGGCGCTTATCTCGGCGACAAGTTGATCGGGTTTATCAAGCTGCTTTGGGACTATGACGGCTCCCAGGCTGGACTGCTGAATATCGTCTCCCTGGTCGAACAGCGCGACAAGGCTCCAACCAACGCCCTGGTCGCACATGCGGTTCGTACCTGCGCCGCGAAGAAGACGCCCTACCTGGTCTATTCGAATTTCGCTTACGGCAAGAGGACCAGCGATTCGCTGAGCGATTTCAAGGAGCGTAACGCATTTCAGCGCGTCGATTTGCCGCGTTACTATGTCCCGCTCTCTCCCATCGGCGCCGTGGCGCTGAGGCTGGGACTGCACAAGAAACTTGCCGAGCATATTCCCGAATGGATGATCCTGCGACTGCGCGAAATTCGGAAATCGTGGCTGGGGCGTAACATGCAGTCCGCTCCGGAAAGCACATAGACCATCCGACAGGATGCAAAGAGCGAAGGATTAAACGGGTCAGGGAATGCCGGGCATTGTTGGTCTGATAACGAGGATGGGGCGGGAGCGCGCCGAGCCGCAACTGAAGCGGATGGTGGAGTCGCTGCGCCATGAAGCGTTCTATGAAGCGGGTACGTGGGTCGATGAGACGGCCGGTATTTACGTTGGCTGGGTCGGGAAAAAGAATATCTTTCCCGGCGGACGCCCGATCGAGAATGGCCGCGGCGACAAGGTGCTGTTCTTTTCGGGAGAAGAGTTCTCCGGTTCCGCCACTACGCCGTTTTTTGAGAAGAACGGCCACGGTCCGGCGGCACAGCCGAGTTCATATCTGATCGAGCGCGCGGAGGATGCCAACTCCTTTCCGGCGTCTCTGAACGGCAGATTCCAGGGATTGCTGGTGGACAAACGGGCTGGCACCGCGCTGTTGTTCAACGACCGTTACGGGCTGCATCGGCTTTACTATCACGAGGCTGCGGACGCGTTTTACTTCGCTCCGGAAGCCAAGGCGATCCTCGCCGTTCGTCCTGAGTTGCGCACGATTGATCCGCGTGGGCTCGGCGAGCTGGTCTCGAACGGGTGTGTGCTCGAGAATCGGACCGTTTTCAAGGACCTCAGCGTTCTCCCGCCGGCATCGGCGTGGACCTTCAGCAGCGGAACCATTGAGCGCAAAGGCCGCTACTTCGATCCGCAGGAGTGGGAAGAGCAGGAACCGCTCGAGCTCGAAGCGTATTACCAGCAGCTACGTGCGATTTTCACGCGCAACATGGGCAAGTATTTCGGGGGAGATCAGCCGGTTGGTGTTTCCCTGACCGGCGGCCTCGATTCGCGCATGATCATGGCGTGGCTCAGGGCTCCGGCGGAATCGGTTCCATGCTTTTCGTTCGGCGGCCCTTTCCGCGACTGCCAGGACGTCTCGATTGCGCGCAAGGTCGCTAAGGTCTGTGGGCAGCCGCATCACACCATCCCTGTTGGCGACGAGTTTCTGTCGAAGTTCGGGCACTATTCCGAGCGCACCGTATTCCTCACTGATGGCTGCGTGGACGTGATGCACTCACCCGATCTCTACATCAATGAGATCGCGCGGCAAATCGCGCCGGTGCGCATGACCGGCAACTACGGGGGAGAGGTACTGCGCAGCATTCGGGCGTTCAAGCCCGCGGAGCCGCCGCCGGGATTATTCACTGCCGGTTTCATGAGTTGCATCGCCCAGGCGAAGCAGACGTATGTCAGCCTGATCAACGTGCATCCGCTGTCGTTTTCGGTATTCCGCCAGGCGCCGTGGCACCATTACGGCCTGCTGGCGCTCGAGGAGACCCAGCTTTCGGTGCGCTCTCCTTATATAGATAACGACCTGGTGCGCACCGTCTTCCGCGCGCCGAAGGTCACGCTCTCCAGCAACGACATCTCGCTGCGCCTGATTCAGGACGGAAATCCCGCCCTCTCGAAAATCCCCACCGACCGCGGACTAACTGCAGATTCCGGAGTGATTAGCGCCCTGCGGCACGAATATCAGGAGTTCACCTTTAAGGCCGAGTACGCGTACGATTACGGTATGCCGCAATGGGTCGCCCGCGCCGATCACGCGTTTTCAGCGCTTCGCCTGGAGCGGCTGTTCCTTGGCCGGCACAAGTTCTATCATTTCCGCGTCTGGTATCGCGACGCGCTGGCCAATTATGTGCGCGAGATGCTTCTGGACTCGCGCGCATTGTCGCGTCCGTATATCGAAAGGAAAACCCTGGAAAGCATTGTCAGGGGGCATCTTAAAGGCGATCGCAACTACACCACCGCGATTCACAAGCTGTTAACGGTTGAGCATCTGCACCGTTTGTTTATTGACACACGATGAGCCCACTTCTGGCCACTCTGGCTTACGCCGCTGGGATCGGCGCGATTTTTTATTTTGATCGCGACGAGGAAGCGCACACCTCCGGGTTCCTTTGGGTTCCGGTCATTTGGCTCCTGATCAACGGATCCCGGCCAGTTTCGGCATGGTTCCAGACCGGTGCCCCGGTCACTGAGGCGGTTTCGGACGGCAGCCCGATGGACGCGGCCGTCTATGGCGCGGTCATTGCTGCTGGTGTGGTCGCGCTCTGCACCCGAGGCCGTCGAGTCATCGATTTTGTCAAAACGAACCCCGTTATCATCGTGTTCGTTGCCTACTGTCTGATCAGCTGCATGTGGTCCGACGATGGGTTTGTGGCTTTCAAGAGGTGGATCAAGTCAGTCGGCGACGTGATCATGATCGTCATCGTGCTGACGGATCCGCACCCGCTGGACGCCATCAAACGATTCTTCTGCAGAGCTGGGTACGTTCTGATACCGGCCTCCATCCTGTGCATCAAGTACTACCCGCAGTGGGGACGAACCTATAATCCGTGGACCTGGGAGCCGATGTTCACCGGGGTTACGACCTTCAAGAACCTGCTGGGCATGACCGTGCTCGTCTGTGCGCTGTCGACTTTGTGGTGCCTGATCCGTAGTTGGTCTGAACTGCGCGGCAAGCGGCGCTGGCAGCACATAGCGGCGGAGGTCAGCATTCTCGCGATGTCCATCTATCTGTTGCTCACCGCCGATTCCATGACCTCGTTTTCCTGCCTGCTGCTCGCGGGGATGGTCATGATCGTCGCCAGCCAGCCCTGGGTGATTCGACGGCCGTGGATCCTGCACCTCACCGCGGCGGCCGCGATCACCATCGCCATCGTGGCGCTGTTCTTCGACAGCTCCGGCGACATGGTCAAGGAACTCGGTCGGAACTCCACGCTGACCGGACGCACGGCAATCTGGTCGGAAGTCATCGTGCTCGCGAGGCAGTTTCCCTGGTTCGGGGCGGGATTTGAGAGCTTCTGGATGGGTGATCGCCTCCTCATCATGTGGAAAGTGGTGAAGGGAATTCAGGAGGCGCACGACGGCTATCTGGAGGTCTATGCAAACCTGGGAGCGGTCGGTATTGCTTTTCTCGGTACTTTAATCGTCATCGGGTATCGTCATGTCATCGATGCGTGGTCGCGCAACGCCACCATCGGCACGGTGAAAATGGGCTTTTTTGTTGCGGCCCTGATCTACAGTCTCACTGAAGCAGGTTTTCGCATGATGTCGCCGGTGTGGCTGGGATTCCTGCTCGCCGTCATTACGATTCCACCTCGTCGCCTGAAGAAAGAGGGCGTAATCGCGCCGCCGCAATGGGCCGCTGTAGAAGAGGAGGAAGAGTACTCGCTGGCAGCCACGTACAAGGGCAGGGCTGAGGCCGTTTGATCGCACGAAATTCGTGGCTTCGAACTTGGTAAACCTGTCCGCCAAAGCGTAGGCCGGGTCTTTTGATTCGTTTCCCGCCTGCAACTTGCCGTCATTTTTTGTTGTCAATCTGTTTCCACCACCGACTGCGCAATTCCCGTCGGAAGGAGAACATCGTGAAAATCAGCGTTTTTGGGCTGGGCTATGTCGGCGCAGTCTCCGCCGGATGTCTGGCACACGATGGCCATGAAGTCGTCGGTGTCGACCCAGTTCAGCTCAAAGTCGATTTCATCAATCAGGGCCAAACGCCAATTATCGAGCCGCAGATCGGTGAGCTGATCGCTGAGAATGCGAAGCTGGGCCGGCTGTGCGCCACCACCGACCCGGTGTCGGCAATTCAGGAAACCGAGCTGTCGTTTGTTTGCGTCGGTACGCCCAGCCAGCTGAACGGCAACCTCGATCTGTCGCATATTCGGCGCATCTGCGAACAGATCGGCGCAGCGCTGAAAGTCAAGAGCGCACAGCACACGGTCGTCATTCGCAGCACCATCCTGCCGGGAACGATGCGCAACGTTGTGATTCCCATCCTCGAGGAGTTTTCGGGTAAAAAGGCCGGCACCGACTTTGGGCTTTGCAACAATCCCGAATTCCTGCGTGAGGGCTCGGCCGTTAAGGACTTCTTCGGACCTCCCAAAACCGTGATTGGTGAGCTGAACCGGTGCAGCGGCGAGCTCCTCGCCGCTCTCTATACCAAGCTCGACGCTCCGCTCATCCGGACCACCCTCGAAACCGCGGAGATGGTGAAGTACGTCGACAACTGCTGGCATGCTTTGAAGGTCGGCTTCGCTAATGAGATCGGCAACCTGGCCAAGGCTATGGGTGTGGATTCGCACGAAGTGATGAAGATTTTCATTCAGGACACCAAGCTCAACATCTCGCCCACATATCTCATGCCGGGATTCGCTTTTGGCGGCTCGTGCCTGCCCAAGGATCTGCGGGCGCTTACCTATCAGGCAAGGTCTCGTGACCTGGAGCTGCCGATCCTCTCCGCCATCCTGCCCAGCAACGAAATTCAGGTGAGGCACGGCCTGCAGCTGATCATGAACAATGGCCACAAGCGCGTCGGCATTCTCGGCTTCAGCTTCAAGGCGGGGACCGACGATCTGCGCGAAAGCCCTGTCATTGATCTGATCGAGCGCCTGCTCGGCAAGGGATTCGACCTGCGCATCTACGACAGAAACGTAAACGTCGCCAGCCTGGTTGGCGCGAATCGGGATTTTATCCTGAACCGGATTCCGCACATCTCCCGGCTCATGATGCAGGATATCGATTCTGTTTTGCAGCACGCCGAAACTGTCGTTGTAGGCAACAGGGATCCCGACTTCAAAGAAGTGCCGAAGCGGCTTCGCAATGACCAGCAGCTTGTCGATCTGGTCCGCATCAGCGATCAAAGGAGTGGAAATGGCAACTACAGTGGCATCTGTTGGTAGTGAGCCAGCAGTTCAGCGCGAGAATAAAGCTGCGCAGGCCGAGGTGCTCGCGGTCATTCGGCATCTCTTCGGCTGGCTTGAGGCCCATGACTACCGCGGTTACGATACCTTCGACGGCCTAAGCGCCTGGGTGCGCCCGCTCACCTTTAAGACCCGTTTGCTGCAAACCGTGCTGCAGCAGGGCGTGCGCCGCTTTCCTCTCAATCTGCGCCCGGTGCTCGGCATTCCGCGAGCGCATTCCAGCAAAGGCATGGGTTTCCTGGCGCGCGGCTTCATCCGCCTCCATGAGAGCACCGGCGAGGAGATCTGGGCAAAGAAGGCCGAATTTGCTCTGCAGTGGCTGATCGAACATCAGTCGCCCGGCTATTCAGGAGCGTGCTGGGGAAACCATTTCGACTATGTCTCCAGAGGTTTTTATCTCCCCGCGGGGATGCCGACAGTCGTTTGGACTTCGCTCATCGGACATGCGTTTCTTGACGCCTTCGATCATTTCCGCAGGGAACAGTACCTCGACATCGCGGTCAGCGCGTGCGAACACATCCTGCGCGATCTGAAACAGTCGCCCGACGGCCAAGGCGCCTGCATCAGCTACATTCCTCCTAAAGATGTGCGTGTCCACAACGCGAATACGCTGGGCGGCAGCCTGCTGGCTCGCGTGTATGGCCACACGCGGAAGGGATGCTACCGCGCCCCGGCCGAGAAAGCGATCCAGTACACGGCGCAGTATCAGAGGCCCGACGGATCCTGGTACTATGGGGAACCGGAGAATATGCACTGGGTCGACAATTTCCACACCGCCTACGTCCTCGACTGCTTTAAGCATTATCTCGAGAGCACTGGGGACCATCAGTTCGACTCCAATATGGCAAAGGGCTACGAATACTGGAAGCAAACCTTCTTCCTGGAAGACGGCACGCCCCGCTACTACAACCGCAAGACGCTTCCCCTCGATATCCAGTGCAGCTCCCAGGCCATCGATACGCTGATCTTCTTCTCCGACCGTGATCCGGAAGCAATTCCTCTGGCGCTGAAAGTCGCCCGCTGGACCGTCGCCAACATGCAGGATCGCACCGGCTACTTTTACTATCGCAGGTATGGGCGTGGGATCGTCAACAAGACGCCGACGCTGCACTGGGGGCAGGCGACCATGATGTGCGCCCTTGCCGGACTGTACCAGCGAATCCAGGTGAACGAGCCTACCGCGTGAAGAGAAAAGTTCTCATTATTGTCGAGAACCTTCCGGTTCCCTTTGACGCTCGCGTTTGGAAAGAGGCCCTGGCTCTGCGCGCGAACGGTTACGGTGTCACGGTCCTTTGTCCGAGAGACAAGAAGCACAAAAAGGGTTACGAGTTCCTCGACGGGATTCATGTCTACCGTCACCCCATGTTCGGGGAAGGGAACAGCATTTTCGGTTATATGCTGGAATTCTTCTGCGCTCTGTTTTTTGAGTTTTTCTATACATCCTGGATTTTTCTGCGCAGGGGATTCAACGTCATTCAGGGATGCAATCCGCCGGACGACATCTTCCTGGTCGCTCTGCCCTTCAAGCTGTTCGGTGTGAAATACATCTTCGACCATCACGACGCCAATCCGGAGCTGTACCTTTCGAAGTACGAGAAGAAAGGCTTGCTCTACCGGAGTCAGGTTCTGCTGGAGAAGCTCACCTACCGATTCAGCGACGTGGTGATGGCGACCAATGGCAGCTATCGCGACTTGGCGATCTCCCGCGGCGGCCGCGCACCGGAAGATGTTTTCATCGTTCGCAACGGGCCCGATCTGGATCGCCTGAGCGCGATTCCTCCGGACCCCGCGCTCAGGCACGGCAAAGACTACCTCGTCGGTTATGTGGGAACCATGAGCATCCAGGAAGGCCTGGACATCCTGCTCAAGGTAGCTGAATTCATGCGCAATGCGGGGCGTCGTGACATTCACTTCACCTGCGTCGGGGGCGGACCGGGGCTGCCTGGGCTGCAGCAGATGGTGAAGGACATGAAACTCGAGGACACCGTCGACTTTACGGGCAGAATTTCCGATGAGCGGTTGCTGGCCATTCTTTCGACGGCTGACGTTTGCGCGAACCCCGACAAGCCATGCGAGATGAATGACATTTCCACCATGATCAAGATTATGGAGTACATGGCGCTCGGGAAGCCGATTGTGCAGTTCGATCTGAAGGAAGGGCGGTTCAGCGCGGGAGAAGCTTCCCTCTATGCCAGCAAGGACAATATGGTGGCGGATTTCGCGGCGAAGATTCTGTGGCTGCTCGAACACCCCGAGCAGCGGAAGAAGATGGGCGAGATCGGGCGAAGACGCGTCGAAATGGAATTGGCCTGGAAATTCTCCGTGGATAACCTTTTGGCTGCCTACGAGCGCGTTTTTCAAAAAAAAGCCCCGGCGGTTTCCGTCTATGAGCCGGCCGAATCGGCTAAAAAATCGTGACGCCGGGGCCAATTTTCAGGGTCAGAAAATGCCGTTTTTCGACCTGGAAAGGACGTCTTCAACCCTACGTTACCTACCCTAAAGTCATCTGGTACCGAAGTCACCAAAAACTACACAGAGACATGTAGTTTTTCCTGGTTTTTCGCGTCAAAATTTCCTGGCTCTCTGGTACCTCTAACTAGAGTAATGTTATTGATGCACAAAAGCTTATTGGAATTGAGTACGACCGGGCCGGTGCCCAAACTGCCAAGTAACGCCTCATTGAAAAATAGTAACTTTAGTGTCTTGTATGTCGTCTTCCGGACCGCTATACTGCCCCTACTATCGTCACCCGAACAATCCCATCGGCGGTTCGCCTTGATCGCTAGTCTTTACACCACGTAATCCCTGAACGAAGCCCGAAGACTCGAAGAAAACAACAGGGCCGAGAGAAGGAGGATCGATGAGGACTTATGAGACGCAGCACTGCAGCAATTTCCGTACTGTTGTTTGTGTTTTCCCTGTATAGCCATGCGCAGTCGTGGTCATCTCTTTTAAGCACCACGCAGGCGATTAACTGGTCCAATTCAGGAGTAGGCGGTATCCCGGCGCGCACAACGAATTGCGCCAGCCTTACCTCTTCCGCAACGACAGCTCAGATCAACGCAGCTCTAGCATCCTGTCCCAGCGGCGAAACCGTAGCGCTCGCCGCAGGTACGTACAGCATCAGCGGCACCATCCAGGTTCCATCGAATGTGACCCTGCGCGGCGCCGGCGCCAACCAGACCATCCTCAGCGCAACCGGCGGTGGTGGCGGCTATGTTGTAGCTCTCGGCTCAGGCGGGCCCAGCTATAACCCGGTCAACATCACGGGCGGAGCGACCAATGGTTCGACCAGCATCACGCTCAGCAGCGCCAGCGGGGTCACCTCCGGATCGTACCTGGTGATCGCGGAAACAAACAATCCCAGCTTCGTCACCGCCAATGGCAGTGAAGGAACCTGCACCTGGTGCGACGGCTGGACGAGCAATGGAAGCCTTGCCCGTGGACAGATTGTTCAGGTGACGGCCGTCAGCGGCACCACAGTCACCATTTCACCGGGCCTGTATGGCGCGTACACGCAGTCCCCAGTCGCAGTCCCGTTTAACATGTCGGCCAGCTATGCCGGAGTGGAAGCTCTGCAGGTCTACGCTAACAACACCGGCTATGCAGCGGATTTCGGACTTTCCTCCTGCGCGTATTGCTGGGTGAAGGGCGTTGAAGGCAACTACACCGACGGGGATCAGCTGGAAGACTACTGGGGCTATCGCGATGAAATCCGCGACAGCTATTTCTCCAACGCGTACCTCCACCAGCCCGGCACCTACGATTCCGATGTCGATCTCGCTTATAAGACCAGCGCGACTTTGGTGGAGAACAACATCGTGGAACGGACGCACGTCGCCATCATGATGGAGTGGGGCGCCGCCGGTAACGTCATCGGTTACAACTACACCGAGGGCGAGTTCGACAGCGGTTCACCCAGTTTCGTGATCGGTGGTATCAGCTTCCACGGAGCAGCTCCGCAATACAATTTACTCGAAGGCAACACGCTCACGCAGGTCTATGCGGATTCCGTATGGGGTTCATCGAGTCAGACTACAGCGTTTCGCAACTGGGTGGTCGGCACCAACCACATCTGCGCTCCCGCCAGCGGACGCGGAACGGTGAGTTGTTCCGGCGCCGTGTACGGTTTCCAGGCAGCTCGCGCCATGGAGTGGTCGTATTTGGCAACGTTGAACAACTTCGTTGGGAACGTCGTCGGCAGTTCGCAGATGCAGTCCCTGGTGGCTTACGGTACAAGCACCATGGGCCAGGTCGCGTCGGTTGAATATCCAGCAACGCGCAGCTATGACGCCGATGCCTATGGCTGGTCGTTCGGTTACGGTGAAGCCAGCGATGACGGTACGGGAACCGGATGCGACGGAGTATCGGGCACCTGCCACGTGGCCGGCACTTCCTCGACTGATCTCATCCACGGGAACTTCAACAACATCGGTGCGACGATTGCATGGGCAACGGGTCTTACCCAAACCCTGCCGGCATCGTTCTACCAAACAAGCAAGCCGTCATGGTGGGGTTCGATACCCTATCCGGCCACCGGCCCTGATGTCACCGGCGGCAATGGTCCTGGCGGACACACGTATGGAAACCCGGCCTACCAGTGCTTCGTGAACGTCATGCACGGAACCGACGGCGGAGCGGGCGGACCGTATAACTTCAACGCGAATACCTGCTACGGAAACGGTGTGGTTCCTGCATCGCCGACGGACCTCTCCGGCTCCATAGTGCAACAGTAATCCGATAGCGGCTGTTCGGTGAATGATCGGTGAAGGGGCTCTGCGGAGCCCCTTCGCAACTTCTCCCGACTGAACCTTCAAAGCTTCTCCGCGCTACCCAGGGCCCGTCCCGAAAGATCCGGCAATTCCCCAGCGACAAGTAGTTCCATGATGCTAACCCAGGTCTGGCGGGAGCGTCCCGAACTCGGCAGCCCGCGTACCGCGGCCGGCGCAATTTGCACCTGCATCCTGTGCATCATCCTGCTCGCTGGACTTTGGCCGTTTCATGCGCCGAAGAACGATGTCCGGTGGCTTCATGGCGAAAGCGGCATTATGTTTGGGGATCGTGGCATTGTGGTCAGCGCCCAGGCCCTCCAGGCCAATGCGCATCAGGGCCCGTGTAGTCTCGAGATCTGCCTGCGACCCCCCAGAGCGTTTGGATCGGGCACGATCCTCGCAGTGGACGACTACCCTGACCCCAGGTATGTTTTCGCGTTGAGGCAATTCGATGCGGGCATGGCTGTGCAGCGGCCCGCCTTCGATCGCCGCGGAGAACTGGTTCGGCAGTGGTGGAAGACGAACAACGTATTCGAGGCGGGCAAAAGAGTCGTCCTCACAATCACCGGTAGTCAGGGAAAGACGGTCCTTTACGTCAACGGAATTGCAGCCAATGTCTCATCGGAATTTAACCTCAGCGGCGCGGATTTGAGCGGTAAACTGATCCTCGGCAATTCCGCAGTCCAGGACAACTGGCACGGCGATCTGATGGGCCTGGCGATCTACGATCACGTGCTCACGCCGCCGCAGATTGAGATACACGCCGGCCGCTGGCTACGCGAGCAGACTCCAGTCCTGAACGGCGACGAAGTTCCGGCAGTGCTCTATCGATTCGACGAAGGGAGCGGGAGTATTGTCCACGATCGGGGTTCCGGCAGCAATTCGCTGCTGATCCGTCCGCGCTATTTCATTCTGCATCCTGCGTTCCTTGAGCCGCTCTGGAAACCGTTTCGCAGCCGGTGGGATGGCTGGATGACGCGCAGCTACTGGTCCGACGTCATCATCAACATCGTCGGCTTTATCCCTTTCGGATTTTTCTTCGCTCTGCGGTTTTCCCTTTCGCCTGCAATCCGAAGTCCACGCATGATGGCATTGCTGCTCGGGGTGGCGATCAGCCTGGCGATCGAGACGCTGCAGTACTTTCTTCCCACGCGAGACTCCAGCATGACCGATCTGCTGAACAATTCAATCGGTACCGCGATCGGAGTGGCTTTCTGCCGGCCCTCCTGGATGCACCGGCTCTATGGCCGAATGCATGGCAGAGAACCGCATCGATCCCCTCCGATCGGGTACTGAAGTGCCGGCTTCGTCACACCGCGTGGGGAGCAGGCGATCGCTCTGAATCGTCATTTTCCTGGGTTCGCATCGGGCCGTAACCTGTAATGAAAGAAGCCCGGCGGCGCGTCTGCATTAGAATTTCGTCGAGATTGCAGGAGCCGGCGCCAAGGGAACGCGAGATTGTTGAGGCTCTCGAATATGATGAAGATCTCAGTACCTTTTCCATGCCAATAACAAATGCAAGCGATCCCAGGACCGGTCCAAGCTTAAGGATCACGCGAAGAATCCTTTATCTGTATCTTTCGCTGGCTGGACGCATCTGGAAACATCTTTCTCCGTCCGCGCGCGACGGGTCTTTCGGTCGTGCCTGGGGCCGCCATCTGGACCGGTTGGTTCGCCTCACTGCGGACCGCAAGCAATACTTCGCGACCTTCTTTCTGCGCAATCGGGCCGAGATGGAGATGCTGCGGCGACTGGCGGAAGAGAAGCCGCCCGGTGGCAGTTTGAACATCACCGTTCTGGCGTGCAGTAAAGGCGCCGAAGTGTACTCGATAATGTGGGCGATTCGTTCGGCGCGCCCTGACCTTCAGCTCAACGTGCACGCAGTTGACATCTCACAGGAAATTGTCGACTTCGCCGCAAAGGGCGTTTATTCGCTCAGCGGTTCCGATGCCATGGCATCGGCGAACGAAGACGCGGCCCGAGAAAAGGGGGAGGTCAGCTGGAATACGTCGAGGGACCAGAATGCGTCGATGTTCGAACGCGTTTCGGCTGAAGAAGCCGGCGCGATATTCGAAATCGAGGGGAATCAGGCGACCGTCAAGCCCTGGCTGCGCAAGGGGATCACGTGGATGTGCGGCGATGCCGGCGATCCCGGGCTGCTGGCTGCCCTCGGTCCGCAGGATATCGTCGTCGCCAATCGGTTTCTCTGCCACATGGAACCGCCCGAAGCGGCAAGCTGCCTGCGTAACATTGGGAAACTGGTGAAGTCCGGCGGCTATCTGTTTGTTACCGGAATTGACCTCGACGTGCGCGCGGACGTTGCTCGTGAGGAAGGCTGGAGTCCGATCGGCGATCTGGCCAGAGAGATTCACGAGGGAGACACTTCGATCCTCGCCGGATGGCCGCTGAATTACTGGGGCCTCGAACCGTTCGACCATCGCAGACCCGACGCGCAGATTCGCTACGCATCGGTCTTCCGCCTGGGCGAGCCGGTTGCTCAGCGTCGGGAACTGGCAAGTTCGGAACGCTCCGGAAGGTAGACAGCGCGATGCAGTTTACAGAAACAGCAATAGCCGGCGTATGGGTGATCGATCCGGATTTCCGTGGCGACGATCGCGGACGGTTCTTTCGCGCATGGTGCTCAACGGAATTCGCGGGCCATGGGATTCACTTTCTGCCTCTGCAGGCGAATATGGGATTCAGCGTGCTCAAAGGTACGCTTCGCGGCATGCATTATCAGGTCGAGCCCGCGCTCGAAGCGAAGCTGGTCCGCTGCACCCGGGGAGCCATGTTCGATGTGGCGCTCGATGTGCGTCCTGGTTCCGCAACCTACGGGCAGTGGTTCGGCGTTGAGTTATCCGAGGAGAACGGGCGCATGCTCTTTGTGCCGGAGCACTGCGCGCACGGCTACCAGACGCTGGAAGATCGCACCGAGATGCACTACATGACTTCTCAGGTTTATACGCCCAGTGCATGCCGGGGTGCGCGCTTTGACGATCCGGCGTTTCGAATTCAATGGCCGCTTCCAGCGACAGCGGTTTCCGAGCAGGATCGCAACTGGCCCCTTGTCGCTTCTGGCAACGCGACGCACAATCTGGAAGCGGCTCTGATTGGGCAGAAGCCGAGAAGTTTTGATTCTTGCTAGAATTTTTTTCGACCCGGCCCTCGACCATGGAACAACAAAATCAAGAACCGCGCGTCCTCGTGTTTTCGCAGCGCAATGCTGCCAAAAGGCTCCCGTTCCGTTGCGCCCATTTCGAATTCGAAGACGTAATCGCAGAGGTTGATTCCGCCGAACTCTTTGCGCCCCGCTTCGATCAGTCGACGCGCCGGCACCATTACGCGAAGCAGCTCGCCTACCATACCCCGCTGGTACTCAATCCCGGGATGGAGCGAAGGAACTTTGCGCGCACCTACGATTTGTTCGTAGCCGTCTGTGGAGATCCCACGGACATGCTCCGCATCGACGCCATCGGCAACTGGAGGGAACGCTGCAAAAAAGCAGTCATCGTCATCGACGAATTGTGGGTCACGCAGATGCCGGCCTACGGCAACTATCTGCGTATGCTCAAAAAGTTCGACCTGGTTTGCCTCTATTACTGCCAGAGCCCCGAACCCCTCAATCAGCGAATCGGCCCCAGGAGCATGTATCTGCCGCCGGCCGTCGATGCCATCCGTTTCTGTCCGTACCCCAACCCCCCCGAGCGCTGCGTCGACGTTTACAGCATCGGACGCAGATCGGCAGCCACCCATCAGAGTCTTCTGCAACTGGCGGCTGACCATGGTCTCTACTACATCTACGACAGCACGTCAGCCGATCAGGTTCTGGACCCAACCGATCACCGCGAACTGTACGCGAACACGCTGAAGAGGAGCCGCTACTTCATCGTGAACCCTGGCCTGATCGACCGGCCCGATATACGCGGCGAGCAAATCGAAATCGGCTATCGGTATTTCGACGGTGTCGCGGCCGGGGCGATCAACGTAGGCGAGCGGCCGAACAACGAGGTGTTTGCGAAGCTCTTCGACTGGCCCGATCCAATGATCGACTTTCCCTATAACTCACCCGATTTTGATAAAGTCACCCGGGCGGTTGAGAGCGATCCGGAAAAGGCGGATCAGATGCGCCGGACCAACGTGCGCCAGGCCCTGCTGCGGCACGACTGGGTGTATCGCTGGGAAATGATTCTCAGGACCGTGGGCCTGGAACCTCTGCTGAAAATTGCCGGAAGGAAAACGCGACTGCTCAATCTCGCCGACCTTGCGGCCGGGCACCCGTCAGAGCAAACGGTAACTCCGGCGCAAGGAAAGGCTGCGCTGCAAGCGGTACCATCGATCGGTAACTGATCTTCAGGGCTCGAACGCGAAGCCCCATTCTAAGTAACTCTTCTGCCTGTTTTACTCGGATGCAATGAGCTCAAACCAGAAAAAGCAATCCAGGATCGCCATCCTGCACCACACCGGGGGCGGCAACCTCGGCGATGATGCCATTATGGACGTCGTCATCCACAATATTCGGGTGCGCTGGCCTCATGCGGAGATTACCGCTTTCTCCATGAATCCTGGTGACACCACAAGGCGCCACGGCATCCCTTCCTATCCCATTCGCAGACATACCTGGGACATCGGTTACGGAGCCGACCCGAACCATGACGCCCAGACGAGCCGGCGATCACGCAGCTGGCTGGCTACGACCAGAAACTCTGCGATTCGCCTTCCCAGGAATATCCTGCGCGAGCTGGGGTTTCTCGTTACATCGTTCAGTAAGCTCAGACCGTTTGACATGCTCATCGTCAGCGGAGGAGGTCAGCTCACCGAGCGAAGCGGTCCGTGGGGCTTTCCCTACGCCATCCTGATCTGGGTTCTGATGGCGAAACTCGCCGGCGTCAGGCGCATTTTTCTCAACGTCGGTGCGGGCCCGCTGCGGCATCCGCTCAGTAAGCTTTTCGTTCGTCGATCGCTCTATGCCGCGAATTACGTTTCCTTCCGCGACGAGCCGTCGCAGGCACTTGCCAGGCAAATAGGATTTACCGGCAAAAGCCGTGTCTTTCCGGACAACGTTTACAGTCTTGAAGTCAGCATCCCGAAGTCTTTCGCGGACACGCGACAGAGCCCCCTCGTTGGACTGGCCCCCATGCCCTGGCCATTTTGCGATCCCCGGGAATACCGATCGGAAAATCTTCAGGATCTCTACGACGAATACCTAGCGAAGTTTGCTGCCTTCGCCTCCTCGCTGGTCCGGTACTCCTGCTCGCTCGATCTGTTTGGCAGCGATGCCGGCGCTGATCCTGCCGCGATTGAAGATTTCCGCAAAGCTTTGCGTGCGCAACAGAATATCGACACACCGCCGTATGTGCCGGTCGATTCCGTGAATGAGCTGCTCTCCAGGATGGCCGCGATGGATTACGTCGTTACCTGCCGCTTCCATGGCGTGGTGCTGGCGCACATCCTCAACAAGCCGGTTCTTGCCATCTCCCACCATCCGAAGGTAGCCGATCTGATGAGTGCGCTCGGCCTCTCGCGATATTGCGTCGACATCAGAAACTTCGATTCGGCCTCGCTGGCGGATACCTTTGCCTCTCTCGTCGACCGTACACAGGAAGTCAAAGCCCGCATGGCAGAAAATCTCGCGGCCTACCGCTCGAGAGCGGCGGCGCAATTCGATGAGTTATTTCCATCGGCGCTGAACGAAGTCAGGCATGACCTCGGTCCGGGATGGCAGAACCATGGAACGGGCTTGCCTTCCGAAGTCCGGCGGAGTCAGATCTGAACTGCAGCTCGCAACCGGCAGCTTCAGTCAATGGGTCCCTAGCTCAAAGACAAAGACTATTGAGTTAAAGAAGGAGAAGCACCATGAAAGTGGTTTTGTTCTGCGGTGGAATGGGTCTGCGCATTCGCGATGCGGAAAATATTCCGAAGCCGCTGGTCCAGATTGGATACCGGCCCGTGCTCTGGCATGTGATGAAGTACTATGCCCACTACGGACACAAGGATTTCATTCTCTGTCTGGGCTATGGCGCCGACGCCATCAAGCGGTACTTCCTCGATTACAGCGAATGCGCGTCCAACGACTTCGTCCTGTCTCAGGGCGGGCGCAAAGTCGAGCTTTATAACAGCGACATCCACGACTGGCGCATCACCTTCGCCGACACCGGCATTAACTCGAACATCGGCCAGCGACTGAAGGCCGTCGAGCGCTACCTTGAGGGAGAAGAAGAATTTCTGGCCAACTATAGTGATGGTCTCTCCGACCTTCCGCTTCCTCAGCAGCTCGACCATTTTCATCGCAACAACAAGATTGCCAGCTTCCTGTGTGTTCTGCCGAATCTCAGCTATCACGTCGTCTCCACCGAGCCGGGGAACAGCCTTGTGACGGGTGTCCACGCCATTACCAATGGTTCCGTGCGCATTAACGGCGGCTACTTCGCTTTCAAAAAGGAAATCTTCGATTACATCGAGGAGGGTGACGAGCTGGTCATCGAACCATTCCAGAGACTGATCGATGCGAAGCAGTTGCTCGGTTACACCTACGATGGCTTCTGGGCCGGCATGGATACATTCAAAGACCGGCAGCAACTGGATAGCTTGTGGGGCAGCGGAAATGCTCCCTGGCACGTGTGGAGAAACAACGGGACCGAAGATATCAGAGAAGCTGCTCCCGTTCCGGTTGCGGAATTTCTCGACCGCCGCAGCGCTGTGGGCAACGGCATTACCGGATCCCGTAAGCCCGCTCGTAACTGACCTGGGCCTGCGTCCTGACTCGATCCATTAAGTAAACAATCATCATCGGTCTGTGCAGTCCGAATGACTGGAGAAATGCCAATGAGTGTCGATACTGCCCTGCAGAAGCTGGAAGCCTCGGGTAACCCCATTCGCGTCGGCATGGTGGGCGCCGGAGCAACCGGCCGAGCCATTGCGCTGCAGCTGGGTACGCCGGTTCCCGGTATGCGGCTGGTGGCGATTTGCAACCGTACCCCCGAGCACGCGGAGCGCGCTTTCCGCGAAGCAGGTTTTCCGCGCTGGACGCTCGTCGATTCCGCGCGCGAGGCCGAAGATCGCATCGCCCAGGGTGTGCCAGTCCTCACCACTGATCCGACCGTTCTGACCGCGTGTAATGCGATCGACGTGATCCTCGAAGTGACGGGTACCATCGAGGCCGCCGCTGGTGTGGTTCTCGACGCGTTCAGGCACGGCAAGCACGTGGTCCTGGTCAATGCCGAACTGGACTCGCTGGTTGGACCCATCCTCAAGGTGAAGGCCGATGAAGCGGGCGTCATGCTCACACACACCGACGGGGATGAGCCAGGTGTTGCGATGACGCTGCTGCGCTACCTGCGCACACTCGGATTGAAAATCGTTGCCGCCGGCAACATCAAGGGCATGGTCGATTACTATCGCAATCCCGAGACGCAGCGCGCCTTTGCGGATAAGAACGATCAGGACGTTCGCAAGGTCACGTCCTTCGCCGATTCGACCAAGCTTTCGATGGAGGCCACCGTCCTCGCCAACGCTACGGGATTCAAAGTCGGCCGCCGCGGTATGTTTGGTCCGCCGTGCAACTACGTGCGTGACGTAGCGAATCTGCTGCCCGAGAAGGAAATGCTCGAGACCGGACTCGTCGACTTCGCTCTCGGCGCAGCTCCGCACACCGGCGCCTTCGTGATCATCCACGAGACCGCACCCCTGAAGAAGGCGCAGCTAGCCTACTACAAGCTCGGCGATGGGCCGTTCTATGTTTTCTATACCCCGTTCCATCTGCCGCACCTGCAGATTGCCTCGACCATCGGCCGTGCGGTCATCAACCGCGATGCGACAGTGGCGCCGCTCGATGGTCCGGTCTGCGAGGTGGTCAGCGTCGCCAAGCGCGACCTGAAAGCGGGCGAGCGTCTCGATGGCATCGGCGGCTTCTGCACCTATGGCCTCATCGACAATGCCTCCGCGGCTCGCAGCCTCAGGGCCCTGCCCATCGGGCTTTCTGAGGGATGCGTCCTGCGGCGCGATCTGCCGAAGGACGCCGTCGTCAGCTTCGACGATGTTGATTCAGTTCCGCAGGGCATCGCCGCAACATTGTGGCAGGAGCAGAATGCCCGCTGGCCACGCGTTGAGAAGTCGCCCGACGAAACCTCATTCCCCTCTGAAATTGTTGCGGGAGTTCGATGAACGTCAACCGTTCCTTCTGGCACGGCCGGCGTGTGTTTCTTACCGGTCACACGGGCTTTAAAGGCAGTTGGTTGTCGCTCTGGCTGAATAGGCTGGGGGCCGATGTCACGGGCTATGCGCTTGACCCTCCCACGCAGCCGAATCTCTTCGAGCAGGCGCGTGTGGCCGGCAAGCTGCGCTCGCTGCGCGGGGACATTCGCGACTTCGCGCAACTCAAAAACGCGATGGCCGAGTGCCGCCCCGAAGTCGTTCTTCATCTTGCGGCGCAGTCGGTCGTGAAGACCGGCTATGACGACCCCATCGGCAATTACGCTTCAAACGTCATGGGCACGGTGCACGTGCTGGAAGCAGTGCGTCATCTCAGGCAGCCCTGCGCCATCGTCAACGTCACCAGCGATAAGTGCTACGAAAATCGCGAGTGGATCTGGGGCTATCGCGAAAATGAGCCGATGGGCGGCCACGATCCGTACTCCAACTCCAAGGGCTGTGCTGAGCTCGTCACCAGCGCTTATCGCGACTCATTTTTTCTGCCCGAGACCATCGCCGAACACGGTGTGGCGCTGGGCAGCGCCCGCGCTGGCAACGCTATCGGCGGCGGCGACTGGACCAGCCATCAGCTGATCCCCGACCTGATGCGGGCTTTCCTCGACGGCAAGCCCTGTTTGATCCGCAATCCTTCCGCCTGGCGCCCCTGGCAGTTTGTTCTCGAACCGCTGCGCGGATATCTGATGCTCGCGGAGCGGCTCGCGGAAGATGGACCTCGCTTTGCCTCTGGATGGAACTTTGGACCAGTCGATTCCGATGTCCAGCCGGTTTCCTGGATTGCCGACGAGCTGGTTCGCCGGTGGGGAGGCAGTGCTTCATGGTCTCTCGACTCCGGGGCTCATCCGCACGAAGCGCACGCACTCAAGCTCGACGCTTCGAAAGCCGCTGCCGGCCTGCACTGGCGCCCCGTGCTCTCGCTTAGGGAGGCTTTGGCGTGGATCGCCGAATGGTACAAAGGCTTTCAGGGTGGGGCCGATCTTCAGCAACTCACCCTGAACCAGATCGAGCAGTATGAGGCCCTGACCCGAAACGACAGCTGATCGGGCATTCCCCTAAAAGTGTGGCCCGTATGTTACTCAGGATTTGCCTCTGATCCCCAACTGAGGGATTGCGCACGACACATCACCCCGGAGAGAATTTCCTAAATGTCTACGCCCAACATCGTTATCCTCGGCAGCGGGATGGCCGGCTTCGGCGCCGCTCACCGGTTGCATCAGGAAGGCATCGCGCCTGTCATGTACGACAAGAATTCGTACTACGGCGGCCATACGATGTCGTTCCGTTACGAAAGCGGCTTCCTCTTTGACGTTGGCCCCCATATCTCCTTTACCAAGGACCCACGCATCCAGGAGCTCTTCGCGGAAAGTGTAGGCGGGCGCTACGAGACCATTCCCATCTCTCTGAACAACTACTGGCAGGGTTATTGGCCGCCACACCCGGTGCAGCTCCACATGCACGGCTTGCCGGAAGAAACCATCATCAAGGTCATCACCGATTTTCTCGAAGAACGGAGCGCTCCGGAGCGCCCCATCAATAATTACGCGGACTGGCTCTACGCCAGCTTCGGCAAAACCTTTGCCGAGACGTTTCCCATGCAGTACACGCGCAAGTACCACACCACCGAAGCGGAGAATATGAGCACCGACTGGCTGGGGCCGCGCATCTATCGCGCCAGCCTCGAAGAGATGCTGCGGGGTGCCCTCTCTGCATCGGCTCCGCAGGTGCACTACATCACCCATTTCCGTTATCCGAGCGAAGGTGGCTTCCGCCTCTATCTCAACAAATTTGTTCCCATGGGGAACCTCAAGCTGAACCACGAGGTCGTCTCCGTCGATCCCCGGGCGCGGGAGCTGCGCTTCTCGAACGGTCTCGTCACCGGCTACGACTCGCTGGTTTCGTCGGTCCCTCTTCCGGACCTGATCCGCATGATCAAGGATGCGCCCCCCGATGTCGTTGACGCTGCCGGCCGCCTCACCTGCTCCACCTGTGTGCTGGTCAACATCGGTCTCAACCGCGCCGACATTTCCAACGCCCACATGACGTACTTCTACGATCAGGACATCTGCTTCAGCCGCCTCGGCTTCCCGTCGATGCTGTCTTCGAAAAATGCCCCCCCCGGCACCGGCAATATTCAGGCAGAAGTCTACTTCTCGGAGAAGTACAAGCCCTTTACCGGTCACGCGGAAGACTGGATCGAGCCCGTCATTCGCGACCTCCGTAAGGTGGGTCTGGTGCGCGAAGACGATCAGATCCTCGATAAGAAGGCGATGTTGCTGAAGTACGCCAACATCATCTTCGATCTCGAGCGCGCCGCCTCTCTCAAAACCGTCCACGCTTACCTCGACGACATCGGCATCGCTTACTGCGGACGCTATGGCGACTGGGGCTACATGTGGACCGACGAAAGCTTCATCAGCGGCGAAAAGGCTGCTGAGCGCGCTCTGTCCGCCGTCGTCTCCTCAACTTAAATCAGGCCATGGGGCTCCGCCTTCCCCCGCACTCCGGAAAGACCGCATTTCTATGATCAAGCTGAACCTCGATGCAAAAAAGGATGGGGCGCTCAAAGTCCTCTGTCTCGGTTCCCATTCCGACGATATTGAGATTGGCTGCGGTGGCACCATCCTCCGCCTCATCGATCAGTATCCGAAGTGCACGTTCCAGTGGGTTGTTTTCAACGCCATGGGAGTTCGCAAAGCGGAGGCGCAGAAAGCGGCGGAATGCTTTGCCGGCGCCGATCGCCTGGAGCGCGTGCTGCTCAAAGAATTTCCCGACGGCTTCATGCCTTTCGTCGGCTCCGAAGTGAAGGCCACCTTCGAAGAACTGAAGCAGAAGATCGATCCCGATCTTATCTTCACCCATCAGTCCTGCGATGCCCATCAGGACCACAGGCTGTTGTCGGAGCTGACCTGGAATACTTTCCGCAATCATTTCATCCTGGAATACGAAATTCCCAAATACGATGGCGATATGGGAAGACCGTCCGTGTTCGTCCCGCTCACCAGGGAGATGTGCCAGGCGAAGGTGAGCCATCTGATCGAGGCTTTCGTTTCGCAGCGGAGCCGAAGCTGGTTCCAGGAATCCACATTTCATTCCCTGATGCGCTTGCGCGGCATGGAATGTAACTCTCCCAGCGGCTATGCTGAAGCATTTTACTGCCGCAAACTGGTGCTCTGACGTGACCGACCGGTCCTGTCAAAAGGGAAGAGAGGCGGCCATCCGCCCCAGTTGTGTGGGAACCCGATGAAAGACCTGAAGCAACGAACGATGCGTGGCGGCCTCGCCAAGATCGTTTCGCAGATTGCCACTCTTCTGCTGCGAACCGGCACGCTCATGATCATGGCCCGCCTCCTGCTGCCCAAAGACTTCGGTCTGGTCGGGATGGTCACGGCCGTGATCGGCGTCTTCAGCGTCTTTCGTGACTTCGGGCTTTCCGCGGCCGCTGTCCAGCGCCAGTCCATCACCACCGATCAGTCCTCGACCCTCTTCTGGATTAATGTAGCGGTAGGCTTCGCGCTGGGCATTATCGCTGTCGCACTCGGACCCTTCGTCGCTGCGTTTTATCATGAGCCGCATCTGGTGGGCGTCACCGCCGTGCTGGCCACAGCCTTCGTCTTCAACGCGTGCGGTGTGCAGCACAGCGCTCTTCTCGAGCGCCAGATGCGCTTCGTTATGCTGTCGATGATCGACATCGCTTCTCTGGCCGTCAGCACTTCGATCGGCATCGCGATGGCCCTCCGCGGTTTCGGTTACTGGTCCCTCGTCGCCACCTCCACTGTCACCCCTCTGGTCTACACCATCGGCGTCTGGCTGGCCGCGCGATGGGTTCCGGGAAGACCGCGCAGGCATCTCGAGATCTTCCACATGATGCGCTTCGGCGGCACGCTCACGCTGAACGGCCTCATCATGTACTTCGCTATGAATCTGGACAAGATTCTGCTCGGCCGCTTCTGGGGGGTCGATGCGCTCGGCATTTACGGGCGCGCCTATCAGCTGGTGAACATCCCCACCGACAATCTCAACTCGGCGGCCGGCGGCGTAGTTTTCGCCGCGCTCTCGCGGCTGCAGGATCAGCCGGCTCGTCTCAGAAACTTCTTCCTCAAAGGTTATTCGCTGGTCCTTTCGCTCACGGTTCCCATCGCGCTGATGTGCGGCTTATTCGGCGACGACATCATTCACGTTTTCCTCGGGCCGAAGTGGAACTCCGCTGTGCCCATCTTTCGTCTTCTCGCTCCAACGACCCTCGGGTTCGCCATTCTCTCTCCGCTGGGATGGCTGCTGTCTTCGTGCGGCCTGGTGGGACGCGGCCTGAAGATGGCCTTCGTGATCGCTCCGATCCTCGTTGTGGGCTATGCCATTGGCCTGCCCTGGGGACCGAAGGGAGTCGCCTGTGCTTATTCGTCGGTCATGATGCTGTCGGTCATTCCCCTCATCGCCTGGGCCCGCAGCGGTACGCCCGTCCTTCTGAACGACCTGCTGCTCTCGATCAGCCGCCCCTTGCTGTCAGGCGTCGTCGCCGGTGGACTGGCCTTTGCGCCGCGCTTCTTCTGGGGCTCGATGTTTTCGCCGCTTCCCCGGCTTGTGATGGCCGGCGCGATTCTCGTTTGCGTTTACCTCGGGATGCTTCTCTATGTCCTGAAGCAGAAACAGCTGTATGTCGATATCCTGCGCGGATTCCTCAAGCCGCCGTCCACCGAAGAGGCAGTGGCCGTCTCGGCCTGATTGCATGACGAAATGGTGGCATTTCCCGCTGCAAATATGCGGCTCACAATGCTGAGCAGCAGCCATGAAAGTCCAGATTCCTGTTATCCATAGATGAGAGAAAAGATGACCGTGACTTCTTTCGACAGAACCGTTGAAATTCTGCAGAAGATTGAGAGCCGCCAGGCCCGCATCGGGATTGTCGGCATGGGCTACGTCGGCTTGCCCCTCGCTCTGTTGTTCAGCGAGGCGCGCTTTCGCGTCACCGGGTTCGACATCGACTCCCGCAAAGTCGACACCCTGAACAACGGTGGCTCCTACATTGTCCGTATTCCCGGCACCGAAATTCAGCTTGCCCGCGAGAGCGGCTTTTCCGCGACCGCCGACTACGCACAGATCGCCACGATGGACGTCGTCATCATCTGCGTGCCGACTCCGCTGAATGAGTACCACGAACCGGACCTGAGTTACGTCACCGGAACCGTGAGCAGCATCGCCCCGCACGTGCATGATGGCCAGCTGATCATCCTCGAAAGCACCACCTATCCTGGAACAACCGAAGAAGTCGTGGTTCCGCTCCTGGAGCAGGGAAATCCTGGCGGGTTGCGCGTGACCCGCGATGCCTCCACCCCGGGCTTCTACGTTGCCTTCTCGCCGGAGCGCGAAGATCCCGGCAACGACACTGTTGCCCGTCGCGATATTCCCAAGGTAGTTGGCGGCTGCGGACCCGCCGCTCGTGATCTGGCTTCCGCGGTCTATAAGACCATCTTCAACCGCACCGTCCCAGTCTCATCGCCGGCGGCTGCGGAGATGACCAAGCTGCTCGAGAACATCTACCGCTGCGTCAATATCGCGCTGGTCAACGAGCTGAAGCAGCTCTGCATGCGCATGGACATCGATTTGTTCGAGGTGATCGACGCGGCCAAGACCAAGCCGTTCGGCTTCCAGGCCTTTTATCCTGGTCCTGGCCTTGGCGGTCACTGCATCCCTATTGACCCGTTCTATCTTTCGTGGAAGGCGAAAGAGTTCGACTTCAATACCCGCTTCATCGAACTCGCAGGGCAAATCAACCTCAACATGCCCTACTTCGTGGTCGAGAACGTGATCGAGGCGATGAGCCAGCAGGGCAAAGCGCTGCGCGACTCCCGCATCCTGGTTCTCGGGCTTGCCTACAAGCGCGACATCGACGACCTGCGCGAATCGCCCTCGCTCACCATCATCGAGCTGCTGCAAAAGCGCGGTGCGCATGTTGAGTACAACGACCCGTTCTTTCCCACGGTCGGTCACGGTCGCAAATATGCGCTCAACATGACCAGCACGCCGCTCGAGAAGATCCCGGAATTCGACTGCGTCGTCATTGTCACCGATCACTCCCAGTACGACTATCCTGCGATCGTCGCGAAGGCGAAGCTGGTCGTCGATACCCGCAACGCCACGCGAAACATCCACGCGCCAAACATCGCGAAGTCCTGACCCGGATTCCGAGCAGCATCCGCAAAGAGAAGGCCCGCCAAATGGCGGGCCTTTTGTTTTGGTCAGAGGTACTTCTCCCGTTATGGGATCGCCGCCGTGTAGACGTTCGAGGGTGCGCTTTCCACTCCCGATGCATCCACGCTGGTGACCTCGTAGTTATAGCTGTCGCCGGACAACACCGTGGCGTCGGTGAAACTGGTTGGCGTGTTGACCGACGTATTCAACAGTTGATACGACCCGCCGCCAATGGAGCGGTAGACGTTATAGCCCACCGCAGGATCGGTCGTGCTTGTCGGAGCATCCCAGGTCAGCTGCACTTCATAGGTGGCCGTCGAAACCCCGGTCCCGCTCAGAGCGATCGTCACGGTTCCCTGGGTCGGATCGTTGCTGGTGATCGTCACCAGGCCTGTTTCCGCCCCCACAGCCGTCGGATCGAACTGCAGATCCAGCGTGGCCGCCTGGCCCGGATTCAGAGTGACCGGGAACGTGACGCCCGACATGGTGAAGCCGGTTCCCGTCAGTGTGCCCGCGCTGATGATCAGCGGTGCGCCCCCGGAGGAGGTCAGCGTCAGCGTCTGCGTGGCCGGTGTGTTGAGGTCCACACTGCCGAAGGCGATCGTTGTCGACCCAAGCGTCAGTCCAGGCGCCCCTCCGGTTAACTGCAGAACAACGGTCTTAGCCGCGCCGCTCGCCGTTGCTGTCAGCGTTGCGGTTTGGGTTGAGGTAACCGCCGCAACCGTCGCCGTGAACGGCGCCGTCGTGGCCCCCGCTGACACAGTCACCGAAGCCGGCACTGTCACCGCGGAATTGTTGCTGGCCAGGGCTACGGCCAGACCGCCGGTCGGTGCCGCCGCGCTCAGCGTTACCGTGCAGGCATCCGTCCCTGCGGCTGAATACGACATCGTGGCGCAGGAGACAGCGCTCAGCGCGCCCGTTGTCGCATCGCCGGTTCCACTCAGGCTGATCGTCGCCGTTGGGTTCGTCGTGGCGTTGCTGGTGATCACGATTGTTCCCGTCATGGCTCCGGCGGTAGTCGGATCGAAGGTGACCTGCAGCGTTGCTGTTTGTCCCGGATTCAGCGTCAGCGGGAAAGTTGCCCCGCCCATGGTGAAGCCGTTTCCGCTCAGCGCGGCCGCGCTGATAGTCAGTGCCGTAGTGCCGGACGAAGTCAGAGTCACCGACTGACTGGTTGACGTGTTGAGGTCCACATCGCCGAACGACAGATTGTTCGTACTCAGGCTCAGCGCTACAGTTTGCGCGCTCAGCTGCAGCGAGTAGACCTTAGTGTTCCCGTTGGCGGTCGCCGTCAGCGTTGCCGTCTGCGCCGACGTCACAGCCACTGCCGTCGCCGTGAATGTCGCGGTGCGCGCTCCGGACGGCACTGTCACCGAGGCTGGCACCGTGACAGCCGAACTGCTGCTGCTCAGCGCCACCACCAACCCTTCCGACGGAGCGGCCCCATTCAGCGATACCGTGCAGGAGTCCGATGCCGCGCCCGTGATCGTCGCATTCGCGCAGGTGAGCCCGCTCAGTTCACCAGCCGCCGATTGCCCCGTCCCGCTCAGGCTGATCACCACCGTCCCGTTGATTGTGGCGTTGCTGACGACTGTGATTTCGCCCGTTGCCGCTCCCGAGGTAGTCGGGTCAAACTGCACCTGCACGCTCACCGACTGTCCCGGATTCAGAGTCACCGGGAAAGCTGCACCCGACATCGAGAAGCCCGTTCCCGTCAGCGCCGCCGAGTTGATCGTCAGCGGAGAGGTCCCCGAAGACGTCAGCGTCACCGACTGCGTCGCGGGGGTGTTGAGATTCACATCTCCAAACGTGAGGTCGGTTGTGCTCACGCTCAGAGCTGGCGCCTCCACCTCGAGTTGCACCGCAAAAACCTTGGTATAAGGCCCTGCCGTTGCGATCACGTTCGCTGTCTGATTCGATGTGACCGCCGTCGCCGTAGCCATGAAGAATCCGCTGCTCGACCCCGCCGGAATTGTAACCGTGGCCGGCACAGTGAGCGCGGTATTGCTGCTGGAGAGGTTCAGGGTTACGCCGTTGACTGGCGCCGCCGCGGTTAGTGTCACCGTGCAGGCGTCGCTGCCGGCGCCCATGATCGTGGCGCTCTGGCAGAAGAGCGTGCTCAGCACTCCCGTTGTCGCAGAACCCGTTCCGGTCAGGGCGATCGTGGCCGTTCCGTTTGTAGGAGCATTGGTGGCGATGGTTATCGACCCGGTTACCGCTCCCGTAGCCGTCGGGGCGAACTTTACCTGCAGTGTCACTGCATTTCCCGGATTCAGAGTCACGGGGAAGCCCTGGCCTGCAATCGTGAATCCTGCCCCGGTCACGGTTGCCGAATTAATCGTCAGAGGAGCCGTGCCCGAGGAGGTCAGCGTTAAGAACTGTGGCGTCGCCTGGCTGTTGACGGTGACGTCTCCGAACGACAGGCTGCTCGCGCTCAGGCTCAGCGCCGCCGTTCCGCCGCTCGCTGGCTGCGGATCGAGCTGCAATTCATAGTTTGCGGAGCTGGAATCCAGGGTCGCCAAAATCGTGGCGTTCTGTTTCGAGCTCACCGCCGTTGCCAGCGCTGTAAAGGTCGCGCTGGTCGCGTTCGCCGCGACCGTCACGCTGGAAGGAACAGTCAGAGCTGAGTCGTTGCTCGACAGATCCACGCTGTCTCCGCCCGCTCCAGCCGCCGCGTTCAGCGTCACCGTGCAGCTCACTGTGCCTGCGCCCGTGATCGTCCCACTCGCGCACGACATCCCGCTCAGCGAAGCTGTCTGCGCCGCGATGGCACTGGCTTCCGTATACGTGTAATCGGCGGATTGCCAGCTGCCCTGGATCTCCGAGAGCAGCCGCACGTAGAGTGTTGCTCCCTGGGTCGGCAACCCCGTCACGCTGGCCGAAACCGTACTCCCCGTCGCTGCCCCTTCGGTGTACGCGCCCACATTCTGCGATCCCACGCCGGTCGTGCCTACCCACAGCTGATATCCCGTCACACCACTTCCTGCGGACCAGGTGAACGTCTGCGAGGAACTCGACAGCACGCTGCCCGGCGCCGGGCTGACCATGGCTCCTGGCGCATTTGCCGCTTGTGCTGCGCCTGTGCCGCTCAGATTAATGGTAGGGGTTGCCGATGAGGAGTTGCTGGTCAGCGCCAGGGTGCCCGTTGCCGCGCCGGCCGTCGTGGGACTGAACTGCACGCTCACGGTGTAGGTGCCGCCGCCCGCGACCGTGACCGGCATGCTGCTCTGCCCCGGAACAGAGAATGGCCCGGTCACGCTGACCGACGAAATCTGCACCGAATCCGTGGTCTCGTTTTTGAGCGTAACCGTGGCGCTCGACGTCTGGCCTACAGTGACCGTCCCGAAAGAAAGTGCGTTGGCTGACGCAACCAGGCTTCCGGTCGTCGTGACAGCGGAGTTGCCCGCGATCGATCCGCATCCTGACAGGATCACCGCTGCGCAGCACGACGCGATCGTAACGAGAGCGGCGCACCAGATTGTAGATTTCCGAAGACCGGCGGATGAATGAGATGAAGCACGGCCGATTAGTAACTTGCCGGAAGACCAGCGGACAGCACCTCGGGCAGCGCCCGCGGTGGCTTCAAAGAATATCGAGTGCATCTACCTCACCTCTTGCAAAACAAAAAATGTCAACTGTTTGGACCCAGACCAGCCCGAGGGGCAGTAAAGTCGGTGCTCCTCAGTAGCCAGGAAAGGGCCCACTTCCGAAAAGGTCCCTCGGCCGGTTCGTATGAACGAACTGAACGAATAAAGTTAACCCCCATGTAGGCACGCCAGTCACCAAGTTTTTCAACAGGTAGTTACTTTTGTGTTTTCAGATATAAATGGCTGAATTTGGCGTTCTAAAGCTCTTTCCTGGCGCAGTTTGTTGCTCTCAGAGTCATGTTCCAATGTAGGAATTGCGTTGAAAGTAGACAAATCTTACCAGTTTAAGTAACCTTGCGCTGAGTTACTTTAGTACTATTTGCACCATTCGTGCAGCACTAAAGGTCTTTTGTGCAGATCTCTCTGTTCCCGATGACGGACCGAACGCTACGCTGCTGCGCGTGAAAGAGCGCTGTTTGATGATCGTGAGCCCCTATCCGCCGTTCTGGCTGGGATAAGGTCAACAGGTCCAGAACGAGGCGATGTCCCGTTCGTAACAATGTGCTGCTGGCTCGCAACCGGGTGTCCCGAAAAAACCCATTCGCACTGAAGAAAGCCGCAAACATCCGCGCGGCCCAGCACTTGGAGCTTCCGTCCTTGTGAAAAGCCTGGGCATGTTGGCGTCCAAATCCAACTTTATCCACCGCTTTACTCGTGCACCGATCCCACGAAAGAGTACCCCAAAGAGTCATTGACCAGCTTCCTTTTCCCCGCTACCGTGGGTTGCACGATTCAAGAATTAGCTCTCTGCGAGTGCGTCAAGCAGGCGATCGCTGCGGTCCTGCTCCCCCTGCGTCACCGCGGAGAGATTTTGAAAGATTTTCTAGTTGTCTTTGGTGCCGAACGGGTATGGGCTCTCACGGTTTGATTCCCACCCCGACGATTTTTAATTCCTGACCTGCAAAAGCACTACTCCACGCCGACGGTTTTCGTGTGCCCGTCGCTGAGCACGTTTGATTCTTGTGAGGTTGAGTGTTATGTCGCCTGTGGTTGCTTCTCGTCGTTTCTCGTCCGTCCGCGTCCTTTCCTTCCTCTTTGCCAATCTGGTTTGGTTAGCGCCCGTACTGCTCATGCCTGCGACGAGTGCCGCAGCAGCGACAGATACCTTCACGGTTTCGGTGACGACGGACGACAGCGGTGTTTCGCTGGCTACGGCGCAAACAAACTGTCCGGCGAACAATCCCGGCGGGAGCGGCAGTTGCTCGCTGCGGGATGCGATGACTGCGGCGAGTGCCGATGCGAATTCGGCAATTATTGACATGACGGGCATCACCGGGACCATCACGGTGACCAGCAATCTGCCCCAGGTGTACACCGCTCCCACGACAAACAACGTCGCTTTCAATGGTCCGGGCGCCGCGGCGCTTACGGTTTCCGGAGCGAATGCCTATCAATTGTTTGTGATTCTCTACGGATCCGCGTCTTTCCAGAATTTCACGGTCGCCAACGGCTTCGTTAGCGCCACCGGCGGCTGCACCTGCGATCCAGGTTACGGCGCCGGTATTTACGCCTACAGCGGCGTCGGGCTCACCCTGACGGATATGGTCATTACCGGGAACTCTGCGGCGGCTGGCGCCGGCGGTGTTCTCGCGGGCGGTTCGCTCTCCGTCACCGGCACCACCTTCTCCGATAACACGAGCCCCTCGTCCGCGGGCGGTATCGCTGGAGCCCTTTACGCCATCGGTTCTCCAGCCACGATTTACCAGAGCACCTTCTCGGGAAACTCCGCGTGGATCGGTAGTGCCATCTACACGTACACGCCGGTGACGCTGACCATCAGCGACAGCACATTTGCCAATAATTCCAACGGAACAGAAGGCGCCGTTGGCGGCAGCGGCGGAATCTTCAACGACAACGGCAGTACCCTGACGATTCACGACAGCACTTTCTGGAATAACGTTGCTGCCGCCGGCCTGGGCGGCGCTCTCAACAACGCCGGGACGATGACTGTCACCGACAGCATCGTGGGCTCACCGAGTGATTCAACTGGCACCGCGGAGTGCTACAGCGCCGGTACGGCAAACGGAGCGGGCTGCCCTGCCACGGGGGATGGCAACGGCAATATCACGGCGCCGTCCAACTTCAATCTTTCGACGCTCGGTTATTACGGCGGCCTCACGGAGACTCTCCTGCCCCTGTCGGGCAGCGCTGCGATCTGCGGCGGCAAATCAGGAACTCCTTATGCCGAGGACGAAAACGGTGCCGCTCTCACCGTTGATCAGCGCGGACTCCCGCTCGACGCAGGCTGCACCTTGGGTTCAACCGATGCCGGCTCCGTCCAGACCCACTATCTGGTCGTCACCACCGCCGCCGACTCCGATGACGGTTCGTGCACCATAACCACGTGCTCTCTGCGTGATGCCATCAATGCGGCCAACACCGCAGGCAATGCCGACATCAGCTTTTCGACATCAATCAACGGCGACACTCTCACTCTGACCTCCAACCTGCCCGCCATCACTGCCGCGAGCAGCGTCAATATTGTTGGCAATGGCGCCGGGACCTTCACGATCGATGGCGCGGGCAAATACCAGCCGTTCTATATCCCCGGGGCAACCAGCGTCTCGATCTCGGGTCTCACCCTGCAGCACTGCTATAACTCCACCAACGGCGGCGGGGTTGGCTATGCGGGCGCGATCCTCGACTACGGCACCCTCTCGGTGAGCGGTGTCGACTTCCTCAACAACACTGCGGGCGTCTCCGGTACCGCCGGCGAAGGTGCGGCCATTCTCGACGCCGCCAGTAATGGTTCTCCGCTGACCATTACGAACTCGTATTTCTCGGGCAACACCGTCATCGCCAGTGGCGGCAACGGCGGCGCTGTTCTCAGTGGTGCGCCTCTCACCGTCACCGGTAGCACCTTCGTCAATAACGCCGGCGTGAACGGCAGCGCTGTCTATGTTCCGTTAGGCTACTCGGCCACCGTGAACAACAGCACCTTCGAAAACAACTCAGCAGATGCAACCCTTGGCGAGGGCGCGCTGAACGTGAGCGGCCCCTTGACCATCACCAACAGCACGTTCGCCAACAACACCGCCTCGGATGGCACCGGCATCTACAACGACGGCCCCAGCTTCTCCATCTACAACTCCATCCTTGACAACGCCGCCGCCTGCGACGGGGCCAATCCCTGCCCAACGGTCACCGACGCCACCACCGGCAACGTTGTTGGTACCGCTCCCAATACTGTTGTCGGCACCGTGGACAGCAATGGCGGATCGATCCCCACCGCACTTCCTGTCGGCGCCTCCATCTGCGGCGGCAACGCGTCGCTGGTCAACACGGGTTACACCGACGAGCGCGGCTTCGGCATCGATCCGCTCTGCGGCGCGGGCTTGATGGACTCCGGCGCGGTGCAGTCCGACTACACCGGCATTTCCTTCTCCGCGGCGAACTATGCAGCCATCTCCGCCAGCCCCATTGTCGATCCATCGGTGATCGTCATCGTTAATGAACGCGGCCAGTCCAATGCCAACGGCGTCGGCGGCGTGCCCATCACCCTGGACTACACCGGAACCGGCACCGTCAACGCAGGGGGTACCGCATCGACCGTCGCCGGAACAGGCGCGACCTTCAGCGCGCTGACGATTACCTCAACCGCTACCACCCCGCAACCCGTCTCTGCCTCTATCAGTGGCTCGACGGTCACTGCTGCTACTGCCACCATCACATTCACGCAAGGAACTACCACGACCACCACGCCCGCGGCTGCAGCAGTCCCCTTCAGCGCCGCGGCGCAAAACGTCACCCTTACTGCTAAGGTGACGCCGACCGCGGTGGGCCAGGGCAATGTCACCTTCACGGTGACAGGTCCCAACCCGGCAACTACGGTCGTCGGTACCGCGACCATCTCCGGAACGGTTTCCGGCGGCAACGCCAGCGTCAGCTACGCCCTGCCCGCCGGACTGGCAGTGGGTACCTACACGATCACGGCCCAGTACATCGATGGCTCCAGCGGGACCTATGCCTCCAGCACCGGCACCGCGACGTTGACCATCACGAACGTCACCATCGCACCCACAACGCTCACAGCCATCACCGTGGGTACGGCGATGACCACGCAGACGCTGACCGCCAGCGGTGGGACCGGACCGTACACCTACGCGGTGACGACCGGAATCCTCCCGGCCGGCATCAGCCTCGCCCCCTCAGGGGTCACGGCAGGCCAGCTCACCGGCACCGCCACCCAGGGAGGCAGCATCAGCTTCACGGTTACCGCGACGGACAGCCTTGGCGCCACCGGCACCCAGGCGTACACCTGGACGGTCAACCCGGCCACGATCACTCTGGCTCCGCCGGCGGGTAATCTCGCCGTCACCACCCACGTCGCCTTCACCCAGCAGTTCACCGCCAGCGGCGGCACACCGACCTACACCTACGTGGAGGCAGGGACGCTGCCGACGGGTCTGACCTGGAATGCCTCAACCGCGACGATTTCCGGAACGACCTCGGTGACGCCCGGCTCCTATCCGATCACGATTACCGCGACTGACAGCAGCACCGGAACCGGATCCCCGTATTCGAGTGGGGCCATTGCCTACACCCTGGTCGTCGGCTCGCCGACCATCACCATCGCTCCGACCACGCTGACCGCGATCACCGTGGGCGTGGCCATGACCACCCAGACCCTCACCGCCTCCGGTGGGACCGGACCGTACACCTATGCGGTCACTACCCCGTCTCTGCCGGCTGGCATCTCGCTGAGCACTGCGGGAGCGCTCACCGGCACCGCCACCCAGGGAGGCAACATCAGCTTTACGGTTACGGCGACGGATGCCAACGGCAACACCGGCACCCACGCGTACACCTGGACGGTCAACCCGCCCACCATCACTCTGGCTCCGCCGGCGGGTAATCTTGCCGTCACCACCCACGTCGCCTTCACCCAGCAGTTCACCGCCAGCGGCGGCACACTCGACCTACACCTACGTGGAGGCAGGGACGCTGCCGACGGGTCTGACCTGGAATGCCTCAACCGCGACGATTTCCGGAACGACCTCGGTGACGCCCGGCTCCTATCCGATCACGATTACGGCGACCGACCACAGCACCGGAACCGGATCCCCGTATTCGAGTGGTGCGATTGCCTACACCCTGGTCGTCGGCTCGCCGACCATCACCATCGCTCCGACCACGCTGACCGCGATCACCGTGGGCGCGGCAATGACCACCCAGACCCTCACCGCCTCCGGTGGGACCGGACCGTACACCTATGCGGTCACTACCCCGTCTCTGCCGGCTGGAATCTCGCTGAGCACTGCCGGAGCGCTCACCGGCACCGCCACCCAGGGAGGCAGCATCAGCTTCACGGTCACGGCGACGGATGCCAACGGCAACACCGGCACCCACGCGTACACCTGGACGGTCAACCCGGCCACCATCACTCTGGCTCCGCCGGCGGGTAACATCGCCGTCACCGCAGAGACAGCCTTCACGCAGACCTTCACGGCCAGTGGCGGCACCTCACCCTATACCTACGTGGAGGCAGGGACGCTGCCGACGGGTCTGACCTGGACGGCGGGAACCGCCACCATCGCCGGAACCGCGACGCAGTCGGGCTCCTTCCCGATCACCATCACGGCGACGGACCACAGCACCGGAACCGGTCCGTACTCGAGCGCGGCCATCGCCTACACGCTGGTTGTCACGGGCCCGACTATCACTATGACTCCGGCGGCTGGCGGCCTCACCGCCACCGTCGGCACAGCCTACACCCAGGCCTTCACCGCCTCGGGCGGCGTCGGTCCGTACACGTACACACAGATCGGAACCCTTCCGGCCGGCGTCACCTTCTCGGGAAACACCCTGTCCGGCACGCCGACAGCGGGTGGCTCCTTCCCTGGGATTATCATCACGGCGAAGGATGCCGACGGCTTCACCTATGCGCAGACGTACACGCTGACGGTGAATGCGCCCACCATCACTCTGGCTCCGCCGGCGGGTAACATCGCCGTCACCGCAGAGACAGCCTTCACGCAGACCTTCACGGCCAGTGGTGGCACCTCACCCTATACCTACGTGGAGGCAGGGACGCTGCCGACGGGTCTGACCTGGACGGCGGGAACCGCGACCATCGCCGGAACCGCGACGCAGTCGGGCTCCTTCCCGATCACCATCACGGCGACGGACCACAGCACCGGAACCGGTCCGTACTCGAGCGCGGCCATTGCCTACACGCTGGTTGTCACGGGCCCGACTATCACTATGACTCCGGCGGCTGGCGGCCTCACCGCCACCGTCGGCACAGCCTACACCCAGGCCTTCACCGCCTCGGGCGGCGTCGGTCCGTACACGTACACACAGACCGGAACCCTTCCGGCCGGCGTCACCTTCTCGGGAAACACCCTGTCCGGCACGCCGACAGCGGGTGGCTCCTTCCCTGGGATTATCATCACGGCGAAGGATGCCGACGGCTTCACCTATGCGCAGACGTACACGCTGACGGTGAATGCGCCCACCATCACTCTGGCTCCGCCGGCGGGTAACATCGCCGTCACCGCAGAGACAGCCTTCACGCAGACCTTCACGGCCAGTGGTGGCACCTCACCCTATACCTACGTGGAGGCAGGGACGCTGCCGACGGGTCTGAGCTGGACGGCGGGAACCGCGACCATCGCCGGAACGGCGACGCAGTCGGGCTCTTTCCCGATCACCATCACGGCGACGGACCACAGCACCGGAACCGGTCCGTACTCGAGCGCGGCCATTGCCTACACGCTGGTCGTCACGGGCCCAACTATCACCATCGCACCGGCCACACTGCCGCCGGCAATAGCTGACCTGGCTTACAGCCAGCAACTCACAGCCAGCGGTGGCACCGGGACCTATACCTACACCGAAACCGGCACACTGCCGACGGGCATTACTCTGTCCACTTCGGGCCTGCTGTCCGGAACGGCAACCGTCGCCGGCAGCTTCCCGATGACCGTAACCGCCAAGGACGGCGATAGCTTCACCGGCACGCAGGCCTACACACTGACGGTGGGAGGCCCGGTCATTACGATCTTGCCGGCCACCCTGCCGGCGGCATCAACCTACGTCGCCTTCTCGCAGACCTTCACCGCCAGCGGAGGCACTTCGCCTTACACCTGGTCTGAGACCGGAACTCTGCCCACCGGCATCACCTGGAGCGCTGCAACCGCGACGCTTTCCGGAACGCCGACGCAGGCCGGAACTTTCCCGATCACCATCATGGTGACCGACAGCACAACGGGAACAGGTTCGCCGTTCAGCAAATCTGTTGGCTACACGCTGGCGGTGAGTGCGCCGACCATCACGATCGCCCCGGCGACTCTGCCGGCAGCGGTGATAGCCGTCGCGTACAGCCAGAGCGTCTCCGCCAGCGGCGGCACCGGTCCGTACACCTACTCGGTCACAACCGGAACCTTGCCTGCGGGTCTCGCGCTGAGTCCCGCTGGTGCACTCACCGGGACGCCGACCGCGGGGGGCAGCTTCAGCTTTACGGTCACGGCCAAGGACAGCGGCAACTTCACCGGCACGCAGAACTACACGCTGACGGTCAACGCTCCTACCATCACCCTCGCGCCTCCGGCGGGTGCTTTGTCCATCACGACAGAATCCGCCTACAGCCAGACGTTCACGGCCAGCGGCGGTACGCCACCGTATACCTACACTGAGTCGGGCACGCTGCCGGCAGGGTTGACCTTTGCCAATGGCGTTCTGTCGGGGACGGCCACCGCTTCGGGAACCTTCCCCATCACGATCACGGCGAAGGACAGCAGCACCGGCACCGGTCCGTACTCGAGTGCGGCGATCGCCTACACACTCAATGTGGGTACGACTTCGATCTCGATCACGTGGGCGAATCCGGCGGCAATCACTTACAGCACTAGCCTGTCGGGGATCCTCAACGCCACCGTTACTTACAACGGCAACGCCGTACCTGGGACCTTCAGTTATACGGCGACGCCAACCGGCGGATCCGCAAGTGCGGTCACTGCTGCGACGGTCCTTGCTGCTGGAAGCTACACGCTGACGGCCAGCTTCACACCGACCAGCAATGCCTACGGCACGCCGACTCCAAAGACTGTGCCGCTGACCGTCAATCAGGCGCTGCCCACCATCGCGTGGACGCCGGCGACGAGCATTGCTTACGGCACCAGCCTTTCGGCCCTGTTGAACGCGACTGCCAGCTTTACCAGCGCCTCGGTCGCGGGCACCTTTACCTACACAGCGACGCCCACCGGCGGCGCGGCCACACCAGTGACCGCCGCTACCATACTGGCGGAGGGCAGCTACACGCTCACCGCCACCTTCACGCCCACCGACACCACCGACTACAAGACCGCGACGGCCACCTCGCCTCTTTCGGTGACTGGCGGGACCCTGACCGTGTCGGCCAACAATGCCAGCAGGGTCTATGGCACGGCGAACCCGACGTTCACCGGAACCATTACCGGTCAGCAGAACGGCGACACCTTCACCGAAACCTTCTTCACCGCGGCAACCGCCGCCTCTAACGTTGGGACGTACCCAATCGTCCCGAGCGCGACCGGAGCCAACCTCGGCGACTACACCGTCGTCATCGATAACGGAACGCTGAGCGTCACGCAGGCGGGCACCACCATCACCCTCACCGCCAGCAGCAACTCCATCAATCCAGGGGCCAGCGTCACGCTGACCGCCACAGTAGCCTCGGCAACCACCGGGACTCCGACCGGCACCGTCAGCTTCTACGACGGCGCAACGCTTCTCGGCCCCGGGACCCTGGCGGCCGGCACCTCGGGTGACGTCGCCACCTTCTCCACCACGACTCTGGCCACGGGAAGCCACACCATCACCGCGGTCTACAACGGCGATAGCAACTTCTCTGGCAGCAGCACCACCGGATCGATCGCCGTCACAGTCGGGTCGCTCGGCTTGACCTTGACCGCGAGCCCGTCGACGCAGACCGGTAACCCCGGAACCACCTTCACCTATCAGTTGGCGGTGGCGCCCGCCTTCGCCGGTACGCCTTATCCGGGCGCAGTCAGCTTCTCCATCAATGGCGGTCCGGCCGGTGCGGTTGTCTCCTTCAGCCCCTCGACCGTTGCCGCTGGCGCCGGTCCGCAGACGGTCACCATGACGGTTGCTACCACCGCCAGCACGGCTGCGGTCCAGCCTCTCTCAACCGGACGCAAACTCGTTCCGGTAGCGTTCGCTCTGCTCCTCCTGCCTCTTGCGGGAACGCGCAGAATGCGCCGCAACGGACAGAAGCTTGGCCGCTTCCTGGGTCTGCTCCTGCTCGCACTCGCCGGCATCGCGGCAACTACCGCGCTCTCCGGTTGCGGCAGCAGCCCAGGCGGCATAACGACTACCAACAGGGGCACAACTTACACGATGACCGTCACCGCGACCAGCGGCTCGGTCACTCAGACCACCACCGTCGACCTGACGCTGCTCTAACCAAAGCGTCAGTTCTTCATCAAGAAGGCCGGAGCCACGAGGCTCCGGTCTTTTTTGCCTGAGGAGTCTCACGAATCCGCAGGCCAGCTCAGTTCGCCAATCGGCGCGACGCGGATACCAGTAGATATCGAGGATCCGGCGGCGCACCTGATTTACAATGGCCACCAGCCTGCTCGTGCCACGCCGGAATGACGGTGCTCACCTGGCCCCTGGTGGGATTTGCTGGCTCACTGCTGTTGATCCTGATCAGCTTCTTCGGGGATCTCAACGAGTTCCTTGGGAAAGATAGGCCGGAACACCCGACGTGCCCGCCGCGGTCAAAAAGCCGGTTGCTAAGCAGCTTCGGGCGACCGGCTTGACGCTGCCGATTTCCATCGTTCTCGGACTCGTTTCGGCGCTCCTGCTGAATTTTTGCTTTCCGATTGCCGGGCCGATGCCAACGTGGCGCGGGACTGTTGCGTGGTTCGCGCTGGTTCCGCTGCTGGCAGCATTGTTGCGGGAGAGCGCGGCGGTGCATCCGCGGTATCTGCGCAACGCGGCGATCACGGGCTATCTGTGCGGGCTGCTTTGGTACATCCTGAACTGCGACTGGATTTACCAGACGATGCTGAAGTACGGGAAAGTGCCGCCAGCGGGTTCCGCCGCCATTCTGTTTCTCTTCAGCGCGGTGCTGGGGCTCTACTTTGGGCTGTTCGGTTTTGCGCTGGCGTGGTTTCGGAGGAGGCTTGGGCTGCTGGCGGCGCTGGGGCTCGCTCCGTTTCTCTGGGTGGCGATTGATCTGGCCGCGGCGCGGATCACCAGCGTGCCGTGGGATCAGCTGGGCTACTCGCAGGTCGATAGCTTCCTGATCACGCATCTGGCGCCGCTCGCGGGTGTGTATGGCATTACGTGGGTGCTGGTGCTGGCCAACGTCCTGTTTGTGGCTGCGTGGATGCGCAGGTTGCGGGTACCGTTGGTGACGCGGGTAGGCGCCCTGGCCGCGATGCTGGTGCTGGTGCTGGCCAATGAGCTGTGGCCGCCACCACCACCGGCGCCCGGGGCGGCCACAGCGGTGCTGCTGCAAGACAACCTAACCGTGGATGAGAACAATCAGTGGCTCGGCGAAGTGGTGGATCCGGCCACGCACCAAAGAGTGCCGCAGTGGGATCGGAACATCGCGCGGTATTCCGATGCGAGTCGGCAGAGCTGCACGCCGTTCTATGTCGGCGTGCAGCAGGCGGGAGCGATGTACGTGGCAAATCCGCAATGCCCGGTGAACAATATTGCGTTGATCGCGTGGCCCGAGGCGCCCTCACCGTTTCGGAGCTGGGATCCGCGGTTCTTCTTTGCGGTCGCGGGACTGGCCCAGAGCACGCACGCCGCGGTGATTGCCGGCAACATCGCGCAGGAGCCGGTCACGATCCACGGGCGGATGGAGATTGGTGAGTTCAACGCCGCGTCGGTTTGGGCGGCGGACGGACATCTGGAAGGTGTCTACGCCAAGATTCATCTGGTGCCGTTCGGCGAATATGTGCCCCTCGGGAGTGTCTTCTTCTTTGCCAGGCATCTGACGCAGCAGGCGGGCGACTTCAAGAGCGGAACGGCGCGGCTGGTTTTGGCGACGGGAGATGGGCACCAATTTGGTGTCTTCATCTGTTACGAATCGATCTTCGCCGATGAGGTTCGGCGCTTTGCGAAGAGCGGGGCCGAAGTGCTGGTGAACATTTCCGACGACGAGTGGTTCGGCGACACGAGCGCGCCGTGGCAGCACCTCAACATGGCGCGGATGCGGGCGATCGAGAACCGGCGCTGGCTGCTGCGAGATACGAATTCCGGCGTGACGGCGGCCATCGATCCGTACGGGCGCGTGACGCAGTCGGCGCAGCGGCATGTGTTCACGTCACTGGCGGTGCGGTACGGATACGTCTCGCGGCGGACAGTCTATACGATGTTCGGCGACGTGTTTGCGTATCTGTGTGTGCTGGTGGTGCTGGCCGCGGTGGCGAAGGTTTACGAGCCGCGCTGGAAGGAATACCAGGCACGGAAGAAGGCCGCGGCGGAGCCGCCGCTGGTGTAGGGATTTCGGCTGATCCGGCCATACGCCTGATGGCAAAGGACCTTCGGACGAAGGTAGACTTCCTGAGGCTTGCAGCGCTGCTCTGAAAAAGCATGCGGAGAAAGTTGGTCTGCCGAGACAACAGCTGGTACCGATTATGATTGTCTGAGTTCTATATCTATGTTCGGGTGCGCGCGAATGGGGGATTCGATACTTGTCACTGGCGGAGCCGGTTTCATTGGCGCGAATTTTGTGCTGAGCTGGGCGGATGCTGCTGGGTCTTCGGTGATCAACCTCGATCTGGTGACGTATGCCGGAAATCCTGCGAGCCTCGATTCGCTCCAGGGCGATGGGCGGCATTGTCTGGTGCACGGAGACATCTGCGATGGAGATCTGGTCGGTTCCCTGCTTCGCGAGCACAAGCCGCGCGCGATCGTGCATTTTGCAGCGGAGTCGCATGTGGACCGTTCGATTGTGGCGCCGGATGCGTTCGTTCGGACCAACGTGCAGGGGACGTTCACACTACTGGAGCAGGCGAAGGCGTACTGGTCGGAGCTAGGCGCAGACGAGCGACGGTGCTTCCGGTTTCTGCACGTGTCGACCGATGAGGTTTACGGGACGCTGGGAGCGGACGATCCGGCGTTTTGCGAGACGACGCCTTATGCACCAAACAGTCCGTACGCGGCTTCTAAGGCAGCGTCGGACCATCTGGTCCGGGCCTATCACCATACGTTTGGGTTGCCCACGCTGACGACGAACTGCTCGAATAATTACGGGCCGCTGCAGTTTCCGGAGAAGCTGATCCCGCTCATGATCCTGAATGCGCTGGAGGGCAAGCCACTGCCGGTGTATGGCGATGGCGGCAATGTTCGGGACTGGTTATTTGTGGGTGACCACTGTGCAGCGATCCGGATGGTCCTGGAACGGGGACAGGTGGGCGAGACCTACAACATCGGCGGCAACAGCGAGCGGAAGAATCTGGATGTGGTAACAACGGTCTGCGATCTGGTTGACGAGATGCGGCCTGACGCGGCGATCGGTTCCCGGCGGAAGCTGATCACGTTTGTGAAGGATCGGCCGGGGCACGATCGGCGGTATGCGATCGACGCGACTAAGATTGCGCGTGAACTGGGGTGGAGCCCGGCAGAGCAGTTTGAAACGGGGCTCCGGCGCACGGTGCAGTGGTATCTGGACAACCCGGCGTGGGTGGAGAACGTGCGAACCGGTGCTTATTTGTACTGGATCGAGCAGAACTATGCGGAGCGGCTCGCGCGATGAAGGTGACCTGACCCCCTGGATTTGTCCATTTCGAGTACGATTCGGACGAAGGACATGATCTCCGTAGGGCAATGGAACAGGCCCGCCAAGGCGACCCTGACGCACTCCGCTTCGGTGCGGCCTTGACCCGGCTGACGCGCTACCCAAAAACTCCTAACCAGGAAGGTACACGGAAGCAGACGAACTTTGGAGTCTGATTACCGGATGTTGTCAGCGGCTCGTGGTCGGAAGCTTCTTCGCGAAAACATAGGGCAGAAGAACGATTTCTGCCAGCGATGGCAGCGGATCTCTCCAGTTAAAGACTGACTCGACTCGAGTCGCACGAAGTGTCCTTACGTATTCGCCCACGCTTAAGCTCCCATGCCTGAGATCTGACATTGCGGTGGGAATATCCGTCAGCAGTCGGAGCCAGCCGATTCCGGCCTTCGCGTGTACCGGCTCTGTGGGCAAGCCGAGTTGCTCGGCGAACAGAAGGTAAGGAAAGTCCACGCCACATCCGGCTCCAATGCCATGGAATCCCCATGCCCGAGCGTTCACGTCCAGCAGCTTGTATTGCCCGTCCCGCGGATCTCGCTTGTACTCGATCTCAACGAGACCCGAGTACTCAATCGCTTTCAGGAAGCGCTCCGAGAGCTCGCCGATTACCGGGACGTCGACTGTTTCCACGTAGGTTGCTGCGCGCCCAAACTCGCGTGGATGCTGGCGGGCCCGCCTCGCTGTCAGGGTGCTGTGCGGTCGTCCTTCCCTCACAAATGCGCAGTAGGAATACTGCTCGCGGCCATCTCCCGGAATAATCTCCTGGATCAGGATTTCTTCAGGTTTAATCTGCCGCGCGGCCTTGTCATAAAACTCGTGCAGTTCTTCTGCCGTGTTCGCACGCCAGGCTTTGGCGCCCGTCGCGTAGAAAAAATTCTCCTTGATGGCCGGCTTGATCGCCAGCGGCAATCTCGAATAAAGCTTCGGGAGTTCTTCTGCGCTCAGAGGGTTGAACGTTTTCGGACATGGGACGCCCAGGCTCTCGGCCAGATCGTAGCTTTTCTTCTTATCCCAGGCCCACTGTACGCTCTCCCATTCGCCCGTCGCGACCCGGAAAAAGGCAGCCAGCTCGCTTCGGTAGCGGGAGAATGCGGCGACTGTCTCGTCTCGAGTCGGGAGCAGGACCCAGTCAGCCAAATTCCACCGCTGCCCCGTTTCAAGCAGAGCATCCACCGTCCTGCGCTCGTCCAGGATGTCCGGTACCTTGACGACGTGCGTGACATATCTCGAATAGGAGGAAATGCAGTGCTGATCTTCCAGAATGACCACGGGAATCCCGCGGCGGCCGAGGCTCCGGGCAACGGCCAGTCCCGGATGGTCGCCTCCAACCACCACCGCACCGACGTTCTGTTTGCGGGGTGCGCGTTCCGGCTGCCCATCGGGACGAGAACGCTTCACTGCGGGGACTACTTCTGTCATCTCGTTCATGGTCTCCCTCAGTTGCGGTGGCGGCGAAACCACGACGCCAACTCCCTCGAAGCCCATTCCGTGCCGGTTACGAAATACAGCAGTGGACCGAAGTTGCGCGCCGCGGACGCGCCGATGAAATGCAGTCCGGGCACCGAGGTACAAAACCCTGCTGACAGGTCGGGATATCCATCCAGTTGCCGCACTTCGCGAACCAGGTCTCGCGAAAGGAATCCATATTGCGCGATGTCTACGCGGTATCCGGTCCCCATCAGAACATGATCCACTCGTCGTTCGGTCCCGTCATCGAGCACGAGACGGACTTCGTTTCCTGTTTCCTCAGCCGAGGCTACGCTGCGGCCCGTCGAAATTTTGACGCCGTCCAGCCGGGGAATCAGCCACGGAGCTCCCGCCGAACGTACTGCGCGTTTCCGAATCCGATCTTTCGTTCCCATCGGAACGTGATACATCACATTGGGATAAGCAACGAGACGGCTGATCCCGATCGGCCCGACGTCATGTTTGGAATAGAGCACCTTCGAGATCGGTCCCATCTGGTGCAGCCGCTTGTGCATTCCAATCCATCGAAGCGTCGGAATCCTGGCGATGACTTCGGTCTCGGCCCCACCTTCGCGCAGCAATACCGCCGACTCGAGAGCGCTCTGCCCAGCCCCAATCACCGCGACTCGCTTGCCCATTTCCCCCAGTTTGCGCCCTTCATAACAATGGGAAGCGTGGCGCGCGGAGAGATTCGCAAATACCTCGGGGTTCTTGCGGAATGGTCCAATGCCAGCTGCCACCACGACACGCCGGCTGGTGACAACCGCTCCGTCGGATAAGGTCAGCTTGAATCCCGATCCATTCCGCTGTACGTCAGCCACGATCCGCCGATCCAGTGCAGATCCCATCTGCTTTTGAAACCATTTCCCATAACTGACAAAGGTCCCCCAGGCAACACGCTTCACGGGTTTGGTTCCACTGGCTGCTTCGTAAGCTTCAAGTGTCAATGCATCCTGCGGATCGGCAATCGTCGACGCTTCGCGCGGAGAGCGCAGCAGCATTCCCTCCGGCATACCCGTGGCCCAGAATTGCATTGGTTCGCCAAATACTTTGGCCTCTATACCCAACCCGTGCAGATGCGCCGCAGCGGAAAGCCCATAGGGACCAGCTCCGACGATCGCGACTTCACAATCGACTCCATTAGCCATGATTCTCTTCTACTCCGCTGGAAGATTCCGTCCTGCCCTCTGCTATTGCCAAGCCAGCTCGGATTAATTCCTGCCGGCGCCCGGCTCGAACGGACCCATTATGCATTTTTCATCGCCCATCATCCGTGTGAACATACCAGCTTTGGGGGATATCGCCTCCCCGGCCTGGATTGGCTGGACCGGATCCAATACCATTCGCAGAACTTTCCAGTTCCACCACAACGCGTCCATCCGTCTCGCTCGCCCACGCGATCCTCGCCCGCTCTTTTCCCGCTCCCTCGATCTGCCATCCTTCAGCGGCATTCACCAGGCGCAGTTCTGCCCTCTGACGCCACCAGCGATTCACTTCACCTGGGGTCGTTATCCAAACACCGTTCTTGTTCCGCATATCAGCCAGGAAACTCAGAAGCGATTCATAGACGCTCCGTTGGCGCGCGGTCATCACGTAATCCGGATGAACGATGAAACTCATGAGCCCATGCTTCTCGAGGATGATCGAGCATTGTTGTTTCCATAGCCCGATTGAATAATCGTCAAGAATATGAAACAGGGTGTAATCCTGAACAGTCGTGACCGGGATCTCCACGATATCGCCGAGAAAATACGGCATGACGGTGCAGCACCCGCCTCGCTGGGGATCAAGGTGCGCGACATTCGGCACGGACATATCGAACGAACATTTCAGCGCGTCATACCACACCTGTTTTCGATAGAGAACCGCAGCTCGAAAGCCATCGGCCCCAAACTGCTTTCCATAGGCATTGATTTTGGCAACGCGCTCGAGGAACTGCTGGCGGTTCTTGTATAAGTGCCCATCGTGGTTTAAGTCGTGCACCACGACCTCAAACCCACGTTCCCGAATCGACTGGAGAAACGCCGGCGTGACGCTGTAGCGTTCCTCGGGAACAACCTGAATCGACGCTTTGATCCCAAAGGATTCATCGATCTCGATCAGGGTGGGACAAAAATCTCTGCCCGCTGCCGTCTCCACATCGTGGGTCATGATGGCGCATGCAGAGTGGCCTTCCGGCCAGAACCAGATAAACGGGATTCTCTTCTGTCCCGCGGCTTTGAGGGCCAACAACATCAATTCTTCAAAGAGATTGTCGACCGAGCAGTCGACCGGCCATTGCGGAAAGTTCAGCTTGCCCCAGTTCCTCAGATGGAATTTCTGCAGGTGCCTGCGCACACTCACTGGCAGAACGGGCCGCACAAAGTAGTACATCTTTGCCAGCGTTGACGTCGTACCCGAACGCCAGTCTCCGACATAGATTTCGTGTCTAAGATTGTCAGCAATTTCTTTCGGATCGAACGGCAGGTAGATCGTTTCGTTCTCAACCGCAACTTCCTGGCTCGCGTCGGGCAGCGTTCCATCCGGATCTTGTGCCGGTTGCTGGCCGTAGCAGTTTCCATAGCACGTCGCCCCTGCGCCAAAACGAAAGTAGCCTCGTCCCACGGGCTCTCGCCTCCTCACTTCCATCCGCGCGTAGCGCTCCGGACAGCGATAGTAGTCGGTCAGAGAGTTGCTGCTGACTTCGGGAGACATTGTCCTTTCCATACCTTGGCAAATCTGACGTCAAAGACGATCGTGTAGTGGAATCAATCGATCTGAAGCTTTCCACCTTCGTGTATTCGAAATGCTAAACACTCTGGGCCGGGGAGCGAAGGGCCGCCTCAACACATGGATCTGCGGCCGGGACGCCAGCGTTCTCGTGTCTGCGTGCAGCCAACATACCCTATCGTTCGACCGTTCGCAATCGATAACTGCATCCGGCTCGGCACTGCAGGTTCCAGCCGCAACACCACGACATCTCTGCCCTTAAATAGTGCAGCTGCGGGGTGCAGCGTATCGCGGATTTGTGTGCAGGATGGAGGGTGGGAGAAGCGGATGAAACATCCGGGGTCATAGTCTTATACCTCTGCGGTAACAAGCCCGAAGAACCACGAGTCGAGCTCTCGAACGAACTTCTCATCGTCCGCAAAGCAGGCAAAGGACTTGCCGTTTTTGAAATGGCCCATAGGTAACTCCCACCAAAGTGCGCCTCATCAGGTTCCGCAGTGCCTCTCCGTCGGCTACCAAAGATTCGTTGACCGACACCTCATTGCCAACTAAGGTACGTCAAAGCAATCCTCTTCTCTGTGCGTGGTCATCAGTACCGGCTGTTTGTCCCCTGCGCGCGGAGAGGAAATCACGACGCCACCCGCGAAAGACGGAATGGCGGAGGCACAATTCCAACTACTGAGGGCTCCTGATGTCTCGCAATCGGTCTCCGAGGTCCACCCGTAGCTTGTCGCCGTTTCGCCTTCTCAACGTTCTCCTGGTCAACTGCGTATGGGTTGCACCGCTGCTGCTGGCGCCCGCAAGCGCCGCTTATGCCTCGGACACCTTCACGGTGACCGTGAATACCGACGATTACAGCGGCACACCCTCCACTCTGACTGGCACCGCATCCCACTGCCCAGCGAACGGCACCGGATCGAGTTGCACGCTGCGCGATGCGATCACCGCGGCGATCGTCGACCCCGGCAGCACCATTAAGTTTTCTGTGAGGGGCACCAACATTCTGGCGTTCGTATTGCCCGTGATCACCACCAACATGACGATCGCCGGCCCTGGCGCGAATGCGTTGACGATTGCGGGCGGATATCAGCAGTTCTCGGTGTCCGGCGGAACAACGACGGTGACCATCTCCGGGCTGACCTTGGCTAACGCGAACAACACAGCCATTGGTACTGGCCTGATGCCTTCCTACGGTGGGGCGATCTATAACGTTGGCTCAACGCTGACGGTGGATCACGTCGTCTTCTCGAATAACACGACGGGCCAGCCCACACTAGCCGGTGAGGGCGGAGCGATCCTGAACAACAGCGGATCGCTGACCGTCAACGACTGCCTGTTTATCGGCAATTACTCACAGAACACCACGCCATACAACGGCCTGGGTGGGGCCATCACCAACATCGGTACGCTGAACATCAATGGCAGCACGTTCGTGGGCAATATGGCGAACGACGGGAGTGCCATTTACAGCCTCAGCGGGCTCACCATCACCGGGAGTACGTTCACAGGCAATTACGCAGGATTCTCAGGTGCCATCACCTTCACAAGCGGCACCCTCAACGTCAAAGACAGCACTTTTGTTGCCAACACCACAGGGTTCGGCCCCAACGATGGCACGGCTATCTACAATGACGGCAATCCTCCGGCTTCTCCGGCAACGCTGGTGATCAGCGGCAGCATTCTGGACATTCCCACCACCGGCGCCGCGTGTGTTACGACGGCCACTCCGAGCGACTGCCCAACCAACGGCGAAAATGGCAACGTGATCGCTGCCGCTTCAAGCCTGAATCTGGCGCCGCTCGGATACTATGGCGGCCCGACCGAGACGATGTTGCCCCTCCCTGGAAGCGTGGCTCACTGTGCCAGCTCCTCGTCGACTTTTCCCGGCACGGACCAGCGTGGCTTTGGGCCGGATATCTCCTGCGGCGCCGGCCTGGTCGATGCGGGCTCTGTTCAGGCCAATTACCTGACCGTCAATACCGCAGCCGATGATCCCGGCACCAGCAAGACCAGCTGCGGCACTCCCTGCACCCTGCGCGATGCGATCAATACTGCTTTGGCCGATAACAACGGCGATATCAACTTTGCTGCGGGACTCAGCGGCAGCACGATCACCCTCGGTGCGGCCCTTCCCACCATCAACACCAGCGGCAGCCTGAACATCGTCGGTCCCGGTGCGAACCAACTGTCCATCTCCGGCGCGAGCGCATACCAGGTCTTCAATATCGCGGAGGGAACGGTCAACCTCTCCGGCTTGACACTCGGCGGCAAGACGGCTTCGTCCGGCGGTGGAATCAATAACACCGGCGGAACTCTGACGCTCAGCAAGGTCGTTGTGAGCAACAGTTCCGCTACCACCAACGGCGGCGGCATCAACAACGGTGGCACGCTGCTGGCGAGCGACAGCACCTTCTCCGGCAATAAGGCGGCGAGCGGCAGCGCGATTTACAACACCGGGGCGCTGAACATGATGTACAGCACCATCGCGGGCAATGCCGTCACCGGCAACGGTGGAATCTACAATGCCAGCGGCGCCGCAGCGACGATCGTGAACAGCACGTTTGCGAATAACACGGGCGGCACGGGTGCGGGCATCAGCAATAACGGCGCTCTCAGCCTCACGAACAGCGTTCTCGACGCCAGCGCCGAGTGTGCCGGCATGGGATGCCCCACGGCGTCCGTCAACGGCAACGTTGTCGCGGCTACGCATCTCTCCGCACTGGGTCTCTATGGCGGCCCAACGCCAACCGTTCTCCCGCAACCTGGCAGCTCGGCGATTTGCGGCGGCTCCGTACTGTATACGCCATTGTTCGTGGCGGCCGATCAGCGCGGCTTCCTGAACGAGAACATTACGTATACCGGATACTCCTCCACCGTTCCCTGCGTGGATGCGGGCGCCGTGCAAACGAATTACACCGCAGTACAGTTCGTCGGCACGCCACCCTATGTCGCAACGGCCAACACACCCGGACAAACGCCACCGGTGGTCGTCTCCGTCACCGAGAATGGCCAGAATATCGGCGGAGTGCCGGTGACGCTCGCCTTCAGCGGCACTGGAGCGGCTTCGGGCCTGACCGCAACAACGGTCAGCGGCAGCGGCGCCAACTTTACGAGTCTTGTGGTGAATCAACCCAGCGCGTCGACCGATACGCTGTCCGTCAACCTTCCGGTTGTTGGCTCGGATACGCTGACCGCCCCACCCGTCAATCTCATCGTGAAGGCGCAGATACTGCCCACCATCACGTTCACCGTACCCAACCAGACCTATGGGAATGCCCCTTTTACAGTCTCTGCAACTTCCAACTCCACCGGAGCCTTCACCTATAGTGTGGTATCGGGCCCGGCGACCATCTCGGGCTCGACGGTGACTCTCACCGGGGTTGGCACCGTGGTGCTCAAGGCCAGCCAGGCTGCTGCGGGCATCTACGCGGCGAACTCGCAGACCGCCAGCTTTACGGTTGCGGCAGGCTTTACTATCACATCGCTCCCAGGCACCGAGAATGTGTTCGGAGGAGACATTGCGATCTTCCTGCTGGAACTCCAGGCCAACAGCGGATTCAACGGGAAGGTGACGTTGACCTGCTCCGGCGGTCCGGCGGGATCGACCTGCATTGACTTCCCCATGACGGTCACTTTCTATAACGGGACGGCGCTGGCGTTGTCGGGCATCTTCTTCCCCCCGACGACGAAGGCCGGCACCTACACCCTCACCTTCACAGGCGTGTCCGGGTCCATCAGCACTTCCACGTCCTCCACATTCATCGTGCAGAACTGGCCGTAAGCTCTTTCCATATGGGCAGCGCCGCAGAATAAAATCCAGCCAATACCGGAGTCCCCGCGTTCGCTGTTGGAACGCGGGCCGGAGGCGAAGCGGATCCGTGATACGCAGGGGGACTCCGCGACGATCACGCGGAGGTTACCCGACCGCGCTCGACGAGGCGAAGATCGAGGGCCACTCGTGGCATTGCAACCGTCATACTTTTGCCGGTAGACTCGTGATGTCCAGAGTGGATTTGCCCGCTGTCGCGGGGCTGCTCGGGCACACAATGCTTCCGATGGTCATGCACCAGCGCCCAACACCAGCTCTCGGCTGTCGACCGGTTCGTGAAGGACAAAATCAAGGGGACACTGAGGCGGACGCCAGCGATTTCGGGGCAAAGAAGGCTGGCAGGGAAGCGTATCGCAAATTACAGAAAAGAAGTGCCTTAGTTGCGGAGAGGTGGCAGAGCCCGGTTGAATGCACCTGACTCGAAATCAGGCATACTCGTAAGGGTATCGGGGGTTCGAATCCCTCCCTCTCCGCCAGCATCCCGAATAAGTCCGGTAATTCCATTCATCATTCATATAGTAAAGAATCATCGGCCAATCAGCGGCCAAAGCCGACGATCGGGACGGACATTCCAGGGGCAAGACCGGCCGTTCCAAAGGCGCGCCTCCGGGTGATCAGGAGATCAGGGGCGAAAGCCGTCTGGTCCCTTGGACCACGAATTGAATCTGCCATTCTGCGGTCTGGCCAACGCCAAGCTCGACGGCTGAACCAAGCTGTTGCGCCTCGGCGAGGGTGTTGCACGCCGATGTCGTCGGCTCCAGCGCGATGGCGTATTGTCGCGGGCCGTCACTCGGATCAGGCCATCCACCATAACAAATCCAGAGGCCGAGATGAGGCAGGCGAGCCGTATCGAAGGAGACTTCGAGCATCTCGCCGGTGGCACGGCGCCAGATTCCGCAGAGTCCTTCATGCAGGCGTCCTGTGTAGAACATCTCCGCAGTTCCGGCTTCTGGTCCTGCTGTCACGTCGAGACGAATGCCGGAAGCTGTGACAGGCCATCCAACAATCGATCCGCGCTTCCCGATCCGATTGTCACGTGAATAATTGAGCGCCAGCTCACGAACCTCGCGAGGCAGAAGAATGCGGTCGCCGGCGGAGACGGCAAAGAGCGGATGGCAGGCATAGAGGAATGATTGCGGTGCAGCGCCGATGTTCTCGACACGATATCGGACACGGAGCGTGCTTTCTTGCAGGGTGAGGTCTTTGGTGAAGCGGAGGGCGCGGCTGAAGCCGTCGGCTGAGACCCGGAGATGGCCATCGGTGCGGGCCAGCACCTGCCAGGGGAGCTGCCAATAGTCACCGTGGTCGGGGACAAAGCCGCCCTGTGCGGGACCGGCGCCGACGGTGGGAAGGCATTCTTCGATGCCGGCACAGGGCCCGGTTTGAAAGAGCCCGTCGAGGCTGGGTTTGGGTAAGGGGCCGGTTCGGGTTGACTGGGTCAGGAACTCGAGTCCTGTGGGCCGGCTGCGAAGCGACGCGATACGGCCGCCTTCAGCAGGGATGAGTTGGACGGTGAGGTGATCATTCTCAAGGGAACCAGTGTGGGAAGTGGCCATAGGATTGAGGAAGTGCGGGCGGGTTCGTGTCCGGTAACGTACACACCAACAACATCCTGAGCAACAAGAGCATGGCTTGTCAACCACGATGTGCGAGGTCCGCACGGAGGCGAATCGGCGGAATGAGAGCAGGCAGGGTGGTAGTGGATTGCGCCTACGAGACGATTATTTTCTTTTCGTCATCTTGACAACCCCTCGCGGCGGAGATTACCGTCGTTGGCGTTAACGTACACAGGTATTTTGTTCTCTTGGGCGTTAACGTACACGGAACTCCGTGCAGCCTTTCCAAAAGGCTTGCCCGCGCAGGGGAGATAAGACCGATGACCAAAAGCATTCTCTTGAGGCCGATTCCGTCCGACGCCACGCTTTCTACGCTCCTGATGTCTTTGATGATCGCCACCCTGTTGCTTTTTGTCGCCCAGGGCTCCGCACAGACCGATCAGGGCGCCATCACCGGCATTGTGCAGGACACGTCCGGAGCCATGATCCCCAACGCCCAGATCAACGTTACGGACGTCGATACCGGGCTGGTGCTGCAGGGCAGAACCAACGGCGGCGGAGTGTTCGTGTTTTCGCCGCTTAAGATTGGCAACTACACCGTCACCGCGTCCGCACCCGGCTTTAAGCAGGTGGCCCACGAAAACCTCCGTCTCGACATCCAGCAGCATCTGGATGTCAACTTCTCCCTTCCGCCAGGATCGGTTTCTGAGACGGTGAACGTAACATCGGCGGCTCCGCTGCTCGAGACACAGCAGGCAGCCGTGGGCCAGGTGATCAGCACCCAGGTCATCAACGACACTCCCCTGAACGGACGGAACTGGGTGTACATCGCGCAGCTCACCGCCGGCGTCGCGCCCCCCTTCGGCAACACGCGCGGATCAGGCACCGGAGACTTCGTCGCCAACGGCCAACGCGCCGAACAGAACAACTTCATCCTCGACGGCGTGGACAACAACACGAACCTGGTGGATTTCCTGAACGGGGCAAGCTACATCATGCGGCCTCCGCCCGACGCGCTCTCCGAGTTCAGTCTCCAGACGAGCAACTTCAGCGCGGAATTCGGGCATTCGGCTGGCGCGGTTCTGCAGGCCAACATCAAATCGGGCACCAACCAGATCCACGGCGACGTTTGGGAATACTTCCGCAACACCAACCTCGATGCGATCAACTGGAACGCGGGGCCGGACGCTGTAGCCCCTCCGTATCACGAGAACCAGTTCGGCGGCACGCTGGGCTTCCCCCTCTGGAAGAACCGCCTCTTCTATTTCGGCGATATCGAGGCCAACCGGATTTCCATCAGCAACCCGACGCCGATCAACGTGCCCACGGCGCTGGAGCGCCAGGGGAATTTCACTGAGTTGCTGAACGGCAGCCTCACCGGAGTCGGCGCGCCGACCCAGCTCTACGAACCGAACTCCGCCGATCCGGCACAGCCTCTGGTTTGTAACGGTCAGCAGAACGTGTTTTGCCCGGCGCAGATCAACACCGTCGCTCAGAAGATTCTCAACCTCTATCCTTCGCCCAACACCAACGGGGGAAAGCTCTACAACAACTACCTCGTGAACGTGGGAAACAGCGACAACACGGTGCAGTGGGATCAGCGCCTGGACTGGAACCCGAGCGCCAAAGACCAGACCTATGTGCGCTACAGCTATCTGCACGAGATCAAGACGAACGGCCTGCCTCTCGGGCCGATCCTCGACGGAAGCGGTTACGGCGGACAATACGACACGAATCTGGCCATGAACTTCATGGGCAGCGAGACGCACATCTTTACACCTTCGCTGACGAATGAACTCCGCTTCGGCTACAACTGGGGCGTCTTCAACTTCCAGCAGCCGAATGCCTACAACCCCACGCTCAACACCTCGCTGGGGCTCGGGCCGCAACCTTCCGATCTGAGGCCTGGGCAGTACGGACTTCCTTCGGGTTATGTCAACGGAACCATTCAGCAGTGGGGATCGGAAGGCATCAGCCGCGAATCACAGAATGTGTACCAGATTCTCGATAACGTATCGAAGATCTGGGGCAACCACTCGCTGAAGTTCGGCGTGTCGTTCCAGGCGATCCGCTTTTACTACATTTATGCTCCCGCGGACCTCGGCCAGTACCACTGGGACGGTCAATATACGGGACTGGTGGGGGTTGCCAACACCGGCAACGCGGTGGCCGACATGCTGGTGGATCAGGAGAATTATGCCGCGATTTCGGTCTCTCCAAATGTGAACGATGCGCAGTGGTACGACGCCGGCTACGCGCAGGACGACTGGAGAGTGACGCCCCGGCTGACGCTGAATCTCGGCGTGCGCTACGACTACTTCCAGCCTTATAAGGAGAACAGCGGACGGCAAGCCAACTTCGTCGTGACGGGTCCACTTGGCATCGGCACCGGATCCGGTGTCGTGCAGTTTCCGGAAAGCCAGCGCAACATCGTCCTCGGCGCGCCATTCCTGGATGCGCTGGCCAAAGACAACGTCTCTGTGCAGTTCGTCAGCAACGATCGACTCGTGACATCGCAGAAAACGGACTTCGCGCCGCGGGTCGGCATCGCCTTTACGCCCCGGCCGGACACCGTCTTCCGCGCCGGTTTCGGAACGTTCTACGGCGGGTTGCAGTCCGAAGGCAACGGCAACCTCGGCGCCAATTTCCCCTGGTCGAACCAGGCAAGCTTCTACCCTCCAACCTGCGTTACGGGAAACTGCCCTTCGCTGGCCGCGCAGGGCGTCTCGTTGCAGGCGGGCTTGCTGCCGGCGACCGACGGTGGACAACTGCAGACCTTTATCTCGCAGCCTGGCTTCCACTCCACCGATCCCGAGATCAAGCCGCCTTACACCATGACCTACAGCCTTGGAATGGAGCAGCAGATCAGTCCGAACCTTGCAGCGACGCTGACCTATGTCGGAAATCTCACGCGCCACATGGAGCTGTACGGAGCGCCCAATACTGCGCCCGGATTGTGGCGGCCGGGCACCAACACCAATCCGTTTAATCCTTTTCCGGATCTCGGCGGTGTCGGTGAGGTGCACTTTGGCGGCGTGAGTACCTATAACGCACTACAGACGAAGCTCGAGAAGCGCTACTCGCACGGACTCTCGTTCCTCGCCACATACACGTGGTCGCATGCGCTCGACGATGCCAGCGACGCCGGCGGTCTGTTCACCGCGATCGGCGATCGCCAGCCGGCGCTGATTCCGTACATCGATGAGTTCACCAATTCGGTCTTCGATATCCGCAATCGCTTCACCATCAACAGCAACTACGAGCTGCCTTTTGGCCGGGGCCGCGAATTTCTGGGCAGCTCTTCAAACTGGGTCAATGAGCTGGTGGGCGGATGGTCTTCGAGCCTCACCTACGCCGCGCAAACTGGCACCCCCTTCTCGGTGAGCCCCAACATCAGCACCGCCTCCGGTGGCGGTGCACGCGCCTATCCTGTCCAGTCTCCCTTCGCCGGCGGCGGCGCGCCCGACCCAACCAATCCCAGCCTCAGTTCCTGCCCCGCGCAGGTCAGAACCAGGCTGAATTACTTCAACCCCTGCGCTTTCCGCAATCCCTTGCCGGGCGAAACCATCTCCGACGCCACACATCCGGTCGGATCAGTGAATCCGGACGGCGTGCCTGTGCTCTTCCAGGCGCCGGTGACGGATCGGGCGACCGCAATCGCTCTGCTGGGCAGTCCGCAGAACAACATCTACGGGCCTGGCTACTACCAGGTGAATATGTCGCTCTTCAAGAACTTTCCTGCCTGGCGCGAGCAGAGCGTGCAGTTCCGGGCGGATGCCTTTAACGTGCTGAACCATCCCACCCTGGGCACGCCGAACGGATCGATGGACGCGAATGGAGGCCTCATTTCCGGTCCGAAATTTTTCCAGAACAACACACCCGATGCACGTTTCTTCCAACTCGCGCTGAAGTACATTTTCTGACGTGGCAGAAATCCGGAGACGGCTTCTCACCTGGGAAGCCGTTCCCTTATAAGAGCCAATTCTGCGAGCGTCTCCGGCCACGGGACCCTTCGTTTTCACTCTTGAGGAGAATCGATGCTGCGATGGAAGTCTGCTGCCTGGAGTCTCGTTTCTGTTTTGGTCCTCACCGGCGTGACGCGCAGTTACGCGCAAACGAACACCCTCGAAGTCACCTCGCCCGATCGCGAGATCACCATGCGCTTCGCGGTGAAGCCGGCCGGCAATTCTGCGGCGGCAGCGGATGGTCAGCTGGTCTATTCCGTGAATTTTCATGGGAAGCCGACTTTCGAAGACTCCGCGCTGCGACTGGAGCTCGCGAACCAGCCTCCTCTCGGGGCCGCGGTCCACGTCACCGGAACGATCCCCGGCTCCGGCGTGGACGATTATCGGCTGGTGGCCGGAAAAACCTCCGCCGTCCACGACCCCTGGAACAGCCTGACCATCCACGTGGCGGAAGCGGCAGCGCCCGGGCGCACCTTCGATGTGGAGGCACGGCTTTACAACAGCGGCGTGGCATTTCGCTATCACGTGCCGCAGCAGGCCTCTCTCTCGCGATACGAGCTCATGCAGGAAGACACCGAGTTTCGTCCCGTGATGGACGCCGATGCGTGGGCGCTGCGGCTGCCCAATTATCAGAGCGGGTATGAGAGCGAATATGTGCCCCAGGTCCTGAGCGCGCTCAGCAATCAGGGCGGCGTGTCGAGCTACATTCTGAACGGCGCTCCGATGCTCATGCATATGCCTGGCGTGGCCTGGGCGGCGGTGGGCGAAGCCGATCTCGAAGACAATGCCGCGATGTATCTCGAGAATCCCACCGGCAACTGGACCGGCCACTACATCGTCACGAAGATTTCGCCGCCGGTGGATGGCCATGGGCCCGCCGTGGACGCGCCACTTCCCCACGACAGCGCGTGGCGGGTCATCTTCCTCGGCGACACGCCAGGCCAGTTGATTGAGTCGAATCTCATCACCGATCTCAACCCGCCGAATCGCGTCGCGGACACCAGCTGGATCCGGCCTGGCAAAGCCTCCTGGAACTGGTGGGATGGCGATCTCGGTCCGGATGGAAGGTCGGCGTATACAACCGCGAACATGGAATATTACGTTGATTTCGCCGCTGCCTCAGGATTCCCGTACATGATGCTCGACGCCGGCTGGTCCGGCAACGACATCACGAAGATGCGCGGCAATGTCGACGTGCCGGAGCTGGTCCGCTACGCCGCGAGGAAGAACGTCAAGGTATGGATCTGGCTTTATTCGAAATCGGTAGCGACACAGATGCAGGAAGCGTTTCCGCTGTATGAGCAGTGGGGCGTGGCCGGAGTGAAGATCGACTTTATCCTTCGCAACGATCAGGAAGGCATCCGTTGGTACTATGCTGTGGCCAAGCTCGCGGCCGAGCGTCATCTCATGGTGGACTTTCATGGCGCGACCCAGCCGTGGGGCATCCAGCGCACGTACCCCAACGTTCTGGATTATGAAGCGGTGCTGGGCCTCGAGAACAACAAGGCGGGGCGGCGCGACGGTCCCGTAAACCGGACCACCTTTCCCTTCACGCGCATGCTCAGCGGACCCATGGACTACACGCCCGGCGGCTTCGACAATGTGACCCGCGAAGAGTTCGTGGCGCGCGACAAGAGCCCCATGGTCATGGGCACGCGCGCGCAGCAGCTGGCGCTGTATGTGATTTTCGATGCGCCGCTGGCTATGGTGTCGGATGCGCCTTCAGCCTATGCGCATCAGCCCAGCTTTCAGTTCATCCGTGACGTCCCGACCTCGTGGGACGCAACCCACGCACTCAACGGAGAGCCCGGCGAATTCGTCACCATTGCCCGCCGGCACGGCAACGAGTGGTACCTGGGCAGCGTCACCAACTGGAGCGCTCGCGATTTGCGTGTGCCCCTCGACTTTCTGAGCAACGGAAAATACACCGCCGAAATATACGAAGATGCGCCCGATGCTGCGGACCACCCAAAGCACGTTGCCATCCGCAAACAAACGGTGCGCAGCGGAGAAACGCTCACGATGCATCTGGTCAGCGGCGGCGGCTGCGCCATCCGTTTTGTGCCGGTGGCGTAAGCTGTGCGATTAGCTGGCTGCTGTCGCCGTTGCCGGGGGCAGGCGGTTGATGAACAGCGAGAGGTTGCTGCGCAGGATAATGTGCGGAGCGAAGCGGTGCGTCCTGACCGGCTTGTCCTTATCCATCAGGTGAGCGATCAGGCTCTCAAACGCCAGTTTGCCCTGGGCTTCCGGCCGCTGATACAACGTCGCCAGAACCTTTCCGGACTCGAGCAGCGGCACAAGCTCATGGAACAGGTCGGTAGCGATCACCTGCACCCGGCCGAGAAGCTTGTTTTCTTCCAGGGCGCGCAGCACGGGCAGGCTATTGGCGGTGCTGATGTAGATCGCGTCGGGGCGAATCTTGCTGCGCAGCAGAGCCACCGTCAGCCGATAAGCGTCTTCGGGGCTCTCGTGGGTTTCAACCACCGGCAGCAGCGTAATATGCGGAGCGAGCATGGCAAGGCTGGCGGCAAACCCGCGCAGCTTCTCCGCGTGATCAAAGGTGGCCAGCTCCCCGGTGATGGTGGCGACGCGCGAAGGCATCTGCAGTTTGTGCGAGAGCAGTTCCGCGGCAAGCGCGCCGCTGGTGTAGGCATCCACGGTCACACAGCCAACGCGGCCGCTGTCCGGCGCGTCGCTGGCCACGCAGAACATCGGAATGCCCTGCCCCACGATCCGCCGCATCACATCGGCCAGATCGCGCGGGCGGAAGGGAACGAAAAGAATGCCGTCGCAGCGTTTGACGGCGGCGCTTTCCAGTGCAGCGCGGTCGCCGGAGCCCAGGCGCGGATAGTCGATGAAGTCCAGAATCAGGCGCGTGCCGACCGTCTCATCGGCGGCAGAGCGGATGCCGGCGCGCAGCGGGTCGAAGAAAGCGGCGATTTCGCGGGGCAGTACCGCAGCGATGCGCAGACTGCGGTTGAGCTTCAGGGAGCGGGCTGCGATGTTGGGTTTATAGCCAAGCTGCTCGGCCATGCGCAGGACGCGCGCTTTGGTGCGGGCACTGACCCCGCTGCGCCCATGCAGAGCGCGATCGACGGTGCCAATCGAGGTACCGAGCGCCTTCGCGATGTCGCGGATGCCCGCGGCCTTGCCGCTCCTGTTGGTAGTCTTCATGACCCGTGCGCGGTTTGTCCGCAGACCAGTGTCGCACATGCCGGCTGCAGAAAGAGCGATTTTGACAGTGCGACAGTGAGGGCTGTACCGTGATGAGCGTTAACGTACACATTGTGGCAATTTCCCCGTCCTGCTACCGCTCCGCCTTGCGAAAGGATCCAGCATGAGAGCCTCGCGCCGCGCCTTCCTCCTCGGCAGCATGGCTGCCGCAGCGCTGCGGTACGACCGCGCGGCTGAACCGGTGCCGGCACAGGCGCCCATGTGGTACGACAAGCCGGCCGAGCGCTGGCTGCAGGCGCTCCCCGTGGGCAACGGCCGCCTCGGCGCAATGGTCTTCGGTGGCGCGGCAGAGGAGCGGCTGCATCTCACCGAGAGCACGCTGTGGTCCGGGGCGTCGAGCACTGTGAACGTCAATCCGGCAGCGCGTGAACACCTTCCGGCTATCCGGGAGCTGCTTTTCGCCGGAAAGTACACCGAAGCCGAAGAGCTCTGCGGCAAATATCTGCTCGGGCGGCCCGATCAGTTTGGGACGGCGCTGCCCCTCGGCTTTCTCAGGGTGGAAACGCTTCTGCGTGAGCCTCCAGTGCAGTATCGACGCTCACTCGATCTCCAAGAGGGAGTGGCGCGCGTTGCCTTCACGAGTGGCGGCGTTCGCTTTCGCAGGGAGGTGCTCGCCTCCCATCCGCAGGGTGTGATCGCTGTCCGCCTGGAATGCGACAAGCCTGCGGGCCTTTCCTGTGCAGTCACTTTTTCGGAGCCACTTCTGCCAGGCGACATCGCCACCGAGGATCGCGATCTGTTGCTGCGCGGCCATGCTTGGGAGCACTTGCACAGTGACGGGCGGCATGGAGTCAGCTTTGTTGGCCGCGTGCGTGCGATCGCGGACGGAGGAACGGTCCGGGCCGAGGATGGTCGGATAACGGTAAAGGCGGCAAGTTCCGTGACGTTGCTGATTGCCGTCGCCAGCGATTTTCGCGACGGTAATGCAGAGCGCCTGTGCGCGGAGACTCTGACTTATGCCGGCTCGCTGCCCTGGTCCTCGCTGCGCGCGGCGCACGTGCGAGACCACGCGGCCCTCTTTCGTCGCGTGTCGCTTGATCTGGGGCAAAACCCTGACGTCACTCCGCCTCCTATTGACGAACGCAGGAGACGGCTTGCCGGCGGCATCGACGACCCCGAATTGTGCGCGCTCTTCTTCCAGTACGGCCGGTACCTGACAATTGCCGGCTCGCGCGAAGACTCGCCCTTGCCGCTGGCGCTGCAGGGAATCTGGAACGATGGCCTCGCCGCGGCCATGGGATGGACGGACGATTTTCACCTCGACATCAACACCGAGCAGAACTACTGGGTCTGCGAGACCGGCAACTTGAGCGAGTGCCATGCACCTGTGGCAAAGCTGGTGGAAGAACTGCGTGTGAGCGGCGCACAGACCGCCCAGCAGATGTATGGCGCGCCAGGATGGGTCACTCACGTTGTTACAAATCCATGGAGCTATACGGCGCCCGGCTGGGGCCTGGGCTGGGGTACGTTTGTCACTGGCGGCGTATGGATCGCGTTGCAGCTGTGGGACCACTTCCGCTTCAGCTGCGATCGAGCCTATTTGAAACAGAAAGCGTGGCCCGCGCTCCGCGAGGCTGCGGTGTTCTTCCTTCAATATATGGTGGAGCATCCGGTGAAGAACTGGCTGGTCACGGGGCCGTCGACTTCGCCGGAGAACTGGTTTGTGGCGCCGGACAGCGGCAAGCCCTGCTCGGACTCGATGGGTGCCACCTGTGATCGCGTGCTCGTCTACGCGCTGCTTTCAGCCTGCATTGCGGCGTCCGAGATTCTGGGCACCGATCCCGAGTTGCGCTCGCGCATGGCCGCTGCTCGCGATCGGCTGCCGCCGCTGCAAATCGGCAGGCATGGGCAACTGCAGGAGTGGCTCGAAGACTTCGAGGAAGCGGAGCCTAATCATCGCCACACCTCGCATCTCATTGCACTGTATCCGGAGAATCAAATCTCGCCGGAGAAGACGCCAGCCCTTGCAGCTGCTGCGCGAGTCACGATCGAGCGGCGTATCCATCAACCGAACTGGGAGGATACGGAGTGGAGCCGCGCCAATCTTGTGAACTACTACGCGCGGCTTCTCGACGGCGATGCGGCGTACGATCACCTGGTGGGTCTCATCGCGCATGCCGCCGACGATTCGCTCCTGACCTACTCCCGCGCTGGCGTGGCGGGTGCGGACAGCAACATCTTTGCGCTTGATGGCAACACAGGTGGGGCCGCGGGCGTGGCCGAGATGCTGCTGCAGTCTGAGGGAGAGATGGTGCACCTGCTGCCGGCGCTGCCGACCGCGTGGCCGGCGGGATCGGTGCGGGGACTCAGAGCACGCGGCGGCATCACCGTCTCGATCTTCTGGCGCAACGGCGCGCTGAGCTCGGCAGCGCTCACCGCGGATCGCACGACGGACGCGCTTGTGCGCTACGGACCTGGCAGGGCAAAGGTGCATCTGCCGGCAGGGAAGCGAGTGCCCGTAGTGCCCGCGTTCTTCAGGAAGCAGGAAGTTTGATGGCTGCGAGAATTCCATGTGCGAGAAAACCCATGACACGATCGCGTCACGGCAGCCGCGCCGATGGGCTTGGCTTTCCCTTCTCTTACTGGCTAACCATTGTTGTCTGTGCCTTCACCGTTTGCTCGCCTTGGCCGGCGACGGCCCAGAGCACTGCTGACATTCGTTATGACCAGGCCGCGCGAACCTTCCGCCTCGAAGCTGCGGACGTCTCGTACGTCTTGGGCGTCAACCAGGAGGGTGAACTGCAGTCGCTCTACTGGGGTAAGCGGCTTCGTCCGGCCGATCCGATTTCCCCGGCGCAGATGGACAATGGAACCTCGTCGTTTGATCTGCCGGTGAACGCGACGCCGCAGGAATTTGTGGGTTGGGGTGGCGGCCTGGTGGTCGTGCCCGACGTCAAGATCACCTTTCCGGATGGCAATCGCGACCTGGTGCTGCGGTATGTATCGCACTCGATTCAGAACAACGAGCTGTCGATCACGATGAAGGACATCAGCCGCGATGTGATCGTGGCTCTGCTCTATCAGATCGACGCCGCGACGGGAATCCTGGCGCGGTCCGCGCGCATTGAGAACCACACCGGCGCTCCACTGACCATCGAGCAGGCCTTCGCGGCCACCTGGAATCTGCCCGCGAGTAGCGATTATCGGCTCCGCTATCTCACTGGACGCTGGGCAGGCGAGTGGAATTTGCAACAGAGCACGCTCCATCCCGGCAAGGTAGTCCTTGAGAGCCGGCGCGGCTCCACCGGCGACGAGGTCAATCCGTGGTTCGCCATCGAGCGGGGCAATGAGCCCGATCAGGACACAGGCAACGTGTGGTTCGGCGCGCTGGGCTGGAGCGGCTCCTGGCAGATTAACATCGAGCAGGACTGGCAGCACCGCGTGCGCGTGACCGGAGGGTACACGCCGTTCGACTTCGCCTATCCCCTCGCGCCTGGAGACTCCCTGGAGACGCCGAAGTTCTACGGCGGCTATTCAGCCAGCGGCATCGGCGGAGCCTCGCGTCTGTTGCATCGCCTCGAGATGGACTCTATTGTTCCGCAGCCGCATCGCTCGCGCCCCGTGCTGTACAACTCCTGGGAAGCGACCGGCTTTAAGGTGGATGAAGCCGGACAGGAAGCAGTGGCCGAAAAGGCCGCAAGCCTCGGCGTCGAGCGCTTTGTAATGGACGACGGCTGGTTCGGTGAGCGCAAAGACGATCACGCCGGCCTGGGTGACTGGGACGTCAATCCGCAGAAATTTCCGCACGGATTGAAGCCGCTTATCGACAAGGTGCATGCGCTCGGCATGGACTTCGGCCTCTGGGTCGAGCCCGAGATGGTCAATCCTGACAGCGAGCTCTATCGGAAGCACCCTGACTGGGTGCTGAACTTCGCTGGCCGCCCGCGCACAGAAGGACGGCATCAGCTGGTGCTCAACCTGGCGCGGCCCGATGTTCGCGATTATGTTTATGGCTTCCTCGACAAGCTACTGACTGAAAACGATATTGCATTTCTCAAGTGGGACTATAACCGTAACTGGGCCGAGCCAGGCTGGCCCGCGGCGCCGCTCGACGAACAGAAGGAGGTTTACATCAAGTTTGTTGAAAACCTTTACGGCATTCTCGCCGAGCTGCGGCAGAAGCATCCCCAGCTGGAGATCGAATCGTGCTCCGGCGGCGGCGCGCGCGTCGACCTCGGCGTCCTGCGCTATGTCGACGAAGTCTGGCCCTCGGATAATACCGATCCTTTCGATCGACTGATCATCCAGAATGGATTCACTTATGCCTATGCGCCGGGCCTGATGATGGCGTGGGTTACCGATTCGCCCAATTGGATGAACAACCGCTCGACCTCGCTGGAATATCGCTTCCTGTCGTCGATGCAGGGCAGCCTCGGCATCGGGGCCAACCTCAACAAGTGGACGGCGGAGGATTTCGCGACTGCGAAAAAGATGGTCGCAGAATACAAGTCGATTCGCGAGACTGTACAACGAGGGCGCACTCTATCGGCTGATCCCGCCGGTCGACAGCGAGTATGCGGCCACCGAGTCCGTCGCTGGCGATCGCCAAGCGGCGGTGGTCTTTGCCTTCCTGCACTCCAGCCAGGAAGGCCAACCGTTTCCGCAGCTGTATCTCCGCGGGCTCGATCCGGATGCGACCTACAGCCTCCATCTCCTGGCCGGCCAGCTTGCCGACGGCGCCGTCGAGCGGGCCAGCGGCGATTACTGGATGCATCACGGCGTAGCCGTCTCGCTGCGCGGCGACTTTCAGGCGGCCTTCTTCACCCTTGAACGAGAAGCAAACTAAGAACGGAGCAAGACCGCGGCGTGTAATATCCGCAGCTAATGTAATCCTGCCGCAGGGTGGGTCGTCTGCGCTTCGATTTCCTCCAGCGTCCGGCCCTTGGTCTCCGGCACGGAAAAGTACACGAAGACAGCACCCGCGGCACAGATGGCTCCATAGGTGAAGAAGGCTCCGGCGCTGCCGACCGCGCGATTGATAAACGGGAAGGAATAGGTGAGCGCAAAGGAAGAAATCCAGAGTGCCGACACTGCGGTCGACACGCCTGCGGAGCGCAGGCGGTTCGGGAAGATCTCCGCTATCAACACCCAGGTGAGGGGCGCGAGGGTCATGGCGTAACAGGCAATGGCGCACAGCGTCAGCACCAGCACAGGTGTCCCGTGCCAGCCTGTGCGGTACGCGAGCCCAGCCAGAAGGTGCGAGACCGCGATGCCGCAGCAGCCGATGAGCATCAGCGGCCGGCGCCCCAGTCGATCGACGAACGCCATCGCCGCCAGCGTGAAGATCAGGTTGATCGTGCCGGTGATCACGATGTCCAGCAGGATCTGGCCGGCGCCGAGGCCAGCCGCGCGATAGACCTCCTCTGCGTAGTTGAAGAGGATGTTGATGCCGCTCCACTGCTGGAGCACCGCAAGCACCACGCCAACCAGCAGATACGCGGCGCACGCCGGGCTGCAGAAGGCCGCTCCAGCCGGATGCGTTGCTCTCCTCGTGGCGGAGTGCCGCGACGATGGCCGCGGCCTCACGGGTGGCATCCTCGGCTGTGCCCGTCACCCGGCGCAGCACTTTCATTGCGTCTTCCCTGCGATTGCGGATGAGCAGCCAGCGCGGGCTTTCCGGGATGGCCAGCGAGGCGACCAAAAAGATTACGGCGGGCACGGCGACGACGGTGAACATCCAGCGCCAGCCGAGCTGCACGTTCCACGAGGCCAGTGCCACTGCGGGCGACAGGCGATCCGGTACCGGTGCCGCGATGCAGCCAGTTCATGATCTGCGCGAGAAGAATGCCGATCACAACCGCGAACTGGTTCAGGCTCACAAGGCGTCCGCGATGCGCAGCCGGGCTCACCTCCGCAATGTAGAGCGGCGAGATGTTGGAGCTCAGCCCGATGGCAACGCCGCCGGTGATGCGCCACACGATGAATGCCGTGAAGTTCGGCGCCCACCCAGTGAGAACCGAGGAGACCGCGAAGAGAATCGCCGAGGCGAGCAGTACTGGCTTGCGTCCGTACCGGTCGGCAAGGGCTCCGGCTACAAGCGAGCCCGCGAAGCAGCCAACCAGCGCACAACTGTTGGCCCATCCCACAGCCGCAGCACTACGCAGATGGAAGTAAATTTCGAAGAACTGCCGCGCGCCGCCAATCACCACCCAGTCGTAGCCGAACAGCAGGCCGCCGAGCGCGGCGACCACGGCGATGCCCCACACATAAAGGGTGGAGGGCGGCGGATGCATCGTCGTAGTTCCGCGAACAACAGGCGCGCCATGCACGGTCAGCGGTTGTCCTTCTTGAGCCCATCGCTCGCGACCAGATCGCGTGCCGCGGCGTGGGAGCGATCGAGCTGGAGCACCTCATCGAGCGCCGCCTGCGCTTCAGCATGGCGGCCCAGCCCCAGCTGCGCCTGAGCGCGCAAAAACATGGCTGTGATGTGCTGGCGCTTCCCCAGGTCCTCGTCGAAAAGAAGCATTGCCGGCAGCGAAGTCGCGAAGTAGTCGATCGTCGGCGTTTTCTTGTCCAGCGTCTCGGCGTAGGCAAGGAGTGCGGCGAAAAGCTCGTCGGCCTCGTCGGTACGCCTGAGGCGGCGCAGAGCCAGGGCGCTCCAGCACGTCATTTCCGAATACGTCCGCACCTGCATCTGCTGAAAGTCGCCACGCTGGCGCTCAGCACGCTGCCAGTGCTGTGCGGCGCGGCCCCGCTCACCTGCGGCGGCCCATGCTTCGCCCAGCCAGAACTCGATGTTGCTGCTGTTGGCCAGCAGATGCCGCGCTTCGTTGAGCGATTGCGGCGGATGATCGGCCGCCTCGAAGCACTCGATCGCGCCGCGTGCCTCCCCCCTCGCCAGCAGCGCGCGGCCCAGCAGCAGTTGTGCGCGAACATATTCGCCCAGGACGAGACCTTCCCCACCCTCCCATGGCTGGAATTGCCGCGAAACGCAGCAGCTCCAATGCGTCACCCGGACGGCCCACGTGGTTATAGAGTGCGGCAAGCTCGACCGAAAGATCGTCGCGTTGGGCGACCAGGGCAGCGTGGGCTTCAAGAGCAGCCAGTCGTTCCGCCGGATCATCACTGAGCCGCTTCCGCAGCTGGTCCTCTTCATACAGGATGCGGGCGTCCTGCGGCGCAGCCATGCGCGCGCGCCGAAAGGCCTCGCGTGACTTCTGCGCATCGCTGCTCCACGTTGTAGAAGGCAATGCCGAGATTGCGCCAGACAGTGGCGAAGTCAGGATCCAGCGCGGCAGCTCTTTCCCATTGCGCGATCGCATCGCGATGGCGGCGGCGATCGTAAAGAAAATTGCCGAGGTAATAGGGAGCCCGCGCGTCTGCGGGACGGGTAGCCACCGCCGCCTCAAGCACTTTCATCTCCTCCAGCCGGCTGGGGAAGACATAGGTTGAGTCGGCAATAGCGGCCTGGGTGTACATTGTGGCGCTCGCATCCGCATCGCCGCGCAGATGAGCAATGAAGGCGCGTGTGTACAGCTCCATTGCCCCGGTGCCCAGCGCGAGAACCTGCTCCGCATCGTCGATCAAACCGCTGCGGATGCAGTCGAAGGCCACATCCAGCCGCTTTCCGGAGTCGGCAGGCGCCACCCGGGTTCTCTGGAAGCGGCTCCAGGCATCGAGAGGATCGAGGGCGAGAACGGTGTCGAGCTCGACCTCCGCTTCGGCGGGACGGCCCAGCTGGCGCAGAACGGCAGCGCGAAGATTGCGTGCATTCGTGTTGTCAGCATCGGCGCGCAGCGCGCGGTCGAGATGATCCATGGCGGCCGTCAGGCGTGCTTTGCGAATGTCGATCTCCGCCAGACGGTGATAGCCGGGCCCGCGCCACGCTGCCGACCATATGGCTCTGGAGAACGCGTCGTAGGCTTCGTCAATGCGGTCCTGAAACAGCAGGGCCATGCCCAGGTTGTAGTGTGGCTCGCTGTCATACGGATTCGGATTGCGCGCAGTCAGGCGCGCGATGGCGGTGCGTACACAGCTTCAGCCTGACTGAATTCGCCGCGCCGCAGGTGCAGGCGTCCCAGGGCGTTGTTGGCGCGGCTGTCGCCCGGATCCCGCCGCACAGCCTCTCCCCAGTAGGGCTCCGGTGAGCGAGTAGCGTGACGATATTGCTCCAGGTGTAGGCCGGTCAAAAAAAGCTCATCGACGGTTGCAATTTCTTCAGGAGGAGGAGGTTCAGTAGCCGCCACTGGCTCCGGTGCGGGCTGCATCTCAGCAGGCGCGTAGCGTAACAGAACTTCTCCTGCCGACTCCAGCTCGAGCACCCAGGGCTCGCCTCCAGGCGGAAGCTCCAACGTGATGACGGCGGGGCTCTCCGGCCGCAGAGCGCCGCGCCAGAAAGCCAGCTCCTGCCCTCCAGCACTGACGCGCATTGTAGCCAAACGCAGTTCGCGCGTGACGAGCAGGTGAATCAGCGCCTGGCCGCTCTCGCAGCAGACGCGCAGCGCGGCATGGAGGTTGGCGATGTCCGGCACGCCGATCTCGCGAATCGGATACCAGAACTGTCTGAAGGTTTTTGTCTCGCCAGGAGCGAGGAAAGAGAAGTCAGGCTGATTGTCGGTATAGACGCCGGCCATCAGCTCAATGTACGGCCCGTCGCTCTCCGTGAGGCTGCGATCCCATGCGTATCCAAATTCGTGGTTGCCCCACGTCCACTGCTTCTTCCCCGGAGCGATGCCATGATCCGCGACATGCACCATCCCCGCGCGAGCCGCGTGATCGTAGCCGCCAAAAAAATCCTCGCGAGAGTTGACGATCATGTAGCTGGTGGGAACAGGAATGTTGGCATACCAGCTCAGGTCGTTCGCCGGGTAAGAGCCGTCGGGCACGAAGTTGCCGGGCTTCTCCTCAGCAGGAACACCGTGGAGCGCGCGCTCCCCGTAGGAAATGCCGTAGTACGTGCCCTGGCTGCACGGAAACTCGGTGATAGCGCGCCTGCGCGTGGTCGGCCACGTAACGCACATCGCTGGGGAAGAAGGACTGATAGTGTTCGTGGACGCGCACCGCCGCGTTTGCCCACCATAGAAACGTCTGCGTATCCCAGGTGCGGTTGTACAGCCGCACGCGGAGTTCGATGAAGGCGCATCCCGGCCGCAGGCAAACGCCATGCATGCCCTTCATCCGTGAAAGCGGGTCGTGATCGCTGCACCATACGGTCACCGAGCCGTCCTCCTCGCGCTCGATCGTGGCATCGACGGGCAGAAACGTCGCGGGGCGGTGATGCTGGGGCCAGTTGAATTCAACACCGCCCGAGATCCATGGACCCGCCAGGCCCACCAGCGCCGGCTTGATCACGTTCTGGCGATAGAAAAAGTCGTAACCGTTGATTTTGTCGTAACCCACGTGGATGCGGCCGCCGATCTCCGGCAGGATCATCACGCGCAGGTACTCATTTTCAAGATGCACCGCCTGCCAGCTGTGCTCGCATGGCTCCGTCGCTATCCGATCGATCACGGGCAGCGGATACACCTTGCCGCTGCTTCCCTGGTAAACACGTTTCTCAAGGAACAGTGGATTGGGATCGGGCGCCGCCGGCAGCCAGGTTTTCATCACCACCGGTTCCTGCCAGGCTTTCACGGCGCCGGTTTCTCCGGCAGGCGGATCGGGGAGCACGAGCTGGGAAGTGCCGGCAGCGGGCGGATTCAGGGTGTGGCTGGGCATGGCACAAGTGAGGCAAGAAATCGTCTCGTTAACGTTAACGCCGATCCTGCGGAGTTGGCAATAGCTTTTACCTCCGCGAAATAACTTTCGTTCCTGTTGGATCCATGCGGCCCAAATTGGAGCCAAATGATCGCTCCGTCGCTATGAAATCAACCTCCCAAGAAAAACCTCGCTGCCGCTTGACAATCGAATCCGGCCGGCTTTAGTCTGCCGTTGTTTTTTACTGAGCTTCAGTCCGTGAACGTTACCGGAAACGATCCAGCCCAACCCCGGCCCCCATTTAAACCCCCTGAAGGAGCAGGCCGCCATGATCCCCCACATGCCCATCAACTCCAGTGCCGCTGTCCACCTTCGCCGTTTGCTCCGCAGCCGTTATCCCGGCAGGCGACTCGCGGCGACCTTCACCGGCGCTCTCCTCTTTGCCTTCTGTCTCTCCACAATTGCCCAGGTCAACGGTGAAGGACAGCGGCCGTATCTCGGCTGGAGCACCTTCAGCGAACAAACCATCAACTCCGGATTCCTTACCCAGGCCAACGTCGCCGCTGAGTCCGACGCGCTGGCGGCTTCCGGCCTGCAGAGCCACGGCTACCAGTACATCAACATCGACTCCGGCTGGCAGGGCAGCTTTGATGCGAATGGACGGCCCATCCCCAACAGCACCACCTTCCCCGACATCAAAACCCTCATCGATCACATTCATCAGAATGGACAGAAGGCTGGCATCTACTGGATCCCAGGCGTCGAGTACCCCGCGGTGGCCGCTAACTCGCCCATCCTCGGCACGCCTTATCACATTCAGGACATCCTCGTGGTTCCCTACACCGCCGGCAATGCGTTCGGCGCGCCGGGGACCTCGCCGTATCACTACAAAATCGACTTCACTAAGCCTGGCGCCCAGGAGTACATGAACTCCGTAGTCGCGCTTTTCGCCTCCTGGGGAGTCGATCTCATCAAGCTTGATGGCGTTACCCCCGGCTCCGACAGCTACAACCTCTCGATCGACAACCGCGCAGATGTCGCAGCCTGGTCGAAGGCGATTGCCGCCAGCGGCCGCCCCATCTGGCTCACGATTTCCTGGGCCCTCGATCAGGACTACCTGAGCGTCTGGCAGCAATACGCCAACGCCCGCCGCATCGATCAGGACGTGGAGTGCGAGGGGGGCTGCGGCACACTCACCGACTGGCCGCGCATCTATGAGCGCTTCCGCGATCTTCCTGGCTGGGAGAACGCCTCCGGACCCGCAGTGGGCTGGAACGATCTGGACTCGCTCGATATCGGCGACGGCACCCTCGATGGGCTGAGTAACGACGAGAAACAGTCGGCTCTCTCGCTGTGGGCGCTGGCGAATGCTCCCATCTACCTCGGTGGCGACCTGACCAAAATCGACGCCTTCGGCAAACAGCTTGCCGGCAATGACGAGGTTCTGGCTGTCGACCAGAGTGGGCGTCCGGCGACGCAGGTGCTCGATGGCGACCTTGAGGTCTGGGTCAGCCGCCTCGCGGACGGCAGCTCGTACGTGGGCATCTTTAATATGAACGCTACGGTTACAAATGCGCAGATTCCCTGGAGCCTGCTGGGCTTTGCCAACGCCATTGCCGTGCGCGACCTGTGGGCACAGCGCGATCTCGGTCCGTCCCTCGGTCTCTACTCCACCGTCCTCAATGGACACGCCTCCGCAGTTGCTGCACGTCTGGGGCTTTGGCAAGCCTGCCCCGTCGCCGTCCGCCAGCTATGACGCCTCCTCCGCAATTCTGGGCGGTACCGCCGTCATCGCATCGTGCCCCGCGTGTTCCGGCGGAGAGAAAGTCGGCGGCCTGGGCCTCGGAGCCGGCAACACCGTCACCTTCAACAATGTGTTTGCGCCTCGAGCCGGCGAATACCTGATGGAAGTGGACTCCATGACCCAGGGTCTTCGTTCGTATCTCTACAGCGTGAATGACGGAGCCTTCCAGACGCTGAACTGCGGCGGAGGCAGCTTCTTTTTGCCAGCGAGCACTACCGTACCAGTGCATCTGGGAAAGGGAATGAACACGATCCAGTTCGGGAGTCCGGTGAGCTACCCGCCGGATCTCGACCGCATTGTGGTTAGCGGCAATGGAGACTTTCCGATTCCGACGGCCACGACCTATGAGGCGGAAGTCGCCGCGCTCAGCGGCACCGCCACCGGCGAGTTCAGCAACTACTCATCCGGACTGGGCAAGGCGGGGAACATCGGCGGAGGCGCGGGGAACTCAGTGACGTTCTCCAATGTCACGGTGCCGGCGAACGGGACGTACCAACTGGAGATTGATTACCAGACGAGCGGACCGCGGTCGTATTTTATGAGCGTGAACGGGGGAACGCCAGCGGAGCTGGACCTGAATGGCAGTACCTTCAGTGACCCGGTGCCGGTTGTTCTGGAGGTCCAGTTGCATGCCGGAAGCAATACGATCAGCCTGGGGAATCCGACCGGCTATGCGCCCGATCTGGACCGCATCGTGGTCGCCCCGTAGATCCACGCGGGAGGCTTCGCACTATAGAGTGTCGAGGCAGGAAGCAGTCCGACGTGCCTCGCTGCCCAGATTCCGGTTCAGGAGCAATAGTGAACACCTGTTTGTCTCGGTTCGCGCCCAAAGTCGCGGTTCTCAGCTGAGTATCAGGGGCGATTCCGTCTTGCCATTCGATGTTTTGTTGCGGATGCACCCTGTCCTGAACGGGCCTCCTGCCGATAGAGTCCATAGGGCAGGGCGGGCCCATGACAATGCAGCAGTCTTTCCACCTGCCGTTCGTTTTTCAGGCATCGATCGGTCGCCGCCGGATCGGCATTTTCTCTCAGAGGAACGCTCGGCAAGCTCTTCCGCGGGTCACCGTCGTGCTCTTCTGCCTGTCGTGCTTCTCTGGTTTTGCCCAGAGTACGAACCAGCTCCCCAGTCTTGAGGAGCTGATGAAGACCCAGATCAGTTCGGTCAGCAGGAAGGACAAACAGCTGCTCGACACACCCGCGGCCGTCTACGTTGTGACGCGCGAGGACATTCGCTCGTCCGGCGCCCGCACTATCCCCGACGCCCTCCGCCTCGTGCCGGGCATGGACGTTGCCCAGATTAACGCGAGCATGTTCGACGTGGGCATTCGCGGCTTCGACGAGCGCTTCAGCAACAAGATGCTGGTGATGGTCGACGGTCGAAGCCTGTATTCGCCCCTCTTCGGAGGGATCTACTGGGACAGCCTTGACCTGGTGATGGAGGATATCGAGCGGATCGAAGTCATTCGCGGGCCGGGCGGATCGCTGTGGGGAACGAATGCCGTTAACGGCACCGTCAATATTATTACCCGTTCGTCGCAGAGCACCCAGGGAGCCTTGCTGATCGAACAGCCCTTCAGCGATGCACCGGCGACCCTGACCGCACGCTACGGCGGCCAGGTCGGCAGGATCGGCGCCTATCGCGTCTTCGCGCAATATACCGATGCCTTCGGGAACCAGGACATGACCGGGCACTGGGCGGGCGACGCCTGGCACCTGCTGCACCAGGGGTTTCGCATGGACCTGAAGCCGCGCGGACCGGATGCGCTCATGCTGGAGGGCGACCTGTACGAAGGCAGCTTCGGGGAGCCACTGACAGAAATCCTGCTGACGCCTCCATTCTCGGCGACCGTCGGCGGCATCAACTCCGTGCTCGACGGAGATATGCTGGCCCGCTGGACGCACAGCTATGCCAATGGCGAGGAAACGCAGTTGCAGATTTACACCGCAGAGGAGAACCGCAACGCGACGGAGCGCCCGGACAACCTGACTACGGTGGACGCAGACCTACAGCACCACTTCCGCCTTGGTTCCCGCCAGGATCTGGTCGGCGGGGCAGGCTATCGCTATTCCCATGTGGGTGCTCCGCCGACACCTTTCCTGACGATCACCCCGGCCCACCAGACCTATCCGCTGTTCAGCGCATTTCTCCAGGACGAGATCGCGCTGCTGCCCAAGAGGCTTTCCCTGACCGTGGGCGCCAAAACCGAACACAACCGCTTCACCGGCTTCGATCTGCAACCGAGTGCCCGGCTGAACTGGAGGCCCTCCGAGAAGAGCGCGGTCTGGGCCGCTGTCTCCCAGGCAGTCAAGATTCCCAACATTCTCAACACCTCCATGTATCGTACCTGGAGCACAGGGCTCGGCTCCAACGGGCTGGACGTGACCACGCTCATCGGCAATCCACGATACCGGGACGAACATCTGCTGGCCTGGGAGAGCGGCTACCGCCTCCAGTTCAAAAGCGCGTCCGTGGATGCAACCGGATTTGTGAACCGGTACAACGACGTCGAGACCAACGAAAGCCTGGCGCCCGTGCCGCAAAGCGGGTACACGGAATACCCGCTGCAGTGGGCCAACAATCTGTATGGCGAGAGCTTCGGCGCCGAGGGCGTGCTGAACTGGAACGCGACTGCGCGCTGGCATCTGTCGGCTACGTACGCATGGCTGAAGCTGGAGATGCGGGCCAACGCGCAAAGTAATGATACGAGCACTGCCGTGGGCTTTAACACGGGAACGCCGGCCAACCACTTCGGCGCGCGTTCGTCGTACTCGCTGCTGAAGAACCTGGAGTTCAATGCCCTGGCGCTTTATACAGGACCGTTACCCTCCGGCCTCGGCGCGGATACCCCGCCTGCGCTGTCGTCGTACTGCCGCGTCGACAGCAACCTGCAGTGGCGGGTTGGGGAATACCTTCGTCTGGATATCGGTGGACAAAACCTTCTGGATCCGCGGATAGCCGAATACACCGGCGGCAACGGCGCCACAGAGACGCTGACTCCGCGCAACCTGTTTGGGAGGATCAGGTATGTTTTCTGATACCGGCGCCAAACCGGCGCGGCGCGGAATGCGAAAACTCCTTTCCTGGTCCGTCCCGTCTCCGCGCATCCGGCTGCCTGCACTGTCGTCGGTCCTGCTGTTCGCGTTCGTTCTTCACGCCGCCGTCCCGAACATCGCGGTCGCGCAGCCAGCCAGTGACGAAGACCAGGTGAAGGCCGCCTTTCTTTTTCATTTCGCGCAGCTTGTCCAGTGGCCCCCCGATGCATTCAGCAGCGGCGAGCTTCTCCTGTGCACTCTCGAAGACGACCCTCTGTACGACGAACTGGAAAGCACCCTGCAGGGAAGACAGATCGGATCGCGCACCATCCGCGTTCGCCAGGTGCACGCATCCCAGGCCGCTCATGACTGCAACATGCTCGTCATCGACAAGACGGAGAACCGGCACCTGCCTTCTCTCCTTGTGACCCTGAGGAACGTGCCCGTTTTGACCGTGGGAGAAACAGACGACTTCCTGAACTGCGGTGGAATGATCCGCTTCCGCCTCGTGGACAACAAACTTCGCTTCGACATCAACCTCGCGGCCGCCGATTCTTCCCGCCTCAGGATCAGCTCCCAGTTGCTGCTTCTCTCCAGTTCCGTCACGCGTGCCGCCATCGACAAGGGCCGGTGAGGCGATGCGCATCCGGGACTTCTCCATTCGCGTGAACCTTGCCCTGCTCATCCTTCTTGCCAGCGTTCTTTCACTTTGTCTTGGTTCCGTCGGATTTGCGGTCTACGAGCGTCAAAGCGATCGGGCCGGTTCCATCCGCGAGCTGACCGCCCTCGCTGACACCCTGGCCGCCAACACCGCTGCGTCGCTGGCCTTCAACGATCAGGCCACCGCCAACGGGATGCTGGGGGCCCTCGCCACGGAACCGCAAATTCTCGTGGCCTGTCTTTACGACAACCGCGGACGCCTCTTTGCCGAATACCGCAATCCCCGGGATCCTCGCGCTGCCGCCCTCCCCACACTCCGTCCTGACGGAGCCGAATTCGATCGTGGAGCGCTCACCCTGTTCCGCGGTGTCCGGCTCAACGGGGAACGCACCGGCTCCATCGCTTTGGTCTTCGACCTCACCAATATCCGCTCCCGTCTCCTCGGCTATGCCCGGATCGCCTCCCTCGTCCTGGTTCTCTCCGTCCCCGTCACATTACTGACGTCTCTTCGTTTCGCGGGCTCGATCGGGAATCCTTTGGCCCAGCTGGCGGCCGTGGCTCGCCGTATTTCCGCCGAAAAGGACTACTCCATTCGCGCCGAGATCCGTGCCGGGGGCGAAACCGGCCTGCTCGTCGGTTCGTTTAACGAGATGCTCACCCGCATCCAGTCGCGCGAACGCGCACTCAAGGAGAGCGAGGAGCGCTATGCTCTCGCCGCGAAGGGCGCGAACGACGGCCTCTGGGACTGGAATCTCGCGACCGGCGAGATCTACTTCTCGCCGCGCTGGAATCTGATGCTCGGCTATAGCGACAGCGAACGCTGGTCCTGCCCGGAGGACTGGTTCAGCCACATTCACCCTGACGATCGCGAACAGGTCCGCGCTGGCATTGCGGCGCATTGTGCGGGAAAAACCCCCGAATTCGCGAGCGAATATCGCATGCGTCAAAAATCCGGCAACTATATCTGGACTCTCAGCCGCGGCATCGCCGTTCGCGACCCCTCCGGCAAAGCCGTTCGCATGGCCGGCTCCCAAACCGACATCACCGAAGGCAAAATCGCAGACCCCCTGACCCACATCCCCAACCGCCTCTATTTTGTCGATCGTCTCCAGTCCGCGATCGAGTACGCCAGTCAGAACAAGACGCGCTTCGCGGTTCTCTTTATCGACCTCGATGAGTTCAAACTCGTCAACGACAGCCTGGGACATGCCGCCGGCGATGAACTGCTCATCGATGTCGCCGCAAGGCTGCGCGTCGGCATTCGCAGCAGTTCCCGCCCCGGCGGCTCCGGGCATTCGATTGTGGCACGCATTGGCGGAGACGAGTTTGCCATCCTTCTGAGCCAGATCAACCACGAATCGGACGCTTCCGTCGTTGCGGAACGTATCCTCGATCGACTCAGCGAACCATTCCACTTTGAGGGTCACGGGATGTTTGTCTCCGCAAGTATCGGCATCGCCCTCAACTCTCCCGGCGCCTCCGCGGAGGAACTCCTGCGCAACGCCGACACCGCCATGTATCACGCCAAAACCAGCGGCAAGGCCCGCTTCGAATTCTTCAACCGGGGACTGCGCGAGCGCGTCGTCACTCGCTTCGAAACCGAAACCGGCCTGCGCAAAGCTATCGCCGCAGACCAGCTGGTCCTGCATTACCAGCCCATCGTCTCTCTTGCCGACAACCGCATTCGCGGTTTCGAAGCCCTGGTTCGCTGGAACCATCCCTCTCGCGGGCTCATCCTTCCTGGCGAATTTATCCCCGTTGCCGAGGAAAACGACCTCATCATTCTGCTCGGCCGCTGGGTGCTGCGCGAGTCCTGCCGGCAAACCGCCGAGTGGCAAAGAACATTCGCTCAGGCTCATTTTTCGGTCAGTGTGAATGTTTCCTCCCGGCAACTGAACGACCCTCGCCTGGTCGAGGATGTGGAACTCGCCCTGACCGAAGCTGGACTGGACCCCGAGTCTCTGACCATCGAGCTCACCGAAAGCGCCATCATGGGCAAGGGAGAGCAGACCCTGGCCACCCTTGAGCGTCTCAATGCCATGCGCCTCCGGCTCGAAATCGACGACTTCGGAACCGGCTATTCCTCTCTCAGCTATCTCCAGAGGCTTCCCTTCGATGGACTTAAGATCGATCGATCCTTCATTCGTGAACTCAGCCACCGAAGCCGCAGCCTGAACATCGTCAGAGCGATCGTGGACCTGGCTCGCTCTCTCGATATGGAGGTGATCGCCGAGGGCGTTGAGACCGAGGAACAATTGTGCAGACTACGCGAGTTAAGAGCCGATTGCGTTCAGGGGTTTCTGGTGGCAAAACCCGTCGATGCCGATGCGGCTGCATTGCTCTATCGCGACTCCCGCAAGTCGGGCCTCTTCCCGGCAGCACGCGCTCTCGCCACCTACTGACCCGAAAGAACACTTTCGCGCGAGATTCGTAGTCGTAATTGCGAGCGCGCCCAGCGTGCAAGGGCAGAGGTGAGTGCACCTCGCCGGCGCTCTCCTTGCGTGCCGAGGAATTCCAGAAAGCGCTGATCGATTCTCGAGAAACGATTAAATTGCATTTAGGAGCTGTGTTCTTCTCCGCTTCGAGCCGGCGAGCGCGTGGGAATGAGTCAGATTCAGGTGATTCGGCTCGCACAAAAGCTGCCATGCCGGCATCGCACCGAGAGAAACCGCGTTGACGATGCGATAACGGAGCCGCCAACGCGGACGTTCTAACGTGGAGTCGCTTTACTTACCTTCCTGCTTCCTTCGGGGATAAAGCTGCACGACGCGTCAGTGAGTTTTGTCGGTGCGAGTGTGAGTTCGTGCAGTCGGTTCTTCGCCAGCAGCGCGTTCAAGTCGCTGATCTGTGGCTGCGCACTCTTCCATGCGGCCACGGTGCGGTTGTAGTTGTTGCAGTCGCTCTCCCAGGTGGCGATTTGGGTTGGGGTCGGCGCCATATCCAGGCCGACCTGCATCATGCTCACCATCGTGTTGTAGGCGTTGTTGAGTTCCATGAACGACTGCAGAGCATTGGGGTCAGGAGTCGCCGGCCGGCCACCTCCCCCTTCGCCGCCGTTTCGCGGGATCACGCCGCCAATCTTCGTCAGGCTGGCGTCGAGTGTCTTCGCCTGCGCGGCCACGTCGGACGGAAGCTCGCCGCGTATCAGGGCCGAAAGCTGAACCTTAATGGCGTCGACTTCCTGATGACCTTCGTAGCTCTGCTCCATACCCTGAACGGACAGCAGCGTGAGCTTGTTCTGCACGCGCAGCGCAGCCATGAGCTCGGGGCTCTGTCCCACACGCGGATCGTTCACGACCGTGACGTTGCGCGTGTAAACCTGGCCGTCCACCGTGAGCTTCAGCGTATAAACCCCCGGAATCACCTGCGGCCCATGAGGTCCGGGATTGGTCGAGCCCGGCGTCATATTCATCTGATTTTCGAGGTCGTGACGCAGCGCCGGCGGGTCGTCATACTCCAGATTCCAGTTCGCGCGGTTCAGTCCGGCATGCGCACCGAGGGCGCGCGATTCGGGAGAGGCCAGCCAGTAGTACGGATACAGCGCGCCTTCGATCGGCGGCGGCAACGTGCTCGACATTGTGCGAATCAGATTGCCGTGCGCGTCGAAAACCTGGAGCTGGATAGGACCGCTGGGTTCACGGCTGAGGTAATAATCCACGATCGCGCCATATTGCACGTTGTGTGCGTGGGGTACTTCGATTGAGAAGGGCTGATCCCAGTTGCTGTTGATACGGGCACGAATCGCGTCCTCCGGTTCAAAGAAATAAACGGCGGAGGAGCCGATGCTCTGGGCGTTGGCGGCGATCTGGCGCAGCGGCGTGATGTCGTCGAGTACCCAGAAGCCGCGGCCGTAGGTGCCGATCACCAGATCGTTCTCGTGGTGATCGGTGTGGACGTCGAGATCGCGAATCGAAGTGCTGGGCAGGTTCTGGCGCAGCGACCCCCAGTGATCCCCGTTATCAAAGCTGACGTAGACGGTGGTCTCGGTGCCGGCGAACAGCAGGCCCGGCTGCTCAGGATCGACACGGAAGCTATTCACCCAGCTTCCGGTGCGCTCGTCCTTCGGCAGCCCGTTCACGATGCTGGTCCAGCTCTTGCCACCGTCCGTAGTGCGCCAGATAAGCGGCACATCGGCGTCTTCATCAGGGGGTACCGTCTCGCCACGCCCGCCGCCAATGCGGGCGGCGACGAAAGCGGTATCGACTTCACCGCCTGCTTCGATGGTGTTGAAGTTGGTGTGAGGCGGCAGGTTCGCAATATTGCTGACGTTGTTCCAGACTTTGCCGTGATCCGTAGTGTTGTAGATCTGGCCGGTCGTGCTCACGGTCCACATCACCCCCGGTTTGACCTTCGAGATCGAGAAATCCGTGATGGATGGCGGGGGTGGAGGCGGAGTCCCGCCCGCAGGCGTGGGCGGTGGCTGCGGAAGCGGCTTGCCACAGGGCATCGGAGTCGTACCCCTGGCCGTAGTCAGGTCCGGGCTGACGGCTGTCCACGAGTGGGCGCCGTCGCGCGAAAGCATCAGGCACTGGTAGGCGACATAGAGAGCGCCCGGTTCAAAGGCCAGGTCGAACTTCTTCTGGAAGTCGCGGCCGGCGGTGTACTTGTTGGCATCGGAGCCGAAGTTTGGCGCAACGTTCTGCCATTGCCCTGTCGACATATCGATTTTGATCAGACCGCTGCCGCCGCCCCCTGGGCCATAGCCCACGCCGTAAATAATGTTTGGGTTCTTCGGATCGGGCGTCACAATACCAAATTCTGAGGAAGGAAGCGGACTCCAGTCCGTGAAATTCACCTGGCCCCAGTTACCACGACTGCTGATCATCACCGCGCCCGTGTCCTGTTGCGCCGCCATAATCCGGTAGGGATACTGGTTGTCCGTGGCGATGTGGTAGACCTGCGAGATGGCCTCGGTGTACCAAAGGCTCCAGGTTTTGCCATCGTCGAGCGTCACGCTGGCGCCCTGGTCGGAGCCAACCAGCATCCGGTGTCCATTGGTGGGATCGATCCATAGTTTGTGGTAATCCTCGCCGCCGGGCGCGCCCTTGAAAGGTTCAAAGGTGTCGCCGCCGTCGGTGGAACGGTACATCGCGGTGCTCATTGTGTAAACGATGTCCGGGTTCTGCGAATCCACAAAAACGCCGCTGCTGTAAGCCCCCTGGCCATTACTGATACGGAGGTCGTTCCCCGCCATATGTCGCCAGGTGGCGCCACCGTCGTCCGAACGGTAAAGCCCCGAGCCGTGTTCTATGGTGTTGCCGACGATGTACATCCGCTTGCCGTTGGTGTGCATGGCAATGGCCAGTGCAACCCGTCCCGGGAACGGCGGAATCTTGATCTCGGTCCACGTCTGGCCTTCGTCCATGGATTTGAAGACCAGCGGCGGCTTCGCTTTGGCCTGACTACCGCCATTGCCGGGAGCACCGCCGCCAAAGCCGCCTGTGCCCTGTGTGGCAGCCAGCATGACATTGGGATCGTCGAAGGAGTATTGCAGGTCGCGCGTGCCGTCGTAGTCTGCGGGCTTCAGGACGTTGGTCCAGTTCACGCCGCCGTCGGTGGAGCGATAGATACCGCCACCGTGGTGAGTGCTGTCGCCCAGCCCAGAGACCAGCACCAGGTTCGGATCGGCGGGATCGACTACGATGCTGTCAATCTTCACCGTATCCTCGAGCCCGATGTGCTGCCAGCTTTTGCCGGCATCGCTCGACTTCCACATTCCGTTTCCGAGGCTGCCGCCAATGGGATCGCCCGCGCCGGCATAGACGATCCTTGGATTGGAGGGAGCGACCTGAATCGCGCCGATGCTGTCGACACTCGTCTCCTGATCGAAGATCGGAAACCAGGTCACGCCCGCGCTGGTGGTCTTCCAGATGCCGCCCAGCGGTGTGCCCATGTAAAACGTGCCCGCATCGCCGATGACACCGCTCACCGACGAGATGCGTCCGCCATGAAAAGGCCCGACGTTGCGCCACTGGAGCCCCGCATAGAGGTTGGAATTCACCTGCGCCCCTGTGCTCAGGGTTGACGCCAGCATGCCGGGAAAAATCAGCGCGCCACAAACTACCCACGACCTTCGCATTCTCTTGTAATGACCTCTCGCCAGGATGCCAACGGTTCGGCGCGTAGTATACAGGAACGTCGCAGGCAGACCTGGGTTGTCGCGCATTGAAACAGTTTGACCAGGCGAAGAGTATCGACAACGCGGCGTGGCTGGCAGAGCACCCTCCGCAACCCCCAATCTTTGCGGCATGGAGCCGATCCACGATATAGTTCATTCACATGCGCTTGATGACGGCAAAGCGTGGGGCGCCGCTCTCCTGGGTTTCGATTCTGGGGATGGTGTGTGTCGCGCTGGTGCTGCTCACGGGCGTCCTGCAGGTCACGCACACTCATCCCAACGGCCAGCCCGATCACGATTGTTCGCTGTGCGTGAGCGCCCACCATGTGGCGCAGATCGTGGTTGTGGTAACCCTGGTGACTGCCTCTCATGCGGTCACGCATTTTGTCGCCGAACGATTCGCACCTCTTCCGCGCCAGCGCTTCGTCCTCAAGCTGGCCAACCGACCTCCGCCTGTCCCTTCTGATATCGCCTAAGCCATAACTCCGCCCCAGCGGAGACCCCAGGGACATTCCAAACATCATCGGAGGTCGTGTATGCGCGCGTGTCAGCGTGTCGCCTTGACGTTTTTACCGGTAGTGGCATTTTTCGCCCTATCTCTGATTGTGCCGTCCGTCCAGGCACAGTCCATCGGCAACTCCGGCAGCATTGCCGGCACGGTCAGCGATCCCACCGGTGCCGTCGTCCGCGGAGCCACCGTATCCATTCAGAATCCCGTAAGCCAGTACGAGCGCACAACAACGACTGACAGCACCGGGCACTTCCAGTTCGGCAACGTGCCTTTTAACCCGTACCACATGACCGTCGAGATGACGGGGTTCGGCACTTTTGTTCAGGATGTGGACGTGCGCTCCGGCGTACCCATGACGGTCCCGGTCAAGCTGTCGTTGGGCACGGCAGCCGAAACCGTTCAGGTGACCGGCGAGGACCTGATCGAAAATGATCCCACCTTCCACACCGACGTGGACCGCGACCTGTTCATCAAAGTGCCGCTGGAGAGTCAGTCCTCCTCGCTCAGTTCGCTGGTTACTCTGTCGAGCCCCGGTGTCGCAGCCGACTCGAACGGTCTCTTTCATGGCCTCGGCGATCACGCTTCTAACTCGTTCTCGGTCGACGACCAATCGATTACAGACCAGCAAAGCAAAGTATTTTCCAACCAGGTACCCTCTAACTCCATTCAGTCGATCGAGGTGATCAGCGGCGCGCCGCCGGCCGAATACGGAGGCAAGACAAGCCTGGTGATCGTAGCCACGACGCGTTCTGGGCAGGGAATTACTAAGCCAACGGGCACCATCAGCACTTCGTATGGGAGCTTCGGCTCGGCAACCGGGAGCGCGAGCCTCTCCTACGGAGGGAAGAGCTGGGGCAATTTCATCGAGGGCGACGGTGTGAATACGGGACGGTTTCTCGACCCTCCGGAATTCGCCGTCTTCCACGACAAGGGCAACGAGGAGAACTTCTTCGACCGCGTGGACTATAGCCTCACCCAGAAAGACTCAGTGCATCTGAACCTGAACTACAGCCGCTCCTGGTTCCAGACGCCCAACGCCTTCCAGAACCTGGACGTACAAAACGTGGTGGGAGGTACGGGAAGTAGCGCGAACCCGGTCTTCGGCAACGTGGGCAACGCTGACCAGCGCTCGAAGATCGGCACGTTCAACATTTATCCGAGTTACACGCGAGTGATCAACACGAACTCAGTCTTCAACCTCGGCGCCTGGGTCAGAAAGGACCTCTATAACTACTTCCCCAGCGGCAATCCTCTGGCCGATCTCGGACCTGCCAATCTGCAAACTTCATCGATCTCGCAAATCCGCACCCTCATGAATACTGCGGTTCACGCGGACTACTCGTACGTGAAAGGCATCAGCACGCTCAAGATCGGCGCGCAGTACGGGCAGACGTTCCTGCGCGAAAACGACACGCTGGGAATCGTGGATAACACCTACAACTCGCCATGCATGGACGTGAACGGGATCCCCCTGCCAGGGTATTACAGCCAGGCGGATTGCGGCACGGCTGCGGTACAGCCGAACGCGAACTATTCACCTGTGCTGGCGCCATATGACCTGACGCGCGGCGGTTCAAGCTATTACTACTTCGGACATACCGATATCAAGGAGCTGGCGCTCTTCATTGAAGATCAGCTGAAACTGGGAAACTGGGTGGCCAATCTGGGGCTGCGCGAGGACGTTTACAACGGCTTGGCGGATGCCAACCAGACGGAGCCGCGACTGGGCGTTTCCTACAACCTGAAGCCGACGAATACGGTGATGGGCGTTTCCTACGCGCGTACCCTGGAGACGCCATTCAACGAGAACCTGGTGCTGTCGAGCCAGGGTTGCACGAATGCGGTATTGGCGCCGCTGCTGGCCTGCTCCCCGAGCGTGACGGGAACGGGCGTTGTCTCCGCGAACCTCCAGCCTGGCTTCCGGAACGAATTCCACGCGAACATCCAGCAGGCCTTCGGCAAGCACGCTGTGGTGAGCGGAGAGTACATCTGGAAGTACACGCACAACGCCTTCGACTTCAGCGTGCTCGGCAATACGCCCATCACCTTCCCCATCGACTGGCATAACTCGAAGATCCCGGGCTTTGCGCTGCGCGCGGAGATGCCGACTTGGGATGGCTTCTCGGCCTTCGTGGTCATGTCCTCTGTGGCTGCGAGGTTCTTCCCGCCCCAGGTGGCCGGCGCGGGTGCTACCAGCGGGGTCGCTGTTGGTTATCCCTTCCGCATCGACCACGACGAGAGGTACAACGAGACTACGCACTTCCAGTATCAGATACCGGGGCGTCACAGTCCCTGGTACGGCTTTAACTGGCGCTTCGACAGCGGTCTCGTGGCCGGCTCAGCTCCCTGCTATAACGTGACCGATCCCAACAGCGCCTGCGGCAACAGTTCCCTCGGACCTGACGGCAATCCTGCTACGCTGAACGGCCAACCTGCCGTGGCGCTGGTGGACAATGGGATCGTGGCCGGGACGAATCCGGTGTACAGCACCCCGTCCAGCCCCGTTCCTGTGGCTCTGCCTCTGACCGCGGATGAAGAGTTTCAGTCAGGACTGGCCTGCAACGGGGACAAAGCAACGCCGACCCATCTGATTGGCACGCCGGTCACGCTGGACGGCACTACCTATTATGAATGTCCGGCCAATCAACTCACGTCGAGTCTGCTCAGCATTCCCACTCCCGGAAGCGGCGACAACGACCACAATCCACCCCGCGTGGCGCCGCGCAGCCTGTTTGATATGACGCTGGGTGAGGACAACCTCTTCCACGGCGACAAGTATAAGTGGGGCGCACAAGTTACAGCCATCAACGTAACCGATAGGTACGCGCTCTATAACTTCCTCTCCACCTTCAGCGGCACGCATTATGTAACACCGCGTGCCGTCACAGGCCAAATCTCACTGTCGTTCTAACCGGCAGCGGGGAGCGGCGCGCGTCTGACATGAGCCGCTTCCCGCGCAATCGTGGGAGGAGCCATGGCTGAGGAGCGCTTTTGGGGACGGGGCAGCAAGCGGCGCCTGGAGCGAATCCGCTGGAAGCGGTGGGAGATTGTTCATGCGGTGATCCTCACGCTCCTGATGGGGGCGTTTGGATTGTGGGTGGGAATCTGGATCGCGACCCATCACTTCGACTGAGATGACACGACCAGGGGCGTCCTTGTCTTGTAGCCCACCGCGGCAACGATTAGAAACTGAACCGGCCACCGATGGTCGGAGCAAAGTTGCTGTTGTGCAGATAGGGCACGCCGGGGCCATGAGGAATGGCGATGCCCACACCGCCCGTCACGAAGGAATACGCAAGTCCGGCAAAACCGTCGAAACGCCGGGTGAAGTGATGATCGGTATAGAGAGATCCCTCGTCGAGCGAGCCCGCGCAGGAACTACGGAAACCCGCTGCGATCGAGCAGGTCTTCGGAACACGAAAGTCGTTCTGCAACTGCCCATACCAGGCGAAAGTGATGTCGGTTTTGCTGTCATAAGCGTACTTCAGGCCCGTCCACCAGATCTGCACCAGCTTTTCAGAATCAAGGTTGTTGTCTTCAACTCCGCTCATGAGATAGCCGCCCTGGTCCGTTGCGCCCACGCCCAACGGGCGCGACGGGTTATTCTGCCAGATGTATTCGTAGCCGGCGAAGTACTTGAAACGATCCCAGGTGTACTTGGCAGCGGCCATAACTGCGTTGTTGTCGGTCACGATGCCATAGACGGTGTTAGTCGTTCCAATCAGGTTGGCCCCGGTAATAGGGTCTGTATTGATGCTGTCGGTGGTCGACTGATAGGGCTGCGTTGGACTGGCGGGCCCCAGTAGGGGATTCAATACGCTGATTGCCTGGTTGTAATGTTGGTAGACGACGTCGGCGGATAACCTGTGGTAGCCTCCGCCGAGGACGAATCCATAAGCGTTGTTATGCGCCTGTTCCGGCGTGCAAGTGCTGGCGGTCCAGGTTGCGGAGGTCGAGTAACAGCCGCCCGTACCATCGACAAATTTATACATCGCGCCGAAATGGACCGGGCCATAGGTGAGGCGATACTTCACTGCGTCGTCCCAACGAGTGTCCTCGGTGTCGCCGCCGGCCGCCATCGTGCCGTTGTATCCGATGTACGAAAAGGCATAGCCGCCCGAGACCGGATCGTATAGCAGCATCGTATCGGTACCGAGAGAGCGCTGACGACCGAAGGTCAATGTGCCGAGATTCGCGGACGATAGACCGCCATAGTATTCGTCATTTAAGGGTTGGCCCGCACGCGCTCCGTCGATGGCTTCCGAATAGCCGCTTCGGGGAAGACCGTTGTTCTCGATATCGGTGGCGGACGCGTTGGAGAGCTGACCGGACTGCGGATTGATGCCAGTCGAAGCGTTGAACACAACCGACCAGCCAGGCGCAAACTCTTCCTTGCCCCTGATGCCCAGGCCCGTCTGCGAGAGGTTATCCGGTTCGACGATGAATCGAGAATGATTGGCGTTTCGGTTTACCAGAGATGAGCCTTCATAGTTATACGGGTTCTGCGGCAAGCCGTGGCTGACCCAGCCGATGCCGACGTCATATGCACCGTACAGCGTGATGCCGTGCCAGGTCAGCGCGTCGGGGTTGGGTGGAGTTGTCGGAGCCGGTTCGCCGGCCTTGACCTGGCCCGGACCGACTGACTCGGTGACGTTGACGGTGACCGGCTCGATGCCGGCCGCCCTGAAGCCGTTCGCAATAAACTTCACGGGATAATCGCCCGGAGGCAGCAGCGAGAACCCGTACACGCCATCCGCGCCGACCCTTTCCTCTCGTGCCTGGCTCGTATCCTGATGCGTGGCCGTTACCAAAACGTTCGCGCTGCCCGCTGGATCGCTGACGACGCCAGCCATGCCGGACGACGCCTGAGCCCAGGCGTCGGGCGCCGGCGCGAAGATGAGGACGGCGGCAAGCAGAACGAGGACAGTGAAAAGAGGAATCCTGGATGGCATTCGGAAATAGCGCCAGAACACAGGGATCACGATAGCCTCCGACGAATGCGGCCCTTTCGCCGGCTGCACAGGCAGGTCGATTGGGCCGTTTGGGGAATGTCTCGCTTCAATACGATTCGAATCGCGAAGTGTGTAGCAATGTCATCGTATCATCCTGGACTGCCTGGAAAAGGAAACAGCCTCTCAGGGATCCGTCTCAGCCCAGCTCTGTAAACGGATCTTTGTCGATGAATGGACAGCTGCAGCGATCACCATGTGTGGAGGCAGTCGGACAGGTGGGGCGGATGGCGTCAGTTCGTGTTTCGGGCAGCACCGATCGTGACGAACGGGCCATTTCGCGCCCGCCTGTCGAATGGAGCTTGAGTTCCGGGTCGGAGGATCATCATCGCGTCTGGAGCGCGATACCACCGAACAAAGAAAAGCACGTTGACAACAACGCCGTATGGGGACTGATGCGGGCTTCTACGGCCCGAAGACGCCGCCGGCCTCGATCCATTCGATAAGGGTAGCTTGGGCCGGCTTTGGTCGAAACGGCGTTTCGCCAGCAGGCGGTCCCACCCGCCGTCAGCCAACCTCGCCGCCGGGCACTCCGATCCGACCCGTTGGCTCCGCATCGTGCGGTTGCCGCGTCCCCTCCGAAAACATCCCGATTCCGCCCTCAGTGGGGGTCTTTACCTCCCGCGAGGGCTTGGCATCCAGCACCTGAAAAACAAGGGTTTGTGATGGCTTATCCGGTAAAGGGATCCGGTAAGGAACCTGGCAGCTTTGCCGTAAGGAGCTTATCAGCCATCGCGCGATGAGCCTAGAAAGATGCTGAATTTTCAGGGTCAGGAGAAGCAAAAGTTACCGCGATGCGGCGGCCCTGGGCAGTTCCGCGAAACAAGCCAGAAAGCTTGAGGAGGCACCACATTGGCTACAAAAATCGGGAGACAGGGATTCGTGTGGCATTGGGTGATGGTCGCGATTCTGTTGGCCATCGGGGCGGGATGCACGCTAAGCACCCAGGGGCAAATCGCAACCACCACGGCCAGCATTTCCGGCACCATCAGCGATCCGAGCGGCGCCGTCGTAGCAAACGCGGTAGTCACTCTCGCCAGCCCCGAAGAGGGCATTACGCGCAGCTTCACCACCACCAATAGCGGACGCTATGTTTTTACCCAGGTACCGCCCTCAGCGTACGCGTTGACTGTCAAAGCCAACGGCTTTAAGACCTACGAGCAGGCCGGCATTGTGCTGAATGCCGCCCAGGCTGTTACCCAGGACGTGGTTCTGACCGTCGGGGCTGCGACCCAGAGCGTCACCATCGTCGCGGATGCCTCGCAGCTGAACACCGACAATTCCAACATCGCTACGGACCTTCCCGCGAAGGACATCACGGAATTTCCTCTGAACATCCGCAACATATATAGCCTCGCGTCCCTCAATTCTTCGGTCAACAACACGTCGGAAGGGCAGATGCTTCTGGGTGGCGGCACCAATACCACCGATGATGCCGATCAGGACATCTCCTTCCTGAACTTCGCCGGCGGCTATTTCGGATCCACCGCCTTTATGCTGGATGGCGCCTGGAATACCGACACCGAGTGGGGAGCCGTCATCTTTGTGCCCTCCGTCGATGCGGTCGAGGAGTTCAAAGTCCAGAACAACTCGTTTACCGCGCAGTATGGATGGAGCACCGGCAACGTCATCAACGTAACCACCAAGTCCGGAACCAGGTCTTTCCACGGGGATGCGTGGGACTTTTACCAGAACCAGGACCTCAACGCCATTCCGTATTTCTCCACTTCCAACCAGAGCCTCTCGCGCCAGGAAGGCGGCGTTGGTGCCGGAGGACCGCTGTACATTCCCGGAATCTACAAACAGCGGGAAAAGACATTTATCTATGGGCTCTACGAGCACCTCACCATTTCCAGTCCTACGGTGGACACTTACACCGTTCCCGACAGCAATTTCCGCAACGGCAATTTCTCTGAGATTCTGGGCGCCAGCCAGGCAGGGACCGACGGACTGGGCCGTCCCATCTACGTGGGGCAGATCTATGACCCTCGCAGCGGCCATCAGATCACCGCTGGCCAGGCCGATACGAAGACGGCCTCCAATCCATACGGGACCGGGCTGGTCGCGACGCAGAGCGGCTTCATCCGCAATCCGATCCCCGGCAACAACCTGGCCAATCTGGCTGGCTACCAGCCCGATTCGATCGGCGCGAAACTACTCAGCTATTACCCCACAGCGAAGGCTTCCGGGCTCTCCAATAACCTGATCGTCTCCGGAACGGCGCCCGCGCATTCCAACGAATACACGCTGCGCGTCGACCACAATATCAACGACAAATCCCGTGCGTACTTCCGCTATGCGTACAAAGAAGAATTCAAGACGGGTGCTGCCAGTGACTGGGGGAGCGATCCAGCCGGTCCCGGAAACGCCCGCCCGAATAACCGTTGGGGAATGTGGGGCGGATACTCCTACGTCTTCAGTCCCACCTTTACCATGAACCTGACATCGGGTGTGACGATCTGGCACGAGACTTCGGACAATCAGTCCTTTGGCTTTGATCCTACCTCCATCGGACTGCCCGCCTATCTGAAGCAAAACGACCCCTTGTTTCCCGAGGTCACCGTGGGCGGACAATCTCCGCTGGGTCCCGGCGCGAACGATCAGCAGGCGGTCACCAATCATGGGCCCATCGGCACCCTGTCGGGTGACTTCATCAAGGTGAACGGCAAACATACGCTGAACTTTGGTGCTACCGGCGTGGAGCAGGTGTTCGGCCAGCACCCCTATTACCAGGACAACCTCATCTTCAACGGCCAGTTCACTTCCGGCCCGAACCCACTCAGCGGATCCGGATTCGCCAGCGGCAACGGCGTGGCGGAAATGTTGCTGGGCGTCATCGATTCCGGCACCACCGCCGGCTATTCCGACAGTCCGCTCGAATCGAATCATCTTTTCGGTGAGTATCTGCAGGACGACTGGAGGCCAACCAAGAATCTCACTCTGAATCTTGGGCTTCGCTATGAGATTCAAACGCCATACACCTACCGCCATAACGCCGCGTCTATCTTTAACCCCGATGTTCTGAACCCACTCAGCTCTCTGGTCGGCAGGCCGTTGATGGGCGCGTTGGAGTTCCTGGGGCCGGGCAATCGCTATGTTTACAACCCGAACTGGGAGAACTGGGCGCCGCGCGTCGGCTTCTCCTACTCGGTTTTCCCCAGAGCCGTGCTGCACGGCGGTTATGGAATCTTCTATCCGGAATCGGTGACCAGTTCCGGGGCGGGCGATCAGGATGGCTTCTCCTCCGCGACCTACTCCGATGTCACCCTGGATGGAGGCGTTACACCCAATCCGAACATCAGCACCGCCAGCCCCTGGGGTGGCGTCTACGCGCAGACCACGGGCAATGCCAACGGAGAGTTCCAGCAGGTTGGCAACGGGGTAGGCGGCGTCTTCCGCAGCCGGCCTTCGCCCTACGTGCAGCAGTGGATGTTCGGCGTGCAATACGCCCTCACCTCCAATGACCAGCTGGAAGTCGATTACGTCGGGAATCGCGGCGTGCGTATGATTGGCAGCCGCAATTCCAACCAGCTCAACCCGGCCTACCTGTCGCAGGGGGCGAACTTCCTGGGTGGCCCGGCGGCGTCCAACCCATTTGCCGCGCCGCTGAAAGCGCTCGAAGCCTCCGGATCCATCGCACCCAGCTCCTGCAACCTGGACAACGCCAGCGTCACCAACGCGCAGTTGCTCTCCCCGTATCCGCAGTATTGCAACGGTGGCGTGGGAGAAGCCGATGCCCCGGTTGGCCAGTCGCTCTACAATGCGATGCAGGTAACCTACACGCACCGCATCAGCAAGGGACTCACCGCGCTGGTCTCTTACACTTACTCCAAGTTCCTCGACAATGTCGAGGGCAATAATGGCTGGTCGTACAATGGACCGACTAACTGGGGCGTAACTCCTGCGAATAACTACAACCTGGCAGCCGATAAGAGCGTGGATGCGGGAGATATTCCGCAGGCGCTGGTGGCCAGTTACATCTATCAGCTGCCCGTGGGCCGCGGCAAACCACTCGGCTCCGGCATGGGCCGTGCTGCCGATGCGGTCGTCGGCGGATGGGAGCTGTCCGGCATCGCCACCTTTAAGGGCGGAATCCCGCTCGGCATCTTCGGCAACGACCAGCCCACCTATGGTGGCAATCCTAGTCCGGATGTCGTCGGCAGCGTCCATGTCTCCAACCCCAACACCCACGAGTGGTTCAATACCGGAGCGTTCCAGTATGCACCCTATGGAAGCTTCGGCAACGCACCGCGCTACTTCTCCGATCTCCGCGGTCCGCACTATCAGAACTGGGACACGGCGCTCGAAAAGAACTGGCGGTTCGGCGAGTCGATGCGCATCCAATTCCGCTTTGAAACCTTCAACACCTTCAACCATCCCAACTTCTACGCGCCGGAGGCGGGCGCTACCGCCTACGGGGGTTGTGACCCGAATGGAGGCTCTGGCTGCGCCAGTAGTTTCGGGACCATCACGCAAACATTCGCACCCCGCAACGTCCAGTGGGCAGGGAAGTTCTACTGGTAGAGGCGCCGTGGCGACCATTGGCAAATCCCTGTTGTTCCTGTTGCTGGGCGGGCTCCTTCCGGGATTCGCCCAGCAACGCCGCTCGGTCCGCTGCAATCGCTGTTTGCTGCCGCGCAGCAGGCGCAGGCGAGCGGCGATTACGCAACCGCCGTCAGCGACTACACACAGGCGGCGAAAATGCGCCCTGATATGCCGATCGTCTGGGCCAACCTCGGACTTATCCCAGCAGCAAGCCGGAGACATTCCCGCCGCCATCGAAGCTTTTCAGCGGGCCAATCGCCTCGATCCATCCCTGTATGTTCCTAACCTCTTTCTGGGGATCGACTACGCGCACTCCGGCAAAGCGCCGCAGGCGGTTCCGTTCTTAATCAAGGCGGAGAAGACGAACCCGGCGGATGCTCAGGCGCCGCTGGCCCTCGGCCGGTCGTACATATCCGCGCGCGAATACAACAAAGCCATTCCGCGAACTGGATCGGGCCCTGACCCTCAATCCGGAACTCGGTACGGCGTGGTTCGATCTGGGCATTGCACAGCTCGATCAGGTGGAGAGTCGACGCCCTGCACCATCTCGGATGAGGACAAGCAGTCGCCCTTTGCCGGCGCGCTCTACGCCGAATCGCTGGTGAAGCAGGCGCGATTCGGGGAAGCTGCGAGCCTCTATCAAATCCCTGCTGGACACACAGCCGCAGCCTCCGTGTCTGCATTCCGAGCTCGGCTTTGCGCTCATCCGCAACCACGAGGAGACCGCGGCGCGAAGCTGCCTTTGCCGCCGAGCGCGCTGCGCATCCGGAGTGCAGCCTGGCCCTGCTCGGGCAGGCGCGCGTCGCCGTCGACAGCGGAGACGCGAAGCAGGCCTTCAGCTCTGCTGGCGCAACTGTGGCAACGCGATCGCGGATTTTTCGCGTGCAATGCCGGCGCCTTGCTCGAGGGCTTGCCCGCGCGAACAGCAATCCGCGTTCTCGCACAATGGAGCGGACACCAGCCGGCAATCCCGCTTCGGACGATCTGCGCCAGGCTCTGTTGACGGCGTTCAATGCGGAAGGCGAGTGCTCCGCGCAGTCTTACCGCGGCTCCGTGCACCGTCCGGTGCGCATCGCACCGCCGAGCAGGATTACGCGGCCGGACAATTTGCAGCCGTGCGTCGCACAGCCTGCAGGCGGGTCCGGCTCCCGAAAGCCGCGACCAAGCTTCGGCTGCTGGCCGCCTGCTCCTTCTCTGACCGGCGATAATCGGACCGCCGCACGCGCAGCCGCGGCTATGCGGAGCCAGCGAGCCCCATTCGCTTGAGGCTCTGTACTGGTCGATTCAGGCCAATGAGCGGCTCGCCTTCCAGTCGCTCGCGCGTTTCCAGCAACTCGAACCCGACTCCGCGCGCAGCCATGTGCTTCTCGGCGACATCTACCAGCAGCTGGAACGCTACGACGACGCGCAGGCGGAATACCAGAAAGCCCTCGCCATCTGCCCCGTCCGATCAGGCAGCCATGCTCGGTCTGGCGATCGGCGTATCTGAACAACTACAACCCTCAGGGAGCCATGGGCGTCGCGCAGGCTGCCCTGGTGCGCACTCCCGACGACCCCGAGCTGAATCTGGTCATGGCCCAGGCCCTCATGAACCAGCATGAATACGCCGCAAGCGGAGCCGTATCTGCAGAAAAGCCTCAAAGCCAAACCGCAGATGCTGCCGCGCATTCATGCCCTGATCGGCAAAGTGTATGCCGAAACCGGAAGAACGCAGGAGGCGATCGAGCAACTGAATCTTGGCGCGTCCAGCGATGAAGACGGCTCGGTTCACTATCTGCTCGCCCACCTTTACCGCCAGGCAGGGCGACAGCAAAGACGCGCACGCCGCCCTGGCGCGCATGGACACCATCAAACGCCAGCGCGCGGCGCGCGGCGTGAAACGCGTCGAGGATCCCGATCTTTCTCCGATTGAATCATGCCTCTGCCCATGCGGGCGCTCCCTAGCCGCAAAACCGCAGCTCATCTTCCGTTGCAAACCGGATGTTTACGCTTCATTTCTGGAGTCGTAATGCGCTGCCAAGTGTCTTTTTGTCGCAATCGTCGTTACTTTTTGCTCTGCAGTTACCAGGGGCCAGCCGTCCGTGGCGCCTGTCCCCGAGGGGCCCGATCACCGCTCTGCCAACGGAATCGAAGTTCGCAGTGGCGAACTGCACGAACGGATCACCGCGCTGCGCGAGGATGTGCTGCGGGTTCGCGTCTGGCGCGGCAACCAGGCTCCCGAAGATGCATCCTGGGCCGTGTTGGCCTCCGCGCGTCAAGCTTCCGTGCTCGGTCACGCCTGCCAACGCAGCGGATCATTCTCGGCTTTCGCACGCACGCTCTGGCCGTCGAAGTGGACCCGATGACCCTCGAACTCACAGTGCGCGACTCTGCCGGCAACCATCCTGCAACAGGATGCGCGGCCCATCGCGTTTCGACGGCGACGCGTTTCGCATTTATAAAGCCATGCCGCTGGATGAGCATTATTTCGGCCTCGGCGACAAGACCGGGCCGCTCGACCGGCGCAACGAGGCCTTCACGCTGTGGAATACCGACGCTTATCGCTTCCAGGAATCCACCGATCCGCTCTACAAGAGCATTCCGTTTTTCATGGCCTTTCGCGCCGGGCGCGCCGCTGGGCGTGCTGCTCGATAACACCTGGCGCACCAGCTTCGATTTCGGCAAGGAATCGCCGATCGCGTATTCCTTCGGCGCCGTCGGCGGGCCGATCGATTACTACCTGTTCTATGGCCCGACGCCCAAGCAGGTGGTCGAGACTTACGCCTGGCTCACGGGAACGCCTCCGCTTCCGCCGCTCTGGTCGCTCGGCTTTCAGCAATCGCGCTACAGCTACATGACCGCAGGCGCGCGTGCTGGAAGTCGCCGACTCGCCTGCGCAGCGATCGCATCCCGGCCGACGCCATCTATCTCGACATCGACTATCAGGAGCACAATCGTCCCTTTCACCGTGAACCGCGCCACCTTTCCCGATCTTGCCGGATGATCGCGGCAACTCAACGCGGAGAACTTGCACGTCGTGATGATCACCGATCTGCACATCGCCGATCTGCCCGGCCAGAGCTATCGCCCCCTACGACAGCGGCGTGGCGGGCGACCACTTTGTCAAGAATCCCGATGGCTCGGTCTATGTCGGGCAAAGTCTGGCCCGGCCCGAGCGTCTTTCCCGATTTCACGCGCCAGCAAACGCGCGCCTGGTGGGGAACTCTCTACGCGAATTCGTGCGCGACGGGCCAGCGGCTTCTGGAACGATATGAACGAGCCGTCCATCTTCGACTCGCCCACGTTCACCATGCCGCTCGACGTTGTGCATCGCATCGACGAGCCGGGATTTGCGCCGCGCACCGCCACGCACGCCGAGATTCACAATGTCTACGGCATGGAGAACTCTCGCGCGACCTATGACGGCCTGCGCGCGCTCGAGCCCGACACGCGGCCCTTTGTGCTGACCCGCGCCACCTACGCCGGCGGCCAGCGCTATGCCGCCACCTGGACCGGCGACAACTCAGCACCTGGAATCATCTGCGCATGACCACGCCCATGCTCGAGAATCTGGGGCTCAGCGGCTTTGCATTCAGCGGCGCCGATGTGGGCGGCTATGCGGGCTCGCCCTCGCCCGATCTGCTGACCAAATGGTTCGAGATCGGCGCGTTTCAGCCCATCGACCGCGACCACACCGAGAAAGGCACCGGCGATCAGGAGCCGTGGGTCGGCGGCCCCGAACAGGAAGCGATCCGCCGCCACTTCATCGAATCGCGCTATCAACTTCTGCCTTACCTTTACACGGTTGCCGAAGAAGCTTCGCGCACCGGCCTGCCTATGGTGCGGCCGCTGTTTCTCGAGTTCCCCGATGCCACGCCCGACCGTCATCCCATCGATCTCGACGCGAAGCCTCCAGCGAGTTCATGCTCGGGCCCGATCTGCTGGTCGCGCCACCGCCTTTTCCCGATGAAGTGGACGACTATCGATCGAATTCCCTGCGCCGGTCTGGTACGACTTCTGGACCGGCGAGAAGGTCGTTCTCGATCCTCCTGATCCCCCGGCGCCCGGCGCTCCCGATCGTACCCTGCTCCATTCCATCCGCGTTGCGCCGACCCTCGCGCAGCTCCCCGTCTATGTGCGCGGAGGCTCGATTCTGCCCATGGAGCCGCTGGTCGAAAGCACCAGCCATACGCCTTCCGGCCCGCTCATCCTGCGCGTCTACGCGGGAGACGATTGCTCCGGACAGGTGTATCAGGATGACGGCCGAACCTTTGCTTATGAGAAGGGCGCATTCCTGCGGGAGCGCTTCACTTGTCAGGTCGGCGGCGACAGCCTGCGCCTCACCCTCGGCCCGCGCGAAGGCTCCTATCCCGCCTGGTGGAAGGACGTGCGCTTAGTGATCTACGGCTGGACGCCTTCAAGGGGTGAAGTGCGCGTCAATGGCGCCGCAGTCCACACGAGATCGAGCGCGGAGAACACAGCACTGCCTTCACTGTCGCCGATGATGGCCAACCGGCCCAGATTGAGGTGCAGTAGTCGATCCGGGTGCGAGGGGGACGTCAGGGCAGCGTGGCGACAGCCTCTTTCAGCATGATTGCGGTGTGAACGGAGTCCTCCAGCCAGGGATAATGACCTGCGTGTTCGATTGCGAAGAGTTTTGCGCCAGGTTTTAGCGTCTGCACCTCGTCGCTGATAAAAAAGCCTGGATCGAAACGCCCGAACACCAGAGTGACGGGCGCCCCCAATTGGCGCATTCCCTCGACCACGTCGAAATTACCAAGGTCGGGTCCCAAAAGTTCGCCCACCGATTCATACCATAGCGGTTCGCCGGGCGGAATGCTTTCCTGCAAACGCCTCGCATTTCCAGCGTCGTAGAAAAAAGCAGGCCGCTCGATCGCCTCGATTTGCGCTTCACCTGTGGCGTCCTGCAGGGCCAGCCGCTGCGCCTGAGTGAGTCTCGCCGACTGCGGCCGACTCTTTTGGATAGTCGACATGCGTCATCGGACCAGGATCGAGCAATAGGAGTCCGGCGACATGGTCCGGATGCTCCTGCGCGTAGGCCATAGCCAGCATTCCACCCCAGGAATGTCCGGCGATGGTGAGCCTCTCCAGCCGCAGATACACGCGCAGCGCGTCGAGGTCCGCTACAGCTCCGGCGAGGGTCATACGGTCGCGACAGGAGATTGCGTCGGCCGATCTTCCCGTGCCGCGCTGGTCAACAAGCAGAACACGACGCCCTGCGGATGCGAGCATTCGAGCCACAGGCGCCATATAAACAGGGTTCTGTCCGGGGCCGCCTGCAAGCAAAACGATGGGTCGGCCGGTGCCATACTCTTCGTACGCGAGCCCGTTGCACCCGGAAGGGTAGGTTCTGAGCTTAGGATCCATCGACGCTCCAGCCATTACGCCCGCCCCTGCACCGATTGTTAAAAGAAGCAGCATGGCTCGTTGCCAGATCATCGAACCCCTTTCTTTGGCGACATTATCCATATTCGTTCCCCGCCTCGTCCAACGGCGGCACCCACGCTCCTCCGCTGATATGCTGCGAGACGAACATCGATGGAGGTTCCGTTGAGGCGCTGGCCAAAATACGCTGCTGCAGTTCTTGGTTGTTTCGTCGCTTCGGTCTTCGCACAGACGCAGGATCTTCCCGCCCTTCGCACCCAGGGCGCCGCACAGCAATTGATCGTTCGCGGCACGCCCTTCCTGATTCTGGGTGGCGAACTCGGCAATTCCTCCGCCGGAACCGCCGGCCAGGCCGACGAAATTCTGCCCAAACTAGCTCGGCTGCATTTCAACACCGTGCTCATTCCCGTCGCCTGGGATCAGCTCGAGCCCCAGGAAGGCCGCTTCGATTTCTCCATTCCCGATCACTGGATCGACACCGCCCGCCAGCAGAACCTGCATCTGGTGCTGCTGTGGTTTGGCAGCTGGAAGAATGCCTTCTCCGAATACGCGCCCGATTGGGTGCTCTCGGACACGCGCCGGTTTCCCCGCGAGATCTCCGCGGAAGGAACGCCGCTGGAGATCCTTTCCCCTCTCGGCGAGGGGACCCCCCGCGCCGACAGCCGCGCCTTCGCGGCCCTCATGCACCACCTGCGCGCCTACGATGCCGCGCAGCAGACCGTTCTCATGGTCCAGGTGGAAAATGAAATCGGCTTTCTGGGCGTGGGCGGCCGAGATCGATCGGACTCTGCGAACCGCCTCTTTCAGGCGCCCGTACCGGCCGAGCTGTCCACTTATCTCGCCGCGCACCGCGAACGCCTGGCGCCCGAGTTCTCCGCACACTTCAACTCCGACGGACGCACCTGGCAGCAGATGTTCGGCGAGCATGCCGACGAGGCCTTCATGGCCTGGGAATACGGCCTGTTCGCGAACCAGGTAGCCAGGGCCGGCAAAGCCGAATACCCGCTGCCGATGTACATGAATGCGCAGCTTCCCGCACCGTTCGAGCAGGGCGGCGAATACCCGAGCGGAGGCCCTTATCCTCTCGTGCAGGCGATCTACCGAGCGGCCGCGCCTTCGGTCGATTTCTACGCGCCTGATATCTACTGGCCCGACTTCGCCGCCTGGGTCGATCGATACAAAGCGGCAGGGAATCCGGCCTTCGTTCCTGAGGCCCGGCTCGACGAAGCGCCAGGGAATGCTCTCTACGCCTACGGAGAAGCGCGCGCCATCGGCTTTTCTCCCTTCGCCGTCGACTCCATCTCCGACGACCCCGCGCATCCTGCCGCTTCTCCCGGAATTGCCGATGTCTACGCTGCTCTCAGCCCCATCACTCAAACAATCCTCGACGCGCAGGAGAAAAACCAGATCCGCGGCCTCGTGCTGCATGCCACCAGCGCGCGTCCCGCGCAGACCATCTCCCTCGGCGGATTCCTCTTCCGCGCATCCTTATCCCGCACCTGGCCCGCGCGACAACTGGCCACCAACGACGGCGCCATGATGGTCATCGAAAACGCACCGAACGAATTTCTTGTGATTGGCAGCGGCCTCACCGTCAGCATCCTGCGTGATCCCGACGTCGACGAACAAATCGCCGGCATCGCCAGCATCGAGCAGGTCTCCAATGTCAAAGGCCAATGGGTCACCGAGCGCCGTCTCAACGGCGACCAGAGCGATCAGGGCCGTTCGCTCCAAATGGATGCGCATGAGCTGCGCACCTACCGCGTTCGGCTAATTACCTACCCGCGCCGCTAGACCTTCTGCTCCGATGAGCTCGCCGCCGGAGCCACGCCCGCAGCCTCCAGCCAATCCAGAAACGGCTTGGCCGAAAGCCGTGCCGACACGCTCTCCTTGCGCACGACCCGGGTCTGCCAGCCTTCCAGCTGTGCCCGCTCCGTGTCCGACAACAGCTTCGACGTGTAGATGAGCACCGGCAGCTGTTTGGTGCGCGCTTCCGAACGCAGCTGCCGCAGTACCTCGAATCCGCTGACATCCGGCATCAGCAGATCCAGGATCAGAGCGTCCGGCGGATTCTCCCTCACCGCAGCCAGCGCCGTCGCTCCGTTGCTCGCCTCCTCGATCTCCAGCCACGGCTGATCCAGAATCTCCCGCACGATATAGCGCGAAACATCGTTGTCGTCCACCAGCAGCAGGCGCCGCGTCCCCGTTTGCGCGGTCAGTCGCCGCAGTTCGCGCAGCAGGGCATTGCGATCGATGGGCTTCGACAAAAACAGGTTCGCCCCGCGCGCCATCGCTGCCTGCGATTCCTCGTAGATACTCGTAATAATCATCGGCAGATCCGGCAGCCGCTCCCGCAGCCGCGCCAGAAAACCCCACGCCGCATCGTCTCCGATATAAACATCCGACAGGATCGCCGCCGGTGCGTGCCGCGCCGTCCACACTTCCGCCTGCGCCACACTCGCCGTCAAGATCGGCTGGAACTCCGTGTTGCGCAGGTAGCTCTCGATGATTCGCGCCGTGTCCGGATTGTCTTCCAGAATCAGAATCGGCGTTCGGTGAAATTCCGGCGCCGGCAATTCCCCCGCAATCTCCGTGCTCACCGCCTCGCCTACGTAAATCGCCGGAACCCTCACGTAGAAGGTCGATCCGTGGTTCTGCTGCGTCTGGTCCGGCTCGCTCTGCAGCCACATCGTTCCGCCCAGCAGCATCGCCAGATTGCGGCACAGCGGCAATCCCAAGCCCGTGCCCCGGTGCCGCTCCTGCAAGGGATTCTCGATCTGGCTGAATTCCCGGAACACCGTCTCGTAATGCTCCTTCGGAATCCCGATGCCGGTGTCCGCCACCGAAAACAAAATGTTGCCGTCTGCCTCGGCTCGCGCCGCGACCACCACGTGCCCCGACGGCGTGAACTTCAGCGCATTCGAAATCAAATTCCTCAGGATCTGCGAAATCTTCCCTTCATCCGTGTGCAGCGCCGGCATCCCCGGCAGTTCCTCAAAAACCAGTTCCACCGAATTGTTATCCGCCAGCAGCGGCTTCAGCATGCCCTTCAGCGCGCTGAACAGCTCATGGACCTCAAACCGTTTCGGCCGGATGCGAATCTTTCCCGCCTCCACCCTGGCCAGATCCAGCAGGTCGTTCACCATCTCCTGCAGATCGCCTGCCGACGACTCGATAAACCGCACCTGCTTCATCTGCTCCGGGGTCAGGTCGCCGTGCAGCCGGTCCATCAGCAGCCGCGAAAGCGAAATGATCGAATTCAGCGGCGTCCGGAATTCGTGCGATACGTTGGATAAGAACTTCGTCTTCAGCTCTGACGCGCGCCGCAGATAATCCGCCCGCTCGTCCAGTTCGGCATACAACGCCACCACCCCGCGATTGGTGTCCTCCAGCTCGCGGTTCAGCAGCTCCAGCTCTTCCTGCCGCGTCTTCAGTTCCTGGAAGGTCTTCAGCAGTTCCTGGTTTTGCTGCTCGATCTCTTCATACGGATTCTCCGGCGTCCGCTCCAGCATCTTCTGGTTCAGGTCGCGCGCCGTGCGCGGTGTCATCCCCGCCTGGTGCCGCGGAATATGCTTCACCAGCCGAACCGTCGTGCCCGCCGGCGTGGCCTCGATCACGAAGTCGTCCATCAGACGCTTCGTTCCGATAATCCCCATGCCCATGCCCGTTTCGGATCTGTACCGGCCCTCCAGGATTTCCTGCAGATTGCCGATCCCTGGCCCGCTGTCGGTGACCGTCACTTCCAGACGCTGCGGCTCGTCCAGATCGACGGAAAACGTCACCTGGCCATTGCGCGCATAACGAAAAGCGTTGCGCGCAATCTCCGACGTCGCCGTTGCCATGCGAATCTGATCCTGATTGTCCAGGCCCAGCTCCGCCGCGACCTCGCGCGCGCGCTGCCGCGCCAGAACGACGTCGCGCTCGGTGCGCAGTCCGACATGGAAAATCGTGATCGCCATAGGCTCAGGCCGCCGCCTTCACCACCACCACACTGGCATCATCCCGCTGCCGGCGGAAATCGCGAAGCAGCGCTCCCCCAATCACCGCCGGATGCTTCACCATCAGCCCCGCATACGCGCTCAGATCCCACCGCGACTGCAGCCCGTCCGAGTGCAGCACCAGTACCCCGTCCGCAGGCCATTCCACCCGGAATTCCTGAATCCGCGCGATCGTCATGCCCAGCGTGCCATTATGTGAAACCAGACTGCGGCTTGTGCCTCCAGCCAGCAGCACCGCGCCGATATTTCCCACGCCTGCATACACGAGAGTCTTCTCTTTCGGCCGAATCTCGGCAATCGCCCCTACCGCCCCGCGCGTCTTCCTCAGTCCATCGTGCAGGTAGCCCAGAATCTCGGCCGGTCCCAGCTCCGCGCGCTGATGGAACGTCCGAATCGCCTCCTGCGCCGCTTCGGCCGCGTCGATTCCGTGCCCCAGGCCATCCACCACCAGCACCAGCAGCCGGTCTCGCGTGTGGTGGAAGGTCCAGCCGTCGCCGCAGAACCGCTCGCCGGGGTAGGGAACTGCCAGGCCTGCAATTTGCAGCTGGTCGCACGCCTCAGCCTTACCCAGCTCCATCAGCACAATGGTGCCGGTCCGGCTGGTGAAGATCTCCAGAGCCGTCGCCATCCGCTGCATTGCGCCCAGGCCGCCGCCCATCGTACCGGCCGTCGAATAGCCGTCGCTCATCGCCCGCCCGATATTGGCGATACCCGGCCCCTTGTCCATGGCGAGAATGCGCGCCACCGCGCCGCCGGGCTCCTTCATCCCGGCCACCAGCACCTGGCCTCCTCCGCCATGCACCAGAACGTTCCGCGTCGATTCGGTCGCCAGCAGCGCAAATTCGCCGCTCCGCGTCTCGTCGAATCCCAGCCGCTGCGCCGCCAGCAGCGCCACGCGCCGCACCTCGCCCACTGAACTTGTATCGGTGACTGCGACGAATTCTGTGAAGGCTATTTCCATCGCACAACAGTGACCCTGGTGCCTTTCCCCGGCGCCGACTCGATCGCGAACTCGTTCACCAGCCGTTTGCTCCCGCCCAGCCCGAATCCCATCCCCGATCCGGTGGTGAACCCGTCCTTCAGGGCCATTTCAATATCCGGAATCCCCGGCCCCTGATCCTCGAACGTCAGCTTCAGCCCAACTTTGGCGCCGTTGCCTACCTGTTCGATGCGCATCGCGCCGCCTTTGCCGTGATCCAGCGCGTTGCGCGCCAGCTCGCTCGCCGCCGTCACCAGCTTGGTCAGATCCACCAGGCCGAAATGCAGCTCCGTCGCCCACTGCCGCACCCTCTGGCGGGCAAAGACCACATCGTTCGAAGTCTTCAGCGGCAGCGTCTCAACCCTGGGCTGGATCATCGTCGCTTCCCGTCCGGAATCCCGCGCCCGCTCCGTAGAGCAGCTCCATGCCCGCTTCCACACTCAACGCTGTTCGGACCCCGGGCAGCGACATGCCGAGTTCCACCAGTGTGATGGCCACCGCCGGCTGCATGCCCACCACCACCGTTTCCGCCCCCAGTACCCGCGACATAGCGGCAATATTCGCCAGCATCCGCCCAATGAACGAGTCGACGATCTCCAGGGACGAAATGTCGATCAGCACTCCCGTCGATCCCCACTCCGAAATCCGCTGGGTCACGTCGTCCTGCAGCTGCATCGCCAGCTTGTCGTGCATGTCCACCTGAATCGTGATCAGGAGCAGAGACCCCATGCGCAGAACCGGAATCCGTTCCATCTAGCTCTCCTGCTTCGCCAGCGGTCCCGCCAGCACAGGAGCGGCTCCCGCTCGCTGCGCCGCTTTCCGTACCACCGCACGCCCGCTCCGATCCAGCGCCAGCGCGAAGGCATCCGACAGTTTTGCCTTGGTGACCACGTCTTCCAGATTGATTCCCAGATGCACGATGGTCTGGGCAATCTGTGGCCGCACCCCGCTGATGATGCACTCGGCGCCCATCAGCCGTGCCGCGGTGATCGTCTTCAGCAGATGCTGTGCCACCAGCGTATCCACCGTCGGTACGCCTGTGATGTCGATGATCGCGTACTTCGAATTCGTCGCCACCACTTCCTGCAGCAGGCTTTCCATCACCACCTGCGTCCGCGCGCTGTCGAGCGTGCCGATAATCGGCAGCGCCAGAATGCCGTCCCACAGTTTCACCACCGGCGTCGATAGCTCCAGCAGCTCCTGCTGTTGCCGCCCGATCAGCTCCTCGCGCGTCGCCATGTATGCCTCGGTCGTCAGCAGCGCCAGGCTGTCCAGCAGCTCCGTCGCCGCCCAGATCGCTTCGACCATTTTGTCCAGATTTTTTGCGAGATCCCGCCGGATGGCCCCAAACAGCGGCTGCTTCAGCGAAAGAACAAACATCGCCACTTCCGAGGGCGAAAATCCCTGCCGTGCCCGCGACGCCGACAGGTCCTGCAATATCTCCCGCGCACCCGTCCATCCTGGCCCCGTAATGTCCGAAACCCCGCCGGCCTTCACCCCCGCCACAATGGCTTGCAGCAATGTCCCCGACTGCTCCTCCACCTCGGTCTTGCTGATCAGATCCGTTCGCACCACGGACTTGCTCATGTCCCGGATCCACTCCGCGCGGATCTGGTCCTCGTTACCGGAAATAATCTCCGCTAAATCACTCATTCACGGGCCTCCCCCCGGCGTTCCTCGCCGGAGTCGCTTTGACCTGCACCAACAATATAGAAGGATTTGAGAAACCGAAGGAACGCCGATCTCAGGCACTCGCCGCCTCGGTCAGGATACCGAGCGAGCCAGGCCGCCCAGCGCCTCCTTCAGCAGATGGGGTCCGTCGGTTTTGGAAACGTACGCCGTGACCTTGAAGAGCCCGCAGATTTCCCGCTGCTCCTCGCCCATCACGGTCCAGATGATCATCGGAATCTCTGCCAGAGGCGGTTTGCCGTGCCAGAATCGCAGCAGCTCGAAGCCGCTCTCATACCCGAGGTCCAGATCCAGAACGATGGCGTCCGGAAGCTCGTGCTCTCCCTCGAGTCCTTTTTCCAGATAGATCTTCGCGGCCATCGCGGAGGATCGTGCCTCCACGCTGGTGAAACCTAAATCCCGTGCCACAGCCGTCGCGTTCCGTAAATCGCTTGCCTGATCCTCAACAATCAGCAGACGTCTCATATAGGGCCCTCGTACACTCCTGGCGCTGATCACCGATGTGTAGAAGGAATTGTACGACGCCTCACGATTCTCTTCAGCCCCTTCCCGTACATCCGGCCCCGGAAGTGCTCGATGGCGCAACACGGCGCTTGAGAAGGCAGGGTTGTCCTGTTTCCGGACACGAACCCGGCTCCCGGGCCCGCATCCACATCCGACTGTCCGGACCGCCCATCCTCTCAAAAATGCAGGCTGATTTGCCCCGTCACCGATCTTGGCGTCACGTAATGCGTCCCGCTGAACGTCGACAGAAAGTTGTACAACTCGTATTGATCCGTCACGTTGATCGCCGTCAGCTGCGCGCCCCACTTGTATTTGTCGCCGTGAAAGAGATTATCTTCTCCCACCGACATGTCGAACAGGTTCCGCGGATCGACCCGCGGCGGATCCTTGTCGTTGTCGCCCTTACCCGGCGCCGGAATGCTCACCAGACTCGACGTATACTGCGACGCCAGGCATGCGGCCGGCAGCGGATGCCCCAGCGTGGCCTTAACCCCATCGCACGCCAGTCCCGCTTCGAACTCCTCATCGGCATCCAGTCCGCTCAGATTGACCGCTGGCTGCCCGTTCAGCGTCGTCGACGTCGTCGCGCAGGCGCTGTTCGGATCGTTCGACAGCGGGTTGTAGCACGGCACCGCTCCCGCCACTTCGCCGGAATCGAACCGCCAGTTCAGGCTGTACCACGGGCTGTGCTTGCCCGGAATCTGGTACTGGAAGTGCGTCGTCTCGTTGTAGCGCTCGTCGTGATCGATGCGGAAGGGAAGTCCCGTCTGGCCCACCGTCGCTCCCGCGCCGCCGACCTGCGGCGGAAAGAACCGCGCCGCCACCGACGACATCACCACATACGCGCTGAAGCCGTGGACCGGCGTCACATTCGCGCGCAGCGCGAATCCCGGAATCTTCGAATTGTGCCACTCAATGGGGAAGGTGATCGGCGTATTGCCCAGCACGCTGAAGTCGTAAGCGTTATTGGTGTACTTCCAGATGTACTCGCCGCTGACCACGAAATGCGGCCCTGCTGCCTGCTGCAGCCCCGCGTGATATTCGTTGCGATACCCCGGAGACAGCGCCCCTGAATCGCCCGCCTGGCACAGCAGCAGCGGATTGACCACCGCGTTCAGACACCCGTGGCTCGCCAGCACCAGGTTCTCGTTGAATGGCGTCTCCAGCGTCCGCGCATACGATGCCCGGAGCACCGTATTCGTCCTCTTGATGCTGTACGATCCGCCCAACCGCGGTTCTGCCTGGCTCGCCGTCGCCAATCCGTTATAAAGATCGCCGCGAATCCCAAGGTTGAACAGCCAGTTGCCCGCCGTGATCTGATCCTCGGCGTAGAGCGCCAGCTCTTTCACATCGGCATGACCCAGAAAGTCATAATCCTTCCCGCCGCGCGTGATGTCATACGGGTAAAGAATCGTGCACGGAGCCGCCACCGGCACATTCCCCACCATGCACCCCAGCGAGCTCAGATACGTCGGAGAAACGATTCCCAGCGTGTCGCTCTCGTCCAGAAACGTCTGCTCGTACATCGCCCCGACTTTCACGCTGTTCGGGCCCTTCACATACGAAACATCCGTGTGTGCGCCGTCATTCGCCAGGCTCCGGTCCTGCCCGATGCTCTGCTGCTGCACCGGCCCCAGATCGGCCAGCGGATCTCCGCTCGGGTAATAGTGATAGTTGTCCTTCCGCAAATACGCCCCGATGTTCCACACCGATGCCTGGCTGATCACGCGCGTATAGCTTGGCGAAATATCGATGGTCCCAATCTTCGACTTTTGATCCGTCTGCCCATTCACCGGCGCGCCCGCCAGATTCACCCCGCCCGCATTCAGGTTGTCGTAGGTGTTCGGCGTCTGAAACCAGGACCGCGAATAGTTCAGGTTCAGGTGCACCGAATCCGCCGCGTCGATCTGATAATCCACGCGATCGAAGACGTTCTCCTCGTTCCCCTTGTCGTGAAGAACGACAAACTCCGGTCCGTCCAGAAACCGTCCCGTGTTCAGTCCATCCACCGAGATAAAGTTCCCCCAGCCCTGCTTCCCGTAGCCCAGATCGAACCCGCCCGACGCCGATCCAAACGACCCATACGAAAAATTCACCTGTCCGGTGGGCTTCGTATCGCCCTGTCCCGAGCGCGTCGTCACCTGGATCACCAGGCTGGTCTTGTCTCCGTACTCCGCCGGCGGCGCGCCCTCGATCACCTGCATCGACTGCACCGCGGTATCCGGCAGCTGGTTAGAAAACGCCTTGCTTTGCTGATCCGTGATGGGCTGCCCATCCACGGAGAATTGGTTTTCCGCGTGATCGCCCAGACCATGAAACATCCCGTTCGAGTCAGCGGTCACCCCCGGCGACGACAGCGTCACCAGCGAGCTCAGCCCCGACGAAGCGCTCTCCAGGGGAATCTCTGCGAACGCCTTCCGGTCCACTTCCGTGTCCATGGCCGCCGAATTGTTCACCAGATCTTCTGCCGTCACATCGACGGTCGTCGCGGTCGTGCCCACCGTCAGCGTCACCGGCACCGTCACCCCCGTCCCTTTCAAATCCACGTCGTGGACGTACGTTCCGAACCCGGTCATCGTCACCGTCATGTGATACGAATTCGGCGGCACGTTGGCGAATCCGAAGTGACCCGCGTTGTCCGTCTTCACCGAGCGCTGATACTGGCTCACCGGGTTCTGGATCGTCACCGTTGCCCCGGGCAGCACCGCGCCCGTGGGGTCGGTGACCGTTCCGCTGATATTGCCGGCCGCGCCGGCCTGCGCCCCTTCCAGCGCCCGACAGGGAACCACCACAATCGAAGCCAACGACGAAAGGAAAAGACAAACAGCGGCGCGACGCATCAGCGTACGCATGCACGACCTCCTGCAAGTGTGAAAAAGCCCAGGACCCGGATTGACGGAAGAGAAACGGCTACGCGAGAGGTGCGAAGCCCACGGGCGGAGGACGGCTGGCCAACCGGAAAAATACGGCGCGGCGCGGCATGGTCAAACTCCGCGCGGCACTGACAGGAGCGATCTGCAAACTGCACAAATGAAGCGTGATCGCTATAGCCGCATGCGCCACACTATGGGCTGCTACGCACAGCGCGCAGTCATGATCCGGAGCCCCGGTGTGGAAGTGCGCAGCCTGCGCCATCCCGCTCACGAGAACGAGCGCGATGCAGACGACACCGAGCACCGAAGCCCGGTTCACCAGCACTTTGGAGAGGAACCTGCGCATGCTACTGATTCGACTATAACGAACGCCTGCCGTGAGCCGCAAACCGCGCTGCCGCTCCCATGCGCGCATCGGCCGGTGTCTCATCACCGCCGGCTGATCGGTTTCATCGGCCGGGTTCGGTTGGGAGGCGGGATGCTGTCGCACTGCTCGCACTGTGCGTGGCTCTTCGCTCGCAATCTGTTGGCTCTTCGCTCTCCTGGCTTGACAGTTCGCACCGTCCCGGTAAGCTAAGAGATTCCCGACCGGCGCTCTCACGTCGGCGGTTTTTGGGGGCGGCTGCGTCTTGAAGGTCCGGGTCTTCTATCACGATAAGTGTTTCGATGGCGCCTGCTCGGCGTCTCTCTTCAGCCGCTTCCATCACGAGCGCATCCGCCCGGACGCCACCTACGAGTTCTGCGGTCTCGTCCATCGCGCCGGCGCTCTCTTCAACGAGGCCGACTTCACCGGCGACGAGAACGCCATCGTCGACTTCAAATACTCGCCCTCGCCCAAAATCACCTGGTGGTTCGATCACCACCTCAGCGCCTTCCTCACGCCCGAGGATCAGCAGGACTACCTCAACGGCATCGCCGACGGCCGCTACAAAGGTCATCGCTTCTTCGATCCCGACTACGTCTCCTGCACCAGCTTCCTCGCGCACATTGCGTCCACGCAGTTCGGCTTCGACGCCACCCCGGTTGCCGAGCTCGTTCGCTGGGCCGACATCGTCGACGGCGCCCTTTACGAGAGCCCACAGCTCGCGGTCGAAATGCCCGAGCCGGCGATGAAGCTCACCCTCATCATCGAATCCTCCCAGGATCCGGCGTTCATCCCGCGCCTCATCCCCACGCTTACGCAAATGCCGCTCCAGCAGGTCCTCGATCAGCCCTGGGTCGCCAGCCTTCTTCCGCCGCTGCTCGATCGCCACCAGCGTGCCATCGACCTGATCCGCGATCGCTCCGAATCGAAGCAGGGCACCATCTACTTCGACATCACCGACCATCCCCTCGAGGGCTACAACAAATTCATCCCGTACTATCTCCATCCCGAGGCGACGTACTCGGTCGGCCTCTCGAAGTCGAGCTTCCGCACCAAGGTCGCCGTCGGCTCCAATCCCTGGACCAAGACCCCTCCCGAAAAGATGCTGAACCTTGCCACCATCTGCGAGCGCTACGGGGGAGGAGGCCATGCCCGCGTCGGCGCCATCTCTTTTCCACCCGACCGCGAAGACGAAGCTCGCAAAGCCGCCGCCGAAATCGTCACCGAACTTCGCGCCTCGTTGACGGGCCAATAGGGCGAAGGCAGATCCGCCGCTCACCGCCGCTCTTCCCTGGGCCACCCCCCTAAAAAAAATTTTGAGGTGGTGGGGTCGTCCAATGGCTTGCATCCGCTGCGGTTGCGGGGTAATACCTTTTGGGTGTTACCCCCACCCTCTCCCCAACAACAGATGAGAAGGCCACTGGGCCGCCGGCCGCTCTTCCTCTTCAGAAACGGAAAGGCCGCCCGTTGGGGCGACCTTTTTTTCTTTCTTACTCCCTATTATTAGAATACCAAGTTCAGCCTGGAATCGCGCCAAATATTATTGGGTTCGTTGGCGTGTAAGTGGTTTGAAGTCAGCGGTCATTACTTTGGATTTTGGGCGCGGGACTTGACAATTTTCGGATGTTTGCCGGGTCAGGCCCTTTTCCAGTCATTCGCGAGAACGATTGCGGCCCTGTCTCTCCGGATTGCCATGCGTGTCGCCTCTGACACGCATCGTCTCCGCTCAGCCACGCCTCTCCCCATCCGCTCCGCCGCAACCCCTTTCCCTCCAGCACGACACCCGTGGTCCTCCCCATGCTCCTTCTTCAGGCGCAAGCGGAGCCACGAACCGTGAATCGAATCGCCCTCATCCTCTGCATCGCGCTCATCACGCCCATCCTCCCGCACACCCACCCGACACCCGCCCCGCGGCATCATTCTCGCTCCTTCGAAGAGATGCGTCGACACCATTCGTCGCGGAGCCAGGCAATCCGGGCGAAGCGAAATGGGTTGTCAAAGAGATTCCGGGAACCTGGAACCACTCATTTCCAGAATGGCGATGGGCGGGAGCGCGCGAACGCGATAACGGTGCAGCGTTCTCCTCGAACGAGCCTGTGAAGACTGACGCACCAACGCACAAACGGTCAGGCACCCGCTAACCATCTGCCGGCTACTCGCGGTCCACTGTCCTGTACCCTGTCGTCCATGTCCTTCATCGCTACGCCTGACTGGTCCCAGCTCCCCCTCCCCGAGGATGACGGCGCCGCCCGCCATCTCCCCGGCATGACGGTTCCGTCCCTTGCGCTGCCCGCCACGGATGGTTCCAGCGTCGACTTGTCGTCGCTGCGTGGACGCGCAGTTCTGTTCGCCTTTCCGCGCACCGGCCGCCCCAATGAGCCCAACCCTCCCGGCTGGGATCAGATCCCCGGCGCTCGCGGATGCACCACCCAGTGCAACGCCTTCCGCGACCACTTCACTGAACTCCAGTCTCTCGGCGTCGACCACCTCTATGGCCTCTCCGTCCAGGACACCGCGTACCAGCGCGAAATGGCCGAGCGGCAGCATCTGCCTTTTCCCATCCTCTCTGACGAAGGCTTCCAGCTCACCCGCGCCCTGCGCCTGCCCACCTTCGAGACCAGCGGCATGACCCTCCTGAAACGCCTCACCCTCGTTTTTCGCGATGCCGTCATCGAACACGTCTTCTACCCGGTCTTCCCGCCCGACCAGAACGCCGCCGCCGTGATCGCATGGCTGCGCAATCGGCCGTAGGAATCGCGTTGGCGAGGCGCTCCCGCTGCCGACCTTTCTCCGGCTCATGAATCCGTAAGCCCTCCGCGCCCATCCGATAGAGCCGCGTTGGCCAATCCGGCCATTCACGGTAAAATAAGAAGATTGCAGGAAAGGTCTTAGGAAACAGCACCATGCCCAAAGAGGGAATTCATCCGAACTACCACGAGATTCGCGTCGTCTGCGCGTGCGGCAACACCTTCACGACCAAGTCCACGCACAAGGGCGACATCCATGCGGAAATCTGCTCGAACTGTCACCCGTTCTTCACCGGCAAGCAGAAGCTGGTTGACACCGCGGGCCGCGTCGAGCGCTTCCGCCGCAAGTACGCGAAAACCGAAGCCAAACCGGAGCCAGCCGGCGCCGCGAAGTAACTCTCCAGCGGCTCTCGAGAGACAAGGCCTCCGCCGCGGCGGGGGCCTTTTCATCGCTGAGCCGTACCGAGTGTTAGCCGCGATGCAGGCGTGCTACGCTGCCATCCAGGAACCGTCATGATCCAGATTCAGCTACAACCCGAGATGGAGGCGCAGCTGGCGGCTGAAGCCCAGGCCTGCGGCATGGCACTTGAGAACTACATCGTCGAGAAGCTAGCCGGATCGCGATCCGCTCCATCCGCAGGCCAGCATGCGGTGGCGGATGCCATCGATCGAATCCGCCAGCTCCGCAAAGGAAACCGCCTCAATGGTCTGCGGATTAGCGACCTGGTCCATGAAGGACGCAAATACTGATGGCCAACTTCGTCGTGGACGCGTCCGTCACCTTGTCCTGGTGCTTTGAAGACGAAGCGACAGCGTGGTCCGACGAGTTACTGGACCGGCTCCGGGCGGGAGACAGGATAGCTGTTCCCGCGCACTGGCCCACGGAAGTATCGAATGGCCTGGTGATGGGACTTCGGAGACAGCGTATCCAGCCCGGTCGGCCGAACCTGTTCTGGGATGAGCTGGCGGTTCTTCCTATCGATGTCGAACTGCCACTCACATCCACTCAGGCGAAGCTTGTCATGGCCATGGCTGAGCAACTCGGGTTGACGGTGTACGACGCTGCTTACCTGGAACTTGCGCACCGCAGGGATTTGCCAATCGCCACCTTAGATTCCGCGCTTCTGGGTGTCGCCAGCCGGGCAGGTGTTGATCTAATCGCAGCAGCGAAGCCCTAAGAGGTGACTGGCTCTTCAGGATGAAGAAGCAATGGGACAACCCGCTCGAGCACGAGATGCCTGCCGGCATCCGCGTTCCCGCGTCCGTCCAGATCGGCAACGTCACCGTTGCTCCCGCCACCGTCCTCGCTCCCATGGCTGGCGTCACCGACACCGTGTTCCGCCGTTTCATCCGCAATGCAAGCATGTTTTTGGCGCAGGCAGCGCCGGACTCCGAAGATCCCGCGCGCGAAGCGCTTCCGCCCGTGCGGCCAGCACTCCGCAACGCAAGCGTTTTCTCGTCGGCCGCAGACCATCCAGATTCCGTCGATGCTGCAGTGAGCAATCAGCAGTCCGGCTGCGGCCTCATCATGACCGAGTTCACCTCGGCCGACGGCCTCGCCCGCACGCGCGAATCCAAGCGCAAGCGCTACCTCACCTTCTACGAGGACGAGCATCCCATCTCCGCGCAGCTCTTCGGCTCCAACCCCGCCACTCTCGCCGATGCCGCCCGCATCGTGCAGGACACGGGCTTCGACATGGTCGATCTCAACCTCGGCTGCCCGGCCAAGCGTGTCGTCTCCTGCAACGGCGGCAGCGGCCTGCTGCGCGACCTGCCCCTGATCGGTGCCATCTTCGAATCTGTGCGTGCGGCGGTCACCATCCCGTTCACGGTCAAGTTCCGCCTGGGCTGGAATGACAACCACATCATCTGCGTTCCCCTGGCAAAACTCGCCGAAGACTCCGGCCTCAACGCGGTCGCCCTCCACGCCCGCACGCGCGAGCAGGGCTACGCCGGCCAGGCGCGCTGGCACCACATTGCCGAGATTAAAGACGCCGTCAAAATTCCCGTCATCGGCAATGGCGACGTCCGCACCCCCGAGGACGCCTGCGCCCTCATCGCGAAAACCGGCTGCGACGCCGTCATGATTGGCCGCGCTGCTCCGGCCAATCCCTGGATCTTTCGCCAGATCGCGCAGTACACCGCCACCGGCCGCTACGACGCACCGACCGAGCAGGACCGCTATCGCATGATCCGCACCTACTTCGAAATGCTGCTCGCCGAAGCTTTCCCGGAAAACGCCCCGGCCACGGCCGCGGCCGGCAAGATGAAGCAGTTCGCCGCCTGGTTCACGCATGGCGTTCGCGGCGGCGCCGCTCTCCGCAAATCCATCTACGAAGCCAAATCCGGCGCTGCCATCCTCGATGCTGTCGATCGCTTCTTCAGCGAACCGTGCAGCGCATCCGAGGCTACGCACTCCTTCGAGGAGATACTGCAATAGCCGCAGATGGTCCGGCTCCTTTCGAAATGAGGTCAAGGGAATGTATCTGGTCGAGGTAAGTCAACTCCCCGACAAGAAGACGGGTGTGCCGCGGACGGTCATCATCGGCGCCGGCGCCGTCGGCCTCTATACCGCTGGTCAACTCGCCAAACGCGGCCGCCAGGTGGTTTTGATCGAAGCCGGCGGTTCGCAGTTAAGCAGCTTCAGCAGCGATTCCTGGCGCTCCATCGGACGCAGTCACTCCGGCATTCGCCTCGGTCGCGGACGCAATCTGGGTGGCACCACCAGCTTGTGGGGTGGCCAGCTGGTCGAGTTTCAGCCCATCGACTTTGCCGGGCGCGACTGGCTGCCGGGATCGAAGTGGCCCGTCCGTTACGAGGAGTTAGCACCGTATTACACCCCTACGTACCTCAATCTGGGAATGTCATCGAAGATCCTGAAAGACGACGACGTCTGGCGGGGCGTCGGCACCCGGCAGCCTAACCTTGGTCCCGATTTCGAAGTCTTCCTGACACGCTGGCTGGGGATCCCCAACTTCGCCAGCCTCTTCGCTGAACAAATCCATTCCGATCCCAACCTCCTCGTGCTCGCCTCGCACACCGCCGTCGGATTTTCCGGGAGCGGCGCCCGCATGGAGCGGGTTCGTGTCGTCGACAACAGGAACCGGCAGCACGCCATCGAAGGCGACAACTTCCTTCTCGCCGCAGGCACCATCGAAAATGCCAGGCTCCTGCTGCACGCCGCGCGGGACCCGCAGTGGCTCGCGCCGTGGCGTGAGAACAAGAATGTCGGCCTCTACTTTCAGGACCACTTAGCCGGCGATCTGGGAGCGTTCCATCCCGCGGATAAGCGAACCTTCTTCCGCACCTTTGCCAACATCATTCATGCGAGACACAAATTTCAGCCCAAGATCCGCATGCGCAATGAAGTCCTGGTTCGCGAGCGCATCTATAACATCCATGGCTTCTTCGCCTTCGAGAGTGAAATCTCGGAGCACATGGTCTTCCTCAAGCAGTTCCTCCGTGCCGCTCTCTACACACGCAAACTTACCGGCGTGGGCGACCTCTTCCGTAAAAGCACGGGTATCGTGCGCTTCCTCCTGCCCCTGATGTGGAAGTATGTCTGGGATCACCGCATCTTCGTTCCCACCACTTCAAAAACCCGCCTCGTTGCTCAGGGAGAACACGCGCCCAGCCCCTCCAGTCGCATCACCATCGATAGCTCCTTCACCGAGGCCTCCGGCCTCCCGCGCGTCATTCTCGACTGGCGTCTCGGCGAGGATGAGCTTCCCGCCCTGCGCGACTTCGCTGTGCAACTGCGCGATGCTCTCCGCACCGCCGGCATCGGCGAATTGAAGCTGGACGAAGATCTCCTGACTCTGAATCCTGCTTTCCTCGACAGGATGGGCGATATCTACCACAACTCGGGAGGCGCCATTATGGGCGAGTCCGATCAGGATGGCGTGGTCGACAAAAACCTCCGCGTCTTCGGGACGGACAACTTCTATATCGGCGGCGCGAGCGTCTTCCGTACCACGAGCAACGCCAACGTCACCTTTACCGCGCTCGCGTTCGCCACCCGTCTGGTCGATCACCTCACGGGCACACCAGCTTCTGACTCATAACCTCTCAATTAAAAGATAGGTTCTGAGAACTTAGATGGGGTGAGTAACTCAAGAATTCGCTGCCGCCATCGCCCGCCCTTCGCGCCGCATGATGGTATGCAGAATCCCTGCCGGCCGCGCCAAACTGTCGTCCGCAGCAATCCTCGCATTCTCCGCGATATGTTCTTTCTTTTTCGAGAAGAACAGCGTGATCCCCTTCGGATTACTCAGCAGCGCAGCCTTCATCAGCAGCGTCGCCAGCATTCCCGGGGACGCCAGATCGGCGCCCGTCTCCTTGGACCACGCCAGGCACAATTCCACATCATTCTGCAGGTGCGCCGACAACCGCGGCAGCCAGTTCTGCAGCACCCGATGATGCACCTGGAATCGATCTGCCCACTGATCCACCGGGGCCAGCGGATCCCACTCGCACTGGATCACCGGACAATACTCGCGCCGTTCCGCATACATCCCGGGAATCTTCTCCGCTTCGCTCCCCACCCCAAAGCTTCCAATTTTTCCTGCTTCTACGCTCGCCTCCAGAAACCGGAGCAGCCTCTCATCCTGCAAATCCTCAGCGCTCGCTTCGTGCATCAACCATAGATCGATGCGATCTACCTTCAGGGCACGCAGGCTGTTTTCGAGTGAAGCCTGCGCACCCTCCACCGTGTAACTCACCACGGCGTCGTTTTTCGTCGCAGCCGCGGCCACACTCCGCAGCCGATCCTTCATGCCTGGAATCCGCGCCATCAGCGGTTTCGCAACGGCGCGCGCCATCCCCATCAGCCGCTGGTTCTTCGGTGGAGGGATGCCGTATTTCGTTGTCACCGTTATCTCGCCCTGGTGCCGGTTCAGGAACTCCCCAACACACCGCTCTGCCTCACCAATCCCATAACTGGGCGCCGTATCGACATGGCGAATGCCGGCATCGAATGCCGCCTCCAGCAGCCCGAGCGAATCGCGCAGGCTCGTCGCTCCCATGAGACGTCCGCTGCCAATCGCCAGCTGCGAAGTGTGCCGTCCCGTACCCGGCAGTTCAACGGTGTTCATCGAAAGATCCGGAGAAAGAAGTGAAAGAAGCATTTCGATAACTCAGAATCACGCGTGTCGAAACGGAAGCAGCCACAAGAGCGAGTGTAGCTCGCACCCGTCGACGGCTGCCCCTGCTCCCCGAGCCCTGTCCTCATGCCTCATCCAAAAATATCTCCTCAATCCGCATCCCGAACAGCCGCGCGAGCTTGAACGCCAGCGGCAAGCTGGGATCGAATTTCCCCGTCTCGATCGCATTCACGGACTGTCGCGACACCTCCAGCGCCTTCGCCAGATCGCCCTGCGACCACGCCCGCTCCGCGCGCAGTACCCTCAGCCGGTTCTTCACCGATACCTCCGGATCACCAGCGGAAATGAGACCACGGTGAAGATCCAGAACATCGGGTTCACCCACGCCAGGCGCAGGTGCGGAGCCCGTCCAAAATCTTCCATGTAGCCCCATGCCGTCACCACCGCCAGCGTCGCCGCAATCCCGCACAGCAGGGCCTGGATATAGAGGTTGCGCTGGAACTCGTCTTTCTCCTCGCTCAGATACGCGCCCGTGATCACCAGCGTCCATGCCACCGGCAGGGCCGGCATTACTGCCAGCAGATACGATGGAAGCCCGCTCACATGACCGTGCCCGATCCCCATCGCTGCCGCCGCCGAGAACACCAGGCAGAAGAAAGCCGCCCACATCATCCGCGCCACATACCGCCTCTGCGCAGGACTCGCAATGCACCACATAGTTAAGTCTCCTTTCCAAGTAGACAAGGAAACTTTACAGTTTGGCCTTCAGCCTGTCAAGTGTCATTGACATGCTCTCCAAAAAAAACACCTTCCTGGGCAATCTCGGCTTTCGCTGACCCTGCCCCCCTCCCCGCATCACCCTGGAATCCGCTTCCCATGGCACCGTTTCGCAGTACAATCGCCCTTCCCGCGAAAGGTCCTGTATGCCCTACCTCTCGGCCCCCGACGCCATCTCGCCCGCCATTCAGCGCACCAGGACATTCCTCTTCCGGCCCTTCCGCTTCGGCACCTATCTCAAGCTCTGCCTGGTCGCGCTTCTCACCGAGGGCTTCGGCAGCAATTTCAATTCGTCCGGGGGACGCGGTTTCTCCTCGCGCCACCGCCATACCGCCTACTCGCCGCCGTCGTTCCACCTCACCCATGAATGGGTTGCCGCAGCCATCGCGATGGGCCTGCTCGTGATCCTGCTGTGCTTCTTCCTCTTCTACCTCATCACGCGTCTGCGCTTCGCATACTTCCATTGCCTCATCCACAACACCCGAGAGATTCGCCCCGGCTGGCATCTCTATCGTTCTCAGGCAGCGCGCTTCTTCTGGATGAATCTCGTCGTCGGGTTCTGTTTTCTGCTTCTCGTGCTTCTCATCGCGCTTCCCTTTGGCGCGGGCTTCCTGCGTCTGATACGGGCCACCCAGGCCGGAGGCCATCCCAGCATCAGCCAGGTCCTCGCTCTCCTCCTGCCCCTCATTCCCCTCATCCTTTTGCTGGTTCTGCTCGCCATCGCGGTCGACCTCGTCCTCCGCGATTTCATGCTGCCGCACTACGCTCTCGAAAACGCGACCGCCGGCCAGGCATGGTCCGCGGTGTGGGCGCGCATGGCCACCGAGAAAGCGCCGTTCTTCGTCTATGCCCTGCTGCGCGTGATTCTGCCGATCGTCGCCCTCATCGGCTTGTTCATCGTGCTCATCCTTCCCGCCATCCTCTTCTTCGTGGTTGTCATCGCCGTGGAAGTCGCCATGCACGCGGCCTTTTCCGGCGCCACCGGCGCTGCCCAGTTTCTCGGAATCTTCCTTCAGGTCCTCATCGGCTTTGTTGCCTTCGTGATGGCGGCCCTGGCCGGCATCTGCCTCGGTGGACCGCTCAGCACGGCCGTGCGCGAGTTCGCGCTCATCTTTTATGGAGGCCGCTACAAGCCCCTCGGCGACACTCTGTACCCGCCGCCGCCTCCGGCGCCGCCCATTCCGCCACCGCAGATCATCCCGCCCGCGCCGGCGATTTCCTGAGCTGAACGACAAACCGCTGCGCGCGTCGCCGCTCTCTGACAAGGGAAGCCGTTCGGTTATCGCTCGAGCGGTAACTTAACTCCAGAGTCTGCTTCAACAAAAAAAGGGAAGTCTGCTCCCTCGCGCTACCGCACGACCGCATCGAGCCGTGGCATCGTGCGCCGGGACCTCGGCCCGCTCCCGCCACGTCGACTCCACGATTGCCAGCGCCTCTTCCGGATCCCGCGCCACCTGGACCAGCCTGCGATTCTCCGCCAAAATAAAGCCCTGCTCCACGCAGGTATCCAGAAACGCGAGCAGCCCGTCGTAAAACCCGGCCACATTCACCAGCACGCACGGTTTGGCGTGGATCTTCAGCTGAGCCCACGTCAAAATCTCGATGAACTCATCCATCGTTCCGTATCCGCCCGGCAGCGCGACAAACGCATCGGCGCGCTCAGCCAGCATTGCCTTGCGTTCGTGCATCGTCCGCACCACGTGCAGCTCGGTCAGTCCTTTGTGATCGATCTCTCGTTCCCGAATTACCTCCGGGATCACGCCGACCACCTCGCCGCCCGCAGCCAGTGCCGCATCGGCCACCGCGCCCATCGCGCCGACCGTTGCGCCGCCATAGACCAGACCCTGCCCGCGCTCGGCGATCCGCCGCCCCAGCTCCCTCGCCGCTTCTACATACGCAGGAGACGCGCCGGCAGCCGACGCGCAGAAAACACAGACCCACTTCTTTTCAGAACCCGAAGCACTCATCCCTGCGAGTTTATCGCTCGTTCCTGCGGAATTCCGATTCGGGACGCGGAATCGATGACGAGCACCATCGGGATGCTGTCACGCGTAACCTGTCCCCTGTACCTTGGGCTACCGCGTCACCACGTCCCCGGCAATGCGGTCGTATTCCGACTCCGACACGACGCCCTTCCGCACCAGATCGTGCGGCGTTCCATACGGCCGATTCGCTTCGATTCGCCGCGCCGTCGCCACCGTCACGCCCGGCAGCGTCTCGAGATCGGCCCTCGTCGCCGAGTTGAGATCGACACCGCTGCCGCCCTTGCCGTTATGGATTCCCGCTTTCACGCCGGCCGCCACATCGTTGGCTTCGCGCTCGGCATTCGCGGCGGCCACCCGGGCCTCCGCCGCGGCTTTGTCCGCAGCTCTCTTTGCATTCTCCGTGGCCTGTTGCGCCTGCTGCTGGATCTGCTGATCCGACTCCGGCTTTCCGTTCGCGTTGCAAGACGCCACCCACGCCAGCGCCGCGCACAGTCCCAGCATCGCCACCACCCGCACCGTCACCCCGAAAACCCACGCTTTTCGCATCGCTTCCTGGCCTCGCCCTTGCATGGAATCCTCTGATTCCCTGCGAGTTGCCAACTAGTAAAGACAATCGTCAAAATTTCGCTGTTCAATCATCCACCGGGAGAGCTAATATCCTGTTCCGGACGGCCCCTCCTGCCTTCCGAGCCCGGACCGAACGCTTTTCCCGGACCCGCGGCACCAGGAGCCGGCTCAACCGTTTCGTGGCTCGGCTCTGCGGCCTGCCCCTCGGTTCAGCCGGTCATTCTCTCGCGACCGGTCGCACCCCTGGCTCGCCGAAATCCCGCACTCGATTCGGAATCAATCCCCCGAGGCGCTTATGAGCTCCGTGATGAGCTACATGCCCGTTGTCTGGATCGTTTGGGCCGCAGTGATCACGTTTCTGCTGGTCCTGCTTGTTTACCGCTCCAATCTCACTCGCTACGAAGAAGACCAGATGTTCCTCGACGAATGCGCCAATCACCAGAAGAAAGAGCAAGAGGAACTGATGGCGAAAGTCGACAAAATCCAGCCCGTCATTCGGATCGTCACTGGCGCTACCTGCGTCCTGACCGTCTGCATCCTGGGCGTGTACGTTTGGGACGCTTTGCAGCACCTCATGTAAACGGGTGCCCCCCGCAAGCCCCCTTTTGGCTTGCGTGGGCCGGCACGACCCGGTGCAGCATGCACCGTGCTGTTCTATTGCGCGTCACCCCTCGCGCGGGTCCCGGCTCCCCCGGAAATCCCCGGCCCGCGCCGAGTCCGCGTTTCCTTTTGCCTGACCGTTCAGCCTGACTTCGAACCCTGCCTGCAACGCCGCCGCCGCGATGTGCCTGAGCGCCTCACTGCATCGCGGCGGGAACCCCGGCGTTCTTTTCTGATGCTGGTGGTGTTGTGGTGGCGGCCGCGGGCGCGAGGTCCCGGAAGTTCATCAGCGTATTAAAGACCATGCGGTATTCGCCCACGTTCTGCCAGCGCCACACAGGGTTGGTCGCAAACATCACCACCTCGCCTTTGCCTGCCGGCGCCACCACCACCGCCGCCCGGCCCTTGATATCATCGGCGCCGTTGAACAGGCCGCTCAGCACGGACTTCTCTCCGCCCGGAAACCGCATCAGCACGTCGTCCTTGTCCATCTTTTCCGTCATCCGAAAGAGCGGACCGTTCGCATAGCGCACCGGTATCGTCTTCGCCGAGTAGCCGTAGAAGATCGGGTTTTCAGGCCGCAGAATGTCGGCATCCACAATCGGACCCGGAGCGTAGAAGTGCGCGCCCGGATTGCTGGTATCGATGGTCGGCGTCAGCCCGAAATCCGGAGGAAACGCGCTCGACGTGCCCAGTGTCACCAGCATGCCGCCGCCTTCCACGAACTTCTGGAACTCCACCACACCCGCCGCCCCCATCCCTCCGGAGATATCATCCGATGAACCGTAGTCTCCGAGGTATTTGAACTTATCGGTCTTTTTGTACCAGAGCGGTTTGTCCGCTTTAGGGATGTCGATCACCAGCGCCTTCGCGCTTCGCATCTGGTTCGGAATCAGAATCAGGTCGTAATCTTTCGCGAGATTCCCCTGGAGGACCCGCTCTTTGAAGATCAGATCGTACGGAACCTTGTACTGGTCGAACGTGTAGCGGACCCAACCCACATCCTGCGTACCGGCCCACGTGCTGAAGATCGCGAGCCTCGGCAGGGTCGCTGCGTGCGTAGCGACTTTCGGAGAGGCAGCCAGACCAACCACATCCAAACCCAGGCCTTTGGCAAGAGGCTTCAGCGTCGACCCCGCATCCGCCGGGATGAGGAAGGTACCTGCAGGGAACGAGACGCCCGCTGCGGTGAACGGCTTCTCGGCAACCTGCACAGCGACGTCCTTCAGACCATAACGCAGCGTGATCATATTTGGTGAACCGTGATCGGCGATCGCATACACGGCGGCCGCGGCCACATCCTTGAGCGTTCCCTCCGGATCGTATTGCTGCACAGGATCAACGGCGACCGCCTGCACTGCAATATCGTCGCTCGGCTTGATGATCGTGTTCGTCATCAGGCTCATTGTCCACGCGCTGTCATCGTAGGTTGTCAGATCCGGATCCGGATCGACCTGTTTTTGCAGCAGCGTCTTCGCCAGCGGTCCGTACGGCTGATTGGTTTTCACTACCAGCGATCCCGCCGGATAACTTCCATCGCTGAGCTTGATCGCAGCCCTGGTCCGCCCGACCTCAATGCCCTGCATGCGCAGAATGTGGATCACAAACGCTACGCGCGTCGGGTCTTCCTGATCCGAGGGCAGGATGAAGCCGTACGGCGCCTCTTTCGTGCCGGCGTTGAGCGCGTTGCGGCTCTTGACGTAGAAGTTTTCCAGGATGACCTGCGGGAACGTCGAGACGAACTGGAGCGAGTTCAGCACACCGGTCTCCGCGTAGTTCGTGTTATCGCGCATCGACCACAGGACAGTCTTATAGGGCGGGTTGGGACGGTACCACTGGCGCTTGGTGAAGTCGCCGAACCCGCCACCACCGCCGCCGATAATCGCCGGGCTGGGTGGCGGTGCAATCGTGCGTTCCATCGTGGTCGCGCCGGCGTTGCCGAATATTTCGTAGAAGCGCATGAGGCCGTTATGATTCGTGGCCATAATCGCGACATACCCTGGCGACCACGCGTCGACATAACCATGGTTCCAGACGCCGGGCATGCCGTATTTGGTCAGCTGCGACATATCCCAGTTCGCCAGCATGGGTAACTCGCCATAGACAATGGGATCCCACAGTGGGTTTTGCGGAGCCTGGCCGCTGTAAATGTACAAAAACGGCACCGACTCATGCAGATCGTGCATGATCGGCGGATGCCAGTCGAGATACCACTTGAGAAAATTCTGGTTGGCCATGCCCGCGTAATTAATGTCGCGGTTATCGTCGTGCTTGGTGTACTTACCCCAGTAGGGCACGCCCGACATCTTCTCGTAGTCGGTAATGTCCACATTGTGTGCGTAGTACCAGTCGATCGAGCGATCGCGTCCATCCGGATCGGCCACCGGCATGATGGCGACGATGACGTTGTCGCGAATTTTCTGGATGAGCGGCGAGTCTTCTGTCGCCAGCCGATACGCCAGTTCCATCAGCATCTCCGGCGGCCCCAGCTCGGCGCTGTGCAGTCCTCCTGAAAGCGTATAGATGGGCTTGGTTTTCGCAATCAGCGCATGCGCTTCTGTCTCGCTCAGGCCGCGCGGATCCGCGATCCGCGCAAGATTCTGGCGCTCCTCGTCGAGGTGCGCGATCGAATCTTCCGAGCCGACGAAGACGATGACCGAATCGCGCCCTTCCTCGGTTTTGCCGATGCGGATCACCTTCACCCGGCCGGAGTGCGCCGCCAGCGTGTCGTAGTAGCGAAGGATATTTGTGTAGTAAGTCAGTTCCTTCGGCGCCCCGATGTGATGCCCCAGCACATCCCTGGGAGACGGGACCCCCGTGCTCGCCGGCAGATGATCGACTAAGGGACTCGTGAATTCCGGCTTGGTGGTCCACTCCTTCACCCGCGCCGCATAGTCCGGATCCATCGCCTGGGCGGCGGAAGTCTGGGGAGCCTGCGCTGGTGATGCAGTGGAAGAGGCGGCGAGAGCAACCAACAGCACCACAGAGAGGTGCTTCAGCATAGGGCTCGTTTCTCCGGTGTAGAAGATGTCGCCCTATAGTACCGCGAGGGAAACCAAGCGCAACCACCAGAGCCAACGACCCGTGACACCCGCCGCTGGAGGGGGCGCAGGATTCACACGGAAGCCACTGAGCTATCGTGGAGACCGGATCTAGAAGACACCTTCGGGATGACACAGACGCCCAATCACAGAATCCAGCTCCGCATTCTGCGCCTCTGCCGAGGAGAACCGTTCCAGCCGAACATAATGCGGATTGACCATCGACAGGGTCTCGTTGAAAAAAATGGATGGATGAGCCACAAGCCCGTGCCGCATCGCTTCCCGCGGCATGGTGCTGGCGTGGTACTGGCAAATCCCGCTCAGCTCAGGATATTTTCCGAATATTTTCTCCAGCCGCCACTCATACTCCAGCAGCTTCGAGAAATCCTTACCTTCTCCCAACTCCCACGTCATGTCCCCGGTGGCCCACAGCCCCGCGTATCCGTCGCGCAGGGCCTGCTGGATCGCCTCTTCCAGTCCCAGCAGCATGCGCTCCACATCGAAGCGTCCCTCGGCGAGGTGGGCCCGCTCCGACGAGACAACCAGACTCCCGCGCTCGACTTCGTGCGCGATATCGACACCCGCGGCCGCCATGTACGACCGCATCCCCGCCACCATCGGCGGGCTGTTGAGGTACAGGCATCGATAGTTCTGGTGAAGCTTCTCGCGAGCGACGGCAGCCATCGCCGGCAAATGCCGCGACGGCGCGCCCTCATAGATCAGGCATTGATGACGGGGAAATGACTCCATGCGACCAAGCCAGTATAGTAACGGCTGTCGTTGCTCTTCCTACAACTTTTGTTGACACGAACCCTTCGACGCCAGGCAACCTTAAGCCGCAGGACGACAACCCGTCTCATCCACTCGAAATTCCGAAAACCCCCAACAACACCCTCCGCCGAAGCGGAACTTACGATTCATAGCCAGGCCGCAGACGGATCGATGAAACCGGCTCTACTATGATTCCCATGCCAACCGTCCGCCTCGCCGCGGCAATCTTCTTTCTCCTCCTCGCCTCCATCACCTCGGCCCAGGACTCTGCGCCGGCCACCGCGCCCTATGATTCCGTCGATCCCTTCATCGGAACCGCCGGCGGCGGCAACACTTTTCCCGGCGCGACGCTCCCCCACGGCATGATCCAGTGGAGTCCCGACACCGGCCCCGACGCCTGGTACGACTCCAGCAAAAACCGCATCACCGGCTTCTCCCTTACCCACATCTCTGGCGCCGGCTGCCCACTCTACGGCGATATCCCCGTCCTCCCCTTCGCCGGTGAACTCACGGTCAGCCCGCACCTCAATCGCGACCTCTACACGCAGCGCTTCTCTCACGCGAACGAAACCGCTCACCCCGGCTACTACGCCGTCACCCTCGACAACGGCACCCAAGTCGAACTCACCGTCACGGAGCGCGCCGGCATCGCCCACTTCCGCTTTCCCCCCAAAATCCCCGCCCGCCTGCTCATCAATGCCGGCGGCAGCGCCAACTCCACCCTGGTCGATCATGCCCGCCCCGGTACCGCCCGCAGCTTCGATGGCTACAGGATCAGCCTCTCCGGCGACAACGCTGTCGAAGGCGAAGCCCACGCCGGAGGCTTCTGCGGCTCATCCACCAACTACACCCTCTACTTCGCTGCCGAGTTCCAGCAGCCCTTCGTCCGCACATCGATGTGGCACGACGACACCGTCGATCCCTCTGCCCACGAAGAATCCGCCCACCACGCCGGCGCCTGGCTCGACTTCGGCTCCCAGCGCGACATCGTCATGAGGGTCGGCATTTCCTGGGTCTCCACCGGCAACGCCCGCGCCAACCTCGCCGCCGAAATCCCTGCCGTCTTCGACTTCAACGCCATCGACAGCCTCGCGCAGCACACCTGGTCCGAGTTCCTTACGCAAATCCGCATCGCCGGCGGCACACCCGCTCAGCGCACCCTCTTCTACACCGGCCTCTACCACATGCTGCTCTCGCCCAACCTCTTCAGCGACCGCAACGGCGACTTCATCGGCTTCGACAAACAAATCCGCAAAGCCAGATCCCAGGGTGGGGTTTGCGGCGCCAACTGCCAGATCAATCAGTACGCCAACTTCTCTGACTGGGATATCTACCGCGACGTCATTCAACTCGACGCCCTCCTCTTTTCCGGCACCACCTCGCACATGGTCCAGTCTCTCCTCAACGACGCCGCCCAGTCCGGCTGGCTGCCGCGCTGGGCCGCCGCCAACAGCGCTACTTATGTCATGGGCGGAGACTCGCCCGTCGTCCTGCTCGCCGATGCCTGGGCCTTCGGCGCCCGAGGATACGACGCGAACACCGCACTCGCAGCCATGCTCAAAGGCGCCAACCAATCTCCAACCGACCCGAGCGAGTCATCCGAGCGTCCTTTTCTCGCCGAATATCTCGCCCACGGCTACGTCCCTGTCGATCACGACTCCATCGCCGCCTCTCGCACCCTGGAGTACGCCTCCGACGACTTCGCCATCGCGCAGTTCGCCCTCTCTATCGGCAATGCCGCCGTTGCCCAGGACTTGCTGAAGAGAGCAGAGAACTGGCAGAACCTCTTCGACCCCGGCACCCGATGGATCCGTCCCCGCCGCGCCGACGGCTCCTGGCAACAAGGGTTCGACGCCATGCACTCCCAGCCAAGGCAGCCGGGCGCCCCCGTCTGGGTCGGTCCCATCGGCTTCGAAGAGGGCGACTCGCCGCAGTACTCCTTCATGATCCCCTTCGACTACCCGCGCCTCGTCTCCGCGATGGGAGGCAGCGCCGCCGTCGTTCCCCGCCTCGATCAGTTCTTCTCCAAACTCATCTGCTGGAACGAGCCCTGCTTCAACATGGCCAACGAGCCCGACTTCGTCACGCCCTATGTCTACGAGTACACCAGCGCGCCCTGGAAAACCGACGAGGTTCTCATCCGCATCGAGGAGCAGACCTTCTCCACCCAGCCCGACGGCATCCCCGGCAACGACGACCTGGGAGCGACCTCCGGCGTCTATGTGTGGAATGCCCTCGGCCTCTATCCCGGGGTCCCCGGCGTCGCCGGCTTCTTCCTCGGCACTCCGATGTTCCCCTCGGCCACTCTCCACTTCGGCGATCGCACCCTCGTCATCAGCTCCGAAGGAACCGGCCCCTACGTTCGCGCCATCACCCTCAACGGACAGCCCTGGAAGCAGCTCTGGCTGCCATTAGACAAAATGACCCCTCACACAACAACAACCCTCCACTTCATCCTGCAATCCACCGAACCAACGGCAACCAACCTCCAACCCCCACCCACTTTCCGCCCGTAAGCAATCAGCACTGGGATCGCGCGAGGATCCGCGAAGAGCTGAGTCAGTTCCCCGAGCGGGGTTGCGGCGACCCGCCAAACGGAGCTACAAGATTTTTCAGACCCTTAAAATCAGCGACTTGCCGCACTCCCCATCCGAACGGGGAGGGGGACCCTGCACCTGTCCCTCCTCCGTGCCAATTAACGCAAGGAGCACCCCCGGCCGTGACAACCGCAGAAGCCACTAGGCCCTCTGATCAAAAAGAAATTACACTGCCCTCGTCACCTCGGGAGCTTTGCGCCATGTCCGGCAATTCGTATTGGATCGACGTTCGGCACGACGGACTGCGCGCCTGGCGCCGAATCAGCGGGCGCAATCCAGACCTCGTCCGGGCCAGGGCGTCCGCGCAGCTCACCGCCTGGGATGAGAAGTGGAGCAGGATGCAGGAGAAGACGGACGAACCTCAATCCAGGGAAGAAAAGAAGGCTCACGCTCTTCACCTCACCCGGATGGCCGCCGAAGCCCTCACGGCAATCGAGAACACTCTGGCCCACTCCCTCGAGCGAAGCCCTGTCCAGGACTGGGAGCAATTGAAGGATAAGTCTCAATTCGAAAAGCCAAAGCCGGCCGCGCCCGCGCTCCCGAAGTATCCGTCTGCGCCCGTGAGGTCGGACAAGAAGTACGACATTCAGTTGTCATTCTGGGACAAGCGCAGCAAGGCTCGTCGAGACGCCAAGGAGGCCGCTGCTCACGACGTCTTCAACCGGGACTACCGTCTTTGGGAATTCGCCAAAGAACGAATGGATGAGGAATATGAGTGGGCGATGGGTGCTTACGCCGACAAGATGAAGGCCTGGGAGGCTGAGAAGACAGCATTCCTGGCCGGTCCCCAGGCGCTGAATGCGGAGATCGAAGCAACGCGCAATGGATATCCGGCGAAACTCCCCGAAGCGGTGGCGGATTATTGCGATTTAGTGCTCACCGCATCCGAATATCCCGACAGTTTCCCCAAGTCGTGGCAGCTGGAGTACAACCCGAACACGAGATTGCTCCTGGTTCAATATTCATTGCCGAATATCGATGCGCTTCCGAAACTGAAAGAGGTCAAGTACGTCGTCTCGCGCGATGAATTCGCGGAGACGAATCTCTCGAATGCTGCGCTCGGCAAAATATACGATGTCCTAATCCACAAAATCATCCTGCGGACCCTGCACGAGCTTTTCGAAGCCGATGTCGCGGGGGCCATCGACGCAATCGTTTGCAACGGTTGGGTTCATTCCGAGGACAAGGCCACGGGGCAGGCCATCAATGCGTGCATCGCGTCCGTTCAGGCGACCAAACAGCAATTCGCGGCCATCGATCTCGCCCAGGTGACTCCGAAGGCCTGCTTTAAAAAGTTGAAGGGCCTTGCCAGTAAAAAGCCGGCTGCACTGGTTCCCGTCCGCCCCCTTCTTCAGCCTGAAACCAGCGATGCGCGCTTCGCCCTGTCCCACCTGGAGGCCGATCGCCCGGATGGCTCTGTGAATCTTGCGGCCATGGAGGCGGAGGATTTCGAGCAGCTGATTCTGAAAATGCTCGAGCAGGAATTCAACAGCGGGGGCAGCGAGGTCACCATTACGCAAGCCACTCACGACGACGGCGTGGATGCCATTGTCTTCGATCCTGACCCGCTTCGTGGCGGAAAAATCATGATCCAGGTGAAGCGCGACACGAACCCGATTGCTATCGATTGGGTCCGCGACCTCTATCGAACGGTGATCGACGAGGGCGCGAACAAAGGCATTCTCATGACAACTGTCGATTTCGACCCCGATGCCTGCGAGTTCGCGAAGAATAAGCCGCTCACGCTGGTGAGCGGGAGCAGCCTGCTGCAGCTTCTGGAAAAACATGGGCGCCGCGCGAGAATCGATCTGCGCGAAGCGAAACGGGCGCTGCAGGACGCGGCGAAGTGACAGGGTTAGCTGGCGACGCGCCGAGCAAATCGGATGACATTTCACGTACTGTTCCGAATCCCCATGGCGACGCAGTCGATTCGCCTTGATGAACCGGCTGAGTGCGGCCGCCCATGCGCCATTGCCCGAAATCCCGTCCCTGACGGCGAGCCGTGTCGCCGCGGCCGAGTAACGAAAAAGGAGCAAAAGGATGCGATCGAGAGAGACCCAAATTATCCCGTGCCTCGCGGCCTTAGCGCTCTTGCTCTCTGCCGCGCACTCAGTCGCAGCACAGCCCACACCGCAGCGGTCGCTCCTCGCGCTCTCCAAGCGCAACCACACTCTCGCCATCGTGGACCCCTCCAGCCTTCAGGTCATCGCGCGCGCTCCCGTCGGACCGGACCCCCACGAAGTGATCGCCACCGCCGACGGCCGCACCGCTTACGTCTCCATCTATGGCGGCGGCCGCTATCACGCGCTCTCGGTCATCGATCTGGTCGCGCAAAAAGCACTGCCCGACATCGACACCGGCGCCCTGAACGGCCCGCACGGCCTGGCCTTTGTCGGCGGCAAGCTCTGGTTCACCGCGGAAGGGGCAAAAGCGATCGCCCGCTTCGATCCCGCCACCGCGAAAATCGACTGGATCATGGGAACCGGCCAGAACCGCACCCACATGCTCTACGTCACCGCGGACCAGAAGCAGATCTACACCACCAATGTCAGCTCCGGCACCGTGACGTTTCTGGAATTGATCGCGCTGCCACCGATGGGACCTCCTCCGGGCATGCATCCGCCTGCCGGCAGTCCGCCTTCTCCGCCGCCCGGCGCCGCCCAACCGCGCATGGACTGGAATGAGACCGTCATCCCCGCCGGCAAAGGCGATGAGGGATTCGACGTCTCGCCTGACGGCCGTGAGTTGTGGACCGCGAATGCCCAGGACGGCACGCTCTCCATCATCGATATCGCAGCGAAGCAGGTCACGGCGACGCTCAACGCCGGCATCTACGGCGCTAACCGGCTCAAGTTCACCCCGGACGGCAAATCGGTGCTGATCTCGAGCCTCGGCGACGGTCATCTCTTCATCTACGACGCCGCGTCGCGCAAAGAAATCAAGCGCGTGCCCATCGGCCGGGGAGCGGCCGGCATCCTCATGGACCCGGTCGCCAATCGCGCCTTCGTCGCCTGCTCCCCCGACAACTCCATCGCCATCGTCGATCTGAAAACTCTCACAGTCACCGGCCATCTGGATGTTGGCGGCGAACCCGATGGTCTGGCCTGGGCGGTGCGCCCCTAGCACTCGCGCCCACGTCTCCACATCCGCCAATGAGATAACCACGAGTCCGCGCATACAACCCCACAGGCCGCGCTCCTGTCTAATATGGATTCCCATGAAGCGTGTCATCGCGGCCCTGGCAGGCCTCCTCTGCCTGGGTTGTCTCGTCCTGGTGAACAGTTTTGGAAAGACAGTTGCGACCGATCCCGGTCCGCCTGAACCTCCTGTTTTGACCAGCTCCAATCATCTGCTCGACCTGCTGGTTATCGCTGAACCAACCACCATCACGCTCGGCGACCGGCACCCGATTGCGTGGGTCTTCGCGATGTGCAGGACACCTGTGGCGCGGAATGATGACTGCCCGGCAGGCTCGCAAACCTTTGCACCCTACGGTGGCATCCGCCTGCAACTCTATCCAGGCGACCATCTGCGCATGCGCCTGATCAATCGGCTGCCGCCCGCGCCCGCCGACGCCATGTATGCGCACGGAAGCGACTCGATGATGAACGCGATGCTGGCCGCGAATCCCGTGAACATCCATACCCACGGTCTGATCGTGGAACCCAGGCGCGCCGATGCGACCGACCCGACCTATGGCGACTACGTCTATGTCCTGGGCTATCCGGCAGGCAAGCTGCCGCCGATGGCAGCCCCGCACCAAACGGCAACCGACAAGCCGATTCAATATGACATCTACATTCCGCCGCATCACCCTTCCGGCATTTACTGGTTCCATCCGCATGTGCACGGCCTGAACATCAACCAGCTCTCCGAAGGGCTCTCCGGCATCATCACCATCGGCCGCGTCACCGACTATGTTTCCGCTCCCGGCGGCGCCATTCCGGAACGTTACTTCATGCTGAAAGACATGCAGGTGATGGGCAACAGCCAGGTGGTCGATCAGGAGGACTCCACCTTCTGTGCGCCCTGGGATCTCGTCTATGTCCAGAGAAATGGCTACTGCCAGGGGCGCAACACTTCCGGCAGCGACGGTGATCTGCGTCCTCCGCCTGGATCCGTGGGCGCCCTGCATCCAGGCCCCGGCGTTCACCACGTCGGCAGCACCGGAGCCGACTATACCGGCGGAATCTGGTACTTCACGGTCAACGGCGAGGTTTATCCTCAGATCCCCGCGCCTTCCGGAACGGGGGAGCTCTGGCGCATCGTCAATGCCGCGGCAAGCCGCACCTACGACCTGGTCTTGCGCGACGATCAGACCCAAGCGCCCATCCCGTTCCAGATCGTCTCGCTGGACGGTGCTTCTCTGGCGACCCCTGCCGGAACCATCGCGGTCGGAGTGAGGGCTGCAACTCCCAACGGAGGTGATGTTGTGCCGTGCCCCGCCCAGGCAACCGCGCGATCGTTTTCCACGCAGCCCGTCTGCGCTACCCATCTGGTCCTGTTCCCCAGCGCACGCGCCGAAATATGGGTCGTCCCGCAAACCCATGCCGCGACCCTGCTCACGGAGATGGTCGCGACCGGTCCGGCCGGCGACCGCTGGCCTCAGGCAAATCTCGCGCACATCGCCGCCGCCGCGCCCGATGCGGTTGCCCACGCTGCTCTGCTCGATGTTCATCCCGTCGCCGCAGCCCTCTTGTCAGCGCAGGGCGTCCTCGGCGCGCCGGTGACAGCCGAGTTTGCCGGTATTCCAGGTTCGCTTCCGTTGCAGCAGGCGCGGCAGTTGGTGGATCGCACATCCGGTGGCCAGGGCCATCTTGTTCCGGCCGGCCTGAACGCGAGTCAGTTAGCGACCCTGCGCACACGCATGAGTGAATTGTCCCAGCCTGTGGCCTCCATGGCTTCGCCAGGATGCACCGCTCTGCCCCGCGGTCATCGCCGCCGCATCTTCTTCGGCGTCCCTGCTTCGAATCCGAACGCCTATGGTCTCGGTTATGAAGAGGTCGATGAGCACGACCAGCCCGTGCCCGGCACATTCCGAGACATCGCGGTCTACGATCCATCCGTGATCAGCGTTTGTTTGCCGCTTGGCCCTCGCAACACACCGGTCACGGAGGAGTGGGAACTCGTGAACGTGGCCGCTGAGGCGCATAACTTTCACATGCACCAGACCAAGTTTTATGTGCTGCCGCAGAATGCGCCGCAGGGCGACGCGGGCCAGCTCATGGATAACGTCGCCCTCCCCAACGGAGGAGCCACCTGCGATGGCACGGTGGCGAAGTGGCGCCCCGGACGCTGCCAGGTTCCCACCGTTGTCGTGAGAATTCCATTCTCCCAGCCCGGCGACTTCGTCTATCACTGCCACATCGGGGAGCATCAGGACAGCGGCATGATGGCCCACATTCGCGTCATCGCTTCCCGATAAACCGAAGTACATCGCCCATCCCTGCCCAACCGCGTTACGATTCGACGCTCATCGCTCAGGCTGACTTCGGCAGATCGAGCTCCAGCGCGCCGACACGCGGTTCCTGGGGCAGAAAAACAGAAAAGACCGTCCAGCTCTTGCCAGGTCTGGCGCAGCTTCTCAGCGCAATGCGTCCGCCATGCTTGTCGACGATCGACTTGCTGACCCACAATCCCAGACCCGTGCCGGTCTCTTCTTTCGTGGTGAAGAAGGGAACGAAAAGGTTGCGCCGTATCTCCGGCGGGATGCCGACTCCCGAATCGGCAACCGTGAGCCGAACGCCCCGTTGTCCGTTTCCCGACCCTTGCCGCGCCGCAGAAATGCGAATGTGCACCCGTCCGCCGGTCGGAACCGCATCAATACTGTTGTTCAGCAGGTTCGCGATGATCTGCCGAACTTCGCCCGGGATCCCATGGATCGCGGGATCACTTCGGATTTCTGTTCGGAGATCAATTTTCTTGTTGCGCGTGCGCGGCACGTATGCGGAGATCAGCTGATCGACCAGCGCTCCGAGGGTAAAAACTTTCGCGCCCCGGGTTTCCCGATAGAATCCCAGCGTTTGCCGCGTCAAGAGAGAGATCCGTTCCAGCTCCTCCTGCGCCCCGCTGAGAAACTCGTGCGTACGCGGCTCCGCCGTGTTCTCCCTGGCGAGGTAGACCAGATTGGTCAGAGCTTCGAGCGGGTTGTTCATCTCGTGCGCGATCGTGGCTGCCAGCCGCCCCACCGATGCCAGTCTCTCCGTCATGCGCAGCGCCTGTTCCGTCTGCTTGCGCTTGGTCACATCGCGCGCAATCTTGGCTGCGCCGATAATCCGGCCCGCCTCGTCCCGCACCGGCGAAATCGTCAGCGAAACATCGATCCGCCGCCCCCCTTTCGTGATCCGAACCGTCTCGAAGTGTTCGATACTCCTTCCCGCAGCGATCGTCTGCAGAATGCGGCGTTCATCATCGTGCAGCTCCGGCGGAATGATGCGCAGGATCGGCTGCCCGATCATCTCTTCTGCCGTGTAGCCAAACATCTGCTCCGCGCGCTGATTCCAGCTCGTCACCAGGCCGTTCAGATCCTTGCTTACGATCGAGTCATCGGACGATTCGACAATCGCCGCCAGCTGCTGCGACGCTGCCAGAGCCTTCTCCAGACGTTCCTGATTCTGCTGCACCATCTGTCGCGCCACTACCTGATCCGTGACGTCGACCGCGTGGACCAGAATGCCTTCTACCGCACCCTCCGCATTCCTCATCGGCTGGTAAACAAAATTGAAGTAGGCCCTCTGCATCTGACCGTCGGCGCCGCGTCGCAGCTCCGCCTTCGCTTCCCGCCCCACGAACGGCTCTCCGGTCCGGAATACCTGATCGAGCAGTTCCAGATACCCCTGGCCTTCCAGCTCGGGCAGGCTCTCCCGCAGCGTCTTGCCCAGAAAATCCTGCGCACTGTTGCGCCCGGTCACGCGAACATAGAAGTCGTTGACAAATACCCACCTGTGCTCCGGACCATGAAGCAGGCCCACAGCAGCAGGCGAATGCTCCAGGATTTCGCGGAGGCGCAGGCGCTCCAGTTCCGCCGCGGCCAGCAGCTGAGCCTCTCGCTCCGCCGCTTGCCGGCGGAGATTCGCCATCCTTATATGTGCTCCCACCCGTGCCAGCAGTTCCCGCGCCGTGAACGGCTTCACCAGGTAATCGTCCGCCCCCGCGTCCAGCCCCTCCACCTGCGATTCCTCTCCGGCGCGTGCGGACAACAGAATCACCGGAATGCTGCTCAGCGCCGCATCGTTGCGAATGGCACGCAGCACTCCGAACCCATCCAGCCGCGGCATCATGATGTCCGTCAGAATCAGCGCCGGGTGCAGCCGAACCGCAGCCTCGAGCGCCTCGACTCCATCGGTCACCGCATGCACGCTGTACTCCGGGCTCAGCAGATGCGTAACATACTCGCGCATGTCGGCGTTGTCATCGGCAACCACAATCCTGTCGCGGCGAACCGCATCGCCGGCATCGAGGCCAGCCGCCTGAGACGGCAGCATGGCCAGCTCATCGCTCGCGGCTTCCGCGCCCGATTCCCCCGGCAACCAGCGCTGCGCTTCTTCCGCAAACGTCTCCGCACCCAGGGCCGTCGACGCCAGCGCGCGCCGCGCGCCGATCCGGTCGGCGGGCAGATGCTCCCGGCCCAGCGGGATCGTCACCCGGAACGTGCTTCCGCGTTCGACCTCACTCTCCACGCGGACCGACCCGCCATGCAGCCTGGCCAGCTCCTGCACCAGAGCCAGTCCGATCCCCGTTCCTTCATGCGTCCGCGCCCGCGCATTCTCGATGCGATGAAACCGCTCGAAGACCCGCCCCAGTTCTTCTTCCTGGATCCCGATGCCCGTGTCTGCCACCGACAACTCGGCTGCGCCATCGACCGCGCGCAACCGCACGGCAATCTCTCCGTCAAACGTGAATTTGAAAGCGTTCGACAGAAGATTGAGGACAATCTTTTCCCACATCTCCCGGTCCACGAAGACCGGCTCCTGCAGCGCTTCGCATGTCAACCGTGAATCGCAGCCCCGCCTTCTCGATCGCGGAACGGAAAACGCTGGCAATCTCCGTCGTCAAGGTGCAGAGGTCCGCTGCTTCGTACACCGCCTGCACGCGACCCGCTTCGATGCGCGAAAAATCCAGCAGCGTGTTCACCAGCTTCAGCAGCCGCAGCTCATTGCGGTGCACCATCTCCAGCTCCGCACCGCGCAGCGCGCCCTCCGGCGCCGCCAGCGCCGCTTCCGTCGGTCCCAGCAGCAGCGTCAGCGGTGTGCGCAGCTCATGACTAATATTGCTGAAGAACACCGTCTTCGCCCGGTCCAGCGCCGCCAGCGATTCCGCCTGCCTGCGCTCCTCATCGTAGGCGCGCGCATCCGCGATGCTGGTCGCAATCTGTCGCGCCATCAGATCCAGGAAGGTGCGATAGCTCTCGTCCAGCCGCTTTGCCGGACTCACCGCCGCAAACAAGAATCCCGCAGACTCCTGGCCCAGCGCGGCGATCGGCAGAATCGCCGCCGCGTGCGGGGGTGTTTCCCACGATCCGCACGGAAGCACATCCGCAAACGCGGCCAGGTCTTCCAGTTCCGCGCGCCGGCCCGACCGCACAACCTCGGCCGCTCTCCGGAACAGGTCACTCTCCGGATCGCAAAGGGCCGCGCACAAGGGATGCCCGCTCGGGATGCCGGCCGTTCCCGCAACGCGATAGCCCCTGCTCGTCGCCTCGCACAAAATCGCAAACGGAACATCGTCGGGATTTTCGCCCAGCGTGTCAGCCGCAATCTGCCACCCGTCCTGAGCGTTCTTCGCCGCCACCGAGCGCGCCGCCAGATCGCGCAGCGTGCGCAGCCGCCGCTCCCCAATCACCTTTTCTGTTGTCTCGATCACCGCGGTGAAGATTCCGCCCACCGCGCCGTTCTCCGCCCGCACCGGGCTGAACGAAAACGAAAAATAGCATTCCTCCGGGTACCCGAAGCGCCGCAGCATCAGCAGCAGATCGTCGGACCACGTCGCCTCGCCCGTCCGCAGCACACCATCCAGCATCGGCCCGATCGCGTCCCAGATTTCAGCCCAGCACACGCGGCAGGTCTGCCCCAGCGCCCACGGATGTTTGCTGCCGAGGATCGGGATATACGCGTCGTTGTACAGGACCACCAGCTCCGGGCCCCAGTACAGGACAATCGGGAAACGCGAAGCCAGGCAGATGCTGACCGTTGTCTTGAGACTCTGCGGCCACTCGGCAACCGGCCCCAGGGGCGTCTTCGACCAGTCAAACCTGCGCATCAGCGAGCCTAGCTCGCCGCCAGCCTCGAACACAGAATGCTCACCCTTTGCCTGGGACTCCGCGTCAGCTGTCGATGTAGAGAAGGAATTCGCGGGCATTCCAGCCAAACTCTCCGTGCGAGGACAGCTGATGACTCACGCAAAGACATTATCAGATGCACAAGCAACCGGCCAGAGTTGGCCCGTACCCCATGCAATCAGGCGAAATCGCCGCTTCTCCTTCACGGAAAAAGGCATCCTCGTCCTTCGCCTCGCAGGCAATCCGCAGCAGCTCCGGGAGCGTCTAGAACTGCAGCTTCGCGCCGAACTGAATCTGTCGCGATGTGGTCGACGTTGCGGTGATCACACCCGCGGTGGGCGACACGCCTGCAGTCGCCGAGGAGTAAACCACTTCGTTCGGAGTGAGAAAGTTCGTGTGGTTCAGAATGTTGAAGAACTCGGCGCGGAACTGCAGTTTCAGTGCTTCCGTCAGGCGCGTGTCCTTCGACGCGGAGAGATCCAGTTCGCTGAGTCCCGGCCCGACGAGTGAATCACGTGCAACGTTGCCGTAGGTCCCGGTAGCCGGGGGGAGAAACGCCTGCGGGTTAAACCACTGCCCGGGTGTACGCGGATAGAGTTGTCCGCTGAATGCGGGATTCCAGTTCGGCCGCACCGGATTGCGCGTGTCGCCGTTGCCCGTCGGGTTATACCCGAGCTGCGGCGAAAACGGGAATCCCGATTGAAGGGTGACGATGGCGCTCGCCGTCCATCCCCCCGCGACCGCATCGACCGGCCTGGACGCATGATTCAGGAAGTGCCGCTGCGCGCCAAACGGCAATTCATAGCTTCCGTTCAGCGAAGCAGCATGACGCAGATCTGTTGCCGCCGGCCCCCAGTCCAATTTCGGCTGGAGCGGAAACTCGACAAACGCCGGTGTATTCCCGCTTACGCTGGTGTTCCAGGCTGAACCGTCGTCGAGATTCTTCGAGTACGTATAGTTCCCGCGAAACTGGAAGCCATTGGCGAACGACCGGCGCACGTCCACTTCGAGCGCGTTGTAGAGCGCATCGCCCTCGGACACCCACGACGTCGAATTCGCCAGAGCCGGATTCGCATTTTGCGCGCCTGCCGGGTAGTACGCCGAGCCATCGGCGAGAAATTCCGGCACCGGCTCATTCATATCCTCGGAGAGGATCTGGTGATAGCTGTGCGATGCGATGTAGCCCACCGTCAGGGACGTGCGCGGGGCAATCTGCTGCTCCACGCGCAGACTCCACTCGAGCACGGCTGGCGTGGCAATGTCGGGCTGCACGTTGCTCGGCGAAACCTTCGTGCCGGCGGGCGGTGCCGTTCCCGGGGTGAAATTCAGATTGGACACTGCAATGTTTTTGATCGACTCGGCGGTGTTGAACGGCGCCGTCTGATCGAGCCGGTAGTCGAGTGTGTCGAGCAATCCGTGATAGAGCCCAAAGCCCCCGCGAACGGCGGTCTTTCCTTTGCCCCATACGTCCCACGCAAACCCTACGCGTGGCTCGGGCAGGAAGACGGCGCGATTCTTCGTCAACGCGGAGTTCCCAATCACCGGCTGCGTCTGCAACACTCCATCGACGATGGCGTAATTCGCCGCTCGCCCCTGCGCTTCATTCCAGCCGTCGGTCGATTCGGACCGGAACCCGGCGCGCACCTCCAGCCGCGGCGTTACCCGGATCGTGTCTTCCACAAACCCCGCGCCTTCGAGCGAGCGCCACCCCAGCTCGGTCGGCGACGGCACCACCGTGAACGTGCTCACCGTGCCTTGCAGGAACGACTGCAGCGTGCTGAACGATGCCTGCCCATACTGGTCCTGCGCCAGCAGATCGTTGGACTGGATGCGTTGCACCCAGGCGCCTGCCTCAATCTGGTTGCGTCCCCACGACCAATAGATGTGGTCGTCCCCGGTAAACAGATTGCGCGTCGAGGTGTTGTTGCTGCCCACGTTGGTTCCCGCCTGTGTGATCTGCGACGCCCCATTCGAAGCCGTGCTGCCGCTGATGACGATGGCGCCAATCGGCCTGCCCGCAACCCAGCCGGGCAGATCGATCGGGCTGGTTCCCGTGAAGAAGAAGCTGGCGCGCGAATACCCGAACCGCGCCGTGTTCAGCAAGAGCGGCGTAAACACGTGCTGCTCCTGCACGCTCGCCACCTGCTCGCGCAGGCTCTCGTCGATGAGGCTCAGCGGATTCTGCGATGGAGTATTCGCGCTGCTGTCATCCACCGTGTAAACCGCAAAGAGCAGATCCTTGCCAGTCAGATTGGCATCCAGGCGGGTCGTGCCAAAGTCCTCGCGAATGCGCTGCTCGGGATGGCTGAAAGCTTCCGCAATGCCGCTGCCGAGCTCCGGCCCGTTGGCCACCGGCCACAGCGCCAGCAGCGGCTCGACCGCCGCATTCACGCCCACGTACTGCTCAGCGCCGCTCGAATTCGGCAGATAGCCCTGGCGTGCCTCGTTGTCAGGCACCAGCGTCACCGCGCTCAAACCCCAGTTCTGCCGGAAGCCCTCATAGTTGCCAAAGAGAAACAGTTTGTCGCGCCGGATCGGTCCACCCAGCGAGCCGCCAAACTGATTGCGCTGAAATTCCGGAATCGTTCCCGCATCGAAGTAGTTCCGCGCATCCAGCGCGCTGTTGCGCAGAAACTCAAACGCGGTGCCATGCAGTTGATTCGTGCCCGACGAAGTCACGATGCTCACCTGCGCGCCATCGCGCTTGCCGAAGGCCGCGCCATACGTGTCGGCAATTACGTTGAACTCGCGCACTGCGTCCACGCCCAGCAACTGGCCGCTCGTTCCTCCCGGCGTCACGTTGATCAGCGAGGCACCGGTGTATTCAATCCCGTTCAGCAGAAACAAATTGTCCTGCGGACGCCGGCCGCTCACCGCGAACATATTGCCCACCGACGAGTTCGATGTCCCGATGCCGCCCGACCGCTCGCCCGTGTAATTCACCGTCGCCGGGTTCAGCGTCAGCAGCTCATCATAGCTGCGCCCATTCAGCGGCAGCTCCTTCACCTGGCGCTCATCGATCAGTCCCGCGATCTGCTGCGTCGTCGTGTTCACGCTGGCCGGCTGCGCCCCCACCACAATCTCCTGCTTGACTCTCTCCACGCCCAGCACAAAACTCAGCTGCACACTTTGCCCGATCGCCAGAGAAATCCCGCTCTGCTCATTTGCCTGAAATCCGTCGCGCCGGACCGACACCGCGTAGTTGCCCACCGGAACCGATGGCGCATAGAACCGTCCGTCGCTCCCCGTGGTCAGCGTGCGCGTCGCGCCCGTTTCCAGCTGGCGCACCGTGACTGTGGCGCCCGGCAGCGCCGCGCCCGTTGCATCCTGCACCGCGCCGGCGATCGTGCCTCCCACTACCTGCGCATCGATCCGCAGCCATCCACCCAGCAGCACTGCGATGAAGAGAACCTGGAGCTTGCTTCGTTTCATTTCCACTGACCCCCTGAAGTGTTGTGTTGTTCCGGCCTGCGCACCCTCGAGTGAGGGGTGCGCAGGCAGCAGAGACTCTACTTGTGCTCGTTTGCGCTGGAGAAAGAGGTCAACAACAACAACGCGAGTTCGCCGGGCGGCGAAACCAGGAAGCCATCGATAGGGAGAAAGAATCATCGTTGCATCGGTACCAGAGAATTGGCTCGTTTTGCAGCTGCGCCCAAAAACACAAAAGCCGCGTCAGCAGGAACTGTTGCGCGGCCGGCTCAGAAAGGTGGAGTCAGTTCGAACTCACCCACACGACCGGCGAGGTCCGCAACAACAACCACGCGCAGCCGGGATGACACGAACGCCCATATCGCGACTATAGCCAAAGGGGAAATTTGGGTCAACCGGCTCGGGTCGAAAACAGGGAAGGGAAGAGGGGTTCTACGGCTGCGGGGAATGACTCCGTCGATGCCAGGATACGTTCAGCTCATAGTAGTTCCACCCCACCGTCCCGCCCATCGCCGCAACATTGATGGACTGCCCCAGCCGCGCTAATTTTCGATGATGATGGGTAACGAAAGCCCGGTAAACGAAGTAGTCGGCCGCCACCGTGCTCGCCTCGAACGCGCCCAGCCCCGCCTTGTTGTGCACCAGAGCCTGCGGCAACTCCACCTCCCTGCAGTTCGGCGGCTCCGACACGCACTGCACCGTGCTCCTGTAATCGAGAAACCGCAGCGCCGCCCCCGCTCCCAGCAGGCTCCAGTCGTACGGCCCCAGCTTCTCGTGCCTCACCGCGGAAGCGTGCGTCGCAACCGGAGCGATCGCCACCGCGTTCCCCTCCCCGCTGCTGTTCGACTTTCGCGCGACTGCGTCCGGCGCCTCTACCAGCGCCAGTTGCTGGGCCGTGCCCTCCAGGCTGGAAAAAGACACGACGAGCAGTAGCCAGAAGCGCAGGACCCTCATACTCCCTGCATCGGAGGGATTCGTTTCAGGATTAGAAAGTTCTAATTTTGGCCAGCACAGTTCCAGCTTCAGCCATCGGTTCGACAGGCGCACGCATCGGTGACTGAGATCCGAACAGAAACGAGCGTGCTTTCACGATTGCCCCTCCTGAGCCGACAAAAGAAAACCCCGTTCCAGCCGGAACGGGGTTGTTGTCCGTTGAGTTCGCGTTTACCGGCCGCGGCCACCGCCGCCGCCGTGGAATCCACCACCGCCATGGAATCCACCGTATCCACCACCGTGGAACCCGCCCACATCGCCACCGCGGAATCCACCACGGTAGATACCGCGCCCGTAGAATCCGCCGTAGAAGCCACCGTAGCCACCCCAGCCGAATGGATAGAATCCCCATCCAAACGGGCTGTAGAACGGATACGGTCCGAGGAACGTGTAGTCGTACATCCACGGATCCCAGTACCAGCCTGGTGCATAGCCGACTCCGTATTCGCCGGCAATCTGCTGGTTGGCCTCAGCCAGATAATCCGATCGCAGGCTGCTCCACTTATACAGATCGCTCTGTTCGGCCTGGTCGGTGTCGAATTTCGCCGATTTCAGGTTGGCGCTCGTGCCTTCGGCCACGTTCAGGTTGTGACCCTCTTTCACCGTCACCCACCTGCCGTTGCCCTTCGCCACCGCCGCTTCGCCCTTGAAAACCATCACCGCTCCGCGATCGGCGTCGAATTCATACAGCCCCGGTTTGATCAGCTGCACCGGAACGTTATCCTCCACGATGTGAATCTCGTTCTCCTTGAAGAGCTGATCTACTTCGACTGTCGCGTGGCCATGTTCGACATCCACCACGGTGTTCGTCAGGTCCGGCGAAACCATTTGTGCCGAGCTGTTGTTGCCGAGCCGGAAAAACACCCCAGGTGTCAGCAGGACTTCCGCGTGACCCTCCGTCGTGGCGATCACTTGTCCCGGCGCAACCATCGCCGAGCCCACGGCCTGCTGGCCCACGGGCTGTCCATTTAAAGTCGCCGAGCCTTCAATGTAGTTCAGCGTTCCTGGCACGGCAGAGTTGGGCGCCGGTGCGTTTTGGAGATCCAAAGCGAAAAGAGCCGGTGTAAACAGAGCCGCCAGGGCCATGATGCCGATTGCTTTAACCCTTGGCATGGTCATTATTAACTCCCTGTTCATTAGACCCAGGAACCGGCCAAAGGATTCGCGCGTGGTCAGACCACTCGAGCGGGGAAGTTCCTCATCGGCAGCGCCTTATTTCGACTCGCTCCCGAGGGAAGCGCGCAGCGCCTTTGCCACAGCGCCCGCGATGTCATCCTGCACCATCAGAATGTTTTTCATGGGCTGATCGTAGGTTTCCGACCAAACCACGTACCCGTTGTCCGCGCGCGTCAGCCGCGCATCCACGCGAATCCACGTGCCCGATTTGCGCACGCTCCCGTCCAGCACATAGGCCACACTCAGCGTCTTCGCCATCTCGGCAACCGAGACTCGCTTGCCTTTGAAGAAAAACGACGCCGTCGCCGATGGCACGCGCAATCCTGGAATCCGGCTCAGCTTGTCGATGATCTCCTCCGTGATCCCATCGGCAAACTCCTCTTCCTTCATCCCCGGGGTCAGATCGAGGAAGGGAACGACGGCTACCGATTTCTCCGGCAGAGCTGCAACCGCAGCCGGTACCGTCGACCTCCGCAACGCGACGCGTTCATAGGTCAGATACGCCAGCAGTCCCGCGACGACGGCAACGACAACCACCGCCAGGGCCAGCGTCGTGCCCGAGGCCCGCAGCCGCCTCGTCCTGCTCGAAGCCCCTCCTGCCTCCTTCATCGTCGAAGCGGCAGGCTCGTCCTCGCTCCAGGGACTCACCATGGCCACCATGCGATACCCCAGCCGCGGCACCGTCGCGATATAGGCAGGCTGTTTCGGATCGTCGCCCAGCAGCCGCCGCAGCGACGCCACCGCCTGATACACCGAGTCCGGGGTGACGATCACTCCCGCCCACACCTCGCTCAGCAGATCGTCGATGCTCACTACTTCGCCGGCATGCTCGGCCAGGCAAAGCAGCAGCCGCATCGTCCGCGCCTCCAGCCGCGCCGTTTCTCCGTCGCGCGCGATTTCGCCCCGCGTTGGATTGACGCGCCAAGCGCCAATGCGCAGCAGTTTTGTCGTTGAGGGTTCCATGGGGTCGGAAATGTGTTGGCCGATTGTATCAACGGGAATCAGCCCCGGCATCTGTCCGGTAGCGGACATCGATTCACGTGCTGCGGTGCGGTTTCAGAACTTTTCAGAGCATTTCAGCGCGGCATCAGGACTTCGCGCCGCACCGTAGCGTACAAGCTCGAGAGCAGAGGGGATCAGGGCAGATGAACGAATCAACAGGCTCCCACAACAGGACGACGGCAGTTTCCACCAGGCTCTTCACGGCCTTCGCATCGGTTGCGCTGCTCTGCGGCATCGGGCTCGCAACCCGCACCCGCGCTGCGGCGATGCCCGCCGCGCTCCCCGCCGCAGGGAGCTATACGGTCGACCCCGACCACAGCTTCGTCTACTTCGGCGCCTGGCACCACGTCGTCGGCCTGGTCCGCGGCCGCTTCGACAAAGTCACGGGAACCATCACCGCTTCGCAGGACCCCGCCGCGTGCGCCGTCGATATCGTCATCGACACCTCGACCATCAGCACCCAGAACACCGAGCGCGATGACGACCTGCGCGGCCCGGACTTCTTCGACGTGAAAAAATTCCCAACCGCGACCTACCAGGGCCGCGGTATCCATCGCGCCGCGGATCACTGGATTATGGACGGCACCCTGACCATCCGTGGCATTAGCAAGGCCGTCCCGCTCACCTTCACCTTTAAAGGACTGTTTCCCGACACGCCGGCAGGCAAGCCTCCGCGTGCGTCATTTCACGGAATCGCGGAACTCCGCCGCGGCGACTTCGGCATGACGCGCGACAATTTGATGGAGCTGGGCCAGCCGCCCGCTCCCGGCAACGACGTTCAGCTCGAAATCGACGTGGAAGCGAACCAGATCCGGCCGCCGCAATGACTCCAGGTGTACGCACAACCGCACCTGCGCGAGGCAGGCGAGGTCGCTCCATTACGCGTTATAGGTCGTCGAAGAAACCCGCCCGCCGCGGCCCGTCCAGTTCGTGTGGAAGAATTTCCCTCGCGGCTGATCCACGCGCTCGTAGGTGTGCGCACCGAAGAAGTCCCGTTGCGCCTGCAGCAGATTCGCCGGCAGCCGCGCCGTCCGGTAGCCGTCGTAGAACGCCAGCGCCGTCGAAAACGCCGGAGCCGGAACGCCCAGCGCAATCGCCTTCACGACTGCCTTCCGCCACGATGCCTGGTACTCGTTCAGCGCGCCCGCAAAGAAGCTATCGAACAGCAGATTGTGCAGGTCCGGCTTCTTGTCGTACGCCTCTTTGATCTTTCCCAGGAAGCGGCTGCGAATAATGCAACCCCCGCGCCACATCAGCGCGATGCCGCCCATGTTCACGCGCCAGCCGTACTCTTTCGCCGCCTCGCGCAGCAGCATATAGCCCTGCGCATAGGAAATGATCTTCGAGCAGTAGAGGGCCCGCCGCACGTTTTCGATGAAGTCCGCGCGATCTGCCGTCGCCGCCTGGCCCGTCGGTCCCTGCAGAATCTTCGAGGCGTCGACGCGCTCTTCCTTGATTGCCGACAGGCACCGCGCAAACACCGACTCGCCGATCAGCGTCACCGGCATGCCCAGGTCGAGGGCGCTCATCACCGTCCACTTGCCCGTGCCCTTTTGCCCGGCGGTGTCCAGAATCTTGTCCACCAGCGGCGTCCCGTCCTCATCCTTTTTCGCAAAGATCAGCGAAGAAATCTCGATCAGGAAGCTATCCAGCTCCCCCTTGTTCCATTCGGCAAACACCGTCGACAGTTCATCGGGCGTCAGGCCCAGCGCATGCTTCAGCAGGTCGTAGGCCTCGCAGATCAGCTGCATGTCGCCGTATTCGATGCCGTTGTGCACCATCTTCACAAAGTGCCCCGCGCCCGCATCGCCCACCCAGTCGCAGCACGGCGTGCCGCCCTTGCCGTTCGACGTGGTGCTCTGCCCGCTCTCATCCACCTTCGCGGCAATCGACTGGAAGATCTCCTTCACGTGCGGCCACGCTTCCGGATTCCCGCCCGGCATGATCGACGGTCCGAACCGCGCGCCCTCTTCGCCGCCCGACACCCCGGTGCCGATAAACAAAATGCCCTTCGCCGCCAGATCTTTCGTTCGCCGGTTCGAATCGGTGAACAGCGAATTGCCGCCATCAATGATGATGTCGCCCTTCGACAGGAACGGCAGCACGTGATCGATCATCTGGTCGACCGTATCGCCGGCCTTCACCATCAGCATCACGCGCCGCGGGCTCTTCAGCAGGCTCACAAATTCCTGCATCGAATGCCCGCCCACTACCTGCGTGCCCTTCGCCTCATTGGCCAGAAAATCGTCCACCTTCGACACGGTGCGGTTGAAGACGGCCACCTTAAAACCGTGGTCGTTCATGTTCAGAACCAGGTTCTGACCCATCACAGCAAGGCCGATCAGGCCGATGTCACACGTGGCTTCTGGCATACGAACTCCGCAGCAGGGAAATCCCCTTTGGCATTGTGCTCTTCTCGGGAAGGATAAACCAGCGGTCTGACCTCGCCAATGTTACGACCGGAAGAAAGCGGCTTCGACGAAACCAATGCGGGGTTTCTTTCGAAGAAGTTTGCAACCTGAACGCTGCCCTGCACCCTGCGCTTAGTACCCCGCCGCCTCACCATAATGATGCCGATGATCCTGACCGCCGCTCAGCTCGCCGGTCTTCGGATCCACTTCGATGCACTCCCCGTCGCCCCAGTGGCGGCCGATGCGCAGCGTGTAGCCCATCGCCTGGAGTCCGTTGATGGTCGCAGGCGAAAATCCCGGCTCCAGCATCACCACGTCGGGCAGATATTGCTGATGGAAGCGCGGCGCGTCGACCGCCTGCTGGATGTTGAGCCTCTCGTCGACGACGCTGAGGAAGATATTCGCGACGGTGGTGATGATCGTCCCGCCGCCGGGTGAACCGAGCACGAAGGCGACTTTGCCATTCTTCAGCACGATGGTCGGCGTCATGCTCGACAGCGGCCGCTTGCCCGGTGCAATCGCATTCGCCGGCCCCTGAATCAGCCCAAACATATTCGGAACGCCCTGCTTCGACGCGAAGTCGTCCATCTCATCGTTGAGCAGAAATCCCAGTCCCGGCACGGTCACGCCCGATCCGTACCCGCCGTTCAGCGTCGTCGTCACGGATACCGCATCGCCCTCGGCATCCACCACCGAATAGTGCGTCGTGTCCATCGCCTCCTGGCGCACATCGGCCATGGTCGGCGCAGGCGGCAGAAATCCCGCAGGCCGCTCCAGCGTTGCCGACGCGCTCGCGTGATCCGCGTCAATGGACGTCCGCCACGCCTCGCCATACTTCCGGCTGATCAGCTGCTCCACGGGAATTTTCACGTAGTCGGGATCGCCCAGGTAGTTCGACCGATCCATGTAAGCCCGCCGAAACGCCTCCACCACCAGATGCATCTCCGGCGCCGTGCGATCGCCCAGCGGCCGGAGATTGTAGCCATCCAGAATGTTCAGCATCTCGATCAGCGCCACCCCGCCCGACGACGGCGGAGGCCCGCTCACAATCGTGTACCCGTGATAGGTCCCGGTCACCGGCTCGCGCTCCTTCACCGTGTATCGAGCCATATCTTCCGCCGTGATCAGCCCGCCGCCCGCTTCGACCGCCGCGGCAATCTGCTTCGCCATCGCGCCGTGATAAAAGTCTTCCGGATCCTGCGCGATCCTGCGCAGCGTCACTGCCAGCTCCGGCTGCCTGAAAACCTCACCCGTCTGATAGAAATTTCCATCGCGCTGGAAGATCTGTTGCGACGCCGGAAATCCCGTCAGGATTTTGTCGTGCATCTCGCCGGCTTCTTCGTCGGTCAGCACAAAACCCTCCGCCGCGAGGCGGATCGCCGGCGCCATCACCTCCGCCAGCTTCAGGCGCCCATATTTCTTCTCGGCATAAACGAGTCCCGCTACGGCTCCCGGCACGCCGATGGCGCGATACCCCACAATGCTGGCCTGGGGAATGATGTTGCCACTCGCATCCAGATACATATTGGCCGTCGCAGCCAGCGGGGCCTTTTCGCGATAGTCGATGAAAACGTCTTTCCCCGTCTTCTCGTGGACCAGCATGAACCCGCCGCCGCCAATGTTGCCGGCCACCGGATGCACGACCGCCAGCGCGAATCCCACCGCTACCGCGGCATCGACGGCATTCCCGCCAGCCTTCAGGATGCCCACGCCGGCATCGGTCGCCAGATGATGCACGGTCACCACCATCGCGTGCTGCGCCCGCACCGGCACGTCGTTCTGCAGCATCTGGGCGGTCTGTCTGGCGTCATCCGCCGCGTTGCTCTGTGCGGCTGTCGCATTTTGGGCAGAAACAGGCAACGCCAGTGCGAACAAAGAAGCAGAAGCAAAATGGCTGAGAACACGAATCAATCGGATTTTCATCGTCTGGAGAGAGGTACCGGGAGAATTGTACGGCAGCACGCGCGTCGCCCTCATCCGCCGTGAACGTTGACCCCTCCTCCAACCGGCGCATAGACTGAAGGGCAGTCAATTCGTCCAAACCAACATCTATGCCGTCGTATTCCCGCCGTTTTTCGCTGCTCCCGCTGCTCGCCGCCGCGCTCTTTGCAGCCTCCTCTCTCGCCCAGCAAACCCAGCCGCCGTCCAACCCCCAGCAGCCCTCCAGTTCCAGCCGCGTCCCCAACCTCAACCCGACGCAGATTCCCTCTCAGAATCCACCTCCTGCTCCCGCTGCGCCACCAACCGATCAGTACGGCATGCCTAAAGCCCAGGCCCTGATGGATCCCGCCGGTCCCACCGTCAGCCTCGAAACCAGCGAGGCCATGTTCGACATCGGCGTCGCCCTAAATGCCTGCGGCTACGACAAAGGTCTGGACGAATCGGACCCGGTCCGCAAAAGGGTTCGCGACGAAGTCACGCAGGCGATCCAGGCCGTGCCCCAGGCCCAGGAGGACCGCGACAAGCTCTGCCTCTTCATCGATCAGCACCGCCTCGAAGATCCGGCGCGCAGCCTCGCACAATACGTCTCGCTTGCCCTCTACCTCACGCCTCCGCCCGAGCTCACGCCGAGCGTCGAAGAGCAGGACATGCCTCCCGACGCGACCGGCGTCGAGCTGATCCTTCCCCTCCTGCGCCGCCTCGCCAATGACATCGATCTCCATGTCCTCTGGGTCGAGAACCACCCCGCCTACGAAGCTCTCACCAACCGCCTCCACGGTCCGCTGACCCAGATGATCGTCAGCACGAACTACTACCTCAAGACGCCCGCCACCACCGCGAGCGGCCGCCACTTCCTCGTCGTGCTCGAGCCGCTGCTCTCTCCGGAAGAAACCAATGCCCGCGTCTATGGCTCCGACTACGTCGTAGTCGCCTCTCCGAAAAACGGCCAGATTTCCATGGAGCTGGTCCGCCACGCCTACCTGCACTACGAAATCGAGCCGCTCCTCTACGCGCGCGCCACTTCTATGGACCGGATGCTCCCCATCCTGCGCGCCGTCGACGACGCCCCCCTCGACTTCGAATTCAAGAGCGACATCGTCGCTCTGGTCATCGAGTGCATGATCCGCGCCATTGAAGCGCGCACCATGGATACCGGCATCGCCGACGTCAAAGTCCCCGCCTACCTTCCCCACAGTGAAGCCGAACAGTATGAGCACGCGCACACCGTCGCCTTCCAGAAGCAGGAGGCCGTCCGCGAACAGGCGGTCGATCATTCCATGTCCCAGGGCTACGTGCTCACCCAGTACTTTTACAACGAGCTGAAGAATTTCGAGAAGTCCCCCGAAAGCCTCGACGAAGCTATCGGGCCCATGGTCTACGGCATGGACATCAGTGTGGAAACCCATCGCGCGCGCCAGGTCACCTTCGACGCCCACGGCGAAGGCCACATGATGAGCCATGCTCCGCAGCGTCCGCCTCAACCCAAAGAGCTCGACCTCGCCGAAATGAAGTTGATGAAGGGGGACGTCGCGGGAGCTACGGCCCTTGCGCAAAAGGCCCTCGAGAATCACAGCGGCGATCCCGGCCAGGCCGACTTCATCCTCGCCCGCGCCGATCTGATGAACGGCAAAATCGACGACGCCCAGGCCGCCTTCCGCAATACGCTGACCACTGCCAAAGATCTCCGCATGCTGGCGTGGGCGCATATCTATCTCGGCCGCATTCTCGACGTCGAAGAGCAGCGGGACGAGGCGCTCGCCGAATACAAGGCCGCGCTCACCGTGCGCGACGGCCAGCCCGATACCAAGGAAGCTGCCGAATCCGGTCTGAAGCAGCCTTTCAGCCTGCCCCATCGCGCCGACGCTTCCCCCGACAACGACAAGCCGCAGGATGCGCCCAAGCCGCAATCTCCGCCTCCGCAGACTCCTCCCCACTAGCCCCTCGCGGCATTCAGCACATCGCTCCGGACTGAGGCCATTCCCCGGTACGACTTCGTTTCCGGTTCGTATCCTGTCTACCCATCCAGTACCAGCGCACTCTGCAATAATTAAAGGAAGCGGCCCGCGCATGGAGTCCTCTTCGAATTCCCCCAGCACGTCCATCGACATGTCGCCGTCAGGCGAGTCGGTCGCGACCGAGCCTGGCGCTGTCGAGGAACTCGAAGTCGTCCTGCAGCACCGGTTCAAATCCCCCCAGCTGCTCCAGCGCGCCCTCACGCACAGCTCCCTGGCGCACGAGCGCGATGAACCGCAACGCGAAGATAACGAGACCCTGGAGTTTCTCGGCGACGCCGTCGTCGGGCTGGTCGCCGCCGAATATGTTTTCCGCAGCTATCCCGATCTTTCCGAAGGCGCATTGACGCGTCTGCGCGGGGCGCTCGTCAGCCGCCGCCATCTCGCTCAGGTCGCGGAAACCCTGCAGCTCGGCAGGTATCTTCTGCTCGGCCGCGGCGAGGAGCGCAGCGGCGGGCGCATGAAAACCGCGCTCCTCGCCAACGCCATGGAGGCGGTCATCGGCGCCGTCTATCTCGATGCCGGGCTGGACACGGTGCGCAGCCTGATCGACGCCCGCGTGATTGCTCCCATCGTCGAATCGTTGCGCGAACAGCTCAATGCCGGCGGCGGCATGGGCGATTTCAAGTCGGCTCTCCAGGAAGTTTTGCAGGCGCGCAAACAGAAGCAGCCTGACTACCGCATCACCGGAGAAGCCGGCCCGGATCATCGCAAGCGATTCTTTGTCACAGTGCAGGTCGGCGGTGAGCCGCTGGCCGAGGGCGAAGGCCGCACCAGAAAACATGCCGAGCAGGACGCAGCCCGTCGCGCCCTCGATAAGCTAAAAATCGACACGCTGAAAGTTTCGGAGCTGTCGGAATGACCGCGCCTCCGCACACCCCATCTGCGACCCCTCCCCAGGACCTGCCGCCGTTTTCGCCCGCGGTCGATGCCACCGCCCCTCCCCAGCCATCCGTTCCCCTCGAGCCCGCCCGAGCGAAGATCATTCTCTTTCCCGGCCTTTTCGAAATCGCGCGATCGCTCCTCGTCGTCCTCGTCATCGCGCTCTTCATCCTCACCTTCATCGTCCAGCCGTTTCGCATTCCCTCTGAGTCGATGGAGCGCACCCTTCTCGTCGGCGATTTCCTGCTCGTCAACAAAATGTCCTTCGCGCCGCCCGGACGCTGGGGTTGGTTGCTACCCTACCGCACCGTCGAGCGCGGCGACATCATCGTCTTTCACTTTCCTCCCGATCCGCCCGAGCATGTCGTCAAGCGCGTCATCGGTGTGCCCGGCGACCACATCCATCTCGAAAACGGGATCGCCTGGGTGAATGGCCAGCATCTCGCCGAGCCCTGGGCGGTCTTCGAGCCGGCCTATCCCGACGACTTCCGCGACAGCTTTCCCACCCAGCTCTATACCGATCCCGGCGTCGATCCGCGCTGGTGGATGGAAATGCGGCGCGAGGTGCGCGAGGGCGACCTCGTGGTGCCTCCCCACGAATATTTTGTCCTCGGCGACAATCGCAATTTCAGCCGCGACAGCCGTTACTGGGGCTTCGTCCCCGGCGATCACATCGTGGGCCGCCCCTTCGTCATCTATTTCTCTCTGCGCGAGCCTTCCGCTACCGATGTGGCCGAGCTTGCGGATGATAGACTCGGACAGAAAAACAATCTCTGGGGCAGGATCGTCGCTTTTGCGCGCTGGAATCGCTGTATGCGCATCGTTCGCTGAGGACATTCGGAAAGCTGATGGCAGAAGAAGTCGAGGATAAGCAGGCAAAACACAAGCACGACGAAACTCCCCTGGAGGCCTTCGCCTCCATTTGCGGCGTACTGGCTGTGGGGCTCTTTGTCCTCACTTTTGTCTTTCAGAATTTTGCCATTCCCTCCTCTTCCATGGTCAGCGCGCTGCTGGTCGGCGATCACGTGCTCGTCGATCGCATCACCCTCGCGCCGCCCGCCGCCTACGCTCCGTTCGTCTACTACCGGAATGTTCAACATGGCGACATCGTCGTCTTTTACAAGCCCACCGTTGAGCCCAATGGCGAACACCTCTTTCTCGTCAAGCGCGTCATGGGTCTGCCGGGCGACCGCATTCATCTGCGCGCCGGCATCGTCTATCGCAACGGCGTCGCTCTCGACGAGCCCTACGCCGGCAAGCCTACCGACGCCGACTACAATCCGTACCGCGACGATTTCCCCTCCGTCTCTCCCGCCACCAGCGGCGACGTAACCGCGGAATGGGCCGAAGGGCTGCCCAACTATATTCAGGGACAGGATCTGGTCGTCCCCCCCGGCATGTATTTCTGCATGGGCGACAATCGCACCGTCTCGCTCGACAGCCGCTTCTGGGGTTTCGTGCCCCGCGGCAACATCGTCGGCCGCCCGCTGTTCGTCTACTGGTCCTTCGAAACTCCTGAGACCCAGGAGTTCAAGACGTCTCTGTCCGACCGCATAAGCTGGATCCTGCACGAGACCATTCACTTCTTTGACGGGACCCGCTGGCGCCGCACGCTGCACCGAGTGAAATAGCCATGCCCGCACTGGGGGAGCTGCTGTCCTCCGAAGAAACATCCCCGCCGCACCGCTCTCCGTGGCGCGCGCTGTTGATCGTTGCCAGCCTCATCGTCCTGCTCATCCTTGCCATCTTTGTGCCGCCCCTCGTCAACCTCGGCAAATACCGGCGTTCGATCACGGCCAGCATGTCGGAAGCTCTCGGCCGGCCCGTCTATGTGGGCGGCATGCAGCTGCGCCTGCTGCCCATGCCCGGGATCCTGATGAGCGACTTTACCGTCGACGAAGATCCCGCCTTCGGCTTTGAGCCCGCTCTCCACGCCTCTTCCGTCGTCGCATCGCTGCGCCTCACTTCGCTGTGGCGCGGTCGCCTCGAGGTCAGCCGCATCAGTCTCGACGAAGCCAATCTGAACCTCGTCCGCAACAGTGGCGGCCAGTGGAGCGTCGCCTCCGTCCTGCTGCGCGCCTCGCAGATTCCCAATGCTCCCACCGCCGAACGCCACGCCAGCGCTCGTCCTCGCTTCCCCTACATCGAGGCCACCAACGCCCGCATCGACTTCAAGCAAGGCCCCGAGAAACTGCCCTTCTCCCTGATGAACGCCGAATTCTCGATGTGGCAGGCCAGCGCGGATCAGTGGCGGCTGCGCCTGCGCGCCCAGCCCGTGCGCACCGATCTGCAGCTGCATCTCTCCGATACCGGCGAGCTCAACGTCGAAGGCTCGCTCCATCGCGCCCCCGCCCTCGATGCCATGCCGGTCGACCTCCAGACCGAGTGGAGCGGCGCCCAGCTCGGACAAGTGAGCCGCCTCATTGCCGGCATGGACAGCGGATGGCGCGGCGACCTGGATGCAACCGCCACCATGCGCGGCACCCTCGGCGACCTCAGGACCGAGTCACGGCTGAGAGTCGGCAGTTTGCGCCGCCAGGAGTTTCAGCCGTTGTCGACCGTCGACGTGGACGCAACCTGCCGCAGCGAATACCACAGCGCGCAACGCACTGTCGACAACATCACCTGCTTCTGGCCGATTTCAAGCGGCCACCTTCTCCTCACCGGCAGCGTGCAGGGACTCGCAGCGCCGAATGCGAATCTTCAGCTCGAAATCAACCAGGTTCCGGCCTCCTTCCCTGTCAGCATCCTCGGGCTCATGCGCCCCAACGCACAAAACACCACGGTCGCCGGCACCGTGAATGGAAATTTCCAGCTCGTCACTGCTGAACACCGCAGCATCCTCACCGGCGATGCAGGGGCAACCGCCGTCTCGCTGCGCTTTCCCGGAGGCACCCTGAGCTTGCCTCCCATGCATTTCGTTGCGCCGCCTTCGCAGCCTGCGCCGCCCCGCCGCGCAAAGCGCGTTCCTCCTTCGCCTGTCATGCCGCAGAACGCAATCCAGCTTCAGTCCATCGCCGTTCCCATGGGCGAGCCCGATCCGGTGCTGGCCGATGCCCGTCTCACCCGTGCGGGCTTCGAAATCCATCTCAGCGGGCAAGCCGCCCTCGCCCGTTTGCTTCCCGCCGCTGCCAATTTCGGGCTGCTCGAAAACGGCCTGGCCGTCGTTGCTCCCAAAGGACGCGCCACCCTCAGTCTCACCACCCAGGGCAGCTGGATCCGGCCGCCTGGCCCAACTCCCGCGATCGGAAGCAACGGCACCCTTAAACTCGAAGCGGTGCAGCTGAAGCCCGCCTTTCTCCCCGCCCCCGTCGACGTGCAGTCGGCGGAGATTACTCTCACGCCCCAGGAAATCTTCTGGCAGAACGTCGTCTTCACGTATCGGAAAATCCCCCTGCAGGGTTCCATCCGGTATCCCGCGATCTGCAACCAGCCGGTTGCCTGTCCCGCCGGATTCACCCTGGCCTCCGGCCCGCTCGATGCCGCAGCTCTTGAAACGGCGCTCGGGGTCGACGCGAACGGTGGTTTCCTCGGCCATCTCCTCACCAATGCTCTCGGACCGCACCTCTCCGCCTGGCCTGCGCTCGACGGCGAGATTCGCTGCACTGCTCTCGATCTCAATCGCCTGCCCCTGCGCGACCTCACCACATCCGTCAGCGTCCAGGGCAACAAGCTTACCTTCTCCTCCATCGACGCCACCACCCTCGGAGGAGTTCTTCACGCCAGCGGCGCGATGACCATCGAGGACAGCACACCCCACTGGAATCTGAGCTTTCATCTCGCCGGCGCCCACGCGCCCGAAGTCGCCGCCCTCTTCGGCGAGAAATGGGGATCGGGCCTCATGACTGGTGAAGCCAGCCTCACCATGAACGGCTACCGCAATGAAGATCTCGCCTCTTCAGCCACCGGCGGTTTCTCCTTCACCTGGCAAAACGGCGCCTTCGCTCCGGGCGCCGCAACCCCTGACTCTTCCCTCGAACCATTCGATCGCTGGACCGCGAAAGGCACCCTCGCCAAAAGCTCACTCACCATCACCAGCGGGGGAATCGTCCGCGCAGCCCGCACCACTTCCCTCCGCGGAACCATCACCTTCGACCGCGACCTCGACCTCACCCTGCAAACCCGGCGCGGCCCCGTCAAAATCGCCGGAACGCTTCCCCAGCCAACCGTCCAGTAATCTGCTCACGGCCCCGTCAGCTTTTTCACGTGAATGCTGTCCTCGACCTCCGGCACCGTCCCGTCATTCACATCCACTTCGGTCGGATCCTCCTGGAACGTGATCCTGTGCGTCACCCGCCCATGCGCCGGAACCCGCACCCGGTCCGTCACCGAGCCGTTCAACCCCGTCACCGTGACCGGAACCTCCGCCTCCGCATACCCCTCATTGGCAATCTCGATCGCCACCAGTACCTGCGACCGAGCCTCACGGCTCGGATACACCCCCACAATCGAAAAATCCGGCAATCCCCGGTCGTGATCCACCCAGTCGTCGAAGAACCAGTGCAGATCTTTTCCGCTCGCCTGCTCCAGCAGCTGCTCGAAATAGCCCGGCGTCGTGTCCCGCGCAGGATCGTACTGCTGCAGCGCGCTCTCCAGCGGCGCGTCCCCCGCAATCCCGCGCAGCATCCACAACACGTACTGCGCTTTCGTCCGGTAGTAGACCGCGTTCGCCGCGTGCAGCAAATCCTGGCCTGGCCCCGCGCCGGGCGTGCTCGGTTCCGCCAGCGCCAGCGCCGGCCGGTCTGCATTCAGATTCTCCAGCGCCGCCGTGCGCCCCTGATTCGCCTCGATCCACAACGTTCCCAAAAAATTTGCCACGCCCTCGTCAAGCCACGCCCGCGGTGACGAAAACTCCCCATGCGCCAGCGAGTGCACCACTACCGGCGCCAGATGCGCCGCGTCGTCGCTCGACAGCGGCGTCGCCAGCATCTCGCCCATCTCCGCTGGAGCATCGTCCCCCTCCGGCAGATCCAGAATCGTGAACATTGCACCGGGCTTATTCCCGAGCCACGTCCGCACCAGCGGCTCCACCATCCCGGCGCTCTCCACATAGCGCTGTGCGCTGCCTGCGTCCGCATCCGTCGCGAGCACGCGCAACCCATGCCCATCGGTCTCGCTCCGCCGCGCCAGAAACAGCGACGGCGTCTCGAACCCCAGCCGCGTGGCCGGCAACGACGCCGTGATCACTCCCGGAAACGAAGCTGTCGGCATCGCCGTGGGCTTGTCCAGCTTCACAAAATGCCCGTCCAGCAGTGCCACATTCGGCGCCGCCGACAAAAATTCATCCGTCACCCGCAGACGCACCGTCGCGTCCTGATCCATCAGCTTCTGCCGCCCAATCTCCGTAAACAGCTGGGCGCCGGCGCTCAGCAACACCGGCTTCGAGCTCACCGGATACCACACCACATTCCCGAACCCGCGCACTCCGGTGAAATCCTCCGCGATCCGGTCCCAGTCCGAAGCGTCAGCGGTCGCCTCCGGAGCTCCAATCGCCGTCAGCCGCTCCGCACTGAGCGCAATCGTCCCGCCATATTCGACATCCAGCACCGCCTGCGCCCCCGGCGCCAGCGCTCCGGCGAGCGGAATCACCGCCTCGTGCAGTTTGCCTGTGTGATCCGCGTCGCTCGCTATCGTGCTTTGCACAAATGCCGCTTTCTTTCCGCCCAGGCCCACCGTCTCAAAGTTCAGCGTCGAAGAAAGCTGCAGCGCAATCCGTTGCAGCGGCGCCGTCCCGTCGTTGCGCAACGTCACCCGCGCGTCGGCCTCCATCGATTGCTGCCGCGGGCTCAGATGCACATCGAGATCCCACGCCGTAATCCTCACCGCAGCCCGCTCCGCATCCGTCACAGCAGCCGTGGCTCCCGCAGCCTGCGGGTTCGCCGCCGCAGGCTGCCCCGCAAACAGCACCTCAGGTTTTTCTGTTGGCTTTTCCGTTTGCTGCGCGAATCCCAGGCAGGTACCGCCAAGCGCAACCGCCAAAATCCAAAACTTCATGAACCCAGACCTTTTTGCGCCTTCACTGGCCGGCTCTCCTCCCGCTCCCGTCCCGACCGCCGCTGCCGAGCCGCCTCAAACAACACCACTGCGCCCGCCGCCGACACATTCAGCGACTCCACTCTGCCCCCCATCGGAATCCGCAGCAGATGATCGCAGGTTTTGCGTACCAGCTCGTGCAGCCCAGCGCCTTCGCGCCCCAGCACCACCACCGTATTGGACCGGAAATCGTACCGGTCGTAATCCATCGTGCCGCGCTCGTCCAAACCCACACACCACAGGTTCCGCGACTGCAGCATCTCCAGCGCCCGCACCAGATTCACCACCCGCGCCAGCCGCAAATGCTCCGCTGCACCGGCTGCCGCCTTCATGGCGACAGCGCTCAGCGGCGCCGACCGCCGCTCCGGCAGCAGCACACCATCCACCCCCGCCCCCTCCGCCGTCCGCAACAGAGCCCCCAGGTTCTGCGGATCCTCGATCCCATCCAGGGCCAGCACCAACCGTGGCTCGGGACCCTCCAGCAGATCCTCGATTCCCAGAAACTCCCGCTCGCGCACCACCGCCAGGACTCCCTGGTGCGCCGCCGTCCCCGCCACCCGCGTCAGCGATTCCCGGGGCTCGGTTCTCACCGGCACGCCCGCCGCCCTGGCCAGCGCCGCAATCTCGGCCACGTCGCTTCGCCGCTCCCTGTTCCAGCCGCTCACGCGCCACGCAAATATGGTCGAATCGCCGTTCCCCCGCGCGCAGCGCCTCTTCCACCGGGTGCAGGCCGTAAATGATTTCCATCCTGTCCAGTTTATCCTTGCCGACTCGTGCAAATTCGATTGATAATGGAGGAGTTACAGGCGAGCATGACAGGCCCCTCCTGCCAGTCGTTTTTTGGCTTGCGCGGGCCCGAGTCTCGAAATGCGGGGCGTGTGTGTGGACGTAACGCAAAAACTCGAAAAACTCGTTACCCGCAGCGTCTTCCGCAGACCTTCCTCCGTCTGTGAAATTGACATGAGTGCAGCGGCGCTCCAGCTCGCGCAGCAGATCCAGTCAGAGAATGCCCGTGTCGCCGAAGGCCTCAAGCGCCACGACGCCCAGCTGCTCGACGAGCTCATCGTGCTCTACCAGCACCGCCTCCTGCGCTACCTGCTCTACCTCACCGGCAATCGCGAGCTCGCCGAAGACCTCTTCCAGGAAACCTGGATGCGCGTCCTCCTGCGCGGCTCCCAGTTCAACGGCAATTCCCGCTTCGACACCTGGCTGTTCACGATCGCCCGCAACCTCGTCATCGATCTCCGCCGCCGCCGCTCCATGGCCAGCCTCGAGGAAATGTGCGAGAACGGCGACGAAGAGCGCCCCTTCGAGGTTCCCAGCCAGGAGAAAACGCCCTTCGAGCATCTCGCCACCCTCGAAAGCGGCCAGCTGGTCGCGGAAGCTCTCCTCACCCTCGATCCGCTCCATCGCGAAGTGCTTGTTCTTCGCTTCCACGAAGAAATGTCTCTCGAAGAGATCGCGCGCATGACGCGTGCTCCGCTGTCGACCGTCAAATCTCGCCTTTATCGCGGCCTGGCTGCGCTCAGACCCCACGTCCGGTCGGCAACCCGGTCCGTTGCCGCATCTTCTGAACGGATGGAGGTTCTATGAGCAGCGATGTATTCCGTCCGAGGTCCGTTACCGGACACCCGATTCCCGAAGTCGTGCTCCGTACACGCCGCTCCGTGATGGAAGCCGCTTTCAACCTTGAAGAGCAGCGGATGCGCAAGCGCCGCCATGCTGGCATCGCCCTGCTGGCGATGGGTACGCTGATCGTGCTGATCGCGCCTGCCCTGTGGCTGGCCGTCACCGATCTCACCGCGGGCGAGCACTTTTTCGAGCTGCCCGTCATGATGCTCACCCTCTTCCTGGTTTTTCTCTCCGCTATCTTCGCCGTCCTGCTGATCACGTGGAGAGATCGGGCTGTGCGCGAAAAGCAACGATAATTTTCGGGGCCGCTTTCCATGAACAACGATCACCGTATCGAGATACCCTCCGACGGTTTCTCGAGTGAGCTCCGGCTCATTCCTCTCTGGTCCGTCGTTGGCGCCATCATCGCCTTTGCGATCATGCAGTACCTCATGTGGGTTGTGGTGCCCGCCCATCGCCACCATCCCCCCAACATGCCCTTCTGGTTCCGCTTCTATATCGATCTCAGCATCGGCGCCCTCGCCGCCCTGTACGTGCTCATGATCGGCTACATCAGCCGCGACTCACCCCGCCGCGGCATGAGTACCCCTCTCTGGATGGTGGTGTGCGTCGTGATTCCCAGCGGTATCGGTGCGGTCCTCTATTTCCTCCTCCGCCTGCCCGCGCTCTCCATCTGTCCCGCCTGCAACGCCCGCATCGAGGCGGATTACCACTTCTGTCCCCAGTGTGCCTACCAGATCGCCCCCTGCTGCGGCAATTGCCACCGTACCGCCCGCATCACGGATCTCTACTGCGTCTACTGCGGCCACCACCTGGCGGTGGACAACCCCCCAGCCCGCCTCCACGCCTTCGCCGACTAGGCTGATCCGAAAACCGAACAGAATGTAGTTATCGTTCTGTCACGCGGTCGAGTAAGTCGAAAAACTCAGGGAAAGAAATGGCCGCGGATTCCGCGCCCCGAATCAGGGTATCTCCCGTCGCGCGGAGAGCGGCGACCGAGAAGGCCATGGCGATGCGGTGATCACCGCCGGAATCGATGGCAGCGCCATGCAGCGTTTGACCGCCGGGCACGTCGAGGCCGTCGTCGAACTCCTCCACTTCGGCGCCCATGGCGCGAAGATTCGCGGCCACCAGAGCGATGCGATCCGATTCTTTGACGCGCAGTTCCCTGGCGTCGCGGATGCGGATGCCGGTTTGCGTGTACGGGCCGATGGCAGCCAGCACCGGCAGCTCGTCGATCAGCTGCGCCGAGAGTGCGCCCGCGATCGTAGTGCCGGTGAGCCCGTTGGGCGGTGCGTTGACCTGCACGGTGCCCACCAGTTCATCGTTTTTGGTTTCGAGATTGAGCACACCGATGTGCGCGCCCAGCGCAGTGAGCACGTCGAGCAGCGTGGCGCGCGTGGGATTGAGCCCGAGGTCGTCAAAGATGAGGTTCGAGCCAGGGAAGAGCGCGGCGGCGCACAGGAAGAACGCAGCCGAGGAGATGTCGCCGGGAACGGCGGCGTCGATGGCGCGGAGCTGCTGGCCGCCGGCGATCGAAACGGAATCTTTGGCGCGGTCGACCGTGGCGCCGAAGGCCCGCAGGGCCAGCTCGCCGTGGTCGCGGGTGCGGACCGATTCGCGAACCGTGGTGATGCCCTCAGCCTGCAGTCCGGCGAACAGCAGCGCGGTTTTCACCTGGGCGCTGGGGATGGGCGTGGTGTAGTCGATGGCCGTGAGGGGCGCGCCGTCGATGGTGATCGGCGCGTGGCCGTCGGTGAGGTCGAGGCGGGCGCCCATCAGGGCAAGCGGCTTGCGAATACGCTCCATCGGGCGGCGGCTCAGAGAGGCGTCGCCGATGAGGGTGAAGGTACCGGCTTGTGGGGCGAGGAGGCCGGAGAGCATGCGCATTGTCGAGCCCGAGTTGCCGCAGTCGAGAGGCGAGGCGGAGGGACGGAGGCGGCCGCTGACGCCTGTGATCTCGACCGAATTTTCGCTGCGGTGCACGCGTGCGCCGAGAGCTTCGACGCAGGCGAGAGACGAGGCACAGTCGGCTCCCGTGGAAAAATTGGTCAGGCGGGTAGTGCCCGCGGCGAGGCCTCCCAGCAATGCGTAACGGTGACTGATACTTTTGTCGCCGGGCAGGCGCAGGCTGCCCTCGACGGTGCGGGCGGGCTGGATAATACGTTCGGTGGCAACAGCGTGCATAGGAACAGGTTACAGGTGACAGGGCACAGGTTGCAGCGCGGCCCATCTTGATTTCTACACCGCGCTGTGCGAGATTCGGGATCGTAGTGACTCCCCATCTTGCTGAACTGTTCGCCGAGGAGTATCGCGCGATTCGGCCGCGAGCTCCGATGCCTTCCATGGAAGTGCGTTTCTACCGGTTCACCTCGCTGAACACCACCATCCGGCTGCGCGAGGGGCGGATCCGCGTCAGCCTTTCCGATCTGCTGGAGGGTGCGCCGGAGCCAGTGCTGCGGGCCATTGCCCACATCCTGCTGGCGAAGTTGTATCGCAGGCCGATCGATCCGGGGCAGGCGCGGCGATACCGGCGATTTACCTCGAGCGAGGCGGTGGTGCGGCAGAGCGAGCGCATCCGGCAGACGCGCGGGCGGAAAAAGATCCTGTCCGCGCAGGGCCAGCATTACGATCTCGATGAAGTTTTCGAAACCCTGAACCGGCAGTTCTTTCACGGGCTGATGGGCCGGCCGCTGCTCACATGGAGCGAGGTCACGGCGCGGCGGCTGCTGGGGCATTACGATCCGGCGCACAATACCATCATGGTCAGCCGGGTTTTCGATCGCAGGGGAACCCCGCGTTATGCCATCGAATATCTGATGTATCACGAGATGCTGCACCTGAAGCATCCCGTGAAGCAGAAGAACGGCCGGCGCTGCGTGCATTCGGCGGCCTTCCAGGCGGAAGAGAAGCTGTTTCCGGAACTGGAGCGGGCGAAGGCCTATCTGAAGACTCTATAGAAGCAGCCGGTAGCCGGTAGCCGGAGCCGGTAGCCTGTAGCAGATAGATGGGAGCGACAGCGGAGGGAGCGGCGGCATGAATCGGAGGGGTACCTTAAAATGAAAGTGGGCCCCTGAAGTTCTCCAGCGGGCGAGGCGGTATCGAAACAGTGGACGCGGCAGGCGTCGAGACAGACCGCCGAAGGATTCAGACTTGATCGGGACTAAAGTTCTCAACAAGGTTTTTGGGACCAGCAACGAGCGGGCGGTGAAGCGCCTGCTGCCGCGCGTGACGGAGATCAACGCGCTCGAGCCGCAGATCAGGGCTCTGAGTGATGAGCAGCTGCGCGCGAAGACGACGGAGTTCAGGGCCCGGATTGCCGCGGCTCTGGAAGGCATCACCGACGAAGAGGCGCGGGTCGCGGCGGAGAAGCAGGCACTGGACGACATTTTGCCGGAGGCCTTCGCGGTGGTGCGCGAGGCCGGATGGCGCGCCGTAACCATGCGGCATTTCGATGTCCAGCTGGTCGGCGGCATGGTGCTCCACCAGGGCAAAATCGCCGAGATGAAGACCGGCGAGGGCAAGACGCTGGTGGCCACTCTGCCGTGCTATCTGAATGCGCTGGCCGGTCATGGCGTGCACGTGGTCACGGTCAACGATTATCTGGCCAAGCGCGACGCCGAGTGGATGGGGAAGATTTACGAATTTCTCGGGTTGACGGTGGGGGTCATCGTCCACGACCTCGACGACAACCAGCGGCGCAAGGCGTACGGGTCCGACATCACCTACGGGACGAACAACGAATTCGGCTTCGACTACCTGCGCGACAACATGAAGTTCGAGTTGGCCGACTGCGTGCAGCGCGGGCACTACTACTCGATCGTGGACGAGGTGGACTCCATCCTGATCGACGAGGCGCGGACGCCGCTGATCATTTCCGGACCAACGGATCAGACAACCGATAAGTACGCGCGGGTGAACCGGATTATTCCTTCCCTGGAGCTGGGCGAGGAGATCGAGAAGAGTCCGGAAGAGAAGATTCTGACCGGCGATTACGTCGTCGATGAGAAGCACAAGACCATCGCGGTGACCGACGAAGGATGGGAGAAGATCGAGGGCCTGCTGGGGATTGGCAACATTGCCGACCCGGAAAACTGGGATCTGAAGCACCACGTTGAGACCGCCATCAAGGCGCACTCGCTGTACAAGAAGGACGTGCAGTACGTGGTGAAAGATGGTGAGGTGATCATCGTCGACGAGTTCACCGGACGCATGATGCCAGGGCGGCGCTGGTCCGATGGCCTGCATCAGGCGGTCGAAGCCAAGGAAGGCGTGAATATTCGGCGCGAGGATCAGACGCTCGCGACCATCACCTTCCAGAATTATTTCCGCCTCTACAAGAAGCTGGCCGGCATGACGGGCACCGCGGAAACCGAGGCGTCGGAGTTCGACAACATCTACAAGCTGGACATTGTTGTGATTCCCACGAATAAGCCGATGCGGCGCATCGAGAACGCCGATGTGGTGTTCCGGACGGCGAAGGAAAAGTACTACGCGGTTGCGGACGAGATTGCGAAGCTGCACGAGAATCAGCAACCGGTGCTGGTGGGCACCACGTCCATCGAGAAGAGCGAGGTCCTGTCGCAGATTCTGGCGCGCAAGGGCGTGCGGCACGTGGTGCTGAACGCCAAGTATCACGAGCGCGAGGCGGAGATCGTGGCCCAGGCCGGCCGGCTGGGCATGGTGACGATCGCCACCAACATGGCCGGACGCGGCACCGATATTTTGCTCGGCGGCAATCCGGATTTTGTGGCACGCCAGGAGCTGGTGAAGAAGGCGATGGCGCGATCGATTTCAGTGGCCGAGGGCGCGATCAATCCGACCGCGCCGGCCGGCATGCTGCGCTTCTATTACCAGGGCCAGGAGTACGAGACCAGCCAGGAGAACTGGGATCGCGTGTACGAGGGACACGCGGCCACCGCAGGCGGCGAGCACGAGCAGGTGATCGCGGCGGGCGGCCTGTTTATCCTGGGCACAGAACGGCACGAGTCGCGGCGCATCGATAACCAGCTGCGCGGCCGCTCCGGACGGCAGGGGGATCCGGGCGCTTCGCGGTTTTATCTCTCGCTCGAAGACGACCTGATGCGGATCTTCGCGCGCGAGTGGGTTTCGACGCTGCTGCAAAAGATGGGGATGGAAGAGGGCATGCCCATCGAGTCGCGGATGATCTCCAACCGCATCGAGGCGGCGCAGAAGGCGGTGGAAGGGCAGAACTTCGAAGCGCGCAAACATCTGCTCGAGTACGACGATGTGATGAACAAGCAGCGTGAGGCCGTCTATGGGTTGCGGCGGCAGCTGCTGGAAGGGCTCGATCAGAAGGAGCTGATCGTCGAAGATTACGTGCCCAACATCCTGAGTGGGTTGCTGGATGAGTTTGCCAGCGAGCGCGTGCATCCGGATCAGTGGGATGTGAAGGGTCTGCGCGAGAAGCTGGGTCAGCATTTCGGGTTCGACCTCGAAGCCGAAGGCATGGACGCGAAGCAGATGACGCGGCACGAACTGGGCGAGACGATTTTCGAGCGGCTGAAGGCGAAGTACGACGCCAAGCAGCAGCTGATCGGCGACGTGCAGATGCGCTTCCACGAGCGGATGATCATGCTGAGTGTGATCGATGGGCTGTGGAAGGACCACCTGCTCAACATGGACCACCTGAAGGAAGGCATCGGCCTGCGCGGGTATGCGCAGCAGGATCCGCTGGTGGCCTACAAGAAGGAATCCTTCGAGATGTTCGAGGGAATGATGGAGCGGTTCCAGGAAGATACAGTGCGCTTCCTCTTCCTGATGAGGATCGTGGGGCCGGATGGGCAGCCGGTCGAGATTCCAGCGCGACCGCGGCCCGCGATTCCTGCGGCTCCCAGCGTGCCGTCGGCAGACGGTAACGGGCACAGGGATTCCAACGCTCCGCCGATACCGCTGGCTCCCAGCAGGGCGCCGTCCACCACCATCGACGATATTGAGAAGGAATTCCAGCGGAAGAAGCAGAAGGAGCTGGAGCACGCGCGGATGGCGGGCGGCGGCGATGGGTCCGCTCCGGCGCAGCGGCGCGTGGGAGAAAAGGTGGGGCGCAACGACCCTTGTCCGTGCGGGTCGGGGAAGAAATACAAGAAGTGCCACGGAGCAAGCGAAGCATAAGGACGAGGGGCAAAGAGAAAAGGGTGCGGGGATGAGAGTACTCGCACCCCTGGTGTTTTAGGACTGAATTGCCCCTGAGCCAGGGACGATCCATGGTCTGGACGGAGTGCTAGAGGGTCCCTGCCACGCGGGGACTGGCGTCGGCGATCGGTGTGCGAACGCGTCCAGGAGCGATGTTCAGCGGGGCCGGCAACTCGATCACGGAGACGCCAGATCCAGTGAAGGTACCGTCGCCGTTCGGGGTGCCATCCTCGCTGACGAAGATCGAGCCGCGATAGAGATCGAGGGCCGAAAAGAGTGGGAAGGTACCGGTGTTGATGGTGCCCACAGCCTGATTTGTGGTGGTATTAACGATCTCGACCTCGTTCAGGATTTCATTATTGATATAGGCAGCGTTGGTGACGGGATCAACGACGATTCCCCCCGGCTGGCCATCGTCGGCAATCGATGTCGTAACGGTGTTGTTGGCGCCGTTGATCACCGTGATACTGGAGTTGTTTGTTGCGTACACATGGTTGCGGAAGAAGTCGACGGCAACGGCAAAAGTGGCATCATCGCCGGTGGGAATCGCGGCGCTGATGGTATTCGTGGCTCCATCGAGGACATCGATTGCGCCGGGGTATACATCCTGAGCGACGTAGATCTTGTTAGTGATGGGGTTAACGCCGAGACCCTCAGCTCCGTCGAGTGAAACCTGAGACAGGATCAGGTCAGTTGAACCGTCAATAACAAAAACATAAAAGGAGTTGGAGACGTAAATCCGGTTGGTGAGGGGATTGACCACGACATTGCGGGCGTAGGGAATGTCGATTGTCGCAACCGTGGCGAAGGTCCTGGTATCGATGATGTAAAGGGCTCCCTGAAACGCGTCAGCGGCGTAAAGACGGGAGGTCAGCGGGTTGACGGTAACGGCTTTGATCTCTTCGCCAAGGGTGATGGTGCGAAGAACCTGATTCGTATTTTCATCGACGACATCGATTTGGTTTTGGAAGGGAATGTAAAGGCGTCCGGCGGCGGGGTCGACATCCGGAGATCCAGGAGGGTTCGGGGTCGGGATGGTGGCGACGACGGTTTGAGCGTGGGCAGCAGGAGCAAGGGTCTGGAAAGTCAGAACGAGCAGGCAGAGAGATGCGACGGCAAGGGAGATTCTCCCATGCAGGGCTGCGATTTTCATAAGTCCCCCAAGGCAGTTGATGGGAGCGCACAGCGCGCGTGCGCTGCAATGTTGATTCGTGCCAGTGCGTGCGAAGTTGCTTCCCTATAGTGAGGGCTAACTGCCGCGCATTTCACTCCCTATTCAGTAACCAAAAGGTAACCGGAGGTTGGGCGGCCTGTTGAAATTCTTTCGAACCGCTGGGATGCCGGCGCGACGGTTCTTGAGAACGATGGCGGCAAAGACGGCGGAGCAAATCACCTGAAGGAAAGGTGGACCTAGAGAGGGCCTGCAGATTCCTGGAGAAGCCAGTCGAGATAGCGTTTGCCCGCCGCGTCGGGCGTGAGCACCAGCAATTCCGGTACCTCGTAGGAGTGGAGGCGACGGACGGCGGCTTCGAGGCGATCGAGATGGGCGGCAGTGGATTTGATCAGGAGCAGAAACTCGGCCGCCCTTTCCAGTTCGCCTTTCCAGCGATAGATGGAGGTGAGGCCGGGCACGATGTTGACACAGGCCGCGAGGCGCTCGTCGACAAGGGAGCGGGCGATGTTCTCGGCTTCTTCCTGCGAGCCTGCGGTGGTGAGGACGAGGCGTACATCGGCGGCGGGTACAATCATCGGTTGGCTCACGACCAGCAGTGCGGTTGGCAGCATCATAAAGGTCAAACGCGCATGGGAGAAGCATGAACGCCGAGATTAAGTTTGGAACGTCGGGTTGGCGCGCGGTCGTCGCGGATGAGTTCACCATGGCGAATATCCGGAGAGCGGTGGCCGGGATCGCCCAGTATGTGGCGTCGCAAAATGGGCCGAGGACGGTTCTGGTGGGGCGCGATCCGCGATTTCTGGGGGAGATGTTTGTCGCCGATGCGGCGAAGGTGCTTGCGGCCCATGGCGTGACCCCGCTCATCATTCCGGAGCCGGCGCCGACGCCTGCCATTGCCTACGCCGTGCGACGGTTGAAGACGGGCGGATCGATCAACTTTACGGCGTCGCACAATCCGCCGGAATACAACGGCATCAAGTATTCGACGCCGGACGGCGCGCCGGCACTGCCGGAGGTGACCCACCAGATCGAAGCGAACGTGAAGGCGCTGGACGAGGTGCCTTCACCGGCGGATACAGGAGCGAAGTACGAACAGGTCGATGTCAAGCCGGATTATCTGAAGCGGCTGGCCGAGCTGGTCGACCTGAAGGCGATCCAGAAGTCGGGAATGAAGGTGGTCTTCGATCCGTTCTGGGGTGCGGCGCGGGGGTACAGCTGCCACATTCTGCGCGAGCATGGTGTGGAGACGGCGACGGTCCACGATTATCGTGATGTTCTGTTCGGCGGACACGCGCCGGAGCCGGATGGCGAGCTGCTGAATGCCTGCCGGGAGAAGATGAAGGAGACCGGCGCAGCGATCGGCATTGCGACCGATGGCGATGCGGACCGGTTCGGAATCGTGGATCGCGACGGAACGTTCATCCAGCCGAATTACATCATCGCGCTGCTGTTCGATTATCTGGTGGACACGCGAGGCTGGAAAAACGGGGTCGCGAAGTCGGTAGCGACGACCAATCTGATCAACGCGCTGGCGGATGAGTTCAAGGTTCCTCTCTACGAAACGCCTGTCGGCTTCAAGTACATCGGGGAGCTGATTAACGAGGACAAGATTGCCATTGGGGGCGAGGAGAGCGCTGGGTTGACGATTCGCGGGCATGTTCCGGAAAAGGACGGCGTGATTGCCGGACTGCTGGCGGCAGAGATGGTAGCGGTCCGCGGCGCCAGCCTGGGCGAACAATTGAAGAAGATATTTGCCAGGGTTGGTTCCTTCTATCCAAATCGGGAGAATTTCCGCTTGACTCCCGAGGTCAAGTCTAAGTTCACTGAGAAGATCAAGACTGATCCGCACGAGCTGGGCGGGCGGAAGGTTGTGCAGGCGGTCCGGATCGAAGGACTGAAGCTGATCCTGGCAGATGGCTCGTGGGTGTGCTATCGGCTGAGCGGAACCGAGCCAGTGGTGCGGGTTTATTCCGAAGCTCGCAAAGAAAGCGATAAGGGACCGCTGAGCCAGGCGGCGAAGGATTGGGTTTTGCAGTGATCGGTGGTTCGTGGAACAGGCGGCGGATGTGAGCGGGGAACAGAAGCAGACAGGATTGGTCGAGCGGGCGGCGCAGGTGCTCTACCGGATGCGGCGGCGCATCGCGACAGCCGCGGTAATTGTGGCCGCACTGGTGTTTGGGTATCACGCCATCTTTGGCGAAAACGGTCTCAGTGTGTACCAGCAGAGGCGCGCGGAGGATCGGGCCGTGCAGAAGCGGATTGCCGAGCTCCAGCAGGAGAACGCGCGGCTGGCGCAGCACGTGAAGGCGCTCAGGACGGATCCGGACGCCATTGAGCGTGAGGCGCGGGACCGGCTGCACTATGCGCGGCCCGGCGAAGTGATCTGGACCGAAGACGGTCCGCAGGGAAACCCGGCGCCGGCCCAGCCGAAGCAGTAAGCGCGATTCGCCTCTCCCGTATCCTGGAACCCAGGGGCCGTGACTGGCCTGGGGATCGCCGGCTGCATCTTTTTCTGAGAATTCGCATTTAATCTGAAGAGAGTATGGACAAATTTGTCATCCGCGGCGGCAATCCGCTCCTTGGCACCATCCGAGTCAGCGGCTCGAAAAACTCCGCCCTGCCGTGCATGGCCGCGGCTCTGCTGACGGAAGACGAAGTTGTGCTGGAGAACATTCCCCAGGTGCGGGACATCGAGACGGAACGGAAGCTGCTGGTATCGATGGGCGCCGAGGTAGAGCTGGGGTATGGGCGCGCGCAGCATCGGACGACGATCAGCTGCCGGACGATCAAGGATCCGACCGCGCCGTACGAGATTGTGAAGACGATGCGGGCGTCGTCGCTGGTGCTGGGGCCGCTGGTGGCCCGGATGGGTGTGGCACGCGTGTCGATGCCGGGTGGATGCGCGATCGGGGCGCGGCCCATCGATCTGCACACGAAGGGTCTGGAGATGCTGGGCGCAAATATCGGCTATGAGCACGGGTACATCGAGGCGCGCGCGGAGCGGCTGAAAGGCGCTCATATCGTCTTCGACAAGATTACGGTGACGGGAACCGAAGACCTGCTGATGGCTGCGGTGCTGGCCGACGGCGAGACCGTCATGGAAAACTGCGCGCGCGAACCAGAAGTGACCGACCTGGCGGCGATGCTGACCGCCATGGGGGCTCAGATCCATGGCGCCGGGACTTCGACAATTCAGGTGAAGGGCGTGGCCAGGCTGCGCGGCGCGAAGCACCGGATCAATCCTGATCGCATTGAGGCAGGAACGTTCCTGGTGGCGGGCGCGATCACCGGTGGCGACTTGTGCGTCGCGAACTGCAATCCATCGCACCTGACGGCGGTGATGGGGAAGCTGCAGGAGTGCGGCGTCCGCATCGATGTGCTCAGCAAAGACCAGATTCGCGTACGCAGCGAAGGCGCCCTGAAGGCAGCGGACATTTCAACCGAGGAGTACCCTGGCTATCCAACCGACATGCAGGCGCAGTACATGGCCCTCGCCACGCAGGCGGAAGGAACGTCGCTGGTGAAGGAGAACATCTTCGAGAACCGGTTCATGCATGTGCAGGAGCTGGTGCGGATGGGTGCCAACATTCGCGTGGAGGGGCGAACCGCAACCGTGCGCGGACGAACGCCGCTGTCGGCGGCGGCGGTGATGTGCTCAGACCTGCGGGCGTCGGCATCGCTGGTGCTGGCCGGCCTGGTGGCGGAGGGCGAGTCAATTCTGGATCGTGTGTACAACATCGATCGCGGCTACGAGCACATTGAAGAGAAGCTGCGCGGAGTGGGCGCGCAGATCCGGCGCATGGGCAATGTGTTCCAGGAGAAGCGCGAGCCTGAGCTGGCCGCGCTGTAGAACAGCGTTCAGGGTGCGGCGTTCGGGAAATACAAAGGCCGCGGTGGTGCATCACAAGAAGAAAGAGGAGAGTTGCGATGGCAAACGCGGAGGATCGCGCACTGCGCGAACAGCTGGTGAAGTTTTTGCGAGGCGGCGAGGCGCACGCGGACCTGAAGGCAGTGCTGGATGATTTCCCGGTAAAGGCGCGCGGGGTGGTGCCGAAGGGGGCAGAGCATTCGGCGTGGCAGCAGCTGGAGCACATTCGGCTGGCGCTGCATGACCTGCTGGATTTCTCGACGAACTCGCATTATGAGGCGATGAAGTGGCCCGACGACTATTGGCCGAAAGAAGCTGCGCCGGAGGATAGCGCGGCGTGGGATAAGTCGGTGCGCGCGCTGAAGAAGGACATCGCGGATTTCGAGAAGCTGGTGGGCGATCCGGAGTCGAATTTGTACGCCACGATTCCGTGGGGCGACGGGCAGACGCTGCTGCGGGAAGTGCTGCTGGCGGGGCAGCACACGAGTTATCACCTGGGACAGATTGTGCTGCTGCGGCGGATGCTGGGTGCGTGGGAGAACTAGCCGTCCAGGCCTGACGGCCCGAAAAGCTCAACGCTAGCGTCTGGGCTCGGCGGTGAGAGTGGCGCGTGTGGCGGGGTGGCTGGCGTCGGGAAATTGTGCGGGAAAAATCAGCGTCACTTTGGTGCCGCGTCCCGGGCGGCTGGTGATATCGAAGAGCGCCGCGTCGCCATAGAGCACCTGCAGGCGCTCGCGAACATTTTTCATGCCGATGCCCGTCCCCTGGAGTACGCCACTGGTGTGTGCGCGGCCGGGAGCGATACCGACGCCGTCATCCTCCACTTCGATCACTAATTTGCCGCGCTCGATGCGGCTGCGCAGCGTGATCACACCGCCCGCGATGCGCGGTTCCAGCCCATGCTTGATGCTGTTTTCCACCAGCGGCTGCAGCAGCATGCTGGGCACGGGGATTTCCAGTGTTTCCGGATCGATCTCCCGTGCCACGGAGAGCTTCTCCGCACCGAAGCGGGCAATCTCGATGGAGAGGTAGTCGCCGGTGGTGGCGAGCTCGTCGCGGAACGGGACAAACGCATCGTGTTCGTGGAGCATTTTGCGGAGGATGTTGGCGAGCTTGACGATCAGCTCGCGGGCCTGCTCGGGGCGAAAGCGCACCAGCGACGCGATGGAGTTGAGGGTGTTGAAAAGGAAGTGCGGATTGATCTGGCGCTGGAGCGCGTCCAGGCGCGCTTCGAGGAGAAGGCGCTTTTGTTCCTCGAGCGATTGCTCGATGCGGATGGCGTTCCAGATCTTCAGGGGGATGCCGACCACCATGGCCGCGCAGGTCCAGATTGCGATGCGGATGATCCAGCTGTCGGAAACCAGCGCGAACAGCCGGTGCGACAGGCGCGAGGTCCATTCGCGGAGGATTTCCATGGCGACGATGAGGACAAGCAGGAGAATCTGGCGGTCGATGCGGGGACGAAGCAGGGTGCGGCGAACCCAGCGATAGAGGCTGAGATCGACGAAGGGAGAGAAGGACCAAACCTCCTCTTTGTCGACGAAGCGTCCGTAAATCCCGGCGGTGATGGCGACGGCAAGCAGAAAGGGAAGGGCGAGGAATTCGCCGTGGAGGACGGCCGGAAGCGCCAGGACCGTCGCTCCGATGAGGGCAGCGCCGGGGCCGATGAGGATGCCGATCAGGATGGTGGTTTCGAAGGAGATGTCGGCAGCGTAGAAGTTAGGGACAGCAACGCGAACCCAGACGCCGAGGCCAAGCGGAACGCAGATGAAAGCGACCAGGCCCAGGGTTTGCGGGAGGGTGCGGTCTTCTCGGAAGAGCAGGTTCTGAAACTCGCGGGAGCGCCCGAGCGCGGAAGAGACGGCCGCGGCCACACCCAGCTTGATGAGCAGGGTGATGAGGATGATGCGCGAGTCGAGCACCAATTCAGCGTACAGCGTTCGGCGTTCAGCGTTCAGGAAAACGCGGGACTTCTATAATCGAAAGTATGGCAATCGCTTCAGTGCGCAAAGTCGCCGATGCCGACTTCCCCACGCGGTGGGGGCATTTTCGCATCGTGGGCTTTGAGGGCGTGTATACGGACGACGATCCCGCGCGTTGTGGACAGACGGCGGAGAAGGAAGAAGCTGTAGCGCTGGTCATGGGCGATATTCATGCCGCGCCGCCGCTGGTGCGGATCCATTCGCAGTGCCTGACCGGAGATGTGTTTCATTCGCTGCGCTGCGACTGCCGGCTGCAGCTGGAGCTGGCACTGCGCAAGATTGCCGATGCCGGCGTGGGGATCCTGCTCTACGAGCAACAGGAGGGACGCGGCATCGGGCTGATGGCGAAGCTGCGCGCCTACGAACTGCAGGATCAGGGTCTGGACACGGTGGAGGCGAATCTTCGCCTGGGATTCGAGGCCGACTGCCGTGAATTCGAGCTGCCGGCGGAAATCCTGCGGCAGATGGGCGTGACGTCGGTGCGGCTGATTACAAATAACCCCGAAAAAGTGGCCGCGCTGGAGTCAGCCGGGGTTCACGTGATCGAGCGCGTTTCGGCGGAAGTGCCCGCGGAGGATAGCTTCGAGCAGTACCTCCGCGTAAAGCAGGAAAAAATGGGACACATTTTTGAATCGATGGACGGGCCCATCCGTTAGCCGATTCGGGACCATACGCCGTGCGTGTCCACATACTTGAGACCCCGGTGCAAACGTGCCGGATCCGATCCGGCTCGCGGTTTAGTTGCCTTTGACGGCGGCGGCGAGCGGGAGAATGAATCCCATGAGCGCCACGAGGAGCGATGTACCGGCAAGTGCTGCGATGAGAAACATATGCGAACCCCTTCTGAGTGGCTGACCACTCCGGTTGAATCGAGAACAATGCCCGCTGTCCGAGATCGTGATGACTCGAAGTTTTTCCCGATCGGCGGAGCTGCTCTTCTTTTGCTGGCCGGCAAAGAAGATAACCGCGCCGATCGGTAAAACTGCGGGAGAACGGTAGCAGAAAGTTTGGCAAGTACAGCAGTGGTGCAGGCAAGGAGACGGTGAACTCAAATCCTGTTGGTGATCATGTTGATTTCATTTCCAATCTTGTGAGTCAGCGCAGAGCCTGTGGCTACGGCGCTGAGCAGGAGAACGGAAAGCAGCAGGACATACTCGACCAGGTCCGCGCGATCCTTGTGCAGCCAACGGTTCAACCACTGCCTGGGACGGCTCATTTGGATTTGTCCTCAGCTTCCTGCGCCTCGTGAATCGTGATGCGCTTCGTTCACTGTTTGGTGATTCTGCCTGTCGGCAGCCCGGTAAACAATTCCATATGCGTAATGAGAGGCCCATCATTTGGAAATGGGCCGCGCTATTACTGCGCAAGCCGCAGCATGATCCGCGCAGCAGATTACGAGGTGGTTACGAGATTCGGCTCGCGGACGACAAAAGGGCGGGCGACCATGACCGCCCGACGCAAAGGCGGGAGATAGCCGGGGCGGGTGTCTCGGTTGTGCGGTCGAAAATGTTACTGCCGTGATGGCTTATTCGTGCGGTTTTATGGTAACCAGCACGACGCCGTGCGCCGGCACCTGCGCGGCGTAGTGATCGGTCTGGTCTTTGATTTCCTTGTCGGACCACAGATCACGGACGGTTGCGCGCAGCGATGAGGGATAGCCGATGTCGGTCCAGCCGACGCCGATGGAGATGGGCGTGGGGCTGAGATTGAGAAGCGCGACGGCGCGGCTGCCATCGGCCAGCTGCCTGGACCACACCTCAATCTCGCCGTCCTTCTTAACGCGGGTTCCCGCCTGGCCCAGCGGGTCCTGATCGACGGCGATGACGGCGCGGTTCAGCAGGATCGATCTGGTGTCGGCCGACATGTTGGCGACGTCCGTTCCGGTGAGCAGAGGCGCAGCGAACATCGCCCACATGCTGAAGTGGGTGCGGTATTCCTCTGTGGTCATGCCGCCGTTACCGATCTCCAGCATGTCCGGATCGTTCCAGTGACCGGGTCCCGCATAGCTCTCGACGCCGGGCGCGGCCATCAGCTCAATAATCTGCACAAGGCCGTTGCCACCCCACGGTTTTTTGCAATCCCAGCAATCCTGGATATCGCCGGTGGCTCGCCACAGGTTGCCGACCGGACTGGCCCAGAGCCAGGGCTTGTTCGACCCCCATTCGCAGAGGCTGAAGACGATGGGCCGGCCGGTAGCCGCCAGTGCATCGCGCATCAGAGTGTACGACGACTCGGCGTTCTGACCCGGCAGCGTGTTGCACCAGTCTTCCTTCACGTAGTCGACGCCCCATGCGGCGTATTGCCTCGCATCCTGATATTCGTGGCCGATGCTGCCTGGACGGCCGGCGCAGGTTTTGGTGCCGACGTCGGTGTAAACGCCAAATTTCAGGCCCTTGCTGTGGATGTAGTCGGCGAGGGCTTTGATGCCGGAGGGAAATTTCTCCTGATCGACGATGATGTTGCCATTGGCATCGCGGCCGGTTTGCCAGCAGTCGTCGAGATTGACGAACTGATAGCCGGCATCTTTCATTCCGTTGGCGACCATTGCGTCGGCGGTGGCGCGCACGACCTGTTCATTCAGGCCCTTGCAGGCGAACTTGTTCCAGCTATTCCAGCCCATGGGCGGGGTGCGGGCCACGCCGTTGTCGAGGGAGTGGGCAGCGGGGAGAGCGGCAAACAGGGCACTGACTGCGAGCAGCAGGGAACAGGGGCGGATCTTCATGCCTGGATTTACCTCCTCATGATTCCGCGGGAATTGTACATTGCGAGAGCCGGATTCCAGGCGGTTCCCGCTGAGGGGCGGCGTATGACCCCGGCATCGCATAAACTAGGGAACGATGACCAGGAAACCTCTGCTTTGCTCCTTTCTCTTTGCCGCAGCTGCGGTGGCTTTGCCGCTGGCAGCGCAAACCACCCCAGCAGCCTCGACGCATCGGCCGGCGACGGCGACGAGCGCCCACCGCTCGGCGGCAGGATGCGTGACGCTGCCTCCCCTGTCGCCAAAGATTCCGGCGCTGCCGACTTCGGCGCCGTGCCCCAGGACGCTTTACACGGTGACGCGGCTTCCTGACATGAAGCTCGATTACGCTTCGCCGCTGGTAAGCGAGCCGGTGAGGGAAGAACTCGGCAGCGGTGCGTCGACCTTCTCGCTGAACTACGTGGAGACGAAGGTTGGAGATGGCGATCTGGTGCAGCCGCACAAATGTCTGGCCGTGCAGTACACGGGCTATCTTGCGAACGGGACAAAGTTCGATTCCTCGCACGATCGGCCGGGCAATCAGCCTATCGAGTTTCTGTATGGCGCCCATCAGGTGATTCCCGGATGGGACACCGGTTTTGAAGGCATGCACATGGGCGGCGAACGGCGGCTCATCATCCCCTACGAGCTGGCCTATGGCGAGAACGGCAGGGGTCCGATTCCGCCGAAGGCGGAGCTGATCTTCGACGTGCAAGCGGTGAGCCAGAGCAATCCGCGTGAGGGCGTGCCTCCGCAGCAGGAGTGCATGAAAACGCCGCCAGGGCCGGCGGTGATGCCGCATCGGCCTGAAAGTCCTCCGGCAGGAGCGGCGCCGAAGGGAGCCACGACTCCGCCCTCCGGATCTGCACCGGTGCCTCCGCCTTCGAATCCGCAAGGTTCGGCTGCGCCGAAGCCGCAGCGCCAGGAATAGTGCCTGGCCGGAATTGTGGCGAGCAACGCTGCGATTCCGGCCTGGATCAGCGCCAGTCGTCGATGACATAAACATCGGGCCGGTTGAAACCCAGGACGTGGGGGCGCAGCATGGCGACGCCCTGGGTCATGGGCCGATAGCCGTGGGCGCGCATGCGGCGGAAGGCATCTTCCCGAGCCAGGTTAGTTCCGGCTTCGATGGTGAGGCCGCGTGCGGCGGCGAAGGCATCGCAGGCGGCGAGAAGCCGGTCGAAGCCGGTTCCGTGGCGGGCCGCGGCGAACTTGATGTAGCAGGTTTTCGTGCCGCCTTCGGAACCGGGTCCGGTGCAGCAGATTGCGAAGCCGTCGACGATGCTGCGCGTATGGGCGAGGACAACGTCGCCGGTGCGCTGGGCGAGGATGGCGCGGATTTCGGCGGTCAGGTCGAGTCCCCTGTCGATGCGGTTCGTGAGCCTGGCGCAGGCGAGGATGAATGGCTCGCGTTGGGTGCGATGCATGGTGGAGAACAGCGTTGGCGGCTCCGATGAGGCTGTAGCCGGGTCGGGGGTACGGTTCATGAGCGCGGTGAGATATTCGGGCCAGTAGCCGAATTTCTGATAGAGGCCGACGTGTTTGGCGCTGCTGGCGAAGGTGAAGAGCGCGGAGCAGCGGAGGGGCCAGCGGTCGAGGATCTTCACGGTGGCAGCGAGAAGCCGCTGCGCTACGCCTTTGTCCCAAAATTCGGGCAGAACCACGAGCGGTCCGAAGAAGGCGAACGATCCCCAGCGCGTGATCAGGTTGAATCCGATGAGGCGGCCGTCGAGGCGCGCAGCGACGGTTTTGACGTGACTGGAGCGAAAGCGTGGGGTGATCAGGTCGCGGTCGCCCATGAAGGCCATGGGATCGGGCAGGCCGAGGAAGGTTCCGAAGGCGAGGCGGGTGATGCGCAGGGCTTCGGCAAGGTCGGTTTCTTTGAGAGCGGCGATTTTGATGGGCAGATCGTTCGGCATGGTGCGCTGGCTCCGCGGCGTGGCAGTCGGATTTCAGGGGATGCGGGACAGTGTAGCGGATGGGGCGCAGTGGTTGACAAGCGTGGCGGGGCGACGTAGTCTCGCGCCACTCCCCAAAAGTCCCCCCAAAAATTCTGAATTCCGAAGGAGCGATGCTGATGCAAAGGCGCACGATGGTGTCCGCAATGGTGGTGTGCATGTTGGGAGCGGTGGCTGGAGTGGTTCCGGCGAAGGCGCAGGCGACGGCGGCCGACAAGGCTGCGATCCAGGCGCTGTACAAGCACTTTAACGATGGTTTCAACAAGAAGGACGTGGACGCTGTGATGACGGTCTACGCGCCGGACGTTTTCGTGTTCGATGTGGTCCCGCCGCGTCAATACGTGGGTTGGGACGCTTATAAAAAGGACTGGCAGGACGTGTTTGCGAGCATGCCAGGGCCGGTGACCAACACGGTCGTCGACCTCGATGTCACGGTGGTGGGTTCAGTGGCGTACACGCATTACATCAACGACGGCACGATGACGGACAAGGACGGAAAGCAAGTGCACATGGTGGCGCGGAGCACCGATGTGCTGCGCAAGAAAGACGGAAAGTGGCTGATCGTGGAGGAGCACAACTCGTTCCCTGTGGACATGACGACGGGTCAGGCGGACATGCAGTCGAAGCCCTGAAGTTGCCGGCGGTGCTCCCCCTCCCCCCTCCCCCTCCCCCCTCCCCCTCCCCCCTGGGCGGTTTCGTATCTGATGGGCTGATTGCGGCTTGCGAGGTAATACCTTGCGGGTATTACCTCGCGGGAGGGGCTGGTTCGCGTGCGCCTTCCATTTTTTGGGCGATTATTTTCCGGGCGATCCATGCACGGTAGCCGGTGCAGGTGAAGCATTGGCAGCGGTCCGCGTCATGGGTGGGATCGAGCTGACACGCGCGTGGACGAAAGAAGCCGCCTCGGAGGAGGCGGCTTCTTCTTTTTTTACCCTATATATATAGAATACCAAGTTTGAAGAATTAACACGCCAAATTTGTTTGGGTTATTTGGGATTTTGGCAGTGCAGGGAAGGCAGTTAGGGGCGGAGTTACTTGCGTAAGGATTGACAATGAAATTCTGTAGGTGGGAATAGGGGCGGGAAGGGGTAGTTTGGCTAAGTTCGGAGGGCGGAGGGCAGGGCGTTGTCCGGGGAAATGCATCGCGCTGCGGAAAATCCCTGCACGCGAGGCGACCTGCGAATACGGATCGATGCTCGATGAGTGCATTGGCGATGATGCACGAATTGAACCGGGATCTCTACCGAAAATCGGCCACTTCCCGGAACTCTGAGGCCCGCTGAATCGCCGAGGGCTGGCGCGATGCCCGTCTTACCGTACTCATGTGTCCTGAGCCATTCGGGTAGTCTTGGGGTGGAGGAGTCACTTGAGCTTTGCAGGAGGACTCAATCATGACGAACAGAGAGGCCGGAATCAATGTAGTCCGCGAAATGATGGGCGACCAGGCGGCCGCAAAACTCAGCGCTTCCGCTGACTCAAACACCTTCGGTGCTCCGATCGCTGCCTACGCGGTCGACCAGGTCTTTGCGGATATCTGGACTCGTCCCGGTCTGGACAGGCGCTCCCGCAGCCTGGTTTCGATGTCCGTCATGATTGCCATGCGTCAGCCCCATGAATTCGCCATCCACATGGGGGCAGGGCTCAATAACGGCCTCACCTTGAAAGAAATCGAGGAAGTCCTCATCCAGGCGCTGCCCTACGTTGGCTATCCTGCCATCGCAACAGCGCTCGCTGCTGCTGCGGAGGTCATCAAGGAGCGTGGTCTGGACAGCAACGAAAACTACACTGGCCACCGCGGCCTGCTCTGACGCGAAACGGCATCCGCACTGCCGGTGTTGAACGGCGCTTGACTGTGCAACCCGAAGCTACCGTCTCGTGAACCACGATGAGTATCCATAGGTCGGCTTCCCTTTACCGATCCTCGCCTCAACTGTTGACCCCAGGCCTTAGCGCTCATCGAGTTGATGGGAATCCGAGTGAGCGTTCGATTTGATACTCGGCGATTTGGCGTAAATCGACATGAATTCCGCCCGTCCCGAAGTGTCAGACGCGCCGCGGCGGGAGCACAAACTCGGCCGCTTCCTCAGCGTCTTTGAGGAGCCTCTTACGCGGGATCCCTATCTGCGCACGCATGGTCAGCCCACGCGCTAAATCCGTGACTTGGGTTGCGCGCTTGGCTACGGGAAAGTCAGATGGGATTTCTCCCGCGGTGATCCCGTCCCGGAAACGGCGCTCCACCAGCGCCGCGCCGCCAATGGCCGCATGCTGCAGGAAACGCTGAACCTCAGCGTCTTTCACAAGCGGCGCGACGCACATCAGGAGGCAGCCCCGGGCTGACCCTTTCTCGGTCGCACTTTCGACGTTGTACCTCAGAAAGGCCGCGATCGAGTCGCGAAGACCCTGTGGCGAAAGGAGGGCTTTGGCTGCGAGGGCGCCCTTCCGTTCTGCGTACGCCCTGAGGACGCGCAGGAATATCGCCCGTTTGTCCCCGAAGACGGCATACAGGCTCGGCCGTCCCACACCCATCCCGGCGACGAGATCGTCAATCGTCACTCCGTCATAGCCCTTCGACCAGAACACCTGAGTCGCCTTGTCCAGCGCCCCCGTTTCGTCGAAGCTGCGCGGTCGTCCTCGTGGCCTGGCGGGTTTTTGAATCATTTAGTTCGAAACTCCTTGACACTCTTCATTTTACCAATATAGAACTAAATAGTTCATAAATCGCAGGCTGGCTTTGGCCTGGCGCCCGTCCGGTTCTGCTTTCCGCTTTCCCTAAGGAGCAACATGGAACATTTAGTCGCTCTCGTCACTGGCGCTACTTCCGGGCTCGGTTATGCGGCAGCCCGCTTGCTCGCCGCCGAGGGCTGCCGCGAGGTCATCGTCACCGGGCGCAGCCTGGCCCGGATCAGGGAAACGGCTCAGCTCGCGGCGGAGACCAAAAGGCAGATCTTCACGCCGCTGGAGCTTGATCTGAACGACCCGGTTAATGTTCACTCCGCCGTAGCCGCGCTGGTCAAGCAAGGTCGGCCGGTCGATTTCCTGCTGCTCAATGCAGGGTTGGTTCCCTTTAAGCAACGCGTGCTCACTGCGGCGGGCGTCGAAGCGTCTCAGGCTCCGCTCATTGGCCATCATCAACTGACTGTTGGGTTGCTCAATGCCAACCTGCTAAGTCCGAGCGCGCGGATCGTTATCGCCGGCGCGGAGCCTGCCCGCGGGGGCGTACCCATGTTCAAGTACACCGACCTGCCAGAATTCGCGGCCAAATACCACCAGTGCAACCGAACCGCCGCTGTGGAAGCCCTGATCCGCAACGGGCCAAACGTGAAATATGTGCCTAACAATACGTATGCCGACGCCAAGCTCATCATCGTCTGGTGGACTGCGGCACTGGCGCGCCGGCTACCATCCGGCATGGCCGTGTACGCTGTCTCGCCCGGTGGGGCGACTGCTACCAAGGTGGTGCGAAGCGCTGGCCCGTTGTTGAAGTACCTGTTTATCCCAATCGTGAACCTCATTCCCGGCATGAATCAGACGCCGGAGACCGCGGCCCGTCGCTACATCCAGGCGTCGGAGTTCGGAACCGACGTCTCAGGGCAATTCTTCGCCTCGGCCAAAGGGAAGTTCTCAGGCCCAATCGAGGTGCAGCGCCAGCCACACCTCCACGATCGCGCCAGCCAGGAAGCCGCGTGGCAGGCCGTCGTCAAGGTCTCCGGCGCGGACTTGTCTTAACCAGCATTCTTAACCACCATGCCCGGGAGGAAGGTCTCAACTCTAAGGTGTGGATCTCCATTGATGAACTGACCGATGAGTATCGGCGCGGAGATTCAGGCCGGTAGAAGGAGGTGTAGGAATACGCACAACCTAGTCATGAGCTGTCTGGTGGCTGCTTATCTTACAGCGAACGTGTACGCGATTGTGAAGGTACGAATACAACCAGCGGCCGCGTGCTCTCGACTGTCGACTTCAGGGCAATGCACTCATTGACCTCGGTTTGCGCGCCGAATGGGGAATAGGTCCGGAGAAACGGGCTTCCGTCCAGCGAATCTGCCGAGGCGGTGGTCAGGCAGGAGGGCAAGCGTGCCGGCAGTGCGGGTGCAGACACGAAATCGGGTTGAGTGTGCGGTCATCGGCCTCTCCGAAGACCGGGATGCCGTTGCCGAAAATCTCCATGACGCTCTTGCCTCGGCTGCGGTTGTGCACTGCCGCCGCGGGTGTCGATACGTGCCGGTTACGACACCCACTTCTTTCGAGCTTCAAGGGCCGCGTCGCGAAAGGCTGTATGCAACGGATCAAACGCTGAGTGCGACATTCTGACCACGGCAGGGGTGGCATTCTGCGGCGTGCCGGGTCCGAAGGGTGGCTGCGGGTCATATTCCAGAGCCAGGGTCAGGAAGCGCGCATAGTCCTCGCCGCGCAACTGGGCAGCGACGCGAAGGCCGAAATCGATTCCCGCGGTGATGCCGCCGGCCGTGATGCGGTTACGGTCCTGCACCACACGGCTGACGGCAGGATCGGCTCCGAGCTGCGGCAGGATATCGCGCACCGACCAGTGCGACGTCGCTTTGTAGCCGCGAAGGAGGCCGGCCGCGCCGAGAACCATGGATCCTGTGCAGACACTGGTCACGAACCTGGCGGTGTTTGCACGCTGCGCCAGAAAATCGAGGGTTGCGCTGTCCGTCATGAGCGCCACCGTGCCATCGCTGCCGCCCCCGACAAACAGGATGTCGACGGGATCGGCACAATCTGCGAAAGTTTTGGAGGGCAGGATGATCATGCCCGTGTCGGTTCTCACCGGGTCCCTGGTTTTGGCGACCAGCTCGACCCTGACGCCGGGGAGATAGCCAAATACCTGCTGCGGACCGATCAGATCGAGCGCTGTCATGCCTGGATAAATCAGCATTGCGATTTCCGCCGGTTTCTCCGGCATGGAATGTTGTTGGCCGCTGGTGTCCGGAGTCGGCTGGGCAACGGCCATTTTGGGGAGGGCCGCGCTCAAAGCCGCGCCGCATAACTGTTGGCTGAATTCTCGCCGGTTCATATCGATGCCTTTCTATCTGTCGATCCACACTGGTGTTTTCCGAACCAACCCTCCCCCTGGCAGCAAGGCTGGCCAATACGAGGGTCACATCCCTTTGCTTGCTGCCGACGGGTAGCCGGCACCACCGAAATAGCACTCAAGGGACTCGACCTTTCCATCTCTGATCCGGAAATACTCCACGTTGCGGAATGACTTGCCGTTTTTCGTGTGGCAAAGATACTTCACAAAGGCGTCGTTGCCAGTGGCGATCACTCGCTCCAGATCGGATCGATCGATGAGCTTCGCCTGTGTATCCCAGCATTGGGTTTTGAAAGTGCTTCTGCTGATGTGGTCGTCGCCGGCGGCGCTGGAAAAGGTGAAGTTTTCGGCCATGAGAGCCTCAAATCGATCCAGGTCCTTTTGCTCCCACGCCCGATACCACTGCCGGACGATTGCTTCGGTTGCCGTGCTCGTCGCCGTCTCCGGGTGCGCGCTAGCCGTCACCAGGAGCCCGGCCACTCCAGCCAGGGCGCAAGCGCCCGCTTCGAGGGCCTTGCGCCGTGATACTCCGATTCCTGTCATGTTGATTCTCCTGTTCAAGGATTGCCAGGTTTGAGTTATACAGACCGGTTGGTATGCAACATACCGGTCCCCATCTTCCGCCATCTGATCAGCGCCGCCTGGGGTTGCGCGGCGGGCGCAAAGACCGCAGCCACCCCACGATGTTTCCGATCCCGTCTTCCATGACTCTGGCATCCTGGGCATTCTTGGCCAGCGCGCCGTAACCTTCGACCATGGCAATCAACCAACCGGCAGCCTGGACGGGTTCGAGGTCGCGGCGGACTTTCCCACGCTTCTGACCCTCGAGCAAAGCAGCGGCCACGCCGTCCTGCCAGTTGCGAAGGATGGTGGCGAGCCGCTGGCGGAATCCCGCATCGAGAGGAGACATTTCCTGCGCAAGATTGATCAAGGGACAGCCGCCGCGCACGGCCTCGGGCTGAACGGATAGCTCCTGAACCGTGCGGATCAAAGCGTCGACCGGGTCCTCGCAGTTGTGCAGAGGGAGGAGCCACTGGGCGCGATTATCGGGGGCGATGATCTCTTCGACGATGGCGTATCCGAGGGCTTCTTTGCTGCCGAAGTGGTGGTACAAGGCCCCCTTTGTGACCCCCGCAGCGGCGAGAATGGCATCGAGGCCGGCGCTCTGGAAGCCGGATCTGTACACTTCGCGGAATGCCGCCTGCAGCAAGCGCTCCCGGGTGCGCTGCGGATCGCGGGGCGCAGGCCTGCTGTGTCTCGGCCTGTTTCTACCCACCAACAGGTCAATAGTGTCCGGCAACATACCGATCAGTATGCACATTGCGGCTCCATTTGTCGAGGCCGCTCGGCGAGAATTGGGGATGGGCCCTGTGCGGTTCGGGGCGAGGCGAGCCGGCGACTCGGCAGTCGGGGCGAGCGGATTGGCTGACGGCGAGGGGGGAGATTTTGCCGGTCGACTCCGAGCCGCGCGCGCGTTATTCGTGCCGGAGCGCCCGCATCGGGTGAATCTTCGCTGCACGCCGGGCGGCGCCGGTTCCCACGGTTGACCAGCGGCTTTTCAAAGCAGACAGAGAATCATGCGGCTGCTGTGGCATTACACTTTACTGACTACAAGTTCGCCTGGATTCACAAAGCGCCAGGGATCCCACCGGCAAGGGCCGCCGGTATCTCTGACCAGGTTTGGAGTTACGAAGGGTTCGCGGCGCCGGCAAATGGAGAAGGAGATGAGATGAAGGCTCTTGCCCCTCAAAGGTTGCGCATGGTTCTGTATTTCTTTCTTCAGGTATTGCTGGTGGCTGCTCTTTTCGTGGAACACCACATGAAGGCTGGCCTGGGAGTTGTGTTGCCAACGGCACTGGGTGCGGCTCTTTTTATGCTTGCAGGACTTCGAGCTGCTTATAATTTGAGTCCCGATTCAAACTGAGACACTACCGGCGGGTTCGTTTCTTTGCGTGAAGCTCGCTCGCACTTTGACGCCTAATCGCCGATGCGCTCGGTCGGGGCTCGAGGAGCCCGAGTATGGTCCTCATTCGGTGAGAGGGTTCCAGAGCCCGGACGGATTAGAAACGTGCATGGGCGATGACGCGCTCCCCGACGATGGCTTATCGGAAGCGCCGGCAAGTCCGTTCCCGCATGGGTCTGTAGGCTGCAGGTGTTATGCGTGGTGAGCCCGCTGGGACTCGAACCCAGGACCCACGCCTTAAAAGGGCGTTGCTCTACCAACTGAGCTACGAGCTCACACCAATTCCAGGTTAACACAGCAAATGCCGGGGTTCCCGCGCACCGCGATGCGTGGGCGCCGGCTCAGGATGGTCTCGAGACCGATCGACGGGAGAGGCGGCCGGCGGCGGGGTGCAAAGCAGCAGAGAAGCGCGAGCGTCGTGCAACGGGCGCTGAGTGGCACATTCTGTTCGGGTTGTCCCCCACTGTCGTAACGGTACGGCAGTTACTGAAGAGGAATGGTCTGGGAGAGCCTTAAAGGTTTAACTTAGTTTAACTTCTACTCCAAAGGCTTCTTCAGAGCAGTCGTCAGGTTGACGCAAAAGGAAACAGTTCCACAGCGAAACAAAGAGCATGTGCGACCGAAGAACGTGGTCGTAACACGAACGTGCCTGGGCATTGCGTCGGGTTGCAGAGCGGCGGAGCAGGAGACGGGGCGAACCGTCTGTTCAAGGCAACAGTGGATCCTGTTGCGGTCCGAGGGATGATGCGATGAAGCAGGATCAGGACGACAGGACCGCCCGGAACCCGGAGAGCAACGAACAGGCGGACGACGTCGCGACCCTTTATTCCTGGGCTAACCTGCACGGAGCGAAGTACCGGGACTTCAGCGCGTCGCGCCAGGAGATGCGGGCGCAGATGCGCCAGCGGACGCTGGCGGATCGGGCACGTGTGGCTCGCGAAGAAGCACAGAAGGCGCCTCCGGCGCTGGGCGAGGGTCCGCGGTGGGAGGATTTGCTGCCGGCCAATGGGAGGCATGCGGCTGCGGCTGCACCGCTGCGCCATGAGCTGCCAGGCGAGCGACGGTTGGAGAGACCGGAGGAGATGGAGCGGATGCCGGGGACGGTGCCGGCGCCCGCGGAGCCGGTGAGTTCGACGCGCCACGGATTGGCCGGGGCACCCTATTTTCGCGAAGAGGCTGCGGGAGAGCATCGGCCAGTGGAGAGGACACCGGATCCGGAAACGGCCGCGGTGCGTCCGGCGTGGCTGGCGGAGGTGAGTCCTCAGCCGGCGCCGGCGCCCCTTGCTCAGTCGGCGATTCCGGTTCACCCGCCTGCGGCCGCGAGTCCTCAGCCGCCGGCCGCGGCGATTGGCGGAGTTGAATCGCTGCAGCAGTCGCGGGAGCGGGTTGCGTCGCGGTGGTACGCCCTGCGTGGAGTGTTTGGCCGGAACCCGGAGGAGTTGCAGCCGGCGCGGATGGAGGGTCAGGTTGCGGCGCTGGCGATTTTCTCGCTGGCGGGTGGAGTGGGAAAGACGAGCCTGGTGGCTGGGATTGGGCGGGCGCTGGCGGCGCGCGGGGAACGGGTGCTGCTGACGGATACCTGCTCGTTCGGGATCCTGCCGTTTTATTTTGGGGCGCGCGAGATTAAGCCTGGAGTGGTGAGGACGTTCAGCGGCGGGACGAGCGATCCCGCAATTCGGGTTCTGACGCTCGATGCGGATCGCTACGATGCCGACCCGGATCTGCTGCGGCGGGAGATGGCGCGCGGGGCGCAGGACGTGAGCCGGGTGCTGATCGATGTAGCGACGGGATCGGCGGGGATGCTGCGGCAGGCGCTGCGGCTTGCGCCGGTGGTGCTGGTACCGGTGGTTCCGGACATGGCATCGGTGGTGACGCTGCAGGCGCTGGAGGGGTTCTTTCGGAATCAGGAGGGACTGAGCGGCAAGCCGCTGCAGGCGTGGTTTGTGCTGAACCAGTTCGATCCGTCGTCGCCGCTGCAGCTGGATGTGCGGGAGGTGCTGCGGCAGCAGCTGGGGGAGAGGCTGCTTCCGTTCGCGATCCACCGCAGCGTGGCGATGAGCGAGGCGCTGGCGGAGGGTATGACGGTGATCGACTACGCGCCCAATTCGCCGGCGGCGGAAGACATCATGAGTCTGGTGACCTGGATCCGCAACATATCGGTTGCGGTGGGCTCGGGGCATCGTGGAACACGCTGGAGCGAACGATGACCCAGGAAGAAATTTGGGAAGGCTTTGAGACCGGACGCGGGCCGTTTTTCAAGCTGCTGCGCTTCGTGATGGTCGTGGTGGGGGTTATCGCGCTGTTTTTCTTCGGCTCGCTGTCGCTTTCGTGGCCGCAGCAGGCAGTGCTGGGGCTGCTGATTTTGCTGCTGTGCGTGTGGCTGAGCCGGGTATCGGATTCGTATCTGATTACGCTGACCCTGATGATGCTGTCGATGTTCGCGACCTTCCGGTATGGCTGGTGGCGGATCAGCTCGATCCTCGCCTTCTTCCAGGATCCTGGGACGCGATGGGGACCGGTGGATGTTTTTTTCATCCTGTTGCTGCTGGTGGCGGAGGCCTACGCGTTTGGGATTTTGTATCTCGGATTTCTGCAGACGGTATGGCCGCTGCGGCGGGCGCCGGTGCCGCTGCCCGACGATCCGGACGACTGGCCGGAAGTCGATCTGCTGATTCCGACCTACAACGAGCCGCTCAATGTGGTGCGGTACACGGCGCTGGCGTCGCTGAACATCGACTGGCCGACGGAAAAGCTGCACGTATACATCCTCGATGACGGGAACCGGGAGGAGTTTCGGGAGTTCGCGATCGAGGCGGGGATCGGGTACATGACGCGCGGCGACAATCTGCAGGCGAAGGCGGGGAACATCAATCACGCGCTGAAGAGCCTGAGTTCGCCGTATGTGGCCATCTTCGATTCGGATCACGTGCCGACGCGCAGTTTTCTGCAGATGACGATTGGGTGGTTTCTGAAGGATCCGAATCTGGGGATGCTGCAGACGCCGCATCATTTTTATTCACCCGATCCGTTTGAGCGGAACCTGGGGCAGTTCCGGGTGATTCCGAACGAGGGCGAGCTGTTTTACGGGATCGTGCAGGACGGGAACGATTTCTGGAACGCGGCGTTCTTCTGCGGATCGTGCGCGGTGCTGCGGCGCGAGGCTCTGGACGAGATTGGCGGAATTGCAGCCGAGACGGTTACAGAAGACGCGCACACCTGCCTGCGGATGCAGATTCGCGGGTGGAACACGGCGTACATCAACATTCCGCAGGCAGCGGGTCTGGCGACGGAACGGCTGAGCGCGCACGTGAAGCAGCGGATCCGATGGGCGCGCGGGATGATTCAGATTTTGCGGATCGAGAATCCGCTGTTCGCGCCGAATCTGTCGCTGCCGCAGCGGCTGTGCTATTTCAACGCGATGACGCACTTTTTGTATGCGCTGCCGCGGCTGATTTTCCTGACAGCGCCGCTGATCTATCTGATTTTTGGGTTCACGAATGTGCCGGGGTACTGGATCGCGATCCTGGCGTACGCGCTGCCCCACCTGACGTTGTCGAGCGTCACGAACTCGAGGATTCAGGGCTACCATCGGCACTCGTTCTGGAACGAGATTTACGAGACGGTGCTGTCGCCGTACATTCTGCTGCCCACGCTGACGGCGTTGTTCAACCCGCGGGCAGGCAAATTCAACGTGACGTCAAAGGGTGGGTTGGTGACGCGAACATTTTTCGACGCGCGCATTGCGCAGCCGTTCATTGTGCTGCTGGCATTTAACGCGCTGGGTTTGCTGATGGTGATCCCGCGCTTTCTGCACGTGCCGGGACTGGGCTGGTTGTGGGACGGAACGCATCCGGGGACGATCATCACGAACGCGCTGTGGACCTCGTTCAACATTGTGATTCTGAGCGTGTGCATTGCGGTGGCGCGCGAGGCGCGGCAGACGCGGCAGCATGTGCGCATCACCTTTGCGGCTCCGGTGCGCGTGCAGCTGGCGGATGGAAGGATTGTGCCGGGGCAGACCATCGATGTTTCGAGCGGCGGCCTGGCGATGGAACTGCTGGAGGGGATGCACGCGCAGCACGGGCAGGCGCTGAAGGTGATTTTCCCGTTGCGGACGGGCGATGCCGAATTGCCGGCGCAGGTGGTGGGACTGGCAAATGGCGTGCTGCGGCTGCAGTTCGAACCTATGACGGTGCCGGAAGAAGAAATGCTGACCATGGTGCTGTTCTCGCGGGCCGATTCCTGGCTGGGATGGGGTGAGTCACGCGAAGTGGATCAGCCGCTGAAGAGTCTGGGGCGCATCATTCGCATTGCGTTTCGAGGGTTGGGGATGGCTGTTTCGGCGATGATGCCGAGCCGCAACGAGAAGGCGGAAAAGAAGGCAGCGGTAACGGCGGAGAGTCTGGTGCTGCTGCTGGCTTTGGGTCTGGCGGGATGGGGAGCGACGGCGAAAGCACAAACGGCGGCGAGCGGCGGGACGACGCCAGCGGCGGCTGCGGCGGGTCAAACGGCGGCCGCCAATCCGACAGCGCCGGCGAGCCAGGCGGGGACAGCGCCTGCGGCGGGAAGCTTTCAGTCGGAAACGAATCTATTCGATCTGGGAACGCCGGGGCCGATCAATCTGCACGGGACGGACGCTTACGACACCATTTATTTTGCGATCCCGCAGAACGAGGTGGTGAAGCAGGCGTCGATGCATTTGTACTATCACTTTTCGCCGAGCCTGATTCCGGCCGAGAGCCATCTGAAGGTGATTCTGAACGGAACAACGTTCGCGACGCTGCCGGTTCCGCAGACGCCGTCGAATGGGGCGGCGATTGAGTCCGATGTGGTGATCCCACCGGATCTGCTGGTGCGGAACAACCAGCTGACATTCGAGTTTATCGGGCACTATGCGCAGACGTGCGAGGATCCGGCGAATTCGGCGCTGTGGGCGCATGTGGACACGAATACGCGGATCGCGATGTCGGGCGACCTGCTGCCGCTGACCGACGATCTGAAGCTGCTGCCGCTGCCTTTCTTCGATGCGCAGCTGGCGCGGCCGCCGGTGATCCCAATTGTGTTTGGGGCGACACCGTCGCTGAAGGGACTGGAAGCGGCGGGAGTGGTGACGTCGTGGTTGGGTGTACTGGGCGATTACCGGGCGATGCGGTTTCCGGTATCGGTGGGGACGCTGCCGACGGGGAACGTGGTGCTGATCGCGGAGAACGGGAGCGCGATGCCGCCGGGGCTGAATGTGACGGATGCAACCGGGCCGACGGTGGCGGTGCGCACGAATCCGGTGGACCCGTACGGGAAGGTGCTGGTGGTCACGGGCCCGAATGCGGATCAGACACTGGTGGCGGCGCAGGCGCTGGCGACGGGCTGGCCGGGACTGCAGGGCTCGACCGCGTCCATTACGCAGCTGAACCTGCCGGCGAAGAGCAATCCGGATGACGCGCCGCGGTGGCAGGTGGCGGACGACAGCGGCAAGGTGCCGTTGTGGACGGGGCCGGCGGAGGCGATGCAGGGCGACGGGAATACGCCGCTGGTGGCCTACTACAAGATTCCACCGGATTTGTTCTTCCAGGACACGCAGCAGAATGTGAGGCTGCATCTGGACTACCGGTACAACTCCATCCCGATCGGGCCGATTTCGAGCATGCAGGTGGAATCGAACGATGCTTACCTGGGATCGGTACCTTTCGCGCCGGGCAAGGAAGCTTCGAGGGAAACGTCGGTCAACATGGCGATTCCGGTGGTGAACCTGCGGCCATTTTCGAATTCGATGAAGTTCAGGCTGACGTTTCAGCTGCTGAAGACCGGGAACTGCGGCACGGCCTCCAGTCCGGGCAATCAGACCGGAGCGATCCTGCGGAGCTCGTATATCGACCTGAAGGGATTGCCGCACTGGGCAGCGATGCCGAATCTGGAGCTGTTCTCGAACGCGGGATTTCCCTTTACGCGCTATGCGGACCTGAGCCAGACCACGGTGGTGCTTCCGGAGCAGCCATCGCAGCAGGAGATTGAAACCTACCTGACGATGATGGGGCATTTTGGCGCGGAGACGGGATATCCGGCGATTCGCGTGACGGTGGGGGGTCCGGACGCGCTGCAGTCAGGCGCCGATCAGGATTTTCTGGTGATCACGACCGGGCAGAGCAACGGTGCGGTGGGAAGGCTGGCGGCGGGCATGCCGGTCACGTTTGGCGATAATGCGCTGAAAGTCCAGGACACGCGCGGCTTTTTTGCGACGTTCCATCACGCGTGGTGGAAGATCCGGAGCAGCGATGAACTGCCCTCGGGCGACATTGGAACGGTGGGGGTGCCGGATGCGCTGATCGAAGAGATCGAGTCGCCGTACGCGAGCGGGCGGACGGTGGTGCTGATCGACATGAAGAACGCGGCCACGTTCGATCCGATGGCCAAGGCGTTTCTTGAGGCGTCACAGTCGAGCGCTGTATCGGGAACGGTGGCGCTGCTGGAGGGAACGCGGTTTGAGAGCTACCGCATCGGCAACAACGTGTATCACGTGGGAGTGCTGCCGTGGTGGACGGCGCTGGGTTTGTGGTTCATGCAGGTGCCGTGGATGGTGGACCTGGTGGTGCTGGCGATCAGTTTTGTATTTGCCATCTGGATCCGGAGCTGGCTGCGCGCCAAGGCCAGGCGGCGGTTGCAGGTGGTGGAAACGCTATGAGCGGCGGACTCGGCAACCGTGGTGCGGTTGCGGCTATGGCCCGGGTTCATGGCACTTCAGTTCCATGCGATGGTTCCACACTCCTTTGTGTGATCGCGCGGGGCAATGCAGAGTGATATGGAAATGGGGACGATGAAACGGAACTTCCGCAAGCTGGCAACGGGGTTGAGTCTTGCGGTGATGCTTTGCCTGGGCGCGGGGACGCTGCGGGGGCAATCGGCTGCGGAGAAGACGCTGTTGCAGAAGGCGGCGTCGCAGGAGCAGTCGGGCCACATCGATCTGGCGGCGCAGACGTGGCAGCAGGTTCTGCTTTCGGATCCCAATAATGAAGAAGCGCTGGCGGGGCTGGGCCGGTGGGCCAAGCTGACGGGCAACGAAGCGGAGGCGGAGACCTATCTGGACCGGTTGCGGGCGGTGAACCCGAACAGCCCGGAGATCGCGAAGATCGAAGCGCTGGTCAGCAACAAGACGCAGAATCAGCTGCTGGAGCAGGCCGCGGAGCTGGCGAAAAACGGGCACAACGAGGAAGCGCTGAAGATTTATCGGCAGACGTTCGGGACGCATCCGCCGGACAACTGGGCGCTGGCGTATTACGACACGGAGGCGGGGATTCCGGCGACACGGGAGGACGCGATCGACGGGCTGCGGGGATTGACGGCGAAATACCCCAGCGATCCGCAATATGCGATCGACCTGGGGCGGGTGCTGACGTACGATCCGCGGACGCGGGCGGAAGGGGAGAAGATCCTGAGCCAGTATCCGCAGGACGCGGCGGCGCTGACATCGCTGCGGCAGGCGCTGGGATGGGATGTGCAGAACCCGGCAACGATGCCGGCGGTTCGCGAGTATCTGAAACTGCATCCGGATGCGGAGCTGGCGAAGGAGCTGGCGGAAACCGAGACGAGGCAGGCGCAGGCGACGGCGGGCATTGCGCGGACGCCGGCCGAGCAGGCTGCGTTTCGGGAACTGGCGGCGAATCATCTGCCGATCGCGGAGCAGATGTTTGTCGATTTGAGTGTGAAGCAACCGACGAATCCGCGGGTGCTGGCGGGGCTCGGTTTTGTGCGCATGAAGCAGAGCAATTTTGGCGAGGCGGCGAGGGACTTCGAAGAGGCCGAACAGAATGGGCTGAAGATCCCGCTGATCGCACAGTCCCTGGCGACGGCGCAATTCTGGTACGCGATGCAGCAGGGCACGGAGGCGCTGAACGCGAACCGGCTGGATGAAGCGGTGCGGCAGTACAAGGCGGCGCTGGGGCTGCGGGCGGGGAACGTGGATGCGCTGAGTGGAGAAGCCGGCGCCTACATGAAGATGCAGTTGCCGGATCAGGCGGTGCCGGTCTATCAGGCATTGCTGAAAAAGCAGCCGAAGTCGGCGGTGTGGTGGCGTGGCCTCTTCAACGCGCAGGCACAAGCGGGAGAGGGAAAGGCGGCGATCGCGACGGAGGGAGAGTTTCCTGCAGCTCTGAAGGCCAGCGTTGCCAGGGATCCGGATTATCTGAGGAATCTGGCGCAGGCGTATGTGGGGGCGGGGCAGGATGCGCAGGCGCAGAAGATTCTGCTGCAGGCGATCAACCTGAAGTATGCGCCGGGGCAGGAGCGAATCAGGGACGAGGTGACTCTGCAGTACGCGGCGCTGCTGGCGCAGGACAAGAACTACCCGCAGGCTGCGGCGATTTATCAGAAGATGCTGCGCAGCGATCCGAACAACGTATCCGCCTGGCAGGGGATGGTTTCCCTGCAGCACCTGGCGGGGCGCGATGCCGATGCCATTGCGATGGTGGAGCGCATGCCGCCCGATGCTTATGAGGGCGCCCTGCACGATGGCGGATTTCTGTCGATGCTGGCGGCGATCTACCAGAGCCAGAATCATCCGGACGTCGCGGAGGGATTTCTGGAGCGGGCCATCAGGATTTACCAGGACAACGGGCAGAGCCTGCCGATTCCGCTGCAACTGCAGGTGGCGGCGCTGGATCTGGAGCGTAATCATGCGGAGGGCGCGTACAACATTTATCGCAGTGTGCTGACGCAGCATCCGGACAATCTGAATGCATGGAAGGGATTGCTGGCGGCACTGCATGCGACGGATCACGATGCGGACGCGATGGCGCAGCTCGAGCAGATTCCGCCGGAGGTGCGCAAGGCACTGGCGACGGATGTGGAGTATCAGCAGACACTGGCGGCGATCTATGCGGCGAACGGGGATGAGCGGGGGGCGCTGGCGCTGCTGACGGAGGTTGAGAATTCTTACCGGGCCGCAGGCAAGAGGCCGCCGGCGACGGTGGACATTGCGGATGCGTGGACGCTGTTCAATGTCGGGGACGATCGCAGATTTGTACCGGCAACTGATGGCGCTGGGCGATCGGCGGGACATGACCGACGAGCAACGGCGGCAGGTGCAGACGCTTTGGGCAACGTGGGCGCAGAGGCGGGCGGCACAGGCCGCGGCGGCGAGGAATCCTCGGCGCGCGGTCGAGATATTGATGGCGGCAGCGGAGGCGTTCCCGGGAAATCCGGCGGTGAGCAAGGCGCTGGCGGTGGGGTTTGTGCAGGCAGGGCAGCCGAAGGATGCGATGGCGATTTATGCATCGCTGGATATGACGAACGCGTCGGCGTCGGACTACCAGAGCATGGTGGGCGCGGCGATCGCGGTGCAGAACATGAAGCAGGCCGAGGCGTGGCTGCGCGAGGCGCTGGCAAAGTTTCCCAACGATGCCAAGGTGCTGGCGACGGCGGCGCAATTCGAGACGGCGCGCGGAGATCGCGCACGGGCTGCCGACTACTGGAGGGCGTCGCTGAACGCGATGCCGGCGGTGGAACCAACGGCGACTCTGGCGCACAAACTGGATCAGCCGGACCTGGTGAAGCAGACGAGGCCGGAGAAGCCGACAGATCTGGTGAACCTGCTGAATCCGGAGGGAGAGACGGCCGAGGGTGCGAGCGGTGGCGTGCCGCTGCCGAGTTACAGCAATCCGAACCCGACGCGGGCGAGCCAGCAGCCGCTGGGGCCGGATCCTTATTACATGGGTACGGCGCCGGTTGAGATCAACCCGATCGGCAACGCGCTGCCAGGTGGGTCGCCGGGCGAGGCGCCGGCGACGGGGAATCCGGGAGCGGGCAGCATTCCGCCGCTGACGGTGAACCCTGGGCGGGACGGGGGAAATTCGCTGCCGGGTGGGAGTCTTCCGGGGCAAGCGAACCCCACCGCGGTTCCGGGGAATTCCGAGCCGGCGGCGAAGCCCGAAGAGCTCACAGTGAAGCCTTATATCCCGCAGGCATCGGTGCCGATGACGAGCACGGAGACGCAGGCAAGCGCAGCGACGATTCCGGAACAGCAGCCGGAGCAACTGGGGCTGGATACGAGTCCGGCGCTGACGACACTGCCGAACGCGACGGACGAGGCGAGACAGCAGGCGGAAGCGGCGCTGAACGCGGCGAAGAAGCCGATCGATCCGTCGATGGTCTCCACGCAGTATGCGCCGCCTGCGGCGGAGATTCAGCCGCAGCAGCCGGATTATTTCGAGAGGCCAACGAGCGCCACCGACGATGAGCTGATGAAGGAGAATCTGCCGCCGCTGCGCGGGTCCTACGAGCGGCCGTCGATCGTGCGGCAGCGGGATTTGCGGGAGCAGGCGCAGATCAACCTGGCGAATATCGAGGCTGGATACAGCGCGTGGCTGGGGGGCACGGGGGTAGTGAATCATCGGAGCGGAACGGCGGGGTTCGATTCGCTGACCGCGTTGCAGGCTCCGTTCGAATTGTCGGCGCCGCTCAGCGCGGGAGGACGGCTGACGCTGGTGACGGATCCGGTGTTCCTGGATGCGGGGTCGGCGACCACCTCGCCCCTGTTGCCGGGAGGGGTAGAGGAACGGCTGGGGACAGCACCGGCAAATGCGGTACTGCCGCAGCAAAACGCGACGGGGATTGGCGGCGAAGTGCAGTTCGCGATGGAGAATTTCGCGGTCAGCGCGGGTTATTCGCCGTGGGGATTTCTGGTGTCGAATGTGATCGGGCGGCTGAACTGGAAGCCGGGGAACGGGCCGTTCACTTTTACGGCGAGCCGCGACTCGGAGAAGGACTCGCAGCTTTCGTATTCAGGATTGCGCGATCCGGGTTCGGTGGGGCCGAGCTTTCCTGGGAATATCTGGGGCGGGGTGGTCGCTACGGGCGGTGAAGTGCAGTTCGGCAAGAGCGACCCGACGTCGGGGTTTTATGTCAGTGCCGGCGGGCAGTACCTGAACGGCGTTCACGTGGAGAACAACGATCGGATCGACGGGGACGCGGGCGCTTACTTCCAGGTGAAAGAGGTTCCGGAACAGGGGAATCTGACCGTGGGTGTGAATTTCTTCGGGATGCACTACGCGCATAACGAGAATTTCTTCACTTATGGACAGGGCGGGTACTTCAGCCCGCAGGCCTATTATCTGGCCAATGTGCCGTTCTCGTTCCAGGGCCGGTATGGGGCGAATGTGCATTACAGCGTGGTGGCGGCGTTCGGTATCGAGGCGTTCCAGCAGGATAGTGTGCCGCTCTTCCCGCTGGATAACGCGCTGGAGGTGGCGAATGCCAACGCGTCCTATTCAGCGCAATCGGTGGTGAGCGGCAATTACGATTTCAAGGGTGAGGTTGCGTACCATTTGACCGATCACTGGTATGCGGGAGGATTTCTCTCGCTGAACAACACGCGCGACTACTCCAGCCAGGTGGCTGGATTCTTCGTACGCTGGATGAACCGGCAGCAGGTGGAGTCGGATGCGGGCCCGACAGGGCTGTATCCGTGGGATGGACTGCGGCCTTATCTGGCGCCGTAAGACGCGGTCCTGGCTGCTCGACATCCGTTACGAAAAAGCTGATCTCCCCCAAATATCGCATTGCGGCTCGAGCGAATCGGGTGTTCAATGCAGGCATCATTCCGTTGGTCCTGAGGCCCATGTCGTGATTCGTGCGCTGCGCTGTATCTCCCTGTTGGCTGCTTTCACGTTTTCTCTTTTTGCCTTTGGCTTCGCTAATTTCACCCAGCCCACTCCTGAAGAACTAAAGATGACCGCGGATCCGGGAGCGCCCGGCGCTCCGGCGGAGTACCTCTACCTGGAAACATGGTCGGGGCGGGGACCCTTCACGATCTACGCGCGGATCAAAATCTTCACCGAAAAAGGCAAAGAAGAGTATTCAGACATCCACATGGATTACATCAAAGGCGCCGACAGCTTTAATTCGGTGGAGGCGCGAACGATCCATCCCGACGGCACTGTCATTCCATTTACCGGCGAGCCTTATAACAAGGAGATCGTCAGTTTCCGAGGATATACGCGAATGCAGAAAGTGTTCTCCATGCCGGATGTGCAGGTGGGGAGCATTCTGGAGTTTCGTTGCCGGATCAATTCTCCGTATTCGGGAGGTTGGTACATCCAGCAACCATTGTTTGTCCGCAAGGCCGCGTTTCATTTTTTCGGTCGCAGCGACCTTCCTGTGCACAGGACGGAGATTTTGCCTCCGGGGGTCAGGGTCACCGGAACCCCGATGGGTGGATATGACCTGGTTATGGAGAATATCCCGCCCCTGCCTGACGAAGAGTACTCTCCGCCAATCCATGCGCTGGGATATCGGGTTCAGTTTCTCTATACCACGTATACGTCCGCCGCTGAATTCTGGAAGTCGGAAGGCAAAGCATGGTCGGGCGACGTGAACGACGTTACTTATCCATCGGGGAAACTGAAAGAAGCCGTCGATGGGCTAATTGCACCGGGAGATACGGACACACAGAAGCTGGCGAAGATTTATGCAGCCGTAATGAAACTGGAGAACACCAGCTTCAGCCGGACTCGAACCAGGGAAGAAGACAAGGCCCAGAAGGTAAAGATCAGGACCGCAAACGACATCTGGACCGCGCAGCGTGGGGACCGCGACGATCTCACGCTGCTCTTCGTGACCATGGCGAAAGCAGCAAGAATGAAGGCCTACGTGATGTATGTAACAGACCGCAGCAGCGACATCTTTCTGAAAGACGTTCCCAACTGGAGTCAGCTGGATGACTTGATTGCGATTGTGAATGTTGACGGAAGGGAGATGTTCTTCGATCCGGGCGAGCGCTACTGCGAGTTCGGGAAATTGAAGTGGACCCACACCTGGACGGGAGGAATTCGGCAAACGGACTTCAGCGGAGCGGAAGTGGCAAACACCCCGCCGCCGACATACGCGGATACCGGAATCGAAAGGCGCGCGGAGTTGCAGATTGATCCGGATAGCGGAATCCACGGGACGATCCGCGTGTCGATGACAGGAGACGAAGCGTTGCGGTGGCGGCAAGAGGCTCTGCTCAAGGATGAAGAAGAGACAAAGAAGAATTTCAGGGATGAGCTGCAGCAGACCATGCCTGCCGGTGTTCAGTTAGCGATAACCGAGCTGGAAGGTTTGACCGACTCTACACAGCCTCTGGCGGCGGTTTTGACTGTGAGTGGATCGATGGGAACGAAGACCGGCCACAGATTGTTTGTGCCGGGGACCTTTTTAGAGGCCGGCACCAAGCCGGTTTTCACCAGCGCGAAGCGAGAGAATCCCGTGTATCTGAACTTTCCTTATACTGAACAGGATCAGGTGAAGGTAAAGTTGCCAGCGAATGCGACGGTAGAGGCAGTGCCGTCGGACGGGCAGGTTGCCTTTGCGCCGAATGCGGATTTTGTATCGAAGTACCGAAGCGCTGGCGGGACTTATCAGTATGCGCGCCGGGTGCGGGTGGCGAACATCCTTTATCAGACGCAGGAATATCCGCAATTGCGCGATTTCTTTCAGAAAATGAGTGCGCAGGATCAGCAACCAGTAGTCCTGGAGCAGGGGCCGACTGTTGCCGGGAAAGGAAATTAATGAGAAAGGCACGCCGGGCGAGGATACGCAGGAAAGTGGAGGAGTCGGGGCCACGCTTATTTCTCTGCGTCAGCAGGAACGCCACCGGTTAACTGAGATTTGTCTTGCATAACTACGGCGAACGCCTTACAAAAAGACAATCGTCTTCTCCCCTTAATGAGTTATTGCGGATTCGGAGAGGTTCGTGTCGAATCCTGGGTAATTGTTCCAATCTCGTGAGGCCCTGCCGTGGTTCCTTTTCTGCGCCGTTCTGTGCTTTTCACCTCCCTTTCACTCATCGCATCGGTTCCGGCGTTTAGCAGCACCTGGAGCTGGCAACCCTCGCCCGAAGAACTGAAAATGACGGCGGATCCGGCGGCACCCGATGCGCCGGCCGTCTATTTGTTCCGCGAAGAGGTGGTCGACGACAAGACTGCACTACCATCGGCTCTATGCCCGGATCAAGATCCTGAACGAGAAAGGCAAGGAAGAGTACAGCGACATCGAGATGCCCTATGAGGCGGGGGTATCGGATGTGCGCGCGATCGAGGGGCGGACGATTCATCCCGACGGCACGGTGGTGCCCTTTACGGGCAAGCCGTATACCAAAGAGCTGTTGAAGGCAGGCGACATCGAAGATCATGGCCAAGGTGTTCAGCATGCCCGATGTGCAGGTGGGCAGCATTCTGGAGTACCGGTACGAGCTGCAGTATGACGATTATCACGTCACGCCGCCGGAGTGGATCATCCAGCAGCCGGTCTTCGTGCACAAGGCGCACTATCGCTTCATCCCGACAACGTTCGACCTGGGTGAAATCTCGGGCAAGGACGCGTTTGGGAAGGTGAAGTCGGCTTCGCGGTTGTTGTATTTTCCATGGCTGCCGCCGGGTGACAAGGTGCAGGAGTCCATCGACGGCACGTTCGATCTCACGGTGGACAACGTGCCGGCGTTGCCGGATGAGGAGTTCTCGCCGCCGCTGGACAGCTTTTCGTATCGGCTCTTCTTCTATTATTCGTCGACGTTTACAGGCGCCGATTACTGGAAAGGAATCGGGAAGGAGTGGTCGAAGGATGTCGACCGGTTCGCCAACCCGTCGGACAAGATCCGGCAGGCCGTGGCCGGAATCGTGGCGGCCGGCGATACGGATGACCAGAAGCTGAGAAAAATCTACGCGGCGGTGATGACGCTCGAAAATACGCGGTTCACGCGGGAGCGCTCTCAGGCGGAGAACCAGGCAGAGGGATTGCGGGTGAAGACGGCCGCCGACATCTGGGACGCCAAACGCGGCAGTGATGACGAGATCACGCGACTGTTTATCGCGATGGCGCGCGCGGCGGGGATGAAGGCGTATGCGGTGGCGGTGACGGAGCGCAATAAGAACCTGCTGAACACCGGGTATCTGAGCTGGGATCAGCTGGAAGACGAAATCGCGATCGTGAATGTGGGCGGCAAAGAGGTGTATTTCGATCCTGGGCAGCGCTACTGCGAGTACGGCAAGCTGCACTGGATGCACACCGAGCTGCTGGGAGTCCGGCAAACCGATGGCGGCGGAGCGTTGCTCATCACGACTCCCCAGCAAACCTATCCGGACAATCGCGAGATGCGAGCCGCCGATCTCGAGTTGGGCGCGGATGGAACGCTGACCGGAATAGTGCGCATCGCGATGAACGGCGCGGAGGCATTGCGCTGGCGGCAGGCAGTGCTGCGCAGTGACGAGCAGGAGGCGAAGAGGGACTTTGAAGGGGATCTCCAGAGCCGAGTTCCTGACGGCGTGCACGTCACCATGGACCACTTCATCAACCTGACGAACAGCGAGGAGCAACTGATGGCGGTGGTGAAAGTCAGCGGCGGCATGGGGACGCAGACGGGCAAGCGAGTCCTGTTGCCGAGCGGATTCTTCGAGGCAAAGGAGAAGCCGCTGTTCGCGCAACAGAAGCGCGAGAACGCCGTCGACCTGCTGTATCCGTATGTGGTGGATGATGCGGTGACGATCCGGCTGGCGCCGGGGCTCGTCGATTGAAAGCCTGCCCACCAGCACAAAGGTTCCGATGGGGCAGTTTGCCCTCTATCAGGCCATTTACAAGAACACCGATGGCGCCTATACGTATCGGCGGCAAATGGCTCTGGGCACGCCGATCTATAAGGCGTCGGAGTACGCACAACTCAGGGACTTCTTTCAGAAGAGCGGTGCGCAGGATCAGGCGCAGCTGATCCTGAAGCGGGCGGCAACAGAAGCGAACGCGAGTGCGCCGGCAGGGAAGAGCGAATGACGAGCCAGGGCACCGGGCACCGGCCCCAGGGCACAGGGCGCAGTCTTCGGCGATCAGCGTTCAGTTGCCGGCCGGCGATGCGCTTGGCCACAGCAATGTCACTGGTGCTGGGATTTGTTGGTTTAGCGCATGCCGCGAAGGACGCGCAAATTCCGGACTGGGTGGTGCAGGCATCGACGAATGCGCCGCTGAAGGGAGAATGGCGCGAGGCCAGAGCGGTCTTTCTTCTGGAAGACACGCTGCTGACGGTGCAGCCGGACGGGCGGGCGGTGGAGCGATATCGGGCGGTGGTGAAGATTCTGCGGCCGCAGGGGCGGGACTACGCCCGGCCGGTTGCAGCGTTTTCCAAGGACGAGAAGCTCGAGTCATTTCACGTGTGGAGCATCGCGCCCGACGGGCACCGCTACGCGATGAAGGATTCGGAATACATCGAAGTGGGCGCCGAGGCGTACGGGATTCTTTACGATGACGAGCGCGCCAGGGTGGCATCGCCTCCGGGCGCCGATCCGGGAGGCATTGTGGCGTGGGAGGCCTCGAGGACGCTGCCGGCGTGGGACAGCGAGGGGGAATGGAGGTTCCAGAACGAAGTACCGGTGGTCAGTTCGGCGTACGAGGTTGACTTACCGGCGGGATGGCACCAATACGCTGTCTGGTTCAAGCACGACCCGGTGAAGCCGGTAGAGGTTGCGCCGAATCATTTTCGATGGGAGCAGAGCAGCATCGACGGGATTGACTTGTCGGATGTGCCGCTGGCGCCGGAGTGGAGGGCGGTGGCGGGCAGGGCGAGCGTGCATTTCGCTGCCAATCCGATTCCTGAAGGCGATGCGCTGTGGGCGAAGATCGGGGACTGGTACTACCAGCTGGCGGCGCCGCGGAGCGAAGGCGGCTCGGATATCGCGACGGAAGCGAGGAGCGTGGCGGGCGACGGCGATTTCATGGCGCGGCTGGGGAAGGTCTCGGATTTTATGCAGCAGCAGATCCGGTACGTGGGGATCGAGATCGGGATCGGCAATTTGCAGCCGCATGCGGCGGAAGAGGTTTTCCAGAAGCGCTACGGCGACTGCAAGGACAAGGCGACGCTGATGATCGCGATGCTGGATGCGGTGGGCATTCGGGCGACGTGGGTGGCCGTGGATACGGCGCGGGGATTTGTCGATCCGGGGACGCCGTCGATTGAGGGCAATCATATGATCGCGGCGATTGAAATTCCGAAGGGCTATGAGAATCCGCGGCTGGAAGCGGTGGTGACGGCGCGGTCGGGGAAACGGTATCTGATCTTCGACCCGACGAATCCGTATGTGCCGGTGGGACAGCTTCCGGTTTATCTGCAGGGTGGATACGGTTTGCTCTCGGCAGGAGCGGACAGCCAGCTGATTCCGCTGCCGGTGCTGAAACCGGAGACAGACACGATCGATCGCAAGGCGCGGTTTGAGCTGGCGGCGGATGGCACGCTGAAGGGAGACATCACGGTTTTGCGGTTTGGCGCTTTGTCGGATGGAATGCGGGGCCGGCTGGCCATGGACAGCGACAAGGAGCAGCGGGAGCTGGTGGAGCGATCGCTGCAGCATGACTTCTCGACGTTCACGCTGGGCGATGAAAAGGTCGCACACGTGCGCGAGCTGGACAAGCCGCTGGAGATGGACTATTCGGTGACCGCGCCGCTGTACGCGAAGGGGGCGGGGAATCTGCTGCTGGTGCGGCCGCGGGTGGTGGGCACGGATGCCGATGGGCTGGACGACAAGCCGCGCAAAGTGCCGATCAGTTTTGAAGGCGCGGGGACGTGGCGCGACGATTTCGATGTGAAGATTCCGGCAGGCTACGCGGTGGACGATGTGCCCGATCCGGTGAGCGTGGATGTGGGATTTGCGACGTATCACAGCGAAGTGAAGGCGGAAGGCGGAACGCTGCACTACAAGCGCGAATATGTTCTGAAGAAGGTGGAGCTCGAACCGGGCGAGTACGCCAAGCTGCGCAAGCTGGAGGCGGCGATCACGACCGACGAGAACAGCGACGCGGTGCTGAAAAAGCAGTAGGGGACAGAGTCAACGCAGAAGAGGCGGCCCGAGGGCCGCCTCTTGCCGTCTGCAGAATGCGGCTACTGCGGGCGTTTGACATGGTCGCCGACCTGCGGCTTGTCCCCTCCGCTGAACTTACCGACGGCGGAGCTTGCATCGACACTGGTGATGGTGATGGTGCCGACAGGGTTATCGATGGTGCGGAGGATCTTGCCGGTGGCAGGGTCCTTGACGGTGCGGACGACGCGGGTGATGGCGAGGGTATCGCCAACTTTCACGCCGGCGCCGGAGCCGACGTTGATGATGATGTCGCCGGAGGAGGCATCGGCGACGAGGCCGTCAATGGGAGGCGGAGGGGGCGCGGTGATGGTGGGCAGGTTGGCGGATTTCTGATCGAGTCCCGTGGCCACGTCGGTGATGGAAGCTTTGGTGGCCTCGCCAATAATGGTCTGGCCGAAGTTGGAACTGCCCATATCGAGATGACCGCCGCCACCGTTCCAGCCGGAGCCGCCGCCGCCGAGCATGTCGGTACCGGAGCGCTTCGACTCGCCGTGGCCGGTGACGGAAGCGAGGATCTCCCCGGTGTTGACGTCGACCATGCGGGCGGTGATTTCGACGACGGCTTTGGCTTTGTGAACACCGAGGCCGCCGACGCCAAATTTGCCCAGGCCATAGCCGCCACCGCCGGCGCCGTAGTTCTTGTCGTCGCGGCCGAAGGTGGTGATGTCACCGATGATGATGGTGTCGACGCCGAGGATGGCGCCAATTTTGGCCGCTGAGGCGGGATTGGCGCGGTCACTGTTGGAGAAATTTTGTTCCTGCAGAATCTTGTCGAGGGCGGCACGCTCGATGACGCGATAGGTTCCATCGTTGACGAGCTGGTTGACGAGCATGTCGGAGATGCCCTTACCGATGTCCTGGTTGGTGCCGAAGATGGCCTGGACGCTGGTCATGACCGTGCCATAGCCAAAGTCCATGACGGCGACACGGCGTTTTTCCTGAGCCGATGCAGGCAGCAAGGCAGTAAGGCCCAGGAGAAGAACTGACAATGTCTTACGCATACGGGGTTCGAGCTCCTATTTGTTGAAGAATGCTTCGAGGATCGAGATTTCTTTGTCCGCCTTGTCCATATCGTGCTGGGAGGCGGCGATGTTGCCGCTGTTCATGTCCTGGTCGGCGGCCTGCATGTAGGTGCGCATGCGAATGGCGGCGGCGGCGATGTCCTGGCGCAGGCCCAGCCCCTGCGCCTGTTGCCGCGCCTGCAGGCTGTCGAGGCTGGCGGAGACGACACTGGCGCGGGCGTCGAGCTGAACCTTGCGGTCATGGGCCTGTTCGATCTCCTCCTGGGTGGGGCCTGCCGGAGCGGGGGGTTGGTCCGGAGGGGGCGCCGCGCTCACGACGGGAGCGGGGGGCTGAGGGTTGGCCGGGGTGTTTCGCGAATGCGGCGTGGCTGGCGAAACAGAAGGTTGGGGCTGCGGGGCGACAGCGGGGGTTGGCACGGGGCTTGCGGCTGGCGCCGGATTCTGGTCCGCTACCGGAGTTTCCGGAGTGGTGGCGGGGGTGGTTCCGCTTGCTGTAGGCGCCTGCACCGCGGGAGATGCGGTTTTCGCAGCTGCGCGGGCCTTGAGCAGATGAGGCAGGCCGACGGCGGCGGCGGCGAGCAGAGCCACGACAGCCAACGCTCCGATAGCGACCCAGACCGCGCGCTGCCGTCCTCCGGAACTCCGGGGCGGGGGCGCGACTGCGGGAGCGGCAGTTCCGGAGATGGGAGCGGCGGGCTTCCAGGGGATATAGGTTTCCGCGACGGCCGCAGTGGCCGGCTGAGGGCCTGGTAGAGAGGCAGTTGCCGAGGTGGAGGGTCCTTTGCCCGCAGCAGAAGCCAGTGCATTGCGGAAGGCGTCCGCGGACTGGAAGCGCTGGGAAGGATCTTTAGCGAGGGCGATGAGAATCAGGTCGTTGAGCGATTTGGGGAGCAGAGGATTCAGTTCGATGGGAGGGCGCGGCAGAGTATTCAGCTGCTGGTTGAGGATGCTGTAAGTGCTGTCGGCTTCGAAGAGACGCTGGCCGGAGAGCAGTTCATAGAGCAGGATACCGACAGAATAGAGGTCGGAGCGTGCATCGACGGTACCGCCGCGCACCTGCTCGGGAGACATGTAGTAGACGGAGCCGAGGGTGGTGCCGGGCTGTGTGAGCTGTGCTTCGCTGCGGGACTTGGCGATGCCGAAGTCCATGAGCTTGACGATGCCATGGGAAGTAACCATGACGTTGGCGGGCTTGATGTCGCGATGGACGACTCCGCGACCGTGCGCATAGCTCAGCGCGGTGAGAATCTGCAGGGCGTATTCGATGACGTCGTCCTGGGGGATCGGACCCTGTTTGGCACGTTCTTCGAGGGTAAAGCCCTCGACGAACTCCATCATCATGACCAGCTGGTTTTCGACCTGGAAGGCGGTGTGGAACTGGGCGATGTTGGGGTGGTCCAGGCTGGCGAGAGTGCGAATTTCCGCAATAAAGCGGGCCGCGAGATCGGGTTCGGCGGCGAAATCCGGCAGCAGGACCTTCATGGCCTCGATGCGATCGGAGATGACATTGCGGACGCGGTAAACGCGACCCATGCCTCCGCTGCTGAGGACGTTGAGGACTTCGTATTCGCCGACGGTCTGACCTGGTTCGAAAGCCATGGGCACTTTCCGGATCGATGGGAGGCCACCGGGGGAGCTCTCCGCGCTGGGGAGGGGAGACGCGGTTCAGGATACCCGGAGCCTGGGACGATGAATGGGAGCAACTATACCCCGGACAGATAAGGAGAACAACAAATTTCAGGGAGATGGATGCGATTCACCGGGTCGCTCTTTTCCGACAGGTGGGGGGTGACCTGGAACCTTGATTTCGCGCATCTGGCTTCGCTGGAAACGCCTCTTCTGTGGAATAGTGCCGCGCTGAGAGCGAGCGTTTCGCTGATTCTTCTTCGATTGGGTGCAGTGGCTAAAAGAACGGCGCGCTTTCCGGCGATTCGCGCCGGGAGGGGCGCCTGTGCGGCACAGGAACTTTCAGGCCGAAGGTCCGGGGCGGGGCCGGCGAAAGGCTTCTCACTTCCGTTGCTTCTGGACGGGCACGACCTGGACGGTGGTGTCGCGCATTTCGCTCAGGAAGCGGTTGATGATGGAGCCGCGGAGGAGGATGTCCCAGCGGGAGCGGGCCGACTGCCCAAAGACCACGTGAGAGATGTTTTCTTTGCGGGCGAATTCGATGAGCGCGTCGGCAACGTGTTTGTCTTTGAGGGTGACGACGCGCGCGCCGAGATCGCGGGCCATGCGCTGATATTCCTCCAGACGCGCAAAGGCAGCGGGATCGCCATGCCGGTGGTCGGTATCGGGGGTCTCGACGTAGACGACGTACCAGTTGGTGGCCAGGCGGCCGGCGATGCGGGCGCCCACGCGCACGAGGCGCTCCATACCGGCGCGCGGCGAGAGACAGACCATCACCTTTTCCGGGATGGGCGCCTGTTCGAGGCCCTGGATGCGGCGGTATTCAGCAGCGGCGGTGCCGACCTGCTCGGCCGTGGTGCGCAGGGCGAGCTCGCGGAGCATGTTGAGATTGCCCTTGCGGAAGAAATTGGCGAGCGCCTGCTCCACTTTTTCGGGCGCGTAGATTTTGCCCTGACGGAGGCGGTCGCGCAGTTCGTCGATGGTGATGTCGACGTTGACGACTTCGTTGGCGCGGCGGAGAAAGCTGTCGGGGACGGTTTCGCGGATTTGCGTACTGGCGGAGCGGGCGACCGCGTCGTTGAGGGTCTCGAGGTGCTGGACGTTCATCGCGGTCATGACGTTGATGCCGGCGTCGAGCAGTTCGAGGACGTCTTCGTAGCGCTTGTGGTTGCGGGAGCCGGGCACGTCGGTGTGGGCCAGCTCATCGACAATGCACCAGGCGGGATGCCGGGCGAGGATGGCCTCGAGATTCATCTCGCGCAGGGTGACAGAGCGGTACTGGATTTCCTGGAGAGGGACGATCTCGAGGCCGGCGACGAGCGCGGCGGTGTCAGCGCGGCCGTGCGGCTCGATAAGGCCGATGACGATGTCGATGCCCTGGCGGCGCATCAGGTGCGCGTCCTCGAGCATGCGGTAGGTTTTGCCGACGCCGGGAGCGGCTCCAAGATAGATGCGGAGGCGGCCTGGTTCTGCCGTCTCCACCGGAGGCGGCGTGAGGTCGCGGGCGGGAGCGGGGACCGGGTCGGAAGTGGGAGGACCGGGGGGCGTGCTCATCCGACCTCCAACCACCCCAGCGCGCGAACTGCAGGCGCGCCGGGGACTCCGGAATCAAAAGCTGCGGGTTGCGCAGACAAAGAGACGCGGCAGCGTGACTGAACTCATCCGACCTCCACAGGGTGACGGTCGGGTTCCGCGACGGCGATGGGCAGGGTGAAGCGGAAGGTGGTGCCGGCGCCGAGGCGGCTTTCGACGGAGACCTGGCCGCCCTGGGATTCGACAAGACGGCGCACCAGCGCGAGACCAAGGCCGGAGCTGTTACTGTTCGGGTCGCCGGTGAAGCGGCCGAAGATGGTAGGCAGACGCTCGGTTTCGATGCCGCGGCCGTTGTCGTGGACGAAGAACTGGACGCGTTCCTGCTGTTCGGCAGCGCCCAGCCGGATGTGTCCGCCCTCCGGCGTGTAGCGAAGCGCGTTGGTGATGAGGTTGTCGAGGATGGTGCGAAGGGCGCGGCGATCGGCCTGGACGTAGGCGACGTCCTCGAAGGCCAAAAGCTCGATGTCGATGTTCCTGTCATGGGCGGCATCGCGACTGCGAACGACGGCGTCGCGGAGGGCATCGATGGGGCGGACCTTCTCGATGCGAAGCTGGCGGCGACCGGTTTCGAGCTCGGCGACTTCGATGAGGTCGAGCATCAGGTCGTCGAGGAGCTCAGCTTCGTGGGCGGCGCTGGTGGCCAGTTCCATCTGCAGCGGGCGCAGTTCGCCGGCATGGTTCTGGGTGAGGGCATAAAGGGCAAGACGGAGGCGGCGAATGGGCTCGCGCAGCTTTTGCGACGCCACGGAGAGGAAGCGCGATTTGAAGCGGTCGACTTCGGCGATTTCGGTGACGTCCTCGAGCAGAGTGACGGCGCCGAGGAGCTTGCCTTCGCTGTCGCGCATGGGCGTCGTCCGCAGGCGATAGCTGCGTTCGGCTTTGCCGATGCGCATGGGGAGCAGGGCCGCCTGGCCTTCTTCCGCAGTGGTGGCGCGCTGCATGGATACAGCGCCGCGGATGGCGTTGATGATTTTGTCGCCGCCGGGGGTGCTGGTGAGAACCATGCGGTCGACCTCAGCGCCCTCCGTGGAGCCGCCGAAGAGCTCAACGGCTGCCTGGTTGAGCTTGAGCACCTGGCCTTTGCCATCGGTGACGATGACGGGCTCGAAGATGGAGCGCACCACAGCGTCGATGAGCTGGAACTCCATCTGGCGGCGGCCGGATTCGGTTTCGCGCAGATCGCGGAGGCGGATCGCGAGACGATTGAGCTCGGTGGCGATGGTGCCGAGGTCGTCTTTGGAGCGCCACTCGACGCGCTGGTGAAGATCGCCCTGGCCGATGCGACGAGCGACGCGCGCGGTATGACGCAGCGGGGTGATGACCAGGATGAGCATGATCGCGGAGATGACGGCGGCGGCGGCAATGGCGACGCCACAGGCAGCGATGAGCCGAGCGCGGAGGCCGTTCTGCTGGCCACGCAGGGCAGTGACGCTGGTATAGCGGAGGGTGGAGAGCTGGTCGAGGTCGCGGCGGAGCTCGACGTGCAGGGCTTCGAGGGAACGGGTGAGCTGGGTTGAGTCCGGAGGGGGATGCTGAGCGAGGCGCTCGTGCTCGCGGGCGAGGCGGTCGGTGGGAATGGAGACATCAAACTCGCGCACCTCGTCGACGGCGGCGCGGAGCAGGATCTGGGTGTGAGCGGCCTGGTCGCGAAACTCGGCGAGAGTGGCATCTCCGCTGGAGATGCGGGCGGCGATCAGTTCCTCATGCGCGAGCGCGCCCTGGGCGGAAGCCAGGGAAGCGACCGCGGTTTCCGCGACGCGCACCTGGGCGTCCAGAGCGGCGAGGCGCACAAAGGACGTACGCACCAGGAGGCTGACGGTGGTGACGAGAGCGATGAGCAGAAGACAGCCGAGAATGAGTCGTTGATAGAGACTCAGCATGAGTGAGACGGTGTGCAGATCTCCGAATCTTGAGCGTAGTGGCGCGAGGTCCGCGATGCAAGCTATACGGGCCTGCGATAGCGGCGGAGAACGTCGTCGAGAGTCAAAATGCCCTCGAGGGTTCCACGGCTGGCGCGGTTGAGGATGGGGAGCAGCGGCCAGCGGGGGAAGAAGTGGAGGGCGGAGTCGAGAGGCATATCGGGGAAGAGCAACGGAGTGCGATCCGGTTTCAGAGCGTTCTGGATCGGGGTTTCGGGGGTAAGGGCGGCGGCGACGCTGGTCAGTTCGTCGGCGCCGATCGCGTACCAGGACCCGTCGAACAGGCGGATCAGGCAAGCGGCGCCCGAGGCGCCGGAGATCGTCTGGGAAACGGAGTGGAGGGTGTCGCTGCCATTAACAATGGGAACACTGACGGGCTGCAGTGCGTCTTCGATGTGCAGGACCGATTCCTCGCGTTGTTCCTCCATCGAGGGCAGGTCGAGTCCATCCTGCTGGGTGAAGATTTCGAAGATGCCAACCGGTTGCAGGCTGCGCGAGATGAGAAAGGCCAGAGTATTCGCCAGGATGATGGGCAGAACGATGGAGTAATTGCCGCTGACTTCGAGCACCATGAAGACCGAAGTTAAGGGAACGCGGAGGAATCCGGCGAAAAGAACGCCCATGCCGACGAGCGAATAGGCGCCGATGGTGCCGGTGAGGTGGGGGAAGAAGTGCTTTTCGAATGCGCCGACGGCTCCGCCGAGCATGGCTCCGATGAAAAGGGTGGGCGCGAACATGCCGCCCGGGGTTCCGCTGGAGAAAGAGACGGTGGTGGCCAGCAACTTGAGAAACACGAGCGCCAGGAGGACTTGCCAGACGAACTGGCCGTGCATGGCCTGATCGATGACGTCGTAGCCGACGCCCATGACCTGGGGGAAGCCGAAGAAGCCGATGGCGCCGACGATCAGGCCAGCGATACCCGGCTGAACGAAGAGGCTCCAGCGCGGGAGAGCGCGGAGACGAGGGCGAAGATATCCAAGGACCAGAGAAAACAGGGGAGCGAGCAAACCGCCGCAGACTCCCAGCACCGCATAAGCCAGGAGCTCGCGCGGGTCGCGGAGGGTAATGGAGGGGATGCGAAACAGGGGCTCGGGGCCCCAGAACGCACGGGCCACGACGACCGAGGAGATGGCGGAGAGAACCAGGGATCCGAGAACCGCGGCGCTCCAGCTGCCGATGACTTCCTCGATGACGAAGAGGATGGCGGAGATGGGGGCGTTGAAGGCGGCCGCGAGACCGGCAGCCGCGCCGATGGGTGCGAACATGCGGAGACGGCGGCGGGAAAGGTGGAGGTTGCGGGCAATGATGGAGGCGACGCCGGCTCCGATCTGCAGGGACGGGTCTTCCGGGCCAAGGGAATGGCCGCCGCCAATGGCGAGGGCGGAGGTGAGGAACTTGCCGATGACGGTGCGGAAGGAAATGTAACCGTCATAGACATATAAAGCGGCTTTGGTTTGGTTGACACCACTGCCGCGGGCAGCGGGGAAGAACCAGATGACGAGCGCGGCGACGACCAGGCCGGCGATAGCAGGAACAAACAGGAGGCGGAACTGGCCGCCGTGTGGGGCGGATCCGAGCGTGAGCAGGCGGATCCACTCGATGGCGACGCGGAATGCAACGACCAGCAGACCGGAGATGACTCCGATGAAAATCGAGAGGACGAGGAAGAGACGCTCGTCACGGGTGGGTGCGATTCTCTCGACGGTCGCAGACAAGCCTGCCCGCGGCGGACTGACAGGCGGAGCGCCGGGCGGGGAAATTCCGGCAATACCGGTATCGGAGGGCGTAGTGGCCGCGGCTGGTATGGGTGGATCGGGCATTATTGTTGTTCCACCGTCCAGGGATTGCGGGCAATACGGAGCAGAAGAGCATCATCGCCGGTGGGTTGGCCGCAAATCTGCGCGGTCGCGATTTCGGTATCCCAGGCGAGCTGAAGGAGGGTCTGCTCCAGATCCGGCTGTTGTTCGAGTTTCGACACGGTGAGCTGAGAGGGGAGCTGACCCCAGCGGGAAACCAGGCCAGCGAGCCTTGAGGCGAGGAGCGGGTTGGCGCCCGCGCAGTCGGTAAGACGCTGACGGACGATCTTCCTTGCTGCGAGCAGGCGTTCGGCGCGCGCGCGGGGCGCGAGATCGGAGCCGGGGTCGAGTTTCAGGACCTGAAGCGATGTGTCGAGCATGTTGCGGTCTGCGGTCTTTTGGTTTTCGGAGAAACCCGCAGCGAGAGGGCTGGCCAGGGCGCGGCTGAGGTAATCGGAGGCGAGACGATACATGCCGAGAGCGAAGGACGTTCGGCCGGCGCCCTCCAGGGCGGCGAGGGGGGGATCGCGGCGTGATGCCAGCGACCGATCGATACCGAGGGCATCCTGTGGGGCATTGGCTTGTTCGAGAAGGCCGGCGATTTCGAGTTTGATGGCGGGGTTGTCCGGGGCATTGCCGGCGGCGATCAGCAGCTGATTGCGAGCCGGGTTGTATTCATGACGGGAAATCAGGTAACGCGCCATTTCCAGTCGAACTTCCCGGCGGCGGTCATAGCCATTGCCCTGCCAGGTGCCGTCGAGCGCGGATTGATAGTGAAGGAGGGCCTGATCTTCGTGGCCTTCTTTAACAGCGAGGCGAGCCAGTTGCAGGTTGATGGTGCCGTCGCCGGGTGCGGATTCCCAAAGAGTGGTGAAGTAGACCGTTGCCTCCTGAGTTCTTCCGGCGTCAGCGAGCGCGGTCGCCAGCTCGATTTCGGTTTCGCGGTTGGGGACGTAGGCCAGGGCCGAGCGCAGGTCATCGATTGCAATTTCGGGATGACCGGAGCGCAGCGCAACCTCGCCGCGGGCCTTCCAGCGAGCGCCGAGTTCCTGCCGATGGTTGGTGAAGGAGCGAAACAGGAAGAGCGTGAGGATGAAGATGACGGCGGTGATGAGGAAGAGGGTCAGCAGCGAGAAAGCATCCCGCAGCATGAGGTTGCGGCGCGCCAGACGCTCTTCCGGTGTGAGGATCGTGCCTGCGTGGGTGGGCGCCATCTTTTCTATCTTCCCAGATTTATTGCGTCAGTTCCCGCATCTCTGTCAGTGTCTGTCAATTTCCAATCCGGTGTTGACGGGGGTAGGATGAGGCCAGTGATGAGTCTCGAGGACAAAGACGCAGCGCTGCAGGAGAGGCTGCGGGAGCTCGGCAGTGTGATTGTGGCGTACTCCGGCGGGGTGGATTCGGCGTACCTGGCCTGGGCGGCGCATCGGGTTCTGGGAGAGAAGATGCTGGCGGCGATCGCGGATTCCGCTTCGCTGGCGCGGAGCCACTACCGGGATGCCGTGGCCTTTGCGGAGGAGAACCGGATTCCGCTGCTGGTGCTGGAGACAAAGGAACTGGAGCGCGAGGCGTACGCCGCGAACAGTGGGGACCGCTGTTTTCACTGCAAGGATGAGTTGTTTACCGTTCTGGAAGCGGAGCGGACCGGGCGGGGTTTCGCTGCCGTCGCTTATGGGCTGAACCTCGACGACGGAAAGGACTTTCGCCCGGGGCAAAAAGCAGCGGCGGAGCATCGTGTAGTGGCACCGCTGGCGGAGGCCGGGCTGACGAAGGCGGATATTCGTGTACTGGCGCAGGCAGCGGGGCTGCGGGTTTGGGACAAGCCGGCCTCCGCGTGTTTGTCGTCGCGCATCGAATATGGGCGGCGGGTGACGACGGAGGCGCTGCGCCAGGTGGAAGACGCCGAGGAGGCTCTGCGGGCGCTGGGGCTGGTACGGTTTCGAGTGCGGCATCACGGGAGCGTGGCGCGGATTGAGATTGCCGAAGAGGAAATGGCGGCAGCGCTGGATGCTGACTTTTTTCGCAGGATCGCGGCGGCGGTGCGGAGCGCGGGCTTTCCGTATGTGGCGGTGGATTGCGATGGCTATCGTTCCGGCTCGATGAACGAATTGCTGCCGGCAGAGATGCTGGCGGGGAATGTCCGGAGCGGGACGAGAGCATCCTGAGTACGGCTATGAAGATCGGGACGATTGAGTGCTTTGCTGGAATTTCCGGGGACATGCTGCTGGGCGCATTGATTGACGCGGGCGTTCCAGCAGACTTGATGCAGAAAGCGGCTGGCGCGCTGAACATTGGAGCGGAGCTGCGGATTCATGCGGTGAATCGCGCCGGCATCCAGGCGATCAAGGTAGATGTGCTGGAGAACGGCGTCCCCGCCGAGAGCGAGCGCCACGATCACACCCATGATGGGGAGCACGGACATCCTCACCACCATCACGATGATGCGGAAGGTCATCATCACGGCGCGGCTGAGCATGCGCACAGCCGAAACTGGCCGCAGATTCGGGAGTTGATCACGGGAGCTGCGCTGCCCGCGGGAGCGAAGGCGATTGCGCTGCGGGCCTTTGAACTGCTCGCACGGGCTGAGGCGAAGATGCACGGGATCACGCCCGAGGAAGTGCATTTTCACGAAGTGGGCGCAGTGGATGCGATCACCGATATTGTGTGCGCGGCGGTCGGGCTGGATTCACTGGGTGTCGAGTTGTGGCGGTGTTCTGCGATTAATGTGGGCAGCGGATTTGTGAACTGCGCGCATGGACGGATGCCGGTGCCTGCGCCGGCGACAGCAGAGCTGCTGCGGGGATTGCCGGTGTATTCCGCTGGGCCGGCGATGGAGCTGGCTACGCCCACAGGAGCGGCGATCCTTCGTGCGCTGGGGTGCGTGTTCGAGGGGCAGACTCCGATGATTGCGACGAGCGTGGGCTACGGAGCTGGCGGAAGGAATCCGGAAGGGTTCGCCAATGTGGTGCGGTTGTCGGTGGGGACCGCGGTCGAGGATGCGCGAGGAACGGAGCCGTTCTCCCGGGACCGCGTCGTGGTGCTGGAATGTGCGCTGGACGACGCGACGCCCCAGGTTCTGGCTCATGCCATGGAACTGGCGCTGGAGCATGGCGCGCTGGATGTGATGGCTGCGGCAGTAACGATGAAAAAAGGCCGGCTGGGAACGCTGCTGACCGTACTCGCGAAACCGGAGAACGAAGCGGAACTGGAGAGGCTGCTGTTCCGCGAGACGACGACGCTGGGTATCCGACGGCGCGAAGAAGAGCGCGTGATTCTGGCCCGGGAATTTGTAACGGTGGACACGCAATATGGGAAGGTGCGGATCAAAATCGCTTCGGCAGGAGGAGAGATTCTGAACACGATGCCGGAGTACGAAGATTGCCGGCGCGCGGCGCGGGAACACGATGTTGCGCTGCGAGCGGTGATGGAAGCTGCTGTGGCTGCCTACAGCGCAAGCGGCGTGAAGGAAGAAGCATGACGCGGGAGATGATTCTGCAGCTGCTGGAGAGCGTGCAGTCGGGCGAGACAACTCCGGTGTCCGCGCTGCGCGAGCTGGCCCGAATGCCGTACGAGGACACAGGGTTTGCGCGCATCGATCATCATCGCGCGCTGCGGCTGGGGTTGCCAGAGGTGATTTACGCGGCGGGGAAGACTCCATCCCAGGTGGCTGAGATTTTCGCGCGCATGGCGGTGGCGGGCGGCAGCGTTCTGGCGACTCGGGCCGATGCTGACGCGTATGGAGCCGTAAAGTTGCGTGTTCCCGAGGCGGTGTATCACGAGCAGGCTCGAATCATCGGATTGCGAGCGGGAACGGACGGCGAAAAGGCGGGACCTGTGGCGGTGGTCTGCGCGGGCACCAGCGATTTGCCGGTTGCTGAAGAGGCCGCGACGACAGCGGAGTACCTGGGGCTCGAGGTATCGAGGCTTTGGGATGTGGGTGTGGCGGGGTTGCATCGGATCCTGGCGGCTCGCGAGGGATTGAATGCGGCGCGGGCGGTGATTGTGTGCGCCGGAATGGAAGGCGCGCTGCCCAGCGTGGTGGGGGGACTGGTTGCGGCTCCGGTGATTGCGGTACCGACCAGCGTTGGGTATGGCGCGGCGTTTGGTGGCGTGGCCGCGTTGCTGGGAATGCTGAATTCGTGCTCGCCCAACGTGTGCGTGGTGAATATCGATAACGGATTTGGCGCGGCTTATGTGGCAGCGATGATGGTCAGGGCGCAGAGTTCAGAGCCGGGCACTGGGCACCGGGCGCCGGGCACCCGGGTAGCGGAATCGGATGTGGGTCATGACACTGCCGGTTCCGTCACGGTGCCGCATCGCCGTTAGACGATGAGGAGAACTTTGCCGTTGGGATGTTGGTTTTCGGCGAAGTCCTGAGCCTGGCGCGCTTCTTCCAGAGGAAAAACTTTTGCGATGGGGATGGTGAACTCGCCACGCGCCACGTCCTCGGCGAGTCGATAGAGCCGCGATGCGTCCGGTGCCGCCTGGATCGCGCGCACCTGGAGGTTTTTGCCCGCGGCATCTTTCGGTTCTCCGAGGACGGAGCCCAAAACGCCGCCAGGTTTGATGGCCGGCAAAAGTTTGACGATGGTTTCGCCGTTCACGGTGTCGGCGATCGCGTCGAGATCGTGCAGGCTCGCGATATCCCTGTCATCATCGAGGGCGACGATGCGTTCGGCGCCAAGCTTCGCGGCATCGTCGCGCTGCGAGGATCGAACACCGGCGATGACGTGGCCTCCATGTTTGCGCGCGACGTGGACGGCGGTACGGCCGACACCGCCCAGAGCACCGGTGACGAGGAGAGTCCAGCCGGGCTGGGGCTGAACGCCGCGCTCGATGAGCTGTGACCCGGTGGTGAGGACGAGGGGCAGGGCGGCGGCCTGTTCGAAGCTGAGGGGGTCGGGGATGGGTGCGAGAATGTTCGCCTTCACGGTGGTGAACTCGGCATACGTGCCGAAGGCGAGAGCCATGACGCGCTGGCCCTTTTTGAATCCAATGACGTCGCCGCCGAAGTCGACGACTTCGCCGGCAAGGTCGCGGCCGAGTATGGCGGGGAGCTGAAGGGGAAAGCGTGCTTTCGCCGCGCCGCTGCGCAGTTTCCAGTCGATGGGATTGATGCTGGTGGCGCGAACGCGGACGCGGACCTCGTCGGGTCCGAAGGGCGGTTCCGGCTGATCGGATTTGAACTGCAGCTTGTCGACGTCGCCGTATTCGTAGAGAACAACCGCTTTCATCGCAATTTCCTGTGTTGGTGAGATAAGGGTGAGCCGCGGGTGGTCGCTTTTGTAGAGAGAGATCGATCAGGCGCCGACGGGTGTGGCCTTCGGCTTTTTCGAGAGCAGCCACAGCATCGCAATCACGGCGAGCAGCGAACCGAGGCCTGCGAGGCCGAGAATCCGGAGAACGGCTACGGTATAGCGGCCCTGCGTGGGCGAGTAGCTGCAACAATAGAGCAGTACGAGGTCACTGAGGGTTCCGATGTGCCGCGTGCTGGCCTGAATGAGCGCGAGGCGCACGTCGCGCGGCTGATAGTCGACGCCAAAGAGGTATTTCGACAAGCGGCCATCGGGAGTGGCAATCATGATGACCGACGAATGAGCGAACTGAGTCATCCTGCCGTCGGGGCCGGGGACGCGGACGTAGTGAAAGCCCGTAGCCTGCGCGAGATCGGTGATGGAGTTCTGCGGGCCGGTGAGGAAATGGACGGAGTCACTGGCTGGCGAGCCGGACGCCTCGATCATGGAGAGGAAGTGTTGCTTCTCGGCGGCGGCATTGGCGGGCGTATCGGAGGGATCGATGCTGGCGACGACGACATCATAATCATGTCCAACGTTGAAGCCGCTTTGGCGCAGCGCCGATGCCATGCCGTGGAGCACCTGAGGGCAAAGCATCTGGCAGTTGTAGTACATGAGTGCCATCATTACTGGGCGATTGTGACTGAAGAAGTCGCGGAGTTTCACGTCGCGGCCCGATTCGTCTTTGAAGGAATCGGCGAGGGGCAGAGCGCCATTGAGCTTCTGCTCGATGCCGGCGTTCTTCTGCCATGCGGGAGCCTGCTGCGCGCTCGTGCCCACGGGACGATCGGCGGAGTACTGGGCCTGAGCGCCGGGGGCGATGAGCGCCAGGGTCAACGCGCAGAGGACGATGATGGGGACACGTAAACGGATCACATTTCAGGATACGCCGCGCAACCCGTTCATTCAGGCAACGGGTGCAGGGGCACGGTTTTCCCGATACGGGCCGACTGGCGGGCGGCATCGAGAATCTGCATGACGACGACATTGGTATCGAGCGAGGTGAGGTCGTGGTCGGGATCCAGCTGGCCGCGAACCACGGCAGCGAGATAGTGCAGGGAGGTGTCCTGCGGCGGGGGCAGCGGTGGCGTGCCAAGAGTGACTTCGGGTGAGGCTTCGGCGACGCGCTCACGAATCACTGTGGGATTGACAGCGATCGCATATCCCTTCGTGCCGTAGACTTCGGTGTCTTTGCGCCCGAAAGGCCAGTCCCACGACGGCATGAGCACCGCCTGGGCGCGCGGGTAGCGGAGGATGATGGTCGCGTCGTCATCGACGTGCGGGTAGGTCTCGGGTTTATCGGTTTGGGCGACGGCTGTGACGCTGAGCGGAGCCTCTCCGTGCATGAACCAGGTCATGAGATCGGCGCCATAGCAGCCGAAGTCGTAAAGGGCGCCGGCGCCGTTCTGCGCGGGGTCGGTGAGCCAGTTGAGAAATTCGGGTTGAACGCCGATTTCTTTGGGGCCCTGATGGCCGTCGTGAATGACGGCTTTGCGCAGGTCGCCGAGGCTTCCGTGGCGCAACAGATCGAAGAGTCCGCGGTTGCTGGGATACCAGGTTGTTTCGTAGTTCACCAGCACCTGGATGTGATGTTCGCGGGCGACGCGGCGGATGGCGAGCGCGTCGTCGAGGGAGAGGGTCAGTGGCTTCTCCACCATGACGGCGAGGTTATGGGCAGCCGCGGCCTCGATGACACGGCGATGCTGCGCGATCGAGGTGTAGACGAGCAGCGCCTGCGGCTGCTGGTGCGCGAAGAGATCGTCGAGGGTTGCATAGAAGAGGCTGGGATCGAGATGGAATTGCTGCGCGTATTTGTTGCGAAGGGCCACATCGGCATCGACGATACCGACCAGCTGTGCGTCGCTTTGTTTGGGGAACTGATTCAGGAAACCGACGACGTGGCCGTGTTCAAGGCCGACAATAGCGACGCGGACCGGAGCGGGCTGAGCAAAGACTTGCGGAGCGGAGAGACCTAAAAGGAGGGCGGTAAGAAGCCAGGCAGTTCCCAGCAGTCGCATACACATGCATTCATGTTACCCCTGTGAACTACCATCAGGCGGCCCGTTGCCATGCAGGTTTGCTCGGTGTTAGCTTGAGTATTCGATCCATCCATCAGAAACAGCCAGCGAAGGAAATCACCACACATGCAGACCAGCTATAACGGGTTGACCCTGCCCAAAGATGGCGAGGCGATCCAGTACGCGAATGGGAAATACACGGTTCCGGATCAGCCGATCATTCCGTTTATCGAGGGCGACGGCACGGGGCGCGATATCTGGCGGGCTTCGCAGCGGGTGTTCGACGCCGCAGTGGAGAAGGCCTACAGCGGCAAGCGCTCAGTGAAGTGGTTTGAGATTTATGCCGGAGAGAAGGCGTTCCGCGAGTTCAGGAACTGGCTGCCGGATGATTCGGTGAAGGCAGCGACGGATCTGCGCGTGTCGATCAAAGGACCGCTGACGACGCCGGTGGGCGGAGGGATTCGGTCGCTGAATGTGGCGCTGCGGCAAATTATGGATCTCTACGCATGCGTGCGGCCGGTGAAGTATTACTCGGGCGTGCCGAGTCCGGTGAAGCGCCCGGAAAAGCTGGACGTGGTGATCTTCCGCGAGAACACGGAGGACGTGTACGCGGGCATTGAATTCAAGGAAGGAACGGCGGACGCGAAGAAGCTGATTTCGTTCCTGAACGACGAGATGCTGAAGGGCGGGAAGAAGAGAGTTCGCGAGGATTCGGGCGTTGGGATCAAGCCCATTTCAATTACCGGCACGAAGCGGCTGGTGCGGTATGCCATCCGGCATGCGATCGATGCGGGGCGCAAGAGCGTGACGCTGGTGCATAAGGGAAACATTCAGAAGTTCACCGAGGGCGCGTTTCGCGAATGGGGCTACGAGGTCGCGGTCGAGGAATTCCGCGCTGATGTAGTGACGGAACGCGAGAGCTGGATACTGGGGAATGTCGAGGCGAATCCGGGGCTGACCGTGGAGCAAAATGCGGCGCTGATTGAGCCGGGGCTGGAATTCGGGAATGACGAGTTCAGACAGACGCTCTATGCCGAGATCAAGGGCGTGCTGGATGCGATTGGCAAGTCGCACGGCAACGGTGAGTGGAAGAAGAAGGTTCTGATCAACGACCGCATCGCGGATTCGATTTTTCAGCAGGTGATTATTCGGCCCGAGGAGTACAGCATTCTGGCGTGCCCGAATCTCAATGGCGACTACATTTCCGATGCGTGCGCGGCCCAGGTCGGGGGATTGGGGATTGCGCCGGGGGCGAATATTGGCGATGGATATGCGGTGTTTGAGGCGACGCACGGGACGGCACCGAAGTATGCGGACAAGGATGTGATCAATCCTGGGTCAGTGATGCTGTCGGGGGTGATGATGTTCGAGTTCCTGGGCTGGCCCGAGGCGGCCCGGCTGATCGAAAGCTCGATGGAGAAGACGATTCAGCAGAAGTTTGTGACCTACGATTTTGAGCGGCAGATGCAGGGCGCGACGAAGGTAAAGACCAGCGAGTTCGCAACGCACATGATCGGCAACATGTGAGGACTGGCCGTCCAGGCGCACGCGCCTTCGGCGCAGCAACATGAATCCCCGAATGAACGGGGTGGTTGTGAGGAGATCGAAGTTATGAGGAAGAAAGTCACGATTGTTGGAGCGGGGAATGTGGGCGCGACGGCTGCTCACTGGATTGCGTCGAAGGAACTGGCCGATGTGGTGCTGATCGACGTTGTCGAAGGCATTCCGCAGGGGAAAGGCCTCGATCTGCTGGAGGCAATGCCGATTGAAAAGCGCGACTGCCACATTATCGGCACGAATGACTACGCTGACACGGCCGACTCCGACATCGTCGTCATCACGGCGGGCCTACCGCGCAAGCCGGGGATGAGCCGCGACGATCTTCTGCAGACGAATTACAAAATCATGTCGGATGTGGTGGGCAAGGTGACGGCGAACTCGCCGAACTCCATCCTGATTATCGTATCGAATCCGCTGGATGCGATGGCACAGGCAGCGTACCGGCAGGCGAAGTTCAATCGCGAACGGGTGATTGGGATGGCCGGCGTGCTGGATTCGGCGCGCTTCCGGACGTTCATCGCGGAAGAACTCAGGGTTTCCGTCGAGAACGTGACGGCTTTTGTGCTGGGCGGACACGGAGACACCATGGTGCCGCTGGCGCGCTACTCGACGGTGGCGGGGATTCCGATTACCGAGCTGATCGAGAAAGAGAAGCTGGACGCGATTGTGCAGCGCACGCGCGATGGTGGTGCGGAGATTGTGAAGTATCTCAAGACGGGCAGCGCCTATTACGCCCCGTCCGCAGCGACGGTGGAGATGGTCGAGGCCATTCTGAAGGACAAGAAAAAGATCCTGCCCTGTGCGGCGTATCTGGAGGGCGAGTACGGTATTCGCGGATATTACATCGGGGTGCCGTGCAAACTGGGAGCGCGCGGGATCGAACAGATCATCGAGATCAGGCTGACGCCCGAGGAAGACGCTGCGCTGAAGAAAAGCGCCGCGGCGGTCAAGGAACTGTGCGCGGTCATCGGCGTTTGACGACACGCCGCTGACAGCTACGAAGCGGGCAGGCTGACCTCAGGCGCGGGCGCGGAGGAAGGCGATGACATGGTCGGCTTCGACAACGCCCACCAACTTCCCGGCTTTATCGACGACCGGCAGGGCGCGCAGGTTGTACTTATCGAAAAGCTCGGCGACCTCGTTTTCGTGCTGATCGGCGCGGACCGAGATGAAGCGCGGCTCGGTGAGGACCTCGAGCCGGGTTTCGGGGCGAGCCAGAACCAGGCGCGCGAGGGGCACGACGCCCTGGAGAACCTCGCTTGAATCGATCAGATAAATCTCCGTGATCGTCTCCGGATCGCCCTCGAAGCCGCGGAGCGCGCGGATGCCATCGGCGACGGTCGCGCTGTGCGGCACCGCAACGTATTCGGTGGTCATGCGGCCGGCCGCGGAATCTTCACGAAACTCGAGGAGTTCTTTGACTTCCTGGCGCTCCTCGGGATCCATCTCCTCGAGAATCGCTTCGGATCGCTCCTCGGGCAGTTCGGCCAGGAGGTCGGCGGCGGCGGAGGGATCCATTTCTTCGACAATGCCGGCGGCAGTTTCCGAGTCGAGCGCCTGCACCAGCGATTTCTGCAGCTTCGGCTCAACTTCTTCCAGGGTTTCAGCGGCGACTTCCTCATCGAGGGTGCGCAGCACGGCCTCGCGCTCGGCGGGGGCAAGATCTTCGAGAATGTCGGCGATGTCGGAGGGGTGGAGTTGCGCGAGGCGCTCGTATTCGATGTTCAGCTTGATGCGGCGGGTGGGGTTCACCTCGATCATGTCGACGAAGTTCCAGGGAATCACGCGGCCGGGAACTCGGGAGACGAGGTTTTCCAGGGTGCGTTTGGGCAGGGTTCCTCTTAAGAGGCGGCGCAGAGCGCCGCGCAGGCCGACTTCGACCTCTGTGACGCAGAGCTGCTCGCCGCTTCCGTTGGACTGCCAGCGCAAATTGACGTCGTTGACGCGGACGACCTTGCGGCCGTGGACATCGATGATCTGACGATCGAGCAGGTCCTGGCGGAGGAGGATGAAGTTTTCGTCACCCTGCAGCGGGTTCAGGATGGCATCCGGGCGCAACTCCAGCGCGCCGCTGGGCGTCCAGCGAACTTCTCTGGAGGAAACAATCTCAAGCCCCTTGCGGGTTTTGAGTACCAGACCGGCTACGCGGCCAGCCTCCTCGCCGGTGCCGACGGCAACATCTTTGAGACGCCCGCGCATGCGACCGCGCACGCTGGTGACCGGGGTGCCGAGGAGGGCGGTCAGCGATTTCAGAGCGACTTCGTCGGTCATGATTCGAGTCCCGGCATGAGTGTAACAGTCTGTTTTTCCATCGCGGCGGGAAAAGGCGCTGGCGTTCGATGGAAGCGGAGGCCCTGGATAAAGAGATGCGCGCTGGTGGCCGAACACCGCGTCAGGCAGCGAGAAATCCTCATCGCGAACAAGGCGGCTGGAGTTTGCGTTGACTGGGCAGCGCTATGGACATACACTCAGCGCTGGGCGCGTCGGCGGGAGGGCACCAGGGAACCGCGGCCGCCTGGAACCTCGTCGCTCCCCATGTCCTCAGGAACCACCCGGTACGCGCCGCCATCCGATCGTGTGAAGCTGGTCGTTGCTTCCTCGGTCATGCTCACCTTTATTTCGTTTTGGCGAGCAGCGGCGGTGGTGCTCAACGATCTTGGATCCTCGGCTTTCTACGCTGGAGGCATCGCGGAACAGGCGGTGGGGAAAGCAGCGCCCTGGTTCATCCTGGGCGTGATGCTGTTTTCTTTCGCGGTGCGATCGGTTTACGTCGAGAGCTGCTCGATGTTCACGCGGGGCGGTGTGTACCGCGTGGTGAAGGAAGCACTGGGCGGGAATTTCGCCAAGCTCAGCGTGTCCGCGCTGATGTTCGATTACATCCTGACCGGTCCGATCTCGGGAGTTTCGGCGGGGCAATACATCGTCGGTCTTCTGAATGAGCTGCTGGGTGTGGGTCTGAAGCATGGCTGGACGCCGAGCTGGATGCTCGGACTGGCACGTCAGGGCTTCCCGATCGATGAGACTGCGGCGCTGTTGGCCGCGGCGGTCACGATCTACTACTGGTGGCAAAACACGAAGGGGATCGAGGAATCCACCGACAAGGCGCTGAGTGTGATGCAGGTGACCACGGTGATGGTGGTGCTGCTTCTGGCGTGGGGATTCATCACGGCGTTCCACAGGCATTCAGCGTTGCCACCATCGCCGATTCCCGCGAATCTGCACTTTTCCCCGGACGCGCTCGGTTTCCTCGGGGGCACCAGGCTGGCCACGATGCTGGGGTTGTTCGGCATCCTGATGGCGTTTGGCCATTCGGTGCTGGCGATGAGCGGCGAAGAGACGCTGGCGCAGGTGAATCGCGAGATCGAGCATCCGAAACTGAAGAACCTGAAGCGAGCGGCCATCGTTATTGCCATTTACAGCTTCGTCTTTACGGGAATCGGGACGCTGCTGGCGACGATGATCATTCCGGACAGCGTGCGGGTGCCGGTTTATCGCGACAACCTGATTGCCGGCATGGCGATGTACATGTGGGGACCCCAGGTTCTGCGCATCATCTTTCGGGTGTTCGTGGTGATTGTGGGATTTCTGATCCTTTCCGGGGCCGTCAACACATCGATCATCGGTTCGACCGGTGTAATGATGCGCATCGCCGAAGATGGAGTGCTGACGGACTGGTTCCGTAAGCCGCATCGCCGATTCGGGACGAGCTATCGGATCATCAACCTGATCACGGGGCTGCAGTTATTCACGATTATTGCGAGCCGCGGCAACGTTATCACCCTGGGCGAGGCGTACGCGTTCGGTGTGATCTGGAGTTTCACGTTTAACTCGCTCGCCATGCTGGTGCTGCGCTGGAAATACAAGGGTGAGCGCGGATGGAAGGTGCCGGTCAATTTACGGATTGGCAACACCGAGTTGCCCATCGGCCTCTTTTGTGTGTTTCTCACGCTGCTGACGATCGCGCTGGTCAATCTGGCGACGAAGAGCGTAGCCACCGAGAGTGGAATCGTCTTTACTGCGGTCTTCTTTACGATATTCGCCGTCTCGGAGCGAAGGAATGCGGCAAAACACCAGCTGACGCAGCAACAAATGAAGGAACATTTTCAGCTCGAACAGCAGGACACGATCGGGCGGGAGGCGCTTCAGGTGCGGCCGGGCGGCGTGCTGGTCACCATGCGGGATCCGGTGAATCCCTTTGCGCTGAAATGGGCGCTGGCACGAACGCGGACCGATCAGCAGGATATCGTGGTGCTGACGGCGCGGATGATGGGAGCGGGCGGTCCGGAGTATGTCGATAACCAGATCTTCAGCGAGCACGAACAGATGCTCTTCACCAAGGCGGTTTCGGTGGCGGAGAGCTTTGGCAAACATATATCTCTGCTGGTAGTCCCGGCGGGCGATATCTTTGCGGCTCTTGTACAGGCAGCTAACTCTCTGGAGGTGGCCGCCCTGATCTCAGGGCTGTCGACGAGGATGTCGGCACAGGAGCAGGCATTTCATATAGGGCAGGCATGGGAGAATCTCCCGGAGCCGAAGCGGCAATTCACTTTCTATGTGATCATGCCGGATGGGGAGGCGGAGGCCTTCCATATAGGTCCGCATGCGCCGTCGCTGCGCGCGGAAGATGTCCAGCTGGTGCACCGGCTTTGGCTCAACTTTCGGCGCGACCCGGAGATGCAGGGCCTGCATCACAGCGACATCATGACGTACGCTCTGACCAGGCTGGCGATGGACTACGCTCGCGACAAGCAGGAAACTCTCAGGAATCTGCGGCGTTATACGCAGGAGGGCGGCCGGGATACTCAGCTGGGAATAAGTTATCGTCCGCCGGGCCGCGATGACCACTCGATGCCTGCGCCGCGACCCTCGGTGGACGACGAAGAGCACTAAGTTCGGCAACAGGCGGCCGGTTTTCTCATTTGTAAAGTTATCCCTTTCCCATTTAGTCTCATGATGGAGGAAATGGGGCAACCTTTGCCTCCAGAGTGCAGGTCGATTCCTAGATCGAGTTCGGGAGGGGTACTGTGGAAGTTAAGGGTATTATCGAAGAGCTGGAGAGGCAGATTGCGCGCCTGAAAGAAGCGCGGGTTCTGCTGACAGGCAGCGGAACCAGCGCGAAGAGGCGCGGCCGGCCACCAGGAAAATCCACCGCGAAACCCGCCAGGCGCAAGCGCCGGCTGAGCGCCGAAGGAAGAAAACGTATCTCTGAGGCACTGAAGCGGCGTTGGGCGCAACGACGGAAGGCTGCTGCGAAATCGGCAAAGGCGGCGTAGGCGATGGCGGGCGCAACGGCCCGCCGCCCTCTTAGAGAGTCCGCTTGAACAGCGCTGTCGCGAGCAGCAACGAGATAACCCCGAATCCGAGAAGAAACAGAATGTCGGATTGGATAGCGGCGAAGCCGCCATCCTTGATCAGGATGGCCTTGAAGCCGTGTACTGCGTAAGTGAAGGGATCGACTACGGCGATGGCGCGCAGCCAGGGCGGAGATGCTGTGACTGGATAAATAGCGCCGCTGGGGAAGAAGAGCAGTGTGTTCAGCACGCCGAACATGGCGCGCGGAACCAGGGGATCCTCCACACGCACCATCAGCAGAAACATCATGCCATTGAAGGCGATGGAGGTTGCGACGATCAGCAGCGCCAGCTGGATAACGGCGAAGGGGTGGAAGATCACGCCGAGTCCGGCGAGCAATGAGCCGATGACACTGAGGCTGATGCCGGAGAGTACCGCCTTGATGGCTCCCGCGATGTTAAGGCCGAGCACCAATTCGAGTTTGGTGATGGGCGTGACCAGATAGCCCTCGTGTACGCCGCGGGCTTTGTCGTCGATATATAACATACCCCCGCCGATCATGACCGAGATATACATGGCGAGGGCGACGGATCCGGCGAGCAGGAACTTCATGTACTCGATATAGGGATAAAGCTCCACAATATCGAGCGTGATCGACTGCACGACTTTGGGCTGGATCAGAGGTGCGTTCAGGGCGTCGACCAGGGACTGCATTTCGGTTTCGAGACTGCCGCTGACAAACTGATCGGAATTGTCGACGACCAGACCGATGCGGGGCGAATCCCCGGCGAGAACGCGGCGGGAATACTGCGCAGGAATAACGACCGCAGCATCGATCTTGCCGGTGCGAACGTCCTCCTTCGCGGTCTGCTCATCGTTGTAGGAAACGGTGGTAAACGTTCGGATGTTGGCGGCAACAGCCTGAAAGGCTTCGTGAACTTTGAGGGCTTCCTCGCCGTGATCGTGGTCGACGACTCCCATGCGCGCGTTGGTGACCTTGCCGCCGAAGGCGTTGCCCAGAATGATCAGCTGCACCAGAGGCAGGGTCATCGCCATGAGCATGAGTGTTGGAGAGCGGAAGAATTTCCGCATCTCGCGTTCGACAATTGCCCACATGCGGTTCATGGCTGCATCCCCGGACGCGGCGGCATCATAAAGCCGACGGCTTTCACCTGTTCGTCGCGCAGCTGGCGACCCGTGTAGTAGACGAAAACATCGTCCAGTGTGGTGTTCTGCACGCTGAGACCCTGAATCGGATCGCCGGAGGCTACGGCCATTTCCACCAGCTGCGTGGTAGTGAGCGAGCCGTTGGAGGTCATCAGGCGATATTCGCCGGAACCGCGGGACTCGACACCCGTGACGCCACCGAGACGTTCAAGCTGCGGTTTGCGATCGAGCGAATTTCTGCCGAACTGCACCTCGATAACGCTGGAGCCCGGCACGCTGGACTTGAGGCCCAGCGGCGTATCGAGGGCGACGAGTTTGCCGTGGTCGATGATGGCGATGCGGTCGCAGAGGTTGTCGGCTTCGTCCATGTAGTGCGTCGTGATGAGGATGGTCAGCTTCATGCTGGTGCGCAGCTTGTCCAGCATTTCCCATACCGCGACGCGCGAGACAGGATCCAGACCGGTGGTGGGTTCGTCGAGGAAGAAGATGCGCGGGTTGTGGATCAGACCGCGCGCGATTTCCAGCCGTCTTCGCATGCCTCCGGACAGGGTCTTGGTTTGCGCCTCGCGCCATTTGGTCAGATCGACCGCTTCCAGCAGGTGTGCGATGTTGCGTTCGCGCTCAGCGTGGGGGACGCCGTAGAGCTTGGCGTAGATGGAGAGATTCTCCTCGACAGTGAGGTCGATGTCGCTGGTGAGGGCCTGGGGAATGACGCCGATCAGGCGGCGCACAGCGTTGGGCTCGTGGGCCACATCATGTCCGGCGATGAGGGCGCGGCCCGCGGTGACCGGGATGAGCGTGGTCATCATGCGGATGAGGGTGGATTTGCCCGCGCCGTTCGGGCCGAGCAGGCCGAAAATCTCGCCGTCGGCCACGTCGAAGGTGATCCCTTTGACCGCCTCGAAGGCGCCGTAGCGTTTGACGATGTTCTCCACCGCGATAGCAGGCGTCGCGCTGGCCGGTGAGGCGAACGGACTCGAGGTTTGTTCCTGCGCGGTCATTCTTTTGCCAACTTGTCTTTGGGAACGTAGACGTCGGCGATCATGCCAGGAACGTAACGCATGCCGGGGTTGTCGATGAGGAGCTTGAGCTGGACGGTTTCGATGTCGCGCTTGCGGCGGCTCACATCGCGCTGGGTGGCGAATGCGGCCTCGGCGGCTTTGGCGATGACGGTACCGGAGACGGTGGCGCCGCTGGGCATGACGACGCGCAGTTTGTCGCCCAGCTGAACGGCGTCGGATTCGGTTTCCGGCAGAGGCGCGTAGACCCAGGTCTGAGACAGGTCGACGATGGTGACGATAGGAGTTGTCGCGGAGACGACCTCGCCCTGACGCGCGGCGCGCACGTTGACGATTCCGGTGACGGGCGAAAGGACCTGAGCATAGCCGAGCTGAACCTGCGCCTGATCGAGCATGTCCTGGGCATTGCGCATCTCGTCGCGGGTAGCGGCGACGGTTTTTGCCGCGGCCCGGGTTTGCAGCAGATTGGCCTGGGCGGTGCGGAGGGCGGCTCCGGCGGCGGCAACATTCTCCTGCGCGGAATCGACGGCGGCTTTGGCGGCGTTCAGGCTGGTGACCTGCTCATCGCGGATCTGCTGGCTGGTGACGCCGGCCTGGGCGAGGGCCACGGCGCGCGTCGTGTCCGCCTGCTGATGTTCGTACTGCGCCTGAGCCTGAGCCAGCGCCGCTTTGGCTACGCGGAGTTGCGCTTCGGCGGCGGCGACCTGGCTGATGGTGTCGCCGGCGGTCTGCTCCTCTGTGTCGCGAGAACCCAGGAGCTTGTATTTCTCTCCGGAAACGGTGGCGGCAGCGGCGTTGCGGGCGGCGGCAAGATCCTCGGCCTCGATGGTGGCGACCAACTGGCCTGCTGTGACCTTCTGACCCTCGTCAACGGCAAGCGACTGGATGCGACCCTGAATGCGGGAGCTGACGACGACTTCGTTCGCGTCGACGGTACCGACGAGCTGCAGATCACTGGTCTGCTTTGTGGAAAAGAAATAAAAGCAGAGTGCGATGACGAGCAGCACGGCCATGATGATGAAAATACGATTGCGTGGTTTCATGCGGACTTTCTCTCCGGCAGATTGGTCTCCGGGATGGGCATCGCGACGAGTACGGCTTTTGCCAGGCGCGCGCCGTGTTTGCGGTCAGTAAAGATGGTTTGGCCGAGATACTCGATGGCAGCAATCCGGCGGGCGGCTACGGAGTGAGGTTCGAGTGGATCGACTGCGGTGACGAGACGCACCATGGGGGAGCTGAGGAAGAAGAAGGCGTTGGCGCCGAGAGCGGCGAACACCATCTGCATGGGGTCTACATTGCAGAGTTCGCCGGATTGGATGCCTTTCTCGACGAGTTGCAGGGTGCGATCCCACATCGGCTCGAAGGCCTTTTTGGCGAGAATGCGCATGGAGTTTGACTGGCCGGTGCGGAAGCGGACCATCTCCTGCTGCATGAGAGACTGAAAACCACGCTGGGAGAAGATGCGGTCGAAGTGCTGCAGGGCAAAGCGCAGGACGCGCTCGCCGGCGCTGCACTCCAGGTCGAGTACGGCGATGGCGTCACCCGCGACTTTGCCGGCGACTTCTTCGAGCGCCGCGGCGTAGAGAGCTTCCTTATCGCGGAAATAGTAATAGAGCAGGGCCTTGTTGACGCGGGCGGCAGCGGCGATAGCGCCGGTGCGAGCCCCGGCGAGGCCATGCTCGCTGAATTCGCGGATGGCGGCATGCAGGATGCGATCGCGGGAGTGGTCGGAGCGGTTGGGTTGAACTCGAGGCATTGATTGACTGGTTAGTTAAATTAACCGGTTAGTCAAAACTCTACAACAGGTACAGACGGTAGGCAACAGAGGGCCCTTCCTTTCTCCTGCAAGAAAAGTCTCATTGACATGTACTAGAGAACTAGTTCACTATTGTTTGTATGAAAGCTTCTTCTCCTGATCTGACAGCTGAATTTCGCTTCCGGCTCGACGCCCACAGCGGCGTGCCGGTGTATCGCCAGCTGATCGACCAGGTGCTGGCTGCCGTGGCGCGGGGCGCACTGCGCGCAGGGGACCAGTTGCCGACCGTGCGCCAGGTGGCCGTCGATCTCGCCATCAATCCCAACACGGTGATGCGCGCCTGGCGGGAGATGGAGATTCGGGAAATTCTTGACACGCAACAGGGCTCGGGGACGTTTATCGCGGAGCAAAAAGCCACGGGCTCAGGTGAAGAGCGCGGGCGGCAACTGGAACAGCTGGTCTTCGAGTTTGTCGCGCGTGGAGGTTCAATGGGGTTCACCGTGCAGGAGTTGATTCGGCGCTTGCGGGAGATGGTGGAAGACACGGAATCGAGGAGGAAAAAATGAATCGGCGGAAGCAATTCAGCAGTGTGGGCATTGGCATTTTCCTGATTTGTCTGGCTGGCGGCCTGACAGCGACCCGGTTCACGGGCAGCTCGATCTATTCGGTCGCCGGAGTGCTGGTGGGTGTTTATTTCCTGTTCGCGATCAAGGTCGTCGACCAATGGGAGAAGGTGGCGCTGCTGCGGTTCGGCCGTTATCGCGGACTAAGAGGACCGGGAGCCTTCCTGATTGTTCCGGTGGTCGACACACTGAGCCGCTATGTGGATCAGCGTGTGCGGGTGACCACGGTGAGCGCAGAGTCGGCGCTGACGCGGGACACGGTGCCGGTGAATGTGGACGCGATTATCTTCTGGCTGGTGTGGAATGCGGAGAAATCGATTCTGGAGGTGGAGGATTTCATGCAGGCGATCAGCCTTGGGTCGCAGACGGCGCTGCGGGAGTCGATTGGACGGCACCAGCTGGCGCAGATGATCACCGACCGCGAGGCGCTGGGACATGAGCTGCAGAAGATTCTGGACGAGAAGACGACGCCGTGGGGGATCACGGTGCAGTCGGTGGAGATTCGGGATGTGCGGATACCGCAGGCCCTGGAGAATGCGATGTCGCAGCAGGCGCAGGCAGAGCGGGAGCGGCAGGCGCGCGTGATTCTGGGCGAGGCGGAAGTGCAGGTGTCGGAGCAGTTTGCGCAGGCGGCCAAGGTGTATGAAGAGAGCCCTGTGGCGCTGCATCTCCGCGGCATGAACATGTTGTACGAGGCGATCCGCGAGAAGGGGTCGATGGTGATTGTGCCGTCGTCGGCGGTGGAGACGATGGGGCTGGGTGGAACGCTGGCGACAGCAGCGCTTGGCAAGCAGGGGTAAAGGAGATGGCAATGGCGATACGGAGCAGATGGATCTTTCTGGGCAGTGTAGCGGGGCTGCTGGCCCTGACGGTGGGGAGCGCGGTCGTTCTGCACGCGCAGAACAGCGTGACTGCGGCGACCCCCAAGGTGGAATTCGTCACCGTGGAGACGGGTGTGAAGCTGGAGGTGCTGGACTGGGGTGGGCCTCGGGAAGGAAGTAAGGCGCGGCCGCTGGTTTTTCTGTCGGGGCTTGGCGATACGGCGCACGTCTATGAGCAATTCGCGCCGCAGTTTACTGCGCACCATCATGTTTATGGGATCACGCGGCGGGGCTTTGGGGCTTCCAGCAAACCGGAGCCCACGGATGCGAACTACTCGGCGGATCGGCTGGGCGAGGATGTGGTCGCGGTGATCGATGCACTCAAGCTGGATCGACCGGTGCTCGCGGGGCATTCGATTGCGGGCGAGGAATTGAGCTGGGTGGGAACGCGGCATCCGGAGAAAGTTGCGGGATTGATCTATCTGGACGCGGGTGATTATTACGGTTTCTACGATCAGGCGCGGGGAAACAGCTGGATTGACATGCTGGAGGTGAAGCGGCGGTTGGACGCGCTGCGTGCGGGCGCGGTGTACGACGGCGCATACAGGGAAGGCTTAGAGGAGAACGTAGCGCAGCTGGACAAGGACCTGCTGTTGGAAGAGAAACGGTTTACGTCTCTGCCCGCGATGCCAGCTCCGCCCGCACCACCCGCGATTCCTCTGGCGGTGCTGTTCGGGGAGGAGAAGTTCACGAAAGTCGACACGCCGGCCATGGACATTGTGGCGTGCCCGCACGATATGACCTGGATGTTTCGTGGGCCGCTGGAGCATGACGCGGCGGGGCAGGCGGCGATCAGGGCGGACGATCTCGAACGATGCATGGTGCAGTCAACCGCCTTTGGAGCGGCGATGCCGTGGGTTCCGGTGGTGCGCATCGCGAATGGGAACCACCATGTCTTTGTGTCCAATCCAGATGTAGTGATGCGGGCGATGAATGACTTTATGGCGAAGCTGGCGGCGAACTGAGAGTCCGGGTTCTGGAGCTCTTCAGTGGCCAAGGGGGCGGGAGGCGCCTTCGACGGGCGGCGTGGGTTTGGCGTGTCTGTCGGAGTAGCGGCCGAGCAGGAACATGCCGAGGCCGAAGACCAGCATCACGAGTCCCCAGATGAGATTGATGTTCATGCCGGCGGAGCGCAGGTAGATGTCGCTGCCGCGGGTGACCACACCGTAGACGGAGAGCATGACGCCGACAATCAGAAACATCAGGCCGAGGGGGATGCGGAGGTCGAGGCTCATGGTGTCTTCTCTTTATCTGAAGATGAAATTCAGGCCGATCAGCAAAACGATGAGGCCGACCGCGATGTAACTGGGGCGCGCGTACCAGGCCATGTGATGTTCGACGGGCTTGGGCGTGAGCGAGTAGACCAGCCCGACGAGCTCTTTCTCCGGGCGCGGCTTGGTGACGAGGCTGATGAGGATGGTCAGCGTGAAGTTGATGGTGAAGGCGAAAATTGCTTGCCAGAAATTCTGCGCCATATCGCTGGGATAGGTGTGGATGACGTGCAGCCAGCCGCCGTGGATGCCGGGGTGTTCACCGGCGGCGATGGTGAGCCCGTGGTGCAGCATCGCTCCGATGGTCCCGCTGGCGAGACCGATGAAAGCAGCGTGGCCGGTGGAGCGCTTCCAGAACATGCCCAGCAGGAAGGTCGCGAACAGAGGCGCGTTGACGATGGAGAACACCAGCTGCAGCGTGTCCATGATGTTGTTGAAGCTGAGCACGATGTAGGCAGTGCCCATGGAGATGAGGATGCCGACGACGGTGGTCCACCGGCCCATCTTGAAGTAGTGGGCATCGCTCGCACCTTTGCGGATGTAGGACTGGTAGAGGTCGAAGGTCCAGACCGTATTGAACGCGGTCACGTTGCCGGCCATGCCGGACATGAAGCTGGCGAGCAGAGCGGTGAGCCCCAGGCCGAGGATGCCGGTAGGGAAGTAGTGCAGGAGCATGTTGGGAATGGCGAGGTCGTAGTCGAGCACCGGCTGGCCGTGGGTGTCGAGCATGACTTTGCCGCTGACGGGATCGACTTTGGCGGGGATGAGGCCGCGGCCTGCGCTGAGGTTTTCTGATCCGCTGGTGGTGGCCGTCATGCCGGCGCCCTGGTTCATGACGTGGCGCGTGACCATGGGAGTGCCGATGGCGATGAGGCCGGGCAGGATGACGAGAAACGGGAAGAACATTTTGGGAATGGCGGCGATGAGAGGCACGCGGCGGGCGGATTCCTCGGAGTTGGCGGCCATGGCGGTCTGGATGACGAGGAAGTCGGTGCACCAGTAGCCGAAGGAGAGGACGAAGCCAAGGCCGGCGACAAGGGCGAACCAATCCACGCCGAGAGGATTCGTGTTCGGGCTGCCCATGCCCTGCCACGAATGCATGTAGGCGGCCGGAAGCGAGGCTTTGAGGCCGCTCCAGCCGCCGACGTTTTTGAGTCCGACCCAGACCAGGGGCAGGAAGCCGGCGACGATGAGGAAGAACTGGAGGACTTCGTTGTAGATGGCGCTGGTGAGGCCGCCGAGGAAGATGTAGCAGAGGACGATGAGGGCGGAGAGGAGGATGGCGAAGTGGAAGATCCACTCGACGGGCAGGCCGAGATGGATGAAGAGCTTGTCGAAGACGTGGAGGGTTTGAATGAGGCGCGCCATGGCGTACATGGAGATGCCGGAGGAGAAGACGGTCATGAGGGCGAAGCTGCAGGCATTCCAGGCGCGTGTTTTTTCGTCGAAGCGGAGACGGAGAAATTCCGGCACGGAGCGGGCTTTGGAGCCGTAGTAGAAAGGCATCATGAAGACGCCGACGAAGATCATGGCGGGAATCGCGCCGATCCAGTAGAAGTGGCTGGTGACGATGCCATACTTGGCGCCCGAAGCGCCCATACCGATGACTTCCTGGGCACCGAGGTTGGCGGAGATGAAGGCGAGGCCGCAGATCCAGGCGGGCAGCGAACGGCCGGCCTGCAGATAATCCTTGCTGGTTTTCATGTAGCGCTTGAGTGCGAAGCCGATGCCGAGCACAAAAGCGAAGTACAGCAGCATGATGAGCCAGTCGATGGTGGTCAGGTTCACGCTTGGCCTTTCACTTCAGGAACGAATAATGGCGGTGCCGCAGGCCACTGTACACGGTTGCATTCGGCAAGTCCAGATAACGACGAAGCCAGTAGCCGGTAGCCGGCGGCCTGTAGCAAACTGCGGGCGGAAGGGCGAGTAGAAGAGCAAGCAGAAAAACGAACTGGAAGCGGGAAGCCGACTGCATTGAGACTCAACGGCGGTCAGCCGATGGGGACAGTGACACTGGAAGCAGCCGCTAGGACGCCTTGAGAATGCCTGTTTCGTTGGTATTGATGCGATTGAAGAGCTTCAACCGGCCGAGGACAACCGTCTTTACTGACTCGACGACGGGCGGGAGAATCTTGTACGGAACGACTTCGCCGGGTTGGGCAGAGAGGCTGGATTCGAGGCTCTGCCTCCAGGCTACGCGCAGCTCGGTGTTGATGTGGATGATGTTGATGCCGGCCGCAATGGCTCTGCTGAAGTCGGCGTCGTCGGTGCCTGAGCCTCCATGCAGCGTGAGGGGAATTCCGACAGCCGCCTTGATGGCCGCGATGCGCTCGATGTTCAGATGCTTCTTCGTTTCTCCGGCGGCCATGCTTCTGGACATGCCGTGCCTGTTTCCAACCGCGGGAGCGAGAACGTCGATGCCGGTGGCCTGAACGAAGTGCCGCGCTTCTTCAGGCGTGGTGAGGCCTGTGGATCGCGCCGGCATGTCGTCGTGGATTTCAGAGCCGCTGCCGATGTCGCCAATCTCGCCTTCCACCACAAAGGAGGGCCGGATCGCCTTCAGGGTGGCAACCGCTTCTTTGGTCTGGCGAATGTTTTCCTCCATCGGTAAAGCGGAGAGGTCGAAGACGACCGAGTCGAAGCCGGCGCGTGCTGCTTCTACAGCCCCGGCGAGCGAATGGGTGTGGTCGGCGTTCAGGAAGATGGGAAACTCGTATTCGTCGCGCAGGCTGCGAACCAGCGCCGCGATCTGGCGGACACCCATGAAAGCGCGCTCGCCTTCCGACGCGCCGACCAGCACGGGAACGTTGAGTTCTCTTGCGGCGGAGAAAACCGCTTTGAGCAGGATCAGATCGGAGACGTTGAAATGGGCGACAGCGACGCCGCGCTTTTGCGATTGAGCGAGAACGTCGGATAAAGATTGCATTGGAATACGCCTCAGCTTTCTGCCGCCCAGGGATGAGCCTGGATTCGTCACAGCTTGGATGACGGCGGGCGGCAATTCGTCTCGCGATTTAGAGCGACTGGACGGGGATGAGAGTCAGATCGTCGACGAGGCCGATTTCCCTCTGCACGAAGGGTTCGGCATAGCGCACGCCCGCAAGGGTACCGTAGTGGCGCGCTTCAGCGAAGGTGCGCTCACGTATTTCTTCTTCAGGCACGAAGAGGCCGCTGCCGGCGGACTGATTGGCGTACTGGGAGTGGTAGGCCATGAGAGCGCGATGGCGCTCCTCGATGAACGGTGTAATGTCGACGACGAAGCTGGGCCGCACGTCGGCATAGAGGCTGGCATAAACGATTTTGAAGGGCCGGTGCGGCGGGTTTCCAGTTTCAATTCTGGAGAGGCCGGAGAGAAAGCACGCCTCGTAGCCGAGGGTGGAACTGGTGTAGTGGTCAGGATGGCGGCCGGTCCAGTAGGGAAGAAGGACCACCCGGGGGCGGATGCGGCGCAGGACTTCGACAATCCTGAGGCGGTTTTCCCAGGTATTTTCGACGCGGCTGTCGGGAATGTCGAGTGCCTGGCGCCATGCGACCCCGAGGATGCGCGCCGCCTCTGCCGCCTCGGCAGCGCGCTCTTCGGCAGAGCCGCGTGTGCCTGCCTCTCCCTGCGTCAGATCGAGAATGGCAGTGGAGACGCCGAGAGAATGCATGCGGAGCAGCGTGCCGCCGCAGGTTTGCTCCACGTCATCGCGATGGGCGGCGATGGCAAGAACCTCGGCCACAGCTGATGGGGCGATTGGTTGTTCCGCCATGCCTGTTCCGGCGTTACATCAGTAGATGGTGTTGTCGTCGTCGGTGCCGGCGTCCATATAGGCGCAGTCGATGGCAGTGCCGGCGATGGTGACGTTGGAATTGTCGAGCTGGGTCATATTCGTGGTGTTGTAGATGTAAATCTGCCCGCCCTCGGTGGTGTAGACCTTGTGCAGCCCTTCGACGTCGGCAATCCCGGTGCCGTCTCCGAGATAGGAATCGATGGTAGCGGTGTTGGTCGCGGTGTTGAACATAGTGATGCAACCGAACTGAACATTCGCCCCGGCCTGCGCCTGCTGATAGCGAACACCCTGGTCGCACTGCGAGGAGCCGACCCAGAGGGTATTGTCGTCGGCGAAGACCATGCGATTATGCAGTCCATCGCTGATGGCGTAGCTTCCGGCGATGGTATTCGCGGGAGTATTGAGGATCGTGAGATACCCGGCAAACAGGCCGCTGGAGCTCTGGTACTGCTGGCCGGCAACGTACAGCGTATTGCCATTGAAGATGGCGTTGGTCGACCCATTGGGAATGGGAACGTTGCTCTGCGCTACCAGAGCGATGCCGCTGGCTCCGGTGCTGCCCGTGTTGATCGAAGCGGCGGTGATGGGGATGGTGGTCAGCCCCGCGGTCGTGCCGCCACACTCAGGACCGCAATTAATGACGTAGGCGGTTGTGCCATCCGGCGAGAAGACAGCCTTGATGGGGTGATCGAAGGTGGCCGACGGCCCGGTACTGACCGGGAAGACGCACCAGGTGGGCAATTTCTGCGGTTCGCAATCCTGCGCGCCGAGGTAGTTTGGATTGTTGATCGCGGCCGACTGCTGTGCCTGGGTCAGCTGAACGATGCTGTAGACGGCGAAACTGGCCGGATTGGCAACGTTGACGATCTGGTTGGGCGCCTGGGTGGCGTTCTCGACGAAGACCAGGGCGACGGTGCCGCCGGGATTGACAGAAATTCCGTAGGCGTTGGGCAGGTTCAGCGTCAGCGGCGCTGCTGTTGTTGCGATCGACGACGCTGATTATGTGGGCGGCGGGATTGGCGGCGTAGACATAGCCCAAGTCGCGGCTGATGAAGACGCCGTTGTAGGGACTGCCTTCGGTGCTGCTGGAAAGGCTGCCGGGAATGGAGACTGAGCCGCTGACCTTCTCCTGCGCATAGCTGATCAGCGCCAGGCTGCCGTCTCCCTCGCCATAGACCGCACCGGCCTGCTGCTCCGGCATGTTCTGAATGGTCAGCGGCAGTTTGCCGGAATAGCCGCTGATGGTGAACTGGCCGCTGGAGGCGTTATAGGCATGGCGGATGTCGTAATAGGCGTCCATGAAAGGAAGCGCGCCGGTAGCGAAGGCGCTGGGATTCTGCTCGGCGATCAGCACCCGGTTCAGGACGCCGCTGGGAGGCAAAGCTGCGGCCGGCGAAATAATAGTTCTTGCCGCAGGAACTCATGACGATGCAGACCACAAAGACCGCGCTGAGGACCGCAACGAAGTACAGGGAACTTCTCTTCTTCAAAACCTTAGAACCTCACCATTCGCATGGCTGCCGACAATTTCGTGGGAAAGCCCAAGTATATCAGGGCAGAAGCGGCACTTTGTCGGACGCAGACGACGGCCGAGCGTGAGAGCCGCAGCGGAGCGCGGCGGGCAGAACTGCAGGCCGATGCCGGGGCGGCCGGTGTTGCTCCCCTGATACCATGAAGGACAGGTCCCCTATGACCAGCCGTCTTGAGCAGATCTTCGGCCGGCGCACCGTCCTCTGCGACGGCGCGATGGGCACGTCTCTCTACGCGCGAGGGGTGTTCATCAACCGCTGCTACGACGAGCTGAATCTGTCCCAGCCGGAGCTGGTGCGCGGCGTGCATGAGGAATATCTGCAGGCCGGCGCGGAGATCATCGAAACCAACACTTTCGGCGCGAATGCGCTTCGGCTGCAGCAGCCATGGGCTGCGGGACAAGGTGGCGGAGATCAATCAGGCCGGGGTGCGGCATTGCGCGGCAGGCGGTGCAGCCAGCTGGCCGATAAGCAGGCGGGCAAGGCGTACGTCGCGGGTTCGGTCGGTCCGCTGGGCGTGCATCTGGAGCCGCTGGGCAAGACGGGCCTGGACGAGGCACGAGAGCCGCCTTTGCGGAACAGATTCGCAGCGCTGGCCGCAGGGCGGACCCGGGCGTGGCGTCGATCTGCTGATTATCGAAACCATGCCCGCGCTCAATGAGGCGGAGCAGGCGGTGCTGGCGGCTCGCGCGGCTGCGGCGGATACTGCCGGTCGTGGTCATGGTCACGGTCGACGAAGAAGGCAACTGCCTGGATGGCGCGTCGGCGGAGACGGCCGCGGCGCGCATCGCGGCATGGGGCGTGGACGGAATCGGCTGCAATTGCAGCGTGGGTCCGGCGACGGTGCTCACGGCGATCGAGCGGATGGCAGCGGCGACCAGTCTGCCGCTGATGGCGATGCCGAACGCCGGCATGCCGCGCTCGGTGGAAGGGCGCAACATCTATCTGTGCTCGCCGGAGTACATGGCGAGCTTCGCGCGCAAATTCACCAAGGCGGGCGTGCAGTTTATCGGCGGATGCTGTGGAACCACCCCCCAGCACATTCGGGCGATGAAGTCGGCTCTGCGGGCGACGGAAGCGCAGGCCGCGGCACAGAGGACCACGAAGAACGAGCCGATTGTGACCGAGACGCCGCCGGCTGCGATTGAGCAACGTTCGCGGCTGGGGCGGCTGGTGCACGAGGGCGCGTTCATCACGATGGTGGAGATCGTGCCACCGCGCGGGATCGACTGCAGCAAGGAGCTGAACGGCGCGCAGGAGATGGCCGACCTCGGGGTCCATGCGATCAACGTGCCCGATTCGCCGCGCGCATCGGCGCGCATGAGCGCGCAGAGCCTGTGCATCCAGATTCAGCAGAAGACGGGCATCGAGACGCTGCTGCACTATACCTGCCGCGACCGCAATGTGCTGAGCATCCAGAGCGATCTGCTGGGAGCGTCGTCGATCGGGCTGAAGAACATTCTGTGCCTCACCGGCGATCCGCCCAAGCTGGGGAACTATCCGGATGCCACGGCGGTGTACGACGTGGATGCGATCGGGCTGGTGAACATCGTGCACCGGCTGAATCACGGCCTGGATATTGGCGGCAATCCGATTGGGGCTTCGACCGGATTCACGATTGCCGTCGCGGCCAATCCGGGCGTGCCGGATCTGGACAACGAGGTGCGCCGTTTTGCATGGAAGGTGGAAGCCGGAGCGGAGTACGGTATCACGCAGCCGGTCTTCGATCTTCGGGTTCTGGAGGCCTTTCTGAAGCGCATCGAGGGCTTTCGCATTCCGATGGTGGCGGGCATCTGGCCGCTCACCAGCCTGCGCAATGCGGAGTTCATGAAGAATGACCTGCGGGTGAGCGTTCCGGACGAAATTATGGTGCGCATGGCGCGAGCTGCTTCGCCCGATGCGGCGCGGGCGGAAGGGATCCGCATCGCACAGGAGATGCTGGCAGCGGCGCGGACCATGGTGCAGGGTGTGCAGATGAGCGCGCCGTTTGGGCGCTACAGCGCGGCGGCTGAGGTTCTGGAAGCCGTTTTGCCGCGGCGCGCGCGCAAGAATGCGGCGGGCGCAGTCGTGCCGGAGGCGAGTCGAGTTGGCCAGCTTTGAGGAATCGCTGACGAAGCTGGAGGAGATTGTTGCGCAACTGGAGCGCGGCGATCTGAGCCTTGAGGATTCGGTGAAGCTTTTCGAGGAAGGCACTCGCCTTTCCACCGAATGCCGGAAGCAGCTGGACGAGGCCGAGGGCAAAGTGGAGCTGCTGGTGAAGCAGCGAGACGGATCGATGAAGCGCGAGCCGTTCGGGCAGTAGCTGGAAGCCTAATTCTCTTCTCAATCGGATCGAGCTTGCGCCTAATCGGTGACGGCCGAAGAGGCCTTTACCGGCAGATGCTCGCGCACAAAATCCACCAGATCATCGGACATGTAAGAAGGCGGGGGAATCCGGAAGCGAGGTTTGCCATCGAGTGGCAGGGAAGAGAGTGCTTCGGCGGGTGCGGTCGATGAGAGGAGCACGGCACTCGCCTTGTCGAGGAAGCGGCGCGCTGAATCTTTAAAATCGGCGACGGCGGGATCGAGGATCGTGAGATAAAGATCGGGCCGGAGAAATTCGAGGATGCTGTTCGATTCGAGGATGGCGTTTTCTGAGGCGGCCAGTTCTTTTTCGATGCGCGGCATGGCTTCGGCCGAGCATTCCCATGCGAGTGCGCACCCACACCGAACGCGCAGCGCCAGCGGCGAGGAAGCGCGAGGTGTCGGTACCGCTGGCAGCGTCGTGTTCGACGTTCACGGCCACGCAGGAATCGGCGGTCTGACATTGGCAGGGCTTGCCATCCGCGGTGCAAAAACCATGGCCATACTGCGTGATCTTGAAGGCGGTCCAGTGGAACTCCGGAAGACGGGCGATAAGACCGGCCACGACCGAGGTCTTGCCGAGGTTGCGCGAATGCCCGCCTACGACGACGATGGCCACTATTGGCCCTCCTTCTCTTTCGATGTGCGAGCGAGGCGGGCGAGTGCGGCTAATTCTTTCAGATACTGGCGGAGAGGGCGCGCGGGACGGCCCCAGAAGACGATACCGGGGCCTTTGACCTGCTTATGGGTGAGGATGCCGGAGCCCGACCCGAGGATCACGTCTTCGCCAACGTGGGCGTGATCGCCGATGCCGACCTGGCCACCCACAATGGCATGGGCGCCGATGCTGCTTGAACCCGAGACGCCGGTTTGGGCGGCGATAACGACATCATGGCCGACGCGGACGTTGTGGCCCAGGTGGACGAGGTTGTCGATTTTGACGCCGCGTTCGATGCGTGTCTCCTCCAGAGCGCCGCGATCGATGGTCGTGTTGGCCCCGATCTCCACATCGTCTTCGATGACGAGTCGGCCCTGTTGGGGAAACTGGAGATATTTCCCGCTGACGGCGTCGCGCACGTAGCCGAAGCCATCGGAGCCGAGCACGGCACCGGCGTGAACGATGACGTTGTTGCCCAGTTCGCTACCGGGATAGATCACGACGCGGGGATAGATGCGACAGTGAGAGCCAATCGTCACGCCTTGACCGATGAAGGAACCGGCGCCGATGCGGGTGCTCTCCCCGATTTGCGCGTGGGCTTCGATGACGGCATAAGGTCCGATCGAGACATGTTCGGCCAGAGTCGCAGACGGGGCAATGACAGCGGTGGGATGGATTCCAGATTCTGGGTCGGCTGGCCTAAGCAGACCGGCCGCCTGAGCGAAGACGAGGCGCGGCTGTGCGGCGATGAGCAAGGGCTTCCTGGAGGATGCGGGCGCGAGCTTTGGGGCAACGATGACGGCCGCGGCTGCCGAGGCCAGAGCGGCGTCCAGCGAGCCAGCATCTTCAGCGAAGAGCAACGATCCTGACGTTGCTGAGCCAACGCTGGCGACGCCGGCAATGTCGGGATCGCTTCCAGTGAGTCGCACTTCGGCATTTAAAGCGTGCGCCAGATCTGACAATTTCATTGAAATCAGGGTACCGCGTGAGCGGAATCGCGGTCAGCAGGCATTCCGAAGGTACCGTTCCGCCTCACGCTTTGCCATCATCGCGGGAAGCCTCTGTGTTAATCCTGGGCTTGCGCGGGAGGCGCGTGAGATGAGTTCTCTATCCATTACCGGTGCTGCCCAGGAACAATTCGTCGAGGAGGGCAGGACGAAGGTTCGTCAGCCACTTAGTTTTTGGAAGATGGCGCTTGCCGTCTTCGTGGGCAACCTCCTCACCGCATTACTCGGAGGATTCGTCTACAGCCTGCACCTTGGCTGGTAAAGGGGTTCCAGTCCTATTTTTCCCGCGCGACGACGAACTCCGGCATCCACTGGAGGGCGCGCTTGTATTCGGAGTCGGGCAACGTGGTGAGCGCTGCCTGCGCCGCGGCGGAATATCCGAAGGCGACCTGCATGGCGTAGTTCACAGACTGATTGCGGTTCAGGATGTGCAGAATCTCCTGGGGAGAGACGCGCTCGAAATTCCGATCCTGCAGAACGGTTTGAATGGCAGAACGTTCCGTAGCAGTGCTGCCATTCTCGAGGGTGTGAATGACGGCGAGCGTGGCTTTGCCCTCGCGCAGATCGCTCGCGACAGGCTTGCCAAGCACCTCTTCGGTCGCCGTCAGATCGAGGACGTCGTCGACAATCTGGAAAGCGAGTCCCAGGTTGCGGCCGTAGTCGCCCATCGAGTCTTCCAGCGTCCGGTCCGCGCCTGCCAGGACCGCGCCGAGGCGCATGGAGACCTCGAACAGGCAGGCAGTCTTGCGGTAAATGAGGTCGTTGTACTCGCCCTCCGAGATGGGTTTGCCGAGGCAGTCCATCTGGAGCAACTCGCCTTCGACCATCTGCTGCGTGAGTCCGATGAGCAGCTCAAGGACGCGGAAGTTTCGCTCGCCGAGGGCCACGCGGAAGGCCTGCATGTAGAGCCAGTCGCCGACCAGAACGCATTTGCCATTGCCCCAGGTCCGATTGGTGGAGGGGCGGCCGCGCCGCATATCCGCGGCGTCGATGATGTCGTCGTGCACCAGGGTCGCGGTGTGGACCATTTCCACGACGGCGCCCAGGCGGATCATGCCATGGCCGGAATAGCCGAGGCTGCGCGCGGCGAGCAGCAGCAAAGAGGGGCGGATGCGCTTGCCGCCGCCCTCGCGCAGGTAGTCGGAAATCTCGGTGATGGCTGCGACCGAAGAAATCGCGTCCGCACCGAACTCGCGCTCGATAGCCACGAGGTCGTCGTGCAGGAGGTCGAAAACTTCCTTCGCGTTCGCTGTCGCCACTGTGCTCACTAGCTGGTCTCCAACTTTGGGGGCCCGGCCGTTCAGTTGGAACGGTAATTCGTGAACTGCATATCGATGCCGAGATCCCGGCCCTTCAGCAGCGCGATGATTTCCTGGAGAGAATCGCGGTCCTTGCCGGAAACCCGGACGGTATCGCCCTGGATCGAGGCCTGGACCTTCTTTTTGGAGTCTTTGATGATTCTAACGATCTCTTTCGCCTTTTCTCCAGCAATCCCTTGCTGGAGGCTGATCTTCTGGCGGACCGTGGACCCAGCTGCCGGCTCAACGGTGCCGAAGGTGAGGGCTTTGAGAGAGACACCGCGCTTGACCAGTTTCTGACGCAGAATCTCAGCAACCGCCTCCAGTTTGTATTCATCAACCGAGGCGAGCTGGATCGCATCCTCGCCCTCGAGCTTGATTTCTGACTTCGAATCCTTCAGGTCGAAGCGGGTGCGCACCTCTTTGGTCGCCTGATCGATGGCGTTGCGCACTTCCTGCAGGTCGACTTTGCTGACGATATCGAAGGAGTTCTCTGCTGCCATCTCTCCGCGCCTCTCCTTCTCTAGATTATCCGCTACCTGCCAGGAAGATGCCCAGGAACAGGGATTTGGCTCCTGAAAAAGGCACCAAAGTTCTCGGTGGTACGGCTTGAGACTTCTTCCGGATCAACGGCGCGCACCTCGCCGATTTTGACGGCAACCTCTTTCACCCAGGCTGGCTCATTACGTTTTCCGCGGTTGGGGATGGGGGCCAGGAACGGAGCGTCGGTCTCGATCAGCATGCGGTCGAGAGGGACACCGGCCGCGACATCGCGAATCGGCTGGGCCTTGGGAAAGGTGATATTGCCGGCGAAGGAGATGAGGAAGCCCAGGTCCATGGCTGCTGTGGCGTGGCGCAACTCGCCGGTGAAGCAATGCAGGATGCCGCCGAGGCCAGTAGCGGACCACTCTGTGCGCAAGAGGTCCAGGGTGTCGTCCCAGGCGTCAGTGGAATATTCCGAGGGGCGGCAGTGGATGATGATCGGCTTCCGGCGAACTGCGGCGATTTCCATCTGGCGGGAGAAGACGGCTTTCTGGATGTCGCGCGGCGAATGGTCGTAGAAGTAGTCGAGGCCGATTTCTCCGCATGCCAGGACTTCGGGCTGCTGGAGCAGGTTGTCGAGTTTGGCGTAAGCGGCGTCGTCGGCGAGGTTGGCTTCGTGAGGGTGCACGCCGGCGCTGGCCCAGATCCTGGGGGTGTTGGGGCGGCCGGCGAATGCGCGGCTGATCTCGAGGGCCCGCTGCATGGTATCCGGGCCCTCACCGATGCCAATGGAGAGAATCGCACTCACGCCGGCGGCCCAGGCGCGTTCGAGCAGGGCGGAGCGGTCCTCGTCATAGCGAGGGCTGTCGAGATGGGCGTGGGAATCGATCATCGGTGGCTTGCGCGGCGGTGGCCGACGGGAGGATGAGTTCCCGGACCGCAACGCCGCTCAACCCAGAATAATCGGTCTCCCTGCGAACGTTGTCAGCAGCGTTCGCACTGCCGATTTGCATCCTGCTATTGCGTTCGGGCTACCTGAACCGATGAAGGACGCGCGGGTGAGGCTTTACCGGCGAGCAGGCGCTCGACCTGAGCGGTCATTTCGGATTCGAGCTGGTGATTGTCGCCGGCGGTGGCCGGTCCCGCGTAGCCGGTGTGGATGGCTTTGACGAGGCCATCTTTGCCGATGAAGAACGTGGTCGGCCAGCAGTCCAGATGCGCGACGTGCGGGAAGGTTGCGGCGAGCTGGTCGGGGGTTCCGGCGATGAGGACGGGATAGGTGACGCCGTAACGTTGGATGACCGCACGCAAGCGCACAGGATTATCGTGCTGGGAGGCTTCCTCGAAGCTCAGTTCGACGATCTCGAGACCGCGGCTGTGGTACTTGCGGTAGAGCGATTCGAGGAAGGGCGCTTCGTCCTGGCAGTTGGGGCACCAGCTGCCGCCAATGGAGACGATGACGGCTTTGTGGGCGAACTCGGGATCAGTGCTCGAGACGAACTTGCCGGTCAGGTCCGGGAAGCGGAAGGCGAGTGGCTCTTCGGCATTTTTCAGAGAAGTGTGATGCAGAGGGTCGTCGACGCTGGTGAGCGCCACGTTGTGAAGCGGGGTAGCGCGATGGGCGGAGAAGGTCTGGATGCCGCCACCGTGGGCTGCGGTTTCGAGCTGGAGTGTTCCGTCGGTCTGGGGGCGCAGGACAGCGACGCTGGGACCGGCGGCGGTGAAATGGCTGATCGTGAACACGCCGTTGCGCCAGACGCCGTAGAGGTTGCCGGTGTCGCCGTCGATGCGCTCAATGACGGCGACGACCTCGGGGCCGGATTGGCGAACGCGGAGCTTCCAGGAGTCCTCGCCCTTGGCGCCGTTTTCGACGGCAACGCTCCAGACACCGGCGATGTAGGGAGGATTGGGCGCGGGGGCACGTTGCTGGCCATTCAACTGGGCGGTGATGGGAACTGTGTGGCTGGGTTTGCCGAAGGTACCGCTGAGTGTGCCGTTGCTGAGGGTAGCGTCGAGGGTGTTGGCGTAATAGTCGAAAGTGAGGATAAGGTGACCGTCAGCGAAAGAGCCACTGGAGGAGACGAACTTCCCTGACGTGCCGGACTTCACGGACTTGTCGGGGCCATTGAGGAGCGTGCCCTGGACCCGATCGCCGTTGCCGGAGATTTGGAGGCGGAAAGGGACCTGCTGGCTGCTGAGCTGTGCGGTGCCGGTCCACATGCCGTCGGGCGAGCCAGCGGTCTGGGCGAAGAGGGCGGAGGAGGCGGCAAGGAGCGAACCTGCAAGGAGGATACGGGTCGTCGCTCTGGAAGCTGGGGACCTCATGGGCGAATCCTTTCTCGATGTGTCATCGGATGGCTGCCGGATGGTGCGGATTCACGGTGGATGCGGGGTCTTGCCGTTGGGCGGGCGACGGTGGCTTCAACAACAGGAACAGAAGCCCGGCGCGGCGATGGGCGCGGGGCGACAACAGGTCCTGTGGAGCAACGGCATGGTTGAGAGCCTACCATCGGCGGGATTGGCGCGCAAACTGCGGAACCCCGGAGCGAGCAGACAGTTCCGGATTCCAGGCCGCGACCGCGGACGGCCAGGTCGTTGAATGCGATTGCGCATCGGCGAAGGAATTACTTGAGGCGGGCGCCGACGGGGATATCTTCCAGGAATCCTGCGAGGACGGCCTTGCCGCCTTCCACCGAGGCGGCGACGATCATGCCGTTGGACTCGAGGCCGCGGAGTTTGCGAGGGGCCAGATTTGCCACGATGACGACTTTGCGGCCGACGAGGGATTCCGGCGTGTAGGATTCGGCGATGCCGGCGAGGATCTGGCGGGTTTCGGTGCCGAGGTCGACTTCGAGGCGGAGCAGCTTATCGGCTTTGGGAACGCGCTCGGCGACTTTGATCTGGGCGACGCGGAGCTCGACTTTAGCGAAATCATCGATGGAGATTTTTCCTTCGGGCAATGCGGGGGCTGAAGCAGCTGGCGCGGAGGCTCCGGGTAGAGCGGCGACGGGTGTAACGCCTGAGAGTGTACCGGTGGCCGGAGCGGGGGAAGGGTCCGCGTGCCGCGGAGCTGACGAGCGTCTTCGGGGCCGGCGGGGGTGGCTTTCAGCGCAGCCGGGAGCGAGGTCGGGGCTTTCTCTTTGCGGCTGCCGATGGTTTCGCGGACGGTTTCGGCGATGGCGTTTTCGATGCCGACGACGGCGGCCGTCTCCGTGGTGGACTCGGCGATAGCGACGGCGAGGCCGTCGACGAGCGAGTGCAGCTTCGAGATACGCGGCTCGGCGGCGGCAGGGGCTTGGGGCGCAGCGGCAGAAGAGGGCGCATCACCGGAGGCGGCGGGCGCGGGTGCGTTGTTCTGCTCGAGTTCGTTCATGCGAGTGATGGTCTCCTTGTCGGCGCGTGGAAAGAGGGGGCTGACTTCGCCGAGTCTTGTGCCGGGTTTGAGTCCGCCCCATTGCAGATCTTTGAGGTCGGCTGTGCGGATGTCGCCGAGCCCGAGCTGCGCCCAGACCTGGGCGGCGGCATCGGGGATGACGGGATAGACGAGGGCGGTGATGATGCGGATCGCCTCCGCGGCGATGTAGAGAATGGTGGAACGGTAGGCCTGCTGCTGCTCCTCGGTGACGTCATCGTCTTTTTTCCAGGGAGCGGTGGCGGTGAGAAAGCCGTCGACGGTGGCGACTAAAGCCCAGACGGCTTCGAGGGCGCGGGAGAAGTCGAGCGCGTCGAAGTGGGTGGCGAAGGCGGCGATAGTGGCGGGAATCTCAGCCTTGATCACGCCGGCGCGAGGGACCGCGCCGCCGCCTGTGGCGGGCATGGGGACGAGGCCATCGAAGTAGCGGCCGATCATCGAGAGCGTGCGGCTGACCAGGTTGCCGTAGCCGTTGGCGAGGTCGGCGTTGTAGCGCTGGACCAGAGCATCGAAAGAGAAGCTGCCGTCCGAGCCGAAGACGATTTCCCGCAGCAGGAAGTAGCGGAGAGCATCGGCGCCGAAGAAGTCCTGCTCTTTTTTCGAAGCGCTGGGTTTCAGCGCGCCGAAGCCTTCGAGGATGGTTTCCGCACGGACGATGTTGCCGCGGGATTTGGACATCTTGCTTTCTTCAAAGAGCAGCCAGCCGTGCGCGTGGACACATTTGGGCAGCGGCAGACCCGCGGCCATGAGAAAAGCGGGCCAGTAGACGCAGTGGAAGCGGATGATTTCTTTGCCGACGAGGTGGAGGTCGGCGGGCCAGAATTTTTTATACTTTTGGTCGTTTTCTGTGCTCCAGCCGAGAGCCGTGATGTAGTTGGCGAGGGCGTCGAGCCAGACGTAGACGATGTGTTTTTCGTCGCCGGGAACGGGAATGCCCCAGTTGAAGCTGGTACGCGACACGGAAAGATCGCGCAGGCCGCTCTTTACGAACGCGATGACTTCATTGCGGCGGGCTTCGGGGCGGATGAAGCCGGGGTGCTCGTCGTAAAACTCGAGGAGGAGGCGCTCGAAGGCGGAGAGCTTGAAGAAGTAATTCTCCTCGTTGACCGTTTCGGTGGGACGGCCGCAGATGGGACAGGGCGCGCCGGGGGGAACCTCGACGTAGGCCTCGTCGGACACACAGTACTGGCCGGAGTAGGAGCCTTTGTAGATATAGCCGCGATCGCGCAGGAGCGCGAAGAGGTTTTGGACGCCGGTTTTGTGGCGGGGCTCGGTGGTGCGGATGAAGTCGTCGTAGGTGAGGCCCATGCGGTCCCAGAGGCCGTGGAATTCTGCGGAGACTTTGTCGGCGAATTCCTGGGGGGTGCAGCCTGCGGCCTGGGCGGAGCGCTCGATTTTTTGGCCGTGCTCGTCGGTGCCGGTGAGAAACCACGTGTCGATGCCGAGAGAACGCTGGCGCCTGGCGATGGCGTCGGCAACGATGGTGGTATAGGCGTGGCCGATGTGGGGTCGCGCGTTGACGTAGTAGATCGGGGTGGTGAGGTAGAACTTTTGCGAGTCAGACATAGGGAGCGAGCCAAAAAAGGAGCGAACAGCGAGCTGACGTCCAGTGAATTGCCGAGCGAATGACAAGTGCGAGCCAGCAACGGGCGAACGCTGTTCTCATCTTAAAGTAAGCATACGGAGAGCGTGATACGGCGAGCGCGCTGCTAGAATCAAGGTTTTCCTGACGACGAATTGGTGATTACCGCGTGTATCTAAGACAGCAGAAGCAGCTTGCGGATCGGATTCGCGCCGCGCTCCGCAGTTTGTATCAGATTGAAGTCGAGACGGTCGTTCTGGAGCAGCCGCCGGAGCTCGCGTTTGGGGAATTCGCTACTCCGATTGCGTTTGAGCTGGCGCGGAAGCTGCGCAAGGCTCCGAGAAAGATTGCCGAGGAGGTTGTCGGCGCGCTGGGTGCGGTGCCGGGTTTTGCGCGGTTCGAGGTCGCTGGTGCGGGCTATATCAATGCGCGGCTGGATCGTGGCGGGTTTGTGCAGTCGTTTGCGCGGTCGGGCGAGGTTCCTGCGCCGGCGGAGGCGCTGCATTCGCTCGTGGAGCACACCAGTATTAATCCCAACAAGGCGGCGCACGTGGGGCATTTGCGGAACGCAATCCTCGGCGACACGTTTGTGCGGCTGCTGCGCGCGGCAGGGCAGAAAGTCGATGTGCAGAACTACATCGACAACACCGGTGTACAGGTGGCCGATGTGGTGGTTGGGCTGGTCCATCTGGAGGCGCTGAACCTGGCCGGCGTGGAAGAGCTGATGGCGGAGCTGGCGGAGGACGGCGAGCGCATTGATTTCTACTGCTGGGATTTATATGCGCGGGTTTCGCAGTGGTACGAGGCCGATGCGGCCGGGGCCCCGGCGCGCAAAAAGTTGAGACTCGACACGCTCCATGCCATTGAGGCGGGCGCAAACGAGACCGCCCAGATTGCGGACCTGGTGTCGACAGCGATTCTGCGGCGGCATCTGGAGACGATGCTGCGGCTGGACATCGAATACGACTTACTGCCCCGCGAGAGTGAGATCCTTCATTTGCACTTTTGGGATCTGGCGTTTGAGCAACTGAAAGCGAAGAGTGTGCTGTATTTCGAGACGGAGGGGAAGAACAAGGGCTGCTGGGTGATGCAGAGACCAGGGCGCAGGGCACAGGGCGCAGGGCACAGCCTGAACGAAGCGGTCGCTGGTGAAAGCGATGAACCCGAGCCGGGCGAAGGGCCAGATGAGGATGCGAAGGTCATCGTGCGTTCGAATGGGACCGTCACGTATGTCGGCAAGGACATCGCGTATCACCTGTGGAAGTTTGGGCTGCTGGGGAAGGATTTCGCGTATCGGCCGTTTTTCCAATATACGGACCGTGAGTGCTGGATTACAGCGCAGGTGGGGGAAGAAGATCATCCGCATTTTGGCGGGGCGCAGGCAATCTACAACGTGATCGACTCGCGACAGGCGGATCCGCAGGCGAATGTGATTGAGGCGCTGCGGGGATTGGGCTATACAGAGCAGGCTGCGCACTACACGCATTTTTCGTATGAGATGGTCGCGCTGACGCCGCGCTGTGCGCTGGAGCTGGGGTACGAGGTCTCGGAAGAGGATCGTGCACGGCCGTATATCGAAGTTTCGGGGCGCAGGGGTTTTGGGGTGAAGGCCGACGACCTGATCGACAAGCTGGTGGCGGCGACGCGAGGCGAAGTCGACAGCCGGCATCCGGAACTGGGCGAGGTGGAGCGGGAGACGACAGCGAAAGCCATTGCGTTGGGGGCGCTGCGGTACTTCATGCTGCGCTACACCCGGAATTCGGTGATCGCCTTCGACTTTAAAGATGCGCTCAGCTTTGAGGGAGAGACGGGACCGTATCTGCAATACGCGGTGGTACGGGTGCGGAGCATCTTTCGCAAGGCGGGCACGACGGCGGAGGATGCGCTCGCTGGCCTGGAGGGCGTCGAGGTTGCGCCGTATGTGACGGGCGAGGGCAGCGAGGGGATCTGGGAGGTGTGGCTGCGGGCGGGCAAGACGACGCTGCTGCTGGAGCAGTGTATCGGGACGGCGGAGCCGGCGTACCTGGCGAAGCATGCGTTCCAGCTGGCGCAGGACTTCAGCAATTTTTATCGGTTGCACCACATCCTGAGTGAGGAGGATCCGGCGCGGAAGAAGCTGTTGCTGGCGACGGCGGCGGTGACGGAGCGGGAGCTGGTGCGGGCGCTGGGGTGGATGGGCGTTGAGGCGCCGGAGGTGATGTGAGGAAGGCCAAGGCTTAGGAAATAGTGTTCAGTGTTGAGAAGCGATTGTCGATAAGGACGACAGGGGCTCGCCGCTGACGATGACTCGTTGGGTCGCTCTCGTGTCACTGCTGATGAGTTGTACTTCCGCGCTCGCGGCGACGCATGTGGGGATCGCGTCGATTCCGGGAGAGGTGCGCACCGGTTACTTCATCGTCACGATCAATGATCGCGAGACGCCGGTGGTGCATGCGGCGTCGAGTTATTACCTGCTGAATTTCGATGTGGATGGGCCGGCGACGGTATCGGTGCGCGCGGCCGATGCCCACTACTGGGATCGCGGCGTCGAAATCCAGCCCATGCGGTATGGAATCCGGCCGGTGCGGCGTGGCGCGACGATCACGTTTGCGATTCCCGGCCCGGTGAAGCTGTCGATTGCGAGGCCCGGGGATCATTTTGCCGACGCGGAGATGCTGTTTCTGCTGGGCAGTCCGCCGGACGAGTCGCACATCACGGCGAAGACACAGGGCGTGCGCTACTACGGGCCGGGCGTGCATCGGGAGGACATCGAAGCGCAGTCGGGAGACCGGATTTATCTTGCGCCGGGCGCCGTGGTTTTCGGGTCGCTGAATCTGTGGCAGGTGCACGATGTGCGTGTCGAGGGTCGCGGCATGATCATCTACGACGGCCCCCAGGATGCGCTGGGGGACGAGGGGTGGGAGCATCAGCCCGACTGGCACTGCATTGTGATGGATCACGCGCACGGCGTGGAAATCGACGGGATCACCTGCATCGTGCGCAGCCGGACATGGCAGATCCAGATGCGGTCGAGCCGCGGGATCGGGTTCTACAACGTGAACGTGATCGGGGGGGAGGCGCACGACGCGAATCAGGACGGGATGGACTGGCTGGGCGGCGGCGACACCACGGTGCGGGACTGCTTTATCCGCGCTTCCGACGATGATTTTGCGATGGAAGGGAACTGGGACGGCTACACCGACGAGGAGATGCGCATTCCGGGGGACGACGTCACGAACATCACGATCGAGGATTCCGTGGTCTCGACGAGCATTTCGAATACCGTGCGGGTGGGGTGGCCGAAGAAGACGTTTCGCAGCGCGCACGTGGCGATGAGGAATCTCGACGTCATCCACACGGGGTTTGGCGCGTGTGTGGTGCCCTTTGGATTTCTGGAGATGTGGTCGGACGGGGAGGGAGTGGAGTCACACACGGACTTCCGGTTCAGCGATATACGCCTCGAGGATTTTTATTCGCTGCTGCAGATTCGGCTGGTCAATCCTCCGGGGGCACAGGGCATTGTGTTTTCGAACGTTGCCGCTATGGATGGTGTGGGGATGGTGCCGTCTGTGCTGCAGGGTCCGGTGCGTGGTGTGACGCTGGATGGCGTGCGCGTGGCGGGAAAGGTCGCGACGAAGGACGCCGATGTGCCGGTGGAGGTGAGTGGCGGCGCGGCGGAGCCTTCTTATGGTCCGGGACTGACCGATGCTTCGTTTGATTATTCGCCAGGGTTGGTACGGCCACATCTGCCGGTGACCTTTCGTGTGGTCGCGCCCGCAGCGGGCTGGCAGTATCACTGGATGTTTGGCGATGGGACGAGTGCCCTGGGTCCTGTGGTGCGGCATGCATTTCCTGACACGGAGGGGACGCTGCTGGATGGGTCGGGGAGATTTCGAGTTTTGCTGGGGGCCACGCGCGCGGGCGGAGATGAAGTGTGGGCGTCGCGCGGGGTGGTGGTGGCGGCCGAGTTGGTGCCCCGGGTGCAGACCGCAGCGGGAGATGAGCTGAGCGGGTCGGGTCCGAAGGCGCCGGTTGCCGGATGGGACGGATGGCTGGCGATTCCTGCTGATGGAGGCTATACGATTACCCTACTCACCAGCCGTCGAGCCACGCTGATGCTGGACGATCTGCCGGCAGTGCGAAGTCCCGAGTTAAGGATCCAGGTCTGCGGATCGATGGGAGACGCGGTGCAGCCGGTGCGGATCAGCGCCGCACTGCAGGCGGGATGGCATCGGATCCGGATTGCACTCGATCCTGGGATCGAGAATGAACCAACCCCGGCGGCGGGCGGTCCGGCTCTGTTTTGGGAAGGACCCCAAACCCTGGTTGCTCCGGTGCCTGGGTCGGCGGAGTTCCATCTGGCGCCGCGGTAGATCGCAGAGTGGGGCTTTGCCCAGCTACTGCCGAATGAACGTGTCCTTTGGCTGCTCGCGCGGAAAGGCGGGGATGCCTTTCTCTGCGCCGGGGTCGACCCGCGCCTGATTGTCATTGAGCGGCTGCGTGCCGTCAGGACCGGCTGCCGTGGGCGAACCGGGAACGGGTGGAATGCCGGTGGCGATCGAGGCGTATTTCGGGTCAGGATGAGGCGTGGTGGTGATATCGGAGACCGCTTCGAAGTGCGCGTGCGCCTTATTCGCGCGTGTCGTTTCGCATCCGGCGAGGGCGAAGACGCAAAGACAGAAGAGGGCGGCAGACAGGAAAGCGGTCGCAGATCTCATAATCCTCCGGGAGCGGTTCTGCAGGGTTGCGATGCGAAAGCAGGCGGGTGGGGCTGTCCTGCATGATGCTGGGGAACGATGCATGGCTCAAACCATGGATTTTACCGCGGCGCGCGGTTCGTCATCCAGGCGAGCGCGGATCGCGGAAAGGTAAGGCTCCGGCAGGGGACACTTCTGCATGTTGCGATCGACGGACACGTGAACCGTTTCCGCATCGGCAAGAAGAACCGGCTCGCCCTCGCGTGAGCACAGCAACCTGTAGGAGAACTTGATCACGGATGTGCGCAGGCCGGAGATGCGGGTTTCGATGGTGATGAGATCGTCGTAGCGCGCCGGCGACTTGTAGCGGCAGGAGGCTTCGACGACGGGAAGATGGCAGTTGTGTTCCAGCTCCATCTGCTTGTATTCGAAGCCAAGCTGGCGCAGCAGCTCGACCCGTCCAATTTCGCACCAGATGAAGTAGTTGGCGTAATAGGCGACGCCCATCTGGTCGGTTTCCGCGTAGCGGACCCGGAGGGTCGTAATGGAAGGCGGCATGGATTGAGGATAGCTAAAGGGCGGCCAGCGGAACGCGGCCAGCGAAAAAGGGGACAGCGAGGTGGTCTAATTCTGGACGGAGTTGGTAGCAGCCAGCGTGCCGGGAATGGCGGAGTGTCCCGAATCAGCAGCAGCGGAAGAAGAGGATGCTGCCGAGGTTGTCGACGCGCCCGGAGCCTGCGCTGCATCGTGGGGGCCAAGGCCCAGTTTGATCAGGGCGCGTGAATCGGGAGTCAGTTTGGTCTGCCACCCGTGGTCGGCCTGGTATTTCTGCATGGCCGTTTCTGTGGTCGAGTCCCACTGGCCGGAGGCTGGACCGCTGAGGTAATGCTCGCGGATGAGAGCGTTCTGGATTTCCGTCGCCCTTTCAGGTTCGATGCCGCGCTGACCTGGAACGAAGTGGTGCTTTTTGCCCTTATGGTGGAGAGCATGCCCCGAGGTCGCAGCGCGATGGGTTCGCGTGGCGAAGAGTGGGGTGGCGGCCAGGAGCGTGGTTAAAAGAAGTATCCGAGTGGTTCTGAAGAGAACCATGCAAAGGACCTCAGGGGGGCAGTTCGGCAATCTATTCGAGCAGGCTACTGGGAAGCGCATGAAAATGCAAGACAAACTGCATGGGTCCCCATAACTTTCGGGTGGGTAACCCATGCAGAGAGTGGGATGCGAGGTTACGGCAGTGTGCCGCCTAAGTAGTTGTTTCCGTTGTTGGGGTGCTGAGGATCGACGATCTCCAGCGCCACATCGTCACCGGAATGAAGGGCACCGACCACGGTCTGGAATTCCTGGACGTTGTGCACGGGATGGCGATTGACCGAGACGATGACGCCGCCCTGGAAGTTGCCGACCCCGATTTCATCCGCGAAGGATCCGGGCTTGACCGACTCAATGAGCACGCCATGCAGGCCGGCAGGAGCGCCCTGTGGCAGATCCTCCACGGTAATGCCCAGTTTGGCGGGCGAGATGCTGCCCGGTGTCCGGTTCTCACCCTGATCGCCCTCGTCGTTGCCCGCGGCATCGATGGCAGCCATCATCTTGTCGCGATCGGCGATGGTGACGGTGGTGTGCAATGACTGGCCGTTGCGCAGGTACCCGATGTCCACGGTGGACCCAGGTTTGCGCACCGAGATGGTAGCGACGAGGTCATCGCCATCCCTGACCGGCTTGCCGTCGATGGTGGTGATAATGTCGCCGGGCTTCAAACCGGCTTTGGCTGCCGGCTGATTCGGAGTAATAGCGCTGATCATCACACCGGATTTGAATCCGTAGACGCGAGCCACGGCGCTGGACGGATTGGGCTGGAAGCTGATGCCGATGCTGCCGCGGACCACCTTGTGTTCGGGGCCGATGAGCGCGTTATAAACATCGACGATCGAGTCGGAGGGCATGGCAAAGCCGATGCCTTCGTTTCCGGCCGACTGGGTATAGATGGCGGTGTTGACGCCAATGACTTCGCCGGCCATGTCGACCAGCGGGCCGCCGGAGTTGCCGGGGTTGATGGCGGCGTCGGTTTGCAGGAAGTGCTGGAACTCGCCGGGAGTACCTTGCTCGACGGTGCGGTTCTTGCTGGAGATGATGCCGAGGGTGACGGTTTTGGCGAGGCCGAAGGGCTCGCCAATGGCGATGGCCCAGTCGCCGACCTGAACGCCCTCAGAGTTCCCCATTTTGACCGTAGGCAGCGGAGTGTCGGTCTGAATTTTCAGGACAGCGATGTCGGTGGCTTTATCGACGCCGACGATTTTCGCGGGACGTCCCTGGTTGCCGTCCGGATCACTGGCGAGGCGAACGAAGATGCGGTCGGCCTTATCGACAACGTGGTTGTTGGTGATGATGTAGCCGCGAGGATCGACGATGAAGCCGGAGCCGAGCGACTCGCGTTCCTGCCCATCATCGCCACCGCCCATATCGGGGCCCTGGCCGCCGAAGAAGCGGTTAAAGAAATCCTGAAGACCGCCCTGGCCGCCCTGGCCGCCACCCTGAGGTCCCTGATCGTCGTCATCGCCATCGGGCGGCTGTTGCTGCTGCGGTGCGGACCACGGCTGCATGTAGTGAGGACCGCGGCGGCGATTCTGCTGCTGCTTGGGAAGAATCTCTGTGTTGATGTTGACGACAGCGGGGCCGACTTCCCTGGCGATTTTGGTAAAGTCGGTGGACAATTCGCGGGGCGCAGGCAATTTGAGCGGTGTGGCATCCGAGCTGTTGACCTGAGCCTCCTGGCCGCGAACCTGGTGCGCAACGAAAGAACCGACCAGGATTCCCGCGGAAAGCGTGGCCAGAATGGTGAAGGTCGAAGCCAGACGGTTATAGCGGAACCGCCCCAAAAGGGATTTCATTCGAATCGTACCTCGTAAGGGTGAAAGGTTAGGCGCGATGACGCCTCCCCAAACTCCAAACTCCAGTATAGAACCCGGGAAAGGTGCTGGCGGATGCGCTCCGGTCGTGGCCCTCTGCGCATCTGTTAGACGCAATTCGGTCAGCCAGGGTTACAGACCGGAAGGGGCCGGCTCTCTTTGAGTGGAACGTCTGACCGGGGGTTTGGTTGTATCGAATGCGGTTGTCGGCGGCGCAGTCAGCCGGCGAGCGGCACACCTTCGTGACTGCTGGGCTGGACGGGCATGGGCAGAAGTTCCGTCAGGGCAATGCCGAGGAGAATCAAGAGAGCGCCGGACGCGCTGCGCCGGCCGAGGCGTTCGCCGAAGAAGAGGAAGGAAGTCAGCCACGCGAAGACAGGCTCGAGGGCAAGGATCAGAGCTGTATGGGTGGCGGGAAGAATCTTCTGCGCCCACGATTGCACGGTGAAAGCAGCAGCGGTCGCGAGAACCGCGGTGATTGCCAATGCTGCCGCGACACGAATCGACCAGTGAATCCAGGGATGTTCCAGCAAAGGCATGCTGACGGCCATGAAAACAGTGCAGAAGCCGACCTGGAGAACGGCCAGTTGCTCGAAGGGAACCCGAGGCGAGAGATGGGCAAGGGCGAGCACATGCAGCGAGAAACCCAGCGCACAGCCGAAGGTAAGCAGGTCGCCGATCCCAACGGAGCGGAAATCGAAAGCGCTGCCGGCCGGGGTGGTAAGCAGAACGATACCGGCAAAGGCAATCATGGCTCCAGCCCAGGCATTCCATCGCGGCGAGCGAGAGCCGCGCGCCCGCAGAAAGGGAATCGCTGAGAGCATCGGCACAAGGACGACGACCATTCCCGTGATGAATGCCGACTTGGATGGCGTGGTAAGACGCAGGCCCGCAGTCTGAAACTGGTATCCCATCGCGAGACAGAAGCCAACGATGGCGCCCGCAAGAAGAGCCCGTGGATTCATTCGTCCGAAGTGGCCTCGATAGAAGAGAGCCAGGCACACGAAGGCGAGCATCATGCGAATCAGGTTGAAGAGGAGGGGAGAGACGTCGGCGAGGGCATCTTTCACGACCACAAAGGTGCAGCCCCAGATGGCGACCACAGTAACGAGAAGCACGTGCGCGCGGAGAGAACGCGATCCGCTCGTTGGTGTGTCGGACATGGGGCAAGGTTAGCAAACGAAGGCGACGTGAAGGCCGGAGTTATCTCGGTCATGACCACGCGCGGATGCGACTCGGTACTGGCGTCATGGTGCGGTGCTCCGCGCGCGATCGGGGCGACGCGATTACGGAAGATTCCGAGCGTATGCTGTCATCAGCTATTGATCTCGCCCTGTTTCCGTCGTACTCTCAGGCGGCATCGTTTCCGCTGTAGTCCTATCCAGACCCCGCAGCGCCGGGAGAAAATACTCCGTTCCATGCAGAACATCCTTCTGGACATTCTGATCATTGGCCTGCTGGTGATTCTCTTCGGGTCGATCTACCGTCGCCACGCGACGAGAAGAGTTCGCTTCTGGCTGCTGGGATGGTTTTTCATCCTGATCCATTTTGGGTTCCTGCTCTATACGCCGCCGGATCCCTGGAGCGCGAAGCTGATGATTGCGACCGCTGAGGGCGCTCTGCTGCTGTGCGGAGCGGCTTTCGCGTTGTCCTCCGGGCTGGTTTGGGAAAAGGGATGGCGATTTGCCGCGCCCGCCCTGTTGCTGAGCATTCCTCCCGTTCTTTATGTGACCCTGGTGACGCTGTGGACTCCGCCAACAGCCTTACTGCTGGGCGTTGGAGCCGCAGCCCAGGCGGCGTATCTCGCAGTGGTCGTGCGGTTCGGACGCCGGCGCGCGGGCGTGAGGACGAATACGGAGGTGATCTACGCGCGTCGCTGGGGCACGGCCATCGTCGCGGCTGCCACCGCATGGCTTGCGTTTGAACTGCTCCGTGGCCATGCAGAGGAGAGCATTTATCCCCTGCTCTCGGAGATTTTTTTTCTGAACGGCGTTCTCTACTGGGAAGATTTCCGGAGGTCGACAACCGGGGTCCTGGTAACGGTGTCGGGCCTGGCGGCCTGGGGAGCCGTCTTTCCCTGTGCTGTGCTGATAGCGGCGTTTCTTCCGCGGCTCAATGTCATTGATGAGATGTGGAACGTGCCGAAATACTTTGTAGCGTTCGGCATGATTCTCACACTGCTGGAAGAGCAGAAGCGTCAGGCGGATGCGCGCAGTCAGGAGTATCGGGTCCTGTTTGAGAACAATCCCCACCCGATGTGGATTTTCGATACGGAGACATTGCAGTTCCTCGCTGTGAATGATTCCGCTGTAGCTCGATACGGTTACACGCCGGAGGAGTTCCGGGGAATGACGCTGCGCGACATTCGTCCGTCGGAGGAAGTGGAGGCGATGGAACAGGTCATCTCCCGGACATCGGACATCGATCCGGTTATCGTTTCCGGACCGTGGACGCACATTCTGCGCGACGGGCGGCGAATCCAGGTCGAGGTCTCGGCGCACACCATTCAGTTCGAGGGCAGGCGCGCGAGGTTTTCGCTGGTGCAGGACGTGACCGAGCGCCAACAACTCCACCACAGGCTGCTGCATCAGGCGCATCACGACACCCTGACTGGGCTGCCCAACCGGCTACTTCTGCTGGACCGCATGGAGCAGGCTCTCGCTTCGGCGGCCCGCCGCGGGAAGAAGGCGGCGGTGATGTGCCTCGATATCGACCGGTTCAAACAGATTAACGACACCTACGGACACGCTATAGGTGACCTGTGTCTGAAACAGGTGGCGGAACGGCTGAAGAGCCGCCTGCGCGCCGAAGATACAGTGGCGCGATCCGGGGGTGAGGAATTTAGCGTGGTGGTCGGCGATTTGGTATCGGCGAACGATGCGACCCGAGTCGTCGACGACCTGCTGGCGGCCCTGCGCAAGCCATTCATTGCGGATCAGTACCCCATTGACCTTACAGCGAGTTTTGGCATCGCCCTGTATCCGGATCATGGAACCGAAGCCGGCGCATTGTGGCGGAGTGCGGATGCCGCGATGTACCGGGTCAAGCGATCGGGAGGCAATGACTACGTGCTGGTTTCGCAGGAGATCAGCCAGTCCACGACCGAAGCGAACGAACTGGAGTTGTTCATGCGCCGCGCGTTGAAAGAGGGCGGCCTGGAAATGTATTACCAGCCGGAATACCGGGCCGACGGAGGTATTTGCGGGCTGGAGGCGCTGCTGCGGCTGCAGCATCCAAAATTTGGCATTGTCGATCCGGAGCGCTTCATTCCCATCGCCGAAGAAAGTGGGTTGATCGTGCCTCTGGGCAACTGGGTGCTGCGGGAAGTTTGCCGGCAAAGCGAGGAATGGCGGAGTCGCGGCCTCGATGTTCCACGCATCGCGATTAATGTCTCTCCGCTGCAGTTCATGCGCATGGATTTTTCCCGTCAAATCCGTCAGGCAGTGCTCGAAATGGGGGTTGCGCCGGACACCCTGGAAATCGAGATGACGGAGACCACCGTGATGCGCAATCTGGACGATCTGGCTCGGCAGATGCGCGATCTGGCCGATCTCGGAGTTCATTTTTCAGTAGACGATTTCGGGACCGGCTACTCGTCGCTGCAGCATCTGCATCAGCTTCCCATCGAGAGGCTGAAAATCGATCGGTCGTTTATAGAACGAGTGTGCGAATCGAACGGCACGCACTCGCTGGTGCAGGCGATTCTTTCCCTGGCGCACAGCCTCGGCCTGCAGGTCGTGGCCGAGGGTGTGGAGAGGGAGGATCAGGCAGAAGTCCTGGCCGCGATGCAATGCGACATGATGCAGGGATTTTTGTTCGCTCCTCCACGCCGGGCACAGGATATTCCTGCGCTGATCCGGCTGGGCCATGCCCCCACGGGCTGGCGGCCGGCATCGGCCCGCGCATCTGTTTGATTCGCGGCAGGAAGCGCCGACAAACGGGACTTTCCCAATAGCTCCGCTCCCCCAGGGGTGTCAAACCGGACACCGCCGGGCGGGGGGTTCATTGACCGAGACGGAAATGGGGCGGTAGACTCAAGGCACGCTTTTGCAGCAAAGCGGATATTACCCTGGGCGACATGCATGGCGCACGGCCAGCTCTGTTTCTGTGGATTGTCCGGAAGCAAGCCCTTCTTTTTCCTGAACGACCGCAAGTTGCGATTGTTTCCGGCGGCGATTCATCACAAAAGCCGTCAATCTCGGATTCCCCCTGGGGATTTCGCGCAGTGAGAGGTTAGGTGCAACAGCTTATTCGCAGCAAACAAGTCTCCGCCGTCCCGGAGGCGAAGGATATATCACTCACCGATCTGTGGCTGGTGATCCGCAAGAGACGTGTGCTTCTGATTGCCTCGGCTTTGGGGGTTGGGCTGATTGCCGCCACGATGGGCTTCCTTCATGGCAAGGAATATACGGCCACCGGTGAAGTGCGGATTCAGCCGGGGTCTGCCTCGGAGTTTAAGCAATCGGCGTCCACTGCGGTCCTGGGTTCGAGCAACCTTGATGTCACCGTCGAGAGTGACATTCGGATGTTGGAAAGCCAGACCTTACTGGCCGCCGTCGCCGAAAAACTCGATCTTCAGGACAATGCGGTCTTTATGACCGGACGGAGCGCCTCTTCACTCAAGTCCTCATTTCTCGGCAGCAAGCCGGTGCCTCTTCCGCACCGAAGTCTGGATGATCCCCTTGTGCGCAACGCCGTTGTTGGAACCCTCCGCGGGCATCTGGCGGCATCGCGCATTCCGCGAACCCAGATGATCACGATTTCCTATACGAGCGCCTCTCCCCAGCTCTCTGCGGACATTGTCAACGCGCTTGAAAACGAATTCATTGAGAACAACTTTTCGACCCATTACAACACTACACAACAGGTCAGCAAATGGCTGACCGGCCAGATGGACGACCTGCGAAACGTGGTCCAGAGTTCGCAGAACAAGATGGTGGATCTGCAGCGCAAGCTTGGTGTAATGGCGCTTGATCCGGAACACAGCCTGGTGATTCAGGAAATCGGAAATCTGGAAAAGAACCTGGCAGATGCATCGGAGCAGCGGGTGCTGGCCGAAGCCCGCTATCGCATTCTGAAGTCGCTGCCGCCGGATCAGATTCAGGAGACTCCCGTCACTACGCCGGGCGGCATTGGCACCGGGGGGCTGCTGAGTACTCTCCGCTCGCAGCGAGCCTCCATTGAAGCGGATCTGGCTCGTCTCCAGCCCGTCTACGGTCCGAACTATCCGGAAGTGAAACAACTACGCTCGCAAAGCGACGCGCTGAACGGCCAGATTGAGGAGCAGGAACACCGAGAAGTAGAGGAGGCAAATGACTCCTTTTCCCTGGCCTTGGCCGCACAGAATAAGGCCCAGGGCATGCTGGATGACAAGACTCGCGAGCTCTACGGCCAGCGTGACGATCTTGTGCAATACATGCTGCTGAGTCAGGAATACGACTCCAATCGGCACATGTATGAAAGCATTGTCGGGCGCCTGCGAGAAGCAGCTGTGGACGCTGGACTGGATGCCGCAGACATCAGCGTTGTGGATTTGGCTACGGTGCCGCTGGGTCCTTCGAGCACGTCGCCGATGCGGTTGGGAGTGATGGGCCTGCTCTTCGGGTTCTGCGGTGGGTTCACTCTGGCTCTTCTCCTTGAGAAGATGGATACCAGGTTGCGCGATGCTCACGAGATTCAGGAGATCCTGGGTCTTCCCTCGCTGGCGATGATCCCGCAGAGCCACTGGAAGAACAAAGGGTCAGATCTGGAATGGGTGGTTGGTCCGGAACTGCTGAGAGATCCGCGCTCGCCGTTCTCAGAATCATTCAGGGCGCTACGGACTTCGATGCGGTTATCGTCCACGTCGCGGGAATCCAGGGTGATTGCTGTGACCAGTTGCCAGCCCTCAGAGGGCAAGTCGACGGTCTCGGTGAACATGGCCGCCGTGCTGGCCCAGGGCGGCAAGAAGGTCGCGCTGGTCGACACCGACATGCGACGCCCTTCGGTCTATAAGAGGCTTCGCCTTGAAGGCGGTAAAGGTCTATCCGAGGTATTGACCGGTTACTACACGCTTGACGAGGTGACGCAGACCCACGAAACACTGCCAACGCTGGACGTGATCCCCTCCGGGACGGTTCCCCCTTTGCCGGCCGACCTGCTTGCGTCCGATCAAATGACAGAGGTTGTGCGGCAGCTGCGGGAGCGGTACGACTACGTCATCTTTGACACGCCACCCGTATTGTCAGTGACCGACCCTGCGATTGTGGCGGCACAGGCCGATGGCATGGTGCTGGTGATCCGCCAGGGTTATTGCACGCGCCGCATGCTCGCTCGCGCAGCCGAGATCCTGCATGAACTGGACGTCAAGGTGTACGGCTTCGTGTTCAATGGCGTGGATGCGTCTCTGCCCGAATATTACGGCTATCTCGGCTATTACACCTATGAATATGGAAAGTAGTCTGATGAGCCAAGCAGGGATCGGGAGATATGGAATGAAAGCCGGGCTGGTTGGCCGAGGTGGGATCGTCGCGATCTGCTGGGCAATGATTTTCGTTGTCGAAGCGGCCGTTGCGCAGTTTGCCGGTCCAGCGGTCGGCGCGCCAGCGAATACGGCCCCTTCTGCACCATTGTCGGCTCTGAGGGCGCAATACAACGACGCGAAAATCATGCCGGGGGACACGATCTCGATTGCAACTTATGGCGCACCGGAGCTTACTACATCCGCTCCCGGGAGTGGTGGCAGTGCCGGCGGCATCAAGGTTGGGGCGCAGGGAGAGATCGTGTTGCCCTATCTGGGTGTCGTGAAGGTTGCGGGTATGACTCCCCCGGAAGCTGCGGTGTATCTCGAGAAAGAGCTCAAGGACAAAGGGATCCTGGTCGATCCTCAGGTCAGCGTCTCGCTGGTGGATTCGCCGACGCGAGTTATTACTGTTTTAGGCGAGGTACAAAAGCCAGAGCCAGTCCCCGCCTTTGGCCAGTTGCGCCTTCTGGACGTGATATCGGCCTGTGGAGGGTTTACTCCCCTTGCCAGTCATAACATCACCGTTCGAAGGCCGGGCGATCCCAGTCCAATTACCGTGATCCTGGGGACAGATCCGAAGACGACCGACGAAACCAATATTCCGCTGATGGCGGGGGATACTGTCATCGTGGCGAAGGTGGGCAACGTCTTTGTGATAGGGCAGGTAAAGACACCGTCGGCTTTTCCCCTTTCCAGCAACGCGCCGATCACAGTCATGCGCGCTATTGCCATGTCCGGGGGGTTGAATTTCGCAGCCGCTCTTTCCAAAGTCGTGATCATCCGGAAGACTCCTGACGATCAGCATGTTGAAATTCAGATGGACCTGAAGAAGGTTATGAGTGGGAAGGAACGAGACATTGCGCTAGCCTCCGACGACGTGCTGCTGGTGCCGAGCAATTCATTCAAGCAGGGAGTCGCTGCTGGGGGCACAGGAATAGCCGTAGGAACTGCGAATGCGCTGGTTTATCGGGTTCCGTAATCCAGTCGTTCGAGTCTCTGCCATGTATCTCACCGCGTCACCGAACGATATCTGCCGTGGGCTGAGTGGCTTTGCGGGCACGCTGGTGGCCATCGATCATCGGTTGATCGCACGGAGGTGGTGAGAACTTTGTCACGTAAACTTGTCCTTCATCCCCTTGCGATCTTGTTTATCGGCGCCACTCTCTTCATCGGTGAGATTTCTTCGGGTACGAGCTTGTATTTCGCCGCTATGGCGACGTCGGCAGTCTCCTTTGCATGCATTACCTACAATATTCTCGGTGGTCTCGGCAGCATCAGTGGAATCGCATTCACTCGGCTCGCCCTGAGCACAATTGTTATTTCCCAATTTGGTAAGGTGCTTACATTTGAAAGGGCGGACACGAACCTTGACGTCCCGCGGCTAACGATCACGGTCTACGCTGTCTACTATTGCTTTCTCATGTTGGGCTCATTTGCGTTTTCACGCATTCGTTTACCACTTCCGAAGCCTGCGGAGCCACGGACACTTACGCAATCGCGCCATCTTTACATGGTTGCCCTTGCGGGAGGGCTCGTGGGAGTTATCGGGCTTACGATCCTTGGTTTCGCCGGGGGCAACGCCAATGTATCACTAACCCACGGATTTATGCGTGCGCTCTCCTACTTGCTGCCGTTCTCGCTTGTACTTGCCGTGGACGACCGCATACGAACCACCAACGGCGCGCACAGTTTTGGATGGATGGTCTTTTGGCCTTTTCTGGTCATGATGTTGCAGGGGTTTCTCGGCGCATCGCGCGCGGGATTTCTGGAGCCGCTGGCGATTGTTGCGGTGACTTGTTATTTGCGGGGCTTCAGATTCAGGCGAAAACATGTTGCGTTAGCATTGATCCTCGGTGCTTCATTCTTCTTTTTTGTGTCGCCCTTTTACCTGTATGCGCGTGGTTTTAGAGGCGAGAGTTCGATAAGGGAGCAGGCTACAGCGATGCTTACAGCTCTGGAGTCGGCACCGGGGCGATGGGCAACGATCACGCGTTCGGTTGGCGAAGAGGCGCTGGCGAATCCGGGAGCCGTGAACTATTTCTCGACACCTGGTGCGGCCACACTGAATCGATTCGCCTTGATTGGCCCGGACAGTACGCTGATTAACGCCTGTTCGACTGGGTTTCACTATGGGTGGACGGCGCTAAGGCTGGATTTTATTGGGAGCTTACCGCGCTTCATCTATAGAAACAGACCCGATATCGGGTCCGGCAACTACCTGGGCCAGCTTGACGGCCAGGAGGGAGATGAAATTGAGACAACGACATATTCAACAATTACAACTATTTCTGACAGCTTCGGGTCTTTTGGATGGATTAGTGTCATGCTGTTTTCGTTCTTTGCCGTTCCGGCAGCATTTGTGGTCTATGAGAGCATATTCGACGTAAGACAACCCTGGGGAACGGTCGGGACTGTGCTTCTGTTTTTTAGCCTTACGGAAGGAAGTATGGGAGGCATCATCTTTGACGTGATAGTTAGGCAGCCAATCTATATTCTCGTTTTGTCATGGTGTGCGAATTGGCTGATCGGCATAATGCCAGTTTCCGGGGATCGAGCTATCGCGGTGAAGCAAAGCACGTATGGTTCAATTGTTGCGGGACGTTGAGGTTCCTGGCGCATAGACCGGAAGGTCCACCAGCGAGAAAAGCATGGTGACTCCTGGCGTTATTTGATCGGGATGTTGACTCCTGAGCATCAACTGGTATGCACTGCGATTGAACTGGAAAGGCGCAGGAGACTCTGGTCAAGGTACGTCTGCACCGTCGAGTCGATTAAGGATGCGTGCTAACTGGGTATCGTTGTCATACCCGGAACGGGCCGCGCGTTCGCGGCCGCGGCGCGCGATCGCTTCGCGAAGATCGGGACGGTTCAGGTAGAAGCGGCATTTATCAGCGCATTCCTCAACAGACGAATAGAAGACAGCCTCCCGGTCCTCCTCAAAAATGGCCTGGTGGCCCGGAGTTCTGAGCGCGAGCAGGAAGCCCTGGCAGGCGGCGATCTCCACGCTTTTGTGGCCGATATCTTCTTCGTTGAGGCGGGTGATGAAACTGAGATTGATGCGGGAGTGCCAGATCGCCTCGCGGTAAGCGGAATCCAGGAGAAGCCCATCCAGAACATAGCGCGCGAACATCTGGGGAGAAAGAGCCTTCTTCCAGTTCGGTGGGCCGGCGATAGCCACAGGGATGTGTTCCTGCTCTCCAAGTTGTCGGAGGAATTCAGGGCGTTCCTCGTAGGGACTGCCGACGTAGGAGACGGAGCGCGAACGTTGGTTGTCTGACCACTCCCGGACTGGCGGGAAGTGCATTGTGGGTTCATAACTCAGCATGATTCGTACATACTGCAGCCCCCAATTCCGGAAACGCACAACATCGGAATTGCGAATGGCGCAGTGAAGGTCGAAGAGACGGAATACCTGGAGGAGCTGATACCAGCAGCCGTCGTTACGCTGACCAAACGGATTGTCCTGATTGAAATAGACGGTAGTGGCGCCAGTCTGCTTAATTTGACGGATCGTGCTCTTTGTGAAGTAAGTTGGACGGTCAAAGAGTAAGACGTCAGGTTTATGCTTTCGGACGATCCGCAGCAGATCGCGGTTGATGGTATGCACAAGAGGTCCGATCGGTGTTCTGACCCTGAGGGCGCTCAGGTATTTCGAAGTGGGTTCATAGCTCGGTACATCGAATGCGATCACATCCTGGCCGAGCCGCTGCAGGCTGCGCAACCGGTAGCCGGATGTCGTGCCAGGACGTGGATCGCAAACACAGAGAATTCGGCGTTTACAGGGTAGAGTCACTGGTCGCACTTTTGCAGAGTTCGATAGCCTGGAGCGATACACCAGCATCGGCGGGAGCGAGACTCCATCATGTCGAGCGGCAGCATCGTCAGGCTTCAAATCCTGGAACGCTCACCGCCAACGCTTTCCGGAGTCCGATGACATCCTGTTCGAAACTATATTGCTGTATGATCCGCAGGCTGTTCTCCCCCATGGTAGCGCGCACTCCGGAATCATCCACAAGACGTCGGAGACACTGCGACAACCGATCAACGTCGAAGGCGGGATATACGAAGCCGTTCAACCCATCATGAACCAAATCCGGTTGGCAGCCAACCTGGTCGGTAACAATAATCGGCCGTGCGGCATTCATGACTTCATTAACGATCAGTCCCCAGGTCTCGTTGTAAGAGGGCAGAACGAACAGGTCGCACAGGTCGTAGAAGCGCGGCAACTCAGTCTGATTCCGGAAGCCAAGAAAACGAATACTGCCGAGACCCGATTCGCGAACGCGCGCTTCTAGGGCGGTGCGCTCCTCTCCGTCTCCAACAATGAGCAGGTAGGCCGGCGGATCCACTCCAGGGAGGGGAGAAAGACGAATGTAGGCTTCTACGAGATCAATGCAGCGTTTGCGGGTCTGGAGCTTGGAGGCATAGAGGATAACCGGGCGTCCGGGATCAAGGCCGAGTTCTCTGCGAAACTCCTCGCGGCGCGGAGCTGCTTCGAGAGCCTTACGCCGAAAGAAGTCGTTGTCGACCGCATAGGGCATCACGACTGCAGGAAAGTTCTTCCCGAAATAGTGACTCCAGTATTCCTGGTTATGTTTGCCGATGGGAACGACGCAATCGGTTGAAGAGCGAAGGAAGGCACAAAGCAACTGCTTGGCTGCCAGCGTCATTTTCGATCGCGCATGATCGTGCAAATTCGATTCGGCACGAAGGATGACTGGAATCCCCAACAGCCTGGCGGCAACAATCGCATTGAGCGACGCGAGACTGCTGTAGCCGAAAACCCAGACCGCATCGAAGCGTCCCTTGCGGAGACGATGGAATATGCCCCAGTTCAGCGGTTTGGCGAAGCCAAGTTCGTCACCCTTCCTGAGGCTGGGCAAAAACTCATACTGATAGCCGTCGAGAAGCGGCACGTCCCATTGAACGTGAACTCCAAACCCACTGTCTTTGTACCCGCGGACCGAATGATCGCTGCTGAAGAATACCGTCAGGTCGATATCCGGTTCCCTGGCGATACGTCGCAGCAAGGGAGCCTGGTATTGAATCGGATGGCTCACGAAATAGGCAAGGCGAATGGTTTTGGATGCCCTGGATGCAGCCGGCCGAGTTTCGGCAGCACTGCTGGCTGAAATCGGATGCATTCCTTGCCTTCAGTCGAAAGGGAGGCGGGGACCGCCCGTATCGTTATGGTAACATCGAGGGCACAAGCGAGCCATCGGCTATTGTGGACAGACCTTCCTGATCACCTGGAGCCAGACGGCTGAAGCCGGCCCGTCTAATTTGGAGGACTCCTTTCCTTTGGACAACAGAAAAACAGCGGGACCAATGCGCGTCCTGGTCACCGGCGCCGCGGGATTCCTGGGATCGCATCTCTGCGATGCGCTTCTGGCGGAGGGCCACCGAGTCCTGGGGATGGACAACCTCAGCACCGGCAGATCTGTCAATCTTGAGCATCTGAGCAACGAACCTCGCTTTGAACTGATCGAGCAGGACATTTGTAAGTCCTTCGACTTTGGTCCGGTCGATTTCGTTTTCAATTTTGCATCGCCGGCGAGTCCGGTTGACTACATGCGCATCGGCATTGAAACGCTCCGCGTAGGATCCGAAGGCACCCGTAACTCGCTGGAAGTGGCAAGAAAATACAGGGCCGGATTTCTGCATGCTTCCACGTCGGAATGCTACGGCGATCCAGAGGTGCATCCGCAGCCGGAAAGCTACTGGGGCCATGTGAACCCGGTGGGTCCGCGTTCGGTCTACGATGAGGCCAAGCGCTTCTCCGAGGCGATGGTGATGGCTTACCACCGCTATTGCGGGGTGAACACCAGGCTGGTGCGTATCTTCAACACCTATGGCCCGCGGCTGCAAAGCAGCGACGGACGCGTCATTTCGAATCTGATGACCCAGGCGCTGCACGGCGAGGATCTCACCATCTACGGCGACGGAACACAGACTCGCAGCTTCTGCTATGTCTCCGATGAGGTCGACGGGATCCTTCGCCTCTCTCGCTCGAACGAGCACCTCCCGGTGAATATCGGCAATCCGGAGGAGTGGACGATTCTCGAATGCGCGCGGCAGATTCTGGAAGTGACCGGGTCCTCCAGCAGGGTCCGGTTCGCTCCACTGCCGGAGGACGACCCGGTCCAGCGGCGGCCCGACATCTCCAAAGCGAAGCGGCTTCTGGGTTGGGAACCCAAAATCAATCTGAAAACCGGGCTCAAGCTGTGCCTCGATTATTTTCGCAAATCGGTGGAGCGCGGAGAGAGAGCCACTCCCGCGCTGAGTCCGCAGCCGCTGGCGGACTGACCAGGAAATTAGCGCCAAAAAATTCGCGGTTGTGTCTCAGATTTCTGTCTGAGGGTCTGCGCGGTTCCAGGCCGCATGCGCAAACCTCGTGAGTTCTCACAAGCGGCTCCCGAAAATTCCCGGAAAGCCAGGCAAATTCGGCAATTTGCCAGGACCCGAATCGTGGAAGTCCCTGATATATTAGGAGACTGGATCAGTTGCCGGATTCGGGCGTGGCTCCAAATCCGGATTTGCAATGATTGAAAGGATACTCGATTGTGCTGATGATTCGCCTGGCGCGTGTTGGTGCGCGCAAACAACCTTATTACCGCGTGGTCGTGATTGAAAAGGACCGCGCACGGAACGGGCGTTCGGTCGAGGTGGTTGGCACCTATAATCCCCGAACGAATCCGGCTTCCGTCGATCTGAAGCTTGAGCGTATTGAGTACTGGAGGGGCAAGGGGGCGCAGCCGTCGGACAGAGTGGCGAAGCTGCTCCAGTCCGGCCCTTCACCCGCTGGCCAACCGATCACGCCGAAGAAGCAGGGCGTGCCGGACGAGACGGACGCCTCAACGGCCGCCTGAATCCAGCGAGTTACGGAGGGGTCGACCGCTCGCCTGCTGCAGATACCTCCCACAACGTTACTTTTGCACCTCCGGGGCGAGGAAAGTCTGCCGATTGTTCTTTTGTCCGTCGCAGCCTTACGGTAGTATCCGCGATAGCCCCGGAAGATGAACGACGTGTGTCTTCCCAATGGGGGGCAGGATGAAGCAGACGACAGATAAACCCGATGACATGCGGGAATTGGTAACCCAGATTGCGCGAGCGTTGGTGGATCTTCCAGAGGCTGTAGTTGTTGAAGCGGTGGAACGAGACGAGAGCACGGTGTTGCGGCTCCGGGTTGCGCCCACAGATGTGGGCAAAGTAATCGGGAAGCAGGGCCGCACCGCGCGTTCGGTGAGGACGATACTTGGTGCTGTCAGCATGAAGCACCATCATCGATACACACTCGACATTCTCGAAGAGGACCACCAGGGAGCTGCCATCAGCGAGGAGTAGCGAGAGCGGAAGGAATGGCGTTCCCCCGTCCAACCATCTCACGCGGGCAGCAGGACTCTTCTGTGGCCGATACTTCAGCGTCGAACGAGGCGGGAGAGCCCGCTCGGTCGAACCGCTCTGCCTCCTTGCCGATGGAAAGAGATTTGGCTGCATCCGCGATTCCGGACTGGGTGCTGGTGGCAAGGCTCGTCCGACCCCACGGACGACGTGGCGAGCTGGTCGCCGAAATCCTGACGGATTTTCCTGAGCGTTTCCATGAGCGTGCGCGGCTTTTCCTGATCCCCTCGGAGCGGGTTGGTTCCCGTCCACGCGAGATCCACCTGGAGAATTTCTGGTTCCTGCGCAGCCGGGTCGTGATGAAATTTCAGGGAGTCGATTCGATCAACGATGCAGAGGCGCTGCGAGGTTTCGAGGTGGTGATCCCTGCAGCCGAGCGGGCTCCGCTGCAGGCAGGCTCCGTCTACGTGAGCGACCTGATCGGATGCCGGTTGATCGATCTGAACGGTGGCGGCGAAGCCGGTCAGGTCATCGCGGTGGATCGCGATTCCTCCAGCACCGAACTGCTGGTGGTGCGCCGTGAAACAGGCAAGGGTGCGGAGGAACTGCTGATCCCCTTCGTGGCGGAATACGTGGTCCGCATCGACGCGCCAGGTCGCGTTCTGGAAATGCGGTTGCCTGAGGGTCTGCTGGAGATCAACGCTCCGATGACCGAAGAAGAAAAGCGCGCCGCTGCCGACGCTCGGTGAGCCTTCCCGTCTGAAACCTGCGAATTACCGGTTGACGGTGCTGAGTCCTGAGGGTCTATAAAGAGCCTGCGACACGGACGGAGGGGTCCAGCGCGACGGCCATTCCGTCAACGATACAAACCGGGCCCGGATTGGCAGGTGCGGGGCTTCTCCGGAGGGGGTGCGCCATGAGAAAGTCCATGCTGGTACTGGTGCTCATATGGGGTGGCGTGGTTGGGACCGCTCCTGCGAAGGCGAAGAAAGCCCCGGCGGTGTCGAAAATGTTCTGCCAGGCGCATTTTGTCTATGTCGAGACCGCCGGCGGGGGCGTCCTGGATCCGAATACCTTGCCGGCGGATCGCGATGCGGCCTCTGCCTTGTACGACCATCTGCAGGCCTGGAAACGGTACACCCTGGTGGAGAGACCCGAGCAGGCGGATTTGGTGTGGGTGGTGCGCCGGGGACGCAGTGGGGGCGTCGGCGTCGACACCGGTTATCCGACGGGAAATTCCAGCGCCACGGGGCAGATCGGCGGCCGTCCGGCCCCGGGAGGGAGCGGGATTGGACCGGCGCCCGGCGGCACGCCCAATCTGGGAACGAATCGCGAGGACCCCGCCGATTCCAGCCGGACTGCGGGAGGCGGTGGCACTCCGGGAGGTGTTGCTGCGCAAACCGGCGATCCGAAAGACCTGCTCACCGTCTTTATGGGTCCGGCCGAGGGCACGCCTCAACACACATGGCTGTGGCGGAAGGCGGAGAAGGACGGGCTGCTGGATCCGAATATGCCGCTGTTTCAGCAGATCCGCAGCGCCGTGGATGCGCAGTGCAACAATGCCGGGGGGAAGTCGAACTGAGCGAGGTGCGCCATGAGAAAGTCCGTGCTGGTACTGGTGCTCATATTTGGCGGCGTGGTCGGGACCGCTCCCGCCAAAGCGAAAAAAGAAGCACCCCTGTCGAAGATGTTCTGCCACGCCCAGTACGTCTACGTCGAGACGTATGAGGGAGACACGCTGAATCGGAATGTATCGCAGGAAGACTACGACGCGGCGATCGCGGTGCAAAAACGGATTCAACGGTGGGGCCGCTACATGCTGGTTTACGAGCAGCAGCAGGCGGATTTGGTGTGGGTGGTGTGGAAGGAGAGAAGGGGCGGCAGCCGGTTGCCCGGGCAGCCGACCGGTTTACCCCCCATCGGAAGCAGCCCGGGAGGCAATCCGAACGTGCCTGACCCGGGAACCGGTGGGCCGCAAGTGGGAGGCCGAGGACAGTATCCGGGAGGACCGCAATCGGGACCGGGCGGGCAGAATCCGGGGGGAATCAGCGACGGACCAGATGGGGTGGGGTTAGGGCGCAGCGGCGGGGGAGCCCCTCTGGGAGGTGCGATCGTGCCGCCAGGCGATCTGCTGGCTGTCTACATGCCACCCGGAGATGAGAGCCTGAGCTCGCCAATCTGGAAGAAGTCGGAGAAGGGCGGGCTGGAACCGCCGATGCACCTGTTCGCGGAGTTGGCGGACGCTGTGGACGACGTCTGTTCGGACCCGGGGTCGAAGCATTGACTTAGTCTTCGACGAAAGATTTGAGGCGGCCGAGAGCCGCGTCCCATTCAGCAGAAATGCGGTCAAGGTAATCGCGCAGCTCGTGGACGCGCACAGGGTCAAGCTCGAAGAGGCTGTGCCGTCCGGACCTGACTGAGCGGACAATGCGCGCGTGCTCGAGGACGCGCAGGTGCTTGCTGATGGCCTGGCGCGTGAGATGCGAGCCGTGCGTGAGCTGCGAAATGGAGTAGGGCCCGCCGCGGCTGAGCCTGGCCAGAAGGGACAGGCGGGTCCGATCGCCGAGCGCCGCGAAGGTGCTGGCCGCGTGGGCCTCTCCACGTCTCACCATGGAAGCCGCGGGCCGGCTGGCGCGGGAGGGGGATTTCCCGCGGAGCACAGTGCCATGATCCCCGGACTTAGGGGTTCTGGGCGACATAGGCCTCGATGTTCTTCATCTGCTGATCCCAGCCCTCGTTGTTGCGGCGGTATGCTTCATCACGGCGCTTGTCGGGAACGTCGGTGAAACCGGACTCGGTGACTTTGAGCAGGGTCCCGGAAGCCGTTTTCTCGAGGTGGAATTCGACCAGGGTGGGCGTTTCTTCGGAATAGTCGGTGGCCGGATCGACGGAATAGGGGTGCCAGGTGAAAGCAAAGTATTGTTCGGGATCGATGGCCTGAACTACGGCGTGAAAGGTGACGTTTTCGTAGCCGGGCCAGGTGATCTGGCCGACGGCGGGCTCGCCGACCCTGAATGGGACGTCAAACTTCACGCGAAACCATTCGCCAAACTCGCCGGAGTCGGTGATGGCGCGCCAGACGCGGGAAACGGGAGCTTTCAGCTCAATACTTTTCTCGATGCGGTCGGGAGTGCGGGTAGCGGTGTGAGCCGGGGTCATAGGCAACCTCCGGGTTGCATAATATTCCAGGCTCACGCAGAAATGCAACCTGCGGGTTGCGAATCGCCCGATCAGGCGACGAGCTGTTCGGAAACGAACAACAGCTCGCTCAGGCGGCGGTCAACAGCAGCGGCTCGTTCTTCGTGATGACGAGGGTGTGCTCGTAGTGGGCGGCGAGGCCGCGGTCCGCAGTACGGACAGTCCATCCATCCCTGGCGAGGACGGACTTGCCGGAGCGGCTGGCAATGATGGGCTCGACGGTAATGACGAGGCCTTCGGTGAGGATGTCGGAGGCGGAGGGGTCGGGCCAGTTGGGAACGCTGGGGCTCTCGTGGATCGTGCGGCCGATGCCGTGCCCGCACAGGTCGCGAATCACGTGAAAGCCGGAGGTGGTCACTTCTTTTTCGACAACCCGGCCGATGTCGCGGACGCGATGGCCGGCGCGAGCCACCTGCATGGCTTCGCGGAAGGCGCGCTGGGCGCAGGCCGCGAGGCGGCTGCCGATGGCCGACTGGGTAATGGGCGGGCCGACGATGACGGTTTCGGCAGCATCGGCCATGAACCCATCTTTCGAGATCGTGACGTCGAGCTTCAGCAGGTCGCCGTTGCGCAGGCGCCGGTCCGAGGGGATTCCATGGACGATCTCGTCATTCACGCTGATGCAGCTGACGCCGGGGAACTGATAGACGGTGGTCGGTCCGGAGACAGCGCCGTGCCGGCGCATGAGATCGCCACCGATCTCGTCGAGCTGCTCGGTGGTGACGCCGGAGCGCGCGGCAGCTTTCATGGCTTCGAGCATAAGACGGACGATGTGGCCGGATTCGCGCATGGCGGCCAGTTCTTCGGGACTATGGATGGACAACGGTGCTACCTCTGCTTCTATTTTCTCAGGCGCACGTGCTGGACGGAACTTGATTCTGCAAAGGAAGCTATTCTCCCAGCAGCAGGCGCTCGGTCGACCGGGCGCGGCCGCTTACGGGGTCGCATTCGATCAGCAGTGCGGCCATGCGGGGATCGCCTTTGGCGGCTTCGAATTTCGAAGGCATCGAGGTCAGGAATCGCTCGAGCACCAGCTCTTTCTGGACGCCAATAATGCTGTCGTACGGGCCGCTCATGCCCACATCGGTCTGATAGGCGGTGCCGCCGGGCAGGACGCGATCGTCGGCCGTGGGAATGTGCGTGTGCGTGCCGATGACCGCCGTCACCCGGCCGTCGAGATACCAGCCCATGGCACATTTTTCCGAGGTCGCCTCTGCGTGGAAGTCGACGACGATGACCTTGGCGGTAATCCCGGCCAGCAGGCGATCCGCGGTGCGGAAAGGGTCTTCGTTGTTGGTCATGAACACGCGGCCCTGCAGGTCGACCACGGCATAGGCTTCTCCTGAAGGCAGCGTGCCCTGGTAAACACCGTAGCCAGGCGTGTCCGGCGCGTAGTTCGCGGGGCGCAGGATGCGGCGGGGCCGATCGTGGCTGTCCGGAGCGGCGGACTTGAGGTAGTCGATGATTTCCTTTTTGTCCCACACGTGATTGCCGGTGGTGAGGACGTGCGCGCCAAGGTCGAAGAGCTCGTCCGCGATGGCAGGGGTGAGGCCGAATCCGCCGGCAGCGTTTTCTCCGTTGATGATCACGAGGTCGACGGAGCGGCCGGCGACGATGTGGCCGATGTGCTCGCGCACAATGCGGCGACCGGCGCTGCCAAAGACGTCGCCGACAAAGAGGATGCGCATACGATCAGGGTACAGGGTGGCGGGCACAGGGCACTGGGATTGTTACAGATTTCATCCTGTGTGGAAAAAGCTGTGGTAGGTTGAATCAATGGCCGCAAATACCCGATTCGCAACTGGCGTTCACGCCATGGTTTTGCTCGCTGCCGAACCGGATGGGCTGCAGACCTCGGAAGATGTAGCGGGCAAGCTGAGCATCAATCCTGTCGTCATTCGCCGCGTTTTTTCGCTCCTCCACCAGGCTGGATTGCTGGAAAGCCAGAAGGGTCCGCATGGCGGATCGAAACTGGCGCGACCGGCAAAAGCGATCACGCTGGCAGACATCTATTCGGCGCTGGACGGAGGAGACCTGTTCCACACGGCATCGCTTTCGCCGGCACAGACGGCTAAAGTCGGCTCCGCGCTGAAGAAGGTATTCGACGACGCGGAAGTCGCGCTGCGCGAGGAGCTGGAAAAGACCCGCCTCAGCGATCTGGCCAAGAAGGCCGGCAAGAAGAGCAAGAAGTAAATCAGCCGATCTGCTGCGAGACTGCCAGCGATCTCCGTGAATCCTTCAGCCACCTTGCGATCAGCACCAGCGCGATGAGAATCAGCGAAACTGTCAGGCCCGTCCAGAGCCCGGAGAGCCCCCATTGCAGTCGGAAACAGAGCAGAGCTCCGAAGGGTAGCCCGAGGACCCAATAGCCCATGAGGTTCATGAGCATGGGGAAGCGCGTTTCGCCCAGGCCGCGAAGTGCGCCGGTGGAGACGGTCTGGATGCCATCGAAAATCTGGAAGCCGGCGACGATCGCGAGGACATGCGCGCCGAGAGTGACGACGGCGCGGTCATGCGTCCATATATGGATGATGGGCTTTGGCATCACCAGGAGCAAAATGGCCATCAGCGCCATGAAGCCCGCTCCGATGCCGATGGCGAGGGTACCGGCACGTCGTGCGCGCGCGGGATTGCCCGCTCCGATCGCATGGCCGACAGCGACCGCGGCTGCTGCCGAGATTCCCAGCGGAACCATATAGGTGTAGGCCGCGCAGCTCAGGACGATTTCATGCGTGGCGAGCGCGATGGGTGTCAGGTGCGACGCCATCACGGTCGCCGCGCCAAAGGCCGCGACTTCAAGAACGACCTGGGACGCCGCTGGCAGGCCAAGTTGAAGGAGTGCGCGGATGCGGCTCCAGTCTGGTGCGGGCCAGTGCGTGAACAGCGCGTGGCCGCGACCGGACTCGTGCGCCCATGCCGCATAAACCAGCACAGCCGCCATGTAGATGCGGGCAATGACCGTCGACATTGCGGAGCCGCGTACGCCGAGGGCAGGGACGCCAAAGTGCCCGTAGATGAAAATCCAGTTGAAGGCGAGGTTGACGAGGTTGGCGCTGATGAGGGCGAAGGTGACGGGGCGGACGCGCCCCACTCCCTGCAGATAGCGGCGGAATCCGCCATACACGAGCAGCGGAAACGTGCCCCAGTTGAGGATGATGACGTAGGAGCGGGTGAGCGCGGCAACCGTAGGATCCACGCCGCGGCCGGTAAAAATCCACTGTGCCGCGAGCATCGAAACCATCAACAGCGGGGTGAAGGCGAGCGCGATATACATCGCCTGGGCCAGCGAGCGATGACAGTCGTCGAAGCGGCCCGCGCCCCAGGATTGCGAGACCAGGGTATCGAGACCGAGCAGCAGGCCGATGCCGAAGAGCGAGGGCGCATAGTAGATGGCGTTGCCAAGCCCGACCGCGCCGATCGCGTCAGGCCCCAGACGACCGACCATGATCAGGTCCACGATGGTCATCGTCATCCAGCCCAGCTCAGAAAGCACGACGGGAATGGCGAGCGAAAGCAGGGCTCTCAGCTCTTCGCCGAGGTGTGCAGGATGCTGGTGCTGTTCGAAAACCCGGAGCTCGGGCGATGGGGTATCGCTGGCCTGGACCGGGAGGTCTGGTACCTGGCCGGCCGGAATTTCGGGGCGCTCGATTGGACCTTCCGGGGACATGGCGATGGCTCATTTTAGGCGGGGGCCGGCCCCGGAACCCTGTGGTACGCTCGACAGTAGCGTGCAAGACGCTTACCGCCCGCGTGCACAACGAGGCCGGTGCGCGGAGAGATGGCCGAGTGGCTGAAGGCGCACGCTTGGAAAGCGTGTTTAGGGGAAACTCTAACGTGGGTTCGAATCCCACTCTCTCCGCCAGGTTCCCCGAAAAGCCTGCACCGCCTGAGATCCTTCGACTTCGCTCAGGATTTCGCCTGCGGGCTCAGACGCCCGCAAAGCGGCTCAAGTTCGAATCCACTCTCTCCGCCAGGTTCCCCGAAAAGCCTGCAGCGCCTGAGATCCTTCGACTTCGCTCAGGATTTCGCCTGCGGGCTCAGACGCCCGCAAAGCGGCTCAAGTTCGAATCCACTCTCTCCGCCAGGTTCCCCGAAAAGCCTGCAGCGCCTGAGATCCTTCGACTTCGCTCAGGATTTCGCCTGCGGGCTCAGACGCCCGCAAAGCGGCTCAAGTTCGAATCCACTCTCTCCGCCAGCGAATCTTCGCTGCCTTCTGCGATTCTTGCTGCGAAACCAACAGACCCAGTGGCCCCTTTTGGAGCTCACAGAGAAACCCTGTCATGGAGCGGCGCAGTGTTGTGTGCCTGCGGCAAGCGCCAGGGAGAAACGGCGGGCTTCGTCATTGTCCGGGGAGAACAGCAACACGCGGCGCAGAGTCTCGGCTGCGGCTGCTTTTCCTGACGACCGGCACTGCGCCACGGCAAGATCGATGCCTGCGGCGCTGGCTCCTGGATCGCGCTGAAAAACCGATTGCCACAACGGCAACGCCGCTCCGAAATCGCCGCCTTGCGCATCCAGAACGGCGAGATCGCCGGCAGCGGTTTCGTTGAACTGGTTCGCGCGCAGGGCCTGCTGATATTCGGCCTTCGCCTGCTCGCGATTTCCGCTCATTTGCTCGAGAAATCCCAGCTCCATGTGGAGATCCGCATCGGAAGCCTGTCGGAGGTCGGCCGTTTCGGCCTCGAGCAAGAGCCGCATCGCGCGTTCGCCCGCGGCGCGGCCGCCCTGCAAGGCCAGCTGCGCCCACGCGAGTCCCTCGTCGCGAACACCAGGATGAACGCCGCCGATAGGCAGCAGCTCTTCGGCAGAAGTCGGGCTCACAAACGGTTTGGAGACGATCTGAATGCGATGATCGGTCACCTGTTCGTGGGCGATATCCTGGGTTTCCTCCCGCGGCATATGGCATGACGTGCAATCTGGATTCTCTTCGTGATGCCCGGTCGCCAGCCTCTCATGACAGGCGAGGCATTTCGCGCGATAAAAGCTGATGCGCTCTTCGAAGGCGGGTGAGGAGTGTGGATCGTGACAGCTGGTGCAGGTGAGGCGATCGCCGCTGGCGCGCCTGCAGGCGCTCTCCAGCAGCGATTCCCACTGGCTCGTAGCGCGGCCTCCAGGTCCGGCCTTGCGTCCATCTTCGAAATACACTGCCTCGTCGAAGAGATTATCTCCGGGGCGGAATGCCGCCAGCCGCTGACCCTGCTTCACCACAGCCACTTCCCCTTCAAGGTGGCACTCAAGGCAGATGGAGTCGCGCCGAACCGGATCGAGCTGAGCTGGATTCAGGATCGGCCCTTTGCCGCCAGTTGCGAGGTGTTGCGATGGATCGCCATGGCAGGATGAGCAGGAGATTCCGCCGCGCGGAAAAGGCGGACCGGCGAAGTGATTGCGCGCATCGGGCAGCGATTCCCGGACGCCGGTGGCGTGGCAGTGCAGGCAGCCCGGGTCGACGGGCAGAGTGAAGGGCATCTCGCGGGCGCTGAGGAAGTTCGGCGTCATGTCCCACAGCTTCTTCTTCGCGTACCAGTTAATGGGAATTTCGTACCAGTAGCCCTCGCGCTCGAAAATCCATGTACGTCCGCGCTTTCCGGAACCCAAGTAGTAGCTGAGCAGCTGTTTCCCCTGCAGCGCGCGATCGGGAGGAGCATTGGGCCGTTCATACGAAAGCCAAACCTGGTCCTGGTCGCGATAGATACGGTAATGCACGCCGGAAGCGGCATGAGTGAAGTCGGCCGGAATAAATCCTTCCTCTGCCGGGCCGCTTGCGTTCGCCATGGGCGAGCGCTTCCACGACTCGTAAATCTGCCGATGACAGCCGGCACAAACGGCGTCGGTATCCTGCGCGGCGGGTTGCGCCGATGCACCGGCCATCACGCAACCCGCGAGCCAGCAGGTGGCGGGAAGAATCATGCGCCGTAGCCGCACTTAGACCTGCCTCATCGCCGGCAACAGAAAGGCCTTCGGCTCCTTCGCGCCTTCCTCGATCAGATACAGGCGATCGGCAGGAAGAGCTTTGAAAGTGTCGATCTGACCAGAGGGCCAGCGGACCTCGATCTCGTCGATCGTCTTTGCCTGATCCAGTCCGAAATGCAGACGCAGATCGTTCTGAGAAAAGTAACTACCGCCGCTGCGTACTTCGTCGATCAGGATGAGCGGATCCGGTTTGTCGGGTTGGGGCCGTGCGACCAGGCGGACCCGTGCCCCAATTCCGGTGCGGTTCGATCGCACTCCTTTGAGCTTGACCTTCACCCAGTGGCGCCGCCAGGTGGAATCGCAGCGCAGCAATTGCGGCAATGTGTTGACGCAATTCACGACAACATCGATGTCTCCATCGTTGTCATAGTCCCCAAAGGCACAGCCGCGCGCCGGAACCGCGGCGGTAATCCCCGGGCCTCCCAGTGCGCTGTCAATCTTCAAAACGGCCATTGCGCAGGTTGCGATAGAGGTATTTGTGCTCGGCATACGGTGCTTCCGTCCTGACGGTACTCACTTCCGGATAGACATGACCATTGGCGACAAAAAGGTCGAGCCACGCGTCGTTGTCCATGTCGAGAAAGCCGATGCCCCAGCCGAGATAGCGTGTGTTCACGCCCAGTCCTGCCTGATAGGTGCGGTCTTCGAAATTGCCGCCGCCCAGGCCCGCGTACAGGGAATCCGTGTCGCCGGCAAAATTCGTCTTCGCGATGTCGAGCCAGCCGTCGCGATTGTAGTCACCCACGGTCACACCCATGCCCGCCTGCGGCCTGCCATCGGGGGAGAATGCCACGCCCGACTCAATGGCAACATCGCGAAACGTGCCGTCCTTTTGGTTCTGATACAGCGTGGCCGCCGTCGAGTCGTTAGCGACGTAGATGTCCGGCCAGCCATCGTTGTCGAAATCGGCGACGGCCACACTGAGCGCGTAATTGCCGAGCGTCGTCCCCATGCCGGATTTCTCTGAGACGTCGCTGAATGTGCTGTTGCCGTTGTTGTGATAGAGAATGTTTTTTCCGGGATTCAGTCCTGGAGGGCCGCAGGCGACAAGGATTCCCTTGTACAAGCAGGGGCCGGACTCCGGCACGGGCGCGGTTTTCAGGTCCAGATCGATGTAGTTGCCGACAAACAGGTCCAGATGTCCGTCGCGATCGTAATCAAGAAATGCGCAGCCGGAATTCCATCGCGTCGAAGGTTGCATCAGCCCTGCTCTCGCTGTCACATCGGTGAATGTGCCATTGCCATTGTTACGAAACAGCACGTTCTGTCCGTAATAGGTAACGAAGAGATCGTCCCAGCCGTCGTTATCGTAATCGCCGACGCAACAGGCCTGACCCCATCCGCTATGGCCGACTCCGGCCCTGGCTGTGACGTCGGTAAAGGTCCCGTCATGATTGTTTTTGAACAGATGACAGGTGGGCTCCGCTCCTTTCGCGAAACCCTCCAGCCGCCAGCCGTTCACCAGAAAAATATCCAGCCAGCCGTCCTGGTCGTAGTCGTAGAACGCCACGCCGCAGCCCGTGGTTTCCAGCAGATACTTATTGGTTCCTTCACCCCCGAAGATTGTTTTCGCATTCAGTCCGCTTTGCGCGGCGACATCCACAAACTGGACCCCGAGAGGCGTTCCGGCAATGGGCGAAGCGGGTCCAGGGGGCGGCGGCATGGGCCTGGCTTCGTAGGATTGCTGCGCGCCAGGTTTGGTCGGCGCCTGTTGTGTCGCAGCCGTCGCAGCGCGTTTCCACGGCGGTGTTGCCAGCCGCAGCACGTCAGCGAAGGGCAACACGAGCGCAGTACGGCTGAGCGAAGACAAAAACTGCCTGCGATTCATCGGGAGAAAAGTATCACAGCCATGGTTATGGATTCTTCGCGGTCAGCGCATCCGCTTTTTGCCGCTCCGCCGCGGCTTCGGCGCTGCGGCCCTGCTCGGCCAGGGCCGCGCTTAGCTGCCGGTGCGCCTCTGGATAGTTCGGATCGCTGCCGATCGCGTCCTGATAGCGCGCAATCGCATCGGCAATCTGTCCTTTGTTGAGCAGCGCATTGCCGGCATTCGTCGCGAACACGGCGCGCTGCCGGTTCACCGCGACCCGCGTGAGATCCGCTGCCTTCTTCCGCTCCGCCACCGCATCGTCCTGCTTGCCTTCCTCCTGCAGAACGCTGGCCAGCGTGATGTGCGGGCCGGGCTGTTCGGGAAGCAGCTCGATCGCTTTCTTTAAGGCGGCTGCTGCATCCTCGTACTTGCCCTGTTGCCGATAGATGCTTCCGAGGATCGACCATCCGTCGCCGTTGCGCGGACGAAGCTCGAGCGCGGCGCGAAGATTCCGCACTGCATCGTCGAAACGGCCATCCTGCATATACAGGATGCCCAGCGTGTAGGGCGCGTCGGGAGAGGCCGGATCGAGGCGCAGCGCCGATTCCAGTTCGGCGATCGCGTCGGGCAAGTCATCCTTCAGCTTGAACGCCAATCCCAGATCGTAGTGGAGATGAGGGTCCTGGGGTGCGAGCTTCAATCCGGTTTGAAATTCGCGAATGGCGTCGTCGACATTGTTCTCCTGGACATAGGCGGCGCCCAGATCCTGATGGATCGTCGCATTCTCCGGCGTAAGGGCGCCGGCCCGCAGATAGAGAGGGACCGCCTCTTTTGCCCGGCCCACCTGTACCAGAGCCAGCCCCAGGTTGGTGAGCGGTTCGGCCTGCTGCGGACGCGCCTCAACCACTTTCTGGAAAAGCGGAATCGCTTCGGTTGCCCGGCCACTGCGCTGCAACGCCAGCGCCAGTTGATACTCGGCGTCCAGCAGATTCGGATCTATGCCGATCGCCTGCTGAAAATGCGGGATCGCCCCGTCGTCGTCATTCGCGGCGACCAGCGCATTTCCCCATTCGAACTGCACGGCGGCATTATGGGGATCTAACTGCGCGGCCTGGCCGAACTCCCCCGCAGCGCGACCCATCTGCTGCTCATGGCTGAGCACCACGGCCAGGTGCATATGGGCTGAGGTCAGTTGTGCATCCATCTGCAATGCGCTGCTGAATGCGGCTTCCGCATCGCTCCAGCGGCCCGCCTGCGCGTAGAGGGACCCCAGTTGGTCCACCAGCGAGGCATTCTGCGGCTCGGCGGTGACGGCTCGCCGCATGATCTCAATGGCGGCCGTTGTGTTCGAACCTGTCGCCAGGTCCCGCGCCCAGACGGCGAGCAGATCGGCGCGCAGTGGAGATTCGCCGTCCATCTTCTCGAAGAGCACAACCGCCTTATCCGGAGATCCAGTCTGGCTGTAGGCCTGCGCCAGATTCTCCTCGGCATTGCGATCGTCGGGGTTCAGCTTCAGCGCCGTTTCCAACTCAGCGATAGCCTGCGGATACTGACCCAGCGCGTAGAGAACCACACCCAGGGCGCTGTGCCCCTCTTCGATTCCAGGCGCAAGTTGTGTCGCCAAACCAAATTGTGTGCGCGCGGTACTCAAATCTCCTCGCGCGTAGGCGTCCGTACCCGCGCGAAAGGCCTGGTCTGCCTGCTGCATGGTCGTCTGCTGCGCGCCGGCCAACATGGCCGCCGACAGCGAACAGAATGCAATTGCCCGGTGAAGCCACGTTGATCTCAGGGACATCTCCGGGCGCTCCTGCTACGGGTTCGACGATGCAGGCGTCGCCGCTGCCTGCAATTTCTGCAGGGCCTGAAACTCGCGGTTGGCATCGTCTTTGCGCCCGGTCGCGGCAAAGGCCCGGCCCAGCAGCATGTGGGTCATCGAATTGGACGGATCCATTTTCTCCGCGCGTTCCAGATACATCGTCGCCGTCACCGGGTCCTGCTCTTCGAGCAGCGCCTTTCCCAGCAGAATATACGGGCCGCTGGCGTTCGGTTCCAGCAGCACGGCGCGATCCAGAACCTGCTGGGCGCGCGCATACTGCCCCGCGCGCAGGTACGCGTCGCCCATCCGGTCGTAAGTCTCGCCGTCGAGCGGGTTCAACCTGACCTCCGTCTCCAGCTCCGTAATCGCGCCGGACACGTCGCCATTGGCCAGGTCGATCTCGCCCAGCAGACGATGTGCCAGCGGCAGGCGCGGATCCAGTTGCACCGCCTGCTGAGCGTCTGCTGTTGCCGCAGCCGTCAGTTCCTGGCGAAACAGGATGCGCCCCGTGATCAGCCATGCCGCCGCCGACTCCGGGGCGAAACCATACTGGGCAGCGAAAGCATGGCGAGCATCGTCGTATCGTTTCGCGCTGATATAGCAGAGCGCCAAAACGTAATTGGGATCGGCGTTGGCGATTGGTCCAGCGGCGTGGGCCTTCTCCAGCAAAGGAATTGCGTCCTCCGGCTTGCCCATGCGGTAAAGAACCACACCGCGCATCTGCATAGCCTCTAAATCCGCTGGATCCTGTGCCATCGCCCGCGCAAACGATGCGTCCGCCTCTGCCATGCGATTGTTTTCGTAGGACACGATGCCGCGCAGTCGCTCCACATCGGCGGGCTCCGGCTGCACCCTGGCCAGCGCGTCCAGTTCCCGTCGTGCATCGTCCAGCTTGCCCTGAGCCATGAGCGATCGCACGTCGGCCAGCGAAGGCGGCATGGCCGCGGCATTATTCTGTGCCGGCGCCCCCGCAGCGACAGCAAACAAAGTAAGCGCGCAGAGCCGAACAGCCCGAGACATGATGCGGGAAGTGTACTCCTGCGGTGCGTCCGGAGGGAGGGTTGCTGGCCTCCGGACGCGATTGCCCGCAGTTAGAATTGCAGGCGCAGCGAGAACTGCAACTGGCGTGGGTTCGTGTAGATCCCCAGCGCAGGTTCGCCCGTGATGGTGCCAGCCGATCCTGTGACCGTCGATGACGGGTTGCCGGGATTGATGTGGTTGAACCCATTGAAGGCGTCGACGCGGAACTGCGCGAGGATCGCTTCGTGGATGGGGAAGTTCTTCTGCAGCGACAAGTCTCCGTTGAAGTATCCCGGCCCGTAGAAGCTGTTCCTGCCAACCGTTCCGATGGTATCCAGTCCAGCCTCGCTGAATCCGCTGGTGGTGGCCGCGGTGAAGAACGTGCGGCTGTGAGTCACCGGATTAAAGCTGGTTAGATTGGTATGCAGGCTGCCTCGACTCCCATCCGGATAGCAAGGTGCACTGCCTGGAACCGAAGCGCCGCAGCCACCGCCTACGTTCAACGAGAACGGCAGTCCGTTCGACCAGTTCAGCACCGGACTAAACTGCCATCCGCCGATGACCTCGTCCTCCCAGCGCGGCACGCCGCTGCCCCACATTTGTCCCTTACCGAACGGAAATTGGTAGAGGCCGTAGACCACAAACTGCTGGGTTCGTAGCCAGTCATCCGGTCCATAGGTCGAGCGCTTATCCCAGGTGTAAAAGCCACTGTTGAAGTTGAAGGAACGTTGCCATGCATACTGCGCATTAAACGACAATCCATGGGTGTATTGCTTGGCCAGCGTCACATCCAGAGCGTTGAAGTTCGTGTTCTGGTCATCGCCGTAGTAGCCGATGCCCTGGGTCCAGCCGCACATACCCGGCGTAACAAAGGGCTCCGCCTGGGCCATCAGTTGCGCTTCGTAGGTTGCGTCGGTGCAGGCCGCTACTCCGTGTCCGTAGAAGCGCTGCAGGAAATTCGAGGTCGAAGTTCCGCCGTTGGCGGCAATCGCGTTCCCAGCTACGGTGGGGTCATAATGCAGCGCCGCACCGGTGGCGCTGTATTCATAGGGCAGGAAAATGCCAGCCTCGTTCGGATTGGTGTTGTTGCCGTCTCCCGCGCTCAGGGTGTGCGTTCCTTTGTTGCCCACATAGGCGACGGTGAGGGACATGGTGGGCGTGATCGCCCGCTGCACGCTCATGTTCCACGCGTCGAGAGTGGGCAGCCGCAGGGTATTGGGGCGCGCTTTGGGGCTGACGTTGAAGGCCGGCGCTGGCAGCAATCCGTCCGTGGGAACCGTGGGAAACACATTGGCGGGCGGCCCATTGGTCAGCGTAAAGGCCGCGCTGGTTGTGGTCGGAGAGGTGACGGACTGATTCGCCAGAACCGGCAGGTTTTGCGTGACGACGTGTCCGAAGATCGATCCGAACACACCCAGATCGAAGCTGCGTCCATAACCGGTGCGGACAACCGTCTTCGAATCCGGAGACCAGGCGATGCCAATGCGTGGATTCCATGCGTTGGTGGCCGCACCCCATCCCAGGTTGGTCGGGACGTTGCCATACCCGGCAACCCGGAGATAGCCATCGGTCGAGTAGCCACCTGAGCCCCCGTTCAGCTCCATCAAAGCGCCGTTCCCCTTGCCGTTGACGGACTCGGGGAAATACAGCTCATAACGCAAGCCGTAGTTCACCGTGAGGTTCGGTTTGACGCGGAAGGTATCCTGGGCGTAGAAGAAGTCGCGCTTCTGGAACTCCTTGGCATTGGTGGAAACACTGACGTAACGCTGAAGCTGGGTCGCATCTCCGAGTACGAAGGTCGCCATGCCGAGTCCGCCAGTAGATCCACCATCGGAAGTCGGCCCTGGAGCAAAGCTGAGCAGGCCGGTGCGATCCGAATCGCTGGGCACGCGCAGGTTACGCGCGTAGCGCAGATCGACACCGAACTTATAAGCATGGTTGCCCATCAGCTTCGTCCAGTTATTTACGAACTGCATCTGATCCTCGCGCTCGATCAAAGGGCAGTTGCAACGCGTGATGTTCAGCCCTGATCCGTACTGCGCGCCACCGCCGGTGGGGTTGTTGGGGCCCTCGTTTCCCGACCGGTCCGCATCGGCGATATTGAATCCTGGCGCACCGCTGGTGAGCGAGTCGCTGGCGATGTTCATGCCCGGGATGCCGAGCTGATTCGCGAAGTCGACAGACTGGTCGTACTTGTGATCCCCGATGTTGTAGCGGTAGTAGCCAATCCGCCAGTCAGTCAGCAGCTGCGGGCTCAGCGAGATGTCCATGCCCGCGGCGAGGCTGTCATTGGCTCCCTGCGAGACGCCGCCATAGCCGCCAATGCCGAAGCCCGGCCCGCCCGCCGCGCCAAACATGGTGGTTCCGGAGAGGGTGTCGGTGAATCGGCTGAAGCGCGTAAACGCATGCATACTGGACGACAAGGTGTCGTCGACGCGGACATCCCACTGGTTGTTGTTGAACAGACCGGTACCGCTCGCCGAATAGTTATCCTTCAGCGCGGCCAGACTTCCAGCGGCTACTGTGCCCCCGGTATTCGGTGCGTACGGCTGCAGCAGCTTGAGCAGAGCCATCGCCTGTGACGAAAGCTGGCCAGCGGGAATCACGTTGCCCGGATAGGGCACCGATCCGCCCGCAGTCTGCTGATAGACCAGCTGATCGCTGGCACTGCCGAGAATCCCGATTGCATACTCGCTGAAATCGCAGCCGGCGATGCCATTCGTCGCGGTCGCCTGCCCAAGGCAGGTCGCGATCAGGTGCGCGGTCGGAACCGTCGCGTTGTCCGCGGTCCCCACCTTTTGTCGCACGCCTTGATAGTCGAAGAAGCCGAAGAGCTTGTCTTTGATGAACGGTCCGCCGATGGAACCGCCGAACTGGTTCTTCAGTCCGGGAGGGAAGATCGTGCCTGGAAACTGCGTATAGGGATCCGTGCCCAGATTCGCGCTGCTCTCGCGATAATCGAACGCGCTGCCGTGGAAGCTGTTCGATCCGGACTTCGTCTGCGCGGAGATAAACGAGGATACGGCCTTTCCGAACTCCGCGTCGAAATTCTGCGTGGTGATTTTGGTGTCCTGGATCGCGTCCAGCGGCGGATTGATGACGATGATTCCGAGGATCGGGTCCTGGTTGTCGGTGCCGTCCAGCTGGTAAGCCACGCCGCCGAAGGCCTGACCATCGACCTGAATCTGTTTGCTGGCCTGCGGGTTCTCGTCCGCGGCATGGTTCCAGCTCAGCGACTGCGCGCCAGGCAGCAGCAGCTGTAAGTTAGCAAAATTGCGATCGGGAATAGGGAGATTTTCAACTTCAGCAGTGGTGAACTCGGTTGCTACGTCGGCGCGATCCGTCTTCAGTTCCGGAATGCTGTCCGCGCTCACGTTGACGGTCTGCGTGGAGGCTCCGACCTTGAGCGATGCGTCGATCTTCGGCGAAGTATCGGCCTGCACCAGGACACCCGTGGCCTCGAAAGTCTCGAATCCCTGAGCCTCCACTTTCACGTTGTAAGTGTCCGGGATGAGATGCTCGACAACGTATTCACCGGAGGCGTTTGCCTTGGCTGTGGTCGAAGTGCCTTTCGACACGTCTGTAACAGTGATGGTGGCGTTGGGAACAACCGCCCCGGTGTTATCGGTCACCGTTCCGTTGATGGAGCCGTAGACCGCTTGCCCTTGTGTCGTTGTAACGGAGACGCACAGCGCCGCGAACGCAGCACAGGCCACGATGAGCCTGGAAAATCGCATAATTGCCTCCAAAGACTTTCCGAGAGCGTAGCGCCCCCGTCCCGATTTCTTATCAACATCCGACAGCAGTTTGCGCTGACATTATCTGCGCAAAAGCCAAATGCGGCCTCTCCACTTCTCGGCCGCGTCGTAGTTACTTGCTGACATGCGTTGACAGCTGTTGTTTTAAATGCGTTGACGTTCTGATCGCGGCCCACGGTTGTTCAACCGCTTCGTTCCGGGGAAAGCCGCAAGACTCGGCAACACTTCTATGCTGCGGCAGTGACTGTAGGCGCGCACTGCTTCTGTTGTCAAGAGGGAAGAACCCTGCGGTACCTCCTTACTTTCTTGCCGGCCTTCCACTTAGGAAAAAGATTCCCGCGTCCTGCGGGGATGAATCGATTGAGCACTTGCGCTGTTTCAATGGAGCACCTGGACATGCTACCGTTGCTGACTATGGTGCTTCGCGCCCTCGTGCTGCTTTGTTGTTGTACATCGGCAGCGGCATGGGCAGCACAGCCCTTCGGAGTCGACCTTGAGGGTCGACCCGTTGATCGACTGGCGCCGCCCGGTTCGCGCGCGGTGGTCCTGTTCTTTGCCGCATCGGATTGTCCGATTTCCAATCGCTACATCCCTGAAATCGAGCGGCTCGACCGCGAATTCGCTTCGAATGGCGTTCATTTCTGGTGGGTTTATCCCAATCCCAGCGACACGGCGGAAGTGGTTCGGCATCACCAGCAGCAGTTCGTTATTCACGGCGGTGTGGTGCTGGACGATGAGCAGCACCTGGTGGCGATGGCACATGTCACCATCACGCCAGAGGTTGCGGTCTTCGTTCCGGAGAGATCCGGGTTGCGCGAGGTTTATCGCGGGCGCGTCGACGATCGCTATCTTTCGCTGGGTCAGGAGCGTCCCTCCGCTCAAAAGCATGATCTGGAGGATGCCCTTCGCGCGCTGACGTCGAATCGTCCTGTGCCCTCCCCGGGCGGACCACCCGTCGGTTGTTCGATCGTTCCACGAAGTGATCCATGAGAATTCTGCTTCCTGCGGCGGCAGCCCTGGCGGCCTGCACCCTCATGAACTTCGCGGTTTCCAGTCGCGCCATTCGCGCAGCGGAAACTCCCGTGACCTGGAGCCGGCAAATCGCTCCGGTTGTCTATCGCAACTGCGCGGTCTGCCATCATCCCGGCGGGGCGGGACCCTTCAGCCTGCTTTCCTACGCGGACGCTCGCCGGCGCGCCCCGCAGATTCTCGATGCCACGCAATCGCGCTACATGCCACCGTGGCTGCCCGCTCCGGGATATGGCGATTTTTCCGGTGAACGAAGGCTCTCTGACGATGATTTGGCGCTGATCCGCAAGTGGGTCGAATCCGGAATGCCGGAAGGCGACCCTGCCGAAGCTCCGCTGCCACCGCATTACGACCAGACCTGGGAGATGGGCAAGCCGGATCTGATTCTTTCCATCGAACACCCGTGGACGCTGCCCGCATCGGGCACCGATGTCTTCCGCAACTTCGTTCTTCCCTATCCCCTGGCGCAAACCCACTTCATCCGCGCGATGGAGATCCTGCCAGGAACTCCCCAGGTGGTCCATCACGCCAATGTGCTCATCGATCGAACCGCATCGTACCGACGCGACCACCCCAATCACTGGAGAGACGGAGTGCCCGGCATGGAGCTGGAACTGGATGGAGGCAACACCTTCGATCCCGACAGCCATTTTCTGTTCTGGAAGCCAGACACACCGCTGCTCGTGGAACCCAGCGAGATGCCGTGGAAGCTCGATCCGGGCAATGATCTGATCCTCAACATGCACCTCAAGCCCAGCGGCAAACCGGAAACGATTAATGCCCAGGTAGGCTTGTATTTCGCTGACAACCCACCGTCGAAAAATCCAATGCTGTTGCAGTTAGAAGACGATAAGGACCTCGATATACCGGCAGGCGCGCGCAACTTCGTTGTAAGTGATCAGCTGAATCTTCCCGTCGATGTGGAAGTCCTGGGCATTTATCCACACGCGCACTACCTCGGCCGCGAACTGGACGGCTGGGCCATCCTGCCGGACGGACAAAAGAAGTGGCTCATCCGCATTCCCAGCTGGGACATCGATCGGCAGTCCGTCTATCGCTACCGCAAGCCGGTCTTTCTCCCTCGCGGCTCCGTCCTGCACATGCATTACGTCTATGACAACTCCGATCAGAACATTCACAATCCGAACTCACCGCCGGTTCGCGTGCGCGCAGGCAATCGCTCGGTCGACGAAATGGCACACCTGTGGATTCAGGTTCTGCCCGTCAATGTCCCAAAGGGAAGTCCCGATCCGCGTCTTCTGCTGGAGCAGGCATGGATGGAGCACCGCGTACGCGAGCAGCCTGGCGATTGGATCGCCCAGTACAACCTTGCCTCAGCGGAAGCAGGTCTCGGCCACTATGACAAAGCAACCGCTGTCTATCAAGTCATCCTGCAGGAACATCCCGATGATGCTCGCGCTCTCAACAGCCTGGGCGCCGCGCTGGAGAACGCCGGTGATCCGAAAGGAGCGGAACAGGCTTTCCACCAGGCGATTGCAACCCGCACCGGCAACTGCGATGCGCGCTTCAATCTGGCGAGCCTTCGGTTGAAACAGAATCAATTCGCGGAGGCGGAACATCAGTTCCGAGCCCTGCTCGAAAATTGCTCTGGCGACGCGGCCGCTCACGATGGGCTCGGTATCGCACTGGCCGGAGAAGGGGACGCCGCATCGGCCGAATCGCAGTTCAAGGCTGCGCTCGCACTCGATCCGCAGAATTTCACCGCGCATTATCAACTGGGTGAGATTGCGATTGCAGCGGGCCAACCCGCTAAGGCCGTCGATCTGCTCTCTGTCGCCGCGAAGGAACAACCTGCCGACATCGACACGCGCGAGCGTCTGGCCATGGCCTTTGCGCAATCGGGTCTTCCAGCGGATGCTCTCGCGCAGCTTCGCGAAGCGGAAAGAATCGCGCCGGACAATCCCGATCTGCACGCCCTGCTCGCGCAGCTTTTGGCCGGAACCGGCCGGCTGACGGAGGCCATCGACGAGCAGAATCAGGCGCTGCGCCTGCGTCCGCAGGACCCCGATGGCTGGAACAATCTCGGCGTTCTCGAAGCGCGCATCGGGAAGCCCGATTCCGCGCGAGCCGATTTTCAGCACGCTTTGCAACTCGCTCCCGACGACGCGCAGGCCCGCGCCAATTTAGCCCGGCTTCCTCCGCATTGACGCTGTCCGACGTGTTAGCATTCGGGACTGGATCGCAGCCCGTCATCGAAGCAGCCGGTCGCTGACGAGCACTCTGTTGCGACCGGGAGTTTTACCGCGATGCCTGCAGCGGCCCGTGGCCTCTTATCAGTCCTTGTTGCGATCGCTCTCAGCGCGCCCCTCTTCGCCCAGTCGACCGAACCCTCTCCGCAGTCCAATCCGAACTGGTGGAAGAACGCAGTCATCTACGAGATTTATCCGCGCAGTTTTCAGGACTCCAACGGCGACGGCATCGGCGATCTGAATGGCATCACCTCGCGCCTCGACTACCTGCGCTCGCTCGGCATCGATGCCATCTGGCTTACACCGATTTATCCCTCGCCCCAGGTGGACTTCGGCTACGACATCTCCGACTACATCGCCATCGATCCGCAATACGGCACGCTGGCCGATTTCGACCGGCTGGTCGCGGAGGCGCGCCAACGCAACATTGGCATCATCATGGATCTCGTCCTGAATCACACCTCCGACAAACATCCATGGTTCATTCAGTCCGCAAGCTCACGCACCAACCCAAAGGCCGACTGGTACATGTGGCGCGACCCGAAAATGGTCAACGGCCATCGCGAGCCTCCCAATAACTGGCTCTCCGTCTTCGGCCACTCCGCGTGGGAATGGGATCCCGCGCGCAAGCAGTACTACTACCATCGTTTCTACATTCAGCAGCCCGACCTTAACTGGAATAACCCCGCAGTTCGCAAAGCCATGTACAACGTCGAGCGCTTCTGGATCCAGCACGGCGTTGCCGGCTTCCGTCTCGATGCCATCACCTCGCTCTTCGAAGATCCCACCTTCAGCGACGAAGACTACGTTCTCGGGCCCGACGGCAAGCCGCTCATCAACGCTTATGGCGACAAGGAAGTGAAGACCGACAAAACCGACAATCTTCCTGAGGTTCATGACGTGCTGCGCGAACTGCGCCAGGTCGCTGACCAGACGCAGGGACGCAAAGTGATTCTGATTGGCGAAACCTATTTGCGATCGGTGGACGACTTGCGGAGAATGTACGGCCCACATAACGACGAGCTCGACCTGCCCATGGATATGCAGGTTGGCTTCCCACCCGGTCGCGTGAACCTTCTGGACGCAAGTCGATTCCGTCAGCGCATCGATGAGGCCGAGACCGGAATCGGCGGCAATATGCCACTTTTTGTCTTCGATAACCATGACAATCCCCGCTGGGACCGCTTCGTTACCCATGACCACAAGGACGATGTAGGCCGCGTCATTGCCGCGCTGCTCTTTGCCTCGCGCGACACCGCCATGATGTACTACGGCGACGAAATCGGCATGGTCACCACGCCACCCACGCGCAAAGAGGATGTCAAGGATCCCATCGGCATTACCGGCTGGCCCAAAGAAAAGGGACGTGACGGCGAGCGCACGCCCATGCAGTGGAACGACGGTCCCGACGCAGGCTTCTCACCGCGTGGCGTGAAAACGTGGTTGCCGATACCGCCGAGTTATGCAACCGTCAACGTCGCCGCGGAAGAACATGAGCCTGATTCGATGCTGCACTGGTATCAGCAACTCATCGCGCTCAAAAGGCAGGATGCTGCTCTGCGCGACGGGGCGGAGACGATGCTGAATACCAGCGACGAGCACGTCCTTTCCTGGATGCGCAAAGCGGACGATAGAGAAACCGTCGTCGTCGCCTGCAACCTGACGGATCAGCCGCAAACAATTAGTGTCAATCTGTCGGCACAGAACGTGCACGGCGTCAGTGTCAGGACATTGCTGAAAACCCCCGGCGCAGCGGACCCTTCGTCTCTCCACTCGGTGCAGCTCGGACCTTATGGGGTCTACATCGGTCGGGTGCAATAGCTGCTCAGAAGAAATTCCGGCGAATTGCCGTCTCCGGTCACGGAAATCGAGTAAGGATCAAGAGTACCCCGCCAGAACCGCCAGCTGACACAGCTTGCTCGCGAGTAACTGTATCTAGCTGCAAATCCCCACGAAGCTGTCGCCTGACTTAGGCAACCTGAGGTCTCGCCGCTTTAAAAGACTGGAGAATCCGCGCGTGATAACTCCGGCTCATCGGTATCTTCTGTCCGTTCACCAGCAGAACAGCAAAGTCTCGACGCGATTCTGTGCGCACTTCCTTGACGTACTGTAGATTCACAATCGCTGAGCGGTGCACGCGTGCGAACATTTCCGGGTCGAGCTTTTCCTCGATATCGTTCATTGTCTGGCGGAGCAAGTGGGTTTCTGTCTTCGTGCAAATACGCACGTAGTTCTCTTCGGCGCCGATCCAGCGAATGTCGGAGACCGGAAGAAAGAGAATCCTCCCCCGGGACTTGAATACCATCCGGGTGGTGTACTGGCCGCCATTGCTGTTGGGCACGTCGCGACGGCCGGGGGTGCTTGCATTTCCGAGAATCTCGCTGCGGGCGCGGTCGACGGCCGTACGCAGACGGTCTGCTGTAAACGGCTTCAGCAGGTAGTCCACCGCATTCATGTCGAAGGCGCGAAGTGCGTACGTATCGTAGGCCGTAGTGAAGATGACGCGAGGCGGGTTAATGCCGGGAAGCGCCTTCAGCTGATCCAGCAGTGCGAAACCGTCGCTGCCCGGCATGCAAATATCGAGAAAAAGGAGATGCGGTGCCGTTTCCCGCACAACATCCAGCACTTCAGCCGCGCAAGCCCCCTCTCCAACCACCTGTACTTCGGGGCTTTCGCCGAGCATTTGCCGTAGTTTCTGCCGCGCGAGCGGTTCATCATCCGCCAGGACCGTCTGGAGCATCATGGACCCTCCCTGAGTTGCAGGAGCCGGCGCTGGACTCGCGAACGAGGGATGCGGTCTGTCCGGCTGCGTCGGAAGAGTGCCTGTTCATTGCCAAACACCAGCCAAACGTATCCTCCTGAAAAATATGCCGGGTAGCGTCCTGGATTCTTCCCTCGCGCTCGAGCGGGTGCCCGAAACCGGACGAAAGCGTCCAACTTTGAACACTGCGGTCCGTACCCGATTGTCACTTCGTCCGGATAGCTTTGCCACTGGTCGTGAGTGAAGAGGAATTCCGCTCGCTTCCAAATACCGGACTGCGGAGATTTGTGACGAACTGCGCATTTGCGGGGACCTGGCAACCCTCATCTCTGCCACGGCGAACGGCTGTGGGGATGAATGCGATGGGTTCGCACGAACCCGACCGCTATCCAGCGCGTACTGCCGGTTGTCTCAGGAACACCAGCAGCGGTTCCCACGCGGAACCTTGCACGGGCAACCGAGCCGCGGGAGTCGATCTATGCCACGCACTCATCACGATCGCTTCGTCAAACAGGTGAGAAAAGAAAAGCCCAATCAGGCGACGCAGTTACTTTCTTCGGAGCCGGGAGACGAGCGGGCCGCTAAACTCAAGGCTGCAGCACAGGCGTGGCATCAGCACCACCAGAACGCCATCGAGTTCGTTCCCCCGAAGGCCGGTGAGACTTCCTCCTCGAGGAGGGCTGTCGCTGCTCTCCTTGCCGGCGCTCATGCTGGTCAGTTACTCGTGATGCAACCCGCGTCCTGATTCAGCTCCGCATTATCATTCAATTACTGAAGCACCGCAGCCGGATTAAGAAAGAAACAGTGACAGAGTCCACAGACACACGCCAGCCCGAGTCGCCGTTTTTCATGCACCCCGCCATCTTCATCGGCGCCTCAGTGCTGGTGGGAATGTTGTTCGCCCTGCAGGAGTTTCTCAACGCTCGCCGCTGGGGTTACAGGATCGGCCTGTTCTTCCTCGGCGAGATGTGGGGGATGCAGTTTCTTCTCTGGGGAATCATTTGCTGGCTGATGTGGCGATTCCTGTCCTCCTTCATCGTTCGTGCCAGACTCTCAGCTCTTCTCACGCGTGTCCTTCCTCTCAGTATCGTCCTCAGCATTTTGGAAGAGATGACCTGGGTCCTGTTCTTCCCCCGGGTACCTGTAGACCGTCCGCCTATGGATTACTGGCACCGGCTGACATTCCAGTTGAATGCCGAATTCGTCGACAGCATGGCGATTTTCTGGTGTGCATTCCTCTTGTTTCGCGGCGTCGCTTACTATCAGCAATTCCGCGAGAAGGAGACTACCGCGACCCGGCTCCAGGTGCAGTTAGTTGAGGCCCGGCTGTCGGCTCTGCGCATGCAGCTGAATCCCCACTTTCTGTTCAATGCGATGAACACGATTTCCAGTCTGATGCGTATTGACGTAGACGCAGCCGACACCATGCTCGAGCAGCTCAGCAGCCTCCTCCGGATCACACTCGAGCGCGGAGAAGTCCAGCTGATCCCGCTACGGAAAGAAATAGAGTTCATCGAGATCTACCTGGCCATGCAGCAGCAGCGCTATTCGGGAACAGTCAAGCAGACTCTGGCGGTTGAACCGGAACTCCACGACGCCCTGGTTCCCGCGTTAATCCTGCAGCCAATCGTCGAGAACGCTTTTGTCCATGGCCTTTCCAGATGTGCGGGCCAAGGAGACCTGTCGATCGATATTCGCCGGGATGGCAAACGAATGAGGATGAGTGTCGTCAATAGTGGTAACGGTTTGCATTCGGAAAATGGTGGAGCAACCCGCCGTGGAGTGGGGCTGGCTAACGTGAGAGACCGTCTTCGTCTGCATTACGGCGAGCGCGGGTCGCTTTCGGTCCGCGAGGTGGGAGCGGGTCGCGTCAATGTGACCATTGCCCTGCCCTTACAAATCAGGGAAACCGGTGCGGAAATAACCGCTGCACGTTTCGACTTATGACGATTCAGGTTGTGTTGGCCGACGACGAGGTCCTGGCGCGGCAGAAGCTGCGTCTCCTCCTGAAGGAACAGGCGGACTGTGAGGTCGTGGGAGAATGCGCAAGCGCAGCGGAGACCATTGAGTTGGTACGGGCCGCGCACCCCGACCTGGTTTTTCTCGACATCCGCATGCCGGACATGGACGGCTTTGACGTGATCGAGGCGCTGTCGGCAGAAACCGAGCTTCCCATGCCGCGCATCGTCTTTACCACTGCCTACGACCAGTACGCGCTGCGCGATTTTGAGGTTCACGCTGCAGATTATCTGCTCAAGCCGTTTACTCCGGAGCGATTGTGGAAAGCTTTGCAGCGCGTTCGCGAACACGCGAACGGCTGGCTCGCCGACGAGGCCAGCCTGCAGACTGCCGGGCGATATGCGACGCGCATCGTGTTCAAATCCAAAGGGGGCATACTCTTTCTGCCGGTTTCGGAAATTCGATGGATCGCAGCGGAAGAAAATTATGTGCGGATTTCCACTGGCGATGAGACTCACCTTCTGCGAGAGACCATGGCCCACCTCGAAAAAAGGCTGGATCCACAGTTCTTCCTTCGCGTCCATCGTTCATCGATCGTGAACCTGCAACACGTGAAAGAAGCGCGCATCGAATCCGATGGCGGGGCTGCTGTTATCCTGGTCGACGGATACAAAATCCCCATAAGCCGGAGTTATCGGTCGCGAATCCAACAGTTACTGCAACGTTGAATTCACAATCCATATTTCCGGATGGTCGCCTCCTCCACTTACACCCGATCGGAAGAATGCACAATCCACTCATCAGTCGGGCTACGCGATCCATCCCGAGTACCAGGCCCTTCATCCCTGATATGAAAAAGCAGACTCTAATCAGCCATTCTTCCACGAACGGAACAATCTAACCCTGAACTGTTTTTCGCTGGCTGTTGATCTGGATGAACCATCCTGGCGGGAACACTGCTCATCCCAGCTGGCGATCTTCTGTCACAAAGGGGTCCACGCTGATCAGTCTGGGCCTGGGCTTGCATTCAAGCCGGGTCATGAGTACCCAGGCCATTACAGCGGACCGAAAGCTGACACGATATTTCCAGACTGCAGATCGGGATGTTAACAGCGGCTTAAATATCGCCTGCAGCGTTACCCTTCATTCCGACGCGGTGCGCGTCTTCCAGGCGCTAACACGGCCGGAGTTTCTGGAAACATGGATTACTCTCCCCGGCGATGATGTTGCCTGCTATCTGGTGGCCTGGCAACAGGACGGCGGCTACCAACTCGATCACTACCGGGATGGAAGCCGGGACCTTATGATTCGCGGCGACTATCGTATCTGCCGCCGGCGCAAACTGCTTTTCACCTGGAGAATGAGTGGGGAGCTGAACAGTCCCGAGAGCCTCATCTATGTTGGCCTGCATGGCAACTTCACGAGTACGATCCCTGAACTCCATCACAGGGGATTGTCGTCCGAGCAGGAATATCTCTGGCAGCAGGAGATGTGGAACAGTTCTCTGGGTCGACTCCAGCGAATTTTCCAGCGCTAGCACCGCTACCCGGCAGTTTTCAGGTTCACGATAAAACATGCTCCGTCCGGAAGAGCGACATAGCGGATCTCCCCGCCGAATGAATGCAGGAATGCGCGGGACAGGTACAAACCCAGGCCAGATGACTGCGCTCCGTCCTGAAAAGGCCGGAAGAGTTGCTCCGGATGGGTAACGCCTCCTCCATTGTCGGCGAATTCCACCTGGACACGGTTTCCTTCGGCCTTCGCGGTTACGGACAGGATGCGCTTGTCATGCGTGGAAAGAGCACGGATGCTGTTCGTGACGAGGTTGAGAAACACCTGCATCAGGCTGGAACGATCCGCCCAAACCGGCGGCAAGGGCGGCTCCACGAACCACCGCGCCTCAATACTCTCCTCCTCCAGCATCGGACTGATGACGATTCTCAGTTCGTCGAGCAGAACCCCGAGGTCGATGTCCGCAGCCTGGTTGATGGACTGCTGCATGTTGAGATTGGCGATACGCTCCAGCGCCGCGATCAGATTGCCCAGCGCTTCGAAATCACGGTTGCCGGCGAGTAGTCCGTCGAGCGAGAGATTCTGGTGAACGGCGGCGACGGCGCCGGAAATGTTGCGTATCTCGTGGGAAACCGCGCCAATCACGATGCGCGATCCCGCCAGCAACTGATGCAAACCGGAAACCTCCTGGGTCCTCAGTTCTTCTGACGCATCCAGCACCATTGCAGCAAGCCGCGCTCCCGCATTTGTCCGATAAGTAGAGAAGCAAATATCGGCAAGAAAAGTTTCGCCATCGTCGCGCTGGCCCCGGGCCTGCATAACTGTACGAAAAAACTGCTGAGGAACGTGAGGTCCCGATACATTACGCAGAGAGGGCAGATAGAGCTGGATCAGTTTTCCCGGCAATTGGCCTGAGGTGACCGCCAGCATGCGATGGGCGGCTTCGTTCGCCATCAGCACGGTGCCCTGGGCGTCGGCGGTAAGAATGGCCGCCGGACTGCTCTCAATAATAATCTTGAGCTGCTCTTCTGCTTCGCGGCGTGCCTCGCTTTGCCGTTCGATCTCCTCGATCTGCTGCTGCACGGTCCTGCGGTTTCGGTTGACCTCGCGAACGAACAAACCCGCGCCGAAAAACGCGACAAAGTACAGCACGTCACGAGAAATTCCGGTGCGCGGGTTCCACGGGAAATCGTCGAAGGTCTCCGCCAGGAAGGTGCATAAGGCTGCCACTGCGGCAAGCCGCCACGGCCCCAGCACATTGCCGACCATCAGCATGGGAAGCAGATAAAGCAGGCGAAGTGGAATCTCGTCCACGATGCGCCAGTCGAGCACGGCGATAGCTGCGATCAGAACCGCCGCACGGAGGACAATCCCTCGCGTGCTTCCGCTGAAGAACGCTCCGTACATGCGTGAGCCCGGCCTTTCGATGCTGTGGATGATTCCGATCGCGGAAGTTCGGGGTCGGACGGCCCTGGCCCCGGTCGCATGCTGGCTGCTCATGTCACGCGATACGATAGCATCGAAGCGGCCTGGTTCCGTAACTCAGACGGATAGACCAGTAGTCTCTCATGATTTTTTACAGTGACAATAAAAGGATTTCTGCAAGCGAAGTGCCACAAAAACCGCCCCTTTTTGGGTTGGCGGTTTTTGTTTCGTCTGGTGAACGAGATCGAAACACTTCATGGTCAGTGTGCCGCAACTCCTGTCACGGCGCAAGCGAGGCTGGCACTGTTCATCCTATCCGCCAGGCGCGACACGGCAACCCGCGTAAGATGCCGCCAAATATGATGGTGCGGACCGGGTAGCCACTCCATTTCCTCGAATTCACGCAACCAGTCTTCCACTGCCAGCCGAGCCTGATCGCATCCAAACAACGCGCCGACGGCAAAGTAGAACGCCGCGCATTCCTTCTCGGCGGAAAGTAACAACTCTGCAACAAGATCAACGGGCCATTGCAATCGATCGTTGTTCGGATTGGTTTTTAGAGTGGTCATCGCCTTCCTCGCCCTTCGGTTCAGGAATGCTCCAACATTAGACCGAACACCGGCTCGATCGGTACCCCAGAAACGTCAGAAATTGTCCTGAATTTTTCAACAGGTGAGCCGCGCGCGGAACCGCCGATTTGCCGGGGAGCGATCCCCCGCCGGGAGCGGCAGAGGGAGGCGGCTGGTTGGGGAATGCCTGCCAGGCCAGTTCATTGTATGCTGGTCAGATACTATTGCCATTCCGGCCCCCGATCGCCCCAGGGAGGCTGCCACGCCCGAGGGAAAGCCAATCCGTATCCTCACGGTAGAGGATCATCCAATCTTCCGTGAAGGTCTGATCACCATCATCAAATCGCAGCCAGACATGCTGCTGGTCGGGCAAGCCACGGACGCGCAGGAAGCCATTGCACAGTTCCGGCAGCACCGTCCGGACATCACCCTGATGGATCTTCGGCTTCCCGGTACCAACGGCACGGACGCTCTGATCGCGATCCGAGGTGAGTTTCGAGACGCGCGGATTGTCATGCTGACAACCTCGGACAGCGATGGCGACATCCAGACGGCGTTGCGCGCCGGCGCCTCTGCCTACATTCTGAAGAGCATGCCGAAAGACGAGATTCTTGGTGTTGTGCGGCGCGTTCATGATCGAGGACGTTATATCCCTCCTCAGATAGCTGCGCGTATTGCTGAACACCTTGGAGAAGAGAACCTGACCACTCGGGAGCTCGAGGTTCTACGGCTCATCCGCGATGGTCATCGCAACAAACAGATTGCTGACTGTCTCTCGATCGCCGAAACCACAGTCAATTTTCATATCAAGAACCTTGTTGAAAAGCTGGGAGCTAACGACAGAACACACGCCGTCACCATTGCGATCCGGCGGGGTTTGCTTCCCCTGTGATCGCACCTGTAGAAAATGATAGTGTGACAGCTGTAGCTCCTGATGTTATGCGAACCTGCATCTGAGCCTACGGTTAACAGTATTGTTGGCTTGCGGCCAGTAAGGTGAACATGTTGAGAATCGTGCGCGCTGGCTCGTACTGGCTCCTGTTCACGATGTTTGTCCTCAGTTCAGCCTGGGCGGTGACCCCCGGAAGTTTGATCTCCCAATACGCTCACACTACCTGGAAAATCGGAGACGGCGTCTTTTTCGGTACGCCAACCACAGTCGCGCAGACCACTGATGGATATTTGTGGATCGGAACCAACCTTGGGCTGGTTCGGTTTGATGGCGTTCGCTTTGTTCAGTGGAACCCGCCCGCGGGGCAGCGGCTTCTCGACTCGAGAATATTCTCGTTGTTGGGGTCGCGGGATGGCAGCCTTTGGATCGGCACAGGATACAGCGTCTCTCGATGGAAGGATGGGCAGCTGACGAACTATCCCGAGCTGAGCGGAAGAATTGAAGCTCTTCTCGAAGACGATGCCGGAACCATATGGCTGGCGCGCACGCAAATAACCGATGGCATGGGTCCGGTCTGCCGCATCGAACCTGGACGTTTGCGGTGCTTCGGAGTCAGCGATGGTGTTCCGTTTCCTAATGTCCTGCAACTGGCGAAAAATGGAGACGGAGATTTATGGCTGAGTGGTTACTCTGAACTCTGTCGCTGGAAACCAGGAGAATCGACAATCTACTTTCCAAACCGCACGGGCCGACAGGAAGGCTTTGCCCTGTTCAATGCCATTGCTACCGGACCGGATGGGTCTACGTGGGTTGTCGTCGACAGATCGAGCCCGACGTTGCGCCTCGAACACTTTACCTATGGCCGCTGGACAAGTCAGCTTTTCAGAACGATTCCCGCGAAGAACTCCGAAATTAGCACCATATTCGTCGACCGCGACAATCAAATGTGGATTGGCACCAACGGGCATGGCGTCTTTCGAGTACAGGGCGATCGGGTTGATCATTTTGACAGAACGGACGGATTGTCCAGCAACACAGTCGAGGGATTCTACCAGGATAAGGAAGGAACTTTGTGGGTAGTAACTTCATCCGGCATCGATAACTTTCGCGATTTGCATGTTGTCAGCTATTCCATGCGCGAAGGCCTAACCGCGGACGGTGCGGTATCCGTTTTGGCTTCGCACAACGGGGGCCTGTGGGTCATCGACGATTACGATACCGCGGAGAGGCTGGAAAAGGGAAAATTCGCGGTATTTCTGCCCCGGCCTGACTTACCAGGCCGGCACGTGACCACCATGTTCGAGGATCATGCGGGACGGCTCTGGTTTGGCCTCGATCATGACCTCTGCGTTTACGACAACGGCGTATTCCGCACCATCAGAAGCGCCGACGGAAAACCTTTGGGAATTGTTTTTTCCATCACGGAAGATACCCGCCATAAGATCTGGGTTCGAGCTGGGCCGAACCTGGATGAGATCGATCAGCTTACGGCTCGACAAGAGCTGACGGCGCCCCCTATCTCCACTTCTTACATTCTGACCGCCACTCCCGACGGCGGTATCGTAATCGGGTTTGTCGATGGCGATCTCTTGAAGTACAGGGACGGCCAAATGCAGTCCATCGCCTCGAATGAGGTCGGTAATACCCGACAGATCCGCGACCTGCTGGTTGACCCCGACGGAACGGTGTGGGGAACGACCCTGGACGAGCTCTTCAGCCTGCGGGGATCCACGCGAGAGAATCTTACCGTTCGCAATGGTCTGCCCTGCGATGGTCTTTTCGCTCTGGTCGAAGACGAGACAGACGCCATTTGGCTCTACTCACAATGCGGACTCATCCGCATTGCACGATCCGAACTGAACCGGTGGTGGCAGAATCCGCATACCGTCGTACATACCCAACTCTATGACGAAGGGGATGGAGTACAGCCAGGGCTGACATCACTGAAACCACAAGCTACCCGGACCTCCGATGGCCACTTGTGGTTCGCGAACGGGCACCTGCTGCAGGAGATCGACCCCGAACATCCTGGGAAAAACATCGTTCCTCCTCCGGTCCATGTGGAATCCGTTATTGCCGATCGAGAGACCTATTCACCGCAAGAGGGTCTCCATCTGCCCCCGCTCACCCGCGATCTGGAAATCCAGTACACCGCACTGAGTTTCGTGGCTCCGCAAAAAGTACGTTTTCGATACAGGCTGGAAGGTCGCGACGTCGCCTGGCAGGAGCCGGGGAGCCGACGCCAGGCTTTCTACAGCGACCTTAAACCGGGCCGATACCGCTTTCGAGTGATCGCGTGTAACAACGACGGTATCTGGAACGACGAGGGCGCTTTGCTCGCCTTCAGCATCGCACCTGCCTGGTACCAGACGATGTGGTTCCAGCTGTTATGCACTCTGGTCGGCGTCTTCGTTGTGTGGACGCTTTACCGTGTGCGCTTGCGGCAGATCGCCGCAGCCATGAACGCCCGTTTCGATGAGCGGATGAATGAGCGGACTCGCCTGGCTCGCGAATTTCATGACACTCTGCTGCAGACGATTCAGGGCAGTAAGATGGTCGCCGACGATGCGCTCGATGCACCCGCCGATCCGGAACATATGCATCACGCGCTGGAGAAACTGTCCGCGTGGATGGGAGAGGCTGCTGAGGAGGGGCGGGCGGCACTCAATTCTTTGCGCACTTCGGTGACGCAGAGAAACGACCTCGCTGAGGCCTTCGAACGTGCCATGGAGAGCGGCCTTATCCCTGCGTCCATGTCGGTCTCGCTTTCAGTAATTGGCACACCCGGCGATATGCACCCGATTGTTCGCGACGAGGTCTATCGGATCGGCTATGAGGCGATTCGTAATGCTTCCCTCCATTCACTGGCCAGCCAACTGGAAGTAGAACTCAGTTATGGCCAGGATCTAACCTTTCGCGTGAAAGACAATGGAATCGGCATTGATCCTGCAGTTATCGCCGCCGGGAAGGACGGCCACTTTGGCCTTCAGGGGATGCGCGAGAGGGTCGCCCGCATCGGAGGAAAGCTCAGCCTGGTGAGTTCCGCCAACTCGGGAACAGAACTCAGGCTGGTCGTTCCCGGAAGCATTATCTTTCGCAAGACCCGAACGGTTCGCGGGACACTGCTCACGAAGATACGAGACCTTTTCTGGCAGTCCGATGCTCCCTCCAAATTCGAGTAGTTCTCGATTCTCGCCAACACGCAGCCTGGATACAGCCTAAAATGGGGCCTCGAGCCTTCGCAGCGGTATTGGATGGCCTGGGAGCGGTCATGGAACCAGTCTCCGGAGAAGTGACTCAACTGCTCAAAGCCATGCGTGGCGGAGATTCTTCGGCTGCGGAGCACCTGCTGCCTCTGGTCTATTCCGAACTCCACCGGCTGGCGCAGGCCTATATGCGCCGCGAGCGGCCCGACCATACCCTGCAGGCAACAGCGCTCATCAACGAAGCGTACCTGCGTCTGGTCGGAGAGCACATCGACTGGAACAGCCGCGCACACTTTATCGGGCTGGCTGCCCATGTGATGCGCCAGGTCCTGGTCGATTATGCACGGGCGCACGCCGCGCAACGGCGTGCCGGCGGTCTGCAACGGGTGGAGATGGAGGACGATCTCGCCATCGCTCCCGAGCGCCTGGACGAGGTGGTCTGGCTGGATGAGGCGCTCAAACTACTGACGGCGGAGAATGCACGGCAGGGACGGGTGGTCGAGCTCCGCTACTTCGGAGGATTATCGGTGGAGGAGATTGCGCGGATTCTCGAGGTCTCTCCTCGCTCCGTGAAGCGCGACTGGTCGCTGGCGCGTATCTGGCTATTTCGGCACCTGCGTCCGGGCGAACCCGTACCCGACGAGGACCGGCCGGAGTCGGAAACCACCAGGGACGAAAAATAATTTTCAATTCGGTTGCCCTTTTTCCAGGCTGGCAGCGCGTTCTCCAGTGAAGGCGGTTGTTAAGCGCCTTCCCCAGGAGAACCGCCATGACATCGAATCTTCGCAGCATCGCTCTTGCCGCCCTCGTCGCGGTCGCGTCCCTGTCGCAGACACTGCATGCGCAAAGCGACCTCATCCACTCCCAGGTGACTGTCCCTTTCTCGTTCGATTACGGGAAGGCTCACTTCGGCCAGGGAACCTACGTCATCAACATGATCGACCAGAACGTGCTGTCGATTCGCACCGTCGAGGGAAAAACCACGATGGTGATTGCCCAGCTGAGCTTCGAACCTAGTGCTGCGAAAAGCAGCGTGGTGACCTTCAACAAGTATGGCGACCGCTACTTCCTCGAAGAAGTTTCGATCGCCGGCAGCGATGCCCACGTCTCCGTGTACGAGTCGCAGGCGGAAAAGCACGCTGCTCGCGAACTGGCGATGCGCGGCCAGGAAGCGACCCAGGTCGCACTGGCGCTGCTGCCCCAGCACCCCTTCGGCAACTGAACCTCCGTTCAGAATTGTCCGGCAGGAGTTCCCCTTGCCTCCGGGAACTCCTGTTTCTTTTTTCCCTGCGGCAAACGGAGCGGGCACCGAAGATCTTGGTGTGAACCACCACCCCCACTTTCCAGGCCGGCACACCGCACCCTCTGTTCGACACCGACATGGTCGATACCGGCATTCTCACCGGCCCCATCAGCTGGGATATCGCCCCTGACGGGAAGCGATTCCTGATCATCACCGCGACCTCGAGCGACACCTCGTCCCTCAACGTGATTCTGAACTGGCGCATGGAACGATGATCGATACGGCAACCCGCTCCTGCTTGAAAGACCCTCGAGGGTTCGCATTCCACCTCAGAGCCACCCTTTGTTGCGAGCAATCCGGGCCGCTTCAAACCGGCTGGAGGCGTGCAACTTCGAGATGGCTTCGGAGAGATAGTTGCGTACGGTCCCCTCGCTCAGTCGCAACGACTTCGCCAGCTCAGCCGTAGTCTCACCGTCGCCGGCGCGGCGCAGGATCAATCGTTCCCGATCGGTGAGCGGATCCTTTTCCGCGCTCCATATCTGCGAGGCCAGTTCGGGATCAACGATGCGCGTCCCGCGGCTGACTCCCCGAACCGCGTCCGCCAGTTCTTCCGACGGCCGGTCCTTGAGCAGATAAGCGGAGGCACCTGCATCCAGGGCTCGCCGCAAATATCCCGGACGCGCGAAGGTCGTCAGGATCAGGACGCGTGTGTCCGGGTAAAGCTCTTTCACACGCGCGGTGAGTTCGAGGCCGGTCATCCTGGGCATCTCAATGTCTGCGACTAAAACGTCCGGCCGGTGTTTCCCGACGGCCTGAAGAGCCTGCTCTCCATCGGGAAAAGACCCGAGCACCTCCATATCGGGTTCGATCGAGAGCAACGCTGCGAGTGCACCCCGCAGCATACTTTGGTCCTCCGCCAGCACAACGCGTATCTTTTGTGTCAAAGGGTGTCCGCCTCTCTCACCATCTGGGACGCCCGTTGTGCCGGTAGCTCAGTTTCCAACGGCAAGGCGAGTTCAAGGATGGTTCCTCCATCAGCGGAGCCTGTTAGCTTCATCGCACCCGCCATGGATTGAAGCCGCTCCCGCATGCCACGCAGGCCATTGCCTTCACGAATCGGCCCGCCCCGACCATTGTCCTCAATCGTGAAATGGATCGTCCTGTCCTTTTCGAAGAGCGTCACTTTGCAGAGCGTTGCGTGAGCATGGCGGACGATGTTGGTGACGGCTTCGCGCAGGGCGAGGCAAAGCACGCCGGCCTGGCGAGAGGAGAGATGGATCCGAGCGAGATTCGTGGTCAGCTTGACATCGGCGGATAGCAGGCTTCGCCGGGCGCGACGAATCTCCGCGTCCAGTCCTTCCGCGCGATAGCCGGAGACGGCTTCCCGAACTTCGGCGAGGGCATTCCGCGCCGTCTGCTCCGCCTCCACGATCTCGGTGCGCGCGCGGTCCGAGTCCCGGGACAGGAGCCGTTGGGCCAGGTCAAGCTTCACCGTGATGACGGTCAGCGTATGGCCGAGCAGATCGTGCAGGTCGCGCGCGATGCGCTCGCGCTCCGCTTCCTGCGTCAGACGCTCGATCTCGGAACTGGCACGTTCCAGAAGAAGATTGGTTCGTTCCTGCTGGGAGAAGGCAAAGTTCGTCAGCCCAATAATCACGCAGCAGAAGACAATCGCTTCGGCGGTGGCAAAAGAATGACCGAAGTATCGGGTTTCTATCACGACTCCAGCCGTCAGCGCAGCCAGCACCAGGAAGAATGCGCTCAGATGACGGAGGAAAAGACAAAGCATTGCAAAAGGGTAGACAAAAATTGCGTAGGCTCCCTGGTTGAGCGGGTAATAGAGAAAGGCGAAGAGAAAGTACAGCACAAACGTCACGGTTTGTCGCCGCCCCGTCCACCGCGCGGTCAGAAAAAACAAAAGAAGCAGCACCGCATAAAGGCACGTGCATTCCATCCACATCGCAAACGAGTGCCCGTAAGCGGGAAGGCCAAACACATAGGCGGCATACAGCAACGCCACCGCGCGTACGATCCAGCGGCCAAGGAGAAACTGCCGTTTCGCTTCGGTGATGTGCGCACCCGGGCCCGGTCCCAGTCGTTCCGGTGCGCGGAGCTGCCCTTCGCTCATCCCTTCATCATCCCACCTCGTCCACGGCCCTGGTACCCATCGCTGTCATAGCCGATGCATGACAGGTGTCATGGTGACAGCTGTCATCTTTCATCGATGACAGCTGCTACTGTTTTTTCCTGGTCGCGCGAGCGCATGCTTTTCTTACGCTCAGGCGAGGGCGCATCATGAATCTCGAATTCTTTTTTAACGTGCTGACCGACGTATGGCTGGCGGGGGAAATCCTCATCGTCGTGCTCACCCAAACACGCCGGGGTCAGGGCAAGATCCAGGATCGCGGAACGCAGATCATTCTCTGGATCGTGATTATTGCATCGTTCAAGATGGACGAATGGCTGCATCGACGGGTCCCCATCGATATGCCCGGAAGCCATAGCTGGCTGCTGCCGGCGGCCTTGGGCATTTTGCTGCTCGGTCTGGGCGTGCGTGCCGCAGCCATCATGAACCTGGGCCGAGCCTTCAGCACGAACGTAGCCACCCGCGCCGGGCAAAGACTCCAGCGAAGCGGACTCTATAGTCTCGTCCGGCATCCTTCTTATCTTGGTCTGGAACTGATTCTCCTGGCATTTGCCCTTCACGCACGCACCTGGGCCTGTTTCGCTGTCGTTCTTGTTCCACCGACTCTGGCGGTGCTGTATCGCATGCATGTTGAAGAGACGGCGCTCCGCCTGGCTTTTGGAGCCGATTACGAAGACTACAGCCGCAGCACCAAGCGGCTGATCCCGGGCGTGTACTGAGGGCGATTGTGCATCGAGGGTGATCTTCCTCAGGCCCGACGAGCCCGAGCAGCGCGAAACGACATAGCGCCCCATTTCGTCATCGGATCCCGAACGTTCCTTGGTTCAGGAAACGCGACGAATGCTACCCTGTACCTACCGTGTGCGCCTCGTTCTCACGTTGAGTTAAAGTGCGTAGGTCGTTGCCCCACACCTTTGTTAAATCATTGATTCTAAGCGTGGCCCCGTAGCTCAGGTGGATAGAGCAGCAGTTTCCTAAACTGATTTGGAGCCTCGCGCATGGTATCGCATGTGCTTGCAAGTTCTTGCCAAACATCTATGGTTTCAGTAGTTATGCCCCGACGTTCGATTGCATCGAGGCGCAAGGAACTGCATGCGCAACGGGGCAAGTGGTCACCAAATCGGTCACCGAAGTTCATTGCAAAAGGATGATTCAAGAAGGGACGATCGCCGTTGAATTCGGGCTGAAGCTTCATCCTCGGAGAGCGCTAATTTACGACCACCTCGATGCCGTCCGTTGTGAGTTCCTAGAAGATCAATTCGGACTCTCGCCCACCAAAATGGAGAGGCACTACGATGAAGCCGATTTGGCTTCGGGCGATTCATCTGCCCCTAGAGGAATCCTCGATTGTGCGAAAGATTCGCAGAGACCATCAACCTCGACTCGCAGACACTCCTCGCAGAAGAGCCCGACCAGATAGTCGGGCTCCAGACCGCCATCCTCGGTTGGAAAACTCTCAAGTGAGATCAGCCGGAATGAAGGCTGCTTGAAATTACACCGAAAGCAGGCTTTTGCATCGTCTTGCGTGAAAGTCGTTGCCATGACATGACCTCAGTATTCAACTCGCGAGACGTTCTGGGTGATCACCGTTTGCGAATCGCCTCAGATCTGCGACTGGAATTAAGACCCGCGCGCCAATGCGCTTTGTACTCAGGGCTCTATTTGCTATCAAGTAGTCGACTGCGCGCTCGCTTATGGACAGCCGAGTTGCTGCCTCACGACGACTTACGAGAAGCTTGTCGTCAACTCTCAAGGCGCCGTTTGTCGAGTTTCCTGGAGATTTTTTCGTCGAGTCAGTCATGAGCTTCTCCACTGGTCGGTCTTGAGAACGTACGATCAAGAGCGAATTCCGTCAAATCGTCAGAATTCTGGGTAGTGGTGCAGTTTGAAATCTGAACGGGAAAAAAGAACGCCACCTGGAGGCAGGCAGCGTTGGAGTGTTCGGGATTTATGGAAGGGGAGACCGCCTGCCTGGTTGAGCAAACAGGCGGTCCGGCCCGCAAACCGTTCGGTACGCTCAGCGGCGCAAGCGAGACGCGAGCCGTCCTGACGGTACAGGTAAGTGCGGTTAGCTCATAGCGCCATGTAGCGACAACGAAAAAGGCCCACCACCCCACCAAGGGCAACGGGCCGAACGCACATCTGAGGTAGTGGAATGAGCGATGTTCGCACTAGTCAGTTGTGGACCGCAAGAGTACCGAAGCCGAGGTTCTGGGCTACCAAACCGCACGTCTCAAAGAGTTCGCTTCGGCAAAGTCCATCAACGAGGAGGTCCGGTTCACGAACCGCGGCGACTCACTCAACTCGCCTTGTCGAGAGACGTGCCGGTGGGCATTCTCGAATTCAGCCACGTTTTGCCACCAACATTGACACCCGAAGCCTACAGGTGAAAATGGTGCTACGAAGAGCTGCGCGTGATTCGGTTTCTCATTTCCTCTTCGCCCGGGTGAATGATGAGCAACGAGTTCGACATGGAATCCGAATGGATCACCGAACTGGGAAAGGCGCGCAGCGACGAATATACGGAGAAGATTCTTGCCTTCGTTCAGGAGCTGGAAAAAGTCGGCGCCTGAACCGTTCCTGCCTCTGCTTGACGGATCTTGCCTTGGCTCGCGCTCTGATCGTGCACCTGGTCATCCGCTACGGACCGGAACGAGGGATGGCCGAGGCGCGGGACGCTTTCGAAAGCACGCTCGAACAGATGAAACCGCTGCTCGAAAGGATGAAATCTCGCAAAGGATCTCCTCCGCAATGAAGAGACTCATTCCCTCACTTCTCCTCCTCGCGACCTTTGGCCTTTTCGCTTGGCAGCTAACCGCTTGCAAAAAACGCCGGCACCCCCAACTGCTCAGGATGCGATCGCAGTATGGAAGGATATTCACAAGAATCTGCATACACAGGACTTGCTCACACTGACGAAGACAAACGGGCAAATGCAGAAGATCGACGGAAACGATGTCTACACGCTCTATTACGAGGCGAAGGTCAAAGACATTGTTCAGTTGGGGAACAGGACCCCCGGCACCATCGAGACATACCAGAGCAACTACGCCTTTCATTGGACCGAAAAGGGCTGGATGGGGCCCGACAACCAGGTTTACCCGCCTCGATAGGGTACCCCTCCGAGTGATTTGACCCAAACTCAGTTCCGTCCTAGGCTCTCCCCACGTTAGACGCGTTGGGGAGGACGAGTCGGATGTTTGCTTCACCCGCAGAAACGCTAGCCGGACTTGAAGGTGCTGGCTACTTTACTGACATCAAGGTCGCGACCGCCGTGTTCCTGGCGGGCAGCATCCATCGCCCCATCCTGCTGGAAGGCCCTGCCGGCGCGGGCAAAACGGAACTGGCATCATCTACGGCGCAAACACTACGTGTACCGCTGCTTCGCCTGCAGTGCTACCAGGGAATCGACGAAGACAAAGCCATCGGGCAGTACGACAGGAGTCTACAGGAGTTGTATGTCCTGCTGATGAGCAAAAGCGCCGAGACGCCTGACTGGGCACAGATCAAGCGCGAGATCACCAGCCGGGCATATTTTATGGCCGGCCCACTGCTTGAAGCGATCGAACAAGACGAGCGTTGCGTTCTGCTCATCGACGAAATCGACAAAGTGGATTACTCCTTCGAGGCCATGCTGCTGGAACTCCTTTCCGTCTGGACGTTGTCGATTCCGAGGATGGGCACAGTGCGCGCGACTTCCATTCCTTTGGTGTTTCTCACCTCGAATCAGGAACGCAGGCTCGGTGATCCGCTGCGCCGGCGATGCTTCTATCTGGTTGTTGAACACCCGAACGCGGACCGGGAAGCCGCGATCGTGGCAAGGCGTACGCCCCACGTGGGTGCGGCGACGCACCGGTTCATCGCTGGACTTGCCAGGAGTCTGCGGGCTTACACGCTCGAGAAGCCACCCTCGATCTCCGAGATGAATGACGTGGCGATGGCGATGGAACTACTGGGAATCGACCGGATCCTGCCTGCGCACAAGGAGATCATGTTGCCCCTGATCGCCAAGACAGAGGGCGACCGGAAGCGCCTGCTCATGAAGGAAGCATTCGAGTCCATTGTCCGCATGGCCGCGAAGTACGCCGAACAGATCACGCAAGACTCTCCAGGTGAGGATGTGAAGGTCCTTGCGGGAAGCGAGTTGGGTCAATGACCAAAACATCGCTTCTCTATCTGTTTGCGGCTGTCTGCTTCGCTATCGCCCTGCCCCCGGCTGCGTACGCACAAGATCAGGCAACGATGTACTACGCAAACGCCTATGCAGACCACTATGGCGTTCCCCAGGCGTTCGTTGACGCCATCATAGAGCAGGAATCGGACTGGAATCCTCTTGCGCGGTCAGTGAAAGATGCCGGGGGTCTGATGCAACTCATGCCGGGTACCGCCGCCATGTACGGTGTCCGCAATCGGTACGACATTTTGGAAAACCTGAGCGGCGGGGTTCGGTATCTGGCCGATCTGCTCGGCGAGTTCCACGGCGACATGCGGCTCGCCGTAGCAGCCTACTACTGCGGGTCCCAGCACATTCTTCAGCGAGGACTCTCCTACGGGAATCGAGATGTCGTGGCCTACGTGCAATCCGTGCGTCGCCGCTACCAGCGCAACCTCCTCACTCAGACAGGACAGCAGGCTTCCGGGCCGGAGGGAGAAAACTGACATGAAACCTCAGCGATTCGTCATCGCCAGTCTCATCATTGTCGCGGCAGCGACGAGTACTATCTGTGCGCAGCAGTCCTACCAGGGCGGAGGCGGCGCACAGCAAGTGGATCCCGCAATCATCGATCTGCCGATCGACGCCAACACGGTGACCGACGTACATCTCCATCCGTTCTTTACCACGACGATTCGCCTGCCCGATGCGGTGACGTCGGTCGCGGTCGGCGCGCCAACCCTGTTCAAGGTCGAGCATTCGGCGGACAGTCCACGGCTCGTTTTTATTAAGCCGACTACCGCAGCGAGCGCAACCAGCAATTTGATCATCGCCCTCCAGTCAGGGCAGGAGATCAGCCTGCGCCTGCTGTCGGATGGCGCAAACAGCAGGTCCCCGATTGACTTCGTTCTGAACTATGAGCCTAGACAGAGTTTTCTGATCGGAGCGACAGATGAAGTTGCCGGGAGTTCCGCAACCGATCCCGATGCGACGGCCAAACCTTCGGCGATCGACCTGGCGCTCAAACAGGAGTCCCAGATTGCAAGCCCGGACTGGTCAACCGGCAACAGCAAGAATGCAAGGGATTCGGACCGAACCGACCTCGGAAAGCCGATCCTTGGTGCTCTGGGAGCGGTCCAGGAGCAGGGACAGTTTATGCTGGCGGCCTATTCGATTGAGAACGCGTCCGGTCACTGGATCGAAGTGCTTCCGCCACAGGTCGAACTCAGAGGCCCAAACCTCGATGCGAGCAAGAAGAAGAGAAAAGATCAGGTTCTGGCTGACGAGGTACCGGTGGCCGGATATCGCCTGACTGCGCGCCGCCTCGCTCCCGGTGAGCGAGCAGACGGCGCGGTGGAGTTTTCGCGGCCGGGCTTCAAGCAGAGCGCGGACCATCTGGTACTGGAGCTGGGCACAGCCAGCGCTGTGGATCACCCATTGATGCTCCAGTTGCCCTTCGTCGCTCCCGGACAGTGAATAAAGAAGTAGTTCAGGAAATGAGGTGGACCATGGGTCAGGCGCAGACGGTAGAGATGGATGAATCGCTCCAGAAGGTGGACCCTGGAACTGCTCCCGCTGAGGAGAGTGAGACGCCGCCGGGATCGGTAACCAAACGGCCATTTGTCCTTAAGAAGAGCCGTGGTTCAGGCGGCGGCAATTTGGCAACGATGCTGATTGTCCTCGGGGCGATCGCTGTGCTTGGAATCGGGATGGTCGCGTTCCTTTCGACCAAAGGAACAGTCACGAAAAGGCAGCTCTCTCAGGCTAGCAAGCCCAATCTCGGACAATCGCAGACTACAGGCCCCGGCACAAATCTTCTGCCCAACAACGTGGTGAAGCCAGCTCCCAATTCTGCGCCGGAACCTGGCACCGTCGATGCTGCTGACATCGAGCGCACAAAATCGCCAGGGACCACACGGGCCCTGTCTCGCGAAGGGGTCGGAGCAAATCCATCCCAGAATCCCAGAACTCTCGGCGAGGTGGCGAAATTCGATGAACCGAACACCGCTCCCAATGCCCAATCTCAGTGGGCGCCTCCGCCTTACAGAAGCGAGGACGCCGGGGATCAGCATGCGGAGAGGAAGACCGAGAATGCGCTCGACGCTCCATCTTTGGTCTTCACGGTGCATGAGCAGTCGGCCATTCAGACACAGAACTTGTTGCCGGCTGTCGACAATCTTGGCCTGGCCCCGGGATACCATGTGGCGGCGCGCCTCGAATCGATGGCGACAACGGCTGTGCACGCACCTGTCGTCGCCGTGATCGAGTACAACTACGAGCGCCATGGAGAAGTCATCATTCCGGCCGGAGCGCGTGCCGTGGGCAAGATCACGCAGGCGGATCCCTCGGGACTCGTGAACATCGAATTCTCCTCTCTTGAATTCCCGGATGGCTCTGCTGTCCCGATCGATGCCGTGGCCGCCAATATGAGCCTTCAGGCTGTGAAGGGCACAGTCACGGGACGGCAGAGAGGCAAGGGCATGCTGGTCCGTTCCCTGTCCGGGATTGGCGAAACAGCTGCGATGGTTGTGGGCGCACCCAGCGTGAACAGCTCCTTCAGCGAGGGAGATTCTGATGCGGACGCAGGTCGCAAACAATATCGGAAACGCCGGCGACGAGCAGATCATGCAAATGCTCACCCTCGAGCACATCGTCGTCAGCGTTCCTGCCGGGACGGAGATCTACATCCGACGCGGTTTCGGATTGCAGTGATCGCGATGCCCAAGATGGCTAAATGGCCCACGCCTTCGAGCCAGAAAGCGACTGCAATGAATGAATGCGGAGGGCCCGGCGGACCCGCAGCGAACCTCGAAGAGAGCTCAACTGACACGATGTGGACAGCCATCCAGAGGAGAACGATTCCGACAAGCCACAAGTGCCGCTTCGTATTCAGCATCCGGACATTTGACCTGCTAAATCGTACAGCAAGTGCGCCCCGATGGGCTGCCTCCTACCACGTGGAGCTTCTCGCGACAATTGCCGATTTGCTGCTCTCGCGGCTATTTATGAGACCAGTTCTAAGACTCTTCAGAGGTCAGCGCGCCTGGGATGCGGCCGGAACTCGGGTTTCAGTGGACGAGTAACTCGGCGATTATGCGTGAACCGAGATCCTGCCGCTACCTCCAGCGGACTGCTGAATCAGAGCTCGTTTCTCAGTGCGCTTCAAACGCATTGCCCTCTTGGTCAACGAAACACTCCGCCTGGTTGTCCGGCGGGTCATCTCGTCGACCCGAGGAAATTCTGGACATGCCTTGACCTTCTACATGTGTGGCGTTATATGTAGAAGTCACAGGTATGAAGACTGAAGACCGATTCGATCTCCCCCAAGGCACGCTCGATCTCCTCATCATGCGGGTGGTTGCGTTCGGGCCAATTCACGGTTACGCCATCGCCCAGCGGATCCAGCAGATGTCGCGCGAAGCGCTGCAGGTGCAGCAGGGATCGTTGTATCCCGCGCTGCATCGGTTGGAGTACAGGAAGCTGCTAACCGCGAGCTGGCGGGCTTCGGAGACGGGGCGGGAGGCGAAGTTCTATGAGCTGACTGCCAGGGGCCGCGTCGCACTCAAAGCGGAAACCAAGAACTGGAAGCGCCTCACGGATGTGGTCGGCCTCATTCTCAAAGGGACGATGGAGGGAGTCTGATGAGCTGGCTCGCGCGATTATTAGTCCGCAATCGGATGGAGATAGAGCTGGACAAGGAATTGCGCTTCCACTTCGAATCTCAGGTGGCCGACAAGGTGCGGGCTGGGATGCCGGAGGGCGAAGCGCGGCGGCGGACGCGAATCGAATTCGGCGGCATCGAGCAGGTTAAGGAGGACTGCCGGGAGAGCCGCGGGACGATGGGTCTGGAATCGATGGTGCAGGATGTCCGTTACGGCCTTCGCCAGCTTCGCAAGGCTCCTGGCTTCACAGTCACCGCGGTGATCACCTTGGCGCTCGGCATCGGCGCCACGACGGCGATCTTCACCCTCGTCCAGGGCGTGCTGGAACGCTCACTGCCTGTGGCCAATCCCTCGCAACTGTATCGCATCGGCGACCAGGACACGTGCTGCTACAGTGGCATGGGCTTTGAGAGGGACGACGGCGACTACGATCTGTTCCCGTACGACCTGTATCTCAACCTGAAGCAGTCATCGCCGGAGTTCGAACAGCTTGCGGCCGTTGAGGCGGGAGGATCTTCGTTATCGCTGCGCTGGAGCTCGTCGCCGGCCCAGCCGCTGCGTTCCGAATTTGTCTCCGGCAACTATTTCACCATGCTCGGCGAGGGAGCCTATGCCGGACGCCCGTTCAGCCAAGAGGACGACAAAGCTGGCGCTGCGCCCGCACTTGTCCTCAGCTACGCCGCGTGGCAGTCGAATTTCGGCGGCGATCCAGCCATCGTAGGCGCCACCGTGTACGTTCAGAAGCATCCATTCACGGTGGTCGGCGTCACCCCGCCGGGTTTTTTCGGTGACCGCATCGCGGAGCATCCGCCCGACGTATGGATGCCACTGTCAAATGAGCCCCTCATCAACGGTGTGGGGACATCCCTCTGGCCGAGCGGCGATGAAGACACCGCGTGGCTCTATCTGCTGGGCAGGGTTCGCCCCCACACCACCATTTCGGCGCTGCAGGCAAAGCTCTCCGCCAGGCTGCGCCAGTGGATGTTCGCACGCGTCCTGTATACCGCCCGGGGCGGAGCAGATCTGATTCCTCGCCAGCATGTCGTTCTCGCGCCCGGGGGCGGCGGCATCCAGACACTGCAGCGGCAAACCGCTCGGGCCCTGCGTATGCTGATGATTCTCTCCATCATCGTCTTGCTGATTGCGTGTGCGAACTTCGCAAACCTTCTCCTCGCCCGCGGCAGTTCGAGGCGCGCGGAGCTTTTCGTGCGCATGGCGCTGGGCGCAACCCGCATCAGGATCATCCGCCAGATTCTTACCCAGGGCGTCCTGCTTAGTTTTTTCGGCGGAGCGGCCGGACTGGCGGCCGCCTATCCTCTTGCGCGGATGATTCTGCTGCTGGCCTTTCCGCATGCGCGCAACATGCCAATCCACGCCAGTCCTTCTCCGACCGTGGTTGGATTCGCATTTCTCGTCTCTTTATCCACGGGCGTCCTCTTCGGAACGGTCCCTGCCTGGTCTTTGTCGCAGGCCGGGGCAGGGGAAGCCATTCGAACCGCGAATCGCAGCACCAGTGACCGCTCGGTCGTGCCTCAGAAAATTCTGGTCGTTCTGCAGGTAGCCTTGTCTATGGTGTTGCTCTCCGGGGCGTTTCTCATGGGGCGCTCACTGTCCAACCTCGAGCATCAGGATTTCGGCATCGCCACAGCCAATCGCTATGTCCTCCGCATCGATCCGGATGGTGCGGGTTACACCCTCGACTGGCTCCCGGCACTCTACCGCGAGATTGAACACCGTCTTTCCGCGTTGCCCTCCGTGACCAATGTGAGCCTCGCGCGCAAAACCCCTCTGGGCGGCGATGTGTGGGCAACCTGCGTTGTTCAGCAGGGCCATCCCGCGCCCGGGCCCGACGACAAGTGTCTTTCTTCATGGATCCGGGTGAGCTCCCGCTTTCTGCCGTCCATCGGAGTCCCGATCGTGCGCGGGCGAGACTTCTCTCCGCAGGACTCGCAAAGCTCAACCCCTGTTGTGCTGATCAATCAGTCTTTTGCGCGACGGTTCTTTCCCCACCAGGACCCGCTCGGCAAGCATTTCGGAGTGGAATCCCCCAGGAATTCCGGGGCTTTCGAAATCGTCGGGGTGTTCGCCGACTTTAAAATGACCGATCCGCAACACGACCCTGTTCCGCTTTTCCTGCGTCCGTTGACACAGCAATATCTCGGTTTCACTGACCCTGAAGCGATATCTTCCGAGAAGAGCTCGATGTTTGTCGGCTCCATCATCGTCCAGTTCTCTCGGCCACAGCGCGATGTCGAGGATCTCCTGCGCCACGCGATCGCACAGATCGACCCCAATCTCACCATCTTCTATTTCTCCTCCTATGATTCCCAGGTTGCCGGCAATTTCGATCAGGATCGCTTGGTAGCGCGCCTCATAAGCCTGTTCGGCGTCCTGGCTTTGGCCCTGGCCTGCGTCGGCCTGTACGGAGTGATTTCGTTCTTTGTGACCCGCCGCACCACGGAAATCGGTATTCGCATGGCAGTGGGCTCCACGCGCCCCGGCATCATCGCGTTGGTGCTGCGGGGCGCCCTCTGGCCATTGCTCATCGGCATCGCCCTGGGTATTCCCGCGGCTCTCTACGTCGGTCACCTCAGTGCAAACCTGCTCTACGGGATCAGAAGCACCAGTCCGCTGGCCTACGTTGCCGCGATCGGGGCACTGGCGGGCAGCGCTGCCATCGCCAGCTTGATCCCCGCGCGCCGGGCAGCCTCCATCGATCCGATGCGCGCACTTAGGGATGGGTGAGCGAAGGCGAGACATGTAGCCCATATGCCCAACAGGAAGGAAAACCCGTTCTCGATCGCTGATGTCAATGCGCACATAATCGCCAATGCACTCGCTGACCATGCATCTGTCCTAAACTCGGCTGCCGCTCTTGCCCTCAATCCAAAACTGCTTTTTGGACAAACGCCGGGCTTACCCCTCGCGGTCACGATTTTCACCGGCTGGATCTATGACCATCTGCTGCCCCATGCCAGCGCGGTCAAGGTTGCGCATCCACTGATGCTGCGAGCCATCGCGTTATCCAAAAAGAAGAACGACAAGATTGATGCCAGCAAGATCGCTGACTGCCTGCGCTGCGATTTCCTGCCCGAGTGCCATATGGCTTCCACGGAGATCCGTGATCGGCGGCGGATTCTGCGCTACCGGCACCTGATCGTGAGGCAGATAGTGCAAACCAAGAACCGGGTGTCAGGACTGCTGATGGAAACCGGCGTGGAACACACCAAAAGCAGGCTCCACAAGGTGGGTTATTTTCGAAGGCTGATGACGACCAACGGCGAGATCGATGACAGCATCCGTCCACTGCTCAGAATCAGCCGCGAGACCATCGAGAGATGCCAGAAGACCGACTATGCGCTGGTCAGTTCGCTGGAACGAGATCCGCTGTTGAAGGAGCGAATCAGGCGACTGAGGACGGTTCCGGGGGTGGGGCCAATCACGGCACTGAGCTGGGCCCTGGAGATGGGGGATATCTCGCGGTTCCGCTCCATTAAACAGGCTGTCAGTTATTGCGGGCTGTGCGGCGACGAGCGCAGCTCGGCGGACAAGGTGATGCGCATGCCGCTGTCGAAACAACGCAATAAACATATCCAGCATGTGCTGGTGGAAGCGGCGAAGCTGGCGCCACGACAGAGCGCGGAACTGGCTCTGGTTCATCAGAAGGCGATGGAGAAGGGCAACAGGAATCGGGCGACGCTGGCCGTAGCGCGCAAGATGGTGGCCTGGCTGCTGGCCGTGGACCGGGAGAACCGCGAGTTTATTCCTGCGGAACAGCGGGAGATCAGAGCAGCATAAAAACTGCCCTGATAAGACAAAAACAGGACCATCGATGCGCAGACTGCCAGGTCCTGCCGATTGCCGACTGAGCGAAGGAGCTAACTACTCCCGAGGCTCTCTACGAATTGTTTCGGGACTGGCAGAGAACACCAACTCAATCTTCTGCGACGGCCCCTGTGGCCCGAGGCAGCAAATGGATGTCCGGTTCTGCGGAGAGCAGGAACCACCAGCCGTGAGGCGCTACAGCGCACGACGAGACCTGGCGTCACGCACTGCGCGTTCTCGCGAACGCGACCGGGACATCTCTGCTCACCCTTGACAGAAGACTCACATGGATGTCGGCCTTTCGGATGTTTCGACTGCAAACTTCCGGATTGCCGGTCATGCGCTCTGTTCACCTGTGAAGCGCCGCCTTCCACCTATTGGCCAAGTTTTTCCAGCGTCTCGATCTCTTGTTTTATCAGTGCAAGGCGGGAGAGTAGCTCCGACACTCCCACGGAACTTTGCAAACGGGCAATCTCTTGGGTTCCGGACGTGTCGCCGGCAACCCGGACGTTTCGAGGGATGGGACCGATCTGGCGGCCCTTGCCGACGAGTTGGCTCTGGTCGTCCTGCTACGATATAGCGCATGGACAAGAAGGCACTGGTAGCGGCAATAGACGAAGAGATTGCAACGCTGGAGAAGGTCAAGGCGTTGTTAGGTGGGGTTGCAAGACGTGGACGCAAATCCGGTATTGCTACTGCGTTCACATTCGACGCAAACACTCCAAAGAAGAAGCGGACGATGAGCGCAGGGGCGAGAGCAAAGATTCGCGCCGCTCAGAAGAAACGCTGGGCTGAGTGGTACAAGACACATCCCAAAAAGCAACTGGGAAGCGCGTAGCGGTTTCCACTTCTCCATGCCCCAGGCTTTTTGCCAGACAGGCCTCCGGCGCCGGTGGCCTGTAGCCCAGCGAGGAGTGCGGCCTGACGGTGTTGTAGTGGACCCGCCACCGCTCCGCGAGCACCCTGATTTCTCTCATCGAGTAGAAGATCTCGCCGTTCAGGAAATCGTCCCTGAGTTTCGAATTGAAGCTCTCACAGTAGCCGTTCTCCCACGGAGAGCCGGGCTCGATGTACAACGTCTTTGTGCCTGTATTCGCCAGACACTTGCGCAGCCCCCTGGCCACGAACTCCAGCCCGTTGTCGGAACGGATGTGCTCCGGCACTCCCTTCCACACCATCACGTCGGCCAGCGCCTCGATCACCCTGGCGCTCGACCAGCGCCGTTCGGCTCTCACCAGCAGGCCCTCCCGGGTGTGTTCGTCGATCAGGTTCAGCATCCGCACCGTCCCTCCGTCGTGCGTCCTCGCGCTCACGAAGTCGTAAAACCATACATGGTTGGCGTGCGTCGGCCGCAGCCGTACACACGATCCATCGTTGAACCACAGGCGTCCGCGCGGCTTCTGCCTCTGCGGAACCTTCAGCCCTTCACGACGCCAGATGCGCTCTACCCGGTCCCTGCCCACCTGCCAGCCGTCCCGCTGCAGCAGCGCGGTGATCAGGCGATAGCCGTAGCGCCCGTACTGGCTGGCCAACTCCACGATGGACCCCAACTGCCAAATTACCTCCAGTTCCGCCGGTACAGCATCCGCGTTTTGGGTCATGTTGCTGGAGCTGTGGGAAAATGGAAGGGGTGGCCTTCGCCACCCCTCATGGTTGCGACTTCAACGTCTCTCAGAAGTAGTACTTCGCAGAGAACGTCATCAGGCGTTGACCTGTCGTATACAACGGTTTGCCGCTCGTGGACACATTCACCGGCGGCGTCCCCAGACAGGCATCTGTGCAGCCGGCGCTCGGCTGGAAGTTGATCTGATCGTCACTGTTACTGCCGTTCAGGTTGAACTGCGGCAACGGATGGTTGATGAAATTCTGGCCCTGAACACGAAGCTCGAGTCTCTGGCTTTCCCGAGTGGGGAAGCTCTTGAAGATCGAGAGATCGTTCGTATAGTAGGCCGGCGTCCTCATATACGGCCAGTGCAGCGGACCTTCCTGGCCAATGACATTCGGCGCTGCGAAGCAACTTGCGTTGTAGTAATAGCCCGGTTTCTTTCCGGCTGCCGGATTGCAGGTGAGCAGCGGCATGAGGTCGTTGACTGAAGCTGAGCCCAACCAGCTTGACGTGTTCATCCCGCTCGCCGGCAGGCCGTTGGGCATGGTGAAGAGAGTTCCGCCCGACGCCGCCGATGGGTAGTTTGCATTCAGGTTGGTTAAGTTTGCCTGGAGATTTGCACCGCTCTGGTATTGATTCCAACCAGATAGCTTCCAGTCGTTGATGGCCGTCCCCAGGAGCCGGTTGCCGTGGATCGGGCGCGGAAGGTTGTAGATGTACCAGATGTTGAATATGTTGGTGTGATCGTAGTCCAGAGGCCCGTAGTTCGGCGCGATGGCGTACGGCCATACCGTCGCGCCGTTTCCGGTGCCATCCGAAGTATCGCCATCCCAGATGCCCATCACTTTGCTGAAGGTGTAGTTCGCCTGGAAGTTGAGGAGGGCGCCGTTCTTTCTCCACGATGCCTGCAACGAGTTGTACTTCTCATAGCTCTGGTGCGTCAACAGGTAGACGTTCCCGTAGTTGTGCATCGGGCGGAAGTCAACTTCATTGCAACCCGGCGTCGCACTCGAGGGGGCGGATGGTGAGCATAGGGCCCCTGAGATCGGATCCGGCTTCCAGTACGCTCCCAGAGGGAGATTGTTCAGATTGTTGATATTGCCATTGCCTCCGTTGAATTCCTCGCCGGACGTTTTATTGCCGACGTAGGAGACTTCCACCAGCGACTGCCACGGCACCGCCTGATCGATGGACACGTTCCAGTCTGCGGTAAACGGGGTTCGGTCATCGCCCAACAGATCGGCGCCGATCGAAGCATTGGCCAACCATCCGGATTCACTCACCGAGGTCGGCGGGGTGCCTCCGGCGGCAGCATTGGCATAACCCACAAAGGCCTTGGGGGTGGTGTAGTTTACGATGCCCTTCGGACCGTCGGCCACCTGATCGATGGTCGCTTCGTTGACGGAAATCTGATAACGATATGCTCCGTAGCCGGCGCGGAAAAGTGTCTTGCCGGTCCGGAAGATGTCGTAGATCAGTCCTACGCGTGGGTCGTAGTAGAACAGGGGAGAGACGAAGCCCGACACGGGAACGCTCTTGTCGATGGAGTTCCAGGCCAGACCGTCGTTCGCCGGGGCTATTTGCGAATCCACATAGGCTCCGGGAACCCAGACCTGGTTACCGGCTGGTTCGCCGTACCACTGGCCCATATGATCGGCGCGCAGGCCGAGGTTCAGGGTTAGCCGCCGGTTGGCTTTCCACGAGTCCTGGGCCCAGACCGACCACTGGTTCATTTTGAAGTTATCGAGCGGAACGCCACTCTGTTGCTCATAACTAGCGACTCGTCCCAGTTCGAAATCGGACACTACATTGTTAGTGCCATAGTTCGCAGGCCATCCCATATTGAACTGGCCGTTGTCGTTACCACCATCGTCGCTGCCGCTGGACTCGCTGTTGTAGGGCTGGGACCAGTAGAATCCGGCCTTCGCGGTGTGCGTTCCGAGCACCTTGCTGACCGTCTCGTAGAATTGCGGCACCCGCTTCAGCGCGCCGAACGCGCCGCCATCGAAGGATCCGTCAAACGGCTGCTCATCGATGTTGGAAAGCGCGCCTTCCCAGGGACCGATGATGTTCGGCATCTGGGTCGACGTGTGGCCGAACAGTCCTGGGACTCCACTCATGCCCACCGTGCTGCGGTTGGCCGCATTATTGCCCAGCTTATTCGGGTTGATGTAGCGTGACAGCGTAAACACCGTTTCGCTTGTGGTGGTCGGGCCAAACTGATGGGTGAAGTTGCCCAAAATCACCTGGGAGTTGGTTGCAGCCGAAACCGGAGCCGGATACGGCAGGGTGTTCGGCGGCGCCCACCAGATCGAAATGGGATGCTGATCCACTTCATTCTGGTATGCGTAGGTTCCACTCAATTTTGTGTTCTCACTAATCGCATAGTCCAGCTTGCCGGTCGCCTCCCACCGGTTCTGTGGGACGCTGGGAGCATAGGCATAGTTGCTCCAGCCGTTACCTGCGTTCGGAGTTACGTTCGGCAGAGGATACAGCTTTAGCACACCCGTGATGTTCGGATCGAAATCCGTCGTCGGGATATGAATGTTGCCGCTGGAATCCGTCGTCCAGTTGGCGTCCGCCGTCAGACCGCTGCACGTCTGGCAGGGCAGCATGTAAGCATAGCTGTAGTTCCCGTTATTGGACGAGGGACTAGTCGCCTTATCGAAGATGCCGTTCTGCTGGTCCTGCGTCGGCTCGTTGTAGTCCTGAATGGGATTGTTGGGGTGCTGGATCATGTACTCATAGCCGCCCCAGAAAAACAGCTTGTTGTGGTTCCAGTTGAAATGGGGCAAGATCACCGGACCGCCAACGTTGCCCCCGATGTAATAGAAGTACTCGTACGGATTATCCGCCGCGGCCAGAGCTGAAGCCGCTGCCGGCGAGGTCGCATTGGTGATGCTGGAAAGGTAAGACTCCTTCGTGTACGACTCCCATGAGTTCAGCTCGGAGTTGCGCGCGTATGTATACGCTTCACCGTGGAAGTTCTTGCCGCCGCTCTTGCTGAACGCCTCGAAGATGACCGGGCCATAGGCATATTCGGCGCCGTAGCTGCCCGTTAGCGTCTTCACTTCCTGCACCATGTCCGTGTTGATGTTCGCGATCTGGCTACCGGCGTTGCCAGGGTCAACCAGATTTGCGCCGTCCAGCATATAGGCCATGGTGCCGTAGGGTTGGAAGCCATTAATGGAATAATCGCCGACCGGGCCGCTGTTCGATCCTGTGGTCTTGGGGTTAAAGCTCGAGCCCTGGCTCGCGCCGTTATTCAGAGCCGTACCTGGCATCATCTTCAGCAACTCACCGGCATCGCGGCCTTCCAGTGACAGATCCTCGATCTGCTCCGCGTTCATGGTGTCGCTGATTTCCGGCGTGTCCAGAGGAACTTCGACGTTCTTGTCTGCCACCACCTCTACCGTCGTGTCGCTGCCGCCCGCCTTCAGCGCGATGTTCGGGACCGTTTTCGTATCGCCCAGGTTCATCACGATCCCGCTCAGCTCCCAGGTCGTGAAGCCCTTCGCGCTCACCGCAACGCTGTACGTCGCCGGCTGTACGGCCGTGAAGGTGAAATATCCCTGAGAATCCGATTCGGTGCGCCGAATGTCGCCGCTTTCCCTGTTTTTCAGGGTGATGGTTGCGCTTGGGATAACTGCGCCCGAGGTATCATACACCGTCGCGCTCAGGGTTCCGGTGAGTTGCTGACCGTGTGCCGAACAGCCATTGGCCAATACCAATCCAAGGGCAATCGCCCAGCACAATACCAACATGGTCTGAGGTATTCGAAGATCTGCGAATGCCGACCGCTTGCGGTTCATAGTTGCCTCCTGAAAACTCCTGAAAATACTTCTAAGCGTTCCAAATGCGTCGACAACTGGTAACCTCGCGGTTTCACGAATTGGTTTTAGGCGGGCCCCGATCCAACCGCAGTCTTTTCATTTCGATGGGCGTCGTGAATGTTTACTCGTCGCGATACGTTCCTCGCGAACGCCGCTAGAGAGTGTCGCCGGCGCTGCAGATTCCCTGTTTCCATATTGGGAAAAGCGCAGCGGCACAGAGGCAGCCATGCCGCTACGCACAAGGGGTGGAAATCCATGCACCGCTTTTCCACCAAACCTGTCAAAGCCTTCTCCGAATACCCGGATGAACAGCAATCGACTGGCCACAGGTGCGTAGGTTGAATGATGACGTCGTCGTGATAAACGCCCGCGAAGCTGGGATAAGAGGACTCGCGATCCCGAAACTATGGCGTTATGTAGGACATCAATACTATTGATTGGAGGATTGAAGGTAGCGAGTGGCGAAGGAGGAGTGCGTGGCCTTTGACCGAATCCACTGCTCGAAACGAAACGTAAGTCGGCCCGGAAGCCTGGTCTCCGGCTGGTCCTTCAGTTCTGCAACTAACGCGTAAGCCTATCCGGGTTCCCACCAAAAGTACAGAACGGGAAGTGGTTCGCTCCGAAATCACGTGAACGGAGGGGCACCGCTTCAGCACTTCGTCAACCACTTCTCGGACCATCACGATCCATTCGTAAAAGTCGACGGTGGAGCATTTCATGCAAATACGCAGTTTCACCTTTAGCGAACGTCTTCTCAAGATGTTCCACCGTGAACTTGACCGCATATTCCTCCATCGCCTCGTTCTTAGCCCCGCTGACTATCGCGAATGACGCACTCTTGCCAACGGCTCACGACGCCCAGGCCTCCAATCGATGTACATGCCCCTTCGTAATGCCATAGCATAAGCGTGCTAATCCCACTTATCCCGACTCTGCGGGCGTTTATCACGGAGATGTCATCGTTTGGTCAAGGTGTCTTTGGCCCGTCGATTGCTAATCAAGTCGATTGCTGATCATCCAGATACGGAAGGTGCCAAACATTAGAAGCACTCCCCAACGACACGTACGATTCGTGCAAGCTGCAGTTTGGCGGAAAAATTGCCTTTTGAAGTTTTGGGTCGCAATCTCCCCAATGTGGCTGAGCAACCGTCCCAACTACGCCTCGTTCTCGATAAGGGACATTGTGCCTCCATCGCCTCAACTCCTGACACGATGGCACTGTTTGTCTTAGCCGAGGCAGCTATACTTATGAGCCGCGTGACGTTATCACAGCAAACCGATGATCGATATCCGGACCCGACGTCGCGGCTCCTTATACTGGCTCGCGACGGAAGAGTAACCATGACTACAGTGGGAAAATCAGATCTATTTGAAGCGGTGGTCCAGTTACTCGTTTTAATTACGTTGCGCGACGGCGGTCCGAGGACGATCCGCACCCTCACAAAACAACTCCTGAGCAAGACTGCTGCGCTCACATTTATTGGCGCTCCCTCAGTTTCCATGGCAGCTGCGAAATTGGAAATGAGCGGCTGGATAAGAAAGGAAAGAGCAGTGCCGCGGAATGATGTCGGCCGGTATGTTCTTACGGACACGGCAAGCAGAATGCTCGTGCTCGAGGTCAGAGATTGGATCAACTTCGGTGCTCAATGGCCTGAAATTGACAAGACTCTTCGCAATACCCTCAAGTCTTCAGACATAGAACTCGAAATGGAGTAGTTCAGGATTAGGCGAGTGGTGTCATCGAAACTGTACGCATGCAGCGAATTGTCACTTGATCCAATGACGGTGGGTCTAGCCAGGAGGCGAAGATCGGATATTGAACGCGATGCGGGTGCTGGCTCCCGCAGGGTTTCCGCGGCGAGATGTCGCTTTCGATGGTCTCATGCATGCGGCCTACGACTCGTATCTGCCATGGTTTGCTAGGATTGCATTCCGAGTGGCTCAGACGTGGGACGGGTGCCTGCAATCATCCATGGGAAGAAAAGCGGAGATCCATAGGACCTCCGCCAGGATAGGGTGGGGCCGGAAGCGAGAGCCTCCAGCCCGTTAGGCGGGAACGAGTTAGAAGGTGAGCCGGCCGCCGAACTCCATGGCGCGCGGCGGGTTCAGCTGCGAGTTGAGCACGCCCCAAGTGACAGGAGTACATAGGCACAGAGTCCCATTGGCCGCATCGGTGAACTGCCGGTGATTGAGCATGTTGGTCGCAATGAACGAGAACTCGAAGATTGTCGTCTGCGTGTCGATGCCCAGGATAGGTGCACGAACCTGGGAAAAGACCTTCGCCGGATTGGCGAAGTAATTCACCGGTGTTGCTACCGTCTGGATTGCGGAAACCCATGTGCGATACCTTGCTGTTTGACGCCCTCGCGGCGCTGTCTCCCAGGGTGTCGGTCTGGAACACCCTGGCTCCGCGCCGCACGTGCCTGGAATAGTACGCGAAGGTCCAGTACCGGCCGCTGCGTTCAACCTTATGCGTGTCGTTCCACACGGTTAGAAAGCCGCGGCCCACAGCCGGCCATTTCTCGACGTGGTCCTCCGGATCGTAGCCCTCGACGAGAAGGGAACTCCCTACATCGGCCATTTTAGATTCCAAACTGTAATGGACCGAGCCCAGTTGCGCAGCACGCTGTTGGCCCACGTGCCCCATTCCGCCCAGTTCGACATTGGATCCTGACGGGGCGTGTCCAGTTCGTGTAACGGTCCACCCTCGGTAAAGTAGGTTTTCTTCTCCGGAAATGCGTTGTGCACCTGGGTCATGCCGGTGGGATCACCCGCATAGCCGTGCCATGCCACGCCATCCACATATTCGTAGAGCCCAGGGTCGCTCAGCTCTCCAATGGCGCGTCCCCACAGGTTGAAGTTGTGATCCAGCACCCAAATCTTTGTGGAGCTTCCTGACTTGCGGAGCAGGGGACCGAGATATCGGCGCACAAAGAGAATCTCATCCTCCTGCGCCCACAGGCATGACGGATACCGGCCGTCTACGGTAGTGTCGGTCTCGTTCTGAATCGTGACCGCGTTGATCTCCACGCCCTCGGCCTGATAGGCATCGAGGAACTTCTTGATGTAACGGGAATACGGCTCCAGCATGCTTTTGCGGATTGTGCCACCCAGCATCGAATTGTTGAACTTCATCCAGGCCGGCGGGCTCCATGGTGAGGAGAACAGAAACAGGTCAGGATTCAGTTTGCGGGCCGCCTTGAGGATAGGAAGGATATAAGCTTTGTCGTGGTCGATGGAAAACCGCTGCAGATCTGGATACGGATCGCTGCCCTCATCGAAGCTATACACGGACCGCGAGTAGTCGATCGACCCGGTGCAGGTACGGCACACATTTAACGCCATCTCGTCGGGGGAGAACAGCTCGTGCATCAGGCCGGCGCGTGACTCCTCCGGAATCTGGCTCAGCACCCAGCACGACGCATCCGTGAACGCGGCGCCGAAACCGAGCACCTCCTGCCGCGTCGCGCCCGGATTCAGTACGATTGCGTCCGAAGCCAGCTCCGATACAGGCTTCCAATTCAAGGCTGAGATCGCTGCGTGACGCCAGTTGCCGAACGTGCCCCAAACCTGCACCGGCCCTGAATCAGCTGCGTTGTCGGCAAGTGCTGTCAATCCTCTTGCTACCGCCGATGCGGCTGCGGTGGCCGATGCTCCCTTTAAGAACCCTCTCCGTGTACTCTCCATCAGGCTGTTCGTCCCTTTTCATTTCTGCGGCAAAACTGCCATCGTTTCTGCCCGCTTCTCTGCGCCAGGATTGGCTCCTCGTACAGAATATTGTCGATCTGCCGCGCGTGCCGGCTAAAGTCACCAGCGCCCGCCATTGGAGATGGATTGGACGCTCGAGCCTTTCCGCTTTCAGGACTTCGCTTTAATAGGATTGACGGTGGCCGAAGCCACCGCCCTTTCTTTGCTGTGGAAGAACCGCGTTACGCTTTTAGAACTGGAATCGCCCGGTGAGCTGAACCGTTCGACCCTGGATCGAGGTTGTTGTGACCTGACCGACGCTGGGGTCAGCAACCCCGGTGGCCAGCGCTGTTGGATTGAGTTTGTTGCTGGGAAGTTCGAAGCTTGGATGGTTGGGCAGGTCGATCGCATCCGCCCGAATCTGTAGTTTGCCTCGCTCCCATCCCGGCAAGCTCCAACTCTTGGCCAGGGAGAAATCGATATCCGTTAGATCAGGTGCGCGGAGCGAATTCCTCGGGTTGGTGCCAAAGGTATTCACGGCCGGCGCTGCGTACGCGAGCTGATTGAACCAGTGATTGAGCGACTGTCCCCCGGCCCCCGGATTCCCAACCTTGTTGGGATAGAGCGCCGCAGTAGGAGAGTTGCCATCACTTTGACCCAGCGAGCCATCCGGGATCGAGCTGTTCATGACGACCGTAAACGGAACTCCCGATTGGGCCACGAAGTCACTCGATGCTGTCCAACCGCCCAGCACCGCATCGGCTAAGGTCGAGCTCAGATATTGGTGTCCTTTCCCCAATGGCAACGCAAACAGCACCATCCCCTTGACGGAGTTTGGCCGGTTGAAATTCGAGGGCCCGTAGTTGGCCGAGGGGTTATACGCGTCCTGATAGTACACCTCGCCGAACTGGTTTCCCCAGCCGGAATCGTCCATGTCGTCATACAGCCTAGCCCATGCGTAAGAGATATCGGCGGCCAAGCCATGGTTGGTTGGCACGTGGAACATGAACTGGGCCGACTGGTAGTTCGAAATGCCATTGTAGGTGCCGGTGCGCGAGCCGCCGGAATTAATACCGATGCCGGCGAACTGTGGGTACGGCCGTGCCGCCTGGCCCTGCCCGAGTTTATCGGCCGGAAGCTGGTTGATATCCTCCTCGAACATCATGTTTTCCCAGTGGCTGCCGACATATTGACCCTCGGCCACCAAATTTCCAGGCAAACGCCGTTGCACGCCTGCCGTCCATTGCCAGCCGTCCTGTATGGGGAGATTGTAGGGAGTATAGGGGATCGTCCCGCCGCTTCCCTGGGGGCTTGCAGGCGTAATGTAGGAAAGAGGGTTCCGGGCTGCAGCTCCGGTAAGAACGGGCAGATTCGATCCGCTCCCCGATAGCTGCACCACGGGTGTTGCCGTGCTGGTACTGGACGCACTGCCAACGAAGCCCGAGCCAAAACCCATGGGTCCGCCCACGGTGTCCTCGCTCCACAGCGAATCGTATTGTCCGACGCCGCCGCGGAGGACCCAGTTGGGCGACATTGACCACGCGAAACCAAGGCGAGGCATCACCTGAGTCTTGGTCTCGTAGCTTTGAGTCCGCGCTCCGTTCTCGCCGGCGAACCAGATCGAGCCCAAAGGATTGACGGGAAGGGTTGAGGTACTGGCAACCGGATCGGGCAGGGTCGGATCAAATCCACCCGCGTTGTTGTATTTTTCGCTCGCTCCGCCATGCGTTTCCGACCGCACTCCGAGGTTGATGGTCAGGTTCCGACGTAACTTGATATCGTCCTGAGCAAAGAACGAGGGATTCTTGGCTCGCATATAGTGTTTCGGTGTTGTATTTGTGCTCCAATTTTGAACATCCCCCAACAGGAAGTCGGCATAGCCAACTTCGATGGCGGGATTGCTGGTTGTGTATTGGCCGGTGAACGCCATGGTTGCGCCGTTAATGCCACCCCATGGAGTCGAGTTATCTTGCTCGACCAGCAACTCGCCGCCAAAGTGCAGGATGTGCTTACCTTTTACCAGGGTTGCCACATCCCCGATAACGAAGCTGTTCTGAATGAAAAGCGCCTCGGTGCCGGGGGTAATATTCGAGGGTCCGCCCGTTCCAGTAATCTGCAGCGTTGGCAACACATCCGCGGTGGAGAACTGCAATCCAATTTTGGCCGGGATACCCTGGCCCAAAGACGCTTGAGCATCGTAATCCGCCTCACGGTTCCCCGAAAAGCGAAATTCGTTGACCAGGTTCGGACTGATCGTCCATACATCCGAGATCTGTTCGTTTCCACCGTCGGCCGAATCGTCCTGGCAGTTGACCGGGCAATCTGGAGCTTGGGCACCATTGTCTAAAGACACCTCTAAGGGGGCCCAGCGCGACACAATCGTGAAGTTAATGTGGTTGTTCCGAGAAATGTTGTAATCCAGCCGACCAATCATCTTGGTTTGGTTATTGTTCGCTGGCGCCAGATATCCGATGTTGCTCGCCAATCCAGGCAGGGTGGGATTCACGTAGAAATCTTTCTGGATGTTGACAGCGACAGGATCGAAATCGGCCGTGGGAATCGCCAAATCGGCAGCATTAAAGGAGCCGCACTGGGCGGAATTGGTGGTCAAAGGCGTGCCGCCATGGGCTGCGTCCAGCTTCAGAGTCGTTCCAAAAAGCGCAGGATCGAAACAACCTGCCTTCATGGCTGGAGTTGGTTCCGAGGCAACCTGGAACGAGCTGGTCGGGTTTTCCTCCTGTTGATAGTTGTAATAGAAGAACATTTTGTTCTTCAGGATCGGCCCGCTTACCGCTCCGCCAAAGTAGTTGTAACGCTGCCTCGCCTTAGGGCCGCTGGCCGCGGTGTTGAAGTAGCTTCTCGCATTCAGGGCGTCGTTCTGGAAATAGTTATAGAGGGAGCCGTGAAATTGACTGCTCCCGCTCTTGGTGATGACATTGAAGACCGAACCGCCGCCGCCGTATTGGGCGGGGGCAACTGTGGCAATCACGTTAAGCTCGGAGACCGCTTCGCTCAGGCCCTGGTCGGTGTTGGCGCTGTGTGGCAACCAGATCGAGCCACCGTCGACCAGGAAGCTGGAAAAGTAGGGCATGGTTCCGTTGATGACCTGGTCGAACTGAGGCTCCTCAGTGCCACTACCGTTACCCATAGCTGGCGTGCTGGAAGAACCGGGAAGCAACTTCAGCAGATAGGTATAGCCGGCCGACGGGTCGACGTTGGGAAGGTTGTCCAACTGCGCCTCTTGCAGAGTCGTTGACACCTGGGCATCTTCCGTCTTGAGCAGAGCCACATCGGAATTCACTTCAACCACCTGGGTGTCCGACCCGACGCTTAAGACAGCATCCACGGTAAAAAAACCGACTGGAAGAGGGATTGGGCCACGCTCGAATGTCTTGAAGCCCTGCATGGTGAATGTAAGCGTGTAGTTTCCGGGGATAATCGAATTCGTATCGTATAACCCGGCCCCATTCGTCACGTACTTATTGATCACACCGGTGTCGTTATTCTTGACCGTGACACTTACCCCGGGCACCACCGCGCCCGACGAATCGGTCACTGTGCCACGAATATCGCCAGAATTCGAATTCTGCGCCCCAACCGAACTCGCCAGGACAAGAACATTCACGAACCCACCCAAAATCACTATCCAACTTCGTCTCATCACCGATTGCCTCCAAGGCGCTTTCGCGCCACAAATTGCCCCACGATTAGCTGTACGCAGGCGCACGCGGGCCTGATGGAATCCGCCAAACTCATGTCAGCTGGCTTCTCGCACCAGATCAAGACCAGTTCAAGAGCAATTCACGATCCAACAATCACTGGGCCCAGTTGGGACCTTTCGGGGATGAACGTCCGCAAAGACGGGACAGGCGAACATTACACGCTACGGCTATGAGGTTGTGTAGGAACAGTCAGGAACAGATACAGCAATATGAAACTCGGAGCTGGGCGACTTCAGAGACTACCGGAACGACTCGGCGATCAGGCAGCGCCGGTTCAAAATCAAGCGCAAATGGATCCCGGAGGGCGACGAGCACTATTCTTCTGACGGCAGAATCCGATGGTGCTGGCTTGAGCTCGGCGTGCTGCGATTATGCTCCCAGGGTTCATGCCGCAAGGTCAGCCGACCGAGCCGCTCGGAACGAGGGCTTGGACTCTATCGCGACTTTAAGTCAAGGGGTCTTCATGCTCGTGACCGTTCGTCGCTGGGAAGTGGTTTGTGGGTTTCTGCCGCGATTGGGATTGGCTCGTTTCAGCTGGTGCAGTTCCTCCTCGATCATGCCTGCAGCGAACGCAAAGGACGGTCTGCCCAACTCGCGCTCGGGACTGATATAGCTGAACACGTCCAACCGTTGATTGTCTTTCCGCGCATACCGTCTTCCTAGCAGGTTCGCCGTGGAAATGAGAGTGTGCTGTAATTCCCAGCCCGCTTCCTCAGAGTCCCAGAGATCGCTGGCAGTGCGCTTTTCGGAGGTGAGTGCATGCTCCTCTGCCACGGGGCTGTGGCATGAGTCTCCTCGAACCAATAGCTTGCGCCGCTCTTGTTGGCGGAGTATCGCTCTTTTAGCCGAGTACCATCTTGGCTTCCATTCGTCTATCTAAGAGCTTAAGAGCCGCTTGCTGCTACTTTCCGACGGCAGCGGCCATAGATGACTACATCGGATGAAAAACCCTCGGTCCTAAAAGGTGGGTTCATGACGCTCCGTTTCACACAACTAGTTTTCTGTGTCTGCCTGATCGTTTTCGCGACTGATGCCAGAGCCGACTGTGCCCGTCCCGCACTTGCTCATCAGCGGCGAGATGCTGCCACCATTCGGAGACTGGAAAGTGCTTGGACGTTCGCCTACCTGAGCGGCGATACCGATTTTGAGACATGCCTTCTGACAACGGACTTTACCGAAATCATGAGCAACGGAAGCATCAATCATCTCAGTGAGGAGTTGGAGCTTGCGGAAAGGAATAAAGGTAAAGTGGTGAGGAGCCCCAATATGCCACCGATTACCGTAGATATTCACGGCAAGGTGGCAGTCGCGTACGGGCTCTCCTCAGAGAAGGTGATCGACGGCAAGCCGCACAAGTCTTATTTTGCCGACTATTACGTGTGGAAAGACGGGGCGTGGCACGTGTATTTCAGGTGGTCCGGAAGCCGGGCGCCTCGCCTCTCCTGTTCGGTAAGTTTCTCATGTCGACGACCGCCTTTCTGGCGCTCGAAGACATCGCGGACAACCTGCCGTCCTACACAGAGAGCGTGCTCTCCTGCGATATGAATAAAGAGCTTGCGGAGGCTTACGAAGAACTCGAAAAGGCGCTGCGCAATGCCATGGCGGAACATCGCGGCAACAAGAGCCTGATGAGTGTGCTTCTGAACACGCTTCTGCTTTATCCCGATCATCCGTACGGTTTCGAGGAAATCTGGGCGCGGGCGCTCGATCCGGCGACGAAGGAATACTACAAGTTTCTTGTCGCCAGCCCACGGGAATTGTCTCGGGACTGCCTCTATCCCAAGGAAACTGCTCTCATCGAAAACATTCGGGAAGAACTGCGGCAGGGCCGGCGCTGTCAGGTCTATGCGACCTACACGGGCGAGAAAGACGTCAACGCGCGGCTGGAACATGTGCTGTCGGCCGCAGGACTGCGTGTTGCCGTTTTTCGTGCTTCTGTCCCGACGCAGAAGCGCGAGGAGTGGTACGACAGGCAGCTCGAATCGGGGGTCGAGGTGGTCGTCTGTCATCCGAAGCTGGTGGAGACGGGCCTCGATCTCCTGGCGTTTCCGACGCTCTATTTCTACCAGACCGGCTATTCGCTACATACACTTCGGCAGGCCAGCCGGCGGTCCTGGCGGATCGGGCAAAGACACCCTGTACGGGTGAAGTTCCTCACCTACAAGGGGACCATGCAGGAGGTCTGCCTGCGGCTGATGGGCAAGAAGATGCTCGTGGCTTTGATGATGGAGGGCAAGTTCTCGGGCGAAGGCCTCCAATCGCTCGATGCTGACGAGGATCTGATGTCCGCAATGGCGCGGGAACTCGTCGAAAAGGCCGGTGTCGGCGAAAGTGCCGACCAGGTCTGGCGCCAGCTCGATAGGGAGCGGTCGAAACAAATAAGACCAGTTCCACAGCAGGCCGCAAAGGGCGCAGAGGACGGCGCGCTGATTCTCGACGGCGAGCACGGTATCCATCTGGTTCCGCCCGTTAGAGAGAAGAAGCGGCCGGATGCGCCTCCGTGGCCGGCGACGACGACGGGCGGTCAGCCGATCCAGCTCAGCCTGTTCGGCTGAAACAACAATTAACAAACATGAGAGGTGGACCTGTGTGCGAAGAGCGCGCAAAGACTCGTTGTGTCCATTGCGAACTGGTGCAGTGGGCGGGCAATGCTCGTTGCCGCCGCTGCGGGCAGGCTCTACCCCAATGGTCAGCCTGGTGAGATCTTCATTCGGATGGCCAAGGAAGGTTCAACGATTGCGGGCCTGATGGAGTGCTTTGGAACCGTCGTTTCGGTCAGTCTCCAGCATGGAGTGCCCTTGCGGGTGCTTTGCGACAAGCTGTCGCACACTCGCTTTGAACCTTCAGGCTGGACGGGGAGCGCGGAACTTGGCTATGCGAAGTCCATCATGGACTACCTGTTCCGTTGGCTCGAACTCCGCTTCCTCTCCGGAACGCAACTGGCCCTGTTTTCTGCATCCGGCAATCACGACAGCCTTGCAGCTGATCCGGGGAAGGTTGTGCCGATCTTGTCGCAAGGATTTGATGCTGGCGACGCGCCAGCCTGCCGTTCCTGCGGCGCTCTGATGAGTCCAAATGGAAACTGCTATGTCTGCAGGAACTGCGGCGGAACGAGTGGTTGCTCCTGACGCATGTTGGAGCGCATCATCATTGAATCTGGCGCCTGTATCTCTTTCCGCCACAAATTGAGCCCGTGGCGGGGTGTACTTACTTCTTTGCAGCCTTCTTTTGAGCGGCCCACCGTTTCCTCTGCGCGGCGGCAATTCGCTCTCTGGCCTCGGCGCTGAGGTGGCGGCGTTTGCGCGGCTTCGCCTGATTCGCACCGAATGCGAAGGAGGTCGCCGCGTGCGTGACACTACCTTTGGTGCCTGCGAGCAGACTGCGCACCTGCTGCAGCCGGCTGATCTCGTCATCGAGGGCTGCAACTATTTCGTTGATTGTCATCCCGGTCCTTTCAAAGTCAGTGGTTCCTGTCCATTGAATCAGATTTCAGGCATAAGTCCCACGTCGACCCATTCTCGACAACCAAGGAGAAGCTATCCATGAGTGGTCTCAAAGTTGAAGCTCTGGAGCGCGAATTCTTCTACAACGGAACTCGTATCCCCGATCCGGCTCCCAATCTTTCCGTCGAACAGGTGCGCGAGTTGCTGTGAAAGATAACGCCAGTCGGGCAGTTTCACGGTAAATACATCCCGCAGCAACGAAGTTGTATGGGGCGTCACCGCATAGTGGGTAGACGGGCACAGGGTCGGAAATATCAAGCGTCATTTCGTCTGCATTTCGTTTTGTCGGCCAAAGTTGCTGGTGAAAAGATTGTACAAGCAGATTTCCACACCGGGACTCAGTTATCGGCGTCAAGTCGTCGACCATGACGGTCTTCCTGAGATTGCGTTGACTCTCTTTGCGCACGATCTGGAGAAGTCGCTTTCAGAGTCGTCGGTGCCGTTATACATTCGCGAAATTATTTCGATCGCGAATTGGGCAAGCACTGATCGGGTTGCTTCGGCACAGGGTTGGACCATCTTCGGCAAACCACAGGATGTGCGCGGACTCGTCCGGGAGTATCTGACGATGGGGGCGCACTGCAAGGTTACGGCACGGGCCGACTTGTGCGGACTCAAGGTCTCTTACATCAACGCTACGAATGGCACGCGAGTCAACGTGCGCACGCTGTTATCTGCGCTCAAGCGACTCTACGACTTCATGATCGTCACCGGTCGGTACCCATTTCCGAATCCAATGGTTCACGAAGATGCCGCAAAGGTTCGGCTCGAATTGCGGGAACAGCACCGGCTTTCTATCCGAATGCTTCGTGGCCGTGAGCCCATGCCACCCGAAAGCGGAGTCGACGAGAGATCCGGCATTCGGCTGTCGGAGAACTATTTCCGCTTCATTCAGCAGGAATGGAAGCCGCAGACAATTGATGACCCTGAATTCCCGCATATAGTCCAGGATGCCGGTAGGCGTTTTGGCTGGAAGCTTCGCGAGTTGTGCGTGAGCAGGACGCTGTTCGAATCGGGTGCGCGCGTTTCCGAAGTTGTTGGCCTCACGGCGCTGGATTGGGCGCTGGGAGGGTTTCGCAACCTATTGCAGAGCAAAAACAAAGGTAGCTTTGGTCAACGAACGAAGACGCTGATGATTTCCAACCCGACCACGAAGCTGTACCGGCGCTACTTCGACGACGATGTGCACGGGCGAGCCGCAGTGGATCTCCAACGCTGGCGAGTCAGCACGCTCACATCGCTCTACAGGGCCAACCCGCAAACTTTAGAGAGGGTACCGCTGTTTCTAACCGAACAGGGAGGCTCCCTCACGGCGAAGCTCTTTCGCGAACAGTATTGGAAGCCCGCGCTGAAAGCGTCAGGGATCGACGCGGATCCTCACCAGGCTCGTCATTGGTTCGTGACAAATGCCTTGAGGAATATTGATCGCACATCCAAGGATGAAGGCACACGCGCAAGACGGCGTCAGGAATTGATTCGGTACATGGCGTGGAACTCAGGCGAGCGCACACTGCGCTCATATGACCATCTACAGCGGGACGCAGATTTTCACATCCGGCTCGGGATCATCCATAAGGAAATGACGCGACGCGAACGGCGCAGTGAAGCGCCGAGCACTGCTTCAGGCCCTCCGTCGATTGACGCGGCGACCGCTGCACTTGAGCGGAGCAATCACGATCTGGCCTTTCTCCTCGGGGAGGACGATGACGATTGACGATGCGGTTGCGGATCTGCGGGAAATCATTGGCTCGGAGTGGCCGAAGATGATGCCTCTGCCCGAAGCAGCGGTGATTGCGCTGTGCGAGGCCCTGTGGGTTGGAGGTAAGCGTCCCAACCACAAGACGCTCGCCCCTTACTTCCCGGGTATATCAACCAGGCCATTTGTTGACGGAATCGCGGCATGGCGCCACCTTCGCGGGTTCAAATCGAAAGCGAGATATCCGCAGACTGGTACCCTCAAAGATCTCATTCCTCACATAGCTCCAGAGATCGCCTCGGCCCCGTTGACGTGCTTCGACCCGAACAACGATGGCCGCTGGCCGATTCCAACAGCAAAGGTAATTGGTTACATTCGCGCAATCGAAAATCCATCTCTGCGAAATACGGTGGCGCTCTTTGCGGGCATTAAGGATTCAAGCCGGGATCAGTTTTATCTGCACCTCGCCGCTTGGGTCCCACCAATGCGAATCGCGATGAGAGATCTTGAATTAGATGACATTACGAAGATCGATCCAGATTCCATGTTCAGGCGGCTCCGGGAGGAGCGCGTGACCTCTGGGCTGACGGAATACCAAAGGGTCGCCCTGTCCGGTTTCTGGAACAGCGTCAGGCACTGCTTTGATGACTACGCGGAGAGGCTGTCGGAGACGCAGCGTGAAGGGATGGATAGGTTCTTTCTCAGGCGCATTGTCGATCAAAGAAAGATCTCGATGACCGGGGAGTGGTCCGCCTGGAACCAGCAGCGGAAGGCGAAGGTAAAGGCAAAGACCGACACCGTCCATAGCAGATTTCACCAATTGCGACACTTGGCCAGGTCCCGCCTCAACCAAATCAAGCGAATGCATACCGCATGCCAACAGGCGGCGGCTACCGTCCAGGCAAATAGGCTTTCGTTCCCGTATCACTTCAGTTATGAGGAAACGGCACCGCTGGAAGGTGGTCGACTGGTGCGTCAAAGGGTGCATATGACGCTTTGGGATGCGACTTCCAGGTGGGACAGGTTGATTGAGCTTGGCTATAGATCAATTATCAAGCCTCGTCTTCGCCGCAGACTGTCCGGGGAATTCTCATCTCAGAAAAACTGCCTTCATGTTGAGCATCGACAGACTGAGCTGCTGGAGAGTGGAGTTACTCCCGCGGAGCCATGGTTTCTTGAACTCTGTGAAAACTACGTCTTCTCCGACGTGAACGGCACCGACCTGATGCGCAAACGTATCGAGTTCTATCAACGGTGGGGATACGATAATTCCGACCATTGGTATATGCCACAGCGCATCGTTGGATGGAGTTACCATCTGGCAGAATGGGCCTGGATGAGGGAGAAGGGTGGTCATCTCCTGTTTTCGACAGAAGGGCTGCTGATTGCAGCGATGTTCGCACATCTCGCAATTCGAATTCAAACCATCACCGGCGCTAGACTGGGTGAAATTCAGCAGATTGCCCAGAATCCTGATTGCATTAAGCAATTGGTTAACGTCGGGCCAAAAGGAACTGCGCGCTGGCTGCTGCGGATGATTCCCAAAGGATCGACGGAACGGCAGAACTACTTTATAGATGAGCGCACCAAGGATGACCTGATGGAGGTCATCTCCTTTCTGCGCGACCAAACACAAGCGAAGAAGATACCTGTGGTCGCCCCTCAATATGACAAGACCCTCCCCGATCGGTACGTGTTTCAATGGGGCGGGAGGTTGCTGAATCAATGCACCCTGAACAGCGTGATCCGGTTTCTGCTGCACGGTGCTGTGGTTCGCACCTCGGACGGCCAAGGAGTTCATCTGACATCGCACATACTACGCCACGCGTTTGCCACCGAGATGGCAGGCATGAAGGTGTCTGTGGACGTAATTGCCGCCATGCTGCACCAGCGGGATACCTCCGTGACGAAATACTATTCCCAGCCTACCCGGACACAGGTGATGGATGCGGCTGAAATGGTCTTCGTCGATCGGATAGACGTGGCTGCGGAGGCTCTTCGAAGCCCGGCTGAGATCGGCCGCATGCTCGCCGAAGCGGAGGGAAAAGTTGGCGCCCTGACTGAGGTCATCGGCGGCACATGCGTCGTAGCAAATCTTTGCCCGGCCAAGTTCGCCTGTATAGGCTGTGCCGGCAATGCTCCGGATCCGGACAAGCGCTACCAAATCGAGCAGAAGATGGCATGGGCCAGGGAACATGCGCTTTGGTCAACTCGAGAGAAGCTATTTCCTGAAGAGAGACGGCTGAATCAGCTCGTGCAGGATTGTGAGTTGATGCTCGAAGAGATGAGTCTTATCGAGCAAGCACAGCAGGATTCTCTTCAGACAGTTCAGATACAGACCACCGAATCAGGGGTAGCGTGATCCCGGGAAATCGCAAGCGCGTGACGCCAGTGTGGCTTGCCACGGCATGGGAGGAAAGAAGGAAGGAGACGGCGAGCTGTGTTGAGGCGGCCATTGGGAAGCTGCGGGAGGCGAATCAACCCGTTACCTTGACGTCTATCAGAAACAAAGTGTCCCTCCTCTTCGCTCGGTCTCTATCGGCGAACACGATCAAACGGAACGAACGCGCGCATGAACTGTACCTCGCCAACCGGCGTGCACCAAGGACGCCCCAGGTCAAGGGTCAGTTGATTCTCGAATTGTATGCACGTACAGAGCCAGGGAGGAGAGCTGCGGTACAGGCACAGGTAGCCCGGCTGCGACGCCACTCAAAGGACGATCTTATCGTGCACCTCATGTGCGTCGAGGAAGCTCTGAGAGACCAGATGGATGTGGCAAACAGGCTGCGAGAGAAGATCATCCTGGCAAACATTACACAACAACGAAACCAACTCTGAGCTAACGAAGGAGACCTCATGCACGTTGAGCAAATGGAAAGAGAATTTACCTACAACGGTGTCAGGCTGCCTGACCCAGGTTCCCAGCTTTCCGTGGACCAGGTTCGCGAGACCTACGCTGCAGCATACCCGGAAATCGTGACCGCTTCCGTTGAAGGCCCTGAGGCGGTGGGCAACAAACTCGTATACCGTTTCTCTCGCGCGATCGGATCGAAAGGCTGAGTCCTGGTTGATTCCATACCAACGCGAACAAGGTTGAAGCATCCCACCGGATGGTTTGCTGCCGGGAGGGAAGTTGCTTCCGCGATGACGTTGCTTTCCGACGGAGCATTCAAGCTCTACGTCTTTCTGTGCCTGCGCGCAGACCGCAACAGTGCCTGCCTGGAGATCGATCAGGCAAGCGTTGCGAAGTCTCTCGCGAAAAGCCGACGATCCGTTATCGCCTATTTCGAAGAGCTAAAGCAACGAGGCGTGTGCAAGATGAGATTCGCGGCTAACCAGCATACTCGCGGCGTGGCGCAGATCTGCGATGCATTCTGGCCTTATGTGGTATCGGCTCCGGCGGAAAACACCGAGGCGCTCACGATTACGTAAAACGCATTCGTACGCTTTTGGGAACTCGCGGGTGCGTTCGCCTCAGGTTTTCGCCGGCAGACGAAAAGATGGCCCGGTCTCTGTTTTCTGATCGTGTTCCGATTGAAGACGTTGAGCACGCATTTCTGCTAGGGTGCACTAGAAAGTATGTCTCCTGGCTGAATGGGCAGGCTAGCGGGCCGATCGCCAGTTTCGGATATTTTCGATCCATTGTGGACGAAGTTGCCCAGATGGAACCATCGCCAGAGTATTGGCGCTATATTGGCGAGAGTCTTGATAAGTATGAGCACGCGTGGCTTGCGCAGAGTGCCGATGGCGAAAAGAATGTTCCGTAGGCACTGGATCCAGTGCACCCCGATTTGCTGCCATCCGACAGAAGCCTGGTGCTCCCACCAAATACAGTTTCGGGATGCCCAGTGTTGCCGGTTTGAGTGAGCCGAGCAACAGATGGTGCCGTCTGGGCTTCAAGAGGGCGAAGAACTGGCAAAGGGAAGCATCGGCGGTCATCCGGGGGTAATCTGCCCGCAATCCCTTCAAAGCCGCCGGACGCCCTACAATTTCGGATACAGACATGAAAGCTAAACGTTTGATACCGCGCTTTTGCTGTGCCGCCCTTTTGGCATCTGTGTTTGTGACGCTCCACGCATCCGCGCAGGGCACAGTTGGAGGCTCACAACCTAAACGACTGTTTTCGGTGGCTCACGTAACGCAGCTTCGCAAAGGTGTTGATTCGTGGCCGGTGATTACCGGGCCATCGTCGCCTGCCGTGCGCCGTGCGAATGCGCTCTTGAATGGGATGAATCGAACTCTTGTACGTGAACTGCACAAATGCGACAAAGAATTCCAACAGTACGCCCACGCCATGGACGACAAGCCCCCTGCTTCCACTGGGGGCTGGGATAGGAAAGTTTCGGTAAAGATGCGGGGACCACGATTTGTTTCCATGGTCGCTGACCAAACCCAGTTCTGCGGGGGTGCTTACCCAGATAACGACTTTTTTGCTCTCGTATTTGACATGACAACGGGCGGCTTGATTGATTGGAAGACATTTGTTTCCGACACAGAGGATTTTGAAGTGATTAACCGAGACGTGGACGGTACAGCTTCTTCCCAGCTAATAATGCCTTCCCTTTCATCTGTAGTAGTCTCCCGTGCAGATGGCGAATGCAAGCAGGCTCTAGAGGAGGAAAACCTGTCATTTCTGGTATGGCCAGATGCCAAGAGCGGGGTACTGATGGTGAATCCGACTGGCCTCCCGCATGTAGTTCAAGCATGCGAGGAGCCGCTCGGTTTAACAATCGATCAGGCTCGAAAGCTAGGCTTTAGTGACGCACTGCTTGATAGCGTCGCGCAAGCTCATGGGCGAGCATCGCATGCGAAGCAGAAAACGTTCTGAGCGAGTGATGGGCATTGTTCCCGAGTGGTGGACGATGCTTACATGACTCCGAGGTCATATGCGAGTGGGCGGTTATTCGGGCGTTGGTTGCATTCATCAGCGCGTTAAGTCCATTTTTTAGGGTCCCAGTGCTCAGTCGGCACGTCCGAAGCGTCTGGAGGCGGTACGCCCACGGATTTCAAACCTGGAAAGAACCGCAATACTAACCAGCACAATGCGAAATTAATCAGAGCGTTGACTACGGCTGCTGGCGCCAGCGAACCAACACTAGGAACTTGTTGAAATAGGTACCACCAGAGCGACATTGCACGGGTGCTGTTCGTCTTATGGTCATGCGCGGAGACGAGCGGGTTCAGGAGGGGATGTTCAGCTATGTATCGCTGGAGCAGCGGGTGCCATTGGATCATCCGTTGCGCGAAGTACGGAAGCTGACCGACACGGTGCTGCGGTCGCTGAGCGACGAACTGGACGCGCTGTACGCGGACTCCGGCCGGCCGTCGATTGCGCCGGAGTACATTCTGCGAGCGCTGCTGCTGCAGGTGTTCTACTCGGTCCGTTCCGAGCGGCTGCTGGTGGAGCAGATCGATTACAACCTGTTGTTTCGCTGGTTCGTGGGCCTGGGCATGGACGATGGGGTGTGGAACCATGCGGTGTTCTCGAAGAATCGGGACCGGCTGCTGAACTCCGAAGTGGCGCAGCAGTTTTTCGCCGAGGTGAACCGGCAGGCGAAAAAGTTCATGTCGGACGAGCACTTCACCGTGGACGGCACGCTGATCCAGGCATGGGCCTCGCAGAAGAGCTTCCGTCCGAAGGACGGCGACGGGCCGGGCGACGGGACTAACTTCCATGGCCAGAAGCGGAGTAACAAGACCCATGAGTCCACGACCGATCCGGATGCACGCTTATACAGGAAGAGTTATGGCAAGGAGTCGAAACTGAGTTATCTGGGCCATGCGCTGGTGGAGAACCGCAACGGCCTGATCGCCGCCGCGATGGTGACGCATGCCGATGGCTACGCGGAACGCGACGCCGCGCTGCTGATGATCGAACAAAAGCAGCAGGGACGCACGCGCCGGATTACGGTCGGCGCAGACAAGGCTTATGACACGGAGGATTTTGTGCGCACCGTGCGGGAGCTGCATGTAACTCCGCATGTGACGAAGAACGACAAGGGCCGCAGCAGCAACCTGGATCGGAGAACCACGCGCCAGCCCGGCTATGCGATAGTCTGAGCCGTCGCTGGCTGATCGAAAAGAGCTTCGGCTGGCTGAAGCAGACCGGGCCGCTGCGTCAGGTGAAGCTGCGCGGACTGGAGAAGGTGGACTGGCTGTTCGTCTTCAGCTGCGCGGCGCACAACCTGCTGCGCCTGCCCAGACTGATGGCTCAACCACCGGGAAAGCTCCGGGAGCAGTGTGCCTGAAGCGTGGTTGCGGGCCCTGGAGCCTCGCTCCGAGGCACGCAAAGCCCCGCTGAACACTGGCTAAACGCACACTTCAAACAGATTTCAACTCGGCAGAAAAGAAAATCCCCTGCAGATCCGCTGCGCTGCAAGGAATTTCAACAAGTTCCTAGCGGCGACGATGAGTCCCGGAGTCATAAGGCATGTGAGGATGATCTGAATCGCGGCAATGGCCGCGTGATCGGAGAGAGACGTAAGCGGGCCAGCCGCGAACGTCAGCCCTCCTATGAGTAGGCCCCAAAATACCGCAATTGAAGCTCTCCGGCTCATCGTTTTAACACTCTACATCAAAACGCGATTTGGGGATGAAGCCTGAATAAATCTTGTTCAATGGCGTAATGTCGGCGTTAGTGGGCAATGGGGAAATTTGGGACGGCGCCGAGTCGTCGCCAGACCAGGCCCTTTGCCCGTAAAGGCGAAGGGCCGGCAAAATGACGGATGGGCGGTAATACTCCAACAATCGTCGAGGCGAGGTCTAAAGAAAGTTCAACGGCGCAATGGGCGGGAGCCTCATCGCTGAAATGGATTCCAGTTGCTGTCGTGTTGAATCCACAAAACTCCGAAGATTGCTAGCGCCGCGCAGGTCACCACGATCAGCCATCGTTTCATGGGCGTCATTGTGACTTCTATCCTGCGGTCTTCTTCTGTAATCACTCCCTCTTGACTCGCGAAGTCCGACTTGAAGAATCTCTTCGCTGTTGCGACTTTGATCGAACCCCAGATGCCGCCAACCAAGCAATACCAACCGACTGATATGAACATTGGATCCTCTCGGCAGATCGCATTCAACACTGGAAAGAATATCGATCTTTCGAGCGTAAAGCATTTCCCGTGACTTGTGATTCCATGCTCGCGGGCGAGTGGTGGAGGATGCGGAAACATCGAGTGAGCCGGATCATAGCTCGCCAGCCGGGCGGAGCCTGGGAAGGCGAAGATCGGCCAAAGTGAAGTATCGGCGGTCATCCAACCAGAACCCAACTCTCTACTGCGAGTTGTTTCGGTTTCATGATCGCCAGTGACCGCGCTTGAGGCTTGCTATCCAGTCACGATAGCTTGCAGCTTCGCGCAAGAGTACTTCCGCGCGACTTGGTTCCGATTTCGCCCGGTCCTCACAGTCTTGGGCCTTCCGCTCGGTTTCGGCAATTGTGGCTTCGGCAGAAATGACCTGCGACGATAGCACCACGAACTCCAAAACGCCGTCCTTGGTCTCGACGTAGTCCGGTTGTTCTGTGGTCACTCGGAGTAGGTCACGACCGTCAGGGCAATGCCACTGCTCCAAAATCTCGCAACGGATTTCGCCGCTCATCGGGTAGGAATCATCTGGACTAGGCCATTTATCGCTAACGACTGGACCCTTTTCAACGAAAGTATGGATGCGACCGGATGCGTCGACAAGTTCGCACTCTACGAAGCCGGGAAAGTGGTCGTCTACATATCGGACGATTTGAACTCTCAGTTGCATGAGAGTCGAATTATAAGCGCACCGCCTATAGCGCCCGAGTAGTGGGCAAGTCGTCCCTTTGCCACCCGTTCGCCTCCTCCGGCTCCGGCCCCGGCACTGGGGTAGCCAAGCCGGGGTTGGGCCGAGTCGGCGGTTGACTCGACCAGAACGCGAGAAGGTCACTAAAGAAGCGGTTCTCGAACGCGACCGCGCCAGACGATGACGCAAAGAACGATCCCGCCGGTGAAGCCACTCAGGTACGCCATGTTGTGTGCCCAGAGGTCGGCATAGAAGTTGTGCCGGATTTGTTTTGGAATGCCCGTTGCGTAGTACTCCATTCCGAAGCCTTGCAGGAAGTAACCGCCGATCCCTGCTGCAAGAGAGCACAAAGCCATAGTGATCAGGAGCCGGAGAACCTTAGGAGCGAGGTCGGTCACGGCGGCTTTCGGTGTTGATCCCGCTCGCGCCGCGATTGCGAGAAGAATTCCCAAAAGAAGGCTAACCCACCACGTGGCGAGAACGCCCCAACCAAAAGCCAGAAGTGTTGGCGATTGGGTATGAAATACGTCTGGATGATAGACGGTGAAGTATTCGACGCAAACGCGAGCCGTAACCTGATCGTGCGCCACCCCGTAAAGAACGCCAGCAATGAGGCACAGGGCGACGATCTTGAGAGCTTCCATCGCAATATTCTAAGGTGCAGTGGATTGGTTCTGAGTGGATTGTGGGCGATTTGAGCTGGATTCGGAAATTCGGACAGCGGGATAAGTGGAAGGGTTGTTCCCCGACGGCCATTAAGATGGCAGAAACGAGGAGCAACGATGACACGACGTCCACGCCGGAACCACACAGCGGCCTTCAAGGCGAAGGTGGCCTTGGCCGCGCTGAAGGGAGACAAGACCCTGGCTGAGCTGGCCCAACAGTTCGATGTCCACCCCAACCAGATCACGGACTGGAAGACGCGGTTGCAGGAAAGTGCGGCGGGTGTCTTTGGCGAGGACAAGGCCGAGCAGCAGGTCAAGGTCGATGTGACCCGGATGCAGGCCAAGATCGGCGAGCTGACGCTGGAGAATGATTTTTTAGAGACTGCGCTCATCAAAGCGGGCCTGCTGAGCGCAAAGCGATGATCAATCCCGAGCACAAGTTGTCAATTCGCAGGCAGGCGGAGTTGCTGGAGATCAGTCGCTCCACGGTCTACTATCGGCCGCGCCCGATCTCCGACGCGGATCTGATGTTGATGCGGCGCATTGACGAGCTGCACATGAACTATCCGTTCGCCGGCAGCCGCATGTTGCGCGACATGCTCAGCCAGCAGGGTCTTGAAGTGGGCCGCCGCCACGTGCGCACCCTGATGCGGCGGATGGCCATCGAGACACTGTATCGCAAGCCCAACACCTCCAAACCCGCGCCAGGACACAAGATTTATCCCTACCTGCTGCGCGGCCTCTCGGTCACGCGGCCCAATCAAGTCTTGGCAACGGACATTACATATATTCCCATGGCGCGCGGCTTCGTCTATCTGGCTGCGGTCATCGACTGGTTCAGCCGCCGTGTGCTGGCTTGGCGGTTGTCGATCACCATGGACACATCGTTCTGCATCGAAGCACTGGAAGAGGCTCTCAGCAAGCATGGCAAGCCTGAGATCTTCAACACCGATCAAGGAAGTCAGTTCACCAGCGAAGCCTTCACCGGGCGGCTCAAGGAAGAAGGCATCCAGATCAGCATGGATGGCAAGGGCCGCTGGGCCGACAATGTCTTCGTCGAGCGCCTCTGGCGTTCGCTCAAATACGAGCACGTCTACCTGCATGCATACGAGTCGGTCGGCGAAGCCAGACGCAAGATCGGGTGTTACTTCGAGTTTTATAACTCCAGACGCCCGCACTCCAGCCTGGGGGCACAGACTCCCGACCAGGTATACTTCCACCGTCCGCCAGAAGCTCTGGCGGCCTAACGCGCGACGAAGCAGGCCGTGGAAATGCCGGTCTTATGGAAAGCGCGGAAAACGATAGAACTGTTTTCCGCCCTTCCCACAAGACCTTGAAAATCGATGAAACCGATTTTCACATTCCCACCGCCACGACGACGACTAGCTGAACAATTTTCCACTTAAAAACCGAAAAACCTGTCCAAACAAACGGAGCCACCGCAATTCGTACATGACCCCGAGGTCATGTACGTGTGGGCGGTAATCCGCCCGGAACTCCAAATTCTGCATCCTTGCGTGCGCATGACGTTTGGATCAGTGCATCCCGTACAATCTTTCCCGTGACCAGAGAGCGTTGGGCTCAACTAGGAATCACGGTTCAATTCCTCATCGTCGTGAGAACTCTAAGTGAGATCTTCCGGCTTCAGCACACTCATGGTGCGAGTTTTTCTGCGCCAGCCGCTATGCCCTATGTCGGCGGTGCTTTGATAGCTGCTTGCGCTTGCTGGGTAGGCGTTATCGCGTACTTCTTCCGACGCTACGCCGCCTCCGCTTGGATCGCGCTGGCGACCCTACTCGTTCTGTTGGTGTACAAGATTAGCGTGATCGGTAGGTAATGACGATCCACTGCGCCGACTTCATCGAGGCGCCGCAAAAATGCAGCGACTGCGGAAGGAGAAGTGATGACAAGAACCTTAGCCGAGATTCTGCTCTTTACATCCCTCGCGATCAATGCGGCCCTCTTGATCTTCATTGCAGGCGTTCTTCGCATGGTGATGAACGATATGAACGAATCTGAATTCAAGCAGTTTGTCGTATCGCTGGTTCATCACTCGAAGAAGTCACCGTTCATGCTTACCGTGCTGAACATCCCTTTCCTCGGGGCAATCCCGTACTTCTACTTCTATCGTTTTGCGAATCGGTGGCTCCGCGCTGGCCTCACTCTCTGGCTGGTTGCCGGGGCCCTCGGGAAGACGATGAAGCTTCCCATATATAGAGCGGTGGAGATTGGCGACACAACCAAGCTAAAAGAAGAGCGGCGCAGGTTGAATGCAGGAAATATGATTCAGGCAATTCTGAACTCGCTAGCAGTTGTTCTTGCGCTTGTCCCATTTGTCCGGTAGTGCCGGAATTAGCACTCCATCGACGGGTTCCGGGCGGATGGTGGCCATCTCGGAAGTTTGGAGTGAGCCGGATCACGGTCTTCCGCCGGGACCAAGCCCGGCGGAAGGCGAACATTCGCCAAAGTTCCGAAATGGGGATCTGCGGACAGGAATCCGGGGCCGGGTGTGGAGCGCGCGTGCCAAATGAACCAAGCGAAATGATGCTTCAGTATGCAGCAACGCCGCATAGACAACGACAATTTGAGGAACAACTTCCATGAGAAACGCACACGCTGGCGGAAAGACGCCGACGTGGCCGGAAATTGCGACGGCCACGCTTGACGGTCCGGAAGACACCGGCACCGCGCTCCGCTACACCTTCAACCGTGCCATCGGATCGAAGGGATAGCCGTGCGCCGCCAGCAAAAGCGCGCGGAGAAACTGATCGCCGCGTTCCGAGCCAGGGCTGCTGCTCCTCCGAATCGGCAGAATCAGCTTCTGGTGAGGCACCTCCGATGCAAAGAATCTCTCGAACTCTCGGACGTCGTGACCAGCGCGCTTGCTCGCTATCACGCGGACAACGCGAGGGCGTTGCCGCCGCCCACGGAAATCCTGCCACCGCTCCAGTAGAAACGCTCGCTCCGGCCTTCGCTGTGGCACTACCATCCCTCAATGGTCAGCCCGTCAACTACAGCCATGAGGTCAATGGCGAGATGCTCTTCGAGTTGTGCGCGGCTCTTGTGCGCATGGAGTTGGGGACGCCAAAACTGTGGAGCGAGTGCGGCGAAGACCCGCTTGCCTTCGCCCAGCGCTCCATTGTGAATCGAATCGGCAAAGAGACCCTTGAACTGCTCGAACGCAACGTCGAATACCACCTCGAAGTCACGGATGTGGTGGGTGCGGACAGCGCCGGGTTGAGCACGGGACAGCTGGCGATCACCATCCATTGCAGCGGCTGCGGCTTTCTCAAGATCGGCCCCGCACTTGCGGGCCCTGGAATCGGAGGAGGAAGGTCTCGGTGCGGCCTTTTACTGGACGCTCATTCGGTCGCTCTATCGCGTGATGCGGATCTACGACCACAGCGACGCGCAGGCCTATGAGGAGAACCTGATCGAGTATGCCCAGGAAGACGATCCAGCCAATCGGGACCAGTATGAGTTTCCCGAGGTCGACAAGGCTTTACCCGACTGCATCCGCAGGAGTCTGAAACACGAATCGGAGCACTGGCGTATCGACTACCGGCGATTGCTCTGGCGCCACCGCAATGGACGATACCGGAACTGGATTCGGCACGTCGAGGCGATTGCCAGGCTCTCCAGAGTCAGAGCGAGATCGTTTGAACCCGCAGATTACGACGGGTACTACGATGGACCGCCGCTGCCGGCGCTCCTGATCGTCTTCGAGGAGCATGATGCCGTCGCGGCCTGCTTCGACGAAGAAAGCCAGCACATGCTGGAAGGCTCGGCGGAACCAGCCTTCTGTGCGGTGTTCACACTCGACGATGCGAAGCAGTGCTCTGCTGCCATGCGTGCCGCTGAGCGGTTTGTGCTCGTGAACCGGGAGGTTTGTGAGCTGATCGAAGAGATCCAGGCGTGGGAGAAGGAGCGAATGAAAGTCGAGATCTCGATCGGGGAGATGCATCGCTTCGAGCTGCGTGATGCGCTGCTCATCTACCGCGAGAACCGGCGCAGCTTTATCACCTGGCATACGGTGACGGCCCAGCAACAAGGTCCTCCATTGCTTGGGCCGGCCCAACCATTGACAGCCGCATTCGTGGAAGACCTCGCCGAATCGCTGTCCGGCAGGGCCGCGGCCGAGTTCCTTCCCGAGAATGCTCTCGCGAAGACGGACCGCATGATCGCGTGGTGGACTCCGAGGTGCGTGCGCCGTATGTTCTTCGAGAACGCCGAAGGCAAGGGGCAGCAGCTCAACGGAAAGGCATTTCCGCAGCCCGCGCTGGTGTGGCGGGTGGCGCATGGAGACCTGAAGATCCGGGCGCTCTGCGAGAATAGGCGGCCCAATGCCAAAACCACGCTCGCCGTCGCTCCGTTCTGGAACCTTTCGGACGACGGCAGGGTGTGCCTGGGAACGATGCGCTGTCCCGAGAGTGCCGCTGTTGCTTCGATCGAGGCTTGGGAGCGTGGATTCTACGAGAGTGCGTTCACGCATGCTAATGTCGGCAGGCTGACGCGTCACGAAGGCGGTCACGACGCTCTGTGGGCCGAGCTTGTTGGCAGGCGACGGGCGTTTCCGACCGATGCGCTGATTCGGCTGCCGCAGACGCTCGCTGAATTCATTCAGGGGAGGTAGCGGCCAATACGCGTCGTCTGGGGGGGCGAAACGCAGCCGATCGCCTTCTCGCTCGCGCGACATCAAAACACATGATCGGTCGAGACTCCGAAAACCCTAATCGCGGCTAAGGAACTTGAGCTGGGCTTTGATGCGCTCCAGCATCGCCTCGACCATGGGTATCTCGTCCCGGGGAATCTGAAATGTGTTTTTCCTCGTCAGCAGTTCCTCGTAAATCGCGCGAGCCTTCTCGACCGCCGCCGAACGAGTCTCGGCCGGATCCCGCTTACTCACCGCGCCCAGTTGCGATGTGAGGCGGCAGATGTCTGCGACGTATTGATTCACCCGCTGTCGTGTTGAAGCGCTCATATGTGTCCGGGTGCCCGTGTGGGATGGTGAACATGGAGATGTATCGAAGACTTTACGGGGTCCGTAGCCCCGATGACTGACGGACCCCGGTACAGCAGTCTGGGTTGCTGGAAGATGATGCCGGATTGATCGGAGACCGGATGTGAGCGATGTCACACAGCTGCCTGTGTGGCTTCCCTGGGCAATCGGCCTTGCCGGTTCCGGGCCGATCCCGGGCTCCGGTTTTCCGGCCGAGGTACTGATTATGCGTATCGAGCATCTTCTCCCGCCCTGTCTGCCCGGTCGCCGGCCCCTGCGAATTCTCGTGGTGGGCGCCGGCGGCACCGGTAGCGCCATTGTGATGGGCTTGCCCTATCTCCACCAGGCCATGAGGGCCTGGGGTCACGTTTACGGCCTCGAAGTCACGCTCATGGATGGTGACACGGTCTCCGAAACCAACTGCGTTCGGCAGCCGTTCTCCTGGTCCGATGTGGGCCAGAACAAGGCGACGGTTCTCATCAACCGCATCAATCTTTTCTGGGGAACGAAGTGGTATTCGCAGCCGGTGTGTTTTGATGAAACAACACTTCGGTCAAATCATGATCGAAATCCGGATCTCCTGATCGGGTGTGTGGACACGCGGGCCGCGCGCGGCGTCATCGAGCGCAGCGTGACCAGGAAGTCAAGTTACGTGGCGTACTGGCTCGATCTCGGCAACAATGCGTCGAGCGGGCAATTTGTTCTGGGTCAGCCGCCGAACGGCAGGAACCGACGGAAGGCCGAACGGCTGCGGACGGTCACCGAGCTTTATCCGGAAATTGCCGATGCTGCCGCTGGCGAAGACCCTCTGCCCAGTTGCTCCGCGTCGAGGCGCTCGAACGGCAGGAACCGTTCATCAATCAAACTCTCGCGGCGAGTGCCCTGGCCATGCTGGCGAGGCTCTTCCGGTATGGCAGGCTTGGCCATCATGGCGGATTCTTCAATGCAGCCACCGGAAAAATGACGGCTCTTCCTGCTGACCCGGAGGTATGGCGGCGGATACGGAAATCGAAGAAGCAACTGACGCACCCGATCAGCGCTGTCACCGGACCTGCCAATGTATGATTCGCCGCGGACCGATCGTGTACGGTGGTCGAACGGGGTTCAGGGCCTGGCCAGATTTCCTTGCTCTGGTCGTCTATTTGTCATTACACTTACCAGTAGGAGTATTACTGATGCAGATCACCAGCAAGGGACAAGTGACGATTCCTCAGGAAGTCAGGAACCAACTGGGCCTTCTGCCCCATACCGAGGTCGAATTCGAGGTGAGCGGCGACCATGCCAGGATTCGCAAGGCCAGACGCACAGAAGGATCCGGTGTTCGGGGGCAGAGGGCGCTCAGGGCGCTCCGCGGTTCGGCCGATACACGCCTCTCGACGGATGAAATCATGGCGCTCACGCGCGGGGGCAGCCGTTCGGGCGCGAAGGGGAAATGACGATCGCACTCGGCAACCTGTCCTCGCGCCTAAGCAACTGCCGCGGCGTTCTCGTCGACAGCAATGTACTTCTGGATATTGCGACCAATGACGCCAAATGGGCAGAGTGGTCGGAGCAGGCACTGGCTGAGTGTGCCGAGCGCACGGCCCTGATTATCAATCCCATTATCTACGCCGAGGTATCGATCGGCTTCAGCACCATTGAAGCCCTGGACGCTGCACTGCCTCCTGCGTCCTACGAACGGGAGGCTCTGCCGTGGGAGGCCGGTTTCCTCGCCGGCAAGTGTTTCCTCAGTTATCGCCGGCGGGGCGGCCAGCGCCCCACTCCTCTTCCGGATTTTTATATCGGAGCGCACGCGGCCATCGAGCGCCTGGCGTTGCTCACGCGCGATGCTGCACGCTATCGGACCTACTTCCCAAAGCTCGAAATCCTGGCGCCGGCATAGTGTCCCGGAAGCCTCGCGCGGCCATCATCAAGGTGTGAGAGGGCCTCGACTCCGGTCGTTCACCTTTCCAGAGCGCTGGCGGTCGCTCAGTGCACAGTGACGCTGCCGCAGCAGCGTTTGTACTTCTTCCCGGAACCGCAAGAACAGGGATCGTTGCGACCGATTTTCGACCTCGTTGCAGGAACTCGGTCGGGCGTCCTGCTCCTGCCGCCTGAGCGAAAGTAGTCCCATAGGCTTTGCGTAGCCACGGACAGTCCGCCCAGCACTTCTTTCCGCAGTTCGGGTCCCGGCTGTGTCTTCCACGACCGCAATTCCGGGTCGGGGTCGTTCTCATGCGCCAGAGCCAGAATCGGCAACAGGATGGCAAACCGGTCCTCGTCATCAAAGATCTCATTCCATGCCTCGCGGCAGAGGCCGACGCCCCGCAAAAAGCCCCGCGCCCAGCGATTTCCCCGCGGGATTGCCTCATCCTTCTCGATGACAAGGCGGGGAATAAAGACCAGATCCGGCGAAGCCAGCACCCGGGCGATCCAGTTCCAGTGGCGCATGGCCAGATTCAGGAATTCCCGGAGTTCCGCCTCGGTGGCGAACGGACCCGAACCGCCGCCCCAGATCTCATTAAGGTGTGCGCTCGGGGGAACCGCCACCGGTCCGCAGATGAGCGCCGCGAAGAACCCGTCCATCTCCTCGAGATTCATGGCGCTTGCCCCGGGAAGGCCTCGGAGGATCGCTTCCAAACGGTCGTACTCCGCGTCCGAGAGCGACTGGTCCAGGGCGGCCTGGTTGGGCGATGTCACAGGAACAGGATAACGGGGAGGGGCTGCCGCATCTGTCGAGGAAACTGTTTCTCCTTAAAATCAGCCGGACGCGGTTGCGTCGCCCCTGATTGGCGGCAGTCCGGAACAAGATGCAGATCGGCATGTTGGTCGCCATACCCGCCAAAGCTAGACTATGAAGATGAAGCGGGATTGGCTGGAATTCGCCCGAAAGCTGGCAACGGGAGCGAGAGCAAAGCTGGCGGAGGACCGCCGTTATCTGGATTCGAAGCAGACGAGTGCGAGTTCCGCCAAACCTGATCCGGAAATGCCTTCGGCTCCGCGGTGACACCGCCTGCTTTACGCCGATCCCAGGTAAGTATCTCTGACCAGCGGCAATCCCGAAACCTTCTCCTCCGTCCCCTTGTTGGATCGGGATCAAACCTTCCCGTGGCGGTGAGGCGCGCGGATCACACCCTGCTCTTCGACAACTCAACCGACGACGGCTATCAGCTGGTGGGCCTTCTTTCACCGCCCACTGTTCGTTGGTTCGAGCCACTGCCCACCTGGGCGGCCACGATGAAAGTGGCTCTTTCCGCCCGGTAGATCCTCTTTCAGGAACAATCACAATTCATTGGAAGGAATACCCTGTCATGTTCAAAGAACTCGCGCCGCTCGTGCGGCATCGCGCCGTCCTGTTCACCGTAAGCCACGTCGAAGACGACAAGTTTCGCGTGAACGTCATACCGAAGAAGATCGCCGATGGCGAGAACGACGCCCTCACCACCGCGGTGAGCGTCACCGGTACCGTGGAAGATCTCGACAGAGAGCTTCCCGAGACCCTGCTCCATTTCGTCTCCAGCCACCTCGAACTGAAGAACTCGCTCGAACGAGCCAAAGCAGAGATGGAGGAAGCTTCCAAAGCCGCCCGGGCCGAAGCGAGAAAGAAATCCGGGAGCCAGATCACGAAGAAGGATCCAGCCGGGCATCCCAGCAAGCCGGCCGTGGCGCCGGAGGGATCAGCTCCGGCGAAAGCCGAGCCTCCCCAAGCGGCCAGTCTGTTCGACGCCGCGCCGGAACCTGTCGGATCTCAGAGAGCCCACGCACCGGCCGCCGCCGATGCGCGGCCTGCCTTAACGGCAGCGGAGACCGACGAGGACCAGGAGATCCTTCGGGAAGCGTATGACGAGCCAGAGGGCGCAGAAGACGACGAAGCGGCCTGAAGAGCATCGGAGGCGGCCCCTTACGCACCGCCTTTCCAGGCGAAATCCACAGATGTGCGGACGGAACCTCTGCAGCGAAATCCAGAGGGAAGTGCAGGGCAAATTCGCAATAGATTGTGTGGCTTGCGTGGAGCGAGCGGCCGGCAGTGATGTGTACCGGGGTACTGCATAAGCCAGACGAAAGTCCCGCAATCCGCCTACGCGGGGCCACATTCTGATCTGGTATTTCGCTTTTTATTCTCCTATGCTTAAATCCATGTTCCAGGGACCGTCAGCGCGAAAGACCTTCGTTGTCGCCTGCAAGAAATGCCGCCGGGACGTCCCGACCGATGTCGGCGAATTTCCATTCCAGCCGATTGTCGTCGAGTGCCCGCTGTGCGGGGAGAAGCGCCGTTATCTGCCATCCGAGGTATTCCTCGGACGGGTCGTTCAGCTTGTGAATCGCCAGAAGCGCGCGGGGGCTGTCTGATGTTCGACCCCGACGCACACCTGCCTCGGATCAATCGCGGGATGATCTATCTGGGGGCCTGCCTGATTGCTGGGATCCGGCTCGCTCGGGAGCGACAGGTGAATGTGCGCGTGGTACCCACGCGACAGGCGATCGACGAGTCGGTGGAGTTAGCTCACGAGATCTATAACCAGGTCTTCCGCAAGGTGTCGGAGAGGGCGAAGGAGATGCGCTGAATATGCTCTGAACGGTGAGGAGTACAAGCCGTGATCGACTGCGCCGATTCGATATAGCACTTCCTCTGCAAATCTGGGCTGTGGCGCCCGTAAGGCTAGGAATTCTTTGGGATCGATGAGTGGATCTGCGATGATGCGCAAACAGAGGACGACCAAGTCTGATCACTGGCGACAAGCCCCTTTTCTCGGTACTGGTCCTGAGCGCGCAAAAAGCAGAACGGGATTCGCCCCAGGAAGCGGAAGAAGCTTCGGGGAGCGAATCCCATTTTGACAACTTAAAGTATAAGGTCTGCGATTAGACTTGGGCGGTGCCGCCGTCGACGAAGAGCTCGATTCCGTTGACGAAGCTAGAGTCGCTGGACGCGAGGAAGAGCGCGACGGTTGCGATTTCCTCCGGACGCCCCATCTCGCCGCGTGGGATCTGGGATTTGAAAAACGCTTTGGCATCGTCTCCCAGGGGATCGAGAATCGGCGTATCGATAGTGCCGGGACTTAGGATGTTCACGCGGATCCCGCGATCTTTGAGTTCCAGAAGCCAGGTGCGCGCAAACGAGCGAACCGCAGCCTTGCTGGCGCTGTAGACGCCGAACGTCGGGAAGCCCTTGATGCTGGCAATAGAGCCGTTGAGAAAAATGGAGCCGTTGTCGTTGAAGAGCGGCAGCGCCTTCTGTACGGTGAAGAGCGTGCCGCGAACGTTGAGACCGAAGGTCTTGTCGAAGTGCTCCTCAGTGACCTCTTCGAGCTTCGCGAACTCACCAAAGCCGGCGCTGGCGAAGAGGATGTCGATCCTGCCTTTTTCCCGCTTCACCGTCTCATATAGGCGATCGAGGTCGGCCAGGTTTGAGGCGTCGCCCTGCACACCCGTGACGTTCTTGCCGATCAGCCTGACTGCCTCATCGAGTTTGTCCTGCCGACGGCCTGTGATGAAGACGTAAGCACCCTCTTCGACGAAGAGTTTCGCTGTTGCGAGTGCCATGCCGGAGGTGGCGGCGGTGATGACGGCTACTTTGCCTTTGAGTTTGCTCATATTCTGTCCTTTGTCTGTTTCACGTTGAAGGCATCTGGGACTGTCGTGCCGGCCCTCACCGGCTGTTGTCGAGTAGATGGAGCCGGGCCGCCCTAAGATTCAATAGTTCTGAAGTTGTGAACTATTGAACCTTTTACACGGAATGCTTAATCTTACGGAGGTGCGTCCCCTGTTCCATCCGTCGCTTGAGGAAATCACGGTAGAGGGGATTCTCCATGCCTTGTCCGACCCGGTGCGGGTGGCCATCTTCGCGGAACTCGTGGCTCAGGAGTGCTCGCAAAACTGCTCGATGTTTCTGACCGTTAGTGATAAGCGAATTCCCAAGTCCACTCTCTCACAACACTTCAGGGCATTGAGGGAAGCTGGATTGATCCGCAGCGAACGGCGCGGTGTGGAGATGCAGAACATCTCACGCTGCGCGGAGGTCGAGAAGCGCTTCCCCGGGCTTATCCGAGCGATCGTCAACGCGCACACCATCCAGTCCAGAGATGAAGCTCGGTCTGCGAAGCGATTGTCCAGGCGGACAGCGAAGACCAGGTAAAGCGCTATGCGCCATCCGCCGGGCTGAACGCACACGGGTCGAATTAGAATGTGAAGTCGGCGAGTGTTGACTGATCCATGGCGGTGATTCTGGAATGGCGAGAACAAGCCGATTCGCTCATTGAGGTTTCGAGGGTAGTCAAATCACGGACCAATGGAGCGAAATGTATCGTCTGCTCGGGCCCCCCGTCCTAATGAATGGATTTGGGAAATCGGGCGACTTCCTGATCCAGGATGATCTGTTCCTGGCATTCCAGATCGCGAGCTTCGGCTTCGGAAAGATTCAGCGCGCCCATCAGTTCCCTGAATGAGGTCGCCTTCACCGGTCTTCCCTCCCAGAGAATCATGAGCTTCTTCCGGATTTCCTCGCCATCGCGGCTCTGGAGAGCCGCATGCAGCCGACAGCCCGAGCAGGTTCCCGGACCAGAACAAGCGCGTAATGACTTCGGACAAATCATCTGAGGTTCAGTCAAGGGCTCACCGTCGTACGACGAACAATACCGCTGCGACTTAGCTTTTGAAAGATTACTTCGGGAACATTGGGTAGGCCCGAACTCGTCGCTTTTTTACTGCGCCCTTGTGCTCGGGAGACCCTTGATTGATCAGGCCCAGCTTCAGGCGATCTTGCCCGAACCGGCGGACAACCGTCCAGGCTGAGCCGTTTTGTTGATCCGTCCTTTTCTCAGAAGGGAATCTCTCCATGAAACCGTCAGAACTCTACGAGGCGCTTCATGCGCTGATCAGCGAACGTGTGCCCCTGCACGTGTGGGGTGCATGCGGCGTCGGCAAATCGCAGATCGTTGCCCAGGTCGCCGCCGACCGAAATTGCCAGTTCCTCGACATCCGGGCGGTACAGCTCGATCCTGTCGATCTGCGCGGCCTACCGCGAATCTCGGCGGACCGGGCCGAATGGGTGCCTCCAAAATTCCTCCCGGTCGACGGAGAAGGCATTCTGTTCCTCGACGAGCTGACTTCGGCGCCGCAGATGACTCAGGCCGGATGCTATCAGCTGGTACTTGACCGCAAGCTGGGCGAGTACCGGCTTCCGGACGACTGGGTGGTGATCGCGGCCGGCAACCCGGCATCGGAACGGGGTGTCCACTTTTCGATGCCGCGGCCGCTACGGAACCGCTTCGTCCACCTCGACCTTGAACCCGACTTCATGGACTGGTGCAAATGGGCGGTGAAAGCGGGGATCCGTCCCGAGATCATCGCCTTCCTGCGCTTCAAGCCGGCACTGCTCCACGATCCGGACGCAACGTCCGATGTGAATGCCTGGCCGACCCCACGCTCCTGGGAGATGGCCTCGAATGTCCTGAGCGGCTTTGCCCGCCGCGAGCAGAGCGGTTTCTTTGCTGGCACCACGGAGATCGAGGCGCAGCTGCTGGAGGGAACGATCGGCGAGGCGGCGACGACAGAGCTGGTTGCCTTTCTGCGTCTCTTCCGGCAACTGCCGTCGATTGACGAGATCCTGCTCAATCCCGACGCGGCCCCTCTTCCCGATGAGCCGTCGGCGCGGATTGCGATCGCCACGGCTCTCGGGCGCGCACTGACCGACCATTCAATCCCCAAAGGGATCCGGTATCTCGAACGGATGCCCACGGAGATGCGCGTGCTCGCCATGCGCGACGCCGCCGCCCGCGACCGGGCCATTACCCACACGCCGGAGTTCGTCCGGTTCGGCGTGGAACATGCGGAGGTCCTGCAATGATCACTGAACGCGCCATGCTGGCCGCGGTCCACATCAGCATCTGGACTGCGATCAAACACGACCGCAAGGTCAGCCGGGAGGTTGCCGAGCAGCACGGAGCCTATGCCGGCGCCGGCCGCTACAACAAGCAACTGCTCCGGGAAGCGGAACGGCTGGAATCGCTTCGTTCGCTCTCCGGGCAGATCCGCCAGTACTTCTACAAAATCACATTGCCCTGGTCGGACGAGGGCTATCGCCTGCTGCCTGCCCACTTCTACTTCGAACTGACCACGAAAATGCGGGAGTTCGAGCAGGCCTTCGCGCAGCAGGTGGAGGAGTTTCTGGCCGTCTACCCCAGCTACATCGAGCAGGTCCGGCCAGACCTGAACGGCCTCTTCCGGGAAGAAGATTACCCCTCAACGGATAAACTGCGAAATAAGTTTGGGGTCAAGCTCGAGGTTCTGCCCATTCCAAGCGGCAACGACTTCCGGGTGACGCTCTCCGAAGAAGAACAGATGCGCGTGGTGCGGGAGATCGATGAGAACGTCCGGCAGTCACTGCAGAAAGGGACTGAAGATCTTTGGGCCCGGCTGAAGGGCGTCGTTGCGCATATGGTCGAGCGCCTCAACGAGCCCGAATCGCGTTTCCACAGGTCGCTGGTGACCAATATCGGCGAGTTGGTCGATCTGCTGCCACGCCTCAATGTGAACCAGGACGAAGAACTCAACCGCTTCGCCGGGGAGATCAGGGACCGGCTCTGCGGATTCACCGCCCGGGATCTCAAGAAGAACGAGATCCTGCGCGCGGCGACGGCGAATGATGCCGCGCAGATTCTCATGGAGATGGATGCGGTGCTGCGCGAGCGCGGGCAACAGTCGGTGATTGATGGTCCGGCGAATGCCGCGAGCGCCGATGACATCTTTGCGCACATGGCGGCCTACATGGAGGCTCCTGTGTCATGAATCGCGCCCCTTGACAAACATCGCGATTAACACACAATGCAGTACATATCATGCTGGGTGAATTTGAATACGTTCTCATCACCGCAGCGGCTGGCCTGGGCGAGAACGCCTATGGTGCGGCCATTCGTGAAGAGATTGAGAAGGGAGCAGGCCGAAGCTGCTCGATCGGGGCTTTGTACACGACGATTGAGCGGCTGGAGAAGAAGGGCATGCTCAGGACGTGGATGGGCGAGGCTACGGCCCAACGCGGCGGCAGAGCGAAACGCATGGTGCGCGTAACGCCGAAGGGCTTGCATGCAGCGAAGGAGTTTTACGAATCCATGATGCGCGTAAGCCGTAACGCTTCATGGGTAAGGGCAAGCCGGAGCGTGCCTCATGAGTTCGATGGCGGAGCTGGCGGCGATCTTTCTTGCGCCGAAGGATCGGGATGCGGTGCTGGGCGATTTGGCTGAGGCGTGCGCCAGTGGATGGAGCGCCCTTGGCCCTGTGCTGGGGCTTGTGGTGCGGCAGCAGATGGAGCTATGGCGCGCATGGCAGCCGTGGGTTGCGAGCGGCGTGGCCTCCGCGGGAAGTTTGCTTTTACTGAGCGTGTCCTTCGGGCTATCGATGGACTCGCGTCATCTTCTGCGCGGCGAGCGCGGGTATGGCAGCGTGCTCTGTGAAGCTCTGCTGATGCTGGCGTGGGCGTGGACGAGCGGATTCATGGTGGTGTCGCTCTCCGCGAAGACGCGATGGGTGAGCGGCATTCTGTGCGTGATCCCGTGCCTCTCCTGTGTGCTTCGGTTCCATGAGACCTCTCTCTCGCGTCTGTGCGTCCTCTTGTTTCTTCTGCCAGCGGTGGCCGGTGCCGTGCACGGAGTACGTCGCGCCCGCTTGTCCCGCAGGACAGCGCTGACGCTGGCCGTTACCATGACTGTCGCTGATGTTGTCTGGGGCGGCATGTACCTGCGGAACTGGTTCTTCTTCCTGCCCGCATGGTGGCTTGTGGCTCATGCAGAACGATCGAATCTCCCCCAACGAAAAGATGGCGGCATGAAGCTCGCGAAACAAACAATTTGTAACGGTCGTCCTCGCTGTCCTCCTTTCGAGTACGGTCTCCGCAGTCGCTCAAAGCGATAGGAGCAAGAGCCAGATTGTGGAGCGAGTGATTCATTCGAAGAACTTTGAGGGGAACAAGATTGGCGTAAGCGCCGACCGCAAGCTGGCGGTGTATCTGCCTGCCGGGTATGACGAAGCGTCGAAGCGCTATCCGGTTCTCTACTTTTTCCCGAGCCCTATCGATGGATATCGGACGCTTTTCGATAAGAGCGGCGCACAGGCTCTGTTCGACCGCGCAATCGCGCGAGGTACAATTCGCAGCTTCATCCTTGTCTCTGTGGATATGACCACTCCACTGGGAGCTTCCTGGTTTGTGAACTCTCCGGTAACGGGAAACTGGGAAGACTTTGTGGTGCAGGAGCTTGTCCCGTATGTCGATGCCAGCTTCCGCACGATTCCGACGCGGGATGCGCGCGGACTTGTGGGACAGCATATGGGAGCTTATGGAGCCATCCGCATCGGCATGAAGCATGCGGATGTCTTTGGATCGATCTACGGCATGAATCCCGTGGGCACCGGATCAGGCGTACAGATTATGGATTCAAGGCCTGATTGGGATTTGCTCGCGCATGCGGCTTCTCTGGATGAGGTGAAGAAGGATGGATTCTCTGCGATCTTCACCTCGATTTTTCAGGCCCACTTGCCGGACCCGGAGAAGCCACCGCTCTATGTGGATCTGCCCGCGCATCGGGAGGGTGGAAAGTTGGTGATCGACTCCCGGCTCACCGCGCGATTAAGAGACCGCTTCTTTCTGGAGTCGATGATCCCGCAGTATGCCGACAATCTGAAGACGCTGCGCGGCTTCAAGTTTGACTGGTCCCGCAACGATGCGATCTGGGACCACGTCTACTCCAATCAGGCGTTCACGCACAAGCTGAATGAGTTTGGCATTGTGCACGAAGCCGAGGAGTACAACGGGCTATGGGACACCGATCCCTACTGGGGCGCAGAGGGTCGCGTCCTGCGTGATGTGTTGCCGTTCTTCCAGCAGCATTTGGCATTCTAGTCGGCATCAACACTGCGACTTCTTTAGAGAAAAATCGATCAGGATCCGTAACTTGGCAAGTCTTTAAAAATCCGCTCCGCTTGGCCATAAACCGGATTTCCGGACACTGAACTTCAATTCCGACGAAGCATCATTATGCTTCATTTCACACTTCTGGTCGTCGCGGTCCGGAATGAACCCCCAACGAAAACCGGTATGGCTGCTAGAGCAAATGGTGCACACCAAGGTGCATTTCGCCACAATGTGCATTCATGAACGTGGCAGTTTCTGGCTTTTAGCTGGTCAAGGCCACTTTGCAGGTACATCGATGACAACTTATGACTACAGAGATGACAGCTTATGCTTCAAGTCACACACCCAATCGCCGTCGGGTTGCGCATTCAGAAAGCGCGGACTACGCTTCTTCTCGACCACCCATTTTTCGGCACTCTTCTGTTCAGGCTCGGCGGCAAGGCGTCACGGTCGGTCGCGACGATGGCCACCGACGGGGTGTCGCTTTTCTATAATCCGGAATTTGTGGACACGCTGAATGCGGCCGAACTGGCCGGCGTTCTGGCCCATGAGGTCATGCACCCGGCACTGCAACACCACACGCGGCGCGGTGATCGGAATCCGGCGCGGTGGAATATGGCCTGCGACTACGCCATCAATCCGATGCTGCTCGACGCCGGGCTGACGTTGCCCAAGGACGTGCTCATCGACAACCGGTTTCGCGGGATGAGCGCAGAGCGGATCTATAACCTGATTGAGGAGGACGAAAAGCAGAAGGGCTCCTCCGGCCAGTCTGAGACTCAGGCGGGAAATGCATCAGGCGGATCGGAGGATGGCTCTCGTCAGAACGATGAGGCCGGAAACGAGCCCAATGCTCCTTCAACTCGAGGCGGTGTAGGCCAGGTCCTGGACGCGCCAGAACCGGAAGCAGAATCGAGCGCTTCAGTTGCGGAGCAGGCACGCGAGTGGCAGATCGCTGTCGAACAGGCAGAGACCGTCGCCAAAGTGGCAGGTAAGCTCCCAGGAGGGGCTGTTCGGGCGCTGACGGCATCGCAAGCTGCCAATGTGGACTGGCGCGAGCTACTTCGGCGGGCCTGGTCCGATACGATCCCATCGGACTACAGCTGGTCGCGTCCCAACCGGCGCCACGTCTGGGCTGGGCTCTATCTGCCGGGAATCACATCGGAAGGAGTGGGAGAGATCGCGATTGCCGTTGACTGCTCCGGATCAGTCAGCTCGCGGCAGTTGGGTCTATTTGAGACCGAGGTCCGGTCGATCCTGGCTGGACAGCGACCGCGGCTTGTTCACGTGCTCTACTTCGACGCGGTCGTTCAGAGAGTGGAGACCTATCAAGCCGGCCAGCCAGTCTCACTCTCTCCGGTCGGAGGAGGCGGAACGGATTTCCGGCCGTGCGTCGACTGGCTTGGAGAACGTGGTATCGTGCCGCAGACGCTGGTATTCCTTACCGATCTTTGTGGAAGGTTTCCGAATGAAGTACCGGCGTATCCTGTGATCTGGGCATCGACTGAAGCCCGGAGAGCGCCGTTTGGGCAGGTGGTTTCGATGGCGGCGGCATAAAAACACGGGGCATGATTGTGGATGCCGCGGGATTTATACAGCAGGATGAAATCGGTCTCCGAGGTGTCCAGGTTGGTTGGGGCGAAAGTCGTCGCGTTCCTTGGCAATATTCGCCAAGCGAAGCGCTGGCGCCGTCGAAGATTGCCGAGAGCGACGTTTGCGAGCGTCAATTCAGGAATGATCATGACAGACGAACAGCTGATCTTCAAGGCGTTGGCAGCACTCGATGCTCCGAATAACGAACCAGTGCGGTGGCTAATGGGAGAATCACTGCGCAGTCAAAGTGCTTGGCCAACATACCCGCATTTCTTGTTGACAGCTTTGACCAGACCTCGGACTGGCTCCCTGGTTTCGTGGAATGCCTGGATCGATGAATTTCGGAAACTGCTAGTTAGCCCTGATCAAGCACCGCCGAAAGTAACGGCGGATCTTCGCAGCAAGGGGACAGAGGTCGAGGACAAGCTACGTGGCGTCGGTGCAGAGATTCAGGCTGTGATCGAACTCAAGAATCGCGGCTTTTCTTATTTTGCAGTTGTTCCGCGTTCGGACGTAGCGACGCCGGATTTCGAGGCTAAATTTCAGGACAAGAGCGCAAGGATCGAGGTCAAGAATCTGGGTGAGCCGTCGGACCATATTCGAATGATTGTCACCGACGAGTGGGAAAAGCAAAGGAAATTGGCGCCCCCGCGATACAACTTCAACGCTACTTTGCGGCATGATCATCGCGGCACGATAAGCCGAAAGGCCGAGTCGAGATTGAGGAACATCCTTGCGCAGTTTCCGGACATGAATCGAGCAGCGGTTGAGACCCTCGATGGCGGAGTGGACATTCGGCTGGAGCGAATTGGCAACTTAGGCAACTCCCCTGAAGCCGTGATGCAGAAACAGTTGCTTCGGGAAGGGGAGCTCGGTCGAATCGTGATCGTCAATCCGATACGGTTAGGCGACTTCGAGTTCGACGTTTCCGGAATGCAAGCACTGTTTTTGAAAGCTCTAAGAACGATTGTTCTAGCACAGGCGAAGTTCTTCGGGAAGGAAACGATTGATCGTGAGGCATTAAATGTTATCGTTCTGCGCTGGGAGCATCCGGAACCGTTCTACGATCCTCAAATGGTCGAATGGACGGAAAAGCGCATTGAACAACTGTACGACGACTTCGGACTGCAACTCCGCGTTGTCATCTTCAGCGGCAATGGGCCTGAGATGTCCTGGGAGACGCTCAATCAGTTTAAGTGAGGGCCGCACTCATGAAACCGCTTCCCAGTTCCGACTTCCGCGCGGCGCGACTCATGCTCGAGGATGACGATTTTGGCTTGTCCTCCGGTGAGTACGAGGGCCCGACTAACCTCATCGCCGAGTCCGCATGGAAGAGCATCGTTTCCTTGCCTGACGATGTCAGCATACGGACCTCGGACAAGTACGGACCTGAGCTCAGCCAGATGTGGGAGTGTTGGGGTACGTGGGGCCGAGTCGTTTTGGCGGTTCAGGAGCTGACCAAAGACCCGGGCTCTCCCACCGCGATCGTAGCCTGCGATGCTGCTGACGAATTCCAGGGAGCGACCTACTGCGCTCTAGTCGGATTCTACAGAGTTGCGTTTTCCTGCCTGCGTAACGTGGTCGAGCAGACCGCGATCGCGACGCGCCTAACCATGCTTCCCGACGCTAATTTCTTTCAAGGCTGGCAGAGCGGGAGCGAGAAGATTGGATTCGGATGGGCGGCGGACACGCTTCCAAGAAGTCCGGAGGTTGCAGCTCTGGAGAAGCATCTCATCGCTCATACCGGAGATTGTCTGTTTGCGCAGAGCCCGAAGGGATTTGCGCGCAGGTTCTTTGTCGAGCTCTCAAAGTACACCCACGGCGCGACGGGATTCACCAATGCCGATTCCTGGGAGAGTAATGGGCCGATCTTTGTGCCTAAGGCGTTCATTGCCTGGCGTATCGCCGCGTTCAAGACATACGCGCTGGCGCTGCACGCGCTGAAACTGGCGCACCCCCAGCCCTTGAACCTGCCCTACGGGCCGCCGGGGACGACCTTGGATCAATTCCGACACGCGGTTGTCCGCAAAATTCCTTTGTCGGATCAAGACCGAGGCTTCTTCGATGCCCTCGGAAGCTTTTGGCCGTGAGGGAATTTCCCGCGCCGTTCGACCCGACGGAGTGCCGATGGCGAAACGCGTCGCGTGTACCGCCAAGGATTCCGGAGTGGCGAAACCCGGTGCGTTTGCCGAAAGTCGTTGCTTTTGCGACGAAGACCGCCAGCGAAGGGCGCAGTTGATGTTTCTGTCTGATACCTACCCGAGAGAACGCATGTCCCGCTCAAACTCAGGGAAGCCTCTCCATCCAAGAAGATTCACGACCTCGAACGCCATATTCTTGGATGTGTACGAATTGAATTTTGGGTCTAAATCTCTCGCCAGTGCCTCGAAGACGTCGCGCACCGGTTGCGTGAATCTGCCTTCGTCCCAGTGAATCGCCTGGTTGCGGCTCTGCCAGATGACATTCTTAACGTGAAGCCTGCCGATATGCCTTCCGTCCGGGCATAAGTTGAGCCCGCGATGCACCAGAGAAATGCCTTGTTTCGCGTACTGCAGAATATTGCCGCATTGCGCGTCCGTGGAGAACCGTCGCGCCGCGATGAGCGCCTCGAGGTCGCGCTTTTGCGCGTCAGCATAGGAAGCCTCCTTCTCGGGACCGAAGTAGGATTCCCAGTACATCGCTGTCGATTGCAGGTCATCATCAAGATCTGGATTCACCTGGAGCCAGGCGATTCGTTCATTCGTGTCCGCAATCTGAGCGCCGAAGCGCGACGAGTTTCGTCTGAAGCGCCTCGTAATGCTCCTGCTCCGACCAGACGAGCCGCAACGTTTCCGTAGCGGCATGTTCGATTTCATTCAGATATTCCGGCATGTTCACTGGCAACCCCTGAACGTGTGCTCGTGGTAGCAAGATAAGGGATAGGGAGCTGGCTCTGCTGGTTTTCTGGCCATGGCGGATAGTACTGATTGCCGCAGGACGGAGCGGCCTATTCCTTCACACCTGTCACCTGAAACCAAGGTCACGCATAACATAGGCGTTTCGTAACTGGGCTTGAGTAAGGACACGAACATCGTCCGGGCACAATCGTTCTATATGTTTTACCTGGGATCTCAGGCTATTCAGGTATGCCTCTTCGGAAATCGGTAGGGGTTCCTGACTTTGCACTTTGTGGATGGCAGCTCGTACCCCGCTTTTCAAGTCACGGGGAGCTCGGACTCTATCCCTGCCCAGACGAGTTCCGGTCAGTAGTTTCGTCGCACGCGGCCCCATCACCTTGATCTTGGTTCGCGAGACGGCTAAGTGCTCTCCTGCTAGAAGACGCACCGCGAACTGGATGATTTCGCGTGCGCGCGCTCCAGAGAAGGCTAAATCATCAATCCAAGTCGAATACCTGACTCCAAGACGAGCGCATTCGGTGCGAATTGGCTCATCAATGGACCAGATGAAGAGATTGGCTAATGCCGGACTCGTGGGCGCTCCTTGTGGGAGCCGCCGCTCGAAGGTGGTCAGCCTCGTTAGCAAGCTTCCCACACGGGCAGAACAGCCGAGTGTGCTCGTCCAGGTTCGGTAAATCTGTTTGTTAGAGATGGTGGGGAAGCAACTACGGATGTCGATTGTGACAAGAAGGGACGCCCCCATGTGAAATGAAGCATTGTCACAAATACTGCGCGATTGTACTGCACCGAAGATGTGCGACGGAAACAGGAGCGGATGGAGCAAGGCGCGCTCAATTCGTCGTTGCAAGAATTTGAGATCGCCTTCAGGGCAATCGATTCGCCTCGTCTTTCGCGACGGCTCTTTCTGAAATGGGCGTGAACGGGGCGCTAGATCAAATGGGTGATAGAAAGATTCGGCTCGAGAAGCGATGTCAGCGAGTCTTTTGAGACTTATGCCCAGTCGATCGGCCAATACGGCTGAGCTTGGGATATTTAGCTTCGTTACTGCTAGTTCTTCCTCCCCGAGTTGGTTCATCGATATTCCCCTGCAAAAGGAGCCTAGTTAGCCCCGTCGCTAGTTGTGCCATTTCTTCCTGGGAAATTCCATGGAGATCTTTCGGTTCAGTCGCTAGCAAGGTGAGAAGATGAAAAGGGATATCCAAGTGCTCAGATATCTTCTCCAGCGTTGCCAGACTAGGCCGCCGCTTTCCCGCCTCCAGCATGGAAATGAGACTCGGATCTGAAGAGATCCTCTCCGCTAATTCCTTTTGCGGAATGTCGGACAGAGACCTGGCGATACGGATTGCTCTGGAATAGTTCATAGAATTTGGTTATGAGTCTTCCTTGGAACTCGACTGCTGGTCATCACTTCGTGAAGTTCGTGAAGAGTAATTCGGTTACTTTGCGAACGACCCGGTAGACTTCCTGCTTACTGGGATTCGCATTTCGACGAAGGCCCTTCAACTCCAGGAGTGCATTTTCCAGCGCACTCTTCTGTTCCGGTCCGAGTCCACTTCTGTCCAGCATCGAGTTAAGTACCTCGATGCTGAACTGCACGTCTTTGTTCCGCTTCATGCGGGCTCCTTTGCCGGCAAGGTGCCGGGTGCCTTGAATCGGCACGCTTCCGAAAAGGAGTGGACAGAACCGAAAGACTCAACCTGTGTGCCTTAATACATGCTGGTCATCAACAGACGGGTTCTCACCCGTCCCTAGCTCGCAAAGCGAGCCGCATTACGTTCGCCGAAAAATGCGAACTCAGTCATGGAAGCGCAACGGAGCTGGTTTTCAAAGAACATACATAGTCGCGAGTAACCGCGACCCATCTCTACTATCCTTCGATTGGCCGAAATTGTCAAGAGAAATGACAACTAGTCATTTTCATGCAGCGCGGCTTCAACCACCCCTATGCCATCACACCGGCCACATTAAACCTGGTTTGACATTGTCTTTCTCCGCGCAATGCGCGCGTGTACGGGTGTTAGGCCCGGCGTGTTCTTGAGCTGCATTGCCATGCTCGAATCCCGATATGAGCAAGTGTGGAAGCGAGACGGTTGAAGGATAGTATTGACTCAAGGGAAAAGGGAGCGGCCGCCTAATGCCAAGGTGTCTTTTTTGCCGACTCGAATTCGCCGAGCTCACGGACGAGCATGTCTTCCCAGCGGCAATCGGTGGAGAACTCGTCGTCAAGAATGCAACGTGTGCGGAGTGCAACCACGGAATATCGAAGCAGTATGAACAGGAGATCGCTGGTCGTCTCGTTCATTTCCGACGCATTCTCGACCTCAAGGATCGCAGAGGGGAAGTTCCTAAGATCGAAGTTACCCTGAACATGGATGGCCAGGAGCGCCGGGCTTCCCTCCGCGGCGATGGCGAATTAGTCCTGCGTCCACGCCTAACGGAAACCGTCAAGGAAGGGGTCGTCGAGACGGTCTACGAAAATCTGCCCGAGGCGGCGAAGGAGAATCTCCGAAAGAAAGCAAAAAAGAGGGGAATGGAACTGATCGAAGAACCGACGCCAGGCGGTGTAGTCGAAGCGTCGTTTTCCGGCAATCTTGACTTTCTGACATCGGAAGGCATGCTGCGCTACATAGCCAAGGTCGCCTACGCGGCCATGGCCCTGAGAATGGGAACCCCGGTAGCTCAGTCCGATTCCTTCAACGAAATCCGCGAGTACATTAACACGTGCGGAGGCGGAACCCAGGTCCGCCTGTTTGTCAATGAAGCGTTCCTGACCGAGTCCGCACACGGACTTCATCAGCACTCGGTCGTACTGGCGGGACGAAACGACAAGCGGCGTGTTGACGCGGTTGTCCGGCTCTTTGGGGGCCTCAGCTACATGGTGACGTTGAGTAGCCGGTACGAAGGGGCCGACTTCTTCGACACACTGGTTTACGACTCGCAGCGTGGCGAAATCAACAAAGCATTGGCAACTCACCTTCAGAGCGAAATAGTTCAAATCGAAACGCTTCAAGCGGACAAGGACACGATCTGGGATGATCAACGAAAATCTGGCGAATGGTTCGTGAGCTTCATTCAGAAGGAAATCGAGAGATTAGCTGACTCGAAGGCCTAGTAGTCCGTATCAATCCATCCGGTCCACTGTGGTGCCCTGCTGGAAATACCACGTCATCTAGAAATTCGCCGGCCACGTATCCAGTGAGGACGTTGAACGGTGCCTTGCGCGGAGCCTATTCTCGTGCTCCGCGACAAGCGGGTATTGATTTCGGGCCCATTCCAGATTGTGATGCTCTGCCATCGGAAAATTTCCGCCGAGCGGCTGGTTCGTCTCCTGATTGACGGGAAATATCAGGATTTGGAGTTCATCGGGGAAGTTGATCGGATGAATCAGCAGCCAGCGTAAATTCATACTTGTATAGAAAGCAGTCTACCCTTGTGCGGAGGGCAAACCCAGTCGGTTCAGTACCGGGAACAATGTAGATCTGGCCGAGTCGCTCGGACACCGCCGATGGTGATACTCATTGCGCGGACCGCCAAGGATCTGTGAGTGGCAAAAGTCGACGGATGGACCGCCACGCTTACACTTTCGCCAAGTCTTCAGGCATGTCGTCGTAGGTGCGCCCCTGGAGAGTCCGACCAGTAGCGCTCTTACGCACTCCTCCCCACTGCTTGAAGAAGAACGCGACTCCGGCTCGGCGACACTGGTTGCGAATCTCGAGAACCCAGTGCTCTTCCATCGGCCGGGCGCCGGGGCCGGACTCCCCACCCACAATCACCCAGTCGATTCCGCGAAGCTTCAGATTCGGCAACCGACCCAGCAGAGGTTCGAGGGAGAGAAACTTCACCGCGGCATCGGTCGCTCGCAGATCATCGATGCGGTCGACGTAGTCTGAATTCTCAACGCTCACGCCCATCCAGACATTCGGGGGCCAGGGCAGGCTCGCACTCACTTGACGCAGCCGATCGGCACGCTTTGTCAATATCTGAAACTGGTGCCAGTCGGCGCGCTCCATGACGTCGAACACCTGCTGGAGGTATTCGAGCGGGACATCTTTGTGAAAGAGATCGCTCATGGAGTTGACAAAGATCCGTTTCGGCGCTTTCCAATGCAATGGAAGCTCTAGCATCTGCGGCTGCAGCGTCAGGAAGAAGCCATTGCGGTAATTCGGCTGCCCCATCAGCTGGAGCCGGTGAGCGAGACGTTCGGCGTAACAGTGCTTGCAGCCGGGACTGATCTTGGTGCAGCCCGTGACGGGATTCCAGGTCGCATCCGTCCACTCGATGTGAGAATTCGTCGCCATCTCAGAGCCCCTGTTTCACGCGGTATTTGTCGAAGATGTCCGTCACGATGTTCGATGCCGAGGTTTTGTGCCCAGCGAAATAGAGGTAGTAGATCACGGAGTTCGTTTTCGTCTTCATCGGCATGGGCTTTGGTACATATTTGAACCCGGCCTTATCCATTAGGCGCTTGCGGAACCACTCGGAGACCCGCTCGTTCGACACTTTTGTTTGAACCACTTCCCCGAATAACGTGTCCTGCTTATCGTAGCCAATATCGAGCCATTCATCACCCCCGCACAGTCGCGTCATCTGCGCGACCTTCGAGGGGATGGCCTTCGATGGGTCGCGTCGGAGCGCGTTGCGGTTGATGTCCATGATCATGAAGTTCAGGAAGAGCTCGATGGTTCCCATCTTTCCTGCCGTTTCGATCACTTCCCAGGTCAGATCGATGTTGTAGGGATCGAGCAAACAAACCGCGCGACGGAAGGCGCTCCAGGTTGCGCGTGGGAACACTTCCTTCAGCAAGACTTCATTGCAGTCGCGGTCGTACGTGAAGACATCGCCACGGGGGCCTGCCAGCTCGCGGAGCTTCAGAACCCGCTTGGGGTTAGTGTCAATGAAGTGGTATTCCGAGAACGCCGGCGTGACACCCAAAGCGATCAAGGGACTGCCTTCCACTGTTTCGCCTGTTCTCTTCGACAGGTGATAGCCCGGACCCGCATAGGCGTCGATGTAGATCCATTGGAGAGACGGTGCCTTGCCGCGTTGTGCGTTAAGGATGGTTGTGTATGCGGGCAGATAGTCCCGGACGATCGCAAGCTTGACTTCCGACCAGATTCCGATCTCGTCGTATTCCTGCGTCATCACAACCCACTCTAGTCAATACGAGCAGCCGATGAAAGGCGGCTAGCGCCGACGGGAACCGCTTCCGTTACGTATGCAGGTGTGCCACCGCACTCCTGCTACTGGATAGCGCGAGGGCCCACGGACTCTTTCGCCGGCTGAATAGGAACATCTCGCCGAATGTCGCGCGCTCCCGGGGAGGGGCGTTGCGGGGAGGGAACGGCCCCGTTGAGGAGTGCAATCCCGCTGGCCCCAAAATCCAGCGAACACTCCGGCCTTGTGCCCAACATAACCGGGGACTAGTTCCATTACTGGAGAGAAATGCCCGTTCCTAGTCGGGGCGGGCGATCTTCTGATCAGTTTCCGTTTTCATTAACTGGCACCTATCGGGAGGAACCTACATGAGACTTCGTCGGACCCAGATGTGTCCCATTCACCACTCCCGCTTCTGCTGTGGCCGAGAACCAGTCCCCAGAGAGCGGCGCACCTATCAGATAGGCGTCCGCCGCATTGATGATCCCCAGCATCCCCGCGGCTACCGAGAACTCCGCTCAAACGGGGAGATGCGCAAGCTGCTCGACCGGAAGATCGTTGCCCAGAACGGCATTTGCGGCATCTGCGGAGAGAAGTTCACTGATTACGGCGATGTCGTCCCCGACCACATCAGCCCTCGTGGCATGGGTGGTGCCTGGCGGGATGATCACCCGGACAACATTCAGGCCGTGCACTGGTGGTGCAACGGCGAGAAAGGATCAAGCCGCGGCTGAACGATGCGCCGCACGGAATGGAGAAAAGAGCATATGGCATCCATAGCACAAGATCATTCATTGTTCGAAATCGACCGCGAACTCGACGCGCTCCTCGACGAAATCGAGGAGGAGATCGAGAGCCGGGGTGAGGCGTCGGGAGAACTGATGGAACAATTCCAGCAGTTCTGCGAAGCTCACGGCGAAAAAGCGGACCGGATCGGACGTTTTCTCCGAATGATGGAGGCCCGGGTTCAGCACTGCCGGAGTGAAGCAGGCCGGCTGCAGGAGCGAGCCCGCAGCAGCGAACGCAAGGCGACCCAGACGAAGTATATGGTGATGTACTACCTCAAGAGTCGCGATCTTAAAAAGATCGAAGGCCGCGAGTTCACGCTGCGCATCCAGAAGAACAGCCAGGATTCGGTGCGCTTCACTGACGAAACACTGGTGCCACTGCGGTATCGAACTGTTTCTGCCCGACTCGATGGCCTTTCGTGGGAACGAGTGATGGAAAACCTTCCGGAAGATCTCAAACGCCTTCTCGTAGCTTCCATTCAAGAGGCCTCACCGAGTAACGAGGCAATCAAGAACGCCGTTCAAAACCAGATTGCCGTCCCCGGCGCCGAGGTCTACCGCGGCGACCACCTGCGCGTCGCGTAAATCCCATTCTCAATTCAATAAGCAACAGATTGGCCGATGTGGGCCACGAGGAGGGGCTATGTTTCTCTGCCAGCCGCTGCTCGATGTCCTCATCGGACGAGGAATCGAGGACGTCGATTCCTTCATTCAACCTCCGTCCTGGAACGATCTTTCCGATCCGCCGTCGATGACAGGGATGACGCAAGCAGTCGATCGCGTGCTAGCTGCCATCCGCGACAAGCAGCGGATCACGATCTTTGGCGACTACGACTGCGACGGGATCCTCGGAACGCACATGTCGATGTGATCGTCATCGACCATCACCGCATTCAGGAACAGTCAGTATGGAGTGACCGGCGCCGATGCGCTGATCGTGGGTTAGGCTGTGTGTTTATCAGGACACGCAGTTCAGAGCCACAAGCGGAAGGGAGCCGGTCATGCAGGAAAAGTTACGATTTTTAGGTTTGGATGTCCATGCCGAGACGGTCGCTGTAGCGATTGCGGAGCCGGATGGTGAGGTGCGGAGTCTGGGCACGATTCCGAACCGCACCGAATCGATCCGGAAGATGATCAGGAAGCTTGGTCCGGCAGAGAAGCTGCGAGCTTGTTATGAAGCGGGGCCGACCGGCTACGTCGTGTACTGGCAACTCGCAGAGCTTGGCGTTCAGTGCGAGGTAGTCGCACCCACGCTGGTGCCGGTTAAGGCTGGTGATCGAGTCAAGACAGATAGGCGCGACGCTGAGAAGCTGGCGCGCTGCTATCGATCCGGAGATCTAACCGCGGTATGGATTCCGGACGAAGGCTCCGAAGCCTTGCGGGATCTGGTGCGTGCGCGTGAAGCTGCCAAGCAGGATCAGATGCGAGCGCGGCATCGGTTGAGCAAGTTCCTTTTGCGCTCAGGCCAGCGTCCACCAACCGGCGTGAGGCCGTGGACGCGCCCTTACCTAATCTGGGTTGCACAGCTACGGTTCACACAGTCAGCGCAGGAGTCCACGCGGCAGGATTATCTCCACGAGGTCGAGCACATGCGGGCACGAGTGGGACGTCTGGAGCAAGCCATCATGGAGGCGGTGAAGCTGGCCTCACCCGCGTTACAACAGGTCATCAATGATCTGCAGGCACTGCGTGGTATCGCAGATATCTCGGCTGTGACCATTGCGGCCGAGCTTGGCCAGGTATCCCGCTTTGGCAGTGCCCGGGAGCTGATGGGCTATTGCGGTGCGGTGCCGAGCGAAGACTCCAGTGGCAAGCGAATCAGACGTGGGGGCATCACCAAAACTGGGAACGCGCACCTTCGACGAATCGTTGGCGAGGCAGCATGGAGCTATCGCCGGCCACCTTGCATCTGGTATGGCTTGCGGAGGCGGCAAGAGAGCATTTCGGAAGAGGCCAAGGAAATCGCTTGGAAAGCGCAACACCGCTTGCACAAACGTTATATGAGGCTGGGTGCAGCCGGAAAGCCACAGGGCAAGATCATTACCGCAGTTGCTCGTGAGTTATTGGGCTTCATCTGGGCCATCGGAATCAGAGCAGAAGCGATCGCCGGCCAGCAAGCCGCAGCATGACAAGATCTACCGAAAAACAAAACCTTTCCTGATAAGGAAAAAGCAAAGACAGTTCATCGATGAATGGAGCCACACATCTCGAGCACAGTGCCAGCAGCAGCCGAAGCAAGCACGAAGGAGAATCCTCGTTTGGCCTATGCGACAGGCTCAGCCGGACTCGCGATAACAGTCAGAGGCAGCTCCCGACGGATCATGATTATGCGGTTTCGACCCGCGAATATCAGACTGATCAATCGTCGCTAAAACCTGCTCAGGCTGCTGCTCGCTCTGTACTCGGAGAAAAGCAAAGGCAACTACAAAAACACCCCCATCGATCTAGCGGAGTTGACACGGTCACTCCATATCAGGCCAATACGCTCGCCGTTTGGTCCCAGGAGTTCTGCGGCGCCGGACTTGCGGCCCTGTTCGCAATGACCCTGGCGCAGCGAGCCGGCTGGAAGGACGAACGCGTTGAACGTCTGCAGGCTGCCATGAGCCAGTATGCCGCGATCGCATCGGTCGCCGACTGTGTCCCGCTGCAAAACGGAACCCGAACGCTCGCACGTCTGGGGATGCGCGAACTCGCCCGTACCGAAAACTGTGGGCTTCGTGAACTGCTCCGGATGTCCTGCGCCGACCCGGCGAATCCCGATTCGAATGATCTGGCATTCGGTGTGGCGCCGCGGATCAATGCCGCCGGCCGGATTGACCATCCGGCAAGGGCGCTATCGGTCTTCGAGGCGGCAAGGGACGAGGAAGCCGCAAAGAGAGCAGTTGAGACACTGAATGAGCTCAACCAGCAACGGCGCCAACTTGTCGCAGGCCATTTTGGCGGAGTGTGCGCGGAGGTCCCGACGCCAGCACCGCCGGCTCTGGTGCTTTACCGGGAGGCGTTTCCCAAGGGCATTGCCGGCCTGCTCGCCGCCAAATGCGTCGAGCGCTTCAAGGTACCAACCATTGTGCTGGCGCCAGCGCCGGAACCGGGTCTGGTGGTCGGCTCGGGCAGGAGCGTCGCCGGTTTCGATCTGGCTGGGGCGCTTGAACAGTTTCGTGGATTCTTCAAACGGTTCGGCGGTCATGCACAGGCTGTCGGCCTGAGAAAGGCTCCGGCGCGCCAAATTGAGTTCGAAGACATGCTCGCGAAGAGACAGATAAATCTCCGCCGGAGCGAGGCAACTCAGCCTGTATTCGAAGAGAAGGATTTCACTTGCTACGCAGAGGACGAGATTCGTGCATTCGCGTTCGATATTCGGAAGCTTTTGCTCACCGGTCGGAGGCGACATCTGGCGATTTGCCCGCGCTGCCAGCGGCGGCTTGAACACTGGACCGGCCTGGTCGAAAGGTTCGATCAGGCGATCCCATTGCACGATGGAAAGGCGGATGCATGAGGCTGGCGAATTTCCTTGTGCACTGATTGCATTTTGCGAGAAGTGGCCGCATTGTCGGGAGTGGATGAGTGGTAAGCCCTGTGGGCGCCAGTTGAACTGAACTTCCCGGACGCCAAATCGAGGACTTCGGAAACTACTCGTATCTCAATGCGATCATCGGGTCGACATGGATTGCCCGCCGCGCGGGGATATAACAGGCCGCAAGCGCCACACCTGAAAGGACCAGGGTGACGCCAACGAATGTAAGGGGATCGGTGGGCATGACGCCATAGAGCAATCCTGCCATCAGGTGCGACACGATTAGCGATCCCGCCAGTCCCAGCGCAGTGCCCGCCATCGCCAGTCCCAACCCCTGACGCAGAACCATTGCGAGAATCCTGCTCCGGTCCGCGCCGAGCGCGAGGCGGATGCCGATGTCGCGCGTGCGCTCGGTCACGATGTAGGAGATGACTCCATAGATGCCCAGCGCAGCCAGCAGCAGCGCCGTCATCGCGAAGGCGGCCACAATATCCATCAAGAATCGTCTCTGCTCGAGCGACGCCGAGACCGCATCGTCCAGGGTCTTCGCCCCGTAAATCGGCAATTCCGGATTCACGGACTGCACCATGGCGCGCACCTCCCTGGGGATCGCGCTCGCATTGAGGTCTCCGCGCAGAAAGATGGCCAGCTCCTTGGGCGTGTCCTGGAACAGGCTCAGATAGATTTGCGGAACGTTCGCGTTCGCCAGCGACTCGGTTCGAGCATCCGCGATCACCCCGACGATCGTGATCCAGGTCCTGCTGGCACGGAGGCCGATCCCATCCCTGCCGCCGCCAAGCCTGAGCCGCTTTCCCAGCGGATCCTCGCCGTGCCAGTAGGTCCTGGCCATGGCCTGGTTGATGACGGCGACCAGCGGCGCTTTCTCGTCGTCGCCGTCGTTGAACAGACGGCCCCGCAGCAGAGGAATCTCCAGCAAACGAAAATATTCCGGCGTAACTTCGGACCGCTCCACCAAAGGCGGCTGCTTAGCCGGTGTCTGGCGTCCTTCCACGATCAGCGGGCTCGGGTTGCCGTCGTGTTGCAGCGGAATCGACGGCTCCGATCCCAGCGCCGCCTCCCGCACTCCCGGCAGCGAGCGGCTGCGCCGCAGCAATTCACGCGCAAACACTGCCTCGTGCGCAGCGGTTCCATAGATGTCCGTTCGGGGATCGTTGGGGCTGGGCAGCCACAACTGCACCGACATGACATGCTGCGGATTGAATCCCAGGGGCGCCTTGTACAAATCCCAAAAACTGCGCAGCAGCAGCCCCGCGGCCACCATCAGCACCAGCGACAGCGCAAACTCCGTGACCACCAGCGCGCGCCGGGTGCGCCTCTGTTCGGTGGAACCCTTCGAGCCCCGTCCTTCCACGCGCAGCGTGTACGCTAAATCCACGCGCCCAGCCTGCCTCGCGGGCGCCAGCCCGAAGATGACCCCGGCTGTGAGGGAAGCCGACAGCGCGAACAGCATCGCGGTCCAGTTGGTGGACAGGCCATTGAGGTGAGGCAGGCTCTCCGGAATCAGCCGCAGCAGGAATCCTTTCATGCAGAACAGAATCGCCAGACCCGCCATGCCGCCCAGCAATGAAAGCAGCAGGCTCTCCGTCAGCAACTGGCGAACCAGCCGTTTGCGTGCGGCTCCCAGGGCCTGGCGTACCGCCATCTCCCGCGAGCGCGCGCTGGCCCGCGCCAGCAGCAAATTCGCCACATTCACGCAGCCGATGAGCAGCACAAGCGCCACGGCGCCCAACAGCAGGATCAGCGGCTGCCGAACATTCCCCACCAGGTTTTCCTTCAGAGGCACCAGGCGCACGGTCCACCGGCTCTCGGCCGGATAATCGTTGGGAAATTGCTTTCGCAACGAAGCCACCAACGCGTCTATCCGGCTCTGCGCGGCAGCAAGCGTCAGCCCCGGCTTCAGGCGCCCGACCATTTCCACGGGCAAGCGCAAACTGCGGTTCGGCGCCTGAGCCGGATCATCCGAAAAACCCAACGCCGCCCACTGTTCCGTATTCCTCTCGTCCACGGTTCGCCCGGGGTCGTGAAAACCCGGCGGCATCACCCCGATCACCCGATACAGATCGTTGTCCCCGCGCAAACTTCTTCCCACAATGCGGGGATCGCTGCCGAAAACCCGCTTCCACAACCCGTCGGAGATCACCACATCCGGCGCGATGCCCGGCGCCTGATCCTGGGCATCGAACGTGTGGCCCAGCTGTGGTTTCACCCCCAGCATGGCAAAATACGCCGGCGACACGCCCTCATACTGCATCCGCGATGGCTGCGAGACACCGGTCAGGTTCGCGGAGCCGAAAATCTTCAGCACAACATACCGGAAAATTCCCGAACGCTGCAGATCCTTCCACTCCGGAATCGAGGTGCCCGCGTCGGTAGCGCCGGCTCCAGGCAGATCGTCTTCGATCCGCACCAGTTCTTCCGGATGCGGGTAGGGCAGTGGGTGCAGCAGGGTAGCATCGACCAGGCTGAAAATCGCCGTGGTCGCTCCGATGCCCAGCGCCATGGTCAGGATCGCGATGGCCGAGAAACCCGGCGATTTCGCAAACATGCGCAGCGCGTAGCGCAGATCCTGCAGCAGCGACTCAAGACCCATGGTGCCGCGCCGCTCGCGGCAGTCTTCCTTAATCTGCTCGATTCCGCCGAACTCGATGCGCGTGAGCCGGCGGGCTTCGCTTTCCGCCAGGCCGGCACGAACCTTGTCGGCCACCTGGTTTTCAAAGTGGAAGCGCAGCTCCTTGTCCAGATCCGCCTCCAGTCGTGCGCGAGAGAGAAGTCTCTGTAACCAGCCCATCAGATTCCCTCCAGGGTTCCCTTGAGAATGAGGCTTACTACGTCCGTCAGGCGCGTCCAGTTTTCGGTTTCAGCCCTGAGATGAGCCCGTCCCCGGGAAGTGAGCTCATAGAACTTGGCCTCGCGGCCCGTGTCGGAGGGCTTCCAGCGAGCGCTGAGCAGTTTTTTATATTCGAGGCGATGGAGTGCGGGATAGAGGGATCCCTGCTGGACCTGGAGGGCGTCGCGGGAGATCTGCTGGATTCTTTGCGCGATGGCGTAGCCGTGAATGGGCCCGAGCGCAACGACCCTCATGATGAGAAGGTCGAGGGTGCCTTGCGGAAGGTCGAACCTGTCGTCCGTGTTCTTCATGCCTATGACTTCTACATATACAATGCAAGCTGTAGAAGGTCAAGGTATACGTTGATGGGCGAAATGAAACGAGCAACGCGTGGGAGAATCAGCGGCGCTGCAGGGCGCCAGCAGGTCGTACGGCATCACTGGAGAGATAACCTGGACCTGGGGGTGTTCTATCCGGGGCCTGCATTGCAACTTGCCGTGCTGGACGCGAAACGCTCAACGGGGAGGACGCATGGATTCAATGGGAAACTCGGTGACCGGGTCCCGCTTCGGCTCATGAGGGAAAACGATCTCGAGATCGTGGCGCCGGAGATCATGGGCGCTGCGCGAGCCTTCCTCGTCGGCGGTTAGGAGGAAATTCGTGAATCTTGAATCGAAGCGGCCTTTCGGGGCCGCTTTTCCGTGTCGGCAGAAATCGCGACGCATCGGCGATTCCTGATTGCGCCATCCTTATATATATGGCGTCTTCTGCGGTCTCGCAAGAATTTGCTGATTTTGCATACATGTGCGACAATATAAGCAATATTGGCAGGAGGGTTTTCCATGTCAAGAGCACCTCAAACAGCAAAGGCTTCGACTCAGGCATTTGTGCTGGATGTAGCAGTCCCTGAGGGTACCGACCCAGCTCTTCTTCCCTCGCTTCGCCGCGGGATCGAGCAAGCTGTGAGGTTGATGGTGTCTTCCGGAGAGGTCGCTGTCATCCAGCAAGCCGACGAACTCGCCGGACTCCTGACCGGTTTGATAAAGCCCGAAGTCGGCCTGGTAGAGGAGCGACTCCATCGACTTCAGACCATCCGGGAGATCTTCAATGAGGAAGAATGGCTTACAGCGGAGATGCTGAACCGCCTGCAGCCGGATCCCCCATCGAACAAATCGCTCCCTGCAAGTGATTGGAAACGGCGCGGGAGGATTTTCAGCGTCACCTTTGGTGGCAAGGAGTATTTTCCGCGCTATGAGTTCGATGCGGCGTATCAGCCGCTGCCGGTGATCCGCGAACTCGTTACGGCCTTCGGCACAGTAGCTGACACCTGGAAGATCGCCTCGTGGTTCCACTATCCCAATGGCTGGATCGCGGAACCAGGACCAGAGGGCAAAGGCGTTAAGCCGGTAGCTCCGAAGGATGCCCTCGACCGTCGTGATGATCTCATGAATGCGCTCGCGAAACGTAAAGGGAGCTACGTTGCGTGAGCTGCGGAATTCCCAAGCCGGGACCGTCTGAGCCATTCACTCTCGTGCCTGTCACGAGAACAGATGTCCCGGTCTGGTTTCACGTCTACTGCACCAAGAATCACCCGACCACCGCGGCGACTTTCTCGAAGGGATGGGGAGACACACGCTTCGCCCCCATTTCTACAGAGACGCGGAACGCCAGTCCATACTTACTATGCCGCAAGCACGCCCGAGGGCGCATTCATGGAATCTGTCCTCCACGAGATTCCGCTCTCGCCTCCGGGCCAGTTCGACGTCTCCGAGCTTCAGTTCTATCACCTGGCTCAGGTTCAGCTTCCCGATCCCCTTGATTGCGTCAGCTTTCATACCCCTTATCTTCCCGCACTGGGCCTCACGCGTGCCCAATTGATCGACAGCCTTCCGGCGTGCTATGGGGAAACACGGCCTTGGGCGGAGGCGGCCTACCGGCAGCGGCCCGGCGCCAAAGGAATTGCGTATGGTTCGCGCCGGGATGACGCCGCGCGATGCCTGATGCTCTTTGGGCAACGCTTGCCCGACCCTCCACTTGCCGTACTCGAGAGTGAGCCGTTGGCAGTGTCTCCTCGAAGAGAAGAAGTGCTCACGCTCGTTCGCCGCTTGAAGATACGCGAGATTTAGCAGCTCGCCCCGGATGAGGGTCCAAGCCCAAATGAGGTTCAGATCCACCAAACAAACGGACACCTCTGATCCAAGACATCAATCGGCGGTTTCTGAGCTGGGGCAATCGTGCACGATCAGAACGTAAAGCGGTTTGCCAATGGAGTCCGGCAAATGAGGGCGCGAATTCAGATTCAAAGCCGCAGTTCAAACAACAGAGGGCGTCGCGATTCCGAGTATTCCTTGCGGACCACATCTATGGGCAGCTTGTCATCCTCAATAAACCGCATAGGCGAATCGTAGCACCGGTGTGTCGCAAAGCTCGCGCGCATGTACTACGGCAAAGTCACAACAATCCAACAATGCAGAAGTTAAGCCTCGCCGTTTGAGGTTCGGTCCAGCGATCTCCCGCGGGCCATCTTCTCAGTGGCGGACGTCATGTAGATGTTTCCACAGAGATCGCGAGATATTCGCGAACGACCTAAACAGAAGCAGTAATAAGGATCGGCTTGACCATCGCCTCGATCTTGGCAGCCATTTCCTCGGCGGGAATCCGATCCGGCGTTTGCAGCCATCGCCGCGCGGCCCCGAATATCGCCCAGGCGGCAGTGGTTCCAAGCAGCGCCGGATCGACACCGGGTTGCGCCGGATGATGTACAGCGCCTTCGAGGAACATACCCTCCACCACCGGAATAATGGAACCTTCGAGAGGCATCCTAGTCAATTGGCTGGGGCAGCCCGTGGTCTCGGCCAGATAATCGCAAACGCCGAGAGCAATTGCCCGTAATGCTCCATCGCAATCCGTAAAGGAAAGGCCGCGTCGCGCGATCAAGGCACGGAAGCGGGCGGCCGTCATGGCGTGGAGGAGGGCGTTCTTGTCAGCGTAATGAAGATAAAAGGTCGCCCGGTTCAGGGTCGCTTCATCGGCAATCTCCTGCACGGAGATGCCGTCGAACTCTTTACGATCCAACAACCTGGCAAGCGCCTCCATCAACATCTGACGGCTGCGCAGGATGCGGGGATCGGTTGCTTCCGCCGCGGATCCGGATTGAATCGTCTCAACCATTCCGATCTCTAGACTACGCTCCTTCGTCAATAGATGCTTATGCGACACTCGTCGATTTATTGAATCAACATTTGTCTATTACACATCAATTGTTGCACTGGAGGTTTTTCGTCATGTCCGCGCTGCTCCATATCGACTCCAGCCCGCTGTACGGGCGATCGGTCTCGCGTCAACTTACCGGTGCGTTTGTTGATCAATGGAAGTCTTCGCACCTGGATGGAACGGTCATCGACCGCGACCTGAATGCAACGGCGATTTCGCCCATCACCGCAGAGTGGGTTGGCGCTGCATATACGCCGGAAGAGGCGCGCACCTCACAACAGAAGGAGTTGCTGGCAGTTTCGGACATGCTGCTCGCCGAACTTGAGAAGGCGGATGAGTACGTGATTGGGGTGCCGATGCATAACTTCGGTGTGCCTTCGGTGCTCAAACTCTGGATCGACCAGATCGCGCGCGTGGGCAGGACATTTTCTTACGGATCTGGGGCCCCGAAGGGACTTCTGACGGGCAAGAAGGCGACCTTCATCATCGCGACGGGCGGGATCTATGATGCGCAGACGCGGATGTCTTCTTTCAACTTTGTCGAGCCGTATCTGCGGTCGGTCTTTGGCTTCCTCGGTGTGACAGATACGACTTTCCTCACAGCAGGGGGTACCGCCGCGCTCAACCAAGGGCTCGACCGCGACTACGTTTCTCGCCCCGCACCTTCAAGTCGTGCAATCGCACGCGCAGACAGTCTAAAGGAGACGAATATGAAACCAGTTTCTATCATCGCGCGCTATCTGCTTGGGCTGATCTTTACAGTCTTCGGCCTTAACGGCTTTCTCAACTTTATCCATCAACCACCGCCGACGAACCCGCTTGCGATTCAGTTCTTCGTCGCCATCAGTGCATCACATTTTGCCGCGTTCTTCTTCGCGATGCAGTTGATAGGCGGTCTGCTTTTGCTTTCGGGCTACTTTGTTCCGCTCGCGCTTACGGTGCTTGCGGCTGAACTGTATAACATCCTTGCGTTTCACCTGACGCTTGCGCCGGCGAGCATTGCTCCGGCACTGGTGGCCTCTGTTCTCTGGGTCCTGGTCTTCCTGCAATATCGCTCCGGCTTCAAAGACGTTCTAGCCGCAAAGCCTCCGGTGCAGGAATAAGTCGCTTCGTATCGACAAAAGCAAGGCCGTAAGGGTGCGAGGTCAACCTGGAAATGGCTATAGCTCGCAACCCGTATTGCAGATTTGGATTCCATGAAGAAAATTGGGTTTCTCTCTTTCGGTCACTGGACACCTTCGCCGCAGTCACGAACGCAGTCGGCGGCTGACGCGCTCCTGCAGTCGATTGACCTTGCCATCGAGGCCGAGCGCCTGGGAATGGACGGAGCCTATTTCCGTGTTCATCACTTCGCGCAGCAACTGGCATCGCCGTTCCCATTGCTCGCGGCGGTTGGCGCTAAAACGCGGAAGATTGAGATTGGCACCGCAGTGATCGACATGCGGTACGAGAATCCGCGCTACATGGCGGAGGATGCCGGAGCTGCTGATCTGATCGCCGACGGGCGCCTGCAGTTGGGAATAAGCCGCGGCTCTCCCGAGCAGGTCATCGATGGTTGGCGCTATTTTGGCTACCGCCCGCAATGAAGGCGAAGACGATGCTGAAATGGGCCGGCGACATGCCGAGGAATTTCTCGAGCTGTCGCGTGGGAAAGGCTTCGCGCGGCCTAACCCGCGTCCGATGTTTCCCAATCCGCCAGGGCTTCTGCGCCTTGAGCCCTACTCCGAAGGATTGCATGATCGGATCTGGTGGGGATCTGCTTCCAATGCTACTGCTGCATGGGCTGCCAGGCTGGGAATGAACCTCCAGACCTCAACCCTCAAATTCGACGAGACTGGGGAGCCGCTCCACATCCAACAGGCTTCGCAGATTCGCGCCTTTCGCGCGGCATGGAAGGAAGCCGGTCACGCGCGCGCTCCCCGCATTTCCGTAAGCCGCAGCATTTTCCCTTTGGTCGACGACCGCGATCGTGCCTATTTCGGAAGAGACTCTAACGAAGTGGACTCAGTCGGTTACCTTGACGAAAATACACGCGCGATCTTCGGGCGCAGCTACGCTGCTGAGCCGGATGTTCTGGTTGAGCAGCTTAGGAAAGATGAAGCGATCGCGGAGGCAGATACTCTCTTGCTTACCATTCCAAATCAACTGGGTGTTGCCTACAACGCGCATGTTATGGAGGCAATTCTGACTACGGTCGCTCCCGCGCTCGGTTGGCGCTGAAGAGCCAAGGTTTTGCGTGCATCGGGGAGTGCCCATTCGGCATAAGCGAGGCTACTGGGTTCGGTGACGAGGTCGGATTCTCAAATTGTCAGCGATGCGCTGACTCGATGCCGACGATGAATCCCGTCAACTCTCAGGTGAATCGGTATTCATGTCCGGCTTGGATCCGAATGCATCGCATTCGAACGATCTGGGAAGGGAATATCGGTTCACGTCAGTTGTAAAGACGGCGAGCCTAAAGTGCACGGATCTCATGTATTGCTGGCCGTGGGCCGCACTCCCAACACAGACGACCTTGGTCTCGACAACGCGGGAGTTCTGACCGATGAGCTGGGATACATCGTTGTGGATGATCAGTTGCCCACCGCGATTCCAAACGAGCGTAAGGAGGCTGCAACTTCGAGGCCAATAAAACTCGCGCCAACGACGGCAACGCGATGGGCAGACGCAGCCTTCGAGACTATTGCGCGAGCATCCGCAAACGTGCGGAGATAGTGAACCTGGGAGTTGGTTGCGCCCTCAATCTGCAATCGCACGGGTTCTGACCCAGTTGCGATAAGGAGGGCTTCAAATCCGTACATCGCGCCGTTCTCCAGGTGGACCTGTTTTGCCGGAATGTCCAACGCCGAAACGCGTGCATTTAACATTAGATCGATTTTTTGTTCACGATAATAATCAGGCACTCGCAACCGCATCCACTCATCAGGCGCAGCGCCGGCGAGAAAGTCCTTGGAAAGATTTGGCCGGTCGTAAGGTGGCCAATCATCCGCGCTGATCATGGTCAACGGGCCGGCATAGCCTTCACGACGGAGCATTTCCGCAGCTCCGAGCCCGGCGGCGCCGCCCCCAATGATCACCACGGAAGCAGGGGGTTTCTGACCCTCAGCGGAGCGGCATAGTTTTTTTCGACCGAGTTCCGGAAGCTTCTCCCGGACGAAGATCCTGTCGTCAATTCTTTCCACATGCCAGCGCGGTATCGGGTCGAGCGCGGGGGCACGCTGCGCTTCTCCGGTACGGAGGCTGAAACAGGCATGATGCAGAGGACATCGCAAAGTGTCTCCAACAACAAGGCCTTTCGAAAGCTCTCCGTGGTAATGCGAGCAGCTTGCGCCAACCGCAAAGAACTCGTCGCCTCGGCGCACCAGGACGACATCTTCGCCCCCTACCTGACCACTTGCGATCGCGCCGTCGTCAAGATCGCGAACGAGCAGACCTTCGGTAAAATTGCGCTTTTTAGCGTCTTCGCCTTCCGCCATAAAAATGCCACCGCCGCAATGAAATTTCACCTGAATGGAAGATGCTCACCGCTTCTCGATGGCATCACTTTCTTGAAGATCAAGATTGGCTGGGTGCTGCGGGAAAAATGGGCACTTGACCATCGCATTGATATTCGTCCGCTCGGAGACGCTGCAGAGTTCTCCGAACGCGAGCGGGCACGGCTGGAGTACTATCCGGGATCCTACGCCGCCGATGTATTCGACCCGGTTGGGGATTCGTTCGAGGTCGTCCATAAAAGCTAGTGAAACCTCAAATCTCCACCAGCGCTCGATGCACGAGGTGGATCGAGATTGAACCTTCACCCACGGCAGATGCAACGCGCTTCACGTTGCCGGAACGAATATCTCCGACAGCAAAAACTCCGGGCAGGCTAGTTTCCAGCATCTGCGGAGGCCGGCTGAGTGGCCATTTCATTGGCGCGCTGTCCAGAATCGGGTCCAAATCCCGTCCTGTGAGGATGAACCCTTGCTGATCGAGCGCAAGACATCCACGCAGCCAATCTGTACGCGGCGAAGCGCCTGCCATCACGAACACATGGCCGATGTCATGCACAGATTCTTCGCCCGTCGCCCGGTCCAGCCAGGTGACTCGCTCCAGGTGCGAATCGCCTGCCAATGCGACAATTTCGGTCTCGAAATGCAGTTCGATGCCCGGATTCTCAACGATTCGCTGGATGAGATAACGCGACATGGTGTCGGATAACTCCTTTCCGCGAACCAGCATATAGACCCTGCGTACTGTTTCTGCCAGGAAAACCGCTGCCTGGCCGGCAGAGTTGCCACCGCCAACCACGACTATCTCCTCGCCCGTGCACAGTTGTGCTTCCATGGCTGTGGCAGCGTAGTAGATGCCCTGTCCCTCGAATCGGCCCAGATTCTCGACATTTGGCTTGTTGTACTGAGCGCCGGCGGCGATCACAATGCTCCGCGCCTCGACGAGTCCGCCGTTTTCCAAAGTAAGCTCATACGGCCGCTGGTCACACTTGACCTTCACAACTTTCTGGCCGACCGTCATCTGCGCGCCGAATTTCTCTGCCTGCACGACCGCGCGGCCGGCAAGTTCCTGCCCCGAAATGCCCATGGGAAAACCAACATAATTCTCGATCTTTGAACTCGCTCCGGCCTGACCTCCGGGGAACTCAGATTCGATCAACACAGCGTCCAGACCCTCGGAAGCCGCATATACCGCCGCGGCCAAGCCTGCGGGGCCAGCGCCCACAATCGCGACATCATAAACGCGGTGCCCGTCTGTTCGGCCGGAGATCCCCAGACACTCCGCTAGTTTCTGGTTCGTCGGATTTCGCAATACATTCTTTCCGCTGCAGATCACAACGGGAATGTCCTCTAGCTTTATGTCGAAGCGATCCAGAAGTTCCTGTGATTCTTTATCGCTATCGAGATCGACATAGCGAAAGGGATGGCCGTTGCGGGTTAGGAATTCGCGCAGGCGCAAAGTGTTGGACGAATGTTGCGATCCCAAGACGGCCACATTGCCCAGGCCTCCTGAAATCATCGCGACGCGCCGCAGGAGGAATGCGCGCATGAAGATATCGCTCAGCTCGGCATCCTTCGCAATCAACGTGCGCAACGCGTCTGCGTCGATCTCCAGAAACTCTCCCGGCTCGGCCACACGCCCGCGAGAAAGGGCGCGCGCACCGGAGATCAGGACAAGCTCACCTGAGAATTGGCCGGGGCCGTACGTTACAAATACCTGCTCGCCGGAGAGTCCGGATATCGCGATATCAAGCTTTCCTGAAAGCACCACGAAACAGGACATGCCCGTCTTGCCTGGTTCGAAAAGGACTTCTCCAGCCTGGACCGATCGGATATTGCCGTAGGGCCGGAGACGGGCGATCTGCGCCGGCGTAAGCACGGGAAAAGCCTCGGCTTGCCTGTCAGGCGCATTGATTGTTGGCAACATGGTTCAATTCTCCTCCAACCGTATGAAATGCCACCGAGCGGTCGCTCGTCGCCGAGCATGAAGAGGTTCGAAGCAGTTTACTGTGGCTCTTGAGCATTTCTCTCTCAAGCGGGGCAGGTCCAGGATGGCTGGCTAGTTCAGATGCGATTCCCAGTCGGCCGGCACCCTTCCTGCCGGTCCAGGAGCAGGCTGATTTCTCGGGTGCGAATGCGGCGGAAGCAACTCTACACCCTTGACCATCGCCTGCTTCTCGTAATCGAAGAACCAATCCTCGCCCGGCTCAAAGCTGGTGATGATCGGATGCCCCGTCGCCGCGGCATGCTTTGATGCATGTTGACTCGGAGAACTGTCACAGCATCCGATGTGCCCACACTCCGCACACCGGCGGAGGTGAAACCACCAACCTCTCAGCGACGCAAGGCATTCTACACATCCGTCGCCACTTGGTTTCGAAGCGGGGTTGATTCCGCGCGCAGCTCTTTTCATCTCCGAGGTTCCCTTCGTGGCTTTTGTTCGCAATAAAACGTCAAGCCAACAGCAAGACCTTCCCATGCTAGCTTTTTCTGCGGCTGCTTGAGCTCCATCAGCTCGGCTGAATCGCACCTTGCCGCCTATCGAGATCACCACTTTGCCATTTCGGACGCCCTCGACCGTAGGCAAATGTGGAAGAAGAACCCGATCATCCAAATGTTTTCGCGGCCATCGCCTTCCCGTCAACCGAGTCGCTAAACTAGGATGGCCATCGCATAAAGGAAGACGCTAATTTTCAAGACCGATGACTCAGGTAGCTCAATCAGAAGTCTCTCGCTCGCCGGGGCCGTGGCAGCCCCTCCGCAATCGCACGTTTCGAAACCTGCTTGCGTCCAACCTGATCTCTGATATTGGAACCTTTATGCAGAGTGTCGGCGCGGCATGGCTGATGACTTCGCTCACCAGAAATCCCCTATACATCGCCCTGATTCAAACCGCGTCCGCTTTACCTTTTTTCCTCTTGGCGCTACCAGCTGGCTCGATCGGAGACATCTTCGACCGCCGCAAGCTGATACTCGGTACAGAGACGTGGATGCTCGTGGTTGCGATTGTGCTGACTGTGGCCACATTCGCGGGAGTGATGACGCCTTGGCTCCTGCTCCTGCTTACGCTGGGGTTGTCGATTGGGGATGCAGTCGAATCGCCCGCCTGGAGGGCGATCTTTCCTGAACTGGTCGAGAAAGAGGAATTACCCGCCGCTTTGGCTCTAAATGGAATCGAGTTCAATCTGGCTCGCGCCGTAGGGCCGGGCCTCGGCGGCTTCATTGTCGCATCTGTAGGCGTCGGCGCTGCATTTGCATTCAATACCCTCTCCTTCTTCGGTGTCATCGCCGTGATCAAGAGATGGAGGAGACCAGTGCGAGAGAGCACGCTTCCTGCAGAGACCTTCCGCGGAGCGACCTCCGCCGCCATTCGCTATGTCCGGTATTCCCCCGGTATTCGCAGACTGCTGCTTCGGTCGGCGGTTCTTATATTCTTCACGAGTTCCTTCTGGGCGCTTCTGCCAACCGCGGCCAGGGAACTCAGTAAGAGCCCAATCGCCTACGGATTCTTGCTAGGGTCCTTCGGATTGGGCGCAGTGCTGGGCGCCATGGTGCTGCAGCGGACCAGGTCGAAGTTCTCGACGGAGACTCTTCTGTCTTACGCCGCAGCGATATTCGCCGCAATTGTCCTAAGCCTGGCATTGTTACGTACACCTGCGATTCTCTGTTTTCTCATGCTCTTTGGAGGTGCCTCCTGGACCGCGATCATGTCCCTCTTCAACATCATGGTGCAGGAACTTGCGCCCGACTGGGTAAGGGCGCGAGTGCTCGCAGTCTATCTGTTCGTTTTTCAGGGAAGTGTTACGCTGGGTAGCACGCTGTGGGGCTTTGTTGCCTTGCGCTCAGGTGTCCATGCAACACTTGCGGCTGCGAGTGTTGGAACGGCTGCATGCCTATTGCTGCGGCCCTGGTTCAGATTGCCGGATACTAAGCTCGATCTCAGCATCTGGAATCACTGGGTTAAACCGGCCATGATCGAGGAACCTGAGCCTGACGAGGGGCCGGTCCTCGTCACCGTGAAGTATGTAATTGACCCGGCGAAAGCTCCCGAGTTTCTCCATCAAATCCACAAGTATGAGCGTGTGCGGCGCCGCGATGGCGCGATAAGCTGGGGGATCTTCGTCGATACAGAAGCGCCGAATACATATCTGGAGAGCTTCAAAGTCGATTCCTGGGCGGAACACGAGCGGCAACATAACCGCTTCACTCAAGCCGACAGCGAGCTTGAGAAAGCCGTGTTGAGCTACGCCATCAAACCTGTCGAGGTACAGCACTACATCTACGCGCGGAACCTGGGCAAAGGTCGCTTGGGGCAGAGTTCGCGGGCACGTTAGGGATACCGTAACGATTCTCAACGTTCCCATGCGCTACGAATGAAGCCATTCGTCCAGTGCCTGTCACGCAGGAGGTCATCGGTTCGAGTCCTGTCGTTCCCGCCAAAAATTCCCGAGCTGACACTCGGGGTGCACGCCTTACTCAGCTTGGGGCTCGATGAGCGACTCGGCGATTCTGCGTCGAGCCAGAATTCCGTGCCCAATTCAATATCGTATATGGGGCTTCTTTATGACCTCGCCGAGACCTCTCGTGATCGAAGCTGCGGGTGCGTATCCTCGCTAGCTTTTGTGGACGACTTCAAACGAATACCCGTCCGGGTCAAATACATCGGCAGCGTAGTATCCGGGATAGTATTCCACTCGTGCCCGGGGGGGAATATTGTCTCTGGCACCGGCGGCAATTGCCGCCCTGTAGAATTCATCGACCGTTTCATTGTTTTCGGCCATGAACCCCCAGTGAATGGACGCTGGATCGGGGTTTCCTTGCTTGATCCAGAAGAACGCCCTCTTGCCATCACCAAATCCCCATAAATCAGGATGTTCGCCTTCACCCTTATACGGCAGGAAAAACTTGATATTGAGAGGCTTCAAGGCCGTCTCATAGAAGGCTAGCGAGCGTTTGACATCGCTTACAGTCAGAATCATATGGTCGAGCATTTTTATCTCCTTCAAATCATGAGCACCTCAACGGACGTTTCGCCGTTAGATAAGCGCATGGATCGCAGGCGCTGGCGTGCTTGTGGCCCCGTCGTTGGTTTGCCCACGGAAGACCCGGATTCAGAGACGCCTCGATTAGAGACTGCGAAGGGCTGTCATGAAGTTATCGATCTTGCGGGTCGACGACGTCTTACCGGATTTGAGGTTGCGCTCAATGCACAATCCGGAGAAGAACGACAGTACCATCTCCGCGATTGCCGAGGCGGCCATCCTGGGCTTTTCCGCCTCGATGTTCATGGCGATAAGGCGCTGCAATTGCGCCCGATTCTCGCTTACGACCCCATGAGCCTCATCCGGAAGGATCGCGAACTCCCGCATACAGTTGACAGAAAAGCAACCTTGCTGCTCTCCCTTGTTAAGAGGGCCATTCTTGAGAAAAGTCTCGACGTTCTTCCAGCCAAGAGGCTCCTTGGTAAGAAGTCCCCTCTTCCCCTGGCTCTCAAGGTAATGCCGCAGGCACGCCACGAAAAGATCTTCCTTGTCGCGAAACTCCGTATAGAGCCCTGATTTGTTCACGCCTGTCGCTCGTTCCAACTCCTGAACGCTCGTATCCGCAAACCCGTGCTTCCAAAAAACGGGCATCGCCTTCTCGAGAACTTCCTCTCGGCTAAAGCCCTTTGGACGACCCATAGCCACATTATCCGATAGAAAACTGAATAGTTCAATATCTCTGCATCCTCGCCGTATCCTCGTCATCGTATAGAACTGAATGGTTCAGAACTGTCTGACACGACCCGGTCGAACGAGACGCAGCTGAATCGGGTATTTGAATTGTTCCGAACATGGCAAAGGAGACACATGTCCAAGTTGGCGAAGAAAGTAGCACTCGTTACCGGCGGTTCCCGGGGCATCGGCGCAGCAATTGCAAAGCGACTGGCCGCCGATGGGGCCAGCGTCGCCTTCACCTACGCGAAGGACGCCAACGCGGCCTCGGCCGTTGTCAAAGCGATTGAAGCCGGCGGCGGCAAAGCGATGGCAATCCAGGCGGACGCCGCCAATGTCGAAGCCGTTAAGAATGCGGTCGAAAAGGCCGTATCAACCTTCGGCGCACTGGATGTGCTCGTGAACAACGCCGGCACGGCAATTCCGAAGTCGTTCGAAGAAACAACTCAAGAGGAAATGGATCGCGTGATCGATATCAACATCCGCGGCGTGTTCGCAACGACGCATGCCGCACTTAAGCACATGAAGGAAGGCGGCCGCATCATCATGATCGGTTCGGCTGTCGGCGAACGTGCTGCATCGCCATTCCTTGTCCCCTATTCAGGCACGAAGGGTGCCATCAAGATGTTTACCCAGGCATTGTCGAGAGAAGTCGGAAGCCGAGGCATCACCGTGAACAACGTGCAGCCGGGTCCGATCGATACGGATTTGAATCCGGCCTCTGGCGACTGGGCTGTACCGCAAAAAGCCGTCACGGCACTCAATCGCTACGGGCGCGTTGACGAGGTCGCGGCTCTGGTTGCGTTTGTCGCGAGCCCTGAATCCTCGTATATCACTGGCGCCAATCTGACGGTGGACGGTGGAATGAATGCGTGAGCTCGAGAACAAAACCGCGCTTGTGACGGGGGCGTCGAGAGGCATTGGCCGCGCGACGGCATCGGCGCTTGCCAAAGCCGGGGCGCACGTCCTCGTTCACTTCGGTCGGTCAAGACAGGAAGCGGAGTCCCTCGTTGTCGAGATCCGAAGGAAAGGTGGGCGCGCCGATGCCGTCTCGGCGGATTTGGGAATTCCCGACGGTGCTTCGTTGCTAGCCAAACAGGTGCGCTCCATCGTCGGCGATCGATTGGATGTGCTTGTCCTCAATGCCGGAATCAGCAAGTCCGCTCGCATTGCGGATCACACGGTGGAGGACTTTGACAGCCTCTTTGCGACGAACGTCCGAGGCCCGTTCTTCCTGGTGCAGCAACTCTTGCCGGTTCTTGGCGAGGGTTCAAGCGTTGTTGTTGTCTCTTCTCTTGGAGCCCGTTCGGTGGTAGGCAAGGCCGGTCTGGGTAACCCTTCGATTCTTGCCTACGCCTCTACCAAAGGAGCGCTTGAGACTCTGGTCAGGAACTGGGCCGCCAATCTCGGGCCGAGTGGCATACGCGTCAACGCTGTTGCTCCCGGCGTCATCGACACCGACATGTCGAACTTCACAAAGACCGATGCGGGACGAGAGATCGCACTCGGAATGCAGGCCCTGAAGCGACTCGGAAAACCCGAGGATGTTGCCGACGTGGTCGCCTTTCTAGCATCCGATGCGGCGCGCTGGATCACGGGTGCCAGTATTCCCGTCGATGGCGGTTCGAAGCTTTAACTGACGACGGGAGGAATGGAATGAATAACAAATCGAGTAAAGGCAAAGAGATCAAGATTCCTGGCCCTGATCATCCCATTACGATTTCACCGGTTGAGGGCAAGGTCCGCGTAACGGTCGCTGGCAGGATCGTCGCAGAATCGGCGCGAACACTTCGACTGGAAGAGAAGGGATACCCACCCGTTTACTACTTGCCGCGCAACGATGCTGACATGTCGCAGCTGGTTCGGACAACGCATTACACCTATTGTCCGTACAAAGGCGATTGCAGTTACTACAGCATCCCCATAGGCGGTTCTCGATCGGAGAATGCCGTGTGGACGTATGAGCAACCGCATGAGGCAGTCTCCGGAATTCGCGACCACCTGGCGTTTTATCCCTCACGGGTCGATGCGATCGTAGTCATCTCTTAAGAACGTTCAGTTGATCTATGCAGGAGTTCATGTGATGTCGAATCAGCCGCTTCTCACACCCTATCGGATGGGAGACCTCGATCTTCCTAACCGTATCGTGATGGCCCCACTCACCCGGATGCGTGCGCAACCGCGTGATCACGTGCCCACGACCTTGCAGGCGGAGTATTACGCGCAGCGGGCTTCGGCTGGATTGATTATCACGGAGGCCACCGCGATCAGTCCGGAAGGATTCGGCTGGGCCGATACGCCGGGACTGTGGACCGGGGAGCAGGTCCGCGGATGGCGACGTGTTACGGATGCCGTCCATGCTGCCGGCGGCCGGATCATTGCCCAGCTCTGGCACACCGGCGCGATCTCGCATCCAGATCTACTGGAAGGCGCGCAGCCAGTGTCCGCATCGAACGTCGATCCCGGCCAGTTGTCGTTCACGCCGACGGGAAGGAAGCCGACAGTGACACCGCGGCCTCTGACGACAAAGGAGATTCAAGTTACGGTTGCGGATTTCGGACGGGCTGCGCGGAACGCGATGGAAGCCGGCTTCGATGGTGTCCAGATCCTCGCGAACTATCTCTATCTGATCTCGCAGTTCTTGAACGCTGCGACCAACCTGCGCCAGGACGAGTACGGCGGAAACCTGGAAAATCGCTCGCGCTTCCTCTTCGAAGTAGTCGAGGCGGTCCTGAATGAGGTCGATGCACAACGGGTGGGAGTCAAGATCAGCCCGATGCACGAAGGCGCGGCATTTCAAGCCAACGATGAAACTCTGCCTGTGACCGAATATGCGATCCGGAAGTTGAATACCTACAATCTTTCGCACCTGTTGCTTATGGGCAACACAACCGACTTTACGGGAACACCACTCGAAAAACTGGTCGACGATGGCATGTTCCGGCATTTCCGCCCCCTCTTCAAAGGCACATTGATCGCGAACGTGAAGATGGACCGTGATCGCGGTAATCGCCTTGTCGCGGAAGGTCTGGCGGATCTGGTGGCTTTCGGCCGTCCCTATATCGCAAATCCCGACCTGGTCCGGAGGTTTGCCGAGAATGCCCCTCTTGCTGAAGTGGACTGGGAAACCGTCTACGCCTCGGGGCCACACGGCTATTCCGATTACCCAACTTATCAATCACTCGAACTCAACTCCAGGAGCTGAATATGCCCAAGACGACACCCGAACAGAATAAGGCGATTGTTCTCAAAGCCTTCGACACTCTCTTCAACAAACGCGACTACGCGGCCGCGGAGCGCTTCTGGTCGCCGAAGTACATCCAGCACAGCGCGCATATCGCGCCGGGACGCGAAGGGCTGTTCGCTCTGGTCCGCGCGACGCCAGATACCCTGCGCTATGAAAACCAACTCATCGTCGCAGAGGGCGACTATGTGATCGCGCATGGCCGTTTCACCGGGATGGGAAGGCCAGCGGCCTGGATTGCGGCCGATGTTGTCCGATTTGAAGACGGTCTCCTGGCCGAACACTGGGATGTGTTGCAGGACGAAGCCACACGGAAAGAATCCGTCAGCGGCCTTCCCATGTTTGGCGATAGCTTTCCTGCATAAGCCTCAGACCTTTACGCATCAATCACACCACATTGACTGGAGAAATCATGAATCTCACTGGAAACACCATCTTCATTACCGGAGGCGGATCGGGTATTGGCCGCGGTCTGGCCGAGGCGCTGCACAAACGCGGAAACAAGGTGATCATTTCGGGCAGACGCAAGAGCCATCTGGACGCCGTCACGAAGGCCAATTCTGGCATCGAGGCGATCGAACTCGACATCGCAGACCCGGACAGTATCAAAGCGGCGGCAAAGAAGCTGATCACAGAACATCCGGATCTGAATGTTCTCATCAACAACGCCGGGATCATGGAACCGGACCAGGCAGCAGGCGTCATCGACGAAAAGCTCCTCGTATCGACCGTCACGACCAATCTCCTAGGTCCGATTCGGTTGACATCGGCTCTCGTGGATCACCTGAAGAGCCAGCGCGGTGTGATTGTCTATAACACCTCGGTTCTTGCATTTGTGCCTTTGGCCGTGACAGCCGTCTATTCGGCGACAAAAGCCGCACTCCACTCCTATGTGTTGTCGCAACGCTTCCTGCTTCGCGATAGTGGTGTTCGTGTTCTCGAACTTGCACCGCCGTGGGTACGCACGGAGCTGATGAATAGCCAGGAAGCTGAGCAGGCAATGCCTCTCGATCAATTCATCTCAGAAACTTTGGAGGTCCTTGGAACAGATGCCGACGAAATTCTGGTTGAAGCGGCAAAGCCTCTGCGAGCCAATTCTGGACCTGGGGAACATGCCTTGGTAAACGGGTTCAACCAGCAAATGGTGAAACTGTTCACTTCAAGCGAAGCGTAAGCGGGGACGGGCAACGTCTTTTTTGGGGCCGACTGGAGCAGGGCGAGTGAGGAAAACTATCGATGTCCGAAAATAAGAAACTGCAGGGCAAAGTGGCAGTCATTACCGGTGGCACATCCGGGATAGGGTTGGCTACCGCAAAGCTCTTCGTGAAAGAAGGCGCCTACGTCTTCATCACTGGGCGTCGCCAAAAGGAGCTCGATGAGGCCGTGAAAGCAATTGGCAGCAACGCGACTGGTGTTCAGGGAGACGTTGCCAGATTGGCTGACCTCGATCGTCTCTACGAGGCCGTCAAGACAAAGGGAAGAATCGATATCGTTTTCGCCAACGCCGGCGTTGCTGAATTTGCTCCACTCGGCAAGATCACTGAGGAGCATTTTGACAAGCTCTTCGGCACTAACGTCAAGGGAACACTGTTCACCGTACAGAAGGCCCTTCCTCTCATGAATGATGGTGGCTCTATCATCCTCAACGGCTCAGTCGCGAGCGTGAAGGGTACGCCCGCCTTCGGTGTCTACGGCGCGACGAAGGCCGCCCTCCGCTCTTTTGTCCGAACCTGGACCTCGGATCTCAAGGACCGCCATATTCGCTCCAACGTTGTCAGTCCGGGTCCAACCGATACGCCAATTGTGGATGGGCAACCTGAAGAGGCTGTTGCGCGGATTGTGTCTACCATTCCAATGGGGCGCATGGGAGATCCTGACGAAATTGCTAAAGCTGTGCTTTTTCTGGCGTCGGATGATTCCAGTTTTGTGACAGGTATCGAACTCTTCGTGGATGGCGGTAGAGGGCAAGTCTGATCGAGAGACGGCTGCACGGAAGACCCTGGCATGTCACTGTCAGGCGGGCTTCTTGAGAAGGTCTGCCACTGTCTTCAGGATTTCCCGCGAAAGAGCTTCATCCGAAACTGCGCGGGCCAGCGACATCGCTCCGACCAGAGCACTGAAAGTCAGGATCGCTTTCGATCTTGCCACACGCTTATCCCTGCCTGGCAGCAACCCGACAATCAACTCAAGATCCGCCTTGACTTGATCAGAGGTAAGCGCACGAGTCCGCTTATCGCTGCGAGCGATTTCCGGGGCCAATGCGCTGAAGGCACAACCCGCGCCTGGATTCCTGCGGTGGACATCGCTCACATAATCGTCGATAAGTTTCTCGAGAGATAGCGGCTGCCCGCTGGATTCAGCAGCTTCCTTTTGGCGCTGCCAGACACCGAATGCATCGCTAAGCGCCTCCATCACCAGTTCGTCGCGAGAGTCGAAATGTTTATAGAAGCCGCCGACCGTCAGGCCGGCTTCCTTCATCAACTCCGCAATTCCGAATCCTGCAAGACCCTTTTCGCGAAATCTCTTTGAGGCAATAGCCACGATGCGCTTATGAGTTTTCTCTTTTTGCGCCTGGGAATAACCCATCTGAACCTCCACGAAAATAATCTGCGACCAAATCAGGATTACGAATCTAATCCTGTATGTGGATTATACCAATAATCCACGCGACCTGTTCGGTGAAGGCCAAGGGCTCAACCAATTCGCGACCCGCTGGTGGTCTCGATCGACATTAACAATCTCCGGGTTGCGGCAAGCGGTGCAGGCCAGGAGTCACATGGGAAAACGGGAGAACCAATATGCGTGCGATGAGAGCGGAGCAATTCAGCGGTTATGAAGCGTTGAGGCTGGTCGATCTTCCCAAACCAGCGGTCACAGACGGAAGAGTACTGGTGCGAATCACGGCGGCCGGCGTCACGCCGCTCGACCACACGATTCTATCCGGCCAATTTCACGGCAAGGGGGCGCCGCTTATCCTGGGCAATGAAGGAGCGGGCGTGGTGGAGGAGGGAGGGGGCGCGGAGTTTCCCGCTGGCTCACGCGTGATGTTCTGGGGCGTCTATGGCGCTTTTGAAGACGGGGCCTACAGCGAGTGGATTGCTGTACGGAAGGAAGACCTTTGCCTTATACCTGACAATGTCGATGACGTAAGCGCAGCGGGCATTCCAGTCGCGTATCTCACCGCGCAAGTGGCTCTTACCCTGGCTGGTTTTCGTCCAGGCAAAACCGTTCTGGCGCCGGCGATAGGCGGATCGGTCGGCAACGCAGTGACACAATTGGCGCGCGCTCTAGGAGCAAAACACGCCATATCGAGCACCACCAACAGTGCGAAAGCCGAGCAGGCGAGGGCGCTAGGATTCACTGAGGTCATCGATACCTCTTTGGAGAAGCTGGGCGACGGCGTACGTCGTGTCACAGACGGCTACGGCGCGGATATTGTCATCGACGGGATCGGTGGTGAAATCTTGAGCGACGCACTCAAAGCGCTCGCCTTGGAGGGGAGCCTCACAACACTGGGATATTCCGCAAGCCGTAAAGCAACTATTGACGTGACAGATATCATCGTGCCGCAAGCCACCATCCGGAGTCTCAATATGTTTCGTCAGCCGCAGGCGACCGTTACTGATGCCTGGAAAGCCATTGTCTCTCTGCTTCAATCCGGCGGGATCAAACCGATCGTCGCTAAGGCGTTTCCTTTGGTCGAAGCGGCTGAGGCTCTGCGTTATCTCGTTGAAGGTCGCCCCTTCGGGAGGGTCGTTCTTACAATCTGACGACCCTTGTTGCGGATAGCCAGTTTTTTCGCTCTGCCGCCGACGGAGAGTCCGCGCTACGCGCAGGCCTGGTGCGGACACCGGCATACTCCGCATGCATCGGGTTGTCTGAAAGGGGTTTCGCGCGTAGAGGCAGTCACTTACGAATACGAAGAAGAACTTTCTCCACTCCCAGCGCCACGGCGGCCCGTACCAGAAACGCAATTGTTGGCGTGACCTGAGCATGTTCAATCCGGGACACGTGAGTGCGATGCGACCCGATCCTCCGCGCCAGCGCCGACTGGGAATAGCCGCGCCGCAGCCGCAGTTCGCGAATCGTGTCACCGATCACGCTCGAAAGTGAGCGAAGATCGGGGGTGAGGGATGCAGGGGCAAACCCGATTAGGGTTATTGGAAGCGGCTTTCTGCAACTCCGGTACAGATTCGTCGTTCCGGCGAACTGCCGCAAGCGACACGAAGGGCAGACCAATACCAATACATCCCAGTTCGGGATGTCAAGTGAAGACATGATGTTATTCCTGGATAGGCGTCGGCATTAGGCGCGATTGTGCCTCGCTCGGGGCTGCCCCCAAAGAACCGCCACGGCAAATGCGAGCTCTCGTCACCAACGACCGGCTGTGAGTGTTTTCGAAAGTTAGTTTGGCGGGTTTAATTGATAACAGGGTCGCCCGCGTTCACTTCCAGAGAGAGACTCAATACGCGCGATAGGTCGAGCTCAGCTTGATCAGAACCACACGGGACCATCGACAAGGATGGCACCGGAGCGGAGTTCGTCACCCTGTTTAGGACCACACCTCATCTGCGAAGTCGGTAGATTCGCATTCGGGGGGCTTAGCCGGGAAGAGTATTACCTCACGCGCTGGGCGGAACTCTATTTCAGCCGCAATTGCTTCACCATCGAACGCGATCAAACGAACTCGCTTTACTTTCTCAACGGCGACGTGCAGCGAGCTGTGATCGACCAGGAGCGCAAAGACAACATCATCGCCAATTACGCCAAAGACAGCTCGCTCCCGTTCGTCGATGTGGAGGTCAAAAGCGTCATTCTCGATGACCTGCGCCAGTCGCCCTATTCGGCCCGCATCGAGTTCGAGAAGATCTTCACCAATCCCTCGGATCATATCGAGCTCAGGCGGGAGCAATGGACCGCTAGCGTCACCTACGTCTTCCGCGAGACGGTCAGGAACAACGAACTGGCCGTGAACCCCCTCGGTTTGACCATCGTCCGCTTCCGGGCCGACCAGGCGTTCGAGTAGATGAAGCCACTTCCCATACGAGGCAGTCTTCATGTCTCAGCGCAACTCTCATGCACGGCCGGCACGCCCTTCGACTCTCCCCCGCATACGCCATCTTCAGACGGAGCGGTGCAGGGCACGTGGACGATTTCTCCGGTCGTCTCTCGTACGGGTGGCACAGGGGCAATTCCGCATTGAACCCGTTATCGTCGTGAAAGCTGGCTCAACTGAGGTAACTCTTTGACCTTAATGGGAACGGGTGGTTTCCTCAGTCTCTCAAAGTCCCTTTCGACGCAAGTCATTGGACCGCTATTGAACGGACGTCCCGCCTGTCAGCGGCATCGTGAGGCCTGACCATGAATCATCGGGCGCTCGCCCGATTCCTCGAGTGAAGCTCCCCAGCCGTCTTCCAAATCTCGGTGTGGCCAATGCGGCCCAAAACATCGATGAGTGCCTCGGCGATTTGCACTAACCCGCTAGCGCGGGAGGGGATGCATCTGTGGCATTTGGATAGAGTGTTGGACACCCGAGGAGGTGTCCATGACCCATCTACGCCAGCGCATGCAGGAAGATCTCCGGCTGCGCAACTTCTCTGAACGTACGGTTCGCCATTACACCCACACCGTCGCCGAGTTCGCGAAGTACTTCCACAAGTCGCCCGATCAACTCGGTCCCGAGCACGTTCGCACGTTTCTTCTGCATCTGCTTAACGAACGTAAACTTGCCTGGGGAACGATTCAGGGGGCACGGTCGGCGCTGAAGTTCCTCTACACGCGGACATTGAAGCAGACCTGGTTCGATCAGGAAGTCATCAAGCCCAAGGTGCGGCGCAAGCTGCCCACGGTCTGGAGTCGGGAAGAGATCTGCGCATTGCTCGATGCGGAGATGAACACCAAGCATCGTGCGCTGCTGGCCTTGTATTACAGCGCAGGTCTGCGCTGTCAGGAAGCGCTGGATCTGAAGGTGACCGACATCGACAGCAAGCGGATGGTCATCCACGTCCGTGAGGGTAAGGGCAAGTTCCCGCGTCAGGTGATGCTGTCGCCGAAGCTGCTGGAGATACTGCGCGTGTATTGGCGCTGGCGCAAGCCCAAGGACTGGCTCTTTCAGGGGAAACGGACGGGAGAGCCGCTGAAGGCGAACGCAGTCCGCGTCGTCTGCCAGAAGTTGCGCAAGCAGTTGGGCATCAGGAAGCCACTCAGCCCGCACGTTCTGCGTCACTCGTTCGCGACGCATCTGCTGGACGCCGGCACCGATCTGCGCAGTATTCAGTTGCTGCTCGGTCATCGCGATCTCGAGACGACATCCCGATATCTGCATGTGTCTGAAGCCAGGCTGCACGCCACGCCGAGTCCGCTTGACGATCTACCCATCCAGATACCCCGAACCGCGCAGGGAGGGAACAGAACCGCATGACCGGACATCGGCTCGAAGTGGCCGATGTCTTCCGCGCCTATAAAGACCAGTTCCTTCAACGCTGGGGTCACGCATCGTCGGACCAGCAACGGAAGGTGCTGCGCGATATCGGCCTGTGCCGCACAGCCGCACTAGGCACTCATCTGGAACGCTGCGATCGCTGCAGCTATGAGACTGTCGCTTACGACTCGTGCCGGAACCGGCACTGTCCCAAGTGTCAGTCTTCAGCGCGCGATCGATGGCTGCTCAAGCAGGCTGCCAGCCTGCTGCCGGTGCCCTATGCTCATGTAGTCTTCACCGTGCCTGAACAACTGGGCTGTTTGGCTCTGCGCAACCAGAGGCTTTTCTATTCGCTCCTGTTTCGCGCGGTCTCCGAGACCTTGCTGGAGATCGCTGCCGATCCGCGGCATCTCGGTGCGCGCATTGGTGTACTCGCTGTTCTCCATACTTGGAGCCAGAACCTCCAGCTTCATCCCCACCTGCACTGCCTCGTCCCAGCCGGCGGACTGGCGTTCGATCACTCCCGCTGGATCGCGACCAAACGCCACGGGTTCTTCCTCCCGGTGCGTGTGCTCAGCCGCATGTTTCGCGGCAAGCTGCTCAGCTTCCTCAAGCAGAGCTACCAACGCGGCGAGCTGTGCTTTGCCGGCAAGCTCTCTGATCTATCTACGCCGCGAGACTTTTACTCTCTCCTCCGAAGCCTGCGCCGAAAAGACTGGGTAGTCTATTCGAAACCACCCTTCGGCGGACCCGAGCATGTGCTGAAGTATCTGGCCCGCTATACTCATCGCGTCGCCATCTCCAACGGCAGACTGCTCAACCTCGAAAACGGACAGGTGCGCTTTCGCTGGCGCGACTCGAGGCACAACAACCGCAGCAGCACGATGAGACTCGATGCGGTGGAGTTCATCCGTCGCTTCCTGCTCCATGTCCTGCCTGCGGGGTTCGTGAAGATCCGCCACTTCGGTCTGCTTGCCAACCGCAACCGTCGCCGGGCGCTGGGCTTGTGCCACGCCCATCTTCGCTCCACCACCAACGATCTCGCCTCACTGCTCAGCCAACAGCAACGATCTGCACTGAACCGGTCCTGTCCCAAGTGCCAAGGCGGAACCTTGCATGTCATCGCACATTGTTGCGTTGGCCAGCTCATCTCCACCTCGGCCGCGCCGCACTCTGCCATAGTCGACTCTTCTTGAAGGCAACGATGCTCACCCTCTTATCAACTCGACTTGCTTCTGCCGCGGCTTCGCAACCAGCCTTCGCGGAACTGCGTGCCGAACCTGCTCAACCGGCATCAACTAGCCCATCCAGTTCCATCATCGGAAGCGCTCTCGGGTCGCAGATTGTTGGGCGCGTCCTCGCCTGCGCCGCATTCCGAGTGCAATCTGCCGTTTCGGCCCACAGCAAAGTCCATCCAATCCCCATACATCCACCGCGCTAGCGGCTTAGCGCAAATCGCCGTATCAACACCGTTCCGCCTCAATGCTCAGGCGCGCGCGGAAGCTGTTCACGCGGAACGCTATCGATACGGCACTAGAGATTTGTCATGAAACTGCGAGCTCGGGAGAGTGCAATTGAGTTTGCCGTTACAATCTTCTAGGAACCGGTGCACCTGCTGACAAACGAAGCTCAATGAGCAGCTGGGCGGCGGAGGCTTCTTTCCACCGCCAGCATCAAGGCCGCTATCTTTCGTACCACCGCGAGCGCGGCCCGATTGCCGTTTCCTCGTTGTCGTTCTTTTCCGTGGAGCAGGGCCAGCACGTCACTGTTGCGCGAAGGCCAGTCTTGCCGCGTCCACCAGCACGTGCTGGACGTGCTTGTTCCGCTGCTCGAGATCGGCATCCACATCACCTTGTCGGCGGAGCTCTTCTCGGCGCTGCACTGGCTGCCGCATCGCGGCTGCGCGACGTTTCATCCGTGGAGCTGGTGGTATTCGAGTAGACTTTCGATAAGAGAGATCCAATGGCTTTTCCCCAGGCAGCGCCACATCGCCGCAAATTCAAGCGCCTCCTTCAAACGGCTCTATCCTACACTGCCCGACCGATAATCCGACCGGCAACAAAGGCTCTGCCTGCTAGGTAGTTCAGCGTGCCAGAAATTCATTAGCTGATCGAATATCCGATGACTACCATTGTCCGACCGCTGGTTCGTCAATCTGAAGGAACCGGTCCGCATTCACATTTTCGAGAACCTGCCTGATCCCGGAAGGCCAGCGTATTTCAATAGACTGCGCAACGGTATCGCTGCCCAATCCGAAATGGACTCGCGGGTCACTGGCGGAAAGGTATCCGCTGGCGGTGCTCACGGTCTCCCATTGAGATCCGTGCGCTGTCGTGATTTCCACGACAGCACCAATGCCGTCTCGATTGCTCTTATGGCCGTGAAGACGCAGCGTGATCCAGTGGTTCGCGGTCGCAGTTTCATTGTGGAGCAGGTGCGCGGCGCCGCCGTTGGTGGTGATCACGGCGTCGATTCGACCGTCATTGTCGATGTCGCCGATGGCCATGCCTCGACTGGCCCAGGGGTGCTGGAAGGCATCGCCGGAAATCGAAGATACATCCACAAACTCGCCGCGAACATTACGCAGGAGCATCACCGGCTCTCGATAGCGGAGTTGCGGAAATATCTTTTCGATCGTGTCGACGTCGTGGCCCTGTGCGATGAGCAGGTCTTTCCAGCCGTCGTTGTCATAATCGAGAAAGCGCACACCCCACCCGGAATGCATTTGCGTCTCACGCGCGAGGCCGATCGCACTGCTGGCGTATTCGAAGGTGCCATCGCGAAGATTGTTGTAGAAGGCATACCGCTGGTTGGCGAGGTCGGTGATCACGATGTCCGGCCAGCCATCGTTGTCATAGTCGGCGAGGTCCACGCCCATGCCGGCGTAAGTCCGGCCGTTGTCGTCGACGGCTATTCCAGCCTCGAGACCGACTTCCTGAAAAGTGCCGTCGGGGCGCTGGTGGAAAAGAAACTCCTGCATCGAGTCGTTCGCGACCAGAATGTCGATCCTCCCATCCCGGTCGTAATCGGCTACTGCAATCCCCAGCGCTTTGGCAGGCTTATCGAGGCCCAGCTTATGAGAGACCTCCGTGAAGTGGCCGTGGCCGTCATTGTGATAAACGAGCATGGGAATGGGAGGAAACATGTCCGGGTGACAGTACAGCCGAAAGCCTTCGCGGTGTTCGCCGCACCACAGATCGTCCCAGTCCCAGGTGACGTATCGAAGGACGATGAGGTCGAGGAATCCATCATTATCCAGGTCGACCCAGGCAGCGGAGGTCGACCAACCGCCTCCTCCCACTCCCGCGGACTGCGTGACGTCGGTGAATGTACAGTCACCATTGTTGTGATAAAGATGGTTGCCGCCGTAGCCCGTGACAAAGACATCCTCATAGCCGTCGTTGTCGTAGTCACCGACGGCGACTCCCATGTCGTAGCCGACGCCCTGCAATCCCGACTTCTCCGTAATGTCTTCGAATGTTCCGTCCGCTTTCTGGCGATATAGGCGGTCCCAGTCGGCCGGGCCGCTCTTCTTCGGGATGTACCCCTTCGGCACTGTATCCGGGTACGGGGCGCCATTCACGAGGAAAATATCGAGCCGGCCATCATTGTTGCAGTCGAATAGCGCTACTCCAGAGCCCATGGTTTCCAGCAGATATTTGTGCGAGGTATGGGGTGCGACATGAGCAAACCGGACGCCCACACGCTCGGCGATGTCGGTGAAATTTCCTGGTACCTTTATGTCGGGCTCCGTGTGCTGTTGGGGCCATGCGAAAGTCGCACCGACACACAGCAAGGTGAGGGCCATGAGAAGCGATGCCGAAAAGAGAAAACACTGAATAATGCGGTGTGTCAGCCTCATATCTTCAAAAACTCCAGGGTTCCAGACTGGGCCGACAACAGCAGTGCGTGGCCAGGCGCGCCCCGGAACGGGGATGCCATAAGAACTGCGGCAACCTTCGATTCATCCCAGGCCGCATCACCTGGCTTTGGGTTCCATCGTGTCGACAATCCCGCTGCCTTCACGAACAGTGAGGATCTGATTGGCAGCGACGCGCGTGAATCGCTCCACCTTTTGCGTGGTGGGCCATTTGACTTCGATTAAGTCCACCGTTGCTGCTCTTCCGAGCCCGAAATGAAGGCGAAGGTCGCTTTGCGACATGACACTCGATCCGCTGTGAACCTCGTCGATCTGGACGTGCTTTCCCGTCACCACCCTTACTCGCGCGCCGATGGCGGTGCGGTTGCACTGCGTCCCGACCAGCTTGAGCTTGATCCAGTTCTGGGCGTTCCCTCCGTCATTGCGCAGAAGAGAAGGCAGGTCGTTCATATTGAGAATCAAAACATCGATATCGCCATCGTTGTCGAAATCTCCGAAGGCAGCTCCGCGGCTGGAGAAGCGTTCCGCAATTCCAGGGCCCAGGGCCGACGACACATCTTCAAAGCGGCCATCGCCGAGATTCTTGTACACAATGCGCGGGTTCTTAAATGTCTGGCCGATGTTACTTTGATCCACTTCAGGGTAGACGTGCCCGTTGACCTGCAATAAGTCGGGCCAGCCGTCGTTGTCGTAATCCAGAAAGCCGCAGCCCCAGGCCACGTACTTATTATTGATGCCCAGTCCGGCCGGGAAAGTAACATCCGTAAAAGTACCGTCTCCGTTATTCCGGTAGAGGTCGCAGGTGTCATCGGCGAAGTTAGTTTTGAAGATGTCCAGCCAGCCATCGCAATTGTAATCGGCTACGGCCAGGCCCATCCCTGCCTGCTCGCGTCCATCCTCATTGTAGGCGCAGCCGGCAGGAACAGCTCTGTCGACAAAGGTGCCGTCATGGTTGTTATGGAAGTAGATGCTTGGCTCGGAGTCGACGGCAATGTAGAGATCCGGCCAGCCATCGTTGTCGAAATCGTAGGAAACGACGCTGATGGAATAGCGAGGTCCGGTCTTGAGGATCCCGGCCTTTTCCGAGACATCGGTAAAGGTTCCGTCGCCGTTGTTGCGATAGAGAAGGTTGGAGCCGCCAACCAGACCGCGGGGACCGCACATCACCGAGAGGCCGCGCCACTGGCACAGGTCGTCGTCCGGGGTTTGTGCCGCATCGAGATTGATGTAGTTGCACACGAATAAGTCGAGATACCTATCGCGGTCGTAGTCCAGCCATGTGCATCCCGATCCCCAGCGGCGAGTCTCACCGCCGTAAAGGCCGGCTTTGCGTGTGACATCCGTGAAGCTTCCATCGCCATTGTTGTGGAACAGAACGTTGTGTCCCCAGAAGCAGCAGAACAGGTCGTCCCGGCCATCGTTGTCGTAATCGCCCACGCACACCCCTGTTTGCCAGCCGGTGCGCGCCAGACCCGATTTTTCCGTGACATCGGTAAAGGTGCCATCGCGATTATTCCTGTAGAGGTGCGAGGTCGGAGCCTCGCCGGCCGGCCACTCGGTGCCGAGACGGGTACCATTCGTCAAATAAATATCGAGCCAGCCATCGTCGTCGTAATCGAAAAACGCTATACCGCTCCCTTTGGCCTCGATTATCGAGCGCTTATGTTTCACCCCGCCCCACACATTGGGAGTATTGAGCCCGGCTTCCCGGGCTACATCGACGAATGTGACGGGCGACGATGACGGCGAAGAAGGTAGAGTGGCTGCTTCGACAACGGCGGAACTACGCCATCTCCACACTGGAGTTGTAAGCGCGTCCAGCAGGGAACTGCCCAGTACGACAAGCGACGATCCAAGCAAGCGGCGCCGCACAAGATTCATGATGTTTCAGGCCCTCCACTGAATGTGCGGATCTGTGTGCGACCAAAAAGTTTTAAAGCACAAGCTGCGCAAGGCAATAGGGCCATGGCGTTTTGTCAGCCTCAGCTTTCCGCCGGCTGCTTGCCGGTTCGAACAAAGGCTTTGATCGTTGCACAAGGACCAGCCGACGCGCCGTATGGCGAAATTGTAAATCGGCCCACTGCGGCGGGCACGATGAACGTCTCTGCGTAGTGGACGATGTAGGGTTCAAAGGCGCCCGTTGGGCTTTCCACAACAGCCTCTCCGCCTTCCACAAGGTTCAGTACGTTCACGGTGCCGGCGGTATGGTGGGGGGTTGGACCGGTAAACCAGTGCCGGCGAGTTTCGATGAACTCGAGCTCGTGCAGTCCTGTCCGCTCTTCTCGCCACACAGAATTCTGTTCCAACGGCTCTACACGATCGATCAGATTCCGCTCAACCCAGGCCGTGTCGCGACTCCAGACTATGTTCGCTAGTCCATGGTCAATATGAGTCGGCCTAGGTAAGCCATTCATTCCCAGCCGGTCCCAATCCCACAATTTGAAAGTGAAGATATACGGCGTGGCGCTGATCTCCAGCACCATGCTGTTCCTTCCCGAACAATGGATGGTGCCTGCAGGAATGAGAAAATGATCGTGCTTCCTGGCAGGAAACCTGTTCACATATTTTTCGACATCGAACACCGTACCGTCTTCCTGTGCTGCTTGAAGCTCATCGCTCATTCGCTCGGCATCGATCCCGGTCTTCAGGCCCAGGTACACGCTGCCGTCGTCGCCCGCATCGAGCATGTAGTAACTTTCGTCCTGCGTATACTTCATTCCGAACAGCCGGTGAATGTATTCGGTTCGGGGATGGACCTGCAAGGAGAGATTGCCTCCGCCCATCGTATCGAGGAAGTCGAAACGAATTGGGAACTCGGCGCCAAATCGACGATAGACCTCCTCTCCCAGTAACTCCCGGGGATGAAGCAGAGTAAGGTTCATGGCGGGGATTTCAATGCAGCCCTGCCCGAAGCCAAGCAGCAAACTGTTTTCTTCCGGGACGCAATCGAAACCCCACGCATGGTTCGGCGCATCCAGGGGCAGATCACACACTTCCTCCATCCAATGGCCACCCCAGGGTCCAGGATCGAAAAAGGGGACGACGCGAAAGGGACGATGAGCAATTTCCCGCAGACCCTCACGCACGATGTCCCCCGTAACCAGTTTGGCTGGATCTCGGTTCGTGTCCAGCCAAAAATCGATTTTCGAAAGCAGGGATCTCTTCAATCGGTCAGCCGCGCGCCAATCGACGAAGAATGCCCGTTTGTATTTGAGACTGGCGCTCTCTGCCGCATTATCCGCGCCGAAATTTCCGATTGCATTCCGCCGCTGACGCTTTTGGATTTCCCAGCGCGCCAGGTCTGCATAGACGAGAACATCCGCTCCTGCCGCGACCAGCGATGCGCCGACGCCAACCACAAGCAACAGCCCCTGTTTCCAGTGCCCCACTTTTCGTCGAGCCTGTGCCAGTTCGCCCTCGTCGAAAAAATCCTCAACCTCAATGGAATTCATCCGGCCGAAAATAGGATCGTCTCCAAGGAACGTGCCCACCATAGCATCGATTGCCGCGGGGCTCCTGAGCAGTTCTGTAGTTGCGAGTACGCAGGATGGATTCAGGCCTTCCTGCAAGGTCCTGACCAGCGCCTGTTCCAACACGCCGGGATAACATTCGACACAGAGGACACATCTTTCCCGCCCCGCAAGCCCCCGGAGCCGCTCCAGGAGTTGTGGCCAGCCCTCCCAGTAAGCCGCCCCCGCAGGGCTCACCTGGACACAGGGAAATTTGTCGTAATTGGACTTGCGACGCATCGAACTTCCCGATCTCCATTCACCGATATGCATTCGACCTGGCACGCAGGATCTCAGCCGCGAATGGCCGTCGCCCGCGCTCGCAACCCCGAGTACAAGTGCCGTAAACCCGAGCCCGTTTCAAGCGAATGGCCGGGAGTCCCTTTTTGGGGAAGCTGCGGCTCCAATGACTGAAACCGGCTTGTTTCGTGCTGCATTGTGATTATAAGAATCGCACTATGAGATTGTTTATGTCAATAACAATCGTTAGTTATGATTGACGCCTCATGTGATTGCCGCTTTGCATGGGTTTCGCAGCGTTTTCGATCGCGTCGGGTTTGATTCTGACCCTGTCGGCGGGCCAATGCAGGTGCAGAGTTCCGCGCTGGACACGCTCGCGGGGACCATTATGCTGGGAGCTGCGAATCCCTAAACAGGGTGGCTGCTGCCTGAGCGGATGTGCCCCCCAATTCCGATGACTCAGCGTTTGGCATTCTCGGCGCTCACCGGCGCGTTTTGCGGGCTGCTGTTCGGTTACGACATCGGCGCCATGGCCGGCGCTGCTCCCGATACACGCGTGGCTCTCGCGCTTTCCCCCGCGGGCCTAGGGCTCGCGGTCGCTTCAGCGTTGGTGGGAACTATCTTCGCTTCAGCCGGAGCGGGGCGTTTGGCCGACGCCGTAGGTCGGCGCATGACCATCGGCGCTTCGGGAATTCTGTACAGCGTGTGCATTCTCATTTCCGCGTCGGCGCGAGGACTGATCCTGTTCGCCGCCGGCCGGTTCCTCTGCGGCATCGCCATCGGAGCGATATCGGTGGCCGCTCCCATGTATCTTGCAGAGATTGCGCCGCCGCGGCTGCGGGGACGTATCGTCGGATGCTTTCAACTTAGTCTCAGCATCGGGGTAGTTGCAGCCTTTGCATTGGGCTACATACTTTCGCGGTGTCTGCTTTCCGATCCCGCCTGGCGCTTGTTGCTGGCAATCGGCATACTTCCCGCGCTGTTGTTCGAAGCTTGCCTGTTGCGTGCCGTCGATAGTCCGCGCTGGCTGGCGATTCGCGGCAGGTTTGAGGACATAACAGCGGCCCTCACCGAACTCGGCTCCTCTCACCCCGGGCTCGACGAGGCAAATATTGCGGCGTATCTGCTGGAAGGCGGCGCCACTACCAGTCAAAGATTATTTTCGCGGCGTTATATTCGTCCCATTGCCCTTGCTGTAAGTCTTGCTGTGTTCAACCAACTCAGCGGCGTCAATGCAGTTCTCTATTACGTTCTCGATATTTTTCGCGACCTTGGCGCAGGACGGCTGAACGGTCGTGCCGATGCCGCGATCCTCAGCGTCGTTAGCCTTTTTGTCACAATGATTGCGGTTCTCCTTATCGACAAAATCGGACGAAAGCCGCTCCTGCTGATCGGGGCTGCCGGGATGTGCTGCTGTTTGCTGCTGCTGCCCGCGGTTCGCCATTACAACTGGCCGGCATGGGTCGTCATCGTCCTGATCGCCTGTTATAACGCCTGCTTCGGTTTCTCGCAGGGCATCGTAATCTGGGTCTATCTCAGCGAGATATTTCCGCTCCCGGTACGTGGCCGCGGCCAGAGTCTGGGAAGCACGGTACACTGGGCTACCAATGCGTTTGTCGTCGGTACCTTTCCTTCTCTTGCCAGTCATCTCGGATCGCAAATCTTTCTCGGTCTGGCTCTTCTGATGGTGGTCGAGTTCTTCACTATTCTGCTTCTCTATCCGGAGACCAGAGAACGAAGTCTCGAATCCTCACCTCCGGCGACTGCCGATAACTCTTCCTCACCATGGAACAAAGGCTATCCTGCCGAAGGACAATAAAGGTGACACAGAAAACCGGTTCTATAACGCTGATGGATGTTGCAAGGGAGGCTGGTGTCTCATTGAAGACCGCTTCCCGCGCCCTGAACGACTCGCCGGAGCTCCGCCCTGAGACAGCTGCTCTGGTGCGCAAGGCCATGCTTCGGCTGGGCTATCAGCCAAACGAGCTTGCCCGCGGACTCAAGTCGAAACGATCGGCCGCCATCGCCATGATTGCGCCGAACATCGCCGACCCCTTTACGGCCACGGCGATTCAGTCGGTTCAGGATGTTGCCCGCGACCACGGATATGTGGTGATTCTGGCCAGTTCGGGAGGCGATGTTGCCCTTGAGGAGTCCGAGCTGCAGGCCATGGTCAGACGGCAGATCGACGGCATCATTCTCATCGCGGCTAACAGCAGGAAGAGCAATCTCCGTGCCTCCATCGCTGCCCGGGTTCCCACGGTTGTTATGGACGAGCCTGTTCGCGCGGCTGAAGTCGACACCATTACCGTTACCAATCGAAAGGCGACTCGCGAAGCCACCGAGC
>CAWEWV010000008.1:0-99056 GCA_963812865.1 uncultured Acidobacteriaceae bacterium | reverse complement strand
CATCCAGTGTACTGGATCAGGATCCTGATAGTGCGCATTGAATAACTCGCGTCCAGATGCCGGCGGTCACTTCCTGGACAAGCATTGCCCGTTGCTCGGCAACCTTCTCCGGGGGAATTCGGCCTTTGGCACGGTTCATCATGTCATCGATGCCGGGGAAGACATCGCTCGTCAGAATGACATCTTTGTCCACGCGGCCAAGGATTTGGGCCCCTCCGCAAAGCTGTGCGGGTGCGGCCGGGGCAATGGACATCGTGCCGCCTGGGGGATATTGTTGGCCGACATGGGCCGCCTGAACGCCGTTTGGCACCGGCTGCTGGCCGGCTTGCCAAGTCGGTCCGTAAGCTGGAGCAGCAGGGGTGGCTGATGCGACGGCAGGATCGCCCCATCTGGCCGTTCCCTGCGGGGCTTCTCCCCCGGGAAAGCCCTCCGGCCGGGTCGTGGCCGCGGGCTGGTATGGAACAACAGAGCGTTGGTAACCGCCAGCAGGATTGTATCCACTCTGGGGTTGGCTGTTGGGTATGTATCCGCTGGGCGAAGCCGGCGGAAAGGGCTCTTGGCCCCAGAGTAGAATCGCAGGGCCCGCCGCAAATAGAACCGCGATCAGTCCCGCACTCGTTGGAATGATCAGCCGATATTGCACGAGAATTCACCCGTATTGGTGCCAAGAAACAGCGGGTTATCCGAAAGGCCGGTGGGTGCCTCTCGCTTTTGTTGCAAGTTTTCATATAGCCCCTTACGACGGGGGCGGATTATAGGCATCCTTCCTACTTCGGCTGCAACAGCGATTTGACCTGCCGGCGGATCGCTTCCGGCGATTCCGTGTCGCCTTCCAGCGGCAGATAGGCGCTTTGGCCGTCGACCACCCGCAGCCTCCCCCCGCTTTGGGCCGCCAATTCGCGGATCCGCCGCGCCGAGGGGTAGCGGAACACGGCGTATTGGTCTCTCCAGGTGGATCGACTTGATTCGCCAGCGGTGGGCGGCAATCCGCAGCTCGGCCAGCCAGAGCAGTTGCTCGACCAGCGGCGGCGGCGGCCCGAAGCGGTCGGCCAGCTCGCCGCGGAAGTCGGCCAATTCCGCCGGCGTGGAATCCGCGCCAGCCGCCGGTAGAGGTCGATCTTCAGCCGCATGTCGGGCACGTAGGACCGGGGAATATAGCCCTCGCCGGGCAGGTCGACGTCGACCTCGATCGACGTCTTGCGGCGGCAGCTGCTTCAGCCGGCGCACGGCCTGTTCCAGCAGCTCGCAATACAGCTCGTAGCCGACCGCGGCGATGTGCCCGCTCTGCTCGGTGCCCAGGATATTGCCGGCGCCGCGGATCTCCAGGTCGCGCATGGCGATGGCGAAGCCGGCGCCCATGTCGCTGAACTCCTCGATCGCCCGCAGCCGCCTGGCGGCGCTGGGCGAGAGGTTCTTGTTCGGATCGACCAGCAGGTAGCAGTAGGCCCGGTGCTTGTAGCGGCCCACGCGGCCGCGAAGCTGGTGCAGGTCGGCCAGCCCGTAGCGGTCGGCCTCGTCGATGAAGATCGTGTTGGCGTTGGGGATGTCCAGCCCGCTCTCGATGATCGTCGTGGCCAGCAGCAGGTCGAAGCGGCGGTCGACGAAATCGAGCATCACCTGCTCCAGGTCGTGCTCGGCCATCTGGCCGTGGGCGACGCCGAGGCGGGCCTCGGGCACGATCTGCCGCAGCCGCTGGGCGAGCGATCTCGATGTCCTCGACGCGGTTGTGGACGAAGAAGATCTGCCCGCCGCGGTTCAGTTCCCGCAGCACGGCCTGGCGGATCAGCTCGGCATCGAAGCGCGCCGACGCGGGTTTCGACCGCCAGGCGGTCTTCGGGCGGCGTCTCCAGGTTCGAGATGTCGCGCAGCCCCAGCAGGCCCATGTGCAGCGTCCGCGGGATGGGCGTGGCCGTCATCGTCAGCACGTCGACGGTCTGCCGCAGGGCCTTCAGCCGCTCCTTCACCTCGACGCCGAACCGCTGCTCCTCGTCGATGATCACCAGCCCCAGGTTGTGGAACTGCACGTCCGGCTGCACCAGGCGGTGCGTGCCGATGACGATGTCGATCGAGCCGGCTGCCAGCCGCGCGGATGATCTCGGCCTGCTGCCGCGCGCGTGGCGAACCGCGACAGGGCGGCGATCTCGAAGGGAAACTCCGCCATCCGCGCGGTGAAGGTCCGCAGGTGCTGCTCGGCACAGGACCGTGGTCGGCACCAGCACCGCCACCTGGTAGCCGGCATCGACCGCCTTGAACGCCGCCCGCATGGCCAGCTCCGTCTTGCCGTAGCCCACGTCGCCGCACAGCAGCCGGTCCATCGGCCGCGGCAGGCTCATGTCGTGCTTGATGGCCTCGATGGTGGTCAACTGGTCGGGCGTTTCCTGGTAGGGAAACGAGGCGTCGAATTCGTGCTGCCACTCGGTGTCGACGCGGAAAGCTGATGCCGGGCCGCGAGGCGCGCGACGGCCTGCAGTTCGAGCATCTCGGCGGCCAGGTCGGTCACGGCCGCCTCGACCCGCTCCTTCTGCCGCTCCCAGAGCGCGGCCGCCCAGCCTGGCCAGCGTCGGCCGGCTCTTCGTGCCGCCCACGTACTTCTGCACCAGGCCGATCTTCGACGTCGGCACGTAGAGCTTCGTCTCGCCCGTGAAACTCCAGCTCCAGGTGCTCCTCGACCTGCCCGTTCTTCTCCAGCAGCTTCAGGCCGCGGTAGCGGGCGATGCCGTGGCCGACGTGGACCACCAGGTCGCCTTCGCGCAGTTCCAGGAAACTGTCGATCACCCGGCCCAGCCGCCGGCGCGCCGGCCGGACGCTGCAGGTCGGCCCGGCGGAACAGCTCGCCGCTGCTCAGCAGCACGATGCGGTCGGACACCAGGCGGAAGCCGTTCTGCAGCGTGCCGATGGGAAAGTGCAGGCGGCCGTCGCGGGCGAGCTGCGTGCGCGCCGAAGATCTCGCCCAGCCGGCGGACCTCGGCCTCGGTCTGGCAGACGACGAAGACCTCCTGGCCCGGCCCGGCGTCGTCCAGTTCGTCGCGGACCTTGTTGATGTCGCCGCTGAAGCGCTCGACCGACTCGATCTTCAGCCGGCAGGTCGTTTCCAGCGAGCCCGTGGCCATGGCCGAGGCCGTGACCGAGGGAAACTGCACCGCCCGGCGGATCACGTCGGCGACGCTGTGAAATCCTTGCGGCCGCTCGAGGCGTTCGAGGTATTGCCGGCCTTCGCTTTCCAATTCTCCCGGCTCGATCAGCAAGAACCAGCTTCGCGGCGGCAGGTAATCGGCCAGGTGCGCCAGTTCGCCGCTCCGGGAGCAGGTGCGCCACTCGTCGCCTCTGGGAGAGGGGCAGGCGGTGAGGGCCGTCGCTTGCGGTTTCGCCCTGCGCCATCGCACCGCCGTCACTTCGATCGCCTCGACCCGCTCCAGGCTCCTCTGGCTTGCCACCTCGAACCGCCGGATCGACTCGATCTCGTCGCCGAACAGCTCGATCCGCACGGGGTTGAACCAGTCGGGAGCGAAGATGTCGATGATCCCGCCGCGATGCGAGAACTCGCCGGGCAGTTCCACGGCCGTCGTGTTCTGAAAGCCGCTGCGCACGAGCCAACGGGAGATCTCTTCGACCGAAAGCGGCTCGCCGACCCGCAGGGTCCGGGTCTGCTCGGCCAATCGCGACCGGCTGGGGACCGGCTGCAACAGGGCCGGAATGCTGGTGACCAGGACCTTGGGCGGCTGCGGACCGAGCAGGGTCTTGAGCACGCGGACCCGATCGCCGACCGCCTCGTCCTGGACCATCCGCTCGGCCGAGAGCGATTCGTGGACGGGAAACCGCAGCGGCTCCAGCGGAGAAAAGAGGCTCAGGTCGCCGATCAGTCCTGGACTTCATCCAGCCGCGGACAGACGACCACGAGCACGGCCGGGGCCTCTCGGGCCAGCGCGGCCGCCACCAGCGCACACGACGACCCCCAGACTCCGTCCAGCGTCGCCGCATGGCCCGCTTGCAGACTCTCGACGACCTCCGCGAAGTCCGGCAACGCTTCGATGCGTCCGACCAGTTGCAAGAGCCGATCGGACGCCGCCGTTGCTATGGGAGCGGAAGACATAGTTACGTACTCATCACGCTCCGCGTGATGGGATAGCATCACGCGGAGCGTGATGCAGTACACGGAATGTGCAATTACCGTCGATCGGGCCGGCGACCGCGACCACGTCCACCGCGTCCGCCACGTCCGCCCGGGCCGCGCGAACCGCCCGGATTTCGCGACCGGGATTCCATGTTCTTGGCAATCATCACGCCGATGGCGTCTTGCCAGGTGGGAATGTTGCGGAAACCGATGCGCGGCGATTCGCCGCCATCTTCATCGTCCTCGTCGTCGTGCTCGTTCATCGTCATCGAAATCGTGCTCGTCGCCGTCGTCGTCATCGTGCTCGTCCGCGGCCTCGGCATCGACGGCGCCTCTCCTCCTCGGTCGCCCTCGAAATCGAATTCGTCGTCATCGACGGCGCCTTCTTCCCCCACGGTCTGCTCGTCGCGAACCCGGTCGCGGTCGCGTCCGCGGCCACGGCGGCGGCGACGCCCGCGCCGCTCCGTCGCGCTCGCCCTCGGCCGATCCTTCTTCGGCAGGCTTCCTTCACCGCGTCATCGACGTCCGACTCCATGCCCTCGGAGACGACGACTTCGTCACCGGTCAGTCTCTTCGCCGGGCTCGACTCGGCCGGCTCGCGAGCTTCCGCTCGGCGGGAGCATCTTCGCGGCCCCGACCGCGTCCGCGGCGACGGCGACGGCGACGCGGTCTTCGCTCTTCCGTGGCGCCTTCCTCGCGGCAGACTGCCGCTGGCGGACTCGGTCGTCGCGGCGGCCTCTTCGGACTCCTCATCGCCGAACTCATCGGCCGTCTCGTCCATGATGTCCAGGGCCTCTTGCGGTTCGAACGACTCCGGCTCGGTCGCCGACGGCTCCAATTCGTCCCAGACCGGCAACGCCACTTCCGCTTCCACGATCGATCTGCGGCTGCGCTCGACGGGCGGCTGCGCTGCCACTGCTGCGGTAGGGCGGCGCGGCGGCGACGGATGGCCGTGAAGCGCGCTCTGCCGCAGGTGGCGGGGCCGCGCTGGCGGCAGGCTGCGGCGGCGGGGGCGGCGGGCGCAATTCCCAAATCGCCCGCCAACTGATCCCAGGCCGCAGGGCGGGCCGGGCGACGCGGCGGGGCGCCGGCTTGGCCGCCGGTCGGAATGCGGGGGTGGCGGCGGGGCCGCTTGTGCCGCTTGCCCTTCGGCGCCAGCTTCCGGCGTTTCCGCGGATGCTGCCGCCTTCGGCTCTTCAGGAGCCGGTTCCGCTCCAAGGTTGCTCGCCAAGGAGGCCCAATGATCTGTCTTTTGTGGTTCGGTCATAATTGGTTTGGGGACAATTCCGCAGAAAAATGGGGTGGAGTGCTCTTCTTGCGCCGCGATGCATCCAGCGTGCCAAGCACGGTCGATAATCACCTAAGTATAGGGCTTTTTCCGCACCTTGGGAAGGTGAGCCTCGGTAGAACGGCATGCAATCTCGATCGGTGCCGCCGACAGTTCGACGGCACGAAAGTATTGGTCATGAAAAGCGTGTTGTCGGCCACGTTCAGCATGGGACGATAGGGATGATAGCGCTCGCAACGGGCGGGGTGGCCGACATAGAACACCAGATCGATCGTTACGCCCCACGATTCCTGGATTTCCGCGCCCGTGCCGCTTCCTTGCTTGGGAATGAGGTAATTGAAGCGGTTCTCCAGTTCCCAATTCTTTCCCATGGGCACGCGGATTTCGCCGCCGAGCAACCCGTCGCCGCGACCGGAGAACCCCAGCCAGATCCGCCCGTCGCCGCCGCCGTCAAAATAGCGGCGATAGTAAAAGGCAAAGATGTCGGTCGGTTCCATGTAGATGAAATTCTTCAGTGGCCGGTCGAGGAGCACCCAGTTCCCCCCGCCCGTCCCATAGGCCCCAAAATAGCCAATTTCATGCACGCCGCCCGGAAAAAGGAAGCTCGTGTCGCTGCGGATCTGCTTCATATCGGCCTTCACGTAATAGTCATCGTGCAACCAGTCGTAAACCACTCCCCATTGGAATCCCCAGTCGTGGGCCCGCTTGAAGATTCCGCCGGTGACGAAGAACTGGTTGCGATCGGCCGAGCGGGGATCGACGGCGTCATCGCCGGAGAAGTTGCTCTGCGCGGCCTCGGCCCCGATCTGCCAGCCCCAGTCGAAAATCCCCAGCGGGGCGCCGAAATTAAAACCCTCGTGAAAGCCGAAGTTGCCGTTCCGCCCCTGGTCCAGCGGGCCTTTGAAGCCATGAACTCCGCCAAAGACCTCCAAATCGCGGGTCCACCACCGCTTCAGGCTCTCGTCCCAGGGCGTGTCGGGGCCAACGTCGATCTCGTCGCACTCGGCGGGCAGCCCGGCTCTTCGGAACGGCCAACGGATCCTGTATCCATGCCGATCGGCCCATGCCCGCGAAGGCGGTCGAGAAATCCCCGCTCGGGCTCAACCGCCGGCGGCATTTGCTGCGTGCGGGCTTCGGCAATCGTCGGGCAGCGGATCGAGCCAAATCGTGCCTTGGGAGCAGTCGCAGCCCTCGGGCTCGACGATCTGCTCCGAACCGTCGCATCTTGGGTGCCGGCGAAGGGAGGCGTCTCGCCGACGGGGCCGGAAGAGAAGCAATCGTCGCACGCGCCGCATTGTGCCCGAATCTCGGCGGCCCAGCCCAGCAGCATGGCCGCTGCGATCCACGCCAGACTCTGAGGGGGCCGATCCGGGGCACGAGCCGCGTCTCAGGGGTGTTTTTGGGAAGAATAGGTAGAACTCCGCGATCTGCACTCCCTGTGGGAGGAGCGAAACATAGCGAAGTTAGTTGACTATCGCAATGGCGAATCGATTTGGCTATTCGCCAAACGCCCATCTACCTCCAGGAGAGGGGTGGGGGTGAGGACGATGCAAAGTCTCTTCGATAATTGGCGGGCATGAGCCGCCCAGCCACGCTCGATTCAGACAGCACGGTCTCGCCCGTGTGCTCAATGTCCAAAGTAAACGGTTTTGGCGGCGGGAGCCATAGTTTTCTGCCGCAGGTGTGGGCGCTCTACAAAGAAGTCCAGAGCTACTACGAGAAAGGCATGCGCGTCCCCGACGATGTCACCCTGCTCTGGAGTGACGATAACTGGGGCAATCTGCGCCGCCTGCCCACCCCTGAAGAACGCAAACGCTGTGGCGGCGCCGGAATCTACTACCATTTCGACTATGTTGGCGGCCCTCGCTCCTATAAATGGCTGCAATACCATCCCCATCACCAAAATATGGGAGCAGATGAACCTGGCTCTCAACTATGGCGCTAACCGCATCTGGGTCGTCAACGTCGGCGACCTCAAGCCGATGGAGTTCCCCATCGAGTTCTTCCTCACCATGGCGCGCAATCCCGGCCAGTTGCAACAAGGATAATCTCCAGGAATTCACTGAGCTATGGGCAGCGCGCGAATTCGGTCCGATCATGCGGCGGAAATCGCCGACCTCGTCTCGGAATATACAAAATTCAACGGCGCGCCGCAAGCCGGAACAGCTGGAACCGGATACTTTCAGCTTCCTCCACTTCGACGAAGCGGATCACGTCTTCGACGCATGGAAGTCGCTCACCGATCGCGCCGAGACGATCAACCAGGAGCTGCCTGATGACCGCAGGGCCGCCTACTTCGAGTTAGTTCTGTATCCGCTCAAAGCTTCCGCTATCGTCAACGAGCTTTACATCACAGCGGGAAGCAATCACCTGTACGCGACCCAAGGCCGAGCCACCACGAACGATCTTGCCAACCAGGCGCGGGATCTCTTTGCCGAAGACGCCGCAACTTTCTGACGAGTACAACCACAAGCTACTCAATGGCAAGTGGGACCACATGATGGACCAGACCCACATCGGCTACACCTTCTGGAACGAGCCGCCCGTCAACGCCATGCCCGCAGTCACCGAGGTCCAACCGCTCCCGGGACCGCACATGGCCGTCGCCGTCGAAGGTCTGCCCTTCGTTGCGAGCGGCCCGTTCCCTCCTTTACGCTGCCCGACTTCGATGTTTACAACCAGCAGTCTCGCTGGATCGACGTCTTCAACCGCGGCGATCAGCCATTCTCCTTCACCGCCATCGCCGATCGGCCCTGGATTCGGATCGAGCCTCATCTCGACGCCGCCGCGGCACTTGAATGAAGGCAGCGGCTCCTCGTCACCATCGACTGGGATCAGGCCATTCGCAGGCCCGAGAACACCGGCGCCATCACCGATCCAGCAGAAGGATGGCCCCGCCGCCACCGTTCGCATCCACGCCTTCAACCCCGCCGACTCCGCCGCCGAACCCTCCAAGGCTTCGTCGAGGCGAATCATCTGGTCTCCATCGAGGCCGCGCATTTCACCGCGCGGAAGCCACAGCGAAGCGCTACTGGGATAAGATTCCCAGCTTCGGCGAAACCCTGCGGCATGACCGTCCTCCCTGTCACTGCGCCAAGTCTCGCCGCCGCTCCCGCGCCCATCCTCGAATATCAGATGTATCTCTTCGACAGCGGAACGTGCGACGTGCAGGCGATTCTCGCGCCGACCAACAATTTCGTTCCCGGCCGCGGCCTTCGCTTGCCATCTCCTTCGATGATCAGCCGCCTTGATCGTCGATGCCCTCGCGGATAACTCGGAGAACGCCTGGGAAGAAGCCGTCAGCGACGGAGTGCGCAAAGTTACAACGACTTTCACGATCGACCCCCGGCTACCATATCACTGAATTCCGCATGGTCGATCCCGGCGTCGTCCTCGAAAAGCTGATTGTCGGATTTGCCGATCCGTCTGCACGCTTCCCGGTTCCGCTGGCGGGACGCAACCGCCGCTGATACCCGAGAGCTATCTTGGGCCGCCCGAAAGCTATCACCGCGTAACTTTTTCGCCGGAGAACTAACTGCTAAACCCGATCCGATTAACGCCCACGCGAAGGATCGGGTAATCGGCTGATATTCAGATCGACATAAGTCTGCCGGGAGTGGGGCAGACGCGGCACATAACACATGCCGTCCTGCGCATAAGTCCGCTGGCAGGCAGCTGTATTCTCAGGCCGCCGCGGCGATTGGGCATACTGCCAAACCAGCGCCTGGGAGAACCCACTCTGCGCGGGATCGAATCCTCTGTCCGCGACAATGCAACCCGGCGCCGGGGGACAACGATCGTTCCACACCCAGAGCTTCACACCGGCAAAGCGGCTCTCAACGTGCTCTGCGGTCGATATCATTTTCGGTCCGGACGGGACAGCAATGCCGGAGCAATACACGCCAGGCTTATACCGCGAATGGCCGAGGCCCGCGATCCACGCACCGATATAAGCGACCTGTTCGGGCAACAGGCTGCCGCCTTCCTCCTGATCGAGAAAAATGACGGCTCCGCCGGAAATCCCTCGCGGCCTGCGGCTGCAATGGCGGCAGCAGCATCTGCGCGGCCAGGTTCGGCAGCATTCTGATTCCTGAGCTGGGCATCGAGCCTGCCATTGAACAAGATTAGAAATCCCAGACCGGCTGCGCGTACTACACCACGCTTCCCTGTCCACGGGTTGTTTCTCATACCGGGTGGATGATTGAGCCAATACCCTGTGAAGGCGAACGTCCGGTGTAATTCCGGCAGAAGATCGTCGCCAGGATAGTCGTCTTTGTCGAATCCGAAGTAAGTTCGCTGCGCAGAGAGTGTTAGTGAAGTTACAAGCAGAAGTGGAGCGATCCATTTCGCAAATCTCATCGTATCTAAGCCCTGATTCTCGGATTGACTACCATATACAAGACGTCTGTCGCGAGATTGACCAGCACGTACGTCAGTCCAACAGCCAGGATGCAGCCCTGCAGCAGAGGATAGTCGCGGTTGGAGATGGCGGAGACCGTTAGCCTGCCGATGCCAGGCCAGCTGAAGATGGTTTCCGTGACGATAGCTCCGGCCAGCAGAGCGCCGAATTGGAGCCCGATCAGCGTAAGCACCGGAATCATGGCGTTGCGCAGCGCGTGCCTGTAGACCACGGTGCGTTCCGTGAGTCCCTTGGCGCGCGCAGTGCGAATGTAGTCCTGGCCGAGTTCCTCGAGCATCGAGGTGCGCACCATCCGGGTGAGAATCGCAGCCAGCGCGCTGCCCATAGTGACGGCAGGCAGAATGAGGTGCGATACGTCGCCGGCTCCGGAAACGGGCAGCCATCCGAGTTTGATCGAGACCAGCAGGATCAGGATTGGTCCCAGCGCAAAAGACGGAAACGAGAGTCCGAACAGACTGACGACACTCAGGATGTGATCCCGTGGCTGGCCGCGATGCAGTGCCGCGCTGATCCCGGCCGGAATGGCGAGCAACAGAGCAAGGAACAGCGCCGCCGCGGTCAGTTCCACGGTGAATGGATAGCGCGCGACCACCAGGTGCGTCACCGAATCGTTCAGGCGGATTGATCGACCGAGATCGCCGTGCAGAACGCCGCGCCAGTAGTGCGCGTACTGCGTCTTGAGGGGCAGATCGAGCCCATAAGCGTGGCGCAGGGCCACAATGTCGGCCGGACGCGCGCCCTCGCCCAGCATCTGCTCGATCGGATCGCCGGGCACGATGTGGATGAGCAGGAAAACGATGGAAACCACCAGCCACAGCACCGGCAACGTGTAGCCGAGCCGCGTCAGCAGCGATTGCAGCAGCGCGTTTCACTGGTTCGCAACCTCCGGAACTGCCGGTAGCTGCTCGATGCGAACTCTGCTGATGCGCCTGCCACTCATCTCAAGAACCGTTAGACGCCGCCCTTCGTAGTCAATGGACTCGCCTCCCTGGGGAATCTTACCCAGCTTCGTCAGCAGAAATCCCGCCAGCGTTTCTACACCCCCTTCGCGCGGCAGATGCCAATTCATCTGCGTCTCCAGATCGCGCAGGCTCACGCTTCCGTCGAGTACCATCCCCCCCGTTGCCGACGCCAGCATGGCGCGCGGGCCCACGTCGAATTCGTCTTCCAGCTCGCCGATCAGCTGCTCGATAGCGTCTTCGACCGTCACCAGGCCGACCGTCGATCCGAATTCGTCCACAACAATAGCGATGTGCCGTCGGCGCTGCTGGAATTCGTGCAGCAGATCGAGGACCGGCTTTGTCTCCGGAACCACCAAAATTTCACGCATCACCTGCTTCAGGCGCATATCGCTCAAAGGTGCAGCAGAAAAACGCGTGGAGGCCGTCGCGCGAAAATGCATCAGCCGGCTGATGTCTTTGGAATAGACGACGCCCACAATATACTCGGATCCGCGTGTCGGATCGTAGACCGGCACACGCGAGTGCTGCTCTTCCACGATTCGCGCGCTCGCGTCCTCGATCAGCATGTCGGAGGGAAGCGAAAAGATTCGCTGCCGCGGGGTCATAATCTCGCGCGTCACAACTTCATTCACTTCGACAGAGCGGTGAATCAGCGACTCCTGATACTCGGGCAGCATGCCCATGCGCCGCGCCGCCGTAGCCATCAGCTTCAGCTCTTCCGGCGAATGGACGGCGCCCTCGTTGGTGAACGGCACACGAAAGACGCGCAGGACCAGCACCGCAGAACGGTTCATGAGCCGGACGACAGGGCGGGCCAGGTGGATGAACACATCCATGGGCCCCGCAACGGCGATGGCAATCTGGTCGGCGCGCTGCAGTGCCAGGGCCTTGGGCACCAGTTCGCCGAGCAGCACATCGAAGTAGGTAATCAGGGCGAATGCTAATGGCACGGCCACCAGGTGCGAGTAGAGGTGCGCATGCCGCAGCCCGCTCAGAGCTTGCTCGATGAGACCGGCGATGGCGGGCTCTCCCAGCCAGCCCAGCGCCAGCCCGCAGAGGGTGACTCCCAGTTGCACCGCGGGCAGAAAGTCGCCCATGTTTTCCTGCAGGCGGCGAACGCTGCGCGCTCCGGGCCTGCGCTCCGCGATGAGCTGTTCGATCCGCGTCTCCCGGACGCTGACCAGCGCAAACTCGGCCGCCACAAAGAAGCCGTTCGCCAAAATCAGGATGACAATGGCGACGCCGTGGAAGAGCAGGAACTCCGACATTGGCTCCGAGTCTATCCCATGGTCAGCGCTGCCGCGATCCGCCGAAATACCCACAGCTTAATGCGTATCTCCAGTACAACAGCGTTCCCACGCGCTGGCATCCCTCTCTACAAGGAGGTGGCCATGGATCCCAAAATCGGGTTGGTCATCGCAGTTGTATTGATCGCCGTGGCCCTTCTGGTCATCGCGATGGTGGTGGTTCGGCGGCGGCGCAAGGCACAGCTGCAGCAGCAGTTCGGTCCTGAATATGAAAGAACCGTGCGGGAAGTTGGCCCCCATCGCGCGGATGACGTTCTGCTGGCCCGCGAAAAGCGCGTCGAGAAATTTCGCCTTCGCGAACTGACGGCAGAGGAGCGTGAGCGTTTTGCCCATGAATGGAGGGTGGTCCAATCGCGCTTCGTCGATGATCCCGAAGGTGCCGTGACGGAAGCCGATCAGCTCGTGAATCAGCTCATGCTGGCTCGCGGCTACCCCATGAGCGACTTTGAGCAGCGCGCGGCGGATATCTCTGTCAGCCATGCAACGGTGGTTGATCATTATCGCGCCGCCCATCAGATCGCTGTGCAGCACCAGGAACGCCAGGCCACCACTGAGGACCTGCGGAATGCCATTATTCACTACCGTGCTCTGTTTACCGATCTTCTCGAACCTGCGCCTGTAGCGCGCGGAAAGGCAGTTGCATAATGCCGGAACCTATCCGAACAGACAATTCACTCACAACCGCGGATCTCGCGGGAACATCGTCGCCGCGCACGAATCCAGCATCAAGGCCGGACCCTCCGAGTCGCGAGAGCGAACCTACCGACCGTCCTCTCCTGGTTCGTAACACAGCCTCTCCGCAGAGTGACATGGGGGAGCGGGCGGCCTCTGTGAAGCAAACGGCCGGCCGAACCGATGACACAGCGTCGTTATTGCCAGATGCTGAACTAACCGATTTGCGCTCTCAGTGGAGCAACATCCAGGCTGGATTCGTGGACGAACCCCAGCGCTCCGTGAAAGAGGCCGATCAACTGGTGGCCGCTGCCATGCAACGGCTGGCGGAACGCTTCGCCCGGGAACGCGCGGAACTGGAAAAGCAGTGGGACAGCGGCGATAACGTCTCTACCGAAGATTTGCGCCTGGCGTTGCAGCGCTACCGCTCTTTCTTCGGCCGATTGCTGAACGCGGCCTGATCGTCCGAAGACTGAGTGCGGAACGCATCCGGAAAGCTATGGGGCCGCAAAGCCACTCCTGTTCCAGATTCCTGGAACGCCGTCGATGGACTTCTCGAGGCGATCGGCAATGAGGCGATCGTCATCGAGGGACGGATGCCAGTTGCATGCTTTAAACTGGAGTCCATCGACGGGCAGGAACGCGACGCGTTTTTCTCCCCTTGCCCTCCATTGCTCGATAACCTTTTGTTCCTCTCGCTCGACTTCGCCATTCGCCGTGTCCGTCGCCCAGAGTAGGAAGAAGGCGCGCGGGTTCGCGGCGCGAAGGCTCTCCAGGAACCGGAGGTAGGTGGTCTCATAATCGGCGTGTAATGCATCGCGTGTCTTCCACTTTTCGCCGGGATTCAGTGAGGTGGAAAAATCGTTTGTTCCCAGCGCGATGACGATGACCTGCGGTTGCCAGTGACTGTCGCGGTAATTCTGTTTCTTATCGAAGAGGATCCAGGAGTAGGCAATGGGGATCGGATCCGCAGCAAAGCCGTTATAGTTGCGGACGATGCCGCGGCCTGAGATGGCATTGATCTGGTAGTCCGCGCCGTAATGCTGGGCGATCAGCGGACCGAATGCCTGCGAGGTGTCGGTCGTCGACCAAACCACATCGGTTGAACAGGTGCGCGTATCCGAAGTATTCCCGTAACCGACGGTATGGGAGTCGCCGATGAACTCGATCTGGCGAAGGCGGCGTGGAGGATCGAGCGGGTTCCCGATTGCGGAGAGGGCGAAACCGCCGAAGGTGTCCGGCGCATCCTGGCTCTCAGTGACCACTTGGATACGGACGCTATGCTGGCCGGCACCGAGGCCGGAGATCTGGTAGACGCCGGGCGCCGGCTTCACAAGCGGAACAGGTGGCTGATGGTCGACGGTGACGTGCAGGATTTCATCGCCCTTACCCGTGGCGAAGTAGACTTCGGTGCCCGAGAAAGCGGCTTCGAAGTAAATTCCCGGCCACTGATACGTATAGTCCACACCACCGAAGCGCGGGTCACTGTTCGCAACTGGCAGGACCCTGCCACCAATCGAGAAACCCAGAGGCGTGAGTTGCGGCGGGTGGTCAATGCGCGTGATGGGTGAGGATTGCGCTGGCGCGGTGATAGTGACCGCGGCGACGAAGAGAGCTGCAGTAACAAGCCTTCGTGGCATGACTCATGAGTATGACATCGCGCCAGCGAAAAAATGGCCGCTCGTCGAAGGACCGGCGGCCATTGGCTTCCGATTGGGAATCGCGACTTACTCGTTGCCCGCTTCCGTGCTCTTGATGAACGCCGCTACGTGGTCGTGCAGTTGCTTCAGGCACTCGTCTTTCACGTATACCATGTGGCCTGATTCGTACCACGAGTACTCGATATTGCCGGCAAGCTTGTCCGGAATGGGCAGGTGCTTGTCTTCATACCGCGCCGCGTAGAACGGGGTGGCTAGATCGTAGTAGCCGCCGTTGACCAGTACTTTCAGCTTCGGATTGATCTTCATCGCCGAGGCCAGGTCGTTGCTGACATTCATCAGCGGGATATCCGTCGCGCTTGAAATCCCACATAAAGCCGCCGCCGAAGTCGGCTTCCGGCAAATAGGTCTGGCCTTCGCCGTACTTGAGGGTCTGACGGACGTACTGGTTGAAGAGCGCGACATAGGCCGAGGAGATGGCCGAGCTTTGCGGATCGTAATCCGCGGTTTCGCTCAGCGGGTTGATGGAGGGCCCGGTGAACCGGGTGTCGAGCCGGCCGGTGGTGTCGCCGGTGTCGTCCTGCAGGCTTTTCTCGAATTGCCCGCCTGCGATGCGCAGGTCGCCCCTGACCAGATAGTCGACGGGAAGGCCGGTATAGTCATGCAGCTTTTGCGCGATCGCCTGCTTATCGCTTTGGCTGAGGTCTGTTCCCTTGGCGAGAGCCTCAGCATAGGGACCCATGGCGAAATCCTCAACTTCCTTCAGGAAGGCCGCCAGGTCGGGATGCTCCTGAGGCAGTTTGTGGTGATAGCGGGCGGTGGCCGCATACGTAGGCAGCGCCAGTTCATAGCTCAGGTCGATGCCCGGGTTCTGGTGGGCGCCATCGATGTCGGTGGCGAAGTCGAAGATCTGCGAGAGCAGAATGACGCCGTTCAGGTCGATGCTCTCGTCGTTCTCCAGAATGTTGGAGAGAACCGCCGAGCGGGTGGTGCCGTAACTCTCGCCAAAGATGTACTTGGGGGAGTTCCAGCGGTCGTATTTGGAGAGGAACCGCTTGATGAAACGGCCGAAGGCGTGACCGTCTTCGTCGATGCCCCAGAACGCCTTGCCTGCGTCTTTGCCGGTAAGACGGCCGAAGCCGGTGCCAGGCATGTCGATGAATACGAGATCGCTGACATCGAGAAGCGAGTAAGCATTGTCGGCGAGCTTGTAGGGCGCGCCCGGCAGGTGGGTATCCATCTCGGTCACGACATGCTTCGGACCGAAGGAGCCCATGTGCAGCCAGACGGTTGAACTGCCTGGGCCGCCGTTGTACAGGAAGGTGATGGGCCGCTGCTCTGCTGCTGCGTCGCGCTTGAAGTATGCGACATAGAACATTCTCGCCAGCGGCGGATCCTGGCTGGCGTCCTTGGCCGCACCGAAAGCGGCAGCAAGATTGGTGTCGGGCAGCGGCTTGCCGTCAGGACCCAGCTGCGAATCGTCGGAGTTGGTGCTGCCGACCGTGATCGTACCTGCGACTGCGTTGTAGAGGACGTGCTGGCCTTCGGCATCGAGCGTGCCCTGGGTGGTGACCTCCGGCGTGGGTTTGTCTGCCGGCTTCTCCGCGGTCTTGTCGGCCGGTTTGTCATCCCCGGCTGCGCGCGCAAGGGCTGGAGAAAATGTAACGGCGGCAGTGACCAATACCGCCAACAGGCGAAGAGACTTAAGCATTCATGGCTCCTGGGAAGAACAAGGATCGGAACAAACGACGAGGGGAAACGCAGATTATAGTGCCCCGCGGCCAAAAACGGTCAAGTCATGTGACCGGTGGGGACTGCGAATCGCGGGGAATCGGGAGTTCCGCGGTGCGATTTGCCGGGGTGGAACCGCGATCACCTCAGTTCGAGCTCCCAGGTTTGTCCGACAAGATCCTTGCCAAAGCTGTGGTGCCGCTCTTCGCGCACCAGACGAAAGCCCGCGCTCTGGTAAATGCGGTGCGCCGACTGCAGGATGCTCTGCGTCCATAGCGTGATCCGAGCGTAGCCGGCCGCGCGCGCGAACGCGATGCACTCGCTCACCAGCCTTTGCCCTAACCCCATGCCACGAGCCGACGGATCGACATAGAGCAGGCGCAGTTTCGCCGTCTCCTTCTGCTGAGGATGCTGCACCAAAAAGATGTGCCCCACATGCCGGCCGTCGAGCTCCGCAATCCAGCAGCGCTCGCGCTTCGCGTTGAAATTGGCGATAAAGTCGGCGACGATGCGCGCGACCAGAGCTTCGAACGTCCCGTCCCATCCGAACTGATCGACGTACGCCGCGCCCTCCAGAGAAGCGACCATACCCATGTCGCCTGGGCGATGGGTGCGCAAAGTGAAAGCCGGGCCGTCGGGCGGCTTTCCGATGACCACTCCTTCGATGGTTTGCGTGGCGCCGATAAAGCGCGCCCGTTCCGGAGCGGGCAGGCCTTTCAGCAGTGTCCGAGCCTGCTTCTCCGCACGCAGATTCAGGGTGCGAAAGGTGGCGCGCCCCCGAGCCGTGAGCCGCAGGTCGGCCGCGCGGCTGTCGCCTTTCGATGTCCTGCGTTCCACCAGGCCGGCTTTCTCAAACTTGCTCAGAATCCGGCTCAGATAACCCGCATCGAGATCCAGCGCGTCGGCAATTGCCTTTGCCTGCGGCTCCTCGGCCCCGCCGGAGCGCGTCGCCAGCTCGTAGAGCACACGCCCTTCCGCCAGGCTGTATTCCGTGCGCAGGAAACCCTCGTTCAGCGTGCCGAGGAAGCGCGTGTACACGCGGTTGAACTGCCGGAAGGCTGCGGCATCGGCGGCGAGATCGGCATCGGGCATGGGAACAGAATGTGCCATTTAGTTGACAATGTCAAGTATCTGCGTGTCTGTCGGAGGGCGGCCAATCGTTCCACCGCGCAGGGCGACAAACCTGCATCCGCGCGCTACCATGAGCCGTCAGAAACAGTGAGGAGGAAAGCATGAGTCAGGCGAAACTGCTGATGATCGTCGGCGACTACACCGAAGATTACGAAACGATGGTGCCCTTCCAGGCGCTTCAGATGGTCGGGCATACGGTCGACGCCGTCTGTCCCGGCAAGAAGGCCGGCCAATCCGTCCGCACCGCGATCCACGACTTCGAAGGCGACCAGACCTATACGGAAAAGCGGGGACACAACTTCACCCTGAACGCGACCTTTGCCGAGGTGCGGCCGGAGGACTACGACGGCCTGGTTCTGCCGGGTGGTCGGGCGCCGGAATACCTGCGCCTCGACGAGAAGGTTCTGGGCATGATCCGGCATTTTGTCGACGCGGAGAAGCCCATCGCCGCCATCTGCCACGCCGCCCAGTTGCTGGCCGCGGCCCAGGTCCTCAGGGGGAGGAAAGTGAGCGCCTACCCAGCCTGCGCCCCGGAAGTCGAGCTGGCCGGAGGCACCTATGCACCGGTCGAAATGACGGCCGCCGTCGTGGATCGCAACCTGGTCACGGCACCTGCCTGGCCTGCGCATCCAGCCTGGCTGGGCAAGTTTCTGATCGTGCTGAATGAGCACGTTGGAGCCAAATCCGAATCGGCCGTCGCGGCTCGATAGGCGCTCGAATTGAGCCGAAATGGGCACCTGTACCACTTCGGCTCAATTCAGGGAATATTCAACACGAAACTATTGACTGTGCGGTAATGCCGGGCTACTCTGACGGCAACTTAGACTCATTTGTTGCCGACCGCCAACTCGATTCCTCCGCCCGCCCGGAAGCATCTAACCCTCCTGGAGCGAAACGGTTTGCGGACCACGGCAATCCAACCCAAATCCCAATCTCAACCGCGTGGCGCGCGCCCAGCCGCGTTCGGAGGTCTTTTCCTCGCCTGATGAGAAAACATCTCGAGATCACTCCCAATCTTGAGCCCCTGTTCGGGACCCGTGACGAAAATCTGAGACTGATGGAGGATGCTCTCCATGCACGCATCGATCTGGTTTCCGATGCCGTCATGGTCGAGGGTTCTGAGGACGCTATTGTCCGCGTCGAACGTATTTTTCACGATTACGAAGCGCTCCGCCGCCAGGGCATTCTGCTGCAGAACGGCGAGCTGAACGGCATGCTGCGCCTCGTCACGGCAGATCCCTCCGTCTCTCTGCGCAGCCTGGCGGAGAGCGGCAAGCAGCGCTCCGCCGGCATTAAGCGGATGGTCCAGCCTCGTTCCCTCAATCAGCGGCTCTATGTCGAAGCCATCGAGCAGGCGGATATGGTGTTCGGCATCGGTCCGGCCGGCACCGGGAAAACCTACCTCGCAGTGGCTATGGCGGCAGCCGCGCTTCTGGCCAAAAAAATCAGCCGCATCGTGCTGGTGCGTCCGGCGGTGGAAGCCGGCGAACGCCTGGGATTCCTCCCCGGCACCCTGCAGGAGAAAGTCGATCCCTATCTTCGTCCGCTCTACGATGCCCTCTACGACCTCCTCGAACCCGAGCGCGTCGACAAAATGCTCGAGCGCAACGTGATCGAGGTGGCCCCGCTCGCGTTCATGCGTGGGCGCACGCTCAACGACGCCTTCATCATCATGGACGAGGCCCAGAACACCACCAGCGAGCAGATGAAGATGTTCCTCACCCGCATGGGCAACAACGCTAAAGCGGTCATCACCGGCGACATCACCCAGATCGACCTCCCGAACCCGCGCAAGTCCGGGCTGGTGGAGGCGATCAATATCCTCGACGGCGTCGACGGCATTCGCTTCGTCCGCTTCGAAGACGGCGACGTGGTGCGCCACCAGCTCGTGCAGCGCATTATTCGTGCCTATGAGGGATTCGGGCGCCAGCAGCCGCAACTGCCGCTGGCCATCGACGGCGAGGACGAGGTCCGTTTCTCGCAGCCCCAGTAGGCCCGGCCGCAGCCGCCGGGATTAAGAGGTACCATCAAGGGTGGGAGGGTGCAGCTGCCCTCCCACCGTTGTTTTGTGCATCCGCCGCTCAAGGGGTCGGCTGCACCGGATCATGATCCTGATCGAACCCACCATACAAGCCAAATTCGGCCGCGCCCTGCGGCAGCGGGCTCTGGCCGCGTTTCTGAAAAACGCCTCTGCAGGCCGCCCGGCTGCGCGGCGACGTCGCCATCCTGTTGACGGGCGATCGGCAGATGCGCCGGCTCAACCACGAATTTCGGCACAAGGACTACCCCACCGACGTGCTGTCGTTTCCGGCTCCGGCCTCTCGCAACGGACACCGAGCCATGGCTGGGGATCTTGCCATTTCCGTTGAGACCGCGGCCCGCCAGGCGGCGGAGCTGGACCATCCGCTGGCGACCGAGCTGCAGATCCTGGTCCTCCACGGCCTCTTGCACCTGGCCGGCTACGATCACGAGACCGACAGCGGGCAGATGGCGCGCAGAGAGGCGGCTCTGCGCAGGCGCCTCGGCCTGGCGACCGGGCTGATCGAGCGCACCAAAACAGCTCCCTCGCGTAACGCCTCCCGCCTTCGGAGCCGGCCATGAGCATCACCGCGGGGATTCTGATCGTCTTTCTGCTGACTGTACTCACGCTGGCCTCCTACATCGACCGCCTTTATTCCGAAATGGGCAAATTCCTCTCGCGTGAGTTCCAGGAAAACATTGATCTCTGGGAGCAGCGGGTCGAGCCGCGCCTCGGCATGAATCGCGACCGCATCAGCCGTTCCGCAGCGCTGCTGATGCATTTGTCGCTCGCCTTTTTGACGCTGATCTTCGGTATGCTGCTCTTCGACCGCGGGCGCGCCGGCGATCGGCCAACGATGCCCGAGATCGCCCAGGTGATCCTTGGCATTGTCCTGGTCATCGTGCTCTTCAACCGCCTGCTGCCCTTTGCCTTCTTCACCCGCACCCGCGGTGCATGGATTGTCCGCTGGCGATGGTTCATCCAGCTCCTGCTCTGGCTGGTCTTCCCCATCACGCTCTTCCTGCAGTTCGTTCTGTCCGTTGCGGCGCTGGCCGAGCCCTCTCCGAAAGCGAATCCGGATACGACCGCTTCCGAGGCGGTCGAGGCGCTGATTGAAGCGGGCGAAGAGGAAGGCATCATCGAAGAAAGCGACCGCGAGCTGGTCCGATCGGCCGTGGAGTTCGGCGACAAGGTCGTGCGCGAGGTCATGACACCCCGCCCCGCCATGTTCGCCGTCCCCGGCACCATCACCCTGGAGCAGTTTCTCGAACTGATCCGCTCGCAGCCCTATTCGCGCGTGCCCGTCTACGCGGACTCCCTCGACAACGTAACCGGCATCGCCTTCACGCATGATCTGCTGCAGATCTCCGACACCGATGCGCGCTCGAAAACCGTGGCCGCCATCCAGCGGCTCGCCGCCTTCGTTCCCGAAACCAAAAAAGTCAACGAGCTGCTGCGCGAGATGCAGCGCGAGAAACAGCACATGCGCATCGTCATCGACGAGTACGGTGGCGTTGCCGGCCTCGTCACCATTGAAGACCTGCTCGAGGAGCTGGTCGGTGCCATCCGCGACGAGCACGAAGACGAAGACAACGCTTCCGTGATCAAGGAGCCGGGCGGAAAATGGGTAGTTCCAGGAAACCTCGAAATCGCCCGCGTCGAGGAAATCCTTGGCGGCGTGGAACTCCCTGAGGACCTCGAAGCCACCAGCGTGGGCGGCCTCGTGAGCGAAACCGCCGGCCGCATTCCGCAATCGGGCGAAGTGGTGGAAGGCTACGGCTTGCGCTTTGAGATTCTCGCCTCCACCGACCGCAAGGTCAATCGCCTGCGCGTTTCCCGGCTCGCGGAAGCCAGCTAGTCTGTTGGTATGAAGATGCGCTCCGGCTTCGTCTCCATCATCGGGCGTCCCAACGCGGGCAAGTCGACGCTGCTGAACGCGCTCATCGGCGAGAAGGTTGCCATCGTCACAGCCAAACCGCAGACCACGCGCACACGCATTCACGGCATGGTGGAGGTACCGGAGCGCAAGGGCAAACATCCGCCCACGCAAATCGTCTTCGTCGACACGCCCGGGATTCACCGTCCCGCCTCGCAGCTCGATCGCAGCATGATGCACGAAATCCACGAGGCGCTGATGACGCGCGACGTTGTCCTGCTGGTGGTCGACGCGGTGCGGCGACAGACCCACAAGGCCGATGACGGCCCGCTCAAGCTGGATCGAACCAGCGAAGAGGCTCTGGCGTTCGAGATGATCCGCCAGCTCGACTGCCCGGTCTTCCTGGTGATCACGAAAATCGATCTGCTGGCGAAGGACCGGCTTCTGCCCCTGATCGAAGGCCTCAGCGCCCTGCATTCCTTCGCCGAAGTCATTCCCGTTTCCGCGAAGACCGGCGACGGGCTGAAGCTCCTCCTGCACAAAATTGCCGAATACCTGCCAGAGGGCCAGCGCTGGTTCCCCAAGGACCAGTTCACCGATCAGCCGGAGCGATTCCTCGTTGCGGAACTCATCCGCGAACGCATCCTGATGGAAACGGGCGAAGAAGTGCCCTATGCGTCTGCGGTGATCGTGGAGCGCTTCGAGGAACCGGCGCCCTCGCCCCAAAAACCTAGCCCGGGCAAGTCCCCGGTCACGCGCATCTCCGCTGCAATTTACTGTGAGCGTGCCGGCCAGAAGGCGATCCTGATTGGCAAGGGCGGCAGCAAGCTGAAGGAGATCGGCGCCGGCGCTCGCCATGAGATTGAGGCGTTGCTGGGCACGCGCGTCTATCTCGAATTGCGTGTCCTTGTCCGGGAACACTGGCGCGACTCGCGTGTTTTCGTCGAATCGCTCGACTGGCGGAAACAATTCGAAGAGATGACAAAGCGGGAAGAGCTGGATTAATTTCGCCGTCCTCCCCGCTCTCGGCTTGACGATTCGGCCTCGGTGCGGCCCATCCTGTTTCGCATCGCTTCTACCTGCTCGCGCAGCTCCAGCGCCGCGGTTTTCCGGTCCGCGTACACCATGGATTCAGGGAAAAACTCGACTTCCGCCACCACACCATTGCGGGCCAGGGTTCGCAGCAAATGCGAAACAAACGGAGCATCGCCATACCAGCAGATCTCCCGCTCTTCCCCGTCGCGAACACGATACCCAATGGCCGCCGCTGTCATCTCCATGCTGCCTTGCACGGCGGGTTCCAGCAGAGTGGGGTGAAACCGCTGCACCTGGCTGCCATCGGTGCTGGTTCCTTCAGGAAACAGCAGAACCGGCACACCCGCTTTGAGTACCGCGGCGATCTGCCGGGTGGCATCCTCGGCGCTCGACCGGCTCTGCCGATCCACAAAAATAGTTCCTCCACAACGCGCGAACAGCCCAAACGCAGGCCAGCGACGCACCTCGCGCTTCGCGACGAAAACGCAGGGCATGGCGGCAGCGTAGACCAGAATGTCGAGATAGCTGAGGTGATTGGAGCAGATCAGCCCCTGGGCAGGGCGCGTCCCTCGGCATTCCAGGCGCATGCCCAGGCGGAAGAGAATCATCCTGCATGACAAATGCAGCCAGTGTGCCCTTTGCCAAAGTTCCAGGCGGGAACCATGGTGCATCCGCAGAAGAAAAAAGCGCGCTCCAACCTCGGCCAGACTGAAGAGCAGAATCAGTAAGCGCAGACCGGACCGGAAGGGGCCTGCGAGACTTCGCGATCCGGAAGGAAGCGGTGCTTCGCTGCCGGCGAGAGCTGCGCCAGATCGAGCAGAGTCAGAAAGTCGATCGTTCCGAATTCGCGATCCCATGCCGGTGCGCCGCCGATTCTGGCTCCCACAGCAATATACGTCTTCAGTAATTTCGGAACCTTGACCTCACCCGGGCTCTCCATCCGGGGAAGCTCATACGGTCGAGTCGGCTGCGTACGCAAAGCCTCCGGCGCCAGAAAAGGAGTAAGTTGCCGGTACATCGACCACCCCTGGCGGGGATCGCGGGAGTTCAGCGAAGAACAACCAATCAAGTAGCGAAGCCGATAGAACCGAGCATACTGGGCGATCCCACGCCAAAGAAGAGTGAGTACCTCGCTGGTGCGGTGTTCGCGATCGATCGAAGCTCGGCCTAGTTCCAGTACCTCACATCGTATAAATTCGTAGGGCGAAAAATCGAATTCCTGTTCGCTGTAGTAACCCAGTTGCCGCGCCGCGGTCACACCCGATTGCATGCGGTAGGTACCAACTACTTCCCTGCGAGAGCGATCCTCGACGATCAGGTGATCGCAGAATAAGTCGAAGTGATCCTGGTCCAGTCCCGTCTGGTAGGATGACTCCAACCCTTCACCCAGTTCAATGTTGAATACCTTGAAGCGCAAACGGCACGCTGCGTCGCGCTCGGCCAGCGTCTCAGCCAGCCGAATTTCGTACCTTCCCAACTGGATTGAAATACGAGGGCTTTGCGGGGTGCATCCTTCCGCAACAGGAGCCCTTCCCCCAGCTTGAATATCCGCGGGGCTTCCCACACCCGATACCATCCGGCGGGGCATCACAACGCGTCTAAGGGTGTACACGGCCCCATCTTGCCTTGGGTCCGGACAACCCGAGCTTACAGATCCAAGAAAAATCTGCGAATTATAAGTGAACGTACCATTTCAGAACAGTATTAAAAGAGATTTCCCACCCGGGGCCGGAATTGCAAATTCTTTTGTAACAAACCCCTCAATTTGTTATGGTAGGCGGTGTTACATCCGTTCCCTGGATAATTGGCTCCACCCTACGAGAGAAAAAAATGACACGTGAAGAACTTGTTGCTGCAGTAGATGAAGAAATCAGCCGCCTCGAGAAGGTTCGTGCTCTCCTGATCAGCACGGGAGGCACCCGGATCAGCTCCGCTTCCTTTGGCAACAAACCCCGCAAGAAGCGCGTTCTCAGCGCCGATGCGCGGGCGCGCATTGCTGCCGCGCAGAGGCGGCGCTGGGCCAAGCAGAAGGCAGCTCAGAACGCAAAGAAGTAATTTGCGGCACCGGCGGCTGCTTCGACGGCTGTCGTGATTCTCGCGATTGCCGAATTCCTGTCGGCATCGGAGTCGATTTGTGTGTGCGCACTTCGGGCGGTTTTGCCCCGCGACGCACGCCTGCCTCGTTTTGCGCGCTAAAATCGCCACGCAATGCCACAGCCGCGTCTCACGACCGGGTATTTACCGGCCGATAGATTAGAATGCCTGTCGATGGCCTGGAAGCAAATCGAACCGGGCCAGAAAGCTCGCTTGAGGACGCCGGGCATAAAGAACGGGACCCAGGAACTCTGACGGGTTTATCCGAAGGGCTGCGAGTTGACTAAGCCGTGCTGCGCAGGCCTCGATTGCGATGAAACCTGCGATATCAGCCACCTTCGTATCGCATCTACGGCCGACAGGCGCCCTGCTGACCTATCCCGCGACCCCGTTTCTCCCGGTCACCCTTGCCGGCTGGATCCTGCTCGGCTGTCTCGTGCTCCTCTTCCTGGGCGCCTGCATTCTGGCGTCGCGATGGATCCGCCTCCGCCTGCGTGGACCAGGCGAGAAGTTCCCCGGGGAGCTGACCATGTTGCGCGCAGTCATTGCCAGCGTGCCCGATCTGATCTACGTCAAGGACGCAGAAAGCCGCTTCTTGCTTGCAAACCACGGCACCGCCGAAGTGATGGGTGCCGCTTCCGGCGAAGAACTGCGCGGTAAATCCGATTTTGACTACTACCCCAGCGAGATGGCCGCGGGTTTCTATCAGGACGAACAGAAAGTCATTCAGTCGGGCCAGCCGCTGGTCAGCCAGGATGAACATGTCCGCGAAACCGATGGCAAGGTTCGCTGGCTGCTGACCACCAAAGTGCCGTTCCGCGATCCCGACGGAAAAACGATAGGGATCATCGGCATCGGTCGGAATATTACGGCCCTGAAGGAGACGGAGGCCGAGCTGAAGCGCGCCCGCGGCAACCTTCACTTCAAGGCTACCCACGATTCGCTTACATCGCTGCTCAACCGCGAGGCCATCCTCGATATGCTTGGCCGCGAGATTGCCCGCAGTTCCCGGGAGCGTGCCTGCGCGTCGGTGCTGCTTGCCGATCTGGACAACTTCAAAAATATCAATGACCGGTACGGACATCCCATCGGCGATGAGGTGCTGCGCGAGACGGCCCGACGCTTTATTCGCGCGGTGCGCACCTACGATCTGGTCGGACGTTTGGGCGGAGAGGAGTTCCTGGTCATCCTCGGCGGCTGTAATGCGCACGAGGCTCTGAACCGCGCCGATCAGCTCCGCCACAGTATCCAGGCAACCCCGGTGCCGACGTCGAGCGGACCCATCAGTCTGACTATCAGCATCGGGGTCCTCCCCGCGCGGGAGTGGGGGTATCCGCGCAGGGAAGACGTGCTCCGCGAAGTAGACGTAGCTTTGTACGCCGCCAAGGCGGATGGGCGCAACCGCTGCAAGCTGGCCATGCCGCCTGACGACGATGCCGCAGCATTGATCTGACCGCCGTCATGTTGCGCCGATTGGCCGGGCCAGAAACCTACTTCCTCAAGTACGCATCCGTCCCCGCAATCCAGTCGGCGCGTGGCGGAGCAAAAACATCCAGATCGACCGTATCCTCCAGCGCCTCGGCCCTGTGCGGCAGATTCGAGGGGATCACCAGCAACTGGCCGGCGCCCACCGTAATCACCCGCCCATCGCCCATCGTGAAGCGCAGTGCGCCCTCGAGGATGTACGTAATCTGCTCGTTCTCGTGGCTGTGCTCGGGCACAATCGCACCTTTCCGCAGCACGATACGTGCAAGCATGGTCCGCTCGCCATAAACGAACTGCCGATCGATCAGGGAGTTCAGGTGCTCGACCGGAATGCTGTCGAAGCCTGTGTATTGCAAATTCCTGTTGTCAGCCAACTCGGTCCCTCCAGGGATCATTTTCAATTTCGATTGCAGCGCGAACGCCTCGACTATCATAGGGCGCATGGACACAGGACTAAAAGGCAGAGTCGCCATTGTGGCCGGCTCCAGTGCAGGAATCGGGAAAGCAACGGCTCTGGCTTTTGCCGCTGAGGGCGCGCATCTGGCACTGTGTGCGCGTCGCCAGCCGGAGCTGGACCAGGTGGCAGCCGACGCGCGGAACCGCTTCGGCATCGAGACTTTCACGCAGGCATTCGACGTTGGCGATCCCGCCGCAGTACGCGCCTTTGTCGAGGCTGCACAGGCTCGCTTTAGCCGGGTCGATGTCTGCGTTCCCAACGCCGGCGGACCCCCGGCCAAACCCTTCCTCGATACGACGCTGGACGACTGGGAGCGCGCGTGGCACCTGAATCTGCGCAGCGCCATCGTCTTCTCCCAGGCGGTGCTGCCGCACATGCAGCAGCAGCACTGGGGACGCATCGTCACCCTAACCTCCTACACCGTGAAGCAGCCGGTTCCGGAGCTGGTCCTCTCCAACACTATTCGCGCCGGTATCATGGGCCTGGTCCGCTCCCTCGCTGGAACCTTCGGGCGCGATGGCATCACCATCAACAACGTCGGCCCAGGCTTTACGGCTACAGACCGCTCCCGCAGTCTTCTGGAAACCCGCGCAAAGAACCGCAACGTTTCTTTCGAGCAGGTGCAGACCGAACTGGAGCGCGAGATTCCCATCGGTCGCATGGCAAAACCGGAAGAAGTGGCCGCGACGATCGTGTGGCTGGCTTCAGAAGCCGCCGCCAGCATCACCGGCCAGACCGTCCTGGTGGACGGCGGGAGCTACAAAGGGCTGTAGCCAAAGAGCTCGCGGGAGTTCGCCTCTTTGCTTGCCTCGGACTCCGTAGAAACAGCTTACTGGTCCGTGTCCGGCCGCTTGTACGGCGTCTGGATCCAGTGCCGTGCCTCGTTCAGCGCCCCCGCCGTGTTGTCGTTCGTCTGGATTGCCTGGCGGTATTCGGAAATCGCACGATCGCGCTGCCCGGTCAGGTCAAAAATCTTGCCGATGGCGATGTGACTCCACACTTCGGTCCACCTCGGCTCATCGTCGCCATTCAGCGCATCCCGGTACGAATTCACCGCAGCCTGATAGTTCCGCATGTTGAACAGCAGCTCCCCGGTGCGGTAATTCGCCAGCGAACTTTGCGGATTGGCCTTCAGAGCTTTCTGATACTCGGCGATCGCCCCTCCCGTGTCGCCCTGCGCCGCCAGTTGCTGCCCGCGCAGAATCGACACCCGCACCTCGAGATCGGGCGTGTTCTGCAGCACCCATTCCTGCGGATCGATCACCACCCGCCGCGGCCGGCCAAACGTATCGATCACATATTGCGAATCGGTGCCCACCACGTCCACCCGCTTATCGACAGTCTTGCCCTCGGTCTCCACGCGCAGATCCACCGGCATGTTGAACAGATCCATGTCGCCCTGGATTTCCCCAATGGTGCGGAACCCTTTGTTATTCCCCAGACGATAAACGGCGTACTTGTCGGTGAACTCCGGCGCGCCCGTCCCATCGAGCCATTCGCTGAAGAATGGGGTCAGCGCCTGCTGCGATTGCTCCTCGGCCACGCGTTCGAATTCGCCCGTCCGGATGCCTTTGTCTTTGTACTGTGCCAGCACCGCGCGCAGAACTTTTTCAAAGCTGTCGTCGCCCACCTCCCAGCGCAGCATGTGAAATACCAGAGCGCCCTTGTCGAGGGTCATGGACTGGAACTGCGGCGACCAGGCCTGCAGAGATCCCACACTGGAGAGCGGAATGGTGTCATAGGCCAGCGCGCTGGCGGCAATGTCGGGAAGCGCCGACTGCAGTGCCGAGCGTCCCGCGTCGTCTTCGAGGTACATCAACTCGCCATAGCGCGCCATGCCGTTGATGATCCAGGCGTCGTTCAGCGTGGCGGGGCTCACCTCGCTCCCCCACCACTGATGAGCAATCGTGTTGGCCAGCAACCGGAAATCGTTTCTCCCACCAATGTGCGCCCCTGCAACCGCCGCGATCTCCGGGGCCCATGCCACCGGCACCGTGTCGTCGGGCAGCTCCACCACATTCAGCTGATTCGATTCTGGAAATCCGAAGGTGCTGGTGAAGTAGGCGAACTCACGCAGTGCCGTTCCCGCGTAATCCTGGGCCGCGGCTTTGTGCGCGGGTGTCGTATAGACGTGGATGTTCGGAGCGGCGCCGGAAACAGGAGGGTCGAATTTCCCGGCAATGATGGTGCCCGGAAAACCGGGTTTATCCCATTTGAAATCCCACTCCGCGCCTCCAGCGCCCTCTTTCGGTTTTCCTGTGCTCCCGCTGCCGATAACGCGATAGCCTGCCGGGGCCTTCACGTGAATCTCCGCCGTGAAGCGGTCGGTCAGATAACCCGTCGTGGGAAACCATCGCCCCGCGTACAACAGATAGCTGATCGGCTCGCCCACGTACGCCAGCTTCAAACCTTCCACCGGGCCGCCCGCGTCGCTGTCCAGCTTGCCTGCGTAATGAAACGTCCAGGTCACCGATTGACCCTTCACCAGTGGCGTGGTTGGCGTCACTACCAGCGTGGCTCCGGCCCCGCGCTCGCCGTTCAGGGTTCCGCCCTTTGCATCGGTCACCTTATCCACCAGCAGTGCACCGTGCAGGTCAAACATCGCCGAAGGCACATCCGCCAAAGGCGTGAATGTCACCTGGGTCGTCGCGTCCAGAGAGTGATCGCTGGGATGCAGCTCCAGGTTGATCTTGTAGGCCGTGATGTCCAGGGTTTGCCTGGGTGGAGCATTCTGGGCAAGGGCAGGCAGCGCCGGCAACAGGGCCGCCGAGACGATCGCTGCGCAAAAAACGGCAAGGCGCGAGGAGCGATTCCCGTCCGGCGCGTGGGTCTGTGGGTCATTCTTCATGGAACCTGGCTCTGTCTTTCTTCCGGCGTTGATCTTTTCCGCAGCATCTCGCATGTGATTTGTGCGACCCGGCCAACCGCGCTCTGCTCGCCGCGCAGCATCTCTCCGACGCGCCGCAGATTAGTTTGCATTCGGACCCGCGCCTCTTCCTGGTCGAGCAGGGGTCTGAGGTGTGAGACGACAGCATCCGCCGTAAAGTCACCCTGAATCAGCTCCGGTACGATGCGTTTTCCGGCGATCAGGTTCACCATGGCCACATGCGGCACGTCCACCACCCGCTTCGCTACCGCATAGCTGAGCGGTGAAATCCGGTATACCACGATAAATGGATTGCCGATCAGCGCCGCCTCCACCGTCGCCGTTCCGCTGGCAACAACGCTGGCTCGAGCGTAGTGCAGCACCGCCCGGGCATCGTCGACCAGAACGATTTCCGGCGGATGGGTCCCCGCCGCGCCCGGCCCTGGCGTGGTGGAGCGGACCAGCTCGGCCAGCAGCACACGGATGTGATCGCGCTGCGCTCCAGTCAGCATGGGGGCCAAGGGCAGCAGGAACACCAGCTCCGGCCCCAGCATCCCCGCCGCTCGCACCATCTCCGGCAGATTCAGCCGAACTTCCTTGCCGCGGCTTCCCGGCAACAATCCCACCCACGTTTTGGACGCATCGAGTCCCGCCCGGCGAGCAAATTCCTCCCGGCTCTCCCCGGGCGGGTCCAACTCCGCCAGGGGATGCCCCACGAACTCCGCATCGACGCCATGGTCGTGGTAAAAGCGCTCCTCGAACGGGAAGATGGTCAGCATGCGGTCGACGTGGCGCTGCACGCTCCGGATCCGGTACTTCTTCCACGCCCAAAGCTGCGGGCTGACAAAATAGATCACCGGCACTCCCTGGCGTTTCAGCCGGCGGGCCAGCGAGAGATTCACGTCCGGAAAATCGATCAGGATGGCAATGTCCGGCTTCTCTGCCGCGATCGAGCCCCGCAGCCGCTGGTATTCCCGGTAAATGCGCGGCATGTGGCGCACCACTTCGGTGATGCCCATAACGGCAACGTCTTCCGAGCGCACCACCGGACGGAATCCCAGGGCCTCCATGCGCCGCCCGCCCAGGCCGAAGAATTCGGCGTCCGGCAACAGCCGCTGCAAGGCGGCCATCACCTGGGTGCCGTAGTATTCGCCGCTGGCTTCCCCAGCAGAGATGAAAATCCTCGGACCGCCCTGCATCGTTCTCCTGAGATCAGAGTCGCTCCCCTGATCTTAGCTGGCGGGTTGGCGGGACGGGAGGGCCCGATTCAACCCGCGCCCGTGCAACAGGGTTGGGCGGAAAAACGTTCTTTCCGGGTTGCCGGTCACACGGCCCGGAACGCGGGAGGCGCTCAGGCGCCGCGCAGCACGTCGCCGCCCTGGCTTGTCCTGACTGGGTCAGGTACGTCGAATCTCCGAAGGCGTAGTTTGTCCCCGCCGCTACTTTTTAGGCTGTGCCGAAGGCGGCAACATCCCGTTCAGCCTCAGGTAGGCAGCCATCTGCGAATAGTGGTCCGCCAGGTCGACCGGCAACAGGACCAGGACCGTCGCCCGCGGCATTGTGCGATGGAACAGCGTGATCGGCTCCCCCAGCTTCGTGTCCGTCATACCGTCGAGCACCGGGCCGCAAAAGTCGAAGGAAGCCTTCAACGCCGCAACCAGATCGGCCTTCGAGGCCGTGTCGCTCACCGTCAGCGCCGCCGGCGCAGGTGTGCCGGACAGCGTCCCGCACAAGCCTCCATTCGATTGCGCGATGTGCGAAACCACCTTTCCGAACGTCCACTGGTCGGGTGTCGGGTGGTAACTGTACTTGTCTGCGGGCATCTCTTCGGCGGCGGCGATCATGTTTTTCGCATCGCGCTCGTAGAGCGTCTTCGCGCTCCACACCACCGGGTTCGCAGCCGCTTCAGCGGGCAGCGGCGCGGCAGGCGCCTGCGCCAATACCACCGGCCCCGGCGTCAGAGCCATCACCGCCACCACCGACAAAAATCTCATCGAGACTCGCACCGTATCATCTCCTCATCCCTGATTTCATTGTGCGTTGCCGCAAACAGCGATCCATGGAAAATGGCCTGGACGGCTTCAGCCGGCAATTATATAGGCCCTGCTTTCTCCACTTGTCAATTGCGCGGTTGGCCTTCGGCAGCCAGTGTCTGTGGGCAGATGGTGTAGCCATTTGAACGAGTTCCGTCTCGCGCGGTGAGAGTTGCCCCTGCCTTGCTACTCTTGATCCCATGCTGGCGCGACCCGATCGGATCCTGCGTGTAGAAGGAGCCTTCGTCCTTGCAATGAGCATCCTGCTCTACTTCATCGTCCTGCACGGGCGCTGGGGGTTGTTTGCGCTTCTGATCCTCGCTCCCGATCTTTCTCTCCTCGGCTACACGGGCAAAAACCACATGCGCTTCGCCGCCATGCTCTATAACCTTGCGCACAACTACGCCCTGCCGGCGCTTCTGTCCCTCGCCGCCTGGAGATGGCGCTCTCCACTCGCCGCGCAGATCGCGGCCCTCTGGATCGCGCATATCGGCCTCGACCGGCTGCTCGGCTACGGCCTCAAGTATCCCGATGCGTTTAAGCCGACGCACTTGCAGACGGTCGCGGTTTTCCGGACTTGAGAGACAGCAATGCGCCTAGTCCGTTCCCAGCGCCAGGGAAGGCGTTAGCCCCGGCGCGGGCTCGCCCAGTTCCTGGTCCTTGTACTGAAGCTGGTATAGCTTCCAGTAGATACCCCGCACCGCCAGCAGCTCCTGGTGCGACCCCATCTCGCGCAGCTGCCCGCGATGCATCACCAGGATCACATCCGCGCGCTGCACCGTCGAGAGTCGGTGCGCGATCACCACCGAGGTGCGCCCCTCCACCATCCGCTCCAGCGCCGCCCGCACGCGAAATTCGGTGTCCGTATCGACGCTCGAAGTTGCCTCGTCGAGGATCAAAATTCCCGGCCGATGCGCCAGCGCCCGCGCAAAATTAATCAGCTGCTTCTGCCCTGTCGACAGTCCCGCGCCCCGTTCCCGCAGCGGCTCGGTGTACTGCGCCGGCAAGCTGGCAATAAAGTCGTCGACGTTCACCTGCTCGGCTGCCACCCGCATGTCCTCGTCGGTGATGTGCTCGGTCCCGAGCCGAATATTGTCCGCAACCGTCCCGCTGAACAGGAAAGGATCCTGCAGCACCACGCCGAACCGCTGGCGCAGCCGCGTCAAATCCTGTTCCCGCACATCGGCGCCGTCCACCACCACCTGCCCATGCTGCACGTCGTAGAAGCGCATCATCAGACTCGTGATGGTCGTCTTCCCTGCCCCCGTGTGCCCCACGATGGCCGCCGTCTGGTTGGGTTCGATCACGAACGACACGCCCCGCATCACCCATTCGATGTCGGTCATCGCCTGCAGCTCCGCCGGGCTCGCCACCGCGATGTGCGCCCTCGTCGCCGCATCCAGGCGCTGGTAGGTAAACCACACGTCGCGAAATTCAATGCGCCCCGAGCCGTCGCCTCGTTTCGGATCGGCCGGCGACACAATTTCAGGCGGAGTATCGAGCAGCTTAAACACCCGCTCGCTGGCCGCCATGGCCGCCTGCAGGATGTTGTATTTCTCGCTCAGGTCCTGAATCGGCCGGAAGAACCGCTGGGCGTACTGCATAAAGCCCACCAGCGTTCCCAACAGAACCGTTCCGCGCAGCACGCCGCCCCCGCCCAGCCAGATAATCAGCGCAATCGCGAACGAACTCAGCAGCTCGACTGCCGGATAGTACAGCGCATAGCACAGAATGTTGTCCTTGAACGCCTCCATGTGGATGCGGTTGATCGCCGAAAAATCCCGAAACGCCCGCTCCTGACGATTGAAGAGCTGCACCAGCGACATGCCCGAGATGTACTCCTGCGTATAGGCGTTGATGCGGGCAATCGCCGCCCGAATCCGCCGGTACGACTCGCGCACATACTTCCTGAAAATCTGCGTTACCACCAGAATCAGCGGCAGCACCGAGAAGGCCATCAGCGCCAGCCACCAGTTCATGCGCAGCATCACGAAGACAATCCCGGCGAGAACGAACACATCCTCGAAGATGGCAAAAACACCCGAGGTAAACATCTCGTTGATCGCGTCCACGTCCGTCGTCAGCCGCGTTACCAGCCGCCCCACAGGATTGCGATCGAAGAACCCGATGTGCATCTGCTGCATGTGCCGGAAAATCTGCCGGCGCATGTCGAACATCACCTTCTGCCCCGTCCACTGCATCAGCCAGGTTTGCAGCGCTTCCAGCCCGTAGCTCACCACCATCGCCGCGAGCCAGATTCCGGCCAGCTCCGTCACGCCCGTCCACGCGCCCCCCGTCGTCGACCAGGGGCTGAGCCAGTGCGCCAGCCACGGATGCGCCGCTGCGCCGCTGGCCGCATCCGCCGCCGCTGCGTGGGGCGTTGGGTCCGCGGCCGGCTTCAGATACAGGTCGACGGCCACCATCGTCAGGTACGGCCCCAGAACATCCGCGCCCGCCTTCAGCAGGATCGCCACGATCGACGCAATGCAAGGCCATTTGTACGGGTAGAGATAGGTGATCAGCCGCCCCATCAACCGGCTGTCGTAAGCCTTGCCAACAACGTCTTCATCCTGTTGCGTCGAACCAGGCTTCGACACCGGCTTCGGATCGGGACCGTTCCTCTGTCCGGCGTTCTGGCCGGCGTTCTGTCGGGACTGGGGCTCTGCGCCGGGCATGGATCGCTGTCTCCATCTTACCGGGACGCGCCGCAAACGGAGAATCGGCCAGGATCTGCGCTGCCAAAACGACCGTCTCCAGCGTCTCACCTGATGCCCCCCGCAAATGCCAAAATGAACCACACCATGAGCACGATCCGCCCCTGCCGCAACAACGAGCGCACCGCGATCCTTGCCATCATCAACGCCGCCGCCGAAGCCTACCGCGACGCTATCCCGCCTGATCGCTGGCACGAGCCGTACATGCCGCTCCACGAGCTGGAGCACGAGATCGACGCCGGTGTCGTCTTCTGGGGCTATGAGGACAGCCCCCACAACGGCAACGCCCTCATCGGCGTGATGGGCATTCAGCCCGTGCGCGACGTCGACCTCATCCGGCACGCGTACGTCCTGCCTGGACATCAGGGCAGGGGCATCGGCAGCGCCCTTCTCCAGCATCTCCGTGACCGCAGCACCCGCCCAATGCTGGTGGGAACCTGGTCCGCCGCCCAATGGGCCATTTCCTTCTACCAGCGGCACGGCTTCGCCACGGTTTCTCCCGAACGCAAAAACCGACTGCTGCGCACCTACTGGACAATCCCCGAACGCCAGATCGAGACCTCCGTAGTCCTGGCCAATCCGCACCTGAACGAAAACTGAACAGCCGCCCTCAGGCATCCCGGCCTTCTCTGCTTGACATCTTCCGCTCCAGCAAGCAAACTTCGCCTACGGGAAAAAGTCCCCCGCAAGACCCCGCATTCGCGAAGCGAGGAAGGGCATTTGACAGGACAGCAGGCAAGCCGCGTGACCTATACTCTGGATTCCTCGCTGGACAGCGTGAATAAAGTCGAGCAGACCGCCGAGCAGTTGGCCCGCAAAGCGGGTGTCGATGAAGACGAAATTTTCCGCATCTCCATGGCCGTCCGCGAAGCCGCAGTCAACGCGGTGCTCCACGGAAATGCGTACGATCCGGAAAAACGCATGACCGCATCGTTCGAAAATACCGGCTCGTCGCTGGTCATCCGCATTACCGACGAAGGCAAGGGCCTCGACCCCGCTACGCTGCCCGATCCCCTCGCGCCGGAAAATCTCCTGCGCGGCTCCGGTCGCGGCATCTTCCTCATTCGCTCCTTTATGGATGAGGTACACTTCAAGCAACTGCACCCCGGAACCGAGCTGACGCTGATCAAACATCTTGGAACCGCTCCAACCGGTGCCTAACTTCCCCGCGCTACAAGTTTTCCAAGGAGGAATTTCTCGTGAGCATGAAAATCAGTACTCGTCAGGTAGACGGGGTAACGATTCTTGATCTCGGCGGCCGGATCACCCTCGGCGAGGGAAGCGTGCAGTTGCGTGATTCGGTCCGTGACCTGCTCGCCAAAGGCCAGAAGAAGATTCTGCTGAACCTCGGCGAAGTGAACTACATCGACAGCTCCGGCATCGGCGAACTCGTCAGTGCCTATACCACCGTCCGCAACCAGGGCGGCGAGCTGAAACTGCTCAACCTGACACGCAAGGTCCACGACCTGCTGCAGATCACCAAGCTCTACACCGTCTTCGACGTGAAGGACGACGAGGCCAGCGCCATCGCCTCCTACGCACACGCCTGATCATCGGTGAATGACGGAGAAAAGGCTGCCGCCGGGCAGCCTTTTTCTCTTGAGCGCCGCACCAGCCCTCCGAAAACAGGGCCGGCCCTGAGCCGCGCATCACGCAAACCGGCTAGGAACGCGTTTGCCTGCGATTTCCGATCCACCCCGCGATCCACGCGAACAGAAACCCGCAGCAAAGGGTCCAGATCACGTGGTTCTGCGCGGAGCCGACCCCATCTGCAGCAAACACGAGCACCAGGGCGCTGACGACCATCGCCGCTTGTGCCGGCAACGACCGGATGGAACTCGCGCGGCGGCCCTTTGAGGAGGTGGCTTGCCACCGTCGTCCAGACCATCCCGCAAACCATCCGAGAATGTAGCCGCAACAGAAACCCTCCGTCGGGTGCCGGCGCGCACCACCGTGGCGCTCTGTCAGGACCAGCAGGATGGCGAGAACCAGAACCACGATCGCGGTCTGTCCCCAGAGCGTCCTGATGAACTCAGACCGAAGGCTGACGGCGAGGTCTCTGGCAAGCAACAGCCAGAGCTCTGCTTTGGACCTCGATGCCTGTTCAAGATCCTCGAAGTTCTGCAGCATCTCTGCCCGGTGCTGCTGCAAATACGGGCGCGGATAGAGTTCCAGAAGCAATCCATAGATTGCCAGCGATCGCGACGTTCTGCTCGGTTCGCCCTGCGCCATGAGGGGAGGGGGGGTGGGCATCAACCACCGCAGCCAATAGCCGCTTATTTCTGTTCCAGCCCGCGATCCTTCAGCATCGCTCCGATCTCCGGAGCGCGCCCGCGCCAGTTCGCATACATCGTGGCCAGATTCTCCGTGTTGCCGCGCGACAGCACCATGCGCCGGAAACGATCGCCGTTGGCGCGCGTCAGCCCGCCGTTCTCTTCGAACCACTGGTACGCGTCGTCGTCCAGCATCTCTGTCCACTGGTAAGCGTAGTAACCCGCCGCGTAGCCGTTCGACCAGATGTGCAGGAAATAGGTCGAGCGATACCGCGGCGGCACGGCAGCCAGCGCCACGTTCGACTTCTCCAGCGCTTCCTTTTCGAAGTCATCCACGTTTTGGAGCGGACTTCCCGCCGGCAGCGTGTGCCATTGCATATCCAGCATCGACGCCGCCAGCAGCTCCGTGAGCGAATATCCCTGGTTGAAGTCGCGAGCCTTCAGGAGTTTCGCCTCCAGCTCCGCCGGCATCGCCTCGCCCGTCTTGTAATGCTTCGCGTAATGCTGGAAAACCTCGGGATAGGTCGCCCAGTGCTCGTTGAACTGCGATGGAAACTCAACGAAATCCCGCGGAACCGACGTTCCCGCCAGAGTCGGATATTTCACGTTGCTCAGCATCCCGTGCAGCGCGTGCCCAAATTCGTGGAACATCGTCCGCACATCGTCGGCGCTGATCAGCGCGGGCTCTCCCGGCGCGGGCTTCGGCAAATTCGCCACGTTGTAAACCACCGGCAGATCGCCCAGCAACTGACTCTGCTCCACAAAGCTCGACATCCACGCGCCGCCGTTTTTGTTGTCGCGCTTGAAATAGTCGCAGTAGAAGAGAGCCAGCGGCTTGCCGTTCGCGTCGTTCACCTCGAAGACCCGCACATCCGGCTGCCACACCGGGATGTCTTTCCGCTCGCTGAACGTGAGCCCGTACAGCAGATGCGCGGCGTAGAAAACGCCGTTCTCCAGCACGTTGTTGATCTCAAAATAGGGCTTCACCTGCGATTCGTCCAGATCGTACTTCGCCCTGCGCACCTGCTCGGCGTAGAAGTTCCAGTCCCATGGCTGGAGCTGGAATCCACCCTGCTGCGCGTCGATGACCGCCTGAATGTCTTTGCCCTCGGCCTGCGCCTTCGCGGTGGCCGCCGGAATCAGCTGATTCAGAAAATGCAGCACAGCATCCGGCGTCTTCGCCATCTGGTCTTCCAGCTTCCACGCGGCATAGGAATCGAAGCCCAGCAGCTTCGCCTTGTCCGCGCGCAGCTGCGCCAGTCGCGCCACAACAGGCCGCAGATCGTCGCCCGGCTCCTCCGCTCGCGTCCAGCCCTTCTCGAACAGTGCCTGGCGCGTGGCGCGATCGGTCAGCCCTGTCAGAGCCGGCTGCTGCGTCGTGTTCTGCAGCGGAACAACATAGCCGTCCACCTTCCGCGCCGCCGCTGCCTGGGCCGCTGCCGCAATCTGCGCATCGGTCAATCCGGCCAGCGCGGACCTATCCGTCGTCACGTAGGCAGCTTTCTTCGTAGCCTCCAGAAGACCGCGGCTGAACTCATCATCCAGCTTCGATTCTTCTTCGTTCAGCTTCTTCAGTTTTTCCTTGTCCGCGGCGCTCAGCGCGGCCCCGGCATGCACAAACTGGTCGTAGACAATCTCCACCAGCCGCAGGCTCTCCGCATCAAGGTGCAGCCGGTCACGCGTCTGATACACCGTGCGGACCCGCGCAAACAATTTTGGGTTCAGATAAATCGCGTCGCGGTGCGCGGCCAGCTTCGGCGCCAGCTCCCGCTGCGCATTTTGCAGATAAGGATTGGTATTCGCCCCGGTCACCGCATTGAGTGCCGCTTGAGCCCGCTGCAGCAGCTGCCCGGTCTTTTCCATCGCGACCAGGGTGTTTTCCAGCGTTGGCGCCGCAGGATTGTTGGCAATAACCAGCATCTCCCTTTCCTGCTCGGCCATGCCCGCTTCCATCGCCGGCTGATAATCCGAATCCCGGATGCGATCGAAGGCGGCGCGTGGAAAGGCAACGGGCTCGGCGAATAAAACGGATTCTCCGGTCCGAATCCTGCGGTCTGAGCGGTCAGTGTCAGGTCAGCCATGAATAGAACAGTTGCAGCCAGCGCGGCAGAAAACAGAGTCCTGCGATTCAAATGGATGTCCTCGCGGCGAACTTGCATTGTACCGCTGGGGAAGTCGACCCGTGTCATACCGTCCCTCCTCAATTCTGTTGCTTTTGCGAGAACCCTTCGTAAGATAGAGCCACTAACCACCCACATCATGCGCAAATCCCACGCCGTTCCTCTCACTCTTCTGGCTGCTGCTGCCTTCACCGTTTCGACCGGTTGCGACCACCCGACCCAGGTCCGCAACTGCGTGGACCAGCAGGGTCGCATTGTGCCTGACAACAGCTGCAATCATGCGGCCGGCGGAGGAGGCGGCGTCCCCGTCCCCTATCGCTACGTCTACGGCGGAGCCAGCGGCGGCCACATCGGCGATACCGTAGTCGGCGGCTCCTCCGAACCGGAAGCCAACGCGCGAGTCGTGTCGGGAGATACCGGCGAGGTGGTGCGCGGCGGCTTTGGCGGTGAAGGCGGCGACGGCCACGGCGGTGAAGGCGGCCACGGCGGAGGCGAGTAGTGAATCTTCATACCACTCGTGGGAGCGAAAATGCGTAAATCGAATACAGTTTCGGTGGCGCTCTTGGCCGCGGTGGCTGCAACCGGCGTTTCCGGCCGGAGTGCCTGCCCTGACAGCGCACCGGTCCTTTCCGTCGCGCTGGAAACGAACGAGCGCGGAGGATTCGGGCAAACCGTCGAACCGTATTGGCCCCTGGCGCTTGTCGCGGCTGGTTTCCTACTTCTCAGTCGGTTCGGCGGAGGCGAGTAGTGCAGCGCCATCGCATTCTGACGCGCCCGGACTGGCAGAAAAAAGTCGAACAGGTCGGCCTCACCTATCACACCGTCGCCGGCCAAACCTATTGGGACGAATCGACGTACTGGGAATTCTCCGCGGCGGAGATCGATACCATCGAAGCCGCTACCGCCGAGCTGCAGCAGATGTGCCTCGCCGCCGGAGACTTCATCCTCGAGAACAACCGCCTCGATGCCCTCCGCATTCCGCCCGCTGCCGCAGCGCGCATCCGTGAGACGTGGAACTCCGAACCTCCGGCGCTGTACGGCCGTATGGATCTGGCTTACGACGGACACAACCTCAAGCTGCTCGAGTACAACGCCGACACGCCGACCTCCCTGGTCGAAGCCTCCGTCGCACAGTGGTACTGGCTCGAAGAGTGCTACCCCGAAGCCGATCAGTTCAATTCCATCCACGAGCACCTCGTGGCCAAATGGAAGGACCTCGCCGGCTACGTTCATCCACCCGTTTGTTTTGCCTGCGAGTCCTGCGACGAGGACTGGATGACCATCACTTATTTGCGCGACACGGCGCAGCAGGCAGGCCTCCAGACCGCGGCGCTCGCCATGCCGGAGATCGGATGGAATCCCGCGCTGCATCGCTTTGTCGATGGTGCGAATCGGCCTGTGGAAACCATCATGAAGCTCTATCCATGGGAATCCATCCTCGCCGACCGCTTCGGCCCTCACGCTCTCGAAACGATGGGCGCGACGCAGTGGATCGAGCCCATCTGGAAAATGCTCTGGTCGAACAAGGCGCTACTGGCCATCCTCTGGGAGATGTATCCTGGCCATCGCCTGCTTCTGCCTGCCTGTCTCGACAGCCCGCGTGACCTCGACGCATGGGTGCGTAAGCCATTGTTAGGGCGCGAAGGCGCCAACGTCACCGTGAATCTGAACGGCATCACCGTTGAGGACACGAGCGGCCGCTACGCCGCTGGCGGCTTTGTCTATCAGCAGTATGTCGATTTGGCTGCAGGCGGCGCGTCCCGCATGATCCTCGGCAGCTGGCTCGTCGATGGAGAACCCTGCGGCATGGGCATTCGCGAGCCCGACGGCTACGTGACCAACAACACCAGCCGCTTTGTGCCGCACCTTTTTCGTTAGCGCTTCAGCAGATCCACCAGCTCGTCCGCATTCGTCACGCGAAAATAGGGCGCGAGCGCCGGATGCTTCCGCTCTACGGCGCGATACATTTCCCATGCCACTTTGCGATAAGAAAAATGACCTTGCGGCGCCGAGCGCAGTTCCGAGATATAGAGCGCCTCGGCAAAATCCATCTTGAACAGCGCGCGATTCTTCGTGGCCAGCGGCAACACATACCGCGCAGACTCCGCCGCTTCCGGAGCAGAACCAGTGGCCAGCGCCGCAGACGCCGTATGAGCAGCTTGCATCGTCTCCTCGTAGAGCGATTGCACGCCCGCTTCCGGAATGCCTTCGGGAATTGCGTAACCATGCGCCGAAGTGAATCCCTGCAACACCTGGACGCAACGCCGATGCCGATGCATATCGCGGAAACCACCGATGTCCATGAGAATGTCGAAGCGCAATGCCTGGCCGGCCGAGAACTCGCGCAGCAGCTCGTCGTGAGGCCCGCGATGCCGAACGCCCAGTTCGATGACCTCGTTGCGCCGAGCCTCGTCGAGGGCAGCAACGTGGCGCCGAATCTGCCGATACGGATAATGACATTGCCCGTAGAGCAATGTGGTCGCCAGGTCGACCTCGAGCGCATCGGCATCGTCGACCAGATCGACCAGCGGCGCCGCTTCGATCGCCTCACCCCGCAGCAATTCTGCCGCGGCTTGACCCAATTCCTGACGCGTGCGGGTTTGGTAGTCGTTCACGGCCGCGTACTTCACCAGGGTCGGCGCGGTCTTCACCTCGCGCGTCAGCAGCGCTGCAGCCCGCTCGCCCAGCGCCGGATCGAGCGCAGCAATGTCGCGCTGCAGCGCGGCGAACTCCTCGGCGTGAACATTCCACGCAGGTCCTGTAGCCGCAGCCTGCAAACGCACGCCGAGCTGGCGAATCTCGGCCACAGGACTCGAAAGCAGCCGCGAAACCTGCGTCTCCAGCGTCCGCGCGTTCACAATCTGTCCCAGCGAAGTGTTGGTCGCCAGCGGCAGGAGATAACGCGCCACATCGAAGGCCCGAGCCTTCAGCGTGCGCTCGTAGGTCTCCTGTTTCATCTCTTCCGGCTTCGAGACCTGACCCTTCAGCGATGCGAAGACCGCCTCAAAAATCGAGTGGTATCCGGTAAACAACTGCTCGATCGTCTGGCGATACCGATTTGCCGATGCGGCATCGGCGCCAAAATCCGGCATATACCAGCCGCTCTTGCGAAAATTCTGGTACCGCGTCGAACGCTCCTGCCCATCCCAGCGCTGCTCGTCCACCAGCACGATCGCGGCCAGCAGCGACAGCCTCTCGACCGCGAACGCTACATGCGCCAGATCGGCGATCGAGCGATGCCCGTACTGGAAATAGAAGGTGTTCAGGAACTGCTCGGCCCGCTGGCTGCTGATCTCGCGCAGCGACTCCTTCATCGACAGGGCGGAGCGCGAGTACTTCGCCATCGCATAGGCCAGCACTTCGGGATCCGCCCCATGCACCGCAAAGACTTCAGTCTGGTCGTTGCGGCTTTCAGGGGCCGCGGGCGTCTCGGTCGTGGCGGGAGGAGTCTCGGTCATGGAGGGCATGCAGGAATGCTAAACCCCGGGCTTGCGGAAAATCGCGCCACCCGCATCTCGGAAGTCACCCACGTTTCGACCATCGTTATGTGCCTGCAAAGAAAGAACGGGTACCATGAGGAGTGTTTTGGACGGACGCTCGCAGACGGACGTCTGCCGGAATGGTCCCGGTGCATGAATAAGATTCTTTCCACCACTGAGCATCGTCCGTGGCCCGTCCCAAAATCACCCTGGGTCATGACCCAGCGCTGGAACGATCTCTTGTTCGCCCATTGGCCTCTGCCCGCCAGCGAACTGACACACCTGCTGCCCGAAGCATTGACCGTTGACACCTTCGACGGTTCGGCCTGGGTCGGCGTCGTGCCCTTCTGGATGGACCAGATCAGGATGCGCGTCCTGCCGCCGATTCCTGGCGCCAACCGCTTCCCTGAGCTCAATCTGCGGACTTACGTGCGCGAGAGGCACACCAACCAGCCTGGCGTCTATTTCTTCTCGCTCGATGCAGCCAGCGCCCTCGCCGTCTCGGCGGCGCGGCTTTTTTACCGGCTGCCCTACTACTGGGCGCGCATGAAGATCGAGTCGGATGAAAATCGCGGGTTCCATTACAGCAGCGACCGTCTGCTGAGCCGTCATCCCGCGCATTTCCGGGCCCGCTATCGCAGCCTGGGCAAGCCCTGCGTCAAAGGCGGCATCGAGAGCTTCCTCACCGATCGTTACGCGCTCTTCACCATGACTCGCCGGCGCGAGGTGGGGCGCGTCAACATCCACCATTTGCCGTGGCCACTGGAATTGGCCGAGGCGGAATTCGAGGTCAACGATCTGCCCGAGGCGCATGGCATCCGGCTGCCCGATACCAAACCTCTGCTGCAATACAGTCGCGAGCTGACGGTTTACATCTGGTCTCTGGAGGCGCTGGGGTCACCGGCAACGCGCCGCGCCACCGCGCCCATGCCCGCCGGTCCGTAGATCCGTGCCAGCTGTCGGATGAACGCACAAGCACCCAATTCCAGCCCCCGAAAGCTTGCGGTAGGCTGGAACCATGTCATCACTGCAGGGAAGGACGGCACTGGTCACCGGGGCCTCACAGGGAATCGGACGCGCGTGCGCGCGTGCACTGGCCGCTGCCGGCGCAAAGGTTGCGCTCGCAGCGCGCAACGAGGCCAAACTCAACGAAGTAGCGGCCGAGATTGCCGCGGCTGGCGGGGCCGCGGCGGTCTTCACGCTCGATATTGCGAGCGAAGAATCCATCAAAAGCTGCGCGAAAGCTGCCATCGCTCATTTCGGCAGCGTCGAAATTCTCGTCAATAACGCCGGCATCACACGCGATACGCTCGTCCTGCGCATGATGCGCGCGGACTGGGATGATGTGCTGCAGACTAACCTGACCGGCACGTTCCTCATGACTCAGGCGGTGCTCAGTCCCATGTTGAAGGCGCGCTGGGGTCGCATCCTTAACATTTCGAGTGTCGTCGGCGAAACTGGCCAGGCGGGTCAGGCCAACTACGCGGCCAGCAAGGCAGGGCTCATCGGCCTGACCAAATCGCTGGCGCGCGAGCTGGCTTCGCGCAACATCACGGCAAACGCCATCGCTCCCGGCTACATCGAAACCGCGATGACCGCTGTGCTGGACGAAAAGCAGCGCGAGGCGATGCTGGCCCACATTCCTCTGGGACGCGCCGGGACGGATGCCGATATCGCGAACGCCGTCCGTTTCCTTGCTTCCGATGATGCCGCCTACATCACCGGCCACGTGCTCGACGTCAACGGCGGCATGTACATGGGATAAGGAAATCGGGCCATTCGTCTACCATCGTTTTGTGGCGATGAAAATTCTTACCGCTGACGAGATGCGCACCGTCGATCGCGTGACGACCGAGCGCTTTGGTGTCGCCTCGCTCGACCTGATGCTTCATGCGGGAACAGCCGTCGCGGCTTTCATCCTGCGTGAATTCCCTGATCGCCGGCACATTGTTGTGCTTTGCGGCAAAGGCAACAACGGCGGCGACGGTTTTGTCGCCGCGCACCGTCTGGCCGTCGCTGGTTGCGCCACCCAGGTGCTGTTGCTCGGAAATCCCGCAGATCTTAAGGGCGACGCGAAAACCGCGTTCGACAAGATGGCAGCAACGTTTCGGCGGCTGGATAATCCCGATCCCGTCTTTGTTCCGGATGAAGCTGCCCTGGGGACACCTCAGGTTGAAGAGCTGCTGGGCTCGGCTGCCCTGCTCATCGACGCAGTCGTTGGCACCGGATTCAAACCGCCTCTTCGTGGAGTCGCCGCTGCCCTCCGCGATCGCATCAACGCGCTGAAGATGCCGATTGTTGCTGTCGATCTGCCTTCCGGATGGGATGCCGATTCGCGCATGTTCACGGCTGAAGGCGCATTTCGCGCCAATGCGGTGGTCACTTTCACCGCGCCTAAATTGGCGCACATGTCCGGCAACCTTACCGGCAGCGCCACCGGACCCATCGTGGTCGCGCCCATTGGTTCGCCGGACCAGGCTATCGAGTCGGCAACCAATCTCACGTGGGCTGGCTCCTCGCAATCCATCACCCAACAGCCACGCGCAGCCGACTCCAACAAAGGCCTTTACGGCCACGTGCTCATCGCTGCAGGTGGACGCGGCAAGTCAGGGGCTGCTGCCATGGCCTCGCTCGCGGCGTTGCGGGCGGGAGCCGGCCTGGTTACGGCGGCAGTGCCTGCATCCATCCTGCCCTCTGTCGCTGCGATCACGCCGGAGCTGATGACACTGCCGCTGAAAGAAGGCGCTGCCGGCGAGATCGACCCATCGAACCTCGAACCCGATTCGCTGCGCCAGCTCACCGAACGAGCGACGGTCATCGCCATGGGACCTGGGATGGGACCTGAGCCGGAAGAATTCGTCCTTGGACTGATGGAGAAAACCCAATTGCCTCTGGTCCTCGACGCGGACGCGCTCAACATTCTGGCCAAACACGCCGATAAACTCAATGGCCGGGGACGTACCGTCGTCCTTACTCCGCATCCCGGCGAAATGGCGCGCCTCGCCGGCATCAGCACGAAAGAAGTGCAGGAGAACCGAGAGCCGCTGGCGCGCGCATTTGCGAGGAAGCACAATGTGACAGTCGTGTTAAAAGGCTGGCGCACGCTGATTGCGCATCCCGACGGCCGCATCGCAATCAACACGACGGGCAATCCTGGAATGGCGAAAGGCGGCAGCGGCGACATCCTCACGGGCATTGTTGCAGCCCTGTTGGCGCAATATCCGGACCATCCAGGCGAAGCCGTCGAGGCCGCGGTCTACCTTCACGGGCTCGCCGCCGACTTCGCCCTGCGCGAGCAGGATGAGCACACCCTCCTCGCCACCGACACGGTCGCTCATCTTTTTCGCGCTTTTCACTTTCGCTCATGGGACGAAGCGGGATATGTTTGGGTGGGGGGAATTCCTTCCTCCGCGGCGAGGGCGAAATGACGCAAACGGCGGATCTGAAAATGCATCAGTTCGAGAGCCACAGCGGCAAGGAAACCATCGCCGTGGGTCACCGCATTGCCGAGTTGCTCGTGCCGCCAAAGTTCCTCATCCTGCGCGGCGATCTCGGCGCCGGCAAGACTACGCTCGTGAAGGGCATCGCCGAAGCGCTCGATGCCGCCGAGCCCGACGAGGTCACCAGCCCAACGTTCACGCTGATCCACGAATACGAAGGCACGCGCACGGTGGACGGGCATAAGGAACCGGTGATGCTCTATCACCTGGATCTGTATCGCATCCAGAACGAGCGGCAGCTCGATTCCCTCGGCCTCGATGAGCTCGTCGGCCCCGCCAGTATCGTCCTGGTCGAATGGGGTGAAAAATTTCCCAGCGTAGTCAAACGCAGCCAGGGCGAGATTGAAATGCGAGCCACCGGCGGCGACACGCGCAGTATCACGCTCACGCTGAAAGACTGAAGGGCCAGCCCGCGGTCCTGGCGATCACGACCACGTCTCCGCAAATCAGAAGTGGTGAATCGTCTCTGGCTGAGGAACTTCTACCGGCCGTGCTGCTTCGCGTTCCAGAGACCGACTCACCAGATCCCTTGAGCCCAGGCCGACCGCCAGCGACAGCGCAAAAACGATCCCGCCGAAGAGAATCCCGAACCCCAGCTCAACAATCGCTCCGCCCAGCGCCAGGTGATCGAGCACCATCGCACCGGTCAGCACCAGTATCATCCAGCGCACGCCCATGCTCAGCAGACGCGCGTAGCTCAGATTGAGGTTGACTCCCGTAATCAGCACGCTGCGCGACACAAACCGCGCCAGCACATTGCCCGCCAGCAGCAGGATCGCCGCTCCCACCACGCGGGGAACGTAGCCGAGAATCCACGCGGAGAGAATATTCTCCGATGTGCCCGCCTCGAAGGCGGAGACACCGACCACGACGCCGGCAATGACAAAACACCAAAAGACGATGCGGCCGATCAGCAGCGAAGGCGTGGCTCGCGGGCTCCATTCGGCCATGGCATTCGCACCGCGACCCATGCGCTCATCGAAACGAAGCGCGGAAAGGATGCGACTGACCAGGATCGAGAGCAGCCATCCGATGAAAAGGAAAAAGAGGAACGCGACGATGAACGCAAGGATGCCGGGAAGCAGCGTGGCGATCTTGTTCATCACCCGGCCCATCGATGAGTGAAGCGACTGTTCTACCTGCTGCCACATACCCTCTTCTCCTTTCGATCGCCCTACGGATTGAAGCGATCCGGCCATCTCCACCGCGACAGCAGATATGGCTTTTTTTCCTCCCATGCTCGGGCAAACTGCTCCAGACGCTGCTCCGCCGCGGCATTGCTGAGACTGGAAACTTCGCGAACCCAGGACGCAACCCAGCCCAGGTACAGCGGCGTCAGTGCGCCGAGTAAGTGAACGCGGCTGATGGTGCGCAAACGATAAGCCAGCGCAAAGTCGTACACGATGCACGCCCATAAGTCGTCGGGCATGCGGAACTGCTCGGGCGTCAGCCGTGTCAGCCGCCGCAATTCCAGCAACGTGTTCGGCGGCAACAGCAATCGCCAAACTTCGTCCAGGCTCTTCGACCCGAGCAGAAAAGAATCCAGCATCGGCTGCGCGTCGATCGGCTGACCATCCGGTTGGCCATCACTGGCGTTTCCCCAGGCGGGAGCAGCCTGCGATCCGCGAATCCTCTGCCAGTGCGAAGCACACAGGTCCATCTCGTGAAAGATAGAACCCGCGAGCTGCCCCAGTACCGCACTCAGTTCCAGACCTTCCGTCGCCACTTTGTGATGGACGTCGATATGCACCTGGCCTACAGGCACCTGCGAAAACTGCGTCGCCGCCACCGTCACCGGCCACAGCAGTGCATTGCCCGCGCTCTCGGCAAGTGCGCTGACGCGTGCGAGGCTTCCGCACAATGCGCCCGATGCGGCAAACTCGAACGCCAGCGGATAGCGCACTCTCCGGCCGTAAAGCGCCCGGCTCAGAGGGGAAAGAATGCCGCTGTTGATCAGGCCATCGTACCTTCCGGCAGGATAAACGGGCATCGTCAAGCCGCATTGCCGGTCCAGGATTGCATACGTAAATAGCTGGATCGTGTGCGCATCGAGCGCGGCCAGATCGGATCCCAGAACAATACAAACCCGCGCATTCAGCGACGCAGCCAGACTCAGCACGGCGCGCTGGTTTGCTGATACGCCCGACCAGAATTCGCCCTGTGCGGGGGGTGCAAACGGCAGCATCGCCGGCGCAGAAGCATTCGCGGACGGCTCGGCGCTCGCTGCCGACTCGGGGGCGGCTCCGGGCCAGGCAAAAACAAAACGCAGCGACGAGACGCCCGAGCCCAGCTCCTGAAGGATGCGCCCCGCGCGAGCCCGCAGCTCGTCAGGCGACACGGTTCCGGCGACGCCGACCACCACGTCGGCAGTGCCGATGCGCTCGACCTGCTGCTTTGTTTCCTCCGTGATTTCGACGGCTGCCATGTTCAGCGGCTCAATCCTTCAGTCACAGCGGCAGAGACAACATGCCGTGCAGCGGAATGCGAATCCATCCAGGTCGATTGTTCAGCTCGTAGACCAGCTCATACAGCGCTTTATCGAGCATATAGATGTGCAGAAGAGCCTCAAAGTCCCCGCGCTCCTGCGGAATGATCGGGGAATCTGCGACGGTCTCGCGATAGGCGCGCAGAAATGCTCCGGAGACCAAAGTCTCCCACACGCGTGCCCACGGTTCGAGCTGCGCGAAATCCTCGGGGCGCCGCGTTGTGTACTGGGTGAGTGCCGCAAACGCAGCGTAGCTGAAGGAGCGCAACATTCCGGCCACGTCCTTCAGCGGAGAGTGCTTGGCACGTCGTTCCGCAAGGGGCCGGGCGGGTTCGCCCTCGAAATCCAGGATCACGAAGTCGCCTCTGGAACGAAGCACCTGTCCGAGGTGGTAGTCGCCGTGGATGCGCGTCCAGAGCCCGGTGTTCTTCAAAGACGGCAGCGTGCGAAAGTTCGCCAGCAAAGCGCCGCGGCGGCTGAGCGCCAGACCTGCCTGCTCGACGGTGTCTTCCGGCAGCCGCGAAAGATTCGTTTTCAGCAGATCGAATGCGTGCGCTGCATTTCCGATGAGCTGGTCGCGCAGCGATTCCAGTTCGCTGGTTTCCGGCTGGTGGACCGTGAACGCCGCGTCCCGACCCGATGCCAGAGCCAGGTGCATTTCCGCGGTGCGCAGGCCCAAAATCGCCGCTGCATCCAGATACAACGCAGCATGCTCACGCGCCGCCGCATGCACCTCGCCCGGTTCTGATGTCCCCGCCGAAATAACGGGAGACTTCAGCGGCGCGGTGCCCTCGTAATAGCGATCCAGTTCCTCCAGTGTCCACTGCCAGCCATCGCCCTCGTTCTGCACCAACCCCTGCAGCAGGGCGACCGTCGTCGGCTCCTGGTCGGCGCGCCGGGCTTCAATCGATCCACCAAAGGGCGGAATGTTGGGAAACTTTGCGTCCTCAGTAAGAAACCGCCCGATCTCCACGTCGGGATTCTGGCCAGGCTGCTGGCGTCGAAACAGCTTCATGATCAGCCGGTCGCCGAAGATGGCCGAAGTATTGCTTTGCTCTGCGCTGCTGACGCGCGCTGTCAGCGGCTGCGTGCCTCGCAGGTTCGCGAGAACCGAACTCGGCAGCCCAGCCAGAGTTCCGTTGCGGGTGCGCAGTTCCTGCCCGTTTACGAGAATTTCCAGCAGCGCCGCCGGTGCGCTCCCCTGCAGCCCTTCATAGAGAACTCCCGCCAGCGTTGCCGATCCTGCCGTGGCCAGAATCTGACTCGGCGTCGATTCCCGAACCCCATTCGCCGCCTCGCCGAAGCTCATCGCCATACACAAGAGCCAGGTGTCCGATTCGCCCTCGACATAGTCGACGCTCACCCAGATCAGCGCGCATCGATGCTCATCGAACAGCACCGAGTCCGCGATCTTCGCGCGAACGATATTCTTCGACTTGCTTCCGAACCATCGCTGCCGCTGCAAATACGCCGGCAGCAGGCTCTCCAGACGCCGTACGCCGTCTCCGGAGAGAACGCTCTGCCAGTCCTGCTCATTCTCCACATAGAAGGCTTGTTCTCCGTTGACTGCGGAGACGCTTTCCGTCGCCGTCATCGATGGCTGAATCTCCAGCCACAAAAACCCATACGGACCCAGCGTCAGCGAATAGGGGGCTTTGGTGATGGGCGGAAACTCGACATAGCCCAGCATCTCGACCGGAGTCATGCCTTCCATCCCTGACAGATCAAGCTGGACCGGCTGCGCAAAGCGCGACAGGTTCGCCACGCAGAGCACCGTCTCGTCCTGATATTGCCGGATGTAAGCGAGGATCTTGCGATTGGATGCCTCAAGGAAGCGGAGCGAACCCCGCCCAAAAACCTGAAAGAGCTTGCGCAGCGCGATCATGTTGCGCATCCAGTTCAGCAGCGACGAAGGATCGTCCTGCTGCGCCTCGACATTGATCGCCTCGTAGCCCCAAACCGGATCCATGATGACCGGGCTGTAGAGCTTCGCCGGATTCGCTCGTGAAAATCCTGCATTGCGATCCGGAGTCCACTGCATGGGCGTGCGCACGCCATTCCGATCGCCCAGATAGATGTTGTCGCCCATGCCGATCTCGTCGCCGTAATAGAGGATGGGCGTTCCCGGGAACGAAAACAGAATGCTGTTGAGCAGTTCGATGCGCCGCCGATTGTTGTCGAGCAGCGGAGCCAGGCGGCGCCGGATGCCGATGTTGATCCGCATCCGCGGATCGGCGCTGTAGGCCAGATACATATAGTCGCGCTCATCGTCCGAAACCATCTCCAGCGTCAGTTCGTCGTGGTTGCGCAGAAACAAACCCCATTGGCAGTTATCCGGAATCGCCGGCGTCTGCGCCATGATGTCCGTGATGGGCAGTCGATCCTCCTGGCGCAGCGCCATGTAGATGCGCGGCATCAGCGGAAAATGAAACGCCATGTGGCATTCATCGCCGTCGCCAAAATAGGGCCGGACATCGGTAGGCCACTGGTTCGCTTCCGCCAGCACCATCCGCCCCGCGTAGCCCGCATCGATAGCCGCGCGTATGGCCTTGATCACGGCGTGCGTTTCGGGCAGATTCTCGCAGTTGGTTCCATCGCGCTCGACAAGATACGGAATCGCGTCGATGCGCAGCGCGTCCACGCCCATATCCAGCCAGTAGCGCATCACACGCAGCACTTCTTCCAGAACCTCGGGATTGTCGTAATTCAGATCCGGCTGGTGCGAGAAAAATCGATGCCAGTAGTACGCCTGCGCCACCGGATCCCATGTCCAGTTCGATTTCTCCGTATCGGTAAAAATGATGCGCGCATCTTTGTACTTCTGATCGGTGTCGCTCCACACGTAAAAATTGCGCTCGCTCGATCCCGCTGGCGCGTGGCGCGCTCGCTGAAACCATGGATGCTGATCGGAGCTGTGATTGATGACCAGCTCGATCATCACCTGCAGGCCACGATCGTGCGCAGCATTCAGAAAATTCTGGAAATCCTCGAGCGTTCCGTAACTCGGGTGCACGCTCATGTAATCCCCAATGTCATAGCCGTCGTCGCGCAAAGGCGAAGGAAAGAACGGCAGCAGCCACAGGCAGGTCACGCCGAGATCCTGCAGATAGTCGAGCTTCTCCATCAATCCCTGGAAATCTCCCAGGCCATCGTTGTTGCTGTCGCTGAATGCCTTGACGTGCACCTCGTAGATCACCGCGTCCTTGTACCAGAACGGGTCGGCAACGCTGCCTGCTTTGCGAACGATGGTCTTGATTTCGGGCATGGAATCCTGAGCACTCACTGGTAGTAATCGAAGTCCTTTTCAGAACGAACTTTGCGCAGCACGCGGAAGATATGCGCCGGGATCCTGTCAGGCGCAAGCTCGACGTAGTTACGCGACCCCTGCCACAAATAACGAAGCCCGGTGAGCTGATCGAAGACCTGGAAGCTTTCATCGGCGCGCAGCTTCAGCCGATCGAGATCGAGCGTCACCCATCCTGCCTGCGTGTGAAATGAATCAAGATTCACGACCGTCAGCACCAGGTTATTGCCATCGCGGCTCGATTTGCTGTACGCGATGAAATAGGGGTTGTCCGTCGGATGAAAGACAAGATCATGATTCGCATGCAGCGCCGGATTTTCGCGACGCGCGCGATTGATGGTCGCGATGGTTCCCGCGATGCTCTGTGGCGCGTCAAGATCCCAGTGGCGAATCTCATACTTCTCCGAGTTGAGATACTCCTCACTGCCCGGCCGCAGCGGCTTATTCTCGCCCAATTCGTACGCGGGCCCGTAAATGCCGTAGTTCGGTCCCAGCGTCGCGGCCAGCACGATGCGGCTCAGAAACGCCGGACGCCCGCCAATCTGCAGAGTCTCGTGAAGAATGTCGGGCGTATTGGGCCACAGATTGGGCCGCATGAATTCGCGCACCCGTGTCTGCGTCAGCTCGGTGAAGTACTCCGCTATCTCCTGCCTGGTATTGCGCCACGTGAAGTAGGTGTAGGACTGCGAGAATCCCAGCTTCGCCAGCCGCTGCATCACGCGCGGCCGCGTGAACGCTTCGGCCAGAAACAGGGCGTCGGGATACTCCCGCTTCAGTTCAGCAAGCACCCACTCCCAGAATGGAAATGCCTTGGTGTGGGGGTTATCGACGCGGAAGATGCGCACGCCCTGCTCCAGCCAGAAGACAAACACGTCGCGCAGTGCGTCCCACAACCCCTGCCAGTCGCTGCTCTCGAAATCGAGTGGATAGATGTCCTGGTACTTCTTGGGGGGATTCTCGGCGTATTGAATCGTCCCGTCCGCGCGGTGCTTAAACCACGCAGGGTGCTGCGTGACCCACGGATGATCCGGCGAACACTGGAACGCGATATCCAACGCCAGTTCGATGCCTTTTGCCGCTGCCGCGCGCAACAGGCTCTGAAAGTCCTTCAGCGTTCCCAGCTCCGTATGAATCGCCGTGTGGCCGCCCTGTTTCGAACCAATCGCCCACGGACTGCCCGTGTCCCCCGGCTCGGCGGTGGTCGCATTATTCTTGCCCTTGCGAAAGCTCTGCCCGATGGGGTGAATCGGCGGCAGGTAGAGCACATCGAATCCCAGCCGCTCGACATAATCGAGACGCGCCTCGCAATCCTTAAACGTTCCGTGCCGCCCCGGGTCCGCCGCTGTCGAGCGCGGAAACATCTCGTACCAGGCGGAATACCGTGCCCTTTCGCGGTCCACCGTCACCCGCAGTTCCCGCTCGTAGCGCGTCTCCATCGCCGGATCGAGATACAACGCCATCATGGTTGCCAGCGCCGGATCGAGAGCCGCGGTCTGCGCTGCAGGCAAATCGTCAGTCGCTCGCAACTGGGCCGCCCAGCGCCGCAACGCGTCCGCATCGTCCCGCCCGGCGCGCACGGCGGCTTCCTCTACCAGCTGCGCCCCATGCAACAGATCGACGCGGATGTCCTGGCCCGCGCCAATCCTTTTCTCCAGATCGCTTCGCCAGGTATCGAAGGGGTCGATCCATCCGGCCACGGTGTACAGGTATTCGCCCACCCGCTCAACCGAAAACCTGGCTCGCCAGCGATCGTTGCCCAGCGGCAGCATGGGAACCATGGTCCAGCTGGCCACTTCGCAGTAGCGAAACAGCAGGCGCGCGGCAACATGGTCGTGTCCATCCGCGAAGACATCGGCTTCGACCTCGACCGGGTCACCGATGATGCGTTTGATGGCAAAGCGCCCGGCATCGATCTCCGGGTCAACGCTTTCGATTACGACGCGCTTCCGTCCATCAGCGGGTTTCTGCATGGTTTCGATTAGCTCTCCGGCAGGCCGTCAGCGCCAGGCGCCTGGCCGCACCCTGGCCCAGATGCGACTTCCAGTGCGCACGCTAGTTAGCGAGATTATACGAAGACAAAAGCACAATTCCGCTTATGTGATTGGATGCCAGCAGGCCGGGTTGCCGCGACAGGTACTGCGCACTCACGTCTCAGTTGTCCGGCAGAATGCTGGACTCTTCCGAGGTACGGAGCCGCACCAGCCGGTCGATGGTGTACGGAGCCCGTTGCGTGGCGGCGTGATAGTGACGGACCTGCAGCTCGCCCAGCAGCCCCAGCGCCAGCAACTGCGTTCCCGCGAGAATCATCACACCCGCGATCACGAACAGCGGTCCGTGCTCATCCATGACGTGCTGATGCGTGATCAGCTTCAGCGCCAGCAGGAAGACCGATATGCCGCCCCCGCCAAAAATCCCCAGCGCGCCCAGCAGGCCGAAGAAATGCAGCGGGCGCGTCATGTATTTCAGCAGGAAGCGGATCGTCATCAGGTCGAAGAAAACACGGAACGTCCGGCCGATACCGTAATGCGACTTTCCGCCCGCCCGATTCACATTCGTGATCGGCACTTCGCAGATGCTCGCGCCGTACCACGACGCCAGCGCCGGGATGAACCGATGCATCTCGCCATAGAGAGGGATATTGTGAATCACCTCACGCCGGTACGCCTTGAACGTCGTGCCGAAGTCATGAATGTCCACGCCGGAGAGCTTCGCCATCAGCCAGTTGGCACAACGCGACGGGATGCGCCGCATGACGAAATTGTCGATCCGCTCCTTGCGCCATCCACTGACGACGTCGTAGCCCTCTTCCAGCTTCTCCAGGAAAACCGGAATCTCGCCGGGGTCGTGCTGCAGGTCTCCATCCATGGCAAGAATGAATTCGCCCTCGGCATGATCGAAGCCGGCCGCCAGCGCCGAGGTCTGCCCGAAGTTTCGCCGAAGTTTCACGATCAGCACGCGGCTGTCGACCGCGGCAATCTCTTCCAGCAGCCTGCAGGTCCGGTCGTTCGAGCCGTCGTCGACAAACACCAGCTCGAACGAATCACCCACGTGCTCCATGACCTCTTTCAGGCGGTCGTAGAGCGTAGTGACGTTTTCTTCTTCGTTATGAAACGGAACGACAATAGAATACTTCGGCATAACCTCTGATTATAGACTTTTGGATAGCTCGTGGCCGTGATCGGGCTCAACGATTGTTACGCCCACGTTACTGTTTCAGCAGCTCTGCGGTAACGCGCGCAGCCTCTTCACACGCACTGCGATCGACGTCGCGATGGGTGACAAACCGCACGCTGTGCTGGTATACGGTGCCGGCCAGGATTCCGCGCTGCTTCAGCTTCGCAACCAACGCGTCCCCGTTGCCCTTGTTGGGCAACGTGAAGATCACGATATTCGTCTGTACCGTGTCGAGATCGATCTCCGCGGGCGCCTCCGCAATCGTCTCCGCCATCATGCGCGCGTTGGCATGATCTTCGCTGAGCCGCTTCGGTCCTTCCTCCAGGGCCATCAACCCCGCCGCCGCAAGAATCCCCGCCTGGCGCATCCCTCCGCCCAGCGCTTTGCGAATCAGCCGCGCGCGATCCATCTGCTCATATGTGCCCACCAGCATCGAGCCAACCGGCGCGCCGAGCCCTTTTGACAGGCAGAACATCACCGTGGAGAAACCGCGCGTCAGCTCCTGCACTCCAACCCCCAGCGTCACCGACGCATTAAAGATCCGCGCTCCATCCAGATGAACCGGCAGCCCGCGCTTTTGCGCTCCCTCCCAGATCTCCTCCATCACGGCCAGGGGAGTTATGGTGCCGCCCGCCATGTTGTGTGTGTTCTCGAGTGCGATCAGCGCGGTCGGCGCGCGATGATAATGCTTGCCCGTAATGTGCGGCTCGATGGCACCCCACGTCAGCATGCCGCGCTCCGCCGGGATCGTCCGCAGCTGGCATCCCGAAAACGCAGAGGCCATCGCGATCTCCCACTCCACGATATGGGAACGCGCCTCGCAAATCACTTCCTGTCCGTGCTGCGTGTTCAGGCGAATTGCCGTCTGGTTCCCCATCGTGCCGCTGGGCACAAACAGCCCGGCTTCACGCCCGAAGATTTCTGCGGCCCGAGCCTCCAGACGATTGACGGTCGGATCCTCACCGTAAACGTCGTCGCCTACTTCGGCGGCCGCCATTGCGGCGCGCATCGCCGGCGTGGGTTTAGTGACGGTATCGCTGCGCAGATCGATGAATGCGACCGGCGCAGACGTAGCGGCATCGTGTTCAGCAAGAACAGCCATATCAGAAGACATGCATCCCTCTCAGCACCTACCCAGAATTTGAGTACGCCCTAGGCGACAGCTCGCTCCACTAGGAACCGCCCGAAAACTTCGTTCGAGAGCAGCCGTCCCCGCGCTGTCAGCACGACGCGATCACCATCCAGGAAGGCGACCAGACCTTCGTCTTCGAGATGGCCGATCGTCAAACGGAAGTTGCGGACCGCCGAGGCCGAAAATTCCTGTCGCAATGCCCCGAGGCTCACACCTTCGTTCATCCGCAGGCCCAGGAACCATGCCTCTTCCATCTCTTCCTGGCGATCGAGGCGATGCGGCTCGGTCCAGCCAGCATCCTTCAGATAAGCGTCGAGATCGTCGGTTGTGCCAAACCGCATTGCGTTTCCTGCGTGCGTACGCGCCATCGAGTGCGCGTCGAGTCCCAACCCCAGATAGGGCTCGCGCCGCCAGTACTTCAGGTTGTGGCGCGATTCGCAATCCGGACGCGCGAAGTTGGAGATCTCATACTGCGCCAGACCGTGTCCGGCAAGAAATGCGATCGCCTCGGTGTACAGTTCGGCGACCAGATCGTCACTTGGCACGTCCTTCGCGCGATAGCGCCCGCCACTGACCAGCAGCTCCCGGCCCAGCCGCGATTCGTCATCGACTTCGAGCATGTAGATGCTTGCGTGATCGACGCCCGATTCCGCGAGAACACCCAGCGATTCGTACCACGAAGCAAGCGTCTGCCCAGGCAGTCCGGCAATCAGATCCACACTGACGTCGTTGATGCCCGCAGCCTGTACGCGGCGGATGTCCTCCAGTGCTACGGCGCGATTGTGCAGCCGGCCAATCGATTTCGCCTCACGGTCCACGAACGACTGCACGCCAAAGCTGACGCGCGTGACGCCGCATTCCACCAGTGCATCGAGGACAGCGGGCTCGATCTGCCCGGGCGCACACTCGACGGTCACTTCCGCCGTCGGCAAAACCGCAAATTCGCGTCGCAGCGTGGTGAAGAGCCGGCGGAACAGCGCCGGCGCCAGCAACGACGGTGTTCCTCCCCCCAGATAAATACTGTCGACCGCCTGAGGCAGCTTCGCGCCCCAGAGCTTTGCGCGCCTGCGGATGCTGCTCAGGTCCTTTTCGATGCGTGAAATATAGCGCTCGTGATAGGTTGCCGGAAAAACTCCCGACGAAAAATTGCAGTACGTGCATTTGGAACGGCAGAACGGAACGGAGAGATAAAGCCCGAGCATTTCCATATATCTCTATTTTCCCACCTTCGCCGAAAGTCACCAGTAATTTGGCCATTCAGTTATCTTGACAATCTCCACAGCCCGTGCATTCCTCGCCGCAACAATTCGCGTCCATTCGCGTTCACTTTCTCCAGAGACGATCCGGTGAAAGAGGGCCGGAAAGAGGTTCCAGAAACTTCGAGAGCAGTTCGGAGGGGAACCCGAGGAGATCTCGTATGAAAAGCATTCTTCGCGCACTTGCATTGACCGGCATGATCGGACTTGGCGCAGCCGGAGCCCAGGCTCAGACACGGGTCTTCGTCGGTGTCCGCGCTCCCATCGTCGCTGCCGTTCCTCCCTGCCCGGGTGTGGACTATGTCTGGACCCCCGGCTACTACTCCGGCGCTGTCTGGTTCCCCGGCCGCTGGAACTATCGCGGATACGCATACGGCGTCTACGGCCGTGACCACGTCGTCGCGCGGGACTTCCATCGCGACTTTCGTTATGACCGCGACCTCCGTGGCCGCCGGTAAGGCAAAAGGATGAGGGCCGGTCCCCAAAAACCAGCCCATGCGCACCCGTTGAAGCTCCCCGCTTCCGGGTGCGTTGCCGTTTTCAGGCCGCCAAAAAAGCCGCCCTCCATCCGCGATTTCGGGCTATAGTCGCAGGGAACCAGGTTCCCTCCTTTTGCGTATCCGCTGCTGGAACCTTTCGGAGGCCTTCATGTCCGCCCTTGTGTGCGTCGGACTCTACTTCCTGCCTTCGCTTGTCGCGGCTGCCCGCCACACCCACAACGCCACCGGCATCTTCATGCTCAACCTCTTCCTTGGCTGGACCGGGATCGGCTGGTTCATCGCTCTTTGCCTCGCCATCCTTTCGGCCCCGTATTACCACTACCATCCTTACTGGTATTACCCTCCCCCACCCCGGCGCTGGTAGACGTCCGGGTTGCCTGAAAACCAGCTCCTGCGGCCTGAAATGAGGCGACTATCCTCACCACGCGGAACACGGAATCGCAGCAACATTTTGGAGCGTCTAACGTTAATAGAAGCAGCGAGACCTTCCTCTCCTGAGACAGGAATGCGGAAGGCGGCGTCAGATCGATAGAATTTGAGGGCGGTCTGACAGGAGGTAGTGATTATGCGCATACTGCGCTACGTTTTGTTCCTCGGTTTGCTGGCCGTGCCACTCGCGCTGGCAAAGCCGGCGCAGGCTCAGGTCGCGGTCGGCATTGGCATCGGCCCGGAGGTCGGCTATCCCGGCTACTATGACATTGCCGGCCCCCCCGCTTGCGAGTGGGGCTATTACTCGTATTATCCCTATGCCTGCGCACCCTACGGGTACTGGGGCCCTGACTGGTTCTACGGTGGCGTCTTCATTGGCGCCGGCCCGTGGTATCGCGGCTGGTACGGGCGCGGTTGGGGCTACGGATACGGCCACATTGGCTATTACGGCGGCTGGGGACGCGGCTTTTACGGCGGCGGATACCGCGGCGGTTACTATGGCGGCGGATTCCATAGCGGCTATGCCGGGGGATACCGCGGCGGCGTTGGAGTCCGCGGTGCTTACACCGGCGGCTATCACGGCTACGCGGGTGGCTACCGCGGCGGCTACTCCGGGGGCGTCCGGGGCGGCGCGGTTGGCGGCGGATTCCGCGGTGGCGCTTCCGGCGGATTTCATGGCGGCGGAGGCGGTGGCTTCCACGGCGGTGGCGGACACCGGTAATCCTGACCAGCCCCAACACTACAAGGCCTGCTCTTCGGAGCGGGCCTTCGTGTTTCTGGCTGCTCCCCGCGGCAAAGCCTAAAACGCCTCTTTCCGAAAATCCCGCCGTGCCAGTGCCATCGCCATTCCCGCAATCTGTTCGGCGGCGTCGGGATGCGCCAGCGACTTCGCATTTTCCGCCATGGCACGCAGCCTTTCCGGTTGCGTCAGTAAATCGCTGAGCGTCCCTTCCAGCAGCACATCTGTCAAATCCGGCTCCAGCAGCACCCGTGCCGCTCCCGCCTGGGCCATCACCTCGGCGTTCCGCCGCTGATGATCGTCCGCAGCGGTCGGCAGCGGGATCAGCACCGCAGGCTTCCCGGCGGCAGCCAGCTCCGCCACCGTCGACGCCCCACTGCGCGCCAGCACCAGATCCGCAGCTTCAAACCGCCGCGGCATGTCATCGAGGAACGCCTCCACCTGCCATCGATCGGCAGGCGCGCCGCTCGCCTGGTACCCCGCCAGCGTAGCCTCTGCATGGCGCGCTCCGGCCTGATGCAGGATGGTCAGCCTCGGCACCGATGCGAGCAGGCTCGCTGCAATCTTCGGCACGATCGCGTTCAGTGCGCGCGCTCCCTGGCTGCCGCCAAACACCAGCAGATGTGGAGCCGCTCCGGGAGGCCGCTTTGCAAGACGAAAAAACTCCGCGCGCACCGGAATTCCTGTAATGCGCGCGTTGCGAAAATACCGCGCCGCCGGCTCGAAGTTCACCGCGGCCGCCCGCACCCAACGCCCGACGAGCCGATTCGCCAGTCCCGGCACCGCATTCGGCTCAAACACCAGCGTTGGAATCCCGAGCAGAATCGCCGCGCCCATCACCGGACCCGAAGCGTATCCGCCCACGCCGATCACCACCGCCGGTCGAAATTGGCGGAGCAGCCGTATGCATTGAATCAAGCCCAGCGGCAAATCGATCAGCGTCCGCAGCCGTGTCGCCAGCGAAACACGGTTCAACTGCCCCACTCGGATCAGCTGCAGCCGATAGCCCGCCTGCGGTACCAGCCGCGACTCGAGGCCCCGCGCCGTGCCAACGAAAAGGATCTCAGCCGAGTGGCGGGCCCTCAGCTCATCGGCAATTGCCAGTGCCGGGATGATGTGTCCGCCCGTGCCCCCGCCCGCTATCAGAACTCGAACCGATTCAGAGGACATAAGGAACCTGAATGCCGAGGATCGCAACTGGAATAGAGAACAGAATCTTCCCTCCGTCCCGTCGCGGCTGGACGTCCAGCCTGTCCTCCGTCAACGCATTCTCGAACAGCTCTCGGATCCGCGCTTCGTCTCCTTCGCGTGGATAGGAGCGGGCTAGAAATCCATCGACTTCAAGGGCCAGCCGCGTTTGCTCCACCGCTGGTTCGGGTAACCCCGCCTCAGCGAACAATGCCCGCAGCTCTTCCACGGGCATTGCCCGCGTATGCGACGGGTCGCGCATCCGTTCCATCGCATTGAAAGCGTCCGCCTTCTCAGCAGCAGGCGCGCTGTCCGCCACCACGATGCGTCCACCCGCGCGACACACGCGGCGCATCTCGCGCAACACCGGCAGGGGTTCAGAAAAATGATGAAAAGCAAATCGGCAGGTCACAATGTCGAACACGGCATCTTCGTAGGGCAGCGCAGTCACCTCGCCGCGATCCCATGAAACGTTGCTCAGATCCCACTTCCGCTCGGCTTTCCTGGCCTGTTCCAGCATGGCCGGGGTCAGATCGATGCCGGTTGCATGGCGCACGGTTTTCGCCAGCGCACAAACCAGCAACCCCGGGCCGGAAGCAACGTCGAGGGCAGCATCCCCGGGCCCCGGCTGCGCCATGCGCAGGATGCGCTCCACGATCTCTTCGTTGCGCGCCGCCGGCGACCGCGCAAACTGCTCCGCCTGCCGCGTAAACTGATCGACAATTTCCTCGCTGTGTTTCATCGGGATTCCCAGGCGCGAAACCTGATCGCTGCACCCTGCTTCTCAGTCGACTTCCTTGGTGATATTCAGCAGCACGCCCACCAGCGCCAGCATGATGAACAGCGAAGTCCCGCCATAGGAAACGAACGGCAGCGTAATGCCTTTAGTCGGCACGAGCGCCAGCACCACGCTGATGTTAAAGAAGGCCTGAATCAGAATCGTGGCCGTAATCCCAAACGCGAGGAAGCGCGCGAACGGATCCTTCGACAGAATTGCCGCCCGCATCCCGCGCCATCCGATAAACACAAACAATCCCACCACGATCAACGCGCCAATCAGCCCGAGTTCCTCCGAGACATTCGCGAAGATGTAATCCGTGTGGGGCTCAGGCAGATAAAACAGCTTCTGCCGCCCATCCATGTAACCCACGCCGCGAAATCCGCCCGAGCCCACCGCGATCAGCGACTGGATAATGTGGAACCCTTTGCCCAATGGGTCCGATTCTGGATTCAGAAACGCCAGCATCCGATCGCGCCGCCACTTCACGAAGAACAGCATGAAGTACAGCACCGGGGTAGCGCCCAGCGCCGCGTATCCCAGATACTTCGGGTTCATTCCGGCCAGCCACAGCATCAGCGCCGTCACGCCCGCGCACACCAGCGCGGTTCCCAGATCCGGCTCCTTCAAAATGAGCGCAATGAAGATCAAACTCGGCAGTGCCGCGGGCAGCAGCGTTCCGCGGACATCGTCCATGAGGTGCATCCGGTTCTGCAGGAACCATGCCAGAAACAGCACCAGCGCCGGCTTCGCAATCTCCGAGGGCTGAAACGACAGGATGCTGAAGCGGATCCAGCGATGCGTGTTGTGCGAATCGTGCATCAGAAACGCAGCCAGCAGCAGGATGATTGTCATCCCCACCACCGGGAACACCACCGTCGGCCGATTGTATTTGCTGTAGTTCACCTGCATCAGCAGGGTCATCGCCAGCAGCCCCAGCACCGCCCACACCGACTGCCGAATCACGAAATAGTACGGCGACCCGAAACGCTCTCCGGCCATCACCGCCGACGCGCTGAAAACCATCGCCAGCCCGATCACCACCAGCACCAGCGCTGCGAAGTACAACCACTTATCGACGCCGACTCGTTTCGCCATAAGACTCGCTTCTTTATTAGGTCGTCATCGCGGCCAATCCCCGCCGCGCCAGTACCGTTTCCTTGAAAACCTTCCCCCGATGCTCGTAGTTCTCAAACTGATCAAAGCTCGAACACGCCGGCGCCAGCAGAACAATCTCTCCAGGCTGCGCCGCCGCTCCTGCCCGCGCAATGGCCTCCTCCAGCGTTCCAGCGCTCACAATCGGCACCGCCCCCTCAATGTGGGTGTGGATCTTTTCCGCCGCCGCGCCAATCGTGTACACCGTCTTCACCCGCTCCTCGAGCAGCTTGCGCATCTGCCGGTAATCGGAATTCTTATCCTTCCCGCCCAGGATCAGATGAATCCCGCCAGGAAATGCTGCAATCGCTTTCATCGACGCGTCCACATTGGTCGCCTTCGAGTCGTTGTAGTAATCGACTCCGTTGATCTTCGCCACAAACTCCAGACGATGCTCAACCGCGTGAAACGCCACCACTGCCCTGCGGATCGCCTCCGCCTCCACGCCTGCCAACCGCGCCGCGCACACCGCCGCCAGCACGTTCTCTACGTTGTGCGCACCCTTCAGCGGAATTTCACTCACCTTCACCACCGGCTCCGGCGCAGCCTGCTCCGACGCGCGATACGTAATCGCGCCCTCATGCACAAATGCGCCCTGCCGAACCACCCGCTTTTGACTGAACCAGAACACCTGCGATTTTGCCCTCGCTGCCGCCCGCGACGCCACATCGTCATCGGCATTCAGCACCAGCGCATCCTCCGGCGTCTGCTGCGCAAATATCTTTTCCTTTGCCGCCACATAGTTCTCAAACGTCCCATGACGATCCAGATGGTCCGGCGTGATATTCAAAATCACCGCGATCTGCGGATGAAACTCATAGGTCGTCTCCAGCTGGAAACTCGACACCTCCAGCACCGACCATCCATCGTCCCGCGACTGCTCGACCAGTGCGATCACCGGCACACCGATGTTGCCGCCCACTTGCACCGGCAAGCCGCCGGCCTGCAAAATCTCACCGCACAAAGTCGTCGTAGTGGTCTTGCCGTTCGAGCCCGTAATCGCCAGCGCTTTGCCGCGCAGATAATGCGCTGCCAGCTCCACTTCGCCGATAATCGGCAGCCCAAACTTCCGCACCTGCGTCAGCTCCGGGGTATCCACCGGAACCCCGGGGCTCACCACGATCAGATCCTGCCGGCGGAAGGTCAGCAGCCCATGCCCTCCGGCCTCGACCGCAATGCCCTCTTCGATCAGCGCAGGAATTTCCTTTGCCAGCTCTTCCGCGCTGCGTACATCCGAAACCGTCACCTGCGCGCCCTGACGACGCAGAAACAGCGCCGCAGCCAGCCCTGACTTGCCCAGGCCGACGACCAAAACCTTTTTCCCTTTGATTTCCATGCAAACTCGCGAGCGCCGGCTTGAGCGCTTCTCCTGAAGACCTGAACTGCGCCTGATCTCAAGTGGACGTTCCGCCGAAGATCGGCCACACTGCACTGACCTAACCAGAGCCCCGCATCAGGAGGAGCGCTCCGGCTTATTGTGTCACGCCGGCTCTACCCTTTATCGCAGCTTCAGGGTGGTGAGTGCAAAGAGTGCAAACACCAGCGCCAGAATCCAGAACCGCGTGATGACCTTGGACTCCGACCACCCCAGCAACTCGAAGTGATGATGCAGCGGCGCCATGCGGAAAATTCGCTTCCCGCCACGCAGCTTATAGCTGCCCACCTGCAAAATTACTGACACCGCCTCGAGGACGAACACTCCGCCGATCAACGGCAACAGTAACTCCTGTTTGATAACCACCGCCACCGTAGCGATCGCCCCGCCGAGCGCCAGCGATCCAACGTCGCCCATGAAAATCTCCGCGGGATGCGCGTTGTACCAGAGGAAGCCGATGCTCGCTCCTGTCATCGCCCCGCAAAAGACAGTCACCTCGCTCACCATGGGCATACGTTGCAGTTCCAGATAGTCCGCGAAGATCACGTGCCCGCTCACATAGGTCAGCACTGTCAGCGCCCCGGCGGCAATGATGGTGCAGCCAATGGCAAGTCCGTCCAGGCCATCCGTCAGGTTCACCGCGTTGCTCGACCCGACAATCACGATCATCACAAAAATGATGAACGGCAAAAACGCCAGCGCTCCCAGGTGCGGAATGTGCAGCAGAGCGGGAATCGACAGCCGCGGCCTTAGAAACTTCACGAAAGGTACCACCAGCCGCGTCGAGTAGCTGCCTTCGAGATCCATCAGCACCAGCACGACTGCGACGATCGTCGCCACCAGAAACTGATACGTCAATTTGGCCCGCGCCGTCAGCCCCAGATTGCGCCGGTGAACCACCTTGATATAGTCATCGGCAAATCCAATTGCGCCGAACGCCGCCGTCGAAAACATCACGACCCAGATAAATGGATTCGACAGGTCCGCCCACAAAAACGTCGGCAGCAGGATCGCAATACAGATGAGCACGCCGCCCATCGTGGGCGTGCCCGCTTTCTTCTGGTGCGCCTTCGGTCCTTCTTCGCGGATGTATTGGCCAATCTGGAACTCGCGCAGCTTGTCAATCACGTACGGCCCGATGATCAGCGTGATCAGCAGTGCCGTCAGCGACGCAAACACTGTGCGAAAGGTCAGGTACCGGAAGATGCGAAACGGATTGAAATAGAGATACAGCTTCCGATAAAGCAGCCAGTAAAGCAAACTTCCTCCGGCAAATCTGGTGAGTTGTTCCCGCTTTTGTCCCGCTTATCTTATCCTGCCCCGCTCTGCGAACCGTCTTTTTTTCGCTCCTGCAATCCCTCCAGCGCACGCTCCAGCCGCACGCCTCGCGAGCCCTTCAGCAACACCGCATCGCCGGGCGCGAGATGTTCGCGCAACCACCCCCCAGCCTCTTCGGGTGTTTCTACAAACAAAGCCTCCGCTCCCCCCTGCCGTGCCGCCTCGACGATATGTCGCGCGTTGCCCCGCACACCGAGCACAACATTGATGCCTGCCTGAGCCGCTGCCTTACCGCACGCTGCGTGCAAAGCCTCCGCCTCGCGTCCCAGCTCCAGCATTTCGCCGGCCACCAGAATTCGCCGCTCTGCCGGAACACCGGCCAGCGTCCGGATCATGGACTGCAGCGCCTCGGGGTTTGAATTGTAGGCATCATTAATCACGGTCGCGCCCCGAATGGTCAAAACCTGCCCACGCTTATCCTCAGGCGACAGTTTCTCAAGCGCCGCACAACATTCCACCAGCGGAATTCCAGCCTCGATTCCCACCGCGATCGCCGCGAGCGCGTTCGCCGCGTTGTGCTCTCCCGGCAGTTGCAGATGCAGTTCGCAGCGCTCTTCCCCTGCGCGCACCTGCAGCTTCAGCCCAGCCGCGCCCAGCACTTCGATGCTCTCTGCGTGCGGATCACCGCACGGACCCCGTCCGTAATAGACCACCTTGCCTTCGAAATCCCGCCCAAACTGCGACACGTACGCATCGTCGCAGTTCAGAAACGCCACACCGTGCCGCGGCAGCGACTCCACCAGCTCATATTTCGCCCGCGCGACCCCAGCCACGCCATCTGGAAAAAACTCGGCATGCGCATGCCCAACATTCGTCACCACGCCCCAGTCCGGCGCGGCAATCCGGCACAGGGCCGTGATCTCGCCCGCAGCAGACATGCCCATCTCGATAACCGCAACCTCATCCTCCGGCTCCAGCCGCAGCAACTGCAGCGGCAAACCGTATCCATTATTAAGATTGCCCTGCGACTTCAGCACCCGAAACCGAGCTCCCAGCACCGCCGCGACAGCCTCTTTCGTCGTCGTCTTCCCCGCCGAGCCCGTGATCCCGACGACACGCTTCCCCCAATGCCGGCGCACCGCCGCCGCCAGCCGTTGCAGCGCCGCCAGCGGATCATCGGTAACCAGCAGTGGATGCTTCCCGGCGAGCGCCGCAACCCGACTCCGCGCAACCAGCGCCGCAGAGGCGCCCCGCTCCAGAGCCGCGTCGATAAAATCGTGCCCGTCAAAGCGCTCGCCCCGAATGGCAAAGAACAAATCCCCCGCCTGCAGCGTGCGGGAATCGATCGAATAGCCCGTCGCGACGATCGCCCCGTCACCAGTGTGGGTCTCCGCCGCCGACCAGCGCGCGATCTGCTCCAGCGTCAGCTTCATGCGCGTACTCCCATGAGCTCGCGAATCGCTGCCGCCGCTACCGCCCCATCGTCAAACGGAATCGTCTGGTCCCGCAGCACCTGTTCCTTTTCATGCCCCTTCCCTGCAATCAGAACAATGTCGCCTGGATGCGCCGCCTCAATCGCCAGGCGAATCGCCCGCGCCCGGTCCGGCTCCGCAACGAACTTCGTTCCCGTTGCCAGCAAACCCGGCAGTGCATCCGCCATGATCGCCTCGGGATCCTCGCTGCGCGGATTGTCCGACGTGAGCACGACAAAATCGCTGCCCTCGCCCGCCGCGCGCCCCATCTTCGGCCGCTTCGCCCGATCGCGATCGCCCCCACAACCAAACAGCGTGATGACCCGGCCTTTGCCACCAATCCCGGCGGCCCCGGCATGCCGCTGTTGTGTGCTGGGGTGGTCGACAAACTCTCGCGCCAGTGCTGTCAGATTCCGCAACGCATCATCCGTGTGCGCGTAATCCACCACAACGGCGAATGCCTGCCCCACGTCGACGGTTTGAAACCTCCCTGGCACGAACGCGAGCGAAGCCGCACCGCGCGCAATCTCCTCAGGGTTCAATCCTCGCGCAAACGCCGCACCCGCAGCGGCCAGCAAATTGTAGAGATTCACCCTCCCCGTCAGGCGTGTGTGCACTTCAACCGCTTCCGCCGGCGTGATCAGACGAAAGCTCATCCCTCCCGCGCCCATCTGCGCGTCTTCCACGCGAAAATCTCCGGAGCTGAGCCCATACGCATGAACCTGCGCTCCCGCTTGCTGTGCCACCTCGGCCAGCCTCAATCCGTACGTATCCTCTATATTGATGATCGCGGTCCGGGGCGGCGCACCTAACTCGCCATTGAAGAGCGCCTGTTTGGCTGCGAAGTAGTTCTCCATCGTGCCGTGATAATCGAGGTGATCCTGCGTCAGGTTCGTGAAAATTGCGACGTCGTAAGGCAATCCGTACACGCGTCCCTGGGCCAGCGCGTGTGACGAAACCTCCATCACGGCCTCGGTCGCTCCAGCATCCACGCCTTCCCGGAACAGCGCCAGCAAATCCTTCGACTCGGGTGTTGTATGGGGAGCCGGCACCACGACGCCCGCTACGTGATTCTCGATCGTTCCCACCAGCACGGTCTTTCGCCCCATTGAGTTCAGCATCGCCTCAAGCAGAAACGCGGTCGTCGTTTTTCCGTTCGTGCCCGTCACGCCGCTCAGAGCAAGCTGCCGCTCGGGATGTCCAAAGAAATTCGCGGCCATGGAGGCCATTGCACGCCGGCCCCCGCCCGCCGGAATCTCCGCGATCCCGATCCCTGCGTTCCGCTTCGCGACGTCCGCAAAGACAGCGGCCGAATCTGTGGCGATCCCTGTCGCGCCTCCTTCGATGGCTTTGCCGACGTAGCGATTGCCATCCGTCGTTTCGCCTCGCATCGCGAGGAACAATGCGCCGGGGTGGACGCGACGCGAGTCATATTCGACACCGGCGATCTCAGCGTTCGGACCGGTGCGACGAACCACTTCGGCCCCCCTTAGTAGCTCTTCGAAGCGCATATCAAGGTGATTGTAAGCGTCGTTTCGAGGTGCGGGATGCCAGAGGTCGCGGCGCCGTCATTGCGCAAAGCGTACGACAATCTCGGTCCCTGCGGGAACCATTGTCCCCGCAACAGGAGCCTGTTCGCGCGCGACTCCCGATCCGACGATCTGCACGCCCAGTCCGACGCTGTTGGCCTGCTCCACTACGTCGCGCAGCGACTTGCCCGCAAACGACGGCACAGCAATACGCTGAGTGGCGACCTTCACCGATCCCCCAGTCCGCGCCGGACCGGCTACCGTGGGTTGAAGATTCACCGGAACCTGCACGGGCGTCGTCAGCTTCGGCTCTGTTGGGGATTGCGACGTTGGCTGTGAGTCCTGCACGGGCGCCACATCGATTGGCGCTGGCCCCTGACTAACGGGGTTACGAAGCGGGTCGTCCGCTGGAAGATTGTTCACTTCCGCAAAGAGCGACTGCAGATCCTCTGCATGCTCCTCCGGATCGGCTTCCTTCACCGGCTTCCGATTCTTTGCCAGCTCCTTCACCGGCTTCAGATCCTGATCGTGCGGCACGCCGAGATATTCGAGAATCTGCTGCGCCAGATCCTGAAAGACCGGCGCACTCGCCTCGTGGCCGAAGTGTCCGCCCTTCATTGGCGAGTCCATGATGATCGCCACCGTGATCGCGGGATCGCTGACCGGCGCGAATCCCACAAACGACGCCACATACTTCGTCTTCGAATAGGTTCGCGTCGCGGGATCGATCTTCTGCGCCGTGCCTGTCTTGCCGGCAGCGCTGTATCCGTTGAGCTGCGCGGTACTGCCGGTGCCAAACAACACCACGCCCTCCATCATCTTGCGCATCTGGGCCGACGTCATCTCCGAAATCACGCGATGCGCGCCCACAGGAAGCGGATCCGGCAATTCTCCCCCCGGGTGAAATGCCGCGGAGCGCAGACTCGCACTTCCCCCCATCTGATCCGTGCTCTCCAGAACGATGTGGGGCGGTAGATAGACGCCACCGTTCGCAATGGCCGATGTCATCGTGACCAGCTGGATCGGTGTGACGGCAATTTCCTGCCCCATCGGGATGGAACCGATCGTCGTCGGCTGCCACCGCGCCGGCGGCTTCACCAGGCCGCGCGTCTCGCCGGGCAGCTCGATTCCCGAGCGCATTCCGAATCCGAAACCGTGAATGTACTGATAGAAGCGCTCGGCGCCCATGCGCTGGGCGAGTTCGACGGCTGCGACGTCGCTTGACTCCCACAATGCCTGATTGGCGGTGAGCACATTCTGGTGATGACTCTCGTAGATCACCGCATCGCGGTCATCGTGGACGAGACGGCCCGCTACATTGATCACGCCCCCGAGCGTAGGAATCATCGAGTCCGGTGTGATGACCTTTTCTTCGAGCGCGGCCGAGTATGTCACCAGCTTGAATGTGGAACCCGGTTCATAGACATCACTGACCGCGTGATCCTTGAGCAGAAGCGGATCGGTGTGCCGGAAATCATTCGGATTGAAGGTAGGCCGGATTGCCAGTGCGAGAATCTGGCCTGTATGCGGATCCTGCACCACCACCGTGCCGTTCGCCGCGCCCGTGCGTTGCATATTGCGATCGAGCGCCTGCTCCGCCATGAACTGGATGTTCGAGTCGATGGTCAGCACCAGATTCTCGCCAGCTTGCGGATCGCGCTCCTCGCTGTCCAGCACCTGCCGCCGCGCGTCAATCGCGGTCAGCATGCGTCCGGGTGTTCCGTGGAGTTCCTTGTCGCGCTCCAGTTCCACACCGGCCAGCCCGTTGTCGTCCAAGCCGACATAGCCCAGCATCTGCGCTGCGAGCTGTTGATCGGGATAGAAGCGTTTGAACTCCTTCTGAAAATAGATGCCTTTGAGGTTGAGCGCCTGCACCCTGGCGATCACGGCTGGCGGTTCCTTGCGCGCCACCCACGCAAAGTTACGCGAATCGGTCAGCCGCGACAGGATCTGCTTCTCGGTCGTGAACCGATCCTGGGGATCGGTGTGCACAATCTTCGCCAGCGTCGCGGCATACGACGCCCTTTTGTCTCCGATTTCCGACGGCACCGCATAAATCGAGTCCGCGACCACCGTCATCGCCAACTCATGCAAATTGCGGTCGTAGAGAATGCCGCGACGGGGAGCGACGGTGAACGTGCGTTCCTGCTGCCGTGCTGCTCGATCCGCCCACTCCGGATGCTGGATCACCTGCAGCCACAACAGGCGTCCACAAATCAGGACGGTCCAGCCCAGAAATATCCCGAGCATCGTCAGGATGCGGGTCTGCCGCATCGGCGTTACGAGGAACGGCTTGCCTTTGGGCCGAAAGGGAAGAGGGTCCCCGCCACGCTGATCGTCGGCGTGGTGGGATGGGCTGGCGGGCACGGGGAACCCGATACGCCCGCCGTTGGCGTCATGGGCCGAGGGTTCAGAGGAGAATGCAGGAAGATTCACAGCGAACAATCTCCTCCCTGGGGAAAACTCAGTGCATCGCCGGAACGGCTGGGCGCGACTCCGCAACCACCGGACCACTACTCATGTCCGTAGCCGCCGCATTCGGGCGGACCACCTGTCCCGGCTGCGGCGCTGTCAGTCCCAGATTCTTCGCCATGGTGTCGATGCGCGCCGGATCGGCCAGTTGCGCTTCGGTCAGCCGCAGTTGCCGGTTCTGCTCGTCCAGTTGCTGCATCTGCTGCTTCTCTGCCGAAATGTGGTACCCGCATTCTATGGCACTGAAATGCTGCCATCCGTAAACCATCACCAGCGACAGCAGGAAGGCCATAGCATAGGCGAAGCTGCGCATCTCCCGGCCACGCGCCGGATCATTCGCTTTCACCAGCCGTGAATTGTCGATGCGTTTCGTGAACAGCGCCTCAGGCGTGGGCCCGCGCCGGCCGCGTCGCTGCGCCGCCAACAAGATTGCATTGTGCTCCGCAATCCACTCTGTGCCACGGCCTAATCCACCGATCATCGGTGCCGCTATCGCCTGTGTCGCCATCGTCTCTTCTCCCTTACCGCTCGCCTGTTCCCTGTTGCCTGATCTCTGCCTCTGTTCTTTCCGCCGCCCGCAGCTTCGCACTGCGCGCCCGCGGATTGCGATCCGTCTCCTCTGCTTCCGCCGTCAGCGGCTTCCGCGTCAGCACTTCATAAAGCCCCTGCCGCGCTCCCTCGCGCAGCGCATCTTTCACACGCCGGTCTTCCAGAGAGTGGAAGCTGATCGCTACCAGCCTCCCGCCCGGCTTCAGCAATTCCGGCGCCGCACGGAGCAGCGCATCAATCTCGCTCAGCTCGGCATTCACATAAATTCGAAGAGCCTGAAAGGTCCTGGTCGCCGGATGCATAAAATGCCGGCCTCGCTCGGGTTTCATTGCTCCGGCCGCGCCTGCAACGATTCGGGCCAACTGCGCCGTCGTCGTCACCGGCCGCGACCGGACAATGGCTCTGGCGATTCTCCGCGACCTCCTTTCCTCTCCGAATTCGTAAATCAGATCGGCGAGTTCTTTTTCCCCGGCCTGATTTACCACTTGTTCGGCGGTTGCTCCCTCGCGCGGATTCATCCGCATATCAAGGTCGCCCTCCGCCTGAAAACTGAATCCTCTGTGCGCATCGTCGAACTGCATCGAGCTGACTCCGAAATCCGCCAGCAGCCCATCCACCTTCTCGCCGCCCAGCACCTCATCCGCTCGCGAAAACTCCACATCGTGCAGGACCACTTCCGGCATCTCCGCTCCCAACTCTCCCCTGAGCGCGTCCAGCCGTGGCTTCGCCAGCGACATCGCTTCCGGATCGCGGTCGAAGCCAATCAGCTTTCCCTCGGGCCCCAGCCTCCGCGCAATCTCGCTCGCATGCCCTGCATTGCCGAGCGTCGCGTCCACCACCACGCCGCCCCGGCGCACATTCAGCATTCGGATCGCAATTTGTAAAAGAACCGGCACATGCCTGATTGCTTCCGTCATGTGCTCCCCCTGAGGGGTCTTCGTTGTACTAAGCTCCGTACTTTTCGAGCTCGACCCAGTCGTTCGTCGTCATTGGCTCCAGCTTGTTGTCATACCGGGCCCGATTCATCACTTCGAGGTGCCACTCGCTGCCCGACACCACCACTTCCGCAATCAACTCTGCCTTCTCCCGCAGCAGCTGCGGCAACAGCACCCGCCCTTGCCCATCCATCTCCACCGGCTGCCCAAAGTAGTTCAGCCACCGCAACAACTTTTGCTTCGCCCCATTCGAGTTGGGCACAGCCGCCAGCTTCTGTTCGTACTTCTCCCACTCCCGCAGCGGGTGAATCTCAGCCGTCTCTCCATCCCGGCTGGTGATGTAGAACTGCCCGCCGTACTCCTCGTCGATCTGCCGCTTGAACTCGGCCGGGAGCTTGAGCCTCCCTTTTTCATCGACCCGCGTGATGTGGCTGCCGCGAAACATCGCATCCGTGCCTAACCCGGAACCCTCGCAAATTCAATGGCTCCCAGCCGGCGAAAGAGTGCTAACGTAAGGCGCTGGGACGCCATTGGGAGCGGTCGTGAAGGGTTTGGGAATTTGTTCCACCGCCACCCACAATCTCCCACTTGACGAAGCGTAACCGATAAGATTCTCCCTGCAAAGTGGAAAATCGGGTTGCCGGTAAATAATGTTCGTCCCTAAATCTCGCGGCTGCTGCGAGTTACAACAAAACCTCACCGCCTCGTTGTTTTGCTGGCGATCACCACAAGATGTAGTGGTTATCGACTGTGATTCCCAGCGTCAGAAGTTGTGCATCCGGCCCTTGCCACAAATCGAAAGTCGCGCTAGGCTTCGCCGGACCTTCGCCCTAACGGATGAGTTAACAGGCTCCGCATTGTCACCAGTTGCTCCAGCGTGGACCCCTTGTCTGAAATTCATCCGCTAGCATGGAACGCATGATCGGCACGCGTCTCGACAAATGGCTGTGGGCGGCGCGCTTCTTTAAAACGCGCACACTCGCCGCGAAAGCCTGCGAGCTGGGTCGTGTCGAAGCCGACCATCAGCCCGCTCGCTCCTCCCGCGAAGTGCGGGTCGGCGACATGCTTGCCATCAAAACCGAAGGGGGCGATTTCGAAGTCGAAGTCCTGGGCCTGAGTGAAATGCGCGGACCCTCCTCCGTCGCCCAGCAGCTCTACCGGGAAACCGAGGCGAGTCTCAAAGCACGCCGCCAATTCGCCGAGGAGCGCAAAGCCGGACTCCACTTCACACCCGCTCCCGCCGGCCGGCCCTCCAAACGCGATCGTCGCCGCATCCATAGCTTCCGCGGCGAGCTATGAGCTTCACTGCGCTCCTGGAGCGCGGATATCAGGCGAATCTCTTACTCGGTGTCGTTTCCTCCTCGTAGCGATCCCGTCGCCCTCCCCTCCCGTGTCAGCCGCAGCCCGCCCTACCTGGCTCTGGCAATTCCTGGACACTGACCGGAGAATCGGTCCAGATCAGATATCCAGCCTCAAAAAGAAAGGGCGAAGCATGAAACCGAACTGCGGCTCATGTTTCGCCCTCGCCGGTGACCTCAACAGGCGCTGGCCGGCGCCGGAACGAATTCGACTCTGTAATGGCTCGTCAGCTTGTTCGAGCCTTACGGAATCGTCGCGGTATAAACGTTGGACGGTGTGCTTTCCACTCCTGATGCATCCACACTCATAACTTCGTAGTCGTAAGTCGCCCCGGCCTGCGCAGTCGTATCGGTGTAGGTCGTGGGTAGGTTCACGGACGAATTCAGCAGTGCAAACGAGCCACCACTGGTTGCCCGGTAAATGTGGTAGCCGGCCACGGGATCGCTTGAACTTAGCGGTCCATCCCAGCTCAGCTCCACCTCATACTTTGTTGCCGCGGCACCCGTCCCGCTCAGAGCCACCGTCATGGCCCCCATCGAACAATTGCTTGTCAGGACGACGGTGCCTGTCGCGGCACCTGCCGTCGCTGGATCGAATTGCACTTCCAGCGTCGAAGTCTGGCCGGAATTCAGCGTCATCGGGAACGTAGCTGCCGGGAGCGTAAAGCCAGTCCCGCTCACCTTGGCCGCGCTGACCGTCACGGCACCGGTCCCCGAAGATGTCATCGTGACCGACTGCGTAGCCGGCGTGTTCAGCTGGACACTGCCAAAAGACATGCTCGACGCGCTCAGCGTCAGGGTAGTCGTCGGTGCATTCAGAGTCAGCGCGAACGTCTTCGAGACGCCGCTCGCCGTCGCTGTCAGTGTCGCCGTTTGATTGGAACTAACTGATATCGCTGTCGCTGTGAAGCTGGCGCTTGTCGCTCCCGCGGCAATCGTCACCGACGCCGGCACTGTCACTGCGCTGCTGCTGCTCGCCAGGGTCACCGCCGTCGCCGTCGTGGCTGCCGAAGTCAGCGTCACCGCGCAGGCGTCCGTGCCTGCGCCCGTCAGCGACCCGCTGCTGCAACTCACTGCGCTGAGGGTTGCCGGAGCCTGCCCGGTCCCGCTCAGACCGATGGTCGCCGTGACCCCGCTGGTCGCGTTACTGCTGATCGTCACCGATCCGGTGAAACTGCCCGCCGTCGCCGGATCGAAGCTGATGGTCAGCGTTGCCGTTTGACCAGGGTTCAAAGTAACGGGGAAGCTGACTCCCGAATCTCCGAAGCCTGCGCCGGAGACCGCCGCTCCGCTGATCGTCAGGGCAACTGTCCCCGAAGACGTCAGCGTCACGGTCTTGCTCGTTGTTGTATTCAGCGCATCCGTTCCGAACGAGACGCTGGTGCTGCTCAGGGTCAGCGCCGAGTTCGCCGCATCGAGCGTCAGCGCGAAAGTCTTCGACACGCCGCCCGTGCTCGCCGTCAGCGTTGCGGTCTGCGTGGTACTCACTGCCGTTGCTGTCGCTGTGAAGCTGGCGCTTGTCGCTCCCGCGGCAATCGTCACCGATGCCGGCACCGTCACCGCCGTGCTGCTGCTCGCCAGGGTCACCGCCGTCGCCGTCGTGGCTGCCGAAGTCAGCGTGACCGCGCAGGCGTCGGTGCCCGCCCCAGTCAGCGACCCGCTGCTGCAGGAGAGCGCACTCAGCGTGGCCGGGGCCTGGCCCGTCCCGCTCAGGCTGATGGTCGCGCTCGTCGCATTGCTGTTGATCGTCACCGATCCGCTGAACGAACCTGCCGCCTTCGGATCAAAGCTCAGCGTCAGCACTGCGGACTGGCCGGGATTCAGCGTGATGGGAAAGCCGATGCCTGTCTCACCAAAGGAGGATCCGGCGACCGACGCGCTGGTGATCGTCAGCGCTGCCGTTCCCGACGACGTGAGCGTGATCGTCCTGGTCGTCGTCGTATTCAGCGCGTCCGTCCCGAATGCCACGCTCGTCGAGCTCAAATTCAGAACAGGTGTCGTTCCTGAAGGCGTCAGTTGCAGTACTGTAGTCACCGAGATCCCATTCGAGGTCGCTGTCAGGGTTACCGTTTGCGGTGAGCTGACGGAAGACACTGTCGCGGTGAAGGGATCGTTCTGATCCGAAGTCCACACACTCATCGTGGACGGCACCTGAACGGCTGAGCTGCTGCTATTGAGCTTGACGGCGCGAATCGAGCTCGTCTTACGACTCATCGTCACCGTACAGGTAGTTGTCCCGGCAGCGCTGAAAGAGCTCGGGCTGCACGAGACACCCGTAAGCTGCGCTGACGACCCGAATGAAGCCAGCGGCGAACAGGCGAATAGCAAGGTTATCAAACCGAACCGCCACCACCCCGGCCGCAGATCAGTGCGTGGATAGCTGCGTGAGTCATTGTTCGAGAAGAATGTCTTGTCTGCCGCACAGTCGCAGCCGAGGGGGGAAGGAAAAAGACGTACTCGCATCAGGGGCACCTCGAGAAGCGCCTTCGCACACGCCACCTGTGCGCGCTCACAAGCACTCTGCGAGCATGCGGGCCCGAATCAGATAGAAGGTGGTCGAACGAAGTATTTCGCTTTCGCGATCATCCGACGGTGCACGCCTTAGTCACGGTGATTGCGGTCACAATGGTTTCGAGAATTGGTTACCTTAGACAGATAAGTGCTCAATCTTAGCTACTTTTCCCTTTTCGGCACTTATAGCTCATAGAGCACTCGCTTATTCAACTTTAAGGTAATAGTTATGGCGCATTACCAACGCAACAAACGTGCAGGCGCGGACCATCCTCTGCCAGCGTGGTTACCATCGGCCCATGACGAGGGCATCGCCGCGGATCATGCATCGTCACCATTACATGATCCGCGCGAGCCTCTCCGCTCCGGTTCTGTAGCCGACCTACGGAACCGTTGCTGAGAACACGTTCGACGGCGCACTCTGCACTCCGGACGAATCTACGCTCATGACCTCGTAGGTGTAGCTCGTGCCGGCCTGGACAGTCGTATCCGTGTACGTCGTTGGCGCATTGACCGACTTATTCAGCAACTCATACGCTCCGCCGCTCGATGCCCGATAGATGTTGTAACCCGTAACCGCATCGCTGGAACTTGCGGGCGAGTCCCAGCTCAAATCCACCGCGTAGGCAGTCGATGACGTGCCGGTGCCACTAAGAGCGATCGTCGAGGTGGCTCCGCTCGAGGAGTTGCTGCTGATCGTCACAGTGCCTGTGTCAGCACCCGCTGCCGTCGGATCGAATTGCAGGTCCAGTGTCGCTGTCTCACCGGCTGTCAGCGTCAACGGTGCTGTGACGCCCGACATGGTGAAACCCGTACCTTTGATCGTCGCCGCGCTGATGGTTACTGATGCCGTCCCGCTTGAGGTCAGCTTCACCGTCTGCGTCGCCGGTGTGTTCAGGCTGACGCTGCCGAAGGCCACACTGGCAGATCCCACAGTGAGTGCCGGGGTTCCCGTCGTCGTCGCCGCCGGCTTCAGTTGCAGCGAGTAGCTTTCTGAATTGTTGCTGTCCGATGCAGTCAGGGTTGCTGTCTGGGCTGAGCTGACCGTTGATGCCGTCGCCGTAAAGCGGGCACTCGTAGCACCCGAAACGACGGTCACCGACGCGGGGACTTTCACCGCGCTGCTGCTGCTCGCCAGATTCACCATGAATCCATCGCCGCTCGCCGCCTCGGTGAGAGTCACGGTGCAGGCATCCGTTCCTGCTCCCGTTAGCGATCCGTTGCTGCAGGTCAACCCGCTCAATTCCTCTCGGGACCCGCCGCCGTTATGGTAGCCGTGCTGGTGCTGTGCGAACATCCCGCTGGGCAGGCCGCACAACAGCGCGACCGCCATGGCCGCAGACAAGCTTCGAATACAGCCTGGTACGCGTCTCTGCGCCGATCGCGTATCGCTGGCTGAAGGATGGTTGCATGTCCATGCATCGTCAGCCGAAACTGCGCGGCCGAAGGGGGAAACAATACGATTGAGATACATTCGGTGCACCTGTTGACGCCTGGACACACCTCACCCGTACGCGCGCACAGTGCTTCTGCGGCGCCAGCCTTTCCACACACAGAAAGGCGCAGCTGAGTGGCAGGCGTTCGCTCCCCTCGAACACAACTCTGCTGAGTCATCGCCGTCGGCGCTGACTTACAGGCTGGATCGAGACGAGAAACTACCTTTCTCTCTCAGACTGAGATACCAGGCGATGCAAATTTTTTGGGGACCCTGCGACTCTCAATCGCGGTTACTTCTACAGGCGGATAATCCGACAACGTGGTGACAACTGAAAGCGTGGTCTTAGAGCGTGGTCACTTCCGAGCCCCTACCTCACAAATGAAACAGTAAAAAGCTGCTTTCTCAGTCCTCCTCTGGTGTTTTACTGGCACTATTAGCATAGTGGTACACCTCGTTAATGCTTCACGCAACCCCCTGCAAGGCATTTTTCTGAGGAATTCAGCGTCATTCTCCGCCATCCTTTTTCGACCCCTTCGGGTCGAGCAATTTCTCCCGTTTCCGCGCGAAATTCAGTGCAATTTTTGCAGACCGCCCGACCCGGGATCCGCTTCACACCCATCGCGCGCCCGCGCATCGCCCCATGGCCATGGCGGTCCCGATCCTGTACCCTGTCTGTCATGAAAAGTCAGGTCATCGGCACCACCATGCCCGTCCTCGAGTTCCTCCTCGAGCCCAACGACGCCATCATCTCCGAAGCGGGCGAACTCTCCTGGATGTCCTCCAACGTTCAGATGACCACCCACACCCAGTTCGCCGGAGGTGGCGGCATCTTCGGCGCCTTCAAGCGCGTCGTCGGGGGCGGCAGCCTGTTCATGACGGAGTACCGCGCCACGGGCGGCAACGCCGAGTTGGCCTTCGCCACGCGCGTTCCCGGCCACATTGTCCCCGTCGAAGTTGCGCCCGGCTACGACTATATGGTCCATCGCCACGGCTTCCTCTGCGCCACTTCCGCGATTCAGATCGGCGTGGGCTTCCAGCAGTCCCTCGGCGCAGGCATTTTCGGCGGTGACGGCTTCCTGCTGCAGAAGATCTCCGGACAGGGAACGGCCTGGCTCGAACTCTCCGGCGAAGTCATTACGCGCGACCTCCAGCAGGGCGAAACCCTGCTCGTGCATCCCGGCCACGTCGGTGCCTTTACGGCCAGCGTCGCTTTTCAGATCACCATGGTGCGCGGCATCAAGAACCTTATCTTCGGGGGCGATGGCATTTTCCTCGCCGCACTCACGGGCCCCGGACGCATCTGGCTCCAGACCCTGCCCATCTCGCGCCTCGCCCACCAGTTGCAGGAGTACATGCCCGCAGAACGCCCCCGCCAGACCACCGAAGCCGGCGTTCTCGGCGGCATCGTCGGCTCCGTGCTCGACAACATGAATCGCTAGCGTCGCGCGGCCTCAGCAGTCTGAGGCCGCATTCGCTACTGCTTCGCCACCGTGATCACATCCAGCGCATCGGGCGTCAATGTTAGTTGCAGGCGCCCATCCGTCAAATGCATCTCTTCCGGCGCCGGCAGCGCCGTCTCACGATTCAGCGTCTCCACCTGATCCGGGGTGGGATCCAGCGGGCTGCCCATGGCGGCATACTTCGGCAACACATTCCCATGCGACTCGTCCACGCGCTCGATGGACACGCGCGCTCTTGCCGGCACGCCGCGAAAGACCAACTCCATCGTCCGGTTCCCTCCATGCTGACCCGGATCCACCAGGTTCCACGCAGTAACCACCAGCGAGCCATCGGCGGCCTTCGTAGCGATTACATCCTGCGATGCCGTCGCCAGCCGCTGATTCCCCAGGTGGTGCAGCAGACCGAACGCATAGTAGCTCGGCTTGTCGATCCCACCCTTCGCGCGTAGCCCGAACTGCCCCTCAAATGGCTTTGGAATTGGACCACCTTCCTCAAATACATCGGAAAAGGTCCAGAACGACATCTGGTTCACGTTGCCGTCGCATTCCCGGATCGTATTGGCGACGCCCGGCCCCACAAAAATCGTGTCCCGCGACTCGTCCATCCCCTGCACATTCCACTCCGTCCAGAACAGGGGTAGTTTCGGCAAAGCCGATGCTCGTATCTGACCCCGAACTTTCGCTACCGCCGCGCACACCCGGTCATCCATGGGCACGGGCTTATCGTTGTGGAACAGATTCTCCTCCGTGTCGTCGGCGTAACCATGCGTCGAAACAAAATCGATCGGCACGTGATTCGCCGAAACGTGCTGCAGAAATTCCGGAATCCAGGAAGCCGCCGCTGTGGCTGGTCCGCCCACACGCAGTCGTGGGCTCACCGCCTTCAGGTCCCGCGCCGTATGGTCGTACAGTTCGAAGTACGATTCCTGCCGCGGAATGCCGCCCCAAAAGTCGATGTTCGGCTCGTTCCACTCCTCGAAATACCACTGCGAAACCTCATCGACGCCGTACCGCTCCACCAGGTGCCGCGCAAACTGCGTCATCAATCCATCCCATGCCTCCCAGCTTCGCGGCGGAGAAACATTGGGGTGATACCAGAACACATGCAGATCCAGCGGATTGAATGCCAGCTGCGTCGGCATAAAGCTGATCTCGACCAGCGGCCGCACGCCGTTCTTCAGCATCCCGTCATAGATCTGATCCACGTAGACGAAGTTGTAGACCGGGTTCCCATGCTCGTCCCGCGTATAAACGCCCACTTCGTCGTCGAGGATCCCATGAAAGCGCACCCAGCGGACGCCCGTCACGCTTTTCACCGCGCGCAGGTCATCGCGCCACGAATCGCGCAGCGCCAGGATCGCATGGCCCGATCCAAACATCTGTTCCCAGAAGTGCGGGAAGGGCGTCGCCGGCCCGTCTGCGTCAATCTGCACTGTCTCTGGCTCCTGAGCCAGCAACCCGGGCCCTGCGCTCAGCAACAACACTGCGGTGAGGACGGCGATCCTCCGCCAGTCTGTCGCTCGTAGGTTCTTCATGATTGTGCGCTCCTCTGGTAAGTGCCGGATCCACGCGCTCCGGACTTTGGTTCTGCAACTCTCTGGATCCTGGAGCCCTGCGCCCTTGTGATTCTCCAGCCACCCCCAAAGTTGCAACAGAATGAAAGGCCAGACCAATAAACGGGGTTCACCGGCCGCATCATCCGCACCGTCCCCAGCATCGATTGCCACAGCGAGCGGGAAAAACTCGGGGTTTTTTCCATCGCTTCAGGACGCAATCTGTCCGAGCGGCGTTGCACCCCCACCGAAACGCCACTCCCGATGGATTGACTCTTCGAATAAGTTCCCTCTATCCATCGAATTTTTTAACCCATTACTTAAGTTAAGTGAAAATGCCCAGGTAATCTGTCCACCGGTGCCTGTCTATCCTATCCTTGACCTGCTTACCAACTCACTCCCATGCTGTTGTGCAGGCATGATCAATCGTTCATCCAGACCCGATTGCCCTCTCGTCTCCGCCGTCATCCCCACCCGCGGACGGCTGGAGTTGCTTGCCTGCGCGATTCGCAGCGCTCTTCGCCAGACCTGGTCGCATCTCGAAGTCATCGTGGTCGTCGATGGTCCCGATCCGGAGACGGGAACGTATCTTGGAACCATCACCGATCCACGCCTGCGCGTGATCTTTCTTTCGGAACCGTGCGGCGGCTCCGATGCACGCAACGCCGGCGTCCGCGCGGCTCGTGGCGAGTGGATCGCTTTCCTCGACGATGACGATGAATGGCTGCCCGAAAAAATTGAACGCCAGATGCGCGCGGCGCATGCCATGCCGGACTGGTTCCCCGTCGTCTCCTGCCGCCTCATCGCCCAATCGCCGACCGGCCGCCGGATCCTTCCCCAGCAGCCATACCGTCCCCCGCAACCCATCGCCGATTTTCTGTTCTGCCGCACCAGCCTCCGCGATGCTGGCGGCGTCATGCAAAGCTCTACGCTTTTGGCTCCTCGCGAGCTGCTGCTCGCAGTGCCCTTCCAGTCCGGCCTCTCCATCCATCAGGACTGGGACTGGCTGATCCGCGTCGCATCGTACAAGGGCGTCGGACTTGCCATGGTTCGCCGGCCGCTCTCCATTTGGCGCGTTGAGGACAAGCGCCCCACGGTAGGCAGCAATCCTGCGTGGAAATCCTCGCTCTCCTGGATCCGCGCCTCGCGCAGTCTCGTTTCACCCCGCGCCTTCTCCTGGTTTGTCGCCATCCAGTGCGTCTGGCGCGCGCGCTCAAGCCATGCCGGCCTGCGCGCCCGTCTGACTCTGCTCCGCGCGTTTCTCTTCGAAGGCTCTCCCGAACTGCGCTCCATCCTCAGCTATCTCATCTTCGCGCTCATCCCCACCAGCCTGCGCCGCTCAACCAACCGATGGCTCCGGAAACTTCATCGCGACTCGTCTTTCGGCCCTGGACTCTGCATCGTTTCCACGGGCAAACCGCCCGCTCCCGTCCTCCGTAAGTCCTCTCTCTGATCGATGCGAATCGGCAAACGAACCCGGCCCGCCATCTTTCTCGATCGCGACGGCGTCCTCAATGCCACTGTCCTGAACCCGCGCACGGGACGCATGGAGTCCCCGCTCACCGCCCACGATCTTCGCCTCATCGATGGCGTGATTCCCGCGCTCCAGCGGCTGCAACGAGCCGGCTATCCTCTGATCCTCGCTTCGAACCAGCCCAACTATGCGCTGGGTAAGTCAACCTGGCGCACGCAGTGGGACATACAGTACCAGCTCGTCAGGGCCCTCACGTCTGCTGGCATTGGCTTCACTCGCTTCTCCTACTGTCTGCATCATCCCAACGGACTCACACCCGGCTACTCCCGGGTTTGCGATTGCCGCAAACCTTCCCCCGGTCTGCTGCTCCAGGCGCGCGACGACTTCGGCCTGACTCTCTCCGAGTCCTGGATGATCGGCGACCAGCCCACAGACACGCTGTGCGGCCACGCCGCCGGCGCTCGCACCATCCGTATCGCTCCTTTCGGATCAGACGCCGTGCCCTTCCCGTGCAGTCCGGACCCCTGCGCCGACTACTTCGTTCGGAACCTCACCGAGGCCGTGGACATCGTTCTTGCCGACCCGATCCACTAACTTCGCCCCGGCTCCCGCCGTAACCACCGCGCTCGTGTCGATCTCGTAGGCCGCCGCCAGCGCGTCGCGATGAAACATCTCCACCGTCTCCAGCGAATATTCCTCCAGATTCTTTCCCACCAGTTCCATCTTGCGCAGCAGCTCCGGCGCCATGGTGATGATGTCGCATCCTGACTCTTCTGCCTGAAAAACATTCAGCAGTTCGCGCGGGCTCGCCCACAGCAGTTGAGCACGCGGCCGCCAGCGCAGAATACGCTTGGCCTCCGCCATGAACGGAACCGGATCAATGCCCGTATCCGCAATCCGCCCCGCGAATACCGACACGATAGCCCAGGTCTCCGGTGCCAGCGCCTCCACTACCCGCTCCACCTGCTCCAGCGTCAGGATCGCGGTCACGTTCAAGGCGACGCCCGCCTCGCCCAGCCTGCGCATCAGTGGGCCCATAAAGACACCGGCGCGATTCGTCACCGGGATCTTCACATTTACGTTTGCGCCCCAGGTCGCGATCGTCAGCGCCTGCATCTCCATCGCCGCCTCGTCTTCGGCGAACACCTCCAGTGAAATCGGCCGGTCCGGCACCGCGCGCAGCACCGATCGGGCAAACGCCTCATAGTTGCGTACTCCCGCCCTCCGCATCAGCGTCGGATTGGTTGTGAAACCACGAATCCACGGCCTGGCATACATCTCGAGAATTCCTGCCAAATCGGCCCCGTCGCTGAACAAACGAACCCCCAGTGCTTCAATTTTCTTCATCGCTCAATCCCGTCGTCCCCGGAGTTGCTTGATTGTGCCCCTTGCACTGCCCTTGCAATGCCGTGTTTCAGTGCATCGAACCTTTGCCGCGTCCATTGCCGCAGTACCAGCAGGATGAACCGCGTGTTTCCGATCAGATAGCGGCGCCACAATCGGTGCGGCTCCATCAGCAGCCTGTAAAGCCACTCCAACGCGACCCGCTGGCTCCAGCGTGGCGCCCGACGCCGCAGTCCGCCCTGGGTATCGAGGGCTGCGCCTACCGCCATGATGGCACCCACGTTCAGCTGCCGCCGATTTTCCTGGATCCAGATCTCCTGCTTCGGCGCTCCAAACGCAACGCACAGCAAATCGGGAGCGGCATTGGCAATCTCCTGGCGTATACGCACCAACTCCTGCGCATTACTCTCGAATCCCGCTGCTGGCGAATAGGTTCCGCAAATGTTGAGTCCCGGATATCTCTGCCGGAGATTGTGCGCTGCCCTCACCGCTGCGTCCGGCAATCCTCCCAGGAAGAACACCCGGAACCCGTAGTGCGCCGCCTCCGCGCACATCCGCTCCATCAGATCGCCGCCCGTCACCCGCTCCGGCATCGGCATCCCCAGCAGACGCGACGCAAACACCACGGAAATGCCATCCGGCACGACCACATCGGCATCCTGCAGCGCCTCCGCGAACCGGCTGTCTCGTTCCGCCATCGTCACCAGATGCGCATTGGATCCCGCAACCGTCAGTGGAGGCAGCTCTCCCCGGTGCAGCAACGCCTCCACCATCAGCACGGCCGCGTAGTCCATCGTGATAGGGTCAATGGGCACCTTGCCCAGGACAAATCGCGGCGGCAATGGCAGCCGCACGGGTGCAGAAATTGCATCCTCCGCGTCGTTCGTCGTCGTTGTTTCTTCCGTCAGGCCCACAGCGCTTCCTTTCGCTCCCAGAACCGGCGCGGCGCCACACCGTTAACCACCTCCGTGTGGCGGATCTCATCCCGCACGCGCCGCACGACATAGCCCGGCGAGGCGTGAGCCGCGTGCAGCAAGGCTGCCCAACTGCGGATATGCTTCCCCTGCGCGCGCAGCATGTTGAACGCGCGCAAAGATTCCTTCGCCTCAAAAGCCGATGGCTGCACAAACGCCATCAGCGAAGGCCCGACTTCCGGAGCGGCCGCGGCCGCAGATCCCACAGTTCCGACAACAGCAGATACTGCACATAAATCGCCGCCAGTTGCTGTTTCTCCAGGTTTTGCGAGCTCACGCTGTCCGGATTAAGACGGAATCCCACCAGCGCCTCGGGGATGTAATGGACCTCATGGCGCAGTGCCAGCCGCCACCATAAGTCGGCATCTTCCGCGTGGATATTCATCCTGTATCCACCCGCGCCGTGGGCTTTCTCCACGTTCATCGCCACGCTCGAATGACAAATCGACAGCAGATAACCGCTCTGGACCATCGCCCGCAGTTCTTTGGGCGTTCCCCGCGAGCAGCGAAATTGCCCCACGCATCGTTCTCGCGGATAATAGTCGGCTAGCGAATACACCAGCCCTGCGCCCGGGTGCTCCCGGATTGCTTCCTCCACCCGCGCAATGCGCATGGGATACGACACATCGTCCGCATCCATGCGCGCCATCCACGGCGTTCGCGTCTCGTACAACAGTCGATTCAGCGTCGCGGTCACGCCCGCATTCGGTTGTTCCAGAACACGCAGCCGCGGCCCCGGAAATCCCGCCCTGGCAAGCTTGTTCTCGAGGTCTCTCAGATAGGCGGCGCTCTCATCCGTGCCGCCGTCCACGATTGCGAGGATCTGAAACCCGGTCCTCGTTTGATGCAACAGGCTGTCCATCGCCTCCGGAAGCCACGGCATCGCGTTACATACCGGCATCCCTACCGTGAGCCCAGTTTCGTTTGTCTCCATAAGTGGCCCGCTGCCGGCGCGCTCGAAAAGGAGCATTACTTCTGCCCGTCGCCGACAACACAATCGATGAGTTACGAGAGAATTTATAAATCCACCTTCGGTCACTCACCCTGTGGATCGCATATCTCTCCTATCTCAGGTAATGACGCCAAAAGGCCATAACTCAGGCATTAACCTGACTTACGTAACGACGTCAGCTGCAGAAAAGGATTGCCTTTCTCGTTCCCATGCCCCAAACATAGAAAAGCAGTTTCATTCTGGGCCACAAAACCCCGGCGAGTTTCAGTTCTGAACCGAACTACCCACTCGTAATCGCGCAGGAAAGGTCTCATGCTCCTTCCGGAGGGAAGTTACTTTATCATCGGCGGCGCAGGTTTCATTGGCAGCCACTTCGCCGATGCCTTGCTCGCATCCGCCAAGACCCGTCGTGTCACCGTTTTCGACAACTTCTCGTCGGGCCGGGAGTGGCACTACGAGGCCCATGGCGGCGATCCGCGGCTCAGCGTCATTCGTGCCGATGCCTCCGACGTCAACGCCCTCGCTGCCACGATGGAGGGCCACGACTGGATCATCCACCTGGCCTCCAATCCCAACATCGCTGCCGCCGCCGATTGCCCCGAGATTGACTTCTATCGCGGCACCCTGCTCACCAACAACGTGGTGGAGGCGATGCGGCGCTCCGGCCTCCATCGCCTGCTCTACGCCTCGGGCAGCGGCGTCTACGGCGACGCAGGCGACCAACCGCTGTCGGAGGACTATCCCCTCTGATTCCCATCTCCACCTACGGCGCCAGCAAACTCGCCTGCGAATCCCTCATCGCCAGCTATTGCGCCATGTTTGGGCTGCACGCCTGCGCCTTCCGTTTCGGCAATGTCGTCGGTCCCCGCCAGACTCATGGGGTCGGCTTCGATTTCCTCCGCAGCCTCAGTGCTAAACCCAAACGTCTCCGCATCCTGCGCCTCACCATGATCGTCCTGGCCCTCGCCACCATCGCCATCGTTGTCCTCAACCCCGCCATCGGACTGGACCACACCCCTGGCCACGAAACCGACTGGCAAGGTGTCTTCACGCAAAAAAATGCCTGCGGACGCATCATGGTCCTCGCTACCGCAGCGATCCTGTTTGCCCCCACAAAAACCGTCCTCCGCCCCACCCGCCTCGCCGCCCTCGCGCTCTTCCTTTTCGTCCTCATCATGAGCGGCTCCCGCGGCGCATGGATGATCGAAGCCGCCCTTCTGCTCCTCTGGCTCCTGCTCGTTCTGGCTCGCCGCACCCGCCAGCGCATCCGACTCGTCCTCGCCATCGCGGCGCCCCTCGCCAGCCTCGCCCTCGGCGCCGGGCTCATCCTGGGTTCGCACCGGCTCGCTCCGTTGCTCAGCCGCGACCTCACTCTCACCGGACGCACCGCCATCTGGGCACAGGTCGCGCACTTCATCCTCCTGCGTCCCCTCTGCGGCTACGGCTACGACGCCTTCTGGCGCGGCATGCAGGGCCCCTCCTTTCAGATCGCCGCCGCCGTCCACTTCATCGTTGCCCACGCCCACAACGGCTTCCTCGAAATCGCTCTCGAGCTTGGCGCCGCCGGTCTCCTTCTCTTCCTTCTCAGCTGGCTGCGTGGCTGGCTCGCACTCTGGCCCCTCTGGCAGCACGGCTCCATCGATCGCATCGCCTGGCCTCTTGCCATACTCCTCCTCATCGCCCTCTACGATCTCGACGAGAACACCCTCCTCATCTACAACGGCCTCTTCTGGATTCTCTACGTCTCCACACTCGTCACCATCGAGCGCGCCGCCAGGTCTGAACCGAGCGAGTCCGCGCAGCGGGCGAGTCGAATGGGTGACCGCCATCACACCGCCGCTCCCGAGCTCCATGAAATTCTGAATAGGTCGTCCTCTCGAGCGAAGCGCAACCGAGCCGAAAGCCCAGCTCTCACCAAGCCTGCCCCGGAACTCCCGTGAACCCGACCGTCCTCATCTACCGTTCCGACCTTCTGCCTGCCTCAGAGACATTCGTCGCCGCTCAGGCTCATGCCCTTCGCCGCTACACGCCGTGGTTCGCCGGCCTGCGTCCCGTTCCTGCCAGCCTCCTCATCGATCCCTGTGAAACCACCGTCCTCACTCACCGCGACAATCTCTCTGACAAGCTCCGCCGCCGCTTCTTCCTCCACACTGGCATCGCCCCAAACTTCGTGCGCGCCCTGGAGCGCCATCATCCCGTTCTGATGCACGCCCACTTCGCTATCGATGGCGCCGCCGCGCTTCCTCTCGCGATGCACCTCAAAATTCCCCTCATCGTCACGCTGCATGGCTACGACGCCACCATGTCCGACCAGGTTCTCCACCGCTACGCCGCCGGTCGCACCTACCTCCGCCGCAAGGCCGAGCTCCGCGACCGCGCCCGCCTCTTCATTTGCGTCTCCGACCACATCCGCCGCCAGGCACTCGAGCGCGGTGTGCCGGAAGCAAAACTCCGCACCCTTTCCATCGGAGTCGACCTCAACTTCTTTGCGCCTGACCCCCTCCGCTCCCACGATCTCGACCCCATCGTCCTGTTCGTCGGCCGCCTTGTCGAAAAGAAAGGGTGCGCTCACCTCATTCGCGCCATGGTCAAAATCGAAGAACGTCACCCCGCCACCAGGCTTCTCGTCGTCGGTGACGGTCCGCTCCTCGATCCGCTGCGCGCTCTGACGCGTGACTCCCTTCGCAACTGCACCTTCCTCGGATCCCAGCCCCCCAGCGTAGTCCGAGAACTCATGTATCGCGCCAGCCTCATCGTCGCGCCCAGCATCGTTGCCGCCAGCGGCGACACCGAAGGCCTCCCCATCACGCTCTGCGAAGCCCAGGCCATCGGCCTGCCCATCGTCGGCTTCCGGGGCCCCGGCGTCTCCGAAGCCGTGGTCGAAAACGAAACCGCCCTGCTCGTTCCGCCCGGCGATGAACGCGCGCTCGCCGAAGCCATCTCCTGCATCCTGACCGACGCCTGCCTCGCCAGGCGCCTCGCTGCCGCAGGACGACGCCGCGCCGAAGAGCATTTCAGCCTCGAAGTCCAAACCTCCCGTCTCGAAGATCTGTACACCGAAGCCCTGGGCTAACCATGCCCGAGGAATCCCTCCGCCGCTCCTCGCTGTGGATGATCTCCGGCCAGGGAGTCGCTATGGCCGCGCAGGCCGCCTACTTCGTCTTCATTGGCCGCGCCCTCGGCAGCCGCGAATACGGCGCCTTCATTGGTGTCGCAGCTCTCGTCGCCGCGCTCAGCCAGTTCAGCTCCCTCGGCATGGAAATGATCCTCGTCCGCAACCTCAGCCGCGACCGCGCCTCCTTCCCGCGTACCTGGGGCCACGCGCTCGCCATCACTGCGGCGGGATTCTTCCTGCTCCTCGCTGCCGCCATGCTCTACGCGCACTTCGCGCTGCGCCCCGAGCTCCGCCCGCTCGTCCCCTGGATCGCCCTCGCCGACGGCCTCCTCGGCAAATTCGTGCAGCTCGCTGCGCGCGCCTTCCAGGGCTCGGGCCGTCTCGCCTGGACCGCGAACCTCACGGCCCTCGCTCAAATCGCCCGGGCCATTACCGCCGCCCTTGTCTTCGTCTGGGCCCGCGCGCACGGCATGCGCGCCACGGCGCTGCTCTGGACCAGGGTCTACTGGCTCTCCGCGCTCGCTGTCGCCATCCTGGCGCTCGCGTTTGCAACGCTCCGCCTCGGTCTTCCCCGCTTCATGCGCATCCGCCGCGCCGACCTCAGTGAAGGCTTCAGCTTCTCCCTCTCCAGTTCCTCGATCTCCGTCTACAACGACATCGACAAGACTTTCCTCGTTAGCCTCGGCCAAACCTACGCAGCCGGCATCTACTCCGCTGCGTACCGTGTGGTCGACGCCGCCAGCGCTCCCATCTACGCCGTCTATGCCGCCGCCACTCCGCGCTTTTTTCGCGAGGGCGCCCGCAGCATCCACCGCGCTCGTGTCTTCTCCCGCACCACCCTGGCGCGCACGCTTCCCTTTTCCTTTGTCGCCGCCGCGCTTCTCGCCCTCGGCGCACCGCTCCTGCCTCGCATCTTTGGATCATCCTTCCAGGGATCGGTCGCTGCCCTCCGCTGGCTCTGCCTGCTTCCCGTTTTGCGCGCCTTCCACTACGCCTGGGGATCGGCCATCACTGCATCCGCCTCGCAGTGGAACCGCACCGCCACGCAATTCGGCGCAGCCGCCTTTAATTTGTGCCTGAATCTGTTACTGATTCCCCGCTGGTCCTGGCGCGGAGCAGCCGCCGCCAGCCTTCTCACCGACGGAGCCCTCGCGGCCGCCAGCCTGTTTGTGCTCTCCCGCCTCACACGCCGCGAACGCCACGCGCTCCAGGAAACCACACCGGCGATCGGATTACCCGCCAATCACGCCAAGTTCCCTTGATAGGAACACATAGTCCAGCGCAATTTCCTTCAGATAGTCGTAGCGCCCCGAAGCCCCGCCATGCCCCGCGGTCAGATTCGTATGCAAAATCAAATCCCCGCGATCCGTCTTCAACGTCCGCATCTTCGCTACATACTTCGCCGGCTCCCAGTACATCACCTGGCTGTCGTGTAGTGAAGTCTTCACCAGCATGGCGGGATACTGTTTCTCTTCGAGGTTGTCATACGGCGAATAACTCAGCATGTATTCGAACGCCTCTTTCCGGCCCGGATCGCCCCACTCCTCGTACTCCGGCACGGTCAGCGGCAGCGTTGGATCGAGCATCGTGTTCATCACATCCACAAACGGCACGTGCGACACAATCGCCCGATACAAGTCCGGACGCATATTCGCAATCGCGCCCATCAGCAGCCCACCCGCGCTGCCGCCCTCCGCCGCTACGCGATCCGGCGCCCCATACCCGTGCGCCACCAGATGCTCGGTCACCGCAATAAAATCTGTGAACGTGTTCCGCTTGTGCATCAGCCGCCCGGCATCATGCCACGCCTTGCCCATGTCGCCGCCGCCGCGCACATGCGCATACGCCAGCACGAATCCTCGATCGAGCAAACTCAGCCGGCTGCTGCTGAACCCCAACGGGAGCGAGTATCCATACGCCCCATACCCATACACCCACAGCGGATTCTTTCCCGGTTCGCGCATATCCTTTCGCCACACCAGTGACACCGGAATCTCGACCCCATCCACCGCTTTTGCAAAAATTCTCTCTGACGCATACCGTGTCCGGTCAAACCCGCCCGGCACTTCCTGCTGCTTCAGCAGCTTCGACTCGCCTGTCGCCACGTCGTACTCGAACACCGACGCCGGCGTTACCAGCGACTGGTACGCATACCGGTATTTCCCCGTGTCATAAACACGATTCGCATGCGGATGAATGCTGTACACCGGCTCCGGTAACGCAATCTCCCGGCCTTCCGCCATCTCCGGCCCAGCCTCGCGAAACGGAACCGCGCGCACGTACTGCAATCCCTGCCGCCGTTCCCATACCATAGCGTGCCTGGCAAACAGGTCTACTTCCTCCAGCATCGCCTCGGCCCGCACCGGGATCAGCTCCGCCCAGTTCTCGTGTCCCGGCGCGTCGACCGGCGTCGTCACCAACCGAAAATTCCGTCCTGTGTCATTCGTCCGGATATAAAACTGCCCGTTCCGATGATCCGCGTAGTATTCAATCTCCTCGCGCCGCGGTTCGATGAGCATCCACGTCCCGCGCGGTTCATCCGCCGGCAAAAACTGCTCCTCTGTCGTCGTGTGACTCGAACTCTCCAGGATGATGTACCTGTCGTCGCGCGTCCGCCCCGCGCCGATATTGAACCGCTCGTCCTTCTCCTCGTACACCAACTCGTCTTCGGAAAAGTCTGTCCCCAACACGTGCCGGAAAAACTGGAACTGCCGCTTCTGCTCCTCATCCTCGACCGTGTAGAACAACGTCCGGTTGTCCGCCGCCCACACCACCGAGCCCACACGATCGGCGTGTTCTTTGAACACCTCGCCTGTCCTCAGGTCTTTCACGTACAGCTTGTACTGCCTGAACCCGCGGTTGTCGCAGGAATACGCCAGCAGATTGCCGTCATCGGAAACCACCATCGTCCCCAGCGCCATGAACGACTCGTGCTCCGCCAGCTCATTCACATCCAGCAAAATCTCTTCTTCGCCCTCCGGACCATCCGCCGTCCCGCGTCTGCGGCAGAAAATCTCGTACTGCTTATCCTGCTCCGTCCGCGAGTAGTACCAGTAGTTGCGGTCGCGAAACGGCACCGACACATCCGTCTCCTTGATGTGGCTCCGCATCTCCTCGTACAGCTGCTTCTGCAGCTCCTCGGTCCCGGCCATCACCTGCGCGCACCAGGCGTTCTCCGCCTCCAGATACGCAATCACCTCGGGGTTCTCCTTCTCCCGCAGCCACGCGTAATCGTCCACCAGCGTATGCCCGTGGACCGCCCGCTCCGTATGCCTCCGCGCGGCCACCGGTGGCCGCGTCGCCGTTTCAATTCCAATGCTCATCGTGTCTCTCTGTCAGGGAAACTCAGGAATGCAATAAATAGATGCGCGCACTCAGCCCCTCGCTGTTGCGCCACCGTATAACTTTAGCGCGCAGGGAGTGGGCACCCCCACCGTGGCCTGTGGTCGGTGCCCTGCCCTGTGCGCTCTACCCTGTGCCAAAGGGGCTATCGCTCCGCTGTCGCCTGATCCAGCATCGAGTACAGATTCTTGAAATCTGTCACCTGCTTATACCCGTGTTCTGTGACGACCCAGGCTGTCGGGGTCTCGTGAATCCCCATCCGATTCCCCAGGTCCTGATCGGCCTTCACCTCGGCCGTCAGTCTTCCCTGCGGATCCATCACGAAGGGCATCCCCACGCCATGCTGCTGCGCGAACTTCTGTGTGAATTGCGCCAGATCGTCCTTCGTCTCGATACTCGCCTGATTCGCAAACACCGCGTTGCGATAATCGTCGCCCAGCTTCTTCGATTTGGTGTCGAACCAGCGCGCGTTCACCGCCGCCTGGAAACTCCAGTTGTGCTGCGGCAGAGGATAATCGTGCCGCATCCAGGCCACGTGGTACTTCTCCACGGCCTGGATGATCACTGGATTGTCCATCGCACAACTCGGGCACTCGAGATCTGCGAACTCCACAATCGCTACTTTCGCGCCCGGCGGCGGGTGCAGCGCGGAGGTGTCCTTCGGATGGATCACATCCTGCTGTGCCGGCGCCGCGATCGCAATCGCCAAACTCATTCCGAATAAAACAACTTTGCGAATTCCAACCATATTTCTACTGTACAAAATTCCTCGCCTCTACAACCCTTCCGGCGCCTGATCTCGCCTTTGAGGCCCGTCTTGAGGGATCTGTCGCAGGAACCACCTTGCCGAATTCCATCCCCCACCAAACGAAAAACGCCGGCGATGATCGCCGGCGTTTCCGCACCGAAGGGTCCGTGTTCGCGCTATCCTCTCTTGCCCGTCCGAGCCTTCACGGCCACGTATCCCAGATAAATAAGATGAATCAAAATCGTCGCCGCATACGCCAGCACCAGATGCCGTTGTCCCATATCCATCGCTATCTCCCTCCCGCCATCTGCGCCTGACCCGGCGCGAATTCCAGCGCCTTCAGCGCTTCCTCCTCTTCCGCCTTCTGCGCGCGATACTCCGACACATACCGCAAACTCGCCACAAAAATCCCCCACATCAGCCACCCCGCCAGATTCCACCACACCGCCGGCATCATGCTCGGATCGATCCCCGATCCCGGCGCGCCCCCAAACACCGGCGCCGGATGCTGCGTCCGCCACCACCGCGTCGACATATACACCAGCGGAACGTCCAGATATCCAAAGATCGCCATCACCGCCGCCAGCGTCCGCATCTGCGGCCCCGCCGCAAACCGCCGCAGCAGCAGATACGCCACGTAAATCAGCCACAGCACCAGCGTCGACGTCAGCCGCGCATCCCACGTCCACCAGATCCCCCAAACCGCGCGTCCCCACAACGACCCCGTCACCAGCCCGATGAAGCAAAAAACCACGCCCATCTCCGCCGACGCCACCGCCAGCGAGTCCGCCTTCATCGCCAGCGCCTGGTTCCGGTTCCGCACCGCCAGATACACCAGCGAGCAGCCCAGGTTGATCGCGAAGAACAGCCCCATCCCCGCCCACGAAGGAATGTGATAATAAAAGATTCGCTGCACATTTCCCTGCGCCGCGTCCGCCGGCACCACAAACAGCGCCACCCGGAACCCTTCCGCCAGCACGCCCAGCGTCACCGCCAGCCACAACCATCGCCACAATTTCATACCTGCCTCTTTCTACTTTTCACTCGCGAAGAGCTAACTCCTGCGTCCACCCGTGACGTTTGTCCTGCGGCGCCCCCCCGTTATAGTCAAAGGTGAAGCGCACCTTCACCTGCTCCACGCCGATCCCATAAGGAAACGCGTCGAAGGGAGACGCTCCCGTAATCGCCGCCCACGCCGCCCGATCCAGCGCCACTTTCCCCGACGGCCCCTCCAGCGTCATATTCGTGACCCGGCCGTCCGTATGCACCACACAAACAATCTTCACCTCGCCCGGCGTCGATTCCGGCGGCTTCGCCGACGCGGGCAGACTCCACCGCCCCTTCGTCCGCGCTTCCAGCGCCGCTCGGTAGTTCTTCAGATTCCCCCGGTCCACGGCCGTTAGTTGGCTCACAAACTCTACCGCCACCGTCGCCGGATCGGGCGCCGGACTCGCATTCGGCGCTTCCTTCGCCGGAGCGTTCTGCGCTCCTCCCCACTGCGCCCCCACTACCGTTACGGCCAACCCCAGCACCAGAACTCCGCAATGTATCTTCTTCATTTCTCTGCCTCCGCGTCCTTAGTCGCCCCGCCGCGCCTCATGAACCGCCGGTCCGTACCCAAATCCTTACTCCCACTGCCCGCCCTTGCCTCTTCCCGCATCTACCCTCATTAGGGTAAAAAGGTAAAACTATGGTCTGGATTACCCTCATCCTCGGCGCCCTCCTCATGGCCATTGGCATCGGCGGCCAGATCTTCGGCACTCCGCAAATCCTCCACTCTCGCTCCCCACGACCGCCCTGCCCGCAGATGGGTCCTCACCGTCGGCACCTCGTCATCGGCCTCTGGATCGTCGCCTTCTCCGCCGCCCATGTCCTCCATACCACCACTCCGGCCCTGGTAGGACTCGCCGTCCAGGCAGCCTGTTCCGCGCGCGCCAACAGGCTCGTCCGCCAGCCCCTATTCCGCGTGCAGAATCACCTCGAACAACATCACGCACAGCGTCGTGAAAATCACGTCGTACGCGGCGAGCGATTTGATCCACGTGACCGCGTCGCCTTCCCCGGTCAGAATCGACGACGCCGACATCACCATCCACAGCAGCGCCGGAATAAAAATCGGAAACAGGATCAGCGGCAGCAGCAGTTCGCGGTTCCGCGTCCGGATCGACAGCGCCGCAAAGAACACCCCGTTCACGATCAGCGCCCAGGTCCCCAGCGGCAGCACCAGCGCCAGCAGCCATCCATTGCCCAGCGCGTGCAGGTTGTAAAACATCACGAACACCGGCGCCAGCACCAGTTCCACAACCGTCACGAACAAAAAATTCGCCATCGTCTTGCCCAGAAATAACGACGCCCCGGGGCCGGCGTCATCCGCAGCGCATCCAGCACCTGGTTCCGCAGCTCCCGCGCCCACGCCTGATTCAGCGCGCTCACCGCGGCAAACATCGTCGCCACGCACAAAATACCGCCCGCAATCTGCCGGCTCACCGCCCGCGTCGGATCGAACGCCAGGCTGAACAGCACCACCACCAGCAGCGCGAAAAACAGCATCGAGTTGATCGCGTCCTTCGACCGCCACTCCAGCTGCAGATCCTTCTTCAAATGCGTCAGAAAATAAGCGGGCCTTCATGCAGATCCTTCTTTTCCGCCGATCTGCCGCTCCTGCACGTGCCCGGCGCCCTGTGCCCGGTGCCCGCCTTTGGTCAGATCCGCCACCGTCGCCCCCGTCGCCCGCAGATAATCCGCCGGACTCAGCACCACCTGCACTCCGCGCGTCCCCGCCGACACCGACACCACATCGAACAGCTCCAACGTCTCATCCACGAAAACGCGGAAATCCTTCTTCGCCCCAAACACCGTCACGCCGCCGCGCACATAGCCGGTCAGCGGCTGCACGTCTTTCAGCGCACACCATCTCCGCCTTCCGCGCCCCCGCCGCCGCCGCCAGCTTCTTGAAGTCCAGCTCCGCATCGCCCGGCACCACCGCAAAAACATGTTCGCGCTCATGGTTACGCACAGCAGCGTCTTGAACACCTGCTCCGCCGGCAGCCCAATCTTCTCCGCCACGACCAAGCGCCGAAAATTCCTCCGGATCGACCTCATACTCGCGAATCTCATACGCAATCCCCAGCCCGTCCAGAATCCGCGCCGCATTCGTCTTCGTCGGAGCCTTCGTCATCGCGCAGCCCCCGCCGCCGACGCGGCCAAACCCAACGCCCCACTCTTCGCGTACGGTCCGTCCTCAAGCGACGCCACCGCTCCCGCCTCCAGCGTCAACACAAAATCCGCCAGCGGCTCGGCCAGCTCCCGCTGATGCGTGGTCAGCAAAATCGCCCGCTGCTCCGTGCGAAATGTCTCCAGCAGCCGCAGCATCTGATGCGCGCTCGCGATATCCATATTCGAAAAGGGCTCGTCCAGCAGCAGCAGCTCCGGACGCGAAATCAGCACCCGCGCCAGCGACGCCCGCTGCTTCATCCCCTGCGAATACTGCCCCACCGGCCGCGTCAGCTCCGGATCCAGCCCCACGCTCCGCAGCGCCTCCGCCGGCGCCACGCAATCCCGTCCCCGATACAGGCTCGCAAAATACCGCAGGTTCTCGACGCCGGAAAACTCGTCGTACAGCATCGTGGCGTGGCTCATGTATCCGATCCGCTCTCGCGCCTCCATCGGATCCTCTGCCTCACCACCCGCCCCAAACACCCGCACCTTCCCGTAGCTCGGCTTCAGCAATCCAGCCAGCGTACGCAGCAGCGTCGACTTCCCCGCCCCGTTCGGCCCCAGCACCAGATAGCATCGCCCGCGCTCGAACTGCACAGACACTTTGCGCAACGCCGCGAATGTGCCGTACAGCTTCGATACCTCGTCGAACTCCGCGATGATGCTGCTCATGGTCTGTTCCTGCGCAGTCTACTCCCACCCCATCGGGGGACACACTTCTCCCGCTTCCAGCGGTTCAGGTTTTTCTGAACGCTGTACGCTGCACGCTGATCGCTGTCTTTTATTGCCCGCCCGTCGCCGGCGCCGCCATCGCGGTATTCTGGGTCGCCCCCGCCGTCTTCTGCCCCGGTTGTGCGGGAGCATACTTCGACGCGCATTTCGCCTGCAGCTGCGTCGCGTGGAACACCCCATCTCGCCCAAACGTCCCAATCGCCAGCGCCTGGCTGTTGTCCTTGAACGTGTCCGGCGGCGGCTCTTCGCCGGTATACGAAACCTTCAGCTTCCGATCCAGCTCCACCAGCGTGAACTGCGCGTGCGACCCGTCCCGCACGATGGTCCCCGGCGCCACGCTCCCCGCCACCCGCAGATTGCGCGTGTAGGCCTTCCCGCCCATCGACTGCAGTTCCTGAATCGTGACGTAGTAGCTCTTGTTGGCCTCCACGCCGGTCACCGCGAGATACGAAATCGCTCCCACAATCACCACCACCGCAATCGCAATCCGCACTGTCTGCTTGTTCCCGCTCTTCATGATGACCTTATTGTAAGCAGTCCGCCCTTCACCCCGCATGTGACATATGTCACCGTCCGGTTTTCCTCCCGGCCGAACCTGAATCGAGCCAAAACGCCTGCTTCCTTTCTGGCATCAACGGCACGGCTTCAAGCCGTGCCGCCCATGACCTTCGTACCCAATGCCCCGCCGAATGCACTTGCTTAGCCCTTCGTATATTCCTAACCTAAGAACAAGGGAAAGTTCTGTCCGCCATCCTCGCCCACAGAGCTCTTGCTTTGCAGAGCATCTTCCAGCGAGCCGGCGCTTCGATCGGCGGATACTCCACCTGTACGGTGTACCCTCACCTGGCCCAGGCCAGGTCAGCTGGCTCTTTGAGAATCTACACGTTGCGCGACTTGCAACTCCCGCCATCAACATCGCGGTGCGCCGAACCCCGTTAACCCATGCGTAAATACCAGGGGGTCCGGCAAAAATCTCTGGTAATGGAATCAGCAACTTCCGGAGGGGTCGACCCCGTCAATTTGTTTTTTTTGCGGAGACACCGAAACCGGCAACACCTGCCCAGGAAACAGAGGACGGCACGCCGAGCGCGGAACGCCGGCCTTCCCACGGACCGCCGACTGCGAACCGCCGACGGCTGATGTTTATCAATGCGTTAACACCAGGGGTCCAGCCAAAACCTCTGGCCATGGAATCAACAACATCCCGAGGGGTCAACCCCCTCAAACCTCTGCATTTAGCAATGCCGCGCCACCATACGGCTTCGAGTGGGGCACACCCTACGCCGTCACCGGCTGCTCCGCCGTCACCCGCACCGGCGTCAGCCAACCGAATCGATCCGGCTTCAGTCCGTTCGCAATCCCCATATACTCATCCCGCAGTTGCTTGGTGATCGGCCCCGGCTCCCCATCGGCCACCTGAATCCGATCCACCGACCGGATCGGCGTCACCTCCGCCGCCGTCCCCGTGAAGAACACCTCGTCCGCGATGTAGATCATCTCCCGCGGCAGCGCCTGCTCCACCACCGGGATCCCGAAGTGCCGCGCCAGCGTGAGCACCGAGTCGCGCGTGATCCCCGACAGCACCGAATTCGCCAGCGGCGTCGTGTACAACACGCCGTTGCGCACCAGAAACAGATTCTCACCCGATCCCTCCGACAAGTATCCGTGCACGTCCAGCGCAATCCCCTCCGCATACCCGTTCGCATCCGCTTCCATCCGGATCAGCTGCGAATTGGCGTAGTTCGCGCCCGTCTTCGCCAGCGATGGCATGGTGTTCGGCGCCAGCCGGCTCCACGACGAGATGCACACATCCGCCGCATCTCCGGCCACATACTTGCCCCACGGATAATTGATGACGTAAACCTCAATCGGACAGCCCTTCGGGTTGACGCCCGCCTCGCCGTAGCCGCGCAGCGCAATCGGCCGGACGTAGCACGGCGCAATCCCATTCGCCTCCACCAGTTCCACCACCGCCGAGCACAGCTGATCCAGCGACCAGGGCAGCGTCATCCGATAGATACGCCCCGAATCCAGCAGCCGCTGCATATGTTCGGGCAGCCGAAACACCGCCGCCCCTTCCGGCTGAGCGTAGCAGCGAATGCCTTCGAAAACCGAAGACCCGTAGTGGACCACGTGACTCATCACGTGGATCTGCGCCTTGTCCCAGGGGATCAGGGTGCCGTTGTGCCAGATTTTGGCGGTTGGCTGGATGGGCATGCGACTGCCGTCTCCTTTCAGCTCTGAAAGTTTGATTATATCCGGCGTGATTTGCCTTTTCACCGTGGGAACCCAGACAGCAAATGACGCCAAAGTCCCAGGTGTCAGGCTGCCCGCAATCCGTAAGCTCTTCGCCCCGCAGCCGCTGTTGCACACCCAGCTACCTGCCTCAGGAATGGCCGCATATTGCTCAGCGTTTCATGTTGCTGTGCTACTTCTGCAGTCAGTCGTGTCCGTCCCCCGGATGCGGAGAGGGTCAATGCTCACTGGCATCAAGCGTCTGATCGGCTGGATTCTGGGTCCGCCTTTTGCGCTCCTGATCGTCCTTCTGGTGCGCTTCTTTGAACGCCGCCTTCGCTTCGAAACCCGCCGCGACCCGGCCTGGCGCTCGCATTTCGATCCGGCAACGCTGCCCGTCTCCGAAGACAGCCCAACCCTGCACTACTACTCGTAACCCTGCCGCCGTATCTCGCTCGCCGTGAGCCAATAGGCGTGGCCCGTGGCTTTCGCTCTATAGCCTGTGTTGTGTCCTGACCTTTGACTTTGCCTCCACCCCCCGTTAAAGTCAGAAGTGGCTTGCTCCGCGGTTGAGCCTGAATAAGGCCCCTGCGATCAGCGTCCCCGTCGTCTAGCCCGGCCCAGGACACCGCCCTTTCACGGCGATAACACGGGTTCAAATCCCGTCGGGGACGCCAAATCAAACCAATAACTTAGCGATTTCCCCTCGTTTTCGTCCGCGGACCATTTTGGGGAGCAGTTAAGTCGCCTATTTCGAGAGCTTCCTGGCGCGCTTCGGCGCCGTACCATCTCCACGACCTTGTGCTGCGCCGCTCGTTTTGCCGGCATCTGCGCCTGCGCGTACACGTCCAGAGTCACCTTCGCCGATCCATGACGCAGCAGTTCCTGCACAACCTTGACGTCCTCTCCATTGGCATTGAGAAGGCTCGTATAGGTGCGCCGGAAAGTGTGCCAGGAAACTCGCTTCTTGATGTCGAGCTCGCGGACGACAGGCTCGATGTGATAACGCATGACGGTTTGCAGCCAGAGAGGCTGCTTTCCGCGGTTTTTGCCGGCACGGCGGCTGTTTGAAGCGAAGACCCAATCGCCCGGCTCGCGATACGGGGTGACGCGGTACCAGGCCAACAGATCCTGCGCCGTGTACTCGTCGATTGGGACGGGCTTTTGTGAGGCCTCCGTCTTGCACCGTCCAACCACCTGATCCACTACCGAGCGCCGCACATCGATCAGCAGATTCGCAAAATCGATGTCGCCCCACTGGATGCCGGAGAGCTCGCCGCGACGCAGCCCGGTCACCATGACGAGAAAGAGCAAGACCCGTTCGCGAAGCTGAAGCTTCGCGACCATGGCCTGCATCTCGGAGACTTCCAGGATGTCGGGAATGCGGACCCGCTTGGAGCTCTGACGGACGCCAGCGCCTTTATTGGGGCCACTGATCGGATTACGGTCAGCAAACCCCCAGCGGATCGCGTGGTTGAACAGCACGCTCATCAGATTTCGGATCTTGGCCTTGCTGGCAGGCGCCAGAGGTTTCGATTCCCGCCCGGTCGCGACCAGTTCGGGCCGCTTCCGTTTGCGCGGTTTCTGCTGGAGGTTACGCAACCACTCCTCGACCAGTGGTC
>CAWEWV010000007.1:0-358087 GCA_963812865.1 uncultured Acidobacteriaceae bacterium | reverse complement strand
CGGAGCATCCGCTTTGTTGTGCCGTTGTTGGCCAACAATAATTCAGACGCGAGTCGAATGGACCTGCATTTTCGTCATCCCTGGCGAGAGAAGCCCGAGCAGAAGTCCGCTATCCGTCGATCGGCACCCCGCCAGGAATCCCCGCTCCCTTTCGGCCACAACGACATCTATACTGTTGTTCCTGTCCCCCAGGCGGCCCCAGCCATGCCCATCGCGCTCGACTTCTTCATCAAATACGGTTATTGGGTCATTTTTCTGTGGGTCCTCACGGAGCAGCTGGGGATTCCGGTTCCCAGCACCCCGCTGCTTCTCACCGCGGGCACGCTGACAGCAACGCATCAGCTTCATCTGCCGTTGGTCCTGGCCTCTGCACTGACCGCCAGCCTCATCGCGGACAGCACCTGGTATATCTTCGGCAAGCGCTATGGGTCGGCGGTCGTGCGCCTCATGTGCCGCCTCAGTTTCGAGAGCACCGCCTGCGTGCGCAAGACGGAGGGCGTTTTTACGAAACGCGGAGCCGCTGCCCTCCTCGTAGCGAAGTTTGTTCCCGGTCTGGGCTCGGTCGCCGCTCCCATCGCCGGCCAAATCGGCATGAACTACGGCAAGTTTCTACTCTGCGACGCGGGCGGCATCCTGCTATGGGTTCTCACCGTGACCCTGGGCGGACGCTTCTTCGGCGACGTCCTCAAGCGCAATCCCAACGCGCTCTCCTGGGCTGCGCATTTCTTCGCTGCGATTTTTGCGCTGCTCTTCATCGGATTCCTGGTCTGGCGCATGCTGCAGCGCCGCGCCTTTCTCCGCTCCGTGCGCATGGCCAGAATTGAGCCCGAGGAGCTGAAGTCCATTGTGGAGAGCGGACAGCCAGTATTCATCGTCGATCTGCGCCATCCCCTCGACTACCTGCCCGACCCGCGCACCATCCCGGGCGCGCTCACCATGACGCCGGACAAGCTGGTCGAGGAGAGCGAGCGCATCCCGCGCGATCAGGAGATCGTTCTGTTCTGCACCTGCCCCAGTGAGGCAACGGCCGCGCGGATGGCCATGCGTCTGCGTGAAATGGGCATCCAGCGCGTGCGCCCACTGCGCGGCGGTTACGACGAGTGGAAGAAATTAGGATTCCCCCTGGTCGACATCGCGCAACCAACCGCCGCCTGACTTCCCGACCCCGAAGTTCGCATCAAAAAATATCCTGTCATCCAGAGCGAAGCATCCGAATTCGCTGCGCCGGCTTTTGGGCGCGACCAAACAATTCAGGCGCGAATCGAATCAACCTGCATTTTGCTCAAAGCAATCGAAAGGCTGCGGCTGGAACCGTCGATTGCCCCTGTGAACTTCAGGGCGCCACTCGGTTCTTCAAAGCCCCCGCAGCAGCTCGCAGGCGCGCTGCAGATCTTCATCGCGCTTGGCAAAGCAGAATCGAACCAGGCTCTCCCCGCGTCCGCCCGCAAAAAACGCCGTTCCCGCCACCCCCGCCACGCCCGTGTTGCGCAGCAGTGTGCGGGCTTTCTCCCGCGCCGTGCGCTCCCGGCAGTTTTGTAACATCGGCCAGCACATAATAAGCGCCCTGCGGAATCGACGGCGTGAGCCCCGCGTCGGCCAGAGCACCGCATAGCATGTCGCGCTTGGCCTGATACTCGACCGACAGGCTGGAATAAAACGAATCCGGCAGCTCGATCAGTCCTGCCGCGGCGCCGTGCTGAAACGGCGATGGAGCGCAGACGTAGACCAGGTCATGAAAATAGCTGATCGCCCCCAGCCAGCGGCGATCCGCCACCAGATACCCCACCCGCCAGCCGGTAATGCTGAACGTTTTCGACAATCCCGAAATCGAAATGGTCCGCTCCGCCATCCCCGGCAGCGTCGCCAGACTGATGTGCCGCGTGCCGTCGAAAACGAAGTACTCGTAAATCTCATCGGTGACGATGAACAGGTCGTTTTCCAGGGCCAGCTGTGCGATCGCCTCCAGTTCTGCGCGCGAAAACACCTTGCCGCACGGATTCGACGGCGAATTGACGACGATGCCTCGCGTGCGTGGCGTGATCGCCGACCGCAGAGCGTCCAGATCCATCGTCCAGTGCGGCCCGGCCAGCGAAACGGAGACAGCGTTCACGCGCAGCGCCCGCAGCGTGTTCAGGTGATAGCCATAGAACGGCTCGAACAGGATAACTTCATCGCCCGGGTCGAACAGTGCCATGCACGCGGCCAGAAATCCAGCGGTCGCCCCCGAGGTGACAAGAATCTCCGCATCGGGGTCGGCCTGCATGCCGTTGTGCCGCGCCAGCTTGTCCGCGATCGCCTGACGCAGGGACTGAATACCGTCCATGCGCGTGTAAATGTTGAGCCCCTGGGCAATCGCTTCGACGGCGCGCGCGGCCACGGGCGCGGGAACTTCGGTGTCGCACACCCCCTGGGCCAGGTTCACGCCGCCCGCCAGGTCGCACGCCACGGTCATGGCGCGAATCTCCGACTGCACCAGCCCCGGCGCAATCTCGCTGAGGTGCAACTTTTCGGCAACAGCTCGCATGGGTCACGTTTATCACAACTCAGAGGTCAGAGGGCAGTGCAGCGTTCAACTGGCTCGGATCCGAGCAGGTGGCTCAGGGTCCGGCGGCTCCGCATCCCGCGAGCCACGAGGTCGGAACCAGGACCGACGTGCACACGAGCAGAAAACGAGGGGGTGCCATCAGCGATCTCCGCGAGGGCGTGCGGCTGCCTGGATGCTCTCGCTTGCCAACCCGTTGCCCGGTAATCAATCAGTAAACAACGGCGCACTACAACGGACACAGCCCATAGCGACCTGCGATGTCCATGACTCTCGTGCGATGGGGCCTCCCCATTTGGTCCAGGTCCGATTCCCCATCAGCGCCATTGAGAGTTGCGGCGACAAGCGTCAGGATTCCCGCATGCGAGTCAACCTCACCACCCGGCCGTCCCGCCCAGCATCCGGGCCAGGAACCATCCCGCTTACCTTAACCATCCGCCCCTCGTGTGGGCTTCCGGGGGATTATGAATGCCCCATGGACAGCGCAGCGCTGCTGCGGCTGCTCCGCCAACAGACCGATCTGCCGGGTTACGTGTTGGAGGGTTTTGAAGCGAAGCTCCGCACCCCCGTCGGTGCGCGGCTGTTGGGTGTGGAACTGAGCGAGAGTGTCCTCACCGACATCGGCTACTTCATCGACTAGGGCGGGTGGCGCCCTCTGTGTCTGAAGATCGCCCTTGTGCGATTCCCAGGCCGTCGGCGATCCGCACGCCTCCGCCCCGCTTTTGCCTCCCTGGCTGCAAATTCCCGATAGGGCGCCTCACCTGCAATCCGGACAGTTCGCGACGACCGTCCGCCCGCCTCTCCCCCATTTCTCCCTCGGGTTCGCTCGCTTTTCGCCGTGGCCCGTGTCCAACCAAGCCTGAGGTATCATTACACTAAGCGTCGGTTTATCCCCGCCCCGAACCCTTATGTCCAAACGCTTCAATCACACCATTCTCGGCGTCTCCATTGCGATCATCCTTATTGTGCTCTTCGGCGGCTTTGGCCCCGCGGGCGTCAACGCCAGCCAGAGCGACGGCGCTTATCGCCAGATGAGCGTGTATGAGGAAGTGCTGCACAAGATTCAAACCGATTACGTCACCGATCCGAACATCCAGAACGTGACGACCGGCGCGCTGCATGGCCTGCTCGAATCCCTCGATCCGGACTCCAGCTACCTGACCCAGTCCGAGTACTCGAGCTATGTCGAGCACCAGCACGAGGGCGTGGCCCAGGTAGGGATGGAAGTTTCCAAGCGCTACGGCTATGGCAGCGTGATCACTGTTATCCCGGGCAGTCCCGCGGAGAAGGCGCACATCGAGGATGGCGATCTGATTGAGTCGATCGGCGGCCACTCCACGCGCGAGATGTCGGTGGCGATGATCCGCCTGCTGCTCGAGGGCAAGCCAGGAACCACCGTGAGCTTCGATCTGGTGCGGCATCTGAAACCGGAACCCGACACCATCACGCTGACCCGCACCGCGGTGACGCCGCCGGCGCTGTTCCAGCAGCAGTATGAGAACTCCAGCATCCTCTATCTCAAGCCGGTGGTTCTGACCAAAGACCGCGTCGACGAGATGGTCGCGCGCCTGCGGGAAATGCCGAAGGACAACAACCGCAAGGTGCTGCTCGATCTGCGTGACGTCGCCGAAGGCGATCCGCAACAGGGAATTCGCCTGGCGAATGCGTTTTTGCAGACGGGAACCATCGCGACCCTGCAGGGGCAGACGGTGCCCACCCAGACCTTCACCGCGGAGAGCTCGAAGTTTGTGTCGTCGGCGCCGCTGGTGGTGTTGGTCAACCACGGCACCGCGGGCGCGGCGGAGCTGGTGGCGGCGGCGATTCTGGACAACAAGCGCGGCGACCTGGTCGGCGACCGCACCTTTGGCGAAGGCGGCGAGCAGAAGACCTTTACTCTGCCTGACGGCTCTGCCCTGATGCTGACCATCGCAAAGTATGAATCGCCTTCGGGAAAAAAGATCGAGGACGAAGCGGTTACGCCGAATATTGCGGTGAACCCAGGCGTCGAAGAAGTTCCTTCGGGAGACGAGAACAACCCGCAGGAACCGAAGACCGACGATCAGCTCAACCGGGCGCTGCAGATTCTGAAGCAGAAGAACGCGTAGCCTGCGCCAGGACCCGTTTTGAACCATGGAGCCACGCCCGGAAGCGGGATTGCGCTGCCGTGTGGCGTTTGTGAGAATCGGATGGCAAGTTGAACCTCATCACGCCATCGGACTGGGACAAAGATCCTGAACCGCCGCGTCGCCGCTCGAGCCGGCGCGATTCGGATTTCCAGCCACGGGGCCCCCGTAAAATTGCCGGCAGTCTGGCGCTCGCGTTTCTGGTGGTTGTCGCTGCTTCCGCCGGCTGCCTCGCCGGACTGACGCTGGTCTACTCCGTCGATCTTCCTCAGGTCGACGAGCTGGAACACTACCGGCCCAACGCCACCACCGAACTCTACGACGTTCATGGCCGCAGCTTTGGGTCGTTCGCCCTGGAACGGCGCGTGGTCGTCAACTATGACGACTTCTCTCCCGTGTTGCGCCAGGCGGTGATTTCGACCGAGGATCGGGACTTCGAGAGCCACTGGGGCATCAACCTGTTTCGCGTCGCCGGCGCGGCGTGGCACGACGTTTTTTCCAAAGGCCGGGCCCAGGGCGCATCGACGCTAACCATGCAGCTGGCACGGAATCTGTTTCTCTCCAACGAGCGGACGGCCACGCGCAAGTTGCAGGAAGTGTTTCTCTCCCTGCAGATCGAGCACACCTTCACCAAGGAGCAGATCTTCACCCTCTATGGCAATCAGATTTATCTGGGCAGCGGGGTGTATGGTTTCGAGGCGGGCGCGGAATACTACTTTTCGAAGCATGCCAGTGAGCTGACGCTGCCGGAGGCCGCGCTGCTGGCCGGCTTGCCCAAAGGCCCCTCGGAGTTTTCGCCGATCCTCAGCCCGGAACGGGCGTTTCGCCGGCGCAATGTGGTCATCGACGCGATGCTGGAGGACGGCAAAATCACCGCAGCGCAGGCTGAGGCCGCGCGCTCGTCGCCGCTCAATCTGCATTTGGAGCCGCCGCCCAACAGCGTCGCCCCCTGGTTTGTTGAAGAAGTGCGGCGCGAACTGGAACGGCGTTTCGGCGCCGAGGAAGTTCATGCCGCCGGGCTGAAGGTGTACACGACCCTCGACCTCGATCTGCAGAACACGGCGAATGCAGCGGTCCTGAACGGTCTGGCCGCGTACGAGCGCCGCCGCGGATGGCATGGGAATCTGCTCAACGTGCTGGCCGCCGGTCTCAACGTCGACACCTTCAGGCATCCGGACTGGACGATTCCGCCGGCGCCCGGAACCTATATCCACGCCCTGGTCACAGGACTCCTGCCGTATCAGGTGACGGGGCGCATCGGCGATCGTCAGTTTTCGCTGGCTGCCGAAGACTGGGCGTGGACCGGCTTCCATACGGCGGATCAGTTCCTCAAGCCCGGCGACATTATCTACATGAAGATCACGGGCGAAGATGGTGGCATGTTGCATGGCACGCTCGAGGAAGACACCGGCGTCGAGGGCTCGATGCTCGCCATGGACAACGCGACCGGAGACGTGCTGGCCCTGGTGGGCGGCCGCGATTTCAATCTTTCCCAGTTCGACCGCGCCACCCAGGCCGATCGCCAGACCGGCTCCTCGTTCAAGCCCTACGTCTACACTACCGCGGTGGAAGACGGGGCCACACCGCAGGAGACGATCGTCGATCAGCCGGTTTCGTTCGGCAACTACGTGCCGCATAACTATGACGGCAAATTCAAGGGACGCATCTCGCTGCTCGAAGCTTTTGCCGATTCGCGCAATATTCCGGCTCTCGAACTGGCGGCTCGCGTCGGGATTCGCAAAGTCATCGCCACGGCGCACCGTTTCGGCATTACGACCAACATACCGGCGTATCTGCCGGTCGCCCTGGGCTCGGCCGAGGTCACCCTTGAGCAGCAGGTCGATGCCTACTCCGTGTTTCCCAACGATGGCATTCGCGTCGCGCCGCGTCTGGTCAAGCGCGTCGTCACTGCGGATGGCATTCCGCTTCCTGAGGAGCCGGCCGACGTCAATGAAGTGATCAGTCAGAAGACGGCGCGCACCATGATGGTCTTCTTCCGCGGCGTTACCAGCGAGGGAACGGCGGCGAAGGCCGCGCAACTGAATCATCCGCTGGGCGGAAAAACAGGAACGACCAACGACTTCACCGATGCGTGGTTCATCGGATTCTCGCCGTCCATCACCTGCGGCGTTTGGGTAGGCTACGACGATCGTCAGTCGCTGGGCGACAAGCAGACCGGGGCTGCGGTCGCGCTGCCGTTGTGGGCCGACTTCATGAAGACCGCGATTGCCGCAACGCCCAACGAGACCTTCCCCGGCGATACGCTGGGGCCGGCGCATCCGCCGCTGCAGCAGACGGCGGCGCTGGCTGGACCGCATACCGTCCGTCGTCAGTGATCCGTCGGCAGCGATCCGGCCCGACGGAAATACGTCTGCGCGCGGCCAACATCTTGCAGGATTTGTGCTTTCAGTAATGCAGCAGAAGGGAAGCGCTGCTCGTCGCGCAGGCGCATGAGGAAACACACTTCGATGGGCGTCGATTCGGTGAGCTCGATCGAAGGCAGTCCGTCCAGAAGGTGCGATTCGATAGCGAATCCTGCGCCGTCGAAGGTCGGCCGCACGCCGGCGTTCGTGACGGCGTTGAAAAACGGCGCTGCCGAACCCTCCCCGATCCGCAGCCGCGTGACGTAAACCCCGTTGGGCGGAAGCAGCTCGGTGTAAGACGCCAGATTGATCGTCGGCGTGGTGAGCTGCTTGCCGACGCCTCGCCCGCGCACCTGTGTGGAAAGGATGGAGAAGGGCCGTCCCAGCAGCGCGCGCGCAACTCCCAGCTGGCCGGCGGCGATGCGGCGCCGCACTTCACTGCTGGAAACCGTGATGCCCCGCACCTTCAGCGCGCCGTGCGAGACCACAGTGAACCGCAACTCAGCGCCCAGCTCCCGCAACTCTGCGATGCCCGCGGCCGCGTCGTGCCCAAAACGAAAGGTGTCGCCCTCGTGGACTTCGACGACGCGCAAGGCCCCGCACAGAACCCGCTCCGCAAATTCGCGCGGGGTTTGCAGGGAAAATTCGCGGGTGAAGGGAATCACCAGTGTGGCATCGACCCCGGTTTGCGCCAGCAACCGCAGGCGTTCCGCGATAGGCGTGATCAGCTTGGGCGCCAGCTCGGGCCGCAGCACGGCCAGCGGGTGCGGATCGAACGTGACGGCGACAGCCGGTGCACCCAGGATGCGTGCCCGTTCCAGCACCCGCTCGATGATCTCCTGGTGCCCGCGATGCACGCCGTCGAAATTGCCGATGGCGGCAACAATGCGCGGCAGCTCGGAAGTCGGCGGCAGCTCGGCAATTGTGCGGTAGATGCGCATGGTCCAGGGCCTAGAGCTCGAAGGGAATTCGCAGGCCGTCGTAGGCCAGTCGTACGTTGGCAGGGAAGCCCTTTTCGGTTTCTTCGTGGTCCACTTCGTGCGACATGTGGGTGAACCAGGCCCGGCGCGGCCGAACGCGTTCGACCGAGCGCAGGGATTCGGGAATCGTGGCGTGACTGGGATGGGGTTGGGGTCGAAGAGCATCGAGGATCATGACGTCCAGGCCCTGAAGAAGCGGCAGGCTCGCCTCCGGAATCGTGCTCATATCGGTCAGGTAGGCGGCGGATCCGAAGCGAAATCCCGCCACTTCCAGGTCGCCGTGCAGCAACGGAATCCGCTGAAAATGCGCTCCGAACATTTCCCTGACCTGCGTTCCTTCCATGTTGTGCAGTTCCACCCGGGCTCGCGTGGGATACGTCGCATGTTCAGAAAAAGTGTAGGCAAAAACCTGTCGCAGAATGTCGGCCGTCTGCTGGTCCGCATACAGCGGCATCAGCCCGGGCTTGTGTTCGAAGCTGAGGGGGCGCAGGTCGTCGAGACCGAGGATGTGGTCGGCGTGCGCGTGTGTGTAGAACACGGCGTCCACGTGCCGGATGCCTTCGCGCAGCGCCTGCTGGCGGAAATCCGTCCCCGTATCGATGACGACGAGACGTTGCGCACCGCCATCGTTCCAGGTAACGGCGATGGAGGGGCGGGTGCGGCTGTTGCGTGGATCCGTCGAAGTGCAGACCGCACAGCGGCAACCGAGCGTTGGCACGCCCATCGAGGTTCCGCTGCCGAGGACGATGATTTCCGCTTTCATGCGGCGGGAAATCTACTTCTTCTTTCCATCGGCGGGGCGCTGCGCCTGCTGCGCGATGGCATTCGTGATCTCCATGAACATCATGCGCAGCTCGAAAAGCACGTTCTGCAGCGTCGTCTCTTCTTTCTGCGTCAGGTTGCCTTTGGTCTTGTCCTGCAACAGAGCCAGCATGTCGATGCTTTGCCGTGCGCCCAGGATATCGACCCGCGCCTTTTGCCCGGGCTCGGCGCCCGCACCCATCGCGATCATGGCCGAAACGTAAAACGACTGGATGATGTGCTCGAAGGTGACGGCGCCTGCCGCATCCATTCCAGGATTCGACTGGCGGATCATATCGTCGATCTGACGCGACGTTTGCTGATACGCGGCGTTCTGCTCGGCGGTCTCCTGCGCGGAGAACTGCGGCAGCTCGGGCTCCTCGGCGGGGAGCACTTCTTTCGCTTCCAGCTCGCGCTCTTCCGGCGCCGGCATGGTGACCACATTCGTCGGTGACGTCGACTTCTCTTCGGGCTGTTGCGCTGCTTCGTCGCGCAGTTCGCCCTCCATGGTGAACTTGCGCTTGTCGGTTACGGTAAACGAAGGCTGTTTCTCATCCATAGAAAACGATTCTCCCCGCATGATCAAAGGTTCGGGTCAGGCCGCAGGAACAGGCGGCGCGTCCAGCGGCACCGCGATTCCTCCCGCATACCTGAGCGGTTCAGTCTCACTCTTTTCGAGCGCTTCAACGCGAGCGACGCCCAGGGCCAGGGTTTTTGCGAGGCCGGGCAAATCAAAACGCGCGACGCTGGTCAGCTCGCCTGCGGCCGTATCGCCGGTACGCAGCTCGACTTTCTCTCCCAGTCCGAGGCTCGGCGTTTCTCCCTGCAACGCAAACTGCCGCAGCGACCGGTGCACCGTTGCCCGCGAGCGGATGCGCTCCACGATTTCCTGCCCGATGTAGCAGCCCTTGGTGTGGTTCAGGGCGCGCTGCAGGTTCGCTTCCTGCGGCAGGTGCTTATCGCTGAAGTCCACGTCGTACTGTGGTAACCCTTCCAGCACGCGGAGATCTTCGGTCGCGGCGACTCCGCAGGGGATGGCTCCCGCGGCGACCAGCGCGTTCCAGAGCGGCAGGGCATGTCCCGCCGGGACGTAAATTTCAAATTTCGGGACGACCGGGCTCCAGGCATGGACCAGCGTGACGTCCACGCCACCCAACGGCGCGGACAGGAACGTGCCTTGCTCCGGCAAGCTCCCCCCGAGTCCCTGCAGAATCGCCGCGGCGCGTGGTCCGGCAATGCCGATAACCGTCGGCGCTGCGTCTAACTCTTCCAGTTTCACATCGTCCATAATGATGAAGCGCCGCAAATGCGTAAGGAGGCGTTCGGACTGGGAACGGTCGGTTGCGAGCAACAGATAATCTTCGTAGCAAAACACGTCAGCGTCGCCCTGGATACGCCCCTGAGGACTCAAAACAAGGGTGTAAGCTACCTGGCCGGGAGTCATGCCTTTAACCGCTTGGGTGATCATGCCGTTCAGCCACCGGACACGGTCTTTATTGGCAGCGCGCAGAAAGGCGCGGTATCCGAGGTCGAAAACCCCGGCATCATGGAGCAGGGCCGGCAGTTCGGTGGCAATTCCGGCAAAACGGAGCGGCGTCTGCGCTCCCCGATGCATCTTCAGTTCGAGAGCGGCGTTGGCAGCACGCAGCTGGCCCGCTAACGGCGTTTCCGCGGGGTCCCCGGCGAGCGCTTTTTGGCTCTCTGGGGTGGAGGGGACAACGGCGTCGGGAATCTGATATGTCTGGCTCATACGAGGCTCTCAGAAAAATTATAGTCTGCGGATAGCGGGAAAGCCGGAGCGGGCTGATTCGCCAAAGAGGGCGAAGGGAAAAGGAATGGATCGAAAAATCAATTTGTGCTGTGCGCCGCTGGCGCTGCTGATTGGACTTGCTGCCGGCGCGCAGACCGCGCCTGCGCCGCCCGCGCAGGTGCCGCCGCCCCGTACCGTGGGCCAGCCGCCGGACCAGTCGCAGACGCCGGAAACCCGCATCACCCCGGCGCAGGCGAAGGAGCTGTTCTCCTCGATCGGCCCGATTCTGCAGTTCGCCTCGGAAGACACCAAGCTGCCCATCAAGCGCCAGGTAAAACCCCATCTCACCACGCGCTCCGATGTCGAGAAATATCTCCTCGAAAAGATGAAGGACGATAAAGATGCGAAGCGGATGGAGCGCTCGGAGATCGTCCTGAAGAAATTTGGCCTGATCGATGCGGATTTCCACCTGCAGTCGTTTCTGTTGAAGCTGCTGGATGAACAGATCGCCGCGTATTACGACAGCAAGACGAAGACGGTGAATCTGCTGGACTGGATCGCGCCGGACACGCAGAAGCCGGTGCTGGCGCATGAGCTGACCCATGCTCTGCAGGATCAGCGCGTGAATCTGGACAAGTGGCAGAGCCAGACCAGCGACGATTTGTCGCACAGCTACTCCGAAGATCGCAAGCACGTGGCCACCGACGAAGACGACACGGCGCGCGAGGCGGTTCTGGAGGGTCAGGCCATGGCGGTGTTTGTGGATTACAGCCTGGCTCCGGCGCATCGAAGCCTGCGGACATCGCCCGAACTGGTCGACAGCCTGCTCGACAACATGTCCGACGACGGCGACTCGCCGGTTCTGTCGCGCGCCCCTCTTTTACTGCAGGAATCTCTGCTGTTTCCTTACAAGGATGGCCTGAAGTTCGAGGCCACGCTGGTCGCCGACTCGAAGAATCCGGCTGCGGCGTACGCGAATGTGCTCGATCGGCCCCCGGCCAGCAGCTACGAGATCATGAACCCGCATGCCTATGAGCAGGAGGCGAAGGTTCCCCTGCTCAACATGCCCGACATCCATCCCATCATCGACGCGCAATACAATCCCTACGACATTGGCGTGATGGGCGAGTTGGATGTGCGGATTCTGGCTGAGCTGTTTGGCGGAAACCAGGTCGCCACTGAGCTGACCCCGGCCTGGGATGGCGGAATCTACTACGCGGCGCAGAAGAAGGACGCAGCGGACAAGGATTCCACTTCGTCGGTCGCGCTGTTTTATCTGTCGCAATGGAAGACGAAGGAAGCGGCGGGTGATTTTGTCAGGATGTATACCGACGAACTGAACAAGAAGTACAGCAATGTGTCGCGCGACACCTCCGCCGAAACCAGTCCGGACGAACAGCTTTACAACACGAATGAAGGTCCGGTGCTGATGGTGACCAGCGGCAACGACGTCTTCGTCAGCGAGAGCTTCGATCTGGCCGCCGCCCGCAAGCTGCAGGTGGTGATGCTGAGCGCGCAGCAAACCGGCGATCCAAAGGGAGGCCTGGTGGCGTCACGGGGCGGACTTCCGACGTCCGATCTGGCCGGCAGCATGGTGCACTTCATGGCCGACTGCGGGATGATGCGGGCGGCTCTGCCCCACCATTGAGACCGAGGTTTCGGTCGGAAAAGAAAGGAGTGACCTTTTTCCCGTGCCATCGTATTCTGTTCCTCCCCGAACCTGAGGATGAGAGCGCGATGGCTGCTGGCAACCCGGTCGATGGAAGAGCAGGAAATGCAATTACAGGCGCGGCCAACGACAGCCTGCCGCCGAACCCCAACGGGCAGCCCTCACCATCCGAGGCGCTGAATCTTGCTTCCCCCATGTTCAACATTCACCCCAGCCCGCAGGGAATTGGCGGCTGGCTGGTGCTTGTCGCCATCGGACTGGTGATCACCCCCTTCCTGCTGATTCGTTATCTGCTGCTCGACCTGCATTCACTCCGCCTTCCGGCCCGCACGTTAATCGGCCTCAGAGTGCCGGGTCTGCCGACCCTGGTTGGTCTGGAGTTCTTTGACAACGCACTTCTGCTGGCTGGCCTGGTATTCCTCGTCGTTCTGTTCTTCAGGGAAAAGCGGCAGTTTCCCAGGATCTACCAACTCTGGCTGGCTTTTGCCCTCGTGGGCAAAGTTGTCGAGCTCACGCTGAGCTTTCATCTCGGCGTGGGATCTTCCTGGGAAGGTGCTGCGAATCTGGTGGCCAACTTGCATTCGAAACTGGGTTTTAGCGTCCTCAAGTCAGCGATCGCAGCAATTGTCTGGATCGGCTATTTCGAAGTATCGGAAAGAGTGAAGGCGACTTTCGTTCACTGATCGTCCCTGCTGCCCATCTTTGCATGCCCGCATGCTGCTGCCCGTCGCGGGCTCCATTTATACTGATTGCTTGCGTTCATCTACTGTCGCGCATCCCAGGAGGGGCTGTCCCTGCTGAGCGCGTCTGGCCGGGAGCCGTATTGCAACAGGCTGAAATTGGCATCATTGGAGGCAGCGGGCTGTATGCTATGCCCGGCCTCACGGGCGTTCATGAAGAGCGCGTCTCGACACCCTTTGGCGATCCCAGCGATGCTTTCGTGCTGGGGGAACTGGAAGGCCGCAAGGTCGCCTTTCTCGCACGGCATGGACGCGGGCACAGGATTCTTCCCTCGGAACTGAACTTCCGCGCCAACATTTACGGTTTCAAAAAACTCGGCGTCGAGCAGATCGTCTCGGTTTCTGCCGTCGGATCGCTGAAAGAAGAGCACAAACCTGGAGATTTCGTCGTCCCCGATCAGTTCATCGATCGCACCTTTCATCGTGTATCAACGTTCTTCGGGGACGGCATTGTGGGTCATGTCGCCTTCGGCGATCCGGTGTGCGCGGCTGTCGCCAGGGCCATCTTCAACGCGTGCACCACAGAAGGTGTCGAGGCAAAAAACAGGGGTACCTACGTCTGCATGGAGGGGCCGCAGTTCTCGACGCGCGCCGAGTCGAATCTTTATCGCAGCTGGGGCGCCGACGTGATCGGCATGACTAACCTGCAGGAGGCGAAGCTGGCTCGTGAGGCGGAGATTTGCTACGCCACCGCGGCGATGGTCACCGATTACGACTGCTGGCACGAGGGCCACGACGATGTCACCATCGATCAGATCGTGAAAGTGATGAATCAGAATGCGGCCAACGCCTGCCGCGTTGTGAAAGCAGCGGTCGGCGCCTTGCCGCGGCAGCGAACCTGCGCCTGCACCACGGCGCTGCAGTATGCACTACTCACCGCGCCCGACGCGATTGCGCCGGCGGCGCGCGAGAGGCTGGATCTGCTGCTCGGAAAATACTGGAAGCAAAAATAGGGAACACGAGGAAAATTGGCCGCATGGCAATTCTTGTCGTAGGCAGTGTCGCGTTCGATGCAATTGAAACCCCTTCAGGCCGCCGCGAGCGCTGCCTGGGAGGAGCGGCGACGCATTTCGCCCTCGCCGCCAGCTACTTCACCGATGTCCGGGTGATCGGCGTGGTCGGGGAGGACTTCGGGCCGGACGAGGAGCGCGTCTTCACCCGCCGCAAGATCGATACGCGCGGCATCGAGCACGTCCCCGGAAGGAGCTTCTTCTGGAGCGGGTCCTACCTGAAGAACCTCAATGAGGCGCAGACGCTCAATACCGAGCTGAACGTCTTCCAGAGCTTTTCTCCCAAGATTCCCGCTGAGTATCAGGACACCGAATACCTTTTCCTTGCCAACATCGATCCCGTTCTGCAGGAAGACGTGCGCCGCAAGATGCCGAAGGTGAAGATGGTCTGCGGCGACACCATGAATTACTGGATCAAGGACCACGCCGATAATCTTGCCCGCGTGCTGAAGGGTCTCGACGCGCTGCTGATCAACGACACCGAAGTGAAGATGCTGGCGAAGGACAACAACCTGGTGATGGCCGCGCGCAAGGTTCTCGCTATGGGGCCGAGAGCGCTGGTGGTCAAGCACGGCGAGTACGGTGCGACCGCGTTTTTCGGCGATCGCTCCTTTGCCGAAGGAGCCAGCGTGACCGTGCCATTCCGCGCGCCGGCGTTGCCGCTGGCTGAAGTCGTTGATCCCACCGGTGCGGGCGATTCGTTTGCAGGAGGCTTCTTCGGCTACATCGCGTCGCAACCGGCGCTGACCCCCGCCGTCTTCCGCCGCGCAATGTTCTATGGCAGCGTAATGGGCTCGTTTGCCGTGGAGCGCTTTGGCACGGAGCGCCTGCAGCAACTCGACCCTAAGGAAATCGAGGAACGCTTTGCGCTCTTCCGCCAGCTCTCGCACCTCGAGTAAGTCGCCGCGAGCCCGCAAAAAAGCGGCCGGCGACGCGGATCCAGCGGATCTCGAGAAGCGCTCCCTGCGCCACGAGACCGTCTTCGCCGGCATGGTGGCCGCGCTGCTCTCGGTGCTGGCCTTCGCTTATTGCTTCCCGCGCGACATGCTGCTGCTGTGGGGCGATGCCGTCGCGCACCTGCACATCGCACGCCGTCTCCTCGACTCGCTCAACCCCGGGATCCGGCAGATTGGTTCCGTCTGGCTGCCCTTTCCGCATCTGCTCATGATGCCGTTTGCCGCGCGCATGGCGTGGTGGCAAAACGGCATCGCCGGCGCCATTCCGTCGATGGCCTGCTACGTTCTCAGCGTTGCGGGTTTGTGGCGCCTGGCGCGCTATTGGCTGCGTCCGGCCGGCGCCATCGTCGCCGCGCTCTTCTTCGCGCTCAATCCTGGCCTGCTCTACATGCAGACCACCGCCATGAACGAGCCGCGTCTTCCTGTGCCAGATGATCTGGGCCGCGCTGTTCCTGATGGCCTTTCTGCGAGCCCTCGGATCGCCGTCGCAATCCGAACCGGAACTGGACAAAGTCCGCCTGGACGGCCAGTCCCTCGCCAGTCGTGCCCTCACTGCCTGCGGCGTGGTCCTGGTCACCGCCATCTATACACGCTATGACGGTTGGATCTTTGCCTCCCTCGTCTGGCTCATCGCCGCTGCGTGCCCTCTGGCGAACCCGCGCCTGGAAAACGCCCGCCGGGTGGCGCCTTCGTCCTCTTCACGGCCATGCTGATCACCGCGCCGACGCTCTGGTTTGCGTGGAATGCTCGCCAATACGGAGACTGGCTCGACTTCATGCGCGGACCCTATTCCGCGAAGGCCATCGATGCGCGGACGTCGACTCCGGGCGCTCCCCACTATCCCGGCTGGCACAGCATGCCGGTCGCGGCGCTCTACTACATCAAGTCCGCGGAGATGGGCGCGGTACCGGTGCGTTGGGGCAACCGGCTCCTGTTCTTCGTGGTTGCGGGAACCATTGCCGCCATTTGGAAATGGCGCAAGCGCTGCATCGCGCCGCTGTTGCTGCTCTGGCTGCCGCTCCCGTTTTATGCCTATTCCGTGGCTTACGGTTCCGTGCCCATCTTTATTCCTTTATGGTGGCCGCACTCCTGGTACAACACCCGCTACGGCATGGAAATGCTGCCGATCTTCGCTCTCTCGCTGGGGTTCTTCGTGGCATGGTCGATGGGCCTCGCGGAAAAACGCTGGCCGCGCTGGTCGCCACTCATTCTGCTCGCCGCGATTGTGCTCATCATCATCGACTGCTCGGCGCTGCTGCGTTCCACCCCGCTGGTCTTGCGCGAAGCGATTGAAAACTCCCGAACCCGGATCCCCTTCGAGCAGGCCTATGCGCGCGCTCTCGAAAAGCTGCCGCCCACGGGCGAAATCCTGGTCTGGACCTCGGACCACATCGGCGCCTTCGAGCGTGCCGGCATTCCGCTCCGCCGCACCATCAACGAGACCGACTACTACCAGTGGATGCCCGCCCTTCAGCACCCGGCGCAGTCGGCGGCCTTTGTCATCGCCGCGGACCATGACGCCGTAGCACAGGCCGTGGAAGCTCATCCGCAGGGGCTGACGCTGCTCAATATCGTGTGCTCAACGGGTCAGCCCTGTGTGCGTTTCTATCGGTCAACTTTCTATTCACCCAAATGAATCGACCCAGCCGCAATCTCCATCCGGGGTCCCCGGCGAGCTGCTTTTGCTCGCTGGGGTGGAAGCCCTGTGTTCGTTTTTACCGTTCAAACCTGGCCGCGCCCAGTGATAGGATCAGCGGCAAGTGATTCTCACGACAGACACCAACGGCCACATGCTGGCGTTCAGCCGCATTGAACAGCTGTTTCTTACCGGCGGTGCAATTGGACGTCTGCTACTGGCGGCGGCGCTGGGCGGCGCGATTGGGATCGATCGCGAATATCACCACCGGCCGTCAGGCGTGCGCACCAATGTGCTCATCTGCTTTGGCGCGGCGATGTTCACGTTTCTCTCGGCGATCATCGCGGGGGATGGCAGCGCGAATCGCGGCCAGATTGCCTCGAATATCGTGCAGGGCATCGGATTCCTTGGCGCCGGCCTCATTCTGCACAACCGCGATCGGGTCAGCGGACTCACCAGCGCCGCTACGGTCTGGGCGGTCGCGTCCATCGGCATGGCCTGCGGAGCGGGTCTCTATTTCCCAGCCATCTTCGCCACCGTCATCGTGCTCATCGTCCTGGAAATGGTCCGCGTTCTCGAATACCGCGCCAACCTCAAGCTCTACTCCATGACCTACGAAGTCCGCGGCGGCGATGTGGAAACAATGACCGTTTCCATCCTGAAGGTGATGGACCGCGAAAATCGGCGCCTCGAGACGCTGGAAAACCAGCCCGTGGGAGAAATGCAGCGGCTGTCGTTCGATCTCTCCGCGAATCGGCGCTTCCATCGGCGGTTGCTCTCCGAACTGAAGACCGCACCGGCCATCGACGAAGTGCGCGCTTATCGCGATGCGGAGGACGAGTGATGCGCTTTGCCAAGGCGCATGCCTGCGGTAACGATTTCCTGATCGTCGAGGGCGCCTGCGATCCCGCGCTGGCGAAGAAGCTTTGCGAGCGGCATACGGGGATCGGCGCCGACGGGGTGGAGTTTTTCGAAGCGACCGGCAAGCGGACCGGCCGCATTCGGCTCGCCAATGCCGACGGCTCCATCGCAGAGATTTCCGGTAACGGCACGCGCTGCGTCGCCGCATGGGTCGCGCATGAGGAGAAAGCAGGTCCGGGAGAAGGCATCACCCTCGAGACCGACGCCGGCTTGCGAACCTGCACGATCGTTGCGGCGGACGTCGGCAAATTTCAGATCGCTGCCGGCATGGGTGTGCCGCAGGTGAGCCAGACGCAGGTGACGCTGGCCGACCAGACCGTGGTTCGCGGCATTGAGGTCTCGATGGGCAATCCGCACTTTGTCATCGTCGTGCACGACGACAATTTTCGCGCGCACAGGCGCGGCTGGCAGGAACTGGGCCGCGAGATTTGCTTTCATCAACAATTTCCCGCAGCAGATCAACGTGATCTTTGTCCGGATGATCCAGGCCAACGAGATCGAGATCCGCATCTTCGAGCGCGGCGTCGGCCCCACGACTTCCTCGGGAACCGGAACCTGTGCCAGCGCGACCGCCATGATTGCATTCTGCGGCGGGAAGTCGCCGATGACGGTCCACGCGCCGGGCGGTTCGCAGCGCGTGGACTGGCCCGGGCCAGGCGCAGAGATGATTCTGACCGGACCGGCGCAGCTGATTGCCGCAGGAGAGGTGCTCCCTGGCTGATCGGGCTCTCAAGCCGCCGGCTCTGGCGCCAGGTGCGCGCATCGCAGTCGTGTCGCCGGCCAGCAGCGCACGCGCCGACCGCGTTACGCATGGCATGGAGGTGCTGCGCCAGCTTGGTTACGAAGTGGTAGCCGCCGAACATGCGCTGGGAAAATATGCGCCTTATTTTTCCAGCCTCGACCGAGGAGCGGCTGGCCGATCTGCATGGCGCCTTTGCCGATCCCAACGTCGCAGCTATCCTTTGTACCCGTGGCGGTTACGGATCCAATTACCTGCTCGAAGGCCTCGACCTCGATCTGATCCGCGCCCACCCCAAGCCTTTCTTTGCCTACAGCGATCATACCGCCACCCAAACCTGGCTGCTCGATCAGACCGGGCTGGTCTCGTTTCATGGGCCCATGGTTGCCGCGGATTTTGCTGTTGAGAACGGAGTGCACCTCGAGAGTTTTCGCGCCGCGATCAGCGGCGGACTGGTCCGCGCTGGCGCTGAACAGGGGCTGCGCATGCTGCGCCCGGGCACGGCGCGCGGCATCCTCTACGGCGGTTGCCTCAGTCTGCTCACCGCCTCGCTCGGCACCCGCTTCGCTCCGCGAACGGAAGGCAAACTGCTTTTTCTCGAAGACGTTGGCGCCAAGCCCTACCAGATCGATCGCATGCTCCGCCAGATGATTCTCGCCGGGAAATTCGAGGGCGCACGCGGCTTCATCTTCGGCGAAATGCTGGAGTGCGGCTCGCGGGGTGCCGATCCCGATCTGCTGCAGCAGGTCATCCTGCGCCTGCTGGAGCCGTTCAGGGTTCCCATTGCCATCGGACTCCATTCCGGACACGTCTCGGGCGGCAATGTCACGCTGCCTTTTGGGACCGACGCCGAGCTGGTGCTCGAATCCGATCAGCCACTGTTACATGTTCTGGAGCGCGCCGTCACCGTCCCCCGTCATGCCCGTTAAGAAACATATTCATCTCATCGGAATCTGCGGTACGGCGATGGCATCGCTCGCCGGATTGCTGCAGCGCAAAGGACATCACGTAACCGGATCGGATCAGGCCGCCTACCCGCCCATGTCCGATCTGCTGCGCGGGCTGGGAATCCCCATCGCGGAGCCCTTTTCCGAAGCGAATCTCCAGCCAGTTCCCGATCTGATCGTCGTCGGCAACGCCATCTCCCGCGGCAATGTCGAAGTGGAAGCCATGCTCGATCAGCGCATGCCCTTCACCTCGCTCGCGCGCGTGATGCAGGAAGAATTTATTGCCGGGCATGATGCGCTGGTGGTCGCAGGCACGCATGGCAAGACGACGACGACCAGTATGCTGGCGTGGATTTATGAGGTGGCGGCGCGCCACGAGCCGTCGCTGGCGCCGTCGTTTCTCATTGGGGGCGTCGCCGAAAACTTTGGCACGAGCTTTCACCTCGGCAACGGGCGGCCGTTCATCATCGAGGGCGACGAGTATGACACCGCTTTCTTCGATAAGGGTCCGAAGTTCATGCACTATTTCCCCGACGCGCTGATCCTGACGCATGTGGAATTCGACCACGCGGATATTTATCGCGATCTCGATGCGGTGAAGACGGCCTTCCGGCGTCTGGTGAATCTGGTCCCGCGACGCGGCCGGATCGTCGCCTTCGACGGCTCCGAAAATGTCTCGGACTGCGTGAATCACGCGATGTGTGCCGTCGACCGTTATGGATTCGGCGCGAATTCCATGTGGCGGCTGACGGATCTGCGCTTTGAGCGGGGCGCCAGCCGCTGGCGTCTGCTGCGGTCGGGCGAGCCCTGGGTCGATCTCAGGCTGCCCCTGGCCGGCGAACACAATGCGTTGAATGCGACGGCGGCGGCCGCGCTGGCGGCGGGGCAGGGCATTCCTCCGGAGCCGATTATCGAAGCGCTGTCGACCTTTCGCAGCGTGCGGCGGCGTCTCGAAGTCCGCGCAGAAATCGGTGGCATCACCATCATTGACGACTTCGCCCACCATCCCACGGCAATTCGGGAGACGCTGCGCGCCCTGCGTGCCGCTTATCCTGGCCGCCGGCTGTGGGCGGTACTCGAGCCGCGTTCGAATACGTTGCGCCGCAATGTCTTCGAGCATGAGCTGGTGGAGAGCCTTTCCCTGGCCGACCGCGTGGTTGTCGCCGGTGTTTTCCATCTGGAAAAAATCCCCGCGGGCGAGCGCCTGCATCCCGAAAACGTCGTAGCCGCGCTGCAGGGTTCGGGACGCGATGCGGTTCTGCTGGAAAATGCCGATGCCATTGTTACAAATCTGGCGCCGCGGCTCGAGTCCGGCGATGTGGTCGCCATTCTTTCCAATGGCGGCTTCGATGGCATCTACGAAAAGCTGCCTTCAGCCCTGGAACTGCGCGGTCGTCCGAGCTAAGCCATGCTGGCCGCGATCGTTCTGTTCTCGACCTGGGTGATCCTCGGCGTTCCGGTTGCCATGGTCACCCTTCCGTGGACCCTCCTCAGTCACAACGTCCTGCCGCTCTACCGCTGGGCCATGTGGGTGGTGCGCACCGGCCTGCGGCTCGCGGGGATTCGCGTCGACGTTGTCCGCCTGCCCCTCGATCCCCGGCAGACGTACCTCTTCCTCTCCAATCACGTCTCGAATCTCGATCCTCCCATCCTCCTCCCGCTGTTGCCCGCGCGCACCGCCGCCTTCCTCAAGCGCTCGCTGATGAAGATCCCAGTCCTCGGCTGGGGCATGCGGCTGGGCGGCTATATCCCGGTCGATCGCGACGGCCGCGTCGAGAGCGCGATCGAAAGTGTCGACACTGCCACCCGCACCCTGGCGTCGGGGATTCATGTCCTGTCGTTCGTCGAAGGCACGCGCTCGCGCGATGGACGGCTGCAGGCTTTCAAGAAGGGTCCGTTCTATCTGGCCATGCAGGCGGGGGTGCCCGTCGTCCCCATCTCCATCTTCGGCACTGAGAGCATGATGAAGAAGGGCAGCGTCAAGATTTTTCCCGGGACCGCGCATGTGGTGTTTCACGCGCCGATCCGGCCCCAGGACTACGCGAGCAAGGAAGAGCTGCTGGAGGCGGCGCGCGCTGCGATTGCCTCGGGATTGCCGGAGTGGATGCGCGGGTGAGTTATTTCACAACCGCGTTGTAGCCATCGGAGAGCAGCTTCGAGCGCATCGCGATCGCGTCGGCGCGCGAGCTGTACGGCCCCAGCTGGATGTGCAGCAGCTGATCCTGTGGCTCGTTCCGCACCACGGCGACGTAGCCGTGTTTCTTCAGCGCGTCGACCAGGATCTGCGCGTCCTGCGGAACGCGGACCGCTGCCACCTGCACCATGAACGCTATGGTCGCGGCGGCTGGCTGGAGACCTGCCGGCCTCGCGGCGGGCGGCGTTACAGGGGGTGGCGCCGGAAGAGGCGAGCTGTTCACGGGAGCCGGCGCGCTGGACGGAGTGGGTGCTGCGGCGCGCGCCGGTTGGGGCGCGGGCGTGTTGTCCGGAGTCGTAGGCGCTCCATTATCTTCGTCGGTCGTGACTGGTGGCGTTTGCACCGGCGTCAGCTGCTCCGGGGAGGGCTTGGGCAAATGGCTTTCGGGCACGGTTGCCAGATCCGGTGATGGCTGCGCGGCACGGCTTCCCCCCGCCCGGCCCATCGAATAGCCCAGTCCGAAGAAGACCGAACAGATCAGAACGAGGCCAAAGAAGATCGCGAGCAGCGAACGCGTTCCCAGGGCGATCTCGGTGTCCGTGCCCACGGCGCGTCCGAGCGGGGCCGATGGGCGCTGGCCCCTGCGGGTTTCCTTCTCTTCTTCGGTATCGAACAAAAAAGACATAGCGGACCTCTGGGGGATGAGAACCCGTTATTTTGCTCCAGGTGGCGGTGCGTGTGTGCGCCGGCACGAATTTGCTGAGCAAAGAGATCAGTTCCATGGGCAGCGGGAAGACGATGGTCGTGTTCTTTTCCACCCCGATGTCCGTAAGGGTTTGCAGGTATTTCAGTTGCAGTGTGACCGGTTGCGCCGCCAGCAGGTCGGCGGCTTCCACCAGTCGTTGCGCAGCGGCAAACTCGCCTTCCGCGTTGATGATCTTCGACCGCTTTTCGCGCTCCGCCTCCGCCTGTTTGGCCATGGCGCGCAGCATCGATTCCGGCAGGTCCACCTGCTTGACTTCGACGCTGACCACCTTCACCCCCCACGGCTCGGTGCGCTGATCGATGATGGTCTGAATGCGCTGGTTCAGCGCGTCGCGATGCGAGAGCAGTCCGTCCAGTTCCACTTCGCCGAGCACCGACCGCAGCGTGGTCTGCGCAAACTGCGAGGTCTGGTAGACGTAGTTCGAAACCTCGATGACCGCTCGCGCCGGATCGAGCACACGCATGGTGATGACGGCGTTGACCTTAATCGTGACGTTGTCTTTGGTGATGACGTCCTGGGGCGGGACTTCCATGACTTCCTGGCGCAGGGAAACCCGTACCATCTGATCGACCGGCCGAAAGACCAGGATAATTCCGGGGCCTTTGGGCGACGGCAGCGCCCGGCCAAGGCGGAAAATCACCCCGCGTTCATATTCGCGCAGAATCTTGATGGAATTCAGCAGATAAAGAACGACAACGACAATAACGACAAGAATCGGAACGCTGAACATAACCGGGTACCTTACGCCCGGCTGTGATTTTACCGCAGGGCATGGCGCAAAGCCCGCGCAAAATCAGGCCGAAACACTCTCCCGTACCGGCTCGACTAACAATTTGAGCCCGTCCACGGCACGTACCCGCACGCTCTGGCCCGCCGCCACGGGCTCACCCGCCTGGGCGACCCAAATCTCGCCATGCACCAGGATCTGACCCTGGGGAGCCAGCGCCTGCTGGGCAATCCCGACCGCGCCCACCATGGCCTCCGGCCCAATCAGAACCTTGTTTTGCCGGGCTCGCCAGGCAATGCGCACCAGGAAGGTTGTAATCAGTCCAAAGGCAATCCCGGTGGCGATCGCCGTCGCCAGCTGCACGCGCATCTCCGGAATCGGCCCCGCGACCAGCGTCAGCGTGCCCAGCACCAGCGCCACCGTCCCCGTTGCCGCCAAAATTCCGTGGCTGGGGAACTTCGCCTCCAGCACCATCAGGACAATCGCGCCCACAATCAGCGCCAGCGAGGTATACCGCACCGGCAGCAGATTGAGCGAAAACAGCGCCAGCAGCAGCAGCAGGGTTCCCAGCGCACCGGGAATAATGGTTCCCGGCGTGTTGAATTCCATGTAAATCAGCAGCCCACCGGCCAGTAGGATCAGCACCGCCAGGTTCGGATCCATCAGCCGATCCATAATCTGCTCGCGAATCGTCGGATCGACCGCGACCAGGGTGGTTCCGCGCGTATGCAGCACCTGCGTCACCCCCGTGAACCGCTTCACCGACCGGCCGTCGATCGTGTCCAGCAGCGTGCGATCGTCCGGCGCAATCACGTCGATCAGGTGCAGCTGCTGCGCCTCCTGGTCGGTATATGACTTCGAGTTCTGCACCGCATCCTGGGCTGCGTCCACATTGCGCCCGCGCATGGACACATACGACCGCAGGAACGCCAGCGTGTCGTTGAGGATTTTCTGCTTCATGACGTCGTCGATCTTGCCCATCTCGACGACTGGATGCGCCGCGCCGGCATTGGTTCCGGGCGCCATGGCCGCAATGTCCGCCGCTTCCATCAGGAAGAACCCCGCCGATCCGGCGCGGCTGCCGGCGGGCGCGACATAGAAGATGACCGGCGCGGGAGACTTGAGAATGTCCCCCACCATGGCGCGCGTCGAATCGAGCAGCCCGCCGGGAGTGTTCAGCTCCACCAGCACCGCCTGAGCGTGGATGTCGGCAGCCCGATCAATGCCGCGCTTCAGATAGTCGGCGCTGATGGGCTGGATGGTGTCGTCCAGATGCAGAACCACCACCTGGCCGCCCTGTGCCCCCACCCGCGTGGTACACGGCCCGAGAATGCAGAACAAAAACAGCAGGATCAGCGCGAGCAGGAAGAGCATCCCATGGTTTCCGTGCCCTTCGTGGTGTGCCACAGCTCTCATGGCGTTGTCTGTCCTCGCCGCTCCAGCGCCAGCTTCATGCCCTTCGCGCTGGCATTGCCCGGATCCACTTTGAGCGCCTCGCCCACGTCGCCTGCCGCTGCGGTCAGTTCGTTGGCCTGCAGATCCAGCCGCGCCAGCACCAGGTACGCCGACACATTCGGCACCAGCTGGATCGACGCATGCGCTTCCTGCCGCGCAGCATCGGCGTCGCCGTCGCGTTCCCGCACCGCTGCCAGTCCCGCGTGGGCCAGCGCCGATTGCGAATCCGCTTCCAGAGCCTCACGATACTCCCGTTCCGCCTCCAGTACCAGCCCTCGCTGGAAGAACTGATCGCCATCCTTCACCAGTTCTGTGGCTCGTTGCGCGGGGGGCATCGACTGCAAACGCATCTGTTGCACCTGCTCCATTTCGAAGGCAGCCTGGCGGAAACCCGATTCGCTGTAGCCGCGCTTGATCCGCGTTAGTGGCCCCTGGGTGTCGGCGACGGCGTGGCCCGGATCGGGGTTGGACCCGGCCGGCTGAGGGTTCTTCAACTGCGCCTCGAAAGCCTGCGCCTCCGCATCCTGCGGCCGCAGCGCCAGCGCCTCGTCCAGCTCTTTGAGAGCACCGTCGGTGTCCCTGCGATGCGCCAGGGCGACGGCGAGATTGAAATGATAATCGGGATCGCGCGGGTCCGCCTCGATGGCCTGCTCGAACAGGGCGCCGCCATCCTTGCCGCGACGACTCCCCGCCACCCCCTGGTTATTCACCACCTCGGGCAGCGGCAGGCGCATGCTGACAAACGCGAAGGCGTCCTCGGCCTCCCGGTAATTGCCGGTGTAGAAGCAGGCCAGGCCGCGATAGAAATCCGCTTCCAGCGCGTTGGGATCGTCTTTGGGCAAGTGGCCCAGAGTCGTCGCCGCCTCGTCGTAATCCTGATTCGTAAAGTAGGCCCGCCCCAGCGCCAGCCAGGCGGGGGCAAAGTTCGCATCCAGCTTCACCGCTTCTCGCAGGTGATCGATCCCCTCCTTGGCGTTGTCCGCTACCAATCCCTGGATGTAGTCCTGGAACGCGCTGGCTGCCAGGTCCTTGTCCGCTGCGATGAAGGTCTGTTCTTCCACCGCGTACCCCGGATCGAGCTGCCGCGTGACTTTCCATGCCAGGTCGTTGATCGTCTCCAGAAGCTGATCCGCGGTGCCCTGCTGTTCCAGCGGGTCGCCCATGTGCAGTGCGGAGACATCGAGAATCTGCGCCTCGGCGGTGACCTGGTTCGCCGCGGTCGTGTAGTGGCCGAACACCACATAATCGGCGTCCAGCGTCTGCGCGATCCGGATCGCCGTTGCGCGCGTCGGTTCGAGGTTCAGCGGCAGGCCCAAGTGGTCGAAGGCGTAAAGACGATCGCCGCGCGTGATGGTGAGGAAGCCGGCTGAGCTCAGACGCCGGTTCATCACGTCGGGGAAGGCCTCCCCCATCCAGTTCTGGGCAGCGTCGCCGCTGCGGTTCTCGAAGGGGAGAACCAGCAGCAGTCGCCCATGCGCCTCGGACGGCGCGGACGGCTTGGTGTCGGTGGCTTCCTGGGCGCGGATCACCCCTCCCCAGGCCACCACGGCCAGCACAAAAGAAGCGACAACCGACCCAAATCTTCCCAATTTCCGCACTACAGGGGATTATAAGTCGCGGCATCCTGGGCAATCAGGAGCCTCGCCGCTCAGCTCAGCTTCCACGGTTCCCGATACGGACGCGTCAGCAACGCGCTCGCTCCGGCATCGTTGACGATGGTTTCCGTTTGCACATCCCATTCGATCCTGCGGCCCGTCAGCATCGAAATCAGTCCGAGGTGCCCAGGAATCGTGGAATGATGTGCCGTTTCGACCGGCGCGATGGTCGGCTTCCGCGATTTAACGCTGTCGAGGAAGTTCCGCCGGTGCTCCTGCGAAACGATCAGCTGCACCTTCCGCTCGGAATCCGGCAGCGACTCCTCCGCCACCCATTCCGGGTTCGACGCGTCAAAGCCGCTGCGATCGACCCACACCCAGCCGTCTTTGCCGATCCATTTCGTCCCCATCGCAATCGCCGGAGAGCCGCCCGCAATCGTCATCGTCACGTCGACCGGGTAGCCTGTCACTTCTTTCCGATAGAGGCACTCGATCGTGTACTTCGTCGCCGTATTCCACACAGCGTTGGTGGGCGGGAATTCTCCATGCCCTTCCACCACCGAGGGTCCGGTGCGATCGAACCCGAGACCCCAGTGAGCGATGTCGCCGTGATGCCCAATCCAGTCCATCAGCTGCCCGCCGCCCGTGTTGTAGTTCCAGCGCCAGTTCTGATACACGCGCACCGCGATGTACGGCTCCATCTTCGACGGGCCCAGCCACAGGTTGTAGTCGAAGTCCGCAGGCGGATCGGAAACGGCAAGGTCCCACGCCGCCGTTCCCGGCACGATTTGCGCCGGACTCTCCGGCTTATTCGGCAGCGACGCAAGCTTCTCCATCAGCGCCGGCAGCGTCTTCGGAAAATCATGATGCCCGCCCGGCAATCCCACTTCAACGTGCGTCACATCGCCAATCATCCCGTTGCGCACGATCTCGGCGGCCTTGTGGAAGGAGGGAAGAGAGCGCTGCCACGAACCCGTTTGCCAGATCACACTGTTCTTCTCGACCGCCCGCACAATCGCCTGCTGCTCAAAGACCGTCCGCGCCAGCGGCTTTTCGCCGTAGATGTCCTTCTTCCGGTTCGCGGCTTCAGTCGCGATCAGCGCGTGCCACTGATCCGGCACGGCAATCATGATGGCGTCGATGTCCGTGCGCGCCAGCATCTCGCGATAGTCGTGGTAGGCCTTGCAGTCCTGGTTGCCGTATTTTCCGTTGATGGTGTCGAGCGCGCCCTGCAGATGAGCTTTATCCAGATCGCATGCCGCCACCACCTGGCAATCCGGCTGCTCGAGAAAGGCTTTCGTGTTCGCCGGGCCCATCATGCCCCAGCCAATCACGCCGATGGTGATGCGATCCGAGGGGGGAACCCAGCTACCGCGCGCCCAGCCGCTGCGGGCCAGCATCGCGGTCGCTCCTGCCGACTGGAGAAAGCGTCTCCGTGTGAACCAACGACCTGAGCCAGAGGAATCCTGCATCGCCATCTCCCGAAGTGCATGAGTTCTGCGGCGCATCCAGCGTGGCCGCGATTGCACCCGGAAGTCTAGCACCGAACGCGATCACCGAGCGTCGGACAGAGGTTGCGAAGCCGGCGAGGAGATCCGCCGGCTTCAACTCACGGGCCCCGGCTTAGCGCTTGCGCCCTCCGGCTCCGTCGGACTGCACGATGATGATCGGCTGTCCCAACTGGAGGCACTGCGGCTGGCCCGCTTTGTCCGTGACGGTCACCGGGTAACTCCCCTCCGCGGCGTCCGCGGGAATGGCGACCGCAATCCAGCTGTTCGGAGGAACCGCATAATGCGGCTGGGGGAGCGGCCAGTAATTGGCATTCGCTGCCGACGGCCGAATGATGACCGTGTCGGCCTCCTCATTGAGCCAGATAAAGTAGTTTCCTGGTGCGACCGTTACCCCGTTGCATGCAGGCCCCGCGGGGGTGGCCGTCGTGATGATTTTTTGCTCAGCGACATTGTTCGCCGGCGGATCGCACTCGAAGTCTGCCCCGACATTTCCGGTGACCTTCGCTGTTGCCGGCGCGAGTGGAGTGACTGTATAGGATGGTTGATCCAGCGGCCAGTCGTCATCCGCGGGCTCGACGGTGATCGAAGACGCTTTGCCCAACTCCGCCTGCGTGACGACCCACTGGAATGTTTCACCTTCATAAACGACGATGATCGGGCTGAAAACGTTGAATTGACGCGTCATCATCAGGACTCCTTTCAGGAATAAACAGGGGGACGAACCGGGGGACAGATAACTGCCGAGTGAGCTGCTGGGGAGATGGGAATCGAGTTACTGAACCACGGCGCGGCTGAGGAGCTGCTGAAACTGCGCGTTGGTGCGTATGTTATCGAATTCCGGGGAATCGCGAACAATCGATGCAGAGTAACCGGCGACCAGCGATCTGTGCAGCCATTCCAGGGCTTCGCCCGTTTCGCCGAGATCGTTATACACCACGGCCGCATTGAAGAGCAGGTCTTTGTTACTGCGGCCGAGCGAAAGCGATAGAGCCAGATGGTCGGTCGCCTCGGCCTTGTCGCCGAGACTGGCGTAACAGGACGCGATTTCACCCTGCAGCTGCGCATCCCTGGGATTGGTCTTCAGCTGATCGCTCAGCAGGACTAACTGCTTCTTATACCCCTCGATGGCTTTCGCCTGCTGGCCGCTGAAGTGGTCAGCGTCGGCCAGATTTCCCCACATATCCGGATCGTGTTCGTTGTAATGGAGGGCGAGCTCGTAGTTATGCGCCGCATCGGCGAAGCGCCGTGACTGATAGTAAGCCGTCCCGAGATTGGCGAAGGCGCCTGGAGCGGGGCGCAGTTTGAGCGACTGCTGAAAAGCTGCAATGGCCGCCGGGTACTTGCCAAGATAAAGGTTGGCAGCTCCCAGGTTGCTGTAATCGATATAACTTTCCGGTGCGAGGTTGATAGCTTTCTGGAAATTGTCGGCGGCCTTGGCGTACTCGGCCTGCTGCAGGCAAAAGATGCCAAGGCGCTCATACGCGTAGGCGGAGTTCGGATTGGCGGCGATCGCCTGACGATAGGCGTCTTCCGCGTCGGAAAGGCGATTCAATTTTGCGTACGCATCGGCGAGGCCAACATACGCACGCTGGGCAGTGGAGTCGAGTTCGATGGCTTTCTGGTACTCACCTGCTGCTTCCTGATATTGCCCGGTGCCGGCATCGATGAGACCTGTGCACATGTGTCCGTCAATGCCGGCGTTGCCGAGGCTGACCGCCTTGCTGCAGTTCGCGCGGGCTTTGTCGACCCAGGACGTCTGCTTGGTCGAGGTGTAGTCGAACCAGTACGCTCGTCCACGTTCCGCGTAGGCCCTGCCGAAGTTGGGATCGAGATCGATAGCGTGATTCAATACCTCGAGAGCATTGCCGATGGCCCCGGGTCGCGAGGGAATCTCCAGGTATCCGTGCCCCTGCAGGTAATAGTCGTAGGCGACCGGATCAGTGGTGCCATGAACGGCGAGCGCAGCCTGTTCTTCAGGACGAAGGGTGATCTGCAGAGCCTTGATAACCCCGTCGGCGACCTGATCCTGAAGCGAGAAAGGATCGGAGACCGGCGCGGTAAGCGTGTGGCTTGCAAAGACCTGGCCGGATTGGGCGCGGGTCAGGCTCCAGATAACCCGATTCATCTGCTGTGCCTGCTGCACCTCGATCTGCAGCGCGAGGTTGGCGCCCAGCATATTCATTGCCTGATCCGGCGCCGCCGCTCGCGCCTTCTCGACCCGCGTGGAGTCGATGATCTGCAGATCGTGGTTCTGCGAGAGCGTGGAAAGCTTAGCCGCTACGGTTGCGGAGAGTCCATCGGCGAAGGCCGTGAGTTCGGGGCTGGTTCCATCGATGCGCGCAGGCAGCACCGCAAGCCGCGGCGCGGCCGGCGTGGCGGCGGAGGGCGAGCGCAGCTGCCTCCACAAGGTCGCGAGTTTTGATCGCGACTGAGGAAGCACCGCGAGAAAGGCGATGATCGCCAGCAGCGCGGTACTCGCCCCAATCCATCGCGGCCAATTCCGGACGCCGGTTCCCGCCGGCCGCCCACCCTGGCGCACGGTCTCCAGGTCCCGTCGCAGTTCGTGCGCGTCGGCGTAGCGCCGGTTCGGGTCCTTCATCAGCGCGTGCGCAATCACCGACGCGAGCCGGCGGGGAATTTTTGCCTGCGATCGATCCAGATCCGCGGCCTCGCGCTCATTCAGGATCTGGGCGGTCGTCACCGTGATGTTGGCACCCCGGAAAGGATGCCTGCCGGCGAGCATCTCGTAAAAAACAAGGCCGAGTGCGAAGATATCGGCGCGGGCGTCCGGCACCTCGCCGCGCAGCACTTCCGGAGACATGTAGACCGGCGTGCCCGCCATCACGCGGCGCTCGGAAAGAGTCTGCGTCGTCGCGCTGAACTGGGAGGGATCGGAGCCAGGAAGCCGCCGGGCGACCCCAAAATCGAGCAGCTTGACCTGGCCCGCTGGGGTGAGCATGATGTTCTCCGGCTTCACGTCGCCGTGCAGAATGCCCTTGCCATGCGCCGCAGCCATTGCATCGACACACTGCAGGGCAATAGGGAAGAACCGATCCAGTGGCATGGCCGTGCCCAGTTGTTCCCGCAGCGTGAAACCGGCGACGAACTCCATCACCAATAGCACGTCGTCCTTCTCTTCAAGAACGTCGTAGATGGCGGCGATGTTCGGGTGATTCAGCACCGACGCGCGCTGGCCTTCGCGAAGGAAGAAGCTGCGATCGGCGGAGTCGCCGCCCTCCCGCCAGAACATGCGCTTGATGGCGACCGGGCGCTGCAGCTTCGTATCGAAAGCCCGATACACCTCGCCCATCCCGCCACTGCCCAGCAGCGCCTCGACGCGGAAGCGCCCGACAGTCTTGCCTGTCAGATCGAACTGGACTGGGGGTGTCCTGACTTGGTCGGAAAAATCCGGCATCGGGCGACGTGCCCCTCTCAGGCTTGTGCGCCCAATCCTATCTGGAACACACAAGCCCAACAAGAGCAGCGGCCGATGCTTCCCCGCTATTTGGCCTTTAGCAGCGCTTTCGCTCCGTCCAGATGCTTCTGGAGCACCGGCAACGCCGTCTGCGCATAGCTCTTGATCGATGCGTTCTGCGCATCGGCTGCCTCTTTCTTGTAGATTGCGATCGCCTTGGTGTGGCCTTCAATCATCTCGCGGATGTACTTGTGATCGAAGGCCGCCCCTGTCAACTTTTGAAATGGATCGATCATGGCTTTGTTGTGCGCCGCGTCGATTGCATTCGCCACCGTCAGGCTGGCCTGCTGTGCCGCGGCGGAGAGCTGGCCGTAATCCTGCGTGTGATCGGTGGTCAGCATCTGTCCGTAATCTTTAACACCCTGCGCTGAGGCTGCGGTCTGCGCCAACTGCCCCAGGTTGGCTTCCACCATGTCGGTTTGAGCGGCGAAATCGACGAACTGTTGATCGGTCATGGCTCCCGATTTTTGCGCCAGAACGGGAATTGAGCAGAGAACGAGACAGCAAACGGCTGAAAGCGTACGTTTCATCTTTTCCTCCAACGGATTCTTAGATGCCCCGCTTCCCACCCGCGTCTCCCGCCCATCCCTGCCGTCTGTTCCTGCTCAATGACTGCTCCAGGTCTTGTCCGGCGCATTGCACAGCGTCTCCAGCGGACACTCAACGCAGCGCGGCTTGCGCGCGATGCAAACCTGGCGGCCGTGGTGGATCATCTCGTGCGAGAACGCGATCCAGTGGTCCCTGGGGATGATGCGCATCAGGTCCTGCTCTACCTTCTTCGGATCCTCCGCGCGGGTCAGCCCCAAGCGATGGGAGAGCCGCAGCACATGCGTGTCGACGACCACACCCTCGGCCTTGCCGAACGCGACGCCCAGCACAACATTGGCGGTTTTGCGCGCCACTCCCGGCAGCGTCAGCAACTCCGCCATGGTCTCGGGAACCTTGCCGCCGAAGTCGCCGATTAGCTTCTTCGCCGCTCCGGAAATCGACTTTGCCTTGTTGTGATAAAAGCCGGTCGAGCGAATCTCTTCCTCGATCGCCGGCAGGGAAGCCTCCGCAAAGGCCGCAGGAGTAGGAAATTTGCGGAACAGCTCCGGCGTCACCATGTTCACGCGGACATCGGTGCATTGCGCCGAAAGGATCGTCGCTACTAACAGCTCCCACGCATTGCGATGGTGCAGCGCGCATTCGGCATTCGGATACGCAGCCTGCAGCCGGCGCAGCAGCTCCGCGATGCGCTTCGGGTCGAGCTCCAGGCCGTCTCCGGCTGGCTTCGCCGCCTTCTTTTGCGCCTTGATCCCGCCCGGCGGAGTCTTTGCGCCCGGCTTTCCCGCGGTTCCGCGTCTCGCCGCTTTCGTCCCAGCCTTACTGATTGCTTTTTTCGGAGCCATGCTTTTCTGAGCCACGCCTTTCTGAGCCACGCCTTTCTGAGCCATGGAGCGATTGTAGCGAGTCCACCATCCCTTCCCGGCAAGACCGAACCTGCCAAACTTTCCACAAGTCCTAAACTCTTAGTTGACAATTCGGCCCGGCCAGGCCTAATCTCCTATGACATTAGGAGGTGTTGCGGTGAACAAGCCCAAACCCGCCGCCCTGACCCGGCTGGAGTTGAAGATCATGCTGGCCATCTGGAGACAGGGCAGCAGCACGGTGAGTGCGGTGCAGGCGGAGCTGAAACCGCCCCTGGCCTACACCACGGTGCAGACCGTGCTCAACATCCTCGAGCGGAAAGGCAAGCTCAAACGCGAACTGCGCGGCCGTGCCTATGTTTACTCGGCCAAAGTTTCTCAGGCCCGCGCCCTGGGGCAGGGCGTTCGCGACGTCATCGATCGCATGTTCGGCGGATCGAGCGAAGAGCTTGTCATGAGCCTGCTCCAAAATCGCCAGATCGACGCGAAGAAGCTCGCCGAACTGACCGAGCGCTTCAACAAGGCGGAAAGGAGCGAGTCATGAGCGGCGTGGAATCCTGGATTCTCTCCTGGCTGCTGAATTCGTTGTGGCAAATCCCGCTCCTCTTTGTCACCGGGCTGGTTGCCGCGCGCGTGCTTCGCCAGCTGGGCCCGGCCGCGGAGCACCGCGTCTGGGTCAGCGTTGTTGTGCTCGCGGCTCTTCTGCCCGCGGCCTCGAACCTGCCGTGGCAGTGGTTGCGCGCGCACATCCCTTGGGCCGTCGATCGCTCGGGCGATGCCCACGTCACGGTCGTGATGGGCGCGGGCACCGGATTGGGCGCGTTGCCCCTGCCCGCCGGCCTGCTCGTGGCCATCTGCATCGCCTACATCCTGCTGTGCGCCTGGTTCGCGGCACGATTCGTCTGGAGATGGAGGCGCCTCGGTGTTCTGCGCCAGGACGTGGCCGAAGTGGCCCTCGCCGGCGAAGCCGCCCGCTCCTGGGAGCAGATGCTCAGAGCGTTTCGGGATTGGGAGAGTGTCGATCGCGAGCTCCTCCCGGATCGATGGCCCTGTGACGATTGGGTTCGTCCGCAAGCTCGTGCTCCTGCCTGCAGGCTGGCTCTCGGAGGCGCCGCACGCGGACCTGCCCGCGGTCATCGCGCATGAACTGGCCCACATCCGCAGGCACGACTTCCTCAAAAACCTGATCTACGAACTGCTCGCCCTCCCCGTCTGCTACCACCCCATCTTCCGCGCTGCTCGGGCAAGGATGACCGAAACGCGCGAGATGGTCTGCGATCAGATGGCAGGGGAGATGGGCGGGCGCCATGAATACGCGCGATCCCTGCTGCGTCTGGCATCGCTGCTGATGCAGGGCGCGCCGTCCGGAAATCGCTACGCGCTCGGTATTTCTGATTCCAACAGTTTTGAAAGGAGAGTTATGAGACTGACTGAAAAACAAAACGAAATTCGAGGCATGCGGCGGCTCGCTACCATCGTTGCCTGCATCGCATTGGGTATCGCTGCGTGCGGGTCCGCCCTCGCGCTGCATATCGGCGTGGACGGCCTCTCGGCGAGCCAGCCCTCCCAACCGTCCGGACCCATCGCCGTCTCGGCGCGTATCATGCAGGGCCAACGCATCGGCGGACCGAACCCCGTCTACCCGCCGGATGCGAAGAAAGCCAGAATTCAGGGCAAAGTTCTGCTGAACATCGTCATCGGTAAGGATGGAACCGTGAAGGACCTGACCGTGGTCTCGGGGCCGGCTGCCTTGCAAGATTCGTCACAGGACGCGGTCCGGCAGTGGACCTACAAACCGTTCCTGCTGAATGGCGAGCCCGTCGAAGTAACGACAACGGTTACCGTAACCTACTCGCTGAAGAAATAGCGGTCGAGCAGCCTGGGGAAGTCAGGCGAGTCACTTCCCCAGGATTTTGCTAAAGCAGCGCGTGCGTGCCGTGTGTGACCGCGGCTCCAGCGCGGAGAGCGGCGGCGATGAACACCACCTCCGAGATCTCCGCTTCGCTCGCGCCCGCCTCGCGCGCCCTCTTCGAGTGAATCTCGATGCAATACGGACACTGCGTGGTAAACGCCACCGCCAGCGCCATCAGCTCCTTGTTCTTCGCCGAAATGGCTCCCGCCGCCAGTGCAGCTTTGTCGAAGGCCCAAAAAGCTTTGGCCGCCTCCGTTGCATTAGCTTCCAGGGTCTTGAGCTTCGTCAGGTTCTTCATGTCGTACATAGAATTTCTCCTCGGAATGGAGATGGGGATGGTGAATCTTTCCTGCGGTCGAATGCGGTTCAGTATTGCACAGGCGTTCTGCGGAATAAACCACAGACGCGGCCGGTCACGGAGCTGACCGAAGCCGGAGAGGGAGTTAGGCTAAACAGACTTTCGCACCTGCTGCACGATTTCGAGATATTTGCGGGCCGTCTCGGTTACCTTCTCCGGCTGACCCTCTTCAATCGCCTTCGGGTTTACCAGATCCGTGCCCACTCCCAGCGCCCGCGCCCCGGCCCTCAGAAAATCCGCCGCGGTGTGCAGTGTGACTCCACCTGTTGGAATCAGCTTGAGATCGGGAAACGGCGCCAGCAGCGCCTTCAGATACGGCGCCCCTCCCACCGCCGAGCAGGGAAAAATCTTCACGTAGTCGGCGCCCGCGCGCCACGCTGTGATCACTTCGGTCGGCGTCAGCGCGCCGGGGATCGAAACCTTCCCCAGTTCCTTCGTCCGCGCCACCACCTCAGGATGGAAGCTCGGGCTGACCACAAACTGCGCCCCCGCGTCGACCGTCGCCTCAACCTGCTCCGCATCCGTTACCGTGCCCGAACCGAGCAGCAGCTTGTGCCCGTATTCCTTCTTCAGAACGCGCAGCAGATCGACAGCACCCGGCACCGTCATGGTCACTTCCATCACGGTGACGCCGCCGGCCACCAGCGCCTCCACCAGCGCATGGCCCTCCTTCTCGGACCGAGCCCGCAGCACCGGCATCACCCCAATATGCTCAATCCACTTCTTTGTGTCTTCTGAATGCATCCCACTCCTGCCTGCAAAGTCCATCTACTGGCTACTGGCTACTGGCTACTGGCTACTCGGCTCCTGGCTACTGACTACTGGCTCGCTACGGCTACGACTCTGACTGGCTAGCGCGCTATGCGCGCGCTCTCGCCCTTCATCACGCGTTCCACTTCCCCCAGCGTTGCCATGCTGGTGTCGCCCGGCGTCGTCATGGCGAGCGCGCCATGGGCCACGCCGCAGCGCAGCGCCCATTCCAGCGGCTTCCCCGCAAGAATTCCGTAAATCAATCCCGACGCGAATGAGTCGCCGCCGCCCACGCGATCCAGAATCTCCACTTCCCGCTGCGGCACATGCGCGATCTTTCCTTCGGCGAGAGCCATCGCGCCCCACGCGTTGCGGGTTGCGGTGTGCGCCGTGCGCAGGGTGGTCGCCACCATCTTCAGATTCGGATAGGCCGCCGCCACATCGCGCAGCATCTGTTCGTAGCTCGCCACCGGCAACTCGCCAAAATCCTCCTGTACGCCCTGGAGCGAAATCCCCAGCATCGCGGAGAAATCTTCTTCATTGCCCAGCAGCACGTCGACCTTGCGCACCAGCTCGCGATTCACTTCCTGGGCTTTGGCTTTGCCACCGATACTCTTCCACAGCGAATCGCGAAAATTCAGATCGTACGAGATCGGCGTCCCATACCTCCGCGCCGCGTCCATCGCCTCTTCTGCGACGGCGGGGGTCGATGCGGACAGCGCCGCGAAAATTCCGCCGGTGTGAAACCACCGCGCGCCCCCGTTTTGCCCAGGCCGCCCTGGACCAAAGATGTCGTCCCAATTCCAGTCGCTCTGTCTTGCTGAATGCGCAATGGCCGTATGTCCGCGATCCGAGCACCCCGCCGCCGCCCGCACCCCAAACCCGCGCTCCGTAAAGTTCAGCCCGTTGCGCACCATGCGGCCGACACCGTCGTATGGAACCCAACGGAGCAGGGAAGTGTCGACTCCGCCCTGCAGGATCAGATCCTCGACCAGCCGCCCAACAGGATTGTCCGCCAGCGCCGTCGCCACCGCCGTTTGCAGCCCAAAACACCGCCGTAGCCCGCGCGCGACGTTGTACTCGCCGCCGCCCTCCCACACCTGAAACTGCCGCGTGGTGTGGATACGCCCCTCCCCGGGATCGAGCCGCAGCATCACCTCGCCCAGGCTCACTTCATCCCAGCGTGTCGAGCCTTCTTTCAGTCGAAGCCGTTCCATGCGTCTCATTTTCGGCGCATCCGGCCTCGGCCTGTCCCGTGTTGCGGGATCGCGCCCGGCCGCCCTTTCCCTGACGCAGAACCCCCGGTCTGTACCAGTGCCCTGTGCCCTGGGCCCGAGCCCTGTACCCTGCACGCTGCACCCTGTACCCTGTTACGCATGAAGGTCGGAGTCTTCACCCCGCTGCTCTCGCAGCTTCCTCTCCCTGCGGTCCTCGACAAGCTAAAATCCCTCCACATCGACACCGTCGAATTCGGTACCGGCAATTATCCCGGCGACGCGCACTGCAAGCTTTCCATGCTTGACGACGGCAACGCTCTCGCTGCATTCCGCAAAGTCCTCGCCGACCACGGCATCGCCATCAGTGCCCTCAGCTGCCATGGCAACGCGCTCCACCCTGATCCCGCGCGCGCCGCCCAACACCGCGATGTCAGCCGCAAGACCGTCCTCCTCGCCGAAAAACTCGGTGTGCCCGTCGTCGTCGATTTTTCCGGCTGCCCAGGGGATTCGCCGAAGGCGACCGCCCCCAACTGGGTCACGTGTCCATGGCCTCCCGACTACCTCGACCTCCTCCAGTGGCAGTGGGACGAAGTTGTCACGCCCTACTGGCGCGAGCACGGAAAATTTGCCGCCGATCACGGCGTCCGCATCGCCATCGAGATGCACCCCGGCTTCGTCGCTTACTCGCCCGAGACCATGCTCCGCCTGCGCTCCATCGCCGGACCCGCCGTCGGCGCCAACCTCGATCCCAGCCACCTTTTCTGGCAGAACATCGACCCCATCGCGGCCGTGCGCCGCCTCGGCGACGCCATCTTTTACGTCCACGCCAAAGACACGCAACTCTATCCGGCGAATCTCCCGCTGACGGGCGTGCTCGACACCAAGCCCTACACCGACGAGCGCCACCGCGGCTGGATCTTTCGCACCTGCGGCTACGGACACGGCGCCGAGTGGTGGAAGGAGTTTGTCTCCACCTTACGCATGTTCGGCTACGACAACGTGCTTTCCATCGAGCACGAGGACTCGCTGCTTTCCGCCGAAGAAGGCCTGACCAAGGCCGCGACCTTCCTCAACGACCTCATCATCCGCGAGCAGCCGGGCGCGGCCTGGTGGACGTAACCACTACCCGGCGGACAGAACCACTGCCAGTGGCGGATAAAACGGCTGCCTATAGCGGGCAAAACCACTACCCACGGTGAACATAACGGACGGCAATACCGAATGGCCTGAACTAAAAGACAATGATGGGCTAACGCAAGAGACACCGAATGCGCCAACGCAAAAGACATTTTTTCGAACCGCCAGGTTCACCCCACAGCAAGAAGCAAAAGCCTCTGGCAGTCAAGGATCAAGATGAGTCGCGTCCGTGCTGGGTCCGAGCGTACCGTTGCGATCCGTTTCGGGAAGGCGCCGCAGCCACTCTGCCCCGGCCGTCCTGCCGGAAAGGCCACTACAATAGCGGGGGCTTGAACCGCTGAGAAGCTATGACCAAACGCATTCGCACCGCCGTCATCGGCACAGGATTCATGGGCCGTGTGCATCTCGAAGCGCTGCGCCGGACGGAAAATGTCGAGGTTGCCGCCATCGCCGGCCGCAACTCTGCTGCCGCGGAGAAGCTGGGTTCCGCCTTTGGCGTCCCGCATCTCGACGCCGAGGCCATCCTGCGCGACCCCACCATCGACGTCATCGACATCTGCACGCCCAACGCGCAGCACTTTCCCATGGCGAAAGAGGCGCTGCTCGCCGGCAAGCACGTCCTTTGCGAGAAGCCGCTGGCAACGACCGTCGAAGAAGCGCAGGAACTCGTACGCCTCGCCGCCTCAAAAGGATTGCGGACCTGCGTCTGTCACAATCTGCGCTACTATCCCATGGCGCAGCAGGTGCGCGCCATGCGCGAAGCCGGCGACCTCGGCGAAATTCTCGTCGTACAGGGCACCTACTCACAGGACTGGCTCCTCTACGACACGGACTGGAACTGGCGCGTCGATTCCAAAGCCGGTGGTCCCTCCCGCTGCATGGCCGACATCGGTTCCCACTGGTTCGACATGGCCGAACACCTCACCGGCCTGCGCGTCGCCACGCTCTGCGCCGACCTGAACACTGTGCACAAGACTCGCAAGCAGCCTAAAGGACCTGTCGAGACCTTCGCCAACAAGCTGGCCTCCCTCGACGAGGGGATCGACACCCCCGTCGATACCGAGGACTTCGGCGCCGTCGTCTTCCGCATGGGCGAACGCGCGCGCGGCGCCATGACCGCCAGCCAGGTTTCGGCAGGCCGCAAGAATCGGCTCAGCATGGAGATTTACGGCACCAAAGCCGGTGTCGCCTGGGATCAGGAGCGTCCCGACGAACTCTGGATCGGCCATCGTGACAGTGCGAACTGCATCATCATCAAAGATCCCTCCCTGCTCAAGCCCTCCGCCCGCGCGTTTGCCGATCTTCCCGGTGGCCACAGCGAAGGCTACGATGACACCTTCAAGCAGGTTTTTCGCCGCTTCTATACCTCCATCGGCGACCCCAGCGCACCGCGCGACTATCCGCACTTCGCCGACGGTCTGCGCCAGCTCATCATTCTTCGCGCCGAGCTGGAAAGCAGTCGCACCCGGAGCTGGATCGACGTCCCCCCACTCTGAAAGCAATTGAAGGAGCCTCGCATTGCTCATTCTCGCTGCAGTAGTCGCGATCTTTGTGTACGGCATGATTGCCGCGATGCTGGGCACCATTTTGCCCGAGCTCTCCAGCCGCTTCCAGCTCACGCCTCGTCAAAACGGCACCATCGCTTTCGCCCAGGCGCTGGGATTGATGATCGCCTCCCTCGGCGTTGGCCCGCTGCTCGATGACTTCGGCAAGAAGGTCGGCCTGATCCTCGGCCTCGCGCTCATCTTTGTCGCGCTGCTTGCCATTCCGCGTTCCGCCGGCTTCCGCAGCGTCGTCTTTCTGCTGTTCCTTCTCGGCATGGGCGGCGGCATCGTCGTCACCGGCGCCAACGCGCTCACCAGCGACGTAGCGGAGACGCATCGCGCCATCGCGCTCAACCTCGTGAACATTTTCTTCGGACTCGGCGGCCTCGCCACACCCTTCATCGCCGCAAATCTCTTCCGCCGCAACTGGGTTCGTCTTTGCTACACCATTGCGGGACTCACGCTCATCACCCTCGCCATTCAGGCCGCCGCGCATATGCCCCCGCCGACCGGCGCAGGGCGCTTCATCTTTGCCGATGCTGGCCCGGTCCTCGGCCGCCCCATGCTTTTTATTCTCGGATTTCTTCTCTTCCTCTATGTCGGATGCGAAGTGGGCGTGTGGAACTGGCTGGTGCGTCACCTCATCGCGCAGGGCATCCCCGAATCGCGCGCGCTCAATATCCTGTCCCTGGGGTTTGCGCTGGGACTGCTCATCGGCCGCGTCGGCGTCTCGCCCATCCTGATCAGCGTTCCGCCGGTTTACGTCACGCTGGCTGCTTCTGTAGCCATGACGGTTACGACTTTTCTGATGCTGCGCACCAATAAGCCTGGCTCAGCCGCGGTGCTCGTTTTTCTCGCCGGGCTATCGATGGCTCCCGTGTTTCCCACCACCCTCGCCATCGTTGCCGACGCTTTCCCGCGCATGACATCGACCGCCATCGGCATCGTCATCACCTGCGGATGGGCAGGTCTGGCCGTCAGCTCCCACATCATCGGCGCCATTGCCGGCGGCGATCCCAAACGCATCCGCAAAGGCCTGATGGTGATCCCGGTGTCATCGGTCCTGATGATCGTGCTGAATCTGGCGATCCTTGCCGCCGCCCGCTAAACTGCGGCATTCACGACCGCACGCTCTTCAGCCAGTCCACGTCCACTTTCATCGCCTGCATTGCAGGCATGTCAGGAAATTGCTCCTGCTCGACGAAGATATGACGGATCGGCGCTTTCTTCGCCGCCCTGAAAATCGAGAGATAGTCGATGCTGCCGTGTCCCATCTCCGTCGACACAGGTTCCTGGCCAGGTTTCCATCCTTCCAGCTTGAATTCCTTGATGTGCAGCATCACGTATCGGTTCGGGTAGCGCGTCAGATACTCCTCCGGCTTGTGTCCGCCGATCACCACCCATCCGCAATCCATCTCCATCGCCACCAGCTTCGGATCGGTCTGCTGCAACAGCAGGTCATACGGCAGAAAGCCATCGTGTTCGTGAAATTCGATGAAGTGGTTGTGATAGGCAAACTTCATTCCCGCAGCGCTGCACGCGCTCACCAATCCGGTTCAGCTGGTCGATATTCCACTTCCAGTCGTCGGCGCTCATGGCTTCAAGGGCCGCGGCCCAGCCCAGCCCTTTCGCTTTCGCAGGATCGCGCACCATGGGCGCCGAGCAGACGAGGTATTCGAGTCCCAGGGCCTGGCCAAACGTAAGGATGTCGTCGAGCGACTGCAGTTGTTGCAGCGCATGATGGGAGCTCACGCAGTGCAGTCCTGCCTGGGCCATCGCCTGCTTCACTTCCGCCGCGGCGTGGTTGTAAAAGCCCGCTGCCTCGCATTCCTGGTAGCCCATCGCGCCCAGCTGGCGCAGGGTACCCTCATAGTCTTTCGGCAAGAGATCCCGCACCGAATACAGTTGCAAAGCCGGCGGCAATCCCAGCGGATTGGCCCACAGCCGACGCGTTTCCAGCATTGCGGCACATGCCGCCGTGCCTTTCACAAAGTTTCTTCTCGAAACAACGGTCATCCAGTCTCCTCTTTTTTGCGGCTCCTGTGGGGTCGCGTGTTTATCGGTATCCGCCAAAATGGAGAGTCACCAGCGCCGCGCTCCCGGCGGCCAACTCAATCGCAGCCACGCCGTCCTGCACGGATAGGTTCTCCTGACGACCGGCGTCCCAGGCCCCGCTTGCGCCCACAGGGTTGGAGCCGAGCGTCACATCCTGCGTGTCATCGAGCCGCGGCGCAACCAGCCTCAATGCCCGCGCCTGAGTGGCTCGCTCGCCGCTGTCGATCGTCACACGCACCGCCCGATCCGCCTGTTTGTTCAAGACCACCGCTCGGACGGTGTCGCGGGGCTCGGTGTCATCGTTGACGACGCCATACGCTGTCAGCAGCGGAGCGCTTTCCTGGCCATCGATGTGCGTCTCGATCAGATGTCCTGGCCCGGCCTGCTGAAAGAGCAGCATACCGTAGTAGAGCGGCCGGGCAGTGAATCCATCCGCCGCGGTGCCGGCAATCGGCGTGTACCACCCATAGCCGCCGCCGTGGAAGTTGATGCCCACGCCGCCGGCAGTGGCCAGCTGATACATCAGGTCTGCGCCCCACAATGCCGACGCAAATGTGTCGCTCACGCCTCGCTTGCCACCCTGATAGCAGGAGTTCGTCTCCGCCAGCCGAAAAGGCAGGTTCGACTCCGCCTTCGTCTGCGCCATACCCTCGAACTCCGCCACCAGTTTTGGATTTGGCCGCAGCAGCCGTTCGATGGTCATCGAAGGATCGGTCGGCGGGCCCTCCGCATAATAATGTTGCGACAGAAACGCCGCCTCACTCCTGAATTGCTTCGCGAACGGCACGAGCCACTCGTTGTTGAAAGCAGTGTCCGGCCCGGCGAACGGCGCGTTCGGCACCTTCTCCCGAATCACGTCAAAGAATTGCTGCCATTCCTTCGCAAACTGCGCAAAATCATAATCGGACTTGCGCAGGCCATTGCGGTAGAACAGATCCGGCTCGTTGCAGAGCTGGAAGGCAATCAGCTTGTCGCCCATGGTGCGCAACACGTAATCAGCCTGCGCTGCCGCGTTTGCGGCGCTGTCCGTGCCCATATTCAGTCCGTAGATCAGCTTCCAGCCCGTCGCGTCGATAAAGCCGCGCAAATTGCGCACCGCCTGCGGCGTAATCTTGCGCGGCTTGGCCGGCCCATGTCCCAGGTCCGGCCCCAGTGCCTGCTGCAGCACCGTCGCCTGGTCCTCGTGTCGAGTCGTCGTATCCTCGGTGTTCGCGGCTTCCGGAGTCCAGTAAGTCCACTCGCTGGTGTTGCCGCCAATGCGCAGCACGCCCGATTTCCCCAGGCGCCGCACAAAGCCCACCAGCTCGCTGTTGTCCGGCGAAAAAAAGTCGGGATCGCCCAGCTGTGCCGATTCGTAACTCAGTCCGGTAAAGTCCGCAGGAATCGGATTGCCCGGTTTGTGCAGATCCAGCTTCAGCCGGACTGAAACAGAAGAGGCGGCCTGCGTAAATCCCATCCGCCCCCACATCGCTGCGCCCGATGCGAGCGCTGAATTCCTCAAAAAGGCCCTGCGATTCATCCTCTGCATTCGACCACACCGCTCCTCCGGCGCTGCAACATCGATGCCGTCCTTCGGCGATTGCATGGCGGCGCGCAAAGAAAAACGCAGTGGAGCAACCGCTCCACTGCGCAGAGGCATTACACAAGGAAGGTTAGAAGAGAATCTTTCCGCCAAACTGCAGCTCGCGCGGATCGTAGGTGTTGGTCACCTGTCCGTAGGTGCTGTCGTTGGTGCCGGTGTCGATAGAGTTGAATTCCGTGTGGTTGAACGTATTGAACGATTCCACCCGGAACTCGAGTCTGGGTCCCTCGGCGCTGGCGCTGAACGGGAAATCCTTGTACAGCGACAGATTCCAGTTGAACAGCCCAGGTCCGACGATGGTGTCCTTCCCCGCATTGCCGTAAGCCGTTGTTCCCGCCGCCATTCCACGGAGCCACCGGATTCGCAAACGCCGCGGTGTTGAACCACTGCTTCTGCGTCTTCGGGAAGCCCACCTTACCGATAATGTTCGGACGGTCCGTGGTATTGCCGCCCAGTCCCAGCGTGTCGGGACCGTTGTAGTAGATGTTCACCGGCGTCCCTGCTTCTGCCTGCGTAATACCGGAGAGCTGCCATCCGCCCAGCGCCTCGCGCGTCAGACCGTTCGAATGCGCGAAGAAAGGCATGGCGTAGATGTAGTTCGCGTTGAAGATATGACGCCGGTCGAAGTTGCCCGATCCGTAGTCGTATCTCGGGTTATAGGGGTTAGACAGCGTTCCCCCCGAACCCTGCTGGTTGTCGGTGGTCAGATCGGCGCTCATGATGTCGATCTCGTGCGAGTACGTGTAGGCGAGCTGCAAACTCAGCCCGTGCCGGTTATCCATGCGCAGGGCTGCCTGCAGCGAGTTGTAGTTGAAGTTGACCCCGTTTTCTTCCTGGCGCACGTTGCCGAATCCAGCGTAGGGCCGATACAGGTTCGCGTTGGCATTCAGGCCGTTCTTGCCGCCGGTCGCCACCGCCTCGCGCTCCGCATGTTGCACTGAGCGGCAGATCGTTGATCTCCCGCAGATCGTCCTGGTTCCACCCGTTCGAACCCACGTACTGCAACGCCAGCACCACCGAAGGCGCCAGCTGATGCTGCACGCCGAGGCTGTACTGCACCGTCGCCGGATTCGGATAGTAGTAGCTCAGGTTCGTGATGCTCGCCGCCGCCACCGGAACCGTCGAGGTCGCCCCCGTCAGGTCATTCGTATGCGGATCGGAAAAGTAAACGTCGTTGACGCTCGGCTGATAGGCGAAAGGCGCGTTGGTCGAGAGGTTGTAGATGTCGTTCCCCTGCACCCTCTCGTAGAACATGCCCACGCCGCCGCGCAGTACGGTCTTGCCTGTGCCGAAAATGTCATAGGCAAAGCCCAGCCGCGGCTCCGGCGTGTAGTAGTCGTTCTCCACCAACCCGCGTGGCGCTCCGCCCTGGCCGGCCAGCTGCATGCCGTTCAGATAGAAGGTTTCTCCGTTCACCGTGCTCAGCCCCGGGCTCGCACCCGCGCAGCCTGGGTCCGTGGCGGCCGTGCAAATCGTTCCGGCAGTCGAAAAGGTTGCTGCGTTCGCCGCGTTATAGGCCGCCGGGTTGAAGTTCGACACGCGGTTGTTCTTCTCATAAACGTGCGGCAGCGCGTCGTAGCGGAAGCCCAGATTCAGTGTCAGCTTCGGCGTCAAATGCCAGTTGTCCATGCCGTAGAACGAATACGTGTTGTTCAGCCAGTGGTCGGTATTCAGCTGCTGCAGCTGATCGTAGGAGCTCCCGAATCCCAGCAGGAAGTTGATGTACGAATCGCCGGAGAACTGCGCTCCGTTGAACGAGTAGTCGCCTTCCGTATCGGCCTGCTGCTGCTGGTTCTTGTCCTCGCGCATATACGAGAACCCGAACTTCATTGCGTGCTTGCCTTTCGTCCATGACAGGTCGTCACGGAGCTGGTAGTCCAGATACGAGTTATGCCACGGCCAGTAGATCACCGACCATGTCGTGTTCAGAGGTCCCCCCGTGAAACCCACCTGGGGCAGACGATTCTCGGCGTTGTTGTCGAAGAAGCCAGTGGCGTTCCAGCCGCTCGGCTCCGCGTACGTACCTGCGGGCGAAACGTTGATGGTGTTGCCGTTCACGTAGAGTCCCGTCTCGTTGAGCACCGTCGGCGAGAGGGCCTGGGTCAGGCGGATCGCAGCCGCCCATGAGGGATTGCTGAACACATCGCCTACCGTGTGTAGCTGTCGCCGCTCCACATGGTCGGAAAGATGGTCTGCGAGGCTGTGTCGTGCAGCCAGCTGCCCATCAGGTGGTACTTGTCGGAGAAATTGTGATCGATGCGAACGATGTCCTCACGCACCGTGGTCGGCTGCTTGGGCGAAGAAACGTAGTTGTCCGTCCCGGAGTTCGGATGCGGAATCGCGCCGGTACCCATGAACAGGATCGCGTTCGGGTCAAGCAGGTTGGCGGGAATGGTGTTGCCGGGAAACGGCTGGCCCGGCGTCAGGCCATCGGCTGCGTACGTGGCCAGCTTGGCAGGATCGCTGGTCACCGGAACCACCGGCGCAGCGCCGCCGTTGAAAGTCGAATACGTGAAGGGCGATCCCGACGTCGGAAAATCGCTGGCCGGAATGGTCGACGTCACCGTGGGGTTCGACCCCTGGATGAAACGCCGGTCCTCCTCCTGCCAGAAGAAGAATGTCCTGCTCCTGTCCTTCGGATAAATGCCGGGAATGAACAGCGGCCCGCCAATGTTGCCGCCAAAAATGTTCAGGCGCAACTCCGGTGTCGCGGTGTGATTCTGGTTCGCGAAGTAATAATCCGCGTCGAAGTCGTCGTTGCGGTTGAATTCCCACCCTCCGCCATGGAACTGCCGCGAGCCGCTCTTCATCTCGATCAGAACCGTGCCGCCCGAAGAAATTCCGTAGTCCGGCGGATAGTTGCTCGCCATCACCTGAAACTGCGAAATCGCGTCAGGGGAGGGAAGCGCGCCCAGTTTGCCGCCCGAACCGCGGTCGTACACTTCCCCGCCATCGATCAGGAAGTTATTGTGGTCCGGTCGCATGCCGTTGAAGCTGATCGTGGCCGTGCTGGTCTGCGCCATCACGCCGTTGAAAGAAGGAAGATTGCCCGAAACGCCGGTTCCCAGCGTGGTCAGGCTCGTAATATTGCGGCCATTCGTCGCAATTTGATTCACCTGTTGCCCGCTGATCAGGGTGCTGATCTCGTTCGACTCGGACTGCACCTGAAGCGCGGCCGCCTGCACCGTCACCGTCTGGGAATTGGCTCCAACCGCCAGGTGAACGTCTTCACGCAGCGGAATCGCGACGTTCACCACGATCCCGGTCTTTTGATAGGTGGTGAAGCCGGGAGCCGTGACCGCAAGCGTGTAATGGCCGACCGGCAGACCGGGAACGTCATAAAGCCCGTCGCCGTTGGTTGTGGATGTTTGGGTTGTGCCTGTTTCCTGCTGCGTCAGTGTGACTTTGGCGTTGGGAACCACCGCCCCGCTCGGGTCTGAAACCGTGCCGCTGATCGACGCAGTCTCCTGGCCCTGCAAAGGCCCACACAGAAAAATCCCCGCCGCCACCAGGACAAGCAGGGACAGGGTGTGTCTCCTGATCCAGTTTGACATGAGTACCTCCGAAGTTCGCTTGTGTTATTTTTTTCGATAACTTATAGTCGGATCGCAATTTCGCGCCCGTGTCTGTATACTGGAATGACAACACGTCTGTCAAATCGGTTGCGTAGAAATGTCCATTAGTTAAGAGTTTTAGCCAGCACTGCCTGCTTTTGACGTCCAATCGCCTCACCGGCTCCGCGCCCCTATCCGAAGCCGCAATAACCCATCCGTTAACATAGTTGCGTGAGGCGGTCTATCTACCCGTAGTCCGGATAGTTAGCCGCAATCCCGGCGGGCTGGCAGCGACCAATGCGGCGCTTCGTCAGCGGCTGCATATAAGCGGTTGCGACCATGCTTTGCTGTCCGATGCCGTCCGTCCCCGGACTGCGATTCAGAGGCGTCGACGTGGGATCACACGGGAGGGCCGAGGAAGATGGGTTCGGGTTCGAGAGCGATCCCGAATCGTTTTTCCACAGCTGCGACGATGCGGTCGCGCAACGCCAGAATCTCCGCCGCCGTCGCGCCGCCGCGATTGACCAGCGCCAGGGTGTGCCGGCTGGAAATTCCTGCCCGGCCCATCTCGTATCCCTTCTGAAACCCGGCGTTCTCCACCAGCCATGCCGCCGGGATTTTTACGAATCCCCCGGAAGCCGGATAAGAGGGAACCTGCGAAGATGCTTTGCCCGCAATCTCGTCGTATTGCGCCTGCGCGACAATCGGATTCTTGAAAAAGCTTCCGGCGCTGCGGCAATCGGGCTCACCCTCCACCAGAAGCATGCCCTTCTGATGGCGAATCTCACGCACGGCCGCCGCCGCTTCGCTGAGCGATGGCGTGTCCGGCCGGCCGTGAAAATAACGCTTCAGGTCGGGATAGTGCAGCACCGGAAAAGCTTTTGGCCGGAGCTTGTAATCCACGCGCGTCACGATGAAGCGCCCCTTGTGCGTGGAGTTGAAAATGCTGCGCCGGTACGAGAACCCGCAACTCGCCGCCGGCAGCTCGCCGAAGGTCAGGTGATGGAGATCGAGCACCCGCACCGTGGCGATGGTTCCGGAGACCTCCTGTCCATAGGCGCCGACATTCTGCACCGGCGTGCCGCCCACCGTCCCCGGAATGCCGGCCAGGCACTCGATGCCCCCGAAGCCGCGCTCGATGGCGAGCGAGACAAATGGGTCCCAGTCCTCGCCCGCTGCCACGCGAAAAAGATTCGCCTCCTGCTCGACCCCGCGCTGCGCGATCCGCAGCACCAGCCCTGGATAGCCCGCGTCGGACACCAGCAGATTGCTGCCCCCGCCCAACACAAACAATGGAGCCTTGCGCTCACGCGCGAAGTGCACCGCATCGAGAATCGATTGTTCGTCGGTTGCTTCCACGAACCACCGCGCCGGACCTCCGATGCCGAAGGTCGTGTACCCGGCGAGTGGAACCTCTTCGCGAAGGAGCATCTCCAAGAGGTATATACCAACGCAGGGTGGCGTCCGGCAGACACGCCCCGTACAATGAAACCGGGGTCGTTACGTTTTCGAACCCCAGGAGAACCGCCGAATGTATCCCGAAATCATGCTCATCCCCATGCGCGAAGAACTGACGCGCGCCGGCATTGAGGAAGCACGCACCGCCGAGGCCGTCGACGCGGCTCTTGCCACTCCCGGCTCGACCATGGTGGTGGTCAACTCGATCTGCGGCTGTGCCGCCGGCAAAATGCGGCCCGGCGTACGTTTGGCCCTGCGCAATCCCGTGACCCCGGATCGCTCCATCACCGTTTTCGCGGGTCAGGACCGCGAGGCGACCGACCGCGCGCGCTCGTATTTTGAGGGCAATCCTCCCACCTCTCCCGCGGTGGCCATTCTTCGCGATGGCAAGCTCGTCTACCTGATGCAGCGGTTCATCATCGAGAACAGCACCCCACAGGCGATCGCTGACGAGCTGGCCCGCGCCTTCAACGCACTGTGCGCGAAACAGGCGGTCTGACGATTCTCCGCAGAAAGAAAAAGGCTGCGCCATCGAAGCGCAGCCTTTCGCTTTTGATGGGGTCAGAAATCCTCAGGTCGATGGGACGTAGACCGGGTCCGCGGGTTCCACCTCATCTTCCGATTCACGGTAGACGCTCACCAGGTTCCGGCCTTCGCGCTTGGACTGGTACAGTGCCTCGTCGGCCCGCAGCAGCAACTCCGTCGCCGTGTCCCTGGCCTGGCTGACCGCCACGCCGATGCTGGCAGTCAGATTCACGCTTCCCGGCAATCCCGACAGGTTGGCGATTTGCTGGCGGATGCGTTCCGCGGCGATCAGCGATTCGTCGGCGCCGGCATTGCGCAGCAGCACCACGAACTCCTCCCCGCCGTAGCGCGCCAGCACATCCGACGGCCGCGTTCCGTCCCGCAGGACGATGGCAATCCGCCGCAACACGTCGTCTCCCGCAAAATGACCCAGCGAATCGTTCACCTGCTTGAAGTAGTCCAGGTCGATGAGCATAATCCCCAGCCGGCTGCCGCTCCTGTCGCTGCGCAGCAGTTCCCGCCGCAGGATTTCCTCAAAGGCGCGGCGGTTCAGCAGCAAGGTCAGCGAATCCGTCTGCGCCATCTTGTGCAGCGCCAGGCGATGCACGCTCAGAGCCAGCCACAGCAGGCCGATCACCGTCGCCAGTCCCAGCACCATCGATAGATAACTGAAGCCGACGTTGATCAGGTCCGGATGAACGAAGTCGGTGTGCTGGAGAGGAAGGCGAAACTCGAACAGGCACCAGGCCCCCTGCAGAAATGACTGGAAAATCAACAGCCACGCGCAGGCCCGCGCCGGCTGGCGTGTCTCCCCGTCTCCGTGTTTGCGGAACAGCATGACCGACGTGGTAAGGAAAATCGATCCGACCACGACGGCATGAGTCAACAGTCGCGCCCGCGCCTGATCATTCCCGTAGGTGAACCACACAAAAACCGGCAAAGCCACAATCAGGATCCCCCCCGGCCACGGGAAAATGTGAGGATCGGTTTTCAGAATGTCGGCCGCCGCCAGATAGATACACAAAGCTCCCGCAAAGAGCAGAAAATTCGAGAGCACCACGCTGAACAGAGCTGGCGTCCACGGACGCACGCCGATCAGCAGAACCCCGAACAATCCGCACAGGATGAACCACGAGAGTTGCCGGCTTCCGCGGAGATCGGGCGTGCTGCGGCGAACTCCTCGGAATCCGAACAGCATTAAGAGAAGAGCTGCGGCATAGCCGCACATCAGGAAGGGTGTATACATAGGTGCTGCTTGCGACACCTCCGACGAACGCGAGCCTGTTGGACCCGAATCGGGCCCAGGCTTCTTCACTGCTGAATCCAACGCACTGGGAAATTTGTGACTTCAGGATTGCATACGGCTACACATAAAGTCATCAGAAAAGGTGACTGAGAACCCCATCGCACATGGCTAATCTGTGTCATACGAATCCCCCGCCCAGTATCTCGGCGGCTCAAATCAGGGCAAGGCAATCGTGAAACACCGCATCGTCCTCCTCTCCGGTCCGCCGGGCTCGGGCAAAACCACGGTGGCCCGCCCGCTCGCCGAACGTCTCGGCTTCGCCCTGCTCTCCAGGGACGACCTCAAAGAGACGCTCTACACCGCCCTGCACGGCACGCCGGGCGATCTGGACTTCTCGCGGACCATCGGCGCCGCGGCCATGGAAGTCCTCTGGGCCCTCGCGCCGCATTGTCCCGCGGTCATCCTCGAAGCGAATTTCAGAACCCGGAGCGCCTATGAGCGTGAGAAAGTTGCCGCCCTCCTCGCGCTGCCCGGCACGCAGATGGTGGAGGTCTACTGCCGCCTTCCTCGCGAAGAAGCCTCGCGCCGCTTTGCCGACCGCGCCCGCCGGGAGCGCCATCATCCCGCGCACGTCCTCGCAGAAATGCCGCCCGAGCGCATGGCGGAGTACGAAGAGCCCTTCGCCCTCAGCCCCGTCATCGAAATCGACACACGAAAGCCCGTAAGCATTGAATGCCTGACCGATCAAGTCAAGGCCTTATGGGCCGGGTGACGGTCGACGCTACAGGCAACCGGCAACCGGCGTACAGGCTACAGGCTACCCCCTACCGGCTACCGCCTACAGGCTATCGGCTGTCTCCTGTAACCTGTAATCAAGCATGCATCGCTGGTCGAAGCTCTTTATTCCCACCCTGCGCGAAGCTCCGGCAGACGCCGAAGTCGCCAGCCATAAATTCCTCGTCCGCGCCGGATACATCCGGCAACTGGGCGCCGGCATTTACTCCTACCTCTTCCTCGGCCAGCGCTCCATCGACCGCATCATCGGGATCGTGCGCGAAGAAATGGACCGCATCGGCCAGGAATTCCTCCTGCCCACCATCCAGCCCGCCGACCTCTGGCGCGAGTCCGGCCGCTGGACCATCATGGGCGACGCCATGTTTCGCCTCAAGGATCGCAAAGGCGCCGACCTCGTCCTCGGCATGACCCACGAAGAAGTCATGACCGACATCGCCCGCCACGAACTCCGCAGCTACAAGCAGCTGCCGCAGATCTGGTATCAGATCCAAACCAAGTTTCGCGACGAGCCGCGCCCCCGGGCCGGCCTCCTGCGCGTCCGCCAGTTCATCATGAAGGACAGCTACTCCTTCGACATCGATCAGGCCGGACTCGACCGCAGCTATGACCTGCACGACGGCGCCTACCGCGCCATCTTCACCCGCTGCGGCCTCAAATTCGTCTCTGTCGAGGCCGACTCCGGCTCGATGGGTGGCTCCCAGTCGCAGGAATTCATGGTCTACACCGATGCCGGCGAAGACCTCATCGCCAGCTGTGCCTCCTGCGGCTACGCCGCCAACATGGAGAAGGCCACTTCGCGCCTCGCTCCCGTCAAAGAAATGGAGCCCACCGGCGACGGCAAGCCCGAGCTGGTTTCCACGCCCGGCCAGGCCGCTATTGCCGACGTGACGAAGTTCTTCAACATCGAGCCCAGCTCCGACATCAAGTGCGTCGCCTACATGGCGACCGTCCCTGCGGAGTCTGCCGGCCGGAAGTCTGCCGACGGCAAGTCCGCCGACGGCCAGTCCGCGAAGTCCTCCCCGGTGGTCGCGTTCCTCCGCGGCGACCACTTCGTCAACGAAACCAAGCTGCTCAAAGTGGTGGGTGCAACCGAGCTCCGTCCCATGGTGGCCGAGGAGCTGGAGACCTGGATGCATGGCCCCGCCGGCTACCTCGGCCCCGTCGGCCTCGATCCCGCAGCAAAGATCGACGACGGCAAAGTCGTCGTCATCCTCGACCCCGGCCTCGAGAATCGCCACAACCTCGTCTGCGGCGCCAACAAGCTCGACTACCACTACCGCAACGTCGTTCCCGGCCGCGACTTCCGATGGACCGTCGTTGCCGACATCCGCACCGTCCTCGAAGGCGAGGGCTGCCCCTCCTGCGGCGCGCCCCTCAAAGTCGCCCGAGCCGTCGAAGTCGGCCACATCTTCAAGCTCGGCACCCGTTACACCGACAAAATGGGCGCCCGCGTCCTCGACGCCAACGGCAAAGAAGTCACCCCCATCATGGGCTGCTACGGCATCGGCATCGAGCGCATCCTCACCGCCGCCGTCGAGCAGGGAAATGACGCCAATGGCTTCTGGCTCCCGCGCTCCATCGCCCCCTTCGACGTGGTCGTCACGATTACCAACGTTGCTGACACCAACCTGAAAGCGACCGGCGAAAAAATCGCATCTGATCTGGAGGCTGCGGGTTTCGATGTGCTGCTGGACGACAGAGACGACCGCGCGGGCGTAAAGTTCAAAGACGCGGACCTCATCGGCATCCCTTATCGTGTGACCGTGGGCAGGAAAGCGGCGGAAGGCATCGTCGAGCTGGTCACCCGCGCCACCTCTGCCGGACGCGATGTTGCCATCGCCGGCCTTGTGAGCGAGCTCAGCACTTTGGCCCGCGCCAACGGAAAGGGATAGCGCGCTACGGAGGGGATCTTTTTCGAAACCGCGTGTCATCGGGGACACAGATGTGTCACCGGGCACACGGCAAACTGCCCGCGAATGCTGCTAAAGCGCCTGTTTTGAACGCACAAAACGCTGGCGCGGCGCGTGCATTCCGGAGCGGCATGGAACATCACAGGCGACCGCAGCGTAGGAATGGCCAAAGGCAAAGGCCGTTTCTGCATCCGACTCGTCTGAATATCTGGGGAAGGCAAGTAAATCTATATGGCAGTAAAAGTTAAGGTTCCCACCATGGCGGTCCGCATCACCGCAAAGAAGGCGCTCATCGGCGCCGGCATCTTCTGCGGCGTGGCCCTCCTGCTGGGAGTCTTTGTTTTCACTTTCTATTGGAATAAGTACGGCCACATTGTCGATGACCGCCTGAAGCACCCCCTCTTTACGCAGACTGCGAAAATCTACGCGGCTCCGGCTGAGGTGCGTCCCGACCAGAAACTCACCTCGCGCGAGGTCGAGCAGGAGCTGCAGCAGGCCGGTTACTCCGAAGATGGCCAGGGCACGGCTTCGCCCATGGGCACCTACGCCGTCAATGCGCACGCCGTCACCATCCATCCCGGCCCGCAGTCCTATCACTCCCAGGACGGCGCCACCATCAGCTTCTCTGACAATGCCGTCAGCCAGATCACCGGCGACAACGGCCAGCCCCTCGCCGCCTATGAGCTCGAGCCGATGCTCATTACCGGACTTTCCGACGAGAATCGCGCCAAGCGCCGCCTCGTCACCTACGACGAGTTGCCGAAGTACCTCGTCCCCGCCGTCACCTCCATTGAAGACCGCCACTTCTTTCAGCACGGCGGCGTCGACTACTTCCGCCTCATGGGGGCCGTCGTCGACGATCTGCGCAGCCGCCATTACAGTCAGGGCGGTTCCACGCTGACCATGCAGCTGGCCCGCGGCTTCTTCCTCTCGCCGGAAAAGCGTATTAAGCGCAAGATCATCGAGATCGTCATCACCTTCCAGCTCGAGCATCGCTTTACCAAGCAGCAAATCTTCCAGATGTACGCCAACCAGGTGCCGCTCGGCCAGCGCGGCAGCTTCTCCATCGACGGCTTCGGCGAAGCCGCCCAGGCCTACTTCGGCAAAGATGTCCGCCAGCTCGATCTGCCCGAATGCGCGCTGCTGGCCGGCATCATCCAGAGCCCCAGCCGCCTCAATCCCTTCCGCCATCCGGAACGCGCCCTCGAGCGCCGCAACGTCGTGCTCGACGCCATGGTCGAAACCGGCAACATCACCAAAGCCCAGGCCGAAGAAGCCAAGGCTGCACCCCTCCAGCTGGAACCCGGAGCCTTCGACGCCGGCGAAGCGCCCTACTTTGTCGACCTCGTCCGCGATCAGCTCATCCAGCGCCTCGGCGACAACGAGTACAACCAGCAGGGCCTGCGCATCTACACTTCACTCGATCCACAACTGCAGCAGATTGCCCAGGACGCTGTCGCCGATGGCATGAAGAAAGTCGATGAGATGGTCAGCGCCCGTCATGCGCGCCTCGTCCGCGCCGCAGAAAGAGCGGGGACTCCGCCGCCGCCCCTCATTTCCCCGCAGGTCGCGCTCGTCGCCCTCAATCCGCACACCGGCCAGGTACTCGCCGTGGTCGGCGGACGCAACTACGGCATCAGCCAGTTCGATCACGCCGTCTCCCACCGCCCCACCGGATCCATCTTCAAGCCGTTTGTCTATGCCGCGGCCTTCAACACCGCCATCGCCGGAACCCCGCTCACCAATCCCGACGGCAACAGCGCGGTCTTCACCCCCGTCACCATCCTGCATGACGAGCAGACCACCTTCACCTTCAACGATCAGGACTACACGCCGCGCGACTTCGACAACAAATACTACGGCGACATCACCGCGACCGAGGCCCTCTACCGCTCCCTGAACAACCCCACCATCGCCCTCGCGCAGATGGTCGGCTTTGACAACGTTGCCGCCCTCGCTCGCGACGCCGGCATCACCTCCGCCCGCGGAACTCCCGCCATGGCCATCGGCGCCTATGACGCCACTCCCATGCAGATGGCAGGCGCCTACACGGTCTTCGCCAACGACGGCGTCCACATCGACCCGTGGATGCTCGCCTCCGTCCGCGCGCCCAATGGCGACGTCATCGCCGACTACGCGCCCCAGACCAAACCCGTGCTCGATCCCCGCGCCGCCTTCCTCACCCTCAGCATGATGGAGCAGGTCCTCAACAACCCGCACGGCACCGGCGCCGGCGTCCGCAACATGGGATTCACCGCACCGGCGGCCGGTAAAACCGGCACTTCGCACGATGCCTGGTATGCCGGATTCACCAGCAACCTGCTCTGCATCGTCTGGGTCGGCAACGACGACTACAGCGACGTCAAGCTCGAGGGCGCGCACGCAGCCGGCCCCATCTTTGCCGACTTCATGAAAAACGCGGTGAAGCTGCCGGAGTATTCCGATACCCGGGATTTCGTGCCTCCCGCCGGCGTCGTCCAGGTCCGCCTCGACGACACCACCAACCTGCTCGCCGACAACGCCTGCCCCCAGGACTACACCGCTGCTTTTCTCGATGGCACCCAGCCCACCGACACCTGCGATCACTCCATGGGCGATCAGCGCAATCTCTTCCAGAAGATCTTCGGCCTGGGCCAGCGCTCCGTCAGTCCCGCGCCGCCTCCGCAGCAACAGGCTGCGCATCCGGCAGGGCCGCCGCCCCCCCAGGCCGCGCCGCAGCCCTCCGTCGCGCAGACGCAACCCGGCGATCAGAATCAGGACGACAAAAAGAAGAAGAAACCCGGTTTCTGGGGCCGTCTCTTCGGAAAGAAAGACGATAGCCAGCAGCAGAACCAGCCCAACCAGCCCAACCCGCCGCAATGAAAGTGCCGAGACCCCGCATCCCGGGTGGCCCATGCAAGCCCTCTTTTGGCTTGAGTGGTGTAGCGAGAATCTCGCTGTCCGCTGACCGCTGTCCGCTGTCCGCTAACTACGAGTGGTGTAGCGAGAATCTCGCTGACCGCTGATCGCTGAGCGCTATTCGCTAACGACGAGTGAGGTAGCGAGAATCTCGCTGATCGCTGACCGCTGACCGCTGATCGCTGTCCGCTGTCCGCTATCCGCTGTCCGCTAACTACGGGTGGGGGATACGCCGCTTTTGTGTCATGCCGACCATGCATGCAGAGTTCTGTGCGTCATCTTTTGCCTTCAAGGGGGATCGCCATCAGTGCCTGGCGTGGACAACATGAAGGCCAGCGTGTCCGGCCGCCAGTCCCTCAACCGCGCGGCCGAACCTGGACGCGATCTCCTGATAATCGATGTCTTCGATGTCGCTGAATCCGTGCGAGCGAAGAACCGCGGCCATGCCATCCGGCTCGAAACGGCTGACCGAACGTTCATCCATCTTCTTCAGCTGTTCGGTCCGCGCCTTTTCGGCTGGCCTTAGCTCTTCGGAGAATCCCTCGGGAGGTTCCATGTAGTCGAACACCACCTCCGAGTTCTGGATCGACGACAGGGAGTCCAGAGTGCGGCCGATAGCGTCCTGCGTCAGGTAGGGCACAACCCCCAGCCAGGTGAAAAACGCGGGCGCGTTCTGCTCAAAGCCTGCCGCGGCCAGCTTCTCTCCCACATCGTCCTGCTCGAAATCGACGGGCACAAAAATAAGCCACGGCGGCAGTGCGATTCGAGCTTCGGCCAGGCGCTCGAGTTTCCCTGCCTGCGTCGCGGGGTGGTCCACCTCATAGATTCGAACCTCGCGTGCGCCATGGGGATTCCGCAGAGCGAAAGTGTCGAGTCCCGCGCCAAGGATCACGACCTGCCGAACCCCTCTTTCCACGGCTCCTGCCAAAGCATCCTCCGCAATCCGGCTGCGGGCGGCGGTGAACAGTCGTCCGATGCTGGCCAGCGGGTGTTGGCGCGCAAATTGAAGCACGTCCTTTTCGTCTTCACACAGAATCTTCATGGCAAAGGGGTCGTCGAGGATGGAGCCATGATCGAGCACCTGATGCGCCGCTCGTTGCCGGGCGATCATCAGGGCTGTGCGGCTGGCTTCATCAGGCTTCATGTTCGAGGTCCAGGAGGCTGAACGCGATGGGCTGCCTCTGTCGACGTTGTTTGCGGTGTTGCCGCTTATGGCTTTTCCGGGGGCGAGTCCAGGTACTTGATGAGGAGGACTTCGTTTCCCTGTTCGTTGTAGATGAGTTCGTCGACGGTGCCGGCGGCGAGGAGGAGGCCATAGCCTCCAGCGCGCATCCCTTCCTGGTTGCGCTGCACGATGTGGGCCGTGGGATCGTCGGATGAGTTGGCGTGGACTGCATGGGTGATGGCTTCCTTGCGGAATCCCGCGCCCGGATCGCGTACCCGAAAGGTCATGGTTCGGGCGGTGCGGATGGCGTTCACCTCGACCACCTGATCGGGATTGAACGCGGCCCCGTGCTCCATCGCGTTGACCAGAATCTCGCGCAGCGCCAGCATGATCTCCTGACGTGCGGTCTCGGGCAGCTGCGCGGCGAACTCTCTGGCAAAGGACATGAGACGGTCAGCGGTGGCGAGCCGGCAGTTGACGCGGACCGCGATCCAGCCTGGCCGTGCGGAGATGACTTCGATGTCTTCGTTCGAATCGTCGCCGGTCGCTGCGTTGCGCGCCACGCAGAAGATCTCGTGCGCGTCGAAGGGAGGTGTGAAACATCCGAAGACGCGCGCGCGAAGCGCTGCGATGATCTCGCTCGGCGTGCTGTGCGGGGCCAGCACAATGCACTTGAGATTGGGCCGTATGAGCCTCATCTCCTGGAGGAGAGCCAGAGCTTCATCGATGACCCCGTCGGCGCTGGTGATGATCACACCGAAGGCACGGCAGCGCAGCCGGTGGAGTGCATCGATGTGGCCGGCTGCGTACTCCAACGGCAAACCCGCGCCGGTCAGGAGTTCGCCGACTTCGCGGCTGACCGGGGTTTGACTGTCGATGATGAGAACTCGGCTCATGGCGATCTTCCGAGGGACCGGGTTGATTCTAGATCATTGAGCCGGGGAAGCGGATACGACGCAATGTCCCTCCTGTCGCGAATGGCGAGTCGTCATATTGAAGATGTTGCAGCCGATCCGCCATGGTTCCGCACCGCCAAATGTCCATGAGGCCGAAACAATCCACATTTTGCCGAGTTGTCGGCCGGAGGTTTCGATCCCTGGAGCTCGGCTCGGCCCTCCGAAATTTCCGGGTTGCCGGTCATCCGCCAACAATGCACGGACCCGTTTTACGCTCACATGGCGCTCTCGTATACTCGGGTCGAGCCTATGACTGTCATTGCGCTGTTGCTCTTCTCAACCAGTCAATGGCGGCGTAGCGCAAGCCTGATCTGCAACGCCCGGTTCTGCAGATTCAATGTTTGAGTCCTTCGCGATGGCCAGCACGGTTGCGGACGATTCAGGCTCAGCACTCAAACAGAGAGGAGACGCTTATGCCAGCACCTGAAACCGATTACTTCACCGCCTATCACCACGTAAAGCTGACGCGAGACACCAGCGGCGTGCTGATTGCGCAACTCCACACCAACGGCGGGCCGTGCCTTATGACCGCACAGACTCACACGGAATTTGTCGACGCCTTTTACAGGATTTCGCAGGATCGAGAGAACAAGATCGTAATCCTCACGGGCGCAGGCGGGGACTTCATCACTAATGTCGATTGGTCGTCTTTCGGGGACGGCTCCGATCCCGGTATCTGGAGCCAGATTCACGATGAAGGTGTTCAGGCTTTGGAAAACATAACCAATATACGTGTGCCGGTCATCGCGGCCATCGAGGGACGCGCACATGTGCACTCTGATTACGCGCTACTGGCCAGTGTGATTGTGGCGGCGGAGGGTGCCACGTTTCAGGATGTGGCGCACTTCTCCGCTGGCGTTGCACCCGGTGACGGAATCTTTACCACATGGAGTTATCGCGCTGGACCCGGACGAGCGGAGGCCTTCCTGCTCAACCCACATCCGCTGCCGGCGCGTACTGCACAGGAATGGGGAGTCGTTGCCGAAGTCGTGCCGAACGGCAAGGCGCTCAGTCGCGGGCGGGAATTAGCCGAGCTGTACCTGAAGGCTCCCGAAGTGACGCGTCGCAACACACGAGTGCACTTCATTCAACCACTAAAAGAGCGCATTGTGCGGGAGGTTGGCTATGGATTGTCGCTCGAAGGAGCGTCTGCAGCCGATCTCGTCAAGTCTACGCAAGCCAGGACCAAACGTCAGGCATCGACAGCAAGAGTCGCGTGAGCAGGAACAATTCATCCGGCCGGTGCCGCGCTGTTTCGTTGTAACCGGCCGGAGAAACCTCAAGTGATGCTGACAAGCCGATGCATTGGTCGAGTGTTCTGCCGTCGAAGACGAAGTGAAAGCCGGGGCAATGGGACCAAACTCGCCAGCCATGAAATTCAGCGGCACTGACGATTGCAGATGGACGGCAGGCGGCTTCGCCATGATCTGCGAGGCGGCACTCGATAGACCCGGAAGGAAATACTCGGAGGCTTCCTTCGTCTACTACGATCCGGCTTCCAGGACATACCGATACCACGCAGTTGACAGTTCAGGAGGAATAGAAAACAAGACTGGTACGGTGAACGGCGACGTATGGACCTGGCTTGGGGAGAGCATTTTTGCCGGGAAGCTGTATCACACCCGGTACATCATGAAGTTCGTTTCAAAGGACTCCTTTGAATACACCGATGAGTCGGGCGAGAGCGAGAACTCCATGAAGGTATTTGTGAGCGGGAAGGAAACTCGCGTCGCGACCGCCAGACCCGCGACATCGCAGCCAACGCAATGACGGCATCCAGAACGCTTTCTCGTCCGACGAAGCCCGGCAAAGGACGTATTGTTGGCCATACCGAAATTAGGAGTGGATTCGCGCCGATCCCGGCCACGGGTCAGTCTGTTATTTTGCGGTGAACCGCCCGGTCTCGCTTCAAAGCGTTGTCCTGTCCCCTGCGCCAATGCTAAATTGACAACGCTTCCCCCACATTCAATCCGGCCTTCCCCTCGGCTTACAGGAGATCCGCATGGAAACCGCCAACCGGCGACTGATGTGGCATGGAATGCTTTTGTTTCTGCTGGGACTGTTCACGGGCTTTGCCGAACCGCACTTTACCAACGTGCGCATGGGGCTCGCTGCTCACCTTGAAGGAGTGATGAACGGCATTCTGCTGCTCGCGCTCGGCGCCATCTGGCCCCATGTGCGGCTGGGGCGCAACGCGCAAGCCGCCGCCTTCTGGACGGCTCTCTACAGCGCCTATGCGAACTGGCTCTTGACCACGCTCGCCGCGATTTTCGGCACGGGCGCCTTGTCTCCCGTGACCGCCCCGGGATTCAGAGCCCAGGCGTGGCAGGAGAGCCTGGTGACGGCCGGGCTGATGAGTGTGGGCATCGTGGTCGTCGCATCGACATTGATTTTTCTATGGGGCCTTCGCGGCAAAGCGCCGCTGCCGTAGAGAGCTGCCACGTCGAGAAACCCTCCCGGAGATCCGCGGGTCGGGGACGAAATGTCTGGTTCGCCGGTCCGTCGCACCAATCCGCCTGGGCAGGCTCGAATCGGCTCAAGGCCTGCCATCTTGTGAACGATTCCGATGTTCTTGACAACCAATAGTCGAATGCCTACCATCACCCTCAATCGAGGGTCGATCGTCTTCCATGGAGAATAAAGTCCGGAACGCCCCGGCATCCGGCAGTCGAAGAATCTCAGTGGAAGCAGAGGGCCGACGCTGTGGCGCGCGTGATTGGCCCGACGGCTGAGGAGAGCCGATATGCGATGGTGGCCAATTGCGAAGCGAACGACGGATGCAGAGCGCGAGATTCAGTCCGATCTTGAATTAGAAGAAGAAGAGCAGCGGGATCGTGGGCTGGCTTCCGATGAGGCACGCTATGCGGCTCTGCGCGCCTTTGGCAATCCTGCGCTGATTCGCGATCAGACTCACGCAGTCTCGCCCTGGCCCTTGCTCGAATCCCTCCTGCGGGATATCCGCTTCGCGCTTCGTGCTTTGCGGCGCACACCAGGCTTTACAGCAGTGGCGATTGTCGTCATGGCACTCGGCATCGGCGCCAACGTCGCTCTGTTTACCGTCGTGCGCGGCGTAATTCTCAAGCCGCTGCCGTTCCAGGATCCTCAGCGCCTCGTCATGCTCTACGAGTCCGGGCTTCGCGATGGAGACGCGCCCAGCTACAACCTGGTGGCCGGTGGCATCTACAGCGCATGGAAGAAGCAGAACCAGACCTTGGCGAGCATGAGCGTAGTCCGGGGCAGTCGTGTCCAGCTTTCCGGATCCGGCCAGCTTCCCGAAAAGCTCTCTTCCGGCGAGCTTTCCTGGGATCTCCTCCCAACGCTCGGCGTGCAACCGGCCCTGGGGCGCAACTTTACTTCATCCGATGACAGCCCTTCGGGCGGGGGAACGGTCCTGCTGAGCTGGGCATTATGGAAACGCAGGTTCGGCGGCGATCCGCGGATTCTGAATCACACCGTCTCCATCGACGCCAAGCCCATGACCGTGATCGGTGTCATGCCCGCATGGTTCACCTTTCCAAATGCTTCCACGCAGGTATGGCTTCCCGTTTACCAGCAGCGGCCCGATGCGGACATGAAGTCGTTCAGCTTGCACCAGCTGGGTGTGGTGGGGCGGCTCAGGCCCGGCGTGGCGCCAGCCCAGGCGATTGCCGATCTGAGTCTCATCTCGCGGCATATCCGTGATGCAAATCTCGGTAATCCCTTCATCTATCAGGGAGCCAACAGCCGCCTGCTGCTCGATCACATGGTCGGGGACATGAAACGGCCGCTCTGGGTTCTGCTGGGCGCAACGGCCTGCGTCCTGCTCATCGCATGCCTGAACGTCGCCAATCTGCTGGTGGCACGGGCTGCTGCGCGACGGAGGGATCTTGCGATCCGTACCGCGCTGGGCGGCGGCCGGCTGCGCCTGATACGCGAACGCCTGCTGGAGAGCCTGCTTCTTTCCCTCTTCGGTGGGATCCTCGGTCTCGGCTTCGCGCGAGTTGCCCTGTTATGGCTGCTGCGCACCCGCCAGGACATCTATCGCGCCGACAGCATCCACTTTGACGGCGTGGTAGCAGTGTTCACGATCGGTGTGGTTTGCCTCTGCGCGTTCCTCTCCGGACTCATCTCTACCTTCAGCACCAGGGACAAAAGCATCCTGACTGCACTGCACGAGGGATCGCGTGCGCTGGGAGGCGCGCGATCGAAGACCAGGCTGCGGCGCAGCCTGTTGTCGCTCGAGGTCAGTCTGACCGTGGTTCTGCTCGTTGGCGCCGGGCTCCTGCTCAAAAGCTACCAGCGCCTGCGCTCTTCGGATATGGGCTGCCTCACCCAGAACGTGCTCACGCTGCACATCGGCATTCCGGATGCCCGCTACGCGCCGGGCGCCCCGCGCGTCTCGTTCTTCGATACGCTTCTCGATCGCATACGCGCCCTGCCAGGCGTGACCGCAGCCAGTTTCGTCGATGCTGTCCCTGGGCAGGACTACTCCAAAGAGCAAGTCTTCACCATCGTGGAGCATCCGCCTCTGCCCCAGGGGAAGGGTACCGCGGCTCTCCGGCGTACCGCCGATCCGAAGTACTTCGCGACCATCGGAATCCCACTGGTCGGCGGACGGACGTTGAACCCGGCGCGCCGCCTCGATGACGCCGATGAAATCATGGTCGATCAGTTGTTCGTCAGGCGATTCTTTCCCGGTGAGGAGCCCCTCGGCCGACACATCAGGATCGAGAACAAAAACTACCGCATCGTCGGTGTCGTCGGCTCTACACGAATCGCCATTGGGGAGGACCCGCGCCCTACGATGTATACGTCGCTCAAGGCCGGCAACGAGAGCGTGGGCACGATTGTGATCCGTTCCCGTGAGGACGTCGCCGGCTTCGCGCTGCCGGTCCAGCGCATCGTCGCCGACATCGATCCCGATCTGGTCGTCTCCGATGTGCTGACAATGGATCAGTTGCTGGGGCGCTCGACGATCTCCGCCAGCTTCAACGCCACGTTGCTTGTGGCTTTTGCGGCACTTTCCCTGCTGCTGGCCGCGGCAGGCCTGTTCGGGGTGCTGTCCTACATCGCCGCGCAGCGCACTCGCGAAATCGGCGTCCGCATCGCCCTCGGCGCGCAGCGCGCGCAGGTGCTGGAACTGATGCTGGTCGATGGAATTCGCCCGGCGATCTTTGGACTCGCGATCGGGCTCGCTGCCGGTATGGCAGTGGCGCGGCTCCTTCGCAGCATGCTTTACCAGACACCCGCGCTTGATCCCGGCGTCCTCGTGGGAGTCGCGGTTCTCCTGCTGCTTGTCGCCATGGTCGCGTGCGTTCTCCCCGCGTGGCGCGCTTCCCGCCTCGATCCCGTGCAGGCCCTCCGTACCGAATAGAAGTCCTGGTCGAGGACCGATCATCCTTTGCAAATCCTGCGATCCCTGAGCGGCCAACTCTGCTGGCCGGGAGCAGCTCAACTTCACCGGGTATTCAGAACTGCTGATCCCGGAATCGAGAAAGTCGCGCGAAAACGCCGGAAGCGACATCCTCAGGCAAAGCCTCGCATCGTTCGCAGATTCTGAACGCAGAACTTCGATCGCGTGGTATGCTTTTGCTGCCCCAGCCCATTGCTTACAGGTCTCTTGGCAGTCTTTCCGCGCTGTTGTCTCATGGCTCAACGGACCACGGAGCTGCTTGATCAGGTCACTGGAGGTTCGATGGGGTTCCCGCGTCGCACTCTGAGCCTCATGTTTCTCGCGCCACTCCTCCTTGTCTCGCAGGCCTGGAGCGACGCGCACGGACCCGCATTCGGCTACTCGACGACTGTCCTTGGTGCGGGAGATTCGAGTATCGAGACAACGGTCATGCGCCGCCTGGGCACAGTCATGATTGGGCCAGTCGTAGCCTACGGATTAAGAGAGAACCTTCAGATTTCACTATCCGGTCCGTTCAACGTCAATAAGGGCTATCACCCCGTCGAGCGATTCGAAGCAGCGATGCCTGGAGTGCCGTCGGTCGAAGGTATGGTTGCATGGCGGTTTTACGACAAGCTGTCAGGTATCGCGACCCGAACTGAAAGCACCTTTTTTGTGGGATTTTCGGGGACCACGCAACATCTTCTGCGTGACGACGGACGCCCTCTGGAACGCGAACCGGGTCTGTTCGGGGCAGCCGCCGTATCGCGAATCACGCGGCGATATTATTTGTCGGCGGGAGCTGGTTATCAGTACTACGGGGCATGGGACAGCGGGAAGCTGGATCGGGAAAGCGACAGCCTTTTGTCTTCTGTGGTGATCGGATGGAGACCACCTGTTTTCGATCGCGATTACCCGAAACCAGATGTACGATTCTTTCTCGAAACAACCGGCAACTGGGTTGGCCAGGCGGAGCGTGATGCTTCCGAGCCCCCGGGAGGCGGCGGCGGGCAGCCCCAGCCTCACGTTGTGCCTGCCAGTCCGGAAGCCAGCACCTCAACCAGCCAAAGCGGTGTTATTGTCTTGCCGAATTCGGGCGGGAACTCAATCTTCTCGGGACCCTCGGTGCTGGTTACATTGAAGAGCGTGGGCTTTCAGGGTGGACTGCAGTTCGCCCTGTCGGACGAGCGGAACGGAATCCAGCCGGCGGAGCGGTACCGGGCCGTAGTTGGCGTCAGCTATTACTTTTTGGGTGGAAGAGGAAGAAGATGAAGTTTGAGGCGAGTAGCCTGCTGCGACGACTGACCCTCCTCTGGATGTTCCTGGCCGGAACCTGCCTTCACGCGCAGTATGAGCGCGTTCAACTGCGGGTTTATGGACTGGACTGTGAACTCTGCGCTCGGGGCGTCGCTGCATCGGTCACACGGCTCGATGGGGTGAAATTCGTCCAGGTCCACCTGAAAGAGGGCATTGTGGATGTTGTCCTTAAACCTGACAGCCGCTTCAGAATGAGCAGTCTGCGAAAGCGTATCCGCGAGAATGGATTCCGCCCGATGGAGGCTAAGGTTACGGCACTGGGGAAATTCGATGGGTCCCGGTTTGAGGTCACAGGGTCGGGGGAGTCCTACGAAGTCAGCGTGGCTGCGCAGCGATCTCCTCCCCCGATTGAACTAACGTTTGAAGCCCACTGATTCCGGCGGACAAAACGGTAGTTGCCAATGAACCTGCGGCATTCCGGAACTGACCGTCGCGGCCAATCTCCCGGAGCCTTTTTAGAAACAGCCTTTCCGCAAGAGGCTCCCCGCATGCCAAAAGCCCTGCTGCGATGATTGAGGGCTTTCGTCCCCGTGTACCCTGAATCGTCGACTGCCCGCCATGCCCCATCTCACCATCGCCACCCACCGCAAACGCGAGATCGTCGACATCACCGGACAGGTTCAAAAACATCTGCCCGGCGCCTCCGGCATCTGTTGCCTCAACGTCCTCCACACCACCGCGGCCCTCACCACCGCCGATCTCGACCCGGGCACCGACCTCGACATGCTCGACGCCTTCGAGGCCATGATGCCGAAGCTGCGCTACCGCCATCCCCACAACCCCGAGCACGTCCCCGATCACATCCTCTCCGCGCTCATCGGCACCGCGCTCACCCTTCCCGTCGAGTCCGGCTCGCTCGTCCTCGGCACCTGGCAGCGGGTCATCCTGGTCGAGCTTGACGGCCCTCGTCAAAGGGAATTGACCCTCCATTTCCTCAAAAGCGCCTGATGAGTCGATTCTGTCAAGCTTTTCGTGCTCGGTACTAAAGTGTTGTCTATGATTCCAATAAACTTGCACGCCAGAAAACCGAATAATATTTGGCGTGATTTGCTCCTCGATTTGGTATTCTGATAATAGGGAGTAAGAAAGAAAAAGGCCGCCTTCAAGGGCGGCCTTTTCTGTTGCGGGAAGAAGCAGTCGCCGTGAAGGAGGGCACCCGCTCCTGCGGGATCGGCCCGCGCCGAGCCACCGGATGGGGCGCCAAAATGGCCTTTCCATGTGCCTTATTTTCAACAACATGCCGCAGCCCCAAACAGGCCTTCTGGAAGCCCTCTCACGACAATCGCTTGCCGCTGTCTACCCCAGGGGGGAGGGGGGTATGCCGGAATGCCGGCTCAGATCCAGAGCGGAAAGTCAGGATTCCGCGCGCGTGCCAAAACCACCCTCCCATGTGCTCTGTGTTCAGCAACATGCCGCAGTCCCGAACAGGCCTTCTGGAAGTCCTCGAACGACCATCGTTTGCCGCGGTCTACCCCCAGGGGGGAGGGGGTATGCCGGATTCCCGTCAGATTTTGAGCGGAAAATTAGGATCCGCTCCCGGCGCCGCCGATCCCTCCGCCTTCACCGCGGCCTCGGCTGCCTGGAAGCCCATCTTCGAATGCGTCCCGTCACAGAACGGCTTGTTGGTCGACGCGCCGCACCGGCACAGCGAAACCCACGGCTTGTCTGCGGGCAGCTTCCACTCGTTGCCTTCTGCGTCCACCACCGTCACCGGTCCTTCCACGCGGTAAGGTCCGTTGGGACGCACCGTAATCTTCACATCAGCCATGCGCAAAACTCCTGAGGATTCGAAATGAAGCTGCCTGTTCAGTCTACCCGCGCTAACCGGCAGACGCGACCGGCGCCGTCGCGGATTGCACCGGCTCGCCCTTCAACCGCCAGGATGCTTGTGCGCACAGATACCACACCAGCCACGCGGGGGCCGGCCACAGGAAAAGTTTCGAATCGAGCCCAACGGAAAAGACGTAGGGCTGCAACTGCAGCACCATCACCATCACCCCGAGGATGCCGATCAGCAGCCGCGATCGCGTCCGGGCGCCGCCGTACAGCAGCGCGGGAATCGCCAGCGAGTGATCCCAGATCCAGCAATACGGTGCAACGAAAATCGACACCAGCATCACCAGGTTGCCGTGTTCCAGCCAGTCCCAGCGGCTGCGCCGCTGCCAGTAGTAGATCAGTGCCCACACGCAGGCCACCAGCGCCGGCACTAAGCCAAGCCAGTATTTCTCCGGGGCGATCGCATCGCGCAGCATCACGCTCAGGCAGGGAATAAATTGATTTGCGATTCCGGAATTGCCCGCCCAGTGGAGGTACTGCGACCACGCTGCCGGATCGATCAGCTCGGTCAACGCGCAACTCACCGCCAGCGCTGCCGCCGCTCCCGCGACAATGCGATAGCTGCGTGTCACCACGATCCACACGATCAGCACCACGCCGAACACCAGGAACAGATGCGGCTTCAGCGTGCACAACCAGAGCGCGGCTCCCGCCCAGAACGGGCGGCTGGCGTGAAAACGGAGGAACAGAACCAGGCCCAGCAGCACAAACAGCGACGTCTGGCCGGCCAGCACACAAATCAGCGCCGGCGGAAAACAATAGCCCAGCCATTCGACGTAGTTTCCCGGCTGCCCGAACATCTTCCACAGAATGCGTACCGAAGCAATCAGGATCGCCAGCATCAGCAGCGACCAGGGCAGCGCCGCGACCCGCGCGCTCACCAGGCCGAGCGGCAGCGCCAGCGGCAAACTCCAGGGCGGGTTCCGCATGTAAAACGAACCCTTGCCGGTGAACCCGGCGCCGTGTTCGATCGCGCCCATCGCCGCAGCGTCGAATGGATTGCCGTGGTGGATCAGCTGCTGGCCCGTGGCCCAGTAGACGACAAAGTCGCGCGAGCCGGTCAGGTGGCGGCTCGCCGGCAATACGCCAAAGAAGAGAGCCGTTGCCGTCAGGGCGAGCGCGCACGCCGTGGCAATGGCCAGATCGGCAAAATCGGCGCGCTTCGTCGTGCCGGGCTTCGTAATGCCAATCATTGCGCCACTACCGCCGGGTCCAGTGGTGCTGCAACCACCGCCGGCCGTGACGCTCGCCGCTCCCACAAGGCCCAGACCAGCCACGCCGGCGCGGTCCATAAATACAACGCCGTCTCCGGAGCAGGAGAAATCAGCGGCAGAAATTCAATCACGATGTAGATCGCACCCAGCGTCGCCAGCAATGCCCGGGAGCGGGTGCGGCTCACGCCCAACAGCAGCGCCGGCAGCGCCAGCGACTGATCGTAGAACCATGCATACGGAGCGACCAGAATCGAAACCAGCATCAGCAGGGAACCATGTTCCATCCAGTCCCAGTGGTCGCGGTGCTGGCGAAAATAATAGAGGGCCCACAACGATCCCAGCAGGCACGGCACAAACGCCAGCCATTTTGTGTTCGGGTTGATGAGGTTGCGCAGCGCCACTCCGAGGCAGGGGAGAAACTCGTTCGAAATCCCCGACGTGTGGGCCCAATGCAGATACTGGCTTCCCGCCGATGGATCGATCCAGGCTGTGACAGCGCAGCTCACGGCAAGGGCCGCCGCTGTTCCTGCCACGATCCGGTATTTCCGCCCGGCGACGATCCACAGCAGCAGGACGATGCCGAAGGGCACAAAGAGATGGGGCTTCAGCGTGCAGAACCACAAGGCGCTGCCCGCCCAGAACGGATGGCTGCGTTCGAGACGCAGAAACAGAACGAGTCCGAGCAGGAGGAAGAGCGAAGTCTGCCCCATGACCACGCATACCAGGGCGGGCGGGAAGCAATAGCCGAGCCAGACCAGATGCGATCGCGGCCGGCCCACCATCGCCCACAAAATCCGTACCGACAGAACCAGCAGCCCCAGCATCAGCAGCGACCACGGCAGCGCCGCGACCCTTGCGCTCCAGAAACCCAGAGGAAGCGCCAGTGGCAAACCCCATGGCGGGTTCCGCATGTAGTTGACAAGAGAAGCCTGACCGGCGAATCCGGCGCCGTGTTCCAGCTGCCGCATGCGATCGGGGTCGTAAGGATTAGCGTGGTGCGCCAGTTGCTGACCCGTCGCCCAATAGATAACAAAATCGCGCGCACCCGCCAGATGCCGGTTCAGTGGGATCACCGCGAGAAACAGCGCAGTCGTCGCCACCGCCAGCGCGCACGCGATCGCGATGGTCAGGTCGGCGAGGTCTGGCTTTGTTTTTGAACTGGAAGGAGCGCGTTCCGCCATTGCGCCAATTCTAATAACGCCGGCGGGCTATCCAGAATCCCTCTTTGGATACACCAGGTATTGGGCTATTCAGCGACAGGGTCGTTCGCTGCATGGCGCGAAGCGCGTCCGCCGCGACGGCCAGTCGCTAGCACTTCCGGCACTTGGCCAGAATTGCCTTGTGCAGGCGCTCCCGCAAATCCTCGGGGAGTTCGTAGAGCTCGTGGCTGCGGTAAATCTGAATGGTCTTCCGCGTGGTGTTCAGCGTGATCTCACAGTGCTCGCAGCAACGAAGATGCTCCTGCAAATCGGCCCGCAGCGGAATCGCCGCATCCTGATCGAGCATGTCGTCCAGCTGCGCTAAAAACTCCGTGCACGTCACTTCACACCATCCTGGGCCTTTTTCTGGTCCCGCCGCTTAAAGTAGCGGCTCAGCCGCTCCCGCAACTGCAATCGCGCTCGCAACAGCCGCGATTTTACCGCAGGGATACTCAATCCCAGTGTCTCCGCCGTCTCCTCTGTCGAAAGCCCCTCGACGTCGCGGAGCACAAACACTACACGGAAACCCGGCGGTAATCCCTGAATCGTCCGGCGAAGAATATCGCCCATCTCCGACTGCCCATACAAGGCCTCCGGATCAGGACTCCAGTCCGCCAGATCGCGCGGCATCGAGCCTTCATCGGTCTCCACGTCCTCGTCAATGGAAACCATCCTGCCCGTGCGCCGCTTGCGCAGCCGCATCAGCGATTCGTTGACCGCGATGCGTACCAGCCAGGTATAAAACTTCGAGTTCCCCTGGAACTGGTCGAGCTTTTCGTACGCCTTCAGGAACGCGTCCTGCACAACATCCTCGGCGTCTTCGCGGTTCTGGACGATATGGTTCGCGATGCGAAAAACCTGGCGGTCGTACTGCCGCACCAGCTTTTCGTACGCTGCCATGTCGCCCTGTCGCGCCCGCTCTACAAGCAGAACGTCAGGATGAACTTCGGCTGCTCCTTGTGATTGGATGGAGGAAGACATGAATGGCTTCAGAATTTGGACTGCGGCAGACAACCGGGACTCCCTCCATACTAAACGGCGCGCCCCACATCGATCAAAAGCGACACCCGCCCTTGTGCTCGCAATGGGGCTTATTGTTTCGATGAGCGGGTGTGGGAAGAAGACTCCGACTTTTGCCGGCCCCCCCGATACCGTCCGCCAGATCGTGATGAAAAAGTGGGAGATTGACCCCGCCCGGGTCGAGGTTCCACAGGGCGCCCGCGTAGAGCTGGTGGTTTCGTCCATTGACGTCGAGCACGGCATCGCTGTGTCCGGCCTCGGCATAAACGAGCCCGTTCAGCCCGAACATCCTGCCGTGATTCGCTTTCTCGCCCAGACACCCGGCACTTATCCCATGCGCTGCAGCGTGCTCTGTGGCCGCGGCCACGACAAAATGACCGGCGCCATCGTCATCACGCCGCGCGCAAATCCGTCTGTTGAGCCCTGAATCGCGGGCCCGGTGTCTCACTCGTGCCGCAGCGCCTTCATGGGATCCACCCCTGCGGCTCGCCGCGCCGGAATCCAGCTCGCCCCCAGAGCTACCAGAATCAGCAGCGCGCTCGACAGCGCATAGGTTGCCATATCCCACGACTTGACTCCAAACAGCATGCTCGCTATCACGCGGCCCAGCGCCAGCGCCGCTCCCACGCCGACCACCAGCCCCACAACCACCATCCATGACGCCTCGCCCAGTACCATGCGCAGCACGCGTTGCGGCGGCGCCCCCAGCGCCATCCGGATCCCAATCTCATTGGTCCGCCGCGACACCGAATACGCCATGATCCCGTAGATCCCAATCGACGCCAGCACCAGCGCCAGCAGGCCAAACCCGGCTGTCAGATCGGCAAACATCCGCGGCTGCTGCAGGTTCGCGGCGATCTGCTCATCCTGCGTGCGCACATCGAGCACGGGCAAATTCCGGTCCACGGATGCTACCGCATCCCGCACCGATGGCAGGATCGCTTCTCCTGCGAGGCTCGTCGCTACGGCAAAGTTTGGCTCCGTCAGCCCCCCCGCCCTCTGTGTGTAGGGCATGTAGGCTGTTGGCTGCGCGCTCTCCCGCACCGAGTAGTACTTCGCGTCCGCGCACACCCCGACAATCTCCACCGCGTAGGGACGATTCCAGCCGGCGTAAACCGTAGTCCCGATCGGATTGCGATCGGGAAAGAACTTCTTCACGACACTCTCGTTGATCACGATCACTTTGCGCGAGGTTGGGGTATCGCCCTGATTGAAGCCCCGTCCCGCGACCACGGGAATCCCGAAAGTTCTGAAGAAATCGTCTCCCACAGTGTTTTCAAGCACCGCTGGCCGCTGCTCGCGCCGGTAATGCTGCCCCTCCGGCACAAAGGTCAGGGTGGACGCGTTGCCGGAGATCAGCGGCACCGTCGTCAGCGTCACCGAACGGGTTCCGGGAAGCGCAGCGAGCCGATCTTCGATCTGCCGCAGCAGTCCAAGGCTGGCCGGTCCAGGATACTTTGCTTCCGGCAGCTGCAGGCTGAACAGCAGCACGTTGTGCGACTCGAATCCCAGGGGCGTCTTCACCAGTTTCACCAGCGTCTGCACGAACAGCCCGGCGCCCACGACCAGCAGCATCGACAGGCTAATCTGCATCACCACGATCGCCTTGCCTGCCAGCCCACGCCGCCGGTGCGTCGCGGTTTGGCCAGAATCCTTCAGGCCGCTGCTCACCTGCACGCGCGTTGCCTGCCACGCTGGAGCCAGCCCAAAGATCAATCCCGTCAGCACCGAGATCGCGGCCGCGAAAGCGAAGATCGGCCAGTTGAAGCGCGCCGTAAATGCCGGCGGGTTCCATGCATGCGACACCAGCCGCGGAATGCCGTTGCGCACGACCCAGGCCAGCAGCAACCCCGCCGCGCCGCCCACCAGCGAGAGCAGCAGGCTTTCGGTCATCATCTGCCGCAGGATGCGTCCGCGTCCCGCACCCAGCGCCAGGCGCACGCTCATCTCCCGTTGCCGCGCCCCGGCCCGCGCCAGCAGCAAATTCGCCAGGTTCGCGCACGCCAGCAGCAGCACGAATCCCGCCAGCCCCATCAGAACCGCCACCGGTTTCACCAGACTGTCCGCGTTCGGGTTCTGTCCCCGGCTCCCATCCTGCAGCGCGAGCCGCGGTATCTGGCTGTCGTTCTTCACCGACATCGTGGCGCGCACCGCGGCTCTCAGTTGTACATTCAGTGCCGCATTGGCCGTCATAGCCGGAACACCCGGCTTCAGCCGTCCCATAACGAGGACCCACCAGATCGAGCTGTTTTCCAGCAGCGGTTGCTTCCCATCGCTCAATTCGTCCGGCGCAATGACCGGCTCCATGCTGAAAGGCAAAAAGATGTCGGGGCTCTCCTGCGCTGAATATGCGCCTGTGAATCCACGCGGGTTTACGCCGGCAATCGTCATCGGCTCCGCATTCACGAGAATCGTTTTCCCGATCACGTCCCGCGAGCGGCCGAACTGTTTCGCCCAGAACGCGTCGCTGATTGTCAACACCGGACCGCTGCCCACAGCCCCATCGTCGGACTCCTCGATCCCGCGCCCCACTTGCGGTTTCACTTCGAGCGCCGCGTAGTAATTGCCCGACACCATCTCGACGTTCACCGGCGCAGCCTGGCCGTCGATGGTTGCCGTCATGCGTCCGAAGTTTTTGAAGGCGAAGATGTCCGCCAGCGATCGATTCTCGCGGCGCAGTTGTCGATACACCGCGTAGGAGAACGACGTTGAGCGGAGGCCCGCCGCGCCGTCGTCATACCAGCCCCACAGGCTTTCGACTGCGCCCGGATGCGGTTCCTCCCACTCAAGCAGCCGCAGTTGCTCCGGATGCGGCACATCGAGCCGGTCGAGCAACATGTGCTGCGCCGCCGTAAAAATTACCGTGTTCGCCCCGATCCCCAGCGCCAGCGATCCTATCGCGATCGTCGCAAACCCCGGACTTTTCGCCAGCATGCGCAGCGCATACCGCAGATCCCCGCGCAACTCGTCGAACCAGCGCGTGCCCCACGCCTGCCGCGAGTTCTCCCGTGCCACGGCCAGGCTGCCCAGTTCCGCCCGCGCCCGCCGCATCGCCAACTCGCGCAGCATTCCACCGCGCATCAGATCCTCGGCATAGGTCTCAATGTGGAACTGCAGCTCCTCATCGACCTGCGCGTCCAAATCGGACCCGCGCGTCACGGCCTGCCACCACGTCGACCATCTGCTTCGCAAGCTCATCCTCTGACTCCGTCCCCACCTGCCCCGAGCTGCGCGCCACCTGCTACGCGCTGTCCGTCGTGAGAATGGTCCCGATCACCGCGGCGAACTGGTTCCACTTCTTCGCCTCCGCCTCCAGCCGCCGCCGTCCCGCGGCCGTCAGGTGGTAGAACCTCGCCCGTCGCTTGTTCTCACTTTGCCCCCATTCGCCCGCGATCCAGCCCTCATGCTCCAGCCGATACAGCGCCGGATACAGCGACCCCTGCTGGATCTCCAGGCGGTTTTGCGAGATCTGCTGGATGCGCAGCAGCACCCCATAGCCATGCAGCGGGCCGAGCGAGACGGCCTTCAGCACCAGCATGTCCAGCGTGCCCTGCAACAGATCGATGGTCGAATCGCCAGCCATGGCGTCGGTCTCCTAGCCTGTCTGGGAGAGTAGACAACCTTCTCCCAGACTGTCAAGGAGAGCAAACATCGAGACTGCCGGCCGGCGCGCAAGTTGGAGGCAGGGAAAGCCCACAGGCCTCAACCGCGGTACACAACCCTGCAACTTTTTGGGCAGCCGCCGGGTTTTCCTCCCTGAAAGCGAAACCGTTTCGTCTTACTCTGGTAAACAGAGGGCCTGAATGTTGGATTTCCGCAGTTGCGGTGGGATGAAACGGCTTTTCTCCATGACGGCTTTGCTGGCCGGTGCAATCTTTGCTGTCGCCACGGCCCGCTCGCAATCCGACCAGACCGCGGCCCCCGCGCCCCAGCACCACACCACGCATCCGGCAACTTCGAGCCACCACACCACGACGCACCACGCCACGCCGAGCAACGCCCACGCCTCGCATCGCGCATCGGCCAACACGGGACGCAGTGCCCACACGCGCACCGTCGCTCATCGCCGCCGCCGTCGCCCGCTCACGGCGCATGAGCTCGCCCGCAGCCGCCGTCTGCAGCACGCCTTCGTTGCGTCTTCGCAGTTGCGGCCCATGGCGCAGCAGCTGGCGCAAACGCCCACCCCCGCCGCTTATGCCGGAGTCAGCGCTTACGCTCGCAGCCACAGCGGAGAAGCCGCCGCCGCCGCGTACCTCGCCCTTGGCCACGCTTATCTTCTCGAGCGCAAATTTCCTGACGCCGTCGCCGCCCTTCACTCCGCGCATCTGGCCGACGGCAGCAAGACGGTGCCCGATGGCGCTCTGGCCGACTACGCCGACTACCTCACCGCGCAGGCCTTCCTGCAAAACAATCAGCTGCCGCAGGCGGAGACAGTCCTCGACAACTTCGCGCAGAAGTATCCCGACAGCATCTTTGTCGATAGCGTCCCCATTCTCCGCGCCAACCTGATGGTGCAGGAAGGCGACCCGCAGGCCGCGCTGGCCACACTGAATCCGCACCGTCAGGAGCCCATCGCAGGTCACGCTGATTTCCAGCTGGCACTCGCCAAATCTGAGGCAATGGCGGGCCACACTGCCGAAGCGCAGCAGCTCTTCGAGCACGTCTATCTCGATTACCCGCTTTCCATCGAAGCCGGCGTCGCGCGCAGCCAGCTTGCCACCAACGGCGTCCTCGCCACCCTGCCCGCCGGACGAGCGCCGCCGTCACGCCGATGCGCTCTACAATGCCGGCCACTTACAACGACGCCGAAGACGAATACCGCTCCCTGGCCGCTCAGTCCAACGTCGACGAAGCCAGTCGCAACGCGCTCCTCGTGGCGGCAGCCGAGTGCGACTGGAAGCTCCATCGCCTCTCGCCAACCCGAGCTCAATGCGATCCCCGACACCAACGACGAGACCGGCGCGCGCCGCATGTATCTCCTCATGGAGCTGGCACGCGACCGCGGCGACGCCGCCACCCAGCAGTCCATCGTCGCCCAGATGGAGACGCGTTTCCCCACCAGCGCCTGGCTCGCCGAAGCGCTCTACTCCAGCGGCAACATGTATCTGCTGCTCAAGGATTATCCGCACGCCATCACGTATTACGGCGAACTGGCGACGCGCTTTCCGACCAACAAATACGCGCCCAGCGCCCATTGGCGGACCGGATGGCTCAACTACCGGCTCGGCCAGTATCCGGAAGCCGCGCGGCTGTTCGACGAGCAGATTCGCGTTTACGCCGGCGGCAAGGAGATCCCCTCAGCGCTCTACTGGCGCGGCCGCATCTACGAGGAGCAGGAACACAAGCCCGCGTCCGCCGCGGCGTACTACCGCACCATCCTGCGGGTCTTTCCGCACTACTACTACGCCATGCTCGCGCAGGATCGCCTGACGCATCTCGGCTCGGTCACGCCCGACACCATCGCCGGCCTCGACGCACTCCAGCCCGTGCACGATTCCCGAACTCACTGACGATGTCCCAGAAGACGACCCCCATGTGGTCAAAGCGCGACTGCTCGCCAACGCCGGTCTCAACGAATACATCGCACCGGAGATTCACGCCTCCGACGGCAGCGACGAATGGGGCGCCTTTGCCGAAGCTGAGATTTACGCCTCTTATGGCGAGTCGTGGCGCGCCATGCGCCTCCTCAAGCGCGCGATCCCGTTCTACACGTCGGCGCCCATCGAGGCGATTCCCGTCGCCTACTGGCGCATCCTTTTCCCGCAGAATTTCTGGCCTGACATCAAGGCCGATGCCGAGCGCAACGGCCTCGATCCCTACATGGTTGCTTCGCTGATCCGTCAGGAAACCGAATTCAACCCGGGCGCCGTTTCCAATAAGAATGCCTACGGCCTGATGCAGCTTTTGCCCGCCGTCGGCCGCTCCCTCGCCCGCCAGGAGGGCATTGCGCATTTCACCACCAGCGAACTGCTGAACCCGTCGACCAACATTCGACTCGGCACCCTCTATCTCAAACAGACGCTCGACAAATTCGGGGGCCAGGCGGAATATGCCTTCGCCGCCTATAACGCCGGCGATGACCGCGTAATCGACTGGCAGAGCGTCGGCAATTACCACGGCATCGACGAATTTGTGGAGTCGATTCCGTTCACGGAGACGCGCGAATACGTCCAGGCCATCCTGCGCAACGAACAGATCTATCGCGAGCTCGACAAAGTCGCGGCGCAGCGCGCCGAGCGCTGACCTTCACCTCCTTGCCGTAAACTCACCAGTGCGGTTTACCGGCGCGGAGCCCGGTGGATAACCATGCAGCTGACCCCGATCGAAGCCCGCGTGCTTGGCGCGCTGATGGAGAAGGAAGCCACCACGCCGGAATACTACCCGCTCTCGCTTAACGCGCTGATCAACGCGTGCAATCAGAAAAATAATCGCGAGCCAGTCATGCAGATCAACGAGGAAGAGGCGCGCTTCGCTCTGCATCGCCTCGAAGACCAGAGTCTCGCCGGTCCGCAACGCGGTCATGACAGCCGCGTCACAAAATATGAACATCGTATGCAGGAAGTCTTCAACTTCACCCGCGGCGAAGCCGCTCTGATCTGCGTGCTTCTGCTGCGCGGTCCGCAAACTCCCGGCGAACTCCGCGGTCGTACCGAACGCATCCACCGCTTCGAGGAGCTCGACGACGTTCTTTCCGCGCTGCAGAAGCTCATCGAGCGGGATCCGGCCCTCGTGACGGCTCTTCCGCGCCAACCCGGAACCAAAGAAATTCGCTATGCTCATCTGCTGTCGGGCGACGTCGACCCGTCGACGGTGCAGCCCATCAAACCCGCCACCGAATCCTCCGATCCCTCCCTCGCCGATCGCCTCTCGCATCTGGAATCCGAAGTCGCGCAGCTGCGGGAGCAGGTTGCCCGCCTCACGGAACAGCTCGCCCCACCTAACGGCGATCCCGTCACAGAGCCTGGCCAACAGTAGATGCTCTGCATGCTATGATCCTCGGTTCCCTCGCGAAGCCGCCTCTCTGCGGCCCTTCAGTCTGCCCAAAGGAGTCGCAGTTGACCACCCCTTCCCGCCGTGCCAATTGCCGCGCCACCCAGTCCGCTCTCTGCTTTTTCGCCGCGCTTCTGTCCCTCCCCGCAGCCGCACAGGGACCAGCCACCACGGCGGTTACAAATCCCTCCGCGCATAGCATCGCCGTCGCGAATATTGATCCCTCGGTGAAGCCGGGCGACGATTTCTACCGCTACGCCAACGGAGCCTGGCTGGCCCGCACTGAGATTCCCGAAGATCGCGCCGGTATCGGCGTCTTCTCCATCCTCGCCGACCGCAGCAGCAAAAACGTCGCCGCCATCATCGAGGAGGAAGCGAAGTCGAGCGCGCCACCCGGTTCGAATGCTCGCAAGATCGCCGACCTCTATAACGCGTACATGGATGAAGGCGCCATCGAAGCGCGCGGCCTCAAGCCTCTTGAGCCCCACCTCGCCGAGATCGCCGCGATCCACAACCGGCACGACCTCGCCATCGCCCTGGGCAGGACCCTTCGGGCCGATGTCGACCTGCTCAACAACGCGGTCTTCAGCACGCCCAACCTCTTCGGGCTCTGGATCGCTCCTGGCTTCAGCGACTCCGATCACTACGTGCCGTATCTGCTGCAGGGCGGCCTGCAGATGCCCAGCCGCGCCTACTACCTCGACGAAAGCCAGCCCATGAAGGACCTGCGCGTACAGTACGTCGCGCATGTTGCTGCCATGTTCCGCTACGCCGGCTTTGACGATTCCCAGGCTCGCGCGAATCACGTGATCGACCTCGAGCGCGCCATCGCCGAGACCCACATCAGCCTTGCGGATATTGAAGACATCGCCAAAGCTAACAATCTCTGGACCCGCAGTGATTTCGCCGGCAAGGCTCCGGGTCTCGACTGGGACGCTTACTTCGAGGGCGCCGGTCTCAGCCAGCAGCAGCAGTTCATGGTGTGGACGCCTACCGCGCTCGCCGGCGAATCTGCGCTCGTGGCTTCCACGCCGATCGATGCCTGGAAAGATTGGCTCGCATACCATCTGATCGAGGCCTATGCCGACGTCCTGCCCCGCGCTCTTGCCCAGGAGGATTTCTCTTTCTTCAGCACCGTGATGTCCGGCATCCGGCAGCAGCGATCGCGCTGGCAGCTGGGCGTTAACCTTGTGAACGCCGAACTGGGAGATGCCGTCGGTGAGATCTACGCACAAAAGTATTTCTCCGCGGAGGCCAAAGCGCAGGCGCAGGCCATGGTGGCGAATCTGATCGCCGCCTACCACAAGCGCATCGACGCGCTCGCCTGGCTGGCTCCCTCGACTCGCGCCGAAGCCCAGGCGAAGCTCGACACCCTCTACGTCGGCATCGGCTACCCCGAAACCTGGAAGGATTACTCCGCCTACGAGGTTCGTCCTGACGACGCTTTTGGCAATTCCTGGCGCGCGTCGATCTGGAAATACCAGACGCAGATTGCCCGCATCGGCAAATCCGTCGATCGTCATGAGTGGTCCATGACGCCGCAGACCGTCAACGCCGTCAACCTGCCGCTGCAGAATGCGCTGAACTTCCCGGCGGCCATTCTGCAGCCCCCGTTCTTCGATCCTGACAGGCCCGCTGCGGTCAACTACGGCGCCATCGGAGCCGTCATTGGGCACGAGATCAGCCATACCTTTGACGCGGAAGGCAGCGCCTTCGACTCCAAAGGCCGCGTGCGCAACTGGTGGACCCCCGATGATCATGCGCACTTCGAACAACAGGCGGAGAAGCTCGAAAAGCAATACGACGCCTACGAGCCATTCCCGGGAATCCATGTCAATGGCAAACAAACCATCGACGAGAATATTGCCGACCTCGGTGGCGTCGCCGCCGCCTATGACGGCTATCGCGCCTCGCTCCATGGAGCAGAAGCTCCCGCTCAGGACGGCTTCAACGGCGACCAGCAATTCTTCATCGCCTACGCTCAGAACTGGGCTTCAAAATCACGCGAGGCTGCCATGCGGCGCCAGGTCCTGACCGACGGCCACTCACCGGGGCAGTACCGCGCCGACATCGTCCGCAATTCCGACGCCTGGTATGCAGCCTTCGCTGTCAAGCCGGGTGAGACTCTCTACCTTGCCCCCGATGACCGCGTTCGCATCTGGTAATCGCGGCGCGAACCCTCGGTCCACAAACATTCGTGAGCCCGACACGTTGTTCTGCGCCTGTGTGCGGTTCCGATATATCGTATTCCTCATGAAAATTTCCTCGCTCGCCAGCGTTCTCAGGCGCATCGCTTTCTCGCTCGCTCTTCTGTCGCTCGTTACTGTGCCCTGCCTTTCGGTCTTCGCACAATCGGACAACGACGCCCCGAAGCCTCCGGCCGCCGCGCCTGGCGCAAAACCGCCCGCCAATCCTGCCGCCGACGGGCATCCGCTTCCGCCGCTTCCTGCCGACGCTCACACCGAGCAGAGCATCACCCTCGACGGCAAGAAGCTCAACTACACCGTCACCGTGGGCACGCTCATCGCGCGCGACGCTGAAGGCAAGGCCGCAGGCCAGGTTGTCTACACCGCCTACACTGTCGACGCCCCCAACCGTCCCGTCACCTTCGCCTTCAATGGCGGACCCGGCGCGGCCTCGGTCTATCTCAACTTCGGCGCCATCGGCCCCAAACATCTCAACGCCGGGAACGAAGGCGATAGCCCTTCCGATCCTGCCACTCTGGTCGACAACGCCGGTACCTGGCTCGACTTCACCGACCTCGTCTTCATCGATCCCGTCGGCACCGGTTTCAGCCGCTCCCTGGTCGACGCCGATCAAACGCGCAAGCTCTTTTACACCACCGAGCCGGACATCGAATACCTCTCGCGCGTGGTCTACGACTGGCTGGTGAAAAACGACCGCCTTGAATCGCGCAAGTATCTGGTGGGCGAAAGCTATGGCGGCTTCCGTGGCCCGCGCATTACCTACTTCCTGCAATCGCAGCTCGGTGTCGCCATGAATGGCGTCGTCCTGGTCTCGCCCTATCTCAACCCCACCATTGAGCAGAATGGCGACCTCTCGCCGCTACCCTGGCTGGTCACGCTGCCCTCCATCACCGCAGCGCATCTGGAGCGCGAGCACCAGCTCACGCCCGATGCGATGAAGCCGGTCATCGACTACACGCTTGGCGAATACGCCACCACGCTGATCAAGGGCACCTCCGACCAGGCCGCGACGGACGCCATGATCAAGAAGGTCACCGACATGACCGGGCTCGATCCAACGTTCGTGAAGGAGTCCGGCGGCCGTCTCGAAACCGGCGCGTATCTCCGTGAAGTCCACCGTGAGCAGGGCAAGCTCGGTTCCGTCTACGACTCCAACGTGACCATGTTCGATCCGTTTCCTTACGCGCCTGACCAGCGTGCGAATGACCCGCTGCTGGCGACGCTCATCGCTCCGACCACGACTGCAATGGTCGACTTCGTCACGCGGGTCGTGGGCTGGAAGGTCGAGGCTCGCTACAACGCGCTCTCCTATGACGTGGCCGAGCACTGGAATCGCGATCAGGATCTCCGCTCCGGCTCCGCAACCCAGCTCCGTCAGGCCGTCGCCGCCGATCCCAAACTTCGTGTCATGATCGTCCACGGATGGAACGACCTGTCGTGCCCCTTCATGGGTTCCATCCTCACCGTCAACCAGATGCCGGTCATGGGTGACCAGGGACGCGTCTCCGTCCACGAATTTCCCGGCGGCCACATGTTCTACACCCGCGAGGCCAGCCGCGTCGCCCTGCGCAAAGATGTGATGGAGATGTTCAGCCAGCACTGAGAGGCAGTGCGGTCGAGGCCAGCGAGATGCGGCATCCATGTTGCCCGAGCAGGGGTGCCGCGGCGCCTGTGGAGGGTTAATTGCACAGTACTCACCACACCTCGCTGGCAGACGCACGTTAGAAATTGGTAACCGGCTTTGCAGGAGAAGCTTCCGCATTTTTTTCGCAGGGCGGAAACCGCAGGCATCTGCCGGAAAAGAAGCAAGCCGATGCATAACTTGCTTCCTGTGAGGAAATATTTACCCGCAGGCCTCCGGCGGAAGGGCCAGTTCCCCAACCCGCGCACAGGCCTCGTCCGAGCTGCGGGCACGGTAGACGGGATGGCTCTTGTTGTACGGGTGAGGTAATGGCACGCGGCCCCCACAATTCGTTGCAGCGGCAACGAAGACCCAGCAGCAAGGGCTCATTCCAGCCGCCCAGGGCGGAGCAGCCGGCGGCTTCCGATCCGCGAATCACCATGGTGCTGCAGGCCATCGAGCATAATCCCTTTGCGACCATCCATGATCTTTCGCGGTTAGTGAATCTGAGTCACTCGCGACTGTCGCATCTCTTCAAGGCGGAAAAGGGAATCAGCCTGAATACATTCCTGTCGAACCACCGTGTGGAGCGGGCCGCGCATCTGCTCCGGTCTACCGAGATGCGGATCAAGGAAATAACGTACGGCGCCGGTTACAAACAAGTGCCGAGTTTCGTGCGCGCATTTCAGCGGCGATTCGGGGCGAGCCCAACTCGATACCGGCGGCAGCGATTGCGGCTAACGAATAGCCGTTTCGACTAACAGAGTTTCTTTGACAGTGAGCGAGGAGGGGAATGATCCTTTGACATCTCCCCCGGAAGTGCGGCTGTCTAACAACGCGTGAAAGGTGCTCGTGCAGCCGTGTAAGCCTCTTGCGGGGTGATGCAGGAGGATCGATGGTAGCAAAACAGTGGTTCGGAATGCGTGGCCTGCGGATTTCGCTTGGCCTCAGGGTGTTCAGCGGCGTCGCAGCAGCCGCGTTGCTGACGAATGCAGGATCGACAGAGACGGTGAACGCGGCGGACAGCGGGCCAGGAACCTCGCATACAACGGTGGGCGCGGCGGATCAGACGCAGACGGCGGCGGGCGCGAGTGATCCTGGGCCGCGCAGAGGCGGGGCCGGCGCAGGCATTCCGCTTTCGTCGCTGAGCGCGGACCAGATGGAGTACTACCTCGACGGTAAGAGTCGCTTCGCGGACGTGGACTCGGTGAGCGGAAACATAGCGGGAGAGACAAACGGCGGACTAGGGCCCACCTTCAACGCGAACAGCTGCGGAGGATGCCATGCGCAGCCAACAGAAGGCGGATCGAGCCCGAGCCTGAATCCGCAGATCGCGGCGGCCAGCGATGCAGGGGCCAGAAACACGATCCCGGATTTCATCACGCCGGAGGGTCCGGTGAGGGAAGCGCGCTTCCCGTTTCTGCTGAATGCGAACGGCACAGTGAGCCAGACGCCGGACGGGGGAGTGCATGATGTGTTCACGATTGCGGGGCGTTCGGATGCTCCTGGTTGCGCGATGGCGCAGCCAAACTTCGCGCAGATGCAGGAACTGAACAACATCGTCTTCCGCATTCCGACGCCGCTGTATGGAGATGGGCTGATCGAGAACATCCCGGAGAGCACGATCTACGCGAATATGGCAGCGAACGCCGGTCTCAAGCAGAGCCTGGGAATTAGCGGGCATCCTAACATCAGCGCGAACGATGGAACGGTTACGCGATTTGGATGGAAGGCGCAGAACAAGTCGGTGGAGACGTTCGCAGGCGAGGCCTACAACGTAGAGATGGGCGTGACGAACGAGTTGTTCACGAATGAGCGTGAATTGCCGCCGTCGTCGTGCCTGTTCAATGCGACGCCGGAAGACTCGTCGAACTTTCCCGCCTCGGGGGCGCAGATTCTCAGCGACGTCGTAGCGTTTGCGAACTTCATGCGGTTCCTGGCGCCGCCGGCTCCTTCAATGCAGGGGATTCCGGGCAATCCATCGGTGCAGTCCATCGTGAACGGGCGCGCGATCTTCAGTCAGATCCATTGCGACATGTGCCACACACCCTCGATGACGACCGCGCGCTCTTCATTCACAGCAGGGCTGAACAGCCAGCCGGTCAACCTGTTTTCCGATCTGCTGGTGCACCACATGGGAACGGGGCTGGCCGACAACATCAGTCAGGGATCAGCCGGACCGGATGAATTCCGGACGGCACCGCTGTGGGGCGCCGGACAGAGGCTGTTCTTTCTTCATGACGGCCGAGCAACGTCAGCCAACGGCGGCCTGGTGACGGCGATCGAAGACCATGCTGGTTCCGGCTCGGAAGCGAATACGGTGATCAATGGATTCGAACATCTGACCCAGCAGCAGCAACAGGACCTGCTGAACTTCCTGCGCTCGCTATAGAGGCGCAGGAAGCCTGGGATTCTTCGTGGGCCCCTGAGCTCCGGTCGAAATCGAAGGGCAGGAAGTCGTCGCTCAAAGCGGCGAAACCTGCCGCTCCTCTCAAACTCACTGCTGAGGCACGACCGCGATGGCATCGAGCTTGGCGAGAGTGTTCGCCGAAAGCTCCAGCGTTGCCGCCTGCAGATTCTCCCGAAGATGGGTGAGCGACGATGTCCCCGGGATCAGCAGGATGTTCGGCGAACGGTGGAGGAGCCACGCCAGCGCAACCTGCATCGGTGTGCATCCGAGGGCCGCCGCGACTGCGTCGAGTTCCGACGACTGCAATGGAGTAAATCCGCCCAACGGGAAGAACGGCACGTACGCGATGCCCTGTTCCGCAAGATCGGCGATAAAACCATCATCATTGCGATGGGCAACGTTGTACATATTCTGGACGCACACGATCTCTGTAATTTTCTGTGCTTCGGCCAGCTGCACCGGACTGACATTGCTCAGGCCGAGATGCCGAATCAGTCCCTGGCGCTTCAATTCTGCCAGAACTGTCAGCGGTTCTTCGATCGAGAAGTCCGACGGCGCTGCCAATCCCCCCACACGCAAATTCACGACATCGAGTCTCTCCAGTCCGAGATTGCGCAGATTGTCGTGCACGCCGTCGATCAGCTCCTGCTGCGACAACGCATGGAGCCAGGATTTGTCCGCTCCCCGGCGAGCTCCCACTTTAGTCACGATCGTCAGGCCATCGGGATAAGGATGGAGCGCCCGTTGGATGATCTGGTTCGTTACATGCGGCCCGTAAAAGTCGCTGGTATCGATGTGGTTCCCGCCGGAAGCAACCGCCTCTCGCAGAACGGCCACCGCGGCGTCCATGTCGCGCGGAGGTCCAAACACGCCGGGCCCGGCGAGCTGCATCGCACCATAGCCCATGCGGTTGACTGTCATCGAAGTTCCGGGGAAGGTGAAGCTGCCGCCCATCCTGGCGCTGAAGTCTGTCTGTTTCGTCATCCGTCTCTCCTCGTCCCTGGCTTGCAGGGATTGTGCTGACCCGTGTTAGATGAAGAAAGCTTCAGTTCAGGAGTTCGCATTTGCCGCAGCGCGCACAGCTGCTCCTCGAGCCGCGTAAATCCCCGGTGCAGGCGCGTTCTGCAGCCAGCGTCGACGCGCTCCTCGAGGCGACCATTCAGATTTTGCTCCATGGCGGCAAAGAGCGGCTGACGACCACAAAGGTGGCGTTGCGCGCCGGTGTTTCCGTTGGTTCGTTGTATCAGTATTTCCCCAACAAGAGCGCGCTCCTGCAGGCTGCCCTGCGGCGGCACCTCGACGAAGTGACCGAGGCCATGGAGCGAGTCTGCGAGGAGCAGCGAGGCGCACCGCTCCAGTCGATGGGAACCGCTCTCATCAACGCATTCCTCCAGGCGAAGATGCGGGATGCGAAGACAAGTGCCGCGCTTTACTCCGTTAGCTCCGATGTCGACGTTGCGAAGATCGTGCAGCAGATGGGGATTCGCTCGCACAAAGCGATCGTTGGCATGCTGGCCACGACCAGCGACCAGCTCACCAGAGATCCGCAACTCGTCGCGATGATGCTGCAGGGAGCCATGGTGGGGATCAGTCGCCGATTGCTCGAATCCGGCGCTCCGGAGAAGCATTTCGAATCGTTGCGCCAGGAGCTCCTCTTCCTCGTCGGCGCCTACCTCGAAGCTTGCACCGCGCAATCTTCCGCATAACCTCCGGCGGAAAAGCGCAGTTGTTCTGAAAGGTGGCAGCTTCAGCTGTGCCGCAATGGTTGCGAAGCCGATCCGGCTTTGCCGTGACAGACGGTCAGTTCCCCGGTTGCACAGCTTCTTCTTTGAGCGCATCCGGGGCATGCGCGATCCGCATCAGCTTCCCGTGATCGAGCCAGTTCAGCGAGCAGCGCTCGCAGTCCGACAGGATCACATTCCCGGGTCCCGCATAGAAATGCGTCTCCATCGCCTGATGGCAATGCGGGCAGGTAAGCCGCCGCTGCAACTCGCTCCGATCCGGCGGCCGGGGGATCATGCCGCCATCGTGGCCGCTGCGCAGCGACTGCACCAGGTCGGCAAACACATCCATGTTGATCAGCATCCCGCGGCAGCGCGTGCAGTAACGAATCCGCGCGTTCGCGAACGAAGCATCCACCAACCCGACCCTGCATATTGGGCACATCTCATCGGTCGGCTGGCCCAGCACGCGCACACCGTCGTCATTCTTCTCGGGAAAAACAAGACTGCCGCAGTAGTCGCAGGTCAGGCTTTCCGCGCCCGACTCCAGCTGCATCGGTGCACCGCACGAAGGACAGTTCATTGCGCCTTCCCGCACTCCGGGCAGAACTTTGCCGCACGAGCCATTGGTTTGCCGCACGACATGCAGAACTTCTCTGCCGCCGGGACTGCGCCCGAAGCCGCCACAGAGCCCATCATCGCCTGTGCCATCGCAACACCTGCGCCTACACCGACGCCCGCGCCGGCTGCTCCGCCAGGATTCGCCGCCGCCACGCCGAGCGCCTCTGCCGTCTCGAACTGTGTCAGGCTGCTCAGGTTCCCGGCCATCTGTACGCCGATCCGCTGATCCATCACCCTGGTCAGTTCGTCGGGCAGGGAAAGGTTCTCCACCGTGAACTGATTCAGTTCCAGACCCAGCCCCGCAAACGATGGCTGCACCGCGTCGCTGATCTTCTTCGCGAGGGCCGCCTGATTCTTCGCCATGTCAAGATAGGGCACTTCGCTCGCCGCAAAGACATCCGTCATCCGCGCCACAATCGTCTCGCGCAACTGCCCCTCGAGGTCCGAGACATAATAGGTATCCCGCGTCCCGCTCACCTCGGTAAAAAACTTCCGCGGATCCTTGATCCGGTACGCATAGATCCCGTACCCGCGCAGCCGAACCGCGCCAAATTCCTTTTCCCGGATCGTAATCGGTGTCGCTGTACCCCACTTCTGCGCCATCTGCAGCCGCGTCGAGAAGAAGTACACATCCGACTTGAACGGTGACTCGAATCCCTTGTCCCAGTTCATCAGATCGGTCAGCAACGGCAGGTTTCGCGTGTTGAGCGTGTGCAGTCCTGGCTCAAACACGTCGGCAATTCTGCCCTCATTCACAAACGCCGCCAGTTGCGACTCGCGCACCGTGAGCTGGCCGCCGTTCTGTATCTCCATGTCCTCCATGGGATAACGCCAGGCCAGCACTCCGTCTTCCGTCTCGTTCCATTGCAGGACATCGATCAGCTGTTTTGTGAGAAATTCGCGCAGGGTCACGGGTTCCTCCTGATTCTGCCCTCAGGAATCTACCACCGGGACCGGCTGCCGCCACTCCCACAAACGAAGCAGTGCCTTTTCAGCAAACCGTGGCTCGATCTCTATGCCGCTCAGTGCCCGCCGCCACCACCGCCGCTCGCTTTGAAGTTCTTTGTCAGCAACACCAGGGGCACGGCCAGCAGCGTGACCATTCCGATGATGTGGAAACAGTCCATGAACGCGAGCAGCTTCGTCTGCGCGGTGAGCTGCTGGTAATACCGCGCATAGGCCGCGCTCACTGCATCCGCGTGACTGAACCCGCGACTCTCCAGGTAAGCCGCCGTCTGCTGCACCGCATTCTGCAGCGCAGAGAAGGCCACCGGCAGATTGCTGCCCACCGTTGCCTGATGAAAGTTCTGCCGCCGCTCGGTCATCGTCGTGATGAACGCCACGCCAAAGCTTCCACCCCAGTTGCGAAAGAAATTCGTGATGGAGGAAGCCCGGTTGTTCTGATCCGGCCGCAGCTGTGAATACGTAATCACCGACAGCGGCACAAAGAAGAACGCGTAGCCCAGGCCCTGCAGAGCACGCGCCCACGCATAGTGGCCGTAATCCGTTGCCAGATTGAAGTGGCTGTAGTGCAGAAATGACAGCCCCACCACCACAATCGCGCCCGTCAGCAGCACGCGCGGGTGCACCACCCCTCGCTGCACCAGCTGCGCTCCCACCGGCGCCAGCAACGTGATCACAAAGGCTCCGGGCCCCAGCACCAGTCCTGCATCGATGGCCCGATATCCATAGAGCGTTTGCAGCAGTTGCGGGATCATCGTCGTCGAGCCGAACAATCCAAAGCCAAAAAGGAAATAGAAGAAGCAGGCAATCGCGAAATTCCGCGTCCTCAGGAGCTTCAGATCGATAATCGGATCCGCCTGGTGCAGCTCCCACCAGATCGCCGTTCCCAGGCACAGAATCGCGGTCGCGAACATCCAGCAGATCGTCGTCGATCCAAACCAGTCGTCGATCTGTCCCCGATCCAGCAAAACTTCGAGCGCTGCCGATCCGATGCCCACCAGGGCAATCCCCGTCCCGTCGATCCGCAGACGTCCGCTCACCCGCGCCGACCTGCGCTCCTCTTCAAAATGTTCCGGGTCGTGAACGAAGCGGCTGGTCAGCGCCAGCGACACGATTCCGATGGGAATGTTGATCAGAAACACCCACCGCCAGTCGTAATTATCGGTGATCCATCCCCCCAGCACCGGTCCGATCGCCGGCGCCGTCACAATCGCGACCGTGTACAGCGCGAACGCCATCGCGCGTTTGTGCGCCGGAAATGTATCGACCAGGATGGCCTGCTCCACGGGAGCCAGGCCGCCCCCGCCTATCCCCTGCAGCACGCGCGCGATCAGCATAATGTTCAGGCTCGGCGCCAGTCCGCACAGCAGCGACGTGCACGTGAACAGCGCCACGCACACCATGTAATAGCGCTTCCTTCCGAAGACCCGCGACAGCCATGCCGACATCGGCAGCACCACCGCGTTCGCCACCAGATAGGTCGTCAGAATCCACGTCACCTCGTCGTACGATCGCCCCAGCCCGCCCGCAATATAGGGCAGCGAGACATTGGCAATGGAGGTGTCCAGCAGCTCCATAAACGTCGCCAGGGTCACCGTCAGGGCCACAATCCATGGATTCACCTGGGCCCTGGTTGCAACGCGTCGAGACAAAGCCAGGGTCGCGGCCATCCGGTTCCTCGCTGCAAAGAGATGAGACCGAATGGTCTCTTCCTGCATCAGATTCACAGAAAAAGAGACCGATGCGTCTTTTTTCGCGATATGCTGATGGGCGGACGAGGCGGGCGATGAAAAAAGGCGACCTGACGCGGCAGAGAATCATTGCCCTCGCCGCCCCTATCTTCAATCGCCGCGGATTCGAGGGCTGCTCCATGCAGGACGTGATGGAAGCCACCGGCCTGGAAAAAGGCGGCCTCTATCGCCACTTCGGCAGCAAAGAAGAACTCGCGGCCGAGGCCTTCCTCTACGCGCTCGAGCAGACCGTCAAAACCCGCACCGACGGCCTCGATCACATTCCAGGCGCTCTGCCCAGGCTCGCGTATATCATCCACCGCTTCGTCGATATCCCCTCGCCGCTCGCCGGAGGTTGTCCGCTGCTCAATACCGCCATCGATGCCGACGACGGCAATCCCGTCCTGCGCAAGCTCGTGCGCAAAGCATTTGCCGACTGGAAAAAACGTCTCGCCGCCATCGTCGCAGAGGGCATCCGGGCGGGAGAGATTCGCCGCACCGCCAACCCCGCCCAGCTGGCCAACACCATCATTGCCACCCTCGAAGGCGGCCTGGTCCTCAGCAGGATCGATGGCTCCCGCGAGCCCCTCAACAACGTCGAGGCCTCTCTCGCGCTTCTGCTCGATTCCATCGCCGCTCCCGTCCGAACCTGAACCCTTTCCTGCCGCGAAAACGCACCCGCCCGTGCCACAAACGAACCAGTGCTCGGTCCGGTACGGGACATTGCCTGGGCGCGCGCCATCGGTAAGATAGGAGGCACTGACGCTTCTGTCATCGGTCCTGCCCATGCAGCCTCGCCTGATCCCCAACCTCAGCCTTGCGTTCGCCTTCGAGCGCGGGTGCCTCGACGGCGAGACGTGCTGACCTACGCCATCGGCTTCGTGCAGGACGTCCAGCTCACCTGCTTTGCGGTGATCCTTACCTGCATGGCCCTGCAGGATCGCGCCAACAGGAGCCTTCGCTGGCTTGCCTTTGGATACATCTCCGGCTTCGCGGGCGCCATGCTCGACCTGGGCGGCAACTGGCTGCCCACTGGCTCTCGATGGGTGTGTTTATGGAGGCCGCGCCCATCGGCTACGCCTGCTTCTACACCAGCGTCGCCCACTTCGTCCGCCGCGGCAGCCGCGCACGCTGGCTCTGTCTCCTCTTCATCCTTGCCGCCCTTCCGTTCTTTCTCCGCTGGAGTGTGACCGGCCACCTGAGCGCGAGCGCCACTCTCGAGGACGCCATCCTCAGCTTCGAAACCGCGCTCACCGCGCTTCTGCTGCTCACCACCACGGACCGCGAAACCCGCTGGCCGCGCCGCGCCATCTTCGTTTTCCTTGCGATCTATTCCTCGGTCGAGGTCAGCCGCGTTGTCATTTACTTTGTGACCGGCAGGATGCCAGGGCAGGTCGCGCCGTGGGCCGAAATCGCCAGCGGCATCGTCTACGTTGTCTCCGCGTCCGTGCTGCCGCTGGCGTTTATCTGGATGATGAATGCGCGTCTGCTCCTCCATCTCAGCCGTCAGTCCATGATCGATCCCCTCACGGAGCTGCTCAATCGCCGCGGCCTGCGCGCTGCCGCCGAAGTGGAGCTGGCCCGCTACGCCCGCTCCGGCCAGGATTTTGCCGTCGTCGTCCTCGACCTGGACTTTTTCAAGTTGCTTAACGACCGCTATGGCCATGCCGGCGGCGACTCGGTTCTGTGCGAGTTCTCCGTCTTTCTGCGCGCCATGATCCGGGAAACCGATATAGCCGGCCGCATCGGCGGCGAAGAATTCGTCCTCATCCTTTCCGGTCTCGACGGAACCACCGCGTACACCACCATCGAGCGTCTCCGGCTCGCCGTTGCCGAACATCAGTTCCAGCTCGGTTCCCGCCTCACGTGCGTCACCGCCAGTTTCGGCATCACCCTCTCGCGAGGCCGGCGAGAGCTGACCTGGGACGTGCTCCAGCACGAAGCCGACCTCGCCCTCTACGCCGCAAAGGGTGCCGGACGCAATGCCTCCCGCCTCTACGATGAGTCACTCGCCCCCAATGCCCCCGCGTTCGTGAAGAACTAGACGTGCCCGTCGAAAAGAAAAGGCGCAGGATTCTCCCGCGCCTTTGGTTTGAATATCGAGTCCCTGACCCTGATTCCTGTTCCTACGCCGTGTGCTGCAGTACTTCTTCGCGGACTTGCTCGTCGCGGCGTTCTTCCGCGAGCGAGGTGGGCAGAGCCACCGCCAGCACATCTTCGATGCGGCTGGCGTAGTGGATGTCCATCCCTTCGGTCTGATCCGGCGTGAGGTCCTCTTCCACGTTCAGCCGATTCTCGGCAGGCAGCACGATCGTCTTCACCCCTGCACGTTTGGCAGCCAGGAATTTCTCCTTAATCCCGCCCACCGGCAGCACATTGCCGCTCAGCGTGATCTCGCCCGTCATCGCGGTCAGCGGATGCACCGGCCGATCCGTCAACAGGGAAACGAGAGCTGTCGCCATCGTCACGCCTGCCGAAGGACCATCCTTGGGAATCGCGCCTGCCGGCACGTGAATGTGCAGATCGGTGTCCTTGAGCAGGTCTTCTTCCAGGCCCAGCTCTTTGGCGTTCGACCGCACCCAGGTCAGTGCGGCCTGCATGGATTCCTGCATCACCTCGCCAATCTGCCCTGTCATCGTGAAGCCGCCCTTGCCTTTCATCCGGTTCGCTTCGATAAACAGGATGTCGCCGCCTGCCGGCGTCCACGCCAATCCGACGGCCACCCCGGCGCGCCTGGTGCGCTCCGCAATTTCCGTGTCCACGCGGATCTTGATCCCGCCGAGGAATTCCGTAATCACCTCCTGGGTGATCACCAGCTTGTCCGTCTTGCCTTCGGCGATGCGCCGCGCCTGCTTCCGGCACAGCGTTCCAATCTGCTGTTCCAGCTTGCGCACGCCCGCCTCGCGCGTATAGTGCCGGACGATATAACCGATCGAATCGTCGGGAAACTCGATGTTCTCCGGAGTGATCCCGTTCTCCTTGATCTGCCGCGGAATCAGATATCGGAACGCGATGTGCTTCTTCTCCTCTTCCGTGTAGCCCTGCAGCTCGATGATCTCCATGCGATCCCGCAGTGGCTCCGGCACCGTATCGAGCACGTTCGCCGTGCAGATGAACAGGACCTTGGACAGGTCGAAGGGCTGATCGAGATAGTTATCCCGGAACGTGTTGTTCTGCTCCGGATCGAGGATCTCCAGCAGCGCCGACGCCGGATCGCCACGAAAATCGCGCCCCAGCTTGTCGACTTCGTCCAGCATGAACACGGGATCGTTCGCGCCCGCGCGCCGCAGGTTCTGAATAATCTGTCCTGGCAACGCTCCGATATAGGTACGCCGGTGGCCGCGCAGCTCTGCCTCGTCGTGCATGCCGCCCAGGGAAATACGGCGGAATTCCCGATTCAACGCCCGCGCCACGCTGCGCCCCAGAGACGTCTTGCCCACGCCCGGAGGCCCAACGAAGCACAGGATCGGCCCCTTCATGTCCGCCTTCAAACGGCGCACAGAAAGATAATCCAGAATGCGGTCCTTCACCTTCTTCAAATCGTAGTGATCCTCATCGAGGATTTCCCGCGCCTTTGAAATATCCACCGCCGTGCCGGACGACTTCGACCACGGCAGCACGGCGAGCCACTCAATATAGTTGCGCGTCAGCGAGTAGTCGGCCGCCATTGGGGACATGCGCGAGAGCCGGTTCAGCTCCTTCAGCGCTTCTTTCTTCGTCTCCTCCGGCATCCCGGCCGCTTCGATCTTCTGTTTCAGCTCCTCGATATCCTTCTGGCCCTCGTCCATTTCACCGAGTTCCTTCTGGATCGCCTTGAGCTGTTCGCGCAGGTAGTAGTCGCGCTGCGACTGCTGCACCTGATCCTGCACTTCGGTCTGAATCTTGTTGCGCAGCTGCTGAACTTCCAGCTCCTTCGCCAGATGCTTGTTGATCCGCTCCAGCCGTGCTGCCACATCCGACGTTTCCAGCAGTTCCTGCTTGTCGGCCGTCGCCAGAAAGGGCAGGGAGGACGCGATAAAGTCGACCAGCCTGCCTGGCTCGTCGATATTCATCGCAATCGTCTGCAATTCGTCCGACAGGGTCGGCGATGCGGTTACGATCTGCTGGAACTGCGTCACCACATTGCGCTGCAGGGCCTCGACGGAGGGATTCTTCGGCGCCGGAATCTCCGGGATCGTTTCTACCGAAGCGACCATGAACGGCTCGATCCTCGAAAACTCGCCCAGCCGCACCCGTTCTGTACCCTCAGTGAAAACGAACAGGCTCTGGTTCGGCATCTTGACAACCTTGTGCACGGTCGCCAGGGTGCCAAACGTATGCAGATCCTGCGGCTGCGGAGTATCCACGCGCGCATCGCGCTGCGCCACCACCACAATGCTCTTTTCCTCACCGAGGGAGTTGATCAGTTGAATCGAGCTCTCCCGCCCGACCGTCAGCGGCAGCACGGCGTGGGGAAACAGAACCGTGTCGCGTACGGGCAGAATCGGAAGGCCTTTGTCATTCCCGCCTTCCCGCTTGTTCGGGTCGCCGGGCTGAATGACGCTAATGAAATCGCTTGCCATGAGTGTCCTTATATCAAATAATTACTCATTGGATTCCGCAACTTTGAAAAAGTATCAGACTCCGGGTCGCCGACGCCCGTTTTTGGTCGCCCCCTGAGACCGGACCGCAGGACTAAACCATTTAATTACAACATTTACTCCCGACCATCCCATATCCGAACCGGACCGGTAGGCCTGCACCCTCTCTTATCGGCAAGCTCCAGTTTGCGGTGAGATGCCGCCCCCGCCATGCCGTTTGCGTGCCCTTTTCCGCCTATTTGACCGCAGCCGCCGCCCGATAGCGCCCCAACTCCAGCACCATCGAGCACTGTTCTCCCAGCAGTTTGAGAGCCAGATCCGCTGTCTCCGGCGTGCCCAGCTGGTAATCGGTATAGAACACGTACTCCCATGGCCGCCCGGGCACCGGCCGCGACTCCAGCCGCGTGACGTTCGTCCCCAGTCCCGCGAACACCTGCAGAGCTTCCACCAGGCTGCCCGGCCGATTCTCCACCGCGAACGCGAGGCTCACTTTATCCGGATGCGGGTCCGCCTCCAGCCGTTCCCGCCTGCGGATCAGAAAAAACCGCGTGTAGTTCTCCGCATTATCTTCAATGTCGGCCTGCAAAATTTCCCCGCCATAATGGCTCGCGGCCTGTGCGCTGGCAATCGCCGCCACACTCGGCTCGCGCAGCTCCATCAGTTGCTTTACGCTGCCCGCTGTATCGTAGAACGCCGCCGCCTCGATCTCCGGATGGTCCTCGAAGAATCGCCGGCACTGCGCCAGTGCCACCGGGTGCGAGTATGCCTGGCGAATTCGATCCATCGTCGTGCCCGGGACGCCGATCAGGTTGTGCCGGATCCGCAGCAGCCATTCGCTCTCGACACTCACCGCGTGCGCCAGCAGCAGATCATAGTGCTCGAGCACCGAGCCGGCCAGCGAATTTTCGATGGGGATCATCGCCGCGTCCGCTGCGCCGTCCCGCACCACCGCAAACACCTCCGCCGACAGCGCGCAGGAAAGAATGGTTGCCTCCGGGTGCGCCTTCAGAGCCGCTTCATGACTGAAAGATCCTGGCTCGCCCTGGATCGCGATCCGCATCCTGCGTAATTCCTCCGTTTCATTTGTATCGCAACGGCAACCTCTCGCGTCCCGCTGCCCTCTATCCATAGCGTTGGGATAGTTACTGCGGACAGCTAACCCAGTTACACAAAGAAATAGAAAGGAGATCGCCGGATGCTTTGGACATTGTTCGTGATCCTGCTCATCGCCTGGCTCGTTGGCCTGATCGGGTTTCACGTTGTTGCCTGGTACATCCACATTCTGCTGGTGGTGGCGCTCGTGGTGCTCATCATTCAGCTCATCAGCGGACGAAGGCCAGTCGTCTAGACCCACGGCGAGGTTCTGCGGCTGCTGGCCGCAGAACTCCGCCTATCCATGTCATTGCCACAAAGGGGACCCATTATGAATTCGGACCAGGTCAAGGGCAAAACCAATCAGGTCATCGGGAAAGTGAAACGGGGCGCCGGCGAAATGACCGGCAATGATCGCCTCGCCAACCAGGGTGTCGCCGACCAGGCGAAAGGCGCGGTTCAGGAAACCTGGGGTAACGTCAAAGATGCCGCCCATGAGGCCGGCAAGACCCGGGAAGCAGAACGTCAACACAAAGCCACCGAAATGCGCGACAATATCGCATCGAAGGTGGAGGACGCCAAAAACAGCGCCAACGACTCCATCGACAATTTCAAGGATCAGCAGCGCCAGCGCCGGTCGGCTTAGCCGGTTATTCCGCTTCTGTTCCACAAAGACCCGGGGGTGCGGTGCCATTCGGCCTGATCGCTCCCAGGGTGCATCTACCTCACCGGGCTCGCAGCAATGCTGCGAGCCCTCTTTTTGTCCGCAGCGATGCGGCGGCCTGTCTTTTTGTTCGCAGCGATGCGGCGGCCTGTCTTTTTGTCCGCAGCGATGCGGCGGCCTGTCTTTTTGTCCGCAGCGATGCGGCAGCCTGTCATTTTGTACGCAGGCAGGCTGTGAGCCTGTCTGTTTGTCCCGGTCGCGAATCGCACCCGTGATCGCGGTCACATCTGGACAAAACCCCGGAGGGAGATGATACTGACGCGGGTTATCCGCTGCGGCCCTCATTGGTTTGCAATGAGCGCCGCCTCATGTCATTCGAAGTGGAGGACTCCGATGAATACTCTGCGCAATCTCTCTGGAACAGTTCTCGCCGCGCTGCTGATCGCGGGTTGCTCCTCATCCACCAGTACCCCCACCGCTCAGCCGGAAAAATCGGCAGAGGCGGCGGCCCCTCCACAGATCATCACGGCCAAGACCGCCTTCTGGGAAATGTACAAAACTGCTCATGCCTGGGCCTCGGACGCTGAGCCGATCCGCGTCACGGCAAGGGAAGTTCCCGGCTACAAGAACGAAGCTGGCAAAGCCGGCATGTGGGAGGCGGTCTTCGGTTCGCCCAGCCTGGGCAATTACCGCACCTTCACCTACGCCATCGTCGACGCGCCACCGAACATTTCCAAGGGCGTCTCCGCCGGTCTGGCACTGCCCTGGGGGGGCGCCACCCGCGACGCCATGCCCATCGATACATCGATGTTCACCATCGATTCCGACGCGGCTTATGCCACTGCGGCAACCGAGGCAGCTGCGTGGCTGAAGAACAATCCGGGCAAGGACGTCTCCGACTTCGAAATCGGCGACACCTACAAGTTCCAGGCGCCCGTCTGGTACATCATGTGGGGAACGAAAACCGCTGGCTACGCCGCCATCGTGGACGCCAGCACCGGGAAGATCCTGCACAAATAGGGGGCCGCTGCTTCATCGCGGGGACACGGGGTGCGCGGGCTCCTCCTGGAGGGCCCGGTCCGCGTTACTCGCCGCGCAGGGCCCGAATTGGATCCACGGCGGCGGCTCGTCGCGCCGGTAGCGCCGAGGCCGCGATCGCCAAGGCAAGCACAACGGCCGCCGTCAGGATCATCACGATCGGATCGAAGGGGCTGACGTTGAACAAAAACGAGCGGAGCACGCTCGACACCGCGACGGCGCCGCCCAGCCCCAGGATGCATCCGACCGTCGCCAGCTTCACTCCGGAGATCACGACCAGCCGTACGATGTCGGAGCGCTGCGAGCCCAGCGCCATGCGGATCGCCATCTCCTGCACGCGCGACGCCACCGAGAACGCGATGATGCTGTAAATCCCAAGCACCGCCAGTACTACCGCCGCCAGGGCAAAGCTTGAAATAATCACGGTGTTGAACCGTCGCGGCGCCTCGCTCTCGGCTACCACCTCGTCCATGGTTTCGATCTGGCTCAGCGGCAGGCGTGGATCGAGCCCGCGCATCGCCGTCCGCATTGCCGCTTCCATCTGCTCCGCCGGCAGTCCCGAACGCAGCACCAGATAACCCCCGCTCCCGTACAGAAAGTTCGGCACCGCATCGCCGCCTACGTCCCGCACCTCCTGTGCCTCCGGCTGATAAAACTGCTCGTGCGCGTCGGCGTCCGGTGCGTTCAGCTTCGCGTCCGCTACCTCACCCACGACCGTCATCCACGGCGTCTTTGACTGCTCCCCGCCCATCCGCATCCGCTTCCCGATCGGATCCTGATGCGCCCAGTAATGCTCTGCAAATTCGTGGTTCACGATCACCACCAGCTGGCTGGTGGCCGAATCGTCGTCGGCGAAGTACCGGCCGCGCACCAGCGGTATTCCCATGGCCTTGAAAAAATCGCCCGCCACCTGCGACGGCGGCGCCGCGTTGCCGGGGGCGCCCCGAGGATTAACATACCCATCCACCACAAACGCCGCGATGCCCGCGCCGGTTGCCGGAATCGTGGTGGTGAGGGCCGCTTCCTGCACCCCCGGCAACTGGCGCAGCTTCTCCAGGATTCTCCGGTTGAACCCGTCCACCCCATCCTGCGTCGCATACTGCTTTTTGGGCAGCGCGTATGCCGCGGTGGTCACGTGATCCGGCCGGAAACCCAGATCCACAGCGCTCATGTTGCCGAAGCTGCGCAGCAGCAGTCCGGATACGGTCAGCAGCACCAGCGCCACCGCGATTTCCATCACTACCAGCGCGGAGCGTAACCGCGACTGGCTCCCGCCCGCCGACCCGCTCCGCCCCCCTTCTTTCATCGCCGCATTCACGTTAGTCTGGATCGCCGCAAAACCCGGCGCCATCCCGCAGAAAATCCCCGTCAGCACCGCCAGCAGCAACGCGAACTCCACCTCGGTCCAATTCAGCGTTACCGCATTGGCCAGCGGCAGCGTATCCGGCAAATAGTTTCTCCCCACCGCCAGGGCAACCGCAGCCAGCCCTACGCCCAGCGCCCCACCCCCCACGCTCAGCATCAGGCTCTCCAGCAGCATCTGTCCAAGCAATCGCAGCCGCGATGCCCCAATCGCCAGCCGCACTGCCGTCTCCCGCTGATGCCGGATCGCCCGCACCAACGACAGCCCCGTCAGATTTGCACACGCAATCAGCAGCACCACCGTCACCGCGAAAAACAGCATCCGCAGCAGCGGCCGCGCGGTCACCACCGTGATCTCCTGCAGCGGATACACCACCGGATGAATCCGCGTCCGCGCCTCATCCGGCGGAAAATTGCGCATGATCTGTTGCGCCGCTCCCTCTGCATCCGCCTGGGCACGCGCGACTGTCAAGCCCGGCTTCAGCCGCCCCACCAGATACAGAAACCAGCTGTTGTTCGCCTCCGGCGCCATCTCCTCCGGCATCAGGCTCATCGGTACCCACAGTTCGCACCGGTTCATCCGTCCTGGGTACAGCGGAAACTCAAAGCCCTGCGGCATCACCCCGATTACCACATACGGTTTCCGGTCCAGCAGGATCTTCTGACCCACGACATGCGGATCGCCGCTGAACCGGTCCTTCCACGTCACATAACTCAATATCGCTACCGGATCGTGCTGCGCGTCCTCCTGCTCGGTGAAAACCCGCCCCATCATGGGCGCCACTTGCAAAGCGGCGAACAGCGACGGCGTCATCCGCGCCCCCACGATCTGCGCCGGCTCTCCAATGCCCGCAAGCTCGTAACCCACGTAGCCGTAGCCGCCCAGATGTTCGAACGCGTGTGTGTCCTGCGGATATTCCAGACTCTCCGGACCGGTGATCGGCCCCGGGTCCGTACGCCCCCAGTCCGTTCCCTCCACCTGATCGCCCAGCGTCACCAGCCGATTCGCATGCGGGAAGGGAAGCGGCCGCAGCAGCACGCCATCCACGATGGAAAAGATCGCCGTCGTCGCTCCGATGCCGAACGCCAGCATCAGCACCGCGGTCGCCGCGAATCCGGGAGCTTTGCTCAGCTGCCGGAAGACCAGTCTCAGTTCAGCGGGGATCAGCATGAGATTCCTGAGCAGCGCGAGAGGAGGAGATTAAACCATTGGACGAATCAGTGTCACGGCCGGTCTTCGAGTAAAACCCGAATTCATCCGTTACCCTGGGGTCGAGCGATCGTCGAGCTGAATCCGCTCCCATGGCTTGCTGGCTTCGCTCCACCATCAGCCTGGTCTGCTTAGTTGCTCTCGAATGGGATATCCGCGTTCCGCAGCCCCAGCTTCGCTCCGATCGAATACCCAATCATCGCAACGGCCGGCCACGTCGCGATAAACCGCCCCTGCCCGTCCAGCAGCCCGCTGTCTGCGTTCAGGCTGAGAAAGGTGAGCCATAACTTGTCCGATGCGTTGCAGTGATAGCACGCCATCGGTCCGGTGGGCATGTCCAGAACGTGCAGCCCCCACAGCATCCACCAGATCAGCCCCATCATCCAGGGCAGCGTCGCGCTCTCCGTCGGACGCAGCTTCGTAAACGCAAAACCCGCGACCGTCGGCACTACGAACGACACCACCAGCGTCACCAGCGGCGGTACGTAGGAGGGGTGAAACAGCGTGATCGCGCCCAATGCCAGTCCCCACACCACCAGGCTCAGCACCAGGTGAAAGAAAAACCACATCGCCTGGTAGAGCACGCGCGTTTCATGTGGACCGAGGCTCTCCACCGGCCGCGAGTTCATGCCTGAGACTCCCTGTCGCATCTGTCCCTCAGACTATCGTGCCTGCGCCTTCGTTGCAGCAGTTTTTCGGTAACCTGTTCCGTCGACTCATTACAATCGTTCCATGCTGTTCGAAGGCATCTTTCCCGCCATTACCACCCCGTTCTACCCCGACGGCCGCCTTTACCTGCGCAAACTGGAGCACAACATCGAGCGCTACTCCCGCACGCCCTGCGCTGGATTCGTCGTCCTCGGCTCTACGGGCGAAGCTGTCATGCTCGGCGATGAAGAATCCCGCGACGTACTCCGCCATGCCGCCTCCGCCGCCGCCCCCGACAAGGTCCTCCTCGCCGGCGTCGGCCGCGAAAGCCTCATCGAAACCCTCCGCCTTGCCGAATACGCCGCCGAGCAGCAGTACGATGCCGTCCTCGTCCGCACTCCGCAGTACTACACGCCCTATTACGGACTCACCAGCAGCGCCGGCGGCATGATCACCTACTATCGCGCCCTGGCCGACCGCTCTCCGCTGCCCGTGGTCCTCTACAGCATCCCCAAATTCACCCACACCGAGCTGGCTATCGAAATCGTCGTCGAGCTCGCCCAGCACCCCAACATCATCGCCATCAAGGATTCCTCCGGCAGCATCGACCACGCCGTCGCCCTCGTCGCCGCCACACGCTCCGCGCCCAAGCGTACCGTCCTCGTCACGCCCGTCTTTGGCGCTGTTACCAGCCGCATGATGCTCGCTGAGTCCGAAGCTGTCATGGTGCCCGACTTCGTCTCCGCCGACGCGCTGGCCGGCACCGTCCTCCCGGTCGTCCTCGAGCCTCGCCATCGTCAAAACCATGCGCAAAAAAGAGGTCGGCTTCCAGGTCCTCACCGGTTCTGCGGAGTCGCTCCTTCCCGCGCTTGAAGCCGGCGCCTCCGGAGCCGTCCTCGCCTTCGCTGCCCCCGCGCCCCAGGCCTGTCAGGAGGTTTACACCGCCTGGAAGGAGAACGACCCCACCGTCGCCCGCGAAAAACAGCGCCGCCTCGTCGACGCCGCGCGCATCGTCGCTGCCAAATACGGCGTTGCCGCACTTAAACACGCCTGCGACCTCAACGGCTATTACGGCGGCGTTCCCCGCATCCCGCTCCTCCCGCTCACCGCCGACCAGAAATCTGAAGTCGCCACCGCTATGGCCGACATCCACAACTGATCCGCGATCGTGGAGTCGGAAACGCCGTGCCAAACGCACTGATGGCAAGCGGACCCTGCCAGACAGAAGCAAATCGCCACCTTTTCTCACTTGACCTACCTCGCCCCCACGCGAGAACCTTCTACCCAATGTTCCTCAAGCAGTACTACCTCGGCTGCCTCGCGCACGCCTCCTACCTCCTTGCCGACGAAGCCACGTCGACCGCCATTGTTGTCGACCCGCAGCGCGACATCGAACAGTATCTTGCCGACGCAGCCGCCAACCACTTCACCATCCGCCACATCTTCCTCACCCACTTCCACGCCGACTTCGTCGCCGGCCACCTGGAATTGCGCGATCGCTGCGGAGCCACCATCCATCTCGGCGCCCAGGCAAAAGCTCAGTACGCCTTCACTCCCATGGCCGACGACGACACTCTCGATTTTCCCGGCCTCCGCCTGCAAGTTCTCGAAACCCCCGGCCACACCATCGAGTCCATCTCCCTCCTGGTCTACGACCTCGCCCGCGACCCATCCCACCCGCACGCTCTCCTCACCGGCGACACCCTCTTCATCGGCGACGTCGGCCGCCCCGACCTCCGCGCTTCCCTCGGCTGGACTGCCGCCGAACTCGGCGCCCATCTCTACGACTCGCTCCACAACAAAATCCTTCCACTCCCCGACGCCACGCTGATCTATCCCGCCCACGGCGCCGGCTCTCTCTGCGGCAAAAGCCTCTCCAAAGAAACCGTCTCCACCCTCGACGAGCAGCGCCGTTTCAACTACGCGCTCCAGCCCATGACGCGCGATCAGTTCATCGCCCTCGTCACTGCCGATCAGCCTGACGCGCCGCCCTACTTCACCTGGGACGCGATCCTCAACACCCGCGAGCGCACCACCCTCGACGCCAACCTCCAGCAGGTTCACCAGCCTCTCGCCCTCGACGCTTTCCTCGCGCTCGCCCAGCAGGACACCGCGCAGATCCTTGACGTCCGTCATCCCGACGAGTTCGCTTCCGGCCACCTCGCCGGCGCCATCAACATCGGACTCGACGGACAGTATGCCACCTGGGCCGGCACCATCCTCGACCCCGACCGCCCCATCCTCCTCATCGCCGGTCCCGGCCGCGAGCACGAAGCCGCCCTCCGCCTCGGCCGCATCGGCTTCGACGGCGTCCGCGGTTTTCTCCGCGACGGCATGGAAGCTCTCGCCGGCCGTCCCGACCTGGTCGCTGTCACGCCCCGCGCCAGCGCTCCTGAGGTTGCCGCCGACCTCGCCAGCACCGTACCGCCGCTCCTCATCGATGTCCGCGCCCCACGCGAGTGGGAGACGCGTCACATCGAAGGCAGTCTCAACCTGCCCCTCACCCGCCTGCGCGACCACATCGCCGAAATCCCCCGCGACCGTGCCATCGCCCTTCACTGCGCCGGCGGCTACCGCTCCTCCATCGCCGCCAGCCTCCTGCTGCAGCAGGGAATCACCAACTTTGTTGAAGTCGCGGGTGGCCTCGCCGCCTGGGACGCCGCCCATCTCCCCGTGGCTGCCGCTCCCGTTGCCTGATCGCCATGCGATAATCGCTCGACTCCGGCCTGACAATCAGAACCGTTTTCCACGAGGAGACTCCTCATGTCGTCCACTGCCGTCGCGCCTGTTCTCACCATCGACATCGAACATTGCCCCAGCGGCAACGAAGTCACCGTGCGCTGCCACGGCAGACTGGTCGCGGGCGCCACCGATGTTCTTGTCATTCCCGTTCGCCAGCTCATTCCTGTCAGCAAACGCATCGTGCTCGACCTCTGCGACCTCCAGCACACCGACAGCATGGGCCTCGGTGCTCTCGCCCGTCATCTACGTCGCCGCCAAATCCGCCGGCTGCAGCCTCGAGCTCATGCACCTCAGCAAACAGGTCCGCCACCTTCTTGGGATCACCCACATGCTCGAGGTGTTCACCGTCATCGGCGAAAGCGGCGTCAAATTCATGTGATCGACGCACCTGGGCGGCGTCCGCCAGTGTAACGAAGCGGTAATACCTGCTTAATCCCTCTTGACAATGCAGGGCTCCGCGCGGAACCATACGCCTGCTTCCCCAAAAGCATTCTTCTCCCCTGCGACTCCTGCTTGTTCGCTTTCGCCGGAAGCCCGTCCCAGTTCCCCTCGTCCACCAAAGTAAGCAGCGCCGGGCCCCGCCGTTCCCGTCGCTCTGACTCACCCCACGTCTCCGCGTAATTAACGAACGCACCCGCCACTCTGCTCGGCGCCCGTCCGCGCGTAGAGAGACTCAGCCCCAGGGAGGGCCAGCCATCATGAAAGATCGCACGTTCGTTTCCCTCGCACTCTCCAGCCTCTTCGTCGCATCCGCCGCCATCGCCGCCGCCCAGGATTCCGGGCCAACGCCGCCGCCCAATGTTCTCGTCATCCAGCGCGAGTACCTCAAGCCCGGCAAGTCCGGCGCCATCCACGCCAAATCCGAAGCCAACTTCATCCAGGCCTCCAACGACGCCAAGTGGCCAACCCACTACATTGCCATGGACTCGCTCTCCGGCCCAACCCGCGCGCTCTATATCTTTGCCTACGACTCCTTCGAAGCCTACGGCAAAGACCAGGAAGCGCAGGCCGCGAACCCCACGTTTGCCGCGGCTATCGACGCAGCCAGCCTCTCCGACGGCGAGTTGCTCGAGCGCTACGATAGTCAGGCCTATCACTATCATCCCGAGATGAGCGTCCACGCGGCCGTCGACGTTCCCCACCAGCGCTACTGGGAACTGACCGTCTACAAGATCAAGCCCGGCCACGAGAAAGAGTGGAACGATCTGGTCAAGATGTACGTTGATGGTTTCAACAAAATCCCCGACGCCCACTGGGCGACGTTCGAAAGCCAATATGGCGAGAACAACGGCGGGACATGGCTCGTCGTCAATCCCATGCGCTCGCTCAACGAGGTGGATAAGGGCATGGCTAACGGCAAGGCCTTCATGGCTGCCATGGGCGATGCGGGTATGCAGAAAGCCGGAGTCCTGGCGGCCGCCTGCATTGAATCCAGCCAGACCAACCTCTTCGTCGTCAATTCAAAAGAAAGCTACGTCGACGCCAGCTGGGCCACTACCGCTCCAGAAATCTACGGCCAGCACTAGAGCAAACAGGAAACCCTTAACCAACGCGTGATCGAGTGACCCTATCCTTTTCCACCTCCCCTGGGAGGAAAGGATGGGGCACCCAGTGCCTGTAACGTACGGCTGTCCCTGCGCCGAACTCTACGCCGATGGGTAACCATCCTGGCTGATTCCCAACGTTTTCCGAAAATGACACTCTCAGGGGATTCCGACCTGTTTCTCCACAGGCCTAGTCTTCCCGGAGTTATGAGCTATACAGCAGGGCAGCACGTCCGCATTGTCCACAGCGGAGCCACCGGCAGAGTCTTCCTCAAACTCCCGCTCCGCGAAGTTTATCTGGTCCAGTTTCCCGGTTTTCCCGTCGTGGAGAAGATCTACAACGGCTGCGACCTCGAACCGTTTACCGCAGACCAGCCCATCGCCGACAACGAACTCGTCCATCACCACGCCTGAGCGTGACGCCCGGAAGCGGTCCTGGTGTTTAACAGGCCCTAGATCGCGCGAATGACGCGCACGGGAAGGAAAATAATCGCGCCGACGAGGTCCAGCACGCCATGTACGGCGATGCCGAGGATCCGGAAGGGAATCAGAAGCAGCCACACGATGGGATACGCCACGAGGGCCACGAGTGCCAGAGGCCAGCACAGAAAGAGAAGGATGCAGAAGAGAAGAAACTTTGCCATCGCAATACCCAGTGTCCGACAACATTATTACGCAACAAGCAACAACGAAGTTCCCAGCGTCAGCGGGCCGATCTCTGACCCGCAGGCGACCGTATTCTGAACGCTGATCGCTGATCACTGATGGCTGGTTCTACTGCGGCATATGCAGGCCGAGGGCACTGAGCACATCTTCGTCGGGCGTCGCGGCGCCGTTGGCTTTCGTGACCACGCCGAAGCCACCCTGGTAGTCCCACATGGCCCAGCCGATGTGATTCTTCTCCAGAGCGACGCGCATGTCGTGCAGCCATTGGGCGCGCGCGGCGGGCGGAGAAAAGTCACGAAAGACGCCGAACTCCCCGCAGTAGACGGGGACGTGATGCAGAGCGGACCATTTCGCGGCGAACTCGATCGAGTTCTCGACGCGTGCGGCATCCCACCGGTTTTCGCCGTACTCATCGAGGAAATACTGCCCGGCGAGGGTGGGTTCTTCGTCGATTTTGGGGGCGATGACCTCGGGGGTTGACGGATAGGGGATGGCGCGTTCGGGGCGGACCTCGGGGTTCGCCCACGTGGCACCCTGGTGCGTGAAGGGGAAGGGCTCGTAATCGTGGAAGGTGTAGAGGATGTTGTCGTCGGCGAGGGGCTCGAGAACGAGCAGGTCGGGCAGACCGGACCAGTGAGCGCCGGAGGCGATGATGGTGTTGTGGGGTGCGGCCTGACGGATGGCATCGACGACGGTGGCCTGAATCCCCAGCCAGCGGTTCGGATCGTTCTGCTCAGGCTCGTTCATGATCTCGAAAAAGATGTGCTCGGGATCGGTTACGGCGAAATGCTGGGCGAGGGCGCGCCACAGCGAGGCGAAGGTGCCCACTCCCTCCGATCCCTGGAAGAGCCGGGCTTTGTATTCGCTGGTCGGATGGATGTCGATGATCACGGAGAGATGGTTGTCGAGCACGGTCTTCACCACGCGGTCGAGTTCGGTCATGAAGTCCGTCGTGTGGGAGGAGCTCTCGGCGTTGTGCCAGGCGGCGAGCTGATCCCCATCGATGCTGAGGCGAACGTGGTCAAACCCCATTTTGGCGATCAGGGCGATGTCGTCGGCCGTGGTAAAGGTCTGGAGGCGCTGCGAGGAGTAGTCATTGGCCTGCGCAAACCACTCGCCCGTATTGATGCCGTGCTGGAGATGCTGGGCACGTTCGAAGGCGATGGAGTGGGTGCCTTGCGCGTCTGGAGTTTGGGCGGCGACAGAGAGAACGGGAAAGACAGAAGCAAGACACAGCAGCGCAACCACGCGCGGGAGAGATCGCATAGGCGCAGTGTAATACGCGGTCCGCGCGTTGCGAGCCTGTGGCGCTGCGCTATGCTGACGTTTGCGTAACCTAAGTCACAACGTGATCCATAACTCAGGCTCGAGGCCGGCGGGAGCGACCGATGAGGCCAGCTCCGCGCGTGGCGGTGCGGGAGATGTTCGACCGCATTGCGCCGCGTTACGACCTGCTCAATCATGTGCTCTCCTGCAATGTGGATCGGACGTGGTGGTGGCGCACGGCGCGGCGGTTCCGCCACATTCTGGCGCGGCCCCAGGCGCAGGTGCTGGACATCTGCTGCGGCACGGGCGATATGACAGCAGCGCTGCTGCGAAGACGGCCGGCAAATGCAGAGCCGGTGTTCGCCGCGGATTTTTCCGAAGTGATGCTGGGGCTCGCGAGGAAAAAGCTCGCGGGGCAAAAGGTTTCGATCGTCTCCGCCGATGCCCTGCACCTGCCTATGGCCGACGCGTCGCTGGATCTGATCACGACGGCGTTTGGCTTTCGCAACCTGGCGAACTATCAGGCGGGGCTGGTGGAATTCCTGCGCGTCCTCAGGCCGGGCGGGGAACTGGGAATTCTGGATTGCAGCAAACCCGGCGGTTGGATGGGGACGATGTTCGGGTTTTATTTTCGGCGCGTGCTGCCGTGGGTTGGTGCGCGAATTTCCGGAGATGCGGGAGCATACGGCTATCTGCCGGACTCAGTCGAGAGGTTTCCAACACCGCCGGCCATGATGGAACTGATGCGGTCGGCGGGATTCGTCGAGGTTTCGTGGACGCCCTACAACTTTGGCATTGCCGGGTTGTGGCGCGGGGTGAAACCGTGACGATAACAGCCCCGGTCTCGCGTCCGTCTCAATGGCTGTAGGCTGAAGTGGACGATGTCGAGCGCGACCATGCCGGGACAGTCACAAGCCGCCGCGGAGAAGCGATGGGTGGCGCTCGTCTCCGTGGCCGCGGCCTGCGCCATGACTGCGCTGAAAGCTACCGTTGGATTGCTGACAGGCAGCCTGGGCGTGTTGTCGGACGCGGCGCATTCGGCGCTGGACCTGGTGGGCGCGGCCATGACGTTTGTGTCGGTGCGCGTCAGCGACCGGCCCGCCGACTGGAATCATCCCTACGGGCACGCCAAGATCGAGAACATTTCGGCGTTCGTGGAGACGGGACTGATGGCGGCATCGGCCGTGGCCATTTCCGCGGAGGCGATCAGCCGCATCTTTTTTCACCCTGTAGCGCTGCGCTATTCGGCGTGGCCGTTTCTGGTGATGGGTGTGTCGATCGTCGTGGACCTGTGGCGCTCGCGGCAATTGAGCAAGGTGGCACGGCGGTACCGAAGCGAGGCTCTCGAAGCGGACGCACTGCACTTTGCCTCTGACATCTGGACCAGCGTGGCCGTGGTGGTGGGACTGTCCGCGTCCTGGCTGGGAACGCTGGAGCATGTGCCGTGGCTGCGCTTTGCCGATCCGCTGGCAGCCCTGGCGGTCTCGGTCATGATTCTGATCTTCGGGTGGCGCCTCGCGTGGCGGGCCGTGTTTGCGCTGACCGATGCGGTTTCGCCGGAGTTGCACACGCGGATGATCGAAGAAGTGCGACGGACGGCTGGGGTTTTGGGCATCGATCAGGCGCGGGTGCGGCGCTCCGGCAGCAATTACTTTGCCGATGTCACTCTGTCCCTTCCGCGCCAACTGACGTTTCAGCGCACCGAGGAGCTGGTGGGCGAGGCGACGGCGGCGGTGCAGCGTGTGTTGCCGGAAGCGGATGTCGTGATCCATACCATCCCGCGCTCCACAGTGGCGGAGAGCCTGTTCGATCAGGTGCGCGCCGTGGCGGCGCGCAACAACGTTTTGCTGCACGACGTAAGCATCGAAGCGTTTGCCGATGGGCTGCACGTGGAGCAGCACATCGAGGTGAAAGAAACGACGCCGTTGGTGGAGGCGCATCGCTTTGTCCATGAGCTGGAAGAACAGATACGGAGGGAATTGCCGCAGGTGAAGTCGGTACTGACCCACATCGAGAGCGAGCCGGCGACCATCGAGGCGCCCGTGCGGGTGGAACAGAACCGGCGGCTTGAGGCGATGTTGCGCGATGCCGCGGCAAACGTACCGGAGGTCGTCGATATTCATGAGGTCAGCGTCGATCGGGTGGGAGAACACATCCACGTGACCTGCCATTGCACGCTGCCGGATGCGATGGAGATGCGGTGCGTACACGAATCGATCACGGAGCTGGAGCATCGCTTTAAGCTGGAGTGTCCGGAGGTGGATCGGCTGCTGATCCATCCGGAGCCGGCGTCGGATAACCAGCACCGGCAGTGAAGGAGGGCGATCGTGATCGCAGGCACAGAGTGGAAGCAGGGTCATCTTTATGAGGGGAAGTCGGCGAGCGGGCACAACCTGATGTTCGACACGTCGCCGGAGCATATCGCGGGGCCGAGCCCGATGGAGGGAGTTCTGGTTTCGCTGTGCGCGTGCACGTCGGTCGACGTGGTGAGCATTTTGCAGAAGAAACGCGAGCCGCTTGAGGGCCTGATCGTGACGGCGGAGGCAGAACAGGCGCCGGCGCCACCGCGGGTGTTCACGCGCATTCACCTGACCTATCGGATCAAAGGTAACGTGTCGCAGAAAGCGGCCGAGGATGCGGTGTCGCTTTCGAAGAACAAGTACTGCTCCGTTTCGAAGATGCTGGAGAAGGCGGCGAAGATCGAGTACTCGATCGCCTACGAGTCATGACTGGATTTTTCCGATTTCTGTTGGTGGTTTTGCTGCTCACGGTGGTCGGCATGACGTCGGCGATTGTGACCATGCATTTTGCCATCCACGGCTCTGAGGTTTCGATTCCTGATTTGCGAGGCATGACGATTGCCGATGCGGGCCAGCGGGCGGCTGCGCAGGGCTTGACGCTGCAGGTCGAAAATCGCCTCTACTCGACCGATGTGCCAGTGGGGCGCGTGGCGAATCAGTCGCCGCTGGCGGGAACCCTGGTGCGGCGGGGCTGGCGCATCTGGCTGACGGAGAGTCTGGGACCGCAGAAGCTGGCCATCCCCGACGTCAAGGGCAGGGACCAGCGGGTTGCGACGATTGAGATTCGGCGGGCGGGCTTTCAGATGGGGACGGTTGCGGAGATCCCCTGGGCCGATGCGCAGGAGGGTGCGGTGATCGCGCAGAGTCCGGATCCGAATGCGTCGGGGGTGGAGAGCCCGGTCATGAATCTGCTGGTCGCTGCGCCGGCGGATACGGCCGGGGCCCAGGGCGCGCTGGTGATGCCGAATATGGAGGGGCAGGTGTTTAGCTCGGCAGCGCTCACGCTCACCCATATGGGATTGCGCCTGGCGCCGGTGAAGGAGCAGGACATGCACGTTGCGGCCCCCGGAACTCCTGGAACGCCGGTAGGGATGCCGCCCACGGTTCCGCCGGGAACGGTGGTCGCCCAGAATCCACTGCCGGGCTCACGCGTGGATGCGAGCACGCCGATTGAGCTGACGGTCGCGAAGTGACGGAGACGCAGCGGAGCGACCGGCTCCGCCAGAGATGACAAGGCAGCATAGATAATGGAGCAGATGAAAGAACTGGGTCTGCTCTTTGTGGTGGGTGCTTTGAGTGGATGCGCGACGGCGCAGAGTGTCACTCCGCTGCCGGTGGCGCCGGGGGCGAATGTGACGACGCTTTCGGCACAGCCAGGCACATGGTCCGAGCCGGGCGTCGCGGTAAATCCTCTGAACCCCAAACAGGTGGTCGCGGTCTTCCAGTACCCGGCGCAGGCCGGCTACTCCACAGACGCGGGACAAACCTGGAAACTGGCCACGGGCGTGGCGGCAGCGAACTTCGCGAAGTCCGGCGATGTTTCCACGGTGTTCGATGACAAGGGACACGCGCTGATCGGCTTCATCGCCTTCGACAAGCTGGGAACAGTCAACTACTGGGGCCACGGTGCGACGCGCAACGGAATCTTCGTGCGGCGTTCGCTGGACGGAGGCGCGACCTGGGAGCCGGAATTGCGGACGGTGGTCGCACAGCCGTCGACGCCGAATGTGCCGTTTGAAGACAAGCCATATCTGTTGGCCGATACCGGCGAGAAGAGCCCGTACAAAGGCAATCTCTACGTGGGATGGACGCGCTGGACGCTGACAGATTCGCGGATGCTGTTTTCGCGGTCGACCGATGACGGGGTGACGTGGTCCGGGCCCATCGAGATTGCCCAGGTCCGCGGGCTGCCGCGGGACGACAACGGCGCACTCGAAGGCTTCGACGGCGCGATAGCGCCGGACGGAACGCTGTACGCCGTATGGGCGGTAACGGATCACATTGTCTTCACCGAGTCGCATGACGGCGGCCGGACCTTTACGCGCACGCGCAATATTGTGACCACGGCGCCGACCATGTTTGCGGTGGCGGGCATGGAGCGCGCCAATGGCTTTCCGCAGATCGGCCTCGATCCCCGAGGCGGAAGCAAAGGCGGACCGATCTATGTAACGTGGAGCGATTACCGCAACGGCGATCTCGATGTGTTCTGCATTGTGTCCCGTGACGGGGGGCGCAGCTGGAGTGCTCCGGTGCGCGTGAACAACGATCCTGTGCACGACGGCGCGGATCAGATATTCCAGTGGCTGGCCGTCGATCCGGTATCGGGGGCCGTGAATGTGGCGTTCTACGACAGGCGAAAGGATGCTGACGACAAGGTGCAGATTGTGGCGCTGGCGCGTTCCACGGACGGGGGCACGACGTTTACGAACTATGCGTGGACGAGGACGCCCTTTGATCCCAGCGAGGTCTTCATGGGCGACTACATCGGGCTGGCGGCGTGGGGTGGGCGCGTGTATGGGGCCTGGGCGACGCGCAGCGGAACCGAGAAGAAGACCAGCGTCGAGGTGGGCGTGGCGGATTTTGGCCCCAGGGCAGGGAAATGAAACGGCAGTCATGCCTAAAGTCCTGGTAAACGCTTTCCCGATTTCAGGCGTTCTAGTAGAATGCCGTTTGCTCCTCTTTGTCCGCGGCCTTGCGCCCGCGGCTTGGGAGCGCGTGAATCCATGCTGGACGCACTGAAGTCGCAGGTTCTCGATGCCAATCTGGAACTGGTCCGTCGCGGGCTGGTGCTGTACACCTTTGGCAACGCCAGCGGCATCGATCGCGAACAGGGGCTGGTGGCCATCAAGCCCAGCGGCGTGCCCTATGAGAAGCTGACCGCTGACGACATGGTGGTCAGCGACCTCAACGGCAAGCTGATCGAAAGCCGGCTCAAGCCTTCCTCCGATCTCGACACCCACCTCGAACTCTATCGGGCATTCCCTGGCATTGGTGGCGTCGTCCACACGCACTCGGAGTTTGCAACGGCATGGGCGCAGGCCGGGCGGGAGATCCCCGCCTATGGCACCACGCACGCCGACTACTTCCATGGTCCGGTGCCCCTGACCGAGGAGCTGACCGATGATGAGACGGGCGACAACTACGTGCTCAACACCGGCAAGGCGATCGTGCGGCGATTTCGCAACCTCGATCCAAAGGCGGTGCCCGGCGTTCTGGTAGCGGGACATGCGCCCTTCGCCTGGGGCAAGGACGCCATGGAGGCCGCGTATCATGCAGTGGTGCTGGAAGCAGTGGCGCGGATGGCGTTCTATACGGCGACGTTAAATCCACAGGGAAAAGGAATCTCGCAGGCGCTCCTGGACCGCCATCATTTCCGTAAACACGGCGCGAAAGCCACTTACGGGCAACGCAGTTGAACCTGGAACTCGGGTTTCCTCCACTCCGGTTCCCGCACGCATGGGTTTCCACCGAGGGACGACAGGAATGTCACTCGCATCTTTGAATGCCGGGCTCGCGTTTTTCCAGGCGCCGGTCAAGCAATCGCTGGTTCATCTCGGCGGCATCGACATCACGGTGATCGCGATCTACTTCGCGATGGTCATCTACATCGGCTTCTACCTGAAGGGCGCGGCCAACACCAGTGAAGAGTTCTTCATGGCCGGCCGCGAGATGACGGCGTGGATCGCGGGCCTCAGCTTCGTTTCGGCAAACCTGGGGTCTCTTGAACTGATGGGATGGGCGGGCTCGGCGTATCAATACGGCATTCTGGCGACGCACTGGTACTGGATCGGGGCAATTCCGGCGATGCTGTTCCTCGGCATCGTGATGATGCCGTTCTACTACATCTCAAAGACGCACTCCGTTCCCGGATATCTGCATCTGCGCTATGGCGATGGCGCGCGGGGGTTGTCGGCGGTGTGCTTCGCCTTCATGACGGTGCTGATGAGCGGCATCAATATGTACTCGATGGCACTGGTGATGAAGGTGGTGCTGGGCTGGAACCTCAACTTCTCGATCTGGGTCTCGTCGATCACGGTAGCGATCTATGTGGCGCTGGGCGGGCTGCGGTCGGCGATCTTCAACGAGATTCTGCAGTTTCTCCTGATCTGGCTGGGCGCGCTGCTGATCCCGATCATGGGCCTCATCGAAGCCGGCGGCTGGACGAACCTCAAGAGTCAGATTGCCGCGCGCATGGGCAGCATGGAGTACACCCATTTGTGGAGCACTACTGCGCACTTCCGCGACAATCCCATGGGGATTCACTGGACGGGTCTGGTCTTCGGGCTGGGCATCGCCATCAGCTGCGGCTACTGGACGACAGATTTTCTGGTGGTGCAACGGGTGCTCTCCGCGCACAACCTGCGCGCGGCGCGCATGGCGCCCATCATCGGCGCGGGCTTCAAGATGATGGTGCCGTTCATCGTGATCCTGCCCGGTTTGCTGGCGCTGTCGCTGCTGCCGTTTCACCTGGTTCCCCAGGATGTTGCTGTGGCCACCGGCCAGCACAGCTACAACGAGGTGCTGCCGCTGATGCTGGTCCGTTATTGCGGTCCGGGGTTGCTAGGGTTGGGCGTGACCGCGCTGATTGCGGGCTTTATGTCCGGCATGGCCGGCAACGTGAGCGCGTTCGCGACCGTTTGGACCTACGACATCTACGGCGCGTTCATGAACAAGAAAGCCAGCGACAGCCACTACGTTTCGATGGGCCGCTGGTGCACGTTTATCGGCGTGCTGATTTCAGTGGGCACAGCCTATCTGGTGCAGCACGCGGCCAGCATCATGGATTATGTGCAGGGATTGTTCAGCTTCTTCATCGCTCCGCTGCTGGGCACAGTGCTGCTCGGCATGCTGTGGAAGCGCGCGACAAAGGCGGGCGGATTCTGGGGCTTGTTGGCGGGAACCTGCACAGCCATCAGTCTGTTTCTCTGGGTGCACTTCAACCCGGAAGCCCTGCGCTACGTGGCGTTTTCGCCGGACGCGAAAGCCATGGCGGAGGACATGTATCGCGCGATGTGGTCGTGTTCCGCCTGCGTGCTGGTGACGGTGGCGGTGAGTTTAATGACGCAGCCGAAGCCGGTCACCGAGTTGGAAGGGCTGGTGTACGGCGCGTCGAAGATCCCGGAGGAGCGCGACGAGCACTGGTACCAGAAGCCGATCCTTTGGGCGAGCGCGGTGGCGGCGGTTTTCGTGGTGCTCAACATCATTTTCTGGTAGGAGACGGGCGATGCGAGGACACATTCAGATCTGGTTCTTCTCGGGCATCCTGCTGCTGGCTTACGGAGTGCTCATCACTGGCACCGGGTTATGGGAACTGAGCCATCCGCTGGCGAACCCGCCGGTGCTGTATCAACTGCACCCACCCATCTGGTGGGGAGGCATGATGGCGGCAGTGGGGCTCTTTTACACCCTGCGATTTCGTCCCCGTTAACGCCCAGCGATCGAAATGAAACATTGATTTGAGGAAATACGTTTATGAAAAAACAACTGACGTTCGGACTCATTGTGGGGAACCGCGGATTTTTCCCTGACCACCTGGCCAAAGAGGGGCGCGAAGAGATGCTGGGAGTGCTGGAGAAGGCCGGCATTCGTGCTATCACGCTGACGCCCGAGCAATCGAAGTTCGGCTCGGTAGAGACGCACGACGATGCGATCCGCTGCGGCGATTTGTTTCGCGCGCATCGCGACGAGATCGACGGGATCATCGTGACCCTGCCCAATTTTGGCGACGAGCGTGGGATCGCCGATTCGATTCGCTACTCGACCCTGAACGTGCCCGTGCTGGTGCAGGCGACGCCGGACCGCCGCAACGATATGAAGATCTCCGACCGGCGCGACAGCTTCTGCGGCAAAATGTCGGCCTGCAACAACCTGATGCAGTATGGGATCCCGTATTCGATTACCAGGCGCCACACCGTACAGCCCAGTTCCGAGGAGTTCGGCAAAGATCTGGACTGGTTCGCGAAGGTTTGCCGCGTCACGAACGGGCTGAAGAAGCTGCGCATCGGCGCGATCGGCGCGCGGCCGCAGGCGTTCAACACAGTTCGCTACAGCGAAAAGCTGCTGGAGCGGTACGGGATTTCCGTTGTGACGCTGGATCTATCCGACATTTTCGGCGCGATCGGCCGCATGAACGACGACGACAGCGAGGTGCAGGCGAAGCTGGCGGCGATTCGCGGCTACGTCAACACGGGCAGCGTGCCGGAAGCGGCGCTGATCAAGATGTCGAAGCTCGGCGTGGCTATCGAGCGTTTTATGAAGGACACGCACTGCACAGTCAGCGCGGTGCAGTGCTGGACGTCGCTCGAGGAAAACTTCGGCGTCGTGCCGTGCACGGTGATGAGCATGATGAGCGAAAGCCTCCTGCCTGCCGCATGCGAGACCGACGTGATGGGTACGGTGAGCATGCATGCGCTGGCACTGGCCAGCCAGACGCCCAGCGCGCTGCTGGACTGGAACAACAACTACGGCGACGACGAGAACAAGTGCGTCTGCTTCCACTGCTCCAATCTGCCCAAGCACTTCTTCCAGGACGTGGTCATGAACTTCCAGGAGATCATCGCCGGGACAGTGGGCAAGGAAAACACCTTCGGGACCTGCTACGGGCGCGTGAAGCCAGGTGCGATGAGCTATGTGCGCTTCTCCACCGACGATTACCGCGGGAAAATCCGCGGGTACGTCGGCGAAGGCGAGTTCACCAACGATCCGCTCGAGACCTTTGGCGGCGCGGGTGTGGCGAAGATCCCCGAATTGCAGAAGCTGCTGCATGAAATCTGCGAACAGGGGTTTGAGCATCACGTGGCGGCGAACTTCTCGCAGGTGGCCGCGCCGGTGTATGAAGCGGTGACGCGTTATCTGGGGTGGGAGATGCACTGGCACGAAAGAAGCTAGGGGACAGCGTTCAGCGGACAGGAAAGGCGGCTGGGGAACCTGGCCGCTTTTCTTCTGGGGGTAAGGCTTCGGAAAGAGGGGAACGAACCGCCGTTCCTGAAACGCTCTCCGTTGTACGCTAACCGCTGCTCTTTAAAGCCAGGTCGATCAGCGTCTTTTGCTCCATCTCGTGCGCTTTCGCCGAGCCGGTGGCGGGGCTGGCAGCGGCAGAGCGCTTCACGCTGAGAACCTGGCGATCACCCGCGATGCGGCGAAGACGCGGCATGACGAATCCAAAACCGCCCATGTTCGCCGGCTCTTCCTGCACCCAGACGATTTCATGTGCGGCCGGATGCGCTTCGATTGCGGCTTTGAGCTCCGCTTCCGGCCAGGGGTAGAGCTGATCGAGGAAGAGGATGCCGGTGCTCATGTTCTTGCGCTTCGCGCGCTCGACGCGCAGATCGTGGCCGATTTTGCCCGTAGCGATGAGCAGGCGCTGCGCATCCTGAATTTCGGTTTCAGGAACCACCGGGAGAAAGCGCGGGTGGGAGAAAGCGTCGATGGGCGAGAGCGCGTCGGGATGGCGCAGCATGCTCTTCGGCGTGAAGACGACCAGCGGCTTGCGCCACTTGCGCAGTGCCTGGCGGCGGAGTAGGTGGAAATACTGCGCCGCGTTCGAGGGCTGGGCGATCTGGATGTTATCCCGCGCCGCCAGCTGCAGGTAGCGCTCGACGCGAGCGCTGGAGTGTTCCGGTCCCTGGCCTTCGTAGCCGTGCGGGAGCAGAAGGGTGACGCCGCTGAGGAGGCCCCACTTGTCCTCCGCAGCGGCGATGAACTGATCGATGACGATTTGCGCCCCGTTGGCGAAGTCGCCGAACTGTGCCTCCCACAGAACCAGGGTCTCCGGATAGTCGCGGCTGTATCCGTACTCGAAGCCAAGCACGCCAGCCTCGGACAGGATCGAGTTGTAAACGCTAAAGTGCGCCTGGTTGGGGTCGAGGTGGTTCAGCGGAACCCAGTGCTGCTCATTTTCGATGTCGATCAGCACGCTGTGACGCTGGTTGAAGGTGCCGCGCTGCGAGTCCTGGCCGCTGAGGCGAACCGGCGTGCCCTTGAGGAGGAGCGACCCAAACGCGACGGCCTCGGCCATGCCGTAGTCGAAGGGCTGCTTGCCCTGGCCCATGGCAGCCCGCTGCTCGAGAAGTTTTTTGATCTTGGGGTGAATGTGGAAGGCATCGGGCCAGGTGGCGAGCTTGTCCGCGATGGACTGAACTGTGGCACGATCAAGGCCGGTGTCGACTTCAAGGCCGGCGTTCCAGGGCCCGCCCGGATACGCGCTCCAGTACTCGGGCATATCGACGAGCCTGGGTTTCTGTTTCGCTGCGGTCGCTTTCTTCTGCGCCTCTGTGAATTCGGCCTGCAGTTCCTTCACGGTTCCTGAAACATCGACCCCGATTTGCTTCGCGTAAATCTCATAGAGCGGCGGATGGCTCTTGATCTTTGCGTAGCGGAGGGGCTGAGTAACGGTGGGATCGTCAACTTCGCTGTGGCCGTGGCGGCGATAGCCGATCAGGTCGATGACAACATCGGAGCGGAATTTGTAGCGGTAATCGGCGGCTAGCGCGGCGATGCGGACGACGGCTGCGGGATCCTCGGCGTTGACATGAAAAATCGGGACTGGCAGTCGCTTGGCGAGATCGGTAGAAAACCGCGTCGAGTTCGATTCTTCGGGTTCTGCCGTGAATCCGATGAGGTTGTTGACGACGATGTGGATGCCGCCGCCGACGGAGAATCCGTCGATCCGCGCGAGGTTCATGGTCTCGGCCCAGATGCCCTGGCCGGCAAAGGCGGCGTCGCCGTGGATGACGATGGGCAGAACGCGGTCAGCGCCATCGGCGCCAATGCGATCCTGGCGCGCACGCGCGCGGCCCATGGCGACCGGGTCGACGGCCTCGAGATGACTGGGATTCGAAACCAGATGGAGACCGACGCCGCCGCCGTTGCGCGTGGGGAAGGTTCCGGTAGCGCCGATATGATACTTCACATCGCCGCCGCCGAGAATGCTGCGCGGGTCGACGTCTTCGAACTTCGCAAAGATGTCGACCGGGGATTTCCCGAAAGTATTGACCATGACGCTGAGGCGGCCGCGATGGCTCATGCCCATGACGGCGCGCTGTGCACCAAGTTCAGCGGAGCGGTTGAGGAGTTCGTCGAGGAACGGGATGAGCGCGGTGACGCCTTCGAGGGAGAAGCGCTTGGTGCCGAGGTAGCGGGACTGGATGACCTGCTCAAAGATGTCGGCGCGGGCGAGGAGGTTAAGGATGCGGTTCTGATCCGGATGCGGGGAATCGGCTTCGAGGCGCTGCGCGATCCAGTCGCGGTTTTCGCGCGACGGTATATGCATGAATTCGGCGCCAATGGTTCCGCTGTAAAAGCGGCGGGAGTCTGCGACGAATTCGTTGTTGAGGTCGAGCTCAGGGATCGGCAACGGCGCCAGGTATTGCTCCAGTGGATCGAGGTGGGCCTGGAGGTAGCCCCAGCGACGAAAGGCGTCGAGGGTCTGCTCGCGGAGCTGCGAGGAAGAAAGATCGGATGAAGTTGCGAGGGGGGTGGTGGTCATTGCCGTCGTAACCCTTATTTTACGCGGGGCAGGACCCACCACAGATTGCAGAAAGCCTACCGAAGCAGGGCACCCCACAGGGTGTCGACGGTGGAGTGGGTGATCGCCGACGCGCCGATGCGCTGCTCCTGCCGCCAGGCGCGGCCGTAGAAGATGCCAGCCAGAGCGGCGAGGAGCACATAGCGCCAGTTGAAGAGGGCCGTGCGCTTGTTGAAGTGGGAAAGGCCGAAGAGGCACGCGGTGACGAGCAGGGCGGCGGTGCGGCCGATGCGGCGCTGGAGGAGGTTCTGGATCCAGCCACGGAAGAAAATCTCTTCCGGCAGGGCGACTCCGAAGAAGGTGAAGATCCAGGCGGGGACGAGCAGCCACGGGTGCTCGATGTGGCGATGGAGGTGGAGGAAGCCGAGCGCGAGTCCCAGAGGGATGGCGATGGGAAGGTAGAAGAGGAATTCGCGCAGGCCGATGCGCCAGTCGCGCCCGCGCAGGCGGAGATCGTAGCCGACGCCAGAGAGGCAGCGCACAGCGAGGAAGGCGTAGAGTCCGGCGTCGAGGAGGGTGAGCTTGCCGAGGAGGGCGAGCTTGTGCGGCCAGGCGGGTTCAAGCCAGCGCAGGTCGACCGCGAGGCCAAGCGGGATCAGCACGAGGAAGTCGAGCAGGTGGCCGCGCTGGTCGGGATCCAGCCTGGCCGCGGCGTACTCGAGTGCGGAGATCAGAACCGGGGCGAGAAGGTAGACGAGAAGCCAGCGAAGCGCGAGCATGTGCGAGCCAAAGGCCGCGAGCAGATACGGGATCACCAGGACGGCGGGCAGTGTCAGGCGCAGAACAGGAGGAAGAGATTGCGCGCTCCGAGCGCAGCGGTTGCCGGCGAATCCAAAAGCAAAGACAGGGACCAGCAGGAGCGCCAGGGCGATCGCGGCGGGGACTACCGGAAAAGGGAGTGCCACAACTTCATCGTAACTGCGTGTTGGCGGCCGGCGGATATCCTGTCCGAAAGATAACCGGCTTATAATCGGGCCGAGGTGCCGCCATGCAGAACAGGTGGATGAACCGGTTCCAGACGATCCGGGTGGTCGTGATTGCCGGCGTGCTCGTTCTGATCGGAATCATGTGGCTGGTCCGGCGGTAGGCTTCGTCTTCCCCGCTCAGAATGGTCCTGATCCCGGTGCCTGCAGCAGGACCATCCTTCCGCAATTGACCCGCAACCAGGCGGGTTGTAACGTTAGAAGTTCGTGCTTCAGAATTCCACGTCTCTCTGAGGGTTTGTGTCTGCACCGGTAGCGCTCCGCAAAACTCCACTGAACGGTTTGCATCGCCGCCTCGGCGCAAAGATGGTCGACTTCGGCGGCTGGGATATGCCGGTCGAATATTCGGGGCTGATCGCCGAGCACATGGCGGTGCGAACCGGTGTGGGCGTCTTCGACGTCAGCCACATGGGCGACATTCAGCTGCGCGGGCCGGGGTCGCTGGCCGCGGTCCAGCACATCTCCATGAACGATGCGGCGCGGCTGCAGGTGGGGCAGGCGCAATATTCGGCGATGCTCTATCCCGAGGGAACCTTCGTCGATGACATCATCGTTCACAAGCTCAGCGAGAACGACTATCTGTTCGTGATCAACGCGGGCACGCGCGAGAAGGATTACAACTGGGTGCGCACCCAGGCGCGCAGTTTTGACTGCCACGTCAACGACTACAGCGACTACTACACGCAGCTGGCGATTCAGGGGCCGCGCGCGCAGGAGACGCTGCAGAAGCTGACGAATGCGGACCTGGCAACAGTGAAGTTCTACTGGTTCACCTGGAAAACCGTGTGCGGCCTGTCCAATACCCTGATCGCCCGGACCGGCTACACCGGGGAGGATGGGTTCGAGATTTACATCCCGTCGGACGAAGCCACGAGCGAACGCGTGTGGAACGAGGTCATGGAAGCGGGGAAGGAATTCGGAATCATCCCCTGCGGGCTGGGCGCGCGAAACACGCTGCGTCTGGAAGCAGCGCTCTCGCTGTACGGGCACGAGATTTCTGAGTACATCAACGTGTTTGAGGCGGGTCTCGATCGCTTCTGCAAGCTCGAGAAGGGCGCCTTTCTCGGCTCCGACGCGCTGCAAAAAGTTCAGGCTGCTGGTGGACCGAAGCGGAAGCTGGTGGGGCTCGAAGTCGTGGAGCGGGGCATCGCGCGTGACGAGTATCGCGTCATGGACCAGAGCGGCAATACCATCGGGCGCGTGACCAGCGGATCGCCTGCGCCCTTTCTGAAGAAGAATATTGCTCTGGCCTATGTGCCGCGGGAATTTGCTGCCGTGGGGACCGAGGTCGCTGTTGAGATTCGTAATTGTCCGGTAAAGGCGCAGGTGGTGCCGTTGCCGTTTTACAGGAAGCCGAAGAAGGCCTAGCCGGCCAGGGTACACGCTGCCCTTACAATCAAAGAGAGAACACAATGGCATATCCCACAAATTATCGCTACACGCGTGAGCACGAATGGATCGACGTCAACGGGAAAACTGCGACCGTGGGCATCACCGAACACGCACAGGACTCGTTGGGCGACATTGTTTTTGTTGAGTTGCCGAAGATCGGCGACAAGGTCGAGAAGGGCAAGGTCTTCGGCAGCGTGGAGTCGGTGAAGGCGGTGTCGGATCTGTATGCGCCGGCGACGGGAACGGTGACGGAGATCAATCAGGAGCTGACGACGACGCCGGAGAAGATCAACGCGGACGCGCACGCGGCGTGGATCATGAAGATTGAACTGAGCGATCCCAAAGAAATCGATTCGTTGCTGACGGCGCAGGACTACGAGACATACGCGAAGGAAGAGACGGGGCACTGAACTGCAGCGCTCAGTTGTCAGCGTTCAGTGTTCAGAAACTCTGTGTGGCCTGCCTGAGGCTCCGCTGAGAAATATCTATGCGATACCTACCTAAATCCGATGCCGAACGCGCGGCGATGCTGCGCGAGATCGGCGCATCGTCGATCGATGACTTGTTCGCCATTATTCCCGAGGAGTATCGGGTCCGTGGGGAGCTGAAGATTCCGCGCCAGATGGGCGAGTCGGAGATTGTCGATCACTTTAAGGCTGCGGCGGCGAACAATGCCAACGGCTACGCGAGCTTTCTTGGTGCTGGCGTCTATCGGCATTATCGGCCCGTGATCATCGACACCATCGTGCAGCGCGGCGAGTTTCTCACTTCGTACACGCCGTATCAGGCGGAGATCACGCAGGGAACGCTCCAGGCGATCTTCGAGTTCCAGACCATGATCTGCGAACTGACCGGCTTGGATATCGCCAATGCATCGATGTACGACGGCTCGACCGCGTGTCCTGAAGCGGCCATGATGGCGATGCGCGTGACCGGACGCGACGGCGTGGTGGTGGCGCGAACCGTGCACCCGGAGTATCGCGAGGTGATGCACACCTACGCGCAGCATCGCGAGGCGGCGAGCGGCTCCAGGGCCGAGGAGGTTGGCTTCACCGAGGATGGCCGAGTCGACCTGGCGGCGCTCGAAGCGGCCGTGACCGAGGAGACGGCGTGCGTGCTGGTGCAGTCGCCGAATTTCTTTGGTGTGATCGAGGACATTCCGGCGATTGCGGAAATCGCGCACAAGAAGGGCGCGCTGTTGGTGGTCGCGATTGCCGAGGCCGTGTCGCTGGGGATTGTGCGGCCGCCGGTTGAGGCGGATGTCGTGATCATGGAGGCGCAGTCGTTTGGGGTGGCGCCGAGTTTTGGCGGCCCGTTCTGCGGCGTGATCGCAACGAAGGAAAAGTTTGTGCGCCAGATGCCGGGGCGACTGATCGGCGAGACGAAGGACAAGCAAGGACGGCGGGGGTTTGTCCTGACGCTCTCAACGCGCGAGCAGCACATCCGGCGCGAGAAGGCGACCTCGAATATCTGCACCAATCAGGCACTGGTGGCGCTGATGGTGACGGTGTTCATGACTGTCTATGGCAAAGAGGGAATCAAGGAGCTGGCCGTGCACAACCTGGCGAAGACCGACTACGCAGCGAAGACGTTGGGCGCGTATAGCACGGTGCTGTTCAGTCGGTCGCCGCGGTTCAACGAATTTGTGCTGCAGACCGAGGAAACTCCGGAGACGCTGAACGCTCGGCTGCTGGAGAAGAAGATCATCGGCGGCGTGGCGTTGAAGCGGTGGTATCCGGAGCTGGGAAACGCGACGCTGTGGTGCGCCACGGAGCTCACTTCCAGGGAACAGATTGACGCGGCGGCTAGTGTAGTGGCGCAGGCTCCCGCAGCGGTGGTGGCGCGATAGGGATCAGAGATGGCGACTGAGACAACCGAAAAATTCGTGGGCACAACGCGCAAGGTCACCGCACACCTGACGCAGAACGAGGGTTTGAGCTTTGAGAAGTCGGCGCCGGGGAAGAAGGCGTATCGGCTGGCTCCGCTGGATGTGCCTGAAGTCGATCCTTCAGTTCTTCTGGGCGAAGCCCAGCGTTCGGAGAGCGCGGAGCTCCCGGAGCTGAGCGAGATTGAGATCATCCGCCACTTCACGCGGCTTTCGACGTGGAATTACGCCATCGATCTGGGAATGTATCCGCTGGGCAGCTGCACGATGAAGTACAACCCGCGCGTGAACGAATTTGTGTCGCGGCTGGAAGGGATTGCAGAGGCGCATCCGTATCAGCCGGAGGAGCTCTCGCAGGGATCGTTGAGGATTATCGCGGCTGCTGCAGAAGTGCCTGCTGGAGATCACGGGAATGGAAGCGATCACGCTGCAGCCCGCGGCGGGAGCGCATGGCGAATTCACGGGAATCCTGCTGGCGCGCGCGTACCACCAGGCAAAAGGCAATCCCAGGAAGAACGTCATCATTCCGGACTCGGCGCACGGAACCAACCCCGCCACCGCGGCGATATGCGGCTACGAGGTGATCAACTTCAAGTCGAACGCGAATGGCGGAATGGACGTGGAGGCCCTGGCGCAGGCCGTGAATGAAGACACTGCCGCCCTGATGCTCACCAACCCGTCCACCATTGGGGTCTTCGAGAACGAGATTCACCGCATCGCGGACATTCTGCATGCGAAGGGCGCGCTGCTGTATATGGACGGCGCGAACATGAACGCGCTGTGCGGCAAGACGCGGCCTGGGGATTTCGGCGTCGACGTGATGCACCTGAATCTGCACAAGACGTTCTCGACGCCGCATGGTGGTGGTGGGCCGGGGTCGGGTCCGGTGGCGTGCAAGAAGATTCTGGAGCCGTTTTTGCCGGTGCCTGTGGTGGAGGAAGGCAAGGACGGGCAGCTGCATCTGAATTACGATCGGCCGCAGACCGTGGGCCGGGTGCGTGCGTTCTACGGAAACTTTGGGATGTTTGTGCGTGCGCTCGCCTACATTCTGGCGAACGGGCCGGATGGTTTACGCCAGACGACCGAAGATGCGGTGCTGAACGCGAACTACATCCGCAAGAAGCTCGAAGACCTGTACGAGCTGCCGTACACCACGCCGTCGATGCATGAAGTGGTCTTCAGTGATCGGCGGCAGCTGAAGAACGGGGTGCGGACTGGCGACATCGCGAAACGGTTGATCGATTACGGGTTCCATCCCTACACGGTTTCGTTTCCGCTGATCGTGCCGGGGGCGCTGATGATCGAGCCGACGGAGAGCGAGTCGCGCGAGGAGCTGGACCTGTTCGTCGATGCGATGCGGCAGATTGCGCGCGAAGTCGAGGAGAATCCGCAGGTGGTGCTGGATGCTCCGCACTCGACGCGGGTTTCGCGGCTGGACGAAACGACGGCGGCGCGCAAGCCCGTGCTTCGCTGGAAGAAACCGCAGTAGGCCAGGAAAAGTGCTTGGGCCGAGCGCACCGCCAGGTATCGCTGGAAGCACCGCCAAACAGAAGGGCTTGAGTCGTGGCGGGCGTTTGCAGCGCTGAAGTGCTCTATCGGACGCGTGCGCTCTCACCCGACCCGCGTCACGCGTTCCGCTAAGATCAGAGTGGATATGCAAGAGACACGCACTTTTCCTCACGCCATGCTGCGTGAGATTTATGAGCAGCCGGAGGCGCTGGCGGCCACGATGGCGCGCTACGCTCCGGGCGGAACACTGGACACCAACGTCTTCGCGCCCGTGGCGGATGCGCTGCGCAATCGGCAACGGGTGGTCATCGCCGCCAGCGGTTCGAGCCGCCACGCGGGGCTCGCCGGCGAGATCATGCTCGAAGACTACGCGGGGCTGGCCGTCGATGTGGAGTATTCGAGTGAGTACATGTATCGCTCAACGCACACCCTGCACGATCCCGGCGTGGTCGTGATTTCGCAGTCGGGCGAGACGGCAGACACTCTGGCGTCGTTGCGCGAAGCGAAGGCTCGGGGCCTGGCGACAGTGGCCATCGTGAACGATCCCAACTCAACCATGGCGCGCGAGGCCGATGCATCCCTGCCGACGATGGCGGGCAGGGAAGTCGCGGTTCCGGCGACCAAAAGTTTCACCACACAGCTCACCGTTCTGTATTTGCTGTCGCTGTTTCTGGCGCGGATCGGTGGCCGCAAGACCGCTGGTGCAGTTGCCGCGCATTGCGAGCATTTGGAGCGGTTACCGCGCCTTCTTGAGGAAAAACTTGAAGGATGGGAAGCGCGAGTTGCGGAGATTGCGACGAGCCTGCGCGAGGCGCGGACGTTTCTGTATCTGGGGCGGGCGATTCACTATGCGATCGCTCGCGAGGGCGCGCTCAAGCTGAAGGAATCCGCCTACGTGCAGGCGGAGGGTCTGCCGGCGGGCGAGCTGAAGCACGGGCCGAATGCGCTGGTGAGTCCGGAAGCGCCGCTGGTGATGCTCGCGACGCGCGATCGGGACGATCCGGACTCTTCGCTGCGTTACGAGAAGACGCTGCAGCTGATGCGCGACATGCATACGCAGGGGGCGGAGATTCTCGCCATTCATGTCGAGGGGGATGACGAGGCGGCGAAGCTCTCGCGGTACTCGGTTGCGGTTCCGGCGGCCGATGAGTTTCTGCTCCCGATGCTGGAAGTGGTGCCGCTCCAAATGCTGGCGTACTTCATTGCCGTGCAGCGGGGCGTGAATGTGGATGCTCCGCGGAATCTCGTGAAGGCGGTGGTGCGGGAGTAGGGCTCCACGAGCCAGGGTGCCGGTCGTGTGAGCGAAGAACGGTAAAAGCGGCACTGGCGCTGGTGCGGGGCGGGCCGGTATAAAGGGATGAGGCATGGCCCAGCCCGCAGCCGCTTTCCTCTCCCGCGACTTTCTTCGTTATCAACTGGCGCGCGTCGTGGTGATCATCGGCGCGGAGGCGCAGGCGCTTGCAGTCGCCTGGCAGGTCTACCAGATCACGCACCGCGCCATCGACCTTGGGTACACCGGACTGATTCTTTTTCTGCCTGGGCTGGTTTTCATTTTGCCCGCGGGCCATGTGGCCGATCGCTTCGACCGGCGGCAAGTCATCCTTGTCTGCTATGGGCTGCAGGCGGTCGCGAGCCTGATGCTGTTTCGCTTCGCGTGGACCGGAATCGATCGGGTGTGGCCGATTTTTGCGCTGCTTTTCGTTATCGGGACCGGGCGAGCGTTCAGCGGTCCGGCGAGTTCGGCGCTGGTTCCTCATCTGGTGCCGCAGGACCATTTTGTGAACGCCATCACCTGGGGATCGGCGATTTTTCAATTTTCCAACATTGTTGGACCGGCGCTGGGCGGCGTGTTGTTCACGCTGCCATTGCACAGCCGGCTGCATGGGGCGGCCCTCGTCTATCTCTTCGCGCTGCTTTCGATCGGCTGGTTTCTGGTGCTGGTGGGATCGCTGCATGTGCGGCCGGGCCGGATGGAACATCGGGCGATCTCGAAGGAAGTCATCCTGGCAGGATTTCACTACGTGGCGAAGACGCAGATGCTGCTGGGCTCGATTTCCCTCGATCTGTTTGCGGTGTTGCTGGGTGGGGCGGTTGCCCTCATGCCGATCTTCGCGCAGGATATTCTGCACGCCGGGCCGCGAGGACTGGGCATGCTGCGTGCGGCCCCGGCGCTGGGCGCGCTCGCGGTTTCTATCTGGCTGATGACTCACCCCATCCGCCGGCGCGCCGGGAAACGAATGCTGGTCTGCGTAGCGATTTTTGGAGCGGCGACCGTAGTGTTCGGGGTTTCGCGGAGCCTGCCGCTGTCGCTGGCGGCCCTCTTTATCGTCGGTGCGTCGGATATGGTCAGCGTCGTGATCCGCTCCTCTGTGCTGCAGCTGGCGACGCCGGCGGAGATGCGGGGGCGGGTCAGCGCGGTGAATTCGCTGTTCGTCGGCGCATCGAATGAGCTGGGCGAGTTCGAGAGCGGACTCACGGCGCAGTGGTGGGGCGCGGTGCGCGCAGTCGTGATTGGCGGCATCGGGTCGATGGCGGTCACCGGCTTGTGGAGCGTGTTCTTTCCCAGCCTGCGCCGCGCCGATGCCCTGACACCGGAGGCGCTGCTGCAGGCCGAGCTGGAACACACGGGCCAGGAGGTCCGACAGCTTTGACGCGGCCCGATCGCAAAGAGGCGGGCGCCGAGCGGTTCCATGCGGCGTCGCCCTGGACGATCTTCTGGGTTGCGTTGTTCGTGCGCGTCGCGTATATGACGCTGGCGCACACATGGCACCTGCGCCCGTATGAAGACCATTTTGCCTTCGGCTACGAGATGGGGCGGATCGCGCGGGCGCTCGTCACCGGCTATGGATTTGCCGATCCCTTCACCGGGCACACCGGACCGACGGCGTGGGTTCCACCCATTTATCCATGGATACTCGCCGCAGACTTCAGGCTTTTTGGGCTTTACTCGCCGTTGGCTGCGTGGATGATTCTCGCCTTCGACAGCGTGCTGAACGCGTTCATGGTGAGAACCACATGGGAAATCGCGGCGCGGTGCTTCGATCGCAAAGTTGCGCTGTGGTCGGCGTGGATCTGGGCCCTCTATCCCGCGGCCATGCAGTTTGCGGTCCGCTGGGTTTGGGAGATGACGCTGACGGCGTTTCTCTTCGCGTGGGTGCTGGTGCTGGCGTTGCGCATGCGCAGGATCGGCGAGACGGATGGGTTTGCGCCTGCGCCTGGAGCGGGGCAGTGGGCGCTGTTCGGACTATTGTGGGCGCTGATTGCGCTGACCAATCCGTCCTTGTTACTTTTTCTGCCGGTGTGTGGGGTCTGGATCCTGATGGGAGTGCCCCGGCGGGAAATGTCGCGGCAGATGAGGTCGGCGGTTCTGGCTGCTGTGATTTTTCTTGTATGCCTTGCGCCGTGGACCTACAGAAACTGGCGGGCGTTCCACCAGTTTGTCCCCATCCGCGGAAATTTTGGGGCGGAGCTGTATCTGGGCAATGGGCCGGGCGCCACGGGACTGCTGATGGAGTATGACCATCCAGCCCAGGCGCCGGATCAGTTTCGGCTCTACAGCCAGATGGGCGAGATTGCCTACGTGAAGATGCGTGGCGCGAAGGCGAAGAGCATCATCGAAAACGCGCCTGGGAGGTTCGTCGTGCTGTGCCTGCGGCGCCTCTACTATTTCTGGTTCAGCGTGCCGCATCCAGGCGATGAGGGGTTCGTCAACGAGTATGGGCGCAACCTGAATTTCCAGTTCACCAGCATTGTGGGACTGCTGGGGCTCGCGCTGGCGCTAAAGCGGCGCGTTCCTGCCGCGTGGCTATTCTTCTGGGCATTTCTGCTGCTGCCGCTGACCTACTATTTCGTCACCGTGCATGCGCGTTTTCGGCACCCACTCGAGCCGCTGATCGCGATTCTGGGCGTGTATCTGTTTCAGTCAGCAGAGAAGAGCTGGGAAGTACGGTGGTTCCGGCGAAGTTAGGTACGCCAGCCTCGCTTCCATCGCGTCCGCAGAAAAAATTTGGGAGGCATTGCCTATGTCGTTGTTGCCAAAGGGGATTGAGGGTAATACCGTTTGGGTGTTACCTGGAACTGTACCGCATCACGAGACGGAAAGGTTGGTTGCCGGCAGCCTGGAAACGGTATCGGGCGGGTTCGCGTTGTCAAAGATCCGCGTGCGGAAACAGCAATGGGGATTTCCGCCTGGGCAGAAAACCCCACTGTCAATAGTGTTGAGCCGAAGGGGAGTAGAGAGCAAGGAAAATCTGCGGTGGCTGCGGTACGGAGGTAATGGGTCAGAAACATCCGGCAGCGGTTGCATTAGGATCGGTCGCCGGTCTGCCGGGTCTTGAAAATTTTCCGGCTGATTGACGCAAAAACCGATAACGGGATCGTCTCTCTCTGAAGAGAGCACGCTTCCCCTGGAGGTATCGCCATCGTATGTCTCCTTCGGCCCTTATTGAAAATATGGTCCGCGACCTGCGGTTTAGTCTGCGGAGTCTGTTGCGAAACCCCGGATTTACCTGCGTTGCGGTACTAACGGTTGCGTTGGGCATCGGAGCGAATACGGCAATGTTCAGCGTAGTGCAGGGGGTGCTGCTCGCGCCTTTGCCGTTTCCACAACCGGATCGTCTGGCATTTGTTTGGGAGAACAGGCCGGGGGTGTCCGAACTCGATGCATCGTATCCGAACTTCGAGGACTGGCAGCGTGCGTCGCGTTCGTTCGACTCTATGGCTGCAATCACCTTTCACAACTTCGATCTGACGGCGCCCGGAAGGGCCGAACACCTGGTGGGAATCCGCGCCACAGCAGGGTTGCTGGCGACTCTGGGCATTCACCCGGCTCTGGGGCGGGACATCGCACCGTCCGACGATGTGGAGAACGCTGCACCGACGGCGCTCATCAGCAATGCTCTCTGGCGAGAGCGATTCAACGCGAATCCGCATGTTATCGGAGCGTCCCTGGTCATGGACGGCAGGAGCTTCACCATCACAGGCGTCCTTCCGGCAGGCTTCCATTTACTTACCGATGCGGCTGTGATCACTCCATTGCGTCCGCTGCTACCCACCATCTACCGTGATCGTTCCGTGGAGGCACTTGCGGTTCTGGGCCGCCTGAAAACCGGATTCACTTTGGGACAGGCCAGCGGCGAGATGAACGCAATTCAGCGGGATCTCGATAAGCAGTATCCGGACGCGAACCGCGGCGTCGGCATCGCGCTGACGCCGCTGAAGCAGCAAATGGTGGGAGACGTGAAGGCAACAATTCTGCTGCTGTTCGGCGCCGTCAGTCTGGTGCTGCTCATAGCATGCGCTAACGTTGCCAGTCTGCTGCTGGCGCGCGCCACCGCGCGTGGACGCGAGTTCGGCATACGTGCAGCGCTCGGAGCCGGGCGGGGCCGCATGATGCAGCAACTGCTGACCGAGAGCATAGTACTGTCGATAGCGGGAGGAGCAGCAGGCCTGATGGTCGCCGAGTTTGCGTTGCGTGCGCTGCTCGTGACCCTCCCGTACGGTCTTCCGCGCTCGGAGAATATCGGCCTCCACCTGCCAGTCTTGCTGTTCACAATGGCTGCTTCGGTGGCGGCAGGTGTCGTGTTCGGCCTGGCTCCCGCGCTCCAGTCCGGCGGAGCCAACGTTCAGGCTGCTTTGCAGAAAGCGACCAGAGGCGCCACGAGCGGACAGAATTCCAGCCTCAGCCGATTGGTCATGGTCCAGTTCGCGCTCACCCTGGTATTGATGACAGGAGCAGGAATGCTCCTGCGCAGCATTCGCAATCTCTGGCGTGTCAACCCGGGTTTCGAAACGCGGCAGGTAATTTCGTTCCACGTTGGCTTATCGCCCTCGTTGACGCAAACTGCGGCGGCAACCCGTACCGCCTGGCAGCAACTGCTGGCGCGCATTCGCCAGATACCGGGAGTGGAGTCGGCCGATCTCACCAATATCGTTCCGCTCTCGGGCGCCGACAATGGCGGTCCTTTCTGGATCGGCACGGCGCAACCGGCGTCTCTGCAGGAAGCGCCGCACGCGCTCTACTTCTGGACCGGGCCCGACTATTTGAAAACGATGGGAATTTCGTTGCTTCAGGGCAGGTTCTTCACACCGGCCGATCAGGTGAACTCGGGGAAAGTGGTCGTCGTCGATCGCCTGCTGGCTGAAAAGTTCTTTCCTGGCCAGAATCCGGTAGGCCAGACGCTTACGGTCGGGCATTGGGGAGCGGCGCGCATCGTCGGTGTGGTTGGACATGTGCGTCATTGGGGACTGGACGAATCGGGGGCCTACAACCCCAATCAGATTTATATTCCCGCGTATCAACTGCCTGATTCGATGGTCACTGATTTCTTCCGTACACTCAGTCTCATCGTGCGTACGAGGCTCCCGGTCTCCGAGGTGATGCCGTCCATTGAGAGCGTGGTCTATGCTGCATCGCCCGATCAACCTGTTTACGGTGTCAAGACGATCGACGAGGTGATCTCGGAATCCATGGCCTCGAGAAACCTCCCCATTCTGCTCCTTGGCGCATTCGCTGTGCTCGCACTTGCTGCTGGCTTCCATCGGAATATACGGAGTCGTGTCTTACTCGGTCGGAAGGCGGACCCAGGAGATCGGCATTCGCATGGCGCTCGGGGCAAACAGGAGTTCGATCTTCCGGATGGTCGTGATCCAGGCGATCCGCATGGCCGGGACCGGACTCGCAGCCGGAGTTGTTTCCGCGATCGCCCTGGTGCACCTGCTGCCGAGTTTCTCTCACCTGCTCTATGGAGTTGGGAGATGGGACCCAAAGACTCTCTTCGTCGTATCCGGGGTGCTTCTGATCGCCACGCTCGCAGCCAGCCTGGTTCCAGCGCGGCGGGCCATGCAAACTGACCCTATGGGCTGCGTGCGAAGCGAATGACGGCCGGCAAGTCGTCGGGATGAGTCATGACTCACAAAGGCAAACGCAAGGTCCTTTGCAAACAGATAGTCTGCTCCGGGGGTTTGGTTCTACGTTCTGCTGCAATGCGGTTGAACTCACCCGACCCGACACACTCGCTTCAATTTGCCACAGGTCCCAGGCCGACCCACTGGAGTGCGGCGTTGCGATCGGCGAAGGCGCGCATCGCGACAGGCGTGCCGTCGCGGAAGGTGTACACGTCGGCGAGATTCACTTCGGTCCACGCGGCCTGGCCATTTGTACGGAAACGGGCGTGCACGAAGACGACGATGCGGTCGCCGTGGACGATGAACTGCACGGGCTCGCTGGCGCCTTCGATCCATCCTGCGCGCGAATGTGTGAGATAACCGGCGACGGCAGCGCGGCCGTGATACGCGCCGCCTCCCGGAAACTCGGCGGGCTCGCTCCAGTCGATGGCGGGGTCGAACCGGGCAACGGCGGCAGGAATGTCATCGCGGTTGAAGGCCGCGTAGGCGTTGCGCAGCAGAGCGATAGCGTGCTCCTGCTCGTTGGGGGACATGGAAGCCTCCTGGGTGCTGCGGTGACATCCGCAGATCAGTAAAAGCGCGAGGAGCATCGCAGAGCGTCTCATGGTTCGATGGCCGGGTTGAGGTTTCGGGGCACCAACCTGACTGTACCGCTCGCGGAGAGAATTTGGATGAAGGCCCGGGTGTCAGGTTTTCTGATGGAGACCGGGGTGAGTCACAGCAAGCGGTTCGCGGACAGCGGCGGATGGGGTTACGGCGTGTTCGAGTAGGACGCGGCATCGGGTCACTTCAGGCCTGGCAACCTAGCCGACAAGCCACCGCTGGGGAACGACGCGAAGTGCGGCTTCGTGTGCCACACGGCAGTGAAGGCAAAAGACGACGTTTTCACGGCTTATGGGCACAGGTGAAGTGGCACGAGCTAATCGTTCCGCTGCACTGAAGGCGGCCACAGATGCGTTGAGCCGCGCCCATCAACCGGCTTCGGTCAACAGGCTTCAGGGGTTCGCGGTGGCCGCGTACACCTTGATCCAGTGGCTTCTCATCCGCGGCTTCAGGCTTGCGCCCTGAGAATTAAAGACGATCAGATTCGTCTCCAGTCTCGGCATATGACAATCAATGCAGTTGTTCGTTACCGGATGGTCCGGCTTCAGGAATATCGGGGAATTCGGCTGGTGACACTTCATGCAGCGCTGCGAAAACTCGGCCAGATCGTGCTGGGGAGCGTGAGAATCATGACAGGTGAGGCAGGTCATGCCGGACGCCTGAAAGCAGCGACTGCGACGCAGCATGGCCACCTGATTGTCATGCACGTCCGGCGGAGCATCCGGATCGGGTTGCGGGAGACGGATATACTTTTCCAGCGGCTCGCCAGGCGTGTAGGAAAAGGCGGGCTGGCGTGCATCGCCCTGTCCGGCGTGGCACCAGGCGCAGAGATCCATCTGCCGTTCTCGCGGGAATCGCGCAGGGTTCAGAATGGCGCTGCCTGAAGACGCACCGGGGTTGGTTGTCTCCCGTTGCACATGCTCTTTCCCTGGCCCATGGCACTTCTCGCATTGGATGCCGGCAACAAAACCGGCCTGGCTGTAGCGGTTCACCGGCGGCGACAGACTTTCAATATAGGTAGCGTGGCACTCCATACAGCGGGGAATGATGGGGCGGTCGAAATCGGCAAATCCGTCGCGATAACCGGGACTGTTTACCCAGCCCAGATCTTTCCAGTAGGAGACCGGCAGTTCAAAAAGCTGATCGTCGTCCCAGTAGAGATACGTTTGCCCGCCACTGCCCGAGCCAATCACAAAGGCAAACTGTTCTGACCGCTCACGCGTCTGCGGAGGCATTCCCGCCACTGCCGTCTCGAAAAACGCCGTCTTCCCGTCCGCGTGGCGTTCTTCCATGCGGAAAAACAAGGCGGCATTCGAGGTTCTGAGAAGATTCTCGCCTGGCGCGAAACTGCCCAGAATGGACTTCTCATCCGGCAACCGGGAGGTGAGGTAGTGCGCAGTCCGATGAAAGGAATCGACCGTATCCGCGTGGCAGGATCGGCAGACAGCATCGCCCACGTAGCCGGTGTGTCCCTTGCGCTGAAGCGACGGCTGAGGATCGGACTGCGCCCCACACGCAGGCCTGGTCAGCACAATGCAGAGGAGGATGGTGAAGCTCCATTCCTGGGCGGAGGTACGAATGTCGACAGACTGCGCGGCTCTGTCTTCCCATCGATGAAAGTGTAGCGGAGGAAGAGAAGAGCAGGTTCTCCCCGGGGCCAACGGCTATCGGGACCTCGCGCGGCACTTCGTCCAGCAGCGTTCGCGAATCTCCCGCCGTGCGCATCACCAGGGTTCGCTGTGCCGCCGTTAGGACGCTAACTTCCGACCCTGCCTAAATACCGGTCCAGCCAGTCCAGCACCACCTTCACCAGCTCTCCCCGCTGCTCGGTTACATCGTGAGGCGTGTCGAGCACGACATGTTTTTTGTCGACCGCAGGCGTTCCCAGCATCCGGAACATGGGATCCTGCGCCGTCTCCACCGGAAAGGTGTAATCGTACCGCCCGTTCACCATCAGGACTGGCTTCTTCATCCGCGGCGCAAAATCCGCCTGGTCGGTGCCCGGCGCGGGTTTCAGCAGGAAATACCCGCCATCCAGAAAAATTGCCGCCCTCAGCCGGTCCTGGAGCAGAGCCGTGATAATCACCCCGTCCGCCGATCCCATGCTCACGCCGAGATAAGCCAGCCGGCTCGAATCGATATCGCCCCGTGTAGCCAGATAATCCAGCGAACGTGCCGCATCCTTATACCATTCGGTTGTTAACTGGAAACTCTCCGAGCCTCCTGGCACCCGGTACTTCACCCGCCGCTCGTACGTATCCTGGTACACCGGATACATCACGGCCCGCCCGCTCTGCAGGATGTAATCGAAAAACTGCACATCGCCCAGTTCGTTCGAGTCCGGCGGCAGAAGGAACACCCGCGCGCTGGGGAAGAACAGCACAGTCTGGTACGGCGCCCGCACCCGCTTCGGCAAAAACAGGTGCGCCGCCATGCGCTCCCCGTTGTACGCCGCATCAAACGAGACCTTCTCCTCCCGCCAGTCCGCCGTCTCCCGCACCACCCCTTCCACCTTCGCGTTCAGCGGACTCTTTGGGTACGCATAGAGCAGCTCATACGCTTTAAAAACTTCATCACTGGCCGGCTTGTAGGTCGCAAAATCCCGTGACACGGAGTGAAACGGCGCCAACGCCCCCTCCGGTACTGCCCCAAGATTCCGCACGCACCGGAACCCGTTCCCCTCCGCGCGATCGTAGGGGGACAGCGCCTCCGGACTCGTCGACAAATACAGCGGCGACTTCCACGACCCGCCCAGAATGAAGCGCAGATCGTTGTCCACCACGTTCGCGGTCCACTCGCGCACATTTCCCGCCGTATCGTACGTCCCGAAAAGTCCCAACCCCTGATACGTCCCCACCGCTGCCGGACCTGCGCCCGCCATATTGCTCATCGGCACTGTGTATTGCGCCACATCCGGCGACGCCATCTGGTACCACTGCGCGAGCACCGGCAGGCTCTTCCCAGCAAACGCCGCATACGCCGACGCCTCGAACCAACTCACTCCCGACACAGGAAAATCTCCCTGCCCCTCCGGATAATGTCCCGCCGCCCACGTCGACGGCCCCGGCCTGCCCGTCGTGTCGCGAAACTGCGCCATCCCTGCGCTCCACTCCAACGCTTTCCCGTCCCGGTGAAACGCCGCCGGCCAGAACTCTTTGCGCCCGTACCCGCCCGCATCCACAAATTTCTGATATTCGCGGTTCGTCACCTCATCGCGGTCCACATAATAGGCTGGCAATTTGTACGGCCCCAGCCATCCCAAAAATGCCTCATAGTCCCCCCACTCCCCCGCTCCCACGTAAACCATTCCCTCCGGAGCTTTCGCATTCTCCGCCAGCGCGAAATCCATCTGCGCATCCGTCTGTGGGGCTACTACCACGTCCGCCGCCCCCGCCCGCGTCACCTTCCACCGGAAATACCCCTTAGGAATCCTCACCCCACGCAGCGGAGTGGTGCCCAGCCGATACCACCCGGCACTCGGTGTCAGATAATCCTCAATCGACACCTCTGCTCCCGCCGGCTCCGACATTACCGCTATCGTCTGCGTGTTCTCCTCCGCGATCTGCTCGAGCCGCCGATCCCCGGGCAAATCCTTCTCCGCCCGCTGCAGGAGTGCAAACGCCGCCAGGGGCTTCCGCGCCCCAATCAGCGCGTCAATCTGCGCTGGTGCCTCATCCCGCGCCCACATCCGCTCCGCCGCCCGGCGATAGAGCCAGGTTCCAGCCGCAGCGAATCCGACCAGCAGCAGCGCGGTTCCCGCGATCCAGCCGAGTCCCGGCCGTCCCCGCTTTTGCAGAGCCACCGCCGGCGCGCTCATCCTCGCCAGCAGATCCGCAAGGTCGCGCCCCATCGCCTCGGCCGTCGCATAGCGCCGCGACGGATCCTTTTCAAGCGCCCGCGCCACAATCTGCTCCGCCTCCGCGGGAGCCTCCGGCCGAAGCTGTCGCACCGGCTTAAATTCTTCTGCCGCGACGGCCTGCAGCACCGCGAGACTGCTCGCTCCATGGAAAGGCGCCACGCCTGTCAGGGCTTCGTAATACAGCACCCCAAGACTCCACAGATCGGTTCGCTGGTCCACACCTTTTCCCAAGGCCTGCTCCGGAGACATGTAGAGAGGCGTTCCCATCACGCCCTGGGTCTCCGCCATGGAGTGGGTCGCGGCGGTGGGGCCCAGCAGCTTCGCGAGCCCGAAGTCCAGAACTTTCGCCTGTCCCTTCGGCGTAATCATCACGTTCGGCGGCTTCAGGTCCCGATGGATCACGCCGCGGTCGTGCGCCTCTTCGAGAGCCTCGGCCACCTGCAGCGCGATGGCTGTCGCCTCCCGCACCGGCAACGCGCCCAGCTTCAGCTTTGCCGCCAGCGACTCGCCCGCCACCAGCTCCATCACGATGAAGTCCGCAGCGTCGTGCTCGATGGCATCGTGCACCGCGGCAATGTGCGCATGACTCAGCTTGGCGAGCGCTCGCGCCTCGCGCTGGAAGCGCGATCGAGCCTCCTCGCCCGTCAGCATGCCCGGCTGCAGCATTTTGATGGCGACCTCGCGCTCGAGCTTTTCATCGCGCGCGCGATACACCACCCCCATGCCGCCCGCGCCCAGCCGCTCCACAATCAGGTAGCGATCCAGCAGCCGCGTCCCCGGCGTCACCGCAGGACCCGCCGTCGCCTCTGCTTTTCTGACCACAGGCACGGAAAGGAATCCGCTGAGGCGGTCGTTTTCGTCGAGGAGCTTCTCGACCCTTCGCCGCAACGCAGGCTGCTGTCCCGCAGATATTCGATCGAGGAACGCCGCCCGCTGCTCGCGCGGCAGATCGAGAGCCTCACCGAAAAGCTGCTCCGCGGTTTCATCGAGATTCTTCAACCGAGTTATCCTCGCGGCAAGCGGCGACTACGATGGGCAAATATGGCTTCCAAAGTACCACGCGCACCATCCGGTTTGGGTCGAGTCATGCGTGGTTGGCCGGCCCCTGGGGAGTTTCGGCCGATGATGGGCATGCAGCCGTTCTGCGCCTGATTGGTGGGTCCGGTCTGTGATTCCTGAGAATTGCAGGAACGCGGGAAGAAGGATCTAGCCGAGGGGCAGGAAGTACTGGGTGCCGTGGATGGGCTCGGCGAGTCGTTTGAGCAGCAACTGCAGGTCGCGGTTGTTGTTCACGAAGTCGATGTCGCTGGTGTTGACGACGAGCAGATCGCTGGCCGAGTAGTGGAAAAAGAAATGCTCGTAGGCGGCGGCGACCTGTTCGATGTACTTGTCGCTGATGGCGCGCTCACCGGGGACGCCTTTGCGGCGAATGCGCTGCTTGAGCGCTTCGGGGGAAGCCTGCAGGTAAATGACCAGCTCGGGCGTGGGCACTTCGGCACGGAACATCTGGTAGTAGCGGTTGTAGAGGTCCAGCTCCGCGTCGCTGAGATTGATGTACGCGAAAATCTTGTCCTTCTCGAAGAGATAGTCGGCGACGATGGGGGTGGTGAAGTCCTCGAGTTCGCGCTGCTGCTCGCAGCGCTGCATGAGGAACCACATCTGCGTGGCGAAAGCCATGCCGGGCTGGCCCTGGTAGAAGCGGTCGAGGAAGGGATTGTCTTCAGGTTCGACGATACGGCGGGCCTGCAGGGTATCGGCCAGGACCTGCGCCAGCGAAGATTTACCGGCGCGGATGGGGCCTTCCACGGCGATGAAGCGCGGCTGTTCGAAGAGCTTGGCCACAGGTCAGATCAGAGCAGCGAAGGAAATACGAAGATACCACGGGCGGCTGAGGAAACAAACCCGCATACACTGACTTCATGCTCGCAGCGATTGCCAGTGCTGGTGCGGGAGTCGTTTTCGCGGGGGGTCTCATCACCTATGCTTCGCTGGCTCCGGAGTCGCAGCTGTTCGGGCGAACGATCGTGGCGAGGCGCGATGCGGCGGAGTTTGCGCTGACCTTCGACGACGGGCCCAATGATCCATGGACCCCGCGCCTGCTCGATCTGCTGGCGCGGCACGAGGTGCGCGCGACCTTTTTTCTGATCGGACGGTATGTGCGGCAGCGCCCGGACCTGGTGCGGCAGATTCGCGACGCGGGGCACCTGATTGGGAATCATACGGTGACCCATCCGTGGCTGGCCGTCGCGAGTGCGCGGCGGGTGCGCGAGGAACTGGCGGGTTGCAATGCGGCGCTGGAAGACGTTTTGGGTCGACCGGTTCGGTTTTTTCGGCCACCCCATGGGTCGCGGCGCCCCGATGTGCTGCGAACGGCTGGGGAGCTGGGGCTGAAGCCGGTGCTGTGGAATGCGATGGGTTTCGACTGGCGCATCAACACGACCGGCGAGCGGATCGCGGCACACCTGGAACGGGGCATCGCGCGGAACCGGCGGCGCGGGCGGGGATCGAACCTGCTGCTGCACGATGGCGGACATTTGTCGTTCGGCACGGATCGGTCGCAGTCGATCGAGGCAGCGCGGATGATCCTCCATCACTGGCCGCCGGGGGAGACACGCTACGTGACGGCCGACGCCTGGGCGTGAGCTCCAATTTGCCGTCCCATTCGTCCCAGAACCTGCCCGGAACTGAACCCACTGCGATAACGTAGGAAGAACTTAGAGAGGCTTTCGGTCCTAATGGTCGAAGACATTCGTTATGCTTTGCGGCAGTTTCTGAAGACACCGGGCTTTACGGTTACCGCGATTCTGACCCTGGCGCTGGGGATTGGTGCGACCACGGCCATCTTTACGCTGATCCACGCGGTGCTCCTGAAGTCATTGCCGGTAGCCAAGCCGAGCGAGCTGATCCGCATCGGCGATACAGAGAATTGCTGCATTAACGGCGGCATGCCGAACGACTGGTCGCTCTTCTCGACCGAGCAGTACCGCGAATTTCGCGATCACACGCCTGGCTTCTCGAGTCTGGCGGCGTTTCAGGCGGGCCGGACGCAGATCGGAGTGCGCCGTCAGGGCAGCAACAATGGCTCCGAGCCATTTGGGGGCGAATTTGTTTCCGGCAATGCTTTCGATACCTTCGGGCTGACCGCGTGGATGGGGCGGCTGCTGCGGCCTTCCGACGACCTAAAGGGAGCCGCGCCGGTGGCGGTCATCAGCTATCGGACCTGGCAACAGAAATACGGTAGCGATCCGAGTGTGGTGGGGGCATCGTTTCTCATCAACGGGCAGTCGTTCACGGTCGTGGGCATTACGCCGCCGGGTTTCTTCGGGGAACGGCTTACCAGCGATCCCGCATCCTTCTTTATCCCGCTCGCCGATTCGCCCATGGTCCAGGGCGGAGGCTTCGACGTCTATGAAAGCCCGGAGCTGGACTGGCTGAACCTGATTGGGCGGCTGGAGCCCGGAGCCAATACGAAGAAGATGGAGGCGCAGCTGCAGGTGGAGCTGCGGCAGTTCCTTCTGAGCCCGATCAGCAAAGTAGAGAAGCGTGATGCAAGTCTGATTCCGAAGCAGACGCTGCACCTGGCGCCGGGAGGCGGGGGCGTGCAACAGATGCAGGACGACTTCAAAGATGGACTGCACCTGCTGATGTGGATCTCGGCTTTTGTGCTGCTGATCGCATGCGCGAATCTGGCCAACCTGATGCTGGTGCGTGCCACCGGGCGCAAGGCGCAAACGTCGGTGAGGGCCGCGCTGGGTGCTCCGCGGAGCCGGCTGGTCCGCCAGGCTCTGACGGAGAGCGTGGTGCTCGCGGTGCTGGGCGGCCTGGTGGGTCTGGCGGTGGCTTACGGAGGAGCCCGATTGCTGGTGCACCTGGTCGCGGGTAAGAGCTACCTGCCCATCGATGCCACGCCCTCTTTACAGGTTCTGGGCTTTGCCTTTGCGGTTTCGTTGATCACAGGCATCCTGTTTGGCACTGCACCGGCGTGGATGACGGCGCATGCCGATCCCATTGAAGCGCTGCGGGGCGCGAACCGCTCGACGCGGCACAGCGGCCTGTGGACGCAGAAAATTCTGGTCGTGATGCAGGCGGCTGTTTCGCTGGCGCTACTATGCGCGGCGGGTTTTCTGATCCGGAGTCTGACGAACCTGCAGAACCAGCACTTTGGATTTGAGACGCGCAACCGGTATGTCCTGCACATCGATCCGCAGATGGCCGGCTACAAGGCGGAGCAGTCGGACGCGTTCTTCCGACAACTCCACGACACGCTCGCGGCGATTCCCGGGGTCAAGTCGGTTACGTATTCTCTGTACAGTCCGATGGAAGGCGATAACTGGGGCCACACGGTCTACATTGAGGGCCAGGCGCCTCCGGCACCGGGCAGCAGTTTCAATGACGCGTCGTGGGATCGCGTGAGCGCGGACTATTTTGAAAATATGGGCACGAAAATCATCGCCGGTCGCGGAATCACCGAACAAGATACGCCTTCGACCCGGGCGGTCGCGGTCGTCAACCAAACCTTTGCCCGCCATTTTTTCAAGAACGGAGACGCCATTGGCCAGCATTTCGGCGATCTTGACCAGAAATACGCAGGCAACTTCGAAATTGTCGGCGTGACCGAGGATACCCAATATTGGAACCCCGACAGTAAGATCCGCCCCATGTTTTTCCTCGCTGCGCCGCAGTGGGCGAAGTATGACGACCCGGAAGAAGTCATGGAGGAGAACGTCTCGCATCTGGAGATGGGCGCAGTGGAGATCCAGACTGCGGGCTACGTGCCGGGTCTCGAGGCGCAGGTGCGGCGCGCGCTGAACCAGATCAATCCGAATCTGACCATGATCCAGTTCGAGAGCTTTGGCGAACAGGTGAAGGAGCAGTTTCTGCAGCAGGACATCCTGGTGCAGCTGACGGCGGTGTTCGGATTGCTGGCGCTGACCCTGGCGGCGATCGGACTCTACGGCGTGACGGCGTATTCAGTCGCGCAACGCACCAGCGAGATCGGCATCCGCATGGCGCTGGGCGCGGACCGCAAGGGGATTCTGCAGATGGTGCTGCGGAGCGCATTCCTGCAGGCGGGAATCGGATTGGCGATCGGGTTGCCGGCGGCGATCTTCGGCGGGCGCTTCATGGCGAGCCTGCTCTACAACGTGCGCACCTGGGATCCCGATGGTTCTGGTCACGACGACGGTGATCCTGGCAATTGCTGCCTTTCTGGCAGCGGTCATTCCGGCGCAGCGCGCGGCGAGCGTAGAGCCGATGACGGCGCTGCGGGTGGAATAGCGGTTCTGCCCGGGGGGCTTGCGGCTATTGAGCCGGAGCTCCCTGCTGGGCCTGCATGAACTGATCGATGTTGCTCGAGTCGACCAGGGCCGAGCCGGTGTCGATGAAGGCGGGAATCGGCGCGGTGGGATCAACTTCATAGTCCCTGGTCAGCGACGGAAGCGGGTTGTGATACAGCTCGTCCAGCATCTTTACGCCGAAATAGGCCATGGTGAAGGGCTTCTGCGCGATGGTGGCGGCGATGATGCCCTGCTTCACGTCGTTGAGGGTGTCCTGGTTGAGGTCCATGGCGATCACGACGCGGTCTTTGACGTTCCCGCGGCGCAGTACCTCGCCGACTTCCGGACCCGCGGAGGCTTCCAGACACACGAATGCGTCGACCCGGTCTTTGCCGGTGAGAGGCAGCGCGTGTTCTGTGTAATCGAAGGCGGCCGTGCTCTGGCCTTTAATGTCGACCACTTCCTTGATGTGGATATTGGGCGACGTGGCGAGGATGTCTTTGTATCCGTTGAGACGATCGTCGAGGTTGGGCTGATCCGGATTGGTGAAAAAGACGACGTTGCCCTTGCCGCCCATCTTTTCCACCAGCGCGCGACCGCCCAGACGTCCTGCCTGTCGGTTGTTGGTGCCGATGAAATAAAGACGCTTGCTGTTGGGTGCGTCGGAGTCGAGCGTGATGACGGGAATACCCGCGCTGAGGGCGGCATCAATTTCCGGTTGCATCAGCTTCGCGTCCGCGACGGAGACGAGGATGCCGGCGGGTTTAAGGGCGACGACGGAGCGAAACTCGGTGACTTCATCCTGAGGATCGAAGGTGGTGGGCCCGCGCATTTCGGCGTGCACATCGTATTCTTTGGCAATCTTATCCAGCCCGGCGGCGGCCGATTGCCAGTAGGCCAGCTTGGTATTGGCCGCTACCAGGTAGAAATGTTCGGCGCTGCTGTGCCGGGCGCACCCGGCAAGGCATGCTGTACCGATGGACGCCGCAAGAAGAAGAACGAATCGACTGGCCAATTTCATACCGCACCTCCTGCGCCTCGGGCGGAATCCGGCAGGGGCCTTCCATTGCACGCAGGCAGGCGCATCCGGATACGCTTGGCAGGCCCAGATTTTACACTCTTCGGCGCACAACTTCGCGCCTCGTGCCGTGACGCGGTATGGAGGGTTGCGGGTGATTGTGCCGCGGCAAGACTAAGAATGGACGAGAAGAGGCTAACCCGAGGTGAGATGGCAACTTTGCGCGAGAAGGGAAGTACACTGCCTCAGGACGACTCTCGAGGGATACGAATGCAGCATCGCACATTAGGAAAAACGGGCCTTTCCGTCACCGACATCGGTTGCGGCTTATGGGGCATGAGCGGCTGGAGCGGCTCCGACGACGCCGAATCCCTGCGCACGCTGCAGCTTGCTGCCGACCTCGGCTGCAACTTCTTCGATACTGCGTGGGCCTACGGAGAAGGGAAGAGCGACGGATTTCTTGGCAAGATCCTGGCCGCCAATTCGGGCAAGCGTCTCTACTCCGCATCGAAAATTCCGCCGAAGAATCGGCGCTGGCCGGCGACTCCGCAATACGACTACAACGACGTCTTCCCGGCCGATCACGTCTTCGTGCACGCCGACATGATCCGCCGCGCGCTCGGCGTCGACACCATCGACCTGCTGCAGTTTCACGTGTGGGACGACTCCTGGACCGATCGCAAAGAATTTCGCTCGACCGTCGAGAAGCTGAAGCGCGGCAAGATCGTCCACACCTTTGGGCTGAGCCTCAACCGCTGGCAGCCGGCGAACGGCATCAGGGCGATACGTACCGGTTTGGTCGACGCCGTCCAGGTGATCTACAACCTGTTCGACCAGAATCCGGAAGACGAGCTGTTCCCGGTTTGCGAAGAATTGAATGTCGGGGTAATCGCCCGCGTTCCGCTGGATGAAGGTTCGCTGGGGGGCAAAATGACCCGTGCCACCACGTTTCCGGAAGGCGACTGGCGCAAGGGCTATTTCAATGCGAAAAACCTCGCCTCCACCATGGATCGCGTCGACCGTCTGCGGGAAGATCTGCCACCCGGCATGACCCTCCCCGAGCTGGCGATCCGCTTCATCCTGTCGCACGGCGCCGTGAGCACCATCATCGTCGGCATGCGGAAGGAAGAGCACGTCCGCGGCAATCTGGCGCTCAGCGACGCCGGCAGCCTCGATGCTGCACTCCTCGCGAAGATGAAAAGACACCGCTGGGACCGCAGCCCAGCCCCCTGGTCCGACTAGACGCCGTCCGCCACTCCCAGAGAATCGCTGATTACTGTGGCCTGCCCTTGGTGATCGCCGTCACTGAGCGGATCGGCGCTTCGCTTTTATCCTGGAACGTTCCTCGTTGGGTTGAGGACGGACGGGAGCGGTCATGAGTCTCGGAGCAATGGCAGCGGTGGGCTTCGTTGCGGCAGTGGTTCTCATTGTTGTCACAGTGATGGTGATCAACAAATTCGCGCACGGAGAATAGGGACCGTCCGCGGCCGAAAAGGCTGCGCTCGAAATCTGCAGCAGCAAAGGACTGCGTCCTGTGGCGTTGCTCTGCGTCGGCCGGGGGCCGGCCGGGTTGTCCGTCAGCGCTCCTGCTTCACCACTTCCACCGCCTGGGTGTCGGGCCCACTCCACGCCGCAGCTCCGCTGTGCCCGAGCTTGTGGCTCGCATCGTCCCAGCGCAGATGGGTGAGCTGGAAATCCCCCTTCTCGTACGCATAGGTTCGTCCGTCGTCCTGGTACAAATCGAACTCCGCATTCGCGCCGGGCCAAACCTGCACCTTCTCGATACTCTGCTTGTCCCCGGTGTTCTGGACCGCGCTGCCCAGAGGAATGATCGAACCAGCGCGCACAAACAAGGGCAGCTTGTCGATCGGTGCGTCGACCGTCACGGTCTGGCCGCCATGCACGCGCTGATGGGTCCAGTAGTTGTACCAATCCGCGCCGGCCGGCAAATAAACCTGCTTCGTGGTCTGTCCCTGATCGGTCACCGGCGCGACCAGAAAGGCCGGCCCGAACATGTACTCGTCGCCGATCTCCGCGACCTTCGGATCGTCGGGGAAATCCATGAACAACGCCCGCATGAATGGCGCGCCCGTCTCATGCGTGTACCAGCCGAGCGAGTAGATATACGGCATCAGCTCATAGCGCAGTTTCAGATATTGCTCGAGGATCGGCTCCGCCTGCTTGCCATAGGACCAAACCTCGTTGTGCCGGCGGCTACCATGCGTGCGCATGATCGGCAAGAACGTCGCATATTCGAACCAGCGGGTGTAGAGCTCCGGATAGTCGTCGTAGCCGCCGACATTGTCGCGCGCGTCGGAAGGATCGAGCAGGGGCGGATGTGCCGGATGATGCACAGCCGGCAGATACTGCCAGCCACCGGTGTCGTTGCTCCAGTAGTTCAGGCCGGAAGCAGCGACGTCGAGGCCGGTGGGAACCTGCCGCTTTAGAACGTCCCACAGCGGGAAGATGTCGCTCGACCAGACCATCGCGCTGTTGTGCTGCACGCCCAGGTAGCCATCGCGCGAAAGAATCAGCGCCCGGTGATCTGTATCCTCCCGGAATCCGTTGTACAGCGCGGCGGTGTGAAACAGCGGATAGACGTTGAAGTACTCCGTCCCCGGTCCGATGTGGAAGTAACTGCCGTTGGGCGGCAGATCGGGCTCCGTCTCATCGGCCCACAGAGAGTCGAATCCTTTGCTGATGATGTTGTCGCGGATCGTCTTCCAGTACCACTTCGCCGCATCGGGATTCGTGGTGTCGATGTCGGAACCGGCGCGATCATAGGGCAATCCGTTGGTGGGCGTACCGTCGGCCAGGTGTTCGAACCATCCGTTATCCTGCAGCTCCCGGTAGAAGCGATCGGTCGGGACAAAACGGGGCCACACGCTGATCATGGTCTGGATGCCCATCGCGTGCAGCTTGTCGTTCATCGCCTTCGGATCGGGCCACGAGCGGGAGTCGAAATCCATCTGCCCCATGTTGGTGTAATAGAACCAGTCCACGACGATCACGTCGAGAGGCAGATGCCGCTGGCGATAACCATCCGCGACGGCCAGCACCTCCTCCTGGCTGGAGTAGCGCTGCTTGCACTGGATGTATCCATACGCCGCCTTCGGCAACATCGGGGTGTCGCCGGTGAGCAGACGATAGCCCTGATAGAGCTCATCGGTGTTCTTCCCGGCAATCACGAAGAACGAAACGCGATCGCCCACCTCGGAAGTCCACCGCGTCTGTTCGTTGAATCCGGGCTCGATGGTGGTCTTCGACGGGTTATCCCACAGCACGGCGTAGCCTTTGTTGGTGACCAGGAACGGCACGCAGAAACTGGGCGCAGCCGGTGCCGTGTAGTCATTCCAGCAGCGCACCGGATGCCCGCGATGGTCGAGCCATCCCTCCTGGTTTTGCCCGAGACCGTAGTAGTGTTCGTCATCGGGCGAGTGAAAGCTGGCGCCCACCTGGTCATATCCCGGGTCGGCCGGGCGCGGATCGTCGCGATCGAAAGCAATCGATGAATTGACCTCGTTCAGCACCGCGGCGTTGCCGTCCTTGTGATTCGGCACGCTCATCTGCCAGCCCTGCAGGTTCACCAGCGTCTTGCCCGAGTTGTCAGTCACCGTCATCGGAACCCACGGCGTTGAGCCGCTGAAATACTGGCAGGTGTCGCAGGTGTATTTGGTGTTCTTCGGGTCGTAGTGCGGAATGGGCAACTTCACCGTTAGCCGATCGGAGCGATACGTATCCATCGTGTCGGTGTGCTCGTACGTCCAGCCTGCCTCAGCGGGCTGCGCCGTGATGCCGTATCCCGGCCCCGCCAGCGCTGCATCCTTTTTCAGGCTCATCGTGATGCGCACGATGTTGGGCGCATAGGGTTCCAGCGTCACCGTGGCGTCGCGGCGTTCCAGAACAATTTGCTTTTGCGCGACAGCGCTGCCGGAAACAAGGAGCGAGAGAAGAAGAAAACCCGCAATTCGATTCATGGCTTGGGAGTCTTTCAGATTTTTGCGCAATGGGTGCCGCAGGCCAGTGTACGCCCGGAATGAAACCGTGTACAGAGAACGCCGCGTTGCGATCTGCCGAGCTAAAACGTTTTGCTGCCATGCGCGCAGCCTCCGCGCCTGCGGGGCCACGAGGGTCGTATATGATGAAAATTGCATTTCCGGGAAGCGTCCTCCGACGGCTTCCTCCCTCAATTGGCGGCGTAGCTCAGCTGGTTAGAGCGTGGGATTCATAACCCCAAGGTCGATGGTTCGAGCCCATCCGCCGCCACCAATCTCCCCGACACAGATCCGTTCAGCGAGAGATCCTTCGTCGCAGTGTTCCTCAGGATTTCGCCAGCGGGCTCGGACGCCCGCAAGACGGCTCAAGTTCGAGCCCATCCGCCGCCACCAATTTGCGCTGATTGCAGGCGATCAGGATCGCCCCATTCTCGATTTCGACGGCAGCGTAGGCTTCGATGTACTCCTCCCCATTGCACCCGAAGTAGGCCACGGTGCGGGCCGCGAAATCCACGTCATAGCGCACAACCCCAGCGCGCCATGATGCCCGCAAAAACTCCGGAAACGTGCTCTCGCCTGCCTGATCGATTCGCAATGCCGTAATGAGAGCCTCCCGGTCGAAGGCAGGCACATCGGCGCAGCCGGAGACCAGCGGCGCTCCTTGCATCACCACCGGCCCATCGCTGGTGAGAAATAAACTCTGGCAAGCCGGGAGAGACCAGATGTTCCGTGTGACTCCAGCGCGCCGCAGAGTCTCGGCCAGGTACGGAAAGCCTCCCACCCTGGGCCGAATCGCCGCAGCTCGCTCCATCGCCTGATTCAAATTGTCAATCGCTTTGCTCACCTGGATTCTCCCCGTCGCCGCAGCCGCAATAATACAGAAGCGTTTTCAGCGGAGAAGGGCAAACGAATTCTCCGCTTGCAATGCTCGCGATTGCGGGGCGATACCACCCGCTCCGCTTCTCAGTTGTCTTTCCCTCCTCCATCGCGATACAAAGGCAGTCACCCCGCGCTTCTTCCCGAAAGGACCCTCATGATTCTTGCTCCTCGCCTGTGCGCGCTCAACATTCTTACCCTCACCTTGGTCGGCACCCCCGCCTTCCTGGCCGCACAAACGCCGCAATACCCGAACTTCCCCAGCGAAACGCCCGCGCAGTTCAATCAGCCCACGGCCATACTCGACTACGAGCGCCGCGACGTGATGATCCCCATGCGCGATGGCGTTCGCCTGCACACGGTGATCCTGCTGCCCAAGACGTTGCTCGACGCGCACGGAGCGAAGCACGCCGGCATTCTCATGACGCGCACGCCCTACGATGCGACCGCGCTCACCAGTCATGCGGCCAGCACACACCTCGGCCCGATCCTCGAAGGCTACGACAACGCCGAAGAGGTCATCGTCGAAGATGGCTACATCCGCGTGGTCCAGGATGTTCGCGGCAAATATGGCTCCGAGGGCGACTTCGTCATGAACCGTCCGCTCCACGGTCCGCAGAACCCAACGCCGGTCGACGAAGCCACGGACACGTACGACACGATCGACTGGCTGGTCAAAAACGTTCCCGAGAGCAACGGCAAGGTCGGCATCCTCGGCATCTCCTACAACGGTTTCCTGCCGCTGATGGCGCTGTACCATCCGCATCCTGCGCTCAAAGTCTCCGTGCCCATGAACCCCATGGTCGACGGCTGGATGGGCGACGACTGGTTTCACAACGGCGCCTTCCGCGAGCAGAACATGCCCTACGTCCTTGAGCAGGAAGCCACGCGCGGCAACATGGCGAAGTGGTTCACCGTCCTCGTTCGACGACTGGGACACCTACATGAAGCCAGGATCCGCCGGTGAGCTGGGCAAAGAGCGCGGCCTGGAACAGATCGGCTTCTGGAACAAAATCCTCGCCCACCCCAGCTACGACGCGTTCTGGAGCGATCAGGCGGTCGACAAAATCCTTGCCGACTACTACCAGCACGCGCCCATGATTCCCACCATGCTCGTCGCGAGCCTCTGGGATCAGGAAGATATCTACGGCGCCATCGCTGTTTACAAAGCCATCAAGCCGCTCGACAGGAACGGTGACCTGCATCTGGTCATCGGCCCGTGGCATCACGGCCAGGAAATCGAGGACGCCAGCAGTCTCGGCGCGATCCACTTCAACAGCGATACCGGCCTCTATTTCCGCCAGCACATCCTGCGGCCGTTTCTCGCGAAGTATCTGATGGACACGCCGCCTGCTGCAGTCGACACGACGAATGTTCCGCCGGTGTGGGCCTTCGAAACCGGGACCAATCAGTGGGAGAAGCTCGGCGCCTGGCCCGCGGGCTGCCCGAGCGGCTGCACGCCCCAACCGACGCCGCTCTACCTCACCGCGGGCCTCGGCCTCAGCTTCTCACAGCCTTCCGGCTCCAGCCAGCCGACTTCGACGCCTACGTCTCCGATCCCGCTAAGCCGGTGCCCTATCGCCGGCGCCCTGCGCAGCCCATCGGCTACGATCTCCCGCTCACCTGGCCCCAGTGGCTGGTTGACGATCAACGCGAGCAGTCCGGCCGGCCTGATGTTCTCGAGCTACACCTCCGAGGTCCTGCAGACGCCGGTCCAGATCAGCGGTCAGCCCGTTGCGCATCTCGTAGCCTCGACCAGCGGCACCGACTCCGACTGGGTCGTCAAACTCATCGATGTCTATCCCGACGAAGTCGCCAGCCAGCCGGACCTCGGCGGCTACGAGTTGATGATCGCGGCCGATATTTTTCGGGGACGCTATCGCGAAAGCCTCGCTGTTCCGCACGCCATCCCCTCGAACACGCCGCTCGAATACCAATTCAACCTGCCCACGGCGAACCACGTCTTCCTGCCCGGCCACCGCATCATGGTGCAGGTGCAGTCCAGCTGGTTTCCGCTCTACGATCGCAACCCGCAGACCTTCGTCCCGAACATCTTCTGGGCGAAACCCGATGACTACCGGAAAGCCGAGCAAAAGATCTGGCACTCGGCGGATCACCCGAGCTACATCGAGTTGCCGCTGGTGAAGCAGCAGGGTCAGTGAGGGAGCGCGGCGAAGCGGAGCGCGGCATACACTGTTGGTGCTCGGCAAGGGCGGGAAGCGGCGGATGCAGCGCATGGGCACAATCGCGGCTCGGATTTGGCCGATTGCGGCTTCGGCTGTCATTTCGGTGGCGCTTTTCCGGGGAATTGCTTTTGGCAGCGAGCGGATCACGGTCTGGCTGCTGACACATGCGGTTCCCCACGAACGTCATTCGCCGTTCCCGATCCTCTTCGCTGAGGGAACCTTCCTCGCCGTCTTTATTCCCGCGATGATTGCCGCCGGTCGCAGGCAGAGGAAGCCGGAACGCCGCAGGCCCATAACGCGAAGCTGGTAGTTTGCCGAAGGGTCCGCTTGGCGAACGAGGCCAACGCATCACGTTCGTACCGTCTCACCCGCCATCCCAGGGGTTTGACCCCCTGAACCGCAAAGCCTCAGAAGGCCAGCAGTGCCACGCCGATGCAGACGAAGATGGCCGCGGTCCAGCGGCGATGATCGACGTTCTCCTTCAGGAAGAACCTGGCCGCGAGCGCGTTGGTCACGAAGGTGAGGGAAGTGGCCGCAGGGCCAATCAGGCTCAGGTCGCGGTGGCTGAAGGCGAACAGCAGCGAGAAGAAGCTCAGCGCGAGGCAAATGACGCCCACTCCGAATCGGCCGTTGGTGATGACGGCGATCGCTGCGCCCCAGAGTCCGCTCCTCTCGCGGATCCGGTCCAGATCGCCCACCTGGCGCATTGCAGAGGCGGTGAGAATGTCACCTGCGGTGGCCGAAACGACGATCGCGCCGACCATGGCGGCCGTGGCCGCAAGCGCGTGAGGATCCGTCACTGGCGAACCTCCTCCCGCGCTGTCTCCGGCGCCTCTTCGCGGACGTCACGATCCGCGCTGTGATCCGTATACGAGGGTCCGCGCGTGACAAAACCGACTCCCGCCGTGATGAAGACCACGCCCAGCCAGCGCAGCGGCGAGACGCGCTCCTGGAGCCAGAAGCGCGCCAGCAGCGTCATGATGACGTAGCCCAGCGAACTCGCCGGGAGCACGTAGGTCAGGTCGGCCCACGACAGCGCGGTCAGATACGACGCGAAAAACCCGATGAGCAGCAGGATGCCCGACGCCACCCACGGCGAAAAGATGGCGTGGATCAACTCGGCCGGATGCGCCAGCGACACCGGCCCCATCGCCTTCATGCCGCGTGCCAGGAACGTATCGCCGCACGACGCCGTGAGCGTGATGACGGCCAACACCAGGTATCGGCGGAATGTCATGGTCGAGCGGGTCACGCGCACAGACTCTCGGAAAGATGAAAGGCGGCCGAGCCTGAAGCTGGCCGCCGAGCCCAACAGGAAAACTAAGCGCGCGCGCCGGCGGTCGAGCCCTCGGCAGCCTTTTGGCTCCGGGTCTCACGCACCAGCTTGTTGCGCTCCGCACGCAGCTTCAGGAACGACCTCGATTCGTGATAGAGCCGCTTCAGATCGCCGTTAGCGATGGCCTTGCTCACCACGCGCCATGCCGCCTTCGGACGGAAGAAGTACTCGTCATAGAACCGGTGCACCATCTCCATCACGTAATCTGCCGGCAGGCCGGGGTATTCGATGTGCGCCAGCTGATGGCCGCCTGCGTCGGTCATCTTGTTTTCATTGGTGATGAATCCGTTGACGCGGGCGTACTCGTAGAACTCGGTGCCTGGAAACGCGTGAGCCACCGACACCTGAATCGTCTCCACGTCGAGCTGCTTGGCGAAGTTGATGGTGTTGCGGATCGACTCCTTTGTCTCGCCGGGCAAGCCGAGGATGAAGTCGCCGTGAATGGTGAGGCCGAGCTTGTGGCAGTCGCGGGCAAAGTCGCGCGCGCGTTCGACGGTGGCGCCCTTCTTGATGTTCTTGAGGATCTGCGGATCGCCGGACTCGAAACCGACGATGAGCAGCCGGCATCCGGCTTCGCGCATCGCCTTCAGCGTCTCGTAATCCGTCGTGACGCGGGAGGTCGAGGACCAGGTGATCCTGAGCGGCTTCAGCTTCGCGCACAGCTCCACAGTGCGCGCCTTCTGGATGTTGAAGGTGTCGTCGTCGAAGAAGAATTCCTTGACGTTGGGCCAGAGTTCCTTCGCGTGCGCCATCTCGGCGGCTACGTCGTCGGTCGAGCGCTTCCGCCATGCATGCCCGCTGGTGGTCTGGGGCCACAGGCAGAAGGTGCACTGCGCCGGGCATCCGCGCGTGGAATACAGCGCGACGAAGGGATGCAGCAGGAAGGGAACGTTGTACTTCGTCACGTCCAGGTCGCGCTTGTAGATGTCGGTGACCCAGGGCAGAGCATCGAGGTTCTCGATCTGCGGACGGTCGGGATTGTGCACCACCTGCCCGTTCTTCCGGTAGCTGATGCCAAGGATCTCATCGAGCGGCTTGCCGTTGGCGTATTCGACGACGGAGTAGTCGAACTCGCGCCGGCACACGAAGTCGATGGCGTGACACTCGTTCAGCGCCTTGTCCGGATCGGTCGTGACGGGTGGCCCGACGAAGGCAATCCTGATGTTCGGATAGGTGTCCTTGATCTTCTCCGCCCAGCGCTGATCCCCGCCCCAGGCGATGGTGCTGGTGAACAGCACGAGAAACTCGTAGTCCTTGAGGATCTCGACTACCTGCGGCCACTTGACGTGGTGGGGGTTGGCATCGAGCAGACGCGCGCCCTCGAGCATGCCGGCCGGATAGGCCAGCCAAACCGGATACCAGTAGGACTCGATCTCGCGGGTTGCAGGCCAGCGCGAGCTGGCGCCGCCATCGAAGTTCTCAAAAGAGGGAGGGTTCAGGAATAAGGTCTTGAGCGGCATAGGCACTCCTTCCAGTTTACCATTCAGCAACCGCATCGACCGGCGGAGCCGGAAACATTTAGCCCATGGGAAATCAGCAAGTTAGCCGACAGCAAAACACGTCACGCGCTATTTGAGGGACGAGCGCACCCACGCATCCAGCTGGCCGGTGGCCCGCAGCAGGTTCAGCTCGACCTTCATGAGCGAGAAGTCACCATCGAGCACATCGGCGTAACGCTCTCGTTCTTCGATGCGGGCCTTCTGCGCTTCGGTCGGCGGAATTGGCGCGTTGGGTGTCCCCGTACCATTCGTCAATTCCGTTTCGATGGTTTTCAACTGGTCCTGGGCAATCTGACTGCGCACCTGCGCGACGCGCTGCTGTGCGGCCAGCTCCCGGGTGGTGTCGCGCATGGTGGAGGTTTGTTCGTTCAGGATATCGAGGGCGGCATCCGCATCGGCCTGCGCGTGGACAGCGTCGGCTGCGGATTCGTGGCCCTTGGCACGCCGCGTAGCGTCGAAGAGCGGAAACGTGATCTGAGCGCCGAATTCGACGTTGTTGTACTGGAATTTCTGGAAATATTCGGAGTAGTCGGCGGTCTTTTCGAAAAGGGCGTATTGCGCTCCGAAGGAGACCAGCGGCCGGTAATTTTGTCTGGCGTCGCCAAAAGCGCTGTAGAGCTTCGCTTTTGCGTTGGCATAGGCTGCAGAGACGCCGGGATTGCTGAACGCGGTGTTCTCACCGCTCTGTGCCAGCGAATCGGCCGCAGGCGCGGGTGGAATACTCGCGCTCACCGTGGTGAGCCCCGTTGCCGGAAGGCCGGTGAGATGCGCCAGTTTCTGCCGCATGGCATTGGCGTCATTCTCCAGGTGGATCCGCTTCTCATCGACCTGGGCCGCGGTCAATTCGGCCTGGAGTTGGTCCATGCGCGGATCGACACCCGCCTGCACGCGGTCCTGTTCGATCTCGACCAGCGATTCCGCGTAACCAATCTCCTGCTCCAGCGCGGCAATTTCTTTCAGGTCGTAATCGAGCTCCACATAGTCCAGCGCCACGTCGAGCGCCACCTGCTGCTGCACGTCTTTGAGGTTCAGGTTCGCACTGTTCACGCCGGCGCGCGCGGCACGCGTGTAATCCTTCTGCGACCAGGAGAGGACAAGGGACTGGGAACTCGCGGTGAAAAACGAGGGATAGCCAAGAGGGAAACCGTAAGCGTAGCCCACACTGGAACCGACTAAGAAGGTGGGAATGTAAGCGTCGCGCGTTTCTGCCAGAACCGCTGTTGCTTTTTGCACGTTCGCCACGGCCCCGCGTACCGAGGTACTGTTTTTCTCCGCCAGATCGATGGCCGACGAAAGAGAAATCTGCGCCGTAGCGGCAAGAGGCAACAACAAAAACAGCACCGCGGCGATTCGTTCTGGTCTCAGACAGCGCGCTCTGGTCCCGCTCCGTTTCGACGCATCCATCGTTCTGAGTTTACAGACCGGCCGCTCTGGCTGCGGCATTTCCCGATCGGATCCGATAGCCGGAAGCCAGCGCATGGACGACGGCCAGTTGCTGCTGGGCGGCATCGATATCGCCTTGCTTCCGCAACAGCTCAGCCAGCTGCGCGCGCACCACGAAGGAGGGGGCAATCTCGGACTGCGCGTGCGAGCTCAAATACTGCTGCAGCCACTGAATGGCGGTTTGCGGCTCCCGCCCCGCCTGAGCGAGATTGCCGGCGCCATCGACGAGCGCGACGCCGTGGGTGGGATCGAGGGAGGCACCGGTATGAGCTGCGGCGACCATGTCATCCAGTCGGCCGCGGCGCCGATAGAAGGAAGCGAGGTCCATCCAGCCATCCGCGGGATACGACGACTTCTGAATCGCGTCCTTCAACGCAGCCTCGGCGCCGGCGTAGTCCTTCTTCGCTTCGGCCATGCGCGCCACCAGCAGGAGTGCATCGGCGGGATTCACGCCACCGAGCCGCTGCGCAACGGCTTCGGCATGGGAGACGCCACCGCCCACCACGCCTGGAGCCATCACATCGAACTCGCCAAGATCGGCCAGCGCGTCCGCGTTCTGAGGATCGAGCTTCACCGCCTGCTCGAATTCGGCGTGGACTTTGCGCGCCAGCGGATAGCCGGAGACGATCGACACATGCGCAGCCTTCTGGCCGTAGGCGCGCCCCAGCCAGAGATGGAAATTGCTGTTGGCGGGTTCGAGCCTGACCGCGGCCTCGCAGTCGGCGATGGCCCGATCCCATTCTTCTTCCTGGTAATAGACGCGGCAGCGCAGATTGTGCGCATCGGCATCGTTTGGGTGGAGCGCGAGGCTTGCGTTCAAAGACTGCAGGGCACTGTCAGCACGGCCGAAATTCAGATCCTGGAGGGGCAGTGCGGTGTCCGCCAACGCCCAGAGGCCTGCGCAAAGAAAAAAAAGGATCTGGGTGAGCAGCACTCGTGTTCGCAAGATTCCCCCTAGTCGACCACTTTGACGGGAACGCCATCGCCCAGGGGCTGCGCGTTGGTGGTGCCCAGCGCCACCACATCGCCCGGCTTCAAACCGCTTGTGATCTGCACTTCAGTAAGATTCAACGCGCCAATCGTCACTTTGACTCGGTGCAGGTAATTGCCTTCCTTGCGATAGACGAAAGTCGAACCCTGCTCGATGTGCAAAGCGTCGCGAGGCACCTTTAAAACATTCGATTCGTTAGCGACCGTTACGGTCACACGAACATTGGTGTCGGGCAGCAGCTGCCCATCGGCATCGTCGATCGTGACCAGGACTTCGCCGACGTTGCGTGTTCCATAGGTGATGATGGTCGAGGGCAGCAGGCTGATGTGGCCGTGCCATTGCTGGTTAGGCAGAGCGTCCCAAACAATGATCACGGGCTGGCCGATGCTCAGCTTGCCGATTTCCGGCTCATCGAAGTAGGCCCGCACCTGTAGTTTCGAAAGGTCGGCCATGGAAAGCAGGCGGTCGCCCTGGTTCACATATTCGGTGCGCGAAACGGGCACCGAATACACTGTCCCGGCAAAAGGCGCATGCACCACGGCGTGGTGCAGAGCATCCTCGGCCGCGGCATAGGCAGCCTGCGCATCATCGAGGGCGGCTTTGGCGTGCGCCAGATAGTCAGTTCCGTAGCGGTCGGTCGATCGCTGCTGCAGCACCTGGAGTGTGCTGGTATCCGCAGCCAGTCGCGTCTGCGCCGCGCTGACTTCGCTGGGTGACGCGGCTCCGCTGGCCTGCAGCTTCTGGAGCGCTTCGAGGTTCTGCTGGGCCTGATCGCGGCCGATCTGCGCCCTTTGCAGTTCGCCCTTCAGCGAGATACGTTCCTCCTGTGTGCCCCCGGACTGCGCTGCCTGATAATCGGCCTCGGCACCCTTCAGAGCCGCATCGGCGGCCGCCACGCGCGCCCGGGCTTCGCTGTCATCCATGGCCAGCAACAGCTTGCCCGCGGGAACCTTTTCCCCTTCGTGCACATCCAGCGTCTGAATGATTCCTGGGAACGGCGCGTGTGCTTCGAAATTCACCTGCGGCCGCGGTTCCACCTTGCCATTGGTGGCGACGGTGCTCTTCAGATCGCCGGTGCTGGCCTCAGCCACACGGATGGGCAGGCTTCCGCGCGTGATGAGGTGCACGATATAGAAAGTAAGTGCGAGTGCGACGGCGGTAATGATCCAGATTCGAGCCGTCCGTGGCCTTGCCTGCCCTGTTTTCATTGATGAAACCGTAGGTCAGTATATAAGACACACATCACTGGCTTTAAGGTTCGCAAAATACGAAATTTACGGGGGTATCGTTGTGTTTACCCGGTGTGGCGAGGACGGCCGGCGAGTCACGTCGGAGGACCATAGCGGCAACCCGTAAAATTGGTATATGGCGATCGCCCCCCGTTACACCGACGAGCACGCTCAAGCCGGACTCGACTTCGACTTTCCCTCCATCGAGACCTGGCGCAATCAGTTTCCAGGGTATGAGATCGTGATCGACGATCCCGAGTTCACTTCTGTCTGCCCCAAAACCGGATTGCCGGACTTCGGCGTGATCACGCTCCGCTACATGCCCCGCGAGCAGTGCCTCGAGCTGAAATCGTGGAAGGAATATCTCTTCTCGTATCGCAACCTCGGCATCTTTCAGGAGAACGTGGTGAACCGCATCCTCGAAGACGTGGTGCGGGCGTGCGATCCGGTATGGGCGGTCGTGAAGGGCGAATTCCGTCCGCGCGGCGGCATCTCGACTACGATTGAGGCGCGCTGGCCGAGGCCGATCAACGCGTAGCGAGAAACGCGCGAGAGACGAGCAAGAAGCGAGCAAGCTGCCCGCAGGATGCGTCTTTTTCGGCTGTTCTTTTCGGTGCTGCTACAGATTCTGCGTTTGCTCGGTGAGCGAGCCGGTGCCCGCATCTCCATTGCACTTGCCGCCAGTGATCGACCAGCTGGTGATGGTCAGCGTCGACGCCGAGCTGTTGAAGGTGCCTGCCGCGGTGAGGACCGCTCCGCTGACCGGATCGGTGTAGGTCATGGAAAGGCCGCTGCCGGTGACGTTGGACGTGGTCATGGATGGCTGCTCGGCAAAGCAGCCGTTGTTGGGGAACGTCGCTGTTCCGGAGAGCGAGAACTGGCCGTTCAGGTCCGGCTGTGAGGTCTGTTGCAGGAGCGCCGATACAGCGAGCTGCGCGTTCGAGGAGTCAATGAAGGTTCCTGTGTAGGTGCCATTGATCGATGAGTAGTCCGTCGCGATCACGGTCGCTTTTCCCAGCGTTCCGCAATTGCCGCCGGCAAAACTCCAGGTCGCACCTGCGATGCCCTTACCATCCCCGGCAACCTGCCCCTGCAGTGTCAGGGTCGTCCCGCTGAAAGGCGATGAGACCAGCAGCATCTGATTGTCACCACCCACGGAGCCCGTCAGCAGGATGTCGCTGGTGGGGCTGATACACGACGCTCCATTCAGGCGCGCCACGGCGCTCACCGTCTCATACGCTCCCTGGGTGAAGCCCAGATTCAGGACGGTGCTGGAGCCACTGGGGGCGAAGGTCCAGTTGCCGGAAAGGGAGGTTCCCACCTGGAGTGGCGTGTTGGCCATGCCGCAGCCACTGATGAGCGTGAGACCAAGGACAGTAGAGACAGCAAGCAAGAGAGCAGGGCCGCGGTTCTGCATGGGGGGCGCCTTTTGTAACCCTCAGGAGAGGTATCCAAAAGATAAACAGAAGGGAGCGCTTCTTCCAGACCCCGAAAGAGGCATTACTACGGTCATGGATGCTGGCGGGTGCACCGAAAATGGTGCACTCGCGGCGATTTGCGTTATTGAGCTGAGGCTGGGGCTGACCCTGAGGCTGGGGCTGCTGCTGGCGCAAGCGCTGCAGTTCCTGCAGCATTTCCTGCGGCGTCCTGGGGCGGTCGCTGGGAGGCGGGGCGGTGGCTGGCAGAGGCGATGGCTCCACGGGAGGATTGTTGACCGGCTCTTCTTCCTCTTCCGGCTCCGACGGGGAACTCGGCTGTGCGGTGAGGGGCGCGTTGCTGCGGGCGGTCAGCACGATCTCGCGCGGCGTTCCTGCATCCGTCGAGCCAACCATCAGAAAGTTATAGCCGGCACCGTCCAGCAGGGAAGACAGGACATCGCGTGGATCTCCGGGACCATAAACCCCAAATACGCGGGAATCCTTTTCGAACCCGTCCACGGTCATGCCCGTGGACGCTTCGATATTCTTCAGGATCTGCGAAAGACTGGCATTGGCCGCGTCTACCGAAAGCGATCCGCCCGCAAGGGTCACGTGGGCCGGTTTGGCAGGCTTATCCAGAAGGGAAGGGGGAAGGTTCGGAACATTGGCCGCGGGAGTCGTTGCAGGCCCTCCTGGTGCTGCAGCTGGCGGAGCGGCGGGGGGCGTTCCCGGCTGGGTGGGCGCCGATGGAGACTTGGCAGCGCCCCCATGCGGGGCGATTGCGGGTACAGGAAGCGGCTTTGCCCCCGGCATGGTGCCTGGGGCCTGCATCACCTGCGCCTGACAGGAAACCGCAAAAACCGCGGCAGCGGTCCAAGTGAGGCAGCGTGAAAGGCGCGTGAACTGCATCGAAGTCTTAGGAATCACCGGGTTGCTGCCAGCTCGACAGTACCTCGGCTCCTGTGTACTAGACTAGCAGTGATTCGAATTCGCTCGCCGCGAATTGAAGGGAAGTATCCGATGCGCCGCGGTATTCCAGTCCGTTGGGCCAAAGTCCTGACCGTAATCCTGCCCGTGAGCGTGGCGCTCCCGGCCTTTGGCGTCTCTTGTATGACGCAGTCCCAGCTTCCCGGCGCGCAGCGAACCATCCTTGCCCAGTCGGCGCAGATGATCGCGGGGAACGTCGAGGGAGGGAATGCCGCGGCTGTCCGCGCCCAGACGATTGCGAGTGTGGCCGCGCAGTTCGATGGCATCGCCACTTCGATTCAGACGATCAATGCCTCGATTCAGCATGCGACCCTGACGGTCGACGAAATTTACCTTCTGGACGCTACCGATCTGAAAGCGCCGCAGGAGACGCAGTTTTTCTGCGGTCTGCCTGGATCGGCGCTCACCGTGGAAGTGACGATTCCTGGCCTTCCTCCCGGCAAATATGCTTTGGCGATCCTGCATGCCACCGGCGTGAAACAGCCGCAGCAAATCTCGCTGGTGCTGCAGAACGACCCTGTCGCCAGTCCCGACTGGAAGCTGGCCGGTTTCTTCACCCGCCCCATGACCATGGGGGGCCACGATGGTCTTTGGTTCTGGCGTCAGGCACGGGAGTACGCCGCGAAAAAGCAACTTTGGGATGCGTGGTTCTACTATCAGACGGCGCAGTATCTTCTGGAGCCAGTAGACTTCATCTCCAGCCCCAACCTGCAGAAGCTGCAGCGCGAGGCGGAGAGCGCGCGGCCCGACAATCTGCCGGGCGCCGATCCGCTGCGCCTGAGCAATGGCAGCCAGACGTTCGACATCACGAACCTGCACACCGGGGAGCTCTCGGATCAGCTCGATCTGGTGATCACGTACAACGCCACGCCCAATCAGGATATGGTGGCGGCGCGGGCGCAGGTGACCGCTGTGATGCGGGCTTTACTACTGCAGCATCCTGAGCTACAAACCGCTTTCCACGGCTTATGGGTCTACGCAGCGACTCCGGGAAATCAGAATCCCTTTGCTCTGGAACTGCCCATGGAGCAAATTCAGAGTTCCTCTGCCGGACAACGCGGTTAAACTTCATTCCATCCAGAGAAAGCAGGCAGGACCCACCTCCGCATGGCCAGTCGACCGGAAAAGCCACTTAGTCAAGTCATCGAAGAACGGCGCGCGGCGCCTAGTTTTGACGGCACGCCGATCCCAGACGCCGATCTGAAGAAAATTCTCGAAGCGGGGCTGAAAATGCCCAGCGGGTATAACCTGCAGCCGTGGCGATTCGTGGTGGTGCGCACGCCCGAAGGCCGCCGCCGCCTGCGCGCGGCCAGCTACAACCAGGCGAAAGTCGAGGAAGCCTCCGCGGTGATCGTGGCTTGTGGCGACAAAGACGGCTGGCGCACGGATATGGACGAGATGATTCGCATGGGACGCGAGCAGGGCATGACGGAAAACTACGCAGAAGGCGCGCGCCAGAGCATTCCGGAATTTCTCGGCAACAATCCGAACCTGACCGCGTGGCTGAATCGCCACGTCATGCTTGCCTTCTCCGGCATGCTGCTGATGGCCGAGGCGCTGGGTTATGACACCGCGCCGATGGAGGGCTACGAGGCCGACAAAGTTTGCCAGGTGCTCAACCTGCCCATCAGCTATGAAGTTGTCGCGCTGCTGGCCATCGGCCATCTGAAAGGCCCCGACAAATTCAACGGGGGCCGCTTCTCGATGGCGCGCACCGTCTTCGACGGCGAATACGGCAAACCCATCAAGCTGTGAGACGTGAATATCCCGATGCTCCTATTGCCGGTGTCGGCGCTGTCATCGTCCGCGACGGCCCTGGCGGGGGGAAGCAGGCGCTTCTCATCCGGCGCGCGCAGGAGCCCCTGAAAGGCGAGTGGTCGCTGCCCGGTGGCGCGGTCGAGCTGGGAGAAACGCTGGAGCAGGCGGTCTGCCGCGAGGTCATCGAGGAAACCGGCCTGGTGGTGGAAGCCGTCGAGGTGGTGCAGGCGTTCGACCGCATCTCCCGCGACGACGAAGGCCGGGTCCGGTACCACTACGTCCTCATCGATTTTCTTTGCCGCGTGGTGGGCGGGTCGCTGGCCTGCGCCACGGATGCCCTTGAAGGCCGCTGGGCCGCTCCCGACGAGCTCGAGGGCCTGACGCCGCTTACCATTGAGGTGATCCGTAAAGCCCTGCGGATGGCATCCTAGCTGGGGAGGACTGCGCAGGAGCATGGCCAGCACGACGGCAACGCCGCCCCAAACCAGGAGACGACGCGCGTGGCAGGGTGACACGCTGGGTGCTCCTCGCGATCCTGTTGGTGTTGATGGTTGTTGTCTTCTTCGCGTTTCTGCGCCCGCTGACGGTTCTGTGGACTGTGACCCAGGCCCGGCTTCTCTTTGAGGGCCTTCATTCGGACTACACCGAGATCCCCTACGCTGGAAACCCGCACGTTCGCATCCACTACTACTACGGCGGATCCGGCTCTCCGATTGTGCTGGTCCACGGCCTCGGCGGCCGCTCTGAGGACTGGGCCAACCTCATGCCCCAGCTCGTGCGCGATCATCACCGCGTCTACGCGCTCGACCTGCCTGGCTACGGCCGTTCCGCCTGGCCGCACAACGCCGCCTACTCCATCGCCGAAGAATCCGCCGCGGTCGAAGCCTTCATGGACAACCGCCATCTCGCGCGCACCGACCTCGCGGGGTGGTCGATGGGCGGATGGCTCGCGATGCGCGTCGCGCTCGACCAGCCACAGCGCATCCGCCGCCTCGTCATCCTCGACAGCGCCGGCACGCGCTTCTCGCTCACCTGGGACACCTCCCTCTTCGAGCCCGATACGGCAGCCAAGCTGGCCGAGCTCGATGACCTGCTGATGCCGGGGCCAGCGCCCCATGTGCCAGGCTTCGTTCAGCGCGACATCTTCCGCTTTGTGAAACGGCATGGCTGGGTGGTGAAGCGCAACATGGAATCGATGCTTACCGGCGACGATCTGCTCGACGGCAAACTCGGTGCGCTGAAGATGCCCATGCTGATCGTCTGGGGCAAACAGGATCACCTCATCCCCGTTTCCGCGGGCGAGCAGATTCACCGCGCCGTCCCGCAGTCGGAGTTTGAGGTGTTCGATGGCTGCGGCCATCTGGCCGCGGGCCAGTGCGCAGGCCAGGTTGGTCCGGTATTGACAGGTTTCCTCGACGAACCGTCGCCCATCGGCGGCCAGCAGGCCGAAATCCTGAAGAAGCCTTAGGGGTTGGTCGCGGACGGCTGCATCTGCTGCTGTAACTCGTCGCAGAAATCCCGATACCGCCGCACATACCGGAAATCCGCAAACAGCGTTGCTGCGGCAATCAGGAGGCACACCACCAGGAACCACCGGCTCCGCTTGTCCGGATAACGCCCCATCTGCCGGAAGCAAATCGAGATCAGGAACGCGGCCAAGGTGGCCAGCACAGTCAGGGGCGCCAGAGTATCACAATGCACTTCAGAGGAACGCAGGATCAGCCACGCCGAAGCCCCCGCCGTGATCAACGCAATCACGCCGGTCACAAGAATGCGCGACGGTTTCGGTGGCTGCCACGTGCCCGGTCTTTTCTGATCGCTGACCGCTGTACGCTGGTCGGTATCTTTCACTCCCTGCTCCCTCGCCATTCTACCGAGTGCCCGACGATATTCGGCCGGTTACCGTAGTTAGCGATCCAATGCCTGGATGCCTGGTTTCAAGCGGTAAAATGAGGAGATGCATTTGTTTCCCGCGCAGGAAGCCACCGCAGCATGAAGCGTCTCTGGCGCCTGCTCTACTACGCGCGCCGCTATTGGCTCCAGGCGCTCTCCGCCGTGGTTCTGGCCGCCGGCGTCGGCCTCCTCGACGCTTTCCGGGTCCTGCTCATCGGCCCCATCTTCGATAACGTGCTGAACCCCGCGGCCTCGAGTCGCGCCAAACAGACTCCGCTGCTGGGCGAACTCGGGCGCGCGCTGGCACATCAATATCCGGCCTGAGCTGCTGGTTCCTCACTGGATCCATAACGACTGGTCCAGCATCGCCTTCGCCTTTGTCGCGTCCACGCTGCTGAAGGGCATCTGCGACTACGCGGGCACCTATCTCGCCAATTACGCCGGCTTCGGCATGATCACCGACATGCGCGACGACCTCTACGAGGCGATCCTGCGCCGCTCGGTGGCCTTCTTCCAGAAGCACACAACCGGGACCCTGCTCTCCGCGCTCATCAACGACATTGAGCGCGTGCAGTACGCCACCTCTTCCGTCCTGTCGGATTTTCTGCAGCAGGTCTGCACCCTGGTCTGCATGGTCATCGTGGTGATCGCGCTGGGCGGCAAGCTGGCCTGGGTTCTGCTGATCTTCGTGCCGCGTCGCCGGCGGGCTCGATTCGCCGCATCGGCCGCGACGTGCGGCGCACCACCCGCCGCGGCCAGGACAAGCTCGCCGACATTCAGAACATCCTGCACGAGACCATTACGGGCAACCGCATCGTCAAAGCCTTCAACATGGAGTTCTGGGAGCTGATCCGCTTCCGTCAGGCGGCACGCAAACTTTTCCGCGCCAATCTGCGCTCCGTGCGGGCCCAGGCGATCACCTCGCCGCTGATGGACTTCATCGGCGCGGTGGCTATCGCGCTGCTCCTTTTGCTGGGCCGCAACGAGATTGGCCACGGCGCGATGAGCGGCGGCATCTTCTTCGCCTTCATCGTCGCCCTCTTCAAGATGTACGACCCCATCCGCCGCTTCGGGATCTACTACAACAACTTCCAGCAGGCCGCCGGCGCCTCCGCGGCCATCTTTGACTTCATGGACGATCAGGATGAAGTGCCGCGAGGCGAAGCACCCGCGGGTTCTGAAAGGCTTCAAAGATCGATCGCGCTGGAAAACGTCAGCTTCTGCTATCGCGAAGCGCGAGCGCGAAGGGCCGCCGCATCGTGCTCGACGACATCGACCTGACCATCCATCGCGGCGAAGTGGTGGCGCTGGTCGGTCCCAGCGGAGCAGGGAAGTCAACCCTGGTCAATCTCATTCCTCGCTTCTTTGACGTCACCGGCGGACGCATCCTGATGGACGGCATCGACGTGCGCCAGGCTGAGCCTGTCCTCGCTGCGCGCGCAGATCGGCAAAGTCACCCAGGAAACCATCCTCTTCAACGACACGGTGCGCAACAACATCGCCTACGGCCAGCCAGACGTTGCCTTCTCGCGGGTGGTGGAAGCCGCGAAAGCGGCCCTGGCCCACGACTTTATCGAGCGCATGCCGGAAGGCTACGACACCGTCATCGGCGAGAAGGGATTCCGCCTCTCCGGTGGCGAGCGGCAGCGGCTGGCGATCGCCCGCGCCATCCTGAAGAACGCTCCTGTACTGATCCTCGACGAGGCCACCTCCGCCCTCGACGCGGAAAGCGAATCCCTGGTGCAGGTCGCGCTGGCCAATCTGATGGCCGGGCGCACCGTCATCGTCATCGCGCACCGCCTCTCCACCGTGCGCCGCGCCAATCGCATCGTTGTGCTCGAGCACGGCCGCATCACGGCCATCGGCACCCACGAAGAGCTGCTGCAAACCTCGCCTACCTACCAGAAGCTCTACCGCCTGCAGTTCATGGATATCGGCGACGCCAATGGCAACGGCAAGAGCACGGCAAAGGCAACGGCCGCTCGAGCCCATGCTCCGACGCATCGCACCGGTGAGCCGCCCATCGAGCCCGCTCTCACAGGAAGATCGACCGATGACCGAAGCGATGAGCCGGTGGACTCGCAAGCAGCCGGTGTATTCCATGACCGGTTTTGCGCGCGTTGCGGGTCGCGTCTCCGATACCCTTGGCTTTTCCCTCAGCCTGAAAAGCGTCAATCACCGCTTCCTCGACCTCCATATGCGCCTGCCCAACGGCGCCGAAGGCGTCGAGATGCAACTTCGCCGCATCCTCAAAGAAAAGCTGCGGCGCGGCCACGTCGAAGTCACGCTGAATCTCGAGCGCAGCCAGAAAGCCGAAGCCGGTTACGACCACGCGCTCGTGGCTGCCTATGTCGAAGCCTTCCGCGCCGCCGCCGCCGAACATGGCCTCAATGCCGAGCCCGATCTCAACGCCGTCTTCCGTCTCCCCGGCGTCCTGCTCGCCGAATCCCGCAGCAGTGAAGAGGAACTGCAGGGCCTGGAAGAAGCCGTGCTCCGCGAAACCGACGCGCTGGTCGCCGCCCTGCAACGCGATGCGCGCCCAGGAAGGGGGCAGTCTCGCCGATGAGTTGCGCGCGGGCATGGATCGCCTCCGCGCCCTCGTCGACGAAGCCGCGACCCTCCGGGAAAATGTCCAGCAAGCCTACTTCGAGCGCCTCAACCAGCGCATGAAGACCATGCTCGAGGGTGGATTCGATCAGGAGCGCATCCTGCAGGAAGCCGCGCTCATCGCCGAGCGCAGCGACGTCGAGGAAGAAGTCACCCGGCTGCGCACGCACATCGATCACTTCACCGGCCTGCTCGATCAGGGCGGGGAAGTCGGGAAGAAGCTCGACTTTCTGCTGCAGGAGATGAATCGCGAAGCCAACACCCTGCTTTCGAAGACCAGCGGCGTCGCGGGTAACGGCACGCGTATTACCGAAGCGGGGCTGGGTATGAAGTCGGAGATCGAAAAGGCTCGCGAGCAGGTGCAGAACTTAGAGTAGGGTTGCGCGGTCGATTTTTGCACGCAGAGGAACAGAAGGCTTTGTCGGGAATTCTCTTCATCATTTCGGCTCCCTCCGGGTCGGGCAAATCGACTCTCGTCAACCAGCTCCGCTCTCTGGTTTCGGGACTGGAGTTTTCCGTCTCCTGGACCACGCGGGGACGACGCGGCTCTGAGCAGGACTCGCGCGAATACCACTTCACCACCCGCGAGCATTTCGAGGAGATGATCCGCAACGGCGAGTTTCTCGAATATGCCGACGTCTTCGGCAACTACTACGGCACGGCACGCTCCACTCTGGCCGATGCTTTTTCCCGGGGCCGCGACCTCCTGCTCGACATCGACGTGCAGGGGGCATGCGCAGATCCGCGCCAAAATGCCTGGCGCCGTTTCCATTTTCCTCATGCCGCCTTCGCCCGAAATCCTTGCCACCCGTCTGCGCAATCGAAGCCGTGCCGAAGGCAGCGTCCAGGAAGAGATCATCGAGCGGCGCCTGGCCAAGAGCTCGCCAGGAGATTGAGAATTACCGTGAATATGGCTATATTCTCGTCAACGACGTCCTGGACCGTGCTGTCGAGGAAATGACCGCCATCGTCGAAGCCGAACGCATTCGGCGTAACGGCGATGCCGGTGAAAAGCTGCCGGACCGTGAGCGCATACTGCGCACCGCGGAATCGTGCAGGCAGTCCAATTCCGAGGCGCGGGTCAGACCTGTGTTGCAGGCCTTTGGTGTTCCGGTGCCCGCCGTAAGCCGATGAGGACGAGCAGGAAAGTTTTGGAGGTAGAAGCATGACCGTTGAGAAGGAATACGACAGCAATTTTCGGTACGTTTTAGTGGCCGCGCGCCGCGCGCGCCAGTTGCAGAATGGAGCCGAGCCGATGGTTCCCACGCGTTCACGCAAGGCCTGCCGGGTAGCCCAGGAAGAGATCGCCGCCGGAAAAATCGCCTACGTGAAGACCGAGGATGTTCCGGTCGTGAAGCCGGAAGTGGAAGGCGCGGAAATCCCAAAGTTCGCTTCTTAGCAACAGGTCCAGGACGACGTGCGGGCCGCTGAACGCGGTTCCCTGTACCCTGTGCGCGGCAGGCTGTACCCTGTAGTTGATGAAGGTCACAGTCGGCGTTTCCGGCGGCATCGCCGCTTACAAGTCCGCGGAGCTGGTCCGGGATCTGCAAAAGCAGGCCCTGGACGTGCACGTCGTCATGACCCAGGCCGCGCAGCAGTTCATCGCGCCGCTGACCTTCGCCGCCCTCACCGGACACAAAGTGATCACCGGCCTCTGGGCTCCAGAAGGCTCCGACACAGGCGACGCCACCTCCGCCATTGAGCACATTGACGCAGCGCAAACCACCGACGCTCTGGTCGTCGCCCCTGCCACCGCCGACATTCTCGCGAAATTCGCGCACGGCATCGCCGACGACTTCCTGACCACGATGTACCTGGCGACGACGGTCCCGGTGATTGTGGCGCCCGCTATGAACGTGAACATGTGGCAGCACGCGGCGACCCAGGCGAATCTGGAAATCCTGGCCAGTCGCAATGTTCGTATCGTCACGCCGGAAAGCGGTTACCTGGCCTGCGGCATGATGGGTCCCGGTCGGCTGGCCGAAAACAGCGCCATCGTCGAAGCCGTCCTCAGCGTCCTCGATCACCGCCACGATCTGGCTGGAGAAACCGTGCTCATCACGGCCGGTGGCACGCGCGAGGCGCTTGATCCGGTCCGCTTCCTCGGCAATCGCTCCAGCGGCAAGATGGGCTACGCCATGGCCGAAGCGGCGCAGGGGCGCGGCGCGCGCGTCATCCTCGTCTCCGCGCCCACCGCTCTGCGTCCGCCGGCAAACGTCGAAGTCGTACCCGTGGTCACGACCGAGCAGATGCGCGACGCGGTTCTCAGCCGTCTCGATCAGGCGACCCTTGTCATCAAGGCGGCTGCTGTAGCCGACTACCGGCCACGCGCGCAGGCTGGACAGAAGATGCGCCGCAGCGGTCCGCTCACGCTGGAGCTGGAGCCCACCGAAGACATTCTTGCTGCGGTGGTCCAGCAGCGCCGCCCCGGCATGCTGATCGTCGGCTTCGCTGCGGAGACCGAAGACGTGCTGGCCCACGGCCGGGACAAGCTCCTGCGCAAGGGCGCTGACGCGATCGTGCTCAACGACGTCTCGCGCGAAGGGATCGGATTCGATTCCGACCGCAACGCCGTCACGTTCCTCACGCGGGATCGCGCCATCGAACTGCCGGAGCTGGCCAAACGCGAGCTGGCTGACCAGATCCTCGACGAAATCCTGACCCTCCGCCGACCGCGCCAGGTGCTGGCTGAATCCGATACCGACCTCTCGGTGAGCAGGGGAGACTAGGCTTGACCGCACGGCTCGTCCCGGAGGCGGAAGAAGCCGTCCGCGCGCGCATCGCATACTTCCGCGACCTCGGGGTTTTCGACTTCTACCGCCGGGAGGGCTGCGCGCCCGGCGATACTCTAACTGCAACGGTGACTGATACAGAATTAGACAAATCTAACGTCATTGCAGCCGTATCTCTCACAGAAGACGAATCCGCGGCGATGCTCGCCGCTCTTGATCTGGAGCCTGCCCCGTTCATGCCCCGAGCGCAAGTCCGCCCACAGCCGCAACCCGTCCTGATCGAAGCCGCGACCGCCGTCGCGCCCAAAGCCCGCGCCGCGGCGCTGAAGGCCATCAGCGACGACATTGGCCCGTGCACGCGCTGCGCGCTCCACAAAGGCCGCCACAGCATCGTTTTCGGCGACGGCGACGCGAACGCGCGACTGATGTTCGTCGGGGAAGGCCCCGGCGCCGATGAGGATGCGCAGGGTCTGCCCTTCGTCGGCCGCGCCGGCCAGCTCCTTAACAACATGATTAACGCGATGGGCCTGCGCCGCGATCAGGTCTATATCGCGAACATCGTCAAATGCCGCCCGCCTCAGAATCGCGTGCCCGAGCCGGTGGAAGCCAACACTTGCGCGCCGTTTCTCTTCCGCCAGATCGATGTGATTCAGCCCGAAGTCGTGGTGGCGTTGGGCTCAACCGCGGCGACCTACCTGCTGGGCGGCAAGAGCCCGCTGGCCGCGCTGCGAGGCCGTATCCATTACGTGCGCGGGGTGAAACTGATCGTGACGTATCATCCTGCCTACCTGCTGCGCGATCCGCGTCAGAAGAAAGAAGCCTGGGCCGATCTGCAGATTGCTATGGCTGAACTGGGCCTGAAGGCGCCCGCAAAATAGCAACAGGCAGGAAGCTGGAAGCCCTACCGCTTCACGCTACCAGCTTCCGCTCGCACGCTGATTTCACCATGGAAGCGTCTGATCCAGATGAATGTAAGCGCCCGTCGGCCCATCGTCGGGCAGAGTCGCCAGCGCCACGCTGGTCTTCGCGCCTTCCGGAATCTCCATCGGCGCCGCATCCGTCCCCATATCCGTCTTCACCCAGCCTGGGTGCGCGGAGTTCACCTTGATCTTCGTGTCTTTCAACTCATGCGCCAGATGCATCGTGAAGGAATTCAACGCCGCCTTCGAGGCGTCGTAGGCGAAAGTCTTCGCATCATAGATCGGCGACTTCGGATCCGCGTGCAGCGCGAGGGAGCCGAGAATGCTCGACAGATTCACAATCCGTCCGTCCGGCGCTTTCTTGATCAGAGGGAGCAGCGTCTGCGTGATCTGAATCACGCCAAAGAAGTTCGTATCGAACGTCTCATGCAGCACCTCGGGCGATGTTGTGCTGGTCTTGTTGCCGCCGAAGAAATTCTCCTTCGAAACGCCGGCGTTGTTAATCAGGATGTCCAGCTTGCCGTAGTGCTGGTCGAAGTATTTGTAAACATCCTGGTAATCGGCGGGGTTCAGCACATCGAATTTGATCGCGTTGGCGTCCACGCCGTCGGTCTTCAGTTTCGCGACGGCCTCTTTGCCCTTTTCCACATCCCGCGCGCCGACCACGACTTTGATTCCCAGTTTCCCCAGCTGCCGCGCGGTCTCGAGCCCGAGTCCTTTGTTCCCGCCTGTAATGAATGCCACTTTCTCTGCTGCCATTGAATCTCCTCCGTGCTTCCATCTGATTCGCCATTCGTCTCCGGGGATTCACAGACCCTCCCCGCTCCCCAGGCTCCATTCTGCTAGGCTCCGAAAAAGAGCCCATGTCTCAGTTTTGCGATGTCGCCCTGCCCGTCCCGCTCGATCGCGTCTTCACCTACGCGGCGGGCTCGTCGGATCCCGCGGTGGGCGCGCGCGTCCTCGTCCCGTTTCGCAACGAAAAACTCGCCGGCGTTGTCGTTCGTCTGCACGACGAGCCCCCGCCGGTCGAAGCGAAGCCCATGCTCTCCGTCCTCGACGAAGAGCCGGTTCTCTCGACCGAGCTGATGGACCTCGGCCGCTGGATCGCCAGCTATTATCTCGCCCCCATCGGCGAGGTTCTTCGCTCCATGCTGCCGCTCACGGGCGAAGTCCGGCGCCAGGTCCTCTACCGCATCACCGACGTCGGGCGCCAGGCGCTGCTCTCCGCTGCTGAACAAGGTTCCTCGCGACGCTCTCGCCGATCGCCGGAGGAGCAGGATCAGGAATACGCGGTGCTCAACGCCCTCGAATCCGGCGAAGCCCTCCGCGCCTCGCGCCTCCGCTCCACCACCGGCGTCTCGATGCGCGTCCTGCAAGGCATGCATCGCAAGAAATGGATCGCCCGCGAGACCGCAGCCGAAGCGCGCGATGCGCGCCGCACCGTCCGCTACGCGGTCCTGGTCGACGATGTACGCCTGCCGAAGCTCAACGAAAATCAGCAGACCGTCCTCGCCGAACTCGCGGGCGCGGACGGCGAGCTGCCGGTTGCCGAGTTACGCCGCCTGGAAGTTCCGGCCTCGACCCTCGCCACGCTGGTCCGCAGGAATCTCGTTCGCATCGAAGAACGTCCTGCAGATTTTCACCTCACCCACCTGCACGCCTTCTCGACACCCGACCACGAACTAAACCCCGCGCAACTGGATGCCCTCGACACCATCACCGCGGCCGTGCTCGCGCGCGAATTCCGCCCCATGCTCCTGCACGGCGTCACTGGCTCCGGCAAGACCGCTGTCTACCTTGCCGCCATGCGCCGCACTCTCGACGCAGGCCGGACCGCCATTCTTCTCGTCCCCGAAATCGGCCTTACGCCCGCCATGGCGGCGCAGCTGCATCACGCCTTTGGGTCGGAAGTTGCGCTTCTGCACTCTGCCCTGACCCCCGAAGAGCGCGGCGAGCAATGGCATCGCATTCGCAAGGGCGAAGCCCGTGTTGTCGTTGGCACCCGCTCCGCGATCTTCGCTCCCGTCGAACAACTCGGCCTCATCGTCGTCGATGAGGAACAGGACTCCAGCTACAAGCAGGAATCCATGCCGCGCTACCACGCTCGCGATGTCGCGGTGATGCGCGCCAAATTAGCGGGAGCGGCCGTGGTGCTCGGCTCCGCCACGCCGTCGCTGGAAACCTGGCACAACGCGTCAACCGGCAAGTACCAGCGCATCGCAATTCGCGAGCGCGTGATGGATCGCCCTTTGCCCGAAGTTCGCCTCGTCGACATGCGTCAGGAATTCCAGGAAACCGGCGCAGAAAACCTCTTCTCGCGGGCGCTGATGGAAGAAACCCGAGAGACCCTCGACCGCGGCGAGCAGGCCATCATCCTCCTCAATCGCCGCGGCTACTCCTTTGTCGTCATCTGCCGCGCCTGCGGCGTCAAGCTCGAGTGCGAGAACTGTTCCATCGCTCTCACCTATCACAAACCACTGCCCGGCGACGGTCACGCCACGGGCCAGCGCCTGGAATGTCACTACTGCGGTTACAAAAAGACGGTTCCGAAAAACTGCCCTGTCTGCGAGAGCGAATATCTGTATTTCCTCGGCGCCGGATCGCAGCAGGGCGAAGAGCGCCTGCAGGAAATCTTTCCCGGCGCCCGGATTGGCCGGATGGATCGCGATACCGTCCGGGGCCGTCACGATATGGAGAGTCTGCTCATGCGTCTCCATTCCGGCGAGATCAACCTTCTCGTCGGCACGCAGATGATCGCCAAAGGGCACGACATCCACGGTGTCACCCTGGTCGGCGTCGTGGGTTGCGACTACGCCCTCGGCCTCCCCGATTTCCGAGCCGCCGAACGCGTCTTCCAGTTGCTCACGCAGGTCTCCGGCCGTGCGGGCCGCGGCGAGCTCCCCGGCCAGGTCCTCGTGCAGACGTACCATACCGAGCACTACGCGATTCAGTTCGCCGCCCAGCACGATTTCGCCGGCTTCGTCGATAAAGAGCTGCGTTTTCGCCGCGCCATGCACTACCCGCCTTACTCCGCGCTCGCCAACGTCCTGCTGCAAAGCCAGCGCCTCGAAGAAGCCGCTGCCTGGGCGAACACGCTGGGCCGCTGGTGCCAGGAAACCACGCTGCGCAACGTCCGCGTCCTCGGCCCGGCCACTGCGCCCATAGCAAAAATCAAACGCATCTACCGTTTTCACCTCGTCCTGAAAGGCGAAAACCGCACGTCGCTCCAGAAAGCCCTGCGCGCGCTTCTGGCCCATGCCGAACAGAGCCAAATTCCGCGTGCCAACCTCATCATCGATGTCGACCCGGTCAGCCTCATGTGATCGTCGCCCATTTCGGAGAACGCCCAACGATGCAATTTCTCGACGAAGAAAAAGTCCGATCGCTGCTCACGTACCAGGACCTCATCCCCGCGGTCGAGCGCGCTCTGGTGGATCTTTCGGCCCAAAAGATCCAGCAGCCCGTCCGCACCATCCTCCGCATCCCCGAGCACGGAAGCGAAGAACCGAGGGGCTTCTTCGCCCTCATGCCGGCCGTGGATGAGGACCTCATGGGCGTCAAGCTGGTCACCTTCTACGAGCGCAACACCACCGTACCCACGCACCAGGCGGTCATCCAGCTCTTCTCCGCCGCCACCGGCGAGCCCCTCATCGCGATGGACGGCCGCCTCATCACCGAGATGCGCACCGCCGCCGTCTCTGCGATCGCTACCCGCCTGTTCGCCTCGCGGGATGCGCGCGTGCTCGCCATCCTCGGCAGCGGCGTTCAGGCTCGGTCGCATCTTCACGCTCTTCGGCTGGTTCACGCATTTCCTGAAGTACGGGTCTGGAGCCGCACTGCCGACCATGCCCGCCGCTTCGCCTCGGAATTCGGCGCCACCGCGGTCGAATCCCCCGAAGCGGCCGTCCGCGGAGCCGATGTGGTCCTGAGCGTTGCGAGTGTTCGCGAGCCGTTGGTGCGCGGTGCATGGCTCGGCCCCAATACGCTGGTTTGCGCCGTCGCCGTCGTCACGCCCGACCGCCGCGAGCTGGACGATGCCGCGATGCAGGCCTCTATCCTGGTGGAGTCGCGCCAGGCTGCTCTCCGAGAGTCGGGGGATATCATCGGCTGCGGTCAGCCTGTCTATGCGGAAATCGGGGAAATTCTGGCTGGCGTGCAGCCCGTTCCCGCGGGCCGCGTCGTATTCAAATCCTTGGGAGTAGCGGCCTGCGATGTGGCCGCGGCCGGGGTGGTGTGGCGTGCATCCCAAAGCCACGCAAGTGGTTAAAACGAAAGTAACTAAACCGCGCCTTCTCCCCTAAAAATGCTACAGACGACTGCACCTTTGTAGGCGCAAGCTTGTTAACGGCACATTGCAGGAGTGCCATCCGTGCAGAAGTCCTCCCTCGTCTTCGTTTTGCTTCTGTCGTGGTTGGGGACGGTTGTCGCCGCACAAACCGGAGGGTCCCTGAACCCACCGGCGCCTGGTCCGTCCCGCGTCTTAACCACGGTCGCGCAGATCCGCGCCCTCTCGGCGGACGAAGTGAAGCGCGGCCTCCCCGTCGAGCTGCATGGCGTGCTGACCTACTACCAACCGGCTGAGGGTCAGATTTTTTTTCAGGACGAGACGGGTGGAATCTACATCGTTCCTCCGCCGAAGTATCGGAACCTGCATGTGGGCGACGCCGTCATCGCGCGGGGAACGACCGTCCCCAGCTTTTCAACCAACGTCAAGGCGAGCGATCTGGAACCCGATGGGAAATCGCCGTTCCCCAGGCCGAACCCGGTGAGCTTTCGCGAGCTGATGGCGGGCTCTCAGGATTGCCAATATGTCAGCATCGTCGGCTCGGTTCGATCGGCGACTCTGCAGACCTCGAACGGCCAAAATGCGGTGCAGGGATTGCGCAAGCGGGAGGGGATGACCGCCAGCAGCGGGCCGGAGGCTGCGGCGATTGCGGCTGAAAAGCCGTATCTGCTCCTCGACCTCGAAATGGACGGCGGCCCGGTGCGGGTCCACATTGAACAGGTGCAGGGCATCGATCCGCTGCGCCTGCTGGATTCGCTGGTGAAAATTGAGGGGGTGGCGGGCGGCATTTTCGACGGGAAATACCAGCCCACTGGCGCTGAGCTCTGGGTGAGCAGTGGCGCGCACATGCAAGTGCTCTCCCCGGCCAATGCCAACCCCGCCGATCTGCGCATCACCCCGATCAATCGCATCATGTCGGGCTACTCCGTGAAGGACGCCAGTCAGCGCGTTCGCGTGCGCGGCAGCGTCACCCTCTATGAACCGGGGCTCCAGGCGGTGCTGGAAACGGTCGACGGTCAGGCCGTTTTGGTGAACACCTACGAACAGACGCCTCTGCATATGGGCGAGGTGGTCGACGTTCTTGGGTTTCCGGATCCGGGCGGCTACTCGGAGGTGATGCGGCAGGCGAACCTCCTGCCGAGTTCTGCAACCGTGCCGATTCCCGCCGTGCCTGTCGGCTGGGATGAAGCCATTGCCGGCCGCTATCCCTATGATCTGGTTTCCATGGAAGGAACCCTGGCGACCGAAGTCCACGAGCGGCATCAGGACACGCTGGTTCTGCGCTCGGGAGGGCATATTTTCTCGGCGATTTTGTCGAGGACGGTTTGGAACAAGGAATTCGACGGTTTGTCGCTGCCGGAATATTCCGCGGGTAGCCGTGTGCGCGTCACCGGCATTTGCTTTGTGCACGCGGGCGGGCCCTGGAACACCGAACGATGGTTCGATCTGCAGCTGCGCTCACCTGAGGACGTCACGGTGCTGGTCTCACCGCCGTGGTGGACGGTGCGCCGGCTGCTGTACGTGAGCGGGGTTCTGCTCCTGCTGATGATGGCCGCCCTGATCTGGGCTCTGATGCTGCAGCGGAAAGTCCGGAAGCAAACCGAGCAGATTCGGCTGACCATGGAGTCGGAAGCGGCGCGAGAACGGCGCATTGCCTTCCTCGAAAAAGAACGCGGACGGGTGCTCGAAGCCATCAACAGCATGCTGAATCTCGATGAGGTGCTGCTGATGATCCTGCGCCTCATCAGCACGCAGCTCGAAGGCCGCTCCTGCTGGTGCGAGCTGGCTAATGGCACGCTGGTGGGCGAGACCGGCCCGTCGCAGGACATTCCCCGGGCGGTGCGGCGCGGGATTTATTCCGGCGCCGGAGAGCGACTGGGCGCCCTGGTCGTTTCCGGTGCGGAAGCCTATCAGGAACAGGCGGGCGAAGCGCTCGAAATGGGCGCCAGCCTGGCTGCTCTCGCCATCGACAATCGCCGTCTCTACGAAACCCTGATTCATCGCTCCCAGTACGACCAGCTCACGAACGCGGCGAACCGCTTCCTGCTGGAAAGCCGCATGGAAGAAGCGCTCGCGCACGCCAGCCGCAGCAGATCGCGTTTTGCGCTGGTCTACGTCGACCTCGATCAGTTCAAGCACGTGAATGACTTCTATGGCCACCGCGTCGGCGATGTCTACCTGCAGCAGGTGGCGGAGCGGTTCTCAGAGAAGCTGCGCGGTATGGATACGCTGGCTCGTGTCGGTGGGGACGAGTTCATCGCGCTGATCCCGGTGGTCCGCAATCGCGCTGAGGTAGAGGAGATTGTTCAGCGCCTGGCGCACTGCTTCGACACGCCCTTCCAGATCGACGATTGCTCGATCCGCGGATCCGCCAGCATTGGCATCGCCGTGTATCCGGAAGACGGTGTCACGAAGGACGAGCTGAAGCGCGTCGCCGATGCGATGATGTACGCGAACAAGCCCCACGCTTCGGTGTGAACCGAAACGGTTAGGCGCCGATCCAGCGCAGCAACCACCCCGGATCGCAGCCCAGCAGCACCACCAGCGCGGCCAGCACCCAAATCGTGACCCGCGTGACCAGCGGCGTCCGGATCGCCCCCGCATGGGGCGCTCCCTCCGCCACGTACACCTGCTTCAGCACGCGCAGATAGTAGTAGAGCGAAACCGCGCTCATTGCCACCGCCAGCAGCACCAGCCACAACAGCCCAAGGTGCGGCTCGGCCTCGACTGCCGCGACAAAGATGTAGAACTTTGCAAAGAATCCCGCCAGTGGCGGAATCCCGGCCAGCGACAACAGAAACACCAGCATGCACAGCGACAATCCCGGCGCGCGCCGGCTGAGTCCTGCCAGATCGGTAATTTTGTCCACGCCTTCCGCCTCCAGAGCCCGAGCACACCAAACGCCCCCAGCGAAGCCAGCGCATACGTGATGACGTAGTAGATGAGCGCGCTCTGACTCCTCGGTGAATGCGCGATCAGCCCCAGCAGCATATATCCGGCGTGCCCAATGGCCGAGTAGGCCAGCAGCCGGCGTACGCTGGTTTGCGCAATCGCGGCCAGATTGCCGACCACCATCGACAGCGCCGCAATCACGCACAGCGCCGGAACCCATCCCGGCGAGTACGCCCGATACGCCCCGTTGCCCGCAGCCGTCGCCAACCCCACCGTGACGACCTGCGCAAAGATGAAGAAGCTGGCGACCTTCGAACTGGACGCGATGAATCCCGCGCTCACCGTGGGTGCGCCCTGATACGCATCCGGCGCCCAGAGATGAAACGGCGCCGCGGCCACTTTGAACCCGAAACCGATGGCCACCATTACGATCGCCACCAGCAGCAGGGGATCGAGTGCGGGCCCGTTCACCGCCGCGGCAATCTTTGGCAGTTCGATCGAACCCGATACCCCATACAGCAGGCTCATCCCAAACAGCAGGAAGCCCGCGGACATGCCACCAAACAGAAAATACTTCAGCGCCGCCTCGGCCGACTGCCGGCTGTGCTTGTCGAATCCCGTCAGTACATACAGCGACAGGCTCAAAAACTCCAGCGCCACAAAAATCAGCAGGAGATTCTGCGTCGCCACCAGAAACATCATGGCGACCGTGGCAAACAAAATCAATGCCAGATACTCGCCCACATTGCGCGTGATCTCAACCGATGTCGACAGCAGAACCGTCACAACCGCCAGCCCGAGCAACGCGATCTGCACCACGACGGTGACCGGGGTGATCACCAACATCCCATCGGGCAAACCAGCTGGCGCAGCCGTGTGCGTCAGCAGCCCAATCGACAGCAAACAGCCCGCACATGCGATTAACGCGCCCACGCCAAACCGCAATTTCAACGCCGCTTGCCGTAGCGCCGTCAGATCGAGCGCCAGCAGCACCAATCCCGCCACGGCTACGGCAATTTCCGGCAGCGTCAAGCGCAGCAGATCGGCATAGCTGACCAAAGGGAGGATCGGGCTCATCGCCACGCTCCTCGCCTGAGCCCCTCAAACAGCTGCGAATTCAGGCTGGGCAAAATCAGGTCGGTCAGAATCCTCGGATACAGACCCACGACCAGCGTGCTCGCCAGCAGCAACAGCGCCCCCAGCTTCTCCGGAAAGGTAATTGGCGGCAGCGCGTGTTCCGCAGCGCCTGGCGTGCTCTCGCCGAAGAACGCCCGGGTCAGGGCGCGCCAGGTAAAGGCGATCCCAATCAGAATCCCGATACCGGCGACGACGATCATCCACGCAAACGCCCGCCACGTTCCGAGCAGCACCTGAAACTCAGCGATGAACCCGCTGAATCCGGGCAGCCCGATGGACGCCATGGCCGCCAGGGTGAAGGTGACGGCGGCGAACGGAATCGCATGCGCCAGCCGCATGGGCCCCAGCTCATTCAAATCGCGGGTATGGGTGCGGTCGTAGACCATCCGCCCCACGACCGCGAACAGCAGGCCTGCAATCACGCCGTGCGAGAACATCTGCAGCACGGCGCCGTCGAGCCCAATCTGGGTGAGGGTCATCAGTCCCAGCAGGACAAATCCCATGTGGCTCACGCTGGAGTAGCCGATAACAAACTTGAAGTCGCGCTGCACCAGCGCCACGCTCGCGCCGTACACAATCCCAATCAGGGCCAGCACCGCAAACACATCGCGCCAGGATCCGAAGCCGAGGACGTGGAATCCCCACGGGTCGAGACCGGCAGGGAAGAGCATCATCGCCACGCGCAGACATCCGTACGCGCCCAGCTTCATCACCACGCCGGCCAGCAGCATCGACGCCGCCGTTGGAGCCGCCGCGTGACCAGTGGGTGCCCAGGTATGGAACGGCCACATGCCCGCCAGCACCGCGAACCCCACAAACACCAGCGGGAAAAGCCCCATCTGCACATGCGCGGAGAAAGGGAAGGCTGCCAGCGCGTCGAAGCTCATGCTGTGTCCGCCCGAGGCAACCCACGCGGCCACCATCCCGGCCAGCACCAGAGCGCTCCCCGCAAACGAATACAGAGCCAGCTTCATCGCCGCATATTCGCGTTGCGATCCGGCGGCGTCGCCGGACGCTCCGCGCGGCACGGATCCCCAGATTGCAATCAGGAAATACTTGGGAATAATCGCGATTTCGTAGAACACGAACAGCAGAAACAGATCGAAGCTGAGAAAAACCCCGTAGACGCCGCCGATCAGCACCAGATAAAAGGCAAAGAATTCCTGGGTTCGTTTCTCGATGTTCCACGAGAAAAGAATCCCCGCTGTCGCCGCGATCCCCGTGAGCAGCACCAAGGTCAAACTGATCCCATCTGCTGCCAGGTGATACTCGATGCCCAGCTGGGGAATCCACGGCACCTGTGCCACGGTGAGAAAGTCACCCGGCTGCCAGTGGTTCAGCGTGACGAGTCCAATGCCCAGCCCAACGACCGCCGTCAGCAGCGCCACCACGCGCGCCAGCCCCTTCGTCGGGCTCAGCCGCGCCGCCAGCGCGCCGATGAACGAAACGTAAATCGTCCAGGCCAGCATCAGAACCTCATCCCCACAATCCACTGCATGACGGTCCCGTGCACCATCCCGGTGATCAGCTGCGGATACAGCCCCAGCACGAACATCAGCGCGATCACGGGAGCCAGCGCCAACCGCTCCGTAATCGACAGATCCGGCATGGCCGCCCATTTCGCATTGATCGGCCCGGAGAACACTTTCTGGATCACGGTCAGCAAGAACACCGCAGTCATCAGCAGTCCCAGCACGGACACCGACGAAGGCCACGGCGCGAGGGGGAACGCACCCTTGAAGATGAGGAACTCAGCAGGGAATCCGTTCAGACCCGGCAGTCCCAGCGACGCGAAAATTGCAATCCCCATCAGTCCGGAAAACACCGGAACAATTTTCCGCAGGCCGCCGAAGTCCTCGATCCCGCGTAGCCCGCCGCTGCGCCGCTCCAGCAGCGCAATAAACCAGAACAGGCACGCCGCGGTGAGCCCATGGCTGAACATTTGCAGCAGCACACCGGTCAGCGCGGACGCCTTCTCCGACGCGAGGCCCGCATCCGCTCCGGTGTATTGCGCCGCCACGCATACGCCCAGTACGCAATACCCCAGGTGATTGATCGACGAATAGGCAAACGTCTTCTTGAGATCCTTCTGCGCCCACGCCGCAAACGCCGGCAGCACGATCGTCGCGACCGCCATCCACAGCAGCGGCTTCATGGCATGCTGCATCTGCCGGGGAAAAATCGGCAGTAGTACGCGCAGGAATCCATAGACCCCCATCTTCGACATCGCGCCCGTCAGCAGCATCGTCGTCTCGCTCGACGCTTCGGCATAGGTCGCGGGCAGCCAGGTATGGAACGGCACGACCGCGGTCTTCACCGCGAACCCCAGAAACGCCGCCCAGAACAGCAGCATCGCCAGATGCTCGGGGCTACCCCTCCAGCGCAGATTCTGGCCAATCGCCGTGGTCAGGCCGCCCGACTGTCCCAGCTGCGCCAACTGCACGAAATCGAACTGCCCTGTCGCCTGGAAGATCGCCAGAAAGGCCAGCATCAACGCAACGCTGCCCACCATGGTGTAGAGGAAAAACAGCGCCGCGGCTTTCGCCCTGCCCTGGCCGCCCCAGATTCGCACCATGAAAAACGCCGGGATCAGGCTCAACTCCCAAAAGATGAACCAATGGATGAAGTTCAGCGCGGTAAATGTGCCAAACAATCCGGCTTCCAGGAACAGCACCAAAGCAAAATAAACCGGGCCCAGTTTCTCGTTTTTCCACGAAGCCGCCAGCGACATGAGCACGACCAGCGCCGACAACACCAGCATCAATACGCCGAGCCCATCCACGCCCACGTGGTAGGCGATCCCCAGTGAGGGCGCCCACGCGTGGTGCTCCTCAAACTGCATGCCCGGACTCGCCGGATCGAGCCCGTACCAAAACAGCATGGCCATGGCCAGCGCGCCCGCCGCGAAGGCCACCGCAATCGCCCGCGCCAGTTCGCCCATCTTGCTGAGGGCGAGCACCAGCAATCCGCCGGCAATGGGAAACAGTGTGAGCAGCGTGATCATCCGCGGTGCCCCCACAGCAGCAATACCGCCAGCACCACCAGCGCGCCCGCGATCACGCGCAGATAATTCTGCACGCGCCCGTTCTGGAGGTGCGACAAGAGCCGTCCGCCGCGCGACAGCTCCCGGCAGCCCTCATCGAATCCGCCGTTCACGACAAATTTGTCGACGCCGAGGTCGAGCCAGCCCACGCCCGTCACGATCCAGCTGACCAGCCGCACCGCGCCGCCAAAAATCCAGCGATCGAGCCACGCAGCGAACCCCGCGCAGAACCGCGCGAGCGCAATCACCGTCACGCCGTAAATCTCATCCACGTAGAGCCGCTCCGCCAGCGCATGGAACACCTTCGGCGCCAGCCGCCCCAGCGCATCCGGATCCGTCGCCCGCACCATCGGCCTGCGCCCGTAGAACCACCACCCCAGCCCGAGCCCGGCAAACACAATCAGCGACGACACCGCCATCAGCAACAGCAGTCCGGGCTCCGAGAACCCGCCCCAGTCCAACCGCGCCGGCTGTCCCGCGAGAAAGTTCTGGAACCACGGCCACGCCGGCGTTCCCACAAATCCCAGCAGCACCGCAAACACGGCCAGAATCGCCAGCGGCCGCGTCATCACGCTCGGGCTCTCATGCGGATCGGCAATGATGCAAACCTCGCCGGCCCGTGCTGCAACCACCGGCTCAATCGGCTCCGCAGGAACGCTATGCGCCGCTACCGACGCCGCGCCAACACTGGCGTCCGTCACCCGCTGCGGTCCGAAGAAGACGTAGTACATCTGCCGCGTCATATAGAACGCGGTCAGCAGCGCGCCAATCGCGCCCAGGTAGAACGGTCCTCGCGAAACGCCCCATCCATGCGCTGCGTGCAGAATCGCATCCTTGCTCCAGAAGCCGGCGAACAGCGGAAAGCCGCACAGCGCCAGCATGCCGCACGTGTACGCCACGAATGTCACCGGCATAAACCGCCGCAACCCACCCATGTTGCGGATGTCCTGCTCCTCCGTGCAGCCGTGAATCACCGAACCCGCGCCTAAAAACAGCAGCGCCTTGAAAAACGCATGCGTGATCAGGTGGAACATGCCCACCGCAACGCCGCCCACGCCCAGTCCCAGCATCATGTAGCCGAGCTGCGAGACGGTGGAATACGCCAGGATCCTCTTAATGTCGTTCTGGGCAACCGCGATGCACGCGGCAAAGATGGCGGTAATCGCGCCCACCCACGTCACGACTTCGAGCGCGCTCGCCGTCATCAGCGGATACACGCGTGCTACCAGATAGACGCCCGCCGCCACCATGGTCGCCGCGTGGATCAGCGCGCTCACCGGCGTCGGACCCTCCATCGCATCGGGCAGCCACACATGCAGCGGCACCTGGCCCGACTTCCCGACCGCCCCGCAGAAAATCAGCAGGCCGATGGCCGTCGAAACAGCCATCCCGGCGACAGTTGCGTGCGCCGCCATTGCCGCCGCGGCGCGCTGCTCCAAACATCCCGTGCCGTAGTTGTAGAAAAGCAGCGTTCCGGTCTGCGCGTAGAGCCAGACCATGCCGATCAGCAGCCCCAGATCGCCAACACGCGTGGTGATGAACGCCTTCTTCGCCGCTGCGGCCGCTGCCGGCCGATGAAACCAAAATCCGATCAGCAGGTACGACGTCAGCCCCACCACTTCCCAGCACATGAACAGCAGCAGCAGGCTGTTGGCGATGACCACGCCCAGCATGGCGCCAGCAAACAGCGACAGAAAACAGAAGAAGCGCTCGCGGTTGTCGTCGTGAGCCATGTAGCCGAGGCTGTAGATGAAGATCAGCAGCCCGACAAAGGTCACCATCACCAGCATCACCGCGGCCAGCGGATCGAGCACCCACCCCAGCTTCACCCACTGATCCGCAAACTGCATCCAGGAAAAATTCTCGATCTGCAGCACCGGGTGCGCCAGCGCCTCGGCAAATGCCATCAGCGCGAGCACCAGTGCAATTCCCATCGACCCAATCGCGAGCGCAGCCGAAAGCCCGCGCTGCGACTTCTTCAGCAGCGCGCTGATCCCCGCCGCCATCATCGGCAGCACCGGAATGAGCCACAGGTTCTCGACGATCCACGCGGCGTGCCTCATCCCTTCATCTCCGTCATCTCGCTCACGTCGCTGGTCCGCGCATGCCGGTAAATGGCCAGAATCAGCGCCAGCCCCACTGCGGCCTCGGCCGCCGCTACCGCGATCGAAAAGATGACAAACATCAGGCCCGTTAAATATTCGGGGTGAGGCCCGAATCGCCAGAAGGCGATGAAGTTGAGATTGGCCGCGTTGAGCATCAGCTCGATGCCCGCGAGTACCAGAATCGCGTTGCGCCGGGTGAGCGCGCCGGCCAGGCCGACGGAGAAGAGTAAAGCGGAAACCAGCAGACAACCAGCCAGAGGAGTCATCAGGCGCGCAACTCCGGACTTTGCCCCACAGTGGAGCCAGGAACCGCTGGCCGCTCCCGCATGGCCAGGATCACCGCGCCAATCATGGCCGCCGTCAGCATCAGCGCGACCACTTCCAGCGGCAGCACATAACGCTGCATCAGCGCGAACCCAATCTCCCGCATCGTCGTTTGCGGAACAGCTCCGCCCGCAGCCTGTCGCGCCGCGCTGCTCGTCATCACCGCCCAGGCCAGTACCGCAAACACTGCCAGCGCCAGCACTGCGCCCGCCAGCCCCGCAGGCGAAAACACCTTTTCCGCCTCGTCACCCGGCCGGGCAGGCGTCAGCAGAATGGCAAATACTATAAGGATAGCGACCGCGCCCACGTAAACCAGCAGCTGCGCCAGTCCGGCGAACTCTGCTCCAAGATTGAGATAGAGAGCCGCCAGCCCCGCAAACGCGACCGCCAGAGCCAGAGCGCAGTGCACCAGACGCCGCAGCGTCATGGCTGCAACACCCCCGGCCAGAGTCATGATCGCGAGAATCAGGAAAGAAACGGTCATTCCCATTCGTACAAGGTTCCGTCGCAGATGCCTCTGCGCCGGAATTGTGTTTGCTTGCCGGTCTCGCGACGTCGCCGCCACGCCGGGCTCTCTTACCATTGCACAGCAGCACCCAGGCGACTGTGACTCATATCACCGCCCCGCCCACTCATCATTCGGCGAAGCGATAGGTTCTCTTCTCAATCTTCCGGCCGCGCTCCAGCCCGCGTGCCAGCAAGATGTAAGGCGCAAAGATCACCAGCGCACAGACCAGCCAGCGTATCACACCGCCCATCGGCTTCGGCCCGACCACCACGGGGGTCAGAAAATGCCAGAGGCCCGCGGAAAAAATGACGATCAGCGTCATCGGCAACATGAATTTCCACGCGAAATTCATCAGCTGATCCATGCGCAGCCGCGGCACCGTCCCGCGCACCCAGATGAACCCAAAGATCAGCGTCAGCAGCTTTCCAAAAAACCAGATCCATGACGGAATCCACGCAAGAAAACTCACCGGCGAAGACCACCCACCCAGAAACAGCGTGATCGCCAGCCCGCTCACCGCGAACATCTCGATATATTCGGCGAGGAAGAACAGCGCAAACTTAAACCCTGAGTACTCGATGAAGTACCCAGCAATAATCTCCGACTCGCCCTCCGGCAAATCGAACGGGCTGCGATTGGTCTCCGCCGTCGCCGCGATCATAAACAGGATGAACCCCGCCAGCCCCCATGGCGTGAACACATTCCAGTGTGCCAGCGCGTTGGAGGTGCGCGCCTGCTGCTCGACAATCTTCACCGTCGACAGCGTGCCCGCGATCATGACCACCGCCACCGACGACAGGATCAGCGGAATCTCGTAGCTGATCATCTGCGCGATCGCGCGCATCGCGCCCAACAGCGAATATTTGTTGTGGCTCGACCATCCCGCCATGAACACCGCCAGCTCGGTCGCCGCGCCCACAGCAAAGAAATAGAGGACACCGCTGTCCAGATTGACAGCCGTCATGTTGCGACCCACTGGCAGCACTGCATAGCTGAGGAACACGACGCCAACGAGTACCAGCGGCGCCAGGTAATGCACCAGGTGATCCGCCCGGCGCGGAACAATGTCTTCTTTGGTGAGCGATTTCAGCGCGTCGGCGATGGGCTGAAACACGCCGCACGGGCCCACGCGATTCGGCCCGTAGCGGTTCTGCATTCGCCCGAGGCCCTTGCGTTCGAAGACCGTCGTGAGGGCGAAGAGTCCGGCAAACACCACAATGATGGCCGCGACGATGATCACGATCGACACCAGCGGCTGCAGCGGACCGGGCATACGCCCTACCAGCCAGTGGTCCACGGTGACGAAAATCTGATCGACAGCGTTCGCCGAGATCACTGCGACGTCACCTTCTCCGGTGCCGGAGCCGAAGCGCCGTTGGCTGCAGGATTCGCGGCCGTCTGTGCCGCTTTCGCCTTCGCCGCTGCCTCAGCAGCTTTGGCCCGTGCATCGGCCAGTTCCTTCACACGCCGCTCATCCGTCTCCGCGGCTTCCATCGGGTGAATCTTCTGGTAGTACTCGTTCGGCTTCGCCAGCTCCTTCTTCGTCCACAGCAGCCCGCCGAACCGGTCGGTCGTGCTCAGCTCAAATTCCTTATCCATCCGGATGGCGTCAAACGGACAAACCTCCACGCAGATCTGGCAGCTCATGCACACCGATACGTCAATGTCGAAGACCGCCGGATAAGCCTGCTGCTTGCCCACGAAGTCCGGCTTCTTGTCCTTGCTCTTCTCAATACGAATGCACCGCGGCGGGCACTCCTTCTCGCAGATCTGGCAAGCCACACACCGCAGCCCCGCCTCCGGATCCGTCCCGTCATACAGCAGAAACGGAAAAACCCGCGATGCCTCCGGCAGCGGCAGCCGCTCCTCCGGATACTGCACCGTCGTCAGCCGATCCTTCTCGACATAGCTGCCGAAGAAGTTCCGCGCCGTCTCGACTAACCCCTGAATGATCCCTTCACCCAGCATCCAAGCTCCGCTCTGCGTTTTTACTTCCACCGGACTTTCGTGGCCAGTGGCCTGTGCCCTGCGGCCTGTTTTTCACCGATCCACTTCCCCCAGCACAATATCCACGCTGCCCAGAATAATCACCACATCCGCGATGTTATGTCCCAAACACATGTCCTCGAGGATCGTCAGATTGATCATGCTCGGCGGCCGCACTCGGTACCGATAAGGATTTCCCGTCCCATCGCTGATCAGGAAAAATCCCAGCTCGCCTTTCGGTGACTCGATCCGCCCGTACGCCTCGCCTGCCTTCGGCCGCAGCCCGCGCAGCCGCGTCTTCGGATCCATCACCGGGCCTTCCGGGATGTCGCGCAGCGCCTGCTCCAGAATCTTCACTGTTTCGCGCATCTCGAGAATGCGCATCATGTAGCGGTCGTACACATCGCCATGCTCGCCCAGCGGCACGCGAAATTTGAACCGGTCATAGACTCCGTAGTGATCGACTTTGCGAACGTCGTAATTCACGCCGCTCGCGCGCAGCATCGGCCCCGTCACGCCTGCGTTGACAGCCAGCTCTGGCGGCAGGACGCCGACTTCCTGGGTGCGCGCCATCAAAATTTCGTTCGCGCGCAGCAGGTTCTCAAACTCATCCACGAATCCCGGCAGCCGCGGCACCAGTGCGCGCACCTCATCGAGCCACGCCCGGGTGGCATCCACACGCACCCCGCCAAAGCGCATGTAGTTGCACATCATCCGCGCCCCGCTCAGCGACTCGAACAGGTCCAGCACCTTCTCGCGCTCGCGAAAGGCATACATCAGCGGCGTGCCGCTCGCGCCCATATCCTGCAGCAAAAAACCAACCAGCCCCGCGTGATTCTGGAACCGGGTCAGCTCCGCGACGATCACGCGAATATATTCCGCGCGCTCCGGCACCGCGATCCCGGCGAGCTTTTCGACTGCCAGCACGTAGCCCCAGTTGTTCGTCATCGAGCACAGATAATCCAGGCGATCGGTGTAGGGAATCGCCGACAGATAGGCGCCGTGCTCCGCAATCTTCTCGTGGTTCCGATGCAGATACCCGAACACCGGCTTCAGCCGCACCACGCGCTCGCCCTCGAGCTTTACATCCATGCGAAACACGCCGTGCGTCGACGGGTGATGCGGCCCCATCGACACTTCCATGATTTCGCGGTCTTCGAAATCCACCACCGGCGCCGTCATCGTCTCGCTCACGAATGCACCTCCGGGGACGTCCCCTCGGGTGCGGCCACCGGCGCGTCATCCGGTGGAGGAACGTAGTCCTTGCGCATCGGATAATCGACGAAGCCATCCCACATCAAAATCCGACGCAGATCCGGATGCCCGTCGAACACGATGCCGTACAGGTCGAATGCCTCGCGCTCCTGGAACTCCGCACTGCGCCACACGGGCGTCAGTGAAGGCAGATGCACGCCCTCGCCCCGATCCGCCGTGCGCATCCGCAGCACCACGGGTCCGTGCTTCTTCTCCATCGAGAACAGGTGATACACGGCCTCCAAACGCCCGGGCACCTTCGTCTTCCGAACCTCATCGACTTCCTGCTCGGACTCGCTGCCATCGGCGGCCTTCACCAGCTTTTTCACCTTCACCTTTTCCGATGTCTCGGTGTCCGGCCAGTCCACGCCCGTCACCAGCGAGCAATAATCGAGCCGCCAATCCGCATGATCCCGCAGGAACTCCGCCACCGCCCGCGCATGCTCATGATCCAGCAGCAGCGAATGCTGCGCCGACGGGCTCCCATTCTGGATCACCGTCACCGCGGCGCCGGGTACGCCGGCCTCAATCTGCGCTTTGATTTCTTCAGGGGAGGGGAGGGCCATTACTGAATCACCTTGAGGTCCGGGTGGGAGAGCGGGTTTCCCGGCTGTTCTACGAAGACATCGCGGTTCATCGCCGGTTCCAGACCATGCTCGCCGAATGCCGGCACCGGAAACTCGCTGGGCAGATTCGCATGCAGATGCCGCGGCCGGTCCGGCCCCGCGAGCGCCTGTTCCTCAATCTTCTTCTGCAGCGTCATAAACGCGTGAATCAGCGCCTCCGGCCGCGGCGGGCACCCAGGAATATGCACGTCCACCGGAATGTACCGATCGATGCCCTTCAGCACGTTGTACCCATCGCGAAAAGGCCCGCCCGAAATCGCACAGGCGCCCATCGCGATGACATACTTTGGTTCCGGCATCTGGTTATAGAGCCGGACCACCTGCGGAGCCATCTTTTTTGTAACCGTGCCCGAGACGATGATGAGGTCGGCCTGTCGCGGCGACGGCCGGAAAACTTCCGCCCCAAACCGCGCCAGATCGTACCGCGCCATGGTGGTAGCGATCATCTCAATCGCGCAACACGCCAGCCCAAAGGTCAGCGGCCACACGGAATTCTTTCTGCCCCAGTTGTACAGCTCCTCGAGCGTGGTGGTGAAAATCCCGTTCTTGCTCAGTTCGATCTTCAGCTCTTTAAGATCGTCCGCCATCCAGATCCCTGCTCCCTATTGGCCCGTTTTTCACGCCCAGGTCAAAACGTCCTTCTGAAACGCCCACACCAGTCCTTCCACCAGCAGGAGCAGGAACACCAGCATCGCGATGCATGCCCCCAACGAAAGCCCGGTAAAAGCCACGGCAAACGGCAGCAGAAATACTGCCTCCACATCGAAAACCAGAAAAACGATGCCGTATAAATAGTAGGACGCATCGAAACCCGTCCAGGAATCCCCCTTCGACTCCAGTCCGCACTCATACGTAGCGTTCTTTTCAGCGCCCTTCTTCTGCGGCGAGTAGACCCGCGCCCAAAGCCATGCCAGGGCCAGCGGCGTAAAGCCAAACGCCACAGCGCCTACCAGCAGGCCCACGATCGTCAGCCAGGGATGTTCAGCACTGCCCATGGTCAATCCACTCTCCGGCGTTGCGCCAGGACTCCTGTGAGCCTACGCGTCCCAAATCACCGCGCTCCGTGACCAAAATCACAGCATGCGACCCCATCGTTCGTTCGTGAGCCATCAACCCACCGATTCGCAGTTTGCCACTCACAGCTCGCAGTTCGCTGCTGACTGCTCCCTGTTCCCTGTTGGCTGGTGCCTCTCCTTCATCCTCGCACAGTTGTGTTCCCGGTCACAGCCGATCGCGCTCCCCGCAGCGCAGACTTTTGATGCGTGGTTTGCGGCGATTTCGCACTCAGCCACCCGGCACCCCAGCAAGGAGACTCATGAGCGCACCAGCAAAAACAGCGATTTTCGACGGGAACGAAGCAGCCGCCTCCGTGGCTTATCGTTTCTCGGAAGTCATTTCGATTTATCCGATTACGCCCTCCTCCCCTATGGCCGAGTTCGCCGACCAGTGGGCCGCCGACGGCCAGCCGAACATCTTTGGTTCCGTTCCCCTGGTCGCCGAAATGCAAAGTGAAGGCGGCGCGGCCGGTGCCATGCATGGAGCGCTGCAGGGCGGAGCCTTCGCCACCACCTTTACGGCCTCCCAGGGCCTGCTGCTCATGATCCCCAATATGTACAAGATCGCCGGTGAACTCACCCCGACGGTCATGCATGTTACGGCGCGCTCGATCGCCACTCATGCCCTCTCGATCTTCGGCGATCAGTCCGATGTGATGGCCTGCCGTCAGACCGGCTACGCCATGCTCGCCTCCAACTCCGTGCAGGAAGCCGCCGACCTGGCGACCGTCGCCCACATCGCGACTCTCGAAGCCCGCCTCCCTTTCATGCACTTCTTCGACGGGTTCCGTACGTCCCACGAAATCAATAAAGTGTTCCCCATTTCCGACGAGACGATCAACGCCCTCCTCGATGAAAAAGCCGTCCGCGCCCATCGTGAGCGGGCTCTCTCTCCGGACCATCCGGTCCTGCGCGGATCGGCCCAGAACCCCGACGTGTTCTTCCAGGCCCGCGAAGCCTGCAATCCCTATTACCTCGCCTGTCCGGTCATCGTGCAGGATGCAATGGACCGCTTCTATCGCGAAACCGGCCGCGAATACCACCTCTTCGACTACTACGGCGCGCCCGATGCCGACCGCGTGATCATTCTCATGGGTTCCGCCTCCGGAGCCACCGAAGAAGCGATCGACGCCCTCAACGCCCAGGGTGAAAAACTCGGGCTTCTCAAAGTTCGGCTCTATCGCCCCTTTGCCGCGGAAGCCTTCCTGACAGCCCTCCCCGAATCCGTCCGCAAAATCGCGGTTCTCGACCGGACCAAAGAGCCGGGCGCGACCGGCGAGCCCCTCTACCAGGACGTTGTCACCGTGATCTGTGAATCGCTCTCCACCGGACGCCTGCCGCTGTCGCAGTTCCCGGTCATCGTCGGCGGACGCTACGGTCTTTCCTCGAAAGAGTTCACGCCGGCCATGGCCAAGGGCGTCTTTGACGAGCTGGCCAAGCCGCATCCGAAGAATCACTTCACCATCGGCATCGACGACGACGTGACTCACACCAGTCTCAACTGGGACGATAGCTTCTCCACAGAAGACCCGAAAACGGTCCGCGCCCTCTTCTACGGATTGGGCTCCGATGGCACGGTGGGTGCCAACAAAAACTCGATCAAGATCATCGGCTCTGAGACCGACAATTACGCGCAGGGCTACTTCGTCTACGATTCCAAGAAGTCCGGCTCCCTGACGACCTCCCATCTGCGCTTCGGGCCCGAGGAGATTCGCTCCACCTACCTCATCTCGCGCGCGAATTTCATTGCCTGTCATCAGTTCGAGTTCCTTGAGAAGGTGGACGTCCTGGCCGCTGCCGAGCCCGGCGCGGTCTTCCTGCTCAACAGCCCCTACGAGGCCAAAGACGTCTGGCAGCATCTGCCCCGCACCCTGCAGAAGACCATCCTCGAGAAGAAGATCAGGTTCTATGTCATCGATGGCTTCACCGTAGCCCGCGAAAACGGGATGGGCACGCGGATCAACACCGTCATGCAGACCTGCTTCTTCGCCATCAGCGGTGTTCTCCCCCGCGACGAAGCCATCGAGCAGATCAAGAAAGCCATCAAGAAGACCTACGGCAAGCGCGGCGACGCTGTCGTCCAGAAAAATTTCGCTGCCGTCGATGCCGCGCTCGCGCACCTGCACGAAGTCAAAGTCCCGGAGCACGTCTCCGCGAAGTTCGACATCCTGCCCGCCATACCGCAGCAGGCGCCCGCCTTTGTCCGCGACGTTCTCGGCGCTATGGCCGGGGGGCACGGCGATCTGCTCCCGGTGAGCGCGTTGCCTCCCGGCGGAACCTTTCCCACCGGCACCTCGAAGTGGGAGAAGCGCAACATCGCGCAGTTCATCCCCGTCTGGGACAAGGACCTCTGCATCCAGTGCGGCAAGTGCGTCATGGTTTGCCCGCACGCAGTGATCCGCGCCAAAGTTTACGACTCAGCCCTCCTCCCGAATGCTCCCGCGACCTTCAAATCTGCCAAGCCGAAGTGGCGCGGCATGGACGATCAGCTTTATACGCTTCAGGTTTCACCCGAGGACTGCACCGGCTGCCAGCTCTGCGTCGAAGTGTGCCCCGCGAAGAGCAAGACCGACACGGCGTACAAGGCCCTCAACATGGCTGCGCAGCAGCCGCTCCGCGTTCCCGAGCGCGCTAACTGGGAGTTCTTCGAGTCGCTGCCCAACGTGGGGCGCGACCGGCTGGCCCTCAACCAGGTCAAAGACATCCAGCTCCTCGAGCCACTCTTCGAATTCTCCGGCGCTTGCGCGGGATGCGGCGAAACTCCGTATCTCAAGCTGCTCACCCAGCTCTTCGGCGACCGCCTGATGATCGCCAACGCCACCGGCTGCTCCTCGATCTACGGCGGCAACCTGCCCACCACGCCTTATTGCCAGAACTCCGAAGGCCGCGGTCCCGCCTGGTCCAACTCCCTCTTCGAAGACAACGCTGAGTTCGGGATGGGCATGCGTCTCGCCGTCGATCAGCAGAAGTCCTACGCCGAAGGCCTGGTCGCGAAGCTTGCTCCGGTTCTCGGGGAAGACTTCGTCCACGCCATTCTCGAAGCCGATCAGGTCAAGGAGCAGGGCATCAACGAGCAGCGCGACCGGATCCGCCAGCTGCGCGCCAAACTCGCTGGGATCGGTTCCGCCGATGCGCGCAACCTCATCGGCGTAGCCGACACCCTGATCCGCAAGAGCGTCTGGATCATCGGCGGCGACGGCTGGGCCTATGACATCGGCTTCGGCGGCCTCGACCATGTCCTCGCCTCGGGCAAGAACGTCAAGGTTCTGGTCCTCGACACCGAGGTCTACTCCAACACGGGCGGGCAGATGTCCAAGTCCACACCGCGCGGTGCTGTCGCGAAGTTCGCGGCCGGCGGCAAGCAAACCAGCAAGAAGGACCTCGCCATGGAGGCGGTCGCTTACGGCTCGGTCTACGTCGCCCGCGTGGCCATGGGTTCCAACGACAGCCACACCGTCAAAGCCTTCCAGGAAGCCGAAGCGTGGGATGGCCCGGCGATCATCATCGCCTACAGCCACTGCATCGCCCACGGTTACGACCTCACGCAGGGCCTCGACCACCAGAAGGCCGCTGTCAACTCCGGCTACTGGCCGCTCATGAGCTACAATCCCGCGGTCCGCGCGGAAGGGAAGAACCCGTTCTTTCTCGACTCCCGGGCGCCGTCGATCCCGCTCAGCGACTACATCTATAACGAGACGCGTTATACCATGCTGCAGCGCGCACATCCGGATACCGCCGCCGAGCTGCTGAAAGAAGCCACCGACGATGTCGAGCGTACCTGGCGTGTTTATGCCGGGCGCGCCGCCATGCCGGGCCGCGAGTCGACGCCGAACATCTCCCCGCGCAACGGCCATGAAACCGCTGCGCCCAAAGCCCCGCGCAGCGAAGAATAGAGCGGGCCACAACCAGGTTTTCCCGGATCCGCCGAAGGCAGCGGCTCCGGGTTTTCGCCAGTGCCGGCGATCCAACGTCGGCACTGGCTTTTCCATCGTGAGCGTCCGCACAGCGGACGGCGAAGGATCCCACGCCACCAGGCACGATCATCCACAGCCACGAGGCACCCTCTATCAGCTGACAGGGCTGCCTGTTGCACTGAACGCTGTTCGCTGAACGCTATCCGCCTCGTTTTGCACTGCGTCCTGCGGCCTGTACCCGATGCCCTGTTCTACAATACCCAGAAGCCCGCCAGCCCAAAGAACCACCATGAAACATCTGAGGCAAGCGCGCATCTCTACATCATGATCGAGTACCCTCTCGCCGAAGCCCTGACATTCGATGACGTCCTTCTAACCCCTGCCTGGAGTGAAATCGCGCCCGCGCAGGTCTCGACCCTCACGCGGCTCACCAAACGGATTCCCCTCAGTACGCCGCTGCTCTCGGCCGCCATGGACACGGTCACGGAATCGCGCATGGCCATCGCCATGGCCCAGCAGGGCGGCCTCGGCATTGTGCACCGCAACCTGACCATCGAGCAGCAGGCGGGCGAAATCGACAAGGTCAAGCGCTCCGAATCGGGCATGATCGTTGACCCCGTCACCATGGCCCCCGAGCAGCTCATCGCCGACGCGCTTGAGGTCATGCGCCGCTACAAAATCTCCGGCGTCCCCGTCACCCGCAACAAAAAACTGGTCGGCATCCTCACCAACCGCGACCTGCGCTTCGAAACCCGTACCGACATCCCTATTTCGGAAGTGATGACGAAGGAAAATCTCATCACCGTTCCCGTCGGCACCACGCTCGAGCAGGCCGAGGACATCCTCCACCAGCACCGTGTCGAGAAACTCCTCGTCGTCGACGAGAACTACGTGCTCAAGGGCCTCATTACCGTCAAAGACATCCAGAAGAAACTGAAATACCCCAACGCCTCCAAGGACGAGCAGGGAAGACTCCGCGTGGGCGCCGCGATCGGGGCGACGGGGGATTTTCTGGAGCGCGCGGCCGAGCTGGTTCGCAATCGCGTGGATGTTCTCGCCATCGACTCTGCCCACGGCCATTCCTCGCGTGTCCTCGAGGCCGTCCGCGAAGTCAAGAAGCGTTTTCCCCAGGTGGATCTCCTCGCTGGTAACGTCGCCACCCGCGAAGGCACCGAAGCCCTCATCGATGCGGGTGCGGACGCCGTCAAAGTCGGCATCGGCCCCGGCTCGATCTGCACCACACGCATGGTCACCGGCGCCGGTATGCCGCAAATCACCGCCATCAGCGAGGCGTATAAAGCCGCTGCGGATCACGGCATTCCCATCATTGCCGACGGCGGCATCAAGTACTCCGGCGACATCACCAAAGCCGTCGCCGCCGGAGCCAGCGTCATCATGATCGGCTCTCTCTTCGCCGGTGTCGACGAGAGCCCCGGCGAGACCATCCTCTACCAGGGCCGCTCCTTCAAGGCTTATCGCGGCATGGGATCGCTCTCTGCTATGGCGCAGGGTGGAGGCGAGCGCTACTTCCAGGGCACCAAAGACCTCGATATCGACGAGAACAACGAGAGCGTCGTCAACCGACAGCGCAACGGAGCCGGGAACCGCCTGGGTAAATTCGTTCCGGAGGGGATCGAGGGGCGCGTCCCCTATCGCGGCGCGCTCGAAGCGATGGTCTACCAGCTGGTCGGCGGCTTGCGCTCAGGCATGGGCTACTGCGGAGCCTCTACCATCGAGGAGCTCCAGAAAAAGGCGAAGTTCGTCCGCATCTCCTCGGCTGGTCTCCGTGAATCCCACGTCCACGACGTGATGATTACCCGCGAAGCTCCCAATTACCACGTCGAATAGGCTGACGAAGTTGTGAAAAGTGGGGTGCCCCGGGTCTCGATTTTTGAAACCCGGGTATCGCGCGTAGCGCCCTCTACCTCAATCAGAACGTCCAGCCCTACAAGGTGTTTCCAATGGTGTTGAATTCGTTGTTGATCTTGTTGGTCAGACCCCGCATCGCGGCGATTGCCGCCACCGCAATCAGCGCGGCGATCAGCGCATATTCAATGAGGTCCTGGCCCGATTCGTCCCTCAGGAGGCTTGTCAGAAGTTCGCATGTCATTCTCATTCGTAATCTCCACTGTTTCTGATTCACTACTCCCTGAGCACGTGGGAGCGCAGGTGAGCATGGCACCATCCAGTCTTCTCGGGATGCCGCCTGGAAACATCGCACAAGCGGGGAACACGATTTACAACTTTGGTCGGTGACTTCAGGCCCGCCCGGACCGTCGTCCTGGGATTGGCCCCAGCGAAAACCTGGCCTCAGCCGATCGGTTTGTAGTGAGACAGCACTTGACGGACGCAGTAAGATTTCCTCGATGCCGGAAGTGCCGATATTCGATCACGCCGCCGAAGCCCAGCGCCTCATCCAGTGCTTTGATCCCCAGGTTTCGCTCGCCGAGGGCGCACAGGAGCATCTCGTCATCTCCCCCCGCTGGGGACGCCTCCGCCGGCAGCATCCCCTCCTCGCCACTTCGCCCGTCGCCCAGGGCCCCGGCACCGCATGGATCACCGCGCGCCACAACCTCCTCACCTGCCGCGACCGCTCCGTTCAGCTGGCTCTTTCCACCTACCAGCACCGCATCCGGGTCGAAGCCCGCATCGCCATGGCCTCCCTGCAGGACCCGGGCTTCGATCTTCACCGCCACGGCCATGCCATCCTCGATCGCCACTGCGACGCGCGCGGCGGCGTCATCGTTCACCGCGAGTCGCTCTGGGTCCGTTCCCTCCCGCCGACCCCCGACGGCTACGCCCGCTTCGAATTCGGCAACACCATTCAGCTCCCCATTACCGACGAAGCCATGCTTGCCGAATCCAAAACCCTCTGGTGACCGCGAAGAACCTTCCCGAACCAGAAACCCTCGTTCCGACTGCAGATTCCGCAGTTAGAATTTGCCGCAGAGCCTTCGGCGAACAATGGACCGCACCTCCGACGTGATCATCCTCGGCCTGGGAGCCATGGGCAGCGCCGCTGCCGCCTGGCTTGCCGAACAAGGTCTGCGCGTCGCCGCCTTCGACGCCTTCACGCCGCCCCACAACCACGGTTCCTCGCATGGGCGCTCCCGCATCTTCCGCCAGGCGTACTTTGAAGATCCAGGCTATGTCCGCCTGCTCCTGCGCGCGCGGGAGCTCTGGACCAGGCTGGAGCACGAAACCGGCGCCCTTCTCTTCCACACCACCGGCGCGCTCATGATCGGCCCCGCGCTGGGAAAACTTGTTGCCGGCAGCGCCGCAAGCGCCCGCCAGTTCCATCTGCCGCACGAAATGCTGTCCGCGGCCGAACTCCGGCGCCGCTGGCCCGCGTTTCACGTCCCCGAAGACGCGGTCGCCCTCCTCGAGCCCGATGCCGGTTATCTCAACCCCGAGCTCTGCATCCAGCAGCTACTCGCCCAGGCCGAGCGCTACGGAGCCCAGCTCCACTTCAATCGGCGCGTCACCGCGTGGAGTGCCACCACCACCGGTGTCTCCGTCACCGCAGCCGGCGAAGCCTGGACCGCGGCGCATCTGGTGATTACCGCCGGCGCGTGGGCGCCGCAAATCCTCGCCGGCATACGCCTGCCGTTGCGCGTCACCCGGCAGGTCGTCTTCTGGTTCGAGCCAACCGGCTGCCTCGACCCGTTCCGCGATACCCGCTTCCCGATCTACATGATCGAAACCGCCCCGCTCGAACCGATGATCTACGGATTTCCCCTCACCGGTCCTGCCTCGGAAGGCCTGAAAGTCGCCATCCACGGCAGTGTCGAAACCTGCACGCCCGCAACCGTCGACCGCACCGTCCGTCCCGACGACGAACGCCGCATCCGCCAGCGTCTGGCCACCACGCTGCCCTCAGTCGCCGGCCGCCTCGTCCACGCCGAAACCTGTCTCTACACCATGACTCCGGACGAGCACTTCATCCTTGGCGCCCATCCAGATCATCCCCAGGTCATCCTCGCCGCTGGATTCTCTGGTCACGGCTTCAAATTCGCGCCCGCCATTGGCGAGATCATCGCCGGCCTTGTCACCACCGGCGACGACAGCCGCATTCCCTCCATGCTCGCCCCGTCGCGCTTCTCCCCCTCAGAAAATCCCGCCGCCTGATTCGCCTTCAGGCCAGCTCCACCTCAATCCCTTCCTTGCCCAGCTTCACGATCCGGAAACTCCGCACCTGTCCCGCCCGCATCGGCTCCGCCTTGGTCGCTGCCGGAGTCGCCCCGCTCTTCCAACGCGCCTGCAGCATCGAGGTCAGCGACGACAGGTCCGCCTTCTGTGCGCTCTTTTTCTCCTCCACCGCCGCAGCCGCCGCTCCCACGCACTTCGCCCGAATCCCCTCGCCCACTTCGACCCAGGCCTCATCCACCACGCGCCCCGAAACCACATCGCCCACGTGGTGCTCCTCGACATATTCGCCAATGCTCGGTCGGCACCGCCTGCTTCATGCTCAGCTTGATCTGCCGCTTCTCCGTATCGATGGCCAGCACCTGCGCCCGCACCACCTGGCCCGCCTTCAGCACATCCTGCGGATGATTGATATGCTTCTCCGCGCTGATCTCGCTGACGTGCACCAGCCCTTCCACGCCCTCTGCGATCTGGACAAACGCGCCGAACTTCATCAGCCGCGTTACCGGACCCTCCACCGCCGACCCCGCCGGAAACTTCCTCGCCGCATCTTTCCACGGATCGCCCAGCGCCTGCTTCAGCCCCAGCGACATCCGCCGCTCCGCCGGATCACCGACAGAATCACCGCCTCCACCGTGTCGCCCGCCTTCAAAATGTCGCTCGGCTTCCGCACCTTCTTCACCCACGACATCTCCGACACGTGGATCAACCCTTCGATCCCCGGCTCCACCTCCACGAACGCGCCAAAATCCATCAGCTTCGCGCACCGTCGCCGTCACGCGCTCGCCAACCTTGTATTTGTCGCCCGCCGCATCCCACGGCTCCGGCCCCAGCTGCTTCATTCCCAGGGAAATCCGCTGCGCCTCCGGATCGATCTTCAGCACTTTCACCTGGATTTCCTGCCCCACCGTCAGCACGTCCTCCGGCTTCTCCACCCGGCTCCACGCAATATCGCTGACGTGCAGCAGCCCGTCGATCCCGCCCAGATCCACAAACGCCCCGTAGCTGGTCAGGCTCCGCACCTTCCCGCTCACCACCTCGCCTGCCGCCAGCGCCGACCATCGGCCTCTCATCTCTACCGCCGCCTGCTCTTCCGAACAATGCCGCCGATCCACCACCACATCTTCCTCGGTGGTATCGAGCTTGATGATGCGGCACTCGATTTGCTGCCCGACCAGCTCCTCCATCTCCTTCGCCTCGCGCGTCCCGCTGCGCGAAGCCGGCATAAACGCCCGCACCCCCACATCCACGCTCAGCCCGCCCTTCACGACTGCCGTCACCGTGCCCACAATCGCAGTCCTCTGCGTATACGCCGCTTCGAGCGATGCCCAGTCCGTCGGCTGCGCCACTTTGAACCGCGACAGCGTGTAGTAGCCCTCCTCGTTCCGCCCCTTCACCGACACCGGAACCTTATCGCCCGCCGTCACGCCATCCGCGTTGTTCTCAAACGCCGTGCGCGGCAGCACGCCCTCTACCTTGAAGCCAATGTCGAGGAACACGCTGTCGGCCGACAGCGACACCACCGTCCCCTCCAGCTGTTTCGCGCCGTCCTGCTTCCTGTGCTCGTGCTCGAACTCCGACAGCAGTTCAGCAAACGACTCCGCCGGCTCAGCCGGGCGCTCGAGGACCGGTTCCGCCGGTCTCTCAGGCGAGGCCACAACGGGGTTGGCAATGCTCGTCTCTGTTGGTGTCTCAGGGGAAATATCCGCTGAAGAAAATGCGGGGGAAGGGAAGCTCTCGTTTTCCATAATCTCTACGTAGTATTGTGTCACGCACCGTGCTTACCGCCGCAGAACTCGATCGCCTCCGCGTCGTTCTCATCGCCAGCCGCAACCCGCTCAACATCGGAGCCGCCGCCCGTGCCATGTCCAATTTCGGATCGCTCCATCTGCGCGTCGTGCATCCTTACGACGTCGCCTTTCGCGAAGCCCGCTCCGCCGTTGACGCCGAGCCCGTCCTGACCGCGGCTGAAGAACACGCCAGCGTCTCCGACGCCGTCGCCGACTGCGGGCTCGTGATCGGCACCACCGATGGCAGCCGCCGCACACCCCGCGAAACCCTGGAGCGTCTCGAAGCCGGCGCCGCCCTCCTCTGCCAGCATCTCCGCTCCGGCGGCCAAGCCGCGCTGCTCTTTGGATCGGAAAAGGTCGGCCTCTCCAACCAGGACCTCAGCCATTGCGACTTCCTTCTCCGCATCCCCACCCGAACCGAACACCCCTCGATGAACCTAGGCCAGGCCGTAGCCGTGGTCCTCTACGAATTAGTGCGCGAGACCGGCACCGAACCCACCACCGCTCCCACAGTCTCCGACCCCATCGCCACAGCCGGCCAACGCGAGCGACTCGTCTCCGTTCTCCTGGAAGCGCTGGACCGCAGCGGTTACGTCCACAAAGGCCACGACGCGACGTCGGAAGAAGAATCCGCCGCCTCGTCCGCCACCTCCACCTGACCCAGTCGGAACTGTACGAATGGATGGGCATCCTCCGCCAGCTCCTCTGGAAGCTGGAGAACCTACAACCACCGCCGCCCATCGAGAGACTAAGCCCGCACCGCCGGGCTGGCCCATGCAAGCCCGGTTTCAGTTTGGTGGATTTCTCCCGCGCCCCGGCGCTCTTCGCCAGGCATCCAGGTCCCGTGCGCTTGTGTCCGGCAGACCGACTCAAACGCGCAGAGCAAAGCTGGCCGCCAGAACCAGGAGGGCGATACTGCCCACGGAGATGTAAAAGCGCGGAAGCTTCATCGAGCGGCCGAAATGGTATCCAATCTGTATGCCACCAGATATCGCCTGCGAGGAGGTCCGCCAGGCTGCGCGGGTAATACCAATTCAGTGCGAACCAGAGGAAATCCTCGAGGACACAGATGGCCAGCAATGCGGAAAAGAGGAATAAGAGGTCTGCAATGAAGTGACCGGAACGGAGCGCCGAACCGAATCCGAGACGAACCCCAATTTGGTATTGCGTCCAGAGCACGATCGGCAGGAGCATTCCGAAAACCAGCAGGTGATAGGAGGTCACGTAAGGCTTATCGGCGACCCAGCGAACCAGAGGATTTCCGGCCAGAAGCTTTTTGCCCCAGCCGCGTTCATCGAGGGCCGAAGCCCATCCACGATCCCTCTCCAGAACGATCTCAAACACGGCCAGGACGCTGCTGAGCAGCGTCACGTCGACCGTCCACAATACCAATCTCTCAATGAGCTGCCACATGGCGAAACCTTGAGAATAACATCGATGACCCCTTTGCAGCGAAGGTTTCGAGGAACACCCTATCGGTGTCTCCCGTGGTTTCGATGGAGCGTGGCATGTTCGCGGGAACATATCCCGCGTCGTCGGCATGCAGGCCCAGGGTGCGTGCGTTGTCGACCGCTCAGGCGCGCATACCCTGCGTTCTGTCAGGCGAGCTTGCTGGCGATCACCGTCGCCGGAGTCGCATGGTGCGCTCCGCGCTGAAACGCCAGCGCCGCTGCACCTCGCAGCCGGGCGATCTCGCCTTCGAGGGTGGGGCGGATCACCGGAGGACTGCCTGCGAGGGTCAGGTCGATCGCTTCCTTCTCGATGACCGGGCCAAAACGATGCCATGCCGAGGTAATGTCGCCGGCAATGAGAATCGTGCTGGGAGAGAGGCCGGCGATGATCATCCGCAACCCACGGCCAATCCCCTGAGCCTGCATGGTGAGCGCCTGCGCGGCATCCGAATCTCCTTCCTCGGCCAGGTTGAGCAGCTCCTGAAACGTGACGATGGGGCTCTTCGGACGCAGATCGCGATAGTAGCGCAAGGCGGCGCGGGTTGAACCAAAGACTTCCCAGCACCCTCGTTTCCCGCAGCCGCAACGGGGTCCGTTGGGATCGATGGGCGCGTGCCCGAACTCGCCAGCCATTCCGTTGTGCCCGGAAACCAGCTGTCCGTTCGTGAGGACGCAGGTACCGACGCCCTCGGCCACGGCGACCAGCACTGCGTCGCGCACTCCATCCATGCGGGCAAAGGTCAGCTCGGCCAGCAGGCAGGCGGTGGCATCGTTTTCCATGGTCACGGGCAGCGCCATCTTCGTTTCCACCATTTTCTTGATGTCGAAGTCCGGCCATTTCAGGTTGGGCGCGAAGATCAACCGCTGCGTCGCGGGATTGACTCGGCCTGGCAGGCTAATGCCAATCCCTTCCGTAGACTTGCGCTCGGCGGAGCGGTGCATGCGCTGCATGCAATCGATGATCAGCCGCATGGAGGCCGCTGGATCGGAGGTGAGCGGCACCGGCCAGCGCGAAAGCAGCCGCCCATTCAGATCCACCAGCGCCACACTGGCCTGGCGGGGATGAATGTCGACGGCAATCGCCACCAGATCCTCATTCAGGCCGATCAGCGTGGGCCTGCGCCCGCGGGGTGGTGAACCCATCGCTCCTTCGCGCACCCAGTTCTCTTCGATCAGTTGTTCGACGATTTGCGAGATGGTGCTTCTTCCCAGTCCGGAGCGGCGCGCCAGATCGGCGCGGGAAATCGGCTGGCTGGCTCGTATCAGCTCGAGAACGATGTCACGGTTGATGACGCGGGCCGTCTCGCTGGAGGCGAGCTGCAACTCTGTCAGATCGATGTGCCTGATCCCATTCCTGTTGTGCCGCAAGTCCTGCAACCTCTTCTACTCATCAATGCGTTTGTCGTGTCGAAAACACGACCGCGCACAAGCTATCTGTTCGGAAAGGAGGAGCATATCACCAGAGGAAGTCCAGCGGTGATCTGGTTTCACGCAAGCCCCAGGTCACCCGGCTTCTGCGCGCGGCGCGTTCACTGCCCTACCGTTCCCAGAACCGCAGGGATGTAGAAGTGGAAGAAACGGTCCGAGTCCGATGCCAGGCAAACATTGGCGTTCGGCTGGCCATCGACGACGCGCGTGTAGCCTTTGTCGTCAACCTCGACGCGCATCGGAGTCGTTGGGCACAGCGAGGGCTCGATGGCCGCCGCCACTGCCATCGCGTCGAAGAGGGTTGGCGTGGGATTCTGCGTGGAAGAGGTCCATTGTTCGTAGAGGGAGACGAGCGCATCGGTGACGCGGGTTCCCTGGCTGAACAGCGTGGCGCGCAGAACTTCGTCCAGCTTAAGTTGCGTGGAATCGAGCGGCATCACGTAGAGAGGCACTCCGGAGGCAAACAGCTTTTTGGCCGACGGAACATCCATCAGGATGTTGTATTCGGGTTGCGGTCCGTGATCCGGTAAATAACCGAGATCGCCATAGCCGCGTCGAATGGAGCCACCCATGATGACAACGCGATTCAACTGCCGGAAGGCGGCAGGATCGCGGTCGATGAGGGCGCCAACGTTGGAAAATGGGGAAACAGAAATCAGCGTGATCTCGCGTGGATTCCGGCGAATCATGTCGACCATGAAGTCGATGGCATTCGGCCAGCCCGCGGCCGGGCGCGGCCATGCTTCGGCCCAGCGCGCCTGGGTAAACGTCGAATTGGCATGCGTCGCGGGGCCGACAAACACGGGAATATTGCTGTGGCCCGTTTGTTGCAGGAAACGCGCTGTCAGTCGAGCGCGCAGATCGGTGTCTCCCCATGCTGTTGTGACGCCGAGGATCTGCAGTTTCGGGCTGGAGACGGCCAGCGCCAGCGCGAAAGCGTCGTCGATGTCATCGCCGATATCGGTGTCGAAAATTACCTTCTGCGGAGGAGTGGCAGCCGCGCCCTGCGCGTGCAGATCGCTTACGCAGGGATGGAAGAAAGCGAGCAGCACTGCCGCCGCGAAGCCCAGCTCTTTCCTGCAGGAAATTCGGCCTATCAGAATTCTCATTTTGTCAGCTCCTGTTGTTCGGCCTGATGCTCTGCGAGGAACGGCTCGACCTCGGCCAACGCGGGCAGTTCAACGCCTCGTTCTTCAAAAACAAACTCTATCTGGCATGAACAGACTCTCCATTTCCGCATCGACACCTTTAACGTTCTTAACTCTCCCGGTTCGCGGTTCCGTCGTACAGCAGCGCTGGAGGTTATGGCGGCCAGATTACCAGCACGGGGCCGACGGGATGGTTTAGCTCGGATCCGCGATTCCTGCATTTCGCGATGAAGGACCAATTCTGAGACGGTTCTCCCGGAGGTGGTTACGACGAACCGCATTCCCCGGGATCTTCCTCCGCATGCGGATTTGTTCGAGGCCGCGGGGGCACAGCGGCCCTGGTCTCCAGCCCTCACAAAAACGGAACGTCCCACCCCGATTCTGCGTAAACTAAGCCGAGAGTCCCCGCAAAACAGGGTCTGATCCTGCGCCGGATCCCGGGGGCATGGGGAAAACCGCAGAACATGGGATTTGCCGAAGCCATCAAGGTCGCGCTCCAGTCGCTCTGGGCGAACAAAATGCGCACCATCCTGACCATCATCGGAGTAGTCATTGGTGTCGCTTCGGTGATCGCAGTCATCACCCTGGTCAACGGGGCCAACATGTTCGTCGTCAAAAAGGTAGCCCGCAAGGGGTCGGACACCCTGACGCTCACGCGCCTGCCTCCCGTTATTTTCACTGGCGAAGAATATCTCAAGGTGAACAAGCGCAAAGACATCGTCTATGACGACTATCTGTATCTGCTCGACAAATGCAGGCGCTGCCAGGTGCTGGCGGCACAGCTTTCCGCGACAGGCACAGTGGTTAGCGGCAAGCAGTCCAGCAACAACACCAATATCAACGGCTGGACCTCCAACATGGCCGAAATCACCGACCTCAACGTCGTGCAGGGCCGCGCGCTCACCCCCATGGATGATCAGCTCGGCACACATGACGTCGTCATCGGCTACGACATCGTCGACAACGTGCTGCCTCCCTACGATCCCATTGGTCAGGAAATCCGCGTCGACGGTGAGGTCTATACCGTTGTCGGCGTCGGCGAGCGTCAGGGCTCGACCTTCGGTCAAAGCCAGGACAATTACGTCGACATGCCGCTCAGCACCTTCCTGCACACCCACGGCGAGCACCAGAGTGTAACGATCTCCGCCAAGGCGGGCATGGCACCAGGCGCTCTCGATGCCGCCATCGACGAGGTCCGCGCACTGACGCGGGCTCGCCGCCACGATCAGCCCGGCGTCGAAGACAGCTTCACCATCTCCACCAACGAGACCTTCATCAGCCTCTGGAAACAGATCAGCGAAACCTTCGCTACGGTCATCGTCGGCATCGCCGCCATCTCGCTGGTGGTCGGCGGGGTGGTGATCATGAACATCATGCTGGTCTCCGTCACCGAGCGCACCCGCGAGATCGGCATCCGGAAGGCACTCGGCGCCCGGCGCCACGACGTGATGCTGCAGTTCCTGATCGAATCCGCCGCTATGAGTTTGTTGGGCGGGATGTTCGGTGTTCTTCTCGGCGTCACGGTCGCCGAGACCGTCACGCACCTGGTCGGGTTTCCCTCGGCGATTGCGTTATGGTCGGTGCTGCTGGGCCTGTTCGTCGCCACCAGCGTCGGCATTTTCTTCGGTGTTTATCCAGCGCACAAGGCGGCGATGCTCGACCCCATCGTCGCCCTGCGAGCGGAGCTATAACCCATGGCACTCAGCGACTCCCGCGAATCCGTCCGCATGGCAATGGACACGCTGCGCAGCAACAAGCTGCGCTCCGGCCTCACCATCCTTGGCATCGTCATTGGCGTGGCCACGGTCATCACCATTTCGTCGCTCATCAATGGCGTCAACAACCGCGTCGCCGACATGGCCAAATCCTTCGGCACTAATGTGCTCTGGCTTTACCGCTGGAATCCCATCGGGATTCGTCCCACCACCGAGATGCTGGCGCGTAAATACCTCACGGAGGATGACTGCAAGGCGCTGGCGACCCTCCCCCACGTGGTTGCGTCCAACTGCGGACGCCAATATTCCAACTGGCAGCTTGGGGTCGGCTACGTGGCCGTGAAGTACGAGGACAAGAAGATTCAGAACACGATTCTCGAGGGGGATCAGCCCTCCTTCGCCCTGGTCTCTGATGTCAAGATTGCCGATGGGCGAGCGTTCAACGACAACGACGAATTTCGTGCTGCCAACGTGACCGTCATCGGCCACGATACCGCGGAGAAGCTGTTTCCGAATGAGGATCCCATCGGCAAAGACATCGAAATCAATGGCGATATCTTCACCGTCATCGGCGTTCTCGACAAGTACAAGCAGGCCTTCGGCAGCGGCGACAACCCCAACGACAATAAAGCCACTTTTCCGCTGAGCACCTTCAAGAAGATCCACCCCGAGGTTCTCGATACCTGGGTCTCGGTGAAGTACGACGACGCGAAGAACAAATCCATCGTCACCGAAGAAGTCCGCACCATGCTGCGGGAGCGGCGCCGGGTCCGCGTGGAGAAGGACGACGACTTCGCGATCTTCAGCCCCGACTCTATCCTCGATTTCTGGTCGCAGATCACCGCCGGCCTCGTCATCTTCATGTTCGCGGTGTCGAGCGTCGGCCTGCTGGTGGGCGGAGTGGGTGTCATGAACATCATGCTGGTTTCGGTCACGGAGCGCACCCGCGAGATCGGCGTCCGCAAAGCGATCGGCGCGACAAAGCGGAACGTCCTTATCCAGTTCACCTTTGAGGCCATGACCCTGTGTGCCCTGGGCGGCCTGCTCGGCATTCTCTTCGGCACGATTCTGACGTACGCGATTCGCTACGGCATCTCGTTCCCGGCCAGCCTGTCAGGCTTCTGGGTCATCGTGGGTTTTGTCGTCTCCGGCATCATCGGCCTCGTCTTCGGAATCTATCCCGCGTGGAAAGCGGCAACTCTCGATCCCATCGAAGCGCTGCGCTACGAGTAGACGAGTAAGCTGCGAAGCAAGAGACGAGCGAACTGCAGCGAAGGGCCAACTGCACCCCCTCAACGTTCCCAGCTGCGGTTCGGGACGGCTCCGGCTCCTTCTCGCAGGATTACCAGGCGACTCGCGGAAATCTTTCTGTGTTCCTCGTGAAGCCCGTTGGGCCAGAACACTTCCACGTCGGTCACCTCGAGTCGCCCAGACTTCAGTACGAAAAACAGCATTGCGAATCCTTCAACGCGGCCGGATCGCATTGCTCTTGTTGAGCCTTTCGCCGTGCTCGTCCCGTATGGGCCGGTGATACAATTGCCCTGCCTTAACCCCCACCTCCTCACAATCGAGCAGGAATGACGACGCTGACGCGCACTTGCCTGATGGGTCTCACCGCCTTCGCCGCCGCATTGTCCTGCGCGGCGGAAACAGGCCTCGGCGACATTGTCTGGCGCACGTATCTCGATGCGGGAGCCAATGCGATGCTGGACAAAAGTTGGCCGGAAGCGGAGACCTTTTTTACAGCCGCCATAACCGAGGCCGAACACGGGCGTTCGTCCGAGCCCTTCCTCACCATATCGAAATATTCTCTGGCTGCCGTTTACGTGGATGAGGGAAAACAGGACGAAGCGCAGGCGATTCTGAAAACCCTGACCCTCACTTTGAGCCCCGCCGAACTCAATCCTCAGCTTCGCCCCGTGGTTCCCACCCTTGCCGGGCTTGGCGAGATCTTTTTCGACGAAGCAGATGCCGAGGCAAAAGATGCAACCGCGAAGAAGATCCAGGGGGATGCGCTGAAAAAGATCAACGACGAGGTGACGCTGAAGTACCGCTTGTCCCGCAGGTACTATCAATGGGCCTTTATGCTTGATCGGCATTTCCTGCCTCCCCACAGTCCCGAACTGCAGGGAGTGGCGCTGGGCTTCGGCCTGGCCAGCTTTCACGCGGGCGAGTATCCCGATGCGGTGGAGGGGCTCACGGAGTTGCTCGAAGTTGTGAGGCTGTCGGCGCGCCGTCAGGAGGAGCTTTCGCAGGGTTCGGTGGCTTTTTCACTTGCGTCCAGTAATGTGGCAGGGCCGGCAGACCAGGGCCTGAGTCCCGCCGCCATCGCCTTCTATCTGGGTCTCAGTTATGAGGCCATAGCGGCCGATGTTCCCAAGGACAAACCGGGGGACGCGATTGAGGATTACACGAAGGGAGAGCGCCAGATGGAGGTATATGCCTGGGATCAGTACTGGGGTAAGAACAATCGCACGGTGCTCGCTCGCGTCTATCACGAGCATGCTCAGCTGTTACAGCAATCCGGGCAAAAGGCTCAGGCAGCCGCGTTCGAGCTCAAAGCAAAGAAGCTGCAGCCGACCATAAAATAAAGTCCGCTCCGGACCACTTCATGCAGTGAGTCAGAACCGTTCCGCGGGTGCGCTTCACGGAGTCAGCCGCTGGATTTCCTTTTGGGCGATGTCTTTCAGAGCCGCGAGATATGGGGTTGTGCTTACAGCGGTCCAGAATCGTTTGGCGTCGTTGTGCGAGCCGAGACTGTCCAGCGTTTGGGAGAGTTCGTGCGCGGTCACGGTCTCTTCAGCCAGCACGCTGTCATTTCCTTTGCCAGCCGGATCCTCCGCCAGTGTGTGCAGCGACTGCACATAGCATCGCAACGCATTCGCCTGCTGGCCTGTCCGGGCAAGATAATCACCCAGCTTGCGATAGTCGGATGCCCTTTCTATCGCGATCTCGACCGCGCTCCAGTGCAATCCCTTTTCCGCCTCAGCCTTAATCAGGTAGGAGTTCCCATTGTCGGGTTGCATCGCAATGGCTCGACTGATGGCTGCCAAGGCTTCCCCGTAGTTTCCGGCCGCATTCTGGATTTTCGCAATCTCCTGAAAGATCGTCATATCGGGTGTATCGACTCGATTTGCCTGTTCTAAAAGGGCCAGCGCGCGTTTCGGATTGCTCTTCTCAAGGAGGATGCCCACCCTTGCTCCGGCGAATCTGAGCCGAGGATCGTACTGGAAAGCCAGCTCATAGTCTCGCTCCTCCGCCGCGGCATCCTTCTCTGTTTCGGCAAGGTCGAAGTAGGCTTTCGCGGTATGTGGATCCATCTTCAGGACCCGCCGGCAGTCATTCTGTGCGGCTGCGGCAGCGTTCTTTGCCGTGTCGGAATCCTGCTGTGCCACGTCCTGCACATTTACGTAGGTGTCCGCTCTTCTCATGAGCAGCATGATCAGCTCGGAGCGCCCGTTCGGCCAGTGCTCCACTTCCTGAATCGCCGTGGTGAGGATTTTTGCCGCATCAGAGTACTTTCCTCGCTCGTTGGCCACGTCGGCTTCGTCCGTCAGAGCGGTGATGTCGGTGGCGTTCTCGGCGGGGATCGGCGGCGGCGAGCCGGTAGCTGGATAAAGGGCATGCATTTGCTGATCGACCCAGGCCGCCATGCCATCATAGCGTGACTGCTTTTGCTTCGCGTGTTCCTGCAGGAACACGGCATAGAAGTGCCCGGCCCAATCCTTAAACCGGGGCTGGATGCGCGCGGCACGTTCCCACAATGCGCCGTAGGCCGCGTAGACTCCGTAATCCTCGCGGGTGGGGCCGATTGCCGAGATGTTCTGAGCGCGAGCGCTGAGCCATGCCCATTCGATCCCGAGAAGAAAAGGGTCGACCGATGCGAGGGTGGCCTTATTGTTGACGGCGCCGCCACCCAGGTTGTAACCCTGTTTGCGTGCGGTCGCGTCCGCCTGATCGAGGGCCGTTGCAAATTCCGGATCGCCGGCGAACGCTTTGAGGCTGGCCAGCTCATAAAACATGGTCACGTAGAACGTAACCGGGGTCTCTACCAGCATGGTCTGCCCTGTGGCGCGCTGGATGTCCGGAGATATTTCTGAATCGTACAAACTCGACGATCCGAACTGGAAATTCCGGATGCCCTTCTGAATCTCCGCGTCCGCCTCGCGATAGCGCTTTTCCATGCCGAGGGCGACGGCCAGATTCATATGCGGCAGGAAAGAATTGGGATCATCTTCCAGATAGGCTTTCAGATCGGCAATGGCGTCGTCGGCGCGCCCCAGCAGGATGTATTCATAGGATCGCTCTTCCTGGCTCCAGCGCTGATCCGGATGCAGGACCAACAGCTGGGTATACGCCTGCGCAGCCTTTTCGTGTTCTCCCATCTCGGTCTGAGCCTGGGCCATGATCCCCTGCATCTGAATTTTTTCTTCCTGGGGCGAAGCATCATTCATCAGAGAGCTGAGGTTGCTTGCCGCCGAAGCCAGTTCGATCCGGCTTACGTCCATGGTCCGCGATACGTTTCTTACCCAGTCGGTCTCCCCCTGAGCCTCGGCAATTCTGGTCTCCTCGATAGCATGTTCATCTTTGGCTTTCTCCTCCTCCGCGGCGGCCATCTGTTGCTGGCGAAGAATCATGGCCTGCGATGCGGCTTCTCTCCGGATATTGCGCTGATGCGCATAAAAGAGATATCCGCACCAAAGAATCAGACACAGCCCAAGAGTTCCGTAGACCAGGATCTGACGCTGGCGCGCAGCGGCGCTCCGGTCGAGAAACTTCATGGCCGTGTCGAAGCCAGGATGGTAGAAACGTCCCCACGCCGGGTTTGGCTTTTCCTTCTCGCGCCACGCGACGGCATTCTTCAGGTCCGGGCCGTGAAACAGTCCGGCCCGCCCCTGTGCCTCCAGTACCGCGGTTTCCGCCAGCCGCTGGTAGGCCCTGGCCGATTCGGTTTCCTCGTCGACCCATTTATTCAGCCGCGTCCAGCCGCGGATCAGACTCTCGTGCGAAATGTCGATCACCGTGTTTTCCGTCAGCGGCACATTCGCCGGAGGGGTCAGAAAGGAGCGGCCAGGCCTCCGGAAAGTGTCAATGACCGCGACCACGTCGTCGATCGGGGCACCCGCGACGGCGGCGATGTTGCCCACGGAAGTGGGCCGCCGCACTTCGCGATTGTCCTCGCCTTTCTCGGTGAGAGCCTGGAACATGCGCTTCGCAATCATGCGCGATCGATCGTCGGGAAGTTCCGCCCAGGCTTCTTCGGCGTGGCAGGAGAGCGCCTCCGTCATTTCGCCGCTGGCTTTGTAGTCGTCCAGATCGATGGGCGCTCCCGGCTCGTGATGCAGCCGCCAGTATTCCCAGGTGCGCATCAGGGCGTGCTGCAGGATGGGAAGCAGGTCCGGGTTGTCGCCTCCGTCGTTCAGCAGCCTGTTCATCAAACGCGGGGCAATCGCGGCTTCGGCCACCATGGCCGGCCGTTCGATGGCCTCACGGCGCTGATCCCGCGTCATGCGGGGGATCAGGTACAGGCCCGCAGCTACCCTCTCCGGCAGATCACGATAGCGTGCGCAATCCCCGATAAAGTCGGAGCGCATGGTGATCACGATGTAGATTGGCAGTGTCGTCTGGGTAGCAGACTCCAGCAGCAGCTTCACAAATGCGGCGGCGTCGTCTTCGTTGCGCGACGATTTCGACGGTTCCGCGAACCGAAACAGCTCTTCAAACTGATCGACGACAACCAGAATATTGTCGGTCGCCGGCAACCGGGCCTGCCGGATCGCTTCCACCAGCCCAAGGCCGCTGCGCCGCAGCGTCACCTCCAGCACGGTTTGTTCCTGTTGCGCGTCCTCTCCGCTTATGCCCCCGGAAGCCAGCACTGAGGGAACATAGAGCGCTCTGGCGAGATTGCGGATTGGATCGCCGCCCGGTCTCATCACTGCCACACGCCAGTGCGAGCCGGCCCCGCTCATGAAACCGCCGTACAGATAAGAAAGCAGGCCGGCACGAATCAGAGAGGATTTGCCGCTGCCCGATGTTCCGACCACCGCAACGAATCGCTCACGGCGCAGGCGCGCAAGAATTTCTTCGCTCTGCCCCTCACGCCCAAAAAAGAGATAGTCCTCTTCGGTTTCGAACGGACGTAAACCAGGATACGGATTGGTCACGAACGACCCCATCTTACGCGGTCCGTTCTTTTGTCTGGGGTCCCACCTTACTCAGGAACGGCGCCAGCACTGCCCCTGAAAAAGGGGCTGCCCCGCGCATGACCATGGCTTCCAGGGTCTGGAGCTGGACTTTGCAGGGGGTTTCAGGGGGCGCCACATAGACTCCCTTGGCCCAAACAGGGGTGGCCCTGCGGCTCAGCAGCTTGCGCAGCTCCCGCAGCTTGGTGCCAAACCACCTGTCCGAGCCTTGCCCGTAATAGATCAGGCAGGCGTCGCAAATTTCCAGATTATCGGCGTGCTCCTGAAGGGCCTCTGCTTCGTTGCTGTATTCCGACGGCAGAATGCATTCGTAGCCGTGGCTGAAGAGATGATTCCTTAGTTCTCCCAAATCCGGAGAGCCCAGGTCGAGCTGGTCGCAAATCACATAGATACGAGGCGGTTCGTCGTTCGTGACCAGCGTGGGCCCGGCTGCTGCCAACAGCACACTTTTCTTCTCTCCCGCATCCTGGACGATTCTGATTTTCTCCTGCACCAGCGTCTTCAGGCCTTCCAGCCGGCTCTCGACAAGATCGGCGCCCTGCTGGACCTCGGAGTCGTTATGGAGATACTCGATAAACCGCTCCTGGCGGGAATCTGACGCCTTCAGGCCGGGCGGCATCCAGAGTACACGCGTGAACCGGCCGGCCTTCTTCTGATACTCGATGGCATATTCACTCTGCAGCCAGGAGATCGATTTCTCGCACTCGCCTTCCGGGATGAACCCGAATTCCCGGCCGATAAGATGAATGGAGAGGAGGCAACGGCTCATATCCGCCTCGACCCGTGCTCTCAGGTCCTTACAACGGTAGGGCAGATCGCCTTCCGGCAGAACCTCGAAGCCTCGGGCTTTCAGATCGCGGCGAATCTCCCTGGCCTCGTCTTCAAGGTCCGACGTGGTTTCCGCCAGGTAGACGGCTGTCGTCGGCTGGGTCGCCGTCACATTCGCGTGCGCCCTGGCATGCATCTGCTTCAGGACGGTCGCGATATCCTGCGCGAGGTCGTCCATCTCCCGCCAGTACTTCGCGGCGTAGTCGACCCCCAGCTTGGGGCGATATTCATGGACTTTGCCCGAGTGTTCCGGATCGGGCCCGTAGAAGCGGTAACTCCCGGTGCCTTGCAAACGGGTGGGAAAGCTGCTTCGGTCCAGGCTGAGCGGAACCTTTTCGACCTTGAAGATGCGGTGCTTCTCCCCGATCTTCACTCCGAGATTGCGCTCCGCCGATACAGCGAATTCTTCCAGTTCGCGAAGGCACCACGGCCGCTGAAAGAAGCTGGGGCTGATGATGGACAGAAAGGTCGCGGTGTTCACCAGCCTGGTAGTGATTTTTTCCTCGAAATCGTCGTTGCTCCGCACGTCTCGATCCCGCCAGACGGAGGGTTGCTGTCCGTCGAGGTAGACCGCCACCCGCTTCCTCAGGTCCTCGTCCAGTTGAGCGACCCAGCCCTGCGACTCCATGGCATAGGCATCATCATCGTTGTGCGCATAGCTGATGAAGACGTCTTCGAGGAACGAGGATAGGAAGCCCACGGGAAAACCCCTGGAGCAGTGGCTCGTGACAGGAGTCTACCCTAGTTTTTGGCGAGAAAGAATCGGATTCAGCGGGGTGCCGTTGTCGCCCGCTCCCGTCGCCCGGGGTCCTGGCTGCTGACCGCCGGGCGGCCGCATCCGAGCATTTTCTTGCGCGAAGAGGGCGAGGATCCGGCTTGTGGGTACCGCCCCGCCCTGGACAGCGACTGTTGGCGACCATTGAAGCTCAGGGAATTTAACGATAACCGCGGGCGATCAGGTACCTCGCGCCGGCCTCGAAGGCCCTGGGGCCGGGAAGGAAGAATCCAAAGGCATCGGCCAGGCGACTCATGGTGTTGAACGCAAAGCAGACGGCGAGTGCGTCCTCGATCTGCGCGCGCGAAGCACCGGCAGCCAGTGCCGCGCGCATATCGTCCGCATCCACCAAGTGCTCACGACTGAGCTTGCGCAGCATGCGCAATGTCGCCTTAAGCGGTTCCTCGATGGCGGCGGTTTCGAGATCGGAGAGAACCGCGGAGACCATCGCCGCGCCGCCATACGCCTCGACCGCGACGGCGCTGTGCGCCTTCATGCACCACTCGCATGCATTCGTCTTCGCGATCAGAGCGGCCATCAGCTCGCGGTCGCCGACAGACCATGCCGACGGTCCGCGCATCGCCTCCTGGGTGACTCTCGACATCGGGCCGCCATAGAAGTCCGAGCGATATTTGATCACCTTAACGGCATCGAGTACCGGCTGGCGTGAGACCGCGCCAATGAACGCGAAAAGGGCCTTCGTCCCGAAACTGTGGCCGGTATCGAGGATTGCGAGACGCAACTGTCACTCCTTCTCCGTCGCGGCAGCGAGGGCGGCGAGAGCTGTGTTGTACTGTCGCGTAGCCTGGCCGATCGCGGCACATACCACCATCTCGAAAATCTGGTCCTCGCTCAGGCCCGATGCACGTGCGGCGCCGATGTCCTCGTCGGTAACGTTCCAGGCGTGCCCGGCGACCTTATTGATCAGGGTGCTTACCGGCGCGGCCAGCCCTGCGTTATCAAACGCACGACGGCGTTGCGCCTGGGATGCTGTGCCTTTCCCTTCGAGAATCCTAGACACCAGGGCTTGGCGCGCCTCTTTAATATCGGGCATGTCGGCACGTCCCTCCCTTTTTCATTTGCCGCCGCGTGAGCAGCCGGCCGGAGGTGAGACTCCAGTCGCCGTCGACATCAAAGATGCGGCGGATATCATCGTACGCTTCTGCTCCGGGACCGCGCCGCACAAGGAGGCCGCCGAAATGCTGCGCCATCTCAACGCCATCCTCAAAACCACCTTGCAGCGCTCGGCGCCCGAAAAAGTCCCCTTTTCCCAGGAACTGGAGCTCGTCGAAGATTTTCTCGCCCTTGAGCAGGTCCGTTTTGCCGATCGCCTGCGCCTCGACATCAGGGTTTCTCCCGACGCTCTCGTTTCCAGGAGAGCGCTCCTCACTCAGGAACAACTCAATGCGATTCTCGCCACCGTCGAGAACCCCTTGCAACCTCGATCCGGTTATCCAACTCGACTTCTTGTCCCCAGTGGCGCAAAAGATTCCATTGTCAATGTTGCCGACATCGACTGGATCGAAGCCGCCGACTACTACACGTGTCTCCACCAAAAACCTGATGCTGTGCGAGACCATCAAGCAATTAGCCAGCACCCTCGATCCCACAAAGTTCGTCCGCATTCATCGCTCCGTCATTGTCAACGTCGATCGGGTCAGCGAGATCCGCCGCGAGGGGCGCAGCGAAGGCTCAGTGGTCGTGGTCGGTGGCCAGCGGCTCAGGATGAGCCGGGCCGGTTGGCAGAGCCTGCTTGCCGTCAGTTGTAAATATGGCACATATTTCCCGACACTGTATTGCCCACCAGCTTTCATGATGCATAAGACCAGAAGGCTTTCTATAATGATGTGTGACTCGCTGTAGCATGGCATTGCCACGCGACTCAGATTCCAGCCGGCAGCAAAACTAATGACTAAGTCCGCGAAACACCCTACGCTCAGTGAAGTGGCACGCCGAGCGGGCGTAGGAACGACGACGGTTTCGCGCGTGATCAACGGCGGTCGCAGAGTGGATCCGCAAACGCTGGCCCATGTCCGGCGTGTGATCGAACAGCTTGGCTATATGCCGAACCAGGCGGCGCGAATTCTGAAGGGTGGCCGCACTCGGACGATTGGGCTTCTGATTCCGAGCATCGCAGATCCGTTTTTTTCGGCGTGTGCGGAGGCCGCACAGGCGATTGCACGTGCCAACGATTCGCTCGTGATTGTGACCACGACGCAAAACGATACAAGCGTTGAAATCGCGAATGTGAATGTTTTGACACGCCACAGGGCCGACGGCCTGATCATCGCACCTGCGGATTCGAAGAGCCAGGCGCTGCGTACCCTGCTGGCAAGGCTCTCGGTGCCGGTAGTCGCTCTGGACCGGCCACTATCGGGAACCTCAATCCCGGCGGTTCTGGCCGACAACTTTGCAGGCGCACGAACGGGTACGAATCACCTGATTGAACACGGCTACAGACGGATTCTGTGCCTGACCGGAGAACCCACTCTTTATACAATTCGCGAGCGCATCCGTGGTTATCGCGAGGCCGTGAAATCGGCGGGTATCGAATACAGCGTGGATACTTCGGTTAAAGATCATCGTTCCGCTGAAGAAACCATCGAGCGCTTCATTTGCGGAAGCTACCCGCCGGACGCGATATTTACGCTGAAGAACAGTACGACGATTTACGCGTTTGAAGCGCTGCAGAAGTTTGGAATCGAAGTTCCCGGTTCGGTGGCGATCCTGGGCTATGACGATTTCGAGCTGGCAGCTACCGTTCGACCGGCAATCACAGTTATTCGGCAACCGATTGAAGAAATGGGTCGAGTGGCCGCAGAGCTCCTGTTCGAGCAGCTGCAGGAACCCGGAAAGACAGCTTGGAACTCCAGCGTAGATGGTGCGAAGAAGATCCGACTGGATACACGTCTGATACGCCGTGAATCGTGCGGCTGCTCAGAGACAATCAGCTAAGTGTGACGGACCGAGTTGCGCTTGATCCGCCATGTTTTGCAGCAAAACAGAGAAGAGGCGTCGTGGCTGACGCCTCTCCGATACCAAGTTTGTGTCAGAAGATAAGCCGCAGGCCGATTTGCATGTTACGCTGTGACCCGCTGGTCGGCTGATAAACATTACTGATTTCTCCGAACGTACCATCGTAAACCCCTGTATCAAGAGTATTGGGCACCGGGTGATTGAGGACGTTGTAAGCTTCAGCGCGAAACTCGTATTTCAAGTTATCTGTAATCACCGCGCCGGTCTTGTGCAGGCCGGCGTCCCAGATCCACGAATTTGGCCCCCAGACACTGTTGCGGCCGGAATTCCCAAGTGTGCCGCGCGGCTCCAGATAATTATTACTCCCCGGCGAAGCCGGGGCAGTAGGATTGACGAAACAGGATGTTTTGAACCACTGTGCTTTTGTCTGTGGTCCGCTATTTGGATTGCAGCCGGAGACCAGTTCGGCGTGCTCACCACCGTCGACACCCAGGCCGGCGACGTCGGTTCCATCGTCGTTGATGGTATTGGGGAATCCTGATTCTGCGGAGAATACGCCGGTCAAACTCCAACCTCCCAGAACGGCTCCCTCGAAATTGGTCTGGTGTTCAAAGAATGGAAGGTCATAAACGTAGGTTCCGGTAAATACGTTATGGTGCAGCCAGTCCGGCGGCCCCTCATTGTACCCAGGGTCGTAGTGATCGATGATCGAGGACTGCAGCTCGGAACCAATGTCATGAGCGTTGGCGAAGGTATATGCAATGGTGTACATCAGGTTTTTGATCATGCGTCGCTGCACGCTGACCTGCAGAGCGTCATATGCCGAAGTGCCAATATCGCTCTGATACGTGAAGCTGGAGTTGGAAAACCCCGGATAGGGCACGACGGCCGAGACCGGCTCCACCGGCGTCGTCGCGTTGCCGACATCCGAACTGTAGAGATATGGACACGTTGCTAGCTGTGTTCCCTGCGCACCCAGGCAACTTCCGTAACTCCCGGGAGCCATCTCGTTCAGATTGGCAAGAACCGACAGATGACGCGATCGGTTGCCAACGTATCCAACCTGTATGAGCGTGTCCTGCGGCAACATATGCTGCACACTCAATTGCCACCCATAGACCACCGGGATAGGAGCTTTTAGATCCGCTCCGGTGATCGGTATCGGTTGCTGCGGGTTAGTGGGACTGGCAACTACGGGTCCAGGGGTGAATGCGGTGCTGGTACTTGAGCAGCCGAAGGTGGTGGGCGACTGACTCACATCAGGACAATCGATATCTCCGTCTGTAGTTGTGGCTGCTGTTTGAAAAGGGGCATTTCTCCCCATTTGGGTTTGATCGCTGAGAGTATCGTGATTGTCGAAGATGCCGACACTGCCGCGGATGGAAGTCTGGCGCAACGCATCAGGGGCCCACGCAAAACCCAGGCGCGGCTGGAAGTTCCTGTGCCGGTTCTGCAGGATGGAGGGAGAATATCCACGCATCATGCCAGAATTCACCAGGTCCTGGTTGATACTGGCTGCCGTCGATCCGTTGTATCCCTCTCCAAAGACGCCGAAGTGGTTGTAACCGTTCGAGGGAAGCGAGTTACAGGGTACCGCGATACCGTTATAGTAATTGCCTCCGACGATGGCTCCGTAGTTCGGGCTGCTCGCGTCTGTGTCGATGACCTGCGCGCCTCCAGCTGCCCCGGTGTAGGACAATGGATCGAACATAGAGAAATTACACCAGCGGCTGATGTAATTCGGGAAGTAATCCCAGCGCAGACCGCCCTGCAGCGTGAAGTTCGGGGTGATCCGCCATGAATCCTGACCGAAGAAGCCCTCCTGCCATGCCATCCATGGCGTCAGATTGCGATAGCCAAGTTCGGTGTAATTGTCAAAGACACCCAGCAACGCGTCGGCTATGGGAAGGCCCGTAGAGTGGGGGTCGGAAGAATTGGCATTGACCTTAAATGTGCCGTTGAGATTCTGCCCGCCGATCACCAGCTGGTCGTCGTCATTTTCGCCGTCCTGTTCAATCCAGGTGCCAAATTTGAAGACATGATGGCCGGCTATCTTCGTCAGGACATCGGAGTACTGAAAGATCTTGCCGTCGCTGTGCGAAGGATAAGCGTCCGTGTCGCCGTTGAAGGAGTCAAAATTGCTGTTAGGACCGCCCCAGTTGATTGTCGGGGTCTTGCCGGCGACATCCTTGCTTGCGGGCCCGAAAATGTAGGGATAGGTTATGCCAAAATCAGAGCGATTGAGACCGTCACCCCGTGGGCCATCGCTGAGAACTACGTGGACAATATCTTCCGTCGCGCCAAATGTGAAGTCATTCACCAGGGTGGGCGAAAACGTTGTCGCAAAGTCGATGGTGCCTCCGCGCTCGGGCTCCTGAATCGTCCAGTCGAGCAACTGGGGGCTTCCGCCGAAATTCCCGGATTCGGAGTTGGTGCGATAGTGACGCAGCGAGACAGCCAGATGAGATTTCATCCGGTCGAGCTCAGCGTCCACCTTCAGACTTTCCGTATGGTTATAGTTGGTGCTGATGGAGCTGTAATAGTAATTCGCCGTCGAGCTGACCGTCGCGCCACTGATATTCGGCATCGGATAAACGCCCATAAAGGCGGAACCGTTGGCGCTCCAGAACGATTTGGCAATCGTGTTATTGGGAAATGGCTTGCCCTGCACCAAAACGGCACCCGTATTTGGATCGGTCTTGCCGGCGAGGAAGGCGGGCACGGTTGGGCAGGCGATTCCCGCGCTGCAGTAGTCGGTGAAGTTGCCTGAATGAGCATTCGCCGAAGGCACGATTACGTTATTCGGGCTGAAGCCCGGATTGCGGGTGACATCTTCGGAATAAAAGAAGAATAGTTTCTTGTGGAACCCGGGTATCGGCCCTCCAAAGGTGCCACCGAAGTTGTTCCAGATATATGGGCCCACGGGAGTGCCAGCATTGATGTAATTGACTGCCGAGTCGTAGACGGTATTCTGGTTGTATTCGTACAGGCTGCCGTGATATTTGTCCGTTCCGGACCTAAGCTGAACGATAATCTGTGCGCCAGAGGCACGGGAGTATTCCGGCATATATCCCGCAGCTACGATATTGATCTCGCCGATTGCGTCCAGCGCCGGGGCAGCGGTGGTGGCTGCATTGTCACGGGTTCGCTGGGAAGATACTCCCTCGATCAGAATGTTGTTGTCTTCATCGCGCTGCCCGTTAACCGCGACGCCCTGGGTCGCGAAGATATTCATACTGTTGTTAGCGTCAAAATTAACACCGGCGACTCCGGGCTGCAGGGCAAGAAAGTTCGCGAAATTGCGTCCGTTGTCAGGAAGCTCAGCAACCTGCTCGGAATTGATAACGCTGTTGACCTGTGCGCTCTGCGTCTGTACCTGGAGCGCGCCGGCGGTGACGCTGACAGTTTGTGCGACCTTGCCTACTGTGAGGGCGCAGGAAAAGGTTCGCGTGTCCGCCGGTTGCAGGAGCACATCGGTGCCCTGACAGGTATCGAATCCCTGCTTTTGGACGGTGACGGTATAGCTGGCCGGACTAACGTCGGCGAAGATGTACACCCCGGCATTGTTAGTCTTCGTGGAGATGCTGACGCCGGTCGCGGGATTGATGAGCTTTACCTCAGCGTCGGGGACGACGGCTCCAGAGGTATCGGTGATGGTGCCGGTGATGGTGCCATTGACGTGATATTGCGCAAAGGCGCGCGAGGTGGGAGAAATCAAGAAAGCGAGCGCAGCGATTGCCGCGACAGAGAGTCTGTGTCTGAACACAAGCATTTGACCTCCTGAAAGCCGCATCATACGGAGAGATTTCCGAAAGCACGATGCATGAACCCAAAGAGCTTCCCGCGTCAGCAGAAGTGTCACTGAGCAGGCGAACTTAACCGAGTTGCTTTAAGGAGACCGACCGCGCCGGGAAAGCGTAAACGTGCACGCGACATCCTGGAGAGCGGCGGACGATTTCCTGTAACCGCTTAGGGGATCAGAGAGCCGAGCTATTCACGAACGCGTGGAGGATCAATGAAGAGGGCGCCGCAACGAGCCCAGAAATGTATGGCCTGCAGCCCTGGTATCGATTCCACGTCGAAGAGCAAATTACACCCTTGCTTCCCGGATTGTCAAGAACCCGGCAGGGCTGTGGTGGTATCCGGGGGAGGGCGCAGTCCGCGGTTCGCCTGGGTCCGGCACGGTTGAAACGAATGAGAAGCCGACCTGCAGAGCCATGCCTTGACAACGCGGAATTCTGCCGATTAGCCTTTGAGCTTTGATCCGTGGAAACGGTACCACGGCGATGAAAAAGCGCCCGCGGTTACCACTCATCCGGAGCGCAGTACTATGCGTGCGCGCTCAGTGCTGGAAGTATTGCGCAGTGCTGACCAGATGGTCTGACGGGCCCCTGACAAACTCACCGTGGAGTATGGCTATGCTGCGAAATCGCGCCATCCTGACATTAGTCCTCCTCATTTGCGTGACGTCGATCCGCGCTGTTCGAGCGCAGACGGCGACCCAGCCGGATTTAACGAGCCAGCCTACCCTTTACGTCGTCGGTTATGCGCACCTGGATACGGAGTGGCGGTGGGAGTATCCCCAGGTTATCGATGAATATATCCGCAACACAATGGAGGACAACTTCGCGCTTTTCCCAAAGTATCCGCATTACATCTTCAATTTCAGCGGTGCGAATCGCTACCGCTTCATGAAGGAATATTACCCCGCGGATTTCGCGAAGCTGAAAGAGTACGTTGCCGAGGGACGGTGGTATCCGGCCGGATCGTCGATGGAAGAGGGCGACGTGAATGCGCCCAGCCCGGAGTCGCTTATCCGCCAGATCTTATATGGGAATGACTGGTTTCGCCAGGAGTTTGGAAAGTACAGCGCAGAGTATATGCTGCCGGACTGCTTCGGCTTTCCTGCCTCGCTGCCGACGATTCTGGCGCATTCTGGCGTGAAGGGGTTTTCGACCCAGAAGCTCACGTGGGGCTCGTCGGCGGAGGGAGGAGGACCGGAGTCGCTCGAAAAGACGCCGCAGGGTACGCCATTTAACGTCGGGGTCTGGGTAGGGCCGGATGGAGAGAGCGTGCTGGCGGCATTGAATCCAGGAGCTTATTCGGGGGGAGTTTATACGGACCTCAGCGAGCCACTGCCGGAGGCGCCGCCGGATACGATGCTTGCTGACGTACGGGATCAGGTGCGCCAACTGCAGGCGAAGTTTCGGCAGGCGAACGAAAACGATCTAAGCCCGCAGGATATACAGAAATACGCGATGCTGCAGAACCAGATCGAGGAGCTTACCAGGGCCCGGCAGGACGAAGAACTAAGCCGTTACCAGGGGGATTGGGCGTCGCGGGTGGAGAACAACGGCAAGATCACGGGGTTGTTCACCGATTATCACTACTACGGAACCGGAGACATCGGCGGGTCTCCCAGCGAAGATTCCGTGAAGCGACTGGAAGCGATCGTGACGCAGGGTGAGGCGAGCATGCCGCCTGCCGGATATGTCCGGTTTCCCGGCGAGTCGCATCCGGAGTGGCCTGAAACTCGCGTGGGCGCCGGACCGGTTCATGTAATTTCGGCGACGGCGGATCAGATGTTTCTCAACATCACGCCTGGGAAAGCCGCGAGGTTGCCACAGTACACCGGCGAAATGGAGCTAACGAATCATTCAGCCGGATCGCTGACGTCGCAGGCTTATCAGAAGCGCTGGCTGCGCAAAGAAGAAGTGCTGGCGGATGCAGCCGAGAAATCCTCGGTTGCGGCGGAGTGGCTGGGTGGACGGCTTTACCCGCTGACCCGGTTGAATGAAGCGTGGACACTGGTGATGGGTGGACAATTCCACGATCTGGCCGCGGGCACAGCGACTCCGCGAGCGTATGAGTTTGCGTGGAACGACGATGTGATTGCCATGAACCAATTCGCCGGAGTGCTGAGCAGCGCGACAGAGGCTGTTTCATCCGCGCTGAATACGGCAACTGAGGGAATTCCGGTGGTGGTTTTTAATCCGCTGAACATTGCTCGCGAAGACGTGGTTGAAGCGCATGTAGACTTCGCGAGCGGCATGCCGGATCGGGTTACGGTCACAGGTCCGGATGGCAGGGAAGTTCCCGCGCAGATTTCGGCGGACAGGGTCATCTTTCTGGCCCATGTGCCTTCGACGGGGTTTGCTGTGTACAGCGTTCGAGGCGGCGGCGCGAAGGCGGAAGAAGAAACGGCGCTGCACGTCTCAGAGGATTCGCTTGAGAATCGCTACTATCGCGTGAAACTGAACAGCGACGGCGACATTGCCAGCATCTTCGACAAGCAGCTTGGAAAGGAACTGCTGGCGGAACCGCTGCGACTGGCGATTTCGTATGACAATCCGCAACAATGGCCGGCGTGGAATATGGACTGGGATCAGGAGCAGGCGCCCCCGAAGGAATATGTTCACGGACCGGCGAGGGTGCGCATAGTGGAAAACGGCCCAGCGCGCGTGGCAGTGGAAGTGACGCGGGAAACAGCGGGATCGAAATTTGTACAGACCGTGATGCTGTCAGCGGGCGATGCCGGCAAGCGTGTTGAAATCGGCAAATGCGATTGACTGGAACACGCGCGAGTCGAACCTGAAAGCGGTGTTTCGTCTCACCGCGGCGAATCGGATGGCCACTTACAATCTGGGTATTGGAACCATCCAGAGGCCGAACGCACTGCCGGAGAAGTTCGAGGTTCTCTCGCATCAATGGATCGATCTGACGGATGCAACGGGCGTGTATGGGGCCACGATTCTGACCGACTGCAAGAACGGATCGGACAAGCCGAACGACAATACGATTCGGCTGACGCTGATTCGTACGCCGGGCGTGCGCGGCGGCTATCCGGATCAGGCCACACAGGACCTCGGGCATCATGAGTTTACGTACGGCATCAGCGGGCATGCGGATGACTGGCGTACGGGCGAGACGGACTGGCAGGGAGAGCGCCTGAATACACCGTTGATCGGATTCGAAACGACGAAGCACGTGGGAACGCTGGGGCGTGAATTCTCGTTGGTCCGCGTCAGTACTCCGCGCGTACGGGTGATGGCGCTGAAGCGCGCCGAGCTCAGCAACGAAATTGTTGTGCGGCTGGTGGAAATGGATGGCAAGCCAGAGCCGAATGTAAAAGTGTCGTTTGCGGGGTCGGTTACGGCGGCGCGCGAGGTGAACGGACAGGAGCAGCCGGTGGGACCGGCGAAGGTGACGGATGGAGCGCTGATGACTTCCTTCACCGCGTACCAGCCGCGCACGTTTGCGATCACGCTGGCGCCGGCGACTACGCGAGCAACGCGGGTGAACTCGCAGCCGGTGTCGCTACGCTATGATCTTGCGGCGGCGAGCGAGGCCGGGGCAGCCGTGACCGAGGGTTTCGATGGCAAAGGGAACGCGCTGCCGGCCGAGATGCTGCCGGAGAAGATCGCTTACCACGGGGTGGATTTCGAGCTGGCTCCGGCAAAAGCGGGCACTCCCGACGCGATCGCAGCGAAGGGACAGACGATCTCTTTGCCCGAGGGCGACTATAACCGCGTTTACCTGCTGGCCGCGGCGATCAATGGAGATCAGAAAGCGACGTTCCGGGTAGGGGATCGAGAATCGACTCTCAATATTGAAGACTGGGGTGGCTTTATCGGGCAGTGGGATGATCGGCAATGGCAGGCCAGGGAAGTGACAACTCCGGAACGCCCTGGCCGATCGGCACAAAAGGAGATGGATCCCTACGCGGAGATGACCGGGATTCTGCCCGGCTACATCAAACGCGCCGATCTGGCCTGGTATTGCGACCATCACCATGACGCGACAGGTAAGAACGTCGCTTACTCTTATTCCTATTTGTTTGGATATTCGATCGAAATACCGCGGGGCGCCAGGACTCTCACGCTGCCTGCGAACAATAACATCCGAATCCTCGCAGTCTCGGTCGCAAAGGAGGATCCGCCGGTGACGCCGGTCCAGCCTCTGTACGACACGCTGGGCCGATCGGAATCGGTAACAACGGCACAGAAATAGCGGTTTCGCGAAGAGGGCCGGTGCGAGCGAACAGCTGATATGCGTCGCGGGCTTTAGGATCAGGATGTGCCGATTCGGTTAGTCAGTTGGATTTGCGGTGATCGAGCGGGGGTCGCATGCCGGGGCTTGTTCCTTGGTTTGCTGCTTGCGTCGGCTGGGTGGATGCAGAGTGCTGCGCAGACCATCACCAACGATGGAGCCGCAGGGCAACAAAATCCTGAGCAGATTCAACAGGCGGTTTCCCGTTACGAGGCATTCCTCGCCAACCCTGCGCCCGGAACAACGGCGTCGTCACTGGCGGCGATACGAGTTCGGCTGGGAACTGGCTATTTCCTGTTGCATCGCTATCCTGATTCGCTGAAGACGCTGGCCCCCATCGTTGGCACGAAGGTTGAGGCTCAACCCGCGGCGGACGCAAATGCACGACTCCTGTATGCCCAGGCGTGGTTGCTTTGCGGCCTGGACCACCTGGAGCTGAACGAAGCAGCGGAAGCCGTTGCACCTCTGAGACGCGCGCTGGCGCTGGACAAGACCAATGCGAATGCGCGGCTGGCGCTCGGCGATGCGCTGGCGCGGATTCATCGGATGGGGGAGGCGGAGGACGAATACGAGCAGCAATTGCGCCTGACGCCATCCTTGCCAGACGCCTGGTACAAACTGGGCATGGTGCATGTGCAGCTGGCGGCCGACTGGAAGCGTGTGCTGAACACAAATGCCGAGGACAGCATCTTGTCGCAGGAGCTCAATGCCGAGACGTTGCTGGCAGGGGATGCCAACTGGGATGCGGCGCGCGTTCTCCTGCGGCTTGCCAGGACCGCGCCAGACCAGCCGGGCGTGCATGCCGATCTTGGTCGTGCTCTGTTGGCGCTCGGCTATGCGAAGACCGCGTCCGATGCATTTCGAAGGGAACTGGCGCTCGATCCTGAAGATCCCACGGCGATGCTGGGACTCGCGGAAGGTGTGGCGCTCGCGGATCAATGGACCGAAGCCAATACCGAGCTGGATGCGCTGGCGCGCTCACAACCGCAGCAGCTGGCACGGCTGGCGGAGTCGGCACCGCCGGGACCGTTGCGGCAGGCGTGGACGGATGGGGCGGTGAAATTGCCCGGGAGCATTGAGGCGACACCCGAAGGTATTTTCTGGAGAACATGGCTGACCATCTCGACCGCCGGCTCCGACGTGCTCTCGCCGCTTAAAGGGCCGGCAGAGACATGCGCTGCGATTCCAGCTGCGGAAGAAGCCAATCCAGGCGAGTGGCTGACGGAGACGTGCTATCGGCGACTGGGTGAAAAGTTGAAGAGCAGGCAGGCGCTCTCTGCTGCGGGGCGCGCGAAGCTGGCGGAAACATTGTTCCGGCTGGGCGAGTATCAGGAGGCGATGCAGCAGGCAGAGGCGTTGCGGCGCCTGCATCCGCACGACGAATGGGCCATGTACTGGCTGAGCCGGGCGCATGCCGAGCTCGCCGGTGACTGCTTCGTTCGGCTGGCGCTGCTGAATGCTGCTTCGCCGCGCGTGCACCAGATGCTGGCGGAGCGCTATCTGGGATGGGGACAGTTCTCGCAGGCGGAGGCGGAATATAAGACGGCGATCGGACTGGCGCCCAATCTGCCGGACCTCTATCTCGGACTCGGCGACACTTACACGCACATGCTGGATTGGGCGTCGGCGGTGACGCAGTACAAGAAGACTCTGGAGCTGGCGCCGGGTTCGGTGGCGGCGCGAGCGGAACTCGGGCATGCATACGCCAAGATGGGCGAGTGGCAACCGGCAATCGCCGAGCTGCGGCAGATTCCCCCAGCCAGCCCGCAGGCAGCGGCCGCACGGCTGGATCTGGCAAATGCGGAAAATGAGGTCGGGAACACGCGCCAGGCCATTGCCGATCTGCTGCCTTACTCGGCGCAGGACAAGGATGGAGAGATTCATTTCCGGCTGGCGGTGTTTTATCGGCGGATCGGGGATGCGGATGCTGCGAAGCAAGCGACGCAGGCTTTTCAGAGTCTGCGCGCCGCACAGCTGGCAGTGAGCCACGATGAGATCCAGGCGCTCGAAGACGATAAGGCCGGTTCGCCTGTCAGCGGAGTGAAACCCGAGTGATCGAAAATCAGACCGGGGTTCCGGTTCCTTCCTGTAACGCGGTATAGCGGTCGAGAGGAAGATCGGCAAAGCGCTCGGTGCGGGCGCTGGGCTGAGGCCACTGGACTTCGACCCAGTCGATTTTGGTGCGATTGCCGAGGCCCAGAACCACGCGGGGATCGTGGGAGGAAAGATAGCTGCCGCTGCCCACCTTGAAACGGGAACGCCGCAGGTCGCCGGACTGATAGGTGATGCGGGCTCCCACCGCATCGCGATTGGCTTTTCTGCCAACGAGGTGCACACCAACCCAGTGATTCCCGGTAGCTGCGAGGTTCCGTAACAGCAGCGGAGCGCTGTTGTTGACGGAGACGAGTACATCGACGGCGCCATCGTTATCAAAATCGCCGAGAGCCAGTCCCCTGCAGGCGAATTTCTCCTGGAAGATGGGGCCAGCTTCGGCGCTGATGTTCTCAAAAGCATGCTGGCCGGAGCCTCCCGTGTTACGAAACACGAGCATGCATTCCTCATAGGTGACATTGGCGAAGCGCTCGTGGATATGGTCGTCGGGATGGCCATTGGCGAGAAACAGATCGAGATTGCCATCGTTGTCGAAGTCAAAAAACTTGAGACCCCAGCCGCTCAAGAGAAAGGTGGCCTGGCCGATACCGTTCGGCGCCGAGACGTCGGCGAATGTGCCGTCGTGATTGTTGTGATAGAGCGCGTACTTCTCGTGATCGACGTCGGCGACAAACAGGTCCAGCCATCCGTCCTGGTCGTAGTCTGCCGAATCTACGCCCATGCCGGAGCGGGCGTGGCCCATTTCGTCATAGGCAACGCCGGCGATGAGGCCGGTTTCTTCAAAGCGGCCGTGGCCGCGATTCATGAAGAGGAAATTGGCAGTGGTGTCGTTGGCAACGAAGAGATCGAGGAGGCCATCGTTGTCGACGTCGGTCGCGACGACCCCCCAGGCTTTCCCGAGCTGCTGGTGAATCCCCGAGTCTTTGCTCACATCGGTGAAGGTACCGTCGCCGTTGTTATGAAACAGCCAGCTCGGCATAGGATCGTAAACCTGCGGAATGCAGTAATAACGTTCACCGGTTTGGGGATTGCCGCAAAACTTATTCTTCTCTTTGCTGAAATCAACGAAACGGCATACGAAGAGATCGAGGCGTCCATCGTTGTCGTAGTCGAACCAGACCGCGCTGGTGGCCCAGCCGGGAGCGGCGACGCCCGCCTTCTCCGTAACATCGGTGAAAGTGCCATTGCCGTTGTTGTGATAGAGAATGCTGCGTCCGTACTGCGTGACATAGAGGTCCTGGAACCCGTCGCCGTCGTAGTCCCCAACAGCCACCCCCATGCCATAACCGCCGCCGGCAACGCCGGCTTTGGCCGTGACATCGGTAAAAGTGCCGTCGCGATTATTACGGTAGAACGCGTTGCGCAAAGGCGGAACGGGATCGTAGAAGTCGCAGCGTCCGCTGTTGATGAGATAGAGGTCCATCCAGCCATCGTTGTCGTAATCGAAAAAAGCGCAACCGGCGCCGGTGGTTTCGGGCAGATAGGCTTGTGACGAGCGTCCGTTCACGTGACGCCACGTTATGCCCGTGGCGGAAGAGGGCAGGGACTGGAAGAGCGCACCGGGCGGAGCCAGAGGCATGGCATGCGCGATGGGCAACGAGCGCAGCATTTGCCCTGGTGCGGAGAAAAGCGCACGAGCAGCGATGCCGGCACAACCAAGCTGCTCGAGAAAACGGCGACGAGAGATGCGCGGAAATGCCGGACGCAGGGCCATCGTTACCGATCCTGTGGCAGCTGCGCCAGGTAAGCTTGCGGAATGACGCTGGCGGAGAGAAGGGTCGAGGCGAATACCTTTCTCGAGTTCAGCGTGAGCTTCTGCGGAGAGCGGGTTTTGCTTCGCGGCCAACAAGAGTCCTAGTCCGACGTGGGCGGCAGCCAGGCTGGGATCGATGGTAATGGCGCTGCGAAATTCAGGCTCAGCGCCGACCAGGTCCTGCCTGGACGCCAGCGCTTTGCCCAGGTTCAGATGCGCCAGCGCGAAACCGGGGCGCAGCGCGATGGCGGAACGGAACTGCGCAATGGCCTTGTCGAGGTCGTGGCCATCGTAGAGGAACGCGTTTCCCAGGTTGTTGTGCGCTGAACTGAGGCTGGGATCGCAACCGACAGCAGCTACAAATTCCGCCATAGCGCCCGCCGCGTCCTTTTGCATCCAGAGCACTCCTCCGAGATTATCGTGCGCTTCGCAGAAAGTGGGATCGTCCTCAAGCGCATGGCGAAACGCGGCCGCCGCGTCGCCGAACTTTTCCTGGCTCCTGAGCGCAACGCCCCAGTTATTGTCGCCTTTGGCGCGGAGCAGGTTCAATTCCTGACTGGAGAGTTGCCGCGCGCGGGCAAATTGAATTTCCGCCTCTGCTTTGTTGCCCATGGCAGTCAGTGCGTTGCCGAGTGACACAGCCTCCGATGACGAGTCTGGGTTGGCCTGCAGGACGCGCTTCAGCCACTGCGCCGCCTCGGGCCACTGATGTTCTCCTGCCAGGGCGTGCGCCAGTCCCTTCTCAGCTTCGATGGAGTCGGGTCGAAGGTCGAGGGCGTGGCGGAAATCGCCGGTCGCTCCCGCGAAATCGCCCTGCTGCAGATGGACGAGTCCCAGCCCCTGCCAGCCGCTGGAACTTTTGGCATCGAGGCGCACCGCAGTTTGAAATTCGACAGCGGCTGCATCAAAATCGCCCGTCCGCAGCAGCATGTCTCCAAGCCACACATGGGCTGCGGCGTTGCCGGGAGCTGCGGCAGTAGCACGACGGAACACGTCGGTGGCTCGCGCGTAGTCTGACTGGTCAGCGAGGATGGTCCCTTTCTCGATCAGGGCGCCGGCAAGACCGGGATCGAGTTCGAGGGCCCGATTGACAGCCTGGGAGGCGGCAGTGGACTGGCCGAGGGCGCGCAGTGCAACGCCAAGTCGAAGCTGCGCCTGGGCGGAACCGGGATCGGAGGCCAGGACCTGGCGGTCGACGCTGAGTTCAGTTAGCCATTGCTGTTCGGTTCTCGCTGGCTGAGAAGATTCCGTGAGAGGTCTGCCGCTGGGAATCTCGGTGACCTGGGCGCCTGACTCCGCAGACAGAACGATTGCCGGCATAAGCAAGGCAGCCAGCAAGAACCAACGGAGCTTATGGGTCCGCTCACCGAAGCGAGAAGCGAGCATCAGGACCAGTCCCCCTGACGGACGACATATTCCCGGTTGGGCGCGAGGCCGACGCGCTGTTCTGTGCTGCCGTCGGGCCAGCGAATCTGTACCTTGTCGATGGCAACAGCACTACCCAGGCCAAAATGGAGACGTACGTCGCTGGCAGAAGCGAAGCTGCCCGCGCTGCGGACCTCATCCGTTTGCGTTTGGCCGCCTGCTGTGACGAAGACTCTTGCGCCGATGGCATCCCGGTTGCAATGCACGCCGACCAGGCAAAAACGAACCCATCCTCCCAATGCTGTTCGGGCCAGTTCGAAGAGGAATGGCTCACTATCGATATTGTTCACGACGATATCCATGCGGCCGTCGCCGCGCAGATCCCCGAAGGCCGCGCCGCGGCTGCTGCGCGGCTGGAGGAAGCCGCTTTCTTCGCCAGGGATCAGGGAGAAACGGCCATCGCGAAGATTGCGAAACAGCTGGCACTCCTGAGCGTAGCGATTCCCAGCCTGATCAGCCTGCGGATAGATATGACCGTTTGCGACGAAGAGCTCTTTCCATCCATCGTTGTCAAAGTCAAAGAACCCCGTGCCCCAGGCGAGCTGCTTATAACTGACCGCGCCGAGACCCGCTTGATAGGTCACATCTTCAAACTGACCGCCACGGTTATGGTAGAGAGTGTTGTAATCCTCAGAGAAGTGGGTGACGAAAAGATCAAGCCAGCCGTCGTTATCGTAGTCACCAACCGCGATGCCCATATTCGACTGGGCACGACCATCACCGCTCAGAGCGCATCCAGCCTCCATCGCGATCTCCTCGAAGGTGCCGTTGCGTTTGTTACGCCAAAGATAGTTGGGCATGGAATCGTTGGTGACGAAGATATCGGGCCAGCCATCGTTGTCGAAATCCAGCCAGACAACGCCTAGTCCGTAACCTTTGACGGTGTCGCGAACGCCGGTGTCCATACTGACTTCGCGAAAGGTTCCGTTGCCCTCATTGTGATAGAAAAGGTCGGCCAGGCCAGGCAAACCGCGCGGCCCGCAGGCCACCGGAATGCCACGATAGGTGCAATAGGTATTTGTCCCAGGGGTCGGCATCCGGTCCTTTTCGAAGTCCACGTAGCGGGCGACGTATAAGTCCAGCCGTCCGTCGCGGTCGTAGTCCCCCCAGGCACATCCGGTGCTCCAGTTACCGCCTTCGAGTCCCGCTTCGCGCGTAACGTTGGTGAAGGTGCCGTTGCCATTGTTGTGAAAGAGTGCATTGGTTCCAAAATTGGTGATGAACACGTCGCGGTGGCCGTCGTTGTCATAATCACCGACCGTGACCCCGACGCCCCATCCCTGGTTGATCAAACCGCTCTCTCTGGTGACATCGGTAAAGGTGCCGTCGCCGTTATTGCGAAAAAGACGGCTGGAGGTGCGAGGCAGGCTGGCATTGGCGAGAATTTCAAAGGATGAGCCGTTGACGAGGAAGACATCGAGCAAGCCATCATTGTTGTAGTCGAAAAGAGCGACTCCGCCGCCCAGAGTTTCGACAAGATAGTCTTTGGCAGGACTGCCGCACACATCGCGAAAAGCTGCGATTCCAGCGCGCTCGGCGGTGTCGATGAACCAGGGACCGGGAACGAGTACCGGTTGTCCGAGGGTGCTATTGCGAAACAGGGGGAGAACGAAAAGCGGAGTGGTCGCGCAACCGCGCAGGAACCGGCGGCGAGTGAACGCGCTGGCTGGTCCGGATCTCACTCGCTCCTCTGCACCCGGAACAGCTCATCACTCAAGAGAGGCGATCGCATGAGCGAATGCCATTGTAACTTGCGCGCAGGCTCATTGCGCTGCCGGCGCCCACGCCTGCAGTCCGTGTCCCTGACAAAAAGCACGAACCATGTCTATGCCAGCGCCGGGCGAATTTGCTCTGCGGCCAGGACCATACCGAAGCGGCGCCCATGCGCCCGCGCTCAATCGCCAGCCGCGGCCAACTCCCAGGCATCTTCGCGCTGGTTTCGGAGTGAGCGTTCCAGTGCTGCGAGCTGCGCGTCGATCAGTCTTTCTTTCTGGTGGCGCGCGATGATGTCTTCGCGATAGCGGCGCAGGAAGTAGTCGATGGTTTCGACGCGGATGCGGATGGAACCTGAGGGCTTATTCTCGTCAAGGTCCTTGAAAGAGAAGTAGGGCGTGCCGGACTGTTCGATGATGCCCTCGATGACGCCGTAAATGGGCGCGTCGTGGCCGCATTTGAAGCTCGACACTTCGAGAGCGACGAGGTTGGGATGACGAGCCGTAAACTTCGCCGCCCAGACCTTGTGGTTGGTGCTGGTTGAGTAGCGGTTCTTCCAGACGTCGCTGATATCAAGAGGGTGGGTGATGAGGCCGGCGCGCACCTCTTCGCCGAAGAGCCGCTCAAGCAGGTCTTGGTCGAGAGGGAGGGTGCTCTGCGAGAACACGGGATAGCCAAGCTTCTGGAACTCTTCCATGATCTCGTGATTGAGGCCGGGATCGTGATGGTAGACGCGCCCGAGCATGACGATGCCGATGCGGTCTTCACGCTCCAGCTGATCGAGGGTCTTTCTGGCCTCGCGGCGAATCTCGTTTTCGCAATCGGTCAGAGCCTGGAAGCCGAGCTCGATGGCGCGGTCGTTCTCCTCGCGCGAGAGTCCGAGGATTGGCGCCCAGGCTTTGTACATCTGATCCGCGCAGATTTTCTTATCCTGCAGGTTGAGGATGGGGTCGAGATAGACGATGCCGTTCTCGGAGAACAAATCGCTCTCCTTGGTAAAGGCTGCCTTCACGGCGTTGGGTGTGGCTGTGACCGTGGGGCAGGCATTTGAGCCGGTCAGGTTCACCAGTGGCGTGTGGAGGACGTCGTACATGGGGAACCAAATGGCATGGAGCGGCTTCTTGCTGTGCTTGACGGCGAGAAGGTTGTAGACGTGCGCGATGCCGATTTTCGATGGATAGCAAGGATCGATGGCTCCGCGGCTGGCGCCGGCACGATAGAGCTCGGGCGTGGTGTAGTCGGAATAGACAATGTTTTCTGACTTGATGCCGAGGCCGGCAAAGTATGCGTTAAACAGCGGCGCGTAGGTATAGGTATTGAGCAGGCGCGGGATGCCGACGCGGAAATCCTTGCGGCGTTGCATCAGAGCCGCGCGCTCCTTGGCTGTCTTCGAGACGAACAGGCCTTTGGTGCTCGGGAGGGGATCGGCGACGGACGCGACCTCGCGATGGCGGAAGACGTCACGCGCGGCTATGTCGACGAAGTTGGGATTGGCGGCCTTGATCTTGTCGATGTCCGCCTTGATTCCCTTCATGTCGTTGAGATCTTCGACGGCTCCCTTTTCGCAGGTGGCGATGATCAGCCGCTGCTCTCCGGTGCGCAGCGGAACCTTGGTTTTCCGGGGCTGAAATTCGCCCGTCGGCCTGGGCACCTCGACCGGCTTCTTCGCGCCGGGAGCAGCCTGGATCTGGATGAGTGGTTCAATCTTGGCGCGCAGTGATGTGGTAGCCGACGATCCGCACCCACAGCCGCCTGCGCCGTGATCGTGGTCATGCGAGTGCCCGGTCGAGCACGATGATCCGTGCGCGGGGAGATTCGCCTCGATCTGCTGGAGGCTGGGCAGATTCGTAACTACGGCTGCTACTTCTTCCGGAGTCGCCGCACGATCGTCAACTGGAGCCGGCGGGATGGCAACGGCGACCGCGGCTCCGCCGCTCACGTCCACATCGATGAACGTGCGCAGGCAGTTGTTTTTGCAGAAGTAGCACCGTGTATCCTCGTTGCGGGTGGTGCGGTAGCGAATGTTGCGCACGGCGTCGAGACCAATAAAGGTAGTCTGCTTACCGTTCTTCCAGAGACGCAGCGCTTCCTGAGCAGCGCCGATGGCGCCGGATTCGCCACAGTGCTCGTGCACGATAATCTCGGGCTCCTTGCCGTTGGCGCGGAAGCTGGAGCGGATGAAGTCGACTTCGGCTTTGACGACGGCGAGATTGTTCTGCGTGCCGCCCTGCAGCACGAAGCGCGAGCCCAGCGCGGCCAGGTTGGGGATGCTGGCGACGTACAAAAAGACATTCTTCGGCAGCACATCGGCGAGACCGGCGAGAATCTCTTCCGACCGCCAACCCTGCCGCTGGAAATTCACGATGTCGGACTGCATGAAGACCGCGCAGCCGTAACCGAACGAAGGCATGGATTTCGCGGAGAACGCTATGTCGGCGAATTCCTCGACCTTCATGCCGAAGCCTTCGGCGGTCGATTGCAGGAAGTAGCCGTTGCCCGCCGAGCACTGCGTATTGAGCTTGAAGTCTTTGACGCGGCCGTCCTTGAGGACGATGAGCTTAATATCCTGACCGCCGACATCCACGATCACGTGAGGGTCATCGTAGAACTTGAGCGCGGATTCCGTGTGCGCAACGGTTTCAACCAGCGCGACATCGGCGTTGAGCACGTCGCGCAGGATGTCTTTTGCGTAGCCGGTAGTGCCAACCCCGAGCACTTCGAGCACAGCGCCTTTGGTCTCCACCTGCTCCCGCAGCTTGTCGAACATCTCGATGGTGTCTTGGATCGGATTGCCGTTCGAAAGCTGGTAGGCCTTGCAGAGGATATCTCCGTTCGCTGTCCAGCAGGACTGCTTTGGTTGAGGTTGAGCCGCCGTCGACGCCGACAAAGCCGGACACGGTCTGACCAGCAGCAAATTCCGCAGGCACGAACTTCTTTCGCCGATAGGCGGCCCGGAACTCTTCGAGTTCATCGTTGTTGGTAACCAGCCCTTTGCCGCCGGCGGCAGCCTTCTCCTCCGCGCGGCCATACTCGATGTACCAGGAGAGTTTGTCGGTTCCGAGATAGTGGCCGACCCCCGGGTCCTCGTCCTTGCCAAACTCAACCGACCCCAGCGCCGCGAAGTACTGTGCGTTTTCCGGAACCTTGATCAGTTCTTCGGGCGTTGCGCCCGTCGGGAATCTCGACCTTGCGTTCCTTCCACATGCGCGGGATATTGGCCTGCCACGCTTCGCGCATGCCACGAATGAAGCCATTCGGGCCGCCCAGCAGCAGTACGTGCGGACGCAGGGTGTTGCCGCGGGTCAGGACACTCAGGTTCTGCAGCACGATCGCTTCAAACAGTGAAGCCATCAGCTCGTTCGAGGGTGTGCCGGTCTTTTGCAGGCCATTGATATCGGTTTCGGCGAAGACCCCGCACTTGCCGGCGACTTTGTGCAGCTTGATACCGTGATAACCCTGGTTGCCCAGCTCCGCTGCCGGAATCTTGAGCTTGGCGTTGATCTTGTCGATGACCGCGCCGGTCCCGCCTGCGCACTTGTCGTTCATCGACGGGATCTTTTTCTTGCGGCCGGTTTCTTCGTCGTCCTTGAACACGATGATCTTCGCGTCCTGGCCTCCCAGCTCGATGACGGAATAGACCTCGGGGTGTAGTTTCTCAACCGCGAGCGCGACGGCATGCACTTCCTGCACGAACTTCGCGCCGATCATCTCCGCCAGGGTGCCGCCGCCCGAGCCGGTGACGAAGATGCGGGTGTTGTCCTGGGCTATCCCCGCATCTGTCTCCATGCGCCGGAGGAACTCGAGGACTTTTTCCGGCTGCCGCGTTTCGTGCCGCTGGTAGTCCTGCCACAGGATCGCATCGGTGGCCGCATCGACCACCACCGCCTTCACGGTTGTCGAGCCAACATCCAGACCGACAAAAAATTGCGCCATCGGCGTCTTCTCCTTATCAGGAGATCGTTGCGGTGAAGAAGAGAGTGGCCTCATCGCCTTGACGACCGAACGAATCGCAAGACACAAAGCCACGGTCAGGAGCGCATCGGAGACCGCAATACGAACGCGTTTGATGATGCGGAACATGGTGGCGTCACGCTGCAGGCGCCGAGGCAACGGCGACCCCTCGCGACGGCCCGACGCGTGATTCCGGTCCATCAGGTCGCTGACGTGCCAGGCGAATTGTGCTGCCGTTCCGGCAATTCCGTCGCGATGCGGCACCTTGTAAAGCGCGCGTTTCAGCTGCGGATGATGCTCGGCAAAATCGCGCAGGTCATCCATCGACCTGCCCGTCTTCTCGAGCACGCTGTCGAACTCCGCCCGCGCTTTCGCGCTCGCCTCGGCCAGCGCCATCTGCACCCGGCTGTGCGCATTCACTTCGCCTTCCCCAGACGTCTCGATGGGCAGGAAGATCATATCTTTGTATTTGCTGACCACGCGAGACTGCACGGCATCCGACTGCGTCGACGGCATACAGCCGAACGGCTTCAGCGCCAGCACCATATGGCAGAGGTGATTGACGGTGTAGTAGACGTTCTTGCCCACTTCCATATGTCCTTCACCGCCGCGGGCCAGCTGGTGGTAGAACGGATGCGCCAGGCGAGCAAGTTCCTTCTGCGGGACCAGGCGATGGACGGTATCACCCATGTGCCGGATCGTCCGGTGGTAGAAATACGTCCACATGGCACTCCCCGCGCTGAGACCCGCCGTTTTTTTGAACAGGAAGAAGTCATTCGCCGCGCGCTTTTTTACCTCGTACCACTTCGGGTCGCGGTACGGGGCCTGCGCAGAAGCTCGGGCCTTCGCACCTTCCTTCGCCACATACATCATGTAGGCGATCCAGGTGGCGATCGGTTCCACCAGCACCTGGGCGCCTTCCTTTTCAAGAAAGGCGAACATGTTAAAGTTGCCGTCACCCTCGGTGGTCTGCGCCCAGAACTCACCTGTGATCTTGATGACCGGCTTCACGCGCAGGCGGTCGACCTCAATCGCATCGATCGATTCCCGACAGGCATGGAGCGCATCGACATACTCTTTGCCGTAGAGGTTGTGCGCGACCTTGCCCAGCGTGCAGCTGATGCCGGCGAGTTTCTCGTGCCTGTCAAGGAACGGCCGCGCCCAGGCCGGGGCGGCTTCTTTGATGTGCCACCGCTTGCGATCCCGCAGCGTATCCGTCAGCGTCTTCGCAGCATCGTGGATGACCCGGTCGGTTTCACCCTTTTTCGTTTCGAACGGGCGAATCTGATAGACCAGTTCGTTCACGACGTCGCCGAGATTGAGCGCGTTCAGCATGCCCATGCCGAAGTCGACTGAAAACTTCAGCCCCGGCTCGCCGCTGGCCGCCTTGATCCCGTCCGTCTGCTGGAACAACAGCACGCGGAAGCCGTCAAAGCCGGAATTCTGCAAAGCGAACCGATACTCCGCCTCGTACATGCCAAACCGGCACGGCCCGCACGACCCGGCCGTAAAGAACACGTAGTTGTCGATGATCTCCTTCCGCGTCAACCCCTGCTGTTCGAGCTTCTGCAGATAGCGCACCAGATTGCCGACCGTAAAGTAGGTGGGATTACATTGTCCGTTGTTGCCGAACTCCTTGCCCGCCTGGAAGTCGGCCACCTCGGGAGTCGGAATGTTCTCGCAGCGATAACCGCTCCCGTGGAAGACGGCCTTGATCATCTCTTCGTGTTTCCAGGTCAGCCCGCCGAAGAGGATCGTGACCCGATCGCGTTCTTCCCCGGTGAAGGTCCGTTCGACCGGTTTTTTGAACTCGCGCATCCGCGCCAGCCCCGCTTCCGCGCGAAGCCTCGCCCGCTCTGCATCGATGCGGGCCTGAATTTCCATCTCGAAGTCGGTTTGGACCACCTCATGAATCGGTGTCGGCATACAGTTCTCCTCTGGGTAGGATCGTGTGAGGCCCCGTGCCTGCTTACAGCTGGCCGTGCATGCCCTGGAACCCGTGGGCCAGCTCTTTGAAGAAGTACTTGATGACACGCTGGTCGTTGTAGCACCAGCCGAGGATATGGTTGAGCGTGGAGAAGCAGTGAGTCTGGCAGCTCTCTTTCTGGTGATCGAGCTGTTTGGTGTCGAACTTGTGATCGCCGACAACGCCCCAGTCATAATTCGCCGTGTACATGGGGAAACACGGCGCCAGGGTCCCATCGACGCGGATGATCATGGAGTTTTGCCCCGCTCGGCAGTTCCACGGAAAATGGTTTCCCTTCATAAAATCGACCATCTGCCAGAGCCGCGTGTTCGAATTGACCATCTTGTATCCGGAGTCCTGCTTCTCCGTCAGCCATTGAATGGTTTCCTCGACCGCCGGCCAGTCATCTTTGGTGATGTAGGTAACGTTGTTTTCGGCGTGCCTGAAATGTTCGTCCTGCGCAATCAGCGGGGACTCGTTGATGTGATAATCCGTCGCGATGCCGAGGTCGTGCGCGATCTCTGTCAGCTGGCGAACGTCGTCCAGGTTGTTGCGGCAGATATTGATGTTGAGAAAGACCGAATATCCGTAGCCGTATTGCTTGCGGATCAGGTAATCGAACTGCTTGCGGATTGGCGCGAGCGCCTTGGGCAGACCCGGCTTGATGTCCACCGCATCGACTGCTATGTTGAAGGTCGCCATACCCGCATCCGCAAACTTGTCAATGACATCCAGGCGCAATAAGCGCGCATTGGTGGGCAGATAAATCCAGAATCCCTTTTTCGCCGCGTAATGCGTGATGCGGTGGATGAAGTCCGGCCTCAGCAGCGGCTCGCCTCCCATATAGGCCAGTACTCGGCAACCCGTACCATACAGCCAGTCCACCGAGCGCTTCGCGGTATCTTCGGTCATTCCTTTGACCTTGTTGTCGAAGGCCCAGCAGTAGTGGCAGTCCAGATTGCACTTGAATTCGGTAAATAAATACGCAATCAGCGGATGGAAATCTCCCGGAGTCACCCGGGAGCGGATGTAGGGAAAGAGCCACCCACGCATCGCGCGATGGATATGCGCGGCCGTCCAGTGACGCTTCTCCGGCGGACGCCAGCTGTCATCGTCCAGAACCGGACCAAGCAGTTCCGGACGCGCGGGAAAAACCGGATCCGGAAACGATTGTGGTTTAGCCAGAGGATGCAATCCAATTGCGGGTCGTTCCGACTGGGTCAGCAAACTGTGCAAGGGAACATCAAGCCGAAACTTCGGCGCTTGTTCGCTGGGGTGCTCCGTGCGCATACGACAATCTCCCTGAGGGGTAAAGGAGTTCGCTCAAGCTCGGGCCGAATGTCAGGTTGGATGCGATGCCAATTGAGCCGGTCGCAGCGTTTTTTCTGAGCCCAACCGGGCCGCTCCGTCTCGAGCACGATTTAGTCCGACGTCGAGGCGCGTCCTTTAGTCGACATAGTGATTGGCACGAGATGGCGTTGGGTCGAATGCCGAGGTGTTCGCTTGCTGGACGCCGACCGGGACAACGACTAAGCCCTGATTGACCCTGCGTCATTCCATGGCATTGACCCGCATGGCTGACTCCCTGAGGCCTGAATCGTGATTGTCCAACCGGAGGGGCATCTGGGGCGGCGGCGAACGTGGGTTGCGCTAACACTACCGGAGGTCAGAATGGATACCGCAGGGCAGGTATCCGACATCCATAACACCGACTGATACGAAGGTATTGGTCAATACCTTGGCTCAATAGACGTACTTCCCGGTGTCTGGCGTAATCACGTGTATGCAGAGGCGACGGATATGTACCCGCTAAGCGTGAATGACGACCATAAAGTTGGCGAGGTTCGGGTATTGAATGCCGACGACGAGAACCTCGTCTCATCGGCCAGGGACGGAAGTGCCCCGGCGTTCGAAGCACTCGTAACGCGTCACAGGCGTATCGTACTAGCGGTCATGCGCCGGATTACCGGAAGCTTCGATGATGCTGAAGATCTGACCCAGCAAGCGTTTATGAAGGCCTTCATGAATCTTCCGCGATTTCGCGGCCAGTGCCGGTTTTCTACGTGGCTGGTGAGCATTGCTGTGAACGAAGCACGGATGTGGAACAGAAGAGCCCGCCGCTCGCGTGAAGTTCCGATGGTCAGGGTCGATTCGGCTGAAGAGGTCGTAGTCAGTCTGGATTTTCCGGACCAGGGTCCGGATCCGGAAGCCAGCTACTCGGAAAAGGAGCGATCCGGGATCCTCTCCAGAGAGATAGCTCGTTTGAAGCCGCCCACGCGTGCCGCAATACAGATTTGCGATCTCGAAGAGAACACGGTGCACTCAGCGGCCCAGGTGCTCGGCATTACCGAGAGCGCGATAAAGTCTCGAAGGGGTCGTGCCCGAGCCGCGCTGCGCAGGAGGCTGAAAGAACAGTTTGTGCAGTACAGCGGGCAGCCGGAGAGTGTCCGGGCAAACGTGGCTTAAGCTCTCCCGACCGGAGACTTTGATATCCAAAAGCAAATGCTTTCACCATTGCATGGCAGGAGGGTTTGCTCCTTGCCGCAGGGTGAACCAGGCTATCCAGCATGGGGTGTGGGTGGTCTTCGCAAGAGTTAACATTCGCGCCCTGTTACAAAAGCGAAGCAGCCGTCGCCTGCCAGCGCGAGCGACGGCTGCGGGCAAAGAGCGCTCTTAGCGGACGTAGCCGTTGTGCTTGTCGCGGTAAATCGCGGCGGAGACGTGGTTCTGGCGGCTGTTTAGGATCGCGCGATCGCGACCAGTCAGATGTCCGTTGTCGGCGCAGCGCATTGCGTGTTCTTCGCGACTGATCGAGACTTCGCGGGATTCGAGGTTACGGGTTTCGCGTGCGGTGAGTTCACCACTGCGTATACCCTGGGCGATGCGGTCCTGCTGGTCGACCTTGCGCTGGTTGATGTCCTGTGCCATTGCGACGGTGCTGGTGAGAGCGAGAAGGGCAGTAGCAACGAGAGTGAGTTTCATGGCGTGGGCTCCTTGTCGCGAATGACTGACTTCGGTCGTGCATTTGTCATTCGCCTTACGCACGGTGAAGACACGGAGTGCGGGGATTGGTTGCTGCAAAACAGGCGCAACTAAATTTCTGCCGGTCGGCAGAGGGACGGTCAAGCGGCGCCGTACTGGTTTCGTTCAGAGGCTAAACCCCAAACTATTTTGCAACGCCGACGGCACCAGTGAACTGATGTCCTGATAGCAGAGCGTCTGATGCTGCGCGAGGCGACGGAAGCGGAGCCGCTTTTCTATTTGTGCAGAAGCGGCAAGAGTAGCGGCAAAAAGTTGTCGGCGAGGAGTTGGGCACCTTTGGCGGTGGGATGGATGCCGTCTTCCTGAATGGCGCCGGGGACGGTGTAGACGTTCGCGTAGAGCATGGGCAGGAGCGGGACGTGGTATTTGGCCGCGAGGAGACGATAGGTCTCGTCGAATGGCTTGATGTAATCGGAGCCATAGTTGGGCGGCAGCGTGATGCCAGCGAGGACAACTTTTGTGCCGGTGTGAAGGAGTGTCGAGACGATGGTGTCGAGATTGCGGCGCGTGTCAGCGATTGGCAGTCCGCGGAGACCATCGTTGCCGCCGAATTCAACCACCACGATGGCGGGATGGAGGCGGAGAACGCCGTTTAGCCGGTCGACGCCGTCTTTGCTGGTGTTCCCACTGATGCCGGAGTTGACAATTTTATAGTGGTAGCCGCGTTGGTCGAGGTCGGCCTGCAAGTCGTCGGGCCAGCTGTGGCCTGGGTCAATGCCGGCGCCGGCGGTGATGCTGTCGCCAAAGCAAACGATGACGGGAACGGGGCGGGGCGGGGCGGCGTATGTATAAGGAAGGAAGAAGAGTGCGGCGATGAGGATCGCGAGACGACGGAACACACCGATAGTCTAGCAATGGCGAGACGAGGCCTTACTATCCCGGTCAGCAGACAGTATGCTACATAGGGATACAATGAAGATGAGAACTGAGGAGAGCGGATGATCGAGGTGAGGGGGCTGAAGAAGTCGATTCGAAACGGGACGCGGACCGTGGAGATTCTGCGGGGGATCGACCTCGTGATTCCGAAAGGGCAGTTTGCCGCGATCATGGGCGCAAGTGGCAGCGGGAAGAGTACGCTGCTGGGGCTGCTGGCGGGGCTGGATTCGCCAACCGAGGGAGAGGTGATTCTCGACGGCATCGCGATTAGCCAGCTCGAGGAGGACAAGCTGGCGGAGGTGCGCGGGCAGAGGATTGGATTTGTGTTTCAGTCGTACCAGCTGATTCCGACGCTGACGGCATTGGAGAATGTGATGCTGCCGTACGAACTGAATGCGCGCGGCGATGCGCGGAAGAAGGCGGAGCCGTTGCTGGCGGCGGTGGGGCTGCAGGATCGGCTGCATCATTATCCGGTGCAGTTGTCGGGTGGAGAGCAGCAGCGGGTGGCGCTGGCGCGGGCGTTTGTGCTGGAGCCGCCGATTGTGCTGGCCGATGAGCCGACGGGAAATCTGGATTCGGCAAATGGTCAGCACGTGCTGGAGCTGCTGGGAGAGCGGCAGCGGGAATCCGCGACGACGCTGGTGCTGGTGACGCATGATCCGCAGATTGCGGAGCGCGCGGATCGCAGGATTCAGCTGAAGGATGGGATCGTCGTGGCCGATGTTGGCCGGTTGGGCGATCGCGCTTTCGGCGCCGAGACGGTGGCGGCGAAATGACGAGCCCGACGGAAGTGTTTCCGCAAGAGGTAGCCATCCGAAAGAAGCGGCCTTTGCCGTGGGGTGTGGCTGCGCGGATTGCGTGGCGAGAGCTGCGCGCGGGGAAGGCGAAGTTTCTGTTCGTGCTGCTGTCAGTGGCGGTTGGCGTGGCGGCACTGACGGGTGTGCGCGGGTTCAGCGAGTCTTTTGCGCGGACGTTGTTATTGCAGGCACGCAGCATCATGGCAGGAGATTTGTCGGCGCGGATGTTCCGACAGACAACGCCGGCGGAGTCGACGCAGCTGGATGCGTTGGCTGGTCCCGCTGCGGGATTGGGTGTGCGGCGAACGGTGGTGACGGAGACGGTGTCGATGGCGATGGTCGCCGGCGATCCCGTGCCACTGCTGGTAACGCTGAAGGCGGTGGATCCGACGGAGTATCCGTTCTACGGGACGGTCGCGCTGGCTCCTGCGGGAGATTTGCGGAGTGTGCTCACCGATTCGACGGTTGTGGTGGATGACAATCTGCTGGTGCGGCTGCGCACGAAGGTGGGCGATCAGTTGAAGATTGGGGGGCGATGGTTCCGGATTGCGGCGGTGATTGAGAAGGAGCCGGACCGCATGACGGCGGGCGTGGGTCTGGGGCCGCGCGTGATGATGACGCGGCACGCGATGGAGGAGACAGAGCTGCTGCAGCCGGGGAGCCGGGCGACGGAGAGGTATCTGTTTGCGCTGGGCGACAAGCTGAAGGTGGCGGATGTGCGCGCGCAGATCGAGAAGATTCTGCCGGACGCGCAGGTGACGGATTTTCGCGAGACCAGCCCGACGCTGACCCAGGGGGTGGATCGCGCGACGGGCTTGCTGAGTTTGATTTGCCTGGTTGCGATGGTGCTGGGCGCTATCGGCGTGGCGATGGCGATGCGCGCGCATCTGCAGCAGCGGATCGAAATTCTGGCCATTATGAAGTCGATTGGAGCGCGATCATCGGATATCCTGCGGATCTATTTGATACAGACACTCTTCCTGGGAACGGTGGGGGCACTGATCGGCGTGGTGCTGGGGCTGGGCGTGGAGTATGCGTTTCCCACGGTGCTGGGCAAACTGCTGCCGCTGCGTCCGGAGATCCGGCTACCGCTGAATCCGGTGCTGGCAGCTTTGGGGACGGGGATTTTGACGACGCTGTTGTTTTGCCTTCCTCCACTGCTCGACGTGCGAAGTGTGCGGCCCAGCATGGTGCTGCGACGGATGGTGGAGTCGGGGAATGGCGCGGGCTGGATTGGGTGGCTGCAGTCGCACAAGCTACAGCTCGCGTCGGTGGTGGTGATTCTTACCGGGCTGGGCGGGATTGCGGCGGCGCTGGCAGACTCGATGCTGGTGGGGAAGTGGTTTGCGATTTGCCTGGCCGGGCTGCTGGTGTTCATCCTGGGGCTCTCGGCGGTGACTCTGCGGGCGCTGCGGGCATTTTTGTCACGGACACGGTTACATTTGCACTCGGCGCTGCGGCATGGACTCGCGAATCTGTACCGGCCCGGAAACCAGTCGGCGGCGGTGCTGGCTGCGCTGGGGACCGGGGTGATGCTGATCCTGAGTGTTTTCCTGATGCAGCGGTCGATTGTGAATGCACTGCATGAAGATGTAAAACCGGATACGCCGAACCTCTTCCTGATCGATATGAGCACCGATGAGCTGCCCGGGATTCGAGCGGAGCTGAAGCAGCAGCCAGGAGTAATAGGGGATCTGGAGGCGGTTCCGATCATCTCGGCGCGCATGGAGTCAATTGACGGGACGCCGGTGGATCAGCTGAAGGTGAAGAATTATCCGAACCGGTTGCTGCGGAACGCGACGTTGTCGTGGTCGGATGCGGTGCCCGAGGGTACGAGCCTTGCGGAAGGGAAGTGGTGGACACCGCCCCAGCGTGTCAACGACGGGCATACCGGGAACCCCGAAGGGGCCGGGGGAGGATCGCAGCTTGCGGTTGTGGACCATGTGGCGAAGCGGCTGAACCTGAAAATCGGATCGCAGGTGACGTTCATAGCGGGCGACAAGGAGATCCCGGTTCAGGTGGCGGCGATTTACAAGATTGAGGGTGAGCATGCGTTTGCGCGGAGCGAGTTCATTTTGCCGAAGGCGCTGCTCGATGGTCAGCCGACGGTGTGGTACGGGGACATTCACGCGCGGCCAGCCGCGATTCCGGAGATCGAACGCGCGTTGTTCGCGACGTATCCAACGGTGACGGTGATCAACATCGCCGATATTCTGACGACGATTTCGGGCGTCGTCGATCAGATCACGATTGTGATCCGGTTTCTCGCTGGATTCTCGATCTTGTCGGGACTGATTATCCTGGCGTCGAGCGTGGCGAGCACGCGGTTCCGCAGGATTCGCGAGGTGGTGGTGCTGAAGACGCTGGGCGCAACGCGGAACCGGATCGCAACCGTGTTCAGCGTGGAGTTCGTGGTTCTGGGGTTGCTGGCCGGCGCGGTCGGAGCTCTGTTCGCGAATGTGCTGTCGCGGATTTTGCTGCACCGGATGGATGTAGTTTTTCAACGGGACGTGCGGGGATCGCTGATTGCGGTGCTCGGAACGGCGGTGCTGGCGGTGGCGACGGGATGGATCGCAAGCTTTCACATTCTGGGGCAGAAGCCGCTGGAAGTTCTGCGGGAAGAGTGAGAAAACAGGGCGCAGAGAGCAGGGTCGAGTGATCAGCGAGTTGAAGCGGTGCAGATTGCGAAAGACCTGGGTTCGCGAGCTAACCCTTCGATCATTGACCGAGATTCGCAGGGCCGATAGTATGAAAGGGCGGCTTTCGGTCGCAACTCACCTATAGAGTTGCCCCCTCGTTCAATGGTAGGACAGCTGACTCTGGATCAGCATATCGGGGTTCGAATCCCTGGGGGGCAGCCAAAAAGAATCAATAATTCGGCTGCCTTTTCAGTGGGTTACGCCACTGTGCTGTAAACCGTGCCGCAAATTCTCGTCTGCCGTTCTTCGCGTTGCGTTCGTCGAGGAGATGCGCCACATCCTCCACTGCGATGCACGTTATCGGCGACCGGCGCGTGCGCCTGTCCGTGCGCCGTACAAGGGCGTGCGATTCGCTTCGTGCAATTGGCGGCTCAGAAATCGAGCGCGAAATGCGATCCATCGTCTGCCCCTGCACCTGCATGCCCGATGCGGAGGAGGGCGGGGGACGGCGGTACGGGAGAGTCAGCTCTGGCGTGCGCGGGTTTCGACGCCGGTGTCCGCTGCGATGGCGGGGCGGATGATGCCCAGCTTGCGCATTTTGTAGAGCAGGGAAGTGCGCTTCATTTTCAGACGCTCGGCCGCACCGTTGCGGCCGCCGACCACCCAGTTACTCAGTTCAAGAGCACGGACGATGTGATCGCGCGCCACCTGTTCCAGGCCGTTCATGGGCGGATTAGAGTCCCGCGCCGGGCTGAACGGCTCCAGTTCGGCGGTGGGCGCGCGCAGCACTGTGTGCGGGGAAAGGATCACGGCCCGCTCGATGAAGTTCTGCAGTTCGCGCACGTTGCCCGGCCAGCGGTAGCGCACCAGCGCATCCATGGTCTCGTCCGGGATGGTGTCGATCCTGCGGTTCATGCGCCGCGCGTAATGCCCGGTGAAGTGCCGGACCAGCCTCGGAATGTCCTCGGTGCGCTGGCGCAGCGGCGGGAACATGGATGGGAAAAACCCTCAGCCGGTAGTAGAGATCTTCGCGGAAGGTGGTCTGCTTCGACCATCGCGGCCAGATCGCGATGGGTGGCTGCGATCAGACGGACGTCGACCTTGTGGGTGTGGTTGCTGCCGAGTCGCTCGAACTCCTGCTCCTGCAGGACACGCAGCAGTTTGGCCTGGAGTTCGAGCGGGATGTCGCCGACCTCGTCGAGGAAGAGTGTGCCTCTGTTGGCCAGATCAAAGCGGCCGGTCTTCTGCGCGATGGCTCCGGTAAAGGCGCCCTTTTCGTGGCCGAACAGTTCGCTTTCGAGCAAGCCGAGCGGGATGGCAGCGCAGTTTAACTTGACAAACGCGCGATCGCGGCGATCACTCAGGTTGTGAATGGCGCGGGCGATGAGTTCCTTGCCGGTGCCGGTCTCGCCGAGGATGAGCACGCTGGAGGCGGTGGGCGCAACGATGGAGACCAGATGCAGGGCCGTCTGCAAGGCCGGACTCTCGCCCACGATGGCGCCAAACTCCGCACGAATCTCCTCTTCCAGGTACAGTCGCTGCCGCGTCTCACTCACCCGCTCCTCCGTCGCCTTCTCGAAGTCGAGTGCGTTTTCGACGGCGATAGCAACCTCTCGAGCCACTTGTTCCAGAAACGCGAACTCCTCCTCAGAGAAGGCTCTCTCCGTGCGGCTAAAGGCCCCCAGCACGCCGACCACGCCCTTGCGCCCGATGAGCGGCAGTTCGCATCCGGACTTCAGCCCTTCGGCCGTCACCCTCTCAAAGAAGAGCCGACCCTCATCGCTGCCGTAGGTTTCCGGGTCGTCGACGAGGTCGTCGAGCCGGTCGATATGGTGCTTCTCCTGTTTCAGGAAGGCTTTGCCACAGGTGGAGCCTTTGAGCGGAACCATGGTTCCGTCGACGATGGCGCCGCGGCTCTCCGGGTTATAGAGAATGGTGACACGCAAATGGTCGCCATCGCCATACGGCAATACCAGCGTGCACAAATCGCAGCGCGTGACTCTCAGCAGGTCGGTGGATAGCGTTTCAACCAGGCGGCCGAGGTCGAGTTTGGAGGTAATGCTGTTGGTGACTTCCAGCAACAGGCGCAGCCGATCGTGCTCGAGCCGCAGCCGCTCCTCGTTCAGGTGGCGCTCAATCGCGATACCGGCAATGTGGCTCGCATCTTCAATTAACTGCAGGTCGTTGGCATCGGGGCTGCGGGGTTCCCGATAATGAATGGCGAAGGTTCCGAGCGCTCTGCCTTCGTTCGTAAACAGAGGCCGCGACCACACCGCCCGGATTCCGAAGGGCACGAGCAGATGACGGTAATGATCCCAGATGGGATCGCTGAGGACGTCGGTGGCGTAAACGGGCTGCCTTCGATAAACGGCGGTGCCGCAGGAACCGCCTTGCGGACCAATCGGCATGGACCCCACGTGCGTTATGAATCCCGGAAGGCCAGGCGCCGCCGCGCAATGCAGGTGCTTCCCGTCGTGGTCGGGAAGCCATATGGTGCACAGGATTCCATTGCCGCGCGATTCAACCAGCCGAGCGATGATGGTGAGGACTTCCGCGAGCGGAGCACCGGCCAGGATCAATCGGAGAAGGTTAAGAACGGCCTCACCGGAGGACAGAGCGGATGCAGACTGTACGTCCAGTGTGCCTGGCACGAGCGGTAGGGGCGATTGTGTTGCGGACTCCATCTGCTCTCTGCTCTCCTCTCCTGAACACCACTCCATAAAAGGAGAGAACCTGCTGGCCGGGAAAGGGTTCCTGAACAGGATGGAGTTCCCTGGCGACCCGTGTCAAACCTGATCGCCGCGTGGATTAGAGATCCAGCTCAACCTGCGATTGCGGCGTGGAACGGCAGATGAGGGCGTTGCCTGTCGCAGGTTGGTCCAGTGACTTGGGAGCGCAATGCAGCCTGCCGTCCAGCCATTCGCACAGATGGCCTGCGTCGGTACGGCAGGACCACTGCGCAGGAACGTCGTCCTTCTGCAAATTCCAGCAAGCTCCTGAAGCGATTGCCCCACGCACGGCCAGGAGCTTTTCCGTGCCCGCCCTAAGAGGGAGCGGAAGAGAACAGCGCGATGAGCCTCTCGGGAATCGTTGGATGGGCAGGCACGCGATATTCGGACACGATCCGCCGACATATTTGCGTTCGACCACTGCGACGCGCTGGCCTCGCGCGCCGAATGTCCAAGCCGGCACCTTTGCCCCGGCGCCGCTGCTCAGGATGAGCAGATCATATTCTTCGGGCTTTCCCTGGAAGTCCATAGGAAGGCTTTCTCCTTTCCTAAATCCCTTTGATTTCGCCGCCATCCATCCGGACGGAAGTCCCCGTCATCCACTTTGCGGCAGGGGAAACCAGATAGGCCAGCAGATCGGCAATTTCCTCCGGCTCGCCGAATCGGGAAATGCCAACTTCCTCGGGAAATTTCCGCACCGCTTCTTCGACTGTGAGGTTGTGCGCGGGGGCCCACTTCTGAAAGAACGATTTTCTGCGTCCCGTCATCACAGCACCGGGCACCACGCTGTTGACCTGAACGCCGTCCCGGATGCCCTGTTCCGCGAAGGCTTTGGCGAGCGCAATGATGGCGGCGTTGATGGTCGCGACCGCGGCAAAGCCTGGCTTGGGATCGAGTGCCGCGCTGCCGGAGAGCAGCACGACCGATCCTTTTGAAGCCTTCAACGCCTGCCAGGCGCGGATGGTGATGCGGCGCGCGCCGTGCAGCTTGAGTGCGGCCCCATCGTCCCACTGCGCATCGGTCATCTCGAACAAGTCGATTTGCGGAACAGCCCCGGCGATGTTCAGCAGGGCATCGATCCGGCCGAAGCGGTCGAGCGCAGTTCTGACAAGACCTTCGGCGGCACTGGGCTCACGAAGATCAAGATCGCACACCACCGGCTCGGCGCCTGCGGCCCGGACGCCAACTGCGGTATTTTCCAGCTCATCCTTGTTTCTTGCGGCCAGCACGACGGCCGAGAAATCGCGGGCAAGGCGCAGGGCGGTGGCGCGGCCAATTCCCTGGCTCGCCCCCGTGACAATGGCGACATTTTCTTTCGCGGGCAAAGGGTTCTCCTCTCTGATGCTCAACGAAGCGTGGCAGACGTTAACCTGGCAGGGTCTGGCGGGCCGCTTCCAGGATCACATCGACCACCACCTGCGGATCGGCATACATCGAAGTGTGATCCACGGGGTGGGCATGGATTTTCGCGCCCATCCGATGCGCCATGAAACGCTGAGATTTTGGATTGATCATGCGATCCTCCTCCGCGACCAGATACCACGAGGGTTTGCTTTTCCATGTCGGCGCCGGAGCCGGCTCCTGAATACATTGAACTCCGATGGGCCGCTGCACGGCCGCCGCAATGCGTGCCTGCTCGGCAGTGGCCTTCTGCGCCAGCGCCCGGTGAAACGCGTCCTCGGGCAGCCAAACAAATCCGTGGGAATCGGGAACCATCTTCGGCGCCTCGGGAGAATTAGGGTTGAGATAGAACACTTTGGCTACGGTCTCGCCTTCATCCGGCGCGAGCGCCGAGATATAAACCAGAGCCTTGACGCGGTCTTCCCGCACCGCGGCGATCACTGCGCCCGAGTAGGCATGGCCCACCAGGATCACCGGGCCAGTGGTCCGTTCCAGCGCCCGGCGCAAAGCGGTCGTGTCATCGGTTAGGGAGGTAAGTGGAATAGGTGCGCAGATCACCTGGAGACCGCGCTGTTCCAAAGGAACTACGACGTTGCTCCAGCACGAGCCGTCGGCCCACGCAGCGTGCACGAGGACGATCGTCGATTCCTGAGGAAATTCGCTTCCTTTCGAAGCCTGCCCCCGCGAGCCCTCGGCCTTCTGCGCGCGCACCACCGCGCCGAGCGAGCCTTTGGAAAGAACACCCAGAGATGCGCCAGCGAGCGCACAAAGAACGCGACGACGTTCCATAACCTTCCCTCCTCGTAGTTCCATTTATTTGTCTGTTTTTCCAGAGACGACGGCGGTGGGAAGAAACTGTTTCATCGCCGTGGCGATCTCCTCGACGTGCGTCTCGATAGCGAAGTGGCCGGTATCGAGGAACTGGACCTGGGCATTGGGAATGTCTTTTCGAAATGCCTCGGCACCGGCGGGAACGAAGAAGGGATCGTTCTTGCCCCAGATCGCCAGCAACGGCGGCTGCGACTGACGGAAATACTCCTGAAACTTCGGATAAAGCTTCACGTTCGATGCATAATCCAGAAACAAGTCCAGCTGGATATCTTTGTTGCCGGGCCGCTCCAGCAACGCCGCATCGAGCGTCCAGGATTCAGGCGCCACGGCGTCGGGGTTCGCAACCCCATGCGTGTACTGCCAGCGGGTGCCTTCCAGATTGAGAATGTTGGCGCGGATCGTCTCCCGGTTTTGGGCGTTGGGGGCAGACCAATAGCTCCTGATCGGTGCCCAGGCATCGCCGAGGCCGGCTTCATAGGCATTCCCATTCTGCGAGACGATGGCGGTCACGCGTTCCGGACGGTGCATCGCCATGCGGAAGCCCGTGGGGGCTCCGTAGTCGAACACGTAAATCGCGTAGCGTTGCAGGCCCAGCGCATCGGTGAAGGCTTCGATCGAGCCGGTCAACGCCTCGAACGAATACGTATATTGCCGGCTTGCCGGAATTTCCGTGAATCCAAATCCAGGCAGGTCCGGTGCGATGACGTGGTATTGATCGGCGAGTCGCGGGATGAGCTCGCGAAACATGAAGGACGACGATGGAAATCCATGCAGAAGCAGCACTACAGCCGCCGCGGCGTCACCGGCCGATCGGTAGAAGATGCGGATGCCATCCGCGTCCACGTGCTGAATGGATGTCATGGGAATGGCCGCTTCGGAGCCTGAGTCTCCCCTTCGCAGTTCGATCTCGTTTCCCGCTGTGCTGGCTGCTCGTCCTGATAGCACTCGATTCATTGCTCTTCCTCCTCACTCTCGATGTGGCTGTGGTGGATCAATTCACCGGCAAGGTCCCGCGTCACGCGGAAGTTGCCGTTCACGGCACTGTTCTACCTGCAACCGCAATACCAAACACGTAAGCCTGACAGCCTGCGAACCTAACCCGTACGAGCCGGGAAGATTGACTTGCAGAAGCGCCGCTGGCCGCGATCGCAGCCGACAGAGGTGCGACGGATGACCAACAGTGACAGAAGTTGGTCGCGACCTTTGTCGCGATACGTCTCGCTATGGCGAAACTTCGGGTCGAGTTGCTCGCCGGACGTTCAGCGCACCCACGTTTTCCAGATCGAATCTTCGCGCCAAGGTTGTGCCTTTCAGATGGCCAGGCGAATGCCGGTGAATTGCCACCGCGTGGCCGGTTGGAAGAAATTGCGATAGGTGGCGCGTATGTGATCCCCAGGCGTGACGCAGGATCCGCCACGCAGGATCATCTGGCCGGACATAAATTTTCCGTTGTATTCCCCCAAAGCGCCAGGGAGAGGCTTGTATCCGGGATAGCCCGTGTAGGGGCTGGAGGTCCACTCCCAGCAATCGCCGAAGAACTTGGCAAACATTCTCGTGAGCCGCCGCGGCCGGGTGCAGCCTTTTTGTGTCCAGCAGGTTTCCCGACGGCGGCTCCCGTTGGGCGATAAACTCCCATTCAGCCTCGGTGGGTAGCCGGCAGCCGCGCCACCGCGCGAACGCCTCGGCTTCAAAAAAACTGACGTGGCAGACGGGGCTGTCGACAAGTAACGAGAGCCCGTACCACCCACGCAGTGTAAAGACGCGCCAACCCGTTTTGTCGGCGGGATCGCGTTCCCAGTACAGCGGAGCCTCCCAGTCCCCCCTCGCGACCGCATCCCAACCGTCTGATAGCCAAAGCTCATGCCGCGTGTAAGCATCATCCGCCATGAACTCCAGATACTCGCGGCAGGTGACTTCGCGGCTGGCAATCTGGAATGGTTCCAGATACACCTTGTGCCGCGGAGTCTCATTGTCGAAGCAAAAATCCAAAGGATTCTCCGTGTTGGACAGATGACCAATTTCCGCCAGATCTCCCTCCACGCTGTGCCAGCACAGCTTCATGCCGCGATGCGCGGAGTCGCTGTCGAAAGGTGCGCTGTTGTAGGCGGGCTGCAGAGGATTTGAGAAAAATGCGTGCTTGATGTCCGTGAGCGCCAGCTCCTGGTGTCGTTGTTCGTGGCTCAGGCCGAGCATGATGCGATGCGACGCCCCTGCATCGACGGAACGCTTCAGGAACCGGTCCATTTCATGATCGACATGAGTCCGAAAGGCCAGGATGTCATCCAGAGTGGGTCGCGAAAACGACCCACGCAGCTTCCTCTCGGGAATCGCCTCACCGGGGGAGATGTAATAGCTGTTAAAGAGACGATGAAATTCCTCGCGGAACGGCTTGTAGTCGACGAGAAACGGCCGCAACACGAACGTTTCAAAAAACCAGGTGGTGTGCGCCTGGTGCCATTTGACGGGACTCGCTTCGGGGCAGGACTGTACCATCTGATCTTCGGCAGACAATTCAGCAGTCAGGGCACGGGTCACGGAGCGCACGGTTATGTATCTCGAGTGCAGAATGGACATGAACTAGCCGGTTCGTCAGAGAGATTGACTTCGAGAATGTCAGGCATTGATCGGCGAGCAACCAGGCGGCCAGATCTGCCGGCAGGCGGAAGCTGCAGGACGGACGGGCTAAGTTGCTTGTCCGGCATCAGCTGGGATGCCGAGAAGGCCTAAGCATCCTGCATCATGGTGACGAAATGCGTGACTGAGGCCCGCCACTGACGAATCATGGTCGCGAGGGTTGTCGCGGCGAGGGCGGACAATCAGGCTGGGCGTGCCCGGCTGCTGCTCAGCCCGGCTGCGATTCCTCCTGCCAGACAATCCTTCGTAGAAGCACCTTGTTTGCTACTGCCGGACCGAGATAGGCCGCTGATTCCGATTGCTCCAACCATTGTCGGCTGAAGGCCCAGTCGCTCCGGCGACAGGGCGTCAAAATAGCGACACTGCATAGCGACACTGCGAATTGCCTCAAAAGCGTCTCACGCGCGGCCACTTAACAACCGCCCCTCAGAAGAAACAGAGGATCTGAAACGGTCCCTGCTCGCGCTGCCACGCAGCTTCCGTTGGTTGTTCTGATCGCTTGTTTGACAATTGAAGTGCTCTCCACTCGCGCGGTCGATCACGATTGTGCCTGGCGCACATGCAGATCGGTCGTTCATACCGGCGTTGAGGAGTTCTTATGGAAACCGTTGCTGGAGAAACGGTGATGCCTGATGTCAGAGCCGATGTGATTGCCGAGATGACAAGCCTCATTTCGGACGGTTTCCTTATTTTCAGCACATGGCGTTTCGATGTGTCGACAACCTGGCCGATGCAGAAGATGCAGTGCAGGACGCATTCCTCTGCGCCTGGAGGCACCTGGACAAATTCAAGGGGGAGGCGCAAATGTCCACATGGCTGACAGCCATCGTGATAAACGCAGCACGCCTTGGCCTGAAGAGGACGACACTCATTGCCAAGAGAAAAAACCCGGCATTTCGCGCGCGACTGCAACTGAACGCAACCCCGTATTCTCCGCTGCGAAAACACTGCACTGGTGGCCGTCCCGAACGCACCGGAATTGCGGGGCTGCCTGACCCGCTCATTGCGTGACTCCGGACGCACGCTCGATTCGGAAAGTGCGGAGGGGCGAATCATTCGTAACGGTTCAAGCGCAAGATGCACTCTGCGAAACGGCGTGCCGGAATGTTGATCAATCAGGGATGTCTGTGGAGCCGATTACTCGGCACAAATGAGCATAGATTTGATTGTCGTATTTAGCCTGATGACAGAAAGCACCTCACGAACTTCGGGCGATACGATCCATCAGCAGGGCTCGCGAACCTAACACCGACCGGAATCTCTTTCCTGAGGACCGAAGAGCACGGCGATGCGGTATTTGCCTTTGGAGTTACCGTGTAGACCAAATTTCTTATTAATTTTCCCGTGCGCAGCCGGCAGCCAGTCTGCTGCCCTTCCCCTCGCAAACCCATGAATCACAACGTCATTGCATCTGCGCTCAAATCCCCGGAAAACTTAACGCTCTGCGCATCGCATCGGACCAGGGATGAGGAGGTACGCGAACATGGGCAATAAGCTACGACGGTTCCCGAAAGTAACTTTGGTTCTCTGTGCAGCGACGGCAACGTTGTTGTGTGTCCCATCTCCCACGCGTGCGCAATCTTCGGCCCCGCAAGACCGGCAATCTGTCCAAAACAACGACGACATCACTCGCCGGGACCTGGCGCGATTTGATCAATTTCTCGATAGTCATCGCGAAATCGCGGACCAACTTCGCAAAACGCCTTCCCTGATCGACGATCCGCAGTTCCTCGAAAGCCATCCTGAGCTCAGTGCGTATCTCCAGGAACACCCGAGTGTGAAACAAGAGATCAGCGAGCGCCCCGACACGTTCATGAGACTGGAAGATCTCTACGCCCGCGACACGAACCTGCGCGATCGTGATGCCGGTGGACCCGATCGCGATGCCGACCGCAGAGACATGACGAATCGCGATGACGATCGCAGAGACGTGGCGAGTTTTGATCGGTTCCTGGATGACCATCGTGAAATTGCCGAACAGGTTCGCAAAGATCCGTCCCTGCTGGACAATCGAGAGTTTGTGCAGAATCATCCGGTTCTCGAAGCTTATCTCCAGGACAACCCGGGAGTTCGCGACCAGATACGGCAGGACCCGGACGCCTTCATGCGGCAGGAAGATGCCTTCGACCGGGATCCGAACATGCGCGACCGTGATGGCGGTGGACCCGATCGCAATCCTGACCTCAGAGGCATGACGAATCGCGATGACGATCGCGGGGACGTGGCAGATTTTGACCGATTCCTGGATGGACATCGCGAAATCGCCGAACAGGTTCGCAAAGACCCATCCCTGTTAGACAATCGTGGTTTCGTGCAGAACCACCCAGCTCTGCAGGCGTATCTCCAGGACAACCCGGGCGTTCGTGATCAGCTAAGACAGGACCCGAACGCCTTCATGCAGCACGAGGATGCCTTCGATCGCGATTCCAGTATGCGCGATCGCGACCCAATGCACGATCACATGGCCGACTTCGGAGGATTTCTTGGCAGCCATGCGGACATTCAGAAAGATCTGTCCCGAAACCCTTCCGTCGTCAAGGACCACGACTATGTGCAAAACCATGCTGAGCTGGATGCGTATCTGACTGCTCATCCTGACGTGCGGGCCGAATTGATGGCCGACCCGCAAAGCTTCGTGCACGGAGCACAGCAGTACAACGACTCCAGCCCCAGCGGTGCTTCCGCCGGCGCAGGTGTGAATGGCGGTACAGGCGTGAATGGCCATGGCACGGGTGCGGCAGGATCGCCCACGGGCGCGACAACGCCGCCGAAGCCGAACCAGTAATTCATCACTTCGAGTGCGACAAGGGAAGGCCAGCCGGACGGCCTTCCCCGCCTTGACAGCTTGAGATTCCAGGTTTAGCTGAACGGTTGGGCTCAACCCAGGGACCGACAGGAATCGGAGCGCCTGTTCGGCTGCGAGTTTCACGGAAACGGAGGCGTCATGAATTTCAAAGGCACATTCGTTCTTTTGCTTGCTGTCATCTCAGCCACCCCGTTGAGTGCGCACGACCATAAAAAGAAGAACGGCATCGAGAGAGGCATCCTCGAGAAAATGGAGGCCGTGCCGTGCGGCGCGAAACAGACCGGCTTGGCAGGCTTAGGCGCTTTGTGGGGGTCCGCCGGCATCACGCATATCAACTCGAACGAAAAGCTCTGCCCGCAGTACCTGCTGCGAACCGACGAAATGGATTACGAAATCCGGCCGATCGACCTGAAACATGCCACAATTCTGCCAATTGGACAGGAAGGCGAGTTCAAGATCAAGAAAAACGAAATGATTCTCACCATGGCCGAGGGCTCCGACAAAAAAGCGCGCAGCTATGAAGTCGTCTCGATGGATCCGGCAAATCCAGACAGCGGCGCAAAATCGTCGAGCCCGGCAGGGGACGACCGTTGAGCCTCCGCATGGCAAAGGGCTGTGTTCGTCTCAGGGTGGGTGGCCGGTTCGAAGAAAGGAGCGGTAGCGAGACAGAGAGAGACAGAGACGGAAAAGACCAGCAACGCAGTTGACCAAACAGCTTCAGGAGTGCAATGGTCTGGGCGAAATGATTAGTGTCCATCCTGAGATTGAAGCCTTGTCGCCGGGGGTTGATTCCTCAGCAGATTTCCAGTGGTGAATTCAAGGTTGACTGCCTCCATAAACAATTGTGATCGTGCGGAGACGCTGGATAGTCGAGCCTGGGCCAGTTGCTTCTCGGCGGTAACAACATCGACCAGATTCTTGACCCCATATTTGTATGCATCAAGCGATGCCGAGTAGGAAGCGTTGGCGGACACGAGCAGCGCGACGGCGGCGGCGTGCTTGCGCAACGCCGTTCGGAATCCTATGTAAGCTATCCAGACCTCGCGCGTCGTCTGATCTTGTTCTGTTGTAAGTTCGTCCTCTGCCTCGCGGCGCTTCGATTCGGCGATGAATAGTTCATTCCTGCGGACACCTCCGTCCAGGATGCGCCACTGGATGCCGAGTGTTGCGGACCAGGTCGGCTCGCTCGCGGGACCGAGCTGGCCGTAGTCCGCCGTGGGCCAAACGGAGGTCTGGGCCGCCGAACCCGAGAGAACAATCTGCGGTTTATACTCTCCCCTGGCTGCACGAATGCGAGCCTCGGCGGAACGGATTCGCAGAGCTTGCGCCATGAGGTCGGGACGATTCTCCATCGCGCGATCAATCAGCGCCTCAATGGACATCGTGAGTCTCTCCGGCAACGGGGCACTCCTCGCGCTGTCAATCACGATGTCGGGAGAAGGATCAGCTCCCACCGCTTCAGTTAACGCCACGCGAGCAATCTTTTCGTCCCCATCCGCGGATTCCTCGTCGAATGCAGCCTGTGCCGCTTCGGCCCGGGCGTTGAGAACATCGGGAAGCGTCGCGAGTCCGTTGTCCAGTCTGTTTTCAGCCGCATCCTGCGTGGTCTGTGCAGTTCGCAACGTGTCCTGAGCGGCCTGCAATCCTTCCTGGGCGGTTACCAGCTGGTAATACGCACTGGCGACGCGAAACGCCAGAGCTTGATTTACCTGAATGACGTCTGCACCCGCCGCGAACTTCTCCTCTTTCGCGGCGTCCACGCTCGCTTTGCGTTTACCAAAATCAAAAATGAGATATTGGAGCGTGACTTCAGGCTGGACGACGGGTTCCTCGACCGTGACGTAACCGCGAGGAGCCAGGGGTTTCGGGAATGGATTTATCAATCTCTCGTCGCCGGAGACAGCCAGGCCCTCCAACTCGGGATAGTAAGCGCTTTGCGCCAATCCGAGTTCGCCGGCCTTCTGTTTTGCGCGCTCCCAGACCACCCGCGTGCCAGGATCATGATGCTCGGCAACGTCGATCAGTTCGGCCAGGGTATAGGGGTGAGTGGGATCGAGGGTCGCTGTTCCCTCGCGAGAAATTTCGCGAGCGGCGCAGTCCGCGACAGCGGCCGGAGAAGTCACCTTGCCGGCACATTGCCCCATAACCTGCGTCGCGAAGAAAACGAGAAGCAGAGATAAAGATAGACCATTCATGGATGAGTTGTGTTCGATCAGTCGAAACTTCTCCGGTTCATTGCCGGCAATACGTAGAGAATCGCCAGTCAAGTTGCTTCCATATGGGCGCGCCGTCCCAAGGAGTAGCTGCACTTCGCCGAGTTCCTGCTCGTATGATTTATGCCGCTCGACTCTGGACCGAACAACGTCCTCACGGGGTTAATCAGCGACCTAAACTCGCTGATGTCTGCACCTTGTCCATCCACGTCGAACGGGGCCAATTAGTTCGCATTCACGAGCGATTAAGGCAGAAGTGCGGAGCCGAGCCGAGTCTATTGGACGAACGTATTGATCGATCCTAAAGTATTGGTGAACATTGTCCTCATGGGCACGGGCCAGATCTATCTTCAATGTCATCACCCGATACGAACGTATTGATCGATACCTTCGTCCAATGGATTCGGTTTGTGACCCTATGGCCTAATCGAAACACAGGACCGAGGGTGTCCAGTGGCGGGCGAATGGCCCGGCTGGTCCTCTCTGTCCGTATCGACGAGGTTGTGAGCATGAATGATCGATGCGCGTGAGGTCTGCCTGACTTGAATACTGAATCGAGTGCGTGCGATCGACGCCGAACGACCTCACTTCCCCCGCTTGCCGGGTTATCGCTGCTGGCGCCGCTGGCGTTGGTTGGTTGCTCCCACCCTCCCGAATACAGCATTTTTGGCTCCTTTTTCCCGGCGTGGATCTTCTGCTCTCTGGGTGGTCTCGTATTGGCGGCGGGCATGCGCGCTCTGATCGCCCGCACTGCCATTGCCGAACACCTTGCTGCGCCTGTGCTTTTGTATCTCAGCATGACGATCTTTCTCACATGCATGCTGTGGCTGCTGTTCTACAACTAGGTAAATGCGATGTCGAACCCAGACGCTGGCCAACCTGAGCAAGACCGTCGCCTTGCGAAACTTCGCTGGTACGGTCGCGTCTTCACCGCGGCCGTGGTTCTGCTGGCGATGGTCGGCTTGATGGCTGTCTACCTGGTTACGATCTGGCATCCGCAGACCGATGACGCCGAAGTCTTTGCCAACTACATCGGAATCGCTCCCGTTGTCGAGGGCCCGGTACTGCACCTGGCCGTCGCTGACAATCAGCGTGTCAAACAGGGCGATCTGCTTTACGAAATCGACGATCGACCCTATAAATACGCGCTCGACCGTGCGGTGTCGGACCAAGCGAACCTCGAAGGCCAGATCGTCGACGAACAGCGGCGCATTCGGGCCGAAGTGCACGCCGTAACCGCCTCCGGGGCGGCGACCCGCAGCGCCAGCGCCAACGTCGACCGGGCGCAGGCCTCGATCCGCGAGGCGGAGGCCGATGTCGCCCACTCTGAGGCTGCGTTGGAGTTAGCCAGGGCTGAGTCGGCATACGCTGAGAATAATCTGCACCGCGTCGAGCCCCTGCTCTCCAAAAGGTACGTTACCGTCGACCAAGTGGACCAGGCACGTACAACGGAGCGGGCCAGTGCGCAGTCCGTGCACGAAGCCGAATCGCAATTGGCTCTCAATCGAGCCCACCTCAACTCGATGCTGGCGGCCCTGGTGGAGGCCAGGGCCTCGGCAGCGCAGAGTGCGGCACAACTTCAGGAATCGCAGTCCAGCGTACTTACCCTCGATCCCCTCGTAGCGCAACGGCAGGGACGGGCGGCCGCAATCGCCAATGCCCAATACAACTACAACCAATGCCGCGTCTACGCTCCATTCGACGCACGGGTAACCAACCTTGTCATCTCCGAGGGTGCTTATGCTCACGTGGGACAGGAGATCTTCACGCTTATCGACACTCGCGTCTGGTGGGTGCTTGCGAATTTCCGCGAGACGCAGCTGAAGCATATCCAGCCGGGTATGACGGTGGACGTGTACGTTATGACTGACACCGGGTTGCGATTGACGGGGGTCGTCGAGAGTACAGGGTTCGGTGTTATCCCCGATCCTTCTCTCATTGGCCGAATTACGACCGGCCTGCCTGACGTACAACGCACTCTGAGCTGGGTACATCTGGCCAGCCGCTACCCCGTCCGTATCCGGATTCAGTCACCGCCCTCTGACGGCATTCGTCTGGGGGAATCCGCAGTGGTAGTTATTCGCGGATACAAACGGAAGCCTTAATCAAAATGGCGACCCGAGCCAGTCAACTCGACCAACCGGCTGCCCGCCAAACTGTCTCCTGGCCCTGGGTTCGGGAGTTCATTCGATGGGAAATTGCTCCGTATCCAGGACGCGTCAACACAGTCGTCCGCATGACGGTCACGGCTACTCTGGCCATGATCATCGTCGAGACCTTTCGCATTCCTAACGCGTTCCTGGCTGCTCTCTTTTCGATTCTTCTGGCTCGCGAAAATCTCGCCGCTACCTGGCGTGCGGGGCGAATCCTGGTCCTTGCATTCGTCGGCGCGAGCCTCTACACCCTGCTCGGAATGATACTTTTCCGCGGTTACCCCATTACTCACTTCTTCTGGGTAATCGGAAGCCTGTATCTGATCTTTTTCGTTATACGCACGACGATTAACTACGCAGCGGCGCTGGCTTTCGCCATTCCGATCGGCGTTACTCTGCCGGTATGGGACCGCTCCTTGCCGAGCCAGGTTCAGGTGGAGGGGACACTCTGGCCTGTTTTGATAGTCGCCGTCGCCGCCGGAGTCACGGTGGGAACCGAAGCGCTATACCTCATCTTCGATTGCTCCGATCCACTCATCGCATCCGTCGACGATCTGTTGCTCGTGGTGCAGCAGGTAGCGGAAAGCATCGCGAGCGCGCATGCCCCACCGAAGTCGATCCTCGACAGAGTTCTTCAATACCGTATGATCGGCACTGGCCGACTCACAGTGGCGCTGCAACGCCAGGGCTTGGATCCAACCCGGCGGGCGCAGCGCAGCGCCCTGATTTCGCTGGCGGGCCGGCTCATTCGTCTTGCCGCAAGTCTCGAGCGCAGCCCCCACCGGCCCAGCGACGACGAGGCGATCCGCCTGCGCGCATTTTCTGCGAGGCTCGGAGCAATCCGAACGGAGCTACGCGGATCAGGGGCCATTTCCCCATCTCTCGCTACGATCGAGGGGCAGCCGTCTTCCCGTTTCCCCATGCTTCAAGAAATGGAACGAACGGTCGCAGCCATCCCCGAAGTCTTTCAACGGGTTGAGATTGTCGATGGTTTGCACAACTCGCAAGGGCGGGACTGGTGGCGCGCGCTGTTTCTGCCTGATGCATTCGAGAACCCCGAATATCAACGCTTCGCGCTCGCTGGATGCGTTGCCGCCACCGCTTGTTACGTAATTTACACTGCACTCGACTGGCCCGGTATCGGCCCGACCTCCGTGCTTACCTGCATCGTTACGGCGCTCACCACCATTGGCTTTTCGCTCCAGGCGCAGTTTCTCCGCATTGCCGGATTTGTTGTTGGAGGGCTGGTGATGGGGATTTCGGCGCAGATTCTGATCCTGCCCGGAATCGACAGCATTTTTGGGTTTACTCTTTTCTTTGCGGCGGGGACGGCGATCGCCGCGTGGTTCGCCACCTCCAGTCCGCGGCTCTCTTTTTTTGGCGTCCAGATGGCGCTCGCCTTCTACTTCGTCAATCTGCAGGATTCCCACATCCAGACCGACCTAACGATCGCGCGCGATAAAGTCATTGGCGTGTTATTGGGTATTCTCGCCATGGGCTTTATCTTTGACCGCTTCGGGGCGAAGAGCGATGCGGAGCAACTGCAGAAACTGTTGGTGCGGAACATACGGATGCTGGCACAGCTCGGTGTTTGTCCGGTCGTAAGCGACAGGGCCATTGCCGTTTCACAGATCGACCGTCTCCGCAGTCAGATCAACGAGAACTTCACCAGGTTGGAATCGCAGACGGATGCCGCGCGGATTGAGTTTGAGTTTCACCATCGGCGCGAGAAAGACGTTGCGGAGTGTGAGCGGATTCAGAGGGCCCAGCCAGCACTGCGCTCGATCTTCCTCCTGGAACTTACCCTTCTCTCTTATCGTGGGCGACGAGCGAGTGACTCCGGATTGACGCAGCAGCAAAATCAGGCGCTGGACCATTTTCTAAACGAATATAGCGATGAACTCATGCACATTGCCGCATGGATCGCACACGAAGAAGACGCACCTTCGCGCATCGCCGATGATTCCACCTGGCTATTACAGCAACCCTTTGAGGACCGCAGATCCGCGTCCTTGCAGGCTATCAGCGATATCTGTCAGAAGATGGCGTCGTCTCTCCGCATACTGCGGACCGAATGCTGACCTGTCTCACTAACTTGCCGGGGTTTCTGTGCATCACAGCGGATGCCTATGCCGGCGTGTTATCTGTCAGCATCTAACTCCTCCACACACTGAAGAAGCATCCCGGCCGTGCGGGGCTCTCCCATCTCGGTATTGAACATTGCCTGATACAGGTGCGGCTCGGGCCATTTCAGCCCAAGATATTGCCGTACGAATGCAGCTCGTGATTGGTCCGTCGTGTCTACCTGTTCAATCGCCTCGTTCTGAGTCGCGCCCCTGGAGATCAGTCTGCGGATCTTATAGTCGCGAGACGCATAGAGAAACACATGGAAGACATCCTTGCGATTGCGCAGGAAGTATTGCGCACCTCGGCCAACAATGACCGACGGGCCACTGGAAAATGCTGTCTGGACCGCTGTTTCCGAAACAGCGGCGATCCGGCGCGAATCCAGCAAGTGCAGCCGGTTGGTGGGTGGCAAGCCTCCCTCAAACCCTCCCCGAAGAAAGTCTTTGAAAACCCTGTATACAACAGGATCGGTTCGCCATTCCCTCCGCTCGACCGCTTCTGGTGTACTCTCGGTCAGTCGCGCGATCTCCTGTGTCAAACGCTCGTCCCACAGACCCCATCCAAGGCGGGCGGCCACCAGACTCGCAATCTCGGATGCTCCGCAGCCAAACTCGCGCTCAATTGTGATGGCTCGAATCATCGTGGTTTTCCTCAACCCACCGCGACATCCCCGCCCGCTCCCGGGTCGTTCTTCTTCAGGAAAAACGCAAGAACAAACATGACGGAGCAGAGCGTGCCCAGGACCCAAAAGATGTCCATATAGGACAGTGCGCCCCCTTGTTGATGCACCAATTCGTAGAATCTCGCAATCGCCTGGTCGCCGGCGTCAGTCGCCCGAAGCCCGGAATGCGCGACCTTTGAGGTCAGTGCATGGAGCGAGGAACGATATGCAGAGGAATCGGGAGTGATATGGCCGATGAGGATTTGCTGGTGATATTGGGCCCGGCGGGCAATCATCGTGGTCACGACGGAAGTTCCGATGCTGCCGCCAATATTGCGCATGAAATTGATCATCCCGGAGACGCTGTTGCCCTTTTCCGGAGGAACTCCGATGTAACCGGCTGCCGTGATGGGGACAAATAGAAATCCGATTCCGACCACTTGCGCGACGCGCAGCCACATCGCAAAATTAAAGCTGACGAACAAATCAATCTGGTGCGCGCAATAGAATAGTCCAATCGCGAGGCACAGCCATCCCGTCGCGATCAGCCATCGGGCCTGAATCCTGGATGAAAGCCGGCCGACGATGGGCATCATCACCAGCAAGACCACTCCGCCGCCCGACAGTACGAGACCTGCAAGCTCTGCTGTGTAACCCATGAGTGTCTGGAGAAATTCTGGTATCAGGACGAGAGTGCTGAACAGCATGAAGCCCATCATGAACATCATTAGATTGGCGGCCGCGAAATTGAAACTTTTGAACATGCGGACATCGATGATCGGGTCCTTACGGAACCACTCCCAGATGACCAGCGAGACGAGACAAACTGTTGCGGTAATCGCAAGGTTTGCGATGAAGTGCGAGCCGAACCAGTCGTCCTCCTGCCCCTTGTCCAGAACAACCTGCAGGGAACCCACGCCCAGCACCAGAAAGGATATTCCGATATAGTCCACCCGGATACCCCCGCGCTTTAAGCGGCGGAGGAACGGCGGATCTTCGACCAGGATGTGCGTCAGATAAAGAGCGAGGAGAACCGGCGGCAGCGTGATGAAAAATATCCACCGCCAGGAATAGTTGTCGGTAATCCAGCCTCCCAGCATCGGCCCGACGGTCGGGGCGAGAACTGCTGTAATGCCATAGACAGCAAAGGCGGAGCCGCGCATCTCTGGAGGAAATGTGTCGTTGAGAATGGCTTGTGCCATCGGTTGCAGTCCTCCACCACCGATGCCCTGCACAGCCCGAAACAAAAGCAATAACGGCAGGTTGGGTGCTAACCCGCAAAGCAGTGAACTCAAGGTGAAAACAGCGAGCGACATCATGAAGTATCGCTTGCGGCCGATCAACTCCGCTAGCCATCCGCTGATGGGTAAGACGATCGCGTTCGCAGCAAGGTACGAGGTGAGTACCCAGGTGCTGTCGTCGTAGCTGGCTCCCAGTCCTCCGGCGATGTAAGGCAACGCGACGTTGGCAACGCTCGTGTCCAGGACTTCGACAAACGCCGCCATCGACACGGTGGCAGCAATCGCCCATGGATTTACCTTAGGGCGCCAGACGACCTGCTCGGACGGAAGAGTCAGCGTTGCGGCGCTCATCGCAGATACACCTTCGCTTCGACATTCATACCGGGCCGAAGTTGGTGATCCCGATTCTCGCCCGGCTCCAGAACGATCTTTACGGGGACACGCTGGACAATCTTGACGTAATTGCCGGTTGCATTTTCGGGTGGCAGCAGGCTGAAGATAGGGCCCGTTCCTCCCGCAATGCTGTCGACATGACCTTGGTATGTGCGGCCGTTCGAGTCGAGGACAATTCTGGCCTTCTGGCCTGCACGCATGTGCTTGAGCTGGGTCTCCTTGAAATTCGCGGTAACCCACACCTGATCCAGGGGAACTACGGTGAGCAATTGCTCGCCTGGGTCGACATTTAATCCGACGACGACCTTTTTCGTCACCTCCCCGGCTACAGGAGCAAATATCCTGGTGTATCCGAGGTTCAACCGCGCTTGCTCGAGAGCAGCTCTTTCCTGCTTCACATCCGCCAGGGCGGAAAGCGATTTGGCGCGCGTCGAGGCAACGCGTTGCGGCCCCGCCTGGGCATCTTCGTAGCGCGCCTCAGCCTCAGCGAGGCGGCTTTGCGCTTCTTGAACCGCTTGCTGGGCTGCAGCCTGGTCTGCTTCTGCCGCCGCTATGGCGGCAACATCGGTCGCGGCCGCGGCATAAGCATGGTCGTAGATTTGCTTTGGTACCTCCTCTTTCGTGAGCAACAGGTGATAGCGGGTAACATCGTCCTGAGCTTTTACATTTTCCGCTTGTGCTTCCAAAACGCGGGCCTGGGCGGCGGCGGCTTGCTTTTCTGCCGCCTGAATTGCCGCTTCCGCGTTCTTAATGTCCGAGGAGGTAAATTTTAACTGGCTTGAAGTATCAACGGAAGATATCGGCACGTCGATATTCGAGCTTGTCGCAGCAGCCTCGGCAGTATTGAGCGCTGCCTGAGCTTTTGCCAATGCCACTTCATAGTCTTTTGGATCGATCTCTATAAGGGTGAAACCCTGATTGACCCACTGGTTGTCGTCGATGTTAACTGTCTGGATATAGCCAGAGATACGAGCGCTGACAGGGTAAAGATGGACGTCCACCTGCGCATCATCGGTGGACTCGAATCCGGATAGATAATGCCAGAAAAAGACGCCGCCAACGGCCACAACAATCAGGGACACCAGAAATATCCAACCCTTGTAAGAACGCCTCCTCGGATAGGTCGAGGCCAACGGGTCAGCTGTTCCGGCATTGTCCGCTGGCGTGTTTGGCGCTGACGGTGCTGCTTGTGGCGAATTTGTCGCTTGATGTTCTTCTGACATACTCAATTTCCCCTCAAATACTCTGGGTATCGTGATTCCGCGACTCCGGTCGCTCTCGCCAGCGCTACCTTGGCCATGTTGTAGCTGTATAGACTTGCAATATACGCATCATTGGCGATTGCCAGCGCATCTTGTGCTTGAACAACCTCAATGTTGTCTGTAACTCCCGAGTTGAAGCGATCGCGAGATTGTTCTAAAGTCTGAGTGGCGAGCGCGACAGCGCTTTTCTCGACAGACACCTCTTGCGCGGCTGAGTCCAGATCGAGATAAACCTCGCGAACCTCCTGATCGATCCTGGCTCGCAGGTCTTCCAGTCGCTGTTTCTCCTCTGCCAGCAAAGCATCGGCCCGGAGGACATCTCCGTGTACCCTCCCACCCTGAAAAATAGGGATGCGGAGCGTGGCCGCCGCATCAACTGTGCCGTGCGACGAGCCCGGGTTGACTCCAGAGAGACCGTAGTCAACTTCCGCACCTATCGATGGATACCGCTCGGCAGAAGCGGCTTTTCTCGCGAGATCGGCGGACCGCACTTGATTCACCTGACTCTGAAAGTCAGCGCGAGCCTTGTAGGCGCTTTGAATCGCCTCATCGAGACTCGATGGCGTCAGCTCCTGGTAAGGGACCTGTGTGGTTATCCCGAACTGCTGACCCAGAGGAAGCCCGATGGCTCGCGCCAGGACCAATTTCTGCTTCGCCAAATTATTCTGTGCGCTGATCAGTTTCTGCTCTCGTGATAGCAGCTGCACCTGAGAACGCAGAACGTCTATAGCGGAGGCAAGGCCCGCGGTCTTCTGGTCGGATGCCTGTTGGAAGAGCGCTTTGGCCGTGTCCCGTTGCGATGTGGCCGACTCAACCTCCGATTGGTCGGCGATGACCAGCAAATAGTTGGAGACAATCACCAGCACGACTAGCTCCCGAGCATCTTTGGAGCTAAACTCTGCTGCTTTCACCAGTGCTTGTGACGATCGCGCCCGCTCAATGGATACCCAATCAAAGACCGATTGCGTGAGATAGGCCCGCGAGTCGAAATAGCCAAATGGTCCAATGATCGGAGGTTCTTTGGGGATGGACAGACCGAATTCCGCCTTCACATTGACTTGATGTGCCCCAAAACCTGTATCGGTGACAACATTTGGGAGCAGCTCGCTCAGCATCTGCCAGTGCCGCCCTCGCGCGTCTGTAACGGCATCCGTGGCCAGCACTCCACCGAGATTTTGTTTAAGCCCCAGAGTGACGGCGTCTTCGAGGGAAAGGTTCACTGGCGCTGCGCTTAGTTTCCCCGAAGGAACTCCCCCCAGGTACGGATTCTGGGACAGGGTTTGATAGTTTTTCTGTTCTGCCTGCACAGCTGTTCGGGGTGTTCCCGTTACTTCGGCCAAAGCGATCGGATTGTACGGCGCCGGTGTAGCGGGTGCGCTGTACTGTGCAGATGCGGTGAGTCCGCCAAACAACGCGACACCGAGCAGCACTCCTTGAGCCCAGGTTCGAAACAGCATGTCAACTCCCCCCTGGCGTCGCTATACCTTGTTTCGCTGTCGGTTCTGCTTCCTGCTCGACCATTTGGCCTGCCACTTCGACAAATCGGGAGATTGATTGCTCTTGTGCCCATTTGACACGACCGATGTGGGCAGACAAGTTGGGGCGTATAGAGGGCAGTTAATTATCCGGATTTCCCGGCGAACGCCAATATCCTGAGTCCCCTCCGAATGGCTGCCCGTTTTCTCCGGGCGCCACCAGGACTCTCTGGCTTGGGGAGGACTGAACGCAATGAAGGAAACAGAATTCGGGAAAACACTTCGAGGAAGGAACTCGCTCCACCCGGACGTCATGCGGTGATCACATCAGGCAGAGGCTTGCGAAACAATCAGACGATGGTATTAATCGATACCTTGGTATCGGCTTCCTCTATCTGCCGAGTCTCCGACCGGCAGTCTGTACAGGGATTCGGCGAGGGACCTGCGCCAGCGGGCCCCAATGCCCGCCCCGCTGCCTGTGATTTGGCGAGGCGCACCGGAAAACCTCAGTGCACGACGGCCGCGCTGCTCTTGCCTGAGCTAAGGTGGAAGGGCTTGTCATACGGCTCGAGGGGGTATCCGCGGGATTTCCAGCCCTCGAGACCTCCCTTGAGAAACCTGATCCGCAGGATTCCCATCGCGCGCGCTCGATGCAGCACGGCACGGCTGGTTTGATCGCTCGGGCAGGTACAGTAGACGATCGAGTCCCTGTCCTTCGGGAGGAGCGATGGATTCACAACCACCTCCTCTGGTGCAAGCCGCTTGGCGCCAGGGATAATCATGGAGTTGCCCAGCAGGTCGAGCGGAAGGCGAACGTCGAAGAGTGCCACATCCCTGTTGGAGGCCAGTAAGGCATGGAGCTCTTCGGGCGTAATGCTGTGCAGTTCAAGCTCGTCCCGATCTCTGACGCGTTTGATTTGCACCGCGGCCAGCAGAATCGCGACGCAAAGGACAGCCACGATCACCAACATCTCTACTTCTCCTCGATACGGCCGCGACTCCATCAGATTTTGCGGGCCGCCCCCTTAGGAGATGACTCATCCGGGCATTTCGGTTCAGGGAAAGCAGCAGCATCGGACTTTTCAGTTCGGTTTCCACGTCAAGACGCATGCCGCAATCATCTGTGATCGAGCTGCCAGCGAGCACCGGGCCCTTTGGCCTCCGGGCTACCGTGCCATACGCCCGCAACGGCCGGCCCGCAGGGCACTAAAAGGCGACTTTTAGGCAGCAATCGGCGCGGATGATCACATTGGTGGTGATGCGTGGATCGAGAGCAATCTCTCTAAGGCTGGTAACCGTCCGCCATCCATCGAGCGAACAATTCAATGCGATCCTGAGGCCAGGGTCCTTCTCCTCGTGGTGGTGGCGGCGGCATCACGGCGCCGCCGATGCCGCGAATGCGATCATAGATGATTGCGGCATGCGTCTTGACGTCATTGTAGCTCGCCAGATTGAACGCCTTACTCATCGCCTGAATATCTCGCTCTGTGAAGAGTGGGCGAATGTCGGATTGATAGCTGGTCGCTTTTGCCATGGTCCTCACCCTGTTGGAATGATTCCGCAAAATGTCTTTCCGCCGACTTTGAAGTTCATGCCGGGTCTGGCGAAAACTGCTTATCTGCCCCCTTCTTCAAGACGACGTATGCCCGTTTCCACGGCTCATCATTGACCGGTCGCCATTTGTGCCGTGAGCCGGTGTGATCCTCAGCCAGCAGAATATCACCGGGATGGATCGTGAATGTCTCGCCGCCTACGGTCATGAATTCGAGTGCGCCGGCCAGGGTAATGACGTATTCAGGGACCGGATCGTTGTGCCAGTCATAGAAGGACTGGGCTGGCGTTTCCTTGAAGTGGATAGGTTCCGTATCTGGTAGGTTATCTCGATGAACGTTGCCCCGTTCGGCATGCGAATTGCCATCGGAGGCGTTGCAGAGACGATATGCGCGGATCATGCATTACTCTCTCTTGATTGCTGAAACGGGTATCCGGCGATTCGAGATTTGTTATAGGCTGCGCGAGAATCGCGATGTTCAATACGGCCGCGGTCTCGGCCGCTGCTCGCACAAATCGGTGTTCTCGATGAGAAATTGGTGGAAAATTCCGCATAGGGTCAAAAAGCAGAGAAACCTTCCCCTGTATGTGCCGAGTGTCAAGATGGCAGACAGACATCGGAGGGCGAACCCGTTGCGCCTTTACCGTATACCTTGGCGTGATGACGGTAAGCAACGCCGGGCCCGTCGCAGCGAAGCCAAATGCCTAACCAGTGACGGTGCCGGGAAGTTGTTTACGCGGGCCAATGACGGGTAACCCGGAGAATGATGGAAACTGTAACTGTTAGCGGCTACAAGTCCGCTGAGATTCAGGCCGTTATTCCTTTCCCGAATTTCCGGAAACTGCCTCCTGGTCCTGAACCTGAGAACGAGACCTTCGTCGCTGGTCACTCACGTAATCGATGGTTAATTTTGGGATGATGAGGCCGAAGCTCATCGCCAGAATAATGAGGACAGCGAGCCAGCCGTCGGCGAGCGTCGCTCCAGCCAGGTCCCACGTTCGTTGCGAAGTGTTGGTCAGTTGCGCAAAGCCACTTGCCATTCTGAACATGAGCACCCCGGGCATCATGGAGACCACAGCAGCGAAGCCAATTGCCGCAAAGGGCATATGCCAGCGGCGCGAGACTGGTGCGATGACCACGCCAACGATGAGACAAGCGATAAAGGCACCCATTGATGCGCTGGCCCCAAACACGCTAAGTGCAACCCACCTGAGAGCATGGGCCACCGTGCCAACCGCTACCGGCCAGGCCAGCATATGCCACGGAGTCGAGAAGAAGACGCTGTAGCAAGCGACAGCGACGCCGGCCGCAATAGCGTCATGCCACAAAGCTACCGTTCTGCCGGGCGGGTCCACAGGCAGCAAGACGCCAAAAAAAGTGAGTCCAAGCAGCAGTCCCGTCGAGATGGCCACAACGATGAGCACCGCATAAATCAGCCGCGCCGCTCCGAGGTTCATGCGGTCCCTGATCAGGTCCAGCATGCCATTGAGGAAATGTGGTCCCGGCACCAGCACCATGCAGGGGCAGACCGCGACAAGGCGCAGCGACGAACTGAGCTGGAATCGGACGGCCAGCCCTCCAACGATGCCCGCGACCAACGCTGCACTGAAGGGTTGCAGAAAGACATTCGCGCTGTAACGGGCGAGGCTGCGGCGCAGAAGGGCGCCAACTGCCGTGCTCCCAAAGATGAGCGCCGCTGCGGTCAGGTGATGGACGCCGAAGATCACGGCTAGAGCAACAGCGCCCGTCGCTGACGCCAGAGTGAACAGCCACGTCGGCGCAGGCGGCGCCACTGCGATTCTGCTGATGGCGTCCATTGCGTTGGCCGCAGCCAGCCGGCCGTCACACAACTCCTCAACCGTTCGCAAGGTCGAAGCCACGCGATCCATGTCCACTCCGGAGGGCGTGGCCTCCATTGCCCCAATGAATTTGCCGTCAGCGTCCTCGGTTTGAACCTGCAGCTCTCCCCAGCGCAGGAAGATCGTGGCCCGCAGCCCCAGACATCGGCCCAAGCGTTCGGCGGTCCTCACCGTCAGTTGGGTGGACTCGCCGTTGACATACAAGACTCGAGCCAACGTAAGGATGAGATTCGAGCGTTCCTCCCGCGTCATACCTGCCTCGATTGACAACGGTTGAACGACTGCTGGGGTCATCGGAACCCTCCAAAGGACTGCCGTGCTAAAGCGGAGCCGGCCTGCGCAGATTGCAAGCCGGCTTCAGTCCCGAGAAGTCGACTTCCGGCGACTACCCCTGCCGTGGGCAACGACAGGACCCGCTACGTAAGGCCGGACCATTTTCCTCGGATCGACAACTCGGTTAAATTCGGCCTCTGTCACGAAGCCCAGCTTCAGCGCCGCTGCCTTAAGCGTGAGGTCGTTGTCTATAGCGTAATGGGCAATCTTTGAAGCCTTGTCATAGCCAATCACAGGTGAAAGGGCTGTGACCAGCATGAGCGACTCTTCGAGATATTGGTTGATTCTCTTCCGATTGGGTTCGGTCCCTTCTACCAGGAATTTCCTGAAGTTCGTGCAGGAATCGGTGATGATGTTGATGGACTGAGTCACATTGAAGATGATCAGCGGCTTATAGACGTTCATTTCCAAATAACCGCCCGCCCCTCCAAAGCCAACTGCTGTGTCGTTCGCCATCACCTGAACAGCGACCATCGCAAGAGCTTCGGCTTGGGTCGGGTTCACCTTCCCGGGCATGATCGAAGAGCCAGGTTCGTTCTCCGGAATCTTCAGTTCTGCGAAACCGGCTCGCGGACCGCAGGACATCAGGCGGATGTCGTTGGCGATTTTGTACAGGGAGACGGCCAGCGTGCGCAGTGTGCCGGAAAGCTGCACCAGCGCGTCGTGAGCGCCCTGGACGGTGAATTTGTTGGGCGCTGTGATGAAGGGCAGGCTTGTGAGTTTGGCAATCTCGACTGCGACAGCCTCGTCGAAGCCCGGCGCTGAGTTGATGCCGGTGCCCACCGCTGTGCCGCCGAGCGCGAGACGATAGACACCCTTCAGCGCATCCTCAAGCCGATCAAGATCGTCGGCGAGCATACCCGCATAGCCGGACCATTCCTGACCAAGAGTCAGCGGGGTAGCGTCCTGCATGTGCGTGCGGCCGATCTTGACGATATCGTCCCACTCGGTGGCTTTGGCGGCGATCGCATCGTGCAGCTGCTTGACCGCCGGCAGGAGCCGCTGCTTCACATTGACGGCTGCGGCAATATTCATGGCTGAAGGAAATGAATCGTTCGACGACTGTGACATGTTGACGTGGTCATTGGGGTGAACAGGAGTCTTGCTGCCCAGTGGCGTGCCAGCGATTTGGGCGCAGCGGTTCGAGATCACTTCGTTTACGTTCATGTTGAATTGCGTCCCGCTGCCGGTCATCCAAACATGTAGCGGGAACATGTCATGGTGCTGGCCGGCCAGAATCTCGTCGCAGGCTTGAACGATCAGATCGTGGGGTTTCTCATCCAGCCGCTTACCGGCAAAGTTGGCATTGGCAGCGCCTTTCTTCAGGATCGCGTAAGCCGTGATCATTTCGCGGGGAATCAGGTCCTGCCCAATCGCGAAGTGCTCAAGCGAGCGCTGGGTCTGTGCGCCCCAGAGTTTGTCGGCGGGCAACATCGACTTCGCCGAGACTATCGGTTTCTTTGCGAACGTCTGGCATCGTATTCTTCCTCTTACCGTTGTTCAGCCATGTGCTTCCGCTCCTGGCCTTGGATGTCCAGTCCCTGGACGCGTCCGCAGGCTAGTTTCAACCCGCCGAATTCTTCTCCACTCGGTCTTCAGTCGGACGCTCCAGAGAACGCGGTCCCTTGCCTTTCTCCAGTGTTCGGGACCATGACCCACGCGACCACGGTACCGGCCAGAGACAAACCCGCGCAAATCATCATGACGATTCTGAATCCGAACACAAATCCATGGCGAATTAAATCTGTAACGGCGGTGCGGGTCGACTCATCCAGACTGGGAGGCGGCTGCAGAGCGGCGAGGCTGGTTTCCTGTGCGTGAATTTCCTGGACGACGCCTGCGGGCAGGGAGAGACGACCCAAACTGCTGTCCAGCCGAGCCCGGAAAGCCAGCACCATGACAATTCCGAGGACCGCAATTCCGAGAACGCCGGCGACCCGTGCGACTGCATTGTTGATCCCGGATGCCGTACCGACATGGTCCTCGTCAACGGAATTCATGACGTCGGTGGTCAAGGGAGCCACGGTCACCGCCATCCCGAACCCCAGAACCGTCACGGCGGGGAAGAAGCATCTCCAGTAGCCGGCTCCGACAGAGGGAAGGGCAAACAGGATGAAACCAATCGCGACAATGAGAGAACCGACGATCAGGGGTTTTTCCGGACCATAGCGAGCAACCAGTCCGCCCGACCACCGCGAAAGTAGAAACATCAGGACAATGAAGGGCAGGATCGCAGCCCCGGCAGCGGTTGCTGAGTATCCCTGCACCTGAATGAGGTTCAGCGGGAGCAGGAAGAAGAAAATCCCCACCGCCGCATACAGGAACAAAGTGAGCACATTGGTGCCGCTAAAGTTCCGGTTCCTGAACAGAGTGAGCGGGATCATAGGGAAAGCACTGCGCGCCTCCAGTGCAGCAAACCCCACCAGGCAGCCGAAAGCGACGATCAAGCTGCCGAAGACCAGAGGATTTCTCCAGCCAAGGCTGGTCGACTCGATGAAGCCGAATACCAGGCCGCCCAGTCCTGCCGTGGCAAGGAGTGCTCCTGACCAGTCCACGCGAGACTCGATCGCGCTCCGGCTCTCCGGAATGTGTCGAGCCGAAATCCAGATCACTGCCGCAGCGAGCGGGAGATTGATGATAAACACCCAACGCCAGGATGCATGCTCAACCAACCATCCGCCCAGGACGGGGCCAACGGCCGTAGTGATTGCGGTCCATCCTGACCAGGCGCCAATAGCCTCACCGCGGCTTTTCTCGTCGAACGATGCGCTGATAATGGCGAGGCTGCCGGGTACCAAAAGTGCGGCACCTGCACCCTGGATACATCGGGCAGCGATCAGGACCTGAATATTCGGCGCAAATCCGCAACCCAGCGAGGCGACCGCGAAGAGGAAGGTTCCCACCACGAAAATCCTGCGTCGACCCAGCAGGTCGCCAAGTGTTCCACCGACCAGGATCAACGCCCCGAGAAAAAGCCCGTACGACTCAACCACCCACTGCACATCAACCACCGTGGCGTGAAGGCTATTTTGCAATGCGGGCAGAGCGACGTTGACCGCTGTGCTGTCAATGAAGGTCATGCTCGAGGCAAGGATCGTCGCAGTGAGGATCCAGCGCCTGGCCGCTTCATTGCACGGAACGGCCGTCGGCGCTGAGCGACTGATCGCCTTACAAGGAGTTTTCATCGGGGCTATGGATACGGCTCCAGCGGTTTAGGCTCCTATAATCGTTGCCTCGATCCGGATATGTCCAGCCGGCAAAGCTGTGCGGGATCAGAATTCGAGTTGGCGTCCCACACCTGTCTGTTTTTCGACGCCGATGAGCCCCTGAAGAACGGGCCGCAGATTTGTCACGATCCACGATCATCGGAGTCACATACGTTGATGACTCGTTTTTCCGCGTACCCCAAGGTCAGACGGTGCATGAACCTCCTGGGTCTTGTCTCTGTCCCCCTGCCAAATTCAATGTCTGAAGAATGACCAAAAGTGGACAATTCCGAGCCCGAAGTAAAACCTGCATGTGGCACTTACTGTCAGATTTGGCCCGCCCTGGACTGGCATGTCGCGTTCAATCTGTCCAGGGGAAGCGCTGCGAATCCAACAGCAGATCGTCGCTGGTCGTGTACCAAGTAGAAAAATGTGACGAAAATGATTGGTCATGATTTAAAGCTCGATAATGTACGCTGCACCCTTCCTCTGAATCCCAAAACCTGAACTGCAATATCCCGAAATACGTGTTTTGCAATATCCCGAAATACGTGTTTCTGGAGGGACTGAAAGCCTCAACGTCGTCGATTCCTGCAAAAACGCCGATCCTTCGCCAATTCTTCCTCACTGAAAAATGGAAGAAGAATTGCTATATCGGCCCTCAAAGCCTCTCCGAGTTGCCCCAGGCTTTCAATTCAGGTTTTTTCGCGCACGCCCAACGGTCATGAGCAAGCCGGCGTGTTGAGCTGTCTCTGCAGATCGTTCGCTGTTCGGTCTTTCGGCTTCCCTTAGTCGATAGTCGTTCCACGCAGTGATTAACGTTTGACGGAGGAGCTGTCAATGAAATCTTTCAGAGTGCACTGGTATGCCCTGAGCGTCGCAGCCGCATTACTGTCCGCTGCGATCGGAGCGCCTCGTGCGATTGGTCAGGCTACTAACACAGGAACGGTCGTAGGTACCATCACCGATCCAACCGGGGCGCTCATTCCTGGCGCGGCCGTGACCGTGACCAATGCTGCGGCGGGCATCAGGCTGGCGGCGACGACCAACGCCGATGGGAGCTACGTTATCCAGAATGTGCCTCCCGGGACCTATAGTGTGACAGCGGCCAAGCAGGGATTCTCGATCGACCGGGCCCCGGCTGTGACCGTCAGTGTCGGTACGCAGACAACGATCAACCTGAGTCTGAAAGTAGGCAGTACGGCCGAAACTGTCGAAGTGCAGGTACTCGGGACCGAGTTGCAGACGCTGAACTCGACTGTAGGCAGCACCATCGCCCCGGTGGCCATTGCCGACCTGCCCAGTCTGAACCATGACGTGAATACTTTCACAGAGCTGCAGCCGGGCGTCGCCCCCAACGGGGCCGTGGCAGGAGCCGTGAACGATCAGAACATGTTCGTGCTGGACGGCGGCAACAACTCCAATGACATGGATGGCAGCAACTCGATCTACACGGGAAGCTTCGCCGGCGACCCAACGGGTGTCGCCTCCGCGAATGGGATGCTCTACACCGCTCCGACAGGCGTGATGCCGACGCCGCAAGACAGCGTGCAGGAAGTGAAGGTCAACACCACCAACCAGACGGCGGATTTCGATAACTCCGCCGGTGCACAGGTCGAGTTGGTAACGCCGCGGGGCACGAACCGCTGGCATGGCGGCGTGTACGAGTATTACCTCGACAACGGTTTCGACGCCAACACCTGGAGCAACAACCAGACGAATACACCTATCGCGGAATACCATTACAGCCGGTTCGGCGCCAAGGCCGGCGGTTGGGTTCTGCCGGCCTTTTGGGGCGGGAGAACCTATATCTTTGGCTTCTACGAGGGATATCGCTATCCGCAGGCAACGACGATCGAACACGCCGTTCCTTCCGCGAACCTTAAGGCCGGTATCGTGGGCTGGAATGGCACCAGCTACAACATGGCTGCGGTCGATCCCCGCGGCATCGGCATCAACCCTGACATTGCGGCGATGTGGACGAAGTACGAGCCGGCGGGCAACGATACAACCTGCGGCACGATCAGCGGCCAATACTGCGACGGTGTGAACGAGATTGGATTCAAGGCAAACCTCGACCTGCCCCTCAGCAGCAACGACCTGGCCTTCCGCATCGACCATGCCTTCAGCCCGAAGTGGAACTGGTACGCGACCTACCGCTATTTCAAACTTACGCAGGAGGTGAACGACCAGGTCGATATCGGCGGGTTCTTCTCCGGCGATAAGCTCGGCGTTCCCACGGCAGTTTCCAATCGCCCGCAGGATCCGTGGTACCTGGCCACCGGACTCGTCACCAACATCACTCCCAACACGACCAACGATTTCCACTACAGCTTCCTGCGCAATTACTGGGTGTGGAGCGACAACAACGCGCCCCCGCAGATTCCGGGCCTTGGCGGGGCCGTCGAGCCCGGCGGGGAGGGCGGGATCAATGACGCGCTGATTCCGTTCAACGTCAATACCCAGTCGATTCGCACCCGCTTTTGGGATGGCGACGACCACTTCCTCAGTGACAACGTCTCGGTGCTGAAGGGCAACCACCTGCTGCAGTTCGGCGGACAATATCAGCACGATTACGATTACCACCAGCGCAGCGACAACGGCGGCGGCATCAACTTCACCACAACGTATCAGCTGGGCGACACCTCCGGTGGCGGCTTGGTGAACTTCTCCGATCTCGGCGGGGGCTATCCGACCGCAACCCTGCAGGAATCCCGCGTAGCGGCCGAGGTGCTGGGCATCGTGACCGATTCGCAGGTGGCCTACACGCGCAGCGGTCCCAATCTCGCCCTGAACCCGCCCCTGACCCATGCCTCCGATCAGTCCACCATCCCCTTCTATAACGCCTATTTCAGCGACGCCTGGCACATGAAGCCCAGCATCACGGTCACCTATGGGCTGGGCTACACGCTGGAAATGCCGCCCACGGAAAAGAACGGGAAGCAGACCGTCGTGGTCGATGCCGCGGACGAGCCGATCCAGACCGAGGACTACCTGAAGCAGCGGGAAGTCTCCGCCGAGCAGGGACAGGTCTACAATCCGGAGCTGGGCTTCGCTCTCGTAGCCAACGTCGGCAACGGCCTGAAGTATCCCTATCAACCCTTCTACGGATCCTTCAGTCCGCGTGTCGGCATATCCTGGAATCCCAGCTTCTCCAAATCGACCGTGATCCGCGGTGGCTACGGGCGTCTGTACGGACGCCTCAACGGCGTGGACCTGGTCCTCGTTCCGCTGCTGGGAACTGGTCTGATCCAGGCGGTGCAGTGCCGCCAGACGTTCATGACCGGCGTCTGCGGACCTACCAATCCCACCGCGGCCAACGCCTTCCGCGTGGGCATTGACGGCAACACGGCTCCGCTGCCCGCGGCCGCACCCACGTTGCCGCAGCCCGCGTTCACCGGCTTCAACCTGATCGCCGGCTCGGCGAGTGAAGCTATGGATCCGCATTTCCGCCCCAACGACATCGACTCTTTCGACCTGACCATCCAGCGGCAGATCGGACAAAAGTCGCTCTTCGAAGTGGGCTATATCGGGCGGCTCACCCATCACGAGTTTCAGCCCATCGACCTGAATGCCGTGCCCACGATGATGTCCCTGGGCGGCCAGCAGTTCCAGGCCGCATATGCCAACCTGGAGAGGATGCTGGGCTGCGCAACCTCGGCGGGAGCATGCGGCGCCGGAGTCCCCGCGAAGAAGAGCGGGACCAGTGCCAATCCCGCCTACACCAGCTACGTTAACTCGGTGGCGGCGCAACCTTTCTTCGAGGCAGCGCTGGCAGGAACAGGGTACTGCACAGGCAGCGTCTCGAACGGATCGGGAACACCCTATGCAAGTTGCACGGCGGCTGTTCTCGACAACGAGCTGAGCCACCTGACCAAGCAACAGGTCTGGAGCATGTGGTCCGATCTGGACAACGGCGACTTTAACTTCGCCCGTTCGATGGAGAACACGCCGATTCCGGGGTCCTCCTTCGGTGCTTCCGGCCAGATGTCGAGCGGCATCGCAGAGAACGCCAGCCTCGGCTACGGCAACTACAACGCATTGTTCTTCACCTTTGGCACGCGCGATTGGCACGGCCTGACGATGCAGCACAACTTCACGTGGAGCAAGGCCCTGGGCACTGGAGCCGAGGCCCAGGCAACCAGTGAATACACAGCCGATAATCCCTACAATCTCGGGACCATGTATGGCGAGCAGGATTTCGATCGCCGCATCGTCTACAACACCTACATGGTGGCTCAGGAGCCCTGGTTCAAGAGCCAGAACGGGCTGCTGGGACGCATCGCGGGCGGTTGGGAGTTCGCGCCCATCTTTACCGCGGGGTCCGGATCGCCGATTCCGTGCGCCACGGTCAGCGGCGCCCAGTCGTTCGGTGAGGCGGACGATGTGGATTACGCTGCCATCGAACAGTGTGTCTTCAATACTCCATACAACGCGGGCCACTCAGCACACTTCGGCGTAAGCGGGGGAACCGACTCGTTCGGCAACTCCATCGGCACGCACACCTCGAAAACGCCGGTGAATCTGTTCACCAATCCGGTGGGGGTATGGAATCAGGTACGCGCTCCCATCCTCGGCATCGATACCAAGGACTCCGGCGAGGGCGCGTTTTTGGGTGAGCCCTACTGGAGCCTGGACGGCGAAGTCAAGAAGGATATCCGGATCGCGGAATCGGCCACCTTTGAGTTCTCCTTCATCGCCACTAACATGCTCAACCACCGCCAATTTGAGGATCCATCAATGAGCCTGAATTCGTCCTCGACGTGGGGCGTCCTGAATACTCAGGCCAACCCACCTCGTCAGATGGAGTTCGGGGGGCGCATCGACTTTTAGTCGAGCATTGCCTCTTGACCGTGGCCGGGAGCCCTGCTTCCGGCCACTTTTCTTTCTGCGTTCACGCTGCAAGGTGGCCGAACATAATCCGTCTGAAGGCCCCGGAACCCCTTCAGGTGGAGGCCTTTCCTGACAACCGGGTTTGGGCTCGCCGTCACAAAACCGATACGGGCATCCCGCTCCGTATCATGCCAGGGCCGCGAGAGGTGCGGCGACTAAAAAGCAGAGGCTGAGAATCAAGGCGCGGACTCGGCGGAGAAAGTGACGTCGAGCAGCGTCTTTTCGTGCCAGAGCGATATAGCGGCCAGGCGGCCGTGCAGCTTGGAGTGGTCCTGGTGGGTGCGATCCGCCTCCGCAAATCGTGTTGGAGTGAACCATCCTGCAGGCAATCGCGGCAAGTGCGATATGTCCCCTGTTTGAGATTCATTGTGTTCTATCTCCGTTTCATGATTGGTTGCCTTGAGTCGCGGCGCCACTTACTCACCGCGGCACCGCCCGGCTCAGGCCTCTTGACCGCGCCGGACCCTGCTTGTTTCCTCTTCAGAGTTGGAGTAGAGTCGGGCTGCCCTGTCTCAGTGGTCCGCGAGCAGGATGTCGGCACACGATGGTGCGATGCGGCGGCCACGGAACAAATGGCTGACGATCGCAAAGAAAGGCGCGTCGTGTGCCTCAGCGCGCAACGACTTGATTCCCGACAGGGCCAGGCCTCCAACAAAAATTTGGGAATTGCTGTTGCGAAGTCGCGACAGCCGAAGGAGGAGCATCGTGAGTACGTCATCCATCGTTACCCTTGCGAAACAATCCATGGGCTGGTCGATTGCCCTCAGTGTTCTGATGATCGTGGCCGGAATTCTGGCCATCGTTGTGCCGCCGATTGCGGGCATTGGGGCAACAATCCTGATTGGCTGGTTGCTGGTCTTCAGCGGTGTCATGCACCTGGTATTCGGTTGGCACACGCGCGAAGCGGGTGGGCTGATCTGGGGAATTCTGCTGGGAATTGTCTATATACTCGTAGGGTTTTATATGCTGCTGCATCCGGTCGCAGGGCTTGCAGCCTTAACGCTGGCGCTGGGAGCGTATCTGTTTGTCGAGGCGGTTTTGGAGTTTGTGTTGTCGTGGCGTATACGGCCGCTGTCGGGTTGGGGCTGGCTGCTGCTGGATGGAGTTGTGACCTTGATCCTTTCAATGTTGATCTGGATGACATGGCCGTCGAACAGCCCGTGGGTGATTGGGACGCTGCTGGGCATTAGCATGATATTCAGCGGGTCTTCGCGGCTGATGCTGCTGCTGGCGGGTCGCGTATCTGCGAAAGCGTGAGCGAAGCGTGGTGGGAGGGTTGGCTTGGGAACCGTAATACCCTTGTCGGATGCGTCGCGAAGGACACGTTCGTTTCCGCTGATAACCTCACTGATCATCCTGCTGAACGCGTTCGTCTTTGTGCGGGAGCTTGTGGGCGGCGATGCGTTCGTGGCGAAGTGGGCAGCGATTCCGGCGGGAATCTTTACGGATCACCACTGGATAACCATCTTCACGGCCATGTTCATGCACGGCGGCTGGCTGCACATCATCGGGAACATGGTGTTCCTGTGGGCGTTCGGTCCGGAGATGGAAGACGCCATGGGCAAGGGGCGGTACCTGCTGTTCTACCTGCTCGGTGGCGTGATCGCCATGCTGGCGCAGGTGGCGGGCAACCCCAGTTCCACGGTGCCCACTTTGGGAGCGAGCGGCGCGATTGCGGCGGTGATGGGTGCGTTTATCGTGACCTATCCACGAGACCGGATCAAGTCAATCCTGATCATTTTGATTTTTGTGCGTGTAACGATGATTCCGGCGGTGCTGCTGATTGGATTTTGGTTTCTGATTCAGCTTTTCAACGCGGGCGCAGTGGCGAATGTGCAGACCGGGGGCGTCGCATATTTGGCGCACGTCGGCGGGTTTATTTTTGGGGCGCTTACGGCGCGGTTGTGGAGGCGGGCGCCGGTGTGGAGCTGAACGCAGGGACCGGGGATCCAAAGATCAGGAACAAACCCCACCCTGGCTACAGTCGCCAGGGTGGGGCGCCGGTCAGGGCGTTTCCTTCTTTGGCGTTGGGATCGTGATGGCGGGGATGTTTTGGTCGCGGACGAGTTTGTTGAAGTCGGCGATGCCGGAGGTCTCGATCTGGTGGAGCTGATCGAGCTGCGTTTGTAACTGCGCGTTGAGCTGGTCGTAGACTTCATACGACTGCGCGGTGGGCGCGACGTCGGTTTCCTCGACGACGTTCTCGACCGCGGCCAGCTTGTTGTTGAGCTTGATGGGGAAGTTGAGCGCATCTTCGCCGGCTTTGAGTTTGGTCTGGTAGATCGCCTCTTCGATCGCGGTCATCTGGTCGGTGAGGTCCTTCGCGCTCTTCTTCACCTGATCGTTCGAGCTGGTGAGATACGGCTTGAGCTGGTCTTTGGCGGCGCGGATATCGATGACGCTCTGGTTGGCCTCGGTGACCCGGTCGCGGATTTTGAGCGCGAACGTCAGCTGCTTGTCGAAGTCATCCTGCGTCGTGGGAGCGCGCGGGTCCTTGATCACGGTGAAGCTTTGGGACTGGGTTTTTCCATCAACCATCAGCTCGACTTTGTAGTCACCCGGCGAAGCGATAGGGCCGCGCAGCGAGCCGTCCCACATGAGCAGGCCGGGGAAGCCGGTGGCGTCGTCGTAGCGGAGGTTCCACACGTAACGGTTGAGGCCTTCCTTCGCGGGTACCGGGATGGTGCGCGGGCCGAAGTCCTCATCCTCGACACCCTGATCTTTCTTCGGTTTGCTGGAGACTTCGCGGACGAGCTTGCCGTCGGCGGTGGTGATGCGGAGCTTCACTTCTTCAGGTTTGGTCTTGAGGTAGTAGTAGATGGCTGCGCCACTGGGAGGATTGGCGCCTTCGTCGGGCGCAGGGCGGCCGAATCCAGCCACCACCGTCGATGCGGATGGCGCGCTTGACGGGAAAGAGGACGACCTCGGAGCTGCGCTGGAAGTTGGCGGGGTTAAGGGCGCGGACCAGCGGCATGTCGTCGAGGACGTAAAAGCCGCGGCCCTGGGTGGCGAGGACCATCTCGTCCTGGGTTTTCTGGAACGTTATGTCAGTCACGGGGACGGCAGCGAGGTTGAGCTGGAAGGGAAGCCAGTGGTCGCCATCGTCGTAGGAGATATAGAGATGCGACTCGGTGCCGGCGAAGACCAGGCCCTTCTGGTTGGGATCGGGGCGGATAGTGCGCGTGAAATCGTCGTCGGGGATGCCGTTGACGATTTTCCTCCAGGTCTTGCCGTAGTCGTTGGTTTTGTAGAGGAAAGGATGGAAGTCGTCGGAGAGGTACATCGTCGCGGCGACGTATGCGGTGCCGGGGTCGAAGGGTGAGGCGGCGATGCAGTTGATACGGATCCACTCCGGCATGTCTTTGGGCGTGACGTTCTGCCAGGTTTTGCCGTCGTCCTGGGTCAGGTGGATGAGGCCGTCGTCGGAGCCTACCCAGATCACGCCGGCTTTGAGCGGCGACTCATCGATGGTGAAGATCGTGTCGTAGTACTCGACCGCGGTGTTGTCTTTGGTGATGGGCCCGCCGGAGGGGCCTTGTTTGGATTTGTCGTTGCGGGTGAGGTCGGGACTCATCACGGTCCAGTGCTGGCCCTCGTCGGTGGTTGCGAGCAGGACGTTGGCGCCGGCGTAGAGACGGTGGGGATTGTTGGGAGAGAAGAGCAGCGGGAAGCTCCACTGGAAACGGTACTTCATGGCTTCGACGCCGGAGCCCATCGGATTGTCGGGCCACGCGTTGATGTTGCGCTCGGAGTCGGTGACACGGTCGTAGCGGGTGAGAAGTCCGTCGTAGGAGCCGGCATAAACGTAGCGCGAGTTGAGAGGATCGGAAACGACCCAGCCGCTTTCGCCGCCGCCGACGTCGTGCCAGTCGCTGGTGGTGATGGAGCCAGAGTTGCCGCGGCTGAGCGTGGCCACGGTGGTGTTGTCCTGCTGTGCGCCGTAGATGTGGTAGGGGAAGTCGTTGTCGACGGAGACCCGGTAGAACTGGCCGGTGGGCTGGTTATCTTCCGTGCTCCAACTTTTGCCGCCGTCGAAGCTGATCTGCGCTCCGCCGTCCGAGGATTCGATGAAGCGGTTGGGATCCTCGGGCGCAATCCACATATCGTGATTGTCGCCGTGCTGGTTGCGGATGGTGGTGAAGGTCTTGCCGCCATCGGTGGATCTGAAGAGCGCGGTGTTGACGGCGTAGACGGTGTTCTCGTCCTTAGGATCGGCGAAGACCTGGGAGTAGTACCAGGCGCGCTGCTTGATGGAGTTGTCGCCGTTCTGCTTCGACCAGGTTTTGCCGGCGTCGTCGGAACGGTAGATGCCGCCCTCCTGCGCTTCGATCAGAGCCCATACGCGCTCGGGGTTCGCGGGCGAGACGGTGAGGCCGATGCGGCCGAGCACGCCTTTGGGCAGGCCCTGATTGTGCGTGATGTCGGTCCAGGTATCGCCGCCGTCGGTGGATTTCCAGATGCCGCTGTCGGGACCGCCGCTTTCGAAGGTCCAGGGATGGCGGACGACCTGCCAGAAGCTGGCGTAAAGCACGCGGGGGTTGGTGTCGTCCATGGCGAGGTCGATGGCGCCGGCGTTTTCGCTTTTGAACAGGACCTTTTGCCAGGTTTTGCCGCCGTCTTTGGAGCGGAAGACGCCGCGCTCGGCGTTGGGTCCGGCCATGTGGCCGAGGGCCGCGACATAGACCAGGTTCGGGTCTTTCGGATCGACCCGGATTTGGCCGATCTGCTGCGTGTCTTCGAGACCGATGTGCGTCCAGGTTTGGCCTGCGTCCATTGACTTGTAAACGCCGTCTCCATGAGAGGCATTACCGCGGATGGCGCTCTCCCCGGTGCCGACGTAGATCACGTTGGGATCCGAAGGCGCCACCGCAATCGAGCCGATGGAGCCAAAGTTGATGTGGCCATCGGTGATGGGCTTCCAGGTGTGGCCGCCGTCGATGGTCTTAAAAACCCCGCCGCCGGTCCCTCCAAAGTAGTAGACGAGAGGCTGGCCGGCGACTCCCGTGACGGCGTCGACGCGTCCACCGCGGAAGGGGCCGATTTGGCGCAGGGTGAAGGCCTCGAATCCGCCCGCAGGGCCGGGTGGAGGTGCGACTGCCGCGGGTTGCGCGGCCGGCTGAGCGGCCGATGGGGGTTGCGAGGTCGGCGGGGTTGAGTGCTTCGCGGGTTTTTGCGCCGAAGCGGTGAGGGCGAAGATGGCCAGGGTTGCGGCGAAATGGGCGGGACGGCGCAAAGAGACAGCGGAGAACGTTGAGAGCAAGTCAAACACGCGGTCACACTCCTTCGTTGGTAAACCGATCGTTGAGGAAGGCACGGGAAAATCGAAATCAACGCTGCGGCGCAGGGATCACGCCGGGCGATCAACAAAAGTGAAGGGGAAGGATACATGAGTCGGCGGCTGGAGCAAACCTGTACTCCCACGGCGGCATACGGTAGAGTGTTCCGACCGGCATGACGTTACTGGATCTTTGTGCATACCTTGGGCTGGGCGCGGTGGGCGCCGCATCGATTAATTTGCTGATCGGGATGCTGATCTCCCTGCGTTACAGCCCGGTGAGGAACTGGCCGCACCTGCGAGTCAATCTTTTTGCTTTGCATCAGTGGACGGCTTATTGCGCGGTGGCACTGACGCTGACGCATCCTGTGGTGCTGCTGTTTGTCAGAAGTCCGCACTTCCGGCTTTACGACATTCTGTGGCCAGTCGATTCGCCGCTGCAGCCGAAGCTGAATCTGGCCGGGGCCGGTGCGCTCTATCTGCTCGTGCTGGTGTTTGTCTCCTCGCTGCTGCGGACGCGGATTGGGCGACCGGTTTGGAGGAAACTGCACTATCTGGTATTTCCGGCAGCGGTGCTGTTCTTTCTGCACAGCATCCTGACCGACCCGAATTTGAAGGATGGGCATCCGGACCTGCTCGATGGGGGGAAGGTCTTTGTGGAGGCGGCTACGGTCGTGAGCTCGGTCGCGGTAGGGGTGAGGGTCTGGTTGCGCGGGAGAGGCTTCCGCGCAAGTCTCGCGCGGCCGGCCCAACCCGAAGATTGAGGCTTGAAGAATCGCGCGCCGGCGGCGGACCGAGGGCGTCAGTCAACGTAGGCCGACGTCTCGGTACTCATCCGCCTTCTGGGGCCGGCAAGCCCGTTGCTCCAACACTTCGCCGACGCAGTGCGCAGCAGCACTTCTCCTGTGTCGGCCCGTCGTGCCTTTCGCTCAGGGAATCTGCTGAACCCATTGTTTCCGCCAGACCGGAGCCTCGAAGGGATCCGCGAAATACTGCGTCTCGTGCACCACCTTACCGTTGCTGAACTCCATAATGCTCACCGTGTATGCTGGTCGCCCCTGGTAGAGAATGGTGTATTCCGTGACCCAGAGATCGCCTCTTCCAACCATCCGCCTGACGTTGAAACCTGACGGCTTGCCGGGGTGATGACCCCGCAAGGCCTGCAAATTGGCTCGCCCAAGGATTCGTTCGCCCGACTGAGGATAGTCACAAATGGAATTGTCATCGTAAATAGCGTGTTCAGCGTCCAAGTTGCCGGCTGCAGAAGCCTGCCAGTGCGAATCCAGAGCTTCTCGTATTTGTTCTTCCTCTGTGGTTTGCGTCATTTGCGGTTTTCCTTTCGTTTATCGACCTTGTGCGATGAAACCAGGGATGCCTGTCCTCACCACAGCGTTGAGCCTCTGCCTGGTCTGAATGAGATTCGTACCTTGGATGCCCGGCTCCGGAAAAGGGCACAACAAAAGTGCGAAGGTCCTCCTGAGTGCAAAGGTCCTCCTGGGACTGCTCGCACCTACCCGTTTGCATGCTCAATCATGCGCCGGAAAAACACCACCCCGGGGGCCTTTCGTCGAACCCCGGCTGCTCAACCCGCTCAACTACTACTGCATCTCCAGCAGAGCAGCCATGGTTTCGGTTCCGTCCCATAAGTTTTGGAGGCGCAGATTTTCATTGGCTGCGTGCTGGTTGTCATCGTAGTTTGCGATCGGCACGGTGATGGTGCGCGTGTGTGCGGCTCGCTCCATGGCGCCCAGGGGAACGCTGCCGCCCATCGTAGGCAATAAGACAACCTGCCCCCGTCCCATTTGTGTGACCGTGCTCTGCACGGCGGCGATCACTTCCTGCGCGATCGGGAGATCCATCGGTGTGCGGACGGCGTTGTAGCTCGCCTGGTCGCGCACAATAAACGCGACGCGCGGATGCGCAGTGAGGATTTCCTGAGAGGGTTCGGCATCGACGACGAAGTAGCCGCGGGAGCGGACGTAGTCGATGACGCGCTGCTGCTGCTCGCGCCAGTCTTCGCCGACGACAAGGCGGAGGTCAAGATCGGCAGTAGCGGTGGGCGGAATGACGTTGGCGGCGTGAGCTCCGGTCGCTCCGGAGGAGAGGCCGTTGATGTTCAGCGAGGGCTCGTTGAGAAGCGTGAGCAGATGCGCGGGGGCGTTCTCGGTGTGGCCGAGCCAGAAGGCCTTCATCAGCATGGGGTCGTTGGCAGGGGCGCGGGCGAGCGCGGCTTTTTCCGTGGGCGAGAGCGGCGCGATGCCGTCATAAAAGTGCGGGATGAGGACGTGGCCGTTCTCATCCTTCATGCCGGCGAGAAGTTGCGCGAGCATCATGGCGGGGTTGGGCGCCCAGTTGCCGTAATGTCCGCTGTGCAGGCCGTGATGCGGGCCGTAGACGGTAATCGCGAGATGGCTGTCGCCGCGTGCGCCGAAGACGACGGTTTGCGCTCCGGACTGGTCGACAGGACCATCGCAGATGAGAAAGACGTCGCCGTGGACGAGATCGGAGTTGGCGGTGAGGATTTGCTCCAGGTGGGGCGAACCCGCTTCCTCTTCGCCTTCCCAGACGAAACGGATGTTGGCGTGGAGCGCGAGGTTGGCGGCGCGGAGGGCGTCGATGGCGGTGAGTTGGGCGAAAATAGCGGCCTTGTCGTCGCCGGCGGAACGAGCCCAGATGCGGGCCTCGCCATTGACGTCGCGAACGGTGGGAGAGAAGGGTGGGATCTCCCATTCGGAAGGCGTGACGGGCTGGCCGTCGTAGTGGGCGTAGAAGACGATGGTGTGCGTGGCGCCGGGAGTGTCAATGTGGCCGTAGACGACGGAGGGGGCTCCAGGGAAGGTGAGCAGGTGTGCGTCGATCTTGCGCTGGTGCAGCTGATCGATCAGGTAGTCGGCGTTGCGGCGGAGACCGTCAGGCGTGGCGGCGACGTTCGGAATGGCGAGGAAGTCGGAGAAATGCTGGATGAGCTCATCGCGGTGCGCGGTGGTGAAGGCGTGCGCGGACTGGGCAGGGCTTTGCCCTGCCGTTTGGGCCAGGGCTGGGGCAACGTTGAGGAAAGCAGTGAGGAGCCAGGTGGTGGCGGCGCGGGGCATGATGACAACTATAAAGGCGCGTCCGGTAAGATTTTGACGCGGGAGCTAATAGCTGATGCCAACGTTGCGGAATGAAGCGGACCGGAAGGGCTTGGTGGCGCGGCTGGCCCAGCTACGGCCGGAATCGAGGGCGCGGTGGGGCAATCTCGATGCGCCGCGCATGATGTGCCATTTGCGCGATGCGCTCGATTCGGCGCTGGGAACGCTGCCGGTGCCGCCGATGGGACCGCCGATCCTGCGTCATTTTCCGATGAAGCACCTGGCGCTCTATGTGATTCCGATGCCAAAGGGAGCGAAGTCTCCGCCGGAGATGCTGAGGACGTCTCCAGGGGATTTCGAGGACGACCGAGCGCGGGTCCTCGAGCGAATGGAGCAGATTGCGACGGCGCCGAGTGGCCCGGGGCCCGAGCATTTCATCTTTGGACCGCTGACCATCGATCAATGGAATGCGCTGAACTGGAAACATATCGACCATCATCTGCGGCAGTTCGGCAACTGACCGTTGAGGCGGACGCGGGCCGTCCAGGCGGGCGCGCTTCGCGCAACCATGACCGACGTTCTTACCGCTGCTCGTCCGGCCTGAAGTTTTTATCTGACATTGTCCAAATCGAGGCGGGGTGGGCGTCATCATGGTGGCGGGGCAATGTGCCCGCCTAATTCACGGTTCGGACGGAGGAGTGCGATGGAATATTTGTTGATGATCTATGGCGAGGAGTCGATGTGGGACAAGATGACGCCGGAACAACAGCAGCAGGGTGCGGCGGCATACATGGCTTACACCGAGGCCCTCAAGACGGCGGGTGTACTGAAGGGGAGCAACCGGCTGCGGCCGACGCCGACGGCGACAACGGTGCGCCCGGTCAATGGCAAGACGCAGGTGCTGGATGGACCCTTTGCCGATACAAAAGAGCAGCTGGGCGGATATTACCTGATCGAGGCGGCGGACCTGGATGAGGCGCTGAAGTGGGCGGCGAAGTGTCCGGCGGCGAGTCACGGAGCCGTCGAAGTGCGAGCGATCTGGGGAATGTAGAAGTCAGGAGGAACCGGGTCTCGGCCTTCGCACGCTCGGGGCGGGACCCAGGATCCTGTGGGTTCTCTGCAGCGCGGCTTCCAATACTGGAATCAGACGCGGGGCGGCATGTAGGTCGCCTGCGTGACAGGCACCACCTTCCATTCGCTGAAGGCGAGCACATACAGCATGATGATGTTGCCCAGTGGAACCAGCATGATGAGGCTCAGCCACGGCGAGAAGCCGGCCTTCTTCCAGATAAACCAGTAGGGAATCATGACAATGACGATCATGATCAGGCCGAAGACGAAGAAGATACTCATCATGCCCATCATCATGTGCAGGGTGTGCTGATCCACCATGGGTCACCTCGGGAAAGGGAATAGCGGGTTCGCGCCAGCTTAGCAAAAACAGCGAGCAGGGTACAGCGCACATCAGCACGCTACAGCGCACTGGATGAGGCCGCAGGGTACACGCCAAGGGCCACGCTGAACAGCAAGCAGGGATCCGTGATCCGGGGCCGGATCACAGAACCTGAGTGGCCTCCTCGAAATCAAGGCGTGGATTGCGGGGATAGAGCTTGGTCTTATCGCCGTAGCCAAGGTTGATGAGGAAGTTGGATTTCCATTTGCCATCAGGAAAGAATTCGGCGTTGACCTTGGCCTGATCGAAGCCGGACATCGGTCCGCAGTCGAGCCCAAGAGCGCGAGCCGCCATGATGAAGTACGCGCCCTGCAGCGAGCTGTTGCGGAAGGCGGTCTCGTGGATGAGGGACTGGTTGCCGGCAAAAAAGGAACGGAAGTCCATCTGCGGCGCGAGTCGGGGAAGCTTCTCGTGGAATTCCGTGTCCCACGCGACGATGACGGTGACCGGGGCAGCCATGGTTTTGCCGACATTGCCAGGGGAGAGCGTGGGCTTGAGGAGCTCTTTGGCTTCCTTGCTGGTGACAAACACGAAGCGGGCGGGCGACGAGTTGGCGCTGGTGGGACCGAGGCGCGCGAGTTCGTAGGCCTGGCGGAGCAGCTCGGCAGGGACCGGGATCGGCAGGAAGGCCTGGTAGGTGCGCGCTTCGCGGAAGAGTTGATCGATTGCGGCATCGGAGAGGGGAGCTTTGGGAGCGGTCGGCGTTTCGGATGGCTTGGGCATCGAGGGTCCTTCCTGAATGCGTTTTCTTTGAACAGGCTTAAGATGCGGAAGCCCTGGCGAAAGGCGCAAGGGGTTCGGTTTGGCGATGAGTCCAGCCGATCGCCGGCTTACGCACTATGACCCGAAAATCCTGCGCGGCCTGGTTTTTCAAAAAAATGAACACCTGAGCATGCGGCGCCGTCTTTGCGATTGAAGGCGTGAGGAGCCCAGGCCGGTGCGACCAGAGGACGAGGCGGCGTTCACGGGTCTGGTCGAACGGCAGTGGAGGTTCGCTTATCGGGTCGCGTGGGCGGTGTTGCGCAACCGGCAGGACGCCGAGGATGCGGCGCAGGAGGCGTTCCTGAAGATTTTGCGGGCTCGTGCGTGGCAGGGGTTGAGGGATGAGAAGGCCTTTGTGGCGCGCATTTCCTGGCGAGCGGCGGTCGATCGTTTGCGGGACTCGCAGTCCAGGCGGTCGCCGTTTCGCGGCCAGAGCGGGGGCGAATTCGAGCCTGAAGAGGTAGCCGACCCGACGCTGGGGCCCGAGGAAATCGTGGTGAAGGCGAGTTGGGAGGCGGCCGTGCATCACCTGATCGACAGCTTGCCGGAGGAGTTGCGCCAGCCCCTGGCGCTGTCGGTGGAGATGAATTCGCGGGAGATTGCCGCGGCCATGGGGATTACCGAGGGGACCGTGCGGACGCGGCTGATGCGGGCGCGGGCGATGCTTCGCGAGAAGATTGGGGCGATGGAGGAGCGGCGATATGCGCGGCGATGAGCAGGACGAGAGGATGGATGCGGCGCTGCGCAGCTATGCGGATCCCGGGGAGATCCCGGAGACGCGGGTGGTGGTGGCGCGCGTGATGGGGAGCGCGCGTTCGTCGGAATTGCAGAGGAAGGCCTTGTGGGTTTGGGGTGCGGCGGGGTTGGCGGCGATGTTGGCTGTGGGTGTGGTGTGGATGATGATGCCGAGTTCGCGGGTGCCGGAGATTGCGTGGACGCCGAAGGCGCCGGGAGTGGCGCGAGTGGAGGTCCCTTTAGGGGAACCTCGTGTGGATGCGGAATCGGCGAGCGTGCGGTCCAGGGCGGCGGTTGGAGCGCGCGGGATGCGGACTGCGGCAGCGAAGCAACTGCCGAAGCTCGACTCTTTTCCGACGCCGCGTCCGTTGAGCCCGGAAGAAGAGGCACTCGTGTCGTTCGCGAGGCAAGCACCGCCGGGAGTGAAGAAGGCGGTGATTGAGGATCAACAGCATTGGGACCAGCCCATCATCGTTGCCGATTTGCGAGACCCGTCCCTGCAAGCAGGCGGTCATCAGGATCAATAACAAGAACAGGAGCCTACTATGAAAAGGATCGCTACCTTTGTTGCAATCTTCACACTGTCTCTGCTCCCGGTTGCTGCGCGGGCGCAAAATGCTCAGGATGCCGCGCCCCCAACGCCGCAGCACTTTTATCGCGTGCATTTTGTTGTGGCCGAACTCGACGCCGGGGGGAAAGTGACCAACACCCGGAGCTACGAGGAGACGATTGCCACCACGGGCAGCGGGCACGTCGTGGGAGATCAGCAGATCAAGACTGGGTCGCGGGTGCCGATTGCCACAGGCTCCTACGGAGCCAATGCCAATCCCGCGAATACGCAGTTTCAGTACATCGACCTTGGCGTGAACCTCGATGTGCGCGAAGCAATCGAGCACGGGGAGATGCTTGGATTCCGGCTTAAGGCGGAAATCAGCAGCGTTGCGCGCCAGACGGAGATCGCCGGCGTGGGAGAGCCGGTTATACGGCAAAACGTGTGGGATTCCACCGTGCTGGTTCCCGTTGGCAAACCCACGATGGTCTTCTCTTCCGACGATCTGGACAGCAAGGGGAAGATGCAGGTGGAGGTGACGGCTACGCGGGTGGAGTGAAAGCCATCCAGGTCTCTGGAAAAAAAAGGCTGCGGAAGAATCCGCAGCCTCTTCTGCTTGGGACTGAGTTGGATCAGCTGACGAGCAGGATGCCTTCGGCGACTTTCTCTTCGCCCTCTTTGGAGACAGGGCGGTAGAAGAGCTGGTTATTGGTGAGGTAGACCTCCAGGAAGGCCGGACGTTCGGCGATGCCTCCCGCGATGAGGGCTTCTGACAATGGGTCTTCGACGTAGCGCTGGAGGGCGCGGCGGAGCGGCCGGGCTCCATAGCTGCGGTCGACCAGGGTCTTGTCGAGGATCCACTTCTTCGCTTCCTCCGTGACTGAGATGGTGATGGCTTTCTGCGCCAGGTTCGTGTTGAGCTGCTGCACGAGCAGCTCGAGAATCTGGATCAGATCGGCATCCGTCAGCGACTGGAAGAGGATGATCTCGTCGATACGGTTGAGGAACTCGGGGTTGAACGTGCGCTTCACCTCGTTCTTGACGAGGTCCTCGATCTTCTCCATGACCAGGTCCTCGCGGTCGCTCTGGAAGCCGAGCCCCTGCTTGCGCTGGAGGTGCCGCGCGCCGATGTTCGAGGTCATGATGATGATCGTGTTCTTGAAATCGACGGTGTTGCCGAGCCCATCGGTGAGCTGACCGTCTTCAAAAACCTGGAGCAGGATGTTGAAAACGTCGGCGTGCGCCTTCTCGATTTCGTCAAGCAGGACCACCGAATAGGGTGAACGCTTGACGCGCTCGGTGAGCTGGCCGCCTTCCTCATAGCCAACGTATCCCGGGGGCGAACCGATCAGCTTGGAGACGGAGTGCTTCTCCATGAACTCCGACATATCGAAACGGATCAGTGACTTCTCGCTGCCGAACAGGAACTGAGCGAGGGTGCGAGCCATTTCGGTTTTGCCTACACCAGTGGGTCCGAGGAATAAGAACGAGCCAATCGGCCGGTGCGGCGATTTGAGTCCCGCCCGCGAGCGGCGAATCGCACGAGCCAAAGCCGAGATGGATTTGTCCTGAGAGATAACGCGCTTATGCAGCTCCTCTTCGACCCTGAGCAGCTTCTGCGTTTCTTCTTCCTTGATCGAAGTAATGGGAACGCCGGTCCAGCGGCTGACCACGTCTTCGATGTCTTCGCGGCCGACGATGCCCGCGGTCGAGTCGTCGAGGTGGTACTTGTCGCGCAGCGCGCGCAGGTTGTCGCGCTCTTTGCGCTCTTCGTCGGAGTAGAAGCGGGCCTTCTCGAACTCATGGTTCGCGATCGCGTTCTCCATGCGATGGACGATGAACTTGATGCGCTTCTGGACTTCAGTGATCTCCTCGGGCAGCGAAGTCTGGCGCAGTTTCACGCGCGCCCCCGCTTCGTCGATCAGGTCGATCGCCTTGTCGGGCAGGAAGCGATCGGAGATGTAGCGATTGGAGTGGGCTACGGCGAAGTTGATGGCCTCGTCGGTGTAGCTGACGGCGTGGAACTTCTCGTACCGGTCCTTGATGCCGTTGATGATTTTGATGGCGTCTTCTTCGTTGGGCGGCGGGACCTTGACGGCCTGGAAACGGCGCTCGAGGGAACGGTCCTTCTCGATGGACTTGCGGTATTCAGCCGGCGTGGTTGCGCCGATGCACTGAATTTCGCCGCGGCTGAGCGCGGGCTTCAGGATGTTGGCGGCGTCGAGTGAGCCTTCCGCCGATCCGGCGCCGACCAGAGTGTGGAGCTCGTCGATAAAGATGATGGAGTTTTGATTCTCCATCAGCTCTTTCATGATGGTCTTGAGGCGCTCTTCAAACTGGCCGCGGTATTTGGTGCCCGCCACGATGAGCGAGAGGTCGAGGGCGAGGACCCGCTTGTCGGAGAGAAAGCTGGGAACATCGCCGTCGGAGATGCGCTGCGCGAGCCCTTCGACAATGGCGGTCTTGCCGACGCCAGGCTCACCGATGAGGACGGGGTTGTTTTTCGTGCGGCGGCAGAGGATCTGGACAACCCGCTCCAGCTCCGAATCGCGGCCGACGAGCGGATCGAGCTGGGAGTCCATGGCGGCCTGGGTGAGGTCGCGCGAAAACTCGGCCAGCAGCGACGATTCGCGATTGCGCTGTTGCTGTGGGGCCTTTTCCTGCGTGGCACGGGCGAGCTCTTCACGGACCGCGAGCAGTTTCAGCCCACGTTCGTGCAGAATCTCGGAAGCGAAGCATTTCTCTTCGCGCAATAAGCCCAGAAGGAGATGTTCGGTGCCGATATGCTTATGCGACAGGCGTTCGGCCTCTTCTGCGGCATAGGCGAGCACGCGCTTGCACTCGTTCGAGAGAGGCAGATCGACCGAAGTCGAAACCTTCTCACGGATGGTGGTGTGGCCCTCGATCTGTTTACGGATGGATTCAACCGAGGCGTGCGAGCGAAGAAAGCGATTGGTGAGTGCTTTATCTTCGCGCAGAAGACCGAGGAGCAGATGTTCGGTCTCAATGTACGGAGATCCAAACTGGCTGGCCTCATATCGGGCGAAGAAGATGACGCGCCGTGCCTTTTCTGTGTAGCGTTCGAACATGTTCCCTCTGAGAGGCCTCCGCCTGCCTTTGGGATGCCAGTCGTTGGTGCCGGCAAGCCCGAGGGCACTCGGGACTCTTCGTTCTTATGAGCCTCAAAACGGCTGAGGCTCGAACCGCCGCCCAAAGCCATGAATCCAGGGGCCAATATCGCGGGCGGCCCTGAGGCTGGTGCGTTCGTCCGCATCCATCCCATTTTGCGGGGTTGGCGCCGATTCACCCGTTTCCAGCATGCGCCGCCTATCCCGTTTCCTGCTACAAACCCAACTTCCAACCATCCGTTGCCTAAACCGCCAACGGAGCAACTTCGTTCAGGCGGCCCTGATCGAGCCGCAAAATCCTTGTACAGCGGCGCGCCAGCGCCTGGTTATGGGTCACGATGACCGAAGTCAGATGATGCTCCGCGTGCAGACGGCTGATCAGGCTGAACACCATCTGCGCCGTCAGGCTGTCGAGGTCCCCGGTCGGCTCATCCGCCAGCAGGACTTTCGGTTGAGTGACCAGCGCCCGGGCGATCGAGACGCGCTGCTGCTCACCTCCGGAGAGTTCTCCGGCACGGTGCGTGAGACGAGCGCCGAGTTCGACTTCGTTCAACCACTGCTCCGCACTTCTGAAGGCCCGAGCCTTCGATTCGCCCCTCGCCAGCAGGGGCATCGCCACGTTCTCCAGCGCGGTGAATTCCGGCAGGAGGTAATGAAACTGCCAGACATAGCCGATCTCGCGGTTGCGAAACGTGGCTGCCTGCCTGGGACTGAGCGAGTTCAACTGAGTTGAGGCGCAGTATACGTCCCCGGCAGAGGGTGTATCAAGCGCGCCCAAAATGTGTAGGAGCGTGCTCTTACCGGCGCCGGACTGACCGACGATGGCGAGCATTTCGCCCCGCAGTATATCGAACGAGAGTCCGTCGAAAAGCGTCAGCCGACCCCGGCCGGTGAGATATCCCTTGTGCAGGTTTTTGACGCTGATGAGGATTGGATGATCGAGCCCCGTCAGAGGTCGCAGGCCGGGCGAAGCAGGCTTGTCGTTGGGTATTTCCGTGGCGGGTGCCGTATCCATATCTACCTGTACCACTCCCCTACTCAAAAGGGAAGATGGGAGTTACTCCTTTGGACGCACCCTGGAGGAAAAGCGGTACAGGAGTACTGAGTATGGCAATTACGAAGGGGGGAGTGGCGCAAAATTGCGTGTAAATGGGGTGCCTTCCAAGGCTGGCCGGAGCTCCGCAGCTGATACCGGATCTCTGCTGAGCAGGCCGCCGACTGGCGAAATGGACGGCATGATCGCCGCGCATTGAACTCTCCCGCGGGGGCTGTCGTGGTGACGAATTCCTCGCGCCGCGATCGGGGACTCCGCAGCCTCTGACCCTCTGAGAACTGTAGCGCGTGTGGGCTCGGATGCGCGCCGGTGAACAAACTTCAGAACATCTCTCTGACAAAACCTTCGCCAGAGGGGCGATGAAGGCGCAGCAGGCCATGAGAACACAGTCGGTAAAAAAAGGCCCGGAGTGCGGCGAACTGCCGTCCGTCTCGCGACTCCGGACCGAGGTTGTTGATCACTCGCCGTTCAATGTTGGGCCGACGGGTGCGGCCGCTTAGTGAAGCTTTTCTTCCGCCATGAGCTGCGCAAACTCGGGCGTTTTGCGGAGCTCTGCGAAGTCCGTGTCCTGCATGAGGCGGTTGCGGTCGTGGAAGCCGTTGTTCAGAGCCTGGCGCAGGAACTCCAGCGCCTGGTCTTTTTTGCCGGCTTCGGCAAAGAGCTCCGCGATGCAGTAATCCTGACGCGCGCGCTCCTCAGCTGTCGTGGGACCGGTGATGATCTGCGGGGAATCAGCCGCGAAGACCTGGGGATCGAGCGAGAAGGCGGTCTGGTAGGCCTCGAGGCCGGATTGATATTTGCGGCGCGCGAAGAAAGCGGTTCCCAGGTTGGCGGCGATCACGGCCGAGCGCGGCATCAGCTTCTGAGCTTTACGGTAGAGGTGAATGGCGCCCTTATAGTCCCCCCTGGCGAAGTCCGCGGCGCCGAGATTGTTGATCGCCTCTGGGTAATTCGGGCGGATCAGGAGAGCTTTCTCGTATTCCTTGCGGGCTTCGTCGAGAGCGAAGAGGTGGTGGTACGCGATGCCGAGCTTGTTCAGCGTCACGGCATTCACCGGCGCCTGGCGGTAGGCGTCAATGGCCGCGAGGTATTCCTGGCGCGCCATGCAGAGGTCGCCCCGCTCTTCGGCCGACATCGGTGAAGGCGTTGAGACGGAGGGCGTTTGCGAAAGGACTGCTGCGCGGGAAGACGGGCCGCCGAGCAGCAGGAGTGCAGCGGCGGCCAGGGCGAAGCTGGCGAAGAGACGTCGGGTTTTCACGGTGCACCCTCCTCGGACAACCGTTTAAGGAAAGTTTGGCCCGTTGGGGTGGCAAGTAGCCATAGCCAATCCTCGAGGAACAGCCATAGCCAGTTGGGCCTCAACCAAATCACGCCGAAATGACCTGCCGGAAACGCCGAACGGCGGCTGGCATCTGTTCCTCGGGCGTGTTGCCGAAGCCGAGCAGAAATCCCTGCCGGGCATTGCCGTTCGAGTAGCAAGGGGAGAGCGGCCACAGCCAGAGCTTGTCCTTGGCGGCGCGACCGGCAATGTCCACATCGGAGACGCCGCCCTTGAAGCCTTCCGGAAGAGTGACGGTAAGATGCATGCCGGCTTCGGAGCCGTGGATCTCAAGAAAATCGCCAAATTCCGCACGCAGGCTCTCGACCAGAGCCATCCGGCGCCCTTTGTAGAGAGAGCGCATGCGACGGATATGCCGGGCAAAGTGGCCGTCGTGCATGAAGTCCGTAAGCACCTCCTGGAAGAGATACGGGGGGAAAATGTCCATGGAGAAGCGCACGGCGGCGAAGCGGTCGACAAGGTCAGAGGGAATCACGAGATAGCCGAGGCGCATTGACGGGCGCAGGACCTTGCTGAAGGTTCCGATGTAAATGGTGCGATCGAAGGGATCGAGGCCCTGCAGGGAGGGGATGGGCATGCTGTCGAAGCGATACTCGCTGTCGTAATCGTCTTCAACGATCCACGAAGACGCCTGGCGGGACCATTCGAGAAGCTGGAAGCGGCGAGAGGCGCTCATGGTGACGCCGAGAGCGTAATGGTGCGACGGCGTAACAAAGGCCGCGCGCGCATTGGGAGAGAGGCGGATGCCGGCGTTCACATCCAGGCCGTCGTCGTCGACCGGGACCGGAACCGGGCGGCATCCGGAACCGACGAGCAAAGAACGAACGAGCGGATAACAGGGCTCCTCGATCCAGGCGGAGTCGCCGGAATCGAGAAGGACGCGGCTGGTGATGTCGAGCGCTTGTTGCGATCCAGAGACGACCATGATCTGACCGGGATCGCATTTGACGGCGCGAGCCGTCCGCAGGTAGGAGCAAATAGCCTCGCGAAAGATCTGCAGGCCGAGCGGCCGAAAGTTGCCGGCGGGGTGAAAACGAAAGGAGCGGCTGTGGCGGGAGATGATCCTGGACCAGAGATCGAAGGGGAACTGGTCCAGGGCGGGCTGATGAACGCCGAAGGCGCCCCAACCATAGCGCCACGGATTGGGTTCGCAGGCGGGGTACAGCATCGAGCGGCGCGAGGTGCGCCGCGACGCAGGTGATTCTTCGCTGGGACGCTTGGTGTGGTCGACCTGATGGGGCAAAGATGAGGCGACGAACGTTCCCGCGCCAACCCGGCTTTCGAAGTACCCCTCGGCGAGAAGCTGTGCGTAGGCGTCCAGAACGGGGAACCGGGAAATAGCAAGTTCAGCAGCAAGGGCGCGGCTGGAGGGAACCTGCTGGCCGGCGGCGAGATCGCCGCGGAGAATCGCGTCTCGAAATCCGGCGTAAACCTGGCGGTGCAGAGGCGTGGGGGCCTCGCGATTGACGGGAATAACCGGGACTATTCCTGCAGAAACGTCGAGCATGGGCAGGATAGTAGTGGTTATGTGCAATTCCTTGCAAGTTGTTATGTAGAGATACCACTTTTGCTCAAAAAGTGGCTATGAAGTGTGCATAGCCAGGCACGGGGAAGTCACGACCTGTGCTCATTTGAGCTGCACTTCGCCGATCAGCGAAGCGAAGCCGGCGGTTAGCCGAAGTTCGGCGAAGGCGGGATCCTGCCAGAGCCGCTTGCCATCCTTGAACCCTGCGTCGAACGCCTTTCTCAGGTACTCGAGGGCCCTCTCCTGGTCGTGCATTGCGGCAAGAAGCTCGGCGATGCAGTAGTCCTGGCGAGCACGCTCCTGGTCTGTGATCGGGCCGTTGAAGATCATGGAGGGCGAGTCGAGGTCGAAGACGGTGGAGTCCAGCGAAAAGGCGGTGCGATACGCTGCGAGGCCCTGGCTGGCCCTGCCCTCGGCAAAGTACGCGGTGCCCAGATTGGCGGCCGTGATGGGAGAGTCGGGGGCCAGATGCAGGGCGCGCCGGTAAAGGCGGATGGCCTGACCGTATTTCTTTTCGGTAAAGTAGGTCGCGCCGAGATTGTTCAGCGCTTCAGGAAAATCGGGACGCAGGGAGAGAGCCGCTTCATAGTTCTTCCTGGCCTGTGCAACCGCGGACAGGTGATGCCAGGCCACACCGATTTTGTTCACGGTGGCTGCGTCATAGGGGGCGCGCATATAGGCGTCGATGGCCTCGAGATATTGCCCCCGGGCAAACAGCAGATCGCCCGCTGCTTCCGGGGTCATGGCCCTGGGCGAGGGGAGCGAAGCCGGGCGTGTCTGCGCGCCGGTGCACGGACCAATAGCAATCAGGAGTACCGCGACAACTGAGGAAAGCCGCGTTGCGACCAGCCATCGATTGGTCACAGTACTACCTCCGCGAACCGCGCCGCTTGTCAGGAGATGATGCCACAAGTCGTGGAAGGATGGCTGGCGAGGGAGCGATATTTGTGACGGCAGGGCAGGAGAGCAGAGTCCCACGCTCCTCCTCGGCCGCTCGCGCTGCCAGGTTCTATTTCGCGCCGACCGGCTCTTTTGCCGGATTGTGCGCGGACGGCCAGTGCGGCTCGCGTTTCTCCAGGAAGGCACTTACGCCCTCGTGGAAGTCGGCGTTGGAACGGGCATCGACGCTGCTGCGAATCGCGGCTTCGATGTCGTCGGGAAGATGGTGATCGGAGTAGTGGCAGAGCAGACGCTTCGTGGCTTGCATCGCGGCAGGGCTGTTGCGCAGAAGCCGCTGTGCGAGGGCGCGGGCTTCGCGGATCAGGTCGGGCTCGCCGATGATCCGGTTGACCAGGCCAAGCGACGCGGCTTCTTCCGCGGAGATCAGACGGCCGGTGAGCAGAAGGTCGCGACACGCCTTTTCACCCAGCTGCGTGCGCAGGAAGGCCGAGACGATCGCCGGCACGAAACCAATGCGCACTTCGGTGAAACCGAATTTTGCTTCGGGTACGGCGAGGGTGAAGTCGCAGAGCGTGGCGATGCCCATGCCTCCGGCGATGGCCGGCCCATTGACCGCCGCGATGCTCGGCTTGGGCAGGGAATAGAGAGTGCGCAGAAGTGTGGCGATGCGCTGCGCGTCGGCTTTGTAATCCTCGGTTGGAGTCATCTGGCCGGGACCGGAGGGCATGCTCTGGAGGTGTTCCAGATCGAGGCCGGCACAGAAAGAAGAGCCCGCGCCGGTGATGATCACCACATGGCAGGTCTGGCTCGCGGCGAACGACTCCAGAGCGTGGGTCAGATCCTCCATCAGCTGGTGGTTCAGGGCATTCCGCTTTTCCGGACGGTTGAGCAGGATGGTATGGATGCCGGCATCCGTGTGGGTTTGGACCGTGGAGTAATGAGGCATGACGCTCTCCCAGGTAGACACAAAATCTTAGAGCATCTTCCCACACACTGGTGCGGAGAAAATTAAGCAGGATAAAACGAAGGGAATGGAGATGGGTTTTGGGGGTCAGGAAAACATCGCAGGCCGGCGCGCCCTCCTCGAAGACGACATCGAAATCCGGGTCTAACCCTTCGCTCGACGAGCGCAGGGTCAGAACCCGGAATCTGGGTTTCTAGCGCCAGTGACCTTCGACCCAGTAGTAACCGCCGTGCTCGTGCGCCCAGTGGCCGTCGATCCAGACCGCATGCGGGCGAGGTGGCTCGACCCAGTGGCCGCCCACCCAGACATAGCGGCCACCATCCCAGCGATGATAGCCGTGGACCCAAACCCAGCCTTCATGGGGACGCGGCCCGGGGTGTTCGATGATAGGCGCAGGCGGGCCCACCTGCACATAAATGCGCTGCGCCAGCGCGGACGGAATCGTGGGGATACTCAGGAGTGCAGCCGTAGCAACGAGAAGCAGTTTCTTCATAGAGTGGGTTGTTCCTTTCCGGAGAAAAGTTTGCACCAGCTGCGGCCGAAATTCAAAAGCTGCCGCACAGCCGATGGAACCCGACATGGGGCAAACGGGTTGCGCTGAAAATCTTCTCACAAATGGGTCGACCTATGGTTTGTGAGGAATAAAAAGCTGCCCCGGGGGATGGACTTTATAGCTCTCGGCAAAGTTGCCCTGATTGATCGCCAGAGAGAGGCGGCCACGCGAGTCGATGTAGAAGAGCGGCTTGCCAACGGGTACGTCGCTGAAGGTCTTGTGCAAAGGGATGGTGTACGACTTGCCGTTGAGGGTAAGGGGGACCGGATCGCCGATCTGATAACCGAGCTGCGCGAACATCGCCTGCGGGATGTCGAGGATGAGATTGCCGAAGGGCCCGTCGGTGCCAATCACGTCACCGTGGAGGCCTTTGGCATCGATGGTGGCAACTGGAATGTTGATACGCACCAGTTGCGCGACGTCGAGAGACGGACCAGCCTGAGTCCAGTCATCTCCACGAGCCAGATGCGCGCCGGCGGGGGAGAAGATGTCGCGGCCATGGAAAGTGGAAGACAACTTTGATCCAATCATCCAGTCAGGGTTGGTGATTTCACGCGCGGCTTCGATTCCGTCGCGATCCTGCACGAGAGTGAGGAGCCCGTTGTCCGGGACGACGAAGAACTGGCCGACTTTGGATTTTGCGATGATCGCTTTGCGGGTGCTGCCCACACCCGGATCGACCACGCCGACAAAGACGGAGTCTTTGGGGAAGTAAAGCGCGGACCCGGCGAGGAATCGGGCGCCCTGGGCAATGTCGTATGGCGTGGTCTCGTGAGTGATGTCGATGACCTTGACGCCGGGCGCCACGTCCTCCATGACCGCTTTGCAGATACCGATGGCATCGTCCTTGACGTCGAAGTCGGACATGAATCCGATTACGCGGAGAGGTTGCGCGGCGGGGACGGTTGTCGCCGTGTGGCAGGAGGTCAGGCTGACGACGAAGGCAGCGAAGGCTAACAGAAGATGGCGGCGTGAGGGTGACATGGACAGCTCCGCGGGGAGAATGAAGACGAATCTACCATGGGAGATTCTGCTGGCAGCATGCGAATCAGCCCAGCAGCGCGAACGCCACGATAGTGTTGCCGGTCCGGCCTGTCATCTGCTCGGCTTCAGCGGTGAGTGACGATTCGAGGGCGGCTTGGCCGGGGTCCGGCCGGACTGCGCAGGCCGCGATCTCATCCTCCGTCGCGCCGTGGTAGCACAGTTCGCAGACCCCCAATCCCTCTTGCGTCCGCAAGGGCGGCCCGAAGACGCGGCAGGTCATGGGGCGTGCCGCGTACAGATCGCAACGGCCGGTGGCGGCATCGAGAGCGGGACAAGGTTCGTCGTTAGCGAAGTCCTCGAAGGCGGGGCTGGATTCGTCGACGATGCCGGTGCCGCTGTTACCGGGAAAATCGGGTGCGAGGCGGGCGACCGATTCGCTGGCGCGTTGGCGGACCGCTGCGGCGCGCCCCGGGTCCGTGGATTCCAGAGTGGCGAGCCCTTCGCGCAGACGCGCGGAATCGAGCTGCGAGATAGGAAAAACCCCGATGCAACACTGCGTGCATCCCTCCCGGCAGAGAAGCCAGGTGCCGGACCGGCCCGCTGCGTCCGCAACAGCAGCGTCCACGATCTGGACCAGCCGGGCATCGCGCGCGGGCAGCATGCGTCCAGCATAGCTGACAGGGAAGAGTGGACACCCAGGAGCCAACGCAGAGCAGCGCGATGAAAAATTCGTAATTTTGGGGAAGTATTCTGCAGAGTAGCTGGTGAGATCGCGGATTAGTGAGACGCAGAGACTTTCTTGTTCACGGTGCGGGCGCGCTGGCGGGAGCTTTGCCTCTCAGCCATTGTGCTTCGCTGCTGGCCCAGGCTCCTCCGGATTACACGATTCGCATCGCGCCCCTCCGGCTGGAGATAGCGCCGGGAAAAATCGTGAAGACCACCGCGTTCAATGCGCGCGTTCCGGGGGAGCTGATCCGTGTACGCGAAGGTCAGCGGGTGACCATCGACGTCGTCAATGAAACCGACGTTCCCGACATCGTGCACTGGCACGGACTGCAGATTCCTTCCGTCCAGGATGGCGCGACCGAGGAGGGATCGCCGGAGTCGGCGCCGCACCGTGGCACCCAGCGCTACACCTGGGTCGCGCGGCCCGCGGGATTTCGCTGGTATCACTCCCATACCTCGGCCGGACATCATGTGGACCGCGCCACCTACAGCGGAGAGTTTGGTTTCCTCATGATCGATCCGGCCAGCAATCCGGCGCGCTACGACCAGGAGATTTTCCTCGCGCTCCACGATTGGGACGGTCATGCTCAGGGCAGCAGTGAAGGCTATCAGGAAGTGGTGTACAGCTATGCGACGATTAACGACCGGATGCTTGGGCATGGCGAGCCGATTCACGTGAGCGAGGGCCAGCGAGTACTGCTGCATGTGCTGAACGCCAGCGCGACCCTGATGCACAATCTGGCGCTGCCCGGACACCGGTTTCTGGTGACGGCGCTGGACGGCAATCCTGTGGCCTCGCCTACGCTGGTCGAGACCATCCGGCTCGGGCCGGCGGAGCGCGTGGATGCGGTGGTCGAGATGCACCAGCCGGGTGTATGGGTACTCGGCGAGACGGATGCTGCGATGCGCAGGCAAGGCATGGGGATCGTCGTGGAGTATGCGAATCGCACTGGGGCGCCGGTGTGGCGGGACCCCAGCCAGTTCGATTTTCAGTATGAGAAATTCGGCAGCGCTACAAATGCCGGCACCGCGGACAAAAATGAGGTCACGATTCCGCTGGTGTTCAAGCCGAAATTTGAGGGCTATGGAGATTTCGATCACTGGACCATCAATGGCGAGTCGTGGCCGAAAATCGAACCGGTGATGCTGAAAGAGGGAACGCGCTACCGGCTGATTTTCGATAACCAGAGTACCGACATTCACCCCGTCCATTTGCATCGCCACACCTTTGAGCTGAGAACGCTGAATCGCCGCGCGACGGCAGGAATCCACAAAGACGTAGTGCTCCTCGAGACCGGAGCGAAGACGGAAGTGGTTTTCACGGCCAACAATCCTGGCAAAACGCTGTTCCACTGCCACCAGCAAGACCACATGGATTCCGGATTCATGATGCTGTTCGACTACGCGTAAAGCCCGCAGGGAGGAGATATTGTTGGCAGCCACGCACACGCGCTCTGCCATTGTGAAAATGGTGCTCACCGTTCTGCTGGCATGCGACGGGCCGATGGCCTGGGCGCAGGACGGCTACGAGATTCAGGTGTATCCCTCGGAGACCCAGGCGCCGGGCACCTTGCTGATGGAGCTGCACAGCAACTACACGGTGGAAGGAAGCACAACCGTGCAGTACGGGATGCAGCCGACCCAGGGACAGGAGCACGAGACCATCGAGCTGACCCAGGGGGTCAACGACTGGATGGAGGTGGGCTTTTACATCTTCACTGAAGAGCACAACGGAACTGGAGTGCAATGGGTAGGGGATCATATCCGGCCGCGGGTGCGGGTTCCTCCGGGCTGGCATTGGCCGGTGGGCGTGAGCCTCTCGAACGAGATTGGATACGCGCGCCCGGCATACGCGAATCCGACCTGGCTGTGGCAGATCATGCCGATCGTGGATCAGACCGTCGGGAAGTGGTACTGGTCGGTGAACACGACGATGCAGTGGGGGATCCATCCCACGTCGCTGCCTCCGGGAACGCCGCAGCCCGAGGTCAATGACTACTACCGCGACGTTTCACCGCATGGGATGACGTTCGGGCCGGCAGCGACGGTGACGTATCAGCCGCGGCCCGTGATCAATTTTGGAATCGAGTATTACGGCTACTGGGGAGAATTCGGACACTTCGTCAATCTGCATAACCAGGAGCAGCAGTTCTTTCCGGTGGTGAATTTGTTTGTCTCGCCGAAGTGGGAGATCAACTTTGGTGCTGGCTGGGGGGCGACCGCGTCGACGGACCACCTGGTCGTCAAAGGGATCGTCGGAAGGTATTTCAACTGGGGGAAGACGAAGAAACCAGTCGAGGCGCCGACGGTCAACTGAGGCCGACTGGCGGATAAAAGATCTGTAACAGGAACCGTTGCTGAAGGGACTGCAGATGACGGGGATAGAAGAACCAATCCTGCTTGGGCCCCACGATCGCGTCTTTGTGCTGACGGGCGCCGGGGTCAGCGCGGAGAGCGGCCTGAAGACCTTTCGGGATCAGGGTGGCTTGTGGGAGGGCTATCGTGTCGAGGACGTGGCCACGCCGGAAGCATGGGAAGAAGATGCGGAACGGGTCTGGCGCTTCTACAGCGAACGCAGGCGCGGGGCAAAACAGGCGGAGCCGAATCCGGCGCATCGGGCGCTGGCCGCGCTCGAGCAGAAGCTTGGAGAACGTTTCTTCCTGGTCACCCAGAACGTCGACGATCTCCACGAGCGCGCCGGGTCGCAGCGGCTGGTGCACATGCATGGGGAATTGTTCGTTTCACGGTGCGAATTTCCCTGCGGCCGAGCGCCGTTTCGCGATGGGGCCCTCTATGAGTCGGAGCAGGCCATTGCGCGATGCGCCTGCGGCGGGCGCATCCGCCCGCACATCGTATGGTTCGGCGAAATTCCGCTCGAGATGACCCGTATTGAGCGCGAGATCGAGCGCTCGACGGTGATGCTGGTGGTGGGAACCTCAGGAGCCGTCTATCCGGCGGCAAATTTTGTGCGCTGGGCCGGGCCGCACGTGCGCAAGTACTACATCGGTCCCGAAGAGCCCATGAATGCGCCCGCCTTCACCCGGCGCCTGCTGGGGAATGCGGGCCAGGTGCTGCCCGGTCTTCTCCAGATCGGCGATTAGAGATCAGGCCGAAAAGACAGGCCACAGGCTGCCGATTTATTCCCACGCCGCTTACGAACTCCCGGAATTGTGATGCGATTTCCCATCGCCGTCCAGAGCTTCGAGGCGTGGAGTTTCTTTCAGGGCCGTGCGGACGCGCGCGATTTCTTCGCTCATGACCCGCATCGCGATCATGCAGAGGCGCGGAGAGAACTCGAAGATCTCTGTGACTTTGGAGCCAGGCACGAAACCGAGTTCCGCGTCCTCAGTGACGTGAGCCGACAGGCTGTAGTGGCCCGTGAAGGTCGCGGGCAAGCCGGCGATCTCACCCGAGCCGAGGGTCCGGGGCGGATAAAGAGTGCTTGGCGCGTCGACGGAAAGGGTGACGGCACCTTTCCGCACGACGAAGACGCCGGAGAGCCGGTCGCCACAGTGAAACAGCGCCGTGCCTTTGCGGAGGGTGACGGACGACGCCACGCGGTCCAGCTCAGCCGCTAGCTCAAACAATTCCTTTGACATACTCCTGAGCGGGGCCATCAACGATGACAACGGTTCAGGCCCTGTTGAGACATTGTGCCGGAGGAGCCGGCCCGAAAATGTGATGCAGATCACAGTACGCCACAGAATGACGCTTTCTGGCGCGACCCGGCTCAGCGGTGTGGGACGTGCACGATGGGGTTGCGGGTGACGATCACGCGGGTCCGTTCGCGGGTCATGCGGATCCGGCACGGCAGCGGATTCGGCCCGACACAGGTTCGGTCGCGAATGGCGAGCCAGGCGACCTGGTCGTCGCCGTTGATCATCCAGGCAGTCGCATTGGTGGCGTAATTGACCTGCTCCAGGTAGTAGGCGGCGTTCATGTCAATGTCGGCAGCATCGGCGTTCATCTCGCTGCACTCGTCAGGGGCCGGCGGCGGGGCATTCGGATCGGGCCCGGGAGCGCAGTAATCCTCGGTGTGCTCGAGCAGAATCCGCTTGTCGTTGCCGGTAAGAAAGTAGCGGGTCGTGATGGGCGGGACACCCGACTGCGTCGACCACTGGATCAGATCGTCCATGAACGCCGGCGGAAGCTGGCTGCTGGCGATCGAACGGTCCTTCGTCTTGATCTGGCGAGAGAAGGCCGCGAGTGTCGGTGTCGGCTCCCCGTTGGTGGGGCGGAAGAAGAAGCCGCCAAGCACGATGCCGTCCTGCATATCGATCCAGATAAAACCGCGGCCGCCCAGGTAAGGTCCACGCTCGCCCGAGACCAGCACATAGCGGTTATCGCGAACCTGAACCGGGACCTGCGAGCCCGGCATCACTCGGTCGAGGGCATCGGAGAGGGGCATGTCGCGGCCGTAGTGGAACATGCAGTTGGGGAGGTTGCCGCTGACGATGTGTTTGAACTGCCGGTCCCGGTAAAGATCGCCGGAGCGTGCGCCCGAAAACTGGCCGAGGAAAGCCAGGGCAGGCGCGGGAACGCGGTTCTGGTACAGGCCGATATCGAAGGGCGGTGGAGGCGGCAGCGGTACCGACGGCTGCGGGGGTGGTTGCGGCTGCGATGTATCGGGTGGCGGCGGAGGCGGAGCTTCCTGAGCCGGTGGCGCGTCGGCGGAGGGGATGGCCTGCGCGCTGAGTCGAGGCAGAGCGAAGGCGGCAACGAAAAGGGCAGGCAGCACGACAGCAAGGCGGAGGGGCGATCGCAAGGACAGCATAGGAACTCCTTAGGCGGGCACTTCGCTGGAAAAATGGCCTTGATTCGAGGACATGGACGCACGGGATGCGCCGGAAGTCTCAGTGCATCGAGTCGTTCAGCATCTTGAAAAACTCATCGTAAGCGGCTTGGCCTTTTTCCCCCGCGAAGCGAAGCGGGTGAGCACGCTGGACCAGGATTTCCCTGGCGTTGGGCTGCGTTTTCAGGATTTCCATCACTTCGGCGATAAAGTCGCCGAGGGGCATGGCGCGCGGGTCCTGGAGTTGGCGCGGTCCCTGCAGCTCCGTCTGCACATAGGGCGGGGCCAGCTCCAGGACTTCGACCGAAGTATGGCGAAGCTGATAGCGCAACGACTGGGTCCACGAGTGGATCGCGGCTTTCGTGGCGCAGTAGGTAGGCGTCATGGCGAGCGGCGTGAAAGCAAGGCCGGAAGTCACCGTCATGACCGTCGCATGCGGCTGCTTTTTTAAGTGAGGCAGCAGAGCTGCGGTCAGGTGCAGGGGAGCGAGCAGGTTCGTGGTGACCGTGGCCGCGATGGCGGCGGAGTTGTCGGAGCCGTCGGCGAGGTTTTCGGTTTTCATGATCCCGGCGTTGTTGATGAGCACGTTCAGCTTCGGATGTTGCTGGACGAGTTCGGCGGCGAACGAGGTCAGGTTCGTGAGGTTTTCCACGTCAAGAACGGCAGAGGCCATCCCCGGATTGGCGGCGGTAACTTCGTCGAGCAGGGCCTTACGTCGGCCGGCGACGATGACGTGGTTACCCAGCTTGTAGAAGGCTTCGGCGAGAGCGCGGCCGATGCCGGAAGTGCCGCCGGTGATCAGGATGGTGTTGCCGGTGGTCTGCATGGATACGACGTCTCCTGGAGTGGGCTTGCGAACGCGTCGCCTGGATTGTAGCGCGAGCAGGGAATACCACAGGAAACCGGTAAGCGCAGGAAGAAAGCTCCTGGCTGCGGACTCGCAGGCTGGTTAGGCAAACGCCGCGTAAACGGATGCGAGAGTGGGAAATAGTCTCGGCGGGGAACACCGGCGAGCGCCGTGGTGCGTCCTTTTGAAAAAGATCGCAATGCGATGTAACATAGATCGTATTACGATCTAATGCATCAGAAAGAAAGGATGTTGTTTTTCGAGGAACGCGATGAGGGCGAGGAAGGACAAGGAAAAAGAGATGATCCAGGATCTGGCGTGGTTCCGCTATAACCTGCGCCGATTCCTGCGCTTCAGCGAAAAAGCGGCGCGGGCCTGCGGTGTGACGCCCCAGCAGCACCAGCTCATGCTGGGCATCGCGGGGTTCACGGAGAACGGCCGGGCGACGGTTTCCGATCTCGCCGAATTTCTCCAGGAACGGAACAACTCTGTCGTGGGACTGGTGGAGCGGGCGGCGCAGAGTGGCCTCGTGCGGCGGCAGGCCGGCAAGACCGATCGGCGGCAGGTGGTGGTCAGCGTGACCGCGAAGGGTGAGGAGATTCTGTCGACCCTGACGCAGCTGCATCACGACGAACTGCGGCGCATCCAGGCGGGATTCTTGACAGGAACGAAGCTTCAACGGAAGCCCGTAGCCGATCGCGCCAAGGCGCGGCGGGGACGCGGAGAGGAGTTACGAGATGGCTGAATTTCCGATTCCTGAGGCGGCCGCGACGCCGGAATCGCAATCGAACCGGAAGGGGCAGTTCGGCGTAGCGCTGGAGCCGGAGGTCATCAAGATCTGCCTGTTCGCGCTCGGTGTAGGGTTGGTGGCGGGTCTGGTGGCGCAGGGGCTGCTCGAACTGATTCACCTCTTCACGAATATCTTCTTCTACGGAAAATTTTCCTTCGCGATCACGAACCCGGCGGGGAACCACCTCGGCCTGTGGGTGATTCTGATTCCCTCTATCGGCGCGCTGGTCGTCGGAACGATGATTCACTTCTGGGAGCCGACCCTCAAGGGGCACGGGATTCCGGAGGCGATGGAGTCCGTCCTGTTCGGAAAAAGCCGGATGAGGATCCGAGTCGCGATTCTGAAGCCGCTGGCTACCGCGCTCGCGATTGGTACCGGCGGACCGTTTGGTGCCGAGGGACCGATCATCCAGACCGGCGCGGCGATTGGCTCCCTGTTCGGGCAGGCCGTGGGGCTCTCCCCGTATTACAGGCGCGTCTTGCTGGCCTCCGGAGCGGCCGCGGGCATGGCGGCAACCTTTACGGCTCCCTTGGCCGGGCTCCTGGTCGCGGTGGAGTTGCTGCTGTTTGAGCTGCGCGCGCGTTCGTTCATCCCCGTAGCGTTTGCAGCGGCGGTCGCGACAGGAGTACGGATTCACTTCGCCGGATGGGCACCGCTCTTTCCCATGACGGCGTACCGGCTCACCGGCATGAACGAGCTGTGGCTGTTCGCAGTGCTCGGACTGCTGATGGGCGTCGTGGGTGTAGTGATGATTCGGGTGCTCGCGTGGCTCGAGGATTTCTTCGACGAGCTGCCGATCAGGGGAGCGCTGATTTGGTCGCCGGTGATTGGCGCGCTGATCCTCGGCATGATTGGGTATTTCTATCCGCAGGTGCTCGGCACCAGCTACGACACCATCCGCGACATGCTCAACGATCGGCTGACCGCGGGGCATCTGCTGGGAATTTCGGTGGCGAAGTTCTGGGCGCTCGTCATCTCTCTGGGATCGGGCACGACCGGCGGTGTGTTTGCACCGTCACTGGTGGTCGGTGGCGGTCTGGGCGCGACTTTCGCCATGGGCGCCCATCATTTCTTTCCGTCGCTGGTGAGCGACCCCGCATTTTACGCGCTGGCGGCCATGGCGGCGGTGTTTGGAGGCATCGCGCGGGCTCCGTTTACCAGCATCGTGTTTCTGTTCGAGCTGAGTCATAATCCGAATGCGCTGCTGCCGCTGATTGTGTGCGTGATGGTGTCCGACGGGCTGGTGCGGTTGTGCAGCCGCGAATCGATCATGACGGTCAAGCTGGTGAAGCGCGGGCTGATCGTGCTGCAGGATTATTCGGCGCCGATGCTGATGCGGGCGCGGATCGAGAAAGTGATGCGCAAGCAATTCACCGTTTTCAGGGCCGACGATTCGCTGCGCACGGTGCTCGGAACCTTTGTGCCGGGCGACATCGCGATGATGCCGGTGGTGGACGCGGCGGGCGCGCTGGTCGGAATTGTGGAACCCCACGATCTGCTGCGAACGGACTCGCCGGACCATCCGCTGAAAATGCGGGAGCTCGCCCGGCACGATTATGTGCTGGCTCAACCCGGGGATTTGGTGGACCAGGTGCATCGAGAGATGTTGCGGAAGAGCACGGAAAACGTGGTCATCGTCGAACCGGGTGGGGTGCGGAAGCCGGTGGGAATTGCGCGGGCGAACGACATCCTGCAGCTGCGCCGCTGGCTGATGGAGGAGGAGACGCAGGAGCCGCGCAAGGCGCGAGTGGCCGCAGCTTCTTAGCTCGTGGCTGCCGGCCGCCTGTCCACCGGCCATGAGTGATTGGCGTTTCATGTGGAGCCATCCAGGATTGTCCCGTCGGGAATACGGCTCACTCGCGGTATGCTGTGTGCCATCGTGAGGTGAACCATGGCCATCGAGGTACGCGGGGTCTGTCCGCTGCTGCAGGTGTATGACATGCCAACGGCAGTGAAGTTCTATCGCGATGTGCTGGGGTTTGAGGTGGTGAGCACGTCGCCCGTGATGGGCCCGGACAAGTTTCATTGGGCGCTCCTGCGGCTGGGCGGCGCTGAGGTGATGCTGAACACCGCGTACGAATTTGACAGCCAGCGCCCGGTTCCCGCGGATCGGGCGCGGGTAGCAGCCCATCGCGATACGGGATTGTTCTTCGGGTGCCCCGATGTAGATGCGGCTTACGAGGAGCTGCGGGCCAGAGGCATAGTGGTAAAGCCCCCGAAGGTGGTGCCCTACGGCATGAAACAGATGTATTTGGAGGACCCCGACGGGTACGGATTGTGCTTCCAGTGGAAGGCGGAAGAGTAAACGGCAGAGCAGCCGGTTCCCAGTGCCGATTGCATCTTCGATGAGCGGATAGGCATCTCTCGCGATTTTGGCGTCGTGATGCGGCCTGGGCTTGCTATCATGCTCCCACTCTTCATCCCAGGACCCTAAGCTCCCCCAGAGCGAGGTTCGATGGCTACATCGGCACAGACCTCGCCTGCTGTCTCGAGCAAAAAGCGAGCGGCAGGCGGAGCGGGGAAATACTTCTACTTCTTCATGTCGCTGCTGATTGCAGCGATCGTGATCGATGGTTTCAGCCACACGGTTAACCAGAACCTGATCCACGGCAACCCGCCGCGGCCGTGGCTGCTGTGGGTGCACGCGACTCTGTTTTCCGCGTGGGTGGCGTTTTTCATCCTGCAGTCATCGCTGGTGCGAACGAGCAATGTACGGATTCATCGCACGCTGGGATGGTTTGGTGCGGCGCTGGCCATCGCGATGACCGTGGTGGGATTTGCGACGGCCATTGTCATGCGACGCTTCGACATGCGATTCGAACCCGCCGATATGGCCGGTCCTTCAGCGTTTTTGATTGTTCCGTTCTGTGATATTACCTGTTTTTCGGTGTTTTTCTGGCTCGCGGTGAACTGGCGCAGAAAGCCGGAGATGCATCGTAGGCTGATGCTGATCGCGACGTGCGCGCTGACGGCTGCGGCGTGGGGCCGCATGCCAAACCAGACCTTCGCTTATGTGTGGTTCTACTCCGGCGTGGATGCGCTGATCCTGCTGGGCGTGTTGCGGGACCTTTTCGTGATGAAGAGAGTGCATCGCGTCTACTGGTATGCGCTGCCGGTGCTGGTGGTGGGGCAGGTCTTCGTAATGCGCACCCTGCTGAGCCAGGCGCCGTGGTGGACGCGCATCGCGAACCGGATCCTCCGCTGAGGTTGCCAATCCTCTGCTCTTCTCGGTAGCGTATAAGGTTTTGTGCGCGACACCGGAGCATCGGAGGAGAGTGGAATGGCTCAGAGCGAGCTGAAGTATCAGTCGGGATTTGGGAATGAGTTTGCAACCGAAGCGGTAAAGGGTGGGCTGCCGGAAGGGCAGAACGCCCCGCAGAAGGCACCCCTGGGGCTCTACACGGAGCAGCTGAGCGGGACTGCGTTCACCGCGCCGCGTGCCACGAACCGCCGCACGTGGACCTATCGCATCCGCCCGTCCGTGACACACAAGCCCTTCCGCGAAATTGGCACGGCGCTCGGCCTCGGGTTGTTTCGCAGCGGGCCGTTCACTGAGCTGCCGACGCCTCCCAATCAGATGCGCTGGAATCCGATCCCCATGCCGGAGAAGAAGACCGACTTCGTCGACGGAATCGTCACCATGGGCGGCAGCGGCGATCCGGCCATGCAGGTGGGCGTGGGGCTGCACCTCTACGCAGCGAATGCGCCCATGAAGGGCCGCTATTTTTACAACGCCGATGGCGAAATGATGATCGTGCCCCAGCAGGGTGCCCTGCGCGTGCATACCGAGCTCGGAATCCTGGGCCTGGCGCCCGGCGAGATTGGCGTCGTCCCGCGTGGGATGAAGTTGCGCGTGGATGTGGAAGGGCCGTCGCGCGGATACATCTGCGAGAACTACGGACTGACCTTCCGCCTTCCGGAGCTGGGGGCGATTGGTGCGAATGGCCTTGCGAATCCGCGGGATTTTCTGACGCCGGTGGCCGCCTATGAAGAGAAGGAAGCCGATTTCCGCATCATCGGCAAGTTTCTGGGACGGATGTGGGAGGCGGAGATCGACCACTCGCCCCTGGATGTGGTGGCGTGGCACGGAAACTATGCGCCGTACAAATACGACCTCGCGCGGTTCAACTGCATCAACACGGTCAGCTTCGATCATCCGGACCCGTCGATCTACACCGTGATGACGTCGCCTTCGGTGATGCCCGGAACGGCGAACGTGGACTTCGCGATTTTTCCGCCACGGTGGCTGGTGGCGGAGCATACTTTTCGGCCGCCGTGGTTTCATCGCAACATGATGAATGAGTTTATGGGGCTGGTGTTCGGCGAGTACGATGCCAAAGCAGAGGGATTTTTGCCGGGCGGCGCGAGCCTGCACAACTGCATGAGCGGGCACGGACCGGACGCGGAGACGTTTGAGAAGGCGAGCAAAGCAGAGCTGAAACCGGTGAAGCTCGACAACACACTGGCCTTCATGTTCGAAACGGGCCTGCCGGTACGACCGACGAAATTTGCATTGGAGACGAAGATTCTGCAGCATGAATACTTCGAGTGCTGGCAAGGATTGAAGAAGCACTTTAAGGATCCGAAAAGATGAGTGCGGCTGAGAAGCTGCTGGGCCGGATTGTCGATTATGCCGGATTGTTTCCGCCGGCGGCGCTCGATATGGAGAGCGCAGTCAGGAACTATCAACGCTATCTGGGCGGCGACTGTGGCTGGATGCTGGGTGGGTTTGTGGTTGCCGCCGCCCGCCTGGGCGAGTTCGTCGCCGCGTTTGAGAAGGTCTGCTGCGGAGAGAAGGAAGCACCGTGGACGCTGAGCATCGTTTGTGCGGGCGATAACGCCGACGATGTGCGAGCCATTCAGCAGTTCCAGCAGGGCGCGGTGTTCATCGGCAGCATCGAGACGAAGGCGGCGGATGGCCGCGCAGCGATGGAGATGCTGGAGCGCCTGCCGGCGGCGCGAGGACGCTATGTCGAGTTTCCGCCGGAGAAGGCAACCGAGGTGCTGCCGGTATTGGCGGATTATGGGGCACTGGCGAAGATCCGGATGGGCGGCGTGACCCCGGAGTCGATCCCACCGGTGGATGTGGTGGCACGGTTCCTGCTCGCGTGCGTGCGGGAGCGCGTGGCGTGGAAGGCGACGGCGGGCTTGCACCATGCGGTGCGCGGGGTGCGCGAATTGACGCCCGGCGGCCCGCGCGCGGCCGCGCATGGATTCCTGAATCTGTTTCTCGCCGGGGCGCAGGCACTCTATGGTGCCGAGGAGAAGGCGCTGGTCCGCACGCTGAGCGAAGAGGATGCAGCCGCGTTTCGCGCCGACGACGATGTGATTCGCTGGCAGGACGACAATGCGCTGATCACCGACCAGATCGAGAAGGTGCGCAGCGAGTTTGCGATCAGCTTTGGGTCGTGTTCGTTTGAGGAGCCGGTTCAGGACTTGAAGGCGATGGGATGGTTGTAAGGGGTGGGGGCGATCCGCCCGCGCGCAAACGATGCTGGGTGGACTCGGCGAACGATCCGAAGACAGACTTTCCCCTGGAGAATTTGCCCTTCGGGCTCTATGAGGACGATCGGCAGCGGCGGCACACCTGTGTCGCGATTGGCGAGCTGATCCTCGACTTGCCGGGATGCAGCAGCGCCGGACTGCTGAATGCTTCGCAGGCGATTGGGCTGGGACCGCGCGGACTGGGTCACGTCGAAGCGTGGAGAGCGCGCGAGATTCGCCGCCGGGCCGTGGAATTGCTGAGCGATGCGACGTATCGGGAACGCGTCGAGCCGCACCTGGTTCCGCAAAGCACTGTGAAGATGCTGCCGCCGTACGGCGTCGGCGGCATTGGCGACTACACGGACTTCTACGCGTCGATTCATCACGCGACGAATGTGGGCCGGCTGTTTCGGCCCGACACGCCGCTGCTTCCGAACTACAAGTGGGTGCCGATTGGCTATCATGGGCGCGCTTCGTCCATCGTGGTGAGCGGCGCCGAGATCCGGCGCCCCTGCGGCCAGACGAAAGCTCCCGACGCGGCAGGGCCGAGTTTTCGGTCCGAGCCGCATGCTCGATTACGAACTGGAAGTGGGCTTTTCCATCAGCCACGGCAATGAGCTGGGTGAGCCGATCCCGATCGAGCGGGCCGAAGAGCACATCTTCGGGTTGTGCCTGCTGAATGACTGGTCGGCGCGCGATATTCAGGCGTGGGAGTATCAGCCGCTGGGGCCGTTTTTGGGCAAGAGCTTTGCGACGACGATCTCGCCGTGGGTGATCCCTCTGGATGCGCTGGAGCCATTCAGAATTCCGGCGGCGACGCGAGCGGAGGGAGATCCGGAGCCGTTGCCGTATCTGCGTTCGGATCGGGATCGGGAGCGGGGCGGCTTCGATGTGAACCTCGAAGTGTGGCTGGCGACGGCGAAGATGCGTGAGGCCGGTGAGCGCGGCGGTGCGGGTGAGCCGTGGGAATCTGCGGGAGCTGTACTGGACGCTGGCGCAAATGGTGACGCACCACGCGAGCAACGGGTGCAATTTGCGGCCAGGCGATCTGCTGGCGACGGGAACGGTTTCAGGAGCGACGCCGGAGTCGGTTGGATCGTTGCTGGAGCGGACCAAGCGCGGCGCAGAGCCGTTGACGCTGCCCAATGGGGAAGAGCGGAAATTCCTTGAGGATGGGGATGAGGTGATCCTCAGGGGATGGTGCGAGCGCGAGGGTTATCCGCGGATCGGTTTTGGGGAGTGCCGGGGTGTAGTGGTTCCGGCGCGAGCGTAACGGTCTGCCTGCACCGCAGCCACGGGGCCTTCGGGATACCCCCCAGGGGAGGGGTAGGCGGTCTTCTAAATCATTGATTCAGCGTAAGATGGAGGGTAATAGGATTCAGGGATGATTATGCATTTGACACAGAGAGAATACCACAGGTACAGCGCGCGCCCAGATGTGACAGATGCTACAAGTCTTAAATGCTTGAAAATCCAGGATTTCGGTGTTAGTGTGATTTAGAAGTCACACTACGGAGGCGTTGGGCATCGGTTAAGCCCAGCGGCCTTATAAGCCGCCAACTCCTGACCGGGTTTTGAGGGTTCGACTCCCCCCGCCTCCGCTCACCCTTTTATAGCATAATAAAATGCAACATTTTGCTCATTGTAGAAAGATGGGGACGGTGCTAACCTTTGTGTGATTTCCAAGTCACACAAACAGAGAACCCGTTAATGCGTTGGCGAGCGAACGTTACGATCTTCAGCGATGCCATACGGATGCCGACAAAATACCCGTGCAGGAGTGGCTGGGATCCCTCGACGTTAAAACCCGGTCCCGCATTCGCGTTCAAATTGACAAAATGGAAGATGGTAATTTTGGAGACGTGCGGCCGGTAGGCGGCGGGGTCTCAGAAACTCGTATAAACTTTGGGCCCGGCTATCGGGTATATTTCGCACTTCAGGGCCAAGTCGTGCATCTCTTAAACGGCGGTGATAAAAGCACGCAAACGGCCGATATAGCCTTTGCAATCAAACTATGGGAATCGCATGAGAAAGACTAGTTCATATCGCGACGCACTGCTGGAGAGCCTGAGAGAACCTGGCGAAGCTCGGGAATACCTCAATGCTGCGCTTGAGGACTCGCCTGAATCATTCTTAAAGGCTTTAAGAAATGTTGCTCAGGCCCACCAAATGACAAAAGTGGCGAAGGAATCTGGTCTTCAGCGCGAAACTCTTTATCGGTCTCTTTCTGAGCACGGAAATCCTACGTTTGACACTCTCTCATCGGTGTTATCGGTTTGCGGCTTAACCATGATTGTCAAGTCAAAGAATCGCCCACAAGTTTCAACGGGTCTTAACCCGCAAACAATCACTGCATCTCCGGCATCGAAACTGTTCAACATAATCGTTGGTGTTGGTAGCTGGATGCCGTTTCAACACGTTCAGATCGACAGCGGGTTTTCGATTACGAAAGGTGAGGTTGCATAAATGGCTAATGAGCCAAAGCTGCCGACCGGTCAGATCGTGAAATGGTTAGACAAGGACCATCCAGTCGTCTATGCCAATCTCATGGGGTTCTCGCTGACCCCTTTCGATATTGCTCTAATGTTCGGTCAAATTGGCGAATCTACACCAGAACAGATCAACGGCATTCCACAATGCAAGGTGCTGCTCTCTCCTGAACAGGTCTCTAACTTGTTAAAATTGCTGTCCATCGCTCTTGATACCTACGTTGAAAGCCAAGGCCAGCTTCGGACTAGCGGAGCAGTCAATTTGGAAGCGATTCGGCATCAAATGGAAAAAGCGAAAATCATTCCGGGTGCAGAATGAAGGTTGATAAAAGGAAGTTCGACTCACTTCTCCATCGGCTCCTTCAGCAGAAGCCGGAGACGACTCAGGCGATAAAGGGCACTCAGCAAAAGCGAGAGCCTAAACAGCCTATAATCCCTAAGCCTCAGCCTTCGGAACCGCGATGAGTTCGACGTAGGGCATGGGCGCGATCCCGGCCATGCGCCGCAGTGTGGTAGTAAAGCGGTCCTCATCCTTGCGGATGTTCCAGCGGAACTCGAACTCACTCAGGTAGCGGTGCAGGTGTTTTATCGAGACGCGGTGAAAACTCCCTATCAGACCACGTTTGAGCAATGAGAATGCGGATTCGATCGTATTCGTGTGGATGTCGGTTCCCGGGACGATCCATTCCTTGCTGTGATTCACCATCTGGTGACGCTGTTTCAGCAGCGGATGGAAGGCGAATTGATAGAGCGCAGCGGAGTCGGTTACGATCCGCGCTGACTGCGGATGAACGTGCGCGCTGACAGCCTTGCGAATTGTATTGAGCTTGCCGTCCTTGACGTGAACGAACTTCACGCGGCCTTTGCGCTCACGCATACCCAGAACCATATCGAACCGTTCCGCAAGAGGCTTCGCATTGCGAGGCTTGCCACGCCGCTTGGTCTTGCCGCCGATGTAGGTTTCGTCGAGTTCCACAGTGCCATGCAACATAGAGCCGGAATTGTCTTCCATCGCTTTGCGGATGCGATGCGTCATGTACCAGGCCGTGCGATAGGAGCCGATGCCCAAGTGCGTCTTTAGCTGGTTCGCACTGATGCTCTTCTTCGCGTCTACAACGATGGCGAGGGCCATGAACCACTTGTGCAGGGGGAGATGGGAGTCGTTAAAGATCGTGCCGGACGTGGCGGAGAATTGCTGCTTGCAGGTTGGCTCCAGGCACTGATAGAGGCTTTTGCGGACGTTCTTTGTTTCGCTCTTGCGGGTGATCCGGCTGATGCGATCCGCTCCGCAGACGGGGCAGCGGACCTTGCCGTCCGGCCAGCGCATCTGCTCGATGTACGCCAAACATTCATCATCAGTCGGAAACTGCTTGGTTACGTCTATCAGGTTCATTGCCTTGCCTCGACCTGAAAGAAGTATGGCCCAGATTTATTTCTGTGTCAAGTGCATAATAATCGATTCAGCTATTACCCTGCTCCGTACCGCTTTCCGGGACCAATCGTCGCAGCACCCGGGGTCGAGAAGGTCTGCATGGACGCAGGTATGAGTTATCAAAGAGCTGAACGGAGGCCGAAACGGCGATGGGGATTTTCCGCCTGGGCGGAGAATCCCCACTGTTTATAGGGTGCAGCCGATGCAGGATGGAAGGCAAGGGAAATCTGCGGAGGCCACGGTACGCAGGTAATGTCTACCCAGGCCGACGTTGCAGAAACGGCATCGCCGTGGCTTCAAGGGAACAAGATTGATCGGTTTGTCGCTTAGCGGAAGAACTTCAGGTACCACTGGAGGATCGGATGGCCCGCGAAAACGGTGTAAATCGCGGCGGCGCAGAGGAAAGATCCCAAGGGCAGGCGGGTGGAGGCAAAGGGGCGTTGGCCGCGGGAGAGGGCGACGGCGAAGATGCCGAAGAGGGCGGCGGCGAGCGCTCCCAGAAGCAGGGTGAGGAGGGTTGGCGCGGGACCGAGCCAGGCGGCGATCATGGCGATGAGTTTGATGTCGCCCAGGCCCAGGCCTTCCTGGTGGCGGACGAGGAAGTAGAGCCAGCGGATCAGGAGCAGGAGGAGGGCGGCGAGGATCGCCCAGACTGCCGAGACGACGAAGCCGGGAATCCCTGCTGTCCCCAGCGGAAAAGCGAGCCCTCGTCCCGTATTCAGGATTTCTATCAGCCCGGATGGGAGGATGAAGGCTCCTGGAACGATGCGGAAGAACGCCGGTGCAATTCCGGAGTAGAGAATTCCCAGCACGATGCCCGTCAGGGTAAACGCATCCGGCAGCCGCATGGTCTCGGCATCCATGACGGCGAGGCCGAGGAGCAGGAAACAAAGAACGGCCATTCCGATGGCAACGACGCCAAGTCCGAAGCGCAGAAAGCTGAGGAGGAAGAGCGCGGCGGTGGCGAACTCGACGGCTGGGTATCTCCAGGGGATTAGCCAGCGGCAGACTCGGCAGCGGCCGCGAAGGAGAATCCAGCTGAGAATCGGAATGTTGTCGGCGGCCTGGATCCCAGCGCGGCAGCGCGGGCAACGCGAGCGTGGGTGAACGATGGATTCGTGGCGCGGCAGGCGGGAGATGCAGACGTTGAGGAAGCTGCCGAAGGCGAGGCCGAAGAGCACGGCGAAGATGGCGACGAGCAGGTTCGTGGAGCGTCTCCTTGAGTCCTTGCCAGCATACGCGGGAGCTGTCGCGCGGCCGTTGTAAAGTAGGACTATGCCCCCTGAAAAGGACGCAGCTTTGGCCAGCGCTGTTCCGAGGCGCGGTGGAGATGTGCGGCCGGAGGCAAACGCGGGTGCGCTGTTTGCCGAGGCGGTTGCGATCATGGCGCGGCTGCGGGCGCCGGGTGGGTGTCCGTGGGATCGCGAGCAGACCTTTGCGTCGATCCGGAAATACACTCTGGAAGAAACCTACGAGGTGCTGGACGCGATCGAGCGGCAGCACTGGGCCGATCTGGAAGATGAGCTGGGCGATTTGCTGCTCCAGGTGCTCTTCTACGCCGAGATGGCGGAGGAGGCCGGGCACTTTGGCATCGGCGAGGTGATCGCCGGTTTGAACCGGAAGCTGGTGCGGCGCCATCCCCATGTTTTTGGCGAGGAGGCATCGGCGGAGGCGGGGAATCGGGCGGAAGGTCTCAGGACGGACGGGATTGGCTCCGGCGAAGTCCTGCGCAACTGGGATGAAATCAAAAGACTCGAAAAGAAACCGCGAACCGGAAATGTTGGCTTGCTGGACTCCGTCTCCCGGGCGATGCCGGCGTTAAGCGAGGCGGGCAAGATTGGCGCGAAGGCGGCGAAGGTCGGCTTCGACTGGCCGGACGTGCAGGGGGTTGTGGAAAAACTGAGGGAAGAGTGTGGAGAACTGGAAACGGAGATCGCTCGGGGGGACGCCAAAGCAGCGGGTGAAGAGATTGGCGATCTGCTGTTTACCATGGCGAACCTCGCGCGACACATGAAGGCTGACCCGGAGCTGGCGTTGCGGGACGCCAATGCGAAGTTCCGGCGGCGATTCGCGGGGATGGAGGCGGTTGCCCAGCGGCCTCTCGAGCAGTCGTCGGCGGCGGAACTGGAAGAGCTGTGGGCGCGCAGCAAGCAAACGGAGCGGCAGGCATGAGTGCGGTTTTGAGTCCCCGGACGATGAGGACGGCGAGTGGGGCGGAAGTGGTGCTGCGCAGCTGTGCGGGGTTCGACGAGCTGGATGCCTGCGTTCGGCTGCAGACGGATACCTGGGGCTACGACGAGACCGACGTGATCCCGCGACGGTTGTTCACGGTGGCGCAACGGATTGGCGGGCAGGTGATCGGAGCTTTCGATGGGCAGGCCATGGTCGGTTTCGCCATGTCTTTGCCCGGAGCCAAGGCAGGTAACGCGGGGTCGGTTCCCTATCTGCATTCGCACATGCTGGCGGTGAAGTCCGAATACAGGAATGCGGGGATTGGGCGAAGACTCAAACTCTATCAACGAGATGAGGCGCTGAGCCGAGGGATCTCTTTAATGGAATGGACCTTCGATCCGCTGGAGATCAAAAACGCTTTCCTCAATATCCACAAACTGGGCGTGATCGTAAAGTCCTATACACCGAATTTTTATGGTGTATCCTCATCTCGTCTGCAGGGTGGGCTTCCCACGGATCGTCTCCACGCGGAGTGGTGGATGGAGTCGGAGCGGGTGAAGGCTATTCTGAACGGGCCCTCGTACACACCGCCGGAAATCCAGGAGACAATCGTGGTCCCGAAGTCAGTCAGCGAGTGGAAGGCTTCGGCTACCGGTGTCTCCAGGGCGATGGAGGTGCAGGCTGAGAATCGCCACCGCTTTCTGGATGCGTTTGCGCGCGGGCTGGCGGTGGTGGGGTTCCGTGTGGACGCCGAAGGTAACGGCGCTTTCGAACTCGCAAGACTGGAAAAACTCGGAGTTCTATGAGAATCGATGCGATCTTCCTGCGCGAATTACGCCTTCCCCTCGTTAAACCATTTCAAACCAGTTTTGGGACCACAACCGACCGGCGGATTCTGCTGGTCGAGCTGCGTGGCGAAGGGCTGAGCGGTTGGGGAGAGTGCGTCGCGGGGGAGCATCCGTTCTTCTCCGATGAGACGATCGACACGGCGTGGCTGGTGATCCAGCAGGAGCTGGCGCCTGCTTTGGCGGCGGCCGATCCGGCGCATGGCGGGAAGTGTCCAGGGATATTCCGGCAGGTGCGCGGACATCGGATGGCGAAGGCAGCGCTGGAGAATGCGGTTTGGGACCTCGAAGCGCAGATGCGGGGGGTTTCCCTGGCGAGTCTGCTGGGCGGGACGCGGGAAACCATCGACTGCGGCGTTTCCATTGGGATTCAGCCGAGCCTCGAGCAGCAGATGGCCGAAGTGGAAAAGGAAGTGAACGCCGGCTACCAGCGGATCAAGCTGAAGTGCAAGCCAGGCTGGGACGTCCATGTCCTCGAAGCGGTCCGCAACCGCTGGCCCGAAATTCAGCTCAGCGTCGACGCCAACTCCGCCTACCGTCTCAATGACTCCGACCACATCATCACCTTCGACGAATTCAATCTCCTGATGATCGAGCAGCCGCTGTGGGCGGACGATTTCTACTTCCACTCCATGCTGCAGAAGCGGCTGGAGACGCCGATTTGTCTGGATGAATCGATACGGAACCGGCGGGACGCGCTGGCGGCGATCGAGATGGAGTCGTGCCGGATCATCAATATTAAGTGCGGGCGGGTGGGCGGATTCAGCGAGGCGATTGCGGTGCACAATGCGGCGCAGGAGCGCGGCGTGCCGGTGTGGTGCGGCGGAATGCTGGAGACCGGCATCGGTCGCGCGCACAACATCGCGCTGTCTTCGCTGGATAACTTCTCGCTGCCCGGCGATGTTTCGGCGTCCAAACGCTACTGGAAGGAAGACATCATCGAGCCGGAGGTGGTGGTTTCGCGCACGGGCGAGATTCGCGTGCCGACTGTGCCGGGGCGTGGGTTCGAGGTGCGGACCGATCTGGTGGAGAAGCTGACCGTGCGGAGGGAAGAAATTCGGACGCTGGAGATGGTGGCCTAGAAGCAGAGTTTCAGGTTTCCAGGAGAAAGGAGAGCAGCCTGTGGCTGCTCTCCTTTTGCTTTTTGGCGCCGCTGCTTCGCCGGGCCGGGTTCGGCACCCAAATGCATACCGTGTAACCCTTTCCTGTCATTGTCCTCAGGATTCCAGCCGCCCGATGATGAAGGATGGATTGGGTTCCGTGCGGCCCATGGGAGGGAACGACTTCCGGGTCGGCACGCTGGACCTGCGACATCGGCGCGCAACCCCCGCACCCACGAAATTTTGCCGCGCGTCCAGGAGCAAGGCTGTTATGCCTGAAGATGTTGACCTTCGATCTCGGTTGGCTGGTTATCTGCCGGAGCTGGGGTTCGCGCTCCTGGCCGTGACCTTCATGGGATTGTGGGTCTACCACAGCTATTCCATCTGGCAAATTCGCCCAGCGTCGGACTGGAATGGTTCAGAGTGGATGATCAGTTACAGCGGAGGGTTTGTTCGGCGGGGCCTGGCCGGTTCTCTGCTGATGGCGCTGGTGCGGCACACCGGATGGTCGTTGTTCGCGATTTGGACTGTCGGCGTCTCGACTTTGTGCCTCACCCTCTCCGGATGGTTCCTGGCAACGATCGCGCGCCTCCGCGGGCCGGCGGTATGGCGTACCGCTCTGTTGTTGAACCCGCTGCTCGTTTTGCCTTTCGCTGAAGCGGGAGTTTTTCTGCGCAAGGATCTGATTTTCCCAGCGGCGACCATTCTCCATGTCTTCCTGGCTGAACGCCTCCTTCGCAGTGGATCGTCCCGTCGCACGGTGCTTTTCGTCTCGGCATTAGCCTGCCTGTCGACCGTGCTGGCGCTGCTGCACGAAGGCCTGTTTGCCTTTGCGTGGCTGCCTCTCAACCTGACTCTTGCCGCCTGGGTATTGAGTCGGGTGATTCCGCGGCGCAGCACCGTGGTTCTGCTGCTGACAGCCGCATTCGGCGTATCTCTGGTTGTGCTGGGAGCCTCCGTGATCTGGCACGGCAATGCGAGCACGGTGAAGGCTATTTATCAGGCCTGGATGCCTTTCCTGCCGCAAGGCGCCGGATCCGGCGTTGTCCTTCCTCCGGCACTCGATGTTCTGCAACTGGGCAGCGGCGTCGCGATCCGGCAATCGATGATGAATGTGCGGTATTTCCCGTTGTTCCTCCTGGGCTACTGCATAGCAGGCCTTCTTTGCGTCACCGCCATCAGGAATCTTGTGCCCGGCACCGATCCACGCCGTCTTTGGGTTTTGCTGATCGCACCCCTGGTCGCCGCCCTGCCCCTTTTCTACGTGGGCATGGATTGGGGCCGCTGGTTCTATGTTCTGGGCACTTGTTCCTTCTCCGTCATGATCAAGCCCACCCTGCTTTCCTATCGATCGTCGCCCAGGGAAGCTCAGATTCCCACCAGGGTGGGTCGTCTGCTTCATCGCAGGATTGCGGCGATCGCGGCGCAAATCGAAAGGCACCCTGTGCCGATCATGCTCTGTTTGCTTCTGTGCCCGATTCCACCCTGGCCCTGCGTCGGAGGCAGCCTCGCGTTCGACACCGTCATTCTTCTTCTGCGCCTGAGCGCGCATTCTTTGGCCGGGCATTGAAGACGGTTTCGCGGAATTTCACTATCGCATCCATCACTACCGTTTGTGCGAGTTGAATTTACGGGGTCACGGGTGCCGTGGGTTGGGGTGACGCGCGCTCGAAACGCGCGGTGCGACGGGTTCCGATGAGGATGACCTCGATGGCAGCAGCGAGGAAGATGGCGTTGCCGATGCGGGCGACGACGAGGTTCGCTCCTCCGGCGACGGGAGGCTGCAGAAAGGCGTGCGTGCCGTAGGCAACCGCGCCGCCGGCGGCGAGACTGAGGATGTGGAGCGGGGTCCAGGCAGTGCGGCGGGAGAGGACGCGGATCGAGGCGAGGAAGATCAGGTCGATGGCAAGCATGGCGGCGACGGCGCCCCAGTTCAGGATGGGCGGAAGGATGAGGATCAGGAAGCCGAGGATGAAGGTCAGGATCCCGGTGAACCAGGGAGAGGGAACAAAGCCGGGGTCGGAGGCAGGTTCGGCGGGTTTCAGGCGGAAGGCCACGAGGATGAGGAGCAGAATGACCAGCGCCGCGAAGAGGAACTGCGAGGTGGGCGCGATCCAGCGATCTTGTTTGAGGGTGATGGCCGTGCCGAGGACGCAGCCAAGGAGGAACAGGACAGCGACGACAGAGTCGCCGAGGCGGCCGAGCCAGGGCTGTTCGGCGCGCGCGGGGAACAGGGCTTCGACGAGGGCGATAGAGACGGAGATGCTCCAGAAGGCATGGAGGTTGAGCATGAAGAGGGTCCACCACGCGCCGATATGGAGGAAGGGAATCCAGGCGTGCGCGAGGAAGTGCATGTGGAGGTGGAGGTAGTCGGGGTTGAAGAGGGATTGGGTGGTGAAGGCTTCTTCGACGAGGGCGTAGGCGGCGCCGAGGACGAGAATGGAGGGCCAGCCTCGGCCGGTGCGGCGGACGACTTCGCGGATGAGGAGAGCGCCGCCGCCGTACATGGGAGCGAGCGGAATAAGCGCAACCAGAAGCCGGATCGAGATGTCCCCGAGCAGGAACTCCGCGACCAGCGGCGCGACGAAGATGAGGAGGATGGCAGCGGGGATGTTGCGCTGGGTTGGAGTCACGGTGGGAGCAGTGTACAGCGGCATGCAATGACCTTCCATCATCACTCTCGCTCAGGCAGAACGGCGATGGGAGTGGGGAATGTCAGGAAAGGGAAGTGACGGTTGTCATGCGGACCGCACGGGGAGTGATAGGGTGTTGGCATGAAAAAACAGGCGATGCTGTTGGTCGTTGTGTCGGTGATGTGTGCCAGCGCAGGGTGGGCCCAGGATGCGGGGACGCCGCTGGAGGGGACGGCGAAGGATGGATACGCGTCGGCGCGGAGCCTGGAACTCTACCGCGAAGGCAACGCCAGGATGCTGATGAATGACTTCGGGCAGTTGGCGCGCTATCACGATGACGATGGGAAGCTGGGAGCGCCGGCCACCGGCGAGCAGCGCGTGGTCTTCTTCGGCGATTCGATCACCGACATCTGGAAGCTGGATGAGTCGTTCCCCGGCAAGCACTACATCAACCGCGGCATCGGCGGGCAGACGACGCCGCAGATGCTGGTTCGATTCCGTCCTGACGTGATCGATCTGCAGCCGGCGGTGGTGGTGGTGCTGGCCGGAACGAACGACATCGCCGGCAACACGGGAGACGAGACGCTGGAGCAGATCGAAGGCGACTACGCCACGATGGCGGAGCTGGCGAAGGTGCATGGGATTCGGCTGGTTTTTGCGTCGGTGATGCCGATTAATAACTACAATCCGCGGGCGCTGAGTTTCTTTCTGCAGCGATCGCCGGAGAAGATTCTGCAGCTCAATGCGTGGCTGAAGGAAATACTGCGCGGACAATGGGCTTGTCTATCTCGACTACTTCTCGGCGATGGTAGATGGTCGCGGGATGCTGAAGGCCGGTCTGACGGAGGACGGTCTGCATCCCAACGCCGCGGGGTTCGCGGTAATGGCGCCGCTGGCGGAGGCGGCGATTGAGAAGGCGGAGAATGGCAGGCAGTAAGGATCAGGCAACACACGAAAATGGCGTTCGCAATTAAAACGGAGGTTCGCGACGTGCGGGCGAAAAGATTCGTTTGCCCCGCGGCGAAGACGATGTATGGCGGCAAGCATATCGCCCAGGGCGACACGGTGTTCGTCTTTGCCAGCGAAAACGAAGGCGGGCGGGGACTCATCGCGCGTGGGGTGGTCAAGTCCGCCGAGGCCGTTGCGAAGAACCGTGGAGTCGCGCGTCAAACGCCACGCGTCAGCATCGTCGTTGAACGCACGGGTTCCGCGAAGCGGCCTCTGGGCCGGAGCGAACTCAAAGCATTTGCCCGGTGGAATGACGGCCGACCGGAGACCGAGCTGAATTTCAAGTTTTATCGCCAGGCGACGAACAAAATCATCGGTATCTCGGATGAAGCGGCGGCGTTTCTGGACGAATTTTTCCAAGAACTTTGAGGAAAGTCTTCAGAGCCTCGCGAAGCCGCGTTATTTTCCAAGATCGTCCAGCGCGAGATTGAGGGCGAGCACGTTGACGCGGGGCTCGCCGAGGAAGCCCAGGTCGCGGCCCTGGATGTGCGACTCGACCAGCGCGTGCAGCGTGGACTCAGGCAGATGGCGCGCGGTGGCGATCATGGGCACCTGATAGAAAGCGTCGGCCGGCGCGATGTCGGGGTCGAGGCCGGAAGCCGATGTGGTGATGAGGCCGATCGGGACTTCGCCCCTGGCGTCGGGGTTCAGCTTGTGCCAGTCCGCGACAGCCGCGTCGATGCGCGTCACCAGTGCCTTATTCGACTGCGCGAGGTTTGAGCCGCCCGAGCTGGTGGCGTCGTATCCAGTTCCGGCATCGGAGGGACGGCCGTGGAAGTAGCGCGGGCTGGTGAAGCTCTGACCGATGATCGCGGACCCAATCACCTGGCCGTCGCGCACAACGAGCTGGCCGTTGGCCTTGTCGCGCATGGTGAGCTGCGCAAGGCCGGTGACGATGAGGGGATAGACAATGCCGAGAAGGATCGTGGTCACGATGGTGTAACGGATGGCGATGATGAAGGTGCTGCGCATGGTTCCACTCTCCGATCGGCTCAGGCCAGGTGCAGGCCGTTGATGGCCAGGTCGATGATCTTGATTCCAATGAAGGGCACGATGATGCCACCGATGCCGTAGACGATGAGGTTGCGCCGCAGCAGAGCCTGCGCGGACATGGGTTGGTATTTAACGCCGCGCAGAGCAAGCGGGATGAGCGCAATGATGATGATCGCGTTGAAGATGACGGCGGAGAGAATCGCCGAGTGCGGCGTGGCCAGGTGCATGACGTTCAGCGCGTTCAGCACCGGGAAAACGCCGGCAAACATCGCGGGGATGATGGCGAAGTACTTCGCGACGTCGTTGGCGATGGAGAAAGTGGTGAGCGCGCCGCGGGTCATGAGCAGCTGCTTGCCGATCTCGACGATCTCGATGAGCTTGGTGGGGTTGGAGTCGAGATCGACCATGTTGCCGGCTTCCTTGGCGGCCTGCGTGCCGGTGTTCATGGCTACGCCAACGTCCGCCTGAGCGAGCGCGGGGGCGTCGTTGGTGCCGTCGCCGGTCATGGCAACGAGCTTGCCTTTGCCCTGCTCGCGCTTGATCAGGTCCATCTTGTCTTTGGGCTTGGCTTCGGCGAGGAAATCGTCGACGCCGGCTTCGCGGGCGATCACCGCGGCGGTGAGGGGATTGTCGCCGGTGATCATGATGCTGCGGATGCCCATCGCCCGCAGGCGGGAGAGTCGGTCTTTGAGGCCGCCTTTGACGATGTCCTTGAGATAGACGACGCCGAGGGCGGTGGAATTTTCGGCGACGACCAGCGGCGTACCTCCCTGGCGGGCAATTTCTTCGACGCGATCGGTGACCTGGCGGGGAAGACTGGAGCCCTGCTGCTCGAGATAGCGAGCAATGGCGTCGGCGGAGCCTTTGCGAATCCTGCTGCCAGGCAGGTCGACGCCGGACATCCGGGTTTGTGCGCTGAAGGGGACAAATTCGGCGCGCATGCCGCCGAGGTCGCGGCCGCGCAGGTTGTATTTCTCCTTGGCAAGCACGACGATGGAGCGGCCCTCCGGGGTTTCGTCGGAGAGGGACGCCAGCTGGGCAACGTCGGCCAGGCGCTCGGTGCTGATGTCGGGGGCGGGGAAGAATTCGGTGGCCTGGCGATTGCCGAGGGTGATGGTCCCGGTCTTGTCGAGCAACAGCGTGTTGACGTCGCCCGCGGCTTCGACGGCGCGGCCCGACATGGCGAGGACGTTGTACTGCACGAGGCGGTCCATGCCGGCGATGCCGATGGCGGACAGCAGCGCGCCAATGGTGGTGGGGATGAGACAGACGAGCAGGGAAACGAGAACGAAGATGGTTTGCGGCGCGTGCGAGTAGATGGCGTAGGGCTGGAGGGTGGCGACCGCGAGCAGAAAGATGACGGTGAGGCCGGCGAGAAGAATGCTGAGCGCGATTTCGTTGGGAGTCTTCTGGCGCGTGGCGCCTTCGACGAGGGCGATCATGCGGTCGAGGAAGGTTTCACCGGGGTTGGAGGTGATGCGGATCCTGATCCAGTCGGAGAGAACGCGTGTGCCGCCGGTAACGGCGGAGCGATCGCCGCCGGCTTCGCGGATGACAGGGGCGGACTCGCCCGTAATGGCGGACTCGTCCACAGAGGCGACGCCTTCGATGACTTCGCCGTCGCCGGCAATGAACTGGCCGGCTTCCACCTTGATGATGTCGCCGGAACGAAGCTGCGAACTGGAGACAGCTTCGGTAGAGCCATCGGGGCGGAACCGGTAAGCCATAGTCTCGCCCTTGGCTTTGCGCAGGGTATCGGCCTGCGCTTTGCCGCGCCCTTCCGCGATGGCCTCAGCGAAGTTCGCGAAAAGAACGGTGAACCAGAGCCAGAGCGTGATCTGCAGATCGAAGCGGATGGGCAGATGACGGATCGCTTCTTCTATCAGCAAGGCAGTGGTGACGACGCTGCCGACTTCAACCACGAACATGACGGGGTTCTTCATCATGACGCGCGGGTCGAGTTTGCGGAAAGAGTCGACGATTGCCTGACGGAGGATGTCGGAGTTCCAGAGGTTTTGTTTTTTGGCCACGTAAGTATCTCGAGTTACGAAAAGAGGGTTCCGTGCTGGAGCAGCAAGTGTTCCAGGACAGGACCCAGGCTAAGTGCCGGGAAAAAGGTAAGCGCCCCCACGATCAGGATGACGCCCGTCAGCAGCACCGTGAAGAGTCCGGTATTTACGGGAAAAGTACCAGGCGATGGCGGGATGCTTTTCTTGCGCGCGAGATTACCGGCGAGGGCGAGCATCGGAATCATCATGAGGAAGCGGCCGCCCAGCATGGTGAAACCGAGGGCGGTGTTGTACCAGGTGGTGTTGGCGTTGAGGCCCGCGAAGGCAGAACCGTTGTTGCCGGCGGCGGAGGTGAAGGCATAGAGAATCTGGCTCAGGCCATGTGGGCCGGGATTAGTGATGCCGGCCAGTCCGGCAGGGTAAAGCACCGAGAGCGCACTGAGAGTGAGAATGACCAGGGGAAAAATAAGCACATAAAGCATGGTCATCTTGACGTCGTAGGCTTCGATCTTTTTGCCGAGATACTCCGGGGTACGGCCGACCATGAGTCCGGCGATAAAGACCGACAGCACGACATAGATAACCATGCCGTAAAGGCCGGCGCCGACACCCCCGATGATGATCTCGCCCAGCATGATGTTGATGAGGGGAATCATCCCGCCGAGCGGGGTGAAGGAGTCGTGCAGGGAGTTGATGGCGCCGCAGCTGGCATCCGTGGTGATGGTGGCAAAGAGCGCGGAGTCGGCGGTGCCGAATCGAGTTTCTTTTCCTTCCATGTTGCCGCCGGACTGCAGCGGGCTGCGACTCTGAGCGACGTTATGGATCGCGGGGTTGGGATGGGATTCGGCCCAGTAGGCGACGGTAAATCCTGCGACGAAGAGGACCGACATGCAGGCAAACACCGCCCAGCCATGACCGGGCGAGCCGGTCATACGGCCGAGAGTGACAGTGAGCGCAGCGCCGATCAGGAAGATGGAGAACATCTCCAGGAAATTGCTGAAGGGCGTTGGATTCTCGAAGGGGTGGGAACTGTTGGCGGCGAAGAAGCCACCGCCATTGGTGCCAAGCATCTTGATGGCTTCCTGGGAGGCGACGGGGCCCTGGGCGATGGTTTGCGTCTGGTTTTCAAGGGTGTGCGCAACGGTGTAAGGGTGAAGGTTCTGGATGACTCCCTGACTGACGAGTGCGAGGGAGTAAACCATGCAGATGGGCAGGAGGACGTAGAGGGTAGCTGCGTGTGGTGTCGACCCAGAAATTACCGATGGTTTTGGATTCGCGGCGCGCGATGCCGCGGACCAGAGCGATGGCAACCGCGATACCGACCGCGGCGCTGAGGAAGTTATGGTAGGCCAGGGCGGCCATCTGCGTGAAGTAGCTCATGGTCAGGTCAGTGGTGTAGGCCTGCCAGTTGGTATTGGTGGTGAAGGAGGCAGCAGTATTCCAGGCAAGTAAGGCGGCAACGCCAGGTATATGCTGCGGATTCAAAGGCAGAAAATGCTGCAGGCGCTCGATGAAGTACATGAGCAGCATCGAGACAAAGCTAAACAGGAGCATAGCCGATGCATATTCGCGCCAGCCCATCTCCTCGTCACGGCTTACACCACAGAGGCGATAGATGGGTTTCTCGAGAAAGCCAAGAAAGTGATACTTGCCGGAGAAGACACCGGCCATGTAGATGCCCAGCGGCCGCATACACACCAGGAGCAGCAGAAAATAGACAAGAAACTGAAGCCAGCCGTTAGGGGTCATGTCAGAACTTCTCCGGATACAGCAGAGCTACGACCAGGTAAACGAGCAGGAATACGGTGATAAGAAGAATAGTCAGAGTTGTCGGAGTCATGGTGATTACCTCAGCTTCTCGCAGGCAGTGACATACAGCAGAGCCACCACGAAGAAGGCGACGGAGAAGACGATCATGAGAAAGTCAGACATAGCGGCCTTTCTACCAGGAACCCTGTTTGCCGCCATACCACCAGACGAGGCCGAGCGCGGCGGTGTCCTGGTGACTGGAGGGTGCGACGGGATTGCTGGTGATGAAATAGGGGCGATTGCTCCAGTCGCGTCGATATTCGAGGAAGGCGTCGAAGTTGTCGCTCAGGCTGTACTTGTAAGTGCCGGTGGCTTCTTTGAGAGCCTGGGTCTCATCGCTGAAGAGGCCGCCACGATCGGAGAGATATTCGGTACGCGCGGCGAGGGCAATCCGGGGCTGCATCTGATACTGCAGCGTAGGCGGCGCCGCCATCCACGTGAGAGGGCGCCGACGATTCACCGGGAGCGGCATTAGCCCACTCACGCTGGATGACATAGTCGCCTTCGCCGGCCAGCGTTAGCTTCGGAGTCGGCTGCCAGGTCGCGTAGGTGTCGAAGATATGGAGCTTGCCGTTGGGGGCGGGGCTGAGCGGGCGAGACACAAGGCCGGGCTGAACCGGAACCGTGCAATTGGTAGCCGGAACGGTATCCGGATGTTCCTGGCCGATTGTAGTAATTGAAGGTCCAGTTGACGCGCTTTGACTGGCTGGAACACGTAGCCGAACAGCTCATCCTTGTAGCCGTTTGTCGGCTCTGACTGGTTGGTGCCGTTCACGACCCAGTAGTTGGCGGTCAGCTTGTCGTTCAACTTGTAGCTGCGTGCGCACGCCCGCGTGGTAAAAAGGCAGGAAGTAGAAGTAGTAGGACCGCGTGTAGTTCATCTGGTCCTTGGTGTAGTTGCCTTCGATTCCCAGCGAACTGGCCCATTTGCCGACGTCGACGTCGATGCCCGTGCCGACGGGAACGATGTAGGATCCGTAGGCCTGAAAGATATTGCGATAGATTTCCGGCCGGGGCTCGTTGGCGGGATTGCCCTGCAAGGTCTCGGTGGCCTGGCCGAACTGCAGGTCGATGCGGAAGCCGTAGCGGCGGTGGGCAGCGAGGTCGGGATCGAGATCGAAGATGAAGTCGGCCTGGTTGATGCTGAAGATGTTGCTGAGCACGTCGTAGGCGCGGAGATCGTTGACGCGGCCGATCGGGTCGTTGAAGTTGTATTCGTAGTAGCCGTCGAAGGTGTAGTTGAGGGTCGCGCCTCCGGGAAGAGTTCCGGGAAGAAGCGGTGCCGGTGAAGATGCCGGGAGTGCAGTCGCCGCCTGGACCGGCAGAGCGGATGATGCGCCGGGGACGCGGAGGGTGTCGGTGGCAAGGACAAGCGCCGCCGCCGATCGCGATCCCTGCTCAGTCAGCACGGACGATGAGTCGCCAGCGGTAGAGAGGGACCGGCCCCGGAAGCGCGTAATTCGCTGTTTTGCTCCTCAAGAAGGGCGACGCGGCGTTCGAGATCGAAGACCAGATGCTTGAGCTGCTCTACGTCATCGGTGCCGGAAGAGGCTTGAGCCGAGCTATGCGGGCCGATCAAAATGATTGCGAAAGGCAAGAACATATAGCGAAGTACCAGCGGAAAGCGGTTTGTCATAGGCCGGTTCCATACCCCTCCCAGTAGAGGGGTCGTGTCACTAAGGCCGAGATAAAGATTTTGTAAGGGAGTCATAAAGGAACCGGCCTGGATTGCAAGGCAGGTCGGCATCCCTCAGAACTTCACCAGGATGGCAAAAATGATCTTCTGCTCATCGCGGCGCATGTCGGGTTGCCAGAGAGTCGGGTAGGACGGATTGGTGGCGCAGACGCTTTTGGCTGCGGCGATGTTCGCTGCATACTCCTGGTCGTACTTCAGCCACGGCATGGTTGTGTAGCCGATGCCGGAGTCGGTGGAGGTTGTGCCATTGGTGCAGGTGAAGTCTGCCGGGCTGCCGATGGCGGTGAGGGTGTTGCCACCGGGAGGTGTTGAGCCACCGCGGCCGGCCCAGTACGGCACGTCAGAGTGACGGTAGCCGTACTCCATGCGGAAGGTGACGAACTGGCTCGGCATGTAGTCCCAGGTGACGGTTCCGTCTTCACCGTGGAACGGCTGGCCTGGATCCTCGGGGAAGTAGGCGCTGCCGGTGACGGCGGTTGCTCCGTTGATGGGTGGCAGCAGGACGAGATAGCGGCCGGGATTGTCGATCTGGCCGCCGCCAAAGGTCAATCCGTACTTATCCTTATCGAACCAGAAGCGGTTGTAGACCATCCAGCCGAGGAAGCTCTGCTTCTGGTAATAGACGGCAGGAGTTGTGGAGGTAGCAGGACTGAAGATTTTGTGGTCTGCCGAGCCGGTGCAGGCTACGCCGGTACCGCTTTCGCAGCCGGCGTCCGCCGGTGAAGGAGAACGCCATGCGGTCGAGGGTGTCATCGGGCCTGTCGTAGTACTTGCATCTCGAAGCTGTTGTCGGTGTGGAAGCGCGTGCGGCCGTGGATGCCGAAGTCATCTTCGCCATAGCCATAGTTATTGGAGATGATGTTGATGTTAGTGGTCGGGGTCCACTTGATCTGCCCACCCAGTCCGGGCTTGGTACCGAAGCGCGCATACGACTGCCAGCCGTTGATAAACCAGGGCTCAATCTTCAGGTGCTGGGTGGGAAAGAACTGGCCGCGAACGCCGTTGAAGAACCACGGAGTATTCGAAGAGACAAAGGAAGGCTGGTATGCCCAGTTATCGAAGTTATAGTAGCTGAACAGGCCGATGTACGACAGGAAGATACCGGCATCCAGGTTGATGCCGTGGAGCGCGTCCCAGTGGTAGCCGCCGTAAGCCTCGGAGAGATAGCGATAGGCATCGTCCAGGTTCCACTGGCCGCGGGAGACGCTGGCATCGTTGCGCGGCGTGGTGACGGAGTACTCGCCGAACTGCGTCATCAGACGCGCATGGACGTGGTCGATTAGCAGATCGCCGCCGACGCCCAGCTGTTCGAGCTGAACTTCCTGCGAGCGGAAGACTTCGCTGGAACCGCCGATGGTGTCGTCGGCGGGGTGATTGAAGTCCAGATTGTAATTGGTATCTACGCGGATCTCCGGCGTGAAGTATTTCGTGCACAAGGGGCAATCGACGGTGCGCGGATTGCCATTCAGCCAGCCCCACCAGGAATCCGCAAAGGGAGTCATCTTGTCGACGGCGGGAGCTGCTTCGGCTGTTTGAGCCGAGGCGAGCGTAGCCGGAGCGGTCTGCACCAGGGAAGACGTCTCGGGGAGAGGCGGTTGAGAGCCGGACGTTGCCGGAGTGGATACCAGCCGCTCTTTCGCAGTGGTGAGCGCCGCGGCGGTACCGGCGGCTGCCGAGGCGTCGCTTGCTGCAACCTTCTGTGCTTTGAGCTGGGCTTCGAGTTCAGCGATGCGAGCCTTCATGGCGTCGAGTTCGCGCTGAATGCTCTCGGCGGAGGGCGTGACGCTGCTGCCGGAGCTGGAGTCGGAGTTGAGCTGCGAGCTGCTGTCCTGGGATTGCGCCTGGGAAGAGAAGGGGATAAGGAGCAAACTAACGGCCAGTGCAACGACAAGCCTGGCAGTCTTTTTTGAAGACACTTCGAGTATACGGATTAGCAACATGGGTAACCCTCTGGCCTCGTCCAAATTGATGCCACAGCTGCAGGATTCGTGGCAGTCGGTCGAAAATTTCCGGCCAGGTCTGAGGTTATTGTTCGCGGCGGAAGGGAAGGCGAAGGAAGTCGTAAGGGAGTCGTAAAGGGAACAGAAAGCCAGCAGGATGCAACCGTACAGCACTTTCAGTGAAGTAGCCTGGGTGGTCTGAAGAGCTGGAATCCGGTTTTCCCCTATAGACGAGACTGCTTCTAGGAAGCGCCGCCTTCAGGCAGGAAACGGTAGCCGACCCAGGGTTCGGTCTGGATGTATTCCTTTTGCGCGTCGCCCTGGAGTTTCTTGCGCAGCTGTCCGACGAAGACGCGGAGGTATTCCGGTTGCTGGGCGGACTGCGCGCCCCAGACTGCGGTGAGCAGCACGCGATGGGTGAGGACTTTGCCGGCGTTGCGCGCGAAGAGAAGCAGCAGGTCGAATTCCTTGGGAGTCAGGTGCACGGGACGGCCGGAGACAGTGACGGTGTGGGCGGAAGGATCGACGAGGAAGTCGCCCACCTGAATCGGTCCGTCGCCGGAGCGCTCGGGAGCGCGGCGAAGATGGGCGCGGACGCGGGCAAGGAGTTCCTGAATGCTGAAAGGTTTGGTGACGTAGTCGTCGGCGCCGGCATCGAGTGCCTCGACTTTGGCATGCTCCTGTTCGCGCACGGAGAGGACGAGGATGGGGGTGCGGCTTTTGCGGCGGATGGCGCGCGCGAGATCGACGCCGGACATGCCGGGCATCATGAGGTCGGTGATGACCAGGTCGGGGTCCCACTCTTCAAAAAGACGGAGCGCTTCTTCGGGATCGTTGACGGTGCGGACGTCGTAGCGCTGGGCAGAGAGAGAGGCGCGCAGCACGCGCGTGATCTGAATCTCGTCGTCCACCACAAGAATACGTTCTGCCATAGGCCTGGCCGGGGCGATTCCCGGAGGCGCGATGGCGCAGCCGGGTTATGATCGCCTGTCATGGAGAAGGATACGCCGCGGACGATAAAGATTTTATTGCGGTATGCGGTCCTGACGGCAGCGGCTCTGCTGCTGGTGGCGCTGTTGAGGAGAGTCGCGCCCGCGAATCAGACGACGGTCGCGCTCAGCTTCCTCATGCTGATCCTGGTGACGGCTTCGCAGTGGCGGCTGGCTTACTCCGTGTATTTGTCCGTGCTGTGCGCGCTGCTTTACAACTTCTTCTTTCTGCCGCCGGTGGGCCGGCTGACGATTGCCGAGCCGGCGAACTGGGTGGCGCTGGGGGCGTTCCTTTGTTGCAGCGTGCTGGTCAGTCATCTGGCGGAACGAGAGCATCAGCATGCAGCGGCGGCGGAGGGGCGGCAGAAGGAAGTGGAACGGCTGTACGAGTTCAGCCAGCAACTGCTGCTGCAGGATGATTTGCACAGCGTGGGAAGGTTGACGCCGTCGGTGGTGGCGGCGGTATTCGGACTGCGGGCGGTTGCGCTGTATGTGCGGGATGACGATGCGGCGTATTATTCCGATCCGCAAAACGAATTGCTGCCGCTGGTGGATCTGAAGCTGGCGTTGAACCAGAGCGAAGCGGGCATGACGTCGCGGGACGGATATCACGTGATTCCGTTGACGCTGGGAATGCGGTCTCTGGGCGTGCTGGCACTGAAGGATGGCGGATTTTCGCTGCGGATTTACGAGGCCATCGGCAGCCTGGTGGCGATCGCGCTGGAGCGGGCGGCGACGGTGGAGCGGAGCAGCCGGCTGGAGGCATCGCGGGAGAGCGAACGCCTGCGGAGCGCATTGCTGGATTCGGTGACGCACGATTTGCGAACGCCGCTGACCGCGATTCGCGCGGCGGCAACGACGATGGTGAGCCAGCCCGATTTGCCGGAACCGGAGCGGGCCGAGCTGGCCGCGGTGGTGGACGAGGAGAGCGCGCGCCTCGATCGGCTGATTGGACAGGCCGTGGAGATGGCACAGCTGGACGCGGAGACTCTGCAGATCGATGCGCGGCCCCAGGACGTGCGGGAGTTGATTGAGACGACGCTGGAAGAAATGCGGCCGCTGTTGCGGGAGCGTCCCGTGGACGTAAAGGTAGCGGATGATTTGTCGCGCGCGCCGATGGATCGGGAGCTGGTGCGCCGGGTGCTGCGCCATCTGATCGAGAATGCAGTGAAGTATTCGCCGCAGGGATCGGCCATCACGCTGAGCGCGCAGAAGGACCGGTATCGGCTGCTGGTGACGGTTGCCGATCGGGGTCCGGGGATTGAGCCGGGGGAACAGCCGTTCGTCTTCGACAAGTTTTTCCGGGGAAAGAAGCAGCGCAGCCAGGCGGTGGGGACGGGAATGGGGCTGGCCATAGTGAAGGCGATTCTGGAAGCTCACGGAGGCGGGATCGAGCTGGCGAGTCAGGCCGGCCAGGGGACAAGGTTCACCTTCTGGCTGCCACTGGCGTCTGGTAGCTAATCTGGGTTTCGAGATGCCCGGCGAACCTTGTTGACCTGGAAAAATGAGCGAGAGGCTGCGTACTTTTCCGGGTTCGAGTCGTATACAAGCGCAGAGGCTCGACTGCACTTGCCACCTTATACAATATTCGTGCCATCTCGATAATGTTACGAGGTACTGCGATGTTCCATTGTGAGCGCCGGGGAACCATCTTGTGGGTTCCGGTTACGGGTTTCTGCCTGATGTTGTCGGCGGCTTCGACGTGCGGATACGCGCAACGTGGCGGTGCGGGCCGGCCGAACATGAGCTCCAATAAGTCCCCTTATACGATCCCGGTGACGGTGCGACGGGTGGTGCTGGATGTGGTAGTCACGGATAACCACGGTAATCCGGTTCAGGGGTTGAAAAAGAACAATTTTTCGGTGACCGAGGACAAGAAGTGGCAGGAGATTCGCTCCTTCGATGAATTCGACTTCAACAGTGAGTCGAACTTCGTTGCTCCCAAAGTTCCGCCGCTGCCGCCCGATACCTATGTCAATGTCGAAACGGCGCCGGAGCGGGGACCGCTGTTCGTGATTGTGTATGACGCCGTGCACATGAAGCCGGAGGATCAGCCGCAGGCGCGTAAACAGCTGGCCGATTTTCTCGCCTCGCGCCAGGAGGGAACGCGATTCGCGCTGTTTCTTCTGGCGAAGGATTTTCGGCTGTTGCAGGGATTTACCACGGACTCGACTAAGTTGCTGGCAACGTTCGACCAACACAGAAAAGACGGAGATATACCGCAGGTCTTTCTGTATGGAGCGAATTATGGCTCCTCGGATGTCGATATGCCGTTCGAGGTCATGACTTTCGTGGCGCGTTACCTGGAAGGATTGCCGGGGCGCAAGAATCTCATCTGGTTGTCATCGGAGTTTCCGTCGGAAGTGCCGTTGTTCGCGATCCAGGACATGGTGGTGGGTAATGTGATGTCCTCCCCTGCGGGTTCGCCGCTGCAGGCGCAGGGGTTCGATGGCAGCGCGCCCACCACCATGGGCGAGAGCTGGGACTTCAAGGTGATGAAGCAGGCCATCGACGCGCTCAACGCGGGCCAGGTTTCGGTTTATCCGGTCAATGTGTCGGGACTGAAGCCGGAGCTGATCGGCATCGACACCATCGCCGACAGGATTGCGAACGCCACGGGAGGACGCGCCTACTACAACACCAACGACTACAGCGCTGCGATGAAAGACGCGGTGAGGAATGGGTCGACTTACTACGAGATAAGTTACTCACCCAGCGAGACCAAAGAAGACGGCACGATGAGGAAGATTGCCGTCAAGGTCGACAAGAAAGGCTATCTTCTGGAGTATCGCCGTTATTACTATGCAGAGGATCCGAACGCGCCGTTGACCGATGAGGATAAGCGGGCGATCCTCGCGGTGGCCGATCAGGTAGTGGCGCATAAGCAGGGGGATTCGCTGTACGCGTATATGCACCACGGCGCGCCCATCGATCATGACATTGTTTTCCGCGCGCAGTTTCATGCGGGGCCCGAGGCTGTGGCGACTCCGGATCAGATGGCGAATCTGGTGGAACAGCCCGCATACTTTGTCGTGCGAAAGAAGGACAAGCCGGTGAAGTTACCGCCCCCCATTCCACTGCGCGCTTACAAGATCGACTATCTGGTGCTGGACCAGAGCGCTGAAGCGCATGCGAGCGGTCAGGTGCTGGAGTTTGCGGCGGGTGCGTATGACATCGACGGGAAGCTGCTGAATGGGATTGCGCAAAACGCAGTGCGCGGCGACGCACAGAGCGGCAAAGGGCCGGGACAACTGCCGTTTTTCCGGGCCGAACAGACGCTGGACGTGCCGGCGACGGCGGCGTGGCTGCGCGTGGCAGTGCGCGACGTGAACACGGATCGGATCGGGACCATGGAGATTCCGCTGCCCCTGGCAGCGGACCGGCAGATTGCTCAGGGTGCGGGACAAGGGACTTCGAGCCAATAAGGTTGCGATGAACCCCAGGCGCGCGGGAAACGGCAGCGAACAGACCAGGGCCAGATGGTCCTGGCGATTGGGAACAACTCCGAAGAGAAAGTTCAGGGGAGACGAAGCTCGGCGTAGTCCTGGTCGAGCTCTGCGCTGAGCGCTTCGACGACCAGTTCATGGTCGGCCCGCTGGGGCAGGCCGGAGACGGTGACTGCGGCGACGATGCCGGCGCTGGCGACGCGAATGGGAAAGCTGCCGCCGTGGCTGGCGTAGTCGGCGGCGGGAAGGCCGCGGGTCTCGAGCGAAGACTGCTTCTGTTCCAGATCGAGACCGACGGCATAGGAGCTGCGGTGAAAGCGGAAGACGACGTTGCTCTTACGGCGGACCCACTCCGCGTTGTCAGGAGTGGTGCCGGGGAGTGCGGCATAGAAAAGCGGATGGGCCGGGCGACGCACATCGATGACGACGATGAGATTCCGATCGAGAGCGAGGGTGCGGAGACGGCAGCCGAGCCGCCACGCGGTCTCCTCGTTGAAAGCGAGGAAGACGAGGGTACGTTCCTGAAGGGCGATGCGGGCGATATCGTCAGCCGGCGACATCGCTAAACCGCGGTCGTCTCCAGTTCGTGTTCGCGTGACCCGTAACGGCTGCGCACGTACTCGTCGAGGATTTTCTTGAAGTCCTGGACGATGGTGTCGCCGCGCAGGGTGGTCATGAGGCGGCCGTCGACGTAGACCGGAGCTTTCGGATCCTCAAAGGTGCCGGGCAACGAGATGCCGATGTTGGCGTGTTTCGATTCGCCTGGGCCGTTGACGACACAACCCATCACAGCCAGCTTCAATTCTTCGACGCCAGGATATTGCGCGCGCCAGCCGGGCATGCTGGTGCGGAGATAATCCTGGATCTGTTGCGCGAGCTCCTGGAAGAAGGTGCTGGTGGTGCGGCCGCAGCCGGGACACGCGGTGACCTGCGGCGTGAAGCTGCGGATGCCGAGGGACTGGAGGATCTGCTGGGCGGTCAGCACTTCTTCGGTGCGGCTGGAGCCGGGTTTGGGCGTGAGCGAGACGCGAATCGTGTCGCCAATGCCCTGGAGAAGCAGCGGTCCGAGTCCTGCGGTCGAGGCGACGATGCCCTTCATCCCCATGCCGGCTTCGGTGAGGCCGAGATGGAGCGGGTAGTCGCAGCGGGCGGCGAGCATCTGGTAGACGTCGATGAGGTCGCGGACGCCGGAGACTTTGCCGCTGATGATGATCTGGTCGTGGCGAAGGCCGTAGCGCTCGGCGGCGGCGGCGGAGTCCAGAGCGCTGCGGCACATGGCTTCGAGCATGACGTCGCGCGCCGGCGCGGGATTGGGAAGTTTGGAGTTCTCGTCCATGAGGCGCGTGAGGAGGGCCTGGTCGAGCGAGCCCCAGTTGACGCCGATGCGCACCGGCTTCTGATTTTCGACGGCGCACTCGATCATGGTGCGGAAATTGTCGTCGTCTTTGCGGCCGATGGAGACGTTGCCGGGATTGATGCGGTACTTGGCGAGGGCCTGCGCGCAGGCGGGATACTTCCTGAGGAGCTGGTGCCCGTTGTAATGGAAGTCGCCGATGATGGGGACTGTGATGCCGCGCTGGGCGAGGCCTTCGACGATGTGCGGGAGTGCTTTGGCGGCGTCATCGTTGTTGACGGTGACGCGGACGAGCTCCGAGCCGGCTTCGACCAGCTCGGCGACCTGCTGGATGGTCGCGGCTGCGTCGGCGGTGTCGGTGTTGGTCATGGACTGCACGACGACGGGGGCTTCCGAGCCAACTTTGACCTGTCCGATACGGACGGTCACCGTCTTCCTGCGCTGAATTTCGGGCATAGAGGACCTCACCCTTAGTTTACAGGGGGCAGGGCGCAGAGCACAGGTGACGGCATTCGGGGATCAGCACTCAGCGTTCAGGGAGAGGCACTTAACGCAGCGGGCCCGCATGCCGGCGGAGCTCGGGGAGGGGATAGAAAGTGCCGCGCCAGACCACGCCGCCGCGAGCGAGGGTGACGATCATGGAGCGGAGCATGGCGTAGAGGACGAGGACAATCGCGAGGGGAAAGGTGAGGACGTAGAGGGCGGGGATGCGGTTGTAGTAGCGCGAGGCGAGCCGGTACAGCAGGGCAATCATGAGCAGCGCGACGAGGCTTGCGGCGCGGATGGGCCAGGGAGCGAAGAGTCCGGCGAGGGGTGCGAAGCAGATGATGAGGAGGCCGAGCCAGGCGCCGAGAAACAGCACGAGGCGAAAGCGGAAGGTGGCATAGATGTTCTTGGTGAGGTTATGAACCATGCCGAAGGCTCCGGCAGCCCAGTGCAGGCGGATGAGATCGCGGCCGAGGACCATGTGCTGGCGGAAGCCGCGGCGCTTGATCTCGAAGCCGAGGCTGAGATCTTCGAGGATTTCCATGGGACGGGCTTCAAAGCCGCCGGTGGCCTGGTAGACCTCGGTGCGGACGAGGTTGAAGGCACCCATGCCGATGGATTCGCGTTTCGCTTTGGGATCGGCAATCTTCCAGGGGCGCCACGCCAGCAGCGAAAGCGATTGAAAGACGGCGGACACCATGCGCTCGCCAGGAGTTTTGAGGATCAGGGTGGGCAACAGCACGAGGTGGTCGACGGAGGATTCCTGGGCATAGCGCAGCGCGCGCTCGAGGGTGTCGGGCTGGAAGACGACGTCGGCGTCGGTGAACAGCAGCCACGGCGTTGCTGTTTGACGGGCGGCGAGGGCCATGGCGTGGTTCTTGCCCATCCAGCCTGCGGGGAGAGAGTCGATGTGGAGGCCGCTGAGGATTTTTCCGGCGGCTGCGGCCTCCGTTGCGAGCTGATCCATGATGGACCCAGTCGCGTCGGTGGAGCGGTCGTCGACGGCGAAGATTTGGATGGGGATGGTTTGGGCGAGCAGGGAACGCAGCGTTGCTTCGATGGCCGCCGCTTCATCGCGCGCGGGAACGATGACGGTGATGCTGGGTGCAGAGTCCGGGGCGGAGGGTAGAGGGAGGTCTCTGCGGAGAAGGTCGGGAGTGCGCGGCAGGTTGCGGCGAGCGGTGAGAGCGCGGTGGGTCCAGGCGAGGGCGATGATCCAGTTCAATATGATGGCGAGAACGTAGAGCCCGTGCATGGATCAGGGGTGACGGGGTGCGGTTCCGGATTCGAGGTCGGGCAAACGCGGCGCGAAACGGGAACCGCCGAAGAGGATGGCGCCGGAGACCGTGAGGGAGAGGAGCGTGGCGCCGAGGCCGACGCGGAGGTTGGTGGCATCGGAGATGCGGCCGATGAGGCCGGGGGAGAAGGCATCGCCAAGGGCATGGATCACAAAGAGGTTCACGGAAATGGCCGTGGCGCGAATGGGTGCGGCGACGGAATTGACGATGGCGGCGTTGAGCGGACCGGTATTGAGGAAGAGACAGAACTCGGCAGCGAAGGCGGCGGGCACAAGAAGGCGCGGCGGCCCGAAGAAGACAACGACACCGAAAGGAATGGCGAGGACCGCGCCCCACGCGGAGATGAGATAGAGGGCGCGGTGATTGCGCCTGAGCCATCGCTGGGCCAGCCATCCTCCGGCCACGGTGGCGAGCAGGCCATCGATGGCGGTGATTTCACCGGCACGGATGCCGGCGCCGCCGACGGAGTATCCGGCGAAACGAGTCAGGAAGGTGGGCAGCCACGTGGAGATCCCACCGACCGAGAAGGTCCACATCGCGAGACCCAGGGTCGCGGTCCAGTAAGCGGGGTTGCGAAAGAGGCCGAGAAAACTGCTGCGCGTTGCGGTGACCGCGAGTGTGTCGGCGCTGCCGCGCTGGGGTTCCCGCACGAAGATCCAGAAGCACAGAGCGATGAGAACGCCGGGAGCGGCGGCAACGTAGAAGGGAACGCGCCAGCCGAAGTGCTCCCCGAGCAGCCCGCCGAGGAGATAGCCGAGGGCTCCGCCGACAGGGATGGTGAGGTAGAAGATGCTCAGGACTTTGTTGCGCTCTTCTTCGGGATAGAAGTCGGAGAGCATGGCGGGCGCGAAGATCGAGAAGGTCGCCTCGCCGACCCCGACCGCGGCGTGGCGGATGAGCAGCGTGTTGTAGTCGTGGACGAAGGCGCGTGAGCAGCGTGGCCGCACTCCAGAGGAGCGCGCCCGCGACGATGAGAGGCTTGCGGGGCAGGCGGTCGCCGAGCCATCCGGTGAGCGGCGCGATGAGCATGTAGGTGAAGAAAAAGGCGGAGGTCAGCAGACCAGCGCGCGCGTCATCGATGTGAAATTCGTGCTGGATGAGCGGCTGGACGCCGGGCAGCACATAGCGGTCGATGAAGTTGAAGAGGTTGAGGCAGGTGAGCAGGAAGAGCGCGATGCCGGCGGTGCGGAGGGTTTTTCCTGCTGTGGCGGCGGTGGCCATGGAGTTGGGGGAAGGATAACAGGGACGCTGCGCCCGGCGGACGCGCCCCGCGCGCTGGGATCTTGCTTCCGCCAAGGCCCGGTCCCGGTTTAGGTTTTGAGTTTGTCCAGGTGGCGGAACCAGTCGGTCTGATAGAGAAGGCCGGAGAAAAGCGTGAGGTTGTAGCAGGCGTGCACGACTACGCCGGCGGCGAGGGAGTCCGTGGCCAGCCGCACGATGCAAAGCACGATGCTGACGCAACCGATGAGCAGGACCGGTCCCCAGGAGTTGGAGACCTGCGCGGAGTGCATCAGCGCGAAGGGGATGGAAGTGAGAACGATGGAGAGCGGGATACCGAGGGTGCGCACAACAGCTTCGCTGACGGTGCGCTTGCGTTCGAGCCAGCGGAAGATGTTCACCAGGCTGGGCAGAAGGAATCCGCGAAAGGCGAGCTCTTCGGTGAGTGGCGCGAGGGTAACGCCGAAGGCCATGAGCGCAAAAGCGCCGGCGCGGGACTTCGTGATGTCCTCGAGAATGGGCGGCGCTTTCGGCATGGGCAGGAAATTGCCGGCGAAGGTGATGGCCAGGCCGGTGAGCACGCCAAGGCCGGCCAGCAGCGGAAGCCAGCGCGTTGCAGTGGAGAGGTTCCAGTGGATGCCCTGCGCAAAGGTGCGACGCCACCAGAGGGAAAAGACGAGCGCTGAGAGGATCCACAGCACCACGTAAATGGCCGCCTGCATGGAAATGGCATAAAGGACGTTGCGGCCGATTTCCTGCATCAGGACGGGCAGACGGACGTGCGGATGGAACGCATAGATGGTGAAGAGCGCGATGAGGTAGCCGCCAATGAGAGCGGGGAAGACGAGGAGGAGGAAAACCAGGACATGGCCGATGTTCGGAATCAGTTTCGGCGGAGGAGGCGGAGGAACCAGTTCGAGCGTCGGCGGGGGAGGCTCGATGGGCCGCCACAGATAGCCTGGAGGTTCGAGGGTCGACTGCGGGAATTCCGGGCTCGCTTCCGGACTCGCCTCGGGGCTGCGTGGCTCCTCGAAGCCAGCGTCGATGTCGCTCATTGGATGGTCTCTTTTCCTGGTGATCTTCCAGAGGATTTCGAACGCGAGGTCCGGCTTCCATTCGCCAACGGTTTTCGAGCGGACCCGTCGACGGACCCGGCGGCGGAGTGATTCGCTCCAGAATACCAGGGCCGCAGGAATTGGCCAGTATACGAGTGGGGTATGCCCGCGACCTGTTCGGGGGGGCCTTCGGCGACGATGTGGCCGCCGCCCTCGCCACCCTCGGGGCCGAGGTCGATGATCCAGTCCGCGTTGCGGATGACATCGAGATTGTGCTCGATGATGATCACCGTGTTACCGAGGTCAGTGAGACGGTGCAGGACCTCGAGCAGCTTGCGGACATCGTCGAAGTGCAGGCCGGTCGTCGGTTCGTCGAGCAGATAGAGGGTGCGGCCGGTCTGGCGTTTGGAAAGCTCGCGGGCCAGCTTCATCCGCTGGGCTTCGCCGCCGGATAAGGTGGTGGCGGACTGGCCGAGGTGGATGTAGCCGAGGCCGACGTCCACCAGGGTTTGCAGCTTCTGGCGCGCCTGGGGAATGTCGCCGAGCACAGGGAGCGCGTCCTCGATGGTGAGATCAAGGACGTCGGCGATGGAGTGGCCGTTGAATTTGACGGCCAGGGTTTCCTGATTGTAACGGCGTCCGTTACAGACTTCGCACTGGACGTAGACGTCGGGCAGGAAATTCATTTCGATGCGGCGCTGGCCTTCGCCCTGGCAGGCTTCGCAGCGGCCACCCTGAACATTGAAAGAGAAGCGGCCCGCCTTGTAGCCGCGTTCGCGCGACTCGGGAAGCATGGCGAAAAGGTCGCGGATGGCAGTGAAGACGCCGGTGTAGGTCGCGGGATTGGAGCGGGGCGTGCGCCCGATGGGGGCCTGGTCGATGCGAATCGCCTTATCGAGAAGGTCGAAGCCCTTGATGCGAGTATGCGCGCCGGGCGCTTCCCGCGAGCCGTAGAGTTCCTGGGCAAGGGCGCGGTAAAGGATGTCGTTGACGAGGGTGCTCTTGCCGGAGCCGGAGACGCCGGTGACGACGGTCATGATACCGACGGGAAATTTGACGGTGAGGTCTTTGAGATTGTGGCTGCGTGCACCCTCGACGGTGATCCATTTGCCGGTGACCGGACGCGGAACGAGGCGCTGCAGCGTGGAGATTTTGCCGGAGAGATAGCGGCCGGTGAGCGAGGCCGGCGTGTTCATGATGACGTCGGGTGTGCCTTCGGCGACCACCTGGCCGCCGAGACGGCCGGCTCCGGGGCCGAGGTCGAGAACGTAGTCGGCATGGCGGATGGTTTCCTCATCGTGTTCGACGACGAGGACGGTGTTGCCGAGGTCGCGCAGGGATTCGAGCGCGGAGATGAGGCGCTGATTGTCGCGCTGATGGAGGCCGATGGAGGGCTCGTCGAGAACATAGAGGACGCCGCGGAGCCGCGAGCCGATCTGCGTGGCGAGGCGGATGCGCTGGCCTTCGCCGCCGGAAAGCGTGGCGGCGCTGCGGTCGAGCGAAAGATAGCTGAGGCCGACGGCATTGAGGAACTGCAGGCGCTCGACGATTTCTTTGCGCAGGCGTTCGGCGACCAGGGCTTCACGAGCGGTGAAGGAGATGGCGCGGGCCCGTTCGAGGGCGCGCTCCATGGAGAGAGCCGTGAATTCCGCGATGGACATGCCGTCGATTTTGACCGCGAGGGATTCGGGACGAAGGCGCTGGCCGTGGCAGACCGGGCATTCGGAGGCCGACATGTACTGCATCATCCACTCGCGGTAGGTGTCCGAGCGGGCTTCTTCGAGGGAGTCGCGCAAATACGCGAGGATGCCGTGAAAGCCGGTGCGCGGTGCTTCCGCCTGCGGCGGTCCGCAGAGGAGAAGTTCCTGCTGTTTGAAGGTGAGCTGCTCGAAGGGGACTTTCAGGTCGATCTTGTAGCGTTCGGCGGCGATTTTGATCAGGCGCAGGAGATATTGCGAGGCGGAACCTGGGCCGAGCGCGCCGTCGAGGAGCGGTTTCGACCAGTCGGTGATGACCTTGGCGGGGTCGAAGTCGTAGATGCTGCCGAGGCCGTGGCACTCGGGACAGGCGCCATAGGTCGAGTTGAACGAAAAGCTGCGAGGCTCGAGTTTAGGAACGTCGAGGCCGCAATCGGGGCAGGCCATCGAGGACGAATAAAGCTGCTCGTCTTTTTGCGTGGCGACCAGGACGAGCCCATTGGCCATCTGCAGAGCTTTCTCGACCGAGGCCTGGAGGGCTTTCTCGATGCCGGGCTTCAGGACGGCGCGGTAGACGACGGCTTCGATGGTGTGGTTCTTGCGCTTTTCGAGGTTAGGCGGATCCGAGAGGTCGCGGATTTCGCCGTCCACACGGGCGCGAAAGCCCTGCTGATCAAGTTTATCGAGCAGATCCTTAAACTCACCTTTGCGGCCGCGAACGACAGGCGCGTAGATGGTGACGCGTTCGCCGGGAGACAAGGCGAGGATGCGCTCGACGATTTGTTCCGCGGACTGGCGCGAGATCGGGCGGCCGCAGCGCGGGCAGTGGGGAACACCCACCGACGCGTAGAGCAGGCGCAGATAATCGTAAATCTCTGTGATGGTGCCCACAGTGCTGCGCGGGCTGCGGCTGGTAGTCTTCTGCTCGATGGAGATGGCGGGCGAGAGGCCCTCGATGGAGTCGACGTCGGGACGCTCGATCTGGTCGAGGAACTGGCGGGCGTAGGCGGAGAGGGTTTCGACGTAGCGGCGCTGGCCTTCAGCGTAGATGGTGTCGAAGGCGAGGGAAGATTTCCCGGAACCGGAAAGCCCGGTGACAACAGTAAGGGTGTTCCGCGGAATCTGCACGTTGATGTCGCGCAGGTTGTGCTGGCGGGCACCGCGAACGGTTATTTGGGTGATGGGCATAGCACAGGAGGGGTCGGCTGTAAAACCAAAAAATGAAGAATAGAGACAGAGATGGCAGATAGCACTCTAGTGTCAGTTGCAAAACAGGACGCTCGGGCTAGAATTCGGACAGCTAATCCTTTCGGTATCTTATTCGCCAATAGAAAAGTGGGTCAACGTGACCCCCTTTCTGTTAGGAATGGCATCGGATGGTGCAGCGGGGATGTACGCCCGGACGGCGCATCGAATCCAGAAGGTGAAGGATCCCCGGCCAGGTCGGGGAGAGCATTGCAGATATGCAGGAAGCAATGAATACGCTGATGTTGGTTTGCGCGGCGCTTGCCTCGCTGGCTTTTGGAGTTCTGGCCGCCTACGGAATCTGCCGAGCCGCATTCGGGAAGCTGTTCCGGCACGCAGGCCAGATTGCTGCGCAGCGTGCCCAGGCGCAGATGGCACCCGCCCAGCCCGATTCTCTTTAAATCTCCCTTCGTCCCGGCAGCTTTCCTGCCGCGGATTCCTTTGCTGTGGGGACCGGACACCGTGTCACGATCAGGCTTCCACTACCTCGGCTGAACCCACCTGAATCTGTGTTGCTATCTGAGACACGCGCCGATACGACTCGAGCCGGTCCGCGTGCTCCCACGTGTCGGTAACGACGATGACTTCGTCGGCACCGGTGGCCGCGACGAGGGCTTCGAGTCCTGCTCTGACGGTTGCGTTGGAACCGACGATCGCTGCGCGGAGCTTGCTCTCGACCGCAACCTGTTCCCAGTCCTGCCAGATGTCATCCATGGAATCGACCGGGGGAAGTAACTCGACGGGCTGGCTGCGGATGAGCCGCAGAAAACGCTGCTGAGGAGTGGTGAAGAGACGGCGAGCAGCGGCGTCGGTTTCGGCGGCAATGACCTGGACGCCGACCATGAGCCAGGGCCGCTGAAGAACGTCGCTGGGGCGGAAGTGACGGCGGTAAAGGCTGGTGGAGTGATCGAGGAGATCGGGAGCGAAGTGCGCGGCGAAGGCAAAAGGCAAGCCAAGCTGCGCCGCCAGCTGCGCGCTGAAGTCGCTGGAGCCGAGCAGCGTGATGGGGACGTTGCTGTTCTGGCCTGGGATCGCTTTCACCGCCTGACCGGGGCGTTCGGGGCCGAGGTAGGTGCGCAGCTCTTCGAGGAGTTGGGGAAAGTCGTCGCCGGTCTGATGGAGATCGCGGCGCAGGGCGCGCATGGTGTGGAAGTCGCCGCCGGGTGCGCGGCCGACGCCGAGGTCGATACGGCCTGGATAGATGGCGGCGAGGGTGCCGAACTGCTCAGCGACCACCAGGGGAGCGTGGTTCGGCAGCATGATGCCGCCGCTGCCGACGCGGATGGTATTGGTGGCCGAGGCAACATGGCCGATGAGGACGGACGTGGCGGAGCAGGCGATTCCGGCGATGGAATGATGTTCGGCGAGCCAGAAGCGACGGTAACCCCACTGCTCGGCGTGTCGGGCAAGATCGACGGAGCGGGCAATTGCCGGGTTCGGAGATTCGCCGGGGCGCATTCCGACGAGGTCAAGGATCGAGATGGGAAGAACCATGCAGCAATTAGATGAGGCAGCGGTTGGGAGGATGCGGACCGGGAAGCCCGTAGCCAGAAGCCGGAGCCAGGAAGCGCAACGCAGCGAGCTACTCGTCGCGGATTGCCTCCATGGGATCGACCGAGGCAGCGCGTCCCGCCGGAAAAATAAACGCCAGCGTTAACACACCGAGCAGCACGGCCAGCGTCGCCAGCGCCATCCACGGGCTCGTGGGTGTGACTCCGTAGAGCAACGACTGCAGCAGATGACCGGCAACGGCGGCCAGAGCGGCGCCGGCTATCACGCCGATGCCGATGCGCAGGGCCGCGGTGCGGGCAAGGGTAGAGACGATCTGCTGCCGCCGTGCGCCGAGGGCCATGCGAATGCCGATTTCGCGGCGGCGTTCCACCACGGTGCGGGAAAGGATGCCGTAGAGGCCGGTCGCGACCAGGACGAGCGCGAGAAGCGCGAATCCGCCGGAGACGCTGGAGAGGAGGCGCTGGCGGCTGAGGTCGTGGCGGATGGCATCGCGAAAGAGCCAGGTGCGCGGTTGCGGCGCTCCTGGAAAGACACGGGCAAAAGCCTGGCGAATCGCGCCTGCAGCCATTTGCGGGCTCGCCGCGCGGACCGCGAGGTTCGTGTAGACCAGGGGACGTTTTTCTGCTTCCAGTGGCACGTAGACGCTGATCGGAGAGGGCTGAAGAAGGCTGGCAAGGCGGGCGTCTTCCGCGATTCCGATCACCCGGCAGTGTGCCCCGGTTCCCGGCTTCTCGGTTCCGTTGCCTGCATTCAGAAAGCGACCGACGGCGGGCTGGCCGGGGAAGAAGTAGGCCGCGGCACCGGCACTGAGGATGCAGGTCGGGTCGCCGGAGAGATCCGCGGCCGTGAACCCATGGCCCTCGAGGATGTGGGTGCCCATCACGCGAAAGTAGTCCGTGGAAACAGTCTGCGGCCACACCTGCTCATTGATGTGGAGATTTCCCTTTGCATCGCGCGTGTAATAGTCGCTCACGGAGAATCCGCCGGAAATGGGGGCCAGCTCCATGAGTGCGGCCGATTGCACGCCAGGCATGGCCTGCACCTGGTGGAGGAACTCGAGGTTGCGCACGGGCTGATCGGCCTGCGCCCTGCCTGCTGCATTGCTGAAATCGAGTTCCGCCATCAGGACGCGGTCTGCGGCAAAGCCCGAGTGTTCGTCGAGGTAGTTCACCAGGGTGCCGGCCAGCAGCAGCGCGGCGTTGAGCAGCACGACGCCCAGAGCCACCTGGAGGGGCAAAATCCAGCGGCCGAAGCGTGCAGTGGATCGGCCGGAGCCCATCTGGCGCAGATCGAGAGCAGTCGCACGGCTGGAAGCCCGCCATGCCGGCCACAGACCGGCCAGCAACGCGGCGCCCAGGCTGATCGCCGCTGCGAAGAAAAAGACGACTGCGCTCGCGTCCAGATGAAGGGCCGCGGGCGATCCGGGTTCGCCGATCATATTCACGAGCCACCGGGCGAGCTGCCAGCCGAGGATGCCGCCCGCGCAAAGACCACCCGCGCCCAGCAGCAGAGTTTCCGTCAGCACCTGAGAGATCAGCCGGCGGCGCGTCGCGCCCAGGGCGCTGCGCATCGCGAATTCGTGCAGGCGTCCGCTGACCCGCGAGAGCACCAGAAGAGCGATATTGACGCCGCAGAGGAGCATCATGACGCCGCACAGGGCCTCAAGTGCGAGCAGGGGTTTGCTGAAGCGGAAACGAAGCCACGACTGGCCGCTCCGCCCCGACTCGACGCCGAGGTGGTAGCCCGAGAAGAAGCCGCCGTTGAGGAAGCGATGCGACGGATCGGCCGCCTCGTTGACGCTCTGCACAATGGAGGTCAGATTCGCCTGGGCGTTCCGAACGTTCTCTCCCGGGCGCATGCGCCCCATGACCGTGAGCCAGAAGGACCCGGAAGGATTATCGATCATGGCGTTCTTATGCAGCACGCGTTCGAACGAAAGCGGAAATAACATAGCGGGGAGCTGGCCGGCCTGGACGCCCCTGAATCCCCGGGGCAGCACGCCCACGATGGAAACGCTGCCGCCCTCAGGGACAAAGACGTCTTTGAGATGGAGCGTGCGGCCGATGATCGAAGGATCTCCATGGAAGGCGCTCTGCCAATAATCCCAGAAGAGCAGTGCCTCCGGCTGATAGGGTGAGCCGGGCTCGCCGGCTGGCGGCTCGAAGCCGCGGCCGAGCGCCGGTCGAAGGTCGAGAACGCTGAAGAGCGAGCCAGTGGCCATGGCGATGGGGATCTTCCCGGACTGGCCGTCGCGCTGCAACACAGCGTCCCCGTCGCTCCACGCGAACAGACCGGTGGCGACGCCCTGCCGCTGCTCCAGAGCCTGATATTGGCGGTAGGAAAGACCGAGTTCACTGTCGCTCCTGCGGAAGGTGTAGCGGATGAGTTCGCCGGGGTTCTGGACGGGCAGGCCTTTCAACAGGATCGACCAGGTCAGGAGAAAGATCGCAGTGTTGGCGCCAATGCCGAGCGCCAGAGTGAGGATGGCGACGAAGGCGTATCCGGGCGATTTCCGGAGTTGCCGAAGGGCGAAGCGGAGATCCTGTGCGAGTGAGAACATCGTTCATTCTCCCGGATTGAGAAACAGCGTTAGTTACACATGGTCGAGCTATTCGCTGCGCAGCGCCTCGACCGGATCGACACTGGCGGCGCGGCGCGCGGGCAAATAGCTGGCCGTCAATCCGCAGATGCCCAGCGTAAGAATGACGAGCAGGATAGTGGCAGCGTTGTAACCGGGCGACCCATAGAGGAAGGAGCGCAGAACGCTGCTGGCCGCCCATGCTGCGGCGAGGCCGACGCCCACACCGATGGCCAGCAGAAGGAGCGCATGGCGCAGCACCAGCCACAGGATGGTTTCTCGCTGGGCGCCTAGGGCAAGGCGGACTCCAAGCTCGCGCGTGCGCTGGCTCACCGAATACGCGAGCAGTCCATAGATCCCGGCAACGGCGATGAGCAGAGCGACGAAGCCGAAGATGGCCAGCAGGCGAGCGGCGAGGGTTTGCGGACCCAGCGAGTTATCCACTACCTGCTGCATGGTGGTTTGCTCCGCGAAGGCGAGATTGGGATTGAGACCGTGCACCGCATCGCGGACCGCGCGGAACGCGGCTTCCGGCGCCAGACGCGTGCGCACCACGACATCCGTGTGGAAGGTGACGAGGATCGAATACAAGTCCTGCCCGGGAACCAGCTGATCGAGGTCGAAGTAGATTTCAGGGGACGAAGCGGCCCTGGCTGAATCCTGATGAATGTCGGCGATGGTGCCAACGATGGTGGCGGTGAGTTGCTTATCGGAATCGTCCCACCTGAGCCTGCTGTCGAGCGGGTTGCGGCCGTGGAGAACTCTGCGGACGAACTCCTGATTCACCAGAACCGCCAGCGGACTTCCGGGACGATCGGTGTCGGCAAAGTCGCGGCCGCTGGTGATCGCGATCCCCATGGTGCGGAAATAATCCGCGTTGCTGGCACGCGCAGCGGCGCCGATCTGCTCTCTCTGCGGCGGCTGCGGCTGGTCGGCCAGCCAGGTGTCGAGTGTGAAGTGGCTGGCGGTGAAGGGGCGGATGGTCGCGAGCCCGACCGATTCGATGCCCGGACTGTGGCGCAGCTTTTCCTGGAGTGGATCGTAGAAGGTCGTGACGATGTTGGGCGCTTTGGCGTCGCCGCCTTCCCACCACGCGCCGTGCGTGGGCATGAAGATCGAAGTGGTATCCACCTGCTGCGGAGCGAAGCCGAGATTGGTGTGGCGAAGCTGCCAGAGGGTCTGAATGAGCAGGCCGGCGGCGATCAGCAGGGCCAGGGTCATGCCGATTTCGCCGACCACCAGCGCATCGCGCCAGCGCGCGTGCTTCCTGCTGGTGCCGGAGGCGGCGGCGCCATCGCGAAGACTTTCCTGTACGGGCAGGTTGGCGCCATACAGCCCGGGCCCGACGCCAAACAGAATTGCGGAGAGGCAGGAGAAAAGGACGAGAATGGCGCAGACACCGGCGTCCACGTGGATGTTTTCGCCAAAGGGGAGCGCACTGGCGAGGTAATGGCTGAGGATGCGCAATGCCGTCCACGCTGCCGCGAGTCCCGCAGCACCGCCGATGAGACTGACCAGCAGGCTCTCGGTGACGAATTGACCGACGAGGCGGGATTTGGCGGCACCGAGAGCGCCGCGGATGGCGAGCTCGCGGCGACGGCCATTGGCGCGCGCCAGCATCAGCCCCGCAAGATTGGCACAGGCGATGAGCCACACCACGGCCACCGCCGCATCGAGCGCGTAAAGGCCGGTGCGCACCGTGTCGGTCGCGAGATCGCGCAGGGTTTCCACGCGCACCGGTTCCGACGACTCGCTGGAAGAATACTCATGGAGCAGCTGCGCATGGACGGCGGAGATCTCCTGCTGCGCCTCCGCGACGCTGACGCCGGGGCGCAGGCGAGCCACCGCAGACAGAGAAGAGCTGCCGCGATCTTCAAACGATTTGTCCGTGGGCAGGGGCGAGTAAATCTCGTCGCCGGTGTTCTGCGGGAACTCAAAATTCGCCGGCATGACGCCGACGATGGTGTACGGCTCTCCATTGATGGGCACGGTTCGACCGACGACAGACGGGTCAGCGTGGAAAACCTTGTGCCAGACCGAATCGCCGAGGATGACGACGTCCGCTCTTCCTGCACTCATGTCCGAGGGCAGAAGGCCGCGGCCGAGGGCGGGCCGCACGCCGAGCACGTCGAGCAAATTGGGGCTGGCGCTGATTTGCGCGACCAGTTCGGGGTTATCGCGGCCGCCCAGAGTGGGTACCTGAATCGTCCACCAGGCCATGTCGGAAAAAACGTGGGTGCGGGATTTCCAGTCGCGCACGTCCGGGAGAGATGCCGGCTCGAAGTCGCCGCCGCTGAGAGGATGCGGGGCGATCATCACCAGCTGCGAGGCACGGCGATACGGCAGGGGGCGGAGCAGGACCTGTTCGATGACGGAGAACATGGCCGCGTTCACCCCGATGCCAAGTCCCAGCGTGACGATCGCGGTACAGGTGAAGGCCGGAGACTTTCTGAGCTGTCGAAGGGCGAACCGCAGGTCCTGGGGCAGGGAATTCATACGTGCATCTCCCAAATCAGATCAGCAATTGTAGCGCCGGTCCTGGGGACGAATCAGAGCGGGAAAACCCCTGATGATCCGAGCAACGGTCCGTGTCGCACGCCGGCCTCACTGTCCGGTATCAGACAGGGTTGTTCAGGAATGGGCATAGAGAAATCGGGGGACACGGCGCCAGGAAACGAATGGAGCGTCACCGCGATCGAGCGAGACGGTGGGCGATCATTCCGTGCGCAAGGCTCTCATTGGATCGAGCGAGGCGGCTCTGATCGCCGGAATGATGGCTGCAACCGCCATGCAGGCGCCGAGCATCACGGCAGCGCCGAGGAAAGCCAGCGGAGCGTTGGCGCTTACTTCAAAAAGAAGGTGCTTCATCATCCGGCCGACGGCCAGGCTGGCGGGGATTCCGATGGCCAGTCCGGCGAAAACCTGCAGGAACGCGCTGCGCATCATGAGAGAAATGATGCCTGAGCGCGAGGCCCCCAGCGCCATGCGAATCCCAATCTCACTGGTGCGCCGCGTTGCCAGATACGACATGACGCCGTACAGGCCAACCGAAGCCAGGATCAGAGCGAGAATGCCAAAGGCTTCGGTCAGCCTGGCGAGCAGTCTGTCCTGGTTGAAATTGCCGGCCACCACGGCTGGGTAGGACTGAACGCGAATGACCGGGATATTCGGATTCACGTTCGCCACCACGGTGCGAACCAGTTGCTCGGCATCCGGCTGAGATCGATCGAACTGAAGAACGATGCGATTCAGGTAGAGCGAACTCTGCTCGGCCGCCAGAAGAGTAGGGTCGATGTATCCGGCGTACAGCTGTCCAAGAGGCCGCAGAAAGAGCGGCTGAGGCTCTCTGCGCGGGTCGCTCAATTTGAAATCGGCAAAGACCCCGACGATCTGAAATGCGTCCGCGTACTGGGCTCCGTTGACTCCGAAGCGCTGCCCGAGCGGATCCTGGTGCGCAAAGAACCTTTTCACAAACGCCTGATTGACCAGCACCGCCGGTAACGCGGCGCTCTCATCGCCATCGGTGAATCCTCGTCCCCGGATTAAAGGCACTCCCACTGAATCCAGAAATGGCGGGCTCACGCGATCCCAGTCGGAAAAGCAGTTGTCCGCCGGTCCCGGCACGGGCCCACCCTTGATCATCACGCAGCCACCCCATTCGTTGCCCTCTAAGGGAAGGTAGCGCGCGAAACTCACGCTCACCATCCCGGGCAGCGCCCGAAAGCCGTCCTCCAGCTGGCGATAAACCGAATTCAACTGGTCGGGTGCGTAGCCGCCGCCTTTCAGATCGATCTGCGCCGTATATCGATCCCTGGCGTCGATGCCCATTCTCTGATTTTCGAGATTGGAGAGGGATTGCGTAGCGAGAAATGCGCTGGTGAGAAGGACGATCGAGAGTGCGAACTGGAAGATCAGCAGCAGACGCTGGGGCAACGATGCATGGTCGCGCGACGAAGGGCCGATCCCGCGCGAGGCCTCTGCAGGCTCCGAGTTGGAGGAGACCCACGCCGGAGCGGCGGCGAAGAGCAATCCTGTGAGCAACGAAACCACAAACGCGAAGAGCAGGACGTGCCACGAGGGACGTGCCGCAACCGGCATGTTCTGCGAGAGTGGAAAGGCCAGCGCGAGAACGGCGCGCGAGCCCAGGAAAGCGACCGCCAACCCCACGGCGCCTCCACTCGCGCTCAGAATCAGGCTTTCGGTGACGATCTGGCGAATGATGCGCCCGCGTGCCGCGCCCAGGCTGATGCGGACGGCAATCTCTGCGCGCTGCGCCATGCTTCGCGCCAGCAACAGGTTCGCAATGTTGGCGCAGGCGATGAGCAGCACCACGCCGGAGAGAAGCATCAACAAGCGAAGCCCGGTGCCGGTTTGCTGCTGGAGTGTCTGGATCCCGCCCCCCGCGGGCGAAAGCACCACATGCTGCTTCGGAATTTCCGCCGCACCGCCATGATCGGTAAACGTGGGTATCGTGTTCATCCATTGCCGGAGCACGCCGGACAACTTCGTTTGCAGCGAGCCCAGGTTGACCTCGGGCCGCAACCGGCCGATGGCGTAAAGCCAGGCGGTGTCCGGCTCCAGCAGCGCGGAGTTGGCTCCCTCGAACAGCGGCTCGCTGGCCAGGGGCAGCCAGAGATCGGGCGGATTGGGCGCGATTCGATCGCCGTAGAATCCTGGCGGCGCAATGCCCGCTACCGTAAACGGGTGCTGCTCGAGATAAACCGTGGAGCCGACGACGCCCGGCTTTCCACCCAACTCCGTCTGCCACGCTCGATAGCCCAGAACCACGACCGGCGCGGCACTCCTCGTGTCGTCACTCGCCGCCAGCGGCCTCCCGGCGTAGGCACCCACACCCAGGGTGGTGAAGTAGTTGCCCGAGACATACTCCGCGCGCATGGCCGTGGCGGGAGCGGAGCCCCAGCGCACACTAAAGCCGTTGCCGCCGGCCTCGACCGCCGCCAGCTGTTCGAACTCCGGCGCCGATTTCTGAAAGCGCTGATAGAGATCGTAGGAGAAGAGATCGAAATCGCCATCGTCGCTCTCGAAACTGCCGAAGTAGCAGCAATGGGTTCGGTCGCCGATGCGATAGAGCCGCGCGGGATCCCTCACCGGCAGCGAACGCAGCAGGATTCCCTGAACCAGCGTAAATATCGCCGTGTTCGCGCCAATCCCCAACGCGAGGGTCAGAATCGCAACGACAGCGAAGCCGGGCGAGCGCAGCATCTGGCGCACACCATAGCGGATGTCCTGCCACACCGATTCCAGCAGCGATTCCCATCCCGCGGACCACACCTTCTGCCTCACCGTCTCGGCGCTGCCCACTTCCGCGCGCGCCGCCCGCTCCGCTGCCTCGCGGGTCATTCCCCCGCGCACCTTGTCGTCGATGGAAGATGCGACGAAGCTGCGCAGCTCTGCCTCAATCTCCGCATTGCGCGCACGTGGCCGCAGCAGCGCTCGCACTCCGCCTGCCAGTTTTCCCAGTACGCTCATGTCGTCCTCACGCCTCCAGAATTCTGGCGATGGCCGATACCTGGCGGCCCCACTGCCGCTGTTCTGCTTCCAGCGCCTTCCGTCCCCGCGCCGTCAACAGGTAATACTTTGCTTTACGGTTGTTCTCCGTCGCTCTCCAGTCGGAATGGATTCGCCCCGCGCGCTCCATGCGGCTCAGGGCGGGCAGCAGAGAACCCGGATTGACGCGGAACACGCCATCACTGATCTGCTCGATCCGCAGCGCAATTCCGTATCCGTGCATGGGTTCCAGGGCGAGCGTCTTCAGCACCAGCATCTCCAGCGTTCCCTGCACCAGTTCTCCCGGTTTCTCCGCCATCCGGCCTCTCCACTCGATAGTCAAGAGAAGTACGCTCTTTCCTCTCGACTGTCAAGAGGAGGAAGAATACAAGAAGGGACCAGCCTCGCTGGTGATTCGCTCCGGCAGCGCCATGACGCAGCTTCGTTGTCTTTCTCGACGCGCCGTTTCAAACGCTCATCGATCGCTGCCTCCACAGGAGAGGCAGGAGGGTGGTATCTATCCTCCGCTGTTGCACGAAACTGAGAGTGCCAGGGCGCGGTACAGGGAGCGGAGGGTGCTGTACGCGAACCAGCACATCGGGTCATGAACCTTGCGGACAAATCGCCGGAAGTGATTGCGCACGACATCGGGCAAGCGGTGTTCGCGACCCGTTGAACGGCCACTCCCATCACGCAACGCTTCAGGATATTGTTTGGTGCCGGGAGGGGGGGTCGAACCCCCATGACCGCAAGGGCCGGCGGATTTTGAGTCTGTTTTTTGCGATTTTGCAGCGCGTCGCAAGTCGTCGCAAAAGTCTGCATAAAGCATTTATGTACATGGTTGTACGGCTAGCAAAGCATTTGCAGGGAATAGCAGCCAAATGCACAAAAGTTGGAAACGAACAGCCATCAAAACAGCCACTAAAACTGCACCAAAAACGCCACAAACTCGGCGGATTGGAACTCCTATCGAGACGAATTCTGGTGGCTGTTGCTGTCGAAAAGGACAGTTCGGAATCGGCGGATTTTGGTCCGAAACAGCCACTGAACGGCCACCGCAAAACAAGACTTTTCGATGCAGTAGAGACCCAGATTCCGTATGACCGAGCGCGGTCTATTGAGGCAAGAATCCGGGCGGGGGTGGGACTGGACGCTTCGGTCACGAGCTGGAGTTGTGTGCTGCTACGCCACGGCCAATGGGGGCTGCGGTTCCTTCGACTTCGCGGCATTCTGATCTTTGCGCTCGGTTTATATAATCCGACTCGATGGATGCGATCCTGCAAGGATTCATTGACGACCACAAAGCGAGGGGTGTGCCGCCGCCGCACGTTTTGCTCGTGGGCAGGGACGACGGGCGGAATGCCTCGATAGCCCGCGAATTCGCCGGGGAGCTCGGCGTCGACCTCTATACAGTGGATTCCGGCAGCGTCAATTTCACCGGCGATTTGACGGCGATGCTGACGGTCAAGAAAGTTTCCTTGCTCTCGAACATTCAGAAACTCAAGGGAGCGATGAGGAATGCGTTGCTCCACGACCTTCAGACCGGCGAGATTCGGATCACCATCGGCGGCGGACCGGCAGCGCGTATTCATACAATGCAGCTCGAAGTCGGCGCATTCATCGCTACTTGTCCTTCGAAACACGAATGCCCGGTGCCGCTGCTGAAGGAATTCCGACAAATCATCCCAGTCGAACCCTACACGTCTGCGGAGCTGCTGGGCGTCCCCGAAACAGAGGCGGCAAAGAACCGAATCTCCTTCGACTAGGGGGCTGCGGAGCTGCTGGTCCGTTGCAGCTTTGGGCTCTCCACCGTGCTGCTCGACGCTACCGCAAGGTGATCGGCAGGATCCCGCAGGTCAGCGAAACCAATCAGCCCCACTTAACCGTGGAAGAAGTCTCGACGGCTCTTGCAAAGCTTCGGATCGAAATCCCCTCGGCAACTCCGCAGATCCCGTCCAGCCGGGACATCGACAGCCTCATGGGCCAGGAATTCGAGTCGCTGATAAAAGTCCTTCTGGTCGAAATGGGTTTCCATGCGGAACTGACGGCGGTCACGGGTGATGGCGGAATCGACATCATCGCTACGCTTGACCGGCCATTCAGCGGTGGCCGGTACATTTTCCAATGCAAGCGGTACGCCGAGAACAACCTCGTAGGTGCGCCGGCTGTCCGGGACTTCTATGGCGCGGTTACCGCCGACAGGGCCATCAAGGGCATTTTCATCACAACTTCCAACTTCACCGCGCAGGCAAGAGATTTTGCCGAGCAGACCCGCATCGAACTGGTTGATCGGGCCACGCTCATGCGGCTGCTGGAGAAATTCAAAGTGACGCCTGGGTGATCGAGGGAGGCATAAATTCCGCAGGTGTTCCAATGCCGCGTTCGGGGCAAAGTGTTATTTGGGCTCCAGACCCATCAAGTTCTGTGCGACTCCGTTCGCTAAGGCAGATGTCTTATCGAGAGTATTCGATAGTTCTTCGGATTCGGCCGTGATCTGCAATCTTGAGGTCCAGTCGCGACGCACATAATTATTTAGCTGAAGTTGCACGGCTGTGACTCGCCTTTCGAGCTCTCGCATGTTTCCGAGAATGGAAGGAAGGCGGGTCGCCACAAAGGTCATCATGCTTGCCCATTCTCTCGGAAATAGATTTACGGTCCCTGGATTTCTTGAAGAGAGCTGACCTTTCCAGCTTTGACAATCTCTCGCGATGTTCTCGAGTGCTTGGATTGCAGTCTCTCTCTGGGTGACTCCTTGCTCCCTTATTTGGGTCTGCAAGGCATCCAGTGTCTGCTTCGCAATAGCCGCCTGATTGGCGGTTTCGCGCGCGGACCGGTTGGCTGCTCTTAACGCAAATGCATTAAAGAAAGACAAGGCGATGACAGAGAGCGCACCTACGATTGAGCCCACGGCTGTCCAGCCGGTAGCAGTGAGGTGCAAGAACGTCTCGTTCACTTCGTGCCGTGATCCATGGTGGGGACGTGAGTGTTAGCCTGTTCTTCCCTCTGTCTTATCAGCTCGCGAATCTTCTCGTTGCAGTCGGTTTGGGCAAACGTTAGATTTTCGCGAGCTTTAGGGTCGGCCATCCGTCCCATTCCGTCTTTGGGTTCTTCGCGCCTTGCGTTGCCAATTCGGTTGGAATTGGCTGACTCCTTACGGATCTGTCGGTTAAGCTCATCGCATATTACGTATTTTGTATCGGAATCTGTCATACCGCATTTTAGCGGACTGAATAACCGTCGAAGATCGTCTTCTGGGCCACCGGCTTGCTCATCGATGATCCCTCCAGGCCCCCTACGCGGAATTGCCCGGTTATATAACAACTAATGTTATAATCTGCCAAGGAAGAGTGCCGTGACCGGAGAAGCGCTGAAAACCGGGCGAGAGCAGGCCAGCCTGACGCAGCAGGAAGCTGCATCGCGGTTGGGCCTGACACAAGCCTACCTGTCGATGCTCGAGCGAGGGCGTCGCCCGGTGACGGCGGAACTCGCTGCCCAGGCAACGAGGGTGTTCCACCTCCCGCCAACGGCCTTGCCGCTTGAGGTTGATCCACCTTCGACTTTGGATGAAAGCGAGTTCAAGTCGGAACTGGGTGCGCTGGGATACCCAGGGTTCTCCTACCTGCGGGGAAAATCACGCTACAACCCGGCTCGATTGCTGTTCCTGGCGCTCGATCAGGACGAAATTGATCGAAGAGTAGTTGAGGCGCTTCCCTGGCTGGTCTATACGTATCCAGAAATGGATTGGGACTGGCTCACCCGCAGTGCCAAGCTCAACGACCGCCAGAACAGGCTCGGGTTCGTTGTGGCTGTTGCAGAGGAGTTCGCAGATAAGACGGGCGACCAGTCGCGAAAGGCGAGCCTCTCGCGCCAGGTCGCTGTTCTAGAGCGTTCCCGACTCGCAAGAGAGGACACGCTCTCCAACAACTCCATGACGCAAGCCGAGCGCAAATGGCTTCGCCAGAATCGCCCTCCAAAGGCGCGCCACTGGAATCTGCTCACGGATCTCGACGTGAAACACTTGGCTTATGTCCCCTCGTGAAGCGATACCGGAACCGTGGCGGTCATTCCTCAACGAACTGGATCGGATTGCGACCTCGACGGTGCGCCTCGACTGTATTGGCGGTTTCGTTGTCACGATGCTTTATGGCCTGAGTCGGCCTACTGCCGATGTGGATGTGCTGGAGATCGCTCCGCGCTCAGCTGCGGATGCTTTCTCGCAGGTCGCGATGCTCGGTGGTCCGCTATTCAGAAAATACGGCGTGTATTTAGATCGAGTCACGGTCGCCCAGCCACCCTACGAATACGAGAGCCGTCTTCGGGAGATGTTCCCTGGAGCATTTCAGAATTTGCGTCTGATGGCCCTCGACCCTTACGATCTCGCGCTGACCAAGCTTGAACGCAACATCGAGCGCGATCGAAGCGATGTGCGATATTTGGCTCGTGCCGTTCCTTTCGATCTGAAGTTGCTTCGCGACCGTTACGATCAAGAGCTTCGTCCGTACCTCGGCAATCCGAAGCGCGAAGACCTGACGCTGCAATTATGGGTTGAAGCCATCGAGGAAGACAGGGCCGTCTGATCGAATCGCAGCTCGTGAATTCTGCAAAATCTGTCTAATGCGTGGAGTGACGCCTCTCAGTTTGGCCGAATGGGTCTCGCCTTGATTTTCGACAATCGATCAGTGGCAATCTGTCGGCAAGTGTGACATGCTGCCGCTGATTCCAGAGATATACAGCCATCTGAAAAGCCGGATCGGGAACACCTACCCGAGCATGAGTTCGAGCCTGTGTGACTTTGGATTTCTCTTGAGTCGCCTCGCCCGCCGGGAAGGTCCATGGCACCGTCAGAGTGACGTGACCCCCTTTTAATCGTCGACCCACAATCTTGTTATTGCTTCCCCAGCAAACATGCGTTATAAGGCTTTAACTCTCTCTCTTTTCTATTGAGGCTTTGCAGGACGGTTGGACATGTCTGCCGGTAAACTGGTTGTCAGCACCGAGGAAATCAGTCAGATACAAGAGTCGGCGAAAGACGTGGCCGATCAGGGCCCCCCGGGGGCCAGACCTCTCATGTCACCGATACCGTGGTGGGGGCGAATCGCGCTCTCATTGCTGGTCTTGTTTCTGCCGCTGTTGTGTTTGATTGCCATCATTTTGCGGGTGGCATTCCGCAATGCAGCGCCGCGACTCCGCTACGCCTGGACATCTTTCTTGTCCACGCTTCTGATCATCAGCGGATTTCTCACCACCGCCAGTGCGATCGTTATCATCTTTGCTGTACCGGTGCCTGTGATTGTCGGAAGCAGCCTGCCGGACTTCGATGACCGGAGCGATTTTCCACAGCTGCCCGTGAAGGCAGATCTGAACAGCTCGGAAGCGTCGCGGGATCTGAAACCGCTCGTCATCGTTGTTTCGCCGGCGATGCGGATGTGGAGAAGTCAGGAGTCTGCCTCCGGGATGATTGGCGCCGGCGTCCTGTTGTACTCGGACCAGAATGGGTATCTGTTCGCAACGGCCCGGCACATGATTGCACATGGAGGCTGGAATTTCGGCGGAGCCTCTGCACATGAGATGATCGCGGGGAATTCGGTGCGTGGGCAAAGGCGGATATTGTCGCGACGGCAAAACAGGCAGACCTGGCGCTCCTTTGGATCGCTCGTCAAGCAGGTGAGGCCGAATTCGTGCAGCCAATTGCGGCGCCGCGAGATGGCGAGAACATCTTCGTCATCGGTCACCCCGAGGATCTACGCTTCTCGCTCAGCACGGGTATTGTCTCCGGTTTACGCGGGCAGACCGTTCAAGTGTCGGCGCCGATCAGCCCGGGGAACAGCGGGGGGCCGGTGTACGACGATCGCGGCAACCTGATTGGTATTGTGAGTTCCAAATTTGACGATCAGCGAGACCCAAACGCAGAAAACCTCGGTTTTGCTGCCAGTGCCCAGATGCTTCTGAATCCGTCTGCCTGGTCGTTTCATGAGAACGGCAGAAGGTTGCTGCAGACGTACATTCAAAAAGCCGATCCTGGCAACCAGGCTGCGGCAAATTCCAACTAGCGAGGATTGCGAGCGCAGTATGGGCTATATCAACGTCACGGTCTACGACTCAACCGAGAATAAGCGAGTCCCCGCTGAACTGCCTGATGATGCGCCCTGCAACAAAATCGTTGCGGTGCTGGTGCAGAAACTGCAACTGCCCGTGAATGGTCCTGACGGCGCGCCGCTCAGTTACAAGTTCCATCACAAAAATTCCGGGCGCCAGATCCAGGACGGCCAGACGCTGGCTGACGCCGCCGTCCACGAAGGCGATGTCCTTCGGCTGCAACCGGAGATCACGGCGGGATAACCTATGACGCCGACCGCACCGCTGCGTATCGATACCGAAGAGCAGGAAGGCCGTTATAGCCGCCTTCAGCTTATTCCCTGGTGGAATCAGCAGAAAATCCGCGCTGCACGAGTACTGGTGATCGGGGCGGGCGCACTTGGTAACGAAATACTCAAGAACCTGGCGCTTTTGGGGTTCCGGAAAATCGTCGTCGTCGATCTTGATCGCATCGAGATGTCGAATTTGTCGCGCGCGGTTTTGTTTCGCTCAAGCGACGTGGGACTGGCGAAGGCTGAAGCGATCGTGAAGCCCTACCTCGATTTGTGTCCGGAAGCGACCGTTCGTCCGCTCCGCGCTAACGTCATGGAGGAGGTCGGACTCGGTCTGTTTGCATGGGCGGACATCATTCTCGCCGGCCTTGATAACCGCGAAGCGCGTCTGTGGATTAATCGTGCGGCTTGGAAGGTGAATCGGCCCTGGGTGGATGGAGCCATTGAAGGCATCAACGGTGTCGCACGAGTGTTCGTCCCTGGGAAACCACCCTGCTACGAGTGCACACTCGGCGAGACGGACTGGGCTCTGCTCGAACGGCGCATGTCCTGCAATCTACTGCTGCAGGAATCAACGATTCAGGGCAAGATTCCGACCACCCCCACAATTTCTTCCATTATTGGCGGCATCCAGTCTCAGGAGGCGGTGAAGATTCTCCATGGCCTCGAAACGCTGGCTGGCAGAGGATTCGTCTTTGAAGGTCTCCACCACTCTTCCTACGTGGTCGAATACACGCAGAATCCCGACTGTCTCAGTCACTACACCTTTCCGGAAGTCATGCAGCTTGCAGTGAAATCCCCAGACGTCACACTGGAACAGTTGCTCGCCCGCAGTCGAGCGGACCTGAACGCAGAAGATGTCGTGATCGAATTCAGCCGCGAGATTATCCACAAACTGATATGCCCGCAATGTGGAGTGGAAGACGAGCTCTTCGTACCGGTGGGCTCAGTCACCCGAGGCGAGGGCCGGTGTCCAGATGATGGCAGCATGCGAGTTGTCCAAACGCTGTCCGGGTATCGAGGCGAGCCGGAGTTGGGCTCGCGCACGCTGGATAATCTTGGCCTACCCCTCTTTGACATTTTTACGGCGATATCTCCCGACCGAGAGATTTCTTACTGCGTGG
>CAWEWV010000006.1:0-19836 GCA_963812865.1 uncultured Acidobacteriaceae bacterium | reverse complement strand
CGAATTTAAGCCGCGCCGCGGTGGCGGCGCTTCCTGTCCGTATCCAGGGTCGTGGGATTGTCAGGCACAGAATCCGTGTGCGGATCGGAACTCGTGTCGCCGGGCAGCCGCGTGACCAGCTCCTCCGCGCCCATCGCGTCCGCTTCGCGGTCGTACTCGTCTTTGGCGAGCTCACGCAGGGTTGGCCGATCGGTGAGGCGCTCGTTCTCAATGCGATTCTCCGGCAGCTCGCCGGTCGGAAGAAACGTGCCCTCCGCCTCCAGGGTGGGCCCGACGTGGCGGATAGCGTCGACGACGGTGGGCTGGCTTTTGCGGTCGGAACTCCGGGGCTGGTTTCCTTTTTTGCGATCAGCCATAGCATCTCCTCTCTCTTTCGGAGCACAGCCGGGGCGATGGAGTTGTCCAGGGTGTATCGACCCATACGGACGGGCGGCGTTACGAGAGAAAACTCGGCCAGACCAGGCGGAGGCCGAAGGATGGCTGGCCCACTTTCGAGGCCGACCATGAACTATGGATGAATCTTCGCCGCAACCCGCAGGGACGGGGCCATTTCTCCTCACCTCTTTGTCGCTCGTCGCTAAGATACGGCCGGTAGCCATCCCAGCGACGGAGTCGCCGGGGACCCCGGGTATCTGTCTCTCCTCGCTCCTCGACCTGAGCAAAAATGGCTCCCGGCGCTACCCGTTCCTATAGGTCGCTACACCCTGGCAGGAGCGGTGTTTCAGGATGCGGCGTGGGGGGAAGAAGGCTTAGAGGACTTCGGCGAGGCGGGGATACAGTCCGGCGTGGCTGGTCTGATAAAGGGCCAGCAGGCGCTGGCGCATGAGGTAGTAGGCCGAGGCGGCCTCGTGGAGATTGAAGGGGATCAGGGTCGCCGAGCGGCGCAGGACGAAATGGAACGTCAGGGCCAGCTCAATGCGGCGAATGGAGCTGCGCAGGCGGATCGCGTCGCGGCGCATGCGTTCGGTGACGATAACGCCTTCGTCGAAATTCCACTTCTGCGCGTGGGCTGCGAGCAGCAGCATCAGGGTGGCGTTCTCGCGCATGCGGCGCAGACCTTCGCGGCCGCCCAGCATGAGCCACATGTCGGTAGGCTCAAGGGAAATCTGTCCCTCTCTGGGTTCGAGATAGTCGCGGGCGACGGAGGTTACGCGCTGAAACTCAATCCGCTTTAACTGGGACACTAAGTCCTGCCAGCTGCGCCGATCGACCCGGATGGCCGATAACTGGGATTTGACGGCGGCTGCAACCAGACAACCTACAACCGCGCCCAGGAGGAGGTAAGCCAGCACCGGGATGGCCTTTCTTAGAGGGGGGCCGGGAGGCTCCCGAATTCCACAGCGACAGGACGATCAAAGCTATTGTCGAGCGTCAAGTCTCCGAAGATCGTACTCGACCCGCCTGTGGAGCGCAAGAATATATTCGTGCAAATCCGGAGCAATCGGCCGCCGCTCCGGTTCATCCCTCCAAAGTTGCACAATCATCCAGCAGGCTGCCGCAATATAAGTCACGTTGCGAACATGGAGCAGCGGCTCATAGTAGCGCTGGGTGCCGAAGAAGCTCTCGATGGCGGTCTTGACCACCATAATCGTGCTCCAGGCAGTTAGTCCCTGGCCGACGGCCATAACATGGTTGCGCCAGCCGAGGCCGAGACGCGTCGCGGTCATGGTCATCACCACGAAAAGTTCGCAGATCACCAGGCTGGTGAAGAGGTTACCGCGGATCTGCCAGGCATAGCGGACGCTCCAGGACGGTGGAGACACCAGCCAGGCTACCAGTGCGGCGACCGCGACTCCGGCCAGCCCTGCCGAGACAAACTGACCCTTCGCATCCCGAGCCCAGGTGCCGGTGGGGCGCAGGACAATGCGAGCGATCTCGAGCACCACCCCTACTTGCAGGAAAAAATCGATCCACGATCCCCACACCCAGGTCCGGGCATACAAATCTCTGGATCCATACCGGGAAATGAGAAAAAGGAGGGCTGAGCGGATAAGCATGAAGGCCAGCCAGGCGGTGAGGATGGGAAAGGTGCGCCAGCGGCCGCGCCATACGAGAACAACAATGAGCACGAGATTCAGGGCGAATCCCGTAGCCCAATACAGGTTGGCAAACCAGGAGAAATGCATGCGCCCGTCTCGCTCTATACGATACGCCAACCCTGGGGCTCCCGCTCACGGCCGGGAACCCTTCGGGCATCGGAGGCACGCAGCCTGGCGCAGACGTCTACGGAGTGAATGCAGACGCGATTGTGGCGATCACGGTTGCAGCACTGGCGCTGTAATAACTCGTCGGCGGAGGTGGCGGCGGATCGGTGCCGCCTGGATCGGCGAAAACGGGAGCGGCAGCAAGAGCAAGGACGGTGGTGAGAACGGCAACGCGAAGGGACTTTGTCATCGGGCAAATTTTCCTTTTGGCGTCTAACGACGCAGCCCGAGACTAACCCGAATGTGGGATTGCAATATTCACAAAGATTTCCAGACTTGGTAAGCCGAAAATGACACGAAAGTAGGCACAGGGACACACACTTATAACTACTTATGTCCTCAATGAAAGAGTTACTTAAGTCGCATAGGTCTACTACTAAAGAAAGCTAAGTATCATCAAAACGAATTAGAGCTATGTTGAGTCTTCCAGCCTCGCCCAGGGCACCGTGCGGTTCCGTTCTCGTTAAAATCCAACGCTTCTCATCTGTCTGCTCCTGTCTGCCCGCGCCAAAAAAACCGCCGGGAGGCGGAGGGAATTCCTCCGAAGAGAACAGCCTACGCCACTTTCGCCCCAGGGCGGCGGATCAATTTTTGGGTGGAAGCGGAGAAGGCGGCAGGGTCCCCCGGCTGGCGCGATTCTCCTGCGCCGGTGGCAAGCAGAGGAAATCGCGAAAACCTGCGCCCCTGCCGTAATGCACTCTGCGTTGCCTCGCGATGGCTCCGCAGGGAGCAGCAGCCGCGGCGCGGAACTGCCCGCTGCCTGCTCACATTAAAAGGATGCCGCGAGGAAACCGGCGGGATGGCCCATCAAGGGCGCATTTGGCCCCGGGCGGGAGGGATCTTCCCCAAAATGCGGGAACCAGGCCCCTGCACCAGGCGTATCGTTCTTGCAGAGGCAGTCAGGGAGTTCAGAATGCGTGTGCGGATATTGCCGGAAGCGCTGATCCTGGGCATGCTGCTGTCCGCGGTCGGCTGCCACGTCTCCGTCGATAAAGGGACGAACGGCGAGGACAAGAACGTCAGAATCGAAACGCCTCTCGGCGGGCTGCACGTACGCAAAGACCAGACCTCCGCCGTGGACCTGGGCCTGCCCGTCTATCCCGGAGCTCAGATTTCCCCGGACCACGAGGGCGACAAGTCCGCCGATGTGCACCTTGGCTTTGGACAGTTCCAGCTCCGCGTCAAAGTCGTGACCTACGAAACGGCCGACCAGCGCGACAAGGTGGTCGCGTTCTACAAAAGCGCGATGGGCCGCTTCGGCGAAGTGCTGACCTGCGACGGCGACCACCCTGTCGGTTCGCCCACCATTACCGGCGAAGGCCTCTCGTGCAGCGAGGATCCCAAAGTGCAGATCCACGGGAACGGTATCGACGATGACAGCGCCTTCACCCTGCGCGCCGGATCGAAGCGCCATCAGCACATTTTTGCGATTAAGAATGGCGGCACCGGTACGAGATTCTCGCTGGTCGAATTGCAGCTGCCCACGGGTCTGGAAGAAAGCTCGTCGAAAACCAGCGACTAGAACCGGTCTCCTCTACAGGCTGTGGCTTCGCATTGAGACCGGTTTCGAGCGCAAAATCTCTCTTTCGCGACTGCGTCCGATCTCGGATTGCGCTCCATGCCCGCGTGCGATAGGGTCAAACTATGGACCTGGTGTGCCATCGCTGCGGAAACAGCCTGCATGAGGGCGAAGGATTTTGCCCCCATTGCGGCGCGCAGCAGCTGGTGGTCGACGCCACGGAGACAGCCGGCCCGCAGCAACCGCCGCAGCGCCTCGGCATCGATCCTACCCGCGTGCAGTGGCGCATCGCCATCACTTCGGCTTTGCTGGTCGCCGTCCCCGTGGGCCTGCTCTCGGCGCTGGCGGGCATGAGCTCGCTGTTCGTCATCGCGGGCGGCTTCGGCACCATCGCGCTTTACCGCAAGCGCAGCGAGGCGTTTACCGATGGCGCCATTGGCTGGCGCGTGGGCGCGATCCTGGGCGTGGCCGCAGCCACGGTTGCCACCGCGGCGGATGCCATTCGCCTGGTCGTGGAGCGCTACGTCCTGCACCACGCTGCCACCATCGATGAGCAGTTCCAGGCCGTTGCCCAACAAATGGCCGATCAGGCCCTCAAGTCCAACACTCAGGCCATGCAGCAGGCGCCGCAGCTGGTCCACATGTGGGCTGGCTTCTGGGTTTCGCCCGATGGCCATGCCGCCATCCAGCTATTGACCGCGGCCATTGTCTCCGCAGGCATGATTCTCTTTGCCGCCACGGGGGGTGCCATCGCCGGACGCATTCTTTCCGCGCGCCCGAAGCAGCGCACCATCTGACGGGGACGGCCGCCAGGATTTTGAGCTGAGGAAAACCTGCCCGCAACACCGCATTCAGAGTCTTGCGGCCTCGAAACCAGGCTCGTATCATCGCCTTTACACCTATGTCAGAGCTGCAGTCTGTCGCTACGCCCACATTGCGCGAGAAAGGCCGTATCATGTCGGCCTCCGAGATTGAGCGCACCCTGGTCCGCCTCGCCCACCAGATCATCGAGAAGAACAATGGCGCCGAGACCATCGGCCTGGTGGGGATCAAGCGGCGCGGCGTACCCATTGCGCAGAGACTCGGCGCCCTCATCAGTGGCATCGAGAAGCACCCGGTAGACACAGGCGTGCTCGACATCAGCTTTTATCGCGACGATCTCTCGACCCGCGATGTTCGTCCTGTCGTCGTGCCAGGCTCGCTCGGCTTCGATGTCAACGGCCGCGACGTTATTTTGATCGATGACGTGCTCTACACCGGCCGCACCATTCGCGCGGCGCTGGACGCGCTGTTCGATCATGGCCGGCCGCGCCGCGTGCAGCTGCTGGTGCTCATCGACCGCGGCCATCGCGAACTGCCCATCGAGGCCAGCTTTGTCGGACGTTCGGTGCCGACCTCGCAACGGGAGATTATCGAAGTCAAGCTGAGGGAAGTGGACAACGATGAGCAGGTGCTGCTCGTCGAGCGTGTGTAGCAGGAAGATCGAAGGAGAATGGCGCTGACCAGGGCCACAGTCCGCAAGACGCCGCAGGAAATCTCCACCCCCTCTTTTTTTCAGCAACCCATCCATCCGGGATCGGCGATCTCCGCTGGCGACTTTTCTGTGGCTGAGGTGAAGCGGATTCTGGAGTCCGCCGACGCGCTGGAGAAGGAGAATCCCTTCCGTCGCGGGGACAGGCTCGCCAAACGCCGCGTCGCCCTGCTGTTTTACGAATCGAGCACGCGGACTCGAACCTCCTTCGAGCTCGCCGCGAAGGCGCTGGGCGCGGATACGACCCTGGTCAGCTCGCTTTCATCGAGTATCGAAAAGGGCGAGTCGCTCAAGGATACGGGGATCACGCTGCAGGCGCTGGGCGCGGAGTGCATCATTCTACGTAGCCCGTACTCCGGAGCGCCGTATCTGCTGGCGCAGGCCACGGGGCTGCCCGTGCTGAACGCCGGCGACGGCATGGCGGAACACCCCTCGCAGGCGCTGCTCGATCTGCGGACGATTCTGCAGTTCCTGGGAATTCGCTCGTCGGCGGTGGGCACCAAAACGCTGAACGGTGTCACTGTGACCATCTGCGGCGACATCCTGCATAGCCGCGTGGCGCGCTCGAACGCGCTGCTGCTGCCGAAACTCGGTGCGAAGGTGATTTTGTGCGGTCCGCCGGAATTATTGCCGGAGTGTGCGGCGGCGATGGGTCCCGGCATCCTCGTCTCGCGCGACTTCGATGCCGCGCTCGGTCAATCGAAGATCGTCATGATGCTCCGCATCCAGGCCGAACGCCTCGCGGGCCTCCAACTGGACCTCGACGAATACCGCGGCCGCTACCAGGCCAACGCCGATCGCATCGCACAGCACGCGCCCAAGGCGCTGCTGATGCACCCTGGCCCGATCATTCGCGGGATGGAGATCACTGCGGAGGTTGCCGATGGCCCGCAGTCGGCCATCGCGCAGCAGGTCCACAACGGTGTCGCGATTCGGATGGCTTTGCTGGTCCGCGCGCTGGCTGGAGTGAAGAAAGGCGGCCGCCGATGAAGCCTCTGCTGATTCGCGGCGGGCGAGTTATCGATCCAGCGAGCGGCCTCGATGCACCGCGCGACGTACTGCTGCGCGACGGCAAAATTGCGGCGATTGAAAATCCCGGCCAGATCAAAGCGCCTGGTGCCGAAGTCTTTAACGCGAAAGGCCTCGTCGTCGCGCACAGGCCTGATCGATATTCACGTTCACCTGCGCGAGCCCGGCCAGGGCTACAAAGAGACGATTGCCTACCGGAACGGCCGCCGCCGCCGCGGGCGGATTTACGACCGTCTGCGCGATGCCCAATACCATCCCCGTCAACGACACGCCCGAGATCACGCGCTGGATGCAGACCTCGGAGCGGGGCGCATCGATTCGCGTTTTTCCCATCGCTGCCGCGACGCGTGGATCCATGGGCGAAACCCTGACGGAGTACTCGGCGCTCAAAGAGGCGGGTGCGGTTGCGGTCACCGACGACGGAAGCCCATCCTCGGTGACGCGATCATGCTGGAGGCTCTGCGCGCGGCCGCACAACGGGATTGCCTGTGATCCAGCACGCCGAAGACACGCGCCTCACGGGCGGCTGCTCGATGAACGCGGGCGCGCTCGCGTTTCGCCTCGGCCTGCGCGGCATGCCCGTCGAAGCGGAATCCGGTCTGGTCGAGCGCGACATCTCTCTGCTCAGGAAGGTGAAAAATGGCCACCTGCACGTCGCGCATCTCTCCACAGAAAAGGCTCTCGACGCCGTGCGCGATGCGCGCAGGCAGGGGCTCCACGTCACCTGCGAAGTCACGCCGCATCATTTCGCTCTCACCGAGGAGCGCATCGGCCGGTACGACACTAATGCGAAAATGAACCCGCCGCTGCGCGCGGAGAGCGACCGAGCCGCGATGATCGAAGGCCTTCTCGACGGCACTGTCGACGCGATCGCCACCGACCACGCGCCGCACGCCGCGCACGAAAAGGAACAGGAGTTCGATCGGGCGCCCAATGGCATCACCGGGCTCGAAACCGCGCTTGGCCTGTCTCTCCAGGTGCTGCACGTGCGGTACAAAATGCCGATGGCGAAGGTTTTGGCGCTGCTGAGCAGCCGTCCGGCACGGGCGCTCGGCCTGAAGGGGCGGGGAAGTCTCGCGCCAGGGTCGCCCGCTGACGTTCTCGTCTTTGATCCGCGCGAGAAGTGGGCGTTTCGCGCCGCTGACTCGCGCTCGAAATCGAAGAACACGCCCTTCGATGGTTGGGAGATGCAAGGCCGCGTGCGCCTGACGGTCAGCGAAGGCCGCACCGTCTTCCGGCGCGACTGACAGCGCCTCTTAGCGCCGCTTCTTCTTTTTCAACTGGCTCGCCTTCGGCGCCCGATACCTTCCCCGCTTCCCGCTCTTCGCCGCCTGCGCCGCCGCCTCTTTTCGCGCCGCTTTCGCACGCTTCTCCTCGCGCAGCGTCTGCTTGCCTTTGGCCTTCTGCCCTCCAGAATCCTGCTTCCGGCTTCCTTCTTCTTCCAGAATCGAAAACTGCAGCCGCTTCTCGACCGCATCGACGCGATCGAGGATCACGCGCACGCGCTCACCCACGGAGAACTTCCGCCCCCAGCGATCGCCGATGATTTGGCGCGTGTTTTCGCGATAGGTATAGCGATCGCCATCGAAGAGCCCGAGGCTCTGGATCGGCACCAGCCCCTCGACAAACAAATCGTCCAGCTCGACAAACAGCCCGTACTTCGTCGCATTCAGGATCATGCCGGCGAAGGACTCGCCCACGCGGTCGCGCATGAACTTGATCTTTTTCCAGTCCACCAGCTCGCGCTCTGCATCGGCCGCACGACGCTCGCTCTCGCTCGATTCCTGCGCGATGGCCGCCAGCTCGCCCTCAGCAAGCGGCGACTGCTCGTCCGGAGAAGGGCGCTTCGCACGCCCCGGCAGCGTTCGTTGATCCGCCTTCCACGGGGGTGCCGCGGCGTGCGGTTCCCCTTTTGACAGAACGCCCTGGCCGCTGATTCCGGCACGCAGCAGCTCCTTCGCAATCCGGTGCACGATCAAATCCGGATATCGCCGGATGGGCGACGTGAAATGCGTGTAGCACGGTGCGGCCAGCGCAAAGTGGCCCTCGTTCTTCTCGCTGTAGCGCGCCTGGCGCAGCGACCGCAACATTAAGTAAGAGAGGATGCGCTCCTCGGGTTTGCCCGCAATCTTCTCTGTCAGCTTCTGATACATCCGCGGCGTGATGGGAATCTCCTGCGGCACCTCATACGAGCGTGCGTCCCGTCCTCCACGCCGTTGTTCACGGCGCTCGCTTTTCATCGTGAACGTCCGCACCGGCAGGCTGCCGATGCCCAGGGAGTAGCCAAACGCGGCCGCGATCTGCTCAAACTCCACCACCCGTCGCGGCTCCGGTTTCTCATGGATTCGATACAACGAGGGCACGCCGAGGTTCTCGAGCCACGATGCCACGCACTCGTTCGCCGACAGCATGAACTCCTCGATCAGCCTGTGCGCCCAGTTGCGCTCCGACCGCGTCACCGACTTCATCGCGCCAAACTCGTCGAACTCAATCAGCGGCTCGGGCAAATCGAAATCGATCGAACCGCGCCGATCGCGTTTGCGATTCAGAATCCGCGCCAGATCGAGCATGCGCTCAAATTCCTTGACCAGCGGGGCAAATTTCGCCCGCGTCTCCGCGTCGCCTTCAAGGATCGCGTGGACCTGCGTGTACGTCATCCGCTGCGCCGAGCGAATGACCCCCTCCGTCACTTCATAGCCAGGAATTTCGCCCTGCGGATCGATGCGCATCAGGCAGGAGAGCACGAGACGCTCTTCATTGGGCCGAAGGCTGCAGATGTCCGTTGAGAGCTCCTGGGGCAGCATGGGAATGGCGCGATCGGGAAAGTACACCGACGTCCCGCGCAACCGCGCCTCGAGATCCAGCGCCGTGCCCGGACGCACATATTGCGCCACGTCGGCAATGTGCACCTGCAACTCCCAAACGCCGTCGTCGCCGTGCCGCACCAACACCGCATCGTCAAAGTCGCGCGCCGTCTCGCCGTCGATGGTCACAATGGGCAGCGCGCGAAAATCCCGCCGCGTTGCCGCGACGCCCGGATCGAAATGCGCCACCTCTCGCGCCTCGTTCAGCACGGCATCGGGAAAAATGCGCGGCAGGTGGTGCTTGCGAATCACCATCTCCACGTCAACGCCGAAATCATCCTCCGCGCCCAGCACCTCGAGCACGCGGCCCCGAGCGGCGCGCATGGGCGTCGGCCAGTCGGTGATCTCCACATCGACGACCAGGCCCTCGAGGTCGGCATACTGCCGCGAGGCCTGCGCCTCCGCCCCCAACACCCGATGCGGGCTCGCAGCTTTGTTTGATGCCGGCGGCAACTCCGCGCCCAACGGAATCACGATGGGCTGCGTCATGCGCTCGTCGAAGGGCACGACGATGTGCCCGCCACGAGTCTCTCCAGACTCGCCGCGGGTGCTATCCCGTCGCGAGTAATGAAAAATCCCCACCACCGTGGGGTTGCGCCGCGTCAGGATCCGCAGCACGCGCCCGGATCGGCGATTGTCCCCACGTCCAAAGCGCGGCGGTGCCAGCTCCACCAGCACCTGGTCGCCCTGCATGGCTCCGCCCATTTCGCCAGGCGGAATAAAAATGTCCTCGTCCATCGCAGGTCGCGCCCCGGGCTGCGCCGGTGTGGGCCGAACAAATCCAAAGCCGTCACGATGCAAATCGAGCCGGCCCGCGATCAGATCCTGACCGCGCGTTCCGGCACGCTTCCCGTCCGGCTTGCGCGCGCGGTCCTGGTCCGAAGCGCCCCGTCCGGACGAATCGCCAGCAGCCTCTTTGCGGATCATCCAGTGATCGCCGTCGACCTGCACCAGCTGCCGAGAACCCGTGAGCCGGCCGAGCTGCTCGCGCAGTTCGCGGCGTTGCTGGCCACCGCCCAGCCCCAGTTCGCGGATGAGTTGCTTATATCCGGCGCGGCCGCCGGGCAGGCGCGCAAGGTGGCGCAGCAAATCGCGGTCCGTCATACCTGCCCTCGATGGTACCGGACAAGCCGGGCCGCGACTTGCCCCACGTTCACTTCTGCGCGATCACCTGAATCTTGTGGATCTTCGGCGGCTCAGACAGCAATTCTCCGGCCTTCGCCATCAGCGCCTTCGCGATTTCGCCGTTCAGGTGCGCCTCGCGGCCCGCCTCGTCGTTAAAGGTGTCGAAGATGCCGTACTGGCCATCGTCTTCCTTGATCGCATACCAGGTCACCGTGGCCGGTTCTTTCCGGGCCAGCTCCGCGCCCTGTTTCAGGAAAGCCTCCACCTCGGCCTCTTTTCCCTTCTTCGCTTTCAACGTACCGTATAGTGCGAACTTCACCATGTCTTCGCTCCTTTGTGCGATGGACGCCCGCCTCTCCATTGCCAGGGACGGGGCGCCCTTCAACAGATGCGCCAGATCCCGCCGATGAGGCAGGATTTGCCGAACCTCCTGAGTTCCACAGAAATACGGCACTACAGGGGGATGCCATTTTCCCGCGAACCTGTTTAAGATGCAGGTAACGGCGGCGATAGCGCGGAGGGAGTTACGTTTCTCCAGAGGCAAGAGGGTCGGCGCTGGCACAGTTCTGCATGGGCCCACGCGAACGAACCGGCAGGCCAGTTGCAGGGCGCCAAATTTACCAAACATTTCGGAAGGAAGGAAACGCACTTATGTGGAAACCCAATCAGCCAGGCACCGGCAGTGGTTCGCAAAGCCCCGAACCGGCTCGTCCGGCCACTCCCCCAACCTCGAGCTTTGACGCTGGCCAGCGTCCCGCGCCGGCTCCCCCGGTGCAGAATGCATCCGCAGGCGAGCAGGCGACCATCGGCAAGAGCCTCGTGATCAAGGGCGAGGTTTCCGGCTCCGAATCGCTCTACATCGACGGGAAGGTGGAAGGCTCCATCGGCCTGCCGGGCAATCGCGTCACCGTGGGCCGCAACGGCCAGGTGGCGGCCAACATCACCGCGCGCGAGATTGTCGTGCTCGGTAAGGTGCGCGGCAACGTCACCGCCAGCGATCGCGTCGACATTCGCAGCGAAGGCTCGCTGACGGGCGACGTCACCGCCCAGCGTATCTCCATTGAGGACGGCGCATTCTTCAAAGGCGGCATCGACATCCGCAAGCCCGGCTCTAACGAGAAAGCGGCCGAGTCGAAGGCAGCGGCCAATGCCAACGCGGAACGGCCGGTCCCCGCGACGGTCTAGCGGTTCGCGCTCTCAATAAGGCTCCCGCGGCGGGTTCTGGCCAGGAGGATGGCTGGAACTCTCCGGCGGGAGCTTTTCGCTTCAATGCCCGATGGGTCCCGTGCCCACCTCCAGAACAAAGTAGGAGGCGACCGTATCGCCCGCGTTGCGGACCCAGTGCAGTGTCCCCGCGACCGCGATCCCCACGTCCCCGGCCGCGAGCATGTGCGACTCGCCGTTGAGCCGCAACTCCACCCTGCCCTCGCGCACCAGCCAAATCTCCGAATGCTTGTGCTTTTCCTCCGGCTCATGCTGAGCGCCCACGGCGAGATACGAAACATGCGCCTCGCAGCCAATGTTGTTCGGCAACATGCCGTGGAAAAAACTGTGTCCTGCTCGTCCGCTGAATTGCTCGGGCGGGGTGAACCCCGGATAGACTCCGGTGTCGATCGGAGGCGCTGCCGGCGAGGGCGCCGGGGTCTGCGCCTCTCCACTTTGCGATGCGGCGAAGGATGGCAGGCTGGCGGCGAGCGCAGGAAGAAGAGCGGTAAAGCTGCGGCGATTCATGGGGTGTCTCCCGAGCAGGGTTTGGCGTCAGTGGTCAGACCACAGAAGTATAGTCGCGCCCGCGCGCTTTATCGGCCTCGGCCCAAAATCCGCGTGAGCACGCCCGCGTTCCCGATCCCCATCCATTGCGTTACCGCCAGATAGAGCGCGGCATAGGGAATGAGCACGCACGGGCCCACCGCCAGCGGCTGATGAAAGGGCAGCACGCGCTTGATGCCGTATCCCACGGCTGCACAAAGAATCGCCACCAGCCACAGCCGCGCAATACGCCCGGCCGCGGATGGCACGGCGCCAATGCGTCCATGCATCGCGCGCCGCAGCAACAGGAACTCGACCCAGCCCGCGATTCCTGCTGAAATCGTCAGCCCCGCCGTTCCCCAGCGCTGGTCGATTCCCAAAAGCCGTGGCAGCGGCAGCGCGCAAAGATATCCAAGGCCCAGCGTCAGCGCCACCCGCAGCACCGCAAAGTTCAACGGAGTCCGCGTGTCGCGCAGTGCGTAGAAAGCCGACGAATAGAGCCGTCCGGATGTCGACGCCAACAGGCCCACCGACGATCCAGCCAGCACTCCCCACACGAACAGCACATCCGCCTGCCCAAAATGTCCGGTGTGATAAATCGTGGCCACAATGACATCGCCCAGGATCACGAACCCCACCGCCGACGGAATGACAAAGAACGCGATCTGCTCCAGCCCTCCCCTCAGCCGCCGCCGCAGCGCATCCGCAATTTCCGTAGGCGTGCCCAGCGCGCTCGACATTGCCGGCAGTTCCGCCGCCGATACCGCCATGCCGAACAGGCTCACCGGCAGCGTGTAAAGGGTCTGCGCGTAGGCCAGTGCCGCTACCGCACCCGTGCCCAGAAAGCTCCCCAGCCAGGAGTCGACATACGCGCTGATCTGCACAACCCCACGGCTCAAAAACACCGGGAAGAAATTCCTGCTGACCGTGCGGACATGCAGTCCACTGAAATTCAGGTGCAGCCGCAGCGGCCACAGGAAGCGCAAAACTGCGGGCAGCTGCACCACAAACTGCAGCGCGCTCCCGATCACCGACCCGATCGCCAGCAGCACCGCCAGCCGGGTCTGGGGATGATGCCGTCCGCCCCACAGCAGCGTCGCGATCATCGCGATGTTCCACACCACCGGGGCCGAATAGGAGAGAAGAAACCTGCGATGGCTGTTGAGGATTCCGAGGCACCATGCGGAGAGCACCAGCAGAGCCGCGCCCGGAAACAGGATCTGCACCAGCCGGATGGTCAGCTGCCGCTTGGCGTCATGAAACCCTGGTGCGATCAGGTCGATCAGCCATGGCGTCGCCAAAACGCCCGCGGCCACCAGCACTGCGGTGATGAGGACCAACATCGCGAAGACCGCCTCGGCCAGCTGCGATGCCTCCTCGTGCTGCTCCTCGGCGCGCAATCGCGCATACACCGGAATGAACGACGCCGACAGCACGCCCTCGCCAAACAGATTCTGCAGAATATTCGGGATACGAAACGCGGCGCGGAATGCGTCCGCCGCGTCGGAGGCGCCGAAGTAGTGCGCGAAGACGCGGTCCCGAATGAGCCCGACCAGGCGGCTGAGCAGAATGCCGGTGGCGACGGCTACTGAATGCGCCCTCGTCGAGGTGCTTTTAGGCTGTTGGGTCAAACCCAAATTATATGGGCGCTCAGGCAAGCCGAAGACTGCATAAAGCCGCATCTGCTTACAATCAGGAGGAATCGATGAACCTCGCCGTCAATCCGCCAATTCTTCCCATGCTCGCCAGGCGCGTCGATGAAGTTCCCGCCGCGGGTGCCTGGATCTTCGAGCCCAAATGGGACGGATTCCGCACCCTCATCTTCAGGGATGGCGACGAGGTCCTCATCCAGAGCCGCGACGAGAAGCCCCTCAACCGCTATTTTCCCGATCTTCTCGATCCCCTCCGCACGCAGCTGCCGGCGCGCTGTGTCCTCGACGGCGAGATCGTCATCGCGCAGAACGGTCATCTCGACTTCGACGCGCTGCAGCTGCGCATTCATCCGGCCGCTTCGCGCGTGAAGCTCCTCGCGCAGCAAACGCCGGCCTCCGTCGTCTTCTTCGATCTGCTCTGCGAGGACCAGCACGACCTGCGCGGCGAGCCCTTCGAGAGACGCCGCGCAGCGCTCGAGTCGCTGCTTGCGTCGGCGACTCCACCGATTCATATCACGCCCGCGACCCACGATCGCAGCATCGCCCTTGACTGGTTTCGGCGCTTTGAGGGCGCTGGTCTCGACGGCGTGGTCGCCAAGCCGGCCGACGGCACGTACGAGCCCGACAAGCGGGTGATGCTCAAGATCAAGCACGAGCGCGACTGTGACTGCGTGGTCGCCGGTTTCCGCTGGTACAAGGAAAGCCATGGATCAGCGGTTGGTTCCTTGCTCCTGGGCCTCTACGATGACCAGGGAGCTTTGCAGCATGTGGGCGTCTGCGCCAGTTTCACCAGGGAAAAACGCAGGGAACTGGTGGAATTCCTCGAGCCCTGGCGCAAAAACGCTCTCGAGCATCATCCCTGGAGGAACTGGGCCGGTTCGGAGGCGGAATTCGAAGGTGGGCATCGCATGCCCGGCGGTCAAAGCCGCTGGAGCCAGGGCAAAGACCTTTCGTGGGAGCCGCTGCGCCCCGAACTGGTGGTCGAAGTTGCCTACGAACACATGCAGAGCGGCCGCTTTCGCCATATGGCGCACTTCCGCCGCTGGCGCCACGACAAAAAGCCGTTGGACTGCACCTACGCCCAGCTCGAAGTCGTTCCTGCGCTCGAATTACAGACCATCTTCCCGCAGAGTCGCTAGGCAGGTTTCTTCTTGCGCGTTTTGGGATGATCCCAGGCCGGCGCTTCATCCGGATCCGGCTTTTCATCCGGCGGCCGCAGCTCTTCCGGCACATGGCGGAGATTCACGCGGATCCGTGTCCACGTCGACGATCGGCCCCGCATCGAGTCGACCAGCACATCGTCAGCGGCAAGCAACTTCGCCGCATCCGGATGCCGCGACTTCCATCGTTCGAAACCAGCCAACGCATCGTCTTTGCCGGCCGAGTTGGCCACGACGATCAGCGGCATCTTCTCGCGCGCCTTCTTCGCCCCCGCCTTTTTCCCTTCCGTCCTCTTCGCTCGCGACGGCGCCACGCGCGCCCCTTCGCCTTCCATCTTGCGGAAGTGCGGCGGCCATGGCGCATCGCCGAGGCCTTCGGTCTCATCCCGTGCCGCCAGTTCGAGCAAACCGTCCAGCGATCCAGCCGCCCTGTCCATCGCCGCGTGCGGATCGCCGATCGCTGCGAATCGAGCCGGCACCGTCAGCACCGTAAACTCGGCCGGATCGCAGTCCGGCACTTCGCTCCAGTCGAGCGGCGTCGAAACCCGCGCGTCGGGCACCGGCCTCACTGAGTAGGCCGACGCTGTCGTGCGATCCTTCGCATTTTGGTTGTAATCGAGAAAAACACCGTGCCGTTCTTCTTTCCACCATTTCGATGTGGCCAGCTGGGGCACGCGCCGCTCGACCGCTCGCGACAACGCCAGCGCTGCGCGCCGCACCTCAGTAAACGTCCACCGTGGTTCGATCCTCACGTTGATGTGCATGCCCCGCGAGCCGCTCGTCTTCGGCCAGCCGCGCAGACCTGCGTCTTCGAGTGCCGCCTTCACCTCGACCGCAACGCGCTGTACATCGGCCCACGTCACCCCCGGTCCGGGATCGAGGTCCACGCGCATTTCATCCGGATGCTCCAGATCCGCGGAGCGCACTGGATGCGGGTGCAATTCGATACAGCCGAGGTTGACGACCCACGCGAGGCCAGCCGGATCGTCCACGACCAACTCCTCGGCGGTGCGCCCCGAAGGAAACGTCAGAGTGACGGTTCTGAGCCATTCGGGATGATCCGTGGGCGCGCGCTTCTGATAGAACGCCTCCGCCTCCGCACCGTTCACGAATCGCTTCAGCACCAACGGACGATCGCGAATCCCCTGCAGGGCGCCTGGCGCAACCGCCAGATAATAGCGAACCAGATCGAGCTTCGTCAGCTGCACCTGTCGGGAAAAGTACAGCTTCTCGGGATGTGTGATCCGAACCTCGTGCCCATCGATGGTGAGCACCTCGGCTGTGTCGTTTGCTTTTGCGGACTCGCTCATGGGCGTCGTGCCGACTCCGGGCCAGCTTGCTGTCGGTAGGATGCGCTTCAGCCGCGCAGATTCACAAATCCGCCATCCAGCGGATAATTCGCGCCGGTCACGAAGCTGGCTTCGTCCGAACACAGCCAGACGGCCAGGCTCGCCACTTCTTCCGGCTCAGCCATGCGTCCGATGGGCTGCGCTCGCCCGAGCTCCTCCATCATCTCGGCTTCTCGGCCCGGATAGTTCTTGGCCACGAACCCATCGACGAACGGCGTGTGCACACGCGCCGGCGAAATAGCATTGCACCGGATGTTGTGATTCAAATAATCCCGCGCCACCGAATACGTCATCGCCAGCACCGCGCCCTTGCTGGTGGAATACGCAAACCGGTCCGGCAAACCAGCGATCGCCGCAATCGACGCCATATTCAGGATCACGCCGCCGCCCTGGTTCTTCATAGATTCGACCACGGCTCGCACGCAAAGGTACATGCCGCGAACGTTGATGCGCATGATGCGGTCGAAATCCTCTTCGTTGGTATTACCCACGGTCCCAACATGCGCCACGCCCGCGCAGTTTACGAGAAGATGAACCGGCCCACGCTGAAAAATCGAGCCGAACACTCGCTGAACGCTCTGCCAGTCGGACACGTCACAAGCCGCTGCGTCCGCCACGCCGCCGGAAGCACGAATCTTTTGGGCTTCGGTCCGTGCTGCCTGCTCGTTCTGATCGACAATGAAGGCCGAAGCTCCCTGGGTGGCAAAGGCCCGCGCAATCGCCAACCCAATTCCGCTTGCGCCGCCTGTAATAATGGCAGTCTTGCCGATCAATACACGCGAGGATTGCGCTGTTGCTTCAGTCATGGTTTTTGAGAATCGGGGACGCACTTTGAAAATTGTAGTTCGCGGCACGCGCCACGTTGTCCACAATGCGGTACGAACCAGTTGTACGCCATTACTTCTTCCAGAGGACTAACCAGCTTTGACCGATCTTCGCATTACCGATGTCCGCGTCATCGATCTCCGTTTTCCCACTTCTCGGGAGAGCATCGGCTCCGACGCGGTCAATAAGGATCCCGACTACTCGGCAGCCTACTGCATTCTCGAGACCAACCAGGGACTGCGCGGCTTTGGCCTCACCTTCACTCTCGGTCGCGGCACCGAACTCTGCTGCGAGGCCCTGCGCTATCTGTCCCGTTGCGTCATCGGTCGCAGTCTCAGCTCGATCACCGATGACCTCTGCGCCTTCAGCCGCGAACTCACCGGGGATACCCAGTTTCGATGGCTCGGCCCTGAAAAAGGAGTCATCCATCTCGCAACGGCGGCGCTCGTCAATGCGGTTTGGGACCTCTATGCCCGTGTCGAGAGCAAACCGCTGTGGAAGTTGCTGGCCGACATGACCCCCGAACAAATCGCCGGCGTCGTTGACTTCCGTTACATCAACGATGCCCTGACCCGCGAGGAGGCCGTCGCGCTGCTGGAATCACGGCGTGCCGGCCAAAAGGAGCGCCTCGACCATCTCCGCAAGCATGGCCTGCTCGCATACACCACCTCCGTCGGCTGGATGGGATTCAGCGACGAAAGAATCTCCCGGCTGTGTGACGAAGCGCTCGTCGCGGGATGGACGCACTTCAAACTCAAGGTGGGCGGCGACCCAGCGGACGACCGCCACCGCGCTGCGATGGTCCGCTCCAAAATTGGCCCAACGAATCGCCTCATGATGGACGCCAACCAGAAATGGGATGTTCAAGAGGCCATCCTGCGGACGCGCGAGCTGCAGGAATTTGATCCGTGGTGGATGGAAGAGCCCACCAGCCCCGACGACGTCCTCGGCCACGCGCGCATCCGCCGCGAGGTCCCTGGCGTGCGCATCGCCACGGGCGAGCATTGCCAGAATCGTGTCCTCTTCAAACAGTTCATGCAGGCGCAGGCGATCGACGTATGCCAGATCGACAGCTGCCGCCTCGCCGGCGTCAACGAGAACATCGCCGTCATCCTGCTCGCAGCCAAATTCGGCATCCCCGTCTGCCCGCACGCCGGCGGCGTCGGGCTCTGCGAATATGTGCAGCATCTGTCCGCCTTCGACTACCTCTGCGTCTCGGCCTCGCTCGAAAATCGTGTCGTCGAATTCGTCGACCACCTCCACGAACACTTCGTCGATCCGGTGCGCATTCGTCAGGGACACTATCTGCTGCCCGAGCAGCCCGGCTACAGCATCGAGGTTTACCCTGAAACCCTGCACGATTACAGCTATCCCGACGGCCGCATCTGGAGAGGATGAATGAAACTGATTTCTTTTGAATTTTTCTCGGAAGGTGCTCCGCGTCCCGGACTCCTGCTCGACGATGCCATCCTCGACCTGACGCCGCTGGGCGTGGCCGACGCCGTCACCGCCATTGCCGCCAGTGCGGATGCTCTTCGCGGCGCGATCGACATGTCAGGAGCCTCGCTGATCTCTCGTTCCGGCGTCCGTCTTCTGGCTCCCATCCAGCGCCCGCCACGCATCTTCTGCGTCGGCCTGAATTACCGCGACCACGCCGTCGAATCGAAAATGGAGATCCCGAAGGTGCCCACGATTTTTCTCAAGCTCACCTCCGCGGTCATCGGGCCCGAAGAACCGGTGCGCATTCCCTCTCTTACGAAGCAGCCCGATTACGAAGTCGAACTGGCGATTGTGATTGGCAAGCCCGGCCGCAACATCGCTGAGGAAAACTGGAGCGAGCACGTGTTTGGCTACACCATCCTCAACGACGTCAGTGCCCGCGACATACAACTGGCCACATCGCAATGGACGCTGGGGAAAAGCTTTGCGACCTTCTGTCCCATCGGGCCTGCCATCGTCACGCAGGACGAGATTCCGGATCCCCACTCGCTCGACATTCAGCTCTCCATCGGGGGCGAAGTCCTGCAGCACTCCAATACCCGCGAGCTTATCTTCAAAGCTCCGGAGCTCATCGCGTACCTCTCGTCCATCACGGAGCTGGAGTCCGGAGACATCATCAGCACCGGCACGCCGGCGGGTGTAGGCCTCGGCCGTAACCCGCAGCGCTGGCTCCAGCCCGGCGAAACCATGGCTGCTGCAATCGAAGGCCTGGGCCAGCTCGTCAATCCGGTTGCGGCAGGCGAATAATGGAGTCGTCCCGCACCGTCACGGCACCCTCGAGCTCAGCTGCCGGCCCCACCCACCTCACCGAACCGCAGTACGTCTGGCCGCTGATTCTGGTCACCAGCCTCTTCTTTCTCTGGGCCGTCGGCGTCAACATTAACGACATCCTCATCCCGCATCTGCGTGGCGCGTTTCACCTCACGGATTTCCAGTCATCTTTTGTTCAGTTCGCGTTTTTCGGAGGCTACTTTCTGGCCGCGTGGCCCGCGGGCTGGATCGTCGAGCGCCTCGGCTACCAGCGCGGCATCGTCCTTGGCCTGCTCATCTGCGCCACTGGCGCGCTGCTCTTCATTCCCGCTGCCTACATCCACGTCTACGCCGCGTTCCTGATCTGCCTGTTCATCATGGCGTGCGGGCAATCGTTCCTTGAGGTCTGTGCCAATCCTTACGTTACTTTCCTGGGTCCGCCGCAGACCTCTGAGCGTCGCCTGAATCTCGCGCAGTCGTTCAACGCTCTCGGTGCGGTGGCCACACCGATCTTCGGCTCAGCGCTCATCCTGGCGCGCGCCCACCAACTTACCCCCGGTGGAAATACCGCCGCCGCGG
>CAWEWV010000005.1:0-713448 GCA_963812865.1 uncultured Acidobacteriaceae bacterium | reverse complement strand
CCTCGAAACGGAGTCGTCGCACCCAAGAGGGCGTGTTGCTTTCGGATTCGGAAGCCATCGCGGATCGACTCATTGTCCGGTTTAGTGAGTGTCCGCAATCGGCTGGAGCTTCTTCACGGTCTCTTCCAGCCGCTGCTGGATATCGTCCAGCGTATCTTGTGCGGAGCGCAACTGGCTTTCCGCCATCTGTAAATTTGTGGTGAGTCCGTCGTCTTTGGCCTTAAGAGCGGTTAGTGCCGACTTGAACTCAGCGACTCCCTCGGAAAGTGCCTCTGTTCGAGTGGGGTCCGATCCCTCGGTCAGCTTTTCCTGTGAGCTCGCGAGCTTTGCAGATGCAAGTTTCTCATCAGCCTGCAGGTTTGAAAGCTGAAGGCGTGCGCCGTTTACGCGCTCGTTTGCGGCATTGACGACCGTTTGCTGCGTCTGTAGTTCGGTCAACAGAATCTGGGAAAGGGCGCTGACGCGCATGTCACGGTGCAGGCCTCGAAGCTCGGAGAGAATCGCCTGAAGTATTTGGGAGTCAGATTGGCTCACCTGAGAAAATGCGGGCATGGTCACACTGATCGCAAGAACCGCAAACATCGCTAAGGTCTCGGTCCGTTTCACCTTCCGCCTCCGCGTTCAATGAAGTGAACTGTCCCGCCGGAAAGAACCGGAGTCACGATCTGGCGTCGTCCGATTGTCGCACGCTCGTTCGGGGCGTAATGTCGGCGATACTTCCATTACGAGCACCACCCGGAGGGGATCTGACCCGGCAGCGCGAAACGTCCGGATCGCCGGTGTACGGCCGGAATCCTGAATGCCAGCAAGCTCCTGAGGCCCCAATAAGGTTCGAATCATCCTCCTCTGCGATTGCGGGCCTGTTACCGCGCTGATCCCTTCTCCGGATTGCCGGTTCCGGCTCCACAAAATCGGCGGTAAAGTATTGCCACTGAAACGAGAGGCTGCCTCCTGACCGTAAGGCTCTGTTGCGAGGAAGGTTTACGACTTCACTCTGACTACAAGCGGCTCTGTGCGGAACGAGTGAAAGCAGAGGGGGAATTGCGTGCCGGCGCCGGTTTATTCTCCGACCGTTTCAAACGCTTGGAGAGCGCCAGGGACGCATACCGGTTCGCGCACTCGGCCTATTGCAACCACCTCATTGTATGCGTTCGATGCAGACAGTCGAGGGACGGCATGCCGGGCAGAAGATGACGGGTGTGTTGTTCCCAAAATGCGTATGTAGATCGGGACCAAAGATTGGGCGCCGGAGTCGACTTACATGGATGCCGGTGACACGGGAGGAACCCATCGACTGAACGTCCTGGAGCGCGCCACCGGACTTTCCCGCGGCAATTTGTCCGTCCAGCTCACGCGACTGGAAGAAGCTGGCATGATCGAGATCGAAAAGACGATTGAGCGAAAGCGGACCTTGACCACTGCCAGATTGGTGGAGCAGGGCCGGTGCACGCTGACCTCCTACTGGGAAAGTATGGAAGCCCTGCGCGCTGTTGCAAGGGTCACGCCGGAGCGCACTCACGGGATACCGAAACGAGGCCGTCGATTGCGACCGATGTGGGCGCCAGCGAAAACCTGATCGGAGCCGATTGGATCCTTCCGGTCAGTGATGAGATCACACTTTGCGAGGTTGGACTGCGGCCTCGGTCGAGATTGCCCTGGCGAGCCATTTCCCTTTGACCGTTCCGATTGCGGGAGGTTGGTCGGCCATTCGAAATTTCATCCATTTGCGGCTGTTTCGGCAGGTTCCGGCCCGTCGAAACTAATTGGTATGGTCCGCCGCCTCTTCCCCTTCGGGGAACATAAGAGGTGAGCACAGGAGGCGGTCCATGGAACTCGATACAATCGGCATCGATCTGGGCAAGACAGTTTTTCACCTGGTTGGTCTGAACCGGGCTGGTGAGGTGGTTGTACGCAGGAAGTTCTCGCGCCTTCAGTTGCTGCGTTTCACGGCGAACCTGCGTGTTCGACTGGTTGGCATGGAAGCCTGCGGAGGCTCCCACTTCCTCGGCCGCAGCCTGCGCGAGCAGGGCCACGAAGTGCGCCTGATGCCCGCCCAGTACGTGAAGCCGTATGTAAAGACCAACAAGAACGACTACATCGATGCTGAAGCCATCGCCGAAGCGGTAGGGCGAGCGAACATGCGGTTTGTGCCCATCAAGAGCGATGAACAGCTGGACATGCAGTCGCTGCACCGGGTGCGCGATCGCTGGGTTGCACGCAGAACGTCGGTGATCAACCAGATGCGCGGACTGCTGCTGGAGCGCGGCATCACTTTCCGCAAGGGACGCCGGCATGCCGAAGCTTCGCTGCCCGCTATCCTGGAAGACGCCGACAACCGCCTGTCCGGGCTTCTGCGCATGCTGCTGGCGCAGTTGCACGGCGAGCTGAGACAGCTGCAGAGCCAGATCGATGAGGCCGATGCCCTGATCGCGAAGGCGGCACACGAGCAGGAAGCCTGCCAGAGGCTGATGGCGATTCCCGGTATCGGGCCGCTGACGGCCACGGCGGTCGTCGCTTCGATCGGCAACGGCGCCGAGTTTCGCAAGGGACGATCGTTCGCAGCCTGGCTGGGGCTGGTGCCGAAGCAGGAGTCAACCGGCGGCAAGCAGAAACTGCTGAGCATCAGCAAGCGTGGAAACCACTACCTGCGAAGACTGCTGGTGAGCGGGGCCCACGCCGTGCTGCAGTGCAGGGACAAGCAGTCAGCCGGCCTCAGTGCATGGCTCGGCCAGCTTGCATCGCGAGTTCACACCAACGTCGCGGCGGTCGCACTGGCCAACAAGATGGCTCGCGTCGCCTGGGCGGTGCTGGCCAAAAGCGAAGCCTATCGGCCTCCCCTGTTGCTGATCTCGACAGAGGCTCTGGCCTGCAATTGACCCCTGGCACGGAACGTCAGGCGGCTGATCTTCAACAAGGTTTTCTGCCAGGTCTGCTGGCGAACAGCGAGATGGCAAAACGGTCGAACCCGGCGCTCTCCAAACCTGTCATACGGAACAGCCCTCTGAGGCTTTCAAACTAGTTAGGACGAGAGCGCAGCGCATCCCATCAAGGTCCAGAGCTTTGGCTCACACAAAGACCGAATACATTTGCGCAGACCCAACCGTCCATCTTCACTTTTCGCTTGCAACAAGGCGGCGGACCATACATTCCGGATTGCCGGCGATAACTCACCGAGATGCGCCGATTTCAGATGGCCGACATGCCGCCGTCGACGTTCAACTCCACCCCGTTCACGAAGCTCGAATCGTCGGAAGCAAGAAACAGCGCGGCGGTCGCGATTTCCTCAGGTTGACCCATCTTTCCCCGCGGGATCAGGGATTCGAACATCCGCTTCCCCTCCTCGTCGAGAACCTGGTCCTGCATCGGTGTGGCGATCGGCCCCGGGCCCAGGACGTTCACCCGGATCTTCCTGCCCTTCAGTTCGTTGAGCCACGTGCGTGCGAAGGAACGCAACGCTGCCTTGCTCGCCGAGTAGACGCCGTAACCAGGAAAACCTTTCACCGAAGCAACGGATCCGGTCATGATGATCGATCCGCCATCGTTGAACAGCGGCAACGCCTTCTGGACCGTAAACAGCGTTCCGCGCGTGTTCAGGCCGAAGATCGCATCGAAGTGCTGCTCGGTAATCTCGCCCAATGGGACGGCTTCGCCCCAGCCGGCGCTCGCGTACAGGACATCGATCCTGCCCTTTTCCCGCCTGACGGTATCGAACAGGCGGTCGAGGTCGTCGAGATTGGCCGCGTCGCTGCGCACGCCGGTCACGTTCCGGCCAATCAGTTTGACGGCCTCATCGAGCTGCTTCTGCCTGCGGCCCGTGATGAAAACGTAGGCGCCTTCTTCAACGAACCGCCTGGCGCTTGCCAGCGCCATACCGCTCGATCCACCCGTGATGACTGCAACCTTACCCTCCAGCTTTCCCATAACTGCTCCCTTCGGTCGATGTGTAGCACTCCGTACAGAGGAGTAGATTTCTTTGGCGGTGGACGAGAACTGCTCGGGAGTCCTAATCTTTTGTCTATTCGTCCAGAAGCGGGAGGCTCTGTTGGACCCGATAACAGACATCTTCAGAACGATGCACGTAAGCGCTTTCGGTCTGCACAGGCTCGAAGCCACAGCCCCGTGGGGCGTAATCCAGGAGAAGCAGACCGAAGAAAAAGGCACGCCTTCCGGCAAAACGATGCCACCCACAGATTTGGCGCACTTCGCCATGCTTGCGCGCGGCAACTGCTGGCTGAGTGTGGAAGGGATTGCGGAGCCGATTCCGCTCACCGGTGGTGATTGTTTTTTGCTGGCGAAGGGGACTTCGATCGTTTTGCGGGACAGCCCGCGAACGCGTCCGAGGTGGAGTTTCCGCGAGATCGGGGCCAGGGCCAACGGCAATGTGGCTCATTATAGAGGTGGTGGCGCACCGACGACCATCGTCTGTGGGTCTTTGATTTTCGATCGCGCCAGCCTGAAGCCGATCACTCAGTTATTGCCGAGCTTCATTCTGATGAAGGCCGATCAGGCACGCACGCTTGCTCTTCACAACACCATGCAGGCGCTGGCGTCAGAAATGGCAGAACGGGCGCCGGGATCGGAAGTCGTCGCGACGCGCCTGGCGGAGGTTCTGTTTATCCAGACACTCCGGGGGCATATCGCGTCGGGACCGGAACGCAAGAAAGGATGGCTTCGTGCGATTTTCGATCCTCAGGTGGGCACTGCCCTGAGCGCCATTCACGACCGAGTGAATACACCCTGGACGGTCGAGTCCCTGGCCGAGGCGGCGGGCATGTCTCGCTCCGCATTCGCAGCGCGTTTTAAGGAGCTCCTTGGACAAACGCCACTGGAATATGTCACCGAGTGGCGGATGCAGAAGGCGATGCCGTTACTCGAACAGCGTGACAAAAAGCTCATTGATGTCGCCCGGTCGGTTGGTTACGAGTCCGACGCTGCGTTCAGCAAGGCGTTCAAACGAGTTGTGGGGGCCAACCCTGGTGAATACCTCAGACGTGGTTTTGAAGACCAGGGTCCTGCCGGAATGGCGGAGGATTTTTGAAGGGGAGGGTTCTGACCTGGGCGCGATCCATCGTGGGCAGTGCGGAGGGATTTCCGGCCAACGGCCGCCTGGACTGTTGGACTTCAGTGGTGACCGGGCCACCACTGCTGCACCATCAGGATGACGGAGAGGATGCTGACGATGATGGCGGTGACCCAGGCGGCTCCGTTGAACCAGTGGGAATTGACGTGCTCGCCCATGAGGTCTTTGCGGTTGATGAGGAGCAGCATCAGCACGATCACGACCGGCAGCAGGACGCCGTTGAAAGCCTGGGACGAGATATACCACTGCATCAGCCGGGCGTTGGGAATGAGCATGACGGCCGCGCCCCCGCCGATGATGAGCAGGGTGTAAAGGCCGTAGAAAAAGGGCGCTTCGCGGAAGCGTTTGTCGATGCCCGATTCGACGCCGAAGCCTTCGCAGACGACGTAGGCGGTGGACAGAGGCAGCACGGAGGCGGCGAAGAATCCGGCGTTGAAGAGCCCGAAGGCAAAAAGGATGAAGGCATACTGGCCGGCGAGCGGCTTCATGGCTTCGGCGGCGTAGGAGGCGTCCTGAATATTGGTGATGCCGTGCACCCAGAGCGTAGCGGCGCAGGCGACGATGATGAACCAGGCGACGACGTCGGTGAAGATGGAGCCCACGATGACGTCGATCCGAGAACCGGCGTAGGACTTGGCGGTTACCCCTTTCTCGACGATGGAGGACTGGAGGTAGAACTGCATCCAGGGAGCGATGGTGGTGCCGATGACGGCGACGACGGCGAAGACGTACTCCTTGTTGCGGAGGACGGATACGGGTGGGAGCTTGACGGTGGCCACCCAGGCTTCGTGCCAGCCGGGGTGGGCGAGCACGCCGGCAATGATGTAGGCGAAGTAGACCATCGACGCGATGAGGAAGATTTTCTCGACGCTCTTGTAGTCGCCACGGACGGCGAGCAGCCAGACCAGGGCACTGCAGATGGGGATAGAGATAAATTTCGAAACGTGGAAGAGCTGCAGGCTGCCGGCGATGCCGCTGAATTCGCCGATGATGTTGCCAAAGTTAACGAGGACCAGCAGCACCATGATGATGAAGGTCAGGCGGAGGCCGAATTCCTCGCGGATCAGATCGGAGAGGCCTTTGCCGGTGACGGCGCCCATGCGCGCGCACATTTCCTGGACGACGATGAGGGCGAGGGTGACGGGAATCATGGTCCAGAGCAGGGTGTAGCCGAACTGGGCGCCGGCCTGGGAGTAGGTGATGATGCCGTTGGGATCGTTGTCGACGTTGGCCGTGATGAATCCCGGACCGAGCACGGCAAGGAAGAGCAGTATCCGGGTTCTCCAGCGTTTCAGCATCGAGGCACAATCTCAATTCGCGGGATTCCGAGCCTGATGGCCCGGGATAGCAGACGAGCGGCGAAACCCCAGTGTAGGCGACACAACGTGATTTGTGTCAGGGGAATTGCCTGGAGGTTGGGATGGCAGTTCTGTGCCGGCGGAATGCTTTCTGTAGACTGAAATTCAGCATGAATTCAAGCCGATTTTGCCGACTGGCTTCGAGTGTTCGCCCGGTTGCGCTGTCTCTTTTTGCAGCCTCGCTTTTTTCGCCGCTCGCCACGCTGGCGCATGGCCAGGGCACGCGACTGTGGAGCGAATCGCGCTTCGAGGATCTGGAACGAGGCACACCCAACGGTGTGGCGATTAGCAGCGACGGCCATCTGGTTCCCGGGCCGGAGAGCAAGGCGATCCTCGCCACGCCCTCAACGTATGTGTGGGCGGTGGCGGCGGATCGCGATGGCAATGCGTATGTGGCCACAGGAACGCCGGCGACGGTGCTGCGGGTCACCCCGGAGGGTAAGTCGACGACGCTGTTTACCACGCGTGACATGAGCGTGCAGGTGGTGCGTGTGGGTCCTGACGGCGCGGTGTATGCGGCAACGCTGCCTTCGGGCAAGGTTTACCGCATCGATGCGCACGCGGAAAATAAGAACGACGACAGCGCGACGCTGGTTTTCGATCCTTCGACGACCCAGGAAAAGCCGAAGTACGTTTGGGACCTGGCCTTCGATGCGCAGGGGCGGCTGTACATCGCCACGGGGGCGCCGGCGGCGATCTACCGCGCGACCACCGGGGCGACGCCGGGCAAGCCTGAGTTGTTTTTCAAGAGCGACGAGGAGCATATCCGCTCGCTGGCCTTCGATAAGTCGGGCGATCTGATTGCGGGTTCCGACGGCACGGGGCTGGTGTATCGCATCGACCCCGCGGGCAAGGCATTTGTGCTCTACGACGCGCCGAAGAAAGAGATCACCAAAGTGATTGTTGCGCCCGATGGCACGATTTACGCCGCGGGCGTGGGCGAGAAGGGGAGAAATAACCTGCCGCCGTTGCCGGTGACGGGGCAGGCCACGGTGACGGCAACGATCACGATCGTGACGCCGGGTTCGGTGCAGGCTTTTAATGGCAACACGCTGATCCCGGAAGGGTCGGAGCTGTACGAGATTCCGCATGGGGATGGGCCGCCGCGGAAGATCTGGAGCGGTCACGACGAGATTCTCTACTCGCTGGCGTGGACGAACGATGGGGTGCTGGCGGCGACGGGCAATCGCGGGCGCGTCTTCCGCATTCATGACGATGGCACGTGGGCGGACCTGGCCCATCTGGAAGCGGCGCAGGTGACGGGTTTTGCCGATTCGCCGAAGGGGTTCTTTGTGAGCACGGCCAACTCCGGCAAGCTGTTCCTGCTGAGCCACGGCGAGGCGGCCGAGGGCACGTACCTCAGCGAGGTCTTTGACGCCGGCGTGTTTGCGCAATGGGGACGCGCCGAGGTGGAGCTGGGCGCTGCACCGTCGGCTTCGGTGCAGATGTTCGCGCGAGCCGGCAACATCGAGAACCCGCAGCGGGCGTGGGGCGACTGGAAGCAGTTCACGCCCAATACCGGCTCTCTGGGCATCGACCCGTCGCGATTTATGCAATGGAAGCTGGTGGAGCATCCCGGCAGTTCGGTCGGAGCGGTGGCGATCAACTACCTGCCGGTGAACATGCCGCCGGTTGTGGATGAAATTGTCGTCGCGCCGGGAGCGCGGGCGAATTCGATGCAGCAGCAGCCGGGGCAGCCGCAGCAGATCACGATTAATTTTCCCTCGTCGCAGAATGCGGGTATCAGTTTTGTCGGCCAGGAGCCGGGGAGGGAGCCGCTCTCCGCCATACGCGACCGCAATGCGGTGACGGTGCGCTGGGCCGCGCATGACGACAATGGCGACGATCTGAGCTTCGCGCTGTATTACCGCGGCGAGGGGGAGCACAACTGGCAGTTCCTGCACGATCACGTCACCGAGCGCTTCTATTCGTTCGACTCGTCGCAATTGCCGGATGGCCATTATCGCGTGAAGGTGGTCGCCAGCGACGCTCGCTCGCACAACCCCGGCGAGGCGCTCACCGGGGATCGCGTCAGCGACGAGTTTGTCATCGATACGACGCCGCCGGTGGTCTCGGGGCTCGAGGCGCACCTGGTCGATGGCAGGATTCACGCTTCGCTGACGGCAACGGACGCGACCTCGCCAGTGACTCACGCGCAGTACTCGATCGATGCGGGCCGCTGGCAGTACGTGGCGCCGGTGGGGAATCTGGGTGACTCGCTCACGAAACGGTTCGACTTCAATGCACCGCTGCCGCCTCGTCGCCCGGACGCCGGAGATCCGGTCGATGCTGGCGAGCATGTGATCGCGATCCGCGTCTACGATCGCTTCGACAACGTAGTGACGGTGAAAGCGGTGGTGCGGTGAAGCAGCCCGCAGCTAGCCGGAAGCGGGAAGCGTAAGGGATGAGGTTCGAGCTTTTTGTTGCGGCGCGCTATCTGCGGGCCAAACGCCGCCAGGCGGTCATCGGCGTGATCACGTGGATTTCGATCGCCGGTGTGGCGGTGGGGGTGGCGTCGCTGATCCTGGCGCTGGCCATCACCAACGGCACGCGCCGCGATCTGCAGGATCGCCTGCTGAGTTCCACGTCGCACGTCGACCTGATGCGCACCATGAGCGACGGCATGCGGGACTGGCGGCCGCTGCTGGATCGGCTGCGCCATTTGCCCCACGTGGTCGCGGCGGCGCCGGGGCTGTACGAGCCGGTACTGATCTCGCGCAATGGAGCGCGGGCGGGCGGCGCCATGCTGAAAGGGATTATCCCGTCGGAAGAGCGGACGGTTTCTGACATGCTGAACAATCTGGCGGAGGGCAGCGTGGCGCCGCTGAGCCAGACGGCCAACTCGGAGGACCCTTACGGCTCGCCGACGCCGCCGATCGTGATCGGGACGGATCTCGCCGACTCCATCGGAGCCAGCCTGAACGATGTTGTGATGGTGACCAGCCCGCAGGGGGATCTGACGCCGTACGGCATCGTGCCCAAGTACCAGCGCTTTCGCATCGCCGGCATTTTTCACTCCGGTTTTTATCAGTACGACTCGAGCTTCGGCTTCATCCGCCTCGCCGACGCACAGCGGCTCTTCGGCGAGCCGGATCTGATCTCGATCATTTCCTTCCGCGTGGATGATCTTTACCATGCCAACGTGATTGGCGACGAGATTGAGCGCGCGGCCGGGCCGGGCTTCAGCACGACGAACTGGATGGAGCAAAACCGCGAGCTATTCCGCGCCCTCAAGCTGGAGCAGGTTGTCACTTTTATCGTCATCGGCCTCATCGTCTGCGTGGCGGCGCTGAATATTCTGATCGCGCTGACCATGATGGTGATGGAAAAGACGAAAGATATTGCGGTTCTGATGTCGATGGGAGTGCAGCCGGGACAGATCCGGCGCATCTTTCTGATGCAGGGTCTGCTGATCAGCGTGATTGGGACAGGGATCGGGCTGATCCTGGGCTACGTTCTCGCCTGGGCGGGCGGTCACTACCGGTTTATCCATCTTTCCGCCGATGTTTACTCGCTGGACTATCTCCCGTTCGCACCGCGGGTCCTGCACGGAGTGATTGTGACGGCTCTGTCGCTGGGGGTTTCGCTGCTGGCGACCCTTTACCCGTCCAGCTCGGCGGCGCGGGTGCTGCCCGCCGAGGCTCTGCGTTACGAATAGGGGAGAGCCCAGAGTGCTGGGCGGGCACAGAGCGTCGATGCTCAGGAAGAGCGGATGTTCGCACACCGAACATCCTCATCTTGCCGGCTGCATCCTACTGGTCCTGGGCGGCTTTAAAAAACCAGGAAGGAACGACAGCAGGAATGAAGGGAAAGATCGTCTGCGCCACGCTTGGATTCCTGCTGGCTGCGCCACTCTCGTTTGCGTTTTCGTTTCTGACGCACGAAACCATCATCGACATGACCTGGGAGTCGGGCATCAAGCCCGTGCTGCTCAGCCGGTATCCCGACACTACGCCGGAGCAGCTGCGCCAGGCGCATGCCTACGCTTACGGCGGTTCCGTCATTCAGGATGCCGGCTACTACCCGTTCGGTCACCCGCCGTTCAGCAATCTGACGCATTACGTGCGAACCGGCGACTTCGTTACGAATCTCATTCGCCAGGCCCAAAATGTGAATGAGCTGGCGTTCGCTTTGGGAGCGCTTTCGCATTATGTGGGCGACACGATCGGGCATCGCGAGTCGGTGAACCCGGCGGTCGCCATTGAGTTTCCGAATCTCGCTCAGCAGTACGGACCGGTGGTCACCTACGAGGAATCGCCGCATGCGCATGTGAGGACGGAGTGGGCGTTCGACATCGATCAGCTGAGCCATTCCCGCTTCGCACCGGCTGCATACCTGCGCCACGTTGGCTTCGCGGTTCCCCGGAAGCTTCTGGAGCGCGCCTTTTATGCGACGTACGGGCTTCGGCTGGACAGGGTCATCGGCAACGAGTCGCACTCCATTGGCAGTTATGACTGGTCGGTTCGTGAGTTTCTTCCGCGCGTCTCGTACGCCGAGGTGCTGCTGCATCGGAAAAGGTTTCCGGCTGACGAGGACTTGCCTGGATTCCACACTTTTGAGGAGCGGCTGAAAGATGCGTCGGCCCGCAATGGATGGGAGGCTTACCGGAAGCACAAGCCGAGTTTCGAGACGCGGCTGGTTGCTTTTGTCATCCTGATCACGCCGAAGATTGGCATCCTGTCGGACCTGTCGATCCGCGGGCCCAGCAAGGATTCCGAACAGAAGTACGTGGATGGGGTGAACGATGCAACCGACAGCTATCTTCATTTGCTGGGAGTGCTCGCGCAAAAGGGGCAGGATGGGTTCTCGGTTCCGGACCTCGATCTCGACACCGGGTATGCGAGCCGTCCGGGAACGTACCGCCTGATGGACCAGACGTACGCGGCGCTGCTCAGGCGCGTGACCAATGAGAACGCGATGCCTCCTCTGGGCCTGCGGCAAAATATTCTCGCGTTCTACTCCGATCCGACCGCACGCAACGACACGAAGAAGCATCCTCGCCAGTGGGCTGCGGTGCAGGAGCAGCTGGAGATTCTTCGCACTATGCCGGCGACGCGCATTCCGGATGCGAAGTGAGTCTTCCGGCGGACTCGCAAAGCGCCGGTTCGGAAGTTACCTGCCGGGCTTCATTCCATGCGCCGCAGGGGTTCCTGGCGTGTATTCTGCCCTTGGCATGAAGCGCATCCTGACCGCGGTGGTTCTGATTCCTCTCGTTCTTGTGGTGATCTTTATCTCGCCGAAGTGGCCCATTGTTCTGATGAGCTTCGTGTTTATCGTTGCGGGCCTGGCGTTGTGGGAATATCTGGGTTTGGCCGACGCCATGGGCGCGAAAACGCCACGCATCGTCGTCCTGGGTTGTCTCGCGATCCTGCTGGCTGCAATTTTTCGGCGGCCAGATCTGATGGCTCCTGTCATGGGGGCAATCTCGCTGGGGCTGCTGATCCTGTGCACCTTCCGCTCCCCGATTGAGCGGGTCCTGCCGGATACCGCGTGCTCGGTCTTTGGCCTGATTTATATCGGTTTCTCCATGTCGACCATTTATCTGCTGTCGGCCGAGGACAACGGGCCCTCGCTGCTGCTGTTTTTGCTGCTGGTGGTTTGGTGCGGCGACATCGCCGCGCTCTATATAGGTCGCGCTTTCGGCCGGTGGTCTCTTGCGCGCAGTCTGAGTCCTAACAAGACCTGGGAGGGAGCGATCGCGTCCGTTGCCGCCAGCGTGCTCATCGGGGTGGTGCTGGTGTGGACAAGCGGATTCCTTACCGCGCGCTCCATTGAATACATCTCCTATCCCGGCAGTTATCTTCACTGGATTGGTCTTGCGGTTTTGCTGAACATTGCCGGGCAGGCCGGCGACCTGGTCGAATCCGCGATCAAGCGCGGCGCCGGCGTGAAGGATTCGGGACGGCTGTTGCCCGGACACGGAGGGTTTCTCGACCGCATCGATGCGCTGCTGCTGGCTGCGCCGGTGCTGTGGTACGCTCAGTTAGCCCAGCAGTCCTTCTGAAATCAGCAGCGGTGAGACGGTCAGCGAAGAGCGCACGGCAAAGAATTTTTGGTGGGCGGCTGGCCTCCCGGACGGAAGAATTCCTCGCTTGAAACACATCGCCATTCTGGGATCGACTGGTTCCATCGGCCGGAGCACGCTCAGCATCGTCGAGAGCTATCCGGAGCGCTTCGCGGTGGTATCTCTCGCGGCGGGGCGCAACATCGACAGCGTTTATGAGCAGTGCCTTCGCTGGCGTCCTCGCGTGGTTTCGCTGGCCACGGAAGAACTGGCCGCGGAACTGAGACGGCGTCTGCGCAAAGAGGGAGTCGACACCGAAGTTGGGTGGGGCAGCGAAGGCTCGGTTCGCGTGGCCACGTTGCCAGAGGCTGATTTTGTCGTCTCGGCCATTGTTGGTGTCGCAGGACTGGAAGCGACGTATGCGGCGGTTCTGGCGGGAAAGACGATTGGCCTGGCCAACAAGGAAGCTATGGTTGCCGCGGGAGAGATTCTGACCGCGGCGGCGCGCGAACGGAATGTCGCGTTGCTGCCGATCGACTCCGAGCACAACGCGATTCACCAGTGCATGCGCGCCGGACAGCGCCAGGAGGTGCGGCAGATCTGGCTCACTGCTTCGGGGGGGCCGTTTCGCACCCTTCCTGCTGGCGAATTCCGCAACATCACGGTGGAGCAGGCGCTCCATCATCCGACGTGGGTAATGGGCCGCCGCATCACGATCGACTCTGCCACGCTGCTGAACAAGGGGCTCGAGATTATCGAAGCGTGCCGTCTGTTCGATCTGCCTCCGTCGGCGATCCGGGTCACCGTGCATCCGCAGTCGACGGTGCATTCGCTGGTGGAATTTATTGATGGGAGTCTGCTGGCGCAGATTTCCGTCACGGATATGCGTCTGCCGATCCTGTATGCGCTCAGCTATCCGGAGCGTGTGGCGTCAGAGCTGCGCTTCGACATGGCCTCGCTCTCCGACCTGCATTTCGAGCCACCGGATCTGGAGCGGTTTCCGTGTTTGCGGCTGGCGTATGAGGCTGCGGAGAAGGGTGGCGCCCACGCGATTGCCCTGAATGCCGCGGATGAAGTGGCCGTTCAGGCCTTCCTCGAACGGGTCATTCCCTTTACCGGGATTCCAGCTACAATAGAGCAGGTGCTCGAGACAACCCCGGAGACACACCCGGCGACCATAAAAGAAGTGCTCGCGCTGGACAGCCAGTCGCGCGAGCTGGCGCGGGAGGTTTTGGCGGGACGCGAATTGTCTCATCGTTGCTGAGGCCCAGGTTCTCCGGTATGCTGCCCAAGTCCGCACGAGTTTCGCCCAAACAGTAGATATGCCCTTCGCCGTTATTGCGACCGTCTCCTTTCTTATCGTGCTCGGGATCATGGTCCTGGTGCATGAGTTCGGCCATTTCGCTGTCGCCAAGCTTTGCGGGGTCCGCGTTGAGGTCTTTTCGCTGGGATTCGGCACGCGCCTTTTCGGCGTTAAGTACGGCGACACCGACTACCGCATCAGCGCGTTGCCGCTGGGCGGGTACGTCAAGATGTCCGGAGAAACGCCGGGCTCGGAAACCACCGGCGATCCCGGCGAATTCAGCTCCCATCCGCGCTGGCAGCGGGTTCTGATCGCGCTGGCGGGACCGGTCGCCAATTTCATTCTGGCCTTCGTGCTGATGGCGGGCTTCTACACCATGCACAATGAGGTCGAGCAGTATCTCGGCTCTGCGGCTGTGCTGGACGTGGTGCCGCCCAATTCGCCCGCCGGCCGCGCAGGCCTCGAGACGGGGGACCGCGTCATCCGTTTTGACGACAAGAGGAGTCCGACGTGGGAGACGCTGACCGACCGCGCTCTGCTCGATGTCAACTCCACCGTTCCGATCACAGTGGAGCGCGTCGTCAACGGGCAAACGAAACAGTTCAGCACCGAGCTTCTGCTGGCCGATCCTACGCATGGGCAGGACTTCGATATTGAATCGCTGGGTCTGCTGCCCAAAGAGCAGAATGGACCGGTCACCGTGGCCGACGTTGTGCCCGGGGACCCGGCCGCGAAAGCGGGTCTGCAGGCGGGCGATGGTCTGGTTGCCGTCGATGGCCAGGTGGTGCACGGCGTTCCCGCGATCATCGCGGTTCTGGATGAGGCCGGCAGCAAGCCGGCGAATTTGCTGGTCGAGCGCAACGGCAAGCAGTTCGCAGTGACGGTTCAGCCGATCTGGGCGGACTACGGTACGGGCGAGCCCGGCTATCGCCTCGGCTTTACCGCGACCCCGCCGCCCTTCACGGTGGAGCAGTTGCCGCTGCCGCAGGCGGTGCGCCGCTCGATTACGTACAACCTGCATTACTCCGGTCTGATTCTGGACATTCTGCATCGCATGTTCACGCGTCACGGAGCGGTGATGCAGCAGCTGAGCGGGCCGATTGGTATGGCGCGTATGACGGGCGAAGCCGCCGAAATGCACGGCTGGCAGCCGATCATCGGCCTGACCGCGCTGATCAGCCTGAACCTCGGCATTATGAATTTGCTGCCCATCCCAATTCTCGATGGCGGCATGATTCTCCTGCTGTGCATCGAAGGCCTGCTGCGCCGCGACCTGAAGCAGGAATTCAAAGAGCGTGTGTATCAGGTCGCCTTCGTGATGCTGATCCTGTTCTTCGCGTTCATCATGGTGAACGACGTTTCCAAGCTGAATCTCTTCCAGCGTCTCAAGCCGTAACGTTTTTTGGATTCGGAAAGGCCTGCCCGGTGGCAGGCTTTTTCACTTTTGCGGCGGGAATTCAGAGCGCCATGGGCGGAGGCTGGTATCCAAAGTCGGCTTCGATCGCTGCCGCCACCTGCAGCACCAGTTCATCGGCGAAGGGACGGCCCGCGATCTGTACGCCGATGGGCAAACCTTCGGGCGAGCGGCTCACGGGGACGACGGCCGCAGGTCCGCCGAGCAAATTGAACCATTGCGTGAAGCGCATTGCATCGAGATACGCGACCGTCTGACCGTCGACCGTCCAGCGGCGCTCGAAAGGCTTGAACGCCGGAATGGAACACACCGGACAGAGCAGGATGGGAAACTGCCGCATCTCGTCGAGCAGACGCGCGCGCACTTTGTCCGATTCGACCCACGCATCGAGCAGGGAATCGGCCGTCAGGGGCGCTGCTGACCGGGCGATTTCCAAAAAATCGCGGAAGGTTGGGCTGAGTTGGTCTTCGCGTCCGCGAATCGTCGGCGCGTAGAGCATCGCGCCGCACTGGACGAAGAAGGTCCACCATCGTTTGCGTGCAGCTTCAAGGGACGCGGGGCGAAAGGGTTTCAGCTTGAATCCCTGGCGCTCCAGTGCACGAACTGTCTGTTGCACACTGGCTCGCGTCTCCGGGGTTACCGGGACGATGCCGTCGTCTTCGAACCATCCAATCGGCACTTGCTTTGCTTCGTCGCGCGAAACCCGCCGATGCAGAATCGGAGCGCTGTTGGGATCGTTGGGGTCCTGCCCCGAGAGCGTTGCGAAAAGCAATTGGAGATCGCCGACGGTGCGCGCCATCGGTCCAATCGAGCCCATAAAAGCGAAGGGGCCCAGGCAGGGCGGAAGATGTCCCGCGGCAGGAAAGCGGCCTGCCGTGGGTTTGAGCGCGCAGATGCCGGTGAAGTGCGCCGGCTCGCGCACGGATCCACCGCTGTCGCTGCCCAGTCCGCCGGCCGACAGTCCGGCTGCGATCGCTGCGGCTTCTCCACCGCTTGATCCTCCCGCGGAGTACTCCGGATTCCAGGGATTGCGCGTGCTGCCGTAGAGCAGGTTTTCCGTCTCGTACGCCATCAGGAACTCGGGGCAGTTGGTTGTCCCGAGGATCAGCGCACCGGATTCGATGAGCCGGTCGACCAGGACAGCATTTGTGTTGGGAATCGACCCGCGGTTGAGGGTGCTGCCGATTTCGCAGCGCAAACCCGCGACCGATATGGACGACTTCACCGTCATGGGGAGTCCGGAGAGCGGTCCTGGGCGGACCTGCGCCGCCTGCGCCCGCGTGCGCTCCGCGTCGAAATCGGCGAATGCGTTGAGTTGTGGATTGAGGCGCTGGATTTGCGCGATGTGCGCCTCAGCCAGTTCGAGGGGGGTGATCGCGCGGCGCTGCAATAAGGCAAGCTGCTCGGTGGCCGGAAGGAGGGTGACGGACATGGTGGGAGGCGAAGGCCAATTATAATTTCGCAAAGTGCAGACTGATTTCTCCGACGCGCCGAACACTGTCTTTACGCCTTCGTGGGCTGCAGTTCTGGGGCGCGAGACGGAAAAGCCAGAGCCCATTCTGATTCCGCAAGCCGCAGGACGGCGTGTGCTCATTACGGGGGCGGGCGGCTTCATCGGCTCAGAGATGGTGCGCGTCCTGGCCGCTTCCGGCGCACAGAAGATCATCCTTCTTGATGTCGCCGAGCAGCCACTCTTCACCATCGATACCGAGATGACGGCGCGCGGCTACGGCGGGCGCTGCGTTCCGATCCTCGGCAGCGTCTGCGATGGCGCACTCCTTACGGCGATTCTGGATGACCATCGCCCCGCAATCATCCTCCACGCGGCGGCGTTGAAGCATGTGCCACTGATGGAGCGCAATCCATTTGCGGCGGTTGAGACGAACAGCCTCGGCACCTGGCGGCTCGCGCAAACTGCTCTCGAACATGGCGTGGAAAAGACGATCCTCGTTTCCACGGACAAGGCCGTGGCGCCGCACAGCATCATGGGCGCTTCCAAGCGCATCGCGGAGCTGGCTATCCTCTCCCATCCCGCGTTTGCAACCGCCGTGCGTCTGGTCAATGTCATCGGATCCCCGGGCAGCGTCGGGCCACTATTCGCGGAACAGATCGCGCGTGGTGGTCCCGTCACTGTCACGCATCCGGCCGTCCGGCGATTCTTCCTTACCCTGCACGACGTCGTCGCTCTTCTCGCTCAGGCCCTGTTGGTCGCGCCCGCACGCGGCCTTCTCGTTCCCGATACCGGCGATTCCGTCCTGATCGCGGACATTGCCCAGCGCATGATCGCCGCCAGCGGCTCGGATATCCCGATCGTCTTCACTGAACTTCGCCCCGGGGACAAACTCGAAGAATCGGCCATCTCACTGCGCGAACGTCTCGCCGGCTACGCTGCACCCGGGTTGCGGCGTGTGCTCAGCCCTTCATCCGCGGATCTGGAAACGCACATGGCCGGTGTCGAATCCGCCATCGCCGCCCGCGATCTGCCGCTTCTGCTGCGCCTTGTTCAGACTCTGGTGCCCGATTACGAGCCCAGCGCCCGATTGCGCGCCGTCGGTTCCGAATTCGCCACGGCCTCAGCCCCATGAAGCGCCGCATTGCTGTTGTCACCACTTCCCGCGCCGACTACAGCCATCTCTATTGGCCTCTGAAACTGCTTTCCGAACATCCCGATGTCGAGTTGCGCCTGATCGTGATGGCTTCGCATCTTTCGCCTGAGTTCGGCGCGACGATCCAGGAAATTGAAAAGGATGGCTTCGCCATCGCCGCGCGGATTGAGTCTTTGCTCAGCTCCGACACCGACGTCGGTATGGCAAAGAGCATTGGGGTTGCAGTGCTTTCGCTCGCCGACACTCTGGGCGGGATGCGTCCCGATTTGCTGCTCCTCATCGCCGACCGCTACGAAATGCTGGCGCCCGCTGCGGTCGCGCTTTCGCTGCGCATCCCCATCGCGCACATCGAAGGCGGCGAGATCAGCGAAGGCGCCATCGACGATGCGGTCCGCAACGCGCTCACGAAAATGAGCCACATTCATTTCACGTCCACCGAAGCCGCGCGGGAACGCGTGATCGCGATGGGTGAGGAACCCTGGCGCGTCCACCATGCCGGCGCTCCCTCGCTCGATCATGTGCGCCGCAGCCGGCTCTTATCGCGGGCGGAGGTCGAGTCTGCGTGCGGTCTCGATCTGCGCATGCCGGCTCTGCTGGTCGCGTATCATCCGGTCACGCTCGCGCAGGACACCACGTGCGAAGCCGGCTCGCTCTTCGACGCCCTGGAGCGGCTTGCCGGGCAGGGGACTCCACAGGTCCTCTTCTGCTATCCGAACGCCGACGCGGGCAGCCGCTCGCTGCTCCTGCGTACGCGGGACTTCCTGTCGCGGCACGAGCGCAGCCGGCTCTTCGTGAATCTCGATGCCGTTACGTACTGGAGCCTGCTGCGCTGCGTCGACGTGATGATCGGCAATTCTTCGAGCGGGATTATGGAAGCGGCCTCTTTCGCACTGCCCACCGTCAACGTCGGTTTTCGTCAAAAGGGCCGGGAGCGTGCCCGCAATGTCCTCGATGCCGACCCGGAGACCGGCTCGATTCTTCACTGCATCGGCGAAGCACGCAGCCCCGCGTTTCACGCATCGCTCCAGGGTATGACCAATCCCTATGGTGACGGTCATGCCGCGGAGCGCATTGTCGAGGTGCTGACGACGTGCCCGGTCGGGCAGGAACTGCTCATCAAGCGCGCCGTGCCACTTCCCAGCCAACCCAGGTCACGACCATGATCAAAATTCCGCTTTCTGCGCCGGACATAGCGGCATGATCGTCACACGCAACGACGAGATTGCGCGCCACACTGCAGCCTTGCGTAACCATGGCCGTTACGATTCTCCTGTCCAACATTCAGACGCGGCAGATTTCTGGTTCGAGCATGCCGAAATGAGTGTCAATTGCCGGCTTTCCGAGACGCTATTTTGCACGCATTCATCGGCAGCCGGCCTATGCCGAGTCGCGCGACACCATCCGCTTGCCGGTCAGCGAATCCGTCGCGGCACGCACTTTGGCGCTGCCTTTCTTCAATCGCATCCGCGATGAACAAAGCGAGCGGGTCTGCAAAGTATTGAAGGCCGCTTTGCGCAGGGAGAGCCAGCCGCTTATCCCCGCTGATCCCCAAAACGAGTCATCTGAAATTTAAGCGCCGGATGCTACGATGAGGCCATGCCTCCCAGCCGGAAAAAGGGGACTCGGCGCGCTGCCGCGGGTGGTAAACCACGCGCTCGCGCACCCCTCAACCCTCGCGATCTCGTTGTTCTGACCGGTCTCTCCGGCTCCGGCAAAGCTTCGGCACTGAAAGCTTTTGAGGATCTCGGCTTCTACGCGGTCGACAACATGCCCGTGTCGCTGATGCCGCCGTTCGCGGAGCTGGTTGCACATTCGCGAGACATCCGCCGGGCCGCGCTGGTTGTCGATGTACGAGAAGGCCAGAGCCTCGAGAAATTTCCGTCGATCCTGCGCGAGATCCGCCGCACCCTTCCGACCACGGTGCTGTTCCTCGAGGCCTCGAAGGCTGCGTTGCTGGCTCGGTACTCTGAGACGCGGCGGCCGCATCCATTGGGCCGCGAAGAACGTGTCACGCGTGCGCTGCAGGAAGAGCGAAGGCTGCTGGAGCCAATCCGCAACGTCGCCGATGTGGTGGTCGACACGACGAAATTCAACGTCCACGAGCTGCGCGCTTACATCCAGAACAAATTTGTGCGCGAAAACGACGGCAAGAATCTGCTGATCTCGTCGATCAGCTTCGGCTACAAGAAGGGTGTGCCGCTCGACGCCGATCTGGTTTTCGACGTGCGCTTCCTGCCGAATCCGCACTTCGTTCCGGAATTCCGCAACCTGACGGGGAAGGATCCCAAGGTCGAGAACTACATCATCGGCTTTCCGCAAAGCCGCGAGTTTCTGGATCGCGTCACGGAGCTGCTGCTCTTTTTGCTGCCGCACTATATCAACGAAGGCAAGAGCTATCTCACCCTGGCTTTCGGATGTACCGGCGGCCAGCACCGGTCGGTGATGATCGCCGAGGAAGTCGCGCGCCGCCTCGCGCGCCACGGCTACGGCGTGAAGACTGCGCACCGCGACATCCCTCGGTAGGACAGCCAGTAGCCTGTGGCCGGTCGCGTTTCAGGAGTGGTGGGAGATGGACAGCACATTGCCGTCGGGATCTTTGAACCACGCGACCCTATCGCCGTTGGGAAAGGTGCAGACGCAACGCGCATCCTGCCCCATGTTGGGGTAGCGTTCGAAGGTCACGCCCTTCTCTTCCAGAGCTTTCATCGTCGCCACCATGTCGCGAGCCTCCCATCCCAGTACCGTATTTTGTGCCGGGGTGAATGACTGCACTTTGCCGATCCGCAGCATCACGCCGCGCATGTCGAAGACCAGCGCGAAGCCGTCGTCGCGCAGGAAGCTAAAGCCGAGCTTATCGCGATAGAAGGCGATCGCCGCTTCCGGATTCTGCGTCAACAGAAAGGTCACAACACTGTCCATGGATTCCTCCGCGATTCGCCATCCTACACGGTTCGATTTTTCTTGGAGTTTGGTCCCGTCTTTTCCTCACTGGAGCTGCGCGATCCTCGGATGGCGTCTCTTGTCCGGGGACCTAGAATAGAAGCAGGCCATGACGGAATTTACTCATCTGCACCTTCACACGGACTACTCGCTGCTCGACGGCGCGTGCGACGTCGAAAAGCTGGTCAAGCGCGTTGCCGACATCGGGCAGAAGTCGGTGGCGATCACCGACCACGGCAACATTTACGGCGCGGTGCATTTTTTCGACGCTGCGAAGAAGCGTGGGGTCCACGCGATTCTCGGGTGCGAACTTTATGTTTGTAAGAAAGAGGATCATCGCGAAGACCCCCAGGGCGACGACTACAATCACCTTCTTGTCCTCGCCGAAAACGAAGAAGGCTATCGCAATCTCGTCCGCATCACCTCCGAAGCTTCTCTGCACGGCTTCTATCGCAAGCCGCGGGTGAGCAAGAAATATCTCGCCGAGCATGCGAAGGGGCTGATCGGATTTTCCGGGCTGTCTGGCCGGTGAGTTGTGCGAAAACCTGATGGCCGGGAAGTACGAGGCTGCGCGCGCGACTGCCAGCCAGTATCAGGACATTTTCGGGCGCGGGCAATTTCTTTCTGGAGATTCAGGATCAGGGGCTCGAGCTGGAGAAGAAGATCCATGCGGATCTGTTCCGACTGGAGAAAGAGCTCGACATTCCGCTGGTGGCCACCAACGACAGCCATTATCTGTGCGAAGACGATGCGCACGCGCACGAGGTTCTGCTTTGCGTGCAGACGCTGGCTTCCATCAACGATCCGAAGCGCTTCAAGTTTGACTCCGACCAGTTTTACGTAAAGTCCGCAGCAGAAATGGAGCGGCTGTTTCAGCACGCGCCCGAAGTCGTCAGCCGCACGATGCAGTTTGCGGAGCGCTGTCACCTGAAGCTGCACAAGGTCGATAATCCGTTCCCGGAATTCGCCGTTCCATCCGGCCACACGATTGACAGCTATTTCGAAGAAGTGTGCCGGCAGGGGCTGAAGAAGCGCCTCGAGACCTCGGTCCGGAATCTCGAAGCGCGCGGCGTGCTGCGAACCCCGGTGCATGAATATGAGTCCCGGCTGAACTTCGAAATCAGCATCATCAAGCAGATGAAGTACTCGGGATACTTCCTGATCGTCTGGGACTTCATCAAATACGCGCGGGACCATGGAATTCCGGTGGGGCCGGGAAGAGGATCGGCGACGGGTTCGCTGGTCGCGTATGCGATGGAGATCACGAACATCGATCCGATGCAGAATGTGCTGCTGTTCGAGCGCTTTCTGAATCCGGAGCGGGTGACGATGCCGGATATCGATGTGGACTTCTGCCAGAACCGCCGCGGCGAAGTGATCGAGTATGTCACACGGAAGTATGGCCGCGAGCAGGTGGCGCAGATCATCACGTTTAACACGATGGCGGCGAAGGCTGCGATCAAAGACGTGGGTCGGGCGCTCGACATGCCGTACGGGGACGTGGACCGCATCGCCAAGCTGGTGCCGGCGACCATCGGTGTGACGATCGATCAGGCTCTCAAGGATTCGCCGCAGCTGCAGGAGGCGTACGAGAGCACGGAGCAAATTCGGGAGCTGATCGACACGGCGAAGAAGCTCGAAGGGCTGGTGCGCGGAGCGGGCGTGCATGCCTCCGCAGTGGTGATCGCGCCGCAGCCGCTGACCGAGCTGGTGCCCCTGAACCGAACCAAGAACGAGGAAATCGTGACTGCCTACGACATGAAGGCAGTCGAAAAGATGGGGCTGCTGAAGATGGATTTTCTCGGCCTCGCAACACTGACGGTGATTACCGACTGCCTGAAGCTGATCGAGCAGACCCGCGCGGAGAAACTGGATATCGAGATGGTCCCGCTGGACGATCCGGAGACGATGCGGCGGGTGTTTCATACGGCTCTGACGTCGGGAATCTTTCAGTTTGAATCGCCGGGGATGCGGGACATTTTGCGGCGGTACAAGCCGGACACGGTGGAGGACCTGACAGCGCTGAATGCGCTGTATCGTCCTGGACCGATGGACATGATCGACGACTTCATCGAGCGCAAGTGGGGGCGGCGCAAAGTGGAGTTCCTGCTGCCGGAGCTGGAGGGAATTCTCAGGGACTCGCTCGGCGTCATCGTCTATCAGGAACAGGTGATGCGGATCGCGAACGTGCTGGCCAGCTACTCGCTGGGCGAGGCCGACCTGCTGCGGCGCGCGATGGGAAAGAAGGATCCGGCGGCGATGGCTGAGCAGCGGGATCGCTTCATGAGCGGCGCTGCGGCGCTGGGGCATCCCAAAGCAGCAGTCGGCGAGATCTTCGATCAGATGGCGAAGTTTTCCGGATACGGCTTCAACAAGTCGCACTCGGCAGCGTACGCGCTGGTGGCCTATCAGACCGCTTATCTGAAGACGCACTACCCGGTGGAGTTCATGTCGGCGCTGCTGACGTCGGAAATTTCCAAACCGGAAAATGTCGTGAAGTACATCAAGGAATGCCGCGAGCTGGGGATATCGGTGGAACCGCCCGACGTGCGTTACAGCGACGCCGATTTCACACCGCATGGTGAGGCGATCCGGTTCGGCCTCACGGCCATCAAGAACGTCGGGCGCAACGCGATCGATTCGATTTTGACGGCGCGGGACGAGCTTGCCAAAGAAGGGAAGAGCTTCGCGGGTTTCCAGGAATTCTGCGAGAAGATCGATCTTCGCCTGTTGAACAAACGCGTCGTTGAATCGCTGATCAAGGCTGGGGCGCTGGATTCTTTTGGCCGGCGTGCGCAGCTGCTGGCCGCTGTCGACAAGACCATGGAGCGCGCGCAAAAGGCGCAGCGCGATATCGAGGCTGGACAGGGCGGGCTGTTTGGGATTTTCAATACTCCGGTTGCAGACGCCAAAAACGACGATCTGCCCAACGTTCCCGACATGGAGGAGGGCCAGCGTTTGGCCGCGGAGAAAGAGGTACTGGGTTTCTTTGTTTCGGGGCATCCTCTCGACAAGTATGCGGAGAAGCTGCGCAATCTGCCGGGTGTTGTGGATGTTGCAACGGCGCTGGAGATGAAGCCGCCGCCTTCCAATGGACGGCGCGCGCAGGCTCCGGAGAATGACATCGCCATCGCGGGTGTGATCCTCGGTCTCAAGGTGGCCAAGTCGAAGCGTACGGGCGATCTTTACGCGCAGGCCGCAGCTCGAAGACGCCAGCGGCAAGATCGACCTGATCTGTTTTCCGAAGGATTATGAACGGCTGGCGCAGTCGCTGCGCATTGAAGTGCCGGTGCTGGTGCGCGGCCAGCTGCGCGCGGAAGAGGAAGCAGCGCCAAAACTTTGCGTTTCCGGGATCCAGGCGCTCGAAGACGTGAAGGTGCGCCTGCCCACGAACATCCGCATCCGCATTCCACTGGATCGGGTCAGCGAAACCACTCTGGAGGAGCTGCGTGATCTCGTCGTTTCCGCGCCGGGTCCGGCACGGGTGATGCTCAACGTTGAGCAGCGCGGCCAGTACTGCGTTGTCATGGAGCCGGAAGGCATCAAGGTTGCTGCCGACCGCGCCTTCATCGATAAGGCGGAGTTGCTGCTGGGACGCGGGATGGTGCAGGCGGTCGAATAAGAGGCCAGGGCACAGAGGACCGTTCGACTCGTGGCTTCCGTCTAGAATGCGGGAAGCCGCATGAGTGACCTGGCCCTAATGCCGACGGCGCACGCCCCGCATCGCCGCTGGCGCATCGCCGTTCTTCTTGGCATCGGCGTCCTCGTTAACTTTTTCGATCGCGTCAACATTTCCGTAGCCTACGACGCGCTGCGCACCAACTGGGGCATCACGGCCGTCACCTTCGGTTATTTGGCGAGCGCGTACAACTGGACTTACGCTGCTCTGCAGTTGCCGGTCGGGGTCATGCTCGACCGCTGGGGAGTGCGCCGCGTTGGCCGCGTTGCCACCTTGCTCTGGAGCATGGCGTCTTTCGCCTCGGGGCTTGCCACCGGGATTTACAGCTTCTTCGCGGCGCGGCTGCTGCTCGGCGTGGGCGAAGCGCCTACCTTTCCCGCGAATGCCAAGGCGGTCGGCTACTGGTTTCCGGAGCGCGAGCGCAGCTTTGCGACGTCGCTGAACGATGCGGCCGCGAAATTCGCCTCGGCCATCGGTGTGCCCATCCTCGGACTTCTGGTGATCCGGCTCGGCTGGCGCTGGAGCTTCATCTTCACGGGCTTCGCCAGCTTCCTCTACTTTCTGCTGTTCTGGGGTGTTTACCGCAATCCCAGTGAGGACGCGCGCCTGAGCCCGGCCGAACGCCAGTTGCTGACGGAGGGCAACGCGCAGCCGGAAATCGCGCCGACCGGGCACGCACACGGCGCGCCTCTGCTTTACCTGTTGCGTCAGCCGCAGGTTATCGGCGCAACGATCGGATTCGCAGCCTACAACTATGTTTTCTATCTGGTCCTGACATGGCTGCCCAGCTATCTTTCCATGAGCCTGCACGTGGACCTGCTCCACTCCGCGTTCGACACCAGCATTCCCTGGCTGGTGGCGACGTTCACCGACCTCGCCATCGGCGGCTGGATGGTCGATGCGCTGGTTGGGCGCGGGGTGCGGCCCTGGCTCGTCCGTCAGACTGTGCTGGTGGGCGGGCTGGCCTTCGGGATGGGCATCTACGGCGCCCGATTCGCGCACACGCCCGCGGTAGCGGTGGCGTGGATCAGCCTGTGCATGGCGGGTCTCGGCGCTATGGCCCCGGTTGGCTGGTCGATCCCCTCGTTCATCGCGCCGCGCGAAAGTGTGGGACGCGTGGGCGGCATTATGAACTTCGCCACGCAGATTGCCGCGATCTCCGCGCCGGTCATCACCGGCTATTTTGCCAGGGCGCACAATTTCGGCGGATCGTTTGCGCTGGCCGCCATCGTGCTGGCCATTGGGATTGCCGGCTACGTGGTCGGGCTGGGGAAGATCCGCGTGATCCCGGAACCGGCCTGATCCGGCGGGTCAGGATGGAGCGGCTCGAACGCAGCACTCAATGCAGCGCAAATCGCTCTCGGATCTCATACCGCGAACCTTCGGGCCCGGGGAAGGATTCGTAGAGCAGGAATTCCGTCGACACGAACTCGGCGCGGAGGTTGATTCGGGACTTGTCGATCGCCTGCCTGAGCGGGGCGAGCGCCTTTGCACCGGAGTGTCCCCTTGCGCGTGCCAGGGTGATATGCGGGTTGTACGCTCGCGCCTCCGGTTCAAATCCGCAATTTCGCATCGGCGGCTGTTACGAATTGCTGCAGCGCGAGCAGTTCAGGAGTGAGTCCGATGCCGGCCCAGAAAACTCCAGCGCGCTCGAAGAACCCCAGGCCTTCCATACGGATTGGGACCGCGGCTGCGCGCACGGTTTTCAGCTTTTCCAGGATGCAGGTCACTCGTTCTTCGTTCACCTGACCCAGAAACTGCAGGGTGACATGCCAGCCCTCCGGCTCCGACCACCGCAGCTCGCTGGCTGAGGGCGCGAATTGCTGCTGCACGCGCAGCAGTGCCTCCACTGCCCGGGAGGGCAAGGAAAATCCGATGAAAAGCCGCATCCCCGACAGAGTACCGCCTCGCGAAAGCACCGTTTTTTTGAGTGCTAGGATGGAACTGTGCGCCGGTCCTCGACGATCCCCTGCATCGCCGCTCGATCGCTGGCCATCCTTCTGGCCTTCGCGCTGAGTTGCGTTCCGCTGTGCCAGCCCCAGATCTGCGATCACGCGTGCTGTGCCAGCCACACTGAACCGTGTGCTGCGTGCCCCGATGGCGCCGTTGCGTCGGGCTGCGTTCGCTCCCCAGTGGCTTCGGCTCCCGATCGCTTCAAAGAACAAAAGACCGAATCGAACCCGGCCGCGATGCTTGCCGTGTCCGATGGATCGACTGCTCCGATCGCCATCATTGCTTCATCGCGCAGCTTCGTACGCGACCTCGCCAGCGCACGTTTGCGAACAGCATCCCCGCCGCTGCGCATCTGATTCCAGGACTCTCCTCACCCGGCGTCGGACGCAAGTCCGCCGCGTCTCCCTGTCCCTTCATCTTTGAGGATTGTTCATGCTGCGCGTTGTCAGAGGCTCGCTGGTTGTCTTTTTCGCCGCACAGTTTCTTCGCGTTACGCCGGCTTTCGCCCAGATGCAGATGGGTCCGCCGCAGAACTTTACGCAGGAGATCGAGGCGCACACCACCTCGGGCACCAGCGCCCAGCCGGACTCCACACCCGCGCCGATGCTCATGACCATGCGGGGCGAGTGGATGCTGATGCTCCATGGCAACGGTTTCATTGCCGATACGCAGCAGACCAGCCCGCGGGGCGGCGACAAGCTCTTCTCGACGAACTGGGTAATGCCGATGGCGCAGCGCTCCTGGGGACCGGGTGAGCTGACGCTGCGCACGATGCTCAGCCTTGAGCCGGCCACGGTTACGGGTCGCCAGTATCCGCTGCTCTTCCAGCAGGGAGAGACGGCCTATGGCCTGCCCATTGCCGATGGCCAGCATCCGCACGACTTCGTGATGGAGTTCGCCGCACTCTACGATCTGCACCTCGGCGACAAGGTGCTGCTGAGCTTCTACGCTCGCGCCGGTTGGCGATCCGGCCATTGGCCCCACGGCTTATCCGCATCGCGAATCCGCCATCGAGAGTCCGGTGGGCACGCTGGGCCATCATCAGGAGGACTCGACCCACATCTCTGACGACGTGGTCACGATTGGCGTCACGCGCGGGTGGCTGCGACTGGAAGGCAGCGGCTTCCATGGCCGCGAGCCCAACGAGCACCGCTGGCAGGTGCAGCAGGGCGCGATCGATTCATGGTCGACGCGGCTGACGCTCGAGCCGGGCCGCAACTGGAGCGGGCAGTACTCCTGGGGGCATCTGCACAGCCCGGAACAGCTCTTTCCCGACGAGAATCAGGACCGCATGACCGCGTCCGTGATGTACAACCGTCCCTTCGGTCCGAGCCACTCCATGCCGACCGGTGCGCCGGGTCCCGACGCAACCCGGCCGGGCAACTGGGCCACGACGCTGGTCTGGGGACGCACGCGCGATCTCCCGGACAATCTCATCGAGAACAGCTATCTGCTCGAATCCACGGTGCGCTTTCGCGAGCGGAACTATGCTTTCACAAGGATCGAGAATGTCGACCGGACCAACGAACTGCTGCTCGGCGAACATGCGCTGCCGCCCGACTTTCGGGAGGAATCCGCGGGGCGCGTGCAGGCGTATACCTTCGGCTACGATCGCGACCTCGGCCACTTTCCGCACCTTTCGACGGCCTTCGGCGCCCAGGTGACGGCGTATCATCCCGGTTTGCGCCTGCAGCCGGTTTATGGAACCGATCCGATGGGGGTGGTGATCTTCCTGCGGTTGCGTCCCACAGGTTCCGTGAAATAGTCGCGAGGCTGGCGTCGGTCTTCCGTCGTACTACCGGGATCGTCCGACGAACGGCTCGCAACCTGGCAATGGGTCGCACGATCCTCCCACCCTTCAGGCTGGGTCCTGCTCTGACTGCTTGCGGGCCGCATGCAAACCAAAAAGTGTGCTATAGAAGAGTGAAGAAAATCAGCGGGCTTCAGGCATCCAGCGCCGCTCTACACGACTCCAAACCGAACGCACGACTTGTGCATTGGAACCCAGCCAATCGAAGGGGAGCGTACTATGAGACCCGGAACCAGTGCCTCGAAGGCCGAAAACCATACCGATAACTCCGCGGTGCTGACCTCGTGGAAGGACATCGCGCGCTACATGGGCAAGGGAGTGCGCACCGTGCAGCGGTGGGAGCAGGATTTTGGTCTGCCGGTTCGCCGCCCTCACGGCTCCAGCAAGAAGGCCGTCCTCGCCCGTCCTCGCGACCTGGATTTGTGGGTGGCGATGCGCTGCTCCAGCCGCGCACAACTGGCCTTGAAGTCAGGGGCGGAGCCCGCCGGCCCTGCCGACGGTTCGTCCAAACCGCACTATCCGATTTCCCTTGGAGCCCTTTGTTCGCTGAACGCGCAGATTGAGGCCTCGCGCATCCTGCAGGACAACAATCGCGTGCTGATCCGAGAGGTTTCAGCCCAGCTGGACGCGCTGCGAAGTCAGATCGTCAACCTCTCGAATGGCCGATAATGCGGCGGCGCGATGGATGCGTGGGGATGGTTCTCGCAGGTTCCGCGCCCGATCTGCTCGAGGTTGTGGCCGCGAGGCTATAATCTCGGACAATGGTGGAGGGGTTCGGTGCCAGTCTCCTCCAACGTGGGCGAAATCTATCACTGAGTTCTCGCCGGGAGGCACGGCAGGCCGGGATCGTCTCCGGCCGGCGAGCTGGAAAGCGTCGAAAATCCTGTGACCCCGGGAAAGGCCCGCTCGAATTCTTTTCCGATCGTGGGGATTGGTGCATCGGCAGGCGGACTCGAAGCATTCAACGCTCTGTTCGCAGCGTTGTTGCCCGACCTGGGCATGGCCTATGTTCTGGTGCCCCATCTGGATCCGCAGCGGGAGAGCGCGATCGCGAAGATTCTTGGCCGATCCACAACCATGCCGGTCATCGAGATCGAGAATGGGATGGAGATCGAGCCTAATCATGTGTACGTGATCCCGCCCAACTGCGACCTGGCGATCTCCGAATTGAAGTTCCAGATCACGGATCGTGAGCAGCCGCGTGTTGTCAACACGACCGTCGACATCTTTTTCCGCTCGCTTGCCGCGAGCCACGGTCCCAATGCCATCGGGATTATTCTTTCGGGGACCGCTTCGGACGGCACCGTGGGTCTGACGGCGATCAAAGGCGAGGGCGGCATTACCATCGCCCAGGAACCCGGCTCCGCCAAATATGACGGTATGCCCGCGAGCGCTGTCGCAGCGGGGTGTGTCGATCTCGTGCTGCCGCCCGAAGAAATTGCCAGGGAACTGGCCCGGATCCGCAACCATCCTTATGTCGCAGGGGCGTCGGTCGGTCCCGCCGACGGCCAGGAGGCGGGCGGCGACCTTCTTCTGTCGCAGATCTTTCGTCTGCTGCGCCGAGTTACCAGCGTCGATTTCTCAGAGTACAAGCCACCCACGATTGGGCGCCGGATTCAGCGCCGCATGGTGCTGCACAAAATTGACAGGCTCGCCGACTACGTCGCTCTTCTCCATCGCGATCGCAACGAAGTGGCCCTGTTGTATCAGGATCTGCTGATTAACGTAACGTCATTCTTCCGCAATCCGGAGGTCTTCGATGCCCTCAAGCGGATTGTGTATCCCGCCCTGGTGCATGCGCGCATTTCCTCAAGCCCTGTGCGGATCTGGGTTCCCGGCTGCTCCACGGGCGAGGAGGCTTACTCCCACGCCATCTCGCTGGTTGAGTTTCTTGGTGAAGAGCGGGCCGAAGTGCCCATCCAGATCTTTGGCACCGACCTCAGCGAAACCGCGGTGCAGCGCGCCCGAGCAGCGGTCTATAAGGAGAGCATCGAAACCGACGTCAGTGCCACACGCCTGCGCCGTTTCTTCCACAAATCGGACGGAGGCTACCAGATCAACAAGAGCATCCGCGATCTCTGTATTTTCTCCACGCAGAACATCTTCAACGATCCGCCTTTTTCTCGCATGGATCTGGTCAGTTGCCGTAACGTAATGATCTATCTCAGTCAGCCCCTGCAGAAGAGAGTTATTCCCATTTTCCATTACGCTCTCAACCCCACCGGCTTCCTTATGATTGGCAATACGGAGGGTTTGCTGGGGGCTGGTTCGGAGCTCTTTGAAATGGTCGACAAGAAGCAGAAAATCTATCGCAGGAAACTCGTTTCGACGCCCCTCACTTTGGGCTTTTCCGCAGGATCGGCAGAGCCGGACGGGCAGGCGATGGAAGTGCCTGTGCCCGTCGTCAAGCCGCCCGACCCGGTCAAGGCTCCGCTGGAGCTGCAGCGCGAAGCTGACCGTCTGCTGCTGGCGCGCTATGCTCCGCCGGCGGTGGTCGTGAATGGGCAGCTGGAAATCCTTCAGAGCCGTGGACGCACCGGCCCCTTCCTGGAGCTGGCTCCGGGCAAAGCCAGCCTGAACCTTCTGAAAATGGCGCGGCCTGGATTGCTCTTCGAGCTGCAAAGCGCCATCGAGGAAGCGAAGCAGGCCGGCATTGAGGTGGAGCGAGGCAACCTGGAGGTGGATGGCGAAGGCGAACGGCACCAGACCAATGTCCGGGTTTTGCCGTTCCGAACACCTGTCCAGGACCAGCATCATTATCTTGTCGTTTTTGAGCCGGTTCGTTCCGTGGCACCGGAGGCGGCGGCCAATGGCACCGAGCCGCTCACCGAGTCAGAGCGCGCCGACAAAGATAAGCAGATTGCCCAACTCAGGCAGGAGCTGTCTGCGACCCGGGAATATCTGCAGTCCATCAACGAAACGCAGGAAGCGACCAACGAGGAGCTGCAGTCCGCGAACGAAGAAATTCAGTCGGGCAACGAAGAGCTGCAAAGCACCAATGAGGAGCTGCAAACCTCGAAGGAGGAGCTGGAGTCGGCCAACGAAGAGCTGCACACCGTGAACGAGGAGATGCAGCATCGCAACGATCTGCTGACGCAACTCAACAACGACCTGACCAATCTGCTGAACAGCGTCAATTTGCCCATGGTGATGCTTGGGTCCGACCTCAGCGTGCGCCGCTACACACCGCAGGCCACGGCGATGCTGGGGCTGACTCCCGGTGACGTGGGCCGCCCCATCCCGCGTCTGAAGCTCAAGGTGGATGTCCGCAATCTGGAAGACGCGATGCTCGACGTGATCCAGCGGGTGCAGCCTCGCCACGATCAGGTGCAGGACGAAGCCGGCCACTGGTTCACGCTTCGCCTGACGCCGTACCGCACGCTCGATAACCGCATCGACGGCGTGGTGCTGAGCGTGGTGGACGGAAATTTGGCGGACGAGGCTGGAAACGGAGGTCCGCTCAACAACGGTGGCAGAGGTTCCCGCAAGCGAGCTGAGGCAAAGAAGCAAGCTGTCCGGCCGATGAAGAAACGTTAAGTCGGCGCGATTGGACGGGCGCGGGCATGGAACGCCTGTATGATCGAACGCAGTTTCGCATCCTGCGGAACAAAGGTTGATGGAAGTTGAGTGGAATCGGTCCAGGAAGAGTCGCGGTGGCTTTGTCCTGTCTGGTTCTGGTTCCGCTGATGACAATTGCGCAAGCTTCCGGTAATCCTTCCGTCATCTCTTCCCGTTCCTCTCTTGTTTCTGCGGGCGTACTCGATCTGCCCGATGCGCCGTTGCCGGCGGGGAGTCAAGCCACGACGCCGCAGACCCCAACGCCGCCTCAGAATCAGTCTCAGCCGCAGAACAAGACTCCGAATCAGCAGGCGCCGCAATCCGGCAATGTTCCCACGCTCGGCGATCTCGGGTTTACACCATCGCAAACCCTGGCGAACGCTGAAATGCAGAAGAAACTGAATCAGCGAACACACGATCTGAAGGTGCACCAGACGCTGGGTCTGGTTACGGCGATTCCGTTTTGCGCGGCAATCATCGTTTCCAGCGGCGCGAAATCGAAGCGCAATAAGGCCGATCCCACAGGTCCTCCGATCGCGCCCGGTTCAGGTGCCCTCGACCTTCACATCGCGCTCGGTTCGACGACCGCAGTCCTCTATGGATTCACCGCATACTATGCCATCGCCGCGCCGAAGATTCCGGGCGTCAAGCCCAAGGGCGCCATTCGGCTGCACCGCGATCTGGTGTGGATTCATGCGCCCGGCATGGTGCTGACGCCGATTCTTGGCGGCCTGGCGCTCAGCCAGGAAAACAACGGCGAAAAAGTTCACGGTATCGCTTCCGCGCATTCTTATGTTGCCTGGACTACGGCCGGAGCCTACGGTGCGTCGATCATCGCGGTCTCGTGGCCTCTTCATCTGAAGTTTTGGGAGAAGTAATGAAGCTTGCCGTCGCGTTTTTATTGGCAGCCCTTCCGCTCGCCCTGCACGCTCAAAACCAGTGGACCCTGGTGCAGTCGACGCTGACCTGGCACATCACGCACCCCGTGCATGAGGTCGACGGCACCAGTCATGACGCGAAGGGGAAAGGCAATTGCAGCGACGGCGGGTGCGATTTCCTGATAGCGGTGCCGGTGAAGACGTTCGATTCCGGGGACAGCAATCGCGATCTGCACATGATGCAGGCGGTTCGCGGTGCGCAATTCCCGATGGTCATGGTGCGCGCACATTTGCCGCAATCGGCGCTGGATGCGCCGACGATCGACGCCGACCTCGAGGTTCAGTTTGCCGGGCAGACGGTCCACTACAGCCATGTGACGCTGCAGCGCACCCGTCACGGGAACGACGTGCAGATCACGGGCACCATGCCCGCGACCTGTTCCGATTTCAGGATCGACCGACCGTCGTTCCTGACCGTCCCGATCCACAACGAGATCCCAATCAGCATCGATACGACCTGGCGTCCGATGTAAGTCCTGGCCTCGCCGCCGTCGCGAAGCGTCGCAATCAGCGGCGAAACCTGGCTTCCTACTGGCCGTGCGCTTCCAGGTGATGTCTGGCCGCGTGTTCGGAATGCTCGGCCGCGTGAACGGCATGGGCATGGGCTACGTGGGCGTGATGGGCGGCCGTGTGGTGGTCGCCGGACTCATGATGCTTCGCCGCCTCAGCATGGTGGTGGGCAGCCATGCCGTGATGATGGGCTGCCTGTTTGTGGTGATTCGCTGCCTGCTCTGACATCCTGTCTCCTCCGGCTCGCGAGGGTTGATTTCTTTGCCACGAGCCCCTTCGCATCATCCACGCCGCGCATCCCGCGGTGGGTTACGGGGGTTTCAATTGAAAATGAATATGCGACGAACTGGCCCACATTGCGTCTCATACAGTGACTTTCCGGGAGGTCCCCATGTTGCTCAAGCGCCTGCTGCGCGCTTCTTTTGCCGTCGGATTCCTGCTCTCCCTTGCCGCCTGCTCGGCTCGCGCCGCAGGGCGTGGGCCGATTCCGCCGGCAAACGCGGACGTTTCGCTCGCCGCCAAATCCGGCAAAGAGAAAGCCATTTTCGCGGGAGGCTGCTTCTGGGGCACGCAGTCTGTTTTTGAACGTGTGAAGGGGGTTGTTGCGACGACCGCCGGTTATGCCGGCGGATCCGCCTCGACGGCAACGTACGATCAGGTCACCACCGAAACGACCGGCCACGCGGAGTCCGTCGAAGTTGTCTACGATCCGTCGAGGATCACGTACGGCCAGTTGCTGCGCATCTTCTTCTCGGTGGCCCACGATCCGACGCAGCTGAACCGCCAGGGACCCGATGTCGGCACCTCGTATCGCTCGGCAATCTTCTACGTGAACGACGAGCAGAAGCGGATCGCTCAGGCCTATATCGCGCAACTGGAGGCTGCGAAGGTCTTTCCCAGGCCGATCGTCACCGAGGTGACACCGTTGAAGGGTTTTTATCGTGCCGAGGATTACCACCAGGACTATGCCCTGCACAATCCCGATAATCCGTACATCCTGGTTTGCGACCGCCCGAAGGTCGAAGCGCTGAAGGAGCAGTTTCCGGAGCTGTTTGCAGATTACAAAGGGCACTGACGCGATGGCGATTCTGACCCGGCTGTTCGTGCGGTGCAGGACATGGAGGTGCAGGGCGGATCTGCGTCTGGATGACGTTCCCGGCTTCTACTTCCTGGGGGGCGAACTTGTCTATGAAGGTTCCCCCTTCCGCCTCACTTGTCCGGCGTGCAGGAAGGCCCATCGTTATACGCTGCAGGACGTTACGGTTCGGTACGCCTCCGAGGCGCTGGGCGGCGTGATGCCCCTGCGCGAGTCCCCTGGCCGGTGACCGCAGCCGTCCTGCCAGGATATTGTGGTTACAGAGGTATTACGCGAGGGCAGGGGTTTACCAGAAGGTTACGACCCCGCCCAGGCAGGTCGCGCGCCGGACCGCGACCGGGTCCCTTTTTTTTGACTGTGGCGGACTCCACGCACCATTGAAGTTCCTCTCACAGCTCGCTTCGCTGGAAGATTCTGCCTTTGACACGAGAGTTTTCATGCGAGAGGAGTTTCCCTCATGCGCTTTTTTGCGGTGCCTTTGGGACATAAAGTCCTTGCGGTACTCATTGCCGTGGCGGTCGCCGGCGGCCTCCACGCCTGGTTCAGGCATAACGGGGCGCAGTCGGCTTCGGCAGCCGAGCTGTCGTTTGATCCGGATGCGGCACAACGCCTCGATCCTGCGCTCGCAGGCGGCAACGATCCGGCCGTGGCGATCGCGCAGTCGATGCTGACCGATCAGGTAGTTGCGGGACTGTCGAAGCAGGCGTACCTGTCCGCTGCCGATATGACGACGCGCATGGGCGAGTTCCGCTCGCGCCTTGAACTGACGCAGCCGGGCGTTCATGCGCTGGAGATCCGGTTTCAGGACGCCGACCTCGCAAAGTCGGTCGAAACGGAGAACGCAGTTGCCAATGCGCTGGCGTGGAGCACGCCTTCTTCGTCCGCAACGCCTCCGCCCGCCGTTTTACCCAAGGCAGCAGTGGCTCCGCCTAGGACCGCAGCGCCGCCTAAGCCTGCGGCTCCGCCGCCACCGGCGCCGACCAAAAAAACCTCGCAACCGGACCAAAATGCCAGTGCGCTGGCGGCTTCGCTGGGACAACTGCAGGCAGAGCTGTCTTCGACCAACAGGAAGCTCGAGGAGATCGGTTCGTCCTCCGGCGGGTCGCACCGCGGCGCTTACGCCTATCGACGCTCATATTCCGAGTCGGAACAGCAACAGCTGATCAAAGCCCAGGTGAGGACCGCAGAGAAAAAGGTTCAGGATCTGCGCACCCAGTACGCGAGCGGGAACGCGGACGCTGGAACGAAAGAACGGCTGGTCGCAATTCAGGGTGCGCTGTCGTCCATCTTGTCGGCAGGCAGCGGTGGCCGGTACCGGTTGAGTGCGGGGATCAGCGCCAGCCGCCTGCGCGAGGAGCGAGCTGAGCTGACGCACGCGATCAGCGTTGTGGGTAGCGAGCGGCAGGCGATCGAGCGCGAAGCGGCTTCGCGGCCGGCTCCTGCATCGGATGTGGCGGCACAAACGCCGCCTGCGTCGACGACTGCATCGAACCCGCCGGCGCAAACGCCGCCGGCATCGGCGGCTGCATCCAACCCGCCGTCGAACACGGCCTCCACGACGGAATCCGATCTGCCGTCGCCCAATGCGTCCCCGGCACCGACCCAGCCGACGTCGGGTCCGGCTCCGGTGGCTTCCGTGGCGGGGCCGTCGACTCCCGGTCCTTTCCGGTTGGTGCGTCTGGCGGGTTCAGCTCCGCCTGTCTTGTGGTGGCCGGCGGCGTTGGCGGGACTGGTTTGCGGCCTGCTGTATTGGGGCGTGGCGGCATGGCCTAACCGGATGGAAGAGGAGACTGCCTACGGCGGAGAAACCCCATCCTATGGAGGAAGATTCATCACACCGGATGAGCCGGTGGTGGTGGCGGCTCCCGCTGCGAGAGCGATGGAAAAAGAGGAGGCCGACCGCGTCTCGTATAAGCGCGCCTCCTTTACGTACGAGGAGCCTCCGTCTGGGCAGGGGCAACCTGCGTCGATTTTCCGGGAACCTGCGCCGAAGCGCGAAGCTCCCCTCAACGCGGCTTCCCTCGTCGACGAGAAGCCTCCCTCGATACAAGAGAAACCAGCGTCGATCGATCCGGCACCCGTGTCGACAGGGGAATCTTTCCTGAACGCGGCTCCCCACGTTGTTTCCTCGAACGCAGCTTCCCCCGTCATCGAGGAACCTGGCGTGGTGAGCGAAAAGTCGGCGGTTGCCGCTGCCGGGGAACCCGCGGCGGCACCGGAGAACGTCGTCGAAATGCCCGATCCCTGGGCGGATCTGATGAAGAAAGCCCTTGCCGAGACGGAGATTGGGCGGATTTTTGAGGGAGCTCCCGATCGCGACCAAAAAGGTGGCGCTAACGAGAAGGAAGACCGGCAGCGGCCGGTTCGGCCGGATCGACTGGCGGGCTAGCGCCGATCACGAACCAGCGCATCCGCAGGGCATGCCGATGAATCTAAAGCCCATGCCCCTTGGCGATATTGTCCAGGGCGAGACGCGGCCGGCAATTGAGGCTTCGTCGGCGCACCTGCTGGATAATCCGATCTGGAGCGCGCTCACCACCGATCATGCGCACTTCGCGCTCGGAGGAGACGCGGCGCGGCGCTATCCGGACGACATCGGCCCGCTCAGCGGCATGCCCATGCAGTCGGAGGCGGGGTACCGCGCGCTGCATCCCCTCGTTGGCCCTGACGATATGGTGGCGCTGTTCTTTCGTGAAGAACCTCGTCCACCCGCTGGCTGGACGATGGTGCGCGGCGGTGTCCTGCACCAGATGGTTGCGCTTCGCCCCGCTCGCGTGCCTGCGGTTGCTCCTGCCGGTGTTCAGCTTCGCCAACTCACTCCGGAAGACGCCCCAGCCATGGTCGAGCTGGCCACGCTCACCGAGCCGGGCCCGTTTCGGATGCGCACCATCGAACTGGGAACGTTTTTTGGGATCGTCCAGTCGGGCCGTTTGCTGGCGATGGCCGGCCAGCGCCTTCATGTGCCGGGATTTGTCGAGGTAAGCGCCGTCTGCACGCATCCGGACGCGCGCGGGCGCGGCTATGCGCGCCTGCTCATGGCCTGCGTCATAGACGAAATCGTGCGAGCGGGCAAGACGCCGTTTTTGCACTCCTTCGCCGATAACTATGGCGCGATCCGGGTCTACGAAGGCCTCGGTTTCACGCTTCGGCAAAGCTTCGAGCTGGCGGTCGTGAAGCGCGACGCGTGATCCGGCGGGGAGCAAGTGCGCCCCATGCGAGTCATCCCAATCGGGGTCCGAAAGATCCCGCCGATTTGAACTAAACTGAGGTGTCATGGCAACTCTCGCACAACCCACCGTCATCCTGCCGCGCAAACCGCAAGGCGCGTTTCGCAATGAGCCATTCATCGACTTTTCCCGCCACGAAAATGCCCGCGCCATGCGCGAGGCGCTGGAACGGGTTGGCGATCGGCTCGGCCACGAATATCCGCTGATCATCGGCGGCGAGCGGGTGCATACGAGCGGCAAAATCGAATCGCGCAACCCGGCCAAACCGGCGCAGGTGGTCGGAGTGCACCAGAAAGCCGGAGCAGAACACGCGGAGCAGGCGGTTCAGGCTGCGCTGCAGGCGTTCGAGAGCTGGCGGCTGGTGTCGGCGGAGGAGCGCGCCTCGCTGCTGTTGGGAGCGGCGGCGTTGATCCGCGAGCGCAAGTTCGACTTTTGCGCATGGCTCACCTACGAGGTGGGCAAGAACTGGGCCGAGGCGGATGCCGATGTTGGCGAGACCATCGACTTCCTCGAGTTCTATGCCCGCGAAGCGCTGCGCCTGGCAGGAGCGACCACGCCGATTCAGCTTCCGGGGGAGCGCGACGAGCTGCTGTACCTGCCGCTGGGCGTCGGCGCGGTGATTTCGCCGTGGAATTTTCCGTTTGCGATTATGGCGGGCATGACGTCGGCGGCGATCGTGACCGGCAACACCGTGGTGCTGAAGCCGTCGAGCGATTCGCCAACGATTGCGGCGCAGTTTATGGAAGTGCTCGAAGAAGCGGGGCTGCCGCCGGGGGTGGTGAACTTCTGTCCGGGATCGGGAGCATCGTTTGGCAACGCTGTGGTTGCGCATCCGAAGACGCGCTTCGTCGCGTTCACGGGATCGAAGGAAGTCGGGCTCGACATTCACGAGCGCGCGGCGAAGGCGCAGCCGGGACAGATCTGGATCAAGCGAACGATTCTCGAGATGGGCGGCAAGGATTCAATCATCGTGAGCGCGGACGCGGATTTCGACGCGGCGGTGACGGGGGTGGTGGCGTCGGCGTTCGGGTTCAGTGGGCAGAAGTGCTCGGCGTGCTCGCGGGCGATTGTGGAGGAGCCAATCTACGATGCGTTTGTGGAGCGGCTGCGCGAGAAAGTGGAAACGCTGACCGTCGGCGATCCGGTCGAGAACCCGAACATGGGGCCGGTGGTGAACGAAGCCGCGATGAAGAGCATCCTGAGCTACGCCGAGATCGGCGCAAAGGAAGGGCGCCTGGTTGCCGGAGGCAAAGCGGTCGAAACGCCGGACAAAGGCTATTTTGTCAGGCCAACTGTCATCGCCGATGTGGCGCCGGATGCGCGCATCGCGCAGGAAGAGATTTTCGGTCCGGTGCTGGCGGTGATCAGGGCGCGCGACTTCGACCACGCGCTGGAGATCGCCAACAACACGGAATTCGGGCTGACCGGCGCGGTGTATTCGACGGACCGCGTGAAGCTGGACAAGGCGCGGCGCGAATACTACGTGGGGAATTTGTACTTCAACCGCAAGTGCACGGGCGCGATGGTCGGGGCGCATCCCTTTGGCGGATTCAATATGTCCGGGACGGACTCGAAAGGCGGGCGGTCCGGACTACCTGTATCTGTTTACGCAGGCGAAGTCGGTGGGGGAAAAGCTTTAGAGGCAGCCGGTAGCCTGTGGCCTGTGGCCGGTGGCCGGTAGCCGGTAGCCGGTAGCCTGTAGCTGGTGATCGGCCAGAACGGTTCGTTGTTCGGGGTCGGCTCATTTTGGGCTGAACGTAGGTCTATGAGCCCCGGACCGACTCGTTCCGCAGGCGAAACACAAGCTACCGTCCGCAGGCCACCGGCCACCGGCTCAGAGAAACAGAGGCGCTGCGAAGGGAACGAGCGACAGCGCCTCGAAAGAGATTACATGCCCTGCATAATCTGGTCGCCGACCGCCTGCGCGGCTTCGGCCAGGATGCGGTGGTGAATGGTGAACAGAGCCAGTTCCAGACGATCGGAGACGCCGGTCTTGTCGTAGATGCTGCGCAGATAATTCTTGATGACCTGCTCGGTGGTGTTGAGCCGAACGGCGATCTCCTTGTTCTTGCAGCCCTGGACGATGAGCGCGACGATCTTCAGCTCCTTGGGAGTGAGGCGATCGCGCACGCGGGAACCGACCGAGTCATCGTCGACTCCGGGTGTGTCCAGGCCAACGGCACGGACGTTGCGTTCTCCCTGGCCGACGTGGCGGACGCACTCGATCAGAGCCGGTCCGGTCACGTTACGATGGGTAGCACCATGGACTCCGGCGCTGAACCATGGCTGGACGGACTCCCCATTTTCGGCGATGACAATGGAGCGGCTGCCCGTTGCGGCGACGCGCGGGATGAGCGCCTGCGGGTCGAGTTTGAGGGCCGACGCAAAAACGAGGATTGCGCCACGGAAGGTTTCGAGGGCGGGATAGAGGCGGTCCGCCTCGGCGCACTGAGCAATGATGCGGAAGTCATCTTCCATGGCCAGGATTTTCGCGGTTCCGGCCCTGTAGATGGCCTGGTTGTCAGCAAGAATCAGCTTGTTCATTGTTGCTCCGCTTCTTCAGGTGTGCGTCTGCGGGTTACCCCGAAGACAGGTGGGTTGCGGCGCGCTCGAAGGAGAGCGCGCGAAAGGGTCATTGATCCGAGGAACAGAATCCGCTCGTGTGTCTCTGTTGAACACATCGAGTGCCATTGCATGGCGCCGGTTGAACGATGGAATTTTGCGGACGTGGTATCCGAATGAGGTGTCGAGGATGATCTGAGTTCTGCCATCATTCAGGACAAAAGTAACCCCCAAGTAGCCAAAGGTCCTGTGACGTACGTCACTTGTGTCGTAACCGGTTCTGCAACTTAGAGGTAAGGGTGTTGCACCGGAGAGGTCCCAATTCGGCCGATGGTTTGATTCGGGACAGCCGGCGGCATTTCGCAGGAAGACGCGTGGGCCTGTAATTTAGTAAGAGAGTTTCGACCTGAGGAGTGAGCAATGGCCAGGCCAATCATCCTCGCTGTGGACGACGACGCCAGCGTGCTGGAAGCCGTAGTGCAGGATCTGCGCCGGAAATATGGGCAGACGTACCGAATTCTGCGCGCGGGATCGGGCCAGGCGGCACTGGATACCTGCGCCCAGCTGAAGGAACGCGGCGACGTGGTCGCACTGATCGTGTCGGACCAGCGCATGCCAGGCATGGCCGGTGTGGAGCTGCTGGAGAAGGTGCAGAAGTGCTACCCGCAGGCGCGCCGCGTCCTGTTGACGGCGTATGCGGATACCGAGGCGGCGATCCGGGCTATCAACACGGCGCGGATTCACTACTACCTGACCAAGCCGTGGGATCCACCGGAAGAGCGGTTGTATCCGGTGCTGGACGATCTGCTGGAGGACTGGAACCAGGGGTTCAAGCCGGCGTTCGAAGGGATTCGCGTGGTGGGACCGCGCTACGGGCTGCGCGATTATCAGGTGCGGAATTTTCTTTCGCGGAACCAGGTGCCGTATGTGTGGCTCGACCCGGAGCGCGACGATCAGGCGGTGGAGCTGCTGGGGAAGTTCGGGGTGGACGACAGCAAGCTGCCGGTGGTGCTGTTTCCTGACGGGACGTCGCTGGTGCAGCCGAAGGATGGCGAGCTGGCGGAGCGAGTGGGGCTGCGGACACAGGCAAAGCAGGAATTTTACGACCTGGTGGTGGCGGGCGCGGGGATGGCGGGGTTGGCGGCCGCGGTGTATGGCGCTTCAGAGGGATTGAAAACCCTGGTGCTGGAGCCTGAAGCTCCAGGAGGGCAGGCGGGGAGCAGCTCGCGGATCGAGAACTACCTCGGGTTTCCCCGGGGCGTGACCGGCGAACGGCTGGCGCGCGATGCTTACGATCAGGCGCGGAAGTTTGGCGCAGAGTTCATCACACAGCGGGCGACGACCATCGACGGCGAAGGGCAGTACCGGAAGGTGCGATTGGGCGATGGGACGGAGGTTTCCTGCCGGGTGAGCCTGATTGCGGTGGGGGTTTGTTACCGGCGGATCGATGCGCCGGGCGTGAGCCGGCTGCTGGGATCGGGCGTGTATTATGGCGCATCGCCGGCCGAGGCGCAGTCGTGCAAGGACGAGATTGTATACGTGGTCGGCGGGGCCAACTCGGCGGGACAGGCGGCGATGAACTTCGCCCGGGTGGCGAAACAGGTGACGATGCTGGTGCGCGGGGATTCACTCGAGAGGAGTATGTCGAAATATCTCATCGATCAGATCGCTGGAACATCGAATATTAAGGTGGAGACGCGGAGCGAGATCGTGGAAGCGAGTGGCGATACGCATCTGGAGTGCCTGAAGATCCGGACGCCGAAGGGCGAAGAGATGAGGCAGGCAACTTCGCTGTTCCTGTTCATCGGCGCGGCTCCGCAGACGGACTGGCTGCCGGAGAGAGTCATGCGTGACTCGAATGGGTTCGTACTTTCGGGGCGCGACATGCGCGTTGAAGGCCAGTTGCCGAAGACGTGGAAAGAGGATCGGGAGCCGTATCTGCTGGAGACCTCGATGCCGGGGGTTTTCGTTGCGGGCGACGTACGGCACGGATCGGTGAAACGGGCGGCGACGGCGGTGGGCGAAGGGTCGATGGCGGTGCAGTTGATGCACCAATATTTAGCGCAGTTCTAAAGGTCAGGAGCAGATGGAAAGCACGACGGCGGAAACACAGGTGAGAACCCTTACGCAGCAGGAGCTGTCGCAGCTCATCCGTCGAGTCCCCATTCTCAGCAAACTGAAAGAAGAGGAACTGAGTTGCCTGGGCCCGGTCGAGCTGGTTGAAGTTCCCGCGGGTGCGGTGCTGTTCGAGCAGGGCAACAGCCTCCCGGCCTTCTGCATGATCGTCGAAGGCGAGGTTCGCGCGGCACGGCGCGAGATGAACGGGAGCGACACGCCACTGGCCATTTTCCATGATGGCGAAAGTTTCGGCGAGGCTCCGCTGCTGCTGGGCTCGAAGATCAGCGGGGCACAGTGCGAGGCGACGAAGCCGACGCGCATACTCCGCGTGGATGCAGAGGGTTTCTGGCAGCTGATGTCGACCTGCCCCAAGGTGCGGCAGAACATTTTGACGAATGCCGCCAAGCAAATCCACACGTTCCAGGCGACGACGCTGCATCGGGAGAAGCTGATTTCCCTGGGTACGCTGGCCGCGGGGCTGATGCACGAGCTGAATAATCCTGGTTCGGCCGCGAAGCGATCGGCGGCACAGCTGAGAGAAAACCTGATGCGGCTGCAGGAGATCAGCATGCGCTTCTGCAAGAGTCCGCTGACGCCGGAACAGGCCACCTGCCTGCTCGATATGCAGCAGGAGGTGCTGGCGCTGCAAAAGCCGAAACCGGTCAGCAGTCTGGACGAAGCGGATGCCGAAGAGGAGATGGGTACGTGGCTGGAAAGCATCGGCGTGAACAATGCCTGGAAGCTGGCGCCGACGCTGGTGGCCGCGGGCTGGCGGCGCAACGACATCGAGTGCGCCCAGGAGGCATTTCCCGCCGAGTCGCTGCAGATCGCGCTGAACTGGCTCGAAGCTCTGATTTCGGCAACCCAGCAGCTCACGACCATCGAAGAGAGCATCAGCCGCGTGACCGACCTGGTGATCGCGGTGAAGAAGTACGCCTACGAAGACAAGGCCGGCGAGCACGTCATTGACGTGCACGAGAGCATTCAGAGCACGATCACGATTCTGGGGCACAAATTCCGTCACAAACAGCTCGCGGTGGAGAAAGAATTTGCCCCCGACCTGCCCAAGTTAACGACACGGGGCACGGGGCTGAGCCAGGTGTGGACGAATCTCCTGGACAACGCGACCGACGCAGCTCCGGACGGATCGAAGGTGCGGATTCGGACGTGGTCGGAGAACGGGCAAATCTGCGTGGGCATCGCCGATCAGGGCGCAGGCATTGCGCCGGAGATCCGGGATCAGATTTTCCAGCCGTTCTACACCACGAAGCCGCCCGGCGTCGGAACGGGCCTGGGGCTGGACATTGCCAAACGCATTGTGACGGCACAGTATCACGGCACCATCGGATTTAGTTCGGAACCCGGCCGGACGGAATTCGTGGTGAAGCTGCCGGTCCAGTCCGGCGAGCCCGAGGCGCCCTACTCTGGTCCTAAAATGACGGTTTGAGGTCCACCCTCGGAAACTTTCGCAGCAGCGGCGACCCAACCTTTTCGCAACGTTCATCGTGCATAGCGGTCTCGGGGCTTGTTTCCTGCGCTGGACGAGCGTGGGATCGCTATTCTCAGAGCATGAACCGAATCGCGATGACATGGCTGCTGCTGGTTGGTTCGGCGGCCGCGATGGTCGCTGCGCAATCAACGGCAGCGAAGCCAAAGCCGGGAATTCCAGGTGTGCAGGTTTTGTTTAGCAGGCTGAAGCCGTCTGCCACATTCAAAATCGGAGCAACGGCGGACTGGGTGCTGGTGACCGATCATGCCGTGTGGGTTGCCGGCACAAAACCGTATACCCTGCAACGCATCGACCCGGCAACCAATACGGTGGTCGCGAAGATCGGCCTCTCCGACGAAGCCTGTTCCGGTTTGGCTTTCGGGTTCGGCAGCGTGTGGGTTCCCGTCTGCGGCAAGACGCCGGTGCTGGCACGGGTCGATGTGCGGACCAACCGCATCAGCGCGGTGCTGCCGATTCCACCGGCAGGTCCTGAGGGCGGAATCACCACCAGCAGCGACAGCGTCTGGATGGTGACGGACAAGGAGGGCGCGACGCTGAGCCGCATCGACCCAAAGACGAATCAGGTGCGGCAGAAGATTGCGATTCCGGCCGGCTCCTATAACCCGCTGGCGAGCGGGGGCGTGGTGTGGGTTACGGGGGTCGACAAAGGTGTTCTGACCGCGGTCGACGCGAGGAGCGGCGAGGTGCTGAGCTCGCCTCCGGTGGGGCCCAGACCGCGATTCCTTACGGCTGGCGGCGGGGCTGTCTGGACGTTGAACCAGGGCGATGGATCGCTCACCCGCGTTGATTTAAAGACCAGGAAGGTCACGGCCACGATTCTGCTGGGTATTCCCGGCGCGGGCGGTGACCTCGGCTATGGTGCCGATTCGGTGTGGGCCACGACTTTTGAGTTGCCGCTCACGGTTGTCGATGGAAAGACGAATCGAGTGGTGCGGCAGTGGGTGGGGCAAGGTGGCGATTCGTTGCGCTTCGGATTTGACTCCATCTGGCTGACGGATTACCGCCGTGGATTGCTGTGGAGGATTCCGTTCAAGGCGACTCTGGAGCGCTGAACGGCGGCAAGGGGACAATTCATGGCGTGCGGGGCTGGTGGACCGCCGCGCTTGGCATGGTTCGCTGGATCGACTCAAAAGATATATTTTATGACTTGACATAAGATATATCTCACGATACATTGTCATCAGAAAGGATAAACGTATGTATCACCAAAGATTGGAAAGAAGTGAAGGTCGGCGCGAGCACAAGGGGTGCTTTGCGAGACAGCAACATGCGGAACAGGCCGGATGGTTCGAGGCCGGTTTTGGCGGCCCGTTCGGCGGCGGACAGGAAGGCGGCTTCGGAGGGCGCGGCCGGCACGGATTCGGCGGGCACTGGCGCGGGCGTTGGGAGCGCGGGTTTGGGGGCGGGCGGCTGTTCGACGCCGGCGATCTGAAGCTCGTAATCCTGAAGCTGCTGTCGGAGCAGCCGAGCTACGGCTACCAGCTGATGAAGACGATGGAGGAGCGGCTGGCGGGCGGGTATACGCCGAGCGCGGGCGTGATCTATCCGACGCTAACGCTGCTGGAGGAAGAGGGACTGGCCTCGGTCTCAAATTCTGCGGACAACAAGAAGATCTACACCGTGACGCCGGCGGGACTCGAGTATCTCGAGGAGAACAAGCAGCGCATCGAGGAGTTGTTCGCACGGCTCGACGAGGCGCGGGGCGGCTTCGAGCGGGGGCGGTCGCCGGAGATGATGAAGGCGTTCATGAATCTGCGCGGAGCGGTCATGTCGCGGATGTTCCGCGGCAACGTGACGCCGGAGCAGATCAAAAAGATCACGGAAGCGATCAACGCGGCGGCCAAGGCGATCGACGAGTTGTGAAAAGGACAGTGGGTTCGCCAGTCAGCGGGTTCGCGAATCAGCAAAACAGCGGAATGCACAGTTCTCTACAGGCAAAAACAGGCTTCGATGGAGCAGCCGGTGCATGTGGTCCAGGCAGGCAAAAACAGGCCTGCATTGGTCACCTGGATTCGCAGACTATTCTGACTGGCCGAGCACTGCGTTGAGGGTCCCGACAAACGTTGGGAAGTCAAAGGAGTCGTCGTAACGCTCGCCGTCGATGAAGAAGGTGGGCGTGCCGTTGACTCCGCTGCGCACGCCTCCGGCAAAATCGGCGCGAACGTGGGCCTGATATTTCTTCGTGGCAAGGGCCTCCTGCAATTCGTTTTCGGCGAGGCCCAGTTTCTCGCTGAGTTCCGCATACAGTTCCGAGCCGAGCTTGGTCTGGTTCTCGAAGAGCAAGGTCGTGCATCTCCCAGAATTTTCCTTTGCTGGCGGCGAACTCGGCTGTCTCGGCGGCGGATTCGGCGTCGGGATGAATCTGGCTCAGCGGGAAATTGCGGTAGACGAAACGAAGCCGCTTGCCAAAATGCTTCTGCAGCCGCTTGACGATGGGATAGGCGGCTCCGCAGTGGGGGCACTCGTAGTCGCCGTACTCGACGAGGGTGCACTGCGCGTTCTCATCGCCCTGGATATGGTCGGCGGGGCCAACCGGAATCTTGAGTTTCGTCATGGTTCACACCTGTTTCGGGAGTTTGTCGAGCGCGTCGAGAATACCGTCCGCGCCGGGGTTCACGGCAATGGGCGAACAATAGCTCCACGCAATGCGGCCCTGAGCGTCGATGACGAAGAGGGCGCGCTCGCAAACGCCATCTTCTTCGCGATAGGCGCCGTAGGTGCGGGCGACGGCGCCCTTGGGCTCGAAGTCTGCCATCAGCGGAAAATGCAAGCTTGTGGTCCTTGGCAAAGGCTGCGTGGCACCAGACCCCGTCGACGGAGATGCCGACCACCTCCGCATTGAACTTCTGGAACTCAGGCAGGATCTCGTTGTAGAGGGCCATCTGATCGCCGCAAACCGGGCTCCAGTCAGCGGGATAGAAGGCGAGAATGACAGGCCGGCCACGCAACTCACTGAGGGAGAGCTGCTGGTCGGGGGTGACGTGGAGTCGAAAATCGGGTGCGACGGTTCCGGCGGGCAGGAGCGTAGCCATGGTCCCTTCATTTTACTGGCGAGCCAGAATGAGCGACGGTTGCCGTTGGTCGATGCGCGGAGGTGGTCAAGGCGCTGGTTTCATTCGGGCAGAATTGCCTTATTGGCCTGGTCTTCCCTTGCTTACCGAGGGGAGGGTGGGTTATGATCCCTCGGTAACCGTGAGGAGCGGCCCGAAATGAGCAAGCCGTCCGATTTAGTGCAGGGAACGCTGGACCTGCTGATCCTGAAGATTCTGGCGCTGCAGCCACTGCATGGGTGGGCGCTCGGACAGCGGCTGAAGCAGGTTTCCGGCGAAGTGCTGCAGGTAAGCGATGGATCGCTGTATCCGGCGCTGCACAAGCTGGAACACCAGGGCTGGATCAAAGCGGAGTGGAAGCCGACCGACAACAATCGTCGCGCGAAGTTCTATGCGCTGACAGTGCTGGGGCGGCGGCAGCTGGCGCGCGAGGCGGCCAACTGGGACCGTCTGTCGACGGCGATCACCGGCGTGGTGCGGCTGACGGAGGGATAAGCGATGCGGCTGGCGAACTGGATCTACACGATTCCTTTGCGGCTGCGTTCGTTGATGCGTGGCGGCCAGGCGGATGGGGAAGTGGAGGAGGAACTGCGCGATCATCTGGAACGGCAGATGGAAGAGAACCTTGCGCGCGGGATGCATCCAGCAGAGGCGCGACGGGCGGCGCTGGTCGCGCTGGGCGGGCTGGAGCAGCGGAAGCAGGAATGCCGCGAGGCGCGCGGCGTGCACTGGCTGGGAGATTTTGGGCGCGATGTGCAGTATGGCGTGCGCACGATGGTGCGGGCACCGGGGTTCACGGTGGCGGCGTTGCTGATTCTGGCGCTGGGGATTGGCGCGAATACGGCGATCTTCAGCGCGGATCATGCGGTGTTGTTTCGTTCGCTGCCGTACCGAGATCCGGACCGGCTGGTGGAGGTTTTGCAGAAGGCGGTCGACGATCCTGGGCGGACCGCATGCTGGTGGCGCCGGGAAATTATCAGGACTGGCGCGCCGACACCAGGGCATTCGACGCGTGGGCAGCGTGGCAGATCAGCAGTCTGAATCTGAGCGGCGGGGATCATCCCGAGCGCGTGCGCGCGGCGCAGGTTTCGGCGAACCTGTTCGACGTGCTGGGAGCGGAGCCGATGCTGGGGCGCAGCTTTCGGAAGCGGAGAAGAAACGCCGGGCAGAGAAAACGCGGCGATTCTGAGCTATGAACTGTGGCAGCGGAGATTTGGCGGAAACCCGGACGTCGTCGGGAAGACCATGCGCGCGAACGACCAGGTGTACACGATTGCGGGCGTCATGCCGCCGGGCTTTCGGTTTCCCGATTGGCTGGATTTCGACGGATGTGGAACTGTGGACGCCGCTGGCGCTGAGTGATGCGCAGAAGGCGAGCCGGAAAGACATGACGCTGGAGGCGATTGCGCGGCTACGACCGGGAGTGACCGTCGGGCAGGCACAGGCGCGGCTTGCCTCGGTGGCGCTGCATCTTGCGCAGGCGTATCCAGAAACAACAGGAACTGGACGGTCAACGTTATTCCGTTCGGCGACCGCGGAGTCAGCGACTTTCGCGAGCTGTTTGTCCTGCTCTCGATGGCGGTGACGCTGGTCCTGCTGATTGCGTGCGCGAACGTGGCGAACCTGCTGCTGGCGCGCGGCATGGAGCGGCAAAAAGAGCTGACAGTGCGCACGGCGCTGGGCGCGCGGCGCGGACGGCTGGTGCGGCAGCTGATGACGGAAGGCGTGCTGCTTTCGCTGGCCGGAGGCTTGCTGGGGATCGGTTTGGGATACGCGGGGGTACGCACGCTGGCTTCGCTGGCGCCCCGCGAACAGCTGCCCGATTGAAGCAGGCAGCGCTCGATCCGCAGGTTTTGGCGCTGTCGTTGGGAGTGTCGCTGCTGACGGGATTTCTGTTCAGCATTCTTCCGGCGCTGACGTTGTCAGGAGTCTCGCTGAACGGAACGCTGCAGGAAGGCGGACGGGGCGGCACGGGAACGGTGCGAGGGCATCGTTTGAAGATGGCGCTGGTGACCGGGGAGGTCGCGCTGACGCTGGCGTTGCTGCTGTGCGCCGGGGATGTGCTGAACACGTTTCAGATGTATATGAAGATCGATCCGGGGTACGACCCGCACCATGTGCTGACCATGCGCATGGCTCTGCCGAAGGAGAAGTACGCGCAGCCGCAGGCCCGGGCGGCGTTTTTACGATCGCGCCATTGAGGAGATGAAGACGATCCCGGGCGTGACGGATGCGGCGGTGGGCAGTGGCGCTCCGATGGAAGGGCAGGGATCGGTTTTCCGGTTTCACGTGGCCGGAAAGGCAGAGACCGATCTCCTTAACGAAAATACGATGACCGAATACCTTCGCGTCACGCCGGATTATTTTCCGACGGCGGGAATGCGGATCGTGCGCGGACGGAATGTGCGAGCCTCCGACCGGGCGGTCGCGGTGGTGAACGAAAAATTCGCGAAGAAACAATTTGGGGATGCGGATCCGATTGGCAGGATGATTTTTCTGGATGGTGACGTGAATGAGTCCGCTACGGCAAAAACTACGGGGCCGCCGCTGGAGATCGTCGGAGTCGTCCACGACACGAAAGAGTACGGGCTGTTTCAAATCACGCCGCAGATGATCTTTGTCCCGATGGCGCAGGATCCGGAGCAGACGGTGTCATTGCTGGTGAAGACGACGGCGGAGGCGGGCAGCGTGTTGCCGATCATTCGCGCGCGGCTGGCGAAGGTCGATCCGGACGAGCCGGTGTACAACGCGCGCAGCCTGGATGAGATTTTCGCGGAGACGCATGCATTCCTGCGCTTCAACACGCTGCTGCTGACGGTGTTTGCGGGGATGGCGCTGGTGCTGTCGGTGATTGGGATTTACGGAGTGATCGCGTATGCGGTGAGCCAGCGGCGCCGGGAGTTTGGCATTCGTCTGGCGCTGGGATCTTCGCGGCAAAGGATTCTGATGCTGGTGCTGCGGAACGCGGCGTGGATGAGTGCGGCTGGGATTGGTGCGGGGCTGGCGCTGGCGTGGCCTGCGAGGCAGTTGCTGGCCCGCGCGCTGCGGCAGTCGATGTTCCTGACCCTCACGCGGACCGGGCCGGTTCTGTACCCGGGCTTGTGTGTGGGGATGGCGCTGACCATGCTGATGGCGTGTGTCGTGCCGGCGCACCGCGCGACGCTGGCCGATCCCATGGAGACGCTGCGCGGAGATTAGGCGCGGGCGATCTCAGACTGGATTGGATGGCTGGACGCGGGACTGGGCCTCAAACCAGGCCTGGGCGGCGGGGTAGAAGAGGATACACGCAAAGGCGAGCAGGATGAGCGCGTGCACAGCCACCTCGCGGAACGAGTGGAAGAAGCTGAGGCCGACGTGGAAGGCGATCCAGGCGATGGCGAGCCATCGCGCCCAGTTGCGCCCGCGCAGGATGAAGACGCCGGCGAAGAGAAGGATCAATTCCAGGAGGTCGGGCAGGAAGTCGTCGGAATGGTAGGGCGGACGGTGCGCGGGAAAATGGAAAACAAAACCGGCGGCGCCGGCCAGAATCAGGAACCATCCGAAGATTGTGAGGGGGAGAGGACGCTTGCGCATGGGTCAGGACCTTTTCGGGGCAGGATGCGCGAGCATCGCGCCCCAGTCGGTGGGGCAGAGGTCGCGAGCGTGGCGGGAGAAGAGCCAATGGTGGCCTTCGAGGTCTTCGGCGGCGTACTGGAATTCTCCATAAACGGTTTCGTGGGGTTCTTCGAGGATGGCGGCTCCGGCAGATTTTGCGCGCTCGTGATGGGACTCGACATCCTCAATGAAGAGGGTGAGGCTTTGCGTGCCATAGCCGAGTTCTTTGGGGGTGGCGGCTCCGGGCTTCAGGTGGTGGATCATGATCCACGCGTTGCCCGCGCGCATCTGTGCTCCGCTGATAGGATCGCCGTAGCGGAAATGTTCTGCGAAGCCGAAGGAGCGGGTGAGCCAGGCGATGGCTTCCTCCAGGTTGCGGTAGTGGACGTGCGGAATCACGGTATCCGTGGGAACGGTGCGGTTGGAGATCAAGCGATGTTTCCCCTGCGTGCGTTCGGAATGGGACTGCTTCCGCTCCTAACGATAGAAAATGCGCGCGGGTGTGTCTTGTAAAAAAAGGCCACCCCTCGCGCAACGGTCAGGCGGGGGCAATCGGAATGTGATTGCCGCGCTGGGCGGAGTGAGGCTTGTACTCCGTGGGCGCGATGCCGGCGAGGGCGCGGAACTCGTGGGCAAGATGAGCCTGGTCGGTGAAGCCATGTTCGGCGGCGAGGGCGCACCAGTCGACCTGGGCAGTCTGGCGGACGGCACGTAAAACGGCCTGCAGGCGGCAAACGCGCGCGAAGCGCTTCGGCGTGAGGCCAGACTGGGCGGCAAAGCGGCGGGTGAAGGTTTTCGGCTGCAAGCCGAGTCGAGAAGCGACGGCGGCGACGGGCATGGGCCGGCGGAGCGCGGCGACCGCCCAGCGCATGGCAGGGTCGTGCACGGGACGGAGATGGCGGAGCAGCCATTCTTCGAGGACTGCAAACTTGTCGCGCGGGGTGGGTGCTTCGAGCAGGCATTCGCGCAGGAGGTGTCCGTCACTCGGCCACAGGTGTTCGAGGCTGACGATCTGATCGCGGGCCTCGGTCATGGGCATGGTGAAGAATTGTCCTGCGACGCCGGGGCGAAACTGTACGGCGGCGAGCCAACTGAATTCGCGCGTATCGAGGATGGCGGGGCAGGCATGAGGACCGGCGAGCACCGCTCCGGCATGGCGAATTGCGTTTGCCGGCGACGCATGCGGAAAGGAGCGAAACTCATCCTCGGCAAGATTGATCATGAGGTGCGCCTGGCCTGAAGGGACGATGCGCTCCAGCCCAAAGGGCAGATCCGTCTCGTGATAATGCAGCGAGCAGATGTAGGGTCGCAGCGCGGGAGACAGGGGAGGCGCGGCGAGGTTGATCATGGGGGTCAGCTTAGCAGGAACTGCGGGGTTCGAGGGAGAACCGAAGCGATGCCGGGCGGTGCGGATCAGGCAAGGCTGCGGCGATTCTCGAGCATATCCGGGGTGAAGAGGGAGAGGCTGTTGCGGCCGGCGTCCTTGACGGCGTACATGGCGGTGTCGGCGTTGCGCAGGAGGGCGCCAGCTTCGAGGCCGCCTTCGGGATAGAGAGCGATGCCGACGCTGACGGTGATGCTGAGTTCCTGATCGCCGATCGGGATGGGCTGGGCGGCATTCTCGATGATCTGACGGCCGCACTGCAGGACGTCGTCGAGGCTGCGGAAGTCAGGCATCACGATGACGAATTCATCGCCGCCCATGCGGGCAACGGTATCGCGCTCGCGCACCGAGGAGAGAAGACGCTGGCCCACCGTGGCGAGCAGGGCATCGCCGTGGGCATGGCCGAGCGCGTCGTTGATCTGCTTGAAGTAATCGACGTCGAGGAGGAAGACGGCAACCTTCTGGTCGTGACGCTCCGCGCGCAGGATGGCCTGTTCGAGGCGGTCGTGCAGGAGGGCGCGATTGGCGAGGCCGGTGAGGTGGTCGTGGTGGGCGAGGTAGTGGACGCGATCGGTGAGGCGGCGACGCTCGGTGACGTCGCGGCTGGTGATGGCGATGCCGTCGCCGAGTTTGACGACCTGCACGTTGAGCCACGTGCCCTGGATCATGTCGTCGTCGATGAAGACTTCGCAGGTGTACGGGTTGCCGGTGCGCGCGACCTCCTGGTAGTGCTCGATGAGGCCGGAGGAGATCATGAAGGGACGGACTTCGGTAAGGATTTTTCCGTAAAGGGTTTCGCGTGGGACCCCGAGGCGGCGCTCGGCGTTGGGATTGATGTAGCTGAAGCGGAAGTCGACGATGGCGCCGGAGGGATCGGGGACGCCGTCGAAGATGTAGAAGTCGTCCAGGGTGGTTTCAGCGGCGGCGAGGAAGCGGGCGTGCTCGCTGCTGGCGAGGGCGGAGTTGTCGCGAATGGCGCGCAGGCTGGGCAGGAGGCGAGCGGCTGCGGCAGCGACGAAGAGGGCGCCAAGGAGAGCGCCGAGAAGCTGCAGCGACAGCGAGTCCCGGCCGAGGCCTTCGGCAGCGAAGAGGACAGCGGCGGTCATCACGAAGATCGCAAGAGCCGGGACTAGTTGGGACCGTCGAAGATTCACAAGAGCAAGGCGAGTTGTTCGTCTTACGCCGGGTAATTAGTAACTGACCGGATATTAACGGTCATTTTACAGGCTGAGACGGAGATGAAGAGGCGGGCCGGCGCTCAGGCGAGGCATGGACTTGCCATGAGCGCCAGCGGTGTTCCCGGCCTCAACGCAGGCGATTGGTGACGCGCGCGCCGGACTCGTGCCGGAGCAGCCAGGACTTGCGATGGATGCCGCCGCCGTAGCCGGTGAGCGCGCCATTCGATCCGATGACGCGATGACAGGGAACGACGAGTCCGATGGGATTCGAGCCGTTGGCTGATCCGACGGCTCGGACCGCGGCGGGCCGGCCGATTTGCGCAGCGAGTTCGGCGTAGGAGGTCGTAGTTCCACACGGTATTTTGCGCAACGCATGCCATACCTCGCGCTGGAAGGGTGTTCCGGCGGTCCTGACGGGCAAGGCATCGATGGCCGTCAGTTTTCCGGCGAAGTATTGCTGGAGGGCGCGGGTCACGCGGGGCGGGGCGGTGGCTGCTTCGAGGCTGAAGCCATGCTCGCCATAGTGGCGACGGAGCAGGGCGCGCATGCGCGTCTCATAGTCGGACCAGTCGAGCGCGCGAAGATTGCCTTCGCCGTCGGTGACGATGAGCATGGTGCCGATGGGGGTATCGAGACGATCCAGAAACAGGCGCAGAGTTTCAGGCATGGAGACTCCGTGATGCATCGCTGGTCCACAGGTGCTGTGCGGCATAGGCTCGCCAGGGGCGCCAGGATTCGGCGCGTTGCTCGAGGCTTGCTGACGAAGAGCAGGTTGCGTCCACGCCGGCCATGCCGCGCAGCAAGCCGATGTCGGTAGAGGGAAAGGCGTCCATCTCGCGCATGGCGCGCAACGCGATGTAGTGTGCGGTCCACGGACCGATGCCGCGAATGGTGCGCAGGCGCTCGATGGCGCTGTCGATGGTGCCGTGCTGGCGAAACAGATTCGGATCGGCGGCGACGGCTTCCGCGAGGGCTTGCAGCGAATGCTCGCGCGCGGCCGGCATGCCCAGACCGATAGATTTGACTCGCGCCAGGCGGGCAGCGGTTGGGAAGACGTGGGTGAGAGCCGGATGAATGGCCCAGGGCGTGGGCACAGGTTTGCCGTGACGCGCGACCAGGTGCTGCGCGAGACGGCGGGCGGCAATGACGGTGATCTGCTGACCGAGGATTGCGCGGACTGCGAGCTCAAAGCCATCCCATCCACCGGGCGCGCGCAGTCCGGGGCGTTCGGCCACGAGAGGCGCAAGCAGCGGATCGCGGGAGAGATGTCCGTCGATGGTCTCGATATCAGCGCCGAGATCGAAGAGGCGGCGCACGCGACTCACGATGGTGGGGAAGGCGCTGACCTCGGGGAAACGAATGGCAACCGAAAGGCTTTGGTGACGGGGCGTATGGGAGACTTCGACGCTGCCGATGCGGCCATCGATCTCAACCGCGCGGGCGTAGGCGCCGCCGGACACGATCTCAAGGCCGGGAATGGCGCGCGCCTCGAGAAACGCGAGCATCGACTCCCAGTCGTAGGGCGGACGGTAACGGAGGCGCAGCTTCACTTCCGCTGTTGGGGAACTCGAGGAGTTTCGACGCCGCAGTGCGCGGGGCGGGCGGTGAAACAGGTCACGAAAAGTCTCATTGAAGCGGCGCACGCTCGAGAATCCCGCAGCGAAGGCAACGTCCGCCATGGGCATTCGGGTTTCGTGAATGAGATGTTTGGCGAAGAGCACTCTGCGGGTCTGCGCGACGGCGACCGGCGAAGCGCCGAGGTGCTGCAGAAACAGCCGGCGCAGGTGGCGCTCGCCGAGGCCGAGGCGCTCGGCAAGTTTTTCAACGGTCGATTCTTCGCCGTCGAGGGCTCCTTCGTTGATGAGGGCGAGGGCGCGCGAAACCGAATTCGAAGTGCCCTGCCAGGAAGCGAATTCCGGAGCGGTTTCGGGGCGGCAGCGGAGGCAGGGACGAAAGCCGGCTTCCTGGGCCGCGGCGGCTGAGGCAAAGAACCGGCAGTTTTTCGATTGCGGCGTGCGCGCAGGACAGACGGGCCTGCAATAGACGCCGGTGGTGCGAACACCGACGAAGATCAGGCTGTCGAACCGGGCATCACGGCTCTGCAACGCGCGATAGCAAGCCTCGGGACCGGGGAGTTCCATGAGGAAAGTTTCTCACTCGCAAGAGGGAGAATTCGCGGTTTTCGGACCTATGCATGCGACGCACGAACCAGGCCAGCTCTTTGGAGCTAGCCGGCTTTGAGCGTCTCGAGCGGATCGACCTGGGTAGCGCGGCGGGCGGGTAAGTAGCTGGCCAGCCAGGCGATCATCAGGAACACCAGGGGCGCCAGGGCAAAGGTGCTCAGGTCATGCGCGCTGGTTTTATAAAGCACACTCGCCATGAGGCGAGTCAGCAGGAATCCGGCCGCGAGACCCAGGACGATGCCGCTCGCGGCGAGGACGAGTCCCTCGCGGACGACGAGCCAGAGGATATCGTTGCGGCCGGCGCCGAGGGCGAGGCGAATGGCCATTTCCTGGCGGCGCTGGACGACGGTCCACGCGAGCATGGCGGCGAGGCCGATGGCGGCGAGCGCGAGTGCAGTGATGGCGAAGACGGCGAGCAGCACCATGGTGAATCGGGGCTGCGCGCGGCCTGCGTCCATGAGGTCGTCGACGGACTGGATGGCGGTGACGGGTTGGTCAGGATCGATCGCGGCGATTTGCGCGCGGACCGCGGAGGCCATTTCGAGCGGGGGAACCGCGGTGCGGACGAGCAGATTCATGTCTCCCCACGGAATCTGCGGGAACGGCAGCCAGACTTGCGGCTGGGGATTCTCGGCAATGCCGCGATTGCGCACGTCCTGCGCGACGCCGACTACCTCGGACGGCACTGGACCGCGGCCCACCACGATGGTTTTGCCGAGCGCATTCTGATTCGTCCAGAAACGGCGAACAAAAGCCTGATTGACGATGACCACCTTCGCGGCATCCGCGTTATCCGCATCCGTGAATGCGCGTCCTGCCAGGAGAGGCACGCGCAGGGTTCGGAACCACTGCGGACTGACAGCTTCGATGTCGATAAAGGGCCGCTGCATGAGCGGGAGTTCAGGTTGGCCCTGGGGAAGCAGCGGCGTGATGCGCCTGGTTTGGAGCGGCAGGGCGGCGGAGGTGGCGGCGCTGTTCACGCCGGGCAGCGCCGAGATGCGGCGGAGGGTTTCGTCAAAAAAAGCGATCTGCTGTTGCGGCTTGGCGTACTTCTCGGTGGGCAGCGAGACTTCCATGGTCAGGAGATGATCGGGCTCAAAGCCGGGATCGGTGCGGAGCAGGCGGGCAAAGCTGCGAACCAACAGGCCGGCGCCGATGAGCAGCAGGAGCGAGAGCGCAACCTGGCCGACGACCAGCAGGCTGCGCAGGCGTGTACGAGAGCGGCTGCCGGAGAGGCCGCGGCCTTCGTCACGCAGCGTGGAGTTGAGATCGGTGCGAGCCAGCTGGAGGGCGGGGAAGAGGCCGGTGAGAATGCCGGTGAGGAAGGTGACGAGGACAGCAAAGAGCAGCACGCGGGCATCGAGGTTGACCGGCATGCCCGCAGGCAGTTGCGTTGCACCCCACGCGGTGAAGGCCCGCCCGGCGACGTAGCCAAGGGCGACGCCCAGGAGGCCGGCAGCTGTAGCGAGGAGCATGCTTTCGGCCAGGAGCTGGCGGATGAGGGCCCAGCGGCTGGCTCCCAGAGCGGCGCGGACGGCGAGTTCGCGGCGGCGGGCCAGAGCGCGGGAGAGCAGCAGGCTGGCGACGTTCGCGCACTCGATGAGCAGAAGCAGGGCGACGGCGGCGGTGAGGATCCAAAGCTTGCCGCGCAGGTCGGCGACGACGACATCGCGCAGGGGAGTCGCGATCATCACCGTTCCGGCGATGGCGTCATGAATGTCGGGGTTGAGGCGGATGTACTGCTGGCTGAGCACAGTCAGCTCGCTGTTAACCTGCGCCGGCGTCGTTCCTGGGCGGAGGCGCGCGATGTAGCCCAGGTAGCCGACGCCCTGGCGGAGGCGCGCGGTGGAAAACAGGCTGAACTCGAAATAGCGTGGCGTGAACAGGTCGGCCTTGCCGATGAAGGGAAAAGCGAGACCGGCGGGCAGAACGCCGATGACGGTGGAGGGTGTGCCGTCGAGATCGATGGTGGAACCGACGATGGCGGGATTGCCATTGAAGCGGACGCGCCAGAGCGCATTCGAGAGAAGGACCACGGGACGCGATTCGGGGCGGCCGTCGGCATCGGTAAAGGTGCGGCCCAGGGCAGGGGAAACGCCAAGCATCGAGAAGAAATTCGGCGTGACGCGGGCGACAGGCAGCTGCGCGGGCTCACCTGCGCCAGTAAGGTCGAGGTTATCGTTGCTCCAGGCGGCAGGCGTCAGCGTTTGCGCGTGATCGCGAAGGAATTCATAGCGGACAAGGGTGTTATTGGCCCCGCTGTCGTATCCCGTCGAATCGCGAACCTCGACACTGACCAGTTGTTGCGGCTGGCGGTAGGGAAAGGGTCGCAGCAGCAGGGCGCTGGTGACGGAGAAGATGGCGGTGTTGGCTCCGATGGCGAGCGCGAGAGTGAGGACGGCGACGAGGGTGAATCCGGGATTGCGGCGCAGCATGCGCAGGCTGAAGCGGAGGTCGCGGTGCAGGGTCTCCATAACAGCAGCGTATAGCGGACAGCGGTTAGCGGACCGGAGGGGGCGGAAGATGTGGATGCGCGCGAGGTAGGACCACAATTCTTCTCTTTGAAACAAAGTGCCTATTGACACAACTGTTAACCAACCTATAACGTGGCCTGCGCGACCGGAATGCGTTCCCCGGCTCACGGTTGCACGACACATTTCCGGCGCTATTTTTCGTGGAGGCTCCCCCGCCATGTTGCGTTGGACCCGCATCGCCCTTCTGGCTGCGGCCGTGATGTTGCCGGCCGCTGCTGCGCATGCACAACTCACCATCGATACCAGCACGGCCAGCGACTGGAAGATTGCCAACGGCGCCATCTCACTGGACTGGAATTCAACCACCGGGCACGTGTTCGGCGTGCAGCTGGCCGGGCACAGCGACGAGTTGGTCGATACGACGACGACCAGCAATGGCCAGCCGGACGGACTGTATATGGACAACTCGGGCGTGGGATCGGGAACGACGACGGCCGGCTACTCGCTGGTGGCCGGACAGTATCTGGACTGGTGGATCACGACGGCGTCGAACGCGACGAATCCGTTCACGTATACGCAGCACTTCATTCTGGCGCCGCACGACACCGGGTTTCACGTCTACTTCGTAGCGAATCATTCCGCGACCGACGTGGCGGGGAGCCTGGGGCAGGTACAGTACGTATTTCGCATCAATCTTTCGCTATTCACGAACACCTATTCCGTAAACGCCGGGCTGAACAACCTGGGAGTGCAGAATATTCCGCTGCCGAGCCCGAGCGTGCTGGACAACACCGATCCGGGGCGGCAGGTGCAGAATGCGGTGCTCGATCTGCATGGATTGCCGGTGCCGCCAGGATTCACGCGGGAATTCTTCACAAAATACGACTACTCCAGTTACGAATACCTGCATCTGGCGCACGGCGTGTACGGCAGCGAGTACGGCGCATGGACGGTGGTGACCAGTCCGGACACGCTGGTGGGCGGCCCGTCGAAGCAGGATCTGATCTTCACGGACAACATTCTGATGATGGAGTGCCTGTCGAACCATCTGGACAACGATCTGGCCTACACGCCGCCGCAGGGCGTGAACACGACGCGACTGTTTGGGCCGTACTACTTCCACTTCAACGCAGTGAACGGATTCAACAGTTCGCCGGATGTGATGTACCTGGAGGCGGTGGCGTCGGCGGCGACGGCGCGCGGGCTGTACGACTCCGATGCAACGCTGGCGCAGAACGGCTACGTGCCGTCGTGGCAGCGGGGGCGGGTGGTCGGCAAGATTGCGGGACTGGGCGGAATCGGCAACGCGTGGGCGGTGCTGGGCGATAACCAGACGAACTTCCAGTATTCGACGGCGGGGCATGAATACTGGGCTCCGGTGCTTCCGGGAGGAGCGGTGGATCTGGAGGGAGTGGCTCCGGGAACGTATCGACTGTCGGCTTACGAGTTGGGCAAACTGGGCGAGCTGCGGCAGGACAACGTTGTGGTGAACGCGGCGCAAACGACGACGCTGCCGGGGTTGACCTTCGCGCCGGAGGATTTTGGCAGCGCGCCGCCGGTGTGGACCATCGGCACGCCGGATCGCTCGTCGCATGAGTATCTGCACGGGCACGATCCGTACGGCCAGGACGATCGCGAATACTGGGGCAACTGGAATTACTGGGCGGATTTCGCAGTGAACCAGGGTGCGGTGATCTGGTACGCGACGCCGGAGGGAACGACGCCGGCGACGACGGATCTGAACCAGTGGAATTACACGCAGTGGCAGACCTTCGATCCGGGACTGTATGCCGGGATCTATAACCCCAGCGATGACACGACGGACGGGTACCAATACATCCTGCCGTCGTATGTGAGCAGCGTGAGCGCGGACACGCCGCCGTGGCAGATTCATTTCACGACGACGGCGGAGCAGCAGGCGCAGGGGCAGTATGTGGTGTTGTCGGTGCCGCTGGCGGCGACGGCGGCGGACGTGATTCCCGCGCTGAATGGCAACGAACTGGTCTGGCACGGCGTAGGGATCAAAGCGAGCGATGCGATGGTGCGCAGCGGGCTGGAAGGGACGTATCAGTGGGTGGTATTTCAGTGGAACACGAGCCAGCTGAATCCGCCGGGGCAGGATAACGTGATCACGCTGACCGTAAACCGGCCCAACGGGGTGATGTACGACGCGCTGCGGATGGAGATCACGAACCAGTCGGCCGCGCCGGCCACGACGGGATGGAACGACTATGAGTTCCTCTATGGGAGCACATATGTCGGAGCGAACGATGGTGCGGAGAATCCGTGAAACTGGTAGCTGCTAGCCGGTAGCCGGTAGCCGGGAGGGATCGCCCATTGGCGGAATCTTAACGCTGGCTGGCCTGGCCGGCGGCAACTCTGCGGTTGAATTCGGAGGAGGCTTTGCGTGGGATGCTGAGGCTCTGCCAGTGGTCACAGCAGAAATGCTTGGCGAGCAGGACGATTTGTCCGACGTGGTGCGGATAGTGAGCGAGCTGGCGGTTGATGGCCTGCATCACGGAGTGGGCTTCGCCACGAATGGTGACGGTGCGGCCGAGGTCGGCGTCGGTGAGCGGCTTGAGCGCAGAGAAGAGGCACGACCAGCCCTCTTCCCACATGGCGAGGAGCGCAGCGCGCGTGGCGGGCGGCTCTTCGAATTCGCCGTCGCGATTGCGGTCGAGCTTTTCGCCGTCGGTGGTGAGGAAGTCGGTCCAGCGCGAGCGCATGTTGCCGGCCATGTGCTTGACGATGATGGCAATGGAATTCGCTTCGCCATCGAGCGTCAGAAAGAGCTGCTCGTCGGTGACCTGGTCCATGGCGCGCTGGCCGAGTTTTTTGTAGTAGCCGAAAACGGCGAGCGCATCTTCGAGGTAGGAGGTGGTGAATTGCAGCGCCATGCAGGAAAGTGTAACTGCTCAGTCACGCAGCTTGCCCAGCAAAATCGGCAGTTCCTGCTGGATGATCCCCCGGCTACGCCGGCTGGCCTTCTGCGGCCGCGAGGGCGTGCGCCGTGGATGCGTCGCCTGTCCTGAACATCGAATACCAGGCGTTGAGCGTGGGCTCGCTGTAAAGCTGGAGCTTGCCGAAGATCTGATAGGCGAAATCGACGGGCGCCAGCCCGGATGCGGTGATGAGGTTACCGTCGGAAATGGCGGGAATATTCCGGTAAAGCGATCTGCCGCGATAGCCGGTGGCTTTGAGGTAATCCGGCGCATTGCTGGTGTGCAGGCGATTGTCGAGGAAGCCTGCGCGCGCCAGGGCGAGGGTTGCGGCGCAGATGGCGGCAACGGGAATGCCGATGGCGAGGAACTCGGCAACTTTTTCGATTGCTTTTTGATTCTCGCCTCGTTCCCAGCTGTCGCCGCCGGGGAGAATGAGCATAGCGCTGGCGGTGGGCATCAGCTGCGTGAGGGCGAGGCCGGGCTGAACGCGCAAGCCGCCCAGAGTGGTGATGCTGTCGGACGTGGTGCCCACCGTGGCCACCCGGAAGCGACCCGGATCGCGCTGGAAGCGTGGATGGTTGATACCGGCGATGGCAAACGACGGCTCCCAGTCTGCCATGCCGTTGAACACGAAGAGATGGACGGTCTGCACTTCCATGCGCACCTCAGGCAGGGGCGACGACAATTCATTCCCGGAGTCGGAATGATTGTACGTTGCTTCCGCAGCCTGCAAGCGCGCGATATTTCCACCGCGCTTATTCCGAACGCAGGGCTTTCACAGGGCTGATGGTGGCGGCGCGGCGTGCGGGCAGCAGAGATGCGAGCATGGCCAGCATCAGGACCATGACGGCAGCCACCACGAGCACCAGGGGATCGAGGGTGCTGACCCCGAAGACAAACGACTTGAGGAGGCGCGAGGCCGCGACGGCGCCGGCGAGGCCGATGATGCTGCCGGCAGCGGCAAGCTTGAGGCCGGAGATCATGACCAGGCCGACGATGCCGGAGCGCTGCGATCCAAGCGCCATGCGGATGGCCATCTCATGGACGCGCATGGCGACGGTGAAGGCGATCACGCTGTAGATGCCGAGGATCGCCAGCAGCAGCGCGGCTCCGGCGAAGGAGGAGATGAGCACGGTGTTGAAGCGGCGCGGCGCTTCCGAGTCGCTGAGGGCGTGCTCCAGAGGTTCAAGCTGCGTGAGCGGGAGCTGCGGATCGAGCGAGCGGACGGTAGCGCGCAGCTGATTCTCCATCAGTTCGGGAGGCAGAGAGGTGCGCAGAAGGATGTAGCCGCCATTGCCGTTGAGATCGGTAGCGGGATTGGCGAGAGAGCCAAACAGGCGTTCGGACTGCGCGTTGGGACCGTAATACTGCAGGCGCGGATCCGCGTCGGGCGCGCCTTCTTTGACGTCGGCGACTTCGCCAACCACGGTGGCCCACGGAGTGGGGATTTGCGGCGTGCCAACACGCATGTGCCTGCCGATGGGGTCCTGACCGGGCCAGAAGTGCTGCGCCAGCGTATGGTTCACGACGAGGACCAGCTGCGAGTTCGGGGCATCATCGGCCTGGGTGAACAGACGGCCACGCAGAAGCGGAGTGCCGATGGCCCCAAAATAATCGCCCTGGATCTGGAAAGGGGAAGCGAGGTCGATGGTGCCGGCTTTCGCCGGAACGTAGCCTTCGCCGACGATGGCCGAGTTGCCGTAGGTTCCGTTGGCGGGCAGGAAGGAGGTGAGACCGGCATGGGAGACGCCGGGGAGAGCCTGCAGGCGGCGCAGCAAATCCTGATTGAACTGATCGACCGCCGGCTGGGTCGCGTACTGCTTGCGAGGCAGGCTGTAAGCGGCGACCAGGGTGTGGTCGGGACGGTAGCCGAGGTCGGCCTCGCGCATCTTCTCGAAGCTGCGCAGCAGCAGTCCGGAAGCAGCGAGGAGGACGAGCGCGACTGCGATCTCGGCGATGACCAGGCCGGAGCGCAGCCGCGCATGCCCTGCGCCCGAGGTGCCGGTGCGTCCGCCTTCTTTGAGCGTCTCGTTGACGCTGGTGCGGATGGCGGCAAAGGCCGGAGCGACGCCGCAGAGGACGCCGGTGACGATGGCGAGCGCGAGCGCGAAGGCGGCCACCGTCCAGTCGAGGCCGATGTTGCTGATCAGGGGGAGGGTTTCCGGCAGAAGATTCGTGCCGATCCGGAGCGCAAGGGCGGCGAGGGTGAGTCCGATCACGCCGCCGGTGATGCTCAGGACGAGACTTTCGAGCAGCGCCTGGCGCAGCAGCGTGGCGGCGCTCGATCCCAGCGCGAGTCGAACGGCAATCTCGCGGCGGCGGCGGATGGCGCGCACGAGCAGGAGTCCGGCGAGATTGGCGCAGGCGATGAGGAGCACAACCGCGACAGCGAGGAAAAGAGTGCGCACGAGGAGACGGGCCTGGGCGATGGTGTCCTCATGCAGGCCGCGGACGATAGCGCTGATGTGCAGGTCGGCCATGAAGGCCGGATAGTTGCGCATCGTCTCTTTCGCGACACGCTCGGCATCCTCGCGAGCCTGCGCGGGGGTCACGCCGGGCTTGAGACGTCCCACCATCTGGTAGCCCCAGTTCGCCTGGGCGCCGCCGCTCAGCTCCTCGGGACGCAGGCTCATCGGGATCCAAAGCTCGCTGCGATTGAGGTGACCCGCGACGAGGGGGAACTCGAAATTGCGCGGCATGACGCCGATCACGAGGTAAGGCTTGCGGTCGAGCAGAATTTTTTTACCGAGGATGCTCGCGTCCCCGTGAAAGCGGCTCTGCCAGGTCGCATAACTGAGGACCGCGACCTGCTGGTGTTGATCGTCTTCCTGCTGCGTGAAGACGCGGCCGAGCAGCGGCGGAACCTCGAGTGCTGCAAAGACGCCGGGAGTCATGCGCGCGGCGTTGACCTGGGCGGGATCGCCGATGCCGGAAAGCTCGAAGGCCGGCTGGTTGTAGCCGCCGAGCGCGGTGAAGCTGTGCGTGTCGCGGGTGTAGTTGACGATGTCGGTCCCGGTGACGCCAGCCTCGTCGTTGCCGCCCACCTGGGCGCCCTGAATCGTATCGGAGAGGACGAGGAGTTGCTCGGGATGGGGGAAGGGCAGCGGACGCAGGAGCACGCCCTCGACGATGGAGAAGATGGCCGTGGTGGCGCCAATGCCGAGCGTGAGCATGAGCACAGCGGTCACCGAGAAGCCGGGAGACCTGGACAGGTGGCGGATGGCGATCTTCAGGTCATGCAGCACAGGCAACTCCTCTGACGGTCGGGGATGAGTGGGAGCACAGCACGCGTGATTCCAGATACGCGGCGGCGCAAGTGGTTGTTCCTGCATGGGCTGCATGGCGTGGCGCCGCGAAGCCGGTGTCCGGAAGGAGAAGCGGGTGTCCGCTTTGAGACAGGGGACTGGCGGGTGCGCTTCGTGCCCAGGTGGGGGCGTTGGGCGCTTTCAGCGATGGAATTGGACCAGATCCCAGAGGTTTCCATACAGGTCTTCAAACACAGCAACGGTGCCGTAGCTTTGCTCGCGAGGCTCCCGCACAAAGCGAACGCCTTTCTCGCATGCGCTGTGGTAGTCACGCCAGAAATCGTCGGTGTGGAGAAAGAGAAAGACACGGCCGCCGGTTTGATGGCCGATGGCGCGCTCCTGCTCCGGCGTGGTCGCTCTGCCGAGGACGAGACAGGTTTGCGCCGATCCCTGGGGCGCGATCAGGACCCAGCGCTTGCCTTCGATGGGCGTGTCTTCGATGAGACGAAAGCCGAAGTTGCTGCAATACCAGGCGATGGCTTCGTCGTAATCGCGGACCACCAGAGTCACATATCCGATATGCTGCCGCACGGGCTTGGAGTTTTCCACCAGGACAGTATCGCTGCAGGCGGGAGGAATTCAGCCGATGAGGGGTGTAGAAGCCCGGCGCAGGGCGGCGGTGATGCTGCGAGCCGATGCCAGCCGTGTGCAGGCGGGAGGAATCCTCAGAGACGCATGTTTGCGATTATCGGCATTCTGGTGGTTTTCGGCGCGGTCATGGCTGGGTATCTGATGGAGCACGGGCACATCGCCGTGCTGTTGCAGCCGGCGGAGCTGCTGATCATCGGCGGGGCGGGAGGGGGCACGCTGCTGATTGCGAATCCCCTGCGGATTCTGAAAAAAATCGCAGGCGGGGTTGCGGGGGTCTTTGGGGCGTCGAAGTTCGGTAAGGGACGGTATCTGGAGACGCTGCGGATGATGTACGAGCTGCTGCAGAAGGCGCGGCGGGGCGGAATGCTGACGATTGAAGGCGACGTGGAGAAGCCGGAAGAGAGCCCGGTCTTCCAGCCCTATCCGGAATTTGTGCACAACCATCATCTGCGTGATTTTGTGTGCGACACGTTGCGGATGGTGATCACCGGCGGAGTAGATGCGTTCGACATGGACCAGATGATGGATCTCGATATGGAGGTGCAGCACCAGGGCGAGGAAGAGCCGGTGAACGCGTTGTCGACGGTGGCGGATTCGCTTCCCGGGCTGGGGATTGTGGCGGCGGTGCTGGGGGTGGTGATCACGATGGGGGCGCTGGGCGGGCCGGCCGAGGAGATTGGTCACAAGGTGGCGGCAGCGCTGGTGGGGACGTTTCTGGGGATTCTGCTTTGCTACGGGCTGGTGGGACCGGTCAGCCAGAACATGGCGAAAGCAGCCGGGGAGGAACACGCGTATCTGTATGTGTTGCGTGTGCTGATGCTGGCGTTCATTCGTGGGCAGCCTCCGGTGGTGGCGATTGAGATGGCGCGCAGGGCCATTCCGGCGCACGTCCGGCCTTCCTTTGCGGAAGTGGAAGAGGCCTGCCGCAATCACGGCACAGCCGCACCGGCGGCCAGCGACCAGGCGGCATAAGGGGACGGTATGGCGGCAGCCAGCAAGCCGGTGATCGTTATCAGGAAAAAGAGCGGACACGGCGGCCACCATGGCGGCGCGTGGAAGGTGGCTTACGCCGACTTCGTCACAGCGCTGATGTCGTTATTCATCGTTTTATGGCTGATGAATACCAGCGAGAAGGTGAGGCAGGCGGTAGCGGGATACTTCAACGATCCGCGCGGGAAATCGACGATGACGGGGACCGATCAGTCAGGGACGAGCGACAACCTGGCTCTGACCGAAAACAACATTCCGGAGCTGAAGAAGAAAATCGAGCAAGCCATCCGGCAGATGAACGATCTGAAGGCGCTGCAAAACCAGATCCAGATCACGATTACGCCGGAGGGTCTGCGCATCGAGCTGCTGGAGACGAAGGACGGGACATTTTTCAATACGGGCAGTGCGACGCTGAACCAGAACGGGCGCGAACTGCTGGAGATGCTGGCTGGACAACTGGGCGATCTCCCGAATCGCATTTCGATTGAGGGCCACACCGACGCACAGCCCTATGCGTCGAAAGACGGATACGGGAACTGGGACCTGTCAACGGATCGGGCGAACGCGGCGCGGCGCGTGATGCAGACTTCGGGTCTGCGGGAGAACCAGGTGTCGCAGGTGCGCGGGTATGCGGACCAGAAGCTGCGGGTGCCGGAGAATCCCATGGATCCTTCGAACCGGAGGATTTCGCTGATCGTGCAGTATCTGACCGCGGATGCGCCGCCGGTTCCGGCGGGCGCAAAGCAAGCGCCTGCCGCAGATGCGAAACCGGCTGCAGCTAACGGAAACGGGACGAGCAACGCGCCGGATGCGAAGCCTCCGGCAGGTCCAGCGCAGCCCGGCGCGGCACAGCCCGGGACCGAGGGCCCTGCGCACGAGAGCGCGCCTCAGACGTCACCGAACGGGCCGAAGGCGCCACCGGTGCAGAAGCCATCGGCGGCAAAACCCGCTGCGGGCATTGCGGTAACCAGGCTGTGGCAGAAGGTCCACCCGAAGTAGAGACCGCTCGACGGAGTCTGGAATCGCGTCCTATGCGCAATCGGCGGGAGCGCTGGGCCTGATCTTGTGCCAGGATAAGGTTGTCATCCTTTAACAGCGCGATCCGCATTGCCAAAACATACGGCCGACGCGCGGCTGTGCCTTCAGGGAGAGAAGCTTGGACGAGACACCGCATCTGCACGAGGACACCAGTGATATCGACTTGCTGCACGATATTGGCAGCCGGATGGCGGCGGCCGATCCGTTTCACGAGGTTTTGCAGCGCGTGATCGAGATGGTGACGGCTGCGGTGCGCTGCGACTCGTGCTTCATCTATGTCCTCGAGAAGGACAAGCTGGTGTTGCGCGCCTCGAAAAACCCGCATGACGATGTCGTGGATCGGATGCAGATCGACATGGGCCAGGGCGTCACCGGCTGGGTTGCCGAGCACAAGCAGACGGTCGCGCTGCCCTCCAAGGCGTGGGTGGATCCACGCTTCGCGCGCTTCCCCAGTCTGCCCGAGGATCGCTTCGAGGCATTCCTGGCGGTGCCGATTCTGTGCCGAGGCAAGCTGGTGGGCGCGATCAACATGCAGCATCGCGAGCCACACAATCACTCGCGCCGCGAGATCAAGCTGATCACGATGATCGGCTACCTGGTGGGCGCGGAAGTAGAGCTGGCGCGCATGGAGTACGAGAAGTCGCAGCTGGCCGACCAGCTGGAGACACGCAAGGTGATGGAGCGGGCCAAGGGGCTGCTGCAGCGCGAGCTGAACATCGACGAAGAGGCCGCTTATCTGATGCTGCAGAAGCAGAGCCGGCAAAAGCGCAAGCCGCTGCGGGAAATCGCCGAGGCCATCATCCTGATGGACGATCTGCGCAAGGGCAAGAAGTGAAGAAGCCGGTAGCCGGTAGCCGGTAGCTCGTAGCCGGTAGCCGTAGCCCGTACCGGTAGCCCGTAGCCGATTCCTTGTTTTGGTGGTCGCTCCGTCCGACGCTTGTACGTCTTTTGTTCCAGGCCACGGGCGACGGGGTACCGGCTGCGTCTGTTCATTTCCGAACAGTGGAACGCGATAGCGGACAGGCGGCTTGGTTCCGCGCGCCATTAAGCGGCGTGTTTTCAGGCCGATCGAGCCCGCAGAGTTGGCAGGGAAACTGCCCGTTGTTTTGTCGATCCGCACGCGCGCCGCGCCTGGCGTCGGAGAAATCCATGCTCACTGATCTTCGCCTTGCCCTGCGGCAAATGATGAAGTCGCCCGCATTCACTTTGACCGCCATCGTGACGCTCGCCCTTGGGATTGGCGCGAACACGGCCATTTTCAGCGTGGTCAACGCCGTGCTGCGGCATCCGGCGGGCGTCGACCATCCGGAGCGGATCGCGGTGATGCACGTCCGCTACACGCAGTTCACGCTCGACGTTCCCAGCGTGTCCGTGCCGACCTTTGCGAAGGCAGCCGCGATGAGCGACGAGGTTGAGGCGGCGGCGATCGAACAGGGTTCCAGCTTCAACATCACGCGCGATGGGCAGGCGGAGAACATTCCGGCGGCGATGGTGTCGTCACGCTGGTTCGATGTGTTCGGCGGGCGGCCCATCCTGGGCCGGACCTTTACGGCCGACGAAGATCAGCCGAATGCAGCGCCGGTGGTGGTGCTGAGCTACGGAATGTGGCAGCGGGTCTTCGGCGGCCGGCAGGACGCAGCAGGCCAGACGCTGCTGCTCGACCAGAAGCCGTATCGTGTGCTGGGCGTGATGCGCAGCGACTTCGCGTGGCCGCGCAAGGTGGAGGTTTGGGTTCCCATTGCGCTGCCACCGTCCGCGTTCCAGGCGTCCAATCTCTTCAACGAGAACTACTTCTCGGCTGCGCGGCTGCGCGAAGGCGTCTCCGTGCAGAAATTCAGCGCGTCGCTGGCCTCGGCGATGTGGGCGACACTGCAGGGCAGCGAGCGCGGGACCGCCTTCGCGAAAAGCTCGGGGTGGTCGGTTTATTCGACTCCAATGACGGAGTTTGTTGCCGGGCCGCTGCGCACGCCGCTCTATGTGTTGTCCGGCGTCGTCGCGCTGGTGTTGCTGATTGCCGCGGCGAACGTAGCAGGCTTGTTGTTGGCGCGGGCGTCGGCGCGCAGCCGGGAGTTTGCCATTCGCACCGCTCTGGGGGCCAGCGCAGGCCGCATGGTGCGGCAGATGCTGGTGGAAACGCTGCTGCTCGCCGGAGTGGCAGCCGTGGTCGGCGTCCTGGCTGGACCGATCATTGGAGCGCTGCTGCTGCGCCTGGTGCCGCACGATCTGGCGACCGGGTTTGTGGTGCACACCGATCCGGCGGTGCTTGGGTTCACGGCCGCAGTCGCCATTCTGGCGGCAGTCGTGGCAGGGATGGGGCCGGCTGTGAGTCTGCTGCGGTCGCGCGCGCGGCTGGCGCTGCACGAGGGCGGGCGCGGGGGCACGGCTTCCGCGGAAAAGCAGCGCATGCGCAGCGGCTTTGTGATCGCCGAAGTCGCGGCAGCGTTCTTCCTGCTTGCCGGGACGGGACTGTTTCTCACCAGCCTCGAAAAACTGCAGAAGGTGGATCCCGGCTTCAATCCGCACGGCGTGATGGCGGCCATGGTGCCGTTTTCGGGCCAGGACCTGGCGAAGAATCAGGCGCGGCAGGCGACCTTTGTGGGAAGCGTGGTGAGCAATCTGGCGGCACAGCCTGGGGTGCTGGCGGCGGCCGCGATTGCGCCGTTGCCGTTCGACCCGAATGGCGCTGGATCGTGCTCGTTCTCGATTGTGGGCCGGCCGGTAGCGCCCAACGATCCTGGGCCGCACAGCCAGTTATCGCTGGCGACGCCGAATTATCTGAGAGTGATGCAGATCCCTCTGCTCGCCGGGCGGTGGATCGACGCCAGCGATGTGGCGGACGGCCTGCCGGTGGTGGTCATCGACCAGAGACTGGCGAGGAAATACTGGCCTGGGCAGAATCCCATCGGACAGCACATCTCATTTATGTGCGGCGCCAATAAAGCCCCGGCGGCGATTGTCGGCGTGGTGGCCTCAGTGCGGCTGAGTTCCCTCGAAGAAGACACGAGCGACGGTATGCGTTATTTCGCATTCGCACAGGGAAACAGTTTCAACGCCGATTTCCTGGCGCGCACGCAGGGCGATCCCAATCAGATGGCGCCGGTACTGAAGCGCGCGGTCGCCGCGGTCGATTCTTCCCAGGCGGTCTCGACGCTGGTCCCGGTGGAGACGCTGGTTTCCGATTCCCTCGCTGGACGGCGGCTGATCGTGCAGATGCTCGGGGTCTTTGGCGGACTTGCATTGCTGTTGGCCATCGTCGGCATTTACGGATTGATCAGTTACGTCACCTCGCAACGCACCGGTGAAGTGGGGGTGCGCATGGCGCTGGGAGCGCAACGGATCGACGTGGTCCAGCTGATCCTGGGGCACGCGCTGCTGCTGGTGGCGATCGGCCTGGGGATTGGAGCAGCGTTGTCTGCAGCAGCCTCGGCCATCCTGCGGAAGACGTTTACCGGTTTCGGCGGCGGGATCTTTTCGTCGCTCGCTCTGACGGCGGTTGCCCTGCTGCTGGTGGGGTTGCTGGCAGGACTGATTCCCGCACTGCGTGCTGCCAGTCTGGATCCGGTAAAGGCGCTGCGGTCGGAGTAGATCCACACGACTTAGAAAGGCTGGAAGGAGCAAGCGAGTGCTGAGTGATCTGAGGTATGCGTGGCGGCAGCTGCGGAAGTCGCCGGGATTTGCGGTGACGGCGGTGGTGACGCTGGCGCTGGGGATCGGCGCAACGACGGCGATCTTCACCATGTTCGATCAGGTGCTGCTGCGCATGCTGCCCGTAGAGCGGCCGCAGGAGTTGGTGCGACTGGACTGGCATGGCAGCTTCTCCGGCTCGATGAGCGCTTTTGGTGGAGACATTGGGAACTACTACTCCTACCCGATGTATAAGGACCTGCGCGACCGCAATCAGGTCTTCAGCGGCATGCTGGCAGCGATGCGAACCAACCTGGGCGTCGCATGGCAAAACCAGGCAGAGAATGAGCGCGCTGAGATTGTCAGCGGGAACTATTTCGAGGTGCTGGGACTAAAACCCGCGGTCGGCCGGCTGTTCCACGCGAGCGACGAGACGGCAAAGAATGCGAACCCGGTCGTTGTGCTGACGTACGACTACTGGCGGACGCGCTTTGGAGCGTCGCGCGAGGTGATCGGACAGCCGCTGATGATCAACGGACATCCCTTCACGATTGTGGGTGTGGCGCCGGAGAATTTTCACACCGCGATCGGCGGCTATCGCCCGCGGATCTTCCTGCCGGTCACGATGAGCGAGATCGCGATGCCGTGGACCGTGCCTGGGCATCGGCTCGACAACCATCTCAACCTCTGGCTTACCGTGGTGGCGCGGCTCAAGCCGGGAGTGACGATCCCGCAGGCGCAGGCGGGTGTGAGCCCGCTGTGGCACTCGCTGCGTGCGCAGGAAATTACGCTGTATCCGCACGCTTCGGAGAAGTTCAAAGAGCGCTATGTCGACAAGTCGACCATCAAAGTGGTCGACGACTCGCGCGGCTTCGCGCCGCAGCGTATGGATCTGGAGACGCCGCTGGTCATTCTGCTGAGCATGGCGGGTTTGCTGATCGCCATGTGCACGCTCAACGTGGCGACACTGCTGCTGCTGCGCTCGGCGGCGCGGGTGCGCGAGATGTCGATGCGCTACGCGCTGGGCGCGAAGAGCAGCCGCATCGTGCGGCAGTTGCTGATCGAAGGGGGTCTGCTGGGCGCGGCCGGGGTAGCGGGCGGACTCGCGCTCTCTCCCGTGCTGGCGTTGACGCTGGTACGGCTGATGACCAGCACCGATCCGGGCAAGGAGCCCTATTCGGCCTCGGTCGATCTGCGCGTGCTGTTGTTCACGCTGGGCCTGGCGCTGGTGGTGAGCGTGTTGTTTTCGATTGCTCCGGCGCTGCATTTTTTGCGGCCCGATCTGGCCGGCGCGCTCCGCCAGAGCACCGGCACGGCCTCGCGCAAATCACAGCGCTTTAGAAAGGCTGCTGTGGGCGTGCAGATTGCGCTGAGCGTGCTGTTGCTGGGCGGAGCCGGACTGTTTGTGCGGACGCTCGGGAACCTGCGCGAACAGCCGGTTGGGTTTGACACCAGGAATCTGGTGGCGTTTGCTCTCGATCCTTCAGAGTCGGGCTACGGCGAAAACAAGACGCCGCCGATCATGACCGCGGCACTGGAGCGGCTGGAACGGGTCGGGGGCGTGCAAAGCGTGGCCGGGACCACCGACCCTGAACTGGAAGGCGATTCGAGCGTGGATGGGTGGCAGATCCAGGGGCACAAGCAGGCGGAGGGCGAGAACGACGACTTCGAGACGGCTTCAATCACCCCGGGATATTTCCAGACACTCCGTTTGCCGCTGCTGGTGGGGCGCGACTTCAACGTGGCGGATAAGACGGGCGCGCCGAAAGTGGCGATCGTGAATCAGTCATTGGCGAAGAGATTTTACGGTTCGGCGCCCAACGCGCTGGGACGGATGATCGGTGATGGAGACAAGGTGGATACCACGATTGTTGGGGTCGTGGGTGACGTGAAGCACCAGAACCTGCGCACCGATATCGGACCGGCGGTTTATTTGCCCTATGCGCAGATGGATCACCCTACCGGTCTGAGTGTTTACGTGCGAAGCGCAGGTGCGCCGGAGAACGTGGAGCCGGCCATCCGCCGCGCGATCCACGACCAGGATCCGACGCTGGTGGTCGACAAGATGGAGACGATGACAACGGTCGTCGATATGAGCGCTTCCAATGAGCGCTCGCTGGCAATTCTGGCGGCGGCCTTCGCGGTGCTGGCGGCGATTCTGGCAGCGGTCGGACTGTACGGAGTGCTGGCCTACTCCACGCAGAACCGCACACGCGAGATTGGCGTGCGGCTCGCTCTGGGTGCGCCGCGACACACGCTGGTGGCACTGGTGGTGCGGGAGATGGCGTGGATTGCGGGCATTGCCGCGGTTGTTGCGGTGCCGGCCACGGTGGGGCTGGCGCATTTCTTCCGCAGCCAACTCTACGGGGTGAGCACGTGGGATCCGGTGACGATGGTCCTGGCACTGTTGCTGACGGCGCTGATGGTGGCACTGGCGTCGGCGCTTCCAGCGCACAGGGCGACGGCGGTGGATCCAATGGTGGCGCTGCGGACCGAGTAGAACAGGCCACTGGCCACAGAAGTCGGAGCACAGGAGGAAGACGATGCTGGCGGATCTGAAATACGCATGGCGGCAGTTGCGGAAGTCTCCAGGTTTTGCGGTGACGGCGGTGGTGACGCTCGCGCTGGGCATTGGCGCGAATACGGCGATCTTCAGCGTGATGCATGCGGTGCTGCTGCGCATGCTGCCGGTCCGCGATCCGCAACAGCTGTTTTACCTGACCCACGAGGGCGCTCCGGAGAGTGTCGGCAATACCGGCGACTACAGCTATACGTTTGGGGTCAACGTCTACAACCGGATGCGCGAGGACCGCTCGGTCTTTTCTGATCTGATCGCCTATGTACCGCTTTCGTTCAATAAGGTCGCTGCGCGGTATGGCGATGCGCCGGAGGAGATCGAAGCGGATGAAGTGAGCGGGAACTTCTTTTCCGCGCTGGGCATGCGCATGGCAGCCGGTCAGGCTTTTGCGCCTGTCGACGAAGACCGGCACGCCCAGACCGCGGTGATCAGCTACGGCTACTGGACGCGGCGGTTCCAGCGCGATCCGTCGATTCTCGGCAAAGCGATCTATGTGAATGGCGTGCCGATGACGGTAATCGGGGTCGCGGGCCCGCACTTCTATGGCGTGGAGTCGGGTGGAAACGCGACCGATCTGTGGATCCCCCTGCAGATTCGGGCAGCGCTCAATGCATGGGGCGTGCCGGCGAGCGGACACACGCTGTATGGCAGTCCAAACTGGTGGAACCTGATGTTCATCGCGCGGCTGCGGCCCGGCATTGCGCAGAAACAGGCGCTGGCCAGGATGGAGCCGCTCTTCGAGCATGCGGCCTGGGAAACGGTAGGCCAGGAGGTGAAGCGCCGCTCCTTCAGCATGGGACTGGGCATGGTGGCGGCTCGCGGCCTGGGGACAGCAACAACGGACTACGTACAGCCGTTGCGAGTCCTGATGGGGATGGTGGCGCTGGTGCTGGTGATCGCCTGCGTAAATATCGCGATGCTGCTGGCGGCGCGCAATGCCGCGCGGGAGCGCGAATTCTCGATGCGTCTGGCGCTCGGTGCGGGCCGCTGGCCGCTCTTCCGGCAACTCTTTGCGGAAAGCCTGATGCTGGTGGGTGCCGGTGCCGCACTGGGCTGGTTGTTTGCGGGGGAGGCGACAAAACTGCTCGCTGCGTGGTCGGAGATTGAAATCAGCCTCGCGCCGGACACGCCGGTGCTGCTGTTTACGCTGGCGGTTGCGGTGCTGGCCGCACTGGTGTTTGGGCTGGCGCCGTTGCGGGCGGCGAACAACGCGCCGGTGGCACTGGTGCTTAAGTCAACGGGCAGCCAGGCGACGGAAAGCCGCGGGCGCGTGCTGAGCGGAAAGGTGCTGATCGCGGCGCAGATGGCTCTGTGCGTGGCGCTGTTGTTCGGCGCGGGCCTGCTGATCCGGACGCTGCGCAATTATCAGACGGTCGATCTTGGGATGCAGGCGGATCGCGTACTGGCCTTCGGCGCCCATCCGGTGGGCGATGTGACGACGGCACAGAAGGTTGCGTTCTACCAGGATCTGATGCAGCGTGTGAGCCTGCTGCCCGGGGTGCGGTCAGTGACGGTGGCCGGGCTGCGGCCCGGAACGGGCTGGAGTGACAACAATCCGTTTATCCTCGACGGGCACCTGTATCCCTGGGACAACGGCAAGAACATGTTGCGCACCAATACGGTGGGACCGCGTTTCTTCGCGACGCTCGGCGTTCCGATGCTGGCTGGACGCGACTTCACCGAGGCCGATCACCAGGGCGCGATGGGAGTCGCCATCGTGAATGAGACGCTGGCGCAGCGCTACATGAAGGGCGCGTCGCCGATCGGACACACGCTTGGGCAAGGCAAAGGCGTGGTCACGATCGTGGGCCTGATGCGCGACAACAAGTACAGCACCGCCGACGAAGAGCCCATGCCGATGGCCTGGTACTGCTACCTGCAGGATCCAAACGTGGGGAACCTCGACGTCGAGGTGCGGGCAGCGGGCGATCCGATGCTGCTGCTGCCGGATATTCGGCGCATGGCGCGCGAGCTGGACCCGAACGCTCCCTTGCAGAAGCCCACCGTGCTCTCCGATCAGTTCGAGGAAACCTACCTGATGCCGAAGTTGTTCGCGCGGCTGGGCGCGTTCTTCGGCGGCCTCGCGGCACTGCTGGTGGCCGTGGGTCTGTATGGCACGCTGGCGTATCGCGTAAGCCGCCGGACGCTCGAGATCGGTGTGCGCATGGCGGTGGGCGCGGCGCGCAGGCAAGTGCTGTGGATGATCTTTGCGGACAGCCTGGTGCTGATTGCCGCGGGGCTCGCCGTGGGTCTGCCGCTGGCGTGGTTTGGGTCCAAACTGATGGCGTCGATGCTGTACAAGCTGCCGGAGCATGATCCGGTGAGCTTCGTCGCGGCGGGCCTGGGCGTGCTGGTGGTCTCGCTGGCCGCGGCTCTGTTGCCGGCGCGCAGGGCCGCCAGCGTGGAGCCGATGCAGGCGCTGCGGAACGAATAGAGCAGGGAACAGGGCACAGGGCACAGATCACCGGGGAACCTTCGGGCGTGAATCGGCGTAAGGAATCCTCATGACGGAAGATCTTCGCTTTGCGCTGCGGCAGTTGCATCGGAGTCCTGGGTTTGCGGCGGCGGTGGTGGTGACGCTGGCGCTGGCGATCGGTGTCAACACGGCGGTCTTCAGCCTGCTCGATGGATTTCTGCTGCGGAGCCTGCCGTATCCAGAGCCGCAGCGAATCGCGGCGCTGATCACGCACAAGGAGTCGAAGAACAATCCTGCGCAGTTTGAGGACGACGACTCGTCAGACCGGATGACGTGGCAGGCGGTCAGGCAGGGTGTGCCGGCAGTGACTGCGGCGGCGGGCGGGCAGCCCTTCGGCAACACGGAGGGCGTGAATCTCGAGGCAGGCGCGGCGCAGGGCGGCGCGGTGCGCTACGTCCATAACGCAACCGTCTCCGCGCATTACTTCGAAGTGCTGGGGATCGAGCCCGTGCTGGGGCGCGGCTTCACTGAGGAGGAGGATCGGCCCGGCGCGGGTAAGGCGGCGGTGCTCAGTTATGGGCTGTGGCGGACCGCATTTCACCAGGATCGCTCCATTCTCGGCAAACCGATCCTGCTGCGCGGAGCGCCGTACACCGTGGTGGGGGTGTTGCCGCGGGGCGCGCAGATGCCGAATCCGGCGGATGTGTGGACGCCGCTGATGCCCGACGATCCCAACGGCGTGTGTACGGGGACCAACTGCCTGATCCTGATGCGGCTGAAGCCCGGCGCAAACTGGGAAGAGGTACGCGGGGAACTGGCCCATCTGCCGCCGGCGAACAATACTAATCTCGCAAAACAGCGCGTGTGGTATTACCCCAGCCCGCTGCATGCGTATGCGGCCAGCGCGATGCGCGAGCAGACTCAGGCGCTGATGGCGGCAGTCGGGTTCATCCTGCTGATCGCGTGCGCGAACCTCGCCGGACTGATGCTGGCGCGGATTCATCGTCGCACGCCGGAGATGGCGACGCGGATGGCACTGGGGGCTTCGCGGGCGAGAATCCTGCGGCAGCTGTGGATCGAAAACCTGGTTCTGGCACTGGCCGGAGGCGCGGCCGGCCTGGGTTTGGCGCTGGGGCTGTTTCCAGTGATGAAGCAACTGCTGCCCGACGAGATGGTCCCCATCGGAGGCTTCACCCTCGACGGGCGCGTGCTGGCGTTTACGGTGGCCGCCTCGCTGCTGACGAGTCTGCTCTTCGGCGCGCTGCCGGCGCTGGAAACCCGGCGCGTGGATCTGCGCAGCTCCATTGCTGCAGGAACACGATCGGTCGCGGGCGGATCGGGTCTGGTGCGCAAGGGGTTGATCGGCGCGGAGGTCGCATTGACGGTGGTGTTGCTGGCCGGGGCCGGACTGCTGATCCGAACGGTGGTTCACCTGGAGTCGCTGCCGCCGGGATTCGATCCGCACAATGTGGTCGCGGCCAAAGTATCTCTGGACGACGCCCGGTATCACGATCCGGCTGCGTTCGACGCGTTGCTCTCGAAGAGCGTCGCCGCGATGCAGCAGATTCCGGGCGTGGAGGACGCCGCGGTGGGGCTCAGCGCGCCCTACGAAACGTTTATCAACGATGGCATTCAGATTCTCGACGGAAAATTCGCAGGCAAGGAGGACGGCAGCAGTTTCAGCTACATCACACCGCAGTATTTTGCAGCCCTGAAGATTCCGCTGCTGTCGGGTCGGGCCTTCACCGATGGTGATACGGCAACGACGGAGCCGGTGGCCATCGTGAATACCGCGTTTGGCAAGCACTTTTACGGCGATCCCAATCCGCTGGGGCGTCATATCCAACTGGGCAGCATCGCCTTCAGGATCGTCGGCGTGGTACCCGACGTGCTCGACCAGTCCAACATGGAGCGGGTCGCGCCGATCCAAACCGAGCCCATCTATTACGTGCCGTATACGCAGACTTCGCCGCGGCTGCTGGCGATCGTGCATATGTGGGCACAGCCATCGTGGATCGTGCGGACGCGTGGACCCGTGGGCGGCCTGACCGGGCGGATGCAGCAGGCGCTCTCCGGCATCGACCCGGGACTGCCGTTCTCCGGATTCTACTCAATGGAGGATTTGCTCCATCGGCAGTTACAAATGCAGCGGATCGAGGTGGCGCTGCTGGGAACGCTGGCCGGGCTGGCGCTGCTGCTCTCGGCGGTGGGCATCTATGCGCTGGTTTCAAACCTGGTGGTGCAGCGGACGCGGGAGATCGGCATCCGCATCGCGCTGGGATCGACGCTCGGGCAGGCCATGCAGCACATTGCGTCGCCGGGCGTGGCCGCGGCCCTGGGCGGTGTGGCAGTGGGGCTGGCCTGTTCCTTTTTCGTGCTGCGCGTGATGAAGAGCGCCATCTACGGAGTTGGGACGTATGATCCGGTGACACTGATCAGCGTGCCGCTGCTGCTGGTCGCGATTGCGGCGGTGGCGAGTCTGCTGCCCGCGTTGCGGATTGCCCGGATCGATCCGGCGGCTACGCTGCGGGCGGAATAGCGCAGGATACGGGCACCGGGCACAGACAAACGGACTTCCTCATGATTTGCAACAAGGCTACGAGACTTCGCCGCCGCTTTTTGGCGTCTATCCTGAGAACATGAGGGTTGTCGCGCTGGAGGGATTTGGCGGGCCGAAGGTGCTGCGCGTCGCGGAGGCGGAGAAACCGCGTGCGGGGGTGGGTGAAGTACTGATCCGCGTGGCCGCAGCGGGTTTGAATCGCGCGGACATTCATCAGCGGGAGGGACATTATCCGCCGCCGCCTGGCGCCTCGGAAGTTCTCGGGCTCGAAGTGGCCGGCACGATTGTGGAGCGCGGCCCGGGAGCCGATCCGCGTTGGAAGGTGGACGAGCCGGTTTGCGCTCTTGTTCCGGGCGGCGGCTACGCCGAGTTTTGCGTGGCCCACGGCGGCTGCTGCCTGCCAATTCCGGCAGGGCTCAGCATGGAGCAGGCGGCAGCGTTGCCCGAGGCGGCGATGACGGTGTGGGCGAACCTCTTCGCGGCGGGTCCGGAAAGCAGGCGAAGACTCTTTGCGGGCGACTTCTTCCTGATGCAGGGCGGCACCAGCGGCATTGGGACGATTGCGATCCAGACAGCGATCGCGTTTGGAGCCGAGGCAGCGGCGACGGCGGGCTCGCAGGAGAAATGCCGGTTTCTGCGGGAGTTGGGCTGCGCGCAGGCGTGGAATTATCGCGAGGAAGACTGGGCGGCCGGTGCGCGGGCGTGGGCTGTCGGCCACGGCGGTGTCGACGTGATCCTCGATATGATCGGCGGCGATTATTTCCCCCAACATATTGAGCTGCTGGGGCGCGATGGGCGTCTGATCCATATCGCGCACGGGCAAGGGGCGCAGGTGACGCTGGACCTGAAAAAGACGATGATGAAGCGGCTGATCATCACCGGGTCCACGCTGCGTTCGCGGCCGGTCGAAGAGAAGACGCGGCTGCGGGATGGCGTGGAACAACATTTGTGGCCGCTGATCGTCTCGGGCAAAATCAGGCCCGTCATCGACCACGTCTATCCGATGGAAGACGTGGCCGAAGCCCATCGCCGGATAGAGTCCAGCGAGCATATCGGCAAAATTGTGCTGGCCGTCCAATGAAAGCGTCCCACCCTGTTCGCCAACCGCAGGCGAATCAGGAGAGGGCATGGAGTGGAGTGAGAAGATAAAGCAGGTATGCGTGTAACCATTCAGGGCTTGCGCCGGTGGATTGTGGTGGCGACGGGCCTGCTGCTGGCGGTAGTCGCCGGATTTTTCATTTACGGGCGCAATCGCTTCCGGCACATCGAGAAGGACCTGCCTGGGCGGCTGGGGATCAACATCCAGCAGACCGCGAACAACATCACCTTCTCGCAGGCGACCCATGGGCACACTCTGTTCACGCTCAAGGCTTCCAAGCAGGTTCAGATGAAGTCGGGACACGTTCTTCTGCACGATGTGGACATCACCCTCTATGGACCACCGGGCTCGGGGCGCACGGATCGCATCTACGGCAGCGATTTCGACTACGACCAAAACCACGGCGTGATCTTCAGCCAGGGCGAGGTCGATATTCAGCTGCAGGGGACAGGTTCCGCCCCTCCGGCGAGCGGAGCCGCCAGCGATCCGAGCAGCAACATGATCCGCGTGCGCACGCATGGGCTGACGTTCCTGCAGAAGACCGGCGAGGCATCCACGCAGCAGCAGGTGCAGTTTCAGCTGGCGCGGGCAGCGGGCACAGCGGTAGGCGCCGACTACAACTCGAAAACCGGGGTGGTGGTGCTCAACAGCCAGGTGCACATGACGACCAGCAGCAATGGCAAAGCGGCGGTGGTGGACGCTGAGCATGCGACGCTGCTGCGCGCCTCCGATCAGGCGTTGCTGGTGAACGCAGCTTTGAATTATGAAACCGAGTCGGGCAGGTCCGATGAGGCGACCGTGTATTTCCGCAAAGACGGAACCGCGGAGAAGATTGACGCACAGGGCCATGTGCGCATGAAGACCGATACGGGCGGCAACGTTAATGCGGAGACGGCACAGATCCTGCTGGACACCAGGAGCCAGCCGACCCAGGCCGATCTGGGAGGCGGAGTGCAGTTCGCGTCGCAGCGGGACAACGCGACGATGCATGGTTCAGCCAGCAATGGGACGCTGTTTTTTGCCACGGCGAGCGCAGGGCAGAAAACCCAGACGTCGCTGCGGCACGGCGAGTTTCGGCAGGACGTGAGCTTTGACGAGGAGATCGCGGGTTTGGCGAAAGATCCTCATGGCCGCGCGCAGAAGCAGCTTCACGCGGAGAAGGTGGACGTGGACTTTGCTCCGCCCCAGCCGGGGCAGTCGATGGAGGCGCGCACGGCCATTGCGGAAGGAAGCCCGGTCGTCACCTCGCGGCAGATGCCGTCGAAGGGGCCGGAGCAGACAACGCGCATCAGCGGCGATCAGTTAGTGGCGACGCTGGGTGAGGAAAATGTCCTGCAAAAGCTGGACGGGACGGGGAACACGCAGATCGTGCAGTCGGCCACCGACGGTTCGCACAACACGACAAAGGGTGATGTCCTGCACGCGACATTCACACAGCAACCCGCGTCGGTGCGGGGCGATCCGGTTTCCGCGCGCGCGGAGTCGAACCCAGCCGCCTGGCCTGCCGGTAAGGGCAAGAAGCAGAATCAGGGTCCGCACATGCAGACCACGCTCGCAGCGGCAATTCAGGATGGCAACGTGGTGCTGACGGAAACACCCGCCAAGAAGCCAGGCGCCACGACGCAGCCGGCGACACTGACGGGCTGGGCACAGCACGCCGAGTATCATGCGTCGGATCAGTTGCTCCATCTCAGCGGCCAACCGAGGATCAGCGATGGCCAGTCGATGCAGATGGCGGCGCAGGCGATTGACTATCACCGCGACACGCAGAACGCGGCAGCGAACGGCAACGTGAAGGCGACCTATACGTCCCAGCAGAAGAGCGGCGGTACGAGCCAGAGCGCGCCGGGGATGGGAGGGAACGGTCCGGTGCATGTGATCGCGGAGCGCGCGACTCTGGATCACGCAACCAACCAGGATTTGTTTTACGGGACCGCGCAGAATCCGGCGCGGATGTGGCAGGATCCCAACTCACTGCTGGCGCCGGTGATCGAGATTGACCGCAGCCAGAATCTGCTCAAGGCCTGGGGCGATGGCACCGGAACCAGGCCGGTGGTCAACGCGAATTTCACCTCGGCGATGGGAAACAATCGCCAACAAAGCGTGGTGCGCGTCCACAGCCAGACGCTGGTCTATTCGGATAAGACGCGGCAGGGTGATTTTCATGGGACGGTCACGGCGGAACAGAGCGACGGGGCGATTCACGCGGACGATGCGTTGATGTTCCTGAAGCCTGCGCAGGCTGCCGGTGCCGCGAAGCCAGCGGAGACTGCCGGGAGCGGGAGTGGCGCCCCGGGCGCGCAAAAGCAGGGTTCGCAACTCGACCACATGATCGCAACCGGGCATGTCGTCTTCACACAACCGGGACGCAAAGGCGACGGCGAGAAGCTGGTCTACACGGCGGACGATGGGAAATATGTGCTGACCGGGACCGACGCCGCACTCCCGCAGATGTGGGATCGCGTGCACGGCACAACTACCGGCGCCATGCTGGTGTTCAACAGTCAGGACGACAACGTCATCGTCAGCGGTGGCAAGTCGAGCGCTGTAACCGAAACGCGCGCTCGAAAATGAATTTCGCAGCGTTGCTTTGCGCGTGAAGCTGTTCGCCCTATAAGCTAGTCACAGACGCATGAAGAAGTTGTCCACCGACGAGATCAACAAGTCCTACAAAGGCCGCCAGGTGGTGCATGGCGTCAGCGTGCAGGTGACCGAGGGCGAAGTCGTTGGGCTGCTCGGCCCTAACGGCGCCGGGAAGACGACGAGCTTCTATATGATCGTCGGGCTCATCCAGCCTGACGGTGGTCGCATTCTCCTCGATGAGGAAGTGATCACCAACGTCCCCATGTACCTACGGGCCCGGCAGTACGGCATCGGTTATCTGCCGCAGGAGCCGTCCGTCTTTCGCAAGCTGACGGTCGAGGAGAATATCCTCGCCGTTCTGGAAGTGCAGCCGATCGCGCCGGAGATGCGGCGGGCGCGGGCGGAGAAGCTGATCGAGCAGTTGAACCTCGGCCATATCCGCAAAACACGAGGATATGCGCTGTCCGGTGGCGAGCGGCGCCGGGTGGAAATTGCACGCTGTCTATGCATTCAGCCGGTGTTCATCCTGCTGGACGAGCCCTTTTCGGGAATCGATCCCATTGCGGTCCTCGACCTGCAGGAAATCATCTTTGATCTCAAAGCCAGCGGCATCGGGGTCCTCATCACGGACCATAATGTGCGCGAGACGCTTTCGGTCACCGATCGCGCTTACATCATCAACGAGGGGCGCATCTTCCGGCACGGAACACCGGAGCAGCTGGGGAACGACCCGGAAGTCAAGCGCGTCTATCTGGGTGAGAGCTTCAGCCTGGGGTAAACCCGCCGCCGTCCGCCAATTCCTGTGAAACCATCAACATACGATAACGGCAACGGAATTGCTGCACAGGCCCAGGCGCCCGGATGTAAACTCTGAGGCAACGGGCCTCTTGTAGAGGATTATGGTACTTCTTCAGCCAAAACTCAGTCTCAAGGTCGCGCAACGGCAAATCCTGACGCCGGGACTGATGCAGATGGTCAGCGTGCTGGCGCTGAACAAGCTGGAGCTGAAGGAGATGATCCAGGCGGAGATCGCCGAAAACCCTGTCCTCGAGGAACTGGAAGAGAACGTTCCTTTGCTCGACGACGTGGCGCGCGAGGAAGAGGATCGCGACCGCCCGGTGGAGACGCCGCCCGCGACCGAAACCGAGGCCAAAGAAAAAGACCCCTTCGACGAGATCGATTTCGGGTCGCTATTTCCAGGATTATCTCGATCCGGGGTTCCGCTCGCCCAACAATTACGAAGAGATCGAGAAGCCCTCGATTGAGAATTTTCTCTCCGCGCCGGCTACCCTCAGCGATCACCTCTTCTGGCAGCTGGGGGCGCTGAGTCTTTCGCCCGCGGTGCGCGAGGCGGCGGAGTACATCATCGGCAATCTGAACGAAGATGGCTACCTGACCGCGACCGATGAAGAGTTGCTGGCGGGCTATTTGCGCGAGCAGATGGAACCCGACGGCGGCGAGAATGGCAAGAATGCCTCGACCCGAGTGGCGGAGTTGCCACCGGCGATGGCAGCCCGGGCGCGCGGTCATCTGGCGACGGCGCTGGAAGTTGTGCAGCAGCTGGATCCGATTGGCATCGGCACGCGCGATCTGCGGGAATGCCTGCTGGTGCAGGTGGAGGCGCAGAAAAAGGAATTTGTGCTGATCCTGAGCCGCACGGCCGCGGCACGGACGGCAGCATCGGGAGCGGCCGTCCGGCATGCCCCTGTGGAACACGCAACCGAGATTCCGGTGAACCACGAGGAGCACCACGCTGCGGAAGCGAACGGCACGAACGGGACTGCACCCAGCCATGTAACGCACCCGGCGCCGCACGCGTCAGTGAACGGCAACGGCGCAAGACCGGAGGGCCCTCAGTCTGAAGAGACGAACCGCCTGCAGATTTTCGAGCTGGCCCGGCAGATCATCGACACGCACATGCTGCTGCTGCAGAAGCGTGATCCGCGCGAGCTGTCGAAGGTGGTGGGGAAATCCGTCGAGGAGACGCAGCGGGCCATCGAATTTATCCGCACGCTCGACCCGCGGCCTGGCCAGCGTTACAACCGCTCCGAAGCGCGGCTGATCGAGCCGGACGTCGCCTTTGTGAAGCGCGGCGAAGACTGGGTGGTCGCCATGAATGAAGAAGACCTGCCCACGCTGCGGCTGAATCAGGGCTACCGGCGCCTGCTGACCAAGGATGGAGCCGAAAAGGACGTCAAGGATTATGTGAAGGAGCGTTATCGCTCCGCGCTGCAACTGATGCGCAACATTGAGCAGCGCAAGAACACCATCCTGCGCACCTGCGAAGCCATCGTGCGGCGCCAGGGCGACTTTCTGGAAAAGGGCGTCGACGCGCTGAAGCCAATGATGATCAAAGAGGTCGCGGAGGAGATCGGCGTCCATCCCTCGACGGTGAGCCGCGCGGTGTCCAGCAAGTACGTGCACACGCCGCAGGGAGTTTTCGAACTGCGCTTCTTCTTTTCCGAAGGCGTCAACGGCCCCGAAGGCGCCGCGACGCCGCTGATGCTGCTGAAGCGCAAGGTGAAGAAGCTGATTGAAGACGAAGATCCGCGCAAGCCGCTCACCGACGACCAGATTGCCAACATGCTGCAGCAGCAGGGCATCGACGTGACCCGGAGGACCGTGGCAAAATACCGCGAAGATTTACGCATTCCCAGCACGCATCAGCGGCGCATTCGCGGCTAGAGGCCCGCTGTCGCGCGCCATTCCCTTCAGACAGGAGCTTTCCCATGCAGGCCGAGTACACAGGAAGGCAGTTGAGCATTACCCCCGCGCTGCGCAGGATGGGCGACGAGGGCATCGAGCGCATCGCGAAGCTGTTGCCCAAAGTCGTCGGCGCGCACATCGTGCTCACCTCGGAAAAATACCGCAAGACCGCCGATGTTGCGGTGAAGATGCGGGCCGGCAAGATTGTCGGGTTCGCCGAGTCGACCAGTACGGAGTCGGCGCTGCGCGAGGCGCTGGAACGCGCTGAGACCCAGGCGATCAAATTCCGTAAGCGGCTGCACTCGATCAAACGCCAGCCCAAGGAAGAGAAGCTGGCGCACGAAGTGATGCCGGTGCGGCAGCGCAAAGCGAGCCGGATCCGGAGCGAATCGGTCGAGCCGGAGACGGCGGAGGCTGCTCCAAAGTCCAACGGCAAGCGCCCTTCGCGCACCATGGTTCCGGTGACGGTGCATACCTTTCCCGCTACGCGGCCCATTCCCGAGCCGCATGTGGTGCGATCGCTCGATTCCGTGGCGCTGCGGCCGATGACCATCGAAGAAGCGGTGAAGGAGGCGGAGTTTCGCGACCGCGAGGTCTTCGTCTTCCGCAACACCCAGGGAACCCTGTGCGTTCTCCATCGCAAGCGCGACGGCAAGATGGAGCTGATCGAAGCGCCCTGAGGAGCAGCAGGTCGGCGAATCGGCATCGATCACCTCCTCACCAATTGACTCGCTGAATCGCTGCATCGCTAACTCGCTAACTCGCTGCGCGTCAGACGTCCAGATCAATCGAAAGGTTCCGGATCGTCTCATCCAGAGTCTGCTGTGCTTGTTTGCGCTGCGCCTCCAGATCCCCTTGATCCTTCTTGAGCCACTGCAGCTGATCTTCGTCCGTGTTCATCTCGCCGGCATAGCGACGCGCCAGCGCGCGCTCTTCGGGGCTGTCCTTCAATCCCGCTAAGTTGTTGTGGAGCCGCTTTTGGTCCTCTGTGCGGCGGTCGATGTCCTTCTGCTTTCCCTCGATCTGCGTGTCGAGATCGTGCACCCTGGCGCGCGCCGCGAGGACCGGTGCCAGTGCCTGTTCGACTGCGGCGCGATTGCCGCCGCCGTTGACGATGACTTGTAATTGGTCGTCCTCGATGGCGGTGAGCTGGTAACGCTGGCCGAGCATTTGCGCCTCGCCCACATGCAGACGAGCGGTCTCACCCGGTTGCATGGCGACGGTGAAACGGTAGAACGATGGGGTCGTCTCCGCCGGTTTAACCTCCGAGGTGAGCTTCCAGCCATTCTGGACGGGATGCTCGACGAGCACCGTGCGCGCGTCAGTCGCGGCGTTGTGTACGACATAGGTCACCTCGCGAATCTCCTCGGTTCGCTCGGTGAGGTATCCGTCATGCACGGTGATGTGGCGAAGATGTGTCGAATTCAGATGGCCCTCGGTGCTGACACGCACCGCCTGGTCGACGGCGTAGGAGAGCAGGCGTTTTTCACCAGCATGAATTGTGTCCGTGAGGCCCTCGCCCGCGAACTCGCCGTTTTCAAAGATGGAGAAACTGCCGCGATCCAGGGTCTCGTTGCCGGAATTCGTCAGCCAAAGCGCACGCAGCGGCACGGCATTGGTCGCGTTATAGAGGGTGACGTGCTCGGCCAGGACGTTGGTCTGGAGAACCGGCACAAGCGCCGATTCGTTTTTGTGGATCGTGACGGGCTGCGCGAGAGTGTACTCGAAGTAGTCGTCGAATTTGGCCGAGCTGGCGCTGGCGGATTCGTCCTGCAGCGTGCCACCGCCGGGATGGTAGATTCCGCCGCCATACCCGCCGCCCCTACCGGGAGCGATGCCTCCTGTTACACCGGCGGCAACGCCGCCTCCACCACCGCCCGCCATGGCCTCCGCACCGACCCAGTTTTGATTTTGGCTCGGAACCTGCGCACGGGCCTGCATCTTCGCTACGGCGGCCGCGCCATTGATCATCGCTCCATCCGTTAATGGGCCGTTCGAGTCGATCGCGCCTTCGTGGATGGTCGGCGCGATGTTCGCCGCCTCGGGAACAGCGACCTCAGGCCGATGCGTGTAGATCGGCTGCGAGAGCGGCTCGATGAAGCTCTGGGGCGCGCCGGCGACCAGCGACAGCTGCACGTTATCCCAGTCCGAGCCCACGGTGTTATCGACCACCGCCCATCCCTGCAGCGTCGCGGTCTCCGGCTCCGCACTCGATTGGCTGCTGCCGGAGAAGACAATGCGATAGGTGCTCTTCCAGACCGGAACTTCGCTGATGTAGCTGACGCGAATGTCGCGCGCGCCCGTGCCCTGCGCGCTGAGGGTGAGATGGCGCATCTGTCGGCTTTGCGTCGAAGCGAGGAGAGTCAGATAGTCGTCGAGATCGTGGCGGACGTCGCCATCGAGGATGCGGACGCTGGTCGCCGGCGTGACCTCAAGCGAGCGAATGGCGCCCGCGTCTGTAACGACGGTCAACACGCGATGGTTCGCTATGCCTCCCGCTGCGGTTTTCTCGGAGCGAATCTCGTAGTGCACAATGCGACCGGAAAGCGCGTTCTCCCCAGCGCCGCTGACTTCGACGCGTGCCCCCTCGATCGCCGCATAGAGCTGGGTAGTGGATGGTTTTTCACCCAGACCCAGCGGAATATTCTTCAGCTGCTGCTCCAACGGAGTAGTGGAGTTGTAGCCGACACCCGTGATGCGGCCTCCGCCAAGATCGAGCGCCGTCAGCGATTGCAGCGCGTCGTCCAGTTGCGACGAGGTAAAGTCGATCGTCACGGCCTGATTTCCGGTGATGCGTCCCGCGTGTTCGAAATAGCCGATGCCGTTCTTGTAGAGCACGACGCGCCGGACAGGAAGCTCCGCAGCATCACGCGTGGTCGACACGGACAGGGTCGAAGAATGCGAATGCGGCCTGGCTGAGGTTTGGGCGACGAGCAAGGCAGAAACAGAAAGCAAAGAAACAGCAAAGAGCCTGCGCAGGAACACACGGACCTCCTGTGGCTAACTACGACGGAAGCTGTGGGGATAGACGCACTCAGTTCGGAAACGTTCCCGAAGGCGCCAGTGGCGCAGTTAGCGACACCGACGGTCCCGCGGTTCCGAGCTATGGCTGGCATGCCATAGAACGGCGCAGGTTGCCGAACTTGCGGTCTTATTTTGGAGCCCGGGGCGGCGCGCTGTTCGGCGGTTCTGCTAATTCGCGTTGGCCGGAGGATTGGCCGGTGGCTGGCCCACGCTCGCTGGCGGAACGATGCCGTTCATGCGGAGGTACTCCACCATTTGTCCGTAATGATCGGCGGCGTGATCGAGACTGAAGATGGCAAGCGCCAGGCGTGTATTCAGGGACGGCATCGCGATGGGCAGATGGTCGAGCGGTGCAAGCGCATTGCCATCGTTGAGCGCGGCCATGGCCCTGTGGCCGAGGGCGAAGGAATCCTTGAGGTATTGAACAATTTGCTCTTTGCTCCGGAGGTTTTCCGGACCGTTGCCGGCTCCGGCGACGGTGACTCCGGGCGGCGGATCCTGTCCGAGCATCCCGCTATAGATGATGAAGTTCGCCGTGGCCACGTGGCGCACCTCCAGCGCGAAGGTCCTGACACCGCTGAAGTTGGCACCGGACGGCACGAAGGAGTATTTGTCGTCGGGCATGGCCTCGGCAGCCTGGACAAACTGCTGCTCAACGAAGCCCAGCTGCGCGTCCATCACCCAGGAGATCGTTGGAGGCTGAGCTGGTTTGTCGGGGGCCGCGATTGGTTCTGCCGAAACGGTGAAACAGGCAGCCAGGACGGCGAAGGCGGCCGCAACGGATCGGAGGAGCAGCTTGCTGTGTATTTTGCTTTTCATGACGCTTGACCGGATCAGAATCACGCGTCCGGGGAAAGCGGGCAAGGTCCACCTGGAGACGCATCCGGTGATACCACTTCGGGCCCGCGTTCACCCAGCTACCAGGCGAGGTGTATCGAGCTAGAGATACTCGTTCATCATCCGCGCCCACGTCGGCCAGTCGTGCGCGTTGAACGCGTCCCAGATGTAGAGGTGATGCGGAATCCCCTTCTCGCCCATGATGCGGGAGAGGTTTTGATTCTGCCACAGGCAGTGATCGTCCCAGCCGGTCGCGAGGATGCAGGTGTGGTTGCGATAGCGGTCGAAGAACCAGGGATCGCTGAGGTTCGGCAGATAATGCGGCGGCATGTTGAAGTAAACGTCCTGGTCGTAATAGCCGCCCAGGAAATTACTCAGGTCGAAGGCGCCGCTCATGGAAAGAAACCCGGTAATGCGGTCGGGATGGCGCAGTGCAATGTTGACGGCATGGTAGCCGCCGAAGCTGGCTCCCAGGGCGACCAGGTGCGGGTCGAGGTTCTTGAGCCGGATGAACGGCAGGACTTCCTCCACCAGGTAGTTCTCGTACTGTATTTGGCGCGCGATGCGCCAGCGCGGCGGAACATTGCGGTTGTACCAGCTCTCGGAGTCCACCGAGTCGACGCAGAACAGCTGAATCTCGCCCCGGTCGATCTTGTGCGCGACCGCTCCGACGAGGCCGCGGTCTTCATATTCAAAGAAGCGGCCCTGCGAGGAAGGGAAGACGAGGACCGGAACGCCCGCGTGGCCGAAGACCAGCAGCTCCATATCGCGGTCGAGTCGCCAGGACCACCACTTGTGATATTCGCGGTTCATCGATTGTTCACGCAGCCGTTACGGTATCGTAAAGCATCGGACTGTAGTGCGCGGGGGTTCAGCCGACGAAGGACAGGACAAGGAGAGAACAGGAGCCATTGGCGACTCAGATTCAGCCGCAAGCGGAGCCCATTCTTCCACCGCATGAACCGCCGCATCCGCGGGTGCGCAGGCATCCCGGATTCACGAGCCGCTTCCTGCCCGGCGAGCGCGACATCAGCGTGTATGTGCCGCCGGATTACCAGCCGGAGGGTGCGCGCCGCTATCCGTTACTGATTTTGCAGGATGGACAGAATCTGTTCGATCCGGCGACCTCATTCATTCCCGGAAAGACGTGGCGTGTGGCCGAAAACGCCGACGACGCGATTGCCGCGGGCGAGGCCGAGCCGCTGGTGATTGCGGGTGTGGCCAACGCCGGTGAGCGGCGCCTGGCGGAGTACACCCCAACGCGCGACTGGAAGCTGGGTGGAGGCGAGGCGGCGAACTACGCACTCATGATCTCGCGCGAGCTGCTGCCGTTTTTGCACCAGAAGTATCGCCTGCGATCCGGACCCGACGACACCGGCATGGGCGGCTCATCGCTGGGCGGACTGGTGTCGCTGTGGATGGGCCTGCGGCAACCGGAAGTTTTCGGCAAGCTCGCGGTGCTGTCGCCGTCGGTGTGGTGGAACCACCGTTACATCCTCGCGTATCTGAATGACGTTGCTCCGGAGCTGCATCGGCGGGCGCGCATCTGGCTCGACGCCGGTGACCAGGAGGGCCGCCGCACGCTGGCCGACGCTGACATGCTGCATGCGCGGTTGCGCAAACACGGCTGGCGCGACGGAGAGAATCTGCAGTTTGAAACCATCGCCGGGGGTACGCATGACGAAGCATCCTGGGCGAAGCGGGTGCGGCCCATGCTGCGCTTTCTGTTTCCTGCGGAGCCGTCACGGGATTCGCGATGACCGGCACGCCGATGGATCTGATCCGCACCCTGGATGAGACAGCGACAGCATTGCTGGAGTTGGCGCGTCGCGTGAAGAGCACTGCCGCGGACGTGTCCGATCCTGCCTTGCGCGAGGAAATGCTGGCCAGTGCAGAGGGCTGGGAGCGCAGAGCCGGAGAGATGAGAGAGGCCATCCTGCGCTGGAAGCGGGAGATCAACTAAGGGCCGCCGAACGCGGCGCAATCTGGCGCGGCCTCACTGTTACCACAGCGTCAACCTGCTGTTAACAAAAGCGGTATACTCCATATTCAGAGGATGTTCCGGGAGGAGAAGGCCCCGACAGGGGTCTTTTTTGATGCCGGGCAACAGTCCGCGCTCCGTCGTGTTCGAAGAAGTGGACCCCCTCTGGAACCCCATGGGTAATCGACTCGATACGATCCAATCCCCTGCCGATTTAAGGAAATTGTCCGTACCGCAGCTGGAATCTCTGGCGCAGGAGATTCGCGAGCGGCTGATCGTGACCCTGTCGAAGACGGGCGGGCACCTGGGCCCCAACCTCGGCGTCGTGGAACTGACGCTGGCGCTGCACTGCGTTTTCGAGACGCCCAAAGACAAGTTTGTTTTCGACGTCAGCCATCAGGCCTACGTGCACAAGATGCTGACCGGCCGCTGCGGCCGATTCGACACCATGCGGCAGCCGGGCGGCCTGAACGGCTTCATGCTGCGCACCGAGAGCGAGCACGATTGCTATGGCGCCGGCCATGCAGGCACAGCGCTCTCCGCGGCGCTGGGTATGGCGGTGGCGCGCGATCTTGCCGGCGGCAGCGAGCACGTGATTGCGCTCGCGGGCGATGCCGCCTTTACCAACGGCATTTCCTTTGAAGCTCTCAACAACATCGCCGATCAGACGAAGCGGCTGATCGTCGTGCTGAACGACAATGAGTGGTCGATCGATCGCAACGTTGGCGCCATTGCCAAATACCTGCACAAGATCGTCACCAATCAGCATGTGAGCCAGCTGCATGACAGCGCATCGCGGCTGCTGGCGCGCATCGGAGGCAAGGGCGCGCTGCAGGTGGTGCGCCGCGCCGAAGAGGCGGCCAAGGGCATGCTGTGGCCGTCGTTCCTGTTCGAGGAATTCGGCCTGACCTACTACGGTCCGGTGGACGGGCACAATCTCGGTCAGCTGATCGAGACCTTCCGCTTCCTCAAGCAACAGGAGCGGCCCGTGATTCTCCACGCCATCACGCAGAAGGGACGCGGGTTCCAACCGGCTCTGGACAAGCAAAAGAAGTTTCACGGACTCGGCCCCTACGATCCGGAAACGGGCAAGACGCCCTCGACGGGACAGCGAACCTATTCGGAGATTTTTGCGGAGACGCTGGTGCAGCTCGCCAGCGAGAACGAGAAAATCGTCGCCATTACAGCGGCCATGCCCAACGGAACCGCACTCGACCTCTTCCGCCCGCATCATCCCAAGAAGTATTTCGATGTTGGGATCGCCGAAGAGCACGCGGTGATCTTCGCGGCCGGTATGGCGACACAGGGATTCAAGCCGTACTGCGCGATCTACTCGACGTTTTTGCAGCGGGCCTTCGATCCCATCGTGCACGATGTGTGTCTGCAGAATCTGCCGGTGGTGTTCTGCATGGACCGGGCAGGCCTGAGCGGCGACGATGGCCCGACGCATCACGGTCTTTTCGACATTGCGTATCTGCGAGGCATTCCGAACATCGTGCAGATGGCGCCGACCGACGAAGATGAGTTAGCGGACATGATGGTCACGGCGATGCTGCACGCGGGACCAAGTGCGATTCGCTACCCGCGCGGCACCGGGCCGGGCGCGAAGATCAAGCAGCATCCCGAGGCGCTGGAGCTGGGCAAAGCGGACGTCATCCAGGACGGCGAAGAATTTGCCATCCTCGGTCTGGGGTCTTTGCTCCCCATGGCCAAAGAACTGGCACAGAGGCTGGAACTGCAGGGGTATTCGGCCGCGGTCATCAATCCGCGATTCATCAAGCCGCTCGATCGGGAGCTGATCGCGCGCTACGCGCGGCGGGCAACGGCGCTGGTGACGTTTGAAGATCACGTGCTGATGGGCGGCTTTGGCAGTGCGGTGATGGAAGCGCTGAGCGAGATGGGCATCGAGACGCCGGTGATCCGGATCGGCTGGCCCGACCGCTTTATCGAGCACGGCAAGGTCGATCAGTTGCGCGCTCGGCACGGCGTGAGTGTGGAGGCGGCGCTGGAGAAGCTCGCGCCTTATCTGAAGCGCAGCGCCCCACACCTGGTGGCGCAATAGATGTAGGCCGCTTCTCTGGCATGTACCGCATGCGGTGTGGGAAGATTCGAAGAGAACCCCCATCGTCGCCCTATGACCGCCTCCTCCCTGCAACTTCGAACGCGTCGCGCCAAGTCCCCTCACGACCAGTGGATCATCGCGATCGGCATCTTCAAGCTGCTGCAGGCGGCGTTGTTCATCCTGCTGGGTATTGGCGCGATTCGACTGCTGCACCGAGACCTGATGAGCGTGACGGAACATTTCATTTTGGCGATGCGCTTCAATCCTGAGAGCCATTTCGTCAACCTGGTGCTCGAGAAGGTGGCCATGATCGATCCGCACCGCCTGCGGCAGATCAGTGCGGTCATCTTCGCGGTGGCCGCGCTGGATATCATCGAAGGCACGGGTCTGGTGCTGGAGCAGGCGTGGGCGGAGTTTGTCACGCTCATCCTGACCGCGTCTTTTTTGCCGTGGGAAATGTTCGAGATTTTTCGGCACACCAACTGGATGCGCATCGGGCTGACCATTATTAACCTCGCGGTGGTGATCTACCTGCTCTACTATGTTCAGGCCCGCATGCGCGAGCGCCGCCAGCGCAAGACCGGGAGGGCTTGATGCGGCCTCCCTCCAGGCGCAGCGAGATTTCGCAGTGTGAGAAAACGGAATGCAGCACGCCTCTGTAATCGGATCGGGCCCCAACGGCCTGGCCGCGGCCGTGGTTCTGGCGCGTGCCGGCCTGAAGGTGGACGTGTACGAGGCGGAGGCGATCCCCGGCGGCGGCGCGCGCACCATGGAGCTGACCCAGCCTGGATTCAAACACGATTTCGGATCGGCGGTTCATCCCATGGGCGCAGGATCGCCGTTCTTCTCTTCACTGCCTTTGGCAGAGCATGGACTGCAGTGGATTCACGGAACCTCGCCGCTGGCGCATCCGCTGGACGATGGCACGGCGGTGACCCTGGAGCACAGCCTGCGCGATCAGGAAAGGCAACTGGGCGAGGATGGGCCTGCGTGGCGCGATCTGATGGAGCCGATTGCAACCCACTGGGCGGATTTTGCGGCCGACGCGTTTGGCCCGCCCACCCGCATCCCTCGGCGTCCCTGGCTGATGGCGGCTTTCGCGCGCAAGGCCATGCAGTCGGCGGAGACTCTGGCCAGGCGCACGTTTCGAGGCGAACGGGCGAAGGCGCTGTTTGCAGGTCTGGCAGCGCACTCGTTCCTGAGCTTCGACGAACCGCTCAGTCCGGCGGTGGGCCTGGTGCTGGGAGCCGCGGCACATGTGGTGGGCTGGCCTGTCCCGCGCGGCGGCTCGCAGGCGATCACAAATGCGCTCATCGGGTGCCTTGAAAAACTCGATGGCACCGTGCACACCAGGCGGCGCATCACCTCTCTCGATGCGGCGGATCCCAAAGAGGGTCCGGTCCTGTGCGATTTGACACCGCGACAGTTACTTTCCATTGCGGGAGACCGGCTGCAAAAGACGTATCGCAAGGCAATGGAGGAGTTTCGGTACGGTCCGGGCATCTTCAAAATCGATTACGCGCTTTCGCAGCCGATCCCATGGAAAGCGCGGGAGTGCTTTCGCGCGATTACCGTGCATCTGGGCGGAACGCTGACGGAAATTGCGCGTTCCGAATATGTAATGAGCCACGGCACAATTGGGGAGAAGCCGTTTGTGCTGGTGGCGCAGCCATCGTTGTTCGACCCAACGCGCGCGCCTGAGGGAAAACATGTGGCGTGGATGTACTGCCATGTGCCGAACGGCTCGACGGTGGATATGACCAGCCGCATCGAGGCGCAGGTCGAGCGTTTCGCGCCGGGATTCAAAGACTGCGTGCTGCAGCGGCGTGTGTGGTCGCCGGCCGCACTGGAGTCGATGGATGCCAACCTGGTCGGTGGCGACATCGTGGGCGGAGAATTGTCGATCCGGCAATTCTTCTTTCGGCCAGCACTGGGGAATTACTACACCGGAACGCCGAATCTGTACCTTTGTTCCGCGTCGACGCCGCCGGGCGGAGGAGTGCACGGGATGTGCGGCTATAACGCTGCGCGCATGGCACTGCGCCGCCTACACTGATTGTTTGCCGGCCATTTCTGCGACGGCTGCGATGGCGCGATCGCTGAGCTGCTGCCGAACCTTGTTCATCGTGAGCCACGGATCGCGCTTCAGGCGAGCCTTCCACGCTTCGAAATTGGAGACCGCGAACTGCTTTGGATCGGTGCGCTCCAGCTCGGCCCAGGTGAGCGGCATGGCCACGCGCACTCCGGCGCGGGCGCGCGGTGAGTACGGTGCCACTGCGGTTGCGCCACGCTCGTTGCGGAGATAGTCGAGAAAGATGCGCCCAGTGCGGGCGGACTTCGTCATCTTCGTAAGGTAGAGCTTTGGATTCGCGCGCTCCATCATCAGCACGAAGTGATGCGCGAATTCCTTGATCGCGGGCCATTCGTGCTTCGGATCGATGGGGGCAACCACGTGGATGCCCTTGCCGCCCGTGGATTTGACGAAGGTTTCGAGGCCGATGTGTTTCATCAAATCGCGTACTTCGGTGGCGCTCGCGACCAGGCTCTTCCACGGAAGCTTCTCATCCGGATCAAGGTCGATGATGATGCGGTCCGGCCGTTCGAGGGAGTTGTTGCTCGAACTCCAGGGGTGGAGTTCGAGAACGCCCATCTGGGCGAGGCCGACCAGGCCTTCGCGCTTTGAGACGGTGACATATTGTTCTGGTTCGGGTTTGCCGCCCTTCTTCACAGTCACCGGCACGCTGTCGACGCCCGCGGGCATGCCTTTGCCGATTTGCTTCTGAAAGAAGCATGGCTTGCCGCTGCCTTCCGGACAGCGCACGATGCTGAGCGGCCGCTCGGCGATGTGCGGCAGCAGATGGTCGGCCACCGCGTCGTAATATTCGGCAAGCTGCAACTTCGTGAGCTGCGATTCCGCGTCAAGAATCTTGTCGGGATGGCTGACGGAAACTCCGGCGACAACAGCGCGATCGGTGCGCGATTGCGGCGGAGTGCGGGTTTCAAGCTTCGCGGTAGTCGCCGGGATCGCAGCGTGTTTTGCCGTTTTGGGAGCGGATTTTGGCTGCGATAGCGACTCCGACTTTGGTTCTCGCTGTTTTCGGTTGGTCTTCGGCATGTATCCAGCGGTTTCGCGGACCACTTCCTTCGGATCCTTGTCCTCGCGAAGGCCGAGAAACGCCGCCTGGCGGACGAGGCTGTCGCTGGTCCATGCTGCGAATCGCACTTCGACCACGGTCGCCGGCTTCACCCAGACGGCATCCTTCTTTGCATCGGCCGGCACGCTGCGAAAAGGAGCCTTCGCCTGCCGCAAATCATCCAGCCGGTTGCGCAGCAACTCGTGCGTCCTGCGCGTGAAACCGGTGCCGGTGCGTCCCGCGTAGATCAGCTCATCGCCGTCGTAATAGCCGAGCAGCAGTGCGCCCACACCGTGTCCGCCGGTGGAGAGCGGCGTGAATCCGCCCACGACGAATTCCTGCTGCAGCACGCATTTCGATTTGAGCCACACGCGCGAGCGTCCCGACTGATAGGGGGAGTTGGCCAGCTTGGAGACAATGCCCTCCGCGCCCATTTCGCAGGCGCGACGAAACATCGCGCCGCCGTTGGCCCGAATATGACTGCTGTAACGGAAGCCGTCTTCGCCATGCTCCTGGATCAGCCCCTCGAGAATGGTCTTGCGGCGATCAAGGGGCAGCTTGCGCAGGTTGTGACCATCCAGGTGCAGCACGTCGAAGACGTAGTAGGTCAGCGCGTGCGGCGCGCCCTCGTCAAAGGCAGCCTGAAGATCGGCAAAGCTGGTACCGCCGGTTTCGTTCAGGACCACCACCTCGCCGTCGAGGATCGCCGCATGCACCGGCAGCTCCGCCGCCGTCTCGGCCAGGGCGCGCATGCGATGCGTCCAGTCCAGGCCTTTGCGCGTGAAGAGACGCGCCCGGCGCTTCCCGTCTTTCTCGTCGATGTGGACCTGGATCCGGTAGCCGTCCAGCTTCAGTTCGTGCAGCCAGTCCTCGCCCTCGGGTGGCTTTTCGATGGACGACGCAAGTTCGGGTGCGAGGAAGGCCGGCATCTTTTCTTTGGGGGCATCGTGCAGGAGAGAATCGCGATCCGGCGCGACCAGCTTCTTCGCCAACCCTGGCACCGGTTGCGCGGTCGTTGCTGCTGCCGATCGGCGCGTTAAGAGCGATCGGTTCACCGGCGCCTTTTTCTCCGGGACGTGAGAATTCCAGACGTGGTCCTCGGCTGCAGCGATCTGCTCCATACTGCGGCCGGTAACTGCACTGTCCGGGGCCTCGTCCGTGATGGCGGGATCGTCCGGAGTCCGCTCGTACTCGTCATGCTCCTTGATGAGCAGCCAGTTGTTCTTTCCCTTTTCCCCGAAGCGGTCGCCCTTCATGCGAATCAGCGCCCAGTGCCCGTGCAGCTTTTGTCCGTGAAGGATGAATTTCAGTTGGCCCCGGCGGAGACCTTCGTCGACGTCGGTGACCGGTTCCCACGTTCCCTGATCCCACACCATCACGGTGCCGCCGCCGTACTGGCCTTTGGGAATCGTGCCCTCGAAGCCACCGTATTCGATGGGGTGGTCTTCCACTTCCACGGCGAGACGTTTGTCCGCGACCACGTAGCTGGGACCTTTGGTGACCGCCCAGCTCTTCAGCACCCCGCGCCAGCCGAGGCGAAAGTCGTAATGCAGCCGCGTAGCCGCGTGCTTCTGAATCACGAAGGGCAAGCCCTCGTCGGCCTTCTTCTCTGCCCTGGCTCCAGACTCCCCGCTGGGCTCTGCGGTCATGGCAAAGTCGCGCATGGAGCGGTAGCGGGCGAGCTGCTGGTCAACCAAACTGGAGGGCGCGGCAGCAGGCTTAGCGGATTTTTTTGCGGCTTTGGCGGCTTTCTTCGGCATCTGAGAACTCGGATTCAGGTGCAGGATGGCGGGCTGCTTCAGCCCATCTGCAGCACTCCGGTCATTTGCAGATCCTGCTCCAGCACGACCGACTCGTTGGGGTTGTCGTCGCGGAAGCGCACCTGGATACTGCGTCCGCGAATCGCCTGGGCAAACGCCTCGGCCGCGGCCTTACGCGCGAAGTGGCGGCGATATTTCCCGTAGCGATACTCCTGCTGCGCGTAGTAGCGGTAGGAGACCTCGACCCAGTTGCCGTGCTGTTCCTTCTTCACCGTTGCCGTTTGCACCAGTCCGTCGGCGCTGGGCCACATGGCAGCTTTGTTCTCGCGAACCCGCTGCAGGTATTTGCGGATGGCAACGACGAAGCCGCCGATGATGAGGGCGATGAAGTAGTGAAAAGCTCCGGCAAGAGGCGCCAGATGATGCCAAAGATCCTTCATACGAGGTTCGCGCTCCGGGATCGGACTGCGGCTTCAGCTTACTACGGCCGGTGCTTCGGAGTTATCTCGTTAGTTAATGTCAGGTTGCTGTTTTTAAGCCAGAGGTTGCCTCATGAATTTGCTGTTTCCTGACTGGCCAACCCCATCTGCTGCGGTATATCGTAAAGCTCGCTGTGTGCTGTGGAGGCTCTCCCGGAGCACGGCAAATGGAATCCCCAGGAGTTGTTCTGCTATGGCGACTGCACTGCAATCGGATGTTGCGGCACAAAAGGATTTTTTGCCGCTGAATGGAACGGATCACGTTGAATTTTGGGTGGGCAATGCCCGCCAGGCAGCCTATTTTTACCGGCTCGCGTTTGGTATGAAACTCATCGCCTATGCCGGACCCGAAACCGGGATGCGCGATCGCGCCTCGTACGTGCTGGAACAGGGCAAGGTGCGGTTCGTGCTGACCACGCCCTTGCGTCCGGATGGCGATATTGCCGAGCATGTGCGCGTTCACGGCGATGGGGTGCGCGATGTGGCGCTGTGGGTCGACGACGCCCGCCAGGCATGGAAAGAGACGACGAAGCGCGGCGCGCGCAGCATGCGTGAGCCATTCGAACTGAAGGATGCCAACGGCATGGTGAGGATCTCCTCCATCGCCGCGTACGGCGACACCATCCATTCCTTCGTTGAACGCAGCGGATACAACGGGCCGTTCCTGCCCGGATATCGCGCTGAGCCGGAGGATCCACTCGCGCGCCCGGTCGGCCTGCAGCACATCGACCACATGGTGGGCAACGTGGGCTGGAACGAGATGAATCGGTGGGTGGATTTTTACGCGCAGATCATGGGCTTCTCGCTTTATCAGCACTTCGACGACAAGGACATTTCGACGGAGTACTCGGCGCTGATGTCGAAGGTGATGGCCAACGGCAACGGGCGCGTGAAGTTCCCCATTAATGAACCGGCCGAGGGACGAAAGAAGTCGCAGATCGAAGAGTATCTGGAGTTCTACCATGGGCCGGGCGTGCAGCACATCGCGCTGGCGACCAACGACATTTTGTCGACCGTGGCGAAGCTGCAGGCGCAGGGGGTGAAGTTTCTCGCTGTACCGCACACCTATTATTCGGAGCTGGAAGGCCGCGTCGGCAAGATCGACGAGCCCATCACGGAGCTGGAGAAACTCGGAATCCTCGTGGATCGCGACGACGAGGGCTACATGCTGCAGATCTTTACCAAGCCGGTGGAGGATCGGCCGACATTGTTCTTCGAGATCATCCAGCGCAAGGGGAGCCGCAGCTTCGGCAAGGGCAATTTTAAGGCGCTGTTTGAGGCCATCGAGCGCGAACAGGCAGCGCGCGGCAACCTGTAATCGAAACCCGGGCTAATAACGCCACCGGCGAGGCTCCGCCGGTGGCGGTGTCATTTCACCGTGCCGCATGGTTTCGAGGATCAGCTGAAAGAGCGCCCAGAGCAGAAAGCTGATGCCCAGGACGATGACCGCACCCAAAAGGTAAAAAGCGATCTGGCCGGTGTGCATCCTGCGTTTCCCCTCCTTCCGCGCTGCGGACAATCGGTCGATGTGGCGATCAGCGCGAGAAGCGTGCCTGTTCGCCGGCGGAAAGCGTACGGGGCTTGGTGAGCAGCAAATATACCGTCCAGATGAAGAAGCCGATCCCGCAGCCGGAAACCGCAGCCAGCGCCAGCAGATCGAGGCGAAGATGCAACATGGCAAATCCTCTCTCATCATTCCAGCGGACCTTCTGCAAAGCTGGCGCAAGGGAGTCGTAAAGTTTGTGTAAAGGGGCTAGTCCGCGACCATGAGTTCGCCGGGAATAATCGGCCGCGTGCGCGGCAACGCGCCGTAGGCAGCCAGTGTGCCCGTCACCACCAGCACCGCGCAGTAGATCGCCAACTTCGCAATGTCTGTCGTGTGGTTCTTTGGCAGCGTCTTCCACAGCAGCAGCAGGATGCTCTGCGCCGCGGTCACCGACCAGACCGTTCCATAGAAATAGCGGCGCTCCCAACCCTCGCCCTGGGTTGAGCGGCGCACGCGGGGCAGGATACCAAAAGCCCCCAGCAGAAGGATGACTACGAGCAGCGGTACGTAGCCGTGTGCGTAAATCTGCTTCAGCCGCCACTGCCCGCTGATGACGGCCCACGCCAGTCCAGCGAGATTCAGCAGCGCGAAATTCAGCAGCGCATTCCACGCGAAGGTGTAGCAGATGCGCCGGTAGAGCGGGTTGGGGCGATCCTCAGTGAAGCGCAGGATGTAGGGCGCGGGCTCGGCTCCGGGAAGCTGGCCGAAGAGCAAGGCAATGCCGGTTCCGACCAGTACAACGCCCAGCCAGATCCAGTTGCGCACGCTGCCACCGCGCGCAAACAAATCGAACGTCAGCGGTCCCGGTGCGAGGAAGAAGACCCAGATCCAGATAGGCCAGTGCGCCGCGCGATAACGTGCGGTGTTGCGCGTGCGCATCCTGCGCTGGTGTGCGTATTCGACTCGAACAGACAAGGCCATAGCAGTCCGGGAAATTATAGGCGCGCGATGTTAGCCGGCGAGAGCGGCGCTGCGCTCGATGGGCGTGAATTGCACTTCGAGCCCATCGCCGGCGATCTGCACCTGCACATCGTCGAGCGAGCGCACGATCCAGTCGGCATCTTTCAGGCTGTCCAGAGAATGCGAATACAGCGTTGCGAGAACTTTGCAGCCGGCGGCGTGGCCCGCCTTCGCGCCGGAGGCGGAGTCTTCGATCACCAGGCACTCTGCGGGTGACAGACCGAGAAGTTCGGCGCCCTTGCGATACGGCTCCGGGTCCGGCTTGCCGTTCGTGACCATGTCGGCGGAGACGATGCGCGCGGGCACGCGGATTCCAACCAGTTCCATGCGGCTGCGCGCGAGACGTTCGGTGGCGGAGGTGACGACGGTCCAGTATTTTTGCGGTAGGTTCTCGAGAATGCGCTCGACCCCCGCGAGTGTTTCGACGCCGATGTTATCGTCAATTTCCATGCGCTCCAGCCACTGCAGTTCTTCCATGTCATTCAGGTCGGGGCGCAGCAGTCGTACCGTTTCAATGGCGCGGCGGCCGTGGGCGGTGCCGATGGCCAGCGCAGGGTCGATGCCTCGCGCGCGCGCCCATGTCTCCCAGCTGCGCTCTACCGAGCCCAGCGAGCTGACCAGCACACCATCCATGTCAAAGAGAATGCCGCGCGGTCGCAGAGTAACGATGCCTGCGGCGGGAGAAACACCCATCGTTCAAGATTAGCAGGGCTGGCAACGGGAAACGCAGTGCTGGCTGCGGGCGACGGTGGCCAGGACGGACCGGCTGGACCGCGCTATGTCTCTCGCTCTTCGTAACACGCGCGGCCCGGCACGCAGCGCGCCAGGTGAACATAGTGATCGTCGGGACCAGCCGGGCTCATGGTGCGCAGGCACCAGTAGCTCGACGCGGCATGAATGCCGGGCAGCCACGATTCGGCATTCTCGGGCGTGGCTCCGTAGGGATTTTTCGTGCGCAGGCACTGGCAGGGTGGCGTTGCATTCGTTGTGCTCATCATGAACCTCCGTTATCCAGCCGCGCTGGGATCGCGATCCATCTTGCCGGCGGCGAGCAGAACCGTGCGGTAGACCGCAACCGGGAACAAATCGAGCTTATAGGCGTTCATCGAGAGCGGTGTTGCACCCTCGACAGCGACGCGCCCCGCAGCGCGCGCGTTTTCTTCGTTGATGGGTTTGCCCGCCAGCGCTGCCTCTGCCTGCGGTGCACGGCGCACGACCGGCGACGCGGCGCCCATGGTGATGACCGCGCGGCGGCAAATGTCGCCGTCCATTTCCAGCACGACACCGGCGTCGGCGATGGCCCAGTCGAAGCTCTCCTTCTCGCCATACTTCTGATAGGCGGAGCGCGTGCCGGACGCGGGTTTCGGAATCACGATCGCCGTGATCAGTTCGTCCGGCTCGATCACGGTAAACTTCGTCGGATTGGCATCGGGCACGATGTACAGCTCCCTGACGCCGACCATCCGCTTACCGCGTTTCGTCGAGCTCAGCTCCACGCTGGCGCCGAGCCCCAGCAACGCCACAGCGGCGGATGAGGGCGCGACGGAGGGACACGTGGAGTACTCCATGATCGCGTGGTACTGATTGAGGCCGTCAATGGCGAAGCACAGGTCTTTGCCCTTGCGGATGCACTGAAAGTCCGCCGAGCGGTAGTACCAGCACTGCACGCGCTGCAGCAGATTGCCGCCGACGGTCGCCATATTGCGGATGTGCGGCGTCGCCGCATGCCCGCAGGCGTCGGCCAGGATCTGGTACTGCGCCCGAATCACCGGGTGGTCGCTGATTTCGGCGAGCGTGGTGAGCGGACCGATGGTCAATCCCTGATCGCTTTCACGGATGCCGCGCAGGCCGGAAATATTGCGGATGTTCACCAGCCGCGTTGGCTCTTCGACTCCGTCCTTCATGCGGTCGAGCAGGTCGACACCGCCGGCCTTGACCACGGCGCCATCTTTCAATTGCGACAGCGCGGCGTCAACCGTCGTGCAGTTCGCCATCGAGAAGCGGTTCATGCCATCTCCTTTCCCTGCGCCTTCAGGGCGGCCAGCACCACGGCCGGTGTCATCGGGGTTTGACGAATGCGGACCCCGGTGGCGTTATAGACAGCGTTGCCGACGGCCGCGCCGATCGACACCACGCCGGCTGCTTCGCCAATGCCGGAGGCATCGGTGGAACTTTGCCCGAGGTAGGCTTCGACCAGCCGCACATCGATGTCGGGAATCTCTCGCGCGCCGACGATCTTGTACTGCTCGAGATCCGGATTGACCATCAGGCCGTACACCGGATCGAGCAGGCGGTTCTCCAGCAGCGTGAAGGAAATTCCCTGGATAATGCCGCCGTTGATCTGGCTGATGGTCTGTGCGGGGTTCATCGGCCGTCCGCAGTCATGGACTGACAGCACGCGCCGGACATGGATGCGGCCCAGCTCCGTGTCGACTTCCACTTCGGCCACATCGACGCCACCATAGGTGAGGTACTTCTTCGGGTCGTAGTCGGGGATGCGCTTCGCCTGCACCGCAATCTGTGAGGAGGTCATCTTCGCTGCTGCGCGTTTGAAGCTCATCGGCTCGATCTTTCCTGATCGACTGCGAACCTCGCCCTCCACCAGCACCAGGTCGTCGGCTGATGTGCCGAGTGCCGGCGCAATGTCCGCCAGGAATTTCTGTGACGCCTGCCATGCGGCATCGCGCACCGCGGGCGTGAGCGAAAGAGTGGTCACGCTGCCGCCGGACTGCGGACCCTCCGCGTAATTGGTATCGCCGACTTTGACGGCGATCTGCGCGGGCGGCACGCCAAACTGCTCTGCCAGGATCTGCGCCATTACCGTCCTGATGCCGGAGCCGATGTCCTGCACGCTGGAAAGCACCTCGATGGAGCCGTCCTTGTGAATGCGGACCTCAGCCGAAGAACCCATGCTCACGAAGCGATACCAGACCGACTGGGCAAAACCGACGCCGCGTTTGACGGGTCCGCGGTCCGCCCCGGCAACCGGATTGCGCGATTTCCAGAGATCGCTTTCGCGCACGACTTGCCGCTCGACGCGGCGCACCGGATGTTCGTCGGTCTTGTCGCGGAGATCGAGAGGCTCCATGCCGAGCTTCACAGCCAGGTCGTCCATGGTTTGCTCGAGGGCGAAAGCGCCCTGCGGATGTCCGGGAGCGCGCATTGCGGCGCCAGGACCGGCATTGATGAAGACGTCGTTCTCTTCGGTATGCAGAGTAGCGCTCTTGTAAAGATTCGCCGCCGGGCCCGAACACCCTGCGCCGGTGCCGCAACCCGCGGTGCCGTAAGCCACGAGATGAACCGCGGTGAGGGTGCCATCCTTCTTCGCCCCTATGCGCAGGATCTGATCGGAACTGGGGCGATTGCCGACGGAGAGATGCTCCTCTTCGCGGTCGAGCATCAGTCGCACCGGCGCGCTCGTCTTCTTCGACAGCGCCGCCGCGACCACTCCGGGATTGCCGGCCCCGAACTTCGCGCCGAATCCGCCGCCCATATATTCCGTGATCACGCGCACCTGACTCAGCGGAATCCTGAAGAATCCCGCCAGCTCCTCGCGCACCCCCGACGTGCCCTGGGTCGACGCGTAGACGGTCAGCAGGTCGGGCCTCCAGTCCGCAACCACACCGTGGGTTTCCAGCGCGGAGTGCGTCTGCACCTGCGTGACATAGTGGCCTTCGACAATGACGTCCGCGTCTTTGAATCCCTGTTCAATCTCCCCGCGTTTGTGAATCGACGGACCGTGAATATTGCCGGTTTGCTTCACGTCGCTCGGCCCGCCTCCCCCGCCGGCGCTGCCCGCCTCATCCGCCGCTCCGGGAAAGACTTTCGGTGCGTCGGGGTGTCGCGCCTTCACGTCGTCGACAACGAACGGAATCGCCTCGTACTTCACCTGAATCAGCGCGGCTGCATCTTCTGCTGCGGCTGGAGTCGTCGCCGCCACGGCCGCAACGGGCTGGCCGGCGTAACGAACAACCGGATACTTCGCCGCGTCCAGAGCAGGATTGCGCAGTTCCGCATTGCCCAGCACATGCTGGATGACATGCACTCCGCGAACGCCTGGGTACTTTTCCGCCGCCGTCGTGTCGATGGAGAGGACCTTCGCGTGCGGCACCGATGCGTTCACGAACTTCGCGTAGAGCATGCCTGGCAGTTGAACGTCCGATGTATAGCGCGCGCGTCCGGAGACCTTGGCCAAGCCGTCATAGCGCTCGACCGACTGCCCGACATACTTCAGATCCTTGTTGATCGGCCAAACCGGCGGCTCGGATACAGGAACATCACGCGACTCGTCCGCCAGCGTGTATCCCGGTACACCGACCGGCATCTGGACTGTCTTCTTTGCCGGAGCCGCGGCCTGCGCGGTCAGCGCGTCTTCAACGGGCAATTTCGTCATGGAATCCCTCCGCTACGCGTTGCGCAGTGTGCCGGCCGCGTCCATCGTGGCAGCAAAGATTTTTGGGTACGTACCGCAGCGGCACAGATTGCCCGAGACGGCGTGGCGGACATCGTGTTCGGACGGATGCGGATTGCGTTCGAGCAGCGCTGCACAGCTCATCACCATGCCGGGCGTGCAGAATCCGCACTGCATGGCGTCGTGCTTCACAAAGGCCGCCTGCAGCGGATGCATTCTGTCTTCGGATGAAATTCCCTCGATGGTCGTGACGTGGTGGCCGACCGCGTCGACCGCCAGGGTCATGCAGCTGTTCACCGGCATCTTATCGAGCCAGACGGTACAACCGGAGCAGACGCCTCGGTCGCAGACAATTTTTGTGCCTGTCATTCCCAGGTGAATTCGCAACGCTTCAGCGAGCGTGGTACGCGGCTCGATTTCCAGAGTGTGCTCGGCGCCGTTGACGTTCAGCCGAACCGTGGCCGGTCCGGGGCCCATTTCTGTCACGCCGTGAGCAGGTTCATCGGCCGTTTCGCTGCTGAAGGCCTGCACCCCGTCCAGTAAGGCGGTTCCGGCAGCGGTCAGGCCTGCACCCTTCAAAAATCCTCGGCGGCTGATACCGCTTCGGCTGGAATCGGTCGGTGTACCCTTCCGGTGGTCGTCAGAGGGAACAGATTCCCTGGAATCCGACATGACTGCTCCTTTCCGGCGACGTTTCACGACCGCCGGAACCTCAAATTTTCCGATGGCCAACTATAGCTCCGGCAATGTCAGGTCGTAAACCGGCGCAGCAACGCGCAAGCGCCGCCTGGAGAGCGCCCCTGTGCGCCGACCGCCGGATCTAACTCTTTTGTCACCCAAATTTTGACATTGGCCCCACAGCGGCCGGTGCTTCGTCCCAGGTGAATGGAGAGCGGGCGCTGATGCGAGCTAGAAACTTCGTTTATGATCAGGCCAATTTACCCGTCGAAATCACCCGTTTCCCCTTGAACTTGTATCCGCCATGCCGCAAAATGATTAACTCACCCCGGACGTTTCCGGAAATTCGCGACAAAACGAAAATTAAGAGGTGCCGACCCACACGGCACGAGCAAGACTTTTTTGGAGGAAATGTGACCAGACGCTGTTTATCAGTTAGTGCGCTCGTCTTTTCGCTGGTTTTCCTTGCGGGAACCAGCATTGCCCAGATCGCCACGACTTCACTGCGGGGGGTGGTGAAAGACCCCAGCGGCGCTGTGGTCCCTGGCGCCAAAGTGACACTCACCAACGCGGCCACCGGTCAGATCCTCAGCGGCGCCTCCAATAATGCGGGTGAGTACTCCTTCACGCAGATCCCGCCGGCCCATTACACCATCGACGTAACCGCTCCAGGCTTTGGCGATCAGAAGAAGACTGCCGAACTGATCGTGGATCAGCCGGCCACCATCGATTTCACGATGACCGTGCAGTCCGCCGCCACCGTGGTGAACGTCAGTGCCGAAGCCCAGACGCTCAACACCACCGACGCCTCGCTCGGCGGCTCCATGAACAACACGCTCATCCAGGCGCTGCCCAGCGAAACCCGCAACGTGCCTGACCTGCTCTCCCTGGAGCCGGGCGTGCTCTATCTGCCCACCCTCGGAGCCTCGGAATCGAACCCTGGCGGCGACAGCCGCAGCGGCGCGGTCAATGGCATTCGCTCCGATCAGGGCAACGTCACCATCGACGGCGTCGACGACAACGACCAGGTTTTCGGCTATGCGTTCACCGGCGTCCTGCGCGAGACCCAGGACTCGACCGATGAGTTCCGCGTGGCGACATCGAATACCAACTCCGACGAAGGACGCTCCGCCGGCGCGCAGGTGAGTCTCATCACCAAATCCGGCACCAACAGCTTTCACGGCTCAGCTTACGAGTACAACCGCCCCACCTTCACGGTTTCCAATAACTGGTTCGTGAAGCAGGCGCAGCTCAACAGTGGAGAGGCGAACATTCCGCCCAAGCTCATCCGCAACATTTTTGGCGGTGCCCTGGGCGGCCCGATTCTCAAGGACAAGCTGTTCTTCTACGGCAACTACGAGGGAAACCGTCAGGCGGAAGACCAGGTCGTGACCCAGACAGTCGCGACTGCTTCGTATCAGCAGGGGATTCTGACCTATCCTGGCGGCAGCTACTCGCCGGCGCAGATTACGCAGCTCGACCAGGGATGCATTGCCGCAGGCGGTTGCGAGACTGCGCAATATCCGCAGGGCCCGGGTCCCAATCCAAATGCTCTCGCCTACCTCAACTCGATGCCCGCAGCTAACGGGAGCACCCAGGGTGACGGGCTGAATGAAGGCTCCTTCACGTTTGCTTCCCCCAACCCGGTCACGCTCAACACGAGCATTGGTCGCATCGACTGGACGCCGACCGAGAAACACCGGATCTTCGTCCGTGGCGGCCTGCAGAAGGACACCACCGGCTATGCGGAGCAGTTCCCCGGGCAGCCGCCATCGCAGAACTTCGAGGACAATACCAAAGGGATCGTGGGCGGCGATACCTGGTCCATTTCCCCCAACATCGTCAACGACGCCCGTTTCGGCTACATCCGACAGGGAAACAGCCTGCGCGGCCTCGGCACGTCCGACTATGTGGATTTTCGCTTCCTTTCCACGCCGACCGCGGAGACGCGCAGTACCCTCCAGTCGGTGCCCGTCACCAACATCGTCGACAACTTCAGCTGGACCAAGGGAAAGCACGGGATCCAGGTGGGCGGCAACTGGCGCCTCATTCATCAGAACCGGGAGTCCGACGCGAATTCGTTCAGCAGTGCCAGTACGAATCCGTACTGGCTGGGAGGCAACCCGCCCGGGCCGAACATGGGCGGGTTCCAGAATTCCTATGTCATCGCCTATGCCAACCTTGTCGGCACGGTTCCCTCTGTCAGCGACCAGTTCAACTACAAGGTATCGGGTCCGACATCGGCGAGTTTGCTCGCAGACGGCGATGCCATCTCCCGCCATTTCAAATCCAACGAGTATGAGTGGTACGTGCAGGATGCCTGGAGAGTGACGCCAAAACTGATCCTGACTTTTGGCCTGCGCCAAAGCCTTCTGCAGACGCCCTGGGAGACCAGCGGGCAACAGGTGGCTCCCACGATCGACACGCACACGTGGTACCAGGAGCGCGAGTCGGCGGCTCTGCAGGGCCAGATTTACGAGCCCACTCTGTACTTCGCGCCCACCGGCCCTTATTATGGCAAACCGGGCTTCTGGGCGAAGGCGAAAGACAACTTCGCTCCACGCTTCGCTCTGGCCTACTCGCTCAACGACAAGACTTCCATCCGCCTCGGCGCAGGTTTCTACTACGACCACTACGGCGAAGCTCTGGTGAATGCCTTCGACCAGCATGGCGCCTATGGCATCAGCAGTTCCATCGGCAACCCAGCCGGGACCTACTCTTCCGAAAGCTCGCCGCGCTTCACCAGTCGGACGAGTTTGCCTTTCAGCAGCGGCAGTGCGCCGCAGACGGCTACCTTCCCCTATGCTCCGCCCACTGGGCTCGCAGGGTTCTCCATCACCTGGGGCCTGGACAGCAAACTGAAGACCCCTTATACCGAGGCGTTCAATCTTTCCGTCCAGCATCAGTTCGCAAAGGGCTGGACACTCGAAGCGGATTACGTCGGCAACATGGGCCGGCATCTGATCCAGAGTCTCGACCTTTCCGAACCCGTGGATTTTGTCGATCCGGGCGGCGGCGGCGATTACTACTCCGCGGGTACCCAGCTTTCGCGCCTGGTGGATCAGAACGGAGGAGACAATACAGCGTCGGTTCCTGCGATCAAATACTTCGAAGACGTATTTCCCTGGATGGCGGGCTTCGACTACACCGGTGAGAGCGCCACCCAGGCCATCTACACCAACGAGTGGGCGCCCTATCGTGCCAACCTTGGAGCTACCACGGCTCTCTCGGACCTCGATTTCTACGGCCCTCTCCTCGGCTTTTACCCGGCTCCGGCCAACTGGCAGCCGCATTTCTGGCAGGGTCAGTTCTCTTCGCTCTATGCCTTATCCACCATTGGCATGAGCTACTACAACGCCGGGCAGCTGGTTCTGCGTCATCCCAGCTCGCGCGGCCTCCAGATGGATCTCGCGTGGACGCTCTCCAAATCCATCGACTTCGGATCCGACGCCGAGCGCAGCACCGAGTTCAGCACCAGCGGCTCGGGAGGTTCCTTCAGCGACATCCTGAATACCTGGAGACCCTATTACAACCGCGGCGTATCCGACTTCGATACGCACCAGCTGCTCACCGTCGATGCGGTCTACCAGCTTCCCTTCGGCAGAGGCAAGCAGTATCTGAGCGGGGTCAATGGCCTCACCAACGCATTCGTCGGCGGATGGCAATTGTCCGGAATCAACCGTACAACCAGCGGCCTGCCCTTCTCGCTCTTCGAGCCCGGTTGGACAACCGACTGGCAAATCGAGAGCTACGGCGTAGTGACGGCTCCCGTCAAAATGCGGCGTCACTTCGATTCCAACGGCAACCCCCAGTTCTTCGACAATCCCGATGCGATCAACAATGGTGTCGCCACCGGATCGCCAGTCCGGCTCCCCTATCCCGGCGAAGCCGGCGAACGGAATAACTTCCGTGGCGATGGTTTCTTCGACATCGACACCGGTCTGGATAAGTCCTGGAAGATTCGCGAATCCAGCGCGCTCAAGTTCGCGTGGGAAACGTACAACGCAACCAACACCGTCCGCTTCGACCCAGCGTCGATCGGCTCCGGTCTGACAGGCGGGAACCTGGGGATTTCGAGCCCCAGCACCAACAACCCCGGCATCCTCGTGGAGCCGCGCCGCATGCAGTTCTCGCTGCGGTACGACTTCTAACCAACCCAAACCAGAACAGCGCCGGAGATTCCGTCTCCGGCGCTTTTTGCTGCGCGCCTGCCTGCCGCTTCTTTGCAGCGGCAATTGTGATTACACTACTCCTTCATTCGAAAACCCAGGCAGGGTGGCGCAGACGCGATGCTCATCCTGAAAGTTCAGAAAGGCAACTCATGCGCTGGCTTGTATTGATCTCTGCTGCGATTTTGACCCCACTGGCCGTGCAGGCCCAGGCTCCCACTCCCGTTTCAGTTCTGGGCCACACGCCCGGCGACGACTACTACCTGGCCAATTACGAAGAGGAGATTCACTACTTCCACGAGCTTGCGGCGCACTCCGATCGCGTGAAGATGTTCACGGTAGGCAAGTCGACCGAGGGGCGCGACATCGAAATTGCCGTGATCTCGTCGCCACAGAATCTCGCGCGCCTCGACGAATACAAGTCGATCGCTCAGAAAGCTGGCGACCGCGCAGGATCTGACCGACGCACAGGCGAGAGACCTTGCCCACACGTCGAAGGTCATCGTGCACATCGATGGCGGCCTGCATTCCAGCGAAGTGGCCGGCGGACAGCATTCGATTGCGCTGGCGTACAAGCTTGCCTCCGCCCAGGGCGACCCGGAAGTCGACACCATTCTCGACAACGTGATCCTGGTGTTGTGGCCGACGCTCAATCCCGATGGCCAGGACATGGTCGTCTCCTGGTACCGCAAGAATCTCGGCACGCGCTTCGAAGTCAGCCCCATGCCGTGGCTCTTCCAGGATTACGTCGGACACGACAACAACCGCGACGGCTACATGCTCAACATGAAAGAGTCGCAGGTTGTCACGAAAGACGGAGATCGATTATTCGCCGGTCATCTTCTACTGCCAGCACCAGACCGCGCCTTTTCCGGCGCGTATCTGGATTCCGCCCTTCTCCGATCCCATTTCCTCCAACATCAGCCCCTACGTGCGCAGCTGGTTCAACGTCATCGGCACCAATATGGCCGCCTATCTCGACGAGCATCAGATGCCCGGCGCGATCAGCGAATCGCAGTTCGATAACTGGTATCCGGGTTTCGTCGATTATGCGGGCTCGTTCCGCAACGAGATTTCTTTCTTCACGGAGACCGCGCTCTACCGCTACGCCACGCCCCGCTTCTACACCGTGGACGAATTCCCGAAGGACATGCAGGACCTGAAAGCGCTGACCATGTACACGACGCCGTGGCAGGGCGGCTGGTGGCGCCTGAAGGATGCGGTGGATTACATGGTGGCCGGTTCGATGTCGGTGCTCGACACGGCGGCGCGCTATCGCGAGCAGTTGCTCTTCAACCGCTATCAGGCGGCGCGCGATAACATCAAGCGCTTCGAGGACGGGCCGCCCTTCGCGTATGTGATCCCCAGCGTGCAATCGGATGCGTCGGAAGCGGAGCTGCTGGCCCACATCATGCAGGAAAACGGCATTGAGATTCGCGAGTCACAGACCGGCTTCCACGCCAACGATCGCGACTACCCTGCCGGTTCGTGGGTGATCCTGATGAACCAGCCCTACACCTCGATGGCCAAGGAATTGTTCGAAGTGCAGCGCTATCCCGCGGCGCTCTTCACCGAAAGTCAGAAGCCCGTCGATCTGCCGTATGACGTGACCGGATGGACGCTGCCCATGCAGATGGGCGTGCGCGTCGATCCCGTCACCGATCCGATCACGCCCGATCAGCTCTCTCACCTGAAAACTGTCACCGAGCTCGATGCGCCGCCATCGGAAGTGCAGGGAACTGGCGGCACCTTCCTCCTCAGTCATCAGTCCAACGCCAGCTTCCGCGTCATCAACGACGTGCTCGCTGCCGGCGGTTCGGTCGCGTTTGCCCAGGATGAATTGAAGACACCCGAAGGGATGGAGAAGGGCGCCATTGTTGTCAGCGGTATCAGCCGCGCCAGCCTGGGCGATTTATCGAAGAAATACGCGGTCTCGCTCCTGGCCGCCGAGAAGGCGCCGGAGCATTCATCGCGGTACACAAAGCCCGTGTGGGTTTGTACCGGCCCTGGGATGCCTCGATTGACGAAGGATGGACGCGCTGGATCCTGGAGCAATACGGATACGCGCCCATCAGCCTGTACAACGCCGATATGCGCTCGGGTGGCCTGCGCGATCGCGTTGACGTACTGATCCTGCCGGATATGCGGCGCCAGCAGCTGATGGAGGGCTTCCGCGACGGCATCGTGCCGGGACAATACGCCGGCGGTCTGGGGGAGGAAGGCCTCGATAACATCCGCGATTTCGTGCGTCGCGGCGGAACACTCGTCGCCTTCAACCAGACCGCGGCGACCCTGGTCCCGCTGCTCTCGCTTCCCGTGACCAACGTCCTCGAAAACGTGAAGAGCGACAAATTCTTCTGCTCCGGCGCTCTGCTCCGCGTCGAGCTCGGCGCTGGCGATCGCCCCGTCACCTGGGGTCTGCCCGGAGAGCCCATCGTAATGTTTGAGCAGGGTCCGGCATTCACCACGCAGCCGGGCTTCCACGGTGCCGTGCTGGCGCGCTATCCCAAAGACAGCAATCCGCTGGAAAGTGGCTTGCTGCTGCATCCTGAAGCCATCGAGGACAAAGTTGCAGCTCTCGAAGTGCCCTATGGCTCGGGGCGCATCTTTCTTTACGGATTCAAGCCACAGTGGCGCGCACAATCTCATGGCACTTATAAGTTTTTCCTGAATGCGCTCTACAAATACGATCAGCCACCGTTTGCGAAGCCAGAGCCGGCGGAGCCGAAAGAACAACAACAGAAAACTGCCGAATAGAACGTCGCGGATTTGCGCCGCGCCTGCGAAGCGGCGAGAATGTCCTGTTCAAGAGGATTGCAATGAGTCAGCAGGAGTCTCCGATGCGCGCGCCGCGCGGCAATACCCGAACCGCGCGTGGCTGGATCCAGGAAGCCGCGAAGCGCATGCTGATGAACAATCTCGACCCCGAAGTCGCCGAGAAACCCGCCGAGCTGATCGTCTACGGCGGCCGCGGCAAAGCGGCGCGCAACTGGGAATGCTTCCACAAAATCGTCGAAACACTGGACCGCCTCGAGAACAACCAGACCCTGCTCATCCAGTCGGGCAAGCCGGTCGCGGTGCTTGAGACCCAGCGCCTTGCGCCACGCGTCCTCATCGCCAACTCCAACCTCGTGCCGCACTGGGCTACGTGGGAACACTTCGACAAACTCGATCAGGCCGGCCTGATGATGTACGGACAGATGACCGCCGGCTCCTGGATCTACATCGGCACCCAGGGTATTTTGCAGGGAACCTACGAGACCTTTCAGAGCGCAGCGCAGCGCCACTTCAACGACACGCTCGCCGGGACCATCACCGTCACCGCTGGCCTGGGCGGTATGGGCGGCGCGCAGCCGCTTGCTGTCAAGCTCGCGGGCGGCGTCAGCATCTGCGTCGAAGTGAACGCAAGCCGCATCCAGCGCCGGCTTGAAACGCGCTACCTTGACAAAGCCACAGGCTCACTGGACGAGGCGATCGCCATGGCGCGAGAGGCAAAATCCGCGCGGCAGGCCGTGTCGATCGGGCTGATGGGCAACGCCGCTGAAGTCCTGCCGAAGATGGTCGAGATCGGTTTCACGCCGGACCTGGTGACCGACCAGACCAGCGCCCACGATCCACTCTGGGGATATCTGCCGATGGCTCGTGCGGATGAAGACCTGAACACCGTCCGCGCAAAACAGCAGGACATCTATATGCAGCGCGTGCAGGCGTCCATCGCAACGCACGTTCAGGCCATTCTGACCATGCAGCAGCGCGGAGCCGTCGCCTTCGACTACGGCAACAATCTGCGCACGCAGGCGCAGCTCGCCGGCGTGTCTGACGCGTTCGCCTATCCGGGATTCGTGCCTGCGTTCATTCGCGACTCATTCTGCGAAGGGCGCGGTCCCTTTCGCTGGGTCGCGCTCTCCGGCGATCCAGCCGACATTGCGAAGACCGACAAGGCGCTGCTCCAGCTCTTTCCCGACGACCAGCGTCTGACGCAGTGGCTCACCTACGCTGCGGACCAAATCGCCTTCCAGGGATTGCCGGCGCGCATTTGCTGGTTGGGTTACGGACAGCGCGATCGCGCAGGACTTCTCTTCAACCAGATGGTGCGCGACGGCCGTCTGAGCGCGCCCATTGTGATCGGCCGCGATCATCTCGACGCGGGCTCCGTCGCTAGTCCCTTCCGCGAGACCGAGGCGATGCGCGATGGATCGGATGCCGTCTCCGACTGGCCCTTGCTCAATTTCGCTACCGGCATCGCCAGCGGGGCGTCGTGGATGAGCTTTCATCACGGCGGCGGTGTGGGCATGGGCTACAGCCAGCACGCGGGCCTAGTTGCCGTTGCCGATGGCAGCGACGAAGCCGACGAGCGGTTGCGCTTGTGCCTGCGCAACGATCCCGCGCTCGGCGTCGTCCGTCACGCCGACGCAGGCTATGAACGGGCGATCGACGTCGCGCGCCAGCGCGGTGTGGATATGCCGAGCCTCCGATGAAAGCCGATCTGGTCATCCGCGGGATTTCGCAGCTGGTCACGCCGGAGGGCCCCGGCCCAAAACACGGCGCTGCCATGCGTCACCTGAAGATCGTGGAGCACGCGGCACTGGCGATCGCGGACGGCAAAATCCTCTGGGTTGGACCGGAAGCAGACTGGTCTGGAGAAGCAGCCGCGAGTATCGATGTCGGACATCGCGCCGTTATTCCTGGTCTGGTCGATCCCCACACCCACGCGGTCTGGGCCGGCGATCGTCTGGCCGACTTCGAGGCGCGCATCTCCGGGGTGCCGTACGAGAAAATCCTGGCTGCGGGCGGCGGCATCTGGAGCACAATTCGCGCGACGGCGGCGGCCTCTCGAGGCGAATTGATCAGCCTCGCAAAACCGCGCATTGAGGCGTTGGTGCGATCCGGTGCGACGACGATCGAAATTAAATCCGGCTACGGATTTTCATCTGACGCAGAGATCCGGATGCTCGAGGTGATTCGCTCGCTGTCCGGCATCACACCCGCGCGCATCGTCCCCACGCTGCTGATTCACGTGCCCCCCAAAGAACCAGCGAAGCGCGCGGAATACGTGTCCGACGTGTGTCAGACATTCGTCCCCGAGGTAGCCCGGCAAAAGCTGGCGCAGGTAGTCGACGTCTTCGTCGAGAAGGAAGCGTGGTCCGCCGCGGAAGCGGAGAGTATCTTCGCCATCGCCCACCAGCACAGCCTCGCAATCAAACTCCATACCGAGCAGTTCAACCGCGTCGGCGGGCTGGAACTCGGCTTGCGCATGGGAGCGCTGAGCGTCGATCATCTGGAGGCGTGCTCTGCGGAGCAGGTTTCGACCATGGCCGGCAGCTCAACGATTGCCACGATTCTTCCCGGAGTCTCTCTGCATCTCGGATTGCCGCCTGCGCCAGGGCGCGCCCTGATCGACGCCGGAACTGCTGTCGCCGTTGGAACGGACCTCAACCCAGGTTCGAGCCCGTTGTTCTCAGCCTCGACGGCGCTGGCGCTCGCGGTGCGTCTCAATGGACTCACAGCGCAGGAAGCCCTCGTCGCCGGAACAGCCAACGCCGCCTGCGCGCTTGGATTGTCCGACGCGGGACGCATCGAGCCAGGACTGCCGGGAGACTTTCTCATCCTGACCGGGTCCGATTGGCGTGACCTGGTCTACACGCTCGGCAGCAATCCCGTGCGCGAAGTCTGGATCCGCGGCGAAAAGGTGGCCGTGTGACCACCCTCTATCGTCCCGAGCTTCTTCTGTCCGACGGCCGGTTCGTCCGCAACGCCGGACTGCTGGTCAACGACGACGGAAAAATACTCGCTGTCACCCTATCGGACGCGGCGTCCGACATGATTGTCGATCTGCCAGGAAAGGCGCTGCTTCCCGGCTTCGTCAACGTGCACTCGCACTCCTTTCAACGGCTGATCCGCGGCAAGTCGGAATCGAGAGCCGTCGCCGGAAAGGATTTCTGGTCCTGGCGCGGAACCATGTACCACGCGGCCGCGAAGCTCGAGCCAAAGCAGGTTTACGACGTCGCGTGCATGGCATTTCTTGAAATGGCGCTCGCCGGTACGACCACGGTAGGTGAATTTCACTATCTGCATACTGCACCGAATGGCCTGCCCTACGACGATCCGAACCTGCTGAGCAAAGAAGTGATCGCGGCGGCGCAATCGGTTGGCATCCGTATTGTTCTGCTGCGCTGCGCTTACCTTCGGTCCGGCTTTCAACTGCCCCACGATCCAGGCCAGAAGCGATTCTTCGAAATCACGCCCGACTTTCTCGCCAACATGGATGCGCTGGTCCATGAAATTCCTCCCGAATCGTCCGATGTGCGACTCGGCGTTGCCCCGCACAGCATTCGTGCGGTGCCGCTCAATGATCTGCGAGAGATCGCTGCATGGGCACGAGAAAAAAAGCTGCCGCTGCACATGCACATGGCGGAGCAGGTCGCCGAGAACGAAGCGTGTATGCGCGAATATGGTCAGCACGCCGGTCGCGCTACTCGGCGAAGCCGGACTGCTCGGCCCGGACTGGACTGCCGTGCACGCGATCCACATCAATGCCGACGAGACCGCAATGCTGGCCGATGCAGCCGCAACGATCTGCTCCTGTCCGACAACCGAGCGCAACCTCGGCGACGGCATCCTCGCGGCAGACCAAGTCATGCAGCGCCAGTGTTCGCGTGGCTCTGGGTTCCGACAGCCAGGCGCAAATCGATCCGCTGGAGGATGCGCGCGAGCTCGACTATCACCTGCGACTGGAGCACCAGCAGCGTGCGATCCTCGATCGGATCGGCGAGCAGCCCCTCTCGGCGCGGCTCTTCGACTGCGCGACGGTGAATGGTGCGCAGCCGCTCGCAGTTCCCGCCGGCACGCTGGCCACCGGCTCTTTCGCCGACTTCTTCACCGTCGACCTGTCGCGACGTCTCCATCGCCGGCCATTCTGCTGATGATCTGCTGTCGCTCATCGTCTTCGGCATGAACCGCACCGCCATCCGCGACGTTGCGGTCAACGGCAAGACTGATCGTGCGCGACGGCAGACACGCGCTCCAGGAGGAAATCGTCTCCCGCTATGAGGAAGTGCACGCGAAAGTGTGGCGCGATGCGGCAGGTGCGACAGCGATGAAGACGGTCGTCGAGATTCTGTCGGACCTGATCCGCATTCCTTCGCAACTCCGCTGTCTCCAATCGCCCTCTGATCGAATACGCGTCCAGCGTGCTGCGCGCCGCGGGCTGGTCCGCGCGCGAGCTGCCTTATCGTGATCCAGCCGGTGTGGAGAAGGTAAACCTGATCGCCGCGCCGCCCGGCCAGGACGGCTCCGTTCGCGATGTGGACCTCGTCTTCATGTGCCACACCGACACTGTTCCCTTCGCAGCGGACTGGCCCGACGCCCTCAATCCGATTCTGAAAGACGGCAACCTTCACGGCTGCGGTGCCTGCGACGTCAAGGCTTTCCTCGCCTGCCTCCTCGCCGATCATTGCGGAGAGCCGTGCCGACAAGTTTCCCGATGGCTTGCGCCTCGTGCTCACCGCCGAAGAAGAGATCGGCTGCATCGGCGCAGCGCATCTCATAGCGGACGACGTCGCTGCGGCCGCGCCGCATGGTCATCGGCGAGCCGACCATGCTCCATCCCGCCCGCGCTGGCAAAGGCTATTGCCTGGCCGAAGTCACCGTGCTCGGAAAGGAAGCGCACAGCGCGCATCCGCAGCAGGGAGTCTCGGCGATTGATCACGCTGCCCGACTCATCATCGCCATCGAGGAGTTCGCGGCGCAGCTTGCAGAAAAGACGAACAGCTTCTTCGAGCCAGGGTTCACCACCATCAACATCGGCACCATCCAAGGCGGAACCGCGAAAAACATCGTGCCGGGTTTATGCCGATTCGAGCTGGAGTGGCGGCCCATTCCCGGCGAGCCCGCCCATCAAGTCCTCGAAGCCGTAACGCAAATCATGGAGCGTCTCCGCCGCGCCGATCCGTCGTTCCACGCAGAAATCCAACCTGTTCGCCAGCAACCCGGATTCGAAACGGCGGCCGACGCATCTCTGGTCCGATCCGTCGAAGCACTGACGGGCAGGCGGGCGACCTCTATCCCATTCGGCTCCGAGGCCAGCATCTTCGCACCCATGGCCGCAGGAAATCATCGTCTTCGGCCCGGGCGACATGCGCACCGCGCACAGCAGCCGCGAATGCGTTCCCGTTGCGGAGCTGGAGCAGGCAATAGCGTGCCTGCGCTCCCTCATGCGCGCAGCCTGACGTGCTAGTTGTCCGTGTTGATCCTCGGGCCCGGCATGGAGCGGATGCGCGCTCCTGCACTGGACGGGGGCCGCACTTCGAAGCTCGCGCAATTGCGCCCGGAGTTCTTGGCGACATAGAGTGCCGTATCGGCGCGGCTGAGCACTTCGCGGATCGATGGTGAGTCCGATTCGGGGCGGAAGGTGGCGACGCCGATGCTGCACGTGAGGCGAATGCTGCTTTCGCCGATCTCGAAAGGTCGCGACCGGATCGATTCCAGCAAATCGTCGACGCGGCCTGGAGCCGTGCTCAGATCCCAGCCGGGAAAGAGGATCAGAAATTCCTCTCCACCGTAGCGGCCCACGATATCGTAACCGCGCATCGTCGAGCGGAAGCGGTCCGCCGATTCGCGGATTACATCGTCGCCGCAAAGATGGCCATAGTTGTCGTTCAGGCTCTTGAAGTGGTCGAGATCCGCAATCAGCACCCCCAGGGGCATTCGGTCGCGCGTCGCGCGCGCAATTTCACGCTGCAGATGCTCCAGCATGGCCGCTCGATTGAAGATCCCTGTCAGCGAATCGTGCGTCGCCTGAATATGCAGCTCGCGGCGCGTGGCTTCCAGTGCCGCTTTTTCGGCCTCCAGCTGGGCGGTCCGCTCAGCAACGATACGGGTCAGCTCCTCCTGGCGGCGAGTGAGGGCGCGCGTGCGGAAAGCAATAATGTTCCAGGCGATCATCAGAGCGATCAGCACATAGCAGAACCAGGCCTCGGGCGTGTCGCGCAGAGGCGGCCGCAGCGTGAAGCTGAACGACGCTCCCGCGTTATTCCAGACTCCGTCATTGTTCTCCGCCTGAACAGCGAAGGTGTAATGCCCGGCGGGCAGATTCGTGTACCACGCGCTGCGGCGTCCGCCGGAATAAATCCAGTCCGGATCGAAGCCGATCAGCCGGTAGCGAAAATGTTCGCGCTGCGGCGCCACAAAACTGGGAGCGCTGAACGAAACCTCGAAGTTCCCCGATCCCGGTCCGAGGCGAATGTTGTTTTCCAGAGGAATGCTGCGCGAGTCGAACCGGACGCGCTCGATCCACACCGGCGGCACAACCGTGTTGACCGGGATGTGCGCCGGGTCGACGACAGCGACGCCCGCGATGGTTCCAAACCACAGCCGTCCGTCGCGGCTCTTCCAGACGCACGGCATGCTGCCGTACAGCGTCTCGCGCGAACGCAGACCGTCGGCAGTGCCGTAAACCACAGGATGAACCATCGTGGCGGGACCGGCCGATTGGTTCAGCTCGCTCTTCGCAATGCGGAAGACGCCGGTATCGCCGCCGAACCACAGATTGCCCTCATCATCTCCAATGATGGAACCGATCGACGTATCGGGCATGCCCTGGTCAGGCGTCCAGGTGATGGCGCGGCCGTCGCGGATATGGCTTAAGCCGCCGCTTTGTGTGCCGACCCACATGCTGCCATCGGGATCGGCGAACAGGCTCATCACGTGGTCGCTGTGCAGCCCGTTCACGGTGGTGAAGCTGGTGGTTACGCCGTGGTCCAGACGCTGGGCGCCGTCTCCGTCTAATCCGATCCACAGAGCGCCATCGCTGGCGAGGGCAAGGGCGGCGACCCGGCCCGTATCGGTCAGGTGTCGAAAAGCGCCGTGATCGAAGCGCGCGAGCCCTTTGCCCTCGAATCCGATCCACAGCGTACCGTCGCGGTCTTCCAGCAGCGAGTTGATAGAAAAATCGGCCGCGTTCGGATCGTGGAAAATTGAAACCTGCCGGTTGTGAAGGCGCGCCAGTGTTCCGTGACGATAGCCCACCCACAAATCCCCGTCGCGCGTCTGGAGCATGGAATAGACGGCCTGGTTGGGCAGTCCGTTGCCCGGACCCCACACTTCAACGCGTCCGTCCGCCAGCAGATGATCGAGCCCCTTGTCGTCCGCCCCGATCCACATCGTGCCGTCCCGCGCCTGCAGCACATTGCCGTCATAGTTGCCGGAAATGCCTTCCGGCGTGCCGAAAACAGAGAATTTTCCGTTGCGAAACTGCGCCGCGCCTGCATCCAGAAATCCCACCCAAAGGCTGCCTTCGCGATCTTCGAACAGTGCGTGGGCGCAGCGATCGCTGGGCAGGCCATGGGCGGCATCGTAGAAGTCCAGCTTGCCGCGATACAGCCGCGCGATTCCGTGCCGGTCGAACGCAATCCAAAGCGCGCCGTCATGGTCGATGCGCAGAGCCGCAATTTCGCTCCACGGCAGACGTTGCGAAAATGCGGTTACCCGATCATTGCGGATCTGGGCCAGACCGTTCTGCGTCCCCGCCCACATCGAGCCATCCTGAGCGGCGGCCAGGGCAACGATGCCGTCACCCGGCAAACCGTCCCGCGTCGTATAGGTCTTAAAGCGGCCGTGATCGAAGCGCGATAAACCTCTGGCCGTTCCCACCCACAGCGTTCCACCGGCATCGACCGCGATCGAGCTGATCGCAAGATCCGCCAGGCCGTCGCTCGTCGTCCAGTTCTGCACCCGGCCATCGATGATCCGATTCAGTCCCTTGCCGGTGCCTACCCACAGGCCGCCTTCGCGATCTTCACAAAGCGCTGCGATGCTGTTGCCCGACAGGCCATCCCGCGTCGTCAGCGTTGTGAACACGCCTTCGGGTCCCGCCGCCGTCGTGGGCTCGTAGTGGGTCAGTCCGCTGTCGGTCCCGATCCACAGGCTGCCGTCATGGCCGGCGGTGAGCGACTGGATGAAACTCGAGGCCAGGCCCGGAGCGTTGTGGCGCGTATAGCTGGTGAAATGCGCGCCGTCAAAGCGCGTCAGACCTTCCTGGGTGCCGAACCACAAATAGCCATCCGCGGTTTGGGTCATGGCCTGGACGGAGTTTTGCGGCAGCCCGGATTCGCTGGTCCAGGTCGTCTGCATGTACTGCGTAATGGCCTTGCCCGGATCGAGAGCCAGCACCGTCTGCCCTGCCAGCAGCGCCGCTGCACTCATCGCCACGGCCATCAGGACTGCACGTCTTTCCCGCACCATGCCCGCACAGGCGTCCCAGACGGCCACGCTGCGCGCGCACCGCTGATGTCGAGTTGAATTCATCTGGCCCATAGCGTTCAGGGTCTACGACACAGCCTCCAGATCCGTGGCGCGAGCCATCGCCCCGCTCCATCCAAGCTGTTCCAGTGGATTCGGAGAGGGCCGCCCGAGCAGGAATCCCTGTGCTTCGTTAGTCCCCAGAGACCGCATCAGTTCCAGCTGCTCTGTGGTTTCAATTCCTTCCACAATCACTTTCATGTGCAGGTTGTGCGCCATGGACAGAATGGATTGAACGAAAGCCCTGGTCTCCTGCCGGAATGCCAGTTCGCTGACGAAAGAGCGATCCAGCTTCAACGCATCGAACGCCAGCTTGGGCAGGTAGCTCAGACACGAATAGCCCGTCCCGAAATCATCCATGGCAACACTGATGCCCCTGCCGGTCAGCCGCCGGATCAGATCCGCGGCGCGCTCGATCCCGGTCAGCGTTGCCGATTCAGTCAGCTCCAGCTGCAGCAGGCTCGGCCGCAGCCCGGTGCGGCGCAGCACTTCTTCCACTTCTTCCAGAAACGAATCGCGGGCAAACTGCACGCTGGAGACATTGACCGCAACCTGAATGGGCCGATGCATTCTGCGCTGCCAGACCACCGCGTCCGCGCAGGCCTGTTCCATCACATAAGCGCCCAGCGGAACAATGAGCCCGCTCTCTTCGGCAATGGGAATGAAATTCAGCGGCGGAATCGGTCCCAGTTTCGGGTGCATCCAGCGCGCCAGCGCCTCGAAGCGCACGATTTGGTTCGTGGCCAAATCGAATTCAGGCTGGTAATGAACCGAGATATCGCCGTTTTCGATGGCGCGCCGCAACTCAGCCTCCAGCGTCAGACGCTCCCGCGCCGCGCTGCCAAGGCCGTCGCCAAACTGCACCACGCGGTTCTTCCCATTGCGCTTGGCGGCGAACATCGCGCAGTCTGCCTGCTGCAGCAACTGTCCGCATTCCTGACCGTGGTCCGGAAACAGGCTGATGCCGACACTGGCGGTGATCTGGATCGAATAGCCCTCCACTTCGAAGGGCGGCTTCAGGATTTCCAGGACGCTTGCAGCGGCCGTGTCCGCGTCCGCGCTGGTTTGTACGTGATCCATGATCAGCGTGAACTCGTCCCCGCTGATACGCGCCAGCGTGTCGGACTTCCGGAAGCGGGAACGCAGCCGCTCCGCCACCTGGCCGAGCACGATGTCGCCCACCCGGTGACCCTGCCGGTCGTTGACAAACTTGAACCCGTCCAGATCGATATAGAGCAGGGCGACTTTCCGGTTCTCGCGCCGCGCTTTTGCCAGGCTGTGCGCCAGCCGATCCGCCAGCAGCCGGCGATTCGGCAGGCCCGTCAGGTCATCCACCAGCGCCATATGTTGCAGACGCGCCTCCGCCTCTTTCCTGGCGCGATCCCGCCGCTGCAACTCCGACAGCATCGTGTTGAACGCAACCACCAGATCGGCGACCTCTTCGCTGCCCCGCACGGAAACCGGCGAGTCGAATTCCCGCCGGGCCGTAACCTCCTCCATCGCGGTGGAGAGGTCGTGGATAGCCTGGGTTGTCTCCGACGCCTTGTCCAGCGCCTCCCTCTGCAGGCGTATGCGGCGGCGCAGAACGTAGACCCATGCGAGGGTCACAAAAACGATCAGAAGCCAAACCGACAGCAGAGCTGGAATTGCCGGCGGCGTCCAGAATGGGGCGCGCCGCACAAGGAACAGATCCGCGGGCGGGCGTCGCTGGATGCGAAGGCTGCCCGGATCTTCCTGCACAAATTCATTCGGCCTGTTGGGATCATTCTGGCCGGAAGCAGCAGCTGCCAGTCGAGGCGCGCTTTCTCCCCTGACTCGCAGCGTAGCCAGCACCAGGCGTGGCGCGCCGGGCTGCCCCTCGAAGGTGTGCCCCCGGTATGGCGGGACGATGCTTCCGCGATCGGAAGAGCCGGTTCTGATCGATGCCGTTCCCGTAATCGTGTCGTGATTCGAGAAGGCAGACCTCTGCCATAGCGCGGCGCAAAGAATTCCCGCACCCAATAATGGTCCCAGGATGGCCGCTATCCTGATCCCCGAAAAGCTGCTGCGGCTCATGCCAGCAATCATCCATTGCCGAACCTCCCCGGGCCATACAACTTTGGCTATTAGCCGTACCCTAATGGAATCAGAAGACTTATCGCAGATTGCGGAGCCGCCGAAGCCATCCCTCAAACCGGATCCGAACCGAGCGCAAAAACCAGCTCCTTCGACGCCCATGGGCCGTTTCCTGGACCCGCAGCAGACTTCAATGTACTTTGGGCACCATGCCGAATCTCTATGCGCTCGTGGTAGGCATCGATAACTATCCCCCGCCCGTCCCGATCCTCCGCGGATGCGTGAACGACGCCAATGCATTCCGGCGCATTCTCCTGGAGCAGTACAACGTTCCGCCCGACCAGGTGGTCACCCTGCTGAACGCCGACGCCACACGCGAGGCCGTCATCGACGGTTTTCGCGAGCATCTCTGCAAGGCGAAGGCCGGCGACATCGCCGTCTTCTTCTATGCGGGCCACGGTTCTCAGGAACCTACCACCGGCGTGTTCCTCGCCATCGAGCCCGATTACAAGAACGAGACCATCGTCTGCTACGATAGCCGCCTTCCCAGGGGCTACGATCTGGCCCACAAGGATTTGGAGGGCTGCGATCTGATTGACAAGGATTTTGCCGTCCTGATCCAGAATGTCGCCGCCACTGGCGCTCGTCTCACCCTCGTTCTTGACAGCTGCCATTCCGGATCGGCGGACCGCGACGCCGACGACATCGAAGTCATCCCGCCCGGCGTGCGCAGGGCGCCCGCTCGCGAGGAGCCCCAACCTGATTCGGCCTACCTGCGCAAGCCCACAGAAATCGTCGCATTGCTGCGCAACATGGATGCTGCCTCGAGCACTGACAGAACGAAACAGGCGCGTCGGTTCGTGGAGGGCGCGTCCGGGTCCCATGTGTTGTTTGCGGCCTGCAGCGACTCCGAGAGCGCCAACGAGTATCACCTGGGACCCCACGGCGCCTTCACCTATTGCCTCCTGCAGGTGTTGCTGGACGGTAAACCGATCAGCAACCAGGAGCTGTATACGCGCACCCACGACTTGCTGCAGTCCCTGTACCCGATACAGCATTCCCATCTGGTGCCGGTGGGGGATGAGGACGAGTTGCGCAACAGCCAGTTCCTCGGGCTCACCCCCATGCCGCGCGGCAACTTCTTCATGGCCTGGTGCGACCGGGGTGCCTGGAAGATAGATGGCGGCCGCCTGTACAACCTCGGCGTTCGCGATGCCGTGGCGCTCTATCCGGCGAATTCCTCAGCTGACAACCTGGCCGACACGACGAAGGCCCTCACCACAGCCACGCTGACTGCAGCCGGACCCTCCGAGAGCACCATCGCTGTCGCCGATGTTTCGAGGCTGGACCCGCAGCAGCAGTACAAAGCAGTCGTCACCGTGCGGGCAGGCCGCATTAACATTCGGCTCGACGGCGATCCCACCGCTCTGACCGAGCTGCGTTCCGCGCTGGAGTTCTCGGTCTACGTGCAGGAGGGAACCTCGCCGCGCTTCATCGTCCGTGCCGGCAGCGATGGCTACCAATTCGAGCTTCCGAATTCGACGCAGAACATCCCAGGGCCGTTCGACGCAACGCCGGATGGCATCCAGAGCACGGTCGCTGCTCTGGAGCACATGGCGCGGTGGACGATGCGCGTCGAGTTGAGCAACGAATCGTCGAGCATTGCCGTGGACGATGTGGATCTCGCGGTGAGCTATTACGACAAAGACAGCCAGAACCACGACCAGTTTCACGGTCTCTATGTTCCGCCCCTCGCCACGCTGCCCCTGCAGTACCGGAACGATCAGCCGCCCAGCATCCGCATGCGCGTTACGAACCGGAGTTCGAGCACGCTCAATTTCGCCTTCCTCGTCTGCAGCAGCGACTGGCAAATCACGACTGCTTTCCTGCCTCAGGAATGCATCACGCTGAACCCGACCGAGGAGATCCCCCTGCGCAACGGAGATCCCATCACCATGACGTTGAAGCCGGGCGCAACCGAAGCGCACGATCATATGGTGCTGGTGATCAGCCGGGACCCGTTCGACGCTGCCGCCTTCGCTTTGCCGAAACTGACGAACGCCGCGGTCACCCGGGATATCGATACGTCCCCCGCAGCGCCGCCGCCGCCCCCAGGCGACTTCGCCACGCGTCGCCTGGAAATCATCACGCGGCGTTAGCGGCTAGCTGTCTTTGGGTTCGAGCCCGCGGCCCGTCTTGTCATCCACATTGCGGCCTGGGCCATCGAGGCCACGCCCGGTCTTGTCATCGACGTTGCGGCCCGGGCCATCGAGGCCACGTCCGGTCTTGTCGTCCACATTGCGGCCCGGACCCTCCAGGCCACGACCCGTTTTGTCATCCACGTTGCGAGTTGGCTGCTTGCTGTCGCTCATTAGGCATCCCTTCTGGAAGTGGGACCTCGTCAGTTTCGAATCCGTTCAGGAGCCCGGGGATCGGTGCGCAGGGCCTTCAATTCCGGCACCTTTTTAGCATAGTCAACTGAAAACCCCAACTGCAGCGCCTGCGCGATCAGGCGCAGCGCCTCTGTTCGGTCGCCCAGCAACTCATACGACTCCGCGTCACACTCCACGACATCGGGGTCATGCGGCGCCAGCACCAGCGACTTGCGGATCAGAGGGAGTGCCTGTTCCGGCTCGCGGAGATTTGCATAGTACTGCCCGAGCTTCGATACCAAATAAGAATCATTCGGAGTTGTCTTCAACTGTTCACTGCCCAGCTGGATGGCTTTGACGAAGGAGTTTCGAACGTCCTTCGGATCACCGTGGCCCCACAGTTCCACAGAAGCGAGGTTTCCCCATGCCACCCAATCGGACGCATTCGCCCGAACTGCCCGCTCATACATTGCGATTGCCTCGGGTGTCTTCTCCTCAAGCATCAGGACGTGCCCCAGCGACATCATCGTCTCTTCCAGAGGGTTCAGTTGCAGAGACTGCTCGTACGTCCGCTCCGCCTCATCCAGGCGATTCTCTTTCCGATAGGTGATCCCCAGATTGCGCAGCACCGTCGCATTGTCCGGCGTCTTTTCGAGCGCGATCTTAAAGTCGGACTCAGCATCCTTGAAGTCGCCGCCATCCAGCTCCAGCGCTCCTCTCAGATACGGCCAGCGCCACTCATCCGGGGCCAGGTCGATCGCCGTCTGAAATTCTTTCTTCGCATCATTCATGCGCCCCTGCACGCGATAAGCCTCGGCCAGCGACGCATGCGCATCCGCGCTCATCGGGTCGAGTTGCTGCGCCTGCTGCAATTCCTGCATGCCCAGGCCGGTGTGGCCCTGCGCGATGTTCAGATTCCCCAGTGTCACCTGCACCGCCGCCAGATTCGGATTCAGTTTCTCCGCGCCGGCCGCTGCTTCGTTCGCCTGATCCGCCCACTCCTGCTTTGACGTGTTGAGATACATCCTCCAGTCAGCACTTGCCAGGCCGGCCTCCGCCAGCGCGAAGTTCGGCGACCGCTGCAGAACGCCCTGGAAGAGCCCGATCGCCTTCTCCGTGTTGCCCGGCTTGTCGTAGCGGTCCAGCGTGGACTCGGCCGCGAGATAGTTCTGATATGCTGCCGGCGTGGTGCCCGCAGCGCGCGCCCGCATATGCTGCCGCACGGTGGGAAACAGAAGCGCGGCGGCGGCAATCATCACAACCGCAGCACCCATTGCCCAGCTAATTCGCCGCCCTCGCCCCGCTGCAGGAGCCGCGTTCATCATCTCCGCCTGAGCGATGGCCAGTGCTTCGCCCAGGCGTGCCGCACTGACCCATCGCTGCGCAGGATCGCGCTCCGTTGCCTTCTGAATCACCTTCTCCAGCGCTCCAGGAATCGCAGGCTGCTGCGCCGGCTCCTGTTGCCGCACCGATGGATAGGTAGCCGCGCACAGATAGAACAGCAAAACGCCCACCGCATACAGGTCGCTCTGCACCGAGGGCGGATCGCCCGCCAGCAGCTCCGGCGCCATGTAATTCGGCGTGCCCGCAATGCCGGCCTCCTGGCGCAGCTCCTGGCTCAGCCCGAAATCCATCAGCAGCACGCGCCCACTCTCGTCACGCATGCAGTTGCTGGCTTTGATGTCCCGATGCAGCAGGCCCGCGCTGTGCACCGCAGCGAGCGCATCGCACAACGCGATCCCCATCGCCGTTGCCTCCTGCGCCGGCAGCGGCCCGCTGGTTTCCACCATGCGTTGCAGCGTGCGCCCCCGCACGAAGTCGCTCCAGAAGCCAACGCGCCCATCGTGACGATCCACCCCGTACGCGGCAACAATCCCCGGATGCCGCACCCGCGCAATGGCCCGCGCCTCGGCCACGATCTCGGCATATTGCTGCTCTGCGTTCAGATTGCGCGGCAGCAGCAGCTTCAGCGCCACCTCCCGCTCCAGCACCGGATCCCACGCGCGATACACCTCGCCGAACGAGCCCTTCCCGATCCGCTGCAGCAGCTGGAACGGCCCCCATTTTGCAGATTCCTGCGCAGCCGTCTGCTCCGGAGTGACTGCCCATGTCGCTTCACTGAGCGGCAGGCCCATCGTCTGCATCGCGCCCGCGACCGAAGGCCGTCTGGTCGGATCCGGATCGAGACACGCCGCAATCGCCTCCTGCCACTCCGGCGGCTGCTGCCCGCTGTCCTCGAGTCCCTCACACATCGCGCGCAACAGAGTGCCGAAGGCGAAGACGTCGTCCGCAGCCCCGGTCCTCGCATCCGGCTCGCTTGTCCGTGCGCTTGCCAGCCGTGGCCGCGATCCGCCCTGCGCCACTCCCATCAGCGTGACCCGCAGCCTGTCCCCGTCTCTATCGATCAGAACGCCGGAGCTGGTGAGCACCCCAAAAGAGCGGCCCGCGGCATGGGTGGCCGCGAGCTCGTCACCGATCCGGGTCGCGATCCTCACAACCGAATCGCGATCGAGGCTCAATGAGCGAAGGTGAGCAGCTAACGAGATCGCCGGAGTGGCCGGTTCAGCCATTCTGCTCCTTGATCAAAGCGGAATCGGCGCGTTCAGGGGGCGAGGGCGTGCATCCATCATAGGGCAAAGCGCGAACCGCCTCGCAACCTCCCCCATCCATCGATTCTCGTCGCCATTCCCGCGTACACTGGACGACACCAGCACATCGCATCGGGCCCCTTTCACAGCATGATTCGTGTATCCCCACGATTCCTGGAGAACGCGCATGAGCTTTCTTTCCGATCTTTGGTCCACCTTCGCTTCCTCTTCCGATGCAGCCATCGATCGGATTTACCACACTCCCGCAAAGCAGTGGGTCGCGCAGTTCGCGCCTCCCACCTCAGCGCCAGGCCTCGCCGCCGCACAGCGGACGCCGATCCTCGCCTCGAAGCACTACGTCACCGTCACCGCGCAAAAAATTGCAGTGCCCAACGCGCGGGTCCTGTTCACCACGTTTTATCCCGCCGTGCACTCCACCGTTCTCGTCCGCAACGCCGCGGGACAAGTCAACAGCATCTCCACCTTCTCCGTGCTCGATCCCGATCTGATCGCCATCGACGCCCATGCCCCGGAAAAAGTCGTCCAGGGTCCGCGCACTCTGCTCGATTCCGCGCCCTTCCTCGGTGCGCAGTTCGTCTCCACCTTCGCGCTGCTGTCGGTGAAAGCCGTCGACTACGCAAGGCCGTTTCTGTCCACGCTGGAGAAGCTCTCCTCGCTCGCCGGCGTCAGTTTCTTCGCCGTCGCCGCGCCCTTCGCCGAGCCGCTGCTCACTGGCATCCAGGCGCTCACTCAGCTCTCCGGCGGAGCCGGCACGCAAATCGTCTACGCGGGAAACCTCCCCCTGAACACAGGAATCTTTCTCATCGCCGCAACCGAAACCGCCGGTTTCACCTGGTCCAGTTACACTTTCGCGCAGGACTACACGCTCCTCCGCCAGGGCGCCCCGGTGGCCGACTTTCCCTACATGGTTCTCACCGTCGAATCGTCGGACGAACGCCTTAACTGGAAGGAGATTCCCGCACTGCGATCCGCCGAAGATGCGCTCGATCAAGCCGTCAAAGCCGCAGGACGAAAAATATCTGTCGAAGGCTCCGACGAACGGAACCAGGTGGATCAGGCGCTCTACGCCTTTCGCTGGGCCTGCCTGCATTGTGACGATCTTTGCCGCGCCGACGCTCTGCGCGTTGCCGACCTTGCCCAGGACGACGTCACCGCACTGCTGTCTGGCGGCGGAATCAAAGCTCCCGCCACACGCAGCCTCGACGATTTTGACGTCGCCCATGCCAGGCCCTCTGCAACCGGTTTTTCTCTGGACAAAATTGCGCTGTTCCCCCGGCCTCGCTGATCCCGATCGCCCGCGATAGAAGCCCATGCCTGCTCCTCTGAAGCCGATCGTCTACATCGCCTTTGCCAATGACCGCGTCCACGCCGATAAAGAGCTGGGCCTCGCGAAGGAGCGGGACAACATCAGGGCGGCGATCAAAGGCACTCCAGAAACCACCGGCGGCGGGCGCGACCGTCTCGCCGATCTCCTTAACAGCTGGGATCTGATCGCGACCGACAACCTCACGCCGCGCTCTCTCACCGAGCCCTTTCACACGAATCGCGTCGCCATCTTCCACTATGGCGGCCATGCCAGTCCTGAAGCACTGCTGCTCGAAACCGAAGACGGCAGAAACATCGGCACCAGTGCCACCAGCATCGTTCCTTTTCTCGAAGATCAGAAGAGCCTGAAGCTGATTTTCCTGAACGCGTGCAGCACAAAGCTGTGGGCCACCGCGCTCGCCGGGCGCACCAAAGGCGCGCTCTGCATCATCGCGACTTCCTGTAAGGTTCTCGATCCCATCGCGCTCCAGTTCTCCCATGACTTCTACAACAGCCTCGCCGCTGAAGCCACCATTCAGGACGCCTTCCAGTCCGCCATCGACGGCATCAACGTTAAGCTCACCGGCAAAGCGCGCGACTTCGGCGACCTCGAGCACGAAACCGATGGCCTGCCATGGGCGCTTTATCCGGAAGGACCCTGCGCCGCGAAAAGCTGGAAGCTTTCGAGCGCTCTCAGAAATCCGCTGCTTGGAATCCCTGCTCTCAGTCCGGATGGGTACCCGATCCCGGACTGCCCCTACGTCTCCATCCGCGGCCACCAAAAAGAGGACGCGCAAATCTTCTTCGGCCGCAACGCCGAAATCCGCCAGATCTACGACTGGGCCATCCACAATACGCAGTCGGATACGCAATCGCCCATCCTGCTGCTCTACGGCCAATCGGGCAGCGGCAAGTCTTCGCTGCTGCGCGCCGGCGTCTGGCCGCGTCTCGACGATCCCCCCGCCGACAAGCCGCGCACCGACGACCGCAAGCCTCGCGCCGACGTCGGCTACTTCCGCCGCCAGGAAAACCTGGTCGACGATCTCAACCTGGGCCTCTCGCTCGCCACGCACATCGCCGACCCTGCCCTCGCCGCCGATGCCTGGCTGCGCAGCGAAAAGCCCAACGTCATCCTTCTCGATCAGATCGAGGAAGCCATTACCCACCGCCTCATCCGGAAAAAGGCTAACGATCTCAAAGCGGCAACCGATCCCAACACCGAGCTGGCAGATTTCTTTAATCGCATTGTCGCAATCTTCATCGACCCCCAAACCGGTGAGCCGCGCATCCCCAAAACCAAAGCCCGCCTCATTCTCTCGTTCCGCAAAGAATTCCTGGCAGAAATTCGCAATCCTCTCGTCGATCGCATCCCCGCGCTCGTCCAGGATTTCTGGCTTGATCGCTTCAGCGAGCAAAACATCGTCGACATCGTCGAGGGCCCCGTTCTCCGCGACGACCTCCGCGCGAAATACAAAATCGCCCTCGAGCAAAACGGTTCGGACAAAGGTGGCTTTGCCCAATATCTTGCCGACCGCCTCTACGATCCGTACTCGCCCGTCGCCACCATCCTCCAGCTGGAACTGAATCGCCTCTGGGACTTCTGGCACTCCGCCGATCCCTCCGAGCAGCAGGCGCTCCAGGATCCTGCCGGTGTGGCGCAGCAGGAGTTGTGCGCCTGCCGCGGCCAGAAGGATCCTCTCGGGCGCGATCAAAACGACGCTGGCCTCTGCTATTCGCGCCGCCTCTACGACAAAATCTCTTCGCGCGATGCCCTCCGGCAGTTCCTGCTCGATCAGCTCGCGGCCATCGGCGACCCCGCGCTGAACAAAGACCCCGAACTCCAACTGCCCACGCTGACCAAAAGCCTCAGGTTCGCGCTGAACAAAGGTCTCCAGCTCGATCTCCTCTTCGAGCACACCTCCAGCCTCGCAACCTCACAACGCCGCGGCCTGAGCGAGTTAAAAAAGAAATATGAACGCAGAATCTCCGCGGCCGATCTCGACTGCCTGCTCGAAAGCAACAAGAAGCTGCACCTGTTAGCCGATCTCTCCGACGACCCCGACACAAAAATATCCGCCGCTGAGCTCTCCCAACCGGCCTGCGCCGAACAGGAAACCGCAACCGTCCTCGCCCACGACACCCTCGCGCCCGTCGTCCGCCGCGAATTCGATCTCTCCCACAATCCCGGTCAGATCACCCGCCGCATCCTGGAAGATCGAGCCCGCGGCTGGACCAACAAGGAAAAAGGGGATTACCTCGACGCCTCCGATCTTCGCCTCGTCCGCAAGGGTCTGCGCTACATGCGCGCCACCACTTCCGATGAGAAGCGCCTGCTCCACGCCAGCAAATGGCGCCGCCGCAGGCACGTTTCTCTCATGGTCCTCGTGATCCTGGCCATCGTCGTCATCTTCGCGAACGAGGGCCGTCGCACGGTGGCCTCCATGCGCCTCGCCAACGCCGCGCGCGAGGCCGTCGCCGAGCACTATGATCGCGCCCTGCTGCTCAGCGCCGCTGCCCTGCAAATGGACCCTACCTCTGATGAAGCGCGCGACGCCATCGCTTCCATCTACGAGTCACGGTCCGATGCGGTCACCTACCTCCACACTGACGCAGGCAACCAGGAAGCCATGGCCTATGCCCCGGACGGTCAGTCCCTGTTCATCGCCGGCCCCTGGGGCGCGATCGAGCTTTGGGACGTGGCTGCGAAGAAGCGGTTCTGGAGTGTCCCGACCGGCGATCTGCTGCGCAAGATCGTTCTCAGTCCGGACGGGCAATGGCTCGCGCTCAGCGGTGACCGTAAGCCGCCCCAACTGTGGCGAGCCTCCGACGGCTGGAAAACCTCCGCGCACACGGTCATCTCGAGTGCCCTGGAAGACGCGCCGGGCGCCTTTCGCGTCGCTTCGCTCGCGTTCAATCGCGATGGAACCCTCCTTGCCGAAGAAGCAGACTGTGGCATCCTCCAGGTTTGGTCTCTGGCTGGTAAAGAACCCCGGCCGCTGCGCTCTCTTTCCGCTGCAGGCGCCGAATGCCCGGCCGCCATTGACGACAGCAAGCTGGCCTTCGACCCCGCCGATCCAAGCCTCCTCGCCAATTGGCGGAGCACAGGCCAGGTCGTCCTGGAGTACGCGCGATCCGGCGCCGTCATCGCTGAGCTGATTCCAGCCTTTGGCGTCTGGCGAGGGAATCCCGGCGTCCTCGCTTTCACCGCCGATGGTACTCGCCTCGCCGTCTCCGCTTCCGACGGCGCCATTGAGCTCTTTGACGTCCCGGCGCGCAAGCTATTGCGCAACTTTGTGCCCGACGCTCCAACCAACCCGCCCATCGCCATCGCCTTCAGCGCCGACGGCTCCATGCTGGGAGTGGCCAGCCGCAACGGTTCGGTCGGTATCTGGGATGTGAACTCCGGCGTCGCTCTGAAGCCCTTCTCCGGAGGAGCCGGCCACCTGAGCTTTTCCGCCGTATTCTCGCCGGACTTCAGCGTCATCGCGGAAAAACGAATCGCGGATGGAGACATCCTTCTCCTCGATAACAGGCGTTCCCGCGGTGCTGCTCCGCCCCCCTTCGGCCACCTCTCGGTCGCGCGCGCAGCGTACAGTGCCGATGGAAAGTGGATCGCCACCGGAACCTTCGACGGCGTCATCACCCTCTGGAACCCCGCCACCCGCACGCCTGTCTGGCACTATCCCGCTGACACCGTCGGGTCCTTCAGTGTTCCGCTTCTTGCTTTCAGCCCGGACAACTCCGGCAAACCCAGTCTGGCTTTTGCCGAGTGGGAAAGAAGCAAGCCGCGGCAGATATTCCTTCATCGCCTCGACCTCGGAACAATGCGGGAGCTGCCCGATCTCACTGCGCCTTCCCACGGAGACTCTCGTCTTCTTGCGGCAGCGTTCCTGCCCAATGGCCAAATTGCCGCCGTCAGCGACAAGGGAATCATCCGCATCTGGAGTCCGCCCGCTCAGACCCCCGTGTCGGTGATCCCCAACGTGGCCGGCGCCTCGATGCCTGGGAATCAATCGGCCGTCGCCATCAGTCCTGATGGCAGGTTTTTGGCAGTCCCCAACGGCCCAAACATCGTCCTTTGGGATATTCAGGCTCAACGCGTCGCCGGGAAGATCGCCGCTGGTTCGCCTTTCTTCTACTCCGCGCTCGCCTTCGCTCCGTCCTCCCACGGCGCGTCAAGCCCGTGGCTCGCCGTCGGCGGCCCCAGCGGCTTTTCTCTCTGGCCTCTGCCCCAGGGGCAGAAATCCGCAGCGGACGAACAGCCCGCGCAGGACCTCGCCTTCAGTCCAGACGGAAACTGGCTGGCGATCACCCATGGAGGAGGTGAAGTCCATTTGTGGGATGTGTCGTCGGGCAGGATGCTGGATCAGCCGCTCCAGGCGTTGCTGACCACCTTGCCCGTCGGCGGCTTAGCGCCTGGCGGCGTCGCCTTCAGCCCCGATGGCAAGCAGATCGTTACCGGGGCAATGATGGGCTCTTACCGGGTTCGGAACTGGGACCTCGATTTCGATAAGTGGACGGACCATGCCTGCGCTGTCGCCAATCGCCCTCTGACCCGTGACGAGTGGAATAGCGTCGTCTACAATTTGGCGCCGTACCCGGACCTCTGTTCCAAATAGAGCTGTCTATCGGGCGTCTGAGCCCGCAGGCGACATCCTGAGCGAAGAGAAGGACCTCGTCGCCACAATCTCTTAACAAAAGCTATGGAGCACCGGGCGGGAATTGAACCCGCGAATACTGGTTTTGCAGACCAGCGCGTTAGCCCCTTCGCCACCGGTGCTCGCCTCCGCCGCGCCCATCCGGCGCGGCGGCCAACTTCTTCCATCGGGCCATACGTTCACCGCCGGCCCCGATTCGCTACTCCGGCTGGGCGGTCGTCCGCAGGTACGGCTTCACCGTCTTGTACCCCGGGAAAATCTTGTCCGCTTCCTCGTTACTGACTGCGCCGCCGATGATGACGTCCTCTCCCTGCTTCCAGTTCGCCGGCGTCGACACCCTGTGCTTCGTGGTCAGCTGGATCGAATCGAGCACGCGCAGAATCTCATCAAAATTCCGCCCCGTCGACATCGGATAGGAGAGCGTCAGCTTAATCCGCTTGTCGGGCCCGATCACAAAGACCGTCCGCACACAGGCATTCTGCACCGGGGTCCGGCCCTCCGACGTCTCTCCTGCCTCCGCCGGCAGCATGTCATAGAGCTTCGCGACCTTCAGTTCCGGATCGCCAATCATCGGATAGTTCACCTGATGACCCGTCACCTCGTGAATATCCGGCTCCCACTTTTTGTGGCTCGCGACCGGATCCACGCTCAGCCCGATTACTTTCGCTCCCCGCTTTGCAAATTCCTTCTCCAGCCCTGCTACCGTGCCCAGCTCGGTCGTGCACACCGGCGTGAAATCCTTGGGGTGCGAAAACAGCACCGCCCAGTGGTCGCCGATCCAATCGTGAAAGCGGATGACCCCGTGGGTGGTCTCCGCGGTGAAATCAGGGGCAATATCGTTGATGCGCAGTGTCATGAAACGTTCTCCTGGGGACTTTACTGTTTTCCTTTGGGGCAAAGTGAAAAACCCACTCGGCCATCGGGCAGCGGGTGGGTTCTGAGTGACCTCGAAATTCCGGTCGCTTCTCTCAGAGGCGCACCCGCATGGTGCAGCCGAAACAGCAGCACATACACATGCAGGTGGGAGAGAAGACACTCATTCTGATTAACAGCCTAGGGCCTGGCGCCGGTGCCTGTCAAACCCTCCCGAGTCAAAGGCGAAGCGGCTCAGGATTCGCGCTCGGCCTGCCCTGCAAGGCTGCCTTTTGCTGTGGCCGAGACAGCAGAACCTCGCCGGCGGATGATCGAACAGGAAACATCGATGCCGCCGCCCGCCTTTGCCCGGCCAGCCCCACCGTCCAGCGCAGCCACGAACAGGAGAGCAACCCCCGAATGGCCAGCAGGCACCCGCCATAAGTCATCATGAAGACCAGGGGGAGCGAGAGGGCAGCCCCCACCGTTTTTCCCAGGAAAGCGGCGGACACAACATGAGGAAGGATTTCTTTCGTTGTCGCCAGGCCAATGGGATGGATTAGATAAAGTCCGAAGGTGTGCGCGCGAACATCCACGAACCGGGGCCATGCGGGGTGCTTCAGTTTCATGATCGCCAGCACGGCCACGATCGAATAAATCTGGTTGGTGATGCGCAGCGTGTTCACCGGGTCGACGGAGTGAAGAGAAACAAGCAGCTGTGCCTCACCCATCGCCAGCCCATGCGCCAGCACGACCACTCCGAGCATCACCGCAACGGGGACACGAGCAAGCCACTTCTCCACTGTCGCAAAGTGCCATGAGCCCCAGGCACCCAGCCAAAGGTAGAAAACGAAGCCAAAGAATGCCCGGGAATGCTGAACCGGAAACCAGTGTCCGTAAATGTTGGCCGCGTAAACGAGGCTCGCCACCGCGAAGGCCGCGCCGATCCGCTTATCTCTGAGCACACGTCGAAATACCAGCAGAATCGCCAGTGCGATCAGCAGGTTTGGAACAAACCAATACGTCGACGAAAGGAGCCCGATCTGGACCAGATCGGTGTATAGGTAGCCAAAGGCATCGGACGAATGGAATGAGAACCGTTGCTGGACAACATCGACCGCGACCCGAAGCCCGCAGTAGCACAGATACCAGACCAGCCACGGCAGGAAGACATTCTTCAGGCGTCGGGCGTAATACTGCAAAGGGCTGTATTGGTCGATTCGCTCGCCGAACAAAAACCCCGAAATCAGAAAGAACCCGATCGTTCCAAACTTGAACAGCTGCACCAGGCACGTCAGCACCAACGGAAGCGCATTCGGATGCCGGAACACCGCATACATCGGCACAGTGTGCCCTGCGATGATCGCCGCCATCGAAAGAAAACGCACGTTGTTGGCAAAGAGATGATTGGCGTCGGTCCCCGCTGCCTGACCTGGTGCGTTGGGTGACGCTGATGCTGTGGGTTGGTCCTTGATGACAGGGGACCGAAGAGCGCCTGTAAAGAGCCCCATGGGAACAAACTCCGAGCAATACCACCTCGGAGCATAGGCCGCGTTCCTCGCCGGCCTGAAGCCAAATCAGGAGTGGGAACTGGCTCTGGTAATGCGTGGAGGACCGGCGCGCAAGGCTTTTTCCCAAAACGGGAATGCCCTGTCTGTTCGGCCGGCCCCTAACCTCAGACCGCCCAGCTTCAGTTCGCCGGAGTCGGAGTATTCCCCAGCGTCTGATAATTGTGTGCGATCTGGAACGTCATTGCGCCGACGTACACGTATTGGGACGCGCGCGCCAGCGACCGCTTGTTGTGGTGCACCAGAAAACGATACGCCTCGTAATTCAAAGCCACCGTGCCCGCCTCGAAGGCGGCAAATGCCGGCTTGTTCTTCACCAGCCCCTGCGGCAGTTCCGCTTCGTGATAATACTGCGGCATCGTCAGCGCTTTTTCTGTGCTGGTGTAATCCAGCACCCGCAGCGCCGACGCCGCGCCCAGCAGACCCCAGTCCAGCAGGCCAAAGCGCGGAGTCTGCTCCGTGGCCTGGGGCGCCCGCACCGGATAAACACCCATGGCGGAGCTGCTGTAAGGATCCCCGGGTTGTACCGTCGCATCGGACGGTAGCGGTGCGTTGACCAGCATCGCGGTTTGAGCGGAACAGGTGGCAGCGAACATCAACGAGAGAACCGGCAGAAGCAGGGAGGAGAACCGCATTGATCTACCTCATCGGCTTGAACGACTGCAGTGTTGTCGGCGTGATCGAGAGCGGCATAAACACTGCAAGTCGTGCAATCAATCTTGGCTCGTGGTTTGCGGCTTGGGGAATTCGTGGCGTCGAGCCTGGACTGCCACCACCGCAGTTGTTATTGAGATGGTGTAGTGTGGCACGGAAACGCTTCACATGTGCACTTATCTTGCGTCACTTCAATGAGTTACGGGAGGGGGAGATTTGTATGGCTCTTCGGGGAAGGGAAGCAGTGACTGCCCCGTCCAAAATCGGTTACTCGCGCGCGTGATCCAGTTGATGCGATGGTTACTAACGCGTGCAACACCCTCTCGGTACGGTCCGGCAAACCGCAGAAAATGCGGGAGCACCTGCCACAGCCGGGGTAACCAGCGTCGTGCTCGCGCTGCCGAGCGTGCGTCCGACGCAGACAGCTTCAAACCAAACGCTTCGCGGAGAGGTAACTCCACCCATTCGGTGGTCATCGCCCGGTACCACCGCGGCGGACGAACCCATGAACCGGCGCCGGACAAAATAGCATGCGCCATCGTTCGCGCTGCCGGGCTGATGCCCAGCACGTTGGACGCCGCCATCTGCCGGCAGTATGCAGCGAACGCAGCCCAGTCCTGTGGCAGCGCCGCAGGCGGGATCCCGAACAGCGCCGCCGTCGTCTTACTCTCCTGGTAGTACTGTTCGCGTTCCGTGTCGGACAAATGTCCGACACACTCATACGCCAGCACCGCGCTCTCCACCAGGGTGGCAAAGACCCACCGCAGAGCGGCAACCTCATTCGCTTCGTAGTGCGATCCGCGAGGCCACGCGCCGACCGTGTCCGACATTTCTCCGCGGATGCCCGTGTGCAGCGTATGCAGGTGGCGCGCGGCCGCAAACGCCTGCCCCAGACTGCCGAAGATCATCGTGAACACGATGCGAAACGTATTTTGAAACCGCGCGATCGGCTCGTTGAGCAGCGAGGAATGCTGCGCCAGCGCAGTCGCTACCCAGGGATGCGCCAGCTGCAGCAGAGCGGCGCGCCCCGCGCCCAGAAACAACGCCGCCTCCCGATTAATTTTCCACGTGATCGATTCCGGTCCGAAAATCCCGGCGCGCGGATCCCGTGTCTGACGCGCAATCGAAGCGAGCAGCGCTTCCAGTTCCGCCCGGGAAACGAGGTGTTCCATGCCTTCCATCATGGGATGCGATGGCGGACGCGTTTCGGACGCCGAAGGAATCAGCTAGCCAACGCGGTTTCCGCGCCCGAACTCGCTGCGATGACGGCTGTAGGTGAAGTAAATCACCAGCCCGATCGCCAGCCACACGAAGAACCGAATCCAGGTCATCACTTCCAGCCCCATCATCAGCACCACGCAGAAAATAATGCTGAGAACCGGAAACACCGGCCCCAGCGGTGCGCGGAATCCCCGCCGCCGGTTCGGTTCGCGATAGCGCAAAATCAGCACGCCTGCCGACACCAGCACAAAGGCGAACAGCGTCCCGATGTTCGACAAGTTCGAAACCGTTCCGATGTCGAACAGTCCTGATGGAATCCCCACCACAAATCCCGCCACCCACGTCGCCACCGCCGGCGTCCGGTACTTCGGATGCACATGCGAGAAAACTGCCGGCAGCAGCCGGTCCCGCGACATGGAAAACCACACCCGCGCCTGCCCCAGCTGGAACACCAGGATCGACGAGATCATCCCCATCAGCGCGCCAATCACCACAAACAGCCGGATCCAGTGCAGCCGATGCCCGCCTGGCAGCACCGACAGCTTCTTCAGCGCGTTCACCACCGGCGCGGCATCGCCCATCATGCTCTTCCAGGGCACCAGACCGGTCAGCACCACCGCGACCCCGATATACAAAATGGTGCAGATGAAAAGCGTGGCGAGAATCCCGATCGGCACGTCGCGCTGCGGATGCTTGCACTCCTCCGCCGCCGTCGACACCGAGTCGAATCCGATGTACGTGAAGAAAATAATGGACCCGCCCGTCAGTACGCCCGACCAGCCATTCGGCGAAAACGGATGATAGTACTTCGGCTGAATGAAGCTGGCGCCGAAGGAGACGAAGATCAGAATTGCCGCGATCTTCACCAGCACCATGATGTTGTTCGTCTCGGCCGACTCGCGAATGCCGCGCACCAGCACGATCGTCAGCAGGAACACGATCAGAAACGCCGGTATGTTGAATCCAAAATGCCACCCTGGCGGATACAAATCGTTTCCGGCGAGATCCTGCAACCCCTCGGGCAAATAGGCCGGAGAAATCCATTTGAGCGGCGGATGGATGTTGAACCAGTCCAGCAAATCCACCACGTGCGCCGCGAACCCCACGCTCACGCTCATGTTCGAGAACGCATATTCGAGGATCAGATCCCACCCGATGATCCACGCGATCAGCTCGCCCATGGTCGCGTAGGTGTAGGTGTAGGCCGACCCCGCAATCGGGATCATTGACGCCAGCTCCGCGTAGCAGAGCCCGGTGAAGGCGCACACAATGGCCACCAGCACCAGCGACAAAGCCAGCGCCGGACCCGAGCCCGGCCGTCCCACCATCGCCGTGTGCCGGATGAAGTAGTCGATCAGCGGCGTGTTTTCAATCGAAGCAACAGGGAACTGCTGCCCGGCGATCGCCGTGCCAATCACCGTGAAAATGCCCGACCCAATCACCGCACCAATGCCCAGCGCCGTCAGTGAAACCGGCCCCAGCGTCTTCTTCAGCGCGTGCTCGGGATTTTCCGAGTCCGAGATGAGCTTGTCGATGGACTTGCACGCGAAGATCTGGGACCTGGGCTGAGTCCCTTCGGGCCGAGATGGCAGCACGGGTTGATCCGGCAACGACAGCTCCTGCGGGAGGAGTGGATGTTGAGTGAGTGTACCCTGGTTCCGCGGGGCTGACGAAGGGGAATTCCGCCAGCCCCGGGAAGGTTGGTGAACGCCGGCGCAGCGGCTCTTAGCGCTTGCTCTGGCCGCGCACCAGCTTCTTCACCTTCTTCTTCTGTGACCCGCGCGGTACCGTGCGCTTGGCTTTGGGAGCGGCCTTCTTACGAGCCGCGCGTTTGATCTTCTTCCGTTCTTCCTTGTCTGCGATCGTTTTCGTATTTGCCATTCAATTCCCTGGCCGCCAGGAACAAGCGGCGTTGTTGTGTAAGTGAGCTTCTTTGCAAGGATAGATGAAACACAGGCGATTCGCATCTCTCCCACTACCCGCCGCTGCCCGGGATCATGCCAACGGCCGATTGGCTCCGCTATAATCCGGCTCACCATGAAAGTTCCCGCGTTTCTGCTGCTGCTCGCAGCTTCCATCCCCGCGGCCGCGCAGTCCTCCATGTCGATGACCACGACCGACACGTCCATCCCTGGCGAACGACTCGGCACCGTCTCCTTCTCCGTCTCCTGCGCGCCCGCGGTCCAGCCGTCTTTCAACCGCGGTGTCGCCCTGCTGCACGACTTCTGGTACGAAGAAGCGCGTCCGCAGTTCGAGCGCATCGCGAAGGCCGACCCCACCTGCGCTATGGCCCACTGGGGCATCGCCATGAGCGGCTTCCACCAGATCTGGGATCGCCCCGATCCCGCCACCATGAGGCTTGGCTGGGATGAGATGCGCAAGGCGCAGGCTACTCCGCCCGCGACCGCGCGCGAGCGCGAATACATCGCAGCCCTCGCCACCTTCTTCAAGCCCGGTCCTGAGGATTACCCCGCACGCATCGCCGCTTACTCGTCCACCATGGGCGCTCTCTACGCGCACTATCCGCAGGACATCGACGCCGGCGCCTTCTACGCGCTCTCGCTGCTCGCCGCCAAATCTCCCCCCGATACCAGCCAGACGCAGGAGCACAAAGCCATGGCCGTCCTCGCGCCGCTCTATACCGCGCATCCTGACAATCCAGGCCTGGTCCACTACGTCATCCACTCCTGCGACAACCCCGCCATGGCCAAAGATGGCCTCGCCGCCGCCCAGCACTACGGCGAGATCGCGCAATCCGGCCCCCATGCCGTCCACATGTCGGGCCACATCTTCGCCCGCCTTGGCATGTGGCCCGAAGACATCGCTTCGCAGAAGGCCTCCATCCAGGCGTCGGAAGACGCCGAAGCCCATCACCGGAGCGGCATCATGGACGAGCCGCATTCCTACGACTTCATGATGTATGCCGATCTGCAGAGCGGGCAGGATGCCGCCGCGCAGCAGATCCTCGACACCGTGCCCGCCGTCCTCGACCGCCTCAACGCCATGCCAGGCATGGGCAACAGCTACATGGCGGGAATGATCGACTACTACCGCCTCAAGTTCCCCGTCTTCTACTCGCTCGAGCTGCGCGACTGGCAGACCGCCGCCGCTCTTCAGCCCCCGGCAGGCGCGCTGCCTGAAGATCAGGCCATGGCCTGGTGGGCGCGCTCTGTCGCCGACGGCCATCTGCACCACGCCTCCGAGGCGCAGCACGACCTCGCCCAGTTTGACGCCCTCATGGCCGAAGTTAGAAAAGGACCGCACGCCTTCGAGGCCGAGTCAACCGGGACAAAAATCTGGCGCTCCGAGATCGCCGCGTGGAGCAGCTTCGCTGCCGATCACCAGGACGATGCCCTCCACCAAATGCGCGCCGCCGCCGATCTGCAGGACAAAGTGGGTCAGGGCGAGGTCGATATTCCCGCGCGTGAAATGCTCGCCGATATGCTGCTCGATCTGCATCAGCCACAACCGGCGCTCGCCGAGTATCGCGTCGCGCTCCAGCTCAGTCCCAACCGCTTCAATGGCCTTTACCACGCCGGAATGGCCGCGGAAGCCGCGGGCGACAAGGCTGCCGCTGCGGAGTACTTCGCGGCGCTCCTCAAGTCGACCGGCAACGGCGGGCACTCGTCTCGTCCGGAACTTGCCTATGCGAAGAAGTTCGTCTCCTCGGCGCAGCTCGCCGCAAAGCAGGGAGGTCAATAACGCCGCGCAGCGGGCGCCGGGTGGCCCATTCAAGCCTTCTGTTGGCTTGAGTGGGGAAGTCACAGCCGCTCGAGCTGAGCAAATTTCTCCACCAGCTTTTTCACGCCGAACCCTGAAAATTGCACCGTCAGCTTCGCGTCGTCGCCGTCGCCCTCGCGCTTGAACACGATCCCCTCGCCATATTTCGGATGCCGCACCCGCTGTCCGTTGCGAAATCCCTTCGCCCCCGTGGGCGCCGGAACATCGAGCTTCGGGCGCGCAGCCTTTGCCGGCACGCCGCGCCCCGCGCCTCCGCGCCCGGTAAAGAATTGCGCAATGTTGTCGACGGAAACTCCCGGTCGTCCCCCGCGCCCCGCCGCGCCCGCACCCATCCGGCTTGACGAGGGTCTGCCCGAAGCAGCTCTGCCGTGCGAAGCGCTCTGATCCTCATCCTCGTAGCTGTAGTGCCGCGAGCTGTAATCGTCGCCGCTGCTGCGACCCAAGCGTGAAGGCGTCTCCGTGTAGCTTGCCGCGTAGCCGCCCCAGCTCGTCGCACGTCCGCGCCCGCCGCTCAGATCTTCCAGCAGATGCTGCGGGATCTCCTCCAGAAACCGCGAAGGAATCGTCGCCTCCGGCATGTCGTTCCCGTAACGACGCCGATAGCGCGCCCGCGTCACCACCAGCGAATCCATCGCCCGCGTCAGCCCGACATAGCAGAGCCGCCGCTCCTCTTCCATTTGCGGCGGATCGTTCAGCGTGCGCGAATGCGGGAACAATCCCTCTTCCATTCCGGCCAGCACCACCAGCGGAAACTCCAGTCCCTTGGCCGAGTGCAACGTCATCAGCGTTACCCGCGCCTGCGGATCGTACTGGTCCGCATCGCTGACCAGCGCAGCATGATCCAGAAACTCCGCCAGCGTCTCCCCGCGCTCCTGCGCGTCCTGCGCCGCGTTGGCCAGTTCCTTCAGGTTCTCAATCCGCGAGAACGCCTCCGGCGTTCCTTCTTCCTCGAGCGATCGAATATACCCGGTCCGATCGATGATGAACTTGATCAGCTCCGGCAGTGTCGCCGCATCGCCCGGCTTGCGAAATCCCGGCACTGCCTCTGTCTCGCCCTCGCCCGCTCCCGTGCCGCTCGCAGCCCGGAGCCCGGTGCCCGGCGCCTCCGCATGCTCCACCGCCGGCTCTGCGTCGAAGATCCGGAACTTCGCCGGCTCAAAATCCTCCGCGCCCTCGGAGATGAAGTCGTCGCCCTCAACATCGTGCGTCAGCGCCAGCATTCCCTGTGCCGCCGCGCCGAAGTCAAAGCTCGTGTCGTCCGCGGCAGCCGCCATCTCACTCTCGCCCGCTGCGAGATCGGAGCCCGGTGCCCGGAATCCGGTGCTCGGTTCCGCCACATCCGCGATTAGTTTCTCCGCAAATTCCGCGCCCATCATCGCCCGCGCATCCTGAATAATCTGCTGAAATCCATCCAGCGCCGCCAGCGAGCGCTGCGGCAGCAGCTTCGCGTCGATCGCGCGGCTGATCCCCGTCCACACACTCGACCCCGTTTCCAGCGCGATCCGTTCCAGCGTCTCCATTGTCGTCTTGCCGATGCCGCGAGCTGGCGTGTTCACCACCCGCTGCAGCGCAATCGAGTCATGCGGATTCTGCACCAGCTTCAGATAACTCAGCAGATCCTTGATTTCCGCGCGTTCGTAGAACGAGAACCCGCCCACCATGGTGTACGGAATATTGTACCGCCGCATCGCCTCTTCAATCAGCCGCGACTGCGAATTGGTCCGGTACAACACCGCGGCCTTGCCGCCCTCCGGCTCTTCGCCCGCCTTCCGCAGATATTTCTGGATCGAATCGGCGATGAACAGCGCCTCATTCTCCCCGTCGGGCGCCTCGTAGTACCCGATCAGCGCTCCGCCCTCGCGCGAGGTCCACAGCCGCTTGCCCTTGCGCTCCGTATTGCGCGCCACCACCGCCGACGCGGCCTCCAGAATGATCTGCGTCGACCGGTAATTCTGCTCCAGCCGCACCGTCTTCGCGCCCGGAAAATCCTTCTCAAATTCGAGGATGTTGCGAATATCCGCGCCACGCCACGAATAAATGCTCTGATCCTCGTCGCCCACCACGCAGACGTTCTTGTCCTCGCCGGCCAGCAGCTTCATCAGCTCATACTGCGGCCGATTCGTGTCCTGATACTCATCGATCATCACGTGCCGGAATCGCCGGTTATACCGCTCACGCGTCTCCGACGACACCTTCAGCACCCGCACCGCCTCCAGCAGCAAATCGTCGAAGTCCAGCGCGTTCGCCTTGCGCAGCTCCTTGCGATATCCCTCAAAAATGTGCGCGACCTTCTCACTGATGGGATCCGCCGACTGCAGATAAAACTCCTGCGGATCGATCATGTGGTTCTTCGCCCACGAAATCTTCCCCAGCGCCACCCGCGGCGTCAGTTGCTTATCGTCCAGCCCCAGCCGCCGCATTACCGCCTTCACCACCGCCTGCTGATCCGTCTCGTCGTAAATCGCGAAGCTCTTCGTCAGCCCCTCGTTGTTCACGCGCAGCACTTCAATGTCCCGCCGCAGCAGCCGCACGCAAAAAGAATGAAACGTCGAAATCAACGGCTTTGCCAGCGATCCGTGCCCGATCAGCTTCTCCACGCGCTCCGCCATCTCGCCGGCGGCCTTGTTCGTGAACGTCACTGCCAGGATCGCATCCGGCGCCACCCCGCGCTCCTCGATCAGATACGCAATCCGGTGGGTGATCACGCGCGTCTTCCCCGACCCCGCTCCGGCCAAAATCAGCACCGGTCCATCGACGGCCTCGACGGCTTCGCGCTGCTGCGGATTGAGTTTCTGGAGGAGATGCTGCAAGGGATCGCTCTCTTCTATTTTAATCGCTCGCGCCGCCTGTTAATTTTGCACGTATGCCGTTCCTGGTCGCGCGCGACCTCACCAAAACCTACGCGAAAAACGCCGCACCCGTCGTCGACCGCATCTCCTTCTCCCTCGCGCGCGGCGAAACCCTCGGCCTCGTCGGCGAATCCGGCTCTGGCAAGAGCACCATTGCCCGCATCATCCTCGGCCTCGTCGAGCCCACCAGCGGCTCCGTCACCTTCGACGGCCACACCGTCACCGGCGTGCCACAGCACAAACTCCGCCCGCTGCGCCGCCGCATGCAGCCCGTCTTTCAGGATCCCTACGCCGCGCTCAATCCGCGCATGCGCGTCGAGCAGATCGTCACCGAGCCGCTCGTCATCCACGAAAAGCACAGCCGCGCCGAACGCCGCCGCCGCTGCCAGGAACTCCTCCGCCAGGTCGGCCTTGACGACTCCGCCCTCCCGCGCTATCCACACGAATTCTCCGGAGGCCAGCGCCAGCGCATCAACATCGCCCGCGCCCTCGCCCTTCGCCCCGAACTGCTCATCCTCGACGAGCCCGTCTCGGCGCTCGACGTCAGCGTCGGCGCGCAAATCGTCAATCTGCTGCGCGACCTGCAGCGCGACTTCTCCCTCACCTACCTCTTCATCTCGCATTCCATGCCGCTCGTGCGCTACCTCTCGACCAACATCGCCGTCCTCCGCGCCGGAAAACTCGTCGAGTACGGCAGCCGTGATCAGGTTTGCGAATCGCCCCGCGAGGACTACACGCGCCAGCTCGTCGCCGCCACGCCGGAAATCAAGGCAGAGTAGGGAACGGCAACCAGCTACCGGCCATGGGCTACAGAGGCTGTCGATACAATCGACTCAGTGCACTCCACGGTCCTCCACTACATCTTCTTAGCCTTTGCCGCCGGTCTCGGCGGACTCGTCAACTCCGTCGCAGGCGGCGGCGGCTTCCTCGTCTTTCCCTCGCTCGTCAAAGCCGGCCTTCTCCCCATCCAGGCCAATGCCACCAATACCGTCGCTCTCTGGCCGGGTCAGTTCACCTCCATCGCCGGCTACCGCGAAGATCTGCGCAAAAATCATCGCCTCGTCATTCCCGTCGTCATCGTGGCGTTCATCGGTGGTCTCGGCGGTGCACTGACACTGCTTCGAGGCAGTCAGAATTCTTTCATGCGCCTGGTGCCCTATCTCTTCCTCCTCGGTTCGGTGGCCTTTGCCCTCAGCGGCCCCATCGGACGCATGGTGCGCCGCCGCGCCGCCGAGCAGGCTGCGCATCCCGACCAGCTGCATCGCGTCGCGATCGTCCCCATGCTGCTGGCGCTCCTCGCCATCACCTACTACATCGGATACTTCGGCGCCGGCGCGGGCCTTCTCACCATGGCCGCCCTCGCGCTCTGCGGTGTCGAACGCATCGCGGAGATCAACGCTCTCAAAGTCGTGATCACCACGGTTGCCAACGCCGTTGCCGCAATCGCGTTCATCATCGGCGGCGCGGTCGAGTGGCGCTACTGCTGGCTCATGATGATCGCCTGCGCCATCGGCGGCTACACCGGCGCCCGCCACTCCCGCCGCATCAGCGATCGTATCCTCCGCCCCATCATCATCGCCCTCGGCTTCACCGTCGCCATTTACTTCTTCATTCACCGGAAGGGCATGTGAGCACAATGTCACCCCTGGTCAACGCCATCGGCCTCGTGGCCGCAGTCTGCACCACCATCTCCTTCGTGCCGCAGCTCATTCGCGTCTGGCGTCTGCGCAGCGCGCGCGAAATCTCGCTCCTCATGTTCCTGGTCTACGCGCTGGGCGTCTTTCTCTGGCTGCTCTACGGAATCTTCATCCACTCCCTGCCCGTCATTCTTGCCAACGCCGTCAGTCTGGTGCTCACCTTCGCCATGCTCGCGCTCAAGCTCAAGTTCGACCGCTAATACAAACAGGACACTCCGCGCCCAATCATCCGGACGCGGAGGGTCCCCACTTGGATTTAGATTTTTGCGATAGCCCCCTCGCTACCGGCTACCACGGCTACAGGCTACCGGTTACCGGCAGCAGTCGCCTGGGCAGCACGACGACTGACCCTGGCAGCAACTCGCACCACAGCAGCTGCCCGGGCAGCAGTTTGCGCCAGGCTTGCAGCACGAGGCGCCGGTCAGCGCCAGGGCGGACAGGGAAAACAGCGAGGTTGCGAGCAGAGCAATGATTTTCGCTTTCATGGGATTCTTCCTTTCGTGTGAAAAAGACACCGTTGCAGGCATGCAGGATCAAACGCACGCGTAAAGACACGGCGACACACCAAAAGCTCTAAATGCGGAGATCGTCTTTGAGACGTAAGACGGAAACGTGATAGCGCGGGCCCGATGTCAGCTCGAGCACGGGTTCTGGACGGGCAGCACGCGGCGCATCCATCCGAGCCGGCGCGACGGCGACCGCCTCGCTCTCTCTGGCCTGCGTGTCCTGAGCCTCAGCTTTCTCCGGAACCTGCTCGGTGCAGCGCGTGCCTGAGCAGCTTTCCCCTTCGCCCCCACGCGGGCAGCACGGCATGTGTCCCCGCTGGCAGTGCATCGCCGGGGTAACCGCCGTGTCGGCCAGGGCCAGGGTGACAATCCAAACAGCGGCAAGCGTCAGCGCCAGCGCCCTGTACGTCCGCCGATGAAGCCATCCCGTCACAGCCTCAGTCTATTCCGGGGCGGCCAGGCCGAAAGTGACGCCCGTCACGGCCCCGGCTGCCCAATCGGCAGCAGGATCATCCTCTCCTGCGCCGCCCGGTTTACCGACCGCACCAGATGCGGCGTGATCACGATCGCCAGTTCCGCGATATCCAGATTCGAATCCTTGTTCGTCGTGCTCTGGAAACCGGGAATCTCACTCACTCCCGGAATCCCCGTGATCGCATCCGACTCCTGCCTCGACAGAGAACTCGTCAGCAGCGCCGTCTCGCCCAGCTTTACCGACGTAATCGCCTGGTATTCCCGATTGTTCAGAATCGGCAGGCTGTTGAGCGACGACCCCTCCAGCGACGAAAGCGTCAGGTCGAATTTCAGCGAGACCCGGTCCGTGCCCTCGATATTGGGCGTCACCTTCAGCGTCAGCCCGATGTCCTGATACTGCACCTGTGGAATGGTCGCTGTTTCCGCTTCCTGCAGCTGAGCCGGCGTGATGCCCAGGTTCGACAGTGTGCTCGAAAGTCCTGCCGTCGAAAGCCCCGGGATATTCACCGGCGACGCCCCCAGGCTCGAGTAACTCGACGTCTCGATGGGATACCGCTCGCCCGCCTTGATCGTCGCGTCCTGCCGATCGAGCACGTGCAGTTGCAGCTGATCGACAGCGCGCACATCCGTCGAGTTCAGCTGCATGTTCATCGATCCGCCCTGATACGCCACCCCGGTCAGCGACAGCCCGCCCCCAAAAACACCAAACGGCTCGGTCAGGATGCTGTTGCTCACCTGCCCCGAAGCGATCAGAATGGCCAGGATCGCTTCCCAGTCGCCCGGTGCGGCCAGGCCGCTGGAGATGATCTCCTGCACCAGGCTCGAATTGCTGTTGAGCACGTTCCGCGCTTCCGAATACACATTGAACAGTGTCGTCTGATTCGGCAGAATCGCCCCAAGATTCACCGCCTTGGTGCGATCGATCTCATACATCCGCACGTCCAGCTGCAACTCGCTCCGGCCCTCCAGCAGGATCTTCAGCGTGGCGTTCAGAGCATCCAGATCTTCGCTCCGCCCGCGCACCGTCAGCGAGCTCTGATGCGCATCGGTCGTAGCCGTCCGCAGCGCAAAAACATTTTTCGCCGTGTTCGCGATTTCTGTCAGCTGGCTGGCCTCCAGCCCGGGCAGGTACACCGTTTCCACGGCCAAGCGGTCGAATTTGTCGTGGTTCGCCCTCGTCTCCTTGGCCACTATGGCCCGTCCCGGATCGAGCGGCACGATGAACGAGCCCGTCGCCAGCTGCAGGGTCCTCCTGGCTGCCGCGAAATCGGCGTCGTCCACGTCATAGCGGATCGTCTGAGCGCCCACCGAGTCGTCGATCGTCGGCTGAATGCCATATGCTGGCAGCACCTGGGAGATGATGTTGCGTTCGGAACCGCGCAGATGAAAACTGCGCACCCCCGGTTTGGGCGCAAATTCGATCGGCGGAGCTGCTTCAATCGAGTCCGAACGCGTAGCCGGCTGACCGGCCACCGTCGTCGACGCCAGCTCGTCCATGTGCTGCGCCACCACCGGGCTCGCCGGATCGACGCTGTAGGCTTCGGAGATCTTTGCCCGCGCATCCGCATAGTGGCCCAGAATCTTTTCCCTGTCCGACTCCTGGATCAGCTCCGCAACCATATGCTGCTTCGCGATCTGATCCGCCATTTCATACTTGCGCTCCGCAGGGTTCAGTTCGGCTGCGCGCGTGAACTCATCCATCGCCGCGCGAATCTTGTCGTGGTCGATGTCCTTCGCGCCCTGTACGAACAGCTGTTGCGCCTCAGTGCGATCGCGTTTCGAAGCTGGGTGCTTCCTGCCGGCACTGGCGCTCGATCCCGTTGCAGACTCGCTGCTCGCGGCCGCAGGTTGCGTCGAACCTGATCCCGGGTCCGTTTTCGCTGGCGCCGCTGCCTGCGCGGGCGCGGCCGGAGCGGTCGGCTCCTGAACCGGCTGCTGCGCCGGCGCGGCAGCCCACGCCAGCCCCAGCGCCGCGATGAATATTCCGCTACGAAGCATGCTCTCGAGCCTTCACCGCGATCTCTGAAGCCTGCAGCAGCGCCTCCAGCGTTGTCGTGCACGCGGCGGGCTTGTGCTCCATCAGCTGATCGAAACTGTACCTCCCCGTGGCCACCGCAATCGTGGGCAGTCCATTCGCGCGTGCCGCTTCGATGTCCCGCGGGGTATCGCCGATCACGCACACTGCGTCTGCCGACCCCTCCCGAGACCGCAGAATCCCGCGCGCCTGTTCCGCCGCATGCGCAATCATGTCCTCGCGCGCCTCAAAGCGATCGCAAAAACCTCCAAACTGAAACCATGACCGCAGCCCCGCATTCTCAATCTTGATCCACCCAATCTCCTCCAGATTGCCTGTCGCCACGCCCAGCAGCGCGCCCCTGCTCGCAAGATGCGCCAGCATTGCCTCCACCCCCGGCATGATGCTCCACAGCATCTCCCCCCGCCGCTCCGCCACATGCACGCGCATCGCCCTCAGCACATCCTCGCGGTGCGGACGCCACACGCTGTCTTCGATGCTGGCCAGCCGGAACGCATCCCGCAGAATCCCCGGATCGGTGTTGCCCGCCAGCGTGACGCCCTCCAGATCCAGTTCCCGCCCCATCACCTCGCGTACGCCCTGGAAGAACGCGTCGACATGGATCCGGTCGCGGTGGCGCAGCAGCGTTGCATCAATGTCGAAAAGATAAGCCCGCTGTTCGTCCCAGCGAAACCCTTCCTCCACGTAGACGCGAGGCTCGGGCGAAGTGCTCATGCTTACAGGGTATAGGGTGCGCAGGGGAATGCGCGAGATGGGTATCGGGAGCGGTGGCTGAAAATCGAAGAAGGGAAGGGAACTCGCGGTCCCTCGGCCGGGTGCCCCATTCCAGCCTTTTTCTGGTTTGAGTGGGATACGCGCGAAACGCGCGCCTGCCTGTCGTGTTTCCCGGTGCGTGGCCCTGTTACGCGCGCTCGCCGCGCTGCCGGGTGCCATCCACCAGTCCGCGCTCACTGCGCGGAGGCCGCCGCAGCCCGGTGCGCACCGCCCCCGGGTCGATCTTCAGTTCCGCAAGAATGCGGCTGAGCGTGTTCCGGTGCACACCCAGTTCCTTGGCCGCCTTGCACTGGTTGCCCCTGTGGCTGGAGAGAACCTCAAGAATAAAGCGCCGCTTGAATTCGCGCACCGCTTCGTCATACGTGATGCCGCCCGCGTGCATTGAGGTGACAAGGTTGTCCAGCTCGCGTTTCACAGGAACCTCTTTCCCCTTCCCGGTCTCTGCCGGGGCAATATTGCAAAACTTCCGCAGCCCAAACTAAGCAGCCGGCCTCATCCACTCAGGCTGCGCTTTCCTCAGGACGTCCACTCCGCTCCTGATCCGATCTCCCAGTTCGGCAGGAGCCACAACCGCGGCACGGCGCGCCATCGACAGAAACTCCGGAGCAAAGCGCGACTGCCGGAACCACGTCGCGCCGGGCCAGAATGCGGCAATCACCATCACCGCAATCGTCACCAGCGCGCATCCCTTGATCAGACCGAAGGCCGCACCTGCCAGCCGATCGGCCCATCCCAGTCCCACTGACTTCACCGACCAGCGAACCATTCTGCCCGCAATGCCGGCCACGATCATCACCCCCAGCGCAATCGCGATAAACGACAACGCCTGGTTCAGCGACGGCGTGTGAATCCACTGCCCCATCCACGGTGTCAGCTTCTGATAATCCCAGCTCGCCACCAGCAGCCCCAGCACCAACCCAATCAGCGAACAGATCTCCACCACCAGTCCTGCCTTCGCCGCCGACAGCACGGAAAGGATCAAGACTATCAGGATCACCCAGTCGATGATTGTCATCGCCATCTCCACTTACACCGCCAGCGGCCGGCCCGACAAAAGCCGGTAGGCATCCAGATATTTCTGCTGGGTGCGGTTCACCACGTTTTCGGGGAGGGAAGGTGCTGGTGCCAGTTTATTCCAGTGGATGCTCTCCAGATAGTCCCGAACGTACTGTTTGTCGAACGAAGCCTGCGCCCGCCCCGGCGAATACAGATCCTTCACCCAGAATCGTGAAGAATCCGGCGTCAGCGCTTCGTCGGCCAGCACGATCCCCATCGGCGTCAGTCCAAATTCGAATTTCGTATCCGCCAGCAGGATCCCGCGCGTCTCCGCATGCGCCGCCGCCTTGTTGTAGAGCGCCAGGCTCAGATCGCGCAACTTCTCCGCCGCCTCGCCCCCCACCAGCGTCGTCATCTGATCGAAGCTGATGTTCTCGTCGTGCGTTCCGCGAAAGCTCTTCGTCGCCGGCGTGAAAATCGGCCGGCTCAGCCGATCTCCCTCCCGCAAACCCGGTTCGATCTTAATCCCGCACACCGTGCCCGTCCCCACGTAGTCCTTCCATCCCGATCCTGCCAGGTATCCGCGCACCACGCACTCCACCGGATACATCTGCGCGCGTGTCACCAGCATGGAACGATCCTTCAGGTCCTTGCGATACTTCCACACTTCCTCTGGAAATTCTTTTACGTTGGAAGCCACCAGATGGTTCGGCACAAGGTCGCGCAGAAAATCAAACCAGAACAGCGACAGCTGCGTCAGGATCATTCCTTTGCCCGGAATGCCGGTCGCCAGCACATGATCGAAGGCCGAGATGCGGTCCGTCGCCACCATCAGCAGGTATTCGCCCAGCGCGTAAATGTCGCGGACCTTTCCCCGGGCCACCAGGGTCAGATTTTTAAAGTCAGTTTCAAGCAGTGCTTTCAATTCGGCGAACCCTTCCTGCGGCTTCACTGCGGATGCTGAGCCGTTGCCATTTCGCAGGACGCCATTCGCCGAGGCTGTTGCTGGACTGAGCAAGTGATTCGAAGCGACGAGTCCCGGAGGAGACGATGGAATCAAGCTGAAATCCGATTGTGCGATTGGCTCTGCGCTTTGTCAACGTACTATGAAGCCGCCATTTTATGCCCCGCCCGCGCGGACTAACTCCGCTCGTGGTGCCTGTCAAGAGCGAAATTTTCTTTTACGGGTCGGCAGGCGCAAACGATGGCGGGGAACGTACCCTTCGTCACCAGTTTTCGTATTACCCGCAGCGGTCCGTTCGTTGCGCGCCGGCCTACTGATGATAAGCAGTCGGCTTCGATGCGGTCGGCCGCACCCCCATGCCATTCAGCCGGCTGCGTGCCTGCGCCGCCTCCGGCGTTTGCGGATAGCGCGCAATCAGCGCACGCAGATCGCGAATCCCATTGTCCCGCTGATCCACCGCCAGCTCCGCCTCGCCCTTGCGCAGCGCCGCGGCCGGTGCTTTTGTGTTCCCTGGAAATTGCTGCAGCACCTGGCCGTACGCCTTGATCGCGTCCGCATACTTTCCCTGCCGGTACGCAATCTCGCCCAGATAAAACTGCGCATTCCCCGCCAGATCGTCGTTGGGATAGTACTTCAGCACGTCTCCGAACTCACCGGCCGCCAGATCGTAGCGCGCCGAGTTGTAATCGCGCAGCGCTCCCTGATACAGATCGTTCACCGGCGGCGCCTGCGGTTGCGGCGGCTGCTGCGGAGCCTGATTCTGATCCCCCATCGGCTGTCCGCCCGCCCCCGGCTGCCCGCCCTGCTGCTGCACCGCCGACTGCGTCGAAATGTTCTGCAGTTGCGACTGCACCGCCTGCACCTGCGCCGTCAGCTTGTCGATCCGCGACCGCAGCGCGTCCAGCGAGTCGTTGATCCCCTGCATCTGCGTTGAAACCTGATCGATCTTGCCGCCGCCCGCATCATTTTGCGCCTGCACCTGCGTCTGCAGCGTCGACACCGTCGAGCTGATCCGCCCCAGGCTGTCGTTCATCTGCTGCACCACATGCTGCAGCACGCTCAGCTGCTGATCCTGCGTCTCCTGCAGATGCTGCAGCGCGTCCTGCAACTGCTGCACCTGCGTCTGCAGCTGCACCATTTCCTTGCTGACCGCATGGGCCGGGGGAGCCGAACAGAGTAGGGCGATTAGGAAGACCGTTGAAAGCGAAGCCACAATCTTTCGCATAAACACATTCCCCGCTGAGCGCAGGAAGCGCTCTCTTCATTATGAATGAGTTGCCGCGCAAGGGGCGAACAACAATCAGCGCACCGGACACAGGTTTCAGGGCTGGCCCCTCATAACGCAGGGGCTTTCGTGTCGATGGGAGTGCCGGTCGTCCGGATCGAAGCTCGAAAGCCCCGGCCCGAGACCTGTTCCCTGTTGGCTACTCCCTGTCCTACTGGTCCAGCGTGAACTGCGCCCGCCGGTTCTGCTGCCAGCACGCTTCCGTGTGGTCGGTGCAGAACTGTTTCTCCTTGCCGTAGCTCACCGTGCGCAGCCGATCCGGGCTGATGCCCGCCGTCACCAGCGCCTGCTTGGCGGCATTGGCGCGGTTCTCCCCCAGCGCGATGTTGTAGTCCGTCGATCCGCGCTCGTCGCAGTATCCCCCGATCACCACCTTCAGCTCCGGATGCTGGTTCAGGAAATTCGCGTCCGCCTGAATCGTCGACTGCGCGTCGGGCCGAACGTCATAGCTGTCGTAGTCGAAGAAGACCGGCTTCACCGCTGCTTCGAAGGCGTTCTCGTCGATGTTCGATTCCGTTACCGGAGCCGGTGGTGGCGCCGCTGCGCTCACCGTTACCGTCGCCGTGGCATCGGCCGTGCCGCCGTCGCCCTGTGCGATGAGGTGATAGCTCGTCGTCTGCGACGGCGAAACCGTCTGCGTCCCGGCCGAGGCCACCTGGCCCAGCCCAACGATCGACACGTTCGTCGCGTCCGTGGTCTTCCACGTCAGGGTGGAGCTGCCGCCTGGCGCAATCGAGCTCGGCTCGGCGGTGATCGTCGCCATCGGCGCTGGAGCCGTAGCCGGCGGGGCGGGCGGTGGCGGAGGTGCCGGATTCTTCTTGTGGCATCCTGCGACCGTCAACATTGCCGCGAGGCTTGCGGCCACAACCAGGGACGTGCGGTTCGAATATTTCACGTGTCTCTCCTCCTTTAAGGAGCGTTTCGGGGGTTTTAATCAAGGCATATGCGAAACAGATAATTAGTCCCGCAAAGGTTTCAGGTTCTCATTTCCAGCTCCAGTTGGGCATCGTGTTGCTGCCGCCACCATGGGTTAGTTGCTGCTGGTCCGTACCATCGGCCAGCATCATCCAGATCTCCGTGTGTCCGTTCTGCTCTCGCTGAAAAACAATATGACGGCTGTCCGGCGACCACGACGGAAAATCGTTGGCCCCGGAATCGTGCGTCAGCTGCGTCCAGCGCTTGCTCGCGATATCCATCACGTAAATGTCGTACCCGCCCGGCGCCCCCGGACCATATTTGCGGTCCCAGGCAAATGTCAGGAACTGCCCGCTCGGCGACCATGAAGGCGAAATCGCATACCCGCCATCCGTCATGCGCGAGATGTTCGCGCCGTCCGAGTCCATGATGTAAATCTGCGGCAGGTTCGTCCGCCCGCTTACCCACGCAATCTGCGCATTCGTCTTCGGATTCCACACCGGCGAAACATCCGGCCCGTGAAACGCCGTCAGACGGCGCGCCCCGTTGCCCTGGGCATCGCTGACATAAATCTCCGGATCCCCGGTGCGTGCCGAGGAATACGCCAGCCTTCCCCCGTCGCTTGACCACGCCGGCGAAAGCGTCGTGTCGCCCCACTCCGGGAACGACACCATCCGTCCCAGATCGATCGAGTACATGCGGATCGACCAGCCCGTCTTGCCCAGCGAGCTGAATGCCACCTTCGAGTTGTCCGGAGAAACACGGGGCGACAGCGAAATGGTTCCCAGATGCGTCAGCTGCCGCTCGTTCATCCCGTCGTAGTCCATCACCCAGATTTCCTTGTTGCCGGTGCGATTCGACACAAAGTAAATCTTCGTCTCCGCGATTCCTGGCACGCCCCCCAGTTGCTGGATGATCTCGTCCGCAAATCGGTGCGCGATCTGCCGCGCCGAGTCCGCTGTCGCTTCCCCACCGTACTGCTTCCCCAGCACCTGCGGATTCTGCTGCCCCTGCGCGGTGTTGTACAGATAGCCCTGCACCGTCAGATGCCCGCCGTTCGCCGCCAGTGCCCCAAAAGCCACGTAGGCCGCGTTCGCCGGTGTCGCCGACCATTGCGCCATCTGGATCTCCTGGGGCGATCCCGGCGTGGCGCTCGGAATCATGCTCTTCGAAACCACGTCGAAGATCCCCGCATAGCGCAGGTCGTTATATAAGGTCTGATCGAACGCCGACTTCAGCCCCGGCGTTTGCGCATCGGCCGACACTGCCTTGAAATCGGCCGCCGCCAGCCGAATCTTCGTGACGCCCAGGTTCGTTCCCGTACGCACCCAGTCCTGGGCCCGAAGCCCCGAAATGGGAACCATCAACAGTGCGAGAAAAATGGAAATTCGAAGAACGGCAGGCTTCCGTGGGGGAGTCGCGATCATGCTTTATCCGTTTCCATAAGGGGTAGGAACAACTGGGGCCCGGCCGGCTCGATTGCGGCGGCTCTCCGGGCTCGTCCCGTGAGAAGCGTTTCCGCCCTGGAAGGATGGCGCTGCCGGTATGGGAAATTGATGAATCGACACGTCAAAACCGATCCGCGCGACCTTCAGTGAGCCGGCTGATCGTAAGTAAAAGTGTACTCCACAGAGACACTTCTCCCTGTGTACTGATCAGGCAACGGTCCGAAATTTCCCACCCGCTGCACGGCCTCGCGCGCCGTCTTGTTCAGCGTGTACGAAGAGCTCTGCTGCGGTATGGTGATGCTGCTGAAGTCCACACTGCCGTCCCGTTGAATCGTGAATGTCACCGAAACCTGGCTCCCGTACCGCGTGCCCGAGTCGATCTGATACGTGTACCAGTTCTGGCTCACGAGCCGCGTGATCTTGTCCACGTACCACGGGAAGCGCGAAGCAAAATCCCCGCCCTGCACCTGCACCGGCGTGTTGCTGCGCGCGGCATTGTTCATCGCGTGCGTCAGATTCGACGATGCCTCCTCGCCATAGGTCGCCCGGTTCTGCTGGGTCTGCGGCTGTGAACGCTGGGGCGACGCAGGCTGCGGCTTCTCCGCCGGTCTCAGCTTCGGCTTGCGCTCGGCCAGCGGGATCGCGTCCGGCGGCGTGATCGGGATCGTCTCCTTGTTCGGCGGAGCCGGTGCCGGGCTCGGCTGTTCCGTAGCCAGAACATTCGGCGTCGGCGGCGTAATCGAAGGCAGCGGAATCGACGGCGCCGAGTTCACCAGGTTCGCCTGAATCGCCCCCTGCGGCCCGTTCACGCCCCATTCGTTGTGAAAGCGCGTGTTCGCGAACATCAACAGCGCCACGGCACCGACCAGCCCCACATGCAGCACCACGGATCCGGCCGCCGGCCCCCCAAGAGGCTCCCGCTGCTCCGCTATCGACATGATCGTGTCGCGCATCTCTCCCTGATCCCTGCGCCCCGTGGCCTGTGCCCTGCGTCTATGGCGAGTGCCCGGTGCCCCGTGCCCGGTGACGCGTGCCCTGTGACGCGTGCCCTGTGAATAGTTTGACGCGCCCGAGCCCGCAACACAACTCCGCGCCGCGAATTGGAAGAATCGCAGGTACCTTTGGTTGCATCCGGGGGTCCCAGGTTCTCCGGCCTCTCCCCCAACCATGGCCTCTCCCCCAACCATATAGATAGATTCAGCTCGGACCGCATCGGTATCGCCCATCCGAGAAGGGTCGTGCTCCGGTCTGGACAGATCCCAACCGGACATTCACTCACACGAAAGCGCAAACGCCGGCTTCCGCACCCCAGTCGGAATGTGGCGCTCCTGCCTCCTGTCTCGCATGTAAGAAAATGATCCCCATGCCCGTCGAGCCCTTCACCCTCCCGTTCTCCCAGCCCGCCGTCGACGACCTTCGCGAGCGTCTCGCCCGCACTCGCTGGCCTGACGAGATCCCCGGCTCCCCGTGGGATTACGGCATTAGCCTTCAATTCATGCAGGAGATTTGCCGCTACTGGAGAGAAAACTTTGACTGGAAAGCGCAGATCGACCGCCTCTCCCACCTCCATCACTTCCGTTTCACCAGCGGAAGCTGGGGCATTCACTTTATCCACGAGCGCGGCCTTGGCCCCAACCCTCTTCCCCTCATCCTCACCCACGGCTGGCCCGGCTCCTTCCTCGAAATGCTCCGGATTCTCCCCCTCCTCACCGATCCCGCCTCCCACGGCGGCGACCCCGCCGACTCGTTCGACGTCGTTATCCCCTCCCTCCCCGGCTACGGATTCTCCGACCCGCCCACCGAGCGTGGCGTCAACACCTTCGCCATCGCTGACCGCTGGGCCGAACTTATGTCCGAGCTGGGATACACCCGTTTCGCCGCACAAGGGGGAGACATCGGTGCCGCCGTCACCACCCTGCTCGGCCTGCGCCATCCGGACCGCGCCGCCGCTATCCATCTCAACTACATCCCCGGCAGCTATCGCCCATATCTGCCGCCCGGGGCGCTGCTCGAACCCGAAGAGCAGGCGGGTCTGGCCGCAGCCGCTCAGTGGTACGACACCCACGGCGCCTACGCCCACATCCAGCGAACCCACCCCCAAACCGCAGCCCTCGGACTCAACGATTCCCCCGCCGGCCTGGCCGCCTGGATCCTCGAAAAATTCCGCGACTGGTCCGACTGCAACGGAGATGTGTTCGCCCGCTTCAGCCGGGACGAACTGCTTACCGGCATCACCCTCTACTGGATGACCCAGACCATCGCCTCCTCCTTCCGCTTGTATAGGGAAGGCCGCCTCGCCCCCCTCCAGTTCAGAGAAGGTGACTTCGTCGCCGTACCCACCGGAGTCGCCCGCTTCCCGCGCGAAGCTCCATTCCCGCCACGCCGCTGGGTCGAGCGCGGCTACAACGTCCAGCGCTGGACCGAAATGCCTCGCGGCGGCCATTTCGCTGCCGCCGAAGAACCCGAACTGCTCGCCGAGGACATCCGTCAGTTCTTTCGCTCCTGCCGCTGACCGTCACCGTCCACGAACCCCGTCCCCAACCCCCCATCCACATTGACTTCCCACCCCAAATTCTCGTATCCTGAACTCCTTGCGCAGTGTGCGTCCTCGCGTCTGTGCGTTTGCGCCGCAGCCGGGGATGGTCGAATCCGGATAATCTGGTCGTTGCAGCACCCGGGGCCTCCACAATTCTGCGCCAACTCACGCGTACAGCATCCGTAAGCCGCGGAAGAGTTCTTAATCCGTGGATGGGCGTTGCGTGGGCAATTTTGGGCTTTACAGCAAGGTCGGGAGAAGAGAGTTCTTGATGTCCACATTTATTCCCAGCGGCAAGGATATCCAACGCCAGTGGTTCGTCGTCGACGCCAGCGGCAAAACCCTGGGCCGCCTGGCCACCGAAGCTGCCAGCGTACTCAGCGGCAAGCGCAATCCCAAATACACCCCCTTCCTCGACATGGGCGACCACGTCATCGTCATCAACGCCAGCAAGGTCCGCCTCACCGGCCTCAAAGCCCAGTCCAAGACCTACCGCCGCTATACCGGTTTCCCCGGCGGTCTGCGCGAAGAGTCGTTCGTCCGCCTCATCCAGCGCCGCCCTGAGAAGGTCGTCGAAGAAGCCATCAAAGGCATGCTGCCCAAGACCAAGCTCGGCCGCAAAATGGCCACCAAGCTCAACGTCTACCGCGACGAAAAGCACCCGCACGCGGCGCAGAAACCGCAGCCGCTCGAAGTGAATGCATAAGTTTTGAAAGCGCACGGCGTCAGCCGTGCAGGTTCGAAAGTTTTGTAACAGGGCACGACTTGAGTCGTGCCGATCGAGGCAAAAAATCCGGGGCTTTAACCCCTGCGCGTACGAAAGAAGATTAAGGATAAAGAATGGCAGATCTGGTTCAGTACTACGGCACGGGACGGCGCAAGTCGGCCATCGCGCGCGTCTACCTCCGCCCCGGTTCGGGTGAGTTCAAGGTCAACGGCAAATCCTTCGACACTTACTTCGTCACCGAACAGCAGCGCGTCGCGGCGAAGAAGTCCCTGGTCGTCAGCGATACCGTAGCCACCTTCGACGTCGTCACCACGGTTTCCGGAGGCGGCGTTGCCGCTCAGGCCGACGCGGTCAAGATGGGCATCGCACGCGCTCTGCTTCAGTTCAACGTCGAGCTGCGCAAGACCCTCAAAGCTGACGGTCTGCTCACCCGTGACGCCCGCGTGAAAGAACGTAAGAAGTACGGCCAGAAGGGCGCCCGTAAGAGATTCCAGTTCTCGAAGCGCTAGTCGCTTCGCCGAGCCGGTAGCCCATAGCCGGTGGCCAGTGGCAAAAGCTACAGGCTACCGGCCACAGGCTACAGGCTGAGTTTAGGTAGTTCAATCTGCCCCTAACCGGGGCATCAATTCCGGCCCTGAAAACCGCCGGAATGCAGTCCAATAAGGAGGTCGTTTGGCCACTATCACCATGAAGGAGCTGCTCGAAGCCGGAGTCCACTTCGGGCATCAGACCAAGCGCTGGGATCCACGCATGAAGGAGTACATCTTCGGCGAGCGCAACGGTATCTACATCATCGATCTGCAGAAGACCCTCAAGATGTTCAAGGAAGCCAGCAGGTTCGTCACCGAACTCGCCGCTTCCGGGAAGGTCATTCTCTTCGTCGGCACCAAGCGCCAGGCCCAGGACGCCATCGCTGAAGAAGCCACTCGCTGCGGCATGTTCTACATCAACCAGCGCTGGCTCGGCGGCCTCCTCACCAACTGGGTGACCGTGCAGAAATCGGTGAAGCGCCTTCAGGAACTCGACGATATGGCCACCGACGGCCGCTACGACCTGCTCACCAAGAAGGAAGTCATCCGCCTCGAACGCGAGCGCAAGCACCTGCAGGCCAATCTCGCCGGCATCAAGTCCATGCGCCGCCTTCCCGACGCCATCTTCGTCGTCGACTCGTCGAACGAAGCCATCGCCGTCAAGGAAGCCCGCAAGCTCGGCATCCCCGTCGTCGCCGTGGTCGACACCAATTGCGATCCCACTGTGGTCGACTACGTCATCCCCGGCAACGACGACGCCCTGCGCGCCATCCGCCTCTTCACCTCCAAAATCTCCGACTCGGTCATCGAAGGTGCGGCCGCCGCGGGCGACAAGCAGGCGGAGATCGCCGGCGTCACCAGCGACCTCCAGGCCGCCGAAGGCGAGCCCGGCGTCGAAGCAGCTCCGGAAGCGGAAGCCGAAGGCACCGAAGTCGTCGACCTCGAAGCCGCGCTCGGCGGAGGCATCCGCAAGGCGCCCGCCATCGTCGCCGCCCTCGACGAAGCCGAGGCCGCCGAAAGCGGATACTAGAAAACTGGGCCGGACGGCCCGCGTCCCTGCGAAAAGCGTGGCTGCCGTCAGCAGGAGCCACGCTTTTTGTGTGTCGGAAGCTTTGTATCAGGGCACGAGTTTACTCGTGCCGTAACAGGCTTCAGCAATAATCCGGCTTTGGCGTTCGCGTGAGAACGCGTCAGCGTTCTCCACAAACGCCAAAGCCCTTCAAACCGGCTCCGTCCCCACATTGCGGAACCGCGCCCGGGATGAAAAAATCAAAGGAAGAAGGAATCAAGGATGTCTACGGTGACTGAAAAGATCGACGCAAAGCTCGTCAAAGAACTCCGCGAGAAGTCCGGCGCGCCCATGGGCGACTGCCTCAAGGCCCTCCAGGAGTCCAAAGGCGCAATGGAAGAGGCCTTCGTCATCCTGCGCAAGCGCGGCATGGCCTCCGCCCAGAAGAAAGCCTCCCGCTCCACCAACGAAGGCGCGGTCGGCCAGTACATCCATGCCGGCGGCAAAATCGGCGTCCTCGTCGAGGTCAACTGCGAGTCCGACTTCGTCGCCCGCACCGACGATTTCCAGGAGCTGCTCAAGGACATCGCCATGCACATCGCCGCCACCGATCCGCGCTACATCCGCCGCGAAGACGTGACGCCGGAGGACCTCGACCGCGAGAAGGAAATCTACCGCGCCCAGACCGCGGCCATGGGCAAGCCCGCCAACGTCGTCGAAAAGATTGTCGAAGGCAAGATGAGCAAGTTCTACGAAGAGGTCTGCCTCCTCGAGCAGCCCTTCATCAAGGAACAGTCCGTCTCCATCAAAGACCTCATCGCCTCCAGGGTAGCCAAGTTAGGTGAGAACATCACGGTAAGAAGGTTCGCCCGCTTCAAAGTAGGCGACCCTAACTGGACCGTAGCCCAAACGAAGGCCGCCGAAGACGCCCCCACCGCCGAGTAGCGCTGGCCGCACTGGCGGACGCGTTCCGCGCATAACCAAGAAGAAATCCCGGCCGAAAGGCCGGGCTTTCCTTTGCTCAATGAGGCTGGTCGTCGCTGGCAGGATGAGACGTTTCGTAACAGGGCATGACTTCAGTCGTGCCGAAAACGCCTCCATCGGAGGCTGGCTTTAGCCCCTGCGCCTTAGCTCTCCTCAACGTCTCAAAACACCATGGAAACGTTTCTCCCTCGCGCACCAGGCTCGCGCTCCCAGGATTCTGCGCGATGTATCGCCGATACCGTGCAACTCTCTGACTCTTCCACCACGTACTCATTTTGAGTACAATTGTACTCAAAATGAGTACAGCCACCCCATCCCTCGGAGACCTGCTCCTCGGCCAAACCCGAGGCCAGATCCTCGCGCTCCTCCTCGGAGCCCCCGACGAATCCTTCTTCACCCGCCAAATCGCCCGCCAAATCGCAACCAGCGTCGGCACCGTGCAGCGTGAACTCATCCGCCTCGCCGATGCTGGCCTCATCGTGCGTTCCGCACTGGGCAGCCAGGTCTTCTACAGAGCCAATCGCGACCACCCCATCTTTCCGGAACTGCGCGCCCTGCTCGCAAAGACGATCGGCGTCTTCGATCTCCTGAACAAAGCCCTCGCGCCCCTCACCTCCCGGATCGACTTCGCCTTCGTCTACGGCTCCGTAGTCCGCGGCGACGACAACGCCTCGAGCGACATCGACCTGATGGTCGTCGGGCGCGTTTCGCTCGACGACATTCTGGATGCAGTCAGCCCGTTAGAAAAGCAGTTGCGGCGGCCCGTGAACCCGACCATTTATTCTTTGAAAGACCTGAAGCAGAGATATCGCGCAGGCAATCATTTCCTGCGATCCCTGAAAAACACGAGCAAAGTCTTCCTGATCGGCGCTGAAGATGACTTTAGAAAAGCTCTCGCAACTCAGTTGGTACAAAGCTGAGCCCACCAGCCCGAAGGAGATTGCCGACCTCTTCAGCATTGTCGACCGCTCCTTCTCCGACCTGAAGGTCGGGGGCATCTCTGACGACCTTCGCTTCCAGGCGGCCTACAACGGCATCCTCACCCTTACCAACATCGCTCGTCGCGCCAATGGTTTTCGAGTTGCCTCTGGCCAGGGCCATCACCGGCGAGTCATCGAGAGCCTGACCTACACGCTGACCACCCAGGACCAAACTGCGCTGGAGAAATGGGTGCGCAAGCTCAAAGCGCACTCCCAAAAGCGGAATGCCGCCAGTTATGACGCAGCAGGTGCAGTCTCGCCGAACGATATCGCTCAAATCATCCGGGACCTGGCCAGCCTGCACGAGCAGGTCATGGATTATCTGAAGCAAACCCACAAGGAACTTCTTCCGTACCGGCAAAGGAGCCCCGCGTGAACAACCCAACCCAGGTCACCCGCAGCCGCTTCGAAATCGAGCATCAGGACGGCCCAACCAGCTATCTCGAATTCGAAACCGACGGCCACGGCTGGCTGACCCTCTGGCACACCGAAGTCGCCGAGTCGCAGCGCGGCAAAGGCATCGCCCTCGAACTGGTCACCACCGCCTTCCAGTACGCCCAAGACCACAGCCTCAAAGTCGACGTCATGTGCCCCGTGGCGAAACACATCCTCGAAACCCACCCCGAGTTCCAGCCCCTGGTTCACGCCAGATAGCGGTGAGCGAACGAGGGCCAACACAAGCAGAAACGGCCTTGTTGCTCCGCTCTGCTTGAATGAAGAAGCCTGCCAGAACCACCTATGATGGCACCGGAAAACTTACCACTCTCCCCCTGGACCCGCCGCAAGTTCCTCAGCACATCGGCAGCCAGCGCGGCATCCCTCGCGTTCGCAGGATCAGCGCAGGCGGCTGCCCCACTCCCGCGATTCACCGGCAGATTTCTCACCCACATCTCCGTCGTCCGCGTGAATCAGATTGAGGTCACCCCCACGCGCTCCATCGGGGAAGACGAGGCCGCCCTCAACCGCCCCGAGCGCATTCGCTCGCGGCGCGAGGCCTTCGCGCGCGGCTGCCCCAACGGCAGAATGACCTGGGCCATCAGCTGGCTCGCGCTGCGCGACAGCCGCCCCGAGTATCAGGAGGCACGCAGGCTGCTCGCCTCCTACCACGATCGCTATGGCGACGAGATCACCTTCATTCCCGGCGGATACTTCGCGCCCATGTACAACACGCGCGAACAAATCCGCCGGACCATTCACGATGCTCTCGCACAAATCGCATCGATGGTCGGCAATGGTTATCGCCCGCAGTGTCTGGTCGCGGGATTCATGGACGCCGAGAATCAGCGCCTGCTTGCCGCCGATGAAGGTATTCACGTGTGCCAGGGCGAGATATGGAGCCAGCACGGCATCGATAACGGCGACGGCGACGGCGGCATCTGCTATCCCTACTATCCCAGCCGCGAACACTACCTCAAGCCCGCCCAGAGCAGTGCCGACTTGATCGACTGCGTCTGTCTCGATGGCTGGACCTGCGATTTTCTCACCGCCCGGCGCAACGGCTTCGAGGGCCACTTCAACAGCCGGCTCGGCGTTGGCCCCATCGAAAGCGTCGGCAACCTGGGCACGACCGCCGGCCGCAAAGAGATGCTCGACACCACCGCGGTGCACTTCGATCGCGGGCACGCTCTGAACGGATTCGGCTGGGTGACCGCGATTTGGGAAGTCTCCATCGGTCACGACGACGACCTTGCCTGGTGGCTCCAAACCGTGCGTGAGCGATGGCCCGACACGCAGGTGATCACCGAAGGCGAGTTCGGCCTCGCATGGCGCAGGCACAATCCCAACAACGCCGCGCTCAACTACCGCTTCGACGAGAAGGGAACCGGCGCGCCCGGTTCCGAAACGGCAACTGGAAATCGAGTGGTTCATGAACCGCGCGTTTCGCCTCGCGCTGCTCCATGACTGGACTACGAACAGCCCATGGATGGCCATCGATTTCACTCGCTACGATCTCCCCGCGCGCGAACCCCACGGATTCGAGCGCGAATGGAGCCTGATGAACGTGCTCAACCAGAAAGGCACGCGCCCTCAGGACAAACCACTTCGCCTGAGCCAGTTGAGCAGCGACGATCAGCGCATCATCTACGCCCGGTACCCCGAACTCAGGAATCGAGTGTAGACCGCAGCCGGGTTCAGCCAGCCTCGGCCAGCCCATACCGCCGCTGCCAGGTATCCTTCAGCCTCGCCGCCACGCGAGCCCGCTCTTCCGGCGTTGATTCCTCGCTGGCCTTCTGCACAAACCGCGCCGACTCCACCTTCGCCAGCTCCAGCAGCTTGCGATCCCGCACCAGATTCGCCACGCGAAAATCCGGCAGACCCGCCTGCCGCGTCCCAAAAAATTCGCCCGGTCCGCGCAGCTCCAGATCCAGCTCCGCCAGCTCGAACCCATCCTGCGTTCGCACCATCGCCGCCAGCCGCTCCTCGGCATTCGCAGAAATCCTGCCGCCCGTCATCAAAATGCAGTACGACTTTGCCCCGCCGCGTCCCACACGCCCGCGCAACTGGTGCAGCTGCGCCAGCCCAAACCGCTCCGCATGCTCGATCACCATCACCGTCGCATTCGGTACATCGACGCCCACCTCGATCACCGTCGTCGCGATCAGCACATCGATCTCGCCGCGCTGGAAGCGCCGCATCACCACTTCTTTGTCGTCGGCATCCAGCCGCCCATGCAGCAGTCCCACGCGCAAACCGGCCAACTCCTGCGTCCGTAGTCGCTCATACATATCGGTTGCGGACTTCAGCGGCAGCTTCGGAAACAGCGACTCCGTCTTTTTCTTCCCGGCGGCCTTCTTCTCCTCTTCAGGCGCTTCATCCGGCAAAGCAAAATCCAGCTCCGGCTGGTCGTCCTTCGGACCCTCGATCACCGGATACACCACATACGCCTGATGCCCCCTCTTCACCTGCCTGCGCACAAACTCCCAAACCTCATCCGATCGATCATCCGCCACCAGGCGCGTCACAATCGGCGTCCGTCCGGGCGGCAACTCGTCGAGCACGCTCAAATCCAGGTCCCCATACAGCGACAACGCCAGCGTTCGGGGAATCGGCGTCGCCGTCATCACCAGCACATCCGGCTCGCCGCCGTCCTTCTTCATCAGCCGGAACCGCTGCAGCACGCCGAACCGATGCTGCTCATCGACGACCACAAGGCCCAGCTTCGCAAACTCCACCTTCTCCTCGATCAGCGCATGCGTCCCGATCACCAGGTCCGTCTCACCCTCATAAATCCGCCGCCGCGCCGCCCGCTTCCGATCCTCATCGAGCGACCCCGTCAGCAGCGTGATCCGATATTTGTGCGGTGCTTTTTCCAGGACCCGCTTCGCCGATAAATAATGTTGTGTCGCCAGAATCTCCGTCGGCGCCATCAGCGCAGCCTGGTGCCCGTTCTCAATCGCGATCAGCATCGCCTGCAGCGCGACAATCGTCTTTCCCGACCCCACGTCGCCCTGCAACAGCCGCCGCATCGGCACGCCGCGTCGCATGTCGCCGGCAATCTCGCCCAGCGCCCTCTTCTGCGCCGTCGTCGGATGAAACGGCAAAATCTCCCGCAGCGCCGCCCGCACCTTCTCGCTCGTCTCGAACGCGATCCCCGTCTTCTCCTGGAACTTGCGCCGCTTCACCTCGAGGCCGAGTTCGAGATAAAACAGCTCCTCAAAAATCAGCCGCTGATGCGCTGGCGTCCCCGCACTTTGCAGCTTCGCCATCGCCGTTCCCGCTGGAGGAAAATGTACCTCGCGCAGCGCCTGCTCGCGGCTTGGCAAATCCAGCCGCCGCAGCAACGACCCGGGCAGGGAACCCGGCAGTGTTTCCGGAAACCCGCCCTTCAGCTCCTCCAAAATGTTCCAGATCGTTCGCCGGATCCACCGAGAAGCCAGCTTGCTTCCACCCAGCGATTCATACACGGGCGTGATCCGCCCCACTTCAAGCACCCGATCCAGAGCATCATCCGATCCACTCGGCAACACCTCAAACTGCGGCTGGATCATCTTGAACCCGCGCCCCGATCGCGACGCTTCCACCTTCCCGTACAGCGCCACCATCTGCCCGGCGTGGAACCGCCCCTCGAGATATTTCCCGTGGAACCACAGGCACTTCAGCGATTGCAGCCCCTGCCCGACGGTCATCTCAAAAATGGGCATCCGCCTGGTGCGCAGCAGCACGGCTCCACGCACCTCGCTGATCACGCTCGCCGTCTCGCCCGGTTTCAACTCATTCAACGCCCGTGGATTCAGCCGGTCCTCATAGCGAAAAGGCAGATGCAACAGCAGGTCCTCGACCGTTGCGATCTCCTTTTCTGCCAGCAATTTAGCAATGGCGGGCCCAATGCCCTTCACAAACTGGATCGAAGTTTCAAGCGTGAGCACTGCAAGCGATCCTAAAGCATTGAAGCATGGTACGAATGCCGATTGGCTGATGCAGAGCCTGCAAGGAACCCACTCACTTCCAGACGGCCAGGTTCACCCCACAGCAAGAAGCTGATTCCCCTCCCAATGCGAACATCAAGACAAAAGATCGATCGCTGCATCCGCAAGTACGGTCCAATCCATCTTCGAAACAAAGTTCCCAATCAGGATCGACATACAAGGAGTTCAATCGACTGCGTCTGACAGACAACTGCTTCTTGTTAAAGGGCTTTTGCTGACTGGTCCATAGCGACTCAGCCCTTTCGCTGACCGCCTTTTTCGCGGATGGCCCCTGTGCAAATCCCCCCTTGCTCCCTCCCCTTCCAATGGGCGAAGATAAGGCGAAGATCCTGCCGCATGCCCACCGCCGCCACCCTTCGCCAACAAATCGAAGCCACCCTTGCCGACCGCATCCCCTCCGCGCTCACTCCAGCCCCGCGTGTCATCCGCCCCACATCCTCCACCGGCATTTCCACGCTCGACAACGCACTCGGCGGCGGCCTTCCTATCGGGGCCATCACCGAACTTGCCGGACCCGAATGCTCCGGCCGCACCTCTCTGGCGCTTTCCTTTGTCGCGTGTCTGACACAAGCCGGCCGCGTCTGCGCCTGGGTCGACGTGTCGGACACGCTGCACCCTGAGTCTGCCGCCGCCATCGGTGTCGACCTCGACCGTCTTCTCTGGATTCGCTGTGGCCCCGAACCGCAGCAACTCAGGCTCCCCGGCTTTGTTGAGAATCCCCTCCCTGAATCCACAAAAAAGCCTTCGGACACTACGTCAATCGCTGCATCCGGGAAGCCGCCCGCTACCGAGCAGACCTTCTTCCCTTGCTGTTCCGAGCCCATGCTAAAAGTCCGACAGCACCCCAGGGAAGTGGTCTATTTGTCACCGCCTGTCCGACGCGCGTCGGACAGGAACTCTGACCTGCCAAACTCTAAACTCCCAACTCGAATCTCTGCTCCCGCGAGCCTGGAGCCCGGTGCCCGGTGCCCGTCCCCGCATCCTCGCAAACCGTACTCACGGCTCGATCAGGCCCTCCGCGCCACCGACCTCCTCCTCCAGGCAGGAGGATTCAGCGCCATCGTCCTCGACATGGGTTCTGTCGCCCCCGAATTCGCCCTGCGTGTCCCCCTCGCCACCTGGTTCCGCTACCGCGCCGCCGCCGAGTGCACCCACGCGAGCATCCTCCTGCTCACCCAGCACGCCTGCACGAAAAGCAGCGCTGGCCTCGTCCTCCACTGCCAGCCCAGCCAGGTCGACCCCAGCTCAACGACTGTCTTCACCGGCGCGGACCATCGCATCGAAATTGCGCGCGAGCGTTTTGCCAAAGTCGTGGACTTCGCCCGCAAGCCACCGCAAAGCGACCACAGCATTCTCTGGAAAAGCAGCACTCCCTGGTCCGTCACCCACTCCGTCCGAGGCGAAAAGTCAGGTCGCCCATGATCAACGCCCTCTACGCCTGCCTCTACGTCCGCGAATTTCCCGCGCAGGCCATGCTGCGCCTCCGCCCTCAATGCAAAAACACTCCCGTCGTCATCCTCGAAGGAACACCGCCGCGTCAGACTGTCTGCTCGTGTAATGCGCGCGCTGCCGCCCTCGGCATCGACATCGGCCTCACCCGCGCAGAACTCGATGTCTTCCCCGGCGTCACTCACCTGCCACGCTCTCTCTCTGAAGAAGCGAGCGCCCGCACCGCCCTGCTCCAGTGCGCCGGACAGTTTTCTCCACGCGTCGAATGTCTGACGCCATGTCATCCCGACCGGACTCTGAACTCGCGCGAGCGAGAGAAGGGGGAGTGGAGGGACCTGCATTTTCAAATGTCTGACATCGCGTCCGACACGCATTTCTGCTGTGTCCTCGACATCGCCGGAATCGAAAAACTCCTCGGCCCTCCCGAACAACTCGCAAAAAAGCTTCTCCGCGCCATTCGCACTCTCGGCCTGCACGCCAGTGTCGTCGTCAGCGCCAATATCGACGCTGCCCTCTGCCTCGCGCGCAGCCTGGGTCCCCGCGCCCCCGCAACCTCATCTCCGCTCTCAGGATGGTCCACCGCCATCATTTCCTCAGGCGAAGAAGCCATCGCGCTTGCCCAGTTGCCGCTCGCCGTCCTCCCCCTCACCCCCGAACACGCCGAAACCTTCGCCCGCTGGGGCATCACCACCCTCGGCGCCCTCGCCGCGCTGCCGGAAAAAGAACTCATCGCCCGCCTCGGCCAGCAAGGCCGCCGCCTGCGCCAGCTCGCGCGCGGAGAAGCCCCCCACCTCCTCGTCCCTGCTCCGCCGCCTTTCACCCTTGAAGAGCGCATCGAATTCGACTCCCCCATCGAGCTCCTCGACTCACTCCTCTTTGTCCTCGGCGTCCTCCTCGACCACCTCATCGCCCGCGCCACTGCGCAAATTCTGGCTCTCGCCTCCGTCACTGTCAGCCTCGCGCTCGAAGGCGGCAGCACCCACACCCGCACCGTCCGCCCCGCGCTTCCCGGCAACGACCGCCGCCTCTGGCTCAAGCTTCTCCATCTCGACCTGCAGGCGCACCCACCTTCCGCCGCCATCCTCCGCATCACCCTCAGCGCCGAACCGGGCAGCACCAGTAAGGTCCAGATGGGTCTGTTCTCGCCGCAACTCCCCGCGCCCGACCGTCTCGACGTTACCCTCGCCCGCATCCGCGCCATCGTTGGAGAAAATCGTGTCGGACGCGCCGTCCTCGAAGACACGCATCGCCCCGATACCTTCCGCATCGAACCTTTCACAGTCCCGACGACAGCGCCTAAAGCCCAGGCACCCGTTCCCCAGGCACAAGCCCGCTCCGTCGCGCGCCGCCTGCACCCGCCAGAACCCATCACTGTCACCCTCCACCAGCGCTGCCCAGCAAGCTTCGTCTTCCGCAACCAGCGCTACACCGTCGAGCGCGCCTGGGGCCCCTGGTTTTTCTCCGGCAACTGGTGGGGCATCGAATGCTGGTCCATCGAGAAGTGGGATCTCGTCGCCCGTGCTGACTCGGGCGCGATGATCAGCTGCGCCATCGCCCGCAATCCCATGCGCCCGGCCAACCTGCACGACTGGCGCCTCGAAGAACTTTACGACTGAACTCTATGACTGAATCCCGCTACGTCGAGCTCCACGCCGCCAGCGCCTTCACCTTCCTCGAAGGAGCTTCGCAGCCCGAAGACCTTATCGAGCGCGCCCAGGAGCTCGAAATCCCCGCCGTCGCCCTGCTCGACCGCAACGGCTTCTACGGCTCCGCGCGCATGCACACCTCCGGCGAGCGCAACAAAATCCGCGCCCACGTCGGAGCAGAAATCTCCACCTCCGCCTTCGGCCCACGCCTCACTCCCGCCCCCTGGCTCCCGCGTCCGCAGACTTTAGAAAATGATTTGGCCAGTCCCCGCCTCCCGCTCCTCTGCACCTCCCGCGTCGGCTATCAAAATCTCTGCCAGCTCATCACGCAATTCAAAATGCGCGAACCCACCAAGGCCGAAGGCGCCGCCACCCTCAATGACCTCGCCCAATATTCCGAAGGCCTCCTCTGCCTCACCGGCGGCGACGAAGGCCCGCTCGCCGCAGCCCTCACAGCAGGAGGCGAACCCGCAGCCCGCGCCCTCCTCGAACAACTCATCCCCCTCTACGGTCGCAACAACATATATGTAGAGCTCCAGCGTCACCAACTCCGCGATCAGGAAGCCCGCAACCAGGCCGCACTCCGCCTCGCGCGCTCCCTCCAACTCCCCATCGTCGCCACTAACGGCGTCCGCTACGCCAAGCCGTACGACCGCGAAGTCCTCGACCTCTTCACCTCTATCCGCCATCACGTCGACCTCGACCACGCCGGCCGCCTGCTCGCTCAAAACAACCACCGCTATCTTCGCAGCGCCCGAGAAATGGAAGCCCTCTTCCGCGACCTCCCCGAAGCCATCTCCAACACCCAGGAGCTCTCCCAGCGCCTCGCCTTCCAACTCACCGACCTCGGCTATGAATTCCCCCGCTATCCCGTTCCCGAATCCGACACCATGGACACCTTCCTCCGCAAGCGCACCGAAGAAGGCCTCCATCGTCGCTATGGCGCGAAGAATAATCCCAGCCTCCTCGCCCGAGCCCGCAAACAAATCGACCACGAGCTCGCCCTCATCGCGAAGCTCGGCTTCGCCGGCTACTTCCTCATCGTTTGGGACATCGTGCAGTACTGCAAACAGCACGACATCCTGATCCAGGGCCGCGGCTCGGCCGCCAACTCCGCCGTCTGCTACGCGCTCGAAATCACCGCCATCGACCCCGTCGGCATGGAACTTCTCTTCGAGCGCTTCCTCAGCGAGAACCGCGGCGAGTGGCCCGACATCGACCTCGACCTCCCCTCGGAAGAAAAACGCGAGCAGGCCATCCAGTACGTCTACCAGCGCTACGGCGAACTCGGCGCCGCCATGACCGCCAACGTCATCACCTACCGCGGCAAGTCCGCCGCCCGCGAGGTCGGCAAAGCCCTCGGCTTCGATCAGAAATCCCTCGGCCGCCTCACCTCACTCGTCAGCCAATGGGAGTGGCGCGGCGAATCCGACACCATGGCCAACTCCTTCCACCACGCCGGCTTCGACGTCGAGCACCCGCGCATCGCCAAATACCTCGAGCTCTGCGTCCGCCTCCAGGACCTCCCGCGCCACCTCGGCCAGCACTCCGGCGGCATGGTCATCTGCCAGGGCCAGCTCAACCACGTCGTACCGCTGGAGCGCGCCTCCATGCCCGGCCGCACCGTCGTCCAGTGGGATAAGGAAGACTGCGCGGACCTCGGCATCATCAAGGTCGACCTGCTCGGCCTCGGCATGATGGCCGTCATCAAAGACTGCCTCACCCTCATCCCCGAGCACTACGGCGAGCCCATCGACCTCGCGCAGCTTCCCGAAGATCCCGAGGTCTACAAGGTCCTGCAGCGCGCCGATACCGTCGGCATGTTCCAGATCGAGAGCCGCGCGCAGATGGCCTCGCTCCCGCGCAATTGTCCCGACCACTTTTACGACCTCGTCGTCCAGGTCGCCATCATCCGCCCCGGCCCCATCGTCGGAAAAATGATGCACCCCTACATGCGCCGCCGTCAGGGCAGGGAAGCGGTCACCTACCCGCACCCCTCACTCGAGCCTGTCCTCAAGCGCACCCTTGGCGTACCGCTGTTTCAGGAGCAGCTCTTGCGCATTGCTATGACCGTCGCCAACTTCTCCGGAGCCGAAGCCGAAGAGCTGCGCCGGGCCGTCGGCATGCGCCGTTCCTGGCAGCGCATGAAGGACCTCGAAGTCAAACTCCGCGCCGGCATGACCGCCAACAACATCGTCCCCGCCACCCAGGATGAAATCGTCCAGGCCATCAGTTCCTTCGCGCTCTACGGATTCCCCGAGTCGCACGCCGCCAGCTTCGCGCTCCTCGCCTACGCATCGGCGTATTTCAAGGTGAAATATTTAGCCGCTTTCACCGCTGCCATCCTCAACAACCAGCCCATGGGCTTCTACGCGCCCGCCGTGCTCGTCAAAGACGCCCAGCGCCATGGCCTGAAGCGTCCGCCCCATCGACATCCAGATCTCCGACTGGCCCTGCACCGTCGAACATGAAGAAGATTTGTCATCCCGCCCGGAGCGCAGCAGAGCGGAGGAACCTGCTTTTCTATCCGCTGTCCGCTATCCGCTGTCCGCTGCGCTCTCCCTTCGCCTCGGACTCGGCTACTCGCGCGGATTGCGGGAAGAGACAGGAAAGACCATCGTCGAATCTCGCCGCACCAATGGCCCCTTCCGCTCCGTGGACGACCTCGCCCTTCGCGTCCCCGCCCTCAACAAAAAAGAAATCACCCTCCTCGCCAACATTGGCGCGCTCAACAGCGTCTCCGGCATCGGCCATCGCCGCGACGCCCTCTGGCAAGTCGAACGCGCCGGCAAACCCGAAGGCCCACTCCTCACCCACGCCGGCGCATTACTAGCCGACCCACTCGACCCCTCACCCCTGGCACAAATGACCCCCGAAGAGCGCCTCGTCGCCGACTACGCCGGCACCGGCCTCACCACTGGCCGCCATCCCATGAGCTATCGCCGCGCAGAACTTCGCGCGCAGAAGGTCCTCACCGCCGAAGACCTCCGCACCCGTCGCGACGGCGAATGGGTCCGCGCCGCCGGCTGCATCATCGCCCGCCAGCGCCCTGGCACCGCCAAGGGCTTCGTCTTTCTCTCCATGGAAGACGAGACCGGCATCGCCAACGTCATTGTCACGCCGCAAATGTACGAGCAGAACCAGGTCACTGTGACCCGAGCACGCTTCTTATTAGTAGAAGGCCCGCTCCAGAACCAGGACAACGTAGTCCACGTAAAAGCCGCGCGCCTCACCCCACTCGCCGACAACTCGGTCGACGTACGCTCCCACGATTTCCACTAATCGAACGCACCCGAACAACCTGCGTCAAAAGCTGAGAAGGATGCCGCGCAGGACGGCGACGGCGGGGCTGACGATGAAGCCGACGACGCGGCCGCCGATAAGGAAGATGATCACCAGACTCACCATGCCCAGCTGATCGTAGATCGCGGAGTGCCTTGTACGGAAGCATGTGGCGGAAGACGTGGGAGCCGTCGAGCGGGGGCAGCGGCAGCAGATTGAACGCCGCGAGGATCAGGTTGAGGACCATCGTGAGGTAGAACAGCACCACAATCGGAACCAGCGTGGGACTGGAAGCCATGAGCGCGGGATCAATGCCGCCGGTAGCCGCGATTTGATGAACGATGTTCGCGCCGCCCGCGCTGGAGCGCGACACGATGAGCAGAGCCAGAGTGGCGCCGATGGCCGCCAGCAGGTTGCTGCCCGGACCGGCGATGGTGGTCAGGATGTCGTCGCGGGTGATGTTTTTGAAATTGGAGGGCGTGACCGGCGTCGGCTTCGCCCATCCGAAAAGGAAGCCCGGGCTGATGAAGAGCATGATGGCGGGCAGGATGATGGTGCCAAGCAGATCGATGTGCTTGATGGGGTTGAGCGTGACCCGGCCCAGCATACGGGCGGTGGGATCGCCGAGCCGGTTCGCCATCCAGGCATGCGCGGCTTCGTGCAGGCTGAGGGAGAAGAGAAGGATCGCGAACTCGAAGATCGCGATGATGATGCGGGATTGATCCATCGGGAAGTCGATTCGATGGTAACAGGTATGAGTCCGGCCTCCACTCTGTCGCGCGGAAGGGTTCCGCGCAACAGAATGGGGCGCCCGTTAGTCATTGGGCGGCAGCTCCACGCAGGGGCCTTCCCCGGTGCGATCTTCGAAGCGATGAGCTTCGTCGATGCCTTTGATTTTTTTCGCGGGGACGCCCCCCGCGATGGTACGGTCTTCCAGGTCATGCGTGGCCACTGCCTGAGCGCCGAGCATGGCCCCCTGGCCCACCCGGACACCGGGCATTACCAGGGATCGGTAAGTGATGCGGGCGCCGGGACCGACTTCGGTGCGGCGATGCTCGATGATGCAGGCTTCCACGGGATCGTGTGCGTGCGAGAACACGGCGGCGTATTCAGAGATCGAGGTGCCCTTGCGGATGATGAGCTCGCCGCGATCGTCCAGCAGCACGTGGTTGTGGATGATCACATCGTCTTCCAGCGTGAGGTTGTAGCCAAAGGTGAACTCGACGCCATGGTAAATCTTCACATTGTCGCCGATGTGTTTGAAGATGTGCTTGGCCAGCATGGCGCGCAGGCGGAAGCCGAGCCAGTGGTTCAGCGCGATAGGAGAGCGGTCGAACATGCGCCAGAACCAGACCAGCGGCTTGATCAGGGCGTAGCGTTCGGCGTCGATGTCGCCGTAGTATTCGGGCTCCAGCGTGACATTGGCAGGATCGAGTGAGAGCTCGAGCACGTTGAAGGGCAGCTCCGTGGTCAGGGTAAAGTTGAGGCGCCCGCCGTGCGGACGGCCCAGCAGAAGCTGGTGGAGATGGTCGCGAACGATCTCGCTGCGCAGTGCGATGTTGCTGTGGCGGGAGAACTCGTCGTCCAGGGAGTCGATCCAGCGGTTGAACACTTCTTTGGCTTCGCGGGTGGGCTCGATCTCACGGTATTGATAACGGGGCATACCTCATAGATTATCCGCTGCTTCCACGCGTTGCAGAAGGTGCGGAACTGGGTGCGTGGACATTGCAGCCGTGGGCTGTCCTGGGGTACATTGCGCACAGCGGTGGCTGGAAAGGACGAAGAGCCAACTATGGACGAAACACCTGAAGTGCCGGTGCAGAGGAGCTACTCGGGATTATTTATCGGCGTGCTGGCGGTTGCGGTGCTGTGCGCGATCGCGGGCTTGGTTTGGAGCTACCGACTGGCGGGCCGGCTCACCACCGCGGAAGCGCAGGTGGCTTCGGCCCAACAGCAGAATCAGAAACTGGCTGTGGCCCTGGACCAGACCAATGCGCGGCTCAAGGTCACCACTGAAACGCTGGGTCAGTCACTGGGCATGACGCAAAAGCAGCTGGAGGCGAAGGCTCAGGAACTGCTGGCGCGCCAGCAGGCAGACGCGAAGCGCCTGGATCAGACGCAACGGCAGATCAGCACGGTTTCCAACGACGTGTCGGGCGTGAAGACCGATGTGGGCGGAGTGAAGACAGACCTGACCGCGACCAAGACGCAGCTGCAAACCGACGAAGCGGCCATGACGGCGATGAAGGGCGACATGGGCCTGCAGAGCGGGCTGATCGCGACCAATGCGAAAGAGCTGGACGTCCTCAAGCACATGGGTGACCGCAACTATTACGAATTTACCCTGGACAAGAACCAGAAGAAGGCCGTGGCCACGGTGGCGCTGGAGCTGAAAAAGGCGGATCCGAAGCACAGCAAGTTCACCCTGGTGGTGTTTGCGGACGACAAGGAGATCCAGAAAAAGGATCGCAACCTGGATGAGCCGATCCAGTTCTACACCGGCAAGGATCATCTGCTCTATGAGCTGGTGGTGAACAACATCGACAAGAATCAGATCAGGGGATACATTGCGACGCCGAAGAATGCGCCTATACCGGTGACCACTTCGGGCGATTAAGGGCGGAACACCCGGCTCGGGATGCGCGGGCGCGGTCTCCTGCTGCGCGGGGGAGCTAGGCCACTGCGCAAAGGACGCAGGCAAGCAGCAAAGCGAAAATCAGGAAGCGTTTCATCGCTACAGCTCGAGGCTGAAATCGGCCCGTTGAGGAGTATTTTCCCCCGTTGTCACCTGCCTGGCTCTAGCACGATGGTGGGAGTGCTCGCGGACATCCGGGCACAGGGGAGATGACTGCCGTGGGGGACCCGCTGGTTTCCGGGCGAACAGGAGAACCAGCTTCGTGCGACCCGAACCGCGGCGGAGGCTCGCCCGACCCCGTGCGGTGGCTACAATCGGTAGCGTGAGCGAGAGCAGGGGCAGCGGGTTCAGCCTGGGGCAGCGCGTGGCACTGTGGGTGATCCCGAAGCTGACCGCGCTGCTGCTGGCGGTGGTGGGTGCGACGCTGCGGTTCGAAGTGATTGCCGAAGAGGGTGTGATTCCGCCAGCCCCTCCGGCGCGGGGAATCTTTTGCTTCTGGCATCGATGCACACTGCCCGCGGGCTGGTATTTCAGAAAATTTCGCTGTTCGATTCTCATCAGCCGGAGCTTCGACGGGGAGCTGATCGCACGGACCCTTGGCTTGCTGGGCTACAACAGCGTGCGCGGGTCGAGCTCGCGCGGCGGCGCCTCGGGGCTGGTCGCGATGCGCGAGGTGCTGGCCAGGGACGAGCCGGTGGTGTTTACCGCGGATGGGCCGCGCGGGCCGATTTACCAGACCAAGATGGGCCCGGTGAAGCTCGCGCACATGACCGGCGAGATGTTGGGCAGCTTCTATCTTCTGCCCGTGCGCGCGTGGACCCTGCGCTCGTGGGATCGGTTTCTGGTGCCCATGCCCTTTTCCCGCGTGGTCGTGAGTTGGGCGCGACCGATTTTGCCTCCGACACCGAACGCCGGCATGGCCGACCTGGAGGAGAAGCGGCTGCAACTGAACGATGCGCTGGAACGAGCGCGGCTGCGGGCTGAGGAGCATGTGGCCGCTCGAACGCGGAAGTAGAATCGGCGAGGAATGCTCGTTGCGGATTTCGATTTCGATCTTCCCGAAGAATTGATTGCGCAGGAGCCTGCCGCGGATCGCGCGGGCTCGCGCATGCTGGCGCTTGACCGGGAGACGGGAGTATCGCGCGACCGGCAGTTTCGCGACCTGCCTTCGCTGCTGCGGCCCGGGGATCTGCTGGTACTGAACGACAGCCGCGTCATTCCTGCGCGCCTGTTTGCACATCGCGCCGGATTGCACACCCAGGCGAACCATGAGACGACAGGCCGCGTGCAGGTCTTGCTCGCCGAGCAACTGTCGGAGTGGGAGTGGAAAGCGCTGGTCCGGCCCGGACGCAAGGTATTGACCGGCGAAATTTTGGATTTCGGCGACGGCTCACTGCGGGCGAAAGTGATCGCACACGGGGAGTTCGGAGAGCGAACACTGCGCTTCGAGCCGGTCGCAGATTTTTTGGCAGCCGTCGATCGCCTGGGGCACATGCCACTGCCGCCCTACATCCACCGCGACGATCGCGCCGGAGATCGCGAGCGGTATCAGACGGTGTATGCGCGGGAGCGTGGGTCGGTGGCGGCGCCGACGGCGGGGCTGCATTTCACGCCCGAGATTCTTGCTGAGATTCGATCGCGCGGTGTGGAAATTGCGACCGTGACTCTGCACGTCGGGCTGGGGACGTTTCAGCCGGTGCGGGTGGAGCAGGTGGAAGAGGTGCGCTTACATGCGGAGCGCTACACCATCTCGGCCGAGACGGCGAATGCCCTGAATGCGGCCCGGCGCGAGGGGCGTCGCATCGTCGCGGCGGGGACCACGACGGTGCGGACGTCTGGAACACTGCGCGCGTCCAGGGTGCGGACTTCGTCGCGCATTCCGGGTCGACCAGCATTTTTATCGCGCCGGGATTTGAGTTTCGCGTGGTGGGCGCGCTGCTGACGAATTTTCATTTGCCGCAATCGACGTTACTCATGCTGGTGAGCGCGTTCGCGCAGAGAGAAAAGGTGCTGGCCGCGTACCGCCATGCCGTCGCGGCCGGATACCGGTTCTTTTCTTATGGCGACTGCATGTTCATCGACTGAATGTCATCGCCGTCTCGAATCCCTCACCAAATCCTGCAGGCTTTCGCGCTGACCATCGGCTGACCGGCGTGGCAGCCGAAGGCCGTCGCGAACTCCGGGAGATCCGACACGATGCCGTTGACGCGATACTTGCCCGGTGAGTGCGGGTTGGTGATGGCGCTGACGCGCAGATTCTCAGGGCGCTCGTTTTCGCAGGCCCACTGCGCGTATCCGATGAAGAAGCGCTGGTCAGGAGTAAAGCCATCCTTCGGCTCCAGCTGCATGCCCGCAGTTTGCTTCTTCCATGCGAGATACGCGAGCAGCGTGCCGCCGAGGTCGGCGACGTCTTCACCGCTGGTCAGCTTTGAGTTGATGTGGATGTCGTCGACGATGATGTAATTTGCGTACTGTTCGCGCTGGCAGTCGATGCGGTCTTCGAAGCCCTTCGCGTCGGCCGGCGTCCACCAGTCGCGCAGATTGCCCTGGCCGTCGAACTGGCGGCCCTCGTCGTCGAAGCCGTGCGTGAGCTCGTGGCCGATAGTGCCGCCGGTGTCGCCGTAGTTGGGAGCATCGTCCTCTTTGGGATCGTAGAGCGGCGGCTGCAGCACGCCGGCCGGGAAGTTAATGTCGTTCATCTGCGGGTCGTAGTAAGCATTGACAGTGGGCGGGGACATGAACCACTCATTCTTGTTGACCGGCTTGCCCACCTTGGCCCAGTCGCGCTTTTCCTCGAATACATGGGCGCGCACCACGTTGCCGAAATAGTCGTCGCGCTCGATGGTGAGCGACGAATAGTCGCGCCATTGATCGGGATAGCCGATCTTGTTGTCGACCAGATGCAGCTTGGCGATGGCGGCCTGCCTGGTCGCGGGGCTCATCCAGTCGAGGTTCTCGATCTCCTGCTGCATGGCCTGCTCGATCTGCTCCGTCATGACCAGGACCTTCTGCTTCGTCTGCGGCGCGAAGGTGCGGGCCACGAACTCCTGGCCGAGCGCTTCGCCCAGAGAGCGGTCCACCTGGCCTTCACAGCGCTTCCAGCGTGCCGGCATCTCGGGTACGCCGCGCAGGTACTTCGAATAGAAGTCGAAGCGAGCGTCCTCGAAGTTGCTGGAGAGGCTCGCGGCAGCGGCGTTGATCGCGTGAATGCGGAGATACGCCTTCAGATTGTCGAGAGACTCCGTGGCCAGCTCGGCTTGGAGCGCGGCGAGGAACTTTGGCTGCGCGATGTCGACATTCGAGAGGACGGAATCGGGGATATGTTCCTGATGGAGATAAGCGCCCAGTGCGAGCGCGGGGGCGAGCGAGTCTACCGCGTCAATCTTCATGGGGTGGTATGTGTTGTAGGGGTCGCGGCGCTCGACGCGGGTCAGCGATGCGCTGGCCAGCGCAGTCTCGATCTTCATCGTGGCGGCGGCATCCTGATCGGCCTGCCCCTGCGCCTCTCCAGCCAGCACCAGCAGGTGCGCCATGTAGGCGACGAAGTGCTGGCGAATGTCCTGGCTTTTCGCATCGGTCTTCGTGTAGTAGTCGCGGTCGGGCAGCCCGAGGCCGCCCGCCTCGATCGCGACGATCATCATGCCCGCGTTTTTGGGGTCGGGCTCGGCGCCGGCGTTCAGGAAGTAAAGACCGCGCTGGTCCGCCCCTTCGCGGATAAAGACAGAGAGGCCGTCGCGGTCATGGATGGCCCCGATGCGGTCGAGCTCCGGCTGCAGCGGCGCGAGCCCGCGTGCGTTGATCGCATCGGTATTCATGCAGGCGGCATAGTAGTCGCCGATCTTCTGCTGCGCGGGCGTGCGCTGCGTGAGCTTCGCGTCTTCTTCCAGAATGCCCCACAGGAACTGCCGGTTGTTCTCGCCGAGTTTCGCGTACACGCTCCACGAGGCCTGATCGGGTGGGATGGGATTGTTCTTCATCCAGCCGCCGCAGACATACTGGTAGAAGTCGGCGCAGGGGTCGGCGGTGCGGTCCATGTCGGCAACGTCGAGGCTCGGCGAATAAGGGATCGCAGCCAGAGGTTTCTCACCGGAAGCAGGAGCGGATTGCGCGAAACACGCGGAAGAAAAGGCCGCGGCCAGCGCGAGCGGCAAAAGGCGACGCGTCATAAATGATTCTCCGTTCGGGGAATTATAGCGGCAACCCACGAGGACGCTTGTCAGCACCGGATTCATGGTCCGAGAAGGCAGCAGCGAAGGGATACACTCGAATTCGTGGCTGAACAATCGACGCAACCCACTGTGTTTTTGCTGGACGCAATGTCGTTCATCTTTCGCGCGTATCACGCGATGCAGCGGTCGCGGCCCATGTCGACGCGGACGGGCGTGCCGACGGCGGCGACCTATGTGTTCATCAATATGCTCAATAAGCTCCGCAACGATTTCAAGCCGGAGTACTTTGCTGCGGTCTTCGACGTCAGCGGTCCGGTGTTTCGCGACGAGCGCGCGCGCGGCATGACGGTGAAAAAGTTCAGTGCGGAGACCCAGAAATTCGAGGCCGTGGAAACCGGCGGGTATAAGGCGAAGCGCGAGGCGATGCCGCCCGACCTGGCGCAGCAGTTGCCCTACGTGCGGCGAGCGCTGGAGGCCTTTCGCATTCCCATTCTCGAGGCGCAGGGATTTGAGGCCGACGATGTGATCGGGACGCTCGCGACCCGGGCCGCGCAGGCAGGGCATCCGGTGTTTGTCGTCTCCAACGACAAGGACATGATGCAGCTGGTGAACGATCGCGTGAAAATCCTCAATCCGGTCAAAGACAATCTGGTGCTGGATCACGAGAAAGTGATCGAGACGCTGGGCGTGCCGCCGGAACGTGTGATTGACGTGATGGCGCTGCGCGGCGACTCGATCGACAACATACCGGGCGCTCCCGGGATTGGCGACAAGGGATCGGTGGAACTGATCCAGCAATTTGGAACGGTGGAGGCAGCGCTCGATCACGCGCAAGAGATCAAACGGAAAACGTACCGGGAATCGTTACAGAATAATCGCGAAGCCGTGCTGTTGAGCAAGGAACTGGTGACGATTCACTGCGAGGTGCCGCTCGCGTTCGATCTGAATGCAATGCGCACCCAGGAACCCGACACAGAGGCTTGTCGCACGCTGTTTACGGAACTGGAATTCACGACGCTGTTGCGCGATCTGGCTCCGGCGGTATCGACCACGGCCATCGACTATCTGCTGGAGCCAACGGCGCAGCAAATCGCGGCGTTCGCGCAGCAGGCGCGGAAGGACGGATTTGCGCTGGCGCTGCCGGCATCAGAACTGGAAGCCGTGGCCGAGCAGGTGAGCGAGCAGGAGTCGGAGGCGCTGGAGGAGCGCGAGCCGGAACTGAAGACGATGTCGCTGCTGGATCTGGTGCATGAGGCCGAGGCGCAGTGTGCGACAGCTCCGGCAGCCGCAGTATGCAGAATCGGCGTAGCGGCCGGGACCGATGGCGCGCTCCTGGCGGAGCTCGATGCGGTGAAGGATTTGCTGGAAGACGTGAAGGTTCCGAAGCGTGTGCATGATCTGAAGGCGGCCATCCGCGTTCTGGAGTCCCACGGCGTTGCTCTGCATGGCGCAACCGACGACGTGATGCTCTACTCCTACCTGATCAATCCGACGCATGCCACGCATCGGCTGGGCGATGTCGCGGCCCGGTTTGGAGGCGGCCCTCCGCGCGAGACCGGGGATCGCGCGCTGGCCGAAGCGGCATATCTGACCCATGGGTTGACCAGGATCATGCGCGAAGAGGTGGATGCGCTCGAGGAGCGCCGCGTGTATGAGGATATCGATCTGCCCCTGGTGCCCGTGCTGCTGGAGATGGAAAAGGCAGGCGTCCGTATCGATTCTGCGGAACTATCGCGGATGTCGGATAGCTTGTCGAAGGAAATACAGCGCGTGGGCGAAGAAATTTATTCGCTCGCCGGGCAGCGCTTCAACATCAATTCGCCGAAGCAACTGGGCGATGTGCTGTTCAACAGGATGGGACTGCCGCGCCCGCTGAAGTACGGCAAGGGCAAGGTCATTTCGACGGCGCAGGATGTGCTGGAGGAACTCGCCGGCCACAACGACGTCCCGCGGCTGGTGCTCGAATATCGGCAGCTGGCGAAGCTGAAGTCGAATTACGCCGACTCCCTTCCGTTGCTGGCCGACGGCGAAGGCCGCGTGCATACGACATTCAATCAGGTAGGCACGGCGACGGGCCGGCTGTCGTCGACCAATCCGAATCTGCAGAACATTCCCATCAAGACCGAACTGGGCCGCGAGATTCGCGCTGCGTTCATTGCCGCGCCGGGATGTGTCTTGCTGTCAGCGGACTATTCGCAGATTGAGCTGCGGCTGCTCGCGCATTTCTCGGCCGATCCGCTGCTGGTCAAGGCCTACCAGACGGGCCAGGATATTCACACGCTGACCGCGGCGGAGGTGTTTGGGATTCCCGCGGAGACGATGAGTAAGGAGACGCGCAATCGAGCCAAGGCGGTCAACTTCGGCATCGTCTACGGCATTTCTCCCTTTGGACTTGCAGCTCAGCTGGGCATCGATCAGCATGAGGCTCGGCTGTACATCGAAACCTACTTCGAGCGCTATGCAGGCGTGCGGGCCTACATCGATCGGATGCTGGAGGAGACGCGCCGCGAGCAAAAGGTGCGGACGATGTTCGGACGGGTGCGACCGATCCCCGATATCCAGAGCCGGAATGCGAATCAGCGTGGCTTCGCGGAGCGCACGGCGATCAATACGCCCTTGCAGGGAACGGCAGCGGATTTGATCAAACTGGCCATGATCCGCATCGACCAGCGGCTGGCAAAGGAGAAGCTGCAGTCGCGCATGACGCTCCAGGTGCACGATGAGCTGGTGTTCGATGTGCCGGAAGATGAAGTTGCAGCCATGAGCGAGATGGTGCAGCACGAGATGGAGCATGTGGTCGAACTGAGCGTGCCGCTGGTCGCGGACGTGGGCGTAGGCGCGAACTGGCGGGATTTGTAGTCGCCGGAAGGAACGTTACTTTTCGCTCGGAAAATGGCTGGCGCGAGGTTGACTGAATCGCTCGTCGACCTAAACTGAGCCCGCCTCCTGACGAAGGGTGCAATCGGCAAGGCCGGAAATCGGCTCAGAAGACCGAGCCGACGGTCCGCAGTACGCCGAAAGCGACCTGCGGGCCGTTCCGATGAAGGAGGCAGGGCCCTTGGACAAAAAAGCGTCCTGGACACGAATTGCCATCACATTCGCCATTGATTGGCGCTTTGTGATGGCAATCGTGATCCTGGTGGTCCTCGTGCTGCTGATGAAGTAGCACGAATCTCCCGGGAGGTGCACCTCCTTCCGGGAACTACTTCGTGGTCAGTATAGCGCCAGGCTGGCCGGGATTCGCCGCCATTTCTTTGCGTGGTACAAGGCGTCCGTCCCATTTTGGGACAGACCGGATCAGGCGCCCAGTTCCGCCTGGATGGCGGCGGCGATACGGTCGGCGTGGCGGCGCATCGCTTCTTCGGACTCGGCTTCGATCATGACGCGCGCGAGAGCTTCGGTTCCCGAGTAGCGCACCACCACCCGGCCCGATTCGGCCAGCTCCGCTTCCGCGGCTCGAATTGTATCCGTGACTGTGGCGATTTGGTCGAGCGGCTTCTTCTCGCGAACGCGAACGTTGACGATCACCTGCGGGAAGACCTTCAGGTCGGCGATCAGCTCGTGCAGCGCACGACCGGCACGGCGTACCACATCAAGAACGACGAGGGCGGTGAGCAGTCCATCCCCGGTGGTCGCCAGATGCGGGAAGAGAATGTGCCCGGACTGTTCGCCACCGAGCGACGCCTGCTCCTGCTGCATCCGCTCCAGCACATATTTGTCGCCGACCGGAGCGCGCAGCATACGGATGCTGTCGCGCCGCAGAGCCGCTTCCAGGCCCATGTTGGACATGGTGGTGGCGACCACCGTGCAGTTGCGCAACAAGCCACGCTGCTTCATGTCGCGGGCGGCCAGCAGCATGATGGCGTCGCCATTGACGACCTTCCCGTGCGCATCGGCGAACATAGCCCGGTCCGCATCGCCATCGAAGGTCACTCCGAGATCGGCCCCGAGATTCTTCGTCTCGGCAGCGACCACCTCCGGGTGGAGCGCTCCGCATTGCGCGTTGATGTTGCGTCCGTCGGGAGCCGCGTGGGTGAGATGGATCGTCCCGCCCAGATGGGCGAACAGCTCGGGAGCGATCGCGGAAGCCGCTCCGTTGGCGCAGTCGAGCACCACGCGAAGCCCGTTGAGATTCAGGCCGGGGAAAGCAGCGCGCAGGAACTGCTCGTATTCCATGCGGTACTTTTCATTGATCGGGGGAGCCGGGCCGGCGGTCGGGGACTCCAGATTCTCAAGACGGCGGAAAATCTCGGCTTCGATGCGAAGCTCGGTTTCGTCCGGCAATTTGAAACCGTCACTGCCGAACACCTTGATGCCGTTGTCCTGCCATGGATTGTGCGAGGCGGAGATGACGACGCCCGCGGAGAATCCCTGCTGCCGGGCAAGGTAGGCGATGGCGGGGGTGGTGACAACACCGGCGCTTTCGACGCGAGCGCCACCCTCGGTGAGGCCGGCAGCGATGGTGGCCGCGATCCAGTCGCTGGATTCGCGCGTGTCCATCCCCAGCAGGACGCGCGGATGCTGATGAGAACCGTTCAGCTGATGGGCGAGGGCGAGGCCCACGGCATGAATTGTCTTCGCATCCAGCGGCGCTTCTCCGGCGACCGCGCGAATACCGTCTGTGCCAAACAGCTTTCTCATGAACCCTGGCTATCCTTCTCGACCTGACTGACCCGGCTGCGGATACGACCGCGAGCGAGGCGGGTGACGATCGACTGGCCTTCTGTGATGTTCTCTGTATCTTTTATCAGCACGCCGCGGTCGTCGTATACCAGCGCATAGCCGCGGCTGAGCACGGCCAGCGGCGAAAGTGCGGCAAGCTGGCGCGTGATCGCTCCCTGGCGATCCCGAAAGCTGCGGAGATGGTCGCGCTGCGCCCGGACGATACGGGCTTCAAGCGAGGCGAGCCGCTCACCGGCAAGACGGGTGCGCGCGACGACATCCTGGCGCAGCAGCCGCGCGGAGAAATGCTGCAGTTGATCGGCCAGGCGGCGACAGCGAGCGCGCCACTGCGATTCCAGGCGGAGGGTGAGGTCGTCGACGCGCTGTTGCCGGCGGCGCAGCTGATCGCGCTCGCGGATCAGGATCGACTCGACGCGCACGCGGCCGAAGGTATTCGTTGCCTGCATCAGCCGGTAGCGCGCCGCGCGAACAAGACGCTGGTCAAGGGTGTACACGCGATCGGCGATGTTATGCAGGGCCGAGGTGACCAGTTCCGCGGCGGCTGAGGGCGTCGGGGCGCGGAGGTCGGCGACGAAGTCGGCAATGGTGAAGTCGGTTTCGTGACCCACCGCGGAGATGATGGGGAGTTCCGAGTGGAAGATGGATTCTGCCAGAAATTCGGAGTTGAACGGGGCCAGGTCTTCCAGCGATCCGCCTCCGCGCGCGATGACGATGACGTCGGCGGTACGGCTGCGATTGAAGTACGCGATGCCGGCGGCGACTTCGGCGGCCGCGGCTTCGCCCTGCACGAGCGCGGGGTAGAGCAGAACATGCAAACCGGCGTGGCGACGATTGACGATGTTGACGAAGTCGCGAATCACCGCGCCGGTCGGCGAGGTGACGATGCCGACGCAGTGCGGGAAAGCCGGCAGCGGCTTCTTGCTCGCGAGATCGAAGAGTCCGCGCGCCTCAAGCCGCTGCTTCAGTTGCTCAAAAGCGATTTGGAGAGATCCGGCGCCCACCGGCTCGAGGAATTCCGCGACCAGCTGCATCTGGCCGCGCTGTTCGTAGATGGAAATCTTGCCGCGAACCAGGACATGCAGTCCGTCGGCGGGGCGAAAGCGCAGCAGGGAGGCTTGCTTGCGGAAGAGCACGGCAGGCAGCTGTGCCTCGCCATCCTTGAGCGTGAAGTAGATGTGGCCGGAGGGCGCCGGCCGCAGGTTCGAGATTTCTCCTTCAACCCACAGATCGCCGTACGCGCGCTCCACGTGGAGGCGCACGTCGCTGACAAGGTCGCCCACCTTCCAGATGCGGCGCGCAACCGGCGACGGCGCCGATTCGAACGACAACCCGAGTTGGCGTTCCGGCTTCTGCTGCGGGCTGGACGGCGTGCTCACAACTGCTGAGTATAGAACCGCTGCATTTGAAATCGGACGGCTTCGTCCGGATAATGGGCCAATCTCTTTTATCGAGGACAAAGATGATCCGACGCATTGCGGTCGCTGTGTGGCTTGGCCTTTTCTCGCTGGGCGCGGGGGCGCAGAGTTTCACCCTCGAACAGGTGCTGAGCGCGCCTTTCAGCTCCGCCCTGCAGGCGGCGCCCGCGGGAGGCCGCTTCCTGTGGATCGCGAATCAGGAAGGCAAGCGCAACATCTGGGTGGCCGAAGCGAGCGGGTCGGCGTTCACGGTGCATCGCGTGACCAACGACGATGCCGATGATGGCGTGGATGTTGGGGATATCGCCTGGACGCCGGATGGTGAGCAGATCCTTTATGTGCGCGGCGGCGACTTTGAGTTTCCCGAGAAGCCGGCAGCCAATCCGGCGCTGCTGCCGCAGGGCCTCGAAGAAGACATCTGGATGGTCGGAGTGCACGGCGGCGAGGCGCGCAAGCTGGCGGAGGGACGGGAGCCGGCGGTTTCTCCGGATGGCGCAACCGTGGCTTATCTGGACAAGGATCAGATCTGGACCCTGGATTTGCGGGATGCGAACGCGAAACCGGTACAGCTGCTGCACGAGCGCGGTGAGCTGGGCTCGCTGCTCTGGTCGCCGGATGGCAAGTACCTCGCGTTTACCACGAATCGCGGGGACCATGCGTTTGTAGCCGTTTATGCGTTTGCCGATCAGTCGCTCAGGTACCTCGATCCATCGACGGAGATCGATCGCGATCCAGTCTGGTCGCCGGATAGCCACAGCGTCGCATTTGTGCGCATTCCTCCCGATACCTCGGGGATCGATTTCAAGCCGCGGCGGAGCGCGCAGCCATGGTCGCTGCATGTGGCCGATGCGAAGACCGGTGTGGGGCACGAGATCTGGCGCGCTGCCGACGGGCCGGGCAGCGTATTTCACCCCACGGAAACCGAAGCGCAGCAACTGTACTGGAGCGCAGACAGCCACATTGTTTTTCCGTGGGAAGGCAGTGGGTGGCTGCATCTGTATTCGGTCGCAGACAGTGGCGGCACGGCGACGGAGCTGACGCCGGGTGAGTTTGAAGTGGACTATGTGGCCTTCAGCAGGGATCGAAAGACGCTGGTCTATTCGTCAAATCAGGACGACATCGACCGCCGGCATTTGTGGCAGGTCAGCGCCGACGGCGGCTCGCCTCGCCAGCTCACCCACGGGGATGGACTCGAAGTGATGCCGGCGATTGCGCCCGATGGGACGGTTGCGGTGCTGCGTGCCGATGCGAAAGTGCCGATTCGGCCTGCTGTGGTCGGCGCTGGCGGAGAACTCAGGGATCTGGCGCCGCAATTGATCCCGTCGGAATTTCCCGCGGCCAGGATGATTACGCCACAGCAGGTCATAATCTCCGCGGCGGACGGAATGAAAATCCATGGGCAGCTGTTTGTTCCCGCGTCAGCGCAGGACGGCAAGCGTCCGGGTTCCACGGCGAGCTCGCTCGCTGGGGTGGAGCGGCATCCGGCGCTGATCTTCTTTCACGGCGGGTCGCGCCGCCAGATGCTCCTCGGCTGGCATTACATGGACTACTACTCCGACGCGTACGGGATGAACCAGTACCTGGCCAGCCTGGGATACATCGTGTTGTCGGTGAATTACCGCAGCGGGATCGGCTACGGCTTGAATTTTCGCGAGGCGCTGAACTATGGCGCGGCCGGCGCGAGCGAGTTCAACGATGTGCAGGGAGCGGGACTGTACCTGCGCAGCCGTCCGGATGTGGATGGCGCGAAGATCGGCGTGTGGGGCGGCAGCTATGGCGGCTATCTGACGGCGCTGGCCTTGTCGCGGGCGTCGGATCTGTTTGCAGCGGGCGTCGATTTCCATGGCGTGCACGACTGGAATCTGGAACTGGAGAACTGGCAGCCGAAATACAATCCGGATTCCGACCAGCAGGCCGCCCGCATCGCCTGGGAATCGTCGCCGCTGGCCTCGGTGAAGACATGGAAGTCGCCGGTGCTTCTGATGCAGGGCGACGACGACCGCAACGTGCAGTTTTCGCAGACCGTGCGCCTGGCGGCAGCGTTGCGCGCTCAGGGAACGCCGTTTGAGGAACACGTTTTTCCGGATGAGATTCACGGATTCCTTCTCCACCGGAGCTGGATTACCGCGTACTCACTGGAGGCTGACTTCTTCAACCGCAAGCTGAAGGGACAGTAGCGGCGCGATCTATTCGAGATTGCGACCGCCAATTTCGTACGCAGCGCGGATGTCATCGATGCGATGCCGCGTGACCAGAATCATGCATTTGTTCACCACGATGGGCTGGATCGATCCGCCCTGCAGCTGCTGGCCCGCGGCGCGGCACTCGAGGTCGCGGTATTGAATCCACGCTGCCTGAGCCGCTTTCAGGTCGCCGATCGCGGTGGCATCGTAGCCCAGCTGGCTCTGGTCCGAGCGTTTGTATGCATCCGCGACCTCGGCCTCGAACGCCAGCAGCGTGTTGCGGTAGAGATGATTCAGATCCTGGTCAGTCAGCTTGAACAGATCCGCGTAGCAGGTGTCGAAGTCGACGGTAGTGGCGTTGGCTGCGCAGGGATCGCTGTATTCAGGAGCGGCTGTGGGCTGGGCCGGATTCGCAGCCTGGGTGGACGAGGCTTTGCCGCCCGGAACCTGGGTTGCTTTCGAAGTTGGCGCGCCGGCGCTCTGTGCGGGTGCGGGATTTTGTGAGGACGGCGGAAGCGGGAAGCAGCACAGCAGCAGAAGTGCAGGCAGGATGCGGTGAAGGGCAGGCATGGCGTCTTGCCTCCAGTTGTAGCACCGCCCGAGGGATAATAGCCGCACATGGAGATCACAACCCGCGACGCGCTCATTGTTGTCGATGTGCAGAACGACTTTTGTGCAGGCGGTCCATTGGCGGTTCCCGAGGGAGACGCCGTGATCCCGGTGATTCATCGGATTGCGCCGCGCTTTGAACATATCGTCCTCACCCAGGATTGGCATCCCCAGGGTCATTGCTCGTTTGCCTCGAGCTGGCCGGGGAAGAAGCCCCTGGAAGTGGTGGAACACGCAGGCGGCGAGCAGCGGCTGTGGCCCGATCATTGCGTGCAGGGGACACGCGGTGCCGAACTCCATCCAACGCTCGTGCTGCCGCAGGCGGAGTTGATTTTGCGCAAGGGATTTCGCAGAGAGATCGATTCGTACTCAGCATTCTTCGAGAACGACCACACCACGCCCACCGGTCTGGCAGGCTATTGCCAGGAGCGCGGGCTCGAGCGGATGTTCTTCGCGGGCCTGGCCTATGACTTCTGCGTCGGCTTTTCCGCCCTCGATGCGCGGCGCTGCGGCTTCGAGGCGGTGGTGATCCGCGATGCCTGCCGGGTAATTGACGTCGAGGAGTCGGTCGCCAGGATGGACGCGGAGTTGGAGCGAGCGGGCGTGTGGGTGCGGCGGAGCTCGGACCTCGACCGGTTCTGAACGGAATTTTGCGTCACACCGTAGCTCACCGGCTGCTTCACGCACTTATAATCCCTAACCGGAATGAAAATTCCCCGGAACCACGCTTTCCTTCGTCTCGCTGTTCAGGCTGCTCTTCTGGCGCTGGCCTTCGCGTCCCTTCACCCCGCGCGCGCCCAGCAGCCTTCGTTCCGCGTCGCCGACGGCCAGTTTCTCCTCAACGGCAAGCCCTTCCAGATCATCTCCGGCGAAATGCATTACGCGCGCATCCCGCGAGCTTACTGGCGCGACCGCCTCCGCATGGCGAAGGCCATGGGACTGAACGCCGTTACCACGTACGTCTTCTGGAACGCGCACGAGCCGCGTCCTGGCGTCTACGATTTCTCCGGCAACCTCGACATCGTCGAATTCATTCGCGAAGCCCAGCAGGAAGGCCTGTACGTCATCCTGCGCCCCGGTCCCTACTCCTGCGCCGAGTGGGAATTCGGCGGCTTTCCCGCGTGGCTGCTCAAAGACCCAACGATGGTCGTCCGCTCCACCAACCCGCAGTTCCTCGCTGCGGCGCGCGCCTGGCTGCTGCGTCTCGGCAGGGAAGTGGCGCCCCTCCAGATCGGCAACGGCGGGCCCATCATCCTCGTCCAGGTCGAAAACGAATATGGCTCCTACGGCGACGACCACGTTTACATGGAAGCGATCCACCACGACCTCGTTGATGCCGGATTCACAAAAGCGCAGCTCTATACCGCTGACGGCGCCGAAGAAGTTCCGCGCGGCAGCCTGCCGGAATTACCCGTCGGCATCAACTTCGGTCCTGGCGATGCGCAAAAGTCCTTCGCTCTGCTCAAACAGGAACGCCCCCGCGGCCCCTTCTTCAACTCGGAATACTGGGACGGCTGGTTCGATCACTGGGGCGCACCGCACGCCCACACCAACGCCCAGCAGCAAGCCGACGATCTCGACTGGATGCTCCACCAGGGCTACTCGGTCAGCATCTACATGTTTCACGGCGGCACCAGCTTCGGCTGGATGAACGGCGCCAACTCCAACGGCAAAAACTATGAGCCCGACGTGACCAGCTACGACTACGACGCGGCTCTCGATGAAAGCGGCCACCCCACGCCGAAGTATTTCCTCTTCCGCGATGTCATCGCGCGCGACGCGGGCATCAGGCCGCCGCCTGCGCCCGCCGTGCCCCCCGTCATGACCCTCCCCGCCTTCGCCCTAACGAGCGCCGCCTCACTCTGGGACAACCTCCCCGCTCCGCTCCATTCCGAGCAGCCTCTGACGATGGAGCAAATGGATCAGCTCTACGGTTACATTCTCTATCGCACCACAGTTGCCGGCCCCGTCGCCGGCGACCTCGCCATCGGCGCGCTTCACGACTACGCGCAGGTCTACGTGGACGGCCAGCTCGCCGGCACAATCGACCGCCGGCTGAACCAGACCTCGTTGCCGCTCAAAATCGATACCCCCCACGCTCGCCTCGACATCCTCGTCGAGAACACCGGCCGCGTGAACTTCGGCCCTGCGCTCCCCGGCGAACGCGTCGGCCTGCTCAACGGCGTCACGCTCGCCGGTAAGCCGCTCACGGGCTGGGACAACCTCTCGCTGCCCATGCTCGATCCCGGCGTCCTGACGTACTCCGATAAGCCCTGCACCGGCCCCTGCTTCTACCGCGCCACTTTCTCTGTCGATCATCCGGCCGATACTTTTCTCGATACCAGCGAACTCGGCAAAGGCGAAGTCTGGATCAACGGTCGCCCACTCGGCCGCTTCTGGCACGTCGGCCCGCAAAAAGCACTCTATCTTCCCGCCTCCTGGCTGCGCGCCGGAGCCAACGAGGTCACCGTCTTCGATCTCGAAGGCCAGTCCAACCGCCAGGCTCGTGGCCTCGACCATTCTGTCCTCAACGCACCCATCGAAAAAGAGCCGTAGTCCGGGAGTCAAATGGAGCCTGCCCGGAGCAAGTACTGAACGAAGTGAGGCACGCGTCGAACGGGTCCCGCATAGCGATCCATTCATGAATCCGCTACCATCCCTGTTGCATATTTACTTCTGAGGAGCCATCACTCATGCCACCGTCCCACGGCTACGCCGCGCAAAATGCCGCTACCCCCCTTGCGCCCTTCAAATTTTCCCGCCGCGAACTCCACGACCACGATGTCCACGTCGATATCCAGTGGTGCGGCGTCTGTCACTCCGATATCCACTCCGCCCGCAATGAATGGGGCAACGCGGTCTACCCCATGGTCCCTGGCCATGAAATTGTCGGCAAGGTGAAAGCCGTCGGCTCCGCCGTCAGAAAATTCAAGCCCGGCGATCTCGTCGGCGTCGGTGTCATCGTCGACTCCTGCCGCACCTGCCCCAGTTGTAAAGCCGAAGAGGAGCAGTATTGCGAAGTCGGCATCACCCTCACCTACGGCCAGAAGGACAAGTACGGCGACCTCACCCAGGGCGGGTACTCGAACAACATCATCACCGACGAGCATTTCGTCCACACCGTCTCGCCGAAGCTGAATCCTGCCGGTGTCGCGCCGCTGCTCTGCGCGGGCATCACGACGTACTCGCCGCTGCGCCACTGGAAAGTCGGCCCGAACAAAAAAGTCGGCGTCATCGGACTCGGCGGCCTCGGCCACATGGCCCTGAAATTCGCTCACGCTTTCGGCGCGCACGTCGTCCAGTTCACCACCTCCGAATCCAAAATCGCCGATGCCAGACGCCTTGGCGCCGACGAGGTCGTTATCTCCAAAGATCCCACTGCAATGAAGAAGCAGGCCAACTCCTTCGACTTCATCCTCGATACCGTCTCCGCTCCGCACGACATCAACCCTTACCTCGAAGCGCTCAAGCGCGACGCCACTTACGCCCAGGTCGGTCTCCCCGACAAGCCGCCCGTCATCTTCCCCGGCCATCTCCTCTTCAAACGCCGCAGCTGGTCCGGGTCGATCATCGGGGGCATGGCCGAGACGCAGGAGATGCTCGACTACTGCGCGGAGAAGGGAATCACCGCCGACGTCGAAGTCATTCCCATCCAGCAAATCAACGAAGCCTTCGAGCGCGTCGTTAAAGCTGACGTGAAATACCGCTTCGTCATCGACATGTCTTCCCTGGGCTGAAATCGCGAGAAGCACAAACACAAATGCGGGAGAAGTGATCTTCTCCCGCATCCGTTTTTCTGGCCGCTGTCCGCTGTCCCTGAACGCTATCTCTTAAACTGCTTTCCCATCCGGTACACCACTCCGACCGAAATCCCGAAATGCTCCTGGGTCCCGTTCCCATAGGTCGTCAGCGTGCCATCCGGCGCAATCCGAAACACCAGCTTCGGCGATCGGTTCAGATCGATCGACCCACCAAAAGCTGAGCCGAACGTGAGCTGGTTCGCGAAGAATCCGAACTCCGAAGGAGGAAGACCGCCCAGAGCGCTCGTGAAATTCCCATAGGCGCCACCCGCGAAGACATGCAGCATAATCGCCGCGTGCGGATTCATCGCCAGCCGGTACTCCGGCCCCGCCACGAAAAGATGCTCGCTCACAAACGGTCCGGTAATCGGCCCCGCGTTCGGCCCGGTTCCCGAACAGCTCCCGCAGTTCGGCGCCGCACCGCTCGTCCCGTAGTATCCGCGCACATTCACGCCGATGCCCCATCGCCGGGTGAACTCCCGCACCGCCCGTGCGTCGAACCCGCCCAGATTCGCCCCCTGGTGCAGGTTCGGCCCCGCGTCGAAATGCAAATACGCCGGCCCCCCGTAAATCTCCCACGGATAGTCGTAGCGGACCCCCGCCAGCGGCGCCGGAGGCGGCAGCTGCGGATTTGGCGGCGGGCTCACCACCTGCCCTTCAGCCCTCGCTCCCATCAGACACAGCACAGCGGCCGCAGCCGCCACGACCAGACGAACACTCCACGTCCTCTTCAACAGACAAAACCTCCGGCAAACGGCAAAAAACTCGGCAAACTGTCTCGCAAATCTCAAAGATACATGGGCCGGGCGCATTCTGTCCCATGCCTGCCGGCCCCCGTTCTCCCTGCTGTACTCTGGGAAAGCATGACCAGCGCCAGCCCGCTCTCGCAACAATCCTTTGACTCCCTCGACGCGATGATGAAAGCCTGGGCCGAGGAGGCGGTGCGCCTCGCTGCAGCCGATCACGGCATGACCCTCGACTACACGCCGGACTCGATTCCGCGTCTCGAAACCGTGCTCTCCGCTCGTACACCCGTGCCCGAGCCCCAACAGGAGGAAGCCACTCGCCTCTGGGGCGCCTACTATGGCGAAGTTTTCCGCAGAAAATATCTCAGGCGAATGGATCATGGCCGTCTACCCCGGCCAGCTCAATTCCGGACGCTCCGATGCCGGCGACGCCCTCGCCATGCCCGCCCTCGACGTCGCGGGCTCGCACGTCTATCCGCTGTTGAAAATTTTCCGCCGCCTGACGATGGGCCCCGCCGAAGACCTCGCCGCCTTCTACGCGAAGGTCGCATCAGCTCTCGACGCGAAAAAGGGAAGAGAAGCGTGAGCCATCAACTCGGAGGCCGACCCTCGGGATGTGATACTCGCGACCCTCTGACCGCTAATCGCTGATCGCTGTCCGCTCGCTCTTTTGGCACTCCTCGCAAAGGCAGTGCCGTCTCAGATAATCCCAGGAATAAATTCCGCTCGCGTGCCCGTCATTCCACTTGAAGCTGATTGCGTAATTGCCCACGGGACTCGCCGACTCCGGCCTTGCCGGCGCCTGGTACATCGGCAGCAGATTCGCCGCCTTCGGCTTTCCCTCACCCGGCCGTCGCCCCTGGGCCTCGCGCTCCTCGTGGCAGGTCGCGCACGGACACGCATTCCGCAGCCATGCGAAACCCCACCGGCTGCGATGCCCGTCCTTCCACTCAATCTCCAGGCCTTCGCCGGTCGACTGCTGCACCCGCACCTTCGCCGGCGTCACTGCCTCACGCGGCAACTCCGGCGCATCCCCGCGCCGCGCCTCTTCCGCGCTGACCAGCCGTATCCCTTCGTGACTCATAGGTTAGCTACAGGCTACAGGCCACCGGCTACCGGCTCGTCACGCCGATTGCAGAAACGCCACCGACTGCAGGCTCGTCACTTCGAACCGCTTCCGGCACCGGATATTCTTGCAGCCCACCAGATCGTCCTGGCGCACCATGTACGACTGCGCCTTCGCGAACCGCGCCCGATCCCGTTCGTCTGCATTCCGCGGAACCTGCGCCTTCCGTGTCCGCACCAGCCACCGCACCTCATACTCGCCGGCCTGGCCGCAGTGCGGGCAAGTCAGCGTGTGCTTCCGTAGCTCCGACTTTTCATCGAAAAATTCGCGTTCTTCCATCGGCCCGTGACTCCAATAAAAGATTCCACTGGAAGTATTTCACATCGCGCAACCCCGGGATGCTATTTTGTAGGACAATCGGGCCGCCGCTCCGTCCCGCTATCGGGCACGAGATCCAGCCTATTTGTATCTGTGACCCGCACAATTCGGGTTCCCCGGCCCGCCCGTTGTTTGCGCCCTGGACTGAAACAATGCCGAAGAAACGCGCCAAAAAACGAACCTTCTCCACCGTCAAGGCCGTGAAAGCCAACGCCCGCGTACGCGTCGGCCAGCCTAAGCCCGAGCGCGTTCTCCCCAACACTGCGCGGGAAGTAAAGCGCGGCCGGAAGCACCCTCAAACACTCAGCAAATTACTTTCGGAGGACCCATAACATGGCACAAGCCACCGGCATCGGCGGCGTTTTCCTTCGCGCCCGCGACCCCAAAGCCCTCTACGCCTGGTATGAGAAGCACCTCGGCCTGCCCATGGGCCAGGGCTCTTTCTCTATTCCCGCCGAACACGAGCGCGGCATGATCGCTTTCGCCTTCTTCTCCGAGAAGAGCGCCTACTTCCCCACCACGCAGCCCGCGATGATCAACTTCCAGGTCGACGACCTCGACAAGCTCCTCGATCAGCTCGCGGCCGACGGAGTCCAGGTCGACCCCAAACGCGACAGCGCCGACTACGGCAAGTTCGGCTGGATCACCGACCCCGAAGGCAACCGCGTCGAGCTCTGGCAACCCGCCGACGAAAAACACTGAACGCTGTCCGCTAACCGCTATCCGCTATCCGCTACATGCAGGCCCACGGCCTGCATGAGCTTCAGCGCGTTGCTGGTCTGCACAATCCCGGCCCGCAGCCGATAATCGAACTTCAGCTTACCCTCTTCAATCGCGTCCTCGAAGTGGCAGTTCCGCGCCGCTCCCTCCATGGTCTCCGGAATTGCTGCCAGCGCCAGGTCGTGGGTCGTCACCAGACCAATCGCTCCCTTCCGCACCAGATCCCGCACCACAAACTGCGTGCCCTCGAACCGGTCGTGCGAATTGGTTCCCGACAGCAATTCGTCCAGCAAAAACAGCAGCGGCGCCGGCCCTTCCGCCAGATCCGACAGCACCTTCAGCCGCTGAATCTCCGCATAGAAACGCGAAACGCCCCCTGCCAGCGAATCCAGCACGCAAATCGACGCCCCCACCGTGAGCGGCGACATCCGCAGCCGCTTCGCCCGCACCGGAGCGCCCGCCTGCGCCAGCACCGCATTCAGTCCCACTCCGCGCAGGAACGTGCTCTTGCCCGCCATGTTGGGTCCGCTGATCACAATCAGCTGCGGCTCGCCGCTTCCCAGCTTCAAATCATTGCCTACAGCCTTGCCCGCGGGCAGCAGCGGATGCGCCAGGTCTTCCGCCTCAAAATACGCCGGACCCCCGGCCAGCTCGCACATCACATCGGCGGGATGCTCGTATGCGTATCCGGCCAGCGCCCCGAGCGCCTCAAACTCCCCAACCGCCGTCAGCCAGCCGCGAATCTCCGGCCCAAATCTCCCTCGCCACCGCTCCGCTGCCATCGTCAGCTGTGCCGCGTAGAACACGAACGCATTGAAGAGCGTCACAAACCCATTCCGTCGATCCTCCAGCCAGTCGTAGACGCGCTCCAGCTTCTTCACCGCAGCCGACGCGGCGATGTGTCGCGTGTCCAGGCGCGCCCGCAGCCCCTTCAGCCGCTCTGCCGCAAACCCCTCCCCCTCCATAATCGCCAGCACTTCGGCCAGCACTTTCAGATCCTCTGCCGCCTTCTCCACCGCATCCGCCGACGCACTCACGCGCCGATTGAGCCGGTAACTCACCGCGTAGTTGATCAGGGACATCAGCAGCGCCAGGTCCCAGTTCCGCGTTATCCCCCAAAACACAATCGAAGCCAGCCACAGCGCCGCCAGAAACGCCAGCACCCAGGGCAGCCCTCGCGACTGGAACTCCGGCTTGGCCTCGCCCCACGCCGCCAGTTCCTCCGGATGCACCCCCGCCCGCACATCTTCGCCGGCCGCAAACAATCGCTCCCGCAGCGTTACCCGCTCCTGCATTTCAACCACCGCCGCCTGCCGCGCCTTGACCTCCTCCGGCGCAGCCGCTGCCAGCAGCCATCGCGCCAGCGTCTCTTCCCCCATCCGCGTGCGCGCCGTCGACAGCAGCTCAAACAGCGATCCCTTGCCAAACAAATCCAGATCCCGTGCGTAGGGATGCGCCGCATCGAAAAACCGGTCGCCGCTCTCGCCGGTCCCCGGCCACTGGTTCTCGATCCGCGCCAGCCCGCGCGCATAAAACTCGGTCACGCGCACCAGTTTCGCCAGCCGCCGCAGCACGCGATCGTGCACCACCACCAGCACCACAAAAATCGCAAGAGGAATCAGGAGCAGACTGAAAGGACCGCGCGTGTGCACCAGCACGCCCGCAGCAATCACTCCCGCAAGAAAATCCACCAGTTTGGCATAGCCCAGCCCGATATGCCGCCTGCGCTCGACCTCAGCGCGTGCCTGGCTCGCCCCCAGCAGCCGGCGATAAACTGCCTCAACCGATTCCACGCATCAAGAATCGCACGTCTGAAATTCCGGCGCGCTGCTCAAACTTCAGCCAACCCATCGGGCCGAGCGGCGCTGATCGCTGACCGTCCGCTGTCCGCTGAACGCTATTCTTTTTTAGGCTCGCCGACCGCCTTGTCGCTCTTCACCTCAGGCGGATTCCCACCCTGCAGAAACGTCCGGTACTGCGTGTCGACGATCCCCAGATTGCGCGCCAGCCCGAGTCGCGCCTCGTTCAGCTGATACACGCTGGTGACGTACTGGCTCTGCGCCTGCGCCAGCGTCGACTGCGCCTCGGCGACCGGCAAATTATCGCTGATGCCTGCCGTGAAGCGATCCTGCGTCTGGCTCAGCGCCGTGGTCGCCAGATCCACATTGCTCTTCGCCACCCGCACCGTCTCGGTGGCCGTCTCCAGATCCAGAAAACTGTCCCGCAGCTGTTGATCGATCTTCTGTTTCAGATCCTCCAGCCGCGACCGAATCTCATCCAGCTGCGCCTCCGCTACGTCACGATCCCCGCGAAATTGCGCCTCTTTGAAAATCGGAAAGCTCAGCGTTCCTGCCGCCACGAACGTCTCGTGATAGATCCCGCCCGAGACTCCCGTTACGCCCCAGTTCCCGCCAAACGTCAGTGTCGGATACCGTTCGTGCGTCGTCGCCTTCCGCTCTCGCTCCGCAACAATCAGCTCCTGCTTCAGCGCCAGATAATCCTGGCGGTTCGCGTACGCCTCGTTGCGCGCATCCGGCAGATCCATCGGGTGCAGCTCCGCATAGGGAGAAGATTCCGTCAGCGTAATCGGCTGCTCCGGCGCCAGGCCAATCATCCGGTTCAGCGCAATCTTCGCCTTCTCAAAATCGTCTTCCGCCGCGATCACGACTTGCTGCTGGCTCTGTAGCTGCACCCTGGCCCGCAGCTCGTCCAGGTTCGCCGCCACCCCCGCCAGATGCTCCTCATGCGCCTGATAGAACGCCGTCTCGTCCGTCTTCTCCAGCGACTGCGCGTAATCCAGCTGCGCCTTTGCCGCCAATGCCTGCAGATACGTGTTCCCCACGTTCAGCACCACCAGCCCTCGCGACGACTGCGCGTTGTAGTACGCCGCTTTCTGGAACGCCTGCGACGCGCGCCACACGTCGTACCCCGCCCAGTTGAACAGCGCCTGCGAAAAATTCACCTGCCCAATCGTCGTATCCACCTTCGTGATCAGGTGAAACGACGACAAATTCGTTCCTGGCGGCAGCAGCGGCGCGAACAACGCTTCCGTCGACGGGTGAAACCCTTCGGCTTCCAGGTTGTACTGGTGCACGCCCGTTTCGCCGTGCAGCGTGATGTCCGGCAGCAGCACCGTCACCAATTGCAGTTTCTCGGCGTCCGCCGTCTTTTGCTGCTCGCGCGCAATCGTCAGCGCCAGATTATTCAGGATCCCCAGCCGGATCGCATCGTCCAGCGACAGCGCCTTCGCCTCCGGTGTATACGCCACCGCCTGCACGCTGCCCGCATAAGGATTCGCTGCCGAATTTTGAGGATTGCTCTGCGCCTGTGCTGCCGCGCCCGCGCTCACCACCAGCGCGGCCAGACCCACCACCAGCTTCTTCATCGTCCCCAAATCCATCGAAGAGTCTTCTGTTTAGATCAGAATACCCTCTCCGAGTTGCCTTATTTCATAGCCTGAGGCCAGCCCACGGTACCAGACCCTCCCACAGCCGCTCGCAAATTCCTGAGAATTGTGTCCGGACCTGCCCGACACCCTACTCGTAGCGCAGCGCCGTCACCGGCTCAATCCGTAACGCCCGCCGCGACGGCACCAGCGACGCCAGCAGCGCGATTCCGAGGAAAAACACCGTGACCCCGCCAAACGAGACGCCGTCGATGGTGTGAATCCCATACAAAATATGCCGCAGCAGATATGCGACGCCGCCCGCCAGCACCACCCCCACGACCAGCCCCGCAACCACCGGCCGGCCGCTCTCCCGCAGAATCAGCCCCAGCACATCGCGCTTCTGTGCCCCCAGTGCCATTCGGATTCCCACCTCGCGCGTGCGCAGCACAACCATGTAACTCACCGTCCCATAGATCCCAATCGCTGCCAGCAGCAGCCCCAGTAATCCCGTCGTCGAAGCCACCGCCGCCGCCATACTGGCCGCAAGAAACGGCTCGGTCTGACGCAGCATCTCCTCCAGCGTCTGCGACATGCCTACAACATTCGGATCGACCGCATCGATCACCGGCCCCATCGAGGAGATCACCTGCGTCGGGTCCAGCCGCGTCCGTACCAGGACCGGATACGCCTGAACATAGTTTCCCGCCAACGGCAGGTAAATCTGCGCCGAATCGACGCCATCCGGTAGCACCCCGCGCGTATCGTGCGCCACCCCGATCACTCGCCACACCGGACCATCCGGCAGCGGCTCGTCGGCAGTATGAAATTGCCGGTCTGTACCGAGGCGCAGGATGCGCCCCAGCGGATTTTTTCCCGGCCACAACTCCCTGGCCGCGGACTCGCTCACGATGGCCGACGCCTCCGCCTGCCCAGCCTGCGCCGCGAACTCCTTTCCGAAAGCCAGCGGAATCCCCAGCGTCCGAAAATAGTTCGGTTCGATCCAGGTGTAGAAGACCCAGGCCTTCGCGTTCTCTCTCGTTGGCTTCTCGCCGTTGATTGAAACCAGCCCTTCGCGGAATTCCTCGTCGTCGGGCGCGCGTGCGCTGGTCACATCTGTCACTCCCGGTATCGCCGCAACCCGGGCGCGCAGATCGCGAATCAGAGCTACCTTGTGCTCCGGTGTATAGGCCGCGCTCTCCGGAAATCGAAGTGTCAGGTCGATCACATGCGCATCGTCGTAGCCGGTGTCCATCCGCAGCGCGCGAATCGCGCTGTGGATCAACAGGCTGCCCACAATTACCAGCACCGCCGACATCGCAATCTGGGTCGCGATCAGCAAATTCCGCAAGCGACGGCTGCGTCTCGGAGAAGCAGCGGCACTGGCCTTCACCGATGAAGAGACAGCCGATCCGGAACTCTCCAGCGCCGGCGCAAGACCGAACAAAACTCCCGCCAGCAGAGAAATGAAAAACACGAACCCGAAAACAGACGGATCCGGCGTGACCTTGAAAACCCACGTCCCCCACTCCTCGGGAAAAGCATTCGCGACCAGCACCACCGCTCCCTGCAGCAGGGCCCAGCTGCAGCAGAACGCCAACACTCCGGCCATCAGACCCAGCAATGCGCTCTCCGTCAGCAACTGGCGGATAATCCTCCAGCGGCTTGCCCCCAGCGAAAGCCGCATCGCCAGCTCATTCTGCCGCGATGCCGCCCGCGCCAGCTGCAGGCTCGCCACATTGGCGCACGCCACCACCAGCACCATCCCCACCGCCGCCATCACACACAATATGAAAATCTTCAATCCTGGAACTTGCTCGATCGGCATTGGAAACGGAGATCCCGGCCACACCATCGCGTTCACCGGCTGCGCCAGATCCGAGTGAGCATCGTGAAGGCTCCGCAGATGATCCGCCACCAGCGCCGCCTCTGCCTGTGCCTCCCGCGCACCTGTGCCAGCGGCCAAACGCCCAAACACGCGGCAACAATCCGATTCACGATCCCGCAGCCAGTTGTTCCCAGGATGAACCAGAGGCTCAAGGCTCAGAGGGATCCAGAAATCCGGTGCCGCCACAAACGTTCCCACAAAGTTATGCGGAGTCACACCAATAATCGTGAACGCCGCTCCGTTGAGCCGAACCGACTTGCCCACAATCGATGGGTTGCCCCCAAACTTCTTCTGCCAGTAGTTCTCGCTGATCACCACCTCAGGGAACGACGCCAGCGCCCCAGCATCCGCTGCCTTGAACACCCGTCCACGCAAAGCCCCCACTCCCAAAACAGAGAAGTAGTTTTCCGAGACGAGTATCGTGATCGCCATTTCATCGCTGGCCAGGCCCGAAGGCAGCAGGCCAAGCTTTCCGACCAGCGAACCCTCCCCGTCATCGCTATGAATCGCTACTCCTCCGGGCGCTGAGATTGTCAGAAACTGCGGCGCGCTCGCAGCGATCACGCCGCTGAACGAATGCACATCATCCCGGTAAGCCTCGTAATCCGGATAGCTGAACCTGGGCACGGTCGTGCCGTCATGCTGGATCAGCGCCAGGTTCACCAAGGCTCCCGGGTCACGCGCGTCCAGCTTCCGCTCAAAGAACGCCCGATATGCCGTGAACGCTGCCGTATTGATCCCGATCCCCACTGCCAGTGCAAACACTGCCACAAAGGTGAATCCTGGATTCCGCGCCATCGTCCGCAGCCCGAACCGCACATCCTGCGCGACCGTCTGCGGAAACAACATCAGATCCACCTCCCGCATCCGCTCCCGCAGCACCACGGGATTCCCGAACCGTACCCAAGCCGCGCGCCGCGCCTCAACCTGCCCCATCCCCTCGTCCACATTCCGCTGCTCGCGCATCTCCCGATGAAACCGCAGCTCTTCCTCCAGATCGCCATCCCCATCGTTTCTGCGAAAAAGCCCTCGCAGCCGCTCCAGCAATCCCATCGGCGTCCCCTCAACCCCGCGCCTGTCCGAAATCCAGCACCAGCTCCACGGCGCCCGCAATCCGCTTCCACCTCTGGCGTTCCTCAGCCAGCTGCTTTCTCCCCGCCGCCGTCAGTCGATAGAACCGCGCCCGCCTGTGGTTCTCGCTCACGCCCCACTCCGCCGCAATCCACCCCGCCCGCTCCATCCGGTGCAGAGCCGGATACAGCGACCCTTCTTCCACGCACAGAATCGCATCCGACACCCGTTCGATATGCAGAGTGATCCCCCACCCATGCATCGGGCCAGGCTCCAAACTCTTCAGCACCAGCAGGTCCAGGCTTCCCTGCAGGGAATCGCTGCTTTTCTTCCGCATCTTCCGCACCGTTGCTCCTATAGCCGTCTAGGGAAGATTGCGACGTCATGCTCGCCTTGTCAAGGATCGCGGGAAGCATGGCTTTCGACCGCCCTGCCCTCCCGGCCTCTTCCATTTCCAGGAAATCTGAGCGCGTCCCAATCAAGGAACCGCTAAATCCACAACCCGCCGAACTTTATCCGCATTCCTGGAAGCAACACCCTCCCCCACCCTCACATCGTATTTTTTGAGGAACGACTTTGCGGGCTCCGTAACGCCACCTTCCGCCTGGCAATTTTCCGAGGGTTGTCTGGCCAGGTATTTGCTATCACGGAAGCAGCAAGACCCAGGAGGCTCGTATGGCTTTGCTGGAAGCTGAGAAGCTTCCGGTGCGGTGTATCGACAGACGGCTCAGATCCATGAGGGATCTCGCCGAAACGGGTCACGTGTCCATGGGCGGCCAATCCATCCCGGGTGTGCTGATGCTGCGGTGTTCCGCGCTATCGCACCACGCTGTTCGTGCGGCAGCACGCCACGCCAGCCTCGCGCTGAACATCGAATTTGCCGAAAACCGCCGCGAGTTTCTTGACGAGCTGCGCCGCGGTTCCACCGATCTGCTCATCGCTGGGCCCGAAGGCCTCCCGGACATTGAAGTCCGTGAGGTCATCGAGCGCGCCCGCTCCTCCGAACCGCCCATCCCTGTTCTGCTCGCCGGGGGACGCGTCAATGAGCCCGAAGCCATCCGCATCCTCCGTGAAGGCGCGACCGAAGTTTTGCAGAGCGGCGAAATGGAGCGGCTGCCCTCCGCCATTGCCCGCGCTCTCAAAGTGCGCCAGGCCGCCGTTCTCCAGAGTCACGCGCAGCACGAGCTCGATCGCACCGCGGTCATGCTGCGTGAAAATCAGAAGCTCATCACCATCGGCCGCCTTGCCGCGTCCATCGCCCACGAAATCAATAATCCCCTCGAGTCCATTACCAACCTTCTCTTCCTGCTCGGCGAGGAAAAGGATTTGTCGCCTACCGTCTCCAGCTACCTGGCTCTCGCCCAGCGCGAGCTCGATCGTGTCGCGCAGATCAGCCGCCAGACGCTGAAGTTTTCCCGCGAAACCACCGGACCGGTGCGCGCGCACATCGATGAGCTGCTCGACGAAGTCCTCACCCTCTACAGCCGCCGCATCATGGAGAAGAACCTGCGCGTCGAGCGCCAATACGATTGCCGCGAAGAAGCCTTCGTCTATCCCGGCGAGATGCGCCAGGTCCTTTCCAACCTCATCACCAACGCGGTTGAGGCGTCATCGATGCGGGGCCGCCTGCGTCTCCGCATCCGCAGCACGCGCAGCTGGACCGATCCCGGTGTCCGCGGTGTCCGCATCTCGGTGGGCGATAATGGCAGCGGTATCTCGGCGGACGTCCAGCGCCGCCTCGGTGAGCCCTTCTTCACCACCAAAGGCCAGCGCGGTACCGGTCTTGGCCTGTGGGTCACGCGCTCCATCATCCACCGCTACGGCGGCGAAATCCAGCTTCGCTCTTCGGTCGACGCCACCCGCCACGGCACCGTCTTCAGCATCTTTCTGCCCACCAACCTGCGCCCGCAGAAAGTCGATAGCCCTCCGGAGAAACCCGACGGCGAAGGCACCACGTCGGGTGGATCGGTCACCCCCTTTCCCGCCACGACGGCGTCCGGCTCGGCGGTCAATCTCTTTTCCTCGAAGGCAGCTCCTCGTCGCAAACTGCGCGGCGCCTGACCCCGGCTCAGCCTGCCGCCTGATAACGCTTCCCCTGCCACGCTTCCCGCACAGATCTCTCCTCCGCCGATCGCTGTTTTCTGTTGCCTGTTCCCGCCTGCCTGCCGTTAAATAGGTGCCTCCCCATAAACCGGTTACCGGAAAGAGTTCCCGATGAGGAAGCCCGCCCTTGCAGTGCTTTGCTCCGGAGTTGCCTTTTTCGCCGCCACCGCCCTCGCCCAAAACGATGGATCCGCCGCCGCCAGTGCCGCTGGTTGCGGCATCTGTGGATCGTTTTTTATCTTCTTTTTCCTCGCCATCGTCGCTCTCAACGTCGCAATCCTCGTCTGGGTCGCACGCGACGCGAAAGCCCGCGGCATGGACAACGCCATTCTCTGGATGCTCCTCGTTTTCTTCACCGGCATCGTCGGCCTCATCGTCTATCTCCTGGTGCGCCCGCAGGGCAACACCGTCCCGTGCCCCAACTGCGGCAACAAGCGTCTCCAGACCAGCGTGAAATGCCCGAATTGCGGAGCCTGAAGCTGTGAACCGCTCCCAAGGCCCGGTCCGGTTGCCGAGTCGCCTCCTCCGCAAGCCCCACACGTGGCTCGCCCTGCTCCTGCTCTTCTGCGCCCTCTGCTGCGCGGATGCGCTCCGCCCGCCATCACGCCAGCTAAGCGTGCGCGTCTTCGCAGCCGCCGTCGATGGCTACCATCACTACCTGCATCCGATCACCGGCCGATGGATCCGCTGCCGCTATCGACCCACCTGCTCGCGTTACGCCGTCCAGGCCGTACAAAAATACGGCATCGCCAAAGGACTCGCGCTCAGCTATCGCCGCATCCGCTCCTGCCGCGAAACCGTGCCCATGGGCACCCGCGACCCCGTGCCCTGATCGGTGCCGTCGAAACGTTTTTAGAGGAAACCGAAACAGCCGCTGTGTCGTCGATTCGCTGTCCGCTGTGTCCAGTGGCCTTCGTTTCAGCTGTACCGCAGCCAGCGAATCATCTCCGGCAAGGTAGCTCGCTTCCCGTACATCAGCACCCCCACGCGATAAATCCGCGCCGCCAGCCACACCATTCCCCAGACCGAGCCGGCGAGCAGCACGATCGACAGCCACACCTGCCATAACGGCGGCATCTGCGCGCAGATCCGCATGTACATAATGATGGGCGTAAAGGGCGGCAGCAGCGACAGCACCACCGAGGTCGTCGAGTTCGGGTTCCCGAGCACAAACCCCAGCAGAAATACACTCACCACCAACGGCGAAACCAGGATAATGCTGAATTGCTGCACCTCCTGCTCCCCGCTCACGGTCGATCCCAGCGCCGCCGCCAGTGCGCTGTACAAATAAAATCCCCCCAGGAAGAAAATTACGAAGAATCCCAGTTCCGCCTTCGTGATGCCCAGCGATTCTAGGCTGTGGATCCCCTGTTTCGACGCCATCGCCGATCCCGCATAGAACACCAGCAGCGCGCCCCAGATCCCCATCTGCGTCAGCCCCACCGCGCCCACGCCCAGCAGCTTGCCCAGCATCAGCGAGTCCGACGACGCCGTCGACAGCAGCACCTCGAAAATCCGCGACGTCTTCTCCTCCACCACCGACCGCGCAATGTTGATCCCGTAAATCAGCACCGACGCATACAGCACAATGATCAGCCCGTACGCCCCGAAAAAGCTCCGCTCCGAATCCGACGACACCACCGCGCCATTCTTCAGCTGCTTCGTGTCCAGCTTCGTTTCCTTCATCAGATCGCTCACCTGGGTCTGCGGCACACCGCGCGCCGCCAGCTGCTCCCGGATCATCGCCGACCGCACCGCCGACTCCATCTGCGATTTGCCCACCAGATTGATCGAGCTGCCCGAAATCCACGTCGCATCCGGCTCCGCCTCGCCTGGAACCGTCACCAGCGTCAGGTAGCCGCCAATCTCGCGCGCCGCCACCTCGCGCTTCACCTCCGCCCGATCCGCGTCGGTCGCCGGGGCATACACCTCCACCCGCTTCGGTTTCAGCTCCCCGTCCTCCAGCGCCGCCTTCACCTCCTGCGCCAGCCGCGGATTATCCCCCACGATCGCCAGGTTCTGCACCCCCTCCATCTTCTTCCCCGTCATCGCCCCCAGCAGCCCCATTCCGACCATGCCCAGCGGCACCAGAATCGTCGTAATCCGGAACACGCGGCTCTTCACCCGCTCCAGGTACTCGCGCTTTGCGATCAGCAGTGTGTTGCGCAGCAGTGCATCACGCATCGGAGCGACCTCCCACCGTCTCGATAAAGATCTCCTCCAGCGACGGTTCCACCAGCTCGAACTTCGTAATCGTCGCCGTCGCCGCCGCCTTCCGCAGCAGATCCTGCGCGTCGGCGTGCGGCTTCAGCTTGATCTCCGCGTGCCCCGCATAGCTCTTGTATTCCTCAATCGCCGGATGCTGCAGGAACCCGTCATCCCCCTCGAACTGCACGATCACGCGGTTGCGCTCGTAGCGCGATTTGATCTCCCGCATTCCTCCGGCCAGTACCGCCTCGCCGCGATTGATCAGGCAGATCGAATCGCACAGCTTCTCCACCTGGTCCATCCGGTGCGTCGAGAACAGCACCGCGTTCCCCTGCTTCTTCAGCTCCAGCAGCGTGTCCTGCAGCAGCACCGCATTCACCGGATCCAGCCCCGAGAACGGTTCGTCCATAATGATCAGCTCCGGATCGTGCAGCAGGGTCGAGATGAACTGAATCTTCTGCTGCATCCCCTTCGACAGCTCCTCGGTCCGCTTGTCCATCGACTCCGCGATCTGCAGCTTCTCGCACCACTTCGTCGCGCGCCGCTTCGATTCCAGCGCTCCCAGACCCCGCAGCTCCGCCAGAAACACCAGCTGGTCGATCACCTTCATCTTTTTGTAGAGTCCGCGCTCCTCCGGCAGATACCCCACGCGCTTCAGCGCCGTTTCGCCGAACGGCTTGCCGAACAGGGAAACCTTCCCCGAGTCCGGCAGCGTGATCCCGATCATCATCCGGATCGTCGACGTCTTCCCCGCGCCATTAGGTCCCAGCAGGCCGAACATGCTGCCCGCCTCGATCTTCAAACTCAGATCGCGAACTGCAGCTTTTTCTTCATAGGATTTCGATACCTTGTCCAGCTCCACCAGGGTTTCCATGCAGTCAGGGCACTCCGAGAGACGACCATCGACAGAAGTTCAAACAACGCAGCCAGCATATCAGGAGGGCTTTCCCCAACCCGCGCCCCGATTCCGGCTCGTCCTCCGCCTGGCCTCCGCTTGTCTCTCGCTCGCTTTCCCTTCGCCTCGCCCTCACTCGCACCGAATCGCGGCCATTGGATCGATCCGCGCCGCCCGCAGCGCCGGCAGCAGCGACGCCGCGCTCGCAATCAACGCCAGCGCCGCGACTGATCCCACCAGCACCCACGGATCGCGCGCCGACGTCCCATACAGGAAACTCGCCAGCGCCCGCGAGACCAGCACCGCCGCCATCAATCCCGCCCCGGTTCCGAACAGCGCCACCAGCGCATTCTGTCCGCACACCAGCCGCACCACCTGCGCCCGCCGTGCCCCCAGCGCCATCCGGATCCCGATCTCGCTCGTCCTCCGCGCCGTCGCATACGCCAGCGTCCCGTACAGGCCAATCGCCGTCACCAGCAGCGCGCATCCGGCAAAGAACACCGACAGCAGCGCCATCATCCGCTCCGCGCTCAGCGAGTCGTCCAGCGTCGTCATCATCGACGTCATCACCGGCGCTGGGATTCCCGGCGCCATCCGCCTCGCCAGCAAACGCGCCGCCGTCGCCAGCGATCCCGCGTCTCCACTCGTCCGCACCACTGCGTAATACGATGGTGACCGCCTCCCGTCGTTGTCCTGCGTCATCGCCGTGTACGCCGTTGGCGGCGGATCTGAATGCAGATCTTCGTATTTCGCGTTCCCTACCACCCCAACTACCTGGTACAGGACAGCCGGCTCGTCCGAACCATTGTTCTGCTTCACCTCATGCCCCAGCGCGTCGCCCCCCGGGAACAGAAGCGCCGCCGCCTTCTGATTCAGAATGACCTTCATCCCGCCCGCGCTCGTGTCGTTCCACGCAAAATCGCGCCCCTCCAGCAGCGGAATCCGCATCGTCCCGAAATAATCCGGCCCGACGCTGTTCACCCAGATATCGTTGTCCTTGCCGCCCGGCACCGCGAAGCTCCAATCCCAGGTGTACCCCATGAAGGGCACCACCCGCGCGAAACTCACGCCGCTCACCCCTGGTACAGGTCTCAACCCGCTGCCCACTCCCTGGTAGAACTCCATGAGCGCGCCCTGGGCCATCCCGCTCTTGTCCATGCTGAACTGGATGTTCTCCACGCCCCGCGGATCGAACCCTTCGCCTGACCGGTACAGCCGCACCAAACTCGACGCCAGCAGCCCCGCCCCCACCACCAGCACCAGCGCCAGCGCCACTTCCACCGACATCAGTACTCGCGGCAGCCACCGGTGGCGCTCCGTTTTCCGGATTGTGTGCTGACCGCTCTTGATCTGCTCGTTCAGATCGCGCGATGTCGCCCGCAGCCCTGGCGCCAGCCCGATCACCAGCGTCGCCGTCAGCGCAATGGCCGCCGCAAACGCGAATACCCGCACATCCAGCGACGTATCCAGATGCGACTGCCGCGCCCCGCTCAGCAGCATCGCTCCCAGCGCCTGGCTCACCAGCGGCGCCACCGCCAGCCCCAGCGCTGTCCCTGCCACCGCAATCAGCAGACTCTCCGTCAGCAGCTGTTGCGTCAGCCGCCGCCGCGTCGCTCCCATCGCCAGCCGCGTCGCCAGCTCTCGCTCCCGCGCTGCGCCCCGCGCCATCAGCAGGCTCGTCAGGTTCAGGCACGCCAGCAGCAGAATTCCTCCGCACATTGCAAACACCGCCATCAGCGGCTGCCGGAATTCCAGCCGCAGGTAGGTGAATCCCGCCGATCCCCGCTCCGCCTCGAATTGAAAATGCCCCTTCAGTTCCTGCTTCACCCACCCCACATCGCCCGCGTTTTCGTACAGCACCGCGCTGGTCGAAGCCGCCACCTCCGCGTTGGCCTGGGCCAGCGTCACCCCTGGTTGCACCCGGCCCAGCACGCTCAGCCACCATCCGTGAATGCCCGCCTTCGTCATGTTCATCTCGCCGTTCAGGTTCGGCTCCGTCGCCAGCGGCACCCACAACTCCGGCCGGTCCACCGGATCCGCTCCTATAAAGCGCTTAGGCATCACCCCTACCACCGTGAACACCGTATTGTCGACCGTCAGCTTCCGCCCCACCACGTCCGGTGCGCGGTGGAACCAGCTCTCCCAGAAATGCTCGCTGATCACGACCCCGAACCCCGCCGGATCGCCGCCCTTCCGATCGTCCTCCGCCGTCAGCGTCCGCCCCAGCAGCGGAGCCGTCTCCAGCGCCGGGAAAAACCCGCCACTCACGAACTGCCCCGTCACATTTTCGTTGCCGTCGTTCCCGCGCACCTGCATCTTCGCGTGGCTGAAGGCCAACACATCGGAGAACACCGCATGCCTCCGCTCCAGCCCCCGAAACAGCGGCTCGGGAAAGCTATAGACCGTCACCGGAGCGCGCCCCGTGATCCCCAGCACCGCCAGCCGCTCGCTCCCCGGCACCGCCAGCGGCCGCAGCAGCAATCCATTGATCAGAGAAAACACCGTCGTGTTCGCGCCCACCCCCAGCGCCAGCGTCAGCAGCGCGACCGCGGTGAATCCCGGCGACTTCCGCAGCACCCGCGTCGCGAACCGCACATCCCGCCCGAAATTCTCTACCCACCGCAGCTGCCACAGCTCCCGCAACCGCTCCTGCCACCGGCTCGCATTGCCGAATCGCCGCCGCGCGGCTGCATCCACGTCCGCTTCCGCCACGCCCGCGCGCAGCAGCTTTGCCCGCAGCATCTCCTGATGAAACGCAAGCTCATCGGCCATCTCGCGATCCATCCGCTTCCGCCGCAACAGACCCTTGATGCGGAACAAAAACCCGTGCAGCTTTTCGTTCATCGCTTGTCACCCTGAGTGAGCTCTCGTAAGAGAACGAATCGAAGGACCCGCATTTCCCCTGTTACGACGCCTGCATCACGAACGCAACCGCCGCCGTCAGCCGCGCCCACCGCTGCGACTCCGCCTCCAGCCGCTTCCGCCCCTCGGCCGTCAGCCGGTAGAACTTCGCCCGCCGGTTGTTTTCCGACGCTCCCCACTCCGCCTTCACCAGCCCGCGGAGCTCCAGCCGGTGCAGCGCCGGATACAACGCGCCCTCCTCCACCTTCAGCACCTGCTGCGATGTCTGCTCAATCCACTCCGCCACGCCATAGCCATGCAGCGCCCCGCGCACCAGAGCCCGCAGCACCAGCATCTCCAGCGTCCCCTGAATCAATTCGCCCTGTTCGTCTGTCTTTCCCATAAGTAGTTTATGGGAAGACGATAGCCCCGCCCCGCCGCCCTGTCAACCAGCGAACACCACCGCTTCCGCCGACCCGTCCCCGCCCGTTGTTCGGCGTGGCTCCTTCCGCGTCTCGGGGAAGAACATCAGCAGCACGCAAAACGCGGCCAACCCCACCCCCGCCAGTCCCAGAAACGATGCGTTGTAGCCGAACCTCTGGATCAACCACCCGCCATACGTCGTGCTCAGCGCCGCCCCAATCCCCACAAAGGTTGCCAGCGCTCCCTGCGCCAGATTGAATCGTCCCGTCCCCTGCGTCCGATCCGCCACCACCAGCACCGACACCACGCCGAAAATCACATTCGCTACGCCATCCAGCAGCTGCACCGCGATCAGCGCCGCCTCCCCGCGCACGACCGTGTAGAGACACCCTCGAATCACGAGTACCCCAAATCCCGTCAGCAGCAGCGGCCGCCGCCCCACCCGATGGGCCAGCCTTCCCGTTCCCGCCGCTCCCACCGTGATCACCAGTTGCGTCACAATCACGCATGCCGACATCAGCGACCCGGCTGCGCGCGCGTGCCCCCGCGCCAGCATCTCGCCCAGCTCGGGCAGCATCGCGGCATTGGACAGATGAAACAGGGATGCGCATAAAAAGAAGATCAGCAGCACCCGGTCCTGCACCAGCACCCGCAAGACCCCCGCATTGCCGTCCACCGTCTTCGGAGTCGCGCCACGCGCCAGCCGGTCGTCGATATCTCCGCCGCGAATCCATCCCAGGCACACCAGCGTGGGCACCGCCAGGAGTGCGGAGCTGAAGAAAATCTCCCGCATTCCAATCCAGTAGCTCACCCCCGCCATCAGTAACGCCGTCGCCACGTTGCCCGCCGCGCCGAAGGACTGATTCCTCCCCAGTTGCCAATCGAACCCCGCCGGTCCTACGATCCCCAGCGCAATGGCCGCCATCATTGGCGCCACGACCGCACCGCCCAGCGCAAGAGTCACCTGCGCCGACAGCACGGCCGGAAGGGTCGTCCGCCATCCCAGCAGCAGCGCACCCGCCGCAATCAGCGTAATGGCCGCCGCCAGCAGTCCGCGTTTGTGCCGCGCCCCGTCCACCAGGCCGCCTGCCGGAATCTGCAGCGCGATCGGCATCAGCCCGCCAACGGTCAGCAGCACGCCCAACCGCTCAGGATTCCATCCGCTCGCCGCCAGATACGCAGCCAGAAACGGGCCGAGCCCGGTCTGCACATCGGCCACAAAAAAGTTCAGCCACTCCAGAGCGCGCAGGCTCCGCTGTTTTTCCGTCCCGATGGCAAATCACCCGGCGTTAATGATCGGATCGTTCGCGTCCGCGATACTTGGATGCAGCTCCGCTCCGCACCCGGGGCAGGGAACCGGTGGCTACTCTCTGGTAACTGTCGTAAGCCCCTCCGTCGTTCTGCGCTTCGTCCACAACAAAATCACCATCGTGCACGTTCTGTGGTTACTGTTTTCGCCCCGATTTCACCCGTTCTTGGGATGGTCGAACGCCACCCCGGAGCCTACCTTTGCAACATGAACTTTCACCAGGGACAACAGGTCCGAACCAGGGACAAAAAGCTCGTCGGGAAGGTCGAGAAAAAACTCACCTCCCTCGATGATGTCTATGTCGTCCTCTTCGAGGAGGCCTCGCGCCGGGAAGAAAAGCTCGTCCGCGGAGCCGACCTCGAAGCCGTCGCCGAGGTCGAGAAACACAAGACCGCCTGAGCCGGCCTATTTCGCCACGTTCAGCCCGATCTCCAGCGTCCCCATCCGTCCGCTCATCCGGTCGTTGACCCCAATCCTCAGCCAGCTCTGTCCTGCCGGCACATCGATCTCCTGCCGCAGCTGAATCCGTGCCTGCGGATTCGCCTCTGCTGCCGCCGGCGTGTCCACCGCAAGCGCAACGTCGTTGTAGTTCAACCGAATCCCTTCCTGGTCGTACACCACCTGCGTCAGCTCGATCTCGCGGTGATTTTTCCCGTTCTCCACCGGCCGAAAATCCAAACCGCTCGGTTCGATGCTGAACTCTGCGATGTATCGCGTCACCGGCGCTTGCAGCGTCCCCGAGAGCATCCCGCCGGCATGCGCGTCCGCATTCTGCGCCGCCGCCGGATCGTTCGCCGCCGGAATCACCTTCACCGTAAACGGCACCTGCGTCACCGGCAGCACGCCATGCTGCATCGCCGCGATCAGCGGGGTCAGCCGCCCCGGGATCAGCTTCGCCGACTGTGCCGGGTCCGCCGCGAAGTACCCCGGCCGGTACACCACGTCGTAGTGCCCCTCCACCAGCTCCACCTTCACGTTGCGAAACGCCCCGTTGTAATTCCGATTCTCCGGCGTATACGACAGCGTGTAGTAGTTCGACCCATTTGCGATCGCATCCCCCATCGCCTCGGTCACTCCATTGGTGTTGTAGTACGCCTTCCCCCCGGTCGCCCTGGCAAACTGGTCCATCGCGAGGTGCGCTCCCGCCAGGTCCGCCAGGAACCGCCGATCCTGTCCCTCCAGCTTCGCCGTCAACGGATTCGAAGACCGTGCTGTCCCTGGACCCTGATTCATGTTGGGTGACCCGGACACCGGCAAGCTGTTCATCATCGCCGGATTGATCACGTTCGTCTCCGCCAGATGACTCGGCACATCGATCAGCCCACGCGCATCCACGGGATATACCGCTACCCGCGCCAGCGTCAGCAGCTCTGCCAGCTTTTGCAGCTGCTCCGTAAAATCCTGCGCCAGCTGTCCCGCCTGGCCCTGGTTGCCCACCTGGTCTCCCCCCGACGGCAGCGCGAAGGGAAACGACGCGGTAAACCAGATCAGATTCTTGCGCCCGGGAATCGTGCTCAGGTACCGCCCCATCTGCGTCAGCGCATCGATCGTCATCTCCCGCCGCTGATACGCTTCGAACGATCGCGATTCCGCCGCGAATTCCGCCATCCCGTTGCCCGCAAAAGCGGCCGCGTCGCTCAGGGTCTGGTCCCAGTCCGGATCCATCACCGGCGACTTCTCCGCGTGCCCCCGTCCCTCCGTCAGCGCCTTCTCCAGCACGGACGAGTCGGCCGTGAACCCCTCAATAATTCGCAGCTGCGATCCCAGCGTGAACACGGCCATCCGCGTCCCCGGCGGAACCGACTTCAGATACGCCAGCATCCGTCGCCGCACATACACCTGATCCGGCAGCGGTGTATTCAACGCATCGAGCAACAGCACATTCGCCGCGCTGGTGATCGCGTACCGCGGCGCATCGCTGTACGTATCCGGTCCCAGCTGGGGAGGAGGACCGCTGACCTCCAGCGTGTCGGTCGACCGGTGCTCCTCAAACGAGACAATCTTCTGCGGCTGCCCATCCTCCAGCAGCCGGAAATCTTCAGCCTTCAGCCCGCGCACTGGCTGGCTGTGATCCCGCACCACGACATCCACCACCACCAGGTTCGCCTGGGTGCGAAACAGCGGAATCGACTCCGCCCCATTCTGCGTGTTGTTGGGTAGGTTCCGAGGCGCTGGGGCCGCATTCTGCGGCCACGCCGAGAAGCCCACCAGGCAAACCGCACCGCCAAGACAACCAACAAGAAGACCAACCTTCATGGCCCATGCCCCCGCTGGCAGGACGTTCCAAACTCTCAAAAGACCCCCTCCGCCCGCAAAACACCCAACCACGATAGAACGGTGGTCATCCCGGCGATCCGATGACGGATCCCCGAACCCTGGCCTTTTCATTTTTTCCGGGAAAGGAAAAGACGGGTGGAAATGGGGCGGCCCCTCAGGAATTTTTTTTTGGCCCTGACCGCGGCATATGCCTGATTCTGCCGGACTTGCGATACGGTACTTTTGGGACTCTGGCATCGCTCTGAAAACAGGATGGTTGCTGACCATGAACCGGGCATGGCCAGGCTACTTTCTTTCTCCGGCAAACAGAAAGGCCACCCCGTTGGGGGCGGCCTTTTTCTTTCTTACTCCCTATTCTTAGAATACCAAATCCAGCGTGGAATCACGCCAAATATTATGGGTCTGTTTGGCTTGGAAACTGTCTGGAATGAGGAACAACACTTCGGTACCGTAGGCAAAAAGCTTGACAAGGTTGCCGAGGGACCAGGAATTAGCGTTTAGCGTTCGGACCGCTGACCGCTATTCGCTATCCGCTGTCGAAACCGGCTTGAGCAGAGGAAACAAAATCACATCGCGGATCGACTTCGCGCCGGTCAGGATCATCGTCAACCGGTCGATCCCGATGCCTTCACCGGCGGTCGGAGGCAGCCCATACGCCAGCGCCCGCACGTAATCGACGTCCATCTGATGCGCCTCTTCGTCGCCCCGTTCGTGCTGTTCGAGCTGTTCCTTGAACCGCCGGAACTGCTCCTCGGGATCGTTCAGCTCGGAGAACGCATTCCCCAGCTCGAATCCGCCGATGTAGAACTCGAACCGCTCCACCCAGTCGGGCTCGTCCGGCTTTTGCTTCGATAAAGGAGAAACCGCAACAGGGAACTCATAAATAATGGTCGGCTGAATCAGCTTCTCTTCGGCGACATGTTCGAATAGTTCGGCAATGACTTTGCCGTATGGTTCACCTTTTGCAATCCGTTCGGCTGCATCACCACACCACGCACTGAGAAAGAACGCCCGATTTCGATCTCGCTCGTTGTCTTCGGGAGCACTGCCTGACGGAGCATTTGCAAGTAAGAAATCGCTTCAGAGATTCTTTAGCGGCGAAGTCAGCCAAGCTGGGACTCCGCCGCATGTTCGGCCACCACCACTTAATAATGGCTTCCCGCATGGTCAGCGTTTCCCACTGCGCGAGATCGATCTCCACTCCGCCAAAGTGCGTGATCGTCGTCCCGTGCACTTCCTTTGCCACGAACGCGATCAGCTCCTGCGTCAGCTGCATCAGATCGTGATAGTTCGCGTACGCCTGGTAAAACTCCAGCATCGTGAACTCGGGATTGTGCTGCGTTGAGATGCCCTCGTTGCGGAAGTTGCGGTTGATCTCGTAGACGCGATCGAAGCCGCCTACCACGAGCCGCTTCAGATAAAGCTCGGGCGCGATGCGCAGGAACAAATCGATATCGAGCGCGTTGTGATGCGTGATGAAGGGCTTCGCCATCGCGCCGCCCGCAATCGACTGCATCATCGGCGTCTCGACTTCAATGTAACCGCGCCCGTCGAAGAACTTCCGCATCGCCCGCAACACCGCGGCTCGCTTCACAAAGACGTCGCGGACATGAATGGCCGCCGCGCCGCCGCTGTCGACAGGTGTCGTCGGCCGAACCCGGTTCGGCTTCGGGGGGATTGAGAAGGCCATTCATGAACAGGTCGACATACCGCTGCCGATACCGCAGCTCCACATCAGCCAGACCGTGGTACTTCTCCGGCAGCGCCAGCAGCGCCTTGGCCAGAAAGGTGATCGTCTCGACATGAATCGTCAGCTCGTTCGTCCGCGTGCGGAACAGATAGCCGGTCACGCCGATGTGATCGCCCAGGTCGAGCAGCTTGTACAGCTCAAACGCCGCATCGCCCACCGCGTCTTTGCGGACATAAATCTGCAGCCGTGCGCCGTTTTGCTGCAACGTCGCAAAACCAGCCTTGCCCTGTTGCCGGATCGCCATGATGCGCCCGGCAACCGCGATGGGAACCCTGGTCGCGTCGAACTGCTCGCCGATCCAGGTGTCCCAGGTCGCGCGAATCTCGGGAATCGTCCGCAGCGGATGATCGGCAGGCGGCGCAAAGGTGTTGGGATAGGTCTTCTGTCCCAGCGCCTGAATCGTCTTCAGTTTTTCCTGGCGAAGCGCGTACAGACTGCGCTCAAACTCGGACTCAAATGCGTCGTAGCTCATTTGTATCGTTCGAGTATAACTTTCGCGTCCCGCGCAGTTGGCCGCATGGGCCGAAGCGTGGCGTCTGTGGTGTATAACAGGGCGGGAACCGGGGAATTCGTCGATGTCCGAGCCGCCGCTGCAACAAAACGAGAACGGTGCCAGGCGCCCAACCAAAGTGGTCAGCAGCGTGGTTCGCGCCGAGCGCCTCACGCAGATCGCCTTCATCCTACCGGCGGCGGTCCTCGTCGGCTGGCTCATCGGCGCGGGCCTCGACAAATGGCTGCACCAGCACTGGATCTATATCGTTGGCATCATCCTCGGCTGCGTCGCCGGCTTCATTCAGATCTTTCGCCTTGTCCTCGGTCAGGAAAAGGCGATGCAAAAAGAGGACCAGTGAACCCGGAAAACGGGCCGGCCGCGGGCCTCGCCGCCTCCATGACCGACGACGACCTCCGCGGGTTGCTCCACCGTTCGCTGCGCACTGTGGTCCTCCTGGGGCTGCTGTTATTTCTGCTCTTTACTTTCACCCTGGGCTGGCGGTCCGGGCTGCTCGAACTGGCAGGCGCACTGATTTCTTATACCGGCATCCGCGAATGGCGGAACCTGGCGACGGCCATTTTCGCGAAGCTCGACCATCAGCAGTCCGCGCGTCCCATGGGCCGCACTTTGGTCATGTTTTTTCTTCGCCTCGGCATGGTCGCCGCGATCCTTTATGTTAGTCTAAGGTGTTTGCACGGTAGTGTTTACGCGCTGGTCGCTGGTATCGGGCTGGCAGTCGTTGCTCTCTCTATCGAGGCCCTTCGCCTCCTTCGGAACTAAAGACCGAAAATGCTGGCCTGGATCAATTTTCTTACCCACTTGCTGAACCACTGGTTTGCGGCGCCCGTTGATGCGCTGCTCGGAAAGCTCGGCGTTCATCCGGCGCATCCGGCGCACCCGATCAATAACACGCTGACCCTCGAGCTGATCGTCTTCACCGGTCTGGTCGTCTTTTTTGTCCTGGTTCGCCTGCGGCTCAGTGTTGAGAAGCCTGGCCCGGCGCAGCAGCTGGCCGAAATGACTCACGAGTTCGTGAACAGCCAGGCCGGGCAGGTGATGGGCCACGGATACGAACGCTTCCTCCCCGTCCTGACCTGTCTGGGTGTCTTCATCCTGCTCTGCAACTGTTTCGGATTGTTTCCCGGCATCGAGACGCCCACCGCGAACCCGTCCGTTCCTCTGGCCCTCGCGCTCTTCACCTTCGCTTACTACAACTGGAACGGTATCCGCGCGCAGGGTCCGATCGGCTACATCAAGCACTTCATGGGTCCGGTGTGGTGGATCGCGCCGCTCATGTTCCCGATCGAGATCATCTCGCACCTCGCTCGCGTCATGTCGCTGACGGTTCGTCTTTACGCCAACATGTTTGCCAGCGATCTGCTGACGCGTGGTGTTCTTCTCGCTCGTTCCCGCCGGCGATTCCCATCATCTTTCTGGCATTGCACTTCGGCGTCGCCCTGATTCAGGCGTATATTTTCATGCTGCTCACGACCATCTATCTGGCGGAGGCGACCGCGCATCCGGAGCACTAAAGAGATTTCCCGCCGGAGCACCGCTTCCACTCCGGCCTGGGAAAAGCCGTTCAGCGTGAGGGGGCCAGCACGGTGAGCCTCAACCACCCACTGGCGGCAATTCTACGGAAGCAGGAGAAACGTTATGCGGAAACTGCAATCTATGTTCATGGCTCTGGCTGCGCTGTTCATGGCGTCGCCGGCGTTTGCACAAACACCCGGCAGCGGCAGCGCAGTGCCCAGCTGGGTTCCCATCGGCGCCGGCATCGGCATGGCCATCGCCTCGGGTCTCTGCGGTCTCGGACAAGGGCGCGCCACCGCTTCGGCGACTGAAGCCCTGGCTCGCAATCCTGGCGCGCGCGCCGGCATTCTGACCATGCTGCTGCTCGGCCTGGCGTTTATGGAATCCCTGGCGCTCTTTACGCTGCTGATTATTTTTGCGGTCGTCAACAAGTAGTTTCTGCGCAGATACAAAAACTCCCTGCTGCGTTACCGCCGCAGGGAGTTTCTGTTGGCTCCAGAACTCTACTGCTGGAGAGTTTTCAGGTAACTCGTCAAATTCGCGAGCCTCTGGTGCTCTTCCATCTCAGGCGCCGGACTGCCTCGGTCGAGCGAACGAAGCGCAGGACCCCATACGGGCATGTCCTTCGAGCCATGAGCTGGGTTCTCCATACCGAATTGCAGCACGGTATAGATGTGGGACTCGGGGAATTTCCCGCCGTTGTCTCTGGCAAGCTGCGCCAGGTTAGTCGGAGGTTCTTTCAGAGCAGCTGCCGCTGGTCCGCTTCCCTTACCGTCCACTCCGTGGCAAACGGCACAATAGGTGGTGTACATCTGTTTCCCGGATGCAGGTGAAGTAGGCCTCACCGGCACTTCTTTGATGACTGGCGTTGTCTGGGCTATCCCGAAAGCGGCGGTGGCAAGCAGCCCCGCCACGAATGCGACGTGGATTCGATTCGGCATAATACCCCCTTTCCGGAACTTAATGCTCCTCTCCTGCACACACGGCTGTATGTGACGGCGGGCACAGGAATGGCCGATCGATACTCGAAAATCACGGTCGAATGCCCGGGTTCGTATCGAAAAGGGACACGGGAGCGGGCTTTCCCAACCCATCGCAGGCCGAGGTTTTCCACGGGCTGCCGCATAAGAGTTGTGAATGCGGCTTGATATTTTTCCCGAGCTGTGCCAAGAATGAAAGACCAACTTCATTTCCGAGTGAGATGAAGAGCCGCGGTTCCCCTTCCGAGTCAGAAGGTCAAAAACCTGCCGCGGCGACCTTCCCTGTCGAAGACCCCCAAGTGAGGAACGCCGAGTAACCGCGACGCAGCGGCATGTGAGTCTGCGCGCCATGGCACAGCTGCATCACGGGCTTCAGCCCGCGACAGCCCACTACTATTTGGAGGTCGTACATGAGAACTGCTGCATCGGGCTTCTGCAGATGTGCCCTTTTCGTGTTGATCGCAACCGTCTCCTTACAAGGACAGAATTTTCGCGGCGGGATCAACGGTACCGTCACCGATCCATCGGGTGCTGTGGTACCCGGTGCTGCCGTGCAGGCGGCCAGCGCCGGAACCGGCGTCGTCTACAAGGCCGTCAGCTCCAGCGGTGGCGAGTACCAGTTCCAGGACCTGCCCATCGGCAGCTACGTCGTGACCGTGATGGCTGCCGGCTTCAGGACTGAGAAGGTCGAGGGCGTTCCCGTCTCGGCCGGAACCATTTACACGCTTGCGGTGAAACTCAGCATCACGGCGACGGCACAAACCGTCGAGGTTTCGGCCAGCGCGCTGGCGCTCGACACGACATCGACCGTGCAGACCACCGATATTCCCAGTGAGACGGTGCAGGATGTCCCCATGAATGGCCGCGATTTTACGCAGATGATTGCGGTGATCCCCGGATATGCCGGCTACGCGGGCGGCGGCTATGGCTCGGTGAATGGAACGCGTCCGGACATGGTGAACTGGCAGATCGAAGGAGCCGACAACAACGACGTCTGGTGGAATGTGCCCGCGGCGAACCAGGGCGGCGTCTCCGGAATCGCCGGCGTCACCCTGCCCATCGACGCGATCGAGCAGTTCTCGACGCTGACCGAAGCCAGCCCGGAAACAGGGCGCAATCCCGGCGCCACTGTGAACCTGGTCATCAAATCGGGTACGAATCAACTGCACGGCTCGGCCTACTACTACAACCGCAACGAAGCTCTTGCCGCGCAGTCGCCTCTGTCGCCGGTGAAGCCGGAGTTGCGCAACCAGCAGTTTGGATTCTCCACCGGCGGTCCCATCTGGCGTGACAAAGCATTCTTCTTCGTCACGTATGAGGAGCAGAAATTCATTATCGGTGTCGGCCAGCCTTCTACGGAACCTTCCGCTGCTTATCAGGCCGATGCGCTGAATATCCTCAATGCCTGGGGCATCCCGGAAAATCAGGCAGCGTATAACATCCTGCATGGTACGGGGAGTTACGCCTCGCTTTGGCCGGCCGCTGCGCTCACCGGTCCGGCTGATCCCAGTAACTACTTCAGCCCGGCGGACGAAACCGGCGACAGCCACAATGGCCTGATCAAGCTCGATTACGATCTCAACGCCAATAACAGGATTTCCGCCAAATGGTATGTGGGACAGGGGCCGCAGATCGCGCCGACGACATCGCTGCTGGCGCCCTATTTCGAAGTCGCGCCCATGCACGTGCAGAATTACTCGCTGACCTGGAACTCCATCCTGTCTCCACGGCTGACCAACCAGGTCTTCGCGGGCGTGAACTACTTCAATCAGGCGTTCTCCGATGCCGATAACAACTACAACCCCACCGCCCTGGGACTGAATACGGGAGTAACCAGTGCCAGCCTCGCCGGCTCGCCGCGCATTCAGATTGCGCCGGCCACGGCCAGCAGCGGGCTCGGCGCCGCCGCCAGCGGTTTTGATTTTGTCGGCGCCACCGTCGAATCCGGCCGCAACGACATCACCGGCCACCTGGATGAGGCGCTTTCATGGACCGTCGGCAAACATGAATTCCGTTTCGGCGGCGAATTCCGTCAGGCGCAGATCGACGACTTCTATCAAAGCGGCGAACGCGGGACATTCGTTTTCGACGGCACGCAGGGACCGTGGTCCGGGGGCAGTGGCACCTCCTGTGACGCGCTGGCAACCACGGCTCCGTCGGCGGGCACCGTCTCTTCGATCAACAGCACGTACGGATCGGATCCGCACTTTTACCAGCTGGCCGATTTTCTCGCCGGCTGTTTCGATCCGGCGATCACCAATATCGTGCAGGGCGATCCCAAGCGGCAGGTCTTTCTGAATTCGTGGGCTCTGTTTGCTCAGGACGCGTTCCAGCTTTCTCCGCACTTCAATCTGAATTACGGGTTGCGCTACGAGTACATCGGCCCGATGCACGATGGAACCAAAGACCTGAGCACGTTCCTGCCTGGAGCTCCCAACGGGATCGCTACAGCAGGCGTCAACATCCCAACCCTTTATCCACAGTGGTACGGCGGCTACAGCCCGCGCGCGGGTTTCTCATGGCAGCCCACGCGCGACAGCAACACGGTCATCCGCGGCAGCTTCGGGCTTGGGTTCGACAGCCCCAACGTCGTGAACATGCTGAACTCGCGGTTCTCGAGCAACGGAGGCGCGTTTGGCGTTCAGGACAATCCAGCGGGGGCGACGCCGGTGATCGACTCCGGTCCGACAGCGGGGGTGATTCCGTCCGGCGCGGCCTTGGGTTCTCCCATCTTTGCCAACCTGAGCAGTCCAACGAATCCATGCATTGTGAACCCCAATGACACGAACCCGGCGGATGACTGCCCCTCGCCCGTCAATTTGTTTTCCATCAGCCAGCATCTGCGACCCGGCTACGTGGAGAACTACAACCTCAATTTGCAGCGCAGTCTTGGCCCGGGCGCGCTGGTGCAGCTGGGCTATGTGGGGAGTGAGGGCCATCACCTGCGCAACCTGGTCGATGTGAATGAAATCAACGTGGCCACGGGACAGCGTCCCTACGCCAGCGAGTATCCAAACTTCGGCGTCATCAATCAGATTCAGTCCGAAGCCGTCTCCGACTACAACTCACTCCAGGCTCTGATCCGCTTTGCCAACTGGCATCACCTCACCTCGCAGGGCTCCTACACCTGGGGGCACTCGCTGGATGAAGCCAGTGAGATTTATCTCTACAACCCGCAGAACAGCTACTGCTTCAAGTGCGAATACGGCAACAGCGACTTCGATGTTCGCAACACCTTCACGGCGTACTTCACCTACGACGTTCCCGGTGGCAGCTCGATGAAGTGGCTGACGAATGGCTGGCAGCTCAACAGCCTGTGGAACTTCCACGGTGGCCTGCCCTTCACCGTTTATTCCAGCAATGCCGGAGGCAGCGGAAACGGGGAATATGCCGAGAGAGCCAATTTCAATCCCGGCGTGAATCCCTACACCGGTGTTTCTCACTCGGTTGAAGGCAGCGCGGCCACCAGCCTCTCCGTGAACTGGCTGAACCCCAATGCGTTCCTGCCGTCGGCCGATGGAGCCTATGGCGACACGCCGCGGAACGTGCTGCACGGGCCGGGTTTCGAGGATGTCGATTTATCGGTTTTCAAAAACACGCACATCACGGAGCGGGTGACCGCGCAGTTCCGGGTGGAAATGTTCAACCTGTTCAACCATCTCAATCTCGCATCGCCGGGCGATGGATACTGCACCGATTCGAGCAGTTGCGCGATCGGGACCACGATTGGAGCGAACTATGGAGCGCCGGGCATCGGAGCGGGCGAGCCGTACAACACGCAGCTGGCTCTGAAAATTTTGTTTTAGCCTCCCTGAAGCCCGTGGTTCCGTCTCCGGCCACGGGCCCTTTTTTGAAATGAGGGAGGTTGAGGAGGCAGGTTATGGCACAATGATCGCGTTCCCCAAAAATCAGAGGAAATAGAAAAGCCATGGGTGTCACCAGACGTCAGTTTCTGATGCGCGTGGGCCAGGCAGGCGGCTACCGCGCCGCGTTTGTCATGATGCAGTCCCTCGGTCTGCTGGCGATCCCTGAAGCATCGGCAGAGTCCGGCAAGCTGCGGCTCGTCGATGGAAAGGGAACCAGCGTCGTGATTCTCGGAGCCGGTATCGCCGGCCTGGTCGCGGCGTATGAGCTGGGCAAAGCGGGCTATCGATGTACTCTGCTGGAGGCTCGTGAACGATGCGGCGGCCGCAACTGGACCCTTCGCGGTGGCTCCGATGTGGAGTTCATCTCCGGCGCACGGCAGTCGTGCACCTTCGATGCAGGCAACTACTTCAATGCCGGACCGGCGCGTCTTCCGTCGATTCATCGCACCATGCTGGGCTACTGCCACGAGCTGGGCGTGGCGCTGGAGGTCGAAGTCAATTCCTCTCGCGGCGCGCTGATGCAAAGCGACAAGCTCAATGGCGGTGCGCCGGTTTGTGAGCGCCGCGCGGTCAACGATACACGCGGACATGTCTCCGAATTGCTCGCCAAATGCATCCGCAAGGGTGCGCTGGATGAGGAGATTACCGCGGATGACCGCGAGCGGATGATTGACTTTCTGAAGAAATACGGCGATCTGCAGCCGGACTTGTCGTTCAGGGGCACGGAGCGGTCGGGCTTCAAAGTACCTCCGGGTGCGGGCAAAGCGCTGCCGGAGGCCATTGATCCACTGCCCATGCACGCCTTGCTGGACGCGGATTTGTGGCAGGGCATGATGGCCGAAGAGGTCATTGACTGGCAGCCGACGATGTTCCAGCCGATCGGCGGAATGGACCGGATTCCAACAGCGTTTCACCAGAAGCTCGGCAGCGTGGTCCGTTCGGGCGCCGTGGTGCGCAGCATCCGGCAGTCGGCGACGGGAGTGGCGGTCGTCTATCGCGATACGGCCAGCGGCCAGGACCATACGGTGAATGCCGACTACTGCATTTGCGCGATGCCGCTGACCATCGTCAGCACGCTCAATGCAGATTTCAGTCCTGCCGTACGCCAGGCGATCGCAGGCAGCAGCTACGATTCCGCGTATAAAGTGGCCTGGGAGGCGCCTCGTTTCTGGGAGAAAGAATATGGCATCTACGGCGGCCTTTCGTATCTGCAGCAGACCGTCGGCGTTGTGTGGTATCCGAGCGCAGGTCTGTTCTCCGATCGCGGCGTCGTGGTCAGCGGCTACTCCATCGAAAATGGAACTGCCTTTGGCCGGCTGCCCAACGTGCAGGCCAAGCTGGATGCATCGCGGCAGGCGATTGAGGTGTTGCATCCGGGACATGGCAAGGATCTCTCGAAGCCGGTGTACATCAGCTGGGGACAAATCCCCTACAACCTGGGAGCGTGGATCAGCGGATTTGGGCATGCCGGCGCCGGATCGATGGATATTCTGCTCGGGCCGGACCGCCGCGTGTATTTTGCAGGCGACCACACGAGTCATCTGGTGGGATGGCAGGAAGGCGCCGCGCTTTCCTCGTATCGAGTCATCCATCAACTGGGCGCTCGGATCCAGAACGGAGGCAACAGTGTCTCGTAAGCGGATTACGATTGGAATGCTGGCTGTATTTATGAGCGGTATTGGCGCGACTGCCTTGGCGCAGAGCAAGGTGAGCCGCGTTCCGCTGGCGAATTCGAGCTTCCCGATTTCCGAAGGCGTCTGGGTCGGAGACATGCTGTATCTGAGCGGGATGCTCGACTCCTCGGTAGCGAAAGGCCAGCCCGGGGATACCGAGACGCAGACGGTTCACGCGCTGGAGAACATCAGGCACGCGCTTGAAGAACAGCATCTGTCATTGGGCGACGTGGTGCTGATGCACGTTTATCTTGCCGGCGACCCCGCCCAGGGTGGCAAAATGGATTTTGCCGGTTTTATGAAGGGTTACTCGCAATTCTTTGGTACAAAGGATCAACCCAACAAACCGGCACGGAGCGCTATGCAGGTCGCCGCGCTCGCGCTTCCGGGAGCTCTGGTGGAAATCGAAGTCGCCGCGGTCAGCAGTCTGAGTCCGAATCCGCAACGTGCTGTATTGGGAAAGTAACCGGCCCCGACAACCAGTTCAGGAGGCGCAGATGAAAACGAATCTCTCCCGCCGCGGCTTCTTCGGTTTAGCCGCAGCCGCGACCGCAGCGGCCGCGATGCCGATTCTGACCGAACCCCAACTCGCCTTCGCGCAGCGGCGTCGGATCCTGCGGGAATTGCCGCCGGACGCGGTGCGCATCGACGCCAACGAGAATCCACTGGGGCCGTGCAGCGGAGCCTGCGCGGTGATGAGCAGCCTTCTGCCGGAAGGCGGCCGCTACGACGACGACCTGACCTGGAAGCTGGTAAACACCTTCAGCACGATGGAAGGGCTGAAACCGGAATACGTCCTTGCCTACGCCGGATCGAGCGAGCCACTGCACTACACGGTTCTCGCGTTTACCGGGAAGGATCGGAGCCTGGTGGTCGCCGATCCGAGTTATGAGGCACCGATGTATGCGGCGAAGTTCAGCGGCGCGAACATCGTCAAAGTTCCGCTGGCAAAGGACTATTCGCACGACGTGAAGGCGATGATTGCCGCCGATCCGAATGCGGGCGTGTTTTATATCTGCAACCCGAACAATCCGACCGGAACGATCACGAGCCGCACCGACATTGAATACGGTCTGGCGAACAAGCCGAAGGGCTCGATTCTGCTGGTCGATGAGGCATACATCCACTTTTCCGACGCATCGCCGTCGCTCGATCTGGTGAAGGCGGACAAGGATCTGGTGGTGCTGCGCACCTTCTCGAAGATTTACGGAATGGCCGGACTGCGCTGCGGGTTTGCCCTCGGACGGCCTGACCTGCTGGCGAAGATCCAGAGCTATGGCATGAATTCGATGCCGATCCTGGCGGTGGCGGCGGCCACCAGCAGCCTCCAGGTTCCCGAGCTGGTGCCGGAACGGCGCAAGATCAACACCGACATTCGCAACGACACGTTCTCGTGGCTGACGGCGAACAACTACAAATTCATTCCCTCGCAGACCAACTGTTTCATGGTCGATACGGGACGACCCGGCAAAGAGGTGGTCGCGGCCATGGCGGCGAAGAACGTCTACATTGGACGGACCTGGCCGATTTGGCCGACGTATGTTCGCATCACGGTCGGCACCCGCAGCGAGATGGACAAGTTCCAGCAGGCCTGGAAGGAAGTGATGAGCGCTCCATCGTCGGCATCGAAACCGGCACGGCACGCATCGCCCACGCTGGCCCGACTGGGCATGCGGGATTTGCCGCCTGGCATGGCGAGAAACGACCTGAACTCCTGAGGCGAGGATCCCCTCCCCCCGGGGGGCGGTCGCGATGCAGTTCGCCGGGCGCCCATCCACGGAATGTGAACTTCGTCCGAACCCGCGCCGCGTCGGCTGCTCGGATGGGACTAGTTGGGTTTGGTGAGTTGCGCGATGGCGGAGGGGGTGAGCAGGAGGAAGTCGGCTCCGGGATCATTGTCGTCCTGGATGTCTCCCCAGCGGGGCTCGGGGTTGACGGTGTTCAGGCCCTCCTGGATGTCGTCGAGGGTGATGTAGCCCTTGCGGTCGGCGGCCTGATTGAGGGTGACGAGGAAGGCGGAGATGAAGGGCGAGTGGTGGCCGGGAAGGCCGTCGGGGACGAAGTCTTTGCCGCCGGAGGTGATGTAGCGGCGGGTGCGCCTGGGCTGCTTGCGGGCGAGCAGTTCGGGGAGGGTGACATGCGCGTAGGAGTCCGAGGATGTGTCGCCGCGCAGGCCGCTGTCGGCGATTTTGCGATCGAGCGTGCCGGCGAAGCAGGCATCGAGCATGAGGACCACGTGCTTCGCGGGGATGCGGTTGACGTAGTCCATGATGGTCTCGTGCGCGAGCAGGGAGCGGTGGCCGATGTCGTCGTTGACGAGCAGGGCGTTGGCCGGGACGAGGAACCCTCTGCCGAGGTCGGGGTCGAAGTAGCCGTGGCCGGAAAAGAAGATGAGGAGCTGATCCTGTGGCTCGAATTTGCGGTGGAGATATTCGGTGAGCCTGGCGAGGATCTGGTCGTCGGTGGCGTTGCGGACCTCTTCCACATGGAAGCCGTACAGCGAGGTGAGGGTCTGGTTGACGGCGTCAGCGTCGGAGATGGGGTTGGTGAGGTGCGGCCAGTGGGCGTAATCGTCGGTGGCGAAGATGAGGGCGTAGTTGTGGGGGATGGCGACGCGGGATGCGGGGCTTAAGTCGGCGGCTGGCATGGGCTCTACGCCGCGGGTGGGCATTGAGGGTGGAAGGTTGACGGAGGGCTCGGCTACCGAGCTGGTCCGTGCGGCGGGTTGCGGCAGAGCTTGCAGATTTACGGCCGCTGGGGTGCGAAGGTCGAGGTTAGCCCACTGGGTGTCGGATTCGTTGTCCGAGTGGCCGGTGGAAGCCTTGTTCGACCAATACTCCGCCTGCCTGGCGTCTTGGGCGACGCCCATTCCAGAGGCGTAGGCCTCGGAGAGGCTGCTTTCGGCCGGTCCATAGCCCTGGTCGGCAGCTTTACGGAACCACGCCACGGCCTGCATCGGATCCCTGGCCACCCCATAACCGTTGGCCAACCCGATGCCGAGGTAGTGTTGCGCCGGAGCGTAGCCCTGCTCGGCGGCTTTGCGATACCACTCTGCGGCTTTCCTGTAATCCTGTGCGACGCCGCGGCCAGTGCCGAGCATGAAGGCGAGATCGGTTTGCCCCTGAGGATTTCCCTGCTCGGCAGCCTTGGCGTACCAGGCCACCGCCTGCGAGTAATCGCGGGCGACACCCATACCGTTGGCGAACAGGCTGCCGACATTGATTTGCGCGGGGGCATTGCCTTGTTGGGCGGCCCTGCCAAACCAGGCCAGCGCCTCCTTGTAGTCTCCAGCGCTGTAATACCTGGCGCCGAGCGAGAATTGAGCGGTCTCATCGCCTGCCTCGGCTTTCTGCTGCAGAGCGGCGAGAGAGCGATCGTTGATGTCCTCGGCCTGTGGAGCAGCGAGGGCGAGAGGACCGAGAGACAGAATGAGAGTCCAAGCGAGATGGCGGTGGATGAGACGCATCGTGGTCCCCCGAATTTGATTCCTGGGAGTGGCCCCTTGAGGATCCGACTACGGGTGGAGGTGGGTTCTAACGTACGCGCCGGGGGGGTACGGGTTCAAGGGGATTCCGCTGCGATCGGCGGCTCCGGAGCCAGAACGGGGGCCCCACGGAGACTGCGAATTTTCTTGTGCGGATTTTGTGCGGCGGTTGGATCGCCGAAAATCATGGGAGGGGTCTCCCGCAGGCGAGTTCCGGATCGCCGGTGGTGCAGTACGGTTGTCCGCCTCTCGGCGGGTATGAACTGAAGACGCCCGCTATTCTCCTGGGAGTTGGCGGGCATTTTCCTCTGGAGGACTGAGCCGGCTACCCGAAGAACCGCAGTCTCGCCCTGAGCTTTTCGAGCAGGACCTGTAGACGGGCAGTCTCCAGGGCGGTCATTTTGGCGGCTTTCCGGTAGTCACGGAGTTGCTCGTACACGAGCACAGCTTCACTCACAGCCGCAGTCGTGCCCATGGAACCATTGCTCCTCGCGAAGTGGTCCAGTTTAGCCAGAGCGCGGGTGGCGTGCGCCATCAGGTCCGCAAAGGATGGTGGGTTTTCAGTGATCATCGTGCTGGGCGTATGGGGAGTATGCCAGATGGGATACGACGCCGAGAGCTATCTTTCGACGCCGCGAGGGATTACGGAAGATAGCCCGTGACATCACTGAAAGTAAGCGAGCGGCGGAGACGAAGAAATGGTCCAAACTCCGCATTTCGAATCGCATGGTATCCCGTGCGTCTAAGGTCTGCCGAGGGAGGACGCGGCCGCGACGGAAATCAAAACTGAGACACAATCGATTATTCGGCTCTGAGCGCGTCGACGGGATTGACGGTGGCGGCACGGCAGGCGGGTAAGAAGCTGGCCAGCGCCGCGGTCGCGGCGAGGATCAGCGGGACGGCGGCGAAGCTGAGGGGATCGAGAGGGCTGACGCCGAACAAGAGCGTCCTCATCAGATGGGCGACCACGACAGCCGCGCCGAGGCCGATGACGATGCCCACGCCTGTGAGTACTAAGGCGGAGCGCACGAACATCCAGCGCAGTTCGCGCTGCTGGGCGCCCAGGGCGAGGCGAATGCCGATTTCGCGGGTACGCTGCGACACGGCGTAGGAGATGACGCCGTAGATGCCGATGATGCCGAGAGCGAGCGCCATGGCGGCGGCAATGCCGAGCATCACGAGCGTGAAGGAAGTGCGGGCCAGGGATTTTGACTCGATTTCCTGCATGGTGTGTGGAGACGCCACGGGCAGGTCAGCATCGACTTGCCAGACAGCCTGCTGCACGTCGCGCAGGAAGGCTTGCGTTCCGGCGCGGCCGCTGCGTACCGCGAACGTCACCGCGCGAGGTGGAAACATATAGAGACCGACGGGCAGGATGGGCCAATAGACAATGGCCGGCGCTCTTTGGTCGACGCCGTTCTGCCGCAGATCCTGGGTCACGCCGATGACCTGGTACAGGAGCAGACCGGGACCCTGCTGAATGCGTTTGCCGATGGCCGCGCCGGCGCTGCCCCACTCTTCGCGGGCAAGATTTTCCGAAACGATCACCTTCGGTTCGTTGCCGTAGATTTCCTTCCAGGTGAAATCGCGTCCTGCAACCATGCGCGTGCCGAGGGTTTGAAAGTAGCCGGGAGAGATGTAGTTGTAGTAACGAATCGGCGCGTCGCCGGCGTAGGTCTTGCCTTCCGCATAAATGAGACTCCAGCCGTAGCCACCCTCTTCCATGGGGGCGAGTGCGGCAAAGCCGACGGAGGTGACACCGGGAACGGTGGCAAGCTGATCGGCGATATTGTTCTCAACGCGGGTGACCATGCGCTGATCGGGGACCGCGGTGTCCGGAATGGCAATGTGGAGGGTCTGCAAGCTGGAGGCATCGGTGAATCCTGGATCGACCCTGCGGAGCTGCTGAAAGGTGCGGAGCATCAGCACGGCGCAGACGAGAAGCACAACGGCCATGGCGGCCTGGGCAATGACCAGGAGATTGCGCGAGCGGTGGCGCTCGCGGCTGGCGCTCATGGTGCGGGTTGCGCCGAGACTGATGGTGGCGCGGCTCCGCGAATATTTCCATGCGGGAAGGGAGCCGAAGAGCAAGCCGGACAGGAGCGAGAGGCCCAGTGTGAAGAGAAGCGAACCGGGATCGAGAGAGATCTCAGCGAGGCGCGGCAGATTCGCGGGCCCGATGGAAACCAGGAGGCGCAGTGCGGCAGCGGCGACACCGATTCCCAGGGCTCCGCCGAGGAATCCGAGCAGGGTGCTTTCAAAAAGCAGTTCACGCGCGATCCGGCTGCGCCCGGCACCCAGGGCCGACCGGATGGAGAGCTCGAGCTGACGGGCTTCGGCGCGCACCAGGAGGAGATTGGCGACATTGACGCAGGCGATCAGGAGCACGATTCCAATGGTGCCCATGACGACCCAGAGCACGCTGCCCACATTCCCAACCACCTCCTGTTTCAGGGAATGAAAGTCGGGCGTGATCCGCCAACGACGGTACCAGTGCGAATCGAATCCGTGGCCGTTGGAGAAGGAGTCCATCCAGACGGGGATCAGGCGCGCGATGTCGGCGTTGGCCTGCGGGATGGTGATTCCGGGTTTGAGGCGCCCGATTCCCTGAAATCCGAAACCCGCGAGGGGTTGCGCATTGCGCACGAAAGCGAACGGCACGAGAAGGTCGAAGTCGTGGTCGACGACGCGGAAGCCGCGGGGCATGACACCGACAATGGTGCGCGGCTGGGAATCGATGATGAGGGTGCGGCCGATGACGGAACGATCGCCACCGAAGCGGCGCTGCCAGTATCCATAACTGAGCATGACGTTCTTCGGGCCGTTCGGGGCCTGATCGGCAGCGGTCAGCTCCCGGCCGATGAGCGGGGGAACGGCAAGCGTCTGTAACACGCCGTCGGAGAGGAAAACGGTGTTCACTTGCTCGGGCCGCGCCAGTCCGGTGACATTGGCTTTCTGCGCGATCCAGATTCCCAGCGATTCGAAGGTCCGGTTGTTTTCGCTGAAGGCGAAGTACATCGAGGCGGAGAGGGGCAGGTCTTTCTGGAAGTTGGCCAGACCCGCTGCGCCTGGGGCGTTGAGCTGCAGAGATACGAGACGGCCGCTGTCGGGGTAGGGGAGCGGTTTGAGCAGGACGGTGTTGACGACGCTGAAGACGGCGGTGTTGGCGCCGATGCCGATGGCGAGGGTCAGGAGCACGGTGACGGCGAAGCCCGGGGACTTTCCCAATCGACGAAAAGCCAGCCGGAGATCGGCCAGCAGGGACTCCAGCGTGGGCCACTGCCAGACCTCGCGGCTGCGGGTTTCGACCAGGGCGGGATTGCCGAAGGCACGCAGCGCTGCCTGGCGCGCCTGGGCCCGCGGGAGATTCTCAAGACGCATGAACTGCTCGGTTTTCTCTTCGATGTGCCCGCGCAGTTCTTCATCCAACTCGTCATTCAGCCTGCGGCGAAGGAAGATTCGCTCAAACCAGATCATCGGAGAAGCCCTCCCTAGGAATTGGCCGCGCGTTTCGCCGGTCCGAGCACCATCTGGACGCCTTCGAGCATGCGGTCGAAGCTGGAGATCTGATGCTCCAGGTGACGCAGGCCGGTTTTGGTGATCTCGTAGATCCGCACGCGACGGTTGGTGGATTGCGAAACCGTCCACTGGGCCCGGACCAGCTTTGCTTTGAGCAGCCGCTGCAGGGCCGGATACAACGAACCCTCCTCGACCTGCAGGAGGTTGTTGGAGCGCTGCTGGATGTGCTGAACGAGGGCATATCCGTGGGCAGCCTGGCGGCGGAGGGATTGGAGAATCATCATCTCGAGCGCACCCGGAAACAGATCGCGCGATGGTTTTTCGTTGTTTCCCATAAGGCATTGTTACGACATGCCTAGAGTAAACAGGTAAAGAAGCGAAAGTCAACTGCAGGGCGGACGCGATGCGGCGGATTTAGCGGGAGGCGGTGGTGGGGGGTGGGGCGGGGATGGTCTGGGGAGCGACCGCGGGGTAGGTGGCGGCGGCGGCGCGGGCGGCGGAGAGGACACTGCCGGGAACGATGCCGAGGATGAGCGTGGTGGCGGCGGTGAAGAAGACGGCCAGCAGCAAGGGGAGAGAGGGACGGGAGACGGCCATGACGGTTGCGGCGCCGGTGGGTTCGGAGTAGATGGCCACGACGACACGGAGATAGTAGAAGGCGGCGATGCCGCTGTTGATGAGGCCGATGATCGCCAGCCAGACCATTCCGGAATGGAGCGCGGCGGAGAAGACGTAGAACTTGCCGAAGAAGCCGCCGGTGAAGGGAATGCCGATGAGGGAGAGGAGGAAGAAGGCCATGGCTGCAGCGAGGATGGGCGAGGCGTAGGCGAGGCCGCGGTAATCGTCGATGAGGGTGAGGTGTTCGTCGTAGCCGCCGGTGTGGCTGACGATGGCGAAGACGCCGACGTTCATGGCGGCATAGGAGACGGCGTAGAAGCTGGCGGCGGCGATGCCGTCGGGGGAGAGCGCGGTGAAGGCGACGAGGATGTATCCGGCATGCGCGATGGAGGAGTAGGCGAGCATGCGCTTGACGTTGCGCTGGCGGAGGGCGCCGAGGTTGCCGATGGTCATGGAGAGGACGGCGAGCCACCAGAGGATGGGAACCCAGTCGGCGTGGAGCTGGGGCAGGCGCCGAAGGCGATGCGCAGGAGGACGGCGAAGGCGGCGGCTTTGGGGCCGGTGGACATGAGCGCCACGACGGGCGAGGGCGCGCCTTCGTAGACGTCGGGAGTCCAGACATGGAAGGGGGCGGCAGAGACTTTGAAGCCGAGGCCGATGATGATCATGGCCAGGCCGATGAAGAGGAGGCGGCGAGGTGGGCTCGGCGACGGACTGGCAACGGCCGGCGGCGATGGCGTCGATGCGGGTAGTGCCGGTGGCGCCGAAGATTAAGCGCGATGCCGTAGAGGAAGAAGGAGGTGGCGAAGGAGCCGAGGAGGAAATATTTGAGGGCGGATTCGGGGCTCTTGCCGCTTTTGCGGCGGAAGCCGGCCATGATGTAGGTGGAGATGGAGGAGATTTCGAGGGCGATGAAGACCAGGAGGAGCTCGACGGCGGAGGACATGAGCATCATGCCGACGGCGCCGAACTGCATGAGGGCGAAGAGCTCGCCGAGTCCTTCGGTTTCGGGCGTAACGGCGTCGAGGGTGATGAGCACGGAGGCGAGGACGATGCCGGCGATGAGGACGTGGAAGAAGACGCTGAAGGGATCGGTCTGGACGACGCCGTAGTAGGCGGTGCCGGCGGGGAGCTGATATTGCCAGAAGCTGGCGGCGAGGGCAGCGAGGGTGCAGAGGGACGGCGAGCCAGCCGAGGGGCTTGCGGTTGGCGGTCTTGCGCATGAGGGCGTCGACGATCATGACGAGGACGCCGCCGAGGGTGAGGATGATTTCGGGGAGGATACGGAGGGCGTCGTTCATCTGCGTGCCTCCCGTGACATGGACTAGGATCGCGGAGGCGCGGGCGGAGTGTGCATCAGGACATAGTTGCTGCCGTGGGCCTGCGGCTCGGCGACGGCGGGAAACTGCAGGACGCCGCTCTGGATGCCTTTGATCCAGTAAGGGGAGAGGACGCCCATGGCGAGCATGACGACGGCCATGGGCCAGAGGGTGAAGTTCTCGCGGAAATTGAGGTCAGGCGCGGGGCGGTTGACGATGAGGGAGGACTCTTTCCCGTAGAAGATGCGCTGGACCATCGAGAGCATATAGGTCGCGCTCAGGATGACGCCGATGGCGGCGACACCGACCCAGCGGGGATGCGACGGGAAGGAGCCGCTGAGCACGAGGAATTCGCCGACGAAGCCGTTGAAGAGCGGCAGGCCGATGAGGGCGAGGGTGGTGACGACGAAGAGGGTGGCGAGCCAGGGGAGTCGCGCGGCGAGTCCGCCGTAGAGGGACATGTCGGAGGTGCCGTAGCGCTCGTAGAGAAGGCCGACGAGGACGAGCAGGGCGCTGCCGGTGAGTCCTTCGTTGATGGTCTGGAAGACGGCGCCGTTCAGGCCAGCCAGCGCGAAGCAGAAGATGCCGAGGATGCAGAAGCTGAGGTTGCCGAGGATGGAGTAGGCGATGAGGCGCTTCATGTCGGTTTGCGCGAGGGCGACGAGCGCCCATAGAGGATGCCGATGACGGCGAGGACGATCATGAGGGGCGCAACGGCGCGGGCCTGGGTGGGGAAGAGTCCGAGGTTGAAGCGGAAGATGGAGTAGAGGCCGAGCTTGCCGGCGACGACCATGGCCATGGCGGTGGGCGCTTCCTGGATCACGTCAGAGAGCCAGCCGTGGAGGGGGAAGACGGGGACTTTGACGGCGAAGGCGACGAGGAAGGCGAGCGAGAGCCAGGAAAGAGCCTTCGGGGTGATCCCGAGGGAGCCGGCGGCGAGAGCGCTCTGGAGCTGGACGAAGTCGAAGGTACCGGCTTTGGCGTAGAGGTAGAGGATGGCGACGAGGAAGAGCGCTGATGGAATGAAGGTATAGAGGAAGAACTTGATGGCTGCCTGGCGGCCGCGGTTGGGGCCAAAGAGGGCGATGAGGATGGCCATGGGGACGAGGGAGAGCTCCCAGAAACCGTAATAGAGGAAGAGATCGAGCGCGACGAAGACGCCGATCATGGCGGTTTGCTGGAGGAGGAAGAGGAAATAGAACTCTTTGGTGCGTTCGTGAATGGCGCGCCAGGAGACGAGAACGCCGATGGGGCCGAGGAAGGTAGTGAGGAGGACGAGCCAGAGGGAGAGGCCGTCGACGCCGAGGTGATAGCGGATGGCGGGGGAAGAAATCCAGGGCTGATTTTCTTCGAACTGGAAGCCGCGCTGGGCGTCGTTGAAGTACGTGGGCAGATGGAGGGAGAGGACGAAGGTGGCGAGCGTGACGAGGAGGGTAAACCACTGGACGGCGCGGCCCTTGCGCGGCAGGAACGCGACGACGATCGCGCCCGCGGTGGGCACGAAGGTGATCAGCGTCAGGATGTGGTCAGTCAGCACGGTCGAGTCTCTGGTCTTTCGTTCATCGCAGGGTTAAGTGGGACGTCCATCCGAAATAGGAAACTGCCAGGAGCAAAGCGGCGAAAAAGGCGAGCCAGCCCGCGTAGGAGCGAATGTTGCCGGATTGAATGCGGGCGACGAGGGCGCCGAAGCCCTGCGCGGTGTAGCCGGCGGTCAGCGTGCCGCCGTCGATGACACCGCGATCGATGAGGACGCCGAGGATCCAGCGGGCGATGAAGAGAACCGGCGCAACGATCAGCGCACCGTAGATTTCGTCGACCCAGTACTTGTTTTTGACGAGCGCGTAGAGAGCGCGGAGCTGGGTGGCGAGACGCGCGGGGAGCTCGGGCTTCGCGAAATAGAGAATGTGGGCGAGCAGCCAGCCGGTGAAGGCGACGAGGGTTGAGACGAGGGCGAGGATCAGCTCCGTTTGTTTGTCGCCCGCGGGTGAGGCGGTGCCGACGGTGACGGCGGGCTCGAGGAAGTGCGAGAACCAGTTGCTGCCGCCGAGGGCTTCGGGCCATCCCATGAAGCCGCCGATGACGGAGAGGATGGCGAGGATGACGAGGGGGCCGAGCATGACCCAGGGGCTTTCGTGCACAGGATGAGCGGGCTCGGCTTCAACGGTGAGTTTGGTGTCGGAGCGGGCGTGGACGGCGGCCTGCTCTTCTTCGTGCGCGGTCTCGAAGCGAGGTTCGCCGAAGAAGGTGAGGTACCAGAGCCGGAACATATAGAAGGAGGTGAGCCCGGCGGTGAGAAGGCCGACGGCCCAGAAGATTTTGCCGCCATTGGGAGCGATGAAGGCCTGGTAGAGGATTTCGTCTTTGCTGAAGAAGCCGGCGAGAGGCGGCGACGCCGGAGATGGCGAGCACGGCGGCGGAAAGGTCCAGAAGGTGACGGGAATCTTTGTGCGGAGGCCGCCCATCTTGCGCATGTCCTGCTCGCCGCTGATGGCGTGGATGACGCAGCCGGCGGCGAGGAAGAGGAGCGCCTTGAAGAAGGCGTGGGTCACGAGGTGGAAGATGCCGGCGGAGTAGGCAGCGACGCCGCAGGCGAGGAACATGTAGCCGAGCTGGGAGACGGTGGAGTAGGCGAGGACCCGCTTGATGTCGTTCTGGACGAAGCCGATGGTGGCGGCGAAGAGGGCGGTGGCGACGCCGATGACGGCGACGATGGAGAGCGCGAAGGGCGAGCGGTCGAAGAGGAAGTGGGCGCGGGCGATCATGTAGACGCCGGCGGTGACCATGGTGGCGGCGTGGATGAGGGCGGAGACGGGCGTGGGGCCTTCCATGGCGTCGGGCAGCCAGACGTAGAGCGGAATCTGCGCGGACTTGCCGGTGGCGCCGAGGAAGAGGAAGAGCGCGATGGCGGTGAGGAATCCGCCCTGCCAGGCGGGATGCGCGCCGTCTGGCTGAAGACATCGCTGAAGCTGAGGGAGCCGAAGTGCGCGATGAGCAGGAACATCGCGATGAGGAAGCCGAAGTCGCCGATGCGGTTGACGATGAACGCCTTCTTGCCGGCGTTGGCGGCGGAGTCGCTCTTGAACCAGAAGCCGATGAGCAGGTAGGAGCAGAGGCCCACGCCTTCCCAGCCGACGAACATCAGCAGGAAGTTGTCGGCGAGCACGAGCGTGAGCATCAAGAAGACGAACAGGTTCAGGTAGGCGAAGAAGCGCCAGTAGCCCTCGGGTCGTCGTCCATGTAGCCGACGGAGTAGACGTGGATGAGGAAGCCGACGCCGGTGACGACGCAGAGCATGACCAGGCTGAGCTGATCGAGCTGGAAGGAGAAGTCGGCGTGGAAGCCGCCGGCGGCGATCCAGGCGCCGAGGTTCTCAACGTGGGGCAGGGTGAGAGAACTGAATTTTGTAACGATGGCTGCGACCTGCAGGGCGGGAATCAGCGACGCGACGAGAGCGACGGTGGTGACCAGGGCCCTGGGGAACTTGCGGCCGAGGAGACCATTCACCAGAAATCCGGCGAAGGGGACGAGCGGAATGAGCCAGAGGTGAAGGTCGGTGTTCATAGTTTCATCAGGTCGATGGAATCGACGTTGAGGGTGCTGCGGGCGCGGAAGACGGCGATGATGATGGCGAGGCCGACGGCGGCTTCGGCGGCGGCGACGACCATGACGAAGAAGACGAAGATCTGGCCGTTGACCTGGAGATGGCCGGTGGTCTGGCTCCATTGCCGGCGAAGGCAACGAAGGTGAGGTTGACGGCGTTGAGCATGAGCTCAATCGACATGAAAACGGTGATGATGTTGCGCTTGATGAGGAAGGCGGCGACACCGATGGAGAAGAGGACGGCGCTGAGGACGAGGTAGTACGCGATGGGGACCACGGCTCAGTGCTCCTTTCGGGCGAGCGCCACGGCGCCGAGGATGGCGATGAGGATGAGGACGGAAGTGACTTCGAAGGGCAGCAGGAGGTCGCGGAAGAGGACGCGGCTGAGGTCGCTGGTGGTGGCGAGGTATTCGCCGAGGCGGGCCTGGCCGAAGTCGCCGCGATGCGAGAGGAAGATGAAAGCGAGCAGGCCGAGGAGAGCGGCGGCGCCGGGGAATCCTGCGATGTAGGCGAGCTTGCTGCCGTGGGTGCGCTCTTCCTTGCCGGCGTTGAGCAGCATGATGACGAAGGTGAAGAGCACCATGATGGCGCCGGAGTAGACGATGACCTGGGCGGCGGCGAGGAATTCGGCTCCCAGCAGCAGATAGAGGACGGCGAGCGAGCTCATGACGACGATGAGCGAGAGCGCGCTGTTGATGGGGTGGCGCTGGAGCAGGAGATTGAGCGCTCCTGCCACACAGAGCACCGCGAAGATGATGAAGAGAGCCAGATGCATTTTGTTTTTGAACTGGTACTACAACAGCAGAGTCGAAATCGGCCCAAGTAAAAATTGTAGATTACTGCGCCGGCAATCGCAGGCCGATGCAGAAGCTGGTGACGACGATGTTGGCGATGGCCACGGGCACGAGAAATTTCCATCCGAAGCCCATGAGCTGGTCGTAGCGGAAGCGCGGCAGCGTGCCGCGCACCCAGATATAGAGAAAGAGGAAGAAGAAGACTTTGATGACGAACCAGAAGATGGAAAGCAGCGCGGTGGAGACCGGGACCGCTGCCGGCGAGGAAGTGGCCGAAGGGGCTGGTCCATCCGCCGAAGAAGAGCAGCGTGGCGACGCAGCCGACGGTGATCATGTTGGCGTATTCGGACATGAAGAACATGGCGAACTTCATGGAGCTGTATTCGGTGTGGTAGCCGGCGGTGAGCTCGCTCTCGGCTTCGGGAAGATCGAAGGGGGAGCGGTTGGTTTCGGCGTAGGCGGCCATGAGGTAGATGAAGAAGGCGACGAACTGGAATCCGCCGAAGAAGTTCCACGAGAGCAGGCCGTGCGTGGCCTGGATGTCGACGATGTCGCGAAGGCGGAGCGATCCGGCGCGCATGACGACGCCGACGAGGGAAAGGCCGAGGGCGAGCTCGTAGCTGATGATCTGGGCGAGGCGCGCAGGGCGCCGAGCAGCGAATATTTGTTATTCGACGACCAGCCGGAGAGCGCGATGCCGTAGACGCCGATGGAGGTGATGCCGAGCAGAATGAGCAGGCCGATGTTGTTGTCGGAGATCTGGAAGAGCTCGATGCCGTGCCAGCGGACGTCGGCGCCAAAAGGCACGACGGAGATGGACATGAGCGAGCAGATGAGGGCGATGATGGGCGCGAGGATGTAGAGCGGGCGGTAGACCGCCTCGGGCATCAGGTCTTCTTTGAGGAACAGCTTGGCGCCATCGACCAGGGCTGGAGCAGGCCGAAGGGGCCGACGCGGCTGGGTCCCCAGCGATTTTGAATGCGGCCGACCAGTTTGCGTTCGAGCAGCACGGTGTAGGCCACGGACATAAGAAAGATGACCACCACGACGATGACCTTCGCGAGGCTGACCAGCAGAAACGGAATCAGGTGGATTTCCATTCAGCTTTCCAGTGTTAATCCGCTAGGAGCCCATTGCGCCCACTGCGGGCGCGCCGGGGGACCCTGCTGCTGTTTCGACAGGTTTACGCGATTCGAGAACGGAGTGCAGGGTTTTGCTGTAGAGGCCGAGCGATCCGGAGGTGAAGAGCGTGTCGTTGGAGGGCAGGACGAGATCGGGGCGCGAGGCGATATTTTCGATTTGGACGAGGGCCGGTTGCAGATGCTGGTCGTTGCCGGTGAGCAGGTCGAGGCGCGGGACATCGTAGGAGGGAACGAGGCGCTGGATCTCGTCGAAGATGGCGAAAGGGTCAAAGGGGCTGAGTTTGGGCTCGAGGTTGTGGGCGACGAGCCACACGCCGTGACGGTCGGCTTCGCCGGACTGCGCGCCGCGGGTCTGGCCGAAGTCGGCGCGCACGCCGTTCGTGCCGAAGGGGACGAGCTTTTTGACGTCGGCGCCCATGGCGGCGGCGAGGCGAACGATGAGCTCGAAGTCGGTGCGGACGCCGGCGCGGTCGGCGGCTTTTTTGACCAGCTGGAGGTCGCCGAAGGTGTTGGTGACGGTGCCGGATTTTTCGTAGAGATTGGCGGCGGGAAGGATGACGTCGGCGAACTGCGCGGTCTCGGTCAGGAACATGTCCTGCACGATGATGAAGGTCTTTTGCAGGGCGTCGCTGTGGCGGTGCGTAGCGGGCGACGGGGTTGGAGCCAACGATATAGAGGGCGCCGAGCTCGCCGGAGTCGGCGGCGTCGAACATCTGCGACGAGATCGAGGCCGGGTTCGCCCGGGCAGGGCCGGATACTCTCTGGCGAAATCGGCAGAGACGGAGACGGGGATGTAACCGGGAAGCAGGTCGGGGTAGAGGCCCATGTCGGCTGCACCGCGGGAGTTGGCGTAGTCGCCGAGGCAGGCGAACTTGACGTTGGGCAGGGTGGCGCCGAAGGCGACGAGAGCGGAGAGGTCGCGGCCGCGGAATTCGGAGCCGAAGACGACGACGAGGGACTCTTCTTTGCGCAGCGCATCGCGGAAGGCAGTCGCGTCGGTGTTGGAGTCGAGGGAGCGCAGCGTGCGCCGCCGAGCCAGGACGACGAGGCCGGCATAGCCGTCTTCGGGGATCTGCAGGAAGGCGGTTGCCTGGCGGCGGAGTTTGATGAGCGCGTGATTGGCGACGTAGAGGCGGGCCTGGTTGAGGCGGACGTTGGTGCGAATCTGCCAGGCGAGTCCGGGGTGCTGCTCGGTGGGATCGTTGCCGAGGAGGAGAATGGCTTTGGCGGCGGCGATGTCGCGGAGGGAGGCTTCGGTGGCATGTGCCTTTGAGGGCGGCGGCGAAGGCGGGGTAGTCGGCGGTGCGGTGATGGTCGATGTTGTTGGTGCGCGAGAACGGTGCGGGCGAATTTCTGCAGCAGGTAGGATTCTTCGTTGGTGGTGCGGTTGGAGCCGATGACGCCGATGGCCGGATCCGCCTCTGCGTGTCGCGAATCTCGCGGAGCCGGTTGCCGGCGAACTCGAGGGCATCGTCCCAGGTGACCGCTTCGAGACTGCCGTTGGGCTGTTGCGGATCAGGGGCTTGGTCAGGCGGTTCTCGCGATTGGCGAAGTCGAATGCGTAACGGCCCTTGATACAGAGGAAGTCGCCATTGATGCCGGATCTTGTCGCGATTATCGCCGCGAACGATCTCCATGCCGTCGTTGGCGCGGCGGACGCCGAGGGTGGTCTTGCAGCCGTCGCCGCAGTGGGTGCAGACGGTGCCGACGTGGGACATCTCCCAGGGGCGCGTCTTGTAGCGGTAAGCGCCGGAGGTGAGCGCGCCGACGGGGCAGATGTCGATGCACATGCCGCACTCTTCGCACTCGAGGTGGTCCTGTCTGATTGGGGGCGATGACGGAGCCGGCGCCGCGATTCTGGATGCCGAGGGCCCAGACGTCCATGCCTTCGCCGCAGACGCGGACGCAACGGTAGCAGAGGATGCAGCGGGGGCGGTCGAAGAAGACGACGGGGGACCACTGCTGCTCCTCGCGATGCTGCTTGATCTCCACGAATTTGGATTCGTGCGCGCCGTACTTGAAAGTCATGTCCTGCAGTTCGCACTCGCCGCCGGCGTCGCATACGGGGCAGTCGAGGGGATGGTTGCCGAGCAGGAGTTCGAGGGTGGCCTTGCGGGCCTGGGCGATCTCAGGACTTTCGGTGGTGACGACCATGCCTTCGGCGACGGGGGTGGTGCAGGCGGTCTGGAGCTTGGGAACTTTTTCCATGCGCACGACGCACATGCGGCAGGCGGCCTGCAGGGAGAGGCCGGGGTAGTAGCAGAAGGCGGGAATCTCGATGCCATGCATGCGGCAGGCTTCAATGAGGAGCGTGCCCGCGGGAGCGGTGAGCTTTTTGCCGTCGACAGTGAGGGTAACGTCAGCCATCAATTCCTTCAGACCAGCGCGGGCTCGGGTTAGGCTGCGTGGTGTCTGGGGCAGCCCCGGCCCTCGAGGTGATCTTCGAACTCTTTGCGAAACTTTTTGACGAAGGCGATGGTGGGCATGGCCGCCGCGTCGCCGAGCGGACAGAAGGTGCGGCCCAGCATGTTTTCGGCGAGGTAGCGGATGTTGTCGATGTCTTTGTCGACGGCGCCCCCTGCGTGTAACGCGGTGAGTGACTTCTTCGAGCCAGTCGGTGCCTTCGCGGCAGGGGATGCACCAGCCGCAGCTCTCGTGCCTGGTAGAACTTCATGGTGCGGAGGGCGAACTCGACCATGCAGACGGTTTCGTCGAGGACGACGACGCCGCCGGAGCCGAGCATGGAGCCGGCTTTGCCCACCTGGTCGAAGTCCATGCCGATGTCGATTTCGTCGGCGGTGAGGACGGGCGTGGAGATCCGCCGGGAACGACGGCTTTGAGCTTTTTGCCGCCGGGGATGCCGCCGGCGACCTCGTAGATCATCTTTTTAAGGTTGTAGCCCATGGGCAGCTCATAGACGCCGGGGCGTTCGACGTGGCCGCTGAGACAGAAGAGGCGCGTGCCGCCGTTGCGCTCGGTGCCGATCTTCGCATATTCCGCGCCACCCATGCGGAAGATGTGGGGGACGGTGGCGATGGTCTCGGCGTTGTTGATGATGGTGGGTCCACCGTAGAGGCCGACGACCGCAGGGAAAGGCGGGCGAATGCGGGGGATGCCGCGTTTGCCTTCGAGCGATTCCATGAGCGCGGATTCTTCGCCGACTTCGTAGGCGCCGGCGCCGGTTTGGGTGACGACGTCGAAGTCGATGCCGGAGCCGAAGATGTTTTTGCCGAGGAAGCCCCTGGCGTAGGCCTCGGCGACGGCGCGCTCCATGATGGTGAGGAGGTAGCGGTATTCGCCGCGCAGATAGATGAAGCCCATGCGCGCCTGGACGGAGAGGCCGGCGATGATGGTGCCTTCGATGACGGAGTGCGGGTCGTGCTCGAAGATGAGGCGGTCTTTGCAGGTGCCGGGCTCGGATTCGTCGCCGTTGACGAGGACGTATTTGGGTTTGGTGGACTGCTTCGGCACGAAGGACCACTTGAGGCCGGTGGGGAAGCCTGCGCCGCCGCGCCCGCGGAGGTTGGAGGCTTTCATCTCACTGATGATGCCGTCGGGGCCGAGGGTGAGGGCTTTGCGGGCGGACTCGTAGCCTTCGAGCTGGAGGTAGGTGTTGATGTCGGTAGCGCCTTTGCCAAAGCGGTACGAAACAACGGGGACGCAGTCGGGATGGGTGGAGAGCGTCGCCATTATCGGGTTCCCCCGCTTTCGGATTTCGCGCGATAGTCGTCGAGGACTTTGTCGATGGAGTCGGGCGGTGAGGTTTTCGTGGAAGTCGTAATTGATCTGCGCGGCGGGCGCCCAGGAGCAGGCTCCGATGCACTCGACTTCTTCGAGTGAAAACAGGCCGTCGGGGGTGATGCCTTTGTTGGGGATGCCGAGCTTCTTTTTGCAGTGGTCGAGGATCTCGTTGCCGCCGCGCAGCATGCAGCTGATGTTGGTACAGACCTGGACGTTATATTTGCCGGCGGGTTTGGTGCGGAGCAGCGAATAGTAGCTGATGACGTTACGGACTTCGAGCTCCGAGACGCCGACGCGTTCGGCCACTTCGGCGATGACGGCGTCGGAGAGGTAACCGACTTCGTCCTGCGCGTAGAGGAGCATGGGAACGAGGGCGGAGCGCCTGATGGGGTAGAGGGTGACCAGCTTGTCGAAGCGGGCGGCGAGCGCGGGAGAGAAGAGAGTGGTGCTCATTGAGCAGCTCCCTTCTGTCGCTTGGTAAGGGATGCGATGAAATCGATGGCTGTGTGATCGAGGTCTTTGGTGATTCCGTCGATCAGCACAGTGCCGTCGTGGAGAAGCTCAAAGCGGCCGGTACCGGAGCTGTGATGCGGGGCGCTCTTTTGCCAGGTGATCTGGCTGGACTCCGGACGAATTGCATTTCGAGACGGACGTCGCTTGCGGTGATGGCGACGGAATTTTCGCTGGAAGCGACATCAATTTCCGGCGAATGCAGACTGGCTGCGGCGGCGTAGGAACGCAGCATGGAGACAAACGAGAGCCACAGTTCGGTTTCGAGCATAGGCTCCGCGGTTGCTGTGGCGCTCACCGGTCGATCTCTCCGAGGACGATGTCGATGGAGCCGATGACAGCGACGACGTCGGCGATGAGGCGGCCGACGCACATGGTTTCGAGAGCCTGCAGGGTGGCGAAGGAGGGGTTGCGCATGTGGACGCGGTACGGTTTCGCGGTGCCATCGGAGACGACGTAGTAGCCCATCTCGCCGCGCGGCGATTCGACGGCCTGGTAGACTTCGCCGGCGGGGACCTGGAAGCCTTCGGTGACGATCTTGAAGTGATAGATGAGGGCTTCCATCTGGGTCTTCATCTTTTCGCGGTCGGGGAGGACGACGTGGGGCGCGTCGGCTTTGATGGGGCCTGCGGGCATGCCGTCGAGAGCCTGCTGGCAGATCCTGACCGACTCGCGCATCTCCTGCGAGGCGGACGAGGTAGCGGGCCCAGACATCGCCGTCGCTGGAGACGGGCACTTCGAACTTGAACTTCTCGTAGCTGGAGTACGGCATGTCGCGGCGAAGATCCCAGTCAACGCCGCGAGGCGCGCAGGGGCGGGCCGGTGACGCCGAGGGCGATGGCGTTCTCCGGGCTGAGATAGCCGACGCCCTTGAGGCGGTTCATCAAGATGGGATTGCCGGTGAGCAGATTCTCGTACTCGTCGATCTTCTCGGGCAGGATGCTGATGAGGGACTGCACGGACGAGAAGAAGTCGAGAGGGGGATCGAGGGCGAGACCTCCGATGCGGAAGTAGGAGGTCATCATGCGCTGGCCGGAGACGTGCTCGAAGATGCGGAGGATTTCTTCGCGCTCGCGGAAGGTATAGAGGAAGACGGTGAGCGCGCCGATGTCCATGGCGTGCGTGCCGAGCCAGACGAGGTGCGAGTTGAGGCGCGTGAGCTCGTTGAGGAGGACCCGCATCCACTGCGCACGCTCGGGGATCTCGATCTGGAGGAGCTTTTCGACCGCGAGGCAGTAGGCGAGGTTGTTGGTCATCGGGCAGAGGTAGTCGATGCGGTCGGTGAGGGGGACGACCTGCTGATAGAACTTGGCCTCGCAGGTTTTCTCGATGCCGGTATGGAGATACCCGATGTCGTTGACGAGCTTGACGACGGTTTCGCCGTCGATTTCGAGGACAACGCGGAGGACGCCGTGGGTGGAAGGATGCTGCGGACCCATGTTGAGGACCATGGTGTGGTCCTTCGATCCTTCTTCGGGACGGGGGACGACGAGGGTCGCAGTCTCAGTAAAGCCTGGGATTTCGGGCATGTCGTGGTGCTCGGAATCAGGCATCAGCGATAGCCCTCCACGGGATAATCCTTGCGCAGTGGATGGCCTTCCCATTCGTCGGGCAGCATGATGCGGCGCAGGCCGGGATGGCCGTTAAAGCGAACGCCGAAGAGGTCCCACACCTCGCGCTCGTAATAATTGGCGGAGGGCCAGACCTGCGTGATGCTGTCGATCGAGGGATCGATGGATTCGACCATGGCATGCAGGCGAACGCGCTCTTTCAGTTTGTGGGAGAGGATGTGGTAGGTGACCTGGAAGCGGGGTTCGCCGGGATACCAGTCGACGCAGGTGACATCTTCGAGGAAGTTGTAACCGGCGGTCTGCAGGGTGCGGCAGGCGGCGCGGATCTGATCGGCGGCAATGACAAGGGTCAGCTCGCCGCGATCGAATTTGGCATTGGTGACGGCGTCGGGGTGCGCGGCGCGGAGAGCCTGGATGGCCACGTTCTGCGCGAGGCTTTCGAACACAGCCTGTTTGTTGAGCAGCGCTTCTCCCATGGCTCGTTTTCCGTCTGTGAGGTTAGATGTTCGTGGTCAGGTTAGAGGTCTGCCTTATCGGAGGCCCAGTCGAGGATGCCCTTCTTCCAGACGTAGAAGACGCCGAGGACGACAAAACCCAGGTAGACCAGCATTTCCCAGAATCCGAAGAAGCGCGAGCCCGCGATGTGCGGCAGCTCGCGATAGATCACGGCCCAGGGAAGCATGAAAACGGCTTCCACATCGAAGAGGATGAAAAGCATCGCCACCATATAGAAGCGGACGGAAAATCGGCCGCGGGCGTCGCCTTCGGCGGGGATGCCGCATTCGTAGGCTTCGAGCTTTTCTTTGATATTGCGATGGCGTCCGATGAGCCAGGACATGCCGACCATGCCGCCGGCGAGGGCGCTCACGACTACGATCTGAATCAGGAGGGGCAGGTAATTCCAGATGTAGGGAGGGTTTTGCATGGCGGTTCTTCCAGAAAAGAGCGGAGAGGCAGAACTGCCGCTGCCTCCTTTTTGAGACTAAGTCTGCGACTGTCAAGAGTCAAGTTACGGAGGCAGCCTGTCGCCTGTGGCCTGTGGCCTGTCGCCGGTAGCCTGTGGCCTGTGGCCGGTAGCGAAAAACGGAGGTTACGCGGTGCGGGGGCCGGCCTGGCGGACGGAATCGGGAACGTCGAACTTGCGGAAATTTTCTGTGAATTTTGCGGCGAGCAAGCGGGCCTGCGCGTCGTAGGCGTTCTTGTCGCGCCAGGCATTGCGGGGGTTGAGCAATTCCGCTGGAACGCCGGGGCAGGTGGTAGGGATGCTGAGCCCGAAGGCAGGCTCGGTGAGGAATTCGGCGTGGGCCAATCCACCGTTGAGCGCAGCGTGGACGATGGCGCGGGTGTGCGGAAGACTCATGCGCTTGCCGGTGCCGAAAGCGCCGCCGGACCAGCCGGTATTGACGAGCCAGCACTGGGCGTTGTGTTCGCGGAGGCGGCGGCCGAGCATGTCCGCATAGACGTGCGGCGCGAGCGGAAGGAAGGGCGAGGCGAAGCAGGTGGAGAACTCGGGGACCGGTTCGCTGCCGAGGCCGGCTTCGGTGCCGGCGAGTTTGGCGGTGTAGCCGGAAAGGAAGTGGTACATGGCCTGATCGGGTGTGAGCTTGGCGATGGGAGGAAGAACGCCGAAGGCATCCGCAGCGAGGAAGAGCACGTTGCGGGGATGGCCGCCGATGCCGGGAATGACGGCGTTGGCGATGAATTCGACGGGATAAGCGGCGCGAGTGTTTTCCGTGTAGCGGATGTCGGAGTAGTCGGGGTCGCCGGTGCGCGGATCGAGGACGACGTTTTCGAGAACGGAGCCGAAGCGGATGGCGTTGTAAATCTGGGGTTCTTTTTCCAGCGTGAGGTCGACGCACTTCGCATAGCAGCCGCCTTCGAAATTGAAGACACCCTCCTGGCTCCAGCCGTGCTCGTCGTCGCCGATGAGGCGGCGGTCGGGATCGGCGGAGAGCGTGGTTTTGCCGGTGCCGGAGAGGCCGAAGAAGAGGGCGGTGCTGCCATCCGCGCCCATGTTGGCGGAGCAGTGCATGGGGAAGACGTTGCGCGGCGGAAGCAGGTAGTTCATCACGCCGAAGATGGACTTCTTCATCTCACCGGCATATTTTGTGCCGCCGATGAGGACAATTTTGCGGGTGAAGTCGGCGAGGATGAAGGTCGAGGAGCGGACGCCGTCGCGTTCGGGGATGGCTTCAAACTCGGGGGCGGCGATGACGATGAATTCGGGCGCGTGGGTGGCGAGCTCGCGGGGCTCAGGGCGGATGAAAAGCTGCTTCACAAAGAGCGCGTGCCAGGCATATTCACAGATCATCTGGATAGGCAGCCGGTGGGTGGGATCGGCGCCGGCGGCGAGGTCCAGGATGAAGAGGTCGCGCTCGGCCATGTGGCGGATGACGCGCTGCAGCAGGGCTTCAAATTTTTCCGGCGGAAAAGGCTGATTGACCTTGCCCCAGTCGACGAGGCCGCGGGTCTGATCGTCCTCGACGGTGAACTTGTCGCGGGGCGAGCGGCCGGTGCGGGCGCCGGTCATGGCGACGAGCGCGCCGTTGGAGGCGAGGCGGCCTTCACCGCGGGCAATGGCCGTCTCGACCAGCTGGGGGGTGGAGAGATTGCGGTGAGCGTGCAGTCCTTCCGTGAGGCGTTTCAGGTCCTGCAAAGTTGCTGTTGCTCCCATGGTTGGGGAAGCCTCCGTGGGTCTGAGAACAGACCATTGTCCCATCCGGTGAGTCGGTTGCAAAGGAGAAAAAGGCGGGTCCGGGGAGGCGGAAAGGTGCACGCCACTGCTGTAAGATCGTTGGCACAATGCCGACTCCCTTTGAAAGTGCCCAACTGAATTTGCAGCTCTTCGATCTGCGCCGCGAACCGGTTCTGCGGGAAGCGCGGACGTGGTTTCTGCACGAGCTGAACCCGGAAAGCTTTGACGAACTGGCGGCCTCGACGCGCGGGGAGCGCAACGCCTGGTTTCGCATGGTGGTGAGCTACTGGGACATGGCGGCTTCGATGGTGACGACGGGGGCAATCGATGGGGACGCGTTTCGTGCGGCGCACGGCGAGATTTTTGCAACGTTCAGCAAGATTCAACCGTATCTGGCCGAACTACGCGCAGCGAGCGGCGAGCCGGACTTCTGCAGACACATGGAGATGGTGGTGATGGCCATGCCGGATGCGGAGGGCATTCTTGAACGGCGGCGGACGGCGCTGAGCGCGGCGGCGAAAGCCAGGGCCGGGAGAGCCCGGGAAGACCGCCGGCCGTGGGAACGGGCGGCGAGCTAGAGCCTGTTAACCGGCCCTAGACCTGGGGCTGGGCGTCGTCCAGGGGAATGAGATAAGGCAGGTTGTGGGTGTGACCGACCTCGTGCAGGACGGCGTCGACCTGCTCGAGCACCTCTTCGATGGTCATGGTGTACATCTCGCGGCCGTTGTCGTAGCCGGACTCGACAGCCTTTTTGAGGTAGCGGCCGGCGGCCTGCGCGGCGAGGGTGTCGGTGATGGCGTGGCCGGTGCGCTTCTTATGCTCGACCCAGGCCAGGCAGGGCATCGCGATCCAGACGGCGCGGCCGTTGACATCGAAGCGGATATCGACCGCGTCGGCGTGGCGGGTGGCGATGGCGACGATATTGGCCTTCCAGCGGCAGTGCAGGTCGTCGCCAGTCCAGCGATCGGTAGCGTGGAAATCTTCGTACATAACTCCTCCAGCGTAGAGCATTTCGGGCCAGGGCGCATCGTACCCGACGAGCCGGTGACACCGGCGTTATCCGGTTGACGAAAAAATAACCTCAGTAAAGTGGCAAAAGAAAAACAAATCTTCAGGGGGTTTGTGCGTCCAATGTATGTCTGAAAGGCCGGACCAGCCCTTATCCGAGGAGTTTTACTCAGTGACCAACACATCGCAAACCCCCCAACAACGGCGATTCGAAGAGCGGCTTCGCCATCAACAGCGGCAGCTGGAGCGGACCATGCTCAGCGCGGCAAAAGAGGGCCGCAGAACCGTGGCAGACGACACGCTCGACGTCGCCGACCAGGCGGTTTTGTCGTATCAAAAAGAGCTGCTCTTTACACAGGGCACCGAGGGCCACAGTCAGATGTCTCTGGTCCGGCTGGCGCTGGAGCGTCTGCACGAGGGAACGTTTGGGGAATGCCTGCACTGCGGCAAGGCGATCGGCGAAAAGCGGCTGGAAGCGCTGCCGTGGACTCCGTACTGCATCGAGTGCCAGGAGAAGATCGAGACCGGGCAGATCGAAGACGTGGTCCGCGCAGCCTGAAGGAGCCGGCGGCGGCGAAACCCCGAGTCCGATGAGCGTGCTAGACTGAGACGTATCTCATGCCAATGCGCGTGCAGAGCCGCGCGTTCGCAACTACCCGCCCAAAGGAAATCCGGGGAATTCGGTGGACACACAGACCCGTCACGCGCTGAAACAGGACAAATTCGTCAATGTAACCACCTCCGGTCTGGAATGGATTGGCGAGCACCGGAGCCACGTTGTGGCGTGGGTGGTGGGGGTTGCTCTGGCGGCGGCGATCGTCGTCGGCAGCCTGGTTGTTTATCAAAAGCGCGAGGCGGCAGCGAACCAGCTGCTGGGCCAGGCGATGGATATCTACGAGACGCCGCTGACGCAGCCGAATCAGCCGGTGGAGCCGGGCATGAAGACGTATGCGACGGCCGCGGATCGGGCGAAGGCGGCCTATCCGTTGTATCGCCAGGCGGCCGATCAATACAGCTGGCTGACGGCGGGCGAGATGGCTCGCTATTTTGCCGGTGCGACCGAGCTGGATATGGGACAGCAATCGGCGGCGGAAGCGGATCTGGAAAAGGCGACGCACGCCAGCAATGGCAATCTGGCAGCCCTGGCGAAGATCGCGCTGGCCAACCTGTACGCGCAGACCGGCCGCAATGCGCAAGCGGTGACGCTGTTCCAGGACGTGATCGCGCATCCGACGACGACGGTTCCCAAGGCGGAGGCGCAGTTGCAGCTGGCAGGGTTGTACGAGACGACCCAGCCGCAGGAAGCGCGGCGACTCTACGCTGAGATCAAGGACCAGAACAAGGAAACGGAAGCGGGCCAGATCGCGTCGCAGAAGCTGCAGGGCACGAAGTAGGGCGCGGACGGCAGGTAGCGGTCCGCCAGGTTTTCTCCTCCACAGTGAAATGAGGGGCATCCTTTGCAGGGAGTCCTTTGGTCCCCCGCGCAAGGAAGAGATGGCGGTCGGCGCCTCTGCCTGGTAATCCTTTCCGTTCAAACCCACGTTTTGTGAGGTCCAACCCGGGTCCTGGAAGCGCGAGCTGAGGCACCCGGGTTGTCGACCTGGTCGACGCTATTTCCCTCCCGCGTGGGGTTTGATTAATTCATCGAGGTAGTCGGGTTTGGAGTCGTCGCGGGTGAGGTGCGGGTAGCGCGGGCCTCCGTGGTAATCGATGGCGGCGGTGTGGATGTAGTCGTCGTCGACGTAGGTGAGACTGATCGGCTGGGTGGAGTCCTTCGCGGCGGTGATGGCATCTTCGAGCAGGTCGTGCGTGTAGAGGCGGCCGTTCACCCCGATGACCTTCATCGCTGAACTGATGCCCGCGTTGTAAGCCGGGCTGCCGACGATGGAGTCGGTGACCATGCCTTCTTCATTGAGTTGCAGGCCGATGGAGTAGGCGTCGCCGGCGTTACTGCGCCGTCCAGGGAGGTGGATGGGCTGGTCACTGTACGTGACTTTCCAGCCGCCGTTCTCGATGCCGCCGTTGGGCGCGTCGGGAGAGATGGAGTCGAGGCGCTGGTGGAGGAAGTGGGCCCAGTCGTAGGGCGCCACGGAGTTCAGTGTGGAGACGAGCTCATCGAAGGTCCAGGGTTTCACTTCGGGTCCGTTGTTGGGACCGCCGTGGTAGATGTGGCAGAAATCGTCGATGGATTTCTGGCCGTTCGTCACCTGGTGAATGATGGTGGCGACTTCGAGCCAGACGAGGTCGCCCTCGTCGTAGTAGTCGACGCCGCGACGCCAGTTGAGCCAGCCGCGAACGCCGCCACCGGGTCCGCCCATGGGCTCGCCACTGGCGGTATCGAGGAGGGGACGCCAGGTGCGGCCGGGACGGCCGGGTCCAAGGGATGCGGAGATGCTGGCGAGAAACTCGCGATACTGCTCGGGACTCCAGAGGCCAGAGCGAGCGGCGAGCATGGGGCCGAGGTAGTCGGTGAGGCCCTCATAGCCCCAGAGTCCGTCGGTTTCCATGGGTTTTTCGAAGTCGGGAGTGGTGAGGTCGGCGGGGCGGCGGAACTTGCCATTCCACGAGTGGACGAATTCATGGGGAAGCAGGCTTCCGACGAGGAAGGCGCCGCCGGGCTCGAGGAAGACGCGCTCGGGGAGGCGGCTGTCGTTGGACTCGTGATGCTCGAGGCCGAAGTGCGCGACGTGATCGCTGAGGGCGAGAAGGAAGTGGTAGTCGCGGTAGTGGCGAGTCCCGAAGAGGACGCCGGATTCAGCGACGACGTTGGTGAGTCCTTTTTGAATGGCGGGGGTAATGGCGAGGGCGGCTTCACTGTCGGCAGCGAGGTCGAGTTCGTGGTGGATGGGCTCGCCGGGGGGCGTGAGGTCGACGACGCGATAGTACTGGCCTTCGATCACCGGCGAGTCGACGAGGAGATCGAAGGAGATGGGCTTGAAGGTGACGCTGTTGCCGGAGTCAGTGTCGACGGGGAGCGAGGTGCCGTATTTCCAGCCGTCGGGGCGGATGAGGGTGGCGTTGTAGATGAGCTTCGCGGAGGGCGTGCCGGCGGGGTAGAGGGCGACTTCGTTCCATTCGAGGACGAGCAGCTTGTCGCTGGCGGAGAAGCCTTCGGCCTCGATGAAGTCATAGGCGGCGTCAAGGTGGGTGATTCCGGCGGGGACGTCGACGTGGAAGGTGAAGACGTCGAGGAGATCGCGCTGCCAGGGGACTTCTTTGCCGTCGGCGGTGAAGTGAATGCCGCTGAGGGAGCCGATGGGTCCGTCGGGGGCGTGTTCCCCGGGGATCCACTTGGGGTAGTAGAGGGTGAAGGGGCCGGAGCGCACGGGGATGGACTCGCGGACGTGCAGGATATGTTCGGGCGAGTGGGTGGTGTCGACGGTAAGGGTGATGGGGGAGTTGGATTGGGCGTAGGCGGCGGGGAGGGCGAGGCAGAGGACGAGAACGGCCACGGCGAATTTCGGCATGGTCGAAATCATACAAGGGGCACCGGGCTCAGGATGACGGCGTGGGCGTGAGGAGGGTTTTGAGGTCGCCGGCCAGAGCGGCATTCGCGGAGGCGATGTTTTTGTGCCAGGTGGCTTTGAGGTTGGCGGGACGGACGGGTTCCGTGAGAGTCCAGAGGAGGAAGTGGGTTTTGGCGTCGTAGACGGTGAGCTCGATCTGGAATTGCCAGGCGGTGGAAGCGGCGATGCGCTGGAAGTCCCAGTTGATGTGATCGCCGACGTTGGTGAGGGGAGCGGTGAAGCGGATCTGGAGGACGAGGTCCGCGTCGGCGGGCGAGGAGACGAGCTGGGGTTTGCCCCAGCTTTTGACCGCGGCGTAGAGAGTGTCATAGGGGGTGGTGCCGGTGAGGCCGAGCTCTTCAAAGGCCTGGAGGGAGAAGGCGTCCATGCCTCCGTTGGCGATGAAGATTTTCTCTGCGGAGGGGATGGGTGCGGGGACGGGCCCGGGCGCTGCAGTTTGTTGTGCGTGGACGGCAGGCAGGACAAGAGCGAAGGTGGCAAAGAACAATGTGGACCGGATGATTCCGAGCACGGGTTGGGGCCTCACTTTCCTGGCGATGATGAAAATCGCACGTTGAGGGACGGGACAGGGCGGGGAAAAGACCCCTGTGATGAGGGAGCAGGGTATAGCGGACGGCGGACAGCGGTCGGGGCTCAGAGAACCGAGCACTGAGCACCGGGCACTGAGCAGAGACCAAGGGGCGCAGGCTGGTTCGATTTTCAATCCTGGGCGGGAGGGAATTCGGGTATATATGCTTATGCCGCGAATGGGTCTGCGGGTAGAACGCGCGCTGGTTCCGCATATCTGGATGCTGGCGGGGATCGCCGCGAGCACGGCGTTGCTGGCGGTTGGGCCGCAGTGGGTGGTGCATGCGGGCTACCGGTGCGAGTTGCAGACGCTGGTGGGGCTGCGGTGTCCCTTCTGCGGAATGACGCGGGATTTTGCGGCGATGCTGCATGGGGCCAGACCGGAACTGAATCCATGTTCGCGGCTGGCGGCAGTAGTGATCTATGGTGTTTATCCGGCGGCGGTGCTGGTGGGATGGCGGAAGCGGCGGCTGGACTTCTTTCAAGGTGCGGCGGTCAGAGTGGGTGTGATGGCAGCGCTGGCGGCGATGCTGGTGCTGAACAATCTGCGTTAGGGTCTGCCGAGCGAATTTTGACGGAAGAGAGAGGCTGAGGATGAATGGTGGTGGTGGTTATCAGATTATCGGGCTGCTGATTGCGGCGGCGATTGCATTTTGGGTTTACACGGACGCGAAGAAGCGGCCGATGAATGCGGTCGGGTGGGCGATTGGGACGTTTTTGCTGTGCATTGTTTTTTTGCCGCTGTATCTGATCCTGCGGAAGCCGCCACTGACGGCGGGGTTGCCACCGGGGGTACCGCCCCTGCCGCCGGGTTACACGTATACGACGATGCCGCCGGGGCAGCAGCCGCCGATGCAGGCGCCGCCGCCGACGTTTCCCCCACCGCCTCCGGCAGCTGCTCCTCCACCGGCTGCGGGGTCCTCAGGCGCGCCGGTCCATTTCTGCACGCAGTGCGGCCACAGGTATGAGGGGACAGTGAAGTTCTGTCCGAACTGCGGGGCGCCGACGCCTTAAGAACAGGGAACAGGGAACAGAAAAGCCCGGGTCTCAGATTTGAGACCCGGGTTTCGAAGACAAACACAAGGTCCTTCGCCCGCTCCGCGGGCTCAGGATGACAATCGCGGTTAGTGGATGCGGACGTCGCCGGAGCCGGTTTCTACACGGACGGTGGGGCCTCCGCCGTTGACGTCGCCCTGGATGTGGTGGCGCTCGAGGGCGCCGTGGGTGGTGATGGGCGGATCGCTGTGGACGGTGCCGGAGCCGGTGCTGGCGTCGAGAGTGAAGTGGGCGCTCCCGACGTTCAGGGTGACGGAGCCGGAGCCGGTTTCAACCTTCCAGGGCGAGCCTGGATTGCCGCCGATTTCAATGTCGCCGGAGCCGGTCTCGGCAAAGAGCGAGCCGGACGCTCCCTGCAGATGAATGCTGCCGCTGCCGGTGGTGGCTTTGACGTCGTTGGCAGCCTGGAGCTGGGCGCGGACGTCGCCCGAACCGGTTTCAAGCTGGACGCGGCCGCTAAAACCGCTGGCTTCAATGGTGCCGGAACCAGTGTTGGCCTTGAGCGGGCCGCCGAGGTCCTGGAGGCGGAGGTCGCCGGAGCCGGAGCTGGCTTCGAGCTGGGTGCCTTTGGGCGCGGTCACGTCGTAATCGATGGAGATATTGCGCATCCAGTCCTGATGGCGGCCGATGGTGATGATGTTGCCGGACTGATCGATGGGCGGATTGTTCACGGCCTGCTTGACGCGGTCGTCGGCGGAGGCGCCGAATCCCCAGCCATTGGCGTGGACGTGGCCGACGATGTGGACTTCGCTGGAGGAGCCGGGAGAGACGTGGACGTATCCGGAGCCGGTAGCAACGGAGAGCACGACCTGGCCGGAGACGTGGAGGGTTTTGTCGAAGGTGCCGTCGGCGGCGAGCGCAGCGGCGGGGAGGAGCGCGGCGAGGACGGCGACGGTGAGCGAATTTCTGAAGGCGAGATGCATATTCATAACCTCCTCAGGCGAGCGGATGGGGCCCGGCTGCACATTTTTTGTAAAACAGAACTGTAACTGTTACCAATCCTCATCGAACCATTCCTTTACTGCTGCAGGACAACGGTGTCTCCTTCTTTGAGGCCGGCGAGGATCTCGGTGCGGTTGCCGTTGGAGATGCCGGCGGTGACGGGAATCTTCTTCTGGCCCTCTTTGGATTTGGGATCGGGTACCCAGACGAAGGCGTTCTTATCGTTGTCCCAGGACATGGACTGCTCGGGAACACTGAGCGCAGCGTGGTGCTCGGTGACGACGATTTCGGCGTTGGCGGTCATGAGGGCCTTGAGCTCGCCGGTAGGGTTGTCGATGGAGACGCGAACTTCAAAGGTGGTGACGTTGTCTTTCTCAACGCCGAGCGGGGAAATCTTGGTGACCTTGCCGTTGAAGACTTTGTTGGGGAAGGATTCGACATGGATGCGGGCGAGTTGGCCGAGGTAGACGTTGCCGATGTCGGCCTCGTCGACTTTGCCATCGACGTAGACCTGGTGAATGTCGCCGATGGTCATGACCAGGGTTGCGGTTGAGCCAAGGACGAGGATGGAGCTGACCGCGTCGCCGACCTCGACGTCGCGGGAGAGGACCATGCCATCGATGGGGGCAACCAGGGTGGTGTAGCTGAGCTGCTCATTGAGCTGGTCGAGACTGGCCTGGGCCTGCTGGACCTGAGCTTTGGCCTGCTGGAACTTCGCCTGATCGACACCGATCTGCGCGAGGGCGGCGTCACGCTTATTCTTCTGGGCGAGATAGTCGCGCTCGGCGTTGTCGAGAGCCTGCTGAGAGACGATGCCGTCTTTGAGCATCTGCACGTTGCGCTGATACGTTTCCTGGTACATGGGCAGGTCGGGCGCCTCGGCGCTGACCTTATCCTGCGCGATGTTGGCGGAGTAGGTGGTGACGTTGGCCTCAGCGGCGGCGAGCTGCGCGCGCTGGGCGGCGACCTGGGCGAGGATCTCCTGCTGATCGAGCTGGGCGAGGACCTGGCCTTTGGTGACCATCTGATTGATGTCGACGTAGAGCTTTTCGACGAGGCCGGAGGCTTTGGATTTGAGCTCGACTTTCGTGATGGGCTGGATGGGTCCGGTGGCGACGACGGATTTCGCGATGTCGCCGCGGGTGACTTTGGCGAGGCGCGCGGCAGGGATTTTGGGATCGCCGGCGCGCAGGGCGAAGGCGGTGACGGCAACGACGATGACGACGACGGCGACGAGGCCGCCCCAGAGCCAGATGCGATTCTTCTTCCTGCTTCGCGACTGATTCACTGCGACTTCCTCCGGGGTCCCGCTCTAGGATACGCAGCGGGGTTGGGGTTGGTTCCCTGTGACAGGGTGTGGGGTTTGCGTTCGGTGGATGCTGTCCGCGGATGCTTCGCGCAAAGGCGAACCCGCACAGCATTGGACGTCAGGGAAAGCCCACAGGGCACAAGCCGCAGGCCGCGCGCCAGGGCGGATCAGGAACGGACTTTGGAACCGTTGGTGATTCCGAACCGTTTGGTCATTTCGGCGTAGAGGAAGCCGCGGCCGGGGCGGTAGGGCTGGACCCACTCGCCATCAATGACGAACTGCGGGATGGCGCGTTTGCCGACGTTTGCGAGGACTTCTTCGGCGGCGCCGGGGGTTGCCTCGATGTCGATCTCCGTAAAGGGAATGCTGTGGGAATCGAGGAAACGTTTGGCCTCGCGGCAATCACGGCACCAGGAAGCTGAGTAGACAAGGACCCGCATCGCTGTTCATCGTACAGCAATATAAACGCTATGGAGAGTGATGCGGGTCACACGGGACTTGCCGTCCAGGCGGACCGGCTTTGCGCAGGAATTGTTCCAGCCCCGGTGCGCGGAAAAGTGCCGCGCACTGAGAATGAGGCAACCCACGCGGATTGAGGATCGGTTAGAGGGAGGAGTGGGTGTCGCCGAGGGAGAAGACGACGTTGATGGTGGTTTCGACTTCGACGGGTTGGCCGTTGAGGGTCCAGGGGCGGTAGCGGGCCTGACGGATGGCGTCGACGGCGGCGCTGACGAGCAGCGGCGGGCCGCTGAGGACGCGGAGACTCTCGATGCGTCCCGTGGTGGAGATGAGTGCGGAGACGACGACGGTTCCCTGGATACGAGCCTCCATCGCGATGGCGGGATAGTGGGGCTGAATGGGGACGATGAGCTGGCCCTGGGCGACTCCTGAGGAGACGTGGATGGGGCCGGTGGGTTGGGCGGGATGGACGCGAGGCATGGGCGGCGGCGTCGTGGGGCCGAGAGGGAGCGCGCCGATAGCGCCGGCGCTCGAGGCACCGAGGTTGGCGGTCCCCGGAACGATGGGGCCAGGCGGCTGATCGATGATCTGGACCGGGCCGTGAGGGATGCGTATGGGGACCGTCATGTCGATGGCGATCGGTGGACGGGCTGCGGGTCTGGTTGCGGGTTGGGCGGCGATGGGCTCGGCGGGAGCGGGCGGCGGGGCGATGAGCGGGACGGCGAGGAACTTGCGCGGGAGCGCGTCCGGATAGAGGTAAGGGATGAGGAGAATGACGGCGACGAGGGCCGTCTCGAGGACGAAGGAACCGGCAGCGTAGCGGCGGCTGCGGGTGCGGATGCGTCCGGTGGATTCGACGAGGCTGTCTTCGAACATGGGTCCCTCCGTTACGGCGATCAGGGTGCAGCGTTCAGAAAGCGGACGCGGCAATGCGGAGAGAGCGAGAGGAGAGACGCGGGAACTGGTTGTGCTCGCGGCGTCTCTGCGGGGATAGACAACGGTTCGTCGGCGAATGTTCCCTCTGGAAGCATTCCCTGCAGCGGACAGCGTGCAGCGGATGGTGAGCGAGTCTGAGTTGAATAACGTCGCCAGGTTAGGATGCGGGCATGACGAACGAGATCAGTGCCGAGGAGTTGAAGAGGAGGCTCGGGCTGGAGCCGCATCCTCGGGAGGGCGGTTGGTTTCGGCAGACCTGGAAAGCGGAGGAGACGATTCCGCCGGAGGCGCTGCCCGAGGGGCGATACAGCGGGGCAAGGGCAGCGGGGACGGCGATCTACTATCTGCTCGAGCCGAATAATTTTTCCGAGATGCACAAGCTCGCGTCGGACGAGGTGTTTCATTTCTATTTGGGCGACGCGGTGGAGATGCTGCAGCTTTGGCCGGATGGGACGGGAAAGCGGGTCGTGCTGGGTCAGGACATCGCACACGGCGAGTTATTGCAGACGGTGGTTCCGCAGGGTGTTTGGCAGGGGACGCGGCTGATTGACGGCGGGAAGGTCGCGTTGCTGGGGTGCACGGTGAGTCCGGGGTTTGACTATGCGGACTATGCTTCGGGCGGGCGCGAGGAGTTGGTGAGCGGTTGGCCGGAGTGGAAACAGATGGTGGAGAATCTCACGAGGGAGTGAGGGAACATGCAACGCAAGAGGGCGACAGGGCGGACGACGGGGGTTGGGACTTTTCTGATGATGTGCGCGGTTGTCTGGATCGTCCTTCACCATGGACATCCCGCTAACCCCACGAGCGACGTCCTGGTACTGCTGGGAGCAATCGGAGCGATTCTGGTTCTGTACGGAGAAATGAAACGGCGACAGCGGGGGAATTGAGTTCGTCTTATCCGGGACCGCTGGGCGCCCAGGCATCGACGATGGTCTTTGCCATTTTGGCGATGAGGAGCTGGCCTTCGTTGTCGGGGGTCCAGCTGGTGTCGGCGTTGTCGTGGGTGAACGCGGAGATGAGGATGACGCCGCGCTTCGTGTAGATGGCGCCGACGTCGTTGCGGGCGTGATCGATGGCGCCGGTTTTGTTGGCGATGGCGGAGTCGCCTTCGGTGGTGTCGAGTTTTTCGAGATAGCGCGGGATGCCGGCGCGGTCGGACTGGACCTTGAGCATGTGCATGGCGGCGGCGCAGAGATCCTTGTCCGAAGGGATCGGCGTCGAGGCGGGATTCACCGGTGACTGGGGCGCAGGGCCGAGGTTGCAGGTGACGAAGCGCGACAGGATGGAGGCCATTTCGCGGGCGGTGGTTTTGCCGAGTCCGAACTGAGGCTGGTCGGCGGGGACGGGGCCGCTGGCGGGGCGGAAGACCTTCTTATAGAGCCAGGTATTTTTCAGACCGAGGCCGCGGGGCGGGGGCGCGGCGAGCTGGTCGTCGATGGTGTCGAGGCCGAGGTCATCGATGACAAGATTGGTGGCGGTGTTGTCGCTGACGGCGATCATCAGCGTGAGCGCGTCCTTGAGCGTCAGCGTGTGCGGCGTATCGAGGAAGAGAAGGACGCCGGAGCCGGGGACCTGGTCGTCGTGCTGGAGCATGAGGCGGTCGTCGAAGTGAGCGTGGCCCGCGCGGATTTGCTGGAGTGCGGTGTAAAGGACGCCGAGCTTGATGACCGAGGCGGTGGGGACGGGCTGGTCGGCATCGATGGCGACGGTTTGATTGGTGGCGAGATCGCGCGCGTAGAGGGAGACCTTGCCGTGGAAGCCGGCGATTTGAGACTGGAGGGTCGCGGTGAGGCCGGGGTCGGATTGGGCGGCGGCGGGAAGGGTTGCGGCGAGGAGCAGGAGTGCAACCCCGAGGCGCTGGTTGAGCATGGGGGAAATGTAGCATCCGGGCGGGATGCGCCGGCTCAGGGGAGGCGGAATCAGTGAATTTCCTGTAAACTGGAGATTCGCAAAATCCCTTGAGAAATGAGTTAGGTTATGTCGATTCATCCAGTGATGCAGCGCCTTGCCGAGAAACTGAGCCGGACCGATCTGCCCCCTTTTGGGCCAGGCGACACCGTGCGGGTGCAGGTGCGGATTAAAGAAGGCGATAAGGAACGGCTGCAGGCGTTTGAGGGCGTAGTGATCGCGAAGAAAAACGGGCCGCAGGGCAGCTTTACGGTGCGCAAGATGAGCTTTGGCCAGGGTGTGGAGAGGATTTTCCCGTTCAACAGCAAGGTGATCGACAAGATCGAGAAGGTGCGGTCGTCGAAGGTGCGGCGGGCGCGGCTGTTTTATCTGCGCGGACTGCGGGGTAAGGCGGCTCGGCTGAAGGAAGTGGATACGAGATAGCGTTCAGCCGATAGCGGATAGCATTCAGCGTTCAGAAAGAACCAACGCCCTGGTCCGATGGCTGGGGCGTTCGTGTTTTTGCCAGCTACAAAAGCGGTCAGCTAAAAGGCGGCGCGCTGAGAACCGGTCAGCTAACGAAGCGATCAGCCAACTGCGAGCCAGAAAGCGAGTGACCGACGAGCAGGGATTCCTCACGCCGGCTGGGCGGCGGCGCGGGTGAGCCAGGACTTCATGGTGTTGGCGTCGACCAGTCCGGCCTGCTGGAACTGCAGGTTGCCGTGAGCGAAAACGGCGAAGTTGGGGATGCCCTGGACCTGGTAGCGAGCGGCGAGTTGGGGATGCCGCTCAGTGTCGACTTTGAGCACGATGGCCTGGCCGGCGAGATCGCGCGCAGTTTGAGCGACGTGGGGCGCGGCCATGCGGCAGGGTCCGCACCAGGCGGCCCAGAAATCGACCAGGACGGGGACTTTGGCGTCGCGGACGATCTCGTCGAATTCGGCCGGGTCGACGGCGATGGGCTCGGCGACGGGCGGGAGCGGATTCTTGCAGGCGCCGCAGCGGCCGGTGTCGGAGAGGTGACGCGCGGGGATGCGGTTGGGTTTGCCGCAGGACGGGCAATTGCGGATGACGGGCATTATTGGCTCTCCAGAAGGGTGATCAATTCCTGATCGCCATCGAGTAGGTAAAAGGTGATGAAGGTCAACGATTCGGTGGCCGATGCGTTGCGAAAATCGGCGATGACGGTTTGCGCGGGCTCGTGGAAGGCCGATCCGGTTGGCAAAGTCTGCGCGGGCTGGCCTTCGATTTGGAACTCGGCTGTTCCCTCAGCGATGTAGCCGACGACGGTGCAGGGATGAAGATGGCGGCCGGTTTGCTGGCCCGGAGCGAAGCGGATTTCGCGGATGTCGACGGCGTTCACATTGCGGTCACCCAGCATGGCTTTCAGCAGCGGCTTGCGAAGGATGGTCTGCATACTCATCGAATCGGATGCGGAGATCGCTCGGCGGGATTCGTGGCGCCTTCTGGACTGTACCTGTTTTCCACGGGCATCCGCAGCGGATGGAGCGATAGACTCGGCGTATGGGGAGCGCGGGCGCGTCCGTCAAAGAAGTCGTAGGCCAGGAAGCCCAGGGCGAGCTGATTCCGAAGCGTGGGCGGAAGAGGTTGCCCGATGATGAAGTTTGCGCATCGACGCGGAAGATGCGGATGCTGCGGTCGCTGGCCTGCGGGAATAAATTTGAAAAGCTGGCGCGGGCGACGGGCGCGAACCTGATTGCGGGCGTGGACGAAGTCGGGCGCGGAGCGCTGTTTGGGCCGGTGGTGGCGGCTGCGGTGATCCTGCCGGCGGAGACGCGGATTCGAGGACTGCGGGATTCGAAACAGCTGCTGGTAGAGGATCGCGAGCGGCTGGAGGTGGTGGTGCGGATGCGCGCAATTGCGATCGCGATCGAGGAAGTGGACGCGGAGACGATCGACCGCGTGAACATTTATCAGGCGAGCCGGATGGCGATGGCGTCGGCGGTGATGCGGCTCGATCCGCAGCCGGAGCATCTGCTGATTGACGCGTTGCTGCTGGACCTGCCGCATGCGCAAACGAAGATTATCTATGGCGACTCGCTGAGCATTTCCATTGCGGCGGCGTCAGTGGTGGCGAAGGTGTATCGCGACCGGCGCATGCGCGAGCTCGATGCGGAGTATCCCGGGTACGGTCTGGCGTCGCACAAGGGCTACGCAACGCCGGAGCATCGCGAGGCGCTGAAGAATCTGGGGCCGTCGGAGCTGCATCGAAAAAGCTTCATGCCCGTGGCGCAGGCGGATTTGCCGTGGGATGAATTTGAGGTCGAGGAGGGTCCTGAGCCCGACGACCTTGCGGTACCTGAGGACGAATCCGTTTGCCCCGTCGACTCCTCGCTGTAACGGCCCATCCAGACGATGAAAGCGGCGCCTTTGGCGGCGCTCTGATGCTGGCGCACCAGGCGGGTGCGGAGACGTTTGTGCTGTGCTTCACGGATGGGCAGGCGGCGCATTTTCGCGGAGACGCGGCCGCGGATGAGGATCTGGGGAAAGTGCGGCGCGCGGAGATGGACGCGGCGAGCGCGGTGCTGGGCGTGACGCAGCATGTGGTGCTGGATTTTCCTGACGGCCAACTGGCGCAGCAGAATTTCGAGGCGATGGTGCGCGCGGTGGTCGAGCGGATCCGTCACTGGCGGCCGCAGGTGGTGTTGACGTTCGGCGGCGATGGCGGCGTGAATCTGCATCGGGACCACACGATGATCTCGGCGGTGACGACAGCGGCGTTTCACTGGGCGGGGCGGGCGGACATGTTCGCTGAGGCGGGGGCGGCGTATGCGCCGCAGAAGCTGTATTACTCGAGCCCGCCGTTTGTGAGTGTGCGGGATCGGCCGGAGCTGACGCAGAGTGCGGCGACGGTGCCGTGGTCGCTGACGTTGGAGCTTGGGGATTTGGCCGCCCGAAAGCTGGAGGCGTTCGGGAAGCACTCATCGCAGCAGGGAGTGTTGAAGCGGGTCGGAGCGCAGGTGAAGCAGGCGATGAGCGTGGAGCGGTATTTGCTGGCGGCGCGACGAGGCCTGGGAACGGTCACGGCAGATGAGGGGATTTGGGCGGGCATCGAAGAGGATCGTTAGGGCGCCGAGCACCGGGCTCCGGGCACCGAAATCCGCGTGACGCTCGTTTCGCTCGTCGATGAATCTGGAGTATCGGAAAAGCGTATCTCCTGATAAAGAGGATGTGAGGCGCTGGCATGACGGAACCGGTGATCCAGACGAAGCTGTTTGGTTTTACGCTGCTGAACCATCCCCGATTCAACAAAGGAACCGCGTTCACCGAAGAGGAGCGCGACGCATTCGATCTGCATGGGCTGCTGCCTCCGCACGTGGGCACACTGGCGGAGCAGATTGCGCGGCGGCAGAAGGCGTTCGACGCGTATGAGACGCCGTTTGAGAGGTACACCTTCATGCGCGATCTGCAGGACATCAACGAGACGCTGTTTTACGCGCTCCTTTTGTCCGATGTGAGGAAGTTCATGCCGATTGTGTACACGCCCACCGTCGGCGAGGGATGCCAGCGGTTCAGCGAGATTTGGCGGAAGCCGCGCGGGCTGTTTTTGAGTTATCCCAACAAGGCGCGGATCGAAAAAATTTTGTCGCACAAGCGCTACGACAACGTGAGGGCGATTGTGGTGAGCGATGGGGAGCGGATCCTGGGCCTGGGCGATCAGGGCGCGGGCGGCATGGGGATTCCGATCGGGAAGATGGCGCTGTACACGGCGCTGGGTGGGATCCACCACGAATATTGTTTGCCGGTGCTGCTGGATGTGGGGACGGATAACGAGGAGCGGCTGGCGAATCCGATCTATATCGGCTGGCGCAACAAGCGCGTGCGCGGAGCAGAGTACGACGATTTCATCGAGACGTTTGTGCGTGCGGTGGAGAAGCGATGGCCGCATGTGCTGCTGCAGTGGGAAGACTTTGCGGGATCGAATGCGGCGCGGTTGCTGACGAAGTATCGGGACCGGTTGTGTACCTTCAACGACGACATTCAGGGAACGGCGGCGGTGGTGCTGGCGACGCTGCTGGGGGCGGTGAAGGCGTCGGGTGTCGGGTTGAAGGAGCAGCGGATTGGGATTTTAGGATTTGGGTCGGCGGGGATTGGGATTGCGAATCTGGTGGTGAAGGCGCTGATGGAAGACGGGCTGAGCGAGAGCAGGAGGCGCGTGGACGAATCTATGCGATGGGGCGGCCGGGGCTGCTGGTGGAGGGCGCGGAGGGAATTCACGAGGAGCAGAAGGATTATGTGCGGTCGGCGAAGGATGTGGCAGGCTGGGACGCGAAGGACAGGAAGAAGATTGGGCTCGAAGAAGTGGTGCGGAACGCGAAGATCACGGTGCTGATCGGCGTGGCGGGGAAGGCGGGGATGTTTACGGAAGATGCGGTGCGGGCGATGGCGAAGAATGCGGAGCGCCCGATTATTTTTCCGTTGTCGAATCCGACCTCGAAGAGCGAGGCGGTGCCCGCTGATCTATTGAAGTGGACGGAGGGCAAGGCGCTGATCGGGACGGGGAGCCCGTTTGAGCCGGTGCAATTTGGGGATCGGGAAATTTGTATCGATCAGACGAACAATTCCTATATTTTTCCAGGGCTGGCGCTGGGGATTGTAGCGGCAAAGGCGCGGCGGGTGAGTGACGCCATGTTTATGACCGCGGCCCGGGCGCTCGCGGAGTTGTCGCCGGTGGGGAAGGATCGCAATGCGAGTTTGCTGCCTCCGCTTGCTCAGTCGCGACAGCTGAGCCGGGTGATTGCAGCGGCGGTGGCGCGGCAGGCGATTGCGGAGGGGTTGTCGGATCTGAAGGACTTCGAGGTAGAGGCTGCGGTCGAGGCAAATGTTTGGGAGCCGGTGTACCTGAAGTATGAGCGGGAGGCATGAAACAGCTGTTAACCGTTAGCTGTTAGCATCCAGCTTTTTCTGTGCCGGCTTGCGGGCAAAGATGTAAGCTCGGTGGCTTTGGTGTTCGATGCCCGGAGCGTAGGGGTCGCGTTCGAGAATTTCTTCGATCTCCAGGCCTGCCGCTTCGAGGAACTGGCGGATGCGAGCCGGCTGGAAATAGAAGAAGTTCATCGAGACCGGTTGTCCCCACATTTCTTTCGGCGACAGGATTTCGTCTCCGATGTGAAAGGCGAGGAGCAGGAGACCTTCGGGCTGAAGCACTCTGGCCATTTCCGCGAAGACGCGGGGCAGGGATTCCGCGGGGATGTTGACGATGGCATAGAACGCGGTGATGCCGGCGAGCGATGCGTCGGGCCGGTCGAGCGCGAGCATGTCGCCCTGCTCGAAAACGAGGTCAGGGTTGAGGCGGCGCGCCTGGGCCAACATGCCGGGCGAGAGGTCGAGTCCGAAGACGGCGGCTCCCGCGTCGCACAGATAGCGGGCGACGTGGCCGGGGCCGCAACCCATATCGCAAACCTGGCCGCGTCCGGTAACGGAGGCGGCGAATCGGTCGAGGACCTCGCGATCGAAGGGCTTGTTGCGCAGCTCGTCGAAGATGTTGCGCGCGTACGGTTCGGCGACGCGGTCGTAGTTTTCGCGGATCGGTCGGGTGAGGTTGTCGTTCATTTAGTTCGTGGTGGCGCGGCGTTTGGCTTTGATCAAAACATCGGCCGGTTCGGGGCGGTCGTCCCAATAGTCGAGGCGGACGCGGCCATCGGGAAGCTGGGTGACGGTGGCGGGTTCGGCGCTGGCGGTGACGTACCAGCCGGAGGGCAGAACGACGGCGTTGCGGGGGCGGCCGAGGCTGCGATCGAAGACGAGCTCGTCGCCATCGAGGTGGTAGCTGACCGGCGCGGTGTAGGTTTCGGCGATGCGCAGGCGCATGGATTGACCTGGCTGCACGGCGGGGAAGGGGATGACGACGACGTTGTCTTTGGGGTCGACGTTCTCGCCGGTGTTGATCCCGGAGGCGTCGAGTTGGGCGCCGGTCATGTCCTGGACTTTGAGTTTCTCGCCGGTATCGAGAACGTACGCGGAGGGCTGGCTGGCGGTGCTGCCGGTGCGCACGACATTGGCGTAGCCGTTGATGCCGGGGCGGGACTCCGTGTAGTCGTGATAGAGGCTGAAGGCGTGGGTCTCGGGCTGCTGGAGGAAGTAGACGATGTCGCGATCCTGGTGGGCGCGTTCGGCGAGACGGGACTTTTCCGTTTCGCCCTGAAAGGGAGACTCCCAGCTGCGCGCTTCGGTGGCTGGTTTGGGCGACGCAGCGGGTCCGGTTTGCGCGTCTTTGACGGCGCGCATCACGAGAGGCGCTTCGCCTGCGCCGGCGTGGAGGAAGCTGATGGCGATGCGGCCGTCGGGCTCGGTGAGAATTTGCGAGGGGACGGTCAGGCCGGTGACTTCATAGCCGGCGGGGAGGACGACCTGGTTGCGGCGAATGCCAAGGGGACGGTCGAAGACGATGGCGTTGCCGTCGGTGTGATAGCTCTTCGCATCCTTATAGGTCTTGACGATAATGACGCGGCCCTGGCCGACGGGTGGGACGGGGCGGGCGAGGGTGACTTTGATGTAGTCGGTGGCGGGATCGGCGTCGGCGAGGAGGGGATCTTTGCGTGCGTCGGCGCCGTTGACGACTTCAAAGTGGAGCGGCTGATGAGTCATCGCGTCGTAGACGGCTTCGTCGCTGGCGACGCTGCCTTTGCGGATGGGATTGTAGAAAACGGTGGCGCCGGCGGTGGTGGCGGTGACTTCGTAATCGATTTTGAAGCTCGCGGTTTCGGGGGCGAGGAGCTCGTAGCGGGTGTACTCGTCGGTTTCGGTCTGGGCGCCGGTGGGCGACGGGAAAAGGACGGCGTCGGGATTGCTTTGGGCGAGAACGGCGGCGGCGGGGAGCAGGAGGGTCACTGCGAGCAGGGCGGGGCGCGTCAGCATGGAGATGAGGATACGGGAAGGATGCATCAAGGCGATAACCTTCGTGCGGAAATCCGCAGCGTACGTTGCTCCCGGCGATGTTGGCATGGGTGACAATAGTCTGTGCGCAAATTCCTGGCGGTGGTTTTTCTCCTTGTTGTCGTGGTGGTGATTGTGGTGCTGGCGCGGACGGCGACGCCGGTGGTGACTGCTCCAGCAGCGGTGACGTTGATTGGGCAGGCGACGCCGGTGACGGTGCATGTGCACGACAAGCGTGGGCTGCGCTCGCTGCACGCCTATGTGGAGCAGAACGGGGCGCGCTCGGCCGTAGCGGCGGCAGCCAATCCGACGACGATGAAGGATGCGGACTGGAAGTTTACGGCCGGCGTGCAGACGGCTCCGCAGCTGAAGGATGGACCGGCGCGCCTGGTGGTGGAGGCGGTGTCGAACGACGTGCTGCGGCGGACGGGGCGTTGGCAGTCGGATGTGACGGTGGTGACGCGGCCGCCGAGCGTGGCGGTGGATGCGGATCAGCATTATTTGTATCTGGGGATGGCGGAGCTGGTGACGTTCAACGTCACGGGGAACTATACCGATGCCGGTGTGCGGGTGAAGGACGAGACATTCCGTGCCTGGCCGATGCCGGGCGGGAAGCCGGGATTGTTTTCGCTGTTCGCGTTTGCGTGGAACATGTCGCCGGACACGGTGCCGCTGGTGTTCGCGTCGAACGGGCCGGGCAATGAGGGGACGGGAACGATGGTGGTGGAGTTCCCAAAGAAGGAGCAGCCGCATTACACGGTGCACAATCTCGAGGTGAGCGACGCATTCTTGAATAAGGTGGTGAATGAGCTGGATCCGAATGGGTCGGGCGATCCGGTGGCGCGGTTTGTGAAGATCAACAACGAAATGCGGAAGGCGAATAACCAGACGCTGTTCGATCTGCGGACGAAGACCGCGGATCATTTTCTGTGGACGCAGGTCTTTCAGCGGCAGTCCCATGCGCAGAATGAGTCAACGTTTGCGGATGTGCGGAACTACATCTATCACGGGCAGAAGATCGATCAGCAGGTGCATCTGGGATACGATCTGGCGTCGACGCAGCACGTGGGGGTGGAGGCGTCGAACGACGGGCGGGTGGTGTATGCGGCTCCGCTGGGGATTTACGGGAACTGCATCGTGCTCGATCACGGGTACGGGCTGATGACGCTCTACGGACACATGAGCCACATCGACGTGCACGAAGGCGACATGGTGAAGAAGGGCCAGGTGATGGGGCAAAGCGGCATGACGGGGATGGCGGGCGGGGATCACATCCACTTCAGCATGCTGCTGGATGGGGTGCAGATCGATCCGAAGGAGTGGTGGGATCCGCACTGGATCGAGGATCACGTGGCGCGGCGGGTGCCGATGGAGTTCGATGCGGGTGCGGCGAGCGCTCCAGCGCAGTCGAGGCCGGCAGGTTCGCACCGAGCGGCGCGGCGGAGACACTAAAACCGGGACGGTTCGGCCGGCGCGGGGGACAGGCTGCCGGAGTCATGCGAAAAATCTAAAAAATCAGGCGGACTTGGCGGCGAGCATTTCGCAGTGCTGCTTGAGGCTCTTCGCTTCGGTCTTGACGTAGTCGGCAATGGTCTTCGAATACATGCTGCCGAGGATTGCGCCGAACAAGCCCCGGGTGGCGAAAGCGAGTTCGACTTCGGTGCCGTGGCCGTCAAAGGCAGTGAGGCGGTGCTCGGCAATCATGCTGGCGCCGGTAGCTTTTTGCACCCACGTGAAGGCCTGATGCGGGACGCGCTCGGTGACTTCGTAGACAGCGGGGCGGAGCTTGGGTTGAGTGACGCGATATTTCGCGCCGACCTTGAAGCCGTCGCGCGTGATGGGTTCGACGCTGAGGACGGTGGGGGTCCAGGTGGGCCAGCGTTCGACGTCGGCGAGGACCTGCCAGATGGCAGCGGGGCTGGCGTTGATCACGACGCGCTCGATGGTATGCATGAAGACGGCTCCTTCAGAGGGGTCTGGGCCCAATGGGGGCTTAGACAGCGATACGCAGCAAAAGTTATGGAAGTTCCTTAAGAACCGCGATGAGGCGGGTAGCGATGGAAGTCGGCAGCTAAGAACTGGTTCGCTACGAGGCGGTTAGCTGAAGAACGAGTCAACAAAACTGCGACCTGTGGTGCGAGCGAGACAGCGAGTCAAGGGACGAGCGGAGTATTCTGCTGGCGTTGAGGGTTCTGCGATGGCGGATTTGAAGCTGAACGTGAACGGGACAGAGATTGAGGTGAAGGCGGCGGAGGGTGAGCCGCTGTTGTGGGTCTTGCGCAACAAGCTGGGGCTGACGGGGACCAAATACGGCTGCGGCGAGGGGCAGTGCGGTGCGTGCACAGTGCTGCTGGATGGCCGGGCCACGCGGTCGTGCCTGACGCCGGCGGGCGCAGCGGTGGGCGCGAAGATCACGACGGTGGAGGGTCTGGAGCAGAAGGGGATGCTCTCGCCAGTACAGCGCGCATTTCTGGAGGAGGGGGCATTCCAATGCGGGTATTGCACCTCGGGAATGGTCATGGCGGTGACGGCGCTGCTGGCGGAACACGCGCATCCGTCGGGTGAGCAGATTGTGGAGGCGATGAACGGAAATATGTGCCGATGCGGGACGTATCCGCGGATTCTGGCGGCGATCCGCAGTGCCGCGGCGCCTGCGGTGTCGGCCTCACCTGAGGCGGTGAAGGAGGGAGCTGCGTATGTCCGTGGATGAGCTGACGATGGAGGCAGCCCTGCACGAGGTGCGGGCCCGGATCAGGATCTTCGAGCTGGACCGGCGGGAGTTTCTGCGGCTGTGCAGTGGCGGGCTGCTGGTGTGTCTTGGTTCGGGCGCGGCCGGTGCTTTGGAGGCGCAGGAGTCGGGCCGGAGTTTTGGCGGACATCCGCTGCCGCAGGAGGTGAGCGCGTGGATCCACATCAGCGCGGACACCGACGTGACGGTGTTCACGGGCAAAGTGGAGATTGGGCAGAACATTCGCACCTCGCTGGCGCAGAGCGTGGCGGAGGAGCTGCGGGTGCCGTTTGCGTCGATCACCATGGTGATGGGCGATACGGATCTGGTGCCGTGGGACATGGGGACATTCGGGAGCCGATCGACGCCGACGATGGGTCCGCAGCTGCGGACGATGGCGATGACGGCGCGGGAGATGCTGGTGGAGGCTGCGGCGGAGCGGTGGAAGGCTGATCCGGCAAAGCTGGTTGCGAGCGATGGGAGGGTGATGAATCCGGCGACGAACGAGTCGCTGCGGTACGGCGAGATCACGCGGGGCGAGAAGCTGACGCGGACGGTGAGTGGAGATCCTCCTCTAACCCCAGCGACGGAGTGGAAGATCGCCGGTGCGGCGGTGCCGAAGGTGGATGGGCGGGCCTTTGTAACAGGGAAGCATACGTATCCGTCGGATGTGGCGCGGCCGGGGATGGCGTTTGGAAAAGTGGTGCGGCCAACGGGGTACAACGCGACGCTGGTTTCGGTCGATACGGGCGCCGCGGAGAAGATTCCCGGTGTGCAGGTGGTGCGGGACGGCGATTTTATCGGCGTGGTGGCGGACGATGTTTGGACGGCGGAACAGGCGGTGCTGAAGATCGACGCGCAGTGGAAGGTGCCGGCGCAAATTTCTAATGCTGAGCTGTTTGCGGAGCTGAAGAAGGGCGCGGGCGATGATGGGCAGTCGGAAATCGCCGCAGCCCTGGCGGGCGCGGACGTGAAGCTGGAGCAGACCTACACGGTGGCGTATATCGCGCATGCTCCGCTGGAGCCGCGGGCGGCCGTGGCGGAGTGGACGGAAGGTGGGAAGCTGACGGTGTGGACGGGGACGCAGCGTCCGTTTGGCGTGAAGGACGATTTGGCGAAGGCGTTTCGGCTGAAGCCGGAGCAGGTGCGAGTGCTCATGCCCGACATGGGCAGCGGCTATGGAGGGAAGCACACGGGGGAGTGCGCGGTGGAGGCGGCTCGGCTGGCAAAAGCGACGGACAAGCCGGTGAAGCTGATCTGGACGCGGGAGGAGGAGTTCACGTGGGCGTACTTCCGGCCGGCGGGGGTGATGGAGATTCGGGGCGGGGTGCAGCGCGACGGGACGCTGCTGGCGTGGGAGCATCACAACTACAACTCGGGGCCTTCGGGAATGGGGACACCGTATAAGGTTGCGAATCCGGTGACGCGCTATCACGAGTGGAAGGATGCGCCGCTGGCGCAGGGGTCGTATCGCGGACTGGCGGCGACGGCGAACCACTTTGCGCGCGAGACGGCGATGGATGAGCTGGCGCATGCGGTGGGGATGGATCCGCTGGAGTTTCGACTGAAAAACCTGGACGATGCGCGGCTGCAGGCGGTATTCACAACGGCGGCAGAGCGGTTTGGCTGGGGAAAGGAGAAGTCGACGGCGACGCGCGGGTTTGGGATTGCCGGGGGAACGGAGAAGGGCGGCTACACGGCGGCGTGCGCGGAGGTGGAAATCGACGCGGACAAGACGGTGCATGTGCGGCGGATGGTGCAGGCGTGGGAGTCAGGTGCGGTGGTGAATCCTGACGGGCTGCGGAACCAGATCATGGGTGCGATGGTGCAGGCGCTGGGTGGGGCGCTGTTCGAATCGATTCAGTTCGCACATGGGAGAGTGACGAATGCGCACTTTGCCGACTATCGAGTGCCGCGTTTCAAGGACACGCCGGAGATTGAGGTGGTGCTGATCGATCGCAAGGATTTGCCGTCGGCCGGGGCGGGGGAGACGGGAATTGTGGCGGTGGCTCCGGCGGTGGGAAACGCGATTTTCGCGGCTACCGGAGTGCGGTTGCGGGGTATGCCGATGGAGCAAAAGCCAGCGGACAGCGTATAGCGGAGAGCGGACAGAAAAGGCTGCAGGATGCCGCGGATCGGGGTGCGCAGAGCCAGCAGAGAGATTCTGGGCACCCAGAATGTTTCCCACCTGATTCTGACATCTGAGAGATGGGAACGACTTTTTCGTTGTGCTGAGGGGGAGGAACGTGCACATTGGGTCCGGTGTGTTTGGGGTTTGGGTGCGGATTGGGATTGTGGTGGTTGGGATGGGGATGGTGGCAAGCGCGGGGGCACAGCAGATTGCTTTCACGTTTGACGATTTGCCGGCGCATGGTCCGCTGCCGCCGGGCGAAACGCGGATGGATGTGGCGACCCAGGTGATCCGGGCACTGAAGAGGGCGCATATGCCGCCGGTGTACGGATTCGTGAACGGGCTGGGGGTCCAGGAACATCCGGAGACAGCCGCGGTGCTGGCGGCATGGCGCGCGGCGGGGAATCCGCTGGGGAACCACACGTGGTCGCACATGAACCTGAACCAGAATTCCCTGCAGAATTTCGAGCAGGACACGGAGAAGAATGAGGCACTGCTGGAATTGCAGATGAAGGGAATGGACTGGAAGTGGTTTCGGTTTCCGTATCTGGCCGATGGAGACACGGCGCCGAAGAAGATGGGGTTTCGGGTGTATCTGGCGCAGCATGGATACAGGATTGCCGGGGTGACGATGAGCTTTGCCGATTATGAGTGGAACGAGCCGTATGCGCGGTGCGAGGCAAAGCATAACGGGAAGGCGATCCGATGGCTGGAGAAGAGCTATCTGCAGGCGGCCGATGAGGACATCACGTACCGGCGGGCGATGTCGCAGAAGCTGTTCGGGGCGGACATTCCTTACGTGCTGCTGATGCACATTGGGGCATTCGACGCGCGGATGCTGCCGCAGTTGCTGAGGGTCTATCGGGAGCGGGGATTTTCATTTGTGACGCTGGAAGATGCGGAGAAGGATCCTTTCTATAAATACGATGTGGATCCGAAGCTGCTGCCGGGGCCGGACACGCTGGAGGGGGCGATGACGGAGAAGCATTGGCCGCTGCCGCAGAAGAAGGACTATTCGCAGGAACTGGATAAGGTGTGCCGGTAGGAAGCAGCGTTCAGCGCTCAGCGTCCAGGGTTCAGGAAAAGCGAGGGGACAGAGAGCGGGCGTTGATGCGACCGGAGCGGAAACTCGGCTGAACCCGGATCCCGGAAGCGAAAGCCGGACGCCCAGGTCTCTCCTGGTGCGGGGTACAATGGACGGAAGCGCCAGCCACGACACGTCGGAAGAATGAGGGCAGCCGGAAGCGGCGTTCTCGGGCGGAACGGGGCTCGCGCGCAGAGACGTTGATCCCTATGATGCTTCGAGTTTCGCGGTCTACTGCCACGCTGGCCTCCGGTGTGGCCCTCCTGTTTGTCCTCTTCATGGTTGTTCCCTCGTTCGCACAGAGCCGCGGCTCCGGCAGCAATGATGTCGCCACGCAGCGCACCACTGCGTCGCCCTACCAGGGGACGGTGGTGGAAGACATTGTGGCGATGGTGAACGACCAGGTGATCAGCAAGTCGGACTACGATCGCGCCGAGCATGAGATGGAGCAGGAGGGGCAACAACAGGGGTGGTCGCAGCAGCAGCTGATGCAGCAGAGGCGGGACCTGCTGCGGTCGCTGATCGACCGGCAGCTTTTGTTGTCGAAGGGGAAGGACCTGGGGATCAACGGCGAGACCGAAGTGGTGAAGCGTCTGGACGAGATGCGCAAGCAGTACCACATGGACACCATGGAGGATCTGCAGAAGGCGGCTGAGGCGCAGGGGGTTTCGTTCGAGGATCTTAAGGAGCAGATTCGGGAGAACGTGATCACATCCGAGGTGATCAGCCAGGAGGTTGGGCACAAGATCGACATCGCGCCCTCGGAGATTCAGGCCTATTACAACGCGCACCTTCAGGATTTCCAGCGGCCGGAGCAGGTCAAGCTGAGCGAGATTCTGATTCCGACGCCGAATCCGGACGATGCGGCGCAGGTGGCGGATGCGCAGAAGAAGGCGGAAGGGATCGAGGACCGGCTGAAGACAGGAGCGGATTTTGCCATCGTGGCCAAGGCGGATTCGGGTGGACCGACGGCGCAGGAAGGCGGGCGGCTGGGCGACTACAAGCGTGGGGACCTGCCGAAGGTGATGGAAGACGCGACGTTCAACCTGCAGGCGGGGCAGGTGACGGCGCCGATCCGGACCAAGCAGGGCTGGCTGATCCTGGAAGTAACGGATCACACCAGGGGCGGGGTGACGCCACTGGCCGACGTGCAGAACGACATTCAGGAAAAGATTGGGATGACGAAGATGGAGCCGGCGATGCGCGGGTATCTGGCGCAGCTGCGCAATGAAGCGGCCATCCAGGTGCGGGCGCCGTATGCGGACTCGGGAGCGACGCCGAACGAGATTAAGTTTATCGAAGGCGCGTACCAGCCGCCGCAGCCAAAGAAGAAGAAGCACGTGGAGCGTACGCGCTTCCGGCAGTTGCCGCAGCGGGGAGAGAAGCAGACGGCAAAGAATAATGCTGCGCCACCGGCGGGGGTTCCGACGCTGGACCAGGTGAATGCGCAGAAGGGTGCTCCGGTGCAGGTGGCGAGCGCGAAGACGGGCACGGAGAAGCCGGGCAAGAAAGAGAAAATCCGGTTTGGACAGGCGCCGCGGGAGACGCTGCCGGCGGGGCAAACACGAGACGTGGATGCGGGCGCTGGTGCGACTTCGGCCGAGGGGCAGAATCCGGCGAATCAGCAGGTAGCATCGAGCGTGCCGCCGGGTGCGCTGGCGGTGACCAATGCCAGCGGCAACGTGATTCCCACCGCCGATGACACGGGGAAGACGCAGAAGACACGGTATTCCGATCGGATGAAGGAGCCGAAGCAGAAGCAGGCTCAGGAAAAGGCTGCGAAGAAGAAACAGAAGTTTGTGCCTCCGACCGAAACGCCGGCTCAGCAGGCGCAGGACAAGCAGGAACAAGCGGCGGTGGGGCTGAACGGGGATACGACGAAGCAGAAGAAGCCAAATCCCGCCAAGAGCGGGCCAAAGCGGCGGCTGAGCGACCAGGACAAGACTGGGCAACCGGGTGCGGGGTCCAGTGGGACTCCTGCCTCGACAACCCCGCCGGCTTCGAGCACACCGCCTCCGCAGAGCACGCCTCCGGCGCAGGGGACGCAGCCAAGTCAGCCGCAGTTTTAGTCCACAAAAATGAAAGAACTGATGGTGGCCGATCTCGGGAGCCGGGAGAACAGGGAGATTACCGGGTTCTTCGCGGCTTCGTCGAAGCAGGTGCGGACCGGCCGGGATGGCGGACGCTATTTTGCGTTGCTGCTGGCGGATCGCACGGGACAGATTGACGGGCGGATGTGGGAGATCGACGACGCCGGCGAATTTGACGCGGGCGACGTGGTGAAGGTGCTCGGCGATGTCAGCCGGTTCAACGAAAAGCTGCAAATCAAGGTAAAGAAGATTCGCCGGGCGACGGCGGGGGAGTATGAGCTGAGCGATTTCGTTCCGCAGTCGCAGCGGGATCTCGAAGAGATGTGGGCGGAGCTGCTGGGGTGGGTGGCGAGCCTGCGCGATCCGCACCTGAAGGCGCTGTTGGAAGCGTTTCTGAACGATAGGGAAATTGCTGCGGCGCTGAAACAGGCTCCAGCGGCGAAGGGGCTGCATCATGCGTGGATCGGCGGGCTGCTGGAACACATCCTGTCGCTGATGGGGATGTGCGAACTGACGGCGCAGCATTATCCCGAGGTGAATCGGGATCTGCTGCTGACGGGCGCGGTGCTGCACGATATCGGGAAGCTGCGCGAGCTGAGCTGGGGGACGAGCTTCGACTACACACTCGAGGGACAGCTGCTGGGGCACATCACGATCGGGATCGGCATGGTCGAGCAGAAGATTGCGGGGATCAGGGATTTCCCGGCGGAGAAGCGGCTGCTGGTGGAGCATCTGGTGCTGAGCCATCATGGGGAGTATGAATTTGGTTCGCCGAAGCTGCCCATGACGCCGGAGGCGATGGTGCTGCACTACCTCGATAACCTGGATGCGAAGATGCAGACGGTGCGCAGCGAGCTGGCGAAGGCCGAGGCGAATGGGCGGCCGGGTACGGAGATGACGGAATGGGTGCGGCCGCTGGAGCGGCAACTGCTGAACACGCAGGCATTTTTGGGCATTGCATGCAGCGGACCTAAGAGCGCGGAAGAGGATGCGGCAGCGGCGGGGACCGTCGCGGTCGAGAAGACGGAGTCTGTGCTGAACGGCAAGCGAGAGGAACGCGAGGAGGCAAAGAATCATGCCCTACCTTTTGAAGACTGAGCCGGGAACGTATTCGGTGGACGACCTGGAGCGCGAGGGCGAGACGGTATGGGATGGCGTTTCGAACCCGGTGGCGGTGAGGAATCTGGCGGGCATGCAGCGCGGCGAGATGCTGGTGATCTACCACACCAGCGATGAGAAGCGGACCGTTGGGCTGGCGAAGGTGGTGTCGGTGGACGCGAGCGACGCGAAGAATCCGCAGGTGCGCATTAAGTTTGTGAAGAAGACGAAGACGCCGCGGACGCTGGCGGAGATCAAGGCGCAGAGCATGTTTGCGGATTCGCTGCTGGTGCGGCAGGGGCGGCTGTCGGTGGTGCCGCTGAGCGAGAAGCAGTACGCATGGATCGCGACGGAGTGAGGACAGGGCACGGGCCACAGGCCACTGGCGACAGGGTCTGAGCTGCGACGGATTCACGGTTCATTCATCTACAATCGAAACGGGAAATGGATGACGATGCTGCGTTTTTCCACTGCGGGCGAGTCGCACGGGGAGAGTCTTGTGGCTCTGTTGTCGGGCGTGCCTGCGGGTGTTCCGGTGGATGAAGCATTTGTGAACCGCGAGCTGTGGCGGCGGCAACAGGGCTATGGACGCGGCGGGCGCATGCGCATCGAAACCGACACGGCACATTTTTTGAGCGGCGTGCGGCATGGCAAGACGATTGGGTCGCCGGTTGCGATTGCGATTGAGAATCGCGACTGGAAGAACTGGACGGAGGCGCTCCCGGTGGGGGCGGGCGATCCGGCGAAGCATAAGGCCGTAGCGTCGCCGCGGCCGGGACATGCGGATCTGGCGGGCGCGCTGAAGTTTGATTTTCCGGATGCCCGGTATGTGCTGGAGCGGGCTTCGGCGCGGGAGTCGACGTCAAGGGTAGCGGCAGGTGCGGTGGCGAAAGGGCTGCTGCTGGAGTTGGGCATCGATGTGGCGAGCCATGTGATTCGCGTAGGCGCGGCGGAACTGGAACGCGACGCGACATGGGAGGAGATTGCGGCGCAGCGGGCGAAGGATGAAGTTCTGCTGAATTGCGTGGACGCAGAGGCCGAGCAGCGCATGAAGGCCGAAGTGGACGCGGTGCTGCGGACCGGCGATACCGTCGGCGGAGTGTTTGAGGTGGTGGTCCACGGTGCTCCGCCGGGACTGGGCACGTGCGCGAACTGGGACGAGCGGCTGGATGGTCTGCTGGCGCAGGCGGTGATGTCGCTGCAGGCGGTGAAAGCAGTGGAGATTGGGCGCGGTGTGACCGCGGCGGAGTCGCTGGGGTCAGAAGTTCACGACGCGATTGGCTATGCTGCCGAGGCGAACGGGAAGCATACGCGGTTCACGCGCGAGCACAATAATGCGGGTGGCGTGGAGGGCGGGATTTCCAACGGCGAGGACATTGTGGTGCGCGGCTATCTGAAGCCGATTTCGACACTGCGTCGGCCGTTGAAGTCGGTGCGGTTCGACACCCGCGAGGAGACCAAGGCGGCGTATGAGCGCAGCGACGTTTGCGTGGTTCCAGCGGCGGGCGTGGCGGCGGAGGCCATGGTGGCGCTGACTATGGCGAAGCTCGCGCTGGAGAAGTTTGGCGGGGATTCGCTGCGGGAGTTGAAGAGGAACTTTGAGGGGTACGTGGAGCAGGTAGCCAGGTACTAGCGGACAGCGTTCAGCGTTCAGAAAAAGCAAGTCGGCAGGTTAGTGAGTCAGCAAAGGCGAATCAACAGAGACCATGATCAGGGAAATTGTCACATATCCGGACCCGATTCTGCAGCGGCCGACGGACAAGGTGACGGAGTTCGATGAAGAGCTTCGGAAGCTGGCCGCGGATATGTTCGAGTCCATGTACAAGGCCATTGGGATTGGGCTGGCTGCGCCGCAGATCGGCGTCGGCAAGCGGATCACGGTGATCGATCTGAGCAATCAGAAGGATCCGAAAGACAAGATCGTGCTGGTGAATCCGGAGATCGTGCACAAAGAAGGCAAGCAGGTGGAAGAAGAAGGCTGCCTGAGTTTGCCGGATATTCGCGACAAGGTGTCGCGCGCCATGAAGGTGAAGGTGAAGGCCCAGAATCTCGAGGGAGAGCCGATCGAGTTGGAGGGGACAGAGTTGCTGGCGCGGGCGTTCCAGCACGAGATCGATCATCTGGACGGGATTCTGTTTCCGTGGCGGCTGAGCGCGCTGAAGCGAGACCTGATCCTGCGCAGGATTCGGAAGCTGCAGAAGTCCGGCGAGTGGAAATGAAGCTGGTGTTCTGCGGGACGCCGTCGTTTGCGGTGCCCACGCTGAAGCTGGCGCTGCGGGCGGGATACGATGTGCCGCTTGTGATAACGCAGCCTGATCGTCCGGTGGGACGGGCGCAGGTAATGACGGCTCCGCCGGTGAAGACGGCGGCGATGGAGGCCGGGATTCGTCTCCTGCAGCCCGAAAAAATCAAAAACAATGCGGAGCTGCGGGCGGAGCTCGAGGCGATTCGTCCGGATGCGATTCTGGTGGTTGCGTACGGGCGGATCATTCCGCCGTGGATGCTGGAGCTGCCGCGGCTGGGCAATCTGAACCTGCATGGGTCGCTGCTGCCGAAGTATCGCGGGGCGGCGCCAGTGCAGTGGGCCATTGCGAATGGCGAGGGATCGACGGGCGCGACGACGATGCGGCTCGACGAGGGTCTGGATACAGGGGACATTTTGCTGCAGCGGGAGATGGCACTTGCGCCCGAGCATGACGGCGGTGGATGTGTTTCCGCTGCTGGCGGAGATGGGCGCGGACCTGATGATGGAGACGCTGCGCCAGCTGGACGCGGGGACGCTGACGCCGAGGAAACAGGATGAGGCGAAGGCGACGCTGGCTCCGATTTTGACGCGGGACGACGGGCGGATGGATTTTTCTCGTCCGGCGATGACGCTCTTTAACCGGTGGCGGGGATTTCAACCGTGGCCGGGCGCGTGGACGATGCTGGAGGGAAAGAAGCTGGCGGTGCATCGCATGCTGCCGACGGAAGTGCGAGGTGGGCGAACGGCCGAAGCGGGTACATTGCTGGCGTCGGAGGGCACGCTGTTTGCGGCGTGCGGGGACGGGACCTGGCTGGAACTGGTGGAGGTGCAGCCGGAGGGCAAGCGGCGGATGACGGCGGGCGAGTTTCTCAGGGGACACAATCTCAGCAGCGAAGCGAGACTGGGGTGAGTGCAAGGAAGGGCACCAGGCGCCAGGATTTGCGCGAAGCGCGTTCGCCTGGACGGTCAGTCCCGCGCGCTCCTCAGGCTGACAACATTGCTCCGGCGCGGCGAATTTCCTATCAAATATTGTTACAAATGGCGACTTCGGATGCGCACAGCGATGAGCTGCTGCGGTTGCCGGAGGTCGATGCGTTGTCGGAACCGGATCGGCACCTCACGATGACGCTGGTGCTGGGGACGCTGCGCTGGCAGCTGGCGCTCGATGCGCGGATTCGCGAGCTGCTGTCACGTCCGGAGATGAAGCTGAGCGCGGAGGTAGCGACGGCGCTGCGCATGGGTGCGTATCAGCTGCTGTATCTGGATCGTGTACCGGCGCATGCGGTGCTGCATGACAGCGTGGAGCTGGTGAAGCTGGGCAGGGAGCGCGGCGCGGCGGGGATGGTGAATGCGGTGCTGCGGGGAATCCAGCGATCAGCACTCAGCGTTCAGCGTTCAGAAAAACAGCGGATAGCGGAGAGCGGACAGCGTTCAGGGGACTCCAGTCAGGCCGCGCTGATCGCGGCGCAGTTTGCGCATCCTGCGTTGATGGTGGAGCGCTGGGTGCGGCGGTATGGGGTGGAAGCGGCGGCGGCGATCTGCCGGTGGGATCAGGAGCCGGCTGCACTGGCCCTGCGGGCGAAGCCAGGTACGGAGTTCGCCGGTATCGAAACAGAGCCGGGAGCGTTTCTTGCTGGGGCGCGACGGGTGGTTCGCGGGGATGTGGGACGGAGCGAGGCGGTGCGCAGTGGGGAGATTCGAATGCAGGATGAGGGGTCGCAGCTGATCGCTGAAGTAGCTGCCGCAGCCAGGACGGGCTCGGCACGCGTGCTGGATCTGTGTGCGGCTCCTGGAGGGAAGACGGCGATCCTGGCGGAGCGGCTGCCGGGGGCGGAAATTACGGCGGTGGATGTGAGCAGGAGCCGCCTGGCCGCCATGCGCAAACGGATGCCGCCGGCGATCGCAGAGCGGATGCGGTTCGTAGTCTCGGATGCGGCGAAGACGGAGCTGCGGCCCGAGTGGGATGTGATTCTGTGCGATGTGCCGTGCAGCGGAACGGGGACGATGGCGCGGAATCCCGAGATACGGCTACGGGTGACCGGGGAGGATCTGGCACGCCAGCATGCGCGGCAGGCGGCGATTCTGCGGGCGGGGCTGAAGGGATTGAAGCCGGGTGGGCGGCTGGTGTATTCGACGTGCTCGCTGGAGCCGGAGGAGAACGAGCAGGTGGTCGCCGAGATGCTGGGGTCGGTTGCGGGGTTCAGAGTGGTTCCGGTTTCGAGTGTGCTGGACGCGCTTGCGGGCAGTGGCGTGCTGACGGCGGAGGGACGCGAGCGGTTGCGGACGGCGACGGATGGGGATTTTCTTCAGACGCTGCCGGGGGTGCATCCGTGCGATGGGTTTTTCGCGGCCGTGGTGGAGCGGATTTAGCACACCAGCTGTGAGCGCGTGAGGTGCAGGCCGTCGAGGCGGCCGAGCAGGGTGAGGGCGACGCGGTCGGGGTGGAAGAGGTTCGCGGCCATGGCCATGACTTCTTCTTCGGTGACGGCTTCGACGCGGTCGATAATCTCGTCGAGCTCGAAGAAGCGCTCGAAGTACATCTGCTGGCGAGCGAGGTTGGACATGCGCGACATGGAGCTTTCGAGCGAGAGCAGGAGATTGCCCTTGAGCTGATCCTGCGCGCGGCGGAGCTCGCCGGGCTGGAGAGGCTCGGTTTTGAGACGGCGGAATTCCTCCATGATGAGTTCGATGACCTGGACGGCGCGGTCGGAGGACGTTCCGGCGTAGACGCAGAGAGAGCCGGTGTCGCGATACGGAGCGAGATCGGAGTAAATGGCGTAGACGAGGCCGCGTTCTTCGCGCACGGTCTGGAAGAGGCGGGAACTCATGCCGCCGCCGAGGATGGTGTTCAGCAGGAGCGTGGTGTAGCGGGACTCGTCTCCGATAGGAGGAGCGGGAACGCCGAGACAGAGCTGCACCTGTTCAAGAGACTTTTTGTTGCGCAGGTGAATGCGCGGGGTGACGGTGGGGGCCTGGTCGCCGCTGACGACGTTGCCCGATGCGAGCGAGCCGAAGTGGCGGGCGACCATCTCGACAAAGCTGTCGTGTTCGAGATTGCCGGCGGCGGAGAAGACCATGTTGCCGGACTGGAAGCGCTGCTCGAAGAAACGGACCAGCGTATTCTGCTCGAAGCTGCGGACGGTTTCGCGGGTGCCGAGGATGGGCTTGCCGAGCGGATGACCCTTCCAGAAATTCTGCATGAAGATTTCGTGGACGAGGGTGTCGGGATTGTCTTCGTCCATCTTGATTTCTTCGAGGATGACGCCTCGCTCGCGCGCAATTTCTTCGTTGGCGAAGACGGGGTTGAGAACCAGGTCGGAGAGGACGTCGAGAGCGGTGGCGAGGTGTTCGTCGAGGACCTTGATGTTGAAACAGACGGTTTCTTTGCCGGTAAAGGCGTCGAGGTTGCCGCCGATGGCGTCGACTTCGCGGGCGATGCGCTGCGCGGAGCGGGATTTGGTTCCTTTGAAGACCATGTGCTCGACGAAGTGGGAGATGCCGTTAAGTTCAGGCACTTCGTGACGGGAGCCAGCGCGCATCCAGACACCCATAGCGACGGAGCGGACGTGCTCCATGCGCTCGGTGAGGACGACGAGGCCGCTGGGAAGGACAGTACGGCGGATGTTGCGTTCGCTGGTCATTTCGATTATCGGAGGGGTCTTTCTGGGCCGGACTCTATGACCGATTTTAGATGCGCTATTCTCGGGTGAATAGATGACTACCGGCGGGAAACCACTAACCACTATCTTAGACGCTCGAGGAGCGGCTTCGGAGCGGTCTCTATTTGGCCTTTGGAATGAGGAGCTTAGCGAGGCGCTGCCGGAATTCGGGTTACTGAGGTACCGCATTCGGCAGCTGGAAACGGCGCTTTACCGGCAGAAGGTGGCGGAGATCGGCGAGGTGACGACCTGGCCGAAAGACCTGCGGGAGAAGGTGGCGGCGGCTGGATTTCGGGTGGGGTTGCCGAAGATTGTCGAGACGTTCCGGTCGGTGGATGGAACGGAGCGGTACCTGATCGCCGGCGGCGATGGGCAGACGGTGGAGACGGTGTGGATGCCCGAAGGCGATGGCGGCGAGGAGGGAGATTCTTCGTCGGGCTCCGACGGTGGCGAGGCGGAGTCGAAGAAGAATTGGTCGCGGGCGACGATTTGCGTGTCGAGCCAGATTGGCTGCGCGGTCAACTGCCAGTTTTGCCTGACGGCGAAGCTGGGGATCATCCGCAACCTGACGGCGGGCGAAATTGCGGGGCAGGTGGCGGCGGTGTTGAAGCGGCAGGAGGCGGAGCCGGGGCGCGATCGGATCAATTTGGTGTTCATGGGAATGGGCGAGCCCTTCCTGAACTACGACGCCTTCATGGCGGCAGTGCGGCTGCTCGCCGGGCCGATGGAGATTCCGGAATCGCGCATGACGGTATCGACGTCGGGCATTGTGCCGGGGATTTTGCGATTCGCGCAGGAGAAGGTGCGGCCGAAGCTGGCGATTTCGCTGAATGCGCCCAATGACGAAGTGCGGGAAGGCATTATGCCGGTGACGCGGAAGTGGAGCATCGCGGAGGTGATGGACGCGGTGCGGCAGGTGCCGCTGCGGCAGCGCGAGCGAATCACGTTTGAATATGTGCTGCTGGGTGGTGTGAATGACAGGCTCGAGCACGCAGATGAAGTAGTGAGGCTGGTGCGGCGGGCGCAGATTCCCGCGAAGGTGAATTTGATCGCGTGGAATCCGGGGCCGGGTATACCCTTCACGATGCCGCAGGCCGAGGATGTGGCGCGGTTCCAGGAGCGGCTGCGGGAGCAAGGGGTTCCGGCGTTTGTCCGGAGGCCGCGCGGGCGCGACATTTATGCGGCTTGCGGGCAGCTGAAGAAGACAGGGAGCCAGGGATAGCGAACAGGGTACAGCGTTCAGCTGTCAGAAAAGCAGGAGCGGCCGGGTAGCGGGATGGTGGGGGGCGAGCGCGATGGAGAACGGCGAGAACGTCGGCGGTGAGAGTCCAGGCGAGAGCACAGGCCGGAGTCCTGGCGCGAGCGCAGATCAGAACGTAATCCTGAACGAGGGTCAGGACATCGGTTCGAACCCGGATTCGAATCCAGGCCCGAACTCTGTCCCGTACCCAGACCAGAGCATCGGCGAAGTGTTGGTTGTTGCGCCACAGAATCCGGCGAATGCCACGGTTCCACCGCTGATTGGTCTTGTGCTTGATTTGGGGCTGGGGTTCTGCGCGCTGATGGTGCTGGGGATCGCGTTGCTGGTCCTCCACCGATTCGCGGGGCGTATGTGGCTGCCGCTGACCGGTGCGTTGTTCTTCCTGGTGTCGATGGTGACCGGATTGTGGTCGCGGCTGAATCCCTGGATCGACGGGATGGCGACGAGTCTCGGCGCGTTTTTCCCGGTAGCGCTGATCGCGGTGGTTGCCTTGCACAGCGGTGGACCGCGGGTCTGGGGATTTGCCCTTCTGCTGGCGTTGGCGTGTGGGGCGGGCGCGCAGACGCAGCGCTTGTGGAAGGTGCGGCGGTGGCTGGAAGGCACCGGCGTGGCGATGGCGGCGATCGCGATGGTGGTGGTGGCAGGGAAGTTTATGCCGTCGTTGATGACGCCGTTGGGGCAGCGCGCGATGAATGAGCAGGCGCCGCAGTTCACCGTGACCATGCTGGATGGAACGCCGGTCACGCTGGATTCTCTGAAGGGCCGGGTGGTGGTGATGGATTTCTGGGGAACGTGGTGTGAGCCGTGCATGGCGGAGATGCCGGCCATCGTCAAAGTGCACCGGCGGTATCAGTCGAATGCAGGGGTCGTTTTTCTGGCGGTGAATGCGGGATGGCATGGCGACACGGGCGACCAGGTGCGAATGTTTGTGGAGCGCAAACATCTCGATGTGCCGGTGGCGCTGGATTCCGGTGCCACGGTCAGGAGCCTGAAGGTGGATGGGCTGCCGACGCTGATCCTGATCGACCGGCAGGGGCGTATTCGGATGGAAGAAACGGGATACAGCGCGGACGAACCGCTGGAGAGTGAGTTGGCCGGGCAGATTGAGGGGCTGCTGGCAAAGCAGTGATCCGCCGCCAGAAAAAGCCGTGTCGAGCAATCAGGGTTGAGGGATTAGAGAAACGAATCGTACACAAAAAGCACTGATTTGTCCGGATTCATCGCCGGAAACGCGGTGAAAATCGTGGTAAGCTAGGACATCTTTGACGAGAGGAAAGCGCCCATGAGAATCCATCATTCGCCCAGCGATCCCAAAACGCAGCGGCCTGGTGCTTTTCCCGTCAGTCTTGTCGAACCTTCGGTCGGGTTTCGAGTTCATTAGTTCGACCGGGTTTCGAAATCTGACAATCAGGCTGTAGCGCGACCTCCTCCGCAGGGGACTTGTCTCTGGCGCCGGTCCTTTCTTTTCACGCGAATGGTTTCTGAACCGCAGATCCCAGGCGGAGTTCTCTTCGTCGCGGATCTGTCGAGGAATGTATGAGCCGAACCAATCCTCAAAATTCGGACGAGCGAAATTCCAACAATGTTGTGCGAGAGGTGCTCGCCTTTCTGATGCGGCACTGGCGGCGCGAGGCGTGGTGTGTGACCGGCATCGCGGTGAGCATGATTGTGGCGACCAGCGCTGATTTGCTGCTGCCGGTATTTTCGGGACGGCTGGTGGACGCCGTGGCGAAGGGCGGCGCGCGGTTGGTTGCGCTGCAGGCGGCGGCCTACGCGATTGCGGCGATGGCGGGGCTGGGGGCGGTGCTGGCGGCGGCGCGGTATCTCGCGTTCCTGGGCATCGTGCGCCTGACGGTGCGGATCATGACGCGCATGGCCAGCGATGCTTTCTGGCGGGTACAGCGTTTTTCTACGGACTGGCACGCGAATAATTTTGCGGGGTCGATCGTGCGCCGGATCACGCGCGGCATCTGGGCCGTGGACATGATGGACGACACGCTGCTGCTGGCGCTGTTGCCGTCGCTGCTGGTGCTGATCGGGTGTCCGCTGCTGCTGGGCTGGCGGTGGCCGGCGATGGGGCTGCTGGTGGGTGCAGGGGCGCTCGCTTATGTGGCGATTTCGGTGAGGTTGTCGCTGGGGTTGATTGCGCCGGCGGCGCGGCTGTCAAATGCGCAGGACACGCGGATGGGCGGCTCACTGGCGGACGCGATTACGTGCAACACGGCGGTGAAATCGTTTGGCGCGGAGGAGCGCGAAGACGCGCGGCTCGCGAAGGTGCTCGGCAAGTGGGGACGGCGCACGCGGCGGACGTGGATGTTCGCCTCGCACAGCGGGGCGGCGCAGATGATCGCGCTGCTGGCGCTGCGGACGCTGGTGGTGGGGTCCGCAATCTGGCTGTGGTGGCGCGGCCGCGCGTCGGCGGGCGATGTCACGTTTGTGCTGACCAGCTACTTCATCGTGCATGGCTATCTGCGCGACACAGGCCAGCATATTGCGAACCTGCAGCGCGGCGTAAACGAGATGGAGGACATGGTTGGGTTCGAGTCGCAGCCGCTGGGCGTGGCCGATCGCGCGGACGCGAAACCGATCCGCGTGCGCGCGGGCGAGATTCGTGTTCGAGCGTGTGACATTCCGGTACGGGATGCAGGTCGAGCCGCTGTTTCGCGACTTCTCGCTTCCGGATCGAGCCGGGCGAGCGGGTCGGACTGGTCGGGCATTCGGGCTCGGGCAAGACGACGTTCGTCAAGCTGCTGCATCGGCTTTATGACGTGACGGGCGGGCGGATCCTCGTCGATGGACAGGACATCGCGCACGTCACCCAGGACTCGCTGCGCGCGCAGTTAGCGCTGGTGCCGCAGGAGCCGATTCTGTTCCACCGCTCGTCTGGCGGAGAACATCGCGTACGGACGGCCGGGCGCGAAGCCGCCTGAGATTGCGGAGGCGGCGCGGCTGGCGAACGCACATGCGTTCATCGAGCGGCAGGCGAAGGGGTACGTCACGCTGGTGGGCGAGCGCGGCGTGAAGCTCTCGGGCGGCGAGCGGCAGCGGGTGGCGCTGGCGCGCGCGTTCCTGGCGAATGCTCCGGTGCTGGTGCTGGACGAGGCCACGTCGAGTCTCGATTCCGAGTCGGAGGCGCTGATCCAGGAGGCGATGGAGCGGCTGATTGCGGGACGGACGGCGATTGTGATCGCGCACCGGCTGGCGACGGTGCGGATGCTGGATCGGATCCTGGTCTTCGATAACGGGGAAGTCGTCGAAGAGGGCCGGCACGACGATCTGGTGCGCAAGACAGACGGCATCTACCGGCGGCTGTTTGAGCGGCAGGCGCTGGGATTGCTGGCGCGCGAGGAGGATGATTTGCTCGACGATGTGGGCGACTTCAGCGAGGCGGTCGGTTGAAGGGAGCCGGAAACAAAAACGGGAAGCAGGGAGGAACATGTTGTGCGGGGCTCCCGGTGCCTCTGATATCGACCTGATTCCGGGGTTCTACCATCCGGTTACCTGGCCCGCGTTCCAGCCTCCCTGGGGTTGAAGACAAAGTCGCCCGTATCGAGGCTGGTCGACGACCGAATGGAATCGTGCAGCGATGTGTACTGAGGACTTTGGCCGGAACGGGCGAGGACTGACTTGCGAATGGAGACAAACAAGTCGTCGGCTGTGAAGGCTTGCTCGTTGTGTGATTGCATCGTCTGCAGCAACAGCGCAGCGAAGACGGAGTGGCCCTGGGAGCCGGAATCCGAGACGGGCTCGTCACTGCCGCTGGCCATCAGGGTGCGAGAGGGGGCGCGCTGCATGCGGTGGATGTAGGCCTCGTTACCGTCAGAAGGTGACAGGTCGCCAGCGTCGCGCGAGAGATCGCCGGAGAAGCAGCTATCCGAGATGATGATTACGTGGCGGGCGGCGAGGCCGCGCACCTGTGTGACCAGGTCATCGGCAGAGATGTCGCGTGATGTGTTGAGGGGGTCAGGGTCCGCATCCACAGGCAGCCAATAGCCCTTGTCGGTTTCGCGATCAAAGGAGCCGTGGCCGGCGTAATAAATCAGAAAGTTGTCGTTTTCAGCGAGGCTCTTGCGGAAATGGGTGATGGCGCTGAGGATCTTGTCGCGCGTGGCGTCCTGATTAAGCAGAGTTGTCACCTGAAAGCCATATTTGCTGCTGAGCAGGCTGGCGAACGACCGGGCGTCGTTGACTGCGGTTTTCAGTCTGGGTAAGGGCGCGGCATAGCTGTCGATACCGATAACAAGTGCGTAGCTGTTTCCTGGGCCGGCGTCCCCCTGGCCAGACGGAGCCTCCGCAACGACCCCGCGTTGCTGCCGGACCGGCGCCGTCGGAGGCGCCGCTGGAGCCGTCGCGATGGTGGGAGAGCCTCCGGGAACTGTGGCGAGCTGACTGCCCCAGACAAGCGTGAAAGGCATAGAGTTGTGAGGCCCGTTGCCGACCCAATACTCGTCAATGCCACCGTAGAGGCTCTCGCCATCCGGCGCGATGCGGCCAGAGAAGTTGCCTTCGGCTGGGTTGACGCCATCAGCGGGCGCAGAGGTCCTGCCCAGCAGAACCACCCAGCCATTGCTCCAGCTCTTAATCCAGTAGCGCGAGGAGACATTTTGCTCATTATCGCCGCGGCCGTCATAGTGATCTTGGTTCCAGGTGAGGTTCGCGCATGCTGTCGGACCAATGCAGAGGCGCATGCTGGCGGGAGCCGCCGCGGGGCGTCCAGGAGGCGGCGTGGTGGACGGCTGAGGACGAGCCATGCGCGACGGAGCTGCTGGCGCGCTCTGTGATGCGTTGAGCAGGGGACGGCCGCTCGACAGGGTGCAACCAAGGACGCAAAAGAGGACCAGCGATTTCATCATGGAGCGCTCAGGACGTGACGCAATGATGAATGAGAATTAGCTTCGCGGCAAGAAGCAACCTGCAGTCCGAAACCTTAAGACTGCACGTGAACATGACTGCTTTGGGACGCCTTAATGGGGAATACCTGCGGGAGAGGGGCTGTTGGCCTGGGACGGTAATTGCGGCCGTGCGGTCCACAAGCCGCTCGCCGCCCGGACTGTTAACCATTGTGCCGACCCAGAGGGGTTCGACCCCTCCGGATCTCGTTGATCCGTAAGAGAGCCACGGGGTCCCGACCCCCCTCGTTCCGCAATTCTAAAGTTCAGCGTGCAGCGACCGCAGCGGTCCGGACCGGCAGAGCCAGCAGGGCGTCGGTGACGCGGTCGGCATTGTGGCGGAGGACGTCGCCTTCGGCGGCGAAGTTTCCGGTGATGCACTGGACGCCGAGGGACTCGATGCGGTCGACGTCGGCGATGGTAGTCTCGGCGCCTTCGGCGGCATAGCGCTCGCGGACCTCGCGCGACACGGGAGCGGTGTTGACGAGGGCAAAGTCGAAGATGGGGCGGCCGGCGTGCTCGTAGATGCGCTCGATGTGCTGGGAAGCGGTGAGGTGCAGGCTCTCGTTGGCCTGGGTCATGAGGTTACAGACGAAGATGCGCGTGCCCTGGGCGGCGGCGAGAGCCTCGGGAATGCCGTGGACGAGAAGGTTGGTGACGATGCTGGTGTAGAGGGAGCCGGGGCCGATGGTGATGAGGTCGGCGGCGGCGATGGCCTGCAGGGTTTCGGGGGGCGGCGGCGGATCGGGGGGATCGAGCATCAGCTCGACGATGCGCTGGCGGCTGGCGGTGATTTTCGTTTCGCCGCGGACGATGGAGCCGTCTTCCATGCGGGCGGTGACGGTGACGTTGGTGGAGGTGACGGGGAAGATGTGGCCGCGGGTGGCGAGGATCTCCGCGGAGAGCTTGATGGCCTGAGCAAAGTCGCCGGTCATTTCGGTGAGGGCAGCGATGAAGAGGTTGCCGAAGTTGTGGCCGCCGAGCTCGCTGCCGCCTTTGCGGAAGCGATGGCGGAAGAGCCGGGAGATGAGGCGCTCGTCTTCAGAGAGCGCGACCATGCAGTTGCGCAGATCGCCGGGGGGCAGCATGTTGAAGTCGCGGCGAAGGCGGCCGCTGGATCCGCCGTCGTCGGTGACGGTGACCACGGCGGTGAGGTCGGCGATAAGTGGCTCGGGGGTGGGCTGATGGAGCAGCCCGGACCCGTGCGGGACGCGGAGCTTGAGCCCGCGCAGCAAGGTGGAGAGGCCTGTACCTCCGCCAATTGCGACGACGCGCAGGCCCGCGGAAAGGGTGGGTTTCGCGGTTTTAAGACTCACCGGGTTGAAAAGGGGCTTCCGCGTATGAGTCTAAACCACGGAGGGGCACAAAAACCGGCTAACTGGTCTCCGGGTAAAGAAGCTCAGTGAAGCGGGGGTCGTCGGCCATATCGATGAAGTCGGGATCGCTGCGGGCCTGGATGCGGTTGGCCGGGTTGAGCTGGATGGCGCGGCCCAGATGGTCGAGAGCCTCCTCAGCCTGGCCGGTAATGCTGCTGAGCAGCGCCATGCCGTAGTGGGCGAAGTCGGCATTGGGCGCGGCGTCGAGGATCGCTTCAAACTGATCGCGCGCTTCTTCGTAAGAACCGGAGTTGAGCAGAGAAACGGCGTAGTCGTACCGCTCCTCGGGGGTTTTGAAGGTCAGGGAAGGGTCCTTGGCATTGCGCTCGCACACGGCGAGATAGACGCGGGAGCGCTCGAGGACCTCCGGTGGTGCATCGCGGGAGAGCTTCTCGAAGAGAGCGCGGGCCTTCTCGAATTTGCCCTGCTGCATGAACTGGAGGGCGTTCTGGTAATCCTGCAGCAATTGCTTGTTTTCGCTCGCCGCAGATTTCGCGGCGGGCGAGCGTGGGGAGCGGCGAGGCGTGGGTGTTTCGCGTGCTTCCTGCATTCGGGCCATAATCGATCTGTCTCGAAGACGCGGCCGGGGCGTGCGGCGTCTTCTCTGCAGTCTACAGACAACGTTTTATACGCAGAATGCGGCGCGGCGTCAAATGATAACGGTCGAGGAGGCGATTTGCAGGGGATTTCGATGTTGTAGTTGCTATCGGAGCCACAAGGCGCGAAGAATGGAGGGCAGACTTCATGGTGCGCCTCGGAATCAGGGAACGAGCGGGTTTAACAGCGATAACTGCGCTGTTCGCGCTGGCATTACAGGCGGAGAAAAAACCCGCACCGGCTCCGCCGCCCGAATTGAAACCCGCGGTGACGATCGATGTGGCTTCGCTGGGATATCTGCCGCCCGGCACGTTCTACCTCACGTATCGGTTGTCTTCGGAGGCGATGGGATTTCTGGATGACGATCATCTGCTGTTCACCTTTCGCATCGGCGGTCTGCTGAAAAGGCAGCGGGACGATTCTGCGGGCGACGACGACCAGCAGATACGGGCGATGGTGCTGGATCTGGCGGCGGGGAAGGTTGTGCAGCAGGCAGAGTGGCGGATGCACGATCGCTCGCAGTATCTGTGGCCGTACAAGGATGGAGAGTTTCTGGTGCGGGAGCGGGATTCACTGTTTGTAACGGACGAGACGCTGAAGCTGGAACCCTTCATGACGTTCAGCACGCCGTTGCGGGCACTTCAGATTTCGGCGGATCGCAAGCTGATGGTGGCGGAGACCAGCGAGCCGGAAAAGCTGGATCCGGACCCTGCCGAGCCGCGGCGTATTGGGACGGGGCAGCCGGTGAAGGTGATGATTCTGCCGGTGGGCGAGAAGACGCCGATCCTCGAGACGGAAGGCCAGAGCGCCTCGCTGTTGCCGGTGATGGGAGACGGGCTGCTGGACTTGCTGGAAGGAAGAGCGCAGGGTTCATGGGTGATGCGCGACGTGCCGTTCCACGGCGATCCTCGGATCGTGGCGGAGGTGAAGTCGTCGTGCCAGCCATCGGCGCGGCCGCTGAGCGCGAACGTGGTGCTGATGGTGGGCTGCTATGGAGATGGTGATGAGCGCGAGGTGATTGCCGTCTCGACCGAGGGCGGGGAACTGTGGCGGGATCGATGGCAGAACCGCTTCGTGTGGGGGTGGTTCGATTCGGCGGAGAACGGGAGCCGGTTCGTGTATGAGTCGATTGCGGTGAGCCGGCCGATCTCAACCTTCGACGCGCTGTATCCGGAGGACATTCAGGGTCAGATGGCGGGGGTGTACGACACCCAGAGCGGGAAGCTGGTGATGGTGCGGGATGCGTCGCCGGTGCTGACGGCGGGGCAGAACGCGTCTCTGTCGCCGGATGGTAAAAGATTCGCGATACTGCGGAACGGAGCGATTGAGGTTTACGATCTGCCGCCGGTTTCGCAGCCCGCTCCGCGGAAGACGGAGATGGTGGCGAAGAAGAAGAAGTGAAAGAGAAGGCCACTGGGAACCGGCCACCGGACATGTGCACCGAGCACCGGCACAGAGCACCGGGCACCGGGCACAGAGCACCGGCTGAACTTCGCTGTGTTCGGGTTCTGCCTGAGGCTCAGGTCACGAGGTCGGCGGCAAGAGGGCGCAGGTGCTGTGCAGCATGAATGGCTTGGCCGGATCGTCGGCGGGCCGTGCATGGAAGGCCTTTTCCAGATCCTTGGTCTTCACGGGCGGCTGGAAGTTATAGACGTTTCCGGAACAGACGAGCTGGCCGTTCATGCGGAACACAGCAAACGTGTCGACGGCGCCGCCGCCAAAGCTCACCCTGGACCCGAAGAGACTGCTCTGATGGTTGACGGAGCCACCGGACTCCAGCGCCTTGAGCCAGAGCACGTGCTGCCAGGTGGAGTTGGGACCGCCGGCGCCGTTGCCGGTGAATCCAATTTGCCTGGCTACGTCGTCTGCGGAGAGAACCGAGGCGAAGTGGGAGACGGGGACGTTCGGCGCAGTTTGCGCTCCAGCCGGCTGTTCCGTGCTGTTCTCCGGCGTGGTCGGCGTGGCGCCCAGGGTTTTCAGGAAGCTGTCCATGGCTGCGATGACGCTGTCGATGTCGGTAGCGCCGGCTGGCTTGGAGGAATCGGAGGATTCACCGGATTTTTTTGCCTGTTCGCACTTGTCGTAGGAGCCGAAGAAGTTCTCGAGGTTGCTGAGGTAAGGCGAATCGGCGTAGTCGACGGCGCCGAGAGAATTCGGGTTATAGAGTTCGGGCATGAGGACCAGGACATTGAGAGCGCGGAGCTGGCGGGCGACTTCGTTGAGAAGCGCCGGGTTTTCGACGGTACCGACAACGGAGCTGACCGACTGGTTCTTGCTGAAGAGCGACATAATTTCTCCCGCCGCAGAGGCCGCCTGGCCTGGAACGCTGAGGGAAGCGGCGCCACTGAGCAGGCCACGCGCCTTGATGCCACCCGGCTTGGGTTCCTGTCCGTTGTCGCTTTTGGTCTCGGCAGGAGCGACGCAGACCTTGTCGGCTCTGGCCTCGAGAGAGCTCATGGTAGCCATGTCGGCGCGCCATAGCTGGAAGTCGGAGAGCAGGGTGCTGTCGGACGAGATGAGGATGATGCCCGGAGTGCCAGCCGAGCCGTTGCTGATGGCGCAGGGGGCATGCGAGCCCGGAGGTGCGTCCGTGACTTCGCCCTGGTAGAGGTAGCGGGCGATGTCGCATGCGATGATCTGGCCGTTTTCCTCGACCGCTTTGTAAGTGAACATCTCGGTCTCTATGGAGAAGGGACCGTCGGCGGCCAACGTATCGCCGGCTGTATTGGCCGCGCCTGTCGACCCGGACGAAGAACTCGAAGAACTGGAGGAGCTGGACTTCGAGGACTTTTTGTTTTGGGCAGGGGACAGGGTGCAGCACAGGCACGTCACCCCGAGAAGCAGATCGTTAAGCGAGCAAACAATCGATTCATAAGCCGTGGGCCTCGGACCTTCTGACACCGAACTGCGATTTTAGGTGCGATTTCGCTGGAGTAGCGCGGCCGTCGCTCACCGTCAGCGGGGAGCGCAATCCCTCGAGAACGGACGTGCCTGGAGACGACTGGGACGCAACAGATTCCAGCAGGGGGGTTTCCATAGCATAGGCCAAAGCTGCGGTTAGGTGGAGATGAAAATTGAGTGCGAGTCGCGGAGTTCCTTCGCTCCGCTCAGGATTTCGCCTGTGGGCTCAGACGCCCGCAAAGCGGCTCAAGTTCGCTCTGCGCAGGACGGTTGATATTGACATCTCACTACGGCGGGTGAAATTCTCTAACGTTTTGCCGGGGGTGTTTAGAGATGAATCCTCCAGGGATCGCTGGAGCGGAAACGCAGAGGCATTCGGGTGGGCGGTTGACGGTGGCAGAGCCCTTCCTGATCCAACAGAAATGGGACGCGTACACCGAGGAGCAGCATGCGGTATGGGCGGAGCTGGTGCGGCGGCGGATGCCCCAGCTCCGGGAGCACGCGGCCGAGGAGTATCTGAATGGGTTTGAGCAGATCGGCCTGCGGGAAGACACGATTCCGAACCTGGCCGATGTGAATAAGCGACTGGGACCCCGCACAGGGTGGAATGCGACGCCGGTGAGCGGGTTTCTGCCCCCGGATGCGTTTTTCGAGATGCTGGGAGCGCGGCAGTTTCCGACGACGACGTACATCCGGAGCCGCGAATCGATGGAGTACACGCCGGAGCCGGACATTTTTCACGATGTTTTCGGGCATGTGCCGATGCACGCGCATCCGGTGTTTGCGGATTTCCTGCAGCATTATGGGCGCGTGAGCGCGGCGCTGATGCAGGACAAGGAGAAGCTGGAAAAGATGGGCCGCCTGTTCTGGTTCACGGTGGAGTTCGGCGTGATCCGGCAGAAGGGGAAGGTGAAGTTGTACGGCAGCGGGCTCATTTCATCGCATGGCGAAGGGACGCACGTGATCGAGGGAAGGCCGGAGGTACGGGATTTCAATCTGGATCAGGTGCTGGAGCAGAGGTTTCTGGTGTCGGAAGAGCAGAAGGTGCTGTACGCGGTGGAGTCGTTCGACCAGATATACGAGGCGGCGCAGGAGGCGGAACGGCGCTTGAGCTAGAGGCACCGAACAGCGGGCTCCGTGCCCAGTGACCCCTGAGTTCGGTGGATGCTGCGGAGGTGGGATTCACGGCCGGATGCGGGCTCGGGTAGGTTGTGGCACTGGACGTGTCGCATGAGGGAGAGCAGGAGCCGTGGTTCGACTCTGAAGAGAAGCGGCCTGGCGGAAAACGACGCGTGACGTTTGGACGCGACCAGGCGTCGAACCAGAGGCGCGGAAGCGACTCACGGCGGTAACGAAAAACGGCGCAGAATTTGCGAAGAATTTATCTGCGCGGATGCACAATACGAAGATTGGCTTGTGTCGCGGGCGCGCATGAGCGCAGTGCTTGCAGGAAAGCGCGCAGGAGGGGAAGTTGCCTCGGATTCATTTTCATCAGCAACTGGCGGAGCTGAAGGACAAGCTGCTGGCAATGGCCGCGCTGTCGCAGCAGGCAGTGGAGTCGGCGGTGGACGCGTGGCTGCAGCGGGACCAGGGGCTGTGCCAGTATGTCCGCGAGAACGAGACAGCCATCAACACGGCGCAGCGGGAAGTGGATGAGATGGCGTACGAGCTGCTCTCAAGGGAGCAGCCGATGGCGATCGACCTGCGGTTCATTCTGGCGGTGATCAAGATTAATGGCGATCTGGAGCGGATTGGCGACATGGCGGTGAGCATCGCGATCCGGACACTGGATCTGCTGGATCAGGATCCGGTGGATCTGCCGGTGGACATTGCGGGGATGGGCGATTTTGCCGGGCGGATGATCCGGACGGCGCTGCAGTCGCTGCTGGATGGCGATGCGCTGGTGGCCGAGTCGGTGCGCGATATGGACGATGAGATCGACCGCATGAATCGCGTGGCGATCACCGATCTGACGAAGGTGATCCAGGAGCGGCCGGAGACGGCGGATCAGGCGCTGCCGGCGATTTTAATTTCGCGGAACCTGGAGCGGATTGCGGACCATGCGACGAACATCGCGACGGACGTGATCTTTTGGGTGCGGGGCGCGGATCTGCGGCACCAGCTGTCGATGGCGGTCGACTAAGTCGACGGCGAGCAGCGCTCAGCGTTGAGAAAAACCTCTTCGGGCACGGGTGAGGGTCCAGTCGATTGCGGAGTTGAGTTCTGCTTCGGTGACGTCTTCGACGACGATGGCATTGCCGATGCCCTGGGGAAGGATGAAGCGCCGGGTTCCGGCGCGATTTTTTTTGTCGCGGCCAGCCGCGTCGAGGAGCTTAGCGGGCATGGTGCGAAAGGGCGGCAGCGGCCCGTAGGCGAGGATGGTCTGCTCGATGCGCTGGGCCTGATCGGGGCCGACGGTCTTGCGGGCGAGGGCGATCCGCAGCGCGGCGAGCATGCCCCAGGCGATGGCTTCGCCATGGAGCAGGGCTCGGTAGCCGGTGGCGGCTTCGATGGCGTGGCCCAGAGTGTGGCCGTAGTTGAGGATCATGCGCAGGCCGGACTCGCGCTCGTCGATGGCGACGACCTCGGCTTTCATGCGGATGGAGGCGGTGATGACGCGTTCGAGAGCGGCGGGGTCGCGGGCGAGGATGGCTTTGGAATTCTGCTCCATGAAGCGGAAGAGGGCGGCGTCGCGAATGATGCCGGCTTTGACGCTTTCGAAGAGTCCGGCGCGGAGTTCCCGTTCGGGGAGGGTTTGCAGGACATCGATGTCGGCGAAGACGGCGCGCGGATGGTGGAAGCTGCCGATGAGGTTTTTGCCGGCGGCGAGGTTGACGCCGGTTTTGCCGCCGACCGAGGAGTCGACCTGGGCCAGGAGCGTGGTGGGGACCTGAATGTAGTCGATGCCGCGCATGTAGATGGCGGCGAGGAAGCCGGCGGAGTCTCCGATGATGCCGCCACCGAAGGCAATGAGAAGCGAGGAGCGGTCGGCGCCAGCCTGGGCGAGCTGATCAGCGAGCTTTTGGAGTTCAGTGAGCCGCTTGTAGCGTTCGCCCGCCGGCAGGAAGAGGACCGTAGGTGAGGAGTTTTTGGGGAACGCGGCGAGGAATTGCTTACCCCAGAGGGCCCAGATGTCGGGCGAGGTGACGAGGTAAACCTTGCACGACGATTTCGCGAGACCGAGTTTGCGGGGGATTTGGGCGAAGAGGTTGCGGCCGATGAGGACAGGGTAATCGGCGGAAGCGGTCTTGACCGGGATAGTGCGAGGCATAGCGCTCAGCGTTCAGGGTACAGGGTTCGGCGATCGGACACATCCGCTCCATCGCACGGGGGAGAAGAATCTCCGCTTCAAGTGGGGTGTCAGTTCGAGGGAATTCGTTGACAATGATCGCCGCACTTCGAACTGAGGAATGGAGAGAGGACCGATGGCAGATCAAGTTGTAGCGAACCAGAAGACGATTCTTAAGAACCAGAAGGCCATTCTCGGGAACCAGAAGACAATCCTTGCGAACCAGGGAGCGATCAGGAAGAACCAGAAGGCGCTGGAGGCGATCCTATCGAACCAGAAAGAGATTCTGCAAAATCAGAAGGCGATTCTGGGGGCGGTGAAAAAGTAGACCGCGAGGGCGCCGAGGCGGCTTCTTCCTGGGGTCTGGCCGATGGCCGGAGCGGGGCGGCCGGTTCCAATTCGGGAAAGCGGCGCGGATCTCTCGTTTTTTTGTGGGGTCGCGCAGAGCCTTGCTTTAGCGTGAAACCATGCGGTTGCGTGGGGGCCATTGGCCGGCGCTTCTTGTAGCTTGCGCGCTGGCTGGATGCTGGGGATGTGGAGTGCAGCCGGGCGCGGCGGTCAGTGCTCCGGCAGCAGAGGCGCCAACAGCGACGCTGAGCGCAAGTCCGACGACGATCACGCAGGGCGAGACGGCTACGCTTTCGTGGCAGACCGCGAATGCGACGAGCGTTAGCGTGTCGGGGATCGGATTCGTTTCGCCGAGCGGATCCCAGGCGGTAATGCCCTCGTCCACGACGACCTACCAGCTCACGGCGACGGGGCGGGACGGGCTGGCGCAGGCGACGACAACGGTTGCGGTCCAGCCGCCGGTCCCGAAAAAAGTAGTTTTTATCGGGGCATCGATCACGCAGTATTGGGCTTCTTACACCGACTTTGCCGCGAACAACTGGATCGATCGAGGGATCGCAGGGCAGACTTCAGTGCAGGTGGCGGCGCGGTTCGAGAGCGATGCGATCGCACTCAATCCGGACGAGGTGCATATTCTGGCGGGAACCAACGATCTGACTGCGAACTGGGTTCCTCAGACAACCTGGGATGCCTTCACTTCGATGATTGCGGAAGCGAAGGCGGCGGGAATCCCGGTTTATATCGGAACCATACCGCCCTGGGGCGCGGGTCCGGGAGCAACGAACCAAGACCCGGATTATGTGGACCGCAATGCGCGTGTGGCCGCGCTCAATGCGTGGCTGAAGTCGCAGCCGGGGGTGACGGTGATCGACTATTACCCGCTGCTGGCGGGCAGCAACGGGCTGTACAACCCGGCGATGACCGCGGACGGGATTCATCCGAATGCGGCGGGATACGCGGTGATGACGCCGGCGGCGGAGGCGGCTCTGCAGTAGCAGAGCGGACAGCGGACAGCGGACAGAGAAGACCGCCTGGCTCTGGGCGAAGGACACCATGAACTGCTCAGGCTGACAACTTAGTACTTCGCGAGGTCGGCGATGGCGTTGAAGATGGTCTCCGGTTGGGGGAGGATGGCGTCCTCGAGGACCGGCTGGTAGGCGACGAAGCTGTCTAACGCGCCGACGCGGCGGACGGGGGCGTCGAGGGAGTCGAAGAGCTCTTCGCCAATGCGAGCGGCGATTTCCGCGCCGTAGCCCCAGCTGATCATATCTTCGTGGGCAATGACGACCTTGCTGGTTTTCTCGACAGAGGTCGCAATGGCTTCCCAGTCGTAGGGGTTCAGGGTGCGGAGGTCCAGGATCTCAGTTTCGATGCCGAGTTCACGATGCGCCCTTTGGGCCGCCTGGAGTGCGCGGGGAACGATGGCTCCGTAGGTGACGAGGGTGAGGTGCTTGCCTTCGCGCACGATGCGGGCTTTGCCGAAGGGGATGGTGTAGTCGGGACCGGGGTAGGGGGCGCGGCCATAGGTTTCGCGATAGAGGCGCTTGTGCTCGAAGAAGAGCACGGGGTCGTCGCAGCGGATGGCAGTGCGCAGCAGGCCGTTGGCGTCGAGGGCATTGGAGGGGAAGACGACGCGGATGCCGGGGGTGTGGGTAAAGAGGCTTTCACCGGACTGCGAGTGATAGATGGCTCCGCCAGTGAGATAGCCACCGATGGGGACACGGATGACGGCCGGCGCGGCGAAGGTTCCATTGGAGCGCCAGCGGATGACGCTGAGCTCGTTGCGGAGCTGGTGCATGGCGGGCCAGATGTAGTCGAAGAACTGAATTTCAGCGATGGGCTTGAGACCGCGAACCGCCATGCCGATGGCGCGGCCGACGATAGCGGCTTCGGCCAATGCGGAGTTGAAGACGCGGCCGGACCCGTATTCGCACTGAAGACCAGCGGTGAGTTTGAAGACTCCACCTTTGCCTTTGACCTGTTTTTGCGCGAGGTATTCTTCGCGCGAGCAGTCCGCAACGTCTTCGCCGAAGACGACGATGCGGGAGTCGCGGCGCATTTCGTCGTGCAGGCAAAGGTTGATGAGGTCGGCCATGGTGCGGGGCGTGCCGTCGGCGGCCGGGCTGGTTTGGAGATCGGAACGCGTGGGATCGTAATCCTCGGAATACCGATGGCGGAGGATGGCTGCGGGCTCGGCTGAGGGAAGCGGGGCATTGAGCGCGCGCTCGGCAGCTTGCCGGACTTCGTCGTCGGCCTGCTTCTCGATACTGTCGAGGGTTTCCACGCTGGCGATGTTCTCGTGCAGCAGGTACGAGCGAAAATTCTGAATGGGGTCGCGGAGCGATTCAGCGTCGCGCTCGGACGCGGGACGATAGAGACGGGCGTCGTCGGAGTGGGAGTGGGCGTAGGGGCGGATGACGTGGCCGTGGACCAGGGCCGGACCCTTGCGCGCGCGGCAGTGGGCGACGGCTGTCTGAAAGGCTTGCAGGCAGGCGATGGGGTCGGTGCCGTCGACTTCGGCGAAATGGAAATTGGGGAAATTCGAAAGCAGGTGGGAGATGTTGCCGCCCGGGGTGTTGACTTCAACGGGAACGGAGATGGCGTAGCCGTTGTCTTCGACAACGAAGAGGACGGGCAGTTTGAGGTTGGACGCGATGCTGATGGACTCCCAGAACTCTCCCTGGCTGGTGGCGCCTTCGCCGATGGAGACGTAGACGACTTCGTCGCCGTGGAAATCGACGGGGTGGAACTGGCGATAGTCGGCTGGCACGGACCCGGGCTCCGGAGTGTCGGCGGCCTCGGGATGACGGGTGAGGTAGACGCTGGCTTCAGCGCAGCCAACAGCCTGGAGGCATTGGGTCGCGGTTGATGAGGACTGCGTGACGATGTGGAGCTTTGCATCGGACCAGTGGGACGGCATTTGGCGGCCGCCGCTGGCGATGTCAGTAGCGGCTCCTACGGCCTGGAGGAAGTGTTCTTCGACGGTGGTGCCGAGGGCGAGCGAAAGGCCGCGGTCGCGATAGTAGGGGAAGAACCAGTCGTAGGCCGGGCGGAGCGCGAGGGCAGCGGTGACGAGAAGGGCTTCGTGGCCGGCGCCTGAGATCTGGAAGAAGACTTTCTGCTGATTCTTGAGGATGATCTCGCGGTCGTCGGTGCGGCGCGAGAGGACCATGAGGCGATAGATCTCGAGGAGCTTTTCGGGGGAGAAAGCACGGCCGCTGCCGTTCTGCGAGGCGGCGTGCTCAGCCGTTTTTTTCAGTTCAGCGCTGGAAACTGCGGTGCGCGCCATGCGAAACCCTCGCCTCCTTAGATGATCGCCACTTCAGTTTAGAACCTGCAGCTGAGATTGGAGACCATGTCTCGTTTCAGCAGCGCGAAGCCGGGACGACGGAAGATTGTATCGCGGGAAGAAGAGGAAAGGGGATGGTTGGAAAGTAATGATTTCGAGGTACGGGCGGGGGATGGACCAGGAGAGGCCACAGGCACGGGCCTGCTGGTTACTGGCAACGTGGTTCTGTACGGGACGGAGGGAGGCTGGTATGGTGGCAGCCTATGGCAGCGTTCGCAAAAGTCCTGCTACAGAGGTCGAAGAAGTGGCCGCCGCTTGGGGATGTTCCGTGGCGGAGGCTGTGGTTTTTCGCCGTGGCGGTATTTTTCATCTTCTCCGTCATCGGATTCTTCGACGATCTGATGAACATGGGGAGTACCCCGCCCGCGATTGCGCTGATGGTCGCGTTTCTCTGCGGCCTGGATGCCGTGTTGTGGATTGTGGCGGTGGCCCGGCTGCCGGTGATCGCGATGGCCGGCATGGCTGCGCTGCAGTTCGTGACCACCCCGGTGATCAACGGCATCGCGCGGTGGATGCAGGCGACCTTTGGGCTCACCTCGCCGTCTGCGGGATTTGGCGTGAGGTTTGCCGCTGCCTCGATCTTGATCGTGGTGATCGCATCCTATGTGTTTTTTGTGATGTTCATTCGTGTACAAGGCATCGAGACGGGACGCATCCGCACGCAGCTGGAGCTGGCGCATGGGATCCAGAAGACGCTGGTGCCCCCGATAACGTTGCGGACGGAATTCTTTGAGGTCTATGGGATTTCGCAGCCGAGCGAGCAGGTGGGCGGGGATCTGGTGGATGCGCTGGTGCTGCCGAATGGCGACGTGGTGGCCTACCTGGCGGATATCGCGGGGCACGGACTGCCAGCGGGGATCCTGATGGGGATGCTGAAGACGGCGGCGCGGACGGCACTGCTCGATGCGGCGACGGGTCATCCGAGCACGACGCTTCCTCTGCTGCTGGACAAACTGAACCGGGTTCTGCCGGATGTCAAGGAGCCGCAGATGTACGCCACGATCACAGCGTTTCGGCTGAACCGGGATGGGAGCGCATGGTACGCGACGGCTGCGAGTCCGCCGGTGCTGCACTGGAGCGCGCAGGGGGATGCGCGGCTGATGCAGGAGGAGCAGTATCCGCTGGGGCTGCTGCCGGTGGAGGGCTTTACGGGCGAGGCGATCGAACTGAAGCCGGGTGATCTGCTGGTCGTGGCGACGGATGGGGTGCTGGAGGTTTGCGACAAGCAGGAAGAGGAGTTCGGGATCGAGCGGGTGGAGAGGGCGATTGCCGCCGATGGGCGCGGGCCGCTGGAGGAACTGGCGGGGGTGATTCTGCGGAGCGCGCGAGCCTTTGGGAAGCAGGTCGACGATCAGACGCTGTTAGTCATTCGGCGCCTCGGCTGAAGGCTGAGAACTGAATGCTGTCTTACTGGCCGTCGCGCATTTTCTCCTTGACGGTTTTGGCGAGCTTCTCGATTTCGGTGGCAGTGTTCACGACCTCGAGGGAGAGCTGATCCTTGCTGCTCTTATCGACAGCGTCCTTGAGCTTGTTGGCCAAATCGAGGAGTTGATTCGTTTCATCGACGATTTGCTTCTGGCGCATGGCATTGCGCTCGCGGCCCATGTCCTTGAGCATGCGGGCTTGCTCCGGATCCCGCGGATTGGTGTTACCGAACCCGGAGGAATCGGCACCCATGTGGGGCGGCTGTATGGGCACGGTGGGCGACGACTGTTGTTGCGCGTGAACGGCGAGAGGGACCAACAGGGCAGTGGCGACGATCATCGAACACAACCGGTGGTTCCGGGGCCGGAGATTCCGGAAAAGGATGGCGATGTTGGTCATGATGTTTTTCCTCCGCACCGCAGCAGCGAATTTGCGGCGGTGATCACGGGGTGGCAGCATTATAAGCCCGTTCCGGCGGGGAAAAAATGAACGCGACGGGACGATATTCTGGGGAAGAGATGTGGACTGAGTTTCTGATTCTGGGGCGGCGGGAGTTTTTCGCAGGGCTGGGGGACAAATACCTCCTGGACCTGCAGGATTTCCTGCACGAGAAGCTGCCGAAGCTGATCTTCGTAGCCCTGGCTTCGTGGGTGTTGGTGTGGATTCTGCGGCTAGTGACCGCCCACATCGTGAAAATCGCGGAGCGGCAATCGAGCACGGTGGGGCACTATGCGCAGCTGCGAACGCTGGCCACGGTGATTCGGGCGACGGGGATTGGGGTCATCCTGTTTCTGGCGGTGCTGCAGGTATTGCCGGTGCTGGGGTTCAATCTGGGGCCGCTGCTGACGAGCGCGGGGGTGGCGGGGGTGGCGATTGGGCTGGCGGCGCAGAACATCGTGAAGGATTGCTTCAACGGATTTCTGATCCTGATCGACGATCAGTTCAATGTCGGCGACACGGTCACGATTGCCGGGGTGACCGGCACGGTAGAGACGATGACGCTACGGCGGACGCAGGTGCGGGGCGGGGATGGGACGCTGTTTATCATTCCGAATTCGCAGATCACGACGGTGGCGAACCTGACGCGGGACTATTCGCTGGCGACGATCAATGTATCGGTGGATTTTTCGGCGAATCCGGACGATGTGATGGCGCTGCTGAAAGAGGTGGCGATGAGCGTGCGCAACGATCCGGCGTACAAGGATGTTTATTTGGCGGATCCGGTGCTGCTGGGAGTGGATTCGATTAAGGGGTCGCAGGTGATTTATCCGGTGCAGTTGAAGACGAAGCCGAACCAGCAGTGGGCGGCGCAGCGGGAGACGCAGCGGAGGATCCGGCTGGCGCTGGACGAGAAGGGGATTCTGCCGGGGGATCCGATGCGGGTTTATTCGAGAGACAGGGCACAGGGCGCAGGCGACGGGCCACAACCAGCCGTTGGCGGAGTGCGTCAGCCCGAGTCGCCCGCGAAGCCGGATCCGACTGCGGCGAAGTCGACCGAGGTGAATCCTTTTACCGGGGAAGGGTGAGAAAGGCCACAGGGCGCTGGCCACAGTCCACAAACCGTGGTCTGTGGTTCAGTGGCCTGCAGCCTGGGTTAGTCGCCGAAGCTGGTGGCAGGTTGCGCGGTTGCCGCGGGGCGTGAGGGTCGGTGGTCGGATCGGTCGCCGAGTCGTTCCTCGGCAATGCGGAAATTTCCAATGGATTCCTCAAGGCGGGCCGCTCCGGTCCCAACCGATTCGACCAGTCCTTTGGTGACAGGGCTGGCGGCGTTTCCCTCTTCGCTGAGGCGGTTGATGACTTCCAGGTTCTGGCTGAATTCCTGGGCGGCGACGGACTGCTCGGTCGAGGCGGTGGCGATCTGAGCGATCATGGACTCGACCTGATCCGTAGCGGCGATGATGCGTTTGAGGGATTCGCCGGCGCGGGCGGTAATTTCCATACCGTGGCTGACGCGCTCGGTGCCTGAACTCATGGCCCGGACCGCGTCCTGGGTATTTTTCCTGATGCCGTCGATCATCTGGGCAATCTCGCTGGTGGCGGCGCGCGTGGATTCGGCGAGACGACGGACTTCGCCGGCAACCACGGCGAAGCCGCGGCCCTGCTCCCCGGCGCGGGCCGCCTCGATGGCGGCATTGAGGGCGAGCAGGTTGGTTTTTTCTGCGATTTCTTCGATCACATTGACGATGCGGATGATCTGCTCGGATTCTTTGCCGAGGCGCTCGACGGTGGTTGCGGTTTGGCTGACGGAATCGGAGATAGTGTTCATGCCGGCGAGCATTTCCTCGACGATCACGCCGCCCTCCCGGGCAACGGTTGCGGCCTCGCGGGCCTGGTCGGCGGCGGTTTGAGCGTGGCCCGAGACTTCGGCGATAGAGATCGACATTTCCTGCATGGCGCTGGCGGCCTGGTGGGTTTGTGCGCCCTGCTCGCTGGTGCGGGTCCAGGCCTGAGATCCAACCACCCCCAGCTCGCGCGCATCGCGGTGAACCGTCGCCGCAGTTTCCATGATGCCGGCGACGAGGGAGTGCAGCTTCTGCTGCATGCGATCAATGGCGCAGCCGAGTTCGCCCACTTCATCGCCGGTGCAGCTGAGGGAAGACGTGCCGGTGAGGTCTCCGTCAGCGATCGCGCGCGCGTGTGTTGCCAGCTCATTCACCTGATGCATCAGGCCACGCTCGGTCAGCACGATGCCCGCCAGGGAGACCACGCCGCCGACCAGGGCCAGGGCCCAGAAGGAGATGATTTGCGTTTTGGTGAGAGGAAGAATCTGGGCAAGGCCGGCGAGGGTCGTGGATGCGACCAGCAGTCCGGAGATGAAGAGCAGTTTGCGACGACACGAAATGCGGGCGAGGAAGTTCATGCATGTCTCCAGAGGCTCGGGCGGGGAGCCGGTTGCGCCTGCGAGCCCGAAGGCGCGACGCGACGGCGCGATGGCGGTTCGGGCGCGGTTCCGGAGGGGAGGCCATGGAGGATCGGCAGCGGCCGCTGGAAGGCACGCCAAAACGCGGCCTGACGGCGACGACTCGGAGAGTAAAGGGAAGACAGCAATCCACACCCCGCAGTGCAGGATCGGCCCGAGCAAGGATCCTGCGGATCCTTGCTCGAAACACTCAAGGTTTGTATCGGCGGGATTGCGCAGAACTTAACGTGCGGAAGCGGGTATTTCGTCGAAGGTGAGGTTTTGGGCGGGGCTGCCTGTCTGCTGGCGCCATTGATCGAAGAGCCGGCCGTAGCTGAGGGTCATGAACTGGGAAGGGTCGACGCCGAGTTTGCGGCCGGTTGCATCGATCCATGCGGGTGGGCCTTCGATCTCGGCGTAGAAGCCGACGGGGGTTTCATCGAGAACGCAGTGGCCGGTGGAATCAGCGAACTCCGTACGCCATTTTTCGTAGACGAAGGTGGGGGAGTATCCGAGCTGGGCGAAGATGTGGCCCATGGCATCGCCGTCCTGGACCTTCGTTTCAGTTTCTTCGCGATGCTTGTGGCGGGCGTCGGGGTCGTGATTGTGCGGGAGACATTTGTAGGTGACGATCCATCGGTCGCCGTATTTGCGGACGCGGAGGATGGTTTGCTGCGAGCGCAGGCGGCGGTCGGGCGTGTCGTAGAGGATGTTGCGTTCGAAGGTGCGCGGGGTTTCCTCGTGAAAGCCGGCGGCAAGGAGGCTGCGCCTGAGAGCGCCGGGGTCGGAGACGCGAAATTTAACTTCAACTTCCAGGGGCATAAAGACAGGGTACAGCGCTCCGAGTTCAGGGAGTGCGGGAGCGAACAGCGAGTGGACTGTCCGTGGGAGAGCGAGCGTGGAGGCACGCGGTTAGCATGGGGAGGATGGAGACATTAAGACTCGCGATCGATGTTGGGGATCTGAACGGGAAGTGGTCGCGGGCGGCGATTGCGCGCGCGGCGGAGATTTTGCGCGCCGGCGGGACGGTGGCTTTTCCCACGGAGACGGTGTACGGGCTGGGCGCAAATGCCTTCGATCGAGAGGCAGTGAAGAAGATTTTTGTCGCGAAGGAGCGGCCGAGCTGGGATCCCCTGATCGTGCACGTTGGAGATCGTGAAATGCTGGAGACGGTCGCGGCGGAGGTCAATCAGGATGCTTATCGGCTGATAGAGGCTTTCTGGCCGGGGCCGCTGACGCTGCTGCTGCCGCGGAGCGCGCGGGTTCCGCAGATGGTGACGGCCGGCCTCGCTAAGGTGGGGGTGCGGATGCCGGCCCATCCGGTGACGCGCGCCTTGCTGCGGGAGGCGGGAATTCCGGTAGCCGCGCCGAGCGCGAATCGATTTGGACGAATCAGTCCGACCAGTGCGTGTCACGTGGCTGACGATCTGGACGGACGGATCGACGCGATTCTGGACGGAGGGGAGACCACGCACGGCGTGGAGTCGACGGTGGTGGATGTGCGGGCCGATGGCTGCGTCATTCTGCGACCCGGCGTGATCACACTGGAGCAGCTTCGCGGTGTGTCCGACGGCGAGGTGCGGATGCGAAGTGAATCGGACGAGAGGGAGGCGGGGGGGCCGGCTCCGGCGCCGGGGATGGGCGAGCGGCACTATGCTCCGCGCGCGCGGCTGGTGCTGGTGGAAGGACTTCCGCCGGGCCTGGACGTGGCGCTGATGGATGAGGTGAATCGCCTGGAGGACGCTGGCGAGGTGGTGGGAGTGATGGCGCCGGAGGGTTTCATGGCAGCGCTTGTGGCAATGCGGAAAAAGCCGTTTGACCTGCGGGGCTTCACGATGGGCTACAACACAGTGCATGTCTTCCACTGGGGTTCGTGGAAGAAGCCAGAGGAACTGGCGCAGAAGCTGTATGCCGGATTGAGATGGCTGGACAAGGCCGGGGTAACGGTGATTGTTTGTCCCATGCCGGAGCCTGTGGGGATTGGGATGGCGGTGAGGGATCGGCTGAGGAGGGCGGCACAGCGGACCGCGGACAGCGGGTAGCGTTCAGCGGATGCAAATTTGCCGTATTGGTTATTGTCTGCGCATCAGCGGGCGGCCGTGAGCTGCGTTTGATTTTCGCCGGCCTTGTAGAGGTACTTGATGCTGGATTTGTAGATCAGCATGCGCATGCCGGATTCGCTGCGGTTGTTGACGCGGAAGGGCGACAAGGAGCTGCAGCGGATCTTGATTGCATTGCGGTCATACCACTCGATGCAGCCTTCGATTCTCTCGCCGTCGTCGAGGACGAGGACCATCGGGGTCTGCGTCTGCACCTGTTTCTGAAGATAAAACGCTTCGGCGTGAGAACTCTCCTGCGTTGGGGAGAGGCGCGCGGATGCGGAACGGGCGATGAGAGCGGGCTCCTCCTGACGCTGGAAGCGGCGAACACGGCGAGCATTATCGGGCAGAGTGGGGCGGATGAGTTTGCGCGGGCCGATGACGTCCAGGTCGTAGGTGTTATTGGGGGGCGCGGGTGCAGGAGTGGGGGGCGGCACAGGGACCGGGCCGGGCGCGACAGGGCCAAGAGCGTCCGAGGCCCGCTGCGCGGAACTCTTAACGGCTTGCGGACGAAGGGTCCGCACTGCTGAGGCAGGCAACTGGGGCATACCCATAATCCTCTACGGACAAGATGTGCCTATGTGATGCACCAAACCGGGGTCGCGTCGCATGGGCAGCAAGATTGCTGGTGGAAATTGTTGAAGCGATCATACCTTGGATGTATTGTGGGAATCCACTCATGGGCAACGCCAGGAGACGACACGACAGGCGGTTAGCGAACAGGGAAACGCTTTGTGGGAATGCCGGCACAGGGTTGAGTTATTGGGAAAGTCGATTTTTCGGGTGTGTAGATTCCTGACGCGCGGGGATCCAGTTCCCAGAAACGTCTGCGAACAAAAGGGAACGGAAAATCGCAGCAAGAGAGGCCGTTCCTGATCCCCGAGCGCTGCTTCGTGAGACTCCCCAGCGGACAGCGAAGTTTCATCCGATCAGAATCTGCGGAGTTTTTCTCTGCGATGTGATGCCGAGCTCATGACTGGGGTGCGCCGCTGAGTTGCGCGGCGAAGCTGTCGAGCGCGAGGGAGCGGAGCAGGTTGCGGCGCATGCCGGATTCGACCTGGCGGAGGCCGCGGGCGGCGGATTCGATCCAGTCGAAGGTGACCGCAGAGGCCATGGATGCCAACTCCTTTTGTAAATCGATATTGCGGATGAGGTGCGGGGTTTCGGATTTGAGGAGCAGCAGATCTTCGAGGATGGAAGCGGCCGCGCGAAGCAGAGCTTCGGTTTTTTCCTGGCCTTCGGCACCGGCGCGGTAAGTTTCGGTAACGCGGAACAGGTCGGAGGCGTCGCTTTGGCCCATCGCATTGCGAAGGAGGACGAGCGCGTCGGCACGGCTGGCGAGGAACGCAGGGAGATCGAAGCCGAGGGCGCGACCGATCGCTCCTTCGGCAAGGCGGGCGATTAGGGCCCGCTCGGCGGGACGGGTTTCGGGACGGCGGTGGGCGAGGAGTTTCTCGATCTGCTCGGTGGGGATGGCGCCGAGGCGGGCGATTTGCGCGCGGGAGCGGATGGTAGGGAGGAGTTCTCCGATGTTTTCTGCGAGCAGGACGATGGTGGCGTGGTCGGGTGGTTCTTCGAGGACTTTGAGGAGGGAGTTGGCGGCCTCTTTCATGAACGAGGCGGCGGTGAAGATGGAGAACGCGCGGCGGGCTTCGGCGGGGACGCGATAGATTTCGCGGGTGAGGACGCGGACCTGGCCGATTTTGATGAGGAGCTGTGGCGGGTCGGGTGGGATGACGAGGACATCGGGGTGAGTCTGGATGAGGATGCGGGTGTCGCGCTTGTCGGCGTCGCGCATGTCTTCGCGGGTGGCGATGGCTTCGGCTACGCGGGCGTCGAGATCGAGGGCCTGGCCGATGCGCTGACAGTTGGAGCAGTGACCGCAGAAGTCCGGCAGGCCGTCGGGATCAGGGTTCGGCGGCGTGAGGCAGTTGGCTGCCTGGGCGAGCATGATCGCGAGCGTGTATTTGCCGGCGCCGCGGGGTCCGGCGAGGATGAGCGAGTGCGGGAGGCGTCCCCCGGCGATGGCTTCGCGCAGGTGGCGGACGGTCGGTTCGTTGCCGATGAAGTCCTGGAAAGGCACCCGTTTAGCGTACAGCGTTCAGCAGTTGGCGTTCACACCACGGAGTTGGTGCGGATAACTTCTTTGTAAAAGTCATAAGACAACTTCGGCGTGCGCTTCTGGGTGTCGAAGTCGACGTAGGTAATGCCGAAGCGTTTCGAGAAGCCGGAGGCCCATTCGTAGTTGTCGAGGAGGCTCCAGAGGAAGTAGCCGTGGATCGGTACGCCTTCGGCGATGCCGCGCTGCATCTGCGTGAGGTAGTTACGGAGATACATGACGCGGTCGCTGTCGAGGACGTGAGGGGCCGGGGTGGGCACGTCGGGGCGCAAAAGGTCGTCGGAGGAGCAGCCATTTTCGGTGATGTAGATTTTTTTGACGCCCCAGATTTGGGAGACGAGTTTGGGCGTCCAGTAGATGGCCTGCGGATTCATGAAGAGCCAGTCGGAGGCCATGTGCGGATAGGTGCTGGGGCGCTCGATCATCTGGTAGCCGGGCGCGTTGTCGGAGGGGATGGCCTCGCGGGTGGTGTAGATGTTGATGCCGAGGAAATCGAGCGGGGTGGAGATGGTCTTGAGTTCTTCGGGAGTGAAGACGGGTGCGTCGGGGCCGAGCGACTGGAGGTAATAGTCGGTGTAGCGGCCTTCGAGGATGACAGTGAGGTACTGGGCGTTTTCTTCGCGGAGGCCGATTTCGGCGGCACGGGTATGAGCGGCGTCTTCGATGGCGGGCATGACACCATGGACGTCTTCAGCGAAACCCACCTGAACGGGGTGTGTGGCGGCGGCGCGGATGGCCTGGACGCCGAGTCCGTGCGCGAGAACGGCGTTGTGGCGCGTGGCCATGAGCTCTTTGCGAGGGAGGCGCAGACCGGGAGCGCTGCCGCCGGTGCCATAGCCGTCGTCGATGAAGGAATCGAATTCGTTGGTGGTCATCCAGTTTGTGACCCGATCGGAGAGCTGGGCGACGGTGTAGTGGGCGTAGTCGGCGAAGGCATGGCTGGTGGCACGGTTGGCCCAGCCGCCTTTGTCCTGCAGGGCCTGGGGAAGGTCCCAGTGGAAGAGGGTGACGTAGGGCTCGATGCTGGCGGCGTGGAGGGCGTCGAGGAGGCGCTTGTAGAAGTCGAGACCTTTCGGGTTAGGCGTGCCTGTGCCTTGCGGGAAGACACGGGGCCAGGCGATGGAAAGGCGGAAGCCCTTGACGCCGAGGCGCTGCATGAGGCCGATGTCTTCTTTGTAGCGGTGGTAGAAGTCGTCGGCGACATCGGCGGTTTGGCCCTGGAAGGTTTTGCCGGGGGTGTGGGCGAAGGTGTCCCAGATGGAGGGGCCGCGGCCATCTTCGTGAACGGCGCCTTCGACCTGATAACTGGCCGTTGCGGTGCCCCAAACGAAGTTTTGCGGGAAGCGGTGGGGTGCGGGACTGGAGACAGCGGGGAGAGATTGCTCGGCGGCGCGGGCGAGCGGCGAGAGAGCGGGCACGGCGACGAGGGTTGCGGCGGATTGCAGGAAGGATCGGCGTTGCATCGGGAGCCTCGTGGGAACAACGTTCAGCGCTCAGCGTTCAGAAGAGCAGGGGCGCGCCTGTTGAATCGCCATCCAGAGTATCAAGTAAAACGTTTAAGTGGGAAGGATTTTTCCGCGTTTAATGATCACCGGGGCAGCTCTTTCTTTCCGGTAATGGTGAAGGTGGCCGTTTGGCCCGAGGCAGAGTCGCCGGGTTGGGCACCTCCGATGGAGACGGTGTAGTCACCGGGCAGGATGACGCGGTTACCCTGCTCGTCGACCTGGGCGATGGCGCGCGGCGTGAGGTTCAGATGCGCTTCGCTGGACTGGCCGGGTTCGAGGTGAACGCGAAGAAAGTCGGCGAGGACGCGACGCGGGGTTTCAAAACCGCGCGGCTGGGCGAGGTAGACCTCAACGACCTCGTCGCCGCGGACGGAGCCGGTATTTGTCACCGTGACTGCGACGGGAAGGGAGTCTCCGGCGGAAAGGGTGTTGGGCAGCCGCAGGTGGCTGTAGGAAAAGGTGGTGTAGCTGAGTCCGTACCCGAACCCATACAGCGGCTTGCCGGCGAAGTAGCGGTAGGTGCGGTTCTTCATCGAGTAGTCGGCGAAGGGCGGGAGCTGATCGGTGGAGGCGTAGAAGGTGAGGGGCAGGCGGCCGCCGGGATTGTTGTCGCCGGCGAGGGTTTCGGCGATGGCGGTGCCGCCTTCTTCGCCGGGATACCAGGCTTCGAGGATCGCAGCGGCATGCTGCTGGGCCCAGTTGACGGCGAGAGCGGATCCGTTCTGAAGGACGACGATGAGGGGTTTGCCGGTAGCTGCCAGGGCTTTGAGAAGATCCTCCTGGACGGCAGGCAGATTGATGGAGGTGCGATCGCCGCCCGAGAAGCCTTCGAGGTGGACGGGCATTTCCTCGCCCTCGAGATTCGGAGAGAGGCCGACGCAGGCAATAACGACATCGGCTTGTTGCGCGACCTGGACAGCCTGATCGCGGAGGGCGGCGGCGGGTGGAATCCAGGTGAGGTCGATGCCGGCCGAGCCGGTGCCGTGGAGATATTCGAGGCGGATCGGGTGGGGGCTTGTATCAGCGAAGTGCACCGATGCGTCATAGACGGCGCCGCGTTCGGCCTGCATCTGCGCGGAGCTGGCAACGATGAGCTTATCGTCGAGATAGAGGCGGAAGCCCTCAGAGTTTTCGCAGGCGTAGCAGTAGTTGATGCGCACGCCAATTTTGTAATCGCCGGGAGCGGGCGGGGTGAAGTTGCCCTTCCAGCGAACGGAGTAGTTGTTGCGCTGGAGCCCAGGGATTGGGACGACCTTATCCCAGTTGAAATTGATGTTGCGGTCGGTGCGGGTGAGGATGGGGGGCCCGGAGAGGTCGGGCGTGCTGAAATATTCACCGGTGAGGCCATCGCCAGAGCCTGACGCTGGGTGCAGGGCGGTGTGTTCGATGGGGATGGCGTAGCCTTCGACGAGCGATGAGCCCTGGGCGTAATTCACGTGAGCCGAGGCAAAGCGTTTTTCGATGCCGTTGAGCGGGTAGACCGGGTTCGGAGGCGGTCCGTTGTAGTTGCCCTGCAGGGACTGGACGTATTCGGCGGTGGGCCCAATCACGGCGATGCTCGCGATGTTGGATTTCAGCGGGAGGGTATGGTTCTCGTTTTTCAGCAGGACCATTGACTCGCGGGCGGCCTGGAGGGAGAGCGCGCGGTGCTGGGGCGAGTTGACCTCGCTGAAGGGGATTTTGCCGTAGTCGTAGCTATCCAGCGGGTCGAACATGCCGAGCTCGAAGCGGGCGCGGTAGAGGCGATGGAGGGCGGTGTTGAGTTCGGCTTCGGAGATCAAGCCCCGGCGGACGGCATCGACCAGTGCGGGGAAGGCCTGTCCCTCACCGTAGCCGCATTCGAGGTCGGTGCCAGCTTTGACGGCGTCGGCAGCGGCGTGGGGCATGTCGGGTGCGTAGTGGTGGCCGGTGAAGACATCGGCAACGGCGGCGCAGTCGGAGACGACGTAACCGTCGAAGTGCCAGGCGTCGCGCAGGTGCTGCTGGAGGAGCATGGTGTTGGCGCAGGCCGGCGCTCCGTCGATGGCGTTGTAAGCGCACATGACGGATTGCGCGTGGGCCTCGGTGACGGCGGCGCGGAAGCCAGGCAGGTAGGTGTCCTCGAGGTCGTGCGCCGAGACGTCGACGTTGGCCTGGTGGCGCGTGGACTCGGGTCCGGAGTGAACGGCGTAGTGCTTGGGTGTGGAGACGACGCGCGGGTGATGAGGGTCGTCGCCCTGCATGCCGGTGACGAAGGCGACGGCCATGCGCGAGGTGAGGAAGGGATCCTCGCCGTAGGTTTCCTGGCCGCGGCCCCAGCGGGGATCGCGAAAGATGTTGATGTTGGGCGCCCAGAAGGTGAGTCCGAAGAATTGCTCATGCTGGCCGTTGCGGATGGCTTCGTCGTATTTGGCGCGGGCTTCGGTGGAGATGGTCTGGCCCATGATGTGGACCAGCTGCGTGTCCCACGTGGCGGCCATGCCGATGACCTGGGGGAAATTCGTGGCGTAGCCTGCGAAGGCGACGCCGTGAAGGCCTTCGTTCCACCAGTCATATTTGGGGACGCCGAGGCGCGGAATGGCCGGGGCGTGATCGCGCATCTGCTGCACCTTTTCTTCGAGGGTCATCTGCGAGAGAAGGGCGTCGACGCGCCGGTCGATGGGAAGGGAAGTGTTCAGCCAGGGCTGCTGCGCCGTCGAGTCTTGCTGGGCGGGCGCAGGGATGACGGCAGTGGTGAGGAGGGCGACGGAGACCAGGGAATACAGGCGAACGCGAATCATGGAGTGGCGAAGCTCCTCGGAGAAAAGCGTTTTCAACAAAGCGCCAGTATAGGCCCGTAAGCAATTCGCTTCCCGATTCGGCCCTGGGTGTGGATACTGGCAGGAAAACCTCAAGGAGGATTGGCTCTGAGCACGTCACCGACAGCTGCGGTTTTGGGGAAGGTTGGATTGCCCGCGCCGGTACGCGAACTCGCCGGCCAGTCGTGGGACGTGATTGTCGTGGGAGCCGGCCACAATGGGCTGGCTTGTGCGGCGTATCTGGCGCGGGCGGGGAAGCGCGTGCTGGTGCTGGAGAGCCGGGAGCGTGTGGGCGGAGCATGCACGATTGAGGAGCCGTTTCCGGAGACGCATCCGGGCGTGAGGATGTCGCCGTGCGCCTACCTGGCGGGGTTGCTGCATCCGCGAGTGGTCGAGGAACTGGGACTGCCGGCGCGGGGATTTCACTGGACGCCGGCAGTGAATGGTTTATTTGTGCCGCTTCTCGATGGGTCGAGCGTGCAGCTTTGGGATGATGATGCGCGCTGCGAGGCAGAGGTGCGGGGGTTTGCGCCTGGGGATGTTGAAGGCTGGAAGGCGATGAATGCGACGCTGGCGGGGCTGCGCGACAAGCTGCGTCCTGCGGGGGATGGCGATGCGTGGATTGGCGACGCGCCGACGCCGGAGGAGATCGAAGAGCGGCTTGGCGGCGATGAGGAGGCGCGGAAGCTGCTCTACGAGTGGTCGATGGCGGAGTTCGTGGAGCATTATTTGTACGACGAACGGTTACAAACTGCGTATCTGGGGCAGGGCGTGATCGGGACCAACGCGAGCCCCTTCGACAAGGGCACGGCATCGATTCGGTTTCATCATGCGTCGGGACGGCTGGGCGGGATGCCGGGAATGTGGGGCTACGTCCACGGTGGGATGGGGATGGTGTCGTTTTATTTTTGCGATGCGGCGCGCGAGGCGGGTGCGGTGGTGGCTTCCGGGGTTGGGGTTGCGGAGATTGTGCCGGGGGAAGGCGTGCGGCTGGAGGGCGGGGAGCGGATTCCGGCGCAGGTGGTGGTGTCGAATGCCGATCCGAGGGTGACGTTGCGTTTGCTGGGTGGTGCGGTGGATGCAACCTGGAAGGCGCGGGTGGAGGAGATCCCGATTGAAGGCTGCACCGTGAAGCTGAACGTGCTGTTGCGGGAGCTGCCCAATTTTAAAGCGCGGCCGGGACTGGATGAGCCCCATGGCCCGGCCCCGCACCACCTGGGACAGATCAATGCGCCGCTGACGAAGGCGGAGTGGAAGGCTGGGTTTGCTGCAGCGAAGCGGGGCGAATTGCCCGAGGCTTTGTGGTGCGAGCTGTATTTCCAGAGCGCGCACGATCGGAGTGTGGTGCCGGAGGGGCTGCACACGATGAGCGTGTTTGCGCAGTATGTGCCGTACAAATTTGCGCGAGGGAGTTGGGACGAACGGCGCGAGGAAGTGCGGCGGCTGGCGCTGGGGTCGCTGGGGCGGTTCTGCTCAAATTTGGAAACGGCCGTGGTCGAGGCGCAGGTGCTGGGGCCTCCAGACATTGAGGAGAAGGTGGGGCTGACGGGCGGGCACATTTTCCAGGGCGAATGCTTGCCGCCGTATATGTGGTCGAAGAGGCTGACGGCGCGGACGCCGATGGAGGGTGTGTATCTGTGCGGTGCGTGCACGCATCCGGGAGGCAGCGTGATTGGGGTGAATGGGCGCAACGCGGCGATGGCTGTGCTGAAGGACCGGGAAAGCGGCCCGCGTGGCTGAGATTCCGATCGTGCCGGTGATCATCGCCACCGATGCGGCGGGGCACGGGCACGCGCAGGGGCTGAAGCGGACACTTGGGCTGCGCGATGTGGCGCTGCTGTACATTGCGACGACACTGAGCGTGCGCTGGGTGGCGACGGCGGCGGCGGCGGGGCCGAGCGCGCTGGTGTTATGGATTTTCGCGCTGGTGGGATTTTTTGTGCCTCTGGCGGCGAGCGTCATGGAGCTTTCGTCGCGCTATCCGCAGGAGGGCGGGCTGTACATCTGGGCGCGGGAGGCATTCGGGGATTTTGCGGGGTTTTTGAGCGCCTGGACGTACTGGATGTCGAACCTGCCCTACTTTGCGGCCATCCTTTATTTCGGCGCAGGGGCAGCACTGTTTGGCGCGGGGGAGCGGGGACATCGGCTGGCCGCGAGTCCCTGGTACTTTATGACGTTCGCGGTGACGTGGCTGGCGGTGATCACGGCGGTGAACGTGGTGGGGTTGAATGCGGGGAAGTGGCTGAACAATATCGGATCGACGGGGATGTGGCTGTCGATGGTGGTGCTGGTGGCGCTGGCGGCGGTCGCGGCGCAACGGTTCGGGGTGGCGACCCGATTTTCGTGGGGGGCGATGACGCCGCATTTAACGGCGAGGAATGCCGCTTTTTGGGCGACGATTTTTTGCGCGTTTTCGGGGTGCGAGACAGGATCGTTTATGGGAGAGGAAATCGAGGAGCCTCGGAAGACGATTCCGCGGGCGCTGCTGGTGAGCGGGGTGGCGCTGGCGCTGGCCTACGTGCTGGGGACGGCGGCGCTGCTGGTGACACTGCCGGCGGGACAGATTTCCGGGGTAGACGGGTTTATGCAGGGCACGGCGGTGCTGTGCGGGCGGCTGGGCCTGCCGTGGCTGGCCGTGATCGTGGCCGGGCTGCTGGTGCTGGGGGCGATCGGCGGCGCGGCGGCGTATCTGTCGTCGACCTCGCGGCTGCCATTTGTAGCAGGCATTGATCTTTATTTGCCGCCGGTGTTCGCGCGGGTGCATCCGCGGTTCCGGACGCCGTGGGTGGCGATTGTGGTGTATGGGCTGGCGGGGATGCTGATGGCGGCGCTTGGTCAGGCGGGCACCAGTGTGCGCGGCGCGTACGACGTGATGGTGAGCATGACGATTATCACGACGTTTCTGCCGTTTCTGGCTCTGTTCGCCGCGATGATGTGGGCGCAGAATCAGCCCGCGGGCCCGGAGGTGATGCGGGTGCCGGGGAAACGGCCGGTGGCGATCGCTGTGGCGGTGGTGGGATTCGTAACAACGGCTGTGGCTATTGTGCTGTCGGTGTTTCCCGGCGAGGAGGAACCGCACAAGGCGATGGCAGTGGCCAAGGTGCTGGTGTTGACGGCGGTGCTGGTGGGGGCGGGAGCGATGGTGTTCTGGATGGGGCAGAGAAAGCGGGGAAAGCTGCTGGAGCAGCGTTCAGCGTTCGGCGATCCGGGTTCAGGAAAACCGGCGCGCTCGCTTTAGGCGGCGTTTTTCTGTTTTTCTTTTTCTATGCGGGTGTGAAGGAGTATTTTCGCGCGCTCCAGTTCACGGCGGCGCGTGGCGCTCAGTCCTTTCCCTGCCCGATTGATGAAATATGTCAGCATGCGCATGCCGGAGGCCGGGCCTTTCGGCGAGACTTTATTCGACGCGAGAGAGCGGGCGATGACCGGCGCTGATTGGGTGAAGAGATCTTTGGGCGGGTGGGTGGAGTCGGTGGTGACTTCTTTTATCCACTTTTTCTGCCTAACGCCTTTTGCCGACCGCTTGCCCGACATCTTCCGGGCGGTTTTCGCCGCCTTCTTTGCCGCTGTGAATTTCCTCCTGGGGGCCATTAGTGCCTCTTGAAATACTGGACCGCGCGCTCGTGTTGCTCAGCTTTTTCTCTTGTGGAGAAGGTGCCGAGGTTGCGGCGCTTGCCGGTGGAGGCATTCTTCTTGCGGGAGTAGAGGCGAAATTCTCCGGATTTGAGTTTGCGAATCATACAGAAAAAGATGCCGGGAGTGCGGGTCCGGTTGTCGGTGTGCAAGGACCAGGCACGGAGGGATGACATTCTTTCTCAGACCCCGACGATTTCGCCTTCGTCATCGACGTCGATTTCTTCGGCGCGGGAGATTTTTGGGAGCCCTGGCATGAGCATCATGTTGCCGGCGATGGTGACCAGGAATCCGGCGCCGGCGGAGAGCGAGACGTCGTTGATGTGGAGCGTCCAGCCGGTGGGCGCGCCGAGGAGTTTCGGATTATCCGTGAAGGAGTACTGCGTTTTGGCGACGCAGATGGGCAGGCCCTGATAACCCCAGTCGACAAACTGGCGGAGTTTGGTGCGAGCGGTATCGCTGAGAGAGACGCCGCTGGCTCCGTAGATCTGCGTGGCGACCTTATTGAGTTTCTCTTCGTACGAGTCGGAGAGCGCGTAGATGGGGTGCGCCGTGGCGCCGGGATTGCGGTCGATCAGGTCGACGACGGCGCGGGCGAGGACCTCTGAACCCTGGCCGCCCTGGGTGAAGGGCTCGGTGAGGGCAGCGCGCACGCCAAGCGTTGTGCAGAAGGCGCGCACCTGTTCGAGTTCCTCCAGAGTGTCGTGGGGGAAGCGGTTGATGGCGACGAGGGTAGGGAGGCCGAAGCGCTGGAGATTTTGCGCATGGCGGGCGAGATTGGGGAATCCTCTTTCGATCTCGCCTTCACCCTGATTGCGCAGGCTCTGCACGGTGGTGACGAGCACGGCAGCGGAGGGGCTGGTGCCGGAGATGCCCATGACGATGTCGAGGTACTTCTCCGCGCCGAGGTCGGCGGCAAAGCCGGCTTCGTTGACGACGTAGTCGGCGAGGCGCAGGCCGATTTGCTGCGCAATGATGCTGCTGGTGCCGTGAGCGATGTTGCCGAAGGGGCCAGCGTGGACCAGAGCGGGAGCGCCTTCGGTGGTCTGGACGAGGTTGGGAAGGATGGCGTCGGCGAGGAGGGCCATCATGGCGCCGGTCGCGTGGAGGTCGTCGGCGCGGACCGGTTTACCACCGCGCGTCGCGCCAATGACGATGGCAGCGAGGCGGCGGCGGAGGTCGGCGCGATCTTTGGCGAGGGCGAGAATCGCCATGATTTCGGAGGCCGCCGTGATGACAAAGCCGGTGCGGCGATTGGCGCCGTCGTGTTTGCCGTCGACGTCGATGAGGATTTTTCGCAACGCACGGTCGTTCATGTCCATGGCGCGCGGCCACCAGACTTGGCCTGGATCGAGATGGAGGTCGTTGCCGTGGAAGAGGTGGGCATCGATCAGCGCCGCGAGCAGGTTGTGCGCGGAGGTGATGGCGTGAAAATCGCCGGTGAAATGCAGGTTCACCTTTTGGCTGGGCTCGATTTGGGAGAGGCCGCCGCCGGCAGCACCGCCTTTCATGCCGAAGACCGGGCCCAGGGAAGGTTCGCGGGAGGTGATGATGGCTTTTTTGCCGATGCGATCGAGGCCCTGGACGAGCCCGATGGAGGTGACGGTCTTGCCCTCGCCGGAGGTCGTGGGCGTGGTCGCGGTGACGAGGATCAGCTTGCCGCGTGGCGGACGGGATGGGTCGCGGAGGAGGTCGAGATGGAGCTTGGCGTACCAGGGGCCGAGCTGATCGTAGTCGTCCTCGCGCAGGCCGAGCTTGCGGGCGATCGCGGTGATGGGCAGGAGGTGTTTGGCTTGGGGAACTTCGGGAGTTTGCGTCACCCGACATTTTCGCAGAGAGACAGGCGAACAGGGATGTGATGGTACGCACGCTGAGTTAGAAAGGCGAGCGCGTTCGGGATTCAGCAGCCGTGGCCGGAACGATGGTGGCGGAGCTCGCGGTGGGATTCCGCGACCAGTGTGCGGGTCTCATCGCACAGGTCCTTCATTTCGACGAAGGCGCCGTGATCCCGCCCGATGAGCTTGAGAAGCCGTGAAGCCTGCAGGGAGAGACGATTGGTGAGGGACCAGCTGTTTTCTTCCAGGTCTCGTCGCAAAGGGCAATAATGTGCGGTCAGATCCATGTCGGCTCCTCCGATCAAGAGGAGCCAGCCGGAACCAGCGGATAACGGCTCTTGATTGATGCGTTGAGTTAAATACTAGACCCTTCCGCGAGACCGGGTGCATCGGACGAAGAGTCGATTGGCGGCGAAGGGTGGCACCTGAGGTAATCGGCGGATGGTAATAGCCCGTTGCCTACACTCCCGAGTCATCGTGTGTCCCCATAGAGCCATTGTTCCGCCGGAAAAAACAGGGCAAGATTCTGCGCATGGCATTCGCAGAAGGGCAGCAGGTTCGTGTGAAGGGTGGGCAGGTGAGCGGAGTGGTAGCAAGAAAGCTCGCTTACCTGCAGGATATGTACGTAGTTCATCTGGATGGCAACCAGACGCCGGCAAAGAAGCTGGCGCACGAGTCCGATCTGGAGCTGCTGCTGCGGGTCGACGAGCGGCGGAGCGCATAACAACAGCGTTGGGCACGCAGCGATCGGCATTCAGGCGCCGACCGGCAGGAGCGAGGGTGGGCGGAGCGCGCTGAGGCGGGCGTCAGAGAACGTAGGCGCGGAACAGCCACCAGACAAGAAACAGCGCGACGATGGCGAGAACGACGTGGCCGATCCACTGCATCGGCGTTTCCGGCTTGCCTAACTTGAACATTGCGAAATCCTGAGAGGGATTTAAATCCACACTGGAACAAAGATGCAATCCGGAGGCGATTCTCTCCTGCCCGGCTTGCGTTTTCAGGAACAATTTGGCGGAATTGCGAAAGATGCGCGCTGGCAGGCGAGGCTGCGCCGGTAGAGGGTACGGTACTGCTGGGACGCTGGCACGGGTTCGGATCTCAGTTGCGGATTCGCGCTGCACAATCCTGCGGCGATTTATGAGGGCGCGGCCAAGTGGGAGACCTTTTGGACCTGCGGCCTGAGCCCGTCATCAAGGACCCAGAGGCGGGGCTGTGTTGGCGAAGGTGTTGGGGGAAACAGCTGGTTGGGGAGATCGATGGTGGGCGCAGCAGGATTCGAACCTACGACTTCCACCGTGTGAAGGTGGCACTCTACCGCTGAGTTATGCGCCCTACTCTTTAGAATCAACCTGTTGCAGCTTCGTTTGTGGTCCGTTGGGGAACGGGTGGGAACGGAAGCAGCTTCACAATCCGCGATTGCGCCTCTCGTTTGGCAGGCGTTACGGCTTGGACATACCTGTCCATCGTAATGCTCACGTTTGCGTGACGCAACAGCGCTTGCGTGGTCGCCACGTCGGCACCTTGGCTCTTTACTAAGGTGCCGAAGGTGTGGCGCAGCGTGTGCCAGCCAATCCGCTTCTGGACTCCTGCCAGCCTTGCGGCGGGCCGGACGTGCTTCTCCATTGCGGCTGTGGGCCAGTACGGTTGCTTCCCGTCCTTGTCGGGGCTGCCGAAGATGAAGTCCGCGTCCTGATTGTACGGACAGCATCCACGCCAGCGAGTCAGCACGTCAGCCAGTCCCGCGTCCAGCGGGAGCGGCTTGCGGCTGGCTTCCGTTTTCATCTTCCCGATGTGCTGACGCACGATTCCGCGTGACAGGCGAATCTCGCCCGCTGCGAAGTCCACGTCCTCCCACTTCAAGGCAAGCAGCTCCGAGACACGGAGGCCCGTGGTCAGGGCGACGTACACCGCCGTGCGCCATGGGTCTTGCATCCTGGACAACAACCCCGCAATCTCATCGGCGGTCAACACCTCGGGGACTCGCGTCCTCTTTGCCGACTGCCGCACAAGAGTGATGGGGTTCACGCTGGCGAACTCCCAACGCATCGCGTGATTGAAAATTGCGTGCATGAGATTCCGCACCTTCGCCTTGCTTCCTGGTGCCAGGGCGATTTCTCCCAGCCAGGACTCAACGGCCACGGCCTTGACCTTGAAAAGCGGGTACTCCTCCCACTTCGGAAAAATCCACGTCTTCAGATACCCCCTGTAGACCTCGCCCGTGTACGGCGTCTTGCGGGGCAGCTCATGCAGGATGTAATGGTCTGCCAGCTCCGAAAATGTTCGGACGGAACTGACATCCCGGTTGATGTCTCTGCGGAGATGCTCGCAAGCCCTGAGCGCGTCAGACTTGTTTGGGAACTCCTCCACAGTGCCGATTAGCTCCTTGCGGTTGTGCTGCCCGTCCCGATAGCGAAAGACCCACACACCGGAGCCAGCCTTTCGTTTCTCGCGGTACAGACAGCCTTCTTGATACCGTCTGCTCATTGATTTCCTTTCAGTGAGCAGGCGGACTGGCTTGGCGCGATTGTAACGCCAGCCAGCGGTCCAGGTCGCTCGCGCGGAAGCGCCAGTATCGCCCGATGCGATACGCGGGGAGTTCACCGCGCCGGGCCATGCGCTGCACGGTCTTGGGGTGCAGCCCGCCCAGGATTCTCGCGGCTTCTGATTCACTTAACAACGGCTCAAACGCCATGCTTTGCTCCGTCCTCGGATGTCTCCCCACATCCCGATTAAGCAATGCTCAAAAACCCATGCTGGGGTGGTGGCCCCGATTTTCTGCGGCGCGTCTGCGGGCATCCTGGCGCGAGCGCGAGGCGTTTAGGTTGAAGTATTGCTTCTCTTCGATACAATCCAGCCGATGAAGGCTCGCGGCACCACATTCGTTGCGCTCTCTGCGATGTTCTTTGCTGTGCTCACCATCGCGCACGCCGACTTCTATTACACCGATCCCTTCGGCTTGCCGTGGTTCGTTGCGCTGGCTGGAGTGCGGCTGGTGTTGTCTTGCTTCCTCGCTTGGGGACTCACGGTGATTCTCTTTCATTTTCGGCGGTAGGGCCATTGTGGCGAACAAAAAGCGAAGTAATTCGGATTTATTCTTGTTCATGTAAAAAAAAGGGTTTCGGCGGTCTAATATAGCCTTTGTTTTCAAGATTTTAGCCCCCTACCCCCTGCAAGTGCTTTAGAGTCTCACAGATGCGGCATCTGCAACTCCGCACGCTTGCGATAGACCCAGGACTGGGATCGCTTGATGCCCAGCGCCCGCAACCGCGTCACCAGCTTTCGCGAGGATTCGTTCCGATAATCCGCGATGACCGCAAGTGCACGCTGTTCCTGCCCGTCTCGGTCCCGTACAGGCTCATCCTTAATGACCCGATGCTTGAAATAGGCGCGGTGTGTCGTCGTACCTTCGACGGGATAAACAGCCATCAGAAAGAAGCCGTCTTCGTAAGGTGCATGTAGCAGAAGTTCAGCGTCTGCGGCGGGCATACTCGCTGGAATATCAATTACCCGAACCATTCGTTCCATTTGTTAGTTCTCCTTTGGCGACGGACGGCGATGGAGCGACCCGAAGGGGCGCGACGAATCGACGTACCGGCGTCTATTTATATGGGTAATCATCGGACAGACTCAGCCGCACCTGTTCCGCATCAACCAGTCACGCCCGCGCCTGATGCCGTGCTTCGCCAGCAGCTTTGAAAGCGCGCGCAGGGACAGCGTCGGATTCTCCAGCATCAGGGCTATCGCTCTTTCGTCCTTGCCGTCTGCGTTCGGCTTCGCGCCCGGAGTCCGGTTGACGCCCGAATACATCCACCGATGGCGCTGAATCCAGGAACGGCTGCGTTGGTCCTGTTCGGTCCCGCACACTGTAAGCAACCGCTCCAGCTCTGCAACCGACAGATGCAAGTTGGCCGCGATGAGAAGATGCACGTACCCCGCTGTCCCTTTGAACTTCTCTATGTTGTCAATGGCCGTGTGGAACTCGCGGGTTTCCTCTTTCCCGCGCCCGTTCGTCCAGAACATAGTGGGCATTAGTGATTCATCTTAGCGTCCGCAAGGCCGGACTGGAATGTGGCCGTTTTGGTTTGCAAATCGACGGAGAGCACCCATACTGGCTGCATAAGAATCCTCTTTCAGACGTGAAAAAGTGCCCGGCCCCGAGCTGCTCCCCAGCAGCTCAGAACCGGGTGGAGAAAACGCCCGCTTGCCGCTCCGACTCGAAATGAGTGCGGGGATCAGAGCGGCCCCGGCGAGCACGGGTGGATTTTCCCCCGCGAAAACGGTTAAGAGTGGCTGATGGTGATGGCCTGGATTGCCTCGCTGCGGCGGACCGTGGAATCAATGCGGCGATACGCAAGGATTGCAAGCTGCCCCTGCATAGCTAATGGCTGGTCCAGAATCTTCACATTGATTCCGGCTCCTCCGCGCACGCCCACGATGAATCCCTGCTTGAAGTCCCCAAACAGAATCGGGACCACACCGGAAGAGGTAGCGGTGGGAAGTGCGGGTGCATTGACATCGAAGTAGACGGGCCGCCCCAGAATGCGCTCGGTCCCATCGGCGTCCACGGTGGCCACAGGTGCAAACAGGTTCGTCTGCATCTGCGCGCGCCGGATCGTGAGGGCCGTTGCACGGGACATAATCCAGCTCGCGTTCGCCTGATACGCACCCTTGAGCGTGGAGGTCACGTCAAAGAGCGAGTCCAGCAGCGTCTGCGAATCTGCGGACGTGCCCAACAGCTCGTATGCGGAGCCGGTGCCCGTGCCAGTGTTGCCGAAGACGCCCGTGGGCTGGTTGCTGCCGCTGCCCGTGGCCAGGAGCGAATCCTCCAGAATGCGGTGACCCTTCAGAAGGTCATCCACAATGAACTCCTGCCACATTGCGACATCCTGCAACAGCTCCCAGCTCGCAATGCGCACCGCGCCCACCATGTAAGCGTCCAGCTCAATCTGGCCCAGGGTAGGGTCAGTGCCGCCGAACGTCGCAATCGTGCCGGTGCTCTCGGCTTTGATCGCGGACGTTCCAAAGCTGGCCTGGACCGGAATTTTTACGGCGCTAACGGTGGGAATCACCATTGATGCGTCGTAGATACCCAGGTCCGGGAGAGCGAGCGGGACCACTTGCTGGACGGTGGGAACGGAAACTGCATAGCCGCCCGCCGCGTCTGACCCGCCGTCTGGAGTGCCTTCATACGTGGCCGCCATGATCTTCAGGAAAGAGCCGTTGGCCGCACGCTGCCGGGTGTATGCCTCAGAGCCGGGGATGCGGTATCCTCCCTCGCCATCGGCCAACGTCAGCAGCTCATCAGTATGGGCCTTGCCACCCGTGCGGAAGAAAGCGTGCAGCGCTCGCCCCTGCTCGGGATTCTGCGCCTGAGCCGCCCGCACCGGGGAGACGAAGGACTGGAAAGCCGACTCGGGGACAGCGCCATCCACGCTGGGCATCAGCATTGATGGTTTCAGTGTGTTGACCCGTTCCCGCGCGGTGATGAGGCTGGCGATAGAGCTGGCCTCCTTCATTGTCGCGTTAAAGTTTTCTTGCTCAGAGACGGTAAGGTCTCTCTTGGCGTTTTCTGCTGCGGCCAAAATGGCTTCGGCTTTGTCGATTGCAACCATTCGGTTGCGCTTCAGAGTAATCAGGTTGTCCACGTTTGTGCTCCAATGTGTGAAATGCCGCTACGCTCTCCCCTTCGTTCGCGGGTGGTGCAGCACGCTCCTCATCCTCCGTGCCGGAGGCAGCCAGCGCGCACGGCCCGCGTCTTTCTACGCGGACAGCACATTGGTGTTGCGGTGTTGCAGGTTAAATCTGCCGGGCTTCCATATCCCCGTTCCAGGGACCGCTTCCGCGACTGACCCGGACCTTTCTATCCGGGCGGCAAAACTTTCGGGCGGTGTTCAGAGGGTGGAACACCGCCCAGGCACACGCAGTTTTCTCTCCGCGTGCGCCAAACCTCTCAGGCGTCAGGCAGCTTCATCAAGTGCTGCATGTATGTGGCGAATGCAGCCTGCGCCGCGCGCTCCTCCACAACGGGGTCGGACAGTCTCCGTTCCATCTCGCGGCCTATCGCTTCGATCACCACTTCAGCAGCCGCGCGCGCCGTTTCGTCATCCAGCGGAATCATCAGGCGCGTCCGTGGTACGCCTTTCACGATTGCGACCAGGGCGACATAAAGGAAACCACGCGCGATGTATTCCGCCTTGACATTGGGCGGTGGCGGAGCCACCAGCCGCCACGTGACAAACTCCCGAGTTACGGGGTCGCCCAAAACTGCCCAGCAAGTTGCGGGGGATTGCTCGATTAAATCCACTGCGTCCATGTGACTCTCCTATGAATCCGGCTCCTAGCTTTGCTCGATCAGGGCGAGTAATTCGCTCTCGCGGACTCGCGTTAACCGCCCTATCTTGACGCGGCGGATTTTTCCCGAGGTCCACCACCAGCGGATAGTGCTCGGACGGACGCCCAGCAACTGGGCGGCGGTTTCAGCGCTATGCAGCCGGTCTTCCACGGCAACCAGCTTGAGATTTTCCATTGTGCAAACTTCCTTTGCCGATAACGGGCGGTCACAAACTCCCTCTATTAGTCTCTGTAGCACGCCTACGGGAATCCGTCACCAGGGGTGATCGCTCAATTTGTGCTAAGTCACAAATGACGCGCTAATAAGTTGCGCGGATTCAGCGGCTATTGTGCTACTGCCTATTATCAAACTTTATTTTTCGGAGTAACTCGCGTCCGCCATTTATGTCCCGTACTCCCGTCCAGCAGCGGTTGGGACCAAAGAGTTATTGACGCGGTTACCGAGATTGCGGCACGATGCCATCCAGCCCAGCAAGGAGTGCCGAATGAGAGTGACGAGTTTCACGGTCAACGTGCGAGAAAGAGCCAGAATCGAAGTACCAACCCACAAAGACTTGCTGGCGGCGTGGCGGCTCTACCGCGACCCGATTGACTCTTTCTTGGTGGACCGTTTCATCGTTCGCAAGTCGCTCACGGCGGCCCAGCTTCGCCGTCTGCCCAAGGCCCTCCGTGACCGAGTGGAGTACGCGGGAGATGCCGCCGTCGCGTGGCTGGAGGAGCTGTATGAGCTGGAGGACCCGCGCGGGGCGGGTAAAGAAAAACCCTCCGCTGGCTCCTGAGCCGGAACGGAGGGTTTGCCTGTGGCAAGGGATTGGTCCCCGCTATGGGTTACGCCATTCGTCGGGTCTGCCTCTATTGGTGTGCTTAACCCTCTCGACGTGGACCGCCGCCCTGGGTGCGATTTCGCGTGCTCTGCCGATCGCCTCGGACTGGGTCGGCGTGACTGCGCTGGCTCTTTCAGACCCCGGACGGCGGACAGCATAATCGCCTTCGGGCCTGCGTTCGACGTAGATTTCTTTTTTGGTCATTGCGGTCTGGCCTCCATTTTGCCGTAGGCCCGCGCGGTATGGGTTGCAGTCCACAGGCCTCAGGCGGTAAGGTTGCAGTTCAAAGCGCCCGGCGCGCCGGGTACGGGGCGGGCTTTGGACGGCTCCGCTCCGCATGGACTCCCGGCGCGACGGTCTAGCAACAGTGAGGGGTATGGGTTTTTGGAGGCCCATGCCCCTTTTCTGCTGCAGTGAGTGTAAGCCTGGGGCTGCCGCCAAAAGCAAGGTGCACATGGAAAAATCCGTGGATAAGGCGGGACGAAACAGGGACAAAGATATTTCTTCACAGGTTTTGGTGAAACAAATCATTTCAGTGGAAAACGCGGCTGACGTTCACAACGTCGAGACGAAGGTCAGACAACGATCAACTAACATCGTTCCGCCCCGGGACCCTGTAAACGCGGTGACAGAATCCAATCCGGTGAAATGACGCTCGCCGCATGGTGATGATGGTTGGCGAATTGAAGAAAAAAGTTGCTGCTATTTCTGCAGGAGATGTAGAAGTCGGTCGGCGTCCGCGTAATCTGGGTTCCCAGCAGCTTCATCCCGCACAAAAGTTAGTCGTTGTATAGCCGCCGTCGTGTTCCCCAGATTCGCATTAGCTACGCCAGAGAAGAGGTATGGTGTCAGCCAGCCCGGGGTGGTTTTGATCTCGTCGTCAGAAACTCTCAACAATTGTTCCCATTGATGGTTGTCCTGTAGGTTAAGCATCTGCTGAAACACAGTGGTTTCCGGCCCACTCGTTACGCCGATATAACCGGGGCGTTGCACACGCTTTGCCCCATTAAAATCGTATCCGGAATAAATCTGTTTCTCCGCTTCCTTAACGCCCTCTACACACTTGTCCAACCGCGAAATAATCTCATCCGCCTCAAATTTCTGATTCTGGAGAATCTTGTTCAAAAAAGCGGGAACGCCAGCAAGAGCCTTAGCTTGATCTGGAGTGAGTCCCGTGCATTTGATCGTGATGACTCCGGTATTGTCTGGCGCAATCGGACTGCAGGGAGCTGACGTGATGGCGGATTGTTGCGCCAGGGCAAAAGGAGCGGACGCAAGCACCACCGCTATCAGCTTCTTCATCATTGTGACTTCTCCTTTGGAGGTGGCTGTTTAGGTTTGCCAGCGCCGTCACTGCCGATTGCTACAACTCCGTCGTTGCCGGGAAGGATCGGGCTTTGTGAGCCATTTGTAGTGTTAATGGTGGTTGGAGCCACGGACTGCGGAACTGCTGCGTGATCTTTGACATACATATAGCCAGCAAATCTCCAGATTGCCCCACCTAAGAAGGCACTGAGGACGATCACCACAATGAGCGAAGCCTTTGGATGTTCGGCTCCAGCAAAACCGTAAATTGCCTTAAGCCATTCGACTGGATTCATAAACCGCCAGTGAGGCATTCTCGGAGTGCCACCGCGATGGGAACGACGGGAACGGAAGCCAATCCCGCCTGCTCTAAGTGGTTTCTTTCCGTCCCCGAGGTGCCCGAATGTTCCTGCTAACTCTTTGATTCCTCTTGTTTTGGCAGAGTGTGAAGGTGGCACTCTACCGCTGAGTTATGCGCCCGGGTTGAGCCCGAGGGAGGGGCAGGCGGGACAGGATTTAGGGTAACACGGGCCCGGGGCGGCGTTCAGGACAGCGTTCAGCCTTCGGAAGGCTGGAGCTTTCATGCCGGCTGTCTCCTGGTTCGGGGCAGCGGAGTGCCCCGGCCTTCGCATGCGTAGACCGCCGAAAGTGCACCAAAGTCTATACAGGACGTCGGTTGCGGGTAAAATGGGGCAGGCACGTATGGCCTTTCGCGACCCGTCGCCGCATCCGGACGACCCCCATGATCCGCTGGAGCAGCCTCTGGATGAGGACGAGGATGTTCTGGGCCCTGTCCCCGAAGTAACCGAGGGTTGGGAAGGCGAGGAAAACGAAGGGGAAGAAGACGAACTTTCCCCGCAACCTGACGACCCGGATGGGGTTAGCAGGGATATGGCAAGCGTTGCTCTCACCACGCCGGGGTTGGGCAATCGAGAAGCGGAAAGCGCTCGAAGCCTGAAGCCTGCGGCAGGACCGGCCGACTGGCGGTCGATGACCGATGCGGAGATCATGCTCCGGGTTCGGGAAGGCGACGATGTCGGGTTCAACTTCCTGATCGAGAAGTACCGCAAACCGATTATTAACTTCATGTACCGCATGGTGCATAATCAGGCCGTGGCGGAGGAGCTGGCGCAGGAGGTTTTCCTGCGGGTGTACCGCTCGCGGCAGACGTACCGGGCCGAGGCGAAGTTCACGACGTGGCTGTACCGGATCGCGACGAATCTGGGAGTGAACCACGCGCGGGATACGAAGCACGAGCGGGCGGCACAGACCATCTATCTGGATCAGCCGGATCCGGAGACAGGCACAACGCCGGACGTGGCGGATATGCACCCGGGCGCCGAAGAGGAGATGGTTAAGGACGAGCGGATGAAGGCGATCCGCAAGCATGTGATGGCGCTGCCGGAGCGGCAGCGGACAGCGGTGCTGATGCACAAGTATCAGGGGTTGGATTACAAGGAGATTGGCTCAGTCCTTCGGCTGAGCGAGTCGGCGACGAAGTCGCTGCTGTTCCGGGCGTATCAGACGCTGCGGGAGCGGCTGAAGGAGTTCGTGGAACAGGATTAAGGAGAATGGGGAATTGGGGGATGCAATGATTTGCCGTGAAGTGAAAGCGAGTTTGCCGGACCTGCTTCTTGCCCCGAAGTCGGTACCGGCTGAGGTGCGCGCGCATGTGGCGAGCTGCGCCGAGTGCGGAAAGGAGCTGAAGGAGCTGGAAGCCACGATGGCGTTGATGGACGGGTGGGAAGCTCCGGAGGTGTCTCCTTATTTTGATACAAGGATGGCGGTCCTGCTGCGGGAAGAGCAGCAGGCCGCGCCAGCCGGATGGCTGGAGAGGATGCGGGCGCGGTTCCTGTTTGGGAATCACGTGAGCATGCGGCCACTGATGGCGGGGGCGATGGCGCTGGTGGTGATGGCGGGAATTGGGACGTATGCGGGGTTTGGCGGATTCTCGCCGCAGAAGCCGCCGCAGGTGCAGGCGTCGCCGGTGATTAAGGATCTGCAGTCGATGGATGAGAACGCGCAGGTGTTCCAGCAGCTGAGCTCGATGGAACAGCAGGACGCTGGGGACAACGGCGGAGGGACTGGCAACAGCTTATAAGAGGGACGGGAAGGAAAGTGGGCGAGGCGATGAGGAAAGTAAAAGAACAGCCAGCCCGAATGGATTCGCAGCCTGATTTGCGGTTCTGCTCTTGGGGAAGTAAGGCGATGATCTCGGGAATCTGGAACAAGGCGCGGGGCAGCTTGACGCCCGGACGCAGGTTTGTGTCCGGATGGGCGTGTGTTGGCGCCTTGTGTCTGCTGGTCCTGAGCGCGCCCCCTTCATTTGCGGGCGGGGGGCCGTGGGGACGGCAGCGGGGACAGGCTGCTCGACCGGCTCCGATGCGGACAGCTCCGGTGAGGCCGCAGGCACGGCCAGCGGCGCCTCAAAACAAGAATGGAAACGCAAACGGGGCGGCTCGGCCGGCAGGACCTAATCCCTATCAGATGAGGCCGGGCGTTGGCGGGAATCCCGGGATGATGCGGCCGGGAGTCAATGGCCAGCAGGGTCATTTGGGAGACTGGCTGAACAATCATCGCAATCTCTCACCGCAGCAGCAGGAAGAAGAGCTTCGCCGGGAGCCTGGGTTCAATCGGCTGTCGCCGGACCAGCAGCAGCGGGTGCTGGGCCGGTTGCGTACGCTCGAGTCGCGCCCGCCGGAACAGCAACAGCGGATGGTGGGCCGGGTGGAGATGTTTGAGCGGCTCTCTCCGCAGCAAAAGGCGGATGTGCGTAATTTCCCCGAGGAAATGCGGCAGATGCCGGCAAACCGGCAGGCGATAGTGCGGCGGGCCTTCAACGATCTGCGGCAGATTCCGCCCGATCAACGCACGGCAATTCTGAACTCGGCACGCTTCTCGCAGACTTTCTCGCCTGAGGAGCGGCATGTACTGGGCAGCATGTTGTCGATCGAGCCCTACGAGCCGCGGTAGAACCAGCGTTCAGCCCAGTCAGCCCGGTAAATGCCCGGTGAGCGAAGAGCCGGTCCGCGAAGCGCCCAGCGCCAAACGCGGCGGGGTTCACTTGCGAAGCATGTTCCTTGCGATGAAGAGGACGTTGGCCGGGCGTTCGGCGAGCCGGCGCATGAAGTACGGGTACCACTCATTGCCAAAGGGAACGTAGACCCGGACTTTGTACCCTTCCTTTACCAGCGATCGCTGGAGATCGCGGCGGACGCCGTAAAGCATTTGAAATTCGAAGCTGGCGGGGTCGATGCTGTGGGTGCGGGCGAAATCCCTGGCCGCGCCGATCATGGCGGGGTCGTGGGTGGCGATGCCGTGGAAAACGCCACTTTTCAACAGGGTTTCGGTGAGAGCGACGAAGTTCCGGTCGACGTCTTTCTTATCAGGGAAGGCTAAATCCGGGGCCTCCTGATAGGCCCCCTTGCAAAGACGGATGCGGATGCGATCGCTGAGCAGGTTGGCGATGTCATCCGCACTGCGACGAAGGTAGGCCTGGATAACAATGCCGACGTGGCCGCGATTGGCAGGGACCGCGTGTAAGTTGCGGACCATGTTGATGGTGGCCTGGGTATAGGCGGAGCCCTCCATATCGACGCGCACGAAGGAGTTTGCCCGGACGGCATGGTCGACCAGACCGGAGACGTTTTCGGCGGCCAGTTCGGGACTGAGGTCCATCCCCATCTGGGTGAGTTTGAGGCTGACGTTCAGGTCGAGCGTGGACTGCGCGATGGCGTCGAGCAGCCAGTGGTAGACCTGGGCGGCCTGGCGGGCTTCGGCGGGGTTGCTGACGTTTTCACCGAGGCTGTCCAGGGTGCCGGCAAGGCCCTGAGAGCCGAGGACGGTGGCGGTGCTGAGAGCGTCTTCAAGCCGAAAGCCGGCGACAAAGCGGGAAGACATGCGGCGGCCCGGGGCGGAATTTTCGGCGAAGCGGCGCAGGCGGGAATTTTGAGAGAGGGCGATGAAGGTAGACCGCAGCAGGGACATTTTCGTTCCAAAATGAGCACGAAATGAGCAAACGATGATTCTTGCACAAGGACGTGGAATGGCGTTTGGAATTCACACGAATTTTTCCGCCAAAGGAGAGGGGGTCGTGCAAAAATGGAGTCAGTTAACCGTCAGATACCAGCGCCATCGCGACGATGGTGATCCCCCGGCTAACGAGCGCGGAAAACGAAAGCCCCGTATTTCCGCATCCTACTGTTAAGAACCAATTGAATGTGTTGCATTGCGGGAAGAGATCCGGTGTCGGTCATCCCGCTGGTCCCCATGGAACGGCAGCAGCGCTCAGGATCGCCGGGCGGCGAGCCTGGATTCGACGGAATCGGGAAGCGCAGATGTGGAGATGGTACATGGTGAGTCATTGCGCAAATCCGAAGTGCGCCAAGCCCCTGCATTACCTGCGGGAGGGGCGCATCTTTGTATTCGATGTGGCCGCGAGCGAACCAGACGGCAGAGGCAAGCGTTCGCGAAGGATGGAACACTACTGGCTTTGCGGTGTCTGTTCGCAGACTCTGGCGATGCAGCAATCGCCTGATGGTGTGCGGGTGGTGGCGCGCGTTCGAAGCCGCGTTCAGGAGTTCAGCTCCGCTCGTACGGCGATGGCGTCCTAAAGCACACAGTTTTTCGAGCCAGCGCGAAGCCCGCGTGACAGCCTGATGCTGGCGCGGGCTTTGCTTTTTTGGTTCGGCGCCCGAACTTACTGGCCGATGGAGGGCCAGTCATTCGTCCAGTCCAGATTCTTCAGCCACAAATACACGGTGCCGTTCTGAGTCAGGTTGAGGGCGTGGAAGACGATTAAGCTGTCTCCATTGGTGGGGTCGAGGTAGGCGGTCCCGCCGCCCGTGCCGCTCCAGGCCGCATCGCTTTGCAGCAGGACGGTGCCGCCGCCGTTCATCATGGATGTTCCCATCTCATCGACAAAAGGACCGTGTGGACTGGTGGAACGGCCCACAGCTTCTTTGTAGTTGTCGGTGGCGACGGTCTGATTGCAGCAGTAGTCGATGGAAACAAAGAGGTAATAGTAGTTTCCATGATGGACCAGCGAAGAGCCCTCGATAGGATTATTGGGGACGCCAGGGCGCGTCGCGAGGTTGTAGCGGGTGGGGTTCGACAGGAGCAGCTTGCCGGTGGATGGGTCGATCTGCTGCTGTTTGATGCCGGACCAATAGCTGCCGTAGGTCATCCAGACAGAGCCGTCGCCGTCGATGAAGATGTTGGGATCGATGGCGTTGAAATCGTCGCCGCGGTTCGATTCCAGAACCTCTCCCCGGTCGACCCATTGATAAGCAGGATCACCGGGATCGAGGGTGGTATTGGTGACGAGTCCGATGACGGACTGTTGCGAACCGAGGGTCGATCCGGCGTAATAAACGTGGTAGAGACCGTTGAAGTACGAGATATCGGGCGCCCAGAGTCCGATAATGCCGGGAACCTTGGCGACGACCCAGGAAGGCATCGCGGCGGGGAAGATGCTGCCGCAGGCGGTCCAGTTGATCTTGTCCTGGGAACAGCGGATCGGCAGGTAATTGCCGGGTGGAAGACCAAGGACGTCGGTGGTGAAGGCGTAGTACGTCGAACCCTGACGGATGATGCTGGGGTCGTGGACCGGCTGGGTATCGCCGGTAAGCGTGTAGCTGGCGAGTGGGTCGCTGCTTTCGGGGGCCCACGAAATATTTCCTTCGTTGGAATCGCCGGAGGCGGCAGAAGCTGCAACGGATCCGGGATGGACGACGTTTCCACAAGAACAGACACACAACGAACATGCGAGGAGCAGGGACAGACCTGCGGCCCGCCTGAGGCAAGGCATAAAAAGGAACTACCTTTCCGGGAATCTGAACCGGACGATAACCGATGTTTACCGGAAAGGCAATTGTTATTTTCGCTAATTGCCGCAGTGGCAACTCTGGCGAGGGGCACCGGGGATCAGGAACGGCGGAAGCGTCGCCAGCCGGCCGCGGTACCCGCAGCCGCGGAAATTTTGAGGATGTCGCCGGGCAGGAACGGCAGGACGGAGAGCGCGAGAACGGTTCCCGCGGACTGACGCGTCAGGATGCCAAACCAGAGGGCTCCGCAAAGCAGGATCAGGAGGCTGCCGGCAGCGCCGGCGAGAAGCGATGGTCCGAACGCGCTCTTGCCGCCAATGCGGCGGCGCAGCAGGGCGGTGAGGGCGGCGGCGAGTGGATAGGAGAGAAGGTAGCCGCCGGTGGGACCGAAAAGATGCAGGAGTCCGGCGGGACCGTGGGGGCTGAAGACGGGAAGACCGGCTGCGCCTTCGACGAGGTAGAGCAGGAGAGCCCCAGCGGCGGCAGAGGGCGAGAGAAGCAGACCGAGGAGGATCACGGCAAAGGTCTGGAGGGTGATGGGAACCGGCGTGAACCAGAGCGGAATGGAGACGTGCGCGCACACGGCGACGAGGAGTGAGCCAAGAGCGACGGCCAGCGGCCAGCGGACGAGAACGGACTGGCTATGCGGAAGAGCTGGAGATGCAGTGGAAACGAGGTTCATGGCGGCTCCTGATCAGAGAGGTTCGTCGTGAGGTTCAGCCTGGGAGCGGGCGGCGGCGCGCTGATGACGGATATGCCGAACTACGGCGAGAGCCGCCCCAATGAGCGCCATCGTACTGAGAATGAGGACGCCAAACAGAACTCGCACAGGGGAGAGGATAACAAAGACTGAGGGTGGCGGGTGAGCAGGTCGCGCTTCGCGCCCTTAGAGAGCCGTTTCCGTGCCAACACCCGATAGTGGCAACCGACAGGACAGCGTGAGACCTGAGGCTCGATTCAGCGAAGCTTCCCCAGGAATCGGAAATATGAAGAGGAAATCCGAACGCATAATCTCCGAACCTGCTCGTTTAGTGAGCTGCTGCTTCGCCGATGTGCAGACTGCGTTCCATCCCAAAGGATCGCAATATCCTTAGCATCCTCATCCATGACTATTAACAGGAATCGATAGCTTATTTTTCTTACTAATCCGATTGCATACGGCCGCCCGGACCGTTCGACAAACCGGCGGCTACGTCCCACACCAGGCAAAGATCGCCGTTTATTTCTGACCCGTGAGCCTGACCTTTATGGATGTGTGATCCGAGATGCTCGACAGAATAAAAGAAATGGAGATGATAGTCGAAAGTCCATTTGTAGAACCGTTGTTTCGGCGTCACAATGAGAACGCGCCCCTTGCTGACGCGCTCAAGATGAAGGAATGCCCTGGTGAGCGATCGTGCGTGCTCAAGGACGTGCGCCAGTATCACAACATCGAATGACTTGTCGGGAAAAGGGAGCCGCTCAAGAGTTCCCTGGATCCGGTTCGCTGAATCGGTGTTCACACTAAGCTCGAGCTCGGTCACGGAATGTCCCGCATCGCGAAGTCTCTTTGTCAGGTATCCAGCGCCCGGGCCAATCTCGAGTACGCTCGCATTCTCCTGGCCGATATTGGCAAGTATCCATTCGGCCTGAGCTTCCGTCGTGTCGGAAGGACGCTCAGTGTAAAGACCGCCGAGATCGCGATAGGCTTTGGCGAAAGCCTCATCTGACATATCGAAGGCGCGGCATTTGAAATCGGGAATCGCATTTGGGCCGAGCCAAAGCCTGACTGCCAGGCGAAAGATGGCCGAGTCGCGGACAACCGGCGGAAGCCAGTCATCCAGGCTAGCACGAAGTTTATTCGTGATGTTACGACCGGTAAGGTGCATTCAACCACCAGCTTTGGCGCACACCGAACAATGGCGACCCGTACGGAAAGTGAATTTGCTTTCGATCTTACAAGGGCTCCCGGCTTTGAGGAGCGAGTAGTTTTGACGCCCTCGCTACTGCGCAGCAATGGGGCTGTTCACTACCGATGCAAGTCATGCTGTATTTTGCCACGTCTAGGATGGAAAAACAGCCGCAGCCCCTTGAGCTGCATCGCCGATATGGAGCCTGCGCTTGATCCAAAACATGAACATATCGCGCAAAGACCGAAGGATAACTTTCGGTTTACCCGAAGTGGCTTCGCCAGACACCCGCGGGTGGTAGTCTATGTCGACTTCTCTCATTCTGAAACCCAGCTCACCGGCACGAATGATGATTTCCGGGACGAGGAAAACCGTGCTTCGCGAGTTGGGCCGCGCTGCGCTCAACACTTCCCTCTTGAAAAGCTGGGTGTAGTTATAGTCGCGCAGCTTTGGATTAAACAGTCGGCGAAGAATGAATCGATTCGCTCTGGAAGCCAGCTTTCGGTAGGGAGTGTAGCCAGCGTACCCCTTTCGAGTTGCAATGATGACATCCGCCTCCTCCAGAAGAGGAATCATCTTGTCGAGGTCACGGAGGTCAAACGGGTAGTCCATCGCGTTTTGGATAACCAATTCCCCTCGGGCGCATTGAAATCCGCGATAGAGAGTCTCCCCCATTCCCAGATTTTGCCGGTTGTGGATAACGGTAACCTCAGGGTATGTTTTCGCCAGATCCTCGGCGATCTCACCTGTACGATCCGTACTGCCATCGTTGATGATCAGCAGCTCAAAGACATGAAACCTTGGACGCATTGCCTCCACGGCTCTTACCATGGCCGACCGGATATTCTGTTCCTCGTTGTAAGCAGGAAAAATAACTGTAATGCTCTTCGCGCATTTGCGTGAAGTGCTGGCTTGCGCAGCGCCAGGCATTCGTCGGCCTGCTGAACCTCTCGTTGAGCGGACAGCCTCTACTTCCTCATCCGTCAACTGCACATTCGTTCCCGGTTCCATGTCACTTGCGATCATTCTTCACCCTTCAACACGAATACCTTGACCGGCACCGGGCTCTCTTGGAGAGGTATAGCCGCCTCCAAACGATAATCGGCATCAACGAGCTGATATATCTGGTCATGTAAGTCACGTTGTCCACTTCGATGACCTGCCCGAAACAACTTTTCGTTCCACAGATCGCTGTCGCCGACGAAGTCCACGATGACCGCAGGGCGCTCCTTCACAATCCGTTCGGCATCTCGCCGGCACAGACCGTCCGGGGCCACATCGAAGAAGTGAACCTGAGCATAGGTGGGGGGCCAACGATTCGCCAACACGTACCATAACGGCTGATAGGAGTAGATAAAGACCGAGTCGTTCACTCGAGAGTGGCTGTCGATAAGACTCGTAAGACGGTCAGTAAACGCTGCCATGTCAGGGGACATGTAGATCCCCTTCAACATCGGCTGCCGGGACTGTGCGGTAGCCTTCGATATCGGATCGTCAGTCCAGCTATCCCAGCTGAATGGGGAGGACACTCTGCCGGCTTCACATACTGACAGAAGCAGCACGGCGGCCGTTGCCAACGAATAGCGGAGAACAGGGGTGCGAGGTGTCGAGTGAAGGTCGTCCAGCATGAATGCGATGACGACTCCCAGGCCTGGAAACGCCATGGGCCCCCACGCCACCCATGACCAGGACATCGTGTAACAGATCCAAAAAGAGGCCACTAGAATCAGCCAACGCTGTCTTTCCGCTTCGGTCATGCCACGCCGAATCAGGATCAGTGTGTAGTAGACGGCGAGCGAGAATATGCCGAAGAAGCCAAAGTAAATTGACCAGATTTCAAGCCTGTAGGGCGCCATTGAGCTGGCCGGAACGAACGCTCCACCTGCATATCCAACGAGGAGTGCGGCCGCACCTGCCACTGCGATGACGGCGAGCTGTACCATTCCCGGGGCCGCAGAAGGCAGTGCTGTCCGCTTTCGCTTCATACGAACCACCAGCAACATGGTGCAAATTCCGAAGACCAAATAGGCAGCGTTTCCTGGCCAGGAACCGTATCCATTGAGGAACACGCGCGTGAGCAAATGGCCGGGGGATCCCTTTGCCGACGGCCCGTCTGAAAGAATTGCAGTTGCAAACGGCCTTAAAGCGCCTTTACTTGCCAACCATCCAAGGATTGTCCCCGCAGGCAGGATCCATCCCATGCAAAAGGCCAGGAGACGTAAAAGCGCCGGCCGCAGGCCCAAATCACGCGTGGATAGGCCGGCAATGACGATAATCAGAGCGAGGGTAATGCCTCCCCCCTCGGTCTGCTTCGTGAAGAAGCAGATCGAGCAGCACGCACCCGAGCAGCAAATCACCGAGATGTTTCTCAGGATCTCTCTTCGTTCCCACTGGACATATGACAGCAGGAAGGCGCCTGTCAGTGCCCAAAATGTGGCTTCCAGATGATAAGAAGTCAGAGAGTCGCCGGGATCCGTCGAGAAAACAATGACCGCCGCGAGGGCTCCGAGCAGCGCATAGGGGATGCGCACCACTTTCGAGAGCCAGATCACCAGGATCGCTCCCAGTGCGCATCGATACCCGATGTCAATCAGCCGCAGAATCGCCAGGCTTGGTCCAAAAATCTTTACGATGGCCGCGGTTTTGAAAATATAGAACGGAGTTACTACAACGTAAAAATCTCTGTAAGGAACCTTGCCCGATAACAACCGGGATGCAAACTCCAGGAACATGCCGGACACACTGGGCGCCAGAAATCGGTTCCAGAAGCTGAGAAGGAAGGCGAGATTCAGCCCGACCACGATTACGACCGCCAATGCAAGTTGCCCTCGCCGCTCCAGTATTTTCCGGGAGCGTGCGCTGGCGGGGGCGGCAACGGCGTCGAGTTCCAACACGGGGGGCATGAAGATCTGGCTTTAAATTGAGGCGAGTATAGGGAGATTTAGGGCTCGTCACCATGACCCAATTGGGTCACCGTAGCAGGAAGATGTGGCGCGGTGTTTCCACGATAAGCAGGAGATGGGCGGGGAAGCTCGATTCTAAGTGATTTGGGCGGCCATGCGGGCTGAGGTCGCGGAGGAGCGTCCCTCAGAGCGCGGCGTATCCATAAGCAGAAACAACGCAATCAGGAAGGGCAGCAGGGGATTCCGAAACGGCAGGCAGTCGCACACGATGCGAGAATGCCAGATCGCTTCAGTGACGATGCCGAGGGGGACGGAGACGAATGTCCATACCAGCAGCGCCTGGGCGATGCGGTAGATGACGACGGGCAGCCCGTTGCCGCCGGGCCTCTTCGTGCAGACCAGGAGGACACAACCTGGGAAGAGGAGCATTTGGTTGTAGACATTCCAGACGTAGCTGGTGAACAGGGTGGCGGCGAGGACCAGGGCGATGGAGCGGGCGAACTGAGGGGAATCGGCGGGGCAATTACGGTTCTGCCAGAGGCGCCAGGCCGCCCAGCCTCCCAGCGCAGCGGTGACCACGAGGGTCAGCCAGTGGCCGAGGATCGGCTCCAGAGGCAGCTCGCCAAACTTGGCCTGGTAGGTGTGGAGAGCTGCGATCCAGTGTGGGAACCAGCCTGGGACGATTCTCTCCGCTCCCGCCAGGAGCAGGGTGACGGTGACGGCAAGGGATGCGAGAAAGCTCCACCGGCGCCGCATGCAGGCCCAGACGGCAAGCCAGAGAACGAGGGGAAGTACGATCTGCGGTTTGAAGGTAGCCAGGGCGAGGAGGATTCCGGCGGCCATGTCATGATCGCGCGTGAGCAGGTACAAGGCGATGAAGATCAGGGCGATAGCCAGCAGGGTCGGCTGCCACATGCGCAAGCCCCAGAAAGACGGCCAGCTGCAGAGCGCGACAAAGACCATCAGCGCGGCGTACCCAGGGGTAATTCGGAGATGCAGGAGACGAATGCAGAGCCACAAGGCAATCGCCAGCAAAGGGATGATGAGAAGGAGATAGACCACGCTGAAGGTCTTCCAGGAGAAGATGGCGAGCGGTGCCAGGACGATCACGAGAGAGGCCGGATAAGCGAAAGCCTCTGAAGTGTCGTGATCGGCGATCGCCTGGATCTGGTCGGTCATCTGCGGCGAGTAAGGATCCTGCCCGTGGAGAGCGGCGCGGGTCCCCAGCCAGCGCCCGATCATGTCGTTGTGGATGAGCGGCAGCTGGAAGTCGCGATCCATGTCATGCAGGTGCCAGATGGGCAACGCAAGGGCGGCAACGAGGAGAAACGCACGGACGAGGTTTCGGCCGAGGAAGGTCGAGCGCGGGACGGAGATGGGAATCTGGAGCGATGCCGCCATCATGGGCGAGTATAGGAAACCCGGGAGCGCTTGCCGATGCCACCTTCGTGACAGGGCACTCGCGAGGTAACCGGGCCAAAACCAGGACCATTCCAGCGGGTATCCCGATTGTCCTGAGGCGGAGTTCCCGGTAAACTGAAATTTCGGCATTGCGCGGCTTTGCGAGCGGGTGCGGGATCAGGCGGGATTTGGGCTGGCGGGGCATCGCGGGTCTGATGGCGCCCAATTTTGACGACATCCTTGAGCGGACTCGTCTTTTTCTGGAGAAGACATGGCACAGGTTTGCGATATTTGCGGCAAGGGTCCGCAGTTTGGAAACAATATTTCGCACGCGCACAACATCACGAAGCGTCGCTGGAATGTGAATCTGCATCCGGTGAAGGCAAAGGTGGGCAGCGGAGCAAAGCGGCTGCGGGTTTGCAGCAGCTGTCTGAAGGCGGGCAAGGTTCAGAAGGCGTAATAGCCAGCGTTCAGCGTTGGAACGCAAATCTCTCGCAAGGTTGCCTTAGTCTGCGAATCACTGCGACGGCGTGATGCGACCCGAGGCAGGAGTTTGCGTAATCGCGGCACGGATGGCGGCCTCGGGCGCCGAGTTATCGAAACGGATGCCGGTTTCGGTTCTGACAATTCCTAATTTCTTCCAGAGTCCGTCCAGATCGATGGTGACGGGCGCGTTCGCCATGCGGTCGTACTGCTCTTCAAGGACACGCGTGCCGGTGCCGGCGTCTCCGGCCTGAAAAGCTTTGCGAATTGGCCAGTTCTGATCGATGGTTCCCCCGGCGGCGACGATAGCGCGCAGCGCGTCCTCAAGACCCTTCTTATTGTGGGTTTGTTCGCGAATGGTGACGTCGGCGAGCAGGCAGAACTGCGCGCCGCCCCAATACGTGCGTCCCCAGGTGGGGGTGTGGTCGAGGCCCTGGTCGCCGGGCTGGGGATCGCCTTTGGGCATGTCGCGCACCATATCGCCCCAGATCTTTTCCGGCTGGAGAAAACCAGCCTGCACGCGGGCGACGGGCTCGACATAGACCGCGATTCCTTCCTCAATCCAATGTTGCTGGTCCTCCTGAGAAGGGAAGGCGGTGTGGACGAGTTCGTGCGTCATCATCCAGTCGTCGGTGAGGTCCTGCATCGTGGTGTGCTGGCCGAGGCGAATGCGCGTGAAGGCTGGGAATCCGCCGACGTCTCCCCAGGTGGTGCCCTGCATAACGCCGCGGCGATCTTCGGCCGGCTGGATGAGGATGCGATCGCGCGGGACAGGGAAACGGCCGTAATAGGTGGCGACCGAACTGGCGGCGTTTTCGACCCACTGCATGATTTGCGGACTGGGCAGGTCGAGAGAGCCAGGGGAGAAGTCGACCTGGAGGGTCGAATGGGCGATGCGGAAGTTTTGCGTCGAGGCGACCGGAGAGCGCCAGGGCGGGCCGTGTTGTTCGCCGGTGGAGTTCGGATTTTGCATTGCCGTAGCGACGACAAGCGATGCCGCACAGGCGACACCGGTCGCGATGGAGAGCGTCAGCAACGTGCGCGGCGGCGGCATCTGGAGAGGTCATTGTAGCCTCTCGCGATGAAGTCCGATCAGACCGTCTGCAGGGGAAGTGACCGATGGTCCGAAGTTGTTGCGGTTTCTTCCACGGGCGCCTGTCGCAGCCAGCGAAGCATTTTCGGACAAATGGACGGCCGACCGGCGAGAGGCTGGGTGGTGAGTCCAACCCAGCACAGAATGGGACGCTGATCCGTCATTTCGTCTTGTCGAAGTTCAGGGCCGCGGAGTTGATGCAGTAGCGCAGGCCGGTGGGACCAGGTCCGTCGGGGAAGACGTGGCCGAGGTGCGCGCCGCAGCGGGCGCAGGTAACCTCGACGCGGCGCATGCCCAGTGTGTTGTCCTCGTGGGTTTCGACGGCGGTTGAGTTGACGGGAAGGTAGAAGCTGGGCCAGCCGCTGCCGGAGTCGAATTTGGTGTCGGAAGGGAACAGGTCGGCGCCACAGGCGACGCAGCGATACATGCCGGTGTCGTGATTGTAGGTGAGCGCGCCGGTGAAGGCGGGTTCTGTGCCTTTTTGACGGGTGACGTAATACTGCTCAGGCGTGAGCTGCGCGCGCCATTCGGCGTCGGTCTTCTCCACTTTGGCGGGAGCGGCCTCGGTGGTTTTTGTCTCAGACTTGGTCTCGGTCATTGGGGTCTCCTGGGGATTGGATGAGCGTGGAGCTAGACGGTCGCGATGACTTCAATCTCCACCAGGGCGTTGCGTGGCAAGCCGGCAACGGCGACGGTGGAGCGGGCCGGCGGGACGGTGCCTTCGGGCGCCAGGTATTTCGCATAGACAGTATTCATCGAGGCGAAGTCGTTCATGTCTTTCAAAAAGACGATGGTCTTGATGACATGAGCGAGATCGGTGCCGGCGGCTTCGAGGATGGCCTTGATGTTCTCGAGAACACGCGTGGTCTGATCGGTGATGGCGCCGGGAACCAGTTGGCCTGAGGCGGGGTCAAGGGCGATTTGGCCGGAGGTGTAGAGGAGGTTGCCAAGGCGGACGGCCTGCGCGTAAGGGCCAATGGCTGCGGGAGCATGCGGAGTGGAAACGGCGGACTTCTGCGAATCGTTCATGGGAACGATTGTGCCGGGTCGAGCAGACCGGTGGCAAGGATGGTACGCGGGGCAGGACCGGAATGTTGGGTTAACACTTTTGATGAGTGCGCGTCCAAATTGCGTCACGGTAAAATAGAGTCACGCTTCGATGAAAACCGCAGTCGTTCATTCCCTTCTTGTCCTGACGTGTGCATTGTGCGCGGCGGCAGCTCTAACGGCGCAAACGCCTGCGCCTTCGCAGCCAGCCCCGGAACAGAACCAGGCGGCGCCGGCCCTGCAGTCGCGGCCGGACGCAAACGGGCAGAATCCGCAACAGAGCGGCGATCAGAGCCAGTACACCATCAGGGTCCCGGTGAACGAGGTCTATCTGGAATTTGCGGTGACCGACAAGCATGGCCACTTCATCAAGGATCTGCAGCAGAATCAGTTTGCGCTGCTGGACGACCACAAGGCCCCTGCCCAGGTATACAGCTTTACCCAGCAGACCAATTTGCCGCTGCGGGTGGGGATTCTGATCGACACCAGCACGTCGATTCGGCAGAGATTTCAGTTCGAGCAGCAGGCAGCGGATTCGTTTCTGCTGGAAATTCTGCGGCCGGCCTCGGACAAGGCGTTTATCGAAGGCTTTGATGTGACGCCGGACTACAAGCAGGACTGGACCAACAACATCGATTCGCTCACGGCGGGGATTCAGGGGCTGCGTCCGGGCGGCGGAACCGCGCTCTATGACGCGGTGTACAGCGCCTGCCGCGACAAACTGCTGACGGCGCGAGGGCAGGAGCCGGTGCGCAAGGCGATTGTGCTGGTGAGCGATGGCGACGACAATCAGAGCCACGCGTATCTCGAGGATGCGATCAAGGAATGCCAGCGCGCGGAGACCATCGTTTATGCGATCAGCACGAATGTGAGCCCGAGCCGCGATCGTGGCGACGACATCCTGGAAAAGATGGCGGTGGCCACGGGCGGGAAGGCATTCTTCCCCACGCGGATTGAGGATATGCCCAGTAGCTTCGGGGAGATTCAGGAGGAGCTGCGCAGCCAGTACGCACTGGTGTACAAGCCGGCGGACTTTCTGGCGAATGGGGCGTTTCGGCAGATTTATCTGTATTGTCTGGATCGGCGCTACACGGTGCGCGTACGCGAAGGATATTTCGCGCCGAAGGGATAAAAGCCGGGCGACAGGGAGCAGACCACTGCGCTGTGAGGTTGCTCCTGAGTGGTTATGGCGTGCGGTCGCCTGGAGGGGCTACCCTCATTTTGCGCGAAGCTGTGAGTCGTGGCCAACAGGCCTTGCGCTCCCGCTTTTGCCGATGAGCTGGTATTAAAAGGGGCGAACAATGATGAGGTCTCTGGCGGTCCTGACTTTGACTGCGATGGCGGGTGTGGCCTGGCATGCGGGCCCACCGCCGGATATGGCGAAGACGCCGATCCTGCTGGAACTGTTTACGTCAGAGGGATGCTCCAGCTGTCCGCCGGTGGATAACTGGGCGGAGCGGCTGGATGCGGCCCAGCCGATTGCGGGCGCACAGCTGATTGTTCTCAGCGAGCACGTGGACTACTGGGACCACGACGGCTGGCGCGATCCCTTCTCGTCTGGTCTGATCACGGCACGGCAACGAGGCTACATGCAGATGCTCGGCCTGAGCGATGTCTACACGCCGCAGGTCATCCTCGATGGCGCCGTGGAAGTGCATCCCTGGAAGGTGAGTGAGGTGAAGCAGGGCCTGCAGAAGGCGGCGGAAGAGCCGATGATCCCGCTGCACATCGAGGGTGCGGCGCTGACGGCCGGGGAGCCGGGCGAGCTGACAGGCCGGATCGAAGCGGAGGGGTCTGCGCAAAAGCATGGTGGAGACGTCTATGTGGCTGTCGCGCTGGATAAGACCGAGACCGATGTGCTGGCAGGCGAGAACAATGGGAAAAAGCTGACGAATGTTGCGGTGGTGAAGGATCTGGCGAAGATCGGGAAGCTGGAGAAGGGGAAGAGCTTCGATCAGACGTTTCGCGTGAAGTTGTGGCAGGGGGCCGATCCTGCGAATTTGCGGGTGGTGGCATTCGTCCAGGAGCCGGGACAGGGAAAAGTGCTGGGAGCGGCGATGACGAAGGAGATTGCGCGAGGCGCCAGCTAGAGCCCTCCGCTCAGGCGCTCAACAGCTTCTCCAGCTCCGCTTCATCAATCACATTTACGCCCAGCTCGCGGGCCTTGTCGAGTTTGGATCCGGCCTCTTCGCCGGCGACGACGTAGTTTGTCTTTTTACTGACCGAGCCCGATACCCGGCCTCCCGCGGATTCGATTCTGGCTTTCGCGTCTTCGCGGGAGAGGTGCGGGAGAGTTCCGGTCAGGACGAAGGTGAGGCCCTCTAGCTGAGAAGTTCGTTTGCGCTTCTCGGCGGTGAAGGTGATGCCAGCCTTTTCCAGCTTGCGGACCAGCTCGCGGTTCTTGTGTTCGCCAAAGAATTCGCGAATGGCTTCGGAGACCCGTGGACCGACTTCGTTGACACGTTCCAGTTCTTCGCTGGTCGCATTCATCAGGGTCTCGATCGATCCGAATTCCTCGGCTAACAACTGCGCGGTGCGTTCGCCGACGAAGCGAATGCCCAGGCCGTAGAGAAGGCGGTTCAGCGGAGCCTTCTTCGAGGCTTCGATCTCGTCGAGCAGGTCCTTGCGTTCTTTTGGTCCCACCAGGGCCTGGGTGCGGGTTTTCTGCTCCCCGGTTTTCCTGTCGCGGGTGACGACTTCGTGCTGGAGCTGGGCGAGCTGCTCGTCGCTGAGCGAATAAAGATCGGCGATGCTGCGAACGAACTTGTGCTCGAGCAATTGCGCCACCACAGCTTCGCCGAGGCCTTCGATGTTCATGACGCCGCGCGAGGCGAAGTGAAGCAGGCTGCCGAGGAGGCGAGCGGGGCAGTCGACGTTGACGCAGCGGTAGTCGACCTCGCCTTCGGTCCGGACAATTTCGCTGTTGCACTCCGGGCAGTGCGTGGGGAAGTGGAACTTCTTATGGCCGCGCGGATGTTCCTTATCCTCGACCACTTCGACGACTTTGGGAATCACGTCGCCGCCACGCTCGACCTTCACGTAGTCGCCGATGAGGAGACCGAGGCGTTCGATCTCATCGGCGTTGTGGAGGGTAGCGCGGGAGACGGTCGTGCCTCCGATGGAGACGGGGGTAAGCACGGCGACAGGAGTGAGCTTGCCAGTGCGCCCTACCTGGATGCGAATGTCTTCGACCAGGGTGATGCCTCCGCGAGCGGTGAATTTAAAGGCGACCGCCCAGCGCGGCGCGCGGCCGGTGTAGCCGAGGCGGCGCTGGACGGTGGCGGAGTTGACCTTGATGACCACCCCATCGATTTCGTAACCGAGACTGTTACGATTGGTCTCGGCCTTTTCGACGAAGGCCAGCACCTTATCGACGGAGGGCATGGCCTCACGGTGAGGGTTGACGCGAAAACCGAGGGCGGTGAGAGCGTCGAGAGCTTCGGATTGTTCGGCGAGAAGATCCTCGCCGGTTTCGGTGAGCAGGAAGTAGGCGTAAAAGTCGAGGCGGCGCTGGGCGACGATGTTGGGCTCGAGCGTGCGGATGGTTCCCGCGGCGTAGTTGCGGGGATTCGCGGCGGGCTCGAGGCCCTGCGCTTCGCGCTCTTCGTTCGCTTTGCGGAACGCCGCGAGCGGCATGACGATTTCGCCGCGAACCTCGAAGGTCGCGGGGACGTGCGCTTTTTTGAGTGTAGCCGCGGGGATGGAGAGCGGGACGGACCGGATGGTACGGACGTTGGTGGTCACATCCTCGCCAATCGTGCCGTTGCCGCGGGTAAGTCCGCGGGCGAGGTGAGAGGAGCCATCAGCAGCCGCGTGATACTGGAGGGCCATGGAGAGGCCGTCCATTTTGTATTCGCAAACGTAGCCGATGTCGGCCTTATCTCCGGCGAGGGAGCGGACGCGGCGGTCCCAGTCGCGCAGCTCCTCTTCGCTGGTGACGTTGTCGATCGACAGCATGGGGCGCGAGTGGGCGACCTTGGCGAAGCCCTCTTTCGGCTTGCCGCCGACACGCTGCGTGGGCGAGTCGGGCGTGACGAGGTCGGGGTGGTCTTTCTCCAGGCGCTGGAGCTCGCGCATGATGTCGTCGAACTCGGCGTCGGAGATGGAGGGCCGGTCGAGGACGTAGTAGAGGTGCTCGTGGTGGCGAATTTTTTCGCGGAGGGCTTCGATCTTCTTCTGGACGGCTTCAGTCATGCTTCGAACATGGTAAAACCACCGGCAGGCGACTGACTTGCGGCGAAGTTTTATTGGCGTCAGTCCTTCGCTGGCACCTGGACCGGCGTGAGCGGACGCACCTTGCCCTCCGAATTCATTGCCCGTTTACCTGGTTTTCAACTGCGACCGCATCTAGGTCTACACACTTTCCGACAAAGGAGGAGAAGGGCGTGGGTATCAATCGCAGAGAATTCCTTCGCAGTGCCGCGGGTGCGGCATCCGCAGCGGCGCTGGTGGGCGTGCAGTCCGGAACCCAGAGTGATGCGCAGGCGTTGCCGTCGCCATCGGCTTCGCAGATCGAGCACATCGTGGTGGTGATGATGGAGAACCGCAGCTTTGACCATTTTCTCGGGTGGCTGCCGGGGTCGCGCGGAACGCAGGCAGGGCTGAGCTATCTGGACAGCGACGGCGAGGCGCATCCGACGTGGCATTTAACGACGTATGTAGGCTGCTCGCATCCCGATCCGGATCACTCCTACGCGGGTGGGCGCAGCGAGGTCGACGACGGCAAAATGGATGGATGGCTGCGGACGACGACGAACGATGTTTTCAGCATCGGGTATTACGAGGAGAGCGATCTGCAGTTCTTCAGCGCGGCGGCGCGGAACTTTACGACTCTCGACAATTACTTCGCGTCGATTTTGTCGTCGACGTTTCCGAACCGCGTGTTTCAACACGCCGCGCAGACGGATCGGCTGTCGAACACGTTCGATATTTCGACTTTGCCGACCATCTGGGACAATCTGCAGGCGGCGGGAGTGAGCTGTAAGTATTATTTTTCCAATGTGCCGTTCCTGGCGCTGTGGGGTGCGAAGTACATCGGCATTTCGGCGTTGTACGCAGACTTTCTGCTGGATGCGGCCACCGGGAATCTGCCGGCGGTTTCGTTCCTCGACCCGAGGTACACCATTCTGGACGATGGGCTCGGGAATGACGATCATCCGCACGCGGATGTACGCGCCGGCGAGGCGTTCCTGAGCCAGGTATACCTTGCGCTGACGAGCGGGCCGGGCTGGAAGAACACGGTGCTGATCATCAATCGCGACGAGTGGGGCGGGTTCTACGACACGATCGTGCCGCCACGTGTGATTGCGCCGAACGATGTGGATGCCGATCTGATCGACGGCAAGGCGCTGCTGGGATGCCGGGTGCCAACGCTGGTGCTTTCACCGTGGACGCAGGGGAATCCGGCGACGCCGCGGATCGATTCGGGGCTGTACGATCACACGAGCGTGCTGAAGCTGATTGAGTGGAGGTACAATCTACCGCCGCTGACGGCGCGCGATGCTTCGAATGAGATTGCGAATCTGGCCCAGGCACTGAATTTCGTGAGTCCGGTGTACGCGCCGCCGGCGTTACCGCTGGTGACGCCCCCGATTCCGACGCCGTGCGGGCTGTTCGAGCTGGCGAGCGGGGTCGACAACGAGAGCTACGACTTCAACACGCTGAAGAACTCGGATCTGACCCAGGGATGGCCGTTGCCGTAAACACAGAGTCAGTTTTAGGGATCCGGCGAGGAGGCGGTCAGCAACGGCGCACCTGGTTCATGTCCGCGTTGGGAAGACACAAAGGCCGCGAGGCAGAGACGCCCGCGGCCTTATCTTTTAAGGTTGACGCAATCGCGATTTAGCGGCGACCCTTTTTCTTCGAAGCCTTCTTTGCAGCCTTCTTCGCAGTTTTTTTCGCGGACTTCTTTGCGGGCGCCTTTTTGGCGGCCTTTTTCCCGGCTTTTTTCGCGGACTTCTTCGCGGACTTCTTTGCGACTTTCTTCGCAGGCGCTTTCTTCGCGGCTTTTTTCGCTGCCTTCTTTGCGGATTTCTTCGCCGCCTTCTTCGCCGCTTTCTTCGCGGGCGCCTTTTTGGCTGCCTTCTTCGCCGGTGGCTTTGGCGCTGCTACCTTCGCCGGAGCCTTCTTCGCCGCGGCTTTCTTCGCTGCCTTCTTTGCGGGAGCAGGTGGAGGCGCCGGCACGACCTCAACAACGGCGATGGCCTCTTCGTCTTCGCCTAGTTCGTCGTCATCGGAGGTGATAGTTGTGGAGACTTCCTCTTCTTCCTCGTCGTCCCCGAAGCCGCTCTCCAGCTCTTCCAGATCGTCTTCTGCTTCGGGCTCGAATTCGCCGTCCGCGCTTGCATACAGTCTGTATTCGTCCTGCATCAGATGTGCCCTCCGGGCTCCGCTTCAGTTTGCACCGCTGTATGAGTATGCCAGAAAAACAGCAAAACCCCTGCGCGGCGGATTATAGCAACAGCATATGCGGTTGCCAACGCAAGCGCGAGCAGCATGACACAATGAGATGCGATCGCGAAGGGGCTCGCTTGATCGGGTATTACGATTTCTGGCGAGGCCGGCGGGGCAGTTTTGCAGAAGAGCATGCGCTTCGACCTGATCACCATTTTTCCTGAGTTTTTCACGAGCATCCTGAGTCACGGGGTGCTGCGACGGGCGATTTCCGGAAGCCTGGTGGGGGTTGAGGTCCACGATCTGAGGAATTTTGCCCACGACCGGCACCGCACGGTGGACGATCGGCCGTTTGGCGGGGGCGAGGGGATGGTTCTCAAGCTGGAACCGCTGGCCGAGGCGGTGGAATCGCTCGGGATTGCCGGGAAGGCGGAGCGGAATGGGGGACGGGAGCAGGTGGTGCTGCTATCGGCGCAGGGCGGTCGCTTTACGCAGGCTGTAGCACGAGAATTCGCCGGACTGGAGCGGCTGGTGCTGCTATGCGGTCGCTACGAGGGTGTGGACGAGCGAGTGAGCGAGCTGCTCTGCGACGGGGAGCTGTCCATAGGGGATTACGTGCTTTCGGGCGGGGAGCTGGCGGCGGCGATTGTGGTTGACGCAACCGCTCGTCTGCTGCCGGGAGTGCTGGGGAACGAGGCATCGAGCGAGTACGAGAGCTTTGGCGTAGCGGATGACCCAGCTGTAGCCAAAACCTCTCTGGATTCGGGCGCCCAGGGGGGGCCTCCGTCGTCCGTGCACGGATCGGGAGGGCTGCTGGATTATCCGCACTACACGCGGCCACCGGAGTTTCGCGGACTGGCGGTGCCGGAAGTGCTGACCCAGGGGGATCATGCGGCGATCCGACGATGGAGGCGGGAGCGGGCATTGGAGAAGACGTGGCGGAACCGGCCCGATCTGCTCCCAGGAGCGCAACTGAGCGAAGCGGATCGGCGGTTCCTGAAAGGCCTTGGATGGCGCGGGTGAGCGGCTATTCGCTTCTCGCGAAAGCTGGCAGGGCGCGCAGGACATCTTCGGGTTCAGGGCGGACGCGGAAGTCGGCGTGGGCCTCAGCGTAGAGTACTTTGCCCTCTGGCGACAGGACGTAGGTGGCTGGCAGGGCCAACTTCCAGCTCTCGTCCCCGTTGACGAACGGGATGTTCAGCAGAATGCCCCGGTAGTAGCGCTGCAGGTAAGACGGGACGGTCCAGACGAGGCCGAACTTTTCGGCGACGGCGCAGCTCGCGTCGGTGAGGAGAGGGAAGGGGACGCTGTGCTGGCTGGCGGTGAAGTCGCACTGACGCTGGGTTTGGGGCGAGATGCCGATGACCAGGGCGCCGCGCTCGCGCAGACCAGGGTACAGGTCGCGCCAGGCCTCGAGCTCGGTGACGCAGTAGGGGCACCAGCGTCCGCGGAAGAAATTCACAATCACAGGGCCGAGGGCGAGCAGGTCAGCGGAACGAACGATCTTGCCGGAAAAGTCAGGCAGGGCGAAGCTGGGGGCAGTCGCGCCGATGGGGAGAATGCGGTCTTCGATGCCGGACGCGAACAGCTCCTCGATGGAGCGTTCGCCGATGGCGAGGCGTTCGGGCTGAACCAGGGTCCGGGTCTGGGTGGTGATCTCGTCAAGCTGGTCCTGGAGGTGCGCCATGACCTCAGTGTAGATGGAGGGAGCCAGATTGGAGCAGAGGAATTGTGGATGCCGGGTTACGATGGAGGTCGGGCGGCGATCCTGTGGTGCCAGGGTCGGGCAAGATGGGGACTACGGAAAGAGGGTATGACGATGACGATGCGGGGATCCCGAGTGAAGTGGGCGGGGTTGGCGGTATTGCTGTGTGGGATGGCGGCAGCCTGGGGGCAGGGCTACACGCCGGTGACGGTGGTGGTGACGGATCCGTCGGGTGCGGCGATTCCGGGGGCGGAGATCAGTGTGACGCCAGGCAGTCCGGCGGGCGACAAGCTAATCGCCGATGACCAGGGACACGCGCAACTGGGGATGCCGGCAGGCGAGTACAAGCTGCATATCACCGCCCAGGGATTCCTGACCGGGCAGCGGGCGCTGACCGTAGGTGACAAACCGCAGACGCTGACGGTGGTCATCGAGCCAGCTCCGCCGGCGAGCGGTGGGACGGTGAGTCCGGGAGCCGCGGGCATGCAGCCGAGCGCAGTGCCGCTGGAAAGCACGATTGAAAAGCCACACGCGGAGGGCGCCGGATCGGCAGGCGCGAGCGAGCAGCCCGCGGCGACTCTGACGATTGTGGGGACGGGTGGGCTGCGCGGTGTGTTTACGCCGGAGTCGCTGCGCGAGTATCCGCAGCAGACGGTAACGATTTTCGACCATCACACCAACAAGCAGGAAACTTACGGGGGCGTGCCGCTGATCGACCTCCTGGCCAAGCTCGGCGTGGCCCATGGGAAGGACCTGATGGGAAAGGCGCTGGGGCAATATGTCGTCGCGACAGGCTCGGATGGTTACAGAAGCGTGGTGGCGCTGGGAGAAGTGGATCCGGAATTTCATCCCGGGACGGTGCTGATCGCGGACACCATGGACGGCAAGCCGCTCGACGAGAAGGCCGGGCCGTTTCGCCTGGTGGTGACCGAGGACAAGCGGCCCGCCCGCAGCGTGCGCAATCTGGTGAAGGTGGAACTGAGGACGGTGGAGTAGGAATGAAAGCAGCGTTTAGCGCTCAGCGTTCAGCGCTCAGAGAAGCAGCAGTGAGCAGTCGGTGTAAAGCGGTCAAAACACCAGCGTTGTGCGTTCGGCATGCAGTGTTCGGCAGGGTTCGAAGGGGTTGGTTGGTTGCTGTTGGAGTTGTGATGGCGGGTTGGGCCGGCGTGGCTGGGGCCCAGGGCCCTGCACCCAGCGTGTCGGTTCCGAAAGCGCTTATTCCTTACACCTCGTGCAGTTTTCCTGATGGACTGCGAATTGTGTCGGTCGATCCGCTGGTCCAGGGCGTGAGTTCGCGCCCTGTGCAGACGGCGGAGGGAACCCAGCAGATTGAACTGGAGGCGGGGGAGCGCGTGATGTTCCAGTATCCGCTGACGGATTTTTTCGCTGATGCGAAGGTGGAGTTGCTGCCGGCGGATCGTTATCCCGAACTGAAAGCGGCGCTGCTGGCGAATTTGCATTTCCTGGAGTCGGAGCGCGGCGGGCCTACACCGGCGCGGGCGTTGCCGGTTGGGCTGCATGGGTTCGAGGTGCACGGGAACGATCGGCAGAAGCTTGAGGGGAACGTGGTGGGGATGTATGTGTTGTTCGACGATACGACGCACGTGGCGACGACCGTTTATTTTCTGAACCAGCAGACCTGGCAGCGGAAGTTCCAGACGATGGATGAGTACGGGCGGCTGCGGGACGGATTCCTGCGGACTTATACAGGGTGCGTGAGGGAGAATCAGGCGATCGAGAAGTAGCCACGATTCAGGGGCTGACGATGCGTTCGCGAAGGTCCGCGGCGATGAGGCAGAATGGTCCGCTTTCATCCTGAAAATTCGAGTACACTTCGTTCTTTCGGCGGTCTGCAAGTGCAGCGCATCGTAAACGCGGCCGCCGGACCAGCTCGGACGCACAACGTTGAACAACGGAGACGTAGTTGGCAGGAGTGAGCGGCTCGACTTTGAAGAGACGCAGGATGTGCTGTTCGATAATCTGTCCAGCTCCTCCGGGTGAGATGGAACGGGAGAAGGGCGCTTTGGTGAGAACAGAGAAGATCTCTGCGAGGATGGACGCGCGGGGATTGGCGATGGGGTAGTCTGGTGGGGACTATGAATCCATCGCATCCACAACCAAAGATCCAGCTGAACCAGACGGCGGAGTATCGCGAAATCTACTCGAACAGCGTGCAGGTGCGGGTAAGCGTGTGGGATTTTCTGCTGGTGTTTGGACTGGTGCATCAGGAGACGCCCGAGCAGGTGAGCGTGGACAACGCGCTGGGTGTGTATCTGAGCCCGCAGCAGGCCAAAGCGCTGTGGAACATCCTGGGGCAGAACCTGGCGCAGTATGAGCAGACGTTTGGGCAGTTGGCGCTGGAGCCGCAGCCGCCCCGGGGGCCGGTGCACTGAAAAGGCAGCCAGTCAGCGAGCCAGCAAGTGAGCGAGTCAGCGAGTAAGCGGGTGAGCGAGCCGGAGAATCGGCGGAACCCGTGGGAAGATCAGGGCTGAGGCGAGAGACTGCCAGGGATGATGCGGCCAGGAGTAAGGCGGCCAGAGGCGCGACTGCGGCGGGTTCCATGGTGGGTTGTGCTGGCGGCGGCGTTTGCTGCGGTGCTGGCTGCGCACGCTTCGCTGCTGCGGCTTCCTTATTACTGGGACGAGGCTGGGTATTACATTCCGGCGGCGTTTGACTTTTTCCGCACGGGATCGCTGATTCCTTATTCCACTTTGTCGAATGCGCATCCGCCGCTGCCGTCGGTGTATCTGGCGGTGTGGTGGAAGGTGTTTCACTTTGCGCCGGTGGTGACGCGAACGGCGATGTGCGCGGTGGCGGCGCTGGCGCTGACGGCGGTGTGGCGGCTGGCGGTGATCACGACAGGGAAGGCGCCGGTGGCGCTGGCGACGGTGGTGCTGACGGGGATGTATCCCGTGTTTTTTGCGCAGAGTTCGCTCGCGCATGCGGATCTGTTTGCAGCGGCGGGGACGCTGTGGGCGCTGGCTTTCTTTCTGGAAGAGCGGGTTTGGCTGGCGGCGGTTTGCTTTGCGCTGGCGGCGCTTTCGAAGGAGACGGCGGTGGTGACGCCGCTGGCGCTGGCGGTATGGGAAAGCTGGCGGATTCGCAGGCCGAGAGCGGAGCGTGCGAGGAGGGTGGCGGCGCTGGTGGTTCCGGTGTTTCCCCTGATGGGGTGGTACGTCTATCACTGGCGGAAGACGGGGTTCGTGTTCGGAAATCCTGAATATCTGCGCTACAACGCGACCTCGACGCTGACGCCGGTGCGAGTAGTGGTGGCGCTGGCGCATCGCGTGATGCACGTGACGCTGCACATGAACATGTTTGTGCCGGTGCTGGCGATGCTGGCGTGCTTGTTGTTGCCGCCTGTGAGCGAAGTTGGCGCGGATGGGGCGAATTCGTCACCGTTACGGGCACGAATTCCGTGGCGCATGCAGGCCGTCTTCTATGTAGTGATTGCGGCGAATGTGGTGTTCTTTTCCGTACTGGGCGGAGCGCTCCTGACGCGGTATTTGCTGCCCCTCTATCCGCTGGTGCTGCTGCTGTGCGTGAATACATTTCGGCGGCGGCTGAAGGAGTGGACGGGCCTGGTGGCGCTGAGTGCGGCGGCGTTTGTGGCGGGGCTGTTAATCAATCCGCCGTACCGGTTTGCGCCGGAGGACAACCTGGAATATGCGACGGTGATCCGGCTGCACCAGGCAGCGGTGGGGGAGATTGTGGCGCGGATACCGGGCGCGACGGTGCTGACGGCGTGGCCGGCGACGGATGAGTTGCAGAAGCCGGAGCTGGGGTATGTCACGAAGCCAGTGCCGGTGGTGGCGATTGGGAATTTTTCCGCGCCGGAGATCGAGAAGGCGCTCGGTCGGCGAGAGGATTATTCGGCGGCACTGGTGTTCTCGACGAAGTATGACCCGCCGCGGCTATGGCTGGGATTGCGGCGATGGAATGAGAAGTTCGACATGCAGTATTTCGATTTTCATCGCGATTTGGCGCCGGGAGTGATTGCGCGCGTGCTGGGTGGGCAGGTGGTGTGGGGTGAGGAGCGGAAGGGGCAGTGGGCGGCGGTGCTGCGGATGGGGAGGGAGCCTGGAGCGAGAAGGGCTCTTTATCCCGGGGTCGATTCGGAGCGAGCAACGAGTTCGGCGACGCCGTTGGATTCGCGGTAGAGGACGGTGTTGAGGGCCGGGAAGGCGGTGCGGAGTTCGCCGGGATCGAGGGCGGTGTTGAGCGCATGGCCTTCGGTGTAGCGTGTGTGCCGGGATGTGTAGGTTTTATAGACGAGAAGGCCGCCCGGGGAGAGCGCTTGCGGGAGGGCGGCGAAGTGGTCGCGGAGCAGGACCCAGAAGACGACGATGAGGTCGAAAGGCTGGTTTGCGCTCCCCCATGCGATGGTTGCGGCAGCGGATTCGCGGCGCAGGGTGAGGGGAACGCCGGCCTGGGTGGCGCGGGTTGACGCGATGGCGAGTCCTTCTTCGGAGATGTCGGCGAGGACGGTGTCCCATCCGCGCTGCGCGAGCCAGAGGGCGTGGCGGCCGGCGCCGCCGGCGAGATCGAGAGCGCGGCCGGGGCTGAGGGTTGAACACGCTTCCACAAGGAAGGGGTCGGGATCGGTGGACTGCGCTTCGCCGGCGAGGAACTTCGCGTTCCAGCGCTCGCGGTCGTCGGGCATCATTACTCCTTTGCAACGGATTGGGTACTGACAAGCGTGATGCGTCCTCCTTTATACTCGGGGGATGGCGGGGCAGAAAACCTTCTATCTGGAGACATTCGGCTGCCAGATGAACGTGCATGACTCGGAAAAGGTCATTGGCACCCTGGAGCAGCAGGGGTATACCCGGGTCGAGACGGAAGAAGCCGCGGACCTGATCCTCTACAACACCTGTTCGATTCGCGACAAGGCGGAGCAGAAGGTCTTTCACCGGCTGAACGATTACAAGGCGCTGTACAAGCAGGGCAAGCGGTTTGGCGTGCTGGGATGTGTGGCACAGCAGGAGGGCGAGCGCATCTTCGAGCGCGCGCCGTATGTGTCGCTGGTGTCGGGGTCGGCATCCTATCGGAAACTGCCGGAGATGCTGGTGCAGATCGAGCAGGGCGCGACGCGGGTGACGGGGCTCGACGACCGGCAGACCGAAGAGACCTTCGAGACGGAATTCACGGCGCGGTCGAATCCGCATCGCGGGTACATCACGATCATTGAAGGCTGCGACAAGTTCTGCGCGTATTGTGTGGTGCCGTACACGCGCGGCAAGGAGCGAAGCCGGAAGTCGGAGTCGGTGCTGGCCGAGGCGCGGAAAATGGCGGACAGCGGGTTCACGGAGATCCAACTGCTGGGGCAGAACGTGAATTCGTACAAGGACGCCGAGGGGAAGCGGAGTTTCGCGGAACTGCTGGCGGCGGTAGGCGAGATTCCGGGGATTCGGCAGAGTGCGGTTTACGACGTCGCATCCGAGGGACTTTACGCGGGACATTGTGGAGGCGATCGACGCGGTGCCGTCGCTGTGCGACCACGTGCATCTGCCGGTGCAGAGCGGATCATCGAAGGTATTGCGGCTGATGGCGCGGGAATATACGCGCGAGCAATACCTGGAACGCATCGGATGGATCAAGGGCGCGCAGCGGACGATCAGCATGACGACGGATGTGATTGCGGGATTTCCGGGCGAGACGGCAGAGGACTTTGAAGAGACGCTGCGCTGCTGGACGAGGTGCAGTACGACGGCGTGTTTGCGTTTAAGTACTCGCCACGGCCGAATACGCCGTCGCTGGCGATGCCGGATTCGATTGCGGACGAGGAGAAATCGCGGCGGCTGCAGATGCTGCTGGAGCGGCAGCGGGAGATCCAGAGGGCGAATTACGAGAAGCATCTGGGCCAGGTGCTGGAGATGATGGTGGAGGGAATGAATCCGGCGCGCGGCCAGGTGGTGGGCCGGACATCGCAGAACAAGACGCTGAATTTTACGACCACGCAGCCGATTGCGCCGGCGCCCGGGGTCTATGTGCCGGTGCGGGTTACAAAAACCTTCCCGAACAGCCTTGTGGGTGAGGCGGTTCAGGTTCAGTAGGGGGTCACGATGGAAGTAGAGATGAAAATCCGGGGTCTGATGGTCGATCCTTCGACGAATATGCCGGTCGTGATCCTGAAAGATCCGAAGAGCGAGGCGGTGCTGCCGATCTGGGTGGGGCTGTACGAGGCCAACGCCATCCAGCTGGAGGTGGAAAAGTCGACGACGGCGCGGCCGCTGACGCATGATCTGCTGAAGAATGTGGTGATGGGGCTGAATGCGCAGGTGCAGCGGGTGGTGGTGTCGGAACTGCGCGGGGACACGTTCTATGCGGTGATCTGGATGGAGCAGAACGGCGAGATTGTGGCGATTGATGCGCGGCCGTCGGATGCCCTAGCGCTGGCGCTGCGGTCGGACTGCCCGATTTTTGTCTCCGAAGAGGTGCTGCAGGCGGCGAAGGTGCTGCCGAACGCGGCCGAGACGCAGCCGACGGAGCAGGATGTGCGGAAGCTGGCTGGAAAACCTGGGGGACGAAGATCTGGGCAAGTACAAGATGTGAGGGGTGACGGATTGCGAATCCGCCACATCACGGCAAATCTCAGGGAGAAAGTTTGGCAGGAGCAATGAAACGGCTGGTGTTCGGTGGACTCGCAGCCGTGGAACGAATGGTAGGTATGTTCAGCGGGGGGAATCCTTCGCTGGATCCAGCGGACCTGGCGAAGACTCGGAATTTCGTTATTCCCCTGACACATCCTTTTCTCGGATCCGCCGTTCACGAGACCCCATTGATTGAAGCGCTGCGGTCGGCCGTGCCGGAGGCGAACATCGTTGCCGTGGGATCGGGCATTGCGACGGGCGTGTACCAGCACCATCCTGGACTGAGCCGGCTGGAAGAAACGCCGAATCCAAACCATAATTTTTGGGGAGCGGTTCGCCGTTTCCGGGAAATTGTCCGCTCGTTCGAGGGTGAGCCGTGGTGCGCGCTGTTTACGACATGGAACAGCCGGTCACGGGTTGCAATGGCGATGATGCTCGCCGGGAACGGCGTGCGGGCCGGCTACGCGGTGGCGCCGGCGCTGGCGCACCTGGTGCTGCACTACGATCAGGAGCAAAGCCAGATTGCGAACAACCTGCGATTGATGGGGGTGCTGGGACATCCGGTTCCGGAAGGGTTGGAGCCGCGGATTTACTTTACGCAGGAAGATCTGGAACATGCACGTGGTCTTCTGGCCGACGATGCGGAGCGACCTCTCGCCGTGCTGATCACGCGCACCAGCGGAGGGCAGCCTACGGCCTGGCTGGACGATCGATTCGCGGCGGTCGCGAGGCATCTGATCGAGAGACATGGCTGTCGGGTGCTGTTGCCGGGGACAGCGCGGGATGCTGCGCAGCTGGAGCGGCTGGCAGATCGCATTGGAGATAGTGCGCAGTCTCTCGCCGGAAAGACATCCATTCCGCAATTAGCGGCGGTGTGCGCGCTGTCGGACGTTGCTGTTGCGGTGGACACGGGGCGACGCATGTTGCGCGCGCCCAGCAACTGCCGCTGGCGATTATTGCTCCGGGTTGGCAGCAATCGGTGGAGTGGATGCCATTGGCAAAGCCATGGGCGCGGATTCTCAAGGGGCCATGGTTTCTGCCTCCTCCTCCGGCGAACTATGCGATTGAAGAGGTCACGGTGACAGAGGTGATCGGCGCGGTTGAGGAATTGCTTGGGCTGTTTCCGCCGTCATCCGCTTCGAGGCGTGCGCGGGTGGAGAGGAGCCTGGCGGGGTGAAGTGCAGGGATTCAGTATTTTGCAAGGCGATATCATGGTAACGGAGAGTGAATCCCTCACCGGAGGAAACGAGGAGAGAATGGCTTTCCCCCAGGCAAGAACCATTCTGAAGGCGGGACTTCCTCCCCTCAGTACTCTGAAGTTGCTGATCATGGCGGCTGCGGGCAGCCGGCCACGTTATCGAAAGGTCTGTCTGGCGCTGTTGCGCCCCTTTTACGCATCACAGTGAAGTTGCGATCCATTACTTCTGTCACGCCCGGCGGTATGTGGTGCTTGTTCGCATTGCGGATTTGGAGAGCGACTGGTACAGCGTGAACGAGATTGCAGTTAGAAAGATTTATTCGATCGACTCGGGCTTCGTCCCGGATCTGGTGATCGACGGAGGTGGAAATACCGGTCTCTTCACTCTGTTTGCGGCTGCCGCTTTTCCTTCAGCAAAAATCGTGACATGCGAACCGGTGCCGCGGAATCTGAGACAAATTGAAAAGCATCTGCGCATCAACGGCGTCACTGCAGAAGTTCAACCCGTATGCATTGGGGGCAGCGAGCGGAAGATTCCGTTTTATGTGCGCGAGGCCAACCAGGGAAGCTTCGATCCGGAGTTGCCTTACAGCTCGCGGATCGATGTTGGAGTCGTGACCTTGGCTTCGTTGCTGCGGGGACGTTCCGCTGGTCGAATTCTGATCAAGCTCGATATTGAGGGAATGGAGGTCGAGGCCCTGGAGAGCCTCGTGCCGGGGGAAACACGGCCGATCTTCGTGGTCGGCGAGGTGCACAACTTTCAAACGAATCGCGGGGTTTTGGAGCGTATCTTTGCCCGTAGCGGATGGACTGTACGCTTCGAGAATGCGGACGTGATGACTTCCGGCTTTGTCGCCTGCTCTCCGGCGGCTTTACCGATGTTGGTTGATCAGCAAGTGGCGGTGGCTTCCTGACCCGGAATGAGGAGTGTCACAGTCTGCCGTGGTGTGAATTGTGGTTCGACACACTCTCAGCTTCAACATGGTACGTTCGCGTAGCCAGTCCGTCTGCTGCTGGGTTGTTCTCGTGCTATAGGGATGCAGGTCGGCTTTCTCTCGAAAACAGAATGTTCGCCGGCGGACAGGACTTGCAGAACACTCTTCTATGAGCCTCAAGGGAATCCTCAAACTGCTGGCGGCGTTTTTCATGTCGCAGGGCGTTTCCGTCGCCACCCAGCTGCTGGTTCCGCCTCTGTTCCTTCACCGCTACACCGATGGTGTCGAGATGTATGGGGAGTGGGTGGCTCTTACGGCTGCCATCAGCTATCTGGGTACTCTGAATTTCGGGATTCAGAACTACGCCAACAATCAGATGACGCTGCACTACAACCGCGGCGAGGTCGAGGAAGCCAAAGCGGTCCAGTCCAGTGCGCTTCGTCTGATCTCGATTTTGGTGCTGGTGGTGCTCGCCGCCGGGGGCGCCATGCTCATGATGCCCGTTGGGGAGTGGATCGGCCTGCGCCACGTCAGTTCCGCCGCGGCATCTCTCACGCTTTTCCTGATGGCGCTGCAACTGGTCGTGTCGTGGTTCTTCGCATTTCTAACGAACAGTTATCTCGTCACCGGCGAGCTACACCGTGGCACAGTCTGGCAAAACGCCCAGCGGCTCGCCGCCGTCCTCGCAATGGCCGCGTTTCTTTGGGTGCGGGCATCGTTTCCGGTCCTTGCCTTGACGCAGCTCGCCGCCATGGCTCTGTTCTCGATCATGATCCTCATTGAACTCAGAATCCGCGCGCCGATCCTGCTCCCGTCGATCCGCCATGGCAATTTCCGGCATATGTGGGGCGTATTCAAACCCAGCGCTTATTACGGGCTTTACGCGTTTTCTGGATTTCTTGTGTGGCAGGGGCCTGTTCTGCTGATGCAGAAGATGCTGGGGCCGGCGGCCGTAGCTGTGTTCGCGCTCAGCCGCACGATCTTCAACATGACCCGGCAGATTCTTTCCGTATTGAGTTACTCAATCGGTCAGGAAACCATCAACCTGATCGCGCGCCGCAGCTGGGTGCAGCTCCGCCGCATGTACGACCTTTCCGAGCGAGTGGTTCTTTTTCTGGATCCGGTCATCACCGTGGGCACTTTGCTCATGTGTCCATTTCTTTTCACGATATGGCTGCATAAGCGCACCCTCTATCAGCCGGGTGTGTGCCTGCTGATGGCGATCATCTCGGCGGTAATGGGGATTAAAGAGCACAAATATACATTTCAGTATCTGAGCAACGAGCACCAGGGTGTTTCGAAATTCACGATCTGCGCCTATGCGGGAATGCTGGTCTTCTCGGCGCTGACATTAAAGGCCTGGGGCGTGAATGCGTTTATGGGGGCGTGGTTGGCGGCCGAAGTGTTGAACGCGGCTTACATCATTGGGGAAAACCAAAAGCTGTTTCCGGCGGAATTCCGTCCGTCTCTGGCGCCGCTGCTGCGGCTGGCGGTGGTGCTGATGATTGCATTTGCGGCTGCCGCTTGGCCAGCATGGCATGGTGTGGGTTGGCCTCTGCCGCGCGTGGTTGCCGTAGCGGCTGGCGCGGTTCTGGGGTTGACGGTCTTGTGCTACTTCGTGTTTGGACTGAACGAAGTGCAGGCGGTGTTCCGTGAGCGGATCCGGCGCCGGTTTGCGTCGGCGGCTTAGTGACTCCAGTCCGTCGGCAGATTTCGTTCGCTGAGTCTTAAGCTATCTCCCCGATACTAAGGACAAAGAGTCATTTAATTCCCAGCAATGCAACGTGCGACGCCGAGCGATAAGTATTCTTGCCTGCTGGAACGGTATTCAGAACATGAACGCTTCTGCAATGCGACGCAATCTGATCGTAATCGGAAAAAACAGAATACGAATACGCGAGACCGTCGCCTTTGGAAATCAGATAACCCTTTCCGCGCGTCTTTATGAAATCGGCGATTGGCCAAAGGCCGATGGTTCGCAGAGTCTGCTTTGCGAACCGACCGAGAGATCTGCCCTGACCGAAATTATTTGAGTCGGAGATAAAGATGGCCTTTGATGCAACCCGAAGCATTTCCGACACCGCCTCACGAGGTTTAGGAATGTGGTGGAGAGCCCCAAACTCGCAAACGAGGTCGAAGGATCCGTCTGCGTAGTCCAGGCGCTGAGCATCTCCGTCAACCAATTCCTCAGAACTCAAGCCTTTTTCGTAGCCGATTGCGCGAAGCTCCGCAGATGGCTCTACGCCAACGGCTTTCAGGCCGGGAAACGCTGCCTTCATTTGAAGCATGGCCCGTCCCGTTCCAGATCCGATATCCAAAACAGACTGCAGACCTAGGAAGTGGATCATCGATGACATGAATGCGAGTGCAAAGTCGTGCTCCCCAATTGAATCCGTGTGCAGGGTGTCGTACCGGATCGCTGTCCTGCGGTAATAATCTCGCTGGATCACCACTTGCTCGGAGATCGAATTTTTCGACATTGTGTCATCCTCTCAGAGATTCTCTTGCTTGCCCGAAACGCGTCACAGTTCAGTTTCAAGAGTCGCAACCTTGGTCGAGGTTAGTTCATGCAGTAGCTGTGTCCAGCCATTTCCATAATCGCTCCATCCCCCAATTTTCTGCACGTGCAAGAACGCGGCTTCGCTCGTGCGCTGCTGAAGGCTGGGATCGTCGGCGAGCTGTTGAAGGCGGGCTGCGATTGCCTCGGGCGAGCGGATGGGGACGATGAATCCTTCCACGTCCTCGGTGAAGAGGTCGGGGCCTCCCGTATTGACGCTGCTGATCACGGGGCATCCACAGGCCATTGCCTGCGCCATGACCATGCCGAAGCCGTCCTGAATGGAAGGCAGCACCATCACATGGCTGCTGCTCATGACGGCAGGCAACTCATCCTGGGGCAGGTGGCCGACAAATTCCACATTTTCCTGCGGTAACTGGCGGAGGACTTGGGGGAACTCCCGCGACTGGCCTCCGACGATGCGCAGTCGTTTGTGCGGATGCCTGACCTGTGCGAACGCTAGGAGCAGGTATGGTAGACCCTTTTGCAGGCTCATCGCCCCGACGAACAGAGCTTCAAAGCGATCCCGAGGTGGCTCGGCCATGCGGCGAAAGCGATCCAGCCGGACGCCGTAGGGGATTTTGCGTACTTTTTCCGCGGGTACGCCCATTTCGATGAAGGAGCGGCGGGCGAACTCGGATGGAACGGTGACGGCGTCGGCCTGGGCGTATTCGGTTTCTTCACGAGCGATAAAGCGCTCGGGCGTGATGGTTCCAGGCAATCCCCAGCGTCGGAATTCGTCACTAAGAATCTGCTCCGTATAACGGAGATGCGCCGAACCGCGGTCGCAAATGTATTTCGCGCCGAGGGACTGGGCGCGCGGCCCACTAAACTCGCCCGCACCGGAAATCGCCACGTAGGCATCGCAGGGAGGCATATGGCGCGCGACCCAGCGGTCGAAGGTGCGGCCTGCATGCCACCCGATCTCCCAATTCATGGCGACGGGGATTTTCCAGAATCGCTGCAGAAGCAACTGGGGTGTATGAATCCACGGGTAGGTATGGACGAGGCTGTGGGGGATTTGCTCGCGGGCGAGGCGTGTCCAGGGAAATGTGGAGTAAATGGCTTTAAGATAACCGCGGGCATGGAGTTCGCGGGCCAGATCAAAATGGTGGAATACGCCGAAGACGGCCTGGACCACTTCGAGAGGCTGGCGAGGGAATTCCTTTTCCTCCATCTTCGGGCAATTATAGCGTTGGTGTCTGTGGCGTCAGCGGGGATGTGGGTGGGAGGCAAAATGGGCCGCCCAGCCAGTGACGACGAGCACATGGCGTTATGTTTGAAAGAGTCACAACTGAGAGGACTGTGGGGGAAGATGGGAATCAAGCGGATTGTTAACGGAGCATTGGGAATCGTCGGACTACGGCTCGCGAGGAAAGAACGACCGGAGCCCTGGAGTCACGACAAGTCTCCGGAAATGCTTCACAGCCACATGAGAACCGCCGCCAGCTATTCTCCCTGGCTCGCGGATCGGGACTTTCTGGCAGCATACGAAAAGATTCATGACTTCACGCTGGTGGATGTGTATCGCTGCTACGAGCTTTGGAGCTTTGCCAAAGATTCTCGTGGCATTGATGGAGCGATTCTGGAGGTTGGTGTGTGGCGCGGAGGAACGGGGTGCCTGATGGCTCAGGCAGCACCCGACAAGAGGGTCTACCTGGCGGACACGTTCGAGGGGGTGGTGAGCGCCGGAGAACGGGATACTCGCTACGTAGGCGGGGAGCACTCCGATACTTCGGAAGAGTTGGTAAGGCAGTTGCTTGCGGATGCGGGAGTGGGGAATGCGCGACTGCTGAAGGGAATGTTTCCGGCGCAGACTTCGGACGCTGTAATCGAGCCGGTTTCCTTGTTGCATGTCGATGTGGATGTATATCAGTCCGCCAAAGACACGGTCGAGTGGGCGTTGCCACGCATGCCGATCGGGAGCCGAATTGTTTTCGACGATTATGGTTTCTACGGTTGCGAAGGGGTTACGCGATTTGTTAACCAGCTATACCCAAATCTTGTGGACTTCTCGTTTGTGCACAACCTTAACGGTCATGCCATCCTGATACGGACCAGCAATCGAGTCAGGTGAGACAGGCATATTATTGCCGATACCGAGGGGTTCGACTTCGAAGTCCTGAAGACCCTGGACCTCCGCAGGCACCGGCCGAATTCCGTCTGAAAGTAGAATTGCTGGATGAAGTCTCTGTTGAGATCGGCTGCGATCCGATTTGGGTACGAACTGCGAAAGGCTCCGGCACCAGGATATGACTCTCTCTCCGTGTTCGATCTGGCGCTGCGCTACATGATGCTCCGTCGTGGCGAGCACCTCACCTTCATCGAAGTCGGCGCGAACGATGGTGAATCCGGTGACCCGCTCCGCCCTTATATCTTTCGCTACCCATGGCGTGGGGTTCTGGTCGAACCGCAACCCGATATCTTCATTCGCCTCACCGCGGCCTATGCCTCCCTCGCCGACCGCGTTTCCTTTGAGAACATTGGCATCTCCGACAGCACAACGAGCCTGACCCTCTACCGGCTCCCTCCCACATCGCCGCGGTTCAGCCCCTTTGCCAGTACGGTGGTTTCCTCGAATCCTGCGGTCACCGCGAGGCAACTGCACGTCAGTACCGCGGAGCTCGAAGAGATTCACGTTCCGGCCATGACGCTGGAGAAGCTCGTCGAAAAATATCAGTTCTCCGAGATCGATATTCTCCAGCTCGATACCGAGGGGTTCGACTTCGAAGTCCTGAAGACCCTGGACCTCCGCAGGCACCGGCCGATTCTCATCCGTTTTGAGCACGGCCATCTCTCCCCCAGAGTCATTGGGGAATCAATTCAGCACCTGAACAACCACGATTACGCTGTCTACTTTGGTGGCCACCAATCGGACAGCGTCGCGCTCCGCAACGACTTCCTCCCATGAGAAGCTCGGCGGGATTCAGCGTTCCCAATTCCGCTTGTAGGGGAGTGATTGACGAGCGGGGTTCGCCAGGTTGGGCGGAAGGGGTCTGTTAGCTGGCGGGCATGAGGGGTGGTGACCGTGAGGTTACTAAAGTTGAGTCTACCTTCGTTATCTTGCGTAATTACGAGAGGGGTCGCTACAACTGAGAACACTAACAACGCAGATCTGGGGAACGGGGCTGATGGCTGGCAGGCGACTGCATCCGCAGCCCCCATTTTTTTGTTTCTTATCAGCGAGATTCGATTCGGTTTCAACCTAAACAGCTGAACGCGCATCGTACTCACGGATGCCATGGGGGGTGGGCCTAATGTTCATTCCGCCCGCTGGCGCGCGGGGCCGAGGCAGCTTGCCTTCCCGTGAATGCATCGTCTGGTTGCGGTCGTCGCCAAGGCTGGCCCTGCCGCCGCTGCTGTCGAAGCGTCGGTTTCGCACGAGGTTCACCGAATTGCGGTACCATAACACGGGATTCCTCGAATCATGTTTTTGAGGGGAGAAATGAAAGAAATGAAAAGACTTGCGGTTATTATTTGTGCATTGACTTTGGTCGCTCCTGGATTTGCTCAGGACAAAACGAAAATCGATGCTCGCCTGGACGCAGCGCGGGATGTTCTAAACCAGATCATGGCCACACCCGACAAGCAGATTCCGGATTCGATTCTGCGGCAGGCAACCTGCGTCGCCGTGGTGCCGGGGGTGCTGAAGGGTGCCTTCATTTTCGGCGCGGAGTATGGGCAGGGAGTGGTGACGTGCCGCACGGGACACGGCTGGAGCGGACCGGTATTCATCCGCATGGAAGGCGGCTCGTGGGGCTTCCAGATCGGCGGACAGGGAACAGATCTGGTGCTGGTCGCCGTCAACGACAAGGGCTTCCAGGATCTGCTGCACAGCAAATTCAAGATTGGCGCCGACGCCTCAGCCGCGGCAGGCCCGGTGGGACGCAACGCGCAGGCTTCCACGAACTGGAAACTGCAGTCGGAACTGCTGACCTGGTCGCGGAGCAAGGGACTCTTTGCGGGGGTGGATCTGAGCGGGGTGGGCGTGAGCCAGAATCACGCCGACACGGATCTGTTCTACGGCGCACCGGAGACCTTTGAGACCGTACTACACGGCAGCGTGCCGGTCCCCCCGGATGCACGGCCCTTTGTGCGGACGGTGGCGAAGTATTTCCACGAAGCTCAGTAGCACTCCGGGAAGGCGAGCGGGCGCGGAAGGGTGGGCTTCCGCAGCGCCGCTGGCCGGCAGTAATCTCGCAGCGCGACGGCGGTGCATTTAGACTGGCTTTTCGCCGTCGATGCGAGAAGCTCTGGAATATGCGTTCGCCTGGACGCTGTTGACGCTGATGGGAGCGCTGCCGCGGGGCGCGGCACGCGGTATGGGCGCCGGGCTGGGAGCGGTGGCGTGGTGGGTGCTGCCGAAACTGCGGCGCACGGGACTGCGCAACCTGGAACTCGCGTATCCGGAAAAGACAGCAGCGGAGCGAACCCGCATCCTGCGCGGTGTCTACCGCAATCTTGGCCTGCAACTCGGCGAATTTTGCACCATGCGGCGCTACACGCGCGAGAACACGCGCGACCTGTTTCGCTATGAGGGTCTGGAGCACTATCTGGCGGCGCGAGAGCGCGGGCGCGGCGTGCTGATCGTGACCGGGCACCTGGGCGCGTGGGAGCTTTCCAGTTTCTGGCATTCGCTGATGGGTCACCCGATGACGATGGTGATCCGGCGTCTCGACAATCCGCGTGTGGATCGCATGGTGAACGACATCCGGTGCCTGCACGGGAATCACGTGGTCCATAAGGACGACTTCGCGCGCGGGCTGCTCTCGGCGATGAAGCGCGGGGAGACCGTGGGAATCCTGATGGACACGAACATGACGCCGCCGCAGGGGCTGTTCGTGCCGTTCTTCGGTGTAGCGGCGTGTACGGCGTCGGGCCTGGCGCGAGTGGCGCAGCGGACCGGCGCGACGGTATTGCCGGGGTTTCTGGTATGGGAAGCGTCCGAGGGGAAGTATGTTTTGCACTTCAGCCGAGAGATTCCGCTGACGGAGAGCGGAGACGACGAGCGGGATGCGCTGGAAAACACAGCACGGTTCACGGCGGCGATTGAGGGGTTCGTGCGGCGGTATCCGAATCAGTGGCTGTGGGTGCATCGGCGCTGGAAGACGCGACCAGAGGGGGAAAAGCCGCTCTACTGAATATCCTGCGAGCCGTGATTACTAATCGGCGGCGGCGGGCCTCGATGGAGGCTGATCGCGGACACCGGGAGCCGTTGGATCGAGGGGATGCGCGCCAGGATGGATTTCGGCGCCGTCTTTGTCGGTCCAGCCGGGGAGAGCCTGGCTGCCGTAGATGAGGCGGACGCCGTAGGTGAAGGTGAAGTAGGCCCACATCCACTGCGACAGGACAGCGAGGCGGTTGCGGAAACCGATGAGGAAGTAGATGTGGACGACGAGCCAGGTGATCCAGGCGGGGAAGCCGCTCCAGTGGGCCTTGAAGGGCCACTCGACTTTGGCGACGGCAGCGAGGCGGCCAATGGTGGCCATATCGCCCTTGTCGAAGTAGTGGAAGGGACGGCGGGGCTGATGATTGAGGTCGGCTTCGATCATGCGAGCGACATGGTCGCCCATCTGCATGGCGGGCTGCGCGACGCCGGGTACCTGATGGCCGTTCTCCTCAAAGTGGGCGAGGTCGCCGCAGACGAAGATTTCCGGATGACCTTCGGGGTTGAGGGTCGAGTTGACGAGGACGCAGCCGCGCTTATCCGTGGGGACGCCGAGTAATTTGCCGAGCGGCGATGCCTGAACGCCGGCGGCCCACAGGGTGACGGCAGAGGGGAAGCGCTGATCGCCGGCGATCACAACTCCGGGCTCCACGCCGGTGACGCGGAGGTTGGTGTGGACTTCGACGCCCAGAGCTTTGAGTTGCTCCTCAGCCTTGATGGAGAGGTCTACGGGGTAACTGGCGAGGACGTGCTTCATGCCCTCGATGAGGACGACGCGCGCGGTGGTGGGGTCGATGTGGCGAAAGTCGTGCTGCATGAAGCGGCGGGTGATGTCCGTGATGGCTCCGGCCAGCTCGACACCGGTGGGTCCGCCGCCGATGATGACGAAGTTGAGGGGATGGTGCGTGCCGGTCTCGAGCATTTCGCGTTCGGCGAGTTCAAAGGCCAGCAGCACACGGCGGCGAATCTCGATGGCGTCCTCGATGGTTTTGAGGCCTGGGGCGAGAGGCGCCCACTCATCGTGGCCGAAGTAGGAGTGGGTGGCGCCGGTGGCGAGCATGAGGTAGTCCCAGGACATCTCCGCGCCGCTGCCGAAGTGGACGCGGCGACGCGGGAGGTCGAAGCCAATGGCTTCATCCATCAGGACTTCGGTGCTGGCGCTGCTGCGCAGCATGGTGCGCAGGGAAGAGGCGATATCGGCGGGGGAGAGAACGGCGAGTCCGACCTGATAGAGCAACGGCTGGAAGGTGAAATGATTGCGGCGGTCGACGAGCGTGACATCGACGGGCAACTTCGCGAGAGCTTTTGCAGTGTGGGTTCCGGCAAAGCCTCCGCCGATGATCATCACCCGCGGCCGGCGATGGGATTGTTCAGTGGCCATTTACGCTCCTCCAGCCCTACTAAGAATGATGCGCCAGGAGGAGAAACGGTCAAAGAAACGTTAATGAGCGGGAGATCAGCCGCGGAGGGCGCCGTACCCCGCAACGAGAAGGACCGAGACTGCCGGGATGCCGCCTGCGATGGCTGGGGCATGATGAAAGGCCCAGCCGGTGAGGACCGCGGAGAGGAAATAGACGGTGAGAACGCTGGCCTGGAGGAGGAAGCGTTCTTCGAATTTCTTTTTCTGTTCGGTGATGCGCGGCTGTCGAGTGGCGAACCGAGTGAGGCCGTTGGCCAGGGTCGTCCAGGTGCCGGTGATGTAGGTGGTGACGACGCCAGGGACTTTGAGCTGGACCATGGCGGCGCTCTGGATTCCGATGGCGAGGGCTACCGAGGCGAGGAGGATATCTGCGCCGGCCGGCGATGGGTGCTGGCGCACGGCAACCCAGGCGGACTCGGCGACGAGCAGGATCAGGGATTCGAGAAAGAGGGCCCAGGAGACGGCGCGGGCCCAGGTAGATCCTTCGGGAACGCGGCGGCAGATGAGGGTGCCGGCGATGACTCCCGCGACGTACCCGGCGACGGCGAGGAGAGGATGGAGCACGTCGCCATGGGATTGAAAGACAGCAATGCCGAGCAGGACGGTGTTGCCGGTCATGTTGGCGACGAAGGCGTGGGCGATACCGAAGTAGCTCCAGCCGTCGGCCGAACCGGAGGCCGCTGCCAGCGTCAGCAGGAGGGCGTCCCGCTCCATGTCTTTCACGATGGAATTGGATGCTGCGCACCGGGGGAGGGGACAGCGGACAGAGGACAGAGCAGAGCACAGAGCCCGGAGCACCGGGCACAGAGGACAGAGGCGCTTAGCCGAAGCGGGCGCGGCCTACGGTGCGGCGGAAATCTTCGCCGCGCATTTCGATCATCACGCACATTTCGGCGAGCCGGGAACGCATGCGCTCGCCGATGCGGTCGCCGAGAGTTTCGTCGCGAACGGCGCGGCTGACGCTAGTGGTGCCGTTGGAGCCGCCGGGAGGAAGGTCGGCATAGTTGGTGGTAATGATGGTGGTGCGCTTGTCGTTGTAGCGGGTATTGAGGACAAGCGCGACGGTATCCCAGACCCAGTCGGTGGGCTTGGCCGCGCCGAGCTCGTCGAGAACGAGGACCTCGGCGTCGAAGACCGGCCGGAGGATTTCCATTTCGGTGGTGGCGACCTGGGGATTGTAGGAGTGCTGGATTTGTTTGAGGAGCTCGCGGTAGTCGCAGAAGAGGCCGTGGACGCCCTTTTCGACGATGAGGGCCTGCAGGATGCCGACCGCGAGATGGGTTTTGCCGACGCCGATGGAGCCGGTGAGGAGGAGGCCTTTTCCTTCTGTGGTGGCAGGGTAGCCATCGACAAATCGGCGCGCCATGAGGTAAGCACCGGCGAGGGAGCGATCGGCACCGTGGAAGCTGGCGTCGTAACTCTCGAGCGAGCAGTGCTCGTAGCGGGCGGGGATGGAGGCGCGCTCGAGCAGGCGGGCGACGCGCTGCTCGAGCTGGCATTCGCAGGTTTCGATTTTGCTGGCGCCGCTGGGGAGGGAGATTACTCGCGCACCCGATCCGTCACACCTGGGACAAACGCTGGTCATGGAAGGATCAGTATCGCAGGTTGCGGAGGGTGGAAAAGGGGGCCCGGGTGTGCAGGAAGAGACGAGGTTGGTTGGTCAGGAGCCCAGCAGCTTGCGGAGGCCGCGGTAGTTGGCGTAGACAAACGCGATGGATGGGACCCAAATCAAGCAGAGGTGCGAGGTAAGGAGCGCGGCATAACCGGATCCGAAGCAGAAACGGCTGGAGAAGGCTTCGATGCAGCGCCAACGGTCGTTGAAAATCCACAGGGAGAGAAGGATGCCTGCGGCTGTGGAGAGGAGGACAGCCATATCAGGGTGATGCGCCGCTCTGGTGTGCCGGAGGATGTCATGGATATCAAAGGACAGGAAGCAGATTTCGAAGACGAAGGCAACGACCACGTAGGCCCAGGCGCGATGGGGCCCGCGACGGATGCGGAGAAACTCGCCGGCAGCGTCGCCGACGCGGACTTCATCGAACGGCGGCGGGGCTGGCGCGGCAACGGCGGGTCGTCGGGACGTGGCTGGCACCGGCATGGGGTTCGATTCTATGTTGGCCGGGGTGGGGCGACAAGATTCATTTGTTGACGGTTACCAGGTCTCGATTCCGACGTAATCTTCCGAGTCGCGCCTTGGCGATATATGATGGGGAATCGGATGGACTGATCAGCACATCCGGCCCACCCACGGTCATCTCAGAGTCATATTCATCGCGTTCAGAAGATAACAGCGAACGTGTGCCGTGGAGCCGGATCAGAAGAGAGGAAAGCGGGGAATCCGGTGACCCAGGCAAAGTCAGCAGTGGTAGTCGGCGCCCAATGGGGTGATGAGGGCAAAGGGAAGATCGTCGATGTGCTGAGCGAGCGGTTTGCGGTGGTGGCGCGCTATGCGGGCGGACATAACGCCGGGCACACGGTGATCATCAACGGGCAGAAATTTATTTTGCAGCTGGTGCCGTGCGGAGTGCTGCGTCCCGACTGCCGCGGGGTGATCGGGAACGGCGTGGTGCTCGATCCAATGGCGTTTCTGAAGGAGACGGGGCGGCTGCGGGATCTGGGCATCGATGTGGACAGGCAGCTGTTCGTATCGAACCGTGCGCAGGTGATCCTGCCATATCACCGGATGATCGAGCTGGCGGCAGAGAGCGCACCGGGGCGGCAGAAGATTGGGACGACGAGCCGCGGGATTGGGCCGGCCTACGAAGACAAGATGGCGCGGAATGGGCTGCGGGTGGTGGATCTGCTGAACACGAGCCTGCTGAAGACGCACATCGAGAACGCATGCCGGGAGAAGAATGCCATCGCGCACGCGCTGTTCGGGACCGAGCCGCTGGATCCGGCGCAGATGTACGACGAGTATGCGGCGGCGGCGGAGAAGGTGCGGCCGTTCGTGACGGATACGGCACTGTTGCTGAATAAGGCGCTGAGTGAAGGACACAGCCTGATGTTCGAAGGCGCGCAGGGGACGATGCTGGACATCGACCACGGGACCTATCCCTTTGTGACGTCGTCGTCGGCTTCGGCGGGCGGGGCGTCGATCGGGACGGGCGTGGGGCCAACGCGGATCGGCACGGTCATCGCGGTTACGAAGGCCTATGTGACGCGCGTGGGGGAAGGGCCGTTTCCGACGGAGATTTTCGATGAGGCCGGGGAGATGCTGCGCGCGCGGGGTCAGGAATTTGGGGCGGTGACGGGACGGCCGCGGCGGTGCGGCTGGCTGGATTTGCCATTGCTGCGGTATTCGAATGAGATTAATGGCACGGAGTGGCTGGTGGTGACGAAGCTCGACGTGCTGGATGCGCTGGACTGGATTCCGGTGTGCACGGCATACGAGGTGGATGGCAAGCCGTGCGAGACGATGCCGGCGGATATCCGGGGAATCGATGCAATACGGCCCGTGTACACTCGGCTGAAGGGGTGGAAGACGTCGACGGAAGGGGTTCGGAAGTTCGAGGATTTGCCGGCGGCGGCGCAGGAGTATCTGCGTTTCATGGAGCGGGAGTCGGGCGCGAAGATCGGCATTGTATCGACGGGGCCGGATCGCGACCAGACGCTGGAAATGCCGGAATTCGGCGAGGCAATGCTGCGGGTTGCAGGGAAATAGCCGTACTTAACAAGGCAGATCAGGGGCTGGGAAGCAGACGATGATCAGTTTTACAGTTCGCATGAAATTTCGCAGCGAGGACCGGGAGCGCGTGGCCGAGCTGCTGAAGGCGCTGGCGCAGGCATCGCGGCAGGAGCCGGGCTGCGTGAACTACGTTCCGCATACGATCGACGGCGAACCGGACACGGTGGTGATTTACGAGCAATACCGGGATCAGAAAGCGGCTGAGGCGCACCGGGCGTCGCCGCACTTCAGGGATATGGTGGTCGCCGGTCTGTATCAGATGATGCTGGACCGGCAGGTGGAGAATCTGGTTTTCGTGGCGTGACGGGGCCGATGCAGTCATCCGGGGATTTCGCGCGTCTGAGGAGATAGTGGGCGATCGCGACAGCTGGGCTGGAGGCGGCGTTCCCCGCCGCATATGACGATCCGGGAACGAATCGATGCCGTTCGGCGATTCTTTTTTGACGGGCCGCGGGAACCCGGGCTAGCATCGGGTACGAACATGCGCCGCCGCCCGGCCTCTACCCTGCGCTCGAAGCCCGTTCCGCAAGCTGTTGCGGCTCTTATTGTGCTGGCATGGTGCCACCCGGTTTGGGGATTGCCCCACCACGAGAAGAGCGAGATCCACAAGGAAATCGAGGCGCTGGAGGAGCAGTGGCAGCAGGCGCAGGTGACCAACAATGTCGCCGAGATGGGCCGGCTGCTGGCCGATGATTATGTAGGGATCACGTCCAACGGGACGGTCGAGGACAAGAAGCAGGCGCTGGCGCAGCGCAGTGCGGGGACCATCAGGATCAGCAAACTGGACATCACGGAGACGAAGGTGCGGGTCTACGGAGATACGGCGGTGGTTACGTCGCAGGCGCAGCTGGAGGGAACGAACGGGACCAGCGACATCAGCGGGCAGTATCGTTACACGCGGGTGTACAACCGGCGGCTGGGGCAGTGGAAGATTGTGAGCTTCGAGGCGAGCCGGATGCACGATTTCGATACTCGAGCCGGCAATAAACACGAGCCATGAGCGAGTGACAGCGAATCCGGGTGAAACGCGCACCCCGGACCGATCACCATGCATCGTATCGACAAGCGGTTGATATACTAAATTGCCGCGTGGCATGTTCACGCCCAGGAGAAAAACCCATCGATAAGCGTTCTGCGAAGCAGTTCGTCCGTATCAACGATCGAATCCGCGCCCGGGAAATCCGCGTGATCGACGAAAAAGGTGAGCAGCTCGGGATCCTTCCGCCGTTTGAAGCTCTCAAAATAGCCCGCGAGCGCGGTCTGGATCTGGTAGAAGTATCGCCCACGGCGGTGCCGCCGGTTTGCCGTATTCAGGATTACGGGAAGTTCCTCTACGAAAAAGAAAAGAGCGACCGCGCCGCACGCAAGCGGCAGAAGGTGATCGTTGTCAAGGAAGTGAAATTCTCCGTGACCATCGACGATCACGATTATGTGACGCGGAAGAACCAGGCGGTCCGCTTCCTTCAGGACGGGGACAAGGTGAAGGCGTCGCTGCGCTTCAAGGGTCGGCAGATGGCGCACCGTGAGCTGGGGTACAAGATCATCAACCGGCTGATCCAGGACATCGGCGAGAACGGCGTCGTGGAATTCATGCCGCGCATGGAAGGCAATACGCTGCACGCGATCATCGCGCCGGGCAAGAAGGAAATACCGAAGAAGCCGGCTGCACCCAGGCCGCAGGCTCCGACACAGCCGCCGCAGGCGCAGGCTGGGCAGTAATTCGAGCAGAACAAAAAGGCCTCCCGTGCGGGAGGCCTTTTTGTTTTTCAGGATCTGCGGGACCGCAGCATCCGGCTGCCTTTCACTGAATCCCCTGGCAAAACGGCTATGATGCAGCCAAAGCTTCCAGGGTTAGTGAGCGGCATGGCTGACAGTCAGGATCACAAAGGAGTCTTGCGTGCGGAGGCTGAGCCGCTGCGCGTGGACGGCGTGGTGAAGCGCTTTGGCGCGGTCACGGCGGTCGCGGACGTGTCGTTTGAGATTGCGCCGGGCGCCTGCTTTGGGCTGCTGGGGCCCAATGGAGCGGGGAAGTCGACGCTGATCCGCAGCATTGTGGGGCGGGTGCGTTTGGATACGGGCAGTATCAGCATCTTTGGAAAGCCCGTGAGCTCGGATAAGGCGCGGGCGGATCTGGGATGGGTGCCGCAGGAACTGGCGGTGTATCCGCTGCTGACGTGCAGGGAGAATCTGCAGGCCTTTGGGAAATATCAGGGACTCCGGGGCAAGGTTCTGGACGACGCGATTGCGTGGTGCCTGGAGTGGGCAGCGCTCGCGGATCGCGCGGCCTCGCCGGTGAAGACTTTGTCGGGCGGGATGAAGCGGCGGCTGAATATGGCAGCGGGGCTGATCCATCGGCCACGGCTGGTACTGCTGGATGAGCCGACGGTGGGCGTGGATCCGCAGTCGCGGAACCGGATCTTCGAGATGGTAGAGGCGCTGCGCAACGAGGGCACGACGATCATCTATACGACGCACTACATGGAAGAGGCGGAGCGCCTTTGCGACTGGATCGCGATCATCGATCACGGGCAGATTATCGCGGAGGGAACGAAAGAGGCGCTGGTGGCGCGGGCCTTCGGATCGCGGAGCTCGGTGACGATGCATTTTGGGGCGACGCGGGTGGATCTGGCGGCGTGGGCTGCCAAGCGAGGCGGGACCGCGCAGGGCGAGACTGGGCAGGCCGGGGTCGTGCTTTTTTCGGTAGAGAAGCCGGCGGAGATTGGCGATCTGCTGGAAGCGGCGAGCCGTGACGGGCTCGAAGTTCTGGACGTGACGCTGCAGCGGCCGAATCTTGAGTCGGTGTTTCTGCAGCTGACGGGGAAGGAGCTGCGGGCATGATCGGGGCCATTCTGCAGACGAGCTTTCGGAGCTTGCGGCGGGATCGCGGTGCGTTTGTGATGTCGTTCATCCTGCCGATTGGGTTTTTCACGATTTTTGGATTTGTGTTCGGGAGCATGCGGGGGTCGTCGACGCCGCGGGTGACGGTGCTGGTGGTGGATGAGGATCAAAGCGCGGCTTCGCAGAGCCTGGTGCGGGCGCTCGAGCGGGAGCCGTCGCTGGATGCGACGACGCATGCGAAGGCGACGAAGGACAATCCGGCGCCGGCAGAGTATACGGCGCAGACGGCGGAAGCCGCGGTGCGCAGCGGGGATGCGCCGGCGGCACTGATTATTCCGGCGGGTTTCGGGGCGCACCCAATCGCGTTTGGGCCGGGCGGCGGACAACAGGCGAAGTTTGAGATTTTGCACGACAGCGCCGATCCGGTGGCGGCGCAGGTGGTGGCGGGCATGCTGCAGAAGACGGTGATGATGTCGTTGCCGGCGACGATGGCGAGTGTGGGGTCGCAATACTTCGATCGGGAGATTGGCGGGCTGACGCCGCAACAGCGCAAACAGATGGATGCGGGTTTGGCACGGCTGAAGCAATTGCAGGATCAGCAGGACGCGCAGCAGAATCCCGGAACGCAGCCGGGGAAACCGTCGGCGAACAATGCGGACGACTTCAGCGGGTTTGTTGCGGTTGATGTGAAGGACGTGGTGGGGGAGAAGAAGAAGAGCCCGATGATCTCGTACTACGCGGCGGGCGTGGGGGTGATGTTTCTGTTGTTCACGGCGAGCGCAGCGGGCGGGAGCTTGCTGGATGAGTCGGAGAGCGGAGCGCTGGATCGGGTGCTGTCAGCACGGGTGACGATGACGACGCTGCTGGCGGGAAAACTGATTTATTGCGCGTTGCTGGCGTTTGCGCAGCTGACGATTATGTTTTTGTGGGCTGCGCTGGTCTTCCACCTCGACTTTTTTTCGCATATCCCGGGATTTCTGGTGATGACGGCGATCACCTCGTTCGCGGTGGCTTCGTTTGGAATGCTGCTCGCGAGTGTGGCGAGGACGCGGGGGCAGCTGGGCGCATTTTCGACGCTGATCATTCTGACCATGTCGGCGCTGGGCGGGAGCATGTTTCCGAAATTTCTGATGTCGAATGCGATGCTGACGGTCGGGTACTTCACGTTTAATTCGTGGGCGATCTCGGGGTATCAGAAAATCTTCTGGCGCGACGAGCCGATCAGCAGCCTGGGGCCGGAGGTCGGGGTGCTGGTCTCGGCGGGTGTGGTGCTGTTTGTGCTGGCGCGGTGGTTCGCGCGCAAGTGGGAATACACGTAGGCGGCGAAGAAGCGGTTAGCGAAGAAGCAGTCAGATGGAAAGCGGTCAGCGAGAAGGCGGCAGCCACAGGGCTGTCCGGGGCGGCGTCGCTTCGCGCATCCGTTGTTCTCCGGAAGACTCAGGGTTTCCGGAAGGCGATTCCGGCGACGCTGAGCCGGATCTGATCGGCGGGAATTTCCAGAGCCCCGACCTGATCGCCCATCTCGTCATGTACCCCAAAGCGGAGGAAGTAGTTGCCCTTGACGGGAATGGCGATTTCCTCGCGGATGGGCAATCCGGTTGCGAGGAGCTTACGGTAGGTGGCTGGCTCGACGTCGAGGGAGACCGTTTTCTGGAGGGAGTTCACCATAGCACCCTGCTGATCGTAGACGACGGTGACGAACTGAACCGAGCCGTGGCGGATGCCGTCCGATGACTGGTTCAGCTTGAGCCGGCGAGCGTCGGCGTGGATGACGACGGCGTAGTTGCGGAAGGGCTTGTTCTGCCACGCGGGGCGCAGGAAGTTGTCCTGGGGCGGCGGGGATTTCTTATCGACCTTTTCGACCTGGTTATCGGGGAGGAAGCTGACGCCGAAGATGATTTCGGTGGCAGGAACCGCGCCGAGCGCCATGGAAGCGTCGAAGCCACCTTTTATTCCGCGGACGAGGGCGCCGTCGGCATCGGAGGCAGGTGGTGTTGGGTTGCTCTGTTGATTTTCCGGCGCGGGATTGGTGAGCGGGGCAGGAGTTTGCGGTTGCTGCGCGGTCCCGGCCTCGCGGCGTTCGATGGCGGCGATCTGTTTTTGCTCCTGCTGGTCGCGGTTGTAGGCGTAGTAGCCGTTGCGGTGCTGGAGATGGAGGTCGGGGCGATCGATTGTGATCCTGACGTGGCGGAACTGGCCCTGCCACTTGGTATTGGTGGTGGCGTAGGCGAGGGTGTAGTAGCTGGAGCCGTTATCGACGACTTCGCCGATGACGCGCCTGAGATCGTTGGTGTTGAAGAACGGCTTGCCACCCGTGGCGTTGGCGACGTCCTCGAGGTTGGCTTCGTTGTTGGCCTGGCGGGCAAAGTTGCGCAGATTCGCGCGCTGGGAAGGCCGGCCATTGTTCTGCGCCGTGAATTGGGAGTCGACCAGGAGGCCGCGCGTGTCGACGGGATAAACCGCGACGCGGCTGACAGTGAGGACGTCGGTGAGATCGGCGATGTCATCGCCTGAAGAGCCGGGGATGACGCCGAAGCTGTCGTGAAAGGGATTCCCGAAGCCGCTGCCATCGCGCCACAGAGGAACGTTGCCGGTGAACCAGATGAGGTTTTTGCGGCCGGGGAAGGCGGCGAGATAAGCGCCGATGGAGCGCATGGCGTCGCGGAGCAACTCGAGGTGGTCCTTGTGATAGATGTAACGGTCGCCCGCGATGGGGCGGGCGAGGGAGGGCATGTCGCGTTTGCTTTCGGCGGCGGCGAGCAGGACCTGCGGATCGGAGGAGAAGCTCTGAATGAGATGGAGATCAGTATCGAGCTGGAAGATGGCGATCTGCGGGCCGGGCTGCATGTGTTTGAGGTAGCCAATGAGCTGCTGTCGCAGATATTCCTGCGCGATGATTGGGGTATCCATCGCGTCGAGGAGGATGACGGTGGACGCGTTGGTATTCAGGACGGGCGTGTAGTTGGTGAAGGTGTTGGGCGGGAGGGAGGGGACGGCGCCGATTTTGGCCAGGTCGGCGCCGGACATCGGGTCGTGCTCTTCGAGGTGGCGGATGACCTGAGGCTCGCCTTCTTCGATAACCGTAAAGTCGCTGGCCTTCAGGCCAGGAACGGGGTGGCCGGCGGCGTCTGTGACGACGATGTCGAGCAGGACTTCACGGGCGGTAACGGAGAGTGTAGTCGGGCCGGCTGGATACGGAGGACGCGTCGCGGGTTGGGTGGGTGGCGGCGATTGCTGCGTCGAAGTTGGTTGCGCATGCATGCCGAGGGCGGGGAAAAAGAGTACGAAACCCAAGCCAACGACCGAGCGGAATAGCTTTCTTTCAGGTCCTGATATGCAAGGCAGCATAAGAGTCTCAACGGGCAACGGTCAATACAGTGACTCCGCTCCTTTCCGACGGTGGCGGCACGCCGTTATGGACGGATGAAGAGGAGAAAAGGACCCTGAGCGAGTAGGGGATTCGGCATAGCGGCGGAACCCCTTCGACGCCTGGCCGGGGAAAAGGCAACCGCAGGAGAGTCCCTATTCTGCGCGGAGGGCCTCGACGGGATTGACGGTGGCAGTTCGCCGTGAGGGGATGTAGCTGGCCAGGGCGGCGGCGGCGCACAGCGCGAGACAGGCGCCGATGTAGGTGATCGGGTCCATGGGGCTGACGTGGAAGAGCAGCGAGGCGAGGAGCCGCGTGACCCCGAAGGCGACGCCCAGACCGCAGACGACGCCGATTCCGGCGAGCAGCAATCCCTGACGAACGAACATGCCGGTGATGTCGTTGCGCTGCGCGCCGACGGCGATACGGATGCCGATTTCGCGACGGCGCTGGGATGCGGAGTAGGCAATGACGCCGTAGAGACCGACGAGGCCGAGCAAGAGGGCGATACCGGCGGCAATGCCGATCATGATGAGCGTGAACGAGGTGCGTGCCATAGACTTCGCGACGAGAAATTCCTCGGTGCGAATGTCGGAGACGGGCAGATTGGAGTCGACGGACCAGACCGCGCGGCGGAGGTCGTTGGCGAGGCTTTCGGAGCCGGCGCGCTCGCTGCGTACGGCGAAGACCACGTAGCGGTTGACATCAAACATGCCACTCTCGAAGTGAGTCAGCAGCAGGGGCCAGTAAACGATCTTTGGAGCGTCTTTGCCGGTTCCTTCCTCGTGGACATCGCCGACAACGCCCACAATCTCGCGCCAGTCGTCTTTGGAGGCGACGCGGATGCGCTTGCCCAGCGCATTCTGCGGGCTGCCCCAGTATTCCCGCGCGAAGTTCTCCGAAATGACGGCCACCGGCAGCTTCTGATAGTCGTCGTCCCAGGTGTAATCACGCCCAGCGATCAGTGGAATGCCCATGGTATGGAAGTAGTTCGGCGAGGCGAATTTGAAGCGGCGCAGGGGGGGCATCTGTCCTTCGGCATAACTGCGATCCTGAGCAAAGACGGGATCCATCCACTGGCCCCCGTCCAGCGGCACGGAATTGGCGATGCCCACGCTGGTGACGCCGGGGACCGCGGCCATATTGTGCAGCATGGCCTCCTGCATGCGGATCACCTGGGCCGCATCTTTCACCTCCGCGTCGGGAATGAGAATGCGCAGGGTCTGGATGGAGGTGGTATCGAAGCCGGGATGAACACGGATGAGGGCGCGGAAGGTACGGATCATCAGACCGGAGCAGATGAGCAGCACGAAAGCGAGGCTTACCTGGATGACGACCAGGGTATTGCGGGTTCGATGCCGCTCGCGGCCCTGGCTCAGGCTGCGGCCGCCCTCGCGCAGACCGGTTCCGGCGCGGACATGCGCATAGCGGAAGGCCGGGATCGAACCGAAGAGAAGGCTGCAGACGAGCGCGACGAGGACGGTGAAGCCGAGGACGGGCAGGTTGATGCCGATATCGTCGAGTCGCGGCAGGCCTGAGGGAGCCAGGGCGATGAGCAGGTGCAGCGCGCCCCACGCCAGAGCCAGACCAAGGCCGGCACCCAGGGCGCCGATGACGATGCTCTCTACGAGGAATTCCTGGGTGATGCGCCAGCGGCCGGCGCCGAGAGCGGAGCAGATGGCGAGTTCCTGGTGGCGGCCCTCGGCGCGGACGAGCATGAGGTTCGCGACATTGGCGCAGGCAATCAGGAGCACGATGCCGATGCTGCCCATCAGAATCCACAACGTCTGGCCCACGTCTCCGACGACATCGCGCATGAGGGGATGCACATTGGGACCGATGCGGGCCTTCTTAAACAACTCGACGCTGAAGCCCTCGGGCGCCGGGAAGCTGGTCCACACGGTTGGCAGCATGCGGGCGATATCGGCATTGGCGCTCTGGACGGTTTGTCCGGGGCGCAAGCGGGCGATGCCATCGTAGCTGAACTGGCCGAGCTTGGTTTTATTGCGATCGAACTGGAGCGGCAGGTAGACACCTGGCTGGATGGTCCAGTCGAGGAAGCGAAAGCTTTGTGGCATGACGCCGATGATCTGACGAATCTTGCTGTCAATGGTGATGGAACGGCCAATGACGGAGCGGTCGCCACCGAAGTGGCGCTGCCAATATCCGTAGCCCAGGACGACCGTGAGTGGCGCGCCGGGCGTGTCGTCGGCATGGCTGAACGCGCGCCCGAGCAGGGGCGCGATGCCAAGGATGGGCAGCACGCCATCGGTGACGTCGACGCCCTGGACGTGTTCGGGCGTGCCCTGGCCGGTGATGTTGACGGAGTCGCCCTGGTAGGCCCCGACATCGGTAAAGACGCGATTCTGCTCGCGGTAGATGAAGTAGTTCGAGGGTGCGATGTTGACGTCGTCGATGTTGAGGCCGGGGGCGCTGTGCCACACGCCGACGAGCTGGTCCGGCTGCGGGTAGGGAAGGGGCTTGAGGAGGATGCCTTCGAGGACACTGAAGACGGCAATGGTGGCGCCGACCCCGGCGGCCAGGGTAATGAGAGTGACCAGGGTGAACAGGGGCGCACGCCGCAGGCGCCGCAGGGTCTGCCTGAGTTGAGTGAAAAGTTCCACCGATTCGCCTCCTCTGCGCGGACGCACACGTTCCGGAGGGAGGTACGCAGGGTTTTGGGGCGGAGTTCCGGCGAGAAATTCGTAGGGGCAGATTTTGTGACGAATGGGGACTGGCCCCGTCGGGGAGGTTCTCAGGTTCCGAAGCGGCCGGCGGAGCGGGCTTTGGCTTTGGCGGCCTCTTCTTCGCGGTTCTTCGGCGGGGCGTTGGTGGCGAGGGAGTGAAGGAGGCGCGAGGAACTGGCGGCGATTTCGTCGAGAGCCAAGTTGAATGCGGCTTCATTGGCTTGGGAGGGCTTGTTAAAGCCGGTGATTTTGCGGACGAACTGCAGAGAGGCGGCGCGGATTTCCTGGTCGGTGACGGGAGGATCGAAGTTGAAGAGGATTTTTATGTTGCGGCACATGGGGATGACCTATTGCCCCACAGGGGCGGGTTCGCGGAGCCATCCGTAGAGGGGGAACTGGTCGGCGAGCTCGAGGACCTGGCCGCGGATTCGGGCCAGGGCGGCGGGGTCGGAGCGGTGGTCGAGGGCTAAGGCGATCCAGCCGCCGATGATGCGCATTTCGGCTTCCTTCATGCCTCGAGTGGTAAGGGCCGGCGTGCCGATGCGGATGCCGGAGGGCTTGAGCGGCGGATTGGTGTCGAAGGGGATCGCGTTTTTGTTGACGGTGATGCCCGCTTCGCCCAGCGCAGCTTCGGCTTCGCTGCCCAGCATGCCTTTGGCGAAGACGTCGACGAGCATGAGGTGGGTGTCGGTGCCGCCGGAGACGATGCGATAGCCGGCGCCGGCGAGGGTTTCAGCGAGAACTTTGGCGTTGGCGACGATTTGCGCGGCGTAGGTCTTGAAGCTGGGCTGGAGCACTTCGCGGAAGGCGACGGCTTTGGCGGCGATGATGTGCACGAGGGGTCCGCCCTGCTGGCCGGGGAAGACGGCCTGATCGATGGCGCGGCCGATGGTCTGTTCCGGTTTTTCGCCGCTCTGATAATTCTTACCGCACAGGATCATACCGGCGCGAGGTCCGCGAAGAGTCTTGTGCGTTGTTGTGGTGACGATGTGCGCGTGCGGGATAGGCGAGGGATGGGCGCCGCCGGCGACGAGTCCGGCGAAATGGGCCATGTCGACGATGAGGAGGGCGCCGCAGCCGTCGGCGATCTTACGCATGCGGGGAAAGTCAAAGAATCGGGGGTAGGCGCTGCCGCCGCCGATGATGACTTTGGGCTTCTCGCGGAGTGCAATCTGCTCGAGCTCGTCGTAGTCGATGGTCTCGGTGTCTTTGCGGACGCCGTAGGAGACGACGCGATAGAGTTTGCCGGAGAAGTTGAGTTTGTGGCCGTGGGTGAGGTGGCCGCCCATGGCGAGGTCGAGGCCGAGGATGGTGTCGCCGGGCTGGAGAACGGCCGCATAGGCGGCGGCGTTGGCCTGGGAGCCGGAATGCGGCTGCACGTTGGCGAATTCGGCGCCGAAGATCTGTTTGGCGCGGTCCCGTGCGAGGTTTTCGACGACGTCGGCGTATTCGCACCCGCCGTAGTAGCGGCGTCCCGGATAGCCCTCGGCGTACTTATTGGTGAAGACGGAGCCTGCGGCTTCGAGGACGGCGCGGCTAACGAGATTCTCCGAGGCGATCATCTCGAGGCCTTCGTGCTGGCGGCGGACTTCGGCGTCGATGGCGGCGGAGATTTCGGGGTCGTCGAAAGGGAGGGTGCGGGACATGGGGTCGGACATGGAGAGATTGTAACCAGGGCACCGGTTACTGAGCACCGGGCACCGACGACAGGATTGATCCAGATTCGCCGATGACCGCTTGAGACTTTTCTCGCAATGCGACCGATTCCTCGCTGCGATTCTTCCCGGCGCATCGCTGAGAAGGACACTGGTTTTCTTTTCTATGAACCGCTGCCTATTCGTGGGGTGGGAGAGGTTCGGGCCACTGGACCACGTCGAATTTGCCGTTAGGGGCGCGCGTGAGGACGGGGGCGTAGAGGCCGAGGAGCGAGCGGCGCCACCAGTCACCGTTGAGGTGTTTTTCATCCATCGAGGTGAACCAGTATTGCCAGAGCATGGCGCGAACGTATTTCGGCGGCGCGTTCGGGAAGGCATTGCTCTTGAACAGGGAAAGGACGTCGGGGTCGCCTTCAAGGAGGCGCTCTTCGGTGAGGGGGACGATTTCAGCGTTCTGGAAATCGGTGAGGGAGGCGAACCAGAGGTTCCAGTCGAAGCGGGGTTGATAGGGTGCGTACAGGCCAGGCGCTTCATCGAGGGCCTGGGGTTTGTGGCGGAAGAGATACGGGGTCCAGTTCTGGCCGTCGTTGGAGCCCTGGAACTCGATTTCGTAGCGGCCGCGGGTCATGACGGCGAAGAGGCCGTACTGATTGGCGATGCGGAAGGGCTCAAGGGCAGTGATGGGCGCGGTGAGGAGGGGGAAATCGGGCCAGGGCATGCGGAGCAGCTCGCCGGTGGTGGCATAGGCGATCCAGGTGAGAAGGACGGCGGTGACAGCGATGCGGAAGGCACGGAAGTGGGCGAGGAGTCCGCTGGGGATGGGATGGAGCCGCGCCGGAGATTCGTCGGAAACGGCATCGTGGCGTCCCGGAGCGAAGCGCTCCTCTGTGGTGGCGACAATGGAGAGCCGTTCCTGCGCGACGGCGACGGATTCCACATGCGGCACCTGCTCGAGAGGATCACGGAAGCGAGCGGGAATCCAGGAGAAGAGGCTGCGGTCGTCGAGGAGAAGGAAGCCGAGGAAAAGGACGAGGTAGTTGAGGAAGGCGTAGTTGGCGGTGAGGATGACGCCGATCTCCCAGGGCGTGACGATGCAGAAGCAGATGAGGCGAATGCGCCGCGGGAGGAAGAGCATCCAGACGATACCGAGTTCCATGACGAGGGTGCCGGCAGCCGTGCCAACGTGGAACCAGTGCGGGAAGTGCTGAACGTACCATCCGACGAACGTGGGCAGGGGTCCGTTCTGGTAGTACTCGTCCATCGCGGTGAGGTGATGCCATTCGGGGTCGCCGGAGAGCAGCTTGACGATGCCGGATTCGAAATAGATGCGGAACCACTCCCACTGGAGAAGGAAGAGAGCGGCGCGGGGTGGCGAGGAGTGGATGCCCCAGCCTGGCCAGAGGCCGCGCGGCGCGAAGAAGAGAGCGAGGAAGCCGGCTTCGAGAAGCATGCCGTCGGACTGATAGCCGGAGAAATCACCGGCCGTACTGACAAAGGACAGGAAGCAGACGAAGCAGAGGAAGAAGCAGAGACGCGGCCAGAGGTTGAGAAACGCGACGACGGAGGCAAGCAGGCCGATCCAGACGACGGCCATCATCATGTGCGCGCTGGAGGAAAACCAGAAGAGCGTGGGGGCGTACCAAAAGCGGAGGGCGCCAGGAACCTGGCGCTCGACCGCGGTGAGGAAATTTTGGGCGGGGAGGATTCCATTGGGGCCGATGAGGCCCCTGATCTGGAAGAAAAGCGCGAGGAAGGCGAAGAAGTAGATGGCGGCGAGAGCGCGGAGGAAGATCCACCGGGGTGCGAAGCGATTGCGCGGGCCGGCAGCGGCGTCGAAAAGCCAGCGGACGAGATTGCGTGGTGAGCGTTCCATGGGCGCGGTCCGGCAGTGGCCAGGGTGAATGGTGGCAGGTTCCAGTGGTTATTTAAACGGATGATACGGTTTCGGCGGCCAAATTTTACCGGTTTCTTCGTGGAGATCTTTTTCGGTCGCTACTCCGTCACCGGGAGTGCTCAGGAGGACATTCTGGGGCGGACGAAGAGGGTCACCAGGGAGAGGAGAAAGATAAGGGCGATGAGGGTCTGGGAGATCACGCAATAGACGCACCAGGCTTCGAGAACGTGCGCCTCGACGTTGCTGAGATAGAGGGCGAAGGCGAGCGCGCCGGCGGCCAGGAGGAAAGTGAGCCCGCGCTGGCGGAGGAAGGCGAAGAGAGCGATGGCGGCGTATCCAAGGACACCGACCAGTGCGACGGGGAAACCGGTTCTGGGGGCGGGACCGCTGGCAGAGCCCGGATGAAGCGAGCTGCGCAGATGCGCGAGGATGCCGGGCACCGTGGCGTAGGAGCTTCGATTGACGGTGCCGCAATCCCAGCGGGAGTTGATGTCGCAGGGCTCGACGCCGGTGGAGTAGTGGACGTGGAGGGCGAGGGCGGAGACGGCGATGCCAGCGAGGGCGAGCAGGACGATTACGTAGCGCATGACTGCAATCAGGGTACAGGTTGGGGGGGGCAGGGTGCAGGTCTGCTGGCGGCTGGTAGCGGTCGGCAGTCAGCGAGTTGGTGCAGATAGGGTTTGAGTCCGCAACGCTTGAGATTCAATTCGGCCGCTGCGCGACCGATTCCCTGCGCGCGCAGAGCTGCTATGGCGCATGCGGCCCGTTTCGCTACGGGGGTCCATTCGACTTCACGCGGCTTGGGTTTATGGACCGCTGGATGGGTTCGCGCCCCGCACTCCGCTCAGGATGGCACTTCAATTATTGGAAGAAGACGATGAGGACGAAGAGGAAGATCCAGAAGAGGCCCATGGCGTGCCAGTACCAGGAGGTGCTGTCGACGGCGATCTGGCGCATCTCGACGCGCTTGAAGCGGAACATGGCGGCGAGTGCGAAGAGCAGCGCGGCGAGACCGAGGAAGAGGTGGACCGCGTGGGTTCCGGTGACCAGATAGAAGAAGTAGCTGTTGGGATTGGAGGAGAAAAAGAGCCCCTGCTGGGCGAGCTGGCGCCACGCGATCCACTGGCCGCCGAGGAATGCGCCGCCGAGGAGGATGGTGGCGATCAACCAGGGTGCAGCGCGCCGGACGGCGGGACGGCCAAGGCCAAGCCACTCCTCCATAATGTCGATCTCGTGGAAGAGCTGGCGGCGAGCGATTTCCATTGTGAACGCGGAGAGCAACAGGATGGCGGTGTTAATCCAGAGGATGGGCGGGGGGGCGAGCGGATGCCAGTCGGAGACGACGCCATCGCTGGGGGAGATATGGGTTGCGCTCTGGCGCACGAAGAAGGCACTGACGAGAACGGCGAAGAAGACGAGGTCGGCGGCGAGGATGGAAAAAACCGCCATGCGATAGCGAATGAGCTGTTCGCGCGGCCCGTGGCGGCGCGAGTGGTGGGAATCCCAGTTTTCATCGCCTCCGCCCCCACCGGTCGGTCTGCGGTCGAGCGGCGGCTTACCGCCGAAGCCTGGATCTTTGCGTTCGGTCTCGACCGTGTGGCGAGTGAAGGTGGCGGGCATTGGGGCTCCGAGCCGAGTTCTAAAAGCTTATACCGGTTTGCCTGAGGATGAACACTCCGTTGGACGGCACACACAGTTAAAAAGGTTTTTCGGGCTCCCATTGGGGAAGAAAGTTGTCGCCTGGCGCGGGCGCTGGGGCGTATTCATAAGGGCCGTTACCGATGATGGGATGCGCGAGGGGCGACCACTCGAGGGTGGTCGCGCGCCAGGGATTCGTGCCCGATTCCGCAACGCCCCGGCGGGCGCTCCAGAAAACATTGAAGAGGAAGACGAGCTGAACGGCAGCAAGCAGGAATGCAGACCAGGTGATGCCGCGCTCGACGGGAATGAGACGGGTGAAAGATTCCACGGGTCCGTTGAGCTGGGAATAGTGGCGCGGCTCGCCGGCAAGTCCGGCAAAGTGCATGGGGAAGAACGCGCCATAGGCGGCGATAAGGGAGATCCAGAAATGGATTTTGCCGAGGAGCTCATTCATGCGTCGGCCCGTCAACAGCGGATACCAGTAATAGATGCCGGCAAAGATGGAGAAGACACCGGCCATGGCCATGACGAGATGAAAATGCGCGACGACAAAGAAGGTGTTGTGCAGATAGGCATCGAGCGCGGGCTGCGCCAGAATGGGTCCTGTGAGTCCGCCGGCGATGAAGAAGGACAGAAAGCCCAGGATAAAGAGCATCGGGGTGGTCGGGTGCAGCCGGCCCCGGAAAAGCATCACGAGCCAAGTGAGGACTTCTGCAGAGCTGGGGACGGAGATAGCGATGGTGGTGAGACCGAAAGCAGTTCCGGCATACGGGTTCATGCCGGAGACGAACATGTGGTGGCCCCAGACGCCAAGGCCCAGGACTCCGATGAGGAGGGTGGCGATGACCATAAGCCGGTACGCGGGAACGGGGCGGCGGGTAAAGTTGGCGAGGATCGAAGAGGCGAGGCCCATGCCCGGGAGGATTGTGATGTAGACCTCGGGATGACCGAAGAACCAGAAGAGGTGGAGCCAGAGCATCGGAGTACCGGTGCCCGGGCGAGCGGGGATGCCGTTGACGACGATGCCGGAGGGGAGGAAGAAGCTGGTTCCGAAGTGGCGGTCCGCCAGGAGCAGCGACGCGGCGACGAAGAGCGCGGTGAAGGCGATGACGGTGAGGCCGGAAGAGACGAGCCAGGACCAGACGGTGAGGGGCAGGCGGGCGAAGGTCATCCCGGGCGCCCGGTGGTTGAGGATCGTCACGAGAAAATTGGCGGAGCTGAGGACGGATGCGAGGCAGAAGAGCGTGATGGCGACGAGCCAGAGGTCCATGCCGGTGGCCTGGCCGGGGCCGGCGGCGCTGAGGGCGCTGAGCGGGGGGTAATTGGTCCAGCCGGAGATGGGGGCGCCTTCGGGAACGAAGAAGGCGGCGAGAAGAACGAGAAGCGAGACGGCAGTGATCCAGAAAGCAGCGGCATTGAGGCGCGAGAAGGCCATGCCCTCGGCGCCGATTTGGGCGGGCAGAACGAGATTGGGGAAGGCGCTCTGCGGCACGACAGTGAGGACGAAGAAGATCATCAGCGTGCCGTGCATGGTGACGAGGGCGAGGTAGTCCTCAGGGCGGATGACACCGTGCGGGGGAATCGCGAGGTTAGGCCAGGTGCGGTGGATGCGCATCAACAGCGAGAGCAGGGTGCCGGTGATGACGGCCAGCAGAGCAAGGAACAGGTAGTTCAGCGCGAGAGCGCGGGGATTCGTGGTGAAGAGGCGTCGGGTCATCGGGCGGCCTTCAGGACGGCGCGTTCGCGGTCGGCCAGCCAGGATTTGTACTGATCCGGAGAGACGATGCGAAGGCGAGCCTGCATGCGGTAGTGGCCGAGTCCGCAAACCTGGCTGCAAAGGATGGAGTAATCGCCGGGGGTGGCGGGCGTGAACTGCAGGTGACCGGGCATGCCAGGGATGGCATCCTGCTTGAGCCGCATGCCGGGGACGAAGAAGCCGTGGATAACGTCCTGTGACTGGAGGGTGATGTCGATTGGCTCGCCGGCGGGGAGGATGAGGATGGAGGAAACGATGTCGTCGGCAGAGTGTGGATCGGTAGGATCGAGGCCAAGGGGGTTGCCGGTGGGCGCGCTGACGAGGGTGGGGCGCGTGGCGCCGTAGACGCCGTCGGGGCCGGGATAGCGGAAGTACCACTGGAACTGAACGCCGGTGATTTCAACCTCGACGGGTTGAAAGGCGGAGGGCTGCTCGCGACTGGCCGCCCAGAGTTGGTGACCGGTGAGATCCATGGCGATGTAGAGAGCGCTGACGGCTGCGAGGGTAAGGAACTCGAGAATCAGGAGAGGCCTGAGGGTTTCGGTTTTGGTGGGCGCGGCGACTGATGAGGGTGAGTTCCGTGGGCGGCGGAGAAGGAGGGCGGCGACGATGAGGACGTGCGCGGCGACGAAGAGCCAGAAGAGGATGGCAAGGTTCCAGCGCAGGAGGTTATCGAGCGCGATTCCGTGCAGTGCGCCGTCGGGTGGGAGCCAGTTCATCTGATAGCCGGTAGCGGGTAGCCCGTAGCCTGTAGCGGAAAATCGTGAGGCTTGTTATTCCTCAGGCTACCAGTTAAGGGCCTCAGGTTAACGGCTGGTGCTTCTCGATCGCACCAAATCCAGGAAACGCTGGTGGACGCGGCGGTCGGAGGAGAGTTCGGGGTGGAAGGTGGCGGCCATGAGGTGGCCCTGCTCGACGAGAACGGGAAAGCCATCGCGTTCGGCGAGAACTTCGACGCCCGGTCCGGTTTTCACGATGCGGGGAGCACGGATGTAGACCATTTCGAGCGGACCGCCGGGGAGTTTGGTTTCTGTGGTCTGGATGGCGGAGTCGATCTGGCGGCCGTAGGCGTTGCGCTCGACGGTGGCGTTGAGGACGCCGAGGCTCTGCTGGGGTGGGTGCGTGACTTCGGTGGCAAGCAGGATGCATCCGGCGCAGGTGCCGAAGGTGGGTTTGTGCTGGACGAAGTCGCGGAGCGAAGTGAGGAAGCCATCGCGCTCGAGAAATTTGAGGAACGTCGTGGATTCGCCGCCGGGGATAATGAGGCCGTCGATTTCGCTGAGCTGTTCCGGTTTGCGGATGAGGAAGGGCTCGGCGCCGGCCTCGCGGAGAGCCTGGGCGTGAGCGTCGTAATCGCCCTGAATAGCGAGTACGCCTACCCTGACCGGGTGGGCGGAGGCCTTCGGCCTTTCGCGGTCATCGACTGTTGATGTACCGGGATTATTTGTATCGTTCATCGTTACGTATACGAAAAAGCGCGACAGGGGCTAAAGCCTGGAATTACTGGCGGCGGTTACGGCACGACTGAAGTCGTGCCCTGATACAAAACCAAGACGAATGCGGCGGTTACAAAGCGCTCCATTTTTTTGCGCCGCAGGACGCGCCCGCCTGAACGGCCAGTTCACCAGCCGCGAGTTTGGAGCAGTTGATTCTCGTCGAGGGCTGCGGCGGCGAGACCTTTCATCGTGCCGGTGACCTGCTCGGAGACTTCGGCCAGAATTTTTGGATCGTTGTAGTGCGTGGTCGCGATGACGATCGCTTTGGCGCGGGAGACGGCCTCTTCGCGTTCCTTCGGATCCTTTTCGACGTCCAGCGGAGTGGCGCGCTCCTTCATGAAAATCCCCGAGCCAACAAAGATTGCTTCGGCTCCGAGCTGCATCATGAGGGCTGCGTCAGCGGGCGTGGCAATACCACCGGCGGAGAAGTTGGGGACGGGCAGCTTGCCGGCCTGGGCGACCATGCGGATGAGTTCGTAGGGCGCCTGATGCTCCTTGGCGGCGGCGTAGAGTTCCTGGTCGGAGAGAACGGTGAGCGCCTTCATCTCGCGGGTGATCTGGCGCATGTGCTGCACCGCGTGGACGACGTCGCCGGTGCCGGCTTCGCCCTTGGTGCGGATCATGGCCGCGCCTTCGGCGATGCGGCGGAGTGCTTCGCCCAGATTGCGCGCGCCGCAGACGAAGGGCGTTGTGAAGGCGTGCTTGTCGATGTGGTGCGCCTCATCGGCGGGCGTGAGCACTTCGCTCTCGTCGATGAAGTCGACGCCGAGCTGCTGCAGGATCTGGGCTTCGGCGAAATGGCCGATGCGCGCCTTGGCCATGACGGGGATCGAAACGGTTTCGATGATCTGCTTGATGAGTTTCGGGTTGGCCATGCGAGCCACGCCGCCTTCGGCACGGATCATGGCGGGAACACGCTCGAGGGCCATGACGGAAACGGCGCCGGCCTCCTCGGCGATGCGGGCCTGCTCCACATTCATCACGTCCATGATGACGCCGCCCTTGAGCATTTCGGCCAGGCCGACTTTGAGGCGCAACGTGGTCGGGGAATTGGGGGTGTGATGGCCGTTGCCGCTATGGATGTCTGCCATGTGGATCTCCTCGGTCCGCTCTCACGACTCCTTGAATCTGCGGGCAGTTCAGATCCCATCTTCCAAAGTAGAGACAGGGGCACCCGGTGAGCGGAGATAGTGCGTGAAAGCTCTATTTTAACAAGGTTCTGAGACAGGGCTCAGAGCGTGGGAGCTGCATTGCGTGCGGTTGCTTTCTGCAGGAGATCGGGGGTCACGGTAACAAAAACGGCTTTGGCGGTGGCGAGGACGTTTCCGGCGTCGTCGGCGAGCTGGCCTTCGACGTGGTTGCGGCGGCCAGTGGTTCCCGTGTGACGGCCGCTGAGGGTGAGCGGGACGCCGAGGGGGACGGGGCGGAGGTAGTCGATTTCGAGGTGCCGGGTCATAGCCAGGATGCCGCGGGCGCGATTGGATTTGCTCATGGCTTCATCGAGGAGAGTGGCGATGATACCGCCGTGGGCGTGGCCGGGAGGTCCGGCGAAGCGGGCGGCGAGGCGCAGGTGGCAGAGGACATTGTTGTCCTGATCGGTGAAAAAGCGGAGGCGGAGGCCTGTGCGGTTTTCGAGTCCGCAGCCGAAGCACTGGTTGAGGGCTCCGTGGGCGAGGGGGGTAAGGGGCTTTTCGGGGTGAGTACGGTTGGGCATGCGTCGGAATCAGGGTAACGCAGCGATGAGGCGGTGCGCGGGCATGGGATGCGTGCCGTTCCCGCTCAGATCAGCCAGGGGATGAGGGCGGCGGTATGGCGGGTGTAATCGACGTAGATTGCGCCGAACTGGGTGCGCATCCATTTTTCTTCGAGCCGGAGCTTGTACCAGAGCGAGAGGAAGATGAGGGCGACGGCGAGCAGTCCGCGGACCTGGGTGGTGGCGATGGCGGAGCCGAGGAAGGCGGTGAGGAGTCCGGTGTAGATGGGATGGCGGACAAGAGAGTAGGGGCCGGCGGTGATGAGCTCGTGGCCCTGCTTGATGGTGACGGAGCGGCTCCAGTTCGCGCCAAGGATGATGCGGGCCCAGATGGAGAAGAGGAGGCCGGCGACGGCGAGGGCGGCGCCGAGGAAGAAAGTCCACGTGGCCTCGGGGAGGAAGTGCCGGTAGAGCCATGGGAACGGGATGCGGGGCCAGCAGAGCAGAAGGATTCCGGAAAAGAAGAAGACCGTGCGGAAGATGCGCGAGGGGATGGATTCGATGCGCTGCGTGGTTTTGGCGCCTGCGGCGGCGATCTGCCAGTAAACGAGGAAGGCGGTCCAGACTACTGGAAAGAACCAGTTGTAGAACGCGTTCATCCGGGTCCTCGACAAGGCTGGAAAGATTACGCGGGAGGGGTGGGCTTGGTTCCATAGTAGTCCTCGGCTGCGAGATGCAGAGCGTGCGTTGCGTTGGGATCCTGGATGGGGACGAATCCGAGGCGTTCGTAGAGGCGAGCAGCGCCTGGATTTTCAGCGCGAAGGCGGACTGAGCAGAAGTGTTCGCGGGCATGTTCGATCAGGGCAGTGACGAGGACGCGACCGGTGCCTTGATTGCGCGATGCGAGGCGGACGTAGACGCGGCGGATGCGTCCGACGCAGACGTCATTGAGGAAGGGATCCCGATTGAGGCCTCCGACGGCGATGAGGGTATCGTGCTCGAAGCAACCGAGCAGGATTTCTCCATGCTGGTCGAAGCGGTTCTCGCCGGTCGCCCATTCGCGGACGAGCGTGTCGAGGAAGTCGTAGCCCTCGGCGCGGGCTTCGGCCTCCAGTTGCTCGATGCCTGGGACGGGAAGGGCGATCGCGCGGACAGCGGACATGGTGAGAATCAGAATACGGGGCGCTCCGAGTTGTGGATCAATTGGCGGCGTGCTTCATCTGAGAAGAATCGGAGGAAACCGATTGACTGCGGCTGGGGTGATTGCGCTGAGTGGATGCACGGCTGGAATGATGGATATCTGCGCTACTGGAGGGGTGATGAGGGCGCAGGGCGTGCCGTTCGTGAGGGTGCTGCGGTTTGTCGCCAGCGGTGTGCTGGGCGGCGCGGCGCTGGAGGGTCGTGCGGGGACGGCGGCCATTGGGCTGGCACTGCATTTTCTGATTGCCGGGCTGTGGGCATTCGTTTATTACGCGGCGGCGGACACGTGGCCTGCGCTGGTGGGCTGGCCGGTGATGTGGGGCGCAGTGTTTGGCGTGGTGGTGCACCTGGTGATGAGTCGCATCGTTGTACCGCTCTCACGCGCGGCGAGGAGGCCGTTTGCCTGGAAGGCGTGGCTCACGCAGCTGGTGATTCACGTGGTGTGCGTGGGTGTGCTGATCGCGGTAGTGCAGAGCTACTTGATGCGATAGCGTGATGCGCCGGGTTTCATCAGGGCGAATTCCGCCGGCTCACCGTTCCACTTTGGAGAGCTGGACGATGGTCATGAGGCCGCCGGCGACGATGCAGCAGTAGCCGAGGCTGACGATCCAGAACCCCACGCCAGCGACGGATCGAACGGTAGAGGCGAAGAGCAGAGCGAGGAGCGTACCGGGGCCGACCATCGAACCGATCATGACCTGGATCCCGCTGAGGAGCATCTTGCGGGCAAAGTTTGCGGAGCGGCCGAGATAGAGGAGAGCTGCGGAGGCGAGCGCGCCCAGAAGGGTGAAATAGACGGCTCCGGCGAACTTGCCGAGGCCCATGAGGGAGAGGCTGGAGGAGGGAACTCCCGAGCCGCCGGTGGGATCGGGCATGGCCATGGCGGCCAGGTCGCTGAGGCCGGGGATGGCAATGAAGGGCAGGAAGAAGCCGATGAGGGCGACGACAGCGCCTGCGCCGATGATCTTCTCGGGAAGACTGAGTGTGGCGAGGAACGAGGTGGCCATCTTGCCGGCATTGGCGGCGGCGGAGGGCCCGGCTGAGATGGGCGGTGCGGCTACCGCCTGGCCAGCAGATGCAGCGGCGTGCAACGGCGCGCCGCAAAAGGTGCAGAAGGAAACAGTGGTGGCATTCTCTTTGCCGCAGGCAGTGCAGAACATGGTGACTCTCCTTAGCGGGGCTGCCGCGGGGTAAACTTCGGGCCCATGCCACGCCACGCGTGACCCATCACAGAGAGGAGTTAAGAGGGGAAAGGTTCCCCACTATAGTCAGCGGTATTTGGCGGTGTCAAGGCAGTTTTTGCGCGGTGGGGCGCGATTCGTCGCAGGCGTCAGGGCCGGGCGAGTCCTGCCCAGGAAGCCAGCGGAACGGTGGGCAGGAGTTCGAGGAGAGCGGCGTGTTCCTTGGCTCGTGAGGCGCGCAGGCGGGTGCGGACCTGTTCGAGGTGGGCGTCCAGATAGCCGGGATGGCAGACGAGCTCCCAGGTGGCGGGTGGGTCGTTGGGCATCGCACGGAGGAGGCTGCGAAGGGTCTCGTTGACGTCGAGGCCGCCGGTGGCGAGGACGCCGATGGTGCCGCCGGTGGTGGCGAGGCCTGAGTCGCGGACGGCGCGCTGAAAAGATCGGTGCTGAGACTGGAGGGCGACGACGGCGAGGCGGCGGAGTTGTGTGGCCGATCCACGGGTGGCATGCAGGGCCCAGTCGGGCTCGAAGGGATTGCGGATGGCGGCGATGTGGCAGGCGCGGGCAGCAGCGAGGAGCGGACGTGCGATTCCAGAGAACAGATGCGTGTGCTTGTGCGTGTCGATGTGGGAGACGCGGATGCCGGCGTCCTCGAGGCGACGGATTTGGGCGGTGGCTTCTGCGGTGATTTCTTCGGGCTTGATGCGGAAGGTGAAGAGATCGCGGACGAAGGCGGTGAGTGCTGGCCTGAACGTCTGGCCATTGGGGCAGAGCGTGGGGAGTTGCGGTGGAGGAAGCGCCGGGGTTCCGTCGACGAGGAGGATGTGGCAGCCAACTTCGAGGTTGGGATTGGCCCTGGCAGCAGAGATGGCGTCGTCGAAGAAGGCTCCGGTGGCCATGAGGGTGGCTGAAGAGAGCGCGCCGGCGCGGTGGAGTTCGGCGATGGAGCGGTTGACGCCAGGAGTGAGACCAAAGTCGTCGGCGTTAACGATGAGGGGCACGAAAGACAGGGTACAGGGTGCTGGGGACAGGGTACAGGAAGGCCACAGCGTTCAGCGATCAGGAGGGCTACCGTAGATCGCCGGATTCAGGCTGGGGTCGTTGTACATCTTGAGCTGGCGGTAGATTTTGAAGCGGCGGGTGCCGGCGAGGACGTCGTGCCAGAGCTGGTCGAGGCAGGAGACGAGGTCGTTGCGCTGCTCGGTAAGCAGGGCAAGGCGGTCGCGGTTACGCTCGCGATGGCCATGGGGAGCTTTGGGGCGGGCCATCTCTTCGCGGGTGTGGAAGAGCTTGAGGGCCAGGATGGAGAGCCGGTCGATCATGAGGCCCGGGCTCTCGGAGTGCAGCGGAGCCGCGTCGGGTTGAGCCGTGGAGGCGGGCCCGTCCTGCGCGCGGAGAATTTCCGTCGTCTGTTCCAGCAGCATGGAGTCACACCTTTCGGCGAGGTCGTTGCGGCGCTGGTTGATGCGGTCGATGGAGCGCTTGACTTCGGCAATGTCGTAGTCGGAGGCGCGCGGGGTGCGGGCGCGGTCTTCGACGTGCCAGAGGTCGTAGTTGGCGCGGTGCTGGGAGAGAACCATTTCGAGGAAGGCGCGGTGGGGAGCGGCGAGAGAGAGGAGCGCGTCGGACGTAGCCCGAGGCTCTCGATGCCAGAGAGCGGTGGCGGAGTCGTGGAGGGAGGCGATTTCGACCGCGGAGAAGGGAAAGGCGTCGGACATTGAATGAGGCTATGGTAGAACACCAGTGACCAATGAAGACGAGCGAACAGCCGCGGATCCTCTGCATCAGCAGCTATGAGAAGGGGCAGGCGTTTCTGCGGGAGTGCGCCGCGCTGGGGTGCCGGGTGGTGCTGCTGACGGTGGAGAAGCATCGCCATGGGGACTGGCCGCGGGCGATTCTCGAAGAGCTGATCACCATGCCGGAGGGCCTGACGCTGGAACAGGTAACCAACACTGTTACCTATATGGCGCGGGCGAAGCGATTCGACCGGATGGTAGCGCTGGATGAGTTCGACATGGAAACCGTCGCGTCGTTGCGGGAGCACATGCGGATTCCGGGAATGGGCCGGACGCTGACGTCGCATTTTCGCGACAAGCTGGTGATGCGCCAGGAGGCGCAGAGAGCAGGCGCACTGGTGCCTGAATTCACGCGGGTCTTGGTGCATGAGGAGCTGCGGGAGTGGATGGAGCGGGTGGTGGCTCCGTGGGTGCTGAAGCCGCGCAGCGAGGCGTCGGCGATCGGGATTAAGAAGATACAAGCGGCGAACGATGTGTGGGCCACGCTGGAGCAGCTGGGGGACCGGCAGAGTTTCTACGTGCTGGAACGGTTTGTGCCGGGCGATATTTTTCACGTCGACTCGATCGTAAGCGCGGGGCAGATGGTGTTCACGAGTGTGAGCGGATACGGGAAGCCGCCGATGCAGACGATGCATGAGGGCGGCGTATTCACGACACGAATTCTGGAGCGAAGCTCCGATGCAGCGCGGGAATTGGCGGCGATCAATGCAAAGCTGATGCCGGCGATGGGGATGGTGCACGGGGTGACGCATGCGGAATACATCCGGGCAAAGGAAGATGGACGGGTTTATTTTTTGGAGGCGGCGGCGCGGGTGGGCGGCGCGTTCATCGCGGATGTGGTGGAGACGGCGACGGGCGTAAATCTGTGGCGGGAGTGGGCGCGGATTGAGATAGCGGATCTGCGGGGCGAGAGATATCGGGTTCCGCAACCGCTGGGGTTTTATGCGGGGAGCGTGCTGTGTCTGGCGAAGACGGCGGAGCCGGACACGCGGAAGTTCTTTGCGCCGGAGATTGTGCTGCGGCTGAAGAAGCATCATCACGCGGGGCTGGTTGTACGCAGCGAGGATGCGGAACGGGTGCGAGTGCTGCTGGAGGAATTTGCGGAGGGGTTTGCGCGGGAGTTTCTGGCGACGGCTCCGGTGCCGGACAAGCCTACGGTCTGAGAAGCAGGGATTCGAGATGAGGGTTTAGGGTGCGGAAACGGCGGCGAGCCAGGGAAAAGATGATCAGTTTTGGCTTGGTGCCTCGTTGGTCAGGGCAGCTCTGCGAGAAGGTTGTCGCCTTTGTCGTTATCCTGGGTGTGGCTTTTCTGGCGCCGAATGTCCGTCCACGGTCGCAGGGAAGAGTCGGAAATGCGATGATTTTCGCCATGATTGCTGTCATAGTGATCGCCATCATGATTGCGTTTCGCGGCTTCTGATGCGGTTCCGCGAGAATCGCTGCGAAGATCTTTCTAATCGAGAGGAGAGTCTTTGTCGGAGTCATTGCAGTTTCCGCATCGGCGGTTCAATCCGCTGCGCAGGGAGTGGGTCCTGGTGTCGCCGCATCGGACGGCGAGGCCGTGGCAGGGCGAGGTCAACAAGACTTCGGGGTTTTCGGATGTTCACTACGATCCGCAATGCTATCTGTGTCCGGGAAATACACGTGCGGGCGGGAAAGTCACACCCAAATATGAGAGCGTCTACGTTTTCGACAACGATTACGCGGCGTTGCTGCCCGATTCACCGGCACCGGATCGCGAAAATGCGTCGGAGTTACTAAAAGCGGAGCGCGAGCGGGGACGGTGCCGGGTGCTGTGCTTCCATCCTGATCACAGTTTGACGCTGGCGAGGATGCAGGTCGCGGATATTCGCAAGGTCGTGGATGCATGGGCGGAGGAGTATCGAACGCTGGGCGCAGAGCCGGATTTTCGCTACGTGCAGATCTTTGAGAACCGCGGAGCGATGATGGGGGCGAGCAATCCGCACCCGCATGGGCAGATCTGGACGACCGAACATGTGCCGGATGAGCCGCAGGCGGAGACAGACGCGCTGCTCGCATATCAGGCGAGACACGGGAGCTGTTTGCTGTGCGACTATGCAGCGCTCGAGGCGGGCGAGGGCGTGCGGATTGTCGAGGAGAATGATGGATTCCTGGCAGTGGTACCGTGGTGGGCGGTGTGGCCGTTTGAGACGCTGGTGATCGCGAAGCGGCATGTCCGGTCGCTGCTGGATTTTGACGAGCCGGAACGGGACGCGCTGGCAGAGATTCTGAAGAAGCTGACGACTCGCTACGACAATCTGTTTGAGACGAGCTTTCCTTACACGATGGGGTTTCACCAGGCGCCCACCGATGGCAAGGGGCACGAGGAGTGGCATTTTCATGCGCACTTCTATCCGCCGCTGCTGCGCTCGGCAACGGTGCGCAAGTATATGGTGGGATTCGAGATGCTGGGGATGCCACAGCGGGATATTACGCCGGAGACGGCGGCCGGGCGGCTGAAGGCGCTGCCGGCCGTGCACTTTACGGAGAGATGAACGATAGGGGCCTCTATGAATCACACTCTCCTTGATTGTGAGCGATGTGGCGGGGGTGGCGATCGGCACCGCCAGGCACCTGGGCGAAGACGATCGCCGACGAGTGCTTGTGGAGTTGATGAGCGGCGAGGCCGTGACCACGTCGGCGCTTGAGGGAGAGGTTCTGAGTCGGGCGAGCGTGCAGTTTCGATTCAGAGGCAGCTTGGACTGGCGACTGAATCGCGGCGGGTAACCCCCGCGGAGCAGGGCGTCGCTGAGATGATGGTGGACCTGTTCCGATCTCATGCGGAGCCGCTCACCGAGGAACTGCTGTCTCGATGGCATCGGATGCTGACGTCGGGACGGAGAGATCTGGCACACGTGGGGGAATATCGGACCAGCGACGAACCGGTGCAAATCGTCTCCGGAGTTGTGGGAGCTGCGAATGTTCACTTCGAGGCGCCGCCTTCCAGGCAGGTTCCGGCAGAAATGAGGCAGTTTCTCGCGTGGTTTGAGCGAACGGGTCCAGAGGGAACCGAGACCTTGCCGGCGATTACGCGGGCGGGGACGGCGCATTCATATTTCGAATCGATTCACCCCTTCGAGGACGGCAATGGGAGGATTGGGCGGGCGATTGCCGAGAAGGCGCTGACGCAGGGCTTCGCTCAGCCGGTGCTTACAGCGCTGGCGGCAACGATCCTGAAGCACCAGAAGAGCTGTTACGAGGCGCTGGAGCGGGCAAATCGCGAAAACAAGATCACGTCGTGGCTGGTGTGGTTCGCAGGGATCGCTCTGGAGGGGCAGGAAAGATCGGTGCGTCTTGTGGAGTTCGTGCTTGCGAAGGCGAAGTTGCTGGAACGACTGCGGGGGCATACCAACGAACGGCAGCAGAAGGCGCTGCTGCGGATGTTCCGTGAGGGTCCGGAGGGATTCAGAGGCGGATTGAGCGCAGGGAACTACAGCACGATCACCGGGGCATCGCCGGCGACGACGACGCGCGATTTGGTGGATTTGGTGCAGAAGGGTGCGCTACTGCGGACGGGCGAGCGCCGGCACGCCCGATACAGGCTGAATTTGACGGCAGAGCATGAGCGATAGCGTGGGGTTCTATCGCTCATGGAAAATGCGCCTTTGGTAGAGGCGGCTCAGACCACTCCCCGCGAAAAGCCTTTACCCGGATATCTCGCAGCCAACTCTCAAATTCGCTCTCTCTCCGGGAAACGCCAGGCCCTTCCCCGTCACCATCCCACGCCATGGTATCGAACCCGGAACCGTCGCGAGTTTTAACCTATAAACCTTTCAATCAAGGGCTGTTGAATCGACACCGCAGTGTGGTACTTTGGGTGATCTAACGCGACGCCGCGGCCCCAGTCGGATTCCCCTCCCCTGCCCGTCTCGCTTTTTGTTTGCAACAACTTGCCACTTTTTGTGCATCGGTCCCAGGAGTTGGCGATATGGGGGTCCAGCCCTCGCTTCGACACATCGGTAAGTACGAGGTCATCGACGTCATCGGGACGGGCGGGATGGGCATTGTTTTTCGCGCTCACGACCCAGCCATCGGCCGTACCGTTGCCATCAAAATGCTCCGTCAGACCGACCCCACTGCCGCCACCGGCCTCTTTGACCGCTTCTTCTCCCGCGAGATGAAGTCGACCGGGAACCTCCACCACAAAAACATCGTGACGGTCTACGACAGTGGCGAACAGGACGGCAACCCCTACCTCGTCATGGAGTACCTCGAGGGCGACGCCGTCTCCAAAATCATTGCCGAGCGCCGCCCCATTCCGATGGTCGAAAAACTGGATGTTGTCGTGCAGATCTGCGACGGCCTCCAGTATGCGCACGACCGCAATATCATTCATCGCGACATCAAGCCGGCCAACGTCATTCTGCTCGCCGACGGTACCGCTAAAATCGTCGATTTCGGCGTGGCCCGCGTCGCTGGCGGAGAAAGCACGATCGTCCAGGCTGGCCAACTGGTCGGCAGCCTCTACTACCTGTCGCCGGAACAAATTAATTCTCTTCCCATGGATGGACGAAGCGATATCTTCTCCACCGGCATCCTGCTCTACGAATTCCTCACCAACCAACTCCCGTTCAAAGGAGCGGATGCTGCTTCCACCTTCGTCAAAATCCTCACCGACGAACCACAGCCGCTCGCGCAGTTCGTGCACGACATACCGCCGGCGATGCAGACGGTGATCAAACGCGCGCTGGCCAAGAACGTCAACGACCGATACCAGACTGCCGAGGAATTCGGCTTCGAGATCCTCGCCGTCCAGAAGCAACTCACTTCCGGGATCATTGCCGACTGTATGAAGCGCGCTGAAGCGGCGATGCAGCGGCACGATCTCGAGCGCGCCCGCGTTCACTTCCTTGAGGTCATCCGTCTCGATCGCCAGCACGAGCGCGCCAACCGCCTGCTCCGCGACGTACGCAAAGCCATCCAGCAGGAACAGCGGTCATCGCAGATTGTGCAAATGCGCTCCCAGGCCCAGGTCGCCCTCGCGGGCGGGCAATACGAAGAAGCGCTCGCCTGCGCTGACCAGGCCCTGAAGCTCGATCCCGGCGACAAAGAGTCGGTTCGCCTCTCCGATGAAATTCGTGCGGCCATTTCCCGCGCGCGCTCCGTCCGCGAAGCTCTCAACCGTGCTGAGTCTGCGCTCTTTGCCGGTGATTTCGACGAAGCCAAGGATGCAGTGGAGGAGTCGCTGCGCCTCGACCCGGCGGACTCCGAAGCGCGGGCACTCGCCTCGGTCGTCAATAAGGAGCTGGCCGAGCGGTCCCACAGACAACGCGTTCAGGATTATGTCGATCAGGCGCGCCGTGGCATCGCGGAACGAAACTTCGCCGATGCCGTCGATGCCCTGCACCAGGCCGGAGAACTCGATCCCGCCGACTCCAACGTTCGTGAGCTCCTGCAGTGGGCGGAACGGGGCCAGGAACAGGAAAAACGCCGCAGGGATCTCCAGGAAATCACCGACCAGATCGACAAGGCACTCCGCAATGGCGACTTCGCCTCCGCCTGCACCATCTCGGAGATGGGCCTGCAGCGCTTCCCCGACGATCCCACGCTTTCCCGCCTGCGCTCGATCTCCGACAAGCAACGCGACATCGCCGCGCGGCGCCGTTTCGTACAGGACGAGAGCCTTGCGGTGAAGATCCTCACCGACCAGGGCCGGTTTGCCGAGGCTATTGCAACCTTATCCCTCGCCCTGAAGAAGTATCCCGGCGAACCCAATCTCGAATCGCTGCTCGCCCTGACTCGTGCGGATGCAGAGCGCCTGCGGCAGGAACGCGAGGAAGCAGCACGGCGCGAGGAGTTGCAGCAGGCCGAAGACGAGGCGCGAGCGCAGCGCTCGCAGCGCGTCCTTAACTCCTCCATCGAGGTGCGACGCTCGCTCGATGCGCGGCTGGCTCTGGACAGCATTGCCAGCGATGCCGCCCAGCTGCGCAGTTCCATCGAATCCGCTGATATCGACGAACACGCAAAGAACGCGGCGGCTCTCGTGCTGGAGGAGGTGGATGCGAGGTTGCGATCACGCGACCAGGTCATCGCAGAACTCCAACAGATCGGACACCAGATCGAACAGGCCCAGAACGTCGCCTCATTGGTCGATGGCGATAACCGCCTGCGCAGCATCAAAGCGACATTCCCCAATGAGAAACGGATTCAGGCTCTCTGCGGCGAGCTCGGAAGCGCTCTCTCGCAACTGCGCGAGGAACACGACCGGCGCATCTCTTTGCTGACCTCGCTGACCCAGGGGGTCAACGCCGCACCCACAGGCGAGCTGAAGGCAATGCTGCAAAAAGCTCGCGAACTGGCGCAAGGTTTCACCGATGACGCGCGCATCGGTGTTCTGCTCCAGCAGATTGAATCCTCCGTGTCGACACGTCTTGAGCATCAGGCCGCACACGCGCGCGACCTGAAGGGCCTCTTTGCGGATGTTTCGTCCTCGCGTTCACTGCAGGAACTTTTCCGCATCGTCGAGCGCAGCCGGTCCATTGCGGCTCTGGACCGCAGTGACGAGAATCTTGCCGCCCTCGCCGGGCAGTTGCAGAGCGAAGCCTCCCGCCTGCGTGCGACCCTTGAATCCCTGCTGACCGAGATGAGTTCCCTCGCCGGGAACGTGACTGCAGCCCCCACCATCCACGATGCAGAGGCGATTGTTCCGAAGATCCGTTCGCTCGCCGAACGCCAGCCAGATTTCCAGGATCTGCAGGAGGCGGCGACTCGCCTGCTCGCTCAGATCCACGGGCGGCGCATCGAACACGACCTAATCGTGCAGGAACTGGAATCCACGCGCGCCACTCTGCCCACGCTTGAAACCGAGGACGATCTCTCCGCCGCGACCGCACGCGCCGCCGAGTGCCGCGTGCTGCATCGCAATGACGCCACCATCCTCACACTCTTCGCGGAGATTGAAACCACGGTCGAACGCATCCTTCAGGATCGCACCGAGCTGCGCGAGCGCACCGCCGCCTGCGATGCCGCCATCAAAAACGCCGACCAGCAGTTGCTCGCGGGCAACCCGAACGCCGCGCTCGAAACGCTTCTCGCGGTGGAGGGGCGCAATCCGGATCGCGCCGACCTTCACCAGAGGATCGCCGCAGTGCAAAAGCAGATCGAGCAGCTCCGCCTTGAACAGGAGCGCAAAGAGCAGGAGCGCATCGCCCGGGAGAAAACCGAAGCTGAGGCGCGCGCCGCTGCCGCCGCAGAAAAGGACCTGCAACAGGCGCGGAACCTGGTGGCCCAGGGTAAGCCCGACGAAGCCATCCAAACCCTCGGAGCCGCTCTGGAGCGCAACCCCGAACATCTGAAGCTGCGCACAGCGCTGCAGGCCGCTGAAGCCGAACTAACCCGCCAGCGCGCCGAACAACAGCGCCAGGAAGAGGAACGCATCACCCGCGAGAGGGCCGAGCAGGAACGCCTGGCAAAGGAAAAAACAGAAGCCGAGCGCAAAGAGGCCGCGAAGATCGCAAAGGCCAGGGCCGAGGCGGAGCGACGGGAGCGGGTGCGCCTCGAACAGGAAGGCATTGCTAAAGAGAAAGCTGATGCGGAGGCTCGCGCCCGCCAGGCTGCAACCGAACAGGCGATTCAGCAGGCCCGCCAGTTACTGGCTCAGGAGAAAGACGAGGAGTCACTGGCTACCCTGCTCACAGCCCTGGAGCGTGACCCCGCCAGCCCTGCGCTCCGCACTGCGCTCGAAACGACGCGGAAGGAAATCGCACGTCGAAAGGCCGAAGGAGAACGCATCGCCAAACAGAAGGCGGTCCACGAGCGTAAGGAGAGCGAGCGCGTCGACCGGGAGAAAGCGGCCGCTGAGGCCAGCGCCCATCCGGCAGAGTCGACTGCGACCCAAATTCTCCCCGCAGCCTCCCCGGTCGCTCCGGTTGCTGCGCCGAAGTCCGGCCTGCAATCCGAAACTGCTGTCACTCCGGTCCCGCTTCTCCGTCGCCCGTCCGTTCTGGCAGGTGCAGGCGCAGTTCTGCTCATCTTTGTGGCCGGCGTCTGGTTTGCGCTGCGAACCTTCTTTGCGCCAGCGCCGATGCTGCAGATCACGGTCATCAAGTCCCCGGCTGACGCGGCGATCACGGTCGACGGCCAGGCGAGGGACTGCTCCGCGAATTGCGCTCTGCGATTGGCCCCGGGCAGCCACACCATCGATCTGGAACACCCTGGCTACGTCGCGCTGCATTCGTCGCTCACCCTCGCCGTCAACGATGCCTACCGCGTCGTGCCTCTCACCCTCGAGCCTGTCATCGGCGCCAACCCACCCGCACCGTCTTCTCTTCCCGGCTCCACGGTCTCGATTCTCGGCGACCTTGGCGCCGCTGCCGTCTCGCTCGATGGCAAACCCGCGGGCGATCTAATCTCCGGGCGCATCGACCTCAGCCAGCTCGCCCCTGGAACACATCAGATCGTTATTGCAAGAAGCCGCAAAGACCTTCGCCTCTCGGTGCGCATCGCCAAAGACGGGGCGATCACGATCGACAACGCCACCGGATTCGATCAGGATGCAGTGCTTGCTGCGACGAACTCTGGTTCCGGGGTCACCCTTTTCTGCCGCTGCAGCGGTGCCGATCTGCAAATCGATGGGAAGCGAATTCTGCCCTCGTCGCGCAACAACTACCGCATCCCCGCGGGCGCTGGATCGCAGTTCAGCCTCACGCTGATCCGGGCGGGCCAGAACCAGCACATCGCGCTCCAGGCTCGGGACGCGCGGCAGGCGCTGATCCTCATCACGGCTCTTCCTGCAGCGCCGGCGGCCGCGCCCCAGCCGGCTGTGCAACAGCTGCCTTCGGCTCCGTCCATCCCGGCTCCCGCTTCGAACCCGCCGCCATCCGGCACAGCACCGGCCACGCAGGCGCCCGCTTCTGCGCCCGCTCCAGAACAGCATCCGGCTCCGGCGAACGCAGTTCCTGGCCCCAGCGCTCCAGCGCCCGACCTTGCGGCATGGAACAGCCTCAACAACTCCGCGCAGATGTCGGATTTTCAGCAGTTCCTCAAAAGCTATCCGGACAGTCCGCACGCCACCGAAGCCAGGCAGCGGATCGCTGCCCTCCAGGCGAAGCTGGAGCAACAGCAACAACAGAACAACCAGCAGGACCAAAAGCAGATCCTCGCAGCACTGGAAACGTATCGGATCGCCTACCAGGAGAAGGATCTAAATACTCTGTCTGAAGTCTGGCTAACTGTGCCGCGTTCAGATCTGCAAAAGACTTTTAAGCTGGCCGATCGCATTGAAGTCACCCTCACGCCATCGACACCTGCGATCAACGGGGACGGCGCCACAGTTTCTTCCGGACAGCGCATTGTGATTATGGTCCACGGAAAGGCTGTCTCCCAGAACTACGCAACCATTCTCTTCTCGCTGGAAAAGATTCAGGGCCACTGGCTGATCAGAACCGCGAAGTAAATGCAGTCTCGGAGGCAATATGACGAAATCTCGAGCTGTTCTTCTGCTTGCAGTCCTTCCCGGTCTCGCGTTGCATCTGGCGGCGCAGACATGTTCCAACACCACGACGACGAATACCCTGGTCTGCACCTTTCCACAGCTCTTCGGTCCCGGCGGCCTGACCCTGAACCAACCGAACCACAAGGCTCATTTCAAGACCGCCTCCCTCACCACCTTTTCGCCTCTCACTACTTCGATCGGCGAAGAACTCTCCAACCTGCCGCTCGGCTCCGCTGGTTCGGCGGTCACCTTCTCCTTCACTCCCGAGCATGTTCCGGTTCCCAGCGAAGATAGCCTCGGACCCATTCTCACGGAACGCGCCCAGGTCATAGGAAGAAACCACGTCGACGTTGGCGTCGCTTACCAGTATTTCGACTTTGGCGGAATTGACGGTCTGCAGCTCCGTCGTTTCCCGGCGATTCTCGAACACTCTGTGTTTGAGGTCAACGGCATGACGCCGGACTACGAGAACGACTATATAAGTACGCAGAATAGTGTCGGCCTGCATTTAAATCAGACGGTCTTCTATGGCGTAGCAGGCATCGGCAACCGCCTGGACGTTTCGGTCCAGATTCCCATCGAGCAGGTTCACCTTCACGTCATTTCGACCGATCACATCGTGCGGACCGTTCAATGCGAATATGACGCTTCCTGCACCGACGCCAGCGGTGCGTATATGGGCGAGTACCATTATTTCGGCCCGCTTCCGACCAGCCCCGCCCAGGCACTCGCGGCGGTGAATGCAGCTTTCACGAATGGTGGTTCGGCCAATGGTATCGGCGATGTGATCCTCCGAGCCAAGGGCGAGATTCTCAAAGGGGAAAAGACCGCGGCATCGGTAGGAATTGCATTTCGCGTACCCAGCGGTGACGCTAACAGCTTTCTTGGCTCCGGCACCCTCGGCGTCGCTCCATTTGGCGCGTTTACCTACCGCGGCCGAGTTTCCCCGCATATCCGCGGCGGTTACCAGTGGAACGGAAGCTCCATTCTGGCGGGAGATCCGACAGGCACCACCGGACCCGCAAAAGCCAGCCTGCCCCCAGCCATCCTGTACTCCGGGGGCGCTGATATACGCGTACTGGACCGGCTTACAATTGACGCCGATCTGATCGGTGAGCGTGTCCTCGGAGCCAGCCGCCTTGCCCTCGGCACGTATGTAGACTACTTCCAGAATCCACTTCCTAACATTCAGTCCTTTATCGGCGACTACAGTTCCGACTCGATCGGAGTCGGAGCCAAGGTCCGTCTTGCTCGCGAACTCGTCCTCACCGGCAACGTCGCAACACGCGTTGACAGCGGAGGCCTGGTCGCCCGCGTCGTCCCCCTGGTTGGACTCTCGTATGCCTTTTGAGCGCAGCCGGCGCCCAGCTGGCTTTCTCCCTGGCCGGGTCGCGTCCAGACAGACGACGAGGCGGGGCTCTATGACGAGCCGGCGAAAGCAAAGGCCTGCGCCGCGGCGGAAGGATTTGCGGATTTGCTGAGTTGTCGTCTGGACGGGGCCAACTGCAATGGTGTCGACCGGGAGGCTGCCTTTCGCGCCAAGGAAACGATCAACGAAGCGAAATCTGGCGCTGATGGGCAGCGTGAAACCCGAAATCGGAAGGTCAGCATTGGGGTTGTGCGCTGGATACTGTCGTCGGAAGGGGAGCGAAACGAGGTGGCAATTCCATCAAGCTACACTGCCGCCTTAGACGCTACATTCTGTCATGGGCATCGCCGGGGAGGAGGGAGGTCAGCCAATGTCGCAGCGGACGATCCTTGTGGTGTGGCTCCTTGCCTGCTTTCTCGGCCCTGCGATCACCGTCGCCCAGAATGCACCGGATCCTCAGGCAGGACCGCTGTATGTTCCGATCGAAAAGTTGCAGTCCAGCCCGAATTGGCGAGTCTTTGCAGCGGTCGTCACTCACGACCATAAGACGCTGCAGGCGCTTCTCGACGGAGGTGATTCCCCCAACCGCTTCAGCATCCGCTACCGGCTTCCCATCACCATGGCCTGCCAACTGGGTGACCTGGAGGCTGTCAGGATCCTGGTCAAAGGCGGCGCGGATGTCAACCTCTTCGACGCCCAGGATGAGAACGCTGTCATCTCGGCCACTCTGTACAACCGGACCGAGATTATCCGCTACCTGCTTGCTCAAGGAGTGAAGGTCAACCTCACCAGCCCGCGCTTCGGCGGAACGGCGCTCTTCGTCGCTCTGAACAGCGGCAATGTCGATCTGCTCACGGTGCTGATTCGAGGCGGGGCCGACGTCAATCAACCGGACAAGAGCGGCGACACTCCCCTGATGCTTGCTTCCTTGGGGGGCGACCAGGAGATGGTCGCGTTTCTGAAAAGCATGGGCGCCAGGTTCAATTCCCCGAACGAAGAGTTTCTCTGCGCTGCCGGCCGGGGCGAAGTGGAAACGTTGCAGAGGATCCTCGAGGAGGGAGACACAACCAGGCATCATGGATGGCTTTACCGGTGGATATTCCGGCATCGGCTCGAGTTACAAAAACTGAAGTGGACGAACTCCATAGTGAACAACTCCTACGGAAACGGCATTACTCCCTTGATGGCCGCGGCAGGCACCGGACAAATCGCCGCCGTCAAATTTCTGCTCACGGCCGGTGCCCAGTTCAACGCGCTCGATTCCACGCACGACACGCCATTGATGTACGCGCTCAAGAGCGGGGAGAGAACGACGGTTCTGGCGCTGCTCGATGCCGGAGCCGACCCCACAGTCGCGAATCTCGGTGGCGTCAACACGCTGCTTCAGGCTGCCACTTACCTTGACGATCCGGAGATTGTCCGCCTGCTGATCCGCAGGGGTGTTCCCCCAGTAGCCGGCTCGAGTATCAACGAGACTCCGCTGATGGCCGCCGCATGCTTTGGCAGGATTAAAACTGTCAGAATCCTTCTTGGACTTCACGTCCCAGTCAACGCGCAGTCCACGGAGGGCCTGACCGCGCTCGCCGAGGCCGCAATTGCAGGCGAGGCGGACATTCTCACACTGCTGTTGCGCGCGGGGGCCGATCCTGCCATCAAAGACGGCGAGGGCAAGTCTGCCCTGGATCTCGCTGTCCGGCAGGGGCATGATGCCGCCGCCGCAATCCTGAAAAAAGCGCAACCGGATAGGCCGCTAAAAACCACTTTCGGCGCTGCCAACTAACCGCGAGCTGCGAAATCATTCATCGCTCAAGAGTGATCGAGAAATAGAACGAGTGATGCGGGCCTGCGGGGCTAAAGTTCGGGGTTAGGTGGCAAGTTTGGCTCAACGTCATCCGGCGGTGGCAGATACCATACCTGGATGACGGCCGTCCCTCCCTGGGCATTTTCCGCAGTCGCCACCGTGCCGATTGCCGTCGTTGCGTTCAGGATCGTTGTGTTCAGTAACGTTTCGGAGTCGGATCCCGCCGTGAACCAGGGGACAGGACATGACTCGGTGGCGTTCTCCGGGGACGTGAAACCCGTGCCGCGAATGGTGACCTGATAGCTCTTTCCTGCCACCCAGAAGTTAGGCGATACGGAAACGATCGTGGGACGGGGACAGAGAGACGGCGGCTGATCCGTGATCTGGGGATAAGCCTGCTGCAGGACAGTTCCAGCTTCCTCGATGTCGAAAAGACCTGGAGCGCTGGTGTTTGCAGCAACGACGAGGCGCTGTGTCACCATCGGCGCTGGCGCATAAGACTGATTTCCCGCCTGATTCGCTCGAATCATGCAGGTTCCGGCAGCATGCAGCGAGAGGGTTGAACCGGAAATCGAACAGACGGTCGGCGTCGCTGGATACAGATTGACCAGCAGTCCGGAACTGGCGGAGGCAGCCAAAGGGATGACAGCCCTGGCCCTTTGCGCCGGGATCGAAGCGAATGCGATGATCTGCTGCGATCTGCTCTTTGGGGCATGGGCCACCGGGTCTCTCGCTGTCTGCGCCGGCAAAACCGAGCCAAGCGCGACGACCAGGAGGGCTACCGATGCTGTCGACTCACCGAGTCCGCGGCGCGACTCCCACATGGACGTATGCCCCTGACTTGCGAGATGACTCCGGACTCTTCGCGTTCCGCGATGAGTATCTCAGATTTGCCTCGCGGCGGTGATTCTCCGGTTCCCGCGATTTTTTCGAATCCTCGATCTCTGACGACCATCCCATCACGCATAGAGCGACCATCCTGGTGGAGGGCCGGTCATCGAGGAGGGAATCAATGAAGCTGACGGGCAAGAAGGCTCTGATTACCGGGGGCAACAGCGGCATCGGCCTGGCCACGGCGCGGCTTTTCATCGCGGAAGGCGCAGAAGTCGCCATCACGGGTCGCGACCAACAGACACTGGATGAAGCGGTGGCGGAACTCGGACCGAAAGCGCGCGGCTATCGCGCCGACATTACAGTGGCGGAGGACCGGAAGAAGCTCTTCACAGAACTCGCCAAAGACTTTGGCAAGCTGGACATCATCTTCGCCAACGCAGGTATTTCGGGCAGGACGCCGACGGGCGCGACCGACGAAGCCGTGTTCGAGAAGGTGGTCCACACCAACCTCAGCGGCGCTTTCTTTACCGTGAATGCAGCCGCACCTCTGATGAACGACAACGGGAGCATCATCTTCAACGGATCGGTGCACAATTATCTCGGTCAACCCGGCGTAGCTGCGTACGCTGCGACGAAAGGCGGACTGGTTTCAATGGCGCGGACGATCGCCGCCGATCTTGCGCCGCGCAGGATTCGCGTGAACGTGGTGGCGCCGGGAGCGACGAAGACTCCCATCTGGAAGCGCGGGCCGCGCGCCAATGCCACAGCGGAGGAATCCGCAAGGGTTGCGGACTTCTTCTCTTCCACGATTCCGCTGGGCCGTTGGGGCGAACCGGAAGACCTGGCGAAGGCCGTGCTTTTTCTTGCCTCGGAGGATGCGTCGTACATCAATGCGATCGAGCTGATGGTGGATGGCGGACTCACTGGTGCTCCTTTTGGAGCTGCGATTCTGCGCGGCTGACTGCAGAGAATCGTGAGGAAGAACGAACCGCCGTTGATCCTTCTGAGCGCGCGGGGATACGGCGTCTACGGCTCGTGGATTTTGATGACGACGGCGGCGTAGGTGGTGTTGGGTTCGAGGAGCAACTGGTGCGGGGTGCCGGCGTGGACGATGAGCACGTCGCCGGGGTGAATCTGCTGGGAGTGGCCTCCGTCGATTTTGGGACCGTGTGTTTCGCCGTCGGCTCCGGTTTTGGCGTCGACCACCGTTCCTCCAGTGATCAGCGTGGCGCTGCCCTGTTCAACGGTCATGACATCGTCCCAGTGGGCGTGGACTTCGGCGCCGCCGCTGGTGGTGCGGGCGGATAGCTGGATTTTGTAACTGCCGTAGTCTTCAATGGTGGTGCCGCTGGAGCCTTTGGTCTTTGCGACGGAGATGAGGTTGTCGATTTGGGTGTGGAGGTCGGGGACGGGGAAGACGATGGCGGGATCGTGGGGCGCGGGCGGCGGCGTCTGCGCGGGTGCGGAGAGCGCGAGGGCGAGGAGCGAAGCAGCGAGGATGGCAGGTTTCATCTTGACTCCTTGATCGGGTTGCGGGACGGCTGAAAGTGGGGATTCGTGTCACAACTGACGGCCAGATCCTCGCCTGAGGTTTGGTGGAATTGTCGGCCAAAACTCGCTCGGGACGCCAGCGCCGGGCAGCAGCGAAATTTCGGGCCGACTCATTAGAGCAGGGTGTCGAGGGGGGCAGGATCCATGTCGGCGTAGTCCTGATTCTCGCCGCCCATGCCCCAGCAAAAACTGTACGCCTGGGTGCCCATTCCGGCGTGGATCGACCACCCCGGGGATACCACGATGTCGCGATTGGATATCACGAGGTGCCGCGTCTCGTCGGGCGGCCCCATCAGGTGAAAGACGCGGGCGTCCGCAGGAAGATTGAAGTACATATAGATTTCCGAGCGCCGCATGTGGGTGTGCGGGGGCATGGTATTCCAGGCGCTGCCGCTGTGCAGATGGGTCACGCCCATCACCAACTGGCAGCTTCGCGCGCCTTCAAGGTGGATGTACTTACGGATCGTCCGGAGATTGCAGGTTTCCGCCGCGCCGATGGTGGTCGGGTTGGCGTCGGACTTCTTTACCAGCGTGGTGGAGTGGGTGGCGTGAGCGGGATAACTGAGGAGATAGAAAACAGCAGGCTGGTCGGCCGACGCCGACTCGAAATGAATTTCGGGATTGCCCCGGCCGATGTAGAGAACGTCGAGGTTCTCGAGGTTGCAGGTCTGAGGGCCGATACGGACGACGCCGGATCCGCCGATGTTGAGCACCCCCAGCTCGCGGCGTTCGGTGAAGTACGTCGCGCGGAGTTCCGGGTAGGTGGGCAGAGCGATGGGCTGGCTGGGGGACGGGGCAACGTGGCCCACAACCGCGCGGTCCAGATCGACGTAGGCCAGGTGCAGCCCGCCGGATGCGCAGAGGCCCTCGAGGAGGAAAGTGGAGCGGAGCTCCTCGGTGGTCATCCGGGGATAGCGGACGGGATCTGCCATCAAAACGGTCTTCATCACTCAACTCCCTGCGAGGCACAGTCAGTATTGGCCCGCAAACGATGACAAGACAGACTCTTTTGTTTAACAAAGGTGGACGAAAATGTCCGCAGAAGAGTCGAGGGAGGTCCCGCATGACGGGATGCCCGCGGACTGGCGAGCGTCATGGCACAATCTGCAGCGGGTTGACGGGGGCTTCGGCGGCATGAAAATGCGCGTGAATCCCCTCGGCGGTCTTCGGCGGGACGACGGCGGCGAGCGAGTCAAGACTGGCGGCGGCGACGCCGCGCAGACTGCCGAAGTGTTCGAGCAGGCGCTGGCGGGTGCGCGCCCCAACGCCGGGGATGGTGAGCAGTTCCGAATCGCGGTCGCGCATTTCGCGGCGCTTGCGGTGGTAGGAGATGGCGAAGCGGTGGGACTCGTCGCGAATGCGCTGAACCAGATGGAGGACGGGTGAGCGGCGATCGAGGACGATGGGCTCGTCCTCCTGGCCGTAGAGGTAGATGATCTCCTCGCGCTTGGCGATGGAGGCGAGGGGCTGGGTGGTGATCCCGAGAGATTCGAGCGCAGCGGCCGCGGCATGGAGCTGTCCGATGCCGCCATCGATGAGGATCAGGCTGGGGGCCTGCGCGGCCGGCGAACCCGTTGGTTCGGAGCCCTCACCGTTCACCTGCGGCACAACCTTGCCGAGAGCGCGATAGCGCCGAGTGATGACCTCGCGCATCGAGGCGAAGTCGTCGACGCCTTCGACGGTTTTGATTTTGAACTTGCGGTATGCGCTCTTCTTCATCTCGCCGTTCTCCCAAACCACCATGGAAGCGACGGTCTCCGCGCCCTGGATGTGGGAAATGTCGAAGCACTCGATGGTGCGCGGCAGATCTTCGAGCATGAGCGCATCCTGCAGAGCTTCCTGAATCGCTTTGCGGCTGGGCGCAAGGACACGGAAGCGCTGATCGTAACTCTGCTTGGCGTTCTGAGCGGCGAGGTCGACAAGAGAGCGCTTGTCTCCGCGCTGCGGGACGGCGATTTCGACGCGATGCCTGGTGTGTTCGGCCAGCAGATCCGCCAGAGTGGAGCGGTCGGCGAAGTCGACGGGAAGATAAATGACCCTGGGCACATAGGGCTGGTCGATGTAGAGCTGCTTGAGCAGGGCAGAGAAGAATCCGCCAGGCTGCCACCCCACCGCGCCGACACCGCGCGCGTTGGGCTCGAAGGCCGCAGCGGACTGTGCAGCTGTGTCGCCGGCGGGCTCTGGCTCCGGAGGTTCCACGACAAAGTCGGGCAAGTCCTCCCAGAAGAACTCGCGCCGGTCCACAATCTTGCCGCCGCGCATGTGGAATAAATTGACGGCGATCATGCTGTTTTCGCAGTGGTAGCCAAAGACGTCGGCATCGTCGTCTTCGACGGAGGCAATGCGCTGTTTTTCCGAAAGCTGATCGACGGTGACGAGGAGGTCGCGATATTTCGCAGCGAGTTCGAATTGCTCGGCGGCAGCGGCAGCGGCCATGCGCTCGTGCAGCGATTTGTTCAGGTCCGACGTGCGGCCTTCGAGAAACATCTGCGCGTCGCGCACGGCTTCGGAGTAAGCATCGGGAGTCGTCAGGCCTTCGACGCACGGGCCCAGACAGCGGCCGATGTAGTACTGCAGGCAAGGGCGCGCGTGGTAGCGCGAGAGGTCGATCTTGCAGCTGGGCAGAAGGAAGCTGCGATGGATGAGGTCGACGACGCGGTAGGCCAGGTTGCCCGGAAAATAGGGTCCGTAATAGGCGCTGCCGTCGCGACGCAGGCGGCGGGTGACGAAGACTTTGGGCCAGCGGTCGCCGAGGGTGAGCTTGACGTAGGGATAGGTCTTGTCGTCGCGCAGCAGAATATTGAAGCGCGGCTTGCGCTGCTTGATGAGGTTGTTTTCCAGAGCCAGGGCTTCGTGCTCGTTATCGACGAGGATGTAGTCCACGTCGACGGCGTCGCGCATGAGGGAGCCTGTTTTGGCGTTGGCCTGATTGGTCTCGAGAAGATAGGAGCGGACCCGCGAACGGAGATTCTTGGCCTTGCCGACGTAGATGACCTCGCCGTCGGCGTTTTTATAGAGGTACACGCCGGGCCGGGGTGGTAAGGTGCGAATCTTCTCGTGTAGATCCATTGCGGCCCTATAACCAGTGTAACGGCTGGCTGACAAGGTGGATTTGGGGGTCAGAGGCACCCGATTTCGCGTAAAAAATACTCAAACCGGGCGATCCTGAGAGCGAAGAAGGCCCTTCAGAAGTCCCCATAAGTTGTCTATAAATAGTGGGTTACAGCTCTGGCGGCGATTTGGGCCTGCGCGTGCTGCTTTTCTGGATGAAAAGGGAAGCATCCGCCCGTTGGGTGGGTGCTTTCTCAGTAAAAGTACAGAAATAAGGACGACAAAAGAAACGGAGTGTCACCCATGACGCGGATTTCCAGAACGGTTTTCGCGACCGCCTCAGCTGTTGCGGCGCTGTCTTTGGTTTTCACAACCGGCTGCACGACCAAAAATTATGTGCGCAGCCAGACTGAGCCGGTGATTCAGAAGACCAACGAGCTTGACGATGCCACGGCCGCCAACAACCGCGCCATCCACGATGTGGATTCGCGTGCACAGGCCGGCATCCAGACTGCACAGAATTCGGCCAACCAGGCACAGTCGAACGCACAGAACGCCAGCCAGTCAGCCAACACCGCTCAGTCTTCCGCTCAGGACGCCGTGAACCGCGCGGATTCGCTGGCCGGGGTGATTGCCAATCTGGACAACTACAAGCAGGTCGGCGATGTCTCGGTGACGTTCGGCTTCAACAAATCGATTCTGACCAAGGCGGACAAGGATCAGCTGGATCAGTTCGGCACGCAGCTGGCGAGTTCAAAGAACTACATCCTGGAAGTGACGGGTGGAACGGACTCGGTCGGGTCGAAGGAATACAACTACGACCTGAGCGACCGCCGCGCCATGGCTGTGGTCCAGTACCTCGCCACGAAGTACAATGTGCCGGCGCACAAGTTCTATCTGGTGGGTCTGGGCAAAGACATCGAAGTGGATTCGAACAAGACCGCGGCGGGCCGCGCGAAGAACCGCCACGTGGAAATCCAGCTGCTGAGCAATTCCGGCGACAACGGCGCGCCGCCGGCACAGGGCAACGCGAACCCCGGTGGAGGAGCCGCTCCTTCCGGCCGGTAACTTCTTCTGCAAGCAACAAACTGAATGGCGCGCGGCCCAGGGCTGCGCGCCTTTTTTATTGGCGCGGAATTTGGCCTGCTTCAGGCTGGGGACAATTGGCGGACATGCGCGGCGCGGACGTCGTTCGCGGTAAACAGCCGCAGGAACGGAGCGCCTTGACAGGCAGCTTCCAGCGCGGCGCGTCCCCCGGCCTCTTCGCGTTCGACCAGGCAGACGGCAGCGATGACGCGCATGCCTGCTTCGCGGGCGGCTTCGATGGCGGTAATGGTGGAAGCGCCGGTGGTGCAGACATCGTCGACGATGAGCACGGGGACGTCCTGCTCGAGGAAGCCTTCGATGCGGCGGCCGGCGCCGTGGGTCTTTTCCACCTTGCGGACGAGAAAGCCGTGGATCAAGGGCGCACCGGGATCCTCTTGCGCCCGCCAGGCGCTGGCGATGGAGACCGCGGAGACGACGGGATCGGCGCCCATGGTGAGTCCGCCGACGGCGGCTGGATGCAGGTCGTGCTCGCGGAGCAAATCGAGGATGGCGAGGCCGGTGAGACGACCGCCCTCGGCGTGGAGCGTGGTGGTGCGGCAGTCGATGTAGTAGTCGGACTTGGCGCCGGAGCTGAGGGTGAAGTTGCCGAGGCAGAAAGAGGTACGGGCGAGGAGGTCGAGGAGGGCGTTGCGGGGATTGGCGGTCGTCATGACGGTTCGTGTCCTGTCTAGAAGTTTATGGAAAAATTCGACGAATCGAAGGGATTGGAAGAACAACTTTCCGGGGCTGAAGGCACGGTTGTTTTGAGGCCGTTAGCGGCGCCCGTTCGATGCGCACCTCGCTCTGGTCGGAGCTTGCTCAGAGCAGGCTATCGAAGTCGTGCCCACAATGGTGCAGGAAGAGCACTTTCGGTTAGAGCTGGGAATGGAGTTTGTGGACGTTCGGGTGGCAGGGGCGTTTGCTTCTTGCTATGGGGTGAACCTGGCCGTCGCCGGGCTGGGGTATCTTTTTTTTGACCGCTGGGCCGCGGCCCGCCCGGTCGAAGCGTCACTCACCTCCGGTCTCCGCGCTTGGGTTTAGCAGCGGGGGGCGCCGCTGCGCGCGGTGTTTGGGGGGCTGACTGGCGGTTATTTCTTTGGCGGGGCAGCAGGTTTCAGGCCCGCTATGGCATTCGTAAGTCCGCTGAGGGTGGGGGCGTCGAGAGAGTAGAGCGACGCATCGTCCTCGCGCTTGGCAAGAGCGGTATCGCCGGTCTTCTCGATCTGCACCTTCTCGATCTTTTTGCCACCGCCGGAGGTTACCGTAAGCTCGATTTGCGGGTTCGTGAATCCGGAGTCGACAAATTTATTGGCGGCGAGTTCGCGCAGAGCCGTGACCAGCATTTCAGCGCTGTCGGCGTCCATCTTTTTGCCGCTGGAAGTCCAGGCGTTGCCGGTGCGGGTGAGCACGATCGAGGTCGCCCCGGACTGGTATTCAATTTTTTCCGGATCGGCATAGCCGAAGTCGAAGAGCTGCTTGTTGCGGAAGTCTTCGAGGCTGCGGTCGAGATCCGCAGCCAGAGCGCTGGCGGTGGTGGAGTCGATCTTCCAGGTTCCGGGGATGGCGCTGGATTTCGCGTAGTAGTCGTCCTTGTCCTTACGAATGTCCAGCGTGTCGGTACCGGAGCTGCCGGTCAGCTTCGCGGTCGCGACAGGGGTCGCGTGCGCGTAATTCTTCGTCGCGTCGGCGGGCGAGACAGAAGCATCCCATTTCGCGCTGGTGAGCTGCTGCAGCAGATCATCGACCTGAAAGTTATCGGTGCGCCAGGACTGGGGTTTCTCGATGCGCCAGCCATTCTGCACGCGGGCAAAGCCGATGTCCTGACTTTGGCGGAGGAGGTCGAAACTGCTGACGGAACTGGCGTCGATGGGCAACAGCCGCTTGTCGCGCAAATCGTCGAGGCTTTTGTTGAGGCTGGTCTTGATGTAGGAGGCCGCGGTAAACACGCGCGGATCCCCGGCCAGCGCGGCATAGACGGCATCGCCGGTAGGTGTGTTGTCGCCGAGGAGAAGCCGGTGGGTGATGTTGTCCTTGCCGGCGATATCGACTTCAAGGGAAGGATCGCCGAGGCCGAACTGGGCGAGGTTCGTCGCGTGATCGTCGACCACGCGTTCGGAAGTCAGCGGCGCAAGACTCGACAGCATGCCGGAGACGGTGCTGGTGTCCGCAGGATATGGGCCGGGCAAGGTGATCTGCCAGTGCGTGCCCGAGCGCGCCAGCGTGACCGGTTGCGCGCCCTTCTGCTTCACGGTGAGCGAACTGACGGTCGCGGGATCGATTTTAAGAATCGCAGGGCTGGTGCTGGCTGTGGTGGTGCTGGCCGGCGGCGTCTTGCGGTGTTCGGACCAGTAGAGAACGCCCGCAAGAACGAGAAGGACAACCGCTGCTGCAATGAGACCGCGAAATTTCATAACCAGGGATCGAGTTGCGCCGTACGATTATCTCCGCTTCCACCAAACCAGGATGCCGCCGACGATGACGATGAGCGGAAGCACGAACTGGCTGATGATCCGCACCATGTTGAGCTGCGCGGTGGTCATGGTAATGCGGCGGTCTTCAGGGGCTTTGGGACGGATGGAGATGAGGTCCTCGTCCGAGCAGAGCCAGTTGATGGCGTTGGTGGCGAGGTCGCCGTTGCCGTTGAAGCGGAGGAAGCGGTTGGCGGCCCAGTCGGAACTACCGACCACGACGAAGCGGCCCTGCGAGCCGGATTTACCGGTGTTGTACGAGCCGGCCGCGCCGAGAGTCAGCGGCCCCTTCTTGTTGTTCGGATCTTTGACGTCGACTTCGGGAGAGCTGAGATTCGTCGTCGCAAGGCGGTGTCGGAGGTATCGAACAGCTTCTCCACGGTGGTTTTATCGCCGTTTTTGATGGTCAGCGAGCGCGCGAGGGGGAAGCCGGTGTAGGTGGTTTTCATGTCAGCCACAATGGGCTGGGAACTGTAACTGGTGACCAGCGGCACCTGGCGGCCAAAGCCGTAGAGCTGGCCGATGGGATTCAGGTCCAGCACCAGATCTTTATCGACGGTGACGCCCCAGCCTGCGAGCAGCGTGGTGAGAGCGTCGTTGTCGCCGATGGCGGAGGGGCCCACGTTCAGCGGAGGATCGAGCATGAACAAGGCGCGGCCGCCATTCTCGACATAATTATTGATAGCGTCGACTTCCGGCTGCTCGTAATTGCGGGTCGGTCCGGCGACGACGATGGCGGTGCAGTCGGCCGGGATGGCGGCGGTCTGGAGCAGATCGATGGATTTGGTCTGATAGCTGTCGCGGCCCAGCAGGTCTTTCAGGCCTGATTCGCCGTCGCGGCTGGTCTCGTCAATGGGATGCTCACCGCTGCCGGTGACGAAACAGACGGTGCGGGTGTTGCCCTTGATGTCGCGAATGAAGGCGCCGGTGATGCCTTCTTCCGTCATGTCGGTGGCAATTTCCGTGTGATCGCCGATTCGGACGGTGGCGGTGCCTTCGGTGCGGATACCGGCCTCGCGCGCGACCATCGGCGCCTTCTCAGGATCGACGTACTTCACCTGAACCTTCGGCGAAAGGTCCCCGTACTCGTCGAGCAGATCCTTGCCCTCGCTGAAGCGCGTGCTCAGGTTGAAGTAGGTGATGGTCGCGGGCTCTTTCAGTCCGTCGACGATCTTCTTCGTCTCCTGGGACAGGCTGTAACGCTTGTTCGCGGTCGCGTCATACGACTTGGTGTAACGGTTGGCGAGATAATTGGCGACGACCACAATCGCGAGCACGACCAGAATATAAGATGGTCGCGTACGCCGCGTATTTGGTCTGTCTCGCCTTCAGCCACTGGCTTGCCATTCCTGGTTACGACCTCCAGCGAAGGGATTCCATCGAGCGGGCGGTGAAGAAGAGTCCAAGGAAGATGACGCTGAGGTAGTAGATCGCGTCTTTGGACGAGAACACGCCGCGGCCGAAGGTATTCGAAGTGAGTGATGACGGACATATAGGAGAGAACCTGCGCCCACGTGGACGAGTCGTAACTGCTGACCCAGGAGAAGACCCAGAGCAGCAGGCAGGCGCCGAAGGTCAGGGCACCGGCGATGATCTGATTTTTCGTCAGCGTGGAGATAAACGTGCCGATGGCCAGCAGCGCCGCGCCCTGCAGGAAGACGCCGAGGAAGCCGACCAGCATGGGCTTCCAGTCGGGATTGCCGTAGCGGAAGAGGAAGACGAAGCTGATGCCGGCAAAGAGAACGAGCCAGCAATACAGGATGGTCGCGGCCAACCACTTGCCGAGGATGATCTCGATATCGCGGACGGGCGAAGTGGCGAGCAGCTCGATGGTGCCGTTGCGCTTCTCTTCGGCAAAGAGGCGCATGGTGATGAGCGGGATAAAGAACAGCCCGAGAAAGCTGCTGTTGGCCGAGCAGGGGGCGAATGATCTGCTCGTTCATGTTCATGGGCTGCGCCTGGCCCATCATCTGCATTTCCATGCCCTGCTTGATGAAGTCGGCGAGGTAGTTCCAGAAGAAGAAGCCGAAGATGACGCTGTACATGGTGAGCAGCAGCCACGCGATGGGTGAGGAGAAGTAGCTCGTTCAGTTCGCGGCGGCAGATGATCCAGAGATTTCTCATGCGTTGGCCTCCGGAGCGGGCGCGTCAGCGGGTTGTAGCAGGCTCGGGCGATGCGGCGGCCTCGCTGCCGGTGAGCTGCAGGAAGATTTCCTCGAGGCTCATGGCGGCGGGTCGCAGCTCGTTGAGGTCCCAGCCGGACTCAACGACGGCGCGGGCCAGGTCGCCGCGCACCAGTTGACCTTTGCTGGCTTCGACTTCGAAGACGCGCGCTGCTTGTCGAACTCCTCTTTGAGGGCGACGCGGCTGACGCCGGCGATCTTCTCGAGGCGCGCCTGCACGAGCGGGGCAGCGAACTGGCCGCTGCGGGCGCCGACCTCCAGCAGCATCGATTCGGCGCCGCGGGCGCGCGCCTGCAGGTTGTGCACCGAGTCGGTTGCGACCAGCTTGCCCTTGTTGATGATGATGCACCTGCTCGCAGGTCTGCTCCACTTCGGGCAGGATGTGGGTGCTGAGGATGATGGTGTGATCGCCGGCGAGGCTCTTGATCAGGTCGCGGGTCTCGTTGATCTGCTTGGGATCGAGGCCGGCGGTCGGCTCGTCGAGGATGAGCACATCGGGGTTGTGGATGATGGCCTGGGCGAGTCCGACGCGCTGCCGGTAGCCCTTGGAGAGCTTGCCGAGCAGCTTCATTTTCACGTCGGCGATGGCGCAGCGGTCGAGCACGAAGGCGACGCGCTTCTCCAGTTCCGCGCCGGAGAGGCCCTTGAGGCGGCCGACGAAGCGCAGATACTCGACGGTCTCCATTTCGAGGTAGAGGGGAGGCGCTTCGGGCAGATAGCCGATGTGCCGACGGACCTCCAGTGGACTGCTCGAAGACGTCGAAGCCGGCGACCGTCGCCGTTCCCGCAGTGGGCGGAAAGAAGCAAGTCAGCATGCGCATGGTGGTGGTTTTGCCGGCGCCGTTGGGGCCGAGAAATCCGACGATCTGGCCTTTGTTACGGAGAACGAGATGTGGTCGACGGCGGTGGTGCGGGCGTATTTCTTGGTCAGGTCTGTAACAGTAATCATGTCTGACTAAAGGTTTGGACTCCGATCATCGGGAAGTTGTTCAGTTGATGTCGCAGCGCCGGCTGCGCAGAATACGCGTGCGTGCAACAGCAGAGAACCAAGCATCATGCTAAAACATCGGCGGTTTCCTGTGTCAACGCGGCGGGGGTGAGCTGAAATAAATTCGAGACGGCGAAACTCCGGGCTGGAGCCCATCGTATTTGGCGTTTGTTTCCACGGGCTAAAGCCCGTGGCTTGACCGTCGTGCTGCTGGCGCAACACGAGAGGGGATCTCTCTTCACTCGCCTGTGTCGATCTGCGCCCGCTGCAGCTTGTCGGAATAATCCACGTACACCGACTTCCAGGTGGTGTAGAAGTCGAGCGCGCCGGTGCCGCCTTCGCGATGGCCGTTGCCGGTCTGCTTCACGCCGCCGAAGGGCAGATGCACTTCCGCTCCAATGGTCGGCGCGTTGATGTAGGTGATGCCGGCCTCCAGATCGCGCATGGCGCGGAAGGCCCGATTCACGTCGCGCGTGTAAATGCGCCGTCGAGAGCCCGTACTGGATCCCGTTGGCGATCTCAATGGCCTCGTCGAAGCTGGCGCATTCGAGGATGCTGACCACCGGTCCGAAGACTTCTTCCTGCGCGATGCGCATGCCCGGCTTGACGCCGCCGAAGACGGTGGGCGCGAAGAAGTGGCCCTTCGCAAACGCGCCTTCGGTGAGCGGCTTGCCGCCGGTCAGGACTTGCGCGCCTTCCTTCTTCGCGATCTCGCAGTAGCGGATGGAGGTCTCGATCTGCGGGCGGTTGATCTGCGGGCCCATCTGCACGGCTTCATCGAGGCCGTCGCCGACCTTGAGGTCTTGGCGCGCGCTCGACCAGCTTCTCTGTGAACTCGCTTAGCGACGTCTCGGTGCACGATGATGCGGCTGGTTGCGGTGCAGCGCTGGCCGGTGGTGCCGAAGGCTCCCCACAGCGCGCCGTCGAGGGCGAGGTCGAGGTTGGCGTCTTCGAGGACGATCATGGCGTTCTTGCCGCCCATTTCGAGCGAGCAGGGCTTGAAGTGGCGGCAGCGGTCTGTCCGACCATGCGGCCCACCTCCGACGATCCGGTAAACGAAACGGCGCGGACGCCGCGGATGCTCGACCAGGCGGCGCCCCAGCGTCCGGTCCGAACCCGGTGACGATATTGACGACGCCCGGGGGCAAGCCGGCATCGATCAGCGTCTGGACCAGGTTGATGGTGGAGAGCGGCGTGTCCTCGGCTGGCTTGATGACGCAGGTATTGCCGCAGACCAGCGCGGGAAGAGCTTCCAGGAGGGAATCGCCATGGGGAAATTCCACGGCGCGATCATGCCGCATACGCCCACCGGCATGCGGACGGACATGGCGAATTTGTTTGGAGCTCCGAGGGGGTGGTCTGGCCGAAGAGGCGCCGGCCTTCGCCGGCCATGTAGAAGGCGGTATCGATGGCTTCCTGCACGTCGCCGCGGGTTTCGGCCAGCACTTTGCCCATCTCCCGGGTCATCTCGCGGGCATACTGCTCCTTGCGCTCCAGCAGGATCTCGCCGGCGCGGTAGAGGATTTCGGCGCGCTTGGGCGCAGGCGTCAGGCGCCAGCTCTTCCAGGCTTCGGCGGCCGCCTTCACGGCGGCGTCGACGTCGGCCGCGCCCGAGGCCTGGAATTCGCCAACGATATCTTCCTGGCGGGCAGGGTTGATATTGAGGAAGGTCTTGCCGGTGCGGGAGGGAACCCACTGGCCGCCGATGAGATTTTGATAAGCTTTGGCCGCCACGCGGTCGATCTCCTGATTGTTCGGTCTCACAGAGAACAAACACTTCAGGATAACGGAAACGTCGAGGACCGTTACGAGGCGGGTTCCGCGGCATGCTACAAGCGCGTGCCACGCCTGCTTCGCCGGAAGGGGTTACTAAACTCTTAGGTGCCACTTTACGGGGAATTTGTCAGTGCTGCGAGCTGCCGGGAGGATGAAGGCCTTACAATAAAGACAAGTTCCTCTCGGATAAAGCTATCTCCTCGATGTCATCGAATGGATATCAGCCGCGTTCAGTCACGATCGCACGGTCTGCGGTCGCTGTTCAGTGTCTTCTCCAACGATCTGGCCATCGATCTGGGCACGGCCAATACGCTCGTCTTCGCTGCGAACAAAGGCATTGTCGTCAACGAGCCGTCGATCGTCGCCATCAACAAAAACACCGGTGAAGTGGAAGCAGTCGGCAAGGAAGCCAAGGAGATGCTGGGCCGCACGCCCGGCAACATCGTGGCCATCAAGCCGATGAAGGACGGCGTGATCGCCGACTTCAAAGTCACCGAGAAGATGCTGAATTACTTCATCCAGAAGGCGCACAACCGCAAGATGCTGGTGCATCCGCGGATCGTGATTGGCGTGCCTTCGGAGATTACCCAGGTAGAAAAGCGGGCGGTCGAGGACTCGGCCTATCGCGCCAAGGCCAGCGAAGTATTTCTGGTGGAGCAGGCCATGGTGGCGGCGATTGGCGCCGGGCTGCCCATCACCGAGCCGAGCGGCAACATGGTGGTCGACATCGGCGGCGGCACCACGGATATCGCGGTGATTTCGCTCTCCGGCATCGTCTATTCGCGGTCGGTTCGCATGGCCGGCAATCAGATGGACGAAGCCATCATGAATTATCTGAAGCGGAAATATAATCTGCTGATCGGGGAGCGCACCGCCGAGCAGATCAAGATCGAGCTCGGTTCGGCCTTTCCGCTGGACAAGCCGCTGACCATGGAGATCAAGGGACGCAACCTGATCGAGGGCGTGCCCAAGACCATCACCATCGACGACGGAGAAATCCGCGAGGCTCTGGGCGAGTCCATCGCCACCATTCTGAACGCCATCCGCGTGGCGCTGGAGCGGACGCCTCCCGGAACTGAGTGCCGACATCAGCGACCGCGGCATTGTGCTGACCGGCGGCGGCGCGCTGATCAAGAACCTCGACAAGCGCATTCGCGAGGAAACCGGGCTGCCGGTCTCGATCGCCGATGATCCACTGGCCAGCGTGGTGCTCGGCACCGGCAAGATGCTGAGCGACTTCCGTCTGCTGCGGAAGATCAAGATCGACGGGTAAGCCCGCGGCGCGGCGCAAGCAGGGCCCGTTTTCATGGAATCGTTTTTCAGCCGTTACCGCAACGCCCTGGTGCTGATTACTGTGCTCGTGGCGCAGGTAATCGGCCTGGCGGTGCAGGTGCGCCGACCCGACCCCAACGCGCCGGATAAGGGCGGGGTGCGGCTGATCCGCTCGTGGGTGGTGGGCATCGTGACGCCGCCGGAGAGCTGTTGCACGCGACCGGCCGCGGCATCCGCGGCGTGTGGATGAATTACATCGACCTGATCCACGTACGGCAGCAGAACAAAGAACTGAAAGACGCAACTGGACCGGCTGCGTCTGGAAGAGGATTCCCTCGCCGAGGACGCCCGCCAGGGACAGCGACTGCAGGCGCTGCTGGGATTCAGGGAAAAATACGTCTATCAGCACCGTCGCGGCTCAGGTGATCGGCACCTCCGGAACCGAGCAGTCGCAGGTGCTGCTGATCGACAAGGGCTCGCAGGACGGCATCCGGCCGGATATGCCGGTCATCACTCCGGACGGCATCGTGGGCAAGACGCGAGACGTGTTCCGCCACACCAGCCAGGTGCTGGAAATCTCCGACGTAACCAGCGGAGCGGGGGTGATCCTTGAGAAGACGCGGATCCGCGGCGTGCTGCGCGGCGACAGCTGGGGTCAGCCGGAGATCGTGAACGTCTCGCCGGATGAGCGCATCCAGCGGGGCGAAGCCGGTGCTGACCAGCGGCGGGCGACGCGATTTATCCGCGGGGACTGGCGGTGGGCACGGTCGAACGCGTCGTTCCCGCATCCCGAGGGAACGCTGGTGAATGTGCGGGTGAAGCCGGCGGCGAACCTTTCGCGGCTGGAAGAAGTGCTGGTGATCACCAGCACCGGGACCGAGATGCCCAGCGAAATGCAGCAGGACCTGAGCGACGCGGAGCAGAAGGCGTCCGACATGCTGGCAGAGCGGCTGCCCTCGCGCGGCCGATCCGAACGCGCCGACGGATGACGCAGCAGGACAAGCCAGCCCGCAGGGACATGATGCCGATGTCACTGCCGCCGGTGAAGCCGCCGCAGGCGCTGCATCCGGACCATTACACGCCCTCGGACACTCCGCCGGCCACCGATCTGGTTCCGGGGCAACGGATTACGAACGCGCAGAGCGCGGCGGAGGGCGGGAACGAGAGCGCTCCACGGCCGACAAAGCCTCAGCCCGGTCCGGCGGCGACACACCCCGACGCAAAACCGGCTGTCACCCCGGCCAGGCCCAGGCCGCAAGGCAGCCGGCAACCCAGGCTGTGCCGAAGCCGGCAGAACAGAGTCCGTCCCCGGCAAACGCCGGACGCCGTCAACGCCCCCGCCGACAACTCCGCCGCAGGGAGGCGCATAGATGGTCCTGCTGGCGTCCTCGCGGCACGAGGTCGGGGCCCGATCCTTTCCGTGTGCTGGTCTACATCCTGGTGCCGCTGTTGGCGCTGGGGCTGCAGTCGCTGCTTTCGCTGCACTTTAACCGCTTCGACCTGATCGATCTGCCGCTGCTGATCACGATTTACTACGCCATCACCCAGCGCGAGCCGATGAGCGCGACGCTGGTGGGCGCGGTGATTGGGATCGCGCAGGACGGACTGACGCACAATCGCGCTGGGGATCTTTGGCATCTCCAAGGCGGTCATCGGCTATTTGGCGGCTTCCCTTGGGGTTCGGGTCGATACGGAGAACCACGGGACCAGGCTATTGCTCACTTTTGGCTTTACGCTGGCGCAGACCGGCGATTCTGTGGCTGCTGCAGCGCCACATGCTGGGGCAGCCATTCGCCTGGCACTGGGTGCACGAGGTCATCCGCGCGGTGCGCGAACGCTCTGGTGGGGGTGGTCCTGTTTGCCCTGCTCGATCTCACCCGGCGCACGGAGTATTGAGCCGCACTGGAAGGGCTGGGCAGTCCGATGGTTGTTCACACAGGGGTGGGTCCCGGCTCATTTTTGCTGCCCGTTCTGGGGAAGGGAAAAGCGCAGGCTGCATCCGAACGCGGGTTACAATCGTCCTAAGGAAGTACGGCGCCCCGCCGGACAGGGGAGTGCCGTCGTTCGCGTTCAGCCAGGGTCACAGTTTTTCCTGGCGGGCAGTCCGGAACAGGAATTCTCCCATCCATGAAGAACTTCTCGCGCTTCCTCCTGCTCCCCTGCATACCCGCCATTCTGAGTCTGTCCGCAGCCGCGCAGGCGCAGAATCCCGGACTCAGCCCGCGGCGAATTCGGCGCCAACGGTGCCCGCGCCACAGACCCAGCAGCTGAAGCGCTCTCCGTCGACCCCTCCCTCAGACGCGACGCAGGATACCGCGAACGCCTACTTACCACTACATGATGGCGCACGAGTACGAGGAGATGGCGACCACCTTCGGCCGCAGCGAGTACGCCACCCGCGCGATCGAAGAATACAAGATGGCGCTGAACGCCGATCCGCAGTCAAAATACCTGAACAGCCATCTGGCGGAGCTGTATTTCCGCACCGGGCGGATCAAGGAGGCGGTGGTGGCGGCCCAGGACCGGATTAAGCAGGACCCGAACGATCTCGATGCGCACCGGCTGCTGGCCGACGTTTATCTGCGATCGCTGGGCGACAACTCAGCAGCAGGATGTTTCCGGCCAGATGCTGAAGCTGGCCATCGGCGAATTCCAGAAGATCGTGCAGCTGGAGCCGAGCAGCCCGGAGGATCACCTGATGCTGGCGCGGCTGTATGCGGCCGATCACGATTCCGCCGCAGGCGGAAGCGCAGCTGGCCGCGGCGCGGCAAATCGATCCCGGCTCGGAGGAGACGGCGCTGATTGCCAACCGGTTCTATTCGGATATGGGCGACACCAAGCAGGCCATCGAAGTTCTGAAAGTCGCTGCCGGACGACGACCAGACGTCGCGCACGGAATTTCAGCTGGGCACAACCTACGACCAGCAAAAGGATACGAAGGACGCCATCGCGGCCTACCGGAAGGCGCTGGATCTGGAGCCCGACAATCTGGATATCGGAGCAGCAAGCTGGCCGAGCGATCTGCAGGCCGACAACCAGACGCGATGCAGGCGCTGCAGGCCTGGAAAGACGTCGCGGCCGGCGATCCCACCGACGCCGAGGCGGAGTGCAGATTGCCGAGATCGACCAGCACAACGGCAAATTCGACGATGCGCTCTCGGCCGCCATTAAGAAGGCGCGCGAACTGGCGTCGGATTCGCTGGAGTATCAGTTTCAGGAAGCGATGATCGACGACGCCCTGGGCCATCTGGACGACGCGGCGAAGGTGTACGAGCAGCTGGCAACGCGCAACCGAGCACCCCAGCGGCCAGTACTCCGACGAGGAGAAGGGCAATTACGCGCTGATGCTCGACGCATCTGGCCGAGGTTTACCGCGAGCAGAGCCGGCCGGATCAGGCGGTGGCCGCGTACCAGAAGAAGGCGACGCTGGGCGGCGATCTGCGAAGAGCAGGCCTACGACGAGGAGGTGGAAACCTGGCGCGAGGCGCACGAGTACGACAAGGCCGTGGCAGTGGCGAAGACGGCGGTCGAGAAGCAGCCGAAGAGCATACGACGCCAAGCTGACCCTGGCACGGCAGCTGGCCGATACCGGGCACGCCGACGAAGGCATCGCCATGGCGAAGGGCCTGCTGGCGAGCGATCCGAAGAACATGGAAGTCTACTACCAGCTCTCGCAGATCTATACCGATCTGCGGAAGTGGAAGGACGCTTCCGACATCCTGGATGCCGCGGAGAAGCAGGCCACGAAGAAGGACGATCAGACCATGGTGCTGTTCGAGCGCGCCATGATGGCGGACCGGGCGAAGCGCTACGACGAGGCGGAGGCGGACTTCCGCAAGGTGCTGGCGACCGATCCCGACAACGCGCTCACGCTGAACAATTTCGGATTCATGCTGGCCGATCGCGGGGTGAAGCTGGATGAAGCGCTGTCCATGATCCGGAAGGCCGTGCAGCTGGAGCCGACCAACTACGCCTATCTGGATTCGCTGGGCTGGGCCTATTTCCGGCTGGGGCAGTATTCGCAGGCGGAGGATAATCTGGAGCGGGCCATCTCCCGGGGCGCCAACGATCCCACCGTCCATGATCACCTGGGCGATGTGTACGAGAAGACCGGGCGGCTGAAGCTGGCTGCGGCGCAGTGGGAGCTTTCGCTGAACGAATATGCGCACACGGTGCAGGCCGATATGGAAACCGGCGACGTGGGCAAGGTGCAGAAGAAGCTGGACAGCGCGCGGGTACGGCTGGCGAAAGAGTCGGGCAGTCCCGCGGCGGGCAAGCCGGAGTAGCTCACCCGAGCCCCAACGCCGCCAGGCCTTAAACTGCTTGCATGGGAGCATCGGCCTTGCCGGCGGCCTGCGCGGTTCCTGAAACCGGAGTGCTGGCGCAGCGCGCATTCCCTGAGCCGGGTCATCCTTATCGCTACTCCTTTCCAGCGCGATTGCGGACGCATCATTCACTCCCGCGCCTTCCGCCGGCTGGCCGGCAAGACCCAGGTCTTTACCCATCCGGGCTCCGACCACTTTCGCAGCCGGCTGACCCACACCATGGAAGTGGCGCAGATTGCGCGCACTATCGCGCGCGCGCTGGGCCTGAACGAGGACCTGACCGAGGCGCTGGCTCTGGCCCACGACATCGGCCATCCGCCCTTCGGCCACGCCGGCGAGCGCGCCCTCGACGATGCGCTGCGCCAGCTACGGTCTGCGCTTCGACCACAACCTCCACGCGCTGCGCATCGTGGAGCACTTCGAGAACCGGCATCTCGAGTTCCGCGGACTCAACCTCACCCTGGCGGTGCGCGAAGGCATCGTCAAGCACTCGCGCGATTACTCCGCGCAGAAGCATCCGGAACTGGCGGAGTATTTTCTGGACCGGCGGCCGCCGCTCGAGGCGCAGCTGATCGATCTGGCCGACGAAATCGCCTACCTGACGGCCGATCTGGACGACGGGATGGAAGCGGAGATCCTGACGCTGGAACAAATCCGCAGCGGGGTGAGTCTGTTCGAACGCCATTTTGCGCCAATCGCTGGGCAGCATGCCGGCGCGCCGGAGAAACTGCTTTTCCAGGAGACGCTGAAGCTCATGCTGAACGCCCTGGCCGACGATCTGATTATGGAGACCGGAAGGCGCGTGAGGCAGCACGGCATCCAGGATCTGGAGGGTATCCGCGGAGCGCCAGAGCGTCTGGCCGGATTTTCGCCAGAGATGGAGCAGCACCGGCGGGAGGCGAAGGAGTTCCTCTATCGGAATCTGTATCTCTGCGATGATCTGAAGCGCGCGCACGAGCAAGCCGCTCAGGTGATCGCCGATTTGTTTGCGGCCTGGATGGGCGATCCGACGTTGCTCCCCCCGAGCTACGCCAACCAGGTGGACGAGGAAGGGGCCCCCCGGGTAATTGCAGATTATATTGCTGGAATGACTGATCACTTTGTTCTGGAAGTGCATCGAAGCGTCAGGAAGATGGCGGTTCCGAGCCGGTCATAACTTCCTTCAGAGATGTCTCAGGCCCAGAAGTCTGCTGGAGGTTCGCAAGGCCGACCGGTTCGAGAGGCCAAGAGTCCAGGAAGCGAGGAGAGGGACATGGCACTGTTCGATGTGCATCCCTGGGCCCGATTTATCGCCGGAATGCTGACAGGTTGCTGGATTGGGGCCGCTGTCGCCTGTGTGGGCGTGCTGCTGGTGGTGGGACGGCGGGTGCGCCAACTGGAAACCCTGAACCTGCTGTTACGCACGAAACTGAAAGCGCGCATGCCGCGACGGATGGGAACCAGCGGAACGGGCCCCACTCTGGTGATGCCGCTCCCCAGTTCCGCGCGCAAGGCGGAATCTGTGGCCAGCCGGATTGCGCGGGTGAACTGAGGAACGCTCTGCGATAAGCTCCAGGAGTGAGCCGAAAACTTCTTCTCTCGTGGAGCAGCGGCAAAGACAGCGCGTGGGCGCTCCATTGCCTGCGACAGAGCGGCGAATACCAGATTGCGGGTTTGCTGACGACACTGAACGCGGCCTTCGACCGGGTCGCGATGCACAGCACCCGCCGTGCTCTGCTTGAAGCGCAGGCGCGCGCGGCAGGGTTGCCGCTGTATCCTGTGCCGCTGCCCTGGCCCTGTTCGAACGAGCAGTATGAATCCGCCATGCGGTCGGCCTGCGAGGCCGCGATTGCCGACGGCATCGAAGCGATTGCCTTTGGCGATCTGTTTCTCGAAGACGTCCGGCGTTACCGGGAAGACAAGCTGAAGGGAACCGGCCTGACGCCGGTTTTTCCTCTATGGGGGCTCGACACGCGCGAGCTGGCCGAGGAGATGATCGCCGGCGATCTGCGCGCGCGCATTGTCTGCGTCGATCCCAGGAAACTGCCAGCTGATTTTGCCGGACGCGCATTCGACGCAGATTTTCTGCGTGACCTGCCGGCGGGCGTGGATCCCTGCGGCGAAAATGGTGAGTTTCACAGCGCGGTGTATGCGGGGCCGATGTTTCGCGAGCCGATTGCCATCGAGAGCGGGGAAGTGGTTGAGCGCGACGGCTTCATCTTCGCCGACGTGCGTCTGGCGGAGACGGTTCCGGCGGAGGGTGAGCGGGTCGCAGGCTGAAATTACAATCGGCCTATGGTCATTCATACCTTTGCCTTTCGATGGAAGCCCGGCGTGAGTGAAGAGCAGCGGCAGCGCGTCATCGCCGCCATTCGTGCTCTGCAGGGGCGCATTCCAGGGCTGGAAGAAACCTGGGTGGGCGTGAACTTCTCTCCGCGCTCACAGGGCTATGCGCTGGGAGGCGTGATGAAATTCTCCGACCGCGCGGCTCTGGAAGCGTACAGCGGTCACCCTGCGCACCAGGAATTGCTGGCGTGGCTGATGCCGTTGATCGAGCCGGTCGAGGTCGACTTTGAGGCTTAGGGTGGTGAGGGACCTGAATCGGTCTGTCCGGCTTGCGAATCCTATACGTTGAGCGTTCATGGCTGACCAGGAAGCAGACTTCATCATTGTGGGCGCAGGAATTGCCGGGCTGCGGGCCGCTATCGGACTGGCTGCGGATGGAGCGCGGGTTCTAGTGGTGACGAAGGAAGCCCAGGGCGAATCGAACACGAACTACGCGCAGGGTGGCATCGCGGTTGCGATGAGCGGCGACGACGTCGCGCTGCATCTCGACGACACGGTGAATGCCGGCGACGGCGTGGTGAATCGCGAAGCAGCGCGGGTGCTGGTGGAGGAAGGTCCGCTGCGCGTAGAAGAACTGCTGCGCTGGGGCACGGACTTCGACCGCGAAGGCGGCGAGCTGATGCTCACGCGCGAAGGCGCGCACAGCCGCAATCGCATCCTGCACGCACATGGCGACGCGACTGGCGCGGAGATTGGCCGCTCGCTGCTGCGACGCGCGCGCTCGATGCGCAACATCACCCTGCTGGAATGGACGACAACGATCGACCTGGTGGTGCATGAGGGCGAAGTTGCTGGTGTGAGGCTGTTGGGCCGCGATGGCGCAGTGCGGCATGGGGGCTCGCGCGCTGTCCTGTTGGCGAGCGGCGGAGCGGGCCAGGTCTACAGCGACACGACCAACCCCGCAGTCGCGACCGGCGATGGCATTGCCATGGCGTGGAACGCGGGCGCAGAAATCGCTGACATGGAGTTTTACCAATTCCATCCCACGGCGCTGAGCCTGCCCGGCGTGCCGCGGTTCCTCCTCTCGGAGGCGCTGCGTGGTGAGGGCGCGTACCTCCGCAATGCCGCCGGCGAGCGATTCATGGAGCAATATCATCGGATGATGGAGTTGGCTCCGCGCGATGTGGTCGCGCGCGCGATTACACGCGAGGGGATGGGGCCCGCGGGCGAAACTCTTCCGGTGTATCTCGACATGCGCCATGTGACCGCCATCGATCCGGCGACGCGGTTCCCGGGAATTTCGAAATTCCTGGCCGAGCACAAACTCGATTTGCATCGCGATCTGATCCCGGTTCGCCCGGCGGCGCATTATCTGATGGGCGGTGTGCTGACGGACGTGCATGGCCGGACGTCATTGCCGCGGTTGTACGCTGCGGGTGAGGTGGCTTGCACGGGCGTGCATGGTGCGAATCGGCTGGCGAGCAATTCGCTGCTTGAAGGGCTGGTCTTCGGAGCGCGCGCTGCGGAGGCGATGGCGGGTGAAACGCCACCTCCTCATCGCGATCAGATTCCACCGTGGACCTTCGAGCGCAGTTCTGATGACTTTTCAGATGCTTTGAGAAGGCTGCAAGGAGTGATGTGGAAATATGCCGGGTTGCTGCGCGATGCTGAGAGTCTGCGGCTTTGCCAGGACACTTTCGAAAAGATCTCCAGCCACAAGTGGGGATGGACCGGCAAGGGATACTCGCGCGCTCGAATCGAATTCCAGAATCTAATGACTGTTGCCGATATGGTTGTACGATCCGCGCTCGGCCGCGAAGAAAGTCGCGGCGCTCATTTCCGCAATGATTTTCCTCGGCGCGACGACTTTCGGTTTCAGAAGCATTCGGTCCTCGCAAAGGGCCAGAAAGTCTCGTTCGTGGAGTTTTCCCATTCTAAAGTGTTGGTTTAAGTTATTTGCGCAGCAGCCTGAATGCGTGCGTCCATTCGTTCTTCGTGAAGCCAAGGACGCACCACAGCATGCAGAGCGGTTCAATTGCGCGCGCCGATTCGGCAGAGCCCATGTCGGCGATCTCCCAGCCAAACTGATCCAGGATTCCCGTGACCGTTTTCTTCGCACCCTCGTCGTTGCCGCAGATAAACATCGTGGGCTTGATGCCACCCGCGAACTGCGGGTTCACCATTTCAGGGGCGCCGACGGAGTTGAAGGCCTTGACGAAATGCGCGTCAGAAAATTCCTTCTGCAACTGCTCCATCAGGGATTGGTTGGGACCGGTGAAGAACTGCAGCACGCCATGATCCGGCGGGGCGTCGGCGATGGGATTGCACGTGTCGATGACCGTCTTGCCGGAGAGATTTGCCTTGCCCGCCCCCTGGAGTGCCTTGGCGGCGGCATCGCCTTTGACGGCGAGCACGATAACATCTGCGAAAGCCGCAGCCTCGCTGGGGCTGCCGACCCGAGCCTTGGGATTGTTTTTGTTCCAGTCGGCGAGCCTGGCCGGTTCGCGCGTCCCAATCATCGCCTCATGGCCGTGCTTCAAAAATCCGGCCGCCAGCGTTTGCCCCACCGTACCCGAACCAAGAACCCCGAACTTCATAGCAACTCCTCCTCGCAGGTGCAGAAACTATAACGCGGGCTCAGTGAAATTCGAAACCCTCAGCTCCGGTGGTCGGGGCTCGGCGCCGGCTCCGGGACGATTCTGCTGACAACTACGAAGATGGCAAGAATGGAAACAATGATCGCCAGCGACAAGGCGACCGGCACCTCGATCCAATGCACCGCGAGCATCTTGAAGGCGACAAAAGCCAGGATGCAGGCGAGCCCGTAGTGCAGGAGGTGGAAGCGCTCGAGCATGGAAGCGAGTGCGAAGTAGAGCGAGCGCAGGCCGAGCACCGCGAAAATATTAGAAGTGAAAGCAATCCAGGAATTGCGGGTCACCGAAAGGACGGCAGGGATAGAATCGAGGGCGAAGATAAGGTCGGTGGCCTCGACGGCGGCGATGACCAACAGCAGGGAACTGAGAGCGAGCCGCGTGCCGGTGGCGTAGCGCAGGCAGCAATCGCGAATCCAGCGCACCGGCCCGCGGATCGTGGTGACACCGGGCCGCGAAAATAAAAGTCGAATCGCGGCGAGCGCCAGCAGCGCTCCGAAGGCGTACTGCACCCAGGAGAAGCGTGTGAGCAGCGTTGTGCCGGCGAGGATGAGAACGCCGCGCAGCGCGATCGCGCCCAGCACCCCCCACAACAGCACGCGGCGCTGCTGCTCGGGACCCAGATGGAGCGCGCGAAACAGGATGAGAAAAACGAACAGATTATCGATACTGAGCGAGCCTTCGATCAGATAGCCGGTGAGGAACTCGAGGCCCTGTTGTTTGCCTGTGGTGCGGGCAAGGTAAATGGAAAATCCGCACGCGAGCGCGATCAGGAGGAGGGTCCAGAGCCAGGCAACACGCACGGAGACGCGGCGGCCCGGGCGTTGCAGCAGGCGCAGGTCGACCAGCAGGAGAACAGCAACCAGAGCGAGGAAGCCGAACCACGGATGGTGCATCGCCCGGGGCCTAGCGCTGGTTCAGCAGGTGAATAGTTTCGAGGATGGTGTCGCCGGCGATGGTCAGGCTCTTCGCGCTGAGCTTATCCATAGTGTCCTCGGCAGTGTGCCAGTAGGCGTTGTTGTAGCCGTAATTCAGATCGATGAGATCGGCGCAGGGCACGCCACGCCGCACGAAGGGCAGGTGGTCGTCTTCATCATAGGTCTTGTTCTCGAAGAAATACGATTGCCAACCATACTGCGACGCCGCCTGATAGATCAGGTCTTCCAGCCACGGAGTCGAATTCTGATCGCGCTGGATGTCGAGGTCGTGGTCGCCCAGCATATCGGCAAGGATGAACGCCTTGATGCGCTTCAGTGTGCCGTCGGCCTGCCACTTGGCCGCGAGATGCTTGCTTCCGTAAACCGAGTCCGTGTCCGACCAGCTCTTCACCGCCTCTTCGCCATCGGTAAAGAGCAGCCAGACACTGTAACCGTCGAGGGTCTTACCGCGCAGGTAGTTGGCCATTTCGATCAGCAGGCCGGTTGTCGACCCGCCATCGTTCGCGCCGATGTAGTGAATGTTGCGCAGCGGGTAGTTGGTTTCGTAATGCGTAGCGAGAACGATGACGCCGTCCCTCTTTCCCGGAAAGCGCACGATGAAGTTGTGCATCGTCATCGGACCGGCCGGCGTGTCGGTGGTGAAGGTATCTTCTTCCAGCTGGTCGTGGCGGAACTGGTCTTTGATGAACGCTTCGGCTTTGGCGTGGCCAGGGCTGCCGATCCAGCGCGGACCGGTCGCGACAAAGTCTCGGGTATAAGCGAGTGCGCGGGCGCCATCGAACTGCGGCAGATTCTGCGCAGGGGCGGCGAGGGCGGTAGCCATCGCGGCAAAGATGAGGAATTGTCTCACGCGGAAGCCTTTGCGGCGCGCCGCTTGCGGCTGGCAGGATGAACAATATAGGAAACGCCGATGCCGAGAAGATACAGCACCAGCATGGGGCTGGCGAAAACGCACATGGTGAGCACGTCGGAGGTGGGGGTAATGATAGCCGCAATAATAAAGATGATTAGGATGGCGTAGCGAAAATTCTTCCAGAGAAACCTTGGGCTGACGATGCCGAACAAGGAAAGAAACATGATCAGAATGGGCAGCTCGAAGGTGATGCCGAGGCCAAGGATCACGGTGAGGAACAGATCGGTATATTCGTTGATCTCAATCAGGGCCCGGAAATCCTGGTTAAATCCGAGCAGAAAATTGAGCGACATCGGGTAGACCCAGCGGTATCCGAAATAAGCGCCGGCGAGAAACAATCCGATAGTTGCCGACATGAATGGCACGATGTAACGCTTCTCGTTCTGATACAGACCGGGCGAGATGAACAGCCACACTTCGTAGAGCACGAAGGGGCAGGCGAGGATGCAGCCCGCCATGAAGCTGATCTTGAGGTACATGTTAAAGGGGTCGATGGGGTTGTGATAGACGAGCTGGGTGGGCATGTGGTGCGCGGCGAGGGCGAACACCACGGGCTTTTCCATGAAGTAATAAATCTTCTCGTGGAAGAACCACGCAATGAAGAAGCCGAGGATGAGATAGATGGCCGAGTGAATGATGCGGCGGCGCAGCTCGGCCAAATGTTCGAGCAGGCTCATGCCGGGGAGTTCGGCGCGCTCGGTCACCGCGGCGCGCGCGCGATCGACCAGATCAACCATGGCGGACAGGCTCGTTGGGTGCGAGAGGCTCGATGGGCTCCGGAGTCGTGGCCGCTGTGTGGGCGCCATTGCTGTGATCGGCATGGCTGCGATCGGTCAGGTCGAGATGGGGGTAGAGCGGCGCTGCAGACTCCTCGGCCGGCGGAGCGACAGACTCCGTCGGAGCCGGCGGGTCGATGATCACCTCAGCAACGGAGGGCGTCGCGGTGGGCGAAACCGGCGCCGGCTCCGCGGGCTCAACCGGAGTTGCGAACGGCGCATTCGTGCTCACCTGTGCTCCGACGGAGGGAGGCAGAATGCTCGGTGTCCCCGGCGTCGACGGATCGGGGGCCGGCAGTGTTTCAGCCGCAGCCTTTTGCGTCTGCGCTTCGGCGAGCTTCTTGCGCCGCTCTTCGTCCTCCATGTTGCGCAGCTCTTCCTGAATCTGGAACTTGAATTCGTTGCTCGCGCGGCGGAATTCGGCGAGCAGCTTCCCGATCGTGCGTCCAATTTCCGGCAGCTTTTTTGGCCCGAAGAGGACGAGCGCCAGCAGGAAGATGAAGATGGAGTCGCCGAAATGCATGAATACTTCATGATACCTGCCGCGATTCTGGGGTCACAAATGAAGGCGCAAATCGCGGGAAGCGTCGAGGGGAGCCGCGCAAGAGATGCCGGCGACGCTGGTATCATGCCCTCGGCGGCAGGCGGCTCCAGGTTGGCCGATCGAGCCTTTGGGTTCGGCTGGGCCTCTCCGGGGTTACCCCGGGGAATGGTATCGAACTGGCATTTCGTCACGTGAGCCTCACTGCGCGACAGCGCAGAACAGCTCACGCAGGGTGAGACAGGCTGGAGCCCTTCCGCCGCAGCACACTGCAGGTCCGCGTCATGTCAAAGCCGCCCGTGGTTGAAGTCGTTGCAGAATGTTTTTGCGCGGGTCATCCTCACGTCGATGACATGGTTCAGCGCTCAAGCGAGGCACTAGGGCGCCGCTGGCGCTGGCTGCATCCGCTGGCGCAGCGATACGCCACTGCTTTTCAGGGCGTCCGGTATCCACGGCGCAGAGACGTGACCGGTTTTCTTCTGCGCGACCACAAATTCTCGCAAGAGCGGCGTAAATATGCCGCCGAATTGCGCGTGGAGCGATGGATCGCCCCTGATCAGAGGATGCGGCCAGCCGAGGCTGCCGCCCACTGGGAGATTCCCGCCATTACCTCCATCGGCGCGCTGGCCGAGTGGCTCGAAGTCGACACCAGCGACCTGGAGTGGTTTGCCGATCTGCGGCGCCTGGCCGGCAAAGGCGATCCTCGACTCGCACATTATCACTACACGGCGGCGATCAAGCGGTCCGGAGCGATCCGCCTGATCGAAGCGCCCAAGTCGCGCCTGAAAGCTGTGCAGCGGCGCATCCTCGAACAGATGCTCGACCGCATTCCCATCCATGCGGCCGTGCATGGATTCGTGCGCGGCCGCTCGATCCGTACTTTCATCGGTCCTCACGTTGGCAAGCGGGTGGTGCTGCGCATGGACGTAGAGGATTTCTTCCCCTCGTTTTCGGCTGCCAGGGTGCAGTCCTTTTTTCGGACCGCCGGTTATCCGGAATCCGTCGCCGATCTGCTCGGCGGCCTCTGTACGAACGCGGTTCCGCGCTCCGCGTGGAGTCGATTCCACCTCGACATCGGAGCCGCGCAGTTGCGTGAGATGGCAGATCTCTACGGGCGCGCGCATCTTCCCCAGGGAGCGCCCATCTCGCCAGCCCTGGCCAACCTCTGCGCGTGGCGCATCGATCGACGGCTGAGCGGTCTGGCGTCGTCAGCGGGTGCGGAGTACACCCGCTACGCCGACGATCTCGCCTTCTCCGGAGGCGAGGGACTCGAGCAGCGCGTGGAGCGGTTTTCGCTGCATGTTGCCGCGATCCTTCTCGAAGAAGGCTTCCACACGAATCATCGCAAGACGCGCATCATGCGCCGCGGAGTACGGCAGTACCTCACCGGTCTGGTGGCCAACGACCGCGTCAATATTGTGCGCGCGGACTTCGATCGGCTGAAGGCCACGCTGAACAACTGCGTTCGCCAGGGCCCCGCAAGCCAGAACCGCGAGGGCCATGCCGATTTTCGCGCGCATCTGCTCGGCCGCGTGGGATTCGTCGAGACGATCCATCCCGAAAAAGGGAACCGAATGCGCCAGATGTTTGAACAAATCCAGTGGTGACGCTGGCGAGAGAAGAACTCCGCACCGAGCGAGTCCGCGCTCGACGGTGATTGCCGATGTACTAAAGTTATAGACATCGACAGCCGCTGGCGGGCACGGGTTTTTGCGACGAAGTCCGCCGATGGTTCGTCTAAGAGAGAGGCTGCAACATCCCCGTTGGCTGGGCGAGCCTGTCATGGTCGCAGCGAGCTGACTGCAGCCGGGTTTGGCTTTCAACATCCCCGTCCAGATTAGGCAGGGCCGAAACGGACTGAAGGCGGAGTACTGTGAGCGTTCTTGAAGAAGTTGTTCCACCTGTATCTGCGGAATCGGAAAGTTGCTCCCTCGATCACTATCTGACCCTTCCCGACCACACCATGGATGAGCGCATCGCGGCGGCGCGGCACGCGCTGGGCAAGACCACGATCCTTCTCGGCCATCACTATCAGCGCGATGAAGTGATCCGGTTCGCCGACTTCACCGGCGACTCATACAAGCTGTCGAAAGAGGCTGCGAAAACCGAGTCGCGCTACATCGTCTTTTGCGGCGTGCACTTCATGGCAGAAAGCGCCGACGTGCTGGGCCACGAAGGACAGCAGGTCATTCTGCCCGACCTGAACGCGGGCTGCTCCATGGCGGACATGGCGGAGATCGGGCAGGTGGAAACGTGCTGGGAAGCGGTGCTCGACGCGGGCGTGAGCGAAAACGAGATTATGCCGATCACGTACATGAATTCGTCGGCGGCGATCAAGGCTTTTTGCGGAGAGCGCGGCGGCCTGGTGTGCACCTCGTCGAATGCACGCAAAGCGTTCGAGTGGGCGTTTGCGCGCGCGAAGAAGATTCTCTTCCTGCCGGACCAGCATCTTGGCCGCAACACCGGCCACGCGATGGGGATTCCGCTGAACGAAATGGTGATTTACGATCCCTGGCAGGGCCTGGCTGGGATCGCGGGCGGGATCGCGCCCGAGCGGCTGCGCGCCGCGCGTGTGATCCTCTGGAAAGGTCACTGCTCGGTCCATCAGCGCTTCCTGCCCGAGCACGTCAACAAGGTGCGTGCGAAGTATCCAGGGATTCAGGTCATCGTGCATCCCGAGTGCCGGCTCGAAGTTTGCGAGAAGGCGGACGCGATGGGGTCGACCGAGAGGCTGATCAAAATCGTCGAGGACGCGCCGGAGGGTTCGAGCTTCGCGATCGGCACGGAGATTCATCTGGTGAATCGGCTGGCCAGGCAGTTTGCGCGGCTGGGCAAGCAGATCGTCACGCTCGACGACACTGGTTGCCTGTGCACCACCATGTACCGCATCAGTCCACAGCATCTGGCGTGGGCGCTGGAAAACCTGGTGGAGGGGCGCGTGGTGAACCGCATCCAGGTGCGTGACGATGTGAAATACTGGGCACGTGTGGCGCTCGATCGCATGCTCGAGGTGCGCGTCTGAGCGCCGAGTTCAGTGTTCAGGCTCACGCCCGCAGGGGCACCGTATGAAAACCTTCACGCTTGACGAGGCGCAGGGATTGCTCCCGATCTTGGAGTCGCTGCTGAAGCGCGCCATCGAGTCAAAGCAAGCGGCGGAGGATCTGCAGGGAGAGATGGCGGCGCTGGTGAGGCGCATCTTTACCAACGGTGGAATGTTCATCGATCCGGCGGCGGCACAGAAGCGGAAGGTCGCGCTGGAAGCGCTGGTGCAGCGCGCGAAGGATGCCATCCAGGAAATCGACGCCATTGGCGTGCAGGTGAAGGATCTGGACACCGGCCTGCTCGACTTTCCGTGCCTGCTCGAGGGCGAGACGGTTCTGCTGTGCTGGAAGCGGGGCGAGCCGCGCATCGACTTCTGGCATCGGGCCGAGGACGGATTCGCTGGACGCCAGCCTATCGATGCCCGCTTTGGACGACCCGCGCCGGAAAAGCTGAACTAGGCCGCGCGAACCGGGGCGCGTTTTCTCTCCCCGTCATGCTGACGGATTTTCTCCGGGGCGGCAAAGCTCTGCGTCACGCGCGATCGAGACTCGCGATCCAGCCAAATCCGGCCATGACAACTGTCATGTCCGTTTGCTGACAAAGCCCACTGGGGTCTGGCCCGGGCCTGAGCGATTCTGTCCTTGCCGCTGAGTTCCATCGAGCGGCAGGAGAGACCCGATGTCAGCAACCGCGCTCATCGCAGAAGCCGCAACCGCAGCGTGGCCCACGCCGCTGTCGCAAAGCCGTACCGTCGCCAGACTGCATTCCGTCACGAAACGCTACGGCCAGGTCACCGCCCTCGACAACTTCTCGCTGGAACTGCGCTCGGGCGAAGTCGTCGCGCTGCTCGGGCCGAACGGAGCTGGAAAAACGACTGCCGTCCGCCTGTTGCTCGGCCTGATCTCGCCGGATTCCGGCAGCGTGCGCGTGCTGGGGCGCGATCCGCGCGATGCCGACGCCAGAACGCGCATCGGCGCCATGCTACAGGTGTCGCGCGTGCCCGAGATGCTGCGGGTCCGCGAGCACATCGATCTTTTCAGCAGCTACTACCCCAATCCGCTGCCGACGGCCGAGGTGCTGCGCATCGCGAAGCTCGAAGGTATCGCCGATCAGATGTTCGGCAAGCTCTCGGGCGGCCAGAAGCAGCGCGCTCTCTTCGGGCTCGCGGTCTGCGGCAATCCTGACCTGGTTTTCCTCGACGAGCCGACAGTGGGCATGGACATCGAATCGCGCCGGGCCTTGTGGGATCAGATTCGGGCGCTTTCCGCCGGGGGCAAAACCGTGCTGCTGACCACGCACTATCTGGAAGAGGCCGACATGCTGGCCAACCGCATCGTGGTCATCAACAAGGGCAAGCTGCTCTGCGAAGGCACGCCGACGGAGATCAAGCATCGTGTGTCAGGACGGCGCATTCGCTGCATCACTCAGCTCGATCCGGATTTCCTGACCACGCTGCCATCGGTGGTCGATGTGCATCAGGACCGCGAGGCGGTGGTGATTCTCGCCGAGCATCCGGAGAAAGTTGTCCGCGAGATGCTGCTGCGCGATGAAACGCTGCACGGCCTCGAAATATCGGCAGCCGCGCTGGAAGACGCGTTCCTGGCGCTCACCAGCGATGCGGCCCAGGCCCACGCATAGGCAAACGAGAGACGAAGAGGAGAAACGATCATGGCCACGAACGCAGTCGCAGTTTCCGCCCCGCGCCCTCTGAACCTGGGCTACTACGCGCGCATCTTCCGCAAGGAAACGCAGTACGAATTCATCCGCATGCTGCGCACCCGCGCGTTTTCGCTCTCCGTTATCGGATTCCCGGTGATGTTCTACCTGCTGTTTGGCAGCTCGAATCGTCACAACATGTTCGCGCGCTACCTGATGCCGAGTTACAGCTGCATGGGCGTCGTCTCGGCGTGCCTGTTCGGCATCGGCATGGGGATCGCGCTCGAGCGCGCGCAGGGCTGGCTGGAACTGAAGCAGGCGAGCCCCATGCCGCGCTTTGCCTACCTGGCCGCCAAGACCATCAGCTGCGCCGCCTTCGCGCTTGTGATCGTCGCCGCTCTGGTGACGCTGGGCATCACCCTGGGCGGCGTCACGCTGACCGCGGTCGAAGCCCTGAAGCTGGCCGGCGTGGTTCTCACCGGATCGATCCCGTTCACCGCCATGGGGCTGCTGGTCGCGCTGCTGGTTCCTGCCAATGCCGGGCCAGGCGTGATCAACCTCATCTATCTCCCCATGTCGTTTGCGTCGGGTTTCTGGATGCCGGTGAACTATCTGCCGCACTGGCTGCAGGTGATCACTCCGGCGCTGCCGACGTATCATCTGGCCCAACTTGCCCTGAATATCTTTGGTTACGCCCAGTCCGGTAGCATGTTGATCCACTGGGAAGCGCTGGCAGGATTTACCCTGTTGATGTTAGGCGCGGCGTGGATCATCTTTACCCGCGGCGAGGCGAAGGCTTGAATTCTCCGGAACCGAACTCGGTCTTTCCGTCTTGTGAGGGCGAGTCCCGCGTGGCGGAGTCGCTGCTGCACGAGTTGCGCGATGCGGAGCTCTCGATTCGCGGCGGCTCGTTCCATCGGGAGAGTGAGCGACTGGGTGGAGCGTCCGCTCTTCATCAGGAGCGTGCCAGGAGAGGCCGGTTTTTCGATTTCATCTGGCTGGTTTATTCCGTCTTCTTCGTCATTGAGCCGGTGCAGCAAAACACCCGCAAAACATGGATGGAGTTTGCTCTCGGCTTCGGTTGTTTTCTGGCCATCTACACGGCCCTGGTTCTTTCTCGCAGCAAGCGGACCCAGTATTTGCTGCTGTTCGCCCTGGCTGCTCTGGGAACCCTCTATTTCCCGTTTAACTCCGGCGCCAGTGGCATGTTCATTTATGTTGCGGCCTTCATCCCGTTCATCACCGAATCCATTTTTATCTGCATTGCGACCATTGCGGCCTGTTGCGCGACGATGATGCTGGAGGGTTGGGCGCTGCACATGAGCCCATGGTCCTGGGCTTTCTGTGCATTCTTTTCGGTCGCCGTGGGCGCGGGCAATCTGGTGGCGGCGCAGAGGATGCGAGCCAACAAAAAGCTTGACCTGGCGCATGAGCAGATCGCCCATCTGGCCAAGCTGGCGGAACGGGAACGTATCGCGCGCGATCTGCACGATGTGCTGGGACACACGCTGTCGGTTGTGGTGCTGAAGTCGGAGCTGGCGGGCAAGGTGATGGATCGCGAGCCACAGCGGGCGCGCATTGAAATTCGCGAAGTCGAGCAGATCGCCCGCAAGGCGCTGACCGAAGTGCGGGAAGCCATCCGCGGTTATCGCTCCGAAGGTCTGACGGCGGAAATCGCGCGCGCCCAGAAGACCCTCGATGCTGCCGGCGTCACTCTCGAGTGCTGCGGAATCAAACCCGCGCAACTGGCTCCGGCCGAAGAGACGGTTCTCTCCCTGATTGTGCGCGAGGCGGTTACGAATATCGTGCGCCACGCTCAGGCCAGCCGCTGCCGCCTGGAGTTTGCGGCGAATGGCAGCGGTACGGCTCTGGTGGTGGAAGACGACGGTCGCGGCGGCATCCACGAAGAGGGCAACGGCCTGCGCGGCATGCGGGAGCGCGTCGAGTCCATGGGCGGCAAGCTGCAGATCGATTCGGGGCAGGGAACGCGTCTGCTCGTCGAGATCCCTCCTCATACAGTCGACTAGCCATGAAGAAGATTCAGGTCGTGGTCGCGGAGGACCAGGCGATGGTGCTGGGAGCCCTGGCGGCGCTGCTCGAAACCGAGCCTGACATCGCGGTTTGTGCCCGGGCGGCCAACGGACGCGAAGCGCTTTCCGCGGTGGGCAAACACAAGCCCGATGTCCTGGTAACGGACATCGAGATGCCCGAAATGACCGGACTCACCCTCGCCGGCGAGGTCAAGGAGCGCTATCCACAAACGCGGGTCATGATCCTGACCACTTTTGCCCGGCCCGGCTATCTGCGCCGCGCACTCGACGCCGGGGCGAAGGGCTATCTGCTGAAAGACCGCCCTTCGGCCGAGCTGGCCGACGCGGTGCGGCGGATCCATCAGGGGCTGCGCGTGGTCGATCCCGACCTTGCGCTGGAGGCGTGGGACAGCGGTCCTGACCCGCTGACGGAGCGGGAACGGCAAATCCTGTGGCGCGCGGGAGAGGGGAAGTCCAGCGGGGAAATCGCCGACGAGCTGCACCTTTCCGAGGGGACGGTGAGGAATTATCTATCCGAAGCAATCAGCAAGCTGGGCGCTTCGAACCGCGTGGAGGCGGCCCGGCTGGCGCGAGCGCGGGGTTGGCTCTAATGGCTCGAAAGTAACCTTGTTTATCGACCTAACGGGACGAGTGATCATCCCTCTTTTGGCGGATTCCTCCGTAATTCGGCTGCGTGTTACATTCGGTCATCGTTCGCAGCACTGCGGGCGCAAAATCGGAATGCTCGGCCCTGCTCGCCTCTTCCGCCCTCGTCTCTGTCTCGGGGAAAACAGTGGTTTCGGTTAGCACAGATCGAGCAGCGGGCACGCCATCGCCAACCGTCCTGGTGGTCGAAGACGACCGCGCGGTACGGCTGCTGTTCACCAAGGTGCTGCAGAGCGCCGGTTACGAAGTGATTGCCTGCGAGAATGGGGCGCTGGGCCTCGAAGCGGCACGCACCCAAATCGACAAAATTGACGCCATCATCACAGACGCGAGGATGCCGGGCATGCAGGGCGCGCGTCTGATCGCTCGCATCCGCGCCCTGCGTCCGGAAATGCCGGCGATCCTGGTGAGCGGCAACATGGTGGAAGCCGAGGCCGACCGGACGACGGTCTTTCTGACCAAGCCGATTTCCCCCGGCATCCTGACCCGCGAGCTGCGCCGGCTGCTCCTGGCCCGAGTCCAGCACCCCATCTCCAATATCCAATAGACTCCCGCAAATATTTTCCTAACTGCGCCGCCAAAGCCCTGTCTAATGCGCTGAATGGACGGAAACGATCACTCCATTGTCCGGGCCGTGCTGGCCGGGGACAAGGACGCGTACGGTGCGCTTGTTCGTGCCCACAGTGCGACTGTCTTCCGAGTGGCGTTTCGCATCGCCGGCAACGAAGCCGACGCGGAGGAAATTGTGCAGGAGACGTTTCTGCGCGGGTATCAGCGGCTGACCAGCTTTGAGGGTCGCGCGCAATTCAGCACCTGGATCTACCGCATCGCCGTGAACTGTGCTCTGAACCGAGCGACCCGAAGCGGTGTGAAGGCGGAATACCGGTATGGAGAAGAGAACAATCCGGAGCAGAAGATCGTGCAGGTCGCCGCTTCGGCCGCCGATCCGGAGCGCGAACTGCTGAGTCGTGAGATCGGCGCGGCGCAGGCACAGGCGATGCAGCGCCTGACTCCGACCGAGCGCACAGCCTTCATCCTGCGGCATGCGGAGGATCGCTCGACCGAGGAGATTGCCGCAGTGCTGGGCATCGCGCCGAACGCCGCCAAACAGGCGGTATTTCGCGCAGTTCAGAAATTACGGCGGGAATTGGCTCCGCTGCGGGGAAACGCATGAAGCACCTGGGCGAAGAAGATCTGATCGCGCTGTATTACGGAGAGCCCGCAACCGACAGCGATGCTCGCCGGCATCTGGGATTGTGCCGCGCATGCTCCGCTGCTTACGCGGAACTGAAGCAGGATCTGGAAGGGATTCAGCCCGCGGCGGTGCCGCAACGCGGTGCGGAGTATGGCGAGCAGGTGTGGCAGGCGCTTGCGCCGGCACTGACTCCGTACGACCGCCCGGAGCATGGCTGGCGTACCTGGATGCACTGGAGGCCGGTGGGGCTGGCCGCGGCGTGTGCCTTGCTGGTTGCGCTGGCCTTCGTGGGCGGCCGCGTCTGGGAGCGTCATACCAAGACAGACAAGGTTGCAGGGAATGCTGGCCCGCAGGCCACCCAGCGCGTCGTGCTGGTGGTGCTCACCGATCATCTGGATCGGACCGAGCGCCTGCTGGTTGCTCTGCAGCACGCGGACGCCGGAGATGACGCCGAGAATTCTGAGTTGCAGTCCCAGGCGCGCGAACTGCTCGCCTCGAATCGGCTGTACCGCGCGAGCGCGAGTGAGGCCGGCGATCCGGCTCTGGCGGGTGCGCTGGACCGGGTGGAGCGCGTGCTCGCGGAGGTGGCCAACGACCCCAGTCTCAGCGCCGCCGATCTGGACCGTGTGCGCAAAGAAATGAATACCGAAGGCATCCTGTTCGAGATTCGCGTCCTGCTGTCGAAGGCGCCGGATCGCGCGACGGTTGCCGACCATGCCAAGGGAGCGTCGATCTAATGAATATCAGAGTGCTGTCCACTGCCGTTCTGGCCGCTGTGCTGTCCGTTGCGCCATGGTCTTTGCATGCGCTCGCCTTCGAAGCTGGAGCGGCCGGATGGCGCCAACAGCGACGACGCGAGTCTCTACGCCGATGGTACGCGCGCCATCAACGAGAGCCGCTGGCAGGACGCAGTGGGTCTATTCGATAAAGTTGCGCAGATCCGGGGCGAACATGCCGAAGGCGCGCTCTACTGGAAGGCCTATGCGGAGAACAAGGAAGGGCAATCGGCCAGTGCCCTGGGCACGTGTGGCGAGCTGCGTCTTCGTTATCCGAAGAGCCGGTGGCTGGAGGAATGCGGCGCGCTGGAGATCGAGATTCGCGGCAAGAGCGGCGATCCTATGCCGCCCCAGGCTGAGGCCGACGACAACCTGAAGCTGCTGGCGCTGAATGCACTGATGCAGCAGGATCAGGCGCAGGCGGTTCCGATTCTGCAGAAGATCCTGACCGGTAACCAATCGGAGGAGTTGAAGAGCCGGGCACTCTTTGTGCTGGCGCAGAACCAGTCGCCGGAAGCGCAGAAACTGATCAGCCAGGTCGCGCACGGGGAGTCCGGGCCCGAACTGCAGATCAAGGCGATTCGCATGCTGGCCGCCGCACGGGGCAAGGGCTCCGACGACACGCTGGCGGAGATCTACCAGCACAGCAGCGACGCGAAGGTGAAGCGTGCCATTCTGCAGTCCTATCTCATTACCGGAGATTCGGCGAAGCTTCTGGCCGCCGCGCGGCAGGAGACGGACCCCGATCTGGTGCGTGCCGCCGTGCATACCCTGGGCGCGATGAGCGACGGCGCCGACCTGCTGACGCTCTATCACGCGACGAATAACGCACAGGCCAAAGCAGACATCATCAACTCGCTGATCGCCAGCGGCCGCAATGGCGTGGCCCCGCTCACCGAGATTGCGGGTTCCGAGCAGGATCCGGATCTGCGTCGCAAGGCGATCCGCAACCTGGGCATCGCGGGCGGCATGTCGGTGGCACCGGCGCTGGTCTCCACCTACGAGAAAAATTCCGACGTGGAGACGAAGAAGGCTGCCGCCCAGGCGCTCTTCCTCGCCGGCGACGCGCACGATCTGGTGGCACTGGCGCGCGCGGAGAAAAACACCGATATGAAGCAATACCTGGTGCAGCAACTGAGCGTGATGCACAACGAGGAGGCCACGGCCTACATGCTCGAAATTCTCAATAAATAGCCCGGAAATCTTCAGCCAACGAGGAGTGGTCCCCATGAAGCAGGAATTCTTTGTCGCAGTCGTTCTCGGCGCGTCGATGCTGGCGATGGGCCAGCAGCCGCCGAAGGTCGTCAACGCGCAGTTTCACACTGAGCCGGCCGGCGCAGGACTGTCCGCGACGGTGGACCGATTTCAGCATGCAAATGGACCGCTCTGGCTGGGCTATGAGGTGCCTGCTCTGGCACGATCGCATTTCTCTGTCTGTTCGGGCGACTCCCAGGGACCGATGGACGATGGATGTTGCGGTGAATATCGATTAGAGGATTCCGACAACAGCTTTCGGACCTCCGACGGCGACGACCAGGTGCAGACCAACATCGCTATCCTCGTGCGCATCGATCAGGGAGTCGTGCAGAAGATTCGTTTTGTCCCTGCCGGCTGCCGCCTCGATGCCGGCGGGCTGCTCTTCACGTGGCTGACGGATGTGCAACCGGACGACAGCGTCGCGTTTCTGTCGAGCCTGACAACGGCGGATGACAAGCGGCGCACGGATGAGGCTCTGGCAGCGATTGCGATGCATGCGACGCCCAGGGCCATGGCGGCTCTTGTGTCCTCCGCCTCTTCGTCCAATCCGCTATGGCTGCGCGAGAAGGCCGCGTTCTGGCTGGGAGCAGAGCGCGGCCATGATGGTTTGCTGGCGCTGGAAAAGCTGATGAGCGACGGCGATCCGGAATTCCGCAAGAAGCTGACCTTCGATATCTCCATCAGTCACGACCCCACCGCCGCCGACGATCTGATCCACATGGCCAAATCGGACGCAGATACCGGGGTGCGCGAGCAGGCGCTGTTCTGGGTTGCGCAGAAAGCCGGGAAGAAAGCGGTGGCCACGCTGAAGGACGCAGTCGAGAACGACCCTGAGGTCGCAGTGAAACGGAAGGCCGTGTTTGCGCTCAGCCAATTGCCCAAAGACGAAGCGGTGCCCCAGTTGCTGCACGTGGCCCAGACGAACCCCAATCCTGCCGTCCGCAAAGAGGCGATCTTCTGGCTGGGCCAGACGCACGACCCGCGCGCCCTTGCGTACTTTGAGCAGATCCTGACACACTAATACGATGAAGCGTGGCTCTTCAAGATTTACTTGAAGTGATGCCACAGCCATTAAGCTGGTTAAGACGCTTAGTTCTTTTGCGAATAGTCGAATAATACTGCCGACTCGTTGTGGAATTTCGACTCGACCGGCTCCGCGACGGCCGCGCGTTCCCGAGGATCCGGCGGGATCGACCCGGCGAGCAGCAGCAGTGCGCCGGCGAAGAACAGAGTGTCGGCAAAGTAGTTCATGCCGACGTCAATGTCGGCGGGATTCACGATAAGAATCGGGAGGTAGACAAGGAGCACCACCGCGCACGCCACGATGCCCACAAGCGTCGTCGCCCTCCGGGCGTGCCAGTTCGCGAGCATCGCGATGCCCGCCGCCACCTCTGCCGTTCCCACTCCGTAGCCCCACAGCAGGTGGAAGGGAAGCCATGACGGCAAGGGCATTTCGAGCGGGATGACCGGCACGAACTGAGGGTGCAGGAAGTGTTCCACGCCATAGAAGATCACCACGGCGCCGACTACAAGCCTTGCGACGGCTGCGATGCGCTCTCCGGCCGGCTGCCAAAACTTGTTCGCCAGCGTGGACGCAAAGGCGAACGAGCACATGCTGAAGGTCAGCTCGCGCAGGGTGAGCGCCTCGATGAAGCGATCGCCGGGCCTGCGCACCAGCACCTCCACGTCCATCAGGGTCACGAAGCCCAGGAACATCACGCCCAGCATCGCGGAGGCGAGCCCAGCCACGCGCCCGACCGCGAGGCTCAGCGCGGCCGCGATCAACCCCACGCCGACGAAGAGGACCCAGAACAGATGCCACGGAATCCAGTGCGGGACCATACCGGTCATGGCGCGCGTGATGGTCAGGTGTTCGGCCCCAAACACGGCCATTGGCGCGGCGAAAAACACCGGACCGAGGCAGACGATTTTGTCGAGCCCACGCGCACGCGGGACGTCCCTGCGGAAGACGACGATCAGCCCAAAAAGGAGAATCGTCGTTCCGGCGAAATACGTCCAGAAGACGATCGGCTGGAGGCTGAAGAAGGTCACCAGCGCTGCGCATAAGAACGGGAATCGAGCCAAGAGAAAGACCATGGAGCCGTTCATTATCCGTCATCAGTGGAGAGGACGCCATGCCCACTCGGGGGCGACCGGACCTGACCACTTGCAGAGTTGGGGGTCACGACGCTGTTCGCGGTTTCGGGTGGTTGTGGTTCGCGGAGCTGTCGCGGGTGCGATGCGGGAGAGCATTTTTGCTGCGCGGCACTTCGTCACGGCGGTGGGCATCTCAGTGGAGGAGATCGGTGGTTGCATGGGCGCCTGAGGGGTTTCCGGCTCGTTCAAGGCTACGTTTTGCGCCCTCGGCGGCATCGCAGCATCAGTTGAAAGAAAGGCGAGGGCCCCATGATCGACGCTTGCTTCAATCCGGAGTGCCGCCAGGAACTCCGTCATCTGAGGGACGGCCGCGTGGTGCGCGTGATACACGGGATCGGCGAGGACGCGACGGTAGAGCATTTCTGGCTTTGCGGAGCCTGCTACGAAAAGTACGATTTTGCGTTTCCGGCGGACGGGACCGTAACGTTAGAACGCAAGACGCAGCCCCATTCTCGCGAGGTTCACTTCGGCGACATCGTGCTGCCCGCCTGAACGCGCACGGGGCTGGGGTGGAATGGCGAAGCGAACCGGATCGGATAGCGCCGCTGCCGATTTGGATTCCCACCTGATTCCACGCCCCATTGCCCGGCTTACGCAAACGCCGGATCGGAAAGTGCAATACTGCCGACAGACCCCATCGCAGTCATCGGATTCTTTGCCGGCCGCGGGGCCCTCGATATGAAGACCTCTCAACGCGCAATGCTTCGACTGATCGCGGTGTTCAAACTGCTGAAGGCGTCACTGCTGATCGTGGTCGGCGCCGGCATCCTGAGGCTGATTCACAACGACCTGGTAACGGAGCTGGACCATTGGATTGCGGGGCTCGGGCTCGATCCGGGCAACCGGTATGTGGACCACTTGCTCAGCAAAGCCGCCAGCATTTCTCCCCATCAGGTCCGGGATCTCGGTCTGGGTAGTCTTGTTTATGCGGCCCTGTTCATGACCGAGGGGATTGGCCTGTGGCTGCTGCAACGCTGGGCGGAGTGGTTCACGGTGGTGATCACAGCTTCGCTGCTTCCCATCGAGGTTTACGAGATCCACCGCCATCCAACCGCGGTCAAAATCCTCGTCCTGATCGTGAACGTCGCCGTCGTGGTCTACCTTCTCTATCGAATCCGCGATGAATCTCCCAGGCGCAGAAAGAGCCAGGCGCCGAAGCGCCGCCGGTCCGACCGCTTCACGATGTAGAATCGTCAGTTCTGCACCAGACTTTTTTTGGCAGGAAGACCGGATGATTATTGGCGTTCCCAAGGAAGTAAAAGACCACGAGAGCCGGGTAGGAATTACCCCTGCCGGCGTGAAAGCTCTGAGCGAAGCCGGACACAAGGTTCTGGTGGAGACCCATGCCGGCGAGCTTTCCGCGCTGACCGACGATGAATACCAGGACGCCGGGGCCGAAATCGTCGGCTCGCCACACAATGTGTGGGGCCACGCCGACCTGATCGTCAAGGTCAAGGAGCCCGTCGAGAAAGAGTACGTCTTCTTCCGCGAGGGCCTGGTGCTATTCACCTACCTGCATCTTGCTCCGGTTCCGGTGCTGACTGAAAAACTCCTCGAAAAGAAGGTCGTCGGGATCGCCTATGAGACGATTCGTGATCGCGCCGGCACGCTGCCTCTTCTGACCCCGATGTCCGAAGTTGCAGGACGGATGGCGGTCCAGGTGGGCGCGGCTTACCTCGAAAAAGAAAAAGGCGGGCGCGGGGTTCTTCTGGGGGGCGTGCCGGGTGTGCCTCCGGCGAGCGTGTGTGTCATCGGTGGTGGCATCGTCGGCACCAACGCGGCGAAGATCGCTCTGGGCATGGGCGCGAAGGTCACCCTGGTCGACGTGAACCTGAACCGCCTGCGTGAGCTCGACGACATCTTCAACGGCCGAATCTTCACTCTGGCTTCGAATTCCTGGAATGTGACCCGCGCTGTCCAGGATGCGGACCTGGTCATTGGTGGCGTCCTGATCCCGGGAGCGTCGGCGCCAAAAATCGTCACGCGCGCGATGGTGATGAAAATGAAGAAGGGCGCGGTCATCGTCGATGTGGCCATTGACCAGGGCGGCTGCGTCGAAACGGCCCATCCCACCACGCACAGCGATCCCGCCTACGAAGTGAATGGCGTGGTCCACTACTGCGTCACGAACATGCCTGCCGCGGTGCCCAATACATCCACCCTGGCTCTGACGAACGCAACCTTCCCGTATGTTCTGCGCCTCGCACGCAACGGCGCGAAGCAGGCGATCCTTGAAGACGATGGGATTCGCGACGGCGTCAACACCTGGGAGGGCACTCTCACCTGCGAGCCGGTGGCCGTGTCGCAAAAGAGGCCCTGGAAGCCGGTCCGCGAGCTGCTGGCCTGAATGGCGGCGGCCTGGGCTGTCAGCCCAGCCCGCGCTGCGCTCATTCTGTACTTTGCTCAGCCGGCCGTTACATGAATCGAGTGTTCCAGGCGAAACGTCAGCAGCGTTTCCGCGGGCAAAAGAATCTCGTGATTCCCGGTCATCGCGCTGCCTGCCGTGCCCGCGCCCGCGCCGGCCAGCGCGCCGATCAGCGCTCCCTTGCCACCTCCGGCTAAGCCGCCAACGATCGCGCCAAACGCTCCGCCTCCACCGGCGAAGCCCGCCGTGCGCTTGCCCTTGCCCTTTTCCACCTCGGACATGGTGCTGGTGGCCACCGGATAGCTGCCCCAGTTGGTCCGGACGCGCTCGAGGCGCAATTCGAGCAGCGCGCCACCCTTAAAGTGTCCCAGCGGCTTCGCGTCGATGACTGTGCCTTCGGCGTGCGCTCCGCGCGGAATGACGACCTGCCCATCCACTACAACGTCATCGGCAACGGTTGCGGCGAAAGACTGACCCGGCTGGCTGATCCTCGATCCAAGGTCCTCATCGAGCCGCACGCGAACGCGCGTCGCCGCAGGAATCACCACGGTGGGTGGCGGAGCAGGTGTCGAGGGCGGAGGAGGCGCCGTCTGCGCACTCGGCGAGGTCGATGGCGCAGTCTGGTCGGGAGGCGGTGCCGGAGGGTTACTCGCCTGCGCCGGTTGCGATGGAGAAGGCGTTGCGCTCGTGCTCGACGGCTGCTGCGTATTCGTCTTGCTGCAGCTGCTGACGAAGAGCAGCGCCGACAGGCTCGCACCGGCGAGGATCGCTGGAATCCGTGGGAAGTTCATACCGAGACACGATGCCGTTTCTCCTCCCCCGGTTGCGTGAAAGGTGCACTGCAACACAGCACCTCTCCAATCCGTCTGAGAAAGCAGCCGCTTACGTGGATTCACGGGCCTATAATCGCGGGTATTCGGGGGTTCATCTGGGAGAAACCAAGCATCGCCGGACAACGCTGATCCTGCTGGGCACAGTCGTCTTCGTCCTTCTGCTCCTGCTTATCGCGTTGAACGCCTTCAACGTCCGCGCGCTGACGCCACACACCACCGGCCAGATCTTCCTGTTGACCTCGCTTTCGGTGCTTGTGTTTCTGCTGTTCGTTACCGTACTGGTGCTGCTGCTGCGGAACCTCATCAAGCTGCTGGCGGAGCAGCGCAGCCAGGTGCTGGGGGCGCGGTTGCGGACGCGCATGTTCGTGGGAGCGCTGCTGGTTTCTCTGGTTCCAGCGCTCTTCATGTTTTTGTTTAGCTTTCTGTTGATGAATCGCTCAATCGACAGATGGTTTTCTCAGCCGGCGCTCGACGTCCGGGACGACTCCACACGTATCGCGACCGAGCTTTCCCACTACGCTTCTTTGAACGCGCGCGCGGAAGCCGAGAGCATGGCGCGTTCGCAGGGATTGTCGGCTGCGCTCAGCTCCGGCAACCCGCAGGCGATCCTCGAAGAAATGCGGGACCACCAGATCACGCTGCAGGGCGGCTTCGCTGTTCTCTATCGCGACTCGGCGCCGGTCGCCGCCTATCAGCTTCCGCAACAGGCGCAAAAGGCCGAGGTGCACTCCTGGCTGAACGACGAGGAGCCGCAGGAGATCGACCGCAGTCAGCCGCTGGCGGGCGCGATTCTGAAAGCGGCGCAGCGATCGGATGAGCCGATGCTGGTGGTCGGGGACTCGGAATACGCACTTGGATCGGCCAGCCTACCGGGCGGCGGAGTCGTGGTGGCGGGTCTGCCCATGCCCGCGGGCCTGAACGAAATCATGGCGAACCTCAGCACCGGGACCAGCCAGTACTGGGCGCTCTATCGCCAGCGGCGGCTGATTCGCATGACGTATTTTCTTCTGCTGCTCATGCTCACCGCCCTGGTCTTTTTTGCCAGCAGTTGGCTGGCGCTGAACGTCTCGCGCCAGATGACCGGCCCGCTGGAGGCGCTGGCCGACGCGACCGTCGAAATTGGCAAGGGCCGCTACAGCCATCGTGTGACGGCCGAGGCAACCGCCGAAATGGCCGAGCTGGTCCGCTCCTTCAATCACATGGCCGCCGATCTGGAACAGAGCCGCATTCTGGCCGAAACTTCGGCGCGTGAGCTGTCGGAGGCCAACCTCGCCATCGAATCGCGGCGCAAAGAGCTGGAGACCATCCTCGAGACGATTCCTTCCGGTGTCGTCACCCTCGATGCCTCGTGGCACATCGTCCTCGGCAATCGAGCCTTCGCCGAGTTGATCCGCCTCGATGGCCAACCGGACCTCGCCGGTGTCTCGCTCGATTCGCTGCTTCCCCCGGACTTCACTGGAGAGCTCAACCGCCTCGAGCGCCGCGCGCGCCGTATGGGAATCGCGTCGTCGGAATTTGAATTGAATACACCGCGCGGAGCCGTCAGCCTTTCGGTCACGCTCGCCGCTCTCGATCCCCACAACGGACAAAGCCGTGGCTCGATCCTGGTGCTCGAAGACCTCTCCGACTTCCTTTATGCCCAGCGCCAGGCGGCCTGGAAGGAGGTCGCGCAGCGGGTGGCGCACGAGATCCGCAATCCACTGACGCCCATCACGCTCTCCGCCGAACGCATCCGGCGCCACGTCGAGCGCGCCGCCCCCGAATCTCCGGGAGTCATTCGCAAGTGCTGCGACGTCATCCTCGGCTCGGTCGAATCGATGCGCACCCTGGTCGGCCAGTTCGCGGCCCTCGCCGAATTTCCCGTTGCGCATCCTCAGCCATCGGACCTGAATGCGATTGTCGAGAGCGCGGTGATGCTGTTCGAAGGGCGCATTCAGGGCATCCGTCTGGAAAAGCATCTCGATCTGGATCTGCCGCCGGTGATGGCCGACCCCGAAGCGCTGCGGCGCGCGCTCGCCAACCTCATCGACAACGCTGCCGAGGCGATGCGGGACAGCCTGCTGCGCGTTCTCTCCATCGAGACCGGTGCGGGAGAGCGCCACGGCATGGCCGAGATTGTGGTTGCCGATACCGGCCCCGGGATCACGGACGACATGCGCGAGCGGCTCTTCCTGCCCTGGTTCTCGACGCGCCAGCGTGGAACCGGCCTCGGGCTGTCGATCGTCGCGAAGATCATTCAGGATCATGGCGGCTCGATCCGCGCCGAAAATAACGCCCCTGCGGGTGCGCGCTTTATTATCGAGTTGCCGCTGGCCGAGACGAATGGCGATCGCACACCGGTAGTGGCTCTGAGCAAAGCCATCTGAACCCCGGGACCTGATGAATCACATCCTGATCGTGGACGATGAAGCCGAGATTCGCGAGTCTCTGGAAGAGATTCTGCGCGAGGAAGGCTACTCGGTGGCCAGTGCGGGGACGGCCGCGGAGGCGCTCGCGCAGGCGCGGGATCCCGTCTACGACGTCCTGCTGCTCGACATCTGGCTGCCGGATCGCGACGGTCTCGAAGTCCTGAGCGAGCTGCGCGCCCAGGGCGGGGAACCCCGGCCAGAAGTGATCGTGATCTCCGGCCACGCCACCATCGAAACCGCGGTGAGGGCTACGAAACTCGGCGCCTTCGATCTGCTGGAAAAGCCGCTGATGCTGGAGCGGACACTGATCGTGGTAAAAAACGCCATCGAAGCGAAGCGCCTGCGCACCGAAAACCTGGAATTCCGCCGCCAGCTTCTCCTCGAGCAGCAGATCACCGGCGAAAGTGTGCAGGCCCGGGCGCTGCGGCAACAGATCAAGCTGATGGCGCCCACCAACGGTCGTGTCCTCATCTATGGCGAATCGGGTTCCGGCAAGGAACTGATCGCACGCGCCATTCACGCGGAGAGCCTGCGGAGCGATCGCATCTTCGTGGAGCTGAATTGCGCCGCCATTCCCGAGGACTACATCGAGAGCGAGCTCTTCGGCTATCGCAACGGCGCCATCAGCGGAGGGCCGCCGGAAAAGCGCGGCACCTTCGAACGCGCCAACGGCGGGACTCTTTTTTTGGATGAAGTCGGTGACATGAGCCTGAAGACCCAGGCCAAGGTGCTGCGCGCGCTCGACGAGCAGCGCTTTGTTCCGGTGGGGGCAACGCAACCCATCAGCGTGGACGTGCGCGTGATCGCGGCGACCAACAAAGAGCTGGAGGAGGAGATCGCGAAAGGCAATTTTCGCGAAGACTTTTTCTACCGCCTGAACGTGATTCCGTTCTATGTGCCGCCTCTGCGCGACCGGCGCGAGGATATCCCCTCCCTCGTGCGCGAGTTTTTGCGCGCCTTCGGACGCCAGTATGGGCGCCCCCGGGTGGAGATCGCCGACGACGCCATCGATCTGCTGCGCCAGTATCACTGGCCGGGAAACGTGCGCGAGCTCAGGAACGTGATCGAGCGGGTGATGATCCTGAATCCGCAGATTCTGCGCATCGAGCGTCGTCACCTGCCAATGCTTGTCCATCGCACTGCAGGCCGCGCCGGCGACTTCGACACGCTGCAACAGGCGCGCGACGCCTACGAGCGCGAATACATCCTGAAGAAGATCGACGACTGCAATGGCAACATGAGCCGCGCGGCGGAAACCCTGGGCCTTGAGCGCAGTCATCTCTATCGCAAGATGAAGGCGCTGGGCATCAGCGTCCGCGAGTCGGCTCAGGAGCGCTGACGGCGTTTTTCTGGCTAGCCGTTTTCGACGCGAGACTTGATATCCGAGTACGCCGTATCGATGAGTTTGCTCAGGGCTGCGGCGTTGGTGAATATTCCCGGCCTCAGCTTCACGTGGCGCATGAACCTGCCGGCTCCTTGCAATAAGCGGGCCGGATCCGGCAGCGCTGCGCCCTGAAAGAACCCCACATTGACGTGCGCAGTGAATACATTGACGTAGGCAAAGGGCGTATTGCCTAAACAGGCAACCGGACAGCCGTCATGCAGGAGCTCTCGAACTTCGTCCCCGCATTTGCGCATCACCTCAAACCAGTGATGCGCGATGGCTCCCAGTTCGCCTTCATGCTTTTTCATCCACGCGTCGATGGCGGGATCGCGTACGACAGCACCGTTGAATCGCAGCAGTTCCGTTCTCACCGTCGCTCTACTTTCGAAACGTCAGCCCGTGAGCCCATGAATCGAGCTCTCACGCGAGGGTCAGAACCGTAATTTCCGGAGGGCAGCGGAAGCGAAACGGCACCCCAACCGCGCCGATGCCGCGGTTCACGTATAACTGCGTCGGTCCCAGCCGAAACAGGCCTTCAATGTACTTCCGCCCATAAATGGGTAAGTGAACCGGCGGCAGAAAAGGAATGCGTACCTGGCCGCCGTGGGTGTGGCCCGAAAGCATCAGGTCCGCGTCATAGCGCGCGATCTCGGGCAGGATATCCGGCTCGTGTGCCATCACGATCAGCGCCTCACCCGCCGCTGCCTTCGGAATCGCACGGGCCGGATCGGCCGCATCGGAACAGGCGCTACCGAGCCCCGCGAGCCACAGCCGCTGGCCCTCGCGCTCCAGCACTGTGGCGGAGTTCATCAGGACCGGTATCCCATGTTCGCGCAGACTCCCCGCCACGTACTCCGGCCCCACGACGTAATCGTGATTGCCCAGGATCGCATAACGCGACGGGCATGCAAGGGCACTCAGGATCGCAGCGCACGCCGGGGCGTGCCGGCACGCAAACGGCGGCGGCAGTGGCTGATAGCTCACGAAATCGCCGGTCAGCAGCACCATATCCGGGCGCAGACGGTTCACCCGATGCACCATCTCGCGCAGAAAAAACGCCTCGGTGAATTCGGCGTAATGGAAGTCCGAGATCTGAACAATGCGCATCCCGCGGAACGCATCGGGAAGACGTACGATCTGGATGGTGTGCTCCTCGACGCTGAGTTCGTGGCGGGAAATCTCGCCTGCGTAGAGCCCAAGACCCGCCAGAGAAGCAGCGGATAGCCCCAGAAACGAACGCCGGCTGAGTCGTCGCCTCGGTCGTGGCGGCAGCGGTCCCAGCTGTTCCTCAGTTGCTGGGGAAGTTTCGACTGAAATAGTTGGGCTCACTCTTCTATAGGACGCGCAATCCGGCTGAGAGGATGGGACGCGACCTATGGATCGGGATCAGCGTCTCCATCTATTGTCTCCTGAAAACACCAAGGCCGTCCCGAAGAACGGCCTTGGTTCGATTGCAATTTTCGATTACCAGCCGTACACGCGATATGGATACGGATACGGGTATCCATAGGGGTACGGCGGCGCCATATAAACCGGCCTGCGCCGGAGTTGAGGAACGCTCTGCGCCAGCCGCTGCGCTTCCTGCCACGAAACCGGCTGGACCGTCACCGGAGCGGACATATGGAAATTCAGCAGACTCTCCGGAGGCGAGATAGAGACGAGGACCATTCGTCGCACCTGAAGCTGCCAGCCCTGCTCCTCCACCCGCTACGGCTCCGATCGCCGCACCAGGACCGCGGCCAATCAGACCGCCGATGAGCGCGCCCACCAGTGCACCGCCCGCTGTGTTGCTGGCGGTGTAGCCGGCCTTATTCGGGCTTTTGCTCGACCACGTGTCCGTCGCCACCGGATAGACCTTGCCGCCCATGTTAACGGAATTGATCTGGAGTTCCAGTTCGCCGCTGCCGCCTAAGGCACCCGGCTTCTTCACCTTCACCACCGTGCCCTGCAGCACCGCGCCGCGCGGAATGGCCAGTACGTTGCCCTCAAACACATCGCTGGCTGCCGTGGCCTGGAACGTGGCGCCATCCTGCAGCTTCGCAATATCCAGCGGTTCGCTCAGCCGAACCTGCAACAGCGTTCCCGCCGGTATGGTCACAGGGCCGCTGGTTTGCTGCGGAGGGGGATAGTTGCTGTACGGTTGCTGCCCATAAGGCTGTTGCCCGTACCCTCCCTGCGGATAAGGCGGAGGCTGGGTTGGCTGGCTCGGCTGATCCGGGGGAGGAGGGGGAGGAATCTGCTGCGAACCTGGCGCGGCCTCAGGCTGCTGTGTGTCAGCCGGTGGAGGAGGCGGTGCAGGCTGTTGTGTGTCGGCCGGTGGAGGCGGCGGCGCGGTTTGTGCCTGCGCTGAATCGCCGGTCACCGTGATGTTGTTCTGAATGCCGCTCACGCCCGGAACCCCAGCTGCGACCGTTTCAGCTTCCTGCCGCTGCTGCTGGGTTTCGGCAGTGCCTGCCAGCGTCACTACGCCATTCGAAACCGAGGTGGTGATGGGCTGGTTCTTCAGCATCGGGTCGTGCGTGATTGCACCGGACACTGCGGCCTGCAGGTCGCCGCCGCTGCTCTGCGCCAGAGCCGCGGTGCCCGCGAGGATCCAAAGGCAAGCGGCCAGCATCAGCGACGTGCCCGCTAAGAATGAGAGCTTCCGACGAAAATTCGTACCCATGGCTTACAACTCCTTGCCTCTGGCTGGTCTGCCCGCGTTCGTGGGTTTATGACTACACGCAGCGCCGCCCGAAGCGTGCCCGTTTCTATCCAATCCAACACCGGATTAGATGAAAAGTTCTGTTGAAAAGCCGCAGGTTACGGTCGGCAAATCGCCTATCCCCGCTCCCTACGATACCGCTCGATCAGGGTCGTCGTCGAGCTGTCATGACTGCCTGCCGCCGGCCCTGGACCTTCGAGTTCGCCGATGATCTTCTTCGCCAGAACTTTGCCCAGTTCCACGCCCCACTGATCGAACGAATCGATTTGCCAGATCACGCCTTGCGTGAAAACGCTGTGCTCGTACAAGGCCACCAGCTTGCCGAGCGCCTCCGGCGTGAGCTTCTGGAGCAGGAAGGTGCTCGAAGGGCGGTCGCCCTCGAAGACACGATGGGGGACGAGCCAGTCCGGCGTGCCTTCGGCCTTCACTTCCTCAGGAGTCTTGCCGAAAGCCAGCGCCTCACTCTGGGCGAAGACGTTGGCCAGCAGCAGGTCGTGATGATTACCTAAAGGATTCAAAGTCTTCGTGAAGCCAAAGAAATCGCAGGGGATCAGTCGCGTGCCCTGGTGGATCAGCTGGTAGAAAGAATGTTGTCCGTTGGTGCCCGGCTCACCCCAGAAGATCGGCCCGGTCTCGTAGTTCACCCGTTCGCCGGAGAGCGTGACGTGCTTCCCGTTGCTTTCCATAGTGAGCTGCTGGAGATAGGCAGGGAATCGCTTCAGATACTGCTCGTAGGGCAGCACCGCGACGGTCTCCGCTCCGAAAAAGTCGCTATACCAAACGGTGAGCAGCCCCATGATCGCCGGCAGGTTTTTGGCAAATGGCGTCGTCCGGAAGTGCTCGTCGATCGCATGAAAACCTGCCAGCATGGCGCGGAAATTCTCCGGCCCGACCGCCAGCATGGTCGAAAGCCCGATCGCGGAATCCATGGAGTAACGGCCCCCGACCCAGTCCCAGAACCCGAACATATTCGCTGTATCGATGCCGAATTTCGCGACTTCCTTCTCGTTCGTCGAAACCGCGACGAAATGCTTCGCCACCGCCTTCTCGTCCTTCAGTTTCTTCAGCGACCATTCCCGCGCGCTCTGCGCGTTGGTCATCGTCTCCAATGTTGTGAAGGTCTTGGACGAGATGATGAACAGCGTCTCCTCCGGATCAAGGTCCAGCGTGGCCTCCGCAAAGTCCGTCCCGTCGACATTCGAAACGAAGCGGAAAGTCATATCGCGCTGGCTGTAGTGGCGCAGCGCCTCATAGGCCATGACCGGTCCGAGATCGGATCCGCCAATGCCAATGTTGATGACATTCCGAATGCGCTTTCCGGTAAATCCTTTCCAGGCGCCGCTGCGCACGCGGTTGGAGAAGTCCGCCATGCGACCGAGAACTTCATGCACCTCGGGCACAACATTCTGGCCATCGACCTTAATGACCGCGTTTTTGGGCGCGCGCAAAGCCGTGTGCAGCACCGCGCGTTTCTCCGTGATGTTGATCTTTTCGCCCGTGAACATCGCCTCGATCCGGTCGCGCAGTCCGCTCTGCTCGGCTAAATCGAGCAACAGCTTCAGCGTTTCATCGGTGATGCGGTGCTTGGAATAGTCGAAGTAGATTCCCTCGGCCTCGGCGGTCAGCCGCGTGCCCCGCGCGGGATCGGACTTAAAGAGCTCCCGGAGATGCAGCGTGCGGATCTTCTCGTAATGCGACTGCAGCGCTTTCCAGGCGGGAAGGGAAGTCAGTGGCGTTTGAACGGCGGTTGCGGTAGCACTCATAATGTCTCTCCAAAGGATTTCGCTGTGTGTTGAGATTCCGTCCGGCCGATTCAGGTCGCACGTTGTCAACCTGCGCCCTGTGCTCTGGCCCTAATTGCCTGTGGGAATGATCCCGGCGTTCTCGACCATCAGAATCACGGTCCGCTGCGGCGCCCGGGTGCGGTGCATCACGCCCCTCGGCACCACAAATCCCTGGCGCGGCGCCAGCTCCACCGTGCGCCCCTCCAGGTCGATCAGCAGCTTACCCTCGACCACATAGAAAAACTCGTCGTCCTCGTCGTGCTTGTGCCAGTGATATTCGCCCTCGATCACCGCCATACGCACCACGCTGCCGTTCACCTGGCAAAGCGTCTGATTGAACCACTTGTACTCGCACGCATCGGCAATCGCCTTCTCATCGATCAGCTCCAGCGGCTGATGCAGAATATTCAGGCGTGTCTCGTAGGGAAAATCGGTAACAGAACCGGCCATGGAGACCCTCCGTCTCGGCTCGCCACCATGGTACGACGCTCGTGTGAAAACCCGGAAACAGGGGCAGACCCTTAGGGTTCGCGCCCGCCAGGGCGGGTCCGCCTGGACGGCTAGTCCCTGGTCCCGCTGGACATGGCGAATTCCCGCGCCGCTTCCAGCAGCTTCTTCACCGACGCCTTCGAGCACGACTCGGAGTAGATCCTTAACAATGGCTCCGTTCCTGATGCCCGCAGCAGGAGCCAGGTCTTCGCTGGGTTCGGCTTCGTTTTCGCCTCGGGATTGTCGAGCCAGAACTTGATCCCGTCCAGCGTCTCCACCTTCTCCACCGGCATGCCCGCGAATTCCTTCACGCCCGCTCTGGCGCGAGCGATGGTCGCGTTCTTCAGAGAATCGGGAATGTGCAGGTCGATGCGCCCATACTGATGCTCACCGTATTCCTGCTGCAGCCAGGCCACGAGCTGCCCCAGCGTCTTCTTCTCCTCCGCCATGACGTTGGCGATCAGCAGCGCGTTCAGCAGCCCATCGCGCTCCGGCAGATGCCGCTGAATGCCAATCCCCCCCGACTCCTCGCCGCCGATCAGGATGTCCTCCGTAAGCATCAGGTCGCAGACATATTTGAAGCCGATCCCGTGTTCGTACAGCTTCCGTCCGTAGCGCGCCGCTATGCGATCGAGCATCGACGTCGTGTTGAACGCCCGCGTCACGCCGCCCGGCCAATCTTTCCGTTCCAGAATCCACTGCAGAATCACGGAATAAATCTTGTGTGGATCGATGAAGTTGCCGTTCTCATCCGCCGCGCCGATGCGATCCGCGTCGCCATCGGTGATCAGTCCCGCGTCGCACTTCTTCTCCACGACGATGTCCTGGCAGGCTCGAACGTGGGGCTCGATAGGTTCGGGATTGATGCCCGGAAAGAGCGGGTCGTGATTCGCGCGAATCTCGATGTAGTCGACGCCGATCTTCGAAAAGATTCCGGCCAGAATCCCCGCACCCGCGCCATACATGCAGTCAATCGCAAAGCGGAACCCCGACCTCGCGATGAGATCCAGATCGACGAAGCGCTGGATCGCCTCCACATAGGGCGGCACAAAGTTGATCTGCTCAATCTTCGCGGGCGAGCCTGGCGGTAGCGGCTTCCCCAGCAGGCCTTCAATTTCCTTCATGATCGAGGGGCTGCCCGATCCGCCATAAAACGCTTTGTACTTCACCCCATTCCACTGCGCCGGGTTGTGGCTCGACGTGATCATCACGCCGCCGGCTGCGCCCAATTGCCTCACTGCAAACGACAGAGCCGGCGTCGGCGTAATGCGATCCGCCAGCTTTACCGGAATGCCTGTGCCGGCGATCACGTGAGCCACCGCGGCCGCGAAGGCGGGCGAGCCGAAACGCGTATCGTAGCCGATGCACACACCTTTCTTCGGATCCTCTTTCTCCAGAATGTAGCTGGCGATCGCGGCCGCCGCGGCGCGCACGTTCTCAAAGGTGAAGTCATCGGCGATGACGCCGCGCCAACCATCCGTGCCAAATTTAACTGGGGTTTGTGTCGACATTGTCAGATGAGTTTCTCGTCGCCCCGCGCGGCCAGTTCCTTCACGACCTTACCCACGTCCTGCGAATGAGCCCTTGTCGTGATCAGCAGCGCGTCTTCTGTTTCGACAACGACCAGGTCCTGCACGCCCACCAGCGCGACCAGCTTTTTGGGGCTGAAAACGTAATTGCCTTTGGACCCCAGCACCACACTCCCGTTTGCGTCCAGCACATTATCGTTCGGATCGGCTTCCCTGCGCTCCACCCGGTATTCGTGCAGCGCCGTCCATGACCCGAGATCGCTCCAGCCAAACCGCGCCGGGATGCAATACAGGTGAGAATGATGCTCGCCTTTGGCCGAACGTGGCTCAAGGATCGCGTAATCCACGCTGATGTTTTCGCATTGCGGGTAGAGCTCGCCAAACACACGCTCGAACTCCGGCGTGCCCCAGGCGGTGGCGATCTTTTCCAGTAGCGGCGCCGTCTCCGGCAGAAGCTCGCGCACGGCATTGGCCAGTGTCTTCGCGCTCCACACGAACATACCGCTGTTCCAGTAATAATTGCCGGCCGCGACGAAAGCCTCCGCGCGTTCCTGATTCGGTTTCTCCGTAAACCGCCGAACCCGCAACACGCCATCGTCGCAGGGTGCTCCGGTTTCGATGTAGCCGTAGCCAGTCTCGGGGCGCGTCGGCTCAATTCCCAGCACGACCATGTTGTCGCCGGCTGCCGCCAGGTCAATCGCGCGGCGGATGGTCGCGACAAAGGCTGTCTCATCGCCAATCACGTGATCCGAAGGAAAGATGCCCAGGACCGCGTCGGGAGAGAGGCGCTCAACCAGGAATGCTGCCAAACCCGCGGCCGGAGCAGTATTCCGAGCAGCCGGTTCGCACACCACCTGGCGCTCGGGCACGCAATCCAGCTGGGTGCAAATAGTGCCGGAGAGCAGGGAATTCGTGATCACCCAAACATCGTGGGGTTGGGCCAGCGGCGCCAAACGGTCGAGTGTCCGTTGGATCATTGATCGCTCGCCGTCCAGAGCCAGTACCTGCTTGGCGCGGGCACGGCGGCTCCGCGGCCAGAATCGCGTGCCGCTGCCGCCGGCAAGAATGATGGGTCGAAAGTCGATCGCCATTAGCTCCAGTTACAGACGCAAAAGGGCATCTTAAATTAATCCGCGGCAGGCAGGATGCGGATGATTCCCGGACTCTCGTCGTCCGCGAAGCTCCAGCGCGACGACGAGGAGGGAATCACGGCAATCTGATTGCGCTCCACTGCGAACGGCTCAAACCCATCGCCGGAGATCTGAATGCGTCCTTTTGTGATGAACAGCATCTGCACGACCCGGCTTGCAGCCGCCAGTGATGACGCTGTGCCCGTCCCGAACGGCCATCGCTCGATGCGGAAATATTTTTCATCGATCAGAACAGTGTGCCCGTCGACCACCCGCGGCGGGACCTTTCCTGCACGCGTCGTCAGCTTCATTGCCGCGAACGCTTTCTCCAGATGCAGCTGGCGGCCGCTGCCGTAGTCATACATGCGGTAGGTCAGGTCGCTGGTTTGCTGCGTCTCAAGGACCACCACGCCAGGTCCCATCGCATGGACCGTCCCCGCATCGACGAAGATCATGTCGCCCTTCTCGACGGGAACCATTGCCAGCAGCGATTCGAGCGAAGTGTCGTGCACGGCGGCCTTCACCTGCTCGACCGTCACCCCTGGACGGATGCCCAGCGCCACCTGGGCTCCAGGCCGCGCATCGAGCGCGTACCAGCACTCCGTTTTGCCACGCGGCTCACCGTACCGCTGCGCCAGCGCATCGTCAGGATGCACCTGGACGCTCAGCTTCTCCTTCGGGAAGAGAATCTTAATCAGCAACGGAAAATCCTGGCCGGTCAGCCCAGGCCCGAGCAGTGCAGACCGGTGCTGCTTCGTAATGTCGGCCAGGCTCGTGCCTTGCAGCGGCCCAGTGTCCGCCACGCACATCGCGCCGGTCAGCCAGACTTCTCCGATTGGCTCGCCGTCGGTTTTGTAGTGATACCAGGGATCCAGATCCTGAAACCCCCACGGCCGCGTGCGAAACCAGGGCGCAAGTCGAAATGGCGGAAGCGTCTCCACAATTCTTTAGTATGCACGACGCATATAAGGTTGCCATCTACTTCCGATAGGATTGAAGACAATGCATCGCTACCTCGTCACCGGCTGCGCCGGGTTCATCGGTTCCTGGATCACGCAAACCCTGATCGAACGCGGCGCAACCGTGCGCGGTCTGGACAACTTCGAGACCGGCAAACGCGAGAACCTCAGCCATCTCGCCGGCCGCTTCGAGTTCGTCGAATGCGATCTCCGCGACGCCGATGGAGTGGCCCGCGCCTGTGAGGATGTCGACTCGATCCTCCATCAGGGGGCGCTCCCGTCCGTTCCGCGCTCCGTGAAGGACCCGCGCACCAGCCACACCGCCAATCTTGACGGCACCTTGAATCTCCTCGAAGGCGCGCGCGCCGCCGCAGTCAAGCGCATCATCTATGCGGCCTCGTCCTCGGCCTATGGCAATCAGCCCGGGTTTCCCCGCGTCGAGAGCATGATGCCGATGCCCATCGCGCCCTATCCGGTGCAGAAGCTGGCCGGCGAGTTCTACATGAAGAGTTACTGGCAGGTCTACGGGCTCGAAACCGTCTGCCTGCGCTACTTCAACATCTTCGGCCCGCGCCAGGATCCCAACTCGCCCTACAGCGGCGTCATGGCGAAGCTCACGCTGCAGATGCTGCGCGGCGAGCGCCCGACCCTCAATGGCGACGGCGAACAGGGTCGCGACTTCACCTACATCGACAACGCCGTCTCCGCCAACTTGCTGGCCCTCGAGGCTCCCGCAGAAAAAGTCGCTGGGCGCGTCTTCAACGTTGCCTGCGGTGAGCGCCACACCATCAACAAGACCTTCCGCACCCTCGCCGACCTGCTCGATTTCAAAGAGCCGCCGATCTACGGCCCGGCACGCGCCGGCGACATCCAGAATTCTCTCGCCGATATCTCGGCCGCCCGCGAAGCGTTCGGCTACGAGCCAAAAGTCAGCTTCGAAGAAGGCCTGCGCCGCACTGTCGCCTGGTATCGCGATCAATTTTCCTCCGCGCCGGTCTAGCGGATCCGATCTCCGGGTTCCAGCCCAATTCGAACGGCGATCCCTGGCCTCCTCGTCTTTTCTGCGTGTCCATATACTGGGTCGCGGAGAAATTCCTCATGCTCGCTCGATATCTCCTGCCTCTTTCGCTCCTTACGGTGGCAAGCGCATTCGGCCAGGTTGTGGATGCCTATGGACCCGTGGCAGCCCACCTGAAGGGCGGCCAGGTCCTGGATCCTGAACCGCGCGGAATTCCACGCGCTGAAGACTACAGGCCGAAGTTCGCGCCATCGTATGCGCTCCACGTTACGCCGTCCGAGGACGATGACGCCGGCAACTTCAGTGGAGATGATTTCAAGGCGCTGAAGGGGTACACGCTCAAGGAGGCAATTTTGAATCTCTATGATGTCAATCCGGTTCGCATAATTCTCCCGGCAACATTTGACGATGGCAGGCGCTACGACTTCTCTATGGTTCTTCCGGGACACGAAGACTCTGAAGCGATGAAGGCTCGGTTCGAGGACGGACTCCTGAACTATTTTCATCTGACTGCGCTGCGAGAGACCCGCACAGTGCAGGCGTACGTTGTCACCGCTTTGCCCGGACGTGAACCGGCGCCCCTCAAGCCAACACCCGAAGGAGCGATGGGAAAAAGCTCCCGCGTTCAATTTGAGACTGTCAGTGGTGCCGAGAATGAATTGGAAGCGCTGAAGCCGCAGCGCCTCAATCGTATCCGGGGTGTGTGGATTGACGGGACGGCAGACGAATTCTGCCACACGCTGGAGAATCTGCTCGACCACCCAGTGGTCAACGAGACGAATCTCCATGGTGAATTTCGATTTCGGGTGGAGAGCAGTAAAGGAACGTCAAACAATTTTCTTAAGCATCTCCGTGATCAGTTGGGTCTTGAGATCACGACCGGCAATCGAGATGTTGAATTCCTCACGTTTCTCGCACCCTGACACGCTAAACGCCGCACAGGCAAAGTGTTCTCTGTGACTCCCAATTCGACATCCGCGCATCGCGGTGGAGTCCTTCACGCCGGTCGGAACCCTGACGGAGTGAAGGACCACAAGCCGCTCCCAGAATCCCGGAAAGACTCCGGGAGGTCCGATCAGGCTCAATCGACGGTGATTCGTGTGGCGGCGATCGTACCCGTCACCACCACCCCCGTGGGCGCCCCGGTGATGTCGAAGGTTTTGAAGGTGAAACTACCCGAGTAGGTCTTGCCGTCGGGAGACACGATGTTCTTTTCGTCCAGCGTAAAGGCCCCGCTGGCGGTAGGAGGAGTGCTGCCCGGTGTGAAGAGCCATCCGATGTGATGCAACCGCACCGTGCGCGGCCCGATTTCCTTCCATACGCCGAAGCAGATATTGCCGACATCGGGCGGCAGCCAGGCATTCTCAAACTCGGTTCCATCGCTGTGCCATTGATCGAGCGTCTCGTTGAAGGTCGCGCCGTCCGCGGTGTAGACGACATGCCACAGGCCGACAATGGAACTGCGGGCATAGACGTCGTCCTGGTCGTTTTCTGCGTGGGCCAGCATGGGGAGCCGGATCGGACTCGTCGATCTCGTTCCCATCTGGCCACAAGCAGCGTTGGCACTGGTTGCACAGAACATGAGTGCCGCAATCGAGGCCAAGGTGATAACGCCGCCGGAGATCCGGCTGGTGAGAGGCGCCTTGCATACAAGCGATCCTGCCGTCTTCATGATGCGATTCATGGTTTCTCTCCTCTTTCCTCGCGCTGGGGCGGGTCAAGTGGGTCCGAGTCTCCGGTAGTTGCGGCCGGTGAGCAATACCCGCGGGGCGAATTGTTTCTCCCCGGGCAATTCCTTTTGCAGCAATCGGTTGGAAGCACTTGTCCCCCTGGCTTGCGGGGGTAGAAACACGGATGCATGCCGAGCAGGCGAATGCTAGACTCGGTTCTCACTGCCTGGCGGGGGTGTGGGCGTGCCGATTTCACCCACCGAAAACACGGTTCGCTTCGGCCTGTTTGAGCTCGATCTCAGAACTCGCCAGCTGACGAAGAATGGCGCCAGGGTTCGTCTGCCTCAGCAGCCGATGCAAATCCTCTCGATGCTTCTCGAGCGCCCCGGCGAGATCGTCACGCGCGAGGAGCTCAGGCGGATCCTCTGGCGGTCCGATGTTTTTGTCGATTTCGATCACGGACTGAATAAGTCGATCCAGAAACTGCGCGACGCCCTCGGCGATTCGGCAGCCTCTCCTCTTTACATCGAAACCATTCCGCGAACCGGGTACCGCTTCATCGCGCCCGTCGATGGGGCGAAGGAAGTCCTGGAACGCAGACCGGAGACAACAACCCCACCGCTCGAGAATGTTTCTACCCCTTCGTCGGATACCCGAGCCGCGGAAAAGGAGCGAGCGCGATGGCTTCCGCTTGCTGCCTGGAGCCTGGGCCTGGGGGCATGCGTGGTGCTTGCGTTCGGCGGCATGGCCCTCTATCGGTCGCGTCATCGTCCGCCGGAGGTCAGCTATACGCAGCTGACGGATTTCACGGATTCGGCCGTGGCTCCGGCCTTGTCCCCGGATGGACGCATGGTGGCGTTTATCCGTGGCGGCGATCCCTTTCTCACCTCCGACGAAATCTATGTGAAGATGCTGCCGAACGGAGAAGCCCGTCGCGTGACGGACGACAGCCGGCTCAAGTACGGGCTGGCATTCTCGCCGGATGGATCGGAGATCGCCTACACGGTACTGGAGCCGTCGGGCTTTGCAACGTACGAGGTCTCGGCCCTGGGGGGCGAGCCTCAGCTTCTGCTGAGGAACGCGGCAGGACTGGTGTGGCTCGACGAGCACCAGCTGCTTTTTTCCGAGGTGCGCGGCGGCGGAGTCCATATGGGGGTAGTTACGGCTACCGTCACGCGGACGGGTGTGCGCGATATTTATTTTCCTGCGCACGAGCGCGGCATGGCCCATTACACGGTTCCCTCTCCGGATCGCCACTGGGCTCTGGTGGTGGAGATGAATGGGGACGGCGGCTGGGCACGGTGCCGGCTCGTTTCGCTCGACAGGCAGCAATCCGGGCGCCTGATTGGGCCCGACGGCGCCTGCATCTCGGCCGGTTGGTCGCCCGACGGCTCCTGGATGTATTTCAATGCGTGGGTGCAGGGGCACAGTTATTTATGGCGACAGCATTTTCCGGAAGGATCGCTCGAGCAGCTGACTTTTGGGCCGGCCGAAGAGGAAGGCATCGCGGTCGAGCCGAGGGGACGTGCGCTCATCACCTCCGTCGGCGTGCATGAAAGCGCCATCTGGATCCACGATCCGAGCGGCGAGAGGCCCCTTTCTTCGGAGGGGGAAGTGCTGGACTACCCGTCGCCTCCTTCTTTCAGCGCGGACGGCCGCTTCCTCTATTATCTTTTGCGGCGTGCGGAGGGTGCGGGGGCCGAACTGTGGCGCACGGTGGTGGACTCGGGGCAAAGTGAGGAGGTGTTCCCGGGAATCTCCATGATCGCTTACGATCTGTCGCCGGACGGAAAGCAGGTGGTCTACGCAACGGAGGCGCCGGGCGGAACGCCGCAGTTGTGGCTCGCGCCCGTGGACCGAAGCTTGCCCGCAGTCAAAGTGGGCGGCTCCGGGGCAAGCTTGCCGCACTTTGGTGTGCAGGGGCAGATTCTGTTTCAGCAGACGGAAGGAAACACCAACTACCTGGAGCGGATGAATGCGGACGGGTCGCACCGCTCGAAGGTGTTCCCGTTTCCTATCGTGGATTTCGAGGGGATTTCGCCGGGGCGCCGATGGGCCATAGCACCGGTTCCCAGGACGCCCACGGACATTCTGCCGGCGGTGATGGCGATTCCGCTGGACGGCGGAGCCCCACAGCGTCTTTGCGCGGCCTACTGCCGGTTGAGATGGTCGACGGACGGAAGCTTCCTGTTCATTTCTGTGGAAGCGGCGTCACGGACCGGCCCCGGACGGACTTTGGCGATACCGCTGGGTCCGGGCGAAAGCCTGCAGGATCTCCCGGCAGGAGGGATCGCGCCGCTGGCCGATCCCAGTGTGGTTCGAGGAGCCCAATCAGTGGGCCGGGGAGAGCTGGTTCCGGGCAAAGACCCCGAGCACTACGCCTGGATCAACACCAGCGTACACCGCAACCTCTACCGCATCTCCCTTCCCTGAGATTGGTTGGACGGATGCGCAGGGATGCCGGGATCTCATTCAGACGGGAAGTCGCTTTTCCTGGCGGAGGACTGAGGAAGAACGATTTCCATTTTTAGTCCGTGAGGCGCGGCGTTCTCGGCGCGAATTATTCCCCCGTGGATCCGGACGACGCGGTCGGCGATCGCCAGACCCAGCCCCGTGCCGCCTGACTGGCGATCGCGGGCCCCGGGCAGGCGATAGAACGGCAGGAATATATTCTTCAGTTCAGACTCGGGAACACCCGGGCCATGGTCGCGAACGCTGAGGCGAGCGCTCGCTCCGCCCGATGAGCTTTCGCACTCCAGGCCAACCTCGACGAAGGTCCCGCTCTCGGTGTAACGAATCGCATTGCGCACCACATTCTCGATGGCACTGTGCAGGAGTTCCGCACTGCCGCGCACGATGCATTGCCCCGATGAGGTGAGCCGGATACCGCCATTCGGCTCCGCGTGACTCGAATTCGGCATTGCGGGCGATCTGCGACTACCAGCTCTGCCAGGTCGAACTCTACCATCGGGACCTGCGGCAGCAGACATGTCCAGTTTCGCGATGGTGAGCAATCGTCTGATCATCTCATCCAGAAGCCCGATGTCCTCCTCCATCTGCTCGAAGGCGGGATCATCGCCTTTCCGTTCGCGGCCCAGATCGAGCGCGACATTCAGTCGCGCCAGAGGCGATCGCAACTCGTGCGAGACATCGGAAATGAGCTGACGCTGCCGCGAAATGAGCTCTTCGATTCTGGAAGCCATGGCATTGAAATCGCGAACGAGGTCCCCAATTTCGTCCCGGCGATGGGTCAGTTCCGAACCGGTGCGGACGCTCAGATCGCCGGCCGCAAGCTTTTGCGACATTTCCCGAAGCCGCAGAATCGGAGCGGTGAGATAGCGAGTGAGCAGGGAACAGATCAATCCGGAGACGAGAAGAGCGACACCCCACTGCAGCAGGATCGCAGCCCGGTTGATACCGAAAGCCGCGCGAGGACCGGCGGGAAGTTCGGTGGCGAAGATGTAATCGCGGCCGCTTGGCCCGCGGAGAAAGAATGCGACCCGGGCAATGCCGTATTTCAGGCTGAAATCCGAGTCTTGAGAGGCGTTCACATGCGACGTCATGCTCTGAAAAGAACTGCAGGCGTTGCCGGCGATGACGCTTCCTGCATGGTCAAAGAGGCATGCACTCATGTGCGTTTCGTGGTTGACTTGCTCGAGGTAAGCGGAGGCGGAGCCGGCGCCATCCCGCTCGGTTGTTTCCACCGCGAGGGTTCCGGAGTAGCGCGCCGTGTCCGTCAGCGTTGCGCGCCATCGCGAAGGCACGCTGCGCGGTTCAAGGATGAAGGTGAGGATGAGCGCAACGCCTGTAGCAATGACCGTTGCCCAAAACCAAAGGAAAATCTTCAGGAAAAGACTACGCATGATCAGCGTCCTTTGCGTTCGGCCGCGCTACGAACAGATAACCGCTGCCGCGAACAGCCTTGATGCGATGTCCATCCTGCGCTACGCCCAGCTTCCTGCGCAGGTTGCTGACGTGAACATCGATCACTCGATCGAAAGGTCCGAGCTTTCTGCCCAGAACTGAGTCTGTAAGTTGCTCGCGCGAAAGAATGCGGCCTGGCTCGCGCATGAAAACCTCAAGCAACGTGAACTCCACGCTCGTCAATTGCAGCGGTGCGCCCTCTAACCACGCTTCCCGTACTGCCGGATCGATGCGCAGATCGCCGACAATCAACGGTCCTGCAGAGGTCTCGGTGTGGCCGGTTCGCCGCAGGATGGCACGGATACGGGCGATCAGTTCGCGCGGGTTGAAAGGCTTAGGAACATAGTCGTCCGCGCCCATCTCCAGGCCGAGAATCCGATCGGAGTCTTCGCCCCGCGCGGTCAGGATCAGCACGGGGACAGGCGAGACTTTGCGGAGCCTCCGCAGCACATCGAGGCCGCCCATCCCCGGCAACATCAGATCGAGAACCACGAGGGCATATTCCGTCGACAGCGCGCGCTCCAGACCGCGCGATCCGTCCTGGACCGTCTCCATGGTGAAGCCTTCGGTGGCCAGGCGTTCGGCAAGAAGCTTGCAGAGCTGAACGTCATCGTCGACGAGGAGAACCCGGTCCATAACTCTTCCGCCATAAGCTTCCGACCCGATAGTAGACGATCCCACTGCCGGCGAGAGGTGTCTTTACACAACTTTACTTTGCTTAACCAACCTATATCGCACGTGCATTCACCCGATGCTGAAATCGAAACGTGGTGAATAGGTTCATCAGCAGCTTCTACGAAAGTGAATGACACCCATCGCCCCTTCGAATGGAGAGAAACTATGAAGCGGATTACGTCACTCATCGCCAAATCGCTGGTCGCGATTCTGATCGGCGGCGGAGCTCTCGCTGGCAACTTGCAGGCGCAGAGCGATTCCGGGATAACAGTCAGCATCCCGTTCCCGTTCACCGTGGGCACGCAGTGCATTGCGCCCGGAACTTACCGATTCAGCCTGGTCTCCGATCAATTCCTGCTCTCCGTGCTCAATGTGAAAACCGGTAGTGAGGAAATGTTCAGGGTGCAGCCCGAGCATCAGAGAGCATTGGAGTCGCACGGACATCTCATCTTTCGCGAATCCGAAGGCTACAGAGCCTTGAACGAAGTCCACTTTCCCTCTGCCGACACGTTCAGTGAAGTCATCGAGCGGCGAAGCGCCGGAAGGCTCGAGGCAAAGAAGACCTCGACGAGCAATTCAATCTCCGTAGGTCAACGCTGAGCGGCCCGTCATCAGTCTGGAGGGCTCGCACGATCTGCTCGGGGCGAGCCGCTCCTGACTTCAATCTTCAACCTGCGTTCGAAATCGAAAGAGCTCGAGAGGTGTTTGTATGAAGCGAATCACGATATGGTGCACGGTTGTAGTGGTGCTGGGTCTGATGGCATTCATCATCGTCCGGGCAGAGGCGCGAGGACGGCGCGGCTGGTGCGGTCATGGCTGGCATCGGCCAGGGCCTCTCGGCTATCTGGCCCACGATTTGAAGCTGAGCGATGCTCAGAGAGCGCAGATTCGAACGCTGTGGCAGACGGAACGGCCAACCCTTTCGGCAAATATTCACGAATTCCTTGCCGAAAACAAGGAAATGAACGCACTGGCTGCGCAGCAAAATCCGGACCAAAGCAAAGTCGACGAGATTGCTCATCGTCAGGCCACCACCATCGCGGCATTACTGGTGGAGAAAGAGCAGCTGCAATCGAAGATTTATACGACCGTTCTGAATCCTGAGCAGCGTGCGAGAGCCGATGAACTGCAGAAAAAATGGCAATCGCGGCTGGATGATGCCGCCGACCGCCTGGGAACACAGCCACGAGAAAAGTGAGGTTGAGGCGGAGTTGTTCGGTTCAACCGAAAGCAGAGATCGCCGCTTGCTCCTCGTCATAGACCTCGAAGAGCGGAAGCAGCCGGCACATGCTCAGGGTTTGCAGGACGACCTTAGCTGGATTCACGAGCTTGAGCGATCCGCCGGCTTCCTTGGTCAGCTGGAGACCTTTGACGAGGAGGCCGATGCCGCTGGAGTCGAGGCGGTTGACGTCGGTCATGCCGAGCACGATCTGGATTTCGCCGTGGGCGATGAGATTTTCAAGGGTTTGGCGCAGGTTGTCGGTGGGCGGTCCGAGAACCAGCCCTCCATGCAGCGTGACGGATGTGACTTCACCGTGTTTCAGAATGCTGATGTCCAACCTGGTCCCTCGGATCCTGCTCGACCGCTATTTTCGCTGACGCACCGGGGAGAGCTCGAACACCGGCCCGGGAGCGCCAAAGAAGGCCTGCTTTCCGGCCCTGGAAACAATCTGCGGCGTCCGCAAGAAAAAACTTAACCTGCGAAGCAGCGGCAGGATACCATACCGCCAGCGGTTTCACGGAAAGTGTTGCGGCTTCATCCCCCGAAGCGAATGAGTCCCGGTTCGATGACGCGGACTCCTCCCCGACAACAGCGAACTTTTCGTCATGGTGAAACCGCTTCAGCGGAGCCGGTTGAGATTCGGTGGAAGGGGTCGTGCGGTTGAACCAGTCAGCAGCAGTGTTTCCATCGTCGGAGATCGGGGCGGCCTTGCTGGCCGAGCTCGAGATCGGGCCCAGAGCGCGCATTGTTGCCGCGCATGTGGCCGAGATGGTGCCGGGATCGGCGGTGGTGGTTTTCGCGGTTGAGGATGCCGGTGCGCCAGTATGGGTGGCGAAGGCGATGGTGGGCGACCTGACGGTGGATGGCTCGCCGATTGCGCTGGACGCGGGGACGCTGGGCGCGGTGGCGGAGCAGCGGACGCTTTTGCAGTTTTCGGCTGAGGAGCTGGCGCGGGAAGATTTCGCCCATCTGGATGTACGGCAGAGCGTGACGGCTCTCTCGTATGTGCCACTGTTGCGTGACGAGCAGTTGCTGGGCGCAATCGAGATTGTGAGTTTCTCCGAAGCTCCCGGCGAAGCGGTGCTGGAGCAAGTGGCGGAGATTGCGGGGATGGCGGCGATCGCGTTTGGAAGCGCGATGGCCTACGTCACAGAGCGGAATGCGGGTCTGGCGTCGGTGATGCGGCTGACGCAGCTGTACGATATCGAAAAAGTATTTAACGCGACGCTCGAGATGCAGAGTCTGCTGCCGGTGATCTGCGAGAAGGTTGGCGACCTGGTGCGAGCGGCGGCAGTGAATTTGTGGATGGTGGATACAGAGGAGCTGCTGCTGGTGCAGCGGGCGGGCGAGGATGGTGGCACGCTGCTGGGGGAGCGGCAGGGAAAAGACGCCGGGGTTGCGGGCAGTGTGGGCGAAACCGGCGAAGCGCTTCTTCTTGATGCCGATGATGCGGCATTGATCGCGCGCAATGCGAGGGCGGGGGAGTATGCGGCGTCGTCGCTGATGGCCGCACCGCTGCTCGATGAAGAGAGCCTGGTAGGCGTGCTGGAGGTGCTCAGACACGAAGGCGATGAGGCGTTCACCGAGGACGATCTGTTCGTCCTGACGCAGGTGGCTGCATCGGCCGCGCAGGCGCTGCACAATTCGTCGCTGTTACAGGCGGAGCGAAAGATTGAGGTGCTGCAGACGCTGGTGAAGGTGGGCCAGGAAATTGGGTCGACGCTGAACCAGCAGCGAGTGCTGCAGGCGATCGTCAACCAGCCGCAGTTGGTGATCCCTTACGAGAAAGCGGCGATCGCGCTGGAGCAGAGGAACCGGCTAATCGTCCAGGCAGTGACCGGCGTGGTGAAGCTGGATACGTCGGAGCCGTCGGTGGAGCGGCTCACCGATGTGCTGCGGTGGGCTGCCGGGCTCGATACCGAAATCCACGTCACGCAGCACGAGGAAGAGATTGACGATCCGCGGCCGGAGACACGGGAGAAGTTCCGGCGGTATTTCGCGGAGAGCGGATCGCGCGGGTTCTATGCGATTCCTCTGGCGGACGATGAGGGGCGGCTGGGGATGCTGTCGTTGGAGAGCGCCGACCCGGATTTTCTGACGGACCTGCACATCGAGATCATCAAGATTTTGGCCAGCCAGGCGACGCTCGCTCTGCGCAATGCTTCGCTTTACAAGGAAGTGCCGTTCATCGGGATTCTCGAGCCGCTGATTGAAAAGAAGCGACGCTTTATGGCCATCGACCGCCGACGCCGGGCGTTCATGCTTACGGTCACCGCCGTCGTGGTTCTGATTCTGGTTCTTGTGCCCGTGCCGTTGCGCGTTTCTGGCGATGCTCTGGTGGCTCCGGATCAAACCCAGTATCGTGCGCGCGGAAGAGGATGGCGTGGTGCAGGAGGTCTTTGTCCACGAGGGACAAACCGTCGAGCCGGGAATGCCCCTGGCGCAAATGGCGGATGGGGCGCAGCGAGCAGCAGTCGCCAGTGTTCAGGCGCGCTACAACACGGCGATGGCACAGATGGCCGAGGCGCTGGTGAACAACGGCGCAAGCGTGGCGGGCCAGCGCCAGCTGGAGGCGAATTACCTGCGTGGCGAGCTGGCCCGCGCGGCAGACGAGTTGTCGCGGATGACTCTGCGGGCGCGCATGGCGGGAGTTGTGGCTACGCCTCACGTGGAGAACCTCGCCGGCAGGAAATTGTCCCTCGGCGATCCCATCATGGAGCTGGTCAGCGACGGCCGTGTCATTCTCGATGTCGCGGTCCCCGAGCGGGACGTCAGCTTGCTGCGGATCGGCGATCCGGCGCGCGTCAAGCTGGAATCATTCCCGACACGAACCTTCAGCGGAGAGGTCAGCGTGTTGAGCCCCACCGGCCAGGTGGTCGGCGACAGCCGCTCCTTCTTCGCCCGCATCGTGGTGTCGAATCCTCAGGGGAATTTGCGCCCCGGCATGCAGGGCAGCGGCAAGATTCGCACCGGCGTGCGCCCGTTGGGGTACGTGCTGATTCGCGATCCCGCGCTGTGGCTGTGGTCGAAACTCTGGGGTTGGTTCGGATGGTGAGGTGCAGGATGCAGGGTCTGATCGCGGCAACAGCCGCCATGATCGTGATGGTGACGGCACTCGGGTGTTCATCGGATGCAGACCGAGGACCGGGAACCGTTGCGGCCGCTTCTACTGCCGCGTCGGCGGTCCCAGCGCCAGCGAACCCGCCGGCACCCGCGCCAGAACCCATTATCACCAGCGGACCGATCACGGTGGAGCAGCAGCTGGATATCGTGGCGTTGCGCGCCGGAGTGATTGCGAGTCTCGATGCGGACGTGGATTCCAGTGTGCGAGCCGGCCAGATCGTGGCGCGTCTTGACGATCGGCAGATTGCGGCGGATCGCAGTGCCGCAGCGTACAAAGTGCAGAGTCTTGCGTCCGACCTGAAAAACTGGCAATCGGAAGTCGATGTTCGCAAGACCGACCTGCAGCGCGCCGAGGACATGCGGCAGGCCGGCATCAACACGCAGGAAGCGCTGGATCACGCCCGCTACGAGTTGCAGGCCACCGAATATGAAGTAGAACGGCAGCGTGGCGAGATGCAGGGCGCGCAGGCTTCGCTCCAGTCGCTGGATCTGGAGCTGGAGAAAACGAAGCTCACCGCTCCGTTTAACGGGACCGTCTCCCAGCGTTATGTGCGGCTCGGCCAATACGTCGGCATCGGCGACAAGCTTTTTCAGATTACCGGCACTTCGCCCATGGAGATTCGCTTTACTCTGCCGGAGAAAGACATGGCCGCGCTGAAACGCGGCGATCTGGTGACGGTGTCGCCCACGCCGGATTTTCGGCAAACGACCACCGCCTCCGTCACCCACCTCAGTCCCGTGGTTGATCCAGGCAGCGGGACCATCGAAGTTACGGCGAAGCTGACCCACAATATCCCCGGCCTGTTGCCCGGGATGGTGGCGTCGATTCGCGTTGCACGCAATCCATGAACCTTGCCGAAGCCCTCAACGCCGCTCTCCCCGATCTGCCGGCGCGGCGCGCGCGCGAAGGGTATCCGAAGCTCGATCCGGCGCTGATTGCCAGCGAGAATGTCGAGGATGGGCAACCGGTCGTGGTGGCGCTGATCCGCGGGCGCGATCAGATCTTTCGCTTCAGTCCTCAGCACTGGCGGATCATCGAGCTTTTCGACGGCGTCCGTTCGTGGGAAGACGTTGCCGAGCTGCACGCGCAACGGTACGGCGATCGTTATGGAGCCGACGACCTGCGCGAGTTTACTACCGGTCTCGACGCTATCGACTTCTGGTACCGGACTCCGCTGGAGCGCAACATTGCCCTGCAGCAGAAGCTGGAGTCGGGCAGGCACCAGCACGCGCACCGCAAGAGCAAATGGGGCGACGTGGCGCACATGGAGTTCTCGGCATGGGATCCGGACCGTTATTTCAATCGGGTCTATCCGTGGCTGCAATGGATCTACACGCGGTGGTTTGCGGCGCTGTGTACGGCGCTGCTCGGCTTCATGGTGTACGTGTTTGTTGCCAACTGGGGAGAGATCGGGCGGGACACGCTGCTGTACTACACCTTCACGCAGAAGAGCGCTTCCGATCTGGCCGAGTTCTGGGTGCTCTTTCTCATCCTTGCCTTTTTTCATGAGTCGGCGCACGGGCTCACCTGCAAGCACTACGGCGGCGAAGTGCACAAGATGGGATTTCACCTGATCTACCTCACCCCCGCGTTTTTTGTGGATGTGAGTGAGGCGTGGGTCTACGCGGACCGCTGGCAACGCTTCATCACCATCCTGGCGGGCATCGGGATCGAATTGTTCTTCTGCGCGGTGGCCAGCGTCGTGTGGTGGGGAACGCCGGCGGGCAGCGGGGCCCACGATATGGCTTACAAGATCATGCTCATCACCGGCGTGGCTGTGGTGGTGGTGAACATGAACCCGCTGATCAAGCTGGACGGCTACTATGCTTTTTCCGAGATCATCGGCTTCTCCGACATCAAGGAAAAATCTACGGCGTATCTTTCCGGACTGATGCGCAAGCATGTCTTCCGGCTGCCGGTGGAAGTGGATTTTGTGCCGAAGCGCCGGCGCTCAGGCTATGTGGTGTTTGCGATCCTCTCCGGACTTTATAGTTATGCGCTGCTCTTTGCGGTGGTGCGTTTCTGCAGCAATGTGTTTTCGAAATTCAGCCCTGCATGGGCGTTCGTGCCGGCGCTCGCGCTCGCGCTCGTGATCTTTCGTTCCCGCATTCGAACTTTCCTGAGGTTTATGCAAACCGTGTATCTCGACAAGCGTGATCGCGTTCGTTCCTGGCTGACGGGGCCACGGGCCGTCGTCGGCCTGACTGCCCTGCTCCTGCTTCTCTGTCTGCCCGCTCTGGCACGAAACCGTCACGGCGCGCTTCGTTCTGGAGCCGGTGCATCTGGCTGTGGTGCGCACCACGGTGCCCGGCCGCGTAACCGCGGTGCTCGTGGACGAAGGACAAAGGGTGCGCAGGGGAGATTCGCTGCTGCGCATGGTGAATGCGAACCTGGAATCGGCACGCGCTGGTTCCGAGCGAACAGCTGGCGCTGACCGGTGCAGAACGCGTGCAGGCGCAGCTGGGCCATGGGGACCTCGGTGAGGCCCTGCAGCAGCACGTGCGCGCGGGCGTGGAGAACTAGTTGCCCTCGAAGAATCCGGTGCAGCTGGTGGCGCGCGCTCCGATTGACGGAGTGGTGACCGCTCCGCGGCTGCAGCGATCTGGTGGGGAGCTACCTCGATGCCGGGACCCTGATCACGGGCATTGCGGATATGCGAGCGATGCGCGCGCGCATTTTCGTTCCGGAATTTGCCGTGGGCCGCGTGCATGCCGGCGCCAGCGTCAGCTTCCTTTTGGATGGGTTGTTTGGGCCCCGGTTCTCGACAGTGGCCAACCTGCAACCCATGCCTGGCGAGTTGCCGCCGGGGGTCGAGAGCATGCAGCAGATCAAAGGCGGCGCCAGTCTCGAGTACTACGTTGCGGACGCTGTGCTGGAGAACGACGGCGCACTGCAGATTGGCATGACCGGGACCGCGAAGGTTGTGGTCCGGAGAGCGAGCCTGCTGGGGATCGCCGGCCGCACGATGCGGGAATTCGTCGATCGCAAAGTGTGGTGAGGCCTTGCATGTCACGCAAAAAGAGGAAGAGCCGGAGCTCTTCCTCTTTTCTTCATCACATTGAGGTCACTGGCAGTAGGCTCTCCGGAGCAAACGGCTGCAAGGCGGGAGAGAACCGCAGTTAGGCCGAGAACCGCTTCGAGAGGCCGACATTCTTCGACAGACCGACATTCTTCGAGAGGCCGACATTCTTCGACAGGCCGACATTCTTCGAGAGGCCGACGTTCTTCGACAGACCGACATTCTTCGACAGGCCGACGTTCTTCGACAGGCCGACATTCTTCGATAGACCGACGTTCTTCGACAGGCCGACAGTTCTTCGACAGGCCAACCTTTCGACAGGCCGTGTCTTCGACAGGCCGACGTTCTTCGAGAGGCCGATGTTCTTCGACAGGCCGATGTTCTTCGAGAGGCCGACATGCTTCGCCAGACGCAGGCTGTCGGCTACGTTGCCGGAAATTGATGGATCAGCGGCCGGAGCAGGGGAGCCGGCGGGAACCAGTTTCTTCGTCGAACTCAGGTTGCTGATCAGGGACTTTTTCTGGATAGCCATCTTTGGTTGATCTCCTCGTTTCTTTTTCAGCTTCCTGGATTGCTCCAGTCGCTTGCGTCCTCCCTTCTTGCGATTGAAGGGCCAAACTCAAAAGAACGCGATTGTGGCGGAAATGGGGGGAATTCCGAGGTACTCGGTGGCGTCGAACGTCGCGCGAGGTCCAAGCGGGTCAAAAACTAACCCCCAAAAGGGTCAGATTTTGACCCTCCCCCCGCCCGTTTCCACGACGACTCAAATCCCGTGTTTGCGGCAGAGGTACTTCATCTTCTGAATCGGAATACACAAAACTGCCGCGGCTGCGCGTTTGCTGCCCGCTCTGCGAATGGCAGCTTCAAGGTACGCCAGCTCGATCCGGGTCAGCTCTTCGTCCAGATTGACGCCCTCTGAAGGGATCAGGATCTGGTCGTGGCTGGCGGTTGCGGCCAGCAGCACCTTTTCCGGGAGATGCTGCACTTCGATCAGCTCGCCGTCGACCATGAGGGCCAGGCGCTGGGTCAGGTTTTCCAGCTCGCGGACGTTGCCCGGCCAGCTGCTGGTTTCCAGCACCTGCATCGCTTCCGGCGAGAACCGTTTGAGCGGCATATCGGCGGCCAGGCAGTGCATGCGCATGTAGTGGTCCAGCAACAGGGGAACGTCGCCCTCGCGCGCGCGCAGCGGCGGCAGAGGGAGGGGAATGACGCAAATGCGGTAATAGAGATCTTCGCGGAACTGGCCCTTCCGCACCAGGTCCTCGAGGTCGTCGTTCGTGGCGGTGATCAGGCGGAAATCGATTTTGCGGGGATGCTTGCCACCGATACGCTGAATGGCGCGTTCCTGAAGAACCCGCAGCAGCTTGCTTTGCAGCGCCAGCCCCAGGGCGCCGATTTCGTCGAGAAACAGAGTTCCGCCGTCGGCCAGTTCCACCTGACCCGGCCGAGTGGCGTGGGCGCCGGTGAATGCGCCTTTTTCGTGGCCGAAGAGCTCGGATTCCATCAGCGTCTCCGGAAGCGCGGCGCAGTTGACGCCGACGAAGGGCCGGTCGCGGCGAGGGCTGAGCGACACGATGGCGCGGGCGGCAAGTTCCTTGCCCGTTCCGCTTTCGCCGCGGAGCATGACGGTGGTATTGCTGGGCGCGACACGGCGCACCGCATCGTAGACGCGCTGCATGGCCTCGCTGCCGCCGATCATGCCGCAGAACGAATTTTTCTGGCTGATTTCCTCGCGCAGTTGCTGCGATTCGTTTCTGCGCCTTCGCTCTTCGCCGGCTTCCAGCAGATATTCACGCAGCTCGGAAAAGTCGACGGGGGCCAGCAGAAATTCGTCCCCGCCTGCCTTTTTCGTCTGCTGCCGCGCATTGCGCAGAGGTGTACGCGAGATGACGATGAGCAGAGTTTGGGGCGCCGACTTTCGCACCGAGGCGACCCAGTCGAAAACCTCCGGGTGTTCCGGGACGATCGTGTCCAGATCGATGACGACGATTTCCGGAGCGTGCTCCTGGAGGCTTTGGAAGAGCGCGCTCGGATCGGGAGCCACGCTGATGAAAAATGCCGGGGCTAGCTCCTGCCCAATGTCAGTAAGCGCGGCGTCGTCGCTGGTGGCGAAAACGAGTGTCAAGCGTTCGTAGTGGCCTGGGGCCAACGCCATTCCTGCCATGCAGTGCCCGTGTCGTTATTTATGGGGGATGAGTCGAGATTATAAGGGAGGGTGGGTATTCGCGGTGCTCGAGGGTCCGGAATTTGTAACGGTTCGGAGGTGAAATTTGAGCCCGGCGATGCGCCCGGCTTGGCCAGGGGTATCGATGACTGCGGCGGCGGTACGGGTCCCGGACTACAGCGACCGGGCCCGGGCCAATTCCACCAGCTTATCGATCACGTCGGTGTACGAGTAGCCGGCTTTTTTGGCTGCCATGGTGAATTCGGCGACGCTGGAGAGCCACGGGTTCGGGTTGGCTTCGATGACGTAGACCTGGCCTTTCTTGTTCAGCCGCATGTCAATGCGGGCGTAGTCGCGTAACCCGAGGGCGCGATACGCGGCGAGCCCCGTGTCCTGCAGCTTTTTGGTGGTCTCCTCATCGAGGTCTTCCACCGGCGCGGATTTCGTCATCTTGTAGGCCTCGGTCTCGTGATCGAACTTCACGTCCTGGCCGGCGATCCGCGGGGTTCCCTTGGGTAGTTTGGAGAGGTCGAGCTCAATCAACGGGAGCACCTCGGGGTTATCGTTGCCAAGAATGGAGGCGTAGATTTCGCGGCCTTCGATGTACTCCTCAATGAGAGCGGGGCTGTCGAATTCTTCGTGGATGTAGTGGATGCGCTCCATCAGCTCCTTCACGCTGTCGACCAGGGAGCCGCTGTCGATGCCGATCGATCCATCTTCGGAGACAGGCTTGACGATCAGCGGAAACTCGATGTCGTGCGAGTGATCGGTGCGGCCTTTGTAGGAGACGGCGAAGTCCGGGGTCTTGATCCTGTGAAAGTCGAAGATTTTTTTGGCGATCGCCTTGTCCTGGGCAAGGTAGAGCGCCTGCGGGCCACTGCCGGTGTAGGGGACGTGCAGCAGTTCCAGATAGGAGGCGATGTTCTTGTCCATGGTGTCGTCGCCGGCGTACGACTCGGTGAGATTGAAGACAAGGTCGGCGCCGCATTTTGCCAGCGCCAGCAGCGACTGGTTCTTGCCGTCGAGAATGTAATACGAGGGCTCGTGCCCGAGTTTAGCCAACGCCTCGAAGATTTCTTCGCGGTCGTGGAGCGGATCTTTTTTCTTCTTGCGAGGCTTGCCGCTTTTGCCGCGCGGCGCCTTCACGGGCTCCGGCTCCGGCTCCGGCGGGCCCTCCTCCCAAACGTCGTGCAGGATCGTTACTTTCAGGTTCGGCATGATGCCCCTATGATTTTTTCGTACGACGTGCAGCGGCCGCTCGCGGCGGATTCACAATGCCAGTCAGGGCTGAATGAACTTGCCCCGAGTGATGTAGTTCATCGCCAGAGCGGTCGCGTACACGCTGACTTCGGTTAAGTATTCTCTTTCACATTTTATGTCGGCGCGGAGTCCCAGGTCGCTGACTTTCGCTTCGATGGTTTCCACCAGCTTCTTCACCAGGGGACGCTGCACACCGGTCCAGTACGTCACCTTGTCCACCAGGACCTTGCGGTTTTCGCGAAGCAGATCGACCGCCGGACGAACGTTATTCCTGCGCTGCTTCGATGCGGTGAAGATGTCGCGCAGGTCGGTGTCGAAGGGAAGCTCGCCGGGGATGAGTTGCTGATCGAGAGCGCGCTGATAAAACTCGCCGACCGTCACATCCATTTCGTCAACGGTGATATCGGTATCGCCGATGGCCACCACCGGATCCGCGTCGCGGAGCTTGCGCCCGATGCGATCCATGTAGAGCAGCTTCTTCATCGCGCCCCAGCCTTTGTACCGCTTGCGCCAGTTGGAGCGCGGTGTCATCCATACCGCAAACGTCTCAGCGAAGTCTTCGTCGGGATGCTTTTGCGCGTACCAGCCCTCCATGTGCCGCACGAACTGGCGGGAGAAGGGAACCGGTTTGTAGTTGTCGCGGTAAGCCCGGCGGAACGGTCCGAAGAGGGCGCGCCATTCCTGGGTCCGGTAGAGGGCGTAGGCGTAATTGAAAGCGTGCCCGGCCTCGTGGCGCATGTACATCATGATCTGCCGCGAATCTTCAATGTCGTTCATCTCCGATTCAAGGCGCTGCAATTTTGGATCGGCCAGGTAGAAGGGGATTCCGATGACCGGCTCCATATTGGGGCATCCCCACTCATCGGTGAGGTAGCAGCGGGGGCGGAACCGGTTGAGCCCCTTCGCGGCCAGCTCCTTGTAGAGTTGCTGAACGAAGCGTTCGAGCGGCGAGCCTTCCAGTTTCAGGCCGAGCTGTTGAATCGGCTTGGAGAGAATCTCCTGGACTTCAGCCGGCGCTTTTTCGAAATTGGCCACCGGTGCGAAGGTAGCACAGGCCAGGCGGAGTTCGAATATTTCCCTGTTCCGGATCTGTTATTGACGACTCCGCAGGATTACCTGCGCCTGGACGCCTCAGCAGCGCTGCCTTGGCTCACGGATGCTGCAGTAGCATCTGAATCGCGTCCTGGTAGCTTATATCGGAAGGAACAGGGGTGAAGTCGGTGTAGGTCTGGGTGGTGGAGTAATCGACGCTCTTCAACATGAGGATCGTGCCCTTCAGCTTCAGTTGCAGGCTGGTCGATTCCCAGTGGTTCATTCCGACGTCGGCATTTTCTTCCAGAATGCTTCCGCCGCGGAACAGCTTTCCCAGCACGCCCCAGCCGAAATTCACATCGGAGACAAGGTGTGCGTCGATGCGGGCGATGCGCAGTTGCGCCTGATCGATCCACAGTTCGCCAACCATTCCGTAGAAGACCTCGCCTTCGCGGTCAGGAGGAGTAAACGAAGGATTGCGTTTGAAGCTGAGTCGATAGCACGGGCCACTCGGCCCCGCAACCATCCCCTCGTAGGTGTAAAGAAAGGCATCGGGCAACATCTGCACCAGTTCGTTTTCGCGGTTGTTGTTTTCGTGCTCGCTCCGGTGGCGCCGCTGCTGAACCTCAGGATGAGCGAGCAGGTTTTTAAGCCGGGCGATTTCTGTATGCTCCTGTGCCGCGTCGAGGGGCTGGCCGTTCTTCTCGATCGTGCGCGTGATCGTGCCGTCACTGGTCTGAACGACGAGTTTCACATCGCTGCCGTTCGGATCCTGTTCCGACACCTTATAGCGGAAGAAATGCGGAGGTCCGCTTGAGTGCAGTTCGTTCCACGAGGCATCGTGGACAATATGCTGCACGTCCGGCGCAGGCTGAGCGGCGCCTGCATTCAGGCCGGCCAGCAGACCGGCGAAAACCAGGCAGACGAGCCGCTTCTTGTGAAGAAAAGTCATTCTGAATAATTCAGGGCTTGCTGAAAAGTACCACTGTGACTCCGACGGCTACCAGCAGGACGCCGACCCAGCGCCAGCCGCTGACATGCTCGCGCAGGAAGAAGACGCCTCCGAAAGCGCCGGCAACGTAGCTGAGAGCGGTGACGGGAACCACAAAACTGACGCTGAACATTGACAGCGCGCCCAGCAGGGAAAAGAAAGCAACCGCCATCATGCCGACGCCGGCCCACATAAAGGGCTCACGCAGGCCGCGCAGAATCACCCGGGCGATCTCCGCTGGATGGAAGCTGCCGGCTCCGCCGACATTCTTCATGGCGCGGGAGACGCAGAGTTCTCCGCCGGTGCCTGCCAGCACGATCACGGCAAACAGAAGAAGGTTACGCAATCGAGGTTTTCCCGGTCACTTCAGGAGTCGTGGTGCGAGGAGCCGTGCGGCCAACGATAAACACGCCCAGGCAGATGATGGCGACTCCCGTCCAGCGCAGGGGCGAAACCTTCTCGCCCAGAATCAGGGCGCCGAACAAGGTCGTCATGCCGTAACCGATGGAGGAAAGCGGCTGCACGAAGGTGTAATCCGCCCAGGAAAGAACCAACATATAAGAAACGAAAAATGCCATCAGCGACGCGACGCCCAGCCAGATCCAGGGAACAGTAAAAATGCGCAGGCCGGTATGGAGCAGTCCGGAGAGCGGCCAGATCGCCATATCACCCGCATGTTTCATTCCTTTGCCCAGCAGAACATTGCCCAGGGGGCTGGCCACCACCATGACCAAAACCATGAGCAGCGTTTTCAGATGAAGAGGTTTGTGAGCCAGTCCATGGGCGGACCTGCTGGCGGCGAGATTTGTAGACACACTCTCATTCTACAAAGAAGGATGGTCAGCGATGCGGCTGCCCTCGCCGGCCATGCTGCCCGTGATGCAGGCGGCGTCAGGAAAAAGCCAATCTTCTCTGGACCGTCACGCGTCTCTGATAGGCTAAAGCCTGTTGCATTCGGCATCTGAAACCCGGCTTCCTGCTCCAGCTGGTCATCCCCAATGCGGACCATACTCATTGGAATAGCGGCAATCCCATTTATCTATTACGGCATTGCTATTTTTAGCTGTCTGCGGTTTTTTCTCAGAGCGCGGATGAGCTCGAACGAGTTTCTGCCCCCCATCAGCAATCTGAAGCCGGTCCGCGGGCTCGATCCGGAAGCTTACGAGAATTTTGCCAGCTTCTGTCGCCAGGATTATCCGGAATACGAGATTGTTTTCTGCGTCGGTGACACGGACGATCCAGCGCTGCCCGTCCTCCACCGGCTGCAGCGCGATTTCCCCCATACGCGCATCCGCATTCTGATCGGCTCGGGACGGCGGGCCGTGAACGACAAGGTGGCCAAGCTGGCGAGGCTGGTCGAGGAAGCGTCGTTCGAGCACCTGGCGATCAGCGATAGCGATGTGCGCGTGGCTCCCGATTACCTGCGCCGCATGGTGGCGCCCATGGCGGACGCGAAAACGGGAGCGGTGACCTGCTTCTATGTGCCCACCAGCGAGACGAGCTGGGTGCAGCGTCTGCAGGATGTCGGCATGCTCTCCGATTTTTATCCTGGCATTCTCGTGGCCAAGCAGCTGGATGGGGTCAAGTTTGCTCTGGGTCCCTCCATCTGCACGACGCGCACCCGTCTGGCCGAATTCGGCGGCTATCCCTCGATTGAAAACAAGCCCGCGGACGATCTGCTGGTGGGACGCTTCATCGCGGAAGGCGGCCACGAAGTGGTGTTGCTGCCTTATCAAGTAGCGACCGTGCCTGATTACCAGTCCTTTCGCGACCTGGTGCTGAAGAGGCTGCGCTGGATCACGGTGATGCGCAACATGCGGCCCTGGGGCCACGCAGGACTGATCTTCACGCTGGGATTGCCCTGGGTTCTGCTGGCCATCGTCCTGGAACCTACGGCTGCCGTGGTGACCGCTTACCTCGGCGGGTATTTACTACTGCGTTCGGTTCTGACCCTGCTGGTGGGCTCGCTGGGCCTGAAGCAGCGGAACGTATGGCCGAAGCTATTGCTGATTCCAGTCTGGGACGCGGTCGCGACCGGGATCTGGCTGGCGAGCTTCACCCGGCGCACCATCCGCTGGAGGGGGCACGACTACCGGATCGTCAACCAGGAACTGATTCCCGTCGATCCGTCGGCTCCTGTTCCGATCGTGGTCGAGAAGACGCCAGAGCCGATTCATTCGCAGGCGCAGAAGTCCTCAGCAAAGCTTTAGCCGCACAGGAAAGCTGGAGGTTGCTGGCGCGCCGTCGCCTCCGCCTCACACGGCCTTGCAACAGGAAGAACCGGGACCGATCGGCCGGGTCGCGGCAACAAGCGGCTCACTTCATACAACGCGCTGGACACAGGTTCTTCATGGCGAGCGAGGGCTCGATGCCGCAGGTGCAGCCTGGGCATTCGCGGCGGATCATGGCTGCGGCCTGGCGCGTGTACGCTTCGGACTCGAGGATCGTGCGCAGGCTCGTCTTCTGGATGTTGCCCACCGGCGGATGAGAACCGGGGACGTTCATTCGCGCTCCGCATCAGAGCGGATGATTGGTGAAGAGAGCCTTGTCGCCACTCTTGTCCACCACGATCAGGCGCTTCTGACCTACCAGCGAGCTGAGCTGGTCGAACTGATCCTCCCTGGCAAAAATGTAATACCGGTCTGGCAGATTCCACAGCTGCTGAAATTGCGCGTCATCGATGAAGACATTGGCAGCCGACGGCGCATACGACCCATAGACCAGGTTCATGAATCGGCCGTTGAGCAGCAACGCTGTCCTGTCCGTATAGAAGAAGACCGAGGAGAACCAGTAGTAGTGGTGGTCGATGATGAGCTGCCCCTGCGGCGAGCGGTCGAGGGCGCGGATGAGCGGGCGGGAGGAGAGATAGGGATCGAAGGTCACCATCGCGACGCGTGCGGCGTGCAGGAAGACGACCATCATCACGGCGATGCCGAGATAAACGCCCTTCCACCGGGTGCGCAGGGCGCTGAAGGCTCCGATGGTGAAGGCTCCGGCAGCCAGCGCCAGCGGGAACCGCAGGTACGCGAACGAATCGAGCGTGAGGTCCTGCATGTGCGAGAGCGAGAGCTTGTAGGTTTTCTGGGTAACGAGGTCGTGCGAGATGTCGCCGGGTGTGGGAACGTGGCGGACAGTGACCAGAATGGCGATGGCGGCGATCGCGCAAAGGCAGCAGACGATGCTGAGCGCGCGTGATCCCCAGCGGGTGGTGCGGTTCTCCTGGGCCATGGCTGAGCCGATGAGCAACGCCATCGCGGGATAGATCGGCATCGAGTAGTATTCCTGGGTTGTCGAGAACGTGAAGAAGATCATCACGAAGCCGATCGAGCACAAGGCCAGCAGCCGCGTCTTGCCGGCGCGATCGACAGGCCGGTACTTGAGCTGGAAGGCGGCCGGCAGGTAGACGCTCCAGGGAAAAAGCCAGATCAGATTGAACAGCCAGAAGAAAAGCGGCGGCACCGTGGCGTAGTCGCGCGGATAGCGCAGATTCAGAAACCGCAGAAGCTGCTCGTTGATGAAGAAAAACCAGAAAAACCCGTGATACTCCCCCGGAATGCTCTTCATCGTGAAGGAGAACCAGGGAGGATTCCGGATGGTGGCGAGAATATGCCACGGCGCGGCGATGAGGAGGATGATCAGCAGCCCGCTGAAAGGTCGAAGGCGCCTCCAGGTGCGAGCCACGAACAACTGGCGGGTGATGAGCAGGTAGACGAGCGCGGCGCCCACAGGAAAGACGACGCCGATCAGACTCTTGAGCAGCAGTCCGGAGGCGAGGTTGACGGCCAGGATCGCGGCCCACAGGCGCGGATGCGGTTCGTCCTCCTCCAGCACCCGCAGCACCGCCCATAGGGCGAGGGCGATGTTGAGCGTGAGCAGCGCGTCGGGCAGCAGAATGCGCGTGAAGAGAAACAGGCCGATACACGTGGACATGCAGAGCCCGGCGTACAAGCCGGGCAAGCGGCCAAACGCCCAGATGCCGAAAGCCGCCGTCATGAGGCAGAGAGCGATGACCGAGAGAGCTTCGGGAATGCGGGCCGACCAGTCGTGCACGCCGAAGACCCGATAGGAGCCGGCAATCATCCAGTAAAGGAGCGGAGGCTTTTCGAGGTAAGGCACGCCATCGAGGCGCGCCGTCACGTAATCTCCCGACGCGAGCATGTTGCGCGAGATCTGCGCCTGCACAGCGTCCACATCGTCCATCAACGAAGGCGGAGAGACGATACAACCAAGGTAGATTGCCGCAGCGAAAAGTCCGACCAGCAGAAAAATCCGGCGAGGGCTTACCATCCGAGGGCGAGCGCCTGTGCTCTCGACCGACGGCTCGGCGTCGACTCGATATTCCATGTTTTCATCCAGAGGAACAAAATCATCAGGCCCCAGAGGTGGTAGCCAATGCTGAATTCCCGGCGCATGTGTTGTTCGGTCAGTTTGCGGATCGCGCCGAAACGGAACAGGTCGGAGTGCTCCTTCTCCGCAGAGTCCAGAGTCTCCATCAACAGACCACGCAGCGGGCCGCGCAACCATTCGTGCGCGGGAATGTCGAAGCCGACTTTGCTGCGTCTTGTAACGATCGGAGGCAGCTTCGCCGACATGAGTTCCTTGAGGACGAGCTTCTGTCGTTTTCCGCGGATTTTCAGGTGCGACGGAAGCTTCGCGGCAAACTCGACAATGCGGTGATCGAGAAACGCCGGCCGCACCTCAATCGAATGCGCCATACTCATGCGGTCCGATTTCACCAGAATGTCGTCGGTCAGAAAATATCTCTGGTCGAAATCGAGAAAGGGGGCGATTCCGTCGCCGGGCAAACGCCTTCGGAGATGCGCGAGGATGTCCAGCAAGCTGCCAGGGGACGGCTCGTTGAGGATCTGGCTCTTCTCGTTTTCGGAAAAGGTCCCGTTCCAGTAGACATGCGACTGTTCAGCGGGCAGCAGGGTTCCCTGCAGCAGCCGCTTCAGCTTGTACTCCATGCTGATCTTCTCGTTCGATCCGGGCCACGCGCGCAGGCAGCGCAGCGCAAGATGGATGACTGGGGCCGGCAGGTGCTTCAGCGTTGCTGCAAAGCGGTTGGCGCGATAGGTGAGATAGCCGCCGAAGATTTCGTCTGCGCCCTCGCCGCTGAGGGCGACCGTGACGCTTTTTCTGCAGAGCTGCGACAGAAACCAGACGGGCAGCGCGCCGGAGTCCGCGCTGGGCTCGTCGGAGTAATAGGAGAGCTCACGCACTGCGCCTTCCAAATCCTGGCCCGGGTTCAAATCCAGTTGCTCGTGCTCGGTTCCGTAGTGGCGAACCACTTCGGCGATATAGCGCGACTCATCGAAGCTGTGACCGTGGAAGGAAATGGAGAAAGTGCGCAGCCGGGAGCTGGAAGCCTGTGCCGCATAGTGCAGAATCGTGGCTGAGTCGACGCCCCCGCTCAGCCAGACGCCCAGCGGAACGTCGGACATCATGTGCTCGTCGATCGACTGTTCGATGAGCCGGTCCAGTTCAGCTCCGGCCTCGTGCAGCGACATCGGCTCCGGCGCCATCTCCGGCATCTGCCAGTAAGCTTCACGGCTGAAGCGGCCGTTCTTCCATTCCAGCCAGGTTCCCGGCGGCAGTTTTTCGATTCCGTCGATCAGCGTCCAGGGAGAGGGAACGTAATTCAGCGAAAGATAGCAGTCCAGTCCCTCGCGGCTGAGGCGCCGATCGATTTCCGGATGGACCAGGATTCCCTTCAGCTCCGAGGCAAAGAAAAGATCGTCTCCGTGCTCGGCAATGTAGAGAGGCTTGATTCCCAGACGGTCGCGCGCAAGGATCAGGCGTTTTCGCGAATTGCACCAGATCGCCACTGCGAACATGCCGCGCAGCCGCTCGAAACATCCGGTATCCCATTCGAGAAACGCCTGCAGCACGGTTTCGGTGTCGCAATGCGTGGTGAACCGGCGCCCTCTGGACTCCAGTTCGCTGCGAACTTCCAGATGGTTATAGATCTCGCCGTTGAAGACGATGACGCAGTCGCGATCGTCTGAATAGATCGGCTGATCGCCTCCGCCCAGATCGATGATCTTCAAACGCGTGGCGCCGAGAGAACACTGAGCGGAATGGTGGACGCCCTGCTGATCCGGGCCACGGTGGAGGAGGGTATTCGTTGCCTGGCTGATGCGCTCGGGTCCAGGATGCCAGCTCCTGGCAGTAAATCCGACTATGCCGCACAAAGCGTATCCGCCTCACAGAAAAAACGAGTCTCCACACCGAACATAACTGCGCGAAACCTTGAATAGTATAGCGTTGGGTGGCGGCCTGCGCACAGCGGCCCGGGGGAAAATCGCGCTCTCGGGAACCAGTGCGGATCGAGTTATTCGTAGCGCAGGGATTCGATGGCATCCATGGCCGCGGCGCGGTTGGCGGGCAGGGTTCCGAAGACGATACCCACCGCGGTTGAGGCACCGAGACCGGCCAGGATCGACCAGCCCGAGACGGGGACGCGGTACGAGGTGAGTAAGCGGATGGAAAAGGGAATACCGACCCCAACCACAACTCCGGCCAGGCCGCCGATAAGCGACGTGAAGACAGCCTCGATGAGAAACTGCAGCCGTATCTCCCGGGCGGTCGCCCCCAGTGCTTTGCGGATGCCGATCTCGCGAGTACGGGAATGCACCGTCGCCAGCATGATGTTCATGATGCCGACGCCGCCGACAGCCAGCATCACCGCGGCGAACAGCAGCAGCATTATGGTCAGCGCGTTCATGATGTGCGCCGCCGCAACCAGAAGCGCCATCAGCGTCGAGGTCTTGTATTTGGAACTGGGCAGATGCCGCGCGTGCGCCGCTTTCTCAATCTGTTGGGCGACATCCTCGACGTTGGCTCCGTCGCGGACGGAGAAATAAACTTCGTTGATATTGTCGGTTCCCGAAAAATATCGAGCCACCGAATACGGAATCAGCACTGTATCGTCGGAGATTTCGGTTTCGCCGAAAGTGTCCACAGCTTCCTTAAAGGTTCCGACGATGGTGAAGGGCAGCTCGTCGATCTGAAACGTGTGATTGAGGGCGGCCGCAGAGGTTCCGAACATGGAGTGCGCGAAATTCTCCGTGACGACGGCGACATGCGCGTGCGTCGTCTCATCCTCGTCGTCAAAGAATCGTCCCGAGAGCACCACCAGATTGCGCACCTGATGGTACTGCGGCTCCACGCCCAGGACGGCCACCTGCTTCACCAGGCCACCGCTGAAATTGATGGACTGATACATCTCCAGCACCACGGAAGAGATGGCCACCGAGGGCACCGCGGTATCAATCGCCTCCTCGTCAGGGAAGGTAAGAAAGTCAGTCCTGACGTTGCCGACTGCATCCGTGCCGCCGCCCACATACTGCACTTCCACCAGGTTGGAACCCACTGCCTGGATCTGCTGGAGAATGTATTCCTTTCCGGTGTCGGCGATGGTGACCACGAGGATCACGCAGGCCGTTCCGATCACCATGCCCACCGCGGTGAGCGCGAACTGCATCTTGGCCGCGCGGAAACTGCCGAGGGCCAGCTGAACGAGCTCGCTGAGCACGATCGTTTGGCGCGCGCTCGCCAGCGTTTTCTCAAACGAGATGCGGTAAGGGGTCCGCCGAGGCTCCATTGCTTTTCAGGATGACACACCCCCTTGCGGGCCAACCGCTGGAGGCGAAGATTTCCCCGCCGATGAGCAGGGAGGGTATGCGGATCCGGGCGAAGTTTCAAAACTCCCCTTGACATTCGACCGGAACAAGGGCTACCTTCAGGTCGAATGACGACCAGAGAGCCGGACAGCCAACTCGAACTCCTGCAGGGAACGCTCGATCTGCTCATCCTGCAGACGCTCGCCTTCGGGCCGGCGCACGGGCATGCCATCGCCCGCATCATCCAGCAGCGATCCGAGGAGGTGCTGCAGGTGGGGCATGGATCGCTGTATCCGGCGCTGCAGCGGCTGTTGAAGCGGGGCCTGATCGTCGCCGACGATGGCCTCTCGGAGAACAATCGCAAGGCCCGGTTTTACCGGCTCACGGCGAAGGGCCGCAAGCGGCTCACGGCGGAGACCTCGAAATGGCAGCGCTTCTCGAGCGCGATCGCGCGGTTGCTGACTCCGCTGCCGGATCAAAATTCTTAGGGCCTGTTCACCGGCCGGGGGCCCGCGTTGCTGAAAGAGGGATCGAGCCATGAAGCAGTGGGAAGCGCGCAGAAAGCGGTTAGAGGACGAGATGCAGGAGCACATCGACCTCGAAACGCAGGAAAACATCGAGGCGGGTATGCCGCAGCTGGAAGCCCGGGAGGCCGCGGTGCGGAGGTTCGGCAGCGTTGCCAGCGCCGCGGACCAGTCACGCGAGTCCTGGGATGGCTTTGGCCGGAGCGGCTGGGGCAGGATGTGCGCTTTGCGCTGCGCAGCTTCCGCAAGAACGCCGGCTTCGCGGTGGTGGCGCTGCTTTCGCTGATGCTGGGCATCGGGGCCAGCATCGCGTTGTTCAGCGTGGTCTATGGCGTTCTCATCGCGCCGTATCCCTATGCCAAACCTGACCAGATCTGGGCTCCGGCTGTGCTGGGTCCGCATGACGCGGCCCACATGTGGCACTGGTACTCGCAGCGGGAGATGGAGGAGATGCAAAAGCTCCCGGCGTTTGCCGACGTGATGGCGACGAGCGTCAAGCCGGTCATGCTGACGGGAGGCATCAATCCAGAGAATTTCTACGGGGTGTTTCTCACCGGCGGAGCTTTCAATTTTCTCGACGTGAAACCTCTCATCGGGCGGACGATTCAGCCCTTTGACATCGGCCCCGGCGGCGAGCCTGCGCCGGTGGTAGTGCTGAGTTATGGCTTCTGGCAGCGCTTCTTCTCGGGCGATCCCGACGCGATCGGCCGCACCATCACTCTCGATGACATGCCGCGCACCATCATCGGCGTGATGCCGCCGCGCTTCGGGTGGTGGACCAACGAGGCGTTCTGGCTGCCGCTGCGCATCGATCTAAAGGATCCGAGCGGCCTTGCGGTTATCGTGAGGCTCGCGCCCGGCGTCACGCAGCATGCGGCCGAGCAGCAACTCAACCAGCTCAACATCCGGTTCGCCGCCGCGCGCCCCGACGACTACCCGAGGGGCCAGCTGCGCACCGTCCTGCTCAACTACATGAACATCACTGTGGCCAGCGGCGACATGAGTACGAGCTTGCATCTGTTGTTCGCGGCGGTGGGACTGCTGTTGCTGATCGCCTGCGTGAACGTGGCGAATCTGCAGCTGGCGCGGACCACGGGACGGGCTCGCGAAATTGCGATGCGGATCGCTATTGGCGCGGGCCGGGGCAGGCTGGTGCGACAGCTGCTGACCGAGAGCGTGCTGTTGTCGGTGGCGGGCGGAATCCTGGGCGTTTTATTCGCGGTGGGGGCGACACGGCTCATCATCGCGCTCATCCCGCCCAACTATGTGCCCAACGAAGCCCGCATCACGATCAACGGCTGGGTGCTTCTGTTTTCGCTCGGTGTCTCCATGCTGACCGGCATCCTGTTCGGCCTGGCGCCGGCGCTGCGCTCGTCGCGACCCGATCTGGTGGACACGCTGAAAGACGGCGGGGGAGGCGCAACCGGCAGCCTGCGCGGGCGCGCTATGCGCAGCTGGCTGGTCGTGGCCGAGATTTCGCTCTCCGTGATCCTCCTCGCCGGAGCCAGCCTGGCGGTGCGCGGCTTCGTCCAGATCCTCCGCACCGATCCCGGGTTCCAGCCGGAGCACGTACTGCGCATTGACGTGACGCTTGCGCCCAAACGCTACCCGACCTGGACCCAGCGCAACCTGCTCAACCGCAATCTGCTGGAAAGCGTGATGAACCTGCCCGGCGTAGAGTCGGCCTCCCTCGGCAACATGGGCCTGCCCTGGAGCGGATGGCGTTCGTCGTTTTCGATCGAAGGGCAGCCGCCCATGGAAGGTCGCAAGGTAGCGCTCGCCCTCATCTCTGGTCGCTATCCGCAGACGCTCGGGATTCCGCTGAAACGCGGACGCGAATTTACTGAAGCGGAAATTGAGAACGCCACCCGTGTGGCGCTCATTAACGAGAGCGCAGCGCGCCTTTGGCCGACCGGCGAAGACCCAATCGGCCGCACCATGCAGATCGACGATCTGGCTCACCCGGTCGACGAGCCAGCGCTGGCCGCTCCAGGCATAGCCGCCGGCGTTACCGTTGTCGGCATCATTGGCGACACGAAGAACGACGGCATTGCCGAGGCTCCCGCCGCAGCCGTCTACCTGCCGTATACCTTGTACGCTCCGCCGGAGCGCGATCTCGCCGTGCGCACCGCCGGCGATCCTCTCTCCATCGTCAATGCCGTGCGACTCAAGGCCCGCGATCTCGACAAGGACCTGGCGGTCAGCAAGCCGAACACCCTCGATGAAGTGATGGGTGAAGAGGCGCAGCAGCCCCGCTTCAACATGGCGTTGTTCTCCAGCTTCGCCGCCCTCGGTCTGGCGCTGGCGGCCATCGGTATCTACAGCGTCATTTCTTATAACGTCACGCAGCGGGTGCAGGAGATCGGGGTGCGCATGGCCCTGGGCGCCAAACGCGGCGACATTCTCAGGCTGATCCTGCTCATGGTCGCGAGACTCGCCGCGCTCGGACTCGCGATCGGACTGGCTGGCAGTTTCCTTGTCGAGCGCCTGGTGCGGTTCCAGATGTTCGCGAAGACGTCGTTCGGCGTGACTCCACTGGCCACGATCGTGCTCGTCCTGGCCGGGGTCGCTCTGCTGGCTGCGTGGCTGCCCGCGGTGCGAGCGGGGAATCTCGACCCCGTCACGGCGCTGCGCCACGAGGCGTGAAGTTTCGAAGCAGGCGACGGAGAATCAGAGTCGGCGAAGGGCATCTGCTCGCCATTCGGCTAAGCTACATTTCGCCTAATCTTCGGCACGGAGTCGATCCATGAGGGATCTGGTGGAGGGTGCGGCGCGCTCTCCGGGCACTCTTCAGGAACCCCCGTCACCGTCGCAGCTCGGAGCCAATACCGCTATTCGGGTCGATCAGCGTAACGAATTCTTTGACAGTCCAGTCCCGATCCGCAATCGTCGCTCCCATCGCAGCGTGACGCGGAGAGTCTGGAAATGACCCACTCACCTTTTATTAATCTGCTTGCCAAAAACGCCCCCTGCGGTGCATGATAGTCAGCCTACCGAAAGACAGCTCGACTCCCCTCTCCGTTCCTTCGGCAGCAGTGCCGGGCCCCCCTCATCCCCCTAAGGACGGAGGCCATGATGAACAAGCGCGACGAACCGCGTCGTGAGCATGAACCGCGTCGTGAACACGAGCCGCGTCGACAGGACGGGCGCGAGCGAGACGAGAGCGAACGTCGTCCCAGACAGCATGGCACGGGCTACGGCCACGAGCGAGCCGTGTACGAGGCTTACCTTTCGCGCAAGTGGCAGGGGAGCGTCCCGCCGACGGCGGAGGCGTATGCGCGCGCCCTTGCTCTATGGCGTCAGTTGCCTGGGGCGGTGATCACCGAGCCGACGGATCTGGGAAAGATCACCAAACCTAATCCCACCCATCCAGGCCACACCACGCCCACTTCGGCCGATAAGACGCCGGGCAAGGAGCGTCTATGAGCCTGAAGGGAAGCGTGTGGAGCCCGGTCGGTCCCAGCCCGATCACCGAAGGATCGTCGCCTGACAACGGCATGGTCACGGCCATAGCGCCGAATCCTTTTGACCCCAATGTAATTTACATCGGCACAGCCGGCGGCGGCGTGTGGCGGACGCGCGACGGTGGTGCGAACTGGACGCCGTTGTTCGATCGCCAACTGGCGCTGGGCATCGGCGAACCCGCGGGAATCGCGATCGATCCCAACAATACCGACATCATCTACGTGGGGACGAGCCAGCGCGTGATGCTGGGCACGGGCAACACGGGAATCTTTGGTGGGCCGGATTCGTCGCAGGGGTTGTATAAGTCGACGGACGGCGGCGACAGCTGGATTCAGCTGGGATCGGGCTTTCCTGCCGGGAATACCGGCAATGTCATCGGCTTTATCGGCCAGGAAATCAACGTCATCATCGTCGATCCCGCGAACAGCAATCATTTGTTTCTCGCATCATCGAGGGGGGTCTTTTACTCGACGGACGCGGGCCAAAACTGGACGGCCGGCACGAATGGCAGCGGAGACGCGCGCTCACTGGTGATGGATCCATCGTCGCCGGTTGGCTCGCGGATTCTGTACACCGGCATTACAAACAAGGGCGCGTTCCAGTCGACGGACGGCGGGCACAGCTGGACGCAAATCCTGAGCGGGGCAACGCCGGCGGTGGCTGCGGCGATTGTGGCTCCGACGACGGGGTTCAGCAAGTGCATCATCGCGATTCCGCCGCCGACGTCGCCGCCTCATGCCGGCGGCATCCAGGTGCTGTACGTCACGCTGTCGGGAGTGGGCGGGACCGGCGCGAAAGATCCGATCGGCGTTTTTATCAGCAAAGATCAGGGCGCGACCTGGAGCCAGCAGACGGCAACGGGCATGCCGGGGAGAACGCAGGGCGGATACAGCTTCCATATGGCGATCGATCCGGCTTCTCCCGGCGATGGCCTGAACGACATCATTTATTTCGGGACGGTCTCGCAAGGGAAATCGACAGACTCGGGAGCGAGTTTCACGTCGGTACCGGTGCTGCACGCGGATACACACTCGTGGGCGTTCATTCCGCAGGCGAGTCCTACGCCCTCGGTGGTGTTTTGCGGCAACGACGGAGGGATCGACACTTCGACCGATGGCGGCAGCAGCTGGAATTCGCTGAACGCGGGAAGGCTGCAGACAGGGCTGTTCTTCAACATCGACGTAAAGCCGGACGCCACAGCCAGCGTCATTGTGGGATCGGCGCAGGATAACGGGCTGCAGACGACGGCAGGGGCGGTCGCTCCGGACTGGGTGAGCCAGGGCGCGGACGGTTTTGACATCGCGTATGACGGCGTGACGGCGGGCCAGGTCTACGGAACCAGTGGCTTTTGGTCACCAGCTCCCTGCACGCGATTGTTCGTGTCCACGAATGATGCCCAGACATTTCCAACAGAAATCACGCCCTGGGGCACGACGAGCGATCAAAGCTGCGGAGTTTTTCCGGTCGCGACCGATCCCAGCAACGCCGGCCACCTGTACGTCAGCGGCAATCAGAATCTCTGGCAGACGCAGGACGGGGGCGGCACCTGGCGGATCCTGAAAAACTTCGGCACTACCGGAGATATCGATGTTGCGGCGGCCAATGCTAATAATGTTGTGATCGGCGTTGGCAACCAGGTGTGGGTGACGACCAACGCATTGGGCGCTGCGCCTACATTCACCAACATCACGCGCAATCTGCCCAGCCGCAATGTGGCTCGCGCAAAATTTGATCCGATCGATCCGACGGTGGTCTATGCGGTGCTGGGAGGGCTGAACGGCGGGGGGATCCCGGGACACGTATTCCGTACGACCATTGGTGGAACTTCATGGGACGACATTTCGCCGACCGTGGGAAATCCGCCGGTCCAGATTGACATTCCGTGCAACGCCATCGCGCTGGACGGCACTGACATTCCGACGACGATTTATGTCGGCACTGACCTCGGAGTGATTCGTTCCAGAGATAACGGACTGTCCTGGTCGGTTCTCGACGACATTCATTTTCCGCGCGTCACGGTGTCCGATCTGATTCTGAATCAGAAGGCAGGCACGTTGGTCGCCGGCACGTACGGCCGTGGTGTCTTCAAGTTCACCAAGCCCACCGGTCCGGCCATTGCCGTCGATCTGGAAGACGACCTCGACTTCGGCACGGTGTGCAGTGGTCCGGTGGATCTGACGCTGGAGATCTACAACGTCGGCGTGGCCGACCTGGTGATTTTCAACGTGCAGCGCCTGATGGGCTCTCCCGACTTCACGGTGTTGCCGATGCCGGGCACGCCGGTGGTGGTCGCGTCGGGGGACAGCATCGATTTCACCATCCAGTTCCTGCCGACCGGACCTGGTCTGGACATCGCGATCATCCGCATTTCCAGCAACGATCCCACGGCTCCCAACGTGGATGTTGCGGCGTTCGGCGCGGAAGGAGTGAGTGGGATTGCCACCGCGATCGCCGACCGCGGCTTTTTCGGCAACGTCTGTCTCGGCTCGTTTGCCGATGAGATCCTGACTATCAACAACCCTGGTCAGTGCCCGCTGGTCATCACCGGCATCTCTTCCTCTGCATCCGTATTCGAGGTTCCAGGGGTGGTGTCGTACCCGCTGGTGGTCAGTCCTGGCGCATCCATCGATGTGGTGGTGCGCTTCCAGCCGTCCGCATTCGGATTCGTGGCCGGCACGTACAGTGTCAGCAGCAACGCGCCCGGCTCTCCCCACGTCGTTTCTGTATCGGGGAACGCTCCGGCCCCTGAGCTGAGCCTCATCATCGCGAACCGCGGCAGCTTCGGCAACGTTTGCGTCGGTTCGTTCCGGGATGAGCCTCTTATTCTGACCAATACCGGCAAGTGTGTCCTGAGCGTCACCGGGATTACCTCCAGTTCGGGAGAGTTCCTCGTCCCGTTCGTTACGCTGTGGCCGGTGACGATTGCGCCGGGGAATTCGCTGGAGTTGCCAATTCGCTTTGAGCCCACGAGCTACGGACCTAAATCCGCAACGATCACAGTCGCCAGCAACGATCCCGCGGGTCCGCGCAGTATCGAGGTGTCGGGGAAGGCGCCATCGGGCAAGCTGGCTGTTACGGGATCGCTGTGCTTCGGCGGCGTGAAAGCATGCTCCTGTGCCGAGCGCACCATTGCCATCTGCAACGTGGGTCCGTGCCCGCTGCATGTCGAGAGCGTGGCCTTCAAACGGAAGAACCCGCACTGGCGGCTGATTCATAATCCGTTCCCAGCCACGCTGTATCCGGGTTCGTGTCTCAATGTGGTGATCCGGTATAAGGCGAGCGAAAAATGCCCGCGGTGCTGCGAACTGGTCATCAAGAGTGACGATCCGGAGACGCCGATCAAGGTTCTGGAGGTGCTCGCCTACACCGACTGGAATCGCCGCTGCGGCTGTGAGAAATGCCACAAGGAAGGCAGCGATCCGTGCGGGAGCTGCGACGAGTGCGGCGAAAACTGCTGTGACGACGATGACTGCGACGACAAGGAAGAACCCGATCCGATCTAGCTGGGGATCGGCAGCGTAACCGGCAGCTGGTGAGATGAATGCGGAGCAAAGGAGAGAGCCATGGATTTTATCGAGCGAATCTTTCACGTCGCACCCGACGGCGGCAATGGGAGCCTGGAATGGAAGATTGTGCTGGCTCTGGTGATCGTGCCTGTCGCGAGCCTGTTGCTGACGAAGATGCGGAAGATGGCGCGTCTCCGCGATGAGCATCGAGCTGATGGATAAAAGCGACGGGAACTAAGGGGCGACCGCCCTATCCTGCCTCGTTTTAAAAACATGCCGTACCCGCACACGCGCGTTCGCGGCGAACGAACGACGCTGAGCGCCGTGCCTCTTGAACATTCCCTGCGGCTGGAAGAGAATGCCGCTGTCTTTCATTTCCATATCCAGCAGGCAATTGAGTTATGAAACGGAGTGGTTTGTCATGAAGAGATTCGTGTACGGAGTGCTTTGTCTGATGATTCCCGCCCTTTCTGGAGCAGCGCAGAGTACGAGCAACGCCGGGCTGCCACCGCTGATCGATCGTCAGCTGGTTTTCGGCAATCCGGAGATCGCGGGGGCGCAGATCTCTCCTGACGGCCAGTACATTGCATTTCTGAAACCGTGGAAGGACACGCGCAACGTCTATGTGAAGGGTGTTGACGAGCCGTTCAGCGCGGCGCGGCTGATGACGACAGAGACGAAACGTCCGGTGGCGGGGTACCTGTGGACGCGCGACAGCAAATTCATCATTTACGCGAAAGATCATGACGGTGACGAGAACTTCAACGTCTACGCAGTCGATCCGGCGGGCAAGCCGGCGGCGGGTGCGGAGGCTCCGGAGGCGCGCGACCTGACGGGCCTGAAAGGCGTGCGCGTGGAACTGGTGGAGGCGCCGAAGAACGACCCCGACACGATCTATATCGGGCTGAACGACCGGGACAAGGCCTGGCACGACCTGTACAAGCTGAAGATTTCGACGGGCGAAAAGACGCTGGTGCGCAAGAACACCGATCGCATCACCGGGTGGGTTTTCGATACGAAGGGCAATTTGCGGATGGCGACGCGGAGCGCGGATAACGGCGACACGGAGATTCTGCGCGTGGACGAGAGCGGGTTCACGAAGATTTATTCCTGCTCGGTATTCGAGACGTGTGATCCGCTCCATTTCCTGCCGGATGGATCGAAGGTCTACGTTCAGACCAACAAAGGGACAAATCTGATTTCGCTGGAGCTGATGGATCCGGCGACGGGGCAAACGGAAATCGTCGAGTCCGATCCGCTGGGCAAGGTCGATCTGGGCGGAGCGTACTTCTCTGAGGCGACCGACGAGTTAGTGGGAACCTCGTACTACTACGACCGCGAGAAACATTATTTCCGCGATAAAGCGTTTGGCGCGGACTATGCGTGGCTGGAGCATCGCCTGCCGGGGATGGAGATCGGCATTGGATCGGGGACACGCGATGATCGCGTATGGCTGGTGACGGCGTCGAGCGACACGGAGCCCGGGAAGACGCTGCTGTTCGATCGTAAGACGCACAAGCTGACGCCGCAATACGTGATTCGGGAAAAACTGCCGCGGCAGGATCTGGCAACGATGGAATCGGTGAGCTACGCGTCGTCGGATGGGCTGGAGATCCCGGCGTATCTGACATTGCCTAAAGGCGTGGCGGGGAAGAATCTGCCCGCGATCGTGATTCCGCACGGTGGGCCGTGGGGCCGCGACGTGTGGGGCTACAACGCGCTGGCGCAGTTTTTTGCGAATCGTGGATATGCGGTGCTGATGCCGAATTTCCGCGGTTCGACAGGTTACGGACGGAAGTTTCTGGACGCGGGCAATCTGGAATGGGGCCGCAAGATGCAGGATGACGTGACCTGGGGCGTGAAGTACATGGTCGCGCAGGGCATTGCGGATCCGAAGCGCGTGGGGATTTTGGGCGGCTCGTACGGCGGCTATGCGACGCTGGCGGGCGTGACGTTCACGCCGGATTTGTATGCGGCGGCGGTGGACATTGTCGGTCCTTCGAATCTGATCACCCTGCTCGATTCGATTCCGCCGTACTGGGAGCCGATCCGGAAGCTGTTCTATGAGCGGATGGGCAATCCGAACACGCCAGAAGGGAAAGCGCTGCTCGAGGCGGAGTCGCCGATCCATTCGGCGGACAAAATCAAAACGCCGCTGCTGGTCGCGCAGGGGGCCAACGATCCGCGTGTGAATCGGCGGGAGGCAGAACAGATTGTGGTAGCGCTGCGAGATCGCGGGTTTCCGGTCGAATACATTCTGGCTCCCGATGAAGGGCACGGGTTTCAGCGGCCGGTGAACAACCTCGCGCTGTTCATGGAGTCGGAGAAGTTTCTGGCCCAGCATCTGGGCGGCAGGTATCAACAGGGCGGGACGCCGGAGACGGTGGCACGGTTGCAGGAGATCAGAGTCGATCCGAAGACGGTGGTCGTGACGCAGGTGGTGAGCGGGAGCGCGGTGGGGACTACCGAAGCCGGCCATGGATCTGAAGGTCGCGACCTTCCATTATCAGGTGAAGATCGAAGCCGGAGGTCAGCAGATGTCAATGCAGATGGCGACCACGATCGAGGACGCGGGTGACGCATGGACTGCGACGGACACGATGGATACGCCGCAGGGAAGCGCCGTCGATACGGCTACCCTTGCGAAATCGAGTCTGGTCCTGCGGAAACGGAGTGTGAAGCAGGGACCGGTGGCGATCGATATTGATTTTGCCGGCGACAAGGCGGCTGGGCAGTTCGTTATGAACGGGCAAACGCGGCCCATCGCCGCCGATCTGGGCGGCCCGTTATTCGGCGACTCCGCGGGGGGCGACCAGTCGATTGCGTGCCTGCCGCTGGCGGAGGGCTACAGCACGAGCTTCCGCAACTTCGATCTGCAGTCGCAAAAGGTGAAGCTGATGCAGCTGAAGGTCGGAGGCGTGGAGACGGTAACGGTGCCGGCGGGAACCTTCGATGCTTATCGGGTGGAGATCACTTCGGCGGATGGCGGCGCGGATAAGAAGACTCTGTGGATCGACAGGAATTCGCAGAGAGTCGTCAAGGCGTCAGCGGTGGTTGCGTCGATGGGCGGCGCCACGGTGACGGAGGAACTGACGGAGTAGGAGTGGAATGGGAAGGCGGACCGGAGGGGAAGCCGGATCGAAGGAGGATTCGTCTGAGAAACTGTCCAACGTTCCAGCTCTGAAACGTCAAGGTGTCAGAGGCAGGCATGAACGAGGGACAATTACGGGCTCACTCCACGGCGGAGGCCGTGGCGCGGCGGAGCTATGGGAAGCTGGTCGCGTTTCTGGCGTCGCGCACGCGAGATGTGGCGGCCGCGGAGGATGCCCTTTCGGAAGCGTTTGCGGCGGCACTGGCCGATTGGCCCGTAAAGGGTGTTCCAGCGAATCCGGAAGCGTGGCTGATGACCGTGGCGCGCCGCAAGTGGATCGATGCCGACCGTCGCCGGGATCGCAGTGGCGTGGTCGATGAGGACCTGGAGCAGATTGCGGCGGTGATCAGCGCGGTGCCGGAGGGAGGACAGATTCCGGATCGGCGGCTGGCACTGATGTTTGCGTGCGCGCATTCGGCGATCGACGCAGCGGTGCGAGCGCCGCTGATCCTGCAGGCGATTGTAGGACCGGATGCGGCGACGATTGCGTCGGCGTTTCTGACCTCGCCGACGGCGATGGGGAAGCGGCTGGTGCGCGCGAAGAGCAAGATTCGGGAAGCGGGGATTCCCTTGCGGGTACCGGAGCGCGAAGAGCTCGCGAGCCGCCTGGATGCGGTGCTGGAGGCCATTTACGCGGCTTTCGCCGAGGGATGGAGCGACGCGATTGGAACGGATCTGCTGCGGCGCGATCTGACCAGCGAGGCGCTTTTCCTGGCGCGGCTGGTTGCGGAGATGCTGCCCCATGAACCAGAGGCGCTTGGATTGCTGGCCCTGATGCTGCATGCGGAGGCACGGAGGCGAGCGCGACGCAACGAGCTCGGCGAATATGTTCCGCTGAACGAACAAGACACCGCGCTGTGGGATGCCCCGATGATCGCGCAGGCCGAGTCGCTGCTGCTGCGCGCGAGCCGATGGAGGGTGGTCGGGCGCTATCAACTGGAGGCGGCGGTGCAGTCGGCGCATGTGGCGCGCTGCCTGACGGGCCAGGCGAACTGGCAGGAACTGACGCAGATTTACGATGCGCTGCTGGCGATCACAGGATCGCCAGTGGTGGCCATCAATCGAGCGCTGGCGGTTGCGGAGGTTGGTGGAGCAAAGGCCGGACTGGAAAGTTTGCCGGATGCGGAGGCGGATGCACGGCTGGCCGGGTATCAACCGTATTGGGCGGCGAGGGCGGAGCTGCTGGCTCGGGCGGGAGTGAAAGAGGAAGCGTGTCACGCGTATGACCTGGCCGTTGGACTGGAGCGGGATCCGGCGATCCGGGAGTTTCTGGAAAGAAGGCGGGCGGGGTTGGGGTAGGGTAGGACCGGGGCTGTTCCGCTTCAAAATGGTTCGGACTATTGTGTTTGGGTGACCTTCGGGTGGATGCGCGAGACGGATTCGTCGACTTGGGGGTCCAGGGGAGTTTGCTTCTTGCTGTAGGGCGAACCTGGCTGCGACGGTAGTGGCGTGTTGGTCTGCCAAAGGGCTAAGGGCAAGTCGAGGAGCCGTGTTGTGGATCGACATTTAAAGCTTTGATTCAGCCTGGACAATGGCGACGTGCCTGAGGTTGAGTTTGGACACTCGCGATCGTGCCGGAGCCTTTCAGCTCGGAAAGGGCGACCGAGCGCGAGGTGTGGAGCTTTCAGTCTTTAAGACGGAGCTGTTCGCAGGCGATGGCGGCCTGACCGAGGGAGATGCCGCCGTCGTTGGTGGGGACCTCGCGGTGGCAGAAAACTTCGAAGCCTTCGGTGTGCAGGGTTTCGAGGCAGCCCTCAAGCAGAACCGCGTTCTGGAAGCAGCCGCCGCTGAGGCAGACGCGATTGAGCTGAAGTTCCGCACGCATACGGCGGCAGACTTCAGAAATGACGGCGACGAGCGTGCTGTGAAAACGCGCTGCGATGCGGGATTGCAGGTGTATTGGCCTCAAGCTCGGCGACGATCTGGTGAATCATGGGGCGCAGATCGACGTCGGTGGGGGAAGCGGACGCGATAGTGAAGTCGTACGCGTGCGGCGACGGGCCGGACCAGGCATCGGCTGCGGCTTCGAGCATCATGGCGGCCTGTCCTTCGAAGGACACACTGTGGCGCAGGCCGATGAGCGAAGCAACGGCGTCGAAGAGCCGGCCGGCGGATGAAGTTGGGATGGTGTTGATGCGTTTCGCGAGCATGGTGTCGACAATGCGGAGGCGCTCGGGAGCAGCCATGGCGGTCCAGCGCGGATGCTCGGGGATTGCACCGAGGGTGTCGAACAGATAGCTACGGGCGACGCGCCAGGTTTCGCGCACGCCGGAGTCGCCGCCGGGCAAAAGGACGGGCCGAAGGCGCGCGTAGCGATCGAAGCCGAGATGATCCGCGGCGAGAAATTCGCCTCCCCAGATAGTGGAGTCAGTGCCGAGGCCGGTGCCGTCCCAGGCGACGCCGATGACCCGGCCGTCGAGCTGATGTTCGGCCATGCAGCTGGCGATGTGCGCGTGGTGATGCTGCACGGCAATCTTGCGCAGGCCGGGGAGTCGGAGCGCGAACTGCGTGCTGAGATAGCTGGGGTGGAGATCATAAGCGACCGCCGCGGGCGTGACGTGAAAGAGGCGGGCCATCCGTTCCAGGGTTTCTTCGAAGAAGCGGAGGGTCTCGAAATTTTCCAGATCGCCGAGGTGCTGGCTGGGGATGGCAAAGCCGGCGCGGGTGAGGCAGAGCGTGTTTTTTTGTTGTGCACCGCAGGCCAGGACTTCGGCTTCGCCGCGTCCGAGCCACACCGGCATGGGGGCGAAGCCGCGCGCGCGGCGCATCGGCATGGCGTGACTGGAAACGACGCGAACCACGGAGTCGTCGACGCGAGTGTGGATGCGGCGGTTGTGGTGGGCGAAGGCATCGGCGATGCCTGCGAGACGCTGCTCCGCTTCGTCGTTGTCGATGACGATGGGCTCTTCGCTGATGTTGCCGCTGGTCATGATGAGCGCGGGGTCGACGTCCCAGCGTCCGCGCAGAATGCGAAAGAGGAGATCGTGCATCGGAGTGCAGGGGAGCATGACGCCGGTCGTGGGGTTGCCGGGGGAAATGGCTTCGGCGAGATTCACATCAGGACGGCGGCGGAGGAGGACGATGGGGCGCTCGCGGGAGACGAGTGCGGCGTGTTCTTCCGGAGAGACGAAGCAGAGAGATGCGGCGACGTCTGCGTCGGCGACCATGATGGCGAGTGGCTTTTCGCTGCGATGTTTGCGGCGGCGCAGCTCTTCGACAGCTGCAGGCTGTCGTGCATCGCAGGCGAGCTGATAGCCGCCGAGGCCTTTCCAGGCGACAATGCCGCCGGCACGGAGAATGTCGGCAATGCGTTCAAGGATGGCGCGCGAAGTTTGGGGCACGGGGGAAAGTTGACCCGGTTCGACAAGGAGGAGGTGCGGTCCGCAGATGGGGCATGCGTTGGGCTGCGCGTGGAAGCGGCGGTTGGTGGGGTCCTTGTATTCGCGGAGGCAAGCGTCGCACATGGCGAATTCCGCCATGGTGGTCATGGGGCGGTCGTAGGGAACGTCGAGGATGATGCTGTAGCGCGGGCCGCAGTTGGTGCAGTTGGTGAAGGGGTAATCCTGGCGTCGATTGGCGGGCTCGTGGGTGTCGGCGAGGCAGGCGTCGCAGACGCAGATGTCGGGCGGGACGAGGGCGAAGGCCGATCCGGCCGCATCGCTTTCGTGGATGGAAAAATCGGAGTCGCCGGTAGTGGGAATTTCGGTGCGGAGGATTTGTGCGATGCGGACGAGGGGCGGAGCTTCAGCGGGAAGGGCGGCAAGGAAGGATGCAACGATGGCGGGATCGCCTTCGACTTCGATGAAGACGCCGCGCGGGGAGTTGAGGACGAATCCGGCGAGAGAGAAGCGACGGGCGAGGTTATAGACATAAGGGCGAAAGCCGACGCCCTGGACCACGCCACGAATCTGCAACTGCAGACGAATTGTTTCGCTGGCGGGAATCGTCCGTTCTCTCCGGGACCCTGACGATCATACTTGCACAGACGATTCCCGAGTGCCGGGGCCCGGCGCCTGGGCTCAGGCGGCCTGGACGAATTCGAGTTCGAGGGTGATCGAGACTTCTTCGCCAACCATGACTCCACCGGTTTCCATGGCGGCGTTGAAAGTGAGGCCGAAGTCGCCGCGATTGATCTTTGTCAACGCCTGCACACCGACGCGGGTGTTGCCGTAGGGATCCTTCACTGGGGGCGTGGGGCCTTCGACGGTAAATTCTACTTCCTTTGAGACGCCGTGGATGGTGAGCGGGCCGGCCACGAGGACGGTTCCATCGCCCCTGCGTGTAACGCGGGAAGAATGGAAGGCCAGGGTGGGAAACTTCTCCACGTCGAAAAAGTCGGGGCTCTTGAGGTGCGTGTCGCGCTGGGGATCGCGGGTATCGATGGTCGAGACATCGATGGAGGCATCGACATGCGACTGGGTGAGGTTGCCGGGGTCGAAGGTGAGCTTGCCGGTAACGCCGGTGAACTGTCCGCGTACGTTGGAAATCATGAGATGGCGAACGCGAAATTCGGCGATGGAATGGACCGGGTCGATGGTCCAGGTGGTCGTGGTGCTGGTGGGTGAAGTAGCGGTGGGGCTCATAGGGTGTACTTACCTCCTTGCCATTGGATTCGGGTCGAGATTATTCGTTGCAACAAATAATTGGCAAAAGACTACACCTCGTGCGGGCGGCAGACGAGCACCAGCCGGCCAAGGTCATGGAGGCGGTTCGGGCCAAGGCGGCCGAGCTGGCGGCGGTGCAGTTCGCACATCGGCCCATCGATGCGGGAGAGCAGCTCGAGGCCGGCAGGTGTGATGCGGACAATGACTTTGCGCCGGTCGGGATTGTTGCGGCAGCGGCCGATGAGGGCGCGCTTCTCGAGGCGGTCTAGGAGGCGGGTGATATCGGGATCGCGGGAGATCATGCGCGCGGCGATTTCGCCGCAGAGCAGGCCGTCGGGGGCGCCGCGCAGGATGCGGAGCACGTTGTACTGATTCGACGAGAGGTCGTGCTCACGAAGCAGCTCGGAAGGGGCGCGGGAGAGCAGGTCGACGGTGCGGAGCAGGTCGACGAAAACGGTTTCTTCGGGGCAAGCCTGGGGTTTCGAGCTGGGCCGGGCCGACGAGGCCGCGAGACGAGACATACTCTACAAGATGGTCGTTGCAACGGATAAGTGTCAAAAGAATCCGGAAAATGACACTCGAATCCTTGCCGGCGAGGTGGGCATCTGCAGGGTGGAGGCAGGGAAAGACGATGAACATCATTGTGATTGGCGCAAGCGGCATGGTTGGAAGCCGGGTTGTCAGGGAGCTGGTGTCGCGAAGGCATACCGTAACAGCGGTTGCGCGGGACCCCTCGAAGATTCCCGCGGAGCCCCATGTGTGTGCCGTCAAGGGCGATGTGAACGACGCTGGGGCCCTGGCGGAGACCCTGCGCGGCAGCGACGCGGTGGTGAACGCATATGGGCCGGGGCGGGGGCAGGAGCACCTGGTGATCCCGGCAGCGCTGGCAGTGCTGGCGGCGGCGAAACAGGCGGGAGTGAAGCGAGTGATTATCGTTGGCGGAGCAGCCAGCCTGTTGATCGCGCCGGGGAAGACGCTGCTCGATTCCGGTCGCCTGCCGAAGGAGTGGCTGGCGATTGCGAAGGCGCATTCCGATCTGCTGCAGATGTTGCTCACGACCAATCTGGGCGCCGGCCTGGACTGGACGTATTTCAGCCCCGCGGGCCTGATTCAGCCGGGTCAGCGGACGGGAAAATTCCGGGTGGGAAAAGATGAACTGATCGTGGACGAGCAGGGGCAGAGCTGCATCTCGGCGGAGGACTACGCGGTTGCCCTGGTGGATGAGCTGGAACAGCCGCACCACGTCCGGGAACGGTTCACCGTGGGCTATTGACGGGAGAGCAGGGAATCAAGGGGTGTTAGCAGGCTCTAACTGGAGAAAACGAGTTTGTCGCCGGGCTGGATATTGAGCTGCTGGATCTGGCCAGGCGCGAGCTCGAGCACGCAATGGATTTTCATGCTGACCGGGGTGAGTCGCCACGGGCGCAGACGCTGCCAGGTTTTGAGAACGCGCAGCTCCTTGTCAAGGGCGATGACGTCGATCGCGAAGCGCATCCACATGGTGTGGACGCCGGAGGAGGGGCGAATGAGCAGGCCGGAGCCATCGTCGAGGGAAGATTTCCCGAGAAGGCCGATCAATCGCGATAAAAATGTGTCAGCGAGACCGATGCGCGATCCGATGGTGACGGCCTTCTCCGGGATGGTGACGGTGAGATATTGCATAGTTGCCGCTTTTTCCGCCAGCTGCGGGCGGTCTTGAGCTTCCGGGTTGATGGGATCTCTGGGCGCACCTACAACGGGCTCGCGGCAGCAGATCCACAGGGCAGAGTACCGGTGAGGTCCTGAACAACAGCGTCAGGGGGTCATGGTTCGGGGCCAACAATCAGGCTGTTCTTTTTCTGCGCAGCACGATCACGCCAAAAACCAGAACCGCGAGAGCGCCGGCGACCGCACGAATCATAAGAGATCCTTCCATGGCTATCTCCTTTCCCGGCACGTGCCGTTAGTGGGAATGATGATTCCAGTAAGTGAGCCGAGATTACGCAGACTTCGACTTCCTTCTGCGCAGGACAATCGCCCCGACAACGATCACAGCCATCGCAAGGGCAACAACGCGAACAATCATGCTCGATTCCATCTTGAATCTCCTTTCCGGTGTGCCCGCTTTCGAGGGGGCGCACGCGAATTGCAGCAAACTTAGAACCCCTGCTTCATTTCAGGTTGCTGCTCAGGGTGAGGATGGCCGGAGCCAGCAGCACGATGAACAGGCAAGGGAAGATGAAGAATACCAGCGGGAACAGAATCTTGATCTTGGTCTTGGCCGCGGCCTCTTCAGCGCGTTGGCGCCGCGCGGTGCGCAGCTCTTCGGAGTAACGGCTGAGGGCGCGAACGATGGGCGTACCGAAGCGATCGGTCTGCTGCAGCATGGTGACCAGGGAGGTGAACTCTTCGAGCTGGGTACGGTCGGCCATGCTTTGCCAGGCGTCGAGACGCGGTTTGCCGGCACGCTGCTCGAGGTTGATCTGGTTGAACTCCTCGTTGAGCTCGGGATAGCTGACGGCGATTTCCTGCCCGATACGGAGCAGAGCCTGATCGAGGCCGAGGCCGGCTTCCACGCATATGACGAGGAGGTCAATGGCGTCGGGAATGCCTTTCTGAATTTTCTTTTTGCGTTTATTCACCATGCGCGTGAGCCAGATATCAGGCAGTAGATAGCCGACAGCGGCCAGAGCCAGGCACCAGAAGGCGGTGTTGGAGTGAATGAAGCTGCCGCCGATGGCGCCCGCCGCGGGGCCGACAAAGCGCGCGGTGAAGTAGAGATCGAGCTGGCTGCCGCCCTTGAGGCCGGCGGTGACGAAACGCTGGCGAAGCTTCTCGTCTTCAGAGAGGCCGAGGCGGGCGCGAAAGGCGCGGGCGAGGGAAAGCAGCCGGTCTTTGGCCTTTTCCTTGCTCCGGACGGTCCGCTTGTCGGGCCGCTCGCTGGTGACGATGTCCAGGATGCGGCGGGCCTGCAGCGACGGACGCAGCAGGAAGGGCGCGCAGAGCAGGGTAATCACGCAGAACACCGTGAGGGAAAGCGCAATGTAGAAAAAGATCATCATGTTCATCTTTGCGTCTCCCTATACGTCGATGGAATTGATAATGCGGTTAATGAAGAAGGCGCCCATCAGGATCAGGCAGCCACAGAGAAGCAGGAGCTTGTGCCCGAAGGGGTCCCGGAGCAGAGGCTTGGAGTAGCCGGGATCCATGACATTGATCAAACCCATGACCACGACGGGAAGCAGGGTAAGGATCCAGCCGGTCATGCGGCCCTGCGCGGTCTGGGTGCGAATGTCACCCTGAATGCGCTGGCGTTCGCGGATGACGTGGACGGAGCGGTCGAGCACTTCGACCAGATTGCCGCCGGTTTCGCGCTGGACCACGATGGCGGTGACCAGCACGCGCAAATCTCCGGAGGGCACGCGATCGATGAGCTGCATGAGCGCATCGCGCAGCGGGAGCCCGAAGTTTTGCTGGCGGAAGACTTCGCTGAATTCCGTGCAGGCGGGTTCGGGCGCGCCCTGGGCCATGATTTCGATAGCGCCGGAGGTGGAGTGCCCGGCGCGCAGGGAACGAGCCATCATGTCGATAGCGTGCGGTAAAGCTTTTTCAAAGGCGCGCAAACGGCGGTAGCGGCAGAAGGCGACCCGCACCCAGGGAATGGCGGCGCATACGCCGGCGGCACCGAGCTCCACGCCGAGAACCGGCGCAAAGAACATCGTGATGACGAAGCCAATGCCGGCGGCGGCCGCAGTTTGCACGAGGATGGCCGAGGCGGTGGTATTGAGCGCCGCCTGCGAGATCCACTTCTGCAGCGACGCCATGGAGATGTACTTGCTGAGGGTCTGGCCGATCCAGTCGAAACGGCTGCTGGCGGTCTTGCGCAGCAATTCGCTGGTCTCGAGAGCAACGGTGGAGACGCCGCCTACGCGGTCGGCGGTCACAGCCGAGAGGCGGGCCTGGAGGGTCTTATCGCCGCGGCTGGGCGCGGTCGCAAACGTGACGACCCCGAAGGTAATCAGAAGTACGGCGAAGAAGCTGGAGGCGATCAATATCATCATGGGCGGATTCCTCACACCTCGACCGAGTGATCCATCAGGCCGGGCGGGACAGGAATGCCCGCGGCCTTGAGGCGCTCGGTAAATTTAGGGACGATGCCGGTAGAGCGGAAGCGTCCTTTGACTTTGCCGTTTTCTGCAATGCCTTCCTTCTCAAAGAGGAAGATGTCCTGCATGCTGATGACGTCGCTGTACGCACCGGTGAGCTCGGTAATGTGGGTGATGCGGCGGCTGCCATCGCTCATACGGGCGACCTGCACGATGAGGTGAATGGCGGAGGCAATCTGCATGCGGATGGCTTTATCCGGCAGGCGGATGTCGCCCATCATGCACATGGTTTCCAGACGAGCCAGACCGTCGCGGGGGGTATTGGCGTGAATGGTGGTCAGCGACCCGTCGTGGCCGGTGTTCATGGCCTGCAGCATGTCCATGGCTTCTTCGCCGCGGACCTCGCCAAGGACGATGCGGTCGGGGCGCATACGGAGGGCATTGATGACCAGCTCGCGCTGGCGGATGGCGCCCTTGCCTTCAACGTTGGGCGGGCGCGTTTCGAGGCGGACGACGTGATCCTGGCGCAGCTGCAGTTCGGCGGAATCTTCGATGGTGACGATGCGTTCCTTCTCGGAGATAAAGCTGGACAGTGCGTTGAGCAGGGTGGTCTTGCCGGCGCCGGTACCGCCGGAGATAACGATATTGAGCCGGGCCTGCACGGCGGCGCGCAGCATTTCGAGCATGGGGCCGGTGAGCGCCTTGTTCTGAATCAGCTTTTCGGCGGTCAGCGGCGACGAACCAAAACGGCGGATGGAGAGGATGGGGCCGTCGATGGCGAGCGGCGGAATGATGGCGTTGACACGAGAGCCGTCTTTGAGGCGGGCATCGACCATGGGAGTCGACTCATCGACGCGGCGGCCAACGGCGGAAACAATCTTGTCGATGACCTGGAGCAGGTGGCGGTTATCGCGGAAGGTAACGCTGGTGCGGCTGAGGACGCCGCGCCGCTCCACGTAGACGTTGGCGGCCGTGTTCACCAGGATGTCGTTGATGGTGTCGTCTTTGAGCAGCTGCTCGAGCGGGCCGAGACCGAAGACCTCGTCGAGAACTTCCTGGGCGACGCGGTCGCGTTCCGAAGAGCTGAGAGGAACGCCCTGTTCGCCGATGATCTGCTGAATGAGAGCAAAGAGCTGCTGCTGGCCGGCGCGGGTTTCCTGCGCTTCGCCCAGCTTTTCCAGGTCAAGACGATTGATGAGCTCAGCGTGGACCGCCGATTTGAGCTCCTGCTGCTCTTTTTCACGGAGCGGGCGGGCGGAGGGAACTGCAGTCCGCAACCCGCTGTTATTGGTGCGCAGGTTATTCGCTTCCGGACGTGACTGCGTGAGGTTGAGCGTGAGATCGCTCATCGCTATTCAGTCCTTTTCTGGCCAAACAATGAGAAGGCTTTTTTGGCAGGCTGGGCTTTCGTTTTCGGGGCTTCGTCCCCGGTCAGAATGGAGGTCCAGCGGGAGAACTGCGTGGAGATCTCCGATTTCTTGTCCGCTCCGATGGGCTCACCGACGTTGATCGCGCGCTGGCACTCGGTATAAGCATTGCACAGCCGGACTTCCACCGGCACGCGAATCGCCTTCTCGATCTGCTCGACGGCAATCGCGCCATGGGATGAGTAGCGGTTAATGATGACGTGGAGGCGCGCCGAGGTGGATTCGTTGCGGCTGAGGCCATCGATGTAACGCGAGAGGTCTCGAATGGCGCCGATGTCGGGCGTAGCCACCAGATAAATCTGATCGGAGCGATCCATGACCGCCAGCGAGACTTCCTCGAGGGAGGTTTCGCAGTCGAGCAGGATGTAGTCGTATTCGCCGCGCAGGAACTCAAGGGTACGTTCGAGGGCGTCGGGATCGACGGTGCGGGTCAGATCATGGTTTTCAGGGGAAGAGAGAACCTCGAGGCCGCTGGAATGCTTGGCGATGAAGCCGCGCAGCAGGGTGGAGTCGAGGCGGTTGACGTTGCGAATCAGTTCATCGAAGTGGTAGCGAGTACCGTCGAGCCCGAGATAGAGGCAGACATGGCCGAACTCGGGGTGGTTATCGATGAGCAGAACTTTTTTGTTCTTCTGGCGCACCAGGTAGTAGGCGAGGGTGACGGCCACCGTGGTGGTGCCCACGCCGCCTTTGGCGCCGAAGAAGGAGAGGATGTGGCCGGTGGAGCGGGTGCGGCCCGTGCCGGTGGACCACTGACGCTCCTGGCGGTCAAACAAATCGCCGAGTTGACGGGGATCGACGGGGTTCTTGAGAACCTCATTGCAGCCGGCGCGCATGGCGGCGAGCAGAAGCTCAGGCTCGCTGTGGTTGCTGAGTGCGGCGGCAAAGAACCGTCCAAAGAAGAGCTGCTGCATGTACGCAGCGGTCTCCGCGGCGCCTTGAGGATCGCGATCGAAGTCGATGATGGCGATGACCAGGTCTGAGCTCTTGGCGTCGGCCGAAATGGCCGGGCGGCGAACGGCAGAAACGTACTCATCGAAATCGTCGTGGCTCACGGTCCACTGGTGCTGGGAAGCGGCCTGGACGATTTTGTCGGTTAGATCGCGATCGAGACCGACGGTCAGAAGTGCTACCGAGAGAGTCGAATTGTTGGAAGCAGGCTGGCTCATAGGTGGGTCCTTTTCCCCTTACTGGATTGGCACCTGCTGCGGCACAGGCTGCGGCGCGGGCTGCGGTGGCGGAGTTTTTGGAGTAATACCCTTGTCAAACTTCGGGTTATCAATGAGCGGCTCCGCGGTCTTCGGTTGCGTCGGAACCGGGTTGTCGGTGAGCGGATCGACGATGGTCGGAGTCACGATGACCGCGAGTTCCGCCACGCTTTTGCTGACACTCTTGGACTGGAACAGCTTGCCAAGAATGGGAATGTCGCCGATGCCGGGAATCTTCTCCAGCTGATCGGTGGTGCGGTTGTCGAGCAAGCCGGAGATGGCGAAACTCTGTCCGCTCCTCAGCTCGATCTGGGTCTCGGCGCGGCGCGTGGATATGGCCGGAATGGTATAGCCGGAGATGGTGACTTCGTTGCTGTAATCAAGAGCGCTGACTTCAGGCGCGACCTTGAGCGAGATGGTGCCGTCAGCCAGTACGTTGGGCGTAAAGTCCAGCTTGACGCCGTAGGGGCGGAACTGAATGGTCACCGAAGTGAAGCCGCCGGTGCCACCCTGCACGACCGGATAAGGAAATTCGCCGCCGGAGAGGAAGGAGGCCTTCTCTCCGCTCAGGGCCGTGATGGTCGGCTCGGCGAGGATCTGCGCAATCTGTTTGTTCTCCAGCGCCTGGATCGCCGCGCCGAGCTGCAGGTCCTGGTTGTAATAGAACAGGCCGAGCAGACTGCTGACCGCCAAAAGAGACGAACCGGCCGTGGTGGTGCCGGATGTAGCACCGGGACCCACCGTGACGGCACCGAACTGGCCTGTGGTGGTGTTAAAGGTGTTGGCACCGGGGCCGAAGAAGTTGAAGCCGAGCTGCTCGGCGCGGGAACGATCGATCTCGATCACCCGGACCTTGAGGCGAACCTGGGGAGTGTGCTTGGTTCCCACCAGCAGGGAGTTCGCAACATCTTTGGAGAACAGGGTAGCCAGCTTGGCGGCAGCGTCGGATGTTTCCTGCGAGGAAACGGTGCCGGTGAGGGCGACTTGATCGCCATGACCCTCGACGCCAATGTTCTCGGCAGGGAAGGCATCGTGCAGCGCGTGGTGCAGGTCGTTGACGTCGATGTCGGAATTGATGAGATAAGCGCGCGATTGCCCGGTTTCATCCCAGAGCACGAGGCTGGAAACGCCCGGCGCTTTGGAGGTGACGACGATCTGGTGCGGGCTCGAAGTGAACGAATCGAGCACGTCGGGATTGCTGACATAGACGCGGCGGATACGGTTGTCGGTGTTGACGAACATCGACCGTCCGACGAGAAGATGCAGGGGTTCGCCCACCACCTGAGCGCTGGTGCCCATGCTCCCGGTGAAGGGTGTCTGCGCAGCAGCTGCAACGGCTTTGGCTTGTGCGGCTGCTCCGGAGCAAGCGGCGGTCATGAAACCGGCCGCCAGCAGAAGGGGAGAAAAAGTTCGGATTGTGCAATCTCTGCGAATCATGAATGCCTCAGTTGAAACTCACCGCGCTGCGTTTATCTCCCAGCATGGTTTCCACGACCCAGGGCTTGGGAACCGGCCTCACGATCGGACGGGGCGCTGGATTGCCCGGAGTTGGTTTGGGTGAGGACACCGACGCCAGCTGATTCAGATCCACGGGCGTAGCACCGGCCATATTGTGATCGCCGCCATTGCGGAGGACGAAGTGGATGGTTCCTTTTTCGCTGGCGAGGACAGCCTTTTCGGCCTCTTCGGGCGAAAGCAGGAGGGTGACGACATCGACCGAGACGGGCTTGCCGGAGGGATCAGGCTGAACCTGATGGCCGGCGGCCAGAATTTCAGCGTCCTGCAGCACCGTCGCGGTGATCGGCTCAGGGCTGGAATCCTCCTTGTACGTCACGAGAACGTCCACATGGGTGCCGGGGAGGAGGAAGCCAGCCACGCCGACGACTTCGTCGGAGCGGAGGGCGATGGCGCGCATGCCGCTGGGAATTCTTCCCGTGAGGCCAATGCCGGAGCCAGGAGCCGCCAGCTGGCGATCGAGGATGGGTTGGCCGGCTGAGAGCGGATAGAGGACCGCGCGACCGACGACATCGTCAATCTTGACGAAGCTGCCATCCAGGGGATGGGACTTGGGCCACTCGATCATCGACAGATCTTCGCGACGGACGACTTCTCCGGGATCGAGAGCGCGGGCAGCCGCAACATACTCGTTGGGCGGCTGGACAGGGGTGCGGGAGGCATGGGCAACTCTGCGGCTGAGCCAAAACGTAAACAGGCCGGAGATAACCAGGGCAACGACGAGAGCCAGCATGAGGCGGCGGGCCATATCAGATCACCTTTGGAACGCCGTGAGGAACAGCGTCGTCGCAGTGCCGGCGGCAACCGCCAGGGCATAGGGAAGGCGCAGTGTCCTCGCATTCGCGAGATTCAGTTGGGGGTGAGGAGCAAGACCCTCGATGCGATGGTGCAGAACGAGGGCTCCGACGTTCCGGATCGTCTCCCGGAGACGTCCGCGCCAGAGGGCAAGGCCGAGGGCCATGACACCGCCGGCGAGAGCAGTGAGAATAAGAAGCCACGGAACCAGCGGCATGCCGGCAATGGCAGCGACGGCGGTCATTAATTTAACGTCGCCTGCGCCCATGCCGCCCGCCAGCCAGAAGACCAGGAAGAGCGTACCGCAGATAAGTCCGGCGAGGGCTGCGAGAGCCAGCTGCTTCCATCCGCCGAGCACCAGGTGCAGGGAAAGGCCGAGAAGAATTCCGGGCAGCGTGATAAAGTTCGGAATCCGGCGGCTGCGAACATCGAAAACAGATCCGGCCAGAGCACAAACCAGCGCGACGGACGGATACAGCCACTCGGTCATATGATTCGGCATGCGATGACCCCAAAAACACGCTGCAGCTTTATTCAGCCAGCGCCTGTGCGTTGACGCGCCTGTAGCGCCCATCCCCGGAGGGAATCAGGTCGTCAGGCGAAGTTGAGAAGGACACTGCGATGTGGGAGGGAGACGTCCGGGGCCTTACCCTGCTCCGAGGCCGTTGCCAGACCACCGCGCCGCGGCATCCCCGGCCTGGGGCTTTCCCTCGTCGGGAGCGGCCAGGAAATCCGCACGATGCTGCGTCGTCCTTCGGTTGATTTCCAGGCCGGCAATTCAGGTACGAAATGCCGGGTGCCAGGAAACGGGTGATACGTTTGTCGCCACGCTGATAGCTGCTGACGGATCGATTGGCCGGAGAGGTGGAGGGGGTCGCGACCGGGGCCTGAGAGCGATGGCCGCGACCTTCTTCCGTGGATCAAAATTCAGACGCTGCCTGTCACGCGACAAGAGCGGACCGAACTCGTTTCACCCAACCAGAGACCGGCGAAAACAGAAACCGTCAGAACATCAGTGATGGTTACAGGGTGTTGCCGATGGTGTTGAATTCGTTGGAGATTTTGTTGCTCAGAGACCCCATCGCGACGATGGCGCCCAGGGCGATGAGGGCAGCGATCAGAGCGTACTCGATCAGGTCCTGGCCAGACTCATCGTTCATCAGGTTCTTGAAAAGCAGTTTCATTACCGTTCTCCTTGTAAGTTGCGGCGCGGCCATCCTTGTGGACACCCCGGAACCGCGCTGCGTTTGGTGGTGATTGTTGTCACATTGCGCCCGAGTGGTGCTGTGTCGCAATGCCATTTAAGTGTTACCCTTTGCCACTTTGGTCGAAACTCTCGTACTGAAAACCGCTTAAAACCAGGTAATTCAAGCTCTGCAATTCGACGGTACTGTCGATGTTCCGAAGACCGTTAGCAAAAACCTCAGAGGGTGTTTCCGATGGTGTTGAACTCGTTCGAAATTTTGTTGGTGAGGCCGCGCATGGCTGCGATCCCCGCAACGGCGATCAGTGCTGCAATCAGCGCGTACTCGATCAGATCCTGCCCGGAATCGTCGTCGAATAAACTTCTCAGGAGCCGCGAAGGGCGATTCTTCATTTGTCCCCCTGCATCCGCAGCAGGTTCTTGCTGGTTTTGCGCGCCTGCCGTCGTGATCATGGTTGTGATCTTGCTATGGGGTACTCTCCAGAGCAATGCTCAGGAAGTGTTACGAGTTACTACTTTCGGTGATGGGATCTGCTGCCGGTGGTGGAAGAGATGCCAACTAGAGGGGAGCGCAGAGAGTCGAAAAGTCGGGCGTGGAAGGGCAAAAGTCCTGGGCTGAATTCATGTTTTTCGGGTTTCCTGTCGCCCCCTTGACTCGCGGGCCAGACACTCTCTGCCGCACTGAACAGGAGCCGTGAGAGCGAACCCCGCGGGGGGCAGGACGGGACCGGCGCGCTGGCGGCGGCAGGCGCAGTCGGGTAACTTTCTGCCCCGCGGCCGCGGAATCGAAGTCACGCGACGTCAACCGGGCAGGAAAATGCGCCGCGGAGGAGTCAACCCCTGACGGGAGTAATCGCTGGGGTACGAAGGTCGATGGAGTCTCTCAGTACTAAAGTACCGGCCCACGACGGAGAGCTTCCGGGCCGTCAGGATGCTAAACAACAGAGAATCAGCAGCCTGGGCATCGTCTTGCGAGCCCGGAGGGCCCGATTAGTAACCTTCGGGTCAATTCCACCTTCGGGGCACGCGCGGACGGTGGTGTTATTCCGAATCGCAGTGTGTGCTATCGACGGTCAGTAAAGTGCCACTGATGATAATGCAGGACATTTTCCAGGTAACTTCCACTCACGGTGCGAGATGAGAATTCACGCGCCGGGAGGCAGTCAGGCGCCGGGTGCTCCGCAGAAGCGGAAGGACACCGGAGCCGGAGGAGCATCACTTGCAGTTGAACCATCCGGAAACATTGCGCCCGGGAACCACGCGCACGGACCAGATCGCGCGAGCCGTGCTGATCGGTCTGCTGTGTTCGGTTTCTGCGTTTATCTGTTTGCGCGGCGCTACCGCATCGGTGACCGATCCGGATGTTGGATGGCATCTGCGCACCGGCGAGTGGATTCTGCAGCATCATGCGTTTCCGCATGCCGATCCCTTTTCGCGAGCCACTGCCGGGAGCCCATGGCAGGCCTACAGCTGGCTCTTCGATCTGATCCTGCTGAAGGCGTACGCGTGGATGAATCTGCGCGGACTGCTGCTGTTCACGGCGGGCATGATGGCTCTGATCGCGGCGGCGGTTTATCAGCTGGTGAGCCGGCTGCAGGCCGACTTCACGCAGCGCGCCCTGCTGACGATCGCGGTGATGTTTTGCCTTGCGCGCATGAGTACGCCACGGCCCTGGCTGTTCACGATTCTGTTTTTCGCGCTGGAGATGAACATCCTGATGCACGCGCGCCGCGAGGGCCGGAGCCGGGAACTGCTGTGGCTGATTCCTCTGTTCGTGCTGTGGGCGAATATTCATATCCAGTTTGTCGATGGGCTTTTGGTGCTGGGCATCGCGGCGGTTGAGCCGCTGCTGGCCCGGTGGTGGAAATCGGAAGCGAAGCCGGCTCCGGCGCGCAATCTGTGGCTGGCGCTGGGGGCATGTGCCGCGGCGGTGTGCCTGAATCCCTACGGGCCGGGAATCTACAAAATTGCCTGGCAGCTGGGCTCGCAGCCCGGGGTTCTGGACACGGTGAGCGAAATGCTGGCGTTGCCCTTCCGCACTGCGGGCGATTTCCTGCTGTTGTTTATGGCTCTGGCCGCGGCTGGCGTGCTGTTCCGTTTCCGGCAACTCGCGCCTTTCGAGACGCTGATGCTGGCGATGGCCGCGGTTCTTTCGTTCCGCTCGCGCCGGGATCTGTGGGTGATGGCGATTACGGCCGGCACGATATTGGCTGCGGGTCTGCCGGCACGCGCGAAGCAGGAAGACGACGAGAAGCAGCCGTTCTGGGCCACGGCCCTGGCGTGCGCGACAGCGGTCGCCGCTTTTGCGGCGAGCGTGCTGCTGCTGCATGTCAACAATGCCCGGCTGCAGGCGGAAATGGCGGACAAAATGCCGGTGAAGGCGGTCGATGTGGTGAGGGAACGCCACTACACAGGCGCTGTCTTCAACACCTACGACTGGGGCGGCTTCCTGATCTGGAATCTGCGGGAGCCGGTCAGCATGGATGGGCGCGCGGCGCTTTACGGCGATGAGGCCATTGAGCGTTCGAAGGAGACCTGGGGCGGCGGCGCGAAGTGGGCATCGGATCCAAATCTGCAGTCCGCGGGTGTGGTGATCGCGCCGGATGGCGCGGCTCTGACCCAGCTGTTGCGCATGGATACGCGTTTCGAGCTGGCCTACGAGGACAAAGTGGCAGCGGTCTTCGTGGCTCGCAAAGAAGCCAAGAACGGCGAAAACAATATGGCCCGGCTGGATGGGACCAGCAGTGGCCCGGGGTCGGAGAGGCAATTGCCATGAATGCGGGAGATTTTCGGGAGGAAGGGTTTATGAACGTGGAACGGATCCGGCAACAGGGGCCGGCGAACCAGGCGCGATGGACACAAACGGTGGCTACGCGTCTGCGCGACCTGATGGTGCGCGACGAGAGCGGGTCGGCGCTGGCGGAGATGGCCTTCATCGTCATCCCGCTCATGATGCTGATGATCACCGGCATGGTGTGGTTCGGTATCGCCATGAACAACGATCTGACGCTGAACAATGCGGTGCAGGCGGGCTCAGAGCAGCTGGTCCTGCTGCGCGGGAACGTCGCCGATCCCTGCGCCTCCACGGCTACGGATGTGGGGAACGCCGCACCGGGACTCACGGCCACCTCACTGCATTTCACCATCACCCTGGGGGGAACCCCCTATACCGGAACAGGAACCAGCGGATCGAACGCGCCCACGTGCAACGGAATTACGTTGACGAGCGGAGAAGTTGCGACGCTGACGGCGACCTATCCGATCACCGTCAACATTTATTCGATGGGGTCCCACACTTACACGCTGTCGTCATCGACGACAGTTTTAATCCAGTAACGATGCAGGAAAGAAAGCCATGAACTTGAGAAAAAAGACAATCTCGAACCTGTTCCGCGACGATCGCGGGCAGGCATTGCCCTGGGTAGCCGTCATGCTGGTCGTGATCATGGGGATCGCGGGGTTTGTAATCGATCTCGGCCATGCCATGGTGTGCGAGCGTCAGCTGCAGTCGTCGACCAACGCGGCGGCGATGGCTTCGGCGCTGGCCCTGCCGAATACGACGTACAGTTCGCAGGCCCACGCCTACGGTTCTGAAACCGGAGACGCGAATGCCTCGCCGAATCTTCCCAACGTCGTCATGACGGTGTCCGGCTATTGTTCTTCGACGGTCAGTGGCTGGGGCGTGGCATGTCTGACCCCGGCCAACGACAATGCGGTGGTCGTCACCCAGACCTCGTCGATCCCGACGACTTTTGCCCGGGTGCTGGGCATCAGCACCGTTCCGATTTCGGCAACCGCTACGGCGGCGGAGAGAGGCTCGCCGCGGGCTCCGTTCAACGTAGCGGTGGTGATCGACACTACGCAGTCGATGACTGACCCGGACGGCTCCGGCAACTGCTCGGGCACGCGTGTGCAATGCGCGATGCAGGGCATTCAGGATCTGCTGGGGGACTTTTCCCCCTGTTATACGGGACTGAGCAGCTGCAGCGGCCAGACCGCGGTGGACGAAGTGTCGATCTTTACCTTTCCTCCCACCAGCACTCCGACCTACGACACCACTTGCCCCCACAGCGGGAGCTTCACGCCGATTCCCTATCCCGACGCGACGAACGCCACCAGCTCGACGATGATCGGGGATTACGAGATTACGGCGATGGCCAACAATTACCGCACTTCCGACGGAACCTCGACCCTTAACAGCAGTTCTCCGCTGGTGATCGCATCAGGCGCGACCAGCAGCAACTGTGGCATGGCTGCGCAGGGTGGCGAGGGCACGTACTACGCGGGCGCGATCAACGCCGCGCAGCAATACCTCGCGACGACCACCCGCACCGGCGCGGACAACGTCATGATTATCATGAGCGATGGTGACGCTTCCGGTTCGGTCTCAATGTCGAATGGCTCGGGAAAGAGCAAAGTCAGCGTCAGCGACACGGTCAGCTTTTCGGCCTCCAACAGCTATCTGAACTGGAACGGGACCTACCCCTCGCCGCTCGATTTGTGCCAGCAGGGAATCGCCCAGGCAACGGCGGCGAAGAACGCAGGCACGAAGATTTACGTCGTGGCCTACGGCGCTCCGAATACCTCGTCGGGGTATTGCAAGACCGACAGCCCCGCGCAGAACCCGTGTACGGTTTTGCAGGCTCTCTCCGGCGACGACAAGGGAAACGGCGCGACCAAGTATTTCTTCGCGGATGGATCCAGCGTCTCGAATGGCTGCACGCCTCCCACCGGCGGGCAGACCAGCTTCACCACCCTGACTGCAATTTTTTCGGCGATCGCGACCGATCTTGAGGTCGGGCGGCTGATTCCCAACGGGACCCCTTAGCAGCGCCGCGCCAGAGGCTGCGTTCCTGCACGAAGACGCAGCAAGGCAACGCACGCGCCGAGAGCAGAAGCTGCATAAAAAACGAGAGCGGTCCGTCGACGATTCTCACCGCATTACCGCAGGGGGCGCAGGGGCGCCTCCAGGCATTAGCACGAAAGTGCCATGGCACGGGGGTCGATTAAAAAGGATCATTGAGTCCCACCCCCTCAAGATCGCCGGGCTGCCAGGCGGCTCTTTGAAGGCTGAGCCGAACAGTGAGATAGACCGATGAGGATTCTGAGAGACGAAGCCGGACAGGCGTCGATGCTGGCGGCGGCGTGCCTGGCGCTGCTGATGGGCGTGATGGCGCTGGCGATCGACGTGGGCTACTTCCAGTACAGAGAGGTCCAGTTGCAGACCGCGGCGGATGCAGCGGCGATCGCAGCAGGTCTGGAGATTGGCAACTGCGGTAACACGGTTTGCAGCAACATGGAAACCGCGGCGGAGAAGGCGCTGATCGAGGACGGCATTACCAGCACTACGGTCACGCCGACGACAAATCAATGCAGCGTCTCGACATCGACCGGGCTGACCATGATTGTTAATGTTGCACCCTGCGTGCTGGGGTCGAGTGATCCGAACAACGGCAACACACATATGGCCGAGGTAGTGCTTACCGAGCCACAAAACACGTTCTTCGCGACCATTTTCGGGATTCGGAATCTCAATCTGACGGCGCGCGCGGAAGCGGGTGAGGCCTACTATCTCAACAATGGCGGCGGTAACTGCATTTACACCAAGTCGCTGGAATTCAACAGCTCCGACGGCAACTTTGATCTGAAGGGCTGCGGCGTTTACGACAGCGGGAACCTCCAGACCGACAATGGTGACGAGGCGACCGCGACGACCTTCCTTTATTACGGGACGTGGAGTCCGAACAACTGCAACAGCAGCTGCAGCTGGACCCTGGGGAATTCAGAGACCCAGCCGACGCACACGAATTCGGCACAAAGCGACCCACTGGCTTCTCTGACGGCGCCTTCTCAGCCGGCAGCTTCCACAACGGCAAGCAATACCACGCCGAACAACGGCGCAACCCTGCAACCGGGTTACTACTCCAGCGGTATCAATCTCAACTCGAACGTTACCGTCAATCTCGCTCCCGGGCTGTATTACATGAACGGCTCCATCAACGTGAACAGCGGCGCGGTCCTTGAGTGCACGGCATGCACGGGCGGGGCGGGCGTGACGCTCTATTTCAATAACGGTAGTCTTCAGCCAAACAGCGGCAGCACGATCGAGCTGACAGCGCCGTTCGTGGCCGGCGACACGACCGGAACCATCCTGCCTGGCGGCGCAGGCGCAGACAATATGCTGATCTGGGAGCCCTCCAGTAACAGCTCAGGCATGACGATCGACGCGAGTTCGTCGTCGTACTTTAACGGAGTTATTTATCTGCCTAACGGCACACTGACACTCAACAGCGGTTCGGGCGTCAACATCAACGGCCAATCGACGGCCACGGCCCTCGACGTGGCAAATATCATCGTCGATTCCGACGTCAACTTCGTGATCAACGGCTCCGGGGGATACCTCGGCGGTGGAGGGCAGGTGCTGGGATCGTTTGCACTTGCGGAGTAGTTTATGAAGAAGCGCAATCGATTCGGTCTGGTGCGGGGAGAACACGGGGGCAGCCTTGTGGAAACCGCCCTGGTGCTGCCGTTTTTTTTGCTGCTGTCGCTGGGGGCAGTCGATTTAGGGCGAGCCTTTTATCTGGCGATTGAGATTGCAGGCGCAGCGCGTGCGGGAGCGATCTACGGATCTCAGAATCCGAACGATACGGCGGGCATCAGGACGGTGGCTCAGGATGATGCGCCGGATGTGCCGAACCTGTCGGTAGGGACTCCGACGTATGGTTGCGAATGCGCAGACGGGACTAACTTCAGTGCAAGTTGCTCAACGACTCCGTCGTGTGCGAACAACCTGAATGTGGTCTACCGCGTGAATATAACGGTTACGGGAACCTATGCGCCGCTGCTCGGTTGGCCCGGGGTTCCTTCTTCCATGTCATTTTCCAGTTCGGCATCGATGCGCAGTGCCGGCAGCTAGTCCTTCAACGGTTGGAGAGCAAGACGCGGCGCATCCCTCCTGGCGGCTGGCCGGGGCGCGGGAAAGCGGAACGGAAGAGCGTCCGACAGCGGGGAGAACGGGCGATCGATGAAAAAGAGAGTCGGCATGCAGAAACTGTTTCGACTGGCCAGCGAGGAGTGTGGCGCTGAACTGGTCGAGTTCGCTTTGAGCGCCTTGATCCTGATGGCCATCCTGGTGGGCGTGATTGGATCCGCGATGGCGATGTACACCTACCATTTTGTAAGCTCCGCGGCGCAGCAGGCAACGCGCTTCGCGATGGTGCGGGGCTATACCTGGAGTAAAGACGAAACGACCAACTGCTCGACCTCCGCGCCTCCGAACTTCACGATGGTCTACAACTGCACAGCCTCCAGCACCGATATTCAGAATTATGTACAGAGCCTGGCGACCGGGGGCATCAGCGCCGCCAGCGTCACGGTGAATACAACGAATTCGTATGTCTGGCCGGGTCAAACGCCGGACGGAACCACTGCCCCGTGCGCGACCGTCAATAGTCAGGGCTGTCTTGTGAAAGTGACGGTTAGCTACACCTTTAATTTTTTCCCTGTTCAGCGCATGTCCGCGTGGTCGATGAGCGCCACGTCGGAAGGGGCGATCCTGCAATAAGACCGGGCAGCCGCCGGGGAAGTTTCGTTGCCTCGATGCAGGAGTGAGAGGCAAGGGGGCCCGGGCTCACCGCAGGGAAGCAGGTCTGCCCCCTTCCTCGTTGGCTCGTCAGCGCCGCGTCAATCTTGACAAGGTTCCTGCCTCATCCTGAAAATGGCCTTTTCCGATTCGCAGGGAGGTACGGCGTACCTTTTTGCGGAATCGCGCTGAACGACGATGGGCATCGCGGATCGCTTCAGACTCGAGGGAAAGACAGCGCTGATCACCGGCGCGGCCAGCGGCCTGGGCGCCGCGATTGCGCTGGCGCTGGCCGATGCGGGCGCGGCGGTGGCCTGCCACGGCAATCGGCGTCCGGCAGAAGAGACGGCGCGCAGGATTCGCGAACAGAAGGGCGAGGGTCGAAGTTTTTCTGCCAATCTGGGTGCCGACGATGGCGCGGATAAGCTTTTTTCCAGCGTTGTTGCAGCGATGGGCGCGCCGGACATTCTGGTGAACAATGCGGGAACGATTCATCGGGAACCTGCCGAGGATCACAGCCTCGAAGCATGGAAGCAGGTACTGCAGGTGAATCTGACGAGCGCGTTCCGCCTGTGCCAGCTGGCCGGGCGCGAGATGCTGCAGCGGCGGCAGGGAAAGATCATCAACATTGCGTCGATGATGTCCTTCCAGGGGGGAATCCGCATCGCAGCGTACGTGGCGTCGAAGGGCGGGATCGCGCAGATGACGAAAGCGCTGGCCAACGAGTGGGCGGCGCGCAACGTGCAGGTGAACGCGATCGCACCGGGCTATTTCCGGACCGAGAACACCTCTGCTCTGCAGGCGGATGAGACGCGGAACCGGCAGATCCTGGAGCGGATTCCGGCGGGGCGCTGGGGCGAGCCCGAGGATCTGACCGGCGCTGCGTTGTTTCTGGCATCGCCGGCGAGCGATTATGTAACCGGCACGGTGCTGGTTGTGGACGGCGGCTGGCTGGCGCGCTAGAACCGAGGGTTGACGATGCGACAGAAGACGGCAGAAACGAAACAGGAAGACGCCGAAGAAAAACCAGGCAAAGGGCGCGGCAGGGGCGCCGATCCGTACCAGCTGCAAAGTCTGGATCGGGCGGTAGCGGTTCTGGATTTGCTGGGCGAGAGCGAAGGTCCGCTGGGGCTGGCGGATGTTTGCGAGCGCATGGCCCTGCACAAGAGCACGGCGCATCGCGCGCTGATGGTGCTGGAGCGGTGCGGCCTGATCGAGCGGACGCCGGAGAATCGTTTTCGGCTGGGACTGAAGCTGTACGAGCTGGGCAGCCGCGCGGTGGAGCAAATCGATCTGCGCGCGCGGGTGCATCCCTGGTTCCGCAGGCTGTCGGCGCAGGTGGGCGAAACGGTGCATCTGGGCGTGTTGCAGAAAACCTCCGTGGTCTATCTCGACAAGGTTGAACCCAACAACCGGCGGGTGTGGCTGGCGTCGCGCATTGGGGCGTCGAACCCGGTGTACTGCACGGCGATGGGGAAGGCGATGCTGGCGTTTCTTCCCGAGGAAGCGGCAGCGGAAATCATCGGCAAGATTCGCTTCGTGCGCTTCACGCATCGGACGCTGATGACGCCCGAGGCGCTGATGCGCTCGCTGGGGCGGGTGCGGCAGCGCGGCTACGCGATCGACGACGAGGAAGTGGAAGACGGAGTCCGCTGCATCGGGGCGCCGATCCTCAGCGAGAACGGGCATCCCATGGCGGCGGTCAGCATCTCGGGGCCGACTTCACGGATCACGCAACAAAGCGTGCCGGGCATTGCCGAACATCTGCTGCGCTGCTGCCGAGACATTTCCTCATCCCTGGGCGTACCGCAGAGAAAGCGGACTCACACGGCGTCCCCTTTCGCTCAGCATTACGGGCTCTAGAAGGGCCTCCCCCACCCCCACCCCCCACCCCCCACCCCCCACCCCCCCTGGGGTGTGTTCGTATCTGTCTGGCTGATTGCGGCTTGCGGGGTAATACCTTGCGGGTATTACCTGGCGTGAGCGGCCTGGTTCGCGCGCGTCCTGTATTTTTTGTGCGATGACATAGAAGCTCTCTCCTTGAAGGGCAGGGTTGGCGCGGGGTGGGAGGCGGTGCTCCGCAGGGATACGCGCGCAGACGAAGAAGCCGCCTCAGACGGGGCGGCTTCTTTGTTTTTACCCTATATCTATAGAATACCAAGTTTGAGGAATTAACACGCCAAATATCTTTGGGTTGGTTGGCGTGTAAGTGGTTCTAAGTCAGCGGTTATTACTTTGGATTTTTGCGGTGGGTATTGACAAAGTGGAGTTAGGACAGCGGACAGAGGACAGGGGACAGCGTTCAGCGTTCAGCGGACAGGGGACACGTTCAGCGGACAGCGGATAGCGTTCAGCGTTCAGCGTTCAGCGGACAGGGGACAGGGGACAGGGGACAGGGGACAGCGGATAGCGGATAGCGTTCAGGGACAGCGGACGGGGTACAGCGGATAGCGTTCAGCGGACAGGGGACAGCGGATCGCGGATCGCGGATCGCGGATGCGATCAGACGCTCGTCGCTCGCTCGCCGTTCCGCGCCTGGGTAGGATCGAGTTCATGAGTGATGAGCAAAGGCCGGTCACGACGCTGGATCTGGACGGGGAAAGCCGCGCGAGGCTGTGGAAGGAACTGATCGGGATCCTTGAGTGTTATAGGGAGACGGTGGAGGAGCTGCCGGTTGCGCCGGTGCTCGACGTGGCGCGGATACGGGGATTCGCGGAGTCGTTTACGTTTGCGGAACCTTTGGCGCCGGAGGAGGCGCTGCGCGGGATCGCGGCGGAGCTGATCCGGAATCAGGTCCACACACCGCACCCGCGGTATTTTGGGCTCTTCAATCCCGCGCCGACGGCGATGGGCATTGCCGCGGACGCAGTGGTGGCGGCGGTGAATCCGCAGCTGGCGGCGTGGAGCCACAGTCCTCTGGCGGCGGAGATGGAGCTGCATCTGGTGCGTTCGATGGGGGAAAAGTTTGGCTGGGCGCGCGACCAAGCGGATGGGGTGTTTGCGAGCGGGGGCGCGGAGGCGAACCAGACCGCGTTGCTGGTGGCGCTGGCGCAACGGTGGCCGGAGCTGGCGGCGGGCGGTTTGCGGCGGCTGAAGAAGGAGCCGGTTTTCTATGTCTCGGCGGAGGGGCATCATTCCTTTTTGAAGGCGGCGCGGGCTTCGGGTTTGGGCGCAGAGGCGCTGCGCGAGATTGCAGTGGGCGATGACCTGCGGATGAAGGTCGATGCGCTGGCGGAGGCGATCGAGCGGGATCGTGCTAAGGGTTGCGAGCCGTTCCTGGTGGTGGGGACGGCGGGGACGACGGGGGCGGGCGCGATCGATCCGCTGCGGGAGATCGCGCGGATCGCGCAGGAACAGGGATTGTGGTTTCATGTGGACGCGGCATGGGGGGGAGCGGCCGCTCTCGTGCCGGAACTGCGCGGAGTGCTCGACGGGATTGAGGAGGCGGACTCGATCACGTTCGACGCGCACAAGTGGTTGTCGGTGCCGATGGGGGCGGGGATGTTTCTGACGCGGCACCTGGAGGCGCTGAGCCGGTGCTTCGGGACGGAGACGGCGTACATGCCGAAGGAGGGCGAGCGGCTGGCAGTGACCGATGCTTTCGGTCACTCGCTGCAGTGGTCGCGGCGGTTCATTGGGCTGAAGGTCTTTCTCAGCCTGGCGGTGGCGGGGTGGGAGGGGTATGCAGCGGCGGTTCGACAACAGACAGCGATGGGCGAACTGTTACGGCGGAGATTGAGGGAAGAAAACTGGGCGATTGTGAATGCGACGCCGCTGCCGCTGGTTTGCTTCACCGATGGTGCGCGGACGTGGACGCTGGCGGATTGCCAGAGGGTGGCGAACGCGGTGGTCGAGTCGGGCGAGGCGTGGATCTCGACGGTGCAGGTGGGGACGGAGAAGCGGCCGGCACTGCGGGCGTGCATCACGAATTACCGGACGGAGGAACGGCATGTGGAGGCGCTGGTGCGGGCGGTAGCTGTCCATGCGGGGAGTGGGCTGCGCCATAGCGCATAAAGTGGCCGGGCGCCCAGGATGGGGCTGCCGGGGGCGGGTCAATGAGGCCTTCGAATGTTCTGGACAGCCGGTAACTCGACCAGACCCCGGAATCTCAGGGCCATCTTTGGCATCCGATTCAGCCTTTTGTCCGGCTGTTCGCAACCTCATCGAACTTGCAGGGTAGAGAAAATAAAAACGTCGCTCCAGGGCCATTGTTGGGTATAGCCCACAGGCGGCCGCTATGACGCTCGATAATGGAGCGACTCACGGACAAGCCAATCCCCATTCCGTCACTCTTGGTCGTGTAAAAGGCTTCAAAGAGTCTCTCCATGTCTTGCGATGGGATGCCGACGCCCGTGTCCTGTACGGTCAGCCGCACGCAATCGCCGTCCTCTTTTTCTGTTCTGATGACCAGCTCCCTCGGACGATCTTCGACGCCGTTCATTGCGTCTGAGGCGTTCCGGAGCAGATTGAGGATGACCTGCTGAAGCTGGACGCGATCACCTGTGATCGGCGGGAGGTCGTTGGCAAGTTCCTGCCGCAGGACGACGCGATTTCTCTGAACTTCACCCGAGCAAAGCGCGATGACCTCGCGTGCAGCCTCATTCAGGTCGATATTCTCGGCCGGAGCTTCTTTCTTGGTGAAGAGAGCGCGTAATCTCAGGATCACTTCGGACGCCCGCTTGCTATCGCGAATCAGGCCGCGCGCGGCTTCGCGAACGGCGTCGATATTGGGAGAGTCCGCGGAAAGGATGCGCAGGCAGGCGCTGGCCCCTGAGACGATTGCGGTGAGCGGTTGATTGACTTCGTGCGCAATGGACGCTGTCAACGCCCCGAGGCTCGAGACCCTTGCTACATGAGCAAGTTCGGACCGGAGTTCGTTAAGCGCGTCCTCAGCGCGCTTCCGGTCGTCGATATCGGTGAGAAGACCGTACCAGCGGGTGATTCTGCCGTCAGCATCTCGCTCGGGAAGGATGCGAACCTGGAACCATCGATAGACACCATCGGCCCGGCGATAGCGGAGCTCATTGTTGTAGGGAGCTCCGGTTGTGAACGAATGGGTTACTTCTGCAATCACGCGCGGAAGATCGTCTGGATGAACAAGATCGTTGGTCGACCAGGCATTCACTTCCTCGAGTGTCCTGCCGAAGTACTCCAGGAATCGCTGGTTGGGAAGATCAACCTGACCGGCCGGACTTACTTTAGCGACAAACACAAACCCCGGAATACCGTCGAGAATCTGGCGGAGGTTGTGTTCGCTCGCCCTTAGAGCTTGATCGGCTAGTTTGCGATCGTGAATATCGGTGCTGGTGCCGTACCAGCGAAGAATTGTTCCGGTGTCGTCGCGGAAGGGAGCGACGCGGATCAGAAACCAGCGATACTCTCCATCGTGGCGGCGAAGACGGGCCTCGATTTCACCCGATTCACCTGAGACCAGCAACTGCTGCCACGATTTCATCAATGGGGGCAAGTCCTCCGGATGGAATGCAGCTTGCCAGCCCCAGCCGTGCGCTTCTTCAGGGGAGAGACCTGTGTACTGATGCCAGCTCTTGCTGAGGAACTCGTTTGGACCGTCCGCCCGATTGCACCAGGCGAGGGTGGGAATGGTATCGATGACCCGGCGAAGCCTGCCCTCACTCGCGCGCAGCTCCTCCTGGGCGCGTTTCTGGTCGTCGATGTCGGTGGTGGTACCGACAAATCTGAGGACTTTTCCTTCTGGGTCGCGCAGGACCACGGCTTGACTGAGATGCCAGCGCCAGGTCCCGTCCCGAGCGCGGAGAGAGCGGGTTTCGAACGCAAACCCCCGTCCCGAGCGCACTCCCTCCCAAAAGGCCTTCGATGCTCTTTCGCGATCTTCGGGGTGAACGGCGGTCATCCAGGCCTCGGGATGCGAGCGGACGAAATCGAGGGTCTGACCGGAGAATTCAAGCCACACCTGATTCACGAAATCCGGTGTCCCATCCGGTTTCAGCGTCCAGGCGGATACAGGAAGATGCTGCAGCAGCCCAACCTGGAGTTGCAGCTCTTCGTTGGTTTCGGCAAGCTCCCTTGTTCGTTCCGCAACCCGCTGATCAAGTTCACTTGCAAGCCGCTCCTGATCGGTTTGTTCATCGCGCATGACCAAGCAGCTCCGGCAGGGATTGTCCGATTACGGGGTAGTGTAGCCCGTCGCGCAGAGTGCCGGCCCTGTTGTCGGCAATAAGGACGTTTCAGGTCGTGAAAATTCCGGATTGGTGGTGATACAGGAGACGATCACTTGTGGAGATTCGGGCGGGCTGATGCTCGGATAATTCTTCGTCGCTCGAATTCATGCATCAACAGCTTAATGGACCGCAAGGTTGGCAAACCGGCAGTTTCGCGGGCTGGTGGCTCGGTTCCAAAACCGGGCCAAGGATCGCGAGCGGAGCACAGAAGGTGGCCACGAGTCGCTCCTGGCGCTCCGGGTTTGTTGCCTGGACTGACGCCCTTCGGGTGCGCCTTCTAATTGGCCGAGGCGGTTAGTACTTTGGCGATCCAGGCGGCGGCAATGGGGCTGAGGAATCCGAGGAAGAGCCGAACGTAGGTCATGATGAGCTGGGCATTCCCGGAGCTGCTCGTGGTTTCGGGCGCGAGGGAGATGTCGTCCGGGAGGGGTTGGGCGGTTCGGTGATGCGCGGCGGCGTGCGCCAGCTTCTCCCCGAGGGTTCTGCCGGAGGGACAGAGGAGCGCACCGGTGAGCGCCCAGGCACAGAGGGGGATGGCCCAATAGGGAGGAATAGGGCTGGCTGGCTTTTCGTGACGGTAAAGGAGCAAGTGCAGAGCGAACCCCGCGAGGCCTGTGAAGAATCCGAGGAGGGCGGAGCGTTTGAGGGAAATGCTGGGTGAGAAGGCGCCGAGCCACAGAGCGGCCAGAAACGGCGCGATGAGTGCGAGCACCTGCCATAGTTGCCAGGTATCCCAGTTTTGCCAGCTGAACCAGTAAAAGAGGGAGGACAGGAAGAGGCTGAGGGCAAGAAAGATCGTGATGGCGATGGCCTGGGTGTGCGCCGGATCGACTCGGTGCTGGAGGGCTTCAATGCTCCTGGCGTGGGTGAGGAAGGTGTTGTCAATCAGGGACAGCTTGTGCAGGATGGGCATAAAGAGGGTCAGATCGCGCTGACAGAATCGGCAGACGAGGGCCTGATCGCTGATGGTTTCTGCGCAGTAGGGGCATTTCATGGCGAGCTCCCTGTGAAGTGGGGACTTCGGGCCCGCAGCGGAGGCTTCCCTGGGAAGCTTGGGGGAGGGGAACCCTGGGCTGACGGGGAATGGTGACGGCGGAGGGCGGAGCGTTTCAGGGACTAGCCGTCCAGGCGGACTGGACTGGACGCATCGCCGGGCACCCGGCGGATTCGCTCCTGGAGTGGGATTGACGCAACTTCGGGGTGGGTGAGAGCGTTAGTAGAAGCAAGATCCCCTGGGCGGAGGGCGTCCCCTGCTCGCCTCGCCTTGATCCTTGCCTGGGGCTGGGAGCGATCCAATGACAAGCAACGCCTGGAAGAACGATGCCTGGGATGAGTCGGTTCATGGACCGGCGGTGGAGACGGCGGCGGTCGAGCCCGGAATGCAGCGGGTGGTGACTCCGGTGACGCGGCGCGCGTTCATGCGGGGCGGGGCGATGGCGGTGGTAGGGACAGCGGCGATTCCGGCCTTCCTGACGCGGTCGGTGCTGGCGCAGGCGGCGAGCGCGCAGGCGCAGGGCAAGAAGCTGGTGGTGATCTTCCAGCGGGGCGCGGCCGATGGGTTGAATGTGGTGGTGCCGTATCGGGAGCCGTCGTATTACGAGTACCGGCCGAATATCGGGATTCCGCAGAACGCGGTGATCGATCTGGATGGTTTTTTTGGACTGCATCCGGCGATGGCTCCGCTGAAGCCGCTGTGGGACGCGCGGCATTTGGCCATCGTGCATGCTTCGGGGTCGCCGGATCCTTCGCGGTCGCATTTTGACGCGCAGGATTTTATGGAGAGCGGGACGCCTGGGGTGAAGGCGACGGTGGATGGGTGGCTGAATCGCGCGCTGCAGGCCGAGGATCTGGCTTGTCCGGATTGCGCGCACACACCGTTTCGCGCGGTGTCGTTAGGCGCGGAGATACCGCGGACGCTGGAGGGGCGGATCCAGGCAGTGGCGCTGGATAATATTCGGGACTTTGGGGTGCAGTCGGCACCGGCGGCGACAGGGTTTGCCGCGATGTACGACGAGAGCACGGATGCGGTGCTGCATGGAACGGGGCAGGAGACGTTTGCCGCGGTGAAGATGCTGAAGGCGGCGGATCCGACGAAGTACACGCCGGCGGCGGGGGCGGAGTATCCGGGCGGGCCGTTTGGCAACAGCCTGAAGCAGATTGCGCAACTTCTTAAAGCAAACCTGGGCGTAGAGGCGGCGTTCGCGGACATCGGCGGATGGGATACGCACCAAAACCAGGGCAATGTGGATGGGCAGCTGGCAGGGCGGCTGCGGGAATTCAGTGCGGGGCTGGCGGCGTTCTGGACGGACATGGGGGACCAGGCGGGGGACATTGTGCTGGTGACCATGTCGGAATTTGGGCGGACGTGCCGGCAGAACGGGACGGGGGGAACGGATCATGGACACGCCAACGTCATGTTCGTTCTGGGCGGCCCGGTGCAGGGCGGGAAGGTCTACGGGCGGTGGCCGGGGTTGTCGCCGGAGCAACTGTATGAGGGGCGCGACCTGGCGATTACGACAGACTTCCGGCAGGTGCTGGGAGAGGCGGCCTACAAGACGCTGGGAGCGCGCAACATGGAGGTTGTGTTCCCGCAGTCCAACTTACAGCGGAGGAACTTCCTGAACATCCTTCAAGTGTGAGATGAAGGACTCACAGTAGTTAATAGCTCTGTGGAAAACAGTGGAGTGATGGCTTTCTAGCCTTATGGACGGGGCGACTGGGGAAGATTCTGGGCGGCAGATCGACGAGGGCGCTCGGGGTTGAAGGCCGATTCGTGACCCTTACAACAGGCCTCAGAACTTTCTGAATCAAGACGCTTTCCCAAAAAGGATCGGGATTTTCAGGGACAGTACCGTCGACTGCTGCGCAGGAGCAAAATGTTTTGACCGTCGGATGGCAGGAGCGTTTGCTTCTTGCTGTGGGGTGAACCTGGCGGTCGGCATCGGGTGGGGTTTGGTTTTGGCCGTTGGAAGTCTGCAGTTTGAAGGCTTCTGCTGAGGAGTTCGGTGCCACCATACCCTGACACGCAGGTTCGAATGGGACCCGGTCGCTGATTCATGCGGCTGGGTTTTTTCTTTGGGAATAGTACTTCGGCGGCAGGATGGGGGAGGATATTCACAGATTCATCCGCTGCCAAAGTGCTATTGTGACGGGAAATCCTGGCTGACATGCTCTGAGAGATACGTGGGTTGTGGCGGCGCGAAGTGGCGCGGCAATTTGCGCTCTGGTCAAGCATCTTGAAGGGGTATAGGGAACGTCTGATGAAGCCTGCGTGGTTCGCCGCTTTCGCTCTGCCGCTCTTGTGCACGTCCCTCAGTTATCCGCAAGCTAATCTGCCGAACACCCCTGCAACCCCACCCACGAACGACACCACCGATGCGAAAGCGGTGACCTCGCCCGAGAAGCCGGCGGCGACGGAGACGGAGATTGCCCCGAAGACAGCCGGGAAGGCAGAGGATGTTGGGGAAACGGAACTGAAGGCGAGGCTGACGGGGCGGCCGCTGTTTTTGCGGGGGCGGTATCTGGACGAGACGCTGCATTTCAATATGAATGGGGACCTGGTCGGGCAGTCGCCGAAGGGGTCGTTCACGCTGTGCGGGGTGTTCGTCGACCATGTGCGGGTGACGAAGAAGACGGTGGAGCTGGAGGGGGTGCGGTTCGGGGTGCACTTCGAGGGCGAAGCGCCGTGGGATCAACAATCGACGTCGTTCGACCGAATCCAGATCACGCCGAAGAAGAAGCATCAGCTGATCGTGATCGACCGGCAACTGGTGGTGATCCCGAAGAAGAAGAAGGAAAAGGGCGAGAAGGGGAAGGCTCCGGCGGGGACTGCACAAGCGGGGGCTGCTACGGCTTCGGATGGGGATGAGACGGCTGCCGCGGATGCTCCGAGCGGGAGCACGGGGACGGACGCGACGCGGAGGATGGTGAATGGGAAGGAATTGCCGCCGGGAGCGACCACGTCGCCGGCGGAGTCGGCCGAACATATGCGGCTGGCGCTGAACAAGATCTTTGCTCCGGACCTGGATGGGAAGATGATTGCGCAGATGCCGGACTACTGGCAGTACTTCTACCAGGCGCAGGAATCGCACAAGTGGCTGGAGCCGACGGATCAGACGCTGGTGCATCCGGGGCCGGGAGTGGACGGGCCGAAGCTGGTGAAGAATGTGGTGCCGGAATCGAATGACTTTGCGCAGAAGGGCGAAGTGGCGGGAGTGGCGAGCTACAAGGTGATCCTCGATCCGCAGGGAAAGATTCTGGCGGTGGCGGTCTATCGGCCGATTGGGTTTGGGCTGGACGAGAACGCGGTGGCGGCGATCGAAAAGTCGACGTTCGCGGGCGCGGTGAAGGACGGAAAGCCGGTACCGTCGGTGATCGACGTGGCGGTGAACTTCAGGATTTATTCGAAACGGACGGCGACGGGGGGGTCGGATGCGGCAACCGCGGACTCGAACACATCGCCGGTGACGGGTAAGGCGGCGCTGCCCGGGCTGTATTCAGCCCAGGCTGGGCAGACGCAGACGGCTGCGGCACCGAAGCAGCCGTAGAGCAGGGGACCAACAAGCCTCAGGCAAGGCTGAAGGGCTCGGAAGCGATTCCGGGCCTTTTTTCTCTGCAGTGAAATCCCAGGAGGAAGACCGGAGGAAAAAGTTCTTGCGTGGTAGCTGTACTATGTGACATAGTACGCATGTGATTCCGTTTCGTGTGACATTCCGTCCCGGCGCTTCGCTGTTCGAACAGGTGGTGTATGCGTCGGTGCGGGCCATGGTATCGGGGCAGCTGCGGCCGGGCGATGCGTATCCGTCGGTGCGGGCGCTGAGCCGGGAACTGAAGATCAATCCCAACACGGCGCACAAGATTGTGGCGTATCTGGTGAGCCAGGGATTTCTGGAGACGCGTCCGGGGATTGGGACGGTGGTGGCGACGATTCCCGACTCGAGCCGTAAGGAGCGGGCGGAGCTGCTGGGGCAGGAGATCGAGGAGCTGGTGGTGGAGGCGAAGCGACTGGGGATTGAAAGCGAAGAAGTCGTTGCTGCGCTGCGGGCGCACTGGGAGCGATTGAGCCGCAACGGGGCAGAAGAAATTGGGGAGAAAGAGGGAGGCCGCAGGCGATGAACACGATGAGCGCGGCGAGTATGGCGAGCGCGGAGAACAGAGGCATGGAATCGGGCGCCGTGATTCGCACGGAGGGGCTGACGAAGCGGTTTGGGAAGACCGAGGCGCTGACAGGCGTTGGGCTGGAGGTGCCGGCGGGAGCGATTTACGCGTTAGTCGGCGCGAATGGCGCGGGGAAGACGACGCTGATCAAGCTGCTGATGAATATTCTGCGGCCGACGGCGGGAAGCGCGCGGGTGCTGGGGATGGATGCGCAGAGTTTGCGAGGCAGGGCTCTGAACCGGATTGGGTATGTGAGCGAGAACCAGGAATTTCCGGAGTGGATGACGGTGGAGGGAATGCTCGCGTATCTGCGGCCGTTTTATCCGACATGGGATCGGGCGCTGGAGGGGCAGCTGCTGCAGCAGTTCGATTTGCCGGCGGGGCGAAAGCTGAAGCAGTTGTCGCGCGGGCAGCGGATGAAGGCGGCGATGGCGTCGGCGCTGGCTTTTCGGCCGTCGCTGCTGGTGCTGGACGAACCGTTTGCGGGGCTGGATCCGCTGGTGCGCGATGAGCTGATGGAGGGGCTGCTGGATCGGGCGCCGGAGACAACGATCTTTTTGTCGTCGCACGATCTGGCGGAGATTGAGAGTTTTTCGAGCCACGTGGGCTTTTTGGAACAGGGACGGTTACTTTTTTCGGAAGAGATGGGGGTTTTGTCGGAGAGATTCCGGGAGGTGACGGTAACGCTGGACGGCTCACGGCCGGTGGTGGGGAATGTGCCACCGTCATGGTTGCAATATGAGGGCGACGGATTCGATGGTGCGGTTTGTCGAAAGCGCGTGCCGGGGCGAAGAGACGAGGGCAGAGGTGAGGGAGAGGTTTCCTGGAGCGCGGAGCATCGAGATGGAGCCGATGGCGCTGCGGGCGATTTTTCTCGCGATTGCGAAGGAGAAGCGCGCTTCGCCCACTCAAGCCAAACGAGGGCCTGCATGGGACACCCGACACAACGCGGGGGAGGGGAGCCGGATATGAGGCAGGCGTTGCACATTTTCGCGAAGGATGCGCGGCACTTCTGGATGGAGATTTCAATCTCGCTGGTGGTGACGGCGCTGTTTGCGTGGCTCTATCCCAACATGTGGATCCCGCGGATTAATCGCGGCGGCGGGATGAACCTGCAGACGCTGGCGACGATCGCGATGGGGCTGGTGCTGGCGAGCTGGTGGATTCTGATCACGCGCGTGGTGCAGGAAGAAAACCTGGTCGGCGATCAGCAGTGGTGGATCACCAAGCCCTATGAGTGGCCGCAGCTGCTGGGGGCGAAGGCGCTTTTTGTGCTGGCTTTTGTCGCGGCGCCGCTGATTTGCGCGCAGGGCGCGATGGTGGTGGAAGCTGGATTTCGCCCGTGGCACTATTTGCCGGGGATGGGGTTTGATCTGCTGCTGATCGCGGGCGTGGTGGTGCTGCCACTGCTGGCCATGGCGGCGGTGACGTCGAGTTTTGGGCGGATGACGTTGTTGGCGTTTGGGGTGCTCCTGGCGCTGGTTGCTTATATTGCGCTGATGGCCTTCACTCGCAGACGAACCGATTTTCGGCTCCGATCGCGCACCACGCCCCGGCCGTGTTGACGCTGCTGCTGGCGGGTGGTGCGATGGTCGTGCAGTATGCGCGCCGGAGGGTGTGGAGGGCGCGGCTGGTGCTGATGGCGCTGCTGCTGATCCCGTTCGCGCTGGGGTTTGTTTTCGCCGCTCCGAGTCTGATTGCGGGTGCGTATCCCGGCGAGGGACGGCTGCCGCTGAGGATCGATGTGGATCCGAGCCGGGCGATGACTGCGGTTCCCTCCTGGCTGCCGGGGCGCGAAAAGATGGTGGAGCTGATGGTCCCGATCACAACCTCGGGGCTGACGACGGAAGATGTCGTCAACCTGGAGGGGGAGCAGGTGACGGTGCAGTCGGCGGATGGGCGGCAATGGAGCTCAGTATGGGAGACCATGTTCGGTGCGCATCTTCGGCCGAACAGCACCGATACAACGGTGGATTTAGAAATCAGCCGGGATTTTCTGGAGCAGGCAAAGGCGCAGCCGGTGGAGCTGCGGGTGCGTTTTGCGGCGACGGAACTGAAGAAAGCCGGTGAGGCGGAGGTCGCGATGGCGGCTCACGATTTCGGAGTTCCGGAGTTCGGGGTTTGCGCGCCGGTTCCGGACTTCGCGCAGCCGGCATTTACGGGGATTACGTGCCGAGCGCCTTTGCGGCAGCCGATGCTGACCTATATCACGGTGCGCTGGTCGGATGGTCCGTGCACGGCGTCGGGGACCGGGGCGCCGGATGGAGTTTCGGGAGCGGGGTGGGTTGGCAGCCCATCTTCCGACCTGGCGGAGTTCAGCCTGGCGTCGGTTTGGTCATCGCCGATTGGGCTCTCGAACAGCATCATCGATTACGTTGGGAGCGGTAAGCCGCGGCGGGATCCGAGGCGCTTCCTGTGCCCTGGGACGCCGATGACGTTCACGCGGTACGCGGTGGTGCGGCGAACGCAGTATTCGATGACGCTGACCGGCGTTCACATCCCGGCATGGCAGACGCCGGTGGAGGGTGGAACGGCCTACACGGTGGGTGACTGAGCTGGCGCACGGGGAACCCGCTTCAGGGGCGAGCGGGGTTCGCGATCTGCAGCGAGACCTGATCTGAGACCCAGGGCAGCATGTGGTTCGCGATGCGGTCGGCGATGTGATTGATATGGTCGCCCTGGAAGACTTCGAGGGTATGGGAGATGCCGGCGGCGGAGAGGCGCTGGGAAATTTCCTGGGCGCCGAGGATGATGTGGGTGAAGTTTTCCTGCGCACCATATTCGATGAAGATGGCGTGGAGCTTCGCGATGTTGGGCAGCAGGGGCACGATCATGTTGGCGGGCATGGCGGAGGCGATGCGGGAGTAAGCGACGGGGTCGGTCTGGAGTTCTCCTTTGACGACGCGGAAGGGCGGATCGCCAAGGATTTTGGCGTGGGGATCAGGATCGAGGGCGGCGATCATGGCGGCATCAGCGGCGACAAAGAATTGGCCTTTGGCGAGGGCGGCGGGGACGTCGTCGGGTGACTGCAGGGTGGCGATGGCGCGCCACGCCAGATTGCTGGGACCGGCGTCGCCGACGAGGTCGGTGCAGCAGGGGCTCATGGCGTAGACGACGCCGAAGACATCAGGATGGCGGAAGGCGAGGGTGAGGGCACCATAGCCGCCCATGGAGTGGCCGACGATGGCGCGGCGCTCGGATGTGGCGAAGGTTCGGTACTTAGTGTCCACGTAGGCGACGAGGTCGTGGACGATGTAGTCCTCCCAGTTGCCGGTGGTGGAGGAGTTGGCGTAGAACGCGCCGCCATATTTATTGAGGCCGTTGGGAAAGACCATGATCATGGGCTGGGCGGCGCCGGCGGCGACGAGGCGGTCGAGGGACTTGGCGAAGAGGTCGGCGGCCTGGTGGCGCGGGGTGGAATCGGAGTAGCCGTGAAGGAAGTAGAGGACGGGGAAGCGGCGCTCGGGATCCTGCGCGTAGGTGGCGGGCAGAACGATGGAGACGTTCTGGTCGGCGGGATCGCCGAGGAGATTGTGCTCAAGGCCGGGCGAGTGGACGGTGACATCGACGATTTGCGACTGCGCCGCGGCGGTTTGCGCGAGGCTTGCGAAGAGGAGGCTGGCAAGGATCGGCAGGAGCGCGCGATGGGTGGAGTGGGCGGGCATGGGCGGAATTATAGGCCGGGGTTGTTGCTGGTCCTCAGCGGCTGAAGCCAGATGCGCTGCAGGCTTTTGGGCACAGGTCAACAGCTTGCGGATCAAGGGCTTTCTCAAAAAGGGCCACGCAGATTCCAGGTACGGTACCGTCGATTGCAGTAGAGAAGCAAATGCTTTGACGATTGGATCGCGAGAGAGTTTGCTTCTTGCTATGGGGTGAACCTGGCCGTCCAGCCCTGGGGTTGGGGTTCGTCTCACAGTTTGCTGGCTCCTGGGGCACATCGAAACAGCGAGTTGTTTGTCCGGGTGCCGGCCGACTCAAGCTGCAGCTGGGCCTGGATGCCGCACCCTGGCACCCGGTCCACTCGGTCCGCAATTGGGTTCACCGCTTGCGTTTCTTATCGGTCGCTTTGCGACCGAATCCCTTCGCGTGGCGATTCCGGCGTCGGCCAACGGTCTTCGGCTTCGGGGGGCGCCATGCGGCGCGGCGTCTTTACGACACCTTGCTCAGGCCAGGCTGTTCGATTGTGCGCCGATCTGGTTTTGTACACCGCTGGCGAGGACCATGCCCGGCGCTTCGCTCAGGATGCTGGATCTTTCACAGGTGGGATTTTGAGGAGGCGTTCGGCGTTGGCGTGAGCGATTTTGTGGAGGTCGGCGGGGCTGAGAGGGATCGAGTCGAGAAAGCGGCGGCCGGTTTCAGTGGAGCTGAACGGGTAGTCGATGGAGAAAAGGATGCGATCGGCGCCCATCACCTGGAGCGCGCAGAGGAGCGGCGGGAGGGTGAAGTAGCCGCTGTTGGTGATGTGGAAGTGGGTGAGGAAAGTTTCAGCATAGCCGCGCGCAAGCTTGTGACCGCGCGAGAGGACGGCGTCGGCGCGGGCCAGGGAGTAGGGCAGGTCTTCACCCATATGGCCGATGATGAGCTGGAGACGAGGGAAGTGCTCGAAGAGGCCGGAGCCGATGAGGCGGAGGACGTGCATGCCGGTTTCGACATGCCAGCCCCAGCCGGCGGTGGAGAGCAGAAACCCGAGATCCCCGGGAAGTCCGCTGTAGTAGGCCTCCATGACGGGAGCGGGCGGCGGTGCAGGATGCAAATAGACGGGTGCATCAAGAGACTGCGCAGCTTCCCAGAAGGGTGCGAAGCGCGGGTGGTCGAGAAAGAGGCCGCGGGTTGTGCCGTTGACCATGACGCCGACGCAGTGAAGGTCATGGATGCAGCGCTCGAGCTCGCGGGCGGCGGTTGCGGGATCCTGCAGATTTAAGGTTGCGAAGGCGGCGAAGCGGGCGGGGTGCGCGCGCACGGCGGCGGCGAGAAGGTCGTTGGTGTCGCGGGCGAGAGCGGTGGCGGTTGCGGAGTCGAGCTTGTCCATGTCGCCGGCGGCGAGGGAGAGAACCTGCATGTCGATGCGGGCGGCATCCATCTCGGCGATACGGCCGGCGTCAAGGTCGAGGAGCTGGGCGCGGACTTTCTTCATGAACTCATTGGTGGCGATGGCGCGAGGGGAGTGGGCGTCGACGGCGTGAAGGAAGGCGGCCGTGGAGATGTGCTCTTCGAGGGTGATGGTGCGCATGGTTTGAGGGTAATGGAGACGGTGTTCGACTTTCAGTGATTCGCGATCCGTGATGATGATCAGCGATCCGTGATCAGCGGGTGCATGGCCCCTGCGCGGCGGTCAGCGGTTGAAGGGATATTCCTGGACCCAGTGGAAGCCGCGGTTGACGAGGAGGAATTTGTGGGGGTCTTCGAGGCGGAGCTGGATGTGAGTCGGGTGACCCTCCACAATGCCGTCGAGGATGAGCTGATCGGGCGCCGGGCGGGTGAAGGTGAAACTCAGCTTCTGATTGTTGGCGTGGCGCTGCGTGAGGACCAGGGTGTTCTTTTTCGTATCGATGGCGGCGTTGTAGTACGACTGCGCGTCGTTCATTTGTGCGATTGCGGCCAGGTACGTCTCGACGATGAGACGGCGCCAGCGGGCGGTATCGGTGAGGAGCGCCGGGCGCAGCTGGCCGCCGGTGGAGAACTGCTCGACGTCCCAGATGCCGTAGAGGGCGGGTTTGGGGAGACCGGGGCCGTACTGTTTCCAGGCGATGCGTGCACCCCAGATGTTGGCGACGATGAGCCATAGGGCGAAGAGGATTCCACAAGCGAGGGCGACGTGGTTGGCGCGTTGCGTGCGGAAGAGAGGAGTCTTCGGCGCGGGGTCGGCCGTGCGATTGAGGATAAAGAGATTGGCGAGGCGGCGGAACTGGGGCGCGAGGAGGAAGAGGGAGATGAGGATGAGGTGGAAGGAGAGCAGCTTGACCGGGACATCGTAGGTCATGTTGAGAAGGAAGACGTAGCTCATATCGGCGAGAGCGATGAGGGCACCGAGGGTGACAGTGCGCGGGATGAGGAGGAGGATGCCGCCGAGGAGTTCGAGGCAGCCGACGGCGATTTCGTAGGGTGGCGACGCGCCGACCGAGGACCAGAGAACACCCATGGGCGAGAAGTTGCCGAAGGGCTCGACGAGGGTGAAGAGGCCAGGGAAGGACATCTGCAAGGGAACGGCTTTGATGAAGCCATAGGTGAGCATCTGGCCGGCGAGACAGAAACGGAGGAAGAGGATGAACCATTTGTGCAGGGTACGGTAGCTTATTCTGCGGCGATCGAGGAGGGACCAGAGGGCGGTAGCGAGGAGGGAGACGACGAAGAGGCAAAACATCAGCACGTAGTCGACGGTTTTATCGCCGCTGCCGCTGCCGGTGAAGACGAGGGGATCTTTGTGGTGAAAGAGGTGAGTGGCGGTGAAGGCGACGATCTCGCGCCAGGGCGGGATGCTGGAAGGATCGGGGAAGTCGATGGTGGGGATGGCGATGAGGGCGGTGATGATTTGGGTGGAGAGGCAGTAGAGGCCGAAGTAGACGAAGCAGAAGCGGAAGGCGATGCGGGTGGCGAGGCTCCACCGGGGGGCGGCTTCGGTTTGGACCGGCTCGACGACGGTGGCAGAAACCACGGGGCGACCCTCCTCGGGCGGGATTCTCAGGGGGCAGCGGGGAATTGGAGAATCATGCAGGAAAAGGCGGGCCGATGCAACTGGTCCGGGCGTGGCGCCGGGGGGATGATGTCTTGCAATTCATTGGGCCATTCGACGGAGCGAAGTGGGTCGAAGAAGGCCCCTCAGGGCTAAAGCCCAACGTATTTCCGGTCGCTTTTGGCGCGAGTGAAAGTCGTGGCCCTTCAGCACGACGCCATTCGTGGCTCGAGAGGAAATCAAGGAATAAGAGCGACGGGGACGAGCGTTTTCAAAACGGGTTCCGAAGATACTTCGCAGCCGGAGGCCGGTCATTTGTCTGGACCATGGGATGACCAGCGGCGTTAGCTTCTTGCTATGGGGTGAACCTGGCTGAGGGCTATGGCGGGGTGCGGCATTGCCGGCATTTTGGGCATATTGAAAATCCCCGAGTCAGGTGTTTTCAGCGAGGCCTTTTGTCGTGCCCTGATACAGAAATCGAAGAGCACTGATTGAATTGAACGAACTTCCGGGACTCCCCTAGCAGGGGAGTGTGATGCAGAACTGGGTGCGGAAGCCGGGGGGGAGGCCGCTGGTCTGCACGGAGATGTGGCCGCCATTTTTTTCGACCAGATCTTTGGTGACCCAGAGGCCGATGCCGGTGCCGACGTCCACTTTGGTGGTGAAAAACGGATCGAAGACGCGGGCTTCATTCTCGGGAGCAATGCCGGCTCCGTTATCGCGGAGGCAGAGAGTGGCGGTTGGGCCGGTGCAGGTGATCTCGATTTCGATGATGCCGCCGGATTCGGGAAGGGCGTCGCAGGCATTGGAGACGAGGTTGGTGAGGATCTGGCGAAGATCGTCGGAGGGAAGGGGCAGCCGCAGATCGCCGGTGGGGAGGATGCGGATCTCCGCAGCGCGCGTGGCGCAGCGCGGCTGGAACATGGCGACGACACCTTCGACGACTTCGAGGACGTGGGCAGGGCCGTTGGAGGTTTTGGGGCGGACAAAGGCGAGGGTACGGCGAGCGATGGCGCCGAGGCGGGCGAGTTCCTGGTCGGCGCGATCCAGATATTCGCCGGTGGCGGGCGAGAGGTGCGGGTCGGATTTTGCGAGATAGATGAGGTTGGTGACGGCTTCGAGCGGATTGTTGACTTCGTGGGCGATGGTAGCGGAGAGGCGGCCAATGGCGGCGAGCTTCTCGGAATGGAGGAGAGCGAGCTCGGCGTTCCGGCGGTCGGTGATGTCGACGGTGACGCCGTGCCAGATTTTGGGATTGGCAGCCGAAGGGGTTCCGCGGCTTTCCAGCCAGTGAAGTTCGCCGTTGGGCCAGCGAACGCGGAAATCGACGCTGAAGGAACGGCCGACGGAGGTGGCGGCCTCGACGGCGCGCAGGACGCGGGTGCGATCTTCCTCGAGGATGAAACTGGTCCAGTCGCTGGACAAGTCACTATCGGAAAAGGGACGGCCAAAGATTTCGGCGCCGCCTTCGGCCCAGTAGAGGCGGCCTTCGTCGACGCTGTGCATCCATGCGGCGGAGTTGCTGGCCTGCTGGGCTTCCATGAGGGAGTTGGTTCGGACTTGCAGAGAAGCCAGGGCCGCGCGCAGACGGCCGCTGGTGATGCGCTGGCGGTCGCAGAAGACCGCGATGAGCGAGCCGACGATGAGGATGATCGCCATGTAGACGAGCGATCGAGGGCGCAGAGAGAGCCAGGCGTGGTGGGCGAGAGCGAGATGGTTGAAGAGAAGGGCGGTGCAGAGGACGGAGAGAAGGCCTGGGCGCAGTCCGGCAAAACTGGCGATGGCCGCGACCAGGATGAAGTTCAGAGCGAGGGGCGTGCCGTGCAGGGCAGGGGTGAGGAGCGTGAGGGTGATGCCGATCCAGGAAAGAACGACAGCCGCGATATACCCGACAATCTCCAGGACGAGACGGGATGGGCGGGAGCTGCGGGGTCGAGAGGGAAACGTCAAAATGTACAGGCCTCTTGCCACGGATCGCGCAACGAGGCGCGCCCTGAGGAGCTGAATCCGATGGGAGATGCGCCCTCAGAATATCAAGGACTGAGCTTTCGCCCTGGGAATGGGGAGAAGGTGGCGGGGGTTGGCGTGCGCTTCAGGCCTTGTTCGATGATTCGCGCAGGCGGAGCCAGCAGTAGAGCGGCCAGGCGTGGGCATGGGCGCACCAGGGAATTCCGGACGAGAGGCCGTTGGTTTTGAGAAACGCGGAGTCGAGGGAGTCGGAGGCGCTCCACTGACCGGTCCAGTAATTGGGAAACTTTTGCGCATAATTGGCAAAGGTCATGCGGCGCAGGAGATCTTCGGCAGCGGCGGGGTCGAAGCTGGCAACGCCGAGGATGACGGGGCCGTTGAGCGCGTACCAGAAGCCGCCATTTTCGCGGGAGCCCTGCGGCGTGCCGGGACGGACGACGGGGGTTTCAATCTGGCGCGGGCCGATGGCTTCGCCGGAGAGGAGGCGGCGTTCGAGCTCGGCGTAGAGGCGGCGTTTGCGGTCTGCGGGGAATTCAGGGTTGAGCAGGGCGAAGCCCTGCGGCTCGAGCCACATTTCTTTTTCGCCGAGCGGCTCGTTATACCAGGCCCAGGCGCGGCGGGGGAAGGCGCGGTCGCCGAGGTCGCGGAGGAAAGCTTCACTCAGTTGTGCGCGGTATTCACCGAGGGCGGCGATGAACTCGGCGGTGTTGGGAAGTTGTGCGGCTTCGAGGGCTGCGGCCAGGTCGGCGAGGACGACGATGGCCATGGCGGAGTTCATGTGGCTTTCGGAGACGGTGAAGGTGGTGTTGTAAGGATGGGCGGAGGGCCACCAGCCGAACATGTCGTTCCAGTCGGAGTTCCAGCGGAGGATGATGCCGTGGGGGCCGATGCCGACGCGATCGCGGAGGAAGAGGAAGGCCTGACGGACGTGAGCGAGGCCGGTATCGTGGCCGGAATTCTCCAGCGGATAGTAGCCGATGGTGTCGGTGAGGATGGAGAGGTCGCGGGTGACGCGGAGATATTCGGCGAGGAGCAGGAATACATAGAGCTGCTGATCGCTGGTTTGCTGCGCGCCGGAGGGCGACCAGCCGAAGCCGCCATCGTTGAGCAGGATGTTGCCGTCGGGGAGCATGCGCTTGAAGATGAAGCGGAGCGTGGAACGGGCAAGGGCGGGGTCGGTGTGGCAGAGGGGCAGAGCGTGCTGTGCCTGATCGCGCATGGAGCCGACCATGCCCCAGGTGTAGTCGTAGACGGTGCCCTGGGGGATGATGGTTTCGTCGTAGTACTCGCGCCAGGTGGCCATTTGTTCGAGGACGGCGGCGTTCCAGCGCATCTCGCGACGAAGGATGGGGTCGGATTCGCTGGTGAAGACGGGAATTTTGTTGCGCCAGGCCTCGCCGAATACGGAGCCGATGAGGTTCGGATCAGGACCGGAGGGCGGGGCGAGCTGGGCCGCGAGGTCGTGGATGGCGGAGCCGGAATCGCGGGAATACCCGATGACGAAGGCCAGGCGGCGGGATTCTCCGGGCTGGAGTGAGCCACCCCAGAGAGCCCCGAGCCAGCTGCCGATGGTTCCACCCGAGCTGATGGGCAGCGTATTTGTATCAGCGGAAGATACAAACAGAGCGGGCGGGAATTGTTCGAGGCGCGACATCTGGCCGGAGGGAGGGAAGGTCATGCGGTGTCCAGGCTGGGCGGTGAAGCGAACGGTGAGAGCCTTGCCATCGCCGGCGGGTGGTTCGGGTGTGTAGAGGACTGCGTGCTGGTCCTGGTCCCACTCGGCGAAGATTGGCTGGTAGCGAGGCGCAATGGCTTCGAGGTAGCGGAGCTTGAGGGGCTGCGCGCCGGTATTGCGCAGGAAGACTTCGACGAGAAACGCGGATGTGCCTGCGCCTGGTTTGGCGGAGGGCTGGACGGAAATGCGGCGCGTGATGGAGAGGGATGGGTTGAGGGAGTAGTCGTAACGGGCGAAGCCGACGCCAAAGCGTTTGGCAGCGGCGATGGCTGCGGGCTCGTCGATGCCGATGAGGGCATGTTTTGCACCGTCGATTTCGATGGTGGCCTGACAGGCGCCGCTGAAGCGGGCGTCCCCCTGATTCATGCGGCCCCAGGCGCGCTCGCCGGTGAGCAACTGAAGAGCGCCGCTGGCGTGCGCGAAGAGGGTGAGGCGGTAGTTGCCGAGGAGAAAAAAGGGATCGTCGGGGAGCATGGGCGCTTTGTCGTACAGGGGGCTGGTGGGGAAGCGCAGGGGGCCGGTGTAGTGGTACGCGGGCAGACCATGATCGTCGTCGATCCATGCGCCGAGCGGCGATGCTGCTGGTGAAGATAACGCTGAGGCGGAGAGTGCGGAGGGGAGAAGCGTGCCGGCGGCGGCGGCTCCGGCGGCGGCGAGGAAATCGCGCCGGGTGGGAAGATCGCTGGATGTCATCGCTGGATTCTCGATTCTATTTTCGGAATGAATTCTAGTGTGGGGTGGGGGTGGGCGGTTCGGAGTCGTTTGACGCAAAGGCCGGGAAGTGGAACGGGCAGGTGGGGAGGGTACTGAGCACGATTCCCTGAGCGCGGGTGCGCTGCGGAGTTGACGAGACGGCTGAGTCAGAATCGGCCGTCTTTGTTTTCGAGGTTCCAGAAGGCGGACGTGAGGCCAGCCTGGTGAAAGAGGGCCTGGGCTTCGGGGACGGTCCACTTATGCCAGTCGGGGCTGTCATGCGTACCGTACCAGACACGGGCGAGGTCCGCGACCTGGCGGAGGGGGACGGTTTCGCCGCGGGGAAGACTGTGGCGGATGCACCATTTTGAAATATCGTCGGCGGAGCGGAAGGGAAGCACCATGGAGCAGTGCTGGTGGACATTGTCCCAGGCGCGGGCGGGGCGAATGGCGAAGTGGACGACGACGGATTCAAAGCCGGCCGGCTCTCCGTCGCGAACGGGGATGATGATGGGATCGCTTTCGGCTCCGTAGCGGGAGTGGAGATGGACGTCGCCGCCGATGAGGTTGGCGACTCCGAAGGCGCACCAGAGGCAGGGCGCCCACCAGCTGCGGCCGCGCGCTTCAATCCAGTTGATAGTGGGCGTGAGGGAGAAGGGGTGGACGATCCAGGGCGCGTTGCGGTGGGGATGAAGGACGATGCCGTGGATGTCGGCGAGAGAGCGCAGCAGGTCCTCGATTTCGGAAGGAGTCGTGCCGAGGTGGTTGGCCAACTCGGTGGTTGTGGGGCAGGCGGCGGTTTGGATCAGGCCGCGGATGAGCTGGTAGTGCAGGTGCGCGAGGGATGGTTGGTGGTCCATGGTCAGTGAGCCACCTTTTCCCAGTTTCCGGATTTTGCGGAGGCGAAGATGGCGTCGATGACGGCCATGTTGGCGATGCCCTCCTCGAGGGAGACGGGGAGGGGCGTGCGCTCGAGGATGGCGCGGGAGAAGGCGTCGCCCTGGAGCGTGTACTGATCGACGATGGGGAAGGTTTCTGTGGCGATACCGGAGCCATGAATATCGCGGCCGTCGTCGATGAAGATGCGGGTGGGGCGATCGGGCGGGGCGTTGAAGGGGATTTCAATTTCGATACGGCCTTTGGTGCCGAAGAACTGGACGCGCTGATACGGGACGAGCTGCGTGCTCGAAGTGAAGATGGCGTGGCCGGCGGGGAAGTCGAGCAGCGCGGAGGTGAGGCGGTCGGTGTGGAGCTGCGGGTCGCGATCGATGAGGCCGCAGACGCGGATGGGCTCTTCTCCGAAGGCGAAGCGCGCGGAGTGGATGCAGTAGCAGCCGATGTCGTAAAGCGCGCCGCCGCCGGTTTCCGGCTTGTTGCGGATGTTGTGGGGGTCGTTGTTGAAGTAGCTGAAGAAGGCGGCGATGGAGCGGAGGTCACCGATGCGTCCTTCGTCGAGGAGCAGGCGGGTGCGGAGCCATTGCGGGTGGGAGCGGATCATGAAGGCTTCGCCGATGAGGACGCCGGTGCGATCGCGGACAGCGAGGAGGGTTTCGGCTTCGGCACGGTTCATGGCGATGGGTTTTTCGCAGAGGACGTGCTTGCCGGCTTCGGCGGCGCGGATGGTCCAGGGAACGTGGAGCTGGTTGGGGAGGGGGTTGTAGATGGCGTCGATGGCGGGGTCGGCGAGGAGTTCGTCGTAGGAGCCGTACGTAGTGGGGATGTCGAGCTGCGCGGCGACAGCGCGGGCTTTGGCATGATCGCGCGAGGCGATGGCGGCGACGGTGGAGAACTGGCCGCGCTGCATGGCGGGAAGGACTTTTTTGACGCCGATGTTGGCAGTAGAGAGGACGCCCCAGCGGATTTTTTGGCTCATGGAAACAGGGTACCGAAAAGCGTTCAGTGTTCGGCGTTCAGCGTTCGGAAGAGCCAGCGCTATGGGCGTAGCTCACATCTGCCGAGGCCAGGCAGAGCCATTCGACTCGCTCTGCTCGCTCAAGCCGAGTTGTAGGTATCCAGATCCCACTCAAGTCAAAAGAGGGCTTGAATGGGCCACCCGGGGTTTGCATGGCGCATGTTATGGATGACGGAACTATTTGGTTGTGAGGAGGCGGCCGGGGTTGTCTTTGAGGATGGCGCCGTCTTTGTGGCCGCCGTTGTCGACGATGAGCTGGCGAAGGGCGCCGTCGTGGAGAACGTTGTTGGCGACGACACAGTTTTCTAATCCCTGGACGACGATGCCGTAGCTGGGGCTCCAGAGACCTTGATCGCCGTCGTCGCGGCCCGACTGCAGAGTGTTGCCAGTGCAGGTGACACCGGTAGATCCGTCGAGAAGGATTTGGGCGGAGTCGGGCGTGTCGGGTTTAGCGAATTTTCCACTGCGCTTGATGAAGTTGCCGGTGATGCTGAACTGCGTGCAGGGGCCTTTGTTCCAGGACTCGCTTTGCGGATTTTTGCGGAGCGCGATGCCGATGGTGCCGGCGCGGTCGAAGAAGTTGCCGGTGATCTGATAGCCGTCGCCGCCGGTGACGAGCATGTTCTCCTCGTGATTCCATTCGACGCGGTTGGCGGTGAAGGTGACGGAGGCGTTTTCGTCGCGGGCGGCGAAGCCGGCGCGGCCGTTGCCGGAGAACCAGTTGTCGAGGATGAAAGCATCCCAGCCGCGGAGGGTGAGGCCGTCACCGTGGTTCGCCATCATCTCGCAGTGGCGAACGCTGAAGCACCAGGCGTGGGAGAGGTTGATGCCGCTGCCGGTGAAGCGTGCGATCTGGCAGGCGTCAATGCGGAAGCCGTCTTCATGCGGCGCGTAGGCGGTGCGGCTGGTGGCGATGCCGTGAATGTTTTGCCCGAGGTGAGCGCCCTCGAGCGCGAGGCCGTGGATGGTGGCGCCGCGCGCGTCGGTGAGATTGAGGAGGCAGGTGGCGTCAGCGGAAGCGAGGCGCAGGATGGAACCGCCGTCGGCTTTGCTGTAGTTCCACGCGGGAATGCCGGTCAGCGCGACGGCGGGACGCACGTGGAGCTCACGCGTGAGATAGACGCCGGGCGGGAAGTAGACGGCGCTGCCCTTTTCTGCGGCAGCATCGATAGCGCGCTGGAGGGGGGCGGTGTCGTCGGTGTGCCCGTCACCGGTGGCGCCGAAGCTGTGAGGGTCGATGAGCTGCGGGTTGAAGGTTGTTGACTGGGCGAGGAGAGGTGAGGCGAAGAGAGCCGAGGCGGATCCGAGAAGGGCAGATTTTGCGAGGGTTCGGCGGTTGGGGAGCGGGTTCACGCATTCCATGGTATGCGTTGGCCGTTCAAGCCAGGGGAAGGCTTGCATGGGCCACCCGGCCGACAGAGGGCTTGCATGGGGTACCCGGCTAGACGCCGGCCTGGGACATCATGTCGCGGACGTGGGTGCGCCAGCGCTGGAGCTCGACGCGGTCGCCGAGTTTGAGCTGCTGCACGGCTTCCTGGAGGGTGATGCGGCGCGAGTAGAGCTCGTCGGTGACGCGATCGGCGAGGTCGGGCAGAAAGAGGCTTTTGCCACCCCGCTGCGCGATGGTTTCCGGCATGGAACTGGACTGGTAGAGCTCGAACTTACTCTGGTCGCCGAAGTAGCCGTTGCGGACGACGTGGACGACGCCGGTGGTCATGGCTTCGAGGTAGTTCTTGAGGAGCTCGAGGGAGTCGCGCTGGCGATTGATGACCCAGAGAGTGATGAGGGGGCGGGCGAGTTCCTTGAGGGAGTCGAGGAGGATGCCGCCGTGACGAAGGACGGCGTCGTTGTTGCGCGCCGGGGTATTGACGACGATGGCCTTGAAGGGGTTGGCGTCGCAGGTGTTGACGAGGTTAATCCAGCCATCGACCTCATCGAGGCTGAACACTTCGCCTTCGACGTTGCGGCGGTAGGATTTCCAGACATCGGGGTTGGTGGTGTCGGCTTCGACGAGCCGGACGTAGCGATGTTCGTTGGTGAGGTAGTCGAGGACGGCCATGGTGGTGAGAGATTTGCCGACACCCCCTTTGCTGCCGCTGACGAAAACGATGGGTTGGTTCATGAGAATCCCTACAGCTGAATTGGAGGATGGAGGTTGGTGGGGGGACCTCGAAGCTTCGAGACTACACGGGCGGCCGAGATGGGGCAACGGGAAAGACAGCGCTCAGCATTCAGGAAAGACGAGAAGTCATCGATGGCCGCCGCCGACGAAGTGAACGATTTCGAATTTGTCGCCGTCAGCGATGGGGGTGGAGACCCAGGCAGGGCGGGAGACGATGGAACCATTGTGTTCGACAGCGACGCGGTCGGCCTTGAGGGCGAGTGCGGTGAGGAGATCGTGGAGCGTGGCGCCGGCGGCGAGCTGAGGAAAGCTGCGCTGCTGGCCGTTGATGAGAAGGTCCATGAAGAACAGGGTACAGGGAGCGGGGACGGCGTTAGCGCGGGACGCCGGAGCATTGAGCGGAAGGTGACAGGAGATCATTCCGGGCAGGCCGGTTGACAATGGAGGGTCGAATGCCTACCATCATCGGAATATTGAGGGTCGAATGACTTCTATGGCAAAAGAGACACAGCAGCGGTCGGCGGTTCTGCAGGGGACGCTGGACATGCTGATTCTGCGCACGCTTCTGTACGGACCAGCGCACGGCCATCAGATCGGGAAACACATTCAGCGGACGACGAACGATTTTCTGCAGATGCAGCATGGGTCTCTCTACCCGGCGCTGCATCGTCTGGAGCGGCGGGGGTGGGTGCTTTCGAAATGGGAGACGGCGCCGGACCGCAATCGGGAGTTTAAGTATTACCGGCTGACGGAAAAGGGAAGGAAGCAGCTGCTGGTGGAGGAGTCGCAGTGGAAGCAGATGGCCGAAGCTGTGGCGCGGGTGATGTGGCCGGCGGCCGAGGAGAGCTGAGATGCGGTGGTGGCAGATCAGGACACGAGACGCGGATCTGGAGCGGGAGCTGCGCTCCGATCTTGACCTGGAAGAGGAAGAGCAGCGAGACAGCGGTTTGTCGGGGGAAGAGGCTCATTCCGCCGCCCGGCGGGCATTTGGCAATCCGACATTGATCCGAGAGCAGACGCGTGAGGCGTGGGGATGGGCGCCGGCAGAGCGTTTCTGGCAGGACCTGCGCTATGCGAAACGGCAACTGCGAAGAGCACCGGGATTCACAATAACGGCGGTCTTGATTCTTGCGCTGGGCATTGGAGCGGTGACGGCGGTTTTCAGCCTGATCGATGCGGCACTGCTGAAGATGCTTCCGGTCGAGAACCCGGAACTGCTGGTGCAATTCAAAAACATTAGTCCGACGTTTCCCATCAACGATGCGTTCTCGTATCCGGCATTCAAAACGATGAGCGAGCAAAGCCAGGTGCTGGCGGGCGTGCTCGCGTTTCGCAAGCTGCACAACATCGACTTTGAAGTGGACGCGCACAGCGGTCTGGCCGAGGGACAGCTGGTTTCGGGCAGCTACTTCTCCGTGCTCGGGGTGAAGGCGATTCGCGGCCGGACGCTTCTTCCGTCGGACGCCCTGGCTGCGGGGCAGAACCCTGTGGCGGTGATCGGGTACGACTACTGGCGATCGAGGTTTGCGCTCGATCCGGAGATCGTGGGGAAGAAGATTCTGCTGAACAATGCTCCGTTCACGGTGGTTGGCGTGACGGAACCGGAGTTTTATGGAGTTCAACCGGGCGCGAAGATCGATGTGTCGATTCCGCTGACCACGATGGTTTTGGTGAACCCTGGTTTTGCTGCATCGGGAAGCCAGTATGACGTGTTGACCGCGCCCATGCGGAACTGGCTGTACATGATGGGCCGACTGCAGCCCGGGGTGACGCGGGAGAAAGCAACGGCCAGCCTGCAGCCCGTCTTCACCGAGCTGAAACAGGAAGCGGTCGCTAGCCTTGCGGGGCAGCCGGTGGATTCCCCGGCGTTGCGTGAGGCGGTGCTTGACTATCGGCTGCAACTGGATCCGGCGAGCCAGGGTTTGGCGAGCCTGCGCCAGCAATTTTCCAAACCTCTGTGGGTGGTGATGGCGGTGGTGGCTCTGCTGCTGCTGATCACTTGTGCCAACGTTGCGAATTTGCTGCTGGCGCGTGCCAACGCGAGGGAGCGGGAGATCGCGGTGCGACTGGCGATCGGGGCGGGGAAGTTTCGTCTAATGCGCCAGCTCATCACGGAAAGCATCCTGTTGGGGGTGATGGGCGGAGCGCTGGGCATCGCGCTGGCGTACTGGGGCAGCAGCTCGCTGCTCGCTCTGATGGCGCAGGGACGCAGCCCGGTTTCGCTGCGCGTGCAGCCCGATCTGCGGCTGCTGGCCTTTGCGCTGGCGGTTTCGCTCGTGACGGCGCTGATCTTCGGCACGATTCCCGCGTGGCGGTCGACGGATGTGGACCCGTCGCACGGGCTGGCGCAGAACACGCGCAGCGCGACGAGCGCGCGGGAACGCCACGGGCTGGGGAAAGCGCTGGTGGTGCTGCAGGTGGCGGTTTCGCTGGTGCTTTTGGTGGGCGCCGGATTAGTGGCCCGCAGCCTCACGAATCTGAGGGACTACTATCCGGGATTCAACCGGGAGCATGTTCTGCTGTTCCACGTCGACCCAACGGTGGCGGGCTATAAGGACGTGGTTCCCATTTACGAGCGATTGCTCGACCGCCTGCGGGCAATGCCCGGCGTTCGCTCCGCGTCGCTTTCGGTGCACGAGCCATTAAGTGCCAACGTCAGCGACAGCAGCGTCAAGGTGCAGGGGCCCTACGCTCATCAGGGAGACGATCTGGCGCCGGTCGACATTGAGCCGGTGGGACCGGAGTACTTCGCAACGATGGAGACGCCGGTGATGCGGGGACGCGAATTTGCGGAGGGCGATCGCAGCGGAGCGCCGGAGGTCGCGATCGTGAATCAAAGCATGGCGCACCATTTCTTCGGCGATACCGACCCGGTCGGGCGCTTCGTCAGCATTCCTGCTTATCGCGGCGACACGAGCTGGATGCAGATTGTGGGCGAGGTTCGCGATGTGAAGGTTCACGATCTGCGCGAATCGCCGACGCTGATGCTCTACGTGCCGATGTGGCAGGCGCCGGAAGGCGGGGCGACATTTGAGGTCCGGACTGCGATGGATCCCGCGCATGTTGAGACCGCGGCGCTGGGCGCGGTGAAGAGCATCGATGAGCGTTTGCCGGTCTACGCCGTGAAGTCGCTCAGCGATCAGCTGGACGATTCTCTGGTGGAAGAGCGCCTGGTGGGTTCACTTTCGAGCACGTTCGGCTTCCTGGCGCTGCTGCTGACCTGCGTCGGTCTGTATGGACTGATGGCCTACACGGTGAATCGGAGGACAGGGGAGATCGGGATTCGCATGGCCCTTGGCGCGCAGAGGGGACGGATCGCGGCGATGGTGTTGCGCGAGACTTTGCTGCTGGTCAGTTTGGGCATGGTGGCGGGAGTTCCTGCGGCGTTCTTCGCCTCGCGACTGATCGCGAGCCAGCTTTTTGGATTGAAGCCAGGCGATCCGGTCACATTTCTGGCCGCATGCGTGGTCATGATCGCGGTGACGATGATCGCGAGCTATATTCCCGCGCGACGCGCTGCTTCGGTCGATCCCATGCGCGCGTTACGAAGCGAATAAGACTGGGACGCTGGGCAGGCCGATGCGGCCGCGACGAGGAGGGTGGAGATGGGATGGTGGCCGATGGGGAAGAGGGACGCGGATCTGGAGCGCGAGCTGCGGTCGGATCTTGATCTCGAAGAAGAAGCGCAGCGGGAGAACGGCTTGTCGCCGGAGGAGGCGCACTATGCGGCTCGGCGCGCCTTTGGCAATGAAACGCTGATCCGGGAACAGACCCACGAGGCATGGGGGTGGGTGCGCCTGGAACGCTGGTACCAGGATTTTCGTTTTGCCCTGCGACAGCTGGCGCGGGCGCCGGGGTTTACGGTGGCAGCGATCCTGACGCTGGCGCTGGGCATCGGCGCAACCACGGCAATCTTTAGCCTGGTGAATGCGGCGCTGCTGCGGCCTCTACCGTTTCCGCAGCCAGACCGGCTGCTGTGGCTGAGCCAGCAGGATCATTCGCTGCCGGGAGCGGCGCCGGAGTCGCTGAGCTATCCGGACTATTTCGACTGGCGGGCGAAGAACCACACCCTAAGCGGCATCGCCAGCTATGCCGGGGGTGGAGTGACGCTGCAGCTGAAGGGCGACTCGCAGCGCCTGGACGCGGAGACGGTTTCGTCGAATTTCTTTGAGGTGCTGGGCGTCGCTCCGATTTTGGGCAGGGATCTTCGTCCGGAAGATGAAGTTGCGGGCAATCGCACAGTGATGTTGAGCTATTCCCTCTGGCAGTCGTTGTTTCAGTCAGCGAAAGACATTGCAGGCAAGACCATTCGGATGGACGACCACGATTACACGGTGGCCGGAGTGATGCCGCAGGGATTTCAGTTTCCGCTGGAGAATCCGGCGCCGGCAATGTGGATCTCGATTGCCGACGATGCGGCGGGGAAAAAGACGGGGCAGCGCGGCTTCGATGTTCTGTCGGCGATTGGGCGGCTGAAGCCCGGGGTGACGGTTGAAGCGGCGAAAGCGGATCTGAGTGTGATCGCGGCCCAGCTGGCGCGGCAGTATCCGGACACGAACATGGTGGACAGCTCGGCGCTGGTGGAGCCGGAACTCGAGCACATGACCGGCGATACCAGGCCTGCGCTGCGTGTTTTGTTTGGCGCGGTGACGCTGGTGCTGCTGATGGTGTGTGCCAACGTGGCGGGACTGTTGCTGGTGCGGGCGGCGCGGCGCAGCGGGGAATTCGCGTTGAGGGCGGCCATCGGCGCGAGCCGGGCGGCCATCATCCGGCAGCTGCTGGTGGAGGCGGTGACGTTGTCGTTGTGCGGCGGCGCTGCAGGCGTGGCGCTGGGCTACGGTCTGATGCACGCCATGGTGAAGCGAATGCCGCTGGATATCCCAAGAATGCAGGATGCGTCGGTGGATGGAACGGTGCTGGTGTTTGCCCTGGTGGTATCGCTGGGGACAGGGATTTTGTTCGGAGTGCTGCCGGCGTGGAAGATGTCGCAGTCGGCGCCGGCGCTGGCCATGCGCGAGGGTTCACGCAGCGTGGCAGGTGGGCGCGGGCAGAATCGCGTGCACAACGGGCTGGTGGTGGCGCAGACGGCGATTGGGCTGGTGCTGCTGGTGAGTTCGGGACTGCTGATGCGAAGCTTCGTGCGCATCCTGAACGTCGATCCGGGTTTCGATGCGAAGCAGGTGTTGAGCGCGCGGGTCGGGGTTCCGTTCGGCAGATACAAGCACGATCAGCACGTCCAGTTCTATGAGCAACTGGTGGCGCGCGTGGCCGCGATGCCGGGAGTAAAGTCGGTGTCGGCCGGTTGGCCGCTGCCGATGAGCGGTACCCATGCGACGATTTCGTTCAATATTCAGGGGCGGCCCGTTGCGAAGGGAGACGAGCCGAGCGAAGCATTGGGACTGGCGATGCCAGGCTATTTTGAAACGATGCGCATCCCGCTGATGGCGGGGCGGGTTTTCGGGGAACAGGACGGATTAAAAGGGGCGCCGACGATCATCATCAACCAGGCGTTTGCGAAAAAGTACTTTCCTGGAGAGAATCCGCTGGGCCATCACATCCAGGTGCGTTTGGGCGACGATGTTTTCGACCAGTCGGTGCGGGAAGTTGTGGGCGTGGTGGGAAGCACCAAACTGAAGGGATTGACCGCGGACGCGCAGCCAGGGTATTTCCTGCCCTATGCCCAGGCGGTGGTGACGAATCCGTATCTGGTAATTCGCGCCAACGGCGATCCGCTGATGCTCGAGGCCGGGATCCGCGTGGCGGTCCACGATATGGATAAGGGCGTGCCGGTGTACCAGGTCTCGACGCTGGAGGATTATCTTTCGAAATCGGCGGCGCAGCCGCGTTTCCAGACACTGCTGCTGAGCTGCTTTGCAGGGATCGCCCTGATACTTGCTGCGATCGGGCTCTACGGACTGCTGTCATATATGGTGGTGCAGCGCTCGCTGGAAATCGGAGTACGGATGGCGCTGGGCGCGCAACGGGCGGACATCCTGCGGCAGATTGTCCGGCGCGGTCTGACTCTGACGCTGATGGGGATGATCGGGGGGGTGGCGATTGCGGCTGCGGTCACACGGCTGCTGTCGGGGATGTTGTATGGGATCCGGTCTTCCGATCCGGCGACCTTCGCCGTGATGGCGGGCGTGTTGCTCCTGGTGAGTGTGGCGGCGAGCAGCATTCCGGCGTGGCGCGCGGCGCGGCTGGATCCGAATCGAGCGCTGCGCGAACCATAGCGCGTTCAGCGGGGATGTTTATCGCGGAAGCCGATGCTCGACATGATGCTGATCGCTGCAACGCCGAGGAAAAAGACGACGAGAGCGGGAATGTTGTGGTCCGAGACCTGCCCGAGGCGGATCAGTACATAACCGATGGCGAGATTGAGCAGCGCCCAGAGGACATTGACGGTGGGCGAGGAGAGTCCTTTGCCGGGAGGTTTGGCGAAGGGCGTAGGGAAGGGATCGCCGGAGACGCCATGCATGAAGTGGGGGACGGCGTTGGCGAGGAACATTCCGGCGAAGAAGGAAGCGACGTAGTCATACCAGGGCATGGCGAATACAGGGTACACGACAGGGGACAGGGGATAGGGGACAGCGTACAGCGTACAGCGAACAGGGAACAGGGCATCCGACCCGGACCTCCGACCTGCGGGCCGTGTACTGTATGCTCTCGGGCATGCGAGCACAACGGATTCTTCTCCCTGTTCTTTTTGGCCTGATGGCGATGGTGTCTCTTCCGGCAGCGGCACAGAAAACGGCGCGACCGCTTTCTCCGGCAGAGAAGGCGATCGTGACGTATATCGACGCGCATGAGGCGGAGTCGAATGCGCTGCTGGAAAAGCTGGTGGACATCAACAGCGGGACGCACAACCTGGAAGGTGTGCGGGCGGTGGGCAGGATCATGACGGCTCAGCTGCAGGACCTCGGCTTCGACGTGCAGTGGAATCCGATGGACGAGGTGCGGAGGGCGGGCGATCCGGTGGCGGAACACGCGTGTCCTGCAGGAGCGGGGAAGTGTGGGAAGCGGATGCTGCTGATCGGGCACATGGACACGGTGTTCGAGAAGACGAGCCCGTTCCAGAAGTACACCGTCGATGGGCACATCGCGACGGGGCCGGGCACGAGCGACATGAAGGGAGGCCTGATGGACATGCTGTACGCGCTGAAGGCCATGCAGGCGGCGGGCGTGCTGAAGAATGCCGAGATCACGGTGGTGCTGAGCGGCGATGAAGAGGCGCACGGGATTCCGGCAAGCATTTCGCGGCGCGACATGATTGCGGCGGCGCATCACAGCGATGTGGCGCTGGAGTTTGAGGGGACGCCGCGGATCGACGGGGTGTTCTATGGGAGCGTGAGCCGGCGGAGCTCGATCACCTGGCACCTGAAGACGACGGGAGAGACGGGACACTCGGCGGGGATTTTCTCGGAGAGCAAGGGGTACGGGGCGATTTACGAATTGGCGCGGATTCTGGATGCGTTCAGGACGCAGCTGCCGGAGCCGTATCTGACCTACAACGTGGGGATGGTGGTGGGCGGGTCGTCGGTGAGTGTGGATGACGCGGGGAATAACGGAACCGCGACGGGGAAGGACAATGTGATTGCCCCGGCTGCGTACGCGAGCGGGGACATTCGCACGATTTCGAACGAGCAGACGGAGCGGGTGGAGAAGAAGATGGAGGCGATTGCCGCCGCGCATCTGGCCAAGACGGGCGCGACGCTCATGTTTGAGGAAGGCTATCCGGCAATGGCGCCGACGGCGGAGAGCCGGGCGCTGCTGAAGATGCTGAACGGGGCGAACGCGAGCCTGGGATTTGCGCCGATGCCGGAGCTGGATCCGATGAAACGGGGCGCGGGGGACATTTCGTTTGTGGCGGGGATTGTTCCGGGGCTGGCGGGGATCGGGGCGACGGGCGACGGGGCGCATGCGCCGGGAGAGACGATTGATTTGTCGACGCAGCCGATTAATACGAAGCGGGATGCGGTCCTGATGTACCGGCTGACGCAGGTGGGGCAGGGGACGGATTGGATCACGGCCGCCGGCAGGTAGGAACCGCGCAGTGAGCTATCGGCTGGAACGATCGCTGTTCCTTCCGAAGCCGAGGAGAGAAGTGTTCGCCTTTTTTGCGGATGCTTTCAACCTGGACCGGATCACGCCGACGTCTCTGCGGTTTCATACCGTGACGCCCGCGCCGATCGAGATGCGCCCAGGGACGCTGATCGACTACGAAATGCATTTGTATGGCGTGAAGCTTCGCTGGAAGGCGCGCATCGCTGCGTTCGAGGCCCCGTTCTTTTTTGAGGATGAGCAAGTGAAGGGGCCGTACCGGCGGTGGCATCATCGGCATGAGTTTGAGGAAGTGCCGGGCGGGACGCTGATGTGGGATCGGGTGGATTATGAGGTGGGATTTGGGCCGCTCGGGGCGCTGGCGCGGCGACTGTTCGTGGGTCGGTCGGTCGAAAAGATTTTCGATTACCGAAACGAGGCGCTTGGGAAGATTTTCGGGTCGTGAGCAGCAGTGAGGGCGTTCCGCGTGGTGCCGGCGTGCGTGGGGCTGTGAGCGGGCTTCAGAACAGGGCAGAAGCAGGAGAAAGTCTAAGGGGTCGTTCTCCCAAAATGGGTTCAGACCGTACTTCGGGGTTGCAACAAAGGGCATTGGTCTGGACGACGGGACGGCAGGAAGGATTAGCTTCTTGCTGTGGGGTGAACCTGGCGCTTCAGGGTTGGGTTGGGGCTGGGGGTGAGGCTGTTCCCCGCAACGTCAGCTACCCGCTTCGAAGATTTTTTTGCTGAGGTAGCGTTCGGCAGAGTCGGGGATGAGGGTGGCGACGCGTTTGCCGGGGCCGAGGCGCTGGGCGACGGCGCAGGCGGCGTGGATCATGGCGCCGGAGCTGGAGCCGGCAAGGAGACCCTCTTCGGCGGCGAGGCGGCGGACGGCGGCGAAGGCGTCGTTGTCGGAGACCATGACAATTTCGTCGGCCACGGAACGATCGAAGGTATTGGGAACGAAGGAGACGCCGATGCCTTCGACTTTATGCGGGCCGGGCGCGCCTCCCTGGAGGATGGAGCCCTGGGTTTCGACGGCGACAGTGAGGATGCGCGGGTTTTGTTCCTTGAGGAAGCGGGCGATGCCGGAGAAAGTGCCGCCGGTGCCGACGCCGGCGACGAAGGCGTCGATGCGGGCGTCCAATTGGTCCCAGAGTTCGACAGCGGTGGTGTCGTGGTGGAAGCGGGGGTTGGCGGGGTTGTCGAACTGGAGGGCGGCCCAGACATTGGGATCGGATTTGGCCAGGGCGATGGCCTGACGGATGGCGCCGGCCATGCCTTCGGCTTCGGGAGTGCGATGGACTTCAGCGCCGAATCCGCGCATGAGGATGCATTTTTCTTCGGCGAAGCCTTCGGGGACGTAGAGGACGACGCGGTAGCCGCGGTTGACGCCAACGAGGGCGAGTCCGACACCGGTATTGCCGGCGGTGGCTTCGGTGATGATGGAGTTTTTGTGCAGCAAGCCGCGGCGTTCGGCATCGAGGATCATGCCAAGAGCGGCGCGGTCTTTGACGGAGCCGCCGGGGTTGAGAAATTCAAGCTTGGCGAACAGGTCGGCGGAGTTGGGAGGCGCGAGGCGGCGGAGCTGCAGCAACGGCGTATTGCCGATGAGGGCGGTGATATCGGTTGCGGTGCGGAGAGTCGAGGGGGCAGAGGCTTCGGGCATAGGACTGGATAGTCTAGCAGCGAATGGCGATCCGTCGTCAGCTCTCAGTTGTCAGGGATCGGTGATCAGGATCCGGTGGGAGGCAGGAGCGAGGAGACTCCCGCACCCGGTGTTGCACCAGGGTGGGGGCATCCGGAATCCGGAGCCGGCTATTGGTGCGCTGGGGCGGTTTCGGCGACGCTGGTTTTGTGGGGCGTGCCGGTCTGCGGCCTTGGGTAGTAGCCGGTACGGGTGCGGACGAAGAGCTTGCCGTGATGGGCGGCGTGGGCTTCCACGCGCACGGTGCGATAGCCGCCGAGCGAGGCCGCTTTCGAGGAGTGGTAGCCGATGGTGTACTGGTTGCGGATATCTTTCGCGACTTCGGCGGCGATGCTGTCGACGTCGGCCAGGGAGTGGGGGAAAAAGGCGAGGCCGCCGGTTTCATCGGAGAGAAGCTGGAGGGCGCGGCGGGCGCGATGGGCTTCCTGGCCCTTGTCCTCATCGCCAAAGAGCAGGCCGATGGAGTAAACGACGGGACCGCTGAGGTCCTGCACACGGCGGACGGTTTGCTCGAGATTCAGTGTGGAGGCGTTGTCTTCGCCGTCGGTGATGATAAGCAGAACCTGCTTGGAGCGGCGAGCGCCGTGAGAGAGCTGATCGGCAGAGGCGACCACGGCGTCATACAGGGCGGTGCCACCACGGGACTCGATATGGGAAAGACCTTCGCGCAGCTTATTGATGTCGGAGGTGAAATCCTGGTCCAGGAAGGCCTCGTCGGAGAAGTTGACGATGAAGGCTTCGTCTTCGGGATTGGAGGCGCGGACGAGGTCGAGGGCGGCGGTGTTGACGGCGGCGCGCTTGTCGCGCATGGAGCCGGAGTTATCGATCAGGATGCCGAGGGAGACGGGGACGTCGGAGTGGGTGAAAGAGACGATGTTCTGCAGGGTGTTGTCTTCGAAGACGTGGAAATCGCCCTGGGCGAGGTCCTGGACGAGGTGGCCGTCCTGATCGACCACGGTGCAGGGCAGGATGACTTCGTCGACGTCGCGGGTGAGGGTGTAGACGCCCTGGTTGCGCTTGATTTCCTGGTTCGGAGCGTTGGGGTGCGTGGGGCTGACGGCTGCGTCGTCTGCGGCGTCCGGGGAGACGATGGGGTCGTGGTCGACGTCGAGGGGAGGCTGGGTTTCGGGCTGCCTCGGAGAAGGCACATTGGCGGGGGCGGACTGGGCCGCAGAGGGAGGAGCCGTCTGCGGAGCGGGGGAAGCGGGGACAGTCGCAGGCGCCTGGGCGGCGAGGCTCAGAGGCGCGGCTGCAAGCAGGAAGCAGAGGAGCAGTCGGGGATTACCGCAGAGACGCATAGAATCCGGCACTTGCATGAACAGTAAGTTGCGGCGAACGCGGAGGAGGCTGCAACTGAATCTTCACTTTACGCCACTTTGCGTGGTTTTTGGGCTGGTGGCCGGCCAGCCCCGGGGTTGAGACCGGGTTTATTGCAGGGGCGCATAGTAGCCGGCGCGGGCATGGACGGTGAGGGCGGGCAGGCCCGCGGGCGGCGCCAGCTTCACTTTGACCTTACGCCATTTCCCGTCCATCCGGGCGTTGTCGGTTTTATAGCCGAGAACGTATTCGTTGCGGAGTTCGGCGCTGATGCGGGTGGCGATGTCGCCCATTTCGGAGAGATCGTCGACGCGGAAGAGGCGGCCGCCGGTGTCGTTGCTGAGGTCGTTGAGGAGCATCGGACCGTTGCGCTCCTCGATGGTAGCGGCTTCGGGGTCGAAGATGCCGATGGAGTAGACCTGGACGTCGGCTTCTTTGACGGCGGAGCGGACCTCATTTTCGGTATAGCGGCTGTTATTGTCGCCGCCGTCGGAGACGATGAGGAGGGCCTTGCGCTGGTATTTGGCCTGCTTCATTTTCTCCAGGCCGAAGTAGATGGCGTCGAGCAGAGCGGTGCGATGGCCGGCCTGGACGGTGGCGAGGCGAGCTTCCACGTCATCGGGGGACGAGGTGAAGTCGGTGATGAGCTCGGGGCGGTCATTGAATCCGATGACGAAGAGCTCATCCTGGGGGTTGGAAGTCTTCATAAACTGCAGGACGGCGCCGCGGGCGCGCACGACTTTATTGCTCATACTGCCGCTGAGATCGAGGATGACGCCGATGGAGACGGGGGCGTCGTCGCAGGCGAAGGTGCGGATGGTCTGGGCGTGATTGTCTTCGAGGATGGTGAAGTTGTCTTTCTCAAGGCCCGTAACCAGGCGATCCAGGGGATCGGTAACGGTAAGGGGAACGAGGACGATGTTGGTATCGACGCGGAACTGGATGCCGGTGCGCAGCGAGGCGCCTGCCGTGAGGGGGACGGATGGGTCAGTTTTAGCGGCAACCGGAGGAGGCGTATGGATGTGGACCTCGTCCAGGGGATTGTCGGGATTGTCCTGGGCGAAGGCGGAACCGACGAAGAAGAGGGTGAGGAGGGGAGCGAGCAGGAGTGACAGCAGCGGAATACGCCGGGCAAGGAGAGCCGCCTGGAAGGGTCCCGGAGATGCTTTAACACCACGTTCGCGCCCAGTCAAGGACGCCATGGCCTTACCTCTCGTGTGACGATACTGGCACGATTGAGAGACTTTGCGCAATAGCCAATGATGCTTTTGGACAAACGGATGACAATTGCCGGTGTTCCCAGGGAGCCTTAAAACCTACGATGCGGAAGCTCGGGAAAAAGTGATGGGGCGAGTGAGGGAAATTGTGTGGGAGCGAACAGAGAACAGAGATCCGTGATGAGTGACCAGCGATCCGTGATGAATGAGCCGTGATCCGTGATGAGTGATACGACAACCGGGAAAGGACAGGAGACAGGGGACAGGGCACCGGGGACAGGGCACGGGAACAGGAGACAAGAGACAGGAGGCAGGAGACTGCTCCGGACCGACCCCGCGCTCGGGATAAAATCGTTGAGAAGAAAACTACATGGCACGCATTTATCCGTTTCGCGCATTGCGCTACAACCTCGCCCAGGTCTCCGCCCAGGATGTTGCCACCCAACCCTATGACAAGATCACGCCGGCGATGCAGCAGGCGTACTACCAGCGGAGTCCGTATAACCTGGTGCGGATCATCCTGCGGATGCCGGAGCTTTTCGACAAGGAAGGCGATCTCTACGCGAACGCGGCGCGGGATTTTCGGGCGTGGCGGGAGGAGGGGATCCTGGCGCAGGAGCGGCAGCCCTCGGTGTTTGCGTACGCGCAGCGGTTCACGGTACCGGGACTGCCCGGGGTGGTGAAGGAGCGTCGCGGATTCATCGCACTGGGTGAGTTGTATGACTACAGCCGCGAGGTGGTGTTCCGGCACGAGCAGACGCTGTCGAAGCCGAAGAGCGACCGGCTGAACCTGCTGCGCGCGACAAAGGCGCATTTCGGGCAGATTTTCATGCTGTATTCGGATCCGGCTCACAGCGCGGAAGAAGTTCTGTTCGCGAATGGATCGGCGGGGGAGACGCTGCCGGATATCGAGGTGACGGACGAGTACGGGGTGGTGCACCGGGTGTGGAAGGTGACGGATCCGGCGAGGATCAACCTGCTGACGACGGCGCTGGAGGACAAGAAACTGATCATCGCGGACGGGCACCATCGCTACGAGACGGCGCTGAACTATATGAAGGAGCGTGGTCAGCCGCCGGCAGGGGAAAACTGCGAGCGCCTGAGCGCGGGGTTGCCGCAGCCCCCTTATCCGGAAGCGGCGGCGATGATGACGTTCGTGAATATGGATTCCGAAGGGCTGGTGATTCTGCCGACGCATCGGGTGGTGTTTGGGCTGGCCGGCTTTGAGACGGCGCGGCTGCTGGAGGCGGTGCGGAGTTATTTTGAGATCGATGAGTTGGTGGAGCGGGATCCGGTTGCCGCTATGGCGAGACTAGCGGATGGCGGACGGCGGACAGCGGACAGCGGACAGGAAGCGGCCGGCATTCAGCGCACTGCGTTTGTGGCGGTGACGGCGAAGGGGTGGTTCCTGCTGACGGCGAAGGCGGAGGCAATTGCGGAGGCGCTCAAGGGGATTCCGACGCGGCAGCGGCAGCTGGATATCGTGCAGCTGCACAGCCTGGTCCTGGAGAAGCTGCTGGGGATTTCGCAGGAGGCGATCCGGGATCAGACGCATCTGCGGTATCTGCGCGATGCGGCGGAGGCGACGGACCAGGTGGCGCGCGGTGAGGCAAATGTGGCGTTCCTGATGAATCCGGTGACCATGGAGCAGTTGCGGGAGGTAGCGTTTGCCGGGGAAGTGATGCCGCAGAAGTCGACGGACTTTTATCCGAAGCTGCTGAGCGGTCTGGCGATCTATGCGCTGGATTGAGGCCGCGGCGCTGGGGATGGCCGCGGTTGCCGGAGGTTGGCAGCAGGCACCGCCGCCCGTGCAGCTGCCGCAGGGTCCCGGGGTTCCTCCGGCGGTTGCGACGTCACCGGCGACCGCGGTGCAGCCGCCGCGATTTGTGGTGGTGGTGGATGCGGCGCACGGGGGCAGCGACACCGGCGCACGGATCGGGAGCGGCGTGGTAGAGAAGGACATCACGCTGGGGCTGGCGGGGCGGCTGCGATCGACGCTGCGGGCGCGCGGGATCGATGTGGTGATGACGCGCCAGGCAGATATGAATCTGGCTCCGGTGAATCGAGCGGAGACGGCCAATCATGCACAGGGCGGGGCGTGCCTGACGATTCACGCGACGGCGACGGGAAGCGGCGTGCATCTGTTTACCTCGTCGCTGACGCCGACTGCGAATGCACGATTTTTGCCGTGGCCGACGGCGCAGTCGGCGTATGTGACGCAGAGTTTGAAGCTGGAGTCGGAAATCGATTCGGCGTTGGCGCATACGGAGATTCCAGTGACGCTGGGGCGGGCGTCGGTGGAGCCGATGGACAGCATGACGTGTCCTGAGGTTGCGGTGGAAATGGCGCCGCTGGTGGCGGGACATGTGACGGGAGCCAAGCCGGTGACGGATGCCGGCTACCAGAAGGCCGTGGTGGATGCGATTGCCGCAGCGCTGGAGCAGTGGCGGAGCGACTGGAAAGAATAATGATCTCGAAATTCCAGAAATATTTATTCTTCGCGATGCTGGTGGCGTGCGTGGCGATGGCGGCGTTTTTGATCCGGTTGCGGAACCGAGCGCAGGACCGGTTGCAGGCGCAGGCTGCCAGCGCGCCAACGGAGATTGCGGAGACGGCGACGAGCGCGCCGAAGACCGTGACTCTGTATGTGCCCAACGATCTGGATGACTCACTGACGGCGCAGGAGAAGAGCCTGTCCCTGCCGGCGGATCGGAATGCGCAGGCACGGGTGATTCTGGAGAGTCTGATGGAGGCATACCGTGCGCCGGACTCGACGCACCCGATGAATGTGGCTTCGGGAATTAACGATGTGTACTTCCTGGCGGTGCCGGAGGGCAAGGACGCGACGGGCGGCGCAGGACAGATGGCGGTGGTCGATTTGAGCGGGGCGCTGACCCAGGCGCAGCCTTCGGGGATCGAGCCGGAGACACTGACGCTGCTGTCGATGATGGCGACGCTGCATGCGAATCTGCCGGCGGTGACGCAGGTGCATTTTCTGGTGGATGGGCAGCCGCGCGAGACGCTGGCGGGGCATGCGGATCTGACGCGGACCTATCTGGCGTCGGATGCCGATCAACGGCCGAGTCCGTCGGTTCCGGCTGGAGCCGGGCAATGAGAATCGGAGTCTTCGATTCGGGCGTGGGCGGGCTGACGGTGCTGCGCGCGCTGCTGGAGCGCGTTGCGGCCGAGTATGTGTATCTGGGAGACACGGCGCGCTTGCCCTATGGGGCGAAGTCCCGGGAGACCGTGGCACGGTATGCGGTATCGAGCGCGAAGTTTCTGGTCGAGGAGCAGGGCGCGGAGTTTTTGGTGATTGCGTGCAACACAGCGAGCGCGCTGGCTCTGGATGCGATTCGCGCGGCGGTGGCGGTTCCCGTGCTGGGTGTGGTGGAGACGGGAGCCAACGCGGCGGAAGCGAGTTCGCGGACGCGTGATGTGCTGGTGATCGCGACGGCAGCAACGGTGGAGAGTCATGCGTATGCGGCCGCCTGCGCGGAGCGGAAACTGCGGGCGATGGAGAAGGCGTGCCCACTGCTGGTTCCGCTGGTGGAAGAGGGATGGATCGAGCACGCGGTGACCGCGGAGGTTTTGCGGATCTACATGGCGGAGTTGCTGGAGCAGGCGCGGGGCGCGGGGTTGGAGGCAGATACGCTCGTCCTGGGGTGCACGCATTATCCGTTGCTGCGGGCGCAGATTGAGAAGGCTGTGCCGGCGGGGCTGCGAGTGATCGATTCGGCCGAGGTGACGGCGAACCAGGTGGCGAACACGCTGCAGGTTTCCGGCGAAGGAGCGGGGACGAGCGCGAAATTTTTCGCGACGGACTCGGTGAAGAAATTCAGAGGACTGGGAAGCCGGTTTTTGGGACGGGAGATTGATGGAGTGGAACTGGTGGATCTGGGCGGGTGAGGGAAGACGAGCCCGGGCACAGGACTGGGAAACGGAGCACGGCGGTAAGAGGGCAGCGTGGGGGATTGCGTGGGCATCAGACCGAGCAGGGGAGTGATTCCGGCTGCGGCCGATGGGCGGATCGGGCACCAGCTGAAGCACGAGGCGGGACCGATTTTATTTGCGCGCGCGGGGATGAGCCAGTACCATACATTCGGCGAATCCGGTTTATTCCTAACGGTTTATTTCTAAGGAGATGAAGTCATGGCGGAAGAAAAACAGTCCAGCGGGTTCAGCTGGTTTCTGGCAGGGTTGGGACTCGGCGCCCTGATTGGTGTGTTGTACGCGCCGAAGGCGGGCAAGGAAACGCGCGAGGAGTTGATGAGCAGCGCGCGGGAGGGCACGGAATTTCTAAAGGCGAAGAGCCGGGATGCCGTGGACCAGGTCAACGATCTGGTGGACCGCGGAAAGACTCAGGTGACCGAGTATGTGGGGCGCGGCAAGGAATATGTGGAGCGGGGCCGCGCGCAGTGGGATGAGTTCGTGAATCAGGGGCGGCAGTTCGTCAACGACCAGACGGGGCGCGTTTCCGCGGCAGTTGATGCCGGACGGCAAGCGTATCAGAGCACCACTTCGTCGCCCAGTCAGTTCCAGGGCGGCGCGCCGAATCCGTATCAGGGCAGCAACGCGTCGCCGAATCAGGAGTCCTGAAGGCAAGCAGGGATGGAGGGAGCAGGACCGCGGGAGAGCTGTGGTTCTGGGATGAAGTTGGGTGGGCCGGCGCACGGGTCCGAGCGGGGAGTCAGCCATGCACCACGGAATTCCGGATTGGATCTACATCACCTTCACCGCGGTAACGGCGGTGGGAGTGCTGCTGCAGGCGCTGGTGCTGCTGGGCATGCTGTTCGCGCTGAAGGGCGCTCTGGGCCGGGTGAATGAGATTTCGAAAAAGGCCGAAGAGCATGGGCTTCCGGTACTGGAAGCGACGCGGAACCTGCTCGAGGAAGTTTCGCCGAAGCTGAAGGTGGCGGCGCAGAATGCGCTGGAAGTCAGCCAGACGGCCCGGGAAGTGAGCCTGACGGTGAAGGCGGAATCCACGCGGGTGGCGGCATCGGTGGACGAACTGATGAAGAAGGCATCGGTGCAGGTGGACCGCGTGGATGAGATGGTGACGGGGACACTGAACAGCGTCGCGCACGCGACGGCGACGGTACAGAAGGCGGTGTCGGGACCGGTGCGGCAGGTCAGCGCCGTGCTGCATGGGTTGCGTGCGGGATTCGATGTCCTGCGTCATAAAGAGCCCGAGGTCAACGCGACCGCCGACAGCGACCAGTTCGTGTAAGATCGCTTCGTATCGAAATAGTTAAGAAACTGCAGAGTCAATAAGCTGCCTGGGTAACGAGCAAGAGATCCTCGTTGGGGTGCGGGGATTTTTGTTTTTCTGCGGAGGCGGCGATTGACCACCATAGAAACTCTTCCCGGCATTTTCGGCATCCAAACGCCCGTACCCAAAACTGAGCCAAGGTTGACGATTCGAGAGATGAAGGACTGCATCGAGCAGACGCCTCGGATGGAGGCACGCGCGCCGCTGTCGACTTACCGCATGCAGCTGCATGCGGGATTCACTTTTGCGGATGCGGAGGGGGTCCTGTCGTATCTGAAGGACCTGGGCATTGGGGACTGCTACGCGTCGCCGATCTTCGAAGCGCGGCAGGGAAGCATGCACGGCTATGACGTGACGCGGCATGACCGGATGAATCCGGAGCTGGGCGGGGAGGCGGGATTTGCGCGGTTCGCGGGGCGGCTGCGGGAGCTGGACATGGGGCTGCTGCTGGACATCGTGCCCAACCACATGGGGGTGGGGAACGATTCGCAGTGGTGGCAGGACGTGCTGGAGAACGGGCGCGCGTCGGAATACGCCAGCTACTTCGACATCGACTGGACTCCGCTCAATCCGGACATGAAAGACAAGCTGCTGCTTCCCATTCTGGGGTCGCAGTACGGCGAGGAACTGGAGGCGAAGCGGATCCAGGTGGTGGTGGATGGTGGACGGCTGATGGTGAAGTATTTCGATCACCTGGTGCCGATCGCGCCGCGGACGATCCCGATGATGTTTCCCGATGCGGAGCTGGATGAGGTGGGAGTGCCACAGTTTTTCAGGGAGATTTTGCGCGACACGGCGCATATTCCGCCGCACGATACGACGGATGCGAACCTGGTGACGCAGCGCAGGCAGCAACTGGCGGAATTGCGGCCGCGGCTGCGGGAGGCGCTGCGGAGCGAGGAGATGCAGCCGGTTTTAGAGCGGGCGCTGGAGCGGATCAACGGAGTCGAGGGCGATGCGAAAAGTTTCGACCGGTTGCATGAGCTGCTGGAGGCGCAGCCTTACCGGCTGGCGTACTGGAGGGTGTCGAGCGAGGAGATCAATTACCGGCGGTTCTTCGACATCAACGATCTGGTGGGGTTGCGGATGGAGAATCCCGAGGTTTTTGCGGCGACGCATTGCCTGATTCGCAGGATGCTGGCGCGGGGCGAGGTGACGGGGTTGCGCGTCGATCATGCGGATGGGATGTTCAATCCGCGCCAGTATTTGATACGGCTGCAGTTACTTTATGTAGCGGCACACTGCTGTGGAGAGGCGCCGGTGGGGCCGAGGGCGCCCAACGGCATCGAGATTGAAGTGCGGGACGCGATGCGCGCGTGCGACTGGGCGGCTGCACAGGGTCCGCTGTATGTGGTGGTGGAGAAGATCCTGGAGCCGCGGGAGTCACTGCCGCGGGAATGGCCGGTGCGGGGTACGTCGGGATACGACTTTGTCTATCAGGGGACGCAGATTTTCATCAGCAAGGCGAATGAGCAGCGCTTTACGGACTTTTACACCAAGCTGACGGGGGTGGTTGAGGATCCGGAGACGATCATTTACGAGTCGAAGCTGAACGTGATGCGGAATGCGCTGTCCAGCGAGACGTACGTGCTGACGAATTTGCTGAGCCGGCTGGCAGCGGGGAATCGGAGCGCGCGGGATTTTACCGATGATTTGCTGGAGAGTGCGATTCGGGAGACGATTGCGTGTTTTCCGGTGTATCGGACCTACATCGACGATCGCGGCCAGTACACGGAGCGAGATCGGGCGTTCATCCGGCAGGCGATCGGGCGGGCGAAGCAGCGGAACCGGGAGACGGACGAGTCGGTCTTCGATTTTCTGGAGAACACGCTGCTGCTGCACGGCCGGAGCGGGGAGGAGATCGATCAGGGAGAGCTGTATTTTGCGCTGAAGTTCCAGCAGCTGACGGGACCGGTGATGGCGAAGGGCGTGGAGGACACGGCATTCTACGTTTACAACCGCTTCGTTGCGTCGAACGATGTGGGTGGATCGATGGCGGCGTTCGGGATTACGCAGGAGGAATTTCACGAGGCGAATCGCGGGCGGCTGCGGACGGCGCCCGATGCGATGCTGGCGACCTCGACGCACGATACCAAGCGCAGCGAGGACGTGCGCAACCGGATGGACGTGCTGTCGGAGATGACGTACATGTGGCCGTCGTACGTGCGCAGGTGGACGCGGCTGAATGCGCGGCACAAGCGCACGCTGGCGGATGGACGCGTGGCCCCGAGCGCGAATGAGGAGTACTTCCTGTATCAAACGCTGGCCGGGGCGTGGCCGTGGAAGATGCAGGGCCTGGAGGAGCGCGAGGAATTTCTGGCGCGGATGCAGCAGTACATGACCAAGGCGCTGAGCGAGGCCAAGGTGAGTCTGAGCTGGACCAATCCGAATCCGGCGTATGTGGATGCGGTGCACGCGTTCATGCGCGCGATTCTGATGCCGGACCAGCGCGGACGCGAACCGCGGTTTGTGGAAACGATGGGGGAGATTCTGCCGTCGCTGCAACTGTTCGGCGCGGTGAACTCGCTGGCGCAGGCGGTTCTGAAGATCGCGTCGCCGGGAGTTCCGGATTTTTATCAGGGAACGGAGATGTGGGATCTGAGCCTGGTGGATCCCGACAACCGGCGGCCAGTGGATTATGAGCTGCGGCGGCGGGCGCTGGAGGGACTGAAGGAACAGGCGACCAGCAAGGGCGAACTGGCGGTGAGCCGCGAGGTGCTGGACCGGCTGGGCGATGGACGGGTGAAGCTGTGGACGATCCACCGGGCACTGGCGCTGCGGAACCGGATGGCGGATACGTTTCGGCGGGGCGAATATGTGCCGGTCGAAGTTACCAATGGATTGGCAGAACAGGTGGTGGGATTTTCGCGCGGGAGTAGGGTGCTCGCAGTGGTTCCGCGATTTGCCTACACGCTGATGGGGGGGAAGGCGCGGTTGCCGCTGGGCAGCGCGTGGGGACGCGGGGACCTGCTGGTGCCGGAGATGGCAGGGGCAGCGCTGGAGAATGTATTTACCGGCGAGTGGGTGCGGGTAGGGGAGGATGGGCGGTTGTCGCTGAAGGCCGTGTTTGAGGAGTTTCCGGTGTTTTTGGGGTGCCGGGAGGAGATGCAGGAAGTAGGGAGTAACCAGTAGGGGACAGCTGTCAGGGAGTGGGGATTCGTTCACCGCTTTAGATCTGGGTCGGCCGCTTCGCGACCGACTCCCTCCGCGCGGAGAGCTATTGTGGCGCGGGCTTCCCGTTTCGCCACAGGGGTCCATTCGACTCCGCGCCAGGATTTTATCGTGTATCGCTGGCGGGGTTTGCGCCCCGCGCTTCGCTCAGGATGACATTCTGGTCAGTGATCCGTCTCGTGCTTGTCGCGGTCGGTGACTTCGGTGAGGGCGCCGAGTTTCTGCGCTAATGCGGGAGTGAGGGCGTTTTCGGGGCAGCGCCAGCTCCAGTTGCCGATGGCGTGGGAGGGGATATTCATGCGAGCTTCGCTGCCGAGCTCGAGGATGTCCTGGACGGGGTAGAGCGCGAGATCGGCGACCGAGGTGGCGGTGGCGCGGATGAGCGGCCAGACGACCTTGTTGTCAGGATCATTATCGGGGATGCCGAGATAGGCGCGTGCCGCGGTTTTTTCGACCTCGCTGGCATCGTGTTCCCACCAGCCGCGTGTGGTGTCGTTATCGTGGGTTCCGGTATACGCCACAGTGTTGGTGACAAATCGGTGGGGCAGGTGGATATGGGCGCCGCGGCCGGAAAATCCAAACTGCAGAACTTTCATGCCGGGAAGATGGAATTGCTCCCGTAAGGCGTCGACCTCTCTGGTAATCATGCCCAGGTCTTCGGCGATGAAGGGCAGTTCGCCGAGTTGCTTGTGAAGGCTCTGAAACAGCGCTGCGCCGGGGGCTTTGATCCAGGTGCCGTTGACGGCGGTCTCGTCAGTGGCGGGGATGGCCCAGTACGCCTCGAAGCCGCGGAAGTGGTCGAGGCGGATGACGTCGTAGAGGAAATGCGCGCGGCGGATGCGGTCGACCCACCAGGCGAAGCCGGATTGCTGGAGGACGTCCCATTTGTAGAGGGGATTGCCCCAGCGCTGGCCGGTGGCAGAGAAATAGTCCGGAGGGACACCGGCGACGCGGATGGGGGAGAGGTCGGGATTCAGTTCGAAGAGCTCGGGGTGGGTCCAGACGTCGGCCGAGTCGTAGTTGACGAAGATGGCGATGTCCCCGATGAAGCGAATGTCGCGGGCTGCGCAGTAGTCGCGAAGGGCCTGCCATTGCTGGTTAAACGCAAACTGCAGGGCCTGGGCGGTGGCCAGTTCTTCGCCGTGTTCGAGGCGCAGGCGGTCGAGGGCGGCGGGGTCGCGGTGCTTGACCTGGCTAGGCCAGTTGTTCCAGGAGGCGTAGTCGAATTTGCGGCGGAGGACGGTATAGAGGCCCAGTCATTGAGCCAGGTGGCGTTTTCGTGGCAGTAGGCTTCGAACGTGGACCATTCTTCGGAGGACTGGTTGCGGAGGAAATTGCGCGCGGCTTCTTCGAGGAGAGGCAGCTTTTTTGCGTTGACGGCATCGTGGTCGATGTTGCCGGAGCGCCCGGGAAGGCTCTGGAGGCGGTCGTGATCGAGCCAGTTGTGGTCGGCCAGGAACTCGAGGGAGATGAGAAGCGGATTGCCGGCGAAGGCGGAGAGCGCGGCGTACGGGGAGTTGCCATAGCCGGTGGGGCCGAGGGGAAGGACCTGCCAGAGGCGCTGCCTGGAGGCGGCGAGGAAGTCGGCGAAGTCGTAGGCGGCGGGGCCGAGGTCGCCGATGCCACCGAACGAAGGCAGAGACGCAATGTGCAGCAGCAAGCCTGAAGATCGTTCAAAGGGCATGAAGAAACCTGGTAAGCATAGTGTGCAACGAAAAGCCCGCGCTCATCGAAAAGATTCGAATAACGCGGGACTTGTTGCTTGCCACGCCAAAGCGCCAGGGGCGGGCGCGTCAGGGCCGGGTTGCCTTACTTTTTTACCGGCCTGGAACGCAGATCAGGAACCGCTGAGCGGACCGGGCTGCTGCTGCAGTTTGCGGTTGAGGAGCACGCGGTCGGCCTTCTCGTAGTTGCTGACCAGGTTGGAGACGAAGACTCCGTACATCTGGTCGCGGCGCTGGTTGAGCAGGGCATCGCGGGTGGAGTCGAAGTTTTTGGTCAGGTCGTCGGCGGAGGGTTCCTGTTTGTCGACGATCTTCGCCACGACACCGGTGGTTTGGTTGTTGATAGCGCTGCTGATCTGGCCGATGCTGAGGTCGAACAGGGCGGGTGCGGACTGGGCGAGCGAGCCGATGTCAGGAACCTGCGCATCGTGCCCGACGAGATCGCTGGTTTTGATGGTGGCGCCGACTTCTTTAGCGGCCTTGGCGAGGTCGTTCTCGGCGTGAGCGCGATCGGCCAGCTCATTGGTCTTGCGGGCGAGGAGCGCGGGGACCTGCTGATCGCGGAAATCGTCGAGGACGTGCGATTTGTACTCGTCGAAGGTGGGGGTGTGGGCGGGCTTGACGTCGATGACCTGGAAGACGGCAAAGCTGTTGTCGCCGGTGGTCGCCACCTGAGCGGGAGCGCCGGGCCTGGCAGCGAAGGCGGAGGTGAGGAGTTTGGAGCTGTCGCTCACAGCAGGGAGGGTTGCGGTGGCGGCAACATAATCGCTGGTGACGACGGGGACATGATGCGCAGCCGCTGCCTGGGCGAGCGAGGATTTCTGCGCTTCGGTAGCGAGCTGATTGACGAAGGCCTGCTCGGCCTGGGCTACCTGCTGTTTGGTGAGGGTGTCCACGATGGAAGCCTTCACTTCGTCCAGGGGCTTGATGTGGGCGTCCTGTTTTTCTTCGGTCTGAATGATGTGGTAGCCGAAGCGGGTGCGGACGAGCCCGGAGATCTGGCCGGGTTGCTGGGCGAAGGCGGTCTGGTCGAATTCGGGGACGGTGACGCCATGTTTGATCCAGCCGAGCTCGCCGCCCTGGTCCTTGCTGCCGGGGTCGTCGGAGTTTTTCTTCGCTAATTCGGCAAAATCCTTGCCGTTGTCTTTGCGGAGCTGATCGAGGATGCCCTGGGCTTTGGCCTTGGCGGCCGCGTCTGCATTCGGTCCCCCGTTAGGGTCGACGGAGATGAGGATGTGGCGGACCTTGACCTGCGGATCGACTTTGTAGAGCTGCTGATTCTGGTTGTAGTACTGCTGAATCTCGGCTTGGGTGATCTGGGGTTTGCCGCCGGGAATATCTGTATCCGTGACGGTGACGTACTGGATCCTGCGAGTCTCGGGCTCGGCGTTCTGGTAACGCGCGGCATTCTGCTTAAAGAAGGCCTCGAGTTCGCTGTCGGTGGGGTTGATGGTCTTGCGCAGGTCGTCGGCGGAGATGACGGCGTAGTCGAACTTGATCTTCGTATCCTGCTTGAGCTGGGCATCGCGCACTTCGGCAGGAGAAACGGTGATGCCGCCGGTAATCAGATCGCGGAGGCGATCGACGACGATCTGCTGCTTGACCTCGCCCTCGAATTTTTCGACGGTCATCTGGAGCTGATCGGAGATGAGCTCGGCGTAGCGGGCGTCACCGATGTACTGGCCATCAGGAAAGAGAATCTGGCCGAGCTGGCCGCTGTGGAGATAGCGGCGGACGTCGTCGTCGGAGGCCGTGATGCCGAGGCGGTGTGCTTCCGCGAGCATGATGCGCTGCTGGATGAGCGTCTGCGCGGCCTGCTGCATGAACATCGGCATGTACATGTCGGGGATCTGCTGGCCGCGGGCCATGCGGCGGACGGCCTGCTGGACGTCGGCAACCGGGATGGTTTCTTCTGCGGGCAGAAAGCGGCCGAGGATGCCACCGTGGCGGATGGTGGCATACGTATCCGAGGACGAAGTCTGGTCGTTGAAGATGCCGGGGACGAGGAAGATGACCATCGTGACGCAGGTGGCGCCGATGATGATGATGAAGAGGTACTTGGTGAAGCGCGTTTCTTTCTGCAGGAAGCGAATCATGGGATGAGTAACAGCCTTTTCTCAAGCGGCGCTCTCGCGGGCCGGGCCACCCTGGCAGGGGCGCGGAGAGGCGGATTTCCTGGGTACAGGAACTTAACTAACAGTATAAAGGCTGGCTGAGGAACGGTCAGCTGACGGGGTAGTCAGCGGCAAAGGCCGTTGGCCAGATTACCGGGGTCCCGGGGGGATGTACTCCTCGAGGTAGCGCAGGCGCAGGGCGTTGACGTGGACCGATGTCCCAGGACCTTCGGAGAGGGCGTGGGTTCGGTTGGGATAATCCATGAAGTCGAACTGCTTGCCGAGTGCGATGAGGCGATTGACGAGCATTTCGGTTCCCTGGAAGTGGACATTGTCGTCGCCGGAGCCATGGATGACGAGCAGATGCCCGCTGAGGCCCTCCGCGAAGCTGATGGGAGAACCATCGTGGTATCCCTTCGCGTTGCCGGAAGGCAGGCCCATGTAGCGTTCCTGATAGATGGTGTCGTAGAGGGCTTCATCGGCGACGGGAGAGGAGGCGACGGCGGCCTGGACCTGGCCGGGGTGGCGAAACATCTCGTTGAGGGTGGCCGAGCCGCCGCCACTGTGGCCCCACATACCGACACGATGGGAATCGATGTACGCATGGGTCTGTTCGAAGGCGCCGATGGCCTGCGATTGCTCCTCGGAATTGAGCAGACCCACGCGGCCGTAGATGGTCGTGCGCCAGGCGCGTCCGCGGGGAGCGGGTGTGCCTTCGTTGTCGAAGCTGACGACGACGTAGCCTTCACGGGCGATCGCCTTGTCGAAGGTGAACGCCCATGCGTCGTGGACCGTACAGGACGCAGGCTCGCTGTAGACGTAGACGAGCATCGGGTACTTCTTCGTGGGATCGAAGTTGGGCGGTTTGACGATGAAGGTGGAGAGTTTTGCGCCGTCGGTCACCGGAGTCTCGGTGAACTCGATGGGCTCGGGATCGATGGCGTTCTCTTTGGCGAGGAGGCCGTCATTGGTCACGAGGGTGCGGACGACCTGATGCGAATCGAGACGGACGAGGTTGTAGCGGGTGGGGTGGGAGGCGCTGGAATAAGTATGGATGGCCCATTTGCCGTTGGGAGAGGCGTTGTAGCCATTCGATCCGGGCAGGTTTTCGGGAGTCACGCGCTGCGGCGTTCCGGTTCCATCGAGACGTGAGCGATAGAGATAGTGGCGGATGGGATCGTTGGGAGAGGCGATGAAGTAGAAGAAGCCATGAGGCTCATCGAGCAGGACGGGCTGGATTACGTCGGCGGGGAAGTTGGTGATGAGGCGCGCCTGACCCGTGGCTCGGGAGATGAGATAGGCGTGGCGCCAGCCGTCGCGCTCACTGAGCCAAAGGAGGTCGGTCTTGTTGTGAGGGGCTGAGGAGCCAGCAGAGCCGGCGGCGGAGAGCCATTGGAATTCCGGCATCACTTCCACCCAGGCGGGATCTTTGTCTTCGAAGAGAAGACGTGTTTGACCAGAGCCGGCGTTGGCGATGAGGACGCGATTGGTGTTCTGCAGGCGATTTAGATTTTCGAGGATGAGCTCGTTGGAATCGCCGATCCAGTCCATGCGGGGGATGTATTGATTGCGGGGATCGCCGGGGATGTCGATCCACTGGGTTGGGCCACCCTGCGCGCTGACCACGCCGACGCGAACAGCAGCATTCGTGCCACCGGGGTGCGGGTAGCGATAGTGGAAGGTGGTGGGGTAGGGCGCATTGGTGTCGTTGATGAGGGTGTAATCGCCGACGCCGGACTGATCGAACTGCCAGTAGGCGATGGAGACGGAATCGGGGCTCCAGCGGAATGCGTCGCGGAGACCAAATTCTTCTTCCGTGACCCAGTCGGTGGTGCCGTTGATGATTTCGGCAGATCCATCATGGGTGAGCTGAAGTACTTTGCCGCCGGCGATGTCTTCGACGTAGAGGTTGTTGTCGCGCACGTAAGCGACAGAATGGCCGTCGGGGGAGAATTTGGCGAACATGAGCGAGGCCGGTGGGGCGTCGGCGCCGAGTTTGGTGAGACGGCCGTCGGAGAGACGGAGAACCCAGTAGTCGCCGCGGGTGTGGAGGCGCCAGACCTTTTGGGTATTGGTGAAGATGAGGAGCTGGTTGTGGTCGCCGGACCACTGATAGTGCTCGATGCGGAGGGGCGCGGATTGCCCGGAGGGAATCAACTTATCGGCGGGGACCAGGATGCTGCGTTTTCCGGTGGCGGTATCGTAGGCGACGAGGTCAACGGCGCCGGATTGGGAGGGGGAATCCTCGAGGATGGTGTAGCGGTCGCCGTCGTCGAGCCATTCGCTTTCGCTGGGCGACTGGGCGCGGTATTCGCCTTGCTCAAGCCAGGCATGAAGCATTTGCATGAACTGCGCCGAGGGTTTCGGCGTGTCGGAGGCGGCTTGAGTGGAGGCCACCGGAGAAGAGCTGACCAGCGCGAGCGCGATGAGGGGCAAGGCGAGCCGAGGATGAGCGAGAAAAGCTTTGAGCATGGAGGTCTCGAGCAGAGGCTGTGAAAGTGCAGAGCCAGTGTCGAACGAGTGAGGCGTTCGATCAAGTGGCCAGGAAGGGACGGGGCTGATGGGTCGTCCGGCGGGATGAAGAAACAGGGGAATCGGTTAGCGATTGGAGGGAAGGAGGATCGATGGGGAAGGCGGGACTTCTTCCGGACTGCCGCGTTTCAGACCCTGCGAGGCGGGGAAGCCAACGGCGGGGAAAGGGACGGCGCGAGGCGTGCAGACCCATGCAGCGTTTCTCCCCATGCGTTTGGCCTGATAGAGGGCGGCGTCAGCAGCCCGTATCAGATCTTCGGGATCCTGGAAATCCGCCGAGGTGGCCACTCCGACCGAGACCGTGAGGGATCCGAGGGTGCGGCCATTGGAGCTGACCATGGCCTGTTCCACGGCGGAGCGAAAGGTTTCAGCCTTGGACCAGGCATTTTCCAGGTCGGCGGCGGGCAGGAGCAGCGCGAACTCCTCGCCACCGTAGCGGCAGATCACGTCGCCGGCGCGGAAGGTGGTGCGGAGGATGCGAGCGAAGGCACGGAGGGCATCGTCGCCGGCGACGTGGCCGTGGGTGTCGTTGAGGGCCTTGAAGTGATCGAGGTCGAGGATGAGGAGGGAGAGGGGCATGTTGTGGCGCAGGGCGCGGGCAAGCTCGTGGCGCAGGGTTTCATCGAAATAACGTCGATTAAAGAGGCCGGTCAGGGGGTCGCGGATCGAGTCGCGGCGGAGGGCCTCCCGCATCTTGAGATTGGCGAGTCCGAGGCCGACGTGGGAAGCGAAGATGGCGAGCACATCGGCACGCTTGTCGCTGAGCGCGCAGCCGGTTTCGATATGGAGGAGGCCGGGCATGCCAGTGGCGGTGCGAAGAGGAAGGCAGATCTGGTCTCCAGACCCGGATGGCGGATGGGCGGGGCAAACCTGCAGCGGCCAGCGAGTGCGGTGCACGGTATTACCGGAGGAGAGAGCCAGGCATTCCGACGGGGCGAAGGGAACCCAGTCGTCGGGGTCACCCCAATGGGAGCAAATCTCGACGAAGTCGTGGTTCGGGCTGATGATTCCGAGGCAGCCACGGGAATCGGGGAACATGTCCCGGAGGGTGTGTGCGACCGCCGAATAGATTTCGGACTCCGCTTGCGCCGCCTGGATGAGGCTGCTGCCGGTGGAGATGACGGTGAGATCGCGGCTATAGCGGGTGAGCTCGTGTTTTTCGTGAACGAGCGCGCTCTCGGCGGCATCGCGGTGACGGAATGCGATTCTGGCCGCGGCTGCTGTGGCGATGCCGAGTACCAGCAGGGCGAAGCACAATCCGCAGGCGGTGAAGGCGCCGTTGCGGGTCGCTTTTGTCTGCCGATCGAGACGGTCGGACAGCAGGTGGTACTCCTCCAGGCTCATACGCTCGAGAGCGAGGTTCGCCGCTGCGAAAGAGGCGGGGTTGATTGGGCCGGCTGGGCCGGATTGGGCTCCGGAGAGAGCGGCGCGGAAATCGGCAATGCTTTTTTGCTGCTCGGGGTTATCCCGAGTGATGCTGCCGATATGCCTGGCCTGATCCGAGGCCGCCGTCAGTCCGGTTTGCAGAGCGGGCCCCGAAGAGAGAGAAGCTTTGGCCAGCAGCACCTGGGCATTGCGAATTTCTGCCATGACCTGGGTGGTGTGCGTTACCCAGGCGGTCGCGAGCTCGTAGTCCCATGCAAAGCGCGCGGCACCGGCGCAGAGCAGGAAGATGAGACCGACGACAAGGAGCGCGCCGGTGCGAACGAATTGCCTGGAGGCGAAATTCAATCGAAACCCTGGTCCGGAACATTTTTGGACAGTGTCTGGCCTGGGAACAATCCCCAGTCTGTGTTAGCGAATGCGTTAAATAACGGGGAGGCAAGGGTCGAGGGCTCCTGGGGGCCGTCGGAAGCGTTTTACTCGGTACGCAGCGCCTGCATGGGCTGAATCGAGGCGGCGCGGCGGGCGGGGGCCAATCCGGAGAGAAATACGGTGAGCAGGAGGAGAGCGGCTGCGGCGCAGTAGCTGAGGGGATCGAAAGGTGCAACGCCGAAGAGCATGGAGCGGAGCAGACGCACGGCGGCGATGGAGCCAAGGCCTCCGGTGAGGAGGCCGATGAGCGCGACCCACGTGCTGCCGCTGAGCACAAGCTGGAAAACAGCCGCGCGCGTGGAACCGAGAGCCATGCGCAGAGCGAACTCGCGATGGCGCTCAATGACCGAGTAGGCCATGACGGCATAGAGGCCCAGCATGGCGACAAGGACGCTGGAGAGGGCGTAGACACTGAGGAGCTCGGCGGGGATGCGCGCCATCTGATAGCGCATGCCAGCGACCTGTTCGAGGGTGCTGACGTTTTCAAGCGGAAGCGAGGCGTCGAGGCCGGCGACCGTCTGGCGCAGCTGGGTGGTGAGGGCGGCGGCGGTGGTCCGGGAACGAAGGGCAACGATGACGTAGCTCTGATAATGCTGCGCGAGGGGCAGGAACAGGAGCGGGGTAGGGTCGGTGTTGGAAGGGTCGGCATAGGCGTAGTCGCTGACGATGCCGACGATGCGCCAGGAGCGCTTGCTGAGGACGAGACTGCTGCCAAGGGCGCCTCCTTTGGGCCAGTAGCGGTGCGCCATCGACTGATTGATGACAGCGACCGGGGCGGCGGAGGCATTGTCGCCAGTGTCGAACTCGCGACCCTGCTGGAGGGCGATGCCCATGTTGTGGAAGAAGCCAGGGCTTTCGAAATCGGTGACGACTTCCATGTCCTCACCTTTGGCAGGGACATAGGAGGGTATGCTGATGCCCTGCGTATTGCCGGAGCCGTAGTCGCCCATGGGCAGGTGCGAGGTGAGGGTGGCAGAGGCGACGCCTGGCGCGGATTGCAGGCGATCGAGGAGGGCGGTCTGGAAGGCGAGTCCGCTCAGCTCGGTGTAGCCGGAGCGCGAAAGGTCGATGCCTGCGGTGAGACAGTTGGCGCGGTCGAATCCGGTGGCGCGGTTGACGATGTTGAAGGCGGTCCGGGCGAGGAGTCCGCAGCAGACCAGGACCATGAAACACATGCCCAGCTGGAGGCCGAGGAGGATGCGGCGGCCCAGTTTGTTGCGCGAGCCGGTGACGGTGGCGCCGCCTTCGTGGAGGGCGTCGCTCTGCGAGGCGCGCAGGGACTGGCGGACGGGATGGGTTCCGCATATCAGGGTGACGGCCACGGCGACCGTGGTGACGAAGAGCAGGATGCGCGCGTCGCTGTGAAGGTTGAAGGACACGGGAAAGCCGAAGTTGGGCAGCAGGGCGAGAAGCGCACGCGACATGACGATGCTGACAGCCCAGCCGGCAGCGGCTCCGGCGAGGGCGAGCAGGCCGGTTTCGGTGAGGACCTGAGCGGCGATGCGAGAGGGCCTGGCGCCGAGGGCGGTGCGGATGGCGACTTCGCGGCGGCGTCGCGCGGCGTGCTGGCCAAGGAGCGAAGCAATGTTGATGCAGACCAGCGCCATGAGCAGGAGCGACGCTCCAAAGAGAATGGGCAGGAGCTCGCCGATCATGTCGAAGAGGCCGCGCGCGAAGTGGGCGGCGTCGCGCAGGTTAAGACCCCAGCGGGAGAGATTGTCGGCGGGGTGCTGCGCGGCGTAGGCGCGGGCGAGGGTGTGGACCTCGGCGGCCGCGGTGCGGTTGCCGACCCCGGGACGAAGGCGAACGGCCACCTGCAGACCGTAGTGGAGAAGGGGATCCGGCGGGGCATCGGAGGTGAGGTCGCGCAGGCTGGAGAAGGGAAACCACGCAGCTTCGGCGATACCGCCATAGATTCCGGAGAATTCTTTCGGGGCGACTCCGATGACGGTGAAGGTATGGCGATTGATGGAGAGGGTGCGGCCAACCACGGAGGGATTGGCGTCGAAGCGGGCGCGCCACAGGGCATCGGAGAGAACGACTTCGTCGTTGGCGCCGTAGGCGCGGTCGTTGGCAGCGGGATCGAAGAAGCGGCCACGTTGCGGCGTGATGCCGAGGAACTGAAAATAATTCGACGAGACAACGCCGGCGGCAATGGCCTGCGGCTGCGCGCCTGGATTGGCGAGATCGACCTCGTCCATCTCGAAGGCAGTGGCATTGTTCCAGGAGCGCCCGGAGTCGCGCAGCAGGCGGTATTGATCGTAGTGGACCGAGTAGCCTTCGTTGCCGAGGACGGTGGCATCGATAAAGCGCAGATCGCGGGGCGCGGCGACGTGCGGCCAGGGATTGTAGAGAACAGCATTGGTCCAGGTGGCGACGGTGGTGAGCGCACCGATGCCGAGAGCGAGGGTGAGCACGGTGGTGACAGTAAAACCTGGGGCCTTGCGCAACTGGCGCCATGCATAGCGAATGTCCTGCGGCAGGTTCTTCATACCGGTGGTCTCCTCGATGCTTTGTCGGCTCCGCTGCTGGGATTACGCAGGCTGGGCAGCCGTGGTTCCGTGTGCAGGCCGATGTCAGGGACGGGAGGGGTTTACGTTTCGGAAAACGGTGCCGGCTTTCATGACGAAGACGACGCGGCGGACAGCGGTGGGATCGTCGAGAGGATTGCCGTCCATGGCGATGATGTCGGCCTGCATGCCGGGGGCGATGGATCCGATTTGGTTTTCGAGGCGCAGGGAACGGGCGGAGAGCGAGGTGGCAGAGATCAGCGCAGCCATAGGATCCTGGCCGCCCTGCTGGACGCGGGCAATGAACTCCTCGCCATTGCGGCCATGGGCCCCGGCGACGGCGTCGGTACCGTAGACGATTTTGAGGCCGGGAATTTTGAGAGAGCGCTTGAACGTCTCGAGGACGATAGCTTCGCCTTTGACCATGTACGCGAATCCCTCCTCGTTGTAGTTGCCGATGCCGATGAACTTTTCTTTGTTGGCGATGTAGTTCTGCAGGACGAGGCCGATGTTGGGGTCGTAATAGGTTCCTTTTTCGACCATGAGGCGGAAGACGTCGTCGGTGACGTAGGCGCCGTGTTCGATGGAGGTACAGCCGGCGAGGGTCGCGGCTTTGGCCGCGGCAGCCGAGTGGGCGTGGACGATGGTGCGCAGGCCGATCTTATTCGCTTCGCCGCAGGCAGCCTGGAGCTGGGCGTCCGTCGTGGTCTGCGCGCCGCCTTCGCGAATGCTTTTGGAGGCGAAGACCTTGATGAAGTCGGCGCCCTGCTGTTTGCGCTGATCGACGAGGGCGCGGAGCTGGTCCGGGTCGCCGCTGGTTTCGGTGAGCGGTTCGAGCGAGGTGAGGATGCGAGGGCCGGGGATGATGCCGCGCGCGATGGCGTCGCGCAGATATTTGTCGTCGGGCGAGCCGGGACTCTGGATGGTGGTGAAGCCTGCATTCAGGGTGACGATGGCGTTGTCGACGGCGTGGAGCATGGCCTGAAGCGGGGGCTCGTCGTTGCCCGCGAGGCGCCCGTTGTCGAAGTGCCAGAGGATGTGGGCGTGGGTGTCGATGAGACCGGGCGTGACGGTGAGGGTGCCGAGGTTGTAGACAAGAGCACCAGCTGGGATGGGTGCGCCGATGCTGACGATTCTGGACCCCTCGACCAGGATCGAAGTGTGGTGGAGAATGTTGCCGGTTCCGTCGAGGACCGTGTCAGCGACGAGGGCAATGGGATGATGCTGCTGGGCGCAGGCGGGGAGAGCGAGGACGGCGGTGGCAAGGGCGATGGCGAGGGTGCGGATAGCAGTGGGCTGGGGCACGGGAAACACATTAACGGCAGAAGACCCTTTCCGGGGCGGGACTTTAGTCGCCGGGAAGGTGGTCGCGGTACCGGTCCCAGTGGGCGAGGATTGTATGGACGATGGGCGAGCCGACGCGGTATGCGGCTTCGAGGGCGGGAATGCCGCCGATGTAGGGAGCGGTGAGGGATTCTGCGGCAGAGTGGCCGGGGGCCTGCTCGGAGTAGTTGGAGGCGGTGCGGAGGACGAGGAAGCGGCGAAAGTCGGCGCGGTGCATTTGGTCGAGGCGGGTGAGGGCTTCGGCGACGCCGGAGTCCTCCATAGCGGTCATGGTGAAGAGGCCCTGGCCATGGGTGTGGATGCGGACCCAGTCCTCGGCCCAACGGGTGAGGATGACGCCGTGCCAGTAGGAGTCGGAGGCGAGGACGTCGCCTTCGAGGACGAAGGGCGGGCGCTGGGCGTTGGGAAAGCCGGTGTAGGTGGCGCGGAAGGCGGCGACTTCAGGCGTGGCGATGGCGGAAATGCTTTGGAGGGCTGTGTCTTTGGTGAGTGCGAAGGCCCAGTCGGTGAGCTTCGCATTGAGGGGATAGGCGCGGGGCTCGGTGCCCCAGACGCGATTGGGCTCGGGCTCAGCGCCGGCGCGGAGGGAGCCGATGGCGAAGATGCCGTAGGGCCAGTCAGGCGGCGCTTCGCGAGGGTCCATTTCCTGGCGGATGTCGGTGACAACCCATTTGGCCCAGGCAGCCGAGCCGACGGAAGCCACGTTGGGGTCGACGCCGGCGATGCCGGCGAGGAGCCAGTAGGCGTGGGTGAGGTCGAAGCGAGGATCGAGGCCGAGGGCCATGATGGAGGAAGCGGCGGGGCCGATGGTCATGCCGGTGACGATGCCGAGGATGGAGCCGTCGGCGTTGGCGCGGAGCGAGTGGACGCCGCCAGGAAAGGGAAGGACGCGGTCGAGGTGCTCGCGCTCGACCCAGAACTGAAATTCGCCGGGCTTGTCGCCGGTATCGTTGCCGACTTCAAATGTGGTGACGATGACGACCTTGACGGGGATCGGCGCGGGTTGCGCGCAGAGTGGCGCTGCAGGAAAGAGACACGCGAGAGACACGAGGAGTGATACGGTTGGACGCATCGAAGGATGTGATCCGGAGTCAGGGGTGACAGCGTACTCAGAGTAGCAAGGAAAGACAGTGTAGACCGTTCAGCTTACAGAGCAAGGCAGGTACACAGCGGTCGGCGAACACTGGATTGCGAGTCGGAAGTGGCGCTGGCGCGTCGAATAGGTAGAGGGGAAGATGAAGGATAACGAGACGCTTCGGCTGCTGACGCGGACTGAGGAGATTGCATGTTGATTTGGACAAAAACCGAGATTCCATCGTCGGAGATTACGCCGAAGGCGACCTACATGAATCGGCGCGCGTTTATGGCGGCGGCTGCGGCGGCAGGAGTGGCTGCGGTGGCGGGAGAGGGGATGGCGCGCATGCTGCGGCCATCGAATGTGGAAGCAGACGAGAAGCTAACGACGGTGAAGAGCCAGTATTCGACGCCGGGTCTGACGCCCACTCCGCTGGAGGACATCACACACTACAACAACTTCTACGAGTTCGGCGTGAACAAGGGCGACCCGGCGAAGAACGCCGGGATGCTGAAGACGCGGCCGTGGACGGTGCGGGTGGAAGGCCTGGTGAAGCAGAAGAAGACCTTCGACATCGATGCGCTGCTCAAAATGAAACCGCTCGAGGATCGCATCTACCGATTCCGCTGCGTGGAAGCGTGGAGCATGGTGATTCCGTGGGTGGGGTATTCGCTGTCGGAGTTTATCAACGCGTGCGAGCCGCTGCCATCGGCAAAGTACGTGCAGTTTATTTCGCTGGCGGACCGGAAGGATGAGTTGCTGCCGTTCGAAGCCGGGATCTCGTGGCCGTATTCAGAGGGCTTGCGGATGGATGAGGCCATGCATCCGCTGACGCTGCTGACGTTCGGGCTGTATGGCGATGTGCTGCCGAACCAGGATGGCGCGCCGGTACGGGTGATTGTGCCGTGGAAGTACGGGTTCAAGTCGGGGAAGTCGATCGTGAAGGTGAAGTTTGTGAAGGATCAGCCGCACACGACATGGAACGACATGGCGCCGAATGAGTACGGTTTCTATTCGAATGTGAATCCGAACGTGGATCATCCGCGATGGAGCCAGAAGCGGGAGCGGGTAATCGGCGCACCGATTTTCCGGCAGTTGCAGCCCACATTGATGTTCAACGGCTATGGCGATCAGGTGGCCAGCCTGTACGCCGGGATGGATTTGAGGAAGAACTACTAGTCAGGCCACGGGCACAGTGAGTGAGCGGTGATCGGGACGGGTTGCGGCCGCGGAAGACAATCGATGAAACGTAACAAGTGCGGTTACAAATGAGCAGGCGCTGGATTGTGGCGCTGAAGGTAGTGGCGCATGTGGCATGTCTGGGGCCGATCGCCTGGCTGCTGTGGCGGCTGTATCTGTCGCTGACCACCGACCCCACGGCGCTCGGGCCCGATCCGACGCACACGGTGACCTTCTTCACGGGGCGCGGGACGCTGCGGCTGCTGGTGATTACGCTGGCGGTGACGCCGGTGCGGCGCCTGATTCCGAAACTGAGCTGGCTGGGGCGGTTCCGGCGGCTGCTGGGGCTCTACGCGTTCTTCTATGCATGCCTGCATTTGCTGACGTATGTGGGGCTGTATGCGGGTTGGAGCTGGGCGGCGATGATGGACGACATCAGCCAGCGGCGCTTTATCACGGCGGGCCTCGCGGCGTGGCTGATGCTGGTGCCGCTGGCACTGACGTCGACGACCTGGTCGATTCGGAAGCTGGGCGGGAAGAACTGGAATCGGCTGCATTGGCTGACGTACGCGGCGGCGATCAGCGGCGTCATTCACTACTGGTGGGGCGTGAAGAGCGGGGTGAAGACTCCGCTGGCCATCACGGTGGTGCTGGGGGTGCTGTTGCTCGCGCGGCCGGTGCTGAAGTACAGGGCTCAGAGCGCAGAGCTCAGCCTGCAGAAAAAGCGAGTCAGCGAGTCAGCAGGTTAGCAACGAGTGAAGCTTCCCGGCGCACAGCTTTCAAGCTTCGCTCGCTTTGTGCTTCCGGCTTCCCGCTCAATCAGCCATTGCCCAGAGGCTTGGTCATTTTGATGAAGTGGGCGGGCTGGAGCATGCGTGGGACCATCTCCGGGCGGATGGGTTGGGTGCCGTTTTCGGTGTAGCCGAGTTTGCGGTAGAAGGGCGGGAGCTCGGTGCGGAGGTTCACGACGGTGAGGTCCATGTGGTGCGAGCCCATCTCCCGGGCGAACTCTTCGGCGGCGAAGGTGAGGCGGCGGCCGAGGCCGGACTTCTGCAGATCGGGATCGACAGAGAGCAAGCCGAGGTAACCGCGGTCGCCCCGCAACTCGACGTAGACGACGCCGGCGAGCTGACCGTTTTCATCGGCAAGGAGGAAACGACCCTTCTCGAAATACTCACGGGCTTCTTCAGGCGTGAGGCGGTCGCGCACGATGAAGAAGGCCTCGACTTTGAAGGCCCGGTTGATGAGGGCCGTCAGGGTGGCGAGGTCGGATTCTTCGGCGAAGCGGATATTCATGGTTCTCTCCTGTCGAGGGACTTGGCCATGCGAATGAAGTGACAGGGGCGGTTGATGCGGCGTGCCCATTCCATTGGCATGGGCTCTTCGCCGACTTCGATGTAGCCGAGTTTGCGATAGTACGGCGGCAGGTCGGTACGCAGATTGAGGACGGTGAGTTCCATGCGGAAGGCATCCCTCTGGCCTGCGAACTCTTCAGCGGCGGTGGCGAGGCGGCGGCCGAGGCCGGTTTTCTGGCGGGATGGATCGACGGAGAGCAGCCCGAGGTAAGCGCATTCGCCGCTGAGTTCGACGAAGACGCATCCGGCCAAACCAACTTCGTCTTCAGCGAGAAGGAAGTGACCCTGGCGAAAGTACTTACGAGTATGTTCGGGGTCGAGCCGAGGCTCCAGCTTGAAGGTTCGCTCCACCTCGAAGGCGGCATTGATCATGGTCTCGATCGCGGGAAGATCGGATTCTTCGGCGAAGCGCAGAGTATCGGGCGCGGAACCGGCTGGAGGCTGGTGGCTGATAGCTGTTGGCTTGCTGCTCATGTCTGGCGACTCCGTTGCTGGTTGCAAATGAAAAGGGCCGGGAGCTTTTGGCTGCCGGCCCTTGAAGGTGGTCGCGCTTTCAAGATTATCGCGAGGCGGGACCTTTATTAAGGGCGGCGTCCTTCTCGGCCAGGACCTGCTGCACGTGCTGCTCGAGCTGGGCGGCCTGGGGCATGAGATTCATGGCCTGCTGAATTTCCGGATCCCAGTCGGCTTTGACCTTGAGCTCGGAGGTGAGACCGAACTGGGTGGCGAAGATCGACGCTTTCACGCTGGTCTTGACCCAGTCGAGGTTGGCCTCAAATTCCTGGGGCGTGTAGTCGTAGTTCTGCGACGACAGATACTGTTTGAAATCGCTGAGGACGGAATCGTCGATCTGGAAATCCTTGTTGACGGTGCGGTGGGCGAGATACTCCTCGGTGAAGCCGAGGAAGGCATCGCGCTCGAGGAGCAAATCCTGGAAGGGGTTGGACTTGGGTGCTTCGACCTTGATATCGGGCGTGATGCCGCCGCCGCCATAGACGGTGCGGCCGGAGTCGGTGAGCTTGACTTCGCGGTCTTTGTCGTCCTGGGGCTGGTCGTGATTGTAGTAGTAGTCGTAGAGCGAGACGCCGCTGTAGTTGCGCTGGATGAGGCGTCCGCTGGGCGTGAAGTAGTGGTAGGTGGTGAGGGCGAGACCGGTGTTGTCAGAAAGCGTATAGACGGTCTGCACCAGGCCTTTGCCGAAGGTGGTTTCGCCGGCGATGAGGGCGCGGTCGTGATCCTGCAGGGCGCCGGAGACAATCTCAGCAGCGGACGCGGTGCCGCGGTTCACCAGAACCACAATGGGGAAGCTGTCGCCGTCGTTGCCATGGGTGGCGCGATAGACCTGCTCGGGGAAGGCGCGGCCACGCTGCGAGACGATGACCTGTCCGCGCTTAAGGAGGCGATCGCAGACGCTGACGGCTTCAACCAGCACGCCGCCCGGATTGCCGCGCAGGTCGAGCACCAGGCCCTTGAGGCCGGGGCCGAAGTTGGACACGGCGTCGTCGAATTCGCGGCCCGTCGTCTCCTGGAACTGCTTGATGTGGATGTAGCCGATGCCGGGGCGAATTTCGTAGGCAAGGTCAATGCTGTTGTTGGGGATCTCGTCGCGGACGAGGTCGAAGTTGATGGGCGACGAGGCACCGACGCGGGTCATAGTGACGTTGACCTTGGTGCCGCGCGGACCTTTGAGCCGATTGGCCACGTCGTCGGAAGTCATGCCCGAGGCGGAAGCGCCATCGATGCTGGTGATGATGTCACCAGGATGAACGCCGGCGCGGAAGGCGGGTGATCCCTCGATGGGATTCACAACGACCACTTTGCCGTTTTGCTGCACGATGAGCATGCCGACGCCGTAGTACTTGCCGTGCTGGTCTTCCTTCATGCGCGCGTAGGCTTTGGGATCGTAGAAGCTCGAGTGCGGGTCGAGGGTGTGCAGCATCTCGGGGATGGCGCCGTCGTAGATGGCCTTGTCGGGCATGTCTCCGGTGAGAGGCTCAGCGTAGTTCTTCGCCACGATGTCGTAGACAGCGCTGAAGGACTTGAGGCCATCGCGGAAGGTGGACTCGTCCTGGGCTGACTGCGCCCCAACCTGCTGGCTGAGAACCATGCCGCCGAGCGCGCAGACGGCAAAGAAGACGATGAGGGAGAACAGGGTACGGCGGGTGCGAATGGACATGCTGGTCAGGAATCCTGGCGCTTTCGTCCGCTGTGGGTCGGAGGGGAAGCGACTTTATAGAAGTATAGCAAGCGGATGGAGGAGGCGACAGGGAAGAGTGACCGATGAACCCGGCCTGGCACGGAGCGAGTCAGCGAGGGGCAAGTCAGCGAGTGCCGGCGATGCGTTCGAGCTGAAGGAGGTGGTTGAGGTCGTGTCCGCCCATGGTTTCCACGATGGTGGCAAAGGTCATGGTGCCGCGTTCGGGATGGGTAAGCTGTTTCGCTGCATGCTTCGGCAGAGCGGATGAGAGGAGGAGCAGGTTCCAGCGGCGGAGGATGGAGAAAGCGCCGAGGGCCTCGTTGGCGTCGATGGTGGAGTAGGGTGCGGCCCACTTGTCCTGGTCGAAGGGCTGGACCTGGTGATGGTCTTCGGCAAGGGTCTGCCGGAGGCGGAAGGCGAAGACCGTCTCGCAGTCGGCGAGATGGCAGAAGATGTCGCGGGGGCTCCATTTGCCCGGTGCCTGCGGGGTGTTGATTTTGGCGGGGCCGATGGCCTGGGCGAGCGATTTGAGGCGACCGGGGGTGTTGGGCAGAACGGCGAGAGGGTCCTGACCCTCAAGAAATTTGGCATAGGGGTTGAGGGTGTCGGCGGCGGTGGACATAGTCGGGCTCGCTTTCTGAGAGCCAGTATCCCATGAGCAGTTGAGGATTGGGACAGCGTGTGACAAGGCGGATAAAACGCGGCAGGGTTGAGGGGCGAGGGTCGCGTGGGCGTGAGAATTTGAAAGCTTCGGGGAAGCCAGTTACTATAGGAACAGACACGTTTGTCCGGTGACGCGGGTGTGCGGCCGGAGAGATGAGTGGGCGCGAGCCCACTTTTTATTTGGTCTTTTTTCGGCGGGGCGGTTTCCAAGAGAACATGGCGTTCGATGCAGCACAGATACGCTCGACGGCGCAGCGGGTGGCGGCGTCGCACGGGCTGGATGTTGTGGAGCTCGAGATGCTCGGCGGAGCGAAGCATCGGATCTTGCGCGTCTTTATTGAGAAGAACGCAGAGGAACGACGGAAGCTGGCGGAGACAGACGCGGGTCTCAAAAGCGAGAGCACCCAGGTTTCCGTGGGGATCGAACAGCTGTCGGGCGTGACGCACGAGGATTGCGAGGCGTTCAGCCGGGATTTTGGGATGGTTCTGGATGTGGAGGATTCGATTCCAGGCGGCGAGTACACGCTGGAGGTTTCATCGCCGGGGCTGGACCGAAAGCTGCACGGGATCGAAGACTATCGGCGGTTTGCCGGAATGCTGGTGAAGGTGCAGACGTTCGAGCCAGTGGAGGGCAACCGGCACTGGCAGGGCAGGCTCACAGAGGTTAAGGACGCGTCCGTGATCCTGACGCGTCAGGGAGCAGGGAACAGGCAACAGGCAAGAGCGAAGAAGAGGGCCACGGGGCAGAGGCTACAGGCCAGCGAAAGCGTGGAGATCGCGCTGAAGAATATTGAGAAGGCGCAGCTGGTGCCGGAGTTTTAGCGTTCAGGAGAGCAGCCGGAGCGGGGTTCAGGGTGCCGAAATACGATGTTTGGCGAGACGAAACAGTGCAAGACGAACACAAGGTCCTTCGCATCGCTCAGGATGACAGACCTGGTTTTTTGATGACGATTTGAATTTCGTACAGGGATAGAGAGAAACAGATGGCGAGTGTTCTTTACGACAGCATCGAGGCGTTGAGCCGGGATAAGGGAATCGACCCACAGATCGTGGTCTCGGCGGTCGAGGACGCGATCGCGCTGGCGACGCGCAAGTATTACAAGACGCAGGAAAACATGCGTGCGGAGATCGACAAGGACACGGGCGAGATCCGGGCGTACGTCTTCAAGACGGTGGTGGAGACGCCGGAGCTGATCGAAGACCCGGTGAACCAGATTGCGCTGGAAGAGGCGCGGGAGCTGGCGCCCGAGGTCGAAATCGGCGGCGAGATTCGTTACTACAAGCCGACCGACGTGCTGGGACGCATTGCCGCGCAAATGGCGAAGCAGGTGATCTTCCAGAAGGTGCGCGAGGCGGAGCGGGACACGGTCTTCAACGAATATGCGCATCGCGTGGGCGAGGTGCTGAACGCGACGGTGAAGCGCGTGGAGTTGCAGGACGTGATCTTCGACCTCGGCAAGGCGGAGGCGCGGATGCCGCGGCGGGAGCAGTCGCGGCTGGAGCAGTTTGCGGTGGGAGAGCGGGTGCGGGTGGTGCTGCAGCGGGTGGATCGCGCGTCGCGAGGGCCGCAGGTGATTGTGTCGCGCGCGGCGCCGGAGCTGGTGCAGAACCTGTTCCAGAGCGAGGTGCCGGAGATTTACGACGGGACGGTGATGATCCGCGCGATTGCGCGTGAAGCCGGAGAACGAACCAAGATTGCGGTGATGTCGCGCGACAAGGACGTCGATCCAGTGGGCGCGTGCGTGGGCATGAAGGGCATGCGCGTGCAGTCGATCATTCGCGAGTTGAGGGGCGAGAAGATCGACATCATCGAGTTCAGCGAAGAGATCACGACCTTTGCGGAGAAGGCTCTGCAGCCGGCGAAAGTGAGCCGGGTGAGCATCAGCGACCTGACCGACAAGCAGCTGGAAGTGATTGTGGACGACACCCAGCTGTCGCTGGCAATCGGGAAGAAGGGCCAGAATGTCCGGCTGGCGGCGAAGCTGCTGGGCTGGAAGATCGATATCAAGAGCGAGGAAGAGAAGCGCCAGGAAGTGGAGCAGCAGATGACGGCGATGGCGGGAGTGACAGCCACGCCGATCGAACAGGTAGGCGAGCTGGGCGAATCGATCATCCAAAAGCTGGTAACGGCCGGAATTACGACGGTAGAAGCGCTGGCCGACATGACGCCGGAGCAACTGGAGGAGATCCCGGGGATCGGCGAAAAGACTTTGGAGAAGATCAGCGTGGCGGTGCGGCATTATTTCGGTCAGTACGAAGAGGGCGAGGAGCGTCCGGCGGAACTGGCAGCCGCAGCGGAAGGGAGTGCCGAAGCGGCGGAAGGCAGCGGCAGCGAGGCGGCGAAGCTCAAGGCCGAGGAGGCATCGCTGGACGAGGAAATCGACGCGTCTGCAGCAGGATCTGACGCAGAGCGAAGAGGAGCCGGTGAGCGAAGACGGCTCGGGCCTGATCAACGACGAAGTGGCCGAGGAGCAGCTGGCTGAGGTCACCGAGGTTGGTCCGGACCTGGATGAGGAAGGCGCGGAGTCGGTGGTTCCGGGCCGCGAAGATGTGAGCGAGACGCTGGCCGAGCACGAGCTGAAACCTGAGCTTGCGGAAGAGGACGATGCCGTGGTGGAGGGCAACGTCGAGGAAGTGAAGGACGAATAGCCAGCGTTCAGCGTTCGGCGGAGAGCGTTCAGGAACCAGCGGCGCGGGATTTTTGTGAGCCTGTGGTGGGGAATAGAGCCACGAACGAAGCATTTTTCAGAGATAATGAGAGAGATACCAAGACCCACAAGTCAGGAGTCTGTATGAGGAACTAAGGGCAGGTGGGATGTCGACGAGACACGGGGACGAATGAGCACAGTTCGAATCAATGAATTAGCGCGGGAGCTGGAAGTCAAGAGTAAAGAGATTCTGGACGCTCTCACGGCGGTCGGGGTTACCGAGAAGAAAACGCATTCGAGCTCCATCGAGACGGATGAAGCAGAACGTGTGCGCGCCCACATTCTGAAGGGGCGCGGCGGAAGCGGGAGCTCCGGTGCGCGGCACGAAGCCGAAGCGAAGCCGAAGATCGACTGGTCGAAGGTGCACAGCGTCGGCGATGTAGCCCGGGCGATTCTGGAAAAGAAGCAGCAGGAGATGCATCCAGCGCCTCCGCGAGCGGCCGCGCCGCCAGCGGTGACGAGCGCGAAGCCCGCAGCGGCGACGCCGGCAGCGCCGATTGCCGCGCGGCCAGCGGGCAGCCCCGCTCCGGCAGGACCTGCGGTGAGTGCGCCGGCGGCGACGGTACAGCCGACGGCCGAGGCGAAGCCTGTTCCAGCGAAGAGAATGATTGTCCCGCAGCCGCGCCAGGCCCCCGCTATTGTGGCGGCGCCACCCGCCGCGAGCGCGCATCGACCGGCTGTCGTGGCGGCTCCGCCGCAGACACCCGCCATTGCGTCGCGCCCACCGGCAGGTCCGGTAGTGGCAAAGCCGCCGGTTGCGGCAGCGAGCAGCGCGCCCGCGTCCGAGGGGCGCCCGGTTGCTGCACCGCCCGTGGCTGCAGCGAAGCCGCCGGCAGCTACAGGACAAGCCGCAGTAGCGGCAACCCCGGCCTCTACGCCGGGGCCGGTGGTGGTCGCCGCCGTTGCTGCTCAGGGAGCCGGCGCTCCAGAAGCGAAATCCGCGTCCCCGGCAGCAGTGGCTGAGAGTCCGGCACCACCTCGGCCGGAACCGCCAGCGCCGCGGCGAGTGATCATGCCGCAGACAGGACCGCGGCCGGTCTACAGCGCGCCGCCTCCGCCGCCACCGGCGGCAGCCGGGGCAACAGGACCCAATGCAGGTGGAGGTATTCAGCGGGGACGCCCCATTTTCGATCGCAGGCCGGGCGGGGGGCCGGGGGGTCCGCGTCCAGGCATGGGAGGCGGTGGCGCGGGTCCGCAGGGAGCACCGGGAAGACGCCCGATGCATCCGACGCGATCGCAGCCGACCGGTCCGGGAGGGCCGGGACAGCGGCCCGGGATGGGAGCGCGGCCAGGATTTGGAGCGCGGCCAGGATTTGGGCAGAGGCCGGGGATGGGTGGTGCGCCTGCGCTGCCGCCTCCGGGTGAAGCGCCACGGCCGGCACGTCCGGGACCGCGAGGCCGCGGCCGGCCACGCTACGAGAAGACCAAAGAAGGCCCGATGAAGGGCTTTGCCCCGCCGTCGCGTCAGACTGCGCAGGTTCCGACCGGACCGGTGCCGATTACGCGCACCATCACGGTGACCGAAGGCGTGAGCGTGAAGGATCTGGCGGAGAAGCTGGAAGTCCGCGCCAAGGATCTGATCGCGACGCTGCTGATGAAGGGCGTATTCGTCACGGTCAACCAGACGCTGGATGGGGAGCTGGTGAAGGAAGTGGCGGCGCAGTTCGGCGCCGACGTGCAGGTGATCACGTTTGAGGATCAGATGGCGAACGAGGCCATGGAGAGCATCCTCGCAACCGAAAATCCCGACGAGCTGGAGGTGACACGGCCGCCGGTGGTGACGGTGATGGGCCACGTCGATCACGGCAAGACGTCGCTGCTGGATGCGATCCGCGAGACGGATGTGGCGGGCGGCGAAGCGGGCGGGATCACGCAGCATATCGGCGCGTACAAGGTGAAGATCGCAAAGCCGGATTCGCCTGCGTTTGGGCGCGAGATTGTCTTCCTGGATACGCCAGGCCACGAAGCGTTTACGCGGATGCGCGCGCGCGGCGCCAAGGTCACGGACATCGTGGTGATCGTGGTGGCGGCCGATGACGGCGTGATGCCGCAGACGCTGGAGGCGATCGATCACGCGAAAGCCGCGAACGTGCCGATGATTGTCGCGGTGAACAAGATCGACAAGCCCGAGGCGCAACCGGATCGCGTGAAGAAGCAGCTGGGTGACCGTGGGCTGGTTCCGGAAGACTGGGGCGGCAATACGGTGTTCGTCGATGTGTCCGCGAAGAAGCGCATCAATCTGGACCTGCTGCTGGAAATGATCTGTCTGGTAGCCGACATTCAGAATCTGAAGGCAACGCCGGAACGGACAGCGGTGGGCACGGTGATCGAAGCCAAGCTGGATCGCGGACGCGGTGCGGTGGCTTCGGTACTGGTGCAGAACGGCACGCTGAAGAACCAGGACAACTTTGTGGTGGGGAACACGTTCGGAAAGATTCGCGCGATGTTCGACGACCGCGGGCGTCAGGTGGAAGAAGCGGGGCCATCGACGCCGGTGGAGATTCTGGGTCTGGAAGGGATGCCGGATGCCGGCGATACCTTCCTGGTGGTGAGCGATCGCGACAAGGCGCGGGGCATCGGGCAGTACCGCAAGATGCGCGAGCGCGAATCGCAGCTGGCCAAGTCTTCACGCGTCACGCTGGAAGGACTGGCGGATCAGATCCAGCAGGCCGGTGTGAAGGAGCTGCCGCTGATCCTGAAGGGCGACGTCACGGGATCGGTGGAAGTGCTGGCCGATTCGCTGCAGAAGATGTCGACGGAGAAAGTGCGCATCAAGGTGATCCACTCCGGCGTGGGTGCGATCACGGAGAGCGACGTGCTGCTGGCGTCGGCGTCCAATGCGATCATCATCGGGTTCAACGTGCGGCCGGAGCGCAAGGTCGCCGATCTGGCAGAGCAGGAAGAAGTGGAGATCCGGCTGCACTCGATTATTTACGAGCTGCAGGACGAAATCCGCAAAGCGATGCTGGGTCTGCTGGAGCCGGTGTTCAGGGAGAACTTCCTGGGACGCGCGGAGGTGCTCAACGTCTTCCGCATTCCGAAGGTTGGAACGATTGCGGGATGCCGCGTGACGGATGGCATTCTGCGGCGTGACTCTGAGGTCCGTTTGATGCGCGATGGCGTGCCGGTGTACAAGGGCAAGCTGACGTCGCTGAAGCGGTTCAAGGACGATGCGCGCGAAGTGACCAACGGCATGGAGTGCGGCGTCGGGCTCTCGAACTTCAACGACATTAAGGTCGGCGATACGGTCGAGTCGTTTGTCACGGAGAAGATTGCCGCGGAGCTGACGGCGTCTTAACGGCAGGGGACAGGGAATAGGCAACAGGGAATCGTGAAAGCGCCCGGCATACGCCGGGCGCTTTCTTTTGGGTGCGACCTTTTGCGGCGAATTATTTAAGTCAAACGTTTTACTTGAGTATTCTCCCGGTGTTATAGTTTGGGCCTCGCGATGGAGGTGTGGTGTGAATCGTCGAGAATTCCTGAATGGATCGGTGGCGGCGGCTGGGTCGGCGCTGCTGATGGGACCCGGTATGAATGCAGGTGCCCAGAGTGCTGCGCCAGAAGTCCCGGGAGCGATTGCGCCGGCTAAGATTGCAGGAGCGCGATTCCCGGATGGGTTTCTGTGGGGACTGGCGACGGCCGCGTATCAGGTGGAAGGCGCGTGGAACGAAGATGGCAAAGGCGAGTCGATCTGGGATCGCTTTGCGCATACGACGGGGAAGATCAAGGGTGCGGCAACGGGCGATGTGGCCTGCGACCAATACCACCTCTATCGCGACGACATTGCGATCCTGAAACGACTGAACCAGAAGAGCTATCGCTTTTCGATTTCATGGCCGAGGATTCAGCCGTCGGGGACGGGCGCGCCTAACCAGAAGGGGCTCGATCACTACAGCCGGCTGGTGGACGCGCTGATGGAGGCGCAGATCCGGCCGTTTTGTACGCTGTACCACTGGGATTTGCCGCAGGGGCTGGAGGATCGCGGAGGCTGGCCGAGTCGCGACCTGGCGGGATACTTCGCCGACTATGCGGGAATCCTCGCGAAGCATCTGGGGGATCGGATCACGGTTTGGGCTCCGTTCAATATGCCCTGGACGGTCGCTTATCTCGGCTACGGATCCGGCGTGTTTCCACCGTGCCGGGCTAACTACGGCGATTTCCTGAAGGCCGCCCATACCATCAATCTGGCGCAGGGTGAGTCGTTCCGCTCCATCAAGGCCGCATCGTCGAAAGCCACTGTGGGCAGCGCTTACGGCATGTCTCCCGCTTATCCAAAATCGGACAACGCGGCGGACCGAGCCGCCGCTGAGCGTTACCACGCCTTCAATAACATTTATTTCCTCGAAACGGCGATGCACGGTCGATATCCGGACGCTTTCGTGGTTCCCATCCCGTATGAGCTGATGGGCTTCCGGCCGGGTGACGAGAAAATCATGCAGGTCCCGCTCGACTGGATCGGGTTCCACTATTACACGCGCCGGATCGTTTCCGACGCCCAGGTCGCGCACCGGGCAAGCAGCGGCAGCCTCGCGACGGAGACCCAGGATACCGCCGGCGGTGGTGATCGCTGGACGCAGCTCAATTCCGTCATGCCCACCGAGGGCCCGCTCACGGACGGCGGCCTGGAGGTGTGGCCGCGCGGGATCTACGACCTGGTGACGCGGATTGCGCGCGATTACAACAATCCGATCATTGAGATTACGGAGAGCGGGTGCAGCTATCTGGATACGCCGTATGGCAAGGAAGGTGGCGCGGTGCCGGATGCGCGGCGGATCGAGTTTTTCCGGGAAGAACTGGCTGAGCTGGCACGGGCGATCGCGGATGGCGCGCGCGTGCGGGCGTTCCACGCGTGGAGCCTGCTGGACAATTTCGAATGGGCCGATGGATACAGCCAGCGCTACGGGCTGACGTATGTCGATTTCCGCGATCAGAGACGGACGGTGAAGAATTCCGGGCTCTGGTATGGGCAGGTCGCGGCTGCGAATCGGCTGGATGTCTGAGGCCCGGCACGGCAGGGGTTACTTTCCCGGTTGCGGTCGCTCGGATTCGAGTATCTGGATGGCCTGGTGGTAGTCGAGGTTCGGGGCGACGGGCGAGTAGTGGCCCATGTCTTCGGTCAGATGGATATTGAGCGCCTTGACGAGGAGAGCCTTGCCGGTGAGGCTGAGCTTCATGCGGGTCAGTTCCCAGTCATGCGGGCTGGTTTCGGACTGCTCGAGGAAGATGGTGCCGCCCTTATCGAGGTGACCGATGATGCCCCAGCCGAAATCCACGTCGGTGATGAGGTGAGCGGTGAGGCGGGTGAGGCGTTCCTGGGAGGTTTCAATCCAGACTTCGCCGGCCATGCCGCGCAGGATCTTCGCTTCGGTGTCGGTTGGGCTCCAGTCCGGGTTGGGCTTGAAGGTGAGGTGGTAGCACTGCGATGCACCCGGGACTCCGTTGGGTGGCGGGGCGGGCATCGGCGCGGGCGGGGCTGACGGCGCGCCGGCGATGGCGACATCGGGAGGCGTGGTGACAACGCAGGGGACGAGCGCGTCGTAGTGGTAGAGGAAGGCGTCCGGCAACATGCGCATGAGCTTGTCGACGCGGGCATTGTCTTCGGCTTCCCGTTTGCGGCGATGCTCCTGGAGGTCGGGGTTGGTATCGAGGGTGTTGAGCCGGTCAATCTGGGCCTGATGCATCTGCGGATTGAGAGGCACGCCATTGGCGGCGATGGCGAAGGCGATGTCGCCCTGGTGGGTCTCGATGATTTCCTGAGTGTAGTCGTGGCGGTCATCCTTTTTGTGGAGGATGAAGCGCTGCGGGGGGTGGGCGGCCTCGGCAGCGATATGGTTGGCGACGGCGCGGCGGACGAGGGCCGCGGCATCGTCGGCAGGCGAGGGGATGGACTGGGCCGATGCAGCGGCGGCCAGGAAGGGGAGCAGACTCAGCACGCAGAGGATCGGGAGGAGCAAAGCGAGCGACGGATTGGGGCGTCCGGATCGGGCCATCGTGAAACGGCTGGTGCGGGCGACGGCTGTCATGGGCCGAATCCCGTTTCTAGTCCTGTTATAGACGAGTTGCGGCCGGGGAAGTTATGGAGGGGGATTTCGGGAGCGGGGCGTCTCCATTAAAATGATAAGCATGAGCCGTTTCCGGATTCGCCGTTGGCTGCCGATGCTGGCAGCTGTTTTCGCCGTGGTTTTCGCCGCGCAGGGCCAGGATTCGGGGCGCGGGCGGAAGTACAAGCCGCCACCGCCAACGTGCAAGATCACGGTGACGGTGCTCAAGTCGTCGAACGGCAAGCCACTGGAGAACGCGTCGGTCGTCTTTCATCCGCTGGAGAACGGGAAAGACAAAGGCAACATGGAGCTGAAGACGAACGAAGACGGCAAGGTAACGATCGATGTGATCCCGGTGGGAGACGGGCTGCGGTTGCAGGTGCTGGCGACCGGGTACCAGACGTACGGCAACGATTACCAGCTGCCCGGCGATACGAAGGACATCGAAGTGAAGCTGAAGCGGCCGCAGCAGCAGTACTCGATTTACGAGAACCATCCGGATCAGAATGGGCAGACGCAAAACCAGGACAACAGCAAGCCGCAGCAGGATCAGAAGCCACCGCAGTAATCGAGCGATCAGCGGTCAGTGATCCGGGCCCCAGCTGGATGAGCCGGTTCAGCCTGCTGCCAATCTGCGCCTGGCGAACACATCTCTTATGCCAGCCATCCCTTGTGTGCTATCGTTCGCACTAATTATTGCGAGGTGCTCTGTGCATTCTGATTCGGGCCCGATCAGAAACTGGCACCAGATCGCGAGCGAACTTCTGCTGAGCGAAGCGGACCAGGCTTTGCTGCTGCTCGCCTCTCTCATCTCCTGGGACGATGAGGATGTCGTCGCGCGAACGGTCGAAATGGCGAAGGTGGCGTATGAGGACATTTGCCAGAAACGCAAAGGGCTCACCATGTCGAAAAAGCAGACGGCGGCTTTGCAGGCCAAGCTGGACCGGCTACAAACGGAGCTGAGGTCGCTGGGCGAAGCCGTCTGAAGCTGCTTTTCAGTTTTGCGAATTGTTTTGGTCGAGGCACTCTGCCATTTCTGCACCGCGACAGGCGCGGAAAAATCGGACCGCACCCCAGGGCTGGAAATGCGGTCCGGAAACGGTTCGCTGCAATTCAGTTGGTTTCAGGCTACGGCGGCGCGCGCGGTGATCTCTATAGCCTGTTCGGGGCGGGAATCCGGGGAGTACACCGGTGTGGAGGAGGTCCATGCGCAAGTCGCACGGAACCAAGTCGCACCAAAGCAGCTCGCGACCAGCATGGACCATCCGATTCTTGCCTGGAAACGGACACATTTCCCGATGACGGAACGGCGGTGCTTCGGAGGTCACGAGTGACTTTGCGAGGGGTGAAAATTCCTTCGGCTGAACGGCTATTCTGAAGAGACCGTGTCTCCCATTGAACAAGCTGCGCCTTCGCTGCCCTCGCTGCATGATTTTTTTGCGCCGGGGGGCGTGCTGTCGCGGTCCGAGCTGCCGTATGAGTTTCGGCGGGGACAGCTGGAGATGGCACAGGCGGTCGAGCGTGCGCTGACCGATCAGCGGCACCTGATTGTCGAAGCGGGGACGGGGACGGGGAAGACGCTGGCCTATCTTCTGCCGGCGCTGCGGCGGTGCGCGGCGAATGGGCAGCGGGTGATCATCTCGACCGGCACGAAGAATCTGCAGGAGCAGCTGTTCTATAAGGATGTGCCGTTTCTGGAGGCGCTGCTGGGGCCGTTGCGCGTTTGCTATATGAAGGGGCGCGCGAATTATCTTTGCCGGCACAAGCTGTACGCGCTGCGGACGCAACCGATTTTGTCCGGGCTAGAAGAGATTGCACAATACCAGGCGATTGCGGAGTGGGAGAAGACGACCGAGACGGGGGATCGGGTGGAGATCGACGATCTGCCGGAGGCGAGCGCGCTGTGGTCGAAGCTCGACGCGCGGAGCGAGGCTTGTTTGGGGCAGACCTGTCCGGATTACGGACGTTGCTTCATCACGGAGATGCGGCGGCGGGCGGCGGAGAGCGATGTGGTGATCGTGAATCATCATTTGTTCTTCGCGGATATGGCGATCCGGCAACAGGCGGGGGGCGCGCCGGACGCGGGCGTGCTGCCGGAGGCCGGGGTGGTGATTTTTGACGAGGCGCATGAGCTGGAGGATGTGGCGTCGAGCTACTTCGGGATCAGCCTGAGCAATGTGCGGTTCGAGGAACTGGCGCGGGATACCGAGACACTGCTGCGCGCGCAGGGCGAGCTGAAGGCTGAGGTGGTGACGGCGGCGCAGATGATCCGGGAACGGGCGCGGCTGTTTTTTGCGGCGCTGCCGATGCGAATGAATGGGCGAGGGGGAGGATCGGAAACCCGAAGTGAGGGGCGGATGCCGTTCACGAATCGCGAGGAGTTTCTGGAGCAGCAGGGGGATGTGTATCTGGGCGTGCTGAACGCGCTTCATCGGATGGAAAACGAACTGGAGAAGTTGAAGGGGGCGGAGGAATCGCAGCCGTTGCAGCGGCGCACGGGGATGGTGCGCGAACAACTGAAGTTTCTGATGGAGTCGGAGGATCGCAACACTGTCTTTTGGCTGGAGCGGCGGAGCGGGCGGCAGATGAGCACCCAACACCCCACCACGCCAAAACCGGGCGCGTTGGGGACCCCGGTGCATTTGCAGGCGACGCCGATTGATGTTTCGGAGTTGCTGCGGGAATTGCTGTTCAACAACTATCCGAGCGTGGTGCTGACGTCGGCGACGCTGACGGTGCAGGGAGGATTCGCGCATATCGAGAAGCGGCTCGGCCTGGATGAGCCGCGGGAGCTGGTGGTGCCGTCGCATTTTCAGTATCAGCGACAGGCACTTTTGTATTTGCCGCCGGAGATGCCGGATCCGCGGGAGCCGGAATTTCAGGAGGCGGCAGCGCGGCGGATACGGCAGATGCTGGAGATCACACGCGGGCGAGCGTTTTGTTTGTTCACGAGCTACGCGGCGATGCGGGAGCTGTATGAGCGGCTGCTGATCGAAGTGGGGTTTCCTTTGTTATTACAAGGAACGGCTCCGAAGAAGGCGCTGCTGGAGGAGTTTCGGACGACGCCGAATGCGGTGCTGTTTGGAACCTCGAGTTTTTGGCAGGGCGTGGATGTGCAGGGCGAGGCGCTGAGCTGCGTGATTATCGATCGGCTGCCGTTTGCGGTGCCGAGCGATCCGGTGGTGCAGGCGCGGATGCGGGCCATTGAGGAGGCGGGCGGGAGCCCGTTCTTTGAATACCAGGTGCCGTCGGCGGTGATCACGCTCAAGCAGGGCTTCGGGCGGCTGATCCGGTCGCTGGACGATCGCGGGGTGCTGATGCTGCTGGATCCGCGGCTGGAGCGGCAGCGGTATGGGCGAATTTTCCTGGAGAGTCTGCCGCCGTACCGGATCACGCAGAACATTAGGGATGTGGAAGCGTTCTTTAGCCAGTAGCCAGCAGCCAGTAGCCAGTAGCCAGTAGCCGGTATCGAGTAGTCAGTATCGAGTCGCGCAGGTTGCGGGTTGCAGGTTCCCGTTGCGCGGAAGCCGGGCGAATTGCGTGAGATGGCGCAGCTCAGCGGGTTTTGTGACGCAGGTCACAATCGTTGGCGCACAGGGCGACCCAGGTGATCCTGAGCACAAAGATTCGTGATTTCAATCACATATGGCGTGGCGGCAGTTTGGCATGAGCCGTGCAAATACTCCTGGCATCAAGCTAGTCCCCAGGAGAAAGACAATGGAACGCAGCCAAGGATGTCTGGATTGCACGTCACGCGGTAAGCACATGTTCTGCAGCATGCAGGATGCGGCGCTGACGAAGTTCGACAGCATCGGAACGCCGGTGCGGTTCAGCAGCGGAGCGGTGATTTTCCGCGAGGGTGACAATTGCGGATCGGTGCACGTTCTGTGCTCGGGGCGCGTAAAGCTGTCGGCGACGAGCCGCGAGGGGCGGACGCTGATCTTAAAGATTGCGCGGGCTGGCGAGGTGCTGGGATTGTCGGCAGCGCTGGCCGGGCAGCCATTTGAAGTGACGGCCGAGACGGTGGAACCGTGCCAGCTGAAGACGATCCGGCGGCAGGCGCTGCTGGATTTTCTGGATCACAACGCCGAGGCGAGCATGCTGGCGGCGCGCTGCGTGGCGCAGGAATACAAAGCTGCGTTCAGTGAAGTGCGGAGATTAGCTCTCCCCGCAACCGCGTCCGGACGAGTGGCGAACCTGCTGCTCGACTGGAGCCGCGATCAGGCTCCGGAGAACGCCCCGAATGGGCGCTGCATGATGCCCCTGACGCACGAAGAGATCGCTTCCATGACGGCAACGACGCGGGAAACGGTGACGCGCGTGCTGGGACAGTTGAAACGGGACCAACTCATTTCCATCCGCGGCGCGGCCCTGACCGTCCTGCAACCACAGGCGCTGGAACGGCTCGCGGTGTAATAAGCCAGGCCCTCCCCTGGGAAGTCGTGAAATGTTTGTTTGTCATTGATGTATTTGTTTGAGGCGGCCGCGAGGCTGCCTCTTTTATTTGGGGCGCGCTTCCTGATACCAGGGAATGTTGATGACGACGATGCGCTGCTTGCCACGCACGAGCAGCAGCAGTTTGAGCAGGCTGGAGCGCTGGTTGTGGAGAAGGTTTTCCCACCAGTGGCGGACCACGAGCTCCGGGACGAGGACAGCGATGTGGCGGTCTTCGTTCTTGCGCTCTTCGGAGAGGATGTAGTCGAGCACGGGTATCAGCACGGTGCGATAGGGGGATTTAAGGCGCTCGAATTTGGGATCGGGGAAACCGGCCTGACGGAGAGGGTCAAGGATTTTTGCGGTCCAGACAGAGGCGAGCTCGTCCTTTCCGTGGTCGGTGTCGGGCGAGTCGACGTGAACGATCTGCAGCTCATTGGAGATGGACATGGCGAAGCGGAGAGCCTTGGCGGTGATGCGGCTCCAGCGGTCCATGGGGATGATGACGATGGGGGGACGAATGTTGGTGATCTGGAGCGGCTCGGGGCAGGCGATTTCCTGGGAGACGTGGTTGTAGTGCCGATGCACGGCGACCATAACAAGAATGAGGGCGGGAATAAGGAGCGCGGTGACCCATGCGCCGTCGGCGAACTTGGTAACGAGGACGACGACGGTGGTGATGCCGGTGGCGATAGCTCCCAGGCCGTTGACGCACATGCGCAGTCTTGAATGCGGTCCGGGGTGGCGCATCCAGTGCACGACCATTCCGGCCTGGGAGAGGGTGAAGGCCATGAAGGCGCCGATGGCATAGAGGGGGATGAGGCGGTCGGTGACGCCGCCGAAGAGAGTGAGCAGAGAGCCGGTGAGGCCGACGAGGACGTAAATGCCCCAGGAGAAGAGGAGGCGACGGCCGCGCAGCATGAAGACGTGGGGCAAATAGCTTTTGAGGGCGATGGCGCGGGTGAGGCGGGGAAAATCAGCGAAGGCGGTGTTGGCGGAGAGGGCGAGAACGAGCAGAATGCCGGCGATGGTGACGTAATAGAACCATCCCTGACCCATGACGGCGAGAGTGAGCTGGGAGAGAACGCTTTGGTAGCCGGGGCCGTCGGGATTGGTCGCGCCGACGTTGTAGAAGCGGCAGAGGGCGGCAATGCCTGCAAGCAGGATGACGAGCAGGGCAATGATGATGGTGAGGGAGCGGCGGGCGTTTTTCGTGGTGGGATCGCGGAAGGCCATGACGCCGTTGCTGACGGCTTCTACGCCGGTCATGGCGGTGCAACCGCTGGAGAAGACGCGCAGCAGGAGCCAGAGGCTGACGGCCGTGATGGCGGGGGGGAGTTTGGGCGGCGCGATGATGGGCGCTGGATGGCCGCCGCTGGCGATGGTGCGGAAGAGGCCGATGGCGATGACGATGAGGAGGGTCGCGAGGAAGAGGTAGGTGGGGAAGAGGAAGACGGCGCCGGTATCGCGCACGCCGCGCATGTTGACAATGGTGAGGAGCAGAAGGACGCCCAGGCAGAGCAACAGGGTGTGGGGTTGCAGCTTTGGAAAGGCGGAGATGAGGGCACCGATGCCGGCGGAAATTCCGACGGCGGCGGTGAGGACGTAATCGATCATGAGGGCGGCGGCGGCGAGCAGACCGGCGCCATCGCCGAGGTTCTCGCCGGCGACGGTGAAGGATCCACCGCCGTGGGGATAGGCCTCGATGGTTTGCGAGTAGGAGAAATAGAGGATGACGAGGAGGATGAGGATGGCGCGCGGTGATGGGGCCGATGTAGTGGATGCCGCCGAGGCCGAGGGGGATCAGGAGGGTGAGCGCGGCTTCGGGGCCGTAGGCGGCGGAGCTGAGGGCATCGAGACCGAAGATGGGGATGCCGGCGGCGGGACCGATGTGCTCGGCGCGTTCTTCCGATGTGGCCAGCGGTCGTCCGAACAGCAGGTCAGTGATTTGCATGAAGGGTCGCGATCGCGGGGGCTACGAAGGCGATGTTACCTGAGATGCGTTGCAAAGAAGTGAGCCATGATGCCGTCGGCTTCCTTCGACTCGGGAAGGTTAGGGTCGTTCCAGAAGGCGTGGGGCAGGCCTTCGAAGACGACGAGCTGGTCGTTGTCGTTGCCGGCGCGGAGAAACGCGCGGTCGAGGATGGTGGTGCCGCTGAGGAGGATGTCGCGGCCACTGGTGATGAAGAGGGTGGGGGGCAGGTTGTGGAGGTCGGCGAAGAGCGGCGAGAGAACGGGGTCGCGAGGATCGGTGGAGCCGGAGTAGTACGAGTCGTGAGGGCTCAATGCGGGCGGCTCGAGATGGCCGGAGAGCCCGGTGAGGGTGTACATCGCCCAGGAGTCGCCTTCGCGAGAGAAGTCGCCCATGCCGGAGAAAATGCCGAGAGCGCCAGGAAGAGGGAGGCCGAGTTGTTTGAGCTTCACAGCGACTTCGCCGGTGAGGATGGCGCCGGCGGAGGTTCCGTAGACGGCGATGTGCGCGGGCTTGTAGGTTTTGAGCAGATCCTTGTACACGGCGATGACGTCATCGAGTCCGGCAGGGAAGGGATGCTCGGGTGCGAGTCGATAGAGGACGGCGACGACTTTGATTTTTGTGAGATTGGCGATAGGGATGGATTCGGTCCACGAGCCTGAGTCGGAGTTGAAGCCGCCGCCGTGAATGTTGAGGAGGACGCGGGCGGGATCGGTTCCTGAAAGCGGGGTGACGATGCGGACGGGGACGCCGGCGATGGTGCCTTCGGACGCGGGCGACAGGATAAAGCTGCGCTGACACGTCGCCCGCGTGATTCTGCCAGACGTCGGTGCCGCGGCGGCGCTCTTCGAGGCTCTGCGGATGGGCGGCGTCGGAGATCGGGCGGGAGAGCGACTTCTTCGCTTCGGGGCTGAGGTCGGGCGGAACGGGGATGACGCGGGTGATGTGTGCGGTGCCGTCGGCGTCGATGTAGCTGCTGTCGGTGTTGGGCGCCTGGGCGGCGGTGGTTCCCTGCTGAGCGAAGAGCGGGGCCGAGGCGAGCAGCAGGGCGGCGAGAAGATTCGCACGATGGGTGCGGAAGAGGGGCATAGCCGAGGCAGGATATCAGAGAGAGCAGGAAGCGAAGAGCAAGGTAGTGAAAAGCGAAAGGCCCGCTTTCCAGCGGGCCCGCTTCAGAGGCATTGGGAGGAGATTCCGGGGGTTGAATGTGGGGTCTTGCGCAACAACTCCGCAAGAATGGTACGAGGAGAGACTCGATACAACCAGGTAGGTTGGTATTCCTGAAGTAGCCTCTGGTGTTATCGGTATAGATGCAGATGGCGCGAGAAAGTTGGCTGGGATTGTGGAAAACTTTTGTCGAAGGTGCAGGGCGTTGATGATGAAGGGTTTAGAGTTCGGCGGCTCCCCCAGGCGAGGCGGAGGGCTTGCATGGGCACCCGAAATAAAGAGTTCAGAGTTTTCTTCCTGCACCAGCCTGCGCTGGCCGATCTCTCTCTGAAGTTTCACGCGGCAGGAGATGCTTTTTGGCGAGCTGCTCGATTTCGGGATCTGTCAGCGCCGACAGATCCGCCGTCTCGGTGGCAGTAATCCGCTGAAACGTCTCCGGATGATGGGCCTTGAGATACTCGCTCAGAAATACGACTGCGCTGCTCGTTCCCGTCGCATGGCCGATGAGCACGATCGTCTCGGCATGGGCCAGGTCCTGGGCGATCTCCTCATACCAGGAGTCCCGCTCCGGAACGCGCTCACCCTTGTAATGGGCTTCTTTGCGGTGGATCAGGTGGTGCTGAAATCCGAATGGATCATAGGGCTTGACGGACTCTTCGGCTTCGGGCCGGTTGGTCCCCGTGTCGTGATACATGTGGGCGACGTGATGGTCGATGACCACGACCACTCGCCCAGGCTGGAGTGGCTCGGCGGGTTTGTTCTGGACTTCAGCAGAGCGCAGGAACTTACGCAGACGGGCAATCTCTTCTACGTCGAGGTTGTGGGTGCTGGGACGTTTGAAGATCTCCCTTTGTGCGCCAACGATGAAAGTGAACTCATCGTTTCCGTGGGGCTGAACTTCTCCGATCTGACCGATCAGATCGACGACGGCACTCCAGGTGAGGTTGCGCGGGAGTTTGCCGCTTACCAGGCTTGCCAGCAATTCTTCGTGATCACGACGGATATGCACAGGCATGTTCATAGCATCCCTCCAGTCAGAATTTTCAGGGCGCAGCGCTCTCTTTGCTGCGGATGACACTTCAGTGCAGAGCTTCAGGACTGAACTATGGATGCTCGAGGCGCAACAATGATTCCTTTCTGGCGTGGGCAGACGCGGGACTGTTGCGCTCGGGGGCCAGTGTCTGTATATACCGAATCGTGGAAATCCACCTGATTGACGGCACCTACGAGTTGTTTCGCCACTTTTATGCGGTGCCGCATGCGCGCGACGCGGAAGGGCGCGAGGTGGGTGCGGTGAGGGGCGTGCTCGCCTCGTTGCTGGGGATGCTGAAAGGAGGCGTCACCCATATCGGGGTAGCGACGGACCATGTCATCGAATCGTTTCGCAATTCGTTGTGGGCGGGGTACAAAACGGGTGAAGGAGTCGATCCCGATCTTCTGGCTCAATTTCCTTTGCTTGAGGATGTCCTCTCGGCAGCTGGAATGGTTGTTTGGCCGATGGTGGAATTTGAGGCTGACGATGCTCTGGCCTCCGCCGCAACCGCGGCGGCGCAAAATCCGCAGGTGGAGCGTGTTGTGATCTGTACCCCGGACAAGGACCTCGCGCAGTGCGTACGAGGCACACGGGTCGTCCAGCTGAATCGTCGGACCGGCACGATCGCTGACGAGAGCGCGGTCAATCAGAAATTCGGAGTTCTACCTGAGTCCATTCCCGATTATCTGGGGCTGGTGGGCGACGCGGCGGACGGCTTTCCCGGGCTGCCAGGATGGGGCGCAAAATCGACGGCGGCGGTGCTGGCCAAGTTTGTGCACCTGGAGTCGATTCCTCACGACAGCCGCGATTGGCAAGTGAATGCGGTGAGTGCGGATCATCTTGCGGCGACCCTGGTGCGCGATTGGGAGAATGCACTCCTGTTTCGCACGCTCGCCACGCTTCGAACGGACATCGTGTTGTTTGACGATGTTGAGCAGTTACGGTGGAAGGGTCCCACGCCCGCATTCGAGGAGATCGGAAAGGGGCTGGACGCAGCGATCACGGAAAAGACGACACGTAAGGATCGACCGGGGTCTCCGCGGACCGGGCGGTTGACCGGCAAACCCTGAGCCTTGAATCACGCTTGGTACAAGAGTCGAAGACAGCGACTGAACGAACCTTCAGGGGCGCAACATTAGCGAGATCCGATTTCGTAAAGTTTGGAGGAGTGGGGCGGCAGGGTGGCTTCGATGTGATCGAGGCGGCCGAGATCCTGGCGCTGCCACAGATCGCGGACGGGGAAGTGGCCGAACTGGACGCCGAGATCGCGCCAGGAGTAGTTGATGGGCTGGGGCGTGTCGCCGAGGTTGAAGACGGCGTAATAGTCGCCCGCGTGTTCGGGCGCGGAAGCCGTCCACACGACCATGTCGCCTTTTTGGAAGAGCGGGTGGTTGTTCTCGGAATACTGGTCGACGGCGATGATTTCGGGATTGGTGAGGACGGATTCAGTAAAGGAATCCATTTTGAGAAGGTTGGTGCCGATGAACAGCGGCGAGCGCGCGATGGACCAGAGAGTGATCATGGTGCGGACTTCATCGCGGGTGAGGCGGGACTGGCGGGGCTGACCCCATCCGGGGGTGGGACCGAGGTAGCCGATGGGGAGCATGTCGGCGTCGGGCCAGTGGCCGGGGCCGGCGAAGGGATTCCACTTCGCAAGCAACGCGAACTGGTTCCTCAGGGATTGAGGGAACGGCGGGGCGTCGGCGGGTTTGGACCAGAGGTCCCACATGTCGTCGGAGATGCGCCAGAGTTGTGCGCTGCGAACGGCGTCGTCGGCGGCTTCGATGGGCGTGGGGCCGGGAGAGAGGCTGAAGACGATGGGGCGGCCGCTGTGCAGCAGCGCGTCGCGGATCATGTGAATCTCGTCTGCCTTCCACGGACGAGAGATACAGTCGACTTTGAGATAGTCGACGCCCCATTTGGCGTAGAGATCGGCAACGGAATCGTAGTAGGCCTGGCCAGCCTTGTTGTTTTTCACGCCGTAATTGTCGGAGTTCCACGCGCAGGTGTCGGAGATATCGGCGGCGTCGGCGGCGGTAAAGTGGGAACCGGCGATGCGCAGATTGCGCGTGACAGCCTCGCGGGGAATACCGTGAACAATGTGTATGCCGAATTTGAGGCCGAGGGAGTGAACCCAGTCAGCGAGAGGGCGAAAGCCTTTGCCGCTGGCCGCTGAGGGGAATCGATTGAGGGCGGGCATGTAACGGCCGTCGTCAGACAGGGTGTAGTCCATGTGGCCGACGGGATTTTCGGGGTGCTGCGCGAACCAGCCTTCATCGATGACGACGTATTGCCAGCTGAAGCGCTGGAGGTTGTTCTTGAACCAGGTGACGCTGTCGCGGAACTGCGTCTCGTTGATGGTGAGGCCCCAGGAGTCCCAGCTGTTCCAGCCCATGGGAGGGGTTTGCACCATGACGCTCATGTCCAGACGCGGAGCAGGGTCGGCGGAAGAGCCGGCGAGGAAGACAACCAGAAGAGCGAAGAAGGCGGGCAGGAGAATTTTTGGTGCGCTGCGGCGCATGGCCTGAAGACCTCGACGCGATGGCTGAAGTGTTTTCGCGACCACTTTACCCTACACCCGTGAAGACAGGCGACTGCGATATACTCCTTTTTCTATGCGTGTATCAGTGATTTTGCCAGCGGCCGGAGTGGGGACGCGAATGGCACCGGGTCATACAGGGCAGACCGCCCCCAAACAATTTCTGGAGCTGGCGGGAAAGCCGATTCTGATCCGGACGCTGCGGGCCTTTGCGGAGATCCCGGAGGTGACGGCGCTGATTGTTGCGGTGCGCGCGACGGAGATGGAGCGGCTGACGGCGCATATCTCGGAGCACGGCTTTGCGGATCGCGTGCGCGTTGTGGAAGGCGGGGATTCGCGGCAGGAAAGCGTGATGAACGCGCTGAAGACGCTGGAGTGCAGCGACGACGATATTGTGCTGGTGCACGATGCGGTGCGGCCGCTGATTGAGCCCGCGGTGATTCGCAGAGTGATTGAAGCGGTGGAGAAGCATGACGCGGCGATTGTGGGGCTGCCGGCGCTGGATACGATCAAGCAGGTAGAGCGGACCGCGGATGGAGCGATTATCACGGCGACGATTCCGCGGGAATATATCGTGCAGGCACAAACGCCGCAGGGTTTTCGATGCGGTTTGCTGCGCCGGGCCTTTGCGGATGCGGAAGCGGATGGGTTTGTGGGGACCGACGAGGCGAGTCTGGTGGAGCGGGCGGGAAGTTCGGTTTTCGTGGTTCCTGGTTCGGCTTCCAACCTGAAGATTACCCAGCCCGGCGATCTGGAGCTGGCGGAGTTTTATCTGGCGCATCGCGGGAATTCGCACTAGAGCCTGCCAGGGCGTGGATTTCGCGGCTTGCAATCGGAGTAGGCTGATATACCCTGAATAGGTTGTACGGGATCGCGCATGGACATCCGCATCGGCTACGGTTGGGATTCGCACGCATTCAAGGCGGGTGTGCCTCTGAAGATTGGCGGCCTGAGCATCGAGCATCCTGAGGGTCTGGCCGGGCACTCCGATGGCGATGTGCTGCTGCATGCGCTGACGGACGCGCTGCTGGGAGCAGTTTCGGCCGGCGACATTGGGAGTTTCTTTCCCCCGGGCGATCCGCGATGGAAAGATGCCGATTCGGCGATCTTCCTGGAACTGGCCAAGGATGAAATTCTGAATGCGGGCTACCGGATCGTGAATGTAGACACGACCCTGGTTCTGAACGCGCCAAAGATCGGGCCGATCGCGAACGAGATGCGCGAACGCGTAGCGGATCTGCTGAATATTCTGCCTGCCAATGTAGGGATCAAGGCGAAAACGCCCGAGGGCCTGAATGCGACTAACGTGGCCCAGGCGCATGCGGTGGTGCTGCTGGAGCGTATCGAAGAACCGGAAGAGGTTCTGATGATGAGCGCGGTGATGCAGAGCCAGCGCGAATTGGAAGATGTGGTTCGCGACCTGGTGAGCCAGGTGCACGGTGTTTCAGTGAAGGCACCGTTCGATACCGAAGACATTACTTAGACCGAATCGGCGCTCCTATTTCCCGCTTGCCTGGAGCGCGTCCAGCTTGCGCTTCAGATCTTCGAGCTTCTGTCCGGCCTCTGCGAGTTTGCCCGCGGCCGTGAGGCGCTGGTAGTCGGCCAGATCCTGGGCAGCCTGGGAGATTAACGTGTTTCTGTCGGTTGGTTTGCCGCCGGGATTGGCTGGGGTCACGGCCTGGCCCGCGGGCGCAGATGGGGCAGATGTCGCGGTGAGTGAGGAAGTCTGGCCTCCGAATAACGCGGCCATGGCCGAGTCGAAGGTCGGTCCATAGGCGAGGCGATCCTGCAGCGCGAGTACGACGAGACGCAGCTCGGGCATAGGACTCTGCTGGGCCTGAAGGTAGATGGGCTCGGCATAGAGGAGCGCATCGCCGCAGGGGATGACGAGCAGCGTGCCGCGGCGGACGTGGGAACCCTGCTGGTTCCAGAGGGTGAGCTGGCCGGAGAGCTGGGCGTTCTGGTCGATGCGGGCCTCGATCTGCATAGGACCGTCGACTAACTTCGTTTTGGGGAAGTCATAGACGACAGCGGTGCCATAGTTAGCGCCGTCGCTGCGGCCGGCTATCCAGCCGATTAAGTTATTGCGGTTGGCGGGGGTGAAGGGCAGTATCTCGACAAACTCGGCGGAGGATTGTCCCGGGAGCTTCATAAGCACATAGTTCGGCTCCATGGGCTGGGATTGCTGGTCGCCGGAGGCACTGAGGCCAAGTTCGGAAGCGACGGTCCAGAGATCCTCGCGGTTGTAGAAAACCTCCGGATCGCTCATATGATAGAGGGCATAGACGGACGCCTGCTCTTCGAGGAGGAATTGCGGATAGCGGACGTGGCGGCGCAGATCGGACGGCATCGAAGAAGCATCGCGGAAGAGAGCAGGGAAGATGCCGCGCCATGCAGTGATGATGGGGTCTTTCGAGTCAAAGACGTAGAACGTCGTGGCGCCGTTGTAGGCATCGATGACAACCTTGACGCTGTTACGCATGTAGTTGATGGAGTCATCGCCAAACTGATAGCTGGCGGAGTAGGGATAGCTATCCGAAGTGGTGTAGGCGTCCAGTATCCAGCAGAGGCGTCCGTCGTCGCCGATGACGATGTAGGGATCGGAGTCCCAGCTGAGAAAGGGGGCGAGGGTCCGCACGCGGTTGAGGATGTTGCGGCGCATGAGGAGGCGGCTCTCGGGAGTGATGTCGTCGCTGAAGGGCAGCTTCCACAGGTCACCTCGATCGGCCGCTATGAGGATGCGACGCAGGAAGCTGCCGAGGACGATGCCGCCGGTTCCCTGGTAAGAAGTGAGGTTATTCGAGGGGCCCTGCGGATAGTTGAACTCCTGCTGGTGTGTTTTGACGTAGACATCGCTGTTGGTCAGCTGGCCGAAGTAGATTTCCGGGCGCGTGATGGTAAGGCCAGGAACATCGCTCTCGACCGGCATGTTACTCAGATAGAGAGTCGGCAGGCCTTCGGGAGTGAAGCCGTTGACGGGGTTCATGGTGATGCCGTAGCCGTGGGTATAGATCAGCTTCTCGTTGATCCAGTTACGGCTGCTGTCCGGCAGTTTGTCGATGTTGAGCTCGCGGGCGGCGAGCATAACTTCTCGCAGATCACCGTTGAGGGTATAGCGGTCAATGTCGATGTCGGGAAAATCGTAGTAGGTGCGGATTTCCTGGATCTGGCGGAGGGTATCCTGGAGAGCGCGCCAGTCCCAGAGACGGATGTTCTTCAGGGTAACTTGATTCGCAGCGGGATCGGCGGCATCGGGCGTGGTTTCCGCGGGGAATTCCTGCTGGGTGACACGGTCGAGGTCCCAGGCCTGGCGGGTCCAGGCGATATTCCAGGCGATGTAGGGGCGTTCGCGATCGAGCTGATTGGGTTTGACGATGAAGCTGTTCACATACCAGCCAACGATCTGCACAATGGCAAAGCAGGCGACGGCGGGAACAATGGCAACGACCAGGCGGCTGGCGCGCGGGGCGGTGAAGGCATTGCCGGCAGCGATGGCTGCGCCGATGATCAGGGCAAGGGCGACGACGAGCATGCCGGTGATGGTGATGTGGGCGTCGGTGTAATTGACGCCGCTGAAGATGGTATGCGCCTCGAAGAGCGTGCCGAAGCGGCTGAGGTAGACCTGGGCCGCCAGCAGGAGCAGGAAAAAGGCAAACGCAAGGGAGACGCCGCGCCAGGGCAGAGGCAGGACGAGGCTGTCGCGTTCCCGGGTCATGGCTCGGGTGCCTCCGGAGAGCAAAAGAAAACCAGCCGCCGCGATACAGGCGATGACGGCAAGCGTGGTGAGCCAGTTGATGGTGAGCTGCCAGGCAGGAAGCGTAAATAAATAGAAGGTGAGCGGCTTGGCGAAGACAGGATCGAGGCTGGATGCTGCCGTGTGCGGCGCATTCCAGAAGAGAGCGAAGGTGGGCCACTCGCTCATCAGGGCCGCGCCACTGATGAGGGCGATGATGAGGGACGCGATCACACCGAGGTAGCGCAGCGCACGACGCAGGGGAAGACTAAGCCGCTGGCGTCCGATGAAGACGGCGCGGTCGTGGGGCAGGTCCGACTGGTGCATGCGCCACAGAGTGAGGAACCATCCATAAAGAATGAGGAAGGTCGCGGCGCAGGAAACGGCGAAGACGCCCCACTGCAGACTCTGTGTTTTCCAGAAGACTTCGCGATAACCAAGAGAGCCAAACCAAAGGGCATCGACGTAATAGGAGAGGACTGTGCTGCTGCCAATGAAGACGGCGAGGATGGCAAATATGAAGATGAAAATGATTCGATTCGGGCGTGCTTTTCGCCCGGGAATCTCGATGGTCCGTTCCAAATTTGTCCCTTTTCCACCCGCGAATGGACACGGGTCAAGCCGCAGGTATTGTACGCTGCGTGGGACTGAGGGCCTCAGGGCCTGTGGGCATTCGACGGCGTCGCGCTTTGAAGAAGAATGTATGCCTGCTGCAGCCGGGCTCGGGGCGCAGCAGGGAGTGACAGTTAGTCCCAGCCGCCGCCCAAGGCCGCGTAGAGCTGGACCAGAGACAGTGCCTCACCTTCCTGGGCGTTGACGAGATTCAGCTGCGCGGAGAAGAGATTGGAGTCGGTGGTGAGGACTTCGAGATAGCTGGTCGATCCGCCCTGGTAACGGATGCGCGCGAGGCGGGTTGCGTCCTGCGCGGCGGCCACCAGCTTCTGCTGCTGCTCGCGGGTAGCGCGCTGTTTGTCAACCGCGATCAGAGCGTTCGAAGTATCGTGGAATGCTGTCGCGATGGACTTCTGATAATTGATGACCAGCTCCTGCTTCTGGTGCTCGGAAAGCTGTAGTTGCCCGCGCAGCTTACCACCTTCGAAGATCGGCTGGGTGAGGGTTCCGATGCCGTAAATGAGCTTTCCGCTGGGATCGAAGAGGGTCGAGAGCGAGTCGCCCCCCACGCCGCCAGAGCCGCTGATGGAGAGCTGGGGGAAGAACTGCGCCCGCGCAACCCCAATCTGAGCATTGGCGGCGATCAGTTGCTCCTCGGCCTGAAGGATGTCGGGGCGGCGCTCGAGCAGCCGCGAGGGCAGACCGACAGGCAGGTTCTGCGGCACCGGATCGAGCGCGGAAGCATCGGAGTGGGCCACAGGGCCGGGATCCTGGCCGAGCAGCAGACGCAGGGCATTTTCCTGTTGCTGGATTTGCTGCTCGAGCTCGGGAACCTGTGCCGTGGCTGTATACAATAGCTCCTCGGCCTCACGCAGATCGGACAGCGGGACCGAGCCGCCGCTTTCGAGGGTGCGGGTCAGCTCGACGGATTGCTGCACGCGTCTGGACGGTCTGCTTCGCGATGGCCAGCTGCTCGTCGAGAGCGCGGAGCTGGAAGTAGTCTGTGGCAACCTGCTCGACCAGGGTCATGCGCACCGCGCGCTGGGCCCAGGTTTGCGCGAGAAGCTGGGCGCGCGCGGACTCGGTCTGGCGGCGATACAGGCCCCAGAAGTCGGGGGTCCATGCGGCGGAGAGGTTGAAGCTGCCGGCGGAGATCGTTCCGCTGGGCAATCCGCTGCCGAGCGAACTGGGCAGATCGGCGCCGATGCCGCTGCCACCGACCGTGACGGTGGGAAATTCCTGCGATCGCGTAATGCGGAATTGCGCCTGCTGCTCCAGGACACGCTCGGCAGCGATGCGCACATCGAAGTTGTTGGTGAGCGCTGTGCCGATCAGTTGCTGGAGCTCCGGTTCATGGAAGACCTGGGCAAAGTTCTGGTCGCCGAGGGAATTGGTGTCAGCGCTGGAGACTTGTGCGTTGTCGGATCCGCGAAATGCCTGAGGCGTGGCGACCTGCGGCCGTTTATAGTTCGGTCCGACGGTGCATCCGAACAAGAATACGCAGGCGACCAGCAAGGCAACGGATGTAAGGAACAGCGTTTTATTGCGTCGAGCCCTGTGCGTGTGAGTTGTCATGCCTCGCCTCCCTGGGCCTGCGGTGCGGAAGGCGGCCCGTCGTGGCTGGTGGGTTCAGGACGATGCGGTGCGTCCATGTTGGTATCTCTTCCGCCTTTACTGAAGCGGTGGGAGAGGAATTCGACGACGGAGAAGGTGACGGGGACCATGAGGATGCCGATGACGGTGGCGAGGGTCATGCCGCCGATGACCACGGTGCCGAGGATGCGCCGTGCCTCGGCGCCGGCGCCGCTGGCCGTCCAAAGCGGGAGGCAGCCAAAGATGAAGGCGAGCGCAGTCATCACGATGGGACGGAAACGAACCCGCGCCGCGCGGAGCGCCGATTCGCTGATGCTCATGCCGCCGCGGTAGTTGGTAACTGCGAACTCGACGATCAGAATCGCGTTTTTCGCGGAGAGGCCAATGAGCATGATGAGGCCGATGGTGGCGAAGATGTCGTTTTCGAGCGAGCGCGCTGAGAGTGCGAGATAGGCGCCCAGAATCGCGACCGGCGTGCTGAGCAGGACGCTGAAGGGCAGTGTCCAGCTTTCATAGAGGGCGGCGAGAATAAGAAAGACGAAGAGCAGCGAGAGACCGAAGACCACCCACGCGGGGACACCCTCAGCGGCGCGCTGTTCCTGGAAGCTCATACCCTGATAGGAGAAGCCCATGCCAGGCGGCATGGTCTGGCGGAAGACCTCCTCGAGGGCGGCGCGGACCTGCCCGGAACTGTAGCCGGGAGCGCCGGCAATGTTGAGCTGGGCGGCGTTGTATTCGTTGAAGCGGAGGATGAACTCGGGCCCGGTGATTTGCTTCACGTTGACCAGCGAGCCGAGCGGCACCTGGCTGCCATTGGCGCTGCGCACGTAAAACTGCCCGATGTTCTGAATATTGGTTCGGGTATCGCCTTCGGCCTCGACAAAGGTCTGCCACTGGCGTCCGAAACGGTTGAAGTAATTGACGAGGTATCCACCCATGAAGGTTTGCAGGGTGGTGTAGATCGAACTGAGATCGACCTGTTGCTGCGTGGCCTTGTCACGATCGACGTCGGCATAGAGCTGCGGGACGGCGGGCAGATAGGAGGGGATGGCAGCGGCGATTTCGGGCCGCTTCGAGATGGCGCCGAGAAATCCGTAGACATTCTTTGTTAGAAACGTCGGATCGTCGTTCCCGGAGCGGTCCTGGAGAATCATGGTGACGCCGCCGGAGGTGCCGATGCCAGGAATGGCGGGCGGCGGGAAGGAGAAGGCAAGACCGTCGCTGACGCCGGCGAGTTTTTGCTGCACGCTGGCCTGGATGGCCTGGATCTGCTCGGCGTGCGACTTGCGCAGATCCCAGGGCTTGAGCGAGACGAAGAAGAAGGCGGTATTGGTGCTCTGCGTCTGCGTGAGCAGGCTGAACCCGTCGACGCCGACGACGCCTTTGATCCCTGGAGTCTGGAGCAGGGCCTGGGTGACGCGCTGTGCGGCGGAGTCGGTGCGCTGCAGGGAGGCGGCATCGGGCAGCTGCATGGCAACGAAGAGGTAGCCCTGATCTTCCTGAGGAAGGAAGCCGCTGGGCAGATCGACTTCCGAGCAGAACCGCAAGCGACCGCGACCGCCCCAAGCGCCAGCATGGTGAGGCCGGACTTGTGAATCAGTACGCCGGAAGTGGAGACGTATCCCTCCGTGGTGCGATGGAAGAGGCGATTGAACCAGTCGAAGAAAAACTGCAGCGGACCGCGGCGGTGACTGCGGGTTCTGGGCTTCAGCAAAAGCGCCGCCAGCGCGGGGCTGAGCGTGAGCGCGTTGAAGGCTGAGATGAGGACCGAGATGGCGATGGTGACAGCGAACTGCTGATAGAGACGGCCGGTGATGCCGGGAATGGCCGCGGTGGGAATGAACACGGCGGCAAGAATCAGGGCGATGGCGACGACCGGACCGCCGACTTCCTCCATGGCACGGACGGCAGCATCGCGGGGAGAAAGGCCTTCGTCAATGTGGTGCTCGACTGCCTCGACCACGATGATGGCGTCATCGACGACGAGGCCGATGGCGAGCACGAGACCGAAGAGCGACAGCGTGTTAATGGAGAAGCCAAGCAGGGGAAAAACGATGAAGGTTCCGATGAGCGAGACCGGAACGGCCAGCGAGCGGGATCAGCGTGGCGCGCCAGCCCTGGAGGAAGAGGAAGACGACCAGGATGACAAGCAGGAGCGCGATCCCGAGGGTGACAACGATCTCGTGAATGCCCGCGGTCACGGCCTTGGTGGTGTCGAGCGGAATGTCGTAGCGCATGCCCGGCGGGAACGTCGCCGAGAGCTGCTGCAGGCGTTTGGTGACGTTCGCGGCGGTCTCGACGGCATTGGAGCCGGGGAGCTGGTAAACGGCCATCATGCCAGCGGGAGCGTTGTTGTAGCGCGCGGTGAGATTGTACGTCTGGGTGCCGAGTTCGATGCGCGCGACGTCGCGCAGGTGCAGGATGGAGCCATCGGGATTGGCGCGGATGACGATATTGCCAAACTCCTCGGGCGTGACCAGGCGGCCCTGGGTGCGCACCGTGTAAGTAAACTGCTGGCCGTTGGGCACCGGTTCGCCGCCGATCTGGCCGGCGGGATTGACGTTGTTCTGTACCTGAATGGCGTTGATGACGTCGGTTGCCGTAACGCCCAGCTTGGCCAGCTGATCGGGCCTGACCCAAACACGCATAGCGTACTGGCCGCCGAAGACCTGAATGCGCGCAACGCCGGGAACGCGGGTAAGTTCGTCCTGAAGATTGATGATGGCGTAGTTGGTGAGGAAGTCGACGTCGTAGCGGTTCCATCGGGCGAAGAGAGGCCGATGAGCATCAGCGGCGAGGTCAGCGACTTCTGCACGATGACGCCGGCGGTATTGACCTGCGCGGGCAGCTGCGATTGCGCCTGCGAGACGCGCAGCTGCGAGAGCACCTGATCGGTGTCAGGATTGGTCTTGACGTCGAAGTCCACGTAGACGGTCGCCTGGCCGTTATTAGCGTTGACCGAATACATGTAGAGCATATTGTCGACGCCGTTCATCTGCTGTTCGATGGGTGTGGCGACGGCCTGCTCCAGCGTCCTGGCGTCGGCTCCGGGATAAGTGGCCTGCACCTTGATTTCCGGAGGCACGATGTCGGGATACTGCGAGGTGGGCAGCGTGAGCATCGACACGGCGCCGATGATGACGGTGAGAATGGCGATAACGATCGCCACGATGGGGCGGCGGATGAAGAACTTGGACACGGTTTTACCTCGCGCCGGTGGGGCTGGATGTCTGGATGGCTGCCTGCTCGGAGATTTCGCGCGGAGCGACGGGGACGCCCTCTCTGAGCTTCTGCAGATTGCTGGTGATGACGCGCTGATCCGGCTGCAGGCCACCGTTGATGATCCAGTCGTTGCCGACCTGCGGACCGAGCGTGACATTCACGACGTGCACGCGATTATCCGGGCCGACGGTCAGGACCTGATGGATGCCCTGGAGCTCCTGCACGGCGAGCTGGGGAACCAGCAGTGCATGCTGGCGGATTTCGGTTTCGGCGCTGACACGACCGAACTGACCGGGGCGCAGCACGTTCCCCGGGTTCGGGAAAGAAGCCGCGATGCGGATGGCTCCGGTCTGCTGGTTCATCTGCCGATCGACGAAGACCATATGGCCCTTGTAGGGATAGGTTGTGTCGTCGGCGAGGGTGAGGGTGAGCGGAAGGTTGGAGTGGCCGCTGAGGAGGTCGCCGCCGGATTTGCGCGCACGATCGACGAACGCAAGATACTCGGCATCGCTGATCGAGAAGTAGACCTTGATGGGATCGAGTTGTGAAACGGCGGTGAGGATTGACTGTGGACTCACGAGATTGCCCACTTGCGTGGTCGCCTGGCCGGCGACGCCGCCGATGAGGGAGCGGACCTCGGTGAATCCGAGATTGAGTTTTGCGGTGGCGAGCGCGGCCTCGGCGGCGCCGATGGCCGCCTGGGACGTGGCGACCGAAGCGTCGGCCTGGGCCGCTACCTGCTTGTCGTTGTCTAATTGGCTCTGGGCAATGGCTCGCGCCTCGGCCAGAGGTGTATCGCGCTTCAGATTGATTTGCGCCAGGCCGCGCTGCGCCTCGGCCTGCGCCAGCTGGCCTTTTGCCTGCTCTACCTGAGCCGCAGCCTGATCGACCACCGCCTGGAACGGCCGCGGGTCAATCTGAAAGAGCACCTCGCCCCTGGCGACGGTTGAACCTTCGCGATAGGACTGGCGCACCAGATAACCGCTGACCTGCGGCTGGATCTGCGCGTTCACAAAACCATCGAGCGTACCCACCCAGCTGCCGGTGAGGGGAACATCCGCCTGGCGAACTTTCACCACAGAAACCGGCATGGGCCCCTGCGGTCCGGGGGCTGCGGTGCTGGCCTCTCCACGGCTGCACCCAGTAACGCCTGCGGATAATCCAAGGAGAAGCGCGGCGGCCAACGCTACAACAAGCGCGCGCGAAATCAGGCGTCCTGTTGAGGTGTGATCTGCGTGCTGCATCGTAGTTCCTCCGGAATGGTTAAGAAGTGCAGAAAAAAATACGTTCCTGTATATTTCCCTTCAGACTCGCGAGGCGCCGTTCGGGATTCATAAATGTCACGAACGGGCGGGAAGAAACGCTGGTGAAAGCGTCTGTACACAAGCAGGAGCGTGCGGTTGCCACCCGCAGGGAACTCATTAACGCTGCGCGGGTAGTGTTTGCAACGACAGGGTTTGAGTCGGCGCGCATCGAGCAGATTGCGGCCGAAGCCGGCAAGACCCGCGGGGCTTTTTATGCAAATTTCAAAGACAAAGAGGACGTCTTCTTCGCCCTGTTCGAAGAAGATCTTATGCGCGATCAGGAGAAGATCGTTGCCGACCTCTCTGCCGCCGCAACCCTGGATGAGAAGATCGATATTCTGTCCGGGCATCTTGATGAATTACTGCACGATCGCCAGCGGCTGTTGTTAAATCTCGAGTTCAAAATGTATGTCATCCGCCATCCGCAAAAACGGCGGCGGCTGAATGAGATTTACATGGAAATGTGCATGCGATGCGCGATGGCCAAAATCAACAGCTTTATGCCGGATTCCGGACCCGACGAGCGGCGCAGGCTGACCACGGAAATGGGGGCGATGATTGATGGCCTTGCCCTGAATACGATGTTCAATCCCGAAGGGCTCAGTGCCGGGCAGCGAACGAGGCTGTTGAAGCTCTCTGCTCGCGACGCGCTGCGCGACGTCGGCGCGAGTCTTGCGGAAAGCTAGCCTCTAATCCGCCCCCTCTCGCTTGCGCTTCTCGCTGTCTGTCTATAATGTTGCGGAAATACTCCCACGGCTTTCGATTTCACTCCACAGGAATTGCAGCGGCGGTGTCCGGCAAGACCGGCTCCGGTAAGCCGTCATCCGCGGCAACCATGGGCTTGGCAGAGGTGAGAGGATGGCGCAGGGCGCACCGAAGAAGATTGCTGTGCTGGGTGGTGGCATCTCCGGCCTGACCACCGTGGCGGAACTGACCTCGCAACCCGGGTGGCAGGAGTTATACGACATCACCGTGTATCAGATGGGCTGGCGGCTGGGCGGCAAAGGCGCCAGCGGGCGCAATCTGCAACATGCCAAACGGGTCGAGGAGCACGGCTACCACATGTGGTTTGGCTTCTATGACAATGCCTTTCGCCTGATGCGCAACATGTACACGGAGAACGCGCGGCCGCTGGAGATGCCGCTGGCCACCTGGTCGGAAGCGTTCAAGCCGGTGGACTACTGGGTGATCATGGAGCACGTCGCCGATAAGTGGGTCAACTGGCCGCTTGAGTTTCGTGCCAATCCGCTCACACCCGGAGATAATCTGCCCCGTCCCACCATTCTCGAATTGTCGGGGCGCGCCTTCCGCTCCATGGCGGAGCTGTTGCAGAGCCTGCACCAGACCGATGCCGCCAACATTGACGATGACGATATGACGACGGCGAAATACATTTTGAAGCCTGAAACGTTCATGCAGGCGATCTTCGACCGGCTCCGCGACGACATTAAGGCCTTCGAGGAAGGAGTGCTCGGCCAGCTGCTGTACGACGCCATCGACCATTTTGAAAAATACATTTCCGGCGAGGGAGAGCCCGGCGAACACGAGAGCAAGGTCGTGCAGCTGCTGGACGCCTACTTCGAAAAGGTGAAGGCGGCCATCCAGGATCGCCTCGAAAAGGATATGGAAGCGCGGCGCCTTTGGATTTTGACCGACCTGCTGGCATCGAACCTCCGCGGCATGATTCGGGACGGGGTCATCAGGAACAACAGCTTCGACGTCATCAACGAGTGGGATTTTCGCGACTGGCTGCGGCGCAACGGCGCCACCGAATTCACGTTAAAGTCGCCTTTGGTGCAGGGCGTGTATGCGCTGGTCTTCTGCGGCGACTGGTACACCTACGAAGCGGGAACGGCGCTGCGCGCCACGCTTGAGCTGCTGCTCAACTATAAAGGCTCGGTGTACTGGAAGATGCAGGCGGGGATGGGCGACGTGGTGGTCGCGCCGATTTACGAAGTGCTGAAGAAGCGCGGCGTGAAATTCAAATTTTTCAATCGCGTCAAAAACCTGAAGCTGGCGGCGGATGGAAAGAGCGTCGAGTCCATTGAGGTCGGTCAGCAGGTGACGCTGAAGAGTGGCGATTACGATCCACTGATTACGGTGCGCGGGCTTCCGTGCTGGCCCAGCGAGCCGCTCTACGACCAGATCGTGCAGGGACAGGCGCTGGAGGACGGAAAGATCAACCTCGAATTGTCGTGGACCGACTGGCAGGATGTGGGGACCGCGACGCTGCGCGCGGGAGAAGACTTCGATCAGATTGTGCTCGCCATCTCCATCAACGCGCTGCCTTACATCTGTTCGGAGATTATCGCGGCGGAGCCCAAGTGGCAGGCGATGCTGCAGAATGTAGTCGCCATCCCCACCATGGGCATTCAGCTGTGGATGCACCCTGACATCGCCGGACTCGGGAATCCCATGTGGCGGAACGAAATTTGCATGGTGAGCACCTATGTGGAGCCCTGTGACACGTGGGCCGACAAGTCGGACATCATCATTCGCGAATCGTGGCCCGACGAGCACACGCCCAACAGCATCGCCTATCTGACCGGCCCTATGAAGCCCGCCGACGTGACGCCGCTGCCGCCGTTCTCAGATACGGGCTTTCCCGAAGCGGCGAAGCAGATCGTCAAAGGCTACGCGCAGGATTTCCTGGAAAATCACGCCACCCCTCTGTGGCCGTCGTGGGTCGACCCGCTCACGCTGCAACCGCGGTGGCAGCTACTGGTGGATCCTGAAAACCGGGTGGGTGTGGACCGGATGACCGGCCAGTATTTTCGCGCCAACATTGAGCCAACGGAGCACTACGTTCTCTCGGTGACGGGCAGTTCGAAATATCGGCTCGCCGCCAACGAGAGCGGTTACGACAACCTCGTCATCACCGGTGACTGGACGAAGAATCCCCTCAATGCTGGCTGCATCGAGGCTGCTGTGATGAGCGGCATGCTGTCGGCTCTGGCCGTACAAGGCAAGCCGCTGGTGCTCCAGAACGATCCGCTGGGCCCGGTTTCTCTGACCTCGGCGAACAAGGCCTCGCCGAACAACCCGTTGAACAATACCAATGCGCCCAGCAGCATTCCGGCCAACAGCTCTACGGGAACCCAATGAGCGCCCCACCGCGAAAGATTGCGATTCTGGGCGGCGGTGTTGGCGCGCTGGCCACCGCCTTCGAACTGAGCAGCCTTCCGGGCTGGAAGGAGCGGTTCGAGATTACCGTCTATCAGCTTGGCTGGCGGCTGGGCGGCAAAGGCGCGAGCGGACGCAACCGCGATCGCTACAACCGCATTGAAGAACACGGTATTCATCTGTGGCTGGGCTATTACGAAAATGCCTTTGGCGTGATGCGCACCTGTTACGCCGAGAATGCGCGGCCGTTGGGCGCTCCGCTGGCCACATGGGACGAAGCGTTCAAGCCGTACAACTGTCACGTGATGGAAGACCCGAGTCCGGACGGCATGGACTTTTGGCCGGTGCAGTTCTCTCCGCCGGCGGGCAATCCCGGCGACGGAATCGTGCCGACGCACTGGGAGGTTTTGTGCTCTGCCGTGGAAAACATGCTGGGTATGTTTCGCTGCGCCGTGGCCACCCCCCGCTCGGGAGCGACATCGCGCGTCTTCCAGGGGCTGGAGCGTTTTCTGTGCGGTCTGATTGAAGCTTCCGTGCTCGAGATCGGCGAGCAACTGCTGGAGGAGATCGACCGGCTCATCCGCACTGAAGGCAAAGAGGGGCTGCACTCGAAGGAATGGAGAGACCGGCTGGTGGGCAAGCTGGACGGATTTCTCCAATGGCTTTGGCGGCTGATGGAGAAGTGCGTGGACCGATCGGCGCCGGCGCGGCGTCTGTGGCTGCTGATGGATTTCGGCATCGCGAACGTACGCGGCTATCTTGCCGATGACGTTCTTCATCGTGGATTTTCTACGCTGGACGACATCGATTACCGTGCGTGGTTAGCGAGCCACGGCGCGTCGGAGATTACGCTGCATTCGCAGGCGGTGAACTGGGCGTACAACTTTATGCTGCACGACCGGTCGACCTTGTCGGCGGCCGTGATGCTGCAGGTGATGTCGCGTGCGATGCTGACGTGCAAAGGCGCCATCTACTGGAAGCTGCAGGCGGGGATGGGCGATGTGGTTTTCGCGCCGCTCTATGAAGTGCTGAAGAAGCGGGGGGTGCAATTCCGCTTCTTCCATCGCGTGCGCAATCTCGCCCTGGCGGAGGACGGGCAAAATATCGGTGCCATCCAGCTCGGGCGCCAGGCAACGGTGAGGAGTGGCGAGTATGAGCCGCTCTTCGATGTTCGCGGCCTTCCATGCTGGCCGAGCGCGCCTCTTTACGAGCAACTGCTCGAAGGCGAGACGCTGCGGGCCGAGGGCATCAATCTGGAGTCGTGGTGGACGCCGTGGCCGGATGTGGAAGAGATCACGCTGCGGCGCGGAGCAGATTTCGACGATGTGGTGCTGGGCATTTCGATTGCGGCTGTTCCCGGCATGTGCGGCGGGATCATCGAGCGATTCCCGGCGTGGAAGGCGATGGTGGACCACGTGGCCACGACCGCGACGCAGTCCTTCCAGGTTTGGACGTATCCGGATGCGGCGGGACTGGGCTTTCCCGCCTGGCGGCTGCCCGCGGCGGTGACGCTCACCTCCGCCGAGCCCATCAACAGCTGGGCCGATATGTCGGACATTTTGCTGAAGGAGGAATGGCCCACCGCTGTGAGTCCCAATCAGGTGGGGTATTTGTGCGGCGTGTCAGAGGCGGGGATTCCCCCGCCCAGCGAACACGGATTTCCCGCTGCGGAAATCGAGAAGCTGAAGGCGACGGCGATTGGCTATCTGAACGACTACACCGGCGGATTCTGGCCGGCGGCGCACGGCGCCAACGGATTTGACTGGAGCCTGCTCGCCGATCCATCGGACGCTCAGGGAGAAGCACGTCTGGATTCGCAGTATCTGCGCGTCAACATCGATCCCTCCGAGCGTTACGTGTTGTCGGCTGCTGGCACGTCGAAGTACCGGATGGATCCAGGCAACACGGGCATTGGCAATTTGTTCCTCGCCGGAGACTGGGTGAGCACGCCGCTGAACGCGGGCTGCGTGGAAGCAGCGGTGATGGGCGGGATGGCCGCTGCGCGTGCCATTGCGGGAACCGATATTACGATTGCGGGCGAGGCCTTCGCTTATCCCGAGCGTGCGAATCCCGCGCAGGAAGGCTGACCGATGGAGAACGCTGGACGCAAGACAAAGGTGGCCATCCTGGGCGGCGGCGTGGGCGCAATGTCGGCCGCATTCGAGCTGACATCGGAACCGAACTGGCAGGACCGATACGAAGTCACGCTCTATCAGATGGGATGGCGGCTCGGCGGCAAGGGCGCCAGCGGCCGCAACGCCGCGGTTTGCCAGCGTATCGAGGAGCACGGGCTGCACTTCTGGCTCGGGTTTTACGAAAATGCCTTTCGCATGATCCGCCAATGCTACGAGGAGAATGCGCGCCCGCTGACCGAGGCGCTCGCGACCTGGACGGAAGCTTTCAAGCCCTGCTACGAGGTGAACGTCGAGGACCATGTGAACGGCGAGTGGATTCCCTGGCTGCTCAGTTTCACGCCTAACCCCGACACTCCGGGAGACACGGTGGCGCTGCCTTCGCTGTGGGAGATGGCGGGTACGGCCATCGAGTTCCTGCGCAACCTGCTGGTGAGGGCGCCGCTTGCCGCTCCCGATGGGCCGGAACACGAAAGCATCACCGCCCGCGTAGAGAGCTTCTTCGCGCGGGCACGGGTGGCTCGCCCGCAAGCCACGCTCAGCACGGGGGAAGCAATTCTGCACACGGCGAAAGCGCACGTGGATTCGACCGCCGCATGTAATGGGCATCTGGATCCGAGCGCGCACTCCCTCCTCGGTTCCATGGTGGATACTTACTGGCTATGGATCGTGCAGCGCGCCCACGACACGCATGCGGCGCAGGACCCATCCGTCGGTAATGAGGAGTTGCGCCGCTTCCTGCTCATGACGGAGTTTGTGATTGTGAATCTGCGCGGCATGATTGCGGACGGAGTGTTGGTGCGCGGGCTCTCTTCGATCGACGAGTACGACTACGTAGAGTGGCTTACGCGCCATGGCGCTTCGTCCGACGTCTCGACCTGCGGCCTGGTGCGCGCCTTCTACGATCTCTGCTTCAGCCCGTATGCCACCTGTCGCAGCTGGAACGTATCTGAGAGGGCATGCTGCGCATCCTCTTCACCTATCGCGGGGGCGTGTACTGGAGGATGCAGGCCGGCATGGGCGACACAATCTTTGCTCCGATGTATGAGGTGTTGCGCAAGCGCGGCGTGCAGTTCCGCTTCTTTCATAGGGTCAGCGCGCTGCACCTGTCGGATGATGGGCAGTCGATCGCGTTCATCGACCTGGGTCGGCAGGCCACGCTCAAGACAGGCGATTACGAGCCGTTCGTCCAGGTCCGGCGCCTGCCATGCTGGCCCAGCGAACCTCTCTACGATCAGCTGGTAGAAGGCGAGGAGCTGCGGCACCGGCAGATCAATTTAGAGTCGTGGTGGACGGACTGGCAGGATGTGGAGCGGCTGACCCTGGTGCGCGGTGTCGACTTCGATCAGGTTGTGTTCGGCATTTCGATCGGGGCCGTGCCGCTGCTTTGTCCGGAGCTTGTTGCCACTCGTCCTGCGTGGCAGGCGATGGTGCGAGCAGGTGCAGACCACCGCAACCCAGGCCTTCCAGGCGTGGTACTTGCCGGATATGGCAGGCCTGCGCTGGCCCTATTGGCAGACGGAAGCGCCGCTGGTCGCCGGCTTCACCGAGCCGATGGACACCTTCGCCAACATGGATCAGTTGTTGATCCGCGAAGAGTGGCCGGCGTCCACTGCGCCCACCAGCATCTGCTATTTTTGCGGTCCGATGCCCGGTGTCCCCGTACCGCCTTCCACCGATCACGCGTTTCCCGCAGCACAACTCCAGGCCGTCTACCAGACCGCGCTGCAGTTCATGAACCAGAGCTGCGCTGCTTTGCTACCCGGAACCGCAGACAACGCCGGGCAATACGATTTTTCCCTGATCGCAGACACTGCGCAGGGCGCAGGCGAATCCAGATTCCGTTCGCAGTTTTTCCGTGCGAACATCGATCCATCGGAACGCTACGTCATGTCGGTGAAAGGAAGCCCTCGATACCGTCTGGCCGCAGCGGCATCCGGCTTCGACAACCTCTTTCTCGCCGGGGACTGGACCGACAACGGCGTGAATGCGGGATGCGTGGAGGCGGCCGTGATCTCTGGCATGCAGGCGGCCGCGGGCATTCTCGGGCGGCCCTCCGCCGCCTTCGGCGAGGATTTCGGCGAAACCCGCAACGGCACGAAGGCGCCCTGATTAGACGGGCAGCTTCATGCGGTGCAGGATGCTGGTAAAGCGCGGGTCGTTGCGCATCGGCGAGAAGTCCGGGTTCACGGCAATTTCGAGCATGGCGCGGTATCGTCCCTGAAATCCGCGCTCCAGGCAGTCAAAGGCCGGCTCGAAGTCTCCGAGAACCGCATAGACGGACGCGAGCTTGACCGGATCGGCTGCCGAAAGGTCCGCCATTTGCAGAATGCCGCGCACCTGATCCTTCAAGCCCGCATGTGCCATCAGGTAGGGCAGCGCGCTCTTCGCCGGATCGAGCTGCGCCTCCGCCAGAAACGCCTGATACTTCATGAGCGCCTCCTGCCCGCGACCCTGGCGCAGATCGACGAGGATGTCGATGGGAGGGAATTCAAGGTTGTGGTAGATTTTCGGATCCAGTTCCTGCGCGTTCTTCCCCTGCCGCTGTGCCTTCTCGATTTCGCCGACCTGGAGGTAGATCCAGGCAGCGGCCAGCGCGACGGGCGCCGACAGGGGGTCGACTTTGAGTGCGCGATCGCACAGCTCGATTGCCTGGTCGAAGCGCCCAAGCGTCAGCATCAGGAATGCATGGGAGGTACCGCCGCCGAGGCCTTCGGCCTGCAGATCAGCGGCTCTGCGAAAGGCCTGCTCCGCGCGGTTCCAGTCCCACTCGTAGATGTAGTAGATGAGCCCCAGCGCGGCGTGGGGCTCCCCCAGGTTCGGATCCAGATCCACTGCGCGCAGCGCCGCCGCCTTCGCTTTGGGAAAGACATCGTCGGGATCGCGATAGCGAAAGTATCCGCAAAGCGCATAGGCATCCGCTGAAAGCCCCCATGCCGCGGCAAAGGTGGGATCGAGCTCGATGGCCTGGCGTGCATACTCGATCGCCTGAAAGACCGGTTCAGGCAGAAAGAAGCGCGCGTACGCATGGCGGCCCTTCAGGTACAGCTCGAAGGCGCGCGCATTGGTTGTTTGTCTGCGGGAGAGGCGCCGGGTAACATCCGACGTCAGATTCAGCCGCAGAGCGGTGGTGATGTCGCCCGCGATGATGTTGTCGAGGCCGACGATCTCTTCCTCGCCGGCGCTGTATTGTTGCCCCCAGATCTGCTCCACATTGGTGAGGTCGAGCAGTTCCACACCGACGCTGAGGCGCGCGCCGCGCCGGGCAAGCCGCCCCACCACCACGGTGTGCACGCGCAGGTCGCGGACAATCTCCGCCGGATCAAAAGGGCGGCCTTTGAAGTGAAACGCCACCGCGCGGGGAACGGTACGCAGCTCCGGAATGCCGGCGAGGTTGTTGATGAGAACTTCGGTCAGTCCGTCGCTCAGGTATTCGAGTTCCGGACTGCCGCTGTCATTGGCAAAGGGCAGGACCGCAATGCTCTTTCTGCGCGGACGCTGGACGCGGCCGGTAGCGCGCGAGCCGGAACGAGGCCTCGACGAGGATGTCCGCGGCCGAGCGATGCTGCGGCGCCGAATCCGAGGCTGGAGCCGCACCGGCGCGCCCCTGCTCCAGGTCGCGCTGCAGACGCCGGAATTCTGTATGCACGGCGTCGGCGCTCTGCAGGCGCAGGTCCGGATCCTTTTCGAGCATCGCCAGGATGATCTCTTCGAGCCGGGCGGGAATGGAGGGATTGAGCGTGCTGGGAGGAACGGGATCGGTGTTGAGGATCGCATCATAAAGGAGCGCGTGGGTCGAGCCGAAGAACGGCCGTCTCGCCGCAATCATCTCGTACAGCACCACGCCGAGCGAAAAGATGTCGGTGCGCGCATCGATCTGTCCACCGCGGGCTTGTTCGGGCGACATGTATTCCAGCGTCCCGACAGCGGAGTTGGCGTGGGTGAGCGGTGCGGCCACGGTCTCCGCATCGGGTCGAGAGGCCGAGTCGACGATCAGTTTCGCCAGTCCGAAGTCGAGAATTTTTCCCTGCCCGTAACTGGTGAGAAACAGATTGCCGGGTTTCAGGTCGCGGTGGACGATGTTTTTGCGATGCGCCGCGCTCAGTCCGCTGCTGATGTGCAGCGCGAACTCGATCAGCGGCCCCAGCTCGAAGGGACCGCGTGTGAGCCGCTGGTTCAGGGGCTCGCCTTCCAACAGCTCCATGCTCAGATAGTGCCGGCCCTCCTCAAGGCCGGTCTCGTATACGGTGCAGATGGCCGGATGGTTCAGCGAGGAGGCATTCCGCGCTTCACGGCGAAAACGCTCGATGGGCTCGTCGCCGGTTACCGTCTCGGGAAGAAACTTGAGCGCGACGTGCCGGCCCAGACTCATGTCTTCGGCCTCGTACACAATGCCCATTCCACCCGACCCGATCTGGCGGATCAGACGGTAATGAGAGATGATTGGCTCCAACGATCCCGACCCTTTCTGCGTTTGGGGGCCACGCGACTGAAGTATAGTCGAGTCCGAGGCGTTCTCCCCTGACGTCTGCGTCGGAAACTGACGATGGCCGCGAAGATTCGGTGTCTCCCGTTCCACCGTCCGTGTCGGGTGAATGGACCCATTGAAGCAGGAGCGGCGGACGGATGCCGTCTCCGGATCCGGCGGTTTGGAGAGAAGCCTGGTGGGGTTTGCCTCAAAGCTCGTCCCGATTCTGATTTCGATTCTGCTCTGTTGTCGAATGTCCTTCGCGCTCGATGTCACGGGCTCGATCCGAGGCACAGTGGAGGATCCGCAGCATGCGGTGATCGTGAACGCCGGGGTTCGCGCCCGCAATGTGGCGACCAATGCAGTTCGTGAGACACGCACGGATTCTCTGGGGGCCTTCGTCCTTCCGCTTTTGCCGCCGGGCGAATATACCGTCACGGTGGAGAGCCCCGGCTTTCGCGAAGTCGTCCGCTCCGGGATCCGGGTCGAAATCGATTCCGTGGTTTCGCTCGATTTCGAGCTGGCGGTGGGTCGTGTGGATGAGCGTATCGAGGTCAGCGGCGCGCCGCCTCTGATCCAGTCGCAGAACGGCACGGTCGGCGAGGTGATCGACGACACGCGCATCGAAGCCCTGCCTCTGAACGAACGGAACTTTCTCACGCTCGGGTTGCTTGTGGCTGGCTCCGAGCCGGGTACGGATGGATCGCAGAACACCATTCTGGGCAGCGCTATCAGCATCGACGGGGTACGCGAGCAGTCCAATTACTTCCTGCTCGATGGCGTCGACAACAACGATGCGTTTCTGAACCAGTGGAGTGTGCTTCCTTCGGTCGAGGCAATCCAGGAATTCAAGGTGCAATCCAGCAATTCCTCGGCGGAATTTGGCCGCAGCGCCGGCGGACAGATCAACGTCGCGCTCAAATCCGGTGGCGACCATTTCCACGGCAGCGCATTCGAATTTCTGCGCAATCGCAACCTGGACGCGAAAAACTACTTCGATTTGCCGTCGTGCGGCGCCGTTCAATCCGGCCAGGATGCCTGCGGTCCCATTCCACCTTTCGATCGCGACCAGTTCGGAGGATCGATTGGTGGACCGGTCCGCACCGGCAGGACGTTTTTCTTTGTTGCGGATGAGGAGTTGTCGGAGCGGCAAGCGATCACGCGGCAGGCCTCGGTTCCATCGCAGACCTTGCGCGCGGGACTGCTGGCTGTCCTGCCGCCGCCAGCCATCAACAGTGCGGGCGCAGCGGTTCTGAATCTGCTGCCCGCGGCGAATGTGGGCGATCCACTCACCTCCACGCGCTACATTGCGGCGCCGCTGCTCACCGAGACGGAGCAGATGCCCACGGTTCGCCTCGATCACCACATCAGCTCCGCTGATAATCTGTCCGGACACTACGCGCTGTTCGATCAGCACCGTTTCAATCCGTTCGATCCAGGCGTTCCCTCCTTCAGCAACCTGCCGGGATATGGATCGCCGGAAGACACGCTGGGACAGAACGTCGGCATGGGCTGGATTCATGTCTTCGGGCCGGAAACGATCGACGAGGTAAAATTCGGCTTCAATCGCAATACGTTCGGAGGTTTTCTCGCGAACCAGGGCAACCAGACCATCCCCGGTTTTGCAACCATGCTGACCCGTCCGGTCGACCGGGGTTATCCCGATGTTGAAATCACTGGCTACGACGGGATCGGCGGCTCGACGAGCCTGCCGATGGATCGGCACAACAATACGTTCAACGTCGCGGACAATCTTGCGTGGCACCCGGCGCTCAACCGCGGCCGCCACCAGTTCAATTTCGGTGTCGACTATCTCAACATCGCGAACAACACGTACATTGACGAGTTCTCGCGCGGCTTCTGGGATTTTCTCGGTGTCACCGGCAATTCCATTGAGGACCTCCTGCTCGGTGTACCAGCGATTGCGGTGAGCGTCAGCGGCAACTCGTTCATCGATCTGCGCAGCTCCGACACTGCGGTTTACGCGCAGGACGACGTGCAGTTGCACCCGCGGCTGACGCTGAACGCGGGACTGCGATACGAGTACAGTTCGCCACCCTATGACACCGGCAACCGGCTCTCCATCCCCGATCTGTCAGAGAATTCCGCCGTTTGCTCGCCGAAACCGGGCTGCATGTTTCTGATCGCCGGAACCCATGGTATCCCGCGCGGCGTCTATCGCCCCGATCGCAAAGACTTCGCTCCGCGCATCGGGCTGGCCTGGCGTCCGTTGAACACGGAGCGATACGTCGTCCGCTCCGCCTATGGGATCTTCTATGACGTGACCATCCTGAACACCAACTTCGGCTCGCGGCTCAATCCGCCGTACTACCCGATCGAAGCCTTCATCAACTCCGGCACGAATGATATTCAGACGATCTTCGATTCTCCCATCCACTATCCCATCTCCTTCACCATGCCGCAGAACTTCCGCGACGCCTATGTGCAGCAGTGGAATTTCGGCAATCAGATTGAGGTAACGACGGGTCTGGTATTCGACGCAGCGTACGTGGGCAGCAAGGGTACGCGACTGCCGCTCCGGCGCGATGCCAACCAGCCTGCGCCCGGCGGCGTTCCGCCCTATCCGCAATTCACCACCATGCAGCAGATCACCTCCATTGCCGACAGCACGTATAACTCGCTCCAGGTGCGAGCGGTGCGGCGGTACGCCAACGGACTCGAGTTTCTGGCCGGATACACCTGGTCGAAATCCATCGACGACGCATCGCAGCTCTTCAGCACCGCCGTCGATCCTGGATTCCCGCAGAATTCGAATAACCTGCGCGCCGAACGCGCTCTTTCGGACTTCGACGCACGTCACCGCTTTGTCGCCAGCTACGTTTATCAGGAGCCCTCGCTGGCCGGCCGATCGCGATTCGCTGCCAATCCCGTTGTATCGGCTCTGCTCTCTCACTGGACCGTCGGAGGCACCGGCACCGTGCAGACCGGCCGGCCTTTCACGGTAAACCGGTCGGTTCTGCAGAGTATGACCGGCATCCAGGCATATATCGACCGCCCCGATCAGGTGAGCGATCCGACCAAGCCTGGACCGGTGATGGCCAACGCCGACCCCACCTGCTACAAAACGGTTTCCGAGGGAGGCCGAGCCGCGGATGTCACCCACACACCGGCGAGCTGGTTCAATCCGTGCGCGTTTTCGAATCCGAATCTTCTCCGCGAAATCCGATTTGGCACCGCGCCGCGGAACAGCGTGATCGGGCCTGGCTATGTCGATTTCGATGTCAGCGTGATGCGCAGCCAGCGGATCGCCGAGAAAAGCACGCTGCAGCTGCGTGCCGATCTGTTCAATGGCTTCAACCATCCCAACTTCGACGTGCCCGACCGCATCTTCGACTCGCCGACCTTCGGCTCGCTCATTTCGGCGAACGCTTACGGCAACCGCCCGCCACGCCAGTTGCAACTGGGGGTGCGGTACTCGTTCTGACCCCGTGAATTGGAGATCGGTTGTATTTGGAATCTGGCGGGGACGACGGGGCTCGAACCCGCGACCTCTGCCCTGTAAACCTCTGTCCAACGAGGGTTTTTCGCTCCCTCGATCGGGAAAACGGCGACGATGACTTGTCGAGACTGATCTTCCAGGCGAGACAGGCCGTTTTTTCGAATTGTGGTCCAAGTAGTAATTTCCTGGTTGCCGGTCACCCGCCCGCAACCGCAAATTGCCCGCCCAAAGTTCCCGATGAGTTGACTCGGCGATTTATCACTCGTCGCGCAGATGTCAAAGTCGGCCACCGCATAACACCTTCGAGATCCGGCTCGTTCGGTTAAGCACTGTCAGACCGGATGCGATCTCGCCTGAGGATCCGCTGTAGCCTGGTTTCGAATTTGAGCGTCACTGCGAAGCCCATGTAGACGATCTACCTCCATTGGGAGTAGAGTGTCTACATCTATGAGCGAAAAAGACCAGTATAAGAACCGGATCGAGCTGCTGCAGGGAACACTCGACATGCTGATTCTTCAGACTCTGCAATGGGGACCGCAGCACGGATACGGAATTGTCCAGGCCTTACGTTTGCGATCCGGAGATGTGCTTCAGGTGGAGACCGGATCACTGTATCCGGCTCTCCATCGATTGGAGCGTCAGAGTTGGGTGCAGTCGGAGTGGAAGCAGTCAGAGAGCAAGCAATTAGCCCGATACTACCGAATCACGGCCAAGGGGAAAAAGCAGTTGGCCTCGGATCTGGGCCGATGGGAGCGGATTGTCGAAGCGATTGGGTCGGTGATGTACGTCAAGCCGGAGGAGAGTGAGTCATGAAGTGGGTTCCCGAGCTTCGGTTTTCAGCGGCGCAAGCGCGAATTGCAGGAAGAGATTGATGCCCACCTGCAGATGGCGATTGCGGATCGAGTGGCGCGAGGCGAGTCGGCAGAGTCCGCGCGACAAGCCGCAGAGCGGGAGTTTGGAAGCATTCCTCTGGTGCAGGATGTGACGCGCGACATGTGGGGCCGGGGCTGGCTTGAACAACTGGGCCGGGATCTCCGTTACGCGTTACGGCAACTGCGCAAAAGCCCCGGCTTTACGATCACTGCGACGGCGATGCTGGCCGTGGCTATTTGCGCCAACAGCACCGTATTCAGCTGGATCGACGGCACCATGTTGCGTCCCATTCCTGGCGCGCGGGACATGGGCGATCTTGTCAGCCTGCAGCGGGGCGAACGGAACTTCTCTCCGACTCCGCCCTTCTCGTATCTCGACTATCGCGACCTGCGCGAGCAGAACCACGCCTTCGCCGGAATGCTTGCCTATCATAACGACTGGATCGCGCTGACGGGCGGCGCGCAGCCGGAGCGTGCGTATATTGCGAAAGTGTCGGCGAATTTTTTCGATGTGCTGGGCATCCAGCCGATGCTTGGGCGGTTCTTTCTGCCGGAAGAGGAGTCCCGTGCAGCTCCCAACGTGGTCCTGGGTTACTCGCTCTGGAAGACGCGTTATGCCGCAGACCCGGCCATTGTGGGCAAGTCGATCGAGATCGCCCGGCATCCTATGACGGTGATCGGTGTGGCGCCGGAAGGGTTTGTCGGAGCAGCGCCTGGACTGCGTGACGATCTGTGGGTAACGCTCGATCCCCTCGGGAACGATGGGTGGCGGATGACGCATCGCAGTGGTGGTGCGGTCTGGCTCATCGTAATAGGAAGATTGCGGCCCGGCGTGAGCCGTGGCCAGGCAGCCCAGGATCTCGACACCCTGATGCAGGACATTGTGGCGGCGTATCCGGACGAGCATCTCGGCGATAACCGGATCACGCTCGATCCCATGTGGCGCTCGCCATTCGGCGCCAACGGATATATGGCGGCGACGCTGCCCATTCTGCTGGCCTTCGCCGCTGTGGTGCTGTTGCTGACCTGCGCTAACCTGGCAACGCTCACGCTGGTGCGGTTTGTATCCCGGCGGCGTGAACTTGCGATCCGGCAATCGCTCGGGGCGAATCGTATGCAACTGGTGCGGCAAATGATGCTGGAGGGCGCTGTGCTTTCGATCGTCGCGGGAGCCGTGGCCCTGGTGTTGACACCGTGGACGTCGAAAACATTCGCATGGTTCTTCCCAGCGAACGCAGCTCCCCTCGTACTGAGCGGGAGCCTGGACCATAAGGTGGTCATCGGGATTGCGGTGTCTTCTCTCCTGGCCGCCATGCTGTGCGGCGCGCTTCCCGCCTGGCGTTCGTCTCACGCGCCGGCCGCTGAGGTACTCAAGGCAGAGTCTGCAAGTATCTCCGGCGGCTCACGCAACCGGAAATTGCTCAGTGGGCTGGTCGTGGCGCAAATCGCGCTTTCCCTTCCTCTGCTGATCTGCTCCGGGCTATTCCTGCGAACGCTGCGGAATCTCGCCAGCGCGAACCCCGGATTTGAGCAGGACCACGTTCTGACTGCGTCGGTGGGGCTGAATATCGCAGGCTACAGCAACGACCAGGCACAGCTGATCCGTCACAAGATCCTGGATCGCGTGTCGGCATTGCCCGGCGTCGAGGTTGCGTCTCTTACCGATTGGATTCCGATGACCCTGATCCAAAAGAGGAACGATGCGTATCCGGAAGGGTATGTCCCGCACCCCCATGAATCTTTGCTGGTGGAGAATGCCGAGGTGGGCCCGCGGTATTTCGAATCCCTTCATATACCTATTCTGGAAGGACGCGAGTTTACTTTGAATGACGATGAAAAGGCCCCGAGCGTGATCATCGTGGATCAGACCGCGGCGCGGCGCTACTGGCCAGGGCAGGATCCACTGGGGAAGAACCTCAGGGTGTGGGGCCACCTTTTCACGGTAGTCGGCGTGGCGAGGAATTCAACCCATACATTCGTGAATGAGTCACCGGAGCCTATGGTGTATATCAGCTATTTCCAGCACCCGGGGTACGAGACGATCGTGCAGGTGAAGACCGAGGGAAATCCGGTGGACCTCGAGCCCGCGGTCGAAAACGCCATCCACGGAATCGATCCACAGCTGCCGGTTTTCGATGTGCGTTCGATGCGGGAGAGTACCCAGATGGCGAGCATTTTCGCCGTCCTCGAGAGCACCCTGGCGGGAATGTTCGCGCTGATCGGGCTGATTCTTGCGGTAACCGGAATCTACGGAGTCGTGGCCTATCGCACCCAAATGCGAACTCACGAGATCGGAATACGAATGGCTCTCGGTGCTTCACGGGTGGACGTGCTGCGACTCGTGCTGGTGCAGGGATTGTGGCTCACAGGCATCGGGCTGGCGCTGGGACTGGCCTTTGCCCTGGGACTGACGCGCATCATCATCCGGCTGTTGTACGGAATCGGCGCCAACGATCCGGTCACTGTCGTTTCTGTCGTCATGCTCCTGGGAGCAATGTCCTTGCTGGCATGCTACCTTCCCGCACATCGAGCGATGCGCCGGAACCCCGTGACCGCAATTCGCGAGTTGTAAGCTGCAGTTCAGAAGGATCTTCGTTCTGCGTTGGCGATAACAGAGCAAAGCGCTCGTCCAGCCGTTCTGGGTGGGAAGTCGGCAATACTTCCCTTTGGGAATTGACCATTCAGCGATGCTTTCATCCGAGATTGCGGTGATGGTTATCCGGCATGAACCAGTTTCTGCCGGCTGATGGAGAGACCGTCACGGCGGCGCAGATTGCGGAAGACCGCGGTGGAGACGACGGTCAGGACGCCGAGGGCGACGAAGGCCTTATGAATACCGTGGATGAAAACCACGGGAGCCGACCAGATGTGCTGGGGCAGGAAGAAGGCGGTGGCGAGACCGGCGATGGCTACGCCGAAGCTGAGGGCCATTTGCTGGACGGTGGCAAAGATGGTGCTGGCGGCGCTGGTCTCCTCTTCCGCGACGTCCGCGTAGACCAGGGTGTTCATGCTGGTGTATTGCACGGTGCTGAAGGCTCCGTAGAGAAACGCGAGCAGCACGATGAACCAGAGCGGCGTGCGCAGTCCGATGGTGGCGAAGAGCAGGAGCAGGATGCCAATGATGAACGTGTTGGAGATGAGGATGGAGCGGTAGCCGAAGCGGCTCAGCAGGCGGGTCATGAAGGCGTTCATCACCATGGCCGCAAGGGCCTGGGGCATGATGAGGAGGCCTGACTGAACCGGGGTATAGCCAAGTCCGATCTGATAGAGGAGGGGCAGGAGAAAGGGCACGCCGCCGATGCCGAGGCGGGTGATGAAGCCGCCGCCGACGGCTGCGCGGAAGGTCCGGAGGCGGAACAGCGCGAGCCGGAGCAGCGGAGAGGGCGTCTCCTTCGCATGCAGCCAGTAGCCGGCAAGGAGGGCGGCGGAGATGACGAGCAGGCTGAAGATTTCGCGGACGCTGAGGGTGTGGTCGCCGAAGACTTCGAGGACATAAGAGAGCAGGGCAATTCCGGAGCCGAAGAGAATGAGGCCCAGCAGGTCGAGAGGCGGAGTATCCTGCTCGCGATAATCGGGCAGGCGGAGGTAGACCATGACGAGGCCGAGGAGGCCGATGGGGATATTGAGGAAGAAGATGATGCGCCAGTGGAGGTAATCGACGATGAGGCCGCCGGCGACCGGACCGAGCATGGGTCCGATGAGGGCGGGGATGGAGACGAAGCTCATCACGCGGACGAGTTCGTGTTTGGCAAAGGCTCGGACCAGGGTGAGGCGTCCGACAGGAACCATCATGGCGCCGCCGCAGCCCTGGAGCACACGGCAGAAGACGAGCTCGTGGATGTTGGTGGAGATGCCGCAGAGCAGCGAGCCGAGGGTGAAGATGCCGATGGCGGCGGAGAAGACGTGGCGCGTGCCGAAGCGGTCGGCCGTCCAGCCGCTGATGGGGATGAAGATAGCCAGGGCGAGCGTATAGCTGGCCAGGACGGCTTTCATGGCCAGGGCAGTGACGCTGAGGGCTTTGGCGATGACGGGGACACCGGTGTTGAGAATGGTGGTGTCCAGCGACTCCATGAAAAAGGCCACCGCGACCAGCCAGGGGAGGAGGTTTCGGGTCGAAGAAGTGAGGACTTCGGCGCGGGGTACGGGCCGAGTTGGCTGGGACGGGTGCATGGGTGAGAACATTTCTCCAATACGGGCTGAGTCCAGGTCGCCTGATGTGCGGACCGAAGCCGATCTCGAGAACAAATGGTCCGAGCGGCATTTCCAGGATACCGTGAAGCTGTGGTCCGTGTAGAACCGACGCACGCATGGAAAACCAATCGCGGCGGTCATCCATGGGATGGACGCAATGGAGGTACAACACCATGCGTTGCGACATGGCAAGAGCCTGTGGACTTGGCTTTACCACACGACACTGAACTGCGAGGACACGGGTCTTACCTGGGTTATCTCATCGATCAGCACTTGTTCCGGAGAACGATCCTCCGTCGACTTGAAGATGGTGATGCCGTCCAGATGATCGCGGATTGGAAATTCCGTCCTAGCCTGCTGGGCACAATCTCTGTTCGCTGGTGAATCCACCGCCTGGTGAATCCACCGCCCACACAGGTCCAGACTTCAATAACTCAGGAACGCGCGGCGATTAGCTTCGATCCAAAACGTCAGAAAGGGAATGCGGAGCACTGATCATCATCGACAGCATAGCGCGTTGCTACGTTGTTGTCGGGTGGTCGGCATTTCGGACATTTCGCACCCGAAACTTACGGACGTAGCCGTGGCACATGCGCGCCGAGTAGTATGCAGTCGATGGAGATACGCGCTTGTCACGCCTTCATCGCCAGATTGGGTATCCACCTGTGCACGGCCTGGTCCGCCCGGCCTGTATGCGATAGATCTAATGATTCCAGCGCCAACCACTTGCTGGTTAACGAAAAGAGGCAGTAGCATACCGTAATCAACCTTGCCGCAGATGCCGCGGGCGGCCTAAAAGCTCATAGTAGGAAAATATCGCGCGGCAATTGAGGGACCGCAGGTTTGTGAAGCGAGTTACCGGAATTTGTGTGCACGACCGGCTACCGTTGACTTTGATCCGGAGGCTGCAAATGAGGCAAGTCGTTCCTGGCAGAAAACTGTTCGTGATGGCCGCTCAAGCCTGTACGCTCATGCTGCTCCTCTTTGGGGCGGGCACCTTGTGTGGACAGGTAGCCGGTTCCGGCAACATTCAGGGAACCGTATTCGACAGTACCGGCGCCGTCGTGTCGAACGCCACCGTCACACTCACCAACGAGTCGACAGGCATCAGTCAGACGACGCACACCGACAGCGCGGGCGTATTCGCGTTCCCCAACGCTCAGATCGCAGCCTACACACTCCGGGCATCTGCTGCGGGATTCCAGACCTATGAGCAGACCAACATAGTGCTCGAAGTAGGCAGCAATATCGCGGTCAATCCCAGATTGAACGCCGGGGCGAGTAGTCAGACGGTTGAAGTTCACGCCGACACGCTCGCTCTGCAGACCGAAGATACGTCCTTCAAGCAGACAGTTGACCAGAAGGATATGGTCGGGATGCCGCTGAATGGGCGTCAGATGACCAACCTGATCTTTATTTCAGGGGGCTCGAGCCCCGCGCCGGGCGGCGACTTTACGGGCAGCAAGTATTCTTACCAGACCATCTCGGTTTCAGTTGCCGGCGGCATGGGCAACACCACGGAATGGAAGCTGGACGGCGCCGATAACAACGACTATATGTCCAACGCCAACTTGCCCTTTCCGTTCCCTGATGGGGTACAGGAGTTCAGCGTGGAGTCGATTGACCTGGGTGCGCGCGGAGGTGAGCATTCCGGTGGCCTGGTGAACGTCATTACCAAGTCGGGCACCGACCAGTATCACGGCGACGCCTTCGAATTCATCCGGAATAACTACCTCGATGCCACCAACTTCTTCGCGGCGAACAAAGACACCCTGCACCAGAACCAGTTTGGCGGCACCATCGGCGGACCCATCATTCCGGGTCACCGCAAGCTCTTCGGCTTCGCGGGTTACCAGCGGACGGATTCGGTGTACGCGACTTCGGTGAACACCATGTACATTCCGACCCCGGCCAATGTGCAGGGCGATTTTTCGGTGACCGACCCCGGCACGTATAACGCAGGCACGGGCCTGTGCAGCCATCAGCTCTATGATCCTCTCACCGGCACACCCCTCTACGATGCCGCCACGGGCACATGCAACAAATACTCGACGCCACCCACGTTCAATGCAGCCGCCGTGGCGCTGATGAAATTCATGCCGACTACGGGTTCGCCGGGAGTGGCGAACTACAACGCCAATACGGGCGAGGTTCAATTCTCAATTCCGGGTGCAGTCTACGACAATCAATTCGTGAGTCGCGTCGATTACAGCATCAACGCCCAGCACAGCCTGTACGGTCGCTACCTGATTGATGGTTATCAATACCCGGCGTACTACTACCCCAACAACATCCTGGTCACCTTCCAGGCTCCCGGCCAGTACCAGCGGGTACAGTCCGCAGTGATTGGCGAAACCTGGGCCCTTTCTTCGCATTTGGTGAATAACCTTCGTGCGATGGGCACCAAACGCGTTGACCACCGTCAATCCGCTTCCGGGGGCCCGGACAGCAACAGCATTGGGGTTACACAGTACAACCAGTACCCGGCTTTCCTGCTGATCGCCGCATCGACGGCGGGAGCCAATCATACGTGGGACACCTATTGTGGAACCTGCTCACCCGGCTACTTCAACCTCGACGATGAAGGCGCCTCCGACGACCTGACGTGGGTGGCGGGCAAGCACCAGTTCGTGCTCGGCGGAGAGCTCCTGCGCATCCACTTCAACGAGAACGTTGGCTACCAGGCCGACGGCAACTTTACCTTCAATGGTCAATTCAGCGGCAGCGGGCCAACCGGCAATATCGGTGGCAAGGTTGTTCTGGGGGACTCGAACCTCGATTTTCTGATGGGCGCACTGAGCGCCTTCTCACAAAGCAAACAGCAACAGCTTGCGTTGCGCGGAAACGCTCCCAGCCTCTACATCGAAGACACCTACAACGCCAGCGCTCGCCTGACGATCGTGGGAGGTATCCGCTGGTCGCCCGAATACATGCCAGTGGACTATTTCAATCGCGGCTCGACCTTTGACTACGCCTCATTCCTGGCTAATATCCACAGTTCGGTATATCCGAATGCGCCCGCGGGTTCATTCTTTTACGGAGATACGGGTGTCACGCGGCAGTTTACCCACAACACGCCCTTGCAGTTCGAGCCAAACATTGGTGCGTCCTGGCAGCCATTTGGAAATGGCAATACCGTGATCCGCGGCGGCATGGAATTCGCCTACGATCTGGCTAACTACTACACCACTAATCGCGTTCACCAGAACCCGCCGTTTGCTACCGATACCAGCCCGAACCAGGTGGCCCCGCTCTGCTTCAGCGAGCCATGGCTCGCCGGTGGCACAGGATACGGATGCGACCAGGCGGGGGGCACGAATACCAGCCCTTATCCGCAGCCGGAGGTTCCGCCTTCGACCATCGGCTTCCCCGCGCAGGGTCAATTCATCGTACTGCCCGCAAATTTCCGGACTTCCGATACGCTGCAGTGGACGCTGAGCGTACAGCACCAGTTCCCGCACGGCTGGCAGGCGCAGGTCGACTACATCGGAAACAGAACACGGAACATGCCCATCGGCACGGCCATCAACCAGGCGGTATATCAGCCGGGCACCTGGGGCGCGAACGCGACGGGTTGCGGACCGGTCGTTACTACCGGCCCCGCGGCAAGTGCGGCCAAGACCACGAACCCCACTCCGGGCACGCCATGCTCCACCACCTCCAACCAACAGGCTCGCTTCATCCTGACTGAGGCGAATCCCAGCCAGGGCAATCTGTATCAAGGCGGCACTAACTCGGCCCTCATCAACGACACTGCATGGGCTAACTACAACGGCATGGTGGCCACCCTGCAGCACCGTCTGTCGTCAACCTTCAGCCTGCTTTCCAACTACACATGGTCTCGATGCATGAACATCTACGATGCGCAGGGCGACCAGGGCGGCAATGGACCGATGGACCCGTTGAATATCGGGCTGGATTATGGCCGCTGTGGCTCCGATTATCGCAACATCTTCAACACCACAGTGGTCACGACCAGCAATTTCCGGTCACTCCATGGCCTGTCCGGTTACATGGCTAATGGCTGGCAGTTGGCTCCTCTCTTCCACATCCTCAGCGGTGCTCCGATTAACGTCACCGATGGCACGGACATTTCGCTGACCGACATCGGCAACGATCGCCCCAACCGGGTGCCGGGAGCCAATCTCATCCATGAAGTCAAGATTCAGGGTGGGACTGTCGCTACGACCCAGGCCAACAGAGGCTACCTCAATCCCGCGGCCTTCTGCTTTAATCAGGCAACGTGCACGCCTCAGGAAGCGCCGGGGACGTACGGCGACCTGCAGAGAAACGCGATCAGCGGACCGATGTTCTTTCAGTTCGATTCACAGGTTTCACGCATTTGGAAAGTCACAGAGCGCTGGAATCTGGATACGCGGCTGGAAGCTTTCAACGTCCTCAACCATCCGAACTTCGCTAACCCGGGCTCCAGCAACCCGGCGGGTGGATCGTTCGGCACCATCACCTCAACAGCTGGGGGCGCGAGCCTCGCCAACATTCCGGCCCTCACCGCCAGAGTATTCCAGGGTGCGGTCAAGATTATCTTTTAGGAATCGGCCCATAATTCTTCCCATTGGATCGGTTCCAACAGCGCCCTTACTCCTGCTCAGCCATAGATCAATTGCTGTCTGGCGGCCGTAATGCAAGAAGTACGTCTATAACAATTCATTCCTCACCCATGCCGACAACGCACGCCACACGCTATAAACTTCACGCCCTCTATCGTTATGGGCTTCCCATCGCATTGTCGGCGATTGCATTGGCCTTGTCGTTGGCTTTGCAGGACAGGTTTGGGAATCCATTCTGGTTCTTCTTCGCGATTGCGGTCATCGTGTCGACGTGGCTTGGCGGACGTGGGCCAGGCTGGGTTTCCGTCGGCCTAAGTACAGTCGTAGTTCTGTACTTCTTCATTCCGCCGTATCGCGCGTGGAATCTGAAGCCGCGCGACATTCCGTTCTTCGTGACGTTTGTCCTGTGTCAGGTTGTGGTCAACAGATTGATTTCGTGGCGTCGCGATACCGAGGAGACATTGCGCCGTGCTCGCGACGAGCTCGAAGTGCGCGTTGAGGAACGCACCGTCGAACTCAGGAATGCCAATGAAGCGCTACTGCGTCAGATGGCGGAGCAGAAGCGCACGGAAGAGGCTCTCCAGGCGACACGATCGGAGCTGACGCGGGTTGCGCGCATCACCACCATCGGCGAGCTCACCGCTTCCATTGCGCACGAAGTCAATCAGCCACTCGCAGCTGTCGTCGCCAACGCCGACGCATGTGTTGCATGGCTCAACGACCGGGAACACAGCGACGATTTACAGTCAGCGCTCTCTTTTAACAGCTGAATTTGTCAGGACTGATCTTTCCACCTGAGACAGCCCATTTTCAGAGTTATTACCCAAGTAGTGCCTTCCGGGTGGCCGGTCATCCGCCCGAACCCGCAGATCGCCTGTCCCAAAGTGCTAGAAGAGTGCTTTGGCGATGAGTCGCACATCGGCAGAGATCCAGGATAGGCTCACTTCGAGCCCGGGGGCACAACGCCGTTCATGCGCAGATACTCGACCATCTGTCCATAGTGGTCGTATCCATGAGCAGAAATGAACGATGCCACGACCGACCGCGTGTGCAGACCGTCGACACCGTCAATCGTAGTGTAGGCATTCTCGGCTGTAATCGTCGCGAGCGCCTTATGTGCATAGGCGAAAGAATCCGCAGCGGCCTTCAGGAGTTGCTCTTTGGTCGTCAGACTCGCGAGGCTTTTCGGGTCAACCGGCATCTTCTCCCCGAGAATCTTCGAAGCAAAGTAGTAGTTGGCCGTCGTGACATGCGATATTTCCTGCGCGAACGTGCGAACCCCCTCATACTTCGCGCCCTGCGAGGGTGCGAAGGTTGCCGCAGTGGGCGCAAAGCCGTATTTGTCCGCAGGCATTGCCTGCGCGACTCCCATAAACTCCTGCTCAAAGAGGTTGAGCAACTCCTCCTGCGCCTGCACCGGTGACATTTGGCTGCCAGCGGCCACTTTTGTGCTGATTGAGCCCGTTTGCGCGGAGGCCGCCAGCGCACAACATCCCAGAATCAAAGCGGTACAAACATACCGGAGACGCATCGATCACCTCACTGGCAAATTTCTCAACAGTCTAGCAGCTGCGTTCGCGATGTTAGTAGTCATTTGGTGACTTCAGGCCCGATGCGCTCATTGACGGGTTCCGGGCGGACGGTCGCCAACTCGTCAGTTACTGTTTGGCTAACAGGCTGCCGAGAATCCCAGTCGCTCATCGATGGCGGATTAGCAACGTAAGGTCGGTTAGGCAGCAATTCGCTTCTAGATTTGCATGGCAACTGTGGCGGAAGGCCGCTGCCGTCGCAAAGCAACTCACTCCCGACAAGCTTGTCCGCACGCCAATCGCAACGGTTCGCGTTCCAGCCTCCATGCCCGGGCTGATCATCGTTCTGCACCATAATTGCGGTCAGGAGGATGCTGTATGCAGAAGGGAAGTCTCATTCGGAGGAGTCGGAAGCACGGCCCAGGTGTTTGGGTGTTCCGGTGGTCAGAAAAGGACGCCGATGGCAGACGCATCTATCGAAAGCGAGTCGTCGGAACCGTCGAGCAATATCCCGAAGCAGAAGCCGCCCGAGGCTCGATGGCAACGTTGATCGCGAAAGTGAACTCTGCGAATCAGCGGAGCGTCACACAGGCGATGACGTTCGGGCAGCTGTGCGCTCATTTCGAGCAGCGCGAACTCGCGAGGGACAACACGTGGCGAAGCTACGCTACGAAGAAGTGCTATGCGGTATACCTCAGGCGATGGATCGTTCCCCAATGGGGCAAATTCAGGTTGAGCGATATCAGAACCATTCAGGGAGGCTTGGCTGCGCAACCTGGCACTGGCGAAAAGCAGTTGTGCCAAAATCCGCAACCTGATGTCCGTCGTCTTCAATCACGCTTGCCGGTACGAGTTCTTTGATCGGAATCCGATCCAACTGGTCCGCCAGGGAGCGAAGCGCAAGACGTCGCCAAATGTGCTCAGCCCCGCTGAAATCAAGGCGCTCCTGGAGCGACTTGCTTTGAGGGAACGAACAATGGTACTTCTAGCGGCTTCGACCGGACTGCGCCAAAGCGAGATCTTCGGCCTGAAGTGGGGTGACATCGAGTTCGGTCTCGGGATCATGAGCGTGACCCGCTTGGTGGTGTCGCGGGTTCGTGGGACCATGTAAGACTGAATCATCACAGAAGCCAGTACCCCTGCACCCGTTCCTTGCGGACGCTCTCGCAGAGTGGAGGGGGAAGAGCCGGTACAGAAAAACTGATGACTGGATCTTCGCGAGCCCACGCCGCCGGGGGCGAAGGGCGTTCTGGGGAGCGGGAATTCTGCGCAAGTATATTCAGCCAGCGGCCAGGGCTGCCGGCATCGAGAAGCGGATGGGGTGGCATACATTCCGCCACACCTACTCGACACTGCTGCGAAGCGTCGGGACCGAGTTCAAGGTCATGCAGGAGTTGCTCCGCCATTCGTCATTGCGATCGACGCTGGACGTGTACACGCAGGCGATTAAGCCGGCCAAACATGCCGCTCAGGCGGCCGTGATGTCGCTGGTAATGAGCGCGTGATCGCGTTTGGTGGAGTAGGGAAGTGAAGAGCGACTGCTGAACTCGGGAGCTTTCCGGAGCAGGTACCGCGATCGGAATTAGGAGACAAAAGGGCACAAATCTGTGTCCTTTTTGCACCCTTTATGCATTTTAAGGCGCCAATAACTCTTTTGGAATGTATGGCGGGGACGACGGGGCTCGAACCCGCGACCTCTGCCGTGACAGGGCAGCATTCTAACCAGCTGAACTACGTCCCCTTGATGGTGAAGCCTTGCAGCAGGAGCGTTGCACTCTGCTTTCGTATTGCGGTTCGCGACACATTAAAGAGCCGAGCGAACCTGCGGAACTGTCACCATTCCGCTCTCTGGATTGTAACAAGAAACCAGCGTCCGGCGTGCAAGCATTCAGCGTTCCGAAGCACGGCGCCGGGCGTTCTGCCTCCGGGGTTCGGGAAACCGGCGATCGGCGCGCAGAGTTCGGATCAAAGCGTGATTAGCCGGAGGTTGGGACTTTGTCGATGGCGTTGAGGCGCTGGACGACCCGGCCTTTGCCGAGCAGCGCCATGACCGCAAAAAGGCTGGGGGCAACGGCCTGGCCGGTGAGGGCGACGCGCGATCCGTTGATGAGGGCACCCGCTTTCATGTTTTTTCCCGCAGCGAAGGCGCGGAGAATCTGCTCGGCTGAGGTTTCAGTGAATTCGGGGGCGGCAGCGTAGTGCGTGGCCAGTTCCTGGAGACGCGCGGGCAGGGAAGGATCGGCCAGAAATTTTGTAACCGCAGCTGGATCATATTCGAAGTCGTCACTGAAGTAGGCGCGGAAGAGTCCGGCGAAGTCCTTGAGGTTGCGGGCGCGCGGTTTGAGGAGATCGATGGCGGCCAGGATCTCTTCGTGAGTGCGCGTGGGCCCGAATTCCGCGGCCTTCCACTCGGTTTGTATCAGTGGCAGTAGCTTATTCGAATCGTAGGCGCGGATGTATTCGGTGTTGAACCAGGCGAGTTTGTCGTTATCAAAGACGGCGTTCGATTTGGAGATGCCGTCGAGAGTGAAGAGCTCGAGGAGATCATCGGAGGAGAATATCTCGCGGTCTTTGTGGGCCGAGCCGGGCGACCAGCCGAGCAGAGCGAGGAAATTGCGGAAGGCTTCGGGGACGATACCCATGTCCTTGTAGGCGATGACGGAGGTGGCGCCGTGGCGTTTGGAGAGGCGGGTTTTGTCGGGGCCAAGGATGAGCGGGACGTGCGCGAAAATGGGCAAGTCGGCCTGGAGGGCGCGATACTGGAGGATTTGTTTGGGGGTGTTGGAGATGTGGTCGGCGCCGCGAATGATGTGGGTCAGGCGCATTTCGATGTCGTCGGCGACAACCGAGAGGTGGTAGGTGGGAATGCCGTCGGAGCGGAGGAGAACGAAGTCCTCGATTTCTGCATTGGCGAACTCGACCTTCCCGAAGACCGCGTCGTCCCACGAGGTTGCGCCGTCGGGCACCGAAAAGCGAACGGTGGCCGGGGACTGGCTGTCCAGGCGGCGTTTCTTCGATTCAACCGGATCGAGAGCGCGGCAGCGGCGATCGTACATGGGCGGGCGGCCGGCGGCGGTTGCTGCGGTACGACGCTGCTCGAGTTCTTCTTTCGTGCAGAAGCAGTAGTAGGCGTGGCCGGAAGCGACCAGCTTTTCGGCGGTGGCCTGATAGAGCGGGAGGCGCTGGGACTGGAAGAAGGGGCCCTCGTCCCAGTCGAGGCCGATCCAGCGCATGCCTTCGAGGATGCCTTCAACCATTTCTTCCGAGGAGCGCTCGAAGTCGGTGTCTTCGATGCGGAGGATGAAGGTGCCTCCGAAATGGCGGGCGAAGAGCCAGTTGAATAGGGCGGTTCGGGCTCCGCCGACATGGAGATAGCCGGTGGGCGAGGGGGCGAAGCGGACACGGGGTGAGGTATTGGCTGCCATCGGGAACAGATTTCCATCTTACTGTTTCGCGGTTCCGACCTGCCTGACCTGCTCGGTCGGGCCGCTCTTTCCCGGCGACAGAAGTCGAGGAAAAGTGCGGCGCGACCAAGGCGCGACGGAGATGGAGATCTAGGACAGCGCCAGGCCAGCGCAATTTGAATGGGGCACCCGGCGGTTGGCGCGCGAGTCTACTGCGGAGTTGCGGCTGCGTCGGCGGGCTGGCGCTCAAAGGTGAAATTGCAGGGGCGGCTCTCGATGCCGAGGCCGGTGTCGCGTTTGCCCGTGCCTTTGTCGCCGTCAAAATGGGCCTGGACGGTGTAGTGGTAGTCTTCGCCCTTGTGCGCGAAGAGGCCGTGGGCGTTGGCGCGATTGGCGAGGATGCCGTTGACGTCGAATTTGGCATTGCCGTCGTCGCCGATCTTTCCGGTGATCGCTTCGTAGCCGGGTTCACCGGCGGTGCCTTTTTCGCCTTTGATGGAGTTGCCGTTGATGACGCTGGGAATCTGGCGGATGAGGGCATCCATCTTGCCCTGGGCGGGGCAGTTTTGCGTGGTGAGCCATTGGCCGTCGAACTTTTCAGCGGCGATGGAAGTTGCAGGGAGGAGGGCAACGGCGGACAGAAGGAGCAAAGCGGTTCGAAGAGATGGCATCGCGAGCCTCCGGGGATGGTTGGGTCAGGGGCCGGGCGGGGGATTCTTTTTTAGCAGGCAGGAGTAAGGGTTGTAAACGGGAACGAGGAAATCGACAGGCAGCAGGATCTGCGGTAATTCTCGAAACGATGCCGCATGCTGTGGCATCCAGAGAGTGGCAATTTCAAGTGGGAGGAGCGGGAATGTTTGCGATCAGCGGAATTACGGGCAATGTTGGCGGAGTGGTGGCGCGAGAACTGCTGGCCAGGGGCAAGGATGTGCGCGGCGTGGTGCGCGATGTTGGCAGAGCGAGCGCGTGGAGAGATCGCGGCTGCGAACTGGCTGCGGCCGATCTTGGGGATGCAACGTCGCTGGCGGCTGCGTTCGATGGAGCGGAGGGCGTGTTTGTGATGGTGCCGCCGAATTTCGATCCAAAGCCGGGATTTCCGGAGGCGCAGGCTACTGGAACGACCCTGCGGTCGGCGCTGGAAAAGGCGCGGCCGGGGCGGGTCGTTTATCTCTCGACGATAGGCGCGCAGGCAAAACAGACCAATCTGCTGACGCAGCACACCATGATCGAAGCGGAGCTGCGCAAAGTGGATTTACCGATCACCTTTCTGCGGCCGGGGTGGTTCATGGAGAACTTTGCGTGGGATGTGGATCCGGCGCGGGAGCGGGGCGTGATCGCGAGCTTTCTGCAGCCGCTGGATAAACCGGTGCCGATGGTGGCGACGGCCGACATTGGGCGCGTGGCGGCGGAGCTGCTCGAAGAAAACTGGAACGGCCATCGCGTCGTTGAGTTGGAAGGGCCGCGGCGGGTCACGCCGTTGGAAATCGCGGCCACGTTTTCCGAGTTGCTGGGGCGCGACGTTCGCGCAGAGGTGGTGCCGCGCGATTCGTGGGAGACGCTGTTTCTGTCACAGGGGATGAAGAATCCGGAGCCGCGGATCCAGATGCTGAATGGATTCAACGAAGGATGGATTGAGTTCGAGGGCGGGTCGCTGAAGGGAGATGTGGAGCTGAAGACGGTGCTGGCCGGGCTGGTGGGGCGGGAAGCCAGGGCGGGAGCTGCTTAGCGGACGACGCCCATGTTATCGGCGGGCCAGTAGATGAAGGTCGCCTTACCGTAGATGAGGTCGCGATCGACGGGGCCGAAGTCGCGCGAGTCCGAGGAGATGGAGCGGTGATCGCCCATGACGAAGTACTGACTCGGGGGGACGACCATTTCGGGCATGGAGCGGGTGTCGCGATAGCGGCGGGGGACGTAGGCTTCGTCGAGAGGCTCGCCGTTGATCCAGACGCGACCGTGATCGATGAAGATGGAGTCGCCGGGCAGGGCGATCACGCGCTTGATGTAGCTTTTTTCGGGATCGCGGGGGTAGTGGAAGACGACGACGTCGCCGCGCGTAATTCTTTCGAAATGGAAGAAGAGCTTATCGATGAAGAGGCGGTCCTGATCGCGCAGCTCGGGCTGCATGCTGGTGCCTTCGACGCGGACCGGCTGATAGAGGACGGTGACGATGAAGAAGGAGGCGATGACGGAGATGCCGATATCGCGGGCCCAGACGCGGTAGCGCGGGTGCAGAAGGCGCGAGAGGAAGCGGAGACGGGGATGCAGCACGGGCAGTGGTTCCTCGTTCAATCTACTTTAATTGTCTTACGAAATTCCTCGGGTCTTCGTTTCCAGTATTAATGAAGAGAAAAAGCACCCCAGTTCCGACTTTCACATCGCTCCGGTATGTGCGGGCTAGCTGCAACCGAGGCTCCCTGTTGGGCAAAGGATGTGCTGCCGGCCTGGCTTGGGCATGGGCTGTTGCTGCGAGGACGCGGGGACGAGACTGGTGGGGCCGTTGATGTTCGCTTCCTGGACCTGAAGGGGGCGCTGCAGGACCATCTCGACCTGGGTGCCGGAGGGAATGTTGACGTCGGCGCCGCGGGTGAAGAGAGCGACAATGCCAGCGGCGGCGAGTCCCGCGCCTGCGCCCTCGAGGCCTCCGGCGAGAGGATGGCCGGATTCAAGACCCCCGATGGAGCCGATGGTGGCGCCGGTGGGAACGGCGACTTTGGCAGTCTCACCGGCGTTGTGCGCCTTGTTACTGCCGCCATCCTGCTGGATGGTGCCTTCGTCGCCGTTGACCTTCTGATGTTCGGCGCCGGGCATGCTGTTGACGACGCCGGGAATCTCAACCACGGAGCCGTTGGGGAAGATCATGGAGGTGAAGTGCATATTGAGCTGGGCTTTTTGTGCACCGATACCGCGGCCAGGTCGGACGACGCTGTCGACGACTCCCTGGACGTAGACGCCGGCGGGGATGACAACGCGGTTGCCGACGACGACGGGAAAGGTGGAGTAGAGATAGACGCCGTCCCCTGGTTTGGCGCTTTTGGTGTTGACGGCGCTGCGGGTCTCGAGAAGGACTTTGGTTCCTGCGGGGACGAGGATGATGTTCGGCGCGGGGGCGGCAGCGGGTGCATCGGCAGCGGGTGCATCGGCGGCGGTCTGCGTCGGCGACGGTACGGTCGTCGGCGCGGGTGCGGCCTGGGGGGCGGGAGCGGGAGCGGGGGCCCGGGGCGCGTCCTGAGCAGCCACCATGGTCGCGGCGAGGAGGGCGGCAACAACCGGGGATGCGGTGAGGGTGAGACGGTGGATGAACATAAGCGGCCCTCCGGAAAACCCACCCATATTGTGCATGAGGAGCGCGCAGCGGTGGGCACAATTCCGAAACGGGTGACGGAATCCGTTTATTGGACCATTGGGACCGTGGGGGGTGAGCAGCAAGACCAGCGTACGGCGCTCAGAGTTCAGGGAGAGCGCGGTTGAAGGGGAGCGGGTTTGCCGGCCACGATGGCCCAGAGAAACAGGCAAGATGAGGATTTCGACGATGAACGGGGCGGAGAAGAAGATGTGCGAGTTCACACGGCGAAGACAAGATACGCGACGTGCTTTTCCCGGCGGAGAAGAACAGGCCCAACCCCCACAAACAGGAAGGCCCGCCGTTTGGGGCGGGCCTTTATTGATGCAGAGGTGCTCTCTTCAGCTAAAGGCTGCAACCAGTCCGACGATACCGAGCGTGAAGAGGATCCACCATCCGAAAATCGCGATAGCGGCGGAGCCGGCCTTGACTCGCCCCACGACGGAGCAACCGATGACGCTGAAGGCCAGCGACCAAATCCCGAAAACATCGAAGAAGGCGCCGAGGGTTACGAGCCACAAAGCCGATCCGCCACCGGCCAGGTAATACCCGATGTTGGTGCCGACTGGATTACTGATATTGAAAGAGTCGGGCGCGAGGCCGGCGAAAATAGCAATCACTGCGAGAAGAAATCTGGCCGCATAGCCAATCAGATTGGAATACATGAAAACCGCGAAGATCTTTGAGTACTTCGCGGTCCCGCCAAATCCGAAGTTAATGGTCGGCCAAACCAGCAGAGCGAAGATCGCAGTAAAAATGAGCGAGAAGATGGGCGCGGCATAGGCGGTATACGGCTGCCGGGCGATCCCTTTCTGGCGCGCGACGACCTGCTGATCGGCGGGCAGATTCTGAATCACCTCTTTCATTTTTGGGTTCTGACTAATCTGGTTGTCGTAAACAACCGCCCACCCGATCTTCTTCTGCACGGTGAAATTGAAGGCGATGCTGACCACGATCAGGACCAGGAACGGGCCCCACCACGCCGCGCTGCGCACAATGTCTTTCGCGGTTTTTGAAGGAGCAACAAAAGTGTCGACGATCCGCTGGACCTCGTTCAGCGGCTGGGTCGACGCTTCGGATTGGGCGACGGCATCGGGCATGGAAAATCCTCCGGAAAGGTTGCGAGCTGAATCTCTGCGTTCTCTGGATTTCGAAGAATTGTACTCCCGCTCCCGCCCGGGCAGGATGAAATTTGGCCGGGCGAGAACCTGGCAGGGAGCGCGTTCCCCGTCTTGGCCTGGCGGCCGGAACCCCAGACGCTACTTTTCTCCCGGGCCCGGGTCAGGGTACTCTGATATTGCTTTTATTGTTATCCCCGGGATTTCCTGCATGCGCAGTTGTGTCTTCGTTGCCGTCGCGGCCAGTTTTTCGTTGGCGTTGCCCCTCTTTGCCTCCACGGTGAATCCCGCGGGTCGCGCGCATCAACGTCGCCATCCTGCGGGTGTGCGGGCGGCGGGCGGATCCCACTGCGGCATGGTGGCGGGACACGCGAGTCATACGGTGCTGGCGACGCCCGCTTCGGTTTCCTGCCAGACGACCGTGGCGCATGTGCCGCGCTCTCAGATGCAACCCGCCCCTCTGGCTCCACGGCCCGCGCACACGCATGCTGCCATCCAGCCGGTGGCTCAGGTGCACTTTGTGCCGCCGCTGCGCGGATCGCTGGAATCGTTGATGCGCCAGAACCAGCGGGATGAGGCTGAGGGGCTGATGCGGATCGAAGACGACGCACAGCTCGATCAACTGGAGGCCAGCGGAGATATCGTGCCGGTTCCGGCTAGTTATTCGCTGCGCGTCAATCCCGACCTGCCGGCCAACCGGCGTTATTGCCGCTCCTGGACGGCGCACTTTCTGGCGGATCTGGCGCGCAGCCACTACGCGCGCTTCCATCGCTCCGTGCAGGTCAACTCCGCGGTTAGGACGGTGGCATTTCAGCGCGCACTGATCGCGGTGAATGGCAACGCCGCGCCGGCCGACGGCGACATCGCCTCACCACACCTGACGGGAGCGGCTGTGGACATCGGCAAGAAAGGCATGACGTTTCAGGAGCTTTCCTGGATGCGCGCCTGGCTGCTGGCGCTGCAGACTGCGGGCAAGATCGATGTGGAAGAGGAGTTTTACCAGTCCTGCTTCCACGTCACCGTCTACCGTGGTTATGCGCCACCGCCTCCCCCGCGCATGATTGCCCATCGGCGCCGCTCGACCACGACGCTGCTGGCCGCCGGCGTGCACTAGACTCCCATACCAAAGTTGTAGCCAAAGCGGGGCGCAGTCTGCTCCGCTTTTTATTCGCGCGCGAGGAAATAGTAGACGGCGGGGGTGATGATGAGCGAAAGCGCCATCGAGATCAGCAGTCCGCCGATCACCGCGATGGCGAGCGGCTGCAGCATCTGCGAGCCAGCGCCGAGAGCGAACGCGAGAGGCAGCATGCCGGTCATGGCGGCGAGCGCGGTCATTACGATGGGGCGCAGTCTCCGGCGAGCGGCCAGGATCATCGCGTCGCGGGCGTCGAGGCCTGCAGCCCGGAAACGCTGATCGGCGTCGAGAAGGAGGATGCCGTTTTTCGCGACGATGCCGATGACCATGATCAGTCCCATGAAGGACGCCACGTTGAAGGTCGTCCCGGTGATGAGCAGCGCGAAGATGACGCCGGCGGTCGAGAGGATCGAAGAGACAAGAATGGAGGCCGGCGCGGAGAAGTTCCGGAATTCCGCAAGCAGCACGCCGAAGACAAGGACGAGGGCCAGCAGGAGAACTTGTAGCAGTTCATGGAACGACTGCTGCTGCTCCTGGTAGGTTCCGCCGTAGGAGATGCGCACACTGGAGGGCAGGTGGAGCGCGGCAACTGCCTTCTGCACCCGCGCGATCGCAGAGCCGAGATCGGAACCTTCGAGGCGGCCGGTGACGGTGACCATCTGCTGCAGATTCTCGCGGAGGATTTCATTCTGCGGCGGAAGCTGCTCTACGTGGGCGAGGGCGCCGAGGGTCGCCATTTTTCCGGTGGAACTGAGGAAGACAGTGTTCTGGATGGCATCAAGAGAGGCGCGGTGACTGTCGTCGAGGCGCACGCGGACCGTGTAGGGGCGGCCGTTCTGGATGAGAGGCTGCGGGGTGGGCAGGCCGTCCAGGATGGAGGTAGCGTCGGTGGCGACTTCCGAAGTGGTGAAGCCGAGCCGAGCGGCGAGACCGGGATCGACCTGGAAGTTGGTGGCGGGGCCGCTGATGGTGTTGTCGATGCCATTCTCGACGTCGACGACGCCGGGAACTTTGGCGATGGCATCGCCGACCCGGGGTGCGATCTGGTTGAGGAGATCCTGATTGGTGGCATAGAGCTTGATCTGGACGGGCTCCGGGGCGTTGGAGAGATCGCCAATCATATCCTGCAGGACCTGGGTGAATTCGATGTCGAGTTCGGGCTCGGCGGCCTTGATGCGCTGGCGGGCGTCCTCCATGACGTCATCGATATTGCGGCTGCGTTTGTCCTTGAGCAGGACAGTGAAGTCGCCGGTATTCGCTTCTGTAACAGCGGCTAATCCCATTTGCAGGCCGGTGCGGCGCGAGGTGATGGTAATCTCCGGGATTTGGTGGAGGATGCGGTCGACGTGGAGGAGGACGCGGTTGGTTTCCTGGAGAGAGCTGCCGGCGGGCATGATGTAGTCGAGGACGAAGGCGCCCTCGTCCATTTCGGGCAGCAGATCGGAGCCGAGGGCTCGATAAGCAACAAACACTGTGGCAATTAAGAGGGCGCAGGCGGCGGCAAGCCAGAGGGGTTTGGCCAATGCTGCGCGGAGCAGGCGCTCGTGGACGCGGAGGACGGGCGCCATGAGTCCGTGGTGTTGATGGGATTCCGATGGGGCGGGTGCGGCGTCGATGGGAATGACCCGGCCGTGACGATCGTTGCTGCGAAGCAGAGCGAGCGAGAGGGCGGGCGTCCAGGTGAGTGCGAGGGCCAGCGAGGTGAGCAGAGCGACGGTCATGGTGAGAGCGAGCGCGCGGAAGAAGGTTCCTGTGACACCGGTGACCGAAACGAGGGGCAGAAAAACAACGATGGGGGTGATGGTGGAACCGATGAGAGGTTGGGTGATTTCGGCGAGGGCTTTGCGGACCGCTTCGATGCGGTTCTCGCCGGCCTCACGATGGAGGGCGATGTTTTCGACTACAACGATGGCGTCATCGATGACCAGGCCGACGGCGGCGGCGAGTCCACCCAGGGTCATCAGGTTGAAGCTCTGGCCGAGGGCCCAGAGCACGATAAATGTAACAAAGATGGTTACAGGAATGACCAGACCGGCGACCAGAGAAGCGCTCCAGTCGCGGAGGAAGAGGACGAGAATGATGGCGGCGAGGATGAGTCCGATGAGGATGGCGTCACGGACGCTGGCGATGCTGTCGCGGACGAAGTGAGACTGGTCGTAAAAAGGCGTGATGGTAACGCCGGCGGGGAGATTGGCGCGGAGCTGCGCGATGGTGGCAGTGACTTCATTGGCGACGGCAACGGTGTTGGAGTCGGGCTGCTCAAAGATGTTCAGCAATACGGCCGGCTGGCCGTCCGAGGTGACGATGGTGTAGACGGGCTCGGTGGCGGGAACAACCTGGGCGACGTCGGCGAGATGGATGGGGACGCCGCCCGGCGTGGCTTTGACGGAGATGGCGGCGAGCTGGTCGAGGTTGGAGGCCTGGTCGCCGACAAGGCCGAGGATGAGCTGGTGGTTGGCTTCGTAGAGGCCGGGGGACTGAACGAGGTTCGTCTGCTGAATGGCGTTGACGAGGTCGGAGATGGTGAGTTGCGCGGAGAGAAGTTTTGCGGTGTTGGGGATGACGTGGTACTCGGGGACCTGTCCACCCTGGACGGTGACGGTGCTGACCCCGTCCAGACGATTGAGGGGCGGTTTGAGTTCGTAGGTGGCGAGCTCCCACAGGCGCGTCTGCGAAACGGTGTTCGAGGCAAGGGCGTAGCCCTGGATGGGATCGAGCGTTGCGAAGGTGAGGCGGTTGGTGGTGATTTGCGCGGTGGCTGGGAGCGATTGCTGGACGCGGGCGACGGCAGCGTTAACGAGCTGCAGGGTCTGGAACATATCGACGTTCCAACTGAAGAAGAGGCTGACTTCTGCAGAGCCGCGGCTGCTGATGGAGCGGACAGTAACGAGGCCGGGCACGCTGTTGACGGCGTCTTCGATGGGGCGGGTGATGGTGACTTCCATCTGCTCGACCGGCATCACGCCGTTGTCAACGCCGATCACCACGCGGGGAAAGTTGGTTTGCGGGAAGACAGAGATGGGAATGCGGAAGGCGAGAAATACGCCGGCGCAGGCGAGAACGATGGTGAAGAAGAAGATACTGCGCGCCCAGCGGGGCAGCCAAAAGGAAGATTCGGTGGTTGGGGATGTCGCGCCCGTCACTGATCGTCGTCCCCTTTTCCCGCCGGCGGTTTGTTTCCGGACTTGTCGGAGTCTTCAGACGATCCCACTTTCACGTGAGTGCCGTCATCGAGAGACGCCGCGCCGGTAGTGACGACCTGCTGACCGGCATGAAGCCCGGTGAGGATCTGGGTCTGGTCTGCATCCACGATGCCGGTGGTGACCGCGGTCTGGTGAGCGACGCCGTCAGACCCGATGACCATGACGGTTGGCTTGCCGGAACTGGCGACCACGATGGATTCCGACGGGACAACGATGGCTTTGGGAACAGTATGTCCGGCGATCGACACATGCACTGCGGTACCGGGCCGCAGAGTGCCTTTGGGATTCTCAAGGCGCACCCAGACTTCGACCGTCGTACTGCCGGGATCGAGCGCTGGGCTGACGAGGGTGATCTTGCCGGGGATCGGATCGGTCAGGCCCGGGATGGAGATTGAGGCTGGATCGCCGCTCTTCAGCAATTGTGCCTGTGGCTGTGACAGATGAATCTTCGCCAGCAGTGCCGACGTGTCCATGACAGTGATGAGGGGCGCTCCGGTGGCGGCAGTTTCGCCGGCATAGAGCGGCCGATCCGTGACGACGCCTGCGATGGGGGTGCGAATTTCGGAGTAGCTGAGGGCGGCTTCCGCACCCTGGTATTTTCCGCGTGCGGATTCAAGATTGCCTTTGGCGGCTTTGAGCGCGGCTTCGTGGCCGACGGCTTTCACGCCCTCGAGATGTTTCTGGGCGGCGTCGAAGGCGGCCTGAGCCTGAACGAGAGCAGCCAGGGAGGTATCAAGATCACGGCCGGAGATGGCGCCCTGGGCGAAGAGCTGCTTGCGACTGGCGACGATGCTTTGATTGAGATCGAGATTGGCTTTGGCCTGCGCGACGTCGAGCTGGGCCTTCTGGTAATCCTCGGGGACCTGCGCTTTGACTTCGGTTTGGTAGGTAGCGTCCGCGGCGTCGAAGGCGCCCTGATTGTCGGTGACGGCTGCGGCGAGGTCACTGTTTTCGAGGGTGGCCAGCAGCTGGCCTTCTTTCACGTGAGCGCCGCGCTGGACATAAAACTTTTTCACGGGGGCGGTGATCTTCGGCGAGATGGCTGCCTGAGCCAGTGGCGCCAGGACCGCGTCAGTGACAATGTGCGCGGTGATGGGCTCGACCTGCGCAGTTGCAGCTTCGACGGAGACGGCCGTTGCTTCAGGGGCTTCCTTCTTCGAGCAGCCGGCAGCGAGGATGGCGAGCAGCAGGGCGCTGATAGCGAGCGTGGACTGGAGCTTGCGTGGGGTCGTCATTCAGAGGGTTCCGGTAAGGGTTTGCAGGTTGGCACGGGCGACGTGGCTGCGCAGGATGCCGTCGGCGAGCGCGGCTTCGGCCAGGGCGAGGGAAGATTGGGCATCGACCACTTCCAGCGCAGTGGCCTCGCCCGCGGAGTAGCGCAGCCGTGTGAGGCGCAGGCCCTCGCGAGCGGTGTCGACGCTGGTGCGCAGGGAATCGACCTGGTCAGAGGCGACGCGGGCCTCGTGGTAGTACTCCTCAAGCTGTGCGATGAGCTGACGCTGCGTCGTGGTCAGGGTAGCCTGCGCGGCTTTCTCGCGGAGTTCGCTCTGGCGTACCCGGTCGTGAGTCGCGAACCAGTCCCACACCGGAAGATCGATGGAGGCCGAGGCGGAGTAGCCGAGGTTGCGGACCCGGTCGGGTCCGTTCACGGCAAGCTGCGGCGCATCGATGCCCCAGGTGTAGTTGAAACCGAACGTGGGGAAATACCCGGCACGAGCGGCGAGCACGTCACTGCGCGCGGCGTGCAGAGCTTCGAGAGCGCTGCGGAGATCCGGGTTGTCATGGGATGCGGCGGTCTCGATCGCGGGTTCGTCGGGCAATGGCGGCAGAGGCTGGTCCTGATCGGCGAGGGCGTAGGGCGTGCGCGGATCGGGAAAGAGCAGAACGCCGAGATCGAGGCGGGCTTTTTCCTGCGCGAGCGTAGTATCGTCGAATTCGCGCTGGCGCTGCTGGTATTCGAGGTCGGCTTTGACGACGTCGGCGTGGGCGACTTCGCGGCCGGATTCGAGCTTGTTGGTGAGATCGACGAAGGCTTTGGACTCGTCCAGAGCGCGGCGCGCGACTTCAACCTTTTCGGCGGCGGAGACGGCGCCGAAGTAGGCGGCGACGACGCGGGAGACCAGGTCGCGGCGGGCGCTTTCGAGATCCGCGACGGACTGGGCGGCAAGGGCGCGCGCGCGGCGATAGTCGGCGACGCCGGCAAAGCTGACGGTTTCGTTGACCAGCACCTGTGCGGCATATTCGCGAATGGCATTGTTGGCGATGAAGCGGGGAGCCTGCTGGTTCCCGGTCTGGCCGGCCTGGTTGCGCAAGCCGTTGGGTTGGGTGAAGAGGTACTGTCCATGGGAATCGGCGTTAGGGAGCAGCGTGCTGCGGCTGATCGCGGCATCGAGCCGCGCTGAGCCTGTGACCGCCACAGCGCCGGACCAGGCGGGGTCATTGGCGAACGCTGCGGCGATGGCCTGATCCAGAGTGAAGGAGGGCTGCGCGGGTGCGGCGGAGGCTGATTGCGGGGACTGCGGCGGGGTCGCGGCAAAAGAAGTCCGGGCGCACAACAGCGCAGCACAAGCGAGCATGGCCGTGCAGCCCCCAGCGAGGCCGGACCGTGACATGGCGGGAGAATAGCAACCGCAGCTTAAGGATTCCTGAAGGGGGAAGACTACTGGCCGCAAGCCACCGGCCACCGGGGAGCAGGGCGCAGCGAACACAGGGGGGGCGCGCACTTGCTGAGGACGATTGGTGATCCGTCGTCGGTGGCGGCTAGTGAACCTTTTGCTCGGTCATCAGCTGCGCGAACTCGGGGGTAGCGCGAACCGAGGCGAGCGTCTGATCCTCCAGGATTTTCTTGCGATCGGTGAAACCTTCATCGAGAGCTTTGCGGAGGTACTCGATGGCCTCCTCGTTCTTACCGGAGGCAGCGAAGAGCTTGGCGAGACAGTAGTCCTGCTGGGCACGATCGTGAGCGGGCAGGGATTCGTTGACGAGCAGAGCGGAGCTGGATTCGAAAACCTTTGGGTCGAGAGCGAAGGCGGTCCGGTAGGCCTCGATACCCCGGACAACCTTGCCGCGAGCAAACCACGCGGTGCCCAGATTGCTGTAGATGGGAGCGGATTTGGGATCGAGCTGGAGGGCCTTGCGGTAGTAGCGGATGGCCTTGTTGTAGCTCTTGCTGGCGTAGTAGACGGCGCCGAGGTTATTGAGGGCCTCGGGATACTGGGGGCGGAGCTGGAGTGCCCGCTGGTAGTCGCGGCGGGCCTCCTCCATGGCGAACAGGTGGTGGTAGGCCATGCCCAGCTTGTTCCACAGCGTTGCGGTTTTGGTGGGTACCTGGCTGTAGTCGTCGATGGCCTGGAGATACTGCTGATGCGCCATGGCGAGATCACCGCGGATTTCCGGAGTCAGGTCGACGCTGGCAGCCGGTTGACCCGAGGGTGGAAGCTGGGGGATGGAAAGGGTCGGACTTGAGGATGCCAGCTGAGGATTTTCGGCGCAGACGAGGGTTCCCGCTGGAGCGGCGAACAATGCGACGACGGTCAATTGCGTCGCTATGGCGAAACAGCGCTGCATAAGCGCCTCCCGGACCGTTCTCACGCGCCTGAGGAGGGCACGCCGCCGCGGCGATAAAGAATCGCGGAGACTCGTGGGGAACAGCCCAGCCCCTGCGGGCTGAAGTGTTGATTATGATGACGCGAAAAGAAGGAAAAAGGAAGCACCCTTTGACGGGTGGGCCCACCGCCGGTCACTGGCTGTCGAAGCAGACTCGCGTGATTGGCGGGATGGATGCCACTTAATCGAGGATAGAGGGAGGATTTGCAGGATAAGCGGAATTAGCAAGCACCCTGAGAAATCCCTGGGGAGGGGCGGTTTCTATAATGGGTTTCCATGACGACGATTAGAGCGGCCACCGCGGCCGATGCAGCCCTGATCCTTCAATTTGTTCGCGAACTGGCAGAGTATGAGCGCGCGCCGGAAGCCGTGAAGCTGACCGAAGCGGAACTGGTGCGGGATGGATTTCCGGGCGTGAGCGGGGAGCGGTATTTCGAGGCCGTCATCGCCGAAGAAGACGGCGAAGCAGCGGGATTGGCTTTGTTCTTTCCGGTGTACTCGACGTGGCGTGGACGGGCGATGCATCTCGAGGATTTGTTTGTGCAGCCGAGGTTTCGCGGGCGCGGAATCGGGAAGGCTCTGCTCACGAAGGTTGCCGCACTGGCGGTTGAGCGCGGATGCCCGCTCCTGTTCTGGCACGTTCTGGACTGGAATACCCCAGCGATAGATTTTTACAAGACGCTGGGTGCGGAGCCGCTGGAGGAATGGACGCGGATGAAGGTGACAGATGAAGCGCTCCGGACCCTGGCGGGTGTGGGCGAAGTCGCGCCATGAGGATTCGCGTGATCGGTGGAGGGCTCGCGGGTCCGGAGGCCGCGTTAACGGCGGCGCGGATAGGTGTCGAGGTGGATCTGTACGAGATGCGTCCGGTGCGAATGACGCCCGCGCATGAGACAGCGGATTTTGGCGAACTGGTCTGCAGCAATTCCTTAAAAAGCGAGAGCGAGAACACGGCACCGTGGCTGCTGAAGGCGGAGATGCGACGGGCGGGGTCACCACTATTGCAGTGTGCGGATGCGAGCGCGGTTCCGGCGGGGCATGCGCTGGCCGTGGATCGGGTGGAGTTTTCACGGTTGATTGGAGAGAAGATTGCAGCCGAGCCCAGGATTACGGTCCATCGGGAAGAGGTGACGCGGCTGGATCCGGAGCAGGGGATCACGATTGTGGCGTCAGGGCCGCTGACTTCGTCGGCGCTGTCGGAGGAGATTGCGCGCCTGACGGGGAGTGAGCATCTGGCGTTTTACGATTCGATCAGCCCGATTGTGGAGGCGGACTCCATCAACCGCGAGCGCGTGTATCTGGCGGCGCGCTACGACAAGGGGACGGCGGATTACATCAATTGCCCGATGATGCAGCCGGAATATGAGGCGTTCCACGATGCGCTGCTGACGGCGGAAAGCGTGGAAGCGAAGGAGTGGGAGAAGCTGGAGTATTTTGAGGGATGCCTGCCCCTGGAAGAACTGGCGCGTCGCGGGCGGGACACGCTGCGGTTTGGGCCGATGAAGCCGGTTGGGTTGCGCGATCCGAGGACCGGCAAGACGCCCTGGGCGGTGGTGCAGCTGCGGGTGGAGAATCTGCGGGCCGACTCGTATAACCTGGTCGGATTTCAGAACCACATGAAGTTTGGTGAGCAGGCGCGGGTTTTCCGGATGATTCCGGGGCTGGAGCAGGCGAAGTTTCTGCGCTACGGGCAAATCCATCGCAACACCTACATCAACGCGCCTCGCGTGCTGAGCCGAACGCTGCATTTGCGGGAACATGCGAGGGTGTTTTTTGCGGGACAGATTTCCGGGGTGGAGGGGTATACCGAATCGATTGCGACGGGCATGCTGGCGGGGATGTACGCGGCGAGGATGGCCCACGGTGGAAGGCCGGAGCCGGTTCCGCGGGGAACAGCGATGGGGTCGCTGGTGAGATACATCACGGAGGCGGATGCGAAGCGCTTTCAGCCGGTGAACATTACGTTTGATCTGCTGGAACCGCTCGACGAGACGACTCGAAGGAAGGTGCGGGACAAGCGGGAGCGGCACCGGATCCAGTGCGAGCGGGCACTGGAAGCGATGGAGGGATGGTTGGAACATCAGGGCGCAGGGTACAGGTGACAGGGAACAGGGAACAGGGTGCCGGGCACAGCAAACCGGGCGCCAAGAGGAGCCGCGGAGTCCGGCAATAGACCTGCTAACCTTAAGACAGGCATGAAATTCGGCGTCCTTGTCTTTCCCGGATCGAACTGTGACCACGACACTTACAACGTTGTGGCTGAGATCGCGCGTCAACCCGTGACGTTTCTTTGGCATGACTCGCCTTCGCTGGAAGACTGCGACGCGATTCTGATTCCGGGCGGGTTTGCGTACGGCGACTATCTGCGGACGGGAGCGATTGCGCGGTTTTCGCCGGTGATGCAGTCGGTGCAGAAATTTGCGGCGGATGGCGGGCTGGTGCTGGGAATTTGTAACGGTTTCCAGATCCTTTGCGAGACGGGACTGCTGCCCGGCGCACTCATGCGGAATGCCGGCCTGAAATACATCTGCAGGCAGGTGTATCTGCGGACGGAGACGACGGATTCGCCCTTCACCCGGACGCTGCGGCATGGGCAGGTGCTCGAGATGCCGATTGGGCACGGGGAAGGGAATTACGTCTGCGACGCGGCGACGCTGGCGGAACTGAAGCGCGGGGACAGGATCGCGTTTCGGTATGCGACGGCAGAGGGGGCAGTGACGGCGGAGGCGAATCCCAATGGCTCGCTGGAAAACATTGCCGGCATCCTGAACGAAGGCAGGAATGTGCTGGGGATGATGCCGCATCCGGATCGCTCGAGCGAGCGGCTGCTGGGCTCGGCAGACGGGTTTAGAATTCTCGAGTCGCTGGTGGGAGCGCTGGCGCAGCAAGCATGATCGACATCCATCACCACCTGCTGTACGGAACCGACGACGGCCCTAAAGATATTGAGAGCTCGGTAGCGCAGGCGGAGGCGGCTGCGGCGGACGGCATTACGCACATCGCGTGCACGCCGCATGCGAACGATACCTGGGAATTCAATCCGGAAAAGAATCGCGAGAAGCTGGAGGCGATTCAGGCGCGGATCGGCGGCGTGGTGACGCTGGGGCTGGGCTGCGATTTTCACCTGTCTTACGAGAACATCGAGGACGCGCTGAAGCACCCGACCAGGTTCACGATTAATCAGGGGAAGTATCTTCTGGTGGAGTTCGCGGAATTCATGATTCCGCAGAGCATCGGCGATACCTTTTACGAATTCACGGTAAAGGGAATACGGCCGATCATCACGCATCCGGAGCGGAATCCGATTCTCCAGAAAGCCCACCAGCGGATGGCGGAGTGGATGCGCAGCGGCGCTCTGGTGCAGATCACGGCCTCGTCGCTGAGCGGACGGTTCGGCAAGCGGGCGCAGGGGTTGGCGTGGGAGCTGCTGGAGAAGAACTGGGTGCACTTCATCGCGACCGACGCGCACAACCTGGAAGGGCGGCGTCCATCGATGCGCGGAGCCTACGAGGGCATTGCGCGGAAGTATGGCGAGGGGACTGCTGAGCGGCTGTGCGTGAAGAATCCGCGAGCAGCATTTGAGAATGAGCCGCTGGGCCCACAGCCGGAGCCGGAAGGGGTTTACGTGTACGAAGATGACACCGGAAGGCGGCCGGGGCTGATGGGGCGGCTGTTCGGGAAGTAGCCAGTCGGAACTGGCTATTGGACGCCGTGCGTGTTGAGGTGGTCCGAATACTTCTTGTCCGACTTCTGGATGTGGTCGACCAGCCACTCCTGCAGAAAATTCAGGACGGCGACGACGTTGGGCTTGCGTCCTTCATTCAGATCGCTCTTGTATTTCTCTACGGCGGTCATCAGATTGTTGTGCTGCGCCTGGTGCGAGGCGAAGTCGGGATAGCCGGTTTGCCGCATGGCGACTTCTTCCTGCAGAAAGTGCGTGCGCGTATAGACGGCGAGCTGGCTGACGACGTCCCGGATCACATCGTCGCCCTTGCCGACACGCATGGCATCGGCTAATTCATTGACGATCTCGAAGAGCTTTTTGTGCTGCGCGTCAAACTGGCGAACGTGGACGGTGTAGGAATCATTCCAGGCAAAAGTCGACATAGTGCGTCTCCCGGGTCTTGACGGACCGGCTTCGGTATCCCTATCGGCATTCGGGGCGGAAAGATGACCGTGGGCAAGGAGAGGCTGACAGGAGCGGCAGACCGCCGCTTAGAGACCGAGGCCACCGTCGACAGAGAGAATCTGGCCGGTGATGAAATGGGGTCCGGTGGCAAAGAAGAGGACAGCGGCGGCGACATCGGCGGCGGAGCCGTTGCGTTTCATGGGCGTACGGCGGGCAAAGTGCTCGAATTCCGGATCGACTTCGCTGGTAACGATCATGCCGGGCGCGACGCAGTTGACGCTGATCTCCGGCGCCCAGGCTTTCGACATGGTCCGTGTGAGCATGTGGAGCGCGGCTTTTGAGGTGCAGTAGTGGGCGTGCGTGGGCCAGGGATGCAGGCCGCCCAGGGAGCCGATGTTGATGATGCGGCCGCGCGCGGCTTTGAGGTGAGGATACGCAGCCTGGGCGGCCAGGAACGGCGCGCGCGTATTGGTTTCGAACATCGCGTCCCACTGGTCGACGGAGATGCTTTCAAGCGCGGCGGTTTCGTAGCGGCCGGCGTTGTTGACGAGGATGTCGAGGTGGGAGAAGTGGGCGAGGGCGGCGTCGACGGCAGCGGTGATCTGGGCGGGGTCGCGCAGTTCGGCCTGGAAGGCGGCGGCGTCAACGCCGAGCGCCCGGAGGTCGGCAACCGTCTGAGCGGCTTCGGGTTCTGAGTCGCGGAAGGTGATGGCGATCGACGCGCCGGCTTCGGCGAGAGAGAGCGCGATGGCGCGCCCGATGCGTTTCGCGGCACCAGTGACGAGCGCGGTCTTTCCGCGCAAGGGGCCTTGCAGGGGCGCCGGGGTCATGGCCCGATTCTAAATCCTGCGTTCCAGGCAACCTTAATTCCACAGTATGCAACCGGCACGCGGCGCCGCACCATCCTACAATAAAGAGCAAAGGACTCCCTTTCATGTTCAGGCCTTCGCTGTTTCCGGCCGTCGTCGCGGGCTGTGTACTGGCTGTGTGCGCGGGTTGCGCAGGAACCGGCACCCCCGGCAAGGCCAAGGCGGTAGCGTTGGCGATCGCGCCGGACGATGTGGCTCTGCACGGCAATCCCAACGCGCCGTATCTGCTGCCGGGTGCGGAGAATCCACATCTGGTGGCGCGGGCCACCGCTGCGGAGGCGGAGAATGCGGGGCCGTGCGATCCCCAGGTTTTGTCGGTAGAAGAGATCGCGGGGGACGCGAACGGAATTTTCCGCTCGGTGAAACTGGCATTCATGAACCGTGGCGCGACGCCCTGCAAACTGGGTGGCTATCCGAGCGTGGCACTGGTGGATGCGGAAGGCGAGAACATCGGCAGCATTTCGACAGAGAAGGTGAGCCCCGCCCAGGTCGTTGCGGAATTATCGAATACCCACCCGGCAGCAATGAGCGGGCCCGCTCCCTCAGTGACGCTGATGCCGCACGCGGTGGCGGCGTTCCAGGTGGTGTGGACCACGGGTCTGGAGTGCCCCAGAGTCTCGCGGATCCTGGTGACAGCGCCAGGAACGCGGCGATCGTTTTCGATCAGCCAGCCTTTGCGAATCTGCACCGGGCGGATCCAGGTGACGGAACTGCGGCTGGACGAAGGGAATGTGTAGGACTGGCCGTCCGGGCGGACGCGCTGCGCGCAAACGATCGGGGATTGCGATTCAGGGCCACATCGGAGCGGAGTGCGCTCTTGCGGAGTTCGCTTTGCGGCTGAGTGCCACGCCGGCCAGAGCGATGAGGGGCGGGAAACATTCGAGGGTGTAGCGCGGTTCCGGGGCTTCCAGCGTGAGGAGCAGCGCGCAGCGCAACAGCACAAACGCGAGGATGACGCCGGTGAGGCGTGGGCGCTTCAGGAATCCGAACAGCGCAGTGATCAGATAGGCAAGGTTCAGGGCCGCGTATCCGATGGCAAATTCCGTTTCGACATGATGGCGGCTGTACTGCCACCAGCGCAATTCGATCCAGAGCATCTCGGTGCGCGGGCGGAGCCACATGTCGGCGAGGCGCCCCAACGGGAGCTCAGCATAGTAGCGAAAAGGATGGGCGCGGATGCGCTCGGCGGCGATGGCGGCGAAGCGCGCGTCAAGCCCGGGCGTAATGGTGGTATGGCGGTTGTAATCGGCGATGAGGTCGCGGGTTTCGATGTATTGGTGCGGCGAATCGAAGGCGCGGGAGGGCAGGTCCGCCAGGTCAATGACATCGCTGTCGGCGTTCCAGTAAATGTCCCAGGTGCAGGCGAAATCGACGCAGATGGTTTTGGTCCAGCGCTGGAAGCCGGGATTAGTGCTCTCGCCGGGATCGACGGCATAGCGCGGGGCGAGCGGCTGAAAGACGTGAAAGGTGCGCTGATTGCGGAGGGTCCAGGGGATGAAGGGCAGGATGGAGAGAATGCCGATGACGATGGCCCAGCGCATCATCCATCGTGTTCCCCAGCGGAGCGATCCGTAAAAGACGAGGGCAGGGCAAAGCGCGACGGCCAGAAGTGCGCCGTCGGGGCGCAGCAGGGCGGCGTAGCTCCACGAAAACGCCAGGACAAGCGCCCAGGTCCAGAGCGGCGAGCGGAGGAAACACTCGAAGGCATAGAAGGCGAGGGCGATCGAGAACAGTTCCAGCGTTTCGGTGAGGGGAACGGCGGCGAAGTTTGCCGTGAAGGGGCAGAGTGCCGCAAGCCAGAGAGCCCACCATCCAGCGCGGTCATTCCAGATGCGACGCGCGAGGGCGCCGATGAGGAGGCAGGTGCCAAGGTCGAAGACTACCTGGAAGTACATAACCGCGTGGTAATGCTCGATGCCGAAGAGGCGGAAACAGAGCATCAGAAAAAGCGGATAGCCGGGAAGCCGGATGAGCGTTGGGTCGATCCGGTGACCCTGCGTCATGCCATAGGTGCCGTGCAGCATCCAGTTCTTCGCGATGTCTCCGTAGATGAGCGGGTCGCCCTCGACCTCGGGATAGGCGTGGATGAACCAGAGGCGGAGCGCGGCTCCGGCGGCAAGGGCAAGCAGCAGGAGCCACCACTTCTTGTGAGCCCGGGAAGGCATTGGGGATATTAGAACAGCAGTCGGCGACGGAGTGGTCAGCGAACTGGCAGGTCAGCAAGTCGGCGAGTTGGCGACGAAGAGACAACAGCGGAGAGCAGATGCGTCGGTATCGTAGGATTGAATAAGTCACGATGAAGCAGGTTTTTTACGATCCGCAGCAGCGACGGCGGAAGATCTTCCGGCGATTGAGCGATGTCGCGATCATTTTGCTGACCGTGGTGGGAGCGGTGTTTATCTTCAGTGTCTTGTCAAAGCAGACGCTGCCGGAATTGCTGCTCCCCACGCAGAAGCGCAATGTAAAAGCGCTGAAGGAGCGCCAGCCGGAGTTGGCAAAACGCACAGCGGCGCGACCCGCGCGCCGGAAGTCGCTGCTGCATGCGTCCGAAGTGGTGATGAATCAGGATGAGGGGCTGCGGGCCGCGTTCTATGAGAACGACGAGGCCAGCTATTCAGCGCTGAAAGCGCACATTCACCAGATCGACATGCTGTTTCCGGACTGGCTGCACGTGGTTTCGCCGGACGGAGACCTGGTGGGGGCGACACCGTTGTTCCCGGTTCATTTCTACAGCGTGGTGGACGCGGCCGGGGTACACGGCGTCGATTCCGAGAATCGGGTGAAGACGACGATCGAGGCCGCGAAAGAAGACACCGAGGTCTTCCCCATGCTGAACGACTACAACACGCTGACCCAGGACTGGGCCGGCGATGTAATCGGGAAGATGCTGGAGAATCCGGCAGCGCGAAACCGTTTGCACATCCAGCTGGACAAGTTTCTGTTTGGGAATCCGGGATACCGGGGGATTTGCCTCGATTTCGAGCTGGTGCCGGACGAGGACCAGAAGCTGTACGCGGATTGGATCGCCGAGCTGCACAACGATTTCCGCGCGAAGAATCTGCGCATTTACGTGAACGTCGAAGTGGGCGCTGACGATCTGACGGTTCGGCGCCTGGCACAGGCCAGCGACGGCATCATCCTGATGAACTACGACGAGCACGAGGAGACGAGCGATCCCGGGCCGGTGGCGAGCGAGCCATGGTTCGAAGCGAATCTAAAGCGCGTTCTGCAGCTGGTTCCGAAGGAGAAGATAATCTGCGGCATCGGAAACTACGGCTTTGACTGGGCGCAGCCGTTGCCGGAGAAAGGGAAGAAAAAGCCGGCGCAGAGCGTGGTGGATGTCGACGACCTTTCCGTGCAGGACGCGTGGCAACGAGCGGAAGATGCCGGGGCCGACGTGCATCTGGAAGGGGATGAGCTGAATCCGCACTTTGCCTATGACGATGAGGACGCGCATCTGCGGCACCAGGTGTGGTTTCTGGATGGAGTGACGGCGCTGAACGAGCTGCGCGCGGGGCGGCAGATGGGACTGCGCACGTTTGCGCTGTGGGTGCTGGGAAAAGAGGATCCTTCGCTTTGGCACATCTGGGATCACCCCAGCGCGGCGAACGCCCCGGATTCGCTGAAGGCGGTGCCGCCGGGCGAAGATGTGGATACGGAGGGCGAAGGCGACATTCTGCGCATCGTGGCGAAGCCGCAGACGGGGGAGCGAACCATCCAGATGGACGCGGACAACTTCACCGTGATCGACGAGGACATGGTCCGGCTGCCGCGCTCGTACACCATCCAGCAGTACGGATACGATCCGCACAAGTTGGCGCTGACCTTCGACGACGGGCCGGATCCGGTGTGGACGCCGAAGATCCTCGCCGTGCTGAAGCAATACAAGGTGAAAGCCACTTTCATGGTGATCGGCGAGGAGGCGCAGAACAATATTGGATTGCTGAAGGAGTACGTGCGCGAAGGGCATGAGATCGCCAATCACACCTTCACGCATCCGGACATCAGCGAAATCTCGCAGCGGCAGCTGGAACTGGAGCTGAACTGGACGGAGCGGCTGTTCGCGGCGGAGACGGGCATTCAGCCGCTGTATTTCCGGCCGCCCTACTCGATCGATCAGGAGCCGGACACCAACGACGAGGCGGCACCGGCATATCGCATCCAGCAGATGGGCTACACGATTATCGGAGACAAGATCGACACGGACGACTGGAACGAGCATCCGCGGAAATCGCCGCAGGAGATCACGGACAGCGTTCTGCAACAGCTGGAGGAGATGAAGACGCATCCGTGGATGCGGGGGAGCATTGTCCTGCTGCACGACGGAGGCGGGAACCGCTCGCCGACGGTGGCAGCGCTGCCCCTGCTGATTACGACGCTGCGCGCGAAGGGCTACGAACTTGTGCCCGTCTCGGAACTGATGGGCAAGACCACGGCGGAGGTGATGCCTCCGATTTCGCCCAGGATGCGCTGGCAGGCTCGCGTCGACTGGGTGGCCTTCTTCTTCTTCTCGTTCTTCGCGAATTTCGTGGTGGATATTTTCTTTATTGGCGACGTGCTGATGAGCGCACGCCTCATCCTGGTCGGAATCTTCGCGACCATCGATCGCTTCCGGAAGCGGAGAATTCCACCCGGCGTGTACGCGCCTCGGGTTGCAGTGCTGATTCCCGCCTACAACGAAGAGAAGGTGATCGTGCGGACGATCCGGTCGGTGCTGCGGTCGGACTACGCCAATCTGCGCGCCATCGTGGTCGACGATGGGTCGCTGGATCGCACCTTCGATGTGGCGCGGGAGGCGTATCCGAAAGAAATTGAGGGCGGGCGTCTGCTGGTACTGACGAAGGCGAATGGCGGTAAAGCTGAAGCGCTGAATCACGGGCTCGACCACGTGGAGGAGGAGATCTACATCGGGATCGATGCGGACACCGTGATCGCGCGCGATGCGGTTTCGAAACTGGTGCGGCACTTCGCCGATGAGCGGGTGGGCGCGGTGGCAGGAAATGCGAAAGTGGGCAATCGCATCAACACGTGGACCCGGTGGCAGGCGCTGGAATACATCACCAGCCAGAATTTCGAGCGGCGCGCGATGGACCTGTTCAACGTGGTGACGGTGGTTCCTGGCGCGATTGGCGCCTGGCGGACGAGTGCGGTGAAGAAGGCAGGCTGTTATCCGGTGAATACAGTGGCCGAGGATGCGGACCTGACGATGGGGTTGCTGGAGGATCGCTACAAGGTGATCTATGACGATCACGCGCTGGCGTTCACAGAAGCACCGGCCACGGCGCGCAGCCTGATGCGGCAACGGTTCCGCTGGTCGTTTGGGATTCTGCAGGCGGTGTTCAAGCATCGCGCGGGGGCGAGGACGAATCCGGCGATGGGGCTGTTCGCGCTGCCGAATATTCTGATTTTCCAGATTTTGCTGCCGCTGGTGTCGCCCTTCATCGACATCATGTTCGCCTGGGGCGTGATTCAGTATCTGGTGGATCGGCACTTCCATCCCGAAACGGCGAGCACGGCGACCGTGGAAAAGCTGCTGGTGTATTTCCTGGCTTTTCTTCTGATCGATTTCATGACTTCGCTGCTGGCGTTTTCGCTGGAGCCTCGGCATCCGGCCAACAAGGGGGACGGATGGCTGCTTTTCCATGTATGGCTGCAGCGATTCAGTTATCGGCAGCTATTCTCGATTGTGTTGTTCAGAACCCTGAAGCGCGCGCTGGAAGGGCGGCCGTTCAACTGGGAGAAGATTGAGCGGACGGCGCGTATGTCGCGGCAGACGGAGAAGATTGCGGCAGGGGACTGAGCCTTGGGCGAGCCGCTTTCCTTGTTAACCCGGCCGACGACTGCTCACCGCCGGGGCGCGGCTTCTCCAGCGACTCACCCGAGCCCGGATTCCGCGCCGAACCCGCGCAAAGAACGATGGGCGGTTGCGGCGGTTCTGGCGGCCGGGTTCGTCTATCGGATGCTTTTCCTGCTGCTGCCGCTGGCGCTCGACGACGACACCACGGCGTATGCGGAACTGGCGCGCAATTGGTTTCACCACGGCGTGTACGGATTCTTCAGAGGCGATACGATCGCGCCCACGCTGATTCGCCTGCCCGGGTATCCGCTGTTTCTGGGAGCGTTTTTCTCGGTTTTCGGGGAGCATCTGCGCGCAGCGGTGGTCCTGCAGGCCCTGGCCGATGTGGCGGGGTGTTGGTTGCTGTGGAACTGCGCGCGCACGGAGTTTTCGCGACGGGCCGGGTGGGCGGTGCTGCTGCTGGCGGTGTTCTGTCCGTTCACAGCGGTTTATGCCGTGACGGGTTTGACCGAGAGCCTCTCGGTCTTTTGTGGGTCGCTGGGGATCTGGGCATTGGCGCGACTGGTGAGGGCGGCGCGTGCCGGAGCGAAGCTCCTGGGTCCGCTGCTGGCGCTGGCCGCGGCGATGGGCTACGGGATGCTGCTGCGGCCGGATGGCGTTTTGCTGACAGCGGCCTTCTGCGCCGGCCTGTTTTGGACCACGCGATCGGCAGGCGTGGGTCGCGCGCTGCGGCTGGCCGTGACGTGCGGGGTTCTGGCTGTGTTGCCGCTGCTTCCCTGGGCGGTTCGGAATTACCGGACCTTTCATGTGGTTCAACCGCTGGCGCCGCGCTACGTGAACAATCCCGATGAATTTGCGCCGGTGGGATTTTTTCGCTGGATGCGGACGTGGTCGGTGAATTTTGTGGATGCGGGGACGGTTTTCTGGAACCTGAACAGCACCATCGATTCGGAAGATGTGCCGGCGCGGGCGTGCTCGACGGAGGCGCAATGCCGGCAGACGCAGGCGCTGATCGAGCAGCACAATCAGCATCAGGCGGTTACGCCGGAACTGGACGTGAAGTTCGCAGCACTGGCAGCGCAGCGGATTCGAGCGCAGCCCTTGCGGTACTACCTGGTGCTGCCGGCGTGGCGGGTTGTGGATATGTGGCTGTGGCCGCGCACGGAGCGCTTTCCGGTAAACATCATGTGGTGGAAGGATATTAAGGATCATCCCCGCGACAGCGCCATTGCGGCGGGTCTTGGGCTGCTGAATCTCGCGTATCTGGGGCTGGCGGTGTGGGGATTTGCGCGTCGCACAGTACCGCTGAAAGGAGTGCTGCTGACGTACATCCTGCTGCGGTGCCTTTTGCTGGGCACGATGGAGAATCCAGAACAGCGCTACACGCTGATGATGTTCCCGATGGTGTTTTTAGCGGCGGGTTGCGCGCTCGACCGTCGTGCGGCGATACACGCTGAGCCGAAACCGGGTTAAACTCGCTCCATGCTTTTCATGGTGGTGGAGTCGTTTCGGCATGGGGACGCCCGGCCAGTGGGCGAGCGCTATCAACGACGCGGCCGCATGATGCCGGAAGGGCTGACGTACCATGCGAGCTGGGTAGATCTGTCGGGCAGGCGGTGCTTTCAGCTGATGGAGGCGACCGACGAAGGGGTGCTGCGGGAGTGGATGGCCAACTGGGGCGACCTGGTGGATTTTGAAGTCAGTCCGGTGCTGACGTCGGCTCAATTCTGGTCGATGACCGAACTGGGAGGGGCCGCGTAACGCCGCAAGCATGTCCGACTCTGCGACTGTGCGTCTGCACAGCGCTGCCGATAGAATCGTTAGAGCAATCTAGGAAACCCAGGTGCCCACGTTGACCGCATCAAGCAACCCTGTCGCGCCGAAGGCGCTGACTTTTCAGGAATTACTGCTTCGGCTCCAGAATTTCTGGGCGGAGCGTGGCTGCGTGCTGGCGCAGCCGTATGACGTGGAGGTGGGCGCAGGGACGATGTCACCGGACACCTTTCTGCGCGTGCTGGGCCCGAACCCGGTTTCGATTGCGTATACGCAGCCTTCACGCAGGCCAGCGGACGGGCGCTACGGCGAGAATCCCAATCGGTTATATAAGCACACCCAGCTGCAGGTGGTCCTGAAACCGCCGCCGCCGGACATTCAGGAGATGTATCTCGCGTCGCTGGAGGCGATCGGGATTCGTCTGCGCGAGCACGACATCAAGTTTGAGGAAGACAACTGGGAGTGGCCGGTGGGCGGCGCGTGGGGCGTGGGCTGGCAGGTGATGCTGGACGGCCTGGAGATCACGCAGTTCACTTATTTTCAGCAGTGCGGCGGAATGGATCTGGATCCGATTTCGGGAGAAATCACGTACGGTCTGGAGCGGATCGCGGCGTTTCTGCAGGATGTGAATTCGCTGTATGACGTGGTCTGGGCGGTCGATCCGAAGACGGGTAAGGCCGTCACCTATGGCGAAATCCGCCTCGAGGAAGAGCTGCAGTTTTCGGTTTATAACTTCGAAGCGGCAGACATCGGCAAGCTATGGGAGCATTTGAGGCTGTACGAGGCGGAATGCCAGGCGCTGCTCGATGCGTTTCATGAGCGGTTCAGGGTGGAGAAGAAGGCGGAGCGGAAGGAGAAAATTCACGACCGGCTCCTGCACGATGGTGCGACTCCGCCGGACGAGGATATGCGCGTGGCGCTGCGGCGGTTTCCGGTGCTGGGCGCGTACGAGCTGTGCCTGAAGTGCTCGCACCTGTTCAATCTGCTCGATGCGCGCGGCGCGATTTCAGTGACCGAGCGCGTCGCGCTGATGGCGCGGATTCGCAATATGGTGGTGGGCGTAGCTAAGGCGTACGCCCAGCAACGGCAGAGAGCGGGGGCCCGATAGATGCCGGACCTGTTGTTTGAAGCGGGGATGGAAGAGATTCCGGCGCGCATGATCGCGGCCGCGGAAGCGGAGCTGACGGAGCGCGTGGTGGAGCTGTTGCGGCGTGAGCGATTGCTCGAGGACGAGCACGAGATCCACAGCTATTCGACCCCGCGGCGCCTGGCCGTGCAGGTGAATGGCGTCCTGGAGCGGCAGCGGGACGCGACGCGGGAACTGACCGGACCCGCGTGGGGCGTGGCGTTTAAGAATGGCGAGCCGACGACGGCGGCACTGGCCTTTGCGCGCAAGGCGGGGATGAGCGAAGAGCAGCTGCGCAAGGCGACCTTCGAACGGCAACAGCTGCGCGGGACGGATCTGAATTCCGAGCTGCTGCACCGCGCGGAGATGCAGGGCAGTCTGGCCGGTCAGCACGACGGAGAGACGCGGCTGTTCAAAGTGACGAGCGCGAAGGGCGAATATCTGGCGGCGATGATCCGGGATCGGGGCAGGCCCGCAGCGGAAGTGTTGCCCGATCTGCTGGCCGGAGAGCTGGCCGCGGTGTACTGGCCGAAGAACATGTACTGGCGTCCGCTGAAGGTGGAGTTTTTTGTGCGGCCGGTGCGCTGGATCGTCGCGCTGCTCGACCACGCGATCCTGCCGGTGGAGTTTGCCGGCGTCCATGCCGCGAATCTCACCTGGGGGCACCGGATCCTGCACGGCAACGCTCCGGTCACGGTCGACCATCCTGACGATTATGTGGGCGTTCTGGAGGCGGCGAAGGTGACCGCAGACGTGAATCTGCGCCGGCACCGCATTCGCAAGGCACTGGATCTGGAGACGCGCAGCGTGCCCGGCGCGCGCTGGAGAGAAGATGCGGCTCTGGTGGAGACGGTGACGCATTTGACGGAGTGGCCGTCGGTGGTGCTGGGCAATTTCGATCCCGAATATCTGGAGCTGCCGGAAGAAGTTCTGGTGACGGTGATGCGGGATCACCAGAAATATTTTGCGGTGGAGAGCGCGGAGGGAGAGCTGATTCCGTATTTTCTTGCCGTGCTGAACACCCATCCCGAAGAGAACGGGATTGAGACGATCCGGCATGGCCACGAGCGAGTGCTGCGGGCGCGCTTCAGCGACGCGCGGTTTTTCTGGCGGGTGGATCAGAAGATTCCGCTCGAAGATCGTGTGGAAATGCTGCGGTCGGTGACCTTCCACAAGGAGTTGGGCAGTTACTGGGACAAAACCGAGGCCAATGGAAAGATCGCGGGGACGCTGGCGGATTTGCTGGCCGAGCGTGGGACGGCGGTTGACAAGCCGGCGTTGCTGAAGGCGGTGGAACTGGCGAAGACCGACCTGACCACCGAGCTGGTGAAGGAGTTCACTGAATTGCAGGGCATTGTGGGCGGGCTGTATGCGCGCGCGCAGCAGTTGGGCGAAAAGGTGGCACAGGCAATCTACTGGCAGTATTCGCCGGCCGCGGTGGAGGACGCGATTCCCCCGACGGTGGAAGGGCAGGTGCTCGGCATTGCGGATCGTATGCAGACCATCGTGGCGATGTTCTCGATTGGTCTGGAACCGACGGGCTCGAAGGATCCATACGCTTTGCGCCGGGCCGCCAACGCGATTGTGAAGATCCTGGCGGAAACAGGTTTGCCGCTGGTGCGTTCGGACTTATTCAGGGCAGTGCCCGCTGCGATTGGTGAAGATACGCAGAAGAAACTGGCAGCGTTCTTCGAGGAGCGGTTCGTGTTCTGGCTGCGCGATATGCGCGGGTTTGCCTATGACGTGGTCAACGCCGTGGTGGCCGTGCGTTCCGACAACATGCGCGATGCGATTGCGCGCGCGGAAGCGCTGACGGCGGTGCGAGGGTCGGAGGATCTGGCGGCCATCGGTCCGGCCTTTAAGCGGATCAAGAATATCCTGCGCCAGGCCGAGGAGAAGGGCCTTCTGCGGCCGGGACAGGAAGCCAGCGCTGTAAGAGTGGATCTGCTGACCGATCCGGCGGAGCGGGCGCTGTACGACGCGGCGATGAAGCTGGCTCCGGTGGTGGAGGAAATGCGCCAGCGGCAGGAATACGGACGGGCGCTGGAGAAGATTGCGACGCTGCGACCGCATGTGGATCTTTTCTTCGACAAGGTGATGGTGATGGTCGATGACGCAGCGGTGCGGAGCAACCGGCTGGCTTTGATCAGAGAGGTGCTGGGCGCGTTTTCGCGGATCGCGGATTTCTCCGAGCTCGTTTCGAACTAGCGGCTGCGGGAATGACATTGATGGCTGTGCCGGAGGGATTTCGTGTCGCAGGAGCTGTGGACGTCGGTCGATCGCTATCTGGAAGGACAGCTGATTCCGCCCGATGAAGCACGGGATGCGGCGCTCAGGGCGAGCGCTGCTGCGGGACTTCCGGAGATCGCGGTAACGCCGAGTCAGGGCAAGTTGCTGTACCTGCTGGCGAAGATGCAGCGTGCGCGGAGAATTCTCGAAATCGGCACCCTGGGCGGGTACAGCACGATCTGGATGGCGCGCGCGTTAGTGCGGGGCGGTCGACTGATCACGCTGGAAGCGGAGGAAAGGCACGCGGCAGTAGCGCGTAGGAACATCGCGCGGGCGGGGCTGAGGGCGAAGGTGGATTTGCGTCTGGGCAAGGCGCTGGAGACGCTGCCGAAAATCGCCGCGGAAGAGGGGCGGCCTTTCGATTTCATCTTCATCGATGCGGACAAGGAAAACACCGCAGGGTATTTTGACTGGTCCCTGCGATTGTCGCGGGCTGGCTCTGCGATTGTGGTCGACAATGTGATTCGCGAGGGTGAGGTCGCCGATGCCGGCACCGGGGATCCGCGCGTGCAGGGAATCCGGCGCTTCCATGAAGCCTTGGCGCGCGAACCGCGGGTGAGCGCGACGACGATTCAGACCGTCGGCAGCAAAGGATACGACGGGTTCACGCTCGTCCTGGTTCTGAATTAAGGAATCACCACGGCTGCGCCGTCGATCGCGTCGTTCGCGACGGCCGCCAGTGCGTCATTGACCTGATCCAGGCGGAATACCGTGGTGCGCGGGCGAATCCCGATTTTCGCGGCGAGAGCGACGAAGTCGCGGCCATCCTGGCGGGTCATATTCGTTACGCTGCGCAACTGCCGCTCTCCCCACAAGAGCGAGTCGTAATCAAACTGCGGGATGCGATCGAGATGGATGGCGTTGATGGCCGCGATGCCGCCTTTGCGCAGCGAGGCCAGCGCGGCGAGAACGACGTCGCCCGAGGGCGCGAAGGTGACGGCGGAGTCGAGTGCGACGGGTGCGCGCTCGGTGGCGTCGCCGACCCATGTGGCTCCAAGGTCACGGGCGAGCTGCTGGTGCGAGGCGCCGCGTGTCGAGACATAGACTTTGCAGTTCCAGGACTGGAGGACCGCGATGGCGAGGTGGGCAGAGGCTCCGAAGCCGAAGAGGCCGACGTTGGTCCCGGGTGCAACTTCAGCGACGCGCAGGCTGCGGAAGCCGATGATGCCCGCGCACAGCAGCGGCGCGAGGTCGATGGCAGAGTGCTCTTCGGGAAGAGGAACGAGGAAGTCGGCGCGGGCAGCAGCGTACTCGGCGTAGCCGCCGTTCACTGAGTAGCCGGTGTAAGTGGGATGGTCACAGAGATTTTCGCGCTCCTTGCGGCATAACGGACAAGTGCCGTCGACGCCGCCAAGCCACGAGACACCAGCCCTGACTCCAACGCGCGTTCCCTGGGTTTGGGGACCGATCTTTTCAATACGGCCGACGATCTGATGGCCCGGGATGATAGTGCCATGCAGCGGCGGCAATTCACCGGCGGTGATGTGGAGATCGGTGCGGCAGACTCCACACGCTTCGATCTTGAGCAGAACCTCGCCGGCGCCGGGCTCCGGGACCGGCAGCTCTTCGAGGACGAGTGGGCGCGAGACGATGGGCCCGGGATGGTGGAGGACTGCGGCGCGCATGTTGTTTAGAGTAGCGCCGGGTTGCGAACGATGCCGAAGGCGATCAGGGGAGCTGCGAGAGCGAGAGGATATTGCCGTCGGGGTCTTTGAACCAGAGGATCTTCGCGCCGCCGGGGGCAGTCCAGATGCCGAGGTCATCCTGCTCGAGGCCAGGAAAGCGCTCACCGACGACACCAGCCCCGGCCAGGGTGCGCGCGGATGCGGCAGCGTCGTTGACTGCCCAGCCCAGCACCGTGAAAGGTTGCGGGTTGAATTTGCCAACCAGCGTGACGCGAAGATGGATGCCTTTAGTGTCGAAAACGAGGGCGAAGGTGTCTTCCGACAGCATGCGAAGGCCGAGTTTGTCGCGATAGAAGGCGCGCGCCTCATCCGCGTTGCTGGCGGGGACAAAGGCGACGAGTTTCTGGTTGCCGAGCATCAGGTTCTCCGTTCGGACGTGAGTATAAGCGAGCGGGAATGAAGCCGGCGTGAACGTTCAGAAACCTGCGGATCAGAGACGGCGAAGCTCAGCCCAGAGCGCTTCGCGTAGCGGAAGACCGAGCGCCAGATTCTCGGTGCGGGTTTTCAGGACCTGTTCCCCCGGATAGCGCACCCCCCCCGGATTGCTCGCGAGCACGGACTCGACGATAGCGTCCGCGGTGCGTGCGGATTCTTCGGGCGGGCACAGCTTCGCGAGATTGAAGGCCAGAAAAACCTGGGAGAGGCTGGTTTCGCGCAGGGGCTCGATGGGGATCTGATGCGTTGCCAGACCGCCCGAGAGCAGCGCTGCCATCATGTCGAGCACCATGGCAAGGCCCGAGCCCTTCCAGTAGCCGATGGGGAGCGGGCGTTGTGAAGCTTCGATGGCCGCGGGATCGCGGGTGAGATTGCCGTTGGCATCCAATCCGCCGTCGACCGGAAGCAGTTGGCCGCTCTGCGCCCAGGTGGCCAGCGCGCCGTAGGAGAACTGCGACATGGCCATGTCGAGCACGACGGGTCCGGCGGGGCGCGGGACCGCGATGATGAGCGGATTGTTGCCGACGGCGGCAACCGGCGCGCCCCAGGGAGGGAGATTCGCAAGCGTGTTGGTCCAGCAGATGCCGATCATGGCGGCGTCGGCCGCCTGCCAGCCATAGGTGCCGCCGCGCATCCAGTGATTCGTGTTGGCGAGGGCGACGCAGCCGATGCCGCGTTCGCTGCTGAGCTCGATGGCCCGCGCCATGGACGACCAGGCATTAAGATTGCCGGGACCGCGGCGGCCATCCCAGCGTTCGATGGCGCCGAGTTGCTGCACGCGCTCGGGCGTGGCGTGAATATCGACCGAGCCGTTGCGGATCATTTCGAAGAAGCGCGGGAAGCGTTCGACACCGTGGGAGTAGACGCCGTCGCGCGTGGTTTCTGCGAAGAGGCGGGCGCAATGGTCGGCGCGGGCTGGATCAAAACCGGTGCGGACAAGGATGCCGCTCAGGGTGGCGGCGAGTTCAGGGAAGGGAACGCGCAGCATTATGCGAGCGGCTTCAGGTCTTCGAGGGTCGTGGGGATGAGTTCGGCGACGGTGGGATGAATGTGGACGGAGTGCGTGAGCAGCGATATGGGCTGGCGCGCGTACATGGCGGTGAGGATACAGTGAATAGCTTCGTCGCCGCCGGTGCCGAAGAGGGTTGCGCCGAGGATGTGCTTACTTTCGGCGTCGACGAGAACCTTGATGAAGCCAAAGGTCTCACTTTTCTCGACGGCGCGGCCGACGCGGGTCATGGGGCGGAAGCCGACGAGTGCGGGCTTTTTCGCAACGCGCACCTCAGCCTCGGACATGCCGATGCTGGCAAGGGGTGGGTCGATGTAGAGAGCGGAGCAGGGAATGCGGTCGCTCACGCGGCGCGATGCGCCATCGAGCAGATTTTCAGCGACGATTTCGTAGTCGTTATACGAGGTGTGGGTGAAAGCGCCGCGGCGGTTGCAGTCGCCGATGGCGAAGATGCCGGGGACCGAAGTCCGCAACTGGTCGTCGACGGGGATGTAACCGCGCTCGTCCGGGGTAATGCCGGCAGCCGGGAGATTGAGGTCATCGGTATTCGGCACTCGGCCAACCGCGAGGAGAATATGCGAGCCGTCGATCGTCGGCGCGCCCTCCTCACAGTCCAGCCCCACGGAAACCCGGGTGCCCTGTTTTTCAAGGTGGATGCAGTTGGCATTGATGCGGACGGCGATGTTCTCAGAATCGAAGATTTCCCCGATCACTTTCGAAGCGTCTTCGTCTGAATGTTGGGCGAGGCGCGAGGTTTTGTCGACGATGCTGACCTGCGAGCCGAAGCGGCGAAACATCTGTGCGAATTCAAGACCAACGTAGCCGCCGCCCACCACGATGAGGTGCTCGGGAAGCTCCTCGAGATCGAGGATGGTGGTGCTGGTGAGAAATGGGACCGAATCGACTCCGCCCATGTTGGGGACGAACGGTCGTGCGCCAACATTGAGAAAAATCTTTGGCGCTTCGAGCACGTCGTCGCCGACGCGCATGGTAGTCGGCGACCCGAAGGCGGCGGTACCCATGAATACTGTGCAGTTGGCGGTCGAGCGCAGCGACTTCTCGATTCCGTTACGGGAATTGGCGACGATGACGTCTTTACGGGCTTTCACGGCTCGCATGTCGACGGTTACCGGACCCGCGTTGACCCCGAAGTCGGTGCCGCGGCGGGCGAGGTGAGCAGCGTGGGCACTGGCGACCATGGCTTTGGTGGGTGTGCATCCGTTGTTGACGCAGGTGCCACCGAAAAGCTTGCGCTCGACCATGGCAACCTTCCAGCCCGCGCCGGCGAGGCGGGTGGCCAGGGAGGGACCGGCCTGGCCCGCGCCGACGACAATCGCATCGAAAGAATGTTTCATGCAGCTCTTAAGATGGCGAAGAGAGCGATTCCGATTCCAACCACGTCCTCAAGAAGCGCAGCCCGGTAATCGCGCCCGAAGAGCACAGCCAGTTTGGCGCGGGCTGTTGCTCCGCCCAGGGTGCCAACAACCGCGCCGATCGCGCCGCAGAGAATGCCCAGAACAATCTTATTGCCCGTCGCGCCCACGGTGGCGCCCACCAGCGAACCGCTGAGGATGCGGATGATGAACGAAGGCGGTTGCTTGCGGCTGGGCGTCTTCGGCAGCTTGTCGACCACCAGTTCGCAAACGGCGAGGACGCTGAAGATGGAGACCGTGACCCCGGAATTCATCAGGGCCAGATAAGTGCCTCCCACAGCGAGCAGGTTGAGGCGAGCGCCCCAGCTCACGATCGCGGGAGCCACCATGGAACGGAGTCCCGCTACGAGACCAACGAGAAAAGCGCAGAGCAAAAGCAATTGATCCTCCTTAAATACAAAGCAGCGTGGTGTTTTTGTGTTGGGGGCCTATTGGTAGTTTCCGATCAGAACGAAGGGGGCCCAATAATAAGGATGAGCATACTCCGTGGCTTGCGTGGAAGCGTCGTGGTTGGTGACCTGGACGCCGCGTCCGGTTGCGGAGTGCGGCGCTGACGCGGGCGATCCGTGCAGAAAGGCCAGCTGTGCCTGGCGCAACGACTCGGCTTTGCCGGTTGTGGAATCTTTGACCCAGCGTGAATAGAAGTCGCTCATGATGCGGCTGGTGCTGGCATCGTTCACGTCCCATAGTGTAGCCAGGACCGCTTCCGCATCCTTCTGCTGTGCCACCATCCCGAGGCTATCCATCTCGAGCCCGTCATTCGCGGTGTCGCCTTTGGCGGTGCTGCAGGCAGAGAGCGTGAGCAGGCGCGTTCCGTGGAAGCTGATGGCGGAGTTTTCCATCTGCGAAAGGGTTAGGGAAAATCCCTGCGGATCCCCGCTATCGTTGCCTCCGAGCATCAGGTAGGGTTCGGTTCCGCCGCCCGCTTCGAGCACGAAGTGACTGGCAATGTGGACGACGGGAAATTCGGAGCCAGGACCGAGCTGCGCTTTGAGCGCCGCCCAGGTAAACCGCTCGTTGGGGAGCAGGACGCCATCCAGGGGGCCATGCGATTCCGGATCGGACGGATCGTGGACCACGGCGTCGAGTTCCGCAAGGACGCCGGGGAGTGCAGGCAGCCCCCCATAGCTCTTCGATAGCCCCATAGCCAGAACGCGCAGCGCCGATTTATTGGGATCGGGCGAGGTCATGTGGCCATAGCTCTCCGGCGTGAAGAGAACGTTGTTGAAGCGCTCGGCCAGGTACCGGTGGCCGTCGTACAGCGCGGTCATGGGCAGGTAGCGCATGGTGCCATCGAGGGACCAAAGCAGCGTGGGGACTCGGGTCTTATCCTGCTGCGCCCTTTCCAGAGCGGTCAGCTCGGCTTCCAGCGGCGCGATGACGATCGAGTACATTTCGGCCAGATGCGGTTTTGGGTCGGACGATGGCGTGCGGAGTTCGGCGCGCAGTTGCTGCACTCTGTCGTTGAGGTCGGCGGGCGTGGCTTTGAGTTCATATTTTTTGCGCGATTGCGGCGTGATCACGATGGCATAGGCGTGCTCGCCGCCGAGCAGCAGCCGGATGCCGACGACGTGCGGTCCAAGGTCAGCCAGGGTGTTCTGCAGGCGGCTGACTTCGGACTTTTGTTCGCTTAACAGCGCATTCGCGGCCTGGGTTCCGGCGTTCTGCGCCAGCTCCGGATAGAGCGTCTTGCGAAAAAAGTCGGAGACGTCGCTGTTGCCTGACTCGATTTTCGTTTCGAGGGCCTTGAGTTGCGCGGATTCCTCGGGAGTCCGGTTGGGCTTGCCTAAAAGTGCGGCGTATTGCGCGCTCAGGTCGGTTAGTGCGACGGCGGCCTGTTCGTGCGCCGCCAGATCGCTCTCCACCTGTTGCTCGGCTCGGGTCAGGTTCAGCGGCGAAGCATGAGCATCGGGCTGCCCGGCGGCTCCGATGACGACCTCCCGCAGTTCCTGTTCCTTGAGGAGATCGAGGACCTGTTCCGCCTCGCCAAGCCGGTTCGCCTGCAAAAGAAGTTCCGCGAGCATGCGGTACGTGGCGGATTTCGATTGCGCGAACTGCTCCTGCAGGCTTTGGTCGAGCCCACTGATATTTCTGCGCATCAGCTGATACGCATTCACGGCTTCGGTGCCGAAAAAAATCGCCTCCTCCAGGCGTTGCTGGCCGCGGAAGTCGAGCATGAGCGAGGCGTCAATGCCTCCCTGCAGATCCGGATCCCCCGCGGCTTTGGCCAGCGACAGTGCCGCGAGCTTTTGCGGCAGCGCCTGATCGAGCTTTCCCTGATCGGCGAGGACCCGGCCAATGGTCGCGAGAGCGAAGGCCTGCCCGCGGCGGTCCTGCACCTCGCGCCACGCGGCAAGCGCCTGGTAGTCAGTGTCGAGAGCCCTGTCTCGCTGGCCAAGGTCGGCATACGCGCGGCCGATATGGTTGAGAGCCGCAGCGACACCGCGGTGATCCTGCACTTCGCGCCAGATATCAAGCGCCTGATTGTAGAAGTCGAGAGCCTGCTGCGGCCGGCCGAGCTGGTAATGGATTCTGCCGATGTCGTAGAGGGCCAGAGCGACGCCGCTGCGATTGCCCACCTGGCGCCACAGAGGCAGCGCCAGGTTGTAGTAATCGAGCCCCTGCTGCTTCTGGCCGAGGTCGTCGTAGATGCGCCCGATGCCATTGAGCGAAGCGGCTTCGCCCTCAGGATGGCCCAGCTGGCGCCACAGAGGCAGCGCGGCCTGATACGACTCGAGCGCCTTCTCCTTTTCACCGAGGTTGGTGTAGGTTCTCCCAAGATTGTTCAGGGTCTGCGCCTCCCCGCCAATTTCACCGGAAGCGCGCCAGAGCGGGAGCGCCTGGTTCAGATGGTCGAGCGCCTCCTGGCTGCGGCCCATGTCGGAATAGCAGCGCCCGAGATTATCGAGAGCATTGGCCTCACCGGCGTGATTATTCAGCTGGCGCCACATGGGCAGCGCCTGATTGAGAACCTCGATCGCTTTGTCGCGCTGTCCGAGGTCGTTGTAGACCCGGCCCATGTTCGTCAGCGTTGAAGCCTCGCCCATCAGGATGTTCAGCTGCTTCCAGATCGGCAGAATCTCGGTGAACAGGTCAAGTGCCTTCTGTTCCTGCCCCAGATCGGTGAGTATGCGGCCCTCGACGTTCTTGCTCTGCGCCTGCTGTCCTTTGCTGGTTTCGATCGCCAGGGCCTGCGCGCAGTAGTCGAGGCCCTTTTGCGGATCGCCAGCCTCGCGATAAAGGTTCGCCAGCGCATTCAGTTCGGTCGCCTCACCTCTGCACGTTGTGCGAGGCGCGCGCGTCGGCGAGCGCCTGCTCGTGCGCGGCGATCAGGCCGTGCAGGCTTCCGGGCTTGCTGCGGGCATGCCGGCAAAGAGACCAGAAAAAGTCCCGCGATCAGGATCGTTTTCGCCGGATTCGCCGTGTTCATCGTGGCTCGTCACCTGCCCCGCATCCTGGGGTGCATCGTCCGCTCATGCAGATCTGAATGCTACTGCGCTGCCTGTTGTGGAACGCTGTGAATGGTCGTGAGGCCAACGCCCCAGTTGGTCGGGACATGGCCAGGATCGCCGCGAGTAGCGCTGCTGGTGTTGCTCAGCAGCTGCTCCAGCGGCGACTCCGCCCCGCGCGAACGCGAAACCCCTTCGAAGTTGAGCACGAAAGGATCGGACAAAGGCTGCGCCGTGCTGAGCAGGATGAACGTATCCACGCCGAACGGCGGTCCGATGCGCAGGGTCGGCGCGCCAGGCAGCACAAACTGACTGCCCACGTCGGATTCGTTGGGGAACTGATTGCCCGAATTTCCCCGTGGATACAGAACTGTGCCCTGCCCGTGGCAATCGATGTCGAGAACGTAGACCCAGCGCTTTTCACTGACCGTACCACTCGCCTGCAGGCCCATCTTCAGCAGGTCTCCCTGGCGGAACGGCTGACTGCCAACGATCGGCGGACCGCCCGATCCAGGCAGCAGAGCCAGAGAATAATACTTCGCACTCGACGCGTTGACCGGACTGTTGCCCATCTCGAGCCAGCCATGAACCTTGGCCAGCAGCGAGGCATAGTGGTTCAGGGTCGTCGCGCCTTGCTCGATCGCGCTCGCATCGGACGCCACTACCCAGTCGCTGCGAACCGGGTACTGCGATGTCGCGGAGCAACCGGGGCTGTGCGGTGGAGCATTCGGGGGCGGCGGCCCAGCGGCAAGTTCGTTCTTGTGGAACCACGCCCAGGCAGGGCCCTTCGCCGTCAGCAGCCCCGTCAACGCGTATTCGGCGCTGGCAAGATCCGTGGCGACTTGAACAGCGCTGTTGGGATCGGTGGGCAGAAGCTGTGCTGCCAGTTCACGCGACGGCGGAAGATTGACCCAAAGCTTCGCGCCGCCGGGAATGTTCTTTTTCAGGTTTGCACCGGTCAGGCTCGGCCCGAGAGAGACGGGCGAAGGCGCGCCCGCTTGCTGCACCGTCCAGTTCGTTCCATCCCAGCTCAGAATGTGCGTCCACGGCTCCTCTGCGGGATCGGAAACAGTGGCAAGCCCTGCGGCCTGAATCTGAGTAGCCGCCGCGACGATATCCGCCTGCGACAAATTGGCCGGCCAATGCCACACGCGCAGCGGCGGCGACTGCGCGGGACTCCACTTCGACATTTCGAAGATGTCGCCGGTCTTCACCTTCGCCCCGGAAGGACTGATGACCGTAGCCACGGAGCGCGCGATGCCGTCGAGCGCGGTAACCCGCAGCTGAATTTTCTCGCCACCGTTGTTCGTCGAAGTAAATTCAGTGCCCGCGCCGATTCCGGAGACGCGCCCGACATCGAGCCACACCGTGCCGCCCTGAGTTCCCAGCACGGCCGTGCGGATGTTGCCGGAGTCCGCAGCCGCTCCACCAAAAAGCGGCTGCTCGCGCCGTTGCGCCGTTGCGTCGAGATCGGGATCTTCATCGGGCACGTCTTCATTGCCGATCACGGCCCTGACTCGCTGATAGACGATCGAGGCCGGCGTATCGGCGGGCAAAACCTGCAGAGCTTCCACCAGGGCAGCGGTGAAAGCGCCGTGCGACTCCGTGGCCGGGTTGGTGTCGGGCATTTCCTTCGAGGACTGATCCTGCTGGACTGCGGAAAACACCAGCGCAGGATTGTCGGTCCGCTCCGTGGGCGCGGGGCGCGCTTCGCCCGTCGAGAGCATCTCCGGCGCCTCGGCGATGTCGCGCGCGTCAAAGGGCAGGTCGCGCTCGCGATACTTTGCGCCGATGCCCCGCGTGATGCCGCCGCTGTGGCAATTGTCGAGAATGACGGTGAGATGAATTCCCTTGTCGAGAGCGGCGTTGAAGATCCGTGTCATCTCTCGATCGCGCACGTCATAGCCGCCCTTGTAGGCGTCAGAAGGCACCAGGGTGCTGTCGGCATGAACGTACCGGCCGTTCACCAGAACCGTCAGCTTGGTTCCCTTGCTGTTGATGCGCAGCGAGCCGTGGCTGGCGGCGTAGAAGACCACGGTGTCCCCGCGTTGCGGCACGTCGACCAGATACTTCTGCATTGCCGCGAGAATTCCATCGCGCGTCGTCTGGTCCGGAGGCAGAAGGACCAGCCCGGGCGCCGGACGCGGAGGGTTGGGGTTCGTCAGCAGGACGACCTGGCTCGCGGGGAATCCGAACTTCGGGCTGGTCAGCAGATCGGCCACCGACTGCGCGTCATTCACCGCGCCGTCGAGGTTGGGAAAATAGCCCAGCTCGCAGCGTCCATAAACGCAGCCGGGCGGGTGACTCGGCGTTGTGCCGGCGGGCTCGTAGGTATTGATGCCGATTAGAAGAGCGCGCCGCGTCTGCGCGGAGGCAGGGATGGAGCAGAGGATGCAGCAGAGCGAGCACACGGCTGCGGCAAAACCGGATCTCATGAGACGGTCCTCGATCACGACTTCCGGGGGAAAACTTCCATCGAGTATAGCGGGTCAATGCAGCCGAGCCGGACAAGATATTTCGCACATTGCTGTCAGGAATCCGGAAGGCGTGCGAATCGTTAATATGGACTGGACCGAGACTCACTCGGAATTCCGACGAACCTGATCGTGCCCTTGACCTCAGAAATTCGCGTGATTGATTCGCATACGGCGGGCGAACCCACCCGCGTCGTGATCGATGGAGCACCCAACCTCGGATCCGGCCCGCTTGCGGAGCGGCTGCGCCGGTTTGCCGCCCAGCACGACGACTTTCGCTCCGCGGTGGTGAACGAGCCGCGTGGTTCCGACGTTGTCGTTGGCGCTGTGCTGGTTGAGCCCGCAAACCGCGCGTGTGCCGCGGGCGTCATTTTCTTCAACAACGTCGGATTTCTCGGCATGTGCGGGCACGGCACCATTGGCCTCGTCACGACGCTGGCGCATCTGGGACGCATCCAGCCCGGTCAGCACAGGATCGAAACGCCGGTCGGCGTGGTGCTTGCGGAACTGCACGGCGACGAGCGCGTAACCGTCGAAAACGTTGCCAGCTATCGCTACAGGAAGGGTGTTGACGTTGAGGTTCCGGGATTCGGCCGTGTAACGGGCGATGTCGCGTGGGGCGGGAACTGGTTCTTTCTCACGGAAAGTACCCCTGCGGAGCTGGCTCTGGAGAATCGCGACGAACTGACACGTTTCGCCACGGCTGTGAAAGCAGCTCTGGCCGCCACCGCCGTGACGGGCGCGGACGGGAGCGAGATCGACCATATCGAGCTCTTCTCCGCATCGTCAACGCCGGGAATCGACAGCCGCAATTTCGTGTTGTGTCCGGGAAACGCCTACGATCGCTCGCCGTGCGGCACGGGGACGAGTGCGAAGCTGGCCTGCCTCGCTGCGGATGGCAAGCTTGCGGCCGGGCAGCTGTGGCGGCAGGAAGGAATCCTGGGAACGGTCTTTGATGGAACCTGGCGCGTCGAAGATGGCGCTCAGGGGGTGATTCCGAGCATCACGGGATCCGCATGGATTACGGCGGAGAGTCGCCTGTTGCTGCGCAGCGATGATCCCTTTCGTGCCGGGATCCAGGCACCGGTGCTGGCCAGGCTGTGAGTCCTCAGGATCTCGCGCCCTTCTAGCGCTGCTGACAAACGGGCGGCGCCTCCCCTTTGCTCGGCCCTGCATCTCCCGCGCTGTGCAGCAAGTCCCCCATCTTCAGATAGGCGGCGTTCGTCCAGCCGAACCCGACAACATTCTGCCGATACCCTGTGGCGACCTGAACGTTCGACGAGCTGGTAACTACGTTGTATTTCTCGTGGATCGTGTGGTCGCAGGCATAGTTATTGCGTACGGTCGCCATGAATTCCCGCGAAACCCGCGACGCGTCCTTGATATCTCCCGCTTCCTTCATCCCCTCGACCGTGATCCAGCTCACCGGAGCCCAGCCATACGGCAGATCCCACTGCACACCGGAGTCAGTCGTGCTCATGGCAACGCCGCCCGGTTTTTCGAATAACCCCAGATGCGATTCAACCTGCCGTGCTTGTTCCGGCGATGCCGCACCGGCCCAGAGCGGATAGAACGTGGTCACATAGTCGTATGTCGATTGCTTCCCGGCAACGAAATCGTAGTCGAAATATCTGCCTTTCTCCGCATTCCATAAATAGCGATCCATCGCCGCGCGCCGCGCCTCGGCGGCGCGATCCCACTGCTGCTCTTCATCTGTCTTCCCGATCTGCCCCGCCATCCACGCCAGGTCGCGCTCATATTTGTAAAGCAGGGCATTCAGGCACACCGGTGCGTAATGATGCGTCGAGCCATCGAATACTCCGAAACGAAAACTGGGATCGAAGCCGGATTCGCGCATCGCACGGTCGCCTTTGTAGAAATCCTTGCTCAGCCAGTGCGTGCTGACGTGCGCGCGGGCGCAAACCGCGGAGACTCGCGGATCGCAGCTGATCGCGGTCAGCCTTTGCCGGTCGCCCGGGCCTGGCGCCACCGGGCCATCCACCAGGTAATCCGTGTGCACGTCAGGATGCGCGAGCAGCCATGCGATCACATTTTGATAATAGGTGTCGTCATCGGCCATCTCGGCAACCGGCCCTTCCCCGTAATCAAAGTAGCGCGCCAGACCGGTATCGCCCGCGCGATGTGCCTCGCTCATCCACAACGCGTGGTCACGCACCGCAAATGCGTAGCTTTGATCGAGCCATGCGCGGGCCTGCTGCTTGTCTCCTGCGGCTGTGTCAGCCGACCATACGTCGCGAATCTCCGACGACAAAAACGGTGGTTGCGATCGGGTGAGGTAGTAGGCTCGATTGGCATTTAGCAGGCCGCCGTAATGTTCAATCTCGAAAAAAAAGTTCTCCACCATGCCGCGTGCCAGGTCCACGCGCCCGCTCTCCAGCAATCCCAAAATGATGAAGTAGCTGTCCCATCCGTACATCTCGTTGAATCGCCCTCCCGGCACCACGTAAGGATGGGGCAGGTAGAGCAGTCCCTGCGACGGCAACTGAATGTTCTGACCCAGCCGCTCGATCTTTACCGGCAGACGCTCGACAGTCACGCCGCATTTCTGCCCCAGTGCAGCCACCTCCGCGGGCTCCGTGAAATCCTGTGGCAGATAAAGCACGGGCTTCGTGGTCACCTTGGTGTCCACCAGCGTTGTGCAGTTCAGCATCGAGCGCTGCAGCGTGTTCCACGCATCCTTGATATAGGTGTCGATAGGCAAGCCCGGAGTCGATGCCGGCGAGAGAGCGGGCTTCGTCGATGGCTGCCCTGCCGTTGACTGCCGCTGTTGTGCCAGAACGTAACCCTGGCTCAGCGTGAGCATCAATAGAACAGCGAGATAGGCCCCAGCAATTCTCAAGGCCCGGTTCACCAGGGAAACAACATGGATTGTCGTAGTCGCCTCCATCATCCGCGTCAGCATGATACGGAATCCGGTTGCTGAATGCATCATCGGGCCCGAGGAAATTGCGACCCTGCGATCCCGAAACCGATTGTCGTATTGTTCTAAGGGGGACTGTGGATATGGCCGCTCCAACATCACGCCGGCAGATTCTTTCATGAGCAAAGCGCGGATCAGAAGTGGAGTGGCCGGCATCGTGATGCTCGGCTCACTGATTCCGCTGTTCGCTCAGGCACCGGTTGCGTCGTCAGTGCCGCTGCCCGCAGACTCACTCAGCATTCGAAGGCAAGCAATTCCTGAACAGCCCTTCTCCGTGGTGGGGCCGCGCGGCGCGCTTCTGGGCCGGCAGGACGGCACCTTCGAAGCCTGGCTCTTTCCCTGGAAGATTCTCAGCGGGATGCGGATGTCGGTGACGATGCAGGATTACCCGGTCCCCATTGACGTGAACCAGCAGGCAGCAGAAATCGACGTAGAACCGGATCACACAACCGTCACCTACTCGCACGCGAATTTCACGATCCGGCAGATCATGCTGGCGCCGAAAGCATCCACGGCGGGCACAGGACTGCTGGTGCTCTACGAGATGCAGGCCATCCGCCCCATGACCGTCACGTTCAGCTTTGATCCGATCATGCAGCGGATGTGGCCCGCGGATTCGCCCCCGGCGCCCTCGCCCGAATGGGTGGCGAACAGCGCCGGCTCTGGATTCTACATCCTGCATCTTGCGTTTCCCGATCAGGCTGCCGCGCTCTCCATCCCCGGCGGCGAGCCGGGCATTCTGCCTCCGTATCAGGAGCGCGCGAGCGCCTGGCCGCTGCAATTCGTCCTGCACTTCGATCCGAAATTGGATGCCGGCAAGACCTATCCTTTGCTGGTGACGTTTGCCAACTCCGCGACGAGCGCAACGAAGCAGGCCTTCCGGAAGAGCCTCGGCGATCTGGAGAGCCAGGCCACCGAGATTCGCGCGGAGAATCGCCAATACTATGCGAACCTCCTGTCGCAGCGCACTTCGATTGAGACTCCGGATGAGCACCTGAATGCCGCTTTCGCGTGGGCGGAGACGGCGACCGACCAGCTTCGCGTTCAGACGCGCCCGGGGGCGAGCGACGAAGCGCTGACTGCGGGCTTTGTGGGTTCGGGCGATGTCACGCGTCCTGGCTTCGGCTGGTTCTTTGGCCGCGATGCTCTGTGGTCGCTCTACGCGGTCAATAGTTACGGCGATTTCGAGACCACGAAGCAGGAGATTGCCTATCTGCTCAGGAACCAGCGCGCCGACGGCAAGATCATGCACGAGCGATCGCAAACAGCCGATCTGGTGAACTGGGTCTCGCTGCCGTACGAATACGCCGCGGCCGACTCGACCCCGTTGCTTGCGATGGCTGCCGATGATTATCTGAAGATCAGCGGCGACCAGCCATTCGTCGCGTCGATCTGGCAGGGATTGGAGCGCGCCTGGACTTTCGAAACCACGCACGACTCCGACGGAGACGGCATTTACGACAACTCCCAGGGGACGGGCTGGGTTGAGTCGTGGGTTCCGACCATGCCGCACCAGGAGATCTATCTGGCCGCGCTCGATGAGCAGGCGAGCCTCGCGTTTGCCGATCTGGCACGCGCCACCGGGCACACCGGCCTGGCCGATCAGGCGCAGCAGCGAGCCGCTCGCATCGCGAAGACGATCGAAGCGGAGTACTACCTCGCCGATTCCCAGGATTACGCATTCAGCTGGAACGGCAAAGCGGGCGTGGATAAGACGGTGAGCATCTTTCCGGCCGTCGCGTGGTGGGACGGAGATTATCAGCTTGCGCATGCAGAGCCGATGATGCAGCACTGGGGAAGCAGTGATATTTCGACGGACTGGGGAACGCGCATCATCGACGATCGCACCAGTTTTTACGACCCCATCAGCTACCACCAGGGAACCGTGTGGCCTCTCTTCACAGGATGGGTTGCGGTGGCGGAATACCGGGCCGGGAATCCACTGTCCGGCTATGCGCACCTGATGCAGAATGCGAATCTCACCTGGGCGCAGGATCTCGGCGATGTGACGGAGTTGCTCTCCGGCCAATTCGATCAGGTGCTGGGGCGCAGCACCGCGCATCAATTGTGGTCGTCCGCCATGGTCATCTCGCCGGTGTTGCGCGGCATGTTTGGACTCGAATGGAACGCGCCGGCGAACACGCTGACGGTCACGCCGCATCTGCCGGCTGCGTGGACGAAGGCTGCGATTCGGCGTTTGCCCTTCGGAAACCGGACCGTCGACCTGACGTTCCAGCGCGCGGGCCGCGAGCTCCTGGTTCAGGCGAGCGAACCGGCTGTGCACCTGGCCTCGCGGATCCCGGGGGGCGAAGAGAGGAACAACGTGCTGCACATCCCGCTGCCCGCGGTCGAAGCCGGTCTCTCCGAACACCTGCCGGAGTTCGGAGCGGAAACGCATCAGATGAAAGTGCTCGCAGAGACTTACAGCGATCGCTCTCTGGTGCTGCGTCTTTCGGCGCCCGGCGGCAGCACCCAGAAGCTGTACATGCGGGAAAATGTTCCCGCGGGAAAACTCACCACACCAGACGGCGAACTCGGTCCCGCCGACGGCGGAATCCGGCCGCTCGAGATTCAGTTTCCCGAAGGCCACGGTGACGTCGAGAAGACGGTGACCTTTCGCTGGTGAGGCCTTCCCCTATTCGGCACGCAGCGTGATCGAGGGATCGACGCAGGCCGCGCGCCACGCTGGCGTCCAGCAGGCGAGCGCTGCGACGGCAGCGAGCAGCACGGTGACACTCACCCATGTCATCCAGTCGAGCGGAGAAGTTCCGTAGAGCAAGGTAGCCAGAAAGCGAGTGGCGCCAGCGGCTGCGCCAAGCCCGAGCAGGATGCCAAGCGCGGCGAGGCGCATGCCGTCGCGCAGGATGAGAGCCAGGATGCTGCGCCGCGAAGCTCCCAGCGCGGCACGAACGCCAATCTCGCGGGTGCGCTCGACCACGCTGCCCGCGAGGACTCCGTAAATGCCAATGGCGGCAAGCACCAGAGCCACCAGCCCGAAAGCCTCGAAAAGAATGAGAACGAAATTGCGCTCGGCTTCTGTGGTAGCGATGAGCTGGTCCATCGTAGCGACCCGCACGATGGGTTGATCCTTGTCCACCGACCAGATTGCGTTCTTAATCGCGGGGGCGAGGGCCGCTGCGTCGCCTCGGGCGCGGACGACGAAGGAGAGCGTGTCATCGGCAAACCAGGTTTGCTCGGTGGAAAGATAAACGGCCTCGGGCGCATCGAGGGCGAGGGAAGTCTGGCGGACGTCGCCGGCCACGCCGACGACGACGAACCAGGGCTGGTCGTCGGGCCCAACGTGCAGGCGCTTGCCGATCGGGTCCTGACCCGGAAACCGGCTGCGGGCCAGCGATTCGCTCAGCAGTGCCACATGCTGCGTGGTGGCTGTGTCGTGCTCGTCGATGCAGCGCCCGCTGCGAATGGGGATCTGCATCGTCCGGCAATAGTCGGCGCTGACGGCGTAGCGGATCACATTGTGGCCGGTCTGCGGCGCGTCGCCTTCGAAGTGTGCGCCATAGAGCGTTACCCACGAGGGATCATCGCTGAGAGGGAGCGCGCTCGTGAATGCCGCCTCTTCCACGCCGGGTACCTCGCGGACGGTGTCCAGAGCATTGCGGTAGAAGCGGCGGCGCGCGTCGCTGCCGGCAGTAGGCGCGGAGGGCAGATCGTCGAACTGGTGTCCGGAAGTTTGCACCTGAAGCGTGAGCAGGCGCGAAGGATCGAAGCCAGGACTCACAGCGAGCAGACGCCGCGCGCTGTGTAGCAGCAGACCTGTGCCGATCAGGAGGACCAGGGCCAGTGCGACTTCGGTGATCACCAGGGCGCGCCGTGTTAACGAATGAGACCCGGCGGTACGCCGGGAGGTTTGCTGCAGCGAAGTGTGCATTTCGCTTCGCGAGAGGTGCAGGGCGGGAAAGATGCCCGTGAGCAGTCCAACCACCGCGCTGAGGCCGAAAGCGAAAGCAAACGCGGGACCGTTGACAGCGATGGCATCGAGACGAGGAAGGCCGGAAGGACTCAGCGCGATCAATGCGCGCACTCCGGCAGCAGCTACACCGATGCCGCTCAGGCCGCCGAGCAGCGCCAGCAACAGGCTCTCCGTCACCACCTGGCGCAGGATGCGCGTGCGCGACGCTCCGAGTGCGGCGCGAAGGGAGAATTCTCCGCGACGCTGCTGGCTGCGAGCCAAAACGAGGTTGGTGACGTTGACGCACGCGATGGCAAGGACGAGAAAGACGGCTCCGAGCACGGCGAGCAGCGCAGAGCGGACGGTGTGGGCTATGTCGTCCTGCAGAGAATCGAGGATGATGCCCTCGCGGAGCGAGCCCCAGCGCGGGCGCGGAAAGTCCGGCCACGGCGTGTGCGCAATCTGATCGAGTTCCTGGAATGCCTGGGCGCACGTGACTCCGGGGCGCAGTCGGCCGGCCACGTGCAGGTGATTGCCCCACACCCAGCTGCTGAGGTCCTTCACGACGGCGCGAGTGTCGTACTGCGCGGGCGTCCAAACGTCGGCCGTGGGCGACAGCACATCTTCAAAATTCCGCGGCATGACGCCGATGATGGTGAAGTTATCGCCGTCGAGCTTGACCGTCTGGCCAAGGATGGCGGAGTCGCCGCGGAAGTGGCGTTGCCACAAACGATCGCTGATGATGACGACCTTCGGTCCGTTGAACATGTCCTCGGACGGCTGAAAGTCGCGGCCGAGAGCCGGTGCGACGCCCAGCACCGTGAAGAAACTCGCGCTCACCGCCTGGCCTTCGATGCGCTCTGCCTGGGTGGCGCCGGTCAGGGCCGGTTGCCACGGCTCGACGGTGGTCATCGATGCGAACGAGCGGCTCCGGTGGGCAAGTTCCTGATAGGTGCCAAACGATAGTTCGGTGCGCGCGCTCCGGTAAACATTCCAGATCATCATGATCCGGCCGGCGTGAGGATAGGGAAGCGGCTCGAAGAGAATCGGATTGACGGCGCTGAAGATGGCCGTGCTGGCGCCAATGCCGAGCGCCAGCGTCAGCACGCTGACGATGGTGAACCCCGGATGGCTGCCCAATCGCCGCACAGCATAACGCAGATCGGAGCCAAAGGTCCGAACCGCGTTTTCCCAGCCGTACGTGCGCACCCGTTCGCGAACAACGGTCGCGTTGCCGAGTTCCAGACGGGCCGCGCGCCTGGCGTCAAGGTCGGAGAGCCCACGCGTCTTCCACACAGCAACGGCTTCGTCATAATACTGTTCGACTTCGTCCGTCGCGTCGCTGTCGGCAACGTTGCGGCGGATCAGTCTGCGCAAGCCGAATGTGAGCTGACGCCAGAAAGACATGGATCAACCCTCCTGGCGCAGCAGACGCGCGATGGCGGCGCTGCGGCGCGTCCAGTCCGCGGTTTCGGCTTCCAGTTGCTTTTTACCGGCCCGGGTGAGCCGGTAGAACTTTGCGCGGCGTGAATTTTGCGTTTGCCGCCACTCCGCATCGAGCCATCCTGCTCGCTCCAGGCGCTGCAATGCGGTCAGCAGTGATCCCGGGTTCACTTTGAAGACGTCACGCGAGATCTGCTCGACGCGGCGCGCGATGCCAAATCCGTGCAGCGGCTCAAGGCTCAGCGTCTTCAGGATGAGCATGTCGAGCGTTCCCTGGATGACATCGGTGTTGGACTCGTTCATAGAAACAGACACTAGCAGTCCTTCATAATGACCGTCAAGATGTGATGGTCAAAATGTGACAATCGGGTATAGCGGTGCGCGGTGTGGCTCAGCGAGAATGCAGAAGAGCCGTCAGCTGCTGCTTTACCTCAGGCCACTCGGCGGCGACGATGGAAAAGCGGGCGGAATTCCGTGGTGTGTGATCGACCGCCAGGCGATGCGATCGCAGAATGCCCTCAAATTGTCCGCCGATCCGCGCAATCGCCACGCGGGATCGCTCGTTGCGCTCATCAGTGTGCAGGCAGACGCGCAGCGCCTGCCACTCTTCGAACGCATGGGTCAGCATCAGCAGCTTGGCCTCCGTATTCGCGGCAGTGCGAATCGAAGAGCTCGCCAGCCAGGTGTAGCCGATTTCGCACACGTCAGGCCGCAGGCGGCCGTGCCGTTCGTTCCCGTCAGGCCAGGGAAATCGCTCGATGTCGAAAAATCGCGTTGAGCCAATCACTACGCCATCGCCCTGGCGGACGGTGGCAAACGGCACGGCGGTCCCGGCTTCCCGCCAGCTGATCGCGGTGTTGACGTATTGGGTCATTGCGTCGAGCCCGCGCGGAACAAAGCTCCAGCGATAGAGTTCCGGATCGCCCGAAGATGCCTCGACCAACGGATCGATGTGCCGCGGCTCCAGCGGTTCAAGGCGGACGTGTTTCCCTGTCAGTGTGAAGATTTCCTCGCTCATGGTGCCTTCCTCTCGGGACGAGCGGATGCACCCTGGGCCGGATCGCCATAGAGTATGCCGCGACCGTGTGTCCCCACGTAAACGCGTGCGTACACGTGCGGGTCGCCGGCGATCTGCAAAATAATTCCCCACTGGTGCTGGTCGTCGTTGATGCGAACCCAGGAATGGGCTTCGTCGATGGAACGGAACAGCCCGGTATGACCGTGAATCGTACCGGCAAGGTAAATGGCTGGATAGTTGCGCCCAGGAGCAGCCTTGCCGAAACCAAACGCGTGGATCTCCGCAACGCCCGGCAAACGGGCGAAGGAGATGTTTGAGTTGGCCGCGCTCGGGGAAGAAGCGTGATAAAGGCCATCGAAGGCGGCGAACCACAGATCGCCCGCACGGCCCGGTGCTGCATACAGGCGATCCTGGCCACCGCGCGGATCGCCGCGTGAGGCAGTCGATGCGGCGGGTGCGTTTTGCAGCGTGAAGGGTTGGGCCCTGAAGGCAGCCGCGTCATCGGTGCTGTGGTAGAGCGTGTGATCCTGAAGGGAAATCGCATAGAAGCTCCGCGGATCCTGCGGATCGGCGACGACACGTGTCGTCGCAGGCAGTCCCTGCGCAGCCTTCCACGTTGCACCCATATCCCGCGTCACGAAACAGGACTCGCGTTCCGGAGTCCATACCCAGGTGCTGCCATCGGCCGATACCGTAATGGATCCCGCATGACTCGCAGGCGTGGGTTGTGCTGCCGTCGGCTTCCAGCTGCGGCCGGAATCGAGCGAGTAGCTGATCCCTTCGCCAGGCTTGTGCTCCGCGCTGACACCCACCCGCACCACAACGCTGGGCCGCAGCACTGCGGAGGCGACCCCGGTGGTGTTGCCAAAGCGCGGCGGCGACGACGAACCATCCGGCGCAGGGTGGTCGAGGTCCCAGTGGACGAAACCGCCGTAGTCGCCAATGGCGCTGATCAGATGCGGGCCGTCTGCGGGGCTGTCGAGCTGCAGCGCAACCGTCTCTTCGATGCCCGGAACCAGACTGCTCCAGTGCGTGGGTTGCTCGCGATCGACGGCGCTCAGATCGAAGGTCTCCCATCCGCCATAGCCAGTCGTGAAAACCGCATGATCAGGATTGGTGGGGTCGATCTCAATATCAAAAAGCCAGTGGATCGGCGTGGGTCTGACGTAAGGGGCCAGCGAGTAGTCGTAAACGCCGCTGTGCGCGCCACCGAAAACCGGTTTCCACGTTGCACCCGCGTTCGTCGAGCGAAAAATATTTTCGCCGCCTTCGACAAAGTGGCCAAAGGTGCTGGCGATGACAGTCTCCGGATGATGCGCGTCGACGGAGACAGCAGCATAGCCAAATTCCCTGCTGCCCGGGACGGGATGCTCGGGCGTGATGTCGGTCCACGCACCGCTTCGGGTGTTGAGCTTCCACACTGCACCATCGGTCATGCGCGACGGCCCCGGCGCGTTGCCATAGGCGATATACAGAGAGCCGTCGGAAGAAAGTGCGGAGCGTGTGGGGCGATCCTCGGTGGGCGCGCCGGCAACCGGTTGCCACGTTGCGCCCGCGTCCGTCGAAACGAAGAGATTTGGGCGGCCCATCAGCGAGACGCCAACATAAATGGTCCGCGTGGCGGAGTGCGATCGGGCCGTGTCCGCCGCCGGAACAAAGCGAACAAAGACGATGCCATCGCCGCGAATGGGCATGCGTTGCCAGTGCTGCTGTGGTGTCTCGCCGGGTAGCGGAGCCGGCGCAGGAGGCACGGCTTCCGTAATGTCGGGAAAGCTGCCCACGCGCGTCCAGGTTACGCCGCGATCACGCGAGCGCCACAGGCCGTCGTGACGCGTGCCCAGATAAATTATCTGGCCATCCTGCGGGTCGACAGCCAGGCGTTCGCCATTGCCGCGCCCGTCTTCGTTCCCGCCAAACTTGATTGGGACGTTGGTGCGCTGAAACGTTCTGCCCCGATCGCTGGAACGCAGAATCGCACCCGTCGGCGTCTCCGCGTTGGTGTACGTGCCGCAGGCGAGATAGAGACGGTTAGGATCGGTGGGATCGATCGCGACGGATTCAATCCCCATCAGGTTGCTGTCGCGGTAGGAAATCCAGTCCAGCAAGGGCAGCCAGCGGTGCGTCGATTCGTCCCAGCGGTAAGCGCCCCCAATGTCGGTGCGCGCATAGCGAACGCCGGCCGCCGAAGGATGGAACACGATGCCGTCAACGAATCCTCCGCCGACAATCTGAACGCTTTTCCACGTATAGCGTTCCGGAGGCGAAAGTTGTGCGGAGCTGGTCAATGCACCGAGAACGAGCAACAATCCAGCGAGTTGGCAGGGCTTCAAAAGGCCGCGTTCCTTTCGCGAGGTTCCAGGGTCGCCACGGCCTTAGTTTATTGCACGCAAAAGCGGAAAACCGCGCACGCGGCTCTCTGCGGTGCCGTCACACCATTCCGGGCGATGGCGAACAGCCATCAGGAAAAAGACTGCGCCAGGAGGCATCGAGACACAGCCACCGCTGTGTGCTGAACCAGCTGGTGGGCAGCTCCGGGATGTGCAGCAGACCGTGGCCGCGCACGCAGAACAGCTCGGTGCCGTTCCACGAAAGAAAATTACACGAGGCCTGACCGACACGCGCCGGGCTCGAAAGCAGCCGGAGACATTCCGGGCAGCGTTTTCGCTGATCCTGAAGAATCCAGCGGAATCCAAACAGCAGTGCGGGGAAGGCCGTAGCAATCTGGATGTAGAGCGCGGTGACGGGATCGCTCGAATAAAGTCCGTAGGCAATATCGGTAGAACAGAGATCGACGATGACGATGACGAGCGCGAATTTTGCGAGTAGGAAAATCCAGCGTCGCGCGTTGACGCTTACCGGCAGATGATCGCGCCGTCGCGGATAGTCGCCGAGCGGCAGAGCCGTGGTTGCCGGCAGCGCCAGCGAAGCGAGGAGCAACGCAAACAGAAAGACGAACGGCTGGCCCAGCAGATGCCGCACCGAAATGCAGTCGAAGCCGCGCGTCACGCCATCGCGAGTTTCGATCATCCTGCGCCATCCCCCCCGCGGCGGTGGAAACGCCGAGTTGCGAATCCTCGCCACCACAAATCCTCGGGTCTGGGAAGGCAGCGCGGCCAGCACCTGCGGATTCTCGAGCAGCAGCGCATCGACTTTGCCCGGCAAACGCCAGTCGGAATCGGGAAGGATGGCCGCGATCCGCACCGCTCGGCCGTCGATATCGACGGTGCTGCCCACCATCTGAGGATCCTCGTAATAATGCGCGACCCACGCGCTGTGGCTCAGCACCAGACGCGACTCGCTCGCGTCACCCAGGAGCGGAACGGCCGGCAGATCGAGCAGTCGCAGCAGATTGTCGCTGGCCTGCGCCACGGAAAGTCGCACTGCGTCGTGCTGCGCCAGGTGCACCCCTTTGATCGTCGGGCGATAGAACGCAATCTCCCGGTATAGGTTCGCCGTGTCCGTCGTCCATTCCTCGTAATCAGCCAGAGCGATCGAAGGCGATTGCGCGCCGGCATACCCGCGGCTGGAGATGATCACCAGGTCGCCGGAGTTGCGATACGGAAGCAGCAGGAGCGCGTTCCGCGCCCCAGGCAGAGCGAAGCAAATCAGCAGAGCCGCGCACGCCGCCGTCGCCAGCAGGAGCCCGCATCGCCCTGCCGACCCCGAGCGCAGCCCGGATAATCCATCGGCGCGCAGACGATCGCAGCGAATCCAGAACGCATCGTTGTACGCACCGAAGCTGAACTCCAGAGGGTTGGCGTCCTCTGACTCCGGAACCTCGTCCTCCGGAACGTGACAAAGGTGGTGCAGCTCGGCAGTCCATTCCCGGGTCCAGCTGGGCCGGTCCACATGCGGAACCAGCAGCGACGCGGCGTGCACATTGATCCGCGCAAGGGCGGAGCCAAACCAACGGCGATTCATGCCTGCTCCACCTCCGGCGACGGGATCATCTTTTCGAGCAGTGGGTAGCGTTCGTAGGCGGCCTCCAGCGTGGCTCTCCCGTTGCGCGTGAGCCGATAGTACTTTCGCGGCGGGCGCTGTTCAGCATCGGCGATCGACTGCTGCTCCCATTTCGAGACGATCAGCCCGTCGCGCTCCAGACGGCGCATCGCCGGATACACGGTGCCGCTGGGCAGGCCGGTCATCTGCATCACACTGAAGCCATAGATCTGCCCGGCGTGGATCGCCTGCAGGATCATGGCGGCGGTATGCGACAGCTTGGCGTCAGCCGGCATAGTCTGAAGTATACGCCCTATGTAGCATTCTGTTGACTCATGTAAAAGCAGTATGCTACATAGGGTATGAAACCAGGATGGAGGCCAAACATGCTGGAGCTGCAGCACCTCTCCCGAAGCTATCGCGGCATTCCCGCCATCAGCGATGTCAGCTTCCAGGTCAGGCCCGGAGAAATTGTCGGCTTTCTCGGGCCCAACGGTGCTGGGAAGTCGACCACCGTGAAGATCATCACCGGCCTCCTGCGGCCGAACGATGGCCGCGTCCTTTTCGAGGGCAAAGACATCCATGCGGACCTGCTCGCCTGGCGCGCGAGGTTTGGCTACATCCCCGAAGAGGCGCACCTCTACACATGGATGTCCGCGATGGAATATCTGCAGCTGGTCGGCAGGCTGCGCGGCATGAGCGAGCCGCTGATCGAAGAGAAGGCCACGGCGATGCTGCAGCTGCTCGACCTCGAATCCTGGCGTCATTCGCCGATGACGGTCTACTCCAAGGGCATGCGCCAGCGCGTGCTGATGGCGGCAGCGCTGATGCATGATCCCAAAATGCTGGTCTTCGACGAACCGCTCTCCGGGCTCGACGTCCTCTCCTCGCGCCTCTTCCGCGATCTGCTCCACGAGCTCGCCGCGGCCGGCAAAGCCGTGCTCTACATCTCGCATGTCCTCGAGATCGTCGAGCAAGTCTGCGACCGTGTCATCGTCATCGCGCAGGGAAAAGTGCTGGCCGACGCTGCGCCGTCCGAATTAACGCGGCTGATGCACCTTCCCAGCCTCGAAAAAGTCTTTGCGCAACTCGTCCGCCAGCAGGACACGCGCTCCGCCGCACGAGAGATGGTCGAAGCCATGAGGATCGGCGATGCCTAACGTGGTCCGCGCACCGAAGCCGTCGCACGAGGAAGTGCCCGCTTTGCAGGTATTGGTCGGCAGGAAACCTGTCGAAGCGGAAAAGCAGCCCACCCAGTTCCGTGTCCTCGTGCGCCACTTTCTCGAGCGCTTTTTCACCAACGAACTGGCGTCCGCCGACGGAGACGCGAAAACGCGGCTCGTGCAGGCGATGTGCGCAATGGCTCTGCCCGGACTGGTGGTCGCGATGTATCTGTACCCGGTCTATCACCTGCCGCGCGGCCACGTGGGAAGGTACTGGGGGCCGCGGCCGTACTGGTCTCAGGTCGGCGATCACTACTTTTTCGTGCTCTTCTCTCTGGTGGCCATGGGGCTCGTCACCATTTTCGAGTGGGACCTGCTCTTCCCGGATCTCCTCGACGTCTTCGTGCTCTCGCCGCTGCCCGCGCGCAGCAGCAAAATGCTGGGCGCCCGCGTCACCGCGATCTTCATCCTGATGGGCGGAGCGCTCTTCGACTCGAATTTCCTCGCGCCCCTCGTCCTGCCCGCGGCCACGGATCCGCCGCACCTGTTCCGATTCTGGGCAGCGCATTTCCTCTCCGTCGCCGCCAGCGGTATCTTCGGCGCAGCCTTTTTCCTCGCGCTGGAAGGATTGCTGCTGGGACTGATGGGGGATCGCCTCTTCCGGAAAATTGCCCTCTGGCTGCAGGGATCGTTCGTGCTCGCGCTGCTCACGCTGCTGTTTCTGTATCCGGTCATGGCCGGAGCGTTAGGAACCCTGTTGCAGTCGAACAGCCGCCTCATACCCTGGGTTCCCTCGTTCTGGTTCCTCGGTATTTACCAGCGCATTCTCGACGGACCGTCCGCGCCTCCCGTCTTCGTTCATCTGGCCCACGTCGGGTGGCTGGCTCTCACCATGGCCGTCACATCGGCGGCTGCGTCGTATCCGCTGGCCTGGTGGCGCAAAACCCTTGGGCTCGTGGAAGGCGCGGCCAAACGCGAGCGGCAGAACCCCATCGCCATCCCTCTGCGTCATGTGTTCCACGCTACTCTGGCCCGCACTCCCGCCTGCCGCGCCGTCTGGCAATTCATCGGGCAGAATCTGCTCCGCGTGCCCCGCTATCGCATGGTGCTGGTGATGTATGGAGGCATGGGCGCCGCTCTGCTCTTCGCGACGGTGACGCGCGTCAGTGTCGCGCACGGGAGAATCGCATTTGTCTTTTCTTCCGAGGGACTGCGCGCCACCGTGCCCATCATCGCCTTCTGGACCGTATCGGGCCTGCGCAGCACCTTTCTCGCCCCGGCGGACCAGCGCGGCCGTTGGATCTTTCGCGTCATCCTCGGCAAGGCAGGTCCCACGGAGCTTGGGGCGGCGAAGCGATGGGTGTTCCTGCGGAGCGCATTTCTCACCTTGGCTGCCGCCGCATGTGCGTGTCTGACACGAGGCCCTGCCTCCGACAATGGGCGCTTTGCCGTCGGACAAATCGTCGTCGCGGTCGGCTGGAGTCTCGTGCTCACCGACCTGTTCTTCCTCAGCGTGACGACGATCCCTTTCACCGGCGCACGATCCGGCTCCGCGACCAACTTCGCGCTGCTGCTCATTCCTTATCTGGGATTCTTTCCCGCCGTCGTCATGTTCACCGTCGCCCTCGAGCCGGCCATCGAAGCCAGCGTCGGACATCTGGCACTGGCGGCGGGCGTGGCGGCGGCGGTGCACCTGGTGCTGCGCGCGATGCATCGCAGCCGCGTGGCCGAGCACGTTCATCGCATCGAAGCCGACGACGACGAAGAAGATTTTCCCCTCCGCCTCGGACTCCGTTATTAGGGTGCTTCAACATTAAATTCCGCACAAAATTCTGGATATTGAGCAAAATCTGTCATCCTGAGCGAGCCTTCCGATAGATCAGCGCGCTTTTTTTGCGCGCTGAATCAATCCAGATGCGAGTCGAACGGACCTGCATTGCGCTCTCTATGTCGATACACCTTGGACTCCGCTATGAGTGCCACTCGTCCGCGCTCGGGTCCGTAAATAGCCGGAACCTTCGCCTCCAGCAGGCGCAGATAGACGGTCAGCTGGCCGCGGTGGTGCGCGAGGTGACTGAGCGCCCCGTCGCGAATCTGGCTGTAGCGCGGCCCCTCCGTAAGGACCTGATCGCCCATCTTCAGGCGCCACGGCTGCATCAGGTGCGCCTCAGTGGTTCCTTCCAGCGCCTTGCGCGATCGGGCCAGGCCCTCGTCCAGCAGCGACAGCAGCTCCGCCCCCGTTGCCACCGATCGCGTGCGGAAGGTCGAACCGGCTCCATGCAGGTCCGTCTCGTCGTTTTCGATCATCATCGCGACCCATCCAGGCATGGTCGCGACCAACGACGCCAGATACCCCAGCTCCATCGAGCGCTCATGCGGCTTCCAGGAATTCTGCCCTTCGGGCACGCGCTCAATCGCCTTCCGTGACGATGCGGCTTCAGCTTCCAGCTGTTCCAGAAAAAATCTCTGCAGTTCCATGGCGAATCCTCCGCGGAAACCTTTCCGGTTTCACAATTGCGACTGTAAAGTGCCAAATATGACAAACAATGTCATAATTGCAGAATTATTCTCGCGTTCATGGAGCATGCACGGTGAAGGCGGATCGGCTGCTGTCGGCGTTGCTGCTGCTCCAGGCCCACGGCCGGCTGGCAGAGCGGGAGATCGCCGAGCGGCTGGAGGTGTCGCAGCGCACCGCGCATCGTGATATGGAAGCCTTGTGTACGGCGGGCGTGCCGCTGATCGCCCATCGCGGCGCGCGCGGTGGCTGGGAGCTGGAGAAGGGCTGGCGGACACGCGTTCCCGGCCTCGACCATGCGGAGTTGCGCGCGCTCCTGATGACCCAACCCAGTAGCCTCGGCGACCGGCGTCTGACGGCAGCAGCCGAGCGCGCCTTCGACAAGCTGGTCGCCTCGCTCTCGCCGCCCATGCGCCTCCAGGCCGAATCGATTCGGGCCCGGCTGCACATCGACCCCACCGGATGGCGTCCGACCAGCGAAGACTGGTCCGCGTTGCCCGTGGTCCAGGATGCGCTGGCGCGCGATGCGAAGCTCACTTTCCGTATGCGGGCATCAAGGGGCAGCCGCGATCGCGGACCGTCGATCCGCTGGGCCTCGTCTCGAAGCAGACGGCCTGGTACCTGGTCGCGCGCGCTCCCGAAGGCATGCGCACCTTCCGCGTCTCCCGCATGCGCGAAGCCGTGCCCCTCGCCATCCCCTTCCAGCGGCCCGCCGGATTCGATCTGGCGAAGTGGTGGAAGCGCAGCACCGAGAGCCTGCGGGATGCGCGCCAGCGGTATACGGCGAGTCTGGGGTTGAGCTCCGAAGGAGTCTCCGCGCTCGCGCAGTGGATCGCGATGAGGCCGCTCGATCGCAATAGCCACAAGCTGCCACAGGGCTGGAAAGCCTATACGGTCGCGTTCGACAGCTTCTACGCGGCCCGCTTTGTCACCCTGGGCTTGGGCTCGGCGGTGCGGGTGCTGGCTCCGGAGGATCTGAGGACCGCGGTCGCCACTGAAATTTCCTCCGTGGCCCGGCAGACGGCCTGAGCGGCGTCCTGCGTTGCCAATCAGGCGGTGACAGCAGCGGCAACCGACTGCAGACCGCGCGCTTCAATCTCGAATTCCCGAATCTTGTACTTCTGAATCTTGCCCGAAAGCGTCGCCGGAAATTCCGTGACGAAGCGGATATGCTCCGGAATTTTGAAGTACGCAATCTGCTCGCGGCAGAAGGCGCGAATCTCTTCCTCGGTCGCAGTCTGATGCGGAGCCAGACGCACCCACGCCACGACGATCTCGCCGAGCCGGAGGTTGGGGATGCCCACCACCTGGACCTCCGTGATCTTCGGATGCGTGTACAGGAACTCCTCGATCTCGCGCGGGTAGATGTTCTCCCCGCCGCGGATAATGATGTCGCGCGAGCGCCCGGTGAGGTGAATGCAGCCGTCCGGATGCATCACGCCCAGGTCGCCGGTGTGCAGCCAGCCCTCCCGGTCGATCGCCAGCGTCGTGGCCTCCGGTTCCGCGTCGTATCCCTTCATCACCACGTAGCCGCGCGCGCACACCTCGCCCTGCTCGCCCACTGGCAAAGTCCCGCCGGTGACTGTGGAGACAATCTTGATTTCCGTCTGCGGCATCGCGCGTCCGACAGTGTTCACCCGAATCTCAATGGGGTCGTCGGCGTCCGACATGGTGACAACCGGTGAGCTCTCCGTCTGACCGTAGGCGATCACCAGCTCGGCAATGTGCATGTCGTTCTGCACGCGCTTCATCAGCTCAATCGGACACGGCGCGCCCGACATCATCCCGGTACGCAGGCTGGTCAGGTTGAACTCGCCGAAATCGGGCAGCGCCAGTTCCGCAACATACATCGCCGGCACGCCATACAGCGACGTGCACTCCTCATCCCGCACCGCCTGCAGCGTCGCGCGCGCGTCGAAGGTCCAGTTGGGAAACACGAGAGCAGCGCCGGTGTTGAGCGCGCTCATCGTGCCGATCACGCAGCCGTAGCAATGGAACAGCGGCACCGGCACGCAGATGCGATCGTGTTCGGTGTAATGAAAACCATGCGCCAGAAACTGCCCGTTGTTGACGATATTGTGGTGGGTCAGCATCACGCCCTTGGGCAGCCCGGTGGTGCCGGAGGTGTACTGGATGTTCGCCACGTCCGACACGTCCACATGGTCGGGAAGCCGGCCCGGAGCATCGAGCAGCGCAGGCCATACAGGCGAATCAAAGAAAATGGTGTGCCGCAGTTCGATCCTGAGGCCCCGCCGTGCGCGGTCGAGGATCTCCGCATAGTCGGCGCGCCGGTCATGACTCCAGAGAAACAGCGCCTTCATCCGCGAGCGCGTCAGCGTGTACTGCAGCTCGTGCGAGCGATAAGCGGGGTTGACGTTGACCAGCGCCACCCCGGCACGCGCCGTGCCCATGTGCATCATCAGCCATTCAGCACAGTTGGTGGACCAAAGTCCAACGCGGTCGCCCTTGCGGATGCCGAGCGACCATAGCCCGCGCGCGACGCAATCCGCCTGCTCGCTCAGTTCAGCCCATGTCAGACGCCGCGGCTGATGGCAGGAGACCACGGCATCGCGATCGGGATACCGGCTCGCGGTGCGCAGCAGCAGATCGCCAATTGTCAGGTCGAGCAGGGGGCGGTCGGGTCCCCGCGTCTGGCTCTGCGTCAGACATTCGGCACCGGGCTGGACCGGAATTGCCAGCACGGGCGCAGTGTATGGCGGGCGCGTCGGACAAATCTGTGACGTAGTGCACAGCTGTCACGGCGGGAGCACGCAACGGGACACGTTCAGCGTGGATCGGCACTCTGGCTGGAGGAACGCAGCGCATCCAGCACCAGCAGGATGCCCCCGCAGACGATCGCGGAGTCGGCCACGTTGAAGTCGGGCCAGTGATAGTGGACGATGTGCACCTCGAGGAAATCGGTGACCAGGCCCGACCGGAGCCGGTCCCACAGATTGCCGACCGTGCCCCCGAGGATCAGCGCGAGCGCGAACATGGTGGGTGTGAGCCGCCGGCCGAAGCGCACCATCACATAGAGGATCACCAGCGCAGCCAGCACCGAGAACCCGGCCAGCACCCACCGTGTGAGCTCAGGGTGCGGCGATTCGGTGAACATCGAGAAGGCCGCCCCGGGATTGCGCACATGCGTGATCCGGAACACGTGCCGGATGACGACAATCGCCTCCCCCTCCGGAATGTGCCGGCTGACCCAGTGCTTGGTCAGCCGGTCGAGAAAGAGCACCACCGCAGAGATCACCAGCAGCCACCCGCGCCGGTCGGGGGTGCCATGGTCCGAACCCGAGGCGCTCATTGCGGATCCTCGTTGTAGCCCATCGCGCGGAGAGCGTCGGCACACCGCCCACACACGTTCTCCCACGCCCCGAATCGCCGAACATGCTGGGGCGAATCGTCCGCGTAATAGTTCCAGCATCGGTTACATTTGTGACCCGAAGCCGCTCCAATTGCGATTGTCGCTGCGCTGCTCGCATCCGGATCGTCTGCCGTCTGGATTGCGACCTGGGAAACATTGAAGAGTTCTTTGAGATCCGTCTCGGAGAGTTTCAACGCACTGAGAGGATCACCGCGGAGCGCGATGCTGACTTTCGCTTCAAGAGACTTTCCGATTTTCTTGTCTCTGCGAAACTCTTCCAGTTTCAGCAGAACCTCATCGCGCAGCTGCATAACGTTGTGCCAGTCTTCCATCAATTGCGCGTCCGCCGTCCCCAGCTCCTCCGCCTTCGGAAACGCCGCCAGATGCACGCTCGCCGGCCTGTCCGGCACAGCCGGCAGATACTGCCACACCTCGTCCGACGTGAAGGTCAGGATCGGTGCCAAAAGTCGGACAAGCGCCTCCGCAATCCTCCACAGCACCGTCTGCGCCGACCTCCGCTCTACACTCTGCGGCGCAAACGTGTAGAGCCGGTCCTTCAGCACATCGAGGTAAAACGCGCTCAGATCGACGATGCAAAACTCGTTCACGGCGTGGTAAACGCGGTGGAACTGGAAGTCCCCGTACCATCCGCCCTGGCCGTCTGCCCCGGTCACTTTTTCGACCAGTTCCCGGCATCGCGCCAGCATGTAGCGATCCAGCGGCAGCAATTCCCCGTCCGGCACAGCGTCCGACACGGGATCGAACCCCGCCAGATTGCCCAGCAGGAACCGAAACGTGTTGCGCAGCTTACGGTAGTTTTCCGCCAGCCGCTGCATGATGTTTTCGCTGGAAACCACGTCTTCGCGGAAGTCGACGCTGGCGACCCACAGCCGCACGATTTCCGCACCCAGCCGGTCGGCAATATCAACTGGATCAACGCCGTTGCCGAGCGACTTCGACATCGCCCGCCCCTGCTCGTCCAGCGTCCAGCCCGCCGTCCCGACCATCCGGAACGGCGTCTCGTGCTTGTGTCCGACGCCGACCGACGTCAGCAGGGAAGTATGGAACCAGCCCCGGTACTGATCGCCCCCTTCGAAATAGAGGTCCGCCGGTGGGGCAAGGTCCGGCTCGGCCTCGAGCACCGCATGCCAGCTGGAGCCCGAGTCAAACCACACATCCAGAATGTCCGTCTCGCGGCGAAAATCCGCACCGCCGCACTGCGAGCAATGCGCACCGTGGGGCAGCAGTGTATCGGCAGCCGTTGTATGCCAGGCTTCCGCGCCCTCCTTTTCGAAAAGCTCGACGACCCGCCCGTTCAGCACGCAATCCATCAGCGGCTGATTGCAGGCCTGGCACAGGAACACCGCGATGGGCACACCCCACACCCTCTGGCGAGAGATGCACCAGTCCGGGCGCGTCGCGATCATGTTCGCGATGCGCTCCTCGCCCCACGCGGGATCCCACTGCACGCTGTTCCGGATCTCGTCGAGCGCGCGCTGGCGAAACGTCGTCGCATGGCCATCGATCTCCATCGGGTGGTCGATGTGGATGAACCACTGTTCCGTCGCGCGAAAGATGACCGGGTGGTGGCAGCGCCAGCAGTGCGGGTAGCTATGGAAAATGTCGGACCGTCCCAGCAGCGCCCCGCGCGCGGCGACCAGATCGATAATCGGCTGGTTCGCCTCGAAAACCTTCTTCCCCTCATATTCCGGCAGTCCGTCGTGAATCCGTCCGGCGTTGTCGACATGCGATGTCTGGTCGAGCCCATAGCGCGCGCCGGTGTGGAAGTCGTCCGCTCCGTGCGCAGGCGCCGTGTGCACCGCCCCCGTTCCCTGATCGGCCGTCACATACTCCGCCAGCACGCCCAGAATCGACCGCTCCAGAAACGGATGCCGGAACGTCACCCGCTCCATGCGGGCGCCCTTGAAGGTCGCAATCGGCACGGCCGTCTCAAGATTGCACGCCTCCCGCACCGACGTGGCCAGCGCCTCGGCCACGATATAAACTCGGCCCTCCTGTTCGAGCGCCACATAGTCAAAGTCCGGATGAAACGCGACGGCCAGCGACGCAGGCAGCGTCCACGGCGTTGTCGTCCAGATGATCGTCGCGACCTTCTTCCCGCCCAGCGCCGGATCGATCGCAGCCGGATCGCTGGTCAGGTCGTAGCGCACATAAATGCTGGGGCTGGAGTGCTGCTCGTATTCGATCTCGGCGTCGGCCAGCGCGGTGCGGTCGTGGATGCACCAGTACACCGGGCGCAGTCCCCGATAAACAAACCCCTCTTCGAGGAACCGGTAAAAGGTCTCCAGCGTACGCGCCTCATACGGGCGCGACATGGTCAGGTAAGGATCGTTCCATCGGCCAAAAACCCCCAGCCGGACAAACTGGGTAGTCTGCAGATCGACGTACTTCTGCGCATACTCCCGGCAATGGCGCAGAAACTCGCCCGCCGGCATGTCCAGTTTTTTGCGCCCCAGCTTCTCATCCACTTTGATCTCGATGGGAAGCCCGTGGCAGTCGAAGCCCGGAACGTACGGCGAATCGTATCCGGCCATGGTTTTGCACTTGACAATGAAATCCTTGAGGCACTTATTCAGCGCATGACCCAGATGGAGCGGCCCGTTGGCGTAGGGAGGGCCATCGTGCAGGATCCAGCGGGGCGCGCCGCGGCGGGCCTCACGGATGCGCTCGTACAGGCGCGAGTCGCCCCAGGCCCGCAGGCGAGCCGGCTCGCTCTGCGGCAGATTCGCCTTCATGGGGAAGTCCGTGCGGGGCAGTGAAAGCGTATCCTTCAGGGCAACAGGCTTTGGGTCGCCGGGCGGCGGCGCAGAAGACATCGGTTCTCCAGCGAAAAGGGTAAAACTTCATTGTATCCGCCGGAACAGCAGTAACTTCCTCCGGAATCATGCGTCTATCGCAGAAGGGAGAAGTGCAGGTAATTTTTCGGGGGGCTCCTGCATCTCAGCAAGTGCAGCAACGCTCCGGACGAGACAGAGAGGGCGGCTGTCATTCATAATCAGGAGAAGCCGGATGGCAACGTCCGGTGACGAAACATGGGGAATACGGTTTTGACGTCTCCGAACCTGGTACCGGATTCAAATCGGGGTAGAGAACCACAGCCGCCGGCTTTGCACTTTGCTGGCTTGGATTCTATTGTCGAGGAACCCATCTGGAAGACGCTGTTTGCCAGCGTCGTCGATGTGCTGTTCCCAAAGAAGCTGCCGCCGCTCAAGCTGACTTCTGCGCCCGTCGCGGTGCGCGATCCCATGGCGGTCAAGCGCAGCCCAGCGTCGAGCGCGGTTTCCTTTGTCACGCACGCGGTCATCATTGGCCTCATCATCCTCTTCACCCTGCAGCAGTGGCGCGAGCACGCCGTCCAGAAAAAGGCAGTCGTGACTCCCATTGACGTCACGCCCTTTATCCCGGCTGCGCCCGCCAAGGACGTCATGGGCGGTGGTGGTGGTGGTGGCAATCACGAGACGGTCGAGGCCTCCAAAGGCAAGCTGCCGAAGATGGAAAAGCAGCCGCTGGCCCCTCCGCAGATCCTCAAGATCGATCATCCCAAGCTGGCCGTCGAGCCTGCGGTGGTCATGCCCCAGCAGATCAAGCTGCCCGATAACCCCAATATGCCCAACATCGGCGTGCCGCAATCGCCGCAAATTGCGCTGGCCTCACAGGGCAGCGGGTCGGGTTCCGGATTTGGCTCGGGTTCGGGTGGCGGCATCGGTTCCGGCAATGGCGGCGGCATCGGGCCGGGTACGGGCGGCGGATACGGCGGCGGCCTCTACCATCCAGGGGGCGGCGTTTCCAACCCCGTGCTCGTCTACGCGCCTGATCCGGAATTCTCCGACGAAGCGCGGCGCGCAAAATATCAGGGCGTTTGCGTAGTGGGCCTCATCGTCGACGCGCAGGGCAACCCGCAGCGCGTGCGCATCGTCCGGCCGCTGGGCATGGGTCTGGACGAAAAGGCGCTCGAAGCCGTGCGCCAGTACAAGTTCAAACCGGCCATCTTCAACGGGAAGCCGGTTCCGGTGGAAATCAACATCGAGGTCAACTTCCGCATCTACTAACCTTTTCACGCAGGACGCAAATGGCCTTCGCTGCCCCTCCGGCACGAAGGCTTTTTTGTTCTCCGATGAAAATCAACCCGCGCAGAGCCACCCGGAAACCAGCGCGGCCCATCCTGCGTAATACTCCTCTGAAGGAGAAACAGAAATGACTCCCCAGGAAGCACAGATGCTGCAGGATCTCGTCCGCAAGGTCGAAGGAACACAGCTCACCGAGAAGGATCCCGACGCGGAAGCGCTGCTCAACGACGGCCTGGCCCGCGATCCCGACGCGCTCTACAAGCTGGCACAAACCGTCCTCATCCAGAACCTCGCGCTCGATCAGGCGCGCGCGCAGATGCAGAGGATGCAGCAGCAGCTGGCTCCGCCCCAGCAACCGCCGGCACGAGCCACGAGCTTTCTCGGCGGGCTCTTTCATCCCAGCCAACAGCAATACGCACCGCCTCCGCCTCCGCAATACCAGGCCGCGCCGCCAAACTACCCGCCTCCCCCCGGATACGCCTATCCCCCCCAGTCCGGTTACAACTATCCCCCTTCATCCGGAGGCGGCGGTTTTCTCCGTTCTGCGGCCACCACAGCCGCTGGCGTTGCCGGCGGAATGCTGGCGTTTGAGGGCCTGGAATCACTGCTGCACGGCGGCATGGGCGGCGGCTTTGGCGGTTACGGAGGCGCCCCGCAGGAAACCGTGATCAACAACTACTACGACGACCCTTCCCAGCAGCAAATCGGTGGACCCGACGAACAGCCCCAGGGCCCTTATGACGCGTCATCCGGCATCGGCGGACCAGACGAGCAACCCCAGGGTCCGTATGACGACAGCGGATCGGATCCGGGCGGCGATGACCAGGGCTACCTGGACGACTCCGGTGGTGGTGACATCGGCGGAGACTCGGGGGGTGGTGATTTCGGAGGGGATCTCGGCGGGAACTAGCCGGGACTCGGCCGTCCAGGGCAAGCCGCGTTGCGCGTCTCTGGGTTCAAACAGCGCTAAGAGCCGGCTCGAACGGCTTCCACCAGGGCATCATGAAACACAGGCCGGACCTGCCTGATCGCCTGACTGGACCGGTCCGGCCACGTGCGATTCGTGAGCAGAGCCACCGCCAGTTCCTGGTCCGGGTCGATCCACAGAGAGCAGCCCGAATACCCGAGGTGGCCGATCGACCGCGGCCCAAAATACCGCCCCGACGACGATCCCTCCGTCGGCACATCCCATCCCAGCGCCCGCGGTTTGCCCTCCTGCGAAACCTGCCGCGTCGCGAATTGCTCTATTGTCGGCGCCCGAAAGAGCTGCCGGCCGTCACCCGTCCGCCCCCGCGCGAGGATGCACTGCGCGAACCGCAGCACATCGGCCACGTTCGCAAACACACCGGCGTGTCCCGCCACTCCACCCAGCACGAAGCAGTTCTCGTCCTGCACCTCTCCCTGGATCACGCGATGACGGAACGTCGTGTCGTCTTCGGTCGGTGGAATGAAAGGCCGCGCCTCTTCCCGCGGACGGAAGCGCATCGTCGTGAGCCCCGGCGGCGCAAAGATTTCCCGCGCGCAGAACACATCCAGTGCCTCACCCGTCAGAACTTCGATCACTTTGCCCAGCAGAATGTAACCGAAATCCGAGTACTCCGTCCGCGCTCCTGGCTTCGCCTCCAGCGGGAGCTGCAGCGTAGCCCGCAACAGCGCATCAGGCGTCGAGCAGGTCCGGAACAGCGTTGCATACGCCGGAAGCCCTGAAGAATGCGCCAGCAGCATGCGCAGCGTCACCCGCTCTTTTCCGCTGCCCGGCTCCATGCCAATCACGAATCCAGGCAGGATGTCCCCCAAACGTGCATCCAGATCGAAAAGCCCCCGATCGGCCAGCAGCATCGCGGCGGAAGTGGTCGCGACCACCTTACTGACGCTGGCCAAATCGAACACCGTCTCCGGCTTCACCGCAGGTGCGCCCGCTTCATACGTAAAGCGGCCCGCGGCATCGAGCGCCACCATCGACCCCCGATACAGCACGCCGTACGCTGCGCCCGGAAACGCGCGCTCCTGGATTGCCTTTTCCAGAACGGCGCGTGCCGCCGCAAACCGTGCGCCGGTGGCCGGATTCGATTGCGCAACCACCTCCGATTGCATGGGAACAGAGTACCGCGACAGCGCTGCTACGGATGTATCGTTGATCACGAAAAACTATCCGCCTATCACGGCATTCCTCCGAGCGGTGCGAAACGTTCGCGAACCCCAGCGCTCCGGGCATATCATGGTGAGCACTCGCAGACTGCCCGCCGGAGTGCGTCCATGATCCGCCGCCTTCTTTTTCTCGGCCTGTGCCTTGGCCTCGTTTCCTTGCCTGTATGGATCGCGCTGGCGCAGGCCGGCACTCCCGCGGTGATTGAGGCCGCTCCCCCGCAAAACCCCAATGATCAGCCGGCGATTTTCCGCACCAATGCCAACCTGGTCCTGGTCGATGTGGTCGTCAACGACAAGGGCAACGCTGTGCAGGGGCTCAAAGATTCCGATTTTCGCCTCTCCGAAGATGGCCGCGCACAGACCATCACCATCTTCGAAGAGCATCGCGCCACCGACGCCGTCGAATCCGCCGCTACTGAAAATCTGCCGCCCCACACATGGAGCAACGCCCCGCATTACGCCATCACCAGCGCCGCGAATGTGCTGTTGCTCGATGCGCTGAACACTCCGCTCTCCGATCAGGTCTACGTGCGGCGCCGCATGCTGCAGTACCTGCACACCATTCCGCCTGGCACGCGCATCGCAGTCTTTACCCTGGCGTCGCATCTGCGCATGGTCGAAGGCTTCACCACCGACTCGAATACCATCGCCAAGGCGCTGCAGGAATCCCCCGGACATGCGGAGCAGTCGCCGGTGATGGATCCGCTCTACGACCAGCAGATGGCCGAGATGGGATGGCTCGCGGACAGCGGAGGCGCTGTCTCCCAGGCCGTCGCCGCCATGAATCAGTTCGCCGCAAACACCGCCTCCTTTGAGGTAGACCTGCGCCTCAACATCACCATCGATGCCATGGAGCAGCTGGCTCGCTACCTGAGCACCATTCCTGGTCGAAAGAATCTCATCTGGTACACCGGCGCCGTCCCCATCAACGTCGCGCCCGACCAGACGCAGGACGATCCCAGCTCTTCACTGCGCGACTACGGCCTCCGGCTCTCGCGCCTGGCCGAGCTGATGGCCCTGGCCCGCGTAGCCGTCTATCCAGTCGACGCCCGCGGCCTCCTCAATGTCCCGAGCACGGAGGCCGAAAACAATCAGATGAACCCGGGCATCCTGACCCTGACCCCGAACAACCGGCCCGTAGCCGTCACCATCCCTTCCACCTCCGAGATGGTCGATCAGAGCAACGATCAGTTCCTCCAGAAGAACTTCGCCGAACATTCCACCATGGATCAGATCGCCAACGAAACCGGAGGCAAGGCCTTCTACAACACCAACGCTGTGGGGGAAGCCGTCGTCAAGTCGATCACCGACGGTGCGAACTACTACACCATCGGCTACGTGCCGGTGAATAAGAACTACAACGGCGCCTACCGCAAGATTGACGTCGAGATGCCCGAGAGCCATGCCGAACTGGAATACCGGCACGGCTACTACGCCGACGATCCCTCCCAGACCGCGAAGCTGATGCCGGGCCGGGTGACCCCGCTGATTGCCGCCATGCAGCATGGTGTTCTGCCACAGTCACAGGTACTTTTCAAAGTGCGCGTCGTACCCGCTGGCGATCCTGCGGTGAAGGACGAGAAAATCTCACCCGATCCGGCCGGTATGCTGGTCAACACTCTCAAACCTCCGCTGCAGCGCTACGTTGCCGACTACTCCATCGACCCTGCTGGCTTCGCCTCGAAACCACTGCCCGACGGACGCGTGCACTGCGAACTGGAACTAACCCAGGTGGCCTACGATCCGGAGGGCATTCGCCTCAATTACACCGACCAGGGCTTGGCCGTCGATACCCCGCCCGCCCAGGCAGCACAACAGGGAATCCGGCTCCATCAGGAGATCGATCTGCCCGCCGGCCAGGTATTTCTGCGCATCGGCGTGCACGACCTCATCAGCGGTCGCATCGGTACCGTCGAGATCCCCCTGCAAGTGGCTAAACCCTAGCCCGTATCGCCAGATTGCTTTCGGGTGCAATTGGTTGGGTACGAGTAGGGTCTGTCATCCTGAGC
>CAWEWV010000004.1:0-508355 GCA_963812865.1 uncultured Acidobacteriaceae bacterium | reverse complement strand
GGTTCGCTCGTACCCGCCTATGGATTCAGCGGGCCGTACATGAGGTTTGCTCATGTGGGTTTCCCCATTCGGACATCTCCGGATATAACGCCTGTGTGCGGCTCCCCGGAGCTTTTCGCAGCTTGCCACGTCCTTCATCGCCTGATTCTGCCAAGGCATCCACCGTGCGCCCTTAGTAGCTTAACCATAGAATTAACTCCACGCAGGAGTTAGTCTCTGCATTTCGCCTGTGCACTGTCTCACGACAGTGCGTAGATCTGATCTAAAGACACTCAACTTGAACAACCTGCTTTGCTCCGCGATGGTGCTGCGGACAAAGCTCATTGCTCAGCCTTGTAATTTACCCAATCGATTTCGTTGTCAAACATCGCTTGCGTTCGCTTGCGCGACCGGCTCCGCCCTGAGGCGGTAAGCAAAACCTTGCGGTCTGCCCAAAGGTCGAAGCCCACTTGTTGATGGGCGTGGACGCCGACCTTTGAGCAGCTTCTCGAGGAGCTGAAGGGATGGTGGAGCTGACCGGGATCGAACCGGTGACCCCCTGCTTGCAAAGCAGGTGCTCTCCCAGCTGAGCTACAGCCCCGTATAAGGATGGTGGGCCTGGGTAGATTCGAACTACCGACCTCACCCTTATCAGGGGTGCGCTCTAACCAACTGAGCTACAGGCCCGGCACGCAAGCCGGGGAAGTGCAGCCCGGTTGCTCGCATTCCTGTCTTCAGGCATCGAGAAAAGGTTTCGAGGACCAGGAAGAACATGCTCACCAGCTACGCCGGCGATGACCATCGATTGTTTACGGAAAGCAGAGAAGGCTTGATTCAGGCTCCCTCGGACTAAGTCAGGAACTTAGACAGAGGGGTGTACATGGCAACATCCCGCTAACTCATGATGAAATTCGAGCATTTCTGCTGAAAATCACATGTCCGCTATCGCGGAGCGTTAGAACGAGTGCCATGACGTTCTCTCTTAGAAAGGAGGTGATCCAGCCGCAGGTTCTCCTACGGCTACCTTGTTACGACTTCACCCCAATCATGAATTACACCTTGGGCGGCTGCATCCTTGCGGTTAGCGCACCGACTTCTAGTGCAACCCACTTTCGTGATGTGACGGGCGGTGTGTACAAGGCCCGGGAACGTATTCACCGCGGCGTTCTGATCCGCGATTACTAGCGATTCCAGCTTCACGCAGTCGAGTTGCAGACTGCGATCCGAACTGAGGCCGGCTTTTTCCGATTAGCTCCCCCTCGCGGGTTTGCGACGGTTTGTACCGGCCATTGTAGCACGTGTGTAGCCCTGGACATAAAGGCCATGAGGACTTGACGTCATCCCCACCTTCCTCCCCGTTATCCGAGGCGGTTTCGCCAGAGTGCCCAACTGAATGATGGCAACTGGAGATAAGGGTTGCGCTCGTTGCGGGACTTAACCCAACATCTCACGACACGAGCTGACGACAGCCATGCAGCACCTATATAGCGGCCCCTTGCGGGGAAGGAATATTTCTACTCCGGTCCACTACATTTCGAGCCCAGGTAAGGTTCTTCGCGTTGCGTCGAATTAAACCACATGCTCCACCGCTTGTGCGGGCCCCCGTCAATTCCTTTGAGTTTCAGCCTTGCGACCGTACTCCCCAGGCGGATTGCTTATCGCGTTAGCTGCGGCACGGCGGGATTGGGTACCCGTCACACCAAGCAATCATGGTTTAGGGCTGGGACTACCAGGGTATCTAATCCTGTTTGCTCCCCCAGCTTTCGTGCATCAGCGTCAGTTATGGTCCAGTGAGCCGCTTTCGCCACAGGTGTTCCTCCCGATATCTACGCATTTCACCGCTACACCGGGAATTCCACTCACCTCTCCCACACTCAAGCCCCGTAGTTTCCTGTGCAGGCTTCGAGTTGAGCCCGAAGATTTCACACAAGACTTGCGGAACCGCCTACGCACCCTTTACGCCCAATAATTCCGAACAACGCTCGCCCCCCTCGTATTACCGCGGCTGCTGGCACGAAGTTAGCCGGGGCTTCTTCATCCGGTACCGTCATCATCGTCCCGGTCGAAAGGAGTTTACGTCCCAAGGGACTTCATCCTCCACGCGGCGTTGCTGCGTCAGGGTTTCCCCCATTGCGCAAAATTCCCCACTGCTGCCTCCCGTAGGAGTCTGGACCGTGTTTCAGTTCCAGTGTGTCCGTGCGCCCTCTCAGGCCGGATACAGATCATCGTCTTGGTGGGCCATTACCCCGCCAACTAACTAATCTGCCGCGACCCCCTCCTCAAGCGGATTGCTCCTTTGACCCGTAGGTGTTATGCGGTATTAGCCCGGGTTTCCCCAGGTTATTCCCCACTCGAGGGTAGGTTAGTCACGTGTTACTCACCCGTGCGCCGCTTTACTCATGGATTGCTCCACTTTCTCGCTCGACTTGCATGTGTTAGGCACGCCGCCAGCGTTGATTCTGAGCCAGGATCAAACTCTCGTTTGAAACCTGATGATTCCAACCCGATCGACGGAGGTCCTCGGAAGGAATCGGCTTCGCATGCGCTCGAAAACGCAGCGAAGCACTACATTGTGAGAATGATCAAACCAGATCTTTCCGCATTCTCACGACTGGCATGTTCATACCTGATTGTCAAAGATCCTTGACGGGTGACCGCCTGAGCGGACCGCTTTGGATCGAAGGCAGCAGCTGATTTTTCAGACCCGTTGCGAGTCCTCGAACTTGTTGCGCCTCAATTTTGCGCGAACTTTTCGAGACTATCCAATCTCGATGGCACCTGTCAAGGTCGATCGATTAACTTGCTCTGATTCCCTGGTGCGCCGCTCGCGCATTACCCATGCCCTCCATTGTCGGAAGGGAACACCGGGAAAGCGCCAAACTTTGAAAGACCTTCCGCGAACATGATCTCGCGGGGGCGGCTGACCGCCCGTAAGGAGCTTTGAGGGCAGCAAAAACCCTCGACTCCGGCTTGCAATGGATTGTTCTGTCTGGCTTACCGTGCGCCTTAGCGCAACGACTGTCGAACAGATCCCGCTTCGCTCACCACTACCGGGGCAAAAACACCCTCAGCGAAGCCCTGCCACTGCTATCAATCTTTACTACTCTACCATGCTTGCTGCGGATCGGCAAATCCCGAGGCGCAGCAGAGCGACTGGTTGATCCTACGTGAAGAACGGGAAGGGCGCAAGTTGAGGAAAAAGCGGCGATTCCGTGGAAAAAGCACTGCGGGCGGAGACGCCCTTGCATGGAGGAGATGCCTTCGGCCCGCCCTTCGTTAAGGCTGGCTGCCGCCGATACGTTTTCACCTTCTTGGACGACGATCAATGGCGGTGGATGAGGCCCAAATCCGTCAGGCCGTTGACGAAGAACTGCATGGCGAGGGCGACGAGCAGCAGACCCATGATGCGTACCAGGATGCGGATGCCGGTTTCGCCGAGAAAAACACGGATGCGGCCGGCGGCGTTGAGGACGAAGTAGCTGACGAGGGCGGTGATGGCGATGGAGCCGAGGATGGACCATCATTTGCCAGTGGTTCGGCGCCTGGCCGACAAGAACCATGACGCTGGAGATGGCGCCAGGACCGGCCAGCATGGGTATGCCAAGAGGAACGATCCCCGCGTCTTCTTTTGCGGCGGCCTCCTGGGTTTCTGTCTCGGCTTCCTGGGTGGGGGAGCGGCGGGCTTCCATCATATCGATCCCGATGAGCAGGAGGATGAGGCCGCCGGCGATCTCGAAGGCGGGGAGCTTGATGCCGAACAACGAGAAGATGAACTGTCCAGCTAAGGCAAAGGAAATCAGCACGATGAAGCAGGTGAGAGCGGCCTTCCAGGCCATGCGGCGGCGGCGCTGAGGCTCGACGCCGGCGGTGATGGCGATGAACGAAGGGATGGCAGCAAAGGGATCGACCAGGAAGAAGATGGAGCTCAGGGCGAGGAGGGAAAACTTGACATAGGTGGAGTTGAAGGCCTCCTCGGCAGCCGTCGCCGGGGAGACGAAAGCCGTAAGCTCCTGAATCAGTTGGGGCTGAAGATGCACTTTTTGAGCTTAACCCAGGGACTGAATCCTGGTATTCGATGCGGCAGGGGCCAGGGAGGGTCCGAAGGCGGGTTGAGGAGGGAAATTTTGCCGGTTGAGAGGGGCGGAAGTTCCAGCGGCGAAAGGTTGCACGGATTTCGTTTCGTCGTAACTGATGGCGAAGAAGCGGGTTGAAAGAGACAGGACGCGTTTGGAAGGGCTCGTGCTTTTTCTGTCCCCGCGCGTGTGAACGCACAACAGAATTTCGCGCCATGTTTTCGGGTTTACCTCGCAGAAATTTCTTCACGGGTTAAGGATTTGGCCGCCCGAGCTGACGAGGATGAACAGCCGCGGAAACAAGACAATTCAAGTGGTCCATCACGAAGAGGAGAAATTATGCCCGTTATGATGACCCGAAAGAAGTCTTCATTTGGTGAGCCGCTCGCAGAGCCATCGATTCTGCTCGCGAGCGATTCGGAACGGCACGGAAGCACGATGCATCGGGCCCTGGAAGAGAAGGGGTTCGCCGTGGAATTCGCGGGAGACTACACGCAGGTGGAATCGCTGCTCGACAAACGCAGGTATGATGTCGTGCTGCTGGAAGTGACGAGCGAGCACGCGGTAGAACCGGCGGTGGAAGCGGCACTGCGTGTGAAGCGTGGGAATGCGGGACAATTCGTCGGCTATCTGGCGGACGCGACGCTGGGAAACAGCGGGCTGGCGGGCGATGCAATCTTTCCTCGCAACCCGGCCGGATTACCGGAGGCGCTGCGGGGCGCGATCGGCAAGGACGGAGCATAGACGATTAACTCCCGGAGGGGCGACTGTGGGCGAGGAGTCGCTCTGGCAGCGCCTTTCCCCTTCTTCAGCGAAAATTCAGGAACAGGGAGTAATCTGGCGGGGCTTCGTTCGCCTGGAGGGCGAGCCCGTCATGAAAAATTGCAGCAGAGTCGCGTCGATCCTTGTGATTGTTTCCAGTGGTGTGCTGGCCAGCGGACGAGCGTGGGCTCAGGGTGCAGCCACAGGGCCTTTCCACGTTGAACACGAATGGAAGGTCGGAGGCGACGGTGGCTGGGATTATCTGGCGGTCGATCCGCAGTCGAAGCTGCTGTACATCACCCGCGGCAACCACGTCATCGTGGTGGATACCAGCGCGGGCAGGCAGGTAGCGGATATCACAGGGCTGCATGGGACCCATGCTGTGGTGTTCTCGCTGGACGGATTGCACGGATACATCACAGACGGCGGCGCGAACCAGGTGGCAAAGTTCAATCGCCAGACGAACACGATCGAGAAGACGATTGCGGCGGGAACCGGACCGGACGGCGCGGTTTTCGATCCGGCGACGAAGACGGTGTGGGCGTTCAACGGGCGCAGCCACGACGCAACGGTAATCGATACGACCACGGATCAGGTGGTGGCGACGGTCGCGCTGCCCGGGAAGCCGGAATTTCCTGTTTCGGACGCGGCGGGGTTCATCTACGACAACATCGAGGACAAGAGCGAGATTGTGAAGCTGGACGCGAAGGCGCACACGGTGGTCGCGACGTGGCCGGTTGCTCCCTGCGAGAGTCCGTCGGGGCTGGCGATCGACCGGGCGCACCATCGCCTGTTCGCGGTATGCGACGGCGGGAAGATGGCGGTGGTCGATACGGAGAGCGGCAAAGTGGTGGCGACGCCGGCGATCGGGAATGGACCGGATGCGGCGCGGTTCTCGGCGAGCGACCAGTATGCATTCAGTTCGAACGGACAAAGTGGGACGCTGACGGTCGTGCACGAGGATGATTCCGACCATTACACCGTGGTGCAGGAACTGCCGACCAAGCGCGGCGCGCGGACGATGGCGATGGATCCGGACGGAAGCCATCTGTATGTGGTGACCGCGGAATTTGGCCCGCGTCCCGAACCCACAGCGGACAATCCACGGCCGCGACCGACGATTGTGGCGGGGAGCTTTGAGGTGATCGCGATTGGGAAGTAGCCAGCTAGGCAGTTAGCCATTAGCCGGTAGCCAATAGCCGGTAGCCGGTAGGCGGTAGCCAATAGACTGGGCCTGCAGCCGACTCAGAGGGCGCGGCCCGCTGCTGCACCCGAGGCCCAGGCCCACTGGAAGTTGAATCCGCCGAGATGGCCGGTGACATCGACAACCTCGCCGATGAAGTAGAGTCCGGGCACCGCGCGGCACTCCATGGTTTGCGCGGAGAGTGCATCGGTGCTGACGCCGCCGGCGGTCACCTCGGCCTTTTCGTAGCCTTCGGTGCCGATGGGGTGGAAGGTCCAACCATGGAGGCGACGCTCCAGTTCGTCGAGCGCGTGGTTCGTCCACGATTGCGGATTCGAGACCTCGAGGAGGCGATCCGCCAGGCGCGTGGGGAGAATCGCGCGAAGAGCAGCTTTGGCCGCAGGGGAATCGCGTCGGGCGCCGGTCTGTCGCAGAGGCGCGAGGAGGTTCTCCCGTGGAGCCCAGTCCACGAGCAGGGGCTCTCCGGGTTTCCAGTACGACGAGATTTGCAGGATGGCGGGCCCGCTGAGGCCGCGATGCGTAATGAGGAGTTTTTCGTGGAAGCGCCGTTTGCCGATAGACGCGGTCACCTCGGCCGAGACGCCGGCCAGATCACAGAAGCTGGCGTATTCGGGATCGCCCAGGAGCAGAGGTACCAGGGCAGGGCGGGGCTCGCAGATGGGCACACCGAACTGGCGGGCGAGGTCGTAGCCGAAGGGGCTGGCGCCCATCTTCGGAATGGAGAGGCCGCCGGTAGCCACCACCAGCGCGGGTGTGCGATAGGTAACCGCGTCGGTGACGATTGTGAAGGGGCGCGCGGCTGAGGAGTCGCGACGCACCTCGCCGATGGGGGTTCCGAGGGCGATGGTGATGCCTGCGTCGGCGCACTCGCTGAGGAGCATGGCGACAATCTGTTTGGCGGAGCCGTCGCAGAAGAGCTGGCCCAGGGTTTTCTCGTGCCAGGCAATCCGGTGCTTTTCCACGAGGGCGATGAAATCCGCCGGTGTATAGCGGGCCAGCGCCGACTTGGCGAAATGGGGATTGGCGGAGAGAAAGTTTTCCGGACCGCAGTGGAGATTGGTGAAGTTGCAGCGGCCGCCGCCGGAGATGAGGATTTTCTTTCCGACGCGGTCGGCGTGTTCGAGCAGGGCGACGCGGCGGCCACGGCGGCCGGCCTGCATGGCGCACATAAGACCGGCGGCGCCGGCTCCCACTACGACGACGTCGAATATTTCGCGGAAAGAAAGATGATTCACGCGCGACAAGTGCGGCTTATTCCATTAGATCATCGTCAAACGAATACTCCCTCGGTTAGATCCCGACGCCGGACTCCCGATTTTTTGGGGGCTCTTTCCGGATTCCGCCCCTACACTGGTTGCGAGCGATGACGGCAGGAATCGAATTTCGAAACGTTGGATTCGCGACGGCGCAGAGGCGGCGACTACTCTCGGATATTTCGTTCGTCGTGGAAGAAGGCACGACCACGGCGGTGCTGGGCCGCAGCGGATCGGGAAAGACGACTCTGCTGCGGACGGTCAACCGGATGGTGGAGCCGAGCAGCGGCCAGGTGCTGCTGTGCGGGAAGAATGTGCGGGACGTGGACCTGACCGGGCTGCGGCGGGGCGTGGGATACGTGATCCAGGAGACGGGGCTGTTTCCCCACATGACCGTGCAGCGGAACGTGGGACTGGTGCTGGAGGCACGAGGCGAGGCTTCAAGAGAGCGGAACCTGCGTAGTCAGGATCTGCTGAACGCGGTGGGGCTGGAGGCGCGCACCTTCGGGCCGCGCTATCCGCATCAGTTGTCGGGCGGGCAGAGACAGCGAGTGGGACTGGCGCGGGCGCTGGCGGCGCAGCCCGGCGTTCTGCTGATGGACGAGCCGTTCGGGGCGCTCGATCCGCTGACGCGGATGGAGATGCAGGATATGCTGCGCGAATTGCTCGCGGGGCTGAAGAAGACGGTGCTGCTGGTGACCCACGATCTGGATGAGGCGTTGTTCCTTGGGGACCGGATTGTGCTGCTGAGCGAAGGAAAGCTGATGGCGCATCTGGAGCCGCAGGAATTTCTGCACTCGCGGCAGCCGGAGGTGGAGGCCTATGTGCACGCATTTCATCGCGGCGAACTGAGCGCTGCCGCGGAGAAACGCGCATGAGCGAATTCTTCCATCAATACGGCGACGAAATCGGGACTCTGACACTGGAGCATCTGTGGCTGACGGGTGCGGCCATGCTGTTTGCGGCTGCGATCGCCATACCGCTGGGGATGGCGCTGACGCGGCGGCCGCGGTGGGCGAAACCGGTGATCGGCACGGCGAATGTGCTGCAGACGATTCCGTCGCTGGCTATGTTTGGATTCTTGCTGCCCCTGCCGTGGCTGGGCGAACGGGCCGCGCGGGTGGCAATCATTTCGCTGACTGCCTATGCGCTGCTTCCGATTTTGCGCAACACCTATGCGGGACTCCGTGGCATCGATCCGTCGCTGATTGAAGTGGCGCGGGCGATGGGGTTGACGAATGCGCAGCGATTCTTCAAGGTGGAACTGCCGCTGGCCGCTCCGTTTATCCTTGCGGGACTGCGGACGGCGACGGTGACGTGCGTGGGGATTGCGACCATTGCGGCGGCGGTGGGCGCGGGCGGACTGGGCGAGCTGATTTTCCGGGGCGTGGCGTCGGTGGATAACGAACTGGTGCTGGCGGGGGCGATTCCAGCGGCGCTGCTGGCGCTGGCGTGCGATGGGGCGCTGGGACTGCTGGAGCGGTGGACTCGCATGTCGGGACCGAGTGCCGTGCCATGAAGCGGGGGCTCACCGCCATCGTGATGACGTTATGTGGACTGCTGGCGGGGTGTTCTCCGCCGCGTCCGGACCATCCGGTGATCGGGGCCAAGAACTTCACCGAACAGGTGGTGCTGGCGGAACTGCTGGCGCAGGAGATCGAGGCAAAGTCGCCTCTGACGGTGGAGCGGCGCTTCTATCTGGCAGGCAGCTACATTTGCCAGCAGTCGATGGTGGCCGGACGGATTGACGCCTATGTGGAATATACGGGGACGGCGCTGACGGCGATCCTGAAGCAGCCGGTGGAGCGGGATCCGGCGAAGGTGCTGACGACGGTACGCAATCTGTATCAGTCGAAGTATCAAATCACGGTTGGGCCGCCACTGGGATTTGAAAACACATTTGCCATGGTGATGCGGGGGGACGATGCGCGACGGCTGCATGTGACGACGCTGAGCGAAGCGGCCAGGGACACGCCGCAATGGCATTTGGGCGTGGGCTACGAATTTGAGCAGCGGCCGGACGGGCTGCCCGGGCTGAGCAAGGCGTACGGACTGAAGTTTGCAGGACCGCCGCGTACGATGGATCTGGGACTGCTGTATCGCGCGCTCGAGGCGCATCAGGTGGATATGATTGCGGCGAACTCGACGGATGGGCCGATTCGGGCGCTGGGGCTGACGGCGCTGGAAGACGATCGCCACTATTTTCCGCCCTATCAGGCGGTGCCGCTGGTACGGGATGAGGCGCTGGAGCAGTGGCCGGCGATCAGGATCGCCATGGATGCGCTGGCGGGAAAGGTGAGCGCTGAGGAGATGCGCACGATGAATGAGGCCGTGGATGGGGCGCATCGGGATCCTGCAGAGGTGGTGCGGGAATTTCGGGCAAGCAAGGGCTTGTGAAGCAAGGGTGGCTTGGAGGTGAAGCAATGACGGATCGACTTCGGGATGCATCGCCGCACGTGCTGGCAAGGATGGCAGGATCTCTTTATCTGCTGAGCGTGGTGATCGCGGTGTTGGCGGAGTTCTTCTTTCGCGGGAAGTTTGGATTCGTGGTGGCGGTGGTCCTGCCCATCTCCTGTTATGCGGCGGTGACGGTGCTGCTGTACATGATCTTCAGGGTGGTGAGCAAGCCGGTTGCCGTGGCCGCGGCAGTTTTTAATCTGGCGGGGCTGGCTTGTGAGGCGCTGGAACTGCGAACGCGAGGGATCAACATCGGGATGGCCTCCCATGGAATCTTTTGCGTGCTGATCGGCTTCCTGATGATGAGATCGACCTTTCTCCCACGGATCCTGGGCGTTCTGATGGCGTTTGGCGGGGTGGTCTGGCTGCTGTATCTGTCGCCGCCGCTGGTGAGCCGTCTGTCTCCGTACAACACGGTTGCAGGGCTGCTGGGCGAGGCATTGCCGATGCTGTGGCTGATGGTGATGGGGGTGCGGAGCGAAGGGTTGAAGCAACCGGAGCAGGCAGCGGCGACCTCCTGAGCCATCGAGCCGTGGAAAACGATTTCGCGGGACTGAGACCATAAGGAAAAGGCCGCCCCATGGGGCGGCCTTTTTCCTGCGCTTCCACTTCGCCTATTGGCCGGCGGTCGACGACACATACTGTGTGGCGTGGTTGCCGTGCGGGACGGCGGCGACACAGGTAGCAGTACCACTGACGGAGTAGGGAGAGTTCTGCACGCCGCTGAGCACGCCGGTATTGGGATTGAGCTGGGCAGCGGCGACGGCGTTGAACTGCGACAGTGCGGTGTAGACGTAGCGGCCGAGGGCCGGGTCAACGAGGATGCAGGTTGGGCCGGGGTCGCCGGTATTAAACGTATTGGAGGCGAGGGCCGAAGGCTGGCCGTTGGACTGTGAGATGGTGAACGCGCTGATGGTCGATGCGTTGTAGTTGGTGACGTAGAGGTACTCGTTGCGCGGATCGATGACGAGGTTCACCGGGAAGGTTCCGGTAGTGAAGGGACCATTGGTGAGGGGCTGGAGAGCGCCACCACTGAGAATGGTGTAGACGATGAGCTGGTTCTGCACGCTGTCGGTGGTGTAGAGGAAACGGCTGGTGAGGTCGACGGCGATGCCGGTGGGGGTGGTGCCGGCAGCGAAGGGGCTGCCGGGAACGCTGGTGAGAGCGCCGGAGGAGCTGACGCTGAAGCCGGAGATGGTTCCCTGGTTGGGGCAGGTCGAGGGAGTGGCCGGGGGGGTCGCGGTCGTCGGTGGCGCGGTCGTTACGACGACAGCGTTCGTGTTGGAAACGAAGGCGTAGCTTCCGTTCGGCGAGACGGCTACGCCGGTGGGGAAGCACTGCAGCGTCGTATAGGAGAGGCCGCCATTGGAAACCGGGGTTCCGAGGCTACCGTCGGAGTTGACGGGATAGACGACGAGGATGCCGGGGCCCGGCGTGGTGTCGGAGAATCCGGGACCGTAGTAATCCAGGACGAAGAGCAAGGTGCCATTGGTATTGATGGCCATTGAGACGGGCTCGGTGCCGGGCGTGGAATACGCCTTGCCGAAGGAGAGCTGGCCGTCGGTGCCAATGATAAATTGCGCGATGCTGTTGCTGCCGTGATTGGCGACGTAGAGAAATTGCTGATTAGGCGAGGCCACTTCGGCGACGGGATTGACTCCCTGCGAGGAGACGGGCGAACCCGCGACAACGCTGATGGCTCCGGACTGGGAATCGACGTGATAGGAACTGATCTGGCCGTTGGCCCCGGTGCCCGCCGTGGTGCTGTTGGAGGTCACAAAGACGTAGTCGATGGTATCGCTGGGGCTGCAGGAGGTGAGGCCGAAGCCGAGTGCCAGCGATGCTGTGACGGCCAGAAATCCCTGACCGAATCTAGTCAACTTCATGCTCTTCCTTCGTCCCTTGCGGGAGGTACGTTCCATTCTAAAGGCCGGCACGCAGACCGGAGAAACTCTGGCCAGACTTACTGCAGCCCATTTTTATTGCCCTGGGGGTGAGTAATCGCCGCCAGGCAGGTGGGCTGACCTGAGGTGACGTAGGGGGAATTCTGGTTGGTAATCAGGGCCCCGGTGGACGGATTCAGCTCGGCGCCGCCGATGGTGCCGCCGATGTAGTCGGATGTGTAGAGAAAGCGCTGGGTTTCGGGATCGGCGAGAACGCAGAGGGGTCCGGAGGCACCGGAGTTGCTGGTGGTGACGAGAGACGGCAGGCCGGAAGCGAGCGAATAAATGCTGAGGGAGCCGTCCTTATAGTTGCTCACGTAAAGGAACTTACCGCCAGAAGGTGGGCTGACGACGGTGCCGCCCATGGGCATGGTCCCGGTGCTGATGGTTGCGCTGAGAGAGATTGCGCCGGTGGACTGAACGGAGAAGGTAGAGAGCTGGTTCAGCAGAGCGTCGGTGACATAGATCGATGCGCCGCCTGGATCGGCGACGATGCCGGTGGGCTGGGAAGCGGAGCCGGTGGAGAACGGGCTGCCGGAGACCTCGCTGACCGCCGACGCGCTCACGGCGAAAGCAGAGACGGTGCCCGAAGCCGGGCAGGAAGCCGGCAGAGTGGGAACGGTTCCGGTGACGGGCGGCGAGGTGGTGACCACAACGGCGTTGGTGTTGGTGACGTAAACGAAGCTGCCGTTGGGGGTGACAGCGAGATTCGTCGGGAAGCACTGAACCGGAAAGTAATTGGCAGCACCGACGCTCAGGGCGGTTCCAAGGGTGCCATTGGAGTTGATGGGATAGGCGATGAGCGCGCCGGGACCGGGATTGAGGTCAGTATAGGAGGGCTGGCCGGGAGCAGCAGGGGCGTAGTAGTCGAGGACGTAGAGGAAGGTGCCGGCGGAATTGATGGCGAGCGCGACGGGTTCGGTTCCAGGGGTGTTGGTGGTGGTCAGTGGATAGAGCTTGCCGTCGGTGCCGATGGCGTACTGCACGATGGTGTTGTCGTCGTGGTTGGCGACGTAGAGATATTGCTGGTTGGGCGCGGTGACGATGTAGACGGGATTGCGACCGCCGGAGGGATAGGGCGAGTCGGGGATCTGGTGCAGCGCGCCGGATTCCGAGTCGACTTCATAGGCGTTGATCTGGCCAGGGTTCAGCAGGTTGCTGGTGGCGTAGAGAAAGTCGATGGTGTTGCTGGCTCCGCAGGAAAGGAGCAGCGAAGACACTGCGAGAGCGGAGGCGGGTGAAAAGAGCCGCCTGCCGAAAAGCTTCCACTTCATGTGCCGAAATCCTGCGCGCATCAGTCTGTATTGGAGCTGTAGAGGCACCAGGTGGGAGTTCCCACGGTGGTAAACGAAGAACCTTTGCGAAGATCCGTGAGGATGCCGGTATTGGGGTCGATGAGAGCGCCCGTCACGGTGCTGGAGCCCGCGTCAGCGGTGTAAAGGTACTGGTGTGAGGGGTCCTCGAAGATGCAGACGGGGGTGGCCCCTGTACCGAAGTAGCCGGGCGCCAGCGTGGTGAGGTCTCCGGTACTGGCGGTGATATCAAAGGCGGTAATCACGCTGCCGGATTGATAGAGGCCGGGTGACTGGGTGTTGGTGACGTAGAGATACTTCGAGGCGCTGTCGGTGATCACGGCCGACATGCCGGCAGCTCCGGAGAAATTCGGATAGGCGCCGCCGGAGATGGCGGAGAGCAGACCGTTGCTGCCCTGGGTAAAAGTGAAGATCTGGTTGGTGCCGTTATCGAGGATGTAGATCCAGGTGCCGTTGGCGCTGGCGCCGATGTAGCCGATGTTCGTCGCCCCGGTAATAGGCTGCGCTCCGCCTGGAACCTGAATGAGCTGCCCGGTGGCGCCGGCGTTATAGGCGTAGATCACCTGGGTATTGCCGCTGGCCGGATCGCTGGCTTCCGCGGTGTAGAGGTAGCTGGAGACGAGGTGGAAGTCGATGGGTCCGCAGCCCACAGGGAAGTAAGAGAGCGGAGTGCCGAGGGCGTTCTGCTGCTGCTGATTCTGCACGAGGAAGAGGCGGCCGGTGGAGGGATCGATGCTGAAGACGGTGATGTCGCCGGCAGGGCGATAGACGCCGTGGGCAGAGTCATAGCATGGCGTAGCAGTGCTGGTCGCAGTGGATCCCGGGGTGGTATTCGGCGTCGTGCCCGGCTGGTACTGATCGAGGACATACAGATAGGTGCCGCTGGTGGAGAGCGCCATGCGGATCGATCCCAGTCCCTGGCTCGGATAAGAGAGCTGGTAAGAAAGGGAGCCGCCGCCACCGATGCTGAAGACGGAGATATTGCCGCCGCTCCAGGTGATGGATCCGTCAGAGTTGTAGGTGGGCGCACCCTCGTTCAGCACGTAGACGTATCGTCCGCCGTTCAGCAGGAGGGCGCGAATAGGGTTAGAGCCACCTGAACTTAGTGGGTCGTGCGGAGACGGTCTCAGATAGCCGGTCTCGTTGTCTTCCTTGTAGGACGCGATCTGGTTGTACTGGGAGCCGGTAACGATGATGTAGGCCTCAGTGTAGTCGTAATTGCAGGATTGAGTACCGAACCCGATGACAAGGGATGCCGCCAGGGCCAGAGCGATCCGGCCGAATTTACTAAACTTCATGCGCTTCCTTCACGCCAGGCCACCGAGGGAAGGCGGCCGGACAAGGCTGTAGGGATTATCCCGGACCATTGTAAATGGAACGGAGGTGTTGCGGTGCCCGTGAATGAAGAACCGAGACGCCCTCGGGGAGGGGCACCCGGTTCTGGACATTAGACGACAAGCCGGCAGCGACATCACCAGAGGAGATCAGCAAACGAGATCAGCAAACGGACTCCAGACGGACTCCAGACGGACTCACCAAACGGGATTACCAGACACGGCAGGCGTCCTCCGGCATCATGGGCTGACCGGTATGGCAGCCGAAAGCCTTGCCAAACTCGTCGAAATTCCGGACCGTTCCGTTGGCGCGAAACATGCCCGGAGAATGAGGATCGGTTTTGGCGGCAACGCGCGAGACCTGCTCGGTGCGGTTTTCGCACCATACCTGCGCGAAGGAAATGAAATAGCGCTGGGCTTCGGTATAGCCATCGATCTTTTCGTCGATGCTCTTGCCCTGTTGCGCGAGGGTGGTGAGCAGAGCCTGCCACGCGATGCGAATGCCGCCGTTGTCGGCGGTGTTTTCGCCCATCGTGAGTTTGCCGTCGAGGTGGACTCCGGGAACGGGCTCGAAGCTGCTGTACTCTTTGTCTTCGCAGCTGAGCTTCTCCTCGAAGGCCTTGCGATCGGCATCGGTCCACCAGGGCTTGACATTGCCCTGACCGTCATACTTACTGCCTTCGTCGTCAAAGCCGTGGGTCATTTCGTGGCCGATGACGACGCCAATGCCGCCGAAGTTCACAGCCGGGTCTTTGCTGAAGTCATAGAAGGGCGGCTGCAGAATGCCGGCGGGGAAGTTGATGTCGTTCATGGGCGGATCGTAGTAGGCGTTGACGGTGGGGGGCGTCATGCCCCACTCTTTTTCGTCGACAGGCTTACCGACTTTGTTCAGTTCATAATTGAACTGGAATGCGGCGGAGTGGTCGAGGTCTTCGACGAAGTTGTTGCGGGTGACTTCGAATTTCGAATAGTCACGCCACTTGTCCGGATAGCCGATCTTCTGGCGGAAAGCGTCCAGCTTGGCCTCGGCCTGTTTTTTGGTGTCGTCGCTCATCCACGGGAGCGACTGGATATCGGATGCAAGGGCTTTCTTCAGAGCCGCGACCAGTTGTTCCATATTCTGCTTGGCCTGAGGCGGGAAGTTTTCCTTCACCCAGTCCTGGCCGACGGCCTCGCCGAGGGCACGATCGGTGGTCGCGGTGCAGCGCTTCCAGCGAGGCGTCTGTTCGGCCTGGCCCTGGAGCGTCTTCTGGAAGAAGTCGAAGCTGGCATCCTCGAAGGGCTGAGAGAGCCACGGGGCGACGCCACTGAGCGCGTGGAATTTCAGATAGGCCTTGAGGGAGTCGAGGCTCTGATCGGCGAAGACCTGATTTTCTGCTTTGAAGAAGTCCGGCTGACCGACGTTCAGGTCGCTGACTTTGGGGGCATCGATGCCGGCGAAGTAGGCGGCCCAGTCGAAGTTCGGAACGATCTGATCGAGGGCGGTGAGGGTCATGATGTGGTAGCGCGCGGCGGGGTCGCGCAGATCGCGGCGCGGGGTTGCGCCTTTGGCGAGGGCGGTTTCGATGGAGAGGACGGAGCCGGCGTCCGTCTTCGCCTGATCCTCGGTCTCGCCGGTGAGCTTGAGCACGGTGACGATGTAGTCGCGATACTTCTCGCGAATCTGCTGCATGTGGGAATCGTCCTGCAGGTAGTAGTCGCGATCGGGCAGGGTGAGCCCGCCCTGGTGGATCCCTTCGATCTGCCGGGTAGAGTCCACCTGATCCTGTTCGACGCCGAAGCGGAAGAAGATGCCGGTAGGCGTTTTCGAATCGAGATACGCGGCGACGGTGGCGATTTCCTTCTTGTCCGTCATGGCGTCAATGCGGGCGAAGATGGGGAGGATGGGTTTGTCGCCGAGCTGATCGGCGAGGTCGGTGTTCATGCAGGCGGCAAAGAAGTCGCCGTACTTGCGCTGCAGGGGTGTCCTGGGGGAGTCGGCAGCGCGTTTCAGGTCGACATAGAGAAGGTAGCGATTGCGCTCAGCCAGCTCATTGAACCGTCCCCATCGGGACTGATCGCTGGGGATGGGGTTGGCCTTGCGCCAGTTGCCGCAGGCGTACTGATAGAAGTCGACGCAGGGGTCGGCAGTTTTGTCGATGGCGCTGAGATCGAAGCTGTGGGGAGCCTTGGGCTCGACCGGTGTCTGCGAGGAGGTGGTATCGGGGGCAGAGACAAACTGCTGAGCGGAAAGAGCGACGGGGCTGAGCGCCAGAAGCACGAGGGCGCGACGCCACGAAGAATATCCAATGCGCATGGGACTCCTCAGGAAAGGCGGCGAGAGAAACCGCTGTCAATGTGTGAACAGAACGATACCAGAGAGCAGGGCGGAGGGGGTAGGGCTGCGGTGGCTGTTCAGAAGATGTGAACGCGGATGTTGAGGTACTTCTTCGGGTCTTTGCGGATGGCGACGATGAGGTCGCTGGAGTCGGTCATGAGATGGTCGACGTGATCGTAGAGCCTGCGATCTTTGAGAAGCGCGCCGATGGTGCCCTGGCCGCTGTCGATCTGGGTCAGCATGGAATTGAGTTTGTCGATGGTATCAGAGAGCTTGTCGGCCATTTTGGGATCTTTGGTGAGCATGCCGAGGGTGCCCTTGCCGGAATTGATGGTTGCGGTGATCTGGTTCAGGTTGTGGGTCGTCTCTTTGAGCTCGTTGTAGAGCGTGTCGTCCTTCAGGAGTTTGCCCGCGGATCCTTTGCCTTCGTTCAGGGCCGTCGTGATCTGGTCGGCTTTGTCCACCATGTCAGTGAGGCGGGTGTACATGGTGTCGTCCTTCAGCAGTTTCCCGATCGAGCCCTGCCCGCTATTGACCTCGTTAATGATGGCGGAAATCTCGTTCACCGTGCTGAGGGCCTTGTTATAGAGGGTTGGATCGTTGATCAGCAGGCCGATGGAGCCATTTTTTGAATTCAGCGTGTTGGCGATCTGGTTGACCTGATCGAGGATGGTGTCGAGACGCTCGATGGTGCCCTGGCTGGCCTGGATGACATCCTGGAGGTTGGGGGTTTCGGTGGTGGGAAGCTCAGCGTTGTTCTGGGCCGGACCGTCGACCGCGCGTTTACTGTCGATATCGACCAGCGTGTCGCCGAGAACCCCCTGGGTTTCGAGGCTGGACTTCGAGTCGACGCGAATGCCGGGGGCAAATTTGTGGTTGATCTTCATCACGACTTCCACCGGGGTCAGTTTGCGATCGGCGACGATGTGGATGGCGTTGACGTTGCCGACGGTGACCCCGTCGAGCAGGACGGGGGCGCCGACCTTGAGGCCGGCAGAGTTCTCAAAATAAGAGCGGAGCGTGAGGCGGCTGGACCAGAAGCCCCCGGTCGAGTTCGACATAAGGAAGATGAGTGCGATGAGGGCACAAAGGGCAACGATGACGAGCACGCCCACTTTCAGTTGTGACCACCGCACTTCCTGTTGACCGGGCACGTAGATCCTCGGAGAAACAAGACCGCAAGAAGAGCCTGTGCGCAGAGGATATCAGGACTGGCCGTCCACGCAAACGCGCTTTACGTCCTCTGAGAGCTCAGACCTTCTGATGAGGGGGAAATCGCATTTGTTGCAGAACCTCCGAAAACAGAATGACTTCTGCGGCAAATGACACGGCGTTCAGCGGTTTGAAATCTGCGCGCAGACCGGTTGCGGAGCGGTTTGGGACGAAAGGGCGGCTCTCATCACCGTGCCGCGTAGCGGCGGGTGGCCTGCGTGCGGGCGTTAAAAACGGAGAAACTGCCATTCCTGGATACGGTCAGGTCGAGGCCGTAGCCGGTATCGGGGCCGTGAAGGTTGGCGAGGAACGGGTCAGCGACGTTGTCCGGGCCGGCTTCTTCGGAGTAGTGGAGCATCCAAAGCGCCTCGAGGCCAGGGATTTTGCGGATGGTCTCGACGGTGGGCTTCGAGCCACCTTTGGTGGCGCCGTTGTCCATGATGGCGATGCGGGGGGTGATGGCGTCGACCAGGGCGGGACTGGAGCTCTGGTTCCAGCCGTGGTGCGAGACGATGAGGATGTCGACGTGGCCGATGCGGTTGTTAGGGCACATCATGTCCATCTCTTTGTCCCAGGTGAGGTCGCCGAGATCGAGGATACGGACCTTTCCCCAGGTAAGGAGGGTGCCGACGGAGCGGGCGTTCTCGGTTTGATCGGCGGGGCGCGGTGCGGAATCCTTGCAGAAGGGGTTGGGCTGGCCGCCGCCGGGCAGTGGCTGGGCGATGAAATTGCCGTCGGCGGTGAGGATTTCAGCGGTGAGTCCGGGGATGGGGAGCATGTCTCCGGGTTTGGCGAGAATGTGGCGGTATTTTCCGGTGGCCAGGACTTTCTGATAGGCGTTGTAGGCGTCGAAGGTGGGTTTGTCGCCGGGCTCGCGGAGAGGTCCGTGATCGATGAAGGTGCCGACAGGAATGCGGTCGGTGAGTTGGGGGACGCCGCCGGTGTGATCGACGTGGTAGTGGGTGAGAAGCACGAAGTCGATGCGGGAGATACCGGCGCTTTTGGCAGCGGCAACGATGCGGTTGGCGTCGCGGCCTTCATTGCCAGGCCAGCCGGTATCGATGAGAAGCGAGTGGTGGTCGGGGGTGACGAAGAGCGTGGACTGACCGCCTTCGACATCGATGAAGTAGATATGGAGATCGCCGGAGGCATGCTGGGCGCGGAGTCCGGCGCAGGGGAGAAGCAGAATGCAGGCGAGAAGTGCGAAGGGCCGCAGGAAACGAAACGCTGGATTCATGACGAACTCCGAGGGCTGAGATTTCTCGACCGAGACATCATAGATCGCGCGAGGGTTGCGTAGCCTTATCAGCCGAAGTGGAGGAAGCCGAGAGCAGCGGCGACCATGCCGGCGATACCGAAGAGCATGCCCATGTACCAGTAGCTGCGCTGGCGGGTAAGCAGGGTGATGGAAGTGATGACGAGGCCGATTTCGAGCAGGGCTTCGCCGAGGTCGAAGCGATCGGCCCGATGCTCGGCGTGGTGGACCTTTTCCTCGTCCTCTTTGGCGGTGTTCTGGGCGTCGACGAGGTCCTGGTTCCACTTCTGCAGATGGCTTTTGTAACCGTCGGTGATCTTATTGGCGGCGGCCTGATCGCGGATGGGGAGCGTGGTAAGCAGGTCGGTGATCAGCTGGGTGTCGTACTGGCGGATTTTGTGCGCCTGATAGAGGTTCCAGTCGTCGGTGGCCTTGTTCTGGTAGAGCACGGCCTGGGTGTGGGAGCGATGGCCGAGGACGGTGACGATGGCGACGAACACGGCGAGAACGCTGATGGTGAAGCTGACCGGGCGCAGGCTCGGTTCACCCGCGGCGTGTTCGTGCTGCTCCTGAAGTTCCTGGGCTTCGCTGGCGTCCATTGCGACAGGGTACAGGAGACAAGCTATCGAGGGAGAGCTATTTTGTGCCGGGAGGCGTGTCAGCGCTGGCCGTGGTGGTTTCCGCCTGGACCGCGGTGACGATGCGGCTGCGGAAATCGTCGTAGGTAGGCGCTCCGTCGATGGTGCCGAGGGTGGAGGGGGTTCCTGAAAAGAAGCTCTCCAGCGCGTAGCGATGCAGGGTTGAGCCGACCACGTCGGGGTGGTCGCGATGATAAGCGGCCTGATCCGCATCGTCGGCCGCAAAGGCGTAGGAACCGAGGATCGCGCCTTTGTCGTCGACCGCAGTGAATCGGTACAGAACGTGATCGGCGCCCTGAGGCTCGAAATATTCAACCGCCTCGATGCTCTTGTCGCCGGCGCGGAACCTCTCGATGACGATGCCGGTGGTTCGGGAGGCAGTGGGGTGGTGGCCGTCGGAGTGGTATCCGCGCAGGATGGCGCGCTCGATGTCGCGGTTCTTATGGTCTCCGATTTCGGAATAGGCCTCGAGCAGGCCGGCGTGCACATCGGTGCTGCCGGGCCAGGCGGCCTGGGAGTTGCGGAAACACACGAGGGCTTCGTCGGGCTTGCCGTAGTCAAGGAGCAGGGTGCCGATCATGAAGCTGGCTTCGGCGTTGCCGGGGTGCGCGTTGAGGATCGCCTGGGCTCCATGGAGGGCCCGTTCGTGATCGCCGTTGAGAAGATCGGCGCGGACGTCGGCGAAGTCGGAGGCCTGGAGGGGCTTGGAGAATTTCGGCGGCGGCGGCGAGCAGATGGGGTGTTCGGGCGGCTGCGCCGCAGCCACACAGGCGGAACCAACGAACAGAAGGGCCGTGGTGAAGACTTTCATCTGCCACCTCGCATTGGGAAGACCCGTCATGCAAACAGTATGCGGCTTTAAGAGTAGAAAGTCGGCAAAAAAGGATGTCCACCTGCGGCCAGGAACGAAAGAGTGGAAGCGTGTTCGAGCCGGAATCACTGGGGTGACAGGAAGAGTAATGACGACAGTCACAAATACCGTCGAACCAGAGGCGGAAGTCAATCTATCGCTGAATTAGAGGTGGAAATAAATCCCGATCATGGGCTCGGCCGTGTGGGTGAACGTGTCCGTGGAGGAAAAAATCTTCGTCACGTTAGGAGCGGAGTAGAGATTGCCGCGGTACTGGAGGCGCAGGCCGATGTGCGGGATCAGACCCCAGTCCAGGCCGGCTCCATAGACGTAGACGGGCTTGGTGGTGGTTTGCGTGGGGCTGGTGGAGGTGATGGTCGTGCTCGTGGGTGACTGCCCCGGGTACGGATTTTGCGTGATGACGATGGCCGTGCTGCTGGAGGGCACATCGAGAAGGAGTCCGACGCCCAGCACGCCGAAGGGGCGGACATTGGCGATGTGAAGGGAGGGGATCCAGTCGGCGGTGACCTCATGGGCGTTGTTGGCAACGGATTCTGTCGAGATAGAGCAGCCAAATGCCGGACAGCCGTCCGGCTTCGTGACATAGGTCTGGTCGGCGCGGTTGAAGGAATAGGTTCCCTCGAAGCCGAGGATCGGGTTCGCAATATGGCGAATTTCGAGGAGGCCGCCGGCTTGGTTCGAAGGGCTCTGCTGGGTTCCGTCGCCGCTGGTGGTACCGCTGAAGGCGCCATAGATGCTGGCGGAGACGCTGGTTTGGGCGGAAGCGACGGTGATGAGCGCAGGCAATACGAGGATGGTCATGAAGATGGAACGAATGCGCATCGGGCCTCCTGGCCAGGACCACGCCGTGCGTGATCCTGTAGTTCGCTAGAAATTGAAGTACGCACCGATCATCGGCTCGGCCGTATGGGTGAAGGTGTCTGTCGAGGAATAGAGCTTGCTGAGGTTGGGGGCCTGATAGAGATTGCCGCGGTACTGGAGGCGGAGGCCAATGTGGGGCAACAAGCCCCAGTCGAAGCCGGCTCCGTAGACGTAGACGGCTTTGGCAGAGGTGCTGGTGCTGTAGGTGGTTGTGACCGGGGTGCAGCCGGAACTGGGACACGGCGGGTTTCCGATGGTTGTAGTAACCGTGCTGCTGATCGCGGGCACATCGAGCAGCAATCCTGCGCCGAGGACGCCGAAAGGACGGACGTTGGCGATGTGGACGGAGGGAATCCAGTCCGCGGTGATTTCGTGGGCATTGGCCGGAATAGAAACCGGCGACGGACCGCAGGGAACGAGGCCCGCCGGACAACTGTAGCCATAGGCGGAGTAGGTCTCGTCGGCGCGGTTCCAGGAATAGGTTCCCTCGAAACCGAGGATGGGGTTGGAGATGTGGCGGAGTTCGAAGAGGCCGCCGGCCTGGTTGGCCGGACTCTGCTGGGTTCCGTCGCCGGTGGTGGTGCCTGTGAAAGCGCCGTAGATGCTGGCGGCGACGCTGGTTTGGGCCGAAGCGGTGGTCGCGGTGAGCGCAGCGAGGAGAAGGAACGGTATCAGCCGGATCGAATCACTTCGCAAGGGGGTCTCCCGGTTAGAGGTTGCGTTCACCGCGGAGCCGGGTGTGGCACACACGACAGCCCCGGCGCGCAAAGGCGGCAATTCGTTTGGACGCGAAACGCGGAAATTTGTTGTGTGGTCAGCGGCTGGGACTGTGGCGGAGTGGCGTGCGCGCTTCGCGGAGAAGATACCAGGAGCCCATAGTGATGCAGAGCGCTGCGAGCAGCGCGCCGGAGAGAGCGAAGGTTTCCGCCGGACCGGTGAGCATCGAGGCAAAGTCGGTGCGGAATGTGGGTGTCCAGGGTTCATGGACGGGTGTGGTGCGATGCGAGAAGGTCCAGACGAGCAGAGTCGGGATGTAGATCAAGGTGAGGATGCGCAGAGCGCGAAACCAGAACAGAGCGCGGTGGCGAAGATGGATCCGGACGCGACGGCGCGCCTCGATCCAGGTGTGGGCGGCATCGGGAGGAGGGATTTCCGTGCGCAGGCGAGCCGATTCGGCGATCAGGGCCTGCGTGACAACACGTGTTTCTGAGCAGGAGGGGCAGGTCTCTGCGTGATGCTGGAGGGCGTCGGTCCAGAAGCCGGTGCGCGCGGCGTGGGAGACCTCGGATTCGTATTCACAAGGGCGCTTCATGCGAACCTCTTTGGCGCGTCGTGGGGAGCGAGGAACTGGGCGGCTTTGTGGCGCGCGCGGAAGAGCAAAATCCTGATGCTGAGCGGGCGCAGACCAGTGGCAGCGGCGATCTCCTGATGGTTCATGCCCTCGACATAGGCGAGCCACAGCAGTTTGCGCTCGCGCGGCTTGAGCCGGCGCAGGGTGGAGCGAACATCGAGGCGCGTTTCGATGTTCGGTGCGCGGCCACGCTCAGGAATGTCGGGAACCATGGCATCGACACGGCTGCGCACGCGGTCGTGGATCAGGTTGGTCGCGATGCGAAACAAGTACGAGCGTGTTTGCGACTCATCCATGTCAGTGCGCCTGTGCATCAGGTAGCGGCAGTACGTTTCCTGGAGCAGATCGTCGGCGACATCCGGACGCCGGCAGACGTGCAGCAGATAGGCCCGGAGCGGTTGCGACGTGGCATCGTAGAGAACCCGGAAGGAGGCCTCGTCGATTGCGCTGGTTTGCGCATGGCCAAAGACGAGGTTGACGAGACCAGGAGTTCGTTCCATGCGTCTTACTACGCTGCCACGCCGCCTCAGGTTCCATGGCCAGGCCGGAGATCAGGAGCGGGGCGGCTCGGCCAGTCCCAGGGAGCGATAGAGATACCAGGAGACGAAGGCCGCCACTTCAAAGGCGATGCCGAGCGCGAGCGCCAGCACACCGGGAACGATGGTGTCGGAGTCGACCGCGCCCATGGCGCGCAGGATGCAGAGGGCTCCGCCCAGGAAGATGATCACGATGCCCCAGCGCACACAGGCGAGCATGGGATCGAGCGGGGTGTCATGACCGAATCGAATGCCGCTGAGAAGCTGTTTGCCGGCGTCGGTTTGAACATAGCTGGCCATGTTCTGCGCGGAGTCAAAGCGGGAGAGAAGGATGGTCTGCATGTCGGCCTGGAGGCGCGCCATGCGCAGGCGGCGGACGGAGGAGAAGATCGTCCAGGTGATGAAGCTGATGGTTCCGAAGACGGCGATCAGAGCGACTACGTCGGTCTGCATGGGCGTACCTCTTTCTCAAAAATTTCCATTGCACCGAGTAATACGGAGATGAGGGAAGTTTGGTTAACAGGAAATTTCAGCGGGGACAGAAAAAAGAAGGGCGCGTTTTGGGACGCGCCCGGAGGAAATGAAAAATCAACGATCTTTACTCTTCGCGGAGGGCGACCATGGGATCGACCTGAGCGGAGCGATGCGCCGGCACCCAGCAGGCGATGACGGCGACGGCGAAGAGAAGCGCGGCGACCAGGAAAGTGCTGGCGTAATCCACTGCGCCGACGCCGTAGAGGGTGGAACGCATGAGGCGGCCGAGAACGAGGACACCGGTGAGACCGATGGCCATACCGGGCAGGGCGAGGCGGATGCCGCCGCGAACGATGAGCGAGACGACTTCATTCTTCTGCGCGCCCAGAGCCATACGCAGGCCGATTTCGTGAGTACGCTGGGCGACGGCAAAGGACATGACACCGTAGATTCCGAGCGCGGCGAGAAGCAGAGCAACGGCGGCGAATCCGGCAAACAGGACCATGCCGAAGCGGTCGCCGGTCATCTGATCGCTGACGATCTGGCGCAGGGTCTGCGGGTGAGTGAGGGAGAGATTGGGATCGACGGAGGCGACAGCGGCGCGAATACCGCTGGTGACGGCTCCGGGATCGACGGCGGTGCGAGCGGCCATTCCAACATAGGGCCACGGCACCTGCCACAGAGAGACGAACATCTGCGGCTGGATGCTGCCGGTGAGCTTGTCGTTGTTGTGGATGTCATGAAAGACGCCGACGATCTGGAAGGAGGCGGCGGCGCCAGGTGCGTTCTGCCCGGGTTGCGGGATACCGATCATCAGGTGCTGCGTGAACGGATCTTTGTCAGCAAGGTAGCGATGAACAAAGGTTTCGCTGACGACGATGGAGAGGGGGCTGCCCAGGGAATCCGCATCACTCAGGAACCGGCCGCTGGAGAGGCGGACACCGAAGGTGGGAAAGAAGCTCGGGGTGATGGCTTCCAGGTCGGCGACAGGTTGGTGTTTGGGATCGGCCGGCTGACCGGCGATCGCGAACGGGTAGCTGCCGTAGCCTTCGAGCGGCATGCCGGTGGTGAGCGCTGCGTCCTTGACACCAGGAACGGCGCGGATTTTCTCGATCATGAGGTGCTGGATCGCGACAATCTGCTGGGGCGGTGGAATATTGGATCGACCCTGCCGGGTGGTGGTGGCAGGCTGGAGGCCGGCGGTGAGGACGCGGTCGGTGGTAACGCCGAAATCGATGCGACTGAGGTTCCAGAAGCTGTGCAGCGCGAGGCCGGCGCCGGCGAGCAGGGTGAGGGCGAGCGCGAATTCGGCGGTGACGAGGATGCCCTGCGTGCGGTTGCGGCTGCGACCGGAGATGGATCGCGATCCCTGCTTGAGCGTGTCGCTGAGATTGAGACCAGCGGCCTGCCATGCAGGCGCGCAGCCGAAGAGGATGCCGCCCAGCAGACTGATGCCGACGGCGAAGCAGAGGACGGGCACGTTGATGCCGACGACCGCTTCGGCGGATTGCTTCTCGAGAGGAAGGATAGCCATCGCGAGCTTCATGATGGACCAGCCCATGGCAATGCCGGTGGCGCCGCCCAGCATGGCGAGGATGAGGCTTTCGCTGAAGAGCTGGTTAAAGACCTGGCGGCGCGTGGCGCCCATCGCGGTACGAAGAGCGAGCTCCTGCTGGCGCGCTGAGCCGCGAGCGAGCAGAAGATTGGCGACGTTGGCGCAAGCGATGAGCAGCACGAGCCCGACCGCGACGAGCAACAGCCAGAGGTTGCGGATGAGTTTGGGATCGAGCCAGTCGTTCTTCAGCTGTTCGACGCTGACCGACCAGGACGGCGCGTCGCTGACGCCTCCGTAGCGATTGGGGGCAAGCTGCTTGTCGATGGTGGCGATCTCGGCCTGCGCCTGCGCGAGGGTGACGCCCGGCTTCAGACGGCCAAAGACATTGCCATACTGATCACTTTTGACACCGGGGCGCGGACGGAAGGGGACGACGAACCGCGTCCCTTCGATTTTGTCGGAGGCTCCGGCCTGAATGACGCCGACCACCGTGTACGGCTCATTGTCGATCAGGATGGGCTTGCCGAGGATGTTGGGGTCGGTATGGTAGCGAGTTTCCCAAAGGCGGTGCGTCAGGATGACGAGGTGATCCTTGCCGGGGGTGCCTTCGTCGGGGAGAAAGTCGCGGCCGAGCGCCATGGGGATGATGAAGTTCTTGGAGTAGAAGCCCGGCGTGGTGCGCAGGCCGGTAGTTTCATCCTGGGTGTGATCGGAATTGGTGAGGTGCAACGGGAGCCAGGACTGGAAATCGAGGCGCTGGAAGGAATGGCTCTGAGCGGCGTAAGCGGCAAAGTCTTCGGCATCCGTTCCCCGGCGTTCGCCTTTATAGCGATCCCAGACAACTGCGAGCTGATTGGCGTTGGGATAAGGCAGCGGCGCGAGGAAGGTGGCCCAGATAATGCTGAAAATGGCGACATTGGGGCCGATGCCGAGCGCCAGCGCGAGAATGGCAATGGCGGCAAAGCCTTTGTTGCGGGCCAGCATGCGCAGGCCGAAGCGGACATCGCGAAGCCAGTTGCCCATGGAGATTTCCCCCGGAAGTAATAAGGATAAGAAGCAATCGCGCAGCCGGAGGCGGAAATCTCGAAAGAGCGGTTACGGAAGGGTTTGCGCCCGGAACTTTGGGGAGGCAGCATTGGGGCGGTGTTCGGATTCAGGATCGCTCGTCCGGAAGCGGACAGGGCGCAGGGAGGAATGAGTGGGATCGATCGAGGCGATGCCGCCTTCGGTGGGCGCAGCTCCCGGAGCGCCGCCGTTCAGTTTTGTGTCATCGTACTCGTTGCCCTGATCGTTGTCGGTGGTGGTGCCGGTGGGCGGGGCGTAGGGCGTGCAGGTTCCCCCTGCGAGGCCCGTGCCAGTGGTAATCGTGGGCGGATCGAGTGATCGGTCATAGGCAACGTCGTAGTAAAGGCCAGTGGATTTCGGTGAGCCGCCCGTCACCAGCGCTGCCAGTCCCGGGAAAGAATCGGAGGGTTTGGACGATGAAGCGGCCACGTAATTGATGCCGGTATGGGCCAGGGCGGCCATGTTCGGGCAATAGGGATTGCCGTCGTTCACGCCGGCGATTCCATGGGAACAGTTGTAGAAATCCACGGCATGCATGCCGTCGATGCTGAGAAGAAGCACGTGTTTGACTTTTCCGTCGTGCGGGCCATCGGAATCCGCGGCAATTCCGGCGATGGGCCAGGCGAGCATGGCCGCAAGCGCTCCGGCCAATAGCAGTCGAGTTCGCTTCATGGTCAACCTCCAACGTGTATACCAGGCCAGCGGAGGGAACGAAGGGGCCAAAGCCCGGTAAATTTCGTGCAAATCGGCTGTAAGGAAGCGACAGCCGGGCGCAACTGCGCCTGATCTTGTGCGGCAGAAACAGAAATGCCGGGGCAAGTGGGCACTTACCCCGGCAGGTGAAGAGTGTGGTTAGAAGCTGATGGTGGCGGAAACCTGAATCTGTCGAGAGGAGCCGAAGTCGCCGACCGGGAAGCGGGTCGAGGTGAGTTGTCCGAAGGTGCCGGGAGCGCCGCCGGGAGAGAAGGTCGAGGACGGCTGGCCGAAGTTGGGATGGTTGAAGAGGTTGAACGCGTCGGTGCGGAGCCTGAAGACCGTTTTTTCCGTGATGTTGGTATTCTTGGTGACCGAGAAGTCGATGTCTTCAAAGCCAGGTCCCGTATATTCGCCGCGGGTCTCATCGCCGAAGCCGGTGCCCGGGCTGGAGAAAACGCAGCCGCTGGTCACGCTGGTGCCGCAGACAGCCTGCGGAATGTACTGCACGTTGTTGCCCGCGAGAGCGTAGCCGTAACGGATGGCGCCGTTGATGTTGGGACGGGTCAGGTTGGCAATGCCATTGTTAGTGAGGGTGGTGTGGACGGTGAAGGGATTGCCAGTCTGCAGGGAATCGATGTTGGAGAACTGCCAGCCCTGGACCAGGCGGTTGCCCTTGAAGGGCAGGTTATAGACGCCGCTCAGCACCCAGCGGTCGCGCACATCGAAGTCGGAGGGTCCGTAGTCGCCGCGGGGGTCGAGACTGTTCTGCGGAGTCCCGTAGCCGGTGGAGGCCAGGTTATAGGAGTTATAGTCCAGGGACTTACTCCAGGTATACGACGTACTGAACTGCAGATTATTGCCGAACTGCTTGTTCAGGGTTCCCCACACCGCGTTGTAGTTCCCGTTGCCGACGCTGGCGCTTTCGAGAATGTTGGTGAGGGCAAGGCCCGGATCGATGGGGCTGTTATTCGAGAGCGTGAGGAAAGGCCGATTGGCGAGGTTGCCGCCGATTGGCTGGTTCTCGTTCAGATACATCTGCAGGTAGGTGCTCTTCGATCCGATATAGCCGATCTGGGCGCCCAGAGTACGGGTGATTTGCTGCTGGACCAGCAGGTTGTAGCTCTGGATCTGTGGATTTTTGAAATTGTTCGCGACGGTGTTGGGAGCGATGCTTTTGGCCGACACAGCGCCGGAGTAGGCATTCTGCATGGTGAGGGCGGGACTGGGGGTGGTAACGGAGACTGAGACGGGTACGGCGAAGGGAGGATTCGTGCTAAGAGGCGTGACGAGGTTGGTTTCGGGCTGGTTGTAGAGGATGCCGTAGCCAAGGTGGACGACGGTGGTACCTTTGCCGTTCAAATCCCAGGCGAGACCGAGACGGGGCTCGTACAGGTAGTTCTGGTTGTAAGCAGCGCGGGAGAAACCGTTGCTCCCGGACTGGACGAGGGAATCGTTGGCGGGGTCGAATTCAACGAAACGATTCTCGCCTTCGACGGGGGAGCCGTTCCACTCGAAGCGAAAGCCGAGCTCAGCGGTGAGATTGGGACGGATCTTCCAGGAATCGATGGCATAGCCGCCAATCGCGGCTGTAAAGACGCGGCTGGGGCGAGTGCCGGGCGTGACCACGAAGGAGCTGGGCTGGTCGTTGAGAAAATTGCTGAGGGTGCTGAAGGTGAAGGTGCCGGTATCGCCGGTGAAGTTGGAGTTGATGAAACGGCGAAACTCGCCGCCGAAGCGGAAGGAATGATTGCCGCGCAGAAGGCTGAAGGTATCGGAGAGGACGCCGAGGCTGTCGCCGCGGCCCTGGGGTTCTCCCGACGGACCGCCGAAGGTCAGGCCGATGCTGGTGACCGCGATCTGCGGCAAGCCCACGTTCGAATTGTTCCCGTCGCTGATGCCCAGGGTGGTGGGATTGGTGTTCGTGACCGGCGTGAAGGTGATGTAGATACGGTTGAAGCCGACGCGCGCTTCGTTGACCGCATTGGAGCCGAAGGTATGAGTTTCAACGACCGTGAGTAACTGCCGGCGCGCCGGGCGGGCGTCGCCGTAGCCGGGGATGGTATCGGCGACCGTAGGCGCGAGGGGCTCGTTGCGCGAATCGTTCTGGATGGCGTAGTAGCCGTGCAGGTGGTCGTTAGCGCCGATGGTGTGAAGGATATCGGCGGTGCCCTGATCGATGGTCGCGAGCGCGCTGGCGGAACCGACAAAGTTGGTTCCCGAGTTAGGAGCAGGCAGCAGCTTGAGGAGCGCCTGGATGGTGCTGTCGGACCCCACCGATCCGGAAGGAGGAACACCGGCGTTGACGGTCTCGCCCTGGCGCTGGCGCGTTCCTTCATAACTCAGGAAGAAGAAGGTGTGGTCTTTCCAGACGGGACCGCCGACATCGCCGCCGAACTGATTGCGGATGAACTGCGACTGGCGCACATGGGTACCGCTGACCGTGAATTGCGGGTTGAAGTAGTTGCGGGCGTCGAAGAACTGGTTACGCAGATAGTTATAGGCCTCACCATGGAAGGCGTTGGTACCGGAGCGCGTGGCGATGTTCACGATCGACCCGGAACTGCGTCCGTATTCGGCGGAGAAGGTGGAGTTATCGGCTTTGAACTCCGCGACCGTGTTGATGGTCGGTTGGAAGGTGATCTGGTTCTGCGACATGTCGTTGAGGTTGATGCCGTTGATCATGAAGTTCACGGTGTCTTCGCGCTGGCCGGCGGTGTCGAAGGAAAGCGCGCCCTGGCCGCGAATGGGCTGCGTCAGGAAGCCATTGGCCGGCGCCGTGACGGAACCGGGAATCAGGGTGCCGAGATCGACGAAGTGGCGGCCGTTTAGCGGGGCATCCTGAACCGTCTTCTGATCGATGACCTGACCCACCGTGATGCCGGTGGTGTCGACGACAGGCGCCTGCGAGGTGACGTTAACGACCTGCTGGGTCGAGCCCACAGTGAGGGTGACATTCTCAGTCACCGTGACATTCACGTTGAGGGTGATGCCCTGGAGCTGATGGGTCTGCATGCCGTTCGCGGCAACGGTGATCGTGTAGGGGCCTGGAATCAGGGAGGGCGCCTGGTAGAGGCCATCCTTATCGGTTTGCACGGTGCGCGTGTCGCCGGTGGAGGTATTGCGGATGGTTACCGTGGCGCCGGGCAGGATGGCGCCCGACTGATCCGTGACGGTCCCTTGCAGGGCAGAGGTGGACTGTCCATGAGCGAAAGGCAGGCTGAGAACCACGTAGAAAAACAGGACGGCGGCGAGGAAGGAATTCCTGTGGGGGAAAAACATAGGGAGTGCCTCCAAAAAGGGTGTTATCTGGTTTTCAGGTCTGAGGTGTTTGATAACTTATGAGTAAACATTATGGCACGAGCCCGAATTCGTCACCGTGCGCGGCACAACCTGGCGCGGTCAACGTGACGGATACACTGTTGCTGATTCGACGATTGCCATCGGGAGAGGTTAGGCGCATGGTACGGTTGGCCGGTGTTCTTGCATTTGCAATTGGGATGAGCTGCACACTTGCCGTGACGAGCAGCGCGCAGGATAATCCTGCGGTGCAGCAGGGAGACTACGTTGCGCATGATTTTCATTTCCGGTCGGGCGAGTCACTGGCGGAGATGAAGCTGCATTACCGGACCCTGGGCTCACCGCATCGGAATGCGCAGGGGCATGTGGACAATGCGGTGATGATCATGCATGGGACCGGTGGGAGCGGGGCGCAGTTTTTGGCGCCGTACTTTGCCGGGGTGCTTTTCGGGCCGGGGCAGTTGCTGGATTCGGCGAAGTACTACATCATTCTGCCGGACGACATCGGACATGGAGGGTCGTCGAAGCCGAGCGACGGCATGCACGCGCGTTTTCCCCACTACGACTACGACGACATGGTGGCAGCCGAGCATTTGCTGTTGACCGAGAGGCTCCATGTCGATCATCTGCGGCTGACGATGGGAACCTCGATGGGGTGCATGCACTCCTGGATGTGGGGCGAGACGTATCCGCGATTCAGCGACGCGCTGATGCCCCTGGCGTGTTTACCGGTGCCGATTGCAGGACGGAACCGGATGATGCGGAAGATGGCGATGGACGCGATCACGGACGAGCCGGAGTGGAAGGGCGGCGATTACACCACGCAACCGCCGGGACTGCGAACCGCGCTGGAGATGCTGCTCATCATGGCGTCGAGTCCGCTGCAGATGCAGGAGCATGCGCCGACACGAGACGAGGCGGATGCGTATCTGAAGAAGTTCCTCGATCAGCACCTGGCGGCAACCGACGCGAATGACTTTCTCTACGCGTTCAACTCGTCGCGGAATTACGATCCCTCAGCGAAGCTGGAGACGATTCAGGTGCCGGTGATGGCGGTCAACTCGGCAGATGACTTCGTCAATCCGCCGGAGCTGAACATCATGCCGGGGATGATCAAACGCGTGCCGAAAGGGAAATTTGTGCTGTTACCTGTTACAGAACAGACCCGCGGACACGGAACGCACACGATGGCGGCGGTGTGGCAGGGGTATTTGGCAGAGTTGCTGCAGGAATCGGCACACTGAAGGGCAGCGGTTGGGCCGCCCTTCGCGTCAGACGCTCCGACTCAATTGACGGTAAGCGTCAGTGTCGTAGATGCGGTGATGCTGGCGGTTGTGGTGTCGGCACCGATGACGGTGAGGGTGTAGGTGCCGGCGGCGACATCGGTGCTGGTTGAGCCGCTGGAGGTTGAAGCGGGGGTGCTGCCTGAACTGCTGCCGCATCCAGCGGCAAAGCCGAGCGCAACGATCACGAGGAAGCAGCTCAGGAGGGACCAGACCTTTCTGGATTTCCTGAAACCGAGGAGCAGAACGCCGGCAAAGGCGGTCGCGCCGATGGGAATGGTGTGACCCAGCGGCCCGTTGTCGTGCGACGCGGCGGCGCGGGTGCCCGCCAGGCGGGCGAAGGAGTGTACGCCCGAGACGCCGGTGCAGGAACTCTGTGAAGTGTAGATGGTCAGGGTGGGAGTGGCCGTTCCGTTTGCGGTCACCGCGGTATTGGCGATGGTGTAGCAGCCGTAGGTGTTCAGCGAGGTGCTGGTAGAGGTGACAGTGAAGCCTACGGTTCCGGCATAGGAGTTCTGCGAGACAACGCTGACCGTGGAAGCGCCGGAGCTGCCCTGATTCACGGTGACATTGGTGGCGGAGAGAGCGAAGACGGCGCTGCCCGTGCCGCTGCCCCCGCCCCCACCGCCCCCGCCCCCTGTTCCTCCGCTCCAGGCCGTCATCAGGTTATTGAAATCGACCGATCCGAGGCCCGTGACTTCGTCGTAGCCGGTGGTAGCTGGGTACTCCGAGGCTCCCGCAGAAGAGCAGTAGCTGGAACCGGCGGTGCACTGGTTGCCGCCGCTGGTGATGTCGTGAAAGGCAGACGCGTAGGTGGAGCTGTTGGCTGCGAGCGAGTACAGGGTTTTGTCGGCCACGCCGAGCCCGCTGGAATTTTCTTTCTGCGCGATGATGGCCAGCATGCCGGCGAAGATGGGCGTGGCAAAGCTGGTGCCGCCTGCGGCGGTAAGGTCCTGCGTAGCGGAATCACGGAAGCCGGAATTGCAGCTGGCCTTCTGACCGGAAACCCAGGAGGAAGTATCGCTGGTGCAGTAGAGATAAGGTGCGTTGTCAGGCGAGGACGAGAGCGAGACGTCGGGCACGAGGCGCGAGTTGCCCGAGGCGATACCGGGGACACCCGTCTGCCAGGTGGGACGCGCGGTGAAGCCGCTGGCGCTGGCGCCGCCGCCGGAGGCGGAGAGAGCATATTGCGCGCCATACTGCTGACCGATGGATGCGCTGTCATCATTCCACGCCTGCTCGGGAATATAGGACAGGGCAGAGCTGATGAGGTCGCTGCCGCTGGCGGATTTCCAGTAGGTGGTATTGCTGGCGGCTACATCGGCTGCGGGGAACTCGGTTCCGCCGACGCCGACGGCATAGGCGCTGCTGGCGGGGTAGTTGACGGCGAGAACTTCCATGGCCGCGGTGACGGGGTTCTTCGCAGTCGGGTCATAGCAGGCGGTCGAGCCCGCGTCGCCGGAAGCAGCGACGACGGTCTGCCCCTGGCTGGCGCCCTGCTCCATGATTCCTTCGAAGGTCGCGAAGTCGGCGGAGCCGAGGCTGGGCTCACAGAGGCCGTAACTGATGGAGATGATGGGCGCGGTCTTATTGTCGATAGCATACTGCAGCGAATCGAAGGCGCTGTAGTTGGGGCTGTTGCCGACGTAGATGAAATCGATGGTCGCGCCGCGGGCGGTGCCCCCGGAGTATTCGAGGTCGAGATCGGACTCCGATTCGTCCCCGCTGAAGACAGCCGCGGTTCCTGTGCCGGGCACGAGGATCATGTTGGGAGCTTTGACAGTGAGGCCGGCGGCGGTTTGAAAAGCTTCGATATCGGAGGCGGCAACCTCGGACTGACCGACGATCGCGATGGTCTGGCCGGAACCGGTGTAACCGGCGTTGTATGCGGCGTTGATGTCGTAAATGGTGGCGACGTCATCGGGAGTGAGAAAGTGGTCACCGGTCTGCCCAGAGGTGAAGGCCGGCGCAAGCGTTGCGGCGGAGAGGCGGAACTGAGGCGCGGGACGGAAATCGTCGAGGTTGCGGACGGAGCGGACGATGCCGAACAGCGCGGCTGGAATGGCCAGGTTTGTGGCATTGGCGAAATGCGTTTCGCTGCCAATCCGATAATGATGCATCTCGGTCTGGAACGCGGACTCGACCTGGGCGGCGGTTCCGGAAAAGCTGATGCTGGTGTGGCTGTTGGAGATGCGTTCGACACTGAAGCCCTCGGACTGGAGCCAGTTCTCCACTTTGGCCAGATCGGCATCGCTGAGGCCAAAGCTGCTGGCGTACTCGGCGGGAGTGAGCCACGCATGGTACTGGGGCGAGCCTGAAGTTTGCTGCGCCTGCACGAGGGCGTCGAGCTGCGCCTGCTGGTCCGCGGTGGGCTGGAAGTACATGGTGATGCCCTGCAGGGGCATGGCGGGATCGAGCCGGCCCATATCCTCGCCGGCGCCAATACGCGGATTCACGGTGCCGGGAATCGTGGCGACAGAAGAGGGGTCAATCTCCTGGAGAATACGGTTCGCGGGCTGCTGCGCTGAGGCGAGGCAGGTGGAAACAAAAGCAGTGGCGGCAAGGCCTGCAAGGTGGCGAGTCAACGACGAGCGCATTGGGGGACCTCTTCAAAAAATTACAAATGAGGCAGAGCAGAACTTCCAGAGACGGCAGGTACAACTTGTGGGTGTTTAGACGGCAGTTAACAGGAAATAGTTACGCGACGGAGGGTGAATTGCGGGACAGCGGGACCGGGCGGCGCGCCCTGGCGCGGCCCTCGGAAAAATCTGCGGGACCCGCTGAATCAGAAGCTTACCGCCCCGGTGCGGGTATACTTCGGGTGCATTCAAAACTGATGAGGTGAACATGGATTTCGGATCGCTGAGCCGGGTCGCAACTTTGTCACTCTTCGTAGCAGCGGTGAGCGCGATTCCCCGCGCGGGAATGGCGCAGGACAAGCCAAATGAAAAAGGCGGCGAGTCGAGGCCAGCCTCGGTGACGGCGTCGACGGTGGCGGCTCCGGATTCGATCACCGAAGGATCGGTGACGATCGGCGGGCAGGCGGTTGCGTATCGCGCGGTCGCGGGCACGATCACGGTGGGCGCGACGGATCAGCAGGATGCTACGCTCGGCTTCGATGGGAGTTTGCTGCCGGATTCGGGTGTGAAGCCGGCGACCGATCCAGGGGAAGCCCCACCGACAGCGCGCATCTTTTATGTTGCGTACTTTAAGAAGGACTCCACGGACGAGATGCACCGGCCCGTGACGTTTATTTACAACGGCGGTCCGGGCTCGGCAACGATGTGGCTTCATCTGGGAACGTTTGGGCCGAAGCGCATCGTTCTGCCCGACACGGACCACCAGGAAGGCGCGCCGTACACCGTCGTCAGCAATCAGTACTCGCTTCTGGATGCGAGCGATCTGGTATTCATCGATGCGCCGGGCACAGGATTCAGCCGTACGTTTGGCAAGGATCGCGGCAAGGCGTTCTACGGGATCGACCAGGACGGACAGGCGTTCAGCCATTTCATTCGGAAGTTCCTGACGAAGTACGGGCGGTGGAATTCGCCCAAGTATCTTTTTGGCGAGAGCTATGGAACGCCGCGGTCGGCCGTGTTGTCCGCTGACCTGCAGGGCGTCGATCTGAACGGAATCATTTTGCTGTCGCAGATTCTGAGCTTCGACAACTCGATTGACGACCCGACGCGGAATCCGGGCGTCGATCAGGCCTATGCGCTGGGATTGCCGACCTTCGCCGCGACGGCGTGGTTCTTCCATAAGCTGCCGAGCCAGCCTGCGGCGCTGCGGCCTTTCCTGGATGAAGTGGAGAAGTATGCGCTGGGCGATTACATGGAAGCGCTGCTGAAGGGCAGCGAACTCTCCGATGCGGAGAAGCAGGCGGTTGCCGAAAAGCTGCATGGCTACACCGGGTTGCCGGTGGATTACCTGATGCGGGCGAATCTGCGGGTGACCGGCGGCGAGTTCTCGAAGGAACTGAAGCTGGATGAGGACGCGACGACCATTGGCCGGCTGGACACGCGCTATCAGGGACCGAGCGCGAACCCGATGAGCGCCGATGCGGATTACGATCCGCAGAGCGACGCGATCACGTCAGGATGGCTGGCAGCGATCAACGGATATCTGCGGCAGGATCTGAAATACGGCATGCAGGAAACCTATTTCCCCAATGGACGAATGGGCGGCGAGTTCAACTGGGACATGCATCACAGCGCGCCTGGTTTTGGGCGCGGATTTGGCGGCGACTGGAGCGGGCCGAACGTGATGCCTGACCTTGCCTATCGGATGAAGATGAATCCGAAGATGAAGGTGATGCTGGCCGGCGGTTATTTCGATCTGGCGACGCCGTATTTCGAGGGCGAGTACGAGATGCATCATCTGCCGATGCCGAATTCGCTGCAGAAAAACATCAGCTATCACTATTACGAAGCCGGGCACATGATCTATGTGAAGGAAGATGTGCTGAAGCAGTTCCACTCCGATGTGGAGAGCTTTATCCACGCCACGGAGAACGGCGCGCAGTAAACATCACGGCAACTTCGGACCGCAACATCGTGCTGCGAGTCGGGTCTTGAAAAGCAGGTCCGGGAAGGGACTCTCGGATCGGGCGGAGAAAAGACCCGATTCGACCCGTCGCCGCGAGCGACTTGGCCAAAGCGCCAGGTTCCTGCTGGCAGCGACAGCGAATCGGGCAGCCATGACCTGCTCGAGCGATTCGCCTGGAGGGCAGCAAGGGTCGACGACGCATTTCCTTTCCCGAGACTCCTCTGAAAACCCACGCACCACGAAAGGGAGAATCGTGACGAAGAAACTTTTGTGTTCGGCCCTGATTTTTGTGCCGCTCGCGCTCGCGGGATGCGCGCACAAGACTGTCGTCGTTTACAACCCGCCCCCGGCTTACAGCGAGGCGGCTCAGCACGGATATCGTCAGGGCGTCCAGGCGGCGCAGAACGATATCCGTAATGGCCTTGGGCCGGATGTGGATCGGCATCCCCGATTCCGCAATCCTCCGGTTCCTCCGCCGCTGCAGGAAGATTATCGTCATGGATTCCGCGACGGATACCAGGCGGTGTTCCACGGCGCCCGTCCAGGCTACTGAGCACAATGCACAGGTCCCACTCAGGCCAGATCCGGCTTGAGTGGGCGCCCGACGGTGTCCGGGGTCAGCTGAAGAAGAAGTGGGTGGTGCGCCAGACGCTGGGGTGCGCGTCGCCGTCCTGACCTGCATCGGTGGAACCCGCGCAGATATGTCCGCATGGGGATTCGTCGCCGGACGTAACGGGAGTTGCGTCGGTGCTCTCGGCCGCGGCGTTGAGAGAGTGCGCGACCAGGGGGAGGGATGCGCTGCGTATGCCCTGGAGACGCAGGCGGAGGCCGGCGTTCTGGAGGGCGAGTTCTTCGTTCTCGCGTTCGAGCTGGATGACGCCGTCCTGGGCGGCGAGGATCATTTTGCGGATCTCGCAGTCGTCGCGTTCGCCGAGGGTGCGCTCGATCTCGATGAGTTTACGCATCAGGCTGTGGGGATCCATTGGGCATCGCTCCTGTTAGTAAGATTCACCCGATGGAGCCAGGTTGCGGCCAATGGGGTGTCGAGGGATGTGACCGAGATCACCCACCGCTGTCGAACCTGCCTTGATCCAAAACATGACGGCGCAGGAGCTTCCGGGTTGGGGAGCTCCTGCGCCGGGGTGAAAAACGCCGGTTGCGGTTAGTTGCCGGCGTGCGGCCGTGTGGGCAGGGACACGAGGGCGACCTGGGTTCCCTTTTGTCCGAGGCTGGCCCACTCACGGGCGGCCTGTTTCTCGGACTTTGACACGCCGATGTCGGCGTCGAGATTGTCGAGGGTGGCAATCTGCTCGAGGAAGTAGCGGTCTCCATACTTCTTGAAAATGGCTGTGTTGACCTTCGAGGACGCGGGGTCGAACGACAGCCGCGCGAGGGTCATGATGGCATAGTTGTCGCTGCGCAGGACCAGAACGCCGCCATCGTCGACGGTGACGTCGTAGACCCCGGCGGAGAGGTGGGAGTTTCCGCAGTTGAAGGAGAAGGGGACACTGAAACGGCCCAGCGGTGTGGTTTGGGCGTGCAGTGCGGGGCACAGCGACGCGATGGAGACGAAAGTGGCGAGGGCGATGGTGCGGATGGTGGATTTCATGGCGTTTCCTCCTGGGAAGGCCGCCTGGGCTGCGTCGTTGTTGGGCGCCTTCACTGGAGAACGCGGGGCGGAGCGGGATAAGGGGCAATGGTTTTGAAATTTATTTTGGGACGGGCATCGAGGGGCGGTTGCCGGGTTGGGGCGCCGGATCGAGGGCGAGGCTTGAGGAGAGCCTCCGGAGCTGAGGCTCCGCGATCCATTGAAAGCGCCATAGCTGCAGTCGTGTCCTGATCCAAAGGCGGTCTGCGATCGAATCGCTTCACAAGCGCCTTCAGGGCCGCTCCGATACCGATGGCTGTCCGCCTGAAAAGCCCTTGTTTTCAGCGGCTTTTGCACCGTTTCCGAGGCGGTCGGCGGGGTCCTTTTGCATGGTAAAATAAAGATGGAGCGGCGACCCGTAAATCATTCGATTTCAGGCCACTTTTCAGGCAAAACGCCCCATAAAATCGCTGCTGATGAAGGGCTGAAAGACAAGGTCCATCGCCCATCGATGCTCGCTCAGGATGGCAAGGTTTTGTTCCTTCACCCCACGCAATTTTCACCGAGGAAGACCGGAGTTTCATGGCGACCAAAGAAGTAACACCGACGGATCCGATCCCCACCGAAGTCAAGGCCCCGAAGAGCGGCAAGGGCGCTGCAGGCGAGAACGGCAACGGAGGTTCGTACACCGGCGAGAACATCAAGGTGCTGGAGGGGCTGGAGGCGGTGCGTCTGCGGCCCGCGATGTATATCGGGTCGACGGGTGAGATGGGGCTGCACCACCTGGTGTATGAGGTGGTGGACAACTCGGTGGATGAGGCGCTGGCAGGGTACGCGACGAAGGTCGAGGTGACGATCCACGACGATAACTCGATCACGGTGGTCGACGACGGGCGCGGGATTCCCGTGGATGAGATGACGCTCGACAACGGCGAGAAGATGCCGGCAGTCCAGGTGGTGCTGACCAAGCTGCACGCGGGGGGCAAGTTCGACACGTCGAACTATAAAGTGTCGGGCGGGCTGCACGGCGTGGGCGTGAGCTGCGTGAACGCGCTGAGCGAGGAGTTCGATGTGGAGATCTGGCGGCCGGCGAAGCCGGATGAGCCGAGCCACACCTACGAGCAGAGCTACTCGAAGGGGATTCCGACGACGAAGCTGAAGCAGACGGGGACGTCGAAGCGGCGGGGGACGAAGGTTCGTTTTCTGCCGGACCGGTCGATTTTTACGACGGTGGAATATAACTACGACACGCTGGCGCAGCGGCTGCGGGAGCTGGCCTTTCTGAACAAGGGGCTGACGATTACGCTGACCGACGAGCGAACCATCGATCCGAAGACGGGCGAGGCCAAGCGGGCGGAGTTTAAGTATGCGGGCGGGATTGCGGAGTTTATCAAGCATCTGAACCGCGGGAAGAGCGTGCTGCACGACAAGCCGATCGTCATGGAAGGGCTGCGCGATGGGGTGGATATGGACATTGCGCTGCAGTACAACGACGGCTATTCGGAGACGGTGTTCTGCTTCGCGAACAACATTAATACAGTGGATGGCGGGACGCATCTGTCGGGGTTCCGGACAGCGCTGACGCGGACGGTGAACTACATCGGGCAGCAGCTGGGTCTGTTCAAGGATGTGAAGGAAAACCTGACCGGCGACGACGTGCGCGAAGGATTGGTGGCGGTAATCAGCGTGAAACTGCCGCAGCCGCAGTTTGAAGGGCAGACGAAGGGGAAGCTGAACTCGGACATTGCGGGGACGGTACAGGCGCTGGTGAATGAGAGGCTGGGCGCGTTCCTGGAGCAGAATCCGCCGGTAGCGCGAAAGATTATCAACAAGGCGATTGAGGCGGCGCGGGCGCGCGAGGCGGCGAGGAAGGCGCGCGATCTGACGCGGCGCAAGGGCGCGCTCGATGGCGGCGGGCTGCCGGGAAAACTGGCGGACTGCTCGGAGCGGGATCCGGAGCGGTGCGAGCTGTATCTGGTCGAGGGTGAATCGGCCGGCGGGACGGCGAAGCAGGGGCGCGACCGGAAGTTCCAGGCGATTCTGCCGCTGAAGGGCAAGATTCTGAACGTGGAGAAGGCGCGCTACGACAAGATGCTGGGGCACGAGGAAATCCGCGCTATGATTACGGCGCTGGGCACGGGCATCGGCAAGGATGACTTCGACGCAACCAAGCTGCGCTACGGGAAGATCATTCTGATGACGGACGCGGACGTGGACGGATCGCACATCCGGACGCTGCTACTGACCTTTTTCTTCCGGCACATGCAGGAGCTGATCAAACGGAGCAACGTCTATATTGCGCAACCGCCGCTGTACAAGATCAAGAAGGGGCGGTTCGAGCAGTACATCAAGGACGATCGCGACTTCGTGAAGGTGATGGTGAAGCGCGCCGCCGAGGGAATGATCATTCGTTACGGCGAGGGCGCGGCGAAGCTGGAAGGCGCGGCGCTGACGAAGTTCATGACGCAGCTCAATGAGTATCTCGGGTTCTTCGACAAGGTCAACACGCGGCTGCGCAACGAGGAAGTGACGAACCTGCTGGCGCATGCGGAGCTGACAAAGCGAACGGACTTCGAGTCGGTCGCGAAGCTGGAGAAGCTTTATAAGGACGTGGACAAGATCCAGAAGAAGTATCAGTTCAAGGGGCTGACGAAGCCGGTGCAGGATGAAGAGCATCAGACGTGGTCGCTGAGTTTTATCGATGCGCAGGGCGCGGAGCGGAAGATTGACTGGGCACTGGCGTCGACGCCGGAGTATCGGCAGATGATGTCGAAGCACGTGCAGATTCGGGAGATGCTGGAACCGCCGTTTGTGGTGGAGTACGCGGCGAAGGCGGCGGAGAAGGGCGTGGGCGTGCCGGACGAGGAAGACACTGGCGCGGAGGCCGAGGCGCAGACGAAGGGCGAGGCAGAGGCAGGCAAACCGGCTCCGAAGCGCACGGGGAAAGCGAGCCTCGAGCCGGTGGAGAAGCAAACGCCGCGTGAACTTTTCGAGTACGTGATCGAGCAGGGGCGCCGCGACTACCAGGTGCAGCGCTATAAGGGTCTGGGCGAGATGACGGCGACGCAGCTGTGGGAGACGACGATGGATCCGGAGCGGCGGACACTGCTGTCGGTGCGGCTCGAAGACATCGCTGAGACGGAGACAATCTTCACGACGCTGATGGGCGAGGACGTGGAGGCGCGGCGGAAGTTCATCGAAGACAATGCTCTCGATGTGAAGAACCTGGATATCTAAGACAGCGGCGCGAAGAAGATTTGTCGCGGCGCGGGCGCTTGCGGTGATCAGCTGCGCCCCATGCGGTAGTCGAGATAGAGGACGCGCGCCTTGATCTGGCCGCCCAGGCGGTATCTGGGCCGGTGTGCCATTTTCAGCATCTGCAGAATGCTCCCGGGATTTCCCTCACTCCATTCGACGAGAGAGTGCAGAGCCGTTTCGAGGTTCGAAGCCGACAGGCCGATTCGTTCGGCTTCTCGCGCGCAAATTCCAGCGCAACGGCCGGAGCCAGGTTCCTGATTTCCAGTCGCTCGGAGCGATCGGCGCACAGGGGCTGCAGAGTTCCGACGTCTTCCATGTGCGGCGTGCGCGCGGCAAGGTAGATGGGTCTGTTGCCGTAATCGGTGAAATTCCTGATCATTCCGGTGACGACACGAGACGGCCCCGCCAGGTGGTTGAACACGAGTATGCACGGCAATTCGGCGAGCGCTCGCTGCACGATGACTTTGAGCGAGGAGGTGCTGAGTGAGCTGACATTGGCCGGCACGCGGAGCTCGCCCATCAGGACAAAACAAAAAACAGGCCGCCATGGAGACATTGGCGGCCTGCAAGCGGTGTCGGATTTGCAGATTAAAAGATAATTTTCGCGCTCCCCTGGAAGACTCTGGCAGCGTTGCCCGTGGCCGTGGAAGAGATCTGGCCGAAAGTAGACGACGAGAGGTTGGCTTGCGGGCTGCCGAAATCCGGATGGTTCAGCACATTGAAGGCCTCCAGCCGGAGATCGAGACCGAGCCGTTCGTGGATAGGAAAGAGCCGGGAAACCTGAGCGTCAAACTGCACGAAGGGGGGCGTCCGGAAGGCATTCCTGCGGATATTTCCGAAGGTTCCCAGCTCCGCACAGCCGTTGGTGGTTGTTCCGCAGGGCACAGTGACCTGAGCGAAGGCGGCCGGGTTCAGGAATTCCCGATTGGCCTCGCCACTGGCCTTGGAAAACTGCACTTCGGCGTAGGGATTGATTCCGGGCACCAGGTTGGGCCGATCCTCGCCCTCATCGGTGAGCGAGTTATCGACGCCGGAAGTCACGTTGATAGCCCCGCCGCTGGTAATGTGCACCAGGGGCGCGAATTCCCAGTTGTCGATGAGTAACCGTTCGGGGCGGGAAAGATCGCGGAAGTTGCTGCGCGCAACAATGACGAAGTTCTCGATGTCGCGATAATCGAACCCGCACGGGCCCCAGTCCATTCTGGGATTATTGGGATTTTCGTACAGTCCCTGCGCGATGTCGCCCTGCCCATCGGCAAGGTCCAGGCATTTGGACCACGTATAGTTGGCGAGCAGGCTGAAGGTTGCCGAAAGCCGATGCTGCAGCGTGGCCACCATGCCGTTGTAGCTGGCGTACCCCACATCGTTGACCGTGACCGAACCCGCGCCCCCGCCTTCGATCTGATTGCCCTGAGCGGGGTTCGCGATGGTCAGTGCGAAACGCGAGTTCTCATTCTTGGTCGTAGAGCAATTGGTTCCGGCGGCGCCGGCTTTAACCGCCCCCGGACCCGTGGTGACGATGCCCGCACAACCCGTGCCGCCGGCTCCCCATTCTCCGGGGATAAACACCGCCGGGCTGAGCGGCGTACCCATCGGATCGTGCACGGTTCTGTTTCCGATGTAGTCGATTTCAGCCTGCCAGCCATAGCCGAGTTGACGCTGCGCGCTCAGCGTCCATTGCATGGTATACGCGGGGTGAAACTGATTCGGCATCACAATGTACTGCGACTGGGAGTAGAAGACCGCTTCCGACGGAGTGGGAACGATGGGCTGGGGAAACGGACTGGTTGTGATCGAGCCCACCGACCATGGCGCCGCAAACGACAAAGGACCGGTTCCTGAGGTCTGCGTGTTGCTGATGGCGGTGGCGAAGGGCGGATTCTGATTGGTGCGCTGGCCCGTAAAGAAGTTGGGCTTGTCGTAGGCCAGCTCTGCACCTGCGCGGATGACCGACTTTCCATCGCCGAATGGATCCCATGACACGCCAACATTCGGCGAGAACTGCCAGGGTGAATTCTGCGTGAATCCCCGGGGCACACCCTTGTCCCCGTAGAACAAGATACCTGCAGGAGCATTCGGGTATACGGTGCTGACGGTGTTGTTCAGGAAATCGTTGTAATTGAAAACGCTGCCGCGGTTGAAGTAATCCGTGGGCATGTAGTTGGGTCCCCAGCGCACCCCTGCGACCAGGGTCAGACGCGGCGAAGCATGGAAGGTATCCTGGGCGTAGAGGCTCGGAATCGGCCCGCGCAGCGCGTTCTGCTCCTGTTTGCTTTGCTGGAAGGCGCTCAGCGTTCCCATCAGGAAGTCGAGGCTCTGATCGCCGATGACGGTTCCTCCGTTCGGCCCGCTGCCGCTGTATTCGCCGTTGAAGGTGAACGTGCCGTTCGACTCGTAGCCGTTGGAAATATTGAGCTCGTTCTGTACCCACTCTCCGCCCCAGGCGATCTGGTGCCTTCCCCGCACCATGGTGACGTCGTCATCGATGGCAAGCGTGTTGTCGTTGAAGTGGGCGACGGAGTTGGTCCCGCCGCCAATGGTGAATTTACCCTCGGACATTTGCAGACCGTTGGGGATGGGCTGGAAGATGGAAACCCCTAAGGTGTCGGCGTTAATGTCACTGGCGTTATATCCGCGATTATCGACACGCCGCAGGACGGTGGCGTGGGCCGCGTTCACGGTATTGGGAGTGAATGTGTCGATCCAGCCGAGTGTGAACGACTGTGTCCGCTCGATGTTTCCGGATTGGGTGGTAATCAGGATGTTATTGGGAGAGAAGAACGCTGGAGCCTGATAACCGTCGATGAAATAGCGGCCATACAGAGCGTTTTTCTGGTTGATGTTGTAATCGACTCGGGTGACGAACTCGTTGTCGAAAGTTTCCGAGGGGATCGAATAAGAAACCAATCCGCAATTATTGATGTCAACCGCGGAGCTGATTTTGGGCAGGTACTTTTCCAGCGCCAGCGATGGCGCTGCGTAGGTGGGCGGAGACGCATATTTGTCTCCGGGGATCGTTGCGCCGGTCAGAGGGTCAACCAACTGCACGAATTTGCCCGACGATTCGCAGGTGGGCCCGTCGGTTACCGAGAAATCGCCTGCCAGGTTCGCCGCCGTGGGCACAAAGGCTTCCGTGCTGGACTGCGTCTGATCAGCCTTGAGGTGCTGGTACCCGGCAAAGGCGAAAAGCTTGTCGCGGATGATTCTGCCGCCGAAGGTGCCTCCGTACTCATTCTGGTGCAATGTATCCGGTGAGACGGAGTAGAAGTTGGTGGCGTCGAGATAGTTGTTGCGGATGAATTCGAAAGCCGTTCCATGGTAGGTGTTGGTCCCGGAGCGGGTGACGGCGTTGACGTAGCCGCCGGTATGCTCACCATCCTGCGCCCCCAGCACGGTGGATTCCACGCTGAACTGGCTGACGGCATCCGGAAAGGGGAAGGGCAGGTTGCCGTTGCCCATGTAATCCTGGTTGTCGCCACCGTCCAGACGCCAGAGCGTGGTGTTGCCATTGCCGCCGGCGATAGAAACCGAAATGGTCTGATAGGAGTATTTGCTCCCGGTAAAGTCGTTGCCCGGCGCTGTATTGGATCCCCCTGAAATGCCCAGCAGACCGGTAATCTGCCGGCTGGTGGAGTTCAGTGGCATCTCCGTGATGTCCTTCTCGTCGACTGTTTGTTTGAACGAGGGGTCTTCGGTCTGCAGTGCGAGGCCTTCGGAGCGGACCTGCACTTCAGTGTTCGCCGATCCGACCTGCAGGTTCGCGTTGATCGCGATGCTGCTGCCCACCTCGAGCACAATGTTCGTCTGTTCGTAGGTCTTGAATCCGGGCGCCACGACGCGCAGCGTGTAAGTACCGGTAGGCAGGCCGGGGAAGACATAGATGCCGGCCTTATCACTCACGGCATTGTGCTTCACCTGCGTCGAGACATCGGTAATGGTGATCGCCGCATTCTGGACGACCGCTCCGGAAGTATCCAGCACGGTGCCCTGCACATTTCCGGTACCGGCGATCTGCGCCCACGCCTGCCCGGAGACGAGCAGGATTAAAAGGCAAAACAACGCGAAACGGTGAACGAAGATCGAACTTGAATTGGAGCTTTTGCTCCTCATAGCGCCTCCAAAGAACTTGCGGATTGGTCAGGTTTTTGTGCGAGAGGTCTGACCTGTTCCCATAAAGCCGCAACAGTATCGTGGAGCCGGATAAAAGCTGTCAAGGGAGAAACGTGGCCGAGGCATCGCCTCTGATATGGGCGAACAACCCGACGCGACCGGACCGGCGTGGCGTCTCAGCAGGATGCCTCGGTTATCGCCTTTATTTTGTTTCTAATGCATGCCAGTCCGTTTTGTTGGAAGTCCGGAATGTCGTACGCTCCGCGATGGTCCCGGCGAGGGTGTGGTGCATCATGCCGCGCTGAAAATGCCGGTTGTTTTCGTCCCTCGAGGGCACCCGTTCATCGGCAGATGGGCGTTCCATCTATGGGGCGAGAGGGTGACAAGTTGGTCAGACCACGGCTGGCGGAAAATCTGGCGAGTACAACCCCGATGGTTCGCGCGATCACCTCGGCAAATTTGCCTTTCACAGCGTCTGGTTGTCGGCGCTTTCCATCTGCGTATCTTTTGCGGCGCGGCTCAGCAGGATGCGAAGGTCAGTCACTTTATCGAGATGAAATGCGGCGATGCCTTTGGGGGCGGTGACGGCGATAAAGTCGGCACGGTTCACATTGTCGAGATAGAAGCTGGGACGCGGATCGGGTGAGGCGGCCGCGACTTCCACGTGACTGAACTCCAGGTTCTGAATGTGGCGCAGGAAGAAGCCCTGCGACGGCATGGGCCCGAACATTCCCGGATCCGGATACTTATTCTCAAATTCAGGGGGACGGATGGAGAGGGAATCCTGCGCTGCGCCGCCGAGGGAGTGTTGGTAGATGTTGTCCAGTTTCAGGTCCTCGATGGCGTAGTCGGGAATGCCGCTGAGAATGGAGCAAAGTCTGGAGGCGCAGTTGTAGCTGGTGAGATTGCTGATGAGGATGCGGCGCATGGTTCCCACTCTGGTGGTTTCCTTTGGGCCACGCAGGCGCGCGCCGAGGCGGACGAAGATGGGCGCCGACACAATGCCGCGCATGGTGATGTTCGAGATGGCGATGTCTTCGCAGAGCGCACCGTCTTCGCTTTCGAGCGCAAGCCCGTTACAGGTGTCGAAGACGCAATTCGAGATAGTGATGTTTTTGAAGCCGCCGTTCGACTCGGTTCCGCACTTGATGCGGCCGGTTCGGCCGACGCGAGCGTCCGCGGCGAACCGCTTGAACGTTCCGTCGAGAACGGTGCCCAGTTCGTAGTCGCCGGTGACGTAGCAGTTGGTGATGGTCACGTTTTCGGTGGCTCGGGCATAGCCGAGGGCGTAGCTGCTCTTCGGGCAGATCCCATCATCCCAGGGTGAATTCACCGTGCAGTTGGAGACGTGAACGTTGCGGCAGCAGTCGATGTCCATGCCATCGCGGTCGGTGTCGATGGTGAGATTGTCGATGGTGAGATTATCGACGCCGGTGAGCAGAAGGCCGAAATGGCCGCCCTTCAGGATGGAGAAGTCGCGCAGGAGGACGTTGTGGCAATTCTTGAGCGCGATACTCTTGTTGCCCACGCCGGCCTGCTCGGCGACGTAGATCGGGTAGTTGCCGCGCGCGGTGCGGTTCGCTCCAAAGCTGAGCCCCTTGCCGTAGATCAGGCCAGGTCCGGTGATGCTGATGTCACTGATGCCTTCGCCCCAGATCAGCGAATTGTGCCAGTGATTGTGACCATAATCCTGGTAGTCTTCCCACGGCGCATTGGCCTCCGCGGCATCGTAGGTGCCCCCGTTGTAGCCCGTGGTCGCGCCGGGAAGCGGGGAATCGGCGGCGAGCAGGGTCGCGCCTTGCGAGAGATAAAGCCCAACATGGCTCTTCATGTGGATCGAGAAGCTGAGCCATGTCCCAGGGGGAAAGACCACGGTGCCGCCGCCGGCCGCTGCCGCAGCGTCAATCGCTTTGTTGATCGCGGGAGAATCGATCGCTTTACCATCACCGACGGCGCCATAGGATCGAATGTCGAAGAGGCCAGGTCCGGCAGGAGCAGCCGGTGCGTGAGGGGCAGCGTGGGCCTCGGGCAGTGCGGAGCCGACGACGGCTCCCAGGCCCAGCGCACTCATGCGGAGAAGTTCGCGACGGTCGGAGCGAAAGGGATTCATAGGACGCGATCCTTGAGAAAACAATGTCCCGATTGCCAATCGGGCGTTGGTCGCAGTGGTATGACCACTGGCCGCCATCCAGCGTATCATTGGTTTCGGCAATTTGACCTGTTCGCTCGTAAGGAGCCGTAGTGATTCAGAAAAGCGCTGCATTCTTCAGCCTGTTGTCCGGACTTATTTCGATAACGATCTGCGCGTCGCCGGCCAGCGCTCGTGCCGCGTCCACAACCTGCGATCCGCATTCTTATGGGGCGAAGGTCGATGGAGTTTCGAAAGACACGGCGGCGATTCAGGCGGCCATCGATGCGTGCGAGCAGCGTGGCGGCGGCACGGTGCGCCTCGGGGCGGGCACCTGGCTCAGTGCGCCGATCGTATTGAAGAGCAACATCACCCTCGAACTCGACAAGGGAGCGACGCTGCTCGGATCTCCGGACCACGAGGATTATCCAGCAAAAACAGAGTTTCGCGCTCCGGGACGGCAGTCGCTGGTGAGCGCCACGAACGCCAGCAACGTTGCGATCGAGGGCGATGGCGTAATCGATGGAAACGGCGGCAGCTGGTGGCAGGAGGCGCGGAAAGTTGGGGATCACGGGGTGATGGGGTCTGACCACACCAGGCCGCGGCTGGTGGTCTTCGACCATTGCCGGCATGTGCGGGTGGAGGGCGTCACGATCCAGAATTCGCCCATGTGGCAACTGGTTCCTTACTACTCCGACGATGTAACGATTCGGAATATCAAAGTGCTGGCGCCGCAACATTCACCCAATACCGACGCTATCGATCCGTTCTCGTCGTCGAATGTGCACATCGATCACGTCTACGCCGATGTCGGCGATGACGACGTCGCCATCAAATCAGGAGAGGCCAATTCGCCGGGTCCTGACGATCCGAGCCGCGATATCACGATTACGGATTGCACGTTTCTGCACGGACATGGCCTCTCGATTGGCAGCGAGATCGCCGGCGGGGCGCAAAATGTGCGCGCGGAGCGGATCCATTTCGATGGGACGGACAACGGGATTCGCGTGAAGGCCAATCGCGATCGCGGCAACGACGTTGGCCCGCTCGTCTTCCGCGACATCGATATGAAAAATGTGAAGAACGCGCTGGTGATCAGTGAGTATTATCCGAAGATTCTACCGCCCGATCCCGATCCCGCGCAGCCGGTGACCCGGCTTACCCCGCATTTTCACGACATCACACTGGAAAACGTAACAGCGACGGATATTGTTTCCGCAGGGGCGATTGCGGGACTACCGGAAGCGCCCGTTCGTGACGTGATTCTGAAGAATGTCAGGATCGACGCACAGCACGGCCTGGCGATCAGCAACGCCAACGTGACGGGAGAGAAAGTTACGGTGCAGGCGAGCGACGGGACGGGGATTATCAAGGCAGGGGGAGGGAATATCATGCAGCGCTGATCGCCGCGGCTGCTGGCTGGATTTCCCGCAGATCGGGAAAGGTTGGGTGTTGAGCAGGGTAGGATGGAGCGCTGTCAGGAGATTCCCCGGATCCATGACTCGTCTTCGAAAACGGACTGGTTGGGCTACGGCGATGTGCCTCGCGCTCGCTTCGGCAGCTGTGGCCCAGCAGACTCCAAAGCCGGAGAGCGATGCGATCGCCGCATTGCGGCGCGGTTTCGTTGCGCCACCAGCCGATGCGCGACCGATGATGCGGTGGTGGTGGTTTGGTCCCGCGGTGGAGCGCGACGAACTGGCGCGCGAGTTGCGCACGATGAAAGAGGGCGGAATCGGCGGCGTGGAGATCCAGCCGGTTTACCCCCTCGAACTCGACGATTCGCAAACGGGATTCCGGAACATGAAATTCCTGTCGCCGGACTTCCTGCGGATGGTCAGCTATGCCGCGGATATCGGTCACGAACTCGGCATGCGCGTCAGCATCACGCTGGGCAGCGGATGGCCGTATGGCGGGGCATGGGTTCCCGTCACGGAGTCGGCGGGGCAACTGCGCGTGGTGATCGTTCCCGTTTCATCCGATGAGCACTCGGTTGCGATGCCGGCGATGGAGAATGGAGAGAAGCTGCTGGCGGCCTTCGTCGCGTCAGGAACGGCGGAACACTACGACGCGGATCACGCACAGCAGGTCGAGAACATCTGGAATGGGCGATTGGCCTTACCTCCCGGGTTGAGCGGCTCGCAGGTCGCGCTGTTCTTTCTTTCGAGCCGCACGGGACAGCAGGTGAAGCGGGCCGGCTACGGAGCGGAGGGCTTCGTCATCGACCATTTCAGCGCTGCCGCGGTTCAGGACCACTTAAAAAACGTGGCAGAGCCGCTACTGGGCGCATTCGGAAATCATCCACCGTACTCCGTTTTCAGCGATAGTCTCGAAGTGTATGAGTCGGACTGGACGCCGGATTTTCTCACGGAATTTCGCAACCGCCGCGGTTACGATTTGACGCCGCATCTGCCGGAACTGGTCGCCGGGACCGGAGCAGCAGCGGCCGATCTGCGCTATGACTGGGGACGAACCCTGGCGGAGCTGATCGACCAGAATTATTTGGCAGCCATCAATTCCTGGGCGCACACGCATCACACGCAGTTTCGATCGCAGAGCTACGGAATTCCGGCGGTCACGCTCTCGAGCAACGCGCTGGTCGATTTGCCCGAGGGTGAGGGTTCGCAGTGGCACGGCCCGTTTTCGTATACGCGCTGGGCGACATCGGCGAGCCATGTCTACGGGCGGCCCGTGACGTCGTCGGAGACCTGGACATGGCTGCACTCGCCGGCGTTCCGCGCTACGCCACTCGACATGAAGGCCGAGGCCGACACCTTTTTTCTGCAGGGCATCAATCAGTTCATGGGGCATGGATGGCCGTACTCGCCGCCGTCAGCGGGGGATCCCGGATATTCGTTCTACGCGGCAGCCGTCTTTAACGACCACAATCCCTGGTGGATCGTGATGCCGGACGTGACTGCGTATTTGACGCGGATGAGCTGGCTGCTGCGCCAGGGCAAACCTGCCAACGATGTTGCCGTGTTGCTGCCGGAAGAAGATGCGCAGGCGCGGTTTCGTCCTGGCCACGCGAGCGTCAGTGATCTGATGCCCGAGTTGCTGGGACCGGAACTGGTTCCTGCAATCCTCGATGCGGGGTATAACTTCGACTTCATCGATTCTGCGGCGATTGATCGCATGGGCATTCATTATCCCGTCCTCGTGATTCCGAACATTGAGCGGCTGCCGGTCGCTACCTATCAAAAGATCGAGGCGTACGCGCGCCATGGAGGGGTGGTCGTCGCAACAGGCAGAGCCCCATCGCGTGCGCCCGGATTCATGGAAGCGCAGCGTGACAGCGCCGCGGTTGAGCAGATCTCGCAGGCATTGTTCGTGCCGGACGCGAAGAACGCAAAGCTGGTGGAGAAGACTGCGGATCTGGGCGCTGCGATTGCCGGTTTCGTGAAGCCGGACGTAGCGATCGATCCGGTGACGCCGGAGGTGGGGTTCATTCATCGCCGGCTTCCGGATGCCGACGTTTATTTCGTCGCAAATACGGACAACCAGCCACACAAATTCAGGGCGAGCTTTCGCACGGAGAAGCATGGAGGCGAGTGGTGGGATCCATTCAGCGGAAAATTCTCGGGTGCAGGAAATGGCTCGGCGCTCCAGATGACCCTCGCACCGTACGAATCGCGCGTTATTGTGTTTTCGGATCACGCGGCCACGCAAAAAGCAACCGAAACAGATACAGATTTCAGGCCCATCGACCTGAGCCATGGCTGGAAGGTGACCTTCGAGAGGACCGGCGCGAGCGAAACAATGGATTCGCTGCGTTCGTGGGCTGAAGACGAGAGCCACAAATATTATTCGGGCACGGCGACCTATACGAGGATGGTCGAGATTCCGGAGAATGTCGCGCACGCCGGTTCGGCGATGCTCGATTTCGGCGTGGGCACGCCGGTGCAGCGTACCAAGCTGGGCCTTGCCGGGATGCGCACCTGGCTGGACGCGCCGCTGCGTGATGCGGCGGTTGTTTACGTGAATGGCACGCGGGCGGGATCGGTGTGGCACCCGCCCTTCACGCTCGACATCGGCCCGTCTCTGCGCGCGGGCTCCAACGAACTGAAGATTGTTGTTGCCAACACCGCTATCAATGAACTGGCGGGGCGGGCGCCAACGGATTATCGGTTGCTGTGGCTGCGTTACGGCAAGCGATTCGCGCCCCAGGATATGGACCATCTGGAGCCATTGCCCTCAGGGATTCTGGGACCGTTGCGCATTGTCTCCTCAGCCGATGCAGTGGCCCGCAGCCAGACCCCATGACTTTCAGGAGAACGATGAAAACTGTGATTGCCGATTGCATTGTGGCGGGTGTTCTGCTGACCGCTGCCTCACTCGTTGCGCAGACTCCGGCGCCAGCAGCTGCACCGGCGATCTCGCCGCAGGAGCAACAGGGGATTGACCGCGATATCGGCCGGCATTTTGGCGATGCTCCCGCGAATCCGGGTCCCAAAGCGACGCTTTCCGGATCTCTGCGTCCAGTGGATGTGCGCGCCGCGATGCACAAAGTGGCGGACTGGGAGCTGGCGTGGTCGCAGCCCTACTTCGATCGCATCTGGACGTGGAGTGTCCTCTACACGGGATTTATGGCGGCATCGCCGGCGCTCGATGATCCGCGTTATCGCGACGCAATGCAGGCGATGGCGCAGAAATTCGAGTGGAAGCTGCGATCGGACAATCCGAATGCCGACGATCAAAGTGTGGGGCAGACGTATCTCGAACTGGATTTGCTGCAACCGTTGCCGGAGAAAGTCGCGCCAACACAGGCGGCGCTGGATAGTTTGCTGGCCGGCGGCGCGGCCCGGATCCCCGAAGGACAGGCGCAGATCCCATGGTGGTGGTGCGACGCACTGTTCATGGCGCCGCCGGTTTGGTCGCGCATGTATGCGGTCACGCACGACGTGAAGTATCTGGACTACCTCGACAAGCACTGGTGGGAGACGTCGAAACTGCTCTACGATCCGCAGCACCATCTTTACTATCGGGACGTCACCTTCCTGCACCAGGTCGACGATCGGGGCAATCCGATGTTCTGGTCGCGCGGCAACGGATGGGTGATGGGCGGTATCGCCCGCACACTCGAGACTATGCCCGCTGATTATCCGAGCCGGGAGAAATATGAGACGCAGCTCCGCGAGATGGCAGCGGCCGTTATCGAGCTCGAGGACAAGCGGGACGGGCTGTGGCATTCGGACTTGCTCGATCCTGTCGACTATCCGCAGCCGGAAGTCTCCGGGTCGGCGCTGATCACCTTTGCGCTGGCCTGGGGCGTGAACCACCGTGTGCTCGATCGGGCGACCTATTTGCCGGTAATCGCCAAGGCGTGGCGCGGTTTGGTGGGGCAGATTTATGCCGATGGGCGGCTGGGCAATATTCAGCAAACAGGCGCGGCGCCCGCGCATTATCTTCCCTCGTCGAGCTACAACTACGGCGTTGGCGGGTTTCTGCTTGCGGGGGCGCAGGTGGAGGAGCTTTCGAGCCATCATCCACACAAGAGAAAACCAGCGGGTGCGGGGGACGGGTCGGAATGAGGGGATGGAGGTCTGTGCGCAGCCGAGCCAACGGGATTACCGTTCTTGGTTTGTCGCTCGCCGCGGTAGTTTTTGGCCCAGCGGTTTCGTCCGTCACTGCTCAATCGGCTAGCGCGAATCTGACCGGCATTGCGCACGTGGCCATCCGCGTCTCCGACCTCGACCGTACGCGCGCCTTCTTTCGCAAGCTCGGGTTCGAGGAAGCTTTTGCCATGGACAAGGGCGGCTCGCCGACGGAGGCATTCTTCAAGGTGAACGATCGCCAGTTCATCGAGCTGTATCCGCGGCGCGATGCTGCGAGCACGGTCGGCTTCATGCACGTGTGCTTTGAGGCTGCGGATATCAATGCCGTTTATCAGGATTATGTTGCGCACGGTCTCCAACCCACGCCGGTCAAGCGAGCTGGAGCGGGCAATCTGCTTTTCACCCTGCAGGGACCGGAGCAGCCGGGAGCGCCGTCGGACCTGCGCTCGGCCGCGACGCAGAACATCGAGTACACCCAGTACATGCCCGGCTCGCGCCACACGCTGGATCGGGGTCAGCATCTTGGCCCCGACCGCATCGCGGATCGCATGGTGGGGGTGGGGATCCCGATGGCCGATCCGGCTGCCGCGACTACCTTTTACATCGACAAGCTTTCATTCCAGCGAACCCATCCGCTCGAGCCGGGAACCACGGCGCTGGCGCTGCCTGGAACGCCGGATCAGCAGATCGAAATTCTGCCACCCTCGGCGAACCAGGTGCCGGGTGCGCTGCCGTTTCACCTGATTTTTTCCGTGCCCGATCTGCGGCAGACGGGGAACCGGTTGCGGTCGCTCGGGTTCATGCCGAAGAAGCATCAGAAGACGATGGCCATCGAGGATCCCGATGGGGACGAGCTGGTCTTCGTGGAAACCGGACGCTAGCCGCGAAGTCATCAGTCGAGATGGAAGACCTCTTCGAGCGGCAGCATCCCTGCGTCGGCGGTGCCACCTTCCAGCGATTCGAAGAACGGAGCCATCTCCGCCTGCCAGCGCGCATTGACCGGATGGTCTTGCATGCGAGCCCGTGCCTGCTCAAAGTCCGGCGTCTCGAGATAGCCGACCAGCAGGCCATCCGAGCGGAGGAAGAGGGAGTAATTGTGCCAGCCGGTCGCGCGCAAGGCGTCCAGCATTTCAGGCCAGACGGACTGGTGCCGGCGCTTGTACTCATCGAGCTTGCCGGGTCGGATTTTCAGCAGAAAACAGACGCGGGTCATGTGCTGGACTCCTTTGCTTTTGCGGATTGCCGATGGCAGCCTGCCCAGGATACGCTGCGCCCGCCGCGAAATTCTTCTTTGACTCGTCCATTTTTGGGCAGTACTATGGCAATTCCCGCATTTTAATGGGGAATTTATTTCAACTGGGAGAATCGGACGTTGAGCGCGCACCAGGACCGCGTCAGCAAGGCGCTGGACTCACTGCAGATTGAGCTGCCGTCGTGGGGATTCGCCAACACGGGAACGCGCTTTGGCAAATTCCTGCAACCGGAGGCCGCCGCCACCATTGGGGAGAAGTTCGCCGATGCGGCACAGGTCCATGCGCTCACCGGATCTACGCCAACGCTGGCGCTGCATGTCCTGTGGGACTTGCCGGGAGGTCTGGGCGACGCGCGAAAGATTCTGGACCTCGAAGCGCAGCACGGAATTCGTTCCGGGTCCATCAATCCCAATCTTTTTGAAAGCCAGGAGTACAAATTCGGTTCGATCTGCAATCCCGATCCCGCCATCCGCAGGATGGCGGTCGATCATCTGCTGGAGTCGGTCGCGATTGCCAGGGCGCTGCGCTCGCGCGATGTGTCGCTCTGGCTTGCAGACGGATCGAACTACCCGGGCACGCAGAGCATCCGGCGGCGCATTGACTGGATGGCGGAAGCGCTGGCCGAGGTCCATGCCGAGCTGAGCGACGAGCAGCGGCTGCTGGTGGAATACAAGCCTTTCGAGCCGGCTTTCTATCACACGGATCTGGCTGACTGGGGCATGTCGCTGCTGATCGCGCGGGAAGCAGGCGAGAAAGCCCGTGTGCTGGTGGATACCGGGCATCATTACGCGGCCCAGAATATCGAGCAGATCGTGGCGTGGCTGTTGCGGGAGAAGATGCTGGGAGGATTCCACTTCAACGACCGCCGCTACGCCGATGACGACCTGACTTTGGGCTCGATCGATCCTTATCAGATATTCCGGATTTTTCATGAGCTGCTCTCCGACCGCGGCGGCATGGCAGACACGGCGTTCATGATCGACCAGAGCCACAATCTGAAGGGCAAGATGGAGGCAATGGTGCAGACCGTTGCCACGGCGCAGGAGATCTTCGCGAAGGCGGCGCTGGTCGACCGCGAGCGGCTGGCGATCCTGCAGGATGAGTGCCGGCTGGTAGAAGCGGAAGAGTGCCTGCGCGAGGGTTTCTGGTTCGATGTTCGGCCGCTGGTCCGGGAGTGGCGGACTTCGCGCGGTTTGCCGGAAGATCCGTTGGCCGCCCTTGCAGCAAGCGGGTATGTGGAGCGCATCCGAAGCGAGCGCCGGGAACGGAACGCGCGCTCGGTTGCAACCTACGCGTGAAGATCACTCTGTTTCAAATCCGCCGATGCCATTTCCGGATTGAAACACCGATGATATAAATACCTGGACTGTTGCTGAGGCCGTCCCTTGCCTAAATCTTCGACCAAGCGCCTTTATTTCATTCCGATCCTCTCCAAAGCACTCGACGTTCTCGAGGTTCTGCAGAAGAGCGAACGGCCCATGTCGCTGGAGTCGATTTACCAGCGCACGCACATTTCCAAGACAACGGTGTATCGCATTCTGAAGACATTCGTGCACCGTGGATACCTGGCGCAATCGCAGGATGGTTTGTACCGGCTGGCGGCGCGGCCGCGTAAAGTGCGGTTCGGATTCGGAAAACAGTCCGGAGAAATGCCGTTTTCGGAGGCGGTGACGACGAGTCTGCGCGATGCGGCCACTCAGGCCGGTGTGGACCTGCTGGTGCTCGACAACCGCTATGACGCAGCGACCGCCGTGCAGGTGGCGGAAGAATTTGTCAGGAATCGGGTGGATCTCGTCATTGAGTTCCAGATCGATCAGGAGGTGGCGCCAATCATTGCCGACAAGATTGCGGTCGCCGGAATTCCGCTGATCGCCGTCGACATCCCCCACCCGCACGCGACCTATTTTGGCGTGGACAATTATCGCGTCGGAGTGGAGGCGGGGGCGCTGCTGGCCGAATATGTTGCCCGGGAGTGGAACGGCAAGGTGGATTGGGTGCTGGGACTGGATATTGAGAACGCAGGTCCGCTGGTGCAAAGCCGGATTACCGGCGTCTTTCAGGGCATCCGGAAGCTGATACCGGATCTGCCGGTAGAGAAATTTGTGCGCGTGGATGGGCGTGGGATGCGCGATCCAAGCCTGCGTGTGATTGCGGACTTTCTGAAGCGGCATCCGAAGGACCGGCACATTCTGATCGCTGCTGCGACGGATTCAAGCGCGTTGGGAGCGCTGGAGGCGGTGCGGCAGCAAAAACGAGAAAAGCATGTAGCCATCGCGGGTCAGGACTGCATCCCGGAGGCGATTGAGGAGATGAAGCGCCCCGACACTCCGTGGATTGGTTCGGTTTCGCATGAGGCAGGAACGTATGGCCCGCGGCTGATCCAGCTGGGCCTCTCGATTCTTCGCGGGTTGACCGTGCCGCCCTACAACTATGTTGAGCACAAGCTGGTGACGGCGACCATGGCGCGCGAGGCGGCCGCTGCGGAAACGCAGAAGGCATCGCCGATCGAAGTTTAGAGCCGGCGCGATGAGAGTATCGGGTGCCCCACTCGCCGGCCCCCAGTAGGCTCGCCAATGACTCCGCGGTTCATAATCTGAAACAATTGCCCTATTGATACTCGGTATGGCATCATTTGGGACGGTGAAAACGATGAAGACCCTGACTGCCCTGCGCTACCTGCGGGATTTGTGGGATGAAAAGACGGCTGCTGCGCTCGATGAGCCGGAGTTGTTGCGCTATCGCTCCAATTTGCTGGGAGCCGATCTGCGCATCACCAATTTCGGCGGCGGCAACACCAGCTCCAAGGTTGTGCAGCCCGATCCGTTGACCGGCCACGCTGACGGAAGTGCTGTGGGTGAAGGGCAGCGGAGGCGATCTGGGCAGCATCCGGCGCGCCGGTTTTGCGACTCTCTATCTCGACAAGCTGCTTGCCATCGAGTCGCAGTATCGTGGCGTGGCGCAGGAAGATGCTGTGGTCGATTTGTATCCCCTGTGCACTTTCGGCGTGAATCCTACGGTTGCCTCCATCGACACGCCCTTGCACGGCTTTCTTCCTTTCCGCCACGTCGATCACCTGCATCCGGACTGGGGCATTGCCATGGCAGCGGCCGCCAACGGAAAAGAGAAGATGGAGGAGTTCAACCGCGCGTTCGAACATGCGCTGGTGTGGGTGCCGTGGCAACGCCCGGGATTTGAGCTGGCGATGATGATGCGCCGCACCGTCCGGGAAAACCCGGGCTGCGATGGAATCGTGCTGGGCGGTCACGGACTGTTTACGTGGGGCGAAACGCAGCGCGAATGCTATCTGAACACGCTGACGATGATCGATCACCTTGGGCAGTTCGTTCAGGAGCACATCGAGGGCAAAGGGGCGGCGATTTTTGGCGGAGCCGGCCTGGAGTCGCGGCAGGATCGCAACGATGTGGCCCTGGAGCTGCTGCCCTTTGTGCGCGGGCGCGTCTCACAACAGAAGCGCCTGATCGGGAGCTGGTCCGAGTCGGAAGACGTGCTGCGGTTCGTGAATTCGAAGGACGGTGCGGCGCTGGCGCATCTGGGCACCAGCTGCCCGGACCACTTCATCCGCACCAAGATTCGGCCGCTGTTTGTTCCGGCGGAATCCGGCGACGACGTCACCGCGTTGCAGAAAAAGGTGGAAGAGGCACTCGAGACGTACCGTTCCGACTATTCGGGCTATTACCACAAGCACAAGGAGCTGTCGTCTCCGGCGATGCGCGATCCGAATCCGACGGTGGTGCTGATCCCGGGCATTGGGATGTTCTCTTTCGGCAAGAGCAAGAGCGAATCGCGCATTGTCGGCGAGTTCTATACCAACGCCATTCATGTGATGGAAGGCGCGAGCGCGCTGGCAGGTCCGACGGCGGTCAAGGATGTGCCCCAGGCGGGCGCGGCGGCTCCGTGCGAAGCCTTCGAAGTCTACACCAATTACGTGGCTTTGCCTGCGTTGGAGGCCTTTCGCATCGAGTACTGGCTGCTGGAGGACGCGAAGATCCGCCGCCAGCCCGCGGAGAAGGAGCTCAGCCGCAGGATCGCGCTGATCGTCGGTGGCGCGAGCGGCATCGGGCGCGCGGCGACTCTGCTGGCCGCCGAGCGCGGAGCGCACATCATGGTGGCCGATCGCGACGCCGCCGGAGCGGAAGCCGTGGCGCAGGAAGCGCGGACGGTGGCCGGCAACAAGGAAACGATCGCGGCCACCGCTGTCGATATTCGCGATCGCAACTCGATTGCCGCAGCGTTGCGCGAGACAGTGGCAAAATTTGGCGGAATCGACATCCTCATTAACACGGCGGCCATCTTTCCCTCCTCGCCGCAGGGCGCGATCAGTGACGCGATGTGGTCGACGACCCTTGACCTGAATGTCACGGCCAATTATTTGCTCGCTGAAGAGGCTGCGAAGATCTTCGCCGCTGAGCGAATCGATGGCAGCATCGTCCTGACGAGCTCGGCCAACGCGGTCGTTCCCAAGCGCGGCAGTGAGGCGTATGACGTGAGCAAGGCAGCGCTGAGCCATCTGATCCGCGAGCTGGCCATTTCGCTGGCGCCCCAGGTACGCGTCAACGGCATCAGCCCGGCGACGGTGGTGAAAGGTTCGACGATGTTCCCGCGCGACCGGGTGATGGCTTCGCTGACCAAATATGGGATCGCTTTTGATGCATCCGCGACCGACGACCAGCTGCGCGATCTGCTGGCGGGCTTCTACGCGAACCGCACGCTGACGCATCAGCCGATAGAGCCGGACGATTGTGCGCGGGCGATTCTGTTTCTGGCCGGTCCTCACACGCGCTGCACGACCGGGCATCTGATTCCCGTCGACGGCGGCCTTCCCGAGGCGTTCCTGCGGTGAGCCGTTTCCCGGCGCTGGTCGCGATCGATCTTGGCGCGGAGAGCTGCCGGGTTTCGTTGCTGCAGTGGCGGGATGGTGAGCCGCGCATCTCCATGGTGCGACGCTTCGAAAATGGCCCGCAGGATCATGGCGCGGCCGGCTGGCGCTGGAATCTAGATCGCATTTGCAGAGAACTGGAAACCGGGCTTCGCAGCTGCGCGGAGCTTGCGCCGGACGGTATTGCGAGCGTGGGTGTGACGGGGTGGGCCGTCGACTATGTGCGGCTCGACGGCTCCGGCCGGCCGCTGGCGGCGCCATTTTGCTATCGCGACGAGCGAAACCTGACCGCGATGGAAGAGGTGCATGCGAAGGTCGCGGCGGAGGCGCTGTATGCGTTGACCGGCGTGCAGATTCAGCCCATCAACACGATTTACCAACTCTATGCGGATCAGCGCGAGGGCATTGCCGATTCTGCGCCGTGGGTGAACCTGCCGGAATACATCCTCTTCTGGCTGGGCGCGCGGCGCATTGCGGAGTACACGAATGCTACGCACACGGGCCTCGTCGATGCAGAAACGCGGAACTGGTCGGCGGAGATTTTCGAAGCTCTCGGAATGGACGTCGCGGCCGCTCCGGAACTGGTCTTGCCGGGAACAGCAGTTGGGCCGATGCGCGACGATCTGCGCCGCCTGCCCGCCTTCTCGACAACGCAGCTGATCGCGCCGGCTTGTCACGACACGGCATCGGCGATTGCCGGAATTCCAGAGCGATCCGGCAACTGGGCCTACATCAGCTCCGGCACATGGTCTCTGGTCGGTGTGCCCCTGGCGCAGACCGTGCGCACGCACGAGGCCTTCGCGAGAGGGTTCACCAATCTGGGAGCGGCAGACGGGGGCGTTCTCTTTCACCACGGCATTCCAGGAATGTGGCTGCTGCGGCAATGCGTGAATATGTGGAGACAGGATCGCACCTGGGGTCATGCGGAGGTGATCGCCGCGGCGCGACGCCAGCCGGCACCGGACCATCTGCTTGATCTCGATGATCCTGCGCTGCTGCCGCCCGGCGACATAACCGCGCGCATGAATGCGCAGAGAACGAGCCGCGGCTTTGCCTCTCTGCCTGGCGGATGTGATGCTGCGCCGATCTACGCCAACCTGATCTTTCACAGCCTGGCCGCCCGCTACGGAACTCTGATCGCCGAGATTGAGCAGATGACGGCGCAGAGGCCGAAACGCATTTGCGTGGTGGGTGGGGGGAGCCAAAATGAGTACCTCAACGAACTGACCTCCCGTTCCACCGGTTTGCCCGTGCAGCGCTGTTCGGTGGAAAGCTCCACCCTTGGAAATTTCGCCATACAATGGGCGCGGATCGAGCAGGGCTCAGGCTTGCTCCCGCCGCAGTTGATTGCTGACAAAGTCTCCGCGCTCGCCGCAGTTCAGGTTGTCTAAGCCGGCGCCGAAAGGAACCTGAATGTCCTCTGCCATTCTTGGCGGAATCGGATGGCACATGGTCGGCGCCGCCGCTGCTGCCTGCTTTTACGCCCCTATTGAGAAGGTCAGGAAGTGGTCCTGGGAGACGACCTGGGCCGTTGCCGGTATTTTCTCGTGGATTCTGCTGCCTTTTGCCGTGAGCCTGATTTTGCTTCCGAATTTTCATGGGTTCTACGCGGGAATCCCGACGGGTGTGTTGGCGAAGACTTTTCTGTTCGGTTGTATGTGGGGCGTCGGCAACGTGAATTACGGCCTGACTATGCGCTATCTGGGCATGTCGCTGGGCATTGGCGTCGCGATCGGCGTCACGCTGGTCGTCGGCACGCTGGTTCCACCCATCCTGCATGGGCAACTGGTGTATCTCTTCACCAGCCGCAGCGGACTGTTCACCATGTCAGGCGTCGCGCTCGCTCTGGTTGGGATTGCCATCGTCTCCTGGGCCGGCCATCAGAAAGAACAGCGCATGGGGATCAGGACCGAGGAATTCAATCTCGGCAAAGGTCTTCTGCTCGCGGTGATGTGCGGAATTTTTTCGTCGGGCATGTCGTTCGCCATCGATGCCGCGAAGCCGATCGCTGCGGCCGCGCAACATGTGGGAGTGAAGCCGCTCTACTCCGCGCTGCCGAGCTATGTGATCATCATGGGCGGTGGCGCTCTGGTGAATTTCGCCTACTGCTTCACCCGGCTGGCGTGGCGGAAGGATATCTCTGTCCGGCGTGACTGGTCGCAGGACAGAAGGACGCTGATCCTGAACAGCTGTCTGGCCTCTTCGGCAGGCATCCTCTGGTATCTGCAGTTCTTCTTTTATGCGTGGGGCGCAGCGAACATTCCCGCTCATCTCGGCTACGTTAACTGGATGCTGCATATGAGCTGCTACGTGCTCTTTGGCGGCATCGTCGGGCTGGCTCTCGGGGAGTGGCGCGGCGTCGGTGGCAGGCCGGTGCGCCTGCTGTGGACAGGAATGGCTGTGATTATCGCCGCAGCGAATCTGGTGGGGTTGGGCATGGCGTCCTGAGCGCCGGGCGGCTCTCGAGATCGTGGACGATGTTCTCACCGGAACGTGCGGGCCGTTTCTGCATCTGAATAGGGGCGCCAATTTATTCCCCGTCGAGAGTCGAAAATCCATGCGTCGAACTTTGTTACCCGGAACGCCCCACCCTCTGGGCGCAACGCCAACACCGATCGGAACCAACTTCTCGCTGTTTTCAGAGAACGCCACGTGCGTGCAGGTATGTTTCTTCGACGAGCAGGGCCAGCAGACGGACTGCGTGTCGCTGCGAGAACGCACGGCCTTTGTGTGGCACGGGCTGATTCGCGACATTAAACCAGGCCAGCGATACGGTTATCGCGTAGAAGGGCCGTGGGAGCCGGAAAAGGGGCTTCGCTTCAATGCCAACAAGCTGCTGGTCGATCCCTATGCCAAGGCGCTGACCGGCGAGGTGGACTGGAAGGCGCCGATTTTTCCCTACGATGTGGCGAGCGGCGACGATCTGAAGCGCAATGACGAAGACTCGGCCGCCGGCGTTCCCAAAGCAATCGTGATCGATTCGCAGTTCGACTGGGAGGGCGATCGCCCACCGGAAATTCCGCTGGCGGACTCCATCATCTATGAGGTCCACGTTCGCGGTTTCTCGAAACTCAACCCGGCGGTGCCGAAGAAACTGCGCGGAACCTACGCCGGGCTCGCCTGTACGTCCGGCATTGACTACCTGAAGAAGCTGGGGATCACTGCCGTCGAGCTGTTGCCGGTCCACCATTTCATCAATGAGGGCCATCTGGTGGACTGCGGTCTGCGCGACTACTGGGGGTACAACACGCTGAGCTATTTCGCGCCCATGTCGCGCTACAGTTCCGCGGGCGATACCGGACAGCAGGTTACCGAGTTCAAACAGATGGTGAAAACGCTGCACAAGGCCGGCATCGAGGTGATCCTCGACGTGGTTTACAACCACACCTGCGAAGGCAATCGGCTGGGGCCGATGCTCTCGATGAAGGGGATCGACAATACCACGTACTACCGGCAGGTCCCGGACGACCCGCGCTACTACCAGGATTTCACCGGTACCGGCAACACACTGAACCTGATGAATCCCCAGGTGCTGAAGTTGGTAATGGATTCGCTCCGCTACTGGGTGACGGAGATGCACGTCGACGGGTTTCGCTTCGATCTGGCCAGCACGCTGGCACGCGAGCTGCACGCTGTTTCGAAACTGTCGAGTTTCTTCGACACCATCCATCAGGACCCGACCCTCGCCGATGTGAAGCTGATCGCGGAACCGTGGGATGTAGGCGAGGGCGGATACCAGGTGGGAAATTTCCCGGTCCTGTGGGCGGAGTGGAATGGGAAGTATCGCGATACAGTGCGGCGATTCTGGAAGGGCGACAGCGGCCTGCTCTCCGATTTTGCTTACCGTCTCACCGGCTCGTCAGACCTGTATCAGATGGATGGCCGGCGGCCTTACGCCTCCATCAACTTCGTTACCGCGCACGACGGCTTCACGCTTTGCGATCTGGTGAGCTACAACCAGAAGCACAACGAGGCCAATGGCGATAACAACCGCGACGGGTCCGATAACAACGATTCGTGGAACATGGGCGTGGAGGGACCGACGGACGATGCGGCGATCAATACCCTGCGCGAACGGCAGATGCGGAATTTTCTCGCGACGCTGATTCTCTCCCAGGGAGTGCCGATGCTGTGCGGCGGCGATGAGTTTGCCCGCTCGCAGAAGGGGAATAACAATGCCTATTGCCAGGACAACGAGCTGACCTGGTTCGACTGGAAGCTCACGCCCGCGCGCGAACGCCTGCTGGAATTCACCGCGAAGCTCATCCATTTACGACGCGACCATCCGAACCTGCACCGCCGCAAGTTTTTTCAGGACCGCGTAATTCGTGGATCGGTGGTGCGTGACATTGCCTGGTACAACACTGATGGACGGGAACTGGGCGAGGAGGCGTGGGCCACGGACTGGAACCGCTCGCTGGCGCTCATGCTGAACGGAAAGACGCTGGCAATAACGGACCAGGACGGGTGTCCCATTGTCGATGACTGCTTCCTGATTCTGGTGAATGCGGCACCGGAGGGAGTGGAATTCAAGCTCCCCGAAGCCCCGGCCGCTTCACCCTGGGTACAGATCCTCAATACGGAGAACATCGACGACCCGTTTGCCACGGAGGAGATCGGCGAGAAGGTGATTGTGGGTGGCCGGGCGATGAGGGTTTTCCGCGACGTCATGAAGTGATCGGGACTGTTTCTGCGCACCAGCCGCGAATGTCCCGACGGTCTTCGGTGGTGCGCTGCTCGACGAGTCGCCGAGACTGAGGATGTAGGCGAGTCATCCCTGCCTCAGGAGCGTCGGATGATCTCAGTCTGGTCCTTATTCGGTGAAAAGTTGTTGCCCCCGTCCTGTTTCCATAAGATCAAAGGTGACCCTGTTCATGGCTCCGTCCGCCCACCCACCTCGCGTCCGCTTCGCCCCCTCGCCGACAGGATTTCTCCACGTAGGGAATGCGCGCACCGCGCTCTACAACTGGCTTTTCGCCCGCCACACCGGCGGCGCCTTTCTGTTGCGCATTGAAGATACCGACGTGGATCGCAGTGAATTGCGTCACGAATCGCAGCTGATGGAGGACCTGCTCTGGCTCGGCCTCGACTGGGACGAAGGACCGGGCGTTGAGGGCCCGCACGCGCCCTACCGGCAGTCGGAAAGGCTTGGCATCTATCGCGAACACACCGATCGTCTGCTCGCCGAAGGCAAAGCCTACCGCTGTTTCTGCACGACGGAGCAGCTGGAGGCGGAGCGTCGCGAGGCGGCAGCAGCGCATCAGCCGCAGGTTTATTCCGGCCGCTGCCGCAACATTCCCACGGCCGAGTCCGAAGAGCGCGCAGCGCAAGGCGAGCCCTTTGCCGTACGCCTTCGCATTCCGGATCACCCCTTGCGCTTCCACGATATGGTGCGCGGCGTGGTTGAATTTCCCAACGAGACAGTCAGCGACCCCATCCTCGTTCGCTCGAATGGAATGCCGGTTTATAACTACGTCGTCACGCTCGACGACGCGCTGATGGAGATCACACACGTCATCCGCGGCGACGACCATATCTCGAATACGCCGAAGCAGGTCGCGATTTACGAGGCTTTCGGCTGGAAGCCGCCGGAGTTTGCCCATCTCTCCACGATTTTGGGCAGCGATCGCGAGCGGCTCTCCAAGCGCCACGGTGCGGCATCGGTGGACAGCTTTCGTGCCATGGGAATTCTGCCTGAGGCGCTGGTGAACTACCTTGCGCTGCTCGGCTGGGGTGCAGAGGGCGGCACGCGGGAGATTTTTTCGCTCGATGAATTAGTAAAGGAGTTCCGCATTGAGCGCGTCACTGCATCGCCTGCGGTCTTCGACTGGGAAAAGCTGCACTGGCTCAACCGGCATTACCTCAAGGCTGCCGAACCCGAGCGCATCGCCGAGCTTGCCTGGTCGCATTTCGCCGCCGCCGGACTTCTGCCTTCCCACGATGCAAGCTGGCAGGTCACCACGGCCGCCGTGGAGGCATGGTTCGGGAAACTTCTGGCGCTTTTTCTGCCTGCCGTCAACCAGCTGGATGAACTGCCAGTCAAATCCGCATTCGTCTTCCGCTTTAGTCCGGCGGACGCGCGGGCCAGCGAAGAGAATGTTCCGATTCTGGCCTCGACAACTGCGCAGAAAGTGCTGAATGCCTTTGCGGCTCGCGTTGCCGCGCATTCCGGACCGGTGACGCCGGAGCAATTCAAAGCCTGGATGAACGAAATCAAAACAGAGACCGGAGCGAAGGGGAAAGAGCTGTTCCATCCCGTGCGCATCGCGCTGACCGGTGCGCATTCCGGACCGGAATTTGACAAGCTGATTCCGATTCTCGAAGAGGGCAGCTGTCTCAATCTGCCGGTGCATGTTCTCAGTGTCCGCGAGCGGATCGAACAGTTCATGAGCGGAGGTCAATGAACAGCGTCCTTTGGATCGGTGAAACTAACCCGTCCCAACTGGCCATCGTTCTGCGTCCACGCGGCGGCGATGGTCTCAAGGCCGACCTCGCGATCGCCAGGGACGCCGGGGTCGATATCCTCGTTTCGCTGCTGACGCGTGAAGACAGCGAGGAACTGGGCCTCCTCGACGAAGGAAAAATCGCGCAACAGCTGGGCATGAGATTTATTTCGTATCCAATTCTGGATCGCTGCACGCCCGCCGATACGGCCAGCTTTCGTCGACTCATTGCCGACTTGCGCGATCAGGTTCGTGCCGGGAAGAAGGTGGGCGCGCATTGTCGCGGCTGCATCGGCCGCGCCACGGTGCTTCTTGCTGCGGTGATGATCGCGCTCGGCTGGAAGGCGAGTGACGCGCTGCGACGGATCGAGCGAGCGCGCGGTTTCCCGGTTCCCGACACCCCTGAACAGCTTGAATGGATCCTCAATTTCCATCCCGAGCCGTGACGCTGGTCTTCCCGCATGCGTGGGAGGCGCAAATCCTGGCGAAGCGGCCGCTGATTATGCCCCTGCGTTGCTATACCTATCCGCGAGAGGCGGAGGAGGTGGAACGCGGCGCGCTGGAGGTCATGGTCCAGCCGGCGGGCGAAGCTGTGAAGTTTCTCGCCACCTTCGCGCTCGGCTTTTCGGACCCGGTCGCGCCGACAGGCTTATGGAGTTGTCCTCGCCCCGACGAGCTGTGCGCAGTCTCCGGCGGCTACGCGTATATCGTGAACACGGCGGACCCACAGCAGTTCACGCAAATCGCGGTTCGTCCTGTCATGGAAGTGGGCTCGCTGCTCGCGCATAACCTGCTGCTCTTTGTGGGAAGCCGCGAGCTGGTCGCGTGGGGATCCTCCGGTCAACTGTGGGAGACGCCGCGCCTCTCTTCAGAGGGGCTGCGCCTCGTCGAGGTTCAGGGCGACGAGCTGTACGGTTTCGGCTGGGACAGGATCACGGACCGCGAGGTTCCATTCATGATCGACCTGCGAACCGGGAAGGCTTCTCACCCGCGATCGGAATCTGCGCGATAGAAACTCAGCGCCGCGTCTCCCTGCTTCAGGACCCGATAGCGCATGAGCGCTCCGTAACGTTCGTCCAGATCCCGCCGCTTCTCGTGTTCGGCGATCACCAGCGCACCCGGCGCCAGCACGTCATGACATTCGCCGCCCAGCAGCCCGAGCGCGAGCCCATATTCATCCGCCTGCGCGTAGGGAGGGTCAAGAAATACCAGGTCGCCCTGACGGCGAACCTCCGCCAGCCGCCGCAGCGCCGCGCTGACGCTGCGCGCTTCCAGCGCATAGTGTTCCCGAATGCCCAGAGAGGCCAGATTCGCACGGATGGCGCGCAGTGCCGGTGGCGCCTGCTCGACAAAGGTAGCCTCGCGAGCACCGCGACTCAGCGCCTCGATGCCCACGGCTCCCGACCCGGCATAAAGATCCAGGAAGGCCGCATCCTCGATGCGCGGCGCCAGCACGTTGAACAGCGTCTCGCGCAGGCGATCGCTGGTCGGACGCGTGTCCAATCCGCGTGGCGCCTGCAAAACCCGCGACCGATACTGCCCGGCAATTACGCGCATCGCTTTCTCTCTGGCAAAATCCGCCGAGCCTCTACAATAACGGCAGGGAGCCCGGAGAACGAGATGCGCGCCTGGTCGTTACCACTCGGACGCTGGTTTGGAGTGCACCTGCGCATCCATTATTTCTTTCTTCTTCTGCTCGTCTTCTGCGTCCTCTCCACGAACCTCTCGGGCTATGCCTCCTGGCGCGGCGTCTTTTTGTGGTTTCTCCTGTTCGGTGCGGTCCTCGGACGGGAAGCCGTGCGCGCGTTGACCGCCGCGTATCACGGCCTTACGGTTCGCAGCATTCTTCTTCTTCCCATCGGCGGACTGTTCTCATATTCAAGCCCGGACATGGCCGAGCGCGCCGTGGAAGGATCGACGCAGTGGGCCATGACCGTCTCCGGTCCCCTGGCAAACCTCGGATTTGCCCTGCTGGTCGCCGGTTTGATTGAAGGCGCGACCTCGCAGGTTCCGATCCGCGCGTTGCCCATCGTCACGCCCGCGCATTTGATGCGTTCCACGGTGTGGCTGAATGTGGCTCTCGCGGTCATCAATTTGATTCCAGCGTATCCTCTCGATGCCGGGCGGCTCATGCGCAGCAGTTTCTCGCGCACGCGAGGCGTGGCCCAGGCAACGCGGGCGGCCTCGGGACTCGGCCAGATGCTGGGCATTGGCGCGGTAGTCGCGGGGCTGGCGCTGCTGGCGATTCCCAACACGCACCTGGCAGCATCGCTCAGCCCCTGGTTCATCATGGGCGGATTCTTCGTCTTCATCGGCGCTCAACTGGAGGATCAGGGAGTGCTGTTCCAGTCGGTCGTCGAAACCGTGCGCATGCGCGACGTTATGCTCACCGACTTCGACACGCTCTCGCCGTCGGACACGCTCTCCGATGCGCTTTACAAGGCGATTCACAGCCTGCAGGATGATTTTCCGGTGGTGCGCGGAGCGTCGCTGGTCGGGGTCGTGTCGCGGCAGGGGATTATTCAGGCGCTGCGGCATGGGGGCAACGGCTATATCCAGGCCATTATGTCGCGCGCTTTTCAGGTCGCGCAGCCCGACGATTCCCTCGGCGCGCTGATTCGCCGCATCGGCAGCGGCCGGCTGTCGCTGATCCCGGTTGCAGAAAGTGGCCGCATCGTGGGCATCGTCACCTGGCAAAACCTGAGCAGCAGCATGGGGCTCCTGGCTGAATACCGCCGCCTCGAACGCGTCGATAACGAATCGTGACTGACGAACCGTTAGCACCCGGGTTGTACATCGTCGCCACGCCCATCGGAAATCTCGAAGACATTACGATGCGGGCGTTGCGCGTGCTGCGATCGGTGGATCGCATCGCCTGCGAGGACACGCGCCAAACCCGCAAGCTGCTGGACCGCTACAGCATCACCACGCCGACCATCAGCAGTCACGAGCACAACGAAGCGCAGCGCAGCCGCCAGCTGATGGAAGAACTGAAAGGCGGCGCGCGGATCGCCGTAGTGTCCGACGCGGGAACACCAGGCATCTCGGATCCAGGCATGGTTCTCGCAGCGGCGGCGATTGCCGAGGGCGTTCCGGTTTATCCGATCCCAGGAGCCAGCGCCGCGCTCACGGCTCTGGTGGCTTCAGGGCTCAACACGGAACGATTTTTGTTTGCCGGATTTCTCCCGCCGAAGAGCGGAGCCAGGCGCACCGCACTCGAAGAGCTCGCCAGTTCGGTCGCTGCTCCCACGACGGTGGTTTTCTACGAGGCGCCGCATCGAATCGTCGAAACACTGGCCGATGTCGAGGCGGTTTGGGGACCCGGTTGCCGCGTCGTGCTGGGGCGCGAGCTGACCAAGGTGCATGAAGAGTTCCTGCGGGGGACCGTCCGTGACGTTCGTGAGCAACTCGCAGCTCGCGAGAGCATTCGCGGCGAAATGGTCTTGCTCCTTGATGCGCAGCCGCTTGCGCACGGTTCCGCAGCCGCCTCTGCCAGCGTGCAGGACCGCCTCGCGGAGCTGGAAAAATCCGAAGGGCTGACGGAAAAAGATGCTCTGAAGCGCATGGCCCGCGAGCGGGGCGTCTCAAAGAGTGAACTGTGGCGCGAACTGCAGCGAGAACGCGCGCGGGGCAAATGAGAGCCCGGCCTATGCGCCCGGCGTGAGGATCCCGGAGCGGCGGACCCACTGATCGCCCTGCTTCTCCAGATAGACCCAGCTTCCTGCGGAGCACAGATGCGCGCACCAGTCGTTCATATAGACGAGTGCTGCCTTGTGCTTGCTGTCGAAATAGACCTCGCTGAAGTACGTCACTCCCGGATACCCTGCCCATTGCGATTGCGTTTCGGAAGTCACCTGCGGTGCCGTTTTCGAGTCGCGCAGGGCGGCGACCTCGTCCGGCCGCAACAGCGAAAAGGGATGATTCAGCTGAAACCCATCCCTGGTGAGCGCGACGCGCATATACCGGTTCGCCTGGTAATCCTGGACAGCCTCCTCGAAACCGCGTGGATTCTCGGGTGGCGGCTTGAGTTGACCCTGGGGCGGGACCGCCGGATTGCGATCGGTTTCGTTGATGGTAATTTGGGCGATCGCCCAGCGCGCGTTTTGCTCGGGAGCCATGGTGGCGAACTCCTGGCCAGGCATCAATCGCGAGTAGATCGCGTAGGAATCGTCGGCCCGGTCGTCGGGCATGGGGATGGCGCCCTGATCGCTATAGTGCGTGGGAGGGGCGGGCGGCCTGCGGTTGTTCGTGGTTTGTGGGATGGCGATCAGAGCGAAGATCGCGCAGGCCGACAGCAGTCCAAAGCCAAGAAGGGGCAAGCCGTGTACGCGAAAGCGCATGCTTGCATAGACGCGGGCTGGAGCGATGGCGTTCCGGTTTTTCTTCGCTGGCATCAGAAAAAAGCGGCCGTCTTTAGACGGCCGCTTTGGTTTTGCGTGGCGCGCTATTTCTGTGCGGCGAGCTGCCGCAGGACGTATTGCAGAATGCCCCCGTGTTCGAAGTAGAGAATCTCCTGCGGCGTGTCGATGCGGACCTTCGCCTCGAAGGTTTTGGTCTTCCCGCCAGCGTCAGTGGCGCGTACCGCGACCGTTTGCCCATTGGCGAATTTCGACTCAAGACGCGGCTTGAGTCCCACGATGTCGTAGGTTTCTTCGCCCGTGAGGCCAAGGGACTCGACCGTTTTGCCCGCTTCGAACTGGAGCGGCAGGATGCCCATGCCCACCAAATTGGACCGGTGGATGCGCTCGAAGCTCTCGGCAATGACGGCGCGAACGCCCAGCAGACGCGGACCCTTCGCCGCCCAGTCGCGTGACGAGCCGGAACCGTATTCCTTGCCGGCGAGGATGATGAGCGGCATGCCACGCTCGGCATATTTCACCGAGGCGTCGTAGATGCTCATCGGTTCGCCTTCGGGAAGCAGGCGTGTGACGCCACCTTCGGTGCCGGGCGCGAGTTTGTTGCGCAGGCGGACGTTGGCGAAGGTGCCGCGGACCATGACCTCGTGATTGCCGCGCCGCGATCCGTAGGAGTTGAAGTCCGCGGGTTTGACGCCGTGGTCGGTGAGGTATTTTCCAGCCGGACCGTTCAGCTTGATCGATCCGGCCGGCGAGATGTGGTCGGTGGTGACGCTGTCGCCAAGGACGGCGAGCACGCGGGCGCCGCTGATTTCCTTTACCGGCGCCGGTTGTGCGGGCATGCCGTCGAAATAGGGCGCTTTGCGGATATAGGTGGAGTCGGGTTCCCATCCGTAGACATCGCCGGTGGGAAAACGGAGCTTCTGCCAGTTCGCGTCGCCATCGGTGATGGTGGCGTACTCCTTCGTGTAGCTGTCGGAGGTAATCGCGGACGCAATGACGTTGGAGACTTCCTGCTGCGACGGCCAGATGTCGCGAAGGAAGACGGAGTGGCCGGACTTGTCTTTGCCGATGGGGTCCTTGTCGAAGTCGTGATCGATGCGGCCGGCCAGCGCATACGCGACGACGAGGGGCGGCGACATCAGGTAATTCGCGCGCACTTCCGAGTTAATGCGGCCTTCGAAGTTGCGATTGCCACTGAGGACGGAGACCGCGACGAGGCTGTGGTCTTCAATGGCTTTCGAGATGTCCGATGGCAGCGGCCCGGAGTTGCCGATGCAGGTGGTGCAGCCGTAGCCGACGGTGTTGAAGCGGAGTTTGTCGAGCCACTGCGTGAGGCCGGCCTTGTCGTAGTAGTCCGTGACGACGCGAGAACCGGGCGCTAGCGAGGTCTTGACCCAGGGCGGAACGCTTAGGCCTTTCTCGACGGCTTTCTTTGCGAGCAAACCGGCGGCGACCATGACGGAGGGATTCGAGGTATTGGTGCAGCTGGTAATGGCAGCGATCACGATGGAGCCGTGGTCGAGGTACGGCTCGACGTCAACGCCAAAACGCTCCTTCACCGTCGCGGCGACATGGCCGTTTCCGTTCCCGACCGGCTCCGGCGCCGCGTGAGTCGACTGGACGTTGCCATTCGCCGACGCGTGGCCACCCTCGCCTTCCCAGCGGATGGCCTGGCGCTGGCCGACCTTGTCGGCGTTGGGGCCGAGGAAGGAGGGCAACTGCTTTTTGAAGCTGGCTCCAGCCTCGCGAAGAAGCACGCGATCCTGCGGGCGCTTCGGTCCCGCGACGCTGGGTTCGACCTGCGCGAGGTCAAGCGCGATGGTCTGGGAGTACTCGGCTTCGGGCGCGTCAGGCGTGTGGAAGAGGCCCTGCTCTTTGAAATAGGCCTCGACCAGAGCGATCTGGTCGGCGGGGCGGCCGGTGAGGCGCAGGTAGCGCAGCGTTTCCGCATCGACAGGGAAGAGGCCGCAGGTGGCGCCGTATTCAGGCGCCATGTTGCCGATGGTGGCGCGATCGGCGAGGGGCAGATCGGCGATGCCGGGACCATAGAACTCCACGAACTTGCCGACGACGCCGAGTTTGCGGAGCATCTCGGTGACGGTGAGGACCAGGTCGGTCGCGGTCGCGCCTTCGCGCAGTTTGCCGGTGAGCTTGAATCCGACGACCTGCGGCACCAGCATCGACACGGGCTGGCCGAGCATGGCGGCTTCGGCTTCAATGCCGCCGACGCCCCAGCCGAGCACGCCGAGTCCGTTGATCATCGTGGTGTGGGAGTCAGTGCCGACGAGCGTGTCGGGATAAGCCTGCGGTTTCGGACCGGACGTCGTGAAGACCACGCGGGCGAGATATTCAAGATTGACCTGGTGGCAGATGCCCATGCCTGGTGGGACAGCGGAGAAGTTGCGGAAGGCGGTCTGTCCCCACTTGAGGAAGGCGTAGCGCTCACGATTGCGCTGGAACTCGAGCGCGGCGTTCACGGAGTAGGCATTGCCGGTGCCGTATTCATCGACCTGGACGGAGTGATCGATGACGAGCTCGGCGGGCTGGAGCGGGTTGATCTTCTGCGGATCGCCGCCCAGTACCTTCATCGCATCACGCATGGCGGCGAGATCGACGACGGCGGGCACGCCGGTGAAATCCTGCATGAGAACGCGTGCCGGCATCCAGGAGATTTCGCGGGAGGGCTCGGCTTTGGGGTCCCATTTAGCGAGGAACTCGATGTCGTCGGCGGTGACGCTCTTGCCGTCCTCGTAGCGGAGAAGGTTTTCGAGCAGGATGCGCAGGCTGAAGGGCAGGCGATGGAGGCGGATGCCGCGTTTTTCGAGGGCGCTGAGACGGAAAATCTCCCAGGTCCTGCCGCCGGATTGCAGTTCGGACTGGCTGCCGAAGGTGTTCATTTGCGTTTCCTTTCGTGGTGAGAGGCGCAAGGACGTCGCTCGACTACCCCTGGGAGCGTGCGATCAGCGCCAGGGGCGGAGCGAAAAGAGGAGCGGCCAATCAGGCTGAAGTACGTCGTCCGCGATCTGCCACCCCATCAGACGAACGTCATATCTGCTGGGGGCCCCGACGCGGACGGCCACGGCGGAAGCGCCGGAGAAGCGGGCGAAACGAGATGAGAGGGCTCGTCGTCACCGCTCCATATTCTAGAACTTTTCGGGCAGTGCACGAAAGATTTCAGTCCGGGACGCGGGAGGAGGCTCCTCTGTGAACATTTCTTAACACGAATGTGTTAACTATGGTTTACAAACCTCGGGAAACAGAAGTACACTCCTGCAATACGGGCTGTGTCCGGTTCGCTCCTGGGCGGGCAGGATCTTTCCAGCTCCTGATCATCTGACAAGAGGAAGTGCGGGCCAATAAGGGATGGGTGCAGACGCACAATCCGGCCGGAAGCTGCGTGTGATGGCGGCGGAAGACGAAGTCGTTGTTACTCATGAGGACATCGACCGCGCCCACGACCGCGCGCGGGTTTCGGCAGCGCGGCGCGGGCACAGTCTGCGCTCGCGGGCGTGGCTGTTTTGGCTGCTGATTGGGCCGGGAATCCTGGTGATGCTGGGCGAGAACGATGGGCCCAGCATGCTGTCGTACGCGGCGACGGGCGCGAAGTTTGGTGTCGGCTTCTTCCTTCCCTTTGTCATTCTGACCTTCGGCATGGCCGTGGTTGTCCAGGAGATGACTGTGCGGCTGGGCGCGGCCACGCACCGCGGCCACGCGGAACTGATCTTCGAGCGATTCGGGCCCTTCTGGGGCTGGTTCTCGATGATCGACCTCGGGATCGGCAACTTTCTGACGCTGATCACGGAGTTCATCGCGATCCGGGCAGGGCTGGGGTTCTTTGGCGTTCCCCCATGGGCGGCGATTCTGGTGGCGCTGGCGGTGCTCTACTCGGCGCTGATGAGCCACAGGTACTGGACGTGGGAGCGGGTGACGCTGGCCGCCGCGGCGTTCAACCTGATCTTCATTCCCGTGGCGCTGATGGCGCATCCGCACTGGGGCGCAGTGGGGCATGCGCTCGGGACGTGGAAGCCTTTGCCGCCGTTCGGCAGCGACACGCTGATGATCATCCTCTCGGACATTGGCGCGACGGTGACGCCGTGGATGCTGTTCTTCCAGCAAAGCGCGACGGTCGACAAGGGGATGACCACGAAGGACATCCACTACGGGCGCATCGACACGCTGGTGGGCGCGACGCTGGCGGCGGCGGCCGCACTGGGAGCGATTCTGGCGACCGCTCCGCTGTTTGGGCGGATCAGCGCGGAGAACTTCGAGGCGGCGCAGTTTGCGCAGGCGCTGCAACCGATCATCGGGCGCGTTGGCGCGAGCCTGTTTGCGCTGGGGATGGTGGAGGCGGGCATCGTGGCGGCGATCACGATTTCGACCTCGTCGGCCTATGCGTTCGGCGAGGTGTCGCGCAAGCCGCACAGCCTGAATCTGCCCGTGAACCAGGGGAAGTCGTTTTACGCGGTGCTGGGACTGTGCGCGGCAGCGGCAGCGGGCATCGTGCTGATTCCGGGATTGCCGCTGGTCTTTGTGGTGCTGGTGGTGAACGTGGTCGCGGTGCTGGCGATGCCTCCGGCGCTGGTGTTCCTGTATCTGCTGGTGAACGACAAGGAGATCATGGAAGGGGTCAGGAGCCCCGCATGGATGAACACGCTGGCGGCCATTGTGGTGGTGCTGCTGACGGCGGCGGGGATTCTGTACGGCGTAAGCGTGGTAGCGCCGCATGCGCTTTCCTGGCTGGGGAGACTGTAGAGGAGGGATGCGATGCGCCCGCAAGAGCATGTGAGCGACGCGGATGCCGGGCTTGTGCTTGAGAACCTGGAACCGGACCAGCTGGCGCTGGCGAAGAATGTTCCGGTGCCACGGCGGCCGCTGAAGGGTGGCGCATTGCTGCTGGCCTGGGCGCTGCGGCTGTACCTCATCTTCATGTTGATCGTCGTGTGCTGGCAGGCGTGGATCGCGGTGAGGTAGAACAGGGCACCGGGCTCCGGGCACCGGGCACCGGGCACCACACACAGCGCGGCGACTGCCGATGGTTTGGTCAGTGAGGCCGGGCTGCGATAGGCTCGGTTGGGGACAGAGAGCCGATGAAGGTGCTGGTGATTGGTGGGGGTGGACGCGAGCATGCGCTGTGCTGGGCGATTCGGCGCTCGCCGCGGGTGAGTGACGTGGTTTGCGCGCCGGGCAATGGCGGCATCGCGTCTGTGGCGCGTTGTGTGGCGGTGGACCAGAAGAACCTCGACGATCTGCTGCGCGTGGTTGCGGTGGAGAAGCCGGATCTGACGGTGGTTGGGCCGGAGCTGCCGCTGTCGCTGGGACTGGTGGACGCGATGCAGGCGCGTGGGCTGGCCGTCTTTGGGCCGACACGGGAAGCGGCGATGCTCGAGACGAGCAAGAGCTACGCGAAGCGGTTCATGCAGCGGCACACGATTCCGACGGCTGCGTATGCGGTGTGCGAGTCGCGGCAGGAGGCGCAGGACGCGCTCGCGATGTTTCATCTGCCGGTGGTGGTCAAGGCCGATGGGCTGGCGGCGGGCAAGGGCGTGCTGATCTGCGAGACGAAGGAGCAGGCCGAACAGGCGATCGCGGATCTGTTCAGCGGCGAGTTGCTGGGATCGGCGGAGAAGACGGTTGTCGTCGAGGAGCATTTGACCGGCGAGGAGCTGTCGTTCCTGGTGCTGAGCGATGGGAAGCACGCGGTCCCGCTGGTTCCGGCGCAGGATCACAAGCGGATCGGCGAAGGCGACACGGGGCCGAACACCGGCGGGATGGGCGTGTATTCAACGGACGCGATGCTGGACGCGCCGATGCGGGCGTGGATCCTGGAGCACATCGCGCAGAAGACGATCGACGGCATGGCAGCGGAGGAGACTCCTTTCGTGGGGGTGCTGTACTGCGGGTTGATGATGACGGCCAAAGGGCCGATGGTGCTGGAGTTCAACGCGCGCTTCGGCGATCCGGAGACGCAGGCGATTGTGCCGCGGATGGAGAGCGACCTGGTGGAGGCGCTGGAAGCCTGTGTCGAAGGCCGGCTGAGCGATACGGCACTGCGCTGGAAGCCGGGCGCTTCGGCCTGCGTGGTGGCGGCGTCGCAGGGGTATCCGGGAGCGTATGAGACGGGGAAGGTCATTACCGGACTCGAGGAAGCGGCGCGGGTTCCGGGCGTGGAGGTGTTCCATGCCGGAACGAGGCTGGAAGACGGGCGGTACCGGACGGCGGGCGGACGGGTGCTGGGGGTGGCGGCGACGGGGGCGGACTTGCGGCAGGCGCTGGGCTCGGTGTACGAGGCGATAGGCAGGATCTCCTTTGAGGGGATGGTAGTTCGGAACGATATCGGGCATCGGGCGCTGTGAGGCGGTGACCCCCCTCCCCCCAGGGGGGAGACTGCGGCAAGCTATTGTGGCCGAAGGACTTCCAGAAGGTCCTCTCCGGGCTGTGGCAAGCAGCTGAAAACAGGCAGGTTCCGGAGGGAAAAAAGCTGCGTTCAGCGGACAGCGGACAGCGGACAGCGTTCAAGGCACGGGGCACAGCGTTCAGCGTTCAGCGCACAGCGTTCAAGGCACGGGGCACAGCGCCTGGCCACGGGTGATTTTCTACCCCTCCTCATTTTGTGATTTTTAGGGAACCATTCCACCTTGGCCGCTACGTCACGGAGCAGGTTTTCCGGTTCAACAACAGGGCGCCACACGCCGGAGGCAGGGACGGGGCAAGAGGAACCGTTCTAGCCCTTGTCGCCGGCGGTCTTTTTGCCGCGTGTAGGCTTGCGGGCTGGCCGCTTCGGATTCTCTACTCGCGAAGTCTGAAGAACAGCCCGCGCTAGCCGCTCGAAATTCTCCCCCGCCTTCGGTCCTTCGTGGTATTCGTGTTTCATCTGTTCTCATTATCCTCCGTTCGAAAGCTGAGACAAGGCCATGCTCCGTCGCCAGTTGAATGCCTTGATGACATTGCTGCAAACGCAACTGCGTGCGATTCAGGAAGCGCTCCAGGAGCAAACCCGCACCGTTCACGAGGCATCCGAACGCGCCCGCCAAACCCAGGAGCAGGGGGAACCAGGGCGGATCGCGGAACTCCACGCTATAGAACACGACCGCCGTCATGCCGCCGCCTATCGCGAGAAGGAGCACAGGCAGCAAAACCTTCTTAACCTGATTACCCTTCTTGCCTTCGTCGCTGCCGCCGTCGCCGCATGGGGAGCATGGCATTACGCCAGCATAGCCTCCGGTCAATTGAAAACGATGGGCAATACCTTGTGTGAAATCCAGAAGCAGACGAAGGCTTTTAGTGAGTCGAATGCCATCAACAGAACCAGCGCGATCATTTCTCAGCGAGCGTATGTTAGTTATCCGCCATCTTTCCCATTCGCTCTCGAACCGGGAAATGATTCGCGAACTGGGGAACCAGGCTATCTGTTTGTGGTGGGTGTCGAAAATAGCGGGAACACCCCAGCGCTCAGCATTCACGCGCAAATCAATACCAATGGACCAGAGTTCAGGCGACTGCCGCAAAACTTTGACTATCGGGATGGAAAGCCAAGCCCTCCCATCGTTCCCAGCATGGCTACCGGGGTAAATAGTACGGGGGTACTTGGTGCGCATGAATCCAGGGGGGCCATGCCTGTAGGGTTTACAAAGGCGACCCTTTCGGATGTAAATACAGGTAAGAGCTTCGTCTATTTGTGGGGGCGCACTACTTACAAAGACGTGTTTGGCTGCCAACACCAAAGCGATTTCTGCATTCAAATCCTGCACTTTCAGGACGATGGCAGACAGCAGCGCACCACTAGTGCAGGCTGCGAAGCACACAATTGCACCGATAGAGATTGCCCAGACTTTAGATACATCCCATCCGAAGCGTGCAGGGTGGAGTTTAATCCATTTTCGGAAGGGGGAAAGTAATTCTCTAAAGTGCACTTCACACCAAAACGCTTTCCGTTGACGCATGTGCATCAACCGTTTTGTTGCCGTGACAAGTTGCTGAAAACATGCTGGTTCTGGAGGGAAAAAAGCACCTGGTGCAGGGTGCTGCGTTCAGCGCACTGCGTTCAGCGTTCAGCGGACAGCGTTCAGCGTTCAAGGCACGGGGCACAGAGCGTGGCCACGGGTGATTTTTCTACCCCTCCTCATTTTGTGATTTTTAGGGGGGTCGACCCCTCTGGATGTTGTTGATTGCGGGCGATCGGATTTTTCGCGGCCCCCTCTTTGTTGGCGCATTGGTTATCCATTTGCGAAAGAGGGCACAGGACACAAGGGCACGGGGCACAGCGCCTGGCCACGGTGATTTTCTACCCCTCCTCATTTTGTGATTTTTTAGGGGGGTCGACCCCTCCGGATGTTGTTGATTGCGGGCGATCGGGTTCTTCGCGACCCCCTCTTTGTTGGCGCATTGGTTATCCCTTCGCAACAGAGCACGGAGCACAGGGCACCGGGTAGGGCCGGCGATGATTGGCCGGCCCTTCGGTTTCCTGGCGGAGCCGGTTAGCTGGCGACAGGAGCGGGTTTGCCTTCAAGGATGGCGATCGCCTGCTCGACGACGGGCGCGAGCTTTTTGAAGTCGTCGATGAGGGTCATGAAGTCGGAAAAGACCTTCGAGTCGGCGGCGAAGTTGAGGCCTTCGGCGGTGACGGCGCCCTCGGAGGCGGTGATCAGGCTCTCGACGTCGGCGACCACGGTGGAAAGGCCGGCGATGAAGGGCTGCTCCAGCGGCTTCTCGGATTTCAGGATGGTCTGAACGCGGAGAGCGAGACCGACGATGGTTTTGACTTCGCCGGCGAACCATTTGCCGAAATCAGCGATTTTGACGCCCAGTTTCTGGAAGATGTTCATAGGGTTTTTGCTTCTTTCTTTGCAGGCAAAATGAGGGGGAAAAAGAAAAGGCCCGCCCAGGTCACCCCATCGCGCCAACAGCAGCGCGTTGGGGGCCCCGATCAGCGAGCCTTCTCTCTAAAATTACCCTCTATTATTAGAATACCAAGTTCAGAGTGAAAACACGCCAAATATGATGGCTTGGAAGTCGTTTGGTGTCAGCGACATGCACTTCGGTAATGGGTCAAAAAACTTGACAAATTTTCCACATTGGGGCGATCGGCGATCAAGCGATCAGCGGAGGATCATTTCCGGGCTCCGGAGCGAGTCTTGAGGCGAGCCGCAGAGACGGTTCAGGCGGGGGTGAGCACGGGGGCGATCCGTTCGGTGGGGGATTTCTCGCCGACGGCGAGGCGGGTGAGGGTGAGGACGGTGATGTCGTCTTCCTGGCCGAACTGCTGCGCAGTGCGGGCGATTTCTGCCGCGGATTGATGGCTGATCTGCCGGGTGCGGTCGAAGCCGTAGAGTTCGCCGGTGGCATTGCGGGCTTCGACGACGCCGTCGGTGAGGAGGGTGAGGGTGTCGCCGGGGACGAGCTGGACTTCATGCTCGGCAAACGCGGCGCTGTCGGTGGTGACGCCGAGGGGCAGGCCGAAGCCGCAGTCGATTTCGATTCCGTTGCGATAGGGCGGCAGGTGGCCGGCATTGGCGATGATCATTTTTCCGTCGGCGGCAATATGGGTAACAGAGCAGGTTACAAATCCGCCGCCGAGGTTGCCGGTGAGGCCGCGATTGAGATCGAAGAGGACGCGGGAGGGCGGCAGGATGGGCATAGCGCGGAGAGCGCCGATGATGGCGGAGACGGCCATGGCGGCGCGCAGGCCTTTGCCGCTGACGTCACCGACGGCGATGAGGACACCGCCTGCGTCGTCGGGGCGGATGTGATAGAAGTCGCCGCCCACCTGGGTGGCGGGAATGTAGGCGCTTTCCATGCGGAAGCCGCGAACTTCGGGTGGTGCGACGACGAGGCGCTGCTGGACTTCGCGGGCGGCGTCGAACTCGACGCGGAGGTTATTGCCCTCCTGCCAGTCGCTGATCGCGCGCTGGATGAGCATGGCGGCGATGGCGAATCCGCTGAGCAGAGAGCCGATATCGAACAGGCCGACGTCCACGGGTCCGACCAGCCAGTGTTCGCGGATGCCCAGGTGGCCGAGTGCCGAACCGATGGGGATGATCGCCATGGCGGCGGCGAGGACCCGGTTATAGCGGCGAACGAAGAGCACCCAGAGATTCGCGCCGAGGGTGATCAGGTTGAAAAGCTGCACGCTCCCTGTGGCGGCAATGAGGGCCGAGTGAATGAGAGCCGAAGGATGAATCGCCACAGCGGCGATCAGGGTGCCTGCATTGAAGACCCCCCATGAGGCATGGCAGAGCCGCCGCAGTTTTGGAGCGCGGAGGCCGTGGACCGTCCAGATGAATTCGACGGTGAAAAACATGGTGGGGATGGTGAGCAGCGTCAGGAGCGCAACCCAGCCGCGATAGGAGATCGAGAGATAGCCCAGATCGGTGGCGACGAAGAAGTATTGATAGACGGGATAGCTGATGAGGAGCGCGCTCGACCAGGCGAGTTCGGGGCGACGCGTCCAACGCCAGAAAATGACGAGGCCGATCCCGACCATACCGAGCAGCGCATTGAGGGCGAGGTCGGGAACGCTGGCCAGGATGGCGCTGAGGTGGTCCACGCGGCTGGAGAGGTGGGTGCCGGCGGCGTCGCCGATGCTGAAATCGGCGTAGGTCAGGTTGTCGGGCAATACGGTTTGCCCGTGGTTTGAACTTTTAGGCTGGCCGCTTCCCATGCGCCGCACGCGCGGGACGAACCACATGCGCACGGCGACGGAGACTGTGGAACCGGGAGACGCGGTGCCAGGCGGCAAGTCGAAGATCGCCACCGGGGGCAGATACTTTGGCGTGCCCTGTGGAGGAAATCCGCCTTCGGCTCCGACCAGGCGGCCATTTACGAAGACCTGAACCGCCATGGGATGACGTCCGGAATTCCGGAAGCGGAGCGCCAGAGGTGCGTCGGCGTTGTTCGATACCGGAACCTGGGCCCGCACCCAAACAAAGCCGTCGGAATAGAACCAGGGGGACGGCCATGCGCCATCGCTGGTGGTGTTCCACGCGCTGTCGTCGAAATTGGGACTGGCACCGCGCGCGTCGTCGCCCAGGTGATAGCGGTCAGCCCGGACCCCGCCGTTGCCACGCACCATCAGAGAGGATTCCACCGTGTTGCCGCGCGTTTGTGCAGCCGCTGCCAGCGAGACACCCACGCAGAGGAGCATCACGGAGCGCAATCGTGCCGGCAACCACGCTGATGCGGGCATCTGGGGTGTGTCCTCGGAGGGGGATCAAGAAGATAGTACAGGAGGGTGCAGGACGCGGGGTACCGGGAAGCCGGAAAACCGGTGGCGCGATCTGGGGTCCTGGAAGGGGAGCGGTTTATTTTTGCTGGTTCATGAAGTCGCGGACCAGCGCGGCCATTTCGTCGGCCTTGGTATCGAGGGCGAAGTGTCCGGCGTCGAGGACGTGGACCTGCGCGTTGGGGACGTCCTTGTGGTAGCGCTCGGGCTCGCCGGGATCGAAGGAGAGATCGTGCTTGCCCCAGAGGACGAGAAGCCTGGGCTGGGTCTTCTGCATCCAGGCCTGCCATTTTGGATAGGCCGGAACGTTGGTGCGGTAATCGTAGAAGAGGTCGCTCTGAATCTGCGCCTGGCCGGGCGCGTTGAGAAAGGCGTACTCGTCGGTCCAGAGATCGGGGTCGTAGAGCTCGACGTTGGGATCGTCGCCGACATGGCGCGTTTTGGTCGCGGCCATGGAGAGCAGATTTTTGCGCAGCGCTTCGTCGTTCGCCGCTCGGTCGGCCCAGAACGCGCGCCGGGTCACCCAGTTGGCGCCGAGGCCTTCGTTGTGCGCGACGGCGTCCTGCACGATGAGGGCCTGGGCACGATCGGGATGCGCCAGGATCATGCGAAAGCCGACGGGGGCGCCGTAGTCCTGCATGTAGAGCGTGTAGCGGGAGAGACCGAGGGCCTGGGTGAAGTCGTCCATGACCTGAGCGATGTGGTCGAAGGTGTAGGCGAACTTGGCGGGATCGGGCCAGTCGCTGTGGCCGAAGCCTGGATAGTCGGGCGCGACCAGGTGGTAGCGGTCGGAGAGGCGTGCGAACAGCGGCTCGAACATGCGCGACGACGAGGGCAGACCGTGCAGCAGAAGAATCGTGGGCGCGTCTTTCGGTCCTGCTTCGCGATAGAAGATGGAGAGGCCATCGACCTGGAGGGTGCGATACAGCGTCGGGTGTTTCATGGCAGATTCCTTTCCGCCGGTCTGGGCGAGCGCAGAGAGCGTGCCGGCCACAACGCAGGCAATCTGCAGAGCATGGGTCAGGCGGGGCGAACGGAAGAGGCGCATCGTCAGCTCCTGGGATGCCTGCGCCCGGCGCTTACTGGGGCAACGTTGCGCCGGACTGCTCGCGGATCATGTAGTCGGCGTACCAGTCGGGCCAGTTAGGGTCGGCCTGGCCGGTTCGCGCTTCGTGCTGCCCGTGCGCAGCCTCGGCGCGCCGCAGTGCCTGTGCCAGCTCAGTTACCGATCCGTAGGTCGTGTCGCCGGCGACACGACCGGGCAGCCGCGTGGTGACCTCCTGGAGGAGCCAGCTGTTGCCATCCGGGTCGCTGAAGGTAGCGAACGAGCTGTAGCTGGCGTGAGCGGCTGCGGGGCCGCTCGCGCGACCGCTGGTGTTCCCGGGCTGGAACTGCGCCCCTGGCGTTCCGGGGTGGAAGACCTCACTGACCGCGATGCCGCGGGTGAGCAGTTCGGCGCGCGCGGCTTCGATGTCGGAGACAACCAGGTAGTTTCCCTGGGCCGAGCCCGGCGCCGCCGATGTCATCTTCGAGCCGAACTGGACCGAGCACCCCGAGCCGGGCGGGGTGAACTGGACGACCCGGAAACCATTATCGAAAGGGAAATCAGCGTCGAGCCGCCAGCCGAGCTTCACGTAGAACTGCTTCGCGCGATCGACATCGGCGACGGGGATGAGGAGCACCTCGAGCCTGGTGTCGACTCTCATCACCCTCGCGCCACTGCTCACCTCGTGATCACGAACTTCGAGCGTAGGATTTGCCATGATCGTTCCTCCTGCGTATCCACTGCGATTGGTTCCTGACAAGGTGCGGCGCTCTCACATGGTGAGGACGACGCGAAACTCCGCTTTGCCACTCATCATGCGGGCGTAGGCCTCGGCAGCTCTTTCCAGAGGATAGGTTTCAATCATGGGGCGGACGCCGGTGAGTTCGGCAAAGCGCAGCGTGTCGTCGGAGTCGGCCGGTGTTCCCGAGGCCCACCCCTCGATCGACTTGTTTCCCATGATGAGCTGTACTGGTGTGACCTCAATGGGATCGAAGGCGGCGCCGATGACGAGGAGTTTGCCGTTCGGCCCCAGGCCATCGATCAGTTCGGACATTGCCTTCGAGTTGGGGGCTGTCGCAAGAATCACTTTTGCGCCGCCGAGCTTTTGCAGTTCCTGCGCCGCGTTGGTCGCTTTGCTGTCGATGTAGAGGGTTGCGCCGAGTTTTTTGGCGAGCGCGGCATTTTCGGGTCCACGCCCGATGGCCGCGACCTTGTAGCCAAACTTGTTCGCGAACTGAACGCCGAGGTGACCGAGGCCGCCGATGCCCTGCACGGCAACCAGGTCGCCGGGAAGGGCGCCGCTGTGGCGCAGGGCGTTGTAGGTGGTGATGCCGGCGCACAGCAGCGGCGCTGCGTCCACGTCTTTGAGGCTGTCGGGGATGGAAACGAGCGCCTCGACGGGAGCGATCATGTACTGCTGATAGCCGCCGTCGTAGCTGATCCCGGCGATTTGCTGATTGCGGCAATTGATAAAATCGCCGCGGCGGCACTCGCGACAGGTGTTGTCGTGGCCGCCATGCCAGCCGACGCCGGCACGCTGGCCCTTCTTCCAGGCAGTCACACCGCTACCGACTTCATCAATGACCCCCGCCACTTCGTGTCCTGGAATGCGGGGATACTGGATTCCGGGCCACGCGCCTTCGACGGTGAGCGCGTCGCTGTGGCAGACGCCACAGGCCTGGACTTTGATCCGCACCTGTCCCGGGCCGGGCGAGGGGATTGCGCGTTCGACGATCTGGAAACCGGCGCCCGGTTTGCCAATCTGCGCGGCCTTCATCGTTGCTGTTGCGATTGCAGCGGCTGCCATACATCCTCCTGGGGTTTGTCGGTGAATGTTGAAAACGAAACGTGTGGCGATGGAGCTTTACTCTGCGATCTCGAGAATCACCTCGAGCTCAATGGGCATGCCGAGGGGAAGGCTGGCGACGCCGATGACGAGACGTACGGAATTCTTGTCGGCGCCGAATATATCGCGGAACAAGTCCGAGGCGCCATCGGCAACCGTGGGCTGATCGAAAAAATCGCCATGGGTTGCGATGAAGACGCCGAGCCGGACGACACGGGTCACGCGGTCGAGAGAGCCGAGATGCTTTTTCGCCGCAGCCAGGGCACTGAGGGCCGCAGTGCGGGCGGCGTCTCGTCCGGCTGCGGCATCGAGTTCTTTGCCCAGGCGGCCAAGGTATTTCGGCTTGTGGTCGACAACGGGCAGCATTCCGGTGAAGAAGAGCAGGTTGCCGGTTTGGAGCGTCTCCACATAGGTGCCGAAGGGCGTAGGAGGGGCAGGAAGCTCGATGCCGAGTTCCGCGAGGCGCTGCTCGGCTGTGCGCCGGTCCGAAACCTGCGCGCTCACCATCGGCCTGCGTGCGCACCGTCGTCCACGTGCAGCACCTCCCCGGTGATGTGATTCGCTTCGGTGAGAAAAACGACCGCCTGGGCGATGTCCTCGGGCAGGGTGACCGTGCCCATGGGGGAACGCGCCGCCAGCAGGTCTTGCGGAGCGCCCTTGTGCAAGGGAGTGTCGACCACGCCGGGAGCGACCGCATTGAAGCGGATGCGGCGCCTGGCGTATTCATTGGCGAGGCTGCGGGTGACCGTGTCGAGGCCGCCCTTGGTGATCATGGGAATGGAGCCCGGCGTGTCGGTCATCGGGTTATCCGCAAGCGAGGCGGTAATGGTGGTGACGCTGCCTCCGTTGCCCTGCGCGAGCATCTGCCTGACCGCGAGCTGGGTGATGAAGATGAACCCTTCGAGGTTGGTGGAGACGAAAGCGCGAAACTCCTCGATGGTGTAGTCGGTGAACGGCCGGGATGAAAAGATGCCGGCATTGTTGACCACATGATGGATGGAGCCGAAGGTATCGAGGGCGGTTTGCGCGGCCTTCTGAGCGGTGGCTGCCTGACCGATGTCTCCCTCGACGAGGGCAAGATGCGGCGACGATGCGTAGCCGGCTCGGGAAATATTGCGCGAGGTGGCGACGACGTTGTAGCCGCGCTCAAGGAAGGCGTGGACAATCGCCGCACCGATGCCGCCGGAAGCGCCAGTCACAATGACGGTGCTGTTGACTGCCATGGAACGCTCCTTCAGAGCTGCGCCTTGCGGTCGGGCGGGACCCGGCTCTTCCCATTCCTGATCACACGAATCGGTCGAGTAGTGTGATTCCGGCGATGGGAGTTGGATTCGTTAAAAATTGCGGCGGGGTGTGGGAATTGTGACGAAGACGGTGGTCGGATGAGCACGGGAGCGGCGGGGCCTGCAGAGAAATTGTGGGGTTAGGGAACCAGGGGCTTGAGGAATGCGTACCGGTCTTCTGTGGCGATACCACACGTTTTTGTGGCATGCTTCTGTGGTCGTAACACAGGAAAGCGGGACGGGAGAGGCGGCTCATGGGGGATTCGAAGCTGGATTTGTTGCAGGGAACGCTGGATCTGATGGTTCTGCAGACGCTGGCGGCGATGGGGGAACAGCATGGGTACGGGATCGCGCGGCGCATCGAGCAGGTGAGCGGGGATGCGGTGCTGCTGAATCAGGGAACGATTTACGCGTCGCTGGTGCGGCTGCAGCAGCGGGGCTGGATCGACGCCGAGTGGGGCGTGTCGGATAACAATCGCAAGGCGAAGTTCTACTCGATCACGAAGCGCGGGCGGAAGCAGCTGGCGGAGGATGCGGCGTACTGGCAGCGGCTGTCGGCGGTGATGGGGCGGGTGCTGGCGCTCGAGGAGACGAGGGAATAGGGATCAGGGATTCGTGCACCGAGCGCAGCAGCGTTCAGCGGATAGAGATGATGAGTGATTCTTTGCGGCAATGGATGAATCGGGTGCGGGCGTTCCTGCATAAGGCGCCGCTGGACGCGGATCTGGATGCGGAGATGGCGTCGCATCTGGAGATGGCGGTGGAAGACAACATCCGGCAGGGGATGACGCCGGACGAGGCGCGGAGGCAGGCGATGGTGCGATTTGGCGGAGTCGAGCAGGCGCGGGAGAAGCAGCGGGCGGCGCGAGGACTGCCGTTTCTGGATGTGCTGGGGCAGGACGTGCGGTATACGCTGCGCACGCTCGAGCGCGATTTGGGATTCACGATGGTGGCGGTGCTGATTCTGGCGCTGGGGATTGGGGCGAATGTCGCGGTGTTCAGCGTAGTGAACACGATTCTGGTGCGGCCGCTGCCATTTCCGGAGTCGCAGCAGCTGGTGTGGATCGCGCCGCCGCCGACGGATTGCGGGTTGTCGTGCGCGACCTATTCCTCCGATGCGTATGAGGAATTCAAGGCGCAGACCCGTTCGTATCAGGATGTGACGGGGTACGAGGCGTTCACGAGCCCGGACAATCTGCGGCTGACGGGGCGGGGCGAGCCGGTACCGGCAACGGGCATCGAGGTGATTGGGAATTTCTTTCAGGTGCTGGGGGTGCAGCCGGCGATGGGGCGGTTGTTCACGGCGGACGATGCGCGGCTGAACGCGCATCCGGTGGCGCTGCTGGCGTATGCGTACTGGAAGCGGCAGTTCGCCGGGGACGCGAAGATTGTGGGCAGCGAGATCGATCTGAACGGCCAGCCGACGACGGTGGTGGGCGTGCTGCCGGCGAGCTTCGATTTTGGCGCAGTGTTTTCTCCGGGCGCGAAAGTGGACATGCTGGTGCCCCTGAGCCTCGATCGGGAGCGGATGTACGGCAACATCGTGACGCTGATCGGGCGGATGAAGCCGGGGGTGACGCGTGGGACAGGCGCAGGCGGAGGCGAACCTGGTGGTGCCGAAGCTGTGCTGGAACATTAAGTATCCGCGGTCGTGCGGACAGTATGCAGGCAAAGACGGCGTGTCATTGGAGCTGCGCACGCTGAAGGACTACGTGAGCGGGCGGCTGCGGCGGTCGCTGATTGCGCTGTGGTGCGCGGTGGGAACGATTTTGCTGATCGTGTGCGTGAACCTGTCCAACCTTTTACTGGCGCGGGCGGCGGCGCGGAGCAAGGAATTCGCGATGCGGGCGGCGCTGGGCGCGGGACGGGGACGGCTGGTGCGGCAACTGCTGACCGAGGCGCTGATTCTTTCCGGCGCCGGGCGCGGCGCTGGGGCTGAGCTTCGCGTTTGGCGTGATCTTCTGGCTGTCGCATCAGCAGTCGATTGCGCTGCCGCTGCTGGACACGCTGCGCATCGACGGAGAAGCGCTGGGCTGGACGGTGTTGATCGCGGTGGTGACGGCGATTCTGTTCGGACTGGTGCCGGGCCTGCGCATGGCGAGCGGGAATCTGCACGAGACGCTGAAGGATTCCGGCGCGGGCGCGGGTGCGGGGCGCAGACACGAGCGGCTACGCGCCGCACTCGTGATCAGCGAAGTGGCGCTGGCCTGCGTGCTGCTGGTGGGCGCGGGGCTGCTGCTGCGCAGCTTCCTGAAGGTGCTGGACATCGATCTGGGATTCCAGCCGGCGCAGGCCGCATCGATGAAAGTGGAATACGACGACAGTGCGGCGGACGATGCAGCGCGCGCGATCAAGCGGGGCGTGATCTTCCAGCAGATTGTGGAGCGGGTGAGCGCGCTGCCGGGCGTCGAAGCCGCGGGCTTCGCGGACTTTTTGCCGCTGGGGCGGAATCGCGCGTGGGGCACGCCGACGCCGAAGGGAAAGACGTTTCCCGAGGGCGCGCTGCATGGGCCGCTGGTGTACGTGATTTCGCCTGGCTATATGCGCGCGATGGGGATGCGGCTGCACGGGCGCGATTTCACGTGGGCGGATGGGCCGAAGAGCCAGAGAGTGGTGATGATCAACGCTTCGGCGGCGCGGGTGTACTGGCCGGGTGAGGATGCGGTGGGCAGGATTCTTCAGGCCAGCGGCGGGGACTGCGTCGTAGTGGGCGTAGTGGATGATGTGCACGCGGACAGCGTGGAGGGTGATCCGGGCTGGCAAATCTATTACCCGATCACGCAGCAGGACCCCGACGATGCGCAACTGGTGATTCGCACCAGCGTGGCGCCGGCGTCGCTGGCGGGGAGCGTGCTGCGCGCGCTGCGGGAGCTGAATCCAAATCAGCCGGCGGCGGAATTCCGGCCGATTGCGCAGGTGGTGGATCGGGCGGTTTCACCGCGGAAGTTTTTTGTGCTGCTGGTGGGGTTGTTTGCAGCGCTGGGGCTGACGCTGGCGTCGCTGGGAATTTATGGCGTCATCGCGTACGGAGTGACGCGGCAAACGCAGGAGATCGGCATCCGGATGGCGCTGGGCGCAAGCCGGGGGCGGGTGCAGCGGGGCGTGTTATGGCAGACGCTGGTGCTGGCACTGGTAGGCATTGCCGCGGGCACCGTCGCTTCGTTTGCGGTGTCGAAGGAGATTGCGTCGCTGCTGTTTGGGACGCAGCCGACGGATCCGATGACGTATGTTGCGATGGTTGTGCTGCTGACCACGGTGGCGCTGGTGGCGGGATACCTGCCGGCACGGCGGGCTTCGCGGATTGATCCGCTGGTTGCGCTGCGAAGTCAGTGAAACAGGGCACCGGGCACCGGGCACCGGGTGAAAAGCAGGGCAGCGGGCGCGGGGCACGTTTTTTATTCCTGGCGGAGGACCTGGACGGGTTCAATGCGTGCGGCGCGCCAGGCGGGGAGAAGAGACGCGGCGGTGGCGACGGCGAGGATCAGGACGATGACGCCAAAGTAGGTTGTTGGGTCGAGGGGTGAGACTCCGTAGAGCATGTCCGCAACAAGGCGATCGGTGGCGAGCGAGAGCGCGAGTCCGGCGATGCATCCGAAAAGCGTGACGCGGAGACCCTGCAACAGAAATTGCGAGAGGATGCGGCTGCGGGCGGCTCCGAGGGCGAGACGCACGCCGACTTCGCGCCGGCGCATGCGGCCGAGGTAATTCAGCGTGCCGTAGAGGCCGATGGAGGCGAGCGAGACCGCGGTCGCGGCGAAGAGTGCGAGCAGGATGGTACGCAGGCGATTGGCCGAGGAGGCTTCGTCGAGGTGATCCTGCAGCGGCATGATGGCGTAGACGGAGCGGCCGGGGTCGAATTGCTGGATGCGGCGGCGGATGGTGTCCGCCAGGGCCATGGGGCCGCCATGGGTGCGAACCAGCACGTGCGGGAAGGGGTCGGGCGCGCTGAGGCAGGTATAGACGGTGGGTACAGGCGCGAGGTTGAGGCCTTCTTCGCGGGCATCGGCAACCACACCACGAATCTGACCGGTGACGCCGAAGGCGCTGCCGGAAGCGTCGGCGAGATGGTGGCCGAGGGCGGGAGAGCCGCCGAGATAGCGATCGACGAAGCTGCGGTTGACGAGGATGTCAGAGGAGGGGCGGCCTTCTTTGCAGGCATCGCCCTGGAGGAGGGGGATGCTGAGGGTGGAAAAATAGCCGGCGGAAACCCATTTGGCGTCGGCGAGGATTTTGCGGTTGGGGTCGAGGCTGCCGTCGAGCGTGAGCTGGAGCTGGTACTGGGCGGGGACGCCGGGGAGGTCGGCGGAGGTGGCGGCATCTTCGACGCCCGGCACGGCGCGAATGGCGTCGAGGGTGCGATCGATGCGGCGGTTGAGCGCGCCCATGTCGGCAGTCTCGTGCCATGAGCCGCTGATCTGGAAGGTGAGGACGTGGGACGGGTCGAAGCCCGGCGCGACGCGGCCGAGCTGCTGCAGGCTGCGCAGCAACAGCCCGGCGCCGGTGAGAAGTGTAACCGCCAAGGTTACCTGTACGGCGACGAGGAACCACTGCAGAGGATGGCGGCCCGAGACCTGGGTGCGGCCGGAGCGGGCGAGGGAATGAGCGAGAGCGTGATCGAAACCCGGGCGGGTTCCGCGCAGAGCGGGGAAGAGGCCGCAGAGGAGGGTAGTGGCCACGGCGCAGAGCAGCGAGTAGAAGACGATGGTACCGCTGAGGCCGATTTCGGTGGCGCGCGGGAGGGTGTTGGCGAGCAGATGAAATCCGCGGGCCGCCGAAGCGGCGATGGCCAGGCCGAGCAGCGAGCCGAGAAGTGCGAGGACAAAAACTTCGGTGAGGAGCTGGCCGATGATGGCGCGGCGCGAGGCGCCGAGAGAGAAGCGGATGGAAATTTCGTGCTCGCGGTCGGCGGTGCGGGCGAGCAGCAGCGCGGCGATGTTGGAGCAGGCGATGAGCAGGAGCAGCGTGACCGATCCGTAGAGAAGCCAGAGTGAATCGCGCACGTCGGAGACGATGGTGTCTTTCATCGGCGTGCCGAGGACTTCGAGATCGGCGTCGGGTTTGGGAAATTGTTTGCCGAGGCGCGCCTGGACGGTGGCGAGATCGGCCTGTGCCTGCGGCAGTCTGACGCGGGGCTTCATGCGGCCGATGACGGTGAACCAGGTGGCGTCGCGGCGTTGGGCGTAGGGCGCATCGGGCGGGCTCGTCGACCAGAGGTCGACGTCGCGGCTGGGGAAGCCGAAGGAGGGCGGCATGACGCCAACGATGGAGAAAGAGCTGGAACCGATGCGAAGCTTTTTGTTGAGTATGGTTGGGTCGCCGTTGAAGCGGCGCTGCCAGTAGGCGTAGCTGATCAGGACAGCGCTGGCGCCGCCGTAGTGCTCTTCTTCCGGGATGAAGTCGCGACCGAGGAGGGGTGCGATCTGCAGGACGGAAAGAAAGCGCGGAGCAACGAAGGCACCGGTAACTTTTTCCGGCAGCGGGCCGGAGACTTCCGAGAGATCGTCGGTGTAATAGCCGCTGATGGCGGTGAAGGTGGAGTTCAGGCGGTTCCAGTCTTCGACGCGCGTGGGCGCGACGAAGTGGTTAGCATCGCGATTCCTGGTGTCGTGCTGGTCGAGGACGACGAGCTGATCGCTGCTGGGATAGGGCAGCGGGCGCAGAACAACGGCGTCGACCGCGGAGAAGACGGCGCTGTTGGCGCCGATGCCGAGCGCGAGGGTGAGAATGACGGCGACGGAAAAAGAGGGCGAGCGGCGGAGGAAGCGCAGCGCGGCTTTGCCATTGAAGGCGAGCGTTTCGAGCAGGGGAGAGGTGTGGACCTCGCGCACCTGCTGCTTGATCTGTTCGCGGCCGCCGAATTCGAGAATGGCGCGGCGGCGAGCTTCCTCGGGAGACAGCCCGTCGGCGATGCCGGACTGGGTGAGGCGATCGACGTGGTAGGCGATCTCGCGGTCGAATTCCGAGTCCTGCGGAGGGCGGCCGAAGGGGTTGCGGGACTTTGTTTGCGGCGGCACGGTTAGACCTCCTGGGAAGCGGCGCCGAGGACGAGCTCGACGGCTGCGGAAAGGCGGTTCCAGGTGGCTTCTTCGGCGGCGAGCTGGCGGCGGCCCTTCGCGGAGAGCTTGTAGAACTTGGCCTCACGGCCGTTCTCGGAGTCGCCCCATTCGGCCGAGAGCCAGCCGCGTTTTTCGAGGCGATGGAGTGCGGGGTAAAGCGAGCCCTGCTGGACGATGAGAACTTCTTTGGAAATCTGGCGTATACGCTGCGAGATGCCGTAGCCGTGGACCGGGCCGAGGGCGACGATTTTGAGGATGAGCATGTCGAGCGTGCCCTGCAGCAGATCGGTTCGTTCGATGGGAGTCATTGCGGGTGTCTCTCCAAGACGTTCTACCTATTGTGGAGCGGATAGGTAGATTGTCAAGGAGAGAGTGACCTAAGGACCGGGGCACCGGGCACCGGGCTCAGCGTTCGGGGCACAGCGTTCGGGTCAGGGCGCAGATGCAGAGAGGCCGCCATTCGTCACAAAGCCTTTGATTTTCTATGCATAGATAGTCTATGGTTTGGATTTTCCCGGAGAGGCACGATGAACGTCGTTCGGTGGTGGAGAAAAGTGAGACTGCTGTTCGGGCGGGAGAAGTATGCCGGCGATCTCGAAGATGAGATGACGTTCCACCGGGAGCAGATGGCGAAGAGGCTGGAAAGCGAAGGCATGACGCCGGAAGCGGCGCGCTATGCGGCGATGCGGCAGTTTGGGAACACCACGCGGATGCAGGAGCAGAGCCGCGAGGTGGTGGGATTTCGCGTGGAGACGGTGGTGCAGGATCTGCGCTATGCGGTGCGCCAGCTGAGGAAGAGCCCAGGGTTCGGGGTGACCGCGATTTTGATGCTGGCGCTCGGCATTGGAGCGAGCACGGCGATCTTTGGATTCGTCGATGCGGCGCTGATCCGGCCGTTGCCCTACGCGCAGCCCAACGGCCTGGTGGATGTAGACGAGAGCGCACCGGCGTTTCCGCGGTCGAACTTGTCCTACGACGACTACCAGGACTGGAAGCGAATGAACACGACGCTGCAGTCGCTGGAGGTTTACACCAGCGCAGGCTACCTGCTGCGCATGGGTTCTGTCTCGGAGCCGGTGCCGGCGGCGCGTGTGAGTGACGGGTTCTTCCACACGCTGGGGGTGCAGCCGATGCTGGGGCGGGATTTTCGTCCGGGGGAGGACAAGCCGGGGGGAGCGAAGATCGCCATCCTGAGCTACGGCACGTGGATGACGCGCTTCGGCGGGCGGCGCGACGTGGTTGGCGAGACGATCGGCCTGAGCGGCGATCCGTTCACTGTTGTGGGGGTGTTGCCGCGCGAATTTGCTTTTGCGCCGCGCGGGGGAGCCGAGTTGTGGGTTCCGCTGCTGGACAAAAGTCCCTGCGAGCAGCGCAGGAGCTGCCACGATCTGGACGGCGTTGGGCGGCTGCGCGACGGAGTGAGCCTTGTGCAGGCGCGCGCCGATCTGGAGAAGATTGCCGCGCAGCTGATGATCCAGTATCCGACTTCGAACACCGGACAGAGCGCGAATGTGCAGCCTTTGTCGGAGTTCATCGTGGGGAAGGTGCGGCCCATTCTGCTGACGCTGCTCGCGGGGGCGGGTTTGCTGCTGCTGATTGCGTGTGTCAACGTGTCGAGCCTGTTGCTGGTGCGGTCGGAAAGCCGGCGGCGGGAGATCGCGGTGCGCGGAGCGCTGGGGGCGACGCCGGTGCGGCTGTTGCGGCAGTTCGTCACCGAGGCGTTGCTGCTGGCGGTGGTGGGATGTGGCGGGGGCGTGTTCGCTGCGGTGGGCATGATGTCGCTGCTGCAGAGTCTCTTTCCAAAACAGATTGCGCAGGGCGCGCCCTTTCTGAGTCAAGTCGGGCTCAACGCGCACGCATGGATCTTCGCAGGAGCGGTGGCGCTGCTCGCGATGCTGCTGATGGCGCTGACACCGGCCCTGCGCCTGGCGACCCGCGACCTTCACGGAGCCCTGAGCGAAGGCGGGAGGACGGCGGCGGGGCGGTTCTGGCGCAGGCTTGGCGCCAATCTTGTGGTGGTTGAACTGACCATCGCGGTGGTGCTGCTGGCCGGCGCGGGACTACTGGGCAAGAGCCTCTACCGGCTGCTGCACGTCGACATCGGTTTCGATCCCACGCACCTCGCCACGGTCCAGTTGATGATGACCGATCCGGCGAGCCAAAAACCGGAGCAGCTGCGGGCGCTCTATCGCGAGATCGAGACGCGGGCGTCGCGGCTCCCGGGTGTCGAATCGCTTGGACTGACGAGCGATCTTCCCGTGCAGTGCTTTTGCGATACAGACTGGATTCGCATCCCCGGCAAGCCATTTCATGGCGAGCACAACGACGTGATGGAGCGCGACATCAGTCTCGACTACATGCCAACCCTGGGAGCGAAGCTGGTGGAGGGCCGCCTGTTCACGGCCGAGGATGATGCGCATCATCCGCAGGTGACGGTCATCAACCAGACGCTGGCGCGAAGGTATTTTCCGGGGGAGGATGCGGTGGGGAAGATGATCGGCGACATCAAATTCTCACCGAAGTCGATGCGTCAGGTGGTGGGAGTGGTGGCCGACGTGCGTGAGGCGGCGCTGGACAATGATCCCGCGCCCACGGAGTACTTCTCCATCGACTACGGGCCGGACGCCTTTTTCGCGCTGGCGGTGCGTACGCGGGGAGACGAGAAGGCGTTTCTGCCGGAGCTGGTGAAGGCGCTGCGCGCGATCGATCCACGCCTGGGCGCGTACGGCGAGGTCACGATGGAGCAGCAGATCGAGCAGTCACCCACGGCGGTGCTGCATCAGCTGTCGGCCTGGCTGGTGGGCGGGTTCGCCGTGCTCGCGCTGGTACTAGGCGTGGTGGGACTCTACGGAGTCGTCGCCTATTCGGTCGGCCAGCGCACGCGCGAAATTGGCGTGCGGATGGCGCTGGGAGCGCAGCGGAGTGCGGTGCATCGCATGGTGCTGAAAGAGGCAGGTTTGCTGACGGCTATTGGGATCGCGGTGGGGCTGGGGTTGTCGATCGGCGCGTCGACGGCGATGAAGACGGTGCTGTTCGGTGTGCGCGCGTGGGACTGGCCGACGCTGGCGGGGGTTGCGGCGGTGCTGGGTGCGTTTGCTCTGCTGGCGAGCTTCGTTCCGGCGCGACGGGCGGCGCGTGTGAATCCGGTGGAGGCTTTGAGAAGCGAGTGATCCGGGCACCGGGCACCGGCGCTATGCCTGGAACGGGCGACGGGTTGGGTGCACTCCCTGAAGATATCAACGACTGTTACAGAATGGCGCGGACGACGCCTCCATCGACGCGCAGGGCGGAGCCGTTGGTGGCCGAGGCCGCCTCGCTGGCGATGTAGGTGACCATCGCGGCCGCCTCGTCGACGGTGATGAAGCGCTGCAGCAGCGAGGAGGGGCGCGCGTGCTGGAAGAATTCCTTTTCAACCTGTTCGCGGGATTTGTTTTGCTGTTTCGCCATGGAGGCGACAAAGTTGCCCGCGCCTTCTGAGGCTGTGGGGCCGACGAGAATGCTATTGACGGTGATACCGGTTCCCGCGACCGATTCTGCAACGCCGCGCGCGATGGCGACCTGCGCAGTTTTGGTCATGCCGTAGTGGATCATTTCGACGGGGATCTGCACCGCAGATTCGCTGGAGATGAAAATGATGCGGCCCCAGTTTTTCTTCACCATTCCGGGCAGGTAGTGGCGTGAGAGGCGGACGCCGCTCATGACGTTGGTCTCGAAGAAGCGGAACCATTCTGCGTCCGGGATTTCGAGGAACGGTTTCACGTCGAAGATGCCGACGTTGTTCACCAGCACGTCGACGGTGGGAAGTTTGGCGATGACGGCGTCGGCTCCTGCGGCGGAAGAGAAGTCAGCGGCGATGCCGTCGACTTTGGCGGCAGGCGCTTGCGAGCGCACGCTGGCGATGGCGGCGTCGACGCGCTGCTGGGTGCGGCCGTTGATCCAGACACTTGCGCCTTCGCGGGCGAGGGAGTGGGCGATGGCGAGGCCGATGCCGGCGGTCGAGCCGGTGACGAGCGCGGTTTTGCCGGTGAGTTTCAGGTCCACGCGATCCTCCGGGGAAGAGCTACGGAAGATTGGATTCAGAATCAGGCCGCAGGGTGCAGGGCCGCAGAGCACCGGGCACCGGGCACCGGGCACCGGGCGGATGCGCTGAGAGATCGCGGGGTTGGGGCGGCGTCGCGGATTGGATTCAGAACGAGACCGCTGGGCTGAGGCCGCGATACTTCTGGGTGCTATTCGATGCGCAGGGCCTTTTGCGGGTCGAGGCGGGAGGCGCGGGTGGCGGGCATCCAGACCGCGAGCAGCGCGACCAGGCTTAATACCACCGGGACGGTTACAAATACCATGGGGTCCCAGGTTTTGACGCCGAAGAGGAAGCTGGCGATGAAGCGGGTGAGTCCGAAGGCCGCGCCGATGCCGATGACCACGCCGACGAGGGCGAGGCGCATGCCGTGCCAGACGACGAGGGAGCGGATACGGGAGCGATCGGCGCCGAGGGCCATGCGGATGCCCATCTCCTGGGTGCGCTGCTGCACGGAGTAGGCCATGAGGCCGTAGATGCCGATGGCGGCGAGGATGAGCGCGGAGGCTCCAAAGATGATGAGGAGAAGCATGTTGAAGTCCTCGCGCGCGGTGGACTGCACGACGACTTCGGTCATGGGACGGACGCGGGCGACGGGAAATCCGCCGCTGGCCTGACGGAGCTGCTCGGTGACGGCGGAGATGGACTGGTGCGGGTCGCCGTGGGTGCGAACCAGCCAGACCATGGGGCCGATGCCGGCGTTGAGGGCAGTCATGCCGTCGGTGACCTGGGCAGCGGGAACGATCATGAGAGGCCGCGGGTCGTTGTTGAGGCCACCGTCGCGAATGTCACCGGCGACGCCGATGATCTGGCGGGGCGGCTCAGTGAACTGCGGGCCGACGCCTTTGCCGATGAGGATTTGCTGCCCGACGGGATCACCCTTCGGCCACCATTTTTTCGCCATGGTCTGGTTGATGATGACGACGCCGGGGGCGGAGCCGTCGTCCTGCTCGGTGAAGTCGCGGCCGCGCAGGATGGGAATGTGGAAGACGGCGAAGTAGCCGGGGGATGCGCTCATCCAGCCAGCGCCGCCTGTCCATGGAGATTTGCCTTCGGGGGCGCGGCCAAGGATGTTGAAGGGCAGGCCGTAGCCGCCTTCGAGGGGAAGGCAGCAGGTGAAGGCGGAGACTTCGACGCCGGGAATGGCATTGAGGCGCTCACGGCCGTCGTGGGAAACCTGCGCGATGCCGGCCGTCTTCTTGTACTGGTCGCCGGTGAGGGACATCTGGAGGGTGAGGACATTGCGAGGATCGAAGCCGGGATTGACGCGGCGGAGGGCGATGAAGGTGCGGATGAGAAGCGCGGCTCCGATGAGGAGGACGAGAGCGAGGGAGACTTCGCTGATGACGAGGAGGGAACGAGCCTTGCTTTGGCGGAAGCCGGTGCCGGAGCGGTTGCTGCTTTCCTTGAGGGTGGTATTGAGGTCGGGGCGCGAGGCGCCGATGGCGGGAACGACTCCGAAGAGAATCCCGGTGAGAAAGGAGATGCCGAGGGTGAAGACCAGCACCCGCCAGTCGACACCGACCGAAGCTCCATGTTCACCGATGCGCGGGAGGCCGGCAGGCGAGACCGCGAGCAGGGCGCGAACGCCGGCGTAACCAAGGATGAGGCCGAGAATGCCGCCGACCACGGCGAGAACGACGCTCTCGGTCAGGAGCTGGCGGATGATGCGGGCGCGGCCGGCACCCATGGCGGCGCGGATGGCGAATTCGCGCTTGCGTCCGGTGGCGCGCACCAGCAGGAGATTGGCGACGTTGGCGCAGGCGATGAGCAGGACGAAGCCGACGGCTCCGAGAAGGATCAGGAGCGAGGAGCGCGCGCCGGCGACGATGGAGTCGCGCAGAGGCTGGACGCCGAAGCCGTCGTGCGTATCCATGTCATCGGGATGGAGACGGCGGTACTGATCGGCGGCGAGTTTGAGCTGGGCGTTGGCCTGGGCGAGGTTCACGCCGGGTTTGAGCCGGCCGGCGACGAGGAAATAGTGGCCGAGGTTGGTGCTGTTGGGATCGATCTGGAACGGCACCCAGAGGTCGGACTCGGGGTCGGTGAAGAAGGACTTCCCGAGGACACCGATGATGGTGTACGCCTCGTTACTGAGGGAGACGCTGGTGCCGACGATGTGGGGATTGCCGCCGAACTTGCGCTGCCAGAAGCCGTAGCTGATGACCACGACATGGCCGCCGTTGGGGGAGTCTTCCTGGGCAGTGAAGGTGCGGCCGAGCATGACGGGCGCGCCGAAGAGGCGGAAATACGCTTCGCTGACGTGGATGCCGTGGACCTGCTCGGGAACGGCGCCGGTGAGGTTAAAGCCGGGACCGCCGAAGTCGTACGCGGTGACGTCCTGAAAGACGCTGGTCTGACTCTTCCAGGTATTGAAGTTGACGGGCGATCCGACGGGACTGTTGCCCTGGGGAAAGGTGTTCATGAACTGGACCATGCGGTCGGGTTCGGGATAGGTGAGCGGCTTGAGGAGGACAGTGTTGACGACGGTGAAGATGGCGGTGTTGGCTCCGATGCCGAGAGCGAGCGCGGCAATGGCGGTGATGGTGAAGGCAGGATTGCTGACGAGCACGCGAAAGGAATAGCGGAGGTCGCTGAGGAAGTCGCTCATGAAGGTTTCGCCTTCGGGGCTTGGGATTGGGGAAGCGGGGCCACGGCCGTATGTGACATTCTACATAGCTGAACGCAGATCCGGCTGCTGCATGTGACGGATGGTAACGTCCGCGACGCGGGGAACAGGCGCGCCTCCTGTCGCGAGCATGAAGCCGGGATCGATCAGGGATTGGCGGCCTGCGTGCTGGTACGCAGGTCTTCGCAGTTCGACGGATCGCCTCTGACCGCATCGTCCATGACCACGACGCAGGTTTCGCTCTGGGCGCCGGCGAAGCGCGTGGTGACAAGCGCATGGCCGACACGCAGGGCGGTCAGGGTTCCGGTGACGGCATCGAGACCGACGACGGGATCGGTCCCGGCGTTTTTCAGGGAAAAGGTTACGTCGGTGGGGCGCAAAGGAATCATTCGCGGCTGACTGCCAAACGAGACGAAGGGAAAGAGAGCGCGTGTGTTTGTGGGCGGCTTCGTCAACAGATGCAGTGTCGTTACCGGAGTCGCCGGCATGTCGGCCATGTTGTCGTCGAGTGCATTGATGAGCTGGGGCTTCTCGTTCGGCAGTTTCACCGGAATCTCCACTCTCCGCGTGGCCACGCCTCCATCGGCAAACAGAACGGCGATACGGAACTCTGCTTTGCCCGCCTGCATGGCGGTTACGTTGACGAAGAGACTGCCATCGGGATTGCGAAAGATCGCATTGGGCTCGGATTGATATTCAAAGGCAGACTCCTCCCGCTGTACCGGCGGCCGTTGCGCCATGAAGCGCACTCTCTCCTGATACATCCGCATGGCCAGAGGCTCGGGGCCGTGGAGACGAATGGGCAACGGAGTGGGTTGGCCGAGCACGGCCGTGACTCCGCTGAGGGAAATTTCGAGGCGATCGTCGGCGGCGAACCGGTCTCTGGCGGTGGGCGAGAGTGTGCCCGCGGTGATGGGATCGATGCGGGGTACGGTTGCGGGCGCGGACAAATTACCGAGCTGAGAAACCTGAGGCACGCCGATGGCAGGAGCGCCGGCGAAGCGGACGACTCCCGTCTGCGTCGAGGTTGCGGAGGGCGGATTCTGAATCAGGTTCGATGGATCGACGGCGGCAGCGACCGGGGTCAGGGGTGGTCCATACTTTGCGCGCAGGGCTCGGCAGTTCGACAGGTCCGGCTCTCCTCTGCGTTCCCATGGCACGACGATGATGCAACGCGTCTCCGTCAGAGCCGCGAATTCCTCCTGGACGAGGGCCTGGCCAGGTCGATGGCCGGTGACGGTGCCTTTCGCCGGATCCAGCTCGACGACGGGATCCGATCCGTCACTCTCTACCGTGTACTTCACCAGGTTCGCGGGCGGAATCAGCGGATTGAGAATTCCGTCATAACAGGCGAAGACGGAGAGCGGGCTGGAGTCTTCATATTTCATGCTGGAGGATCCGATGTTGAGACGTACCGGCAGCATCGGGTTCGAAGCCGGACCTCTGGCGCAGCGTTCGCCAATCGCGCGCGGCTTCACGGTTCCGGGCTCCACGTCGGCGGAGACTTTCTTCAGTGCCACACCGCCGTCGGCAAACAGAATGAAGAAGGTGAACTCATCGGGTCCGAGTTGGGTCGGGAAGACCTGGGCCGATGCGGGTGCATTTCCATTGTGCGTAAAGGGCAGGCCGGAACGGTTCCACGAGGGCGGGTCCGTCCAGGGCTCGCACGGCTGCTGTTGTCTGTTGTGACATTCCATGCGGACCACCGCGGACGGCCCATGCACCGTCATCTGAATCGGGTTGTTCTCCGCGATCTGCAGAGGATGGGCGGGCGGCGTCACATCCGCGCGATCATCGGCAAGAAAGCGGCCCCGGCCCCGGCGGCCGTCCATCGCGGTGTAGGGCAGCTTCGATTCTTCCCATGTACCCGGTGCGTCCGCCTCGCGGGCGGTGGGGAGGATGCGGTCACCGCCGGGCTGCAGTTCTTCACACTGCGCTCGAGAAAAGGCCTGAGCATTTTCCGTCACGAGCACACAGGCGGTCTGCGTCAGGCCGCCGTAGCTGGTTTCGATGAGTGCGTGGCCGAGGCGCAGCGCATCGATCCATCCGGTTTGCGGATCGAGGCGGATGGCAGGTTCGCCCTTCGTCTGAATCACGCTGAACTTTGCATCTTGTGCGGGGATCCACAGCGGCTTTTTGACGCTCGACCAAGTGGCCTCGATGCCTAATCGCTGCCGGCGGCCGCGCTCGGACAGGTCCATCCTGAGAGCCGAGTGGAGGGGCATTCCTGCGCCGACGTCAATTTTTTCGGGCGGGCTGGCGGCTACGACCTCCCGCTCTACATCCTCGAACTCCCAGGCCCCATCGGAGAAGATGGCGGTAACGCGAACGCGCACTTTGCCCAGGCATTGCGGGACAAAGTTGAGATAGTGGCTTCCGTCGGGGCGCTGCTGGAGCGCTGGCTCCAGTTTGGTGAGTTGCGGCGGCGGTGCGAACCCGGCTCCTGCGATTACGACCGCGGCCAGCCCCGCGCCCCGGTCGTCGCCGCACGGCTCGCCGCCATGAGGATCCTCTTTCGTTGCGCTGACGAGGACGCTCTTAACGGTTGGTCCCTGGAGTGCGATGGTGAGCGGATTCTCTTCGCCGAGGCGCAGCGGCCCGCTGGGCAGGTCGATTTTGAGGCGCCCATGGGCGATCGTCATGTCGGGCAATCGGCTGAGTGCGCGGGGGTTTTGAGGAGAGGCTGGCGAAGCATCCTGAACCGGCTGCGTCTGGGCCGCCAGGGGCGCGCAATCCGCGGCGACAAAAAAGGACAGCAGGAGGACAGGAAAAAGGAAATAAAAAGAACGCACTGTGCCTGCTTTGCTTCTCATGGGTCCCGCGATGAGTATCTGTCCGCATGCAGCGGATGGCTCTACCACTTCCGTGGATCGCAAACCCGCACGGAACGAGAGCAGGAAGCGCGGAACAGGATGCGGCCTAGCCCAGCGTGCCGGTAGGAATCGGTATGGCGATGGGACCGGCGGCGGGCATGGAGGTGACCTTGTCGAGGTAAGCGAGGGAGGGGAAGTAGACCTGGGGGTTCTGCTCCATGACATCGAAATAGCCGCGGAGGAATTCTTCGGCGATGGTTTGCGGATTCTGTTCCAGTTCGGCGGAGAGGACCTGGCGGGCCATATCGAGGAGGAGAGCGTCGACTTTTTCTCCCAGAACCTCGGCCTGTTGGAGTTCCCTGCGATCGATGTAGGTGAAGGAGCCGCGATTGGAGAGGACGATCATCTCCGTTTCCTCGCCGACGGAGGGGTCGTACTTGCGGGCGAGATAGTTCAGGTACGTCATACGGAGGACGGTCGAGCGGAGGCTGAAACTCTGATTGTGGCGCGGCGTGAGCAGTTTAAGCATGGGGTTGACGTTGCGCGCGCCGGCGCCGACGACGCAGGGGCCGAAGGTCTCCATGACGGTGGAAGGCGGCTCGCAGAGGAGAACCCGTCCGGGGTTTTCGTCGATGGAGTTGCTGGAGACGAGGAACTGCATGGAGGGAATCTGGGCGACGCCGTAGGAGCGGAACCAGTCGCCCATGACGCGCTTGATGCCGGGCACGATGTCGAGACGGCTGGCGGCGTTGCAGGCGACACTGGCGATTTCGGAGGCGAGCATGCGGCCGGCGCGGGGATCTTTGGCGGCGTAGGTGATGGCGAAGATGCGTTTGCCCGAGGTGACGGACATGAGGGCGGCGTCATTCTCGGCGGCCGAGGAGCCGTCGTTCGCCTCGATACGAGAATCGGCGCAGAGGATAGAGCCACCAGGAAAGGGGACGGCGATCCCCAGGGTCATTGCAGCGGGCCTTTCGCAATCGCTGTAGCACGAGACCAATCGGGCCGCTGAACGCGTTCTCTCGATTGGCCGGTTTGTCAGTGCGGCTCCCGCAAAACAGTGTGGCGAATGGGTTCTTTCCGGGCCGTCTCCGAGTGACGGCAGTAACAAGAAGCCCACATTCATTCGATACGCGCGGAGGAGAGTGGGTCAATGGAAGGTTGGCCGATATTTCCGATTGCGTACCAATGCGTTCAACAGTGACGACGATGTTACGAGCCAAAGCAAGCCAACGGCGAGCGAAAGGTCAACACGCAAGGAGCGTGCAGCGAGCAGGAGGCCGGCGAAGGGCCAGGGGGTATACAGCGTATACGTTCTTGTGATATACACCGTAGACATGGCACAGGCTTCGACAGCGGAAAGAATCGTGCAGGCAGCCGGCAAACGGCTGGACCGCGAAGGCGCGGACGCGGTGACGATGCGCACGGTAGCGAAAACGGTTGGGATCACGGCGATGGCGGTGTACCGGCACTTCGCGGATCGTGACGGTTTGCTGAATGTGCTGGCGGACCGCGGATTTGCGGATTTGGCGGAGCGGGTGGAGGGCACCGCGCTGCCCGCCGATCCTGAGAAACGGCTCACGAAAATCCTGGACATCTTTTTAGATTTCGCGCTGGAAAGACCGCGACTTTTCGAACTGATGTTTCTGCGGCCGCGCGAGGGTGCGCGCCAGTTTCCCGGAGATTTCAGAGCGGGGCGATCGCCCACGGCGAAGTTTGCCGCGGCGGCGCTGGAAGCAGGAATGAAGGACGGTGTTTTTCGCAGGGATGACGTGTGGGAGATCACGTTTGAGACGGGCGCCATGCTGCAGGGATTGGTGATGCTCTATGTGGGCGGGCGCGTGGGGACATCGGCAGAGGAGTTTCGCGCGCTGTGCCATCGCGCATTTCGGAGGTACATCGATGGAATTCGACGGTAAGGTGCGAGCTGGGTTGGTTGCGCTCGCGGCGTTTCTGGCGACCGCGGGGCTGGTCTTCTTTGGGAACGGGTTGATGCCGCGATGGCCGCTGATGTGGTTCGCGCCGCTGCCGGTCTTATTGTTCGCGCTGCGGTGTCCCGCGTGGCAGGCGGGCATCGTGGCTTTTGCAGCGATGGCAGCGGGCTTCCTGAACCTGTGGGGCTATTTCCGCGTCCTGGGGGCGCCGCCGGTAGCGTGGTTCTCGGCTTGCGGAATGATTGCGCTGGCGTTTGCCGCGGGCGTGCTGCTGCTGCGCGCGCTGGCGGGGCGTGGCGCGGTATGGAGCGCGTGGGTTGCATTCCCCGCGCTGTGTGTGACGTTCGAGTTTGTCCGGAATTTCGTGTGGCCGCACGGGAGCGGGGCTTCGCTGGCGTATTCGCAGCTGAACTTCGTGCCCTTTCTGCAGACGGCGTCGCTGGCAGGACCGTGGGGCATGACGTTCGTGCTGATGCTGTTTCCGGCGGGCCTGGCGCTGGGCATGCATCTGTGGGGATCGGCGCGAGGACAGGCGGTGCGGATTCTGGGAGCCACGGCAGGGGTGGTTGGGGTGCTGCTGATCTTTGGCGCGGTACGGATGAGCGGGCGGCAGCCGGGGCCGCAGGTGCGGGTGGGACTGATTGCCTCCGATGCCGGCCGCAACTGGATCCCGCCGGATCCGGGCGCGCCGGCTGAGCAGCTGTTCACGCACTATGCGCAGCAGGCGGAGACTCTGTTTGCGCGCGGAGCCCAGGTAGTGGTGATCCCGGAGAATCTGGGAGTGGTCACCGATGCAACAATTGCGAAAACCGACGCGATCTTTCAGCCGGTGGTCGATCGCAGGGGCGCGATGCTGGTTGCCGGAATGAATCACATCACGGACGGCGTGGCGTACAACGAGGCGCGCGTGTACACGGGCGGCGCACCGGTTCGGAGTTATCACAAGCAACATTTGCTGCCGCCCTTTGAGAATCGCTTCACGCCCGGGGACGCGCGGCTGGTCTTCAACGGAGTGGGTGCGGCGGCCAATGACCGGTGGGGCACGGCGATCTGCAAGGATATGGACTTTACGGATCCGGCGAGAGGGTATGGGCGCGCGGATGTGGGACTGATGCTGGTGCCGGGGTGGGATTTCACGGTGGATGCGTTTTGGCATGGGCACATCGCCATCATGCGCGGGGTTGAGGATGGGTTCAGTCTGGTGCGGGCGGCCAAGCACTCGACTCTTTTCGTGGCAGACGACCGCGGGCGGGTGATTGCGGAGACGGCGAGTGGTACGGCTCCGTTCGCGACAGCGATGGCGAATGTGCCGGCGGGGCATGACAGCACGCTGTTTCAGATGTGGGGGGATTGGTTTGGCTGGTGTGCGATCGCGCTCCTGCTGGTGGTCGTGGGGCGGCTCGTCGTCGTCCGGCGGCCGGTACCGGCTGCTGCTGCGACCGCAACGCTGGTCTCGTGAAACGAGAGATCGTGCTGGTTGGGTGCTGAGGCTCTTCGCGCACTTTGCGGAGGTCCGGATGAAATATGATCGAAGATTGACCCAATCGATCATTCTTTCTTCTCAGGATCACGATGAAAACCGGCATTATTGGCCTGCCGCAGGTGGGCAAGACTTCGTTGTTCAGGATTTTGACGCGGGTGAACGTCGAGGATCGCGGGTATTCTCGCGAGGCGCACCTCGGAATCGCGAAAGTTCCCGATGACCGGCTGGACCGGCTCGCGGCGCAATACAACCCCAAAAAATTAGTGCACGCGACGGTGGAGTACGCGGACGTGGCGGCCATCGGGCAGGAGGCGCTGCAGTCGACGGCGTTTCTGGCCAGCCTGCGTACGGTGGATGCGCTGATCCATGTGCTGCGCGCGTTCGAGGACGACTCGATTCCGCATGTGGGCGCGATCGATCCGCTGCGCGATGCGAAGAGCGTGGAGTTCGACCTGATGCTCAGCGACCTGACTCAGGTGGAGAAGCGGCTGGAGCGGCTGGAAAAAGATCTGAAGAAGATGAAGACCGCCGATCTGGAGAAGGAGAACGCCCTGCTGATCCGCTGCAAGGCATTTCTGGAGGAGGAGAAGCCACTGCGGGAGCTGGAGATGACGCCGGAGGAGAAGAAGCTGATCCGCGGGTTCATGTTCCTGTCGCAGAAACCCATTCTGTATGCGGTGAACGTGTCGGAGAGCACCACGCTGGGCGCGGATCTGGAGACAGCGGCGGCGAAGTACGGACTGACGGAGATTGCGGCGCGGCCGAATGCGGGGGTGACGGCGTTTTGCGGCAAGGTGGAAGCCGAGCTGTCGGAGATGGACGAGGAAGAGGCCACGGAGTTCCTCGCGTCGTATGGATTGAAGGAAAGCGGGCTGGTGCGGCTGATCCGGCGCAGCTATGAGCTGCTGGGACTGATCAGCTTTTTCACGGTGGGCGAGGATGAGTGCCGGGCGTGGACGGTGCCGGCGAACTCACGGGCGCAGGAAGCGGCGGGCGCGATCCACACGGACCTGGAGAAGCATTTCATTCGCGCCGAGACGATCCACTGGGACACGCTGCTGGCCGCGGGCTCGGAAGCGGCGGCGCGGGCGCAGGGAACGCTGCGGCTGGAGGGCAAAGACTACCTGGTGCAGGACGGGGATGTGCTGCATATACGGCACAGCGGATAAAGAGGGCACTGGGCACCGGGCGCCGGGCACCGAAAGCGCGAGGGCGCCGGGCACTGAAAGCGCGAGGGCGCCGGGCACTGAAAGCGCGAGGGCACCGGGCACCGAAAGCGCGAGGGCACCGGGCACCGAAAGCGCGAGGGCACCGGGCACCGAAAGCGCGAGGGCACCGGGCACCGAAAGCGCGAGGGCACCGGGCACTGAAAGCGCGAGGGCGCCGGGCACCGAAAGCGCGAGGGCACCGGGCACTGAAAGCGCGAAGGCGCCGGGCACTGAAAGCGCGAAGGCGCCGGGCACTGAAAGCGCGAAGGCGCCGGGCACCGAAAGCGCGAGGGCACCGGGCACCGGGCGCCGAGTACCGGAAAAAGCGAGAGCGCTGGGCAACACGGGTGTAGCACCCGCGGTGGGAACGGAGGGACGTTGAGCGGATCGTATAAAGATCTAAGGGTTTGGAAGGAATCCTTCACACTCTCGGTTGCGGTTTACAAGCTGACGCGCGATTTTCCATCCGAAGAGCTGTACGGCCTGACTTCGCAGTTGCGGCGAGCTGCCGTATCGATTCCGAGTAATATCGCCGAAGGATATGGGAGGGGAACAAGACGCGATTATCGCAGCTTCGTCTCGATTGCTCGCGGATCGGCACTGGAATTACAGACACAGCTCGGTATTGCGCGAGAATTGGAATTTGGCAGGCATGCTCAGATGGATAAAGTTCAGGCTCAGGCAGAGGAGGCAGGCAAAATGCTCTGGGGTCTTCTCCAGAAGCTCTGAGTGTCCCAGTGCTCGGAGCCCGGTGCCCTATTTATGATTCTCGCGCTCGTACTCGGAAGCCTGGCTGCAGTTGCCGACATTATCGGCGGCGTGGTGCTGGTGCAGCGCAACTGGACGCAGCGGTATCTGCGCTATTCCATCGCGCTGGGCGCGGGCTTCATGATGGCGGTGGCCATTCTGGACATGTTGCCGGAGAGCATGAAGTTCTCCCCGGTGTGGGCGCCGGCTCTGGTGCTGGCCGGATACTGCGCGATTCATCTGCTGGAACACACCATCACGCCGCATTTTCATTTTGGCGAGGAGACACACGCGCACGAATTCCTGCATCGGCGAACAGGGTGGTCGGTTCTGATGGGGCTGGCGGCGCACGCGTTCTTCGATGGGGTGGCGATTGCGTCGGGGTTCGTGCTGTCGACGACGCTGGGCTGGGTGATCTTCGTCGCCATCATTCTGCACAAGGTGCCGGAGGGGTTCACGATCGCGTCGGTCATGCTGGCTTCGGGGCAAACGCGGCGGACGGCGGTGATCTCGGCGGTAGCGTTGGCGGCGGCGACGATTGCCGGCGTGCTCATCATCGGGTTCCTGCCGCGGTGGGTGCAGGCGGGGCTGCCGCTCTCGGCGGGCGTGGCGATCTATGTGGCGGCGACGGATCTGGTTCCCGAGGTGAATCGCGAACCGGGGATTCGCATGGCGCTGGTGTTCTTCGCGGGCGTGGCCATTTTCGTTCTGGTACGGATGCTGGCGCCGATCTAAGTCCGGGCACCCGCCACCGGGCACCGAGAACAGGCCCGCATCATTTGTGCAGGAAGAGGCTGTAGAGCAGGATGGCGAGGACGATGCTGCTGACGGCGACGTAGAGGCGATCGCGTTCGAAGAGAAACCCGACGACGCACATGACGACGCGGGCGACGGGCGTGGCGATGAGGACGAGCAGCCCGAGCATGATGATGCTTTCGGGGTTGAGGGCTGCGACGCCGTGCAGGATTCCGGACAGGGTGATGAGTTGGAGCGGCTCCGCGCGGAAGCTTGCGTAGTCGGGGCGCGGACCGTGGCTGTGCACGAGATAGATGATGCCGCCGAAGAGGACGATGGCGGCGGCGAGCAGGACGCCGGTGCGCAGCATGATGCCGACCCAGATTTCGAGGCGGGCGTCGGTCCACTGGCCGGGCGCGGCATTGGGAGGGCTGGAGTGCGGCGTGGACGGTTTCATAGTTTGCCGGCGAGACTGTTAATGACCATCTCGATGCCGAGGGCCACGATGACCAGGGCAAAGACAATCTTGAGAGTGCGGACGTGGACCCGGGCGAGGAGGCGCGATCCAAGGAGCGAGCCGAGCAGGACGCCGAGCATGACGGGGAAAACCAGCGCGGGTGCGAGGTAACCGCTGCGCAGATAGAGACCGGCACTGGCGGCGGCGGTGACGCCGATCATGAAATTGCTGGTGGTGGTGGAAACCTTGAAGGGCAGGCGCATGGCCTGGTCCATGGCGATGACTTTCACGGCGCCGGAGCCGATGCCGAGGAGGCCCGAGAGGGTTCCGGCCAGGGTCATGAGGCCGAAGCCGGCGGGCACGCGCTGCGCAACGTAGTCCAGACAGCAACCGGGACCGGTAGGCAGGCTGCCTTTAAGGCCGAGACGCAGAGCGAGGGGATCCGGCCGCTGGGTGATGACTTCGTGGTGCTGCTTGATCGAGGAGTACGCGGAGTAGAGGAGGACGAGGCCGAAGACGAATCCGATGGAGTGAGTGGGAACGCGGGTGGTGAGCCAGGCGCCGAGCAGGGCACCGAGGGTGGTGGCGATCTCGAGGAACATGCCGACGCGGATGTTGGAGAAGCCTTCGCGCACGTAGGCGGCTGCGGCTCCGGAGGAGGTCGCGATGACGGAGACCAGCGAGGCGCCGATGGCGTAGTGGATGTCGACGTGAAAGAGGATGGTGAGGAGGGGGACGATGACCACGCCGCCGCCGAGTCCGCTGAGCGCGCCGAGCAGGCCGGCGGCGATCGAGCTGATGAGGAGGATGAGGGAGAACTCGAGGGCGGTCATTGAAGCAGGGAACAGGGCACAGAACAGGGTACAGCGAGAAGGAGGGGAGAGGATGTTCGTCCAACTTCGAGACTATTTATTCCCGGTTCAGAATGGCGACAGAATCGGGCGGGAGGGTGAGGGAGTTGTTGCTGAGCTGCATGCCGGGTGAGGAGGCAAGGGCGATCGATGATCCAGCGCGGACCTGCAGAGCGACTGGGTTTTTCGCGATGGAGACGGCGAGGGTGACAGAGCCGCGCTCCATCACGATCCACTTGGCTTCTTCGCTGAAGCGGACGTGAACGCGGGATCGATCAGGATCGGTGAGGTCGGGTGTCGCGTGACGCAGCGCGATGAGCCGGCGATACCAGTCGAGCATCTCGGCGTGCGGCGCGGTGGTGCGCTCGTCCCAGTTCAGTTTGGAACGCTGGAAGGTTTTGGGAGATTGCGGGTCGGGGATGTCGGCGGGATTCCAGCCGAAAGCGGCGAATTCTTTTTTACGACCTTCAGAGATGAGCTTGCCCAATTCTTCACCGTGATTGGTGAAGAACAGGAAGGGCGACGATGCGGCCCACTCTTCGCCCTGAAAAATCATGGGCACAAAAGGGGCGGTCAATTCGAGGGCAGCGGCGATTTTTGCGCGGCCCAGGCTGACGATCTGCCCAAGGCGGTCGCCTTTGGCGCGGTTGCCGACCTGGTCGTGGTCCTGCGAGTAGCCGAGGAAGCGCGAGGCGGGGAGGTTGACGACGGGGCGGCCCTGGATGCGATCGCGGTAACGCGAGAAGCGGCCGTCGTAGACGAAGACCTCGCGCAGGGATTTGGCGAGGTCGGCAAGGGAGCCAAAGTCGGCGTAATAACCGGAGCGCTCACCGGTGAGCACGGAAAAGAGCGCGTGGTGGAAGTCGTCGCTCCATTGCGCGTCGAGGCCGTAGCCGCCGGCTTCGCGCGCCGTGACGAAGCGGGGATCGTTGAGGTCGCTCTCGGCGATGACCACATAGCTGCGGCCGGTGTGGGCCTGGAGGGCGTGCACCTCGGCGCCGAGCTGCTCCATGAAATTGATCGCGGATCGATCCATGTAGGCGTGGACGGCGTCGAGGCGCAGGCCGTCGAAGTGATAATCGCGCAGCCACATCAGGGCGTTGTCGCAGAAGAAGCGGCGGACCTCGTGGCTGCCGCGGTCTTCGAGATTGACCGCGTCGCCCCACGGCGTGTGGTGTGCGGCGGTGAAGTACGGGCCGAATTTGCCGAGATAGTTGCCGTCGGGACCGAGGTGGTTGTAGACCACGTCGAGCAGGACAGCGAGGCCGCGCGCGTGGCAGGCGTCGACGAAGCGCTTGAGAGCGTCGGGTGAGCCGTAGGGCTGGTGGGGAGCGAAGAGGTCGACGCCGTCGTAGCCCCACCCCTGGACGCCGGGAAAAGAATTGACAGGCATCAACTCAACGTGGGTGATGCCGAGCTCGCGCAGAGAATCGAGTTTGGTCTCTGCGGCATCGAGGGTGCCTTCGGGCGTGAAGGTGCCGATATGCAGCTCGTAAACGATGGCGCTGGACAGCGGTGGCGCTTCCCAGGCGGCGTCGGTCCAGGGGAAGGCGCTGTGATCGAGAATGCGGGAGGGGCCATGGACGCCGTTGGGCTGCCACGGGGAGCGGGGATCGGGAAGCGCGAGGTCTTCGTCGTCGAGGAAGTAGGCGTAGTCCATGCCGGGGCGCGCCGCTTCGACGCCGGCTTCCCACCAGCCGCCGCTGCTCTGCTGCAAGGGAAGCTTTTCGCCTGCGATTTGGACGGCAACCTGATGGGCGCGCGGCGCCCAGACGCGAAAGCGATGCATGCAGACAAGGTCTCCTCGACGAGTGTAGCGGTATCGGGCAGGTATTCAGGGGCGCGGCGCGAATTCCGCGTGGGCGTGATGGTGGTCTGCGCGATGATGGTGTTCTTCCTCGCGTTCGAGATCGACAGCGGCGTTGACCAGGGCAATGTGAGAGAAAGCCTGGGGAAAATTGCCGACCAGGCGGTGGCGCCCGACGTCATATTCTTCCGAGAGCAGACCCAGATCGTTGCGCAGGGCCAGCAGGCGATTGAAAAGTGTGCGGGCATCTTTGATGCGGCCGATGGATTTCAGAGCGCTGACCATCCAGAAGCTGCAGGCGAGAAACGCGCCCTCGCCGGGAGGCAGGCCGTCGTCGAGTTTGGTGGTGTCGTAGCGCTGGACGAAGCCGCCGGTCATGAGCTCGCGCTCGACCGCCTCAATGGTGCCGCGCACGCGACGATCGGTGGGCGGCAGGAAACCGACGATGGGGATGAGCAGCAGCGAGGCGTCGACATGCCTGGCTCCGTAAAACTGGACGAAGGAGTTTTTCTCCCGGTCGTAAGCCTTGCGGCAGATCTCTTCGTGGATGGTGTCGCGGATCTTCTCCCACTTCTCGACCGGGGCTTTCAGGCGAAGTCTTTTTGCGATGAGGATGGCGCGATCGAAGGCGACCCAGGCCATCACTTTTGAGTAAGTGAACTGTTCGCGGCCACCGCGGGTTTCCCAGATGCCCTCGTCCGGGCGTTGCCAGATGGTTTCAAGGTGCTCGAGCACCCGCATGAGGGCATGGAAATCCTCGGAGGTATGGCGGTTCATGCCGTGCAGGGCGTGGAAGAAGGTGTCGAGGAGCTCGCCATAGATGTCGAGCTGAACCTGGGTTGCGGCTCCGTTGCCGACGCGAACCGGGCGCGAGCCTTCGTAGCCGGGCAGCCAGTCCACTTCCCATTCGATCAGCTGGCGCTCGCCCTTTAATCCATACATGATCTGAACCTGATCGGGGCTGCCGGCGATGGAGCGAAGGAGCCAGTCCTGCCAGGCTGCGGCCTCTTCGAAATAGCCGGCGGTGGTCATGGCGAGCAGCGTGAAGGTGGTATCGCGGAGCCAGCAATAGCGGTAGTCCCAGTTGCGCGTGCCGCCGATGGCCTCAGGCAGCGATGTGGTGATGGCGGCAACCAGGCCGCCGGTGGGGCGAAAGGTCATGGCCTTGAGAGCGATGAGCGAGCGTTCGACGGCGTCGGCATATTCGCCCTTGTACTTCACCTGCGAGGTCCAGCGGGTCCAGAAGTGCTCGGTATCTCTGAGAGCGTGTTCGGCATTGATGGGCCGGGGATCGGGGCGGAACGATGCGCCATAGGTCAGGGTGAACCAGACGCGCTCGCCTTTGCCGACGGTAAATTCCGCTGCGGTGTGCAGGTTTTCACCATGAACGGGGACCGAGGCGTGCAGGACAGCGACGCCGGGTCCGGCAACCGCGCGGATACCGTCGTCGATGCCGGTGACCCAGGGAACGGTGCGTCCGTAATCGAAGCGGAGCGCGAGGGCCATGCGGAGGTCCATGGCGCCGCGGATGCCTTCGACGATGCGCACGACATCGGAATTGCGCTCGCGGATGGGCATGAAGTCGATGAGGCGGACGGCGCCCTGCTCATTCTCGAAGGTGGTTTCGAGGATCAGCGTGTGGTCGCGGTATTTGCGCGAGGTTTTCCAGTCGTCGCCGGCCGGGCAGATCTGCCAGTAGCCATTCTTTTGGGAGCCGAGCAGCGAGGCGAAGCAGGCGGTAGAAGAGAAATTGGGCCAGCACAGCCAGTCGATGGAACCTTCGCGGCTGACCAGGGCTGCGGTTTCGCAGTCGCCAATGAGGGCATAGTCTTCGAGCTTGGAGGCCATAGGGGACTTACTGTTCGTGGTAATTGCGCATCAGCCCACCGTCGACGAGGAAAGTGGCGCCGCTTATATAGGATGCGTCGTCGGAGGCGAGGAAGGCGACCATTCCGGCAACGTCTTGGGGCGTGCCGAGGCGGCCGAGAGGGATATTGGCGAGCAGTGCGTTGAGTTTGGGCTTGTCTTCGAGCAAAGATTTGTTGATGGGCGTGGCGATGGCTCCGGGCGCGATGTTGTTGATGGTGATGCCGAGGGGACCGAGCTCGACGGTGAGATTGCGCATCATCATCCGCAGGCCGCCTTTGCTGCAGCAGTAGGTGGTGAAGCCGGGGAAGGCCATGTCTTCGTGGACGGAGCTGATATTGATGATGCGCCCGGGTTTCTTCGCATCGCGGAGGCGGCGCACGAAGGCCTGGGTGAGGAAGAAAGGGCCGCGAAGGTTCACGGCCATCACCTTGTCGTACTCCTCCTCAGGCGTGTCCCAGAAGTCGGACTTTTTCTCCATGCCGGCGTTGTTGACGAGGATGTCAGCGGAGCCAAAGCGGGTCCACGCTGTTTCGACCAGCTTGCGGACGTCGTCCATTTTGGTGATGTCGGCGCGGAGCACTTCGCCCTGGCTGCCGCAGTCCTCGATGGCGCGGCGGGTGTCGTCGGCGCCGGCCTCGCTGCCGACGTAATCGATGATGACCTTCGCGCCTTCGCAGCCGAGGCGTTTGGCGATGCCCTGGCCGATGCCGGAACCGGATCCGGTGACGATGGCGACTTTTCCCTGCAGGCGCTGCATGTGCTGGTTCTCCCGGTTGATTGGATGCGAGAAGACTCGCGGCCCGGGCTCGTCGAGAGGTGTCGGCGCGAAGGGTGCCGATACTCCTCGGGAACCTGGGGGGTCCGGCGAGCGTATTGTTCAATGTACCCTGATGGCGTGGCAGCCCGGTGAACCGTGGGCCGGGAGACCACGGGCAGGGTTATGCTGGGTTTTGGAGCGACCCCTGGAGCGGCGTGCGCGATGGGGTTGCGGGAGGTTCACCATGGCTGTGTATTGCAGGAATTGCGGAAAGACTCTGGCCGACGATGCCCGGTTCTGCTCGGGATGCGGCGTGCAGATGCAGCCGCCTGCCGCTCCGCCTCAGTACTATCCGACCACGTCGGTGACCCGGCTGGTGCGGCCACGGATGGGCCGGATGATTGCCGGCGTGTGCCAGGGCCTGGCGAACGCATATGCGTGGGATGTGGTGTGGGTGCGAGTGATCACGGTGCTGCTGACGGTATTTGGCGGCGGGTCAGGGTTGCTGGCCTACATCATTTTCTGGATCGTGATGCCGGAGGAGCCCATGCTGCTGCCGCCGCCGATACCGCCCCCGCCGCCGTATCAGCCGCCGAGCCAGTGAGGCAGCGATTAGCGGCCAGCCGACAGCGGACAGCGAACAGCGGACAGCGGACAGCGGACAGCGGACAGCGTGAGACTCTTTGGGCCGATAGAATTTCCCCACCTCCGCTCGGCTCCAATTCGTCACCTCCGGCATTTCCGTCAGGTCAATGCCGGCGTCCTTTTTTGACGCGATGGTGGCAATCTGGCGACGCTCCTTTGTTGTGAGCCTCATAGGTCGACTCGGAGGCGATTGATCACGGAACGTGCCTTAGCCTGATAATGGGTTGGCGGTCGGCCTGTACCGGTCCCCTGAATCGCATGTTCTACTACTCCGACGGATCGAAGCTCTTCTACACAACGCTCGGTGGCGGCCCTTCCGTGGTCCTGCTGCATCCGACGCCGGTGGATCATCGGTTCTGGATGCCGGTGGCGGAGATTCTGGCGGGAAAGTACCGCGTGATCGTGCCGGATCTGCGCGGGCATGGGCAGTCGGAGTTGGGCGAAGGTGCGGTCACCGTGGAAAAGCTGGCCGCCGATGCGGGGCGCCTGCTCGATCATCTGGAAATCGGAAAGGCGCTGTTCGGGGGCTGCTCGATTGGGGGCTATACGCTGTTCGAGATTTGGCGGACGATGCCGTCAAGGGTGGAGGCCTTCGCGTTTTGCTGCTCAAAAGCGCAGGCGGACAACGAGGCGCAGCGGGCCAAACGCGACGAGACGATGGCCAAAGTGCGAGAGCGCGGGACAGCGGAGTTTATCGAGTCGAATCTGGAGACGCTGATTGGATCGGCGGCGCGGCGTCGATGGCCGGAGAAGATCGCCGAGGCGCGCGAGATGATGCAGGCGGTTCCGCCGGAGTCGGTGATCGCGGTGCAGCGGGGGTTGGCGGCGCGGCCGGACTCTGTGGTCACCGCGCGGACGCTGCGGGTGCCGTGCTGTGTGATTGCGGGCGGCGAGGATCCTGCGAGCCCGCCCGCGGACATGAAACTGCTGGCGGAACAAATTCGCAATGGCGGGCACGGCGCGGAGTACAACGAGATCCCGGACGGGGGACACTTTGCAGCGTTCGAGCAGCCCGAACTGGTTGCCCGGATTCTCCGCCGATTCTTCGATTCCGTGATATAAAGACGGCTGATCGCCGACCAAGCGGGCGCAACTTAAATGCGCACTTTGCGTTCCCATAGGCTGAGAGTGGGCCCCGTTCCCGGGCCGCCCCGAATGACCGGCCCGGAAAGGGCTGAGAGGAACCTTCGATGAGAGAACTGAAAGAATTCTTACCCACGACTTTTCGGACAGGCAGGTGGCTGCAGCAGCTCGGCACAGCCTCCCTTGAATTTTCAAAACGCGGCATCGCACTGGGTTTGGTGGGGCTGATGATTCCGATGGGCATCGCCCAGGTTTCCTTCGCGCAGGAAGCGCCGCCGCCCCCTCCGGACCAGCAGGGGCCGCCACCGGATCAGGGGCCGCCGCCTCCGGACGACAATGCGGATCCGCCGCAGCAGTGGAATGCGCTGAGCCCGGACCAGCTGAACCAGCTGGTGGCGCCGATCGCGCTGTATCCGGATTCGCTGGTGGCGCAGGTGCTGGCGGCTTCGACCTATCCGACGCAAATTGTGGAAGCAGACCGGTTCGTGCAGTCGCAGGATGGCGCGCCGCCGCAGCAGATTGCGCAGATGGTGGACGGGCAGTCGTGGGATCCCAGCGTGAAAGCGCTGGCGGCATTTCCCTCGGTGCTCGCGAACATGGACAAGAACCTTGAGTGGACCACGCAGCTGGGCAACGCGTACTACAACCAGCCGCAGGACGTGATGAACGCGGTGCAGGGATTGCGGCAACAGGCGTACTCGGCGGGTCATCTGCAATCGAGTCCGCAACTGGCGGTGACCTACGCACCGGGCGACATCGTGATTGCTCCGGCCAATCCAGCCGTGGTTTATGTGCCGTATTACGATCCGTGGGCGTACTGGGGCTTCCGTCCGTACTACGCGTGGTATGCGCCTCCTCCGCCGGTTGGATGGAGGGTGGGCTTTGGGTTCGGCTTCGGTGTGGGCATCGCGGTCGGCGCGTGGGGCGGCTTTGGATGGGGATGGGGACACTGGGGCTTCGCGTGGGGTCCGCACCCGTACGTTGCTTTCGGGCATGGCATGTGGGTGTCGCACAGTGTGACGGTGGTGAACCACGGCTACTACGGTCACTTTGACCGCGCGCCGGGAGCACGGGCCTACAACGCGCAGGTAGCGCACAATGCTTACGCGCGGGGCTACGCAGCCGGAGCGCACAACGGCTACAACCGCGGCGCGGCGAACGGCTACAATCGCGGCGAAGCCAATGGTTATAACCGCGGCGTGAACAGCCGGCCGGCGGGGAATAACTACAATCGTCCGGCAACCAACAATAACTACAATCGTCCGGCGACGACGAATAACTACAACCGTCCGGCGACCAATAACAATTACAACCGTCCGGCGAACAACAGCAATAACCGCCCGGCGAACAACCGTCCGGCCAACAGTAACAACAAGCCTGCTCCGCACAGCGAGAGCAAGCCGGCGCCCAAGGGCAACGAGAAGGGCGAACACCCGCACGGCCGTTAAACGCTGACAAGACGCAGCGACGAGGGGGATGGCGAAACGCCATCCCTCTTGCTTTTTTTGCGGCGCGGAGGTAACGGGACTGTTTCTCGACCGCCATCGGAGCGTGATGGGTGTGTGGTAAAACGGTTTGTTGCCTCGCGGGAGGAGGCTCACGATGCGTACAAACCAGAATCGCCGCGCGTTTCTGAAGGGAACCACCGCAGCCGCAGCCGCTGTGCTGACGGGTGCTGCGTTGCCTCGCGCAGCGGGCGCAACGAACTTGCCCGCCATGCCGAACAACCCGCGTACGCAGGATTCTATGCCGACGCGCAATCTGGGAAAGACCGGATACAAGGTGGGAGTCTTCTCGCTGGGCGGCCAGGCGGCGCTGGAAAAGGCGAATAACGCCGACGTCGCGGTGCCCATCATTAACCGGGCGCTCGATCTGGGCGTGAACTACCTCGATACTTCATCGATTTACGGCGGACCGCTGCGCTGGAGCGAGCAGTATGTGGGCGAGGTGATGAAGACGCGGCGCAACGAGGCGTTTCTCGCGACGAAGACGAAGGAGCGGACGCGCGAAGGCTCGATGCGCATGATCGACAAGTCGCTGGAGCTGCTGCATACCGATCACGTGGACCTGTGGCAGCTGCACGATATCGGGACGATGAAGGACATTAACGCGATCTTCGCGCCCGGCGGTGCAATGGAAGCTCTGATCGCCATGCAGCAGCAGAAGGTGGTGCGGTATTTAGGCGTGACGGGTCATTACCGGCCCGATGCGCTGGTGGAGGCGCTGCATCGCCACGATTTCGACTGCATCCTGATGGCGCTGAACGCGGCCGATCCGCATCACTTCACCTTCCAGGAGGAGCTGTTGCCGCTGGCGGTGGAGAAGCAGATGGGGATTATCGGGATGAAGATTCCGGGGCGTGGGCGCCTGCTGGCCAGCTGGAACCCGCCACCGCTGGAGCAGCAGAAGCACTCGTGGGAGGGGATGGTTCTGGCGCCGACGCCGGGAACGCTGACCATGAAAGAAGCGATTGGCTACACGCTGTCGCGGCCGGTGAGCACGGTGATCGTTGGGTGCGATTCGATCGCGCAGCTCGAGGAGAACGTGGAGATTGCGCGGAACTTTACTCCCTACAACGAGCAGCAGATGGCGGCGCTGGCGGCGAAGGCGGAGCCGGTGTCGAAGCCGTCGTTGTTCTTCCGGTTCTACGACCACGACGCCGTGTAGGAAGACAGAGATTAGAAACTAAGTAAGCTTGGACCTACTGCTGTTGAGGAACTGGTGCCGGAGCCGGAACGGGTGTGGGAGCTGGTGCTGGTATCGGAGCTGGTGTTCCGCCGCAGAGTTGAGCTTCCACGTCCGGTTTGAGTTTCCCGGTGCCACAAAGGGTGTTGGCGGTCTTCTGCATGTTGCTTCCATCGCCGGCTGCAAAGGGAGTGAAGTCTCCGATGGTTTCATATTCGTGATCGGAGCTATCCGGATCGGGAAAATAGAAGGTACAGCGAACCGCCTCGTTGGGATGTTTCCTGTTCGGCTTCGCACATTCGGAAGCGAACAGAACCCTGGTGCCGGGTTGGACGTTGTCCAGAAACCATTTATTGTGATAAATCTTCGCAGGGTTGTAGGCGTTCGAGCCCATTGCCGACAGGATTGTCAAACCCTTGTTGACGGGCGCCTCTACGCGGTAATCTCCGGCGTCGGTGTGCAACAGGTGGATGCCCTGGCCACCGGGGCCGAGTTTCGCATCGGTGGTGTTCTTCGCCAGGGTCACATCGCTGGCGGTTTCGACACGGAGATTCTGGTCCAGAGTGGCGACCTGATATTCGGCGGCGTGCTTGTAGGTTTTGGTGTCTTTGGCCAGGCAAAGTGCAGGAATAAAAACGAGAGCCGCAACCACGGCCCGGGAAGGTGTGACTTTCATGGATCTTCCTTCGTTCGGAGTCAGAACGAGGAAATTGTCACAGGGAGTCAGAAACAAATCTGTGATGGTACCCACAGAGCCTTCTCCCGAGGCGGAGAGAGCCATTACGAAAGTGTGCCTGACCCTTCACGCAGTTCCGAGGCCGGCGTTTTTCTAGCTGATGTATTCCTTGATAAAGGGATCTTCGGAGTGGATGAGCTCGGCGGTGGTGCCATCGAAGGCCAGGCGTCCCCGGTTGAGCATCAGGAAGCTGGTATTGGGATCGGTTTGGTGGGGGGGCAGCGTTTCCATCTGGTTGGTGGTGCGGTTGAAGCGGTGGGTGGCGAGGATAAACGCGTCCTGCAGGCGATGGGTCACCACCAGAGAGCTGGTGTGGGAGACGTCGCGCTGCTTCATGACCAGTTCGATGATGGTGGTCGAGGTGATGGGGTCGAGGCCGCCGGTGGGCGAGTCATAGAGGATCAGTTTTGGATTGGTGACAATGGCGCGCGCAATGGCGACGCGGCGGCGCATGCCTCCGGAAAGCTCGGAGGGAAATTTGTAGAGGGTTTGCTCCAGCTCGACGAAGCGGAGGGCCTCGGTGACGCGAGCGGTGATCTGGTCGTCGGGCAGGTGCTCCTCGATGAGACGGTAGCCAACGTTATCGCGGACGGTGAGCGAATCGAACAGCGCGCCTTCCTGAAAGACGGTGCCGATGGAGCCGCGCAGCTCGAACAGATCCTGCTCGTGCATGGCGCTGATTTCTTCACCGAAGACGAAAATGCGGCCGGAGTCGGGACGGAGCAGGCCATTGGTCATTTTGAGGAGTACGCTCTTGCCGACGCCGGCGGGACCGAGGAGAATCCGCATCTCGCCGGCGTGCACCTGGAAGGAGATGTTTTCCAGCACCGGCTTTTGGTCGAAGCCGATGGAGACGTCGTCGAAGACCACGACCGGCTCCACGGAGGAAGTGGGACTGTGCGGCGGGGTTGCTCCGTTCGCGCCGGCTGGATTCATCGCCACCCGCTCACCGTCCGAAGATGCCGATCATAAAGCGGCTGATCATGAAGTCGCAGACGATGATCAGGATGGAGGACCAGACCACGGCCTGGGTGGTGGAACGGCCGACGCCCTGGGTCCCGCCGCGCGTCTTCATGCCGTAAAAGCAGCCGATGGTGGCGATGATGAAGCCGAAGAAGATGGGCTTGACGAGGCCCTGGAGGATGTCGGGGTATTCGAGCGATTGATAGCAGGTGTGGAAGTACTGGGAGCCGTCCTGCCCGAGCAGGAAGACGGAGACGAAGCCGCCGCCGGTGATGCCGACCGCGTCCGAGAGGATGACGAGGAAGAAGAGCATGACGACGGTGGCGACGATGCGGGGCATGACGAGTTTCTTGAGGGGATCGGTGCCGAGGGCGCGCATGGCGTCGATTTGCTCGGTGACCATCATGGAGCCGAGTTCGCTGGCCATGCCGGAGGCGTTGCGGCCGGAGACCATCAACGCGGTCACGACCGGGCCGATTTCCTTGATCATGGAAAAGCTGACGAGCTGGCCGGTGAAGGCGGCCGCGCCGAACTGCTGGAGGGTGGAGGCGGACTGCAGGGCAAGGACGCCGCCGAGGAAGAAGCCGGTGAGGATGACGATGGGGAGCGAGCCGACGCCGATGATGTCGGCCTGCATATAGATGTCGTCGCGGTACAGGGGGCGCCGGAAGATGTCGCTGACGGCGCGCGCGGAGAGGACCACGTACTCCTGCACCGCGAGGACGCCTCGTTTGGCGGCAGCATCGATGGTCTCAAGGGCCATAAGCAAATACAGGTTACAGGGTACAGGTTACAGGGTACAGCCGCCGGGCACCGGGCACCGGGCGGGATGCGGGGTTGACGAGTGGAGTTGCGCGTAGAATCCGGGCGGAGGGTTGAGGCGATGACGAGAGCCGGGTTCCTGATGCTGGTGGGGATGATGGGCGCGGCGGCGGTGACAAGCGCGCAGACGATTCAGGTAGACAAGAACAACCGGACCATCGCCATCACCGCCGACGATAAGGCGTCCGCGGAAGCCGATATCGCGACCATCGCGGTGGGCTTTACGGCGTATGGGCCGGACGCAGCCAGCGCTTACCGGAACGGATCGCAGGTATCGAATGCCATCGTTGCGGCGCTGAAGAAGGCAGGCGTCTCCGACCAGGCGATCGAGAGCCGGGCGCAGAACCTGACCCCCACGATGTTTCCTGCCAACGACAAGAGCACGCCGGACCAGCAGGCACAGAGGGCGTTCACGTTGTCGCAGAGCTGGAGCGTGCACACGGCGGCGGCGGATGCCGCGACCGTGCTGCATGCTGCTGTCGAGGCCGGGGCCAATGAGAGCGGCAATATCGAGTGGGACCTGGCCGATCGCAACGGGCTGCAGGCGAAAGCAGCGGAGAAGGCGCTCGTCCGGGCGCGGCAGATCGCGACGCAGATGGCTGCCGGGCTGAATGCGCATCTCGGACAGCTGATCTATGCCAGCAATCAGGCGCCATCGCCGCCGGTGGTGCCGCGGGTCTACAAGTTCGCCGGGGCGGGGATGGCGGCGCCGGCGCCGACCCAGCCCCTGGCGATTCGGCCGCAGCAGGTGGAGGAATCGGCGACGGTGTACGCGGTGTTCGCGATTGAATAGATCCCGACGACCCCCGAGCCCGGTCAGTCCCGGTTGCGCTTCCTGATCTCGATGTTCAGGCGCTTAATCTTCTGATTCAGCGTGGAGAGGGGGATGCGGAACTGCTCGGCGGCTTCGGTTTGGTTGCCGTTGCAGCGCTCCAGCTTGTCGACGATGATGCGGCGCTCGATGTCTTCCATGATGTCGAAGAGCGAAGCGTCGGGGCTGTGTTCGAGAAGGCTGGAGGTGTAGCTGGAGCCGGTGAGGTGACCGGGCAGCAGGTCGGCGCCGATGGTGCCGCCGGAGGAGAGGACGACGCCGCGCTCGATCACGTTCTCCAGCTCGCGGACGTTGCCGGGCCACTCGTAGTCGACCAGCGCGCGCATCGCTTCCGGCGTCAGTCGCGCGGATCGAGCAGGCCGTTCTCGTCGGAGTAGTACTTGAGGAAATGCATTGGCGAGCGCGGGGATGTCTTCGCGGCGGCTGCGCAGCGGCGGCAGCTCGATGGCGATGACGTTGAGGCGGTAGAAAAGGTCTTCGCGGAATTTGCCTTCGCGCACGGCCTGGCGCAGATCGACATTGGTGGCGGCGATGATGCGGACGTCCACCTGGATTTCCTGCACGCCGCCCAGGTGCATGAAGCGGCGATCCTGCAGGACGCGCAGGATTTTGGCCTGGGTGTCCATGCCCATGGTGCGCGATTTCGTCGAGGAAGAGCGTGCCGCCATTGGCGACTTCGAAGAGGCCCTTCTTGGCGGCGATGGCCGAAGTGAACGCGCCTTTGACGTGGCCGAACAGGGTGGACTCGAGGAGATCGGTGGGCATGGCGCCGGTGTTGACCGGCACAAAGGGCTTGTCTTTGCGCGGCGAGTTGGAGTGGAGCGCCTTGGCGATGAGTTCTTTGCCGGTGCCGCTCTCGCCCTGGATGAGGACGGTGGAGCGGGTGGGCGCGACCTGCGCGACGAGGTCGAAGATGCGCAGCATACGTCGCTTTTGCCGACGATGTTGGGGAAGTTGTAGCGCTGGCGGAGGGCGCGCTTGAGCTGGACGTTCTCTTCTTCGGCGCGATAGCGGGCGATGGCCGCGCGAATATCGGCGAGCAGCTTTTCGTTATCCCAGGGCTTCTGGACGAAATTCTGTGCGCCGCCGCGGATGGCATCGACGACGTTGCCGACGGTGCCGAAGGCGGTGATCATGATGACCGGCAGCGCGAGTTCGCGCTCGCGCAGGGTGCAGAGGATTTCAATGCCGTTGCGGCCGGGCAGGGCGAGATCGAGCAGCACCAGGTCGAAGGGCTGCTTCGGCGATGCGATCCAGGCCCAGCTCGCCGTTCTCCGCCGATGTCGACCGCGTAGCCTTCCATGGACAGGAGGGTCTCGAGCGACTCGCGAATCGCGGCCTCGTCGTCGATGATGAGAATGCGCGGAGGCGGAATCCGAACCGGTGCAAGCGGGGAACTGGCCGGAACCGCGAGGGTGCCTTCAGACATGCGCGGGTTTCCTCAGCAAGGGAAACTCAAGATAAAACGTAGTGCCCAATCCCACCTGACTCTCCACGTGGATTTTTCCGGAATGTTCCTGAATGATGCCGTAGGTGACGGCGAGGCCGAGGCCGGTGCCGCGGGGCTGCCCATCTCTGCGCGCGGTCTTGGTGGTGAAGAACGGATCGTAGATGCGGCGCAGGTGCTCGGGGGCGATGCCCGACCGCCGTCAGCGATGGAGATGCTGACGTGGCCGTTCACCTCGGTGGCGATGCGCAGGGTGCGGGACTCGCCGTTGCTGGCGGCCGCGCCAGCCATGGCGTCTTTGGCGTTCAGGAACAGATTGAGGAAGACCTGCTGCAGTTTGCCGGCGTTGCCCATGATGGGCGGCAGGCTCGGACATCAGGTTGGTCTCCACGCTGATCTGCGCAGGTCCTGAACTGGTGATCCAGCAGCGTGAGCGTCTCGCGAATGATGCCGTTGACGTCGGTTTCGCGATACTCGGCGCCGCTGGTGCGCGAGAAATTCAGCAGGCCATTGACGATCTCCGAGGCGCGGAAGGTCTGCTGGGTGATCTTGTCGAGCAGGGGGCCGAGCTTCGCATCGCCTCTCAGCTGGCGGGCCAGCATCTGCGCGTAGGATGAGATGACGGCCAGCGGCGTATTGACTTCGTGGGCGACGCCGGCGGCCAGCAGGCCGATGGAGGAGAGCTTTTCGGCCTGGGCGAGCTGGCCTTCCATCTCCGTCTGATCGGTGATGTCGTCGATGAGGATGATGCGGCCCACGGTGCGAAAATCGCGCGCCACCAGGGGCGCGATGGCGATATTCGCGATGCGCGTTTCTTCCGCGCGGGTCTCCAGGCGGAATTTGTAGAGGTTGTGGACGCCGGGCTGATCCTTGACGCGGCGGAACTCCTCGACCAGGTTGGCGGGGAAGACGGCGTCGAGCGACTGGCGCAGAGCCTCCTTGCGGGGCAGAGCGAACATGACCTCCATCTGCGAGTTCCAGCTCTCGATGCGCTCGTCGGGATCGACGGCGAGGATGCCGACGTTGATGGATTCGACGATGTTCTCGTTGAACTCCTTGAGGCGCTCGTACTCGACGATCTTCTCTTCGAGGCTGGCATAGAGGCGCGCGTTCTGGAGGGCGATGCCGATGTAGCCGGCGAGAGATTCGAGCAGCTCCATGTCTTCGCTGGAAAGGAAATCGCCGCCGGCGCGGCGGCCCAGGCCGATGACGGCGATGGTGCGGTCCTGAATCTGCCATCGCGGGCGCCCGGCACGCCGACACGGCAGGGCAGAAAGTAATTCATGTCGAGCACGGCGACGGTGCGCTGCTCGGGCGAAGTCAGGTGCAGCGCGGCTGCGGATTTTCGAGGAACAGGTGGGTGCCTGCGTCCGGCTCGATCGAAATCGAGGAAGCCGAGGTCGAGATACGCCGGCGGCGGAGATTCGCCGGCAGCCCATGCTCTGCGGCGAGGCGGATAGCGGCCAGGACGCATCGGGGAGAAAGACGGCGACGCGATCGACGAGCAGGGTGCGGGGCAGGCGATCGACGATGGCGTGCAGCAGCGCATCGAGATTGGTAAACGAGCTGAGGCCGCGGCCGAAGGAGATCAGGGTAGAGCGGTAGTCGTAGCTCTGGCGGTCGAAGAGCCGATCGACGCGCCCCTGGATGGCGCGCTTGAGGGGATCGAAGAGCAGCGCGGCGACGATGATGGCGGCGATCAGGCCCCAGACGCCGAGACGGGCAGGCGCGCCTGGGCGAGAGCCGCAGCCACAGCGAGCAGCGAGAAATAAACGCCGACCAGGGCTGCGGTCGCCAGCGTGTAGGTGACGCCGCGCTTGAAGATGAGGTCGACGTCCATCATGCGGTAGCGCACGATGGCCCAGCTGAAGGTGAGCGGAAGAAAGACCATGCAGATGCCGGCGAGCTTCGTGAGCACATCGGGCATGGGGAAATCGGCCATGTAGGGGATGGCGTAGAGCAGCGTGAAGGGGATGACGGCGAGCAGGGTGCCGCGGGTGAGCCACTTCAGCTGCTGCCGCTCCAGCGGCGCCTCGGCTTCGCGATAGTGCAGGTAGAAGACGGCGGCGGCGAGCAGATAGAAGACCGCCTTATAGCCGGTGTCGACCTGGTCGAGGCGGTGCGCCAGCAGCTCCGTGGCGGACCACATCTCGATGCGCGAGGATCTGCAGGGTGACGAGGACAGCGCCGGGCAAGATAAGTGAGCTGGCCAGCCAGCCTTGTCCGCGTGCGGCGATCGGCGGAAAAGGCCAGCGCGAAATGGAGAAAGAGCGCGGGCTGTAACGCGTTGGCGGCGATGCCGCTCCAATAAACAATGCCAGTCGAACTCGTTGAACTTGCCGGTGTACCAGAACGAGTAGAGGACGAAGGAGACGAGGCAGAAGAGATAGAAGTGGGTGGAGTGGGGCGCGGTCCAGCGTCGCAGCAGGACATAAAGGCCGATGCCCAGATAGACCAGGGCGATGAAACGGAAGCCCTGGTTGATGCTGCGATCCTGCATATCGAGGACGACGGGAACATCGGGCAGGCGGATGCCGTGGCGCTCCAGCGTGTAGTGGATGGTGTTGTAGGCACCGGTACGCCACTATTTGCGCGGGCAAGGTCGGCTCCGCGGCTGGTTGGTTTTTCATTGACCGCGATGAGCAGATCGCCGGGCTTGATGCCGGCTCGCTCACCGGGACTGTTGGCTGGAACCTGCTGCGCCTGCAGGCCGCCCTGGGCCTCCATCCACACCACGCCGTCGGTGGGGGATCTGATAGTGGTTCTCCTGGACGAGATTGAAGCCGGCAAAAATGACGGCGGCCGCGGTAAAGAGCGCCAGCAGCACGGCCACGATGCGGGTTTGGAAATGTCCGCTGCATGCTGAGGTGCAGGTGGTTCGGAGACGAACACCGCTGGGGAATCCCGACCCTAATTATTCACCAGCTCGCGTCACGATTCCGGCTAAAGGACAGCTTGTAAGTGTAATTTGTGAGCAACTCGGATGCCACTGGAATCTCGATTTAAGGATTCAGGCGCAGAATTGGGAAGTGATTGATGGGTCGCCAGATAGCCCGGAGAGCCAAGGAGTCATGGCGACTCTCGGGAGACCAGCTGAGCAAGAATCTCTGAAAAGCTGTCGGTGGATATGAAAAACCGTACAAACGAACGCGCGGTGAAGCAGCCACTTTTTTGGCCGGCCTGGTTCAGTGCTGGTGCTCATCGGGGCGGCGGCTGGTGGCCCAGAGGATACTGCAAAAAAAGATCGCGACGAAGCTGCCAATGACGATAAGAGCCATGGTTGTTCTCCTTGCTGGAGCAGCGCGCAGGGCGCTCCCGCCTCAGCATACCTGAACGTTGCCCAGCGCGCCTCACGGTACAGCCTTGCTGCCCACGGCGCCAGGCCGACGCGATAGAGTGATTCCGGGGAACTCCCGGATGAACCGACCAGGCGCCCGATGCGGGATATGCTCCGCGCTTCTGCTGGCTTGCTGGGCCGCAGCGGGATTGGCTCAGAACGCGCCCGCGGCGGGTGCGCAGAATGGTTCGAGCGCAGCCGCGTTGCCCGGAGGGGCAGCGGAGGCTGGGTCGACCAATCCGAACCTGGCAAGAGGCCTGGCAGCGCTGCACGACGAACGAGGCGCGCACGGCGCTCACGGATTTCCAGCAGGCTCTTGAGGCCGATCCCGACAATACCGCGGCGAATCTGCTGGCCTCGACTGCTGCGCGTGGAGCTGTTCCAGGGGCAGGCGGCGGTGCAGTACGCGGAGAAAGCACGGCAGCTCGATCCGAGAAACTGGAAGATTCATACCACGCTGGTAGCCGCGTATTCGGCGGCGGGCATGAAACAGCAACGCGACCAGGAACGGGCCCTGCTGCACGCATATGCACAAGACCGGCGCTTCCGACGCGCGGCTCGCAACGGGATTCCTGCTGGAGATGTTCCCTGTGGAACAGTGTCGGGTGGACGCCGTCGAGTATTTTGAGCCGATGGGTAAATTTCACACCTGGTATCGCTTTCTGGTGCGGCAGGCGGATGGGCATCGGGTGTGGGAGATCGACGTGCAGAGCGACGACTTCGATCGAGCAGTCGTGGGCGCAGGCGCATCCGAGGCGAGGCGGCCGCGGGCGAGCGGCAATTCCAGATCACCGGCCATGGCGGCGACAGCAATTCGGTCGACTACCGGATGTTTTCCGGAAAGCCGGATTACGACAACTTTCGCGTGATGGTGGTGGAGACTCTGCAGAACCCACGGCATTCCCGGCGAAAAAAGCTGAGGCCTGACCGAACGTAGCGCTGTCTGGTCATTCGTGGTCGCTGACAACTGATCACTAACAACTGCCGCTCAGATCCCTTCGCCCATGCTGACCAGCCCGAGCGCCTGCTCGCTGCGATATTGGTCGCGCTCCTCTTCTTCGGCCGTGAAGGAACGGACCTGATCGAGTTCGCGGGCTGGCCAGTTCGAGCTGGCCGTCGAGCACATCCACGCGGAGCGCAGCCGCTTCACTTCTTCGGCCAGGGCAATGATGACGCCGGAGAGAGGATCCTTGATTTGAGTGGGATCAGTGATCAGGACGCGCTCGCCATTCTGGTAAACGATGTGCGCCGGGGACGCCGACGACGTCGAGTTGGGCGGCACATCGCGCAGGACGACGGAGCCGGCGCCCACGCGGGAGTTTTCGCCGATGCAGATGTTGCCGAGGATCTGCGCATTGCTGCCGACGAAGACGCCGTCGCGCAGCGTGGGATGCCGCTTGCCGCGCTCATGGCCGGTGCCGCCGAGGGTGACGCCCTGGTAGAGGGTGACATCGTCGCCGACGATGGCGGTTTCGCCGATGACCACGCCGGAGCCGTGATCGATAAAGACGCGCCGGCCGATCTAGCGCGCCGGGATGGATTTCGATGCCGGTGAAGAGCCGTGCGCATCTGGGAGAGAAGTCGCGCGAGCAGGCGGAATTTTGCCCGCCACAGGCGCGACGTGATTCGTGCATCCACACCGCGTGCAGTCCTGGATAGCAGAGGACCACCATCAGCCGCGAGCCGGCCGCGGGATCGCGGTCCAGGATCGAGTCGATGTCTTCGCGGAGGGTGGCGAACATGAGGACAGGGTATAGCGGATAGCGGACAGCGCATAGCAAGCGCTTCCGATCCAATCACGACTGGCTACTGGCTACGCTACACCTTGACCGGCGCCTCGATGGGTTCCGCCTTCAGCGCCTGCGCCTCGTTGCGCAAGCCTTCGAACAGCACGGAGGAAATATAGCGCTCTCCGAAATCCGGGATCACGACGACAATCAGTTTGCCGGCATTTTCCTGGCGTTTGGCAACCTGAACGGCCGCCTGGACCGCAGCTCCGGAGGAGATGCCGACCAGCAGACCCTCTTCGAGAGGCAGGCGGCGGGCCATGGCGATAGCCTCGTCGTTCGAAACCTGGATAACTTCGTCGATGAGCTGGTGTCGAGAATTTTGGGAATGAAACCGGCGCCGATGCCCTGAATCTTATGCGGGCCGGGTTTGCCTCCTGAGAGCACCGGGCTGTCGGTCGGCTCGACCGCGACGATTCTGAACGAAGGCTTTTTCGGTTTGATGAATTCGCCCACTCCGGTCAGCGTGCCGCCGGTGCCGACGCCGGAAATCAGAAAGTCGACCTGGCCGTCGGTGTCGTTCCAGATCTCCGGCCCGGTGGTATTGAAATGAATTTTCGGATTCGCGGGGTTTTCGAATTGCTGGAGCATGTAGCCGTTGGGGGTGTCAGCGAGGATCTGTTTCGCCCTGGCGATGGCGCCACTCATGCCGTTGGGCCCAGGCGTGAGCACAATCTGCGCGCCAAAGGCCAGCAGCAGCACCCGCCGCTCGAGACTCATGGTCTCCGGCATGGTGAGGATCATCTTGTAGCCTTTGACCGCGGCGACGAACGCGAGGCCGATGCCGGTATTGCCGCTGGTGGGCTCGATAAGCACGGTTTTCCCGGGATGAATTTTCCCTTCGCGCTCCGCTGCTTCGATCATGGCGAAGCCGATGCGGTCTTTCACGCTGTTGACAGGATTCGCGCTCTCCAGCTTGGCGACGACGCGCGCGTGGGCTCCGGCAGTGACGCGATTCAGTTGCACGAGTGGTGTGTTGCCGATCAGATCGATGACGCTGTTGGCGATTTTCATGGATGAGTCCTCGACAGGGAGAAAGTTCCGGGGCCTCCAGTGTAGATGCTGCAGCGTCATCCGCCGATTTTCACCAGAGCAGCGGCGGACCGGAGCCTGCGTTCAAGATGCCGCTCCAGCGCCTGGGATGCAAAACGGCGAAGATCGGCGGCGCGGCTGGCGGGCCACTCTTCCGGCGCGAGCGCGGCAATGGGCGAATGGAAGATGCGACGGGCCAGAGCCATGGAATCGGCCGACAAGATGCGGCTGCCCGGCTGTTTGTGGTGGCGCGCAGGCCAGGCCATCCGACTGCGCGTCAAACCAGGCAGCGCCGGTACCGAAGGCTTCCCCGCACGCGGTGCAGTGGATGAGCGAGGGCATCCAGCCGAGCAAGCGCGTGACCCAGAGGGAGAAATAGGTGACGGGCATCCAGATGCGGTCGCCGCGGGTATGGTCGAGAACGGCGAGCACGAGACGGAAGACGGCTTCGTGAGGATCGTGATCGGGCATCGCCTCTTCGAGGACTTCGGCATAGAAGGCGAGGGCCGCGGCGCGGGCGTAATTCACAGGATCGGAAAGAGGCGACGCGATGACTTCGCAGGCGTCGAGGCGAACCAGGTCCTGTTTGGGATTTTCGACGTAGCTCGCCGAGACCCAGGTCATGGGTTCGAGTGCTCCGCCGAAGCGACGGCGTGATTTGGCCGCGGCTTTCGCGACGCCGCGGATCCGGCCGTGACTGCGGGTGAAGAGCGAGACGATCTCGTCCGCCTCGCGGACGGGCCATTTGCGAAGAACGACGGCTTCTGCCTGATGAGCGCTCACCGGGTGTACGTCCAGCTTAGTGGGTTGCGCGTCTGGACGAAATGGGGAGGGATCTGGCTCGGGAGAATCCTGCAGGCTGCGCCGAGTCGATAAACGGGACAAATTGCGGCCATCACAAAATTTTATATAGAGACTTCCTCATGCCCTCGCGATACCCTGAAAGCGAACTGCCAAACCTTTCATCAGCACTGCAGATTGGCGCCGCGCGGGGCGAGGATTGTGCTTGCCGCGCCAGCGTGGCCGGGCTGCGCTATAACAAAGATTCATCCAATCGCGATCCAGAGGAGAAGCATGTCGACTGAATATCGGAATTTCCTTGCGCTCTCGTATGAGGAGCTGGAGGAGCTCAACCTAAAGGCGAAGGATCAGCGCCGGAAGCGCGTGGCACTCGACAAGATTCAGGAAGAGCGGCTGAAGTACCTGACCGATCAGAAGAGCATCAAGGCGGTCACGGTACTGTTTTGCGATCTCGAAGGCCGGCTGCACATGCTGGATTACGACAAGAAATTCCTGATCAAGAGCTTCGACAATCTGACGTTCGATGGCTCGTCGATCCGCGGGTTTACCGCCCAGCGCGAAAGCGATTTGCGTCTGGGCATCGACTGGAGCGCGTTTTATTACGGGCCGGCGGACATTTTCGGCGCCGGGAAGGTGCTGGTCTTCGGCGACGTGATTGACAAGGGGGGCACGCCGTACGCGGGAGACACCCGCGGCGTGCTGAAGACCTTCGCTAAGGCGCAGTTCGAGAAAAGCGGCTACACGCTGAACGCGGCGAATGAAATTGAGGGATTTCTGTTCGGCGGAATCGACGCGGAGAGGAATTTTCCAACGACCGGGCGCTTCGACTATGTGAACACCGGCGGGTACTATCACTCGCTGCCGGGCGATCCGCTGCGCGAGTTCATCGACACCACCGCGGAAGTGCAGCGCGCGATGGGTTTCGAGAACGAGAAAGATCATCCCGAGGTTGCGCCGTCACAGTTTGAGATCAATTATGGCTATGGCGAAGTGGTGGCGGCGGCGGATCAGATCCAGCTCTACAAGCTGATTTGCCGACAGGTGGCGACGAAGCTGGGGATGACGGCGTCGTTCCTGCCCAAGCCGGTGGTCGGCGTCAACGGCAGCGGCATGCACACCAACGTTTCGATCAGCAAAGGGGGCAAGAACCTGTTTTGGGATCCGAAGCGGCCAGGAGAAGCTCTCGCCTCTGGGCTGGAAGTTTGTCGATCGCATTCTGACCCACGGCAACGATATTTGCCTGCTGCTCAACTCCAGCGTGAACGCCTATCGCCGCCTCGATCCGCACTTTGAGGCGCCGAATCAGATCAAGGCATCGGCGGTGGATCGCGGATCGATGATTCGTATTCCCATCGGCAACGAGCGCTCGATGCGCGTCGAGGTGCGATCGGTGGCTCCGGATTCGAATCCTTATCTCGTGATGTTGTCGGTGTTCAAGTCCGGCATCGAAGGCGAAACGTCGAGAATCAAGAATCTGCGCCAGGCGGAGCGGTATCTGCCGGACAACATCTACACGGCGCTGGAGGATTTTCGGAACTCGGCGTGGGCCACAACCCTGCTGGGCGAAGATGTGAAGGGGCGCTACGCCGATCTGAAGCAGGCCTCGGCGGATCGCTGCCCACGGCTGCTGGGGACGTTCGTGAAACCGCAGGAAGTGCAGTTCCACCACGAGGTGTATAACCAGTTTTTGTGGAACCAGTTCTGACGATTGGCCATCCAGGCGGATGCGCCTTCGGGCGCGAAAACCAAGACAAAACGCCCTTGGCGAAGAGCCTAGGGCGTTTTCTGCTTTTCAACCTTAACGACTGAAACTCTTCCAGCCCTCTCTTCACCCCCCCGTTCGCTCCGCGATCAGTCCCTCCAGCAGAATCGGCCTCCTCCCGATCGCTTCGCACCGCGCGCGGTAGTAATCCACTGCGCGGGAGTCGAAGACCTCGTTGTTCTTCCGGAATTCGTTGATGACCCGTTCTGGCCGGCGGTGCTTGAACCTCATCGTTGTCGGATCGCTGCGTTGGTTTTCGACTGGTCTTTTCGAGGTAGTCTTCCTGACTCTTGCAGAAATAGTGATTTATCCATGCAAGGTCTGCCGTAGGTCTGGCGTCCAGACTACCGACAATCTCCTGTGGTGTTCGTCGACTGCCGTTCCAATCGGCGAGTAGAACCAAGAGTGCGGGTTCCGGCATTGTGCCGCGCGTTCAGGGCGGATGAACGACTTGAGGTTGCCTTGCAGCGGGTGATCTATGCCGATAGGCCAAAATCACCGGTTCCCCGGGTCGCTTCTTGTGCATTGATGATCCAAACATGCGCCAGTGAAGGCCCACGCCGGGTGCCATCGGGAATCCATCCAGGAATTCGCCGATACTCTGTCCATTGCGGACGACAACGAACTCATCAGCGTCGACAAACCCCACCCACTGAAATCGCCCCAGTACCCGCCGGACGCAATCTTCTTCTGCGCCTGGTGAAGCGGGAGCCCGGGGCCAATCAACGAGAGTTACTTGTCCGCTATTGAGCCAGGGACCAATCGCGTCAAGGTATCCATCGTTGCTGAAGTTGTTGTACAGGAAGAAGTGGTCAATTCCCGCTGCGATATAGTATTCGAGCCATTCCGGAAGGTAGCGAGCCTCATCACGAAACCGCGTGCAAAGAGCAACTCCTTCGAGTTGTCCTTTGCTCTTGCGCGCCATCCGTGAATCGTGGACGAGACGTCCAAAGTGGGAACAATACAAACTCTGGCCCAGATAAATCGTTGCATTGACGATCGGATTGAACCGGAGTTTCTCCCGAATCGTGAAATACAATCCCATCGTCGTCTGCCTGCGCCGAGTATAGCAATCGGCGGATTCAGGCGAGCTGTCGGCTAGCTCGAAGTGGTTTCGGCACGGCAAACCTTCACGAAGCCCTCGGCCTTGGGTTCCCCGCACCGGGCTTTGCGATCCATTCGGGATCCCTAATCGGGACCAGAAGATCTTTTTCCTGGATTGAAGCTGCCATGTACTTCAACGAATATTCATCGCGAATCTTCCCTACATCGCTGGCTATGATTTCTCGATATTCGGGCATCGCTGCGGACGCTACATATCCAAAACAGCGATAGCCGTACATCCAGAGAATCTCCAGCACCTCGGCTCCCACGGGTCCGCTATGCAGCTCGATTACCAGCCGGGGTTTCTGTTGCTGCAACAGATTGTGCGCCTCCTTCAGTGCCAATGCCTCCGCACCCTCGAGTTTGATCACGTCGGGCAAGCTCAGACCCCGATCGCGAATGACGGTGTCCAAACGGCCCACGGAAACCTTCTCGATCATCGGCGGCAAATGATATTGCGTTCTGTTACGGCTTGCTTGCCCGTGATTCACGGCATCTAGAGCGCCAGTTAGCGCTGACATGTCGTCTGCTTGACAATCAACCACTCCGTCCTCGTCTCCGATCGCCAGTTGCAGCGCCTCGGCTCGATCGGCGCATTCTCCAACCTGAAGATTCCTCGCCAGTCGTGGGTAGTTTCCTGCAGTCGGCTCGAATGCATAAACCTGGGATGCTCCGAACTCCTGCACAATAAATCGGCTGTAAAGCCCGATGTTGGTCCGACATCGTAAACCACATCCCCAGGACGAATGAGTCTCTGCAGCGCTCCCAGCATGAATCCATCACCGGCAATGGGTGATCGCAGCCAGCTGTTCCGATCGCGCCGGAGCCGTATCTCCACACGACCGATTGGATGGACTTCAATGGTCCATGGCAGGTCAGGAAGTGCCCGCAACGCCCAGCGGCCGAGCCAGGGCGTGGTCCTGACGATTTCATTTGCGCGCGAAATAAGGCTCATCTTAATTCACGGGCTTCCAAAAAGCAGTCTACCCCGGTTAAATTCCGAACTGCGATGAAGTCCTTGAGTTGGATGCTTCAGCGCCGTGGTCTGCTGCGTGAACCCTCACTCGGTCCCGACTGTGCGTCCCCTATGACCCTACAAACCTTGCGTAAAAGCTCCGCGCCACAGCTACATCGGTCGTGCCCTGAATGATCGCTCGTCCGTCGGCGAACAGGGTCAGCGTATGCTCGCCGCGCTGGAAGCGGAGGAGCAGGTCGTTGCGCTGCACGTGACCGTGCGGGAGCAGGCGCACCTCCATTGCGGCCAGATCCACCGGGCGGGCCCGCTCGTGGATCTGCACTGAGTTGCGGCCGCAGAGGGTAATGTGCGGGCGGCCCTCGCCGCGCAGATGGGCAAAGTCCCGCTCCGCGCAGACCACGCAGTCGGCCCGCGGCGTCCCCGCGGCGACTTCGCTCCACTCGTTGGTCCACAGGTCGGCGGAGAGCAGGGTTCTCCGCATCCTGTCGCGCGCCCCGACGATCCATTTGAGAGCCTCGGTGACCTCGATAGAGGCGGCGAGATTCACGGCGCCGTTAAGAATGCCGGCAGTGTCGCAGGTTTCAATGGCTCCGCCCGGTGGTTCGGGAAAAATGCAGGCCAGACAGGCGGTTTCTCCGGGAAGAATATTCATGGTCACGGCGTAGGAGCCCACCGCAGCCGCATAAATCCACGGTTTCGATTGCTCCACCGCATAGTCGTTGAGCAGATAGCGGGTCTCGAAGTTATCGGTGGCGTCGAGAACGATGTCAGATCCCTCGAGCAGTGCGTGGATATTTCCGGGAATGAGATCGGCGACATGGGCGCGCAGCGCGATTTCGCTGTTGAAAGCAGCGATTTTGCGGCGGGCAGCCTCCGCCTTGGGCAGAGAATCCCGAGCGTCGGTTTCGTCGAAAAGAATCTGACGCTGGAGGTTGCTCTCCTCGACGAAATCGCGGTCGATCAGGGTCACGGTGCCCACGCCGGCCCGCGCCAAAAGGCTGGCCGCCGCCGCACCGGTGGCGCCCACGCCCACCACGGCCACGTGCGCCCGGTCGATACGGTCCTGGCCATCCGGCCCAATAGCGGAGAACAGCACCTGGCGGGAGTATCTTTCGCGTACGATTTGGGAGGGAGCGGCCATCACTCAGTAGTATAGAAATTCACTCCCGCGCGTGCTTTCGCCGTAGTGGCCGCGCTGCCGCCGAGTCCGCATCTCATGATCGAGAGCAGAACTCAGGGGATCTGCTTCCGGGAGCCGGAGCTGTTGAGCCGAGGCGATGCTGAGCAAAACTTGCCGGGGCTGGGTGGGGTTAAGACAGGCACAGGTTCTCATTGTTGCGACGGGTGAGCTTTCCGGTACTGGACGAGGGCGGTTTGGGTTCGAAGGGTTTTTCTGCTTTGCGGAAGGGGTGGGGGCGGCAGCGAGGGGGGCGGGCGGAACGCAGCCTCGCACCGCCTGCGGCCCAGGTCCTGTGTCTGGCCGGCCTGTTGCTCGGGGCCGGTGTTTTGACGCTGCGGGCGCAGCAACCCATCAATCCCACGCAGCCTCCCACGGCCAGCTCACCGGAAGAACAGCGCAAAAAGACGCCTCCGGTCCCACCGGGCAGCGTGCTGCCGTCGTACAACACAACGCAGGAACAGTCGACCACGAAGGTTCAGCCGGTTCCGACGTCGGAACATCTGGAGGGGTGGACCGGGCTTCCGGTCGTCGATATCCGCTTTGAGGGAGTCACACGGGACGCGCTCGATCCGCTGCCGGAGCAGCTGGAACAGCAGCCCAACGCGCCGCTTGATCCCGTCAAAATCCGGGCCAGCCTGCGGCGTTTGTATGCCACCGGTCGCTATCAGACCATTGCGGTCAATGGGAATCGGCAGGGCCAGGGAGTGGTGCTGGTTTTCAAAGGAACGCCAACTTTGTTCCTCGGCCGCGTCCTGGTCAGGGGAGTGAAGAACAGCCATCTGAGCAATCAGCTCAACTACTCGACGCGCCTCAATCCCGGGACGCCCTATACGGATCAGAAGCTCAGCCGCGCCCAGGAACTGCTACAGCAGACGCTGCAGCAGAACGGCTACTACCAGGGCTCGATTGTGCGGCACACGGCCCTCGACAAGGCCGACGCCGAGCTGAACGTCCAGTTCGACGTCAGGACCGGAAAGCCGGCGCGGGTGGGCGATGTAGCGGTCGAGGGCGACAGCGGGATGGACCTCCCCATGTTCCGCAAGAAGGCGAAGCTGAAGGCGGGGTCGAAGGTAAATTCTGACACGGTGAGCCGGGCGCTCACCAATCTGAGGAAGCAATACCAGAAGCAGCAGCGGCTGGAAGCCAACGTGACCCTGGCTTCGAGCCAGTATCAGCCTCCCCAAAACCGTCTGAACTACACCTTCGACGCGGATCGCGGCCCGGTGGTCAAAATCATTGTGGAGGGTGCGAAGCTCAGCCAGGGCAAGGTGCGAAGCCTGGTCCCGGTCTACGCGGAAGGCACGCTGGACGAGGATCTGCTCAACGAGGGCAGCAAGCGCATCCGCGATTATTACCAGCGGCAGGGCTATTTCCACGCCAAAGTGACGCACCTTTCCGATGCGAAGGACGGCGTCACCCATGTCACGTACGACGTGAACCTCGGGCCGCGCGAGCGGATCCAGTCCGTCGGCATTCAGGGCAACGGGTATTTCGGCGCGTGGCTGCTGAAGCAGCGCCTGAGCGTGCAGTCTGCGTCGTTGTTCATGCCTCACGGCATCTACAGCCAGGCCCTGCAGGAAGCGGACGTGAACGCGATCACGGGCCTCTATCAGGGAAATGGCTTTACCAATGTGAAAGTGACGCCGGAGGTGCGCGAGTCTCCATCGCCGACGAAAAAGGGCGAAAAGAGCCTGACCGTCACGTACACCATTGTTGAAGGGGTCCAGCAAAAAGTCGGCGTCTACAAGATCGACGGGGTCACACCGGCTCAGCTGGCGGCCATCCAGCCGAAGCTGAGTTTGCAGCCGGGGCAGCCTTACTCGGGAAACAATCTGACCGCCGATCGCGATGCGATCCTGGGGTATTTTCTTGACCACGGCTACGACCATGCCGCGGTGAACCTGCAGCAGAATCCTTCGCCGAAGGACCCGGCGCTGATCGACGTCGATCTGCATGTCACCCCGGGCGATCAGATTTTCATCCGCAACGTGCTCACGAGCGGCCTCAGGTACACGCACCCCGGCACCGTGAAGCACGCCATTCTGGTGAAGGCGGGCGATCCGCTGGATCAGTCGAAGCTGCTCCAGACCCAGCGCGATCTTTACAACCTGACGCTGTTTAATCAGGTGCAGACCGCGGTGGAGAATCCGGGAGGGGACGAGCCGCGCAAGAATGTCCTGGTGCAGTTCGATGAGGCGCGCCGCTGGGATGTGACGTATGGCGGCGGCCTGCAGGCGCAGACGGGAACGCCCGAGCACGAACTGCCCGAATCCGCTGAGCCTGATTGCGCTCGGCATCAATCCGTCGACATATTCGTGCAGCCCGAACGGCAAGTTTGGGGTGAGCGCGCTGGTGGAACTGGATGTATCGCGCATTAACCTGTGGGGCCGGAATCAGTCGATCAATTTCAAATCGGAATACGGATCGCTGGAGCAGCAATTCACCATGAATTACAACTGGCCGCGATTCCTGAACCATCCGACGCTGGATCGGCTCCCTTGGCGGCGGCTACATCAACGCGCAGAATGTGATCACCTTCGCCTCCTCCACGTCGGAAGGCGACGTTCGCCTGACCCAGCATCCGAATCTGATCGACACGATCATCTATCAGGTTTCCTATCGCCGGGTGAAGGTCGATCCCAACACGATTCAGGTGGCGCCCAACCTGATTCCACTTCTCTCCGAACCGGTTCGTGTGGGCGGCCCCGAGCTGACGTGGGTTCGCGACACGCGGCGGCCGGAGCCTCTCGATGCGCAAACGGGCATGTACAACAGCATCCAGATCTTCGCCACCGACAACGTCTTCCTGACGTCGGAAGCGAACTACGCGCATTTCGACTGGTCGAACGCCACCTACTACGGCCTGGGGAAACAAAAGCGATACATTCTTGCCCGCAACACCCGCTTCGGCATCGAGCGCGTCTTCGGCCAGGCGAAATATGAGGCGATTCCGCTGCCGGAACGGCTCTACGCCGGCGGGCCGGAGTCGCTGCGCGGCTTTCCCCTCAACTCCGCGGGTCCGCGCGATTCGCTCACCGGCTTCCCGATTGGCGGCGCCGGCGTCTTTGTCAATCAGACGGAACTTCGACTGCCCAATCCGCAGCTGCCGTATTTCGGCAATTCGCTGGGATTCGTTCTGTTTCACGACATGGGGAATGTATTCAACAATTCTTCCGACATCTGGCCGCAGCGCGCTCCGCATCAAACAGCCGCACAGCTATACCTGCACGGCACATGCCTATCTGAATCCCACCATCCAGGAGGAGACGGTACCCGCTCCTCGAGCACGAACCCGACCGGGCAATGCGATTTCAATGATTTTTCCCACACGGTGGGGGCCGGCGTGCGCTATCACACGCCGATCGGGCCCATCCGCTTCGACCTCGGCTATAACCTCAATCCTCCGGTTTATCCGGTTCTGGTGCAGTACGGCAACAGAAACGCGACAACTCGAATAGCCTGACTTTATCCGATCCCAATCCCAACGCCGCCCCCCATGCTACGGCCAGGCGGCGCACTTTAATTTCTTCTTCAGCATCGGGCAGGCTTTCTGATGAGGACCGGTGCGCATGGTTTCGCGGTGGGCTCGCGATTCGCCGCCGGCGCGACTGCCGGCGTCCGCAAACACCTTCCACGCAGAGCCCGCCTCCTCCGCCGTCTTCCGCGGCCAATCCTCCGGTAGAGCTCGATCACGTCATCGCCAACATTGGCTCGAATGTCATCCTGCAGAGCGACGTCGAACAGGAGATGCACCTTTCGGCGCTGGAGCCGCTGCAGGTGCTGCCCGGGCAGAATACGCCGGATTTCGCGCTGCGCCGCCTGATCGATCGCACCCTCATTCTGGAACAAATGAAACAGCAACAACAGCCCACAGACGCCGGCGCGGAGGTGGATGAGTCCCTGGCGGAGCTGCGCAGGCAGATTCCGGCCTGTGCGCAATTCCAATGCGGCACCGGCACAGGGTGGGAGCGCTTTCTGCAGTCCAACGACCTGACCGCCGGCGTGGTGGAGCAGCGCTGGAGCCAGCGCATGGCGATACTGCACTTCATCGACCTGCGCTTCCGCAGCGGGATTCGCGTTTCGCAGGAGCAGATCACGACGTATTATCAGAAGACCCTGGTGCCCGCCCTGGCGAAGGACAATGAAACGGCGCCCCCGCTGGCGGAAGTTTCCGGGCGCATTCAGGAAATCCTGCTGCAGCAGCAGGTGAGCGGGTTATTTCAGGACTGGCTGACCAGCCTGCACGATCAGGGCAACGTGAAGATCGTGGATCCGGCGTACAGCGCCGATTTCGATGCGAAAACAGCGGCCGTGAACCAATGAACGCGAAGCCTCAGGTACCCCCGGGAGACGAGCCGCTTCGCGAGGAGGCGCCAGCGCCGCGCCGGCACCCGCACCGGGTGCGCAATCTGATTGTGTTCAGCACGCTCTGGACGGTGCTGGCCCTGGTCGTCATGGGCGGCATCCTTGCCTGGTACGCCAGCACGCCTTCGTTCGAGAACCGTGTCCGCCGGGCGTTGATTGCCGAACTGCAGAAATCGACCGGTGGTCGCGTCGAGCTGCAGAAGTTCAGCTGGCGCATGACCCATCTGGAATTCGAGGCGGACAACCTGACGATTCATGGGCTCGAAGGGCCGGGCCAGGTTCCTTACGCGCATATCGATCGCCTCTTCGTCCGTCTGCAGATCCTGTCCTTCTTCCGCGCAAAGATCGGAATGAATTACCTCGAAGGCGACCATCCGGTGATTCATCTGATCGTGTATCCGGACGGATCGACGAATCAGCCGAAGCCCCGGCACGCTTCAACCGGGAACGCCACGGACCAGGTCTTCAATCTCGCGGTGGCCAGAACCGTGGTGAGCGACGGTGTGGCCATCCTGAACGAGCAGCAGATCCCGTTCAATCTGGCGGTGAACAACCTGGCGGCGCAGGTGAATTACGTTCCTCTGCGCGATCATTACGTTGGAACCCTGCATGCCGAGGACGTGGTAACGCAGCGCGGAGCCGACACCCCCATCCACTCGCAGCTCGATGCGTCGGTGGAGATGGGGCGCAACAGCGCGAATCTGGTTTCGCTGATACTGCAGAGCGGCCCGCAGGGCAAGAGCCAGAAGACCGTGCTGCGCGCCAATGGAACGCTCGACGACTTCGCCCATCCGCGCTGGCAGTTCACGATGAAGGGCGCCATCGACGCGCTGGAAGTGCGGGCGCTGACCGGCACGCCGGGACTGGACGCCGGTACGGCGCAGCTGGAAGCGAATGGGCACGGGACCGGCTCGCAGTTCGTGGTGGATGGAAACGCGCGGATCAGCGGCGGCGCCTACCGCACCGGCACGGTGAACGCGAACAACGTTACCGCCGACGCGGTCGCGCATGTTACGCAGGACCTGATTGCGGTGACGGACATTCACGCGCGCCTCGCGACCGGTGGGGTGGTCACCGGTGCAATGCGCATCGTGAACTGGCAGGCTCCGGCCGTCGCGCAGCCTGGCCAGCCGGAGGCAGGCGCGGAGCAGGGAATGATCCGCACCCAGCTGGCGGGGTTCACGCTGGACTCACTTCTCGATACGGTGGCTCCGCGCCGCTTTCGCCGTCTGGGATTCGATACGTCGGCCGCCGGAACGGCGAGCGTCGACCTGGAAGGGCAGCGTGGACAATCTGACCGGCACGGTGAAGGTGAATCTGGCGCCGCCGCATGCTCCCAGTCCCAATGAAGTGCCGGTGACCGGGGTGGTGGACGCCGATTACGTGAACCGGAGCGGCTCCGTGGTGGTGCGCACGCTCGATATTCACACGCCGGCGTCGGGATTCAAATCAGCGGCAGCCTCGGCGTCTATCCGATGACGCGCAAATCGCAGCTCAACGCCAGCCTGGTGACGCGCAATGTTGCGGAGTTCAATCCCGCGCTGGCGGCGTTCGGCATTGCCGCACCCGGGCAGCCGACGCCGATCCCCGCGCAGATTCATGGAGTCGCGCAGTTCCACGGCACGGTGACAGGACAGCCTGGACTCACCCGATTTTCAGGGCATCTGCAGGCGACCGACTTCAATCTTGTTCCGCCTGGGACCCACACCGGCGGCGACGCAGGCCGCAAGCAACATCCATTTCGACAGCCTGACCACCGATGCCGACTATAGTGCGGGGTCGCTTTCGGTGAGCGTAGGCACGCTGGTGCAGGGGAAGACCACGATTCAGTTTTCCGGCGCCGTCCGCGGACATGCCAGTGAGCCGACGGAGCTGTTTGCGATTCGTCCAGCCATCCACGCAAGCGTGCGGGTGAGCCAAGCCGATATTCAGCAGTGGATGGCGCTCACCGGCAAAACGTATCCCGTCTCCGGCACGCTGAACCTGCACGCGCAGACCGACGGGACCATCGGCGATCTGGACGGCACCGGTCAGCTGAGCCTGACCGGGGGTGAAATTTACGGAGAGCCGTATCGCTCGCTGACGAGCGATGTGCAATTCCGCGGCAGAGACGTCAACGCGACCCATCTTATGTTTGCGCTCGACGGGGGGCGGATCACAGGCAGCGGCGGCTACAACTTTACGGCGAAGACCGCGCAGGTCGATCTTGAGGGCCGAGGTTTCGAGCTGGCGCACATCCGCGCGCTCAAGAATGAGCAGTATCCCATCCTGGGGGCGGTGGACTTTGAAGCGCGTGGCAGAGGAACGCTGGATGCTCCGTCGCTGGAGGCGAGCCTGCATGTGCGTAACCTCCAGGTCGCGCGCGAATTTACCGGTTCTCTCGACGCCGATGCGCATACTCAGGGGCGGGCGCTACAGCTCCGCATGACCTCTCACCTCAACACCTCGAACCTGGAGCTGACGGGCGAAACGCAGCTTACCGGCAATTACCAGACCCAGGCCAGCCTGAAGATCGCCGGTTTCAACATCGATCCGCTGCTGCGGACGTTCAGCGTGAGCGGCATTCGCGGCAGTTCCTCGATCGCCGGCACCGTGACGGTTTCCGGCCCGCTGCGCAAGCCGAAACAGCTCAATGGCGATGTCCGGTTGAGCCAGCTGGCCGTCACTCTGGAAGACGTTCCCATTCACAGCGACGGCCCGGTGCACGCCACGCTGCGCGACGGGACCTTTGCAATGGAGCCGCTGCGCATCGTCGGTCCCGATACGGATCTGCGAACAGAAGGATCCATCGGGGTCTTCGCCAATCCGAGGCCGATTCATGGCGCGGCGAAGGGTTCGATCAACATGGCGCTGGCGCAGACGCTCGATACCGACATCATTTCCTCGGGCCACGTCGACTTTACAATGAACGCGGAAGGCACCGTGCAGAATCCGGATCTGACCGGCAACGTGAAGTTCACCAACGTGAATGTCGCGCTGGAAGACTACGTGAACGGGCTGAGCCGGATGAATGGCGAGCTGGTTTTCGATCAGGACCGGCTGGATTTCAAAGACGTGACCGCCTACAGCGGCGGTGGCCTGATCAAGGTCGGCGGCTTTGTCACGTATCATCGCGGGCTCTATGCCGATCTCACCGCCGACGCCAAAAATGTGCGTATTCGTTATCCCGAAGGGGTCACGTCGACGGCAAGCGCTCAGCTTCGGCTGCAGGGCAATCAGACCAGCTCGCTGGTGAGCGGCAGGGTGATGCTGACTGGTTTTGCTATTAATCCAGACGTGGATTTCGCATCCATCGCGAACAGCAGCGGCGTGTCTCTGCCGCCCAACCCCAACTCGCCGACCAACCAGGTGCGGCTCGATATTCGCATTGCGTCAGCGCCCTCGCTCAACTTCCAGAATTCGTTCGCGCGTCTGGCGGGCAATGTGGAATTGGCGATTCGCGGTACCCTGGCGCAGCCCACGGTGCTGGGACGCGTCACCATCACCGAAGGAACCGCGCACCTTTAACGGGGAGAAATTCGAGCTGCAGCATGGCGAGATCTATTTCTCCAATCCCGTCCGCATCCAGCCGGTGCTCGACCTGACCGCGACCACCACGGTCGAAAGTTACACCATCACTATCGCGTTGCAGGGGGCGACCACGAAACTGAATCCGACCTTCCGCTCCGAGCCGCCGCTCTCCGAGCAGGACATCTTTTCTCTGCTGGCCATGGGCCGCACCCAGGAGGAGCAGCAGATCTACAGCACGGAGCAGCAGCAGGCGGGCGTGAACTCCACCGCCGACTCGCTGCTGGGTGGCGCGCTGAACGCAACCATCAGCAACAGGATTCAAAAACTTTTCGGCGGGGGCAGCGTGCGCATCGATCCAACCTTCGTCAGCGGCGTCGGAAACGCAACCGCGCGCATCACCGTCGAAGAACCGATCTCGAAGAACGCTACCCTAACCTATGCCACCAACGTCAATTCAACAGCAGAGCAGTTGATCCAGGGCGAATGGCGCGTGACGCAGGACTTCTCCGTGGTCGCGGTGCGCGACGAATCCGGCGTTTTCAGCCTGATTTTCCGGCTCCATCGGCGCTATCACTGATGCAGCGGTAGCTCTGCGCGCTGCACAAATATTTGCTCCGCAATCGACGAAGGCCGAAGCGTCAAAACCTGCCGGACGGCCGCAAATTCCAGCGCAATCGCGCATCCAAACACACTCTTTGCGTGTCTGAATAGTACGAAAGGCTGCCTCCTCTGGCCGCGGACCATTCCCGGCTAAAAACTCAAAAAATCGAAGAGGCAGCCTGGGGAGACGAACCATGAAGAAAGCATTGATTTTCATTCTTGCCGCGGCTCTTGCTGTTCCCGCGGCCTTTGCACAAAACGACTCGGAGCTCAGGCAGCCGTTCAGAAGGCTCTCAGCGCTTCTCGCTTTAAAGGCATTCAGGCATCCGTACAGAATGGCATGGCGACGCTGACGGGATCGTCGATGTGGTCGCCGACAAGTTCCAGGCCGATCAGAAAGTCCATCAGGTGAAGGGTGTCACGGCGGTTCGGAACGAAGTTCAGGTCGCCGGTGCCGAGATTCCCGATCAGCAACTGCAGGAGAAGCTGCAGAAGGCCATCACTTATAACCTGTGGGGCAATGTTCCCATCCAGTTCCAGGCAATCTCGGTTCAGGTACAGAACGGCGTTGCTGTTGTCGGCGGTCATGCAGCCGGGCCGGTGGCCGCAGCCGACGCCATTGCCGTGGTGGCGAATACCAAGGGCGTCAAGGACGTTATCGACAATATCCAGGTCGATCCTGTTTCCGATTTTGACGACCGCATTCGCGTACAGGAATACCGTGCGATCTACGGCTATCCGTTGCTGAACCAATACGCCATCGACCCCGAAAAGCCGATCCGCATCCAGGTGCAGAACGGGCACGTGACGCTGTTCGGCACCGTCGACAACCAGGCCCAGAAGAATGCCGCCGGAATCCAGGCCAACACCGTTCCCGGGTGTCTTCAGCGTGACCAACAATCTGCAGGTGGCCAACGCGGGGAAAGAGAAACCCGGCAAGTAAAGAGCGGGCACCGGGAACCGGGCTCAGAGCGCTGAGACCCCGACTTCCGGCAACGCAACTCGATCCGCAAAACGGCACTCTCGATCCAGGAGGGTGCCGTTCTGTTTTCGGTGCCCTGCAACCTGTAACCTATATTTGTGCCTTTGCTGCGCAACATTCGCGTCACGCTGGAGATGATCAAGTGGGAGCACTCCATCTTTGCGCTCCCGTTTGCGCTGACCGGCGCGATGCTGGCCGCGCATGGCTGGCCGCCCGCTGCGAAGCTCGGCTGGATCATTGTATGCATGATTGCCGCGCGCTCGGCCGCCATGGCCTTCAACCGCTGGGCCGATGCCGATCTGGACGCGGCGAATCCGCGCACGAAGATGCGAGCCATCCCCGCAGGGCTGCTGACGCGGCAGTTCGCGGCCGGCTTCACGATGGTCATGGCGGCGGTGTTTCTGCTGGGGGCGTGGAGACTGAATCGGCTGACGCTGATCCTCTCGCCGATCGTGCTTGTGGTCCTGTTCCTCTACTCCTATACCAAGCGGTTTACGCGCTGGTCGCATCTGTTTCTGGGGCTGGCCCTGGGCCTGGCGCCGTCGGGCGCATGGATCGCCATTCGCGGATCGCTCGATCCGCGCATTCTCGTCCTGACCGCCGCCGTGTTGTTCTGGGTTGCCGGATTCGACGTGCTCTACGCCTGCCAGGATGAGGCGCACGACCGGTCCGCGGGCTTGCGCAGCATTCCGGCTGCGCTGGGCGTGACCGCTGCGTTCTGGATTGCGCGCACCATGCACGTGATCATGCTGGGGCTGCTGGTGTGGCTGGTGCTGCTGTTCCATCTCGGTCCGGTGGCTGGCGTGGGGATCGCAGCCGTTGCGCTGCTGCTGCTGTGGGAGCACCTCATCGTATCGCCACGCGACCTGACGCGGATGAATGCGGCGTTCTTCACCATGAACGGCGTGATCGCGGTGATCTTCTTCGTCTTTGTCGCGACCGATTTGCTGACGCGCCATCACGCGTAAGCCAGCTGCGTGCGGCGTCGCGTGAAGCAAATTGCCAACAACACGAGCGTCATCCCCAGATAGATCAGTGGCGTGCTGCTGGCCGCGACCGTGCCGGTGAAATCTGCTCCGCGCAGATGATGCGCTGCGCCCGTGTACCACCACACGGTGTAGAGCGCTTCGAAAAATTTGCTGCCGCCGCTCAAGACACCGAGCGCCAGCGCGAGGCTGGGGATGAAGCACGCGGCGACCGCGAATCCTGCGAGGCCGTGCAGATCGCGCGCGATGAGCAGACGGATGGCGAGTCCTCCTCCCGCGGCCAGCGTGACGAGAACCCCGGCAATCCAGACCGCCGGCAGTTGGCGCTGCAGCGCATACGGTGCGGAGAAGATCAGCGGACCCGTGGCGTAGCGCGATTCGCGGCTGCCCATCTGCGACCAAACCAGGATGGGCCAGATCCACGCGGCCAGAATGATGCCGTCGCGCGAAGCATCGAGCGGAGCGGCAAGGCAGGCGATAAACAATCCGGCCGCGACGGCATACCACCACCAGCGATGACCCTGCAGCATCAGGCGAAGCTCGGCAGCGACCACGGAGAAGAATCGGTTTTTCACGCTCGAAGATAGCAGAGGATCCAGCCGGTTCGTCCATGGATCGGCCTGAGCCAGCTGTCTCGCCGCCGCGAACTCCAGCACCGGAGCGCGTTCGGGATTTGCCTGCTTCCGTTTTAGCGTCAGGCGTTCACGTGCCGGATCGAAGCGGTGGAAGAAGAGCGAGGCGAGCAGCGCTGCCGCCAGAGCGTACGCGCACCAGGTGAGGCGCGCAGCCAACTGGACAGGATCCCATTGAACGCCGTTCCAGACGAAACGATGCTTCGGCGGCGTTCCCCCAATGCTCAGCGAGAAACCATTCTGGAATTTGGGATCCACCTGGAGCAGCGTCGCCCGCATCTGCCCCATCATCGTGGGCATGCCGGTAAAGTCGCGAAAATAATTCGCCTGTGTCAGCGGCGCGCCCCGGGTCGCCGCCGGTTCCACAGCCACCGCGATCAGAGTGATCCACAAAAAGAACCACACCACATTGCCCAGCCCCCCTCGCAGCAATGGGAGCGTCTCAAAGAGCACCGCCAGCGCCGCCACAAACGCCATGGCCGGCAGCGCGTACAGCAGCAGCGGCGAAAGCAGCGTCCAGAGGTGGAGGGTACGATCTTCGGCGCGAAACATCTGCATACAGAGCGCAGCGGCGGCCATCACCAGCACCATGGCGGCGAGTACCGCAAAGTTGCCGAGAAATTTCGCCAGGGTATAGAAGCTCTTTGTCATGGGTGTGGCGGCAAGAATCTGCCCCACGCGCGTGGTCTCATCCCGCAGGATCGAGCCTTTCACGATGTAGAAACCGGCAAGCGTGAGGAACGTGCTGGTCACCACGCCCATCAGCGCGCCCACCCACGCGGAGTTGTAGACGCCGCGGTAGTCGTCCAGACGCATCACGATATGACCGGCGAACGTCTGGTAGCCGAGGAACACGGCGAAGCCGAGGGTAAGAAGAAAGCTGGTGCGGCGCACGCGCGTGAGGAAATCGGCTTTGATCAGATGCCAGAGGACGCGCGTCCGCCTCATGCGACGGCTCCGGCTCGGTAGACCGACAGCGAATCAAGGTAGGCATCCTCGAGCGTGGGCGGAACGGGCTGCGCGCCCGCAGGAGGGTCTTTGGTGAGCACGCGCACATGGACGCCATCACTGCGGCGCACCGCGTTGCTGACGCGATAGCACTGCTTCACCGCATTGAGGTCGGCGCTGGGAATGACCCACTCCCAGATGCGGCCTTCGACTTTGCGCAGAAGCTCCTCCGGCGCGGCATGCGCGACGAGAGCGCCACTGGAGATGAGCGCGATGTCCGTCGCCGTTGCCTCGACGTCGGAAACGATATGCGTGGAGAGGATGATGATGCGCTCGCCGGAGAGGTCCGACAGCAGGTTGCGGAAGCGGACCCGCTCTTCCGGGTCGAGGCCCGCGGTGGGCTCATCGACGATGAGCAGTTGCGGATCGTTGAGCAGAGCCTGGGCGATGCCGACCCGCTGCTTCATCCCACCGGAAAATTCCCCGAGCGGACGGCCGCGCACGTCGGAGAGGTTGACGAGGTTGAGGAGCTGGTCGATGCGTCTGCGCGCGGCGGCCGCGTCGAGGCCTTTGACGGCGGCGAGATACTCGAGGAATTCCTGGGCGTTCAGGTTGGGATAGACGCCGAAATCCTGCGGCAGATACCCAAGCACGGCGCGCAGCGCATTGGGATCGGCGGCGAGGTTGGCTCCATTCCACGTCACCTTACCCTCGCTGGCGCGCGTGATGGTGGCGAGGATGCTCATCAGCGTCGTCTTGCCCGCGCCGTTCGGCCCAAGCAATCCGAGGACTCCAGGCTTCAGTTCCAGACTGAATCGGCGCAGAGCCCAGAATTCTCCGCCATAACACTTGCCGACGTTTTCGATGGACAGCTTCAACCGGGAACCTCGCGCAATGGGCTGGGGGCAGGTACGGAGATGGGACCGTTGCGGTTCCCGGAAAGCGGGCGATTCGCGGCAGCCGGTCACAAATCGCGAACGAGATTCCCCAGGATGGCGCCGGCCGCGCAGAGTGTGCCGCGGTCTTTTGCGGGGAGGGCCGCGATTCCATGAGCGAGCAACTGGATGCGGCGCGCGCGAGCCCGGAACAGCAGGCGCTTCCCCTTGATCGTTGCCGAGAGATGAACGGTGCGGCGGTCCTCGGCGCTGGCGCTCTTTTTGACGAGGCTTTTGGCCTCGAGGGCGTTCACGATGCGCGTCATGGTGGGAGGGCGGACCTGCTCGGCGTCGGCGAGCCGGCCGAGCGTGATCGGCCCCGAGAAAACGATGACCGAGAGGGCTGAGAGACGGGGGGCGTTGAGACCGCTGCCGGAATCGCTGCGCCGCAGACTGCGCAACAGATGAATGGCGGCGGAATGGAGGATTTCGGCGGTATTTTCCGCGGCGAGTTCGCGTGCTGTTGACATTTTCAGGTGATTTCATGCTAAATCATTAGCTCAGCTAATGAAATGGAGACTTCGTGTATGGAAAGTGGGACGACGGCAGTCCACCTCGAGGACATCGGACAGGTGGCTCTCACGGTTGGAAATCTGGAGGAGGCGAAAGCTTTCTATCGGGACGTGGTCGGAATGAAGTTCCTCTTCGACGCGGGAACCATGGCATTCTTTCAGTGTGGAACGGTGCGGATTCTGATCCGGACCGGCGACGCTCAGCCGGGGGCGAATGGGACGATTCTCTATTTTCGGGTGCCCGACATTCACAGCACCTGCGAGGCGCTCAGGGAGAAGGGCGCGGTTTTTACGCAGGATCCGCATCTGGCAGCGCGGATGAAAAGCCACGATCTGTGGCTGGCGTTCCTGAAGGATCCGGCAGGAAACACGCTGGGTCTGATGTCAGAACTGACGAGAACCGGGGAGAAGGAGAGAAGCGCATGAAATACGCAAGGCAAATGGCAGCCATGCTCGCAGTCGGAATTCTGTCGGCCCTTTTGGTCCCGGCTGCATTCGGTCAGGATGCGGCCGACGGTCCTGAAACCGTGATGGCGACGTATCGCGTGAAGCCGGCGCAGATCGACGCGTTCCTCAAGATGATGCCTGACTACTGGGCGGCGCTCCGCGAGCGGGACATGGTGATTCCGGCGCCGCACGTACTGTTGCGGGGAGAGGAAAACGGCAAGCCGATCGTGGTCGAGATTCTGAGCTGGAAGGCGCACGGGATTCCGGACGATGTACCGCCCGAGATTCAGGCCTATTGGGACAAGATAAACGCGATGGTCGAAGCGCGTGACGGGCACAAGGGAATTGAATTTCCCGAGATGACCATCGTGCCGGTGAAGGACTTGACAGCGAAGTAGCCAGAGATCTGGCTGCGCTTTCTCCCGCCTTCATTGGAATTTCTGCGCGTGGAACTGACGCCCGGATGGGGGTTCGCGCATCTTTCTCTCATTGCGGAGGAGACGGCATGCCGGAGAGCGACAACGGAATCGTAAGCCAGCGCAGTCAGCACACCGTGGACGAGACGGTGGAACGCCTCAGGAAGATTCTGGAGGCGAGGGGTGTGATGCTGTTTGCGCTGGTCGATCACAGCGGAGAGGCGAAGAAGGCTGGACTGCAGATGCCCCCGACGAAGCTGCTGATCTTCGGCAATCCGGCAGCGGGAACGCCGGTGATGCTGGCTGCGCCGAGCATCGCCATCGACCTCCCGCTCAAAATCCTGGTGTGGGAAGACGCTCAGGGAGCGGCCTGGCTCTCGTGGAACAGTCCCGAGTATCTTCAGCGGCGCCACGGGGTACCGGAGGAACTGGTGAAGAACATCGGCGTGGCAGGAGCGCTGGCGGCGAAGGCGGGCGAGGCTTAGGGACTCGCGGCACGAGTCGCCGCCTCACTTTCTAAAAGTCGCGGGCGAGCAGGATCAGAAGGACGATCCCGCCGATCATGACGGATTCCTCCACGTCGGTGGAGACGTTGTGGAGGCGATCGAAGTCAGCGTGCCGCGGGTCGGTTTTCGGGACGTTGTCGATGGCGCCACCGGCGGCGATGCGGTCGCGCTCCATGCGCGGAATGATGCTGTACTGCGACCACGCGGTGCAGGCGAGCATGAGCACCGTGATCGCAATCCCCAGCGACACCGTGCTCAGGCGGAAGGCGCGCGCGAAGTGGCCGATCCCCAGCATGACAATAATGACGGCTCCGGCAATGAAGCCTTCATGGTGGAGGACGCCGAGGCATTTCGCGACGATGGTGCCCGCGGCGTGCGTGTCGCTGATGCTGCTGAACGATGCCCAGGCGGTGATGGGAAAGAAGAGCAGTCCGCCGAGCCAGATCACGAGTGCGAGCCAGACGAGGGTGCGGAACAGGGTTTTCATCGCGCCAACAGCGTACAGCGTTCGGCCCGCGGCGTACAGCAAAGCAGCCGCGCGGGTGGCGATTCGCCTTACCTGCGACGTATAGTGACGGCTATGAACAGGAACGTCGTCGCCCTATTTGTGCTGATTACCGTTACATGTTGTGGCGGAGTGGTGCGCCGCGCCGATGCGCAGACCCTGCTGGTGGCCAATCAGGGCGATCGCACCGTGAGCCTGATCGATGCGCGATCCGGCAAGCAAGTCGCCACCATTGCCGAAGACGTGCCGGGCCAGTGGGGGCACGAGATTGCCGCATCAGAGGATGGGCACACTGCCTTCCTGCCCATCTATGGAAATTCGGGAGTCGGCAAGCCGGGCATCGATGGCAGCAAATTGCTGGTGATCGACATCGGGCTGCGACAGGTGACGGGCGTGATCGACTTTGGGCATGGCGTGCGGCCGCATCTGCCGGTGCTCGATCCGGCGCACGGTTTGCTCTACGTGACCACGGAACTCGACGATGCGGTGACGGTGATCGATCCGATAGGGCTCACCATTGTGGGTAAAGTTCCGACCGGACAGCACCAGTCGCACATGCTGACGCTCTCCCACGATGGCCGTTTCGGCTACACGGCGAATGTGGGTCCAGGGACCGTATCGGTTCTGGACATGGTGGGAAGAAAAACAGTCGCGGTGATTCCGGTGACCGGTGAAATTCAGCGCATCGCCATCTCGCGCGACGATCGGCTGGTCTTCACCTCCGATACGGCGCAGCCGCGGCTGGCCGCGATCGACACGGCAACAAAGCAGGTGAAGTCATGGGTCGATCTGCCCGGCATGGGTTATGGAGCGGCGGCAACTCCGGACGGGCGCTGGTTGCTGGTCGCGATTCCCTCGAAGGACCTCGTCGCCGTGGTCGATGTGGAGAAGCTGCAACTGGTGCGGACCGTCTTCGTAGCGAAGGATCCGCAGGAGATTCTCCTCCGTCCCGATGGGCAGATCGCCTATGTCTCGTGCATGGGCAGCGGCCAGATCGCGGCCGTCGATCTGACCCGGTGGAAGATGGTCAGCACCATCGACGCCGGCAAAGGGGCTGATGGTCTGGGTTGGGCGCCCTGAGAATAGCGTTCAGCGTTCAGCCGATGCGCCCCGGGGGTCCTGTCCTCTGGGCCCTGCTCTTACTGCTGCGGAGCGCCGTAAACGCTGGGCCGGCCGATCAACCGCTCGATGCGTTTCCGAATCGGCGGGTGGGTGGAGAACAGATTCGCGAAATCACCGCGGCTGAGCAACGGCTGCACGATGAACAAGTGCGCCGTTGAAGGTGAACCCGGCATCGGCATCCGCTTCGAATACGCGTCGAGTTTTTCCAGAGCGCTGGCCAGCGCATAGGGATTACCAGTGATATGCGCGCCGGTCGCGTCCGCCTCATATTCGCGCGAGCGCGACACCGCAAGCTGGATCAGCATGGCTGCGATGGGTGCGAGGATCAGCATGAACAGCGCGCTGATGCCACCTCCGCGGCGACGGTCGCCGCCTCCTCCGAAGCCGCCGAAAATCTCCGCCCAATACCCCATGCGAGCGATCAGCGTAATTGCCCCAGCCAGCGTGGCTGCGATGGAGCTGGTGAGAATATCACGATTGCGGACATGGCCGAGCTCGTGAGCGAGAACGCCTTCGAGTTCCTCGTCGCTGAGCAACTGCAGAATGCCATGCGTGACCGCGACCGAGGCGTGCTTCGGATTACGCCCGGTGGCAAAAGCGTTCGGCGCATCGGTAGGGATGACGTAGATCTTCGGCATGGGCAGGCCCAGACGGCCGGTCATGCGCTCGACGACTTCATAGGCGCGGGGCAGCTGCTCCCGCGTGACCGGCTGGGCACGATACATGGCGAGGGCCAGCTTGTCCGAATAGAAGTAGCTGAAAAAATTCATGGCGGCGGCGATGACAAAGGCCAGGATCATGCCGTTCTGGCCGCCGATCCGTTCCCCGAGAAAAACCAAAAGCAGAGTCAGGGCAGTCAGCAGGAAAGCAGTCTTGAGGGTGTTCATCCGCAGGCCTCCTCGTTGAGGCACCTATTGGATAGTTTTTCACAACAAAAGTAGCGTCTGGTCAGACCACCGGTATTCGGTCGACTCGCAAGGCACACCCATTGAGGGGAAAGAGGCCGAAAATCAATCGAGATCGAGTTTTCGGGCGTAATGCATAACTCCGAGATGCCATACATTGACCCGGAAGTGTTATGAATTTCTGGATCATGGGCCGACGAGCGCCATTATCGTTCTGGTTATCAAAGAGATGCGGATTGTACCGCATCGACACCTCAGTTCATCTCTCGTTCTTTAGCGGTAACCAAATTTTTATCAGGTAGATGCAGTCCTTTAACCGGCTTCTGCCTTCCTCCCCTGGTACCGATCAGCGGATCCGTGGTCGGAGTGGCCCGAGAATTGCCCTTGCTGGTATATCCCCTCCGTACCGCAGGCTCCTGTTCTGTAGGGGGTTTGGACTCGCAATGGCGAGTCCAGCCCGGCAATTCAATTTTTCACCCCACGAGGACTGTAAAGTCATGAAAAAGCTGCATTTCTGGCAACGATTTGCTCTCGCGATCGCTCTGATCGCCGCCCTGGGTACAGCCCGCGCGGCAGACGTGAACGGCCGCATCAAAGGAGTGGTCACCGACCCTTCGGGTGCCGTGGTGGCTGGCGTCAAGATCACGGCCACGAACGCGGCGACCGGCGTCTCGTTTGACACCGTGTCGGCCGGCGATGGCGCTTATCTGTTTCCGGACTTGCCAGTCGGAACCTATTCCATCACCGCCGTCGCGCCGGCCTTTAAGAGATATCAGGCGTCGGGCATCGTGCTGAATATCGACCAGGAATACGTTGCCGATGTTCATCTCACGGTGGGCGCCAACAACGAAGTCGTGCAGGTGAACGCCGCTGCCGTGCAGGTCGACACCAGCGAGATGCAGCTGAACAACGTGATCAACTCGCAGCAGATGGAAGAGCTGCCGCTGATCGGCCGTAACTTTACGGCACTGGAGCTAACGTTGCCCGGCGTGCAGGCCTCCAGCGATCGCTTTGGAACCTATTCGGTCAGCGGCGCGCAGACCCAGCAGTCGAGCTTCCTGATCAACGGCGCGGACACGAATGACATCGCGCTGAACACCCTGGCCGTTGCTCCGAACCTCGACGCGATCGATCAGTTCAACCTCATTGAAGGTCCGCTGAACGCGGAATACGACCGCAACTCCGGCGGCATTGTCAGCGCCACCATTAAAGAAGGCACAAACCATTTCCACGGGGATGCCTTCGAGTTCTATCGCGACACCTTCCTCAATACCGCGAACTTCTTTCAGCACACGCTGAGCGGCCAGTCTGAGGTCAGCAAATATCACCAGAACTGGCCCGGTGGCACCATCGGCGGTCCGATTCTCAAGGACAAGCTGTTCTTCTTCGGCGCCTACCAGTACATCAGCCAGATCACCCCGGAGAGCGGCGGCAGCGTTGGCGTTCCTTCTGCGGCAGAACTGGGCGGCAACTTCTCCGTGGACGCCGGACCGGCCGGGACTGCGCCGGGACCGACCGATACCTGGGGCGCTTTTACCGCTACGCCCATTCCTTCCACCATCGTGATCCCCGGCTGCGCCGGCGACACATGGGCACAGTGCGCTTACTCGAACGGCGGCGTCTTCCCGGGTTCGGCGGTCAATTCCATCGCGAAGACTCTCTCCTCGAAATACATTCCGGCGCCGAACAGTGGCACGTACGGTTATGTTTTCAGCCCGACGGTCCCGGAGACGATCAACCAGTACATCGGGCGCGTCGACTACTCTCTCAACCCGCAGAATCAGATCTACGGGCTGTTTATCATTCATAAGGTGAATGAGACCGAGACGCTGCCGTTTACCGGCGCCACTCTCCCCGGTTTCGGCGACAAGGATACGGAGAACATCACCCAGGAGACGGTTGATTTCGTTCACCAGTTCAGCCCGACGCTGGTCAACGATCTGGGTGCGCACTACACGCGCTTTAACTACCAGGCGGTCGAGCCGCAAACGCCGGTGGCTCCTTCCACCGTTGGTTTCGATATCAGCCCGGAGGACACGGCGGGTGAAGGCCTGCCCGCAGTTACGGTCAGCGGTTTGAACGGCGTCAACTTCGAGCTGGGCTTCAGCACCAACGGACCGCAGCCCCGCATCGATCAGGCGATTCAGCTGGACGACTCGGTTTCGAAAGTCATCGGCCCGCATGCGCTGAAGTTCGGGTATGAAGGAGAACGGTTCAACGTTTCCAATCCCTTCGGCGCCCGCAATAACGGCTCGTTCGGCTTCGACAACACCAGCAGCCCGTTCACCAGCGGCGACGGCGCGCTCGACTTCCTGCTCGGCGTTCCGGATACCTACAGCCAGGGTTCCGGCGCCACCATTCAGGCCGACGCGTTCCTCAACTACATTTACGGTCAGGACACATGGAAGATGTCCGATTCGTTCACGCTGGACTATGGTCTGGCATACTCCATCGACACTCCGCTGGAAAACCACCAGTACGGCGGCGAAGGGATTGCGTGCTTCGTGAACGGCTTTAACTCCACGCTGTTTTCCGGGGCGCCCACCGACATCGCCTATCCGGGCGAGGGTGGCTGCAACAATTCCGGCGAGGCTACCACGCGCTACAGCGAATTTGGCCCCCGGGTCGGATTTGCCTGGGCTCCCAGTCTCGGATGGCTTTCCGGAAGCGAGAAGAAGTTCGCTGTCCGTGGCGGCGTCGGGATCTACTACAACCGTACCGAGGAAGAGACATCGCTCCAGACTCTGGAGACGCCTCCCTTCGGCCTGAGCTCTTCGGGCGTCCTGGATTACGCGAACTCCGATCCGACCGTGACTGGCCCGTCGTTTGCCAATCCCTATCAGGACATCAACACCGGAAAAACCTACACCAACAAGTTCCCGTACGCCTTCCCGCACAAGGGACAGACGATTTCGCCCGCGACGTGGAGCGCGCTGGAACCGCTGGACATCAGCACCTACGGACCCAGCTTCCGTGCACCCTATGCCGAGAACTTCCAGATCGGTATCGAGCGGCAATTCCCCTCGAACGTCGTCGCCCGCGTGAGCTATGTGGGATCGCTGGCGCGGCACAACCAGGTCACGTACGAGAGCGACTATGAAACCGCAGCCGGTCACGCGGAGTGCGTCTCCGATCCGGTTTGCCAGGCGGACCGCAATTACCAGCCGCTCTACTACCCGCAGAACACCATCGGCAACGACGGCGCCATCGCCAGCGTGGGCACGGTTGGTTCCTTCGGCAGCTCCAGCTACCACTCGATGCAGGCTTTCGTTCAGAAGGGGGCGACGCATGGGCTGATCTTCCAGGCGTCTTACACCTATGCGCACGCTCTGGACAACGGTTCCAGCTTCGAAAACTCAGGCTTCGGCGAAAGCGGAAGCCGCGGCTACAACCAGTGGGTCCCGGGGCTCAACTACGGCGACTCGGCCTTCGACGTCCGCAACCGCCTCGTCTTCTCTCCGCTCTACATCGTGCCCAGGTTCTCGGGCAGCGATTACTCGGCGAAGAACATTGCCCTGTCTGGCTGGGAGATCTCCGGCATCCTGAGCCTTGCGCAGGGCTTCCCGTATGACATCTCGTATGCGGGCGGGACTTCGCGTTCGCTGTGGTGCTCGGCCGGCGTTTACTTCTATGCCTGTCCGGATGTGCCCGAACAAACCGGTCAGATCGCGCTCGGCAACCCACGCATTCGCAACAGCAACGGCAACAGCAGCTGGTTCACCAATGGCGGAACGGTATTCAGCCCCGAGCCGCTGGGCACCTTCGGCAATGTGCACCGCGATCCTTACCACGGACCCGGAATCAATAACACCAACGTGATCCTCGCAAAGAACTTCATCGTGAATTCGGAGCGGGGCGTCAGCATTCAGCTGCGCATGGAAAGCGACAACGTCTTCAACCATACGCAGTTCGATAACCCGACCAGCACGTACGGAAGCAGCGTCTTTGGTCAGGTTTCAGCGGCTGCCTCGGGACGTCAGTCGCAGCTCGCCGCGAAGATTTACTTCTAGGCCCTCAACCCTCACCCAATTCAAAAAGGCGCCTTCGGGCGCCTTTTCTTTTCTATGGGAAGCGAAAAATTCCGCTCCAGTTGATCCCGAATGGGTTGGCATTAGACGCACGAAAGAGAGAAAGGTCGTCTGCAATTCGGTAGAGAAATGGATATCGGAATATGAATTTTCGGATTCATTCCATCCCTCCCCAGAGCCAGCCTGCCCCTAAGTGCTTGTTTTTTAACGGGGCAACGGACTTCAACCACTGTTCACAAATGGACTCCGGATTGCAAACCACCGGAACCATTAGCCTCCCCAGCTAGCTGCGGCAGTTCTTGCCAGTACCCCACGCTTTTCCTTGCAATTCGGTATCTGCTTTGGTTTTCACAGCAAGATGACGGGCCGGCTTCGGGCGGAGTGGCCTCCGCATTGATCCGGGCATTGCACTTCTGTTTCGTGCCCGGCGGTGGTGAATGGATACAAAGCCAAACCCTAATGGAGGAGCTGTAATGAGGCATTTCAGGTTGCAGTGGATCCTAATGATGGTTGCTGCAGTGCTGTGCGCGTTCTCGAGCCCTCACGCGGCTCTCGGCCAGGCGACCAATACCGGCACAGTGGTGGGCACTGTGACCGACCAGAGCGGCGCGGTGATTGCCGGGGCGTCCGTGACTGTGACGAATACTTCTGAGGGCATTATCCTCAAGGCCGTCAGCAACAACGATGGCAGCTTTACGCTCACCACCGTTCCTCCAGGGACCTACGACGTAACGGCAACCAAGGCCGGTTTCTCCGTAGCCAGGGCCGAGAGCGTCACCGTCAACCTCGGTGGGCAGGCAACCGTTAATCTGAAGCTGAAAGTGGGCAGTACCACGGAAACGGTCGAAGTGCAGGTGCAGGGAACCGAACTGCAGACCCTGAATTCCACGGTCGGTCAGACCCTTGGAGAGGAGCAACTCACCTCGCTGCCCAGCCTGAACCACGACGCAAACACGTTCACGGTGTTGCAGCCCGGAGTCAGCGTCGAGGGCAGCGTCGCGGGCGCGGTGAATGACCAAAGCACCTTCATTCTGGACGGCGGCAATGCCACCAACGATATGGATGGCGGCAACAACGTCTACATGGGCACTTTCGCCGGCGATCCGACGGAGGGAGCTGCTGGAGCGAAGACGGGTGTCTCGGTGCCGACGGGCGCCATGCCGACCCCGACCGACAGCGTCGACGCGGCGACGGTCAACACCGCCAATCAGACGGCGGACTTCAACAACTCAGCGGGCGCGCAGGTGGAATTTGTGACCCCGCGCGGCACCAACCACTGGCACGGCGGCGTGTATGAGTACTACCTGGACAGCGGCCTGGGGGCGAACAGCTGGAACAATAATCAGACCGGCACCCCGCTCGCTAATTACCATTACAGCCGCTTTGGAGCGAAGGCGGGCGGCTTCATCCTGCCCAACAAATGGGGCGGAAGAACGTACCTGTGGGGCTGGTACGAAGGCCTCCGCTTCCCGAACGCGCAAACCGTCGAAGCCACGGTTCCCTCCGCGAACATGGAGGCAGGGATTCTGAGCTACAACGGTACGAACTACAACATGAAGTCGATCGATCCGCGCGGTGTCGGTATTGATCCCGACGTGCAGGCGATGTGGATGAAGTACGAGCCGGCCGGCAACGATACCTCATGCGCCTCCAGCCCGAATCAGTACTGCGATGGCGTAAACACCATCGGGTATAAAGCCAATATCTCCCTGCCGCAGAGCAGCAACAACGCGGCCGTTCGCATCGACCACGACTTCGGGAGCAAGTGGCACTGGTTCGCGAGCTATCGGTACTATTACCTGCAGCTGACGACAGACAGCCAATACGACATCGGCGGCTTCTTTTCCGGGGATACCAAGGGCATTCCTGCCGCTCTCTCGAGCCGGCCGCAGGTCCCGTCGTTTTACGTCACCGGCCTCACCACCAGCATTACGCCGAATACGACCAACGATTTTCACTACAGTTTTCTGCGTGACTACTGGCAGTGGGGCGATAAAAACGCACCAGCGCAGGTTGCAGGCCTGGGTGGAGCCCTGGAGCCGGGCGGTGAGAACAGTGAATTTACGGTACTGGCTCCGTTCAACGTGAACGCACAGGATATCCGTACCCGCTTCTGGGACGGCCACGATAACTTCTTCAGCGACAACGTCTCCAGCCTGAAGGGCAGTCACCTGCTCCAGTTTGGTGGCCAGTATCAGCACAACTACGACTACCACCAGCGCAGCGATAATGGCGGCGGCATCAACTTTACGACGACCTACCAATTAGGTGACGCGATCGGCGGCGGACAGATCGATTTCACGTCTCTGGGAGGACCATGGGCCGCGTCCGCTACATCAGAACAGGCGGCGCGGAACGCAGCCGAAGTATTCGGCGTAGTCACCGATTCCCAGACCCTGTATACACGGTCCGGTCCCACCCTGGCGTTACAGCCGCCGCTGACGCACGCCTTCGACCAGCAAAACATCGATTTCTACAATGCGTACGTCAGCGACACCTGGAAACTAAAACCCAGCCTCACCCTGAACTACGGCCTGGGCTACACCCTTGAAATGCCTCCCGTGGAAAAGAACGGGAAGTCGACGATACTGGTGAACGACGCCGACGAGCCGGTGAAGTCTGCCGATTACCTCGCTGAGCGCAAAGCCCAGGCGGAACAGGGGAATGTCTTTAACCCTCAGCTTGGTTTTGCTCTGGTTGGCAACGTAGGTCAGGGACAGAAGTATCCCTACAATCCCTTCTATGGTTCCTTTAGCCCGCGCGTCGGTCTGGCCTGGAATCCGGGCTTCTCGAAGGAAACAGTCATCCGCGGCGGATACGGCCGCATCTACGGCCGTCTCAATGGGGTGGACCTGGTGCTGGTGCCGCTGCTCGGGATTGGCCTGATGCAGCCGGTGCAATGCAAACAGGCCTTCATGAACGGTTCCTGCGGGCCTACCAATCCGACGGTCGCCAATGCCTTCCGCATCGGAGTGGACGGCAACAGCGCGCCGTTGACGGCCGCTGCGCCAACCGCTCCTCAGCCCATCTATCCTGGGGTGAACTTCGCCGAGGGGTCGGCGAACGAAGGCATGGATCCCGCGTTCCGTCCCAACGTGGTTGACTCGTTCGATCTGACCATCCAGCGCCAGATCGGCCAGAAGATGCTCATCGAGGTGGGGTACATCGGCCGTTTGATTCATCATGAGTACCAGCCGGTCAACCTGAATGCTGTGCCTTACATGATGTCGGTGGGTGGCCAGCAATTCCAGGCTGCCTATGCCAATCTGGAGAAGGCGCTGGGTTGCGCGACGTCCGCTGCCGCCTGCGGGGCGAATGTCCCGGCGGCGGGGAGCGCTGCTTACGCCAGCTACATCAATTCTGTGGCGAAGCAGCCGTTCTTTGAATCGGCCATGGCGGGCACCGGCGCCTGTTCCGGCGTGGTGAGCGGAACCACAACACCATACGCCAGTTGCACAGCGGCCGTGCTGGATACACAACTCTCCAACCTCGAGACGCAGGCGGTCTGGAGCATGTGGTCGGCTCTGGACAATGGGGCATTCAACTTCAAGCCCACCATGCTGAACAACACCGGGGAGTACAGCAGCGGCGTGGCTCTGAATGCTGCTACCGGTTACGGCAACTACAACGGTGGATTTGTCAGCTTCAGCGCGCACGACTGGCACGGGCTGACGATGCAAAACAACTTTACCTGGAGCAAGGCGCTCGGCACTGGCGCCGTGGTGCAGGCGTCCAGCGAATACACGCAGAACGATGCCTATAACCTGGGCGCGATGTACGGTGAACAGAGCTTCGATCGGCGCTTCGTTTACAACACGGCGCTCATTGCCTCAGATCCGTGGTACAAGTCGCAGCAGGGCCTCATGGGACGGCTGGCGGGCGGCTGGATGTTCGCCCCGATCTTCACCATCGGGACCGGAGGACCCGTATACTGCAATACGTTTACGGACGGCCAATCGTTCGGCGCCGGCGACGCCGCCAACTACTACGACAACGAGCAGTGCGTCTTCACCTCACAGTACAACGCGGGTCATACCGCGCACTTTGGGGTTACGGGCGACGCGACGTCGGGCGTGGGTACGGCCATCTCCACGACCCCGGTTAACATGTTCTCGAACCCGCTCGCTGTGTACAACCAGGTCCGCGCTCCGATCCTGGGCATCGACACCAAAAACCCCGGACAGGGCCCGTTCATGGGTCTGCCCTACTGGAACGTGGATGCACAGGTGAAGAAGAACTTCAGGATCGCGGAGTCGACGAGCTTCGAGTTCTCGTACACCGCGAGCAACATATTTAACCACACGGTCTTCAGCGATCCGTACCTGAGCCTCGGTTACAACCCTGCGTGGGGCGTACTCAACACCCAGCAGGGTAGTGGCAACACGCCGAGCAGCTCGCGGGAGATGGAGTTCGGCGGCCGGATCATCTTCTAACCCAACAGAACACGCGGCCGCGAGCTTCGCCCGAGGCCGGGAAACCAAAGCAGCGGAGGTCCATCGGACCTCCGCCGCTTTCTTTGTGCACGTGCCAACGAACCGGCGTGGCATCGATTCCACTCCGCGAAGAGAGGCTATCGCGCGCCGACTTCTGCCCCCTCGCTTTGGGGCATATGGAGACGATGGAATCCGTAAACCCGGAAATGGACCTCCCCTGACTACGGTTTCCTGGAAGTGGCTATGAATTCCTCTTTTCCCAGGCAGATCGTAAATTGTTGATTTTACTAATTGGTAACTGGCACGGGAATTGCTATCTCCGGGTTATTGCCTTTTTTCGGTTTTCTAAAAAGCGAGGCGACAATTTCGGAGGTTTCTATGAGCCGGTTCCATACAAGATGGACCCTTGCATTGTTGTGTCTGCTTCTCTTCGCGGCAGTCCCTGCCGCGTTGGTGCTTACGTGTTCCCCGACCGCGCAGGCGCAGGGGATCATCACCGGTGGCATCACCGGCACCGTGCTGGATCCTACCGGGGCTGTCGTGCCTGGCGCTTCGATCATGGCTGTGAGTGAAAGCACAGGCGCTCATCTTCAGGCCATCTCGACGGCGCAGGGGACTTTCCAGATCTCCGATGTGCCTCTCGGCGTCTACACCATCACCATCAAGGCCGCGGGATTTGGTGCGGCGCAGATCGAGCACGTCCATGTCGTGGCAGGCAATGCGACGCAATTGCCCCCTCAGGCCCTCAAGCCGGGCGCGGCGGTCCAGACCGTGCAGGTGGAAGGCGACGCTTCGCAATTAATTAATACCGAGTCCGCGCAGGTGGAAACGACGATCGACACCGAGCAGGTGGCCAGCGCACCGGTAACCGGAGCCCTCGACGACCTCGCCCTCGTTTCCCCCGGCGTCGTCAACACGCATATGGACTCCAATTCGAACACCAACGGCGTGAACTTCTCGGTGAACGGCCAGCGCGGGCGTTCGAACAACTCGGAAATCGACGGGCAGACCAATAACGACACCTCGATTGGAGGTCCCAGCTTCTTCTTCGATAACCAGGACGCCATCCAGGAAGTGCAGGTCCTGACCACCGATATGGGCGCGCAATACGGCCGCAACATGGGCGCCATCATCAACTACATCACCAAGTCCGGCACCAACACGTTCCATGGCTCTGGTTTTGAAATCTACACGGGCTCATGGCTCTCCTCCCTGACTCAAAGCCAGAAAGCGCCGCAGTACGGGTGGTGCTCCGGAGGGGTCGCCACGAATTGCGCGCCCACCGTTGTACCCAAGTTTGTTCAAAACAACTGGGGTGGAACTTTTGGCGGGCCGATTCTGAAGGACAAGCTCTGGTTCTTCGGCAGTACGCTCTTCGACCACACGTATGAGGGTGGCCAGACGCTGACTTCGCAGGGCGGTCTTTTCCCTGATGCTAACGGGATGGCGGCGTTGAAGGCGGCCTTCCCGAACAATCCGGCGGTCGGTGCGATCACCGCAAACGGGCCGTACAGCACCAGCGTTGGCAATCCGACGACGGTGCCCGGAACGACACCCTCGACCATCACCGTCACCGACGGTGCGACTGTCGCCAATGTCGAAGTTTCTCAGTTCCAGCGCACCTTCCCGGATACGATCTTTGACCAGGAGCACCTGGGACGCCTCGACTATGCAGATGACGCCGCAGGACCGGTTCTATGTCCGCTACAACTACCAGAACAATCCCTACAATCCCGCCTTTTATCTGACCGCCCCCAACGTCGCAGCTGCGGGTGCTTATCCGAATGTCAACGGAATCTCGCACGAGGCGGGTGGGGACTGGACACACACCTTCACGACCAGCATCCTGAACCAGCTGCGTTACGCGTTCCAGCAATCCAAGATTGGGTTTTACGGCGGGTCCATTCCCAACTGCACCATCAGCAGCCAGGCCACATGCAGCTCCTTCGTCGGCCTGGGCGGCTCTTTGGCTGGCTACGGCTATGACTTTGCAGGTGAATTCCCGCAGGGCCGGGTCGTCAAGGTCAACCAGATCCAGGACAACGCCACCATCACTAAAGGTCGCCACACCCTGTCTGTTCGGAGGCGAGTTGGACTTCCAGGATTCGCCGTGGGGCTGGCTGCCCAACGACGAGGGAAGTTTTAACTTCGCTCCGAATGCGGCAGTCAACGCCGCCAATCCCAATGGCATTCCCTTTAACTATCCCGCCGGTGGCGGATGCGGGTCGGGCGGCGCCAATTGCAACAACGGGCTTACCGGCTTCCTTGAGGGCATCGGCGAGCTCACCCTTGCCGAAGGGAATCCCACCATTCCCTTCAAGGAGAAAGACTTCGATCTTTACGTTCAGGACGATTTCAAGGTGACGTCGAACCTGACGCTGAATCTGGGCCTGCGCTACGAGTTCTTCGGGCAGGCGATTAACTTCCTGCACAACGAGACCGTGCAGCGACAGGAAGGCTCGAATCCTTTCTGGAATACAAGTCTGCCGCTATCGGCCACGACCATCCCCTCCCTCCCCAGCGATCTGCGGAACATCGAGCCGCGCATCGGGTTTGCCTACAAGCCCTCGTTTGCTCCGAAGATGGTGGTGCACGGTGGTTACTCAATCAACGCCGATCCGGAGTTTTATGCGATTTTCGTCAACCTGGCCACCGCTACTCCAGCTGTGGATGCCGGTTCGTTCGCCTGCGACGGCGTGACGGTGACCTGTGTGCCCTGCGGTGGCCTGACCTACGCCAGCGTGCAGGCGGCCGATGCCAAATACATTCCCACGGGCGGCGATCCCCGTGTGAATCCAACGCAAATGGTGAACAGCAACTTCCACAATCCACAAGGTCGAAACCTACAGCCTCGGCTTCCAGTACCAGGTACTCCCCTCCGCAGTGGCTGATGTTCGCTATGTGGGGAATCACACCTACGGCAATTTCCAGGCCGTCAACTCGAATCCGGACATCCTTGATGTTCAAAATGCGTTTCCGGGCTATGGCGCGGGAAAAACCGTCTGCACCGACACAACCGCTGTCGGCTACACAAGGCCAAATTGCAATTATGGTCCTGTAGAGACCTACGGCAACGGCGCGTTCTCGATTTACAACGCCTTGCAGACTTCGCTGACCATGCGTAATTTCCGCGGCTTTTCGGGAATCGTCTCCTACACCTGGAGCCGCACCATCGACAATACCGATGATTTCAGTATTACCAACGGGGGCGGTCAGGCTAGCCCCATCGCGCAGAATCCCCTCAACACCGATATCGGCGAGCGCGGCATCAGCGGCAACTCCTACCCCAATATCTGGGGTATACAGCTGTCGTACAGCGAGCCCTGGTTCCGCGATCAGCATGGAATTCTGGGCCGTGCGCTGGGCGGCTACACACTGAATGCGTTCTATCAATACAACGGCGGTCAGCCCTATAACCCGATCCAGAATGCTACAACGGTGCAGTCAACCGCCGTATTAAACGATATCGCCGCGAACGGAAGCATTAATGCTGTTGAGGCCGAGCAGGGGTTCTGCGATCTGGGCTTCGCGGCTGGTGGCTTTGCGCCGTCGTGCCGTCCGGTTCTCTCGAATTCGAAGGCGCCGCTTCAGTCCATCGGAATCAATCTGGGACCGGGCGGTTATGTCGACTATGTCACGGGGAATCCTGTCTCCAGGTCCTCCGAACATTGGATCTGGAACAACCAATACGAGGCACTGGCTCTCAACAATCCATTTCCCGGCGTAGGGCGGAACATTCTGCGGGGCGACAGTTGGAACGACCTCGATCTTTCGGCCGCGAAGAGTTTCAGGGTTGCCGAGCGTGTCAACCTGCAGATCATGGCGAGCGCGTTCAACGTGTTTAACCGTGCTTATTACGGCACGCCCGACATCGACGTTGAGCACAGCCTGGCTTCGCCGAACACGTTTGAGAGCACCCTCTTCACCGGCGCACAAGAGAGCGGCGCAGGGGGCGGGTCGTATCCACAGGGACTCGGCAACCGCAATGTGCAGCTCATGGGCAAAATCACTTTTTAGAGCGGCGGGTGGTCCGAGTCCATCGGGGGCGCTGCTTCGGCGGCGCCCTGTTATTTTCCTGGATACTGCTATCGAATGAATTTTCGCCAGATTCCTGCGCTGCGATCTGCCACGAATCACAGGAGTTCAACTGACTCTGTACGTGCTCGCAGAACCGGCATGCAATCTGAGAATCGACAGGGGCCGGGAAATCCACAGATGTGACAAAAGTGGCATGTATTATTACCTACCTTGGTCTTGTCTTTCTGGGTACCCGCGGGTAAAACGGGAGCGTAGGCCAGACGAAAGGTAATCTCTTTCGTTACCTCCCAAATTTTAGTCCAGGCAACCTAAATCTCCCCGATGGAATCACCTATCCCAATGATTGCCGACATTCTGCTGGTGGACGACAACTGTATTCAGGCGACCACCAGAAGGGCCATTCTGGCGCGCTCCGGAAGCGTTGCCGTCGCGTGCGACGGGCATCAGGCCCTGGCGATGCTCGAACAGGCCGGGGGGCTGCGGCCAGTCGGCATGGTGGTTACGGATCACTGGATGCCCGGCATGAATGGGCCGCAGTTTGTCGCTGAACTGAGAGAGAGATTTCCCGACCTTCCGGTCCTCGTGCTCAGCGGCCTCGCCGAAGCCGAGGATGAGTATGCCGATCTCGACGTTATCTTCCGCATGAAGCCCTTTCCCCCGGATGAACTGTTGTCCCTGGTGCGGGCGCTCCTGATCCAGCCTATGGGCCGAACAGCGTAGAAGCAGCCCGCCACGCAGCCGTAGTCCTGGCCGTTCCCAGAGTCATTTCGCGCTGACCGCTGAACCCCGAAAGCTCCCGTCTGCACTCTCCTGCCTCCCCCTGTGAGATTTGTCACATCCTCGCGGCGCTTACTGACGCCATGATCGACTTGTCTCTGATTGCCGCGTCGCCGTCGCTGTTCCCCTGAAAGTGCGACAATCAGAAGGTCGATTCCTATGCCCGCATTTGGCAGTTTTGCACTCCTGGTCGCGCTCGCTCTGAGCGGTTATAACCTGCTGGCAGGTGCCGTCGCGCTGCGCCAGCTGGCCACCGGCAGGCGGGGCTGGATCTCTCCCGAGCGTCTGGCCGAAACCGCCCGGCGTGCCGGGATCGCCAGCTTCTTTGCGACCGCCTGCGCGGCCTTTGCGCTGGTCTGGGCGGCCTTCACCAACGACTTCTCCGTTGCTTACATCACCGAGCACACCAACCGGGCGCTGCCCGCAGCCTATAAGTTTGCCGCGCTCTGGTCCGGACAGGAAGGCTCCCTGCTGCTCTGGGCGTTCCTGCTCTCCGCGTATGGATTCGTGCTTCGCGTCCGGCACAAGGTCGACGTCAAACTCACCGCCTACGCCTCAACGATCCTCGCCGGGATCCAGGTCTTCTTCCTGCTGCTGGTCAACGTCGCAGCCACGCCTTTCTCGCTCGTGCAGGGCGCAATCCCTGCCGACGGCAACGGCCTCAATCCGCTGCTGCAGTATCCGGAGATGGTGATCCATCCTCCGATGCTCTACCTCGGCTACGTCGGCTTCAGCGTGCCCTTCGCCTTCGCCCTCGGTGCGCTGATGATGCGGTATCCCGGCGAGAAGTGGATCCACATTACGCGGCGCTGGACGATGGTGACCTGGCTCTTCCTCACCGTCGGTATTTTCCTCGGCATGCACTGGGCCTACTCGGTGCTTGGCTGGGGCGGCTATTGGGGCTGGGATCCGGTCGAGAACGCCTCGCTTCTGCCCTGGCTCACCGGCACCGCTTTCCTGCACTCGGTCATGATGCAGGAGAAGCGCGGCATGATGAAGTCCTGGAACGTGTGGCTCATCTTCTCGACCTTCCTGCTCTCGGTACTCGGCACGTTGCTCACGCGCTCCGGCCTGGTCAGCTCCGTCCACGCCTTCGCGCAGTCGTCCATCGGAACATGGTTCTGGGTCTTTTTGGTTTTCTGTCTCGCGGTATGCACCTTCACCTACATCCTGAACCGCGATCATCTGAAGACGGAGCACAAGCTCGAGTCCCTGGTTTCGCGCGAATCGAGTTTCCTCTTTAACAACCTTGTCCTGCTGGCGGCGTGCTTCACGGTGCTGTGGGGAACGCTGTTCCCGGTCCTCTCGGAATACGTGCAGGGCAACAAGGTGACGGTGAGCGCGCCTTTTTATAACCGCGTCGCCGTCCCCATCGGCGTTTTCCTCCTTTTCCTGACGGGAATTGGACCGATCCTCGCATGGCGCAGCACCTCGATCAAGAGCATCCGCAGGAATTTCGTGATTCCCGGTATCGTCGGCCTGGTGGTGGCGATTGCGATCATCCCCCTGGGCGTTCATCCGTGGACCATCTTCACCACCGATGAACAGGGCGCGTTTTATGCGTGGATCACCTTCGCGATGGCTGGGTTCGTCCTGACGGCGATCTTTGCCGAGTTTTTCCGCGGCGCGAAAGTCATCCAGCAGAAATCCGGACAGAACCTGCTTGCGTCGATGATCCAGCTGACCCGGCGCAATACCCGCCGCTACGGCGGCTACATCGTCCACTTCGGCATTGTCCTCATCTTCATCGGCATCGCGGGGCAGGCGTTCAATCAGAGCCACGAGCAAACAATGAACTACAAGCAGAGCTTCCTGCTCGGGCCGTATCGCGTGGAGTGCCTCGATTACTCGCAGGATTCGAATCCCAACTACGATACGGAATTTGCCCTGCTGAATGTTTATCGTGGCGATCGCCTGGTGACGAAGCTTTCCCCCGAACTGCGGATTTACGCGGCCAGCCAGCAACCCTCCACCATCGTGGCGAACCACTCCACGCTGGTCGCCGATCTGTATGTGATCTACGCCGGTAAGGATCCAGCGACCGGACAGCCGGTGATCAAGGCGTTCCTCAATCCGCTGGTTGCCTGGATCTGGATCGGGCTCCTGATTACGATTCTCGGCACCGGCATTGCGCTGGCTCCAAACCTGAGCGCTACCGTGGCATCACAGCGGCATCGCGTGACCGCACCTGAACCCGTTGCAGCGGGAAGGGCAGGGGACTGATGCGCCGCCTCACAAGACTCGCGGTGCTTCCTCTGGTGGTCGTGCTCGGCGTTCTGACGCTGGGTTCAGCCGACACCCAGGCGCGCTTTGAAGACATCGGCCACAAGCTGATGTGCACCTGCGGCTGCGGCCAGGTGCTGCTCCTCTGTAACCACATGGGCTGCCCCAGCCTGGCCACGGAATCGGCCGAACTGCAGGCCGCCATCGACAAGGGCCAGAACGACAACGCGATCCTGATGGCCTTTCAGAACGAATACGGCCCCACCGTGTTGGCCGCGCCCATGCTGACGAAATTCAACATCCTCGCCTGGGTCGTTCCGCCGGCGCTGCTCCTGCTCGGCTTCGCCGGCACCGTGCTGCTGGTCAGGAAGTGGCGCCTGCGCACCGCAACCATGCCTGCGGTCGCCCATGACCCAACCGCGAATGACCTGCGTGAGCGGATCCGCAGGGAGACGGAGGTGTAACCATGACGACCCTCGCGTGCGCCCTGCTTCTGCTTGGCGCCTTCCTCTACGTTTTCTGGCCGGAGCACAGCGTCGAAGCGCAGCACCACAAGACGCGCCTCGAATATCTCCACGAGCGCCGCGAAGCGCTCTTCGAAAACCTGCGCGATCTGAATTTCGAGTACAAGGCCGGCAAGTATCCCGAAGAAGATTACGCGTCGCAGCGCGCGATGCTGGAAAACGAAGCTGCGGAGACGGTTGCCGAAATCGACCTGCTGGAGTCCGACGCGCTGGTGCATGGCTGAGTAACTACAGACTGGAAACTATGAAGCTGATCTCTCGCATTGCCCTTTTTGCCGCTGTGACGCTGCCGCTCACGCTCAGCGCCGCCACCATTTCCGGCACCGTCACCGATCGCACCATCAACAAGCCCGCAGCCGGCGACACCGCTGTGCTTCTCGATCTGCAGCAGGCCATGAACGAGTCGGCGCGGACGACCATCGATGCGAAGGGCCACTTCTCCTTCAACGTTCCGGACAACGCCGGCATGCACCTGGTGCGCGTCGACCACCAGAAGGCTTCCTACTACGGGCCGGTCCCGCCGAACACCAGCGTCGTGAACATCGACGTCTTCGACGTTGCGCCCAAAGTCGAGGGCCTGCATCTCTACGCTGACGTCTCGCGCATGGAAACCAACCAGCAGGGACTCAGCGTCACCGAGAGCTACTTCATCCGCAACGAGTCCAAGCCGCCGAAGACGCAGCTCAGCGCGCGTGCCTTCGAGTTCTATCTGCCTGACAACGCCGTTCTCGAGGGCGCCACTGCCGCCGGCCCAGGCGGCATGGCCGTTTCCGCCTCGCCGGTACCCGTGGGAGACAAAGGACACTATGCCTTCATCTTTCCGCTGCGGCCCGGTGAAACGCGGTTCCAGATCGGCTATCACCTCCCCTACAGCGGCAGCGCAACCCTGCATGCGCGCGTGACCATGCCTGCGGAAAATATTGCGATCATGCTGCCCAAGAGCATGAGCTTTGACGGCGGCAAGAGCTTTCAATCTCTCGGCGCCGGCGCGAGCGGGCCCGGCACGGATACCTGGCTGGCCACCAATGTGGCTCCCGATACCCCGGTAGCCTTCACCGTCTCCGGCTCCGGTTCGATGCCGCGAGAGCAGCAGAATCCGCAGAGCGACCAGGCGCAGGGCGGAATGGGCGGCGCGCCGGACCAGACAGCACAGGGAGCGCCAGGCGGACAAGACCAGTCAGCGCCCCAGACCAATGCGCCGGGCGGTGGTGTCATCGGAGCAGTTCCCATCGACACGCCCGATCCTCTGCAGAAATACAAATGGTGGATCTTCAGCGGACTGGGGCTGGCGCTGGTCGTCGCTGCGGCCTTCATGCTGCGGGCCAAACCGGGACAGGCCGCGGCCGTTGCCGCAGTGGAGCCTTCGCCGCTGACGCCCACACTGCCACCCGGCGTCAAGGCAACCGCGTATCGGGCGCAGGGAGCGAATGCACTCCCGGGTCCTGCAGCCGCGAATGGTGTCTCGCAAAAGGTCAGCGCTGCGTCAGGAACCTTAGCCGCTCTGAAAGAGGAGTTGTTTCAGCTGGAGACGGAACGACTCGAAGGCAAGATCAGCGATGCCGAATATGCGGAGCACAAAGCTGCGGTGGAAGTGCTGCTGAAGCGCGCGCTGGCGCGCCATGCGGTGACTCGGTAGCTCTCAGGCCCGCGACGTTACGCGGACAGCCAGGTCAGAAGCAGAAATAACGCTGCGGCTGCAGCGGCGATGCGATACGCGTAATCCGGTTTGCGACTGGAGCTCTGCGGCTCGATGGTGGCGGGGGTCTGCATGTTCGGCCTCACGGGGGAAATCCACTGCCTGCTTAGACTCATTCTTCGGCAATCATGACTCGGAACTTTAGAAATATTTTGCCTCTGTCGCGCCGGAGTGTCGCATGAGTTACCTTCGGCTCCCCGCCCACAACTAAAGTTCCTCGCGCCTCGCATCACCTCCTGCACTCTCTGCGCTGTACTCCTGTCTCCTTCCGTCAAGGCGTAAAATCGCCTCGACGACCATGAGCACTCCTTCCTCCGATCCGGAACTCTTTCGCCCCGATCGCACGGCCCGCGAACCGCGCTCCCCTCTGCCCTGGATCATCGCGCTGGTCGTCGTACTCATCGTCATCGGCGCTCTCCTCGTGATCAGCCGTCACCAGGCACCGGCCAATCCCGGAGGAGCCGGCCTTGCTCCCCCCGATCCTTACGCAGCGAGTTTGCCAATCACGAATGTGCAGATGAGCCAGGCCAGCAGCATGGCCGGTTCAGAGACCACCTATGTGGACGGCCAGATCACGAATCAGGGGCAAAAAACGGTTACTGCGATCACCGTCCAGGTCGCATTCCATGGTTTCGAGAATCCTATTGCGAAAAAAGAGACCATGCCGCTGAGCCTGATCCGGACACGCCAGCCTTATGTAGATACCCAGCCGGTAAGCGCGGCCCCGATCCATCCTGGCGAGACTCGGGACTTCCGGCTGATCTTCGACAATATTCCTCAGGACTGGAATCAGAACTATCCGGAGATCCGGGTGATCGCAGTCACGGCCCGGTAGGGAATCCCGGGCTCGCCCCGCTGTGCGTAATTTCTTCCCGATCCCTGCGGAATGTGCGTTTTTTACAGGGGGGAGGGCCTGTGACCGAAGTCCTCGCAAGGATCCCGATCATTGATTCCACGCAGGTTATCCAGCAAAAGCGGCCCTGTTCAGGGTTTGGCACGGCGAGTGCTCTTTATTTGCGTGCAACACGGGGTGCTGCGCAGCCCACCGAAATTCATACACGAGTTCCAAACAGAGACCAACTATGAAAATGAGACTGAATTCCGGTTCGATTCCAGTACTGCTGGTTGCAGCCTCTTTAAGTCTGCCAGCGGTCGCGCAGTCCACCACGGACCAGCAACAGCCCCAGGTCCAAACGGGCGCCTCCACGAACGCTCAGGCGCAGAGCCAGAACGCCAACCCGCAGACCGGTACCGGCAAAGCCCCGCTCCCCGAAAAGTCCAATGAAGGTTTCTGGGGTCACATGAACCCCTTCGCCCGCAAAAAGTGGGTCAACCGCCAGCTCGACCCAGTGAAGGATCGGCTGAACGAACTGGATCAGCTTCAGGCCAAGAACGCCAACGACATTAAGGACGTCGACCAGCGCGCGCAGAACGGCATTCACGCCGCGCAGTCCACGGCCGACCAGGCCAACCAGGTAGCGACCAACGCCAACCAGACCGCACAGCAGGCGCAGCAGACCGCGCAGCAGGCAAGCGACAAGACCGCTCAGCTGGGCCAGACGGTTGCGAATATCGATCAATATCACCCCATCACCAACACCGACATTCACTTCCGCGCCGGGCAGACGATGCTGAACGACAAGGCGAAGGAAGCCCTCGACCAGGTCGTCAGCCAGCTGCAGGGACAGAAGGGTTACGTAGTGGAAGTGGAAGGGTATTCACGCTCACGCGGTCAGGTGGGCATGGCGAATTCGCAGCACATGGCCGAAGCGGTCGTGCGGTATCTGGCTGAACACCAGATTCCGGTGTGGCGGATTCACGAAGTCGCTATGGGCAACGCGCCGATCAGCTCGGATGACAACTCCGAAGCTAAGCCGGGCAGCATCGTTCGCGTCAGCCTCATGGCTAACAGTTTAGCGGCCTTGAACCAGCCATCCTCTGGCGGTTCACCGATTGGTGCGACGCAGCAGAATTCCGCGCAGCCCTCCCCTCAGGGTGCTGCGTCGCAGCCAACGGCTCAGCCTCAGTAAGAAGGCAAGGCCCACCAAGCTCTCACACAACGAGAGAACCAAGGCAGATTGGCCCCTCACCCCGAGGGGCCCTTTTTTTGGTATTTGCAACCGCTCCATCCCGCCAGATCTCTCTGGGGGTGAGGAATGACATTTGTGCATCCCGCAGGAGAGGCACGCAAACGATCGTCGCGGATCACGAGAGGCGAAACAGTGAAGCGCGCAATGATGAAGGGCAAACCCTCGCTCCAGATTTACTCATGGCCCCACCGTTGCCCGAATCAGCTTGTCCAGGTTTGGATACTCGCGATCCAGATACGCATTTCCGCCTGTGAACATCGCATCCTGATGACCGGCGCGCATCCCGCCGCCGGAATGCTCTCCATAGCCGCCGTAGAGCTTCTCCACCGTATCCATGCCCTCGACGACACGTCCAAAGGGCGCAAAGCCGTTGTCCTTGTCGTTGCGGGTATTGTCGCCGGTGTTGATATACACCTCAGTGGAGCGTGTATTCGGCCCCGTATTCGCAAACGCCACAAAGCCCGCCGTATTGTGCTGCAATAAAGGATCGTCGGGAATCACGCGGTGCCGCCAGCGTCGGGCGATTTGCGGGTTGCCGCTGATGCCGAACTGCACCCACCGCCCCGGCACCACGCGAAAGAAGCGCGAGTCGTTGTAGTAGCCATTCCGCACCAGCGAATAAAAACGGTCCGCGCCATGCGGCGACCACGCGCGATGGACTTCAACCACGAAGCTGCCGGCCGTAGTTTCGAAGCGGACCCGAAACACGTCCGGCGCCGCGCGATCGCGCCCAATCCCAACAGCCAGCAGAAAGCACAGGAGGCTCGCGATCGTGACGCCCATCGGTTCAAAATCCTCGCCACAAAAGCATAGCTGGCCTCGCGACCCAAGAGTCGCTGTCGGGCGCGGTGGCGAGCTTCGTGCATCGTACACAACACTCGGCAGAGCAACCCGGGCGACTACACTCGGCGGCGGGACGTATCAGGATGTTGAGTCAACATCCGCGGTATCGTCCACCGACGTGTCGACCGCGCTGTCATCGACGGCAGCGTCGGAGGTGTCGACCGCTGCATCCTCCGCCGCGTCCGAGCCGGCGGCCGCAACATCGGAGGAGGGATCGGTTTCGGCCAGCGGATCGCCGGATTCACCCAGCTCCCCATACGTGTCGGCGTTGGCCTGTTCGGTATCGGCGCCGGCTGCGTAGATGGCGGCGTCGTCCGGATTGCCGGAAGCATCGTAACTGGCCGCGGTCGTTGCGTCCTGATCGGCGGTTTCCTGGTCCCAGTTGGCCCAGCTCTCGTTCTGCGCCTCGTCATAGGCCGTACCGCTGGTATCGGATCCACCGGCCGTGGTGTCGGCGTCGTAGGTTGTGCCCTGGGCGTCGGTGGCGTCCGTCTCCGCAGCCGCGTAGTTGCCGGAAGCGGCGTCGGTGGCTTCCTGTTGCTCGTCCGCAGCAGCGGTTTGCTGATCGGCAGCCGCGGTCTGCAGATCGGTGGAATCGGCGCCGGTGAGCATGTCGGTGGAACCGGCCTGGTCGGCCGCGGTTTCCGCCTGCCCGCGCAAATCGGCAGCCGAGGTGTAGTCGCCGTCGGCGACGGCCTGGCTGGCCTCGGATTGCAGCTCGGTAGCCTGAGCGGCGGCGTCGCTGGCGGCGGAGTCTGTGTCACTCGCAGTGGGATCGAGGGTGGCATCGTAGACGTCGGTAGCGGTGGCATCCGCGGGATCGACGACGAACTCATCACTGGTATCAGCAGGCATGGTTCAACCTTCCTTTCGCGTTCACGCGATCATTGGTCCGCAGCGGCTGGCGCTGGCGGTTGGGCAACGGGTTTGGGGCGCAACGTAACCACCTTGCGACATTGTGGACAGCGGACATTGAGGGATGATTTTCCCCGTAAAACCGTAAATGGAATGCTCATGGCGGTGTGGCATTGTGTGCAGACGATGCGGAGCGAATCTTTTGTGACCTGCGGCGGGGCAGGGGGTGCAGGCACGGGCGCCGGCTGAGGCGGTGAGGAGAGCCGCTTGCGCATGGGTTGAATGCTCTGGCTCCAGCTCATCAGTACCGGCTCTTTCGCCGCCTGGCCGAGCAGTCGCAGGCGCCGTGTGGTGTACATCGAAGAAGAGGTCGTCATTTCTGAAAGCCGCGTCACATTGTCGTTGCTGGCGTCTTCCTGCTTCATCCATTCCTCGATATTGATCCGCTTCAGGATGGTGTTCGAGCGGATGGACCAGGCCAGCAGAACCCGGCGTGCGATGCTCTCATCGCCAACCGCGAGTAAGCCGGCGCGGTCGGCCGTGATATCGGACTGGCGCGACCACGCCATCAGAGGCATGTCGATGGCGCCAGTGATGAGTTTTGCGGGATTAATGGCGCCGAGGATTCCGCCGGAGAGAATGCCGCTGTGCTGCTTGTCTCCGGACATGAAACGGACGACGGATTTCCAAAGAGCATGGCCGGCGGCGCAGTGTCCCATTTCGCGGGCCAGGACGAAGAGCAGCTCGTCGTTCCTGAAGTTGTTGAGCAGCGAGGTCCCGATGACGACAAAGGAGCTGGTGTCGGAGCCGAAGGTGTAGGCGTCCCACATGTGATCGCCGGAGAGATAGACATCGGGCATGCCGGGCAGCCCGAGCAGGCGCGCGGCGAGGATGGCCTGCTTCCACACGTCGGGCAGCTGCTTTGGACCGAGGCGAATGCCATTGAAGGTCGATTCGATCCACGGGCGGCCAACTTTGTCGGAGGCGGAGCGGACGATGGCATTCAGGGCCGGCAGCGCCTGCAGGGCGCTCATGGCATGACCGTCCCCGGCCCACAGGAAGACGGAGCGATCGAGCTGATAGCCGGGAAACAGCGGCCGCAGCCAGCCGCATTGCGTGCAGACCTCCTCTTCGGGCAGGAGATGAACCCCCACGCCGCCGCACAGAGTACACACGGCCGGGGGATTTGCTGCCTGAGGGATTACGCCCGCGCCCGGAGAGGGCACATGCGTCACTGGCGGCGGAACGAACTCCGCTGCAGGGGGCTGCGCGGCGAGTGGCTCCGCTAGCGCGGTCCCGCACAGGTTGCAGAAGCGCGCACCCGGTTTTCCAGGCCCGTGTCCCTGGGGACAAACGAGCGCCGGAGCAGTGGTCGCCATGGACCCTCCATCGTCATTTGCACCCAAAGAACTGCAGAGATCTGCGATCGAAACTGCGCCGGTTTCAAGACCCGGCTGCAGAGATCCAGGGCACTCGCTTTGTGCACGGCTTCCGGAGTGAGTGCTCTCCGTCACGCGTCGGGAACTATGCGGCGACAGGAGGAGGGAATCGCCGTCGGGATCAGGGACGCTGTGCCGGGAACGCAAGTATGCCAAATCACGAGCAGGAATGGAAATTATTTTTGACGGAGCGCCGCGATGCGAGTGCGCAGATAAAGGCCCAGTTCGCCGCCGCTCCCTACCGCCGACCCCTCGACAGCAGCCAGAACACCAGCGACAACACCACGCTGATCAGAATCGATGTCCCCAGCGGTAAATACACCGTGGTGTGCCTGCCCCGCCACGTTATGTCCCCGGGCAGCCGTCCCAGCGGCAGGCCCATCCTGCCCGCCAGCAGGACCACGGCGCCGCACACGACGAGCAGCAGGCCGATGCCGATCAGGATGCGGCCGAGATCCGTCATGCGTCCAGTCTAGCCGGGGCCGTTTTGTCACAGAAGTGACAAACGCCAACCCACCTTCTGGTAGGCTTGCTGCGCGGTTCCGAACCGCTCAAGAGGAGAGTCACTTATGCATTTACGCCGGATGACGTGTGCAGTGATCTGTACGATGCTGGCCGCGCCAGCCATTCTGTATGGACAGGCAGGGGCCGCGCCGGCCGCAGCCCCGGCAACGCAGTCGCCCGGAGATTCGCTCAACGCGCTGATGGGCATTCTGCAACAGGAAGTCGTGAGCGCAGCCGAAGCCATGCCCGCGGACAAGTACGACTTTGCGCCGCCCGCCACGATGGGCGAATTCAAAGGCGTCCGCACCTTCGCCCAGCAGGTGAAGCACCTGGCCCAGGCCAACTACGAGTTCTTCCAGGGATGGACCGTTCCCGGCGCCACGGCCGTCGACCCAAAAACGATTGACGCGCTCACCACCAAAGACGACATCGTCAAGGCGCTCAAAGACTCCTACACCTACGCGCACGCCGCCATCGCAACCATTACGCCCGAAAATGCCTTCATCGTGATGGGCAAGCCGCCGCGCACGGCGACCCGCGTCTTCCTCGCCTCGTTCTGCCTCGCCCACTCCCAGGACCACTACGGTCAGATGGTTGAGTACCTGCGCATGAACGGCATCGTCCCGCCCGCCAGCCGTCAGCAGGGTTCGATGTAGCAAGCAACGGTCAGCGTTTAGGCCCCAACCCTTTCTGTCGAAGCAGGCGGAATCGTTGGGGCCGACCTGTATTGGCTCGGTCCCTCTCGCGTATCCCGTCTTCGTGCCCGCTTCTGCGACAATGTTCCCGAGATGCCTCTGGGACGCAGCGTAGATGTGGAACAGCGGGAGAAACGCCGGCATCCCGTGGTGCGGGTGCTCGGGATTCTCCTCTTTCTGTTCCTGCTGATCCTCGCCGGCGCCGTCTTCACCGCTGGTGTCTGGCTCAAACACAAGATGCAGTCCTCGCTCCCGGAGATCGACGGCAGCGTCCTCACCCCAGGCTTGTCGGCACCTGTCACCGTCCGCCGCGATCAACACGGCGTTCCTCACATCGAGGCCGCCAACCTGGATGACCTGCTCTTCGCGCAGGGCTACGTCACCGCGCAGGACCGCCTCTGGCAGATGGATATGGCGCGCCGCATGGCCGCCGGCGAAGCCGCGGAGATTCTCGGCCCGAAACTCCTCGAGCACGACCGCATGCAACGCGTCCTCGCCATGCGCGTCACCGCCGAGCGTCTTACCGCGGCTCTTGATCCCCAGGACCGCCGGCTCTTCGATGACTACGCTCGCGGCGTGAACGCGTACATCGGCTCGCATCAGGATCGCCTCCCCGCGGAATTCCGTCTGCTGTTCTACCAGCCCAAACCGTGGCAGCCGGTCGATTCCATGCTCGTCGTTATGAGCATGGTGCAGATGCTCGACGAGCACTGGCCCGACAAGCTCTCGCGCGAGCAGATCACCGCGCGTCTCGGCCCCACTCTGGCTGCGGATCTCTATCCCACCGGCTCCTGGCGCGATCGTCCGCCCATCACCACAGAACCGCCCATCACCGCGCCGCAGCAAAATATCCCCGACGTTCCTCTCGACGAAACTCAGGACGGCGCCCTCAGCGGCGATCTGCTGCATCTGCGCCAGCTCACCGGCAAAGAGGAGATCGGCAAAACGGATTGCCTTGGCTGCACCCCAGGCTCGAACCAGTGGGTTGTCTCCGGCGCCCGCACCGCGAGCGGCCACGCCATGCTCTCCAACGACATGCACCTGGTGCAGGAGATCCCCAACATCTGGTACGAAACGGGCCTCAAAGCCCCCGGCCTTCACGCTGCCGGCGTCACCGTTCCTGGCCTTCCCCTCGTCGTCGCCGGCCACAACGAGCACATCGCGTGGGGATTCACCGCCCTCTACGGCGACACCCAGGATATCTACGTCGAGCGCACCAACGGCCAGGATCAGTACCAGGGTCCAGACGGCGTCTGGCGCCCCATCGAGCACGAGCAGGAGACCATCCATGTCCGCGGCGGCAAAGATGTGACCCTCGATGTGGAGCGTACCGCGCACGGCGTCGTGATCACCCCACTCATTCCCGGCGAGAAACGCACGCTGTCTTTGAAGTGGGACGTCTACGATCCAAAAGCCGGCGGCTATCCGCTCTTCCCCATCGATACTGCCGGGAACTGGACCGAGTTTCGCGCCGCGCTTCGCCAGTGGTGGGCTCCCACGCAGAACGTGGTCTATGCCGACGACCAGGGCCATATCGGCTATCAGGCCGTGGGCGACATTCCGTTTCGGCCCGGGGGCCTCGTCGGCGTGCCGATCACCGACGGGCAACATGAATGGCAGGGCTTCATCGCCTTCGACCAGCTGCCCTCCGCCTTCGATCCCCCCGACGGCATTCTGGCCACCGCGAATGCTCGTGTCACCCCCAACCCAAACCCGCCTGCCACGCCGCCGGTCGCAGGCTCGCCGATCCCCAACCCCGGATCCTCCACACCGAGCCCGAGTCCCGCGCCCGAAGCCCAGACTCCGGCGCCCGGTGCTGCGAGTCCGGCGCCCGGTGCGCGGAGCCCGGAGTCCGCGCCCGAACTCACCCTCGAGTGGGGCGATCCTTATCGCAACGAGCGTATCTGGAAATGGCTCGAGCCCAAAGACCACCTGACCCAGCAGCAAATGCTCACGCTGCAGACCGATATCTACTCCGAGTTCGACCAGGAATACGCGCAGCGTCTCGCCTACGGCATCGATCACGCCAGCAGCGTCGACGCGCGCCTGCGCCAGGCCGCCGACCTGATGCGCTCCTGGGACGGCGCCGTGACTATCGACTCGGCGCCCGCCGCCATCGTCGCATCGGCGAAAGCCGTCTTCTACAGGATGCTGCTCGAGCCGAAACTCGGCGATGACTGGCAACTCTACCACTGGTCCGAGGACCTCTTCGCCGCCGAGCAGATTCTCATGAACGAGCCCGCCGTGTGGCTGCCGCCCCAGTACAAAACCTGGGACGACTTCCTCGCCGACCTCGTTCGCCAGGGACTCGCCCAGGCCCACGCCCCCAGCGATCTTCGCCAGTGGCACTATGGCTACGCGCGTCCCGTTGATGTCGAGCATCCGCTCTACGGTTTGCTCCCATGGTTTAAGAACTGGACTGGAACCGGCGTCCAGCCGCAGTCCGGCGACGGGTCGACCGTGAAGCAGGTGGGCCGCGCCTTCGGTCCATCGCAGCGATTCACCATCGACTGGTCCAACATCGATGGCGCCACAGAAGACATCACCATGGGCGAGTCCGGCGATCCGCTAAGCGCGTACTACCGTGACCAGTGGCCGTACTGGTACAACGGCCGCACCTTCGTGCTCCCCTTCAGCGATCAGGCCGTCGCCGCAGCAACGGCGCACACCCTGCGGCTGGAACCCTGAGAGGCGGCCCGTGAGATTTTGGTTCCGCTTTCCGGCCAGCCCGTCGAGCGACAAAACGCGCGCACACCGCCGCCGCTCGCTGCTGCTGGCTGTCGTTCTGATCGCGGTTCTGCCTCTCGCGTGGCGCGGGACATCCTGCGGCCAGGACTTCGATTTCCATCTCCAGAACTGGCTCGAAGTCGTTGCCCACTGGCGCCAGGGCATCCTCTACCCGCACTGGGCCGACTCCGCGAACTACCTCGCCGGCGAGCCGCGCTTCGTCTTCTATCCGCCGCTGAGCTGTCTGCTCGGCGGCCTGCTCGGTGCTGTTCTTCCGTGGACGTGGACTCCGGTGGCCTTCGCCCTGCTCGCGCTGCTGGGAGCCGCGCTCAGCTTCCGCACCATGGCTCGCGCATGGATGCCGCTCGACAGCGCCACCATCGCTGCGTGCCTCTACGTCGTGAACCCCTACATGCTCTTCGTCGTTTACGAACGCGGCGCTCTCGCCGAGCTGCTCGCCACTGTGTGGATGCCGCTGCTCGTCCTCTTCGCCCTCCGCGAGCGCCGCTCCTTCGTTCCCCTGGCCCTCACCGTCGCCGCCCTCTGGCTCACCAACCTGCCCGCCGCCGTCATGGGATGCTACCTGCTCGCGCTGCTGGTTGCCGCGGCCGCGCTCCAGGAAGAGTCCTGGCGTCTGGCCGGCCGTGCCGCCGGTGCGACCGCGCTGGGCCTCGGGCTCGCAGGATTCTGGCTCGTCCCCGCGATCGGCGAACAGCGCTGGGTCGAGATTCAACGCGCCATCGGCCCGCTCATGCATGTCGAAGACAGCTTCCTCTTCGGCTACGTCCCCGTCACCGGCTTCTCGGCGGATGAGCGCTTCGACGCCACCTATCACAATCAGGTCCTCCACACGGTCTCGTGGATCGTCGTCGTGCTGCTGGTGGGCGTGGCCCTCGCCGCATGGCTGGGACGCAAAAAGCGAATCGCCATCTGGACGCCGCTCGTGGTGGTCGCCGCCGCCATCTTCGTTCTCCAGCTGCGATGGAGCGATCTCCTCTGGCGCCTCGCACCGGAACTGAAATATCTGCAATTTCCCTGGCGATGGATGCTCGTCCTGGGCCTGGTCTTCGCCGCGCTGATCGGAATCGCGATTCGCCACGAACAAACCACGCGCCGCGCCGTCGCCGGCCGCGCGGTGCTCCTGCTGTCGCTCGCCGGGGCCATGGCCATCCTCTCTTCCGTCTTCTTCTGGCAGCCCTGCGATGACGAAGACAACATCGCCGCGCAGATCGCCACTTTCCACGCCACCGGATTCGAAGGCACCGACGAATACACGCCCCAGGGAGCCGACAACAGCGCAATCCAGCAGGCGTTGCCTCCGCTGCGACTTCTCAAGTCCGCCCAGGCTGAGGAGGCCGTCGAAGGCGATCCTCCCGCGTGGTCGGCCGACCCGGATCAGGAGCCGCTCGCGGCCGTGAAGATCGAGCGCTGGGACTCCGAGCACAGGACCGCATCCATCGTCAGCCCCGCTCCCGGCTATGCCGTCCTCCGCCTCATGGATTATCCGGCCTGGCGCGTCATCCTGAACGGCGCAGAAATCCAGAACCGTCCCCATCGCAGTGACGGCCTCATGGTGATTCCCGTCGCGGCCGGCACCAATCAAATCGACGTGCGCTGGCGCAGGACGCGCGATCAGTGGGCAGGGATCGGCCTCACGCTGGTCGCGCTGGCCGTTACACTGGCATTTGGCTGGAACGGAAGGCGAAGGCTCGATGGCAGCCGCTTCAGATAACATGATCGAAATGCGGGTCGATGTTCACGAAATTCTCCGCGAAGGCGCGGAGCGCACCGATGGCGCACTCGAGCGGCTCCTGCCGCCCCTCACCCAGGTCCCCGCGTCGATCCACGGAGCCATGCGGCACAGCGTCTTCGCCGGCGGCAAGCGCCTCCGTCCCATGCTCGCCATGGAAGCCGCGCGCACCATGAACGCGATCCACGGCAACCCCGCATCGCGTGGCCAGCTTCCCGAAGGAATCGAGGACCTCGGCGCCGCGATCGAAATGCTCCACACCTATTCGCTGATCCACGACGACCTGCCCGCGCTCGACAACGACGACCTCCGTCGCGGCAAGCCCACCTGCCATGTAGCCTTTGGAGAAGCTATCGCCATCCTCGCCGGAGACGCGCTGCAGACTCTGGCGTATCAAACCCTCGCCGGCCTGCACTGTTCTGCCGACCGCGCGGTCCGCATCGTCGGCCTCATCGCCGAAGCCACCGGCACGGTAGAAGGCATGATCGGCGGCCAGGTCCTCGACCTCGAAGGCGAGCACACGAAGCCCACCGCTGAGAGCGTCCTCGCCATCCACCGCGCGAAGACCGGCGCTCTGATCCGCGTCAGCATCGTCGCCGGCGGCATCTATGGCGGCGCCAGCCCCGACGACGTCCGCCGCCTGACTGAATTCGGCACCCAAGCCGGCCTGGCCTTCCAGATCGTCGACGACGTGCTCGACATGACCCAGGACTCGGAGCATCTTGGCAAGACGGCTGGAAAAGATGTGGCCAGCGATAAGGCAACCTGGCCGGCGGTCTTCGGGATCGAGCAGTCGCGCCACGACGCAACCCGCCTCATCACCGAAGCCTTTGTTGCCCTCGAGCCCTACGGCGAAGCAGCCGCTGGACTCAAAGCTGTGGCCACCTACCTGGTCGACCGCACCCACTAAAAGGGCTCTGGCCCCTGGCTAGATTCCCATCCCGTACTCGGTGCCCATCTCTTCTCCCGCATGGGAGAAAAAGTCCGACGGGGTCCGGCGTTTGAACTTGTAGCGCAGGCGAATCTCGCGCCCGATGTAAAGGCCAAGGGCCGTTACAGCCAGCGCGGCTGAGGTCCATCCGATGGCGCGCAGCGCACTCGATGACGAATTGGACGAGTCAGGCATCAGGGCTTCAACCAGAGTGTTCTTTTTCTTACGGCAGAGCATGCGCAATCCCCAGGGCGCCATGGCTCCATGATAGCGCAGGGTCGCTCCTGGACCCATGGTATCTGCGTTTATAGTCCAGCCGAATCGCGCCATCCATACGTCATTTGAGGGACTCAATACACCGAAGCAGCATTACTTTTCGCTCCGGTGGTAAGAAGCACGCCTCAATCGAGTTGGATGCCAATTCGCGCAAATGCTCCTCCGTGAACGCAAAATCATCCTGGGCCCTGCGGTACTCGTTGGCCAGATCGCTGTGAAAAAGCGCCGGATCGTCGGAGTTCAGCGTCACCATCAGCCCTGCATCGAAGTACCGGCGCAGCGGATGATCCTCCACGCGAGCGCAGCAGCCGGTTCGCAGGTTCGACGTGACGCAAATCTCCAGCGGTACCTGTCGTTCGGCGAGCAGTTCCATCAAGTCCGGATCGTGAACCGCCGACAGCGCGTGCCCCAGCCGCTCCGCTCCAATGTTCAGCGCACCCCAGATGCCCTCCGGACCAACGGTTTCGCCGGCGTGAGCGGTGAGTCGCAGTCCGGCCTCGCGCGCCTCGGCATACAGCTCGCGAAAAGGCTCCGCGCCCGCGCGCCGCTCATCGCCGCCGATCCCGATGCCGATAATCGACGGAAACTCCCGTCGCATCTCGGCCGCCTTGCGAAAAACCCGTGCCGCTTCTTCCGTCCCAAAGTGGCGCACCGCGTCGAAGATCCAGTACACAGAAATTCCCAGTTCCGCTTCGGCGCATTTCCGGGCCCGCTCCATCCCGATGAACAGTGGCTCGAACTCGCAGTGCCGCCAGTAATACACCACGCCTACCGAGACGTAGACCTCGGCGTGCACCACCCCCTGGCCGGCCAGCCGTTCCAGCATGCGCCACGTGATCAGCTCATAATCGTCGGCCGTGCGCAGGTGCTCGCTCACGGCCTTGAAGGCCATCAGAAAGCCCGTAAAATCCGTGTACTCATAGAGGGCCCGCGCCTTGTCCAGGGCCAGCGGCGTGCCCTCGTGCCGCGCGCTCAGCTCCACCAGCGTCTCCGGCGTCACCGTACCCTCCAGATGCAGATGCAGCTCGGCTTTGGGCAGTCTGCGGATGAAAGCGGAGGGTTCCATGCTGTAACTGTTCAGGGTACAGGAAGGAGACAGCAGAGAGGCGGCGCGGAACCGCTCCTGAGCTGACCGGCGGACCACTCCCCGACATGCACTACCCAGAAAGTAATGGACCAGGTGCACGCCTTTTGTGGTATTGCCGAATACCCAAAAAGTGGCTGGAATCAAACCTACAATCATCGAATGGCCCAGAGGCAGGGACACTTGGACTTTCGCCAGAATTTGCTGCAATGGTTCGATAGCAACGCACGGGATCTGCCGTGGCGCCAGACCCGCGATCCGTATGCGATCTGGGTCTCCGAGACCATGCTGCAGCAGACGCGCGTTGCCGTTGTGATCGATTACTACACGCGATTCATCTCCCGTTTCCCAACCCTCCAGTCGCTTGCAGCCGCCGACGAGTCCGAAGTCCTGGCCTTGTGGAGCGGCCTTGGCTACTACCGCCGCGCGCGAGCGCTGCACGAGTCGGCAAGAGCCGTCATCGCCGAACACGGAGGAGAAATCCCGAATACCGCCGCAGCCCTCAGCCGTTTGCCCGGCGTGGGCGTCTACACCGCCGCCGCCGTGGCCAGCATTGCCTTTGGCGAGCCGGTCGCTGCTGTCGACGGCAACGTCGAGCGCGTCCTCACCCGCTACTTCGGACACGAGCCCGTCCCTGGTGTCGCTCGCAGCGGCGAACTGCGCCGCGCTGCGGAGCACCTGGTCGACCCGGAACGTCCCGGCGATTTCAATCAGGCCATGATGGAACTCGGCGCCACCGTTTGCCTGCCGCGCGCGCCCATGTGCCTGGCGTGCCCAGTACGCGAAGGCTGCGCCACCCGCGGAGAACATACCGTCCCCCGCACCAAGAAAATGCTCAGCCGCAAAACCGCACTCGCCCTGGTGCAGCGCCGCCAGTGGCCCAAAGCGGAAGTGCTGCTCCAGCGCCGTCCCGCCGACGCCTCCCAGATGCCGAACATGTGGGAGCTGCCTGCGATCAAGGAGGGGCAGGAGAGCGAGGATATGCTCCTGCTGACCGTGCGCCACTCCATCACGAACACGAATTATTACGTGACTGTCTACGGCCTCACCATGAATGAGCAGAAGCTTCTGGCCAGGGATGCGGCCGAGCGCGTCTGGGTTCCGGTCTTCGACCTGCCCGAACAGCCACTGACTGGGCTCACGCGCAAGATTCTCAAGCGGCTCAGAGTCATGCCCGGCTTCAGTGGCATGCGCCCGATGGTCGTCGGCGAAGAATCCCAGGACACCCCCGCTGAATTCGACACCGTTCCGCGCTAACCACAATTCCCACCCTTGTCATCCTGAACGAAGCACCTGCCGAGGACCCGGGTTCCCCATGCAATCCGGGGTTCGGCTTGCGTGGCCCGTCTCCGGCAATCGCCGGGGATGGCGTATCGCAACGCATCCAGGATAGTCTCACCTGTTAGCCATCGCTCGCGCGAGGTGTCCCGATGCCCGAAACTCACGAGGCCGTCGAAACCATTCCGCCGCTCACCTCGCTCACCGAGGACGAATCCATGCTGCGCGACACCGTCCGCCAGTTCGCCCAGCAGGAGATCGCGCCCCACGTGCGCGCCATGGACGAGGCGCAGAAGCTCGATCCCGGTATTCTCCGCCAGCTCTTCGAACTGGGATTGATGGCGATTGAGGCACCCATGGAACTCGGCGGTGCAGGGGCATCGTTCTTCAGCGCCGTCCTTGCCGTCGAGGAAATCTCCCGCGTCGACCCGGCCGTCGCCGTCATCGTCGATGTGCAGAACACGCTGGCCGTCAACGCCCTGCTGCGCTGGGGCAGCGGAGATCAACAGCGGCTCTGGCTGCCGCGTATGGCCCAGCAGACGGTCTGCGCCTATGCCCTCAGCGAAGCGGGCTCCGGCTCTGATGCCTTTTCCCTGGCCACCCAGGCCCGTGCCGACGGCAAAGATTTCGTGATCAACGGCCGCAAGCTCTGGATCTCGAATGCCATGGAAGCCGACCTCTTCCTGGTCTTCGCGAACGTCAATCCCGCAGGCCGGCTATCGCGGCATCACCGCCTTCATGGTCGAGCGCGGCATCCCCGGATTCACGGTCGGCCACAAAGAAGACAAGATGGGCATCCGCGCCTCTTCCACCTGCGAACTGCTCTTCGACGACTGCCGCGTTTCATCGGACAGTGTGGTGGGCGAAATCGGCAAGGGCTACAAGATCGCCATCGAAACCCTGAACGAGGGCCGCATCGGCATCGCCGCGCAGATGCTGGGCCTGGCCGAGGGTGCGTGGTCCCTCGCAGTGAAATACAGCAAAGAGCGCAAGCAGTTCGGCAAGGCCATCGCGGAATTCCAGGCGGTGCAGTTTGCGCTCGCCGAGATGGCTACCCAGATCGAAGCCGCGCGCAATCTCGTCTATAACGCCGCGCGGCTGAAGTGTGCGGGCCAGCCCTTCGTGAAAGAAGCGGCGATCGCGAAGCTCTTCACCTCGCGCGTCGCTGAACAAGTCGCGAGCCAGGCTGTCGAAATCTACGGAGGCTACGGCTTCGTTCAGCGATTACCCGATGGAGAAGTTCTATCGCGATGCAAAGATCGGCTCCATCTACGAAGGCACATCGAACATGCAGCTGGCAACGATAGGAAAATTGATCCTGCAATAACGCCGGCATGGTAATGGATGGCAAACCCGCGTGGAGGCGCGCACGATGTCGCCGACAGAATTTCACGCATCGCTCGATGCTGCTGAACCCCAGAACAACCTTTCTGCTCCGCTGACTGCGCTCTGGTGGGACGCTAAAGGTGACTGGCCGCGCGCCCACAGTCTGGTCGATGAGCTGGAAACCACCGAGGCCATGGCCGTCCACGCCTACCTGCATCGCCGCGAGGGGTCGCTATCGAACGCCGACTACTGGTATCAGCGAGCCGGCCGGCATTACTATCGCCCCGCGCTGGAAGAAGAATGGCAGGCGCTGGTGGAGGGTCTGCTGCCGCAGGAACCGCCTTCGGCATCCTGATCTCTACAGGGTGTACCGCTCGGCAGCGACCATCTCCTCCGCTACCGCGCGCCCCATCGCCACTGTATTGATGGGATCGTGCTTCGCCAGACGCCGGAAGATCGCCATCTGCGTGCGCAGCATGTCGCCCTCCGCAATCGCGCCCAGAACCCGCTCCGCCGAATCCTGAATGATCCGAAACGACCGCGCCGCGCTCAGCTGCGCCAGCTGCACAGCCATCGCGCTCCGCCCGCCAAATTTCTCCGCGCGCAGAATCGCCGACTCCATCACCAGAATTTCGATCAGAATATCCGCGAGCGCCCCCATAATCTCCTGCTGATCCTGCAGGTTGGTGGGATATTTCTGGCTCGCCGCGCCCGAACAAAAGAGGCCCAGCTTTTTTGCGCTCGCCAGCAGCGCGTTCTCCGCAGCCAGCGGCCCCGAGGCCTCCTCGCGCGGCGACGGCCCCGCCATCACCTCGTCCATCACCTTGCCGATCGCCGGCAGCAGCGGCAGCCGCCCCTGCATGGCGCGCTTCAGCAAAAATCCGGTGATGATCAGCCGGTTGATTTCGTTCGTGCCCTCGAAAATGCGGTTAATGCGCGAATCGCGATACCCGCGCTCCACCGGATATTCCTCGACATATCCGTACCCGCCATAAATCTGCACCGCATGGTCGACCGCGCGCTCCAGCATCTCCGAACACCACACCTTCACGATGGAGCATTCGACGGCGTACTCCTCGATACGCTTTTGCACCTCGCTCGCGGGAGCATCGGGAGCGAGCGTCGAAAGCGCCGCGTCAATGGCGCCGACCACGCGATAAACCAGTGCCTCGCCCGCAAAAATCCCCGCGGCCGTTTCTGCAATTTTTTCCTGAATCAGCCCGAACGAAGTAATCGGCTTTCCAAAAGCCATGCGCTGTTTTCCATAGCGAAGAGCATTCCGCAGCGTGTTCCGCGCCCCGCCTAAAGTCGCCGCGCCCAATTTGTAACGGCCGACGTTCAGAATGTTGAACGCGATGTGATGCCCCTTACCCGCCTCTCCCAGCAAATTCCCCGCCGGGATCGCGCAGTCCGACAACACCAGCGGGCACGTCGACGATCCGCGAATGCCGAGCTTGTGCTCCTCCGCGCCAATTGTCAGTCCCGGCGTGTCGCGCTCCACCAGAAATGCCGAGAATTGCTCGCCCTGGCCCGACTCACTGACGATCTTCGCGAACACAATAAACAAATCCGCAAACCCGGCGTTCGAGATCCACATCTTCTCGCCGTTCAGCACATACTTTTGTCCGTCCTGCGACAGCCGTGCCTGCGCGCGAATGTTCATCGCGTCCGATCCCGACGATGACTCTGAAAGCGCATAAGCCGCGATCCATTCGCCGGTCGCCAGCTTCGGCAGGTACTTCTCCTTCTGCGCCGGCGTGCCGTACCAGATCACCGGCAGTGTCCCGATGCCGGTATGCGCGCTGAAGCTCACCGAGAAGCTCGCCGAAACCGCGATGCGATCCGACACCAGCGCCGACGTGACCTTGTCGAGTGCGAGGCCGCCATACTGCTCCGGCACGTCGACCGCCATCAGCCCCAGCTTGCCTGCCTCCAGCAACAACTCGCGCGTCACCGCAAAGTTCTTCGCCTCGATCTCCGGAATTCGCGGCACGATTGACTTCTCGGCAAACTCCGCCGTGGTCCGCGCGATCTCTCGCTGCTCTTCGGTGAAGTCTTCAGGCGTAAAAATATCTTCGGGTCCGGCGTTCTGCAGCAGGAAATATCCGCCGGGAATCGTCTTGGGAAGGGTTGCTGTAGCCATGTTCGGTTCCTGAGAAACCATCCTACGCCGCGCCCACCAACCCCGTATGAATCACGAAGTCTTCAGCCCCGCGGCCTTCGCCAGCTTCTTCTGCCGCTCATCGAACGTCCAGAACCGCCCGTCTTCACTCCAGCGCGCTTGCCACATGCAGAGAATCCAGCGTCCGTGTTCCAATATGGGCAACGCCTTGCGCGCAAGATCGACCGCAACCCTGAACGCAGTCTCCGGCACTAGAGTGTCGGGCCAGAGGCCCTTTCTCCGAATCCATGCTCAAAGTGCAGATAGACCTTGCGCGCTTCGCCGGCAGTCATATAGCCAGAAAAACGTGCTGCTCCACCGCGTGCGTCATTCAGCCCGATGCAATGGCGTGAACCAGACGGAGGGACGCGAGGTAAACCACTTTCGGGCTTGCGGCGAATGCTGGTCGTTGATGTACAACGATACGAAGACGCTGGAGTCGGCGTAAATCGTCAATAGCGGCCGCGTTCCTCGATCAGCAGATCGGCGCCCGGCAGGACGCGGTCCCCAAAAATCTCTTTGAGGCGTGCTTCAAAATCCGGCCAGTCTTTTTCGGCGGGGGTTTTCCGGATCGGAACTATATGGGCCAGCAACTCATTCCTTTCCTTCAGCTCAATGGTTTTCCCGGTTTTGAGCTTGGTCTTGAGCCTCTTCGTGTCGCGGATTTCGCGCAGGGTCATCGATTCCATGACAGAAGTGTGGCACAAGTTGTGCCACAATCGCAAGTTGGCTTACCCCAGCCTCTCGAAAATCCCCGCCGCGCCCATCCCGCCGCCGACGCACATCGTCACCAGCCCGTACCGCGCCTTCCGCCGCTCCATCTCGCGCAAAATCGTCGCCGTCAGCTTCGCTCCCGTGCAGCCCAGCGGATGCCCCAGCGCAATCGCGCCGCCATTGACATTCACCTTCGCCGGGTCAAGCCCCAGCTGCCGAATCACCGCCAACGCCTGCGCGGCGAACGCCTCGTTCAGCTCGATGACATCGATCTGATCGAGGGTGAGTCCGGCCAGCTTCAGCGCTTTCGGAACGGCGAATACCGGTCCCATGCCCATCTCTTCCGGATCGCAACCCGCGTACGCAAACGCCACAAACCTCGCCAGCGGCTTCAGCCCAAGCTGCGCCGCGCGATCCGCCGACATCACGACCGCCGCCGCCGCTCCATCCGATGTCTGCGACGAATTGCCCGCCGTCACGACTCCGTTGGCATGAAAAACCGCCGGAAGTTTCGCCAGCGCATCCAGCGTCGTGTCCGCCCGCGGCCCCTCATCGACAAGAAACTCCGTCGTCGTTGTCTTCGGCCTGCTACCGCCGTTCAAACTTGAAATTGTCACCGGCACAGGCACAATTTCATCGGAGAATCTTCCCGCCTGCATCGCCGCCAGCGCCTTCTGATGGCTCTCCAGAGAAAACCGGTCCGCATCCTCCCGTGAAATCCCATAGTGCTGCGCCACTCGTTCCGCGGTCAGCCCCATGGTGAGATAGGACCCAGGATGGTTCTCCACCAGCCATGGATTGACGGCAATCTTGTTGCCCCCCATGGGCAGAAATGACATCGACTCTGCACCACCCGCAACAATGACGTCGGCCCCGCCGCCGCGAATCCGCTCCGCGGCCAGCGCAATCGCCTGCAGCCCCGAAGCGCAAAACCGGTTGATGGTCATCGCCGCGGACCCGTTCGGCAATCCGGCACGAAAAGCGATCACCCGTGCCACGTTCATCCCCTGCTCGGCTTCGGGCATGGCGCAGCCGATGATCACATCGTCGATTTCCTTTGCGTCGATCTGCGGCACTCGATCCAGCGCACCCCGCACCGCCGCAGCCCCCAGATCGTCGGGCCGCGTCGCGCGCAGCGCCCCCCGCGGAGCCTTGCCCACCGCCGTCCGCACCGCACTCACAATCACCGCATCCCGCATCGACTCCCCACCTCCAGCTCGACCGTCCCACTCGCGGATCGCTAGTTCCTCAGCGGTTTTCCCGTCTTCAACGTATGCGCAATCCGCTCCTGCGACTTGCGCTCCCCGCACAGCGAAAGAAAATGCTCCCGCTCCAGATCGAGCAGATACTGTTCGCTCACCGGCGTGCCCGGCGTGACATTGCCGCCGCAAAGAATCGTCGCCAGATGCGTCGCGACCGTCACGTCGTGGTCGCTCGCGTACTCTCCCTGGCGCATCATGAAGACGCCGAGCCGTAGCGCAGCCAGCACGCTCTCGCCTGGAGCCGGAATATCCGTGACCGGTAGAGGCGGCCGATAGCCGCCTCCGCCAGCGCGACCACCCGTTTCTTCGCATCGTGCAGCACCCGCTCCCGATTCATCGTGACCCCATCGGAAGGCCGCAGATACCGCAGGTCGCGCGCCTCGTACGCCGACGTCGAAACTTTTGCCAGCGCGATGTTCTCAAAAATGCGTCCGCATCACATGATGCAGTTCGACCGAGTCGCTGCGCGATGCCGCAGGCGCAGCGGCGCTCGCAGTTTCCAGCGCGCGCAGCGTCATTTCCTTGCAGCCGCCGCCGGCCGGGAATCAGCCCCACGCCTGTTTCCACCAGCCCCATATACAGCTCAAGATGCGGCTGGCGCGTCGCGGCATGCAAAGTCACTTCCGCGCCGCCGCCCAGCGCCAAGCCGAATGGCGCGACCACCACCGGGCCGCGGGCAAAACTTGATCGCCTGCGTCATCTCCTGGAAGGCGCGGATATAGAGATCGATTTCATCCCATTCCTCATCCTGCGCAGCCAGCAGCAACTGCACCAGATTCGCCCCCGCAGAAAAATTCGCCGCGTCGTTGGTGATCACAAAGCCGCGAAAATTGCGCACCGCCTCGCTCTCCGGCCGCAGCGTCTGGCGCACGAAATTCACAATGTCTCCGCCCAGACGCGTTCATCTTGGTGTGGAACTCGATGCAGGCGATCCCGTCGCCGACGTCGATCAGCGACGCTCCCGGATTCTCCGCCACCACCCCACCCGACCGCTTCGCGCGAGCTAGAGCTCACCACCGCCGGTGGCCGGCTCGACCGGCGCATACGTGCCCGTAGCGCGGATCGAAATACTCCGCCCTCGTTCTGGTACCACGACGTTCCGCCGCGGCGAGGAGCTTCTCCAGTGCCGGCGGCAGTTTGCGGCCCTGGTCGCGCAGCCTTGCCGCCGTTTCGCGCAACCCCCGCCGCGTCCCACATCTCAAACGGCCCCAGCTCCCAGTTGAATCCGGCGCGCATCGCGCGATCGATGTCGGCAATGCTGTCGCTGATTTCGCCGATGCGGTTGGCCGCGTACAGCCACAGGTCCGGCGAGAATCCGCCAGTAAAACGCCGCCGCCTTGTCCTTCTCCGGATTCGCCGCCCAGCAGCGCCCGAATCCGCTCCGGCAGAGACTCGACCTGCTTCGCCATATCCAGCGCCGGAAACTTCGGCTTCTGCGCGGCACGATATTCCAATGTGCTAAGTCCAGCACCAGCCGCTCCTCGCCCTTCCGCGCCTTGCCTTCCGTAGAATCCCTGACCGGTCTTGTCGCCGAACCATTTCCGCTCCAGCATCAGTCTCGAGAAATCGGCGGCAGCCCCAGGTCCGATCGCTCGTCCTTGGTGTTCGCTGCGAAGTTCCGCACCACGCTGCCCAGCACGTCGAGCCCGACCATATCCGCCAGGCGGAACGTGCCCGTCTTCGGCCAGCCCAGCGGCCTGCCGGTCAGCGCGTCCACCTCTTCAACGGTCAGCCCCTGCTCCTGCATCACGCGAATCGTGTTCAGCATCGCAGAACGCCCCGATGCGATTGGCGATGAAGTTCGGGCGGTCCTTGGCCGGCACCACCGTCTTGCCCAGGTGCATCTCCGCGAATCGCGATCCGCGGCGATAGCGCCGGATCGCGTCTCCGGCGTCGCAATCATCTCCAGCAGCTGCATGTAGCGCGGCGGATTGAAGAAGTGCGTGCCGAACCAGCGGCGCCGATCTCCGCCGGCAGATGCCTGCGCGATCTCCGCCGACGGGCAGCCCGCTGGTGTTTGTGGTCAGGATCGCGTCGCGCGCGCAGATGCGGCGCAACTTGCGCCAGCAGGCGCGCTTGATCTCCATGTTCTCCGCGACGGCTTCGATCATCCAGTCGCAGTCCTTCAACTTCGCCAGGTCATCGTCGAAATTGCCGATGCCGGATGCGCGCAGCGAATTCCGCCGACACCAGTGCTGCCGGTTTCGACTTCTTCAGTCCCTCCAGCGCCTGCGCGGCGAGTTTGTTGCGATCGGCCTCCTGCGTCATGTCCAGCAGCAGGGCAGGGAATCCCGCATTCGCGACCTGCGCAGCGATCCGGGAACCCATCGTGCCCGCCCCCAGCACCGCAACTCGCCGTATCGGATAAGCCGTCGTCTGCGCGGACCCTGTCGCAGCCCCTTCCACTACCGTCGTCGCACCCATAGTTAAAATTCTCTCAAAAGCGAAAAGTCGCGAACCCACTACCCTATCTGATTCGCAGCCCTCCTTGCGCGCTCCCCCCAATGAATTTCGGCTCCGCATCCGTTGCGGACGCTTCGCTTTTATTGGCTCCTTTTCCGGAGCCCGGCGCCCAGAGCCTGGAGCCCGGAGCCCGAAGCCCGGTGCCCTGGTTCTAGCCCACAACCATCGTGATCCGCTGCCCCGCCGCCAATTCCACCGGCTCGTGCAAACGGATCGTCACGCGCTTGCCATCCCGCGCCAGCTCCGCCGGGACCGGCGTCGCCCCGTGCGTCACGTGAACCGATTCGCCCCGTTTTGCCTCCAGGGCAATCGTCCGCAGTTGTAACCGACCCCACTTCACGCCAATCTCCGCGTGCAGTTTCTCCTCCGCAATCGACTGCACATAGCTTCCCCAACCCTCGGCGCTGGTGAACGCGCAGCGAAAATTCTCCGGCGAGAGCCGCGGGGCAAATCCGAGATGCCGCTTCGGCCCGTGATACTCAAATCCGCAGGCCGCCAGGAAGACGCCGTAGCTGGCCATGCTGCGGGCGTAGTGGTCGCCGCACTCGACTTCGTTCCAGGGGTTGCGCGCGCGAGGCGTGGTAGCGGTCGTGGACGGCGCGCGTGACGGCCAGGCCCTCGGTGAGCATGCCCTCCCAGATCATGTGCCCGGCCGCCTGGTACTCGAAGCCGTTCATGCACTCGTTGAAATAGCCGGCCGCCCATTCCGGCCCTTTGCCGCTGGCCTGCGCGTAATCCCAGTCCGCGCGCGGAAACGTGCACATCAGCAGTCCCGCCTCGCCCGGCATGCGCATACCAGCGGCCGGGCTTGTACGCCTCGCGATACGGCCCGACATCCGGCGTGAAGTTGTAGCGCCACAGCGACTGCAGCGCGGACAGCGTCTCCTTCTGCGGAAAGACCGCGGCAGGCCGACCTGGAACGCCCAGCTCTGGCCCAATCACCTGGTCGATCTCGCAGCCTGTGCCGGAATTGATCGCATCGAGATGGTTCGCCTCGGCCCGATTGACGAAGTATTCGCCGTCGAAGAGCTGCGCCACGATGTTCTTCCGCCCGGCATTGAGAATCGTGCGGCACTTCGCCGCGAACGCCGCATCGTCCCGTTCACCAGCCATCTCCACCGCGGCGGCCAGTGCCGCCAGATACAGCCCGCTCAGCCACGAGACCTGCCCATACCAATCCGTGTCGAGGGTGTTGTGCTGGTTGCTCTCGATCAGGCCATCGCCGTCCCCATCTTTTTTGATCAGCCACTCCATTGCCTGCTGGATTCGCGGCCAGTTTCTGCGCAGAAACGCATCGTCGGCGGACATCTGGTGTTCGCGCAGCGCGCGCAGCACATAGCCCGCTTGTGCGTCGATCGCCGGAATGTCGTTGAACTCGCCGCGAAAGTGGATCGCGCCATCCGGCATCTGCGCCAGCCCAAAATCCACGCGCTCGTGCAGGTCGCGCTCCATCTCGGGGAACAGCCGCGCCGTCGCGTGCGCGTATTGCCACACGTGTCCGCAGGTGCCCTGGCAGTTGCCTACGCCCTCCCATCCGTAATACCGTCCGTCGGCCAACCGATACGAGGTCGAAGTCGCGAGAATCGACGTGTTCAGAAACGTCCGGTCGAGGAACCAGTATGGCAGGGAAGCCTCGTACCAGGTGTCGCGCCACAAACGCGTCTGCCGGTCGAGCCGTTCAAAGTTGGCCCCAACATATTCCGCCGCCTGCGGTGCCGACGAGAACTTCTTCGCATACGACCGGCCGCAGTCAGCGAACGAATCGTGAATCGAGAGATTCGGAAAATGCCAGGCGATCAGGAACGTCGTCTCCTTGCTCTCGCCCGCGCGCAGTTCCACCCTGCGCTCTACTTTCCCGATCAGCTTCTCCCCAAAGGGGGCAGTCGCGTCGCCGCTCGTCTCCCCCGGTTCGCCCAGCAACGCCAGCGACATCGTCCCGTAATCCGATAACGACTCCAGCCAGTCCGCGCTTCCTCTTCGCGCCGCGCCCGGCGCAGGCTCTGCGGAAAACACCATCTGCGTCATTCCCTGACTGTGCTGCCCGCGGTTACGCAGTAAGCCCGCAATATTGCGGTGATGCAGGCACGCCGCGTTCTCCAGTTCGCCGGTCAGGGTCGCCGTCACCGGCGCGTCAGAATGATTGAGCACCGTGAAGTGCAGAACCGTCACCGGCAGGCTCGAATCCTCCGTGTTCAGCGGAATGAACGGCGAAAACGCTTCGAGCTTCGCGCTCAGCGGCAGCCCAGGGTCTGCGTATTCCACGATTCCCAACGGATACTCACCGCGAAAACTCACCTCGGCGAAACCGGTCTGGTCGAGCGCCACTCGCTTGTCTCCGAAAGCCAGCGTGAATCGCTGCTCCAGTGGCGACTCCACCTCCATCGGGTGGTCGTAGTGAACCTTTGGCCCGCGATCGTCCGTGTAGATGTACTCGTTGAAGATGTCCCAGTGCCACAACCGCCCATCGCCGCCGAGATAAAGATGTCCCGCAAACAATCCGCCCACCGGCATCCCGATGTAGCGGAATTCGCCCCCGGCTTTCGTATATCGCTCCGGTTCGCCGCGCACACGCAGCGCCTCAATCCACTCCTGCGATAGCCCCTTGTCTTCCGGAACCAGATGTTCGAACCCAACCCCCGCAGCCGGAAGCGCCGCGGCCACCTTCTCCGGCCGTAACAGCAGCAGAGCCGCGCCCGCACCCGCCAGACGCAAAAAATCCCGCCGGTCCAGATCACAATCGATTCCGTCCGCTTCAGGATCGCTCGCGTGCTCGCCGTTCGCTCTCATCTCCACCAGCCTCGCCCGTTCACCTGCTCCGCACCCAGCAACCTGCCCTTCGCCTTACTCCCGAATCCGCAGGGCCTCGATCAGAGCCGCCAACGCTGCCGGCTGATTCCGCCGGCTCGGATAATACAGAAAATATCCCGGAAATACCGGACACCAGTCCCGCAGGACCTGGATCAGCTTCCCATCGGCAATCATCTTCTGTGCTCGTCCTTCCAGTGTTGTCCCGATGCCCAGGCCACGCAACACTGCCTGCATCACCAGATCCGGATCGTCGAAGGTCACCGGGCCCTGCGGATTCACCGTCAGCGCCCTCCGCCCCTTCTCGAACTCCCATCGGTAAACTCCGCTGCTGAAGCGGAACCCGATACACACATGATCCTTCAGTTCGCGCGGCGTTCGCGGAATCTCATGCAACCGGAAGTACACCGGCGACCCCACCACCGCCAGCCGCAGGTCCTGGCTCACCCGCACAGCGATCATGTCCCGCTGGATGAACTCGCCGATCTGTACCCCCGCGTCGTAGCCGCCCGCCACCAGATCCACCGGGTCATTCGAAGAAGTCACCTCCAGCACCACTTCCGGATACGCGCGCGTAAACCGCGCCAGCTTCGGCAGCAGAACCATCTGGGTCGCGCTGCGCGGAATGATCAGCCGGATCCGCCCCGCGGGCCGGTCCCGCCGCTTGCGCGCCTCCGCCAGCGACTGCTCGATGCGCTCGAGCGATGGCACCAGATCCGCCAGCAGCGCCGTGCCGGCCGCCGTCGGAGACACGCTGCGCGTGGTGCGCGCCAGCAGCTGCAGCCCCAGCCGCTTTTCCAACCCGCGGATTGCGTGGCTCAGTGCCGACTGCGAAACCCCCAGCCGCGCCGCCGCGCGCGTAAAGCTTCTCTCCCCGGCGACCACGGCAAACGTCGCCAGCTCTCCCAGATCATTCTTCATGATTCATGAGTATGATTCATGATTCCAAGCGACGCAACCCGATTACTCTCATGATCGAAATGACCTAGACTCGATTTTGTCAGTCTTCCTCGGTTCCGGACATCCGAAGAGCAGTCAGTTATCGCGATCAGGAGTCAAAAATGCAAAAGCGCAAACTCGGCAAAAGCAATCTGGAAGTCTCCGCCCTCGGCCTCGGCTGCATGGGCATGAGCTTCTCCTACGGTGCAGCCCACGACGAAAACGAAATGATCGCCGTTATCCACAAAGCCGTCGATCTGGGCGTGAACTTCTTCGATACCGCCGAAGTCTACGGTCCGTTCACCAACGAGCTGCTGGTCGGCAAAGCTCTCTCCCCCATCCGCGACAAGGTCTTCATCGCCACCAAGTTCGGATTCAACTGCGTGCCGGGCGGAAAGCCGGGCACCCAAACGCTCAACAGCCGCCCCGAACACATCAAAGAGGTCGCCGATGCCTCGCTCAAGCGGCTGAATATCGATTCCATCGACCTCTTCTATCAGCACCGCGTCGACCCCGCTGTCCCCATCGAAGACGTCGCCGGAGCCGTCCGCGATCTTATTCACGCCGGCAAGGTAAAGCACTTCGGCCTCTCCGAAGCAGGCGCGAAGACCATCCGCCGTGCTCACGCCGTGCAGCCGGTCACGGCCCTGCAAAGCGAGTACTCCTTGTGGTGGCGCGCGCCCGAAGCCGAAATCATTCCGACGCTCGAGGAGCTGGGCATCGGCCTCGTCCCCTACAGCCCCCTTGGCAAGGGCTTCCTCACCGGCAGGATGGACCAGAGCACAACCTTCGCGGGCAACGATTTCCGCAGTCAGTTGCCTCGCTTCACGCCAGAAGCCATCGCCGTCAACCTGGCCTTCGTCGATCTGCTCCGCCGCATCGCCGAAGAAAAGCGCGCCACTCCTGCCCAGATCGCGCTCTCCTGGCTCCTGGCGCATAAGCCGTGGATCGTTCCCATCCCCGGCACGACCAAAGTGTCGCGTCTCGAAGAGAACATCGGCGCAGTGTCAGTTCAACTGTCTTCCGCCGATCTGCGCGCTATCAACGACGCCGTCGCACAGCTGCCCGTCGAGGGCGAACGCTACCCCGAGCATCTGGCAAAAATGACCGGCCTCTAACCCCAAGGCGAAAACGGGTGCAGGCGCAAAACAAGACGGGCGATGGGTCATTCTTCCCATTGCCCTTCCTTTTTTGCCTGCCCGCTTCAAGCCGGCCAGGTGTCGCTCATCGTCTTCGCTCATCGCCTCTTCCTAAAAGCCCTGCTTCGTTTTCCAGCACCACCTTCGACAGCACCGCCGCATCGACCGTCGTCGGCAGATGCGAACAGAACCCGATCCCCACATAGAACGGTGCATTGAAATGCAGCTCAAGCGGAGGTCCAAACTCGTGCATCGGCTCGCCTTCCAGACTGACCCACAGCGAGAACTGATCGCCCCTCTTTTCCACTCCGATGAGCTGCGCATTCACCGTCACCAAACTATCCGGACTCGCGCCACCCGGCCTTCCGCGCCCGCCGATCCGATACTCCATGTCCTTCACCCGCACATCCTTCTCCGGCCGTTGTGCCAGCTGGATCATTCCTGCTCCGTGCAGGGCCACCACGACTTCCTTCGCATCGTCGTCGAGACTTTGCCGGATTACCAGCACCGCCTTGCGATCCCCGTACCCCTTCGGATCGGGAAACGCGATATCCGCAGCCAGCGAAACATCGCCCGACATTTTCTTCCACAAGTAGCGAAACTCATCGCGCGTGTACCACACGTTGTACCCGGCCGAGTGGATCGTGTACGCGCCTGTCGCCGCATCGTAGCTCGCGCTTCCCGGAACCAGCGCGCTGCCCACATCCGACTGCCCCTCGAAAATACCGATGGGCGTATTGAACGTCGTCGCTGGCCGATGAAAGTCCGCCGGGGGCGCCACCTGCTGGTGCGTCGTTGAACCAGGCTGGGCCCAGTCAGGAGCCTGCGGCGTCTGCGCACTTTGTGCCGTCTGCGCTCCCGCAACAACCGCACCCCCGAAACAGCCCGCCAGCACCAGCACAGCTCGCCCCGCAACCGATCGCATGCGATCCATTCCTCGCACGAATTCTAGCGCCACACCTGAATTGGCTGCCGCTACCTGCAACCGGCTGTATGAATTGACAATGGAACGACAATCAACACCACTCCATTCGCGTCCAATCCCACTGTGACCCGCTGCATTGCCGCGCTCCTGACCCTCGCGCTTCTCCCCGCCACCGCTGCGCCCCAGCGCGATCCCAGGGGCCTCTACTCCGCTTCATCGAACGGCCAGCCCCTCTGCTCCCTCAACATTCAGGTCACCGGATTTCGCAACAACACCGGCACCGCCGGCAGTCTGGTCTTTCCCTCCCCCGCCGGATGGCCCGACAACATCACCAAGACCATCGTCCACGGCGGCTTCCCTATTGCGAACCGCCAGGCGCAGCTCCAGTTCCAGGTCCCGGCGGGCCGCTACGCAGTCGTCGTGATCCACGATGAGAACTCCAACATGAAACTCGACCGCAATTTCTTCGGCATTCCGCGTGAAGGATTCGGCTTCTCAAACAATCCGCGCGTGAGCTTCTCCACGCCGTCGTTTCAGAGCGCAGTCATCCCCGTCGCCTGTCCAGCAACGCAGATCGAAATCAAACTGACCTATAAGTGAACGAGCAGAATGCGAGCAGGAAGCGGATAACAAACCAGTCAAAATCGAGCCTGATCTGCTCGATCGAACTGTGCCGGCGCCCGACCCGTTACGCCGCGCCCGCGTCCGGAGCTGCCGGCGCTTCTGCCGTCTTTGCCCCAGGATTCACCAGATCGCGCAGCTCTTTGCTGGGCTTGAAGTATGGAACCTTTTTAGCAGGGACTTCAACCTTGGTGCCGGTTTTCGGATTGCGTCCGATCCGCGGTTTGCGCTGCCGGATGCGGAAGCTGCCAAAGCCGCGAATTTCGATTTTGTCGCCCGAGCGCAGCGCTCCGATAACCGAATCGAAAATCGTTTCCACAATCGTCTCGCTGTCGCGGCGCGTCAGATCGCCCAGCTTCGTCACTTCCTCAACAAGGTCGGCTTTCGTCATGGTCGGGGGTGCTCCGATTTTGGTAAGCCCTCTGTTCACCATAGTAGATGCAATCCGTTTAGCTTGCAAAGTCAACTATTTGCGGGATTTTTGCCCGGATCAACCCGGGCGCGCGCCCGGTCCCGATGCCCTGCCCCGGTAAACCCCCTGACCGGTAAACGTGTGCCCTGGGCCCCCAGCTTGTTCTCAGCGCCAGAGGAAGTAGAAGCCGGGACGCCTTTCCAGCAGCTTCGTCGGCTGATGGACCAGGTCATCGGCGTTCGAGATCAGGTCCCAGATGGTTTTGTGATGGATCTCGGGTTTGACCACGCTCGGCTCGCCCGAAATGCCCACCGACTTCGCCGTCTCCAGCAGCGCGTCGCGAAATCCACCCTGCTTGTCGATCAGGTGCAGCGGCAGGGCTTGCTGCCCGGTCCACACCTGCCCCGTGGCAATCGATCGGATCTGATCCACCGGCAGGTGCCGCCCATTCGCCACATCGGTAATGAACTGCCCGTACATGTTGTCCACCAGCCCCTGAAAATACGTGCGCTCTTCCGGCGTGATGGCGTGGGTGGGATCGCCCGCGTCCTTCAGCGACCCGGCATGAATCACCTCGGGCTTCATCTTGGCCCAGCTCAGCAGATCGCCGTAGTTCGTCCATTCCATGATCACGCCGATCGACCCCACCACACTGGCATCGTTGGCGTAGATTTTGCCCGTCCCCGACGCGATGTAATACGCTCCGCTCGCGCCCACGCTCTCGATCGCCGCGACGATCGGCTTCTTCTTCTCGTCCCGAATCTTCAGAACTTCGTGGTAGATTTCCTGCGAAGGCGCGGCCGCCCCGCCAGGGCTGTCAATGTGCAGAATGATCGCCTTGATGGAGCTGTCCTGGTCGTACTTGCGCAGCTGGTCGACAGTGCTGTCGGCGGACAGAATCTCGCCGTCGATGTCGATGACGCCGATATTGTCATCGAGCGAGGAGAAACCGTCGTCGGATCCGCTGATGGACCGCGCCGCCGAATAGATCACCAGCGAGCAAACGACGAGGAAGGCCAAAACCGCGGCGCCGCCTACAAGAAACCAGAGCCACAATCTGCGCCGAGGCGGGTTGGTATAACCAGGCGGTGGAGCCGGAGGTGGTGGTATCGGAGCGCCCTCGATCGGTGTAAGTGGCTCTTCCATAAGGGCGAGTGTAGCATCCCGCCATGCGGGAGCGCTCTGGCGGCTGGAGCATGAAGGGCGTATGATCTTAGCTGTATTTCCCCGCCAGTTTGAATCTTTTGCGACCGTGGTTGGGCGAAAGATGTCGAATAATTAGTTGGCTAACTGGAAGTAAAACAAGTAAAACGATTGAGCATCCTGTGGACCCTCAGTACACCATCGTGATCCCGGCTTATAACGAGAGCGCCCGCATCGGGCCTGCGCTCACCGAAGTCCTGCGCACCCTCGATGAGAAGCACTGGAACGCCGAAGTCCTGGTGGTCAACGACGGATCGACCGATAACACCGCGGCGATCGTCGCGTCCTTTGTGGCGAAAGATCCTCGCGTACGCCTGCTCGAGAACGGCGTCAATCGCGGCAAGGGTTACAGCGTGCGCAACGGCATCCTCCACGGCACCGGCAACATCGTCATGTTCACCGATGCCGACCTGTCCTCGCCCATGCCCGAAGCCGAGCGCCTTTTCGAGGCCATCCGCAACGGCGCGGATGTGGCCATCGGCTCGCGCTGGCTCGAGGTCAGCCGCCAGACAATTCACCAGCCCCTCTACCGCCAGTTTTTCGGCCGCTGCTTCAACCTCGTCACGCGCATGATCATGCGCCTCCCGTTTGCCGACACGCAGTGCGGCTTCAAAGCTTTCCGCCGCTCGGCCGCCCAGACCATCTTCCAGCTGCAGCGCATCGAACGCTGGGGCTTCGATCCCGAGATCCTCTTTATCGCCCTGAAGCGCGGCTACAACATCCAGGAAGTCCCGGTCACCTGGGGCCATGACGAGCGTTCCCGCATCAGCTATCTGCGCGACGGCATCAAGATGCTCGAAGAACTGGTTTACGTCCGCTGGAACTCCCTCATCGGCATCTACGACCGCAAAGTCTCCGACCTCGCCGCCGAACGCGGCTAGCTGCCAGCTTATCCCTTCCGGTAAACGCGCAATTTCCGCTGGCCCCGTCTCCGCGAACCGTTCTGCCGCTAAATCCCTGCCTCGATGTTGAGCGGGTGAGCTTCCGTGTTGAAGACGGTTTTGTGCAGGTCGACACGGTCGGGGTCGGCTAAGAGCAGATAAAGATACTTCATGGTCTCGGCGAAGAAGAAGCTTTCCATGTCGTCACGCTGAGATTTCGTTTCGACGCTGGAGAGTGCGGCGAAAGCAGCGGGCGTCCGGCAATACTTCACGATGGAGTCGAAGAAAGTCATGCCCATCTGCCGGTATTTGGGGCCGCGGGTGAAGTAATAAAGGTAATACGCCGATTCGATATTCTCCGGGCGCAATTCGTAACCGGGACTGAGATCTTTCATGGTCGTGTAATCGATGAGCTCGGGCTCGATGCCGAAAGCCGTCCACATTTTGTAGTCTGAGTCCTGCAGGCGGCGGGCCCGATCCAGATCGCCGGAGAGCGCCAGCTCAGCGGGGAAGAAGGCGGCGAGCGCGCCATATTCAGTGCCGGTGCGAGCGCCGGTGTTCATGTTGGCCTCGCCGTACCAGAACCCGGTGGAGTGGTCCGGATAAGTCACCGTCTGTGCGACGTATTGGTTGAGTGCGGCCACGCTCTGCTCCCACATGCGGTGGCAATCCTCGTCGCCGAACAGCTTCCACGCCTTCAGCATGTATTCATAAAAGGAGTCGGAGCCGCCGTTGATGTTGGCGTCCGTGGCGCCAGGGTCGGGTCCGGTCCACACGCCCGTGCGGATGTTGATTTCCGAGCCGAACAGGCCAAGCGGAGAGCGGCGGTTGTAGAGCTCCACCATGGCGCGTTTGGCCTTTTCGTAATAGATGGGTTTGTGCGTGAGCTTGCTGAGGGTGCCGAACTCCAGCAGCAGTGTGCCAATCTCCGCCGGGTTGGTATCTTCACCGCGGACTGCGCCGGATCTTGAGATTGACGTAGACGTACGGCATGCCGGTGGGCGAGTTGAAGGCCGGCAGCAGCCGCGTGCCGAGGTCTTCGGCCAGGGCAAGGAGCCGTGGGTCGCCGGTCAGTTCATAGGAGCTTTGCAGCGCGCCCAGCAAACGGATGGTGATTTCGAAATTCTTGACGTAAATGTCTTTGTCAAAAGAAAGCTGCGTGTCGATGAGGCGCCGATCCTCGTCCGCCTGCGGCTTCAGGCCCATCAGGATCATGGTGTCGAGCGCATCCACCGGGGTCATCAGCAGCGAGGTGCCGTACCAGTCGAAGGGCTGGTCGGTGAGCGGGCGCAACTCGTCGTGGCCCCACGCGTATTGGTGATAGCTGTTCCACGCATGCAGGAACTGCTCGCGGATTCGGACAGCCATTTCGGATTGTGAGGGAATGGTAGGTTGCGGAGCCGTCTGGGCCGCCGCTGCGAGCAGCGCAGGGAAAAGAACGAAGACGAGAGCGAAAAGCCGTGAGGTCATGGGTCTCAGTTCGTGCTGGATTTCAGCATTTGTTCGGCGTGGCGCAGTGAAGTTTCGGTCACGGTCGCGCCTGAAATCATGCGTGCGATCTCTTCCGCTCGTTCCTGTGCGCTGAGCAGCCGGATCGACGTTTGCGTGCGCTTTTGCTTCTCCTGCTTCTCGATCAGGAAGTGCTGATCGGCGAAGGCGGCAATTTGAGGAAGATGCGTAATGCAAAGCACCTGCTGCACACGCGCCAGCGCTTTGAGCTTCTGGCCGACGGCTTCAGCTGCGCGGCCTCCGATGCCAATGTCGATCTCGTCGAAGACCAGCGTCCGCGGCGCCTGCACTTTTTTCGCGCGGCCGCGGTTGGCGCCTTCTTCGACACTCACTTTCAGTGCAAGCAGGACACGCGACATTTCGCCGCCGGAGGCGATCTGATCGAGAGGCTGCATTGGCTCGCCGGGATTCGTCGCGATGCGGCACTCGACCGCGTCCCATCCGTGCCCGGTCCACACGGCCTGGTCTTTATTCGGCGTGACGGCGATGGAGAAGCGTGCCTTCATCGCCAGATCGTTGATTTGTGACTCCGCGAGCTTCTCGAGTTTCTTCGCCGCGGCCATGCGCTCGGCGGTCAGAGCGCGCGCCGAAACTCGATAGGCCTCGGCTGCTTTGCTCAGATCCGTACGAAGTGCCTTGAGAATCTCATCGCGGTTCTCGATCTCCGCAAGCTTGCGCGCGGAATCTTCGCCAAATGCGATGACTTCGGCCAGCGTCGCACCATATTTTCGCTTGAGGCGGTCAAGCAGAGCGAGCCGGTTTTCGATCTCGGCAAGCCGTTCCGGCGACGCATCGATGCGCTCGGCGTAGTCTCGGACGGTCGCACTCACATCCTGCACCGTCGCGCGCACCGAGGCGATCTGTTGCGCGGCTTCGGCAAACGACGCGTCGTAACGCGCCAGCTCTTCAAGGTGCTTCTGTGCGGCCTGCAGCGTCGATTCAGCCGAGGCATCGTCCTCATAGAGCGCGTTGGTGACCGCCGACGCCGCCGCATGCAGTTTCTCCGCATTCAGGAGCACGCGCTTCTCGGTTTCGAGGCGCTCATCTTCACCGGCCTCGGGAGCAGCCGACTGAATTTCCCGCGTCTGGAAGGTCCACAGGTCGGCCAGCCGCAGCCGGTCCTGCTCATCGTGCTCCAGTTCGGCGAGGCGCTGCTGAATCTCGCGCCAACGCGCGAAGGCTTCTGCCGCCGCCACGGTCGAAACGCCGCCGAAGCGGTCGAGCAGCGTCCGCTGCTGCGCGGGATCGAAGCCCGAGACGGTTTCCGACTGCGCATGCACCAGAGCCAGCTCGGGCGCGAGCGCGCGCAGAACCGCAACCGTGGCTGGCTGATTGTTCACGTAGACGCGGCCCTTGCCGTCAGCGAGAATTTCGCGGCGAAGAATCACTTCGTCGCCATCCATGTCGATGCCGTTGGCTTCGAGGATCAGCTCCGCGCCCGGGGTCGACTCGAAAACACAGGACAGAACCGCGCGGTCCGCTCCATGGCGAATCACCCCCGTCGATGCCTTCTGGCCCATGAGCAGAGCCAGAGCGTCGACCAGGATCGACTTGCCCGCCCCCGTCTCGCCGGTCAGCAGATTGAGACCGGGGCCGAAGCCGGCGATGGCGTGATCGATGACGGCGTAGTTCTCAGCTCGGAGTTCGAGCAACATGGCAGGCTCTGAGGCGAAGGATAACAGGCGAGCCGCTGGCGCGCCGATACAGTGTGATGGAAACGACGCGAAAAGATCGCGCAGCGATCGCAAAACAGCTCCAATAGTTCAAGATAATCTTTCCACTACACCTTCGGGAGGCTCGCTTGTGCTTCTAGCATGAAGATTAGTGAGTCTCCGTACTCAGCAAATCGGGTGGCAGGTAGATACCGAGGCGCTCTGCCTCCCTCAGAATGACTCGAGCTTCGGGGTTCGCGCGTTCGAACAAGGGCCCCTGACCTTGCTCCCAAAATATCGGCCCACGCGTCGTCCTATCCGTTGCAGATTGTTCATACATACGCATCCCCTTCATCGTGGAGGCCCTGCGTCCGCTTAACGAACTGTACCCAAGGAGATCCTCTCTCGCGAATAGAGTGAGACCGAAGACCATTGCCGCGAGGTATATGAATGTTGCAGATTTTCGGGGAAGCCGGAGGGCAACGGCCTCGGCAATCGGAAACCAGCAAAAAATGATCATCAGAGTGGAGTACATTTTATATCTGGATGAGATCGCTTGGAGTAAGCCGAATTCCGAACGAATCCCAGCTACGCCGACCGCGGTTATCAACATGAACAGTACGCAATAGCCCACTGCCTCATTTCTTCCAAAATAACCATTAAAAAGGAGATAACAATTGATTATGCAGATCAGTGCTCCTAGGAAGAGACAGGCATGGCTGGTACCGATGCTCCCGATAAACGCCAGAGTGTACTTGAGGCTGAAATGTGAAAGGGAAACGATCACGGATCGATGAGATGCGGCGCCTAACGCGTGTTCTGATGCCGGATTGGCAGAAGAAACTATGTTGTAATGAAAGGCGTACCCAGCACTGAGTGTGATGGTCACAATAATCCAATATACAAGGTAAGGGTACCGTTTTTTTGAGGCCATTATTGTTGCACCAATCGGAACGGTCAAGAAGCCGTTTCCCGAAGAAGAAATTGCCAGCACCAAACAAACCGCTGCTGCCCAAAAAGCACGACCGGTCGGCCGGAGTAGCAAAACGATGGAGAGCATGGAAAAGAAGATAACCGGAAGATTCTGCAGGCTTGCCATTGCCCAGTTTAGAGTTTCTGCATAACTGAGTTGAAAGAGCAGCAGCGAGACCGGAATAAACAAGATTAAGCGCCTGACAGTATCCGTGCAGGTCGGTAGAAACATCACCCAAAGTACGAAACCTGTCAGAAGAACGAAAGAATCGCCTATCAAACAAAGACAGCGAAAATTCACGTGGCCCAGCAGGCGAAACTCAAACCAGGCAACGCTACTGTCGAGCCATAACTTGTATTCGTTATGCTGATAACCAATTAAATATGTAATCTTTCTAAGTACACCGTCCGTCGACCGCAGCCTGACTAATACCTCGAGCAGAGCAGGGTAATCATCAAGGATCGGAATGTCGAAAGATAGGCGCCAGAGAATGATGTAGAAAGCGATCGCTGGAATGAACGGGAGAACAACTGCCGCGAAAATACTGCGTCGGTGCCTCATGGAGAATAGCTTACACCCTGACTGTTCCGATGCATCCTTCATGAAGTCGCCGGCGGGTGCCCGAACTCCGTTGCATTTGGCCGTGCGAGAAGCAGAGATAATGGTTCGCCAATTGCTGTTAGTGTGCTGTATCTGAGGTTTATTGAACAAGTCGACGCAGAGAAGTGCACCAAGGGCAGATTTCAGAGCATAACTCCCGATGAACTTCGAACAGTTTGCGCGCGCGTGAGCTCGCGCCCTGATACAAAATTGGAAAAATCATTGCACAAAGAACTTCAAGGACGGGACAGCAGTGTCGAGAGAGCTTAACTGGCGGCGGCCTTTCGTGTCATGATTCCTTTATGAGCGAACCGATACGAGTGGGTGTGGTTGGATTCGGATTGGCGGGGAAGGTTTTTCATACCGCTGTGATTGAAAGCACACCGGGGCTGCAATTAACCTGCGTGGTCGAGAGAACCAGCGACGAAGCCGCAAAGCAGTATCCGTCCATTAAAGTCGCGCGCTCCGTGGATGAATTGTTGCGGGACGTCGGCGTCCAGCTGGTGGTAATCGCCACGCCGAGCTATTCGCATTACGAGCTGGCCGCGCAGTGTTTGCGGGAGCAGCGGCACGTGGTCGTGGATAAGCCCTTCACGCTGAAGTCCGAGGAAGCAGCGGAGCTGATCCGCATGGCGCGGGAGCGAAAGCTGCTGCTGGCGCCGTATCAGAATCGCCGCTGGGACGGCGATTTTCAGACCGTGCAGCAGGTGATCGCCGGCGGTGAGCTGGGGCGTCAGGTTTGTTACGAGTCGCACTTCGACCGCTTTCGTTCGCAGCCGCGCCGCGATGTGTGGCGAGAGAACGGTGGCCCGGGCAGCGGAACGCTTTTCGATCTGGGTCCGCACCTCATCGATCAGGCGCTGGCCTTGTTTGGGGCACCTGGGACCGTTTCCGCCGATATCCGCATGGACCGCGAGAACAGCGCGGCAGACGACGCGTTCGACCTGCGCCTGGAGTACACCGGGCAACGCCGCCTGACGGTTCTGTTGCGCTCGACGCTCACCGCGTGCCTGCCAGGGCCGCGCTTCCTGCTGCATGGAACCCACGGAAGCTTCGTGAAGTGGGGACTGGATCCGCAGGAGGATCAGCTGAAAGCAGGAATGAAGCCCGATGCGCCGGGCTATGGCGAGGAGCCGGAGAGCGCATGGGGCGAGTTGAAAGTGTGCGACAAAGGAACGCGGCGCGTGCCGACCCACAAAGGCGACTATCGCGGCTTCTATGAGAACGTGCGCGACACGCTGCTGGGCAAGGCGGAGCTGATCGTCAAACCGGAGCAGGCCTGGCGCACCACCCGCCTGATCGAACTGGCGCGAGAGAGCAGCGGACAGGGCCGGCGCGTGAAGGTGGATTTCAGTTCTCAGCCCTGACCGGCCTGTCAACAGGAGACCGTTGCCAGCAGGACCCTATTCGTTCCGCAGCACCGCCATGGGATCAACCTGCGCCGCGCGGCGTGCCGGAATCAGCGTCGCGAGCAGAGCGGCCACGACGAGCAGCGCAATGCTGGCAGTGATCGCGGCCGGATCGGCGGCGCTGGTTTCATACAACAGGCTATGGACGTAGCGAGTCGCCGCGAAAGCCAGACGCCAGGCCCGCGACGATGCCTCCGGCGACGGGCAGCGCGGCCTGGCGTGCCACCAGACGCATCAGCGTCGGCTTGTCGCAGCCGAGCGCGACGCGGATGCCGAACTCCTGCTGCCGCAGCGAAACAGAGTAAGCGAGCACGCCGTAGATGCCGAGCAGGGCCAGCAGCAGCGCGGCCCCGCCGAAGCTCGAGAGCAGAAGCGTCTGGAAGCGTTCGGAGGACACGGAGTCGGAGACCTGCTGATCCATGGATTTGACCATGGGGATGGCTACCTGCGGGTCGACGCTCCAGAGAGCGCGGCGAATCTCAGATGTCAGGCCGGCGCTGCCCCGCGCGCTGCGAAGGAGGAAGGTCACGCGCCACCATGGGCTTTGCCAGTAGGGAACGTAAATCATCGGCGCGGTGTGGTCGAGCTGGTTGATGCGCGCATCGGCCAGAATGCCCACCACCGTGAATCCCTTGTCGCCGCCGAAGTTGACCTGCCTCCCGATGGGATCGGTATCGGGAAAGATGCTGCGCGCGGCATTTTCGGAGAGCAGGATGTTCATCGGATGATTCTTGTCGTCGGGGAGGAGATCCCGGCCTTTGACGAGCGGGATGCGCAGTGTGGTCGCGTAGCCCGGGCTGATCCAGCGGATGTTGGCCAGGGGTTCGTGTCCGGCGGGAACGGGATGGTCGGGCCGCGTCACGTCGTCGATCCACGTATCTCCGGCGAGGGGCAGTTCGGAGATGGTCGCGACGGACTGCACGCCAGGGATCTGACCAAGATTGGTGAGGGCGCGATCGATGAAAGCGGCGCGCGCAGCATCGGAGTGAGGCACGCTATCGCCATATTGCGGCGCGTAAAGGAAGGCGCGGGCCATGGTGACCCGGTTGGAGTCGAAGTCTCGATTCTGACCGAGCAGCGTGGATAAACTGCGCATCAGCAATCCGGTGACGATCAGCAGAGCGACGGTGCAGGCAACCTCGGCCGCGACCAGCAAGTGGCGGGTGCGCTGGCTCTCGCGCCCGCTGGAAACCCGCGTGGTACCGGTTTGCAGGGCCGACTGCGGGTCCACACGCATGGAACGCAGAGCGGGAAGCAGCCCAAAGAAGAGCGCGGTCAGGATCGACAGCCCGGCCGCGCCAAGCAGCACCGGCCAGGAGACGTGAACCGCATTGATTCGGGGCAGGCTTTTAGGAGCTGCTGCGACAAAGAACTGAACGCCGGCGAATGAGAGCAGGATGCCCAGCGCGCCTCCCAGAGCGGCGAGCACCAGCGAATCGGCGAGCGCAGACCAGACTAAGCGATCGCGTCCTGCCCCAAGCGCGGCGCGAACCGCCAGTTCACGCTCGCGGGCGACAGCCCGGGCCAGCTGAAGGTTGGCGAGATTCACGCAGCCGATCAGCAGCACAGCTCCGACAGAAGCGAGCAGCAACCACAGAGCCGTGCTGATGTGGCCGGCGATCTCAACAATGAGCGGCCACACCAGCACGGTCGGATTGGTGGCAAGCTGATGGGATTTGTTGAACGCCGACTGAAGAGCGGCGAGCTCTGTCTCCGCCTGTTGTGCGGAGACGCCGGTGCGCAGGCGTCCAATGGAGATGAAATTGTAATCGCCGTCGGCGTCCAGTTCATTGACCGGGATAACCAGCGGGTGAAACAGCTGGTAGGGCTCCGTGGCGTTCTGGGGAACGGCACTCGACAACTCGCTGATCCTCGGGAACGAGAAGTCCCTCGGCAGCACACCGACCACCGTGAGCGGATCGCCGCCGTCGCGCAGAGTCTGGCCGATGGCCCCGGGATCGCCGTGGAAATACCTCTGCCAGGCATTCCAGGAGAGGATCACTTCTTTCTCGTGCCCCTTCGTGCCTTCGATGGGCAGAAAGCTGCGACCGTGGATGGGGTGGACGCCAAGCAGGTCGAAGAAGTTGGGCTCTACAGCGAGTCCGGCGACGAGTTCAGGATGGTCAGTTCCCACCGAGATGCTCGATGAGTTGTTCTGCATCAGCGACACACCGGAAAAAGCCTTCGTATTGCTCTGCCAGTTCAGAAAATGCAACGGATTGACCGGTAGTGGGCCTGAACCGATCTGCGGCTGGTATTCGCGCAGCGAGACGAGGCGGTCGGGGCTGGCGAAGGCGAACGGTTTCAGCAGGACTGAATCCACGACACTGAAGATGGAGGTGACCGCACCGATGCCGACCGCGAGCGTGAGGATGGCGGTGACGGCGAAGCCCGGCGATTTACGGAGGGTGCGAGCGCTGAAGCGCAGGTCCTGCAGGAAGTTTTGCATGCGGCCTCTTGGCTGATGTCAGCGGGATGGTTAGCCCATGATGGGCCAAAAAACACGGGTCCGGCAACAGCCGGGGGGTATAAAAATGCACGCGGCTCACCACAGCAGGACCCCGGCTAAATCTCTGTTTCAGAGCGGCAAAGGCCGGAGCGCATCCGGGAGGTGTGTTCGCTTCCGGAGGTCGACGGCCGAAACCGGACAGGCGCCGCCGACCCTGCTCCGTTCCCGTGCGCTCCACTCAGGGCTGGAAGACCAGCCGGCCGGGCTCCGAGGAGTTCCACAGCTTCTCTACGTCGCGCAAGGGCGCGGTGGTGAGCTTGATCTGGAAGGGCTTTCTGGCGGCTTCGTCCAGAACATGGCGGAGCGACACGAAGAGGTTTTCCATGGAAACGCTGCCGAAACCGCTGCCGAGCAGCTCGAGGCCGGAGCTGCGCAGCGCGGCGGCTACGAGCGAGATCGTGGGACCGGCGCTGTTGCCAATCTGGATGTACCGCAGCCGCCCGGCAGCGTGGTCGAGGCCCTTTTGCACGACAGCTGCCAGCAGGGCTTCGGCGGGCGCGCCCCACAAGTAGTCGAGGACCACGTCAATTTTCCCGGCCAATTCGGCACGAAAGGCGGTGACGAGCGCGTCGTGGTCCTGGTGGAGCGAGAGGATAGCGTCGGCGCCGCTCGCCCTGGTTTCTTCAAGAGCCTCGGGATTGCGGCCCACCGCGACGATGCGCTTCGCACCGAAGCGACGGGCAATCTGCACAGCCATCTGCCCTGCCAGGCCTGTGGCGCCGAGGATCAGAACGCTTTCGCCCACGGCAAAGTGGGCGCGGTGTTCGAGCGCGGCCCAGGAAGACATGGCGGGATTCATCATGGCGGCGACGGTGGCGTCGTCGAGCGCATCCGGAATGGGCGTGCACAGGGCGGCCCTGGTGATGCTGCGTTCAGCGAAGGTGCCAAACGGCGGCCGCACGGCGCCAAAGAGAACACGCGTTCCGTCGGGAGCGCGGCCCACGCCGTCGACACCCGGAACGAAAGGCAGTTGTCCGGTGCTGCCGTAGTGGGCTCCTTTGGCGAGGGATTTGACGATGGGATGCAGACCTGCGGCCGTGACGTTGATTAGGACTTCCCCTTCGCCCGGAACCGGATCGGTGAAGGTCGCATAGCGGGGCGGCTTTTCGTAGGACTCGACGACGGCGGCGTTCATGGCAACCTCTCTCCGGCAAATACTATTCGATTTTGGCCGCCTGGCAACGGTGCAGCTGCAACTGCAGTGCGATATGCCGGGACTGCAATAGAATGAGGTCCCATGTCGCGACCGAGACCAGCGGAGTGCCTCGAAGGCGATGAGGCTCTGGCGCGCGGCGCCTGGGCGGAAGCGCGGGCGCTCTTCGAGGCGGTGCTGCGTGCCGATGAACTGCCGGAGGCGCTGGAGGGCTTGGCGACGGCGGCATGGTGGCTCGACCTGGCGGAGGTGGTCTTTGACGCGCGGGAGCGGGCCTACCGGTTGTTTCTGGCGCGGGATGATCGCCTCGGTGCAGCGCGGATTGCGGTATGGCTGGCATGGGATGCGTGGGCGTTTCGCGGGGAGGGCGCAGTCGCGAACGGATGGCTGGGCCGCGCGCGGCGGTTGCTGGATGGACTGCCGGACTCTGTCGAACTTGCCTGGCTGGAGGTCCGGGAAGGCTCGCTGTGCTTGCTGGAAGAAGGCGATCCGCAGAGGGCTTTGGCAATGGCGGACGAGGGGATTCGCGTCGCGCGCAAAGCGGGCAGCCTGGACATGGAAATGCTGGGCCGCGCGGTTCGGGGACTGGCCCTGGTCACGGCGGGCTCGGTTCAGGAAGGCATGCGTTGCCTGGATGAGGTGAATGCGGCCGTGATCGCCGGCGAGCTGACGGATTTGGTGGCGATTGGATTGTCGTCCTGCTATCTGATTGCGGCGTGTGAACGGGTTCGCGATTACGACCGCGCGGTGCAGTGGTGCAAGCGTCTGAAGATTTTCTGCACGCATTGGGGTTTGCGTCCGCTGCTGGCGGTGTGCCGAACCCAATATGCATCCATCTGCCTGTGGCGTGGGATCTGGGACGAGGCAGAGCAGGAACTCTGCTCGGCCAGCGAGGAGCTGGCGGCAAGCCGTCCTGCGATGACCGGCGATGCGCTGGTGCGGCTGGCGGACTTGCGGCGGCGGCAGGGGAGGCTGGAGGAAGCGGCGGCGATCTTCGAAAAGGTCGTGCCGGCCAGCTCCGGATTACTGGGGCGGGCGGAACTGGCGCTGGATCGTGGAGACGCACGCGCCGCCGGCGAGCAGGCGGAGAGATATCTGCGGCATGTGCCGGCCCAGAATCGCCCCGATCGCGCGGCGGCACTGGAGATCCTGGTCCGTGCGCTGGCATTACAGCAGGAATGGGAGCGCGCGAAAACCGCCCTGGCGGAGCTGAAGAATATTGCGGCGGAGGTCGGCACCATGCCCCTGCGCGCTGCTGCCAGCTATGCGTCGGGCTGTGTCGCCCTGGGACAGGGAAAGACGGACGCGGGGCGGCAATGCTTTGAGGACGCACTGGACCTTTTTCGCGCCAGCGGCGCGCCGTTTGAGGTGGCGCGGTCGCGCATCGAGCTGGCGCGTACCCTGGGGATGATGGGGCGAACCGATGCTGCCCTGGAAGAGGCGCGGTCGGCGATGGAAGCCTTTTCGCAACTGCATGCCGTCCAGGAAGAGGCTCGGGCGCGGCAGGTCGTGGAGGCGCTGGCCGAGTCACCGGCGCAGGCAGCCGCGAAGGATGGAGCCGACACGACGGCAGGACTGACGCGGCGCGAAATGGAAGTGCTGCGGCTGGTGGCCGAAGGCTTGAGCAATCAGAGCATCGGGAAACGTCTGTTCGTCAGCGATCACACGGTGCATCGGCATCTCGCGAATATTCTGGGCAAGCTGGGCGTATCGACGCGCGCGGCGGCCGTGGCCCAGGCCGCACGAAGAGGATTGCTCTAGCAAGCGCGCGATGGCCCGTTCGGGCCATTTCTTGTGAACCCGCAAATATGGCCCATGAAAGGGAAGCGGAGCGTGGGTTCGCCTCACTAAGGTTCTGAGTGCAGGGCCGCGATTTTCGAAGCGGCCCGGGAGGCAACGATGAAAGCAATTTTTTCGGTAATGGCTGGCGCGGTGGTACTGTGCGCAGGTTCGATGGCGACCGTGCACGCGCAGAGCGATCAGCATGTGATCAGCAAACTGCAGGAAGCAGCATGGGGACCGGCGCCGCCGATGCTGCCCGCAGGTGCGGAGATCGCGGTGCTGGCAGGCAACCCGATGGCGAGCGGACCGTACACGCTGCGTTTGAAATTCCCGGCGAACTATGCGATCCCGGCGCATTCGCATCCGACCGACGAAAACGTAGTGGTGGTGTCGGGCGCGCTGAGCTTCGGGATGGGCGACCGGCTGGACAAGGGTGCGGGCGCGAACAAGACGCTGGAGGCGGGTGGCTTCGCGCTGATGCCGGCCAGCATGAATCACTACGCCTTCACCACGGCGCGTGCGACCACGATCGTGCTGTATGGGCAGGGACCGGTGGAGTTCAAATATGTCAATCCGGCGGACGATCCGAGGAATTCGCACGCAAAGAAGTAAGAGCAAAAGAGCCCGAAACGGAAGGCGCCGCCCCGTTCTCGCCGGCCCCCCGATCGCGTGGTATCGTTCTGGCTTACAAAGGAGCGGAGCCGGAATGGATGCAAAATCGGCGGCGCGGGAACGGTTCGAGTCGAGTCGCGATGAATTGATCGGGCTCAGCCACAGGATTCATGGCCATCCGGAACTGGGCTTCGAAGAGGAGAAGTCTTCGTCATGGCTGTGTGAGTCGCTCGACGCGGCAGGTTTCGCGGTGGAGAAGGGAATCTGCCATCTCCCCACCGCCTTTCGCGCCAGCGTCGGTTCCGGGCCGCTGCACATCGGCATCTGCGCGGAGTACGACTCGCTGCCCGGCATCGGCCACGCGTGTGGACATAACATCATCGCCGCGTCGGCCGTGGGCGCGGCGCTGGCGGCCGCCAAAGTCGCCGATGAAGTCGGCCTCACGATCAGCGTGATCGGCACCCCCGCCGAGGAAGTCGGCAATGCAGGCGGCAAGATTCTCATGCTGGAGCGTGGCGGCTTCGACGGCATCCACGCCGCCATGATGGTGCACCCTGCGCCCTTCGACATGGTCAAGGCGAAGATCATCGCTGCGTCCATGTTCGAAGTGCACTGCACCGGCAAGGAGTCCCACGCGTCGGCTTTTCCCGAGCTCGGCGTGAATGCTGCCGATGCCCTGACCATTGCGCAAACCGCTCTGGGACTGCTGCGGCAACACATCCGCTCCACCGATCGCATCCATGGCATCGTGACCCTGGGCGGCGTGGCGCCGAATGTGGTTCCGGCACACACGTCGGCAAAGTACATCATCCGCTCCGAGACGCTCGACCAACTGGACGACCTGCGGCCGAAGGTCTTCCGCTGTTTTGAGGCCGGCGGCCTCGCGACCGGTGCCAAGGTCGAGATCCGGGGCGGCGACAAGCCCTACGCGGAGATGCATCACGATAACGACATGGCCGCGTTCTACCGCGCGAACTCCGAGGCGCTCGGGCGTCCGTTTCCCAATCTCGGCGAATGGGAGACGCGCCCCACCGGATCGACGGACATGGGCAACGTCTCGCGCGCGATGCCGTCGATTCATCCCATGATCGGAATCAACTCGCTGCCCGCGGTCAACCATCAGCCGGAATTCACCGCGCACTGCGTGACCGCGGATGCCGATAAGGCGCTGATCGATGGCGCGCTGGCCATGGCCTGGACGTGCGTCGATCTGGCAACCAACGCCACGGTGCGGGAACGGCTCATAGCGTCGCGCTGAGGGACGTGTCCCAGGCGCGTCCGCGCGGTCGTTACGGCCGGGCGTTGTGTGCGTGGATGAAGTAGATCAGCCCAAGATAGTCATCGGTGAGGAGGAAGCTGTCGGGACCGGTGCGCAGGATCCCACAGGGGCGTCCATGCACGACGGGTCGGCCATGCTCGACAGTCAGGAAGCCGGTGATGAAATCGCGGGGCATGCGATCCGCGGGCGTGAAGCGGACGACGCGATAGCCGGTGCCGATGTGGGGGTGACTGGCTCCATGAAGAGCGACGAGAAAACTGTCGCTGAGCAGGGAATCGTCCTGCGGGAAATATTCGAAGCCGAGTGGGGAGCTGTGGGCGGCGAAAGTGGTGTACGCGGCAGGAACCTGTTCGCAGGAGCTGAGCGGGCCCGGTGCATGGCCGAGGTCGCCGTTCGGATCGGGTGCGAAGGCATGCCCACCGCCAGCAGTGAGATTGGTGCCGCTCGCGGCTACGCCACTCTGCCTGCCGTAGACGGAGTCGCTCGCTGAGGCCGGGACCGGGGCGATGGCGGCCGGATCGCTGAGTGAAGGCAGCGGTGTCGCGTCGTGAACCGGCTTGCCGGCGGCGAAGTAGCAGGTGGGCCAGCCGTAATTCAGGCGGCGCGGCTGGCGGCCTGGAGGAAGCCGATCCGGAAGAAGGTATCTTCGGGAAGCTTGTCGCCGAGGTGATCGTCGCCCATGTTGGTGGCGAACAGCGAGTCGTTGCCCAGTGCCGGGACGGCATGCAGATCGACGGCATTGCGCATGCCCTGGGCGATCAGCGCTGGGTTGCGCCCGTCTGGATCCATGCTGACGATGGCGGCGCGCAGGACTTCGCGCTCCTGACAGTAATTGCAGGATGATCCCGCGGAAACAAAAATGCGCGTCGAGCCATGAACGGTCGCGATGGCGACGGTGCGGGTGAGGTGCCAGCCGCCGTACTTGTAGTTGAGGCCGTAGTCGGGGAAGCGGATCAGAGTTTCGGCAGGCGAAGACGGCGCGTTATCGCCGGCGTTGTACCGATAGCGCACCAGCTTGTCGGTAAGCGGGAGGTAGAGCCAGCTCTGATGCGTAGCGGGGTCGCGTCCAGAACGAGAGGTTGTTTGGATTCCGGAGATGATCGAGGTAGTGGGTGATGCGCGTGAAGGTGTGGGTCTGCGGGTTCCAGCCCTCGAGGATGAAGATGGAGCCATGGCGGTTGTCCGACAGGTCGTGCATGCCGGTGACGAAGATGCGGCCGTCGGGCGAGCGCGCGAAGAAACGAACGCGGCGCAGCCCGCTGGCGGCGACGTCGATGTCGAACCCAGTCGGGAGCGAGAGGGTGATGGATTTACCGGGAGCGTAGCGGAGAGTGTGCGGGGTTTGCGCCGGTGCGAAAGAAACCGCGGAACCGAGAAGCAGAACGAAAGCAACACGGAAAAGAACCTGCGGCATGCCACGAGGATAGACGCAGGGAGAGGGTGGGGATGGATCCCGGAAGCGAAGCGGCCTCCCACCGGGTGGGAGTTGCACGCCGTCGGCAGCTGTGGTATCACAGAAATAGTTCATGTTTGCTCCACAAGAGCGAGCCTGAATTTCATGCAGAGTGGCTGAGGGACGGGCCCTGTGACGCCACGACAACCGGCCTGAGCAATTCAGGACAACGGTGTCAACTCTCGCTCGCCGTGAGGCGGGGAACATGAGATTCGGGGTGCAGGCTGTATCGCATCTCGCGCAATCCCAGGTTGTACCGAAGTAGCGAAGTCGTCACGCGTGCCCGTATCTGTTTTTCCCGACGCCGCTCTCCATCTGCGCGGTGGGGTCCCATGCGAGCTTGCTCGCTGGGTACAGGAGGGCTGAATGGCTGCTGCATACGAACTGCAGTGTAGGGAATGCGGAAAGCGGTACGACAACGCTCCGCTGTCGATCTGTGAAGAGTGCTTTTCTCCGCTCGAACTCGTGGTCGATCTGGACCGGGCGCGGCGGACGGTGACGCGCGCAACCTTTGCGCAGGGACCCTCGAGCATGTGGCGCTACCAGGCGCTGCTGCCGGTTCCCGACGACTACAAACCCCAGACCCCTGCGGGCTGGACGCCCGCTGTTGCGCGCGCCGCGCCTGGCCGAGCGCATCGGCGCGACCAACCTCTGGCTCAAGAATGATGCCGTGTGCCTGCCCACGCTCAGCTTCAAGGATCGCGTGGTGGCGGTGGCGCTGGCCAATGCGCAGACGTTCGGATTCGACACGGTCGGCTGCTCGTCCACCGGGAACCTCGCGAACGCGGTGGCGGCGCAGGCCGCGCGCCTGGGACTGAAGACCTACATCCTGGTCCCGGCCGATCTCGAAGCGGCCAAGATCCTCAATACCCAGGTCTACGGCGCGACCCTCGTGCGCATCGACGGCAACTACGACCACGTCAACCGCCTTTGCTCGCAGATCGCCGACCGCTACAACTGGGGATTCGTCAATGTGAACCTGCGGCCCTACTACGCGGAAGGATCGAAGACCGTCGGCTTCGAAATTGCCGAGCAGCTCGGCTGGCGGTTGCCGGACAACGTGGTGGTGCCCATGGCCGGCGGATCGCTGATTACGAAAATCCGCAAAGGCTTCCGCGAACTGGTCGCGCTCGGCCTGGTCGAAGACAAGCCGGTGCGCTTCTTCGGTGCGCAGGCCACCGGATGCTCGCCGATCGCCACCGCCGTCAAAACCGGCGCGGACCACATCGAGCCGCAGCGGCCGTCCACCATTGCGCGCTCGCTGGCGATTGGCAACCCTGCTGACGGCCTGTATGCGACACGAGCGATTCGCGAGAGCGGCGGCTGGGCCGAAGACGTCTCCGACATCGAGATTGTCTCCGCGATCCAGGAACTGGCCGAGACGGAAGGCATCTTCACCGAAACCGCCGGCGGCGTCACTACCGCGGTCACCGCGCGCCTCTATGCACACGGCCGCATCCATCCTGACGAACTGACCGTGAGCTGCATTACCGGCAACGGGCTGAAGACGACCGATGTCCTGCAGGGTGCGTACGAGCAGCATGCGGCGATTCGTCCGCGGCTGGGTGATTTTGAGCAGTATGTGGCCGAGCGCCGCGAAGAAAACGAGCTGGAGTTGGGAGGGGCTTATGTCGGTTAGAGTTTTGTTGCCCAACGCATTTCAGAAACACACCAACGGGGCGCGGGAGATTCAGTCAAGCGCCGGGAATTTGCCGGCCCTGATCACGGAGATCGAGACCACCTTCCCCGCGCTGAAAACGCATCTGCGCGACGAAAGCGGACAGGTGCGGAAGTTCATCAACTTCTACGTGAACGAGGAAGACATCCGCTTCCTCGGCAACGAGAAGTACGCCTTCCAGGATGGCGATGAAGTGCTCGTGATCCCCTCCATCGCTGGCGGGTCCTGGCCGGACGGGCGGACGCGCTTCGCGCAAGTGCAAGCGCAAATACAGGAGCGTGGCATGTGTAGTTGCTGCTCCTATTGTGGACAGGAGGAGTGCGTCTGCAGCGACTAGCCACCGCTTGATTTCATCGATGGCCTCCGCGTTCCAGGATGGCCTGGATCGCGGCAGGGTTGACCAGCTTTTTGAAGTGGAATTGCTCGCCCCAGCGGACGGGCGTCACGTCGCGGAATTCACGCATACCTTCCAGCCCGGGGCCATTTTGTCCGCCTTGGACATAGCCGGGGTAAAGCTCTTTGCGCAGGGACGCGCGCGCGTTGGGATCGGCCCCGTGCTCGAGAAAGAGGCGGGTAAAAGGCGCGTCCGGTGCCTGACCCCGGTGATTCATCCAGAAATTCGGTTGTGAGACGACGGTCGAGAAGAGGGCAGTGTGGCCTCCGAAGCCGCCGGCATCGATGTCGGCCCGCTCGTCGACGTTCATGCCGCGATCGAGCAGCCAGCGAGCGATCTCCAGCTCATCGTAGTCCGCACACATGTGCAGTAAGGTCGTGCCGCCCAGTGGCGTTCCGTGCGTCGCCAGCACAGCATCGTGACAACCAAGCTCGGGCGGATAAATTTCCTCGAAGCTGAAGGTCCGCGTGAGCAGGCTCGGGTCGCGGCGCAGATGGTCTTCCAGCAAATCGATGCGGCCGCGGTGGAGCGCCATGATGGGCGTGTCGGGCAGCTTGAATCCATGCTCGACGTAGAGCTCGAGGATGCGGTGCTTCGCGGCGGGAGTGCGGCTGTCGGTTTCGAGTACGACGTCGACCGGCGCGAGGCGGTTGCCATTGTCGTCGTAAAGCCGCGCGCCGAGTTCCAGCAGCAGCTCAGTGCCTCCGGCGTTGAGGGTGTAGGCCGGGCCGCCGAGTTCATGGTCCGACGGCCGCGGACTGCCCATCATGGCGTGGAGGCGCCGTGCGGTTCCGATCCGGCCCTGCAGGCAAGCGCGTCCGAAGGCGTGCTCCAGATCGGTGGCGCCGAGGCTGCGCAGCATTTCGATGATGGCGTCGTGGCCCAGATTGGCGGCGTAGGAGAGCGGCGGACCCCAGTTGCTCTTCACCCCGCGTGCGTCCTCGTGCAGCAGGCGTGGATCGCGCAGGACCAGGGTTCGCACGGTCTCGATATCCCCGCGCCACAAAGCGTCGGTCATGCGACAGGCAGTGACGAGGCGAGGCCAGCTGGGCAGTCCATAGCTGCGAGCCAGCACCAGCTGCGCATCGGCGAGGCGGGCTGAGGCGGAATCGATGGATTTTGGGGTGATGCTCGCGGAAATCGGCAACGGCCTCGGCATCGCTGCGGCGGATGGCCTGCAGCAGATCTTTGGCCTGGTGGCGGAGCTGGTCCAGATTGGGTCGGACGGGAAAGTGGCGATTGGCCATGACGAGCCTCCTTCGTGGTCATGCCCGGGGTCCGCTGTGCGGGCGAAAAGGAGGTTCGCGAAGAACCTTAGGTTGTGTGCTGCGCAGGTGGACTCGGTCCTGTCCGCGGACGGGCGGCGCCCTGTGCGCCGTGGACAGTGTACAGGAGGGTCCCAGTCGCGCTCGTGGGCTTTCATTACTTTCGTTTCGTTCTCTCGCCGATTCTCCTTGCAATGCCCCCTGCGGCCCATCAAACTTGAGGTAGCAGCTTGAACCAGGAGGACTCGCCCAACGCGGGTCCTTTTTCGTTGGAGACCAGGTACTCAGGATCCATGAAATTGCTCTTTCTTAGTTCCGTCAGGCGCCGTTCAGCCAATCCATTGCCGCCGGGCGGCACCGATCCGAGCGCTGTTGTACCGCATTCCGGGACGAAAAGCATGTGTTGCCGAAGTCGACAACATTGTAACCAATGCAAAATCAGCAATTTGTCGATAGGCCAGGGGGGTGGGGGGGTGGGGTAGAGGGGCTGCAAGCCCTGTTCTTCGGCGCTCAGCCTTCGTCCGAGGGATAGTCGCGGTTGAAGGGGAAAACCAGCTGCTCGACCGAGGCGATGGCACTCCCGTTGAGGGTGGCGGGGTGAAAGCGCCAGGACTTCACGGTCTTCATGACCAGGTCGTCGAGATTGTTGCCCAGGCCCTGGACCAGCTTCTCGTCGGTGACATCGCCCTGGGCGCTGATGGTGACGTCGACGATGATCTTTTGCTCGACCGCCGGCAGAACCGAGCGATCGGTGACGGCGGGCCGCGGGAAGTAGGTCGGGAACGCCGGCTCGGCATCATCGGTGCCGGTGCCGGTCCCGATGGTCTGCTGCTGCTGGCGCGACGGGAGACCCGCCTGGGCAAGATGATTCTGCGCAGCTGGCGCAGGATGCTGCGGGGTCCGCGGCTGGCGCAGGCGGATCGGGTTTTCGATGAGGCTCGACTTTGGAATCGGAACCGGCGACGGAATCGACCGCTTGATATGCGGGGACACCGGGCTCAGGTCGCTGACCCCGGTATTGCCGGTCCAGTAGAGTGCGGCGGTGCAGCAGCGGCTCTCCCGGTAGACGGGCCGCACTCGTCCGAAGTGGAGCGTGAGCAGAAACGCGACCAGCAGCACGGCGGCGTGGGAGGCGAGTGAGAGCAGAATACCGGTCTGGCGGCGCTGGTGGATCCGATCGGTAGAGAAGATCATGACCGCTCCGGGTGATTGGGTTTGGACGCTCCGCTGACTAATATGTTACCTGTCCGGGAATTCACCCAGGAGTCGAAGTCAATGGCGTGGGCTGAAACGTTCCACTGCGACGTTTGCAACAAGGCGAAGAGCGAGGAATCCGCGGACTGGTGGCTGGCGTGGACCGAGAGCCTGTCGCCCGCGGACGGGGAGCCGGAACAGGGGGTCATGAAGGTGACGCCCTGGAACAATTTCCTCTCCCATTCGGCGGAGGTTCGGCACCTGTGCGGAGCGCGCTGCGTGCATACCATCACCGACCGCTGGATGCTGAAGCGGGACTGAGAAACACAATGCCGTCCGCTGGCTGAGCCGTATTCAGGACGACCCGTCAGTTCGTATAGATGCGGACGTAGTCGACCAGCATGTTCCCCGGGAAGACTGTGGTGGAGTCGGGATTGCCGGGCCAGGATCCGCCGACGGCCAGGTTGAGAAGGATGAACATCGGACCCTGGTCGAAAGGCCATGTCCCGTTGAAGTTGCTGGTGTTGAACGTGGCGTAGATGTTGGTCGGATCGTCCACGTAGTACTGAACCTGCCCTTTCGACCAGATCATGCCGTACGTGTGCCAGGCAGCACCCGAGAATCCAGCCGGATGGTACATCTGGCTGCCGTTCACCTCCGCGCTGCTGCTCGCACCCCCGTGGACCGAGCCGGCGATCCAGTCGTAACCCGGAGGCGCGCCGCCCACATAAGGCGGAGGGTTGCTGCCGTCGATGTGCTCCATGATGTCGGCCTCACCGCAGGCCGGCCAGGAAAGGGTGGTGATGTTGTTGCCCAGGAGCCAGAACGCGGGCCACATCCCCTGCGATTCAGGGAGCATCATTCTTGCCTCGATGCGGCCGTACTCGAAGCTGAACAGACCCTGGGATTTGAGTCGCGCGGAGGTGTAGACGCTGGCCGATGGATTGAGGGCGACGACGTGGAGAGAGCCATCGGTTCCCACGTAGGCGTTGGGATTGGTGGTCGAGCAGGGACTCGCCGTCGAGCCCCAGGAGCAGTAGGTTTCCAGTTCATTGTTGCCGCAGCAATCGGTACCGGTGTCGTAGGTCCAGGTGGAGGGATTGGGCTGGGCGTTGGTAGTTCCGGAATTGGCGAACTCATCGCTCCAGACGAGCGTGCCGGAGGCGATGTTGGGCGAAAAAGCCTGGGTGGCGACGGAGCTGTTGAGCAACGGCGGCGCGGCGGCGATGGCGTTAACGGTGAGATTGGATGCAACCAGGAAGGGCGCGAAGTATTGGGCCGAGGAAGGGGTGGGCGTGGTGCCGTCGGTGGTGTAGTAAAGAGTCGCGCCGGAAGTGGAGTCACCGAGTGTGACGATTGAGGCGCCGTTCTGGGCCGCCGTCGTGGTGATGGTGGGCGTGGCCGCGGCCTGGTTGGGCGGAGTGCCGGTTACGCAGTCGCAGGAGCTGCCTCCGCCGCCGCTGCAGCCGACGACGGCAGGCGCTGCGAGCGTTAGCCCGGTAATACCAAAGAGCAGAAGGGTGGAAAGGATCTCAGCTCTCAGAGTCGACGGTACGAATCGCGCGCCTGTTCGGTTTTCCATGATGCCCTGAGCCCCCGGGCTCGCTAACTGCATCGAGTCCGCTCACCACTTTACTGCTTCGCGGACGGGGGCTGAAAGGGAAAATCGAGAGCGCCAGTGCCTCTGGTAAGCTGGCGCAATGCCGAGCCCCTTCCGGAGCCTCAGCTCACCGCAGCGACACGCGTTCGCGGCGTGCTTCCTCGGCTGGTCACTCGACGCATTCGACTATTTCATTCTGGTGTTCTGCGTCTCGGCGGTGGCTGCGGACTTCCGCGTGGCGCGGACAGAAGTCGCGGCTGCGCTGTCGATCACCCTGGCCTTTCGGCCGGTAGGCGCATTTGTATTCGGCGTGATGGCCGACCGCTTTGGGCGGCGGCCGACCCTGATGTTCAACATCGCGTGCTACTCGCTGCTGGAGCTGGCCTGCGCCTTTGCCGGATCGATGCACGAGCTCTTCATCCTGCGGGCGCTGTTTGGGATCGCGATGGGCGGTGAGTGGGGCGTGGGCGCGGCGCTGGCCTTCGAGACCCTGCCGAAGGAGAATCGCGGATTCTTTTCCGGCCTGCTGCAGGAGGGATACGCGGTTGGATATCTGGTGGCGGCGGCGAGCTATGCGCTGCTGTTTCCGTGGTTCTCGCACTTCACCTGGCACGGGCACAGTTTCGGATGGCGGGGAATGTTTCTGGTCGGTGCGGCTCCCGCGCTGCTCGTGTTCTATATCGGCGGCAAAGTGGAGGAGTCGCCGACCTGGAAGGAAGGGCGGGCTCTCGAGACAAAGACGCTGCCGGAGATGGGACTGCGGAAGGGATTGCTGCAGTACGCAGGGACATTTGTGTTTCTGGTGCTGCTGATGACCGGGTTCAATGCGTTTTCGCACGGGACCCAGGATTTGTATCCGACGTTCTTACAGAAGGACCATGGCTTCTCGGCGCAGCTGACGGGCGGGATCGCGATTTTGTACAACATCGGCGCCCTCGCTGGCGGAATGGTGTTTGGTACGTTCTCGGAGCGGATCGGGCGGAAGAAGGCGATCATTTTGGCGGCGCTGCTGGCACTGCCGGCGATTCCGCTCTACGCGCTCTCGCATTCGGTATGGATGCTGGCGGCTGGCGCCTTCGTGATGCAGTTCATGGTGCAGGGCGCGTGGGGGGTAGTGCCGGCGTGGCTGAGCGAGCTTTCGCCGGGACCGGTGCGCGCGACGTTTCCTGGGCTGGCATATCAGTTGGGGAACTTCATTGCATCGTGGAATGCGGTGATCCAGACCAAGGCAGCGGAGCGGTTTGGGTTGGGCCTGGTGCTGGCGGCTACGGTCGCGATTGTGGCTTGCTATTTGGCGATGGTGGCTTCGTTTGGGCGGGAGTCGCGAGGTGCGGATCTTAAGGCGATTTGACGCACGGCATCGGACACCGAGCACCGGGCTCGTGACCTACCGAGCCTGTTGCGCTCGTGCTGACAAGATTTCTTCTACTGCGCGGAGGTCCTCTTCGGTGTCGACGCCGATGGTGTCGCTGGGCGCGGCGGCGACGTGGATGTCGATGCCGTTGTCGAGGAGACGCAGTTGTTCGAGGCGCTCGACCTGCTCGATCCAGGAGGGTGGAAGCGTCGCGAATCTCTGGAGCGCGGCCTTGCGGTAGGCGTACACCCCGAGATGCTTGCGATAGCCGGCGAATCCGGAGTTGTCGCGATCGTAGGGGATCGTCGCGCGAGAGAAGTAGAGGGCGCGCCCGTCGCTGGCGGAGACGACTTTGACGGCGCTGGGATTGTTGATTTCGTGCGGCGGGCAACGGACGGCGAGGGTGGCGACCTGGACTTCGGGGCGCTCGAAGAGGCTGAGCATAGGAGTGAAGTGGTCGGGCGTGAGAAGCGGTTCGTCGCCCTGGATGTTGACGTAGATGTCGGCGGGGATGGATTGGGCGACGGCCCAGACGCGGTCGGTGCCGCTGGCGCAGTCTTCAGGAGTGAAGACGGCGGGAAGCGAATGCTGCTGGGCGAAGTTGAGGACCTCGTCGGAATCGGTGGCGATGAGCACCTGGTCGAGCAGGGGGCAGGCGCGGGCGGCGCGATAGACCCAGGCGATCATGGGCTCGCCGGCAATCTCGCGCAGGACCTTGCGGGGCAGGCGCGTGGAGCCGAGGCGCGCGGGGATGACGGCGAGAATTCGATCGGACATGGTTGTCAGTTTCCGGGCTGGATGAGTTTCAAACCTTTGATGCGGGAGTAATGACGCCGATTGTAAGTGGCGACGGCGCTGTCGCGATCGAGCGCGGTCGCGGCGACGAGCAAATCGTAGGGACTGATCGGCTGACCCGAAAACTCCAGAATCGCCCAAATGCGAGCGTGCTCGAAGGCGATCTGTTCTGTGTAGGGGATGATCGGGAAGGCATTGATGACACCGCGGATATATTGCTCACGGTAGTGTCGGTGGTTGGGAGAGGCGCGCTCGACGCCATGCCAGAGCTCCGCGACCGTAATCGCGGCGATGGCGAAGTCGTCACGGGCGTGGGAGGCCAGCCAGGCGGGCAGGTCGAGTTCTCCGCGTTCTCCCCTGATGACAACGTCGGCATCGAGGATTATTCCCATTTCGATGGCCGCAAACGAAGGGATTTGCGGGCTTTTTTCAGATCGCGGCTCCAAGCGGCGGCTTCAGGGGGCGGAAGGCTCAGGCCCGACAGGGCCCGGGCCAGGTCTGCGCCTTTCGAACTCTTTTCCTCCGGAGGGGCAAGACAGGCCACCGGCGCGCCGTTCCTGAGCAGAACGAAGGTGACGTTCTGATAGCGCACGCGATTGATGCAGTCAGCGAAGTTGCGCGCGGCATCGGTGACGCTGATGGAGGTCTTCTTCATAAAATCAGATTATCAGGCTCTCAAGTCAGCCGCGAGGAACCGACCTCGTGTGACCTGTCCGGGCGGTTGCGCTGGTGCAGGCGGGGACGGTAGTGTGATCGTGGAGAAAGCATGGCATCCGAGTCGACCATTAACCCGAATTTAGAGACGATTCTGCGCGAGCACCGGGTATTTCCGCCGCCCGAGGAGTTTGCGAAACAAGCGCATATCAAAAGCCTGGCTGAGTACCAGAAGATGTACCAGCGTTCGGTGACCGATCCGGAGGGATTCTGGGCGGACGCGGCGCGCGAGTTGCACTGGTTTCGGCCGTGGACGAAGGTTCTGGACTGGAATCTGCCCTGGGCGAAGTGGTTTGTCGGAGGCAAAATCAATCTTTGTTACAACTGCGTGGATCGGCATGTGATGAACGGGCTCGCGGACAAGACTGCGATCCTGTGGGAAGGCGAGCCCGGTGAGGTGCGGAAGCTGACGTTCGGCGAACTGCATGCCGAGGTGCAGAAGTTTGCCAATGTGCTGAAGGGGCTGGGGATCAAAAAGGGCGATCGCGTCGCGGTCTACATGGGGATGACGCCGGAGCTGGCGATTGCGATGCTGGCGTGCGCGCGGATCGGCGCGGTGCACTCGGTGATCTTCGGCGGGTTCGCGGCGAATGCGATTGTCGACCGCGTGAATGACTCGCAATGTGTGGCGATCCTGACGCAGGACACGTCGTACCGGCGCGGGAACGAAGTGAAGCTGAAGGCGACGGTGGATGAGGCTGTCGGGCAGTGTCCCACGGTGAAGAATGTGGTGGTGTACCGGCGGTCGGGCTCGCCGGTGAACCTGCAGGCGGGGCGCGACCACTGGTGGCATGAACTCGTGGCGAAGGCGGATGCGGAGTGTCCGGCCGAGGAACTGGATTCCGAGGATCCGCTGTACATCCTCTATACGTCCGGGACGACGGGGAAGCCGAAGGGGCTGGTCCACACCACGGGCGGGTACGCGGTGCAGACGTATCTAACCAGCAAATACATTTTCGATTTGCGCGAAGACGATGTGTACTGGTGCACGGCGGATATTGGCTGGGTGACCGGGCACTCGTATGTGGTGTACGGGATTTTGCAGAACGGCGCGACGACGGTGATGTATGAGGGAGCGCCGAATCATCCGGGGCCGGACCGGTTCTGGAAGATTATCGACGACCATAAGGTGACGGTGTTCTACACGGCGCCGACGGCGATCCGCGCGTTCATCAAGTGGGGCGATGAGTATCCCGCCAGGCACGATCTGAACACGCTGCGGCTGCTGGGGACGGTCGGGCGAGCCGATCAATCCCGAGGCGTGGATCTGGTATCGGGAAGTGATTGGTCACGGGCGATGCCCAATTGTCGACACATGGTGGCAGACGGAGACCGGTGGGATCATGATCTCGCCGATTCCGGGAGCGGTGGCAGCGAAGCCGGGATCGGCGACGCGGCCCTTCTTCGGAATTGTGCCAGAGGTTGTTACAAAAGAAGGGCAGCCGGTGCCGGCGGGGCAGGGCGGGCTGCTGGTGATCCGGGCACCGTGGCCGTCGATGGCGCGGACGATCTGGGGCGATCCGGATCGCTACGTGAAGCAGTACTGGTCGGATGTGCCGGGGTGCTACTTCACGGGCGACGGCGCGCGTATGGACGAGGACGGGTATTTCTGGCTGATGGGCCGGGTGGATGACGTGATCAACGTGAGCGGTCATCGGCTGGGAACGATGGAGGTGGAGTCGGCGCTGGTGGCGCATCCGAAGGTGGCGGAAGCCGCGGTGGTCGGGCGTCCGGACGAGCTGAAGGGGCAGGCGATTGCGGCCTTCGTGACGCTGGAGGGTGGGTTCACGCCTACGAAAGAGACGAAGGACGAGCTGCGGGCATGGGTGGCGAAGGAGATTGGATCGCTGGCACGGCCCGACGATATTCGCTTCACCGACCAGCTGCCGAAGACACGCTCGGGGAAGATTATGCGGCGGCTGCTGCGCGAGATGGCGACGCATGGGGAGATCAAGGGCGACGTGACAACGCTGGAGGATTTCTCGGTGATTGCCAAGTTGCGGGAGCAGGAGGAGTGAAGCAGGAAGCAGGGAACAAGGAGAGCGCCGAAATTCGGCGCTCTTTTTATTGGGGGATGGGCAGCTCGATGTGGGAATCAGCGTAGATGCGCTGTTCGGCGGGCTGATAGTCCGAGGGCTGGGCGGTCATGATATTGGGGACGAAGGTTTGGGGGTTGCGATCGTAGAGAGGGAACCAGGTGCTCTGGACCTGGACCATGATGCGATGGCCTTTGAGGAAGACGTGATCGGCGGCGTGGAGGGAGAACTTGTATTCCTCAGGGGTGTTGGCGGGGATAGGTTCGGGATGTTCGCGGCTGGTGCGATAGCGGCCGCGGAAGATTTCGTCGTTGATCATCAGCTCGAAGGGATTGCATGCAGCAGCCGCACACAAGCTGTGCTCCGGATTTTCAGGGAGGACATCGATCAGCTTGACGACCCAGTCGCTGTCGGTGCCGGAGGTTGAGGCGATGAGGTCCGCGACGACATCGCCGGTGATGGTGAGGTCGTGGTCGAGGGGAGGCGTTTCCCAGGTGGCGACATCTTTGCGGTCGGTGACGAAGCTCTGATCCTGGACGAGCCAGGTGTACCAGCCGGAGCCAGTGGGGGCGTAGGTGGCTTCGATGGGACGGCGGCGATAGGGAACCGGGTTGGCGGGATCGGATGTCCAGGCTTTGAAGGCGTCAGTATCGGCGGGCTTCGAGAAACGCAGGGAGCCGTCGGAGTCGAGATACAGGTCACGCGTGGCTGCATTTTTGGGCGGCCACTGATCGTAGTACATCCAGCGGTCGGAGCCGGTTTGCCAGGTTGCGGTGTTTCTGAGATCAAAGCCGGGCTGATCTTTGAGGTAGAAGGCGAAGAAGGGTGCTTCGATCTGGCGGCGGAACTCGTCGCCGACAGGTGCGCCGAAGTTGATGTCGCCGAGGTGGCGGGTGGTTTGGGCCCAGCCCCCGTGACGCCAGGGGCCGAGGACCATGAAGACCCGGTGGGCCGGGTCAGACGGCTCATTATGGGGTTCGAGCGCAGCGTATTCGGCCTGCGGTCCCCAGAGGTCTTCCTGGTCCCACCAGCCGCCGACTTCGAGGGTAGGAACAGCGACGGAGGTGAGGTGGTACTGGACGGCGCGCGAACGCCAGAATTCGTCGTAGGCGGGGTGGTCGAGGAAGGCGTGCCAGGTGGGCAGGTCGGTGGTGTTGGCCAGCTTGCCAGCGGCGGCGAAGGAACCGGCCTTCAGGAAGAAGGTGTAGGCGTCTTCGTCGAGTTTGCTGAAGTTGTTTTCTTTGCCGGACTCCATGCCGATGACATAGTCGTAGCCGTAGGTCTGGCGGAAGGCGCCGTTGTGGAAGAAGTCGTCGCCGATCCAGACGTCGGTCATAGGGGCCTGCGGGGAGATGGCGCGGATGGCGGGGTGGGGGTCGATGCCGGCTTCGGCGGCGAGGAAGCCGGGATAGGAGACGCCGAGGACGCCGAAGCGGCCATTGTTATGGGGCACGTGTTTGAGCAGCCAGGCGACGGTGTCGTAGCTGTCGGTGCTTTCGTCAATCGCTTGGGGATCGTGGTGATCGGCGAGGGGACGCATCATGACGAAGCTGCCCTGGGATTTGTAACGGCCACGGATATCTTCCATCACGAAGATGTAGCCGCTCTGGGCGAGCTCGGTATAGCGGCCGTTGATGGCATCGGAGTCGTAGGTGTCGACGCCATAGGGAGTGCGCTGCATGAGGAAGGGCAGAGGTTCTTTCGTGTCGGCGGGACGGAGGATGACGGCGTGCAGCTTGACACCGTCGCGCATGGGGATCATGACTTCCTGGCGCGCGTAGGGGCGGAAGTGGTTGGGGATGGGCTGGGACGAGATTCTGTCGAAGTTCATTTCGGGGGATCCTGGCGCAGAGAAGCGCAGGGCGGTGACGGCGCCGTTCGCGGCGGTGAGGAAGGTGTAGTGGGAATTCGACTCCGGGGTGAACGTGGTATTGGATTCAGCGGTGAGGTTGAGGCGGGCGGAACGGGCTCCTTCCATATAGAGACGGTCGCCATCGCGAAAGATGGAGAGAACGATGTCGGGCTCATCCTGCTCACGGTACTGGCCCACGTAGGTGTCGAGAACGGCAACAGGAACGTGGACGGCGGGGGCGGATTTTTGCGCGGCGAGGTGCGGCGCGGGCAGGCCGAGCGCGGTGACGAGAAGGAGCAGATGGAGAGGGCGCGAGAGCATCGGGATTCATGGTAACGCGAGGGGCAAGGGAAATCGCGAAGAGGGCTTTCGCGGAGCAGCGCCGAACGGCGAGAATGATGAAGGATTTTCCGATAAGGAAGGGAAGCGTCGAGTGGGCCTAAGGGAAGAACAGCGTTCAGCCTTCAGCCGACAGCGTTCAGGGGTCGCGCTGCGCGAGGGGGCAAATCATTTTTGGATGGCGGTGCTGGGGGGCTGCTTTTTGCTGGCTTATGCAGGAGCGGCAGGAGGGCAGGCGGCGCAGCCTGGCATGGCAACAGGGGCGCCGCAGAAGGCGGTGTTCGACGAGCAGCATCGGCCCATCACGGCCGGAGGATTTGCGAAGACGGGGCCGGTGGTGTTTGAGGACATTGCGAAAGCAGCGGGGCTGACCAGCTGGCACCACACGTCGGGCACGCCGGACAAGCCGTACATCGTGGAGGCCAAGGGGCCGGGGGTGTGTCTGCTGGACTACGACAACGATGGATGGCTGGACATCTATCTGGTGAACGGATCGACGCTGGATGCGATGAACGGGAAGGCGGCGGCTCCGCACGCGGCGCTGTTCCGCAACAATCACGATGGAACGTTTACCGATGTGACGGAGAAGGCGGGCGTCGGGAACGAGCGGTGGGGGTATGGCTGCGCGGTTGCGGATTACGACAACGATGGCTGGCCGGATTTGTATGTAACGAATTACGGGAAGAACCGGCTGTACCACAACAATCACGACGGGACGTTTACGGATGTGGCGGAGAAGGCGGGCGTGGATCTGGGGACGTGGTCGACGGGCGCGACGTTTGGCGATTACGACGGCGACGGGCGGCTGGATTTATTTGTGGCGGGGTACATCCACTTCGATTTTGTGCATCCGCCGGTGTCGGGGTCGCGGGCAGTGAATTACGCGAACTGCCAGTATCGGGGCGTGGAGACGATGTGCGGGCCGCGGGGGTTGCCAGGGGAAAAGGATCACTTGTTCCATAACAATGGGAATGGGACGTTCACCGATGTTAGTGAGAAGTTAGGCGTCGATAACAAGAACGGCTATTACGGGCTGGGCGCGCTGTTTGTGGATGTGAATAATGACGGGAAAATGGACTTAGTGGTGGCGAATGATTCGACGCCGAATTATCTATACATCAACAAGGGGAATGGGACATTTGAGGATGACAGCTATCTGAGCGGGTTTGCGCTCAATGCGGATGGTCGTGAGGCGGCGAACATGGGGCTGGCGGCGGGCGATTACGAGAACAATGGGCATGAGGACATCGTGAGCACGACATTCTCCGACGATTACGACATCGTGTTTCAGAACGATGGCAGGGGAAACTTTACCGATGTGAGTTATCAATCGGGCGAGGCGGCGCCGACGATTCCGTTTGTCGGGTTCGGGGATGGGTTTCTGGATTATGACAACGATGGATGGAAGGATCTGTTCATCGCGAACGGGCATGTGTATCCGCAGGTCGATGCGCATCCGGAGTGGGGGACGACGTATGCGGAGCGGCCGCTGCTGTTTCACAACCTGAAGAATGGGAAGTTCGAGCAGGTTCCTGCGGTAGAGGGGACGGGGCTGGCGGTGGTGGTGGTGGGACGCGGCGTGGCGTTTGGGGATTTATTCAATGACGGCAAGATCGACGCGGTGATGAACAACATGGATGGCGTGCCGGTGCTGCTGCGGAATGTGAATCCGGACCATCATCACTGGGTGGAGCTGAAGCTGGTCGGCGGGGCGAAGAGTCCGCGGGATGCGGTGGGCGCGACGGTGTATCTGACGGCGGGCGGGATGCGGCAGCGCGGCGATGTGCTGAGCGGAGGGAGTTATTTGTCGTCGAATGACATGCGCGTGCATTTTGGGCTGGGGGACGCGGATCACGTCGATGGAATGGAGATTCACTGGCCGGATGGGGTGGTGGAGAAGGGAAAACTGTCGGCGGTGGATCGCATTTTCACGGTGGAAGAGGGGAAAGGAATCACGGGAACGTTGGGCGGTGCCGGGAAGTGAAAGTCCGCTCCGCAACGCCGTACGCTGAGGGAAGTGGCGGAATGGAGACCATTCTTTCCAAACTGGTGCAGGGCACTTTCGGGCATGCCGAGATTGAATTGTGGTTCCGCTCGTGTGGCCAAAGGAGCTAGCTTCTTGCCTGCCGTGGGGTGAGCCTGGCCTGGGCATCGCCGGGGGTGGGTGATGTCGGCGGCTACCGTTAATGTAGGTGCGGTGATTTGGCTGCGGTTGGTGTAGTTGCGCCAGGAAGGCTAAACCGCGGTTGATGTGGTTTCGATCCATGTGGTTGCATTCCTGAGGATTCGGAGGACTGGAGAAAATGCAGATCTATTCGACTCGCTTCTGCATGGATTGTTGCGCCACAAAAGCGGCGCAACGCATGCGGATGCTTCGCTCAGGATGACAGAGTTTTCTTCATGGATAGAACCGTGGCGATGCGGGCGACCGCCCCGAGCGAGGTCAGGAGACCTGGGCTTTTGCGGTGAAGAGTGGAGCGAAGTAGCTGCGGTAGGCGTAGATGAGGAAGAGCTCGAGGATCGCGACGACGATGCCGGAGGCCGCGGCTGCCGGGGCGAAAAGAAAACTGAAGAGCAGGATATTGACGCAGACCGGAGCAACGAGGGTGAGTCCGAGAGGGACGAATCGACCGGAGATCAGCAAGAGGCCACCGACGGTTTCGAAGACGCCGACGACGGTCAGCCAGTGATGGTTGACCATCAGCAGGGACCAGGTGCCTGCGTCGCCGGACGGCATGGTGGCGTGCATAAAAGGGACGATCTTGTTGAACCCAAAGACGACGAAGACGAGGCCCAGAAGGATACGGCAGATCAGAGCTGCGATTTTCATGGATTCTCCCAGCTTTGTTGATCACTCTGGCGGAACATCACGCATCCGCAGGACACTCCAATGATTTCTTCCTTTTCTTTATCGCGCGCCTCGCGATTTTGGCAAGTGAGGCGACTGCGTAAACAAAGCCACCACGGGAGAGCCTTTTTCGGCCGCTGGCGCGAACGATTCCCGTTCGGGGGTGCCGTTCGGCTTCGCTCAGGCCAGGCTCTTCGACTGGCCGCCGTTTGTATTCGTGCACCGCCTGGGAAGGTTTGTGGCGACGCTCCGCTCAGGAGGGCAGAGTTTTCTCTTCCCCAGGATTTCATTGCGAGGACGGCGCGGCTTTGGCTGGGCCGTTGGCTGCGGTGGTTAAGGCGCGGATGATGTCGATTTCGCGCTGACGGTACGGCTTGCCGTCGGGATAGAAGATGTCATGGTGCCAGACGGCGGGTTGCTCGAGGACATAGGGACGGGTCCATGAGTCCCAGGGCAGCCAGGTTTGCGATTTGCCCTGAACGAAGCCCCAGTTGATGGCGGCGACGCGATATTTTGCGGCGATGGGGAGAATGGTATCGAAGGTGCTGCCCGCGCCGCGGGCCATATATTCGGTGCAGAAGATCGGGCGGTGGTATTGCTCGAGGAGAAGGACGTGCTGCTCGAAATCCTCAGGCCAGCCGTAGTTGTGGAAGGAGAGGACGTCGGAGTTCTCGACCTGAATGCGCTGGATGGGGGTGAGGGTTTTCAGCGAGGACCAGTCGCCCTGCCAGAGGCCGCTGGTGAGGGGCTGCGTGGGATTCGCGGAGCGCGCCCAGGCGAAGACCCTGGGCAGAAGCTCTTCGACGAGGGCTTGTTTGTTGGGCGGGTCAAGGACCTGGTAGGAGGGGATGTTGAGATTGTCGGGCTCGTTCCAGAGGTCCCACGCGAGGATGCGGGGATCGGCAGCGAAGACGCCGATGACGCCTTCGACATAGGCTTCGAGGCGCGGATACTGGGCGGGATCGGCGAGCGCGGCGCGGCCGGGGCTCTGCACCCATCCTGAATTATGAATGCCGGGAGTGGGAGGGTGCTGAGGGCCGAGCTTCGGATTGGGATCCCAGACCGAATCAAAAAGGACGAAGACCGGGCGGATGTGGTGCTTTGCGCAGAGGTCGAGGAAAGTGTTGATGCGCTCGCGGAAGCGGGCGGGGTCCTGCTGCCAAACGAGATCGTGGAGGAAAACGCGCATGGTGTTCATGCCGATGTTTTCGGCCCAGCCGAGCTCGAGGTCGATGCGCTGCGGGTCGAAGGTCTCGGGCTGCCACATCTCGAGCTGATTGATGGCGTCGGAGGGAAGGTAGTCGCTGCCGACGAGCCAGGGCTGGCGGGCGTACCAGGTATTGGCCTGGTCCTCGGTCCAGCGCTGGGGAGATTTTGCCGAGGCGGACAGAGCGATGGTGAACAGGAGAGCGGCAACGATGCGGGGAAGGAGACGCGTTTTCATCGGGGCCATCGTACAGGAAAGAAACGTGCGGCTGATGGAGGGATTTCACGTAAACGCTTACCGGCGATTGTCTTTCTTAGTTGAGGCAGATCGAATATAACGGGGTGCACGGCTTTCTATGAACATCAGAGAAGTGGCGCGCCTCGCGAAGGTTTCGACGGCAACGGTGTCGCGAACGATCAATGGATCGGACAAGGTGACGCCGGAGACGAAGGAACGCGTGCAGCGCGCGATCGAAGAGCTCGGATTCTATCCGAACACCTGGGCGCGAGCGCTGGGGTCGGGCCGCAGCAGCTTGTACGGACTGATTATTTCCGACATTACAAATCCGTTTTTCCCGGAGCTGGTGAAGAGCTTCGAAGATATTGCGGTGGAGAACGGTCAGGAAGTGCTGGTGGCGAATACGAACTACGACCCGGCGCGCATGGAGCTGTGCGTGAGGCGCATGTTGCAGCGCAAGGTGGATGGCGTGGCGATCATGACGTCGGAGATGGACGGGCGGCTGATCACGGAATTTCAGAACCGGGAGATTCCGCTGGTGTTTCTGGATACGGGGTCGGCGCAGAAGCTGACGAGCAATATCGTGGTCGATTATGCGGCAGGTGTGGATGCGGCGGTGGAGCACATTGTGGGTTTGGGGCACACGGAGATAGCGTTCATCTCGGGGCCGAGCATGCTGCGGTCGGCAAGGGTGCGGAGAGAAGCCTTTGCCAGCTGCCTGCAGCGCAGGGGGATCGGCGCAGGACTGATGGAGGAGGGCAATCATCAGGTAGATGGCGGGCACGAGGCGATGGCGCGGCTGCTGAGCCGCAAGACGCAGCCGACGGCGGTGCTGGCTTCAAACGACATGACGGCGATCGGGGCGCTGGGAGCGATTCATGAGGGGGGATTGCGGGTTCCCGAGGACATTTCGATCGTGGGCTTCGACGATATTCAGATCAGCGCGTTCACGCAGCCGGCACTGACCACGGTGCGGCTGTCGCGCGATGAGATTGCGCGGGTAGCGTTTCGGGCGCTGTACAGCATGCGGCAGGATGGCGGGAAGGGCGCGGAGTATCTGGTAGCGACATCGCTGGTGCTGCGGAGGTCAACGGGAACCGCGCCGCGGATGCGGACCAAAGCGGGACGGCTCCACGTAGTGGGCGCGGTCTGAGGTTTACTGCACTTTTCCGCTGGGGCGGAGTCGCTTGAGTTCGAGCGCGCAGGCGAGCGCGTTGAGGACGGCAAAGCGCAGATTGTCGAAGCCGGCCCAGATCCAGAATCGGTTGGTTTCCAGCTCTTTGGTATTGTGCGGGCGCACGCGCACGAGAATGTTGGCCTGGCCCGCGACGGTGAGGTTGGTGGGCGGGTCGGATTCCGCGGTGACGATCTCGATGTGTTCGCCGGCGAGCGAGGCTTCCATCTGATCGAGAGAGGTGGGCGTGGCGAGCTCCATGGCGAGGGAGATGCCGTAACCATGGAAGACAGGAGTGTGGAGGAGCTGGACGCCGACGTCGGGCAGACGTCCACCGGAGAGAAGGGCAAAGTGCCGGCGGATGCGGGACTCGCTGGTGGCGAGGCTGAATTTGGCTGAGTCGCCGAAGGAGGGCGTGGTATTGAACGCGACCTGAGTGTCGTAAACCTGACGAGGGAGTTCCTGAAAGCTGAGCAGCTTGACGGTCTGCTGATGGAGCTCGTCCAGGGCGGCGCGGCCGTATTCGGAGGCGGGCTCGAGGACGGTAGCCGAGGCGATGCGGATCGGCGCAGGATTGAGCGGCGCGGCTGAGCAGGAGCGCGAGGGCGACCGCAATGGGATGGGCGGGGACGATGGCCGGCGTTTCCAGTCCGGGGGCGCCGGATCCGGTCGAGCGGGGATGGGCGGGAGTTCGCTGTCGATCCAGGGAGCGCGGACCAGAACGCCGGGCTTGCCTTCGAGTGCGAAGGAGAGGTCGACGATACTGGCGCCGGCTTTGTGGGCGGATTCCCAGTGCTTGAGGGTGAGTGGCTGGTCGCCGGCGAAGAAGGCGAAGTCCACGCGATCGAAGGACCCGGGATCGATGCGCTGGATGAAGGTGACTTCGTCGCCGACGGCTTCGAGGCTGCCGAGTTCGGCCTCGTCGTCCATGAGGAGGAAGTCGGCTTCGGCGAAGGGCGAATCCGCAAGGGCATCGTTGAGTTCCTTGCCGCGGAGAGAGCCGGCGCCGACGATAGCGATTTTCTGTAGGTCTGTCATCCGATAGGGCCCTGTGAAGAGAGGCAGCGGGTTCTTCACGGGTTGATGGTGACGGCGCCAGGAGTAGGCAAGGCGCGCGATGACGCCGGAAAACATGTAGACGAAGGCGAGGACCAAAAGGACTTCGCGCGAGAAGAAGACCAGCAGATAGATGCTGACGCCGAGCAGAACGATCCAGCGAAAAGGCTGGCGGCCGGTGAGGTTGATTTCCTTGCCGCTCCAGAAGCGCCAGGTGCTGACCATGAGGAAGCCGATGAAGCCGACGAGCAGCCCCCAGACGATGGCGAGCCACCAGGTAAAGATGGGCAGTCCGATGAAGCCATGAACGACGGCGGCGACGATGCCGGCAGCGGCGGGGATGGGCATGCCGACGAAATATTTGCGTCCGGGGCGGCCGGGATTCTTGGGGACGGGGTTGACGCTGATGTTGAAACGGGCCAGGCGGCTGGCTCCGCAGAGCAGGAACAGGAAGCAGACGAAGGCGCCGAACTGCACCAGCTTGAGGCGGAGGTCGTGGTTCATGCGTCATGGGGAGAGCACGGAACCCCCAGGCGAAGGCGAGGATGCTGGGAGCAACGCCGAAGGTGATGACGTCGGCAAGGGAATCGAGTTCGCGGCCGAATTCGCTTTCCGTGCTGGTGAGGCGCGCGATGCGGCCATCCAGGGCGTCGAAGGGAATGGCAAGACCGATGGCCAGGGCGGCGTAATCGAAGTGATGCGGCTGGAGCGCGGAGCCTTCGAGGCTCTGGGTGATGGCGTAGAAGCCGGCGGCGATATTCACCGCGGTGAACATGGAAGGCAGAAGGAACATGCCGCGCGAGCGGCGACGCGGGCGGGGCGCGGGACCGCGAAATCCGGCGGGGGCGCTGGGGCGGAGGAAAGGCTGGGTTCGCTCACACCAGCATCTCCGCGCCGATGGAGGCGAGCATGGAGTCGGCATCGGGGGTGGCGATGCGCGCCACGATACTGGCTCCGCCGCGGACGCGATCGCCGGGTTGGACGAGCGGCTCTGCATGGCCGGGCAACAGGAGGTCGGTGCGCGAGCCGAATTTGATGAGGCCGACGCGCTCGCCGCGCTCGAGGTATTCGCCGGGCTTCTTGTTGAAGACGATGCGGCGCGCGAGCAGCCCGGCGATCTGGACGAAGGAGACCTGGTAGCCTTCGATGCAGTCGACGACAGCCAGGTTCTGCTCGTTGATCTCGGAGCAGGCGGGGTTCATGGCATTCAGGTATTTGCCCTTGCGATAGCGGACCTCGCGGAGGATGCCTTCGACAGGCGAACGGTTGACGTGGACGTCGAACACGCTGAGAAAGATGCTGAGGCGGAGCCGCTCGCCGTCCGGGGTGGAGATGCGAGCGACTTCCGTGACTTTGCCATCGGCGGGAGAGACGATGAGGCCGCGCTCCGGCGGAATGGCGCGATGGGGATCGCGGAAGAACCAGAGGAAGAAGGCGGCGAAGAGCAACGCGGGAATGGCCCAGACCCAGTTGCGGGTCACGAGCCAGAGAATGGCGGCCACTGCAGCGAGGGCCAGTCCGTAGAAGTATCCGTCACGCACCATGATTGAAAGCAGGACAACGAGACTGTCAGACGATTGCAGCCGGGGTAAGTCTGTGGTGCTGTGCGGTCGAACGGGCGAACAACCAGGGAATGACAAGGGCGGGAAACCGGCCGCGCAGCAGGGCTGACTTTCGCCGGAAAGTCTTTTTCATTCTATGGCTGAAGGAGGGAAACAGAAAGCCTTGGTCAGGGAAAGATTGATTACGGGAGAGATGCAGACGCCCGCTGAGGCGCGGGCGCTGCGTCGCGAAGGGAGAACCGAAGTAGGGGTGCGAACGGGTCAGGCGGCCGTAAAGGCGCGGGTCTGACTCCGGACCAGGGTCAGCTGATCCTTGATATGCAATTTGAGCTTTTTGAGGCGGACTTCCTCGAGTTGCTCGTCTTCAGAAAGCCAGGTTTTTTGGAGCAGCGTTTCGAGCTTCTCCGAATAGTGACGATGCTCTTCTTCCAGGCGCCGTATTGCTTCACTATCCGGCTGACCGTTCGCTTCCAGATCCATAGACGACTCCTCCGGTGCGGGATCTTTCCCGGCGGAGCCGCGGCTGTCGTGGTTCGCCGGGCGAGTTGGCTCACTCTTAAAAGTGAGACGTACCAACCTAGCACCGTGGAAGCCTGACGTTCAACCGTTTTTAACGTGGAAAACCGGCCTGGGGTAAACCGGCGGTAATGGTTCTGCCCAGAAGCAGGGCATCCTCTTCCGGATGAGCGTAATAGCGGGGGCGGCGGCCTTCCGGCTGGAAGCCGAGGCGCTTGTAGAGACGGAGGGCGGCGACGTTGGAGGCACGGACTTCGAGGGAAAGGTGGCGGGCGCCGTTTTGGGTGGCCCAGGCCAGGACGGCTTCGAGGAGAGCGGAGCCGAGTCCCTGGCGGCGGGCGTCGGGACGGATCGCCATGGAGTCGAGTTGGGCGAGGTTTTGTGTGCCGTCGAGAAGGAGCGTGGCGGCGGCGAAGGCGTGGATTTTTTCCTTTGGGGAGACGGCGACGAGGGCAGAACGCAGGAGAGGTGGTTCAGGGCTGGGGCTGAGGTACGGGCGGTAGTCGCCTGGTTGCCATTGGGGGGCTTCTGGACAAATGGCGGCGAGGTCGAGAACCGGGTCCAGATCGGCGGCTTGCATGGGGCGGATCGCGATCGTCATGACTGTACGGCGGAGCGAGGGCGGGGTGGGGAACCGGGTTGGGAGAAGATTTCGGCGTCAGAGCGCCGGAGGTAGTTGCCGTCGAGAAGGAGGGGATCGTCGAAGTCCCGGGCGTGGAGACGAGGCAGGGCGAAGCGGATCGCATCGTCGGCCGTGGGTGGGTCGACGAGAGTGGCGTTGGGGACGATGGCGAGGAGCGCGGGTTCGCAGATGGCGAGATCGTGGCTGAGGAGGTCGGCTCGCTGGGTGAATGGATCGCGAGTGAGGAGGGATTCGTGGGCGCTGGGGCCGGAGAAATCGCGGCAGTAGAAATCGCCGCGGCTGGCGTCAAGGGCTGCCGCGTGTGTGCCGGCTTTGTGGGCGAGAACGGCGAGGCGCGAGACGGCGAGGATAGGGATGGACGTGGGTTCGGCGACGCCTTTAGCAGTGGAGAGGCCGATACGGATGCCGGTGAAGCTCCCGGGCCCGTTGGTGACGACGATGGCGGCGATGGCAGCGAGGGCAACGTTTTGGGCGGCGAGGAGGTCGCGAATGGTCGGGATGAGTTGTGCCGAGTAGGTTTTTCCGGGGATTTCGGATTGGGCGAAGAGGTGGAGTTTGCCGGCGCGGCAGCGAGCCAGAGCCACGGTGCCGAGCGAGCCACAGGTGTCGATCCCGAGAAGCATGCGGGTTACAGCGTACAGCGTTCAGCGTGCAGGGTACAGCGTTCCGCATTCGGAATAGAGCGCGTCCGCGATCATTCTGGCTGAGAATGGGCAACGCGTTAAACGTCGCTGACTGCGTCCTGACAGATTTCGAGCAGGATGCCGCCGGCGCTGGAGGGATGGACGAAGAAGTAGAGGTGACCGCCGGCGCCGATTTGGATGTCGTCGGAGATGAGGCGCGCGCCCTGGGCTTTCAAGGTTTCGAAGGCGGCTGCAATGTCCTCGACGTGGAGCGCGATGTGGTGGAGGCCTGGCCCGCGTTTCATGAGGAAGCGGGCAATGGGAGAATCGGGACTGGTGGGTTCGAGCAGCTCGATGCGGGCGTCGCCGGCGGGGATCATGGCGGCGCGGACCTGTTCCTGCTCGACGGTTTCTTCGTGGACGACTGCGAGGCCGAGGGACTCATAGAGTTTGCGTGCTTCGGCAATGCTTTTGACGGCGATACCGACGTGGTCGATTTCAGGCATAAGAACAGGGTGCAGGGTACAGCGCACAGGGCGCAAGGCCACAGGGCAACAGCGTTTGGTTTTCTGCGCTAAGTGGGATTGCCTGGCGAAAATACCTTCTCGCTCAATTGAGCGACGAGTTGCCAGGGATCCTGCTGTCCGGACGCGATACGGGCGGCGTGGAAGTGGAGCAGTTTGGTGTCGAATCCGTTTTGGCGGGCGCGGCGCATGAGTTCAGTGCGGAGCATGGCTTCGAGGCGGCGCTGCCAGTGCTGGGTGCGGCGCCGGGCAAGGCGATTCTCGGTGTGCAGCCACTGTTCCATTTCGCGGATGGCGGCAGTGAGGGCGTCGATGCCTTCGCCGCTGGTGGCGATGGTGCGGACGATGGGTGGGGTGCGGTCGGGATGTTCCGAGGCGAGGGACTGGAGGCCGCGGATTTCCTGCTCGACGCGATCGGCGCCTTCGCGATCGGCTTTGTTGACGACGAAGATGTCGGCGATTTCCATGACGCCGGCCTTGAGGCTCTGCACATCGTCGCCCATGCCGGGCACGAGGACGACGAGGGTGATGTCGGCGAGGCGGGCGATCTCGACTTCATCCTGGCCGACGCCGACGGTTTCGATGAGGAGAACGTCTTTGCCACTGGCTTCGAGGACGAGAGCGGCGTCGGCGGTGGCGAGAGCGAGTCCGCCGAGCGAGCCGCGCGTGGCCATGCTGCGGGCGTAGAAACCTGGATCGCTGGCATGCTCGCGCAGGCGGATGCGGTCGCCGAGGAGGGCGCCGCCGGTGAAGGGGCTGGTGGGGTCGACGGCGAGCAGGCCGACGGTGCGGTCGGCATGGCGGAACTGTTGGGCGAGCCGGTCGGCGAGGGTGCTTTTGCCGGCTCCGGGGGCACCGGTAATGCCGATGCGGAGCGCTCCACCCCATCGAGGGGGCTTGACGGGCGCCCCGGTTGCGGGGCCGGTGTGCGGAAAGCAGGCGGAGAGCAGAGCCGGCGCTTCGGGAGCGTCGTTTTCGACGAGCGAGATGGCGCGAGCGAGCGCGCGTGTGTCGCCCTGGCGGAGTCGAGCGACGAGGCCGGCGATGGTGGCGGGCGAGGTCAACTGAACAGAATAGCGCTTAGCTTTTTACCGCTTAGCTTTTCGCGGTCTTCCGAGGCTTGCGCGCAACGGCCAGGGAGAGGCGGCCTGCGGTCGCGGGCGCGTCGGATGCGAGTCCAGCGGCGGCGAGCGCGTCGGAGATCCACGCGGGTGAGAGGCGGAGTTTGGGGTAACTGCTTTTTTCAAGGGTCCACTGGGAGGGACGCGTGGGGTTGCGGGAGTAGACGAGGTCGTAGATGTGGACGGTGGTGGGGCTGACGGACTCGAGGAAGCAGGTCATAATCTTGTCCGCGTCGGCGTGGACGGGGATGAAGCGGTCGACGCCGGTGAGTTCGTGGGTCAGGTCGCGCCAGGTGAGGATGAGAAGGCCGCCTGGGGCGAGAGCGGCGGCGGCGGCGGAGAAGAGGTGGCGGGCGGCATCGGGCTCGGGGAGGTGGGTGAGGGTGTCGCCCATGCAGACAATGACGGTGGCCTGCGCGGGGCGGACGTAGTCGAGGAGGGAGAGCATGTCGGCATTGTGGGTCTCGACGTTGGGATGGGCGTGGGAGCGGAGGGAGGATTCGAGTTCGGAGAGGAGCTCGGCGCTGGTATCGATGGCGACGACCGGGGAGAAGCCCAGGTGGGCGAGGGCGAGGGACTGGAATCCTGGACCGGAGCCGAGGTCGACAGCGAGGCCGCGCGGGATGTCGTTCAGGAGAGGTTCGAGAATTGTGCGTTGTTCAGTTACTTTTTCGTCGAAGGAGAGACCGAACATCCAGGAATAGTGGTGGGCGAGGAGGTTGCGGTAGTGGTCCTGCGGGGTGGGCATCTGGGGAGATTGTAGCGGGCGGCGGGACTCTGGCCAGGGTGGGCGCGGGTTTTGTTCTTTTTACCGGGCTGTGGTTGATCTTTCTTCGGCCAGTTAGGTAGAAGATAACGCAGCTACTAACCTCGCTCTTTTTGAGCGATAAGGAGAAACCCATGATCGCGAAGCAGAGCAAGCGAATGAGGCTGTTGGCGGGCGCCGCCCTTGCGCTCGGCCTGTGTGCAACGAGCGCCCTCGCTCAGGAACCGTTCCGGCTGAGCAGCACAACCTTCTCCAACGACAGCACGCTCCCGCTATCTATGATCCTGAACAATCAGGTGAATGGCGTAAACACCTGCACGGCGAACGGCGCTCCGGGGGGCGATCAGTCGCCTCAGCTTTCCTGGACGGGGACGCCGCGGGGCACGCGCTCGTTTGTGGTGGTGCTCTACGATGTGACGGCCGCATTCACGCATTGGGGGATGTACAACATTGCGGCCAACGTGAACCAGCTGCCGGCGAACGCGGGGAAGGCGGGCAGCGCATATGGCCTGCAGGTCGAGAATGATTTTGGGCTGGGGCAGCAATACGATGGGCCGTGCCCGCCGGCGAATGTGCCTCCGGATGCACACCAATACGTGTTCACCGTCTATGCACTGAGCACGCCGTTGGTGTTGCCGAGCTCAGCGAATTTCCCGCCTAACGGCGAGACGCTGTATCACGCGCTGATTGAAGCGGGTGAACAGGGAGCCATTCTGGGGAAGGCGAGCCTGACGGGCTTCTTCTCTTCGACGCCTCCCGCGAGCTAAGGGGCCTGATCGCGTTCGCTACTGGTAGCGGAGCCACTTCCATGTGCCGCCGTCGAGCTGGAAGAGGGAACGCCCTTCGTGGCGGGAGCCCTGTTTGAGGACGGTTTGCACTTCCGCGGGCAAATCGGAGAAGTCGTACTCCCAGGTGTAGGCGACGATGCGCTGGCTGTGATCCTCGGTGGGGTCGACGATGCCGGCCATCTCGACGATGTGCCAGTGGAAGGTGCGTCCGACTTTGAGATAGACGCCGGGGTTCTGTGTACTGACGCCGTTGGGGAAGATGCCCTGGCAGGTGACGAACTGATGATTCTGGACGCGTTTGTCGCCTGGGTTGGGGAGACAGGGCGCGGTGGTCTGGATGGCAAGCGGGGCGAGGAGGGCCGGGCTGAGGGCTTTGAGGTCACGGGCCTGGTCCTGGGTGAGGGTGAAGTCGCTGGCGGCCGTGTCGTAGCCGAGTTTGTTCAGCATGTCGCGGGCGGCGTCGGAGGTGAGGTCCTGGCTGCGGGCTGAGGAGCAGGCCGCGAGAGTGAGGAAGAGGATTGCCCCAAGACGGATCGTGGTTCCGTTCACAGGAATCTCCTTGATGGGTTGTGGCAGCGGAGAGAGGGTGAAGTTATCGTACGACGGAATGCGGCGCCAGGGAGGCAAAAACGGCTCTCGTAAAAAAGAGTGTGCGCGGCAGAAGAGAAGTTTATGTGTCGGAAAAAGAGGAGGCATGAGTGGCGGCAAGGGCGGGGCTTCCTGAACGGCTGATAGACTCAACTGCCGAGGCGGAGTAATGAGTCTTCTGCAGAGCGACGGTGTGCGGGTATTTGAGTGTCCGAACTGCCGGCAGACGATCAACACATCCATGACGCATTGCCCCTACTGCTCAGCCACGGTGGACGCGCAGGCGGCCGAGGCGGCGGCGGAACTTACAAGCAGGGTGAGCCGGGCGTGCAACGACGCCAGTTACGTGCGAATCGTCGCGGGATGCCTGATTGGATTTTTCCTGCTGACGCTGGTGCCGTTCATGGGCCTGGCGGGAATCGGGGGCTACTACGTCCTCCTGGTCCTGGTCCCGATTCTGGTGATTCGCTGGTGGGTGCGATTCGCTTCGATCCAGACCGACGATCCCGACTATCGCAGCGCGAAGAGGAATGTGCTGATCGCCTCGGCGATATGGGTCGCATTTTTCCTGTTCTCCTCAATACGAGTCTTCGTGGGATCGACAGCGGGGAACGCTTCACCCCCTTGATGGGTGGACTTTGAGGATTTCGCGGCCGATAACCATGCGCTGGATTTCGCTGGTGCCCTCGCCGATGGTGCAGAGCTTGACGTCGCGATAGAACTTTTCGACGGGATAGTCCTTGATGAAGCCGTAGCCGCCGTGAAGCTGGACGGCTTCGTTGCAGATTTTGACGGCGACTTCGGATGCGTAGAGTTTGGCCATGGCGGATTCCTGGGTGACGCGCTTGCCTGCGTCTTTCAGAACGGCCGCGCGGAGGGTGAGGAGGCGCGCGGCGTCGAGTTCGGTGGCCATGTCGGCGAGCTTCCACTGGATGCCCTGGAATTCGGCGATGGCTTTGCCGAACTGACGGCGTTCTTTGACGTATTTCACGCTGGCGTCGAGGGCGCCCCTCGCAATTCCTAAGGACAGGGCGGCGATGGAGATGCGGCCGCCGTCGAGGGTGCGCATGGCATCGACGAAGCCCTCGCCTTCTTTGCCCAGAAGATTTCCGGCGGGGATGGCGCAGTCCTCGAAGATGAGCTCACTGGTATCGCTGGCGCGGAGGCCGAGTTTGTTCTCTTTTTTGCCGGCGCGGAAGCCGGGGGTGCCCTTCTCAACGATGAAAGCGGAGAGGCCGTGGGTGCCCTGGGATTTATCTGTAACAGCGATGATCACAGATACGTCGGCGTAATGGCCGTTGGTGATGAAGGTCTTGTTGCCATTGAGGACGTAGCGGTCGCCCTGGCGGACGGCGGTGGTGCGGGCGGCACTGGCGTCGGAACCGGAGCCGGGCTCGGTGAGTCCCCAGGCGCCGAGAGCCTGGCCGGCGGCAAGCTTTTGGACGTAGTTTTGTTTCTGACTCTCAGAGCCGGCGAGGAAGATGTGATTCGTGCAGAGCGAATTATGCGCGGCGACGATGATTCCGATGGATCCATCGACGGCGGAGAGTTCTTCGATGGCGAGCATGTAGTCGGTGTAGCCGAGGCCGGCGCCTCCGTATTCGGGGGGGAAGATGACGCCGAGGAGGCCCATTTGGCCGAGCTGTTTGACGACGTCCATGGGGAATTCGGAGGCCTCGTCCCAGCGGAGGACGTTGGGAGCGATTTCGCGGGCGGCGAAGTCGCGGATTTCGCGGCGGAGGGCTTCCTGGTCCTCGGTCAGGGTGAAGGGGAAGGTGCTGGTCTGGAGGTCGGGAGCGGATTCGGTGGCGGGAGTCATGAGGGCTCGCTGGTGGAGATGCGGAAACGGGTCAGAGTAGCAGGTTTGGGTGGAGTTGTCCTGGGGGGCAGCAACTGCGCTTGGCGCGCGTTGGGAACTGGTAGTGGTACGGGGCGTTGTTCGTGGGGAAAATACTCCGGAAAGCAACCCAGGGCTTGCCAGCAGCCCCGTGTCCCGACGCGTCAGGGGTCGATGTGGGAAAAGACGGTACTTTGGGTTGATGGGCGGGACCCGGAGGTATAGAGGTTTGTGGGGCAGAAGTATCCGCTTCTTGCTGTGGGGTGAACCTGGCGTCGGCTGTTCTTTGCTTTTGCGTCTGGCGCAGCTGGGTCAGTTTTTTGCCCGCGGAGTTCCCCTGGCCGTCGGTTGTGGTTTGCTTTTGCAGCTGCAAGGAAGAGGTATCTCCAACCCACGCCCCGCAACCAGCGGGCGCAGCTGGTGCAGGTGGCATGCCTGGGTCAGTTTTCAGCGGCTGGCACGGCGTAGAGGCGTTTGGCGGCGGGGTCGAAGGTCCAGCGGAAGCGGTCGAGGAGGGCGTTGCCGAGGATGCCATCGCGGTTGATTTTCATCGCAGAGGGGCCCTCCCACCAGTGGACGGTAGCGAAGGCTCCGGCGCGCGCGATGGCGACCATGGCGTAGGCGCCGGGATTGAGCTGGAGCTGGCCGTCGAGATCGATTTTGGCCATTGAGACGAGGTCGGTGGTGTAGCGTCCGTTGACGCCGAAGCCGTGGGACTCCTGAGCGGTTGCGGATTTCTGGTCGAGTCCAGCCGGGGTGCGGAACTGCGTATTCAACAGCAGGGTGATGTCGCTGCCGGTATCGAAATGGAGGAGGGCCTTGATGGCGGGACCGTCTGGGAAGGTGAGCGCAGCGGGAAGGAGGAGTCCCTGCGAGGTCCACTGGGCGCGCAGGGCGGCGTAAGGACCGGAAGGGGCGGTGCAATGCGCCGGATCGCGGAGGGTAAGGCGAGCATGGGCGTAGTCGAGGGTGGCGCACCATTTTTGGTAGAAGTCCCAGCCGAGGAAGCCGTCGAGGCGATGGCCGAATTGTTGGCTGAGGCCGTTGAAGTCGGCGACGAGGGCGGAGCCGGTGAAGAGCGTGGCTGAGCCGGAGCGGAGGGTGATGGCCGTGGTCTGATAGCGGCGCCTGGATGGGCCGGTGCCGAAGCCGTTGTACGACATCGATCGTTGCCAGAAGGAGGTGTGGACCTGGCCCTTGCCGGCGACGACGGCGGCGGCAAGCGAGGTGTGCTGGAATCCGGTGTCAAGCATGAGGTTGAGGGGACCGAGGTGGTCGTCGGTGAGGGTGAGGTAGAGGTGGCGGCCGGCGTAGTCGAGGGGGAGCGTGATGGGCGCGGTTTGCGCGGGAAGGGTGCAGGGAAGAAGCAGCACGAGGAGCAGGATGAGGTTTCGCGCTGGCGGCATGGTTCGATGCTAATCGCGGCGAGCGATCCGTGATCAGGAATCAGCAATCTGTCGAGTTGGACAGCCCGCCGGGTCTCGGACGCAAGACCCGGGGCAGAAGGAACGAGGTCCTTCGTTTCGGCCAGGATGACCATTCGCGAAAAGCGCGCATGGTCAGACTAGCGAAGGCTGGCTGGGGGTGGGGTGACGGCTTCGAGTTGTTTGTAGGCGGCGTCGGGGAGTTTGAGCGATGCGGCGGCGATGTTCTCCTCGAGGTGTTTGGGTGATGATGTGCCGGGAATGGGCAGCGTGACCGGGGAGCGGCGCAGCAGCCAGGCGAGGGCGACCTGGAGGGGCGAGGCGTCGAGGTCTTTGGCGATTTTGTCCAGGAGGTCGTGAGCTTCGCGGACCTGGCCCAGCGGCGCCCAGGGGATAAAGGCGATTCCGTTTTTCTCGCAGTAGTCGAGGAGGAAGTCCCATTCGCGATCCGCGAAGCTGTAGCGGTTCTGGACCGAGACGATGGTCGTAATTTTCTGTGCGCGCTGAAGGTGTTCAAGGGTGACGTTGGAGAGCGCGAGGTGGCGGATTTTGCCCTGCTGGCGGAGTTTTTCCAACGTTTCCATCGAGGCGGTGAAGGAGACGGCTGGGTCGGGAATGTGGAGCTGGTAGACGTCGATGCGGTCGAGCTTGAGGCGGCGGAGGCTGCCGTTGACGGCTTCTTCGAGATGTTTGGGGCTGGCGTTGTGGATCCACTGGCCGGGGCCGACGCGCTCCCATCCACCCTTGGTAGCGATGACGAGGCCTTTGGGGTAAGGGTGGAGGGCTTCGGCGATCAATTCTTCGGAGACGTTGGGGCCGTAGGAGTCGGCGGTATCGATGAAGTTGACTCCCAGCTCAACGGCGCGGCGGAGGGTTTTAATCGCGGCGTCGTGATCTTTGGGTGGTCCCCAGATGCCCTGGCCGGTAATGCGCATGGCTCCGTAGCCGAGGCGGTGGACGACGAGATCGCCGAGATGGACCTGGCCTGCGGCGGATGCGTTGGATGTGGTTTCGGTCGCGGCGGGTGTGGGCATGGAATCTCCTCTTATTGTTCGATTCACGAATCCGAGTACAAGGTGCAGAGCCAGCGTTCAGGATACAGCGTTCAGCGTTCAGGGTCGTCGGTGGGCTTGTCGGGCTGGGAGTTGTAGATTTCTTCGACGCGATGAAGGGTATCGATTTCGGCGACGGGCTTGTCGGTGCGGATGCGGAGGATGCGCGGGAAGCGGAGGGCGAAGCCGCTGTCGTGTCGGGTGGAGCGCATGACGTTATTGAAGGCGACTTCAAGGACGATGGTTGGCTCGACGGTGCGGAAGTGGCCGTTGTCTTCGAGGGTGTGCGCTTTGAACCAGGCGGTCATGTCGGCGATTTCCTGGTCGGTGAGGCCGGAGTAGGCCTTGCCTACGTTTTTGAGTTCGCCGTCGGCATCTCGGATGGCGAAGGTGTAGTCGCTGAGGACGTGGGCTCGGCGGCCATTGCCGTATTCGACGCCGGTGACTACTACGTCTAAGGTGGCGAGCTCGCGTTTGAGCTTGAGCCACGCGAGTCCGCGGCGGCCGGGCTGGTAGGTGGAGGCGAGGGATTTGATCATGACGCCTTCGTTGCCTCGGGCTCGGGCGTCGACGTAGGCCTGGTCTAAGTCATCGGCCGTGGTGAGGCGGCCGGCGTTGGCGAGGATGAGGCGTGGGAAGGCCTCCTCGGCCGGCGTTTCGAAAAGATTGGATTGGCCACGGGCCTGTGTTGAGGAAGTGGTGGGGGACCAGCGTGCGGTGAAGTCTTCGAGGACGGATCGGCGTGCGGTGAGGGGTTCGTTGAGGAGGAGATTTTCGCCGCGGTAGAGGATGTCGAAGACGATGAGCACGGCAGGGATTTCGCGGAGCATTTCCTGGGTGACGCGCTTGCGGCCGAGGCGTTGCTGGAGCAAGGAGAAGGAAAGGGCTCGGCTCACTGTCGGATTCCAGGCCAGGATTTCGCCGTCGAGGATGGCGGGTTCGTTGATGTTGACGAAGGCGCTGGTGAGGTCGGGGAAAGATTGGCTGAGGTCGTCGCGATTGCGGGAGTAGAGGGCCACGCGGGTTGAGTCGACGTGGAGTTGAGCGCGGATGCCGTCGTATTTGTCTTCGAGCTGAGCTGCGCGGAGAGCGGTGGCGGGCTCGAGGACAGAAGGAATCGCTTCGTTGAGAGCAGAAGATGCCTCAGGGGCTAAAGCCCCCTTCCTCCTGGGGCGTTTAACGGCACGACTGAAGTCGTGCCCTGATACAAAACCGGAAGCGGCATCTGATGGAACCCCCGCAATGTTCCGCATTACGGCGCCACGCTCACCATCCATGGTGGAACGCTTGTCTGAGGGTAACGCATCGGAGATTCCCTTTTGTTCCTGCTTGATTTCTTCGGTGAAGCGAGCGAGGGCTTCTTCGGTGGTTTGGACGGGGCTGGCGAGCATGAAGCCGATCGGGTGGAAGAGCTTCATGCGGGCCTGGTCGAGTTGACCGTGGGCGGCGAGGGCGACGACTTCGGGGAGGGAGCCGAGGAGCATGCTGGCCCGGCGCACCGCCTGGCCGGCAGGGGCGGACGCTGCCGCGGGCGGCGTTTTGGTCGAGATTTGATCGCCGGGGAGCGCTGCTGGCCAGGCTTCGGCGATGGCTTCTTCGACGAGGGATTGTTTGACGCCGGTGCGCATGTCGCCGGTGGCGAGCTTGATGAGGTATTTGGTTTCGTCCGGGGTGGCGCGGCGGAGGAGATCGAGAAGGAGGCGGAGTTTGGAGGCTGGGCCGCGGGCTTCAGCGAGGTTGGCGAGTGCGGATTCGACGTCGGCGAGGGTGAGGATGGCGCAGGTTGGGGCGTGGCCGTAGAGGAGGTCGGCAGCGGCTGCTCCGAAGTCGCCGTGACGGCGGTAGGCGGCGGACAGGGATTCGGAAGTGGCTCCGGAAAGCTCGGCAACAGCTTTGCTGAGGAGGCTGCCACCGATGTTGAGAACGCGAGCGTCCGTTTCGGCGAAGGGGGTTCCAGAGAGCCATAGGGCGGCGCGGCCGGCGTCATCGGTCGGAAGCGCTTTGAGGTAATCGGCGATGAAGGCGCGTTTTTCGAGCTTTTTGGTGGTGGCGGCGAGCGCGTCGTTGAGTTCGGCGAAGTGGAGGAAGAGGCTCATGAAGCAGCGTTCAGCGATCAGCGTACAGCGTTCAGGGTAGAGTCCGGGATTTAGGCTGTTGGCAGAGGATATCCGAGGTGACGGAAGCCGAAGTTCTGATAGCAGAAGAACGTCTTCGATCTGCGATGCTGCGGTCGGACGTGGTGGTTCTGGACGAACTGCTGGCACCCGAGTTGATTTTCACAAACCATCTTGGGCGAGTGCTGGGAAAGGAAGACGATCTCGCAGCGCATCGATCGGGCGTGCTCCAGGTGAGGGAGTTAAACCTATCAGAACAGGTTGTTTTGGTCGTAGGCGATGTGGCCGTTGTTTCGGAGCGGACGCAGTTGGCGGGTACTTATGATGGAAACCCGGCGAATGGCGATTTTCGTTTTACGCGGGTCTGGGCTCTGTCTCGAGAGAGAACCCTGCGTGTTGTCGCGGTTCACGCAGGAATCGCAGGCTAACTCAGGAACATCCATTGCTAGCTGTGGGGAGATGAGCGGTCCCCGCGGGGCGGTATACTTACGTTGATGCGGCGTTTTTTTCCCATCGACGTTCTTCTCTAGCGGCTCCTGCCGCCTTCGCCTTGCTGCGTCCTTTTTTCCCATTGAAAATTTGAATTTGAACCGGGTTTTCGCCGGGAGGATTTTATGCTGGATCGTTTGGAACAAATTGAAGCTCGGTATCTGGGCTTAGGCCGGCAGATGGCCGATCCTGAGGTGCTGGGGGACCACACCCAGTATCAGAAGATTGCGAAGCAGCATCGGGACCTGGAGCCGGTAGTGGAGAAGTATCGCGAGTACCGGCAGGTGAAGACCGGGATTGCCGATGCGCGGGCGATGCTCGCGGAGACTGATCCTGAAATTCGCGCGATGGCGCAGGACGAGCTGACCGCTCTGGAGGCGCGCGAGCCGCAACTGGAAGAGGATCTGAAGCTGCTGTTGCTGCCCAAGGATCCCAACGATGAGAAGAACGTGGTGGTGGAGATTCGCGCGGGGACAGGCGGCGATGAGGCTTCGTTGTTTGCAGGGGAGATCTTCAGGATGTACTCGCGATTTGCGGAGCAGCACAGGTGGAAGGTGGAGGTGCTGTCGTCGTCGGAGTCGTCGGTGGGCGGATTGAAGGAAGTGATCGCGATCATCGAGGGGAATCGCGTGTACTCGCAGATGAAGTACGAGAGCGGCGTGCATCGGGTGCAGCGGGTTCCGGCAACGGAGACGCAGGGACGAGTGCACACGAGTGCTGTGACGGTGGCGGTGCTGCCGGAGGCCGAGGATGTGGACGTGAAGATCGAAGCGAAGGATATTCGCATCGATACATTTTGTTCGTCGGGCCCTGGTGGGCAGAGCGTGAACACGACCTATTCGGCGGTGCGCATTACCCATTTGCCGACGAATACCGTGGTGAGTTGCCAGGACGAGAAGTCGCAGATCAAAAATCGCGAGAAGGGAATGCGCGTGCTGCGGGCGCGGCTGTACGAGATGGAAATGGAGAAGCAGCAGGCGGCGCTGGCCAGGGAGAGGAAGCAGCAGGTGGGGTCAGGCGATCGCAGCGAGAAGATTCGGACGTATAACTTTCCGCAGAACCGGCTGACGGATCACCGCATCGGGCTGACGATCCATCAGCTGACGGAAATTATGGAAGGGAAGCTGCAGCCGGTGATCGACGCGCTGGTTGCGCATTTTAACTCCGAGCGATTGAAGAGCGAGGCGGAGACGGTGGCGTGAACGACAGCGAACAGCGGGCAGCGTTCAGCGGATAGGTGCCATGTGAAGATCAGGGAGGCGGTGCCGGCGGATGCTCGGGCGATTGCCGAGGTGCATCTGGCGAGCTGGAAGACAACCTATCCGGGAATCATTCCGCAGGAGTACATCGACGGGCTGCGCGTGGAAGACGGCGCGGCGCGGTGGGTGACGCGACTGACTGAAAATGTGGCCACCGTTTTTGTGGCGGAGGACGATGCGGGTGTGTTCGGGTTCATTGCCGGCGGCAGCATCATGCATCCTGTGGAGGGATACGAGGGGGAGCTGGGAGCAATTTATCTGCTGGCTTCGCATCACCGGCGGGGCGCAGGGGCGGCGCTGGTGCTGCGGTTGGCGGCGGATCTGCGGGCGCAGGGATTCCGGAACATGGTGGTGTGGGTGCTGCGGGCGAATCCGGCGTGCGGGTTTTATCGGCGGATGGGCGGCGTGCAGGTGGCGGAGCAGGGGATCGAGATCGGTGGGGTGACGCTGCCGGAGCTGGCGTTTGGGTGGGCGGATCTTGCGGTGTTGTGCCAGGACGGCAAGTAGCGGGCGCGGTTCTGGAGGGCTGACGATTCCAGGTCTCATGCGATGAGCGAAGCCAACGTACTGAGCACAGTTCTGCACCGCGGGGTGGGACGGCTGCGGGAAATGCCGACGGGGCGGCGGGATGCGCAGCTCCTGTTACTGCGTGTGGTGGGGCGCGATGAGGCGTGGCTGTTCGCGCATCCTGAAGTGCAGCTCAGCGACGAACAGGCGGGACAGTATGACGAGTGGATTGCGCGGCGTCTGCGCCATGAGCCGGTGCAGTACATCCTGGGCGAGCAGGAATTCTATGGATTGATGTTGCGAGTAACGCCGGATGTGCTGATTCCGCGACCGGAGACGGAGCATCTGGTGGAAGCAATGCTCGAACGCGTGCCGAAGGATGCGGCGGTGCGGATCTGCGATGTAGGGACAGGGTCGGGGGCGATTGCGGTGGCTCTTGCGCATGCGTTGCCGCTGGCTGCAGTGACGGCGGTGGATTTCTCGGCGGCGGCGTTGCAGGTCGCGAAGGAGAATGCGGAGCGGCATGGCGTGGCGGGGCGGATTCAGTTTGTGGAGTCGGATCTGTTGAGTGCAGTGCGGGGCGAGAAGTTCGATGTGGTGGCATCAAATCCGCCGTATGTGGCGGACAGCGAGATTCTGGAAGCGCAGGTGCGGCTGTATGAGCCAAGCGAGGCGCTGTTTGCCGGGCCTACGGGGCTGGAGGTGTATCGGCGGCTGATTCCGCAGGCGCGGGAAGCGCTCGTCGCCGGGGGGTGGCTGGTGATGGAGATGGGGCAGGGGCAGCGGGATGCGGTGGCGGACTTGCTGGCCAGGTTGGGATGGGGTGAATTTCATCGGCGATTTACAGGGAATTCCGCGCGTTGCCATTGCACAGCGGCGGGGCTGACAATGGATGGCATGAGCGCTACGGCGATTGCGGAAACGTCCCACGACGACGAAGGATTTTGAAACGAAACTCGACCGGCTGGCGGAGGTCGCGGTCCGGTCCGGGCTGGGGCTGGCGCCTGGGCAGGAACTGGTGATGACGGCCAGCACCGATGCGCTGCCGCTGGCGCGGCTGATCACCAAGCACGCTTACAAGGCGGGCGCGTCGCTGGTGACGATTCTGTTCAACGACGAAGAGGCGGCGCTGCTGCGGTACCAGTATGGCGCGGACGCGACCTTCGACACGGCGGCGGCGTGGCTTTACGAGGGGATGGCGGCGGCGTATAAGAGCGGCGCGGCGCGGCTGGCGATCACGGGCGGGAATCCGTCGCTGCTGTCGAAGGAGGATCCGGAGAATGTGAGCCGGGCGAATCGGGCGATGTCGAAGGCGTACCGGCCGGCGCTGGAGCTGATCACGCGGCACGAGATCAACTGGACGATTGTGTCGGCGGCGACGCCGGCGTGGGCGGCGGCGGTGTTTCCGGAGTTGCCGGCGGATGAGGCGCTGGCGAAGTTGTGGGACGCGATTTTTGCGGCGAGCCGCGCGGACCAGGCCGATCCGGTGGCGGCGTGGAAGAAGCACGACAGCAAGCTGCACCTGTGGGCGGAGCGGATGAACGCGACGCGGTACGCGGCGCTGCACTTCAGGGGTCCGGGGACGGATTTGAAGGTGGGGCTGGCGGACGATCATCTGTGGCTGGGCGGCGGGACGACGGCGGGGAACGGGAACTACTGCATTCCGAACATGCCGACGGAAGAGGTATTCACGACGCCGCACAAGGATCGCGTGGACGGGACGGTGACGAGCACGAAGCCGCTTTCGCACCAGGGAACGCTGATCGAGGGGATTCGGGTGCGGTTTGAGGGCGGGAAGATTGTCGAGGCGCATGCGGCGAAGGGCGAGCAGGTGCTGCAGAAGCTGATCGAGACGGACGAGGGCGCGCGGCGGCTGGGCGAAGTGTCGCTGGTGCCGAACTCGTCGCCGATTTCGGCGAGCGGGATGCTGTTTCTGAACACGCTGTTCGATGAGAATGCGGCGTGCCATATTGCGCTGGGGCAGGCGTACTCGAGCTGCCTGAAAGACGGCGACAAGCTGACGCCGGAGGAGCTGGCGGCGAAGGGCGCGAACGACAGCCTGATCCACGTGGACTGGATGATTGGGTCGGGAAAGATCGATGTGGATGGGATTACGGCGACGGGCGGGACGGAACCGGTGATGCGCGGCGGGGAGTGGGCGGACTAGCCAGGGAGCAGCGTTCAGCGTTCAGGAACACCGAGCGCAGGGATCAGGACCTGGGCGGATTTTGCGCAGATTTGCGGTGCCGCCGCCACTTTTTCTGGAGAATTGCGTCCTTTTGAATATGTCCAACCGACGACTCACCCCTCTTGTGTCTCCAGCGTGGCTGGCTGCGGCTTTGGTCCTGGTACCGATGGCGCGGGCCCAGCAGGGTGCGCCGCTGGCGGCTCAGGCGATGGATGCGCTGGCGGCGCGCGCTGCGTTCCATACCGACATGACGTTTGACGCGGCGATGCTGCAGGCGGCAAGCCAGATCATGCCGGACGAGGACAAGCCGATCATTGCGAAGTTGCACAGCATTACGGTCCACACCTTCCGCTACCCGGCGCCGGGGATGTACGATGCGGCGGCACTGGAAGCAGTGCGCGCGCAGTATCGGGCGGACGGATGGACCCATCTGATGACGAAGCAGACGCATCCGCCAGCGCAGGCTGTTTCGAGCGCGACCACGGACCCATCCGGGGCGGCGAGTGTGGCGCCGCCGGCGAAGCCGTTCGATCCAACGCGGACCGATGTGTTTGTGCGGACGGATCATGGGAACTTCGATGGGGCCGTGTTCGTGGTAGCGAACGCGCGCAATGTGAATGTCATCGTGGTCGACGGGATGATCAGCCCGCTGGACCTGCTGCACCTGCGCGGGCACTTTGGGATTCCGAAGTTTGGCGGGGACGGATTCGAGAGCAGGCAATAGGCGATAGAGAGTCCAGGGAAAGCGAAGGCCGCGCAGCAGGTGCTGTGCGGCCTTTTTGTTTCCGGCGGCGGTTGCGCGCAAAAGTGGTCATGGTTGGGTGGGGCGTGCGCCGGTAGAATGCGGCGATGGCAAGTGCCGTTGTGAGCGTCGTGCGGGTTGGGTTGATCGCGGGCACGCTGGACATCACTGAAAACATCGCCTTCAATGCGTTCCGGCACATCACGCCGGTGATGATCTTCCAATTCATCGCGAGCGGGCTGACGGGAGCGTGGGCGTTTCACGCGGAGATAGCCTCTGTCGCGCTGGGCGTGGCGATCCACTACACGATTGCGCTCTTCTGGACGGCGCTGTATTACGCCGCGAGCCGCTGGATCGTGATTCTGATACGGCGGCCGGTGGTGTGCGGGCTGCTGTATGGCGCGGTGGTTTACCTGATCATGAATTTCGTCGTGCTGCCGATGACGCGGGTTCCCCATGCGCATGCGGCAATGACCCTGGCGTCGCGGGTGAGCGGGGTGCTGGCGCTGCTGTTGTGCATTGGTCTGACCGTAGGACTGCTAACCGCGAGAGAACGGACTCGCGGCGCGATCGGTTAAATGTGGCAGCTGAGGGCGCCGCGCTTTTCCAGATACTTCTGGTGGTAGTCCTCGGCGCGCCAGAAGGTCTCGGCGGGGACGACCTGGGTGACGATGGGCTTGGAGAACTTTTTCTCGGCGGTAAGGCGCGCGATGGTGGCCTTTGCCTCAGCTTCCTGCTCGGGGGAATGATAGAAGACGACGCTGCGGTATTGGCTGCCCCAGTCGGGGCCCTGGCGGTTGAGCTGGGTTGGGTCGTGGAGGGAGAAAAACTCGTCGAGGAGTTGCTGATAGGTGATCTGCGCGGGATCGAAGTCGATTTCGACGGCTTCGGCGTGGCCGCTGCGGTCGGTGCAGACCTGTTGATAGGTGGGCTTCTGGAGGGCGCCACCTTCGTAGCCGACGGCGGTGGCGGTAACGCCGGGCAGCTGCTGGAAGCGGGCTTCGACTCCCCAGAAACAACCGGCGGCAAATGTGGCTTTGGCCATGGGTTCCTCTCTTATTTTGTGCCTGTTAGATTCACGGAAAGCGCTGCGGACGCACCGGGGCGCGGTTAGACATCGTTGCCGAGGTGAAAGATGGGTTCGACCCCTGGGGCTCCGCTGAGCAGAGCCTGCTCTTCGGAAGTGTCGAGGGGCTTGTAGTTCTGGACTACGTCCATGGCGAGGCGAAAATAGCGCTCATCGCCAGGCGGGATGGCGGCGGTGATGGGGTGTGAGAGGGTCCAGCGCAGGCCGAGGGAAGCTTCGTGCGGGAAGGCCGCGGGCTGGTACCAGCACTTCGGCGCGGAAGGGTGATTCTGCTTCTCGTCCGCGGGCCAGACGGTTTTGGCCATGCTCTTGAGGCAGAGGATGCCCATGTGCTTCTGCTGAGCGGTCTCGAGGATTTGAGGGCCGAATTTTGCCTGCGTGTAAAGCACGAAGTTGAGCGGAAAGAGGACGGTGTCGAAGGGGTAGCGGTTCATGGCCGCGACGGCGGTTTCCTGGGAGTGGACGGAAAAGCCGATGTAGCGGATTTTGCCCTCTTTTTTCGCGGCCTCCATGGTTTCCATGGCGCCGCCCGGCCCGAGGACCTTGTCGAGCTCAGCCATTTTGGTGAGAGCGTGGAACTGGTAAAGATCGACGTGGTCGGTCTGGAGGAGCTTGAGGGAATTTTCGAGCTGGGCACGGCAGCCGTCACGGGTGCGGTCTTCGGCCTTGCAGGCGAGGAAAACGCGGTTGCGGTAAGGAGCGAGGGCGGGGCCGAGACGTTCCTGGGCGTTACCGTAGCTGGGCGCCACGTCGAAGTAGTTCACGCCGCGGTCGACGGCTTCAGCAACGATGTTGCGGGCTTCAGAGTTTTCTTCGTTCATGACGACAATGCCGCCGAAGCCGATGATGGAGAGCTGTTCGCCGGTTTTGCCGAGACGGCGGCGGGGGATCGGGTGAGAGGGCGTGGAGGAGGCGGCGAGGAGGGAGTCGGTTGCAGCGAGGGAAGCGGCGGTGATGGCGGCGCTTCTAAGGAATTCGCGGCGTTTCATCGATGAACTCCGAAAGATGAATTAGGCGATCCGCGTACTGAGAATATTTTGTCACGAATGTTCGCGCAGGGAAGGGGTGCGCGCTTTGCGCAGTCAATTCAGGGCAGTCGATCTAGGAACGCTTTGAAGGCTTCTTCCGTGGCGTGTGCGCAGAGTGACTGGAGCGCGCGCGCCCCGCTGTGATGCGCGGCCTCGCGCTGCCCTTGCCGGGCCTGCCGTTGGCCATGCGAGCAGAGGAGGGGCGTTTGCCTTCAGCGGCGCGACGGAGGGCGGCGACTTCTTCGGGGGCGAGTTCGCGGGAGCGGCCGGGTTCGAGGTCGAGGATGAGCGGGCCGTAGCCGACGCGGCGGATTTTTTCGACGTGGTGGCCGATTTCCTCGAACATCTTGCGGATTTCGCGGTTGCGGCCTTCGATGAGGATCATTTCGTACCACGGATTGTCGGCGTCGCGAAGGAGACGGATGCGCGCGGGCGCGGTCATGACCCGGTCCTTTGGGCCGGAGGGGTGGGCTGGGGCGTGGTCTTCCTGATTTTTGCCATGCGTGGCGTTGCGTTGCGGCTGGATCTGGCTGCCGCGGTCAATCATGAGGCCGTGGCGGAGCTGATTGATCGCCGAGTCGGAAGGCTTGCCGCTGACTTTGACGAGGTAGGTTTTTTCAACGCGGGCGGCGGCGCGGGTGAGGGCGTTGGCGAGGTCGCCATCATTGGTCAGCAGCAGCAGACCTTCGCTGGAGTAGTCGAGGCGGCCGACAGGGAAGAGGCGTTCGCCGCCTTTCACGAGATCGATGACCGTGGGACGGTGTTCGGGGTCGCTGACCGTGGTGACGTAGCCTTTGGGCTTGTTGATGACAAAGTAGCGGGGGCGCTCGGGACCCTGGAGGAGCTTGCCGTCGACGCGGATGTGGTCGCGGGCGGGATCGGCTTTGCTGCCGAGTTCGGTGACGGTCTGGCCGTTGACCTGAACGCGTCCGGTGGTGATGAGCTCTTCGGCTTTGCGGCGCGAGGCGATGCCGGCGGCTGCAATGATTTTTTGCAGGCGCTGCGGGGAGCCGGATTCGGACGCGGGCTCCGTCATGAGCGGGACTTCTCCGCGTGTTCGGCGACGTCTTGTTCGGTAGTGGGAGCGGGGTCCTGCTCGGACCGCGATTGGTTGGACGAGCCTGACGGGCGGTCCCGATCGAGCGCGGACTCGGCGGCTTCGGCCTCTTCAGCCTCGGCGATCTCGTTTTGCGCGAAGGGGAGCTCTTCTTCTCCCGGCGCAATGGCGCCTTCGGCTTCGGTTTCGGCCAGTTCGCTGGCCATCTTCTCGAATTCCTCGATGGAGGGGAGCTCATTGACGTCTTTGAGACCGAAGCGGAGGAGGAATTCTTTGGTGGTTTTGTAGAGGATGGGGCGGCCGACGACTTGTTTGCGCCCGGCAGTGGTGATGAGCTTGCGCGCGACCAGGGAGCCGAGGACGCCGCCGGAGTCGACACCGCGGATTTCACCGATTTCCGGAGCGGTGACCGGCTGCTTGTAGGCGATGACGGCGAGGGTTTCAAGCGCCTGGAGCGAGAGCTTGAGGGGTGGCTTGAGGGTTTTGATGAAGGCGCGGACGGCGTCGTGGTACTCGGGGCGGGTGCCGATGCGGAAACCGCCAGCGACTTCGCGGATTTCGAGACCGCTGTCGGGGGCGTTGTAGTCGGCGATCAATTCATCGATGAGGCGGCGGAGCTCGTTGCGGACTTCGCGCTGCACTGCGCGTTCGGCGGGACCTTCGCGCTCAGCGGACTGCGCTTCGCGCTTCGTGGCGGTCGCGGAATCTGCGCTCTCACTGGCTTCCGTTGAGGACGCAAGGAGTTCGTCAACGGCGGCTTCGGCGAGGCCAGGCTCGGAGGCGATGGCTGCTTCGGCGGGGGCTTCAGAGTCGGCCTGGAGGGTGATGCGGGCGGCGCGGGAGGCAAGGGCTTCCTCGCGGAAGAGGGAGGCGAGCTGGGCCAGGGTCACGGGCTCTTCTGCGGCGTAAATAACGGCTTCAATGCGGGCTTTAAGACTCATGGAGAGACGGGGTCACGGGCGCCTACCAGGAGAAGAGGGCGCTTCCTCGATAGTACAGAAAAGCAGGAGCGTTCGTGACCCTCGGAGGCGTGCAAAAAGCGCGAGCCCCGAGCAGGGGGGCCCGCACCTACCAGCAGCAAAAACTCACATGAACTGGCGCATCACGAAGAAGATACCGGCGGCGAGCAGAGCCGCGACGGGGAGGGTGAAGACCCAGGCCAGAGCGATGTTGCGAATGGTGGAGAGCTGGAGACCGCTGCCGTTCGCCATCATTGTTCCCGCCACGCCGGAGGAGAGGACGTGGGTGGTGGAGACCGGCATATGGTACTGGTCGGCGGCAATGATGGTGATGGCGGCGGTGATTTCGGCGGCCGCGCCCTGGGCGTAGGTGAGGTGTTCCTTGCCGATTTTTTCGCCGACGGTCACGACGATGCGCTTCCAGCCGACCATGGTCCCGAGGCCGAGAGCGATGGCAACGGCAATTTTGACCCACGTCGGGATGAACTTCGTCGCGTTATCGAGCTGTTTCTTGTAGGCGCCGAGGGTTTTGTTCTCGGCGACGGAGAAGGTGGGCGTACCGTTCTTGCCAGCGTTTTTGGCGATGAGCCGGAGGGCTTCACTGACGACGTACATGTCGTTGCGGACGTTTTGCTGCTGGTTGGACGGTACCTTGTTCAGCGACTTGTAGAGGAGGACTTCGTTGTCGATTTCCTCGACCATCTGGCGGGCGGCCAACATCGTGTTCTGGTTGAATTCCCTGGTGCGGATGTAGTCGGTGAGCTCGGTGCGGGCGTCGCCGATGACGGCGTTGGGTGAGACGTAGTGGGTGAAGATCTGCTCGGCCTGGAGCGAAATCGGCGGAGAAGTTCTGCACCTGGCTGAAGCCGACGGCGTGATTGAGGGCGTAGGCGGTGGGAACGGTGCCGATGAGGATGAGCATGATGAGCCCCATGCCCTTCTGACCGTCGTTAGAGCCGTGACCGAAGCTGACACTGGTGCAGGTGAGGATGAGGAGGGCGCGAATCCACAGCGGCGGCGGCTCGGTTCCCCTGGGGGACTGATAGAGGGCCTTGTTTTTGACGGTGAGCTTGAGGACGAGGAGCAGCAGGGCGGCCACGCCGAAGCCGACCAGCGGAGAAATGAGGAGAACTTTGAAGACCCCGGCGGCTTGTTCCCAGTCGACGCCGCTGGTGCCGGTGTGGGGATTCATGAGCTGATTGGCGACGCCCACGCCGATGATGGAACCGATGAGGGTGTGCGAGCTGGAGGCCGGCAGGCCGAACCACCAGGTGCTGAGATTCCAGATGATGGCGGCGATGAGGAGGGAGAAGACCATGGCGAAGCCTGCGCCCTTGCCGACCTGCAGGATCAGCTCGACGGGAAGCAGAGAAAGAATGGTAAAGGCCACCGCGCCGTTGGAAGTGAGGACGCCGATCAGGTTCCACATGCCAGACCAGACGACGGCGATGTGGGGCTCGAGCGAATGGGTGTAGATGACGGTGGCGACGGCATTGGCGGTGTCGTGGAAGCCGTTGACGAACTCGAAGGCGAGCGCGATGAGCAGGGCGAGGGCGAGCAGGGCATATGGCCAGACGGAAGCCAGGTGGGTTCCGGCGAGATCGTGAACGAGCTGGGAGCCCGCGTAGCCGAGGCCGCCAATGAGGGCGATGCCGAAGATGATCATCCCGATGGCGCCGGGAGATTTACTCATCTTCTCGTGAAGGAGTGCGCCTGGATGGTCGGGAAGGGTAGGGACTTCGACTACTTGCTCAAGAGGAATACGGGCACCTGCAGACATGCGAACGCGGCTCCATTCCAGGATCGGGGGCGGGTTGAGCCAAATTACCGGGGGGAATTACGGCAAAGCATGAATGGGAGATGAACAGACGATGAAATGGAAGGCAGGGGCTTGCGGCTCGGAGTGCGTTACGCAGGTAACTGCACGACAGGGGAAAGGGGACAGCGTACAAGGGACAGCGTTCAGGCACAGGGGACATGGAATGGGATGGTTGCTTCGCTTTGCCTAACTCCAGTCATCCTTCATGGCGAGGCGGTCGTTGATGACCTGTTCGAACTGGTCGTTTTTCTTGATGAAGATCTCGCTGAAGCCGCGGTCCTGGCGGAGGAGGATGGCCTGGAGGCGGACGAGCTCGAGTAAGGCGAGGAACATGGCAACCACGGCGTTGACGGAGCGGGTGTTGGAGAGGAGCTTGGAGAGGCCGACGGGGCGATCTTCCATCATGAGGCGGCGGCGGACGAAGTCGATCATCTGGCGGACGGTAACGGCATCTTCCTGGACATCGAGGACGGGGCGGCTCTTGGCGCGCTCGAGGACGTCGCGGAACACGCGGGCGAGGTCGAGGGTATCAGCGGCGATGTCCTGATCGGCATCGGCGGTGTCACGGAATTCGCGCATGCCGGGATTGGTCCAGGTGGCATCTTCCAGCTGGCGTTTCTGCTGGAGCATCTGCGCGGCGTTGCGGAAGCGCTCGTGCTCGAGAAGGCGCTCGACCAGCTCGCGGCGGGGATCTTCGGCTTCTTCGGGGGAGTCGGCGGGCGAGCGCGGAAGAAGCATCTTGCTCTTGATGTGGATGAGCAGCGCCGACATATAGATGAACTCGCCGGCAGTGTCGACGTCGGAGGCTTTGAGGTGCTCGACGTAGGCGAGGAACTGGGCGGTGATTTTGGCAATGGGGATGTCGTAGATATCGATGTTCTGCTTGCGGACGAGGTCGAGGAGGAGATCGTAGGGACCTTCGTAGACCTGGCCGACGATGACGGAGAAGGGGAAGGCGGACTGATCCTCTTTGCGGAGGTCCGCGGCGGTTTTTTCGTAGGGACCTTCGCGGTCGGGGACTGCGCGTCCAGCGGTTTGCGCTTCGCGCTTCACGTCCTGGGCGGATGCATCGGGCCGGCGTTCGACGGAGGGTGTCGCCGAGGATTCCGTGGCGGGTGGATCGGGTTGGGAGTGGGGATCGGTCATGCGGCGGGCGATTCCTGAGAGTCCCATGGCGGAGCGGACTTCGTGCATGGTCTGCTCGGCGCGGGCGGTGGCGCGGCTGGGCGCCCGCCGACGAAGATTTCAGTGACGAGGGCGGGATTCTGCTCGAAATGGGCGCGGCGCTGCTGGATGGGGGCGAGGTGCTCGACGATCGCATCAGCCGCCCAGCCTTTGCACTCGATGCAGCCGATCGCGGCCGTCGTGCAGCCTTCGTAGACCTTCGCGAGGGTTTCCTGGGACGAGAAGATCTTGTGGAGGTCGCCGACGGGGCACTTGTCGGGATTGCCGGGATCGGTGCGGCGGACGCGGGCGGGGTCGGTGACCATGGGCTTGCAGCTTGCGGCGAATTTCCGGCTCGGGGTCGGAGAGCAGGATGGTGTTGCCGTAGCTCTTGGACATCTTGCGGCCGTCGGTGCCGGGGAGTTTGGGCGAGGGGGTGAGGAGGACCTGGGGCTCGGGGAGAATCTCGCCGCCGCCGGGATGCTTGTAGAACTGGTTGAAGCGGCGGGCGATTTCGCGGGTGAGCTCGACGTGGGCGGCCTGGTCCTGGCCGACGGGGACGAAGTCGGCCTGGTAGATGAGGATGTCGGCCGCCTGGAGGAGCGGGTAGCCGAGGAAGCCGTAGGTGGTGAGGTCTTTGTCCTGTGAGGTTTTCCTGCTGCTCTTTGTAGCTGGGGACACGCTCGAGCCAGCCGACGGAGGTGATCATGGAGAGGAGCAGGTGGAGCTCGGCGTGCTGCTTGACGTCGCTCTGGACGAAGAGGACGGACTTCTCGGGATCGAGGCCGGCGGCGAGGTAGTCGAGGATGACCTCGCGGGTGTTGGCGGCGATCTGCGAGGGGTCGGCGTAGTCGGTGGTGAGGGCGTGCCAGTCGGCGATGAAGAAGTAGCACTCGTACTGGGGTCGTTCTGCAGGCGGACCCAGTTATGGAGGGCGCCCATGTAGTTGCCGAGGTGGAGTTTGCCGGTGGGGCGCATGCCGGAGAGGACGCGCTTGCGGCTGGAAGAAGTGGGGTTCGACACGGAATCCTTCGTGATGAGATGACTCTGGATATTGTAATCGTTTGTGATTTCCGAAAACCCCCTCCGGCTGCAGCATGCAATGCCATGGCGGCGGGAATTCCAAAGCACTGTACCTCAGCGCTGTAAGCTGGAAGCGAGAAACACTGTGAAGACGGCGATCAGCGTATCGAAAGAGGACTACCTTAAGGCGATTCTGGAAGCCGAGAGCGAAGGGCGGACGGTGATTTCGGCGACGCTGGCGCACTGGCTGGAAGTGTCGGCGCCGGCGGTGTCGATGGCTCTGCGGCGGCTGAAGCGCGACGGGTATGTCGAGGTGCGCGCGGATGGCGTGGTGCGGCTCACTGCGAAGGGGCACGAGGCGGCGTACCGGACGGCGTTGCGGCATCACCTGATCGAGCGCATGCTGTCGGAGATGTTTGGCATGCCCTGGTACGAGGTGCACGACGAAGCGGAGCGGCTGGAGCATGCGGTGTCGCCGGCGTTTGAAGCGCTGCTGATGAAGAAGCTGGGGGAGAAGGGGACCTGTCCGCACGGGAACGCGGTGCTGCCGGAAACCGACGCGAGTCGGAAAAAGCATGGGGTGCGGCCGCTGGCTGAGGTGGCGGAGGGGTCGGACTACACGGTGACGAGCCTCTACGAGCGCGACGAGAAGCTGCTGAAGTTTCTGCAACAGACCGGGATCGAGCCCGGCGGCGCGGTGCGCGTGTTGCAGCGCAACTACGATCAGACGGTGGCGATTGAGACGGGGGCGGGACAGTTCACGATTGGACCGGCGGCGGCGGAGAAGGTGCGCGTGAAGCGAACTGCAGGGCAGGCGGCCCGGAGTAGCCGCTGAGCTGCTGACTTCGAATTCTGCCAGAAGAAAGCTGCATCGAGCGAAAAAGTGAACTGCGCGGGGCGCAGGCATGTAGCATTTTCGCAGTGCTTCCAGACCTGCTCACGATACGAGCTGCTGCGGTGATTTGTGGCCTTGGGTTCATTGCGGCCGCGGCTCCGGCCAGGGCGCTCGACCCCCACACGGCGCTGGCGCAGTACGGCTATCAGTCGTGGCAGACGGACACCGGACTCCCGCAAAACACGGTACACGCGATTGTGCAGGGGCGCGGCGGGTTTCTTTGGATCGCGACCGAGGGCGGACTGGTGCGCTTCGACGGCGTAGAGTTCAGGGCGTTCACGCGCGCCGATACGCCTGGGCTGCCGAGCGACCTGATCGACGACCTGATGGAGGATCGCGACGGGACGCTTTGGATCAGCACATCGGGCGGGTTGGCACGGATGCGCGGCGGGAAGGTGGAAGCCTTCGGAGCGGCGCAGGGCGTTCCGGCGACCCAGGTTTGGCGGACGTTGGAAGACGGACACGGAACGGTGTGGGCCCTGACCGCGGTGGGGTTGTTTCGCATCGAAGGCGATCGCGGAGTGCAGGCGGCGCTGGAGGCCGATCTGACGGAAAACAGCAGGATGGCCGAGGGCGGCGATGGATCGTTATGGCTGGGCACAGCGGAAGGACTGATGCGGGCCGGTGAGGACGGGATTTTTCGCGCGGCGGGCGCAAGCAGCGAGGTACTGGCGCTCGCTGTGGATGGGAACGGCACTGCGTGGGCGGGAATGCGATCGGGGCTGGAGGCGTGTTCGAGCGCGGGATGCAGGAGCGTGGCGCTCGAAGGCAGCGGCGCGGTGAACACGCTGGCGGTGGACGCGTCGGGACGGGTGTGGATCGGAACGGATGCAGGGCTGTTTACCGCTGAAGGCGAAAAGGTTGGGAAATTTCGGAAAGGGACGGGGCGCGTCGATTTTCTTCATTCCGATCGCCAGGGCATGGTGTGGGTGGGAACGGCGCGCGGGCTGATGCGCATTGGGCCGGGGGGCACGGCCGAGTTGCTGAAGGGCGGTGACGTGTTCCTGAGCGCGGCGGAAGATCGCGAGGGAGATTTGTGGCTGGGTACGGAGTCGGGTGGGTTGGCAGTGCTGCGGGATCGGAAATTCTCCACGCTGACGGCGGAGGATGGGCTCACCGACGAATATATTCTCGCGCTGATGCAGGCGCCCAACGGGCAGATTGGGGTGGGTACGAAGAGTGGCGGACTCGACATATTTCGGGATGGCAGATTTCGGGCACTGACGACGGCGCAGGGTTTGTCGAGCAATGTGGTGCTGACCCTGGCGGCGGCGGCGAATGGCGATGTCTGGGTCGGCACGCCGGATGGCCTGAACCTGCTCCGCAGCGGCGAGGTGGCGCGGGTGTTCACGACGGCGGACGGTCTGGCGGACGACTTTGTGCGCTCGCTGTTCGTGGGCAGCCGCGGTGCGTTGTGGATCGGGACGCGGCGCGGGCTTTCTCGCTACGAAAATGGGAAGTTCATGACGTGGACGGCGCTGGACGGATTGGGGAGCGATCTGATCGGCGCGATGACCGAAGATCAACAGGGCACTTTGTGGATTGGGACGCTCGGCGGACTGACACGCTTTCGCGATGGGCAGTTCACGAACCTCACGACGAAGGATGGGCTGTCGAGCAACGTGGTGACGGCGCTCTACGCGGATCGCGAGGGGGTGTTGTGGATCGGGACCAACGATGGGGGGCTCAATCGGATGCGAGCGGGCAGGATTGTGAGCCTCGCGCCACCGCAAATGCCAAGGCGGGTGATTGGGATTCTGGAAGATGGCAGCGGATATCTATGGATCAGCTCGAACAGCGGCGTGTACCGCGTGAGCCGCGACGGGTTGAATCGCATGGCGGAGGGTGGGGCGGACGCCGAGGTGATGCGCTTCGGAGTGGCGGACGGGATGCGCATCAGCGAATGCTCGAGCGGCGGCCATCCGGCGGCGGTGCGGCTGAAGCGACCACCCCACCGTGCCAACAGCGGGCGCGTCGGGGGCCCCGAGCGAGGGGTCGCTGTGGTTCGCGACGCTGAAAGGGATCGCTCGTGTGGATCCGGAACACATGCCGGTGAATGGTGTGGCGCCGCAGGTGGCGATCGAAGATGTGAGCGTAGACGATGCGCCGCAGGCTTCCGTTGAGAATCTGAAAGTGGGGCCTGGGCACGGCCACTACGAATTCGATTATGCCGGCCTGAGTTTTGTTGCGCCGCAGAAGGTGGAGTACCGGTATCAGCTGGAGGGGTTCGATCGCGGCTGGGTGGATGCGGGGACGCGGCGGACGGCGTTCTACACGAACCTGCCGCACGGGAATTACACGTTTCGCGTGATCGCGCGCAATAACGATGGAGTGTGGACGAAAGCGGCGGCAACGGCGGAGCTCACCATCGAGCCGCATTATTACCAGACGGTGTGGTTCCGGTTGCTGGTGCTGGTGGTGATGGCGGGGCTTGCGTATGCGGCATGGCGGCGGCGACTGCTGCGTGTAGAGAGGGAATTTCAGGCGGTGTTAGGAGAGCGGACGCGCATTGCGCGGGAAATTCACGATACGCTGGCACAGGGTTTCGTCGCAGTCTCGGTTCATCTGGAGCTGGTCGCACAGTTGATGCGGAATTCGGTCGACGCCGCTCGTGAGCAGCTGGATCGGGCTCAGGCGCTGGTGAGGAGCAGTCTGGATGACGCCCGGACTTCGATCTGGGAATTACGGTCGCAGGGAGCGGAGCGCGAGGATCTGGCCGCGCGGATTCTAAGGACGGCGGAGGAAGTAGCGGCGCGGGCAGGCGAGCCTCATCAGCGAGCGCGAGTGCAGATGCATGTGACGGGGACGAATCATCCGCTGGATGAGGATGTGGAGCGTGAGCTGATGCGGATTGCGCGGGAAGCGGTGACGAATGCGGTTCGTCACGGGGATGCGGAGAACATTGCGCTGCGGCTGGAGTTTGAGGGGAGTATGTTCGGGATGGAGATTCGCGACAATGGGCGCGGATTTACGGGAGCGCCGCCGGATGGTTCGAGCGGACATTTTGGGCTGACGGGAATGCGGGAACGTGCGGAGGCCATTGGTGCGACGCTGACGGTAGAGAGCAGTCCAGGCAAAGGGACGGCGGTGCGGCTGGCCATGGCGCTGGGCGCTCATCAGGCAGGGGAAACGGAGAAGCAATCGTAACTATGGCGGATACAATTGACATCCTGCTGGTCGACGATCACCACATTGTGCGCCAGGGCTTTGCGGCGCTGCTGAAGACGGTACCGGGATTTGCGGTGGTGGCGGAGGCTTCGGACGGGGTGCAGGCGGTCGAGATGTACCGCAAGCATCAGCCCGATGTCACGCTGATGGATCTCCGCCTGCCGAAGATGAACGGTGTGGAGGCGATCGGGCGCATTCGCGCGGAATACCCGGCGGCGCGAATCATTGTGCTGACGACTTTCGATGGAGACGAAGATATTTATCGCGCGCTGCAGGCCGGGGCGAAGGGATATCTGCTGAAAGGGATGGATCTTGCGGAGCTGACCGAGGCGGTGAAAGTCGTACATGCCGGGAAATCGCGGATCCCGTCACGGGTGGCGGAGAAACTGGCAGAACGGATGGCAGGGGCGACGCTGACGGCGCGCGAACTGGAAGTCCTGCATCTGATTGTGGCGGGCAAGAGCAATAAGGATATTGGGGCGGCGTTGTTCATCTCAGAGGCGACGGTGAAGACGCACGTGAACAGTTTGCTCAGCAAGATGGGTGTGGAAGATCGCACCCAGGCGGCGACGACTGCATTGCAGCGTGGCATTGTGCATCTGGATTGATCAGGACAGGAACAGGGTACAGGGACGCGGATGAGACGCAGGAGTACGGTCACGGTTCAAGGTGCGATGTTGGTTGCAGGCTGCCTGATGGCGGCTCTGCTGTCGTCCGGCTGGGCGAAGGAGACGCGGGCGGCAGAGTGGCGACCGGCCAGCGATGCTGAGCTGCGGTCGGTAATTCCGGCGCGAGCACCGGTGGTGCGGGAGCGGATTGAGACGGAGATGCGCTCGGCTTCGGGCATCACGAATGGTCATGGAAAATATATTGCGGGCGTGGTTCTGATCACGGCGGGGTATTCGGCGGAGGGCAAGTACTCGCATTATTTCCTGACCCAGGTCCCGCTGCGGTTGGGAACCGACGTGCGACTGGCGCCGGGTGAATATTTGCTGGGCTATGAGCACAAGGAGAACGAGGTACTGCTCGTTCACTTCTATCAGGCGGCGACGGGACAGCCGGTGGGGAGCGTGCCGGCAACGTTGATGCCAGGGGTAACGCGGGTCGAATCGTTTCGGATCTGGCCGCCGGCAGAACGTTCGGCGATTCAGATTGGGCGGTTCGGCTTCAGTTATCAGATCGGGAGCTAAGGGGCATGGCGCAAACATCGTCACAAAAAGAGCAGAAGATTCTGGATGCGCTGAGCGAAAACTGGCAGGCGGAGATGCGCGGCTATCACACCTACAACACGCTGGCGGAACGCGACGACGACGCTGTTCGCAGGAAGACGCTGCGGCACATGGCGGAGTCGGAAGCGCAGCATGCTGCGATGTGGGCGAAGCGCATCCGCGAGCTGGGCGCGGAGCTGCCGAAGTACGATGGCAAGCCGACGGGGGATGCGGACACGCTGGTGAACCGGCTGGGCGGACCGCAGATGGCGCTGCGGCGGCTGGAGATTGACGAGAGCCGCGACATTGCCCGCTACGGGCAGCAGCTGAAGGAGCTGGGAGACGAGCCGAGCATTGCGATTCTGAAACAGGTGATCGCAGACGAGCAGGAACATTATCGCGAGCTGAGCGAGCTGATCCGGCATCGTTATCCGAAGATGGTAACCACGACGGAGACGGCACGCCAGGAACTGAATGAACTGCTGACGCGGCGGAATCGCCCGGGACGCCAGACGGCGGGCTGGATTGGCGACGCAATTTACGGCGTGAATGACGGGCTGGGCGCGATTTTCGGGATCGTATCAGGCGTGTCGGGTGCGACGCTGGGCAACAGCCACTGGGTGCTGCTGTCGGGAATTGCGGGGATGATCGCCAGCGCGCTCTCGATGGGGTCGGGCGCGTATCTGGCGGCGAAGAGCGAGCGGGAGATCTACGAAGCGGAGCTGACGCGGGAGCGCGAGGCGGTCGAGATGAACGGGCCGGAGGCGCGGGAGCTGCTGTCCCTGTACTACCAGGTGAAAGGCATTCCGCGCGACGATGCGGATCATGTCGTGGGACATCTGGCGGATTCGCCCGAGCAATTTACGCGCGCGTTGGCGGCGGAGCGATTGAACATGACGGAGGAGGGCCTGAGCCAGCCCATGGTTTCGGCGTGGTCGGGTGCGCTGTCGACAGCGGTGGGCGCGTTCATCCCCATCCTGCCATTCTTCTTCATGACCGGCTATCCGGCGGTGATTGTATCGGCGATTGTGTCACTGATCGCGCACTTTGCTGTGGGTGCGGCGAAGTCCCTGATCACAGTGCGGAGCTGGTGGGCCAGCGGTTTGGAAATGACGCTGGTAGGCGCGCTGGAAGGCGCAGCGACATATGTGATCGGGATTGGGTTGGGGCGGTTGGGGGCGTGAACAGCGAGCGTACAGCGTACAGTTTGCTCCTGGTCACGGTCCTCGGTCACTGACAACTGGATTGTCTACTGCGCCGGATCACTTTGCATCTTTGCGTAGTAATCCTGGAGGGTGAAGAAGGCCTTCTTCTTTTCGCCTTGGTCAGAGACGAGTCCTTTGCGGTTGTAGTCGTCCTGGATGCCGGGGAGCTGACGCATGGGCGAGCGGAAATCCATGAGAACCCAGGGCGTCATACCGCGCAGGAACGGGATTCTCGCGAGCATTTGGAATTGCTGGCGGAAGACGTAGTCCTGATATTCCTCGGTGAACATTTCGGTATCGGGACCATGCAGGCCGGCCCGGGCACCGGCTCCGAATTCGCTCATGATGACGGGCTTGCCCATGGGATTTTCCCAGGTGTAGCCGGGGATGGTTTCCGGTTTGCCCTGATACCAGCCGAGATATTCGTTGTAGCCGAGGACGTCGAGATCCTGGCCGAGGGGATCGTCGAGGGTCGCAGTGGTGCCTTTGAAATGCGTAACAATGGCTGACGTAATGAGACGGGTCGGGTCTTCGCTGCGCGCTTCGACCGCGAGCTGATGGATGAAGGCGTTGCGCTCGGGGCTCTCCGGGGTTTCGTTCGACATCGACCACAGGATGACCGCGGCGTGGTTGTGGTCGCGGCGGATCATCTCCCAGAGCTGGTGTTTGGCAACGTCGAGGGTGGGCGGATTGGTCCAGTCGATGCCCCAGTAGACGGGAATTTCGGACCAAACCATGATGCCCAGCTTGTCGGCGAGGCGATATTCGTTTTCGGTGTGGGGATAGTGGGCCATGCGCACGAAGTTGCAGTGCAGTTCCTGCGCCCACCCGAGGAGGGTTTCCGCGTCTTTGTCGGACCAGGAGCGGCCGGAGCGGAAGGGCGCTTCGTCGTGATAGCTGATGCCGCGCAGGAAAACCGGCTTGCCGTTGAGCAGGATCTGGTCGCCCTGAACTTCGATAGTGCGGAAGCCAATTTCATCTTTCAGGTCGTCCGGACCGGCATGGAGAGCGATGGCGTAGAGGCGGGGATGTTCCGGGGACCAGAGCTCGAGGCCGGTAGCGGCGAAGGAGAACTCCGCGCGGCCATTTGTATCGGTGACGGCATCTTTTTCGATGTGCAGGTCGGGGATGCGGAGAGTGACATGACTTCCCACGTCGACACCGACGACGTGAACATAACCGTCGAGTTCGTTGGCGGTGCCGCGCTTCAGCTGGAGGGAGTAGTCGTCGATGTAAGAATCCGGCACTTCGACGAGAGAGACGGAGCGGGTGATGCCGCCGTAGTTCCACCAGTCCATGCGAAGGGTGGGGACGCGGTCGACGGCGCGCTGATCGTCGACGGCCGCGACGATGAAGTTATCGCCGTCTTTCACAACGCTGGTGATGTCGCAATCGAAGGACGTGTAGCCGCCTTCGTGAGCGCAGACGGGCTGGTCGTTGACGAAGATGTTGGCGGCGTAATTGACGGAGCCGAAGTGCAGGAAGACGTGCGTGTGCGGTTTCCGCTGGTACGTGAAGTCGCGCTGGTACCAGAGGAGGCCTTCGTAGTAGAAGAGCGAATCCTTTTGGGAGTTCCAGTCGCCGGGGACGTTGAGGGTGGGCGAGCGCGAGAAGTCGTACTGGACGAGTGGGCCGCCGGGGACGTAGTGCGCGTTCTTCGCGTAGCCATTGGGACTGGGGTGATCGGGGTTCGATCCCCAACCCTCGCGATAAGGGTCGGGAATGTAATGCCAGGGGCCGTCCAGCGAAATCTGGGCACGGTGGTCGATGTCGACGAGTACTGTGGATTGCTGCGCCTGAGCAGAGACGGCAACGAGGGAGGCAGAGACGACTGAGAGCGCGACGTGGCGGAACATGACCACCATGGTAATCGCAAGTGAAAGGCCGGAGTTTTGGGCTCCGGCCTGAATTTCGCAGTGCGGGAATCGTCAGTGAATGCCGAGGCCGTCGTGCTCGTGGTAGTTCGGGTAGGGCGGCTTGGGATACGTGGGCAGCGGGTGTTCTTTGAGTTGCTCCAGTTCGTACTGAACGGCGCGCTCGAGTTGCGGATCGTGGCCCGCGGCGACTTCTTTGGGCAGGTATTCAACCTCGATGTCGGGTGGGATACCGTGGTTCTCCACCTCAAATTCGCCCTGCAGGCCGTAGATGGCGGTGCGTGGTGCGGTGACCTGGCCGCCGTCGAGGAGGACAGGATAGCCGCCGATGCCGACGAGTCCGCCCCAGGTGCGCACGCCGATGAGTGGCCCGAGGCCAGCTTTGCGGAAGTACCAGGGCATGAGGTCGCCGCCGGATCCGGCGGCCTGGTTGATGATCATCGCTTTGGGGCCGAAGATGGCGCCGACGGGATCGGTGACGTCCTCGCCTTCGCGCGATTCGTAGCGCGACATGGGAACACGGCGGAGCGTGTCGATGACGTTGTCGGCGATGTCGCCGCCCTCGTTGTAGCGCTCATCGATGATGACGCCCTTCTTTTCAACCTGGGCGAAAAAGTAGCGGTTGAAGTTGGTAAAGCCGCCGCCGCCGGTGTTGGGCATATAGACGTAGGCGACCTGGTTGTCGGTCATCGCGTCGACCTTGCGGCGATTGCCTTCGATGAAGGCAAGGTTGCGCAGGCCGTGCTCGGATTCGATGGCGACGGTGGTGACGTCGCGCGCGCCGGCGCCGTCAGAGTTGGGTCCGACATGAAGGACGACCTGTTTGCCGGCGGTACCTTCAAAGAAGCTGTAGAGGTTGTCGGTGGCGTGGAGGTCGCGGCCGTTGACGGCGAGGAGATATTCGCCCTCCTTCACGTTGACGCCGGGCTGCGTGAGGGGCGCGTGCAGGGCGGGGTTCCAGTTTTCGCCGTTGTAGATGTGGGCGAATTTGTAGCGGTCGTGGTCGACGGAGTAGTCGGCGCCCAGCAGGCCGGTTTGCGGCGAGTGGTCGGGCAGGCGCGGGCCGCGGATGAACATGTGGCCAATCGTGATTTCGCCGGTCATCTCCTCGAACAGATAATTCAGCTCGTCGCGTGAGCCGATGCCGTCGAGGTAGGGTTCATAGCGTTTCTCGGCCTTGGCGAGGTCGAGGCCGTGGTGGTTGGGGTCGTAGAGGAAGTCGCGTTCGATGCGCCACGTCTCGTGGTACATCTGACGAAACTCGGCACGCGGGTCGATATTGGCCTGGAGGTCGCTGACGTTGAGGGTTTTGCCGGGGCTGGTCTTGACATCGTCAGCGGTGGCGATGAGCCAGGAATCGCCTTTCTTATAGAGCATCTTCTCGCCGTTGGCGGAAATTGTGTAACCGCCGATGCCGGAGAGGACTTCGGTGGTCTCGCGCTTATCGAGAGCGAAGCGCCAGAGGGCGTGGATCCCGGGGCCGTCGCCGTGCGAGGGGTTGGCGACGGGAGCCCCTTCCGCGATGAAGAGCACTCCTTCCTTGCCTGCCTGAAGATCGACGTAGTTCCGCGCAGGGATGGGCAGAGCAAGGATGCGCTGATCGATGCCGTCGAAGTCAACCTTAACGACGGGCAGCTTTTTATCGTCCTTTTTATCTTTGCTCGCGGTTTCGTCTTTCTTTGCGGCCTGGTCGTCGGACTTCTTTGTGTCGTCGGAGGCGGGTTTGGTATCGTCCTTCGCCTTTTCGTCATCGCTCTCGGGAGGCAGAGGCGAGGGCAGGTCTTTGGAGAGGACGACGACGTAGACGCTGGAGGAGACGGCGCGATCGAGGCTGGAGAGATCGAAGCCATCGACCGAGGGGCCGACGTTGGTGCTGGCGGTGAAGTAGAGATACTTGCCGTTGCGATCGAAGGCGACGCTGCCGGTGTCGCTCATGCCGTCGGTGACCTGGGTGGTCTTCTGCGTGTCGAGAGAATAGAGGAAGACGGCATGCATGTGGTTATGCAGAGTCTTGAGGTAGCCAATCCACTTGCCATCGGGCGACCACGTGGCGCTGCCGGCGAACCCGAAGGTTGCGTAGTCTTCTGTATCAACCCTGACGGGTTTCGGATTGTCGACGTCGAGATACCAGAGGTTGAGCTTCTTGTCGAAGTAGAGAATGCGCTTCGAATCCGGAGACCAGTGCGGCGAGTAGAAATACGACGGCGAGGGGCCGAGGTCGATTACTTTCGGCGGCTTGATGCCATCCTGGTCGCGGAGGAAGAGCTGATATTCGCCCGAAGCATCGCTGAAGTAGGCGATGGATTTGCCGTCGGGCGACCAGGCGGGGTCGCGCTCGGCAGCGTTGGAGGTGTTGGTGAGATTACGGGCATCGCCTTTCTCGGCGGGGACGGTAAAGATGTCACCGTGAGCCTCAAAGACGGCACGCGCCCCGGTGGGAGAGATTTCGGCGGCGAGGATGGTGTGCGGATCAATCACGGTGAGCGACGGCTCGAGCGCGGGCAGATCGCCGTGGAGGGTGATGTCGACTGGATGCTGCGTATGGGTGCGCCGTGTCGTAGAGGTGGATGCTGCCGAACTGCTCGTAGACGATGCCGCCGGGACCGGCGCTGGCGGATTTCAGATCGAAGCTCTTGTTCTCGACGACCTGCTCGACCTGTTTGGATTTTGTGTCGTACCTGAACAGTGTGACGGGACCGTTGCGATCGGAGAGGAAGTAAACCTTGTCGCCGATCCAGATCGGGTTGGAGTCGTTGGAGTTGTCGCGCGGGACTTTGGTGAGGTCGAGGGTGGCGAGGTCGACGATCCAGACAGGCTCAGTCTGTCCGCCGTGATAGCGCTTCCAGGCAGGCTCCCACTGAGTAAAGGGCGTATAGGCGATCTGTTTCGCGTCGGGCGAGAGCGAGCCGTTGTCGACGGACGGAAGCGGGAATTCGACGGGGAGGCCGGAGGCGTCGGCGTGGATACGAAAGAGCTTCGAGAAGTCGTTCCAGCTGGTGCGGCCGCTGAGGAACAGGACGTCCCTGCCATCGGGAGTCCATCCAACGACGACGTCGGGTTCAGGGTGCCAGGTGAGGCGGTGTGGGATGCCACCGTTTGCAAGCACGGTGTAGACGTCGACATTGCCGTGGATGCGTGCGGAGTAGGCAATGGTCTGGCCATCCGGGGAAAAGTACGGGCCGGCAACGACCGAAGCGGTGGAGGTGAGGCGGACGGCCTCGCCGCCGGTGCGCGCGACCACCCAGATGTCGTCGGCATGGCGGAAAGCGATTTGATCTTTGCTCAGCGATGGATGGAGGAGGAGCAGCGGCGCGGCGCGGGAGAGGAGCGGCAGAACGAGGAGCGCAAAGAGAACAGCACACGTGTGGCGAAGCACGGAGCGATACACGGGGACCCCCAGATGGAATCAATCAAATGGTGAAGGGAAAGTGTACGCGGGTTGTCAGGAGCGCGCCACGGATTTGGGATGGATGAGCGTGGCGCGGCCTGGCCTCAAATCAGGGTTTGCGTGGGTCGCGCAGGCGGAAGCGATTGGCGCGGTCGAATTCGTCGCGGAGCTCGGGGGTTTTGAGGTTTTCGCGGATGTGGGCGAGGCGCTGTTCGAGGGCGAGGAGGGACGCGGCGATGGCGTCGGTGTTGGTGTGGGCGATGTCGCGCCACATCGAAAAGGGGCTCGATCCGAGGCGCGTCATTTCGCGGAGAGCGCGGCCGCCGGTGGGAAGCAGGTCGGCATTGGCGGCGAATTCGTCTTCGAGTAGCGCGCACATGGCGGTGGAGACGAACTGCGGGAGGTGGCTGATCCAGGCGCAGAGGACGTCGTGGCGTTCGGGATCCATGTCGATGATGCGTGCGCCGCAGCGGGCGACCCAGGCGCGCCAGGCCTGCGCGGCCGGGAGCTGCGCGCTTCGGCGAACTGCCTTCGGCAGGGCTGCATGCGGTGAAGAGCCACACCGCGCCGTCAAAGAGGGAGGCGTCTGCGTTTTCGGCGCCGCTGACTTCTTTGCCGGCCATGGGGTGGCCGGGAAGAAATCCGGGCTGGCCGGGGCCGTTGTATTTGTCACGGGCATGGTCACAGATAGCGCCCTTGACGCTGCCGACGTCGGTGACGAGCTGATGGTCGCGGAGAATGGGCGCGAGGCGGTCGAGCCATTCGAGGATGGTGAAGACGGGGCCGCCGAGGAGGATGAGGTCGGCTTCAGTGGCGGCGGCGAGGGGATCGTCGGCGATCACGGTGATGGCTTCGCGGCGGAGCGCGGTGTGGAGTTGGTCGGGATTCGGGTCCCAGCCGGCGATGGAGCCGGCGAAGCCGTTGGCGCGCAGGGCGAGGCCGACGGAGGCTCCGATGAGGCCGGTGCCGAGGATGGCGATGCTCTCGATGGCCATGGCTAGATCGTCCGGTCAACAGTGGGGGCGATGATGCGGGACTCGCCGTCCAGGCGACAGGCGCTCCACGCCAAAGGTCGACTATGCCGTTTCAAATCGTGCGCTCCACCGCGGGGGCAATGACGCGCAAAGATGCCATGAGCTTCGCGAACTGCTCGGGGAAGAGCGACTGCGCGCCGTCGGAGAGCGCTTTGTCGGGGTTGGGATGGACTTCGATGAGGAGGCCGTCGCCGCCGGCGGCGACGGTGGCGCGCGCCATGGCGGGGACCTTGTCGCGGCGGCCGGTGCCGTGCGAGGGGTCGCCGAGGATGGGCAGGTGCGAGAGCTTTTTGACGACGGGGATGGCGGAGATGTCCATGGTGTTGCGGGTGTAGGTTTCGAAGGTGCGGATGCCGCGCTCGCAGAGGATGACGTCGTAGTTGCCGCCGGCGAGGAGGTATTCGGCGGAGAGCAGCAGCTCCTCGATGGTGGCGGCGATGCCGCGCTTGAGCAGCACGGGCTTGCGGACTTCGCCGAGCTCGCGCAGCAGGTTGAAGTTCTGCATGTTGCGCGCGCCGACCTGGAAGAGGTCGACGTACGGCATCATGACCTCGATCTGGGAAATCTCCATGACCTCGCTGACGACGAGGAGGCCGTGGGCGTCGCCGGCTTCGCGCATTAGCTTGAGGGCATCGAGGCCGAGGCCCTGGAAGGAGTAGGGCGAACTGCGCGGTTTGAAGGCGCCGCCGCGGAGGAATTTTGCGCCGGCAGCCTTGACGATCTTGGCGCAGGCGAAGATTTGCTCGCGGGATTCGACGGAGCAGGGTCCGGCCATGACGACGACTTCGTCGCCGCCGACGCTGACGCCGTTGGGAAACCGGACGATGGTGCCTTCGGGGCGGAAGCTGCGGCCGGCGAGCTTGTAGGGCGAGGAGATGCGGATGACTTCCGCGACGCCGGCGAAGACTTCAAATTCTTTGTGGTCGAAAGCGCCGGGAGTGCCGACGCCGGCGAGGATGGTCTGCACCGCGCCGGTGGTGCGGTGGACATTGAAGCCGATTTCCATCATGCGCTCGACGACGGCCTGGATCTCTTCTTCGGTCGCGCGATCCTGCATTGCAACGATCATTTTTCTTTTCCTGTGGGGTTCGGGTGCGCAGCGGTTGCGGGCGTGCCGGGACGCGAGGCAAGTTCGTTTCGCTGCAGGGCGCGCATGACGTCGACGATGCGCTCGTAGATGTGGACAAGCTCGCTGTCCGGCAGGGGCCCTGGATTGTGGCTGCGGACATTTTCGAAGATGACGCGCTCACGGTTGGGTTCGTAGACGGGCAGGTCGGTAGCGCGCTTGAGGCGGCCAATTTCCTGCGCGGCGGCGGCGCGCTCACTGATGAGCGCCACGAGTTGCCGGTCGAGTTCGTCGATCCTGCGCCGCAGGGTTTCGATGTCCATGGTGTTCCTTAGGCCCCGCGCGCGATGGCGCGACACGGTGTGAAAAGAATCCGCAAGAAACTATCGTAAATGGGATCAGCGAGAGGGCACGGCGGGCTCAGGAACGAAACCACGCAGGCCCTCGATAAATCGGGCGATGGAACTGGCGGCATGTTTGGGGCCGGCCTGCTCGATGGTGGCGACGAGTGCGCTGCCGACGACCGCCGCATCGGCAAATTCACCGACGGCCGCGAACTGTTCGGGAGTGGAGATGCCGAAGCCGACGGCGATGGGCAGCCTGGTGAAGCGGCGGAGGCGGCGGACAAGGTCTGCGGCGTCGGTGGTAAGCGATTTTTGAGCGCCGGTGATCCCGGTGCGCGAGATGGCGTAGACGAATCCCTGAGAAGCCGCAGCGATGCGCTCGAGCCGCTCGTCGGGGCTCGTCGGCGCGGCGAGAAAAATGGGGGCGAGATGGTGGCGATGGAGAGCCTTCAGGTATTCATCGGCTTCTTCCACGATCATGTCGGTAACCAGGACGCCATCGACGCCCGCCTGTTCCGCAGCGGCGCAGAAATTTTCAAGTCCGAAGCGCAGGACGGGATTGTAGTAGGTGAAGATGATGAGGCCAGCAGCGGGCCGCTCGATGCGGAGGCCGGCAGCGAGGGCGAGAACGTCGTGGAGGCGGGTGCCGCTTTTGAGGGCGCGCTCGCTGGCGCGCTGGATGACGGGGCCGTCGGCGACGGGATCGCTGAAGGGGACGCCGAGTTCGAGGACGTCGGCGCCCGCGTCAATCGCAGCCAGGGCGATGTTGTGGGTGGTCTGCAGGTCGGGATCGCCGACGGTGAGGTAGGCGACGAGGCCGGGTTTTGCAGAAAATTGTAACGGCATCAGTTGCTTAATCTCCGAGGTGCAGTTCGCGGGTGAGGATGCCCATGTCTTTGTCCCCGCGGCCGGAGACGTTGACGATCAGGATGTCGCGCGGGGTGAGCGAGGGCGCGAGGCGGATGCATTCGGCGATGGCGTGTGCGGATTCGAGCGCGGGGATGATGCCTTCGGTGCGGGCGAGACGCAGGGTGCCGTCGAGGGCTTCCGCATCGGTGGCGGAGGTGTACTCGGCACGGCCGGAGTCGTGGAGCGCAGCGTGTTCGGGGCCGATGGAGGCGTAGTCGAGTCCTGCAGAGACGGAATGGGTGAGGGCGATCTGGCCGTTGTCGTCCTGCAGAACGTAGGAGTAGGTACCTTGCAGGACGCCGGGGGATCCACCACGGAAGCGGGCAGCATGTTCGCCAAGGAGCGAGCCGCGACCGCCGGCTTCGACGCCGACGAGGCGGACTTCCTTGTCGGGAATGAATTCGTAGAACGCGCCAATGGCGTTCGAGCCGCCGCCGACGCAGGCGATGATGGCCGTGGGCAGGCGGTTTTCTTTTTCGAGAATCTGCGCACGGGCTTCGCGGCTGATGACGCGGTGGAAGTCGCGAACCATGGTTGGATAAGGATGCGCGCCGAGGACGCTGCCGAGGAGGTAGTGGGTGGTGCGGACGTTGGTGACCCAGTCGCGCATGGCTTCGTTAATCGCGTCTTTGAGGGTGCGCGAACCGGAGGAGACGCCGCGGACTTCCGCGCCCAGCATGCGCATGCGGTAGACGTTGAGCTGCTGGCGGCGCATGTCCTCCTCGCCCATGTAGACGACACAATCGAGTCCGAAGAGCGCGCAGACGGTGGCGGTGGCGACGCCGTGCTGGCCAGCGCCGGTTTCCGCGATGATTCGTTTCTTGCCCATGCGGACGGCGAGCAGCGCCTGACCGAGACAGTTGTTGATTTTGTGCGCGCCGGTGTGGAGCAGGTCTTCGCGCTTGAGGTAGACCCTTGCGCCGCCGAGAGATTCGGTGAGACGGGAGGCGAAGTAAAGCGGGGTGGGGCGGCCGGCGTAATCGCGTAGGAGCGAGTCGAGCTTCAGGTGGAAATCGGGGTCGGCCTGAGCCTCGGCGTATGCGTGCTCCAGCTCGTCCAGTGCGGCGACGAGGGTCTCGGGAACGTAGCGTCCACCGTAGGGGCCGAAGCGCCCGGCGAGGGTTTTGGTTGCGGTTGCAGCCATGCTTCCACCTTACACCGGACCCACAGGGGTGGGGAGCATGGGGGGCGGCTCGATGGCGAGGAAGGCGGAGCGGGCTTCGCGGATGAAGTCCTGAAGGAGGTGGGGAGCTTTTTTCCCTGGCCGGGATTCGACGCCGCTGGAGACGTCGACGCCCCAGGGGCGCAAGGTGAGGATGGCCTCGCGGACGTTGCCGGGATGGAGGCCGCCGGCAACGATGACGCGCAGTTTGCCGGCTTCGGAGGCAATGACCTCGTGGGCGCGCTTCCAGTCGAAGGGTTGGCCGGTGCCGCCGGAAACGGTGGCCGTTCGTGTATCCAGCAGGACCGCATCGATATCGCGATGGCGGGCGATGGCGCGCAATTCGTTGCGGAGTTTTTCCTCGGACCGGTCGAGGTCGCGGTTCAAATCCCAGTGGAGCGTCTGGACGAGGAAGAGGCTGGGGCCGAACTCGTTGCGCAGTTTCTCGGTAAGGGAAAAATCGAGCTCTCCATGGAGCTGCACTCCATGCAGCCCGGCGGAACGAAGAGCGGAAGCGATCTCATCGAAGTTCTGGGTGTTGAAGACGCCGATCCTGGTGAGATCCTCGGGCAAGCCGGGCATGATGTCAGAGATCTGACCCAGGGTTACGCGGCGCGGGCTGGTAGCGAAGACGAAGCCGACGGCGTCGGCGCCTGCTTCGGCAGCGAGCAGTGTGTCCTGGAGGTTGGTGTTGCCGCAAATCTTGATCCACATGGTTTCATTAAGCCCGTTCGGTGAGAATCTCTGCCGGTGCATGGTCGACAGAATGGAGGAGCGCTGCGAGGGCCGCACCGGGTTGCGGCTGCCGCATGAGCGATTCGCCGATGAGGAAAGCATGGAATCCGGCGGTGAGGAGGGTGTGAATGTCGGCGGCGGTATGGATGCCGCTTTCGGCGACGTGGACGGAGTTGGGCGGAAGCTGCGCGGCGAGTTCGAGCGAAGTTTCGAGGCGAACCTCGAAGGTATTGAGGTCGCGGTTGTTGACGCCACAGGCTGCGCAGCCGAGGTCACGAACTTTTTCAAGCTCGTCGAGGGTGTGGACTTCGACGAGGACATCGAGGCCGTATCTCTTTTGGGCAATGAGAGTGAAGGAATCGAGATGACCGTACCCGAGGGCGGCGGCGATGAGGAGAATGGCATCGGCGCGATGGGCGCGGGCTTCTACGATTTGGTACTCGTCGACGATGAAGTCTTTGCGGAGGCAGGGAATTTTGGTCGCGGCAGAGGCGATTTCGAGATTGTGGAGGCTGCCCTGGAAGAACGGCTCGTCGGTGAGAACGGAAAGCGCGGCGGCTCCGGAGCGTTCGAGGCCGGCGGCGAGGGATTGAGGATCGAAATCGGGGCGGATGAGGCCTTTCGAAGGGGACGCTTTTTTCAGCTCGGCGATGATGGCGGGCCCCTGCGCGGCGGCTTCGCGGAGAGCGCGGGCAAAGCCGCGGGGGGTGTGCTGGGCTGCGCGGCGTTCGAGTTCTGCGACAGGAACCTGCTCGCGTCGGCGCGCTACGTCGGCGCGGGTCCTGTCTAGAATCGGGTTGAGCAGCCGGCCAACGGCGTTCAGGCGAAAGATCCTCTGGATCAAGTATAGCGGCGCGATGATTGGACCGGGACTGAGGCGACGGCGCCGGACTGCAGTTTCCGTTCGCTGGATACGGGTCTGACAATTGTCATCTGCGAATGCTGACGAAGGGCACTGCCGCGAATGGGTGGGGGGAGCGATGCTGGGTGTATCAGGAGGCGTTATGAACAATCCAATCCCCAATACGGTTCCCCAACCTCCGGCTCAGCCGTGGATGGAACGGCGCTGCTCGGGCTCGAACTTTTTGTTTGGGCTGGGCGTGGCGCTGCTGGTTTGCGGCGCGGCGATCACCGGCCGGCACGAGGTCACCATGATCGGGCTGGGCCTGATCATCTTCAGCAGCCTGTGCGACTGGTAACGGCGTTTTCGCGATTTTTGCGTCAGCCCAGGATTCCCATCGGTCTGGCGGTTTTCTCCAGGATTTCGAGGGCCTGGTCCAGCTGCTCACGGGTGTGTTCACTGGTCATGATGGTGCGGATGCGGGCCTTGCCTTCAGGAACGGTCGGGAAGGCGATGCCGGTTCCCAGCACTCCGGCGTCAAAGAGGGCGCGGGAAAAGTCCATGGTCTGGCGGCCGTCGCCGATGATGATGGGCGTGATGGGCGTCTCGCTGGCGGGCGTGTTGATGCCACCGATATTGAAGCCGAGGCGGCCGAGTTCCGCTTTGAAGTAGCGCGTGTTCTCCCAGAGGCGGTCGATGCGCTCGGGTTCGGATTCGAGCAGATCGAAAGCGGCGATGCAGGTCGCGGTCACCGACGGTGGGTGCGAGGTGGAGAAGAGGAAGGGGCGGGCGCGGTGGTAGAGGAAGTCGATGAGGTCCTTCGATCCGCAGACGTAGCCGCCGATGGCGCCGATGGCTTTAGAGAGCGTACCGACCTGGATATCGACGCGGCCATGGCAGTGGAAGTGGTCGATGGAGCCGCGGCCGTTGCGGCCGAGCACGCCTGAGGCGTGGGCGTCGTCGACCATCATGATGGCGCCGTATTTTTCGGCGAGGTCGGTGAGTTTGTCAACCGGGCCGATGTCGCCATCCATGGAGAAGACGCCGTCGGTGATGAGGAGTTTGCGGCCGGGCTCGTTCTGGATTTCTTTCAACAGCTCTTCAGCGTGGGCGACGTCTTTGTGGCGGAAGACTTTGATTTTCGCGCGGGAGAGGCGGGCGCCGTCGATGATGGAGGCGTGGTTGAGCTCGTCGGAGACGATGAAGTCCTCTTTGCCGAGGAGGGCGGAGACGGTGCCGGCATTCGCGGTGAATCCGCTCTGAAAGACGACGCAGGCTTCGACGTTTTTGAAGCGGGCGATCTTTTCTTCCAGCTCCATGTGGATCTTCATGGTGCCGGCGATGGTGCGGACGGCGCCGGGGCCGACGCCGAAGTCACGCGTGGCCTGGATGGCGGCTTCCTTCAACTTCGGGTGGTTGCAGAGGCCGAGGTAGTTGTTGGAGGCGAGGTTAATGACGCGGCGGCCGTCGTAGGTGCAGACCGGGGCCTGGGCGTCGTCGAGGACCCGGAGGCGAAAATGCGTGCCCTTTTGCTTCAGTTCGTCGAGTTGGGCGGTGAGGTACTGGAGCTGCGGGCGCTGGGAAAGCGAAATGGCCATGAAGGACCTCGGACGGGACGAATGCGCAACCTAAGATCGTAACTCGGGATGGCGCCGGCGCGGGGGACAAAGGCGCCATGCTCACGTGCCGGGGGTCGGGCGGGTCAGATACAATGAGTTTTCCAGTGCATGGACTTGCGACTTACTCTGGCCGATGTAGTTTTGGGGCCGGAGGGACGCGGTCTGGCGCGGATGCTGACCCAAGAGAGTTCCTCACGAATGATTTCGCAGTTCCGGAAGCACATCACCCCTCAACTGACCGCCGCAATCGGGCTCTTGACCTGCTTTCTCACCGTTGCCGCAGCAGCGCAGGCGCAGGTTGCGACGCGCATTCAGGTATCGGCCGAGAAGAATGACAGCGCACTGACCTTCACGGCAAAGGTGGCCGATGTCGAGGGAGCGCCGGTTTCCGAAGGCTCGGTGAGCTTCGAGACGGCGAAGGGTTCGCTGGGGTCGGTCTTCGTGCAGGATGGCGTGGCGACGCTGAATGTGACGAATCCGCCACAGTGGGCGCGGACGGTCACGGCGGTTTATCACGGCGATGCGGCATTTGCGGGTGCGTCGGCGAGCACGGCGCTAAATACGGACGCGACGAGCAGCTTGCCCGGGTTCACGGTGACCGCCAGCCCTTCCTCGTTAACGTTGCCGGCAGGGCAGTACGGCAATGTGAATCTGACGGTAACGTCGCAGAACGGCTTTTCCGAGCTGGTGAACCTGTCCTGTTCGGGTTTGCCGGCGCCTCGACGTGCACCTTCAACCCGGTGGTGATCACGCCGCCAGCGAACTCATCGAGCATCAGCGCTTTGCAGATCACGACGACGGCGCCTTCGGGGATTGAGGCGAGGAATTCCGCTGCCCGGTCGGGCGCGCTCTACGCGATTCTGATTCCGGGCGTGCTGGCGCTGGCCGGTGTGGGCGCAATCCGGCGGAGGAATTTCGGTGCGCTGCGCGCGTTGGGCATGGTGCTGTTGCTGGGTGCCGGCATGCTGGGGTTGAGCGCGTGCAATGCGCGGTACAGATATCTGAATTACCATCCCTCGCCGAACCCGGGAACCGCTGCGGGGAATTACACGATCATGATCGCTGCCTACTCCACCAATGGCACGGCGATCACGTACGCAACATCCTCCGACACGAGTTGCTCGGGCGCGGTTTGTCTGGCGCTGACGGTGCAGTAGAAAAGCAGCGTTCAGCGGACAAAAAACACTCCGTGGCTGGTCCGGCATCGTTTCGCTTGCCTCCTTTGGATCATCGCGCGAGTCGGCAAACCTTCACCTTCCCATTGCGATAAGGGCAGGGCAGTTCCGTCGCAGTGCTGGGCGGGAGCAGGAGCCAGTTTGCGCCGAGGGGTGCGAGGCTGCTTGTGCGCTCCGTGTCGGTCATCCCATCCACGTCAGATTCCGCGTTGCGCTGGAGAGTCCAGCGACCGGCGAGCTGCGGGAGGACCGCGACAATGCCTGCATCCTTGTCGTCGGCCAGATGATCGCGCTCGGCGATGGCGCGGAAGCCCTGCTCGTCTTCTTCAGGCAGATAGACGAGCACCGGATTGAAGGCGAAGACGGCGTTGCGGGGGGTGTTCACGCGAATCCAGAGAAACGCCTGCCGATATGGATTCGCGGGCGGCGAGCCGGGCCATTCGATGTGATTGCTGCCGGCCCAGGCGAGTCGCTGGGCGCTGAACATTCCGGCAAAGAGCAGGGCGAGCAGAAACAGCGCGGTTATGCGCGAGGTCGAAGCGGGCCTGGCGAGCACGCCCCCCCAGAGAATGACTCCCAGAACATAGATCAGATGAAAGCTGCGCAGGACCTGAAAAGGGACGAGGGGATACGGCCCGGCTGCCGGGACGAATAGCGCCGCGATCAGGATGCTCGTCGTTCCGAGAAGCAGGGCGGTGAGGCAGAGTGCCCCTTGGCGGGATGCGACGCCGAACCTTGTGAGAGCGAGTGCGAAGAGGAGCAGAGGCAGAATCAGGCCGAGGATTTCATACCAATGCCAGCGGGCGAGGAAGAGAAAGGTTCGCGGCGGAAGCGAGACGGCCTGGCGGTATGCGGTTGAGATGGGGAGCCGGTGGGCGAGCAGGAATGCTGCACCGCTGACCGCGAAGATCGTGCAGCAAAAGGCAAGCGCCAGGTGGATGCGGCCGGTGTCGATCAGCGCGTAGAGAAGGATGAACGCGGCGGCGTATGCGGCCATCAGGGGATGGATAAGGGCGGCGAGGATGAGCAGGAGAACGGCGCGCAGACGGGCGTGGTCGATGCAGGCGGCGATGGCCATCAGGCTGAGCGGCGTGGAAAAGGAGCGCGCGGTCACGTAGGGATCCATGACAAAGAGCGCGGTTCCCGCGACGGGCAGAGTAAAGCAGGCGGCGGCGAGCAGGACCGCGCCCCACATTGCAGACTCCGTGGCGAAGAGACCGGCTGCGAGTTGGCGGCAGGCGACGAGGAACAGGAAAATCGAGAGCAGCTGAGCGGCGAGGAGAACCCAGTCCAGCGGAAGATGCGAAAGGCGGACGAGGGCGGCGAGGGTCCACGGGAAAACCGAAAGCCGGGTAAAAGCGGCGGGGAAGACTGCGTTGAGAGGATAGAGAGAGGGATCGAGGACGTGACGGACGCCGGCGACGTAGATGCCGGCGTCTCCGGCAAACGGATGGTAGCCGTGGACGAGGAAGGCCACCGGAGTAAGGAGGATGGGGGCCAGGGACGATGGCAGGAGGCGCGGCTGTTTTGGGGCGCTCGGTGTGGCGGCGAGCGCGACGGGTTCGCGTTGGGATGGAGGCAGAACGGGCACGGGTGGCATGCGATCAGAGACTTTGTTGTACAAGGTCGAAGGCCCGCGAGGCGATGGCGGGATCGTCGCCGAAGCCGGTGAGCCAGCGAACGTCAGGCTCGCGGCGAAACCAGGTGAGCTGGCGTTTCGCATAGTTGCGATGAGCCTGGCGGGTGGCGGCGATGGCTTCGGCTTCGCGAATCTCTCCGCGAAGGGCGGCGCGAGCCTGGCGATAGCCGAGGGAGTCGAAAGCGCGGGGGGATTCGCCGTAGCGGGCGATGAGGCTGCGGGTCTCGTCGATCAGGCCGTTGGCGAACATTTCGGCGGCACGGGCATCGATGCGGGCGTAGAGGTCCGGGCGGGGCGGGTCGAGGCCGATGCGAAGAATGCGATAGCCGGTGAGTGGATCGCGGCCGGCCTTCCAGGCTTCGGTGAGAGGCTGCCGCGCAGCGAGGCAGACTTCGATGGCGCGGATGAGTTTGGCCTGGTCGTTGGCGTGGACGCGTTCGGCGGCGGCTGCGTCGAGACGGCGGAGGAGACGGTGCAGCCATCCGGGTGGGTGGCGTTCGGCGCTGCGACGCAGGCGAACGCGAATTTCCTCCGAACGCTGCGGGCCGTGAAACAGGCCTTCGAGGAGGGCGCGGAGATAGAGGCCGGTCCCGCCGGTGACGATGGGGCCATGATGGCGGGCGATGATGCCGCGGAGAGGCCTCACGGGCCTGACGCGCGTAGTCGCCGGCGGTCATGAACTGATCCGGAGGCAGGACGTCGATGAGATGGTGCGGGATTTCACGGCGCTCGGCGGGGGAGGGTTTCGCAGTGCCGATTTCCATGTCTCGATAGACAGCGACCGAGTCACAACTGACGATCTCCCCGGAAAAACGGCGGGCAAGGGTAAGCGAAAGGGCGGTTTTGCCACTGCCGGTTGGACCCAGCAGCACAGCCAGAAGAGGCTCCATCAGACGATGTCAGGTTAGCAAAGCGGAGCGGAGCGAGTGAGCCGTAACGCGGGAGTGGGGAGCACGAAGGAGGCGAGGCACAGTCGAAGGCGAGCCGGCAATGCGGCCCTCGAACGGCAAGGGCTTAGCTGACGGGACTCAGCGGTTGGCCATGCCGCGGGAATTGTGCACGGGCAGCGTCGGTCCGTCGGAAAAGACCATGGACCCCGCGGGCGCGATTTTCTGTATCGGGCGGGGACGAGAGGCGGGGCGCATCTTCGTGGCTGCATTCGGACGAATGGACCGCACCTCGGGACCCGGGCTATTGTCTTTTCGGCCGCCGAAAGCGGCGACCATGGCGGGGGATGCGATCATCGCAACAAAGGCTACAGCAAAAATCAGGTCATGCATTACAGCACTTCCTCGGGAAATCGGAGCAATTTGCCTCTATGCCTCACCAGTATGAGTGCCAGAGCAACTCCCTAGCTATAACACTTCCATGGAAGGCAGAACAGCGGCAAAGTCCCCCGTTGGGGCGTTACTCATGACCGATGTACCAAAACTTTTGTACTGGGCGGGAAAAATCTGCCCCGGAGCCGGTGCAGGGTCAGGGCCGGCGAACCGGGGCCGATGGGAAAGACCGCTTACTCCACCTGTTCCTTCGCTTTATAGCCGTCCCGCGCGATGATGTCGTATTTGACAGGCTTGTGTTTTTCATCCTGCATGCGCAGGGGATGGCCCTCCTGGTCGACGAGTTCTACCCGGATGCGGCGATAGGTGCCGTCCATCCTGATGTTCGTCGGCTTATAGGTAATCTGATACTGATTACGGATGGACTCGTTGATGGCGGTAAAGTCGTCCGGCAGCTCGGCCGTGAATCGAGGCTCAAAATACATACCGCCGGTCATGCGAGCAAAGCTCTGGAGCTGATTCTGGGCCTGGAGCATACCGATGGAGTTCATGCGCCCGCTGGCGAAGCCGCCACCACCCATCATGCCCGCGCCGCCAGTGGCGATGGAGAAAATGGTGACATTCGGGGTCGCTTTGATTTTCTGGAGGGTCTTGTCGAGGGTGATTTTCGAGAAGGTGTCCACGCCGGACGAGACGAGGATGATGTACTTGCGGCCTTCGATGCGGGAGAGCCGGTCCAGCGTCTCGTAGACCGCGTCGAACAGATTGGTTTCGTGCCAGGTGGGCATCTGGAGAGACCGGACCGCATCCTGGATCATCATTTTGTTCTGCGTGAAGTCGGTCAGGATGGTGGTGTGCATGTCGTAGGTGACGACGGCGATGTAGTCATCGGGACGCAGCTGCTGGGTGAACGCGAAGGCCGAGTTCCACATGTCGAAGATGAAGTTGTAACTGTTGGCGGCGAATTCAACCAACAGGACCGCGGTAATGGGGGCTTTCACCTGGTGGAAGCCGACGATGTCCTGCGGGACGCCGTCTTCAAAGATGCGGAAGTTGTCCTGCTTGAGATTCGGAATGAACTGGTGGGTCTTATCGGTCATGACGTTGACGTCGACATTGACGACAGGGACATCGACCCGCAGCGAGTAGTTATTGAGTCCGGGAGGGTTCTTCACCGTCGGTTCGGGCGGCGGAGGCGGCGGAGGGTTGCTCGTTTTCTTCGGGATGGCGATGGGGCCGTTGTCACTCCCTGGACCGCCGGCATCGGGAGCGGTCTGGTCGGATGGCTGCTGCTGTTGCTGCTGAGGCTGGGTTTGCTGGGGATTCGACGGCGTTGTCTGCTGCGCCCATAACCAGGGGGCGGGCAAAAGCGTCTGTAAGAGCAGCAGAGCCGCGGGGGCGATAGCCAGGGAACGCAGGTGGGATTTCCTCATGGAAAAACCTCTGGAACAATCTTCGTGCCAACGGGACCTTGGCGGCAAGCGCAGGAGCAGCATAGTCTATGGACGTGTATAAGCAGCTGAAAGATATCCGCAAGGGTTTGGCCGTGGCGGCCATCGTGGCGTGTGCGGCGGCCGGGGCCCTGGGCGGTTCCGCGATCGCGCAGCCGGTAAATGCAGCGGCGCTGCCTCCCCGTCCGCCCGAAGTCACGAAGTTCTTTCCTCTCAGCGAGGTTCACAAGGGGCTGCAGGGGGTGGCGTACACGGTTTTTGAGGGGACAAAACCGGAGCCCATGGGGGTAGAGATTCTGGGGGTGCTGCACAACGCCCTCGGTCCGCGGCAGGACATGATCCTGGGGCGCCTGGAAGGGACAAAGCCGGAATACACGGGCGTGGTGGCGGGGATGAGCGGCAGCCCGGTCTACATTAATGGCCGGCTGGTGGGCGCGCTGTCGTACCGCATCGGTCAGTTCAGCAAGGAACCGATCTGTGGGATCACGCCGATCGAGTTGATGCTGGGGGTAGAGAACGAGCACGGGTCTGCGACGACAGAGCTGGCGAATGCCGGTTCGGGCAGCCAGCCGGGAACGGGGGCGATCAGCAGCGGGGGCACTGGTGGCCCGATGATGCAGCCGATGGATACGCCGCTGGTGTTCAGCGGATTCAGCCAGGGCGCGCTGCAGCTGTGGAAAGACCATGCTCCGGCCGGGCTGGTTCCAGTTGAGGGTGTCGGGGGTTCGGAGAGCAGCGAGAAGCAGCCCGATCCCCTGATTCCCGGGTCGGCGGTGAGCGCGGTGCTGGTGCGGGGAGACCTGGACATTTCCGGCACGTGCACGGTGACGTATGTCGATCCGAAGCGGATGCTGGCATGCGGGCACCCGATTACGCAGTTTGGGCCGGTGTCGATGCCGATGACGAAGGCGGATGTGGTTGCGACGCTGCCCTCGCCGCTGGAAGCTTTCAAAATCATCAACACCACGGAGACGGTGGGATCGATCACCGAAGATCGCGAGTCGGCGATCATGGGCGAATTCGGCAAACCCGCGCGCATGATTCCGGTAACGCTGCGGGTCATGCGCGAGGGCGTCGGAGCAGAGCCGCCGAAGGAGATGGAGGCGCTGCATTTTGAGGTGATCGATCAGCCGCAGATCACGCCGATGGCAGTGATGGTGGCGGTGTATCAGGGACTGATGGAGGAGAACACCTACTCGGCGCAGACGACGTATCACGTACAGGGATCGGTGAAGCTGACCGGTTATCCCTCTGTGAAGCTGAACAGCCTGGTGGCGCCGACGGATGTGCTGCCGGCGAATCTGCAGACGGCGCTGGCGCTGGGTGAGCGCTTCACGCGGCTCTATGACAATGCGGCACGGAGGACGGCGATTGAGAGCGTCGATCTGGAGGTTGCGGCGATCCCGCGGCGGCTGACGGCGGAGATTGAGAGCGTGCACACCAGCCGCATCGAAGTTCACCCAGGCGACACGATTACGGTGGAGGCGACGATTCTTCCCTGGCACGGCGAGCTGCGCAACGTGCGTGTGCCGGTGAAGCTGCCTTCGAATCTGCCGGAGGGTCCGGTGCGTTTGCTGGTGAGTGACAGCGGTACGCTTGATCGGCTGCTGCAACCGCCGCAGTTCAACGCGCAGCCGCTGGATGTGGCGGCGACCATTGCGCAGCTGAACAGCGTGCACACCAGCGACCAGCTCTACGTGACACTGCTTGCGCCGGAAGCGCAGGCGGCGGTCGATGGGCGCACGCTGACGGCGATTCCGTTGACGGTGGCGAACGCGCTGGAGCCGTTGCGGGAGAATAAAGGGATGGTGCTGAGTGGCGAGTCCGCGGTGCCGATGGCGTCGCTGCCGATGGACGCTGTGGTGACCGGGCAGCAGGTGGTAACGCTGCAGGTTGAGGATCAGTAGCGGGCGGGCTGTTCGGGCTCGGACAGAATTTCCCGGAAGTGGACGACCCTCCCCGGGCCGAGGGCACTGGCATCTTCAGTCCACGGGGCTGTGCCCCAAAGGTTTAGGACCATTGGTCACTCTTCCCTTGCGGTGGGCCTCGAAGTGCTCTGTAATAGGCGCGAAACAGGAGGCGTTTCATGGCCTACGTTGAACGGATCCGTGACATGATTACGCAGCCGCTGCTTGACGAGATTGTGCGGCAGCGGACTTCGGCAGGCTGGCACCTGGTTTCTCTCGAATGGCGCCGCGAGTTGCCCGACAGCGAAGAGCCGACCGATGGTGCGTACCCGGAGGACATTCCTTTTGGACTGCGGATCTCGGAAGATTGTAAGCGGCTGGAGGTCGATCCCAACGAGAATCAGGCGCTGCTGCAGATGATGGAGATGCTGGTGCAGGATTTCTCGTTCTCGAGCATCGCGAGCGACCTGAACGAGAAGGGATTCCGGACGCGCGACGGCAAGCGCTGGAATCCGGTTGCGATCTTCAATATGATTCCGCGGCTGATCGACGTGGGCCCGCGGCTTTTCTCGACCGAAGAGTGGGAGAAGCGGCGGGATAAGTTCGCGCGCATGGTTTAGCGGCCCTTGGCCGAAGCTCCATTCACCTCTGCTGCTGGCATTTTCTGTCTTCCTGTGCGGTTATGCCGCATGGCGGCGATCGCGTAGAAACGCGCCTGCTGCGCGTAGATCGGCGACGAAGCCGTCCCGCGCCTGGCGGCGGCTCCGGTCATCGGGAGCGCGGAGGATCGATGACGGGTGCACGGTGGCGAGCACGGGTGGAAGGCCGGGCACGGTGAGCGCTTTCCCGCGATTCTGTGTGACGCGGAACGCGCGGCCGAGCAGGGCCTGAGCAGCGGTCGCACCGAGGCAGACGATTAGTTCCGGCTGAACCGCTTCCATTTCAGCGTCAAACCAGGGCCGGCAGGCGGCGATTTCGCGTGCGCTCGGTTTCTTGTGGATGCGACGCTTGCCGCGCGGTTCCCACTTGAAGTGCTTGACCGCATTGGTCACGTAGACATCGTCGCGATCGATTCCGGCCTCCTCCAGACAGTGGTCGAGGAGCAGGCCTGCGGGTCCAACGAAGGGCTTACCCTCGATGTCCTCACGGTCGCCGGGCTGCTCGCCGACGAGGACCAGTCGCGCGTGTGGCTTGCCCTCTCCGAAGACGGTTTGCGTCGCGTGCTGGTAGAGAGGACAGCCTTCACAGTTCGTGGCCGCTTTGCGGAGCGACGCGAGGTTCCGGCGCGCTTCCGGATTCCGCGGAAGGAAATCGGCCGCACCTGGGAGGTGGATTGCACCTTCATCTGAATTGGGATGCGCGCGTGGACGGCTTGGAGTGCTGGCGAAGGTGTCGGGTTGGTGCGAATTATCTCTGCGGTGGCCAGGACCTCGTGAGCAAAGCTCCGCGCATCCCAACAAGAAGACAGAAGAGAGACAGTTGCGTTGCAGGCCGCCGATGTCGGCGGCAATCCCTAACCCGAGGAGCAAATTATGAAGGTTTTTTCCGCGAATTTAGATAACCTGCGCAAGCTTTACATCAACCAGTTGCAGATGCTGTTGTCGACCGAACAGCAGATCACGGAAGCCCTGCCGAAGATGATCGACAAGGCCATCGACACGCAGTTGAAGCAGGCATTTCAGTCGCACCTGCAGGAGACGCGGGAGCACGTGACGCGGCTGGAGCAGATCCTGAACCAGACGGCCGGCGAGGCAAAGGCAGTGAAGTGCAAGGTGATGGCCGCGCTGGTCACCGAGACAGAGGACATGTTGAAAGATGCAGCGGACGACGCGGTGCGCGATGCCGCGCTTATTTCCGCAGGGCAACGCGTAGAACATTACGAGATTGCTGTCTACGGCGCCGTTCGGCGATGGGCACAACTCCTCGGTGAAGCGGCGCACGTCGAACTGCTCGACAAGACCATCAAAGAAGAAGGACACGCGGATCATCTGCTGACGGAAATTGCGGAGAGGGTAAATCCGTACGCGCAGAAGGCGGCATAGCGAAACGAAGAACACGCAGGTAGAGGGGCTGAGCCGGAAGGCTCAGCCTCTTGTTTCTACTGTGACGGTTGGGTTGCGGCGGGGACGGCGGTTGGCCTGGAGAATTTTCTTGCGCAGGCGCAGGGATTTGGGGGTGACTTCGACCATTTCGTCGTCGGCAATGAATTCGATGGCCTGTTCGAGGTTGAGCAGGCGCGGCGGCGCGAGCCGGATGGCATCGTCGGCTGTGGATGCGCGCATGTTGGTGAGTTTCTTTTCGCGCACGACATTGACGTCGAGATCGTTGTCTCGGGAGTGTTCGCCGATGATCATGCCTTCGTAGACTTCAACGCCGGGCGGCGTAAAGAGGACGCCACGATCTTCGAGGCCTTCGAGGGCGTAAGCCGTCGTGACGCCGGGCCGATCCGCGACCAACCCGCCGGTGGGGCGTTGCGGAATGTCTCCCTGATGGGGCATGTAACCGTCGAAGAGGGAATTCATCACGATGGTGCCGCGCGTATCGGTGAGCAGATCGCTGCGCAGGCCGATGAGGCCGCGGGAGGGAACGCGGAATTCGAGGCGCACGCGGCCGTAGCCATGGTTGTGCATTTTGACCATTTCGCCGCGCCGGGGCCCGAGGCGCTCGATGACCGTGCCGATGAAGCTCTCTGGAATGTCGATGGTGAGGTGCTCGACGGGCTCCATCAACTTGCCGTTGACTTCTTTGGTGACGATCTCGGGACGGCCAACCATGAGCTCGAAGCCCTCGCGGCGCATCATCTCGATGAGGATGGAGAGCTGGAGTTCGCCGCGGCCGAGGACTTTGAAGCTATCGGGACTGCCGGTCTCTTCCACGCGAATCGAAACATTGGTGAGCAGCTCCCTTTCGAGGCGCTCGCGCAGGTTGCGTGAGGTGACCCACTGGCCTTCCCGCCCCACCATGGGCGAATTGTTGGTAGAGAACTGCATGGCGATGGTGGGCTCGTCGATGATGATGGGCGGCAGCGGCGCGGGCGTCTCGGCGCTGGTGATGGTTTCGCCGATGGTGATGCCTTCAACGCCGGCGACAGCGACGATGTCGTCGATTTCAGTTTCTGTAATGTCGACGCGATGGAGGCCGGCGAAGCTGAAGAGCTTGGTGATGCGATGCTTCTCGAGCGAGCCGTCGCGCTTGGAGATCGCAATGTCATCGCCGGTGTGGAGGGTTCCCTGAAAGACGCGGGCGATGGCGAGGCGGCCGAGGTAGTCGGAATAGTCGAGGTTGGTGACCTGAATTTGCAGAATGCCGGTGGGGTCGCCTTTGCCGGTGGGGATGGTCGAGAGGATGGAGTCGAAAAGCGGCATCAGATCCGTTCCCGGAACCCTGGGATCCGTGCTGGCCTGGCCGAGTTTCGCGTTGGTGTAGAGAACGGGAAAGTCGAGCTGATCCTCGGAGGCGTCGAGATCGATGAAGAGGTCGTAGACCTCGTTGAGAACTTCCTGGGCGCGCGCGTCGGGGCGGTCGATCTTGTTGATCACGAGGATAGGGGGAAGCCGGGCTTCGAGCGCTTTCGACAACACATAGCGGGTTTGCGGGAGCGGGCCTTCGGAGGCGTCGACGAGGAGCATGACGCCGTCGACCATTTTGAGGGCGCGCTCGACTTCGCCGCCGAAGTCGGCGTGGCCTGGGGTGTCGACGATGTTGATCTTCTCGCCTTTGTAAAAGACGGCCGTGTTTTTGGCGAGGATGGTGATGCCACGCTCGCGCTCGAGTTCGTTCGAGTCCATGACGCGCTCGGTGAGGGTTTCGTTGGCGCGGAAGGTGCCGGCCTGACGCAAAAGCTGATCAACGAGGGTGGTTTTGCCGTGGTCGACGTGGGCGATGATGGCGATATTGCGAATGGCGCTCAATGAAGATCCTGGTCTTTATGGCTTCGGCGGTACTGCGAGCCGAAATCGGGTTGGGTCGCGCAGGCGAAAGGCTGGGACGTAAGAGATTACAGGACCCGGCAATCGATGCGATTGGGGTCGACAGCCGCTGAAGTGATGGTTGCAGCTGCCATGTTTCTTTTTTAAGTTTACCAGTCGCGGGCAACGCCCCTTGCCGCGCCCTGCGTCCTTCTAAGAGAGGGAACGGTGCGCGCCGCATACGGAGGGGATTTATGAATCTTTTTGTTCGCCGGGTTTTGGCGAGCGGAACTGGCATGACGATGGGCATGCTGATGGGCGCCGTGGTGTGGGCGCAAAGCCAGACGCCAAACGCAGACAACGGGGCGCAGCAACAACAACGCAAAATCGAGATGGTGCAGGCGCAGGCGCAACTCGACAAAACGCTGGACACGAAGAAGGCGAAGCAGGGCGAGCCGGTGACGGCGAAGCTGGTGCAGAATGTGCAAATTCCCGATGCGCAGGCACTGCCGAAGAATACGGTTCTGGAAGGGCACGTGGACCAGGTGCAGCCCTCTGAGAACAAGAGCGATGCGATGGTGGTGGTGACCTTCGACAAGGCGAAGCTGAAGAACGGGCAGGAGGTACCGATCAAGGCGACGATCCTGGCCGTTGCGGCGCCGGCAATGATGCAGCAGCAGGCAGGGGGTGGCGGCGCGCCGGCTGCAGGACAGCCGATGCCGAGTTCGGCTCCGTCGGGAGGCGGCGCCCCATCAGGAGGTGGCTCGATGGGCGGCGGCAGTTCGACTCCGAGCGCTCCTCCGCCGCAACCGATGAACGTCCCGCAATCCGGTTCCAGTTCGCCGCAGCAGGCGCAACAGAACGGCGTACCTGACGTGACGCTGCAGAGCGACATTCATCAGCACAGTTCGGCGACGTTTACATCCAAAGGCAAGAATGTGCACGTGCCGGACGGAACTCAGATGGAAGTGGCTCTGGCGGTTATCCCCCCAGGGGTGACATTGCAGTAAGTCCGGACTGGCGAGCCCGCTATTCGTACCGCAGAGAGTCGATGGGGTCCATCGCGGCAGCACGATTAGCGGGCAGGGTCCCGAAGATGATGCCGACCGATGCGGAGGCGAGAAGGCCGATCACCGCCGACCATCCGGAGACGGGCACGCGGTAGCTGGTGAAGAAACGAATTGAAAACGGAAGGCCGAGGCCGATGAGGGCGCCGATAATGCCGCCGAAGAGAGAGACGAAGACGGCCTCCATGAGGAACTGGAGTTTGATTTCGCGCCTCGTCGCGCCCAGCGCCTTGCGGATGCCGATCTCGCGCGTTCGGGCGCGAACCGTGGCCAGCATGATGTTCATGATGCCCACGCCGCCCACCGCGAGCGTGACCCCGGAAACAAGCAGCAGCATCGCCGTGAGCGCATTGACGACCTCGCCCGCCAGAGTGATGAGGGCGGTCATGGTTTGCGTCTGATAGACCGATGTCGGCTGGTGGCGGCCATCGTTGTGAACGACGGCACGAATTTCTTTCGCAGCATCTTCCACTCCGGTCTGGTCACGAATGGAGAAGTACATCTCTTTCACGTTGTCGGTGCCGCTGAAGTAGCGGCCCACGGAATAAGGAATGAGGATGGTCTGGTCGGCGATCTCGGTTTCGCCGAAAGTCTCTACGCGTTCCCTGAACGTGCCGATGATGGTGAATGGGATTCCACTGATCTGAAAGGTGCGGCCGATGGCCTCGGCGGAACTGCCGAACATGGCGCGGGCAAAGGGTTCGGTCACGTCGGCGACTTTGGCATGGGCGGTTTCATCCTCTTCATCGAAAAAGCGTCCGTTGAGCGTGACCAGGTTACGCACCTGGCGGTATTGGGGCTCAACCCCGAGGACGAGCACTTCCCGGACGACGGCATCAATGCTGATGTTCTGATGCATCTCCAGAACGACGGAAGACGCAGCAATGGAGGGCACCTCTTCATCGATGGTGCGCTCGTCGTCAAACGTCAGAAAATCGGACTGAATATTGGTCACGGCGCCGGAACCGCCGCCGGCGTATTCCAGTTCAACCAGATTGGTGCCGATGCCCTGGATTTCGTGAAGGATGTACACGCGCCCGGTCGCGGAGATGGCCACGACCAGGATGACCGAGGCGGTGCCAATGACCATCCCGAGGGCGGTGAGGATGAAGCGCACCTTCGAGGCCCGAAAACTGTCGATCGCCAGCTTGGCGATCTCGCTGAGCATGATCGTCTGGCGAGCGCTGGCTATAGTTTTTTCAAACGAGAGCCGGCGCGCTCTTTCCAGTGAAATCCGGCGTGTGCGCTCCGCAGCCATCTGTCCCTACAGGATGCCACAGCGGGCGTGGGGGTTTGGCCGATTCAACGTGGCGAGACGGGTGCGGGCAGAAGCGTGAATGCCTCTGCCCGTGGGTGAGAGCTAAGGTTCAAAGCGCAACGGTGACAGCTTTGACTTCGGTGTAGTTGTGCAGGACTTCTTCGCCCATTTCGCGGCCCCAGCCGGACTGCTTGTATCCGCCGAAGGGCAGCGATGCGTCGAAGACGTTGTGGCAGTTGACCCAGACGGTGCCGGCGCGAAGACCGCGCGCAACTTTATGGGCGAGGCTCAGGTTCTGCGTCCACACGGAAGCGGCGAGCCCATACACCGTGTCGTTGGCGCGCTTGATGATCGCGTCGACGTCTTTGTCGGAGAAGGGCACAGCGCAGACCACTGGACCAAAGATTTCTTCCTGAACCACCTTCATACGCGGGTTGGTGTTGGTGAGCACGGTGGGACGCACGAAGTAGCCGCGGTCGAAGCCGGAGACCGGACCGCCTGCGGCGATCTTCGCGCCCTCGTCGATGCCCGACTCGATGTAGCCGACGACCTTGCGATACTGCTCGTCGCTGACCAGCGGTCCCATCTGGCAGGAGGGATCGAGACCAGGAGCGAGCTTGATGTCGGAGGCCACTTTGCTGACGCCGTCGACAACCTCGTCGAAGACTTTCTCGTGAATGTACAGGCGCGAGCCGGCGCAGCAGCACTGCCCGTGGTTGAAGAAGATGGCGCTGGCCGTGCCGGATACGGCCTGGTCGATGGGGGCGTCGGGGAAGACGATGGCCGGGGATTTTCCGCCGAGTTCGAGCGAGACTTTCTTCAGGTTGCCGGTGGAGGCTTTTACGATGAGCTTACCGACTTCGGTCGAGCCGGTGAAGGCGACCTTGTCGACCAGATCGTGGGCAGCGAGCGGCGCGCCTGCTCCTTCGCCATACCCGGTGAGGACGTTGACGACACCCGCCGGGAAGCCGGCTTCGTCGATGAGCTGCGCGAGGCGGATGCCGGAGAGCGGCGTCTGCTCGGCGAGCTTGAGGACGACGGTGCAGCCGCAGGCGAGCGCGGGAGCGAGTTTCCACGCGGCCATGAGCAGCGGGAAGTTCCAGGGGATGATCTGCGCAACAACGCCGATGGGCTCGCGCATGGTGTAGGAGTGGAAATCGTATCCGGCGGATAGAGGCAGCGTTTTGCCGGAGATTTTAGTCGCCCAGCCGGCCATGTAGCGGAACATGTCGACGGCCAGGGGGACGTCGGCGACGCGGGCGATGGAGAAGGGTTTGCCGTTGTCGAGGGACTCAATCTCGGCGAACTCGTCGTTGTGTTTTTCGAGCAGGTCGGCAAGTTTCCAGATCGTACGCCCGCGTTCGGAGGGAGACATGCGCGGCCAGGGGCCGTCATCAAAGGCGCGGCGCGCGGCGAGTACCGCACGATTGACGTCCTCTTCTTCGGCCTCGGGGACTTCGGTGATGACGTCGCCGGTAGCCGGATTGAAGACCGGGAAATTCTTGCCGGAAGCCGCGTTCACGAAGCGGCCGTCAATATACAGCTGGTGCTGCTGAGAGATGAAGTCAGCGGTCGTGCCGCTGAGGCGGGGATCGATTGCAATGGTTGCCATAGCTTAACCTCGTGTGCAATCGGTCGCGATCGAGGCCTGGGACGGAATGGCGAACGAGCCTCCGAAAAGGGTGTGGGGTTAGCAGGCGGGTCTCTTTACCCAGAACCGGTACGCGCCGGTGTTTGCACCCGAGAACACTACCACCGGCCGTTGTGCATTGGCGAGGGGCCGCGGATGAAATTTCGACTACGGCGACGGATGGTTTCGGACGGTCGCGCGCGGGCTAATCCGGCGTCAATGCGGCGATCACCGATTCGCTGAAGCGCTCCATCTCTTCCAGCTGCGGGCTGAATTGCAGGAGAAGGAGATCGACGCCGACTTCTTCGAATTCGCCGATGCGATCCTGGACCTGGGAGGCGGTTCCGACGAGGCCGGAGCGCAGGCCGCGGTTTGAAACAGAGTACTCCTCGACGGAGACCGTGCGCTCGAGCTGCGTTCCCTGGAGCCACTGTTGATAGTTGGCGTAGCCGGAAGCATTTTGTTTGACGTCGGTGATGCGGGCGACCTCGCGCCTGGCTTCCTGCTCGGTTTCGCGGACGATCGCGTAGGCCGCAATCCCGTACTGCATCGGCGGCAGGCCGAAGCGCTCGCGACGGGCGCGCATGTCGTCGATGCGGGTTTTGATGTCTTCGGGCGAATCGCCGTGCATGACGTAGGCGTCGCACTTCTGCGCGATGAGATTCTTCGCGGCTTCCGATTCGCCTCCGGCGTAGATGGGCGGGCGCGGCTTGCGGACCGGCTTCGGCTCGAGCACGGTTTCTTCGAGCTGGTAGAACTTGCCGCGGTGCGAAAACGAGGGCTTCGACCACACGGCGTCGACGACGTCAAGCCATTCCGAGGTGCGGGCATAGCGGTCGTCGTGCCGGTCGAAGGCAACGCCATACATCTTCGCCTCCTGCTCCCACCAGGAGGAGACGACGTTGAGCGCAAGACGGCCGTTGCTGATGTGGTCGATGTTCGCCGCCTGCTTCGCCAGCAGCGCCGGGCGAGTGGAAGGTCGGCCGGACGGCGACCATCAGCTCCAGCCGCTCGGTGACGGCGGCGAGCGCGGCCGCTGTCGACCAGGCGTCGAGGCTGGGCGCGCGCACGCCTTTAATGTCGTTGAGGTTCAGCTCGGCGATCAGGGACAGGTCGAAGCCGATCTGCTCGCTGCGGCGGGCGAGGCGGCTGACGTAATCCCACGTCGCCTCCATCTGCTCGTCTTCAACGTTGCGCAGCCAGCCGCCAAAGACGGGCATCCAGTAGCCGAAGCGAATACCGTTCTCAGACACGCGCGGCGACCTCGGCTTCCAAAAAGTCGGCAAGGTTCACGAATGGATTGAAGCCGATGACGCGCTGCGCGTCGGCCACAAAGTTCGAGAGAGCGTTGACGTCGTAGTAGTAAATTTGGCCGTCGCGGTCGTCGACGATGTACTCGATGCCGCCGACATCGATGCCCGCCGCTGCGACGATGCTCTCGATAGCCTTTTTCACTTCCTGGGGAGGATTGTAGCCTTCGACTTTGAGGCCGGCCTTCGAGGCTTCGACAGCGCAGGCGTTCTGCAGTGCCTCGCCGCGCGCAGTCTGGCAAATGTCCGCGGGGCAGAGGTCGAAGGTCTGTCCGGAGAGGTGCACCTGAATGGCGTAGAGGTATTGGCCGTTGAGGGTTTCGACGCGGGTGATGTAGCCGCCGCGGGCGGGGATGAATTCCTGCACCAGCGCGATATTGTCGAGGCCGAGGGAGAGATTGCCGCTGTCGATGGCTTCCTGCAGGGCGCGGGGAGAGTCGAAGCGAACGATGCCGGCGCCGCTGCCGCCGACGTTCGGCTTGACGACCACGGGATAACGCAAACCTTCCGCCGCGGCGATGGCCTGCTTTGGATCGTGGATGACGCGCGAGTGCGGGTAGCCGAGGCCGAGCGAGCGGAGCAGCGACATCTGCGAGGCTTTGGAGATCTCGTAACGGAAGGCTTTGGAGCCGTTGATGACGCGGATACCGAGCAGTTCCAGATGGCTGAGGTACGCGAGCGTGTGCAGGATGTTGGATCCATGGCCGCGCCGATCGGCGGAAGGGCTCATGCGATTGAAGAGGACGGAGAAGCCGGGCTGCTGGCCGCCGATGTCGTAATGATGATCGGGCGCGTAAATCTTTTGGTAGGGGGTGCCGCGGCGGTCGAGTTCGGCAAAAATGGGAGCGAACCAGTGCGGGTGCTCGTAGAGAAAGGCGAGCGCGGGCGCGGACGAAGCGGCGCTACGGGCGCTGGCCGGCGAGGCGATGGTCGTCGTCACAAAGAAATCCTCTCAGCGTTGTTGAAAGCCACTGGGAAACGAGGAAGTGGCTTCCGACTTAGATTCTAGCCGTCTGTGATGGATTCGTGGGAGTTGGGACCGGCGAAGGCGACCGCCGGCGTGGCCGATTTTCGCCGATCCCGGTAAGGTGGATTTGTGATCATCAATCTCGCCCGGCGTGCGCACGACCACAACTGGGAGCTGGATCCGATCATCCGGTCGCTGCTGGATACGGATTTTTACAAGCTGCTGATGCTGCAGTTCATCTGGAAGCACTTTCCGACGACGAAGGTCACGTTTTCGCTGAACGACCGCTCCACCGATCTGCGCTACGCCGACCTGATCGAGATTGACGAGCTTCGCGCGCAATTGGAGCAGATCAAAAAGCTGCGCTTTCAGAAGTCGGAGATCATCTGGCTGGCCGGCAATACGTTCTATGGCAAGCGTGGCATCTTCGAACCGGATTTTCTTGACTGGCTGGAACACCGGTTTCAGCTTTCGGACTATGAGCTGACCGTGCAGGACGGCCGATTCTCGTTAACGTTCCATGGCTTGTGGGCAGAGACGACGCTGTGGGAGATTTACGCGCTCGCGACCATGAGCGAACTGAGCACGCGGGCGCATCTGAAGCGGCTGAGCGAGCTGGAACTGGACATTCTGTACGCGCGGGCGAAGGCGAAACTGTGGGACAAGATGGAGCGACTGTGCGGCGTCCCCGATCTGCACATCAGCGACTTTGGCGCTCGAAGGCGGCACAGCTTCTTGTGGCAGGAATACGTGGTGAACGCGATGAGGGACGTGCTGGGTGCGCGCTTCACCGGCACATCGAACACCTATCTGGCGTACAAGCACGATATGGAGGCGATCGGCACTAACGCGCACGAACTGCCCATGGCGCTGGCCGCGATGGCGACGAACGACCAGGAGCTGCGATCGTCACAGTACCGGTTACTTGAACTGTGGCAGCAGACGTATGGGGGCGAGTTGCTCATTTTGTTGCCGGATACGTTCGGCACGACGCAGTTCCTGCGCCATGCGCCGTCCTGGGTCGCAGACTGGACGGGGCAGCGCGCTGACAGCAAGGACCCGTTTGTGGCCGGCGATGAGTACATCGCATGGCTGAAAGAACGGGGACGCGATCCACGAAAGAAGTTGTTTATCGCTTCGGATTCGCTGGATGTGGACGAAATTCTTCAGCTCCATGCATATTTCGGCGGCAGCATTCGGGATGGTGCAGCACGCGAGGATTTTCGGCACGGCAGCGATTTCCGTGACAGCACGAAGTGGCTTCCGGAGCGCCGCATCCGCTTCAGTGCAGGATGGGGAACACTGCTGACCAATGATTTTCGTGGGTGCAATCCGCGTGGAGACACGGGATTCGATCCGCCGCGGCTGGTTTGCAAACTGAATGACGCCGAGGGCAGGCCCGCGGTGAAGCTGTCGGACAATCCGGTGAAAGCGCTGGGACCGAAATCGGAGATCGAGCGTTATCGCCGCGTGTTCGGGACCGAGGGAATGGGCGAAAAACCAGTCGTCACGTAACGCGGGTGAGGAGCCCGGTCGACCGCGATGGGGTGCGCTTACACCTTCGGCCCGGGAGAATCGGTTTTTGCGTGGTTGGCCGGGCTCAGGAGGTGGTCGCGGAGCGTCTTAGTGAGTGCTGGCGCTGGCGTTGCGAAAGTCGGCCGTCCCGGCTGTCTCGTCGAGCAACAGACGGTCGACCAGGGCGGCTTTTGGACGGCGTTTTTCAGAGTACATACTGCGGTCGGCGGCAATGTAAAGCGACTCCGGCGAGTCGGCGTCCTCGGGATAGATCGCAATGCCGATGCTGGCTCCCACGTGCAGGGTTTGGAGTCCGACCTGGACCGGATCATCGAGCAACCGACGCAGTGAGTCGGCCACATGCATGGCGTCCTCGCGCGTGATGGGACCCTCGAGAATGAGGGAAAATTCATCGCCCCCGGTCCTGGCAACTGTGTCGGATCGCCGGGCACGCCCGAGAAAGATTTCGCCGGCGCGCTTGAGCACCAGATCGCCGGTGTGATGGCCGTTGGTATCGTTGACCTGCTTGAAATCGTTCAGATCGATCAGCAGCAGAGCCGCGCCTGACCCACTGCGCCGGGCGCGCTCAATGGCGCCGTTCAGGCGGTCCTGAAAGAGCCGCCGGTTCGGAAGACCGGTCAGTTCATCGTGCAGGGCCAGGTATTTGTTGTGTTCGATCTGGTCCTCGAGGAGGAGCAAAATCATGCCCACCGCGGCGATGTATTTGGGAAGATTCCAGACCTCGTTTTCCACGTGGAGACTGGGGATGAAAGCGGCGATGATCGGAGCCACGACAAAAACAGCCGCCCACAGGAAGAAGGCGGCGATGGTGATAAATGCGCCGGCGGTGGCCCGGCGGTAGGCGTGCCAGAAATGAATGCCGCAGCCGCAGTAGACGGTAAACAGCACGGCGTTGAGGGCCAGGTCCGCGCCATTGCCATGGCGTAGCTGAACGGCCAGAAGAAAGATAGAGAGATCGACGTAGAGGAAGACGGTTGTCCAGCGCAGAAGGTGGTTGAAGCGGCGCAACGTGAAGAGGGTGAGTGTGAGCGGCAGGATGCCGAACAGAGCTGCGGACGGAATCAGAGCCCAGGCAGCGTTCGGCGCCAGAATGACGATCACGATGTAAAGAGTATTGGTCGCCAGCAGGGTGGCCATCATCCATCGGCTGGAGTTCTGGCGGCGGTAGGGGACCGAAGCCCACATGAAAAGAACGCCGGCCCAGGTCAGGGATGCCAGGCCGATGACGCCGGCAGCGTTTCCGAGTACGCCAGGGAGTGGGGCAAACATGAAGGCGACGAAATGGAGGGCGATCATACCCCAGGCGGTAAGCCAGAGAGCCGATACGCGGGTCCGGCCGCGACGCGCCACCGAGGCAAAAGCGACGGTCAGCAGGGCGACCGCCACCAAATCCGGCAGTTTGCTCCAGTCCACGACGACTCCTTGGCTGATGAATATGCACAACCAGAATCTGCGGATTCAGGGGAGATCGGTATAGCGCTTTGGTATCAAGTGAAGAGAACCAAAGTCGAATCAGAGTGTTAGATTCGAAATGATGTCAGATCGGGAACATATGGCGGAGGGTCCCCTAAACCGTTGACACGGCCGGGCGAAGACGTCGACTGCCGGGGCTGGACGGGATTTTCTGGGGCTGGCGGAGGATGGAGTCCTCGGCGAACTCATCGCTGATGCCATTTCCCCGCTAACGGGAAAAATACAGGGGAAATGCGGATCGTTTTACCCAAAAGTTCATGCGGCGAATCCCACAGCCGTTTGGATGGAGGAGAGTTACATCTCCGACCGAGAGTCAGGTTTGCGAAATTTAACAGGGAAATCTTCGGGCTTGATCAGCGAAAAAGGCTCAGCTCTGTCAGGATAAGCCCCAGACAGATCGTGTTCACTTTCAAATAGTTGCTGCCGAATGATCCAGTCCTGAATACATGGCAATCTGCACCCGATTTGCGATTTCCCGGTTATGCAGCATGATGCGCCTGCGGAAGTGAGCCGCAGATTGTAAAGACTGCAGCAACACCCGCGGACGGGAACGGTCTATTTGCGCTTCCGTCGCCTTGGCTTGCGAGCAATCGGCTGCTGCTCTGCGTTGATGTGTCGGAGGAGCAGCTGGTCGTGCTGGTGGGCCTGCTCCTTCACGAGCAGCGCAGTGGCGTCATTGAGATGCTCGGCCATGAGTTTCGCGGCACGTTCACCGTCGCGACGCTCGATGGCCAGCATGATTGGCTTATGAAAAGCAAGCGTGTGCTGGAGGTCGACCAGCTGCGACGTGACGAGAATCATCTTGGCCATGGCGCGATGGATGCTGTGAAAGACACGCGCGGAAGGGCCATTTTTCGAGGCCTGAAATATGGCGCGGTGAAACAGAAGGTCGGATGAGACGATCTTCAGCGTGTCTCCGCCACTGTTCTCGAAATCACGAATGGACTGGCGCAGGAGAGCCACGTCCTCGGCGGTGCCGCGCTCGGCGGCGAGCCGCGCCAAACCAGGTTCAATCAGCAGACGCAACTCTGTCAGCTCCTGGACGGACGTGTCATCGAGAAGGAAAAGAAACTCCATGGGCACGGAAAGGATGGCGGAGGTATCCGTATTGAGATAGCTGCCGTCACCCACTTTCTGGGTGATGACTCCCATGATCTCCAGCACCTTGAGTGCCTGGCGCAGCGAGGAGCGGGCAACGTTGAAATGTGCTGCCAATTCGCGTTCAGGAGGCAGGCGGCTTCCCTGGCGCAGGACCTTCTGGCGCAACATTTCCTGAAATCGAAGAATGAGGAGATTGGTGACATCCTCTTTGACTGGTCCCGAGTCGAGCGGTCGGGGCGCCTCGCTTTGCCTGCGCATAACAGCATCATCCATGCAGCGTAACCATCCGTCAACCAGCCGGCAATGTGGAGTTGAAGTGCCGGGACGTCAGATATTTTTTATTTGCGCAGCCGCAGGCGCTTGACAACCTAGGTTTATTGGTCGTACCTTTGTGAAGTTTTTGGTTCGTTCCCCGGATACTACTTTGTATACAAATGTGATTTTGGAAGTGCAGGGATTATCCGTCAATCCATGGCACATGAGAGGCCGTCGATGAAACTGATTCGATTCTTGTCGCCAGTAGTTTTCGTATCCCTGGTGCTGTCGGTGCCAGGTGCATGGGCTCAGTTCAGCGGAACCGTGACCGGAACAGTGGTCGATCCCAGTGGCGCTCTGGTTCCGAATGCCGAAATGAAGCTCACCAGTGACGCGACTGGCCAGATCACCATGGCGACGACGAATGCGTCGGGCGTTTTCACTGTCCCGAGTCTCGCGCCGGGAAACTACCACCTGACCGCGACGGCGAAAGGGTTCAGCGGAGTCACCGTGCCGGTGGTTCTTGAGACCAACCAGGTCCTGAATGTGCCGATCAGGCTGGTGGTGGGCAGTGCGGTCCAGACCGTCAACGTGACCACGCAATCGCCGCTTCTCGACACGGCCGATAACCGCATCCAGGAGACGATTTCCAGCGGCACGCTCTCCAATCTGCCGCTGGCCGGCGAGAGCATCATATCGCTGATCACGATGGCGCCGGGAGTGACGGGCACCGGTGTCACCACCAATGGCAGCCCAGGTTCCGGAGTCGATAACTATTCGACGGAAACCCAGGTGGACGCGAGCGCAAACGGACAGGGTTCCGTGGGCAATATGTACATCGTCGACGGGCTGGACGTGACCAGCTCGATCCGCCCGGGTGTGCTGAACCTGACTCCGAATTTTGACTCGATTCAGGAAACCAGCATTCAGACGAACACGTACTCGGTTCTCTACGGCCGCGCCAGTTCGGTGGAGATGACCATGACCACCAAATCCGGCACCTCGCACTACCATGGCAATGTCGAGGACTTCTTCACCAACCAGTCGATGCTGGCGACAACGGAGTTCAACCACACGTACGCGCCGTTTCACAGCAACAACATCTCCGCCGCGATCGGCGGCCCGGTCTGGCCTGGAAAGAAACTGGGCTTCTTTTTCTTTGAGATTGAGCCGCAGTTGGCCAGCAGCGCGGTCACCAACTCGACGAGCCTTGCTGACCCGGCCTTCGTGCAGTACGCACAGGCCAACTACCCCAATACCGTGGGCACGAAGATTCTCAGCACCTATCCGGTCAGCGGCGTTTCCGACAGCGCAGTGTCCTCGACCGCAGCGGATCTCTTCCCTCCGGGCAGCGGCACGGCCTGCGGAACTCCGGCCACCGGGAACCTGCCGTGTAACCTGCCCATGATCGACACCGGCAACTTCAATTCTTCGGCGTACCGCAATGCCGACCAATACTTCATTCGCGGGGATGAGGACTTCCACAAGGATCGCTTGTACGGAACGGTCTTCCGCACAACGCTCAGCTTCGACACCCCCGATGTGTACCCGGCCTTCAACGAAACGAACAAGAACTACCAATGGGCGATTCAGGGCAACGAGACCCACACCTTCAGTTCGAACACCCTCAACGAAGCTTATTTCGGAGTCGACCGCATTGAAGGAATTAACCCCATCACCGGACTCTTCGATGTCCCCGTCGTCAATGTAACCGGGGTCGGCGCCGGTTATGGCGATGGGTTCGCTCAGGGCGATTTTATCCAGCACAACTACCACTGGCGCGACATGCTCACGCACCTGGTGGGTAACCACGATCTCCAGGCCGGCTTCGAAGGGCTGTTCGGCGACGACATCCGAAACTTCGCCGGCCCCTATGATCAGCCGACCTTCCAGTTCAATAACCTCCTCGATCTGGCGCAGGACAATGTCTACACAGAAACCGGTTTGGCCTATAGCCCGCTGACAGGTCAGCGCGACCAGTACAACTGGAATGCGGCTGAGGCTACCTATGGCCTTTTCGTGCAGGACACCTGGAAGGCTACCCCGCGCCTTACGGTGAACTACGGCGTGCGCTGGGATGACTACGGAAATCCCTACTCGCGCAGCGCCAACACCGCATTGAGCGATTTTTATTTCGGGCCCGGACAAACGGAGCAGCAGCAGATTGCCAATGGGATCCTCGTCCGCCACGATCACGCGCTGCAGCGCTCCATCACCGATATCTTCAGCCCGCGCGGCGGCATCGCCTGGGATCTGCAGGGCAACGGGAACTGGCTGGTCAAGGCGGGCGCGGGGATCTTTCACAATTGGCCGACCCTGGCCAACCTGGTGGAGGAGTACAGCGGCAACCCGCCCGGCGATATCTTCCCCACGTTCTATGGCGGGCAGACTCCAGCTCCGGTTTTTGGCTACGGCACCTCGAATCAACAGCCATTCGGGTTTCCAGCGCCGGCATTGCCCCCGGAATCCCTGAATGCGGCGGGGGGTCTGACCGGCCTGCAGTTCACCATCGGCGCCGTCGATCCGACGCTGACATCGCCCGTCGCTTATATCTACTCGGGAGGATTGGCGCACCGGATGGGCGGGCACTATGTGGCCAGCGTCGACTACTCCGGCGCGAATGGACGCGATCTGCTGTCCGGCGGCGGCCAGGTCTACAGCACCTTCTACGGGCAGGATATCAATGAACTTCCGGGTGACCTGATCGTCCACAACAGCGTCGTGCCCACCCGCCTGAACCCGAACTTCGGCGAGGTGCAATATACAGCGAACGATCGCGTCTCCAACTATGACGCCCTGATTCTTGCGCTGCAGGGAAGATTCAGCCGATCGTTCTTCAACGCTTCCTACACTCGTTCGTCCTCATTCGACGATACCCAGGTGTTTCCGAGCTACATCAATGTGCATCAGTGGTACGGGCCTTCCGCGTGGAACGCGCCCAACCGCTTTTCCCTGACGTGGAATTATGAACTGCCGAATGTCAATCAAGGCCACGATTTCGTAGGGCGCATTGGCAGCGGGTGGATGGTCAGCGGAACCGCGGCCATCCAGAGCGGTTACCCGGTTGCTGTGTCTACCAATGCGCCCTTTGAGCCCATTACCGGCGCCTCGGGCGCGTTCGTCGGACTTCAGCCCGGCAGCGGAGACTATAACGCCGATGGCGATGACTACGACTTCCCCGATGTTGCGAATTACTCCCAGGGGTCGAGCCGGCAAGCTTTTCTTCACGGCATTTTTTCTTCCGGGCAATTTCCGCAGCCTGCGTTCGGAGAGGAGGGGAACGAGAAATATGATCGGTTCGTCGGTCCAAACTACGATGACTGGGATGCGGCCTTGTTGAAGGATACGAAGATCACTGAAGCCCTGAACTTCAAGTTTCGCTTCGAAGTCTTCAATATTGCCAACCGGGCAAACCTTACCAGTTTCGACAGCAACCTCCCCGATGCGACATTCGGCCAGGCGACCGCGCAGCTTCCTCCGCGGTTCATCCAGTTCGGCGGCAACCTCATCTTCTAACCGCGGTGCCTCCGTGGGGCGGAGCACTCGTGCCGCTGCTGCAAATCAATGGACTAACCGCGATATCCCGAATCGCAGAGGAATTTCACGATGGTGTTGCAGGTGTCCCGAAGGTCGTTGCTCGGCGGATGCGCCGCCGGGGTTGCGCAGTTCCTGCTGACACGGCGGCTTCGAGCGGCCGGCGTTCTCGATCCCGCCACCGGCGCGCCAGGACAGTTGGACGTATCCCTGGCGGCATTGTCGCCCCGCATCCTCCGCATCTCCATTGCCCCCGTGAATGCCTGGCCCGTGGACGAGGAACTCGGGGTGGTTCCGCAGCCGCAAGCGGTCTCCCTGCTGCGCAAGCCCCATCCGGCGGCAACGAAGGTGCCATGGGGAAAGTATCAAATCCAGGTTGAGGAAGATCCGCTCCGTATCACAGTTGCGGACGCAAATGGAACGACGATCCAGCAGATCCAGTTCGACGCAGACAGCACGGCTATTCGATTTCCGCTTGGCGATGCTCCGGTGTTCGGACTCGGGGAGGGAATGCCCACCTACGACCTCCACGGCGCGAAAGATGCGATGAGAAACGGACAACACAGGCCGGATCTGAGACTCAATGGGTCCCGCATCCCGATTCCCTGGCTGATGAGTCCGGCGGGATGGGGACTGTTCATCGGTCAACCCTCCGGATCCTTCGACTTATCGGGACCTGAGGGACTGTTCAGGCCGGTGGAGGCGTTCTCGACCCGCAATGTGTATTTGATGGTGGGAGAGAACGCCGAGGAGATTCTGCGTGGCTACGCCGAACTCACCGGCTTCCCGCATTTGCCGCCGCTGTGGTCCCTGGGCTATCAACAGTCGCACCGCACGCTGACGAGCCGCGAAGAGATTTTGAATGAAGCGGCCACTTTTCGGGAAAAACAATTGCCCTGCGACACTCTCATCTACCTCGGGACGGGGTTTTGCCCCTCCGGATGGAACACCGGGCACGGCGCATTCACCTTCAATCAGGATGTTTTTCCCGATCCAAAAGCAATGATCGATCAGCTCCATAACGAGCACTTCAAAGTCGCCGTGCACGTGGTTCCGCCGGGGGACTTCCATGGCACCATTCACGACACTGGCACCGCCGCCGAAACACCGGGCGATGCCGTGTCGTACTGGAAGGAACATTTGCCAGTCGCAGAAGCCGGGATCGACGGATGGTGGCCGGATGAAGGCGACGAGCTCTCCGTATACGCTCGCCTGCAGCGTAACCAGCTCTATTGGGATGGCTCGATCAGCGTCCATCCTGACCGGCGGCCTTTTGCACTGCACCGCAACGGGTATGCGGGGATGCAGCGGTACGCATGGCTGTGGTCGGGAGATATTGACTCCGCCTGGGCAACCCTGGCGGCTCAGGTGCACAACGGGATCAACACCGGACTCTCCGGGATTCCCTGGTGGGGTACCGATACCGGAGGATTTGTTCCCACGAATGAGCTGACACCGGAACTTTATCTTCGCTGGTTCCAGTTCAGCGCTTTCTGCCCGCTGTTCCGCTCCCACGGTGTTACCTGGAAACTGCGCCTTCCATGGGGTTGGGATCTTGGAACTCCGGGGCCCCTCGAGGGCTCTCAGCGCCTGGGCGCAAACTGGCCCCCGCCCGACGAACTCCACGACCCGCAGGTAGAGGAAATCTGCCGCCAGTATCTGAACCTGCGTTACCGGCTGCTTCCGTACTTGTATTCATCCGCGGCGCAGACCCATGCCACGGGCCTTCCTCTGATGCGCCCCATCTGGCTGGTCGATCCGCGCGACCAGCAGGCGCTGCGACGCGATGACGAGTATCTGTGGGGCGACAGCTTTCTGGTCGCTCCGGTCCTGCAGCCGGGTGCCAGCCAGCGTTCCATCTATCTCCCGTCCGGCCAGTGGTGGGACTACTGGACGAACCAGCAGACTGAGGGAGGAAAGGACGTGTCGCGCCCGGTGGACCTCAAAACGATACCCCTCTATGTGAAGAGCGGCGCCGTTGTACCTTTCGGACCTGTCCGTCAGTACACCACCCAACCGGTGGACGAACCCCTGGAGTTGCTGGTTTATCCAGGCGCGGATGGCCGCTTCACATTGTATGAAGACGATGGCGAGAGCTTCCGCTACGAGAAGGGTGAGTTCACACGGATCGTGTGCGAATGGAAGGACCGCGAACGAACGCTCATCCTTCATGTGGACCCAACAGGCAGACCAGCCGTCAACCGGAAGATCGGAGTGCGCCTTGCGGGACAGGCCGCAGCAACGGCGGTAACGATTCGCGGCCGGATAATGGAGGTGAAACTCCAGGGGTGACACACGGGAGTCCTGCAACTGGCCCAGTGGCGATCCATGCGCCGTCATCCTGCCACACCAACCCTAAGAACCGGCCGCCCATCGATCGTTCCGCTGTCGTCATCGTGCTGGTAGAAGGGATGGGATTGCGATCATGTCACGCAAATGGTACTTCGTATTTCTGGTGGCGGTCGCAATCGCGATCAGCTATTTTGACCGGCTCACATTGCCGGTCGCAGTTGTCGGCATCCAGCACAATATTCCGCTGTCAGCGGAGCAGTTCTCGTGGCTGCAAACTTCGTTCCTGTTGTCGTATGCGGCGCTCTATGTAATTGGCGGACGGCTGCTGGACTGGATGGGCACGCGGCGTGGATTTCTGCTGATTATGCTTTGGTGGTCTCTGGCCTGCGCGCTGCACAGTCTCGCAACGGGATTTCTGTTGTTGCTGATTGCCCGTTTTCTGCTGGGGATGGGGGAAGGCGGAGCTTTTCCTGCGGCCACCCGCGTGGTTGCCGAGTGGATTGAGCCGGCGGAACGCTCGACGGCCATGGGTCTCATCAACGGAGGTACGGCGATCGGCTCCCTGCTTGCACCACCGATCATTGGCTTCATTCTGCTGCACAGCGGCTGGCGCGCGGTCTTTGTCGTAGCCGGCGCCGGTGGACTGGGCTGGGTCCTCTGGTGGGCTTTGAGTTATCCCGCTGGTCCTGGGGCAGGTTCTCCCAAGGTAATGGACTTACGACCGGCCAACCACCTGCGCTGGCTGGATGTGGTTCGGCTGCATAATGTACAGGCGTTCGTCTTCGCCAAATTCATGAGCGATTCCGCCTGGTATTTTCTATTGTTCTGGCTCCCGAAGTATCTTTACGACGCGCGAGGCTTCGATATCCGGCAGGTGAGTTATTACGCATGGATACCTTATGCCGCGTCGGGTTTGGGCAGTTTTCTCGGAGGCTGGTTTTCGTCCGCTCTTCTGCGCCGGGGAAAGTCTCTGGACGCCGCGCGCAAGATCGCTCTGGGCTGCTGCGCGGCGGCCATGCCGGTGGTGATGCTGGTTTCGCTGGTGCCCGTTTCAATGGCGCTCGCCCTGTTCAGCATTGCCTTCTTCGCGCAGCAGGCGTGGTCCGGCCTGGTGATGACGCTGCCGGCCGACATTTTTCCATTGAACGCCGTGGGTACAGTGGCCGGGCTTATCGGATTCGGCGGAGCGATCGGCGGCGCAGTTTTTGGCGTGCTCGCGGGGCTTCTGCTCACCCACGGCGTAACGTACGGCGGACTGTTCGCCGCGGTCGGAACATTTCATCTTGTTGGCTTTGCCGCCATTGTTCTGCGAGCCGGCAGAATTCAACCTTTTCCAGTCACCGGCTTTGAGGAGATCGGAAGCGCCGCATGAAAATCACCGAGGTCCGTACGCGTGTAGTTCAATGGGAGGGCAATACCGTTTCTCTGCCTCCGCACTTCTGCACCAATCCCATGGACCTGGTGGCTTTCCGCAAAGCATCGATGGGGAACTTTGCATTTCATAACTGGCTGCTGGTGGAGATCTTCACGGATAACGCCCTGGTTGGCCTGGGCAACGCGGCGCTGGCGCCTGTGGTGACGAAGTCGCTGATCGAGACGTATCTGCGGCCGCTGCTGGTGGGCGCGGATCCCTGGGATGTCGAGTTTCTTTGGCAGCAGATGTATCGGCGAACTTTGGCGTTCGGCCGCAAAGGCGTGGCGATGGCCGCGATCTCGGCAGTGGACATCGCCCTCTGGGATCTGCTCGGCAAAGATGCGAAGCAGCCGGTATTCCGGCTTCTGGGCGGCCGGACCAAAGACAGGATTCCCGTCTATGCCAGCCGCCTGTATGCCATGCCGATCGCGCAGCTGCAGGCAGAAGCGCGGAAATATAAGGACCAGGGCTACACCATGATGAAGCTCCGCTTCGGATGGGGGCCGCTCGACGGCGCTGCCGGCATGCAGAAAAACCTGGAGCTGGTGCGCGCCGTTCGCGAGGTCATCGGCGACGAGATCGATCTGATGACCGATGCCTACATGGGCTGGACACTCGACTATGCGAAACGCATGCTTCCTCTGCTGGAGCCGTTCCACCTGCGCTGGCTCGAGGAGCCGGTGATTCCCGATGACACGCGCGGGTATCGCGAACTGAAAAACTACGGGCGAGTCCCCATTGCCGGCGGGGAACACGAATTTACGATCTTCGGCTTTCGCGAGCTGCTCGAGACCAGCGCGCTCGACTACATTCAATTCGACACGAATCGCGTCGGCGGCATAAGCCAGGCACGCAAGATCTGCGCCCTCGCGGAGTCGTTCCAGATTCCGGTGGTTCCCCACGCGGGACAAATGCATAACTACCACGTCGTCATGGCCAGTATGAATTCGCCCATCGCCGAGTTCTTCCCGAAAGTGGATGTCGAAGTGGGTAACGAGTTGTTCTGGTACATCTTCGATGGCGAGCCGGTACCGGAGCGCGGACATATCGACCTCGACGACTCCCTGCCAGGCCTCGGCCTCACCGTGAATGAAGAATCGCTACAGCGTTTTCACGTCATCGAGTAGCGAAAGGAGCTAATGGTGCATCTGGTTCAGATTGCCAATGCGGGCCAGCGGCGCGTCGCTCTGGTGCGCGAGCCAAACCTCGCTCTCCTGCGCGATGTCGATACAGTTCTTGCGCTCGCCGGTCGTGCACTCGCGGAAGAACGGCCCCTCACCGCCGTGGTCGATGGTTTGCAATCCAGCGACTTATTGTCGTACGACGATGTCTACGAAGGCCGCTCGCCGTGGAAGCTGCTCCCTCCCATCGACTGCCCCGCGGACCCGCAGCGCGTCTCGGTTTCAGGCACGGGGCTCACGCATCTGGGCAGCGCGCGCGACCGCCAGGCCATGCATGTTGCACCGACCGCCCAGGAAGAAGCGCAGATGACCGACAGCATGCGCATGTTCGAGTGGGGACGGCAGGGTGGACGTCCGCCCGAGGGCCAGGCCGGCATCGCTCCCGAATGGTTCTATAAAGGAGACGGATCGGCGGTGCGCGGGCCCTTTGCGGCGCTGGAGATCCCCGGGCATGCGGAGGATGGCGGGGAAGAGGCCGAGGTTGCCGCCATCTATCTGATTGCGGACGATGGCACGCCGTGGCGCGTTGGCATGACAACGGGCAACGAATTCTCCGACCATGTTTTCGAGCGCCGCAATTATCTCAACCTCGCCGCATCGAAGCTGCGCACGTGCAGCATCGGGCCCGAACTGGTGGTCGGCGCCGGCTTCGATGATGTGAGCGGACGGGTGAGGATCTATCGAGGAGGAGAGGTCCTGTGGGACAAAGAGATTCGAACCGGCGAGCAGAATATGTGCCACAGCCTCGCGAACCTTGAACATCACCACTTCAAGTTCGCGAACCATCGACAGCCGGGCAGCGTGCATATCCACTTCCTGGGGGCAGATTGCCTGTCTTACGGAGAGGGCGTGCGGCTCGAGGCCGGCGACGTGACGGAAATTCAGTTTGAAAACTTCGGCCGTGCGCTGCGCAACGTCATCCTGAAGCACGAGCCGCTGACGGCGCCGGTGCGCGTGCGGCCCATGCAATAAAGGAGGATTCGATGGAAACCGAAACGAAGGTCGCGCTGCTGGGATTGGGCACGATGGGCCGCGGCATGGCGCTGAATCTGCTGAAGGCTGGTTTCCCGCTCACTGTCTACAACCGGACGCGGCGCGAAGGCGGAGGTGCTGGCGGTGGAGGGGATTCGCGTGGCGGAAACTCCGGCTCGTGCTGCCGAGGAGGCGACGGTCGTGCTCGCCATGCTGGCCGACGATGAGGCATCGCGCGCCGTGTGGCTTGGGACCGACGGAGCTCTCGCTGCTATGCGACCAGGCAGCATTGTGGTCGAGTGCAGCACGCTCAGCCCGGACTGGGTGGCAGAACTCGATGCAGCAGCGCGTGCGCGCGGTCTGCAGATCGTCGAGGCTCCGGTGACCGGCAGCCGCGCACAGGCCGAGGCCGGGCAACTGAACTTTCTTGCCGGCGCCGATGCGCAGTCGCTCGATAAGGTGACGCCTGTGCTGCGCTGCATGAGTAAGGAGATTCTTCATCTGGGGCCGGTGGGGAGCGGGGCGCAACTCAAGCTCATCAATAACTTTCTTTGCGCCGCCCAGGTGACCTCCTTCGCCGAGGCGCTGGCGTGGATCGAGCGCACCGGGCTCAATCGGGAAGTTGCGCTGGAGTTTCTCAAGAAAGGCGCAGCGGGCAGCGGCATTCTGCATACCATGGCGGATCGCATGACGAAGCGCACCTATGAAGTGAATTTTTTGCTGCGGTTGATGGCCAAGGACGTGGGATACGCTCGTGCGGCGGCAGCGCGACGCAGCGTGGATCTCTCCACAGCGAAGCCGACGGAAGCACTGTTTCGAAAAGCGCAGGACCTGGGACATGGAGAACAGGACATGTCGGCAGTCGTGGAAGTGGTTCGCCAGGAACGCACGGCCTGAGCCTGCAGATCCGATGGGCAGGCTGTTCGAAAGGAGCAGCGGAAATGAAGGTGAGGTATTGGAGAGTTGGAATGTCACGGACGAAGATGCGGGCGGTGCCAGAGGGTGTCGTCTTTCTGGAGCACCAGGGCAATCAGGAAGAGGCGCCACCATCCAACTCCCTTTACTTTGCGGCGGACCCGCCGCAGCCGGAGGCAAACCCCGCTACGCTTAAACTGATTCCTTACTACTCCTGGGTGAATCGTGAACGCTCCGAAATGCAGGTCTGGATTCCATATATCCGCGCCTGGAAGACAGATCAACTTGCCCGTGGGATCTGTGAAAATGGGACATGTGAAAGCAGAGAAAGGGTTGAATATCTCCGTACCATCGCGCGCGCGACAATTCTCAGCGTTGCTGCTGATCATCGGGCTGAGCCTCCTGTTCTTTGCAGTTCCTCGATTCAGTTCGGCGCAATCTCAGGACAACGCCTCCGACGTGGTGCAATTGCTGCGCAGCCGGCAATACGCAGCGGCTGAACAGGCGGCGGAGCGCTTATTGGCGACGGCGCCGCAGGATTGCCGTTTGCTGTCTCTCCGTGGTCTTGCGCTCAATGGCCTGGAGCGGGCCTCGGCGGCGAAGCAGTCCTTCGAAGAGGCACTGCGGTCCTGCCCCTCCGATCTGCTTGCGCTCGAAGGAGCGGCGCAGATTGCCTACGCACAGAAGCAGCCCGATGCGGCCGCACTGCTGGAGCGGATCCTCGCGCAGCGGCCGGACGATGTGACAGCGCACGCCATGCTGGCTTCTGTCGACCGCGCGCATCGGGACTGCAAAGCAGCGCTCCCGCATTTCGAGGCGAGTCGTCCGCAGTTTGCCGGGCACCCGCAACTGCAGGAAGGCTACGCGTTTTGTCTGGCCAGTACCGGCGACGATAATCGTGCCGCCGCAAACTATCAGGAGCTTTTGGATTCCCACCCGGATGATACCGTTCGCTATAACCTGGCGGTCGTGCAGTGGAAACTGCACGACCCGGCGGTCGCGTTCGCGACCCTGCAGCCTCTCCTCAGCAGCGGCGGCGCAGAAGCGCCGCTGGAATTGGGCTCGCAGCTGGCCGAGGAATCCGGTCAGACTCCCGAGGCTGTGCAGTTGCTGCGCGCCGCCATTGTGCGGCAGCCCGGCAATGCCGACAACTACCTGCGTTTTGCCCAGCTGTCATTCACCCACAACTCGTATCAGGTGGGGATCGACATGCTTAACGCCGGCCTGACGCAGCTGCCGAATGCTGGCCGCCTGTACCTCGCGCGCGGCGTTCTTGAAGTGCAGCTCTCTCAATTTGATAAAGCCATCGCCGATTTCGAGAAGGCCCACCATCTCGATCCCCAGCTCTCTCTCGCCATGGATGCCATCGGCATCATGCAAAGCCAGCAACACCAGTCCGACGCCTCGCTGAAGTTGTTTCAGGAACAAGCGCAGACGCATCCCTCCGACAGCCTGCTGCAGTATCTCTATGCCGAAGCACTTTCCGAGGCGTCGTCGGAAAATGACGCACTTCCACAAGCCATCGCAGCAGCGGAGCGATCGGTGAAGATCGAGCCCGGCTACCAGCCCGCTCATGATCTGCTGGCGCTTCTCTACCTGCGGGCGGGCCAGCCCCAGCGGGCCGCCGAGCAGGCTGAGACGGCACGGAAGATCGATCCCGCCGATGAAACCGCGCTGTATCAGGAAATCATGGCCAAGCGACGCCTCGGCCAGACGGCAGAGGTGCAAAAACTGGTGCAACAACTGGCGGTACTGCAGAAGACGAATACCGACCAGCAACGGCAACGCAAGGGATATGTCCTGAAGGACGAAGTGCCGCAGTAGTCCCAAAAAATGTTCTACGCGGGGATATATGGAATCCAGACCTGCATTTCGGAGGGTTCGCGATTCGCCCAGGAATAGTAGGGAATCAGTTTGAGGGTGGCAGGGTTTGCAGCCGGCTGTGGCGTGTCCGCCGCAAAGTAGAGGGAGTTCGACGGGGGCGCCTCTTCCTGGCTGCCCTGATGCTCCAGCACGACGACACCATCCAGCAAAGTTGCGTCATACGAGGCGTTAGTCGTTCCTGAGGCCTTAACCGAGAAACCAGCCAGGTTGCGCTGTCGCGGCGGAGTCGGCTGATCCAGGCCCTCCATGCAGAAAACGATGGGGCCACGCTGGAAGGCGACCCTTCCGGTGTTTTCCGTCACCGCAGGGTTAGCCCGCAGCATATGCGGCGTCATATCGAAAGCGAGATCCACGCGATCGCCGCTGGTCCAGCGACGGCGAATCGCCAGATACTGGCCCGGCGTGGTTCCGGCGATACTTTCACCGTTCACGCGGACGGCATTGCGGGCAGACCAGCCGGGGATGCGAACGTAGAGCACGAACTGCGCGGGAGTCGCGGGGCTTACCTCCATGTGCACTTCGCCCTGCCACGGATACTGCGTCTTCTGCACCACGCGGATGCCATTGCCGTCGTGCAGGCGCCAGTTCAGCTCCGAGTTGTCGTAGAGGTGCACATAGAGGCCATCGTCGCTGGTGCTGTAGAAGTAGCCGGGCAACGACGCAAAGGCTCGCTCAAGGTTTGGAGGGCAGCAGGTGGTGTCGTACCAGGGATTGCGAATCCTGCCGTTGACCGCATGCCGGTCTCTGGAATCGCCGGCGGGATCGAATGCCAGCGGATTCCGATAGCAGTAGGTCTTGCCATCGAGGGACATGCCGGAGTTGATGCCGTTATAGAGTGCGCGTTCGATCAGATCCGTGAACTTCGCATCGCCGGTCGCCGACTGCATCCGGTAGTTCCACATCATGTTGCCGATGGCGGCACAACTCTCGCCATAGGCGCGCGCATTGGGCAGTTCATAAGCATCGCCGAAGGCTTCGCCGGTCTCTCTCGCACCCACGCCGCCGTTGATATAGATCTGATGCTGCGACAAATCTTCCCACAGTACGTTCAGCGTCCTCCAGTACTGCGGGTCGCCGGTTTCGAGATAGTAGTCTGCGGCGCCGCAGCAGGCATACATGGCGCGAACGGCGTGCCCTTCGAGTTTTGTGCGCGTCGTAAAAGGAATCCCACAGAACAAATATGTACTCTGCAGCGGGGTAAGGGGAATGCGATTGTCGCCCTGCAGAATGTACCCTGCCAGAGCGAGATAACGGCGATTGCGGGTGGTGCGATAAAGCTCGATCAGCGACATCTCAATTTCGGGATGTCCGGCGACGATCGGCTTTTGACTCGGAGCGGGCCCATACGAGGGCAGGAGGAAATCGTCGACAAAGCGAATGCCTGCGTTCAGCAGAGTCGGATCCCCGGTTCCTCGATACCATGCGATCGCACCCTGCAGCATGTGGCCTAGGCAGTAGAGTTCGTGTCCGGTCTCCTGGGTAGCAGGCAGCATACGGTCGGGCCGCCGATCGCCGTTGTAATAGGTGTTGAGATAACCGCTGGGCTCCTGCACGGCCACAACCTGCCGGATCATAGTCTCGGCCTGGGAACGCAGCTGCGGCTGGTCTCCTGACTGGAGAGCCCATCCCACCGATTCCAGCCACTTGTAAATATCCGAATCGGAAAATACTGGACCGCGCTGGGGCGCATCCGATTTTCCTTCGAGACGCAGGAAATTATCCATGCGTCCATGCTCGATGAGTTCATCGTGCATGCTGGGGATACTCGAATCGACGTTGGTCTGTCTGCGCTTCTGCCAAAAGCCCTCGCGAATGGTCACCGCTGCAACCGGGACGGTCTTTAACCGGGCATACGGAGAATGGGAGAGGTCGAGAATTCCGGCGGCTTTCCAGTCTTCAGTCGGTTTTGTCGGTGGAACATCGTCGGCCAGCATGGGGAGAAGGCCGTTGCGTCCGCCGATGACCGAGGCGCCCGCAGCCGGCAGAAGGGAAGCCGCGGAAGCGGCGAGGAAGCTTCGGCGCGTGAATGCGTTTTTCATGTGGAGAATGCGAAAATGCCGAACGGTCCCTTCTAGTCCGCGCAATGTCGCCTTGTCAAGAGAACGTTTCCTATGCTGGGCTTCGGAAACACACGAAACTCTGCACAGAGCCTTGTCCTGTATTGCCGGCCTACTGTCCAGCGGAGCTCAGGTTTCATCAGTATCTTCCTCGCTGGATACCAGCGTCAATGAGTGAACGTTGACATCCTGTGGAGGAGCGAGTAAACATTTCCCGAAGATCCTAAAAATCGACACGGAGCTATGCTCACTGCACAGGACCCGAACCTGTCGAACCTGTAGCTTCGACAAAGCGACGGTTGTACGAGAGATCAGCCGGGGGAAACTACGATGAAAGCTTTCTCGCGCAGAGACTTCATGAAGGTAAGCGGTGCCGCTGCAGGCCTGACTCTGTTGGACCGCGGCGCTGCCAGTCAGGCAATCGCAGCGAACGTCGGCGGTACCGTGAAGCTTTCCCAGTTCGACTACCCTGACGTGCAGTTGCTCGAGGGGCCGATGCTGGAGCAATTTCGCGCCAACCATGCATTCTTCCTCGCGCTCAGCGAGGACTCGCTGCTCAAGCCTTTTCGTCAGAAAGCAGGCTTGCCCGCGCCAGGCGAGGACATGGGCGGATGGTATAGCTGGTCGAACGAATTTGATCCGCCGAATAACATGACCGGCTACATTCCAGGCCATACCTTCGGGCAATACCTGTCGGGTTTGGCGCGCGCGTATGCGGTGACCGGCGACAAGGCAACGCAGGCCAAAATCAACCGCATGGTGCGTGGCTTTGCGCAGGCGGTCAGCCCAAAATTCTATGCAGATTACCCATTGCCTGCTTATACGTTTGACAAGAGCAACTGCGGCCTGATTGACGCTCACCAGTTTGCGGGCGATCCCGATGCGCTGGCCGCCCTGTCGCGGGCGACGGATGCAGTTCTCCCGTATTTGCCGCCTCATGCGCTCACGCGCGCTGAAATGGCGGACCGCCCGCATAAGAACATCTCCTGGACATGGGACGAGAGTTATACGCTGCCGGAAAATTTCTTCCTCGCTTACAAACGGAGCGGAGACCGACGCTATCTTGACCTGGCGCAGCGCTTCCTTCTCGACCAGGACTATTTCGATCCTTTGGCGGGCGGGCAGAACGTGCTGCCTCACCGGCACGCATACAGTCACGTTAACGCCCTCAGTTCGGCATCCCAGGCGTATCTGGTTCTGGGCAGCGAGAAGCATCTGCGCGCAGCACGCAACGGCTTCGGGTTCGTGCTGGCGCAAAGCTTCGCAACCGGGGGATGGGGACCGAACGAGGCCTTCTGCGAGCCGGGAAGCGGCACGCTCGGCGACAGCCTGACCAGTACACATGCGAGTTTCGAAACGCCATGCGGTGCCTACGGGCATTTCAAGATCGTGCGCTATCTCATGCGCATCACCGGGGACAGCCGCTACGGGGACAGCATGGAGAAGGTGCTGTATAACACGATTCTGGGCGCTAAGCCGCTGCAGCCGGGGGGATTCAGCTTCTACTATTCCGATTACAACAACGATGGAGCGAAAGTCTATTATCCGGAGCAGTGGCCCTGCTGCTCGGGAACCTTTCCACAAGTCACGGCCGACTATGGAATCAGTTCGTACTTCCATTCCCCCGACGGCATCTTCGTCAATCTCTTCGTTCCCTCGCGCGTCAACTGGCGGCGCAATGGCGCGCGCATCGCGCTGGAACAGGATACGCGTTATCCCTGGGCACCGGAAATCACCATGCGGATTCGTACCGTGCAGGCTCAGACGTTCACGGTGTGGCTGCGCGTTCCCCAGTGGGCCGGGAAGAATACTTCCGTTGCCGTCAACGGCGGCAGCGCGGAGCAGGGAATTCAGCCGGGAACCTTCCTGCCTCTGCATCGCGAATGGAAGGATGGCGACCGGATCGAGTACACGATCGACCGGCCTCTTCGTCTCGAGGCGGTGGATTCCCAGCATTCCAATAGCGTGGCACTTCTTCTCGGTCCGCTGACCCTGTTTGCCATCAATGCTCCGCAAAGCCGTTTCAACCGGGCGCAATTGCTGCAGGCCGCCGGCACGGGCACGGTGGCGAACGAGTGGAGGGTTGAATCCGCGGTGGCCCCGGTGACGTTCCGAGCCTTCCCGGATATTCGCGATCAGCAGTATCGTCTTTATCACGATGTGGAAAGTTAAAGCTGGGAAAACATTTTCGCTGCCAGTCCCACTCCGCGCAGCCCGATTGTCGCTTTTGATTGGGCTGATTCCGGACCGATGCCACACACAGGGCTTCGACGCGCCGCAGATGCGGCTGGCAGACAACACGGGTCCGGATAGCCGTTGACGTGTGCGGGGTGAAAGCTCGTGAAACGAGGGCTTGACAACGTAGCCGTGCGGAGACAATAATCATCGCGATTTTCAGAAATTGGTAAACGTTATCTCAAATCAGGTATCGGTTTGATTCGAATTTACCAGGGCCCAAGACGCAGCTGTCCATTTGGAGGCGCTATGACAAGAATGTCCGGCAGGCTTCTGCCTGTCCTCTTTCTTCTCCCCTTTCTTCTTTCTCCCCGTGTTTTTGCTCAGTTCACCGGTTCGATCACTGGAGACGTGCAGGATCCCAGCGGCGCAGCCATTCGCAGCGCCACCCTTACACTGATCAACGACGGGACGGGAGAAAAGCGCACCGCGGCAACGGATGAAGCCGGTATCTACCACTTCGTCAGCATTGCGCCGGGAGCATACCATCTGAGCTGCACGGCGAAAGGCTTTTCGATAACCAGCGAAGCGGTGGTTCTCGAAACCAATCAGGTGCTGAATGTCCCCGTGAAGATGGTCGTCGGGAACGTCTCCCAGACGGTACAGGTCACGACCGCCGCACCGGTACTGGATACGGCGGATGACCGCATTCAGGAAACGATTACGACGGACACATTGTCGGATCTGCCGCTGGCCGGTCGCAACATGATCTCGCTCGTCACACTGGCCCCGGGCGTCACGGGAACCGGTGTTACATCTAACGGCAGTCCGGGATCGGGCCGGGACAACTTCTCCACTGAAACCCAGGTGGATTCCAGCGCCAATGGTCAGGGCGCAGTCGGAAACATGTATATCGTCGACGGTCTCGATGTGACCAGTTCGATTCGTGCCGGTGTGTTGAACCTGACGCCGAATCCTGACACGCTCAAGGAAGTCAACATTCAGACCGACACCTATACGGACGACTTTGGCCGGGGCAGTTCCGTGCAGATGGCCATGACGACCAAATCCGGCACCGATCACTACCACGGCAACGCCAGCGACTACTTCAATTACCAGGACATGTGGGCGGGCACGGAATTCATTCACAAGTACGCGCCCTTCCACAGCAACAACTTTTCCGGCACCATCGGCGGTCCCGTTGTGCCAGGTCATAAATTCGGCTACTTCTTCTTTGGATTTGAGCCACTGCGATCTTCAAGCGCCAATCCAGGACTCATCACGTTCGAGGATCCCGCCTTCACGGCATTCGCAAAGTCTGCCTATCCCGGCACCATCGGGACGCAGCTGCTGAGCACATACCCGGTTGGAAATGTGACGAACGTGACCGTCTCTTCCACCGCTGCCACAGTGTTCCCGGCCGGCAGTGCGCAGGCTTGCGGAACGGCGTCGAGCAACAATCTGCCGTGCGGCACGCCGGTTATCGACACCGGAGACTGGAATGCGACTACTTACCGAAATGGCAACCAGTACTTCGTCCGCGGAGACGAGGACTTTCACAAGGAACGTCTTTATGGAACCGTCTATCGCACCACGCTGAACTTCAACACGGCAACCGATCGCCCGGCGTTCTTTGAGACGGATAAGAACTACGAGTGGGCGATTCAGGGGAACGATACGCACATCTTCAGCCCGAATACCATTAACGAAGCAATTTTCGCAGGCGATCGTATTGAAGGAATCAACCCGACTACAGGTCTGTTTACCGTTCCCATTGTGAATGTGACGGGGATCGGCGCCGGATTCGGCGATGGCTTCGCGCAGGGCGACTTCATCCAGCATAACTATCACTGGAGAGATGTCTTCACCCATATCGTGAAGTCCCATGATATTCAGGTGGGCTACGAGGGGCTCTATGGAGACGACATCGAGCTGTTCGCCGGCCCCTACGATCAGCCGACCTTTGCGTTCAATAATCTGCTCGATCTGGCGAGCGATAACGTCTACACGGAAACCGGTCTCGCCTACGATCCTTTGACGGGACTGCATGCGCAATATAACTGGAATGCCGCGGGAGTGACCAACGGCGCGTTCATCCAGGACAACTGGAAGGCGAGCTCGCGCGTTACAGTCAACTTCGGGTTGCGCTGGGATGATTTTGGCAACCCATGGTCGCGCAGCGCCAACACCGCCTTCAGCAACTTTTATGAGGGACCAGGACAGACTCTGCAGGAGCAGATCGCCAACGGCATCCTGGTTCGCCACAACCACGCGCTGAATCGCTCCATCAGCGACGTCTTCAGTCCGCGCGGCGGCTTCGCGTGGGATCTGACGGGGAACGGTGAGTGGGTGATCAAAGCGGGTGCGGGCTTCTTCCACAACTGGCCCACCCTGGCCAACCTGCAGGAAGAATATCGAGGCAATCCCCCGGGTGATATCTTCCCGACCTTCTACGGAGGACAGACCCCGGCGCCGATCCTCGGCTTCGGTACCACCAACCAGCAGCCCTTTAATTTTCCCGCTCCAACATTACCGGCCAGGCCGCTCAACGCTGCGGGCGGCATAACGGGTCTGCAGTTCAACATCGGCGCGGTTGACCCCAATCTTGTCTCTCCGGTGACTTATACCTATTCCGGGGGTGTTGAGCACGAGTTATGGACACATTTCGTCGCCGGTGCTGCGTTTTCCGGCTCCAATGCACGAGATCTGCTGTCCGGGGGCGGTCAGGTCTACAACGTCAGCTACGGCCAGGACATCAATGAACTGCCCGGCGATCTAATCATCCACAACAGCACAGTTCCGACGCGGCTGAATCCAAACTTTGGCGAGGTCTTCGATACCTTCAACGATCGTTATTCGAACTACGATGCACTAATTCTGTCGTTCCAGGGGCGCTTTACCCGGTCGTTCTTCAATGCGTCCTACACCCGGTCACGGTCGTGGGATGATACGCAGATCTATCCGAGTTACCCCATCGACAAGTCACTGTGGTACGGTCCATCGAACTGGAACGCGCCCAACCGGTTTTCGCTGGCCTGGAACTACCAGATCCCCGATGTGAATCACACCTCAGGTTTGCTGGGCCATGTCGGCAGCGGCTGGATTCTCAGCGGCACGACGATTCTGCAGAGCGGGTATCCGGTGAACGTCTCTACCAACGCACCATTCATCCCGGTGGTCAATAGCAGTGGAGTCTTTACCGGGTATGCGGCCGGCAGCGGCGACTACAACGCGGACGGCGATAACTACGATTTCCCCGACGTCAGCAGCTATCACCAGGGAACCAGCCGCCAGGCCTTCCTGCACGGCGCCTTCACTCCCGCGAATTTCCCGCAACCAGCTACCTTCGGAGCGGAAGGGAACGAGGTGTTTAACCGCTTTACGGGACCCAATTTCGAGGAATGGGATGCCAGCCTCCTGAAGAACACCAAAATCAGAGAGGGCATTAACTTCCAGCTGAGGTTAGAGGATTACAACGTGTTTAACCGGGCGAATCTGACCAACATGGACACAAACTTACCCGACGCATCCTTCGGACAGGCGACTTCGCAGATGATCCCCCGCTTCCTGCAGATCGGTGGGAATCTCATCTTCTAGAGAGGCGAATGTTTGTTGGCGCGGGCCATGCGAGAATGGTCCGCCTGCAAAGGAAAATTGTCCCGGAGGCTTCCGAGGCGAGGCACTCCTGTAACTCGCTGCTGCGCCTTGTTATGGATGAGAGGAATTCGCACAGGGCTCGCCGCCGCACAACGCACCCGTGATCCCCTTACTCTCGACAATTGTATAGATTCGATCCACCGCGGGCAGACGAATGACTTCTTTTTCACCGTCGGGCCAATGAATTTCGGCGGTTCCCGCATCGCTGCTGTCAGCCAGGCCGAAGTGGGGTCGGAAGTCATTCGAGGACAGGTAGCTGCCGCCGCTAAGCACATCTTCGCGCTGGCGCATCCCATTCGCCGTCAGATAGACGGTTGCCCCGACTGCGTCGCGCGGACTTTTCGCGCCGCCGACCAGCCGCATCTCGACCCAATGGTGGTGATTGGGATCGACGTTGCGCAACAGCACTGGAACGCCATCCATGTTATTGATGACGACGTCGATCCTGCCGTCGTTGAAGATATCCCCGAAAGCTGCGCCGCGGCCCACGGTGACTCTGGTTAGTCCAGAACCTTCTACGGCGGGCACCTCAGCAAACCTGCCGTTTTTCAGATTATGGAAGAGCAGCGGCCGCTGAGCATAGCTGATAGCCCACTCGGGATGCTGATCGACCTGCGGATAAACATGACCGTTGACGATGAGCAGATCCTTCCATCCGTCATTGTCGTAATCGAGAAATCCGTCGCCGAAGCCGACGAAGGGGATTGTGGGTTCCGCAATCCCGGCCTGATAGCTTACATCGGAGAAGTTCCCCGTTCCATCGTTCTGGAATAAAACATCGTAGTCGTCGGAGAAGGTGGTGCTGACGATATCCAGATGGCCGTTGTTGAGATAGTCTCCCGCAGCAAGCCCCATGTTTGCTACTTCGCGTCCGGATTCGTTGTAGGCAAACCCGCTTGCGACGCTGTCGTCCTGGAAGGTGCCATGTCCCGTATTGATATAGAGATAGTTGGGCGTGGAGTCATTGGCGACGATAAGGTCAGGCTTGCCGTCTCCGTTTACATCGGCGAAGAGCGCACCTAGGCCGTAGTAGCCACTGGGATTGTCGACCCCCAGCTTCTTGCTCACATCGGTAAAGGTTCCATCGCCATTGTTATGGAACAGATGATCGTGTTCTCCTTTGAGACCGCGCGGGCCGCACATCACCGGCACCCCGCGGTACTCGCAGAAGGCTGTGCCCGCCGATTTTGAACCGTACACGGGCGGGTTCGCTAAATTCAGGTCCACATAGCCGTCGACGAAGAGATCGAGCCGCCCGTCGCCGTCGTAGTCGCCGAAGGTTGCGCCCGCGGACCAGCCTCCCGCCACGACGCCGGCCCGCTCGGCAACGTCGGTGAAGGCTCCGTCGTGGTTGTTCCGGTAAAGACGGTTCTTGCCAAAGTTGGTGACATAGAGGTCGGGGTAGCCGTCGTTGTCGAAGTCACCCACCGCGCATCCGTAGCCCCAGCGGTCGTTGGCCACGCCGGCTTTCTGCGTTACGTCGGTAAATGTTCCGTCGTGATTATTGTGAAATAGAGCGGCGTGCGGCGGTTCAGCTTTGCCATCGAGGGCATCGTAGGTCGAACCGTTGACAAGATAGATGTCGAGCCATCCGTCGTTGTCGTAATCGATGAGGCAAACGCCCGGCCCCTTAGCTTCCAGGATCAGCCGTTTTTCCGGGGTTCCGGCTTGGTGATGCCAGACGGTGAGCCCGGCCTGGCGGGCAACATCCTCGAAAATGATTGGGCCGGTCTTGACAAAGCCCCCCGCGGTGATGGGGCGCCTGCTCCCGTCATACACCGGCGCCGCTGCTGTTCCGGTCGCCATGCCGCCGGTTCCGTTCTGTCCGCCGGCCTGGGAGTGCATGCGGCTTGCGCCGACGAGCAGGACCAGCCCCATACCAATGCCAGTGATCAGGGTACGGTTGGTCAACGCTGAGGTCTCTTGTCAAGTGAGGAGTCTGACTGCATTCATCTGCATTCTCGCATTCGGGAGGGAGTGGCTGCACTCACTTCATTCTCATCTCAAAGCACCGGCCGTGTGCAGGCATGCCGGACCCGACCTGAGCGGTTTGTAGTTGGGCCGCCCAGGCTTTTGCGAAAACCAGATTTTGCGAAATACGTTGTCTACGTTTCGTCTCGTACCCCAGACAGTGGAGGAAGGACATAAATTGGATCGGCCGGTCCAGCGAAGGACAGCTCAGATGGCTCGGGTGCGGACCGGAGGTGTCGACGGGATCCAGCCCGTAAACCAGTTGCGTAAACGTTTACGGAGTGAAAAGCCTTGTTAGGTACCGGCGCTTTTCGCTTTGCTCGCAGCCATCTCTGGACTATGCTGTAAACGCATTCTCCGCCGGATTGGTGATGTCTCCCACGCGAATAACGAACCGTTTGGCACCGAAGGCCGACCGCATCGATATCCATGCCGTCGCTCGTCAGGCGAATGTCTCCATCGCTACGGTCTCGCGCACCATCAATTACATTCCTACAGTCAATCCCAAATTGGCGAAGAGGGTGTGGGACGCAATCCGCGATTTGAACTACTTTCCGAATACCCAGGCACGCGCTCTGGTTTCCGGTCGAAGCAGCCTGCTCGGCCTGATCGTCTCCGAAATTACGAATCCTTTTTTCCCCGAACTGATTCAGGGTTTCGAAGATGTAGCGGTAGAAAATGGCTACGAAATTCTCATTAGCTCTACAAACTACGACCCGGAGCGCATGAAGCGCAGCATTCGACGTATGGTGGAGCGCAACGCCGAAGGCGTCGCGATCATGACGTTCGGCGTTGAGCAACCGCTTTTGGACGAGCTTACCGACCGCAACATTCCTCTGGTTTTCGTCGATGTGGCGCCCGAAGGGACGGGAATCAGTGTCCTGCGCGTGGACTATTCCCAGGGCATCCGCCAGGGAGTTCAGCACCTGGCCGCTCTTGGCCACCGGGAGATCGCATTCGTCACCGGTCCTCTGCGTCTGCACTCTGCACAGTCACGGTTGACTGCCTTTCGTAACGCTCTGCAGGAATGCGGCATCCCGGTCGAGCAGGGGTTGATCATCGATGGCGACCACACGATGGAAGGAGGCATGGGAGCAGCCGAACGTCTGCTGGCACAGAAGAGTCTTCCCACGGCGATTATGTGCTCGAACGACATGCTGGCGATCGGCGTTCTGCACAAGCTCTGCCGGTCAGGTCTCCGCGTCCCGAACGATGTTTCGCTCATCGGTTTCGATGACGTCCATATGGCAGAGATGATGATTCCTCCCCTGACTTCGATCCAAATGTCTCGCGTCGACCTGGCGCGAGCCGCGGTCAGCGCTCTCCGCTCGCAGATCAAAGATTCCTCTCCGCAAAGGGAATATGTCATCCACACACGTCTGGTAGTCCGTGAGTCGACTGATTTTCCGCGGGGCACCATGGAGGGTCTGCGCAGGAGCACTATTTCGGAGCAACGATTGGGAAGCGCGGCCCGGAAACGGGAGTGAGCCCGGGAGTGGGCACGTCGCTGCGTGACCGTTCTCAGACGCCTGACTCGCTCCTTCAACAGCGGATCACGCTCCAATCGAATGTCCTCCGACAAATAGTTCGTTCGCGCTCAGGTTCAGGGGATTGAGGGCGACAGCTTTCTCGCAGTGCGATTCGTCAAGATCGTGCTGGCCCGGGGGCGTAGGCGGAAGCCAGACTGGTTTCCTCGGGTGAAGATCCGGGATTGAAGCGTACCGCCGGTTCAAAGGCATCCGCCGCCCCTCCATATTGGCGGCCGATAAAGAGCGCGTTGCCCATCGTGTCAAACATTTTGCTGTCCTTGCTGGACTTCCCTCAAAACACGATAGCCTTTCACAATCTCCGGTCAGGATTTTCGGTCAGTCCCGGCTTCGACGGTCGCGATTCCCAGATCACGCTCCGCCAATTCCGCCGGAGGATTCCTCCAGGGCACGATCCCGGACGGCTCCCCGGCGATCATGTCCTGCGCTCTCCGCTGAATTCTGTGACGTCCTTTGTTTCCCCTCGATCCTGTTCGCTAAAAAATCGGCGAGAAAGAAAGACACGCCTGCTCCCGGACGCCGGCTGCGCGTTTCCTTCGGTAAATTGCCTGCGGGCGAAAGCTGGCTTTAGGACTATCCTGGCCGGAGTCCGGAGCCGTCTGCCTTGCGCAGAGTCAGGAAAAATCTCTGCGAACTTCCTCGCGAAACCGGACCTCGGCCTGCACGGCCGGAGAAATACCCAGAACAGGAGCGCTGGTGGGGCGGCATCCTGATTTCTCCGGTAGAACGAAGATGTGGATTAGTCGCGGAACCCGGAGATTTCGCACCGCTTGAGGGCCAGAGAATGGAAGGGTTGGACTGTATGGCGGAGAGAAGGGGATTCGAACCCCTCGATAGAGCTTTTAAACCCTATAACGGTTTAGCAAACCGCCGCCTTCAGCCTCTCGGCCATCTCTCCGGCTCGGTTGTGGTCAGTATACAGGGAACCCTCGGAGCCAGACCCGAAATGGCGACTCTGCTGGCAAACTTTGGCGTGGCAAAAGTAGGCGCAAACGTGTCTTAGCGCATCCCACCTCAGGTGGCTTGGGCCACAGGATGAGGGAGAGGGACGTATGACAGCTCAAAGCGGCAATAGCTCGCAGGAAAACCTCGTGGTGGGATATTTCTCCAACGGCGCGGACGCTCATCGCGCCATCAGCGAACTGATCGATGAGGGTTTTCGCGCCTCGGAGATGGGTGCGGCATTTCGCACCGGTCGGCCGGCAGAGGCTGGGCAGCCGGCCTCGGTGGGAGAGATGAAGGGGGTTAGGGAACTGACGGAGAAGAACCCGGCGCTGGCGGGTTCGGTCGGTGGCCCTGATTCCGGCGATGAAGCAGTGACTCCAGCCGGACTCGCGCCCGGCTCAGGCAATTCGTTTCCCGGCGCGCCCTCGACACCCGGACCGATTCCCGGCGCGGAGATTCCGTCGACACTGAAACACGACCTTCCCGAGACGCTGCCGCATGACCTGCCCAGCACGCTCCGTTCCGGAACCAGAACGGATGATCGGTGGCTGGAGCATTTGAATCGGACCTACGGCAGCAGCACGGCGGAGACCGCCAGGAATCGAAATGCAGCCGCCGCTTCCAGCCAGAAATTTGGCACCGGCGAAGGGACGCTGGGACTGTTTCCGGAGGTCGAGTATTCTGAGTCGTCGTTTGAGGGCTCGTTCTCGGGCATGGGGCTGGGTCCGGATGAGGCGCGCGCGCTGAGCGGCGAACTGAGCCGCGGCGGCGCCGTGGTTACGGTGGACGCTGGGGAGCGTTCGTCGCTGGCCGAAGCGATCCTTGAACGCAACCATGGCCGTGTCCGTTTTGAGTACGCGGCAGGCACCACATCGCAGCCGCTGGATCGGGAAAGCCGTGTGCAGGTCTACGGCTCGATGGTCGACTACTATCGTTCAGACGAAGACCTGCGCCGCAAGGCGTCATGACGGTGCCCCGATCGATTTGCTGCAAAACGCCGCTCTTTCAGGATGGCGTTTTTGCTTTTCATAGAGACAGAAGCGGAGTAGATTCGGATTCTCCACTTCTGCAGCGCGAGGGAACCGGATCGCCAGGACTGCTCAACCGACTGTTCTGCGGACTGCTCAATCCAGCCGGGGTATGCGCCTGCTGCCGCTCATGGCGGCGACCTTCTTCATGGTTTCCGGCGGCCCTTACGGAATCGAAGACATTCTCGACGCCGGATACCTGCAGGGGCTGATCATTCTGATCGCACTGCCGTTTCTATGGAGCTTGCCGACGGCGCTGATGATCGGCGAGCTGGCCAGCGCACTGCCGGAGGAGGGTGGATTCTACGTCTGGGTGCGCCGCGCGCATGGGCCCATTCTGGGGATACCAGGAAGCGTGGCTGTCGCTGGCCGCCAGCATCTTCGACATGGCCATTTATCCGACGCTGTTCGTGCTCTACCTGGGCAGGCTCTTTCCGGCATGGACTGCAGGTTGGCATGGAGCGGCGTGGGAGCTGGGGCTGATCGCGTTGTGCTGCATCTGGAATCTGCTGGGGGCGCCGGCCGTGGGCCAGGGCTCGGTGTGGCTCTTTGTACTGCTGCTCTCGCCTTTCGTGGTGCTGGTAGCGGTGGCGATCTGGCACGGAACGCATCTGTCGGCGCACATTGCGTGGAGGCAATCCGGAGAGGCAGGCAGCCTGAGTACGGCAATCCTGGTGGCGATGTGGAACTACATGGGCTGGGACAACGCCTCGACGGTGGCGCGCGAGGTCGACAACCCCCGGCGGAATTATCCGCGGGCGATGATCGCAAGCACGGTGTTAGTTACGGTCACGTACGTGATCCCGCTCGCCAGCATGGCGTATGCCGGAGTCTCCGCTGGCTCGTTCAGCACCGGATCCTGGGCCGATGTGGCGCGGACCATGGCAGGCCCGTGGCTGGGGTTCGCGATTGTGGTGGGAGGGACGCTCACGTCGGTAGGGATGTTCAACGCGCTGACGATGTCGTACGCGCGGCTGCCCATGGTGCTGGCGGAGGATGGAATGCTGCCGGGAGCGCTGGCGCGGAAAAATCATCGCGGCGTGCCGTGGTTCGCCGTGGTGGCCTGCGCGGTTGCGTGGGCGCTGGCCTTGCGATTCAGCTTCGAGCGGCTCATCTCGCTCGACCTCATCCTGTATGGGAGCAGCCTGATTCTCGAATTTATCGCGCTGGTGGTGCTGCGTTTGCGGGAGCCAGCGCTGGAGCGCCCATTCCGTGCAGGTAGCCTGGTCAGCGCCTGCATGATTGGTGCAGTGCCGACCGCGCTGATCCTTTATGCGGACTTTTCATCGCGGCGCGAGCACATGGCCCACATGCCCGCGCTGCTGCTGGGCTCACTGATTGCGGCGTGTGGACCGCTTTTTTATCTGTTTTCAAAACGGGCGAGCAGGCGGCCAGGCACCGTCGCCGCAGCCGCCGACTGAGAACGGGATCTACTTTTTCGCGCCAACCTCGATCAGCTTTTTCCCGCGCGTCTCTTCGAAGTTCCGCACCGCATACATCACGCGATCGCGGGCGTGGGAGGCATCCTGCCAGCCTTTGATTTCCACACGCTTGCCTTCCAGGTCTTTATAGATAGAGAAAAAGTGGGTGATTTCCTTCAGCATGTGCGGATAAATTTCCGAGTAATTCCACACGTCGCGATAGCGCGGATTATTTTTGCCTACGGCCAGGACCTTCTCGTCGAGGACGCCCTGATCGAGCATCTGCAGCAGCCCGATGGGCCGTACCTGCATCACGCAGCCGGGAAAGCTGGGTGCATCGACCAGCACCAGCACATCGAGTGGATCGCCATCGTCGCTCAGAGTCGAGGGCACGAAGCCGTAGTCGCCGGGATAATGCACTGGCGAATAGAGGTTGCGGTCGAGTCGGAAAACGTGGAGCTGCTTGTCGTACTCATACTTGTTGATGCCCTCCGCCGGGATCTCGATCACGACGTTGAACACCTCAGGCGCTTTATCGCCCACGGGGAGTTCCAAATAATTCGTCATAGGTAATTCCAGTATCTCTTATTGCGAAATTCTCTTTTTGAGAATGAGCGGGCGGCCGGGAATCGGCGCGGAGGGGCCTGCATTTATAATCGGGCACAATGAAGGCTCATGTCTATGTGACCCTGAAAAAAACTGTCCTGGACCCACAGGGCCAGGCGATCCACAACGCGCTGCGTAAGATGCGCTATGCGGGAGTCGCGGATGTGCGGCAGGGAAAGCACTTCGAGTTGACGCTGGAAGACGGGATCCCGGAAGCTGCGGCCCGCGCCGAAGTGGAGCGCATCGCGCGCGAAGTACTGACGAATCCGGTGATCGAGGAATACTCCTTCCGTCTGGAATAAGCTGGCAGTCGTGGGGATCGTGGTTCATCGGGCTGAACCGATGGCTTGAGGTGTCTACAACTTTCGTCGTCTGCTGGTTAACTGCAACTCCGGGGTAGGGTAAGAGATATGTGCGGCATTGTCGGATACGTCGGGAATAGCACGGAAGTCGTCCCGATCATTATTGAGGGACTGCGCCGGCTCGAGTACCGCGGATACGATTCCGCAGGGATCGCCGTGGGCGGCAATGGTGATGGGCTGCAACTGCGGCGCGCGCCCGGGAAGCTGCGCCGTCTTGAGGAAGTGCTGCACGAGCGTCCTCTGCATGGGACCTTCGGCATTGGGCATACACGCTGGGCGACGCACGGCCGTCCCACCGAAGAGAATGCCCATCCCCATCGCGACTGCACCGGGCGGCTGGTGGTGGTACACAACGGTATCGTCGAAAATTATCTGGCGCTGAAGCAGGAGCTGATCGCGCAGGGGCACAAGTTTGTAACCGAGACCGATACGGAAATCATCGCGCACCTGATCGAGCACGAGCTGACCTCCGCCGCGAAGGGCGGCAAGCCCATCCTCCTCGAAGACGCCGTGCGCCGGACGGTGAAACAGCTTACTGGCGCATTCGCCATCAGCGTGCTCTCCGCCGATGAGCCGAACAAAATAGTGGTTGCCCGCAACGGCCCGCCGGCTGTCATTGGCGTAGGCGATGGCGAGTATTTCGTCGCCTCCGACGTGCCTGGCATTCTCCATCACACACGTGATCTTTACTTCCTTGCGGACGGCGACATGGCGGTACTGACACGCGCCGGCGTCCAGCTCACCGACTTCGACGGAAATCCAATCGAGCGGCCGCTGCAGCGCATCCTCTGGGATCCGATCCAGGCGGAAAAGGGCGGCTACAAGCATTTCATGCTCAAAGAGATTTTTGAGCAGGCGCGCGCGATCCGCGATACCACGCTCGGCCGCATCTCGCTCGATACCGGCAAGGTTTTCCTCGCCGAGATGAAGATTCCTGACGAGACTTTCCGTAAGGCGCGCAATATTCATATCGCCGCCTGCGGAACCAGCTGGCATGCCGCAACTGCGGGCAAATTCATGATCGAGCGCCTGGCGCGGATTCCTGTGGAAGTGGACTACGCCAGCGAATTTCGTTATCGCGATCCAATCGTCGACGCAGCCACCGTCGGTCTGCTCATCACGCAGTCGGGTGAGACAGCCGACACGCTGGCCGCGCAAAAAGAGATGATTGCCAAGGGCGCGCCCACGGTCGCCGTCTGTAACGTGGTCGGCGCGATGGTCACGCGCGAGGCGCACGGGACCATCTACACGCACGCCGGACCGGAGATTGGCGTCGCGTCCACAAAGGCATTCACGGCGCAACTGGTAGCACTGTTTCTTTTTGCGGTTCATCTGGCGCAGGTGCGCGGCACGATCAGCGAAGAGCACAGTCGTGAGCTGCTGGATGCGCTGAATCACCTTCCTGGGAAAGTGGAAGAGATCCTGCGCACCGTCGATGGCGAGTGCGAGCCGCTGGCCCGTCTTTACTCGAATGCGCGCGACTTTCTCTTCCTCGGTCGAGGCATTCATTATCCGATTGCCCTGGAGGGCGCGCTCAAGCTGAAGGAAATTTCCTACATCCATGCCGAGGGTTATCCGGCCGGCGAGATGAAGCACGGTCCCAACGCGCTCATCGATGAAACGCTTCCTGTGGTGGTGCTGGCGACCAAAGACGACAGCAATCGAGATTCGGTGCTGCGTTACGAGAAGACGCTGTCCAATATTCAGGAAGTGACGGCGCGATCCGGCAAAGTGATTGCCGTGGCCACGCGCGGAGACGACCACATCGGCCAGCTCGTGGATCACGTCCTCTTCGTTCCGAGCGCGCCAGAGCTGCTGCTGCCGATCCTCGATGTAATCCCACTGCAGCTGCTGGCGTATCACATCGCTGTGCGACGCGGGTGCGACGTCGATCAGCCGCGCAATCTGGCCAAGTCGGTCACAGTCGAGTAGACCCGCTCAGGGCGCCTGAATCGTCGTCGTCGTCGTTGCACTGGGAGGGCCGATTCTCCGATCCGAAAGGTCGTCCACTCCGGGGACGAGATGACTGAGCTTCACATTGCCAGCGTACTGTTTGCCGATCTCGCGCAAAAGCGGAATGGCGTGCACCGCCTCCAGTCTTGCCAGGCTGGGATGCTTCTGCAGGAGATCCTCCACCTCCACAGCGCCGTACGAGCGGTTGTACCGCACATAACTGAACCAGCGCTGTCCTGGTAGCCTGGCGCCGACCATAGGGCCCACCTCGCTGTCGATCGGCTCACCGAAGATGCACTCTCCGAAACAGCGGCAGAGATAATCCTGTTCCGTGGCCGCGCCCTGGATCAGCGCTGCGGGAATCTTCGCTGCGTTGTATCCGACCCAAAGGCTGCGCGCTTTCTTCGGCAGCCCCGAGGGGAAGCGGATGGTTCCCAGCGAGATGACGCGAATCTTGTCGGGTCCCGTTTCCCAGTTCACGTTATAGCATGGCAGGATCGCGGTGAGCGCGGCAATGAGCGCGGGATTGTTGTAGGGAGTGACAGCACCATCGACAAATACGCTGGTCGTGTCGCCAAGACGAATCACCTCAGGATCGAAATACACTGGCGCCGCGGTGCTGGCCCGGACCAGCTTATACAGCGGGATATCGAGGTTGCACTCCTTGTGCTCGCGATCGTTATATTTCGCCAGAGGATTGTTGGTCACCGGCCATGCGGAACCGGTTGAGTGGTTGCGCACCACGGCCATCAGCAGCCTGAGTTGCCCGTCTCTTGCCCTCAGCTTGTCCGTCCCCAGCAGCGCGGGCTCTTTCCCTTCGCCGTCTTCTGAAAAGATGCGTTGCAGCATGTCGGAAAGCGGCTGGGCATCGAAGCGCGAAATCAGAAATCTCCTGGGGTTGTACCACGGGACTGGCTGGAACATCTTGCCGCCATAGCTGACATAAAGATCCAGAATCTCCTGGACCGGCATCCCCCAGCACAGACAGGCAGCGATGATGGCGCCGGTGCTGGTTCCGGCAAAGAAATCGAAATGATCGCGGAGAACAAAGTCGTTGCGGCCATAGTATTCTCGCAGCAACTCCTCCATGCGGGCGAGGATTTCCAGCGTGAAAACGCCGCGAACCCCGCCACCGTCCATCGTCAGGATGTTCCTCATGGGTTATTTCCTCGGCAACTTTCCGTGCCGCATCAGCGATCTCCACTCCACCAGCTCCACAAGAAGGGCCCGCTCCACCCGATTGGCGACTTGCAGGATCAGTCCCCACGTATTCAGCGCGTCGAATTGCGGAGACCAGTTCTCCAGCCATTGCCCCAGCTCCCGATAACGCCGCTGACGCCGGTCGCAATCCTTGATCACCACCAGCGCACCGGCGACCGTGGCCACCTGAAACAGCGCGGAGATGATCAGGGGAATCCAACGGCCTGCGAATCGTGTGTGCGGAACAATGCCAGCCATCCGGCCACCGAACCACCATGCTGCGACCAGCACCGCACAACCACCGCTGATCCAGGTCAGGGTGCGGAAGAACCGTCCTTCGCGGGCTGCCAGTTCGGATTTGCCGGAGAAATATGCGATCTGTTCCTGCAACCGTTCGTGGCGATAGGTATGGCGAAATTGCTCGAGCGAAACCTTTCTGCGGGCGCTGTCTTTCATGCGCAGAAAGTTGAGCGACGTCAGCACCCCGGCGAGATCGGGAATCGTTTCCGGCCCCACCAGATCGTAATGTGCCGGCGTATTCCACAACGCAATCATCGAGCGGCACACTTCGGCAGCGGTGCGCGTGCGCGCCCATCGCATCTGCCAGTAATCGAGACGAAGAATGGCCGGAAGGAGAGCCGCCACGACGCCAAGGGCCGCGCTGATCGCGAGCAATGTCGACGCCGCAGGGTTGCGCGCGGCAAATCCGCTGAACAACGCCGCAGCCGCGGTATACATTACCGGAATCGAAGCCAGTCTGCGCGAACGCGGCGCGATGCGGCTGGCATTGGCGTCCAGTTTCGCGAACCATGCGCGCGCCAGGGGCTCGCCTTCGTCCGGCGGTTTCGCGATGCCCGCATCCGGCAGCCCATTCAGGAAGTCCATCTCCGGATCTTCGAGTAGATCTTCCATCCTTTCCCTGTTGAGGATCTGTTGTGCTCCGGTTTCACTGTGGAAAGTAACGACCGGCCGGCCCATCGTGTTCGCGAAGGCGACGATTTCAGCGGTGCCTCCCATGCCACGTGCCTCCTGCCCGTCCCACAGAGCCACCAGCAGCTGGCTCTGCTGGACCGTTTCGATTCCGCACTCGTAATACCCTTCGCGCCTCTGTTCGTGATCGGCGACCACCTCAACTGCTGTCGCGGCGCCAAGCACGCGCTGGGCACGCTCCCACGTCGGGGCATCGAAGTCGTTGCGGAATCGCTCCTGAGGCATAGGCAGCAACACGCGCAAAGGGATTCCCAGCTCCAGACAGCTCTCGGCAAAGAGCAGGTCGCCTCCTGCCGCAACCGATGAGACTCCGCAAACGATGTCCGGCGTCGCAGACTTCCGCTGTTCGAGAAAACTGCGAATCAGGCTCCGGCACTTTGCCTCGTCAGAGAGCTTGCGGTGTCCGGTGAATCCGATGGCCAGGACAGCGGGCAGCCGGACCAGCGAATTGGTGGCATTCGGGCGCTTGGACATATCCGGCAAGCTCAAAATCCGGGCGAGCTCAGTCTGAATGCAGCTGCAGAATCTCCGGCAGCGGGAATTTCGAAATGTCGACCGTGACCTGCGACGTCAGAGCATTGATCAGGCGGAACATATCGCGATTCCAGTATTGATTCTCCAGCACGGAGGGGTCCTTCGGATCGCTGATCAAATATTCTTTTCCGCTGTAGGTTAACCCCACCAGAGGGTCCTTCAGCTGGCTCCTGTCAGGCCATTGCAATTGCAGCAACGGAATCTGCTCGATTGCCGGGACGGCCGCACTGAAATTCGGCAGAGGCCCACCTCCACTCTCCGGCGGATCGTACCTGCTGGGCGGGATGGGTAGCGTGCTCTTTTCCAGCGCCTCGAATGCCGGGCCCTCCTGAGCGGCTGCGGCGATGACCGCCATGAGGGAGCGCAGGATGAGCTTGGCAGACATCTTTACCTGGACCGGGGCGCCGGGGGCCTCGCTCAGGGTCACCGCCGCCGATGACGTCGGAGCCGGGGAAGCGCTCGATGCTGCGGGGCAGACCTCCTCCTGGATTTGCTGCTGGCTTTCCTGGGTTTCAATGGAGAAGCCGCTGGCCAGCACTTTGAGCGCGTTGGCCAAAGCCGTCCCCGCCCTGAGTCCGGTCATCTGCCCGTTCTTTTCGATCTCCTCCTTGATTTGATCCTGATCCGCGACGTAGGTGGTCACCGTCCTGCCGTCCTGCGTCGTCGTTACCGGGATCATCGGTGTGAGATAGAACACAGGTGTAAAGACCCTGCGCCCGAGCAGCCAGCCCTGGGGGGTGCGCTTCCATAAATTGCTTTTGTCGACCGCGTCTTCCTGATCTTTCGCGGCAAGGACTCCGCCACCGCTGGAATCACCGGTGTCCTTGCTCCCTCCCTTGTCCTCGCCAGTGTTCTTATCTTTAGGGGGAGGGGCGACGGGAAGCGTCGAATGCTTGTCGTAAGGCTTAAAGGTTTCGGTGCCGCCCAGGACCAGGTTTCCCTCTCGCTGCAATTCGTAAACCAGCGCGCTGACGCGAAGAAAAGTGACGTAGTTGCTCAATTCGTCGCTTTGTTCGGGAGTCGGATTGGTAAGGTTGAGCGGAGGAAGATTCCGGATGGTCTGGACTTCGCAGTCGTTGGTGGGTTTTCCGTCCGGGGTGAACCCCTGGGGCCTCGTAATCTCGATCCGGTCGACGAGCAGGCGGAAGAGCTGGTCGATCCTCCATCCCTGCTGATAGAGCGCGTCGAAAGTTTCGGCCTGGATCGGTTCGAGCAGGAGTCGCGCGTTGGTGTCGTCATTGACCGGAATGAACTGGAAGGTTGGATCGTTTTCCCAGATGAAGCCGGGCGTGCCGCCGCCGGTCGGGATCTGGACGGCGCCGCTGGACGAGGTCAGCTGGCCGCTGGCGCTCACGCTGCCCTGCATCCGGTAACTGCTCGTGATCTGGCCCAGCTTGAAGAAATACGCGGGGTCGTGATTCTCGAGCCGAGCAAGGTTGAGCAGCATCTGGCGGTTCGAGGTCTGGGCGTAGGCCGCTTCGTAATTCCTGAAGTCGGCGCGCACACGCTTCGGACCGCAGCCGCAGAGAAGAATCGTACTCACTCCCGCGGCGAGGGCAAGGCGCGTTCTCCTGCCGAAGGGCGCGGGAAAACAGGGAGACGTAAATCGCAGCAGACTACGGCGTGAGCCCAGGTCCATGGTGCGCTCCAAATTGACTTAGAAAAATGTGCGCTGGGAGTGTTGCCGCATCATATTGCAAGCCCTGCAGGGTTGCAAGAATTTTCCCGGCAGCCTTCTCACGGGCTTTCCACCGCGCCGGCACTCGCGGTTTTCATTGTGCGGGCCGGTACCTCGACGCCCCAGATTCTCGCCCATCAGGGCGCGTAGAGCAGCGCCATCTGTCGTTTTCGCGCGAAGCCCGCGAGCGCTGGCTGCCATCCTTCTGCGATGTGCCGCGGATCCTCACCAGCGGCCATGGCATCGAGGACACCACGATTTGCCAGCAGCGTATTCATCTTTTGCAGCTCGAATTGCTTGGGATAAAGTCTGTCCAGCGCGGAAGCCAGTTCAATGCCCAGTTCAGGAGTGTCGAGAACATCGCGATCTGTGATCGCGATATGAACCCCATGGCAGACTTCTCCGGCAAACGGATACGGCTTCTGCGGCGTGAAATCGATGGGCGCGAAGCTCACTCCGCGTAGCTGGCGGCGATCGAGAAACTCTTCGAGCGCCTGCGCATCGATCCACGGCGCTCCAACCAGCTCGAAGGGGGTGTCCGTGCCGCGACCAACAGACACGTTGGTCGTCTCGATGAGCCCGATCCCGGGATAGAGGGTCGCCTCGTTCAGGCTGCGCAGATTGGGTGAGGGGTTGACCCACATCAGGCCAGTCAAGTCATACCAGTCTCTGCGGCGCCAGCCCCGCATGGCAATTACCGTCAGGGGAATGTGTAACTGCAACTGTTGTGTGTCGTAGCGTGCGAGTTCACCCAGCGTCATGCCATGCCGCACCGGAATCGGAATGGAATTAACGTAGCTTTCGCTGCCCGCATCGGAGATCGGCCCCTGAACAAAGGAGCCATTGATGGGATTGGGTCGATCCAGCACCACGATTTCCGTGCCCGTTTGGGCAGCTGCTTCCAGAAAATAGCGGAGCACGGCTTCGTAGGTATAGAAGCGCACACCGGCGTCCTGCAGATCGATGGCCACGGCATCGAGTGCGCGCAGAGAATCCGGCGATGGCCTGCGGTCCGAGTCCTTCGCGCCGTAGAGGCTGATCACGGGCAATCCTGTTGCGGCATCGATTGAGCTGGGAACCGTGGGCTGGTCGTAGCTGCCGCCGATGCCGTGCTCGGGACTGAAGAGCGTCCGGAGGGTAAGTCCCGGAACGGCGCGCTCAGCGTCATGGGAAAGAACGTCGATGGTGCGCCGGCCATTGGCGTCAACCCCGGTTTGATTCGTCAGCAGGCCCAGCCGCAGCCGGCCGCCGTGACGGCGCGTCATCGCAGCCAGTTCGCGGAACCCATCGGTCTCCAGCACGTCAATGCCGGTCTTTACGTTGGGAGGACGAACGGGCGCGCGGCTACTTGCCGGTGCGGGCGTTTCGTTGGGTTGAATGCCCAGGGCCGTTGCGGCCGCATCGGCGATCTTGCTGCGCAAGGGCATAATTCCCTTGGGACCGTTGGGATGAACCGCGTTCGCCAGCACAATGACGTAGGTGTCGCTCGCCGGATCGATCCACAGCGAGGTTCCCGTGAATCCAGTGTGGCCGAAGGATCCGATGGGGAAAATCGTTCCCCGGTTGCGGGAGTACGGCGAATTGATGTCCCATCCAAAACCGCGCGCTGCAGTGCCGCCCCTCGGCTGTTCCGGCGCGACCATGATCCGCAGTGTGGCCCGCGACAGGGGAAACTTACTGGGTCGGCCCGCCAGCCGATCGAGCAAATTCTGCGCGTAGATGGCGACGTCGTCGCCCGTACTGAACAGCCCAGCGTGTCCTGCGACGCCGCCCATGCGCCGCGAGGTAGGATCGTGCACCACCCCGCGCAGCATCACGTCGCCGGGCCCTGTCGGCAGTCCGGGGACTCCGTAAGCAGAGGCGCCATGCTCGTATTGTGTGGGCGCGATGCGCGGGATCCACGATTCGGGCGGCAGGAATCGCGTGTGGGTTAGCCCCAGCGGGTTCATGATGAAGCGCCGCGTGTACTCATCGAGCGTCAGACCGGACAGTTTCTCCACCAGCGCGCCCAGCACGATGTAGTTGATGTCGCTATAGACGAATTTTTCGCCAGGCGAACCAGCGGGCGCGATCGCAAACGCGAGCCGATACGCTTCCCCCTTCCCCTCCCATGGCTGACCAAGGGGCAGGTCCGGCGGCAAACCGGAGTAGTGAGTGAGCAGTTCGCGGATGGTGATTTTCTGTTTTCCGTTGGCTGCGAATGCAGGCAGATATTTCGTCACGGGATCATCGAAGGCCAGCTTGCCCTTTTGATAAAGCTGCATGATCGCCGTGGCCGTCGTCAGCGGCTTGGTGAGTGACGCCATATCGAAGACGGTGTCGAGTGTCATTCGTTCCTGCGTCGGTTCGAGGGAACGCATGCCGTAGGCGCAGCGAAAAACAACTCTCCCGTCATGACCGACAATGACGACCGCACCCGGGAGCAAATGCTGATCGATGCCCTGATTGACGATCAGATCGATTGCCGCAAATCGGTCCTGCGCATGGGCAAAAGCGCAGCCCAGGACCAGCGCGACCTGCAGAGCCAGGGAGCGACGAATGCGGTTCATGCTTCGACGACCTCCTCGCTGCGCGCCTCCGGTTCAGGGAACAGCACGCTTGCGGTGTATCCGACCGCGCATGTCACCAGCGACCCAATGAGCACCCACCACGTCCAGGCGATCTTCGGCAGCACCAGCTGGTGGCCCGCAGCAGTGAATGAGAGTGCGCGCGGCTGAATCCAAAGCAGCAAATTGATCGCGACGCCAGCGGCCATACCCGCCAGCGTGCCGCGCTCGCCCGCGCGGCGACTGAGCGTGCCCAGCAGAAACACACCCAGCATGGCGCCCCACAGGACCGATGCAATCGAAAGTCCGATCTCGACAACATGCCCCCCGCCGCGGGAGAACATCGCCAGCGCGAACAGCACCGCTGCCCAGATGACCGTCATCAGGCGGGACAAGCGCGTGCGCAATCGCTCGGAAATTTCCGGATACCGGGGCAGATAAAAGTCAATCACCGACGTCGACGCTAATGAATTGAGGGCCGCACTCAGATTCGACATCGCCGCTGCCAGAATCGCCGCGATCATCAGCCCGGCAATGCCGACCGGCATTTGCTGCACGATAAACAAGGGGAAGATGCGATCCGATCCCACGCCTGGCACGCTGCCCATCTCTCTGTAGTAAACGAAAAGTCCCGCGCCAATCAGAAGAAACAGCGTGAACTGAAAAAAAACCACCACGCCACTGGTCAAAAGCGCCAGCCGCGACTCGCGGAGATTTTTTGCCGCCAGCAGGCGCTGCACCATCAGCTGATCGGTTCCGTGGCTCGCCATGGTGAGAAAACATCCGCCTACAACGCCCGCCTGAAACGTGTAGGTTTCCGCCAGCGACCAGGAAAAGTGCAGCATCGTGAGCTTGTGCGCAGCCGAAGCGCCAGCGATCAGCGCATTCCATCCGCCCGGAATTCTGTGGCACACGGTGACGAGCGCGACCAGCGAGCCGGCGACGTACAGGAACATCTGTACGACGTCGGTCCAGATCACCGCGGTCATGCCCCCTTCAAAGGTGTAGAGCAGTGTGAGGGCGCAGAGGATCGCGATCGAAGCCACGTCGCCGGTTCCAATCGAAACGCCTACGACAATCGCGACGGCAAAGACGCGAACGCCCTCCGCGGCGGCCCGCATCACGAGGAACAATCCGGCGGTGAAGCGATGCAGCCGCGGCCCGAAACGCTGGCCGATGAGCTGATAAGCGGTAAGCATCTCGCCCCGAAAATAGCGGGGCAGGAAAAGCACGCAGATCACAATCCGCCCGACCAGATACCCCAGAGCGATCTGCAGAAATCCGAAATCGCCCGTGAATGCCAGTCCTGGCACGCTGATGATGGTGAGCGTGCTCGTCTCCGCCGCCACAATGGAAAGCGCGATCGCCCACCATGGCAGATTGCGATCTGCCAGAAAATACGATCGCAGCGAACTGCCGCGGGATTTGCGGAAGCGCAGCCCGAACAGAGTGATCCCCGCCAGATACACGATGATCAGCGCAAGATCGACCGGGCGCAGATGCGACGAATGCAGGAGCGGTGCTGGCATGAGCGACTTAGTGTGCTGCCTCGACAGGCGGAATGCCAATTTCTTCGGGTGCAGGCAGGGTGTGATGCTGGCCCCACTGGTCGCGCGCAGCGGCAATCTTTGCACTGCGCCCGGCCCATAGCTGCGCGGCTGCATCGTAACGGGCCGCGACGATGTTCAGCCAGAAGGGACGATTCTCCATCAGCCACACTTCACTGAAGCGCGAGCCGAGATAGCTGTATCCGTCGCGCAAATCTTCGCAGAGACCATTCACGCCGGCGAGGTTCCACAGATCGCGCGAGACGTGGGCTGCAATCTCCGGAGTTGTCTGACCGGTGTACAAGCGCCGGTAAGACTGAGCGACTTGATCGGCTAATTGAAATCGGAGAGCAAGGAAATCGATGCGTCGCGCGCCCAGGTCCATCGCATCGAGCGCGTCGGTTGCCCGGAGCGGAGCCGCTTCCCTGGCCTGGGTGATCAACGTCAGCGCGCGCTCGGCATCGAGGCGCACCTCGGCGCTTACCGGCAGAATTTTTGCGGCGATCTGCTGACCGGCGGGGCTCCAGGGATCGACCCAGAAATACGCATCGCGCGCATCGTCGAGGCCGGCTCTCGCCAGCGCCTGATGCGCTGCGATCAGCGCCTGTTGTGCCTCGCCGATGTTTCCGGTCGCGTCGCCGTGGAACACGGGGCCGTAGTCCCGCTGGAACTGGCCAATGTCGCTTGCGCCCGATTGCCACGCGGCCGCCGCGCCAAACAGCACACCGTACCAATCCTCAAGAAAGAGTCCTTCACCATCGTCATTCCAGATGGTGTTCAGCATGCCGGTGCTGCCCGCGCTTTGCCCGTCAGCAACGAATTGCTGGATGTTGCGCAGGGCCAGGTCGTAATCGGGCCAGACCCGGCTCCAGTTGTTGACACCGGGCGCGACCCAGGTTTCCATGCCGGCCTTCGTATATGGATCGAGCCAGCGCTGAAAGCCCTGCGGCTGCGGATCGTATTCCCATGCGACGGCGACCATATCGTGCGGGAGGTTCGGCACCAGATCCGCACTCTTCATCGCGATGTCGCCCCAGAAGAGCAGCTGCCGATGGAGCGGCGCAAGGGCCTGATGAATCCGGGAGAGAAAATCGATATAAACGGCGCCGAGTCCGCGCTGCTTCACATCGTCGGCAGTCTGTCCCTGGCCCAGCTCGAAGGTCTCATCGGCGCCGATGTGCAGAAATGGTCCGGGGTAAATGCCTGCCAGTTCATCGAACCACTGCGTGATCAGCTGCATCGATCCGGGCTGACCCGGCGCCAGCACCGCGCCGTTGGGAATCTCAGCCAGCGGAGAGTACTGCTGCCACGTGAGCACCTTGTGCAGGTGACCGAAAGCCTCCTGCTCCGGAATGATGGTGACGTGGAACTTCTTCGCGTATTCCACCAGCGCTTTAGCGTCCTCTGCCGAAATCGATCCTCCCGGGAGCGCCGGGAGAGGATTCGACGCATACTGCATGGTGTTTTCGAAGTACGGCGAATAGACGTTTAGTTTGTAAACAGCGAAAGTGCGGATCTGCTTCTTTTGAAATTCAAGCGTCGGTACAGGCCCGCGCGACAAGTCGTCATGAACGCCGCGCCAGCGCATCGCCGGCCAGTCCCGAATCTCTGCGCCCGTCAGCAGCGGAGCGCCCTGGCCTCTTTGCACAAGCTGTATCAGGGTTTGCGCGCCGTAGAAGATTCCGGTCGCGGTATGCCCGATGACATAAGCTTCGCGCTTTCCCGTGACGAGCACGTAGCCCTCAGGACGCATGGCTTCATCGAGGCTCATTCTTTCGCGTGCCAGCACCCGATGCGCAAGCGCTGTCTCGTCGCGCAACAGATAGACGCGCACCGCCGTGGCTGAATTTCGCAGCGGAACGCCGCGCGCCTTCAGCTCCTCGCGCAAATCCTGAGCGGCGAACCGATCGTCTTCGTCAGTGGCTGAACCCACCACGCGCACACCGCCGGCGAGGGAGAGATTCTCGCGCACTGTGAACTCGCGTGGCTGCGGAATCAGCGGCGGTCGAGCCGAGGCATGCGCAGCGGAGATCGCGAGCGCGATCGAGAGGCAACAGACAAGGGCCAGAGAGGGCTGGGCAACCGGAGAGTGAGTCACCTGCTCATCGTCTGATGTTCCGGCTGGAATGTCCACAATCAGGCTTTGGCGTGCGATTGGCTGCCGGTTTGGCGTGCTCTCCACAGAGCGCCGGCCAGCGCATCGGCCGGGGCATCCAGCACCACGATCCCAGGATAACTTTTTTGCAAATCCGCAACCAGCGTGTCGCGAACCGGCGCGGCTCGCTCGAGAATGCTGCTGGCAATCGCAACCGTGGGCACGGCGAAAGTTGAGCCGGCAGGGGCCTCGAGTCCGCGGATGTGCTCGATCACCAGGCCTGCGAGCATGGCCAGATCCGCGCCGCCCTGTTCGAGCACTTCCCGCGCGATCGCGTCGCCTTGTTCCGCCGCGGCAACCACCACCGGCGCCAGCCTCGAAAATTCCGGCGCGGGATTGGCATTCGCGAATTCGACCAGCTCCCAGATGGTGCCAAGATTCCAAAAACTTTGCGCCATTTCCAGCACACGCGTCGGGCGCTGCTGATCGATGGCGAGAAAGCCGCGCCGCAGGGCTTCGAGGCCAATGAAATGGCCCGACCCCTGATCGGCCATCGCAGGACCCCATCCCCCCGCGGTCACAGTTTTTCCCGTAGCCGCGCGGCCAGCGACGTTGGAGCCCGTGCCCGCAAGCACCAGCACGCCGCGAGCGCCCCAAAATACAGAGTCGAGCGCGATCACCACGTCGCCGACGATCACCAGCTCTCCGCCAATGTGCCGTGTAAACGCGTCGCGCAACCAGTTCAGCACCAACGGAACGTTTTCTCCGGCTGTGCCGATGCAGCAGCGCGTGATCGACCGAACCGAGACGCCCGTGGCTGACTCGATCTGCCGCAGAGCATGCTGCAGGTTGGCTTCAGCGGTGTCCGCGTCCACCTTCATTCGCTTGATCGTGCCGGTGCTTACCCGCAACAGTTCGCGAGTGTTATCCCCCAGGACAAATTCGGTCTTCGTGCCGCCGGCATCCACGCCGAGAAAATACTGCATGCAATTCCTGTCTCCGGTCCAGGCCGGGATTCGATCCTCACGCCTGCGCGTGAGAGCTATCGCTGCCGCTTGGGCAGAAGCGTCCAGATCGCCGGATCTTCTTCACCAAGAACCCACGAGCAAAAGCCCTGCAGTCCGTTCTGCTGCATTAGTTCGTAGCGGTCCCGAAACGTATGCAGATCGGTATAGAAGATCCATTCGCGCATCTGGTCGCGGTAAAAGTAAAACCAGGCACTGTGATCCTCCTCGTCCCACTGAATCTTGCCGTTCCAGTCGTGCGCCAGCTGCAGCGCGTCCACTGCGCTGATGTAGTCGGCCGTCGGGTTGGGCTTCTCCGTGGGCAGTTCGCTCTCACGGGTGGGAGGCGTGATCGTCGGCGCGCCCGTGTACCAGTGGTAGCCGTAGAGAGGAATGCCGAGCGAGAGTTTTTCCTTCGGGACGAACTGCAATGCATACTTCATATTGTCGACCGTCCACTGCCAGCCCGCGACGGGTCCAGGCGTGGTCCAGCGCGTGTTCTGGTCGTAGGTCATCAGGCAAACCAGATCGACGGCTTTCGCGATCGCCGCCAGGTCGTAAGCGCCGCGCCAGTCCGTGTAGATCCATTTCGCGAACCCGCCGCTGCCAGGATACCCCGGCGCATTGGGAACCGTGGCGATGCTCAGCTGGAAACCTGCGTGGTGCAGTTCATCCGCCGTGCTCGCCACCATTGCCGAGAGCGCGTCGCGATCCGTCCACTCGACATTCTCCAGATCAAACTGGAAGCCGGAATAGCCGTGCAGCTTGCACTCGCGAATCAGCGCTTCGTTCATCTCCGCCTGCGCCGTTTTGCTGCTCGCCAGGAGATGAAAACTCCTCTTGTTGAACAAAGCGACGATCGGCATCACCGGCAGCTTCTCACTCTGTGCCTGGGCCAGCACGGCAGGCTCAGGCTCTCCGGTCACCAGTCCATTCTCATCGACCTGATACCAGGTGGGCACCAGAAGGTCGATTTGCGACGAGTGGGCAAAGAAGTCGCGAATCGATTTGGGATCGCTGGTCATATAGAACAGCGCTACGGGATGATCCGCAGCCAATGCCGGCGGCAGAACCGCGATCAAAAGCAGCCACACCAGGTGTTTTATCGAACTCATACCGCGAGCACCTCAATATCGTTGGCTCTGAAGGCTCCCAGAGCGTCGTTGGTAATTCCGGAATCGGTCACGAGAACGTCAATCTCGTTGACCGGACAGATGAGCGCAGGGCTGACCATGCCGATCTTGCTCGAATCGGCGACCACGATCACCTGTTTCGCCTGGCGAACCATGGCGCGGAAGACAGCCGCTTCGTCCGGCTCAATGGTGGTGACGCCGCGCTGTGGATCGACGCCACAGGCGCCGATAAATGTCTTATCCATGAAAACGCCGTTGAGCATCTCGATGGCGGTCGGGCCGGTTAACGAAAATGCGCCTGCCCAGCGCATCGTTCCGCCGGTCAGGGTCACGTTCAGCGCCGGCTGATTGCTCAGCTCCATCGCAATGTTCACGGCGTTGGTGATGATGTAGATGGAATTGCGATGGCGGATGCACCGCGCTACCTGTGTCGGCGTGGTGCCGGCCGTGAACCCCACCGTGTCGTGCTCACGGATGAGTTCTGCCGCGGCCATTCCGATACGCCGCTTTTCCTCCGTGAAACGCGATTCCCGCACATGAAATGAGGAGTCGAAGCGGAAGGGTTCGTACTGCATTTGTCCCGCCAGCCGCGCGCCCCCGTGTGTACGATGCACCAGGTTGCGTTCTTCGAGACGCGCCAGGTCGCGGCGAACGCTGGGCGCCGACGCGCCCAGGTAGCCGACCAGTTCATCCACAGAAGCGTTACCGTGCTGCAGCAGTACCTGCAGAATCTTCTTTGCCCTTTGCTCAGTTTTCAGAGACATGGAATTGCCGACCTATTATCGCTGAAAGCTGGAATCTCGCGGTTCATTTCTACGGGGTTAGCGGGGTCGCGCAGCGATTCGTTCCTCCCCGGCGCGCTGCGCCGCCGAGACCAGGGCCCGCACGTTCTTTTCGTCCACCACAAACCGAAGATATTCACGATCGCGAATCTCGCCCATCTGCACATCCTGCCGGTGAAACTCCACCGGGCTGGGACGCGCCGTTCGCAGGCTGGCATGGAACTCGGTCGCACCGGTTGCTTCGGCGACGCCGGCGATCGTTTCCGGCGTGATGCCGCCGCCGGCCATCACGGCGAGCCGGTCGCCTGCTGTTTCCACCATGCGCGCCACGACGGCCAGGCCTTTGGTCACTTTGGGTGCACCGCCAGAGGTCAGCACGCGCGCTGCTCCCGTGGCGACTACATCTTCCAAAGCTGCGCGCGGATCCGGCGTCATGTCGATGGCTCGATGAAACGTCACCGGCAACGGGCCGGCCAACTCCACTAACTTCCGGGTGCGAGCCACGTCGACCCGTGCCTGCCGATCCAGCACGCCCAGAATGATGCCATCGGCGCCCAGGTCGCGTGCCTGACGAATGTCCTGCTGCATGATTCCGAATTCCAGATCGGTGTAACAAAAATCTCCGCCGCGAGGGCGAATCATGACGAATACGCCGATGTCGATCTGTTGCCGAACGATGGAAACGAGTCCTGCAGAGGGAGTGACGCCGCCCTCCAGCAAATCGCTGCATAATTCCACCCGTTGTGCACCGCCGCGTTCGGCGGCAATCGCCGATTCCACCGAATCGACGCATATTTCAACTTGCATAAACCCCGAATCCATCTTTCCTCGGCCCGTCTTTCCGCGCGCCGTTATACGACTGCCGGACATTGCGCCGGCTATGCCCGTACGGCTGCCCAGCCGAGCATAACAGGGCAGCCGTCCGATGCTCTTTGCTCGTCTTCGTTGCCATCGGCCCTAGAACGTGATCTGCCCGGTCAACTGCAGGACACGTGGACTCCAGAGCGAAATGTTGCCGTACGGTGCGTCTCCGCCCGGAATAAGCGATCCGAAATTCGAATTGCCCACATTCGCACTTGGGAACAGATCATTCGAAGTCGGCGAATGCCAGGTACTGCCGAAGTTGAAGACATCGGCGCGGATCAGGAGCGAGGTCGACTCAGTGATGTGCGTCGTCTTGCCCAGGTTCGCGTCGAGGTTTTGGATATACGGCGTGCGTTCGGGACTCTTGTTGGTATTCCCATAACGCCCCAGCGGCGGATTCGAATATTTGCTGGTGTCGAAATACTCCGTAAGCGTTCTCTTGAAGCCGGGCGTCGTATGGAAGGTCGAATTTGCGTTATAGCGGCCTGTGTAGTATTCGCCCATCTGATCGGCCGATACACTCGCGCCCACGTTGAACGGCAGTCCGCTGCCCAGCTGGTAGATGCCGCTGGTCGTCCATCCGGTCACGATTGTATTGAGCCAGCGCGAAGCGACCAGATGGTCGGGCACGGTGTACACATAGGACGTGACAAACCGGTGCGTCTCATCGGAAGCCGCCAGCCCGTATTCCTGGTAGGGATTCTGCGGATCCTGAATCAGGCTCGGTTCGCCGTTCAGGTTGTTGACGCCTGAAGTCACATCCATAGTCTTCGAATACGTGTAATTGGCGTGAAAGTTCAATCCGTGATAGTTCCGCTCGATCAACTGCACCTGCAGAGCGTTGTAGGTGGACTGGAAGCCGTTGATGTTCGAGTAGAAATACGGCGGCATATTGGCGAAGGGTTCGCGGGCATCCATCGGCTGGAAGTTCGGATCGGTGAGGCAGGACGCATTGTTGCCCGTCGCCTGGGAAATATCCACGAGCGAGTTGCAGGAGTCGTTCGCCACGGTTGGCGGCCGAGCTGCCCCGATGATGTCCTGGCTGGGTTGGTGCAAGCCGTGGTCGCCCACGTAGCCCACGTCCAGCAGCAGCGTTGGCGTCATGCTGTACTCGGTGTCGAACATCCATTGTTCGTCGTAAGGGTTGCGATTTCCCGGCCAGTTTGTCTGGTTATAAGGGAACTCCCAGCCCGGCGTAACGAAGAGCTGGTCGGCGCTGATGGGGGCCGACCACAGATTCTTCAGGACCGCGGTGGACTGCGTCTCCGTTCCGCTCGGCGCGGGATAAGTGGTCGCAGTCTCGTCGTAAATGCTGTCTTTATCGAACTGCGTGCCATCGTAGTAACGGTTATAGAGTCCGTAGAAAATTCCGAACCCGCCGCGAACCACAAGTTTCGGCATGGCCTGCATCGAGAAGCCCAGGCGCGGGGCGAAGTCCTTATTATCGATGGGTACCAAAGTATTGCTGGCGCCGCACTGCAGGAAGTTCAGGTTTGGAGTCCCGCCGGAGCCCTGTATCGACGCATATGATCGATTGCGTGAAGTTGCAGTTCGCCCAGACGTACTGTCCGCCATTGTTCGGATTGAATGCGAAGCCGTCATTGTGGGCGCTGTGGAAGTTGGGCGGCCGCTCCCAGCGCAGGCCGCCGTTCAGCGTTAGTCTGTTCGTCACGTGGAAGCTGTCATCAAAAAACACATTCCAGTTCGTGCCCCACAGGATGTAATCGTCGCTCGCAATCGGCGGCGGCCCCGTCGCGGAGTTCGTATCGCCCAGATCGAAGTCGGCCACCGGGTTGCCCTGATACGGCGCGGTTGTTGAATAGGAGCCGCTGCTCGCATACGGATTGCCGGCCAGGCCCGGTACCAGAGCCGTGTATTCTCCGTTGAAATTCACCGATCCGGTTCCCAGGTAGTTATCCAGTTCGAAGAGCTGGACGCGGCGTACATCGATGCCAACGTTCATGGTGTGCCGGCCGCGCACCATGGTGACGGTGTCCACGCCCTGGTAAATGTTGTCCGCGTAAGTCGTCGGCTCACCGCCACCGATGCAGTAGTAGATATTCGGACTGAAGCAGGTGTTCGGCAGGTCGAAGGTGACCGGGTTCGGTGCGGCGTTCGCCAGCCCCACCTGCGCCGAGAGATTCGGCCCATACGCTGTGGTGACGCCAGTCAGGAAGTGATTGCGGCTGTAACCCAGCGTCGCCTGGTTCAGAGTGTCGGCGCTGAACGTGTGGGTCCATGTGCCGCCGAACAGCTTGGGACGGGTATAGGTGGTGCCGCTTTGGCCGAACGAAATGCTGCCGCTGGTTTGTGACAGGCTTCCCACGTTGGCCGTAAAGAAGAGATGATCGCTTTGCCCGATGTACTGGTCGATGCGCCCCGTGCCCACGCCTTGCTTCTTGGTTATTTTGGTATCGACTGTGTAGTTGCCGCAGCCGGTCAGCAGATGCGCCGACTCGGTGCAGCCCGTGCTGTTCGGAGGCCCGAAGTACGCGCCAATCGCCTTGGCAACGGGATCGATCTCTCCCGGAGGAATCATGTTATTCGCGAAGGCTGTGCGGATAACCGGGCTGTTGGTGGGACCGAGCGGCAGATTAGAGTTATAGGCGGGGTTCGGCACCGAAGTGCTCGGATCGTAGATGGGGAACGGCCACGCGCTGAAGTCACCGCTAAGTTCCGCTGGCGTCGGCGCAAAGACGGTCTGAGGATTGTTCACCTTCGAGTACAGGCCTTCATCGTAGCTCCCAAACCAAAACGTCTTGTTCCGCCCGTCATAGACATGAGGAATGAACAAGGGTCCACCCAGCGTGCCGCCGAACTGGTTCTGGTGGTACGGCAGACTGAGCGGTCCCGGCGTGAATCCCGCCGTACCGGCGTTGGCCGCGTTCACCGCTTGCTGGAACTGGTTGTCCGGCTGCATCCAGTTGGCTTCGATCGACTCGTATCCAGCCCCGTGAATCATATTCGTCCCCGATTTAATGGCGACGTTCACCTGCGTCACGCCCGGCCCATATTCGGCGCCGTACATGCCGTTCATCATCTTGAATTCCTGAATCGCTAGCTCGTTCGGAATGTTGATGGGCGTCGAAAACTCGTAGTCGGCGTCGTAGATGCCGTCCACACTGTAGCTGGTGCTCTGCGCCTGCACGCCGTTGGAACTCACCGAGAAATACTCGTTATTGATGCCGTGGTAACTCCAGTCCGCTTCGTCACCGCCAATTTCAATGGTCGTGCCCGCGTTAGTGATCATCAGATTCGTGAAGTCGCGTCCCACAACAGGGAGACTCTGAATCACGTCGCTCTGCAACACCTGTCCAATGGTGGTGTCATCGGTATGCAGCATCTGTGTGGCGGCCGAAACCCTCACAGTCGCGTTCACGCTGCCCACCGTCAGCTTGAAATCCTGCCGCAGCGTTTGCTGGATCTCCAGCGTGAGGTTGGAAGCAACCTCCTGCGAAAATCCAGTGGACTCGGCCGTGACCGAGTACGTGCCTGGGTTCAGGTCCGCAGCCGTGTAATCGCCGCTGGCGTTGGTGATCAGTCGGTGCGTTACTCCGTTGCTCGCGTCCGTCACCGTCACCTTCGCGCCCGCGATGGCGGCGCCGGAGGGGTCGGTCACATGTCCAACAATCGTTCCCTGGGCATTTTGCGCCAGCGCTCCACGGACGGAAAGCAGCAGGAAGATTCCGAGCATTGCAGTCAGCGCACACCGCATACGAAACAGCTGAATCGAGGGCATGGTGGCAGGTTCCTTTCGTCGAGGATTTCTCTCTTGCAGGACGTCCGGATCGGTCATGTCCGAACGCATCAGTGTTGAGGTTTGGCCTCCGTACCAACGCTGATGTGGGCACCATCTAACCACATTTCTGGAGTTTTGACCATAAAAATGATCGAAGTGAACAAAAACAGCTGTCTCGAGTCCTGCCTCATGCGCCGGTAGAAAAACCGCCTGGCTTTGTTTCGTGGCGAAGGATGGTTCAGGGATGCGTCAGTTCCCGTTCGGCAGCCGCCACTGGAGAAGTGGCAGAAGGCTGGAATAGTCATCCGTCCAGGCGCGCAGTCCCGGTTTTGGCGGAATCTCTCTGGCGAACGCCGCGACCTGTGGCTGCGCGAAAAATGCCGCGTTATTCGTCACCAGCACCCAGGTCGCACGGTATTCGCCGCGGGCTTCCTGCGGCGGAGTATCGACGAGCCGCGCCGCCATGCCCGACGCATCCGCCAGCGCCGCAATCTCCGGCGTCAGGTCGAGATACTGGTTCGATACATGGAACGCCAGCATCCCCCCCGGCGCGAGATGTCTGCGATACACCGCCATCGCCTGCGTCGTCAGCAGATGGATCGGAATGGCGTCGCCGGAGAAAGCGTCGATCACCAGCACGTCGAAACTCTGCGGCGCCTCGCGGCTGAGCGAAATCCTGGCGTCACCATCCGCGAATGTAATTTGCGCTCCGGATTCGCGCAGGTAGGTGAACAGATGCTCGGCGATCGGGCGGACCAATGGATTGATCTCGTAGAAGCGAATGCGATCGCCAGCCTTGCCATACGCGGCCAAAGTCCCGGCTCCCAGTCCGACCACGCCAATGTTCCGGGGCCGATCGTCGCAGCAAAAGCGCAGCGCCAGTCCCACTCCGGAATCCGTCGCGTAATAGGTTGTCGGGCTGCGCCGAAAATCCGGCGCGAACCACTGCGTACCGTGCTCGATGGTGCCGTGCAAGAGCGTCCGCACCGTCTCTGCTTGCGGCGGCACATGCGACTCGCGCACGCGCAACGCCCCGTAGAAATTGCGCTCCTCCACCAGCGTGCTGCGCGCATAAACAATGTGCAGCATGATGACCAGCACCAGCAGCAGCGCCGTCCCCGTTCCCCACAGCAGACGCTGTGCCCATCCCTTGTCCCAGAACATAATCAACGCCAGCGCCGCAGTCGACAGAAACGCCAGGGCCACGTCATAGTTCGCGTCGAACACCAGAGGACACAGGATTCCGATAAAGATGGTCCCCGCCGCGCCGCCCGCCGCGATCAGCAGGTAGAACAGCGTTGACTCCGAACGATGCGCGGGCCGCAGCGCGTAGGTCTCCACGTGGCAGAAAAGGCAGGCGAAGAACAACTCGGCGAGGAAGAAGGCAATACTGATCTGGATCGGCACTGTCACGTCGGTCTTCGACAGCATCCACGCGAGCGCTGCCAGCAGGACGATCAACAGGCGCGCCACGATCCAGATGAATCGGAGAGGCGGCGCTTCGAAGGCAATGATGAACGTCAGCAGATAAACGCCCAGCGGCAGAACCCAAAGCAGCGGTATCGCGGCGATGTTCTGGCTCAGATGGCCGGTAACCGCGCACAACTGGATCGCGGCTCCCGCCGGAAGCAGAAACCATAGCAAACGAGCGCGGAACGTGGAGCAGGGCCCCTCCTTCGCCGGCGCCGGCTCTGCGGCCAGCCCGGCTCCCTTTGCCCGCGATTGCCACCCGATCACCGCGCAAATCACCGCATACAACCCGAATCCGGCCCCCCAGGCTTTTCGCTGCAGAGTCAGCGCAAGATGTGGCTCAATCACGGTGGGGTAGAGCACCAGCGCGAGCAAAGATCCGGCGTTCGATAGCGCAAACAGCTTCCACGGCACGCCGCTCTGCTGCCCGCGCGCCAGCCACAACTGCAGCAGAGGACTGGTCGACCCGAGAAGCAGGAACGGCAATCCGATGGTCAGCGTCAGCGTCAGGAAGATCGCCGCCAGCGGATGGTCCGCGGCGCGGCTGAGATCGGGCTGCGCCACCAGCACCAGCAGGGCGCTGGCCAGCACCAACAGCACAATGTGCAGAACCACAGCCGTGCGTGCCGAACGCCGCCGTCCCAGCCAGTGCGCGTACAGATAGCCGAGCAGCAGGGCTGTCTGGAAGAACACGAGGCAGGTGATCCACACGGCGGACGATCCGCCCAGCGCCGGCAGCAACTGTTTCGCCGCCATCGGTTCGACTGCAAAGAGCAGAAAAGCCCCAAGGAAAATGGCACTGCCGTACAGAATTCGCATCGCAGGAGGTGAACGTGTCCCGATAAAAACGCTACCATGCAGGTCCCTCGCTGCACGCGCTCCAGGAGATTCCGTCCGGATTTCCACGCGATCGGCGCGAGTGAATTCTCGTAAACTGGAGCCAATGAGAATCGGCATCGACTTCGGAACGACGCGCGTTGTTGTTGCTTCGGTCGATCGGGGCAACTTCCCGCTGGTAAATTTTGAAACTCCGGATGGCCAGGCATGCGACTGGTTTCCGCCGGTGATCGCGGTTCGCGGCCACGCGCGCCTGTACGGATGGCAGGCAGTCGCCGCGCAGGAAGATGACAGCTGGACCGTTCTGCGCTCCCTCAAGCGCTGTCTGCGCAAAGCTGGCCCGCAAACCGAGCTCCATGCCGCCGGTCAGACCCTGCCGCTGCGCCTCCTGCTCGGCGAAATGATGGTTGCGTTGCGGACCCAGCTGCTGGAACACTCGAACCTCGGGGCGCGGCCGGGCGAGCCTCTTGAAGTGGTTCTCGGCGTCCCCGCCAATGCCAACAGCAATCAGCGCTTCCTCACCGAAGAGGCCGCGCAGAGCGCCGGTTTCACGGTCCTGGGCCTGATGAACGAACCATCAGCCGCGGCCATCGAGTACGCCTACCGCAACAGCGCGGAACGGCGCAGCCGCACGGGCACCGGCCTGCTGGTATACGACATGGGCGGCGGCACGTTTGACGTCTCCCTGGTCACGCTTGGAGAAACCGAGCACACCGTCGAGGCTTCGGACGGGATTGCCAATCTCGGCGGCGACGACTTCGATCAGATCCTCGCCGATCTCGCCCTCGAAACCGCCGGCCAGGACGCCGATCTTACCCCTGCCGAACGGCACCATCTGCTCGAAGAGTGCCGCGAGAAGAAGGAATCGCTCAATCCCAACACGCGCAAGGTGACCATCGACCTCGAACGCGTGCGGCCCGGCTGGTCGCAGGTGACGATTCCTGTCGACACCTATTACGAGCGTTGCCGGCCGTTAATCGAATCCACGCGCGAAGTCGTCGAGAGTCTGTTCGCCGCGCATCCCGGCCTGCAACTCGACACGCTCTACGTTACGGGTGGCGGATCGGAGTTACCCCCGGTCTCGCGCATTTTGCGCGAAAGCTTCGGACGCAAAGTGCGGCGCTCGGCGTACATGCGCTCGGCCAGCGCGGTCGGCCTCGCGATTCGCGCCTCCGCTCAGGCCGACACCCTGCGCGATCAGTTCAACCAGTACTTCGGCATCTGGCGCGAGGCCGACTCGGGTGGAACCATCGTCTTCGACCTCATTTTTCCTCGCGGCTCCCGGTTGCCGGGGCCGGGCGAACCCGCGCTCTCCAGCGAGCGCGTCTATCACCCCGCGCATAACGTCGGCCACTTCCGTTATCTCGAGTGCTCCCGCCTCGACGAACGCGGCCAGCCGTTAGGCGAGATCACCAACTGGGAGCAGATCCGCTTCCCCTTCGATCCCCGGCTGCAGCGCGATCTCGATTTGTCTTCCTATCCGGTGCAACGGCTCACGGATCAACACAACCTGACCGTCCATGAAAAGTACACCTGCGATGCCAACGGCAACCTGCAGGTGAAAATCTCTGCCGATCCCACCGGGTTCACACGCAAGTTTGTGATCGGGCAATCGGTGGCTGGTGCGCCCGGCCCGGAATCGCTGCATTCCGCAACCGGGTGAGAGCGCGCCTCTCGCAGGCGCCCGCGCATCTGGAGAACGCTCCGACCAACCGGCTGTGCGCGCTCGTCGCCGCGCCAGAGGCCCTTCAGCCTGGCGTCGCCGCTGTGCTACAGTGATCCAACTCCCTCGCTCCTTTACCCAGACCGTGAGCAATTGTTATGGCGAGTCCGATTCAGTCCGCCCCCTCCGTGGATACCCTGGACCTGCAGCAGGAAATTGTTCGTCTCCAGGCGCTGCTTGAAACCTCGCGCCAGGTGCACTCCACTATCAAACTTGAGGATGTGCTGAAGACCGTGCTGCGCATCGTCGTCCGCGAACTCGAATTGCCCGGGGCGCTCGTCACCGAGCCGCGTATGAGTTACGGCGAAATGCCCGCCGAGCCCTGGCAGGGCTGCTTCCATTTCCCCCTGCAGAGCAAGGACGGGCATCCTCTCACCGAGTTCGTCGTGGCCACGCCCGATGGTCGCGCACTCACCATCTATGAAGAAGATTTCCTCGAACGCATCGCGTTGCAGGCCGCAGTCGCCGTGGAAAACGCGCGCTATTACGAACGCAGCCTCGCATGGGCCCGCGTCGAGCAGGATCTCCACGCAGCGCGCGCCATCCAGCGCAGCCTCGTGCCCCAGGAGATGCCGGAAATTCAGGGCTACTCGGTCGCGGTTCGCTACAGCGCATGCTACGAAGTGGGCGGCGACTGTGTCGACATCATCACTCTGCCCGACGGCGTCCAGGTGATGGCGGTCGCCGATGTCGCCGGCAAGGGTCTCGCCTCGGCGATTGTGAGCACCGCATTTCGCTCTGCCTTTCGCGCCAGCGTGGGCGCGGGCCTTCCGCTGCCGGAACTCGTCGGCCGTCTCAACCACCAGCACTGCGCTGAGGGAGCCGAGACCCGCAAACGCTACGTCACCGGCATCTTCCTGAAGCTCGATCCCAGGACGCACCAGCTCGAAGTCGTAAACGCCGGGCACAATCCAGGTTTCCTCGTGCGGCCCGACAAGACGACCCACACACTCCGGGCAAGCGCCACGCCCATCGGCATTCTGCCGGTCGTCCAGTACCACTCCGAATTTGTGGACTTCCTGCCGGGAACGCGGCTGCTTTTCTACACCGACGGCCTCACTGAAGTCTTCCGCGGCGATGAGGAATTTGGCACTGAACGCCTGCTCGCCTCATTTCTTGAGTGCAACTCGCCGGACTGTACTGCTATCCTCGATACGCTGTGGCGGGAACTGCGCAGCTTTGCTGGACCAGAGTCCCAACAGCAGGATGACGATATGACGGCGCTGGCTCTGATGCGGATGAGCGCGTAACGGGAGAATTCCGATGACTGAAACCGCGAGTACGTCGGTAGAGGTACGGATACCGTCGCGGCTGGGGTTTGAAAAAGTCGCCATGGCAACCGCGGCCAGCGTTGCCAAGCTCAGAGGGTTTTCCAACGAACGCATCGAGGACCTCAAGACCGCCGTCGCCGAAGCCTGCATCAACGCCATCGAACATGGCAATAAGCTCAACGAAAAACTCTCTGTGGGAGTCATCCTTTCCGCCAGCGACCACGAGCTCGAGGTCAAGGTCGTCGACAACGGCGCGGGCATCTCAAAGCTGCCGTCGAAACCCGATATCGACCGCAAGGTGCACGGCGAAGAGGATCCGCGTGGCATGGGCATGTTCCTCATTCAGGCTCTTGTCGATGAGGCCGAATGGGTTCACGACAGTAAGGGCACCAACAGCTACGTACGGCTGGTCATCCGGCTGGACAAGGAGAACGAATAGTGCAGGCCGAGACCAAAACCACCATCGATCGCATCTCCGGCACGAATGGATCGCCAATCGCGGTGCTGCGCTTCACGGGCGACATCTCCAGCGCCTCGAAGGAATCGGTGATCGGCGCCTGGCAAACCGTGAATAAAGGCGGTCCAGTGCTTCTCGATTTCTCCAAAGTCGACTACATCAACTCCAGCGGCATCGCCCTCATCATTCAGATGTTGATCGAGGCCGACAAAACCGGCCAGAAAGTCGCCGCCTTTGGCCTCACACCGCACTTTCAGAAGGTCTTCGCCATGGTCGGCATCTCGAAATATGCTGGCCTGTATCAGGACGAAAAAACCGCCGCATCCTCTCTGTAAACCTAAGCAAATATTAGGCTTAATCTGGATTAGCTGAGCAGGCCTCTTGCGCAATTCTCGTCTTTCGCGATAAAAACTAAATCATTAGTTACTTTTGCTACCCATCGTGCGTCGAATAAATTGAAAGGGGAATCTCCCGCCGTGCCGCGTAAGACATCCCAGACCCTGACCGAAGCCGAGCTCCGCATCATGCAGGTGCTGTGGCAAAAGGGTCCCGGCACCGTGCAGCAGATTCTGGATATTCTCCCCGATCGGCCCTCCCTGGCGTACAACACCGTCCTCACCACGATCCGCATTCTGGAACGCAAAGGCTACGTCGAGCACGCCAAAGACGGACGTGCCCACGTGTACAACCCGCTGGTCGCGGAAGGGGAAGCCAGCCGCTCGGAGATCCGGCATCTGGTCGGCCGCTTCTTCCGCAACTCTCATGAAGATTTGGTGCTGAATATTCTCGAGGATCGGGGAATCGATCCAAACGAATTGGATCGCCTGCGGAAGATGCTGGAGCGGAGCGACGATGATTCCGTCCGACGCGACAGTGCAGACCGGAGCGACAAGCGATGATGACCTTCGCCCAGCTTGCCGTGGAGCGAGTGGTGAACTCGCTGCCCGAAGGACTGTTGATCGCCTTCGGCGCATGGCTGCTGCTGCGCCTCATGGGCCGCCAGAATTCCGGTACTCGTTTCGCAGTCTGGCTCGTCGCGCTCGCCGGCGTGGTCGCGGTGCCCATCCTGAGCGGTCTGGGTTTCGATTCGGGGCGCCAGGATCTCCCCACTCTCATCCCGCACGCTCATCCTGCAGTCGCCATCCCCGCGTTTTGGGCTACTACGTTCTTCGTCCTTTGGATCGCCATCGCCGTCGTCGCGCTGGCTCGCGTTGCGGCCGGTATCTGGCAGGTTCGCCAGATTCGCCGGAATTGCACCGCAATCCCCGATGTGAGCCTCGACCCCACTTTGCGCGAGCTCATGAGTGAGACGAAGCGGCCGGTCCGGCTTTTGACTTCAGAAAAGGCCCGCGTCCCCGCGGCGCTCGGTTTCCGCAACCCAGCCATCGTTCTGCCGGCCTGGGCGCTGCGCGACCTGAGCGCTGACGAATTAAGGCCCATCCTCATCCACGAATTGGCGCATCTGCGCCGTCACGACGACTGGACCAATCTCGCGCAGAAGGCCATTCGCGCCGTTCTGTTTTTCCATCCCGCCGTTTGGTGGATCGATGCACGACTCTCTATGGAGCGTGAGATGGCCTGCGACGATGCCGTCCTCGCCACCACCGGCAATCCCCGCGCCTATGCCGGATGCCTGATCGATTTGCTGGAAAAGGGTTGTGCTCGTCGTGGCTGGTCGATGGCGCAGGCCGCCGTCGCCCAAGCTCGCGACGCCTCAGTGCGCATCGCGCGGATTCTGCGCGTCGGTTCCGCGGCAACCACGCGCCTCGGTCGTGCCGCACTCGGTGTTGCGACGGCTCTCTCGATCGCCGGCGCGGGCGTCGCGCTTTGCACGCCGCAGTTTGTGGGCTTCGTTCCCATGGAGCCCAGCTCCGCGGCTCACGTCACGAAGCCACTCACGGATGGCGGACTTGGGATTCAGGCGCCGGCGATGATTCCCGCGGCATTTTATCCAGCCCGGAAACCGGCCGTGAACCTCCCCGTGCCGGCGCATTGCAATCGGCCCCCGCACAGAGCTGCCGTCCGGCAAATCGCGGCACCCAGGATCCACACAGTGGCGAACCCGTTTGTGATGGCCAAATTCACGGCGCCGAATCCGAGCGATGAAGCTGCGCTTGAGCCGGTCCTGCTGGTCTTCGAGACAAGGGATGCAGGCGGCGCGCCGAACAAGACTGCCCGGCTTCAGACTGCAAGCCTGACGCAACGGCCTTCCGCCGGTCAGCCGTCGTCAGCCGGCGCGCGGCAGCCGCAAAACAGGGAAGACCCGGCGGTGCAGATTCAGATGTTCGAGATGATCGATCCCGCGGGAAACCGGATCCAGGTTGTTCGCGTGGTGTTGCTCGTCCCGCAGGAGACTGGATCGGCTTCGCAGTCAATTTAAAAAATTTTGCCCGTATCAACTAATTCGTTAGTTCTAAAACAGGAGAAGCAAACCAATGAAACTCGAGAAAGTGAAATCGTTGCTCACGCCCCGCGCGGCCGTCACCGCCGTCGTCGCCGGAGCCTTAATCGCCGCTGGAGGGTGGGCGCTTGCTCGTCCCGCTGCGGCGGCGGCATCGCCCGCGCCCGCATCGGCTCCGCTCGACGAGAGCAGTGTTTCATCGTTGATCGCGCTCGATCAGGCCATGGAAGCGCTCACCGCGCGCGTTCGGCCCGCAGTTGTCAACGTCAGCGTCACCTCCAAACTGAGCCAGCATCAGCTATCGGAAGAAGAGGGAGAGGACGGACAGGAACAGGGACAACAGCAACAGCAGTTCCAGCAGTTCTTCGGTCCAGGCTCGCCCTTCGGCCAGTTCTTTCAGGGCCCGATGCAACAACAGCAGCAGCCCAGCATTGAGCACGGTCTGGGCAGCGGCGTCATCATCTCGCCCGACGGCTACATCGTGACCAACAATCACGTCATCTCCGGCGCCATCAACATCAGCGTCACCATGAGCAACCGCGATATCTATCCCGCCAAACTCATCGGTGCCGATCCCCTCACCGATCTCGCGGTCATCAAGATCGAAGGCCACGACTTTCCCAGCATCCCGTGGGGCGACTCGTCGAAGCTCGAGCCCGGCCAGACTGTCCTCGCCTTCGGCAATCCGTACGGCTTCCGCTTCAGCGTGACCCGCGGCATCATCAGCGCGCTGAACCGCAGCAATCTGGACTCCGACCGTCGCAAGCCCGGTGAATTCATCCAGACCGATGCGGCCATCAATCCCGGCAACTCGGGCGGCGCGCTCGTCGACGCCCGCGGCCAGCTGATCGGCATCAACACCCTGCTCTTTTCGCCCACCGGCTCGTTCTCCGGAATGGGTTTTGCGATCCCCGCTGAGATCGCCCAGCCTACCGTGAATACCCTCATCCGCGACGGCAAAGTCAACCACGGCTACATCGGCATCTCCATTGAAGACGTCACGCCCGACAGCGCGAAGTTTTTCGATGTGAAGAAGGCCGTCGGCGCGGTCGTCTCCGACGTGACACCGGATTCGCCCGGCAGCAAAGCCGGCCTCAAAACCGGCGACGTCATCACCGAGTTCGACGGCAAGCCCGTCTCCGACGCCGGTCAGCTGCAGGTGGAAACCAGCCAGAAGCAGCCAGGCAACACCATCAACCTCCAGGTGATGCGCGATGGCAAATCGCTTGAACTGCCTGTCACCCTGGGATCGTTCGGCAACGGCCATGAACAGGTGGTCGCGCAGAACGGCAACGGCAAAGGCCGGTGGGGCATCGGTCTTGCGGACCTCTCGCCGGATGTCAGGCAGCAGATCCAGGCGCCGGAAAGCGTGCACGGCGCGGTGGTTGAGAGTGTCCGTTCCGGCAGCCCCGCGGATGATGCGGGTCTCCAGCGCGGCGACATCATCGTCTCCGTCAATCGCAAACCGACAGCGACCGCGTCCGACGTAGCGCAGCAGCTTTCCGCCGTCCCGGCGGGCCAGGATGCGCTCGTGCTGGTGTGGTCGAACGGCGGCAACACCTTCCGCGTTCTTCATCCTTCCGAGGGTTGAGTCGTTGGTGTCTCACCCATTGCAGGCAGCCGGTGCTATCCGCCGGCTGCTTTTTTTTGAATTTCTGAGCGCGCAAGTTTTGAACGGGCACGGCTTCCCACTGATCGAAATCTTTCAGTGCCCAGGCCGCGCCTGCTGCCCGATCACCCATTGCACGAATTCCTTCCCGGCGGCGAAGTTGTCATACTCCGCCGGCAGCTTTCTGCCATCGGTGTACTCGTTATAGAGCCACGGATCGGTCACCGCGAACACCATCCCTTTCCCGTATCTCCCGTAGGCCATCAGCAATTCCCCCGCCTTGTCTTTCAGCAGGGGAGCTGCATCCCCGGACAGCGTGAGCGAACAGGTGTCCTTCATATAGAGCACGTGGGGATGCGTAAACGGCAGACTCGACATGGACAGATCGATGCGTCCCATCTCGTAGTTGTCCCCTTCCACGTGATGCACCAGCACGTTGTTGAAGTGCAGACCAAACTTGTCCGCCAGCAGGTCCATGTGCTCGATGTCGGCGTTCGCCGGATCGTTTTCCATCATCAGCAGCACGCCACCGGCCCGTACCCACGGCACAATTTGTTCAGCATCTTCCGCCGTCATGAAATGCGGGTTCGGATTCTTCGCGGGATTGTCCGGCGACACGATGATGTAGTACTGCGCACCCTTTAGTTTCTCCCATGTCGGCGCGGTCATCAGCATCTTCGTCGCCACACCATCACTGCGCCAGATGTGTCCGAACAGCGAAAACCCCGAATTCGAGAAATCGTCCCACTTGTAGTGAAACAGCTCCGTCTGCCCCGCCGCGTTCTTCCGCGTCTGGCTGTTGAACCAGCCATCGACCAGTACGGTCTGGCCCAACCCTGCCGTCACTTTGTTCGCCGTCTCCATCTCGCTCGCCGCCAGCAGAAACGCTCCCACTCCTTTCGGATCGTTATTCACCACCGCTTGCGCAACGTAGTACGCGTAGCTGCCGTCGCGATGCTCCGCTCCGCCGAGCCCGGCCACTTTCACCGTTCCGGTCAGAGTCACGCTGCCATCGTTGCCGGTCTGGACAAACTGCTTCTGAATGCCGCTCCATCCGCGCGCCGCATTCCTCTCATACGTCCGCGGCAAATATCCCAGCCGCACGCCCTTCGCCAGCGCATACGTGAACATGCACGACGCGGACGCCTCGAAATAATTGCCTTTGGCCCCAGGTTTGTCCAGCACCTGCCACCACAACCCGCTCTGCTCGTCCTGAACCCGCACCACCGCCGCAGCCGTGCGCTTGAGAATCGCCAGCAACTCCGCGCGCCCTGGTTCATGCTCCGGATACCACGGCAGCGCATCCACCAGCGCCATCATGTACCAGCCCATCGCGCGCCCCCAGAAATTCGGCGAGTCACCCGTCTCCTGATTCGCCCAGGCCTGCTCCTTCGCTTCATCCCACCCGTGATACAGCAGCCCCGTCTTCGCATCGCGCGCGTGCTGATCGATCAGCGCGAACTGACGCGTGATTTCCGCGAAATCCTGCTGCTCCTTAAATTCCGCCGCATACTGCGCGTAGAACGGCTCCGCCATATACAGCCCGTCCAGCCACATCTGGTTCGGGTAGATTTTCTTATGCCAGAATCCCCCCGAAGCGTTCTTCGGCTGCTGCGCCAGCTGCTGCCGCAACAGGGTCGCCGCTTTGTAATAGCGCTTGTCCTGCGTCACGTCGTAAAGCAGCAGCAGTTGCCGCCCCAGCAGAATGCTGTCCAGCTGATCCTCATCCGCGTTGTAGGTCGAAATCGTGCCGTCTGATGTTACAAATTGATCCACCGACGCCTTCACATAGCGGTAGTACTCGCCCTTCGCTGACCCGTACCAGACCGTATCCATCCCTTCCAGCAGCGTTCCCAGTTCGTAATTCCAACGCCACGGTGCGCCCGGGGAAGCAAAGCGGCCCTCCGGCCACCGTTGCATGGTTGAGTCCGCCATGCGCTGCGACCAGGGCGTCTGGGCGTGGAGAATCGGCTCAAGCCAAACCGGCAGTAACAGCATGGCGAGGGCAGGGAAGAGGATTCCGTTTCGGAGCTTCATCGGCATCGTCAGTGCGGTACGTCCTGTGTGTACCAGAATCTGTGCCCCCATGCCGCCATAACCTGTCGACGCTGTACCGTTCTGCGAAATGCCCGTTCGTCACTTTTCCCGCTCTCCTATTGCATTCCCATAAGAACCAGGCGTATATCTATGGGTCACCCATAGGAGAAGCACCGCAATGTCCGACAAGACGGATGTCTGGCAGGGCACCTTGGCCCTCATGGTTCTCAAAACCCTCGAAACGATGGGCCCGCAGCACGGGTACGGCATCGCTCGCCGCATCGAGCAGACGAGCGGCGACCGGCTCTCGCTCAATTACGGCACGCTCTATCCCGCACTCCTCAAGCTCGAACAGGAAGGCGCCATCGCCTCCGAGTGGGGTATGTCCGACAACAACCGCAAGGCCAAGTTCTACCGCCTGACGCGCGTCGGGCGAAGGCAGCTTGAACAGGAAACGCGCAGCTGGGAGCAGGCAACCGCCATCGTGGCCCGCTTTCTCTCGCCCGCTGAGGAGACGTAATGCGCCGCCTGATACCACATTCTCCGACGCGCAACCTCAGAGCATTCTGGATTCGCCTGCTTGGGCTCCTCGGCGCACGCCGCTCTCACCACGAAATCGCCGCCGAGCTCGACAGCCATCTGCAGATGCACATCGACGATAACCTCCGCGCCGGTATGACCCAGAAAGAAGCCCGCCGCCAGGCTCTGATCCAGCTCGGAGGCATGGAGCAGACGCAACAAACACTGCGCGAACGCAACACTCTGCCCTGGGCCGAAACCCTGGCGCAGGATCTCCGCTTCGCGGTCCGCCAGTTGCGCAAATCGCCCGGTTTTGCCGCGGTCGTCATCACTACCCTGGCGCTCGGCATCGGCGTCAACACCGCGCTGTTCTCCATCGTCAACACGGTGCTTCTGCACCCCATCGCGCTCCCGCGTCCCGCCGAACTGGTCGCCGTCGATGCCTCCAAGCCCAACTTCGAGCGTGGTTCCATTTCCTATCCCAACTTCCGCGACTGGCAGCGCGACAACCGCAGCTTCTCCGCGCTCGCCGTATTCCGTCATCACGGCTTTCTTCTCACCGGCACCGGCGAGTCCGAGCGCCTCCATGGCGAATATGTTTCGTCCAGCCTTTTCCCTCTGCTCGAAGTGAAGCCGGTTCTCGGAAGACTCTTTGCTCCGGATGAAGATGAAATCGGGCGTGGGCCGGTGGTGCTGATTGGGCAGGGTCTTTGGGCGCGCAAATTCGGGTCCGACCCCAGGATCCTCGGCCGCACGCTGACCCTGGATGGCGGCAACTACAGCATCGTCGGCGTCATTCCCGCAGCATTCGATCTGAAGTTCAGCACGTTTGCGACGGAAGACATCTATGTTCCGATCGGCCAGTGGCCCGACAGCGCTCTGAAAGACCGCGGCGCCGGCCTCGGCATCCACGGCGTTGCCCGCCTCAAGCCAGGCGTCACCCTCGCCCAGGCCCGCGCCGACATGAACGCCGTCTCCGATCACCTCGCCGCGGTCTATCCCGAGGATGATCACGGTCTCCGCGCAAGTCTCAGGCCCCTGCGCGACGCCATCGTCGGCAATGTTCAGCCTGTTCTGCTGGTTCTGCTCGCTGCCGTCGGGTTTGTGCTGCTCATCGCCTGCGTCAACGTCGCCAACCTGCTCCTCGCCCGCTCCAATGCCCGCGCGCAGGAGTTCGCGGTGCGGCTCGCACTCGGCGCGTCGCGTAAACGCATCGTCCGCCAGCTGCTCACCGAAAGCACACTGCTCGCCCTGGCCGGCGGAGCGCTCGGACTGGCCCTCGCCGCCTGGGGAACCGGCGCGTCGCTCAAGCTCGTTCCCGCCGCGCTGCCCCGCGCTGCGCAGATCCACCTCAGCCCGCTGGTCCTCTGCTTCACATTCCTCATCTCGCTGGCCGTCGGTATCTTCTTCGGCCTGTTCCCCGCATGGCGAGTGGCCGCCCAGCAGCCGCAGAACACGCTGAAAGAGGGCGGCCGCGGCATGAGCGGAGCCCGCCATCGCGCGCAGGACTGGCTCGTCGTCTTCGAGATGGCCGCCGCTCTCGTTCTCCTCGTAGGCGCCGGCCTCACGATTCGCAGCCTCATCGCGCTCTCTCGCGCCGATCCTGGATTTCAGTCGCAGGGCGTTCTTACCTTTAGTCTTGCTGTGCCGTACTCACCCGCGACCTCAACGGAGGAGGGCGCCTTCGATTACCTGCACGAACTGGATCGCCGCATGGACGGCGTTCCCGGCGTGCATGCGGTTTCGCTGATGGCCGACGGCGGAGTCCCTCTGACCGGCGATGACGATGAAGAGCTCTTCTGGCTGCAGAACGAGCCCAGGCCCTCGGACCAAAATGACATGCACTGGGCTCTGCGCTACATCGTCGAGCCTGACTATCTGAAGGTCATGCGCATCCCGCTCCTGCGCGGGCGTTTCTTCACCGACGCAGACCTCCCCAATACGCCGCCGGTCGTGGTGATCGATGAAGACTTCGCCCATCAATTCTTCGGCGACCGGGATCCTGTCGGGCAGGTCCTCAACCTCACCGATCCCGATCAGAAGGCCACCATCGTCGGCGTCGTCGGGCACGTCATGCAGTGGGGTCTCGACAATGACGCAGGCTTTCCGCTGCGCTCCCAGATTTATCGTTCCGTCACGCAGGGCAATGGCGACGGGGGAATTCCTGTCGCGGGATTCACCTCCGACATCGTCATCCGCGCCGACAATCCCGAGACCGTTTTCCCTGACATCCGGAGCGCTGTGCGTCGCATGAATGCGCAACAGGTAGCCTACGGCCCGAAAACCATGGACCAGATTATCGCCGACACCCTCGCCGCGCGCCGCTTCTCCATGATCCTGCTCGGTGCCTTCGCCGCGCTCGCGCTTTTGCTCGCCACGGTCGGCCTCTACGGCGTCATCTCGTACCTGGTCGGCCAGCGCACGCAGGAGATGGCTATCCGCATGGCGCTCGGCGCCGATCGCGCCAACGTTCTTCGCTGGGTGCTTCGGCGCGGCGCCACGCTCGCCGGCATCGGTGTCGGCGCAGGCACCATTGCTGCGCTGCTCGTCACCCGCCTTATGGCGAACATCTCCCTCGCGAAATCGTCGATCATCTATGGCGTTCGTCCCTGGGACCCCATCACCATGTTCGGTGTCATCGTCGTGCTCATGCTGGTCGCGCTGGCCGCCTGTTATGTTCCCGCTCGCCGAGCTGCTTCCGTCGACCCTGTGCGCGCGCTGCGCTCGGAGTAGAGAGATGAAAAAACTGAGAGCACTCTGGCTTCGGCTCCACGGACTCTTTGGCTCCCAACGCCATGCCGGCGACATCGACGCCGAGCTGCAGAGTCATCTCGCAATGCACATCGACGACAATCTCCGCTCCGGCATGACGCCGGATGAAGCTCGCCGCCAGGCCCTGATCCAGTCTCGGCGGCCTCGAGCAAACCAGGCAGGCTCATCGCGACCGGCGCACCCTGCCCTCCGTCGAATCGCTGATACGCGACGTCCGTTATGGTTTGCGAACCCTGACGCGCACGCCAGGATTCACGATCATCGCCATCCTCATCATGGCTCTCGGCATCGGCGCCAACGTTGCGCTCTTTACCGTCGTGCGCAGCATGCTGCTCAATCCACTGCCCTACCGGGACTCGGGCCGGCTGGTCAGCTTGTACGAGAGAGAAGAGGGCAATCACCACACGGAATATCACCAGTATCTTCCCGTGGATGCGGGCAGCTTTTTCGAATGGCAACACGCCGCCCAGGACATGGCGGAAATGGCCATGGTCTCGCCCTGGCAGAACTACAACGTCTCCGCCGACGGCAGGAAGCTGCCGGAAAGAGTCGACGCGGGCTGGGTTTCGTGGAACTTCTTCCCGCTCCTCGGCGTGCAGCCTGCACTCGGCCGCACCTTCAGCGCGGAGGATGACCGGCCCGACGCCCAGGCTACGGTCCTGCTCAGCTATTCGTTATGGAAACGACGCTACGCCGCCGATCCCGGCATTGTGGGTAAGACCATTCTGCTGGATGCCAGGCCCTACACCGCCATCGGTGTGCTCCCTGCATCGTTCGTCTACACCAGCAATATGGGCGGCAACACAATTCAGGTCTGGACCCCGGTTCGCCACGAAGCCCCGCACTGGCTGCTGACAACCTACCAGGATCACGAGTTCCTGGTCCTTGCGCGGCTCAGACAGGGCGCAGGTTTACCCAGACTCATCGAGCGTCTGGCTGCGCTGCAAAAACAAATCATCGCCGCTCATGCGAGTCCGTCCGTTCACGGCGGAGTGCAGGGGCGATCGATGCTGGACGATGTAGTCGCGAACTATAAAACCCCCCTCTATGCGCTGCTGGTCGCGACCGGCTGCGTCCTGCTGATCGCGTGCATGAACGTCGCCAGCCTGCTCGTCGCCCGGACCGCGTCACGGAGCAGGGAACTCGCGATTCGTGCCGCGCTTGGTGGCAGCCGAATGCGGCTGTTGCGGGAGCGCATGGTCGAGACCCTGTTACTCTCGGCGGCTGGAGGCGCTTTGGGGCTGCTGTTCGCCTGGGCCGCGTTGCAATGGCTGATGTCCGCACGAAGCACCATGAATCGCATCGAGGCCATCCACGTCGATGGTGTCGTAACGGCCTTCACTGTGGCCATCGTTGCCCTCTGCGCGCTGTTTTCCGGCCTCATCTCCGCCATGGGTTCGGGAGGCCGCGACATCCTCTCGGCTCTGCAGGAATCGTCCCGCGGCCACAGTGCCGGAACCGCCCGCCCCCGGATGCGCAGAACGTTGCTGGTGTTCGAAGTAGCCCTCACCGTAATCCTGCTTGTCGGTGCGGGACTTCTGCTGAAGAGCTATCAGCGCCTGCGCAGCGCCGACCTCGGCGTGCCCGAAGACAACGTTCTCACCTTGCAGATCAGCCTGCCGGATGCGCGCTACAGGGATCGCGTCCAAATCGTGGCCTTCTTCGAGCAACTCATCGCCCGGGTGCGCGCCCTCCCCGGCGTCCAGTCAGCCGGACTCGTCAGCAAAGCTCCCGGCGAGGGCTGGGGCGGCGACGATATGATGAGCGTCGTCGAGCATCCGCCGCTGCCGCGTAGCCAGGTGCCGGACATGATGATACGCGGCGCTGACCCCGGGTATTTTTCTGCCATCGGTATTCCGCTTCTGCGCGGGCGTCTCTTCACTGCTGACGAGCGGCTGGATCGAGCGAATGTCGCCGTCATCAGCAAAACCGCGGCGCACATCCTCTTCGGCGACGAAGACCCCATCGGCAGGCATCTCCAGAGTCAAACGCGACAAGGCACGTGGCAAATTATCGGCGTCGTCGGCGACACGCGCTGGACGGTGTCCCTGCCCGCCGCTGCCACAATGTATTGGCCGATCTACGGCAACGATTACAGCGTGGCGACGATCGTCGTCCACGCTCCGCACAATGTCGAATCGCTGGCGCTCCCCATCCAGAAGCTCGTCGGCCAGCTCGACCCTGACTTGCCCGTCTCCGACGTCATGACCCTGCGCCAAGCCATCGGCAAGTCCACCATCGACTCCGCGTTCGATTCGATTCTCATACTCGCCTTTGCGGTCATCGCTCTTTTACTGGCCGCTGCCGGACTCTACGGCGTCCTCTCTTACCTGGTCACGCAGCGCACCACCGAAATCGGCATTCGCATCGCGCTCGGCGCCGAGCGACATCAAATGCTCCAGCTCATGCTGGCCGATGGACTGCGGCCAGCACTGTTCGGTCTGGCCCTCGGGCTCGTCGCGAGCATGGGCGCCGTGCGCCTGATTCTTTCCATGCTCTACGACACGGAGCCCCTCGATCCCGCGGTCTTCGGTATCGTAGCGCTGACTCTGATGCTGGTCGCCGCTCTCGCCTGTCTCATTCCTGCCTGGCGCGCCTCGCGGCTTGATCCGGCACAGGCCCTGCGCTCCGAATAAACCAGCCGCGCGACGTTAAGTCGCGAAAAGTCTTCGCCATCTTGTGGAAGCGCTCCGGCGCACCAGATCTCGTGGCGCGCAGCGCCGCTTGCCTGCACGGCCAAGTCCCTCAGAATCCAACGATGTTGTAGCCGCTGTCCACGTGAATCACCTCGCCCGTGACGCCGCTCGAGAGGTCTGAAGCCAGATACACCGCCGTCTTGCCCACTTCTTCCTGCTCCGTGTTGCGATGCAGCGGCGAGCGATCGGCATGATACTTCAGCATGTCTCCCAGGTTGCCGATGCCGCGCGCCGCCAGTGTCTTGATCGGCCCCGCCGAAATTGCATTTACGCGCACGTTCTGTTTCCCCAGATCCCAGGCCAGATACCGCACCGTCGCCTCCAGCGACGCCTTCGCTACGCCCATCACCTTGTAGTGCGGCACCACCTTCTCTGCGCCGAAATATGTCAGCGTGATAATCGAACCGCCCTCGGCCATCAGCGGAGCAGCACCGCGGCTCAGCGCGATCAGCGAATACACGCTCACGTCGTGCGCAATCTTGAAGCCCTCGCGCGTCGTCTGCAGAAAATCGTTCTTCAGATCCTCAGCCGGCGCGAACGCGATGCAGTGCACCAGCACGTCCAGCTTCCCGTACTTCTCTTTCATTTGCGCGAAGACCTGCTCGATCTCCGCGTCGTTGGAAACATCGCACTGGAACGGCTCCGCGCCCGGCAAATCCTGGATCAGCCCCAGCGCCTCGGACTTCATGCGCTCGTTCTGATAACTGATGGCCAGCCTCGCACCCGCCTCCTGCAATTTCTGCGCAATGCCCCAGGCGATGCTGCGCTTGTTTGCCAGTCCAAATACGGCCGCCACGCGGCCTTCCAGATTGAGCATGAATTCGTTCCACTCCTCGGGGTCATCGTCCGGCGGACCAGGTCACTACCGGCTTTGCAATTGTAATCTGCTCGGTGCGGCGAATGGCGCGCTCAGGCGCACTCACACCGCGATGCAGTCGCCGCGGGTTCGCGGGCTGGCTCTTCACCCGCCGGCCGATAATACCGTTGCTCCGGATAGGCGCATCCCATGCACAACATCTCCCCGTCGCGCTCCACAAAGCGGTCGTAGTTGATCCCTTCCCCGCATTGCCCGCACGCGACGCGCTCACCTCGGTACCCCGGCATCTCTTTCGGACCCACAGCGACCTCGACCCACTGCTCGCCGAACAGCTCTCCATCGTCCATCTCGCGGTACGCCTTCATCTGCTGCTTGTTCTTGTCGGCTACGTCCGGATACAACTCCCGCGCTCGCTGCTTCGAGGACTCCAGAGCCACGATGCGCACCGCGCGTCCCGTCGCCAAATCGACGAACGTCGCCGCCATCTTGCCCCAGTCACGAAACTTCAGCGCTCGCTTGCCCAGCCGGCACCCGGTAACCACGCCAATCGCGTCCGTTGCGCAGCGATCGATTTCGATGTACGTCACCAGGCGTTTGCGATCCGTCCCGCGCGGCTCGGCGATTCCCAGCCGCCGGCAACCCAGCATCGCCATGCGGACGCCCAGCACCTGCCCGGCGCACAAATGCCCATGCGCAATCTCCGCCTGCCCCAGCAACTCATCCAGTGGCTCCATGCAGCCATGCTATTCCTCCGAACGAGCATGAGGAAATGTCACTTTGTCGCGATAAATTTCTGCCCCGGCGAACCGGCTTTTTTTGCGCTGACCGCCGATCACTCACCGCTTCATCCCTGACCGCTATCCGCTATCCGCTGAACTCTGTCCGCTGTCTCAATCGTCGGTGTCGTCGTCTTCCACCAGAACCGCCGACGTTCCGACCAGATCGAAGCTGATCAACGCCGCGCCCGTGAGCTGAAAGCTCACCTTCAGCGGATCCCGCTGCCACACCGCTGGCGCGCACACCGGGCTCGGATGGTCCACCGGATCCCAGCTGCCCAGCTTCTTTGCCAGCAAGGGCCGCCGCGCCTCTACCTGCGCCACCACGGCAAACAGCTGCTTCCCGCTGGCATTCACTCCGCAATACGCCGCATAGTCGCGAAACCAAACCGCGTCCGATACCGCAGGATCGAAGTCCGGCAGGCGCAGTGCCGCTACCTTGCCGGTGCTCCGATCCACCAGCAGCCAGGGCCCTCTCTGCCACACCCAGCGCTCCGCATGATCGGTGGGCAGAGCATCGTTCAGCCGCACCGCACGCCGTACCGCGAAGCTGCGCTCCGTCACGTCATGCGTGTCGCCGGTGGTCCACTCCTTCACCCTGCCATCCACCACCAGCGGCCGCACCTTCAGCTCCGTCTCGTCCTTCTTCGCGCCCGCCGGATCGCTTACCGCCGAATAGGGCTCACGCCGGGGCGCACCCAGCGCGACCACGTGCGGTTTCGGTGCGCACCAGGCCACGCCCGGCAAAACCAGCGCCAGCGCCATCAGACCACCAGCTTTTCGAGGGGTCATACCTGCAGACTAAGAAGGGAACTGCTGTCTGCGACAGGTCACAGAAGTACTGTTTTAATGACTGGCGGCATTCGGAGTGGCCGCTGCGGCAGAACTCACAGCGTGTTGTTGCGCCTCGTCGGCCATCACATGCCCACCCGCGTACCGCCAAACCGCCCAGCCAAATCCAGCCAGCATCAGCAGCAGCACGAATAAGCTTGTCCGGCGCAATCCCCACTTCCGCTGCCCGCGGGACCGGTCCCGCGCTTTTCCCACATTTTGAACGAATTCCGACCAGTCGCCGTCGCTCTGCCCGTGCTCGCGGCTCGCGGTCACAAAGCGTTCCACCCAAACCGTTTCATCCAGCCCCACGGTGCGGGCGTAGCCGCGCACGATGCCCTTACTCAGAATGCCACCGGGCAGCGCATCGAATTTCTCGTCTTCCAGTGCGGTGAGATAACGCTTGATTACTTTGGTCTTCTCGCTGATGGTCTCCAGCGGAACACCCCTGGACTCGCGTTCGTGCCGCAATTCCTCGCCAAAATTCCCCACGTTAGGCTTCCTTCCCAGGGGATTTGCCACTACAAGATAAGGCCGAAATTCGACTAACGTCAAAGAAAAATGGCAAACACATTACCTTTTAGTGTTGCGGAGATCATAGTACCAACGTAACTTTTTTCGGGAATCACTCTCTCGGGGGATTACAGCCCATTCCGGGTGATAACAAAATATACAACACCTCTCCAGCTAACTCCTGCCCCGCCCCAAAAAGCCTCCCGCGCCCCTTTTGTTACCCTGTTACTTCCATCGCGAAAGGCCTCGCTTCATCCAACCATTCGATGAACAAGCTCGTTCTCGGTAACATCCTGTATCGCCCGGTACGCTCCGCCATCAGCGTCCTTGCCGTCGCTATTGAGGTCGTCATGATCCTCTGCATTGTGGCCATCATGATCGGCCAGGTCCAGGGCGCGGCCAACCAGACCAGTGGCATCGGCGCCGACATCATGGTCCGCCCACCCAATTCCAGCAATTTCAGTGGCCTCAGCGATGCTGCCGTACCCGCGAAGATCGCCTCCCAGGTGCTCGCGAAGCTGCCCCACGTCGCGGTCGCGTCGCCGGTGATTGCCAAGCTCGTCACCACCGGCGCCGTCCAGACCATCTTCGGCATCGACTACCCCAGCTATGACGCGCTGCGCCCGTTTGTCTTCCTGGCCGGAGGTCCGCCCACCGGCCCCGACGACGCGCTGGTCGACGACCTCTACGCTCGCAGCCACCATGCCGAGGTGGGCCAGACCGTCCAGATCCTCAGTCACAGTTTCCGCATCTCCGGCATCATCGAGCATGGCAAGGGCAGCCGCATCTTCCTGCCCATCCACACTCTCGGCGTGCTCAACGGCACGCCCGACAACGCCTCCATCTTCTATATCCGCACCGACGATCCGAAGAATGAGCAGGCCGTCATCGACGAAATCCAGCACACCCCGAGCATGGAAACTTATCAGGTCCAGACGCTCGCCGAGTGGATGTCGATGATGACTCCCGAGCATATTCCCGCCTTCACCATCGCTTTGAATGTCGTCATCAGTATCGCGGTCATCGTCGGATTCCTCGTCATCTTCCAGTCCATGTACACGGCCGTCATGGAGCGCACCCGCGAAATTGGCATCCTCAAGTCGCTGGGCGCCTCGAAGCTTTACGTCATCAATCTGGTCCTGCGCGAAGCGGTCCTCGTGTCCATCGCCGGCATCATCGTCGGCGTTCTCGCCACCCAGGGGATCAAACTGCTCATGGACGTCCGCTTCCCGACGTTGACCTTCCTGCTTACCACCCATTGGCGCATCTACGGCGCCATCATCGCCCTGGTGGGATCGATCCTCGGTGCGCTCTACCCCGCCTGGAAAGCCGCCAGCAAAGACCCCATCGACGCCCTTGCCTACGAGTAGCGAACTTGGTTTCGGGCATCATTCGGCCTGAAGGGAGCCGCTCCAGCGATGCCCGATGACGTTCGTGTCGGCGGCTCCAGCCGCCCAGGGGCGTTTGTTCGTCATTCTCTGCCGCCCTCCGACCAGCGACCGCTGACTCGCTCTCCTCCGATTCCTTCCGCCGGTCACGAAAGGAAGCTCCCCGTGGAAGCCGGCGTCTGCCCGTTCGAAACTCCTCCGCTTTTTGCGAGATGAACCACCCTCCGATGAAACTCAGAAGCACCTCAGGCGAAATTGCGATTGCCACAGCTGGCCAGGAGGCGCGGGCATGGCGCGTGGCCGGCAAAAACAACAGCAATTTCCTCGTGCAGCGCGCCTAAAGCTGATTCGCCTCTAGTTCAAAAACATGGTGCGGTAGAGGGTGTCGCGCTGACGGGGCTGGAAGCCGGCATCGCGGATGACGCGGCGGAGTTCTTCTTCTGTCGTGCAGTTCGAAGTGCCGGCAGCTTTGACGACATTTTCTTCGAGCATGACGGAGCCTACGTCGTTGCCGCCAAAGCGTAGTCCTAACTGCAGGACTTTGAGTCCCTGGGTGACCCAGCTGGACTGGACGTTCTCGATGTTATCGAGATAGAGGCGGGAGATGGCGAGGACTTTGAGGTAGTCGACCGCGGTGGCCTCGTCCCAGCCGCGGCCGCCGAGCGCGGTGTTATGGGGCTGGAAGCTCCAGGGGATGAAGGCGGTGAAGCCGCCGGTTTCTTCCTGGAGGCGGCGGATGACGTCGAAGTGGTTGACACGCTGATCGAGGGTTTCGTCGACGCCGAACATCATCGTAGCGGTGGTGCGCATGCCGAGCTGGTGGGCGGTGCGATGGACGAGCACCCAATCCTCGGTGCCGCATTTGAGGCGGGCGATGCGATGGCGGACTTCGTCGTCGAGAATTTCGGCGCCGCCGCCAGGGATGGAGTCGAGGCCGGCATCACGCAGGCGGATGATGGTGTCGCGTACGGAGAGGTCGCTGTATTCAGCGATGGCGAGAATTTCGGACGCGGAGAAGCAGTGCAGCCAGATGGAGGGAAAGCGCTGCTTGATGCCGCGCAGCAGGCGCTCAAACCAGTCGATCTTTAAATCCGGGTGAAGGCCGCCCTGCATGAGGACGCCGGTGCCGCCCATCTCGAGGGTTTCGGCGATCTTGGCGTAGATGGTTTCGAAGTCGAGGATGTAGCCCTCGCCGGCCTGCTTGCCTTTAAGAGGGCGATAAAAGGCACAGAACGTGCAGTATTCGGTGCAAAAATTCGTATAGTTAATATTGCGATCGATGATGTAAGTAACGACGCCTTCCGGGTGCAGCCGTTTGCGGACGGCGTCGGCTTCCATGCCCAGGCCAATGAGGTCGTCGGAGTGGAAGTAGTCCAGGGCCTGTTCGCGAGTCAGCGGCATAGTTTTATTGTCCGGGAATTCGATGGAGGAGTCCAGCCACCGCAACGTGGCGATCTCGAAGTCGCATCGCAGCTGTAGCGTCCTTATCCTCAATCATTATTCACCTTTTACTGAGTTCGGAAGGAGACTTTACCCCCATGAGCCTGCTCCCGCGTTTTTACCGTTTCGCCTTCATATTGCCCGTGATGCTGGTTCTGCCGCTCGCGGTTCGATGCGCAGCCCAGGATAAGAAGCCCGATGCTGCGCCGGACACGCTGGTACTGAGCAACGGCGACACGCTGCACGGCAAGCTGGTGCAGGAGGCCGGAGGCACGGTGACGTTCCACAGCGATCCGCTGGGGGACCTGACACTGGGTTGGGACAAGATCCAGTCCCTGCACAGTTCAGAAGCCTTTGCCGTGATGACGCCGGAGATGAAGAAGCGCAACAAGCACGCGGCGCTGAGTTTGCCCAGGGGGACGGTGGAGGTGGCGAACGGTCTGGTGACGCTGCATCCGGAAAGCGGGACGACGATTGCGCCGATTCCCGTGAAGAACGCGGAGGTGATCGTGGATTCGGCGGTCCTGGACAAGCAGCTGAATCACGAGCCGAGTTTCCTGGCGGGATGGAATGGAGCGGCGACGGCGGGAGCCACGCTGGTGACGGCGACGCAGAACCAGTACACGGTGTCGGGCAGCGTGGGGCTGGTGCGGACGATTCCGACGGTACCGTGGCTGGATCCGCGGAACCGGACCTCATTCGACTTCTCCGGATCGTTCGGCAAGATCACGCAGCCGAGTTTTACCAGCGGCGGAGTGTTTACGCCGTCGACGAGCACGAAGTCATCGATCCTGCACTTCGGTGCGGAGCGCGACGAGTACTTCTCGGCACGGATGTTCGGCCTGGGCCAGGCGGAGTTCGATCACAATTTCAGCCAGGACCTGGACCTGCAGCAGATCTACGGCGGCGGGCTGGGCTGGACAGTGCTGAAGACGCCGAAGCAGGAGGGCGATCTGAAGGCGACGGTGCAGTACGAGAAACAGTCGTTCATCACGGGCACTCCGTCGAGCCAGAACCTGATCGGGTCAACGTTCTCGGCGAACTATCTGCTGAAACTGAAGCTGGTGACCTACACGCAGGGGCTGGCGTTTATTCCGGCTTACAACAACGAGCGCGCGTATTCGGCGACGGAGACGAACACCTTCGCGTTTCCGGCATACAAGAATTTCGGCTTCAGTGTGGGAACGCTGGACAGCTATCTGAACGATCCGCCGGCAACCGAGCCACCGACGAAGCGCAATTCGTTCGAGTTCACGATGGGCCTGACGTACGCATTCAAGTCGAAGTACTGAGGCGCGGGTCAGCGCGTGGCAGGCTGGTTGCGGTTCTACGGCGCAGCGGCCTGCCCAATCGACGACTCGATGCGGCGCAGCTGACCGAGATGATGGCGTATGTGGATGGTGTGGAAACGACGCCACTGATCGGCACGCAGGGGCCCCAGCAGAAAGTGGCTGGCAATGCGCTGGAGCCCGAAGCGCTGGCGGCAGGTGTCGAGGAGGGCGTCCATCCGATCGATTTCCTGGCGAAGGAGCTGGACGAGTTCGGCGCCGTTCATGGGCGTCCAGTGGAGCTGGTCGGGGCGCGCAAAAACGGGAGCGGACACGCCGCGGGGCATGCGGCCGGAGGAGAGCACGGCCGTCTTCACCATCCATTGCACGGGTGTGCAGCGAGCGGCGGTCGGCCGCCCACGCTCGAGGCGCTTTTCGAGCGCGCCGCTGGAACTGCGGAGGGTGAGCACGAGATGCTCGATGAGTTCCTGGGCGCTCCAGAACCGGTCATCCTGCCGGGGGTGCAGCTGGCACCAATCCGCAGGCTGAGCGGATAACGCGGCGGCATACGAGTCGAAAACCGAGCACAGACCTGGATGCATACGAAGGGCCGCGGAGGACAACAGGAACCGATTTGCGGGCACTATACCGGCGGCACTGAATCAGGCCGGCGGCGCCGCACCCATTTCTTTCAGGGCCTTGCGAACTTCTTTCGCATGGGGACCGTTGGGCAGCGCGGCGAGATAAAGACGGTAATTGCGCAGGGCTTCGTCCTGGTGACCGAGATGGCGCGCGGATTCGGCGAGGCCGAAGACGGCTTCGGCATTACCGGGATCGGAGTGGTTGGCCTCAAGGAAGCGATCGTAAGCACCCTTCCAGTTGCCGGAGTCCATGTAGAAATCGCCGATCCCTGAATCCTTTTTGGCGAGTTTTGGGTTGTAGGGCAACGAAGAGGGCGGCAGGTTGGCGGGCGCAGCTTCGTCGGTGGTGGGCATGTCGAGGCCCTTCACCTGGCTGGAGCTGTAATTCTCATCGTCCTTCGATCCGGCGGGAGCCGGAGGGAGCGACTTCTTGTCCTGCGGCTGCGTCTGATGGGCGGCCTTCTCGGACTGCGCTTCGGGAAAGGGGTTCTGATCGGGGCTGTCGGGCCTGGTCGACGGACTGGCGGGGGTGGCAGTTTGAGGCTTTGGAGCGTCGGGCTGCGAGCTGGAGTCCTGCTGGGATTGGTGGGCGGCGGCCTCGGACTGGGCTTCAGGAAAGGGGTTTTGATCGGAGGTGCTTTTCTTCGGCTGATCCTTTTTCTGCGGGGCGGGCGTGCTGGGCGGCCCCTGTTGCGCGGGGGGCGCCGAGTTGTCCTGCTGCTGGGCGGCGAGCGGCAGGGCCAGCAGGACGATGGAGCCGGTGATGAAAAGGCGGCGCAGCATTTCCTTCCATTTTAGACGCCTGGATTCGAAGAAAGGCGGGCCGGGATTGGTATTGTGGTGGAGATGAGTTTGATCATTCGTTCTTCAGCAATTCACGCGGCGGGCTGCTACACGACGGCGCCCATTCGCAAGGGCTCGCGGGTGGTGGAGTACACGGGGCCGCGCATTCCCAAAGACGAAGCCGATGCGAAGTATGAGAACTCGCCGACGACCTATCTGTTCGGGGTGGGCGATGGCAGGACGGTGATCGATGGTCACGGGACGGCGATGTTCATCAATCACTCGTGCGATCCGAACTGCGAGACGGAGGAGATTGACGGGCAGGTGTGGATCATGGCGATCCGCCACATCAGGGCCGGCGAGGAGCTGACCTACGATTACTACCTCTACGACGGCGACGAGGATGAGGCGCGGTGCAACTGCGGATCGGTGCATTGCCGGAAGAGCATGTACTCGCCGGAGGAGATTCGGAGACGGGCTCGGGCGGCGAAGCGGGCGGGGAGGAAGAGCAGGCCAAAGGCTGTGGCGCCGCGCGGGAAGCAGCGCCGGAAGTAGCCAGCCGATTCGGCTGGGTTGCAGGTTTATTTTTTGAAGCGATTCGCGAGCACAGGTCCGGCATCGCCATCTTCGATCACCGGGACGGTGTTGAGTTCCAGTAAGTCCGCCCACTTTGCAGCGTCCGCGTACATCGCAACCGGATCGTTGGTCTCCACCAGCACGAAACCTCCGCTGCAGTCCGCGTTGTGCCAGCGCCCCAGCAATTTGACGCCTTCAGGGGGTACTGCCTCGCCGGCGAGGAACCGGGCGGCGGCTTCAGGAATGTTTCCAGTGGGAAAGGACCAGGTGGTCATGAATTTCATAACGATCTTCCTCCAGATTGATTTTCGCGGGGGACGTTTCAGGAACTTCTCAGCCCGGCAATCATACGCTCCCCCGGTTGCAGTGCTTCTTCGTGGTTAGAGGCTTTTCGTCATTCTGACGATGGGCAGGAGTTCGCCGTTGGCGAGGGGCAGGTTGACCTGCTCCTGCTCGACGTAGCCGTGGCGACGGTAGAGCGGGATACCGGTGAGGGTGGCTCCCATTTCAAAGCGCGTGAAGCCTTCGGCGAGCGCAGCCTGTTCGCACAACTCGAGAATGCGGGAGCCGATGCCGCGGCGCGCCCAGGCGGGGTGGACGAAGAAGGCGCGGATTTTGGCGGCGTCGGTGCGCGGGTCGAGGAAGGAGTCGTCGCGGTTGGGGCGGTGATCGCTGCCGTAGGGGGTTTTGCGCCGGGACCAGCCTCCGCAGGCGGCGAGGTTGCCGATCGTGGGTCGATGGTCGGGATTGTGCCGGACTTCGACGGCGAAGTAGGTTCGGTCGGCGACGAGCTGCGTGTCGAGGCCGAGCCAGGTGCCGATGGCCTGCTCGATTTGGGAGGACGAGTAGTCGTTGGTTTGGAGGCCGCGGATGGAGGCCTCGATGAGCGGGCCGAGATGGGGGATGTCGGCGGGGGTGGCGAGGCGGTAGTGGAGGTCGTCCGCGGTCATTCGCAACATTGTATTTTGGAGATATGGCGAAGCGGCGGAAGAGAACCATTACGTTGCCCAGCGGACTAAAGCTGGAGTTCGTCGATGGACTTTATGTTCCGGTCCTGCCGCCGGATACTCCCATCCTCACAACAGCGAAGTTGCTGGAAGCAGAAAGAATGACGGAAGAAGAGAAGGCCTGCGAATGCGCGGTCTGACTCAGCCCATTCCAGGCTCAAAGCACTGACTGCGGGACTTCCCGGCTCTGGAAAATCGGGGTCCGCTCGAGGCGATACAATCAGGCATTCGATGGCTTACCAGGTTCTGGCACGGAAATACCGTCCCCAAAAATTTGCCGACGTCGCCGGGCAGGAGCACGTCACGCGCACGCTGCTGAATGCACTGGAGCAGGGGCGGATCGCGCATGGATATATTTTTTCCGGACATCGCGGCATTGGGAAGACGACGATTGCGCGGATTCTGGCGCAGGCGCTGAACTGCCGGACGGCGGTGGGCGATCCGAAGCGGCCGACGCAGGAGCCCTGTGGAATTTGCGATTCGTGCACCGAAATTCGCGCGGGCAACGCGGTCGATGTGCTGGAGATCGATGCGGCGACCAATCGCGGCATCGACGAGGTGCGGGAATTGCGCGAGGCGGCGCGGTACCGGCCGGCGCGGGATAAGTACAAGATCTGGATCCTGGACGAGGCGCACCAGATCACGGACGCCGCGTTCAATGCGCTGCTGAAGACGCTGGAGGAGCCGCCGGAACACGTGATCTTTATGATGGCGACCACGCAGCCGGAGGACATTCCGCAAACGATCCGATCGCGGTGCCAGCACTTCAGTTTTCATGCGGTGAAGTTCGACGACATTCTGGCGCAGCTGCAGACGATTGCGGCCGCTGAGGAGATCGACGCGGAGCCTGCGGCGCTGGCGCTGCTGGCCGAAGCGGGCGATGGATCGATGCGCGATGCGCTGTCGATCATGGACCAGGCGATTGCTTCGGCGCCGCTGCTGAACGGCAAGCCGCACCTCGAGTCGGAACAGATTCGCGAGCTGATGGGCTCGGTGCCGAACACGGTGTTCGAGCGGCTGATGGAGCAGATCAGCGCCGGACAGACGGCGGCGGTGGTAGAGGAGCTGAACGGGCTGCTGAATGCCGGGAACAGCCCGTCGGCGCTGGCGCGGCAGTTTGTGCGGTATCTGCGCAACGCGCTGATGGCGCGGGTAGGCGGAGAGAATACCGACCTGCTGCAGATCTCGGCCGACGAGCGGGCGCGGGCAGCACGTTCGGCAATGCTGTTTTCCGAGGAGGACCTGACACGGTTTTTGCAGGTGATGCTGCGGACCTTCGATGATCTGAATTACCGACAGGAGCAGCGCTTCCATCTGGAGCTGGGGCTGGTGAAGCTGGTGCATCTGCAGCGGCTGCTGCCCATCGAAGAGATTCTGAGCGGGGCTGAAAACAGGGCACCGGGCACCGGGATCCGGGCTCCGGGCTCCGGACAGGGCACAGGGCAGAGGATACAGGGCACAGGAAGTACAGTGCCCATGGCGGGACAGGTTCGGGCGACGGCTCCGGCGACGCCGCGGCCATCGCCGTTTGAGGCGGATCGGGATCGCAAGATCGTGGGCGAGAGCGGCACTGCGGAACCGGCAGCTCGGGCACTGTCGCCGGCGGAGAGCGTGGGACGAGCAGCGGCGGAGACGAAGGCGTCTTATTCATCGGTAGCCGCTGCGGCTGAGGCGAAGCCCCCGGCAACCGTCGGGTTGGCCGAGCCGCTGACGGAATCGACAGAAGGTGCTTTAGCATTGGCTCCGGATGCAGGGCCGGATCTGGATCGCATGCGAGAGGCGGTGTGCACAGCGCTGGCTGGCGCGGGACATGAGACGGCGGCGAACCTGATCCATCAGGGAACCTGGACGCAGCAGGCGAATGGGATCCGGGTGGAGCTGGCGATTCGCGAGAAGATGCTGGCGCTGACCGTGAATGCCGAGGCGGAGGCGATCGCGCGCAAAGCGATGCGGGCGATTGGAGCGACGCAGAAGATCGGGTTTGTGCCGGGTGAGAATGGGTCCAGCGGCTGCAAAGGGCCAGGCAAGGAAGCACCGGCGCCGGTGGCCGGCAGCGCGCAGTCGGCGGCGATGGAGAATCCGCTGGTGAAAAAGACGCAGGAGCTGTTCAAGGCGGATATTCGCAGCGTGCTCGATCTCCGTGACACGAACTGAGGACCGCGGGCCACAAAATCAAATTGGAAAGAACACAACCATCGATGCTGAATCCTCTGAAACTTCAGGAAATGCTGGGCCAGGCAAAGCAAATGCAGGAACAAATCCAGCAGAAGCTGGCCGCAACGGTCGTAGAGGCGTCGTCGGGCGGCGGCGCAGTCACGGTGAAGATGAACGGCAAGAAAGAGGTTCTGAAGGTGACGATCGATCCGGCGGCGGTGAGCAGCCTGACGGGTCCAACGGCCGACGTGGAGATGCTGGAGGATCTGGTAGCGGCAGCGGTGAACGAGGCGGGCCGGCGCGCCGATGAGATCATCAAGTCCAACGTGCAGGGCATGCTGGGCGGGTTAAATCTTCCGCCAGGGCTGCTGTAGGCGTTTTCGCGAGTATGCCGGTTTCTGTCGAAGATCTCTTATGAGGACGCGCCGGGAATTTCTGTTTGGATCGGGCATGGCCACGGTGGGCGGGTGGCTGACGCGCGGAAATTTGCTGTTCCGCGCCACCGGGCCAACTGCGAGCGCGGTGGTGGTCCCGCCGGCGCAGACTGCGCCAGCACAGAGCACCGCGCCGAACAGTCCGGAACAGACGCCCGCGGCGGAGAACACGAATCCGGCGGTGCAGCCGAACCCCGATCTGCCGCAGCAACTGCGAACGGCTGCGGCGAACGAAAAGATTAAAACGACGAAGCTGACGGATACGATTTTTCTGCTGCAGGGAGTGGGCGGAAATATCGTTTGCCAGACCGGGCCGGATGGCAAAGTGCTGATCGACTCGGGGATTTCGACGGGCACCGATCATTTGCGGGATACGCTGTCGAAGCTCGACGAGCACAAGCTGAAGCTGCTGATCAATACGCACTGGCATTTCGATCACACCGACGGCAACGCGGCGCTGCACCTGGACGGGGCCTTCATCATCGCGCAGGACAACACGCGGGTGCGGCTGGAGAAGCCGCAGTACATGGCGGTTTACGATGTGCATTTCCAGCCTGCGCCGGACGCAGCGCTGCCGCAGGAGACGTTTCCGGAGACGGAGACGCTTTGGGTGAACAACGATCAGCTCGACCTGGCGCACGCGCCGGACGCGCATACGGACTCGGACATTTTCATCCACTTCAATCACGGCAACGTGATCCACACCGGGGATCTGTGGTTCAACGGCATGTATCCGCTGATCGATTTGTCGAGCGGCGGAACGATTAACGGGATGATTCGCGGCGTCGATCAGGTGCTGGCGCTGGCCGATGAGCGGACGAAGATTGTGCCGGGGCACGGGCCGTTGGGGAACAAGGCGGCGCTGCAGGGCTATCGCGAAATGCTGGTGAATGTGGCCGACCGGGTGGAGAAGTTGAAGGCTTCGGGCAACACCGTGGATCAGGCAGTGGCGGCGAAGCCGACCGCGGACCTGGATGCGGCGTGGGCGAAGGGAAACCTGAAGCCGGGAACGTTTGTGGCTCTGGTGTACGATTCGCTGTAGACCGACGCCGAGGATCGCCGGCTGCCGGTTAATCTCTTCTCACGGGGCCTCGGATACTCGAAATTCCGAAAGGAACGCATGGTTCGCCTGGCCGCACGATGGCTCGCGCTTGCGGTGTTTCTTCTGACAATGCCGGCAGCGGCTTTTGCGCAGGCGCAGCCGCCCGCCTCGGCGATGACTTTCACTCTTCCCGACGCGGATCGCAGCGCAGCGTGGCCGGTCTCGGTGCGGGAAGTCGCGATCGGCGGGAGGCCGATCCGGCTGGGCAGCCCAGTCCAGGTGCTGAATGGCTGGCAGCGTACGGCGACGATCACGCTGCGGAACATCTCCCCCAAAACCATCGTGAGCGGCGGCATGCTCTTTGTCTTCCCCGAGGCGGGCGATGGCACCGCTGCGCATCCGCGGGCGGCGTGCTGGTCGGTGCAGCAGGGGCAGGTGCCGAAGCTGGTGTGGCTGGGGCATGACGGTGTGTACCACCTGCCGCCTGGCTGGGAACGCCAGAAGCCGCTCCAACTCGCGCCCGGGGCCGCGATCCGGCTCACGTTTGCCAGCTGCGGGCAGGACACCGATGCCGCGCTTGCCAGCCAGCGCCTCCATCAGGCAGTGCTCACCTTCGAGACGTTTTATTTTGCCGATGGTTCCCGCTGGTCGGCCGAGGAGTACGCACTGCCTCCGCTGCCGGGCACGCGTTCATGGAGGATAGTGAGCCGCGACGAGTTTCTGCGCTCCGCAAAGAGCAATCCGTAAAGCTACTCGCCTTCGGCCGCTTTGTCCGCACCCGGCGCGCCTTTGACCCGCACGACGGTGATTTTCGAAAAGCCTTCTTTGAAGTCGGGGGGGCGGAGACGCTCGGCCATCTTTTTCATTACGTCGTCGCCCACGCTGCGTTCGCGGCGCTTGTTGCGCTCCATGCAGACCTCGAGAGGGACGTCGAAGAAGACGGCCTGGACGTCGTAGCCGAAGCTCCTGGCCATCTTGATCCACTGGCGGCGCTCGTGGGGGGAGAGGTTGGTGGCATCGACGTAATTCCAGGGCATTTTGGCGATGAGGCGGGCGCGGAGGAGCGAACGGAGGGTGGAGAAGACTAGGCCCTGCCAGCGCTGCTCGGTGATGTCGTCAAAGAGCAGGGTGCGGAGCAGGTCGCTGGAAAGCGGGGTGACGCCGCGACGCTTGAACCAGGTGGTTTTCCCGGAACCGGGAAGTCCGATGGTAAGGACCACGAATCCGCGAGCGCCTTTGCCTGCGCTGGTGGCGGGCGCCTCGGGAGGCGGCGTCGAGAGCGACTCGGGCTGGGTTTCGACGACCAGTTTGCCGGCAGGTTCAGAGGCGGCGGCCAAAGATTCGACAGGCTGGGCCGTGGATTCAGCGGCAGCGGCTTCGGGCCTGTCTGCGAGGGGTGCAGACGAACGCGCGGACCCATCGGCCACCCTGGGCTCGTCGTCCTCATCCTTCGGCGTTGAAACGGTGGCCCCACCAGAATAGGCAGGCTGGAGAGGGGCTGGCTGGTTCTGGGGCAGTTCCTGCCCAATTTTTCCGGTGGACTCTGAGGTATTGGGCCCACGCTTCGAGCGTCGTCTCATGCGATCGCGCATCCACAGGCGCATATCCAGGATGTAACACAGTCGCAGACGCGGGGCAAACGCTCAACGGTGTTATGTGCCAGAAGAAGCACACCTTTGTGTGAAAAGAATGTGACGTTGGTACGGAAAAATGGGGAGGGCGCCGGGAGGGATTACGTTTTTCCGTTGACAACGGTGCTAGCATCGGTAATTGGGTGGTTCCGGACGTTTTGGACCGTTAAGAATCAGAGTGATCCGGATCACACCGAGTACAGGCACGAACCCTGAAAATTGAGGCAAGGAGACGATTATTTATGCCGGTCAAGGTTGGAATCAACGGATTTGGGCGCATCGGACGCAACGTATTTCGGGCGTCGCTCGGGAATCCGGAAATCGAATTTGTTGCCGTTAATGATCTCACCAGCCCCGCAACTCTTGCTCACCTCCTGAAGTACGACTCCATCCTGGGTAACCTGAAGAATGAGATCACGGCGGGCGAGGATTTCATCTCCGTCGATGGGAAAAAGCTGAAGGTTTTTGCGCAGAAGGATCCGGCGCTGTTGCCCTGGGATTCGGTGGGCGCGCAGATCGTGGTCGAGTCGACGGGACACTTTACCGATGCCACCAAGGCGAAGGCGCATCTGCGCGGACCGGTGAAGAAGGTGATCATCTCGGCTCCGGCGACCAACGAGGACCTGACGGTCGTACTGGGTGTGAACGAGAAGAAGTACGATCCGGCGAAGCACAACGTCATCTCCAACGCCTCGTGTACGACGAACTGCCTGGCGCCGGTGGTGAAGGTGCTGGTGGAGAAGTTTGGGATCGTATCGGGGATCATGACGACGATCCACAGCTACACCAACGACCAGGTGATTCTGGACTTCCCGCATAAGGATCTGCGGCGGGCGCGTGCGGCGGCACTGTCGATGATTCCTACCTCGACGGGCGCGGCCAAGGCGCTGAAGCTGGTCATCCCGGAAGTCGAAGGCAAGCTGGATGGATTCGCGATTCGCGTGCCTACGCCGAACGTTTCGGTGGTCGATCTGACATTCGTCTCCGAGAAGCCGGTCACGAAGGACACGATCAACGCCGCATTCAAGGCTGCCGCCGATGGGGAGCTGAAGGGCATTCTGGGGGTTGACTCGAACGAGCTGGTTTCGAGCGACTTCAAGGGCGACGGCCGGTCGTCGATCGTGGACGCGCCACTGACGAAGGTTGTCGGCAGCAACATGGCGAAGGTCATCAGCTGGTACGACAACGAATGGGGTTATTCGTGCCGGGTGCGCGACCTGATCCTTTTCCTCACGAAGAAGGGTCTGTAGTTCAACTGCTGCTGCGGGTGGGGCTCCGGAAGGGGTCCCGCACGCTGGGAGGCTCCATGCGGCAGAACATTCCTGGGACATCTCCCTACGAACCGGTGATCGGCTTCTCACGGGCGGTACGGGCGGGGCAGACGGTCTATGTGTCCGGCACAGGGCCGGTCGGCGCCGATCTGGCCGACGCGGCGACACAAACAAGGCACATTCTGGAAATCATCCGCGTCTCGCTGGAGAAAGCGGGAGCGCGTCTCGAGGACGTGGTGCGGACGCGCATGTATCTCACCCATGTCGATGACTGGGAAGAAGTGGGCAAAGCGCACGGCGAGTTTTTTGGCGAAATCCGGCCGGCGGCGACCATGGTGGTGGTGGCCGGGCTGCTGCAGCCGACGTGGCGGGTGGAGATTGAGGCGGACGCGGTGGTGCATTCGGCTCCGCGTGAATGATGGGAGGGTAGATTCATGACGAGCGCAGTGGAGATTGAGCGTATGACCAAGCTATCGATTCGCGACCTGAACCTCGAGCATAAACACGTCTTCATGCGGGTAGATTTCAATGTGCCGCTGACCGAAGACGGCTCGGAGATCACCGACGACACGCGCATCAAAGAGACGCTGCCGACGATTGAGTACGCGCTGCGGCACAAGGCGAAGCTGATTCTGGCGTCGCACCTGGGGCGGCCGAAAGGCAAGGTGAATCTGAAGTACAGCCTGCGGCCGGTGGTGGATCGGCTGCGGACGCTGCTGGATCAACGCATGGGCCAGAAAACGAATGTGGGTTTTGCGCCCGACTGCGTGGGCGACATCGCAAAGGAGCTGGCGCGGCAGCTGGAGTCAGGACAGGTGCTGCTGCTCGAGAACCTGCGCTTCCATCCCCAGGAAGAGGCGAACGATCCGGAGTTTGCGAAGCAGCTGGCGTCCTTGTGCGAGGTGTACGTCAACGACGCATTTGGATCGGCGCATCGGGCCCATGCATCGACGGAAGGAATCACGCACTTCGTGAAGCAGTCGGCGGCCGGTTTGCTGATGGAGAAAGAGCTGAACTACCTGGGCAAGGCGCTCGAGGATCCAGCCAGGCCATTCGTCGCAATTATCGGGGGCTCGAAGATTTCAGGCAAAATCGACGTCATCAATAACCTGCTCGATAAAGTAGACACGCTGGTAATCGTTGGCGGCATGGCCTATACATTCCAGCGCGCGCTGGGCGTCACGACCGGCAAATCGCTGGTAGAAGAAGACAAAATTGAGATTGCCGCTGAGGCTCTGAAGAAGGCCAAGGCTAAAGGCGTGGAGTTGCTGCTGCCGGTCGATAATATTCTGGCGGAGGCATTTGCGGCCGACGCGAAGACCCGGATCTGGGACTCAAGCGTCAATTTCCCCGGCGAATGGCAGGGGCTTGACATAGGTCCGAAGTCGATTGCGGCCATCGAGAGAATCGTCACCGGCGCTCGGACCATTGTCTGGAACGGACCGGCTGGCGTCTTCGAATTCCCCCGTTTCGCCGTGGGGACCAACGCCATCGCACACGCGGTGGCAGCCAACGAGGGTGCGATCTCGATCATCGGCGGCGGCGATTCGGTGGCGGCCGTAAAGCAGGCCGGCGTCGCGGATCAGATCAAACACATCTCGACGGGCGGCGGCGCAAGCCTGGAGTTTCTGGAGGGGAAGAAGCTGCCGGGTGTCGAGGCGTTGACCGACAAATAGTCATTTCAATCCCGCAACGCGATAATTGGGGCGCCATGCAGGTTCTGTTTGCGGCGCCCTTTATTCTCGCGGCCGGAATTGTGTTCCCAGTACTTTCCGTCATTCCGAGATTACGCCGGTGGGCCATTCCGATTGCGACGGGGATCCTTGGCGCTCGCCCATCCTCCCTGCCCGGGCTTTTCGTTGGTGCGCTGGTGTTTCATACCTCGGAACCGGTTCCGACGGGTCACGGTTGGCTGGTCGCTTTCGTTTGCGCAGGAGCATTCACCGGGCTGGTCGGCGGTGTGGTCATCGGAGCCATCGCTCAGGTAGTGGCGTCGTTCCTCCCATTGATCCTGCTGGGGGTGGCGGTATTGATCGCGGCATGGTGCAGCGATTTTGTTCTGTTGGCCGGACACCGAAGCGCTGCACAAACACCGAAGCGCCTGGAAACACCGAAGCGCTGCACCAGGAAACACCAAAGCGATGCACAAACACCGGAGCGCCTGGAAACACCGAAGCGCTGTTCCAGAAAACACCAAAGCACTGTTCCAGGAAACACCAAAGCGCTACACAAACACCGAAGCGCCGCACCAGGAAACACCAAAGCGATGCACAAACACCGGAGCGCCTGGAAACACCGAAGCGCTGTTCCAGAAAACACCAAAGCACTGCACCGGGAAACACCAAAGCGCTGCACAAACACCGAAGCGCCTGGAAACACCGAATTCGCAGAGCCACGTCCCTGCACTGCAGACGCGGCCAGGTTCACCCCACAGCAAGAAGCAAACTCTTCGGCCGGCCGATCCTCAATTCAAATCGATCCCGACACCGTCTCGAACGTAACGGTCTTCAGATCTGGAGCCCATTTTGGGGGCCTCGGGTTTCGGCGAACCCCTTCGTCCGGCTTAGGACTGAGTCTCTGAGGTCGCTCACTCCAGATCAATCTGCCCGGTAATCACATGCGCGCGCAGCCGGTACTCGCCGTTCGACGCACTCCTCGAAAAGCAGCGAAAGAACCCGCCTTTCTGCACGCCGAACGCCGCAGCGTTGACTTCACCGATATCCACCGACGCGTCCATCGACTTGTAAGCGCCCTCGCTCGGCGATGTAATCGTGATCTGGCCCGCGTACAGGTCGATGTCCTTATCGCCCGCAATCTCCTCCACCTTCACCTCGCCCGCGCCCATGTGAAAGCGCAGGTTCGTTTTCTTCGGCACTTCAATCCGGATGTGCAGATTCTGATTCCTGACCGGACTGGTGATATTGAGCCGCCCATATCCCGGCGTCCCTGAGAAACGTAACTCGACATCCTGTCCGGAGCCCTCGACCGTACACGAGACCCGGATCGTCTCCGCATCCGTGCCCACGATCTCCACCCCGGCCGGGCGCGACTCGATCACCAGAGCCGCTCTGGCCCGCAGGGGCGCTTCGATCGGATGATCGCAGTCTCCGACCGCCTCTCCGAATCCCGCTGCGCCGCAGACCAGCAGAGCCGCGGCCACTCCCACGCACACCAGTCTCATGCTGCAAGGTTACGAAGAGTGCAGCCAAAAGGTTCCCGCGATTCCACTACAATCCCTGCGATGAGTCTCGCCAGCATCCTCGCCCCCTCTGTCGTTATGGCGGCTGCCCTCGCCGTTTCGGCTCAAACTCCGCAGCCTTACCCGCCGGGTCCCAACCCCAACTCCCAATACCGTCTCGGCCCCGACTCGCTCCCGCAGGACGGCGTCCCCAAAGGCGAAATCCGCGGCCCCTTCACGCTGCCCAGCCAGGTCTATCCCGGCACCCAGCACACCTACTGGGTCTACGTCCCCGCTCAATACGATCCCGCCATCCCGGCAAGCCTCATGATCTTCAACGACGGCCAGGCCTTCAAAGATCCCGACGGCGACATCCGCGCCCAGAACGTACTCGACAACCTCATCTATCGGCACGAACTCCCGATCATGCTCGCCGTCTTCATCAACCCAGGCCGCACACCCGAGCAGCCCGAGCCCAATCCCCACGACTGGGGTGACGACGACACCAACCGCCGCGTCGAGTACAACTCCCTCGACGACAAATACGCCCGCGTCATCGTCGACGAGTTGATGCCCGTCCTCTACCGCGAGTACAACCTCTCGCACGACCCGGACCAGCACGGCATCGGCGGCTCCAGCTCCGGAGCCATCGCCGCCTTCACCGTCGCCTGGGAAAGGCCCGGCGATTTTCACAAAGTTCTCAGCAACGTCGGCAGCTTCGTCAACATCCGCGGTGGCGACGCCTATCCCGGCATCGTGGCCTCCACCCCCGCCAAACCCATCCGCATTTTTCTTTGCGATGGACGCAACGACAATCGCGGCATCCGCAACGGCGCTCCCTACGACCCGCGCTGGGACTGGTTCCTCCAAAATGTGAACCTCATGCACGCGCTCACGCTGAAGGGCTACGACGTCAACTACGCCTGGGGCATCAATCTCCACGGCCAGAAGATGGGCGGTGCCATCCTGCCCGACATGATGCGCTGGCTCTGGCGCGATGCCCCTGTCTCCACCGACCCGAACAACACCGTCGAGCGCAGCTTCCGCACTCCCGCCGCGCCGAAGAATCCCTAAGTCAGCCGCTGCAGAGACAACACCTGCCCCCGAACCGACTTCCTATCCTCCGTGAAGTCTCCCTCCGATCCAACTCGCCTCAAGCCCATCGACAAAAAGGACAATCTCCTCCAGGTCATCATCGAAACGCCCGCCGGCAGCCGCAACAAATTCGCCTGGGATCCCGATCAGGGCATCTTCATCCTGAAAAAAGTCCTGCCCGCCGGTATGGTTTTTCCCTGGGACTTCGGCTTCCTTCCTCGAACCATCGCACCCGACGGCGACCCGATCGACGTGCTTCTCCTCATGGACGTACCCGCGTTCCCAGGCATCGCCGTGCGCGCTCGCCTCATCGGTGTCATCGAAGGCGAGCAGGTCGAAGACAAAAAGAAGAACCGCAACGACCGTCTCGTCGCCGCTGCCGAGGCCGCGCACATGTACGCGAATATCCGCAAGCTCGATGATCTGCCCCGTAAGTGGACGAAAGAGTTGGAGGAATTCTTTGTCCACTACCACTCGCTCGAGGGCAAGCAGTATCGTCTGCTCGGTTGCCGGGGCGCCGGCACCGCGATGAAGCTCATCCACGACGCACAAAAGGAGGCGCACAAAAAATCGTGACCGAGCTCGTGATTCGTTTCCTGGTCGGCGGCCTCGTCGTCAGCTTGTTCGCCATCCTCGGCGACGTCCTCCGCCCCAAAAGCTTCGCCGGCCTCTTCGCCGCCGCGCCCTCTGTCGCCCTCGCCACCATTGGACTGACCATCCACAAAGAGGGCAAAGCCTTTGCCGCCCTCGAGGCCAAAACGATGATCCTCGGTGCCGTCGCCTTTCTCGTTTATGCAGCCCTCGCCAGCCTCATTCTCCGGCGCGGCAAAGTGAGCGCCCTGGTCACCTCTGTAGTCCTCATGCCTGTCTGGTTCGGCTTATCCTTCGGCTTGCTGGCCCTCGTTGCGGGGAAGCTGTGAGATGGTGGAGCTCAAGCTTTCCGGATTGAAGGAGACCAGACCGCATCAGTACCTGGTGCGTTTTCTCTTCGGAGGCGCAGCCACTCTGCTCGCCGGACTGGTCGCCAGGTATTTTGGCCCCGCGATGGGTGGCCTCTTTCTGGCTTTTCCAGCCATCTTTCCCGCTTCGGTCACGCTCATCGAGAGTCACGAGAAAAAGCGCGCAGCCGAGTCAGGCTATGACGGAACCCATCGCGGCCGCATGGCCGCCAGCATCGACGCGGCGGGCGCCGCACTGGGCTGCGTCGGCCTGATGGGATTCGCTCTGATTGTCTGGCGTATGTTGCCTGACCGGAATCCCTGGCTGGTCGTTCCCCTCGCTACCATCGTCTGGGCCGCCATCAGCTTCGGTCTTTGGGAACTCCGCAAGAACCGCCTCTTCGGCCACCATCCCCGTAGCTCTGCGCATCGCCCTCACGCGCGCAGCGCCCCTTAACTACTCCCTGCTCCCTATTCCCTGTAGCTGTTCCACCACCACCGGAGCCAGCTGCGACACATTCCCCGCTCCCAGCGTCAGGATCGCATCGCCCTCCCGCGCCCGCCCCATCGCCCGCCCAATCGCCTCCTCCGAAGACGCCGCATACTCCACACAGTCGCAGTGAATCGCCTTCACCAGCGCCTGCGCTGTGACCCCCGCGATCGGCTCCTCGCTCGCCGCGTAAATATCCAGCACCTCCACCGACGCCGCGTCGTCGAACGCATGCACAAATTCCTCCATCAGATCGCGCGTCCGCGTGTACCGATGCGGCTGGAAGATCACATGCACACCGCCGTACCCGCATTCCTTCGCCGCACGCAGCGTCGCGCGAATCTCCGTCGGATGGTGCCCGTAATCGTCCACCACCGTCACGCCGCGCACACAGCCCTTCACCTGGAAGCGCCGATCCACTCCGCGAAACGACCGCAGCCCCGCCGCAATCGCCTCCGGCGCAATCTCCAGCTGCGTCCCAATGGCAACGGCCGCTGTTGCATTTAAGACGTTGTGCGTCCCTGGTACCTGCAGCTCCAGCGGCCCATAAACGTCTCCGCCCGCCGCAACCTCAAAACGAGTCCGGCAAACCCGCGGTCCGGTCGCAGATTCCTCGGTCACTGGCAGCGCCGGCAGCAGTCGCAGCACGAAGTCCGCGTGTGACGACATCCCATACGTGAACACACGCCGCCGCACCCGCGGCAAAATTCCCGCCAGCAGCGCATTGTCCGCGCACGCCACGCAGGCTCCGTAAAACGGCACCCGCTCCATGAACTCCACAAACGCGCCCTCTACGTCGGCCATGTCGTGATAGCAGTCCATGTGCTCGCGGTCCAGATTCGTCACTACGGCCAAAATCGGTGACAGCCTTAAGAACGAGCGATCGCTCTCATCGGCCTCGGCCACCAGATACTGGCTCTGTCCCAGCCGGGCGTTCGAACCCATCGCGTCCACCCGCCCGCCCACCACCACCGTCGGATCGAGCCCGCCCGCTGTCAGCACCGACGCCACCATCGAAGTGGTCGTCGTCTTCCCGTGCATCCCCGCAATCGCGATGCCGTACTTCAGCCGCATCAGCTCGGCCAGCATCTCCGCGCGCTGGATCACGGGAATCTTCCGCGCCCGCGCCTCCATCACCTCTGGATTGTTTTCATGGACCGCGGAGCTGATCACCACCACGCTCGCGCCTACCACGTTCGCCGCCGCGTGTCCCTCGAACACGGTCGCGCCCAGCGTCGCCAGCCGCTCCGTCACCGCCGATCTCCGCAGATCCGACCCGCTGACCGGGTACCGGAGATTCAGCAGGATCTCCGCGATCCCGCTCATGCCGATCCCGCCAATTCCGATAAAGTGAACCCGCTGCGCCTTCGCGAACATTCGCCCTTGCCTATTGCCTGTCTTCGGGCATCGTGTGCAGCACCAGATTTTTCTGATGGATGAACCCGACCACCACGTCAAACTGTTTGCGCGCATCCCAGTCCTTCTCGCTGATGGGGAAATGAAAAATCATCTGCCCTTCAACTTCCTGGCCGGGTGTCAGCGTGATGTCGCGCGGCATCGGCGTCTTCTGCTGCGCCGCCAGCGTCGGATATGCGACGAAGACCTTCCTGTAATCCTCTCCGCTGGCTGCCAGGCTTTGCTGCACCGTGCCATCCGGCAGCGTCACTTCGGCCCACATGTCCTTCAGGAACAGCGGCAGCCGGGTCGTGCTCTTAATCTTCACGTTGGCGATCACGATGACTTCGTCAAAGACATTCGGGCCGCCATTCACGCCGCCCAGCCCGGAACCCGTCGAAAGCTCGCGATGGATCGGATACGCCGAAATCGAGGTCACCTGACCCGCGTGCACCGGCCCGGTGTTGAAGTACCACACATAACCGCCAATGATGCAAACAACGATGATCGTCGCCGCCAGCACCGTGAATAAGGGATGATTGCCCGCTTCATTCCGCTGGGGCGTATCGTTGTCGTCGGACATACGTTTTTGATTCTACTGGAGTCTTTTTCCGCCTCACGCCGGGTGCCCCACTCAAGCCTCCTTTTGGCCTGAATGGGCTCGCAGTGCCTGCAGGAACTTCCCCGCGCCCAGCGTGTTCAGCACATCCTGCTTCGTCAGCCACGCACGCCGCAGTTGCTCGATCCCGTAACGCATCTTTGCCAGATGACTCGTATGATGCGCGTCGGTGTTGATCGCAATCCTGCATCCCAGCTCCTTTGCCAGCCGCAGATCCCGATCGCACAAATCCAGCCGGTCCGGATACGCATTGTGCTCCACCGCGCAACCCAACTCCGCCGCTTTCCTCAGCACCGTCTCCAAATCCAGCGAGTACGGCTCGCGCCGCAGCAACAACCGTCCCGTCGGGTGCCCCAAGATCCGCACATACGGATTCGAAAGGGCCTTCAGCATCCGTTCCGTCATCTGCTCCTGCGGCATATTGAACAGCGAATGCACGCTGGCGATCACCACATCCATCTGCGCCAGCACCTCGTCCGACAAATCCAGCGCCCCATCCGCCAGGATGTCCACCTCGATCCCGGCGAAGATCCGAATCTTCCCTTCCATCTCGCGGTCCACGGCGCGAATCCTCGCAATATGTTCCACCGCCCGCTTGTCATCGAGCCCCATCGTCATCGCCAGGTTCTTCGAGTGATCCGTGATCGCGATGTACTCGTAGCCGCGCGCCACGCCCGCCTCGGCCATCTCGCGGATCGTGTTCTTCCCATCGGTCTCGACCGTGTGCATATGCACATCGCCGCGAATATCTCCCTCTTCGATCAGCACCGGCAGCCGGTGCTCCTCCGCCGCCTCAATCTCCCCGTTGTTCTCCCGCAGCTCCGGCGGAATCCAGTCCAGCCCCAGCGCCGCGTAAATCTCCTCCTCGGTCGCGCCCGCCACAAACGACCCATCCTCCACCTTCGCCAGCGCATACTCGCTCAGCGTGTATCCGCGCTTCAACGCCCTCTGCCGAATCGACACGTTGTGCATCTTCGATCCCGTGAAGTATTGCAGCGCCGCCCCATACGAGCCCACCGGCAGCAGCCGCACATCCACCTGCAGGCCGCTTCTCAGGCGGAAGCTGACCTTGTTCTGTCCCTTCGCCAGCATCGTGTTCGCCGCCGGATAATTCGCCACATACTCCACCGCCGCGCCCACGCAATCCTCCGCGCACCCCGGCCCCGTCGCCAGAATGTCCAGATCGCCGACCGTATCGCGCCCGCGCCGCAGCGATCCCGCCGGCAGAATCGTCTCGATCCCTGGAAACTCCTTCAGATACGCGATCAGCTTCTCCGCCGCGGTCTCCGCATCGTCGATCAGGAACCGCCCGCTGCGCTCTTTATAATCCGCAATGCCCTTGCGCAGTTTTTCGATCAGCTTTTCGCCAAAGCGAGGCAGCCCCTCCAGCCGCCCCTCCGCAATCGCCTTCTCGAGGTCCTCCACCGACGCCACCTGCAGCGCGTCCCACAGCAGTGCTACGGTCTTCGGACCCATTCCCGGCAGCCGCAGCAGCTCCAGCATCGTGGGCCGATACTTCAGCAGCAGCTCTTCGCGCAGGGGCAGTGTTCCCGCGCTTTCAATTGCCTGGATATTCGCCGCCATCCCCTTGCCGATGCCAGGAATTTCCTGCAGCTTTTTGGGGTCGTTGGCAATGGTGCTCAGCTGAACGGTCGACGACTCGACCGCCTCTGCAGCCCGCCGATACGACCGGATACGAAACGGATCGCCTGCACTGATCTCCAGCAGATCTGCGGTGTCCGCCAGCAGCTGCGCAATCGAGCGATTGTCCATCCCTTCTGGATTACATCACGTCGTGGCACAGGATTGGAGGGAGCACCTGTTGCATAACCCGCCCCAGGCGGAAGCCGGCAGTGCGGGTTTCGACAGGGTCGGGCCCTGAAGGCCCGCTTTCCCCCTCGATTCACGCGCCAGACTCCGCCAGCAGCCGTTTCCAGGTTTTTTGGTTGCGGCGAAAGCTTTTCTTCAGGTCCTCCAGGATGCGCTCGAAGTCGGCGTGTTCGCGCAAACGGTTCCAGGCCGGGTTCTTCGAAAACCAGGGATAGTTTTCGTTGCCGAGATAGATAGCGCGGCGCAGCCAATGGAGCGCTTCGCTTTCGTCGCCGTCGACGGCGAAGTAGGTGGCGAGTCGTAGGCCATCTCGCTGTCGGCTTCGGCGGCAGCGATGGTTTCTTCGGCGATCAGCGAGGCGGCGCGCTGGCGGTCGCCCATCTGCACGTAGCACATGGCCAGGGTGGGGACGGCGATGCGCATCGAGGCGTCGTCGCGGATGACCGACTCCAGCATGTCGATGGCCTGATGCGAGATCGCCCTGGCGCATGCGCTGGTAGGCGAGCGAGGTGCGGAGCAGCGGGTACTTGGGCTCCAGCGTCAGGCCCTTCTGCAGCTCTTCCTCGGCCAGCTCGAGCTGGTTCTGATATTGATACACGCGGGCGCGGTGGTTGTAGATCACGGCGGCGCCCGAGGGGTTGAGCATGAGGGAGCGGTGAAACTCGGCGAGCGCCTCCTCGTACATGCCGTCGACCCGGAGGGTGATGCCGGCGACCAGGTGGACGTTCCAGTCGTTGGCGGCAGTGCGGAGGAGGTGCTCGACGCCGTGGCGGGCGCACTCTTTTTCGCCGCGGGAGAGGAGCATGTAGACGCGGTAGAGGTTCGCTTCGACGGAGCCGGGGTCGAGTTCGAGGGCGCGGTCGAGAGCTTTGCGCGCGGCCATGACGTGAGGTGGCCGCCGAATCCATAACGGATGTACTGCAGCTCGGCGATACCGAGGCCGCTCCACGCGGGCGCGAAGGTAGGATCGCGTTTGGTGACGGCGTCGAAGAGCTGACGCGCGCTCGGTCGAGGTCGGCGCGCGAGCCGGTGCGCTGCATGAATCCGGAGAGCAGGGCGCTGGCCTGCAGGTATTCCTCGGAGAGCTCCTCGCCCAGTTCGCGGTTGCGCGGAGGAGCTGCCGATGGCTGGTTCCGGGCTGGATCTGGCCGATGCCCTGGAGCGAGGCGAAGACCTCGTCGACGATTTCGGTCTGGACCGTGATGAGGTCGAAGGACGGGACGCTGATGGAGCCCCCGCCACGCACGGACTGGCTCTGGACTTCGAGGAGCTGCCAGTTGAGGTCGAAGCCCTCCCCGGAACGGAGGAAGCTGCCGGTGAGGACCCAGTCGACAATGAGCTTTTGGCCGATGGCGAGCGGGTCCATCTGCGCAACGGGCACATGCATGAGCGCGCTGAGGACGGCGGACGACGAGCGAGGACATGCGGGCGATCCGCGCGGCGATGGCGTCGGCGAGGGCGAAGCCGTAGAGCGGCGCGACATCGGTGGCGCCGAGGTTCTGGAAGGGCAGCACGAGGATGGTAGTTCTGCGCGGCCTTCTCTTCGGAGGACTCGCGGAAGCGCTCGGCCAGCATGGAGAGGATGCCGGTGGTGCGCTTCTCCTGCTCGGCGGGCGTGGAGGGCGGCAGGACGGCGGCGGCGTCGCCGGGGATGATGCCGGTCTCCAGCTGCAGCGCCTTCATGATGGTCTTCAGGGCCTCGCGGACTTCGGCGGCCGAGGCGTAGCGCTCGGCAGGCGTTTTCTTGAGGCAGCAGAAGATCACCGAGGTCAGCTCGGGCGGGATGTTGTCGAGCGGCGGCGGATCGGCGAACTGGATGGCGCGGATCGACTGGAACTCGTCGCCGTCCGGACGGGCGAAGGGATGGCGGCCGCTCGAGAGCTCGTAGAGGATCACGCCCAGCGCCCAAAGGTCCGACTGGACGGAGCTTTGGCCGGTGACGAATTGCTCGGGGGCCATGTAGGCGATGGTGCCGCCGCGCGCGGTGTAGGTGCGCGATGGGCGCCCCCGGCTTGCGGCGGGAGGCTTTGGCGGGATCGAAGTCCATCTTCTTCGGGCGGGAGCCGGCGGGCAAGACCGAAGTCGAGGATCTTGACGAGGCCGCCGTCCGTCAGCATGACGTTGGCGGGCTTGAGGTCGCGATGGAAGATGCCGAGCAGATGGGCAGCGGAGAGGCCGTCGGCGATCTGGATACCCACGGAGAGGATCAGCTGGAGGCTGGCCGGACCGCGAGCGATCAGTTTATCCAGAGACTGGCCGGGAACGTACTGCATGACGATGAAGGCTTCTTCGCCTTCTTCGCCGACTTCGTAGATGGCGCAGACGTTGGGGTGCTCGATGGCGGAAGCCATGCGGGCTTCGCGCAGCACGGTCGAGCGCATCTGCTCCAGGGTCAGCGCGCCCCGCTTGAGGATTTTGAGCACGACCGGGCGCATGAGCTGGGTGTCGTTGGCAAGGTAGACGACGCCGCTGCCGCCGGTGCCGAGCTTACGGACCAGCTCATAGTGAGTAATGGTGCGCTTCATGGCGTGGTTTCAGTGTAGCGGGGGATTGTGAAGGAGTTGTGGAATGCGCACAGTGGCCGGCGGACGCAGCCCCACGCCTCCATGTCGGAAAACGTGGGCAAGCAGATGACGCGTCGACCGAGATGCGCGGAATGGCTTACTTGTGGGCCAGGACGTCGCGAATGTGAGTGCCCTGTTTGTTGAGCTCTTCAACGAAATCTTCAACCCGGACCAGGAAATCCTGACTGGCGCGGACCATCCGCGGCATGGCATTCCAGGCTTCGCGGACGATTTCAGGGTTTTCCAGCAGAGCGACGGCAGCGCCGGCGGCGGAGACCGCGAGAGCCGTTTTGCGGCGGCCGCTGATGAGCAGCAGTGCGCCGACCACGAACGATCCGGCAGCCACGGTGCGCGTCCAGGGGATTTCCGAGAGGCTGTTTTCGATCTTTTGCGTAATTTTCATGATCTGGTCGTTGGTTTCCATGATGGTTCTGATACGCAGCTTAACGTGGTTGCGCATCCCTGATCCTTTCTATAGTACTGCGCCCGGTCGCCGAGGGTGACGACAGGAAGAGGGTCCTGGTCGAGGGAACGGTGAACAGACCCTAATCGAGGTCGAATTCGCGGAGCGGTTTGCCGGTGTCGGGGGTCTCCTGAGCTTTCTTCACCGCTTCCGCAAAGCGCTTGTTGAAGACGTCTTCCTTATTCTTCTCCAGATCGACAGCCTGGCGGAAGAGGGCCTCTTTGCGCTCTTCGGCTTCGCGGAGAGCGCGGGTGGCCTGATCGAAATCTTCGAAGGTGCGCTTGCGGGGCGCGGGAGTGTGGGCGATGACGGTGCGCGAGGAGGCGTCGATTTTGAGCATGGCGCCGCAGTCGGGGCAGGCGATTTCAAAAAACGGGTTGGATTGAGATTTGACCATACTGCTCGAGTCCAAAGGGTGAGTTTATCGCAGGGCAGGGCTCAGGGTACAGCGGACAGTTCGCCTGCCACACGCTTGCGCCCTGCACCGATCAGCGAGGCGACCGTGGGCAATTCCGCCTTCGTCGCCTGCTCTCGCTCCGAATGCCTGGTTACTAGTGAAGCGTGACCTGCAGCACGTTCGAAGCGGGCGCGCCAGGATTGGTCGCCACCAGCGATCCGGTTCCGGCGCTGGCAAGGTCGCTGGCCGGAATCGCGACTGTGACCTGGCTCGCATTCACAATCGTCGTGGTGCGGTAGTTTCCGTTCCAGGTGACTGCGACGCCGGGAAGGAAGTTGGACCCGGTCAGGGTCAGCAGAGTATTCCCGGCGCCGTGAGCGATGCTGGTTGCGGAACTCGACGTCAGAGTCGCCGCGGTGCTGCTCGCCAGTTCCTGCGGGGCGACAAACGGACCACGGAGCAGGATCACCACGGGAACGGGGGTGCCCACACCGAAGGTGTCGAGGGAAAGCATGGCCAGACCATCCTGACCGAAGCGCAGCATCGTCCACGCCGTATCGACGCCGGACGCCGAAGCAGGCATGGTCACGATCGGCCCATCCGGCAGATACGTGGTCAGATCGTAGCGCGCGAGCGCATACTCCCAGGTTCCCGCCGCGTTCTCCAACATCAGGAATTCCTTCTGCAGCGAGGGATCGGCTACGGCCATCACCGCTGAATCGTCAATGCCCGGCTCATAGAAGTCCACCGGCGGCAGAGTGGCAATCTGCGCGGGCGGAGTCGTTGCCGGGTTAGCAATACCTCCGCTGTCACCGTAGATCGCGCCGCCGAGGTACTCGAATCCTCCCGAGCCGAAGCCGCTGAGGGAGGTGGAGTCGAGCAGCGTCAGGCCGGAGGCATTGACGGTATAGCGATAGAACCCGGACGCGTAAACCTCGGAGGCGTTGGCGAAGACGGGCTGCGATCCCGCATAAATGCCGCCCAGGTTAGAGCGGAAAGCGCCCGTGCTTCCGGATATGTCGAAGATGCCGAATTGACCCCAGGTGTTCGTCGTGGTGACGGCGAGAGTAGAGTCAGTGCCCGGCATGGCAGAGAGCCAGGTGGCCGAGACGGCGCTGCTCGATCCGCCCTGCGTCAGGGTGAGCGGGATGGTGGTGACGAGACTTTGGTTCAGCAAATTGAATTGTGCCAGACTGTCGGAACCGGTGAGGGAGATATAGAGGTAGTTGCCATCGCTGGTTTCGGCCATCACGGTTGGTTCGCTGCCCACGGCAACCGGCGTTCCCACGGTGCCGCTGACCGGATCGATGGTAACGACGGAATTGCCGGTGAGCGTGGTCGCGGTGCTGGGAACCGTGGCGTAGAGTTGCTGCGACCAGGGATCGAAGAGGAGTCCGCTGGCCGGCACATTGACGACGTCGTAGAGGGTGAGCGGTACGATCTGCGAGAGCCCTCCGCCGGGCGTGGGATTGGAGACGGTGATCGCGGCCCAGCCATAGTTCGCGATCTGGGTCGCCGTGACGCTCGCCGTCAGCTGCGTTGCGCTGACATACGTGGTCGAAAGCGCAGTGGTCCCGAGGTTGACGGTGGAATCCGCGTTGAACCCGGCGCCGTTGACGGTGAGAGTGAAGGCTGCCGAGCCCGCCTGGACGAAGTTTGGAGAAATCGATGCGACCGTGGGCACCGCGCCATACAGGCTGCCCGTGACGGTGGTGCTGGTGGTCGCCTGATTGTTCGTGAGCGTGGGATCGTAACTGACCGAGGAGACCGACGCCGTTCCGGCGAGGGTTCCGGAGTTCGTCGGAGTCGCGCTGACGGTCACGGTCGCGCTGGCTCCGTTCGCCAGGCTTCCCAGATCGCACGAGAAGGTTGCACCGGTGCCGCACGATCCCTGGCTGGGGGTAATGCTGTCGATAATCAGCGAAGAATCGAGATTCAACGCCGCGGTCGCATCCTGCGCGGCGTTGGGACCGAGATTATCGACCGTCGCCACCCAGGAGATCGCGGTTCCCGTGGTCGCGGTCGCGGGCGCCGTGAGCGTGACCGAAAGATCGGCGGGTGAAGAAGAGATGTCCTTCACCAACGGGGACTGGAAGATGAAGATCTGGCCATTATTGTTGAGATAACTTGCGGGATCGTTGAGCGCGACTCCGTTCTGTCCCCAGCGAACGATCTTTGCGAAGGACGACGGATACCCCGAGCTTCCGACGGCATTGGCCGGAATGGTGCCCAGCAGATTGTAAGAGGTTTCATCGAAGGCGAGGACACCCGTGGTGTTGCTGAAGACCGACGAAACCCCCATGAATGCGCGGCCGAGGGTCGAGTCTGAAACGATGGGACCGTTGGCTGCGGTGGTGGCAGAACTGTAGAAGGTGCCCAGCAGCGCGCCGGTCGAGGCGCTGAGCACGGCGCCACTGGATAGATAAAGGTTGCCGTTGTCGTACTGCAAATTCGTCGCGTTCGTGTCGTAGGTGCCGAGTTTGGCGGCTGCGGTGATGCCGGTCGGACCGACCGTCAACTGCTCCACGCCCGGCGATCCACTCATGTAGAGAATCGAAGAGGACGAACCAAAACTCAGCGGCCCGATGCCAACATTGAGTGAGGAGGAAGTATTCGCACGCGCGACACCGGAATCGTAAATGGTAACTGCGTTGTTGGTGGCGACCGCGACTGAGTTAGGCGATCCGGGAACGGCGGCGAGAAACTCTGCCGTGGAAGACAGGTTAAGGGTTCCGGAACTGCCCGAGAGAGAAAACTGATTGGCGACTCCGCCGGTGGTCAGATTCACTTGCGCGACTGCACTTGCGCCGTCGAGAACGACAAAGAGCTGCGTTCCATCGGTGGAGAGGGCGAGCTTATCCGGATTGCTGCCAACCCAGATCTGGCGCATCACATTGCCGGTGGTTGGGTCGAGGCCCGCTACCGAATTGCCGTTGACGCCATCTCCCGTCGACGGCACCGAGGCATAGAGCAGGCCATCGGTCGGGTTGTAAACGATGTCGTTGTTCGGAATCTGAATGAACGTTGTGAAGGGGAGGGGTGCTGCGGTTCCACCACCCGGTGCCGGAGTGGTCACCGTGACGTTGGCGTTTCCTGGAAACGCCAGGGAGGATGCCGGAATCGTCGCCGTGATCTGCGTCGGATTCACATACGTGGAGGCGATCTGCGCTCCGTTGACCGCCACCGTAGTACTTGCCGTGAATCCGGTTCCTGTCAGGGTAACCGCGGCCTCCGTGTTGATGGGGCCGCCGCCTGGGTAGAGAGAGGTAAGGGTTGGAGCCGGAGGATTGGTAATCGTGACGGTTACGGAATTGGAAAGCGGCGGCGTCGCGTTCGGCGTGTTGACGGTCACCGCCGCTGTGCCTGCCGCGGTGAGGTCGGACGCCGGCACGGTCGCAGTGAGTTGAGTACCGCCGTAGTAGTAGCCCAGCGTAGTGACCAGCGGCGCGTCGTTCCACTGCACCACGGAGTTCGGCGCGAAGCCGGATCCGGAAACCGTGATGAGGGTGTCGCCCGATCCGACGATCAACGGATTGGGAACAACGGAAGCGACCACCGGCGTCACCGGTGCCGCTGCGACTGCGAGCGTGGTCGCCGGGGAGGTGCCGCCGCCAGGTGCGGGGTTCGTCACCGTGACGGTCAGGGTTCCGGCCGTGGCCTGGTCGGCGACGGTGGCGACAAATGTCAGGGTGGTCGCGTTCATGTAGGTGGTGACGCGCGCGGCGCCGTTCACCTGGACGACGGACGTGGGGACAAAGGTGTTGCCGGTCACCGTCACGGTCGTCGGCGAAGTTGTTCCAGCCGTCAGCGTAGAGGGATTGAGCTGAAGGGCGCCAACCGTCGGATTGTAGATGGGCAACGCGATTGCGTCCGAGCCTCCGCCACCGGGCGCCGGATTCACGGCGGTGAAAGACAGGCTCCCGGCGCTGGAAACATCGGCCGCGGTCAACGTCACGCTGGCCTGCGTGGCGCTGGCGATGGTGGTTGACCGGGCACTCCCGTTGACCTCGATCACGGTCGAGGACAGAAAGTTGGTTCCGGTGACGGTGATAACCGGTGACGCGGCGCCCACCACGAGCGACGCCGGATTCAACGCGGAGAGGGTGGGCGATGGATTAGCAGCGACCACCGCTACGGCGGTCGCCGTCGAAGTTCCTCCACCGGGTGTCGGGTTCACGGCGGTAAGAGAGAGGCTGGTGGCGGCGGCAACATCGGCCGCAGTCAGTGCGACGCTGACCTGGGTAGAACTGGTAAAGGTGGTGCTACGGGCGGCGCCGTTCACATTGATGACGGTGGTGGGCACAAAGCCGGTACCTGTCACGGTAATGACCGCCGGTGTAGCTCCCGTCAGTTCACTTGCGGGCGCGACGGAGGTGATGGCTGGCGTGGGATTGTCCACTTCGAGATTGATCGGGGAGCTGATGACCGATCCGTCCAGGACGACCACGGCTAACTCGGCCCCGCTGACTAACTGGCTTGCCGGCACCGTGGCTGTGAGCTGCGTACTGCTCCCATAAGTGCTGGATTCAGTGGTGCCGCCCACCTGGACTGCGCTGGTCTCGGAAAATCCCGAACCGGTGATGGTCAGCGACAGCGCGCTCGATCCTGCGGTCACTTTGGCCGGGCTGATCGAAGACACCGCTGGCGCGGGTGTCGTCGTGCTGCCACCGCCTGCGGAGCTTGAACCGCCTCCCCCGCATCCACTGATCGCTGCAGTTATACCGAGCCCCAAAGCAGAAAAACAAAAGGAAAGCGAACACACCTTGCCGAACGCGGCAATTTTCACCGGACAGAACCTCTTTCCCAGCAAGCCGGGTGTTAATGAGTTATGAATTGTTACGGTTGTTGGCTCCAACAAAGATACATCCGCGCCGGATTCCTGCAATCTGCCCTTTGGTAACCACGGATAACGCAACTGGGTCACACCTTCAGCGCAGGTTACGGGGAGAAGTAGACCGATTTGTTTGTGGCGAGACCGGAAGTCTTCATGGGTCGCGGATGATTCCACCGCTCGCGTTGTTTGCGGGGACTACAGACCGAGAGGCTGCTTCGCTTCTAGAACCCTTGCAGTTGTTAGGGTGGAGGGGAGGGAAGCCGCCCTAAGTTCAATCTAGCTTCCGGCCAGAGCAGCGGCTTGCCAGCATAACTGCACGCCGATGGTGAACAGCCAGAGAGACAGTGCCAGCCGCATGGTGCGGGCCGGGATATGCGAGGCGAGGATCGTTCCGGCCAGCGCGCCGATCAGGCCGCCGCTGATGAGCTTGATGAGGAGAGCCGCGTCGAGTCCGCCGCCGGCCAGATGCAGGCCGCCACCAATGAGCGAGAGGCAGAGGCCGAAGGCCAGGTCGGTGCCGACCACCGTTGCGGTTTCCAGACGCGTGAGGCTCAGCAGGGCGATGGTGCCCAGGGCTCCCGCGCCCGAGGAAGAAAAACCCACCTCCATGCCGACCGGCAACATGGCCGTGGCGAGCCAGCGTGGACGCGGCTGGCGGTCTTCGTTCAACACAGCGGGACGAAAATGGCGAAAGATGTGCCATGCGGACGAGAACGCGATCATGCCGCCCAGTGCGAGGTAAAGCCAGAATTTGTCGGCATCGAAATGCACCGCTCGCTGGAAGAAGATCGTGCCCACCACCACGCCGGGCACGCCGGTCACCAGCATCAGGCCGAGGGTCCGCCACTCCACTTTGTGCCGCCACATCTGCACGGGAACGACCACGAGCTTGACCGCGGCGGAGAAGGCAAGGCTGGTGCCGACGGCGGTGGCAACCGGGACGTGCAGGAACAGGATGAGCAACGGTGCCGTGATCGTGCCGGCTCCGACGCCGGTCATCGCGATCAGTGCCGCAATCACAAATCCGAGCAGCAGTTCCATGCGCTTCTTCCCCTACGAGCCCTGCAGGTGAATGCCGCATTCGAGCTTGCGGCCCGACCAGCGCCCGGATCGCGGATCGTTCGGATCCAGCGGCAGGCTGGTGCAGGGGGCGCAGCCAATGCTGGTGTAGCCCGCGTCATACAGCGGCAGAAGAGGAATTTCGTGCTCTTCGGCGTAGTGCCAGACATCGCGCGTGGTCCATTCCGCCAGCGGATTCAGCTTGGTGAGCGAAGTTCCGTTGGGCAAGGCGAAGCTTTCCTCGATTTGCAGATTCGCCCGCGATTTTGATTGCTGCCGGCGCAGGCCGGTGACCCAGGTTTGATAGCCAGCGAGGGCGTCGAAGAGCGGTCCCACCTTGCGCAGCGCGCAGCAGCGGTCGGGAGCAGTCTGGTACAGGATGCCGAACTGCGTCTCCTGTTCGGCAACGGTCTGTTCCGGCAGGAGGTTGACGAGGTGCAGATCCCATGCAGCCGCGATGCGATCGCGATAGGCAAGCGTCTCGGGAAAGTGATAGCCGGTATCGAGGAAGAGAACGGGCACGTGCGGCAGGACGGGCGGACCAGATGCAGCAGGACCACGTCCTCGGCCTGGAAGCTGCTGGTGACGCAAATATCCTGGCCGGTCTGTAGCCGGTCGACCAGGAATTGCCGGGCTTCGTCTGCTCGGTTCTGAATTTCGGTGTTCATGGAATTTTCTGCTCTCCTGCCAAGATCACTCCCACGTTTTCCAGCTCCTCCAGGATTTCATCTGTGCTCTCAGCGGAAAGAGAAATTGGCTGGTCGTCATTTGTAACGTGCACGACGATCCAACCGGGTTCGGTGCTTTCGGCAATCACCACGGCGCCCGCGTGCGCCAATGCAAGCAGCGCGCCGCGATTGGCAACGCGCGTGCGGACCACCACAATTCCGAGCTGCAGCAGCCGCTCTTCCAGTTCCGTCGCGAGATCGGATCGGTTGCCGGCCACAATGAGCGCTCCGCGTGCCTCGCGATGGCCCGCATCCTCCAGGGTGCGGATCATTCCCGCGCCGGCGGTGGCATTGTCGGCCGGATCGATGAGGATGAAGCAGCCCGTCGTTCGGTTCTCACGATAAAGATCGGCAAGCAGCGGACGGCTGGTTTCAAGGACGACTTCTCCGATGAAGTTCAGATCGAGCGCATCGGCTGCGCGATGTTCGAGGCGCTCGACATCGATGCGCGAGCGAATTTCGACCACACGCGCGCGCACCGTTCGGGTCGCATGCTTGAGCCGCCATGGAGTCCCGGCGCGCAGCGGCTTCGCGTTCATCCACACCACCGTGGCCAGCAGACGGGTGGCCGAACGAGGCGGAGCGGTCGCGGAAGCGATCATGTCACCACGGCTGATGTCGGCTTCGTTCTCCAGAGTGAGCACGACGGATTGCGGAGCACGCGCCGTCTCCAGATCGCCCTCCCACGTGGTAATGGTCCGCACCCGCGTGCGGATGCCGGAGGGCAGCGCTATCACTTCGTCGCCGGGGCGCACCGTGCCTGCGGCAATCTGTCCGGCGAAGCCTCGAAAATCCTGGTGGGGCCGGATCACGCGCTGCACGGGAAAGCGCAACGCGGTGTGCGAGCGATCGACAGCCAGCGGAACCTCTTCAAGAAGCTGCAGCAGACTTGGGCCGTCATACCACGGTGTGCGCGAGCTGCGGTGCACCACGTTGTCGCCTTCCAGAGCGCTCACCGGTACCGCAATCAGCTCGGGAATCTCGAGCCGGCGTGCAAGCTCGAGTAGGTCGCGACGATGCTGCTCGAAGACCGCCTCGGAAAAATCCATCAGGTCCATCTTGTTGATGGCCGCGATCACCACGGGAATACCGAGCAGAGCGGCGATGCAGGCATGCCGGCGCGTCTGGTCGAGGATGCCCTTGCGCGCGTCGACCAGCACGATGGCAACATCGGCGGTTGACGCTCCGGTAGCCATGTTGCGCGTGTACTGCTCGTGTCCCGGCGTGTCCGCGATGATGAACTTCCGCTTTGGCGTCGAGAAGTAGCGGTACGCCACGTCGATGGTGATGCCCTGCTCGCGCTCGGCGCGGAGTCCATCGGTGAGCTGCGCGAAGTCAATGACGGAGTCGCGCGTGATGGAGCGGACGTGATCGTCGTAGACGCTGTGCGAGTCGTAAAGCAGGCGCCCGATCAGCGTCGATTTGCCGTCGTCCACGCTGCCCGCGGTGCTGAAGCGCAGCAGATCTTTGCCACGCTCGGCCTCCAGCAGCGCTTCGACCCGGCCGTCCGCGTCATCCTCAACAAAGGCTGCTTCCGGCGCGTCGGCCAGCTCCGGAACGATGGCTCGCTCGCACGCCATCAGAAGTAGCCCTCGCGCTTTTTCATTTCCATGGAGCCGTCCTGATCGTGATCGATGATGCGGTTGGCGCGCTCGGAATTCCGCATCGCCATCAGCTCGGCGATGATCTTCGGCACGGTGTCGGCGTCGGAGCGGATTGCACCCGTGCATGGGCTGCAGCCCAGCGAGCGCAGACGGCAGCGCACCCATTGCTCCTCGCCCGGCAGGCCCTTCACGAAGGGCTGCTCGATGGGAATCAAACTGTCGCCGCGCACCAGCATGCGCCGCTCTTTCGCGAAGTACAGAGGCACGATGGGGATTTTTTCCAGATGGATGTAGTGCCAGATATCAAGCTCGGTCCAGTTCGAGAGCGGAAAGACGCGGATGCTCTCACCCGCGCCGATGCTGCCGTTGAAGAGGTTCCACAGCTCGGGGCGCTGATTCTTCGGATCCCACTGTCCCGCGCTGTCACGGAAAGAAAAGATGCGCTCCTTGGCACGAGACTTCTCCTCGTCGCGGCGTGCCCCGCCAAAAGCCGCATCGAAGCCATGTGCGCGAAGACCGTCGAGCAGAGCCTGGGTCTTCAGGAGTCCGCAGCAGCGCTGGGTTCCGAGCCGCATCGGATTCGCCCCGTCCGCCAGGGCTTCCTCATTACGCCAGACGATCAGCTTCAGCCCCAGCTCGCTGGTATAGCGGTCGCGAAATTCCAGCATCTCGCGAAATTTGTAGCCGGTGTCCACGTGCAGCAGCGGGAACGGAATCGATCCCGGATAAAACGCCTTTTGCGCCAGGCGCAGCATGACCGACGAATCTTTGCCGATGGAGTACAGCATCACCGGCTTCTGAAATTCCGACGCGACTTCGCGGAGGATGTGGATGCTCTCCGCTTCGAGCAGGCGAATGTGACTCAGCCTCTGCGGCCTGTCGATGGCTTGTGCCGGGATGGTCCAGCTGGTGGCTGTCGCTGCCATGCATGCTCTCCGTGCGTTGTGTGAGAAAAGAAAAAGCCCGCGTCAGCAGCAGGGCTGAAGCGCGGGCTTATGAGTCGAGATAGGTCGAAGCTAACTCACCCACAAGTCCGGCGCGGCGTGCAACAACACGCACAACAAGCGGCCGGAGTGGGGTAAAGCTTCATTGTCCTTTACTATATGGATAATCGAAACACGGGTCAAACGGCCTGCTTCCTTCCCCCGGACTCGGGCCGGTGTTTCCACCACCGTAGCCCTCTCGGTTCTCCGGTATCCACTACAGAAGTGGTATTCCCGGCCCTTTTCAGGGGCGTAGAGTGATCCAATGGCCATCTGTGCGGCCGATCTCCAGCGCGCACTGGACAATGACGAGTTTTTCCCTGTCTTCCAGCCCATCGTTGAGTTGAGAACGGGGCAACTAACGGGCTTTGAGCTTCTCGCCCGCTGGCGGCATGCCATGCTCGGGACCATCCCGCCCGAGGAGTTCATTCCACAAGTCGAGGCCAGCGGCGTCAGCAGCCGCGTGACCGAGGCGCTGCTGCAGAAGGCCTTTGCGTCCGTCCCGCTGCTGCGGAGCTCGCTGCATCTCGCTGTGAATCTTTCTGCCCATCAGTTGCAGGATCCCGCGCTGCCTGCGCTGATTGCAGCCTGCGCCGAGCGGGGACAATTCTCGCTCGATCGTTTGATCCTCGAGGTGACCGAGAGCGCGCTCTTGAAAGATGTGATCCGCGCCAAGGCGGTGGCGGAGGAATTGAAAGGCCTGGGCTGCCGGCTGGCGCTCGACGACTTCGGCACCGGATATTCCAGCCTGCGCCACCTGGAGTCGCTGCCCTTCGACAAGCTGAAGGTGGACCGCAGCTTTGTCAACTCCATGACCGAGGTGCGGGAGAGCCGCAAGATTGTCGCGGCGGTGGTAGGCCTGGGACAGAGCCTGGGACTCACCACCGTGGCCGAGGGCGTGGAAACGCCCGCTCAGGCGAGCATGCTGCTGTGGCTGGGCTGCGATCTGGGTCAGGGCTGGCTCTATGGCAAACCAGCCCCGGCAGACGAGATTCCGCGCATGCTGTCGGCGCCGGCGCAGATCTTTGTCTCGGCCATGCCTCTGGCGGCCGACGGCAGCTCCGTCGTGGGAATGGAATCTTTGCCTGCGCAACGCCTCGCGCAGATTCAGGCCATTTATGACGGCGCGCCCGTGGGACTGTGTTTCCTCGATCGCAGAATGCGTTACGTGGGACTGAACCGGCGCCTGGCGGAGATGAACGGCGCTCCGGTGCGAGAGCACCTGGGCAAGACTGTGGCGGAGGTGATCCCGCACGTGTGGCCGCTTGTGGAGCCGTTTATTCGCAGAGCGATGCAGGGCGATGCGGTGATCGGCGTCGAAGCGCAAAAGCCGCCGCTGGAGCCGGGCGGCGAGCCGCAGACCGTCTTGCTCTCCTATCAGCCGGCCCGCGATGAGGCGGGCGAAGTGCTCGGCGTGTCGGTTGCAGTGATGGATGTGACCGCCTACAAGCGAACCGAAGAGGCGCTGCGCGAGAGCCTCACCCACTTCCGCCATTTGCTGGAACTCGGCCCGCATGTGCCGTGGGTGCTCAACGACAAAGGCGAGGTCATCGAGGCCAGCTCCCGATGGGAAGAGGTGACCGGGCAGCCGCTGGCCGAGGCCATGGGACGCGGGTGGATGAGGATGCTGCATCCCGATGACGTGGCTCCTACCAGCGAGGCGGTTCGGATTTGCCTGGGGACAGGCGAGCCGATCGACGTGTATTACCGGGTCAAAGCGCTGGATGGATCCTGGCTGCCGATGCGCTCACGCGGATCGCCGCGCTTCGATTCCAATGGCAAGATCGTCGGCGTGTACGGAGTGGTGGAAACAGCCGTGAACCCGCCCGGGAGCCCGGGCGCGTGGAAGCCCGGAAGAGCGGACGACGATCTCGGGGTGAATGAAATGGAAGCAGCTCCTCAGGCCGAGATCTGGTGATCGATGCGGGGCGTTGAACGACGCAAGCCTCCCAAACTTCGGTGACAGGGTAAGAGCTACTTCCGCGTCATCCGCAACTCGATCATCATCCGTTCGTTCCCCTGGTCATCGATCAGGAAATGCCGATGGACCAGAACGCGGCCGTCTTCTTCAAGATGCGCGCGTGCGACCGTCTTGCGTCCCGGACGATCGGGATCGAGCGCCGTGGCCCACAGGACGATGTTCTTGCCGTCGAACGTGCCGTCGCTCTGCCGAATCGACATCGTCGTCTGCCGCGAGTCGAACCACACCGTGGTGAAGCGATTCGTTTTGGAATCGAAGCCGGAGATCCCGGTGCCGGTACTCTTCGTCCCGTCAGAATCGAAGAAAGTGAAATCCGACTCCAGAAACTTGCCACCCTGCACCATGAACTGCTTGCATTCGCCTTTGCTGACGATCGGCTTCCCGTTCATCGGAAAAAACGTCTTCACAACGTCCCAGTCGCCCACAAATTGCGCGAGCAGCTTTTGCCCCGCGCCCGGCGCGTTGGGCGGCTCATATTGGTTGTGAGTTTGCTGCGCGGCTGCGACGCCGGCAAAGAGCAACAGGGCGGCCATCCATTTCCTCATAGCGGGTGATCATAGGCGAAAATCGCCCGCGCTGCACCCCGTGGATGAGCGACACCCGGGCTCGCAACACCCTGGCGTCAGCTCCGCGCTAATCTGCGCACGGGTGGCTGGCGCAATATTGCTTCGCCGCGGCGAGAAACTGGGTATAGTCGGCCGCAATCGCGTGCTGGGCCTTCGAGAGGTCCATCGCACCCGTCTTCACCTCATCGGCCAGATAGAACTCGACCTGGTCCTTTTGCTTGAAATACCGATCGTTCAGGCTCGCAGCGTTGGGCCCACACTGCGGCCAGATGTTATCCATGGAATCTCCGCCTCCCAGTTCCAGGGGAACGAGATGGTCGAGTTCGCAGGTCATCGATGCGCCCGTATTGTTGGAGGGAGCCTGCAATCCGTACCAGCCATACGCGACCTTCTTCGCGGTTTCCGATTCGACCTTGTCACGGAGGCAGCATGTTCGGAAGTTGGCATTCTTCAACACCGCAAGTGTGACCGTCGGGTTAATCGCGCCTGGCGTGCACTGGATATCCGGGATGGGGTAGCCATTCTTCTCGCCCATCTTGCAGGAGCCATTCGCCGGTGTCGCGTGCGGACCCAAAGTTCTGTGGTTCTTCGCAAGGAGTCCCTGGATCGCGCAATTGGCCGTGCATGTCCCGGTCGCCGTCGCGCTCCCCGACAACAACGCAGCGACAGCCACCACGCACAGCAGACCGTTCTTCATGGGTTTCCTCCGGTTTCTGTCGCGTCGGAGAGTCCTGGAGAGCTGAGCAGCAATTGTCCGGCAGATAGATGTGAACACGGGCAGGATTTCGTTTCAAGTTCGGGGGGTGACGATCCAGCGCCGCCCAGGGCATTTGGCGGCGCGACGAGGTTTTTCCCCACGATGCCCGGAGAATGGGTCCCCGGAGCGCCGACGGAAATGGTGCCAGTCAGTCGCCGAAAGAAATCAGAGCCAAATCGCTTTGTGTCCCGGACAGTCCTGCGACGCCTGCTCGACGAACGTGTCGAGCAGCGGCGTGCCATACCGCGCCAGATACGCGATGCCGCCCATAGTGCGCTCCTGCGGATGGCGGTCGGGGAAGAGATTAAAGCTCAGCGTGTCGACGTGGCGACGGATGCTGGCGTCGCGCTGCAGTTGGTAATTCGCGGCGAGGCGGCGGAGACGGTTCATCTGGTACCGCATCTTCGATGCGGACACCTGAGCGGCGCGGGCCAGCGATGGATCGAGCGATGCGCACCAGGCAAGGAGGGCATCGAGCTCGTCGTCGAGAGCGTTGCCGGTGGCGGAGAGGCGGCGCTTGCCTTCGACGGGCAGCGACCGCGCGCCGAGGCGGTGGGCCAGCTCGTCGGGATGGGTGGAGAAGATGTCCTCCAGGCTCAGCTCGTGCTGCTCCATCACTTTGGCAATCGACGGCTCGATCAGCGTGGCGCTGAGGCGAGGAAGCACCGGCGTCGTGTGGCCCAGGATCGCCTGGTAGAGGACCTGATTCTGCGCGTAGTAAGCAATTTCCGCGGGGCCGCCAAGGATGGCCTGAGTGGGCAGCAGGAAATCCTGAAAGACGGGGCGGAGCAGCGCGTTGGGACTCAGGCGCTCGGGCTCGGTGTCGAGGATGGCGAGCAGATCCTCAGTAGAGTAGGGGGTCTTGCCGGCGAGCCAGCCTCCGTTCCTGCGCCGCAGAGGCATGCGTGCGCCGGTCAGGGGCCCCGGTGTGCCCGGTGTTGGCGCGATAGCGTGATCCCCGGTTTCGTCGATCAGGAACAGCAGGCTCGATCCGGGCGCGACCAGAACCTGAGAGTGGTAGCCGCGTTCGGCGAGGAGCTTGTCCCGCTGGTGGAGTGCGGTTTCGAGCGCAGAAGCGTCCGCAATCGCCTCGCGGAGAACGGGTGCGCCGAGGGCGTGGAAGGCGCGCGTGGAGGCGTCAATGACCACGAGGCCGTAGTCGGCGAAGGCGCCGGCGATGAAGCGCGCGAAGGCGGAGCTGAAGGTCGCGCCCGGAGTGTAAGCCGAGGCGAGCAGATCGAATTCCGGTGTGCCTCCGATCAACTCGGCAGCGCGGTCGAGCACAGCGGTAATGTTCGGGCCGAGCCGGAGGTCTCCGACCGGTTTGGACGCGGAGGGCTGCTCGAGCACCAGCCGGAGCGTGTGCAGCGCGTGGCGTGCCGGAAGAGTGACGTGGTCGGCCTCTGCAAGGTCGTGGTCTTCAGTCGCGAGCCAGAAGATCGGGACGGCACCGGAATCCTGCGCGCGGCGGATGATGGTGGCGGCTTTAAGTAGGGTGAACAGCGGTCCGCCGAAAAGAGCGACCTGCTGGCCGGTCACGACGGCGCCCGCTCCCTGACGAAGGCGTTCGATGTTGGCCAGAGTCTTGTCGGATGCGCCCCAGCCGCGGTTCTGCTCGAGCAGCAGGTCGGCAAGCGCGTTGCGGTGCGCGGGGTCGTGGGAGGGGGTGGACCTGGCCCAGGATTGGTCCCATGGCGTGGAATTGAAGAAGGGCAACAGAGGCTCGTGGCTCGAGGTGTAGTCGAGGAAGAGCCGGCTTTGCCGGGGCAACATCGAAATGGGAAAACAGTCGACCTTCACGGCAGAGCCTGCAGCCAGTTTCTCATGCGCAAACAGTCTTCAGGGCAGGGTCGGATCATCTGTGACGAGTGCAGCGGAAACTACACCTTCCGATGCCGGGCGCGGTTGGGAAGATGCAGATTGATGGGGCGCTTGGGCTCGCCCGCATCCGGGCCGCGCTTTCCGGTGCCCGCGTCCTTCATGCTGCCTCTGCGCTGTGACGGTAAAACTCCTTGCCCCGATGTCAAAACGAGCCCCGTCCGGATGGTAGGTTAGGAAAGACTGGAGGAGATGCATGGCGAAGAAGAAGAAAAAGGCGGCGAAGCCGGACAAGCAGACAGTACCGGTCGTGAAGAAGCTGAAGATCCGGGAAGGGGGGCCAGCGAAGGTGCTGTCCTCGGAGGAGGTGTTTGCCGGCCCGCTGTTTCGCGTGCGGCGGGATGAGATCGAGGAGCCGAACGGCAAAAAGACCACCAGGGACGTGGTCCGGCATAACGGGTCGGCGGTGATCCTGGCCATCGATCGCTCAAAAAATCATAAAAAGGACCCCCTGGTCCTGATCGAGAGGCAGTTCCGGCACGCGGCGCAACATTATCTGTATGAGGTACCCGCCGGAAAGATGGAGACGGGCGAGGACCATCTGGAAGGTGCGAAACGCGAGCTGCTGGAGGAGACCGGCTACTCGGCGAAGAAGTGGACAAAGCTGATCCGGTACTTTGCAAGTCCCGGATTTCTTGGGGAATGGATGCAGGTTTTTTTGGCAGAGGATCTGACGCCCGGCAACGCGCAGCCGGAAGAAGACGAATCCTTCGAGCTCCAGTTTGTGCCGCTGTCGGAGTTACTAAAGTTGATTGGTGAGGGAAAGATTCGCGACGGAAAAACCCTGATTGCGGTGATGTATTACACGCAGATGACGCGAGGCAACAAGAGAAAGAAGAAGAGGTAACGCGCGGATTCCCACCTTGCCCTGGAAAACCAAAGCTGAAACTCCCGCGTCTGTATCAGAGCAGGTTGGATATCCCCCCAACCAGACTGCCTGAGAGGAAGGTTCGCGTACGTGGCTCAGTACAGAGGCAAAGTGAAGTGGTTCAACAACGCCAAAGGGTACGGGTTTATCGGCCGGGACGACGGACCCGATGTGTTCGTCCACTACAGCGCGATCCAGGTGGAGGGCTATAAGAGCCTCAAGGAAGGCGACGATGTGGAGTTCGACATCGTGCAGGGCCAAAAGGGGCCCCAGGCGGACCAGGTGATCAGGGCCCGCGACGCCGGCGCCGACGCGGCGTAGGCCGTATCTTCCGACAACCAATTTCCCAGAGATACCGCATCGCAGATTTCCCTGGCTGGCGTGTGTCGCGGGCCGGACCAGCGGCTCTGAACGCTGACAGCTGAACGCTCCTCTGCAGGTTCACTCCAGCCGATACTTCGTCTCCGCCAGGTGATACAGCGGTCGCCACACCAGGCGATTGATCGTCACCACCATCAGCGCCATGATCATCGTCGCCGTCAGCAGCACCGGATAATTCCCGTCGCCGCTCGCCGCGCTGATCTGCGCACCCAGCCCGAGCGTCGCCAGCGTGCTCCCCCTGAGCTGGAAGTATTCGGCCACAATCGACGCGTTCCACGCCCCACCCGACGCCGTGATCAGCCCCGTGATGAGAAAGGGGAAAATTCCCGGCAGAATCACCGTCGTCCACCGCTGCACGCTGCCGAAGTGAAACAGCCGGCCCACTTCGCGCAGCTCCGATGGAATCGCCTGCGCGCCGGCAATCACGTTAAACAGGATGTACCACTGCGCCGCCAGCAGCATCAGCACTACCGACCCGATGCCAAGTCCAATCCCGATCCGCGACAGCGCTACCAGAATCAGCGGGAACAGCGCCGTCGCCGGGAACGACGCTGCAACCTGCGCCACCGGCTGCGCAAGGTGCGACAGCCGCGGATTGAACCCGATCGCTACGCCGACGGGAATCGTCCACAGTGACCCGATCAGCAGCGCTGCGTTCACCCGCACCAGCGTCAGCCCGGCGCCCGCCAGCAAATGGAGGAACTCCGAGCGATGAATTGCCTTCAGCAGGACCAGCGCATGAAACGCCGCGATCCCGATCACCACGAGCAGCGCCACGCCCACCACCACGTAGATCGCCGTCGCAACTCTCCGCGGCTTCTCCGTCTCCGGCTTCGGCTTCTTCCGCTGCCGCCGTTCTGCGACATCCCGGTAAAACCGCTCCGCCATCGGCCGGAAGGTATAACGGTTAATGATTCCCAGTACGCTCGAGTTTCGCAGCGCATCGAGCACCGGCGACGTCACCCGATTGCTGCTCTCCACCGTCTCAAACTTGAATTTGTCCGACCAGGCGATCAGTGGCCGCCACAGCAGCTGGTCGGTGATCACGATCAGCAGGATCATCGTGATCAAACCCCAGGTCATCGCCACCCAATCGCCGTGCGCAGCCGCCGTCTGCAGGTACGAGCCCAGACCCGGCAGCCGAAAATTCCTGCTGCCGACCGGGAACATCTCGCAGACCATCAGGAAAAACCAGCCGTTTGCCACGGAGACGATCGAGTTCCACACCAGCCCGATCGCGCCGAACGGCAGTTCCAGCTGGAACAGCCGCTGCCATCGCGAAAACCGGTTGATCTCCGTCGCCTCCATCAGTTCGCGCGGAATGCTCTTCAGCGAAGTGTAGAAGCTGAACGCCATGTTCCACACTTCGCCGGTGAAAATCAGCAGAATCGCGCCGAACTCAATGCCCAGCTGCCGGGAAGGGAACAGCGACATCATCGCCAGCATCACCCCCGGCAAAAAACTCAGCACCGGAATCGACTGCAGGATGTCCAGCGTCGCGATCAGCAGCGATTCCAGCCGCTTGTTGTAGGCCGCCGTGTATCCGTAGCCGACTGCAAATACCAGACTCAGCGCATATGCTAAAAAAATCCGTACTACTGAATAGAACGCGTAGAGTGGCAGGTGCACCGGCGAGCGGTAAATCTCCACTTCCGGAATCGCCGAGCTGAACCAGAACTTCGCGACCCACAAGATCGCGTAAAAGCCCGCCAGCAGCGCCGCCGCCACGCTCAGATCGACAAAGAACGGCCACGTGCGCTCCATCACGAACGCTCGCGAGAGCGTTAGGCGCGGCCTCATGCGGGGCCCCCGCCGAGTGCTGCCCGGGTGTGGCTCATGCGCGGCCCCCGGCGAGTGCCGCGCTGCGGCGGTTCATCCTGCCTTCTCCTGCTCCTGTTCTTGTTCCTGCGCCGTGGCCGGTTCGGTCCCCTCTTCGCCCTCATGCACGTGCAGCGTAAACCGGCGCCGCGCGTCGTCCCAGTCGAACAGCTCCGCGTAACGGCCCCAGTTGATCGCAGTCTCCAGCTGCCGATTGCATTCGTCTTCGCTGAACTGCTCGTCCAGCATGTCCAGGAAGAATTCTTCCGGGACTGAATGATCGCTCTTGTTGGCCAGTGCCCGCGTGATTTGCCGCAGCAACAGCACATGCTCCAGCGCCGCCTTGCGGAACAGCTCCTTCTGTTTCAGGATTTCCGACTCGGCATACTCCCGCCCTTCCGGCGTGATCACCGCATCGCCTTCTTCCACCTTCAGGAAACCCAGCAGCTGCGCGGCTTCCACGATGGGGAACAAATCGTCAATCTCAAACGCCAGCTCGTCCGCCAGCCGATAGATATCCGTCTTGCCGCCCAGATCGATGATCAGTTCCAGCAATCCGGCGATGCCGCCAGGCCGCGCATGCGGCAGCATCTCGTATCGCATCTGCCGCTGATCGCGCACCCGCCGTCCATCCGCCAGCACCGGCACTTCGGTGGGGATGACATCCGGCCGCGTCAGTACTTTGTAGATGTAATCCACCAGCGCCGTGAACGCCTGCGTCTTGCGGTCGCGCGGATGCGCCAGCTGCACTTTGAAGTCCGTCCGCACATGCCCGGGATTGCGCCCCAGAACAATAATTCGATCCGCCAGCAGCACCGCCTCTTCGATGTTGTGCGTGACCAGAAAAATGGCCTTCGTCGGGATCGTCTTCTTATGCCACAGCTCCAGCAGCTCGCTGCGCAGATTGTCGGCGGTCAGCACATCGAGCGCGGAAAACGGCTCGTCCATGAACAGTACTTCCGGCTCCACCACCAGCGCCCGCGCAAAGCCTACCCGCTGCCGCATGCCGCCGGAAAGCTCCTTGGGGTACGCGGCCTCGAAACCATCCAGCCCAACCGTGTCCAGAATCTTCAGGCTCCGCCGATACCGCTGAGCCGATTCCATGCCGCGCGCTCTCAGGGGCGCTTCCACGTTTTCCATCACCGTCAGCCAGGGAAACAGCGCGAAGCTCTGGAACACGATCGAGACGTTGACCTCCGTCGATCCCAGATCCCTTCCGTGCCACAGAACCTGTCCCGCCGACGGGCGCGACAGCCCCGAAAGCATGCGCAGCAGGGTCGACTTACCCGATCCCGACGGCCCCAGCAGCGCGACAATCTCGCCCGGATAAATGGCGAGGTCGGTCGGCGCGATCACCAGGATGCGCGCGTCGCGCGACTGCGCGTAGTACTTCTCGACCTGCCGTGCCTGGATGATCGGATCGGTCATAGATAGTCAGGCCCGTCATTCCTGCGGATTGCGGAGCTTTCCGCTCAGCATAATGGTGCGGATCATAAGTTTCCGTTAAGATTCGTGTGTTTGAATAGGGTAAGGCGGGAGCGCCGCGGCATGAGGCATCTCCCCAGGAAAGCGTATCATCATAGGTGCAGGTTATCCCGGCAAGACTGTCCCAGGAGTCCGCTCGGCGATTCTGCAATTCCCATTTTCAAATTGATTTGACGATAAGGAAGCGGTAAGAAACGAATGTCCGAACAGCAGGCGAAACCCAGGGTGCTTGTCGCGGACGACGAGCGCGTGATTGCCGACACCCTCGCGATCATTCTTAACCAGGCCGGATTCGATGCCACCGCCGTCTACAGCGGGGAGAAGGCCGTCGAGATGGCGCAAATCCTTAAGCCCGACATGCTTATCAGCGATGTCATCATGACCGACCTGAATGGCATCGACGCCGCCATCCAGATTCGCGCCATGCTCCCCGGCTGCAAGATCCTGTTGTTCTCCGGCCAGGCCGCAACCGCCGATCTGCTCGACCGCGTCCGCGTCCAGGGACACGAATTCGAAATCCTCGCCAAGCCCGTTCACCCTCAGGATCTGCTCGCCCGCCTGCGCAGCTGACTCGCCGAAACTCTCTCCCTGTCTGGAATCGGTTCGGGATGAACCTTAGCCTTCGGACGGGCGCGCAAAGCGCGCGGTCGCCTGGGCGGCCAGTCCCTGTGGCCCGCTCGCCGATCATCGATCCGTGAGCTTCGGATACCACGTAATCTGCGCTGCCGCCGTCGTATCGCTCTGCGGTCCGGTCAGGTAAATCGGGGCCTTCCAGCTCTCGTACTGCACCCAGCCCTTCACCTCGATGTCTTTCATGAAGCGCTTCACCACCGAGCCCTCGAAGTCATTTTGCGTTGTGCCGCCGGGAATGAAAACCTTCGAATCCTTCGCATTCCGGTACATGAACTGAATGTCTTCGTTTGCCGACAAATGGTACGTCAGCCACGCCTGCCCGCCCTTGCCCTCGCGGCCTACCCAGTCCGGAAGAAAGCCCTTGTTCGTCACTCCCTGCTTTTGGATGGATTCGACGTATAGGAATTCGCCGCTATTGATCGGAGTGCCGTCAGGATTGTAGTGGCTCGTGGGCTCCGTGTTGGCGCCCTCCAATCGCAAATCGAGTTGATGAAGGTAAGGGAATTGCGCCAGATAGATCCCCGGGTGCACGCCTGCACGCCGTGGGGCGGAAATCGGGCTCACGTCGTCATGCACAAATGAATCGCTGTACAGAGTGATCCACTTCTGCAGATACGGAAGCCGCCAGTCGAAATCGAAGTTCCCAAAGCGCGCACCCGGATCTTCACGCGAGTTTTTTTCAGCACCCGTTACGTTCTGGAAGCTGAAAAAGCTTTTCAGGAAGGTGTGCAGCGTGATCGGCTCATGGTCTTTGCCTCCCCAGATCACCAGACGGCTGAACCCAAGCTCCAGATCGCGATACGGCTTGAAGCTGAGCTTCTCCACATGGACCCACGGATCGTTCGGATCGGTGTGCCCCTTCAGGCTGCCGGCAAAGAACTCATAGCGAAAAGGACCCGTCACCCGCGAGACGAGCGGGATCCGCAGCGGCTCGACGCGATCGATCTGGAAGTGATAAATATCCTCGGCATTCGTGCTCCACAACATCGCAGCACCCTGGTCGGGCCCCAGCCAGTTGTCGCTCTTGCCGATAGAAATCTCATGCCCCAGCAGATGATAGGAAAGGTTCGCCTCCATCACCCGCGCGTAGTTGGCAGTCGCGATCGGGCCCTCAGGGATCGTGTCCTGAACCGGATTGCTCGCAACGGGGATGCCGTCGACGTTCAGCGATAAGTAACCCGCAAGCGCGGGCGAATATCCTGCCGCGCTCGGCGCATATTGATACTCGCCCCGCCAGTACAGCGTGAATCGCCCTGCTTCCGCCCTCGCGCTGAACCCCGTGTAGTTATTGAAGCCGCTCTGGTACGGCCGGCCGTAATCGTCGACAATCGTCTGACCGAGATGAAAACTGTCCCTGAGCGGCGTCCCGCTGATGCCGCGCAGATTCGTGTAGACGCTCTCCAGCTGCCCGCTGGGATGATTCAGTTGGGTCGCATTGTCGATATCCGGCTGCACCTCCTCCAGCACCGCCAGATAAATGCTCTTCGCCTCATCGTTATTCGTGTCGGTGTCGATGCGGTCCGCGCTCTGCTCCAGCATGTGAGCGATGCTCAGCCGCGTCCACGGCCGAATGCCCAGGAACGCCGTATCCAGATATCCCAGCGAATGCAGCCGGTCCAGCGCCGGATAAATCCAGCTGTCCATCGGCACGTACGTCGATCCCTCTGAACTGGTGCTGATCGTCTCCGATGGCGGCTGATACCCGGGAGGAAAGGGCTGCTGGGTCGTGACCTGTGCTTCAGCCAGGGAAAAAAACGTGCTGCACAACAGAATTGCGGGTAGGAAAACGGAGGATCTCAAGCAGACCTCGGCGGGTTTTTACCGTTCCGGGCGCGGGCACCTTCACTGCCATGCGCCTTAACTTCAGACTCATTCATCGAAACTGCGGTGTCAAGCGGGCGCAGTTACATGTGCGCCGGATCGCCTCGCTCCGCGTCCACGCCCAGCTCGCCGAACGCCTTTTGTGCCTTCTTCGCGTCGAACTTGCCCTCGCGCGCCAGCTTCGACAGGGTTGCCGCGACCACCGACTCGGCATTTACCTCGAAGTGTCTCCGCAGATGCTCGCGATTGTCGCTGCGCCCGAATCCATCCGTCCCCAGCGACACCAGCCGCGTCGTCAGCCACGGCGCAAGCTGATCCGGCACCGCCTTCATGTAATCCGTGGCCGCGATAATCGGCCCCTTCGCCTTCGCCAGCACCGACACCACATACGGCGTCTTCTCCGCTTCCGCCGGATGCAGCCGGTTCCACCGTTCCACGCCCAACGCCTCGCGCCGCAGCTCGTTGTAGCTGGTCACGCTCCACACATCGGTCTCGACCCCGTATTTCTCTGCCAGAATCTCCTGCGCGCGCAGCACCTCGTTCAGAATCGGCCCGCTGCCGAACAGCTGTGCCACCGCCTTGCCACTGGCCGCCGCCTTCAGCTTGTAAATCCCGCGCACGATGCCTTCGCGCACCCCCTCCGGCATCTCCGGCATGGCGTAGTCCTCGTTGTACATCGTGATGTAGTAGAAGAGATCCTGCCCCTCTTCATACATCCGCTTCAATCCGTCCTGCAGGATCACCGCCAGCTCGTACACATACGCCGGATCGTAACTCACGCACGTTGGGATCACGCTCATCAGCACGTGACTGTGTCCATCCTGGTGCTGCAGCCCCTCCCCCGTCATCGTCGTGCGCCCCGCGGTTCCTGCCATCAGGAACCCTTTGCCGCGCGCATCCGCGAACGCCCACATCATGTCGCCCACCCGCTGGAATCCGAACATCGAGTAGTACATATAAAAGGGAATCGTCGGCACCAGATAGTTCGAGTAGCCCGTGCCCGCCGCCGTGAACGACGCCATCGATCCGGCTTCGGTGATTCCTTCCTCCAGAATCTGCCCGTCCTTCTCCTCGCGATACGAGAGCACCATGTCCACGTCGTGCGGCTTATACTTCTGGCCCTCGCTCGCGTAAATACCTACCTGCTTGATCGCCGACTCGAGCCCGAACGTCCTGCCCTCGTCCGGCACAATCGGCACAATGTATTTGCCGTTCTCCGGGTCCTTCATCAAGGCCCGCAGAATGCTGACGAAGCCCATCGTCGTCGACACCGCGCGCCCCTTCGACCCGCCTGTCCACTCCTTAAACGTCTCCAGCTTCGGCGCCTTGTACTCGATCTTCGGCACATCGCGCTTCGGCATAAACCCGCCCAGTCCCTGCCGCCGCGCGTGCATGTACGCCATCTCCGGTGCGTCCTGCGCAGGCCGGTACAGCTTTCCCGCGCGCGCATCCTCTTCCGGAATCGGCAAATCGTAGCGCTGGATGAAATCCACCAGCGCGTCGTCCGCCACCTTTTTCTCCTGGTGCGACGCGTTGCGCGCCTGCGTGCTGCCCAGCCCGTAACCCTTCACCGTTTTGGCCAGGATCACCGTCGGCCCGCCCTTGTGCTCCACTGCCCGCTTGTAGGCGTTGTAAATCTTTCTCGCGTCATGCCCGCCGCGATGCAGATGGAAAATCTCGTCATCCGACATGTGCTCGACCAGCTTCAGCAGCTCCGGATACTTCCCGAAAAACTCGCTCCGGATATACGCGCCGCCCTTCGCCTTGAACGCCTGATACTCCCCGTCCACGCACTCTTCCATGCGCTTCAGCAGCAGACCGGTATGGTCGCGCTCGAACAGCTCGTCCCAGTCCGAACCCCAGATCACCTTGATCACGTTCCATCCGGCGCCGAGGAACACCGCTTCCAGTTCGTCGATGATCCGTCCGTTCCCGCGCACCGGACCATCCAGCCGCTGCAGGTTGCAGTTCACCACGAAGATCAAATTGTCGAGCTTCTCGCGCCGCCCCAGCGACAGCGCACCCAGTGTGTCCACTTCGTCCGTCTCGCCATCCCCGACAAAAGCCCAGATCTTCCGCGGCGTCTTCTCAATCAGCCCGCGATTCTCGAGATACCGCATGAATCGCGCCTGATACACCGCGTTCAGCGGCCCGATCCCCATCGATACCGTCGGGAAGCGCCAGAAATCCGGCATCAGCCATGGGTGCGGATACGACGACAGTCCCGGCGTGTCGCGCAATTCATGCCGAAAATTCAGGATCCGCTGTTCGTCCAGCCGCCCCAGCAAAAAGGCGCGCGCATAAATTCCCGGGCTCGCGTGTCCCTGGAAATAAATAAAGTCTCCGGGCTGATCGCCATACGCCGCATGAAAGAAATGGTTGAACCCCACCTCCAGCAGCGTTGCCAGCGACGAATACGTTGCGATGTGCCCGCCGATTCCGTGATCCTTCTTGTTTTGCCCATGCACCATGGCCATCGCGTTCCACCGGATCAGCGCCTCGATGCGCCGCTCCAGTTTGCGATCGCCGGGGTAGGGAACTTCCTCATGCTTCGGAATCGTGTTCACGTACGGCGTCGTCAGCTCGCTCTGCTGCGAAATCCCCGCCTCACGCGCTCGCTGCTTCAGAGCCGTCAATAGCTCCGCGCCCTGCTCGGGACCCTCGCCCACCACCACGTCATCGAACGCTTCAATCCACTCCCGCAGCTCCGCGGTAAAATCGCTTCCCACCGGATTCGTCACCTTCGTTGCCATAATCCCCGATTTCTCCTCTGTCCTCACGCGATCGCCCGCGTCTCCGTATCTTCGCCTTCGCCGGCGCCATTCGCGGCTTGCTGCGCGTTGAAACTCGGCTTCTCCTGATTCGCCTCGGATTCCGCCACAATCTCCCGCCGCCATTCCTCCACCGGCAATCCTCGCGCGATGAGCCACTGCTCCAGATGCGCCACCGGTCCTTCGCTCGCGCCTCGCTTGTGTCGCGCCCGCCGCCGCCGCTTGCCACTGCATCCCGACCATATGCGTCGGCCCACCGCCGTCGCGCGCCCGCGCAATCGATTCGTGCGCTACCCGGTACAGCGCGATCACATCCTGCGTGTCGACAGGAATCGACGGATACTCGAGCGCAGCCTGTTTCTTCCCCTTCTTTGCTGACGATGCTTGCTTCGCTCTCGCGTCCTCCACGAACAGCACCGGCAGCTTCGCCGCGATGGCCAGCGCCCGCGACTCCTGCGCAATCGCCCCCTGCGCGCCATCGAGAAATATCACCGTGATCCGTCCCGTCTTCCGCATGCGATCGCCGACCGCGTCGCACAGCGCCGCGATCACCCGTTCCTCAAAGCTGCGCCGGTCCATCCGCGCCGCCACATGACCGTGCAGAAGATCGTTCGTCGATGTCGCGTATTCCGCAACCACGACGTCGTGGCCGCGCAAATCCGCTGCCACACCCGCCAGCACCGCCGCGTGCCGGCGCAGCCAGTCCGCCCCATCGTCGCTGTTGCGAGGCGCCGCCTGTTGCAAACGAACCGCCAGCTCGTGCAGCTGGCGAAACTTCGCGTCGCTGATCAAAGAATGGCCATGCTTGCCGTTTGCCGCGGCAGATGGAACTCTGTTCCTCGCCTCAATGGACATTGGTTCTGAGATGTTCCTTCTTCGCCGCTGATTCGGGGATGCGCGGCCTTCGCGGCTCCCTCTGCATCGGCACAGAGCAGAACCAGCTCTACGAAAATTGTAGCGCAGCCCCGCGCCCTGTTCCCGCAGTCACTTCCATGCACGAAGCATTCCGCGCGCTCGCTCAGATTTCAACAGTTTTGTGAATAACCCTGTGCATTTCCCGTTCCCATCCGCGCGGAACTCAGAAACGATGCCCACTTCACCATTCTGCACTCACCGCGATGCACTCTCGCACCGTCCCGGTATGTGATTTCCCTTACATCGCGAGCGACGCGATCACCGCTGCCGTTCTGCGCTCACTCGCCAACTCGCTACCCGCTTTTCTGAACGCTGAACGCTGAGCGCTGAACGTTGTCCTACGTCGAGTACTCCGCGTTGATCCGCACATACTCCGCACTCAGATCGCAGGTCCAGAATCGGCATCGCCCTTCACCCACATTGAGCGCAATCCGAATCGAATACTCCCGCTGCTCGAGATAGGCGTGTGCCGCCTTCTCCTCGTACTCCGGTGCGCGGCCGCCCTTGACGCAAATCGGCAGATCGCCAAACCAGATCGCAATCTTCTCCGCATCGACCGCTGCGCCCGAGTAGCCCACCGCGGCCATTAACCGTCCCCAGTTTGGATCCGATCCCGCCCACGCCGTCTTCACCAGCATCGAATGCGCAATCGACCTCGCCACCGTCACCGCATCCGCATCCGTCGCCGCGCCCTCAATCTGCAGCTCCACAACATGACCCACGCCCTCCCCGTCCGTGACGATCTGCTTTGCCAGCGAAACGCACACCGAGCCCAGCGCCTCCGCAAACTCCGCGTCTTCCGCCCATACATCCACGCCCGCCGCGCCCGACGCCATCAGCAGCACCGTGTCGTTCGTCGACGTGTCGCCGTCGATCGAAATCCGGTTGAAGCTCACCTCCGTCGCTCCGCGCAGATACCGGTCCAGCGCCGTGGGGTGCACCGCTGCGTCCGTAAACAGATACACCAGCATGGTCGCGTGTAAGGGCGCGCCCAGCGCCGGCCCATCCGGCGCTATGGCCGAAACTACCTGCGGATGAATCATCCCCGCGCCTTTGCACACGCCCGCAATCCGCACCCGCTTGCCATCGCGCTCGAAGCTCGCATGCGCCACCTTCGCTCGCGTGTCCGTAGTCAGGATGGCCTGGGCAAACGCCAAAAACCCTTCAGCGTTGGACGCCAGCGCACTCTTCACCGCCGGCAGTGCCCCCACCAGTTTTTCCGCCGGCAGCGGCACGCCAATAATTCCTGTCGACGAAGGCAGCACCTCGTGCCCTTCGCACCCAAACGCCTCCGCCGCCGCCTTGCAAACCTGTTCCGCCGCCGAGATTCCGATTGGTCCCGTCGCGCAGTTCGCATTGCCCGCATTCACCGCCAGCACGCGCATCAGCCCGCCGTTCCGTTCCAAATGCCGCCGCCCCACCGTGATCGGCGCGGCCTGCACCCGGTTGGTCGTGAACATCGCCGCGGCACTCGCGATTTTCTCCGTCACAGCGACCGCAAAGTCCGCTTTGCCACTGGGCTTGATGCCCGCCTTCACTGCCGCAAAGCGAAACCCGCGCGGCAGTCCCTCCTGCGTGATCAGCAACTTCTCCGTCATCGTCTCAGTTCCCCGGCGTCGGCGCCGTCATTAACTCCACAAATTCCCGCGTGAATTTCCCCAGATCCACATCCAGCTGCGCATGCACTTTCTGCACATCCGTCGTCGGCCGCATCGCATCGGCCCACGTCAGCGTGTTGCCATAGCTCGGACCATGGCTCAGATCCACATCCATATACACCTGCTTCTCCTTCGTGATGATCGACGGATCCAGCCACGCGCACGCCGCCAGCTCATCCCACAGGTAGTAGCGGTCCTGCGACCACGCCGCGATGTAACGCGCCGCCGGATTCTGTGATTTGCTGATCTCGTCCAGCAGGGCCTGCGTAAACATCGCCTTGATCGAAATGTCCACTGTCGTCACATCGATGCGCGGCCAGTGCGCGCGCAGCACGATGTGCGTCGCCTCCGGATCGAACCAGAAGTTGAATTCGTGCCGCGGGTTCTCCACAAATTCCGGATCGTCCGTCTGCGGATTGAGGCTGCCGCCCATGATCACGATTCCCCGGGTCAGCTCTGCGAACTCTGGATCGATGCGGATCGCCAGCGCGATATTCGTCAGCGGCCCCGCGGCATAAATCGTCACCGCGTGCGGATGCGCATGCACCTGGCGAATCAGAAAATGCACCGCGTCCTCGTCGATCGCCTTCGTGTGCGGTGCGCCCTCCGGCAGCGGCGGCACAAAATCGGGCGCATGCACCGCCGGATTCTCCGGCTTCATCTTCTCCACGCCATGGGGCGTTTCTACCAGGTTCATCGGACCCTGTCCCCACGCACCCAGCCAATCCACCTGCCCTACGAGCGGCGTCTCAAGCCGCGTCTCTTCCTCCGTGCGCACCAGCGGAAACACCGCTCCCTTGGCCACCGGCACATCGGTGCGCCCGATCAGCTCCAGCATGCGCAGCGTGTGTTCGGTCTCCTCGTCGCGCCAGGCATTGCCCGTCACCATCGTGATGCCCAGCACCTCCACCTGCGCCGATTGCAGCAGCACCATCATCGCCATCTGGTTCGATCCGCCGGGCCCGGACCCGTCCTGGTCGATCAGCACCAGCCGTCGCTCGGCTCCGGCCGATTGCGTCAGGCAAGCGGCCAACACGGCAACGATTGCGGGTCGAACCCGCACACAACGCAGCGCTCGCAAAAAATCCAAATGCAGTTCAGTCATGGCCAGGTGCAGCGATCTCTAATCTACCAATTTCGCACTCTGAAATAATTCTTCTTGCGGAGCACCCGCCCATCGTGGACCCATCCGACTTCCTTTTCATGCGCGACGTCAGCGTCGCCCGCGGCGACAACGTCGTTCTCCACAACATCTCCCTCCGCATCGCCAGCGGCGAGCACGTCGCCATTCTAGGGCCCAATGGCTGTGGCAAATCGACGCTGATCAAAACCATCACCTGCCAGTGCTACCCCATCGTTACGCCCACCACCGAGCTCCGCCTCCTCGGCCGCGAGCGCTGGGACGTCTCCCAGCTCCGTACCCATCTCGGCGTTGTCTCCGCCGAACTTCCCGGCGAGCGTACGCCCGTCACGCGCGGCCTCGACGCCGTTGTCGCCGGATTTTTTTCGGCTTCCACCCTCTGGCCCAATCTCCACGTCACGCCGGAAATGCGCGCCCGCGCCCATCAGGCCCTCCAGCTCATGCAGGCCACGCATCTTGAAGCGAAGCTGGTCGGCGAAATGTCGGCCGGCGAGCAGCGCCGCATCATGATCGCCCGCGCCCTCGTCCACCAGCCGGAAATGCTCCTCCTCGACGAGCCCTCCAATGCCCTCGACCTCGCCGCTCAGCGCGAACTCCGCGAAGCCCTCCGCCGTGTCGCCCTCCAGGGCGTGGGCATCCTCATGGTCACCCACCATATCGCCGACGTCTTCCCCGAGATCGACCGCGTCATCATGATGAAGAGCGGCCGCATCTTCGCCGACGGCTCGAAGAAGGAACTGCTCACCGCAGGAAAACTCCGCGACCTCTTCGGCGTCGACGTCCGCCTCATCGAGCACGAAGGCACCTGGCACTCCTGGTAGATTCGCCCGAAAACTCAGCGTGTCCGACACGTGTCCGACACGCGTCCGACGCGCGTCCGACATGCGGCAGACAATGTCCGACGTGCCCTCCCGGATTCCCCGCTTATCTTGCTCCGTCACCCCTCTCCGGGTTAAGTTAGCCGTACACGGGAAAGGAGGATGATCCAGCGAATGAAAAATTCTGATGGTAGTAGTAGTCGCAGAACCCTGCGTGAGGTGACTGAGGCTTAGAGCCGCTCCTGGCTCGAAGTAAACAAAGTCCTGGCGTAACCAACGCGCCGAGGCCGACTCCGAAAGCGGGGGCGCCTCAGGTCAATCTCCACAGCTCACCGGTGATCAAGGCCCGCATGCCAGTCTGGCTGCGGGCCTTTCACATTTTGGGATCCGCTCGGCGTTCGTGACCATGGTAAAATGACCATGGTCACATAGGAAATTCGATGAAAACCATAGGTGCCGGCGCCTTTAAGGCAAAGTGCCTTTCCCTCATTGACGATGTCCATGTCAACGGCGGAGAACTCATCATCACCAAGCGCGGCAAACCCATGGCGAAGCTGGTCCCCATCGCCGCAGAAAAGCCGGATAGCATCTTCGGCTTCCTGCAGGGCAAGGTGAAGGTTGTCGGCGATATCGTCTCACCGATCGTCGAACCGTGGGAATGGGACGAGGACATTTTTCCGGTTGGCACGTCCGAGCGGGATCAATTCGAACGGAATAAGAAAAAGTTCTCAGTAGCGGCTGCCACAAAAGGCGCCGTAAGAAAGCGGAAGTGATCGTCCTCGACACCCATGTCGTCCTTTGGCTCGGCGAAAGCCCGGAAAAGGTCTCGCTTCCCGCTAAGCGAGCTATCCAGGAACTGGAGAGCAAAGGTCAAAAACTGATTATCGCCGGACAAAGTCTGTACGAGATTGCATGGGGCGTTGTACGAGGGAGGATATTGTCCTCTCTGCCAGTTGAGGAATTGCTGGCTGAGGTCGAACGCAGATTCATCGTTCGCCCTCTCACCCCGCAAATCGCCCTTGCCGCCGCCCAACTTCCCACTTCCTTCCCGTCCGACCCCTTCGACCGCATCATCGCCGCCACTGCCATCGTCGAGCGCATCCCGCTTCTCACCGTCGATCAGAATATCCGGCGTTCCCGCGCCCTCCGCACCATCTGGTGATCGCCGCCACCGCGCCATCCTCACCGTGCAGTTCTACAATGGTCCCCATGGAACCCCTCGTCATCGCAGGCAAAGCCTTCCAGTCGCGCCTCATCGTCGGCACCGGCAAATATAAAAATGGCCCCGAAACCCAGGCCGCCCTCGAAGCCTCCGGCGCCGAGATGGTCACCGTCGCCGTCCGCCGCGTCAATCTCGACCGTTCCATGGAATCCCTGCTCGACTTCATCGATCCGCGCCGCTACTTCCTGCTGCCCAACACCGCCGGCTGTTATACCGCCGGCGAAGCCATCCGCGCCGCTCGCCTGGCCCGTGAAGTCGGCCTCTCCGACTGGGTCAAAATCGAAGTCATCGGCGATCAGGCCACCCTCTATCCCGACGTCCAGGCCACCCTCGAAGCTACCCGCGTCCTCGTCAAAGAAGGATTCACCGTTCTGCCCTACACCTCCGACGACATCGTCTTCGCCCAGCGCCTCATCGATGCCGGCGCTGCCGCCGTCATGCCGCTCGCTGCTCCCATCGGCTCCGGGCTCGGCATCCAGAACCGCGCCACCCTCCAGATCCTGCGCGAGAAGATCACCGAAGTCCCGCTCATCGTCGACGCCGGCGTCGGTACCGCCTCCGATGCAGCGCTTGCCATGGAATTGGGCGCCGACGGCGTCCTCATGAACACCGCCATCGCTGCCGCCGCCAATCCCATCCTCATGGCCGAAGCCATGCAGCACGCCGTCCTCGCCGGACGCCAGGCCTTCGTCGCCGGCCGCATGCCGCGCAAACTCTACGCCACCGCCAGTTCGCCCCTCGAAGGCGTCTCGAAATAACCACCTCAGTGAACCACCGGAATCTCAAGCGCACTCGGGTGATCGGCGTCGTGGTAAACCGTCACATGCGCCACGCGCGCGTCCTTCCCCGACTCGCTCTCAACATCGCCGCCTGCGTTGTAGTTCTTCTCGACAAAGGTGCTGTTGATGCAGCTCAGCACCAAACGCAGCCGGCTGCCCTTCGACACCCGCCGCGAAAACCAGGTGAAGCCGTCGAAGTCGTACTGTGTGATTTGGCCGGGCGTTACCAGGTTTGCCTTCCGCGTCGACTCGCGATAGCGCGCGCGTAAAACATCATTGCTCAGCTGTACGCTCGACCCATCCGGCAGGATCTCAAACAGCGTCGCCGAAAAATCCGTGTCGGGCACATCCATCGCCATCCACACTGTCAGCTTCACGTTGCCGGAAATCTCAGTCGCCTCGGAAAACGGTGCGCTGTGGTATACCACTCCGTTCCCAAACAGGTTCAGCGCATAGCGCTCGTCCGTGAGTGGCTTGTTGATGTCCTCTTTCTCCAGTTCGGCAGGCCGCAGGTCGCCGGGATCGTAGACAAATTTGTTCGGCGCTGATGACCGCTGCCCATCCGCCATCTCGCCGGAATGGAACACGTCATTCGCCGCGCTCGATTGCGAGTTCAAATACAGCTTGCGATGCTCGCTCGCGATGGCCTCGAGATTATCGGCGTACTTCCAGTTCTCCGCGCCCGGCCCCACAACGTAATACGCCACCCGCTTCTTCAGAAACTCAGGTTTGGCGCCATCTTTCAGCGTCCAGTCGTACCACTGCCGATGCAGATCGTTCATGTTCAGCAAACTCGCATCGCCAAACGTCAACCCACCCACTTCTTTCTGAGGAGTCCGCGTCCCCGGATGGTCCCACGGCCCGATGATCAGGTAATGCTTCGCCTTCGCATCCGCATTGCCGTAGCGCATGTGCTCGCGATAATACGACAGGGCGCCCGTCTGGTCGCCGTCATAGTCGCCGGTGATCGTCAGGATAGGCACGCTCATCTTCGCGTATTGTTCGGGCGTCGGCGCCAACGCCTCCCAGTAGCTGTCATAGGCCGGATGCTGCAGCCATTTCTGGAAAACTGTTGAGGTGTTGCCGACAATCTGGTCGAGCGTGTTAATAGGCTGCTGCTCCATATACAGCTTGCGAAACTTCGAGTTCCAGAAAGAGCCCTCTCCAAACAGGTTTTCGTTGCCGGTATGGCCGCTGGTAAAAGTGAGCCACTGCATGTCGTAGCTGGCCCAAACCCCCTTGTAGAACGGGAAATCCATGCCCGCGTGAACGGACGCCACCGGCACCACCGTCGCCAGATGCGGCGGCAACTCCTTTAGCGTGGCCCATTGGTCAAAGCCCGCGTACGATCCTCCCCACATTGTTACCTTGCCATTGCTCCACGGCTGTCGCGCCAGATATTCCACGATGTCGTAGCCGTCATGCGCCTCCTGAACAAACGGCTCGAACGAGCCCTCGGAATTGCCGCGGCCACGCACATCCACCAGAACAAATACGTATCCGTGGCGCGAAAAATACGAGGCGCGGGTCTGATAGCTGTCGCCGATGTAAGGTGTCAGCGTGAAGATGACCGGCAGAGGCCCCTTCTGGTCCGCCGGCTTAAAAACTGTGCCGTTGAGATGAACGCCATCGCGCATCGGGATCTTGAATCCCCACAGGAGGTCGACCCCCGACGGCGACGTTTCATCCGCGGCCTTCTCCGCTGCCTGCAGCAGCGCGCGGGGAACGGGCTGGGGTTGCGCTTGGGTTGTTGGCGGGATTGCAACCAGGCTGGACCACACTACGACCGCAACCGCACAGAGGCGTTGTTTTTTCATGGGCTCTTTGCTTTGGGCGAGTATAACCCCGGTCTGTTACGTCCGGTCTTGTTAGATCCGGTCTTGTTGACTGCTCAAACTCTCAATCCCAATCTGAAGGCTCTTTCCCCAGCGATCCCTTCTCCGCTGCGATACACTGAGCCGTAGAATTTCAGGCGATCCGCTTCTTCAGCTGAGGGTCCTGCGCATGCGTGTCTGCGGCATCGACTGCGGAACCGAAACCACCGGCTACGGCGTCGTCGAGTGGGACGACAGTGCCCGCAACCCGCACCTGGTCTCCATCTGCTCCGGCGGCATCTGTCCCCCGAAAAAATCGCTCCTGCCCGAACGCCTCGCCCTCATCTACGCCGAGCTTTGCTCCCTCTTCGAGCGCTACACGCCGCAAGTCGTCGCGGTCGAAGGAGTCTTCTACTCCGTCAACGCCAAGTCCGCTATCAAGCTCGGCCATGTGCGCGGCGTGGCTCTGCTCGCCGCTGCCACTGCCGGCCTTCCCGTCGCCGAGTACGCGCCCCTCACCATCAAGTCCACCGTCACCGGCTACGGCCTCGCCGCGAAAAACCAGGTTCAGTTCATGGTCGCGCGCCTCCTCGCCCTGCCCGTCGCGCCCGAACCCGCCGATGCCGCCGACGCCCTCGCCATCGCCATCTGCCACATCCATCACGCACAGACGCTCTCCTTGCAGGAGGCTCGCGCGATTTAACGATGCGCACCCCTCCGGTCCCACGTTCGCCACTCCTCGTCCTTCTGGCCGCCCTGGCTCCGCTACCGCTGTTCGCCCAGACCCCGGCTCCCGCTGCCCCCCGCATCGTCTTCACCTTCGAACACCCGCAACTCCAGCCCTCGCGCTACACCATTGCGATCGATGAAACCGGCGCCGGCCGCTTTACCTCCCAGCCCGGCCCTGCTTCGGGCGACCCCAGCGACGGCGTCTTTCCGGCTCCCGTCGATCGCCCCATCCTGCTCGATGACGCTCTCCGCACCGACCTCTTCCACTACGCCCGCAGCCACAACTTCTTCGCCACCCACTGCGCTTCCAGCCAGACCGCTCTCGCCTTCACCGGCAACAAAACCCTCGCCTACACCGGACCGGATGGCAGCGGCTCGTGCACCTTTGTCTGGCCCGGCGACCCAACCCTCCAGCGCATCTCCGACCAGCTGGCCGCTGTTGCTTTTACCATCGAGGAGGGCCGCCGTCTCGACGTTGAGGTCCGCCACGACCGCCTCGGGCTCGATGCCGAACTGGAAACCCTCCAGGACGCGTTCAAGGACCACCGCGCCTCCGACCTCTCGAACATCGCCGACGAGCTCCACGCCATTGCCGACAATCAGCAGGTGATGGACCGCGCCCGCAAACGCGCTCTCGCGCTGCTCTCCCAGTCCGAAGCCCCGCCGAAACGCAACTAACCCCGCTCCGATTCCCGGTTTGCCCGATTTCCAGGATGAATCCCCCTGTTGCTTCCTGAACGTGCGAAAATAAGTCGAAACTTAGTACGACCCAGGCACGTTATCTAGTGCAGATGGGTTGTGGGCCACAGCGTCCGCCCTTCAGGCCTCGGGGGGCAGGGATTGCGGCGCGGCGCCTCGCGGAGCCGCACCGTTGGCATCCCGCCTTACCACGCGTTCAGGGTCGACGCTAAAAGGAGGTGCCGTTATGGGGCGCCGCTCTCGATTCCTGATGTACCGCTCGCGCTTCTGTTCCCGCAAGCCTTTCGCTCGTCTCGTTCTCCTTTCCGCTGCCTTTGCACTCCTGCTGACCGCGCTCGCGGTGCGCGCCCAGGACACCACCCCTCCGCCTCCACCGCCTGACCAATCCGCTCCGCCGCCGGACTCGCAGGGCCAAAGCCAGGTCCGCGCCGTCCGCCTCAGCGACGTCGAGGGTCAGGTCCAGATCTTCAGCGGCGGTCAGGTCGCCTTCGATCAGGCGCAGCCCAATATGCCCGCCGTCGAAGGCATGCGCCTCGTTACCGGCGACAATGGCCGCCTCGAAATCGAGTTTGAAGACGGCAGCGTCGCCCGCGTCACCCCCGACAGCTCCATCCGCCTTACCCAGCTCCGTCGCAATGCCGACGGCAGCACCGTGACCCAGATCGATGCCCTCACCGGCCTCAGCTATTACGAGCTGAACGGCCGCGGTGGCCAGTACAGCGTCCACTTCGGCACCGACATCGCCACGCCTGCCCAGGACGGCGTCTTCCGCGTCGCCCTTGATAGCACACCCTCGCAACTCGCCGTCATGCATGGTGCCGTTCACGTCGACGATGGCCGCGGACTCTCGCTCGATGTCCATCCCAATCAGACCTTCCAGACCGACCCGCAGGAGCCCGGCGAGTTCACCATCGCCCAGGTCGTCGCGGCCGACTCCTGGGATCAGTGGAACTCCGACCGCGATCAGACCCTGTCGCGGCTCGAAACCAGTCAATCCGTCGCTCGCGCCAGTTCCGGCAACCCCGACAATCCTGCGTGGAACGACCTGGATTATTACGGCAACTGGTATAGCGTGCCCGGCTATGGACAGGTCTGGTCCCCGGCAGGCGTCGGCGCCAGCTTCGATCCCTTCGGCAACGGTGCCTGGGGTTACTACCCGAGTTACGGATATACCTGGATCTCCGGCTACCCGTGGGGTTGGTGGCCCTACCACTGCGGCGCGTGGGATTTCCTCGACGGTTGGGGCTGGATCTGGGTTCCCGGCAATTGTGGCTGGGGTTTCTACGGTCAGGGCTGGTACCCCTACTCCACGGTTTGGAACGTGCCTCCGGGTTACACCCTGCCGATTCGCCCCCGCGGCTTACCCATCCACAAACCCGGCGGCCCGCGTCCTACCACGCTCATCGCCGTCAACCGTGGCTCGCAAGTCTCCACTCCTTTCCACTATGAGAACGGAGTCAGGCCCGAGCCTCGCGCTCTGACCTTCCAGGGAAAGACGATTCAACCCATCGAGCTCGGCATCCACCCGCTCCAGCGCGGACCCATGGGTGAAAGCTTTACCACCGCCCTGGTGCGCACGCATCCGGAAATGATGGCTCCAGGCTTCCGTGATACCCCGGGTGTCGTCACCGGCTTCCGCAGCCCCTACACTCCATCCATCATGGGAACCCGCACCTTTGGCGCGCCAACGAACTTCGGCACGGCGCGCACAGGAGGGTTCTCTTCCGGTAGTTCCGCGGGCGGCGCCAGCCATGGCTCCTTCAGCAGCGGCGGCGGAGGCTCGAGCGGTGGTGCATCCAGCGGTGGCGGATTCCACGGCGGTGGTGGTGGAGGAGGTGCCAGCGCCGGAGGCGGCGGTGGCGCCAGTGCTGGCGGAGGCGGAGCCCACCACTAAACACAAAGCCCGCAACTGAACGAAAAGCCCGGTCCTCGATTCCTCCACACCGGGCTTTTTCTTTTCCGCCGCTTCTACCCCAGCATCTCCACAATCTTCTGCGTCCGCGTCGCTCTCTTCGTGAATCCAAACGTCCCGCCCTCCTGCATCTCGCGCGCCGCGCTCAGGAAGGCCCCCAGCGCCAGCCGGCACAGCGCGCCGCCCACGCTCACCCGCCGCACGCCCATCGCCGACAGTTCCTCCAGGTTCAGCTCCAGACCGCCCAGTCCCATCAGCACATTCACCGGCCGGTCGACGGAAGTCACCACCGCCGCAATCTCCTCCTTCGTCGACAATCCTGGCGCATACAAAACATCCGCTCCCGCCTCCTGATACGTCCGCAGCCGATGAATCGTGTCCTTCAGATCCCGCCGCTCGTACAGAAAATTTTCCGCGCGCGCCGTCAGCGTGAAAGGGAAGGGAAGCGCCCGCGCTGCCTCCGCCGCTGCCTCGATCCGCTCAATCGCCTGCTCAAGCGGGTAAATCGGCTCCTCTGGCCGGCGCGTCGCATCTTCAATCGACCCGCCCACCAGCCCCGCTCGCGCTGCCATGCGAATCGCCTCCGCCGCCATCTCCGGGCTGTCGCCGAACCCGTTCTCCAGATCGCCGCTCACCGGCAATTCCGTTGCCCCCGCGATCGCCGCCGCGTTCTCCAGCGTCCGCTCCCGCCCCACCGTCCCGTCGGTCTGTCCCAGCGAAAATGCGTTCCCCGCGCTCGTCGTTGCCAGCGCCTCGAACCCCATGTGCGTCAGCATTCGCGCCGTGCCTGCGTCCCATGGATTAGGAATAATGAATGCCTGCTCGCGCTCGTGCAGTGCGCGAAAAACCTCGCCCTTCTCGTTTTGTGTGATCACGATGATGAACTCCCTTCCCGCGACGCGGTCCGCACGCAGAAAGTTTCCTCCAGCGAATCCAGAAAGGTCCGCTCTTCGCGAACGATCAACCGCATTTTTTCGGCCATCGCGAAATTCTCCCGAGCCTCCGCATCGCCCCTCAACCGCGTGCGGTACGCCTCGTACGCCGCCAGGCTCTCAAACGCGATCAGTCCCCATGCGATGTCGTTCGTCCCCTCGTGTGGCAGAAAATAGCCCACCAGCTCTCCGCCGCATCGCGGAATGATCCGTGCCCAGTTCTCCGCGTACTTTCTGAAACCGTCCTTCTGAAACGGGTCGATCTGGTAACGGATAAAGCACGTGATCCGCATCTTCCACCCTCTCCTGGACTGATCGTCCGTCTGTTTCGGAGCATGCGCCATAGCCGCCTGGCTGCCGGCAGTGACGAATATGCCAGCCACCGCCAGACCGCCGACCGCCGCGCGAATCTCTCCTCGTGTTCAGCATCTCTCTTGTCAGACAGGCATACTTCGTTTACGGTCGAAGCATGGATGCAACCCGCAGCGCCGCAGCCATCGACACCGCCGTCTCCGGCATCGCGGCCGCCATCGGCGAACCAGCACGCACCCGCATGCTCTACTGCCTGATGGACGGCCACGCCCGCACCAGCACCGAGCTCGGCCTCGTAGCCGAGGTTTCCCCATCGACCGCCAGCGTCCATCTCCATCGGCTCAAAGGCGAGAATCTCGTCAAGGTCTTCGTGCAGGGCCGCCACCGTTACTACTCCCTCGCCGGACCCAACGTCGCGCGCGCCCTCGAGCGTCTCAGCGTCCTGGCCGGCGGCCCGCGCCGCCAGTTCGTGCCCCATACCCCCGAGCATCTCCGCGCCGCGCGCTCCTGTTACGACCATATGGCCGGCGCCATCGCCGTCTCGCTCCACGACGGCTTCCTGCGTTCCCGCTGGATTGAACCGGTTCGCCGCTCCGCCGGTCGCGAATCCGCCGGTTATGAGCTCACTGCGGAAGGAACCCGCATGCTCGCCCTGCTGGGCCTCGACCTCGATGCCGCCCGTGTCCGCCGCCGCCGCTTCGCCTACGCCTGCCTCGACTGGAGCGAGCGCCGCCCCCATGTCGGCGGCGCCCTCGGCGCCGCTCTCCTCCATCTCGCCCTCGACCGCAAATGGCTCGCCCGCGAATTCGACAGCCGCGCCCTCACCGTCACCCGTCTCGGCCAACGCGAACTCCGCACCCACTTCGGCGTTGAACTCTAGCGTGGAGTCCCAAAAGTTCCTTCATTAAGTTCTTTTTGATTTTGTCTCAGGGGCACGACTGTACAGCTGGCCGAAAAACAGAGTTGCGTATGTTGGCTGCGGGGCGTGGGTTGGAGATACCTCTTCCGGCACCGAGCCTGGGAGCAGCGGACAGCGTCAGGAAGAGCCACGCCCACCCAACCCAGCGTCGGCCAGGTTCACCCCATAGCAAGAAGCAAACGCCCCCGCCAAACAAAAGTCCACACCACTCCATTCCCAGCTCTACCCGAAAGTACTCCTCTTGCGCCATTGTGGGTACGACTTCATAGCCTGCCTTGAGCCAGCTCCGAGCAGTGCGAGTTGCGCGTCGAACGGATTCCTTAGACAGCTCAAATCAATCGCGCTTCAGCCCCTGCAGGCTAGTCCAGGAGCCATGTCGATCCATCGAATGGTTCAATGAATTGCAGAGATGCCACTGACCGCGCCGGTTCCGCAGTCGGACTCTCGCCTTCCCCTTCTCCGACGGTGTACGCTGCCCGTTGTGAGGCGCCTCGCTCTTCCTCTCGCTCTCCTGCTTCTCTCCGCCCCCGCGTCTCCGTGCCAGTCCCGCTGGGTTCACCTCGATCCCAACGGCCGCCTCATCTACGCGCGCTCGCCCCGCGGCGACCACATCCCTGACTTCTCTTACGCCGGCTATCGCGGCGGTGGCGTCGCTCTGCCCACCGTACCCACACGCGTCAAAGTCGCGCCGTCCAATACTACCGACGACACGCCCGCCCTCCAGGCCGCGCTCGATCAGGTCGCCGCTCTTCCTCTCGATGCGCACGGCGAGCGCGGAGCCGTCGAGCTCGCGCCCGGCGCCTTCCATCTCCTCGGCCAGCTGCACATGACTGTCTCCGGCGTGGTGCTGCGCGGCTCAGGCGCCGCGGGAGCCAACCCCACCACCCTCGCGATGAGTGGCTCGCCCCACCTCGCCATCGATATCTCTGGCGAATTCCACCAGCGCACCCTCGCCCCGCCCACAACTCTGACCGACGACTATGTGCCCGCGGGCTCCAGCGTCATCCATGTCGCGGACGCCTCCGCCATCCACACCGGCGACCTCCTCCAGATCGTCAAGCCCGTCACGCCGCAGTGGACTCACTTCATGGGCATGGATCATCTCAGCCGCAATGGCAAGCCCGAGACCTGGGTGAAGAACGACATCAGGATCCATCGCCGCGTCGTTTCCGTCAGTGGCAACGCCATCACCCTCCAGGTCCCGCTCACCGACTCCTTTGACGCGAAGTACTATCCCGGCATCCAGCCCGAAGTCTCGAAAATCGAAGTCACCGGGCAGATCGCCGGCGTCGGCGTCGAAAACCTCCGCATCTCCGCTCCCGACCGCACCATCGCTTATCAGGTTGACGCCGAATTCGACGGCATCCGGATGAACAACGTCGTCGATTCCTGGCTCCGCCTCCTCGCCTTCGAATACACCACCAACTCCGTCACCATCGAGCACGACGCCGAGCGTCTGACCATCGCCGCAGTCCTCGTCACCCAGCGCTCCAGCGTCACCACGCCGGCGAAGCCCTTCGATTTTTCCGTCAACGGATCGCAGATTCTGCTCGACCGCTGTGGCGGCGTCGGCGACAAAGTCACCTACATCGCCACCCAATCGCATTCCGAGGGCCCGGTCGTCGCGCTGCATTGCCGCTTTCAGGGCGACGGCATGATCGAGGGCCACCAGCGCTGGTCGACCGGCCTCCTCGTCGACAGCTGCGCCGTGCCCGGCGGAAGCATCAACCTCCGCAATCGCGGCGAAATGGGAACCGGCCACGGCTGGGCCATCGGCTGGTCCGTCCTGTGGAACAGCGAAGCCTCCAGCTTCGTCGTGCAGAACCCTCCCGGCGACGCCAACTGGGCCATCGGCGACATCGGCCCGCAGGACTCCGCTCCCATGCCGGTGTTCCAGCTACCTGTAGGCGCGCCGCTCCCCGGCGGCATCGTCGAATCCCCCAACAAACACGTCGAGCCCGCCAGCCTCTATCTCGAACAACTGCGCGAACGCCTCGGCCCCGCCGCCGTCGCCGCCATCGGCTATCCCTGACCGCTCCAGCCTTCACACATCCTGGACGCTGAGCGTCCGCGGATCCTTCACCCGCTGCATCATCGCCGCCGCCACCAGCATGAAAACACCACCCGCGATAATCGCGTAGATGCGGTTGTTGCCCAGCAGATGGATCATCAACCAGCCGAAGAACAGCGAAGCTAAAATCTCCGGCGTAACAATAAAGAAGTTGAAGATCCCCATGTAGACGCCCGTTCTCTCCGGCGGCAAACTCGCCGCCAGAATCGCGTACGGCATCGACAGCGTGCTCGCCCACGCAATGCCCACGCCCACCATGGTCAGCAGCAGGACGTATTTGTCGTGGATGACCACCACCGACATCAACCCCACCGCCCCGCACACCAGGCAAAGCGTGTGCGTATACCGGCGCCCCATCTTCCTCGCCATCGCCGGCAGCACAAACGAAAACGCAAAACATACCGCCGAATATAGCGCGAAGCAGATACCGCCCCACTCCACGCCCGCCTTATACAACGGCGAGGCCGGATCGTTCGCGCCGAACACGTTATGGGCCACCGCGACCGGAAAATAGAGCCACATGCAGAACAGCCCCAGCCACGTGAACAGCTGCACCGGCCCCAGCTTCCGCATCGTGTCGGGCATCTCGGCAATCGCGCGCACAATTTCTTTCGCGTTCACCGCCACGCCCGTCTTCTCCGCCTTCGCCTTGCGAAAAGCTTCCAGATCCAGGGGCGGATATTCCTTCGTCGTCACGATCGTCCACAGCACCGATCCCAAAAACACCGCCGCACCGATATAGAACGAGAGCCGCACCGTCGTCGGCACCACCCGCACATCTCCCGCTGCCTGATGCATGTGGACGACATTCGTCAGCAGCCACGGCAGCGCGGACGCAATCACCGCGCCCAGCCCGATGAACAAACTCTGCATCGCAAAACCGGCCGTGCGTTGCCCCTCCGGCAAAATATCCGCCACAAATGCACGAAACGGCTCCATGCTCACGTTGATTGACGCGTCCAGAATCCACAACATTCCTGCCGCCATCCACAACGCCGCGCAGTTCGGCATCAGGATCAGCATCAGCGAGCTCAGAATCGCGCCCGTCAGGAAATACGGACGCCGCCGCCCCAGCGGTCCCCAGGTCCGATCGCTCGCGTGCCCGATGAGCGGCTGGATCAGCAACCCGGTCAGCGGCGCCGCCAGCCACAGAATCGGAATCTGATCCGCCCGCGCGCCCAGGTATTCATAGATGGCGCTCATATTCGCCATCTGCAGCCCCCAGCCAAACTGGATCCCGAAAAAACCAAAGCTCATGTTCCAGATTTGCCAGAAGCTTCGCTCCGGCTTACAAAACTCGACTCCGCGCGATGCCGCAGTCCCGCCTCCGCCCCTCTTCACCGCTCCCGGAATCTCTGTCGTCGTGCCCATCCGCACCCCCCAGGGCCACGCAATACCCTACTCCAGGAACAGCACCCTCGGCCAGATCACTTTTGAACGCTGAACGCCGAACGCTGTACGCTGAACGCTGCCTCTATATGGATAAGCGCGACTTCCTCAAAACCTCGGCCTCCGCACTCACCGGCAGTATCCTGTCGCGGATGCTCCACGCCCAGAACCCGCCCGCTCCGCGCACCAACTGGGCCGGCAATCTTACCTACTCCGCGCCCAACCTCCTCGAGCCTCGCTCCATCGAAGAACTCCAGACCACCGTCCGCAGCCTGACGCATCTCCGCGCCCTCGGCTCGCGCCATTCCTTCAACGCCATCGCCGACAGCACTGAAAACCAAATCTCCCTCCACGCCCTCAACGCCATCGACCTCGATCCCGCCGCCAAAACCGTCACCGTCGGCGCCGGCATCCGCTACGGCGACCTCGCCCCCGTCATCGATGCGCGCGGTTTCGCGCTCCACAATCTCGCCTCGCTCCCGCACATCTCCGTCGCGGGAGCCATCGCCACTGCCACGCACGGCTCCGGCCTGCACAACGGCAATCTCGCCACCGTCGCATCGGCCATCGAATTCGTCGCTGCCAATGGCGACCTCGTCCACCTCTCGCGCTCCGCCGATCCGGAGAAATTCTCCGGCGCCGCCGTCCATCTCGGCGCCCTCGGCGTCCTCACCCGCGTCACCCTCGACGTGCAGCCCACCTACCAGGTCGCGCAAACCGTCTATCTCGACCTGCCGATGGCCCAGCTCGAGCATCACCTCGAAGAAATCTTCGCCTCCGGCTACAGCGTCTCGCTCTTCACCGACTGGCAAAAGGGCCGCATCACCCAGGTCTGGATCAAGCGCCGCACCGACCGCACCTACGAGCCCGCCACGCTCGGCCCCAACTTCTTCGACGCTCATCCCACCACCCAGAACATGCACCCCATCCTCGGCCACACTGCCGAGGCCTGCACGGAGCAGATGGGCGTCCCCGGCCCCTGGTACGAGCGCCTGCCCCATTTCAAAATGAACTTCACGCCCTCCAGCGGCCAGGAGCTGCAGACCGAATACTTCGTCCCTCTCGAGCACGCGTACCCCGCCATCCGCGCCGTCGAAACCCTCCGCGACCAGATCACCCCGCACCTCTTCGTCACCGAGCTCCGCACCATCGATGCCGATCAGCTCTGGATGAGCATGGCGTATCAGCGCCGCTCCCTCGCCATCCATTTCACCTGGAAACCCGAGTGGCCTGCAGTCAAAGAAATCCTGCCGCAGATCGAGGCACGCCTCGCGCCCTTCAGCGCGAGACCGCACTGGGCCAAGCTCTTCACCGTCCCGCCCGCGCAGCTCGACGCGCTCTACCCCCGCCTCGCCGGCTTCAAAACCCTCGCCGCCCACTACGACCCCAACGGAAAATTCCGCAACCAGTTCCTCGCCACCAACCTCTACGGCAGCTGACCCGCCGTCAAGGTGGTCCGGTCCATCGCCGGAGATTCCTCCGCTGCCCCATGCCAGCCGGCTCCCGCTCAGATCCCATCGCATCTTCTAATACGTTGATATCAATATATACTGTTCCCAATCCGCCCCCATCCCGCACATTTCGTCACAATCAGGCTGCCAGTCGCCGCACAAATCTGCCAAAATGGAGGACTATCATGGCTTTCCTTCGTGATCTCAGAATCGCCATCCGCTCTCTCTCCCGCGTTCCTTCGCTCTGGATCACAGTAGCTCTCACCCTCGCCCTCGGCATTGGCGCCAACGCCGCCATCTTCTCCGTCGTCCGCGCCGTCCTGCTCCGCCCGCTCGCCAATCATGACGAAGACCACCTGCTCTACATTCGCCAGAGTGCCACCGGCCTGCACGAGGAGAACGCCGCCTTCTCCATTCCCGAAATCGACGACCTCGGCAAACACCTGCACTCCATCACCGAGCTCGGCACCTTTTCCGAAATCGACTTCACCATGCAGGGTCTCGGCACTCCGCGCGAAATTCCCGCCGGCGTCGTCGACGGCCACTACTTCGAGGTCATGGGCCTGCGCCCCATCCTCGGCCGTCTCCTCGGCCCCGCCGACGACGGACCCAACGCCCAGGGCGCAGTCGTCCTCACCTATAAGTTCTGGACCCAGTCCCTCCACTCCGACCCCACCGTCCTCGGCAAGACCATCCGCCTCGACAGCTTCGCCGGATCGCGCACCGCCACCATCGTCGGCGTCCTGGAGCCCGCGATCCCGTACCCCGTCGCGACCGAAATCATCGCCAACATCGTCACCAGTCCGCACCATCTCTCCGCCACCATGGTCACCGGCCGCGAACATCGCATGACCGAGCTCTTCGGCCGTCTCGCCCCCGGCGCCACCCTCGACCAGGCCCGCGCCGAACTGCGCACCGACTACGCTGCCATGACCCAGGCGCATCCCGAGACCTACAAGCGCGACGACGGCTACGCCATCTCCGTCCGCCGCATGCACGACCAGATCAACGCCCGCGCCAACACCATCCTCTGGGTCCTCTTCGCCGCCGCCGCGCTGCTCTTCATCATCGCCTCCTCCAACGTCGCCAACCTCGTTCTCGCCCGCACTCTCCGCCGCGAATCGGAGCTCGCCGTCCGTTCCGCCCTGGGCGCAACCACGGCCACCCTGCGCCGCTCGCTTCTCGCCGAAAGCCTCGTCCTCTGCGGATCCGGAGTCGTCGCCGCCCTCCTCATCGCCGCGCCCATGGTCTCCATTCTCGGCAAATATGCCGCCCGCTTCTCCGTTCGCGCCGATGATCTCCACCTCGACTCCACGCTCGTCTGGTTCGGCGTTGGCCTCGCCCTCGTCGCCTCGGTCTTCCTCGCTTACATCCCCCGCCTGCCCTCGACCAAAGCCTCGCCCGCTTCCGGCCTCACCGTTGGGGGAACCCGCAGCGCCACCGGCTCCAACCGCCGCCTGCGCGTCTTCGCCGTCACCCAGATCACTGCCTCGTTCCTGCTCCTCGCTGGCGCCGGCGTCCTCCTGCACACCCTCTATGCGCTTGAGTCCACCCGTCCGCCCTTCGATACCTCGCACGTCCTCGCCATCAATCTCCCCGTCGTCGCCTACGGCCGCACCCCCCAGCAGATGCAGGACTTCAATCGCGACGTCATGCGCCGCGTCGCCGTTCTCCCTGGCGTCAGGAGCGTCGCTACCGGATTCAGCACTCCCTGGCGCGACAGCCGGGAGCTGAGCATCCAGTTGGCCTTCGCCGTGGAGGGCGCGGTGCGCAAAAATGGCGACGAAGATGTTCGAGCGAATTTCCGCTCCATCTCGCCTGGATTCTTCTCCACCCTCGGCGTCCCGCTCCTCGAAGGCCGCGAGTTCCGCGACACCGACAAAGACGGCGCCGACCGCGTCGTCATCATCAGCCAGAGCGTCGCCCGCAATCTCTTCCCCGGCCAGGAAGCCATCGGCCGCACCATGCACTGGACCGACCCTGTCCTCAAGTTCATCGGCATCGGCTATGACACGCGCCGCATCGTCGGCGTCGTCCCCGACTTCGACGACGAGAACATTATCCCCAACCCCGCCATGACCATCTACCAGCCCGTCGATCAGGAAGGCTGGGGTGGCCGCCTCTTCGTCCGCACCCAGACGGATCCCTATCCGCTCGTTCCCTCCATCGTCAAAACCATCCAGGGCATCGCCGCCGATCAGCCCGTCGAGCGCGCCGCCACTCTGCAGGACGTCCGCGCCGAAATCCTCACCCCCGATAAGCTCAACGCCCTCGTCTTTGGCGGATTCGCTGCCGTCGCCCTGCTCATCTCCGTCGTCGGCGTCGCCGGCGTCCTCGCCTTCTCCGTCAGCGGCCGCACCCGCGAGTTCGGCATTCGCATGGCCCTCGGCGCGCAGCCCAGCAAAATCCTTACCGATGTCCTCAGGGAAGGCCTTGTCATCGCCGCCATCGGCGTCGTCGCCGGCCTCATCCTCGGCCTCGCCGGAGCCCGCGGGGTCGCCGTCTGGGTGGGTCAGATCCACATGCCCGGAGTCCTCACCTTCGTCGGATCCGCCGCTGTCATTCTCGCCGCAGCCGCCATCGCGTCAGCGATCCCAGCCGCCCGCGCCGCCCGGGTCAACGCAGTCGAAGCTCTCCGCGCAGAATAGGAAACACAGCCTGGTTCCAGATCCAGGCTCGGACGTGCAATCGGGAACCACCGCCTGGCTCCGTGCCGGCTCAGCGGACGGAAGCGTCCGATGTCGGTCCTCAATCGCTCCGTAACTTCCCGTGAACATCGAAGGCGCGGACGGTTCGATCTCCGAACGTGAGTAATCGAGTCTCGTTTACTTTAGGTTACTGAAGAAGTTCCCCAGGAGGGATAGTCTGACTCCTGCGCGTCTGGCATAATCCGGCAAGTCAATCCGGACCCAGGATTGAATGATTTCGCAGTAAGGTCGTGAAGCTAGGCGGCCGTTGTCCACGATGGTGTGGATTGCAACGAAGAGTCGATTGACGAGCGATTAGAGCAGAACTACGAGCGATTAGAAACGATTTACCAGCGATTCAAGTCGATCGACAAGCGATTCACTACGACCTCTGTTATTATCAGCGCGCTTCCCCCTCACCAATAACTCACGATCACGGTCTCGGGACGTCCACCTGCGGTGGACCCACTCGATTCGGAGGTAAGTTATGCGGTACCTGTCTGCCTTCTATGCTCTGGTTCTCGCTCTGGCGACGGCTCCTCTGCTCGCACAGGTTAATCCCGTTCCTTTTGTCAACAACCCTCTGGTGCCAGGAGCAATCCAGCCTGGCGAAAAGAACTTTACCCTGACGGTGAACGGAACCGGTTTTGTGCCCGGGGCGACCGTCAACTGGAACGGGACTGCCCGGCCAACGACCTACATCAGCAGCTCGCGTCTCATGGCGACCATCACTCGTTCGGAGATCTCCGTACCGAAGACAGCACTGGTAACGGTGACCAATCCCGCGCCGGGGGGAGGGACGTCGAATTCCGTACCCTTCGCGGTCACGGTCCCGACCAGTACCATCTCGTTTGCGACCCCGCTGACCATGGCGGTCCCGGGGGCAAGCGTCATCGCTGTCGGCGACTTCAACAATGACGGCAAGCCGGACCTCGCCATCGGGGCTGGTTGCGTGGGACAGGCATTTTGCTCGTCCACTCCCTCCGATCGCGTCGAGGGAATGGTCTCTGTCTTCCTGGGCAAAGGCGACGGGACATTTACCGCGATGCCGCCTTTCGGGGTAACGGGCGTACCACAGAAAATCGTGGCAGGCGACTTCACCAATGACGGCAACATGGACCTGGCGGTTGCGCAGTTCGATGTTTGCGGGGGCTGTGCTTACATTACCGTCTTCCACGGTAACGGCAATGGAACCTTCGGCGCCGGGGTCAGGGCCTTTACAACCGAGGGCGATTACTTCGACATGGCCACCGGGGATTTTAATCGCGACGGCCACCTGGATCTGGCGGCGGTGTTTACGTACGAACCGACGACCCTTGGAGTGACCCTTCCCGGCAATGGTGACGGCACTTTCGCGGCCGGCACATTTTTCGGCAACACCGGTGACGGTCCGTGGCCCACTGCTTCGCTGGCCGTTGCCGACCTCAATCGGGACGGGATCCTCGATGCGGCCGCAAACGCATCGAGCGCAAACGGGTTCGTCGCCTACATCGGCAAGGGAGACGGCACCCTCTCTGCCCTTGCCAGCGCGCCACTGGGGAACGACTCGACTGCTGCGCCGCTGCTGCTCGGGGACTTCACCAGCGATGGGATCGTCGATATCGTTGCCAGCACCCAAACCACTCCCGACACTTTGCTCACGCTGCAGGGCAATGGAGACGGCACCTTCACGCTGCTGAATAACCAGCCTCTGGCCGGCACGCTGGTGAACAGCGTTACCGACTGGAACGGAGACGGCGCTCCCGATGTGGCCTCTGTGGACTCCCAAGGCAATCTCAATCTCTATCTCGGGAATGAAAACGGGACCTTTCAGCCTGCCGGCACTCCGGCGGCGGGGCTGATCGCCGGCGGAGCCATGGCCGTTGCAGACTTCAATCAGGATGGACGGCCTGACATCGCGTACTATAACCCCACCAGCGGCACGGTGAATGTTCTGCTGCAGACACAGGGCTATCAAGCGACCGTGAAGCCCCCGCTTTCTCCCTCCACGAGCAAAACCTACAAAGCCTTCCAGGGATCGATTCCGGTAGCGTTCAGCCTGAGTCAGTACGGTGACTCGGCCTGCATCCTGCCTCCGGCGAAGATATTGGTGACCGAGACCGCCGGAAGCTCTCCCGGAGTCGTGCCGCAGAATCTTTATGTCACGTGGCCGGATGACGGCGCGAAATTTGTCGCGGATACGTCGGCCTGTGAATACACCTATAACCTCGCCACCTGGTCGCTCGGTCCGGGGACCTACCAGATCCAGATTTCGCTGTACGGAATTGGGGTAGGGAACGCGACCTTCAAACTGAAATGAGACGGCGATCTGCGCCTCGGGCCAGCGGACGAATCGCCCGGCCCGGGCGCATATTGTCGATCAGGAGCCTCCGAAGTCGTTCTCTGAATCAGCCTCACGGCTGAGTCCAGCCCCGGGTCCCTGTTCCTGCCCTTTGGCGACTCGCGCGCCGCCGCCGGAGTAGGATTGCACCGGCTCCTCTGCTATCGTCGGCTCACACCACCCCGGGTCATCCCGAACCCAGTGAGAGCCAGCCATGCCCTGTGATCCCGAAGAACTGCGCCACGTCCCCCTGTTCGAGCTCCTCGATAACGATGAGGCCTCCGTCCTCGCCGCCCAAATCGAAGTCCGCCGCTTCGCCCCACGGCAGCGCATCTTCAAAGCCGGCCCACCCGAGAACGCCTATATCGTCATGACCGGCGCCGTCCGCGTCTTCACTACCGATGAGGACCACCAGGAAGTCGTCATCGACCAGCCCACCCATGGCGACTTCTTCGGCTTCGCCTCCATGCTGCAGCAGATCGAGCACCAGACCAGCGCGATGGCGATGGAAGAAACCACCTGTCTCGAGATCGGCCGCGACGACATCGTCACCCTGCTTACCCGCCGTCCCATGGCTGGTCTCGACATGCTCACCGTTCAGGCCCGCCAGTTCCACGCCTCCCAGAAGCTGGTCCGCAGCCGCGCCAGCCGCAATCCCAACGACCTCATCGAAGAGCGATCCACCTTCGGCGAGCGCATCGCCGACTCCGTCGCGCGCTTTGGCGGCTCGTGGTCCTTCATCATCCTGTTCCTTGTCATCCTCATCGTTTATTCCACCGTCAACGTCCTCCTCAGGAAGAACGCCTGGGACCCCTATCCCTTCATCCTCCTCAATCTCTTTCTCTCCATGCTCGCCGCCATTCAGGCGCCGGTCATCATGATGAGCCAGAACCGCCAGGACGCGAAGGATCGCCTCCGCAGCGAGCTCGACTTCGAAGTGAACCGCCGCGCCGAAAGTGAAATTCAGTCCCTCTCCCGCCGTCTGGGCCTGCTCACCGACAAGATGGGAGACGTGGAAGACCTGATTCGCAAAACAGACGCGCCCAAATAAGGACCGTCGCCCTCAGGGAAACGGCCGCCGCATGGAGCCCGGTCCCAACCCCTGCCCGTCCCGTCACGGCGCCGGCCTCGCCGCATACCCAATCGCCCCATCCACCCACTGGATGAAGTACTTCATATTCGGCGCGTCGGTGTGTCCCCCATCGTCCTGCCGCCACGCCAGCTTCCCCGTCAGCAGTCCCTGATTCACCGCCGGCATCGGCGCCGTGCGATAATCCTCATCCACGCCCAGCCCCTTCGCGCCCAGCAGCGTCAACACCGGGCTCGCCGCCACCGTCGCCATATAGCTGCCCCGATGGTCGAGCCACTTCGCATCCCCCTTCTCCGGGATGCCGTAGCTGATAAACGTCAGCCGCGGCGCGCACAGCGCGATCAGCTCATTCGAATCCACCGGAAGATCCCCAGGATGCAGGCTCCCAAACGTCGCCTCCGACGCTCCATACTTCAGAAAATTCCCCGCCATCCAGTAATATTCGCCGCCCGTCAGGCTCTCCACCGCCTCGCCAAAATTGCGCCGCAGCAGCGTCGCGCCGCCTTTGCCCGAAGACCCCACCAGCACCATCGCAAAGCGCGGATCGAACGCCATCGTCACCAGCGCCGCCTTTCCGTACCGCGACACGCCTTCGATGCCCACATGCTTCGCATCCACCGCCGGATCCGTCTCCAGATAATCGAGCCCGCGTCCCGCCGCCCATCCCCACGCCCGCAGCGCGCCCCAGTCCTCCGGCTTGCGCGGCTGCCCCTTGTTCACCAGGCCGATGATTCCCCGCGTCAGCGACTCCCCGTTGTCCGGCTGCGCGCTCTGCGGATCGAGCGTCGCAAATCCCCATCCCGCCGCAATCAGCTCCCACTGGCTCGGCGGATCCCCATCCGCATTCATCTGCGGAAACTGAAACGGCACCGGCCGCACCGGATCCCATCCCGGATGCGCCGCGATCACATCCTTGAGCGACGGGTCCTGCTCGACCAGCATCGCCTTCATCGCCGTGTTGATCCGCGCCAGCTCATCGGCCGTTGGTTGCACCGGCGCCGGAAAAGCACTCGGCCCGAACATGATCAGCACCGGCACCGGCCCCTTCACATCCGCCGGCGTCACCAGCGTCATGCGCAGATTCACATCGATCGCCGGATACGCCGCATGGTCCACATGCCCGTTCAGCTCCTTCGCGATCACCGGATGAAACGCGATGTTCTCCCTCTCGCTCGCCACCACCGTCCACGTCACCCGCGGCACATCCTTCGGCATCCGCCCATAGACGTACCGCTCCAGCCCCTCCACAATCTCCGGCCGCCGCTGATCCCACCACATTGCAGCGGACGTCACCTTCTGCCCATCGTTCAGCGTCAGCGCGTCCGGAACATTCGGGTAAGGATTCGCCTTCGACTCGTCATAGTTGGCGTGGTTCGGCGCCTTCTCATCCCCCGCCGGCCCCGGACGCAGCGCCCTGATCCCCAGCTGGTCCATCATGTTCTGGTGATCCTGCTCCGCGGTGAACGTCACCGGTGGAGGCGCCGCGGAATTCTGTCCCCATCCCGACCGTCCCGCGAAAACGAAAACCGCAAAAATCAAAAGAATCGCGAGCGGGGAAGTCGTGCGCACGGCCGTTTCCATGGATGCTATCCTTGCCTCTGTCCTAGCGATTTAGTTCGGCACCCATACTAGATCACCAACAATGTCTTCAGCAAAAAACGCAGCCTCGATCCTCCCGCTTCTCCTCGCCGCATCCTTCCTCACCCACTTCGCCCACGCCCAGCCAGCCCCGAACACCCAGGCCGCCCCGAACCCCCAGGTCTGGGTCGCCAGCTGGGCCGCCTCCCAGCAAATTCCCGAGCCGGCGAACTCCATCCCCCCCGGCGACCTCCGCGACGCTACCCTCCGCCAGCTCGTCCGCCTCTCCATCGGCGGTCCCACCCTCCGCGTTCACCTCTCCAACGCCTTCGGCACCGAGCCTCTCCGCTTAACCTCCGTCCACATCGCGCGCCCCCTCTCGCTCGCGTCCTCCGCCATCGACCCGCAATCCGACCGGCCCCTCACCTTTTCCGGAGCCGCCGCCGTGACCGTGCCCGCCGGCGCCGAAGTCCTCTCCGATCCCATCGACGATCCCGTCCCCCCGCTCACCAGTCTCGCCATCACCTTCCATCTCGACGAGCCGCCCTCGCCCGAAACCGGCCATCCCGGCTCGCGCGCCACGTCGTACTACCTCCACGGTGATCAGGTCTCCGCCCCCACCCTCACCGGCGCCACGCCCATCGAGCACTGGTATCAGCTCGCCGCCATCGATGTCCTCGCTCCGCCGTCCGCGGCCTCCATCGTCGCCCTCGGCGACTCCACCACCGACGGTCACGCCACCACCACCAACGGCAACAACCGCTGGACCGACGTTCTCGCCGAGCGTCTCCAGGCCTCGCCCCCCACCCGCAACATCGCCGTCCTCAACCAGGGCCTCGGCGGCAATCATCTCCTCACCGATGGCCTCGGCCCCAACGTCCTCGCCCGCTTCGATCGCGACGTCCTCGCCCAGACCGGCGTCCGCTGGCTCATCGTCTTTGAAGGCATCAACGACCTCGGCGGACTCACCCGCCTCCACGAAGTCTCACCCGAAGAGCACGCCGCCTTCGTCGCCCGCATCCTCGCCGCGTATCAGCAGATCATCGTCCGCGCCCACGCCCACGGCATCCGCGTCATCGGCGCCACCATCACCCCCGACGGCGGATCCGACTACTACCATCCCGGCCCGGCCACCGAGGCCGACCGTCAGGCCGTCAATGCCTGGATTCGCGCCCCCGGCCACTTCGACGGCCTCATCGACTTCGACAAGGCCATCCGCGATCCCGCCCACGCCGACCGCATGCTTCCAACGGAAGATTGCGGCGACCACCTGCACCCCAACCCCGCCGGCTACCGAGCCATGGCCGAAGCCATCAACCTCGCCCTCTTCACCCGCTGACACACGCAACGAATGTCATAACGAATGTCATCCTGACCGAAGCGCCGTCAATAACGACTGTCATCCTGAGCGGAGCGCGGGGTAGAGGCGCGTCCAGCGGTGTACAAAGCCAAATCCGCGCGGAGTCGAACAGCCTGGCCTGAGCAAGGCGTCGTCAAGACGCCGCGTCGAACGGCGACCCCCGTAGCGAAACGGGCAGCACGCGCCACGACAGCTCTCTGCGCGGAGGGAATCGATCGCGAAGCGGCCGAGAAAGATCTGAAGCGGTGCACGAGCCCCTCGCCAAGCGAGGGCTTGGCGCCAAGCGCCAACCGTATTTCCCCCACGGCAGCCCCGTCATCCAGAGCGAAGTAACCGAAAAATCAGCGCGCAAGTTCTTTGGCGCGCTGCGTCCAGGAAGGCGCGAGTCGAAGAGCCTGGCCTGAGCCAGCGCAGCGAGTCGAACGGCACCTGCATTTGCCTTTGGATGATCCCCCCATCGAAGTCAGGATTCTCGGGTTTGCCTTTGGCCTCAGCAGACCATTCATCCTGCGCAGCAGGATGACGGTAAAAGCCACGGGCTTCAGCCCGTGGAATAAGGACAGGCCCGGAGGGTCCTTCCGCACTGCCGTAGGCCCGCAACTGCACTCATTTAGTTAATAGAGGACGACTCGTCCGAACGTAGGTGCGCAACGCGGTATCTTTCGCCGTTAATCCATATCTGTAGACGTTGTACCAAGATTTGTTCGCAAATCTGCTGGAAGAAGCTATAGATTCTTAGTTGACAGTCCTACGATATCTTCTTTGCATATCGGGCTAACATCCGCCCGTAGTGAGGTTACAGTGACGTTTCACGATCGAGGCTCCCTTTGGAGGCGGTGGGATCTGCACTTCCACACCCCCACATCGTTCGATTATCAGAACGGGTCTGTCACGAATGCGCAGATTGTTGAAGGGTTGAAGAAAGCGGAAGTGAGCGTCGTCGCGATCACCGATCACCATGTGATCGACGCACCGCGGATTCGCGAGCTACAGAAGCTAGCGGGCGACGACCTTACGGTACTGCCTGGAATCGAGTTTCGGACGGAGTTGGGGGGAAAGGAGAAGGTCCACCTGATTGGCGTCTTTCCAGAGGATGCAAATCTGGACGTGTTGTGGACAAAGCTGAGCGGAAAACTGGAGATCACCCCGGAGGACATAAATAGGAAGACGGATGACGCAATCTACGTCGACTTCAAGGAAGCCGCGAGGCTCATCCGGGATCTTGGCGGAATCGTCACCACCCACGCGGGCGGCAAGACCAACTCCATCGAGAACATTAGAAACAACACAGCGTTCAAGATGGCGCTGAAAACGGACTTGGCCCGCGACTGCGTGGATATCTATGAGGTGGGGAGGTTGACGGACCGCAAAAGCTATGAGGAGATCGTCTTCCCGATTATTGGGAAGATCCTGCCACTCATCATGGGCTCGGATAACCACGACATAACGCATTATGAAGTCAAGACAACCTGCTGGATTAAGGGCGACCCAACCTTCCTAACCTTCCAACAACTCATTAGCGACCCACAGCGTGCATTTCTGGGCGAAACCCCTCCCGAGACGGTACGCGTCAATGGTAACCCGACGAAATACGTCTCGGAAATCCACTTCTCGAAGAGGGCCGGATCGGACCTCGACGAGGACTGGTTTTCCGGTAACGTGAAGATTAATCCCGGTCTAGTCGCGATCATCGGCAACAAAGGCAGCGGCAAGACGGCGCTCGCAGAGACGATCGGCCTGCTGGGCAACTGCACCTCGGCCGATGAATTCTCATTCCTGAATCAGAAGAAATTCCGACAACCACGCAACAACAAGGCGAAGGAGTTTCTTGCAACCCTGACGTGGCGGAGCGAATACACATCAACACGTTCTCTGGATCAAACGACGGATGAAAATGCCCCCGCGGCCGTATGCTACATCCCGCAAAGCTACCTCGAAACTATTTGCAACGAGGTGAACAATCAGCCGGGTGGCGCGTTCGACAGGGAGCTGAAATCGGTCATCTTTTCTCATGTCTCGGAGGATAAGAAGCTCGGGACAGACTCGCTGGACGCTCTGCTTGAATTCCAGACACAGCCGCTGCAACAGCGCCTGGAAGCCTTGCGGGGGGACCTCACGGAGTTGAACAGGTCGATTCTTGATTTGGAGCAGCAGAACTCGAATGCGAACCGGCAACTACTACTTGGTTTGAAGGAAAGCTGTGATCGCGAGCTTGCAGCCCACGAAAAGATCAAACCGGAGGAGGTCGCAAGGCCAGACGCGGACCCGGAGCAAGAGGAGGCCATGAACAGGGCCAGCGAACAGATCGCGGCCGTGAATCAAGAACGTGATGCTCTCAACGAAGTGGTTCGCAAAGCAGAAGCGGCCCAGCGAACGAATGCCATGAAGTGCGCCAGCGCGGCGCGTATTCTGCAGCAACTGCGCAACTTCGAAGCGGCGCACAAATCTCTTCTCGCGACCCTAAAGGCGGACTCGGACGTCCTTGGAATCGATCCGAACCTCCTAGTCAGCATCACCGTGACTGATAATCCCGTCAAAGATGCGGACGCTACGGCGAAGGTCGACTCTCTTCGGCAGGCGGAGATTATCAAGACCTCGAACGCTCGATTACAAGACCTTAGGGGCGAGATCGAGGGGCTGACGGCTGAACTGGACGCTCCGAACACCGCATACCAAAAGTACGTCGAAGCGCTACGCGCCTGGTCGGAACGGCGCGAAGCCTTAATCGGTACAGCAGACAGGCCTGACACGTTATCGTACATTGAGCAACGAATTAAAGACCTTGAAGGTCTGCCGGAGCTGCTAAGGCAGGCGCAGGACGCGCGGGCCACGAAAGTCAAGGAAATCTTTGTTCAGATCGAAGAGATCGTGCTGACCTACCGGAAGCTATACCATCCAGTGCAGGAATTCATCCTGCTGAATCCGGTCGCCGCCCAGAAACTCAACTTAGAGTTCGACGCCAGTATCGTGCCGGTAAATCTGGAAGAGGCCATCCTGAGCAAGGTAAATCAGCAACGTCGCGGGAGCTTCCTCGGCGTTGAGGAGGGCGCGCGCGCGTTGAGGGCGATCGTGGAAACAGCAGACTTCCAGACCGCTGCAGGCGCGCTGACCTTCGCGGAGACGGTGCTTGGCAGGCTCATGGCGGACCATCGCCAATCTCCTCCAACTCCCATGGACCTAAGCGGCCAGCTCAAATCGGCGACGACGCCACTTGAATTGCTCGACGCCATCTTCGGTTTAGGTTATCTAAGCCCGAAGTACCAGCTTAAGTGGTCTGGCAAAAGCATCGAAGAGCTCTCACCCGGGGAGCGTGGCACACTGCTTCTAGTCTTCTATCTGCTGGTCGATCGTCGCGACATTCCACTGATCATCGATCAGCCGGAGGACAATCTGGATAACCAGACCGTGTATGACATGCTTGTCGCCTGCCTTCGGGAGGCACGGAAACGTCGTCAGGTTATTATCGTGACACACAACGCGAACTTGGCGGTGGCATGTGACGCGGACCAGATCATTCATTCCCAGATCGATAAGCAACAAAAGAATAAAGTGACCTATACGACCGGTTCCATCGAGAATCCGAAGACCAACACGCTCAGCATCACGGTACTGGAAGGCACCCGCCCGGCATTCGTGCAACGTGACCAAAAGTATCATGAAGGGGCGTAAGACGTAGCCGATTGTCCGTTGGCATGCCCCCTGTGGAAAATTTGTCAAGCTTTCTCCGCACGGTACCGAAGTGTTCTCTCTGACTGACAACCACTTACACGCCAACCAACGCAATAATATTTGGCGCGATTACTCGCTGAACTTGGTATTCTAATAATAGGGAGTAATTCAGAGAAAAGGGTCGCCCACAGCGGCCCTTTTCCATTTCCGGAGATACCGATGCCACGCTTCTGCACTGCCCTTTGCCAGGGCCAGCCCTGCCGGATCCGCGCTCAGCCCGGCCAGCCCTTTTGCGGGGTCCACCATCCCCATCCCGCCACCACCCCGCGCCAGTGCGAGTACTTCAACCTCAGCGGCCAGCGCTGCCGTGCCAACACCCTGCGCGGGCAGGACCACTGCCTTGTCCACAGGCCCCGCAATCGCCGAGCACCCGAGCCCTGTCCCCATCCGCCCCATGCGGGGCGCCCAAAGGCCTCCGCAAAGCGGCTTATTTTCATGAAGATGCCGGAGTCCTGCAGGGCCATCCTGGAAGCCCCGCAATTGCAATAACTTGCCGCAGTCACAAGGGCAAAAATATTTTTCCCTGCGGGATGCCGTCGAGCCTCAGTGCCCGTGCTCCTCGAGATACTTCTCCGCCTCGAGAGCCGCCATGCAACCGGTTCCTGCCGCCGTGATGGCCTGCCGGTAGCGCCGATCCTGCACGTCGCCGCAGGCATACACCCCAGGAACCCGCGTGAAGACATTGTTGTGCGTCTTGATGTACCCGTCCTCGTCCAGATCCAGCTGCCCGGCAAACATCGACGCATTCGGGATATGACCAATGCCTAAGAACAGCCCGCTCACGTTCAGCACCGATTCCACGCCGGTCACGCTATCGAGCACCCGAACGCCCGTCACTTCCTTCTGCGTGACATCCAGCACTTCCTGAACAATCGCGTTCGTCATAAACGCGATCTTCGGATGAGCCATCGCCCGATCGAGCATGATGCGCGACGCGCGAAAATGCTCGCGCCGGTGTATCAGCGTGACCTTGGTCGCAAAGCGCGTCAGAAACAGTGCCTCTTCCATCGCCGAATCGCCGCCGCCAATGACCGCGATGTCCTTGCCGGAGAAGAAGAAGCCGTCGCAGGTTGCGCACGAACTCACACCGTGCCCGATCAGCGCCTGCTCCGACGGCAAACCCAGCCAGCGCGCCGATGCGCCGCTGGCAATGATCAGTGTCCGCGCGTGGATCGTCTCGTGGCCCAGATTCAGCGCGAAGGGATGCTTCGTCAGATCGGCCGTCGCCAGATGACCGAGCCGGAATTCCGCTCCGAAGCGCGCCGCCTGCTTGCGCATGTTCTCGATGAGTTCCGGTCCCTGAATCCCGTCCGGCCAGCCCGGAAAGTTCTCGACCAGCGTGGTGATCGAGAGCTGCCCGCCCGGCTCGTGTCCCTCGAGCACCAGTGGCTTCAGGTTGGCTCGAGCCGTGTAGATCGCTGCTGTCAGCCCGGCACAGCCGGTGCCGAGAATCACTGTATCGCGGATGTCTTCTGTCATTTGCCTGAACTTCCCAAATTGTACCTGCGCGCCGCGGCCAAATCCGGCCGTCGCCCGCGGAACTTCCCAGGCTCCCGAATTGGAACCCGCCCTGAACGTTGTCCCGAACTGAAATGATGCGACTCGCTTCCCCTTCGATTCTTCTGCCGGATTGGCTCCCCCTGTGGCGGAATGAATCCGGAAGCCGCTGTTCTTGTGTTTGCAGCCGTTTCCGGAGGGCCCGCGATGTCTCGCGCAACTGCTTGGGAGAGCGATCGTGAATCGGCCGGTCGCACTTCGGATTGGCTCGTTCTCCTTGCATGGATCCTGATCTTTGCCGTACCGATCGCCCATGCCGGAGGTCCGCGCTGGGTCGCCGGTTCAAGCTACTTCAATGCGTCCGCCGAAGGCCAGCCCGTCGTTTGGGCCAACGGTCAAATCAGCTACTACACCGACCTGGGCAATCTGAGCCCGCAGGTGACCCAGACGCAGGCGAACACCATGGTCGCAACCGCTGCCGCGGTGTGGAGCAACGTCAACACGGCTGCAGTCTCCATCCAGTGGGGCGGCAGCCTCGCCGAAGACGTGAACGGAACCAACGTGAATGCGGGCGCCAATGGAGTCACCCTTCCGGCAGATATCCAGTCGACGGCCACCAACCGACCGGTAGCCGTGGTGTACGACGCAGACGGGTCGGTGATCAACGCAATCTATGGCCCAGGGGCCAGCTCGCCGCTCGTCTGCCAGGAGGACGGCGTCATGGTATCGGTGGATAATCTCGCGGTGACCGGCGACATTGCTCATGCTCTGGTTCTGGTGAATGGGCTTTGCGCCACCACCGTCAGTCAAATCGCGAATCTGCAGTACCAGCTGATTCGCGCTTTCGGGCGCGTTCTGGGGCTCGACTGGTCGCAGACCAACGAAGAGATCTTCGATATGTCGCAGATCCCGACGGATGGCCTCGCAGGCTGGCCGATCATGCATCCGATCGAACGGCTCTGCAATGGAGGCAGCGGCCAATGCTTTTCTAATCCGACCCAACTTCGAACGGACGACATCGCCGCACTCAATCGTCTTTATCCAGTGACCGCCGCCAACATCGGCAGCTTTCCTGGCAAAACGATCACCGCATCCGCGACCATTTCGGTCAAGGGAACCATTCAGTTTCCCGACGGCCAGGGGATGCAGGGCGTCAACGTCGTCCTGCACCTTCTGGCCAACGGCGCCCCCGATCTCGTTTACACCGCCACCGCAGTCAGCGGGGTCTATTTCCAGGGCAATGCCGGAAACAGCATCACCGGCATGATCGATGCAAACGGCAACCCGCTGAATCGATTCGGAAGCAACGATGCTTCTCTGGAAGGATTCTTCGACCTCAGCGGTGTTCCTTTGCCGCAGGGTGTCACGGCCTCGCAGTATCAACTCACGTTCGAGGCTCTGAATCCGCTGTATACCGGCAACTCGTCGGTCGGCCCCTATACGAACGGCCAGGTTTCTCCCTCGGGCACCATGCCGATCGTTACGCTGGGCACTCTCAGCGCCGGATCTGCCATCACCCAAACCGTCGTGATCAATGACGCGGATGACGAGCAGAGTGGAGCCGATGGACCTGAAGATGCGCCTGCAACCGTTCCTGTCAACGGCGAGTGGACCGGTCGGATCACCGCATACGGACACTCCGGATGGTTTGAATGGTGGGCTCGCGCAGGACGCGAATTCACGGTCGAAGCCCAGGCTCTGGACGACGACGGAAACGACACGGAAAACAAGGCACAGATAGTCGTTGGCGCCTGGAATGGGACCGACGCCGTTGGCGCGGTGCCCGTCACCGGCACCGTCGGGCCATTCAACGGCAACATCGCCGGCCAGACAACGCTGCCAGTGTTGACCATTGCCGACAGCGAAGTTCGGATTGGACTGGCCGATTTTCGAGGGGATGGACGCCCGGACTTTGCCTATCATGGACGAATCCTTTACGCCGACAGCGTTTCTCCAGCGCGCCTTCCGGTCGCCGGAGGACAGATGGTGATTCAGGGAATGGGGTTTCGTCCTGGCATGACCGTATCCGTCGATGGCACGGTCGCGCCGGTCAGCAGCGTGACTCCAACCGCAATTGTCGCGACGGCGCCTGCTTCAGCTGCAACGGACAATGTTGTTGTTGAGGTTCAGGATCCGCAAACCCTGGGCGTCGCGGCCATCGCGAGTGGCGTGAGCTATGATGCCGAACCTGACGATGCCGTCTCTCTCCTGTCCGCTCCCATGGGTTCGGTTCCGATCGGGGCGCCGCAGCCGTTTATGGTTCGCGCAGTCAATGTCACGGCGCAAACACCTGCGGCCGGTGTGACCGTGACCTTTGCCGTCACAGGAGGAGCAGCCATTCTCGGCTGCGGCCAAAGTTCATGCAGCGTGGTCACGGCGGGCGATGGCACAGCGACGCTGTCCGTTGTTCCCAACTCAACCGCGCTGGCTCAGGTCACAGCGTCGCTCACCAACGCAAGCAGTGTGATCGCCGAGTTCACGGGCACAGCGCCACCCTCGATTGTCGCTTTGACGCCGAACCTTTATCTTGCGCTCGGAGCGACGGTGCAGTGGCCGGTGCAGGCGATGGTCTTGAGTCCAGCCGGTATTCCGGTGGCTGGGCAAGCGGTGAGCTGGAGCGCGTCGGGCTCAGGAGTCAGTGTCTCGACGAGCCAGAACGCAAGCGATACGAATGGGCTCGTCGAAATCCAAATTGGTGCGGGGCCATTTAGCGCGAGCGCGAATTCCACAGTTAATGCATGCCTGGCTGGAACCACCAGTTGCGCCACGTTTACGGTGACTCCGGTGCATACCGAAACGGCTGCGCTTGCTCCGTGGAGCGGGACATCGCAGTACGTTTCCGCGAGCCGGACATTCAGTCCGGTGGTGCTCCATGTGACCGACGCGTTCGGGCATCCCCTGGCTGGAGCGAATGTTGTGTTTGCCGAGATGCTCGATGGGTGGACTGAACCGTGCCCGGTTCAGGGAAGCTGCGCTCCGCCGCCGATTCTTCAACAGCAGATCGTTCAGACAGTTTCCGCAATCGACGGATCGGTCACGCTGACGCCGCTTGCGGCCAATGGCCTTGCGGGTCGTCTGCAGGTGATGGCCGCGACCGGCGATGTGACGCTCAATTTCGAGCTCGACGCGCATCCATGACTTTGCAGTTGACCGAAGCGCAGACCGCGGGCGGCAGGAGCTCGCTTTACGGCGCACAGCGAAGCCGGATACTCTCAGGGAAATTCCTTCTGTCGAGGTTCCGTGATTTCCAGCCGTCCGTTTGTTTCTCCGAATCCAGGAGCGGGTCTTCACTGCGATGGCGTCAGCATGGAGGGGCTGGCGCGTAAATACGGCACTCCGCTCTACGTCTATTCTGCCGCTCATATCAGAGAGCGCGTAGAGCTCTTTCAGCAGGCATTTGCCGCTGTTCCGCACCTTTTGTGCTATGCGGTGAAAGCCAATTCCGCGTTGGCGATTCTCCAGCTCATCCATCAGCTGGAAGGCGGATTCGATGTCGTTTCCGGCGGCGAGCTGGAGCGTGTGCTGGCCGTGGATCGCGCTGCTGCGGAGCGGGTTGTTTTTTCCGGAATCGGGAAGACGGCGCCCGAGATGGATCTGGCCCTTGCGCGCGAATATCCTGCTGTTCAACGTCGAGAGCGAACAGGAGCTGGAGCTTCTTTCTGAACGGGCGGCCAGGCTCCGCAGGCGCGCTCGCTTTGCTCTGCGCGTGAATCCGGATGTTTTCGCCGAAACCCATCCTTATATATCGACCGGAATGCAGGAGCATAAATTCGGCATCGACATTCGGCGGGCGAGAGCCGTGTACCGGAAAGCAGGGAAGTACCTGGAACCTGCCGGAGTCAGTGTGCATATCGGCTCGCAGATCCGCAGCCCTGATCCGTTTGGTGCCGCCGCCGAACGGGTGGTCCGGCTCGTCGGAGAACTGCGACGAGATGGTCACGCCATCCCGTACATCGATGTTGGCGGAGGGTTAGGCGTGGAGTATCACGCGGACAAGTCCTTCGACGCCGCAGAGAAAGTGCAGCAGTACGCAGCGGCCGTCATTCCCGCGGTGCGGGCACTGGACGGCCTGAAGCTGCTGCTGGAGCCGGGCCGTTTCATCGTGGCACAGGCCGGGGCCTTGTTGGCGCGCGTGCTCTACGTCAAGAAGAACGGCGCCAAGACCTTTGTGATTACCGATGCCGCGATGAATGACCTGATTCGCCCCGCGCTGTATCAGGCGTATCACGAGATCGTTCCGGTCGTGCCCCGGCGAACGTCGCGGCGCGTTGTGGCCGATGTAGTAGGTCCCGTTTGTGAAACCGGAGACTTCTTTGCGCGCGATCGTGACCTGCCCCCTCTGCAACAGGGCGACCTGGTTGCGATCCTCGATACCGGCGCCTATGGCATGTCGCTGGCTTCGAATTACAACTCGCGACCGCGTCCCGCTGAGGTTCTGGTGGACGGCCGCAGGTCGCGGCTGATCCGCCGGCGGGAGTCGATCGCAGACTTGCTCGCGATGGAGCACCCAGGCAGCACCCGGCTCTGATATGGTGGTCTGTTTCATCGGAGCAGAACTGTGGAGGGACCGGTGCAATTGCGAAGCAGATTGTTGGCCGCAGCATGCATGTTGAGCCTGTTTGCCGGAGTATCGGCCAGCGCGGACGATCAACTGACGATTAAAACCGATACCGGAAAAATTCATGGCAAGAAAAGTGACGACGGGCAGGTGCGCGTTTTTCTGGGAGTGCCGTTCGCCGCGCCGCCGGTGGGACCGCTGCGCTGGAAGCCTCCTCAGCCGGTCGCCAAATGGAAGGGCGTTCGTGAGGCGACGAGCTTCGGTTCGCACTGCATGCAGCCGGCCATTTATGAGGACATGCATTTTCGCGATCCAGGCGGGAGCGAGGATTGCCTGACGCTCAATGTGTGGACGCCGGCGAAGGACAAGAAGGCGAAGCTGCCGGTGATGGTATGGATCTACGGCGGCGGGTTCACGGCGGGCACGACGTCGGAGCCGCGCCAGGATGGCGCGCATCTGGCGACGAAAGGCGTGGTCGTCGTATCGATGAATTACCGGCTCGGGGTTTTTGGATTCATGGCGCTGTCCGGGCTGGCGGCAGAATCGCCGGACCACGCGGCGGGGAACTACGGGCTCATGGACCAAACGGCAGCCTTGCAATGGGTGCAGAAAAACATCGCGGCGTTCGGGGGCGATCCGAAGAATGTCACCCTGTTTGGCGAGTCAGCGGGGTCGTTTTCGGTGAGCGCGCAGATGGCTTCGCCGCTGGCGCAGGGGCTGTTTGTGCATGCGATCGGCGAGAGCGGTGCGGCGTTTCCGGGTCAGCACGGGCTGGGTTTTAGGCCATTGGCGGATGTGGAAAAGGAAAACGCTGCGTCGGCGACGGCGCTGTTCGGAACGTCGGATGTGTCTGCGCTGCGGGCGATGAGCGGGGATGATCTGCTCGCAAAGATGGCCGCAGCGCGCCATGCACATACGGAAGGCGGAAGGTTCTGGCCGGATGTGGACGGATATTTTCTGCCAGAGCCGGTGTCGCAGATTTATCAGGAGGGGAAGCAGGCACACGTTCCGGTGCTCGCGGGGTGGAATCGCGATGAGCCGAGCGGTACGGTGGCGCAGTATCCGAAGCCGGCGACGGTGCAGAGCTTCACGGAGATGGCGCAGAAGGAATTTGGGGATCGGGCACCGGAGTTTCTGAAGCTGTATCCGGCAACGACAGATGCGGATGCGGTGCGATCGACGATTGATTTTGCGGGCGACAGCTTTATCGCATTTGGAACCTGGGAGTGGCTGGAGGCGCAAGTGGCGACGGGGACCGCGCCGGTCTACCGGTATCACTTCGAGAAGCCGGCACCGGCGGACAAATATCATCCGGCGGGATCGGGAGCCTTCCATTCGGACGACATCGAATACGTTTTTGGCACGCTCAATTCGCGGATCGACGCTGTGTGGCAGCCGGAGGATCAGAAATTAAGTGATCTGGTCGAGACCTACTGGACGAACTTCGCGCGCACCGGTGACCCGAATGGCGGCGACACGCCGAAGTGGCCCCAATACAATGCCGCGGACGGATGGCAGTTGATGCATCTCGATGTGAACTCGGAGGCAGGACCCGATCAACACCGGGATCGCTATCTGTTTCTGCAGAGTGTGTGGGGAAAGAAGGAATGAGTCAGGGCCTGTTCACAGGCCGGGATCGCTGAGTTGCTGGAGCAGGTGCTCGCGATGCGCAGCGAGCACCTGGCGCAGCGGGCCGATGGCGGTGACGCGGCCGGCCTCGAGAAATACCACGTCGGCCGGCATACGCCAGATTTCGGCAAGATCGTGTGAAACGTACAGCACGCGGACATTCAGCGACATCAGCCGCGACAAAATATCGTTCGCTGAAGCGTCATCGAGTCCCGCAAGCGGTTCATCGAGCAGAAGAAAATCCGGAGCCGGTGCCAGCGCTCGTGCCAGAGCCACGCGTTTGCGTTCTCCACCGGAGAGCTGCGGCGCGGGCTGATCGGCGAGGGCCTCCGCTCCGAACAGGCGCAACATTTCTGCGATGCGGTCCGCACGGCGGTGGCGCTCGAGATGGTGAATGCCGAAGGCGACGTTTTCGCGCGCGGTGAGGTGCGGAAAGAGGGACGGCTGCTGTGCGACAAATCCGATCGAGCGCTGGCCTGCGTGCAGCGAAATCCTGGCCGCTGTGTCGAGGACCGTTTTGCCTCCAAGCTGGATCCGGCCTGAAACCGGCTCTGCCAGGCCGGCGATGATCCGGAGCAGCGTGGTCTTGCCAGCGCCCGAAGGACCAAAGACGACGGTCCACTGATTCGTGAGAGAGAAATCGACATCGAGAGAAAAGCGACCCTGCCGGTGCCGAATGGAGATATCATCCACGGGCAGATCCCTCCCTGCTCCGGCGCGAATACAGCAGCACCAGCGCGATGGCGGAAATCGAGACCAGCAGCAGCGCAGTGCGGTTCGCTGCTGCGTAGGAGAAGTCCTGCACCTGATCGTAGATGGCGATGGAAAGCGTGCGCGTGGCGCCTGGAATGTCGCCACCAATCATGAGAACGACGCCGAATTCGCCGACGGTGTGGGTGAAACACAGAGCCGCTGCTGCGACGACAGAATGCATCGAGAGAGGGAGCAAAACAGAACGGAGAGTGCGCCACCGGCTGGCTCCCAGGAGACGCGCCTGTTCGATGAGAGCAGCGTCAACAGCGCGAAATCCCGCGGCCAGCGGCTGCACCGCGAAGGGAAGACCATAGATGACCGAACCCACCACGAGTCCGGAAAAAGAAAACGCCAGCGGATGCCCGAACAGCCGCGTTGCGAAGCGGCCGAACCCCGTATGCGGACCGAGGAGAACGAGCAGATAGAATCCCAGGACGGTGGGCGGCAGAAGAATGGGAAGCGTGGTGAGCGCTTCGATCAATGGGCGCCAGCGCGCCTGTGTTGATGCCAGCCAGTATGCGAGTGGAATGCCGAGCGCCAGCAACAGCAACGTCGTTGTGGCCGCAAGACGCAGGGTCAGCCAGAGCGCCTGAAGATCCATCAATGAACGGGCTCGAGGCCCTCGGCGGCGAGCGTTTGCTGGGTTTCCGGTCTCTGCAGAAATTCGAGGAAGCGATGGGCGGCCGCGGCCCCCGCGCTCGAGCGAACGACGATGGCGCCCTGCAGGATGGGCGGATAAGCGTCGGCAGGAACCCGGACAAAGTGCCCGTCGCCTTTCAGGCGCGGCGTCAAAGCCGAGGTTAGCGAAATGAATCCGACCTGCGCGTTGCCCGAGTCGGCATATTGCGCGGTCTGCGCAATATTCTCGGCGATGACGAGCTTCGCATGGACCGTGTTCAGCAAATCGAGATGTTGCAGCGCAGCCTGGGCTGCGCGTCCATAGGGAGCGTGTTCGGGATTGGCGATGGCGATGGTTTTGATGGCGTTGGTGCCGAGCGCGTCGAGGGTGAGCGGGGCTCCGGAGTCGTTGCGGGTCCAGAGCACCAGGGTACCGCGAGCGTACGGCATGGGCTTCGCTTCTTCGGCGCGCCCTGCGTCGATCACACGTTGCGGGAAGGAAAGGTCGGCAGCAAGAAAAAGATCGAAAGGGGCGCCGTCGATGATCTGGGTCGCGAGGGTCGCCGAGGACTGATAAGAGGCGTCGGGGTGAATGCCCGTTTCGTGTTCGAACTGAGCGAGCAGGGGAGGCAGCAGTGGTTGCAGATCGGCCGCAGCGGCGATGCGCAGGGTCTGCTGGGCGAACGCGGGAAGCGCAACGAGAAGAAGCGACAGCACGAGGGTTCGAGCGATTCGATCAGACACGGAGCACCATCACTTCCGTCGACTTGATGAGGGCAGCGACGGTTTCCCCCTTTTTGAGCCGCATTTCGCGGGCGGCGTCAGCGGTGATGATGGAGGTGATGATCTGGCCTCCAATGGAAAGGCGAACCTGGGCGAGCAGCCCTTCGATCTTCAGCTCCACGATGCGGCCGACCAGCTGGTTCCGCCCGCTCACCGTGCGCATCATGAGTCGTTTCGGGGTATCGGGTCGCTTCGCTTTGAACAGCAGAGCGTCCAGTTCGGATTCGGGGATGCGGTAGTGGCCGCCCGGTGTTTTGATCGCCTTCAGCTTGCCGCGGTAGATCCACTGTTTGATGGCGGCGTAGGAGATGCCAAGCCTCAAGGCAGCGTCGCGCGGAGTAAGGAGGGGCGCCATGTGGCGATTTTAGTCGAAATTTAAGGGATCGAGCCGACGAAAGTAGACGATCCGGTTCCGCGCGGCGCGGTGATAGGCTGAAGGCAACCGGCTCACCATGAACGAAATTTATCAATTGAAGTGCATCGGCTGCGGGCACGTGTCTGCGGCGCAGAAACTGCCGGGCAATTTTCGTTGTGGGGATTGCGGCGAGTTGTTTGAAGTGGTGTATCCGGGATGGTCGGGGCAAAAGCAGACGCGCCCCAATCCCAGCGCGCTGCGCTGGTTGTGGAAGGAGCGCCGTTCTTCGCTGGAGATGGCAGATCGCAGCGGCGTATGGCGATTTCGTGAGATGTTGCCCATCCTCGCATCGCCGGCCAGCATTGTCTCGCTGGGAGAAGGGAATACGCCTTTGTACGATTTGCCGCAGGCGGCGAAGCGGCTTAACGTCCCGCAATTGCGTGCCAAACATCAGGGGATGAATCCCTCCGGATCGTTCAAGGACACCGGAATGACGGCGGCGATTTCGGTTGCGCGTGAGAGCGGCGCGGCCTGGGTCGCCTGCGCCTCGACGGGGAACACATCTGCGGCGATGGCGGCCTATGCGGCGCGTGCGGGTATACGCAGCCTGGTGCTGCTGCCCGAAGGGAAGATCGCCTGGGGCAAACTGGCCCAGGCGATGGATTATGGCGCGGTGACGCTGCAACTGGAGACCGATTTCGACGGCTGTGTGCGGGTGCTGGCAGAAGTGGTGCAGCGCGCGCCGGTCTATCTGCTGAACTCGGTCAATCCATATCGGCTCGAGGGGCAAAAGACGGCGGCGTTCGAGATTGCGGAACAGACTGGAGTGGCAGGTTCCGGATCATCTCATCGTTCCCGGCGGAAATCTCGCGAACAGCTCCGCGCTGGGCAAGGGGTTTCTGGAGATGCAGGAGACTGGGGCTGACGGCGCGCCGTCGCCGCAGATTTCGGTGATCCAGGCGGAGGGCGCCAACCCGCTGGTACGCTCGATGAGCGAGTTTGGCGGGAAGAAGATGGAGCCGGTGAAGGCGCATACCCGGGCCAGCGCGATCCGGATCGGCAATCCCGCGTCGTGGAGAAAGGCTGTGCGCGTCATTCAGGAGACGGGCGGGTGGGTCGAGCAGGTTTCCGAGGCGGAAATTGCGTTGGCGAAGGCGGAGATCGGAGCGGAAGGGATCGGTTGCGAACCGGCGTCGGCGGTGACGCTGGCGGGATTGAAGAAACTGGTGCGCGCAGGGAAAGATCGGACAGGGGGATTCCGTGGTGCTGGTGCTGACCGGGCACACGCTGAAGGATCCGGACTACACGATCCAGTACCACCGGGGTGAGTTGCCGGAGACGTCAGTCGCGGCCGGTCTGGCATGCCGACATCGCAGGCGACCCGCCGCAATGCGATTCGAATCGAGGCGTCCGCCGATCGGGTGCTGCGGGAACTGGAGCGGATGCACGGGATGAACGAGTTCCATCTGCGGCTGCCGGCGACGTCGGCGAATCTGGGGCCGGGATTCGATGCGCTGGCTCTGGCGCTGAAGCTGTACCTGTATGATTGATGCGGAACCGGCCAGCTGGATGACCGTGGAAGCCACCGGCCGCAATGCCGACATCTGCGGCGCCACCGAGAACAACCTGCTGCTCGAGACCTATCGCGAGATTCTGGCCGCTCACGGGCGGGCACGTCGATTCCACTGCAACTGAATATGCACAACGAGATTCCCGCTGGGGATGGGCTGCGGCTCCTCGGCGGCAGTGCGGCTCGCTGCGCTGGCGCTGGCCTCGCATTTTGGCGATCTCGACTGGAGCCGGGAGCGAATCCTGGCCGAAGCAGCGCGGCTCGAGGGTCATCCGGACAACGCCGCAGCCTGCTGGCTGGGCGGGTTTGTCGCAAGCGCGGTCGAAGGGCGATCGGGTTCGTGCCGTTTCGATCGCTCCCCCTGCGCTTTGGCGGGCGGTGATCGTCATGCCCGACCAGCCTATGGCCACGACGGCGTCCCGCGGGTGCTCCCGGAGAGCTATACGCGAAAGGATGTGGTGGCGAATCTCCAGCGCGTGGCGTTGCTGACGGCAGCTTTCGCGGCGGAGGATGCAGATGTGCTGGCAACGGCCATGGCGGACCGACTGCATCAGCCGTTTCGGGCCGAGGTTTGCCCGCTGCTGCCCTCGCCTTCTCCCGCTGGCAGGGAACGATGGGATCGCAGGGGTCGCTCTGAGTGGCGCTGGCCCCGCTGTGCTCCTGCTAACTGTGTCGGAGGAGGCGGCTTTGGTTGCCAGGAATCTGGCAGCGCGGCGGCTGGACGGACTGGGAGAGGTCGAGATTCTAACCTGCGAACTCGAGAACACTTTATGAGGGTTCAAGCAGCGGTTCGGCGAGGCCGGCCCCTGCCCGGAGGTTGCAGGTACTGCGATGCTCCCCATTAGTAACATCGATACGGTTCTCGGTCGTAACTTGTTGAGCCTATTACCAAAAATTACCGAAGATTGCTTTACACGAGCCACCCGAGGCCCTATGTTCGCATCTGTGGGCAGTTCTGGGGGAGGGCTGCTCCGGCGTCCGTGATTCTGTATAGAATCCGGGCGCCTTAATTTTTGCACTGAGAACGGTGCTGGAATTCCCGCCTTGCGACTCTCCGGGATCCGCTTGCATCTATAGGATGTCAGGTAGACTAGGGAGTGCTTCGGGCACGCAAAGGGGACAAAGAGACATGGCAGCAGTGGGGATTGCCGAGGTGACGACGCGACGTTCGATGCAGGAGGTTCTGCAGTCGGATCAGCCGGTATCTGGTGGATTTTTGGGCAACGTGGTGTGGCCCTTGCCGGGCGCTGGCGCCGATCGTGGATGAGGTCGCCACCGAATACAGCGGCCGTCTGAAGGTGGCGAAGATGGATGTCGATCACAATCAGGCGACGCCCGATGCGGTACGGAATCCGCGGGATTCCGGCGCTGCTTCTCTTCAAGGGCGGCAAAGTGGCCGATCAGATTGTCGGCTACGTTCCCAAAGAAACGATTGCCAGGAGCATCACGCGGGTAATTGGCTAGCCTGCCGCCTGATCAATACTTTCTTAATACACCCAGCACGCGCCCCTGGATGGCGACCTGCGCCGCCGGAACCATGATCGGGTCCATCTCAGCGTTGGCGGGCTGGAGCCGGATCACTGTACCTTCGCGGTAATAGCGCTTGAGCGTGGTTTCGGAACCGCGCACCAGCGCGACCACGATTTCCCCGGAGCGGGCGGTATTGGTGCGTTCGACGAGAACGAAATCGCCATCCAGAATGTGCTCATCGCGCATGGACTCTCCGCGTACCTGGAGCGCGAAAACGTCGCGGTTGCCAACAATATCCGCCAGCGAAATGCTCTCCGGAATCTCCACTGCTTCGACCGGATAGCCGGCCGCGATACGTCCGGCCAGGGGCAGGCGATCGACGCCGCGGCCCTTCGCGCGTGGCGGCAGAACGTCGAGAGAGCGGCTGCGATTGTGGGCGCGGGCCAGCAGCCCTTTGTTTTGCAGGTTGGTGATGTGCTTGTGGACCGTCGCCAGCGAACGAAGATCGAGGCCGTGAGCGATCTCTTCAAAGGACGGGGAGTACCCGTTCCTCTGCACGAATCCAGAGATAAATTCCAGGACTTCTTTCTGCCGGCGGGTAATGGCCATAGCCGCCATTATAGCGAACAAAAAGCGAATCGCAGGAAGAAGTTTTCGAACGGTGGCCTGTTTTTGTTTCCCAATCTGATACGGCGCAGGCGCCGGGTTCCGCTCCCGGAATCTGCTTTGGAGTTCTCTCATATTTCCCTTTAAGTGCAGAGGAGAACGCGAGAACGTGGGTCTGGGAGACAGATTCACATGCGTTTGCTGATTGCCGAGGACGATCCGGCACTGGGAAGGTTTCTTGCACGCGGCATGGAACAGGACGGACACCAGGTGACCATGGCCACCGACGGCGAGATGGCCATGGAAGCGGCTAGAAACGATCCTCCGGAGATGGTGGTCCTCGATCTGAACCTACCGCGCCGGGATGGCACCGAGGTGCTCGAGTTTCTGCGATCCCTCACCGAAGATGTGCCGATTCTTATCCTCACCGCCAGGGCGGAGCCTGCGATCCGGCTTCGCTGCCTCGAGATGGGCGCAGACGACTTCATGTTGAAACCGTTCTCCTTCGCTGAGCTGCGAGCGCGCTGCCGTGCGCTGCTGCGGCGCCGATCACCGGGGCTGGTTCTGCGCCAGGGCGAGGTGGAGCTGAAGCGGGTGGAGCGCTCGGTGACGCGCAACGGGAAAGCGGTGCCGCTGACGAGGCGGGAATTTGCCCTGCTCGAGTACCTGATGCTGCATCGCGGCCGGCCGGTCTCACGCGCGACCCTGTTGCATGAGGTGTGGAACATAAACGAGGCGGTCGGCACGAATGTGGTGGACGTGTATGTGAACTATCTGCGCCGCAAACTGCAGGACGGAAGCGAGCCGGGCGAAGCAAACGAGGGGCATGATCCGGAGCAAACCCCGGCGCCTCTCATCGAGACCGTGCGCGGGATCGGCTACGTCATCGGCCAGCACGCCTGAGCGATCGGGAGTGAACGGGAGTCCGGGGAGGGAAAAGTGGGAACGACAGCACAATCGAGAGTCGCTAGTGCCGCGCGAACAGCGGTTCTGGTCAGCGCGGACGCTTCATTCCGGCAGCGGATGCGGGACGCTTTGACCGATCTGCGATGGCAGGTTCGGGAGGCCGCGGGCGGCGCGGAGACGCTGGCGTGTCTGGATCGGTCGCCGGCGGAGGCGGTGGTGCTCGACGCGTGGTTGCCGGATCTGGAGATCCACGAATTTGTAGAAGAGTTCAGGAAGGTTCACCCGGAGATCGATCTGATTATGGCGGATGCTTCGGTGGCGGATGGATGCGATGTACGGAGCCCGCGCCGCAACGAGGTTCTGCATGCATTGCGGCGGGCGCAGGCGACCGATGACGCGATCTGGAACGTGGCGCCGGGCAGTACGCAGGTCCCTTCACCGGGCGATTCGGATTCTCCCCACGAAAAGGTCGTGACGCTCTCCCCCGCCAGGATCCCGGTTCCGGCGCAGGGCGCGAGCCGTCCAACGATGGACAGCGGTGCCCTCGCCGGCGAAATTCGCCTGCCGGAGTTTGTGGGCGCGCACCCGGCAATGCTCGAAGTAAGCCGGAGAATCCGTCTGGTGGCGCCGCGAAGACGCCGGTGCTGATCGAAGGACCGACCGGCAGCGGCAAGGAGCTGGTCGCCCGTGCGCTGCATCGGTTGAGTCCCAGGGCGGCGCGCAAGCTGATCGCGCTCAACTGCGCGGCGATTCCCGAGGGGCTGCTGGAGGCAGAGCTGTTTGGGCACGCGCGCGGCGCTTTCACGGGCGCGGTCGACAATCGAACCGGCCGGATCGAAGCCGCGCACGGCGGCACACTCTTCCTCGACGAGATTGGGGAGATGCCCCTGGCACTGCAGGCCAAGCTGCTTCGTTTCCTCGAGACAGGCGAGCTGCAGCGTGTCGGCAACAACGAATCCATTGCGGTGGACGTGCGAATCGTGGCCGCGACGCATCGTCCGCTGTCGAGGCTGGTGGCGGAGGGAGGATTCAGGGCAGACCTTTACTACCGGTTGGCTGTCTTTCTGATCCACACGCCGGCCCTGGTAGGGCGCGGCGAAGATATCGCCACGCTGACCGGGCATTGCCTCGAAAGACTGGGAAGACGCAGTCCGGCCAAGCAAATCACCGCGCGGGCGATGGCGGTGTTGGCCGCTCACTCCTGGCCGGGCAATGTGCGGGAACTGGAGCATGTTCTGGAGCGGGCATGGATTCTCGCCGAAGATCGGCCGCGCATCGACCTGGAAGAGATCGAACTGGATGAAGCGCAATAAGAAAATCCTAATCCTTGAGGAGGGCGGCGGGAGGGTTGGGTGCAGGCAAGGCGGCGGGAGGCGAGGCGCAATCTATGCAGATCGGGACACCGATAAGCGAAGCGTTGAATCGGTATCTGGACCTGTCCTCTCTGGAACTGAAGCTGACGGCGCAGAATATGGCGAACGTCGATACGCCCGGATACCGGACAGTGGGATTCGATTTTGCCGCAGAAATGTCGCGCTCCTTTACAGGCCTGCGCCCGGCGGAAGGCGGCTCAGCAGGGGGCACTTCCTCCGTTCAGACCGGCCTCGTGGACGGCCTGCTCGAGCGCCCGGATGGGAACAACGTCTCGATGGATCGCGAGGGAATGAAGATGGCCGAAGCACAGCTGCAGTTCCGGACCGGTGTGGAATTGCTGAAGCGCGAATTCACGCGGGAGCTGGATGCCATTCACGAGGATCAGAAGTGACCGGTGGCGGGCGGCGGGAAGGCGGGCGGAGATGAATCTGTTCGGAGTCATGGAGGTAAGCGGCTCGGCGCTTCAGGCCGAGCGCATTCGTGCCGAGGTCGTCGCCGCCAATATGGCGAACGCGGAGACCACGCGCACGGCAGAAGGTGGTCCTTATCAGCGGCAGCATGTCGTGTTTACATCGACCGCGCCCAAGCAGAGCTTTGCCGGCCAGTTGCTGGGGCAGACAGGAGGATCCGGTGCGGAGATCGGCGGGGTTCGCGTCTCGGCCGTTGTGGCCGACCAGGGCAACCCGCTGCGGCGTTATGACCCGGGCCATCCGGACGCCGACAAAGACGGTTATGTTTCTTATCCCGATATCAATCCGCTGACGGAGATGGTGGATTTAATGGGGGCAACCCGGGCCTACGGCCTGAACAGTTCGGCGGTGCAGGCGGAGAAGGGCATGCTCTCCGCTTCGCTCGACATTTTGAAATAGGAGGTTTCTCCTCGTGCAGCCAACCACCATTCCGTTCCTGTCCGCATTCGCCGCCCCGGCTGTCCTTGCGCCGTCGATGGGCTCGCCGCTTCCGGCGTCGGAACCGAGCGCTCCTTTTGGCAACCTCCTGAAGAACGCCGTGACCGGCATCGATGGACTCGAGCAGCAGGCCTCTTCGGCGGTGGAAGGCGTGTTGCAGGGAACCGGAGTCGACGTGCACGATGCGATGATCGCGACGCAGAAGGCCGACATGAGTTTCGAGCTGGCCCTGGCAGTGCGCAACAAGGCTGTTGCTGCCTACCAGCAGGTGATGGGGATGCAGTTCTGAGCGGCGGACAGGGGAGAACGGATGGCTGACAAACCCGAGAAGCCGCAGACCGCGCTGACCGTGCAGCAGCGCGCCGGAACCCTGGCGGTCGAGGCGGCAACCCGATTCCGCAACCTCGATCCCGCGCGCCGCAGTCGTTGGCTGATGGCGGCGGCGATCGTGGTCACCTGCTTCACGGGGCTTTTCTGGTACGCCTCGCGACCCGACTGGCGGACGCTGTATGCGGGCCTCGATCCGGACGATGCGCGCCAGATCGCGCAGCAACTCACCACGGCGGCCATTCCCTTCGACGTTTCGCCCGACGGAGGCACCCTGCGTGTGCCGGTGCAGAGTCTGGATAAGGCGCGTCTGGCAACGACGGCCAAAGGGGGTCCGAAGAGCGGACGCATGGGCTTCGAGCTGTTCGACAATCCGAACTGGATGGGGTCGGAGTTCGACGAGAAGGTCAATTATCAGCGGGCGCTGGAGGGTGAGCTGGAGCACACCATAGCCACCCTGGCTTCGGTGCAGTCGGCGCGCGTGCATCTGGTGCTGTCTCATGATTCGCTGTTTTCGACCGAGCAGCGGGACGCGAAGGCGTCGGTCGTCCTGCGTCTCCGCCACCGCAGTCTTTCCGACGGCGAGGCGGAGGCGATCGCCAATTTGGTGGCGAGCGCGGTCGACGATCTGCGGCCGGAAAATGTCTCCCTGGTCGATGCGGAAAAGGGTGGATTACTGGGGCGCCGCAGCGGCGATGCGGGGCTCGAGTCGCGGGAGCAGGAGATGGCCGCGAAGGTGGTGGAGACCCTGGAGCCGGTGACGGGGCCGGGCAATGTCCGGGCGTCGGTCAGCATCGATTACGATCCGAGTTCAGCCGATGAAGTCGATGAAACCTACGATCCGGCGCAGGCGGCAACGCTCTCGATGGAGCGCAATGAGCAAAGCGCGGGTCAGCCGTCGGCTTCCGGGATTCCCGGCACGGCCAGCAACGCACCGAACGCGAAGCCGCCGCTCTACCCCACGGCGAGCGCGAATGCGCAGACCCTGAAGCAGGAGAGCGCAACGTATGGAGTCTCGAAGAAGGTGCGGCACAGTGTGGAAGCCGCGGGCCGAGTGCGGCGGCTGACGGCAGCGGTGGTCCTCAACTACCGGCGGACGGGCGACGGCAAGCAGGCAAAATGGCAGCCGCGCACCGCCGACGAGATGAAGAGCATGACCGATCTGGCGCAGTCGGCGATCGGATTCGACGCGTCGCGCGGCGATCAGGTGAGTGTCGAAGAGCTCGCCTTCGACGACGACGTGCCTGTGCCCGAGCCGGCGCTGGGAGAGCGCGTGTTCGGCATGGCGACCCGGTCGGAGTCTTTGTTGCGCTACGGGACGATTCTTGTGGCGATGCTGGCGTTTGTCTTCCTCGTCGCGCGGCCGGCATTGCGCTCATTGGCGTCCGCTCCCCCGCGTGCGGCGGCAGCGGCCCCGCCGACCGGGCCCCTGCGCGCCCTGACGGCGGTGGAGATACCGCAGCTGACGCCGGAGCAGCAGGCGGCCGAACAGCGCAAGGCACGGGCGCAAAACATGTTCGATCAGGTCTCAGACAACGTAAAACGCGATCCGGCGCAAACGACCAGGTTGCTGGAGAGCTGGATTCGCTCGGAGTAGGCACCCATGGCTTCTGCCGCTGCACATCCGTCCTCGACCGGCGATCACGCGCTCAGCGGAGTGCGTAAGGCGGCCATCCTGCTGGTGGCCGTGGGAGACGAGATCGGAAAAAAGATTCTGCAAAATCTGTCGGAACCGGACGTGCAGAGGCTTACGGAAGAAATCGCCGATTTGCGCGGCGTTCCTCCCGAACTCTCACTGGAGGTGATCGAGGAGTTCCACGAAATGCTGGCCACCCAGCAGTACATGGTGCATGGCGGACTGGACTACGCGACCCGGCTGCTGGTGGACACCTTCGGCAAACAGCGTGCCGAAGACCTGCTGGCTCTCGTCAGGCGCGCGCAGGAGGCGAGCCAGAGCGATCTGACCGTTCTGCAGAGGGTCGATCCACAGCAGCTCGGCAAGTTCCTCGAGAGCGAGCACCCGCAGACGATTGCCGTGGTGCTGGCCCATCTGGATGCCAGGAAGGGATCGACGGTCATCGACAGCCTCAGCGAAGAGCGGCGTGTCGAAGCCATCCGGCGGCTCGCGGCGATGCGGCAGTTTTCTCCGGAGATGGCTCAGCGTGTGGCCATGATCCTGCATCGACGCCTGGAAAACATGGGTGACACCGGGCGCAAATCCTATTCCGGATTCAAAGCCGTCGCCGATCTGCTGAACCGGATGGAAGCGGAAGAGACCCGGAAAATTCTGGATGAGATCGAGGCGTCCGACGTTACCATGGCGCTGAATATCCGCAATCTGATGTTCACGTTCGAAGATCTGGTCACCATTCCCCCGGCCAGCATTCGGGAAATCGTGGCGGCTGCAGACAAGCGGCAGCTGGCTCTGGCGCTGCGGGGCGCGCGGGAAGATCTGCGCGCGCACATTTTCGCAGCGATGTCGTCGCGTGCGGCCGACATGCTTCGGGAAGACATGGAAGTGATGGGTCCGGTGCGGGCCCGCGAAGTGGCCAGCGCGCAACACGAGATTCTGGCTCTGGCCCGCAATCTCGAGGCGGAAGGCAAGGTGATCCTGAAGCTCGAGCAGGGAGATGATTTCATCGCATGACGAATGGGGAGCGGATGCAGAGCCAATGCGACGGAGAAGTCCGGCCCATGGAGTATCCGGTGCTGGCGGGAACCCCGGCTTCGGTCCTCGAACTGGATTCACCGATGAATCTGGCGAAGCGGGTGCGCGAACTCGAAGCGAAGCTGGAGGAGAAGGAAAGGCAACTGGCGCGCAAGCTCGCCAGCGCGATGCAGGCTGGCGTGGAACAGGGAAAGCGGCAGGCTGGCGACGAGCAAACAGCATGGCGCGAACAGTGCACAGGACAATTGACAACCGCGCTGGCCGAATTTTGCGCGAAACGGGATGAGTATCTGGCGCGCGTGGAGCACGAGGTAGTGCGGCTTGCGCTGGCCGTGGCCGAGAGAATCCTGCACAGAGAGGTGCAGCTGGATCCACTGCTGCTCGCCGGGGCTGTGCGCGTGGCCCTGGGACAACTCGCCGAGTCGACCGAGGTGCGCCTGCGCGTGCCTGCCGGACAAAAGGAGATGTGGGCGGAGATGGTGCGCCTGGCGCCCGGGCTTGCTCTCCGGCCCCAGGTACAGGCAGACGAAAAACTGGAGGCCGGCGAAGCGGCTCTCGAAACCAAGATGGGCACCGTCGATCTGGGCATTCGCGCGCAGCTCGGCGAGATCGAGAGAGGCTTCTTCGATCTTCTCGAGGTACGCAACGATTCCAGAAACGGCGACGGCCTCGATGCGGCCGGAAAGCGGGAATGAGTGGACCTGCTGGGAACCTACTTTACCCGTCTTCGCCAGCGCTCGTCCTGCCGCTGGCGAGGACGCGTGGTCGAAGCCACCGGGTCAACCATCGAATCGGAAGGCCCACCCTGTTCGATAGGGGAATGTTGCGAAATCCGCGATGCCACGGGACGATCGCATCCGGCAGAGGTAATTGGGTTCCGCGGCACCGGGGTGCTCTCGATGACGCTGGGCGACGCAGACGGGATTCGCTATGGCGACCCGGTGGCCGCTCTGGGGATGACCGCGCGCGTGGAAGTGGGTGAAGGCCTGATCGGCCGCGTGATGAATGCCATGGGGCAGCCGCTCGACGGCGGACGCAGGCCCGTCCTCAACAGCGCCATCCCGCTGGAGAGGCTGGCGCCGGCGCCCTTCGATCGCCGGCCCATTCGCGAAACGCTGGGAACCGGCATTCGCGCCATCGATGGTTTGCTGACGGCGGGCCGGGGACAGAGGATCGGTATCTTCGGCGGATCGGGTGTGGGCAAGAGCACGCTGATCGGCATGATGACGCGCAACAGCGATGCCGATGTGATCGTGGTCGGCCTGGTGGGGGAGCGAGGCCGTGAAGTGGGAGAATTTCTCGAACAGGGCCTCGGGCCCGAGGGTCGAAAGCGCGCGGTCGTCCTTGTTTCCACCTCGGACCAGTCGGCCCTGTTGCGGATGCGGGCGGCGCTGGCCGCGACGAGTGTCGCCGAGTTCTTCGCTGGCACCGGGCGCCATGTGCTCCTGGTTCTCGATTCGCTTACCCGATTTGCTATGGCGGCGCGGGAGGTGGGCCTGGCAGCTGGTGAGCCCCCGACAACACGCGGATATACGCCGTCGGTCTTCAGCCGGCTGGCACGTCTCGTCGAACGCGCGGGATGTTTTCATTCGGGCAGCATTACGGCCTTCTATACCGTTCTGATGGAAGGCGACGATCTGCAGGATCCTCTGGTCGACGCCGTGCGCTCTTATCTCGACGGCCACGTGGTTCTGGCGCGCGCTCTCGCCGCGGAGGGATGGTACCCCCCGATCGATATCATTGAGTCGATCAGCCGGCTGATGCCGCTGGTAATCGACGAGAATCACGCGAACGCGGCCGGGATCATCCGCCGCGTGCTGTCCAGCTGGGCGCGGTCGGAGGATCTTGTTCGGATCGGAGCGTATAAGCGCGGGACCGATCCGGATATCGACCGCGCTCTGCAGTTCCGCCCGGCGATCCGGAATTACCTGGTACAAAGCGCGCGCGAGCCCGAGACGTTCGCCGATGCCCGGAGTCAGCTGCTGGGGCTGGTGGCCGCGATCGAAAATACGCCTGCCGCTGTGAGCCGATGAAACGTCCCCTGGGTCGGCTGCTGCGGCTGCGAGAGATCCTCGAAGATCTCTCCCGACTCTCCTTCGAGGAAAAAAATGCGGCCATGCGCGATCTGGAAGGGGCGTTCAGGCGGCAACGGCAAACCGCTCTTTCCATGCGAGCAGATGCCTTGCGGACGCTGACCATGCCGGAGCCCACCGCGCCCGAGGCCTGGTCTATGCGCAGGGCCGATGCCGGGATCGCCGCCTGGAAGGAAGCGAAGCTGGATGCTCTGGTGGAAGCAGGCAAGCCTGCCATCGACAGGGCACGAGACGTATTGCTGGCGCGGCGGATGGAGCGGCTTCAGGTGGAGATGCTGCAGGCAGCGGCGGAGCGCGCGGAGAAGAAGGCGCAGGCTCGCCGGGAGCAGAATCGCACCGACGACTGGTTCGGGAGCCTTCCCGCGCGCGGGACGCGGACACGAGGGTAAGAGCTCTCTCACATTTCGCCGGCAGAAGGGGCAGGAGGAGTGCAACGATTCACCCGCGAGGACTGCAACCTTGGATCTGGCCGCTGGTCTGCTCTCGGTTCCACAAACGCGCATGATGGTGACGGACTCCGGACGGCCCACCGTTCCGGGGCTTCCTGCTGCCGACCTTTTCAGTACGCTGCTCCGGCAGCAGGCGCAAGGCAGCGAGACCGCCCTGGTTCCGGAAGAATCGAATGCGCACACGGCGGCGCAGCCGGCAGCGCGATTCGACGCGGGGCGATTCGTTCGCGGCACCGTGGCCGATCCGATTGAGGCGCAGAGCCCGGCCCCGACCGGCTCCGATCCGGTGGCTCAATTCCCTGTCCGGTCGGACGCAGAATTCACCGGTGGCATGCGCGCGGGGCGTGCAATCGATCAGCCTTCGAGCGATGCAGCCACGGTCGGGCCCTTAGCGATGGCGAACCTCCCGGAATTCGGGCCTGCCGGCCAGCCGGGGGCAACGCCAACGCGCGACCATCCGGGCGAAACGCAGTCAGAAAAGATCGCGCACTCCGTCCTGAACGCCGTCGCGCAATCGGCCATGACCACGACAGAAGCCACGCCGCCAGTCGCGGTAGACGGGCCTCGGACGCAGGGAAGATCCGAGGACACGGCCACGCTTCCGGGAGTGAATCCAACTGATCGGTCCGCTGGACCCGTTCGCGGAAGCGGCAGGACAGAGGCGACGGCGGGGAAGGATCGGAACTCCAGTGAGGGGCACGCCGAGGCAGGCTCTGCCAACGCATCGCTGCCTCGCCAGGAATCTGCCGGCGATGCGCACATTCTCCCTTCCCTCTCCGGGGCGGGAAGAGCGTCCTCGCACGGACAACCAGCACTCCCGTCTGTAATGATCCAGCCGGCAGAGTCAGCGGCGAAAGTCGGGAAAGCCGTGGGTGAGCAAAAGGCAGCCGCACCCGGAGCCACGGCATTCCAGAAGAAAAGCGCAATCAATCGGGAACCGCAAACCGCTTCGCCTGCGACTCCAGGTGCACTTTCCGACCAGCGGGAACCTTTGGCGGCAGACGTACCGAGCGCCCAGGCGGCCGTGGTACGTGTTGCGGCGTCCGAATCCGCCCCGGATAATCCCGGCGCCTCGTCGTCGCGCCGCCAGACTGCGATGGCGCACGGCTTCAATCGACCTGCGGACGAAACCCGTCCCATGATCTCCAAAGCAGCCGGCACGCTCGAAAACAAGATGGACGAGACCCCTCCTCCAGATGCGCGGACGACGAGTGTGCAAGCGAGGATGACCGCGGGTCACGCCGCGGGTCTCACCGACAAGACCATCCTCCATACCTACCTGCACGATCCAGGCGCCGTCTCCCCGGTGACTGCGCCGAACAGTCCGGAAGTGGAGGGGCTCTCTCCCGGAGCGGCGCATGTTGGGCCGGCAATTCCTGCGACCAGCGCGCCGATGACCGCCGCGCTGGGAGCGCCGACGGCGCATTCCACGCCTATCTCACCCAGCGCCGCGCTGGAGCGGATGGATGCGGCTGCTGCGCCTCAGGTCATGGAGAGTACGCCGCAGCGGCTCGCAGTTGGAGTGCATAACGCGGGGCTCGGGTGGGTCGAAATCCGCACCAGCAGCACAGCGGGTCAGGTCTCCGCGACCCTCTCAACCGGTTCGGCAGAATCGCACAGTGCGCTGGCGGCGCAGTTGCCGGCGGTGCGCGAATATCTTGCCGGCGAACAAATCCACGTCGACTACCTGGCTGCGGAGAGGTTTTCGCAGTCGGCAGGCGATCAGGGAGGCTCTTCCCGCGACCCATCGCGCAACGAAGGCGCCCGCCAGGAGACGACTGTGCAGCAGCAGAGTTCGCCTGGCGCGTCTTCCGCGGATGTCGATGCGGAAGGGTTGTCCTACATCAATGTACGGGTCTGAACGTGACCGAGGAAAGGAGCGTCATGCAGTTATTTCCAGGTTTGATCGGGGCTGCGACAACGGGACCTGCGCAGACAGCGGATACGGGGGCAACGTCCGGCACCGATTCATCTTCCTCATCCGGCGCGAGCGCCAGTTCGGCGACGGTTTCCGCCAACGATTTCCTGCAGTTGCTGGTGACGGAGATGCAGAATCAGGATCCGACCGCCAATACCGATCCGAACGAATACATCGATCAGCTGGTACAGGTGAACAGCCTTGAGCAACTGATTTCGATCAACCAGGACCTGGCCCCGTTGTCGTCCACCACCGGGAGCACGGGCTCGGGTACACCATCCGGTTCGGGCAGCGTTGCCGGGACGGCACCCATCGCCGGCCCGTCGCAGAGCGCAGCGGCAGCTGGTGCAGCGGCGGGTAACCTGAGCGCTCCGAACACCGGGAGTTCGACGTCGCGCATCGCAAATTCGCTGGAGACCGCGGCGCATACGTTGTCGCCCGGATCTTCGGGGAGCTCGTTCGACTCCGCAATCCGTTCACTGAGAGCCCGCGCACAGCAGGCACGCCCATCCACTTCAACCCCGGCGCGCTAAGCCGCGCCCGGCTCTCGAGGAGGTAGTATGTCATCTTTCTCAATTCCGCTGACTGGCCTGGAAGCGTCGTCCAAGGCGCTCAATACAATTGCCAACAATCTTTCCAACATGAACACGACGGCATTCAAGAGCCAGAGTGTGACGTTCAGCGATCTCTTCTACCAGCAGATCGGCGGCAATGGAGCGGGCGATCCGCTCCAGGTAGGGGCCGGAACCCAGGTGGCCTCCACGGGAACAGATTTCTCCCAGGGCAGTATCAACGAGACGGGCAATGCGACCGACGTTGCGCTGAACGGGAACGGCTTCTTTGTTGTGCAGAACGGCAGCGATACCGAATACACGCGCGACGGCAATTTCAGCCTCACTTCTGATGGAGCGCTGACGACACAGTCAGGCCAGCAGGTCATGGGATATCCGGTGCTCAATGGCGCGGTAAATACGAACGCGCCGCTGGCGCCGATCCAGATCCCGATTGGCGCCGTAGAGCAGCCGGCTCCGACCACAACCATGTCGATGACGACGAACCTTGATTCCGGTTCGGCGGTGAATACGATGGTTCCGGCGCAGATCACGGTCTACGATTCGCTGGGAGTGAGTCATGTGGCAACCGTCGACTTCACCAATACCGGACTCAACGCTCAGGGAGACGGAACCTGGAGCTACAGCATCTCACTGCCCGCGGGCGATGCGACCGGCGGCGCGAATCAGACGGGGAACCTCACCTTCGATCAGAACGGGAATCTGATCGCGCCGGCGGCGAATGCGAGCGGCATTACATTTACCGGTTTGAGCGATGGCGCGAACGACCTTAACGTAACCTGGGATCTTTACGGAGCGAACAACAAACCGACCATCACTCAGGTCGCATCGGCATCCGCGGTATCGGCGACGACGCAGAATGGCTATGCCAGCGGCGAATACAGCGGGTTCACCATCGATTCCGACGGGCTGGTTTCGGCGGAATTCAGCAACGGGCAAACGACGCCGGTTGGGCAGCTGGCACTGGCCAGCATTACCAATCAGCAGGGGCTGGTCATCGCGGCCGGCAATAACTATCAGACCACTCTCGCGTCGGGAGCAGCGAGTGTGGGCGTGGCAGGTGCGGCCGGTCTGGGCACGATGCAGGACGAGGCGCTGGAGCAGTCGAATGTCGACATTTCCACGGAGTTCTCGGATCTGATCGTGGCGCAGCAGGCCTTCGAGGCGAGCTCCAAGGCGATTACAACCTTCGACAGCATCTCGCAGGAGACGATCAACATGATTCACTAAGGAGCTGAGGCCGCAGGGCCGCCAAGAATGCGCTCATAGAATCGCTCGTACAAGGGCACGATCTTCGAAGCGCAATAACGGGTCTGCGCGGTCCGGCGAGCCGCCTCGGCCATCGCCTGATACAGGTCGGAGTCGCGGAGAAGTTCCACTGCGCCTCCGGCCATGCCTTCGACGTCTCCGACGGGAAAGAGACGGCCGTTGACTTTGTCGTCGATCAGCTCCGGAACGCCGCCGACGCGCGTGGCGATGGTGGGCACGCGGCAGGCCATGGCTTCGAGCGCCACCAGCCCGAAGGATTCCTGCTCGCTGGGCATGAGCAGTAAATCGGCGAGAGGCAAGATCTCGGAGACGCTGCTTTGTTTGCCAAGGAAGTGAATCCGATCCTGGATTCCTTTGCGATGGGCGATCCATTCGGCAGCAGAGCGGTCCGGTCCGTCCCCGATCATCAGCAGGCGCGCGGGCAGCTCACGGGCAATGCGCCCGAAAATCCGGATTACATCGGCCGTGCGCTTGACCGGCCGAAAATTGGACAAGTGCACGAGGATCTTCTCCTCAGGATCGGCGTAGCGGGCGCGGCCGGCAGCTCGTTCGGCATCGTTCAGAGGCATGTAGACGTCGCAGTTCACGAAATTCGGAATGACCTCGATCGGTCTTTCCGGATGAAATTCCTGGATGGTCTTCTCTTTCAGATAATTGGAAATGGCCGTTACGCCGTCGCTTTCGTCGATGCCGAAACGCGTGATCGGCAAATAGGAGTGATCGAGCCCGACCAGCGTTATATCGGTTCCATGGAGCGTGGTGATAAAGGGCAGGCGGCGACTCTGGCGAGCCAGCATCTCGCGCGCGAGATACGCGGAGATGGAATGCGGGATCGCATAGTGGACGTGCAGCAGGTCCAGCTCGTAATACGCAGCGACCTCAGCCATGCGCGTAGCGAGGGCGAGGTCGTAAGGAGGGTATTCGAACAGGGGGTAGTTCGAAACCGGAACCTCGTGGAACGCGATGTCCTGCTCACGGCCGCGCAGCCGAAACGGCTGCGAATAGGCGATGAAATGGACCTGATGGCCAGCAGCCGCGAGCTCGATGCCGAGCTCCGTGGCGACAACGCCGCTGCCGCCATAGGTGGGATAGCACGTGATTCCTATTTTCATATGTTTTGACCGGTCGAGAGTACCAGTGCTACAGATGCGACGGTTCAGGAAAGGGCGCGGAATCGGCTCGGATTTCTGATTTGCGCACAGATTCCTCCCCGGTGTTTTACAGTTCAGAAGTACGGCGCAGTGCACTTCAAACTGCCGTCATACCACGATACGAGAGCATAGGCCTTTGCGCGCGGCAATCGATACAGGTGGCACCTTTACCGACTGCGTTTATCTGGACAACGGACAGATGCGCGTCCTGAAGCTTTTTTCCACGCCTGCCGATCCATCGCTGGCGGTGCTCGATGCTCTGGCCCGGATTCGTCCTGGCGGAGCGATCGCCGTGCGCCACGGAACGACGCTTGGCACCAACGCGATGCTCGAACGGCGCGGTGCGCGCATTGCGCTGGTCGCCACGCAGGGCTGCGAAGACGTGATCGCGATTGGCCGCCAGGCGCGCAGCGGATTGTATGACTGGTTTGCGTCCGTTCCGGTGTGCTTCGTTCCGGAGGAATTGCGGTTCGGCCTGGCAGAGCGTGTCAGTGCGGAAGGGCAAATCCTTCGCAGTCCGACCGATGTCGAACTGGAGGAGCTGGCGGAAGCGGTTGGGGCGAGCGGAGCCCACGCTATCGCGATTTCGCTGCTGTTCTCGTTTGCCAATCCTGAGACGGAGAAGCGCGCCGAAGTGGCGCTCAGCGGTCTCGGCATCCCCATTTCGGTTTCTCATAAAATCCTGCCGGAATTTCGTGAGTATGAGAGGACCTCGACGACAGCGGTGAATGCGTATCTGGCGCCGCGCATGCGCCAATACCTGCTGCATCTTGGCGATCGCGTCGCGGCGGAGCACAACGGCAGCGGCGTCGACGTGATGCAGTCCTCCGGCGGCATCGTTTCGGCGCGTGTTGCTGCGGAAGAACCGGTCCGCACCGTCCTGTCCGGACCTGCCGGCGGCGTCGTCGGTGCGTCGCGGGTTGCGGCGTGGGCTGGTTTCGATCGCATCATCGGACTCGACATGGGCGGAACATCCACCGACGTTTTTCTGTCCGACACCAACCGTGGAGGTGTGCGGCGAACACGGGAATCGGTGGTAGCCGGTGTGCCGGTGAGCGTGCCGATGCTCGAAATCCACACGGTCGGCGCCGGCGGCGGCTCCATCGCGCGATTCGATCCGGGCGGCATGCTGCGCGTGGGTCCGGAATCCGCGGGCGCCGATCCTGGGCCGATCTGTTTTGGGCGCGGCGCCAGGGCGACGGTCACGGATGCGAACCTGCTGCTCGGACGGCTCGATGCGGAGAGTTTCCTTGGCGGCAGCGTTCCTCTGCATCGTGAGAAGACCGAAAAGCTGATGCGCGAGCAGAAGGGGCTGCTCGCGTCCGTCAAGGAATTCGCGGCGGGCATCGTGCGCGTTGTCGAAACCGAGATGGACAAGGCGATTCGTGTCATTTCTGTCGAGCAGGGTTACGATCCGCGCGATTTCACACTGGTGGCCTTTGGCGGCGGCGGTCCGGTCCACGCTTGTTCTCTGGCGCGCGCCCTGCGGATGCCAAAGGTTCTCGTTCCGGCTATGCCTGGAGCGCTTTCCGCGCTCGGCATTCTGCTGGCAGATGCGGTTCGGGATCATGCGCGCACGGTGATGCTGCCCGGGGAGGCGATCCACGATCTCGCGCCACTGTTTGCCGAGATCGAGGAGCGCGCTCAGGCTGAGTTCGCCGCGGAGGGGCTGGAGGGGGCTGCGCAGGATTCTCTGGACCTCCGTTACGCCGGGCAGGGATACGAATTGAACGTTGCATGGGATTCGAAATCTCCTGCGGACTCGATCGCACAATTTCACCGCCTGCATCAGCAGCGGTATGGCTTCAGCGAGCCGCAGAAGCCGGTCCAGATCGTCAATCTTCGTGTGCGCACGGTGGCCGCCGCGGAACCCTGGGTTCCGATGCGCCGCGAGCTTGTTCCTGGAGACGGCAGCGCCGCGTGTTATGCGGAACGGCCGATTTTCTTTGACGGGGCATTTCTTCCTGCGCGTCTTTATCACCGCGAGCGGTTGGTTCCGGGCGATGCGATCCGCGGTCCCGCGATGATCACGGAGTACACATCGGCAACGGTGCTGCCTTCCGACTGCGTGGCCACCGTGGATGCTTTGGACAATCTCGTCATCGCGATTGGAGCCGGCGCATGAGCGGTCCGACGGTCGGGCAGAAACCGGATGCGGTCGAGCTGGCGATCTTTCGCAGCGCAGTTCATTCTGTCGCGGAAGAGATGGGAGCGGCGTTGCGCCGCACCGCACTCTCTCCCAACATCAAGGAGCGGCGCGACTACTCCTGCGCGGTTTTCGATGGCCAGGCGCGGGTGATCGCCATGGGCGATCACATGCCGGTGCATCTGGGATCGATGCCGATGTCGGTGGAAGCGGCGGTGGCGGTGACGCAATTTGCGCCGGGCGACATCGTCGTTCTCAACGATCCTTATGCGGGCGGAACCCATCTGCCGGACATCACCATGGTGCTTCCGGTTTTTCTTCCCGGCTTTAGCAAGCCTGGTTTCTATGTCTCGGCACGAGCGCACCACGCCGATGTTGGCGGCGCGTTCCCTGGCTCGATGGGGCCGGCACGCGCAATCTTCCAGGAAGGCATCCGCATTCCTCCGGTGCGGATCGTGCGCGGCGGCGCCATCGACCGCGAGATGCTCGATCTGATCCTGCTGAACGTGCGCACGCCGCAGGAACGGGAAGGCGACCTGGCTGCGCAGATCGGCGCGTGCCGCGTAGGCGAGCGGCGCATTCTCGAGATGGTCGAGAAGTACGGCGAGGCGCGACTGCGCGTTCTGACCGATGAACTGCTGAACTACTCCGAGCGGCTGGTGCGGGCCGAACTGCGCCGCATGCCGGCGGGCGTATTTACTGCCGAAGACTGGCTGGACGATGATGGTGTCAATGACCAGCCGATCAGGATCGCGGTGAGCCTTCGCACCGATCCTGATGCGGCGACCATCCACGTCGACTTCAGCGGATCGTCGCCGCAGGTGAAGGGCAGCGTGAACGCGGTGCGGGCGATCACGCTTTCGGCGTGCTTCTATGTGCTTCGCTGCCTGCTCGAGCAGGATGCGCCGGCAACAGCCGGAATTTCGCGCCCGCTCACGCTGGTGACTGAGCCAGGAAGCGTTGTGGATGCGCGCCCGCCGGCTCCGGTGGCGGGCGGCAACGTAGAAACTTCGCAGCGCATTGTCGATGTGCTGCTGCGGGCGATGGCGCAGGCGATTCCGGATCGCGTTCCGGCGGCGAGCGCGGGAACCATGAGCAACCTGACCATCGGCGGCATCGATCCGCGGAACGGCCAGCCGTTCACGTATTACGAGACGGCTGCGGGCGGCATGGGCGCGCGGCCTGGACTGGATGGAATTTCCGGCGTGCAGACGCACATGACGAACTCGCTGAATACTCCGATCGAGGCACTCGAATATGCGTATCCGTTTCGCGTTCGGCAGTACGCGTACCGGAAAAGTTCCGGCGGCGCGGGAAAGTTTCGCGGCGGCGACGGGCTGATCCGCGAGATTGAGCTGCTGGCTCCGGCACAGGTGACGCTGCTGGCTGAGCGGCGGAAGTTTCGGCCGTGGGGCCTGGCCGGTGGCGAGGCGGGCGCTGCCGGCCGCGCCACCGTCATCCAAGCAGCGACCGGTGAGGCGATGGAGTTGCCCGGAAAGTGCAGCGTGGATCTCGAGGCAGGCGATATTCTGCGCCTTGAGACCCCTGGTGGTGGCGGCTGGGGCGCGCAGTGAGGTGGCTTTTCGCGCCGTGTCATGCCAGTCACAGACATCAGTAAATGAACGAGATGGCGCCACTTCGACGGCACTTGTGGCCCATTGATTCCACGAATCATTGCTGTCAGCACAACGCTTTTCCGGGCTGTTCACTCCAACCCTTTGGTTGCTGAATCCAGAGTGTCGAGGTTAACTTATGCGTTACTCCTGGGCTTTCGCCGCGGCCTTCGTGGCGGCGTGTTTCGTGAGTACGGGTCCGGCGGCGCAGGCGCAGGTCTCGGTGGAGATCGGTCCTGCTCCTGTGTGCCCTTACGGGTACTATGACTACGCGCCCTACGCGTGCGCACCCTACGGCTACTACGGGCCAGAGTGGTTCACCGGGGGCGTGTTCATCGGTGCGGGTCCGTGGTATCACGGCCGGCCAGACTTCCACGGACATGTGGATAATCACTTCGATCCGCATCATGGGTATCACGGAGCGATGCCGCAGCGCGGCGAGCATGCGGTCGAGCATCCGCACGCGGCGTTCCACGGGAACGAAGCGCGCGATGGGCGTGGTCACGTGGTCGACGAGCACGGCCATCCGCGGTAAGTGGTTGGACGTTTTTGGAGCGAGGCCCCTTTCGAGGGGCCTTTTGCTTTGCATCCGACCACCCCCACCCGCCCACCCCCCCACCCCCCTCCTGCTGATGACTGATATTGCGGGAGTTGCGGAGGGGTACATTGAGGACTGCGGCATGTCGCTGCATACAGGTCCGTTGTTGGCCCTCATCGTTGCGTCCATGGCGCGTGCCATTGATGCATTCGCGTATGCGAGCGAGAGGGTTGATTGAGAAGAAGTCAGTTGCAACGCACTCGCGAGTGAATCAAAGGCGAGTGCGAATGACGGCTTCACGAGGTGCGAATGAGGCATTCGCGCGTGCGAATGCAAGGAAACAGGCAACAGGCAACAGGCGCGGGCCACAACAACAGGGCACAGCGTTCAGCGTTCAGGGCACAGGCCACAACAACAGGGCACAGCGTTCGGAACGAAAAAGCCGCCCGTTGGGGCGGCCTTTTTTCTTTCTTACTCCCTATTATTAGAATACCAAGTCCAGCTATAAATCGCGCCAAATATTATTGGGTCGGTTGGCGTGGAAGTTATGTGGAATGAAGGGGCATTACTTTGGTGAAGAGGCAGGGGGCTTGACAAATTTGGGCGAGGGCATCACTCGGGGGTTCGAATTGATTTACAAACGTCCGTTTATGAGGACCTATCTATCAGGGTGGGGGCGGAGAAGGCAAAACGCCGAGCTGGGCCGTCATGCCAAAAGTATCCATAATGATGCGAGTGCCCTTTATCCTGGGTTGGAATCGCACGGTATCAAGAAGTCGGCCAGTGTCGAGGAACGCGGCAGCGACGTGGCCGGAAATGTGGCGACTTGCCCATTTATGGGAGAGTAATCCTGAAGATCGCGCGCCAAAGACTTTCAATCAGTGCGCCGGCCTGACGTCACTATTCGACGATCGAATTGACTTTGCGTCCTTGACAACCGAGAGTCGCATATCTACCATCGTTTCCCATCGAGGGTCGAACGTCTTCCATGACTAAAAAGCAGGCGCAACAACGAGCGAATTTGCTACAGGGAACGCTGGACATGCTTGTGTTGCGAACGCTTCTTTATGGGCCGGCACATGGTCATCAGATTGGCAAACATATTCAGCGGACCAGCAACGATTTCCTGCAGATGCAGCATGGCTCTCTCTATCCTGCCTTGCATCGCCTTGAGGCGAGAGGCTGGGTCGCCTCGAAATGGGAGATGGCGCTGGATCGCAACCGGGAGTTCAAGTATTACCGGCTCACCGAACTCGGCAGAAAACAGCTTGTGATCGAAGAGTCGCAATGGAAGCAGATGGCGGAAGCTGTGGCACGCGTGATGTGGCCTGCCGCTCAGGAGAGCTGAGATGCGATGGTGGCCGAACTGGAAAGGAACTGCGAAACGGGATGCTGACCTTGAGCGGGAGCTTCTTTCCGATCTGGAACTGGAAGAGGAAGAGCGGCGGGAAGGTGGGCTGTCGGCAGAAGAAGCTCGTTCCGCAGCACGGCGCGCCTTCGGCAACACGACGCTGATTCGCGAGCAGACACGCGCGGTCTGGAGCTGGGTCTGGATGGAGCGGCTGGTCCGCGATGCGAAGTACGGCACGCGCACGCTACTGCGTTCGCCCGAGTTTGCTATCGTCTCCGTGCTGGTGATGGCGTTGGGCATCGGCGCAACTACATCGCTCTTCACCATGGTGCGCGCCGTGCTGTTGCGGCCGCTGCCGTTTCGCGATTCCGGCAAACTCGTGATGCTCTATGACCATTTCCGCCACAACAGAGGCGGCGACGGATTCAACGCGGTTGCTCCAGGCGACTATCGCGACTGGCGCAGCCATACCCATGGCTTTGAAGACATGGCGGCGATGCGCGGCTACGGAGGGATCCTGTCCGGCGTGCATTCCGAGCTGCCGGAAGTCGTTCAGAGCGCGGGCGGCTCGGCCAATCTCTTTCCGCTCCTCGGCGTAACTCCCGCCTTTGGCCGCACCTTCAGCGAAGCTGAAGATCAGCCGAAAGGCGAGCGCGTGGTCCTGCTTACCTGGAGCCTGTTTCAGCGCCGCTTTGCCGGAAATCCTTCGATCATCGGCAAACAGATTCATCTGGACACCGTCCCGACTACTGTCGTTGGCGTACTACCCAGCTGGTTTACCTATCCGGACGCGCGGATCCAGTACTGGATGCCCTACGCGCAGACTTTCTCAGAAGGTGACTACGACATGCACGCGGGCCACCAGAGCGAGGTGGTAGCGCGGCTGAAGCCGGATGTAAGCGTAGAAGCGGCGACGCACGAGGTGAGCGCGGTGCAGTACCAGATATATCTCGCCCATCCTACCAAGCCCGTCGCTGAAGATGTCTGGTACCGGCCGATGATCGATGATCTTGTGAAGGGTGTGCGAACACAGCTGCTGGTACTGCTGTGCGCGGTTGGCTGTATGTTGCTGATCGCCTGCCTCAATCTTTCGAACCTCCTGGTAGCGCGGGCTGCATCGCGTCGCAAGGAGGTTGCCATCCGTGGATCACTGGGCGGCAGCCGGCTTGCTTTAATTCGCGAGCAGATGACGGAAAGCCTGCTGATCTGCGTGGCCGGCGGCGGACTGGGCGTGCTGCTGTCGCTTGCTTCAACACAATGGCTCGCGGCGCACTGGCGCAGTCTGCCTCGTGCCGACTCCGTCCACGTCGATGGATGGGTTCTCACTTTTGCTGCCGGCCTGGTACTTGCGACGGGCCTGATGGCGGGTCTGGTACCGGCGATCTCTTCCACCGGCAAGGAACTGCTCTCGGTGCTGAGAGAATCTTCACGATCAGCCAGCGGCAGCGCCTCACGAGCACGGTTGCGCAGGACGATGCTCACCGTTGAAATCGCGCTCACGGTCATGCTGCTGGTGTCAGCCGGGCTGCTTTTCAAGAGCTTTCTGCACCTGCGCATGGCGGATCTGGGCTGCCGCATCGATCACGTAATGACCATGAAGTTTGGTCTGCCGGAAATCCAATACGACACACGCGACAAGGTGATGCTCTTCCATCGGTCGCTGCTGGAGCGCGTGCGGCGGCTGCCCGGCGTGCGCGGCGCGGCGCTCGTGTCCGTTGCGCCTGGATCAGGGCCCCAGGGCGACAGAGTTTTCACGATCCTCGAAAAACCGGCACCCAGTTACACCCTTCAGTACGACGCCATGACCCTGACCGCCGGCCCGCAGTACTTCAGCGTCATGCAGATTCCGCTGCTGCGCGGCCGGGTCTTCACGGAACACGAGCGCCTCGACAACGACCATTACATTGTTGTCAGCAAGCAATTCGTAGATCAGTTTTTCTCGGGCGACGACCCCATCGGCAAACACGTCCGCGTCGACTGGGATGACAGTGGACAAATCTACGAGATCATCGGCGAAGTTGGCGACACGATCTACGACGTTACCAAGCCAGTCGAGGCCGCCATGTACTTCCCGATCCTCTCCGGCATTCCCGATCTCACCAGCGAGGCTACCATCGTGGCCTGGACCTCAATCGATCCACTGGCCATGTCGATACCGATCCAGCAACAAATCTCGGCACTCGAACCGGAACTGCCTGTCTACAATGCGCTGACCATGGACCAGATTCTCGGCAAGACCACGGCCAGCCAGGGTTTCGCGGCAAATCTGATCCTGGCCTTCGCCAGCCTGTCCCTTCTTCTGGCCGCAGTAGGCCTGTATGGAGTGCTCTCCTACCTGGTCACGCAGCGTAGTATCAGAAATCGGCATCCGCGTCGCCCTGGGCGCGCAGCGCGAACAAATCCTGCGTCTCATCTTGTTTGACGGGCTGCGGCCGGCGTTCGTTGGGCTGATTCTCGGTCTGATAGCCAGTGCGGGCGTAACGCAGCTTATCCGGTCGATGCTTTACGGAACAGAGCCGACTGATCCGGCTGTGATCGGCGCGGTGATTCTCACTCTGCTCCTGATCGCTTCGCTCGCCTGCATCTTTCCTGCCTGGCGCGCTTCGCGTCTCGATCCGATGCAGGCCTTGCGGACGGAATAGGGCCGGAAGCGTGCTATTGTTCGCGTAACAGGAGGATGGGATCGATGGCGAGGGCACGGCGCGCGGGGAGCCAGGTGGCGACGAGTCCGAGAAGAAGCATGGTGAGGACAACGCCAAGGAGCACGAGGGGATCTTTAGGCGTGGCCTGGTAGACGATCGAGGAGAGGACTTTGGTGGCGACGAGGCCAAGCAGGAGTCCGGCGGCTGAGCCGATGGCGAGCACGCGGAAGGCGCGGCCGAGAGCGGCGCCGAGGACTTTCTGCCGTCCGGCGCCGAGAGCGACGCGAATGCCGAGCTCGCGCAGACGCCTGCTGACGACATAGGAGGCCATCCCGAAGACACCGGTGATGGCGAGCATGGCGCCGAGCAGGCCGAGAACACCGAGGGCGACGGCGGCGACGCGGGAAGCAAAGAGGGCGGGGTCGAGCTCGCGGTTCCAGGTGTGGACGTCGACGGGCAAGCGACGGATCGAGGCCGCGCAGCGTGGCTTCGAGTGCGCCGGCGATCTCCTGGGGATCGCGGTCGGAGCGCGCGATCAGCATGATCCCCGTGGAAGGTTGCTGGAGGATGGGAAGGAACAGGGCGGACGCGGGAGTTTCCGTCAGGGTATGGTACTTGCCGTTCTCGGTGACGCCGATGACCTGAACGCGCAGGCCGCTGGGGATTTTGAAATCGCTGCCGATGGCGGTTTGGACGGATCCGAAGACTTTGCGGGCGAACTCCTCGATTGACGACGGCGACTTTAGGGGATTGGGTGTCGTCGTGCCGGGTGAAGGCACGACCAGCGAGGAGCACGGTGCCGGCGGCCTCAAAATATCCGGGCGAGACGGTGTACTGCCAGGCGTCCGTCGCAGCGTTGCTGGGGCGATAGTCGGTCACGCTGTCGCGAAAGACATTGGAGTCGCTGTCGCCGCCGAACTGCAGGGGAAAGTTTTGGGCATACGCGGCAGCCGTCACGCCGGGGATGGCGGCGACCGCGTCGCTCATGCGCCGCTCCATGATGGCGGCCTGCTCGTCGGTGTATCCAGCCATGTGGAGATCGGCGCCGGCCAGGACGGCGTGACCGGGTTCGAAACCGAGGTTGGCGTGCAGGGAGCGGAGGAGGCCGCGCACCGCGACGAGCGAGGCAGTGACGAGGACGGCGCAGATGGCAATTTGGGAGGCGAGGAGGAGATCGCGCAGGGCGAAGCGGCGCGACGCGTCCAGGCCGGTGGATCCGGAGCGAATGACCTGATACGGGTCGGCGCGCAGGACCTGGCGGACGGGAACCAGGCCGAAGAGGAATCCGCTGAGGAGGGCGAGGAGCAGCGCCAGGACCCAGGTGCGCACGTCGGGATGGACGGGCACGTTGATGGGGACAGCGGGAATGGGGCGCCAGGCGCTAAGCCCGCGGAGGATGGCCATGCCGCCGAAGACTCCGAGGACGCCTCCGGCGAGCGAGACGAGAATGGCTTCCATGAGGAGCTGGCGGACGATGCGGGCGCGGCGGGAGCCGAGCGCGAGGCGGGTGGCGATCTCACGGGAGCGGTCGGCGGCGCGGGCGGCGAAGAGGCTGCCGAGGTTGGCACAGGCGGCGAGCAGGATGAGACCGGCAAGCAGCATGAGGCCGGCCATGAAGGCGCGGGCCGGGCGTCCGAGGTGGTCGCCGAGCAGTCCGGGATGGGCCACCGCGAAGTGGAGCTTTTCATCGCTTCTCGGGTGCGCCTGGGCCAGCGACGCAGCGATGGCATTGAGGTCGCCGGTGGCCTGGGCGCGGGTGATGCCGGGCTTCAGATGGCCGGCGATCCAGAGAGGACGGTCATCGTAATTTTCCAGGGGGTTCCATCCCCCGACCTCGGGCAGATCGACGATGGGCGCCCAGAAGTCGGGGGAGAGGAACAGCTCGGTGCCGCGAAAGCCGGCGGGAGCGACGCCGATGATGGTGAAGGGGTGCTTATTGAGCTGGACGGTGGTCCCGAGGACGGCGGGATCGGCGTGAAAGTGCGCGCGCCAGTAGTCGTAGCTGAGGACGAGATAGGGGGCGCTGTTGGTTCCTTTTTCGTCCGCAGCGTGAAAGAAGTGTCCGAGATACGGCTGGATGCCGAGGGCGTCGAAATAATTCCCGCTGGCGAGGCAGGGCCACGCGATCGAGGCGTTGTTGCCGGTATCGATTGCGATGGAGCCGATGATGGCATACGCGACCAGGTTTTCGAAGGTGCGGCTGTGGTCGCGAAGTTCGCGGTAGTCGGGATAGGACTGGAAGGGCTCGTTCTGTGGCTCGCGCTCGAGCGAGTAGAGGCTTTGCGGGTGGGGTATGTTGAGCGGGCGGAGGATGAGGGCGTTGAGGACGCTGAAGACGATGGCGTTGGCGCCGATGGCGAAGGCGAGGCTGAGGATGGCAACGATGGCGAAGGAGGGAGATTTGAGGAGGACCCGCAGGGAGAAGCGCAGATCGGCGAACAGGTGCTCGATGAGGGGCACGCCCTCTTCGGCGTGATAGCTTTCGCGAACCGATTGCACAGCGCCGAGTTTGAGCGCGGCCTGGCGGCGGGCTTCGGCGGAAGACATGCCGGCGCGGACGTTCTCTTCGGAGAGGAAGGCGAGGTGCTGCTCGAGTTCCTCGCGGAGGCGCGCGTCGCCCTGGCGGCGGAAGAGGAGATTGCGGACGCGGGCGAAGAGGCGATGGAGAGCTCTCATGGCAGGTCCTCCGCACGGACTTCAAAGAAGCGTGCGATGATGGCGGCGGTTTGCTCCCAGTCGCGCCTTTCGGATTCGAGCAGTTTGTGGCCGGCGCGGGTGAGGCGGTAGAAGCGGGCGCGGCGGTTGTTTTCCGACGGGCCCCAGTCGGAGGCGACCGCGCCTTCCTGCTCGAGGCGGAGCAGGACGGGGTAAAGGGTGCCCTGGTTGACGGAGAGAAGGTCGCCGCTGATCTGCTCGATGCGGCGGGCGATGCCGTAGCCGTGCTGGGGGCCGAGGACATGGAGGGTGCGAAGCACCATGAGGGCGAGGGTGCCCTGCTGGACGTCTTTTTTCTGCTTCATGCCATCTCCGGGAACCCTGGAGTCATTCCATTGGGGTACCAACAGGAGTATGTCACAAACTTCATTGGGAAAGCAACAGGTCTCCGATTCTTCGAATATCTATTCCGCCGGGAATCGGACCTTGTTTCTGTTCCGCAGCGCTGGTCAGAACAGCGACTGGATCGCGGGGGTTATGGCTCGGTCGAGCTGATCGAGGTCAGGGGCGCCGGGGTCGACCCTGATTCCGTGAAAGAGATTCCATTCTTCACTGAGGGCGATCGACTCGCCGGGCCAGACGGTGCGGCGCGGGCCCATGAGCTCGACTTCCTGAAAGGCTCCTTCGACGTAGACTTCGGTGTTGACGCCGTAATCGGGATAGAGGGCGCGGTTCTCGTGAGCGAAGCGCTTGACGAAGAGCTCGTTGCCGAGCAGGTGGGCGCACCATCCTTCTTTGTTGCGGAGGCCGAACTTCTGGGCGGTGGGGCGGGCGGGGTCGGCGCGGAGAAGGATGTATTTAACGCCGAGGGTGAAGCGTGGGTCCTGCAGATCGGTGAAGGCGCAGAGGGCGAGGGGCTGCGTGACGGGTGCGTAGTCGTCATGGCTTTGGAAGGGGACGCGGGGGACGATGCCAACGCCGGAGCCGACGATGGTGATGGCCCAGACGGCGATGTCGATGGGCCAGAGATTGCGGCTGGTAACGGTGTGCTCGATTTTGACGTGCGAGCCGGTGGGCGCGAGGGTGATGCGGATTTGCTTTTCGATCGAGGCGCCGTCGACAGGCGGCCGGAGGGTGACGCTGAGGTCGCCGTGGGTTTCGTGCTGGATGGGGGTGTTGTCGGGCGCGTAGGTGGCGGGGAAGACTTCGGGCCAGACCCAGAGGCGATGGCCGCCGTACGGTTTCCAGGAGCCGAGAGCGGTGCTGACGGAATTGTCTGGAAAGCTGCCGAGGTGGTTTTTACCGCCGGCGGCGCCGTAGAAGAGGATGCGGGGTCCGACGGCGGTGGTGACGATGAGATCGGTGGCTCCGTTGGAGAGCTTGAGGCAGTTGGGCAGACCGGCGAAGGAGAGTGTTTCGATTGGCATGCGAGACGCGCCTCGGTTCGGAACGAAGGATGAAGGCGAAGGATCATTGTAGAGGAACGCGGCAGCAGGCCACAGGGCACAGGGTGCAGAGTGCGGGACGCAGAGCGCGGGATGGGTGCAGTCAATTAGCTACAGTGGTGGTTACATATTGAGTTTTGGGGATGATTGCGGCTGGGTTGAACGGCGGAATTGGGAGGCCTGCACCGGGGGTGGTGCAAGGTGCTGATTTTGGCCTGAAATTTGCACATAAAAGCCCGGATTTGCACAGAAATAAAGGACTTGCGGGAACAAGATTCTGTGCGATGATTCTTTCAACGGAGGAGCGATCCTCCCGAAGAAGAGAGCAAAACGCAGCGGTCAGGAGAGGCGGCAACGCAGCTCAGGGAGCTCACGGGAAACCGGGGGTTCCAGCAGGAAGCCGGGCAACCGGAGGCTTGCGGATGGCGGTGAAGATGCTCACACGTCAGATGGGTTGACGGAACGAACGGGAGCGCGGGCGCAAGCTCGCAGGCTCGGGCGAAGCCGGCAGCAACAGGGCGTGATCAGGTAGCCGAAGCCAGATCTTCGATAAATCGGAAGAAGGGGCGAGAACCCGCAAGGGGACTCGCCCCTTCGGCTTTTTGGGGGACGGGGACAGAAGGCGGGTTACAGGACCGCAGGGTTGGGGGATTCGCCGGAGTCAGGGACGGCGCCGTCGAAGACGATTTGGTGCAGCCTTCGAGACTGGCCACGGTCCAAGCGGCGGTGAGGGCCGGGTGGGCGCCCGGCCCTCTCGATGGGGTGAGTTAGGTTAGTGGGCGACAACGACGGAGAAAATAACGCCGTCGCTGTTGGCGCAGACGTAATTTCCGTCAACCATGCGCCACTCATAACCAGCCGGGGGCTGGCGCAGGTGGTGCGAGTGCCAGTCGGCGACGGCTTCGCCGCGACCCCAGTCTTCGTTTTTGATTTTTGCACCCTTGTGCCACTCGCTGTGTTTCACATACTGCTGGTGATGATCCTGGTCGGGATGGTCCTGGGCGATGGCGATGCCGCCGGTGAGAGTGAGCGCAATGGTGGAAACAGCGATAGCTCTGCAGAACTTGTTCATGTGTACTCCTCGGGCGATTGGATTCGCGGGGGCGGGGCGACGTTGTTTGGCGCCGGGTGAAAAAGGACTCACCATGGGCCGGGTGGCTCAAGTTTCTCGGGTCCAGAGAGCAACCGCAGGGAGGATCGAGCGCATCTTCGACGCTGAGTTATGAAAGGACAGTGAATGGGTTCGATCCTTCGGAAGTTTGCTCCAGTTTTCTTTGCGGCGGTTCTTGTTGCTCCGATGCTGACCACCGGCTGCGCGGCGCGGGTGCGTGTTTGCGATCCGTATTACGGCGACTACCACGTGTGGAGCGGCGAGACGGTCTACTACGGTCGCTGGGAACACGACACGCATCGGGATCACATGGACTTTAATCGGCGCAGCGATGCAGACAAGAAAGCGTACTGGACCTGGCGGCATAGTCAGCACTAGCACGCAGCAGAGGTCAGAAGAGGGACGGACGGGCAGAGCCGCCCAGCAAGGTGGGGCTCACGGTGGCGGTGGTGTGCGTTCCTTCTCCGCCGCCCCAGGCCCAGGAGAAATAGATCACGGGCAGTCCTCCGGCGTGAACGGTGAGGCCGGCGCTGAAGGTGTGGCGCAGATGATCGAGGCTCACGTCGTCGCGGCGGAGGCCGATTTTGCCTTCGTCTGCGCCGAAGAACAGACCGATGGGGAGCTTGCCAAGCGAATGCTCAATCTGGCCGCTGAAGAGGAGCAGGTCCGGTCCGCGGAAGCGATAGTCGGGATAACTGGCGAGCATCGGCGTGCCATTGATGTCGGATCCGCCGACGGTGGGGGAGAAGTAGAAGGGCACGTGGCTGCCGCGATCGGCGAAGGACTCTGACAGAAACGCGCGCAGGGTGATGGAGCCCTCGAGCTTTTGCGTGGTGGAGACGATGGGGCAGGGAACCGCAGGGTTCGGTTTGGTGGTCGCGGCGCGCGTGAGCGAAATATTGCGACTGGCGTTGCTGCCGGTGCAGTCATCGGGGCCGGTGTACTGAAATTGTGAAGCGCGGTTGGGGTAATAGTGCTGGCTGAGTATTTTGGGGAGCCAGCTGTAGAGAGGAATCTCGTGGCTGAAGTCGCCGTTCCAGCGGCGGAAGGAGTAAGCACCGTCGCCGGGCGCGACGAACTGCTGAAACTGGAGCAGGTAGTTGAGGCGGATGCGGTCTTTGAAAAAGGCAGGGTAGATGCGCAGGCCTTCGGAAGGTTCGAAGTAGCCGGGCTGGCGCGTGAGGCCGGGCGCCGTGCTTTCGGAAAAGAGCGTGCCGATGGAGGGGATGTTTGCATCGGAGCCGGCGCGAACGCTGGGGAATCGTCCGTTGAGCTCGGCGACGATGGCGATTTTTGGACCGCCTTTGCCGATCTGGAGCGGGAAGGCCGCATCGGCGCCGGTGATGTTTTCGCTGAAGCCGTAGGTGGTGTGGGCGAGAAGGGATGTGTTGGGTCCGAGGCCGAAATAGTCGACGCGCGTGAGCGAGATGCTTTGCGAGTAGAAGTTGAAGAGGGGCGCGACTCGATATTGCAGTCCGGAGGGAAGGCGGTAAGCCTTCATGTAGGCCCCGGCGCGCCATGAGCCGTTGGTCGTGGCCTGGGCGTCGACGTCCCAACTGGCGCGCCATTCGTTGGTGTAGTCCTTGTGCTCGACAAAGGCAAGGCCGGCGGCGATGCCGTCATCGGGAGCGAGACTGCCGGCGGTGATGTGCATGGGCTGACCCATGACGACGGTCTGGCCGCAGTCGGTGAGATTGCCGAACGTAAATTTGCCGCAGGCTTCGAGCGATTCGCCTTCGACGCGAAAGTCGCGATGGAGGCGGCTCTCGTTTTGAGCCAACGCGAGGGCTGTGGTGAGAAGCAGGGGGGAAAGGACAACGTGCGCGATTTTCATTTCTTCCTCTTGCCGGAGCCTGGGGGTGGGGGAGACTTTTTGCGAGCCGGGGTGGTCTGCTTCTTTGTTGGGGACGGTGGCGCGGCGGGGCCGGCGGCGGCGGCGAGGTCGAGGGCCTGATCCTTTTGCCGGGGACGAGCGAGCGGCGGCATGGCGATCGGCGCCATTGCGGCCAGGGCTGCTTTGGCGCGGGTGCGGAGCAGAGCGTCATGGGCCGATGTAGCGGGCGGCGTCATCTTCCGTGACGATGCGGTGCTGCGGCAGAGTGGCGCGCACGTCGGGCGGCAGCTTTTCCTCGAGGTGTTTGAAGTGCTCGATCTGCTTGCGGATCAGGTCGGACATGCGCCGGTTCTTGTCGAAGGCCTCTTTGGGGGGGCCGGGGACGAGGATGGGTTCCATCGCAATTCTCCTAAGCCTGGACGTTTTTGAAGGTGGGGCAATCGGCGTCGGCGCGCATGGTGGGCTGATTGAGATAGCCGAGGAAGGTGTTGGCGGCTATCTCGCGCGGGGATCGATTCGGGTAGGCGCCGATGAAGTAGTCGGTCATGGTAGCCGGGATGGAGGCGTGTTCGAAGACTTCGTTGATCACGGTGCCGGGAGCGATCCACGGCGAGATGAGCACGGCGGGAACGCGGACGCCGAGGCGATCGAAGTGGAAGGGATCGGGGGTACCGGTGGCGCTGGGCTGCGCGACGAATCCGTCGGGTGTGCAGGCGGGCGGAGGAACGTGATCGAAGGTGCCGCCGTGTTCGTCGTAGACGACAAGGATGGCGGTGTTGGGCCAGAGGTTCGGATTGCTGCGGATGGCGGTGTAGACGGTGGCGATGAACTGCTCGCCGGCGCGGACATCGTGATCGGGATGCTGGTCGCAGGCGATGAGTTCGCCGGAGCCGTCGGGTGCGTCGTGATCGGTGTAGTTGGGTTCGATGAAGCAGTAGTTGGGAAGCTGATTGCGGCTGCAGGCGTCCTGAAAATCCTGGAAGCTGCCGAAGAGCGCAGGCTGGTTCTGGAGCAGGTTGACGACTTCGAGCGAGGAGCTGGCCTCGTCGTAGTAGTAGAGACGGGTGGTGTAGGTGCCCGTCGCTGCGATGCGCTCGTAGATGCTCAGGTACTGCTTGTTCCAGTAGAAGACGTCCATGCTGACCTGGCCGAAGGAGGTGCCGTAATGCGCGAAGGCGCGGTTGCAGAGGGTGGGGCCGGGGATGGAGGAGAACCAGCGATTGAAGACGGCGAACTGGGTGGCGAGGGTGGTGAGGACGGGCAGCTGGCTGGAGGCGAAGTAGTCCATGATCTCGTGCGAGTGCGCGAGATTGTTCTGCTGGTTGAAATAGCTTTTGACGAAGCCCTGCATGTTGGGCGCGCGGTTGGGATTCTGTGCGGTGGTGACGCCGCCGAAGATCTGGAGATCGGCGGCGGGGAAGTGATGGTCGGGGTCGGGATCGAGTTGTCCCTGGTAGGCGGCGTTGGGGGCGACGGTGACGGGGACGCCGGTGGAGTCGGGATTGGTTTCGTTCCCGACGAGGCCGTCGATGGCGGCGTTTTGAGAATGGAGGGCGCCCAGCATGTGATCGAAGGAGCGGTTCTCCATCATGAGGACGACGATGTGTTTGAGGTTCTGGATCGCCGGCAGAGTTCTGTCCACCATGGCCTGTCTTCCTTTCCAGCGGGGGATTTCTGGCACGCTGCGACGGCAGGGGCAGCGAGGCGGGAATCGAGGGACGTCAGCGTGTAGTGACGGGGCTGGCGCTGTCGTTTCGTGGCCGAACGGATTTTCCTGAGACTGATGGTGGCAGAGGCTACGCCGGGGCGGGCGGGATTGTCCATAAGAAAGAGGTAACCAGGGCGGTATGGCGAGCTCGGCTGCAGCCAAAAAATGGGCCTGAGCGCGGGGAATCGGGGGTCTGGGTTCGATTACCGATTGCGCCACACGATTTTCGTGTGATACATCTCGACCATCAGCGGGCGCCCACGAGCTCGAAATCCTGCCGATCAGGAACTTGCTCCATGAGGTACTATCGCCGCTACAGCGCGGATGGCAGCTGTGTGGTCATTTGCACTCGCTGCTTCGCTACGATCGGACACGCCACGGGGTTTGCGGCTGCGGCCGCGCTCGAAGGCCAGCATGCGTGCGGAACGCCGCGTCCAGTGGAGTTCGCCGACGCGGCCCTGCGGAGCTACGTCGCGTTCCACGGCACGACAGCCGGGCCGGTGAGCCGGCTCGCGGGTTTCCTGCGGAGGGTTGACCGGCGCTATGCAGTGCTGGTGTTTGCGGCGATCGCGCTGGTCCTGTATATGCTGCCCAATCTGGTGGAGCTGGCGGCGATCGGCCGCGTGAGCCCCTGGGTGACGAGCATCCTGTTCGGCGACCTGATGGGGTGTGCGTGTCTGGCGCTGGTGTTGCGGATGCCGCGGACCGGGGTGGTTTTGTATCTGGCGCTGGCGTTGTGCGAGGGCTGGCTGTATGCGACGGGGCGCCTGTCGCCGGGGACGCTGGCGTGGGTGACGGACGCGGTGCCGACGCTGGTGGTGGCGGGGCGGGTGGCGCAGTTGTGGTTCCGGACGGGTTGGGGATCACAGGGACAGACCGCGTGACGGGCGGCGTTGCGACTCGGACGTTCGTGGCGAAGGTGATGGGGCAGGCGGGTAAAGGATGGCGTTCGCAATGCGAACGCCGACACTTTGTTGCTGGCTAGCCTCTTCGAGCTACGCCAGGCAGCCTCCACCCACACGCCAAAGGCAGGCGTGCTGGGGACCCCGGCTCCTGCGGCAGCAAGGTAGCGCCTTCGGCGCGGTTTTTTTTGGCACGACTGAAGTCGTGCCCTGATACAAAGTGTCCTTTCGGCAAGGGTGCATGATGTGAGCGGGGCTGGGCTGGTAGGTTGAGTTAGTCGCTGAAAGGGCGGCTGACGATGAGATCCAGGAAGGCTGTTGTTCCCGATTCAGTTATCCAGTTAGAGCGTGAGTTTGAGCAGTTCAGGAGTACGCGCACGGGACGGGCGAAGCTGCCGCCGACGCTGTGGCAGGCGGCGGCGGAGCAGGCGCGGCAGCACGGAGCGAACGTGGTGGCGCATACGCTGCGGCTGGACTACAACGCGCTGAAGAAGCGGATGGGCGCAGTTGTGGAGCCGAACCGGGATCAGTCGCCGACAACGTTCGTGGAACTGATCGGCGCGACGGGTGCAGTTGCCGACGAGTACGTGATCGAGTTCGAGAGTTCACCACAGCCGCGGATGCGGGTGCAGTGGAAGAGTGCAGCGGCGCCGGACTGGGCGGCACTGCTGCGAGCGTGGCGAGAAGTGATGGGATGATCCAGATCACGCCGCAGATGCGGGTGCTGGTGGCGATCGAGCCGGTGGATGGGCGTAAGGGCATCGATTCACTGGCGCGGCTCTGTCAGGAGCAACTGGCGGAAGATCCGTTCTCGGGCTGCGTGTTTATCTTCAGAAACCGGCGGGGCACGACGGTACGCGTCCTTACTTATGATGGGCAGGGTTACTGGCTTCTGATCAAGAGACTGTCGAAGGGAAGGTTCGGCTGGTGGCCGGAAGGCGAAGGCTGTACGGCGCGGCGGCTGGAATCATGGCAGGCGCAGTTACTGCTGGCTGCCGGTGATGCATCGCGAGTGCGAGCAGCGCCAGTGTGGCGGCCGGTGGGCAGCGCGGCATCCGCGCAGATACGGCCTTGAAAAAGTCCTGGTGTTTTGAATCGACCTGAGCGAACCTGGGTCCGATGAAGCCCGCGGCCGAAGTGATGGAGATCTCGCGCGAGGATCTGGAATCGCTGCTGGAGCGGGTGCGGCCGTCGCTGCCGGAGGAGGACTTCGGCAAGCTGAAGGCGGTGGTGGAGGGACTCGAGCTGCTGGCCGAGCTGATCGCCGATAAGGACACCACGATCCGCGATCTGCGGCGGCTGTTGTTCCCGCTGGTGACGGAGAAGACGAGGGAAGTGCTGGAACGAGCGGGACTGGAAGACAAGCCGAAGCCCGCAGCAGGCGATAAGAAGAAGGCGAAGAAGCCAGGACATGGGCGCAACGGAGCCGATGCGTACAACGGTGCGAAGCGAGTGGAGATCGCGCATCAGCAGCTGACGGCCGGCGATCGCTGTCCGGAGTGCGAAAAGGGGCGAGTGTACGCGCAGCAGGATCCGCGCGTGCTGGTGCGGATCGCGGGTCAGGCACCGCTGACGGCAACCGTGTATGAGCTGGAGCGGCTGCGTTGCAACCTGTGCGGGGAAGTGTTCACTGCACAGACTCCGGAAGGAGTGGGCGAGGAGAAGTACGAGGACACGGCGGCGGCGATGATCGCACAGCTGAAGTACGGCAGCGGCATGCCGTTCTACCGGCTGGAGCAGCTGGAAGAGAGTCTGGGTATCCCGCTGCCGGCGGCCACACAGTGGGAGATCGTCGAGGAAGCGGCGGAGCCGATACGCTGGGCGTGGGAGGAACTGATCCGCCAGGCGGCGCAGGGTGAAGTGCTGCACAACGACGACACCAGCATGCGAGTGCTGCATCTGGCCCGGGAACCGGCAGATGACAGGACCGGGGTATTTACCAGCGGCATCGTGTCCACAGCACCGGGCTGGAAGATCGCGCTGTTCTTCAGCGGGGTGAAACACGCGGGGGAGAACCTGACCGCGGTGTTGAAACACCGCGCGGCAGGACTGGCTCGGCCGATCCGCATGTCGGACGCGCTGGCGCGGAACGCGCCGAGGCTCAGTGAGGACGTGGAGGAGCTGGTGGCCAACTGCCTGGCGCACGGTCGGCGGAAGTTCGTCGAGGTGCTGACGAACTTCCCCGAGGAGTGCCGTCATGTCCTGGAATCGCTGGGCGCGGTGTATCGCAACGACGCCGCGGCGCGGGAGCAGAAGATGTCGCCCGAGGAACGGTTGCGCTTCCATCAGCAGCACAGCCGTCCGGTGATGGACAAGCTGCACGGCTGGATGCAGTCGCAGTTAGACAGCCGCAGGACGGAGCCGAACTCCGGCCTGGGGAAGGCTGTCCAATATATGTTGCGCCACTGGAAAGCGCTGACGCTGTTCCTGCGCACCGCCGGAGCGCCGCTGGACAACAACCCCTGTGAGCGGGCGCTCAAGCGGGCGATCCTGCATCGCAAGAACTCGCTGTTTTATAAAACCCTGAACGGAGCGCAGGTGGGTGATCTCTATATGAGCCTCATCCACAGCTGCGAGCTGAACGGCGCCAATCCGTTCGACTACCTGACCGAGCTGCAGCGGCATGCCGAAGATCTGGCGCGGAATCCGGCCGAGTGGATGCCGTGGAACTACCGCACCCGAGTCGCTGAGTCCTGACGCGCTATCATGCTCCACATGGCCGAAAAGGATAATCTGCGGCCATGGTCAGAAAGCGGCGGGAAATGCCCGGGAAACAAGGCTCCACACCATCCAAATCGCGGAGGGTTTTCGGCCACCCCGGTAAACGGGCCGGAACCGCGCTTCGCGCCGGACTCTATGCCCGCGTCTCCACGCACGATCAGCAGACCCTGCCCATGCAGAATGGCGCCATGCGCGAGTATGCTGCCCGCCGCGGCTGGACCATCGCCCTGCAGCTAAAGGAGGTTGGCTCCGGCGCGTCCGAGCGCCAGATGCGGGAGAAGCTGATCGAAGCGGCGCGGCGCCGCGAGATCGACGTCGTCCTGGTCTGGCGTCTGGATCGCTGGGGCAGATCGGTAACCGATCTGCTGGCCACCCTGCAGGAGCTCGAACATCTCGGCGTTGGCTTCGTCTCGCTGACCGAGGCCCTCGACCTGACCACGCCCGCCGGCCGCGCCATGGCCGCCATGCTGGCCGTCTTCGCTGAGTTCGAGCGCGAAGTCCTGCGCGAGCGCGTCCGGGCCGGTCTGGCTCATGCCCGGCGGAACGGCAAAACCCTGGGCCGCCCTCTTACCGCCGGTCTCAGCGCCGACAACATCCGCAAACTCTATCGCTCGGGCATCAGCAAATCCCAAATCGCACGCCAGCTCAGCATCGGCCGCACCTCCGTCCGCCGTATCCTGTTGGTAAAAACGCGATGAGAACGCCAGAACCGCCAACCTTCGAGGAAGCTGTTGCCAGTTTCGAAAGACTTCTGCGAGAAAAGGGCTACGTTGCGAACCTGATATGGGTAGAACCCGGCGATCTCGTGCTGAGCGGACAACGCGGAATCTACGTCAAACTGCCGGTCTCCGCAACGAATCTGGACTACGTTCGTGAACGCTTTACGTCGGGGCTCAGCACTGGGAGAGGAATCACCTTCGGCACGATCTGCGAGTTACAAAACGCAACCTGCTGTTATGCCTGGACACCTGCCGGTCAGGCTGAAAGGGAAACTCACCTGATGAGCGGCGGCCTGAAACTGTCTGTCGGGACAGACGGCTCACGGTTCACCGGAACAGCGATCAAGAGCTGGAGCCGCTGGCAACTCCTGAAGATCCGTTACCGCAGATACTCCGCACTTAAGAAACAGCTATTTGGTTGAGCGACTACGCAGGCTTACCGAAAGGACACGGTTGGTCTGCATCGACGCCCCATTTAGCTTGAACCTGAACCTGCAGCGGCAGATTTTTAATATGGTCCTCGACGACCTTGCGAAGAATGGCGACCTCACTAACCGGGTATTGCAGGTTGATGTGAGGAAGGACGGTCGAGTCGAACTCGAGCGCTTCGCCTTGCCCGCGGAAGAAGCTGACCGCTCCTAAGCAGCCCTATTCACCCTCTAGTACCGTGGACGAGTCACCCCCTCCTCATCGTGAGTGATCTCTGACTTGCGCCTGAACAATCCATCACAAAAGCCAGCTTGAAGGAGGTGTCCGCATGGAGACGACCTTCGACTATTTAAGGCAGTTTGGTCCTCTCCTGGCCGAACGCATCCTTGAAACCTACCCACCGCTCCAGAGCACAAAAGATCCGGTCGCACCTGGTCTCGCCGGGCTCCTGCGCAAACCGCTACCCGCTCAGGCCGTGGCCATCACCGGCACAGCAAAGTACCTCCGCAAGGCCAAGGCCGCACGCATTGTCGCCGAATGTGGTGCTGGGAAGACTCTTATGTCTTTGGGGGCGATCCATGTGCTATCCGAAGGGCAGCCAACAACGACGCTTGTGATGTGCCCCTCGCACATCACGCACAAGTGGGCGCGCGAGGTGCTGCTGACAATACCCCGTGCACGGACGTTCCTCATCGAGGATATGCGCAACGGTGGCGATCCCGCAAAGCCCCACGGTGTCCGCGAGGTCAAGCTCATCAAGGGCAAGACAGTCTACGAAGGCAAGCATCTCAGCCTGGCGGAGATGCGTCGGCTGGGCCGAAAGGAGTGGCGTAAGCGGTTCGCGGGACCGACCTTCTTTATTACCGGCAAGGACAAAGGCAAACTCAGCTACTTCTGGGACCACGTCTACCTCAAGGCAAAGTCCGGCCCGAACCTGGGAGGTATCGTGAATCCCGATTCGGGTGAGGCCATTCTCGACTCAGAGATGGAGAAGCTCACGACCCTCGACTTTCGCGACAAGCAGAAGATTGCGGAGACGCTGGTTTCACCCAGCAATGGGACGACGCGATTCTCGGCACTCTGGCAGGCAGACCGCAACCGGATTCAGCGTATGGCACCGATCGAATACATCGGCCGCTATATGGGCGGCTGGTTTGACTTCGCGATTGCCGATGAACTGCACCAGTTGGCGGGCGACACGGCTCAGGGCAACGGCCTCGGCGTCCTCGGACGCGCCGCGCAGCGCCTGATCGCGCTTACCGGCACGCTGATGGGCGGCTACGCTGACGACCTGTTCAACATCTTCTACCGCATGGAGCCGCACGCGATGGTGCGCGAGGGCTTCGCCTACGGAGGGCAAGGCCGGCGGGACTTCCAGGAACAGTACGGCGTTCTCGAAACCATCGAGAAGGTGGAAGAGGCAGACAACGCCTGTTCGAGGGCAACGAAGAAGACGGTCCGGGTTCTGCGCAAGCCCGGAGCATCGCCGCTGCTCTTCGGCAAGTTCCTGATGACCACGACGGCGTTTCTGTCGCTTGAAGACATCTCGGACAATCTGCCGCGATACGACGAGAGCGTCATTTCGGTCGATATGGACGATGTCCTGCAGCAGGCATACGAGAAGCTGGAGGAGGATATTCGCTCCGCGATGAAAGCGCATCGCGGCAACAAGAGCCTGATGAGCATCCTGCTCAACACGCTCCTGCTCTATCCCGATCATCCCTACGACTTCGATGAGATCTGGGCGCGGGCCTTCGATCCGCAAACGAAGGAGTATGTGAAGTTCCTGGTGACTGAACCGGAGAACCTCACGCGCGAGGCTCTCTACGCGAAGGAGCGCGCTCTGATCGCCGACGTCAAAGAGGAGCTGCGGCAGGGAAGGCGCTGCCAGGTCTACGCCACCTATACCGGCGAGAAAGATGTCACGTTGCGGTTGGAGACGGTGCTGCGTCAGGAGGGCATCCGTGTCGCGGTCCTCCGATCATCCGTCGCAACCGATAAACGAGAGGACTGGTACGACCGACAGTTGAAGGCGGGCGTTGAGGTGGTGATCTGCCATCCCAAGCTGGTCGAAACGGGATTAGACCTGCTTGCCTTTCCGACGCTCTATTTCTATGAGACCGGGTACTCGCTGCATACCTTGCGCCAGGCGAGCCGAAGATCGTGGCGCATCGGGCAGAGATTCCCGGTGCGGGTGAAGTTCGTTACCTACTCCGGAACCATGCAGGAGACCTGCCTCCGTCTCATGGGCAAGAAGATGCTGGTCGCGCTCATGATGGAGGGCAAGTTCTCGGGCGAAGGCCTCCAGGCGCTCGACACCGACGAAGACCTGATGAGCGCGATGGCGCGCGAGCTGGTGGAGAAGGCCGGGGTTGGCGAGTCTGCCGATGCCGTGTGGCGTGAACTCGACCACGAACGTGAGAAGGTGCAGCCGCGACCTGCTGCTGTGGAACCAGGACTCGAAGAGGAGCCCGATCCGGTCTTGGATTTGTCAATCGGGGATCTTCCGGTCGTGGCGGCTGCAGAGCCGGCTCCTACGCCATTCGGCATCCACCTGATCGAACCGAATCAGCCTTCAAAGAAGCGTAAGAAGACCGCGATTTGGCCGACGGCCACAGAAACCAATGTGCAGCTCAGCCTCTTCGATTGAGCCGGCACGCTTTCAACTTGAGAGGTGACATCATGAGCGAGGAACGGGATAAGGTTCGTTGCCGCAGTTGCGAACTCGTCCAATGGAGTGATCGAGCCAATTGCCGGCGTTGTGGGACGGCTCTGCCTGAGCCGATCGTGAGGATTGTTGAGCGAGTAGTAGAGAAGATCGTGATCCGGCAGGATCCGCAATGCCTTCAGAAGCTCGAACAGGCCTCCAGATTGATCTCGACGGCAACCGAGCGGTTGACGCAGCAGTGCGTGGAGTCAGTAGCTCCAATCGTCTTAGCGCAGGTTCCAGAGACGGGAGTCTTTCCGACTATGGCGGAGGTGGAGCGAGCGATGATCGTGGCAGCCTACGAGAGATCGAATCGCAGACCTCTTGAAGCTGCACGGTTGCTCGGAATCGGCAAGACCACCGTATACCGCAAGCTCAGAGAAATAGGCGAAGCGGCGGCGTGATGCCGTTCCCGCATTGGCAGCATCGTGAATGCTGCCCACTCTCTTCCGGTTCAAAAAGCTGCTCCTTAACAACGTTCAACGATGATGGTGGGTTGTGTGGGAGTATAGGTCCAACTAGGCTGGTGCTCCCGGCCTAATCAAGGCAATGCAAGAGGTCAGCTTCGGCTGGCCTTTTGCTTTGCACGAGGCGATCATGCCGAAGGGTCCATTCCTCCCCAACGAGTTCGTTCCCACACAGTTTTCTACTTCGGCCGAAAAAGCGAACTTCGGCAACGCGTTACTGCATTTTCTTGACGCCAACTGTGCGCGAGAGCTTTTCACGAAGAAGTTCTACAACCGGCTCTCGATGACCTTCGGCCACATTGCTCACTGCGACATCGGAGGCTTCTACTCAACATGGTTTACGGCAGACTGCCACAGGCTTGAATTCATCCAGCAGTTGATCCATTGGCCCTGCCACGGGGATCCGAAGTTCACGTTCAGCGACGTGGAGCACGCGGTCCAGCAGATCATGCTCAAACGCAATTATCTGGAGCGGTACGAACTGCGTGCTAACGAAGCACTGCGCGCCGCAGAGTTGCGCGAATTCAATCGTCTGCAGGTGAAATATCGATTGGCTCCGGCGGCCGGACCTGAAGAGGAGCGATCGCAGGACACGACGCGCTGTCTGGTCAAAGTTGAGGACGCTCCGCCCTCCGCCTCGGTTCAGATGAGCCTCTTTTAGCCAGCCCTAAGTCTCACCCATCTACAGACTCCTCAAGGAGAATTGCGATGACCACCCTCAAAGTTGAAGCGCTGGTGCGCGAGTTCCACTACAACGGGATTCGTATTCCCGATCCAGGTCCGGACCTTACCGTGGAACAGGTCCGCGATTTGCTCACGCCAAACTATCCAGAGATTGCCACGGCGTCGGTGTCGGGCCCCGAAGCCACGGGCTCAGTGTTGCGATACACCTTCAGCCGAGCGATCGGCACGAAGGGCTGAAGTATGCGATCGAAAGTGACGAAGGCGGCGGACCTGGTGGAACTATTCGCGGCGAAGGCGACCGCTCCACCTCCGGAGTCGAGCCAGATACTCGTGAGGCACTTTCAATGCAAAGAATCTCTCAAAGCCGCTCAGTGTCTGGTCGAAGCGATAGATCGGTACAGCCCAAGCGACGGCCATCCGCTGCCGGCTCCAATCGAACTATTGCCCCCGCTGGGATAACCACGCTCGCGCCGGTTTTCACGCAGGCACTGCCTCTGCTCGGCACAGTGCCAACAACCTACAGCCACGAGTTCCGCGCCGAATTGCTCTATGACCTCTGCGCAGCTTTGGTGAAAGAAGGGCTGGGAGGTCCGGAAACATGGCAGAAGTGCGAAGGAAGCGCACAGGTCTTCGCCCAGCGCGCCATCATGGAATCAATCGGCGAGGAGCGTTGGAACCTGCTTCAGCGCAACGCTGAGTATCACCTGAACGTGAGCGACGTAGCCGAACGGGACGGCGAGGACAAGTTACTCGGGAATGGCCGGCTGGCCGTGACGATCGAATGTACCGGGTGCGGATTTCTCAAGATCGGCCCGGCGATTGCGGCGCTTGAGGAGGAGTCCCCGGGTCTCGGTGCGGCGTTCTACTGGACGCTGACTTACGCGCTCTATCGAGTGATGCGGATCTATAACCACGAT
>CAWEWV010000003.1:0-109249 GCA_963812865.1 uncultured Acidobacteriaceae bacterium | reverse complement strand
CTGTTGGCGTCAACCGACGATCGTGAAGAACCGGCTTGCGATAGGCTTTCAGAACTCGATCCGTCCCTGGAATGCAATCATGCGCGGGGAGCTGTCGCCACCGAGGCCTACGCCGAGTAGCCCCGTCGGGGGCGAAATTGTGCTCTCAAGCGTCCCAAAGCGGGCCGGGATCGAGCTGCCCGGTACGCCAGCTTCGACTTGACTCGGCAGCGCAAAGTTCGGATGGTTAAATGCGTTGAACATCTGCCCATCGAGACGGAACGTGACGCCTTCCCGGATCGGAAAAATCTTCGTGATGTAAATATCGGAGTTCGTGTAGTGTGGCCCGCGTACGCTGTTGCGTCCCGAATCTCCGAACTGGCAATGGACCGGAGAATCGCCTCCGGTGCAGGCGCCGGTCTCCGGATCGACGACGGAAACAAACGCCTGGGGGTTGAGCCACTGTTTCGTGCCTGCCACGGTCACGCCTGCGACGGGACTCTTGTTGTAGACGGGCACGCCCGGCACGCGATTGGCGTACGCGGGCGCATTGAACTGGATCGTGCTGGCTCCATTGGCCTGAAATACGCCGTTGCCATTTGCGATGTAAGGCTGGCTCAGCACGCTGAATGGAAGTCCGGAGTGCAGAATCCCAGTCTCAGAAAATGACCACCCTGCGAACATGTCGCGCAGGAGCGCGTGGCGCGAATGGAATGGAACCTGATAAAGCCCGTACGCCGAGACGTTATCGCGGACATCGTAATCGCAACTGGCATATTGCCGACGCAATTCCCCCGGTAGCGGAGACATGAGGCCCTGGGTTGAGAACGCAAGCAGACCGCCATTCGAGACCTCATCGAGGCAATGGCTGAACGTGTAATTGGCCGCGAAGCATCAAACCATGCCACTGCTGCGTGTACGCCATCTGCAACCCAGCATAGCTACTGCTGGCGTCGGTGCGGAATTCGGTCACATTGCCGAACCGCGGGTCGAGCGGCCGTTGGTAGTGGGAAGGGTGCAAAACAGCCATCGCAGACAGTCTGATAGCCGTTGAGCTGCGCCTGAAAAGGCTCATGCAACCCGCGCGTGCCGACGAAGTCAGCACGCACGTCGCCATGCGCGCCCGTCTGTTGCTCGATGCCGAGGTTGTACTGGTAATAATACGGCGTTTTGAGCGTTCCACCTGGAAACGTATCGAGGCTCACGGCGAGCGGACAGGTCGCCGCGCCGGGCTGAATGCCCACGCATGGATCTCCGCCGGCACGAAATGTGGTCTGAAACGTAGTGTTGGCGCCAGCCGTAGCATCGACGGCGCTGCCAGGGAACCCCGGGCGCGATATCTACGCCGCCGACCTGCCCACCCATACCGCCGACAAACGTCGGATCGTTCGGCGCATTCATTGCCGCAAGATCGGCGATCTGCATCGGGATGATGTCGCTGAAAACGCCAAAACCTCCATGAATCACGCTGCGAGGCAGGAGTTGATAGGCGAAAGACGCGCGCGGCTGATAGACGAACAGAGGCGTGGCCGGGAACAGGTTGTGGACATTGCCGAGAACTACCTGATCGAGCGGCTGGTTGATCTCATGTGAGGCATCTGAAAACGAACCAGCCATTCTGGAGAAAAGATCTCGGGCGCTGGTGATATTCGTGTTCCAGGTCGACGCGCATGCCGCAGGTAAACGTCGCCTTCTGAACAGGCTTCCAGGTATCCATGCCGTAATACTCAAGATTTCCCTCGGAGGCGCGCTCTTTCAGCGAGGTCGGGAAGCTCTGGCTTGCGGTATATGCTGCGCCATAGGTGAATTGGGCGAGGTCGTCATAGGTCACCGTTGGCACGGTACCTTCGCCGAGGTCGTAGTTGCTCACCTCCAGGCGGCGCGTATTGATACCGAACCTCCACGTATGTTCTCCACGGGTCCACGTCAGATTGTCGTTGATCTGCCACTGCGTGACCTTGCGGCCCTGCGGATAGGTGTTGTCGTTGCCGCCGATGGTGGTAAACGGCACGCTGTGCTTCCCGATGTAAGCACGATGGGGAACTCCTGCTGCACCTGGGCGTAGTCATTTGGCTCAAAGATGCTCGAATACCAGCTGGCTCCAGGGTTGAATTGATTGACGAGGGTGGGACTGAATACATGGGTGTAGCCGGCAACCAGCGTGCGCTGCGGCTGCGGCGAGTAGGAGTTGAAGATCGGATTGATCGGATCGGTATAAGCCGCCTGCAGGCCCGTGTCCTGCTGGAAACGATACCAGACGCTGTCCTTGGCGTTGATGGTGTGATCGATCTTCAACACAATCAGATTTTCGCTGTCGCTGTTGTTGAGCGACGCTTGTCTCTGGCTGGCGCAGCCGTCGCCGCTATCGCCCAGCGGACAACCCACAATCGGGACTGGTGAGCCGCCTGACGCTGGCAGCAGCGAGAACATCCTCCGATAAAAGGGAATTTCCGCCGGCTGCGCCGGAAGAAACGTCTCGGTGACCGGATCCGTTCCGCCGACAGCCAGTTGGCCGAGGACGTATTGCTGGTACGCGGGCGTGGGCAAGGTGATCTGCGAGACCAGCGGCAGAGCGATGCGGATGCCTTCGTAGTGCCCAAAGAAGAAAAGCTTGTTCCTGCGAATCGGCCCGCCGACGCTCACGCCGAATTCGTTCACAGTAGAGCGCGGCTTCCGAGCGATAGTCCCGGGTGTGTCGTTGGCGTGGAGGAAGTAGTCCTCGGCGTTGAAGAGCGATCCGTTCCATATCTCGTACGCATCTCCATGAAACGCATTGGTGCCGGATTTGGTGAAGTAGTTTACCTGCGCCGCGCCATAACGTCCCTGATCGACCGCGAATGAATTGGTGTTGACGGTCGCTTCCTCGACCGCGTCCAGGCCGATCACAAGGTTCGTTGACAGACCGATGTTCAGGCCCAGCCACGGGTCGTTCGTGTCGTAGCCGTCGAGAATGTAGCCATTTGAGGTCGCCGGAAGCCCATTGAACTCGACGTTCCCATAGCCTCCGGCGGCTTTGGCGTCGTTCGACGATCCGGCAGTGTTCATGAGCGCGCCCTGGGCAAACTGCGCCACATAGGTCAGATCCTCTCCCGGGTTGGGGAGGGATTTGATCGTCTTTGCCTCGAGCGTGATCGTGGTATTTGGATTATCGAGGCTGAGCAGTCCCTCCCGGGCTGTCACCTGCACGGTCTGACTGGTCGTCCTGATGTGAAGCGAAAAGTTCAGCGCGACCGTCCTGCCCACGCCGACGGCCGTTGGCTCGGACTGGGAGACGGCGAAGCCGGTAACCGTCACCGTCACAACGTAGGTTCCGGGATTGATCTGAGAAAAGAGAAAGTGCCCGGCGGTGTCCGTCTCGCCGGTCCGGGTTGCCTTCGTATTCATCTCTGTTGCGGTGACAGATGCGCGGGGAACGGCGGCGCCGCTCGGGTCCGTCACCTCGCCCGAGAGCGCGCTGCTCGTAACGCTCTGGGCCCGAAGCAGGAACGAGTTAACCATGGTTAACGTCAGGACCAGAATAAGACTGTAGTTACGTGCCCGAAGCGCGTGCATTCTCTCTCCGTTGTCCTGGGCGCCCCCTCTGGGGTGGGAAGACAATCCTCAAAAGCAGATTAGGTATACCTAAATATTAGGTTCACCTACAATGAAAGAAATGTCAAACTGGGGTGCACGGGACAGGCATGACGACGCGCCGCGTGAACGCGAACACCGAATCCGTAGACAACTATCTGAAGGCTATCTTTGCGCTTGGAGGAGCAGAGCGGGGGCTGGTTACCAGCACGGCGCTCGCAAAGCGGCTCGGCGTCGCTCCCGCCTCCGTAACCAACATGCTGCAAAAGCTGGCCTCTTCATCACTCCCGCTGGTCGAGTACGAACTGCACCGCGGAGTGCGCCTCTCGGCCGCAGGCACGCGGCGCGCGCTTGAGATCGTTCGCCACCATCGATTGCTGGAGGCCTTTCTCTACCAGATCCTCGAGTACCCGATCGAAGAGGTCCATGACGAGGCGGAGCGGTTGGAGCATTTCATTTCCGAGCGCTTCGAGGAGCGTATCGACGCAAAGCTCGGGCGGCCAAAATTTGACCCTCATGGGCACTGCATTCCCGCTCTGAACGGGAAGATGTCGAAACAGGTTTCCAAACCGCTCACTGAAGTGGAAGCGGACGGCGAGTTCGTTGTCGATAGTGTTTCCGATCGAGACCCGGCACTCCTGCAGCGCTTGGGGAAATTCGGTGTCATGCCCGGCGCTCTCGTGACCGTGCGGCGAACTGCTGAGGAATTCCTGCTGCGCCGCAGCGGAAATGCAAGAGTCCTGCATCTCTCCAGTTCGCTTGGCAACGCACTCTGCATTCGCCGTCCACACGAATGAGAGAGCGACCAACGCAACACCAGCCGTTCTTCACCGAAGATCCCGCCATCTTTCCGCGGGTATCAGCGCTTCCCGTATTGCTGATCGGTGACATGCTCCATCCAATCGACCACTTTGCCATCGAGCTTTTCCTGGATGGCGACATGTGTCATCGCCGTCGTTGGCGTCGCACCGTGCCAGTGCTTTTCGCCCGATGCGAACCACACCACATCACCGGGGCGGATTTCCTCGATCGGTCCGCCGTCGCGCTGCGCCCAGCCACAGCCTGATGTGACGATGAGTGTCTGACCCAGCAGGGTGCGTGTGCCAGGCCGTCCGCGCTCCTGGTTCAAACGTGACGCTCGCGCCCCCAACGAGCGCCGGACCGGGAGCCTGAAACAGCGGATCGATCCGTACCGTACCTGTAAACCAATCCGACGGTCCTTTGGCGGATGGCTGTGTACCAACTCTCTTAATCTCCATATTCATCTCTCCCTGGGTCGGTGTTCATCTGGTTGCTTAGCCAGCCGGCGGTCGTCGGAGCAAGAATTCGTCTCGCGCGGTGCAATTCTGATAGTCGCGGCGCGAGCACGTGGGCTGATCATCGGCTTAAGATAAGGACTTTTCGCGTACCTGGCTCGATAGGCCTCATCGACGCGCTCGTTGACCGCGCCATCGTCCACCGGTTCGAAGACGACCTCCTTCGTCATCCCGGCGGCCTGGATTCGTCCCGCCTTCTGCCGCACTGCGGCCTGATACCAGCGGGAGCTTTTGCCGTTATAGCCGCGAACATAGAGGTCACCATCGACCGCCACCGACCAGATCCAGGTCGGAGTACCGTACGTGACACCGTCCTCGCGAAATGGCGAGATATGTAGATCATCGGCTTCGGCAATCCGGCGAAGTTCTCCTTGTAACCACGCGGTCATCGCGATTTCCTTTCCCAAAGCAAGCGCCCCGTACCCGTCACTACGAGGAAACACCAACCGCGTGATGGGCGCAATAATGTCTTGATGGCGCGCCGTTCGTCCATCGCGCGGTAACCGCGGAAACCTGATCGAGAGGAAGAACCAGATCGAAGACTTTGCCGGGGTTGATCTTTTTCTCCAGAACGAGCTTGATGAGTTCCGGCAAGTCCCGGCGAACCGGAGCGGGCCCGCCGTGCAGATGCACGTGAGAAGAAAAACAGTTGTTTCCCGTCCCGGCATGGCAGTGAGGACAGGTATTGTCCGAGGCGAAGAACGAGCCAATAACGAATTGACCGGGCTTCACCGTCCCGACCGAACTACCAACCTCTTCAACGATGCCGCAATATTCGTGCCCCATTGGAATGGGCCGTGCAATCTTCTGAATTCCCCGATAGGGCCACAAATCGGAGCCACAGACACAGGTAGCCGAGATTCTGATGATGGCATCGGTTGCCCTGATGATGGTTGGCCCTTCGCGCTCTTCGAAATGCAGGTCTCTGGGTCCGTAAAGAATGGCTCCGCGCATAATCTCCTCGGTTTTTAAGGCATGATGAGGCCGCCATCCACCGAGATGGACTGGCCGGTCACGTAGCTGGCTGCATCACTCGAGAGCCACAGAACCGCATCCGCAATCTCCTCTGCGCGGCCATAGCGGCCCATGGGCACGCTTTTCAGCATCGCGTCCAGTGCGTCGCCCTGCCCGCTGGCGACCATCTGATCGGCCATCGGTGTCCAAATCAATCCGGGACACACCGCGTTGATGCGGATTCCCTGCCTGGCATACTCAAGGGCGGCGCTCCTGGTGAAGCCAATGACGCCATGCTTGGCGGCGTGATAAATGCCGCGCTCGGCGCCTCCAACGCGTCCTCCGATAGAAGAGCAATTGACGATAGCGCCGCTGCCTTGCCGGCTCATCTGTTGCAACTCAAATTTCATGCAGCTCCAAACGCCATGGAGGTTGATCCCCATCACCCGGTCATAGTCTTCCCGTGTCGTATCGGCCGTCGCGGCGAGCACGTTCTGAACACCGGCATTGTTGTAGGCCACGTCGAGCCGTCCGAAAGCGGCGACCGTCTGCTTCACCATGGCCTCCACCTGTGCGTCATCGGATACGTCACAGCGGATGGCCAGAGTTTTGTAGCCATGTGCGGCCAGCTGATTCGCTGCGGATTGCGCGGCCTTTTCATGCCAATCCGCGAGCACCACGGAGGCGCCGCATTCGGCAAAGGCTTTGGCGGTCGCAAGGCCTAGTCCTGACGCGGCTCCTGTTACGAGTGCCACTTTGTTTTCAAACGACAGGTTCATGAATCCTCATTTTGCGAACGGGTTACATATCCAGGTTTCTTGTAGACGGTATTCCACTTGTCCTGAGTCTCGGGCCGGTACACTTTCTCTGCCCAATCCTTTTGCTCGACTTCTGCAAACGCCACGGAAATTGCGTCTCTCAGTACTCGCAGAGAGGACATTGCGGCGCGGGTGATTTCCCGGGCGAGACGAGACTTTTGCTCTTCCTATTTACCTGTCACCAGGCTTCACAACTACATGGGGAATGGTCTTATTCTCCAGCGGTAGGTTTGTGCAATGCTCAAACCCGCACGCATCTGGCGGTTGGTCATTTGTTCCAGTGGATAAAATTCTCGGCCCCGCGTCCTGGCTTGCTTCTGTTCCGAAAGCCGGCGTCCTCTCATAATGCGTGCGAAATCGCCAAAGCACTCATCGACCCCCGATTTGCATCCACAAGTCGGCGAGGGTTCAGGCGTTCGGGGTCTGTTGGCTCAGCCGAGACCGTGACGGATCCACTTCTCCTGACGACGCAACTCGTCTCCCGTCGCTTGCCAAAAACCGATAGCGTTTTATTGCAGTCGCCGCCCTTCATCAATTTTTCTGTTTCGTCTCTCCTTCATCCCGTGAACGTCGGCGAGACCACCCCTTTGCCGATTCTTCAGAGCCAGGTGGTTCACGGAACGGTTCCACCGAAATGCTTTGGTAGCGCACTTCCAGCACCGTCAGGTGTTCTATCCTGCTCGGCGCCTGGAGAATTACGCGGTCACCCGCTGCCGACCTCATCAATGCACGTCCCAGAGGCGACACCCAACTGATATGGTTGCGGCTGAGATCGACTTCGTCGGTGCCTACGATGCTCACCACTCGCTCCGCTCCAGCCGCATTGGCATAGCGCACGGTCGCCCCGAAGTATGCCCTCGTTCTCGCCTGCCCCGTCCTCGGAGCTTCCGGGTCCACCACTTCTGCGGCATCAATCCGCTTCGTGAGAAAGTGAATCCGCCCGTCGATCTGCCGCAGCCGCCGCTTGCCGTACTGATAATCGGCGTTTTCACTGCGATCACCGTTGCCGGCAGCCCACGCCACCACCTCCACCACGGCTGGGCGGTCCCTGGTGAGCAGAAACAGGTGCTCATCTTTGAGACGCTGCAGCCCGCTTGGCGTTATATAGTTCCTGCCTCGCGTCACGGGTTCGTCCCCTTGCGGGTTTCTCGTAAACCCTTTCCGCATCTCGCTAGTCCTCCCGGCGCCAGGCCGGTGAGTGCCCCCAATGCGTGCGGAGGTACGCCGAAAGAAAACGCTTCAGGTCATCCAGGTTCATGGATTTCATTTTGCGGTCCTGACCGATTTTTTCACGTCTTCCGGATCTTGAGCGATTCGGTCCGTAATCTCCGACAGCGCGCGTGCAACCGCTTAGGCACGCCTGGAGGATCAGCATTGATAAGTCTTAGTGCAAGTCGGCTTCTGTTGAGCCATTGAGGCTTTTGGGGGCGGATGCTACATGATGTGGCGGAGAATAACCTCCAACGCCTGGTGGCGTGCGCAGAAGCGGATGCCGGCGTGATCGACAAAAAGGCTTCTCGACAACTTCGGTTCCACCGGAGGGACCGGCCATGCGGCGCGAGGCAGCGCCGGCGCCAGGTGCGCGATAAGGAACAATGAAACAGGGTATGGACCCTCACCCTCATGTGGAAACGTCGTTTAAAAGCACCGCAGCCTGAACGGCAGTGAGATTACTCGTCGCGCAGCAGGACCAGCGGGTCAATGGACAGCGCGCGCTGCGCCGGGATCCACGTCGCTACCAGACCCAGGATCGCCATCGCACACACGACGCTGGTGAGCACCAGCGGATCGCGTGGCGTGGCCTGGTAAACAATAAAAGCAAGGACGCGAGCCGCGAGCATACCGAGAAGGAGCCCAGCGGTCGAACCAATCGCCAGCAGTTTTACGGCTCGCCCTAACGCGGCCTGCAACACCTCTTTGCGCTGCGCGCCGAGGGCGATACGAATGCCCAGCTCGCGAAGGCGCTTGCTGATGGAGTAGGCAGCCATGCCGAAGATGCCGGTAATCGAAAGCATGCCGCCCATCAGGCCGAGCACGCCCAGCGAGATCGTGGCCATGCGCGGAGGGAACAGCGTGATTTCGAGGGGCTTCTGGCGGGTTTCGATGATCACCGGCATACCGGCGTCCACGTGGCGCAGGGCATTGCGCATGGCGGCGCTCAGGAGCTGCGCGGGGCTGCCGGTCGCAGTCGCGGCGCGCACCACCAGGGTGGTGGAATCGCTCGGCGCCTGCAGGATGGGAACAAAAACGGCCGGCTGCGGACTCTCAGTGAGCATGTAGTATTTGCCGTCCTCGGCAATGCCCACCACCTGGACGCGCGCGCCATCCGGCGTTTTGTAATAGCGGCCAACCGCGGCGTCAATGGAACCGAAGAGCCTGCGCGCGAATTCTCCGTTGACCACGGCGACGCGCGGGGAGTTCTTGTCGTCCTGCCACGACAGATCGCGGCCCAATAAGAGATGGGTACCGGCAGCCCGGAAATAGCCGGGCGACACATGGAAGAGATAGGGGTGGGCGGTGGCGTTGGCGGGGCGAAGATCGGGGGCGCTGTCGCGGAAAACGGGTGCGTCGCCCACACCCATGCCGAAGGGGACGACATCGGCGAGGGCCACAGCCTGCACGCCGGGAACGCCCTCCAGCGCCTTGATGAGGCGCTTTTGCATGGGAGGCACACGATCGCCGGTGTAGCCGGCCAAACTCAGGTCGACCTCGGCGAGCATGGTGTGTTCGATATCGAAACCGAAGGGGGCATGGAGTGAAAGCGCCAGGCCGCGCACTGCGACCAGCGAGGAGGTGACCAGCACGGCGCAGATGGCAATCTGCGTGACGAGCAGGATGTCGCGGACGTTCACACCCCGGCGAATGTGGCCATCCGATCCTGCTTTCACCACTTCATAAGGACTGGTGCGGAGCACCTGGCGCACAGGAACGGCGCCGAAGAGAAGGCCGCTGACCAGGGCAAGCAGCAGGGCGATGACGTACACCCTGGCATCAGGATTCACGGCCAGGTGGAGAGGCCAGCGGGTGAACGGACGCCATGCCGTCAGTGCGCGCAGGATGACGACGCTGCCCGTGATCCCTGCGGCACCGCCGGCGAGCGAGATGAAGACAGCTTCGGTGAGCAGGGCGCGCAAAATGCGGACGCGCGTGGAACCGAGGGCGAGCCGCAGAGCCACTTCGCGGGAGCGATCCGCAGCCCGCGCGGCGAAGAGGCTGCCGAGGTTGGCGCACGCGGCCAGCAGAATGAGCGTCGTCAGTAGCATCAGTCCGGCCATGAAGGCCTTCACCGGCCGGCCGAGAAAATCGCCATAGAGCCCTGGCCGCGTGAGCCTGAAGGCCATCCTGCTTTCGTCTTTGGGATATGTTTTTTCGAGATTCTTGCCGATTGCGTTCAGGTCGGCGACGGCCTGGGCCGGAGAAACGCCCGGCTTCAGATAGCCGATGACGTCGAAGACCCAGCGATCGCCGCGTGTGGTCAGGTCGTTGCCACCGAGGCACGGATGCTCGACCAGCGGCACGAACAGCGCTGGATTGAAGAAGAGCAGCGTCCCGTTAAAGTCTCTGGGCGCGACCCCCAGAATGGTGAAGGGCTGGCGATTGAGGCGCACCACGCGACCGACCACATTGCGATCGTCGTGGAAACGGGCGTGCCAGTACTCATAGCTGAGCACGATGTCGGGCGCGCTGTTGACGCCATGCTCGTCGGAGGCGTGGAAAAAGTGGCCGAGATAAGGCTGGAGGCCAAGTGCATCGAAATAATTGCCGCTGGCTTCCTCGATCCAGGCCTCTGTTGGATCGCCCTCGCCCGTATCCAGCCCAACTTCATCGACGTTGTACGCCATCAGGCCGTTGAAGCTGTGGTTGCGGTCGCGCAGATCCAGGTAGTCGGGGTACGACTGGGCCGCTGAGGTCTCGTTGGCGTGCTCCAGTTGGTAGAGGCTGTCGGGGTGCGCCACGGCCAGCGGACGGAGCAGGAATGCGTTGAGCACGCTGAAGACGACGGCGTTGGCTCCGATGGCCAGAGCGAGGGTAAGCACGGCGGCGATGGTGAATCCGGGAGAACGGCGCAGCTGGCGCACGGCGAAGCGGACGTCTCCGGAGATGGACTCGAGCGTGGGCCACTGCCACACCGCGCGGCTGCGCTCCTCCATGACCGTGGGATTACCGAAGGCGATGCGCGCCCGGCGTTCGGCCTCTTCGGAGCTGAGGCCGTCGCGCTTCAGCTGCTCAACGCGCTCTTCAAGGTGCAGGCGCATCTCTTCGGAGAGTTCGTCGAAGAGCCGGTGGCGACGGAAGAAGCGCGGTATCCAGTTCATTGGAGCCTCCTGCTTAGCTGGCCTGGGACCTGCCTGGATCGAGGACCAGCGCGATGCCCTCGAACATGCGCGCAAAGCTGGATCTCTGTTCCTCGAGACGGCGCAGGCCCGCTGCGGTGATCTGATAAGTGCGCACGCGGCGATTGGTGGACGAGACGCCCCACTCGGCTTTGACCAGTTTTGTCTTCAGCAGCCGCTGGAGCGCGGGGTAGAGCGAGCCTTCTTCTACCTGAAGCAGGTTATTGGATCGCTGCTGGATGTGCTGGACCAGCGCGTATCCATGGGCGGGCTGGCGGCGGAGCGAATCGAGGATCATCATTTCGAGGGCGCCGGGAAACAAATCGCGAGGGGAATTGTCGACCATAGGCTTGTTCACTACAGGCCTAGAGTAAACAGGTGTTAAATCGTTCTGTCAAGAGGAATCTTTCGCTGACATGGTTCTGCTGACGGGCGAGGCTTTCACCCTACAAGTGGGCTTGTATTGAGGAATCCGTGGACTCTGGAGGAAAGCAGCGACTCCGCAAAAGGCAGAAACCTTACACAGCCAGTTGCACATCTCCCACTAATGTCATTGTTAATGTACTTATTCTCAGTAATTTACTGGCAGACGCCTTACATCGAACCGTGCCCTTGGCATCCCTCACCCGTGACCGCCGGGCTCAAGCATCACGGAATCGACTTCCAGGACGCTTACGGCCGATCCGTTAAATTTTGTCCAACCTTCCGCTGCCCGGTTCATCCAGGTTTCAAACGGCTACGCACATCGTTGAGCCCACCCGAGAGACAGTTCGATCGGGCTACCTGGATCCGGCCGCCCAGCCGGTTGCCGTTATCGAGTCTGGCGACACCGTCAGTTATCCCAACATCTGGACTCATTGGGGCAACGAGGCTGTCTTCGGCGTGAGCTTCGCGGAGAGGGAGCCGGACGATGATCCAATGCGGAGGCCAGATGCAGATGCCGTGGCCCAAGAGGGCGGAACACTGGGAAAGTAATGCCTCCCTGCGCTCGCGATTCCTTGTCGATAAGATCTCGTCGATGTTCATCGCGCTGACCTGGACGGCAAGTGCGCTGCTCCGGATGGCCGAGAGCAGCCGTTCGCACCCCTCGGGGTCGTCCGTGATCTGGTTAATTGCCGTGGTGTCAAAAATTGCGCGCGGAATCGGGGCCAACGTCGGCTCCTTTCGCTTTTAATCCTCACTCCGGGCGGGCGGGGCGGGGTGCTGGGGCTGCGGGCCACGGGATTACCGCTGGGCTGCGATGGCCTTTGGCGTCGACGGCGCGGATGCCGAAGAGGACGTTGTCTTTCGAGATGGGGATGGTGATGGCGTAGTGGCCTTCCGGAGTTGAGGTAAATTTCGCTTCAGGGATGGCGGCGAGTTTGTCCGCGGCGAGGGAGCGCGTCCAGTCCGGCGCGGCAAGGCGACGCCAGACGATTTCGAAATGCGTGCCGGAGGGCGTGTTGGGCGCCTCATCCCACACGATGCCGGTGTTGTCGATGGAATTGTTGAAGACCTGCGGCGGTGGAGGGTACTGAACGCTGACGGGGGGCGGCGGCGCGGCGGCGAGGACGGCCATGGTGGCAGCGTTGAGGCGCGCGACGCGGGCAACGTAATCGAAGTCGACAAACTTGAGCAGGTCGCCGTACTGGACTCCGTCTTCGACGCGGACGTTCTGATGCTGGTGGTTGAAGTCCTCGCGCCACTCGGTGAAGCGGACGGCGGGGAAGCCATCCTGATTGAAGGAAGAGTGATCACCGCCGCGCTGGAAGCGGTCGCGGCGAAATTCGAGCACGGGGCTGAGGTTGGTGGCGGGGGCGCCGGCGGTGTAGGTGCGGGCGATGTCGGCGATGGCGCGGGAGAGCTCGCGCGAGGGCGAATCGCTCTCATAGCCGAGGGCGAGGATGCGGTGAATCTCTTCGGGCGGAGCGTTGGCGGGGATGTTCTCAGAGAAGACGCGGACGGCGTGCGGGTCCTGCAACTTGTCGCCGGGGGTGCGGTTGCCGCCGACGATGTCGTTGTTGAGGACGGCTTCGAGCTGCCAGCCCTCCTGCTTCGCGAGGTCGGCGAGGTGTTTGCTGCCGTAGAGGCCCTGTTCCTCGCCGGCGACGGCGACGAAGACGAGGGTGGCGGGGAGTTTGATTTTGGAAAGGGCGCGCGCGCATTCCAGACTGACGGCGACGCCGCTGGCGTCATCGTTGGCGCCGGGGGCTTCATCGTGGGTATTGGCGTTGGTGCTGTTACGGGAGTCGTAATGGCCGGTGACGAGGATCATGCGCGACGCCTGCGCGGGGTCGCTGCCGCGCATCACAGCATAAATATTGTTGAGGGGTGTGGGCTCGGTGACGCGGGAAGCGGGGCCGGACTGGGGTTGCTGGAGGAAGGAATCGCGGTGGACTTCGAGGCAGCCATTGCAGGCGGCGGAGATTTGTTTGAACTGCGATTCGATCCAGTCGGCGGCGGCGAGGATGCCGGTGCCGGGGGGCAGGTCCTTATCGAGACTGGAGAGAGTGCTGCGATTGTGGAACGAGACGAGGGTAGCAATCGTATGCTGAATCTGGACGGGGGAGATGCCGGAGAGGGCGTGGGCGATATTGGCGTCAAGTGGCATGGGCCGGATGGGAGCGCCGATTGCATCCAGATCGAGGTGAGCGGCATCGTCATGAGAGGCATGCGACTGAGCGTCAGCGGCGAGGAGAGCCGAAAGGAGCAGGACGCAGGCGGAAAGGCGAAGTGCGATCATGACTATCGAGTATGCCTGAGAGGAGGGCGATGAAGCGTGCTCTTGACGCGTAAGGCGATTCTCCTCAAAACTAGCGAAGGCGCCAGGGATCGGACCGGACGGCAGAGCTCGGGAGCGATTCCGGAGACGCAAAAACATTTTTGGCGCGATCAACGTCATTACTGATTGATTCAAAGATTTATTTCTCCTGGTGGAGGGATCATGCCGATGTGCCCTGAATGCGAGAGCGCTCTCGACTTCGACGAAGAAGAAGTCGAAGAGGGCGATGTAATCGTATGCGATGAGTGCGGGACCGAGTACGAGATTGTGGCGACCGACCCGCTGGAATTGTCGAAGATGGAAGAGGACTACGAGGACGAGGAAGAATTGGGAGAAGAGGAAGAAGAATGAGGCAAGGGTTGCGAGGTTCTAAGGCCGGGCGGGGAATGCGGGTGCCCGCGCAGAGATGGTGGGTCGTGGCTGGCTGCGCTGCGGTGCTGGCGCTGATGGCGGCGATGCCGGCGGCCGGGCGCGCGCAGGATTTCGGACTGAAGAACCTGCAGGGCAAGGTTCTGGACGGGAAGGATGCGGCGATCAATGGCGCGATCGTCTACCTCGAGAACACGCGCAACAACGACATCAAGACGTTTATTTCCGGAACCGATGGGAGCTACCGATTCGCCGATCTTTCGGCGGATACCGACTACACGGTGTGGGCGGCGTTCAAGGGCAGGAAGAGCCCGTCGAAGACGGTGAGCTCATTCGATACGCGGAAGATTGTTTATCTGGATCTGAAGATCAAGTGAGGACGAGCGCAGAGCGGACAGCGCACAGCGCAGAGAAACGAAAACGCCACCCGGTGGGGTGGCGTTTTTGTTGAGTGCGGAGCTGGGATTTACTTTTCGCGTTTCCAGTGGACCAGGTCGCCGAGGGTGGTGGTGGAGCTGGAGACCGGTTGCTTGTAGGCTTCGACGTCGGCGCGGCTGGCTTCTTCGCCGCTGACGGCGCGGATGCTGAGCGCGACCTTCTTCTCTTCGGGGTTCAGGCGAATGATTTTGAACTCATGCTCCTGGCCCTGTTCGAGCTTGATGGGCGCACCGTGCGCGTCGGTGGCTTCGGAGACGTGGCAGAGGCCCTCGACTCCTTCCGCGATCTCGACGAAGGCGCCGAACTGCGCGGTCCGCAGAACCTTGCCTTTGACCACATCGCCCACGCGATGCTGGGCGAAGAAGGTTTCCCAGACATCGGGCTGGAGCTGCTTGATGCCGAGGGAGAGACGGCGATTCTCCGGCTCGACGCCGAGCACCACGGCGCGGACTTTCTCACCCTTTTTGAGAACTTCGGAAGGATGCTTGACGCGCTTGGTCCAGCTGAGATTGCTGACGTGGACGAGGCCATCGATGCCGTCTTCGATCTCGATGAAGGCACCGAAGTCGGTGAGGTTGCGCACGCGGCCTTCGACGGTGGCGCCGGTGGGATACTTTTCGCCGAGGTGCTCCCAGGGATTGTCGAGGAGCTGCTTCATGCCGAGCGAGATGCGGCGGTCGGCGGGATTGACGGCGAGGATGACGGTCTCGACGACGTCGCCCGGTTTCACCAGCTTGGAGGGGTGCTTCATGCGCTTGGACCACGTCATTTCGGAGACGTGGACGAGGCCTTCGATGCCCTGTTCGAGCTCGACGAAGGCGCCGTAGTCGGTGACCGAGAGAACGCGGCCGTGCACGCGGGCGCCGATAGGATAGCGCTCGGCGGCATCGAGCCACGGATCGGGGGTGAGCTGCTTGAAGCCGAGAGAGACGCGCTGCTTGTCTTTGTCGAACTTGAGGACCTTGACCTGGATCTCATCGCCGACGTTGACGAGGTCGCGGGGATGGGTGAGGCGGCCCCACGACATGTCGGTGATGTGGAGCAGGCCGTCAATGCCGCCGAGGTCGACGAAGGCGCCGTAGTCGGTGAGGTTCTTGACGGTGCCGGTAAGGATGGCGCCCTCTTCGAGATGCTCGAGGGTATGGGAGCGGCGTTCGGCCTGCTCTTCCTCGAGGATCTCCTTGCGGGAAACGACGACGTTGCCGCGCTTCTTATTGAGCTTGATGACGCGGACTTCAATGGGCTGGCCGATGAAGGCGTCGAGATTGCGCACCGGGCGCAGCTCGATCTGGGAGCCGGGCAGGAACGCCTTGATGCCGATGTCGACGGTGAGACCACCCTTGACGCGGCCGACCACTGTCCCCGTGACGGGAGTCTTCTCGTTGTGCGCCTTCTCCACCGTGTCCCAAACGCGCAGCCGCTTGGCTTTTTCGTAGCCGAGCAGATAGCCGCCCTCGGGTTCCTCGCGCTCGATCACGACGTCGACAGAGTCGCCGGGCGCCAGCTTCGGCGTGCCGGTGTGGTCGACTACCTGCTCGATGGGGATGAGCCCCTCGGACTTCATGCCCACGTCGACGACGACATGCTTGTCGGTGAGCTTGATGACCGTGCCGGTGACAATGGCGGAGTCGTCGAAGGCCTGGGCGGCAGCTTCGGCGGCCTGCTCGCGGTCGAAGGACTCGAGCGCAGCGGCAAAGTCTTCCATGCTGAGGTCGGGTTCTTCGTGATGCTCGGGCGGAGCTTCATCGGCATGCGCTTCGGCGGTGGCTTCGGCGGCGTGGAACGAGGCTTCGGGGTTAGAGGTGGTTTCAGCCGCAGGCTCGGACTGCTCGGGCGGCGCTTCCAGCGTTGGGGTTTCCAGTTCGGTGTTCAGAGGATTGCTCTCGGTTTGGTCAGGATTGAGGACGTGTGCCATAGACAGCTCCGGGACTCAGATGGCGGCTCCCGAAATCCGCCCCACAGCGGGAAAACTGGCACGATGAAGCGCCGGAATTCAGGCTGCAGCTTTCTTCGCCGTCAGCGGGAGGGTGTGGGACCCTGGCGCGGTTCTCGACGAAGTTCGGGGGTCGTCCCGGCTGGTCGTTCCCGGTTGCGGGCGGAGTAAACCATCGGAGAACGGTGCGCGTGGGATCGCACGGCAATCTCCAGGCTGAAGCATCCGCAGGACTGGAATGAACAGGAGTGGCGACCGAAGGTCAGCGCAAGAATCCCGAGCGCGCAAACCCCTGTAAAAACTATAGTGCTGCACTATGGGTGTGTCAATTGAGGGCGCGTGAAGAGAGCAAGAATCTATCCGAGCTTTGGTTACGGAAGTAGTCGCTCGCGGGGTTGACTTTTGGGGAAAGAAAAAGGAGCGGCGGGTGCCGCTCCTCAGCGGGACGACCAGGGAAAGTTATTGCTCCGATGAAGGAGGTTGTGGCTGTGGCTGACCCTGCGGCGGCGGCGGTGGCGCGGAACCGTCGGGCGGGGGACTCTTGCGATGCTGGCGCCACATCTGGCCGTTGGGCCCACCCGGACCCCCAGGACCCCCAGGGCGTCCGGGACCGCCGCGCATCATTTTGCCGCGGTGCTCCTCGCGCATCGTCTTCAGTTTCTGCCACTGCTCGGGGGTGAGGGTTTTGCGAATGTCAAAGAGCATGCGGGCGTTGGCCTTTTCGAGTTCGGCGCGCGCCTGAGCCACGGCGTCGATCTGGGCGAGGATCTTCGTCTCGTCGGGCTGATCGGCTTCGATCATGGGATGGAGCAGGGTTTCCTGCTTTTCGAGACTGGCGTTGAGATCGATCAGTTTGAGGCGATGCTGGAGGAAGATGTCGTCCATCTGCTTCTTCTGCTGATCGGTGAGGTTGAGCTGCTGGGCCATCTGCGGGTTATCCCACCAGCGACCGAAGTGGTCGTCGTGGAACGTACGCTGCATGGGAGGAGGACCGCCGAAGCCGCCATCTCTTCCGGGTGCCTGGGCGGGGCCAGGGCCGCCCGGCCCTGCCATAGGACCGAAGTCCTGGGCAAGAGCCACCCCGGAAAGCATGAAACAAAATAACGTGCCAAGGAGGAAGCTATTCTTTCGTGACATTCTTTTTCTCCGTTACTGGGGTGCTGCTCGTGGCCTGGTCGCTCAGGTCGGCAAGGGGCTGGAGAGCGTCGGGGACCTCTTCAGAAAGCTCGCTGTCGATCTGGTTCATCAGGGCAGTGTCGTCGACACTGGTGTTGATCTGAGAAGCGGGAAGGTGCGTGTTGTTCGCGACTACGGTGGACGCGACGCGATGGTGGTGGAAGTGGCTGTAGGCGGGGACGAGGACGCTGACGGCGAGAGCCACGGTGAGGGCGGGGGCGAGCACCATGCGCAGGCGGAGGACATGCGCGCGGGGATCACGGACGAAAGGGCGGGCGGCCTCGCGCTCCGCGAGATGATGCATGGCGGAGCGATAGAGGCTGAGAGCCTCGGCAATGGCGCGGACATCTTCGCGGGCGTCAGGTTCCGGATTGGGGGCAGCGTCTTTGCGGAATTTCATTTCGTTTCTCCCATACGCTCGCGAATGATGGCAAGCGCCCGATACAGATGGGATTTCACCGTACTGAGGTTCATCCCGATGGTGTTGGCAATCTCTTCCAGCTCCAGCTCTTCAACAAAGCGCAGCACAAACACGGAACGCTGCTGCGCGGACAAATCGTTGACCGCACGCCAGACGGCGGCGACGCGATCTCTGGCGAGGGCGAGGCTTTCGGGCGAACCGCGGCCGTCGGGCACCCAGTCGCTGATATCCATGACATCGAGCGACGCGCCGCGGGTCTTCTGCCAGAAGCGGAGACTGCGGCTGCGGAGGTGATCGCGCATCAGGTTGACGGCAATGCGGGTCAGCCAGGTGCTGAGGCTCGAATCGCCGCGGAACTGATGCCGAGCACTCCAGGCTTTGAGGAAGCATTCCTGGGTGAGCGATTCGGCGGCATCGCGATCCGTTAACGACGAGAGCAGAAAGCGCAGGATGCGCGGCCGATAGACGCGCACGACTTCGTCGAAGTCGGCGAGCTCCAGCATGGCCTGCTCTCGTTTTTCGATGGCGAGCTCGTTTCCCGCGATCTCTTCCATGCAACGAGATAGACGGGGTTTCACGGTGCAAGTTTACAGGTGGGAGGGGAAAAACAGGCGAGCGGGCACCGGGCTCCGGGGACAGCGTACAGGGCACAGCGTACAGCGGACAGCGTACAGGGTGCAGGGCACCAGGTGCAGCGTTCAGGGTACAGCGTACAGCGTTCGGCCAGCATGGCACAGCGTTCGGGGGCACAGAAGCGTGAGGCTTGATGGGCTATTCGGAAGGGGGTGGTGGCGAGGCCGACGGTGAGGAGATGCTCGGGCAGATACGCTTCCGGAGCGTTGCCGCGGACGCAGTTTTTGCCGGCGAGTTTGGCCTCGGCGAGGGCGCGCTCGGCTTCGCGCAGGACGACGAGGGGAGAACGGCCGTGGCTGATGGCGACGCCGAAGCTAGCCGTGAGGGTAGTCGCTTCGTGATCGACGGGAAAGGGGCGTCCGAGGATGTGTTCCTGGATGCGGCCGGCGAGGAGGGCGGCGTCTTCGAGGGTGCAGCCGGGGAGGGCGATCAGGAATTCGTCTTCACCACAGCGTCCGATGAGATCGTAGCTGCGGAGCTGGCGGCGGAAGCGATTGGCCAGTTCGATGAGAATGCGGTCGCCGGTTTCGTAGTCGTAGGTTTGGTTGATGCGGGAGAAGTCGTCGAGGTCGAGGAGCATGAGGCTGAGCGGCGTCTTCATGCGCTGGACGCGGTCGGTCTCCTGAAAGATGAGGCTGAGGAGGGCTTCGCGGTTCCACAAGCCGGTGAGGCCGTCGTGGGTAACGTGGTAGCGGAGCTCGGCAGACTGCTTGCGCAGGCGGCTGGTGAGGGAGATGACGCGTTCGGCGACGCGGATGCGGACCTTGAGGTCGACGGTGTCGAGGGGGCCGGTGGTGGGGAAGACGAGGTAATCGTCGCAGCCGCATTGCAGGGCGGCGCGGACGCGGTCGGGGTCGGCATGATCGCTGAGAAGGATGTTCCAGGTGTGGCGCTCCTGCTGGCGGCGACGGATTTCCCAGACGATTTCCACCGCGCTGGGGGTGGGCAGGTCCATGTCGAGCAAAGCGATAGAAGGAGGCGTATGGCCATCGATGCGGGCAAGGGCATCGTCTCCGGTTTCCGCTACTTCGACCTGGTAGTGCCAGGACTCCAGGGTCCCAGCCAGGGATTGGGTGATGCGGGGATTGGCGCAGCCAAGCAGGACGATGGGGCTGGTGGTCACGGTGACCGCGGTGACGGGCATGAAGGTCTCCGGAGAAGGTTCTCGCTGCCGGAGGTATCGGGTGGAAAAGCAGAGCGCGTGAGGGTGTGGAAAAAATGGAGGAATTCCGGGCAACCCGTGGTTTCGGGGATGTCATCTGAATGCGCGACTTACACGAGATTGAGGGCTGGCGGTCGCCAATTTTGCCAGAAGGCACGCTCGGCAGTAACTCATTCGTCCCCGAAATTTTGTGTACCGCAGTGCTCCGGCAGGTGACGATGCGTGCAATAATGAGAACGAAAGAGCCACTCAACGGCATTCAGGGCCTGCACGTCGCGACTCTGTCGAGGAGAGAGCGATGAATCCTTCCGTAAAGACGACGCATGTCATCCCCAGACAACTTCCTCCTGTTCGCCTGGCGACAGTTTCCACCATGTTTGTGTGCCCCTTCTGCATGAAGACGATTGGGGCCTACAAGAATCCGGCAGACCGGACACGGCTGGAAGCCAGACACCTGTGCAGCGATAAGGTCGTAGTCGGGAGGCCTGCAGTCTGCATTCCATTCAACTAGGGCGGCTTTCGACAAAGAGGCCGTGATGAAAGTGAAGTCCTGCGTAGGGCGAAATGCCCTGAGTGCAGGGCTTTTCTGATTGGGCGTCGATTGGAGCCGCGGCTCTGACCGGCTGTTTCGAAAGGCAATTCAGTACGATTCCTGCTGTAATCCCATAAAAGTTGAAGCTGGCATCCTCCCAACCCGCTGGAGTAGCATCGGCATCGAACCGCGCCATACGCCTGAGGAGGAGGACCCGCGGGCGATGGCGGCGTGTAAAGGTGAGCGTATGAAGATGAGTGCGCGGTGGGCATGGATTGCGATTACGGCGTTGGGCGTGACGGCGGGTGCGCAGACGTCGACGGGGGCGGGCGAAAACGGGAGCGCCGCGGCGCAGGCGGGCCAGGCTTCTGGCGGCGTGGTGCAGGCGACGACGGTTTCGGCGGAGCTGCAGAAGAAGATCGACAGCAAAGACGCGAAGGTGGGCGACGAGGTCGTGGCGAAGAGCACGGCGGAGGCGCGGCTGGCGGACGGGACGAAGCTGCCGAAGGGAACGCGACTCGTAGGCCATGTGACGGATGTGCAGGCGAAGTCGAAGGAGAATCGCGATTCGCACGTGACCTTCGCGTTCGATCACGCGGTACTGAAGGATGGGCGCGAGGTGCCGATCATGGCGATGATGCGCTCGATTGCCATGCCGGTGCTGGCGGCGCCGAGCGGCTCGGATGGGATGATGGGAGCCGGCGGAGGCGGTAGTGGCCCCCCTCGTGCCGATGCGCCGGGCGGTGGCGTGGGTCTGGCGGGCAACGGGCCGAGCAATGTGCGGCCGACGGGCCTGGCTGCGGGAACGCCGGCTGCCACGGTGGGTGGGCTGAACAATACGACGTCGGGGATCGATGGCTCGGTGAACGGCGCGACGGGAGCCAGTGGAGCCCTGGGGACAGGCGCGAGTGGCGCCCTGGCGGCGGGGCCGGTGATGCCGGTGGGGAATCTTGCCGGCGTGACCTTTGCGAACGTCAACGCGGCAGCGGGCGCGGGGAATGGCGGAGCGAACGGGTCGGCCAGCGGGTCGATGGCGACAACGCTGACCGGGCACGGAAAAAATGTGAGCCTCGACGGCGGAGCGCAGCTGACGGTGGCGGTGGCTCCGCGCCTGGCGGCGGCTTCGCAGTAGGCGGCCCGAGCTGAGGACCGAAAATGAAAACAGGCCCTGCTGCGCCGGTGCGTGGCAGGGCTTTTTCTTTTGCGCTGGTTGAGGGACGAGGGTGATGGGGGGACGCTTTCCAAGGCTGTATCCGATTCTGGATGCGCAGCTGGTGCTGGGCGAGGTTGAGCGGGATCGGCACGCGCTGTTGCAGCGGCTGGTGCGGGAGCTGGCGGAAGCAGGGGTGGAGATGCTGCAGTATCGCAACAAGCGGGACGTGGACGCGGTGGTCGCAGAGGATGCGCGGGCGATGAAGGACGCGGCGGACGCGGCGGGTGGAATGAGGCTCATCCTGAATGACCGGGCAGCGCTGGCAGCGGCTTGCGGTTGGGATGGCGTTCATGTGGGGCAGGACGATTTGTCTCCGCGCCAGGTACGTTGGCTGGTGGGGGAGAGGGCGATGGTGGGTCTTTCGACTCATAACCGGGGGCAAATTGTCTCAGCGATAGGGGAGCCGGTTGACTATATCGCGATAGGGCCGATCTTCTCTACGACGAGTAAAGTTGACGCTGATCCGGTGATCGGGCTGGAAGGTGTGCGGCGGGCGCGGGCGCTGACGGACAAACCCCTGGTGGCGATTGGGGGGATCACGCGGGAGACGGCGGCGGCGGTGTATGAAGCGGGAGCCGACTCGGTGGCGGTGATCGGGGCGATTTTTGGGGCTGGTTCCGGGCAGGGGCGGGGGGCGGGGCAATCGGCGAAAGACTTTCTCGAAAATTTCAGTTAGAACTGTAGGACACGTGAGTTCTCCGTCCACCACCTCCGCGCCTTCTACTGCAGGAAAGCCGTCCACTCAAAAACCGGGGCTCGTAGCGAGCCTTGGGTTGTTCAGCGCCACGGCCATTGTGGTTGGATCGATGATCGGGTCGGGCATTTTTCTGGTGCCTGCCGATATCGGCCGGGGGGTTGGATCGCCGGCGCTGCTTGATTGGCGCGTGGCTGGTGACGGCGGTGATGACGATCATCGGCGCGTTGAGCTATGGCGAGCTGGCCGCGATGATGCCCGGCGCGGGCGGGCAATACATCTATTTGCGCGAGGCGCTGGGGCGCATCTGGGGATTCCTGTTCGGCTGGACGCTGTTTCTGGTGATCCAGACGGGGACGATTGCGGCGGTAGCGGTCGCGTTCGGGAAATTCCTGGGAGTGTTCTTTCCCTCGGTTTCAACGACCAACTGGGTGTGGCACATTGGGCGCGTGCCGCCGTGGAAGGTCGGGCCGATGGTGCTGGGGAACATGGACATCGGGATCAACACCGCGAACCTGGCGGGGATCGTGGTGATCCTGGTGCTGGCGCTGATCAATGTTTTCGGCGTCAAACTGGGCGCGCTTGTCCAGAATGTCTTTACGACGGCGAAGACGGCGGCGTTGCTGGGGCTGGTGATTCTGGGGGTGCTGTTCGGGCGGAACGCGGCAGCGATGCATGCGAACTTCGGGGCGAACTTCTGGCGCGGGGCATCGTGGCACGACCTGCATGCGGTGCAGGTGGGGGTGGGCGGACCGATGGCGATGGTCGGGCTGCTGACGATTCTGGCCGTGGTGCAGACGGGGTCATTGTTTTCGGCGGATGCGTGGAACAACGTGACGTATACAGCCGGTGAAGTGCGGAATCCGAAGCGGAATCTGCCGTTGTCGCTGGCGATGGGAACGACGCTGGTGCTGGGGCTGTATATCCTGGCGAATTTTGTCTATCTGATGGCGCTGCCGCTGCACGGCGATCCGCAGGGAACGACGATCGCGGCGCGGGGGATCCAGTACGCATCGGAAGATCGCGTGGCGACGGCGGTGCTGCAGGAGATTTTCTCGCGCGGCGGGGCGTGGCTGATGGCGGGGGCGATTCTGATTTCGACGTTTGGCTGCGCGAATGGGCTGACGCTGGCCGGGGCGCGCGTGTATTACGCGATGAGCCGCGACGGCCTGTTCTTCAAGGCGGCAGGAAAGCTGCATCCGAGGTGGCACACACCGGTGGCGGCGCTGATTGTGCAGGCGGTGTGGAGCTGCGTGCTGTGCATCTCGGGATCGTACAGCCAGTTACTGGAGTACATCATCTGCACAGAGCTGATTTTCTACATCCTGACGATCGCGTGCCTGTATGTTTTGCGGCGTAAGCGCCCGAACGCGGAGCGGCCGTATCGGGCGATCGGGTATCCGGTGCTGCCGGCGCTCTATATTTTGATGGCGGCGTGGATTTGTATCGTATTATTGCGCTACAAACCGCAATACACATGGCCGGGACTGGTGATCGTGCTGCTGGGTGTGCCGGTCTTTATGGTGTGGTCGCGCAAGTCGGCCCGGTCCGAGTCGCCCGGTGAATTTCCTGGAGGAACAGCCGAGAATGGCTAAGCTTTTTGCGGTCAAGCCCCTTTCCCTTTTGAGTAAGGAAGCCGGTGAGGAAGGCGAGCACACACTGCGGCGTTCGCTGGGACCGGTGAATCTGATCACGCTGGGAATCGGCGCGATTATCGGCGCGGGGATTTTTGTGCTGACCGGGCAGGCGGCGGCGCTGCACGCAGGACCGGCGGTGGCACTGAGCTTTATTGTGGCGGGCGTCACCTGCGCGTTCGCGGGGCTCTGCTATGCGGAGTTCGCATCGATCATTCCGATTGCCGGATCGGCCTACACCTATGGATACGCGACGCTGGGCGAGCTGGTGGCGTGGATCATCGGCTGGGACCTGTGTCTGGAATATGCGTTTGGCGCGGCGACGGTAGCGTCGGGATGGTCGGGCTATTTCATGAGCCTGCTGGCGCAGCTGGGCTTCACGCCAGGGCCGGGACTGGCGCGCTTCACGACGACCTGGGGAAACAACATTTATCTCTATCACGGCAGCTGGATGCCGGAGATGTCGCTGCCGATGAATGTGAGCACGGCGGGGCTGCCGCATGTGGTGGGGATCTGCAATCTGGTGGCGTTCTTCGCCATTGTGGTGGTGACGGCGGTGCTGGTGCGCGGTATCAAGGAATCCGCCAATCTGAACTCGCTGATTGTCTTCGTGAAGCTCGCCGTGGTGGGAATCTTTTTGGTGGTGGGCATCAACTACCTGTTCCATCACCCGCACCTGATAGCGACGAACTGGCATCCGTTCATTCCGCCGAGTCAGGGTCGAGGGATGTTCGGGATCAACGGCATTGTGGCCGGCGCATCGTCGGTGTTCTTTGCGTATATCGGATTCGACGCGGTTTCAACGGCAGCGCAGGAGGCGAAGAATCCGCAGCGCGACATGCCGATTGGGATTCTGGGATCGCTGGTAATTTGCACCATCCTTTATATTGCGGTGTCGCTGACGCTGACCGGACTGGTGAACTATCGCGCGCTGAACGTGGCGCAGCCGGTGGCGCTGGGGATCGATGCAACGGGCGTGACGTGGGGCAGCCTGCTGGTGAAGATCGGGGCGGTGTTCGGGCTGGGCACGGTGATGCTGGTGATGCTGCTGGGGCAGAGCCGGGTTTTCTTCTCGATGTCGCGCGATGGACTGCTGTGGAAGTGGGCGAGCGACATTCATCCGAAATTCCGGACGCCGTGGATCTCAAACATCGTGGTGGGCACGATCGTGGCGTTTCTGCCGGCGTTTCTGCCCATCGACAAACTGAGCGAACTGGTGAACATGGGCACGCTGCTGGCGTTTGCGATCGTCTCGGCGGGCGTCTGGATTCTGCGCGTGCGCATGCCGAATCTGGAGCGGCCTTTTAAGACACCGCTGGTGCCGTTGGTCCCGATCCTCGGGGTGATCAGCGCATTTTATCTGATGGTCAATTTGCCGCTGCTGACCTGGGAAGTGGTGGGGATCTGGCTGGTGATCGGGCTGGTAATCTACTTCACCTACTCGACGAAGCACAGCAAAGTGCAGGCACTGCCCGCGAAAGTACCGCAGCCGCGCTAACGGCTGCGACATGCCGTGACGATATACTGCGCCGGTGGACTACCTGTGGACACCATGGCGCTACACCTATGTGACGGAAGGCGACAAGAAGAAGCGGGCGGGGATTCCCGAGGAGCTGAGCGCGTGGCCGGGCGACAAGGGCTGCGTGTTTTGCAACATGATCGCCGCCGCGGACTATGCGGTGGAACACGGGATGGATCGGCGCGCGGCGGAGCGGGCCGCGGGGATCGTGCTGCGGGCGAAGAGCAATTTCATCTGCGTGAACCGGTTTCCTTACACGTCGGGACACATCATGGTGGTGCCGTATGAGCATCAGGCGTCGCTGGCGGCGCTGCCGCAGGAGACAGCGCGGGAGATGATGGATCTGGCGCAGCGGGCGGAGCGGGCGCAGACAGAGGTCTACCGTCCGGACGGATTCAACTTTGGGCTGAACCTGGGCAAGTCGGCCGGGGCAGGCGTGGCGGGGCACGTGCACCTGCACGCGCTGCCGCGCTGGACCGGCGACACGAATTTCCTGACGGTGGTGGGCGAGACGCGGATTTTGCCGGAGGATTTTTTCGTGACGTGGGAGCGGATGCGGAAGGCGTTTGGGGTGGATGCGCCGGATGGGGCCGCTCGCTGAATCTGCCTGTGCGACGTCGTGATGACGTGCCGCCTTTGAGCATCCAACCGGAGTTGAGGGTTCTCGCCAGGAGGTGCAGCCATGCCGCGTTCATCCGCCGCTCAAGATCATTCGAGGTCAGTGGAAGAGAAAGCTTCGGCGCAGAAGCCGGAGACCAGTGTGCATCCGGTTGAGCCGGAGGATCCAAAGACGACGGGCGCCGGACACGCGCGGCAGCGGCGGGTACTGGGCTTGAATGTTGGCGAGGGTGGCCACGCACAACAGCATCCGGAGACGACAGCCGGACAGCACGCGACTGGCTCCTTTACCGGTGGCACGGAGAAGAAGGACCCGAAGAAGGGCTGATCGAAGAAGGACCGCTTAGGTTTGCTTGCCGGAGTCATCGGCAGCGGCCAGCTCGAGCTCGATCTGCGGATCGGGACGCCAGTCGTCGGCTTTCAGCTCGCGCGCGGTGGGCTCGAGGATGGGAGTCATCTCGGGAATCTCCTCATGGCCGATGCCCAGGTCGTGCATCCTGCGGGCCTGATCGAAGATGCTGTCGCGGCCTTCCACACAGCCGACGAGGCTGTTGTAGTGGTTCATCGAGTTCTTCAGCGAATTGCCCAGGCGATCGAAGTAATTGCGCGCAGTGGTCAGCTTTTCATAGAGTTTCTTCGCGGCATCCTGGATGGCAATCGCGTTGCGGGTGACTTCCATCTGCTGCCATCCATAGGCGACGGCTTTGAGCAGCGCGATGAGCGTGGTGGGCGTGGCGAGGATGACGTTGCGATTGCTGGCGTACTCGATCAGATCGGCGTCCTGCTGGAGGGCCGCGCTGAACGAAGCCTCACTGGGCAGAAAGCACACAATGAAATCGGGGGAATCGCGGAATTGTTTTGAATAGGCTTTGAGCGAGAGGCTCTTGAGGTGGTCGCGCACGTTACGGGCGTGGGCTGCGAGAAAAATCTCCCGCTCGGCCTCATCCGCGCAATTGCTCGCGCTCAGCAGCGCTTCCAGCGGCGTCTTGACGTCGATGACGATCATGCGGTCGTTGGGCAGATGCACGATGCAGTCGGGGCGCATGCCTTCGGCGGTGACGACTTCCTTGTCGAAGGAGACGTGCTCGACCATGCCGGCGAATTCGATGCAGCGCTGCAGTTGCTCCTGGCCCCAGTTGCCGCGCACCTGCGGGCGGCGAAGGGCTTCGGTGAGTTTTTGGGCGTTGGAGCCGAGACGATCGCTGACCTCGGCGACCGCTTTGACCGCGCCGATGACGGACTGATAGGCGCCTTCGCGCTTGACCTCGAGGTCCTGGGTGGTGGACTGGAGTTTTTCGAGTGCCAGGCCGACGGGTTTGAGCAGGGTTTCGATGGCCTTCTCTTTGGTCTCGAGCGCCTGGGTGGCAAAGGACTGCTGTTTGCCCAGCTCGAGCTGTGCGATGGCGAGGAAATTTTTGTTGTTGTCCTGGAGCGCCCTGGAGGCGAGCGAGTCAAAGGTTTCTTTGAGGGAGTTGCGCGCCTGTTCGAGCGCCTGCTTTTCCGCGTTGACGCGCTCTTCGAGGCGGGCGACATCTTTTTCCAGGGTAGAGGTACGAGCGCGCTCCGCATCGAGGGCTCGGGTGCGGTAGCCGAGCTCAGCCTCGAGGGACTCGGCGCGGAGGCGGTCGGCGGCGGCGCGGTTGCCGGCAATCAGCCAGGCAATCAGCGCACCCAGGGCCAGACCTGCGGCAAGGGCCAATAAGGGGAGGAGCATGCTTGAGTCTACCGCTGCGGCAAGGCAGTCAGGGAGACGCTTTTCGGGGGTTGACTGTGTTGATTCCTACGACTATTAGGGAATGGACTATTCGGGAATGGAGCTGGCCAGCCGTTCCGGGGCGGATTGGGGGAATTTGGGTGATTCGGGGACGGCGGCGCCGTCGGCGCGCGGGTCCGAGGCTCCATAGTTCATATCGGTCGCGCTGTTGTGGAGCACAGCCTGACCGCGGCCCATGGCGGTGGTGTATTCCTTGTGAACTTCGAGGACGTGGCCCATCTTCGTGAGCTGGTCGATGGAGGCCGGGGTGACGCGCGATTCGATGACGATGTTGCAGCCGAGCTTGTTGTTGACGGTGAAACGCGGCTCTTCCATCGCGGCCTGGATGTTCATGTGGTAGTCGACGACGTTGGAGACGAACTGCGCGTGGGCCAGGGGCTGGTTCCAGCCGCCCATGATGCCGAAGCCGATGTGCTCGTCGCCGCGCTGCATGAAGCCGGGAATGATGGTGTGCAGGGGGCGCTTGTGGCCGGCAAGTGCGTCGGGCGACTGGGGATCGAGGCGGAAAAGGCCGCCGCGATTTTGCAGGACGAAGCCCATACCGTCGACGGTGATGCCGGAACCGAAGGCGGAGTAGTTGCTCTGGATGAAGGAGACGATGTTGCCGTTGTGGTCGACGACGGAGAGATACGTGGTGTCACTGCCGCCGAGGGAGCCGGGCGCGACGCTGCAGTTGGCGTGGGTGGGATCGATGTTTTTGGCGCGCTGGGCGGCAAAGGATTTGGAGAGGAGCCGGTCGACGGGGATTTTCGAGAAGCGCGGATCGCCGTCGTAGGCTTTGACGTCGGCGTAGGCCAGCTTCATGGCCTCGATGCGCGTGTGCAGCTCGCCGGGACTGTGCGCACCGGCGGGGTCGGGCGGAAACTGCTCCATGATGTTGAGCATTTCGAGTGCGGCGATGCCGTCGCCGTTGGGGGGGAGCTCGTAAACGTTCCAGTCACGATAGGTGGTGGCGATGGGCTCGACCCACTCGGCGGAATAGTGCGCGAGGTCATCGGCGGTCATAGTGCCACCCTGCTCGGCGGAGGTTTTCAGAATGGCCTGAGCGATGGCGCCCTGGTAGAAGGCCTCTTCGCCGCGGTCGGCGATGAGGCGCAGGGTGTTGGCGAGGTCGGGATTGCGAAAGATCTGGCCGGCCGCAGGGGCCTGATCGTTGGGAAGAAAGACGCGCTGGCTTTCGGGGTTGTGGCGGAGGCGGTCCGTGGATTCGACCCAGTAGTCGTGGATCATCTCCGGCACGGGCACGCCGTGGTCGGCATAGAAGATGGCGGGCTCGAAGAGGTCGTGCCAGGGAAGCTTGCCGAAGCGGTCGTGGAGCTTGGTCCAGCCATCGACCATGCCGGGAACGGTGACGGAGTCGATGCCGATTTGCGGCATCGAGGTGACGCCTTTTGCCGTGAGGTGCGAGAGGGTGAGCGCCTGCGGGGCCCAGCCGCTGGCGTTCAGGCCGTAGAGCTTGCCGCTTTTGGCGTCCCAGTAGATGGCGAAGAGGTCGCCGCCCAGGCCGTTCATCATGGGCTCAGAGGTATTGAGGACGGCGTTGGTGGCGATGGCGGCGTCGATGGCGGAGCCGCCCTGCTCGAGGATGCGCGCTCCGGCCTGCGAGGCCTGGACCCAGCTGCTGGCGACGATGCCATAGGGGGTAGAGACGACGGAGCGGCCGTACGAGCGATCCTGACCCGATGCGGGCGCGGCGGGCGAGACGGCGGTGGCGATCGCGAGAAAGGAAACCAGGCCGGAGCGGAATCTCATGGGGCAGTTCTCCGTTGGGTGCGGGGTAGCGAGGCGCTTCGAGGGTAGCAGATTGGTGAGTGGGGGGCGGCGAGCGACCGCTGGGGTGCGAGGCTCATCGAATGGGGGAGGATTTCGAAGCGCGGTTCTTTTCTTTGCTCTGCTTTACACTACCCGGGGGCCTCAGTAGACTTGGAATTTCGGAGCTGAGGGGCGGTGCGCCTGCGTCGACCCTTGGCGTCTGCGCGCGGAGGCTTCTTCACATCCCCCCCTCCCAATTTCAGCATCAACAGGAACGGAGTACACAGGAGAGACGCATGGCATCAGGTGTGGAAGATAAGGTTAAGCAGATCATTGTCGAGCAGCTGCAGGTGGACGAGGCTGAGGTCACACCCACCGCGTCATTCCAGGAAGACCTGGGCGCGGACTCGCTCGACGTGGTTGAGCTTGTAATGCAGTTTGAGGAAGCGTTTGACCTCGAGATTCCGGACGAGGACGCCGAGAAGATCAAGACAGTGAAGGACGCGATCGAGTACATCGATAAGAACGCGAAAGGCGGCAAGTAAACTTGCAACGACGTGTCGTTGTCACGGGGCTCGGGCTGATATCCGCCGTCGGCAAGACAGCATCCGAGGTCTGGAACAACCTGCTGGCCGCGAAGAGCGGGATCGCGACGATCACGAGCTTCGACACCACCGGCTTTCCGGTCACCTTCGCCGCCGAAGTGAAGAACTTCGACCCTCTCGCATTTGTGGATAAGAAGGAAGCGCGCAAGATGGGGCGTTTCATTCATCTGGCTCTGGCGGCGACGCACGAGGCGATGGAAAGCTGCGGTTTGAAGATCACGGCGGAGAACGCGGAGCGGGTGGGGGTCTTCATTGGCTCGGGGATCGGCGGGTTCGATGTGATCGAGCGCGAGCACAGCAATTATCTGCAGGGCGGGCCGCGCAAGATTTCGCCATTTTTTATTCCGGCGGCCATCATCAATCTGGCGGCGGGGCAGGTGAGCATTCGCTATGGGGCGAAGGGCCCGAACGAAGCGACGGCGACGGCCTGCACGACCAGCGCGCACTCCATTGGCGACGCGTATCGGATTATCGAGCGCGGGCGACGCGGATGTGATGATCGCAGGCGGCTCGGAGGCGGCGATTACGCCGATGGGCATTGGGGGATTCGCGGCGATGCGGGCGCTCTCGACGCGGAATGACGATCCGGCGCATGCGTGCCGGCCCTTCGATAAGGATCGCGACGGGTTCGTGTGCGGCGAGGGGTCGGGGATCCTGATCCTTGAAGAGCTGGAGCACGCAAAGGCGCGCGGCGCGAAGATACTGGCGGAGATTATCGGGTACGGGATGAGCGCGGACGCCTATCACATCACCGGGATGCCGGAGGATGGGGATGGATGCTACCGCGCGATGGCGAACGCGCTGCAGTCGGCGAAGCTCGAGCCGCATCAGGTGGACTACGTGAACGCACACGCGACCTCGACGACGCTGGGCGACGTGGTGGAGTCGAAAGCGATGCAGCGGATCTTCGCTGAGCACGCGACCAGTCACAAGCTGAAGATCAGCTCGACGAAGTCGATGACGGGGCATTTGCTGGGGGGCGCGGGAGGACTGGAAGCAGGGATTACGATTCTGGCGCTGATCAACCAGACAGCACCGCCGACGGCGAATCTGGATCATCCGGATCCGGAGTGCGTGCTGAATTATGTGCCGAACACGCCGCAGAAGGGGCCGATCCATATTGCGCTGTCGAACTCGTTTGGGTTCGGCGGGACGAATGGGTCGCTGATCTTTCGGCGCTGGGAATAACGACACGACGGGTAGAGGTGTGAAATTCTGACCCTCGTCAATTCCCCTGATTTCACATTGAAAAGAAATTGAGTGATGGTAAGCTGCGGCTCATCCGAGGAGGAGCCACGTTCATGTCCGATTCACCGCTCGATGTGGCAGGCGCGTTTGTCAAGGCCATCAACCGGGAGGACCTGACGGCGATGCGCGCCGTCATGACCGAAGATCACACCTTCACCGATGCGCAGGGGAGAAGATTTTCCGGTGCAGAGAAAATGATCGCCGGCTGGAAACAGTTCTTTGAGGCGTATCCGCGGTACTGGATCCGGGTGACCGCCGCGTTTGTGGATGGCGCGCGCGTGGCCCTGTTCGGCGAGGCGGGCGGAAAGTGGAAGGTGGAGGATAAGGTACTGCCGGAGAGCTGGAGTGTGACGGCGGCGTGGCTGGCTGAGGTGGAAGGCGGCAAAGTGAAGAAGTGGAGCGTCTACTGCGACACGAGCTGGACGACTCCGCCGGCCCGGACGACGGCAGAGGAGCCGCAGTGAAGCAGGCGTTCTCGATTCGCCTGGTGGGGCGCGGTCCGGGCGGTGCGTGGGCGCATCTGCCGGTGCCGTTCAACGTGGAGAAGGTGTTCGGGTCGAAGGCACGCGTTGCGGTGAGAGGCACGATCAACGGCGTTGCCTATCGCAATTCGATTCTGCCGCGCGGCGACGGAACCCACTCCATGGCGGTCAACCAGACGATCCGCGCCGCTGCCGGAGCCAGCGTGGGTGACATGGTGGACGTGGTGATGGAGCCGGATACGGCGAAGCGGACGGTGGAGGTTCCGGCCTGGCTGAAAAAGGCGCTCCAAAAGGCGGGCCAGGACAAGGTTTTTGGAGCGCTAAGCTATTCGCACCAGAAGGAATATGTCGACTGGATCGCACAGGCAAAAAAGCCGGAGACGCGGGCACGCCGGATCGAGAAGTGCCGTGCAGCGGCTGGCCGGAGTGAAAACGCCCAAGCGGTAGCGCGCGATCTTACCCCTCGTTCCCCGAAGATTGCAGAATTTTTACCCTTCCCAATGGCCAGTGGCGCATCTTGGCGACTATGATCGGGACTACTTTGGCGGGAACCAGAATCCGCCGGACCCCGGGTCCCTGATCCGGCAGATTCCTACAACCTGCAAAGACGCTCTCTCAGGCCCCTGCAGAAGCACGACGAAAGGCAGGACTGGATGAGTGTTTTTCTGGTGAATCCCAGCGACAATTCCTTTGGCACGGCGGTGATTACACCGCGATGGCTGTTTGTACTGGCAGCGGCGACACCGGCATCGGCGGGCGATCCCATCCTGGTGGATGAGTCGCTGGAGCCGATCGTGCCCGAGCGCATTCAGCCCGGAGACATTGTGGGGGTGAGCGTGCACACCGGCAACGCGCTGCGCGGATACCAGGTGGGAAAGATGGCGCGCGCGCGAGGCGCGTGGGTGGTGTATGGGGGCATTCACGCCACGCTGTTTCCTGAGGAGGCGCTGGAGCGCGGGCAGGCGCATGCCGTGGTCAAGGGCGATGGCGACGTGATCTGGGCCAAAGTCGTGAAGGACTGTCTGGACGGACATCCGGAACCGGTGTATGAAGGCGGGCGCATCGGGGGCAGCGAATTTCTGGCAGCGCGCTGGGATTTGATGCAGCCGGAGAAGTATATGTGGGCCTCGGTGCAGACGGTGCGCGGCTGTCCGAAGCACTGTTCGTTCTGCAGCGTATGGCGGACGGATGGGCAGAAGCCGCGGCAGCGCCGGTATCAAAGCGTGATCGACGAGATCGTGAACCTGCGGCGTTTGGGGTTCAAGTTTGTGGCGCTGGCCGACGACAACTTTTATCCGGTGACGCTGACGGACCTGCGGCTGGCGCGGGAGCAGCACAATCAGGCGAAAGTCGATGAGCTGACGGAGATTCGCGAAGAGCGCTTCCAGTTGATGGAGGAGCTGGCGAAACTGCCCGGGGACATGGTGTTCTTCACGCAGATCACGATGGAGGCGGGCGAAGACGGCGAGTATCTGGACGCTATGCGCAAGGCCAACATCAAGGGCGCGCTGGTGGGCGTGGAAGCAGTGACGCCGGAGGGACTGAAGGCGGTGTACAAGGACTGGAACTACTCCGGTGAGGCGCTGGCGAAGCAGTTGCAGACGTTCAAGGCGCACGGGGTTCACGTGCTGGGCTCATTCATCTTCGGGCTGCCGACGGACAAACCGGCGACGTTCGACGCGACGGTGGAGATGGCGATGAAGGCGGGCGTGACCTTCGCGCAGTTCGTGATGATGACGCCGTTTCCGGGAACGGTGGATTTCATTCGCTGGGAAAAGGAGCAGTCGGTGGCGCCGACGATGGTGGGCGATGTGCCGATCACGCGCTACTGGCTGATCCCGAGCGAAGTTCGGCCGAAGATGTTTACGCCGCATCCTTCGATGAGCTCGGATGAAATTCGCGAGCGCACGCAGAAGGTATGGGACCGGTTCTACAACTGGCCGGCAATCTGGGAGCGATCGGCGTGCTGCCCCGACATCACATCGCGTATCGCGTTTATCTTTTTGTCGAAGCTGTACCGGCAGATGTACGCGGGGACGGGCATTTCGAGCGACAGCGCGCGGCGGAAGAAGTCAAAGCGATGGGCGCGCTGGACAGCGCGGCAATGCAAGAAGCTGTTCCAGGCCAAGCCGATGCCGGATCTGCAGTCGCCCAAGTGGGATGTGCCCGTTTGGGCACGCGCTCACCAGCCGGAACTGCTCAGCATCCGGATCAGCGCGGATCAGTAGTACAAATACTTGCGCCACTTCTGATCGGAGTGGCCGATCATGCGCATGATGTGGCGGCTGGTGTGGAGGGTGAAGGGGCGCGGCTCGCGCTGCAGCTTCATGTGCTCCAGCTCGTCGAGCAGGTGATTGCCCTTGCGGCGATTGCAGGCGTGGCAGGCGGCAACCAGGTTTTCCCAGGTGGAGAGGCCGCCGCGCGAGCGGGGGATGACGTGGTCGAGGGTGAGCTCGGCGGAGGGCAGAATGACGCCGCAGTACTGGCAGGTGTTGCGGTCGCGCAGCAGGATGTTCTTGCGCGAGAGGGCGCGGGTCTGGTGGGGGATGCGGCGGTATTCGAGCAGGCGGATGACGGAGGGCATGGCCATGCGCACGCGGGCGGAGTGCAACTCGGTGTCCTGCTCTTCTTCGGTGCGCGCGACGCCTTTCAGCACCAGGACGAGGGCGCGGCGAGCGCCGCAGATATTGATGGGCTCGTAGGAGGCGTTGAGGACCAGCACCGGCGTCTGCAGCGCCTGGGTGGTGGTGACGACGCGCAGTCCATCGTGGCCGTGGCTTTCCGATTTCGCGAGGGCGATGGCCTGAGGTTTTCCCAGGGTCTGTCTGCGAGCGTGAATACCGGCTTTCCCCAACGACATAATTCCTCCGTGTCGGTGACCCAGGTTGCCAGCCTGGGGAGCTAACGTGCAGTCGCCGCCGGTCGGAACCGGCGGCCTTCTTCCTCCCAAAATGCAAAATCCTGTTCCATGGGAAGCTCCGCTGCTGCGGGCTCCGTAAATGCAGATCTTCAGGCTGCGGGGCGTATTCCCTTTGCGCGCGAGCGACGGTGGCGACCCAAATCGACGCGGCTCCGGCGCGGCGGAGCGCCGGTGGAGCAGGCACGGGCCGTGGCGCCGGTGGTGTAAATGTCGTCGATGAGCAGAACGTTGCGGTCCGGCGATGGTCTGCCGGATGCGGGACAAAAAAAGCGCCGCGGACATTCACGCGGCGCTGATGCGGGCTGAGGCCCGCCTGACTTTCGGTAGCGCGCTGCCGACCAGCAGCGCCGCGGCAAGTTTGATGTGGGTCTCGGGGAGGCGCGGGCGCAGAGCGGCGATGAGGCCGCGCGCGAGCAACTCCGACTGGTTGAATCCGCGGCTGCGCCGTTTTCTGCCGGAAGAGCGGGACCGGGACGGCGAGCAGATCATGGGGCAGATCCGGAATGGCGAGGACCTGATCGGCCAGCAGTGCGCCGAGCGCGCTTCGCCAGCGGCTCCATGCCGTCATATTTCAGCAGGTGCAGCAGGGTCCGCAGCTTGCCCTGATAGATGCCGTGGGCAACCGCCCTGGCGAAATCGGGGGCGGCTGGCGCGGCAGGGGCGGCATACCGTCTCGCCGGCGCCTGGAGGGATCGGCCTCGAGGGCCTCGCCGCAGCAGGTGCAGAGCAGGCCATTTTGTGCGGGGAGATCGTTCCAGCAGGAGGAACAGACGGGCAGGAGGGTGAAACCGGCAAGAGGGAGGCCGCAGACGAGGCAATCAGCGGGGAAAATGACGGAGGCGAGGCTGTCGAGGGTCCCGGTCGTGGTACTTCGAAGCACGCGAACCACGGCGCGCCATGCTGAGAGGTCCGATGGCGGTATTGTGGGCTCGCGGTTTCCCCGGTGAACGGGGTTCACTGGGGTGTTCGTCAGGGAAAGGCTCTGACTGAAGACACACCTCTCTTCGGAAAGACCCGAGAATGCGGCCCCTCGTTGGGTGCAGTATACGGGGGAAGCGGGAGCGGGGCAACCGCAGAAAAGCGCGTGTGGTCCGCGCAGGTAATCTGGGATGAGCCGCAGCGCTCAGCGATCGCACGCTCAGAAAAATCATGGTATTGAGTTCGACGAAGAATCGAAGAGCTGGCCCGGGAGGCGGGATTTGCCGCGGCGGGGATCGCCGCGGTTCCCGAGCCGGGGTCGGCGGAGGATGAGGAGGAGCGGGCGCGGTTTGCGGGCTGGGTGGAGGCGGGACGCGCCGGCGAAGATGGAGTATCTGAAGCGGCGGGACGAGGCGGGCCGCCTGCTCCGATCGTCGGTGCGGGTGGCGCTGCCGTGGGCGCGGTCGGTCATTGTGTGCGCGGCGAACTATCACTCGGCGGAGCCGCGTTCGACGATCCGGCGCCGGAGGGGGCGGGCTGGATCGCGCGGTATGCGTGGACCGGGAATGGCGATCGGCCGACGGACTATCACAAGGTGCTGCTGCGCAGGCTGGAGGAGATGCGGGATCGGCTGGACGAGGAAGCGGGGCCGTTCGAGTCGCGCTGCTTTGTCGATACGGGACCGGTGGTGGAGCGGGTGTACGCGCGGTATGCGGGTGTGGGCTGGACGGGGAAAAACACCTGCCTTCTGAATCAGAGGCTTGGGTCGTGGCTGTTTCTTGGGGTCATCGTGACTTCGCTGGAGGTTGAGGCGGAGCAGAAAGTGCAACTGGCGGCGGACCGCTGCGGCTCGTGCACCCGCTGCATCGACGCTTGCCCGACGGGCGCGCTGACCGCTCCGCGGGAGATGGACGCGAGCCGCTGTATTGCCTACCTCACCATCGAGAACCGCGGGGCGATGCCCGAGGAACTGCGTACGGGCGCGGGGCGGCAGGTGTTTGGCTGTGACATTTGCCAGGATGTCTGTCCGTGGAACCGGCGTGCGCCGGTTGCGGCCGACCCGGAACTGAGACCGCGGAGAGAGCTGGTGAATCCCGCGCTGGAATGGCTGGCGGAGATGGACGAGCCGGAATTTGGCCGCCGGTTCAACGGCTCACCGGTGCGGCGGGCGAAGTTCCTGGGCTTCCGGCGCAATCTCGCGATTGCGATGGGCAACAGCGGGCAGCCACGCTACCTGCTGCAGCTGCAGGAGTGGTCGAGAGACACCGATCCGGTCCTGGCCGAGGCGGCCGAGTGGGCGCTGAGGAATCTGCGACGGGGTAAGAGCTCGGGGGAACGACTCTGATCGTCACTGCGAACGTTGCTAAGGCAGTTTGGCCCCTACAGCATTCCTGGGGTGGGTTGCGCTGCGCGGCGTCGCGGGGGGTGAAGCCGCGCAAGGCGGAACCGAATCAGGCGGAATTGCGGACGACGTTCGCAGCGCTCAGGCCTTTGGGGCCCTGCTGGCACTCGAACTCGACGGCTTCGCCCTCATTCAGCGTTCTGTAACCCGAATCCTGGATGGCGGAGAAGTGGACGAAGACGTCTTCGCCGCTCGACCGCTGGATGAAACCGTAACCTTTAGCACCGTTGAACCACTTCACCACTCCATGCTCTTTCACCTGGGACTCCTTCATCGTTTGCGTCTACGTTGTTGTCACTGCTCCGTCCGGCTCCCGGAATTCGTTACGGCGGTAACAAACTCAGAGACACCAAAAGCTGCCTTCCTCCGCCCGTGATCGGCGGTTGGGGGCAGCTCAGGGAACTACCGGGCAGTCACGGTGACAGCTATGCAGGTACATCAGGAACTGGCCTTATGAATCCGATTTCCTTCCTGGGGATGAAAATCGTGTACCTGTTATGGCAGGAAACCGGATTGAAATCAAGAAAAAATTTGTAGGGAAGAGGGGCATTTTTCAGCAGGTTACGGAAGTACGCGCAACTTTGGTGCGTGGCCGGCGTGGTGCGGAGAGCGGAAAAGGTACCGGGAAATGGTCTGTTACGATTTTCCCCAGAGAATCCCCCATGGCAGAAGGTTTGGAGATCGAGGCTTCGGCGGCCGCCGAGGCAAAGACCGCGACGTCCCTGGATGCGCCGAAGCCGCCGGCTCGGCCGCGGGGACGCGGGTTGTGGCCGATCGTGGTGGCTCTGGCGCGTTATCTCTCACAAACTGAAGTGCATACGTACGCCTTCAGCGTCGCAGCGAACACGATTCTCTCGATTTTTCCTTTCATCGTGATGCTGTTTACGGTGGCCCAGCAGGTCTTCCATTCGCCCAACATGGTGAAGGAAATCGGGGGAATGCTGCGGGACGTGCTGCCGTCGAACCAGGATTTCGTGGTCCGGAACATGAGCCTGCTGGTGCACCCGCGCGGGAGCGTCCAGGTGGCCTCGGTCATCATGCTGCTGATCTCGTCGACCGGTGTGTTCCTGCCGCTGGAAGTGGCGCTGAACCGGGTGTGGGGGGTGAAGAAGAACCGGTCGTATGTGATGAACCAGCTGGTGTCGCTGGGCCTGGCGTTTCTGATTGGCTTGCTGGCGCTGATGGCGGTGTCGGCGGCGACGGCGCAGACCCGGATCCTGACGTTTGTGTTCTTCGGGCACACGCAGAATGCGGCTTACGGCTTCATCCACGAGATTTTTTTGCAGATCGCGGTCGCGTTTCTGAGCGTGGGGATGTTCCTGGTCGTGTACTGGATCCTGCCGAACCGGCGGCTGCCGCTGCGGGCGGTGCTGCCGACGGCGGTGATCGTTGGACTGCTGTGGGATCTGGGGCGGGTGCTCTACATTCTGGTGCTGCCGCACATGGATCTGCATTCGGTGTACGGTCCCTTCGAGGTTTCCGTCAGCCTGATGATCTGGGCGTTCCTGACGGGACTTTTGCTGCTGGCCGGTGCGCAGTATTCCGCCACGCGCCATGCGCTGCGGCTGGCGCACAAAGCCGATCTGGAAGCGGCGAAGAAAGCGGAAGAGAGCAAGGGCTAGGGGCGCCGGCTTACGGTTTTTTCGCCACGCAGCCGGCAAACGCGTCGTCTCTTCGCGGCGGGCAGCGTCGATCGGGGTTCGGCCGCATCGCACTGCATAGTTTTCGAAAAGGAGCGCTTATGCCCGCACGACCCACCTGGACCGGATCCATTCAAATCTCCCTGGTTTCGATCGCCGTGAAAATCTATCCCGCCAGCAATACCGGCCGCCAGGTCGAGTTTCATCAGATCGACCGCAAGACGCACCACCGCGTGCATCACCGGAACGTCGATGAGAGCGGCGAGGTGGAAAAGGGCGATATCGTGAAGGGCTTCGAATATGCGCGGGACCAATACATCGAGATCGACCCGGAGGAATTGAAGTCGCTGCGCATTCCTACCGCGACGACGATGCAGATCCAGCAGTTCGTGAAAGCGGAAGAGGTGCCGCTGCTGCTGTTCGAGCGGCCGTGGTTTGTGGTTCCCAAAGACGAGGTCCAGGCCAAAGCGCTGGCCATCATGCGCAAGGCACTGGCCGAGACGGACAGGGTGGGGATCGGCGAGATCGCGTTCAGCGGGCGCGAGCATCTGGTCGCGCTGGGCGCGCCGCCCGATCCGAAGCAGAAAGGTCTGATGCTTTACAGCTTGCGCTATGAGGAAGAGCTGCGCGATGCGAAGTCTGTTTTGTCGGGAGTGAAGGAGCCAGCGGTCAGCGCGCAGGAGTTTGCGCTGGCGAAGCAGATTATCGACGCGAGCACTTCAAAGTTCGACCTCTCCGCCTACAAGGACGACTACGAAGCGGCCGTGAGGAAGCTGGTGAACGCGAAGAGAAAAGGGAAGAAGCTTCCCGAGGCCGCACCGGAACCGGCCAGGCCGAAGGTGGTGAACATCATGGATGCGCTGCGCCGGAGTCTGGCCGAGGCTCGGCCGGCCAAGGGGAGAACGGCAGCGAGACGGAAGAAAGCGGCCTGACGAAGGGCACGCAGCCGCTATTTGACCGGACGCGAGCCGAATTTGTAGACGATGCCGACTGAGCCGGCGAACTCATTCTGAGCGGAGAAGCCGTAGTGGGTCGGTTGCCAGTCGGAGATGATGCGCACGGAGAGCCGGGGACTGAGGTTGTAATCGACCCAGGGTCCGATGGCGAGGCCGACGGCGAGCTTGTCGTTGTAAATGCCGACGTCCTGCGGGCATGGTGCCGGGGGGAAATCCTGAACTGAATTTGCCGTAGGCACCGCCGATGAGGGCGTGCATCCCGAAGGTGTAGCGCGGGTGGCGCAGGATGCGGAAGTTGGGACCGAACATGAAAAGGTGCTCGCTCATGGGCGGATTGGGCGGGATGCCCTCGTCGTTGGAAGGAACGACGAGATTGCCATAGACGCCGCGGGCTGTGCCTTCGATGCCCCAGATGGAGCGGAACCAGACGGTGGCGCTGCCGTTCCAGCCGAGCAGGTTGATGGCGGCGACGCCGCGGCCCTGGCTGGGATTGAAGTGGGCGTACTGGGCACCGCCGTAGAAGTCCCAGCGCTGGCCATATTGGGGGGCTTCGGCTTCGGGAGCCGTGGCGGTGACCTGGGCGAGCAGGCGGGGCGGGGAAGCAAAACAAGCCCCAAGGGCGGCCAGGGCCAGAAGACGAAACATCACGGCTTTCACGCGATCCGAAACCTCAAACAAAGGGATGGCAAGATTCAAGACTAACACCGCCTTGCCGGCGGGGGCGGACGGCTTCGCCCCTCTGGTCCTGAACTCTGCGCTCTGCATAGGGCATAGCACACCACGTCGTCCCGCCAGTCCCGAGCGCCCTTCGAGAGTTGGACTCTGCGCTGTGGATCCTGGTAGCTGGCGGTCGGGATTGCAGTGGATTCCCCAGGGACATTTAGCTGCGGACGACGGGGCGGATGTGGAGCTCTTTGAGCTGCGCTTCGCTGACGGTGCTGGGCGCGTCGACCATCAGGTCGATGGCTTTGGCGGTTTTGGGGAAGGCGATGACCTCGCGCAGGCTGCCGGCACCGGCGAGGATCATGATGATGCGATCGAGGCCGAGAGCGATGCCGCCGTGCGGAGGCGTGCCGTACTGCAGCGCTTCGAGGAAAAATCCAAAGCGTTTTTTGGCTTCTTCGTCGGACATGCCAAGAGCGCGGAAGATTTGCGACTGGACGTCCTGGCGGTGGATACGGATGGAGCCTGAGCCGAGCTCCATGCCGTTGAGCACGATGTCGTAAGCGAGTGCGCGCACAGCTTCCGGATCGGATTCCATGCGGCCGGCGAGCAGATCGTCTTCGTGGGGCGAGGTAAAGGGGTGGTGGGCGAAGGTCCAGGTCTTCGTGTGCTCGTCCCACTCGAAGAAGGGGAAATCGGTGACCCAGAGGAATTTGTAATCGTCGCCGGTACCTTTTTTCTCGAAGGCTTTGTGCTCGTCCTGGAAACGCCTGGCGAGGTCGAGGCGGAGCTGGCCGGCCTTTTTATAGAGCCAGAGACGGTCTTTTGCGGGAGGTGTGACGCCGATGCGCGCGGAGAGGACGATGAGGCGGTTTTCGGGCTCGACGCGGGCGAGCCCGCAGTTTTTCGCTGCGGCGGCATCGATACGCTGGGCGAGCGCCGCATACTGCGGGGCGGCGCCGAGGCGTTCGACGTCGAGGAAGGCGAGGTCGGGAGCGACGGCGGCGTTGATCTCCTGCGCAAAGGCCTTCTTCTGGGTGTTGCTCATCGCCTGCTTCGCAGGGATGACGATGGCGACGATGGGCAAGCCGGGCTCGATCTTGAGCGACGCGATCTCTTCCGCAGTGAAGACTTCGCGGACGTCGGTCATGGGGGGCAGGCGGAGGTCCGGCTTGTCGATGCCGTAGAGCCGAATCGCCTCGTCGTAGGTCATGCGCGGGAAAGGTATGTTGATTTTCTCGCCAGCGACTGCGAACGCGGACTTCAGGAATCCTTCGACGACCTGGAAGACGGTGTCCTGCTGGGGGAAAGTCATTTCCAGGTCGATCTGGGTGAATTCGGGCTGGCGATCGGCGCGCAGGTCTTCGTCGCGGAAGCAGCGGACGATCTGGAAATACTTGTCGAGGCCGCTGATCATGAGGATCTGTTTGAAGAGCTGCGGCGACTGCGGCAGCGCGTAGAAGGTGCCGGGGTTGACGCGGCTGGGAACGAGGTAGTCGCGCGCGCCTTCGGGCGTGGAGCCGGTGAGGAAGGGCGTTTCGATTTCGTAGAAGCCCTGGGCGTTGAGGTATTCGCGGACGGCGAGGGCGACCTTGTGGCGGATTTCGAGATTGTGTTGCATCTCGGGGCGGCGCAGATCGAGGTAGCGGTATTTGAGGCGGACTTCCTCGTTCTGAATCGCGTCTTCAGCGGGCGAGAAAGGCGGGACTTTGGAGTCGTTGAGTACGAGGAGGTCGGTGGCAGCGACTTCGATTTCGCCGGTCTCCATTTTGGGATTGATGACGTCGGCGCCGCGGAGGCGAACCTTGCCGATGGCGGCAACAACGTACTCGGGGCGGACGTGCTCGGCTTTGGGATGACCCTCGGGCGAGATTTCCTTATCCAAAACGATCTGCGTGATGCCGTAACGGTCGCGGAGGTCGAGGAAGATGAGGTTGCCGTGATCGCGGCGGCGATTGACCCAGCCCATAAGGGTGACGGTCTTGCCGGCGTCGGCGGCGCGGAGTTCGCCGCAGGTGTTGGTGCGTTGATGCGTGCCTAGAAAGTCGAGCAAGTCGGGAGTCCTAACGGTTCTGAAGCGCCTGCGCGAGCTCGCTCGCCGGGATTTTGGTCTGCTCGCCGGTGGCGAAGTTCTTCACTGTCAGGATACCGGAGGCTTGTTCGTCTTCGCCGAGGAGGATGATTGCGCGGGCGAGCTTGTTGCCGATCTCGAAGGATTTTTTTAGGCGGAAGGCGCCGTCGCCGAGCTCGATACGGAGACCGGCGCGGCGGAGTTCGCGGGCGAGTGTCGAGGGCAGGAGCGTTGAGTTGTTCGCCGAGCGGCGCGATGAAAGCGTCGGCGAACGCAGGCGCCGATTTTTCCGGAGCGGATGCTGCCTGCGCCTGCAACGTGAGGATCAGCCGATCGAGGCCCATGGCGAAGCCAATCCCCGGAGCCTTCGGTCCGCCGAGCATTTCCGAGAGGCCGTCGTAGCGCCCGCCGCCGAGCAGCGCGTTTTGCGCGCCGAGGATCGGGGTCCCCGGCGCGCCTGCGCGCTGGGGTGAGAGGCCGCCTACGGTGAATTCGAAGGTCGTTCGGGTGTAGTAGTCGAGGCCTCGGACCAGGCGCGGATTGATTTCGTACTTCACACCGCAGGCGTCCAGGGCGGCGAGGACCGCTGCGAAGTGGGCCTTCGATGCGTCGTCGAGGTAGTCGGCGATTTTGGGGAGGGTCGCGATGATGGCTTCGTCGGCGGGGTCTTTCGAGTCGAGGACGCGCAGCGGATTGGTTTCGGCACGGCGCTGATTATCGGGAGACATCTGGTCCTTCACGGGCGCAAGCGCCTCGCGCAGAGCGGCGATGTATTTTGGCCGATCCGTTGACGAACCGACGGAATTGAGCACCAGCGTCCAGCCGGTGATGCCAAGCTCGTCGAGAAAGCTGGCCAGCATTTCGAGGACTTCGGCATCGCGCAGCGGCGACTCCGAGCCCGCACTCGGTGGTCCGATCACTTCGGCGCCGATTTGCCAAAATTGCCGATAACGCCCTTTCTGCGGGCGCTCGCGACGGAACTGCGGGCCAATGTAGTAGAGCTTTTGAAGGAGGCCCGACTCGCCGAGTTTGTGCTCGATGTACGCGCGGACAACGCCGGCGGTGTTTTCGGGGCGCAGGGTGAGGGACTGCGCTTTTTCAGATTGCGCGCGGGCGCGGTCCTCCCACGTGTACATCTCTTTCGAGACGATGTCGGTTTCTTCGCCGACGCCGCGGGCGAAGAGCGAGGTGTCTTCGAAAATGGGGGTGCGGATTTCGCCGAAGTTGTAGCGGGCGAAGACGCGGCGGGCGGTGGCTTCGACGCGGTTCCAGAGTTCGGTTTCGGGCGGCAGGAGGTCGCGGGTGCCGCGCACAGCTTTGAGGAGGGTCATGTTGTCTACAGATTCAGTCTACCGGAGACCCCTGCCCTGTTTCACACAGTATAATGTGTGGAGTTCTACACACTCGAAAGGGGCAGCCATGGCGACGAATCTTGCACTCGATGACAACCTGATCGAAGAAGCACGCAAGCTGGGGGGGCATAAGTCCAAAAAGGCAGCGGTAACGGCCGCGCTGGACGAATATATCCGCCGGCATAAGCAGACGGAGGTCATTCGCCTGTTTGGGACGATCGATTACGACCCGAAGTATGACTACAAAGTCGAGAGGAGAGCGAGACGCGGATGATGGTTCTGGTGGATACGCCGGTATGGTCGATTGCGTTTCGCCGGAGACGCGGTGACCTGCGCGAACGCCAGCGCGGGCTGCGAGAAGTTCTGGAGAATCTGATCGCAGAAGGACGGGTCGCATTGCTCGGGGCGATTCGCCAGGAACTACTCAGTGGGATTCGGGAGGAGCGGCAATTCCAGCGTCTGCGCAACCTGCTGCGCGCGTTTCCCGATGTCGATCTCTCGATCGAGGATTACGAAGAGGCGGCACGTTTTGGAAATTTGTGCCGCACGGCAGGCGTTGCGACCAGCCCGGTGGATTTGCTGATTTGCGCGGTTGCGCACCGGCGCGATTGGCAGATCCTCACGGTCGATCAGGATTTCGTTCGTTATGGAAAGCATTTGCCCATCAGGCTTCTGGATGTGACTTAGCCAGGCTCGGTTTTCGAATCCGATTCAAAGGATGTTAGGATGCCGACGCACATCATGCTGCGAAGACTGGTTCTTGTGTGGCTGTTGGTTTCCGGGTCCGGCTGGGCGCGCGACAGCGGGTCACCGTGGGTGGAGGTGCGGAGCCCTCATTTCAGGGTGGTGACGGATGCGGGGGAGAAGCAGGGGCGCCACATTGCGGATCAGTTCGAGCGAATGCGGTGGGTGTTTCAGACACTGTTTCCGAAGGCCAACGTCGATCCGATCGCGCCAATTACCGTGATCGCGGTGCGGAACCAGGCAGGAATGCAGCCGCTGGAGCCCGAGGCGTATCTGGCGAAGGGACAGGTGAAGCTGGCGGGGCTGTTTTTGCGGAACACGGACAAGAACTACATTTTGGTGCGCGCTCGATGCGGAGCAGGAGCATCCGTTCGCCTCGGTCTATCACGAATACACGCACCTGGAGCTGGGGACGGAAGGGATGCCGCTGTGGCTGAACGAAGGGCTGGCGGAGTTTTTCCAGAACACGGAGATTCGCGACAAGGATGTGCTGGTGGGGGAACCGAGTGCGGACAACATTCTTTATCTGCGGCAAAACCAGCTGATCCCTTTGCCGGTGCTGTTCCAGGTGGACGCGAATTCGCCGTACTACCACGAAGAGCAGAAGGGGTCAGTGTTCTACGCCGAATCGTGGGCGCTGACGCACTATCTGGAGTTTCTCGATTTCAAACAGCACGCGAACCAGATCGGGACGTACGTCGGGCTGGTGAATCAGAATGAGGATCCGGTGCGGGCGGCGGCGGAGGCGTTCGGGGACCTGAAGAAGCTGCAGACGGATCTGGCGTCTTACATCGGCAATCAGCACTACATGTTTTTCCACATGAACAGCGCGGCGGCGCCGATCGATCCGAATACGTTGCAGGTGACGCCGCTGACCGAGCCGCAGGCGGATGCGGTGCGGGCGGATTTTCTGGCGTACAGCGGGCGCAGCGATGACGCGCGGGCGCTGCTGGATACGGTGCTGAAGGCCGATCCGAACAATGAGCAGGCGCACGAGACGATGGGGTTCATCGAGCTGCGGGCGGGGCATCGGGACGAGGCGAAGAAGTGGTACGGCGAGGCGGTGGCGATGGATCCCGAGAGCTACCTGGCGCAGTTCCATCTGGGCTCAGTGGAGGAGACGAGCGGCGACACGGGCGATGAGGTGGAAGCGAGCCTGAGGACGGCGATCAAGCTGAATCCGCGGTTTGCGCCGGCGTACGACGGCCTGGCGACTCTCTACGGGCGGCGGCGCGAGAAGCTGGACGAGGCGCACATGCTGGAACTGCAGGCAATGCAGCTGGAGCCGGCGAATGTGAATTACCGGCTGAATGTGGCGAACATCCTGACCGAGCAGCAGAGATACGACGATGCGCTGCGGGTGCTGAAGGCGGCCGAGGAGGTAGCGAGGACTCCGCTGGAGGTGGATGTGGTGCGGCGCGTGATGAAGCAGGTGGAGCAGACCAAAGCGCAGATGGAGCAGCTGAAGCAGCAGCAGGCGGAGGCGCAGGTGCACACCACGGTGATCACGCAGGGGGCGGCCGAATCGGGGAGCGGAGCGGAGGGCAACGAACAGCCAGCACCTCCGCCGAAGCATCCGACGGAGACGCCGCATGGGCCGATGCGCGTGGTGCGCGGCGTGATTCGCGGGGTGACCTGCGGGTATCCAGCCACGATGGAACTGCGTGTGGAAACTGGGTCGAAGAAGCTGTCTCTCTACAACAACAACTATTACAAGGTGGATTACAGCGCGGCGAACTTCACGCCGAAGGGGGACGTGCATCCCTGCGAGGATCTGGAGGGGATGAAGGCGGAGGTGGAGTATTTTGCGACCGCCGACAAGAGGGTGGATGGGCAGATTGTCGGGATCATGATGATCAAGTAGGGGCAGAAAGGGAAACGGCGCAGAGTGGCTGCGCCGTGTGGGTGTGATCGGAGCCAGGGCTCAGGCGCGGCTGAGGTAGGCGCCTTCGGCGGTGTCGACGCGGATCTTCTCGCCTTCATTAATAAACGGCGGCACATAAACCACGAGGCCGGTTTCGGTCTTCGCCGGCTTGGTGACCGAGGATGCCGTGGCGGATTTGAGGCCGGGCTCGGTTTCGACGACGGTGAGCTCGACGGTCTGGGGCAACTCGATTCCGACCGCTTTTCCGTCGTGGAACGAGACTTTGATCTGCAGGTTGGGAATGAGGTATTCGACAGCATCGCCCAGCGTGTCGCGTTTGAGGTGGGTCTGCTCGTAGTTCTCGGTGTTCATGAAGTAGTAGTCGTCGCCGTCGTTGTAGAGGAAGTCCATGGGGATTTCGTCGACGATGACGCGCTCGATGGGATCGGGAGAGCGGAAGCGCTCCACGAACATCGCGCCGGTACGGACGTTGCGCAGCTTGGCCTGGATGAAGGCGCGCAGGTTGCCGGGGGTGCGGTGCTCCACAGAGAAGACGAGGTGGAGGTCGTTGTTGTGCTTGATGATCATGCCTGGGCGCATTTGGGTGGCGGGAATCGCCATGGGGTAAGGCTCCTAACTGAAAATATCTGCGGAATGTGCCACCCAGCCAACTTGTTGGCTGGGGACCCCGGAATGTGGCGGCGAGAAGGCCGCGGGTGGCGGGCCTGACAGGTCCACGCAGGTGCATACTCCGGCAGTTCTGATTTTATCTCAGGGGTTGGGGAGGACCTCAGCGCACAGGTGCAGGGTAAGGAAACGAGCCTTTATGCGAGGATCAGGAAATTCTGGATGAGGCGCTTGCCGTCGGAGGTAAGGACGGATTCAGGGTGGAACTGCACGCCTTCGACCGGGTATTTGCGATGACGCAGACCCATGATGGTGCCGTCCGCGGTGCGCGCGGAGATTTCGAGCTCGCGCGGCAGGCTTTTTTCTTCGACGATAAGGGAGTGGTAGCGGGTGCAGGTCATAGGCGAGTCGAGCCCGGCGAAGAGGGTGCGCCCATCGTGCTGGACGGCGCTGGTTTTGCCGTGCATCAGCTTGGGCGCGCGGATGACGTTGCCGCCGAAGGCTGCGCCGATGGCCTGGTGGCCGAGACAGACGCCGAGAATGGGAACTTTGCCGGCCATGTGGCGGATAAGGCCGATGGAGATGCCGGCTTCCTGCGGGGTGCAGGGGCCGGGGGAGAGAACGATGCGATCGGGATGCAGCGCCTCGACCTGTTCGGGCGTGAGCTCATCGTTGCGGCGGACGACGACGTCGGCGCCGAGCTCGCCCATGTACTGAACGAGGTTGAAGGTGAAGGAATCGTAGTTGTCTAAAACGAAGACCATCGTGTTCAGTGTAGCTCCCAACGGAATTTGATTGAGCACGCTGGGCGCACGATTCGCCGACGTTTCGCCGTTTGCAGTGCTATGCTGTGGGGCATCGGAGGTGCTCGCGTATGAAGCTCGTCGTCTCCGTTCTTCTGTTAGCCACCGCTGCGGCGGGATTTGCGCAGAATCAGGGTGCGGGCACGGCCACCGTGACCGGAATCCAGCCTGGCGTGCTGGCTTCTCCGCAAAACATGGAGAAGTTGTGGATGCAATCGCAGGCGGAGATGAGTCCACCGTTGCTGAACCTGTCCCCTGCGTCGCAGGCTGCTTGTCCAGTCGTGCTGACGAGCGCGCATCTGAACTGGCCGGCAAGTTATCTGCCAGTGACGAGTGCCGAGAGGGTAACGGAGCCGAATCTGGCGCTTGGTTTCCAAAACTCAAGTGGGAAGGCGATCCGGTCGGCGACGATCACGGCGCGGTTTCTGGGCAAGCAGAACATCTATCAGCTCGATGCGAATGCTTTCGATCTGCAGCTGACGTTTTCCGGCGTGGATGCGGCGGACAAGGCGGCCGAGCAGCTGCGGGAGATCCGGTTGCCGGAGAAGATGTATGCGTATGGCGTGACGCGGGTGACACTCGATCAGGTGACCTTTGCCGACGGCAGCTTCTGGGTGGCGGCGGGCAGGAGCAACTGCAGCCTGAATGTGAAGGGGAGCGCGGAGCGGGTCGCGAAATAGGACCTTTTCCCGATCGCTGGACCCCACCAATGATCCATCGATCAAAGGGCCGAGGCGCGACCGCTTGAACGGCTAGTCCCCTCGTGCCCTTTCCACCGCGCGGACGACCGCTTTCGCCTTGTTGAGGCTTTCCTCGTACTCGTTTTCGGGGATGGAGTCGGCGACGATGCCGGCGCCCGCCTGGATGTATCCTTTCTTCCCTTCGACGAGCAGAGTGCGGATCGCGATGCACGACGTAAGGTTGCCGGAGTAATCGGCGTAGAGGACGGTGCCGCCGTAGATGCCGCGGCGCGTGGGTTCGAGCTCCTCGATGATTTCCATGGCGCGGATTTTGGGGGCGCCCGAGAGCGTTCCGGCAGGGAAGCAGGAGCGCAGGGCGTCGACGGCGGAGAGTTCGGGCTTCAGTTTGCCTTCGATGTTGCTGACCAGGTGCATGACGTGGGAGTAGCGTTCCACGTGCATGAGATTTGTCACGGTCACGGTGCCATATTCGCTGACGCGGCCGACGTCGTTGCGGCCAAGATCGACGAGCATGACGTGCTCGGCGCGTTCCTTCTCGTCGGTGAGCATCTCGCGCTCGGCTTCGAGGTCAGCAGCTTCGTTCGCGCCGCGCGGGCGGGTTCCGGCGATGGGGCGGTACTCGATGCGGCGGCCTTCGACGCGGACGAGGAGTTCGGGCGAGGAGCCGACGATGTGGGTGGTTTCAACCTTTTGCAATTTCGCGCCGGGGTTCTTCCTGCCAAACCGCAGGAAATACATATATGGCGAAGGGTTGACGATGCGGAGGGCGCGGTAGACCGAGAAGGGATCGACGCCGGGTTCGAGATCGAGGCGCTGCGAAAGTACGACCTGGAAGATGTCTCCTGCAGCGATGTATTCCCTGGCGCGAGTGACGGCGCGGACGAAGGCCGGTTTCCTGGTGCGTGAGGTCAGGCGCAGCTTGCCCGAGGGTTTTCTGGCGCGGAGTTTGGGCAGGGGCTGCGCCAGGTGTTTCTCGAAGCGATCGAGCCGGCGGAGCGCGTCAGCGTAAGCGGCTTGGGGCTTGTGGCGGCGGAGATCGGCGGTGACGATGAGGAGGATTTCCTTCTTCACGTGATCGAAGGCCAGCACCTCATCGAAGAACATAAGGCAGGCGTCGGGAAGCTGGAGGTCGTCCTCGGTGTCCTCGGGGAGGCGCTCGATTTGGCGAACGACATCGTAGGAGAAGAAGCCGACGGCTCCGGCGGTGAAGGGCGGAAGGCCGGGAATACGCGCGGGCGTGTGGCCCTGGAGCGCATCGCGAAGCAGCGCGAAGACGTCGCCGGTGACCAGGCGGGTGCGGCCGTGCTCGGTGATCTCGATTTGGTTGCCGTGGGAGACGATGCGGCGGCTGGGGCGGATGCCGATGTAGGTGTAGCGGCCGAGGTGCTCGCCCCCTTCGACGGATTCGAGGAGGAAGCACTCGGGCTCGGCCGCGCTCCCGGCGCGTTGGCGCGCTGAGGTGGTGAGGCGGAGGAAGGCGGAGACGGGGGTTTCGAGATCGGCGGTGAGGGTGCGGTAGAGCGGGACGAGAGAGTGGGAGCGGGCGAGGCGGAGGAAGTGGGCGCGATCGGGCAGCGAAGGGCGCATGGTTTTTAGCGTATAGCCTTCAGCGGAGAGCGTATAGGAGCGCAGCGGGCACCGGAAACAGGGCGGCGGAAACGGGAGACGAGGTCAAGGGAGACTGCAAAGGTGAAGTTTCAGTTTGGGGTAGGTGTCGAGACCGCGTCGATGACGACGATCTGGACCGGGCCTTTGGAGGATTCGAGCCGGAGGCCGAGTTGCGACTTGAGCGCGCTGAAGAGGGAGGGGCCGGTGGGATCGGCATCGGTCTCGGCTGCGTTCATGTTGAGGGGGTGCCAGTCGAGGGTCCAGTCATATTTACCGGTGAGGCCGGTCTTATCGATAGCGATGCGGCCGTCGAGTTCGGACTGACGGCCGAGCATGGCGGCCAGGGTGGCGATGGGCTGGCTGGTCGCATTCATGGTCGCGTGATCGCGGCTGATGTTGGTTGAGGAGCCTTCATGCGGTTTGGCCGGCGAAGCGGAGGAAGCTGCAGGCGGGTCGGTGGATGGATTCGAAGGTACAGCAGGCGGAGGCGATGCAGGCTGGAGTTTCGGGCCACCTTTATCGACAACCAGGTCGAAGACGGGCAACTCGCGGGTTTCGATGTGGACTTTGAGGCCGAAGCGGTCGGCGAGCAGCGCCTGGACCATGAGATGGAGCATGCGCATGCGTTCGTCACGGGAAAGCTTTTGCAGGCGGGCGTAATCGTCGTCGCTGATTTTGGCGTTGATGTCCCAGCGGGCGTCGAGCAGGGCGTCCGGGCCGCCGGTGAGCTGGGGGGCGGAGTCCGCATTGAATGCGCTGCGGATGAGGCTGCGGAGGGTCAAATTTTCGGTACGGTAGCTGCTGTTGTTCCACCAGATGCTGCTGTGGAAGGAGCGGCCGATGTCTTTGCTCGATGGCCTGACAGTGGCGACTTCAAAGGTGAGGACGGTTTCGCCTTTGTCGGGAACGGTGAGCTGCGCCTGGAGTGCGGCGGTGAAGACCAGAGCGAGAACGATGACGGAGGGACGGGCAGCGATCATGAGCGGGCTCCGCTGGGGCCAGACAACGGGTTGCAATAGGGTAGACGCGAGGCAGCGGATTCCGCTCGGAGGTGGACTTCACCCGGATCGAAATGCAGGGGAGCGGGACCACGGAAGACGTGGATGCGCGCGAGCATCCGCCGCTGCACGTCCAGGGACAGGCAAGACCACCGCTCAGGCTCTTTCCGATGTGGCGCCGTTCGCTTCACTCTGCTGCCGCAGGCGGGCGTTTTCCGCTTCAAGCTGTGCGAGGCGGCGGCGCATGGGATCGAGCACCGCGGCGAGTTCTTCCTGGGTGTAGCGTGGCGTGATGTGCTGGGGGCAATTCCAGTCGTACGCCTCGACGTGGATGAGGACAGCGCGCTCGGGACGCGCGTCCTTCTCGGGAAGGTAGAGACGGTCGATTAAGTCTTTGGCCTCCGGCGTGTTTTCGAGGATCTCAGCGTGGCCGAGGATTTTGAGACGGGTTTGGCGCGCGTAGTCCATGAGGAAGAGGGCGACGCGGTCGTCGTGGAGGAGATTGCCGGTTGAGATGTATTGCATGTTGCCGCGGAGGTCGGCGAAGCCAAGGGTGCGGTCGTCGATGACCTGCAGGAAGCCTTTGGGGCCGCCGCGAAACTGGATGTAAGGCCAGCCTGTTTCGCTGGTGGAGGCCATGTAGAAGCCGTCGCGGGCACGGACGAAGGCCTGCTCGGCGGGGCCGAGGGCTGCGCCGGGATTGCCGGAGGTTTCGACGCGCTGGTATTGGGAGCGGCTGCCGTGGAGGGTTTGCTGTTTTTTGACGCTGGGAGTGAAGGCGAGTTCGGCGAAGCGGCGCCCCATGGTTGATCCTCGGAGGGGTTTTGATTCCGGGGAGTGCGGGTTGGATTCGGAGAAAGCCGGCGTTCAGCGGTCAGCCTGCAGAAAACCCTGAAGCCTCAGCGATTCGGGACAGCTTCGAGGTGGGCTTCGAGGCGTTCGAGGAAGGATTCCTGGCCGCGAAAGATTTTCCTGCGTGCGGTGGCCAGATCGAACCAGGCGCCACGGTCGGCTTCGGGAATTTCGATCTGGCGGCCGGAGCGCGGGGGCCACTCGACCAGGCAGGTGTTCGAGACCAGGGTCGCGGGGTCGAAGTCGCCTTCGACGGCCCAGGCGGTAACCTGCTTGCCGGCAGGCTGGGTGATGACGCCGAGGGGGGTGAATTTCTTGTCGGGAAGATCCAGGGTGAGGGGCGAACCGGTCTCCTCCTGAAACTCGCGGCGGGCGGCTTCGAGAGCAGGCTCGCCATCGTGGTATTCGCCTTTGGGGATGGACCAGGCGTCTTTTTTGGCCCAGAAAGGGCCGCCGGGATGGATGAGGAAGACTTCGGGGCCCGAGGGAGAGCGGCGGTAAAGGAGGATTCCGGCGGAGGTCTTGGTCATGGACGGACAGTTTTGATTATCGGGGTTTGGGCGGTGGATTTGGTGGTGCGGCCGGGGACGTTGTTACACTCTGGAGAAATTTGACGGGAAGAGGAGGAAGGTTGTGAAGGGTGCGGCGTTTGCGATGGTGGCGTTGACGGTAGCGGCAGCGATGGGAGCAGCGGGTTTTGCGAAGGACAAGACCGCGAATCAGGATCCCGTGGCGTGGGGCGCGCAGTCAGGGAATACCGGGTGCGTGATCTTCAGGGAGTCGGAGGAGACGACTTCGGAGATGGCCGCGGGCGGCGGATTCACGACGCAGACCGTGAAGCAACTGGAAGTGCTCGATTCGATCCAGGCGACCCTGCCAAGAAAGAAGTACGGCGAGACGAAGGAGGATCTGGATGCGCTGCAGGCTTTGTCGATGCAGAATCACCTGAAGTACGTGAAGATTCCGAAGAAGTACACGCCGGAGCAGTTGGAGAAGGCGAAGACCCTGTGTGGGGTGAACTAGCCGTTCAGGCGGGGACCTGGGCGTTCGGGCGGAACGCTTCGCGCCACCCGGTTCCTCATGGCGCAAACGCGCGTTCTTGCTGAGATAAGAATCTTTGAAAAGACCCTTGACTCTCCCGTCGGGGGAGGGTGGACAACGTTCTCATGCTGAAGATCGGCGATTTCTCGACACTGGCGCAGGTATCGATCAGGACGCTGCGGCACTACGACGAAGCGGGGCTGTTGGCACCGGAGTGGGTGGATCCGGAGAGTGGGTACCGGTACTATGCGGCGCGGCAGATGGCGCGGCTGCATCGGATTCTGGCGCTCAGAGACTTCGGGTTTTCGCTGGAGGAGATTGCAACGCTGCTGCGGGAGGGCGTGACGGCGGAGCAGATGCGCGGCATGCTCGTGCTGCAGCAGGCGGAGCAGACGAAGCGGGTCGAGGAGGAAGGCGATCGTCTCAGCAGACTCAACAGCCGGATTCGGCTGATCGAAAAGGAGAACGCTATGTCGTACGACGTGGTGCTGAAGAGTCTGCCGAAGCAGAAGATTGCTTCGGTGCGCGAGGTGATCGGTGCGTACAACCAGGTGAGTCCGCTGTACGGAAAGGTGGCGAGCGGGCTGGGGCCGGCGATGGCCAGCGCAGGTTTGCCGGTAGCGCTGTGGCATGATCCAGAGTTCAAAGAGAAGGATGTGGATGCGGAGGCGGGGTTTTATCTGAAGCAGGATGTGGCGGGGGCCGGTGGGGTGACGGTGCATGAGTTGCCGGAAGTGACAGCGGCGTGCACGGTGCACAACGGGGCGTATCGGTGGCTGCAGGAGGCCTACGACTCGCTGCTGAAGTGGGTGGCGGAGAGCGGCTATCAGGTGGCGGGTCCGGTGCGGGAGGTGTATCTGCACTGCACCAAGCCAGTGCGGCAGGACGATGAGTCGTATGTGACGGAGATTCAGGTGCCGGTGAAGAAGGCGGCGTAGGGGGCCGGGCGCAGATTACCGGGTGGAAGCGGGGATCGCGAAGGTCTGCGGTCCCCGCGCTATTTTGAGCAGGCTGGAAGACAGACCGGGGCATTTGCGGATGGCCCACAAGGGTTATCCCGGAGGGGCCGGGAGGGTTGCGGGGGTGTAGGGCGGAGGCCTATACTCGGACCGTTTGGCCCGGAGGCGGATTGATTCCGGAGTGAACCGGATTTTAACGTTTTTCCGCAGGGCTGGTCAGGATTTGTGGTGGAGATTTCCCGATGGCAACGGTAACACTGGAGCAGGAGATTAACCCCTGGGAAGCCCAGGCGGCACGGTTCGATTTTGCGGCGCGGAAACTGAATCTGGATGAGGGATTGTGGCGGGTGCTGCGGTATCCGTCGCGGGAAATCATCGTGCATTTTCCGGTTTCGATGGATAACGGAAAGATCGAGGTGTTCACCGGCTATCGGGTGCAGCACTCGCAGGCGCGAGGTCCGGGCAAGGGCGGAATACGATATGCCCCGGACGTGACGCTGGACGAGGTGCGGGCACTGGCCAGCTGGATGACGTGGAAGTGCGCGGTGGTGAATATTCCCTTCGGCGGCGCGAAGGGTGGCGTGATCTGCGACCCAAAGAATATGTCGCAGGGCGAGCTGGAGCGGATGACGCGGCGCTATACGGCGGAGATTATCGAGTTCCTGGGGCCGGAGAAGGACGTGCCGGCGCCTGACGTGAATACCAATGAGCAGACCATGGCGTGGATCATGGACACCTACTCGATGCACATGCGGCAGACGGTGACGGCGGTGGTGACGGGCAAGCCGCTGACGATTGGCGGATCGCGCGGGCGTCGCGAGGCGACGGGCCGCGGCATCATGGTGGTCTGCGAAGAAGCGCTGAAGTATCTGGGCATCCAGCGCGATGGGTGCAGAGTCATCATTCAGGGATTCGGGAACGTGGGATCGAACGCGGCGCGGCTGATGCAGGAGCGCGGTTACAAGATTATCGGGATCGGGGAGTACGATGGCGGGCTGTTCAATCCCAATGGGATTGACGTTTGCGCGCTGGAGGAGCACCGGCAGCGGAATGGCACGGTGCTGGGCTTCCGCGGCGCGGAGCCGGTGCCGACGGCAGAGCTGCTGACCAGCGACTGCGAGATTCTGATTCCGGCGGCGACCGAGAACGTGATCACCAGCCGCAATGCGGAGAAGATCCGGGCGCGCATTGTGTGCGAGGGCGCGAACGGTCCGACCACCGCGGTGGCGGATGAGATTCTCGCCGACAAGAAGGTGTTCATCATTCCAGACATTCTGGCCAATGCGGGCGGGGTGACCGCGTCGTACTTCGAATGGGTGCAGGACCGGCAGGGCTACTTCTGGAAAGAGTCGGAAGTGAACGAGCGGCTGGGGAGCATTCTGGAGGAGGCCTTCGGCGATGTGACGCGGTACGCGGAGGCGCATGACGTGAACAACCGGATTGCAGCGTACATGCTGGCGATCGATCGGGTGGCGTACACGATCAAGCAGCGGGGGATCTACGCGTGACCCAGTCCCGTAGCCGCTAGCTAACCGCTTTTAGCCAGTCTCAGCTCAACCCCGCAGTCGAAATCTTCGGCCGCGGTCTGGGGTCTTCATCTTTGGTGCGCGGCGTTCGTTTGCCCATCAATGTGGCGAAGACGCCGACGATGACCAGCGCGGCTCCGAGCCCCTGACGGCGCGAGATGGACTCGCCCGCGAGCGTGACTCCCAGCAGGAGCGCGATCACCGGATTGACATAGGCATAACTGGCAACACGGGTGGGCGAGTCGTGTGCGATGAGCCAGACGTAGGAGGTGTACGCGATGATCGAGGCCGCGACGATGAGGTACGCCATGCTGACCAGGACGCGGGTGCCGAGCAGGATCGGCAGCGGAGGCAGGAACCGATATTCGCCGGCGGCGAAGGCCAGCAGGATCAGGAAAAAGCCGCCGGTATACATTTGCCATCCGGCGTTGAGTTTCTGCGGGCTGGGCAGAGAGAGGCGGCGGGACAGCAGAGTGCCGACGGACCAGCAGAGGGTGCCGGCGACGGTGACGAGGATGGCGATGGCAGCGGAACGGGCGTGGGCCTGGTGGCCGCGATAGCGCAGGGCGAGAAGGGCGACTCCCAGGAAGCCGCACAGGATGCCGGAAAAGGGAAGCAGGGTGGCGCGCTGGGTGCGGAGGAAGAGGACTTCGCCCGCGTAGATCCAGAGAGGGATCAGGGCGGAGACGATGGCGGCGATGCCGGAGGGGATGCGAATTTCGGCCCAGAAAAGGCCTGCGTAGAGGCAGGCAAACATGATGAAGCCGAGCAGGGCGGCGTTGAAGAACTGGCGCGCGGTGAGTTCGAAGGCGCCGGTGAAGCGGCTCCAGAGAATGAGGATGAGGCCGGCGACGAGGAAGCGAAAGCCCGCCGCGAAGAAGGGCGGAACGACGCTGACGATTTCGCGGATGGCGAGAAACGAGCCGCCCCACAGGATGTAGATAGCGGCGTAGGCGAGGAGCTTGCGCACAGGTAGAAAACAGGGTACAGGGTTCCGGGGGAACAGGGAACAGGTCTCAGCGCACAGGGTTCAGAGCAGAGGGCTCAGCTGGCAACTTCGACGACTTCGTAGCGCACCGGCGACGCGGAAATGGGTTGACCAGTGTTCCGCATTTCTTCGAGGTAAAGTGCGATGGCTTCGGAAATCATTCTGCGGGCTTCTTCATCGTCTCGGCCCGTGGAGACGACAGCGCCGGGCTGGAGTTCGGGCGCGTAGGCACGAATGGTGCCGTCGTCGCCTTCCTCGTCGATGACAAGATAGCTGCTGGTCATCGGTCGATTCCTGACTGCTTCATTGTCGCAGAGAGCAAACCCTTCGGGACATCGTGCGCGAGCGAATGAACGGGTACGACGACGATTCCTTCTTTCCGAGGATGGCGATAAACCCGATGATGCCATTGGTTCTGACATGAAGCCAGCCATTCTCCTCCAGCATTTTGATCAGGTCGCGAAACTTCATCTTGTCTGTCAAAGCTCAAACGGCCATTCCAGTATCTCGCTGACCTGCTGCAGAAGTTCGGGCCCTTGTGATGAAAAACCTCCGGCGGCAATCACGGTCGGTCCAAAGCGGGATTGGGGCTGCTGCATCGTACCCGCTGGCTGGTACACTCAGGCTTCCCCGAAACTGGTCGGAGGCGGATTCTTTGGCAACCACACACAGTACGCAGGGTTTTCAGCCGTTTGTGCCGGCGAGTGAGACGCGGCCGGAGCTGACGTTTCGCGCAATCGTGCTGGGGTGCATCTTTGGGCTGATCTTCGGCGCGGTCACGGTCTACGTCGGCATCGAAGCGGGCCTGACCGTCGCGGCGTCGATCCCGATCGCGGTGCTCTCGATCAGCGTGCTGCGGGCGCTTGGGCGCGCGTCGATCCTCGAGAACAATATTGTCCAGACGACGGGAAACGCGGGCCAGTCGATTGCCGCCGGCGTCATCTTCACGTTGCCGGCGCTGATCTTTCTGGGATTCGATCTGGAGTACTTCCGCATCTTTGTGCTGGCGATGCTGGGCGGCTGGCTCGGACTGCTGTTCATGATCCCGCTGCGGCGGCAGCTGATTGTGGAGGAGCACGGGAACCTGACGTATCCGGAAGGCACGGCGTGCGCGGATGTGCTGCTGGCCGGAGAGCGCGGAGGTTCGTTCGCGAGTCGCGTGTTTCTGGGGCTCGGCCTGGGCGCGCTGTATACGCGTGTTTCAGAACGGCGACATCTTCGGGGCGTGGCCGGATACGCCGAATTATCAGCCGGACTTCGGGAAGCAGCACATCCTGAAGGGGGCCGCGGTGCGGCTGGATGCGGTGCCGGAGTATCTGGGCGTGGGGTACATCATCGGCACGCGCGTGGCGGGCACGATGTTTGCCGGCGGCGTGTTTTCGTGGCTGGTGCTGATGCCGGCGATTTACTTCTTCGGCTCGCATCTGACGGGGCCGCTCTATCCGGCGGTGAAGCCGGTGGCGCAGATGTCGCCCGGGGAGATGTGGTCGGCGTATGTGCGGCCGATGGGCGCGGGGGCGGTCGCGGCGTCGGGGCTGATCACGCTGATCAAGACGATTCCGACCATTGTGGGCGCGCTGAAGGCGGGCATGGGCAATTTGCGCAAGGGCGCGGCAGCCGCGGCGGCCGGCAACGAGCGGACCGATCGTGATATGCCGATGTCGGTGGTACTGGGCGGCAGCGTGTTGCTGGTCGTGCTGATGTGGATCTTCCTCACGTTGAAGCCAGTGCCCGGCGCGCAGACCGGGATGCTGGCGAATTTCGCGGCGTCAATTCTGATTGTGATTTTCGGCTTCCTGTTTGTCACCGTGTCGTCGCGGATTGTGGGCCTGATCGGCAGCTCGGCCAATCCGATCAGCGGGATGACGATTGCGACGCTGATGGCGACCGCCGCGGTCTTTCTCGTGAAGGGATGGACGGCGCCTGCATATGGGGCCCTGGCGATCACGGTGGGCGGCGTGGTGTGCATCGCGTCGGCGAACGCGGGCGACACCTCGCAGGATCTGAAGACGGGATACATTGTGGGCGCAACGCCGTGGAAGCAGCAACTGGCGCTGATGATCGGCGTGTGCGTTTCGACCTTCGCGGTGGGCATCACGCTGAACCTGGTGAATCGCGGCTACGAGGAGTTTCACCCCATGGCGAAGGCGTGGGACATCTCCGCGGAGCATGATGGGGTGCAAAACCAGGGCGCGTTTACGCGCAAGGAATTTCGGGTGACCGCTGCGGGCCAGACCGCGCAGACCATGGAAGGCAGTAACATGTGCTGCTGAACGCTCTGGGATCGCATGAGCTGGCCGATGGGAAGTATCTGTACGATCCGGCGACGAAGACGATCGACGTGCAGTGGATCGAGGGCATCGGGAGCGAGAAGGCGGCGGCACCGCAGGCGCGGCTGATGGCGACGGTGATCAACGGAATTCTGCGGCAGCAGCTGCCGTGGGGTCTGGTGCTGTTGGGCGTGTTTCTGGTGATTGCAATCGAGCTGATGGGCGTGCGGTCGCTGACCTTCGCGGTGGGATCGTATTTATCGATTGCGACGACATTCGCGATTTTCGCCGGCGGCATGGTGCGGTGGATGGTGGATCGCGCGGCAGAGAAAGCGGGCGAGGAAACCGGGGAGAGCGAGATCAGTCCGGGGTCGCTGTACGCGAGCGGGTTGATTGCGGCCGGCGGCATGGTAGGACTGATGGGCGTCGGACTGAAGGTGTGGGAGTCGGCGACCAACCATGGCAACCCGTTGCAGTTTCCGCAGACCTTTTTGACGCACGACTGGGTGTCGGTGCTGATGTTCGTGCTGCTGGCGGGTTCGCTGTATTACTTTGCCCGGAAGCCGCTGAAAGACAGGGAGTAGGCAATAGGCAGCAGGGAGTAGCCGGTGGTTGTGATTGGTGCCTGGCCCCCCACCCCCCCTCCCCCAGTGCGGGAGCTCGATTGATTCTGCTGAGGATGCGATGGGGGTAGTTGGGAGTTACCCTGCACGTTACCAGGACAGCCCGTCGATCGAAACTGATGGAAGTGCGCGCTACGTCTCAAAGAGCCAGCTTGAACCCGGCCTGGGCCGGGTGAAAACGAGTGATCGTTGATCAGCCGGCCGTCCAGCGGCGTGGGCTGCAATAGAAAAGCTCTGTACGCGATGGTGGCGGACAGAGCTTTGCCTCTTCTTATGGTAGGAATTTGCGGGTTAGGAAGCAAGGAAATTCGGGGGGTGGGACGGTACGAAGGTCATGAAGGCAGGCGGTCGCTGGTGGCCGGTAGCGAAAGGCGGCGGAGGCGTTCTGGCGAACGCGACACGTTTCGGCCCCATCGCGCTGCCACCCGAGCGAGCAAAAGCGCTCGCCGGAGACCCCGGTTTTATGCGCGACGGGAGGCCCCGGGGACGGCCTGCGGCAGCAAGGAAGGCGCTTCGCGCCATTAACACTTGGGGAACGACTGAAGTCGTTCCCTGATACAAAAGCGACGGCCGTAAAAGAGCTACTAAGGGAGGGGTCCGGTTAATTGCACCGTCGTATCGCGATGCGGAACTTTTTGGCCCTTCGTCCAATTTCCAAACCGAATGGAGCCCGATCTTTGCCATTCCTCCAGCCACTGCCGGAGGTCGCTATCGACAACGGTGGAGTACTGCATTGATTCTTGGTAGAGAGTGCCGTAAGTGATCGGCGCGTTCGTCTCCAGCAGCTGAATTACTGCCGCGCGAGCGTTTGCCTTCCGTCTCCCGTTCAGAAGGCGGAACCGCCGCTCTCGATAGGTTTCTGCCGCTGATAGTAGAAAGCCCTGCGGATTCTTCTCTTCCTGGTCGCGGCGTTGTGCAGCAGCTCGAAGGTCATGCATAAATCGAATTGATACGTCCTCGGTCTTCTTGAATTCCTCCAGCCCCCTATAGCTGCGGGTTCCATAAATGAGGTGGTAGTGGATATCATCCCGATCAGGCATCATGATCGGGATCGCGCATGTGTACGCGAACCGCCCCACCTTCCTTATCCTGGCTGCGTATACGTTCACAATTTCGTCTTCTAGTTCTTCGCCGCTGAGACCCCGCAAGCGCGTCAGCTCCTCATGGCCGAAAAGTTCATGGAACGGCTTCTGCGGATCGTCGAAGAAGCGCTTGATCCATGAAGTCATAAAGTTTATTAACACCTCCCCCGGATCAACTTGGAGGATCGGTCGGATAGCATCGATGCTTACTTGTGTCCACCCGGTCGGATCAATGAAAAAGAATGGGAAGCTGTTCTTCGATCTCTTTGCGAAACGGACGATTTCGTTGACGTGCTTTGTGAAGTCCCAAGGCTCGGTCACAACTTCTAAACCTGTGACGGATTTTCCATAAGCCTCAAGCAGAGGATACTTTTCGCGATCTGATTCGATTAAAAGTGCGCGAACGGACTTGCATCTGCCGCGCGCTAAGCAATCTTGAAATACCGAGATAGCCGTGTGGAAAGAGGTATCTCTTAGAGCTGCGTCTTTGGCCTCCCATGGACCTGCCATGCAGTCTACGTAAACGATCTCGTCGAATTTTGTTCCGATGATGGCGGAAAATGCCTGGAGGTAGCGTTCCAGGACCTTGTGCTTTACTTGCGATTGTTCGCGGCCGCGATAGTGTTCGCCAATCATCGAGAGATGGCGACGAGTTCCTCAGATGAATAGCGGTTTACCAGGCATTTACGTTCACTTAGGCTTGGCACCGAATCGCGTTGTATCTCAGGGAAACCGTCGTAGACCGATCCATCCAGAATCCTACCATGTTCTTTCTTCCGGACACCGCCCCACTGCTTGAAGAAGAACGGTACTTTAGTGCGCAAGCATTGGTCCCGGATCGACCGAACCCACGCGACATCGAGAGAGCGTGCGCCCGGCCCACTTTCTCCGCCGACGATAACCCAAGAAATCCCTTTGAGGTTTATCTTGCCTAGATCCTCGAGCAACGGCTCAACTGAAAGAAATCGGACGACCGCAGGGGCTTTTTGAATTTGCTCGATGCGGGGCAGTCCGTGCTTTCTGTTCTCGACACTGACGCCCCACCAAATGTTTCGCATTGTAGCGAACCGACGAAAGCGTCCGCTTAGGAGTTTGGATATCCTGTCCGCTCGCTTCGTGAGGACCTGGAAAGTGTGCCAACTGGCAAGGGCCATGACCTCGCACACTCTCTCTATATAGTCCTCTGGCACATTGTCGTGAAACAGATCGCTCATTGAGTTCACGAATATCATCCTCGGGTCCGACCACCGTAAGGGATCCGCTAGCCGTTCGGGAACCAATCGAAGGTCGAATCCGCGCTCGTAGGGATGTCCGGGCACTCCGCGGAAACGCTCAGCAAAAGTCTCCGCATAGCAGTGCTTGCAGCCCGGGCTGATCTTCGAACATCCCCGGACAGGGTTCCAGGTCGAGTCTGTCCATTCAATAGTGGATTGTGAACTCATGGGGACCTCCTGTTGTCGCTCTATTCTATGCACTTCGCTTTTGATTCGCCGCAGGCACCATTTACTAACCCGGCACCTGCTGTCCTAAAACAGCCCCGGTTGTTTCCGTGGCAGCGGCAATCCGAAGTGTTCGTAGGCCAGTCTGGTCGCTACTCGGCCTCTCGGGGTGCGGTCTAGGAAGCCGATTTGGATTAAGAAGGGTTCGTAGACTTCTTCTAACGCATCTTCTTCTTCGGCTAAGGTCGCGGCTAAAGTTCCTAAGCCTACGGGGCCTCCATCGTATTTCTCGATGATGGTCATCATGTAGGCGGCGGTCTAACTCGTCGAAGCCGTGGGCGTCGACTTCGAACATCTTTAGGGCGTCGCAGGCGGTTTTGCGGTCGATGCGGCCGGCGGCTCTGACTTGCGCGAAGTCGCGGACTCTTCGTAACAGGCGGTTAGCGATGCGCGGGGTGCCGCGGCTGCGCATGGCGATCTCGGCTGCGCCGTCCTGATCGATGGGGATGGAGAGGACTTCGGCGGAGCGGGTGACGATGAAGCGGAGGTCGTCGTCGGTATAGAACTCGAGGCGGAGGAGGATGCCGAAGCGCGAACGCAGGGGCGAGGAGAGCAGGCCGGGTCGCGTGGTGGCGGCGACGAAGGTGAAGGGCTTGATCTCCATGACGTGGGTGCGCGCGGCGGGGCCCTGGCCGATGATGATGTCGAGCTTGTAGTCCTCGAGCGCGGTGTAGAGCTTTTCTTCGAGCACGGGCTGGAGGCGGTGGATCTCGTCGAGGAAGAGGACCTGGCGGTCGCGCAGGTTGGTGAGGATCGCGGTGAGGTCGCCCTGGATCTGGAGCGCGGGGCCGGAGGTCTGCTGGATAGGGGACGTCGAGCTCGTTGGCGATGATGGTGGCGAGGGTGGTTTTGCCCAGTCCTGGGGGTCCGAAGAGGAGGACGTGGTCGAGGGCTTCGCCGCGGGATTTGGCGGCTTCGAGCGCGATAGCGAGCTGCTCTTTGGCTTTGGTCTGGCCGATGAATTCCTGGAGGCGGCGGGGGCGGAGCTTGAGTTCGAAAGAGTCTTCTTCGGCGGAGCGGGCGGCGTTGACGAGGCGCTCGGCGTCTTCGCGGGGGTGGGGCATTGCAACTTGAGTGTATAGGCAAAAAGAGTGGGCGAGCCGTTCAGCGGATAACGGTCAGCGTTCCCAGCGGCTCTGCCCACTCAAGCCAACAGCGGGCTTGCATGGGGCACCCGCCGGGAATGGTGTTCGTTATGGCGAGGGATCGGCGGCGCCCTGGACGGCTCCGTTTTTGAGGGCCCAGGCGATGAAGCCGTCGGGAGGATTTTTCACGTCGGTGAGGTTGGCGTTGGCGATGGCGGCAAGGTGCTGCCACACGATGCCCTGGAGATCGGCGGAGTGGAGGTCGGCATTGGTGAGGTCGGCTGCGTCGAAATGCGCGCCAGCGAGGTCGGCGCCGGAGAGATCGCAGTCACTGAGGTTGGCGTGGTCGAGAGAGGCGTGCTCGAGGTTGGCGTCGCGAAGATTGGCGAAATGCAGGTCGGCCCAGGTGAGGTCGGCGAAGCGCAGGTCGCTGTCGCGCAGGTCGGCGGAGCTGACATTGGCGCGCATGAGTTTGCCGTGGGGCAGGCGAAGTCCCTGCAGAAAGGCGGAGGAGACGTCGACGCCGGTGAGGGGGATGCGGTCGGCGTTGAGTTCCTGGAGGGCTTCGATGCGGCCGCCGCTGCCGCCCTTGCCCTGGGCGGTGTTGATGACCTGCCAGGCCTGGTAGTGGCGTTGCTCGACGCGGTCACCGGATTCGCTGAACCAGAAGATGACGCCGATGAGGATGGAAAAGCTGCCGAGGTACTCGAGGACTTCGAGGAAGCTCCAGTTGCTGAGGAGGAAGGCGAGCCACTCCCACCACCAGTCGATGGCGAGGAACGGGATGAGCCAGCGATAGCGGGTGCGGGCTTTGCGTTCGGACCACGGAGCCGGGCGTGTCCGCGGACTGTGGACGATCATTGCAGCTCGCGGCCGATTTCCCAGTGGTGGCCGAAGGGATCGACGACGCGGCCGAGACGCCAGCCATGACTTTCACTGACAGGGTGGACGGCGGTGGCGCCGGCGGCGCAGGCCTGGGCGAAAACAGCGTCGGGATCGTCGACGGTCAGGATCATGCGGGCGGTGCTGCCGGCGAGGGATTCGGGGCTGAAGTTTTCGTGGTCGGGGGATTCGTCGCCGACCCAGAATTCCGAGCTGCCGATGGAGAGGCGGGCGACGATGTTGCCGCTGCCGTCGTCGACGCGATAGGTTTCGATGGCGGAAAAGGCGGACTTGTAGAAATCGACGGCGCGCGCGCTGCCGCGGACGTGGAGCCAGGGCGCGAGGGTAGAGCGGACGTCGCGAGAAGGGGCCATCGGAGGGATCGTACCACTGGGAGTGGTTCAGGAGTGTGAGCGCGGGCCGAGGGAGTGGCGCGCAGTTTGAGGCTGAAGGAGCGCTTCGGGGTGAAGCTCGAGGCTTGTTTGTTGTGGAGCTTTACGAGAGGAGGGCAGAGCTTATAGAGGAAGGCGCTTTCTCAAAATGGTTCAGGGAGATTTCCAGAGACGGTACCGCCGGTTGCAATGCAGAAGCAAAGGTTTTGACGTTGGGCTGGCGGGAGCGTTCGCTTCTTGCTGTGGGGTGAACCTGGCCGTTCAGCATGGGGTGGTTGATGGTTAACACCACCGGCGGTGGCGGCTTGTGGAGCGGAGCTGAGCTGAACTGAGCAGAGGTTCTCGACAAGCTGCGACTTCCGCAATCCGATCAGGCGTGGAGGGCAGAGCGGGCGGCGACGGGCAGGAGGGCGGCGCCGAGGATGCCGGCGTCGCTGCCGAGCCGGGCGGGCGCGACGTGGGTTTTGCCGGGCTCGAAGACGCCGGGATCGCGCGGCATGGAGAGGCGATAGACGTAGCTGCCTTCGCGCAGAGTGGAGAACATGCGCGGGGCGAAGAGCGGCCAGGCGGCGGCGGCTCCTCCTCCGATGACGTAGAGGGGCAGATCGAGGGCGTTGACGAGGTGGGCGAGGGAAAGGCCGAGGGCGTAACCGACTTCGTCGAAGATCTGGAGGGCGCGCGGGTCGCCGGTGGTGGCGCGCTGCGCGATGGCCGAGGCGGTGAGTGGGGCGGAGCCGTTTCCTTCGGCGAGCAAGTCCGAGCTCGTCGGCGCGGCGGACAATGGAGGTTGCGGAGGCATACATTTCCAGGCAGCCGCGGGCGCCGCAGGGGCAGGGGACGCCGTCGGGAATGATGGGGCCGTGGCCGGATTCACCCGCTGCGCCCCGCATGCCGTTCCAGATGCGGCCATCGAGAACGACGCCGCAGCCGACGCCGGTGCCGAGGGTGTACATGACGAGGGATTCGACGGAGTGAGCGCGGCCAGCGCCGAGGAGGCATTCGCCGTAGGCGGCGAGCGCGGCGTCGTGGCCGACCTGGACGGGGCGATCGAGGCGGCGCTCCAGCTCAATGCGGAGGTTGACTCCGTCAAAGCCGGGGAAGTTGGGGAGATGGTGGAGGAGGCCGAGGGGAAGTTCGATGGGGCCGGGGCTGCCGACGCCAATGCCGAGGAGGGTGCCGGGTAGTTTCTGGATGAGCTGGCGAATGGCGCCGGCCATGTCATCGAGAACGGCTTGCGGGCCGGCGGCGACGCGCGTGGGGAGGCTGATATGGTCGAGGCGTTCCCCCTGGGGGGTAACGGCGGCAACGCGGAGGTTGGTGCCTCCCAGATCGACGCCGATGGAGAAGGACCGCATGGGGAGAAGCACCATGATACTTGACAAGAACCGTGGAAGCGATGCGGACAAATTGTCATCGGGGCTGCGGAGTGACAGGAGGGGCAGCCAAATCGCATATGATGGACCGGGCGATGTCCGGCGCGTTTTCCTGAACATAAGAGAGCGCGTTCTGTGGCATCCAATGGTTAATCCATTCCGGGGAAATTTCAGCCAACAACGAAGGAGAGATGTATGCAACGTACGGCGAGCGCCGTCTGGCGCGGAGGCTTGAAAGATGGCAAAGGAACGATTTCCAGCCAGAGCGGCGTATTGAAAGATACGCAGTATTCATTTTCGACACGATTTGAGAACGGGATCGGGACCAATCCTGAAGAGCTGATTGCGGCGGCGCACGCGGGATGCTTCACGATGGCGCTGAGCGCGCAGCTGGGGAATGTGAATCTGACGCCGGAATCGCTGGAGACGACGGCGGAGGTGAAGTTCGAGAAGACGGACGATGGGTTCGCGATTACGGCGATCCATCTGACGACGCGGGCGAAGGTGCCGGGCGCGAATGCGACCAGCTTTGAAACGGCGGCGACGAACGCGAAGAACGGCTGCCCGATCTCGCGGCTGTTCAAGGGCAACACGCAGATCACGCTGGACGCGAAGCTGGTATAGGAGCACAGAGCACCGGGCACGAGACACAGAACGCAGAGCACAGTCGGGCGCCGCATGCAGAGCGGCGCCTGGGGTCTGAGGGCAGGGAGAAGGGAGTCACGCAGCTTCGTTCCAGAAAGCGGGCATGGAACCTGTAACGCATTTTCTGACCGGGGCATGTCTTGGGCGCTCCGGCTTCAATCGCAAGACGGCTTACGCAACGCTGGCGATGACGCTGGCGGCGGAGGCGCCTGACCTGGACATCCTGTGGGGTTTTCGCGGGCCGGTGGCGGAGCTGCAGCACCATCGTGGCTGGACGCACTCTTTTGTGGGCGCGCCGGTGGTGGCGCTGGCGACGGTGGCCTTTGTGTGGGTGCTGCACCGGTTCACTCATCCAGCCAGCAAGGATGGCTCGCCGGGGCGGCGGCGCAAAGAGCCGGTAGTTCCCCCGCGATGGGGACTGATTTTTGTCTTTGCATGGATCGCGGCGCTGAGCCACATCCTGCTGGACTACTCGGTGAACTATGGGGTGCGGCCGTTTTTCCCGTTCAATCCGAAATGGTCTTCGTGGAGCATTGTCTTCATCGTCGATCCGTGGATTCTGCTGGCGCTGACGCTGGCGCTTTTGATCCCGGGTATTTTGAGTCTCGCGGACCGCGAAATCGGAGTACGAAAGAAGCCTTTTCGTGGAAGGGCGTGGGCGATTGCCGGGCTGGTGTTCCTGGTTGTGTGGTGGGGCTTGCGCAACGCAGAGCGCGGGCATGCGCTGGAGCTGGTGCGCACGGGCAGTTACACCCGGGAGCCCCTGATTCGGTCGGCTGCGGAGCCGCATATGCTGGACCCGTTCCAGTGGCGCGTGATCATGGAGACGGAGGACTACTATCAGACGGCTGAGGTGCACACCATTGGCGATCAGGTGACGACCGACGAATCTGCCGATGTGATCTACAAGGCGCCGGTGACGGCGGCTGTGGCGGCGGCGAAGGAGTCGTATCTGGGGCGCGTGTATCTGGACTGGTCGAAGTGGCCGGTCGTGGAGGATTTGGGCACCGTCCCGATTCCGGGAGCGGAGGCGCCGCAACCGGGATGGCATACGGTGGAATTCCAGGACTTGCGGTTTGGGTATCGGCCGATGGGGACGACGGAACCACCGCTGGGCGGCTGGGTGTATGTGGGGCGCGGCGGGGAGATCGAGGGCATGTACATGGCAGGGCACGAGCAGAAGTGAGGCAGGGCATCGGAAGGCAGGGCTCAGGAGGTGGGAGATTGCAATCCGGGTTGTTCGTCCGATGAACGCCATGCTTGACGGGGTCGCAAGTGCTCCTTGACCAAAGGTTTCCTGGTCCGCAAAATGGAAGCTGGACCGATTTTCGATCGACGAGGGAAGAATGGCCGCATATCTGTTGATTGTGCTGGCGGTTTTGAGCCGGGTGGTGCCGTTTCCGGGGATGAACTTTACGGCGGTGGGCGCGGGGCTGCTGTACTTCGGCGCTCGGCGGCCGCTGCGCGAGATGGCGCTGCCGGTGCTGGCGCTAATGGGTACGGACTTTTATCTGACAGTTTTCGCGTATCACTATCCCTGGCATACGAGCGGATATCTGATCACGTGGGCCTGGTATGCGGCGGTGGTTGTGCTGGGGCGGATTCTGCTGAGCAAGCGCGTGACGGTGACTCGGGTGCTGGGCGGGCCGGTACTGGCGTCGACCTCGTTCTTCGCGATCAGCAATTACGCGGTGTGGGTAGGCAGCGCGATGTATCCGCACACGATGGCCGGACTGGGCGCGTGCTACGCCGCAGCGCTGCCGTTCTACCGGAACGATCTGCTATCGACCACGCTGATTACGGTGGTGGCGTTTGGCGCACCGGCGCTGGCGGCGAAGATGGCCGAACATCGGGCGGCGAAGATCGCTGCTTAGGGGACTGGCCGTCCAGGCGAACGCGCTTCGCGCAGAAACTAAACTCCAATTAGGGCGGCCACCTTCGGGTGGCCGCTGGTGTTTCTGGGGGGTCTACGACAGGCGCATTCGCCTTAGCTTTTCTTCGTGACGGTCCAGGATCGCTGATTCGTGATCAACAGAGATGCGAAATCCAAGAGTCTTAAGCGTGGTGATGGTCTCGCGGAAGTCGAGTTTCCCGCGGAGTGCTGCCTCACTCAGAACGGTCATCGTTCCCGCGATCTCAATGTTTCGTTGGACCGCAGCAACTCGTCCGTCGCGGTCATCGATCAGCAGAATGTTGTCGGGGCGGTGCCGAGCAAGGCTGATCGCTTCACGCTCTCCTGTTCCGAGGCCAGCCGGCAGAGTCAGATCAAGCCTGTCGATTTTCACCCACTGAAGCCAATGAGGGGCGTTCGCAACCCAGGCACGCACTTCAGGCCGCGAACCCCGGTGGGATAACTCCGTAAAGACGGCCTCGGGTGCCAACACCGTGCTGTAGATTTCCTCAAGGACGTCGCTGCAGCCAAGACGAATGAGATAATTCAGCGGGCTGGTGTCAGAAATGGCGGACATGAATCCAGGGTATAAGCGGATTACGCGGAGGGCTGCAGCAGTCGCGCCAACGATGCCATTAGCCGGTCTTCTTCCTCAGGTACCGATCCATCGCTGCGGAATCGTTATCAAAATCTTCCACCGTGTAGTCGTAGATTTCGTACTTCTGGAGGAAGGGATCGACCTCCATGCGGGTGCCGAAACCAAGAATCTGGCGAACCTGCTCCATGGTGAGCCGTCGATTGCGGTACGCTGCGGCGACGGCATTCTCCAGCAGCAGGCGTGCGGGGTCTGAGCCAGCGGGAACGATATAGCCCGCGAACTCGTCGGGGATTTCGACGGTGACCTGCATGGGGTGAGGTTAGCACCGGCGATCAGCGATTGCGAGGGCGTTCTTCGTGCTTAGGGGCGGTCCCAGGCGGGAGTGGGGCGCTCGTTTTCGGGAAGGTCGCGGCCTTTGACGCGGTCGTAGAGGTAGGCGTCGCTCACGGTGCCGAGGGCTTCGTTGTAGAGGGTCACGGAGCCGGTGACTGCCTTGAGTTCTTCGACGAAGTTGTGCAGGGTTTTGAGGCGATCGGCGGTTGCGGGGAACTCCGCTTTGCTGGTGTGGAAAAATTTCTGATGGCCGCGATCGACGAGATGGGCAATTTCGCCGCCGATGACGGGACCGGGGCGCACGGCCATGCGCAGGCCAGCTGCGTTTTGTGCTTTTTCGAGGACGATGGCGGCGCCGTATTTACTGATGCGCTGCTGATTTGCGACTCCGCTGACGGGTTTCACATCGAACTGGAGGCGGCGAAGTTCGCTGAGAACGTCGTCCCACGAGCGCTGGCGCGGTTTCTTGAGCATGGTTGTGATTTCCCCGGAAAATGGCCAGCCACTACACTGAACAGGAGCGGCGACCGTCCAATTTAAGGGTCGCACAAGCAGGCATCCGCTGCAATGGACGGATGGCAGGACGAAATTTGCGCATGGCTACAGTGGCCCAGACAAAAGCGGAGTTGCCCGGGGCCAGGCTCGGGGACCGGCTTCTCGATCGGATCGGGAACACGCCGCTGGTGCGTTTGGAGCGGCTGACGGCGGAGTTGCCGGGCGTGCAGATTCTGGGCAAGGCGGAGTGGACCAATCCTGGCGGCTCGGTGAAGGACCGCGCGGCGGCAGCGATTGTGTTGGATGCGTTGCGCCGCGAGAAGCTGTGCCCAGGGATGCGGCTGCTGGATGCGACGAGCGGCAATACCGGCATTGCTTACGCCATGCTGGGCGCGGCGCTGGCGTTTCCAGTAACGCTGTGCATGCCGTCGAATGTGTCGCCGGAACGGAAGCGGATTCTGCGCGCGTATGGGGCCGATGTGGTGTGGACGGATCCGGCGGAGAGCTCCGATGGAGCGATCCGCAAGGCGCGAGAACTGGCGGCGGACCCTCAATATTTTTATGCGGATCAGTACAGCAATCCTGCGAACTGGCGCGCGCACTTCAACGGCACGGCGAATGAGATTCTGGAACAGACGGATGGGCGGATCACGCACTTCGTTGCGGGGCTGGGCACCACCGGCACATTTATGGGCGTGACGCGGCGGCTGAAGGAAGTGAATCTGAAGATCGAGTGCATCTCGATGCAGCCGGACTCGCCGTTCCACGGGTTGGAGGGTCTGAAGCACATGGCGACGGCCATTGTGCCGGCAATCTACGACCCTGCAATTGCGAATCGCAACGTCGAAGTGGAGACGGAAGCGGCGTACGCGATGGCGAAGCGGCTGGCGCGGACGGAGGGCTTGCTGGTGGGTATTTCGGCGGCGGCGGCGGTGGCGGCGGCGCTGCGCATCGCAGAAGAGCAGGCGGCGATGGGCAATGAAGCTGTGATTGTTACAGTTTTGCCCGATGCGGCGGATAAGTATCTGAGCGAGCGGTTCTGGGAGGAATGACAGGGTGCTGCGGCTGAGCCAACAGATCTACGATGCGATCCGGGAGCATGGCGAGGCGACGTATCCGCACGAGTGCTGCGGCGTGTTGCTGGGACGGTTCCTGGCGGAAGACGACGGGCCGGTGAATGAGGTGGAGGACGCGGTGCGGGCGGGGAACACGCGGACGGATTCGGCGCACAACCGGTACCAGATCGCCCCCCAGGAGCTGGTGAAGATCCAGCGCGTGGGGCGGGAGCAGGGGCTGGACATTGTCGGGTTCTATCATTCGCATCCCGATCACCCAGCGCAGTGGTCGCCGACGGATTTTGCCGAGGCGCACTGGCTGGGCTGCAGTTACGTGATCACAGCGGTAGAGAAGGGCGCGGCGCGGCAGACGAATTCGTTTCTGCTGACCGGGACGACGGAAGACGATAAGGCGTTCCGGGACGAGGTGATCGAGGTGATGGGCCAGCTCGACCCAGGGCTCGAACCCGAGCCTGAGGCAGACAGCCCGCAGGGTTTTGTTGCACAATAGAGGGTGAAGATGGCTCATCGTACCGAGACCGGCTTGCGGCCCGCGCTTTGCGCGGCGCTGTGTTGCTGTCTCTGTACCATGGCACGACGCCCGTCGTGCCGCTAGCGCCGCTTCGTCTCCTTTTCTGGCCAGATCGCAGTTCCTAACCCAAGGACAAGCTATGACTATCGAAATTCCCACCCCTCTGCGGGTGTATGCGGGTAACCAATCGAGCGTGAGCGTTGACGGAACCACGGTTTCCGACGCGGTGTCGGATCTGATCTCGCGGTTCCCGGAATTCAGGAAGCATCTCTATAGCCCGGACGGGAAGCTTCGGTCGTTCGTGAATCTGTATCTGAACGACGAGGATATTCGTTATCTGCCGGAGCGGGAGGCGACGCTGGTGAAGGCGTCGGATTCCCTGTCGATCATCCCCTCCATCGCCGGCGGGTGCTAGCCGCACCGGTGGGCACGGTGCTGACCGCACGGGCGGGCGCGCTTCGCGCAAGGGGCTAGCCGTCCAGGCACACGCGCTTCGCGCAAGGACTAGCCGTCCAGGCACACGCGCTTCGCGCAAGGACTAGCCGTCCAGGCACACGCGCTTCGCGCAAGGACTAGCCGTCCAGGCACACGCGCTTCGCGCAAGGACTAGCCGTCCAGGCACACGCGCTTCGCGCAAGGACTAGCCGTCCAGGCACACGCGCTTCGCGCAAGGGGCTAGCCGTCCAGGCACACGCGCTTCGCGCAAGGGGCTACCGTTTCGATGGACGCCCTTGCACCGCCGAACCGTGAAGCCGCATCCTTAGAGGGAAGACTTATGGCTACGATTACGGAACCCGTTGCTTTACCCCAGTTGTCGAATGATGAAATCGCGCGGTATTCGCGCCACCTGATCCTGCCCGAAGTGGGCATGGAGGGTCAGCAGAAACTGAAGGCCGCGAAGGTGCTGTGCGTGGGCACGGGCGGGCTGGGATCGCCGCTGGCGCTTTATCTGGCCGCGGCGGGCATTGGGACGCTGGGGCTGGTCGATTTCGATGTGGTCGACTCGAGCAATCTGCAGCGGCAGATCATTCACAGCACGAAGGACGTGGGGCGGCCGAAGATCGACTCTGCGACAGAGAAGCTGCAGGCGCTGAATCCATTCCTGAACGTGGTCAAGCACGAGACGATGCTGACGAGCAGGAATGCGCTGGAGATTATTCGCGACTACGATGTGGTGGCCGATGGGACCGACAATTTTCCGACGCGGTATCTGGTGAACGATGCGTGCGTGCTGACGGGAAAGCCGAATGCGTACGGATCGATCTTCCGGTTTGAGGGGCAGGCCAGCGTGTTTGCGACGGAAGAGGGACCTTGCTACCGGTGCCTTTATCCGGAGCCGCCACCGCCGGGGCTGGTGCCATCGTGCGCGGAGGGCGGCGTGCTGGGGATTTTGCCTGGACTGGTGGGCGTGATCCAGGCGACGGAAGTGATCAAGCTGATCCTGGGCAAGGGGGAGCCGCTGATTGGGCGGCTGCTGCTGGTGAACGCTCTGGACATGAAGTTCCGGGAGCTGAAGCTCAGGAAGAATCCGGAGTGCCCGGTGTGCGGGACGAATCCGACGGTGACACAACTGATCGACTACGATCAGTTCTGTGGCATTGTCCCGGAGGCAAAGATGGCGGTGGAGAAGAACGGCATTCCGCAAATGAGCGTGACGGAGCTGAAGCAGAAGCTGGATGCCGGCGAGGATGTTTTCATCCTTGATGTGCGCGAGCCTTTCGAATACCAGATTGCGCAGATTGGCGGGCACCTGATCCCGCTGGGCGAACTGCCGGCGCGGCTGGGCGAGCTGGACACGGCGCGGGAGATCGTTGTGCAGTGCAAGTCGGGCGGGCGAAGCCAGCGCGCGGCGGAGTTCCTGGCGCAGAACGGCTTTAAGAAGCTGCACAACCTGGCGGGCGGCATCACGGCGTGGGCGAACGAGATCGACCCGACGGTGCAGAAGTACTAAAACTGGCCGCAGGGCGCAGGCCAGACGCAGAGGGCTGGACTGAGACGGTCGGGATGAGCCGAAGCGCGGGATGGATCACCTGGGTTGCAGGTGTGTCAATACGTCTTTCGTCCAGATCTGCTGTGAAAATCGGGGTCTTGGCCTGGCCCGGTGGCACTGCGTATACTCCGTTTGCCCGGCCATGCTGATTGATTTGTGATTCCCCGTCCAGGATTTTCCGCGTGGCCGGCGTAAGTCGTCGGGGGCCTCGATGGATTTATTTGCTCTGCGTCTGCTCTTTGTCCTCATTTTTACGGTTGCCTGCTGGTTTTTTCGTCCCTTTGGGATGAACGAATGGACCGCTGGGGGCGTTGGCGCCGTCGCGTCCGGGCTCATCATCTTTTTTGAGCTCCGGGTGCGCGCGCTGAGCCTGCGGCGACTGATCGGAGCGGTGATCGGCAGCCTGCTGGGCATCACGGGGGCGTTTCTGTTCTCGCTGGTGCTGCGCAACAGCCTGCCGGACGGGCGCAATCGCAGCCTGTTTCAGATCAGCGTGCTGCTGCTGATGACCTATGTGGGGCTGGTGGTGGGCGCGAACAAGGGCGACCTGCTGAATCTGGCGGCGCTGGGCGGGCTTTTCGTCGGCGAGCGCGCGGGCAAGCGCAACACCAAGGTGCTGGACACCAGCGCGGTGATCGACGGCCGCATCGCCGATATTGCGGAGACGGGATTCCTGGAAGGTGTGCTGATTGTTCCGGAGTTCGTGCTGCGGGAGCTGCAGATGGTGGCCGATTCTTCGGACTCGTCGAAGCGGCAGCGCGGGCGCCGCGGTCTGGATGTGCTGCAGCGGATGCGCGGCAATGCGCAGATCACGGTACAGATTGTCGAAGAAGACTATCCGCACATTCGCGAAGTGGATCTGAAGCTGATCGAGCTGGCCAAACAGATGGAGGCAAAGATCGTCACCAACGACTTCAACCTGAACAAGGTTGCACAGGTGCGTGGGGTGGCGGTGCTGAACATCAACGATCTGGCCAACTCGCTGCGCCCGGTGGTGCTGCCGGGCGAGAAGATGCGCGTGGTGATCATGAAAGAGGGCAAGGAGTACGACCAGGGCGTCGGGTATCTGGACGATGGCACGATGGTGGTGGTGGATCACGCGCGGCGGCTGATTGGGCGGTCGGTGGAGATCTGCGTCACGTCGGTACTGCAGACGGCGTCGGGCAAAATGATCTTTGGGCGGCTCGACGACGGGTCGCGGCCGGAGGCGGTGCGGGCTTCGGTGGAGGCATCGAACGCCTGAGTTTCCGGCAGGGAAGGCCGCCGAGGACATTACGCAACTCTTACATTCCATGAGTCCGGGTTGATCTTAAGGTAAAGTTGGAGAGCTGTGTTACCGATGTCCACGATGCCCACCCTTGCTGAGGTTCCCGCCGATACTGCACGCGCCGACTCCGAGTTGCTGGAGCAGGCGCGTTCGAAAAAGCTGAACGTGATCTTCGCGGTCACGCTGACGGTCTTTCATGTGGGCGCGATTGCCGCGCTGTTCTTTTTCAGCTGGAGCGCGCTGGCGGTCTTCCTGGTGCTGTGGGTGCTGGGGCAAAACGTCGGCATCGCGATGAGCTATCACCGGCTGCTCACGCACCGGGGCTACATCACGCCGAAGTGGGTGGAATATGCGATGGCGCTGTGCGCGACGCTGGCGCTGCAGGGCGGCCCGATCTACTGGGTTGCGGTGCATCGCATGCATCATCAGCTGACGGACCGGCCGGGCGATCCGCACTCGCCGCGGGACGGCAAGTGGTGGTCGCACATGGGCTGGATCCTGCATGGGTCGTTGCGAAACCGGAATCCGCTATTGAACCGGTACGTTCCGGACCTGGCAAGCGATGGGTTTTATGTTTGGCTGAGCCGGTGGCACTGGGTGCCGGTGACCGTGGTGGGCATCGCACTGTTTTTCATCGGCGGATGGTCGTGGCTGCTGTGGGGGATTTTCCTGCGCATCACGCTGGGATTGCACGCGACGTGGCTGGTGAATTCGGCAACGCATATGTGGGGGGCGCGCAGGTTCCAGACGCGGGACGATTCTCGCAACAACTGGTGGGTGGCGCTGATCACGGGCGGCGAGGGCTGGCACAACAATCACCATGCGCATCCGGTTTCGGCGAGCCACGGGATGGCGTGGTACGAGCTGGATTTCAACTACTGGGGCATTCGTCTGCTGGGCTTCCTGGGGCTGGCAAAGAAGATCAAGGTCCAGAACGCCACTGGCGGACCGGCACGGATTCTGCACCCGTAAGTCTCCGGGTTACCGGTCAGCCGCGCTCATGGGCGCCTGACGTTCTTCGTATCAATTCTCCGAAGGCTTTTCGATGTGATCGACGACGAGAATATCCACCGGGCCTTTCGCCGATCGGAACGTTAGCCCCAGCTGTTCCTGGACCGCCGTAAAAAAATCCACCGCAGAATCTTCCGCTGTACCATCCGCTTGTGGCGCCGGCCGTGAACCCTCGGGAGTCCACCGCAGGTGAATGTCATATCGGCCGGTGAGTCCGGTTCTGTCGACCACGGTGCGGCCGGTGAGCTGCGTGAGTGTTTCGAGTAAACTCGCAATCGGAATCGCCTGACAATCGAACGTCCCAAAACCAACGCGCATCATGCCCGGGGCGCTTCGCCCCTGATCATCCTTCAACCCGCTCGGGTAGGTGTCCCCTGGCGTTGCTTCTTTCAGCTTCGACCCGCCTTTCGCGACCACCAGCTCATATTCAGGAAGTTCCCTGGTCTCCAGGTGGGCGGCAAACTGGAAACGGTCCACTAACACGGACCGCATCATTTCATTGCGTTCGATACGGCTGAGCTTAGCCACCTTGGGAACATCGGCTTCCTCCACTTTGGCATCGATGTCGTATCTCTCTGTCTTTACCCACGGTGGCGCTCCGAGAACCTGATCGTCATTCAAATTCAACAGCCCCGTCGCCTGTCGAATGATCATGATGAGGGGCGCGTTCCTGATCTGCATCCCGTCGGGCGTCGCTTTTGTCATCACCATCATCGCCCCAGGGGCGCTGGGCTTCACGGTAGCCACTTCAAACGTGGGAAGCTGTTTCGACGTTGCAGCGATCGCCTGCGCCCAGGCAGGCGGGGCGTGCAGTATGCCGAAAAGAGCAGGCAGACAAACTGCCCCCAGGCCGGCAGACGCCAGAAGCAGCTTTCCCGGCCATCCCAGCGGCCGCACGGCGGGCTCAGCCAAAATGCGGGTAATACGCTTCCTGAGGTTCGATCCGGTTACACCGGACGCGCAGGCCAGAGGCGACTCGATGTAAAACCTGCAAACGTTGAGAATGCTCTCCGCATACGCATCGGCCGCGTTGCCGGTCTGCAATACGGCTTCATCGCAGGCGCGCTCACGTTCTTCGATGAGCTGCGTACGAATCCACCAGACGGGCGGGTAGAACCAGAAGATTGCCTCCACCATCATGTGGATCGCGGCGGTTAGGTTATCTCGCCGTCGCACATGACAAAGTTCATGCCGGACAATCGCCGCCAATTGATCCCGCGGCAGATACCGGTTGATGCCTTCCGGCAGTAAAAGGACAGGTTTACGGATGCCGAACACGCCCGGCTCCAGGCGTCCGGGAAATGACATGACTGGGATGGGAGAGTCGAGATGGAGGGGCGTGGCGGTTCGCAGACCAGTGCGGATGCGACTCCACCAGATCAGCCAATAAACGGCAGCAATGGCAAAGCCGCAAAGCCATACTCCAAACAGGATTGCCGGAACCGGATGGGATACCGCCCGCGGCGGAGGCGGGACAGGCGCCGATGTGGCTAACGCAAAGGGCCGGCTGATGACTTCCATCACGGAGAGGACCGGGGGCTGCTCACGCGCTGGAAGGATCCTTGAACCAAGCTCAGAACCGGCGCTGACCAGCAGAGAGAGCGGAATAAGAAACTTGACCGACGCTGCCAGCCAGACCCCATAGCGCACCGAGGCGCGGTTTTTCCTCAGCGCGAGCGTCAGCATCCAGGCTGCAAAGAGGCACAGCGTCGATTGCCAGAGATGGGTCAGCACGGCCGACATAACGGCGTGGATCATAGTGGCGCCTCCTTGTTCGCGTTCTTTCGCAGAGCCTTTTCGGCCTCTTTGACGTCCTCTATGGTGAGTTCGCCCGACTCAACCAGATGCGCCATCACCAGTTTTGCCCGACCACCGAGCAGCACCAGCAGTTCGTCAATCAATCGACGTTGCGCGTCGTCTCGCGAGATGACCGCCTCAAAGATATTTGCGTTGCTGATGCGCTTGATGCAACGCAGGGCCTTCTTCCGTTCCAGGCGATATACGGTGGTCTGCACTGTCGTATAGGCAGGTCTTGCCGGCGCAGGAAACGTCTCGTGGATCTCGCGCACCGAGCACGCACCCCTTTGCCACAACGCCTCCATAATTTGCAGTTCGAGCCTGGTGAGTTTCTTCAAGGGCATACGTGATCCAACTCGCGCAACGTCCATTGAACTACATGTGTAGTTGTATGGCAAGAGTTTTTTGATGAAAGTGCGAAACTCTCCCACTGCCGAATCATTCGGCCTGGCGTACCCCAGGGGGAGGGGTATCCCTGGCAGAGTGTCTTGCACGCGTGAATCGCTGGTAGACTCGCGGGAATGATCCTGAGGAAAGCTGTTTACTTTGTTCTTCTGCCTTTGCTGGTTTCGCTTGCGTGGGCGCAGAGCACTCCGCAACATCTCTTTTTTCGTGTGACGCTCGACCCGGGCATGCAGGCGGCATCGGGGCGGCTGCTGATCTTTGTGGAGCCGGGCAAGGGCGGATCACAGAGTGCGATGAGTCAGTTCCGGCCGTCGGCGACTTCGGTGGCGGCGAAGGAAGTGGCGATTCTGAAGCCGGGCGATTCGGTGGACGTCGATGTCGACGACCTAGCGTTTCCCGAGCCATTTTCCTCGCTGAAGCCAGGAACGTACCAGGCGCACGCGGTGCTCGATGTGGGCCACACGTATGTTTATGCGGGGCCAGCGGCGGGCGACATTGAGAGTGCCATGGTTCCGCTCACGGATTGGACGCCGGGTGCAGGTGCAGAACCGACGCTGGTTCTGAACCACGTAGACGAGGCGCGCGCGGCGCGCACACCGCCGCTGGCGCCGGAGGTATTGGCGGCGGCGGAGAAGGCGACGACGCTGGTGGACTTCGTGAGTCCTGTGCTGACGGCGTTTTCCGGGCGGGAGACGCATATCCGGGGATGGGTGGTGCTGCCTCCGGGCTATGCAGAGCATCCGCGCGAGCGCTATCCGACGGTCTACTGGACGCACGGATTCGGCGCAAAGCTCGACACGATTCGGCCGAGCGCACTGATGATTGCCAGCCGCATGGCAGCAGGGAAGATGCCGCCGATGATCTGGATCTTTCTCGATGAATCCTGGGCGACCGGAACGCACGAATTTGCCGACTCGGTGAACAACGGGCCGTGGGGCCAGGCGCTGACGGCAGAATTTATTCCGTGGATCGAGGCGAAGTACCGCATGGACGGGAAGGCTTCGGGGCGCTTTCTGCAGGGGCATTCGTCGGGAGGATGGGCAACGCTGCAGCTGGAAGTGAATTATCCGGGGATCTTTGGCGGAACCTGGTCGACTTCGCCGGACCCGAGCGACTTTCACGACTTCAGTGGGATCGATCTGTACGCGCCGCATGCGAACGTGTATCGCAAGCCGGACGGCACGGCGTGGCCGATCGTACGGAATCACGAGGAGGTTCTGGCAACGTTTGAGGAGTTCTCGAAGCAGGAGAAGGTGCTGGGGCCTTATGGAGGGCAGGTGGCTTCGTTCGAGTGGGTGTTTTCGCCGCGCGGCCCGGATGGGCGGCCGCTGGAGATGTTCGATCGCGTGACCGGTGACGTGCACCCGGAAGTGGTGGCGTACTGGCGGGATCATTACGACCTGGCTCATCTGGTGGAGGCGAACTGGGCGACGCGCGGGCGCGAACTGAAGGGGAAGATTCACCTGATCGTGGGGACCGCCGACACGTTTTATCTGGATGGGGCGGCGCACCGGTTTGAGGCGGTGCTGAACAAGCTGGGCGGCGAACCGCACTTCACGTATCGCGATAATCGGACGCACTTCGATTTGTATGAAGAGAACGGCGACCGGATGGCGATGATGGATGAGATTGCGGAGCAGATGTATGGGGTAGCGCGGCCTTCGGCGCACTGGAAGCGGCCTGCGGGAAGCCCGCCGGCGATTCTGCATCCCCAGGGCGGTTGAAGATCACGAGGGGCGGCGAATACCTTCCCGTTGGTGACTCATGCCGGACGGGTTAATCGCTCGGGGCCCGGCATACGCGATTCTTGCCGCCGCGCTTGGCGGCATAGAGCGCCTGGTCAACTTCGTGGATGAACTCGGTGGTCGTGGGTATGTGTTGATTGCGGGTGGCAACGCCGACGCTGACGGTGATCCGGCGATGCTCCCAGTGGGCTTCCGCGATCGCCTGACGCAGACGCTCGGCAATCCCGAAAGCCCCCTTTTCGTCGGTGGCCGGAAGGATCACAAGAAATTCTTCGCCTCCGTAGCGCGCAACCAGATCGCCCCTGCGGGTCCAGCGCTGCATCAGCACTGCAATCTGGCGCAGCACCTCGTCACCACAAACATGCCCGAAAGCATCGTTGAAGCCCTTGAAATCGTCGATATCGAGCATGAAGAGGGACAGGGGGGCGGCGGAACGGATCGAACGAGCGCACTCAGCTTCCAGGCAATCCTCGAGCGCTCGCCGGTTCATCAGGCCGGTCAGCGCATCGGTCAGCGAGAGCGTATGCAGCTTTTCGTTGGCCGTCTGCAGTTCGCGCTGGATCCGCTGCACCTCTTGTTGCGCCTCCCATGCTCTTGTCACGTCGAGTGCCATGCAGGCTAGCGAGCGGCGTCCGTCCGCATCGACGAACGGGTATTTGTGGACATCCCAGGTGACCATGCGGCCGTCCAGTCCCCGGGTGCGGTCCTCAAAGTGAATTTCCTTGTTGGCCTCGAGGGCCTGCCGGTCCGAACTCCGGAATTCCTCGGCGATCTCCGGCGGCCATGTCTCAAGATCGGTCTTCCCGATCCATTCTTCGGGGGTGGCTCCAAAACGATCGGCCAGGGCCCGATTGCAGTAAATCATCCGCCCCTCTTCGTCCTTGATGAAGGCCGATACAGGACTCGCATCCAGGAAGGCCCGGAATCGAGCGTCGCTGGCTGCGAGTTCGCGCAGCCTGCCGTCTCTCTCCCGGAGTGCGGCCTCCAGCGCAATCAGCTCCCTCATCGCCTCGATATGCGCAACGACCTGGCGCGCGATTCCACCCAGCACTCGTTGCTGCACCGGCGTCAGCTGCCGGGGCGCACGCTCCCGGAGGCACAGACTGCCTAGTCTTTCGTCACGATCGGTAATCAGCGGATATCCGGCATAAAAGCGCAGGCAGGGCTCGCGCGTGACCAGGACATGGTCGCAAAAGCGCGGATCCTCTCGCAGGTCAGGCACAACACAGGGGTCCTTCTGTCCATCGGTATGCGAACAAAGGCAAGCGTCGAGAGGCAGGGCAACCGCCTTCTCCCCGGTGAAGGCAATGTATCCCTGGCGCTTTTCGTCGAGCAGATGGATAGCCCCATCCGGAGACTCGCAGACAAGGCCAGCCAACGCGAGCAAATCCCGAAATTGCTCCAGCAGACGGTCATCCAGCACAAAAGGCGGCACCGTCTCTGCCGCCGGTGTTCGGTTGGGCTGGCCGGCAGACATAGTCCGGGCTTCCTCGCTTGATTCTCGATCGGCGACGCACGAAGAGAAGGAAGTTAATTACGGAGCGTTCTTACCGATGTTCCAGAGCGAAGTATATCGCGGGTGGACCTGCCACAAACCCCGACACGACCGCCGCTCTTGATGTGCGGCCCAGGTGGTGAGTTGCTGTGGATCTTCGATGCGTGCGGCGATCCTCTGCCGGAGCATGGCGTAGGCGCGTCGGAAGTCAGGTAAGCGTCTCAGGAACGGCTCTCAGGGGCTCAAACCCGGGCTGCCGGGAACAGAGTGGCCCAGGAGAAGGAGCTCACCGCTTCAGGACCTTCAGGGCGCGACATGGCTGATCCTGTATTGAAGTCCATATGTATCCGTCAAGAACAGCATTCTTCACCGATACTTCAATGGAGCTCGAAGTCTTGTCGGGATCGTCAAAGCGCAGGGTATAGGGAGTGCCGGGAAAGAAGACGCCCGCTTCGGCGTGGCACTCGAAACGCCTTGCTTTGTGACCTTGCAGCGAAGTGCAATAGAGGCCAAGCTGGCGTATCGGCACCTTCCCCCGGTTCATGAAGTTGAGGCTGACCGAGCCCCGGTCCAGTTTGCCACCGTACAGCATGACGGGACAGGCGATCGACGCTGCCGGGGAAGAGTGGACCGAGGTAAGCATGAAGCTCAAGCTCAGAAAAGCGATCATCTTCCTGATCCATGTCGTAGCGGCCAATCGCATAGAGCACCCAATCTTGTTCGCTGGCGTGCATGCGCATCCTCCAGCCAACGTCCGGTGAGCGTCATTTTAAGCCTGCGGCGATGATCTTGCTGGTTGTTGACGGGCGAAGCTGAAACAGCGCTGCATGCACTGCGATGAAGCCGTTATCGCTGTGCGGCCCAGGTGGTGAGCTGCTGCGGATCTTCGATGCGTGCGGCGATCATCTGCTGGAGCATGGTGTGCATATCGAGCAGCGGAAAGGGCCGGCTGATCTGGACACCGTTTTGTTGCGCAGGGAAGTGGACGATGACGACGGGGCGAGAGTCGAAATGCGCCCCGCGGGATGCGGACTCGTCTTCTTTGGTCCAGTCGAATTCGGGACGCCACATGGGGATGCGCCAGGAGTGATCGGAGGAGACGATGAGGATGGTCTGGCCGGCGAGTTTGGTGCTGTCGATGTCCTGCAGGAGCTGGCCGAGGGTGCGATCGGCGACGGCGAGATTGTCGATGTAGCTGCCGGGCACTCCCATGGCGCCACTGCGGCGGTTGTAGAAGCCGGCTGGATGGGGGACGGGCAGGTGAATGAAGACGAATCCGGTGTCCTGGCCGGCAATCATGGCGCGGCCCTGGGCGAGGATGCCATTGAAGTCGGCCGCGTGATCCTGAGCAGTGGTGGGTTGGCGGACGCGGATGCCGACGAGGCGAAGCAGGGGTTTGCGGACCGGCGCAACGGCGTTCCACCACACGGACTGGTCCTGCGCATAGCCGCCGGGCAGCGGAGCGGCGAAGGTCCAGTAGCAGCGATCGAGGACGGGCGCGAATTCGCGGCAATAAGGCAGGTACCAACCCGCGGCAGCGGTCGACCACCCGGCACGCTGCGCGTCGGCAAAGAGAGTCTGGCCGACGGGATAGGGGTGCCAGGCTTTGGTTCCCTGGGTCTTCACGAAGAAATCGCCCTGCAGATTGCTGCGCTCTGCGCGGACGATGTGCCCTTCGAGCAGCGAGGGGACGATGAGTTCGGTGTAGTAGCCGGCAGGCTGCACATCGGAGAAGGAGACGCTGTGGGAGGCGAGGCGATCGAAGTTGGGGAGGGCCAGGCCGGGATAGCGATGATCGAAGACCTGATCGTAAGAAAGCTCATCGAGGAGAATCCAGACGATACGCCTGGAGGGTGGCTGAGCGGTGGGTTTGGAGAAGGACGCGATGTCGTGCGGTTCGGGGTAGTCGGCCATCCAGGCAAGCTGGGGGATGATCCAGAAGATCGCGAACCCAACGAGCAGCGTGGTGACGAGGGCGCTGCGCATAACGATGCGGTACCAGGTGCGCCGGATGGCCCAGAGGAGGAGGCCAGCGACGGCGGCGGTGAGGAAGACGCGGCCAGGCGAAATTCTTCGACTAAGGATTTCGGCGTTGCCGAGGCAGATGGCGACACGCATGAGCAGAATGTCGAAGAACAGGAGCCAGAGGAGAGTGTTTGCGCCGGGATCGTAGCGATGAAGAGCGCGCAGGACCAGGGTGGAGGCCAGGATGGCGACAACGAGGTCGATGAGAACGCCACAATAGACGTTGTTCATCGGCAGGAGCCGGTGATAGAGGTCGGTGTGGAGGGGCGCGATGTGGAGATAGAGCAGCGGGAGGGTCAGGAGGATGGCAGCGCCAGCGCCTTCGATCCAGCAGCGAGCCCATGAGATGGTGGCCTTCGTCGATTGTGCGTGCACTCGGCTCGCCGTTATCTTGCCTGCAGCAGGTACAGGATACGGCTATTGGGCAGGGCTTCACGCAGGACGACGGTGAATTGCATTTCGATCGCCTGGGCGAAGGCGGCTTCATCGAGGTGGCGGTAGAGGTCTTCACGGCCGCGCAGGAGATCGACGAAGCGCGGATCGCCGGCGGGGATCCATTCGACGATCGCCCAGCTGGTGGTGAGCTCGCGGAGGAGGGCGACGATTGCGTGCAGCGGAATCTGCTCGGAGAGCAGCAGATGGTGGATGAGGCCGAGCATCAGCACGCAGTCGAAGCGGCCGCGGGAACGGTCGAGCAGGGAGAGGCTCTCGGCATTGCGCCAACCCATGGGAGGAGTGGGGCGGGCGGGATTCGCGAGGATCGGAGCGATGTTCAGATTCTGCTGTTGCGCTTTGCGCCAGCTCTGCTCGGTAGCGGGCAGGTCGGTGTCCCAGGCGACGACGCTGGCGCCGCATTCCGCGGCGATGCGGGAATAGACACCGCTGTTGGAACCGAGGTCGAGCACGTGCGTGGGCTGCGCGGCCAGCAGAGCATCGTGGACGAATTTGCGCTTGAGCTTTTGATCGTCGGCGCTGTAATGGTCGGCGGAGTGAGCGTAGCTGCTCCAGCGCGAGGACTGGCGGCGCGAGGACAGATGCCGCTCGATCTGGTGCAGATGGCGACGGAGGCCGCTGAGATTGCGACGGAGCACGACGATGGCGGCGTCGGGGCTCTGCTGCACCTTCGTATTTTGTACGGCTTTTGCGCCGCCGGTTTCGAGCAGGAGCGGCAGGGTCACCAGGGAGCGGAAGGGTTCACGCCAGCGCTGCCGAAAGCTGAGGTACGGAGCCAGGTCGGCGGGCTCGTAGCCGTCGCGTTTCTGGATGGATGCGGAGAGCGGCCAGCCGAGGGACTGCCAGGCGGCGAGGGGCAGGAGAAAGGTGCGCACGAACTGGCCATAGGCGAGCCACAACGGGCTGGCGGGGTCGCGCTGGTCGATGGAGAGGACGTCGACGAGGACGGGCTGCGTTCCGCGAAACAAAATATTGAGTGGTGTGGCGTCTTTGAGGATGAGGCCGTGTTCGAGGAGTTCTTCGCAGAGGTCGAGGGTGAGGTTGGCGGCGGCGATCCAGGCGGTGGGGGTCCACTCCCACGGATAGGAAGGGAAGGCGACGCGGGGATGTTCGAGGAGGGAATCGTCGTCATTCCGGGCGACGAAACGGGTTTCGATCAGCTTGCCCTGGGCGACCCACTGCTGGGCGGTGGGAGATTGGAGAAATCGAAGGGCGGCTTCGGCACAGGCGGTGCGGACTGTACGATGAACGCGATCGCCGACGATGCGCACCGAACCCGCGGGATCGCGAAAGGTCTCGAGCGTGAGCTCGGCGGTGGCCATTACTCGCTCGATTCGGGGGCCGCGCTCTTTTCTGCTTCGATCTTCTGGTCGGTTGGGTTGAGACGGAAGAGGCGCCGGATTTTGGAGCGCAGGACGAACAGCCCTCCGGCCAGCATGGAACCACCCAGCTGCACAGCGAGGAGACCCGAGCCGGGATCCACGTAACCGTATGCAGGTTTGGTTAATGCCGTGAGCAACACGAGCAACTCAACGGATGCGAGTGCCACGAGGGCAGTGCGGCGAACAATAGGCACAGAAGACCCTGCCTCCCTTTTCACAGAAACTGCCATATTTGTGACTAGACGGCTGGTGGCCCAAAAAGTTGCGGCGGGACGGGCGGGAGCTGCCCACCCGGGTCCCGGCGATGCTGCGATGATACGAAGAAGGCGAACCTCAGTCGCTCCCACTCCCGTGTCATACCAGTTAACTCCTGAGGAGAGCGTCACCTGGGGGATCACCTGAGGGACGCTGGTTTCGCTCTCCGTTGCATGAGCCGCTACAATCAGCTTGATACCTGTAACCAACATGACTGCTCATCTGGAATCCACGCTGACTGCGAATCTTCAGGCTGCCGCGCAACAGGCGAACCTTGTGGTTCTCTCGATCGACTCGGGCACCGACTTCAACGGTCATCCGACGACACGCTTTCGGCTGGGACTAACGGCCGAGTCGCCCGCAGAACGCACGCTGCTGCTGGAGTTGAGCGAGGCTTTCGACTTCAATAAGCCGGAATTGCTGCCGGAAATGACGAGCCACCTGCGGGAGGCGGCAAAGAGGCTGCGCAATCCGCGGCCGGACGCGTATGTGACGCTGGCGGGACTTCCGGTGAGTTTCAGCCATTTCGGCTGGCCGTTTCATCGGTCGACCTCCGGGGCGGACACCTACATCGTGCACGGCACACTGCATCTGGAAGACGGGACGCAGTCGCCGCTGCACACTCTGGTTTCCGCGAGCATGACGGTGACCTTTGCGGAGATTGTGCCGGCGCCGGAGCAGCCCTACGCCGAAACGTTCATCTACAACGCGGTGCGCAAGACACTGGACCGCGGCCAGCTGGAGCTGCTGAAGAGCGGAAACCGGCAACCGGTTCCGGTGACGACGCGGTATTACAGCCGGTGGCAGAAGAAGTTTTTCTTCACCGACACGGACGACCAAAGCCGGATGGATTTTCTCGCGCTCAGGATTTACTGGCTGTCGGGAGTGTTGGGCGGCAATGGGCCGGTGTGGATCGCGGATCCGCGCGACGCGCAGTATCTGAACACGACGTCCGCGGAGCTTTCTCGCGTGGCTGCGGATTTATCGAAACAGGGACTGATCACGCTGGATGGCGAATACGCGGCGGCGACGCCGGCGCTGATGGAACGTGCGGGGGACTATCACGCGAAGATGCAGGCGGCTCTGGCGGCGACAAGGCCCACGTTCAACGAGGAGATGCGGGCCGGACACACGAATATGTAAGGCGGCGCGGCGGGGTGTCAGACCCGCGCGCAGAGCAGGCGGCCGGAGCGACCACTCGGTCGCGGAGCCTCGGGGTTCTCGCCGAACTTCTCGCCAAACCAGCGAACGCGAATCGCGGCGCCATCGAGGTCCTCAATTTCGGTGAAGCCGAGGGCGCGCAGGTCGGTGAAAAGCTGGGCGGGATCGAAGAAGAGCCGGAAGGGCTCGCCCGCGCGGGCCACGCGCTCGGCGAGAAAATCGAAAGCCTTGCGTTCCGGCTCGCTCAGCATTTCGCGTGGAATCGAGTAGTCGAAGACGACGCCGCTGTGTTGCGGCAGGCCGGCGATGAAGCGCAGGGTCGCGAATGCGGCGTCGCGGGTGAGATAGGGTACGACACCGAGCCAGGAGAAGAAGGCCGGCTCCTGAGGACGGAAGCCGGCATCTTCGAGGCCATGCGCCAGGGTGTCGCGTTCGAAATCGACGGGGGCGAAGCGCATGGTTTCGGGGATTGCGATACCTGCATGTTCGAGACGCTGGCGTTTCCAGGCCTGCGTATCGGGATGATCGACCTCGAAGACGCGCAGGGCAGGAAATGGATTGCGGAAGGCGAAGGTGTCGAGGCCGGCGCCGAGGACCACGTACTGGCGAACGCCCTGCTGGAGGGCGAGGGCCAGCTCCTCTTCCGCGAAACGGCTGCGTACGGCGATGAAAAGGCGCAGGCCGTTTGCCCATGGATTGCGTATTTCCTCTTCGGTCTCGGCGCGAACCTGGGCGGCGGCTTCGTCGCTGAGGATGCTGAGGGCGAGGGGATCTTCGAAGACGAGAGGCTGGTCGTAAAGCTGATGGGTAGCGCGCCGCATCGCGACACGCTCAGCGGTGCGGCTGCGGCGGCCGTCCATCATGCGGGCACCGGGCTCATGAATCAGGGTTGGGCGTAGTAGCCGTTGTCAGTGCGGACTTTCAGGCCCGGCTTGTCGACCTTGACCAGAAGGTCGTGCCAGGTGTTGGGCGCATCGGGCTTCTGCGGATCGAAGGTCAGCGTGTACCAGGCTTTGGTATCCTGCGCGCACCTGGCAATTTCGCCGGTAATGTCGTTGCTGCCCGATTGCACTTCACCGCCGCTATGCACCGCAAACACCTGGAGGGCGAGATCGCCGGGGTCGGATTTCGTCGGTTTGGTCACCGGTTTGGTGAAGTTCTCCCAGAGGAAGTTGCGCGAACTGGCTGCGTCGGATGGACCGACGGGATCGACGGAGTAGATGCTGACATCGGCCTGGCGCAGCAAGCTGGAGAGACCGACGATGGTGCTGAAGAAATTGCGCTGCTGCTGGGGGCTGATGATGATGTTGGGATTATCGAAGATGGGCCAGCCGGGGCCGATCCAGACGACCAGCTTGTGCCCGTCCGCTTTTTCGAGGTAGGTCCCCAGCGTGCCGAGCGCGCGCAAAGAGAGCTCGACGCGCTCCTCAGCGCCGTAGAAGCCGGCGGAGCGCGGAATATCGTGGAGTTGTCCATCCTTCTGGTGCAGGACGGTGGCGAGCGCGTTCCCGTCATTCGATACCGGCGCGACCTCGCTGAGGCCGGTGTCCGTCGAATACGAAGATGCCAACCGGAATGGACAAATGGCCACCGTTGCCGCGCAGAAAATTTTCAATCTGGGTGCGGACGACGCTCACGATACTGAAGTTTGCGTTGACATCGTCGATGACGAGAATCAGTGCCTGCGAGTCTTTGTGCGTTTCGGTGTCGAGTTCGTGCGCCTGAAAGGAGCGAATGGCGGTGGGCTGCTTATTGTCGAGCAGGGTAAAGTCCGCCTGGGTGAGCCCGGGAATCGGGTTGCCGGATTTGTCGGTCACCACCACGGTGAGGGTAATGGGACTGGAGGAGGGCGCGGGCGCCTGCGGGGCAACCGATGGCACATCGAGCGGCTTCTGCGCGAATGCACTTGCCGCACAACACACAAGAATCAGACCGGACCTGCTCCAACGCGTCAGCATTGTTTCCTCCTGCGTGCAACCGTGATCCATTATGTCAGAGGTAAACCTGGCTGCGCGCAGCGGGGAATCATCTAGGGCTGTTGCGAACTGGTGGTGCCTGCTGCACTCGTCCCGGTCTGCGCCCCCTGCGTTTTTTGATTGTCCGGAGCCGCGGCACCCTGGGGTGGCTGCGGTTGTCCGGCGCTGCTTTGCGGCTGCTGCTGTGGGGTGGACGGCTGGGGAGCGGGTTTAGTCTCAGGGGCCGGGGGCGGCTGGGGCGCCGATGGATTGGGCGAGGTACCGGTCTGGCCGGTTGCGCCTGGCGCGGGCGCCGGCTCTCCCACGTGGTAGGCAGCACGCGTGCCGCGATGCGTCATCTCGCCGGGGGGCGGGGGAAGCTTCTCCGCCGCCAGGGTGACCTGATTGACGACGGAGGGATCGTCACGGAGCTTGAGGTAGAGCTGGCCGCCCTCCGGATGGGGAACCGGGAGCACGTAGCCGGGGAAGCCGTCGGGGACTTCGACAGGGTTGGCGAACTGCGGATCGCTGGCCACTGAATCGACAAGGAACAGATTCGAGCCGCTGAGGCGGCACTGCTGATCGTCGCCCGCCGGGCACTTGAGATCGTGCAGTTCGGGCAAACGCACCAGGGTGGCCAGCGGTTGCCAGTCGCCAGCTGTGCCGTTGTCGACGACGCGAAACTTCAGGGGTCCGAACGCGGAACCGCCAAAAGCTTTGGCGGGATCGAGGGTGGCGAGCGCGACCTTGCCGTTTTCGAGGGTCATGCCGCCGTTGTCAAGGCTGAGCGTAGTGGAGAATGCCTCATCCTCGGTGGCGACTTCGATCTGCTCGCCGCGGCGGAAGGAAACCGGCGACTGCGCGCGCACACTGAAGGTCAGCTTGGCATCCTGGGGGAGCTCGTCCTGGTTGGCCAGCTGGATATTGCTGTAGGTGCTGGAGGCCGAGGCCTGCACGCTTTTGCCGATGAGCTCGACGCCGGGGCGGGGCGCGCCGACGGCGACGTCCACGGTCATGGTGCGGCCATCGGTGAGCGTCACCTGGGCTTTGCCGGATTCACCCTGTTGCAGTTTCGCCGCGGCCTTGGCGTCCTTTGCGATCATGGGGAGCTCGTCGCTGCCCATGGTGGGATCGATTTTGCCGGGAGTGAAGGTGACGCCGTTGATGGTGAGGTTGGCTACGTCTTCAAGGGCGCTGCCCTTGAGCAAGCCCTGCGCATCGCCGGCATGCAGGGTGAAGCTGTTGAGGTGACCAGCCGCGGCATAGGCACGCAGGGGAATGGTCTGCGCGGTCACGGTGCCGTACTGCTTTACTTCAAGCTGGAGCGCTCCGGGATTGGCTTCTTTCAGCGGCAACTGTGACTTCGAGCTCATCGGGGCTGGTCGCTTTCCAGTCGGCCTTCAGTTCTTTGCCGGCTGAATCCTTGACGAGGATGGTGTCGACGCAGCTGGCGTCATCGGTGGAGAGATGGATGGTATCTTCACGGCCGACGATGAGCGCCTCGCGGTCGGCAGCGGCGAGTTCCCAGTGCTGGGAGTGGGTGTTTTCGAGGCGAAAGGCCGGGCCGTCGTACTTCTCAAATCCCCAGTAGCCGTGGAGCGAGGCATCGATGGTGTTGCTGAAATCGGTGGCGCTGAGATCCTTCGCCTCGAGGACCAGGCCACCCTTCTCCGCGTCCGGCTCGACCACTTCGTCCACTGTGGCGCCATTTTTCTTTTTCAGGCGCAGCATCATCTCGTGGGTGTAGCCGGTGGAGAAGACCAGCGGCGCGCCATCGACGGCAAGGACCAGCGAGTTTTTCTCGGCGCAATAATTCTGCTTTGAATCCACGGGGTGGAGCGGCGGAGGCTGCGAAGCTTCGACGGCAGGGAGGGCGGTCACCAGCACCGACTTGGGATTGTGAAACGAGGGCGGAGCATTGAGCATGAGCGCGATGTGGTCACCCTGCTGGGTGGCCAGCGCGGGAATGTACTGGATATTGCGCGGTGTGGAAGGTGTCGAGGATGCGCGCGATGTCCATGACCGATCCGACATAGGGGCTGTAGAAGCCGTAATTGGCCTGGGGCGTGTAGCTGAGCTGCATGGCGAGATCGCCCGCGGGACCCGCGGTGAGCGCTTCGACGATGGACTCGCTGTGACCGTCGTTGAGGATCATCGCCTCCTGGCCCTGGGTGAGGCAGGCGGCCTGCAATTCGGGTATGCGGTCGAGGCACTTGTCGTCGATTTTCATGCCGAGGCTGCGCGCGAGCAGCGGTGCGGCATCTTTGAGCTTGCTGGGATCGGTCGCGGTAATCTGACGCACCGCGGCCAGATAGGTATCGAGGCGGGAGCGGTCGAGCATGGCCTGATTGAGATCCTGCGAGGCGCGCACGAACGATCCGGGCTTGCCGCGCACCGCGCTCGACCAGAGTGCGGAAATCTCCGCCGGTTTCGGGAGCAAGAAAGATGAGCACCTGCTGGGCACCTTCGGGCACGGTGACGGTGAGGCCTTCATCTCCGCTTTTACGGTTCCAGGTTTCCTGGCGGAAGAACCAGTTCTCCGGGGGCGGATTGGTGGATCCGCGGAGAAAGGCGGCGACCATGAGGTAGTGCGCGGACTGGCCCTCGGGCAGATCGGCTTTGATCCAGACGCGATCGCCGGTCGGCGAGGTTGGGGACCTCGGAAATGGGCAGCGTGGTGCCGGCTCGGGTGACCTTCACCTCGAGTTTGGGACCGGTGAGGTCGAAGGGAGCCGCATCACCGCGCGCGGAGGTTACGGCTGCCAGACACACGGCCACTGCCACAAGGGGAGTCCAACGTCGAATTGCCATATCAGTTACTATTTTAGGCCGCAATTGGCTCTGAAAAAGGCAGGAAAAGGTCCTCATTTGAATTGCAGACGCGAGTTCAGCTAAAAGGTTGTTGATGAAGGGGCTAATGCCGGTTACGACATAGAGAACTGCACCCTGGGGCGCCCGGTTTTCATCGAAGAGGAATATGGATCTCAGCCGTCGCCGCTTCAATCACCTGCTGACCGCTCCTGGTTTTTCGCCTGCGCTTGCGGCGCTGGGCGCGGAGGGAGCCATTTCCGGGAGTGCGGGAGGCATGCGCGATCCGCAGATTCTTCGCCTCTCGCGCAACGGCTGGATGCCGAATAACGAGCATCTGCCGGTGTTGCTGTATCGCGGCGCGCTGCAGGGACAGGGTGACGATCCCGCGTCGACGTTCGAGGCGGTGTTTACGCGCAATGGGTGGCCGCCACAGTGGCGAAACGGCGTCTACGATTTTCACCACTACCACTCGACCGCGCACGAGGTGCTCGGATTCGTGAGTGGCTCGGCGCGGCTGATGCTGGGCGGCGAGCATGGTCATGAGGTGACGGTCAACGCCGGGGACGTTGCCGTATTGCCGACGGGGACGGGACACTGCCGGTTGTCGGCATCGGCGGATTTTCTGGTGGTGGGTGCCTACCCGCCGGATCAAAACTGGGATATTTGCCGCAGTGCGCCGGATGCTGCCGCGCAGCAGAGGATGGAGCAATTGCCGTTCCCCAAATCCGATCCTGTGACGGGAGGGTCGGGGCCGCTGGTGCGGCTCTGGGATTAGGGTTGGCGGCTGCTGGGCCGTCAGGTTTCGAATTTGAGAATGGAGCCTGAGGGTTTTTCGCTGTCATCCTTCAGAGCAACGCCGCTGAGTTGCAGGCGGCGTGCTTCGCACAGCAGATACACCAGGCGCTTCGCGGCCTCGCCGTACGGGAGACCTTGGGGACGGACGTTGGAGATGCAGTTGCGGTCTGCATCGGCGCGCCCGACACGCGGAGCCCAGGTGAGATACACGCCCAGGCTGTCAGGCGAACTGAGCCCCGGACGCTCGCCGATCAGGACGATGGCGGCTTCGGCACCGAGGAGCGCGCCGATCTCGTCACCGAGCGCGACGCGAGCCCGATTTGCAACCACGACGGTTATGTTTTCCCAGTCGTCGCGCAGAAGCATGCCGCGCACCTCGCGGAGGAGGGGAACCGCGTGGCGCTGGGGAGCGATGGCGGAAAGGCCGTCGGCGACGACAACGGCCATGGCTCGATTTTGTGGGGCGATTGCCTGCAGCCACTCGCGGCTCTCTGGGTCGAGAACGCGGCCCAGGTCGGGACGGAGCAGGTACTCCCTGCGATCGCGGGCCTGACTGGTCACGGTTACGGCGTCGCCGAAGCCGCTCTCGCGCAGATCGCGCGTCAGTATTTGTGTGTCGAAGTGCGCGCACACCGCATCGCGCGCTCGTGCGTGAGCCAGCTCGAAATCGAGGAGGGCTTTGGTTGGCAGGCTGCTGCCTGCGCGTCCGAGGCCGATGCGGGCGGGGGTGAACTGGCGCAGACGTACCCACGGGTCGCCGGTTGGCTGCGGGTCTTTCGGGCGCGGTCGGGTTATCCCAGCCACTCGCCTGCTCCTGGCAGCAGTTTGCGCTCCGCGCCAGCACCCACTAAGTCACCGTTGCTGTCACAAATCCCCATTCGCTCCAGCCAGGCTTCGAATTCCGGCGCGCGTTTCAGGCCCAGTACGCCGCGTGCGTAGAGGGCATCGTGGAATGAGGTGCTCTGGTAATTAAGCATTACGTCGTCGGCGCCGGGGACGCCCATGACGAAGTTGACGCCGGCGACGGCCAGGAGGGTCAGAAGCGTATCCATATCGTCCTGGTCGGCCTCGGCGTGATTGGTGTAGCAGACATCGCAGCCCATGGGCAGGCCGAGCAGCTTGCCGCAGAAATGATCTTCGAGGCCGGCGCGGATGATCTGCTTGCCGTCGAGCAGATACTCCGGCCCAATGAATCCGACGACCGTATTGACCAGCAGGGGCCGGAAGTTGCGCGCTACCCCGTAGGCGCGCGCCTCGCAGGTTTGCTGATCGACGCCCTCGTGGGCGCCGGCGGAGAGCGCACTGCCCTGGCCGGTCTCGAAGTACATGAGGTTGTCGCCGAGGGTGCCACGCTTCAAGCTGAGTGCCGCGCTTTGCGCCTCTTTGAGCAGGGCCACGCTGACACCAAAGCTGCGATTGGTCTTTTCGGTTCCCCCGATTGACTGGAAGACCAGATCCACGGGCGCGCCCTGATCGATAGCGCGCAGCGTATTTGTAACATGGGCGAGCACACAGGTCTGGGTTGGGGCATCGAAGCGTTCGCGGAAGGCATGCATCATCTCGAGAAGCCGCACGACCGCCTGCAAACTGTCCGAGGCGGGATTGACGCCGATGACGGCATCGCCACAGCCAAAGAGCAATCCCTCGAGCATAGAGGCGGCGATGCCGCGCACATCGTCGGTGGGATGGTTCGGCTGCAGCCGCACGGAGAGACGGCCGGGCAGGCCGAGGGTATTGCGGAACTTTGTGACCACGCGGCATTTTTGTGCGGCGAGAATCAGGTCCTGATTCCGCATCAGCTTGGAGACAGCGGCTGCCATCTCCGGCGTGATGCCCGGCGCGGTTCGCGTCAGTGTTTCGGTGTCGGTCTCGGGAGTGAGGAGCCACTCACGAAACTCGCCGACCGTGAGACCGCCGATCGGCGCGAAGGCCTGCGCATTGTGTTGGTCGACGATGAGGCGCGTGATTTCGTCGTCCTCATAGGGGATCAACAGCTCTTCGAGAAATCTTGCCAGGGGAACTTCGGCGAGAGCCATGCGCGCGAGAGCACGCTCCTCTTCGTTTTCCGCTGCGAGGCCGGCCAGTGCGTCGCCGGATCGTGCCGGCGTGGCTTTCGCCAGCAAGGTTTTCAGATCGGCGAAGCTGTGGGTGCTGCTATTGAGGCTGATCGAGTAGGCCATCGCGCTCTCACCGAGACATTAGCATCCCTCTTTGTTTTGCCGGCAAATTTGGGAATCTTTTTCTGCCGGCTGGAAGTTTCTGCTATTGCCGCTGTGACGAATTTGCTCTGCCTCGTCAAAATCCCGTTTTCGTCCATCAATTTCGCAACTTTTGGATTTCCCGAGGACAACCAATCCTTCCAATGGTGGATTCCACGACATCATCCTGGGCGCTGACGGCTTGTACACGGCGCTGCCAGGCTGGGATACCACAACGGGCCTGGGAATCCTGTGGGTCAGCGAGACGGCTGCTGACCTGAAAAAGTAAGTTGCCCCTTCATGCCACCGAACCTGGTGCAGGATAACGAGGGGATCGCCGTAATGGTGATCCCCTCGTTGTTTTCGGTTAGCATCCAATGGAAGCGATGGGCAACGGACTGCGATCGACGAGTGCTTCGGGAATGCTGAGCGGGACGGCGGGAGCGGCGGATTTGCCGAGCCGCCATTCGGTGGTTGAATGGTGGCAAGAAATCGAGCGCGCGCCGCGATCGGTGCTGATGCTGGATTACGACGGTACGCTGTCTCCGTTCGTTCGCGAACGCATGCAGGCGAGGATGTATTCGGGGGTTGCGGAGCGGCTGTTTCGTCTGGCTTCTGCGCCGCGCACGCGCCTCGTGCTCGTTTCCGGGCGGCCTGCGCGCGATTTCGCGCTGCTGTTGCCGCCAAAGCTCTACCTCGAGATCTGGGGTAGCCATGGCCGCGAGCACATTGGCGCGGACGGGCGCTACGACGCGATCCCCCTGAACCCGACGCAGCACCAATGTCTCGCGCAGCTGGAAGCTGAGCTGCACCGGCACGGTCTTGGTTCGGTCATTGAGAAGAAGGTTGGCAGCCTGGCGATGCACACGCGCGGGCTTGCGGAGGCGGATGGGGAGCGGGTCAGGGCTCTGGCGCGCGATTTCCACTGCTCTCTGACTTCCCGAGAAGCGAAGGATCCGGGTCTGGAGCTGCTGCCGTTTGACGGTGGCATCGAGTTGCGGGGAACCGGGTCCAGCAAGGCCACCGCGGTGGAAAAGATTCTTCGCGATGAGCCGGCGGACGCCCCTGCCGCGTTTCTTGGCGACGACCAGACGGATGAGGAGGCCTTTACCGCGCTGGGGGACCGCGGCGCGAACACTCTGCGCGTGCTGGTACGGCCGGAGCCACGGCCCTCGGCCGCCGACTTGTGGCTGACACCGCCGGGCGAGTTGCTGGCGTTTCTCGATCGCTGGCTCGCAGCGATCGACGCGCGTGAAGTTCGAAGCGAGGCACGGCGATGAAAGGGTCGACAGGGCACGCGAAGCACCGGAGCTCGTCGCAGCCTCGGCTCATTCTTGTCTCGAATCGTTTGCCGGTGTCGTTCAAGCGCGACAATGGCAAACTGCAGGCGGTTCCTTCCAGCGGCGGTCTGATCGGGGCGCTCGAGCCGATCCTGAAGGAGAACGGCGGGGTTTGGGTGGGCAGCGCGGGCACGGAAGACTCGGCGGAACTGCATCGGCAGCTGCAGGCCGCCGCGCGGGAGCATCGCTTCCACTACGCGCCGATCATCCTCTCGGAAGAGGAGGAGGCAAATTACTACGAGGGATTCTCGAATGAAGTGCTGTGGCCGCTCTTTCACGATCTGCAGTCGCGGGGCGTGTTTGATCCGGTCTATTGGGATTTTTATCAGCGGGTGAACCGCAAGTTTGCCGACGCGATTGAATCGATCGCGGGGGAGCGCGATCTGATCTGGGTCCACGACTATCAGCTGATGCAGGTCGGGCGCGTACTGCGGGAGCGGCGGCGCCATGCGTTTCTGTCGTTTTTCCTGCACATCCCGTTTCCGTCTCCGGACATTTTCGGGAAGCTGCCGTGGCGGCGGCAGGTGCTGGAGGGTCTGCTGGACTACGACTTCATCGGCCTGCAGACGGCGCGCGACGAGCACAACCTGGTGGCGAGCATCCGGAGCTACCTTCCCGAGGCGCGCATCAACGGGCGCGGCGATCAGCGCATTGTGACGACCAACCGCGGAGTGACCTGCATTCGCGACATTCCCATCAGCATCGACTTTCGTGATTTTGCGAATGCTGCCGCAGCGCCGGAGATCACGGAGCGGGCGCAACAGATTCGCAGCCAGTCGCCCGACATGGTGATTGCTGTCGGCATCGATCGGCTGGATTACACAAAGGGTATTCCGGAACGGCTGCGCGCGTTGCGTGCGTTCTTCAGAACCTGGCCGCAGTTTCGCCGCAGGGTGACGCTGATGCAGGTGGTGGTTCCCAGCCGGGAGAACATTCCTGGTTACAAAGAGCTTCGGTCGGAGATCGAGGGCCTGGTCTCCAGCATCAACGGCGAGTTCAGCGACCCGGGTTGGACGCCGATCCAATACATGCATCGTTCGATTCCGCGCTGCGAACTGCTGGCTCTGTACCGGGCGGCCGGCATCGCGCTGATCACGCCGCTGAAGGACGGGATGAACCTGGTGGCCAAGGAATATTGCGCGACTCATATTGAGAACGACGGGGTGCTGATCCTGAGCGAATTTGCCGGCGCGATGGCGGAACTGCACACCGGTGCGATTGCGGTCCATCCTTACGACGAGGTTGGGATGTGCGTTGCGCTGAAGCAGGCTCTGGAAATGCCGGTGGAGGAGCGGCAGAGGAGAATGCTGCGCATGCGGCGGACGATTCGCCAGAACGATGTGCTCCGCTGGCGGGACCGGATCTTCGAGCAGATGGAGCGGGCCCGCCCGCGGGTGAAGCTGGCGGCGTAGGGCGCTTTCCTGCGGCCGGACTGCTGCGCAAGATTCGCTCGGAAAATGGAGAAACAAGCGCGCGGGCGAGACCGGTGAGTACGTTGGCGCCGATCAGGGCCTTCGTCTCGGTTCTAGCCTCTCGCGGCCGAATCGCGGCACACTGGTTGGCGATGCGTATCCACATGATTCTCGTTTGGTTGCTGGTGCCGATGGCCGGCTGGTGTCAGGACGTGCACGTGCGCGTCTCTCCTGAGGTGAAGACGGGGATTGAAGGGACGACAGAATTCCCAACCATCCAGATGGCGCTCGATCATCATCTGTTTCCGGGAGCGGGCGGGCGCGTCCTGATTGAGATTGCGCCAGGGACGTATCACGAGCGGCTGAACGTCACGCAGAATCATCCGCACATCGTGCTGCTGGGTATGGGCCAATCCCCCAAAGACGTGGTGATCACGAACAGCCTGAATGCCAAAGAGGCGGGGGGAACGTTTTTTACCGAGACAGTGGAAGTGAATGGGACCGGATTCGAAGCCGATAACGTGACATTTGAGAACTCGGCGGGGAACACGGGGCAGGCGGTGGCGATTGCGGTGCGCGCGGATCGTGCTGTGTTCAAGCACTGCCGCTTTCTCGGGTATCAGGACACGCTGTTTGCCGATTATGGGCGCCAGTACTACGTGGACTCGTACATCGAGGGCGCCATCGACTTTATCTTCGGCAATGCGGCGGCGGTCTTCGATCGGGTCGAGATTCACGCAACCGGGCCGGGGTATTTGACCGCGCAGTCGCGGACGTCGGCGGAGCAGAAGACGGGTTACGTGATTCTCGACAGCAAGGTCACGAGCGGGCCTGCTGTTTATGGGAACCCGGAGGGCAGGAGATCGGGGACCTTGCTGGGGCGTCCGTGGCGGCCCTATGCGCGGGTGGTGTTCATGAATACCGAATTGCCGGCGGAGGTTCGGCCCGAGGGATGGAATAACTGGGGCAAGACGGCGAATGAAGCGACGGCGTGGTTCGGGGAGTTTCACGATAGCGGACCTGGCGCGAATCCTGCGGGACGCGCGCCATGGTCGCATCAGCTGAGTGCAGCGGAGGCCAGGAAATTTCGGCCTGAGGTTTTCCTTGCTGGTTCGGACAAGTGGAATCCGGTGGCGGAGGCGGCGAGGCTGCCGTGATTTCACGTACCGATGTACTATGGTACACTGGTACGAATGAAACAAGAACAACCAAAACTGGAATCGGTCGAAGTGGAGCGCGTCCAGACCGGCGTGCGCATCGAAAAGCGGATTCTCAAGGTTCTGAAAGCCGTCGCCGAGCAAAAAGATATGACACTCAGCGACCTGCTGGAGGGCATTGTGCTGCACGCTTTGGAGGGGAAGGCGCCGTTTTCAGCGCAAACGCTGAAAGAAATCGAGCAGTTTAAAAAGCTTTATGGACTTACGCTGCGCGCCACCGACAGCCATCACCTGAAGGAGCGCTAATGATCGCAGTGCTGCTTGTCCTTGCTCTCTGGCTGGATACACCGGGCCTTGTACAGACGGCGGAAACAGTGCACGCACCAACCCAGTTCGCGCATGTCAACAACACGTTTCGTTTCGAAGCGGCAGCTCCCCTGGCGCGGGTGGCGCCACTTTTTGGGCCGGAAGGGGAGCGCTGCTGGGCGGGCAAGCACTGGGATCCGCAATTTGTTTATCCGCAGCCGGCCAGAGATCTGGAGGGGGCCGTTTTCACGGTGCGGCACGGGGAGCATCACAGCGTGTGGGTGAACACGATCTTCGATCTTGCCGGTGGCCGGATGCAGTATGTGATGGTCATTCCTGAGGTGCTGGTTAGCCTGATCGACGTTCGCCTGAAGGATATGGGTGCGACGCACACCGCTGTGGAAGTGACGTATGCCCGCACCGCGCTCGCGACTGTGGCCAACGACGGTGTGCAGGCGATGGGGGCGAGCGATCGCGACAGCGGCCCCGATTGGCAGCGGTCGGTGGAGGCTTGTCTGGCTGTGCAGCAGGCGCATTAATCCTGGAGCGAAGATGGAGTGGTTCGTCGCTGCGTGAGCCCCTCGTGTAGAGGGTTGCGGCTTGGCAACAGTGCGATTGTGCTTGCCCCGGATCATGGGCGGACTAGAATTGCGGTGCATCCATGGCGAAAGATCGCCGTGGCTGGGAGCGCCTGTGAGGCTCAACATCGGTACGCTGGCGGTGGGGCTGGTTGCGGTGGGGCTGTTTACGTGGTTCGCGTGGGGTAAGCCCTGGACGCCGTGGCACATTGCAGGTCTGGCCGTCGCGATTCCGTCGCTGGTGCTGTTCGTCGTGGCGCGGCTGCAGCTGGGGAGCGCGTTCAGCGTGCAGGCGAAGGCGACGTCGCTGGTGACGACGGGGATTTATGCGCGCATCCGGAATCCGATTTATGTTTTTGGGGCGCTGATGATCGGGGGAGTGATTCTCTGGGCACACCGGCCGTGGTGGCTGCTGGCGTTTGCGGTACTGATTCCTTTGCAAATCTATCGGGCGGGGAAAGAGGAGCAGGTGCTGACGGAGAAGTTCGGGGACGCGTATCTGGAATACAAGCGGAAGACGTGGTTCTGACACAGGGTGACCGGAGGGTGATGACGCACATACCGACATCGCAGGAGAGGCGGGCGCTGGGGCAGTCACGGCGCAAACAGGTTCGACGGCAGGATCATGCGCAGTGGGATGGCAAGCTGCGGCAGCACGATCCGCTGAAACTGGTTGAGGAGTCGATGCGGGGACGGGTGCCGCCGCTGGTAACGCTGAAGTACGAGCGGATGCTGGCGTCGCCGTTTGGGTTTTTCCGCGGGGCGGTGCCGGTAATGGCGGCAGATCTGGCGCTGCTGCCGCACACGGGGATCGTGAACCAGATTTGCGGTGATGCGCACGTGCGGAATCTTGGAGCATTTGCGGCGCCCGATGGGCGGCTGCTCTTCGACATTAACGATTTCGACGAGACGATCCGCGGGCCGTTCGAGTGGGATCTGAAGCGGCTGGCGACGAGCCTGGTGCTGGCGGCGCGAGAAACCTGCGCGCCGGATGAGAAGGTGAAAGACGGCGAAAAGGCCGTTTTGAAGTTTGTAGCGCGGTACCGGAAGCTGATCGACACGCTGTCGCGGATGCCGGTGATCGATGTGGCGCGGTACCAGGTGCATCGGCTGCAGCGGATCACGCCGATCTCGGATGCATTGCTGAAAGCGGAGCGGGCCAGTCCGCTGCACACGCTGGACGCGCTGACGGTGGAGACGAAGAAGGGGCGGGTATTCCGGGAAGCTCCGCCGATGTTGCGGAGGCTGAGCCCGCAGCAGGCACGGCCGGTGCTGGCCTCGGTGAAGACGTATCGGGAGAGCCTGCAGCCGGAGCGGCAACATTTTCTGGCGCAGTACAGGCCGTTGGATGTTGGGTTCAAGGTTGTAGGGACGGGATCGGTGGGACTGCGCGACTATCTGATTTATTTCGAAGGGAACGGGTCGCGGGATCCGTTGTTTTTGCAGGTGAAGGAGGAGCCGGGGTCGGCGTACGCGCCGTACCTGCCGGGAGCCGCGGGGACGACCGGGCACCAGGGTAAGAGGACGGCGGAGGGACAGCGGGCGATGCAGTTCCAGTCGGATCCGTTTCTTGGCTGGACGACGATTGCGAACCGGGATTATCTGGTGCGGCAGTTGAACGATCATAAGGGGTCGATTGAGATTGAGGATCTGGAAGGGCAGGGGCTGATCGAATACGCGGAGATGTGCGGCGAACTGCTCGCGCGTGGACATGCACGGTCGGGCGACGCGTGTTTGATTGCCGGGTATCTGGGAAATGGGCAGAAGTTTGGGGAAGCGCTGGTGAAGTTTGCCGAGGCGTATGCGAATCAGACGGAACGAGACTGGAAGGAACTGAAACGCAGGCGGTAGCCCGTAGCCTGTAGCGGGTAGCGAACGGCGCTACAACGAAGAACTGCAGGCGGTTGCGCTTCGCTTCGGTCGGGATGACAAGGGAGTTTAGTGCGAGAATCGGTGCATGAATGAACTGGCGCTGACATTCAATGGGGACAGCGCGCACACGCCACCGTCGCATATTCTGGAAAACCTGAGTGAGGAGCTTGCGCACCGCAAGTTTGCGGGCGCCCCGCACAGCATTTATGCAGAGGTGTGGCATGCGGCGTACTGGCAGGATGTGATGCTGGGCCGAGTGCATGGCAGGGGGACGCCGTCTCCGGAACACAATGCGATGAGTTTTCCGGATGAGGCTGCTGTGCGGGCCGAGTCGTGGGCGGACCTGTGCAAGCGGTTCCTGAAAGGCGTAGAGGAAGCGGCCGCGATGGCGGACGGGGATGCGCAGAAGCTGCAAGGCGTGGTGCTTTGTCCTTCACCGTCGAATCCGACACGGAGTATGACGGTTCGGGAGCAGCTGGAGAGCTTCGCCGCGCACAACGCCTATCACCTGGGACGGGTGGTTCTGCTGCGGCAGCTTCGGGGGAGTTGGCCGCCGCCCTCGGGCGGGCTCACGTGGTAGCGGCAGAGGCGCCGCACGCTGCAGTTGCCAGTCCACGGCAAGCGAGTTGGCGAGTGTGGCTTTTCCGGCTTGGTATCGTTGCCGCGATGTTCACTCTGGTTTGCCTGGGGTCTTTTGGAGTGATCCGTTTCCTCTGATTCATCACGGCAATGGAGACTTATCTATTAGTCCGTGGTTCGACCGGTTCTTCGCGGTTACTTCGTGCGGCGCGCTCGCGACAATGTTTCTCGCGCTGTTCGGTCACGGGGCTCAGAGATTGCTGCTTGTCGCCGGCGGGTTGCTACTGTTGTTCTGACGTATAGGGCACTTCTTTCGAATGGAGTCTGAACGATGAAAACTCGCTCTGTCGTTTTGCTGGGTATCGCTGTTGTTGGCCTTGCGATGAGTGGTTCTCGCGCACAGGTGAGCGGAGCTGCGGATGCGCCGGGCGCTCCCGACGATGAGACGCAGGGCAAGGCATGGTGGGCGCACATCCAGGTGCTGGCCGACGATTCGATGAAGGGGCGGCTGACGGGAAGTTCTGAGTATCTGCGGGCGGCCGCGTATGTGGTGCGGCGATTCAAGGAGTACGGTCTGGCGCCGGCGGGGGTGGGCGGGAGCTATTACCAGCCGGTGCATTTTATCGAGCAGTGGGTGAACGCGGAGAAGTCGTCGGCGAATTTGGTGGTGGGTGGGCAGACGCAGCCGCTGGCATTGGGCCAGGATGCGGTGCTGAGTTCGCGATCGCCGGAGCCGCGGACGGTGGATGCGGGGCTGGTGTTCCTGGGATATGGGCTGCACTTGCCGGATTCTGGCTATGACGACTTCAATTCGGCGGAAGTGCCGGCGGCGTCGCTGAAGGGGAAGATTATTGTCGTGATTAATGGCGGTCCGGCGGAGCTGCCGGGAGCGCTGAAGTCGTTTGCGCGAACGTCGCCGATGCGGAAGGCGATGGTGGACGCGGGTGTGGTGGGAATCGTGTCGATTCCAACGCCGAAGTCGATGGATTTTGGGTGGGATCGGATCGCATCGAGCGCGTCGCAGCCGGGGATGTGGCTGGCGCCGGAGCCGGGCGATGCGGAGGTGGCGCGGCGGCATCCGGCGCTGGCTGACGATCACGAGCCGATGTTCTCCGCAACGTTCAATCCTGCGCAGGCGGAGAAGCTGTTTGCGGGGAGCGGGCACACCTTTGCGGAGATGCTGGCGCTGGCGGATGCGCAGAACCCGCTGCCGCGGTTCGATCTGAAGAAGCGGATGACGGCGACGGTGGTGACGGAACGGGACGCGGTGGTGTCGCCGAATCTGGTGGCAAAGCTGGAGGGCACGGATCCGGAGGCGGGGTATGTGCTGGCGTCGGCGCATCTGGATCACCTGGGGGTGGGCGAGCCGATCAAGGGGAAGACGATTTATAACGGCGCGATGGACGATGCCTCGGGGGTGGCGACGGTGCTGGAGACGGCGAGAGCGCTGGGCGCGGATGCGGAGAAGGGAATTCGGCCGCGGCGCAGCGTGCTGTTCGTGATTTTCACGGCGGAGGAGAAGGGGCTGCTGGGGTCGCGCTATTTTGCGGGGCATCCAACGGTGCCGGATCGGGCGATTAAGGCAGATCTGAATCTGGACATGTTCATGCCGCTGTTCGCGTTCAAGAAACTGCACGTGCAGGGGCTGGAGCAGTCGACGCTGGCGGATGATGCGCGGAAGGTGGGGCAGGAACACCACATTGTGATCGCGGGCGATCCGGAGCCGGATCGGAATTCGTTTATCCGGACGGATCAATATAGTTTTGTGCAGGCGGGTGTGCCGGCGCTGGCGATGAAGTTTGGGTGGGAGGCGGGGTCGCCCGAGTATCACCTGTGGCGGGACTGGCTGAAGGAGCGGTACCATGCGCCGCAGGACGATCTGAGCCAGCCGGTGGATCTGGTGGCGGCGGCTCAGTTCAATGCGTTCTTTGCGGACCTGGTGCGGGCGGTCGCGAATGATCCGGCGACGCCGCATTATCTGGAGTCGAGCTTCTTCCGGAGATTTGAGACAGGGCAGTGAGCAGGGGACAGATCACAGGGCTCAGGTCACACGGTGTCGGGCTCGCTTCGGCTTGGCCGGATCGGGCTGCGAGGAGGACAGAGCGTGTCGATGCGGAGACGAGAATTTCTTCGCGCGGGTCTGGCGGCTTCGGCGGCTGCGCTGACGGAACGCGCGGCGGTGTCGGAGGCAGGTGCGGGCGCGACCATGAAGGGGCGGCAGTATTACGAACTGCGGAAGTATTTGCTTCGGCGGGACGCGCAGGCGCAGGTAACGCAGAAATATTTGTCGGATGCACTGGTACCGGCGCTGAACCGCATGGGGATTGGGCCGGTGGGCGCATTCACGGTGGATATTGGACCGGAGACGCCGACCGTGTATTTGCTGTTGCCGTCGATGGAGATCGAGACGCTGGTGGGGGCGGGATTGCATCTGCGCGAGGATGCGACATTCCTGGCGGCAGCGGAACCGTTCTGGAATGCGCCCGACACGAGTCCGGCATTTGAACGCGTGGAGAGCACCCTGCTGATCGCGTTTGCAGGATGGCCGCAGCTGGTAGTGCCCCCGCCGACTGCGACGAAAAGAAAGCGGGTTTTCCAGCTGCGCAGCTATGAGAGCGCGAGCGATCGCGATCACGTGCGGAAGGTAGAGATGTTCCAGTCCGGAGAGTTTGAGGTATTCGAGAAGGCGGGGTTCTGGCGGGTGTTCTTCGGCGACGCGCTGATCGGGGAGCGGCTGCCGCAATTGACCTACATGCTGAGCTTTCCGGATCTGAGCCAGATGAATGCGATGTGGGATGTCTTCCGCGCCGATCCGGAATGGAAGAAGCTGCAAGCCGATCCGCGGTTCAGCTACGACCAGCTCGTCGTTAACATTACGAATCTGGTGCTGAGCCCGACGGCGTTTTCGCAGGTGTGAGGGAGACGATGGCTGAGCGGAGCAAACCTGGAGTGATTGCGGCGGCGCGAACGCCCGCGGCGGTACCACAGCCTGCGGGCTATTCTGGCACGCCGCTGTGGAAGAAGCTGGGTATCAGGGACGATCAGCTGACATGGCGGCTGAAGATGCCGGCGAGCGTAGCGGAGGAAATCGCACGGGGCGCAGCGGAACCGAAGTTCCTCAAAGCGCCGGCTGCGGGACTCGACATGGCGCACCTTTTTGTGACGAAGAAGCAGGAGCTGGGAAGGGAACTGGCGCGGCTGCGTGAGCTGCTGGCGCAGGATGGGGTGGTGTGGGTCTCGTGGCCGAAGAAGACGGTGCCGAAAGACATGACGAAGATCGAGACGGACATCACCGAGGATGGTGTGCGAGAGGTGTGTCTGCCACTGGGGTTTGTGGATGTGAAGGTGTGCGCGGTGGATGCGGTCTGGTCGGGTTTGAAGCTGGTGATTCGGAAGTCGGAACGGAGGCGTTAGCGCTGGCTCGTCGGAGTCAGGTCCAGTCAGGTTCGGGATCGACCGCCGAAGCATCCGTTCGCGGTCCGGGTCCTTGTGGTCTGGTGACGGGAATGCCGGTTTCGTTTTGTCCGGGCAGGCCGCCGCGATGAGCCTCCTCGTAGCGAGCAAACTGTACGGTGCAGGTGGCACGGCCCTGCGTGGAGGATTGAAGGTCGTCGGCGTAGCCGAGTATCTCTTTTAGCGGAACCATCGCCTTGATGACCTGCGATCCGCCCACGTGCTGCATGCCTTCAATCCGGCCGCGCCGAGCATTGATGTCGGCGATGATGGTACGCATGCGCTCTTCCAGGGTCGTCACTTCGATTGCCATCACCGGCTCCAGCAATACCGGCGAAGCCTTCCGAGCCGCTTCCCTGAAGGCCAGCGAACCCGCGATCCTGAAGGCCATTTCGTTCGAGTCGGCCTCGTGAAAGCTGCCGTCGAAGAGAGTCGCTTTGAAATCGACCATCTCGCAACCGGCGAGGATGCCACCTTCCGCAGCTGTCTCAATCCCCATTCGGATCGGGTCGATGTATTGCCGGGGCACCACACCGCCCCTGATCTGGTTGATGAAGGAGAAACCTGAGCCCGATGCGACCGGTTCCAGGCGGATCTTTACGTGCCCGTAGTTGCCCTTGCCACCCGTTTGCCGAATGTATTTGCCCTCGGCCTCGGCGGACTTGCGGATGGCCTCAATGTAAATGACCGCGAGAGGACCCGTGTCGAGGTCAACTGCGTATTCGTGACGCAGGCGATGGGCGAGGTCCGTGAGTTGCGATTCGCTCTGGGCTTCGAGACGGATGATGCTCGAGTCCGGGGCGGGTCTGACACGGAGCGTAATTTTGAGGATTGGGTTCTGGCGGCGGAGATCGCCGAGGACCTGGTAGAACTTGTCGTAGTCGCGAGGGTTGATGACGAGGGGTAGCGACAGAAGCGGGCGTATCGATCCGGAACCAGACCCGAACGGCATTTGCCCTAGCTCCTCCCCGGCCGGCGGGGGCGTTGTTTGGCGGAGACGGATTTGATGACGAGCTTGCGTTGCTGGTTGGGGTCGATTTGTTTGGGCGAGAGCTCGAGGGCCTGCCCGATGAGGTCCTGGACGGCGGGCGTGTCGAGGAGGGCCGGGGTTCCGAGGACGATGTGGCGGACGACGTTGCCGCTTCCGGCGAGGAGGCCTTCGGGGTCGCGCAGGCGGGTGCCGTTGAGGAGGAAGAAGAGGCTGACCCATTTGGGATAGAGGGCGATGGAGAAGAGGGCGTCGCAGGCGCGTTCTGAGGGGGCAAAGCCGATGGCGAGGGCGTTGTAGTTGTCGTAGACCAGTTCGGTAGCGCCGGGCAGGCGGGCACGCATCTTGCGGAGGGCGGTGCGGGCCTGGGCGGCGACTTCGGGCGTGAACTTTTCGAGGAAGGCATCGAGCTGCGCGGTGGGGGATTTCGCCGGAGCGGTTTTCTTCTTTGGGGCGGATTGCTTCTTCGCGGGGGCGGTCTTGCGCGGCGGCATAGCTGAAGGGCATGGTAGCACCGCGAAAAGCGAACCGCAGGTATTCGGCTGCGCGCCGGCAACGCTGTCCTCACGAAGACGGTGTTGGGTCCAGACGGGGGCGGCAGAAAACAAAAAGGCCTGCTCCGGAGAGCAGGCCTTTTTGTTGATTCGGGCGGCAGCTGCGCTGCCGGGGCGGTAATTATGCCGGCGATCACCTAATCTCCCACACACTTTCGCGTGCAGTACCATCGGCCCAACGAGGCTTAACTTCCGTGTTCGGGATGGGAACGGGTGGGACCCTCGCGGTAAGGTCACCGGCAAACTTGAGGCGTTTGCGGGCGTCTGAGCCCGCAGCCGAAATCCTGAGCGCTATGCGCGAAGGACCCCGACGCCATCAGGTCGAGCGACGCCTGGCGGGTAGTTTCTCCCGCAGCCGAGGGGTCCGGACAGTTTCTTCTTCGGACCGGCAGTCGGCAGACTAGCGTCACAACTTAGCCAAACCGGGGAGACGAGCTCCCCGGATGGGAAACGAAAATCGATTGGGTGCTGGACTGAGCCAGCAGGTACAAGGCTTCCGCTGAATGTCTGCAGAGCAAGTACTGCGCAGAATTAATTCTATGGAAAAGCCGAACGGGCGATTAGTACTGGTCAGCTGCACGCATTACTGCGCTTTCACCTCCAGCCTATCAACCAGGTGGTCTTCCTGGGCCCTTCAGGGAGATCTCATCTTGGGGCGTGCTTCCCGCTTATATGCATTCAGCGGTTATCACAACCGAACTTCGCTACCCAGCCGTGCCATTGGCATGACAACTGGAACACAAGAGGTTCGTCCATCCCGGTCCTCTCGTACTAAGGACAGCCCCCCGCAAATCTCCTACGCCCACAGCAGATAGGGACCGAACTGTCTCGCGACGTTCTGAACCCAGCTCACGTACCGCTTTAATAGGCGAACAGCCTAACCCTTGGAACCTTCTACAGCTCCAGGATGCGATGAGCCGACATCGAGGTGCCAAACCGGAGCGTCGATATGAACTCTTGGCTCCGATCAGCCTGTTATCCCCGGCGTACCTTTTATCCGTTGAGCGATGGCCCTTCCATACAGAACCACCGGATCACTAAGGCCTGCTTTCGCATCTGCTCGACTTGTAGGTCTCACAGTTAACCACTCTTATGCCTTTGCACTCGACGACTGATTTCCAAACAGTCTGAGAGTAGCTTCGCGCGCCTCCGTTACAATTTAGGAGGCGACCGCCCCAGTCAAACTACCCGCCTTACTATGTTCCTCTCCCGGGTAACGGGAGGAGGTTAGATTCACAGCACTCGCAGGGTGGTATCTCACCGGTGGCTCCCCTGAATCCGAGAATCCAGGTTCAAAGCCTCCCACCTATCCTGCGCAGCAAGAGCCATAAATCATAGTAAAGGTGTAGTAAAGGTGCACGGGGTCTTTCCGTCTAGCTGCGGGTAACCGGCATCTTCACCGGTACTACAAGTTCGCCGAGCAACTCGTTAAGACAGTCGTACGATCGTTACGCCATTCGTGCAGGTCGGAACTTACCCGACAAGGAATTTCGCTACCTTAGGACCGTTATAGTTACGGCCGCCGTTCACCGGGGCTTCAGTTCGAAGCTTCGCCTTGCGGCTAACCTCTCCCTTTAACCTTCCGGCACCGGGCAGGCGTCAGCCCCTATACGTCGTTTTCGACTTAGCAGAGACCTGTGTTTTTGTTAAACAGTCGCCGTACGCGTTTCACTGCGGCCCATCCGAAGATGGGCGACCCTTCTCCCGAAGTTACGGGTCTAATTTGCCGAGTTCCTTAACAAGCTTTCACTCGAGCGCCTTTGGATATTCTCCTCGTCTACCTGTGTCGGTTTGAGGTACGGTTCCCAACTACTCTCCTTAGAGGATTTTCCTGGCAGCGTGGAATCGGCAGCTTTCAGCCATACGGCTTAATGCTTTACGCCTCACTGTTAAGCCCCACTGGATTTGCCTGGTGGAACCAGCTTACGCGTATCGAACCCCATAGCCATAGGAGGTCCTGCTTATCCTTCTGCGTCTCCCCATCGTCAAACGAGAGTTGGGAGGTCCGGAATATTAACCGGATGTCCATCAGCTACGCCTTTCGGCCTCGCCTTAGGGACCGCCTGACCCTGAGCGGATTAACCTTCCTCAGGAAACCTTAGACTTTCGGCGCGGAGGGTTCTCACCTCCGTTATCGCTACTTATGCCGGCAGGGTCTCTTCGCAACGCTCCATCGGTCTTCTCAGTCCGACTTCGCCGCTGTTGAGAATGCTCTCCTACCACGCACAGCTTGCGCTGTGCATCCGCTGCTTCGGTGTACGGTTTTAGCCCCGTTATATTGTCGGCACCGGACCGCTTGACCAGTGAGCTATTACGCTTTCTTTAAAGGATGGCTGCTTCTAAGCCAACCTCCTGGCTGTCTGGGCGTTCCGACTTCCTTTCCCACTTAACCGTAACTTAGGGACCTTAGCAGGCGGTCTGGGCTGTTTCCCTCTCGACTATGAAGCTTAGCCCCCACAGTCTGACTGCCGGGCTGGTTGTCATCGGCATTCGTAGTTTGGTTGGATTCAGTAAGCCGGAAAGCCCCCTAGTCCATCCAGATCTCTACCACCGATGCAAATCACCCGACGCTAGCCCTAAAGCTATTTCGGAGAGAACGAGCTATCACGGAATTTGATTAGCCTTTCACCCCTACCCTCAGCTCATCCGAGCTTTTTTCAACAAACACCGGTTCGGTCCTCCAGTGGGTGTTACCCCACCTTCAACCTGGCCAAGGGTAGATCATCCCGCTTCGCGTCTATTCCTGCCAACTGAACGCCCTGTTCAGACTCGCTTTCGCTGCGGCTCGCTTACGCTTAACCTCGCTGACAAGAATAACTAGCCGGCTCATTATGCAATAGGCACGCGGTCAGGCATTCTCTTGCGAGCATAGCCCTCCCACTGCTTGTAGGCACACGGTTTCAGGTACTTTTCACTCCCCTAACAGGGGTGCTTTTCGCCTT
>CAWEWV010000002.1:0-878088 GCA_963812865.1 uncultured Acidobacteriaceae bacterium | reverse complement strand
AGGAGCGAGCAGGAAGCTTCGCGGCTCAGCACCCTGGCCCAGATGGAGCAGCAGCGCAGCCACATCCTCGAACTGATCAACAGCTTCCAGCCTTTGCCCACCGTGCTGGCCGCCATCCAGGCCTATGCGGACGAGATGTGGGAGGGACGGCGTGGCTACACCCATGTTCTGGAGAATCGCCGCCTGAAGCTGATGACGCGCACCCATCTGACCCCGGAAGCGATCGCACGGCTCGACGACCTGGACCCTTCCCAGAGCCAGCAGGCATGCGCGGAGGCGGTGCGGAGCCACGGACTTGTCGGACCCAACCCCTCGCGCAACGTGTGGTCGCGCCCCATCCTCTCCAGCCGCGGCGAGGTGCTCGGCACCATGACCTTCGAGGCCGGCGACGACCATCCCCTGCCTCTCAACATGCAGGCCTTTGAGTTCGGCTGCAACCTCGCCGCCGTCGCCATCGACAACCGCCGGCTCTACGAGGATGTGCTCCATCGCTCCGAGCACGATCAGCTCACCGGGCTCGCCAACCGCTCCCTGGTGCACAAAAGACTCGAAGAGGCCCTCGAGCAGGCCCACGCCAACCGCTGCCACGCCGCGCTCCTCTACCTCGATCTCGACGACTTCAAGAAAGTCAACGACTCCTTTACCCATCGCGGCGGAGATGCGTATCTGATCGAAGTCGCGCGGCGCTTCAAGGCCTGTCTCCGCGCGCGCGACACCCTCGGCAGGATCGGCGGCGACGAATTCATCGCCGTGCTGACCAACCTTGCCGATACCGACGTCGCCCATACCATCGCGGAGCGGCTGGTGCATGCGATGGATGAGCCTTTCGCCATCGAAGGCCACCTGATCCGCGGTACCGTCAGCGTCGGGCTGGCTATCGATCCGTCCCTGACCACCACGGCGATCGGGATCATGCAGCTCGCCGATCACGCGATGTATGTGGCCAAGCGCGCCGGCGGCAACCGCGTGAGCTGCTCGGAGCCCACCCCGGTGCTCGACGCCACCCCGGCGCCCCGCGTCTAGTCCCCCTCCGGCCCGCTGGACTTGCCGTTAAAACATCCAGTGTGTCGCCTGCGAGCGTAACGAGCATCATGTCCGGTTTGCCGGCCAGAAGGCCCCCGGTACCCTGCGCATCAGTCGAAGGCTCCCCGCTCATCGGTCGTCCATTCGTGCGAGTGCCTCCCTGAAAAGACTCTGAACGTCCGCGAGGGTGGTAGTCCGATCGTTGTTGTAGTCCATCAGCCAGTGGTGATAGTGGCGACCCGCGCAACGCTCATCGACGATCGCTCGGACCAGTTCCAGGGCTGGACGACGATGCTGGAATCCGCCCGTCACTTCCATCGTCGCTCTTTCCATGGCGCAATAGAGGCTCCATGAAATCGCGTCTTGCGGACACTTGCGATTGTCACTGCGATTCCAGACCTCCTCCGTCGAAAGAATGGCCTCGGCCCGCACAAGGATCCTTCTGTCCAGTGAATTGGCTTTGACCTCGGCGGAGGCATCGAGCAGAAAGCCCGTTTCCGGCGAAGACCGGAATTGCGTTACTCCAAACCATCCATACTCCGTGCGCAAAATCCCCCAGCCGTCTCGGTAGATTTCCAGCTCGAGCGGGGCGTCCGGGTATCCCTGGTCTGTCATTGCGCCCGACCAGATGGAAATCGGCTGCACGTCTTCACGCCAAATTCCGGTCGTGATGGAGGACGCTGCCTTGAGCGTCATCACTGGATTCTGATCGAAAAGCGGCCCACAGGAACCCACATACTCATCTCCTGTCCGTTCAAAGTGACAGTGGGAAGGAGTGCCCGGCTTCGCGGAGTCAGTCGCGTGCGCGCAGAGGCCACAGGCAATCGGCAGCAGCAGGAGAAGTTTGCAAGGCATCGGCACCAGGCGCCCTCAGAGATTCAGACGAGATTCTGATTGCGAGGACTACACCCACCAGCCCGGATTCTCGTGGACTCCGGAAATTTGGCAACTGCGGCCCATCCTGTCCAGTCCGGACCGCGAATGTGCCGGAAGGCCGGTGGTCCATCTTCGCGCCGGCGAACCTGGCTCCCATTACAATTCGTCCCGTGAGTCTTGCTGCCGAGTACCGGCAGCAGTTTCCATGGTGATCATGGAACACGGGGCGCAGGCAGGGGTTCCGCAGCGGGAAACCGCCCTGCGCGCGCCGGCTCGGAAACCGGGAAGAGGAAAGAGGCACACGATGAACATATTGTTATGGGTCCTGCAGGGGCTCGCCGCACTCCTTTACGCATCGTCGGGCGTCATGAAGGTCTTCATGTTCGACAAGGTAAGCAAGGACGTCCCCTCCTTTGGCGCCTTGCCGCGGAAAGCCTGGACGACCCTCGGCCTCGTCGAGCTCGTGTGTACGGTCGGGCTCATCGTCCCTGCCGCGTTTCATTGGCACCCCCGGCTGACGATCCTCGCCGCCTCGATTCTCGCGGTCGAGAGCCTCGTGTTCGTCGGGGTGCACCTCAAGTACCGCGAGGTCCCGCCCATGATCCTGAGCGGCGTGCTGGGCCTCCTCATGGCGTTCATCGCCTACGGCAGGATGGTTCTGCAGCCGATCTTCTGACCCTCCGGGCCGCCTCACGAAGAGCAGCGTTCGGGGCAAACCGATTGCCCGCAAAATAAATGGCTCGATCGCCCCCCCAGCATCACGCCAGTCGAATGGCCGGAACCGCTCGCGGTTCTGGATAGAATCTTGTTTGAGATGATCCAATCGCACATCGATGCTCTGAATCGTGAATTCGGTATTCCGCATGTAGTTGAAGTGGTCTCCGGCAACGGCGGGTTGCCCAAAATTCGCGTCACCGCTCCTTCTGCCTCCGCAGATATATTTCTGCACGGCGCCCATCTGACGTCTTGGCAGCCGGCCCACGCCGAACAGGTGATCTTCCTCAGCCGGCATTCGAACTGGCAGGACGGCCTCGCCATCCGGGGAGGAATTCCCGTCTGCTTTCCCTGGTTTCGCGCCAAAGGGGACGACCCCACCGCTCCCGTCCACGGATTTGTCCGCACCAAAGAATGGCGGCTCGATTCCGTCAAAGCCCAGGGAGAATGCGTTCTCGTCGTCTGTTCAACTGAAAACGATCCATCCACCGAGCGCTGGTGGCCGTACCCGTTTCGCCTGCAGCACATCCTGTCCATCGGCACATTCCTTCGCCTTCAGTTAGTCGTTACCAATACCGGACCGGCCCCCTTTCGTTTCGAAGAGGCATTGCATACGTATTTCCGCGTCAGCCACGCACAGAACGTCAGCATTCGCGGTCTCGATCGAATCCAGTATCTCGATAACCTCGATGGCAACCGCACAAAAACCCAGTCCGGGGACCTGGTCTTTACCGCCAGGACGGACAACGCCTACATCGATGTCCACAGCGCTGCGGAGTTGATCGATCCGGCATGGCGTCGAATACTCCGAACCGAAAAAGAAAACTCTGCTACCACCGTCGTCTGGAATCCCCGCGAGGAAGGTGCGGCTTTGATCGCCGATCTCGGGAACGACGAATGGCAATCCTTTGCGTGCATCGAAGCCAGCAATATTCTCGGCTCCGCCATAGTTCTCGCACCAGGCCGGCAGCACACAATGCAGGCAACCCTTCGTGTCGTTCCCCAGCAGGAGGGTCTTACCCACGAAGTCTCCACCGCGCGGTAACTGCACAGTGGCGATGGTCTCCGCGTCCACAGCGGAGTTGGCGATCATCGTGTCAGCAAACCAAAGACACCCTTCACCAAATCGGAAACCTGCCTGCGAACGGCTGGGTCGTGTTTCGATCGGGCGACCTCGGCGGAGGTTTCATGAAGCAGTGCGAGCAGCGTCCGCGCCACTAAATCGATCGGATACGGCTTCACAACCTTCGCCGCTGTCAAAGCTGTCAGCCCCTGCCGCATGGCGCCATAGGCATAGCGAAGTTCGATCGCCCGCCACGCCTCCGGACCGATCACCTGAGGCGCCTCGATAAAAGTGATCCGCTGCACGTCCGGGGATGCGCACAGGTCGATCAGTTTCTCGAATGCCGCCTGCATCCGAAGCCAGGGGTCGCTCTCCTCAACCGCGGAAGCCGTCTTGAGAATGTCTGCTTCGATCTGCTCCGCTACCGCCTGGAAGAGCGCGCGCTTACCCGAAAAATGATGGTAGACGGCGCCCGTCGTCACGCGGGCATCGGCGGCAATCCTGGTGATCTCCGCTCCGGAATATCCCCTGCGAGCAAAGTGCTTCCTGGCAGTGGCGAGGATCGCAGCGCGCGTTGCCTCGGTGTTCTCTTCCCGGCGGGACTTCATCTGTTCATGACTGCGCCATCTCGACGTAAATGCATTATCTATCGTAAACGCGCCGAGATGCGGTCTTCGCTCGAACTCAGCCTGAGATCTCATTTGACATAAGTCAATTATGTTTGCTATACAGACTACGTTGCCGTGAGCGGCGGCTGGGTTCGACCAAACCCCGACAAAAGATGGAGGAGGCAGAACATGAGGCGAAGGACAAGCGGGCTGAACGCAGCTCTCGTTGGATCGCTCTTCGCGCTGGTATCGGTTGCGGCAAGCGCCAACGCCGGCTCGGATCAGAAGGCAGTCGCAGCGCTCGATACCAAATACCAGGCAGCGGTCAAAAACAACGATGCGTCGACGATGGATCGCATCCTCGCCCACGATTTTGTGGTCGTGCTCGGTACCGGAAAGCTCTACAGCAAGTCCGATCTGCTCAATATGGCGGCTAGCCGGCAAATCGTGTATGAGCACCAGGAGGAGGAGCAGCAAACGGTCCGGGTTTGGGGCGATACCGCCGTAGTGACCGCAAAACTGTGGGCTAAGGGCACGGACCAGGGCAAACCTTTTGACTACCATGTCTGGTTCAGCGACACCTACGCCCGCACCCCTGCGGGTTGGCGCTACGTGCATGGTCAGGCATCCCTGCCCTTGCCCACAACCGCGCAATGATCCGTTGCAACTGGCCGGGGAGCTTCCTCTCTTTGAAGCGTGAAGCGACCCTGTCACCGGCAGAGCGGAATGCAGGGCCCGCCCCGCAGGCGAAAAGTGGAGAGGAAGCGGCCACCCCGGTTACCGGGTGAACGAGCCGGCGCTCACCGGCAGATCCGCCGCAGCCTCCTCCGCTTCGCGGAAATGCAGTTCCGGGCCCCCCGGTTCGAGGAAAGGCCGGCCGTAATAGCTCTCGATCAGTAGCGCGCGCAGCTCCGCGATAAGCGGGAAGCGAGGATTCGCCCCCGTGCACTGGTCGTCGAAAGCCTCTTCCGCAATGGCATCGACCTGCGCCAGGAATTCGCGCTCCGGAACCCCGGCAGCCTGAATCGAGACCGGGATGTCCAGATCGCGTTTCAGGGTTTCGATCCACGCCAGCAGATTAGCCACGCTGCCATCGCTGTCGTGCCCCGCCATGCCCAGGTGTCCGGCGATTTCCGCGTAGCGGCATTTTGCCTTGGGCCGGTCGTACTGCGAGTACGCCGCCTGCTTGGCCGGATTGTCGTTCGCGTTATAGCGGATGACATTGGCGATCAGCAATGCGTTGGCCAGGCCGTGCGGCAGATGGAAGGCCGCGCCCAGCTTGTGCGCCAGCGAGTGGCAAACCCCCAGAAAAGCATTCGCGAAGGCGATACCCGCAATCGTGGCCGCGTTGTGCACCTTCTCCCGGGCGATCGGATCCCGCGCCCCGTTCTTATACGCCGACGGCAGATGCTCTTTCAGCAGCCGCAGAGCCTGCAGCGCCTGCCCGTCGCTGAACTCGTTCGCCATGATCGAAACGTAGCTCTCCAGTGAGTGAACCACCGCGTCCAGTCCGCCGAACGCCGTCAGCGGCTTCGGCAGATTCATGACCAGGTTCGGATCCACCACCGCCAGATTGGGCGTCAGCTCGTAATCCGCGATCGGGTATTTCACCCCGCTCGCGTCGTCCGTCACCACCGCAAAGGGCGTCACTTCGGAGCCGGTGCCGGACGTCGTCGGGATCGCCACCAGTTCAGCCTTGATCCCCAGCTTCGGGAACCGGTAAATCCGCTTGCGGATATCCATGAAGCGCAGCGCCAGATCCTCGAAGTGCACCTCGGGATGCTCATACATCACCCAGATCAGCTTCGCCGCGTCCATCGGCGACCCGCCGCCCAGGGCCACAATCACGTCCGGCTGGAACCCGCTTGCCACTTCCACCCCCTTGCGAACAATGGAAAGAGTCGGATCGGCCTCCACCTGATAGAAAACTTCCACTTCCAGCCGCAGCGATTTCAGGATGCGGATCAGCTCATCCACATAGCCGTGGCGGAACAGGAACCTGTCCGTGACGATCAGCGCCCGCCGCTTCCCCTCGAGTTCCTTCAGCGCTTCGACCAGGCAGCCGCGGCGGAAATAGATGGAGCGGGGCAGCTTGTGCCAGAGCATGTTTTCGGCTCGCTTCGCCACGGTCTTGCGGTTGATGAGGTGCTTCGGCCCACGTTTTCTGAGATGGAGTTGCCACCCCAGCGAGCCGCACCCCAGAGTCAGCGACGGCGCCAGGCTGAAGTTGTAAAGATCGCCAATCCCGCCGTGGGACGACGGTGTGTTGATCAGGATCCGAGCCGTCTTCATGCGCTGGCCAAACGCGCGCACCCGCCCCGGCTGCAGGTCCTGGTCCGTATAGAGCACCGAGGTGTGGCCAATGCCGCCCAGGGCGACCAGTTGCGCCGCCGTTTCAACCGCCTCCTCGAAATCGCGGCGCCGATAGAGCGCCAGCATGGGCGACAGCTTCTCCAGCGCGAATGGCTCCCCCGCGCCCGGCCACCTCGACTTCCCCGATCAGAACCCGCGTACCGGCGGGAACCGGGAAGCCCGCCATCGAAGCAATCGTCTCCGCCGGCTGGCCGACGATGCCCACGTTGATGCTGCCGTCCCTGAAAAGCACCTCGCGCATTTTCTGCACTTCCTCCGGCTGCAGCATATAGCCGCCGTGCGTCGCGAAGCGGTCGCGCACCGCGTCGTAGACCGAGTCGACCGCGATCACCGACTGCTCCGACGCACATACCACCCCGTTATCGAATGTCTTCGAGAGCACGATCGACGCGATCGCCCGCTTGATGTCGGCGGTTTCGTCGATCACGACCGGCGTGTTGCCCGCTCCCACGCCGATCGCCGGTTTCCCCGAGGAGTAAGCCGCGTGCACCATGCCCGGACCGCCCGTGGCCAAAATCAGATTGATGGCCGGATGCTGCATCAGCGCCGTCGAAAGCTCGAGCGTGGGCTCGTCAATCCAGCCGATGATGTCCGGCGGCGCACCGGCAGCGACGGCGGCCTCGAGCACAATGCGCGCCGCGGCGCAGGTCGATTTCTTTGCCCGCGGATGCGGACTGAAAATGATTCCGTTGCGCGTCTTCAGGCTGATCAGCGCTTTGAAAATCGCCGTCGAGGTCGGGTTCGTCGTCGGGATGATGCCGCAGATGATGCCCACCGGCTCGGCAAAAGTCAGAATGCCATGCTCCTCGTCGGTCTCGATGATCCCGCAGGTCTTCTCGTCCTTGTATTTGTTGTAAATGTATTCGGAAGCGAAGTGATTCTTGATGACTTTGTCTTCCACCACCCCCATGCCGGTCTCTTCCGCCGCCATTTTCGCCAGCGGGATGCGCGCATCGGAGGCGGCCAGCGCGGCGTTCCGGAAGAGGATGTCGACCTGTTGCTGCGTAAATCCGGCAAAGATTCGCTGCGCCTGCTGCACGCGGGCGGTGAGCGCGTTCAGTTCATCGAGATTGGTGACGGGCATGGCAAGCGCTCCTGCGGTTTTGCGTTCGGAGGGCCGGTCTTCCGTGTGCCTCCTCTGTCTCTATGCTGCAAGCCCGCGGGAGCCTGGTGCTGTGACATCGGTCACGTTACGAAACGAAATTCCCTGCAGCCGCGCGCCTGCCGGCTGTGCCGATTCCATCCCTGACCCACCAGCGCCTGTTGCCAGGCCCCGGCCCCGTCTTCAGCGTGCCACCACCTGTCTCCGTCGCTGCTCGCTTGCCTTCATCACTTCGTTCAAATCCGCAGCCGGCCGGATCTCCCACGGCCCATTCTTCAAACCCGGATGCTGGCCGATCAGCTCGACCGCATGATTCTGGAGTCCCGGAAGTTCGTTCCATAAGGCTCTTTCGCCCTTGTATCAGGGCACGACTTTACAGCTTGCGAAAAAATCGATCCGCATCAAGGTGCCGCGAAAGCGGCACGACGGTGAAAAAGGACATCAGGATGGGTGGCCCATTCAAGCCGTCCTCTGGCTTGAGTGGGGATATTCCACCGCCTGGCCAGAATCCTGTCTTCCCCGCGCTGTCATCCTGAGCGAACGGGGCCCCGAACGTACCAGGGGCCCCAAAGAGCGATTTTGCTCTTTGGGGTAGGTTCGGGGGTGGTGAGCGAAGGATCTGCGGTTGCTTTCCTGCCTCCGCCGCCCCCAAAGTTCCGTGAAGCCGACAAGATCGCAAAAATCAATCGGGCTTTAGCCCCTGCGGGCTGTTCCTGGAACCATTTCGCTCCGTCGAAGTGCTCTTTCATTTTGTATCAGGGCACGACTCAAATCCTTGTTGAAGCCAAATAACTTGCTGACTCTTCAATTGTCCAGATTTCCAGGATTAGCAAGATTGGCAAATCAGTAGCACAAATTAGCACAATCCTCGCACCGGCTACCAAGGCCAAAGCCTGAGTTGTCATCCCGAGCGGAGCGCCGTGGGGCCCCATCGCAGATGGGGTAGGCGGAGCGAGGGATCTGCGGTTGCCGTTCGTCCCTTCCCGAAACTTCCGCAATGCTGACCACCAGACCCAACAACGCCTGCCGTCTGAGCTGGCTTGTAGAATTTGATTCCATGGCACCCTTCACCGCAGATGACGCCAATGCACAACGGCTCGATTGGGCCATATTGCGAGATGGAGGTGTTTATCTCTACAGGCGACCTGAATTCCTCGACGAAGATCGGGGTTGGCTCGAATCGAATGACTATCGACTGATCTGGTTCGACTGCGCGGAATGGGGTTCTGAATCAGAGATGCATCGTGCTCTCAAGGAAGGCTTGTCGTTCCCGGATTATTACGGAAATAACCTGAACGCTTTCGACGAGTGTGTGCGTGACGATCTAGCGTCGTGCCGGCTCGAACCAACCCTCTGCCGGCTCACTGGATGGTTCCTTCGATCACAGGCCCCGCTCTCGAAGCAGTGGCCAGGCAATCCTGCTTCAGCCCCGGGAACCTTTCACCAGGATCACGGTTGCATCATCCTGCAAGCCTGCACCGTTGGCATGGTTGCGAACCTCGGCCAGAATCGTTTCTGTCGAAGCGTCACCCTGCGCCATGTACTGGCGCAGCCGTTCGAGACCGTATTCCTCCCGGTCCGCGCCCGCGGCCTCGGTGATGCCATCGCTGTACAGCAGAAGCCGCGCCCCTTCCCCCAGTGGAATCTCGCTGTCCGAATACTCTCCCAGAGTCAGACCCAGCGGCATTCCTGATTCCGTCTGGAGAAAACGCGTGCCGGCCTCGTCCATCAGCAGGGGGGGCAGATGTCCGGCGCTGGCAAATTTCAGAGTCCGTTGCGCCGGGTCCAGAACGGCATAAATCAGCGTGACGAATTTGCCGGAAGGAAAATCCTCCACCATCAACCGATTCAGCCGGTTCAGAACCGCAGCCGGAGACTTGCAGGTATCGGCCAGAGACCGCAACATCCCACGGGTGGCAGACATCAGCAGCGCAGCCGCCATTCCCTTTCCCGAAACGTCGGCCAGCACCAGGGCCCACGAACCGTCGTCGAGGGGAATGTAGTCATACCAGTCGCCGCCCACTTCTCCCATCGGAATGGTCAGTCCGGAAATGCTGTATCCCGGGATCAGCGGAGACATTCTGGGCAGCAATGCCTGTTGGATCACCTGCGCTTCTGCCGCCTCCCGGCTCATCCGCTGCCGTTCCTCGCGCTCCTGCTGGAAGCGCCGCGCGTTATGGATGGCAACCGCAATCTGTTTCGAGAGCGCCCGCAGCAACTGCAACTGCGCCGGCGGAAAAGCATCCAGCCGATAATGCGCCGTGCTGAATACTCCCACCAGCCTGCCTTCCACGTGTAATGGAATCGAAACCTCTGACAGCGTCGAGGGCTCGCACGCGATGTACCACGGGTCAACCCGAACGTCCGGGGCATAGTGCATCTTCCCCGTCGCCGCGGCATGGCCTACGGTTCCACTCCCGATCTTCTTTCGGCTGCCCCGGCTGTGATGCGTGCATCCGCATACGCTGGCCATGACCAGTTCCTGCGCCGCTTCGTCGAGCAGAAACACGCTGGCTTCGAGGCACCCGAACGACCGCGCCACATCGGTTACGATCGTGTCGATCAGCTCGTCCAGATCGAGGATCGGCGACATCTGCTGCGCCGCCTTCTGCAGCCGCAGCAGACCTTCCATCTGCTCCTCGTGCACTGCGCGCCGCTCAAACCGGTCAGGATCGGCGATTCCGGGGGTCGTTGACATACACGCCTTGCTCCTCGAGCAGGAATACAGTTCACCTTTGGATGTTTTGGTCCCGGCGATGGATTCCGTTGATCATTCCGGCGGGCAGCGTCTGCTGGGCAAGTTCTCCTGGGCAGGCCCTGCTGGGCAGCAATCAGGCTTTTTCGTGCCCCTGCCAGTCTGAACCGGGTCGATTCCCAACCAACCGGAACATTCGACCGCTGGAGTGCCAAATGTCCGCATTGCCGGCAATAGGGTAACAAGGCCACATTCTCCCATCGCCGCGTACGAGTTGCCGTGGGCGCCGTACGTTGCTCGCGGAAAGAAGGTCACATAGAACCTGGTTCAAGCCACTTATGGACCGGCTATCAGCCAGCTGGTGGCGATGTCGCCCAGATCTGCGCCGCTGGCGATCGCGAAGCCGTTCATCAGCCAGATCGCCACCTCCCCGGTTGCTGTTGCGCCACAGGATGTCGCTCTTGCCGTCGCCGTCGAAGTCCCCAGTGCCCACAATGGTCCAGTCGTTGGTCGACCGTCGACCGACATCTGCGCCGCCTTGCGATCATGCCGTTCATCAGCCAGATCGCCACCTCGCCGTTGCTGTTGCGCCACAGAATGTCGCTCTTGCCGTCGCCGTCGAAATCCCCGAGCCGACAATGGTCCAGTCGATGGGCACCGTCGAGACGACACCGCTGCCTCGCGGTCTCCGTTCATCAGCCAGATCTCGACCTCCCCGGTCCGCTGTTGCGCCACAGGATGTCGCTCTTGCCATCCCCATCGAAGTCCCCAGTGCCGACAATGGTCCAGTCGTGGTCACTGTCGACACAACCTCACGCCGCTCGCGATCGAGGTACCGTTCATCAGCCAGATCGCCACCTCGCCCGGTCTGCTGTTTCGCCACAGGATGTCGCTCTTGCCGTCGCCGTCGAAATCCCCGGTGCCGGCAATGGTCCAGTTGGTGGTCATGTCGCCCAGATCGGCGCCGCTGGCGATCGTGTCCGTTCATCAGCCAGATCTCGTCCTCCCCGCTCCGCTGTTTCGCCACAGAATGTCGCTCTTGCCGTCCCCGTCGAAATCGCCAACCCCCGCAATGTTCCAGCTCGTGGCGATGTCGCCGAGATCGGCGCCGCTGGCGAGCGCGGTGCCGTTCATCAGCCAGATGTCGTCCTCCCCGGTGCTGCTGTTCCGCCACAGGATGTCACTCTTGCAATCGCCATTGAAGTCGCCCGGCTCAGCCAACGCCGCCGGATTCGGATTGGGATTCGGGTTCGGACTCGTACAGGATCCGATCGTCTGAGAAACGGTCACCCTGGCCGAGCCGGTGGCGCTGTTGTAGGTGGAGGAACTGGAGCTGTCCGGTGTGTAAGTCACCGTCAGCGTGTCGCTGCCGGCAACCAGTGAGCCAGCCGCGATGTTGATCGTTGCAGCTCCACCGCTCAGCGTTGCAGCGGGTGAGGTATACCCGCCACCTGTCAGAGTCACAGAGCCCGTGGGCGTCGGGTTCCCGCTTCCTCCCGCCACCGTCACCGCAACACTTAGGCTCTGCGCCGTAGTGATGCTCGACGAGGAGGGTGTCACGCCCACCGTCGGGGCGATCAACGCCGGGTCGATCGTGTAGGTCGCCGCCGCCACGCCACTCGGCTTGTAGCCACTCGCGTATGCGATGGCCTTCAGGGTCTCGGTATTCGACACCGCAATCGTGCCACTGTACTGTGTGGAGTCGGCGGTCGGCGTGCTTCCATCAGTGGTGTAGTAGATGACAGTATTCGGGGTCGCATCGGCAATGCTGACCATCTGTGCCGAGTGATAGGTTCCAGTCGCCAGGCTGATAGCGGGATTGTCGGCCACCGGGGGCGTGAATTCCCAGAGATCGTTGAGATACCCGCTGGAACTGGCGCTATAACCCTGGCCACCGAAGAGCCATAGGTTGCCAGCGGCGTCGATCCAACCCGGGGCGTAGGCACGCCCTCCCGGAGTTGGAGCAGGGTTCGAATCCTGCGTGGCCGCCTCAATTGCGCTCTGCGCTTTGTGGAGGATTTTGGAGGCGGATACCTCAGAAGAAGTCTCGTCCGGCGGGAAGACGCCAAGCGGATTCACTGTACTGCTGCCGCTGACCCAGGTCCATTCTTTCGTCGCGGGACAGAACACCCATAGGTCGTTGAGATAGCCTTCTCCCCCACTTGCCCCGAAACCCTCCCCGCCCATCAGCCAAAAATTACCGCCACTGTCCGTCCAGCTCGAACCATATTGGCGTCCGCCCGGGACGTTTCCTGTGGCCGCTATCCCCTCCGTGCCGTAGACTCCGTTTTGTCCGCCGGCGTTGTAGAGGGTGTCGCTTCCTCCCATCCAGGTCCATTCGCCAGTCGAAGGGCTGTACTCCCAGAGGTCGTTGAGCAAGTTGCCGCCACCGGCGACCATGCCCTCTCCTCCGAAGAGCCAGAAATTCCCACTGCTGTCGGTCCAGCCGGAAGCAAACCATCGCGCTCCGGGCAGGTTTCCGGGAGCGGGAGAACCCAGTGTGCCATATACGCTCGAGGATCCATCGCAACCGCTGCCCGAGCACGGATAAGCGGCAACTCCACCCATCCATGTCCACTCATCGGTCGTGACGTTGAACATCCATAGGTCGTTGGTGTAAGTCGTCCCGACGCCATTTACCACATAGGCATGACCGCCAAAGAGCCATAGGTTGCCGTTGGTGTCGGTCCAACCGACGGCCCCCATGCGTCCTGGAGGGAGATTGCCGGGGTCAGCCACGCCTAAGGTGCCGTACGAGAGGTTGTCCAGGCTCACCGTGCTGGGGCCGCCCATCCACGTCCATTCGTTGGTGGTCGTGCTGTACATCCACAGATCGTTACACCAGCCGTCGTTTCCGGTGGAATCGATGCAGAGTCCACCGAAGAGCCACAGATTTCCGTTCTTGTCGGTCCAGCTCGTCGCGCCATATCGACCGCCAGGGGAGTTCGCGGCACTAGCGGTTTTCAATGTTCCGTACACGCCTGCATAAGCCGGGCAATCACTCCCGGATGGACATGGCACAACATTGTCTCCACCCATCCAGGCCCACTCCTGGAGGGATGCGTTGAACTCCCATAGATCGTTCAACGCATTTTCGTTGTCGTCGGCGTCATAGCCATCGCCGCCAAAAAGCCACAAATTGCCGTTATGATCGATCCAATTCGAAGCGTAGCGGCGGCTTCCGGGAGAGTTGCCCGGCGCAGGCGTTCCCAGGGTACCGTACACGCCCGCCGTATTGGTGTTGTAGCTTCCGCTCACCCACGACCACTGGCCGGTCTGCCCGTGGGCACCTGCGCTGACGAATCCCAAAACAAACACGGTCAGCGCGGCAAGCGCGAGCCCGGGGCGGCGTCGTTGCGCCAACATCGAGATAGGAGCCGTACCGGTAAAAATGAGTCTTTTTGACCGGTAACCGGGGAAGAGCCCGAGGGTTCGCATGGTTGTCCAAATCGAGCGCCATGCCCGCCTTCCTCTCGCGGAGGCTGTCGTCGCGTATCCTTGCCGGTGCTCGGGTTCCGGGTGGTTCCGGGTGGTGGATGTGTTCGAATGAAGAACCAGTTTCGAAGAGGCACAGTACAGACGTCCAACCCCAGAGCCCACAGCAATTCCTCCTTGATACTCGTTCCGCTCGATTGGGGGTAAGGGGCGGATGACAGCATGAAAAGACGCCCAGCACCTCAGGCACCGGTCGCGGATAAGTGCGGCATCACCTTGCGCCGGAGATGCAGAGTTTGGCTTTCGACTCGTTCATGGCCGCATCGCCGAAATACAACGATGAAGTTTTGATGAATTGAATAAGCTAAGTAGAGACTAACTGATGTTGCAGAAACTCGAGAATGATGTCAAGGAAATGTTGGGTCGACTCTTAGTATCTTTGGGCCGTGCGAGTAACTCCTTCGGTAACATCGGACTGGTGACCAGGGAGTCGCTCTTCGACTTGGATTTTGCGGCAAGCGTCCAGTGCACTCTCCGATCGGCCAGTGCAGCGCATCCCATCAAGGTCACGAGCATCAGCTCGCACAAAGACCGGATATATTTGCGCAGACCCAGCCGTCCCCTTCACTTTTCGCTGGCACGACGGCGGCGGACCATACATTCCACATTCCGACCAACCGGACACTGACAAAATCCTCGAAAGGGAGGCCCGGTCAACGGTAGAATCGTGCGGATATCACCGATCTGGACTCCTGGCAGCCGAACCCCATACCCAGGTCGATCAATCAAGCCACCCAGAGTGACTCAAGACGCTTCCCGCGCAGGCTTTCGACGATCGAAAGGCGGCTCTCGATCGCCGAAGAACCTGCTCGCTGTGTCGTTACGGGTTCACCGTGAAGGTGAAGTCATACCTCTGGAGAGTGTTGTCGATGTCGGCGGCATAAATAGTGCCGGCGTGGGTTCCGGGCGATGGATTGGACCAGGTCCAGTCGAAGTAGCTGCTGGGGCCCCAATCCCAATGCTGCTCGGCGAGCTTGGCGCCATCGACCCACAGCTCCATCTTGCGCAGCTGGCCGTACGAATTGGCCGAAGCCCCAAATCGGAGTGCGCCGGCTGGGTTGGTGGCGGGTGGGATGCACGCAAAAATGCCCTGACCCGCCGATGGATAGTTGCACGCCCCGTAGTAGCCCTGCGTGGTGTTCAGTCCCGCGGCCGTTATCGTCGTGGGACTGTTGCCCCCGGCGCTCTCATTCACCGCGATGTCCGGTCGTGCGTCGCCTTCGAAATGGCCAACCACGAGGCCGCTCTGGTAGCCGCTGGTGCCCGCCGGAGAGGGCCCGGTCACAATGGTGGCGGTGGAGTCGTTTCCGGGATCGAGGAAGTAAACCATCTGGGTGCTGGGAGACGATCCGGAATACGTGGTGGAGAGCGCCGCGAGATCCCAGGCGGTGGTGCCGTTGAAATCAGCCGCCACCATCGGCGCGCCGATGTCGGAGGAAAGGCTGGCGGGCACCGGCGTGAACCGGTAACCGAACTGGCGGCCGTAGTGCCCCAGAAAAACTGCCAGCTCGGTGCTGCTCGGATCGGTGAGGTATTCCATGCCATAGAGGTCGGTGGCCCCGTCGTTGTTCAGGTCCTGAGCGCCGAGGCTCATCGCCCCGTGGATCGTGGTCACGTCGATGGGATCGAAGCTGCCGGTGCCGTCCCCAAACAGCGTGAGCACATTGCTCTCATAGGTATTGCCGATGCAGGTTGTGGCGATGCCGGCGCACGGCAGGTACTCCATGATGGAGACATCGGCGTTGTCGTCCGAATCGAAGTCGCCCGTCACGATGGTATCCACCAGCCAACCCGACGTCGGCTGGTAAATGATGCTGGGGTTGTTGAAGTGACCCTCCCCATCCCCGTAAAGGAGAAACACCGCCCAGGGCCCGGCGTAACTGTTATTGCCCTGATAACCCGAGGCGACCAGGTCGATGTTTCCGTCATGGTTGAAGTCGGCTGCGACCACGGAAGACGTGGCAAAGGTGTAGCCGGAGGGCAGGTCCATGGTCATGGTGACCGGGGACTGAAAAGTTCCGTCGCCATTGCCGAGGTAAACAGCCACCTGGTTCGTGCCGGGAAGGGCGAAAGCAATATCGACTTTGCCGTCTTTGTTGAAGTCGCCCCAGGCGAGCGCGGGCCAGGTGCCGGCGTTGACCGTGTAGCTGACCGGCGGCTTGAAAGTGCCGTCACCGTTGTTGATGCTGACGGTGAAGAACGCAGTCGTTGCGTTGGGAACGATGCCGGACTGAACGATGTCGGTAAGACCATCGTTGTTCACGTCGATGCCGTAAACATGGTTGGGCGTGGGGCCGTTCGGTGAAACTACACTGGTGAAGGTGGGAGCGTTCTGGCCGAAACTACCGAGAGACACAAGTCCTGCGCACAGCGCCGCAACGAGGCGGCTGCATGGATACTTCACTTCAGTGCTCCTGGCGTACTGAGATACGAGCGGGGAGATTGCCGGCGAGCTACCGATTGCATTAGACGAGGAAGCTCAGCGGCGCAGTTGCCTTATCGACGCGACGAACTTCCGCGATCGAGCCGGCGTAGTCTGCAATCCGGAAAATCCAGCGCGGTCCGGCTGGCCGCAATTTCCGGCCTTTGCGCCCACGTCGGCGACAGGACGACAGTGATCCGGCCTGTGCGAAGCAGATGAAAGGATCGGTGATTGTCCGGAGTCGAACCGGTGCCGAAAAGACCCGGCGCGAAGACCCCACGAGGCGCGTTGTTCGCCTCATAGCGTGGAAGCGCCCTTCCTTATTCCCGCAGTCTCTCGGCGCAGCTCGAACCGGCGCACCCGAGTCACCGCAACCGCCCTGGCGTCATTTTTCGGCTGCGATCGCTCTCTTCCCGTAGGCGCTGATCAGAAAAAACGACGCCCCAAACGCGATCACATCCTTAAAAAGAAACAGTCCCAGATCGTTCATGTAGTGGATCCCGTGCACCACAACGGTGTCTCCGGGCGTCGTGATCAGCATGCTGCTGGTGGTGAAGAACATCAGCGTGGTGATGAACCCGCCCACGATACCGGCTTTTGGCCACCGGTAGCCCACGATGAACAGCAACGCCGCCGTCCACTCGGTCCCGCCGATGATATCCGCGCCGACATACGGTCCCAGGACCTTAAACTGCCAGCTCGTCAGCGGGCTGTGCGTAACCAGGGGAAGGATCACCTCCGCGCCCCGCGCCGTCATCTTAAAAGCTCCAGCCCACAGCAGCATGACGATCATGCCGATGCTGATGACCACGAAAGCAATATTCCGATCCGTGATCCATGCAGCCGCTTTCGTCAGAGGGCTTTTCGCTTTTCCGAAGACGCCGGCTGACGGAACCGCTTCTCCTTCTCCCCTGTCCATTCCTGTTCCTGATGAGATCCGGCTCATAGATCACGACTCCTTCTGACAGTTAAACGGGTAGGGCTGCAGACGATCCGCGCCGTCCCTACCCTGCAACGATGCCGCTCCGCGTCGTGAGGGCGCAGAAATGGTTCCGGTTCGTCCGACGATGATTCCATGCAATCGCGCATCCTGGAGTGAAGATCCCGTCGACCTTCCGGCAGCACCCGAGGAGCCCAACAGCCAAACAAAGGACCGCGTTTCCCTCTCTGTCCGCCACGATGCAGCAATCGAAGAAACGCGAAATCCAAAATCGTTGCATACCAATCCACTCATCAAACCATTTTCCCAGGCAACACCCTGCCCTCCGCCATCCGAACTTAGCCAAACTACCCCTTCCCGCCCCCATTCCCACCTACAGAATTTCATTGTCAATCCTTACGTAAGTAACTCCGCCTCTAACTGCTTTCCCTGCACTGCCAAAATCCCAAATAACCCAAACAAATTTGGCGTGTTAATTCTTCAAACTTGGTATTCTATATATATAGGGTAAAAAAAGAAGAAGCCGCCTCCTCCGAGGCGGCTTTTTTCGTCCACGCGCGTGTCTCAGCGGAGCACCGCCCTCCCACCGCGCCGCCCTTCAAGGAGAGTTTCTATGTCCGAGCAATCGCTGCCTCAGCCCATTCCCCTCGCCGCCGGCCCCTTCGATCCCAGCCGCGCCCTGCCCGCGCCCGCCCAGCGCCCCCAGTGCCGCGCCCTCACCTCCGACGGCCATCGCTGCAAAAATAAAGTCGTCGGCGGACTCCACCTCTGCTTCTCCCACTACCGCAATCGCCGCCCCGCCCTGCCCGAGCCGCGCAACGTCTCCGTTCCTCTCCTCGAGGACCACTCCGCCATCCAGCTCATGGCCACGCAAATCCTCCAGGGCGTCCTCTCTCTCCGCATCGATCCTCTCCGCGCCCGCGCCGCCCTCTACGCCCTCCACATCGCCGCCCTCACCCTCCCCCGGCAGGTCGCGCCCGCCGCCCCCGCCGCCCCCGCCGAACCCGAGCCCGCCGATTCCGTCTACCGCCTCGGCCGCGATCACGAGGACTTCATCAGCGTCGATGGCGACCTCACCGCCCCGCCCCTCAATCCCTCCTGCTCCGTTCCCGCGTCCGACGAGGCCCTCCGCGAATTGCTCGATACCCTTCAGCCCCTCCACCACGGCCATCCCGAGAACGAGCCCGAAGAGCCGCCCCAGCTCGATCCCACCCACAACGCGGACCGCTGCCAATGCTTCACCTGCACCGACTACCGTGCATGGATCGCCCAAAAAATAGAGGACGCGCGCGATCCCGCCCCTCCCGCGAGGTAATACCCGCAAGGTATTACCTCGCAAGCCGCAATCAGCCAATCAGATACGAACCCACCCGGGGGGGTGGGGGGGAGGGGGAGCACCGCCCATCGGGAAATCGGGGGCAGACCCGCGCATCGCCCATCCAGCCTCGAGGCACAACGTGTGGTACCCAGGCAGAGACCTGACGCGATCAATGGTGCGCTAATTCCACACCCTTCCGGCGTATGCTCCGATTATGGTGCGGATGACAGTGCTGGCCAGTGGATCCAGGGGCAACAGCACCATCGTCGCCAGCGCAACCACCCGCATCCTCGTCGATGCCGGCCTCAGTTGCCGCGAATTGATGAAGCGTATCAGGGCCTCCGGCGAAGACCCCTGCGGGCTCAATGCCATTCTCATCACCCACGAGCATCAGGACCATGTGCAGGGGATGGCGGTGACGGCGCGAAAGCTGGGGATCCCGGTCTACCTCACCGAACCGACGCATCGGGCCTGGGTGCGGTGGATGACGCCCCGGAAACGGATCACGTATGCCGAGTGGCTGGCGCAGAGGAAAGCCGGCGTCCTGCAGCCGGCGGTCAACGTTCAGGAACAACAGCCCGCCGCGCGGTGCTCGGCCGAGGGCAATGGCGAGCCGGATGAGGAAGAAAAGGCAGCCGTCGAAGAGGGGATCGCCGAGGCGGCGCAGGAGCCGGAGAAGGATCCCACTTCCCTCCCCGCGGTGGAATATTTCTGCTCGGGGCGTGGGTTCAGAATCGGGGATATTGCCGTCACGCCCTTCACCATCCCCCACGATGCCGTTGATCCGGTGGGCTTTGTGTTTGAAGCAGAGGGAGTTCGGATAGCTATTGCGACCGACCTGGGATACATGCCATCTAACGTCAGTGTGCAACTAAGAGCTTGCGACGTCCTCATGCTGGAATCGAATCATGATGTGGACATGTTGCGGGACGGACCGTATCCGTGGTCGGTCAAACAGCGAGTCATGTCGCGGGTCGGCCACCTGTCAAACGACGCAGCGGCCGACTTTCTGGCTAAGGGCTATGACGGCGGGGCCGCCTATGTGGTTCTCGCCCATTTGTCAGAAAACAATAACCTTCCAGAGCTGGCACGGATCAGCGCGGAACGAGCCCTGCGAGACAGGATGAGCCTCCTGGCCAACCATTTAGTGCTGGCGGAACAAGACCGGCCGTTGGAAGCTATTGTCCTGTAAGGAAAAGGGTTTATAATCTATTCAGCCGCCCCTTCGTTGGATTCTCACCTCAGGGCTGTCGGCCGGGCGTTGAGAGGTGAGGGGAAAATGAGGACCTGAAACGATGAGCACCTGCACCGATTCGGTCGTCGGGGACATATTATCGAGCTGGCGCTACGATATATCCGGCATCTCCCCCGAGATGCGCATCGACTACGAGGAACATCTGGCCACCTGTGCGTTTTGCCGCTCGCGGCAGAGGATGCACCGGGCCATTGATGTTGCCCTCATCAGCCTGAGCACGCTCTGCATTGTCGCCTTCCTGCTGGCGCTGGCTGTCATCCACCACGTTGAGCCCCTGCGGACGGCCGCAGTCCAAATGCACCTCGAGCACACCGCCGTCGTTCTCACGCTGCAGGCGGCCGCGATCCTCGGTTTGCTGGCCTCGCTCGCAGCCTGGATTCTGGTTGCGATTGCGACGCCGGTTCCGGCCTACCTCACAGGAGTCGCGATCGAGCAGGCACGCGTCCTGCAGGATCGCATCCCCGAGGAACTGCGCAGCCGCCTCCGCGCGTAACCGGCCATTTGCGTTTCGGCCCGAGTTTTCACCTTTCGAGTCGGGTTTGGTTCTGAGTCCCGTTGCGGGACTCTTTCCCGTTTAGATATTTCCTCTTGTCCCTGCGCGTGGAGCGTGACCGATGTCACATCCGCCTTCACGGCTCCTTTGCGACGATGGCCGTGTTCCAAATCAGGGTCCTTTCGAGGAGCTGGCCATGGTGATCCCCATCGATGCAGTTCGTTACGGCGTAGGCTTTGACGCGGCAGGCCAATGGCACGAACCCGGGGCCGACTTTCTGCCGGCCGAGGCAGAGGAAGCCGGACAGGAAGCGATGGCTCCAGCGCGCGGAGCCGTCTACGGGGTTCTGCTCAGCGCGATCGTATGGGTCGGTCTGGTCGCGGCGGTGCGCGGTGTGCTGACCCTGCTGCGGTAGGAAAGCGTTGGGCGTTCGCAGCAAGCGAACGTGGGGTTGCGATACGTTGGGCGCCTGCACGGCGCCCTTTGTATTTGCCCTGATCGAGTTCCTTAAGGGCGCCGCGACGCCGGAGGAGTCACAAGGGGCCCCTGCTCATCCATGGCCTCGACCACCGAGTCATCGGTCGTGGGGCGGCCGTTGCAGTCGCTCTTCGCGCCGAGCGAATTCTTCGCGCCGGCGGGAGCCCTGGGATCGGTCGTGGCAGAGCAGGTGTCCGGACCGGGCCGGGCGACGGTATTTTCAGCGGGTTGCGTGCGGGTTGGGGGCATGAGAAGACTCCTGGTTTCGCTCTGCTGGCTTGGATGCGGGAGCTCCCAGGCGTGCCTTCCGGATTCGTCGGGAACGCAGGCGCGGCCGCACGGGAAGCGAGGATCGCGCCCGATGCGCTTTGTTATACTTGCTGAGGTTGCTGAGTGAGCGCGGGGCTTCTGCGCCGCAGTTTCGGCAACTCCTTTCCGTGCTGGATCACTCCGGCGGCCAGGTAGCTCAGTGGTAGAGCGCGGCCCTGAAAAGGCCGGCGTCGGCGGTTCGATCCCGTCCCTGGCCACCACTCTCCGATCCCGTAGCATCTGGTGACCGGCCAGCTGATCCGTCGCAACAGCGGCAAGCCATGGCGACCGGCCCCCACCCGATCCTTTCCGGTCGGAGAACTTTGGCATGTCGTACCATCATTTATCCAATGCGGGAGGGTTTGATGAGCCTCTGGTTACAGGATCTCCGCTACGCCTTGCGTATGCTTCGTAAGAACGCGGTCTTGACGCTGGTGATTTTGGCCTCCCTGGGCATCGGCATCGGCGCCAATTCCGCCATTTTCAGCGTCGTGGACGCGCTGTTGCTGCGTCCGCTCCCCTATCCGCATGCGGACCGTCTCGCGGCAGTCTGGCTGCATTCGCCTGGCATCGGCATTCTGCGCGACTGGCCGTCTCCGGGGGAGTACATCGACATCCAGAACCAGAACCATTCATTCGATCAGATGGCCCTCGCGCAGAGCCGCACCTTCACGCTGACGGGCCGCGAGCAGCCGGAGATGGTTGACGTACTGAGCACGCAATCGAGCCTGCTGTCGATGCTGGGCGCAAAGCCTATGCTCGGCCGCACGTTGTTGCCGGAAGAGGACACACCGGGCAAACCGGCGGTGGCCATTCTCAGCAACGGCGTCTGGGAGCGCCTGTTCAACTCGGACCCGGCCATCGTAGGCAGGAACATCACGCTCAACGGAAAAACATTCACCGTCGCAGGAGTGTTGCAGCGCGGCTTTATGCTCAACGCCGAGGTGCTGCCGTCCGAGGGACCGATGGACAAGGTGGACATCTTTTTGCCCCTGCCCCTCGGAGCCGATGCAGAGCAGCGCAGAGGCGACGAAAACTACAACATTCTGGTGCGCCTGAAGCCCGGCGTTTCGGCCGAACAGGCTCAGGCGGACATCGACATCATCGCCAGCCGCATTCGCACCAAAGACAAGCGCGACGTCAGCTTTGGCATGGATGTCGTCGGCTTGCAGAAGCAGGTGGTCGGAGACGTACGCCGCGCCCTGCTCGTGCTGCTGGGCTCCGTAGCGCTGGTGTTGTTGATCGCATGCGCCAATGTGGCCAATCTTCTGCTGGCCCGCGCAGCGGGTCGCGAAAAAGAAGTTGCTATCCGCACGGCTCTGGGAGCGGACTGGAAACGAGTGACGCGGCAATTATTGACCGAGAGCATGCTTTTGGGACTGCTAGGGGGGGCCGCGGGTCTGCTCGTGGCGCGAGTGAGTCTTTGGGGAGTGCGCACGATGAATCCCGGCAATATTCCCCGGCTCCATGAGATTGGAATCAACGGCGCCGTTTTGGCCTTCACCTTTGGCCTTTCGCTCGCGACCGGCGTGCTTTTCGGCCTCGCCCCGGCGTGGCGCGCCATCAAGCTGGATCCGAATTCATCGCTGAAGGCCGGCGGCCGCAGCGGACAGTCGGATGGCGGCCTGTACGTGAAACGCCATCGCCTGCGTGGCTTGCTGGTGGTTTCCGAAATCGCTCTTTCACTGATTCTGCTGATTGGCGCCGGGCTGCTGATTCGCAGCTTCGTCCGCCTCCAGGGGGTGGCACCGGGATTCACTACAGACCACGTTCTGACCATGCAGGTCGCTGCCAACGACACAAAGTACCGCGACGATAAAATCCTCGCCGGTTTCTACCGTGACGTCGAAACCCGGATCGCCCACTTGCCGGGAGTCGTGGCCGAAGGCGCGGTTTCGGCGCTGCCGCTGACCGGCACGGTGGGATGGGGAGGGATCCACGTGGAGGGCTACGCGCCGCCGCCAGGACAGGAGTTGCAGGTCGATCTGCGCACGGCCAGCACGGACTACTTCCACGCCATGCAGATTCCTTTGGTGGCGGGCCGCTTTTTCGCCGAGCAGGACGGCCCGGACTCGCAGCAGGTCGCCATTATTGACGCAAAGTTCGCGCAGCGATTCTGGCCGCACGGGGACGCGATCGGAAAGCATCTCTGGTTCGATCCGAAAAAGCCCATCACCATTGTCGGCGTCGTCGGAGTGGTCAAACAATACGGCCTGGAGACCGACGGCAAAATCGCGACCTATTTTCCCTTGCAGCAGGGGCCCGACCGAGGGACGTTCCTCGTGGCCCGTACCACCACCGATGAAGCAGGACTTTCCACTTCCATCATCAGGGAGATCCACGCAGTCGATCCTGCCGCGGTTGTCTACGGAGTTCGGACGATGCAGGATCGTTTATTCGATTCGCTGGCGCGCCAGCGCTTCTCGAGCACCATGCTGGGCGCATTTGCGGCTTTCGCGCTGTTGCTGGCCGCGGTGGGCCTCTACGGGGTGATGTCGTATCTGGTCACACAGAGCACGCGCGACATCGGCATTCTGGTCGCATTGGGGGCGCGGCGCGAGAATATCCTCGCTCTGGTCGTCGGGCAAGGGATGCAGTTAACGCTGGTCGGTATATTCGCCGGCCTGATAGGCGCCGCCGCCCTGACTCGTGTGATCGCCAGCCTCTTGTTCGGCGTCAGCGCCACCGACGTCGCTACATTCCTGGCCGTGCCCGCACTGTTAGCCGTGGTCGCATTCGCTGCAACCGTCATTCCTGCATGGCGCGCCAGCAGTGTGGACCCAATCGTTGCCCTTCGGCAGGAATAGCAGATCCCGGTGTCGTCGACGAATGGATGGCCGTAACTGGCTGAATGGCTTGATCGGTATCGACGTTCGACTGGGTGCGGTCCGGTGCCTCCCCTGTCAGGCACCGGACTCTCTGGCCTCTTTGAGTTCCGCTCTGGCCGCTGGAATCCGCGGATCCATCGAGCCGAAAAGCCCGCCTGCGGCTAGAACCGGATGTGGCCTGCAAACTGAAACTGGCGTGGATTGTTGGCCTGCCCCGCCACCACGCCCAGACCCGTGTCGCTGGCCGGAGTGGAGGAGGAGACTGTCGAGCCAATCGAGCCGTCCGCTGTGCTCGATGTGCTGCCGAACCAAACGTGGTTGACCGCGTTAAAGACGCTGGCGTCGAAGATAAACTTCGCCCTCTCGTTCTTCCACAGATCGAAGGTGCGGCGCAGCGTCGCGTCGATGTCGTAGTTGCTCGGACCTCGCAGGCCATCCGGCGCCGTGCGCGCCAGATTGCCCAGCACGTATTCGCCATTCGCCCCCGCTCCGGCAAAGGAGGAAGTCTGCACAAATGCAGCGGGATTGATGTACTGCATCGACGAGAGATTGGCTCTGGTAGCACCGTGGCCCCATCCGCCATTCTGCCGCGCCGAACCGGCGAAAGTGGGATTGTAGGATGGCATGCAGGTACCCTGACCGGTCACCCCGGTGCAGGTGCTCGATGTGATCGCCAGCGGGTTGCCGGCGACGTAGCTGAAAACATCCGAGAAACGCCATCCGCCGGCAAGCGCTCTCACAAAACCATTCCCGCCTCCGATGTGTCCGGCGCCGAAAGGCAGATCCCAGGTGCTGGTGAAGACGAGGTTCTGCGGCTGATCCTGGGTGCTGAGCGACCGCTCGATGCGATCGATTGGCCAGGATTTGTTGCTGTTGGCAACCACTCCGGCAGGGATGGCATAGCCGGTGCGGAAGGTTCCCGCGTCGTCGATGGTCCGGCTGTAGGTGTAGTTGAGCATGAATGTGATGCCCCGGCTGAGCCTCTGGATAATCGACAACTGCAGCGCGTTGTAGTTCGAGTTCGCCACGGATCCAACCTGATCTGTTACCCCGGTGTACTGCGGGAACGGCAACAACGCCTGGCTTACCTTATTGTTGAAAGTTGGATAGGGCAAACTACCGGTCGGCATGTTGGCTGCCGTGGCTGTGGCGCCGAGTGTCGCGCCCAGAGACAGATATTTTGGATCCAGCTGATTGCTGTAGTAACCGCGCGCCGCGCCGCTGGGCAGCAGGTAGTGTCCCTGGTTGCCCACATAACTGACGGTCGCGGTGATATTGTTGGTGATCATCCGCTGAAAACCGCCCGACCAGCCTTCGAAGGTCGGGGTGCGGCCGCCATAGACGGGGTCAAGATAGGCCAGCGTGGAAGATATCTTGTAGGGTGAAACAGCGGCGGTCGAGTAATAGGTCGCATAGGCCGGGTTATACGCCGGCGGAGCCGCGACGGTACTGTTCCCGAAGTTGGTATTGGCAGCGCTGCCATTGGTTCCGGCCATGAAATAGGCGCTGTTGTTCAGATAGAAGGCCGGCAGCGAATCTCCCGGACTGACCGGATTCGGAGCGGCCGCAAATCCCAGTTCCATGGTTGTCGACGGCAATGCTGTTGCCCCGCCGGATGTACCGCCGCCGTGGGCGTAGTAGATGCCATAAGATCCGCGCAGGACCGTCTTCTCGCCCAGCCGGTAATCCACGCCCAGTCGAGGACCAAATTCCTTGTAATACGTCTTCATCGGTGTGCTGCAGTGGCAGCTGTCGGGTCCACTGCCGGCAAACTCCAGCGTGCCCGGCGAACCGGTTACAGGATTGGTCGCTGTCGGATTCAGGAATGAGAACCTGTTCTCGGCCTCCTGCATGGGGGGCATAACATCCCAGCGCAAACCGGCGTTCAGGGTGAATCTGTCACTTACTTTCCAGGTGTCATTCGCATACAGTGCCCAGGGACGATAGCGCGATCCCGTCTCCTGGGCAATGGGCGCGTACTCGGTATAGCTTCCGGAATCGATCGCGCCAATCAGGAAGCTGGCATAGGGCAAGCCGGTATTGGCTACCGGGGTTGCCGATCCACCCGTCACCTGCGCTGTCTCGTTCAAGCTCAGGTTCATCGTGATTCCCGTGGTGCCACCATCGGCGTAGAGGTAGTTATAACTCAGCCATTCAACCTGACCGCCGAATGTCAGCAAGTGCTGGTTGTGCACCCACTGCAGATTGTCCAGAACCGTGTAGGCATCGGTATTTCCCACATAGCCCGTTTGCGGCCCCCACTGCGCCGGGGCGTCCTGCCCGGTGAACTTCACGACCGGGAAACTGCCACCCGCCTGGCCGTTGGCGGGCAGGCCCGTGATCCCCGCCGCCGTCGCAGCCCACTGATTCACTCCGTAGGTCGGATTGTTATCCGGGGAGTGATACTGGCCAGCACCATACTTGAACTGATTCACAAGATTCTGGTTGATGACAAAACTGTGCTGGATGACTCCCACCTTCGATATCGGCGCATAATTCTTGGCATATTCGTAGGGCAGAGGCAGCACGTTGGTGGTCTGGCTGCCGGCCGCCCCTACCAGTCCCTGACGGCCCATGGCCAGAATGACGCTCAGCTTCTGGCGACTGGAGAGATCGAGATCAATGCGATTCGCCGAGGACCAGTTACTAAGACCCCACATATACGAGCCCCAATAGTTGTTAGTGGGGTTTGAGTTGGTTGGTGGCGGCATGAACTTCTGCAAATACTGGGCGATTGGCGAGATTTCATTTTGCGGAATCACATTTGATTTCACCGGCCCCGTGCCGCAGCCGGCGCTGGTATAGCTGGGCCCGCTGAACTGGGTGCGCGAGTACGAGCCGCCCGTCTCGGCCTGCGTTGTGGGATCGTAGATGTTGTAGCCGGTGACCGCTGAGAAGTCGCCGCACAGCTCTGCCGGCGTCGGAATCGTCTCGGACTGCGGCTTGGTCAGGGTCGAGTACCGGAATCCCGTGTAATTGATGAACAGGAAGACCTTGTTGCGCCAAACAGGACCGCCCAGCGTCATGCCAAATTCGTTCATGTGTTCCGGCGGTTTGTACCAGGTCCCGGCCAGCGATGCTATCGGGTAGTTAGCGGGATACTGCGCGGGGATAAAACCGGCCGCATCCAGAACAGTGTTGCGGAATACGTCGTAAAACGAGCCGTGGATGTCATTGGTGCCGGACTTGACGGTGAAGTTCTCCACGCCCAGCCCCTGATATTCCGCCGAATACCCTGTGGTTTTCAGTTGGAACTGATCGATCGTCTCCACCGAAAATGCGGGCCAAATAAAGCGAGGATCGCCGCTGACCGAGGCCGACTCCAGGGGAACGCCCTCCACGTAAATCTCGCTGGCGCTGGCGTTGCCGTTCACCACCATCGGCTCGTCCGACTCGTTGTTCTTGATCTCGTTGTTGGTCACGCCGGGCATGAACACCGCAAAGTCGGTGGCGCGCCGCTGGTCGGTGCTCACCCCGTTGGCTCCGCCCATCTCCAGCGGCAGGCTCTGATAAACGTCGTTCTCCATCGCCGCGCCCAGCGTCGCATCTTCGGTTTCCAGCTGCGGCGGAGCCGTGGTCACCGTTACCGTCTGCGTGGACGCACCCACCTGCAGAGTCAGGTCGAGTGCCAGCACCTGCATCCCGTCCACGTGGATGTTCTCGCGCACCAGTTTTTCGAAACCGGAAGCGGTTACGGCGACGGCGTACACCCCCGCATCAAGAGGCGCCAGCGAGTAAAAGCCGCTCGCCGTGGTAACGCGGACGGTCTGCACCCCGGTTGATACTTCGGTTGCCACAATCCTAGCGCCGACGATGACGGCACCGCTGGGGTCTGTCACCGTTCCCTGAATGGAGCCTGAGCCGCCCAACTGGGCCCACAGGGGCGCCGACGTTGCCGTCGCCAAAGCTGCCAGCAGGCAGGCTGCGGAGTACAGGATGCGTTTCGCAAGGCCCCGACTTTTCTGCGTGGTCTCTATTGTGTGCTTTGACATAATCTCTCTTTCGGCCTCCTGCTTTGCCTCTCATGGAACTGCACGTAGTACGGAGAAAACACTCAAAGAACTGCACTAGCTCACAGCGGCGCTGCTGAACGCCGGCCTGACCGGTGTCTCAGCAAATTAACGCTGTGGTCTGACCTTTCTGCCGCTCAGAATTATTCAAAATCGAAGCATATTCTGTCAACTGGGACAGCAGTAACCTTCAGCGAGTCTGGTATCCGCCGTCCTTCAGAGTTCACCGCCGAATTTCTTGACAGCGTCCGACCCACGAGGATAAATTTCGGCTTTGATCCGCAGAGAGGTCGGACCTTTGACAGCCCATCGCGGTCGGCTGACCAAAGAATGGAGAATCGTATGCTCACGCTGCAATCTCGCTGGCTCGCTCTCATGGCTGCCGGAATCTTTCCGTTCATGCTCCGCGCGCAGGATACGAGACAAGTCAGCGAACCGCGGTTTCCGCCCGCCTGCACCACCCTCGACGCCGGCCTGAGTGCGCCTCACGGAGTGCTGAGCGATGCCGATGAGCAGCGGCTCGACACCAGTCGCATTCAGCAGGCCATCGATGCTTGTGCCTCGGGCAAGGCCGTTGTGCTGCGTGCGCACGGCCGCCACAATGTCTTTCTCGCCGGCCCGCTGACCCTCAAATCCGGCGTCACTCTCGTGGTGGACGCGGGCACTGTGCTGGCTGCCTCGCGCGACCCGCGCCAATACGACCTCTCTCCGGACAGCTGCGGCATCGTCTCCGCCCGGGGTCATGGCTGCCGCGGCCTCATTACCGCGGCCGACACTTCGGGAAGCGGCATCATGGGGGATGGCTCCATCGATGGACGAGGCGGCGCAAAGCTCCTCGGCCAGCAGGTCACCTGGTGGGACCTGGCACACGAAGCCAAGGTCACCGACCGGCAGCAGAGCGTTCCCTGGATGCTTCACGTGCGCGATTCGCAGAACTTCACTCTCTACCGCATCACCTTCCGCAATTCGCCGGGATTCCACGTCGCCGTCAACGGCACGGATGGCTTTACCGCCTGGGGCGTCAAAATCATGACTCCCGGCACGACCCGCAACACCGACGGCATCGATCCGGGCTCGTCAAGAAATGTCACCATCACGCACTGCTCCATTCACACCGGCGACGATGATGTCGCCGTTAAATCAGGCAAAGCCGGACCCTCGTCGAACATCTCTGTGCTGCACAACCATTTTTATACCGGGCACGGAATGTCCATCGGCAGCGGAACCGATGGCGGTGTCGATCACATGCTGGTCGACGACCTGACCATCGACGGCGCCGACAATGGCATCCGCATCAAATCCGATCGCAGCCGAGGCGGTCTCGTGCAGGATGTCGTTTACCGCGATGTGTGCATCCGCGACACGAAAAATCCCATCCTCCTTACGCCGATGTACACGACTTTCTCCGGCGATCGCCTGCCAGTTTACAAAAAGATTGTGCTCGACAACGTTCATATTCTGACCCCGGGCGCGTACACCTTTCTCGGCCTCGATGCACAGCAGACTCTCGGCGTGACTCTCGACAACGTTTTCGCCGAAGGGCTCGATCGCTCCGGGATCATCGCCGCCAGCGCCGACATCACTCTGGGCCCCCGTCGTGGCAATCTCGATCCAAAAGGCGAGGGCGTGACTATCACCGCAGCAGCCGGTTCTCAGCCGGGAACGCCATTGGCTTGCGAAAATCGCTTCATTCCCTTTCCCCCGCTGACCCATGCGCCGGAGCTCGCAGGCGTCGTTCCGCCGGTCGACAACACTCTTTATGTCGCCGCGGACGGAACCGGTGACTTCTATTCCATTCAGCGCGCTCTTGACGTCGCGCCTCCAGGCGGCGCTTTGGTTCTCGTCGCTCCTGGAACCTATCGCGAAGTGCTGACTATCGCCAAACCCAATATTGAGTTGCGCAGCGCCAACCCGGACGCCTCCAAAACCGTCGTCGTCATGGATAAGAGCGCCGGGACTGCGGGCGGAACGCTGCATTCGGCCACGGCGAACGTGACCGCCGACAACTTCCGCGCTGAAAACATCACCTTTCAGAACGACTTCAATGCCACGCACCCGCAGCTTCCCGCCGGATCGCAGGCCCTTGCCCTCCTCATTACCGGCGACCGCGCTGTCTTGCACAATGTCCGGCTGCTCGGCAACCAGGACACCCTCTATACCGGCAGCAAACGGTGCACCGGCGAGGGCGATGCCCGCTCCTGTATTCCCGCGCGCCAGTATTTCTCCGACTGCTACATCGAAGGCAACGTTGACTTTATTTTCGGTGACGGCAAAACCGTCTTCGATCGCTGCGAGATCCACAGCACGCCCCACTCCGAGGGATTCATCACCGCTCAAGGCAAGAGCTATGCCTCCGAGGACTCCGGTTTTGTCTTTCACGCCTGCCGGCTGACGGCCGACCCCGGCGTGGACAATGTCTATCTCGGCCGTCCCTGGCGCCCCTACGCATCCGTCGTCTATCTCGACACCGAGATGGGTGGTCACATTCAGCCGGCGGGATGGCGCGAGTGGCATCCCGGCGAAACCCACTCGCTGGATACAGCCTTCTATGCCGAAGAAAATTCTTCAGGTCCGGGCGCACACCCGGACCAGCGCGAGCCAGAATCGAAGCAGTTGTCGCCGCAGGAGGCGGCCAGGTTTCTGCCGGCAGTGTTTCTCGACCAGCGCTCCCCATGAAACCAGAACCTGCCTGCCACGGGCGAGAGAAGGCAGAGCCAAAAAAGGGTAGCAGCAGCGCCGTTGTTCGCGAAGATCGCTCTAACTTCTCTTTCCGTTTGAGACTGTGCGGGACCAGGCCCGCCACGGCCACCTGAACCTCGGCGACCCGGCGCCGGATTTCACCGTCCGCATGCTCGAAGCCAAGACGCCCGTCCAACTCGTTTTGCTCTGGAACCGCGCAGCCGCAGTGCTCGGGCGCGGGTGTCGCTGGCGCCGGCGACCAGGTTATTCGGGCAGCGCCTGCCAGGCTGTGGACTCCTCGGACGGGGGCGCATGCGGGCTGGACGCCGGCTCTTTCACGGGGAAAATAATGGTGACCTGAAGGCCACCGTTTTTTCGATTGTGGGCGGTGATGGACCCCTCATGCATCCGGGTAGTTTCGGCTGCAATTGCCAGACCGAGACCTGTGCCTCCGCTGCTCGCGTCCCGTCCTGGGGCCGTTCGAAAGAAAGGCCGAAAGATGTCGGACAGCATCGAATCGGGGACGCCTGGACCGGAGTCCAAAATCTCCAGGACAACCTGTCCTTCTGGATCAGCTTTGCAGTTGAGGACGATTTCAGTGCCGGCAGGAGCATAGCGGATGGCATTGCGCAATACATTGTCGATGGCCCGCCGCAGGAGCTGAGGATAAGCCAGAGTCGTGACATCCTCGCGTTCGCCGCCGATCCGGCAGCCGGCCTGCGCGGCCTCGAAACCAGCGTCCTCGACGAGACCGTCGCACAGATTCCGCAAAGACACCGGTGCCAGTGTCTCCGCCGGGCACTGCCCAGCCTCCAGCCCGGCAAGGAGCAGGAGTTGCTGCACGAGGTTGCTGAGCTTGTCGGTTTCCCGCTCGATTCTTTCCAGCTCCGCATGGCCCTGGTCGGCAAGCTGGCGTCGCAACAAGGCAAGGGCCAGATGCATTCTGGTGAGGGGTCCGCCCAGCTCATGAGAGACGTCGGCTACGAACCGGCGCTGCGCGGTCATCAGTGATTCGATTTGCGCGGCCATGGCGTCGAAGTCCCGCGCGAGATCCCCAAGCTCGTCCCTGCGGGCAACGCCGTTCGGTGAGGAGCGCGCGCTGAGGTCGCCGCCGGCCAGCCGCTGCGCAGTGGCGCGCAGACGCGTAATGGGGCGCGTGAAATAAAGTGAGAGAAGCATGCAGATCAGTGCGGCGGGCAGCATGGCGATGGTGAGATTGAGCCAGGACCGCAACCTTTGCAGCCTTTGTCCAGGTTCAAACACGGTCATGATCGCCGCGTACTGTTTCCCGCTGGCGCTGCGCAGCGGCCATGCAAAGAGCACGCGAAATCCAAAATAGCGCTGAATGCGGGGACTCCCGCTGCGCAGAACCTCTTCGGCCAGAGCCCCAAAGTAGGCCGGCGCAGTTCCCTCACCCGGAAGAACGTTGGCGCCCGCATCGAAGAGGAAGACAGAACCATGATGGTTCTGCCCGGGACGGCTGAGTTCACGATCCAATACGATCCGGCCATTCTGTTCGTAGTCGTTCACCGTCCGGATCAGGGCAGCCTGCGCTGCGTTGGGATCGAATCCCCTCTCAGCGCGGACATTCACAGGCACGAGATCGCCGATGTTGGCCACCATGACGATCATCAGGATGGTGGCAATCCAGAAACCGAAAAAGACGCGCAGAAAAAACTTCATGACTTTCGCTCGTTCGAAGACGCAGGAGAATCGTGCAGGTAAACGTATCCGGAGTTGCGGACCGATCGAAGGCGTTCCCGTCCGCTCGGTCCGGGTCCGAGCTTTTTGCGCAGCGAGCTGACCAGATTATCGACACCCCGGTCGCCCGCGTACGGCGAGCGCCCCAGCGCAGCGCGCGTGAGGTGTTCCCGCGTGACTACCTGACCGGCCGAAGTAAGAAGAAGATGCAGAACATCGAATTCGGCAGCCGTACATTCGACCGCTCTGCCGTGGCATTCCACGGTTTGCGATCCTGCGTCAAGAATCAGGTCGTCGACTGCGAGGAAGGGACTGCCAAATCTGGAGGGCTGGCCGCGGCGAAGGACGGTTCGGATTCTTGCGAGGAGCTCAACCGGCGTGAATGGTTTGGGAATGTAATCATCGGCCCCGGCCTCCAGACCGCTGACCTTGTCCACGACGGCCGATCGCGTGGTCAGCATGACGACCGGGATGCGGCTCTTTTGCCGGATCTCGCGAAGTACGCTGAATCCATCCATGTCCGGGAGCATGACATCGAGGATCACGAGAACCAGGCCCCGCTCGTTCAGTCGGTCGAGGCCTGCCTTCGCGGTGCCGGCGAGGTGAACTCCAAATCCCTCGGGCCGGAGATATTCGGCGAGCATTTCTGCCATGTCGCGGTCGTCATCGATCAGCAGAAGCTGACGCAGAGCCGCCTCCGAACGGGCAGCGGCTGGAGATTCTGCACGGGGAGTCACATCCATCACAACGCCTTGTTCCACGATGGCGTCCCGGGGTCGTGTTCGTCAACCGTTTGGGCCATCATCCCTGCGGGCGTGTGGCCGTCCAGGAATCGCCCTGTTCGGTTGTGCCGCTCATCTTGTCGCCGTTCACGGTTCCGGAGAAGGAGACCTGCCGCCGCGGGAGCCTGACCTTGAGGGAAACCTGATTTCCGTCAAGACTGCCTGTCACCGCCGCCGAGCCCCGTTCACCCTGGAATTTTCCGCTCAGCTTCGTGCCATCCTGTTTGATTTCCATAGTGCCCTGACGTTGCGCGCCATTGGCGCTCGTCCACGACATTTGCCAATTGCCGGAAAGGGAAGCCGCGCCGCTGTTCGCGGAACTATCCTGCAGAGGCGCGCTGGCGGCGAGAGCTATCGGCGCTTCTCCAGATGTGCTGGCCACCACCACAATCCCTCCTGCCGCCAAGAGCGAACAGACGAGGAACGGAACCGCCCACAAAAACTTCACGGGAACCTCCATAACGAATGAGTTGGCTTACAAGCAATGAGACGTTCTGGCGGTGAGACGAGGCGCGCGCGATTTGTCAGGTTTTGTCAGGGAAGGCGCGCCGTGCCACGCCGCTGTCGGTCCTGGCGTTATTTCGAGTAGTAGCCATCTCTGGCAGCGACACTCAGATGGCGATCCCTGACGCTGAGCTCAATCCGGTGATATTGGCGATCGGGCGTGCTTCGCGCTGGGACGTAACCGATGCTGTACTGATTGCGCAGTTCGCCCTCGATCTGGCTGTAGATTGCCGCGATACTCTGTTGCTTTGTCACGGCAAAGGAGGTTCCACCTGTCTCTCGGGCCATCCGCTCCAGATCGTCTTTGCCATGTTCCTTCATTCCCTCCATCACCGCCGCTCGCAGCGGGCGCCAGGAATGGGCCGGCTCGGACAAGCGAATCGAATAGAGAATTGTGTCAGCTCGCTGCGCCGCTTCGATCGCTGCATCCATCGACACCGGGTCCTTCCACTCGACACCGTCGGTGAGCAGAATGATGGCTTTTCTGCCCGGCTGCCGGCTCATCAGGTCACCGCAACTCTGCTGAACTGCGCTGTAGAGAAGAGTGGCAACCTGGTCCGGAATCGTGAGCTGATCCAGCGCCGCTGCGAGCTGGCTGCGCGAGGATGTCAGTCCCTGCAAGGTCTCAACCCGTGTGTCGAAATGGGTGACAAAAGCCTGATCTTTACCCTCGCGCAGGACCTGATCGAGAAAGACCCGGCTTGCCCCACTCTCCTGGTCGAGGACCCCTGTTTGGCTGCGGCTCGTGTCCACCAGAAGTCCGACGGTGAGCGGCAGATCCGATTCTCGCGAGAAGTAACGAATCTTTTGCGGCACATCATCTTCCCGGAGCACAAAGTCGTCAGTCGTGAGGTTGGTGACAAGCCGCCCCTGACGATCGCGCACTGTCGCCAGCACTGAAACCACGTTCACATTCACCGACATCGTTGAAACGTCCCGGGCCCAGCTGCCTGCGACTGGCACAGCCAACAGAAGACACACCGCAGCTCGCAAGCCACCCGCGCGACGGACGCGCGTCGAACTCATGCGCTCACCGCCGTCAGGGACCATCGGTCGCCGAAGGTGTGCGCGTGTTTCCCGGGATGGACGACGTATTCCTCGTCGCAAGAGATCGTCTGCAGGCGCCCGCCGGCAAGCTGACCGGTAATATGCAACGACACGTCTGCCGGCTGAGGGTCTCCGGAGTGGGTGCGGCTCGCAATCAGCAGAGTCGTCAACGTCACCACCGGTCCAACCACTCTTCCCACCCCGCCATCGATCTGCGAGGCGACGATTCCTACCCCCACGGCGATCGCTCGGTTACGCAGGATGTGCTCGCGGTTCCTGCCAGGCGGGTTGATGGTAGTCGTGTCCTCCGCGTCTCCCGCAAAGGCGTCCGGGCCAGTCGGCCGGATCTTGAGTATGGGGTTGACCGGCGCCCGGGCCCACGGAATATCGAGGAGAACCGGAAAGGACTCGACATCTGCCGGGTGCGCTCCGGCACGCGACGCAAGGGAAAGCTGCAGAATCAGCGCCTGTTCGGCAACCCCCGGCAGGGCCTGACCGCCGGCACGAGAATCCGTTGGAGACACCGCCGCAGAGATTCCTTTCTCCGCGTCCAGTGCTCCGGTCGCGTCGACGTGGAGGTTGAAGGTGCGCGGTGCTTTGCCGTCGATTGCGATGGACAGTTGTGCCCGGTCCTCGGTCACGGAGAGCAGAGTAAGAGTCCCGGACAGCGTCTTCGTTCCTTTTCCGCCGATGACCGTATCGGAAAAGCGATAACGCGCAGTCTGCCCGACGGGCGGCAAAAATGTGGAAGCGGCGGTCGCTGCGTCGGCCATGGCAACCAGCGCGCAGATGACGATCGGGGCGAATCGAAAGAGCCTCACTAAATCCTCCGGCACGGGCATAGAGAGTCGCGGCGGTCCCGTTGTGTTGCGGAGGGTTTGTCGCATTTTGTCAGGAAGCAGGCGGTGAGGAACGCATTGCTCGCGACGGCGACATCTCTCGACATTTCGTGCGTCGATTCAGGGTCAGAATCGGAAGAGAATCGGCTCGAACCGCCGAGACGTTCGGCGCAGATTTTGCGCACTACAGCAAGTTCCTTATGTGCGGATGGTCAGGTTTCGGGTCCCACATTCCCTCAGGAGCAAACGAATTCCATGAACTTATCGCAACAGACGATCGTCGCCGACATCGCACAGGGCGCAGCCGTTCGCACGATTGGCGCCCGCAACCCCGTCTTCCGCGAAACCGATCCCGAATATCACGACGACAACAGGGCCATTGCCGCCAGGCTAAAGAAACAGGATCCGAAGATTCTCGACCAGCTGATTCTCCGGTACGAGCACAGGCTGATGCGCCATCTGCTGTACCTCACGGGTGACCGCGAACTGGCCGAAGATCTCTTTCAGGAAACATGGATGCGCGTGCTGGAGCGGGGCTCGCAGTTCAGAGGAGACTCGCAGTTCGTTACCTGGCTGTTCACCATAGCCCGCAATCTGGTCTTTGATCTCAAACGGCGAACTCCGTCGCTGCGAAGTTTTGAGGAAATGACCGAAATCGGGGATGAGCGCTGCTTTCACGCTCGCGGTGGCGAAAGGGCAGCCTTCGATCACTGTGCTGCGCGGGAAAAGGAACGGCTCCTTGCCAAAGCCCTTCCGGTGCTGACGGCACTGCAGCGCGAAGTGTTCATGCTTCGTTTCCGGCAGGAAATGCCGCTGCAGGAAATCGCCATTGTCACCGGTGCACCGCTCTCGACGGTAAAAGCGCGGCTTTACCGCGCGCTGGCGGCGCTAAACTCGCATCTGGCTCGAGCCCGGGGAACCAATCCCGAAGCCAGGGGCGCATCGCGTGCAGGTCAGCGGGAACACAGAGAGCCCACGTTCGCCCCTCAGTGGCGGTCGGCTTAGCCACGCTTACAAAATCCGACCAAACTCGAACCACTTGCTGTGCCGCAGCAAAGTACTCAGTCGGCACTAATGGCCGCGGACTGGCGCCGATCCCTGTCTCCGGTGCAAAGTCACCTCGCTGCGAGCCTCGCTTGTAATCTGGGAACCCAGTCGGTCTGAAGCGCCGGCTCCACGGTTTCGGCCAGTTGCAGGGCACGTTGATAAGCAACTCGCGCCTCTGCGGGCCGATTGAGGGCAAGCAGCGTGTCGCCGAGGACGGCTTGCGGCGGAACGAGATCAGGTGCAAGGGCGACGGCCTGCTCGGCCTCGGCATAGGCAGCTTCGGGTTGATGATGACCGAGCAAAAGACCGGCTTTCGCAGCATGGTTCAGGCCAGAGGCAAGCGACAGATCGAAATGACCTTGAAATACATAGACTCCTTCGTCGATGACAGCCATCGGCCTGAGGTGGTTGAACTGGTTGTAAGGATTCAGCGGCCCGGGACCGAGTTCGAATCCAGCCAGATCGCTGGCGCTGATCAGCACAAAGCCATCGACAGCCGCGGGCAAATTGGTGGGCTCCCGCAGCCAGAAGAGCGTCTCCTGGGTGGGCAAGCGGTGGCACGGAATCCCGTATTGTGGCGGGTCGATGACTCCGTCAGGAAAGTAGACGAACCAGCAATCCTGCGCCGCTGATTCGGCGCCGTCCAGAGTGGTCTGGCTGGGCGGCGGGGCGGGCTGACCGGAGACAACGCCAGGAGCACTCCAACCCGAAGCGCGCACACCATGGGCTGCGAGCCAGGCGCGAACATCGTTGAGTTGCTGACCCCAATCCACATTGGCGTCGCTCAGATAGAAGTGAACCCTGGCCGGACCGCCCCAGAGGCCATTCCCGAAAGCCATTTCCGCCGGGTGAACCGTAGCTGTATCTGCCGCCTGCCAAATAACCAAAGCAGCGAAGAGCGCGGAAAACGCAGGACTGTAATGTTTGGTTCGCGCCAGCAGCGCGCTGGCGGCTCCTGCTCCGAGCACGTACAGAAACGGGTAAATCGGCAGCAGATGTCGTGCACCAATATTCATGTTCGATGAGGCCGCTACCACGGAGTAAAGTGCAGGCGGAAGTGTCAGGCAGAGGACAGCGCGAGGCGCCTCCATGCGGCGGGCGGCGAGGGTCACGATGGCAATGACGAAAAGCAAAAGGAAAGGCAGCGTCGATTTGATGGCGAAACACGCCGGAAAATAGAGAACGTTTCCATGGGGGTAGACGTGGCCAAACAAATAACTGGTATAGGTGTCCGCGGTGATCTTCGTATCGGCCAGACCAAAAAGCCATGCTTCAGGAAAGGCGTGAAGCCGTGCGAGGAGAAGCAAAGGGTGCGCCCCCAGGCGGCTTGTCAAATGCGGAACATAGGCCGCGAGCGTGGGATTGAGCGCGAGGTTACCGGGCCGAGCAGCATAACGGAACCGGTAAAAGCCCCACAGAACAATCCAGGAAGATGCGCAGATCGCAGCAAGGCCGGCAGCCAAATGACCAAAGAGGCGCCTGCGATTCGACGGATGGCCGGAATTGCGGCTCCCGGCCGGACGCTCGTCAGGCCCATCGGTGCGCGGTCCTTTCGCGTGAAATCGGAGAGGCCAGAGGAACTCCGCGAGTGCAAGCAGTCCCAGCACCGGAAACAACAGAATGCCGGTGAATTTTGTAACGAGAGCGAACCCCAAAACAATTCCGGTCACCAAGAGTCGCGGCCACGACGGGCGGATGCGCCAGCGGTACCAGCCATAGACGACAGCAAAGAAGGTGAGCGCTGAACCGACATCGGTAGTAACGAGCGTGCCGTGCGCAAGGAGATTGGGATCGAAGACGAAGAGCGCCAGCGCAAGAAATCCAGCGCGCATCGAAAACATTTCTTTGCTCGCGGCAAAAACCAGCAAAGCGAGGAGCAGAGAGAATGCCATCGCCGCCATGCGTGCGCGGAAGAGAATCCGATTGGCGTCATTGGAAAACAGGAAATCGCGGCCGTCAAAGAATGCCTCGCTCTTGAAATCGCGGTGCTGATCCGGCGGCGTATTGAGGCGCAGATCGAGGAGGGGAGCGGCATCGGCCATTTTGATCAGGGGCGGAACCTCCGGATTGAGGCCGAAGTCAGCATGGCGCCAGATGTTGTATCCGTCGTAGAGGTGATGGGCTTCATCCCAGGTAACCGAGTCGCGGCGCGCCTGCAGCGCCAGCTGCCACGCGAAGATGGCGATCAAACACAAAACGCCGGCTGCAAGCCAGGATCGGCGAACCATGACCGACACAGTACTACACGCAGAAAATCCTACGCAATGGTTTTCGCCCTAAATCAAACGTTTTAGTTAATTTACGGCCATGACCCGTCAGGGCCCAGAATGATGATCGTAACGACGTCATTCGAACCAATACTCCGGTGTTCCGTCGGACCCTTTTCCGAATTCGCCGCGCCCCCGATCCGGAAAGGTACGCTCCAGTCAGGATTTCGGTTGCGGAATCGAACGGCTGCGGGATGGATCGAGTTTTGCCGCGCCGGCTGGACTGCGACCGCCGGCGTCGAGGGCAGCGGGGTGGCGAGCGCCGGAGGCCATCAGATCCTCGATCTCGTTAACCGGTCGAATGCCGCCGCGGGCTCCGGTTCCCGTGCAGTTGAGGGCCGCCGCAGCGCAGGCAAAGTCGAGAGTCTGCTGCAGACACCATTCGTGAAGGAATCCGTAGATGAAGCCCGCATGGAAGATGTCGCCGGCGCCGGTGGTGTCGAGGACGTTGACCCGAAACGCAGGCCGGTAGCAGAAGGCCCCTTCGACACAGGCGAGAACGCCATCGTGGCCAAGGGTGGCAGCCGTGAGAAAGCAGCCGAAGCGTCGCTGGACCTGCACAAGAGCCTCAAACAGATCGGACTTGCCGGTGAGGCGGCCAGGGATGTCGCGGCTGACAATGAGGTAGTCGACTTTTTCGATCAGGCGCTCGACGCCAGGATAAAGTTCGTCGAGATCAGCGATAACCGGGATGCCTGCTTCTCTCGCCCAGGTGGCTGCGGTGATGGCTGCCGCGGTGTCGTGTCCGTCGAGATGGATGGCGCGCGCGTCGGTGATCCATTCCTTGTTGAGATCGTTGGGCAGGAGCGTGAGGCGATCGTCGCGCTTCCACAGGACGGTTCGCTCGCCGGAGTCTTCGACGAGGATGAACGCCTGTTGGCTCGTGCAGGCCGGGGCAGTAATGATTCTGGTTTCTACACCGGCTTTGCCGAATTCCCCGGCATGGAGGGCGGCGGCATCGTCGTCGCCGAGTTTGCCGATGTAACGCGCGCTGAGGCCCCAAAGCTGACAGGCGACCATGGCCGTGGCGACCTGCCCGCCGGGCAAGATGGAGGCGGAGCGGATCTCAATCTTGGAGCCGGAAGCGGGATATTGCGAAACGGGGATCAGGGTATCGGTGGCGTTGAGGCCGACGCCCACAATGTCGATTGGCACAGGTGTCTTTTCCAAGGTCTGATGACACTTTAAACGGAGCGCGACTCGTGACCCAAACCGGGGCGTGGCTCACTCAAAGCGGGTTTTCTTCCAGAGGAGCCATCCGCAGGCCCCGAGAACCGCAATCAGAATGACAGTGAGAGCGGTGGCGACAGGGATGCGGATCGCCATACTCGGAATGCGCGCGTATCTCGCGAACCATACGAAGACTCCAAGTGCAGCAACGAGGATGAGGTAGTCAAACCAGGAGCGGCGGTTCACCGGAGTGGCATCGCTTCCCTGCCCTTCCTGAATGCGAAGCGTGGCGGCCAGATCCATGCCGTAGCGATCGCACTCGCGGCGGACGGCGCGGACCACGGAGGCGGACTCGGCCGCGGAAACGGTGGCGCCTGCGATCAGCATCGCTCCGAGGACGGTGAGAGCTGAAGCGGCCAGGGCCATCAGGCGCACCGAACCCCGCGCACCCGCGAGTTCGCCGAAGACCAGAACGCCCCATGCAAATCCCCACAGCTGATTGGTATTGGAAAGGGGAATGGCACGGCTGATGCCGACATATTTGGTGGCGTACTGCTGGAAGAGATCGCCGATGACCCAGCAGAATCCACCGAGCAGGAGCCAGAAGATGGAGGCGCGCATGGCGACAAATTCACGCCAGAGGGCATGCAGGCTGCCGGGCAGAAGAGCGGCCAGCAGCAGCATGGTTCCGATTTCGCCAAAGGTAAAGATGGTGACGAAAGAAAGCGGATTGATGCCGCTCAGATAAGCCTTGCGATACGGGACGTACATGGTGCCCCATAAAAGACCTGCCCCCAGAGCAGCGGCAATACCGCCGAGGGCGCGGCCCGGGGTTGCGGCCATGGTGTGCACGGAGAGCATGGAAAGAAGCACAGAGCCACCAACGATGGCCGCGGCTCCGCCGGCGACGCGCGCCCAGCTTTGAGCCGAGGCGCCACGCAGTTCATGAAAGAGAGCCCAGCCCCAGAAGATGCCGATGAGCGAATTGATATTCCAGAGAGGAAAGGCGATGGAAAGGCCAACGTCGCGGATGGCGAAAATCGTGAGCGTGTTGGCGACAGCCCACAGCGAACCGGCCAGGATGGCCCACAACATCAGGTGCGGACGCTGCCGCAGATCGCGCACAACGGAATGCGTGCCTTTCGCTGCGACGGGCAGGGTCCAGCGGGCGAGAAAAACGCCTCCTACCATGCAAAAGGAGATGGCAAACGGTGAGAAACCTGAAGCGGTAAGGCGAGCGGGAGCCTCGGCCGCGCCAAGCCACGCTCCGGCAGCCAGGGCACAGGCAGTGCCGAGTCCGAATCTGCCCTGGGACGCGCCAGCCCCTTCGGGAGCACTCGGCAACTTCTTGTTCGCGGTGAGGCCCGGAGTCAACAGGCGCTCCGATGGATGCACGGCGTTTGGCTCCTCTGGATCTGCGCGGAGGACGAGGAGGTACGCGATCGATGGCTCTGTAGGGCCATTAGCTGCATGGGGCACGCAAAGGAGACGTGCCGAATGAGTATACTTTGCCTGGAGGTGAAACGGTGCTGCGTGCCATCCTGACCGATAGCCATCTGTGGCTGCCCCTGCTGGTTTTGGCGGTGGGCGTCGTGTTGCTTCTGCGCCTGGCGTAGCGTGGAAGGCGCTTTGCACTCAGTGCCGGCTGCACTGCGGCGTCAATAGACCCGCGATACACTTGTCCCACGATTTGCGCTTCTCCGATTCGCTAAGGAAATTGAAAGCTCATGGTTCTGACTCGCCGCGTGTGTGGTGTTTTCGTCACTTTGGCTGCCAGCGCTTTGTCCCTGAGCGGTTTTCGAGCCGCTGGGCAGGCGGTATCGCCAGCGGAATCGCGAACCGCGCGCGCATTGGAAGACGCCAAAAAGGAAGGACCGGCAGCGCTGCGTGCGTTCCTGTACCGGATGCCAAAGGGCGCAGACCTGCACAGCCATTTGAGTGGAGCGGTGTACGCAGAGACGTTCATCCGCGAAGCCGGCGAGGATGGGCTTTGTGTGAACGAGGCGCAACTGAAGGTGGACGCCGAACATCACGGGCCGGATTGTCCGGCGGGCGAGGCGCCGGCGAAGGACGCGCCCGCCAATCAGCATCTGTATGACGAGTTGATCGATGCCCTCTCGATGCGCACCTTTGTGCCGACGACAGGGGAGTCGGGGCACGATCATTTTTTCGACACCTTCGATCGGTTCGGTGACGATAAGCGTTTCACTGGCGAGTGGATCGACGAAGTGGCGACGCGGGCAGCGGCGCAGAACGAGCAGTATCTGGAGCTGATGCAGACGCCGGGGTTCAAACCGGCTGCGGCCCTGGGCTACAAGTTCGGTTGGCGCGATGATCCGGCAAAACTGCGAGAGCAACTGCTGCATGAGAGCGCATTTCAGGCGAATGTGGAAAGTGATCGCGCGGAGCTGGCGACGGCGCTGAAAGAGCGAGAGGAGATCGAGCACTGCGGACAGGCGGATGCCGCGCCAGCGTGCAAAGTGACCGTGCGGTTCCTGTATCAGGTGCTGAGGGGACACCCTCCGGAGCAGGTGTTTGCGCAGACTCTGTTGGGGTTCGAAGTTGCTTCCGCTGATTCCGATGTACTGGGAATTAACTTTGTTAACCCCGAGGACGGGTATATTTCGATGCGTGATTACGCGTTGCAGATGAAAATGCTCGACTATCTGCACGGACAATATCCGAAGGTGCACATCACGCTGCACGCTGGCGAACTGAGCGAGGGGATGGTGCCTCCGGATGGAATGAAGTTTCATATCCGGATGGCGGTGGAGCAGGGGCACGCGGAGCGGATCGGCCATGGCGTGGACGTGATGTTCGAAGATCGTCCGTGGGAATTGATGAAGGAGATGGCGGACCGTCACGTAATGGTGGAATTGAACCTGACCAGCAACGACGTGATCCTGAACGTCAAAGGGAACGAACATCCGTTCATGCTGTATCGCAGAGCGGGCGTGCCCATGGCACTGTCGACGGACGATGAAGGAGTGTCGCGCATCGACCTGACGCATGAATATGTACGCGCAGCTGATACATACCCATTGAACTATCACGATCTGAAACTGATGGTGCGGACATCGATTGAGCACGGTTTTCTGCCGGGAGCGAGTTTGTGGGAGCGTGTGACGCCGGAGAAGCTGGAAACACCGGTGGCCGCATGCCGCGGCCAGCTGGGATCGGAGAATCCATCAGGCGCATGCGCGGCGCTGGTGCAGGCGAGCGAAAAGGCGCAGCAACAGTGGGAGCTGGAACGCCGGTTCCACGATTTTGAGGCGAACTTCTGAGCAAACTTCTGAACGGACTCCAGGCAAATCCTGTTTCGGGAGCACGATGAGAATCGTCTTTTCGACGTATGGCACCTTTGGCGATGTCAATCCACTGATCGCTTTATCACTTGAGCTGAAGCGGCGCGGACACAGGCCAGTGCTGGCGATTCCCGAGATGTTTCGGCCGAAGGTCGAGCCTCTGGGGATCGGATTCGCGCCGGTGCGGCCGGAGCAGGATGCCAGCGACACGCGCCTGATCGCGATGATCTACGACATCAAGCATGGAACAGAAACCGGCCTGCGAAAATTTCTCTTCCCTTCCCTCCGCGAAAGTTATCAGGATTTACTGGCCGCGGTAGAGGCGGATGGCGGCGCGGATCTGCTGGTGACCGGCGAGCTGGCGTACGCGGGGCCGATCGTCGCAGAGAAGACCGGCGTGCCGTGGGCTTCGTATGTGCTCGCGCCGTTCTCGTTTTTTTCCGGATACGATCCGCCGGTGTTGCCACCGTATCCGACGCTGGCAAAAGTGCAGGGTGCGGTGCCACCGCTGGGCCACGTAGTAGCGCGGTTCGCTCGGTTCGTCACGCGAAAATGGCCAGAGCCGGTTTACCAGTTGCGACGTGAGCTGGGATTGCCACACGGGAAAGATCCGATTTTCGACGCGAAGCACTCACCGGGCCTTGTCCTCGCGCTGTACTCGCGCGTGATGGGTGAGCCGCAACCGGATTGGCCGCCCGCGGTGAAGGTGACCGGCTTTGCGTTCTACGACGGGACGGGCTCAGAGGGTGTGTTGCCGCCGGAGTTGGCGGCGTTTCTTGATGCGGGACCGGCACCCCTGGTATTCACGCTGGGTTCGGCGGCGGTAATGCATGCTGGGGATTTTTACGAACAGAGCGCGGAAGCGACGGAGCGTCTGGGACAGAGAGCGGTGCTGCTGATCGGAGCGGATGATCGGAATCTGCCGAAGCGGAAGTTGCCGGAGACGATTTGCGTAGCGCGGTACGCGCCGTACTCCAGGATTTTTCCGCGAGCATCGGTGATCATCCATCAGGCTGGCATTGGGACAACCGCACAGGCGCTGCGCGCGGGGCGCCCCATGCTGGTCATGCCGTACAGCCACGATCAGCCGGACAATGCCCGGCGCGTGCGACGGCTGGGCGTGGCCGAAGTGCTGGGACGGAAGAAGTACAGGGCGAAGCCGGCGGCCAGGCTGATCCAGCAACTGCTTTCGGAACCGGATTATTCAGCGCGGGCCAGTGCGGCAGCAGAGAAAGTCGCTGCGGAGAATGGGGCGGTTGTGGCGTGTGACGCGCTCGAGGCAGTGCCGAAGGGGCATTAGGGCTGCTGCTGTTGGGCGGACCAGACTGCGGCCTGGACGGATTTTCCATCGAAATAAAAAGTAGAGAGACCGAGCATGTCCGTGCGGAAGGTACGGGCGTGTGCGGACTGGAGTTCATCGAGAACTTCATAACGGGGATGGCCGTAGAAATTGCGACGGCCGACGGAAATGGCGGCCCAGGAGGGCGAGACCGCGGCGAGGAAATCCGGCGTAGTCGAGGTTCGGCTGCCGTGATGACCGACTTTGAGGAAGTCGGAGTGGAGGCCGCCCTCGACGAGCATGCGGTCTTCGCTTGGGAACTCGGCGTCGCCTTCGAGCAGCGCGGTGGTGTTGCCATAGCACATCTGTAACACCAGCGAGTCGTTGTTACCCGGGGTAGCTGCAGGATGATAGCTGGCCTCGGGCGCAAGAACGCGAACGCGGACATCGTCGAAGGTGAATAGGTCACCGGAAGTGTGACGAATGATGTGCGTGCGGGTAATTTGGGTCTCGGCGATGACAGCGTCGTACAGCACGGAATGGGGATTAATGCCGATCCAGAGCTCACGTGGCCGGAAATTGGCGAGAACCGCGGGCATGCCACCGATGTGGTCGGCATGGGCGTGGGTGATAGCGACCGCGTCAAGACGGCGAATACCGCGGGACCAGAGAACGGGAGAGACAACGTCTTCACCCACGTCAAAGTTGGTGGCGTGGGCGTTGGGGTCGATGGCGTTGGGGCCGCCAGCACCGACGATTCCTCCGGCGTCAATGAGAAGAGTTTTGCCGTGGGGGGTGATCACCAGGATGGAGTCTCCCTGGCCAACGTCGATGATGGAGATTTCGAGGGATCCCTCGCGATGAACGATGGCTCGCGGCCAGACTGTCACTGCAGCTGCGACAAGAAGAGCCAGGGCAGCCATTGGAATCGCGAAGCGATGGAGGCGGATGAGAATCACGGCCGCTGCTGTGAGCGCGATGATGGTGGCGATGGCGAGCAAGTGCGGCGGGGGAATGCGAAGGTCGCCGAGACGCATGGCTCCAAACGCGCGGACGAATGCGCTGACGAGGTGCAGAAGACCGGCGACGGCCGCAGCGGGCACAACAGCGAGTTTAGGAACAGTGACGACCAGGAGAAGCGTGACGAGAGCAAGAGGCAGCAGGATGCCGAGCAGCGGGACGATGAGGACGTTAACCGGCAGAGCAACGGCGGTAATGCGGTGGAAGTAAATAGCCATGGGGAGAGCCATGAAAAGCTCGATGGCGATGGAGGTAGTGACGAGTCCGACGATCACAAGGCCCAGCCGCACACCACGCGGAAAGATACGGAGCGCGAGCCAGGGGCCAACTAACCAACGCATCGGAGCCGCGACCATCCGGAGAATGACGCGGAACTGAGCAATGGGCGGAGGCAGGCTGGGGTCGAGGGGCAAAAGCCAGAGGTCGCGGGTGGCGCGGAGATAGGGGCCGAAAGTCTTATCGGCGATTGGCCCGGCAACGCCGGCCACGGCCAGGACAGAGAGCAGCGTCATTTGAAAACCGGCGTCGAGGAGGGCCGCGGGATCGACGGCGAGCATGACCAGGGCTGCGAATCCGATGGCGTTGAGGGGGCGGCGTTCGCGCCACAGCATGCGGCCGCACAGGTAAAGCGTGACCATCCAGAAGGCGCGCTCAACGGGCTGGCCGAAGCCGGTGAAGAGCGCATACGCAAGTGAAAGCGCGATGGTCGTGAGCGAGGCCGCTACCCGTGGCAGTCGGAGGCTGCGGGCAATCCAGAAGATGAGGCCGGAAAAGATCGCGAGGTGCATGCCCGAGACAACGAGGAGATGGAAGGAGCCGGTGCGTTCGAAGCCGACGCGAAGGCGATGACCGAGGAGGGTGCGGTCTCCGGTAAGCATGGCGGTGAGCATCGCAGCGTCGTCGTGAGTGAGGCGGAAGAAGCCCGGGAGACGGGAGTTGGCTGGTTGATCGGCGAGGCCGACAACACGCTCGCTGGCCGATTGCTGGACACCATGGATCCAGCAGGGGAAGCTGGAGTGTGCCTTTGTCACCGCTACATTCTCGACGTGAGCGCTGCCGAGAGCGCTGATTCCCTGTTCACGGAGCCATGCTGCGGCATCCCATACACCGGGATCGAGGAAGCGCTCTTCGGTATGCATGGCGGCTGCAGCCGTGAGGTTTTGACCGCAGGCGAGTTGGGGGAAGGGCGCGTCGGAGGGCGAGTAGAGAGTGAGGCGGAGTCCTTCGGGTGCCGGGAGATTTTGGCTGTCTACGGCGGTGACATGGAGATCGATTTGTTGGCTGTGCTCGTGGCGGATGACATCGGAGTAAGGGGCGTAGGAGTCGATGAGGCGGAGTGGAGACGTGCGAATGATGGCACCTTCGACGACGTGAGTGGTTTCGATGCCCGCGTGGCGGATCGCCGGAGTCGAAGTGGGTGTCGCGAAGGCAATGCGCTCCAGTGGAGACGTCACGGGCGAACGCGGCTGGACCTCAGCGCAGAAGATCCCGAGGAGAAAGCAGAGGACGGCCCCAGGGACCAGGGCAATGCGAATCGTGGAGAAGGCAGCTATCGCAGTGATCGCAAAGAGGAGTGCAAGCGCAGCGAGGAGATCGCCGGCGGGGAGCCAGATTCGCTGAGCCAGTGTGTCGCCGCAGGCGAAAGAGATGGCAATGAAGAGAGCGGGTGCTGCGAGAAGTGGAAGGAGGCGGGGCGCCGGTCGCGCGGCCTGTGTTGTCGGACGCGCGCGAGTCTGTCGCGGAATGGCGAGCGAGGTGGCCATTGCGAATGGTCGCCTCGGGTCCGGTCAGTCGAGAGAGAGATGCGTGACGCTCTCCAGATGGTAGGTCTGCGGGAAGAGATCCAGCAGATGCATATTTCTGAGGCGATAGCCGGATTCTACTAACGCAGCAAGGTCACGGCTGAGGGTAGAAGGATCGCAGGAAACGTAAGTAATCTTGCGCGGGCGAATTTTCCCGAGGGCGGTTGTGACGTCACGATCGAGACCGGCGCGCGGCGGATCGAGAACGATGAGGTCCGGAGCGGGATAACGTTGCTGGACGGCCTGGCGCAGGAAGGCCGCCGTGTCAGCAGCGGCGATGCGATGCTGCGTGCCGCGCAGGTTTTCGCGGAGGTCGCGAACCGCGGAAGGCGACGATTCCACGGCAGTGATTTCGGCGAAACCGGCGGTGAGAGGCAAGGAAAAGAGGCCAACGCCCGCGTAGAGATCCCAGGCGACGGCCCCTTGTTCCCCGCCGGTGACAAGCTGGACGAGCGGGTCGATGAGGAATTGGTTGACCTGGAAGAAGGAACCCAGGCCAACCCGATAGCGGTGCTTCGTGGAAGGATAGATCAGGGATTCGGAGCCGGAATGAGCGAGCAGGCGGTTGGTGGTGCGGTTTCTCTCTGTCGCAAAGAGGCCAATGCTCTGGATTTCCGGGAGTATTTGTCGCAGCTGTAACGACATTTTGTCGAGAAACGGCTTCGCGGCGGACGCCGTACGGTCGGTCCAGAGAGAAAGCAGGAGCGCCGGCTCATTGGGTGCCGTAAATAGCTCGACTTCAGTTAGAAATGGGGCGAACCCCAGACCTGGACCTTCGCGACGGAGGATTTCGATGGCACGCTGGAGCGGCGGCGCGGCAATGGGACAGGATTCGATGGGAAGGTTGGCGTGCGATTTGCGGAATTTGTAACAGAGAGCAAACGGAGTTTCCTGGATGTGAAGGCGGATGCGGTTGCGGTAACCCAGGGGGTCGGCGGTGACGGGAACGACGACGGGAATGTCTTGAATGCGGGCACGCTCGAGCGACTCGCGTAGGATGGCGAGCTTGATTTCAACCTGGGCCGCATACGTGGCGTGCTGATAGTGGCAGCCGCCACATTTCCCAAAGTAGGGGCAAGGTGGTTGGGTGCGCGCAGGGCTGGGCTCCAAAACGGAACAGAGCTCAGCAGTGGAGAAACCGACCTTGTCCGAGACGATGTCGGCTTCGACTTCTTCGCCGGCCAGAGTGAAGGGGACGAAGATAGCTTTGCCATCGGCGCGAGCGAGGCCCGATCCGCCATAGACAGACTTTTCGATGCGCACCTTCACTTATTCCTGCCTCATGTAGAAGAGGCTGAGGCGCGGGAGATCGTGTTTTTCGAGCAGCCGTTTGTGGAGGAACTGCTGTTCGATCTGCCGAATCTGCAGGGCCTGCATCCGACGGCGGTAGGGGGCGAGTTCCTGCGCGCTTTGGTCGCGGAGTGCGGTGAGCTCGGACTCGGGCGTGGTGGCCATGAGGACGTTGAGGAGCTTCTCTTCGAGGACGGTGAGATTGCGTTCGAGGTCTTCGAGGTTTGGCATGGGAGAGTACGGGGTGGCGAGCACGGTGAGCCGGTCGGCAATCTCAGTCGCAGTCTGTGCGGCAAGGCCGGTGAGTTGCGCAGCTCTGAGTTGGGCCGCAGCCTGGGAAAGATGGGCGGCGATACGATCCCATTCGAGCCCGGCGCCTGCAGAATCGGATTTGGGTCTAACCGTGCCCAGTGCCGCTTCGCGCATCTCTTCAGCAGCAGTCATCACTTCCTGCGCGCACCAGGCAAGGCCATTAACGCGGCGTGCAGTGCGATGTTTGCGCGCGTCGTAGCGATCGAAAGCAGTGTTGATGCCACGGAGAACGGCTTCGAGAGGAATGCCGGCTTCGCGCCAGGTATCGATGAGGGCCCAGTCGAGCGTGGAGACGAGAAGAATGGAGCCGCGACGGCGCTGGAAGTGCTCCTCAATTTCGGTGAAGTAGTTGAAGTAGTTTTCCACGGCTTCACGCGTCGTGGGTGCGGGCCGGCTCTGGCTGGGTGGAATTGCGGGCGGCGCGATTGCGGTCATAGATGAGGCGCAGACCCTCGAGGGTGAGCCGGTCGTTGACTTCGGAGATGTGTTTCGATTCGCGCGCGATGAGGTGGGCGAGCCCGCCGGTCGCGACGCATTTGGTTTCGGGACCGAGTTCGGCGATCATGCGCTCGAGAATGGAATCGACCAGGCCGATGTGGCCCCAGAAGAGTCCGATCTGCAGATTGTCGACGGTGTTGGTTCCGATGATCTTCGCTGGCCTGCGAATTTCGACGCGCGGCAGGCGGGCGGCACGAGCGAAAAGGGCTTCCGCAGAAACATTGAGGCCGGGAGCAATGGCGCCGCCGAGGAATTCGCCCTTCTTTGAAACGACGTCAAAGTTCGTGGCGGTGCCGAAGTCGACGACGATGGTGGGACCTCCATATTTATGGAAGGCACCAACGCAGTTCGCGACACGGTCGGCGCCCACTTCGCCGGGATTATCGGTGAGGATCGGCAGACCGGTTTTCACGCCGGGCTCGATGAAGAGCGGCTTCTGGTTGAAGTAGCGTTCGCAGAACTGCCGGAGGATCCAGTCGATGGGGGGAACGACGGAGGCGATGACAATGCCACGGATGGTGCTGGTCTTGACGTTTTCGATTTGCAGGAGACTGCGGATGAGGATGCCGTATTCGTCAGCGGTTTGTCCCTGACGCGTGCTGATGCGCCAGGTGGCGCGGAGGTCGCCGGTATGGCCGCTGGGCGTGAGCGCATAGAGCGCGATCACCGTGTTGGTGTTGTTGACGTTGAGGACGAGGAGCATGGTCTGATTTTATGCGCGTGGTTCTTTCGAATTTGATTTTATGCGGAACCGGCTTCGCGGACGCCACCGGAGAGCACGGTGCGCAGGCCGTCGGGTGTACGGACCTGGAGGAAGCCGCGCGGGTCAAGGCCCTCGGTGATGCCGGTAAAGCCGTCTCCTTCTTCGACGCTGACGCGCTTGTTGCGAATCCAGGAGGAGCGCTGTTCAAGGCGGAAACGGATGCTTTGGGCAGCAAATCGGGGATCAGCGAGAGCGGCGAGTTCACGGTCGAGAGACTGCAGCAACGCGAGGAGTAACTCCTGACGAGGCCAGTTGCGGCTGGTTTCGAGGAAGAGTGACGTGGCAATGGAACGAAGCTCCGCGGGAAACTGCGACTGATGGACGTTAATGCCAATGCCAACAACCGCATGTCGGACGCGGGTGACTTCAGCATTGAGCTCGGTGAGGATGCCACAGAATTTCTTGCGGCCGAACAGGAGATCGTTGGGCCAGCGCAGATCGGGCTGGAGCGAAGTGACTTGATTGATGGCGCTGTATACGGCGAGGCCGGCCGCGAGCGACAGCCAGAGAACATCGGCGGGAGCGATGGCCGGACGCAGGAGGATGCTGACGTAGAGGCCGGAAGCTGGCGCCGAGGTCCAGGCGTGCGCACCGCGCCCGCGGCCCAGCGTTTGCTCGTCGGCGAAGTAGACGCCGCCGTCAGCCGCGCCTGCGTCGGCCTGCTGCATGGCGTGCGTGTTGGTGGACGCGATCGACGGGAAGAAGTGCAGGTTGCCGGCGAAGCGCGAACCGGCGAGTTCGGCATCGAGTGCTGCGAGATCGTAAGGATCGTCGATCACGGTATCACTGCGGGCGGACATGTGCGGAGATGACATGCGAGAAGCTGACACCGCTTCAGTAAAGCTCCGCGGTGATGCGCATGGAGAGGTCGACGGCAGGCGCGGAGTGTGTGAGTGCGCCGACGGAGATGTAATCGGGGCCAGCAAGGGCATACTTGCGGATGTTTTCGAGGGTGATGCCACCGGAGGCTTCGATCGGGATTTTGAGGCCGCGCTCGCGGACGAAGTCGACGGATTTTTTGATGTCGGCAGGCGTCATGTTGTCGAGCAGAAGCGACTCCGCGCCGTTCTCGAGGGCGAGTTCCAGCTCGGCCAGGTTACGGACTTCGATGTCGATGGTTTGGCCGGGCTTGCGTCGTTCCTTCGCCTTGGTGAGGACCTTCTCGACTCCGCCGCCCAATGAGATGTGATTGTTCTTGATGAGAATGCCGTCGGAGAGATCGAGGCGATGATTTTCGCCGCCGCCGCAGCGCACCGAATACTTGTCGAGAATGCGTAGGCCGGGAATTGTTTTGCGGGTGTCGAGGATTTTGACGCCGGTGCCGGCGACTTCGTCGACATAGCGGCGGGTGAGCGTGGCGACGCCGCTCATGCGCTGCATGAGGTTGAGGATGACGCGCTCGCAGGCCAGAATGACACGGGCATTGTGACGAATGACGGCGATCGCCTGGTTCTTGCGAAGACGGACGCCGTCGAAGATCTCGGGATGGCTGACCACCGCGTGGCGGCCACTCGATCTGCCGTCGAGGCGCGCAAAGATGTCGAGGAAGCGCGGAATGCAGCCAAGTCCGGAGAGAACGCATTCTTCTTTGGCGATGACGGTGGCAGCGGCGCGCAGCGAGGGATCGACGGTGAGCGCGGTGGTGACGTCGCTGGTGGCTTTGTCCTCGGTGAGGGCTTGCTCAAGAATGGCTTCGATGCGGCGGCTTTTCCACTCCATGGTTGATCAGGATCCTCTTATCCCAGTTCCTCGCGGGCTTTGCGCGTCTTTTCGATGAGCACGCGCGTGTCGGCTTCCTGCCTGCGCAGGCCATCGACAACGCGCGCCGGAGCCTTGCCGAGGAAAGCTGGATTGCTGAGCTGACTTTCTGCAGAAGCCAGGACCTTCTCGAGTTTGGCGAGCTCTTTGGTGAGGCGCTCGCGCTCGGCGCGGACGTCGACCTTCTTTTCGTAGACGACCTGGACGTCGAACTGCGGCGTGGAACGGATCACGGCTCCTTCGGGCATTTCTTCGACATCGGCAACCTCGGAGACGCGAGCGAGCCGCTGGATAATTTCGAGATTTGCTGTGAAGACAAGGCCGCCGGTGAGGCGCGGACGCAGATCGGGACCGACGCCTTCTCATCGACGCCCAGATCTTTGCGAAGAGCGCGAACGGAAACGATGAGTTCCTGGAGGAGCGCAAAGTCGATCTCCGCTACGTCGTCGCTGTGCGCTGCGCCCTGCGGATAGCGGGTCAGCGCAATCGACTTTGCTGGCGGCACTCCCTCGTAGAGCGCGTGCCAGAGTTCCTCAGTGAGGAATGGCATGAACGGCGAGAGCAGGCGCAGAGCCGACTCAAAGACCTGGAGCAGCGTGGTCAGCGCGGACTTCGTTGCTGGCTTGTTGCCCGTCTCGGCAAAATCGAGACGCAGTTTGACGATTTCGAGATACCAGTCGCATAAGTCGCCCCAGAAAAACTGATAGACCAGGCTGGCGGCTTCGTCGAAGCGGTAGTCGGCGAAAGCCGTGTTGATTTCGGCGGCGACGGAGTTGAGGCGGGCGATGATCCAGCGGGCATCGAGAGGCGAGTCGGCAGCAACGGTTGGGACGGTTCCGAGGGCGGCGCGGCCGACTTCGATCCCGGCTTCGCGCGCTCGCTCGACATTCATAAAGATGAACCGCGCAGCGTTCCAGACTTTGTTGGCGAAGGCGCGGTAGCCTTCGGTGCGGGCTTCGCTGAAGGCGATGTCGGTGCCGGGCGAAGCCATCGAAGCGAGCGTGAACCTTACAGCATCGGTCCCGTACTTCTCGACAATCTCAACTGGATTAATCACGTTCCCCTTGGTCTTGGACATCTTCTGGCGGTCGGCATCGCGGACCAGTGCATGGATGTAGACCTCGCGGAAGGGGACGCTGTCTTTCAGTCCGCGCGGCGATCCGTCGGGCAGCGGTGCGTCGACCGAGAAATAGCAGCCGAGCATGATCATGCGCGCGACCCAGAAGAAGAGGATGTCGAAGCCAGTGACGAGCAGCGACGTCGGGTAGAACGCATCGAGGTCCGGCGTGGATTGACCCGCAGGTGGAGGCCATCCGAAAACGGTGACGGGCAGAAGGCCCGAGGAGAACCAGGTGTCGAGGACATCGGTTTCCTGGGTGATCCTGTCGGAGCCGCAGTGGGCGCAGTGCGTTGGGTCCTGGCGCGCGACGGTGATCTGCTGGCAATGCGCGCAGTGCCATGCGGGGATGCGATGGCCCCACCACAGCTGGCGCGAGATGCACCAGTCGTAGATGTTGTTCATCCACTCCAGGTAAATCTTCGAGTAGTTGTCCGGCGTGATGCGGATCGGTCTTGAATCGGGATCGTTCTGTTTGACTTCTTGTACGGCTCTCCGGGCGGCCTCGGCGAGCGGCAGGCGACCGCTCTTGGGATCTTTGTTGACGGCGACGAACCACTGCGTGGAGAGGCGCGGCTCGACCACAGTTTTGCAGCGGTCGCACTTCCCGATCGCGTTGACATGGTCGCGAATCTGACCGAGCAGGCCCTGCGCTTCGAGGTCTTCGAGGACCTTTTTGCGGGCATCGTAGCGATCGAGACCGGCGTAGGCTGGACCGGCTTCGGCATTCATGTGCGCCGTCTCATCCATGACGGAGATCGGGGGAAGATTGTGTCTCTGACCGATCGCGAAGTCGTTGGGGTCGTGCGCGGGCGTGACCTTGACGGCTCCGGTGCCGAAGTCGGACTTGACCCAGTCGTCGGCGATGACGGGGATTTCGCGATCCGTGAGCGGCAACCTGAGCCTCTTGCCGATCAAGTGCTTGTAGCGCTCGTCGAGCGGGTTCACGGCTACGGCAGTGTCGCCGAGCATGGTTTCAGGCCGCGTGGTGGCCACGGTGAGAAATTCGCCGGGCGCACCAACCACGGGATAGCGGATCTCCCAGAGCTTGCCCTGCTGCTCTTCATGGACGACTTCGAGGTCGCTGATCGCGGTCTCGCAGCGCGGGCACCAGTTGACGATGTAGGCGCCGCGATAGATCAGGCCGTCTTCGTAGAGGCGCACGAAGGCTTCGCGGACGGCGACAGAAAGGCGCTCGTCCATGGTGAAGTATTCGCGCGACCAGTCGACGGTGTCGCCGATGCGCTTCATCGAGGACAGAATGGCGCCGCCATAATGCTTGCGCCATTGCCAGACGCGCTCGACAAAGGCTCCGCGACCTAAATCCTGGCGTGATGTGCCCTCGCTCGTGAGCTGGCGTTCGACGAGCATCTGCGTGGCAATGCCGGCGTGGTCGGTGCCCGGAAGCCAGAGCGTGGTTTCGCCGAGCATACGATGCCAGCGGACGAGGATGTCCGTCTCCGTGTGCTCGAACATGTGCCCCATGTGCAGATTGCCGGTGACGTTCGGCGGCGGCAGCAGGACCGTGAAGGCGCGAGGGCTGGCTGTGCCTGGCGCGGGCGTTTTGACTTCGAAGAGGCGCTCGTTGACCCAGTACGCGGCCCAGCGCTCTTCAATAGCGGCAGGATCGTAGGCCTTGGGGAGTTCGCGGCGGGAAGGTTTGGGGTCGTTCATCGCCGGATCGCTCTGGAGCATGGTTTCTGCTGGCTGGGGCATTCCTTTTTCACGATATAACGTTTGGATTTTCGATGCAGGAGGTACGGGGTTGGCAACAGAAAGGCCGCCACGCGGGCGGCCTCTGTGGTTATGGTTCGGACTCTCTAGAAGGGGTTGAGCTTATCGAGGCCTTCCTTCTTCTTGTGCTTGCTGGAAGACTCGTCCTTCTTGTCATAGGGAGCTTTCTTCTTCTTATTGGGCTTGCCACTGGCGTTGGCACCGGTTTGCACCTGCGCCGGGGTTCCACCGGCGGGGACCTGGTTGACCTGCTGCGGCGTTTCGGCCGGCTTGTCGATGGCGGGGAGCGGCGTGTTATTGGCCGGGCCGACCGGCTTCACGAGCGGCTCGGAGTTGCTGTGCAGCTCGGCGGCAGGAGCCGCGGTTCCACCAGCAGCGGGAGCAGCGGCATTCGCGGGAGCGCCTTCAGCGGGCACTTCAGTGGCGGGAGCTGCGCCGGAACCGGGTGCGGAAGCCGATGGGGCGTTGTCACTCGGAACCTGAACGGTGACGGTGCTGCCCGGGGTTCCGGAGGCGTCGGGCACCTCCTCAAAAGTTGAGGAGGCTGCCGGATGCTCGGTGGTGGGTGGCGCAGTACCGTTATCGATGGCAGCGTTGGCGGTCGTGGGTGCCTGGCCCGCAACTCCGGTAACGGGCTTGCCGCTCAGGGCCTGGGCCCAGGAGACGGTGCTCTCCTTCACCACTTCGGGGGCGAGAACGGGAGGCGGACTGTTCAGGGAAGGCTCGCCGACCCGAGCCGCTTTGACCGTATCCGGGCCGCGGCCGAGAAGCTGGACGGCGCGGGCGCCGAAGTGGACGTTGACCCGGCTGTCTTCCTCCGCCTGGCTTTCGGCGAGGGCCTGCGGGCTCGGATCGGGAACGGGACGGCCCATGGCGATGAGGCGGTCTTTCGCGTCCTCGACGTGGGGTGCGAGCGGATAGCGCGAGACCACACGCGACCAGGCAGCGGCGGCGCGGTCATCGTAGTGCTTCACCAATTCGGCCTTGGCCTTCTCGGGGATTTTGGCGCGCGACATGACCTGGGCTTCCTGCGCGAAGGCATCGCCGATCGTGATGAGGGCCTGATCGCTGTGGCTGAAGAGCGGGTAGCTGTCGGCGACGGTCTGGAGCCGGGCGATGGAGGCGGCCCACTGTTCACGCGAGGCGTAGAACTCGCCGACTTCGAACTGGCGCTGGGCGAGGACTTCCTGCACCTCGCGGAGCCGCTGCTTGGCGCGGGGGATAAGGGGCGAGTCCGGGAACTGCTCGAGCATGGTGCGATATTCCTGCTCAGCGTGAACGGCATTCTGCGGATCGCGATCGGGCTTTTCCATCTGCTGGAAGTAGATGTCACCGACTTTCATCTGTGCTTCGGCAGCTTCAGGAGTATTCGGGAAAAAGGTGATGAAGTCCTTGTATTCGGACTCGGCCTGGGTGAGAGCCGCGGAGCCGCCTTCTTTGAACCATGTGTCGCCAACGGCGAGCTTGGCGCGCATCTGGTATTCGGAGTCGGGATAGGTGTTGAGGAGGGTCTGAAGATCGAGGCGAGCCACGTCGTACTTGCCGTGCTTGAGGGCATTCATGGCCTTGTCAAAGAGCTCCTTATCGGGCTGCTTCGACTGCACGTTGCCGAGCGGGTTGGCACTGAGATCGACGTTCTTCTTTTTCTTCGGCTTCTTAGCGGCGAAGGCGGATGGGGAGGAAAGCGCGATCGCCAGGCCCAGACAGATTGCGGAAACACGGATCACCGACCGATTCATAACACCTCATAATCGCAGACTCCCCCGTTCCATTACCACACCACGCCAACAGCTGGAATGGTGACCTGCCTGACTTCCTGAATCCGGCGCGGGGCGGTCTGCGATGACCCCGTGCCGGGCTGAATACCCTTTTACGCGGCCGCGATACTGGCGGCTCGCCGGGCTGCTTCGAGCAGGCTGCGCGCATCCCGCTCGGGGTGGCCCTCGCCGAAAACAGCGCTGCCTGCCACGAGCAACTCGGCTCCCGCTTCGACGACGCTGGCGACCGTATCGTGAGCGACGCCCCCGTCCACTTCAATCCTATAACCGAGGACGAGCTGGCGTCGAAGTTCTGCAAGGCGGCGGATTTTGTTGAGCGAGTAAGGAATGAACCGCTGGCCGCCGAAGCCGGGGTTCACGCTCATGACCAGGACGTGGTGGACCATGCCAAGGATGGGGATGAGCAAGTCGACTTCGGTATGCGGATTGATGACGACGGCCGGCTGCATGTGGTGCTGGGCGATGAACTCGAGGGTGCGGTGCAGGTGGCGGCAGGCCTCGTAGTGAACGCTGACCCAGTTGGCGCCCGCGTCGGCGAAAGCGGGGATGAACTCATCGGGGTTCTCGATCATCAGGTGGCAATCGAGGGGGAGTTGGGTGTGTTTGCGGATCGAAGCGACGACAGGCGGGCCGACGGTGAGGTTGGGGACGAAGTGGCCGTCCATGACGTCAACGTGAATCACAGAGCCACCACCGCGCTCGGCGGCGGCAACCTCGTCGGCGAGACGGGCGAAGTCGGCGGAAAGGATGGATGGGACGAGCTCGACCACTCTATGAAACAGGGTACAGGAGACAGGGTGCAGGGTACAGGGTGCGGAGCGTCGGAGTGTCTGACTAGGGATTAGGGATCATGCCGCCGGGCTGCGTATGCGTGGCGGTGGTGAGGACGATGACGGCTCCGATGATGAGCGCGCCTCCCACGTAGGCGCCAGGGCCGAGGCTTTCGCCGAGGACGACGATCCCGAGGATGGAGCCGAGGGCAGGCTCGATGTTGAGGAAGACACCGGCGCGTGAGGCGGGGACCCGGTGGATACCCCAGTTCCAGAGAAGGGTCGCGGCGGCGGTGCAGAGCAGGCCGCTGGCGGCAACAGCGAACCAGACATGCCAGCCGAGTCCGCGGACCGGAGGAAGCCCGTGGAGGAGAAGAACCCAGGGAAAGAGCATGGCGGAGCCGGTCAGCAGGGTCCACGAAGTAACGGCCATGGGCGAGCGTCCGAGCGCCATGAGCCGCTGGTTGAGCAGAACCCAGCCCAGAGCAATGATGAGCGAGGCGACGACGAGGAGGTCGCCGCGGATGTTGCCGCCTCGAACAGCGCCGTGGCTGGCACTGAAGACGATGAGGGCGATGCCGGCGGTGGAGGCGAACAGGGCGAGCCATCCCTTGAGGTCGAGGCGCTCGTGAGAGAAGAGGTGCGCGCCGACGGCGAGGATGACGGGCATGGTGCCGACCATGAGCGCGGCGTGGCTGACGGTGGTGAGCCGGAGCCCTTCAAACTGCACGATGAACTGGACCGGGATACCGAGGAAGGCGCCGATGAGGAGGAGTTTCCACTCGCGGGCAGAGAAACGCGGAGCTTCGACGATGGGGAGCATACCGAGGCAGGCGAAGACGAAGCGGTAGAGCACGTAGTGGTCGACGCTGAGGCGGGTGAAGGCGATTTTGCCAAAGAAGAACCCGGTGCCCCAGCAGCATCCGGCAAGCGCGCAGGCGAGGTAGCCGATGGCGCGGCCCCGGTTTCGCGTCTGGACGGCGGTGTCGAATTCCGCGTTTGAGATCTCAGGCATTTCTCTTTACGGCCGCACTGGACGATTCGAAGGAAGACCGGTGCCCTTCGGCGCGCCGCTGGCGACTCGCTCAGGCCGGGCCCTTCGACCTGCGTCTGAATGGAGATTTGGATGAAGGATCAGGACGATGGTCGCACGGATGTGGGGGCGACATCGAGGAGGGCGCGCCAGGCGTCGCTGAGGAAGAGGCGGATGGCGGCGATCCCGGTGGCTCCGGCCTGGAGGCAGGCGGCCGCATTTTTTTCGGTGACGCCGCCGAGGGCCAGAACGGGCGTGGGTTTGGCGACGTCGACAGCGGCGCGCAGGGCGGCGAGTCCCTGACCGCGGGTTGGTCCCTGCTCGGTGACTTTTTCGAAGATGGGCGAAAAAAGAAGAAGAGAAGCGCCCGCGGCCTGGCGTATTTCTTCGGGGGAATGGCAGGCGGCGCTGATGACGGGCTCCAGATTGGCGCGGGAATAGACCTGCTGGGCGGCGCGGACAGCGGCCGGTCCCGCATTGGCATGGAGGTGCACGCCGTCGGCTCCCACGTCGAGAGCGAGTTGGGCGGGGCCGTTGACGAGGACACGGGTCTTGCTCCGTGTGGCGCGGACCGCCTGGACGATGCGGGCTGCCAGGAACTGGAGTTCGCTGAGAGGCAGATCCCGTTCGCGGAGCTGAATGGTATCGACGCCGCCACGCGCCCATGCAGAGGCCAGCTCAACAAGGCCGTCGCGCTTCGCGGTTTCATCGCCCTCGAGGATGCGGCGATTCGTTATGGCGTAGAGCAGCATCGAATGACTAGTGTAAGAGTGTATTCATACCGTTTGTCATCACTGGATTGTAAGATGGGGCTCGGCACTGCGCCGGCTGGTCTGAGCAGGCCACCTTCTGACACATGTCGAAATACGATTTGCTCGTCATCGGTTCGGGCCCTTCAGGACAACGCGCAGCCGTGTCTGCAGTGAAGAGGGGCAAGCATGTGGCGCTGGTCGAGATGCGCAGCGTGGTGGGCGGCGTGTGCATCAACACCGGAACCATCCCCAGCAAAACGATGCGCGAGGCGGTGCTGCATCTTTCCGGGTACAACTACCGCTCGATTTACGGGATGAACTACCGCGTGAAGGAAAAGATCACGATGGCCGATCTTGCCTTTCGCGTGCAGCACGTGATCAAAACCGAAATTGACGTGACCGAGGCGCAGCTGTCGCGCAACGGAGTCGAGGTCGTCAACGGGGTGGCGCGGTTCGAGGACGATCACCACGTGCGGACAGACGGGCCGCGAGGAACGAACACCTACGAAGCGGACAACATCATCATCGCGGTGGGAACGCGGCCGGCGACGTCGCCGAAGGTGCCCGTCAACGGCAAGACGATCGTCAACAGCGATCAGGTGCTGGAGATGGTGGATCTGCCGAAGAGCCTGATCGTGGTGGGTGGCGGCGTGATCGGCGTCGAGTACACCTGCATGTTTGCGGCGCTGGGCGTGCGCGTAACCCTGATCGAGAAGCGGCCGCGGCTGCTGGAATTTGCGGATCAGGAGATCATCGAGGCTCTGAGCTATCACCTGCGGGACGCGCGCGTGACGATGCGGCTGGGCGAAGAAGTGGAAAGCGTGGAGCAGCTGGCCGATGGCGCGGTGGTCGCGAATCTGGAAAGCAAGAAGAAAATGTCGGGCGACGCGCTGCTGTACGCGGTGGGACGCCAGGGCAATATTGACGAGCTGAATCTGCAGGCGGCAGGGATTGAGGCCGATAATCGCGGGCGGATCCCGGTGGACAAGGATTTTCGGACGAAAGTGCCGCATATTTTTGCGGTGGGGGACGTGATTGGCTTTCCGGCGCTGGCCTCGGTCTCGATGGAGCAGGGGCGGATTGCGGCGGCGCGCGCGTTTGGCGACGATCACGTGCAGTCGAACCCGAGTTTCTATCCTTACGGGATTTACACCATCCCGGAGATTTCGTTTATCGGCAAGACAGAAGAGCAGCTGACGGAAGAGGACGTGCCGTACGAAGTGGGCGTGGCGTATTATCGCGAGATTGCACGCGGGCAGATCCGCGGCGACACGACAGGGCGACTGAAGCTCATCTTCCATCGCGAGACGCGGCAGGTGCTGGGCGTACACATCATTGGCGAGGGCGCGGCGGAGCTGGTGCACATCGGGCAGGCCGTGATGGCGCTGAACAGCACGGTGGACTACTTCGTCGATACGGTGTTCAACTATCCCACCCTGGCCGAATGCTACAAGGCCGCCGCGTTTAACGGCATCAACCGGCTGGCCCGTTTTGAGGGGTGAGTCGAGGGCGAGGGATTATGTCGAAGGCAGTGGGCGCAGTCATGACGACGAAGGTGGTTGCGGGCCTGATCGAAGACCACAAGCTGGCCGGTGAGCTGAAGGAGTTTCCGGACAATATCGATGACACGAATGGGCTGATCGAAGTGCCGGCGGAGAGCCTGTGCGAGATCATGTGCGACGCAATCACGGCCCAGATTCCGAAAGGAGCGACGATTGACGCGGCGGGCGTGGCGCTGCCTGGGTATGTGAACCGGGGTGTGATGCTGGATGCGCCGAACCTGCCGCAGTTGAAGGGTGCACAGGTGGCGAGCAACATCAGCGGAGGGCTGAAGAGGCGCGGCCTGGATGTAACGGTGTCGGTCTTCAACGATGCGGACGCGGTGGCGGCGGGGATTGCGGCGACGAGGGGGCGGATGGACCGCCAGGTGCGTGTATGGACGATTGGGAATGGGATTGGGTTTGGGCGGTTCCCGATCACCGAGGGGCCGTGGGAGGGCGGGCACATGGTGGTGACGCTCGACCCGAAGGAAAATTACTGCGGCTGCGGCGGGCGCGGGCACCTGGAAGGCATCATGGGTCACCGGGCGATGCGGCTGCGATTTCTGGACATGGAACCGGATGAGGTTTTTCCGGCAGCGAAGAAGGGCGACCGGCGGTGCGCGGAGTTCGTGGAGCTGTGGCATCGGGCGCTGGCCGCGGCGACGGCGTCGCAGATTCATCTCGAAGGTCCGGGGCGGTTTTACTATACGGGGCGCGATATTGATCGACTGGAACTGCCGCGGCTGAAGGAGCACCTGTGGGAGATGGTGAAGATGAGCCCGCTGCAGAGCTACAACGTCGAGATTCTGCCCGAGGATCCGGCACTGGCGGTGATTGGGGCAGGGGTGGCGGCGCTCCTGGAGGGTAAGTCCTGACAACTACTCGCCGAAACTCAGTCTGATTCCCACCCGGGCGAGGCGCGGCGTGCCGAGGGTCGTGAGCGGGGTTTTGCCGACTTCGATGGAGCGGTCGAAGAGGTTTTCGCCTGACGCAAAGGCGACGACGTGGCGGCCGAAGTTGTGTTCCGCGCTCGAATCCAGACGGAAATAGCTGTGGAGCAGATAGGCGTTGGCGTCGTCGTCGAACTGGCGGCCGCTGATGCGGCCCTGCATGCTGAGAACGCCGATGCGCGGGCGAGTGAGGCGGACCTGCGTGGTCGCCATGTTGCGGGCGACCTGGGGAATCCATTTGCCGATGAGGTCGGGCTCGGGCGCGAATTTTGTAACCGTGGCATCGGCAAATTGATAGCCACCCTCGACGTTGATCCAGGTGGTGGGCTGCATGGCGTAATCGACAGAAACGCCGCGGCTCTCGATCTGGCCCAGGTTCTCACGCTCAAGGAACTCCGAGGTCGGCGTCACGCTGAGGGTCAGCGCGGTGATGGGGCGGTTGACCTGGGTCCAGAAATAACTGGCGCGAAGGCTGGCCCCGTAGCGGTGGATGTCGGTCTGGAATCCGGTCTCCCAGCCCGTGGCGCGCTCGGAACGGAGATTGGGGTTAGGTTCGGTGATCTGCTGGCCAACCTGGCCGGTGCGGTAGAGCTCGTTTTCTGTGGGAGCGCGATAGGCACGGAATCCTGAAGCGTTGAGGGAGAACGAAGGCGTAATGCGGCGGACGAGGCCGAGGCGCGGATCGAAAACGGTTTCAGAAAAGGCGGGCAACTGGGCCAGCGCGGCGGAGCTGGAAAACTGTTCTGCGTCGAAGTTGGAGAAGTGATCGACGCGGGCGGAGCCGGTGATGGTCCACTGGGCAGGGGTGAGAAGGGCTTCGCCCCAGACGCCGGTTTGGCGCTGACGCGCGGTGGTGTCGAGTGTGCCGCCTTTGCCGCTGAAGAGCTGTTCGGAATCTTCGGCGCGGACGTCGTGCGTGTCGGCGCCGGCGAGAACGAGCGCATGCGTGCCGATGGGGCGATGCCAGCGAAGGGCTGCGCCGAGTTCGTCCGCCGGATCGAAGGCGAAGCGGGTGAGCGTCTCGGAGGCACGGTCGGCCGGGACGCTGGAGAAGGTCTGACGATAATGCTCGTTGTCGCCGTAGAGGCGAAGGGCGAAGTCGTGCCAGTCGGCGCCGGCTGCGCCACGCCAGAGACGGGTCGCGTTCCAGGTGGCCGGCGTGCCGTTATGGCGGATTTCGTTGAGTACGTTGCTGCGGAGGAAAATGCGGCCGTTATCAGGGAGAGAGCGGTCGACCTCAGCGAGGCCATTTTGCGCGTGGACGTTGGAGGGCTGATCGATGGGACCGCGAAGATCAGGCGCAATGAGGGTGTAGCCATCGGTGGCGATGAGGCCGCCGCTGGCCAGCGCGGACCATGGACCTCGCCGGATGGTAGCGAGCGCGCCGTCGTCGAGGGTGCTTTCGGAGCCGCCGCTCGCGAAGAGCTCGACGCCGGTGGCCTGGGGGCGCACCGGGATGACGCTGATGACGCCGCCGATGGCGCTGGAACCGTAAAGGTCGGATGCGCCGCCGCGGACGACTTCGACGGAGTGGAGCGAGAGCTCGGGCAATTCTTCCCAATGGATCCAGCCGCCGTAGGGATCGTTGAGAGGGATGTCGTCGAGCACGACCAGAGAGCGGCTGGCGGCCGTCGAGCCGAGGCCGCGCAGCGAGACGCCTTCGGTGGTGGGATTCGCGACCAGGGAGCTGGAGCGGCGGAACAGCTCGAACCCGGGAACCTCGCGGAGTTTGCCGTCGAGAGCGGGCGACGCCGATTGCTGGAGCTGCTGCGTTCCCACGACGCGCGTGCTGGCCGGGCTGTCGGAGGAGCCGAGTGCGGAGAGGTAAGCGGTGACCGTGACGGTTTCGAGCGGCTGGCGGAGGACGACGTCCACCGGCCGGCCGGGCGTGATCGTAACAACGTCGGCTACATAATGCGGCGCGATGACTTCAATCTGACGCGGGGGCTGGGAAAGGCTGAAGCTGCCGTCAGAGGAAGAGACGGCGAGTTCGTGGCCGGCCATGTCGGCGATGGAAGCAGCGGCAACAGGATCGCCATGGGCGTTGCGCACGGTGCCGCTTGTTTGCGCAGAGGCAGTGGCGGCCACCAGGACGGCCAGCGCGATCGCGAGTTGAATGCGGCTGGAGGAAACGCGCATGGGACTTCGTTCAGGGCTGGCCTTTCGGGGAGTATATCTTTCGCACCGATTCGATGCGGTTGGGACCCTCGTCGGGTACGGCGGCGAGGAGTTCTTTGATGTTTTTTTTGAGGACGGGATGGCAGAGGCCAGGCGCGATTTCGGCCAGCGGAGCAAGGACGAATCGGCGGAAGGCCAGGGCGGGGTGCGGGAGGGTGAGGCGGGGGGTATTCACAATGAGGTCGTCGAGCAGAAGCAGGTCGAGGTCGAGGGTGCGGGGACCATTGGGCGGAGCGATGCGGCGATCGCGGCCGTAGCGGCGCTCGATCGTGAGCAGGAGGTCGAGGAGCGCTTCGGGGGCGAGACCGGTGGTGAAAGTAACAGCAGCGTTGACAAATGCGGGCTGATCCATGAAACCGACAGGGTCGGTGCGGTAGAGAGAGGAGCGGGCGACGATGGTGCCCGCCGCGGCGAGGTCGCTCATCGCGGCCAGGAGCGTTTGTTCGGGCGGTCCCGCAGGAGATGGGAGATTGGCGCCGAGACCGACAGCGGCAATCGGGGTGGAAGAGGGGGTCGCGGAGAGGGTGGCGGAAACGAACACAAGGCCACAGTACCGGAATTTTCGGGCCGACGCGTTATGCTCAACAGGAATGAGAATTGGCTTCTTTGGCGGGAGTTTCGACCCGCCGCACCGCGGGCATGTCGCGCTCGCGCGGCTGGCGATGGAGAGCGTAGGGCTTGATCGGGTGCTGTTCGCGCCGGTGGGCCTGCAGCCGCTGAAACGCGATCGTCCACAGGCGAGTTTTGCCGATCGCCTCGCGATGACGAAGCTGGCCATTGCGGGCGAAAAGGGGCTGGAGCTTTCGGAAATCGATGCGCCACGCAGCGACGGGCGGCCGAATTACACGGTCGATACGGTACGGGCTCTGCGCGCGTCGCTGACGGCAAACGATGAGCTTTTTTGCCTGATGGGCGCCGATTCCTTTCTGAGCATTGGGAAGTGGTACCGGGCAGGCGACCTGCTGGTGACGTGCGATTTTATTGTGGCGGCGCGGCCGGGATTCGATCTGGGGAGGATCGCGGCGGCTTTGCCGGGCAGCATTGCGGTCGCGTCGTGCGACGCGCAGGAGGGCAACAGTCTGGTGCTGTGTCTGCGCGGCGCGGGACAGCGCGAATCCCGCCTGTACCTGTTGCCCGATCTGATGGAGCCGGCCTCGGCCAGCGGAATTCGCGCATCGCTGCAGCGGGGGGCGGAGGCGCGGTGGGAACTGGAGCCTGCGGTGGCTGCGTATATTCGCGAACACGGGCTCTACCGGGACAGCCGGGCATCGTGAAGCGGACTGTTCGCTGTGCGACTGCCCAGGCACAGTAAATTGCCGTACGATGAAATAAGCAAACGAGCGAACGAGAGCGCTAACCCCACGCATGGCATTGACGGAAATTCGCAGGATGGTGCTGGCCGCGGTCGCGGCCTGCGATGACAAAAAGGGTGAAGAGACGAGGGTTCTGCAGCTGGATCCCGCGGACTCGGCCTTCACGGATTTCTTCCTGATCACGAGCACCGCGAACGAGCGGCAATCGCAGGCGATTGCCGATGAGATCGAGCTGCGCCTGAAGCGGGAGTTCGGGACGTATCCGAACTCGGTGGAAGGCCGACGGCAGGGCGAGTGGATCCTGATGGACTATGTGGATTTTGTGGTCCACATTTTTCTGCGCGACAAGCGCGCATTTTACGACATCGAGAGACTGCGGAAGTCAGCGCGGCCGGTGGATGTTGGGGAGCTGACGGCGGCGCTGACCGAGAAGACGCTGGCAGCGCGGAAGAAGGTGCCGGTGAAGCGTGCCGCGAAGAAGGCCGTGACGAAGAAGGCGCCCGCGAAGGCCGGAGCAAAGAAAAGCGCGAAAAAGGAAAAGAAATCCTCCGCAAAACGCGGAGAATAGGTCTGTGCCCAGGCTCGGGTTCACCTTCATCGATCTTTTCGCTGGTATCGGCGGAATGCGCATGGGGTTTGAGGCCGCAGGCGGACGCTGCGTCTTCACCAGCGAGTGGAATCCGTGGGCACGCGAGACCTACGCAGCGAATTTCGGTGCTGGCGAGTCGATTGCCGGCGACATTCGCGACCTGGACGAGGACGAAATTCCGGATCACGATGTGCTGCTGGCGGGATTCCCCTGCCAGCCGTTTTCGATTGCGGGCGTAAGCAAGAAGAATGCGCTGGGGCGGCCGCATGGATTCGCATGCGCGACGCAGGGGACGTTGTTTTTCGATGTGGCGCGGATTCTGGCGGCGAAACGGCCGCGGGCGTTCCTGCTGGAGAACGTCAAAAACCTGGTGAATCACGACCGGGGGCGAACATTTCGGGTCATCCGGCAGGCGCTCGAAAAAGAATTGAGCTACCAGATCACGTGGCGTGTGATCGACGCCGCACATTTTGTTCCGCAGCACCGGGAACGGATACTCATTGTGGGCTTTCGCGAGGGTTGCGCGTTCGATCTGGGCGATTTGCGATTGCCGGATGCCGAGCCAAAGCTGCGGGCGGTGCTGCATCCCGAAGATGGGAGTGAAGCGGCGGAGGAACCGTATACGCTCGCGCCGCAGGGCAAGGTGAATCCGAAATATACGCTGACAAACAAGCTGTGGGCCTATTTGCAGGCGTATGCGGCCAAGCATCGCGCGGCAGGAAACGGATTTGGCTTTGGGCTGGTGGATGGCGATTCAATCGCAAGGACGCTGTCGGCGCGGTACTACAAAGATGGATCGGAGATTCTGGTAAGCCGGGGCAAGGATGAGAATCCGCGACGTCTGACACCGCGAGAATGCGCGCGGCTGATGGGTTTTCCAGACAGCTTTCAGATTCCTGTTTCGGATACGCAGGCCTACAAGCAGTTCGGAAACAGCGTGGCGGCGCCGGTGGTCGCGGCCGTGGCGCAGGCGATGCAGCCGTGGGTGCTGGGGCCGCGTCCTGCGAGGAACCGCTCACTGGCGGCGAGTTTGGCGATCGCATCGGCTGAGGTGATTGCGGCCCGGCCATGACGGACGTTCACACGCGGGAGCAGCGGAGCCGGAACATGGCGGCGATCCGGTCGCGGAACACGAAGCCTGAGGTGCGGGTGCGGCAGGTCCTGCATGGGATGGGATTCCGGTTCCGGCTGCATCGCAAGGATCTGCCCGGGCGGCCGGACATCGTGCTGCCGAAGTTTCGGACGGCCATCTTTGTCCACGGCTGCTTTTGGCACTGTCACCGTTGCAAATATGGGTCGGTGGTGCCGGCGACGCGGCCTGAGTTCTGGGCGGCGAAGCGGGGCGGGAATGTGGCCCGCGATCGGCGGAACCGGGCGGCGTTGCGCAGGCTGGGGTGGCGCGTGGTGGTGCTGTGGGAGTGCGAAGTGCGAACGGAGGAAGCGGCACTGGCGAAGGTCAGCAAGCTGCACCTGGGTCGCTGATAGCATCGAGTCGAATGACAGAACCTGAGTTGGGGAACCTTCCGACCGAGGCGCGGAATCCCGCGTCGGAGCGGATTGACGAAGTATCGACGCTCGAGATGCTGGCTGTGATGCACGCGGCGGATCGGGAGGCGGCCGCGGCGGTTGGCCAGGTGCTGCCGCGCATTGCAACGGCGGTGGATGCGATTACCGCACGGATCGAGTCGGGCGGGCGGCTGTTTTACCTGGGCGCGGGGACGTCGGGGCGGCTCGGCGTGCTCGATGCGTCAGAAATCCCGCCGACCTACGATATTCCGCCGGAAATGGTGCAGGGGATCATCGCCGGCGGCGAGGAGGCGCTGCGATGGTCGATTGAGTCGGTGGAAGATGACCTGGAACTGGGGGCGCGCGATCTCGCAGAGCGTGGTTTCGGCGCAGGCGACGTGCTGGTGGGCATTGCGACGAGCGGGCGGACTCCTTACGTGCTCGGCGGGATGGAGCACGCACGACAAGTGGGCGCGCTCACCATTGGGTTGACGTGTGTGCCGGGGTCGCCGGTGGCGCAAGCGGCAGGGATTGCGATTGTGCCCGAAACGGGGCCCGAGGTGGTGACCGGCTCGACGCGCATGAAGGCAGGCACCGCGACCAAGCTGGTACTGAATATGCTGTCGACCGGAGCAATGGTGCGGCTGGGGTATGTGTACGGGAACCTGATGGTGAACGTGCAGCCGACCAACTCGAAGCTGGAGGATCGGGCAGCGCGGATCATCGCAACCATTACGGGAGTGGGGTACGAAGAGGCGGCGGAGTTGCTGGCGAAGGCGGAGTCGGTGAAGACAGCGGTGGTGATGCAGAAGCTGGGAGTGGACCGGGCCGAGGCGGAGGCGCGGCTGGCGAAGGCACACGGCCGACTGAAAGAGGCGCTGCGGTGAAAGCAACGCAGTTTGAGTTTCGGTTCCGGCTGTTCATCATCGTGCTGTTGTACATCGTGGGGTTTTGGGCGCCGTGGACCTGGACGGCGGGGAATTATGCTCCGCCGAGTACGACGGCGTGGCTGGCGATGCCGACAATCCTGGATCGATGGGGCTGGATGCATCTGGACGTGGCGACGCTGCTGGTGACCTGGCTGGCGATCCTGTTTGGGTTTGTGGGCGCGGCGCTGCGGGTTTGGGGGACGGCCTACCTGAGCGCGGGAGTGGTGCATTCAGGGGCGATGCATGGCGAACAGACGATGGCGGCAGGACCGTATCGGCATGTGCGGAATCCGCTGTACCTGGGATCGTATTGCATGGCGCTCAGCATCGCGATCCTGATGCCGCCCTCGGGAGCGGTAGTTTTTCTGGTGCTGATCGGGGTGTTTTACTTGCGGCTGATTTTGGGGGAAGAGGCATTTCTGGCGGGGCAGATTGGCGAGCCTTACCTGGACTACAGGAAATGCGTACCGCGGCTGGTGCCGAGCCTGCGGGCGCGGATGCCGGAGTCGCCGGCGCAGCCCGAGTGGGGGACAAGTCTGCTGGCCGAATTTCTGCCAGTGGCGTATCCGCTGTGCCTTGCGGTGCTGGCATGGCGGTACGAGCCGCGGCTGTTAATCCAGTGCCTGCTGGTTTGCTTTGGGCTGTCGCTGGTAACGCGGGCGTTTCTACCGAAGAAGACGGCGGCTGCTTAGGTCGATCGCCGGGTCTCGAGCGCGAGACCTCAGGGCGCCGGGGCGCTCGCTTTGCCAGATCTTCTTAGGAACTCTTGCCGGGGGTACCGACGTCCTGCTCTTCAGAGTCGGCTTCGGCGGTGTGGCCGTGCGTGGCCCAGAGGAGGCAGGCGAGGAAAACGGCGACGAACAGGAGCAGAAGGCCGATGGTGTTGGGGGATCCGGTCATGAGGGTGACTCCAGTAAGTAGAGAGCACCCAAGGCCGGCGCGCGTTGTCTCAAGGGACAAAGAGGCTTCGTGTCGGTTTGAAGATGTCGGTTCCCCTCGCCAGGCGGCTTAGTGATCCTTCGCCACCACGGAGAGGTCCTCGTTATCGGCATTCGAGGTATGGCCGTGGGTCGCCCAGAGGATGCAAACGGCGAAAATGACCGGAAACATAATGACGATGAAAATGGTGCTGGGAGTCAGGTCCATATCGCTCCTCCCGGCGCCATTGTCCGTCGGCCGGAGGGCAGCGGCGATGATTTTTGCTGCCCGAGACGTCTCGAAGGTAACTTTTATCGCTCGGGCAGCGTCTGAGCAGACACAAGCGCGCTTCCGACTTGCAGGGATGGGAGAACTCCGATGAAGACCCCCTCCGTTTGGCTCGCCTTCCTTTTGCTTTCTGCCCTTCTCTCAACCCCTGCGTTCGCTCAGGACGAAGGAATCGGGATCGGTCCCCGACAAGGAAGCATCTTCGCAGAGTTCTCTGCCGCGCGAACCGGCCAGGGCGCCGGCGTGATTTGGGGCGGCAGCGGAGGCGGCTACTTCCAGAGCGGCATCCTGGGATTCGTGGCGCGCGCCACGGTGCTGCCTGGCAATTACAACCTGCACACGTATAGCGCCGTCCTTGGGCCGCGCATCGCGGTCAGCCTGCCGTTCGTGCGAGCCTTTGTGGAAGCCGGCGGCGGGATGGGACGCTTCGACAACTACAACGCGACGGGCACCCTGGGTGGCTCATGGGGAGCGGCCTGGCAGGCCGACGCGGGCGTGTCGCACGGCATCCTGCCGCGCGTGGACTGGCGGATCCTCGAAGTGGCGTACGGGCACATTTACGCGGGTTCGGGCGTCTCGCCGTTAGTGGCGAGCACGGGGCTAACGCTGCATATCTGGTAGGATTTTTACCGCCTTTTCTTCTTCCCGTCACTGCGAAGCGATGGCCGCGAAGGCCTTGCGGGCTGCCTCCATGGTCAGCTCGATGTCCTTGTCTGAGTGCGCGGTACTGAGAAAAGCCGCTTCGAATTGCGAAGGCGGCAACCAGACGCCGGCTGCAAGCATGGCCTGGTGGAAGCTGGCGAAGAGCTTGGTGTCGGAACTTGCGGCCTGCTCATAGTTGGTGACAGGACCAGCGGTGAAGAACCAGGTCAACATGGCACCGACGCGGTTGGTCGTGAGCGGGATTCCAGCGCTCGACGCTGCAGCAGCGACACCGTCGGCGACGGCAGCACTGAGTTTTTCCAGTTGGGGATAGACTTCAGCGCGATGGTCGCGCAAATGGCCAACCGTGGCGATCCCGGCGGCCATGGCCAGCGGATTGCCGCTGAGGGTGCCTGCCTGGTAGACCGGGCCGAGGGGCGCCAGCTGGTCCATGATCTCGGCGCGGCCGCCGAAGGCACCGACGGGAAGGCCGCCGCCGATGATCTTGCCGAGGGTGGTGAGGTCGGGACGGATGCCGGTGAGCTCCTGAGCACCCCCGAAGGCGACACGGAACCCGGTCATCACTTCGTCGAAGATAAGGAGCGCGCCGTGCCGGGTGGTGAGCGCGCGCAGGGCTTCGAGGTAACCAGGGGCGGGTGGAATGCAACCGGCGTTGCCGACAATGGGCTCAACGATGATGCAGGCGATCTGGCCGCGATGCTGGTCGAAGGCCGCTTCGACGGCGGCGATCTCGTTAAAAGGCAACGCGAGCGTGAAGTGGACGGCTTCTTCGGGGACGCCGGCGGAGCCAGGAATGCCGAAGGTGGCGACCCCGGATCCCGCTTTGACGAGAAGGCCGTCAGCGTGGCCGTGATAGCAGCCTGCAAACTTGATGATGTATTTGCGATTCGTGAAGGCACGCGCGACACGAATGGCCGACATGGTGGCCTCGGTACCGGAACTGACGAAGCGTTGCTTTTCGATCGAGGGATACGCGGCAAGGACGAGTTCGGCGAGGTCGCCTTCGGCCTGCGTCGAAGCGCCGAAGCTGGCGCTGCGGGCGGCGGCCTTTTGGATGGCTTCGACGACGGACGGGAAGGCATGCCCGAGGATCATCGGTCCCCAGGAGCCGAAGTAGTCGATGAAGCGATTGCCGTCGGCGTCCCAGAGGTAGGCGCCCTCGCCGCGCACCACAAAAGGCGGATCGCCGCCGACGGCGTGGAAGGCGCGGACCGGTGAATTGACTCCGCCGGGGAAAAGCTTTTCTGCGCGCTGCCGCAGCGCGCCGGAGCGGGTGAGCGTGAGGGGCATGGCTTTCAGTATAGGTGCGCGGGATGACGGAATTTGTGCGAATAGAAGATACTGAACTTCAATGAAAATGAGAGTCCCTGCGGTTGTTTTTTCCTGCGTTGCCCTGATGACCATACCCACAACCATGAAGCCCGAGGCGGCCGATGCCGGCGCGAGATTCCGCGTACTGGCGGACCAGTACTTTTCCGATGTGGTGTTTCACTTCGGCCCCACCGGCGGCACGGCGGTTGGGTTTCATCAGTACGATACGAAGCTCGAGGACTACACCCGGGCGAGCGTGGAAGCGGAGATCGCCGCGCTGAAGGAATTTGGGAAGAAGTTCGACGAGTTCCCTGCCGCGGGTCTGGACGAAAGCACACAGGGCGATCTGGCGATCATGCGCGCTAACGTGCACGGCAACCTGCTGGAACTGGAGACGATTCGCGATTGGGAAAAGAATCCGGACAACTACTCGAGCGGGATCACGAACAGCGCGTTTGTCCTGATGGAGCGGGATTTTGCGCCGGCGAATGATCGGCTGCGGTCGCTGATTGCCCGGGAGAAGCAGATGCCGGCGGTCTTCACAGCGGCACGGCAAAACCTGAAGAATCCGCCGAAGATCTATACGGAGATCGCACTGGAGCAGTTGCCGGGGATCATTGATTTTTTCCAACATGATGTGCCGGAAGCGTTCAGGGCGGCAAAAGATCCGGCGACGACTGCCGAGTTTCAGAAGACCAACGGCGCGGTGATTGCGGCGCTCGAAGACTATGAGAAGTGGCTGAAGACGGAACTGTTGCCGAAATCGAACGGGGATTTCCGCATCGGCGCGGAGACATTCAGCAGAAAGCTGCAGTACGACGAGATGGTCGATGTGCCGCTGGCCCGGTTGCTGCAGATTGGGTACGACGATCTGCACCGGAACCAGGCGGAGTTCAATCGGATCGCCAAAGAAGTGGATCCGAACAAGACACCGAAGGAGGTCCTGGCGGATCTGGCGACGATCCATCCGGCACCGGATCAGCTGCTGCAGGCCTTCCACGACCGGTTCAACAGCGAGATTGCTTTCATTCAGGCGAAGAAGATCATCACGATTCCGTCGACCGTGCAACCGACGCTGGAGGAGACTCCACCGTTCATGCGGGCCATGACGCAGGCTTCCATGGATTCGCCGGGGCCGTACGAGAGGCATTCAACGACGGCCTACTTCAACGTAACGCTGCCGGAGAAAGACTGGGACGCGGCGCGGGTGAGGGATTACATGGCAGCGTTCAATGTGGGAACGATTGTGAGCACGTCGGTGCATGAGGCGTTTCCCGGGCACTACGTGCAGTTCCTTTGGGTAAATCACACGAATTTGAGTGCGGTGCGGAAGCTGACGGGGTCGGCAACGAATATCGAGGGATGGGCGCACTACTGCGAACAGATGATGCTGGACGAGGGATACAACCAGCCGGGCGTGGGTGCGAAGGACGAGCGCGAGTCGCGGCTGATCCGGCTGGGGCAGTTGCAGGATGCGCTGCTGCGGGATGCGCGCTTCGTCGTGGGCATCCGCATGCACACCCAGGGAATGACGCTGGAGCAGGCCCAGGATTTCTTTGTGAACGAGGGGTATCAGTCGCGCGCGATTGCGGAAGTGGAGACGAAGCGTGGCACGTCGGATCCAACGTATCTGTACTACACGCTGGGCAAGCTGGAAATTATGAAGCTGCGGTCTGACCTCCAGAAGAAAGAGGGAGCGAGCTTCTCTCTGGAGAAATTTCACGACGATTTCATGCAGCAGGGCGGCGCACCCATCAGGATCGTGCGCAAGGCACTCCTCGGAGACAACTCGCCAACTCTGTGAGGGAGTGGTCGCATCCTATCCCGTTCTCGCTGTAGAATGCCCGGTTTGTGTTAGACGCCTGAACGAGGAAGGAATCTACATTAAAGAGATGTCCATGCAGACGAAGGTGCGCAAGGCAATTTTTCCGGCCGCGGGCTTCGGCACCCGCTTTTTGCCGGCGACCAAATCGATTCCCAAGGAGATGCTGGCGCTGGTCGATAAGCCGATCATCCAGTACGGAGTGGAGGAAGCGCTGGCGGCGGGATGCGATCAGATCGTGATCGTGACGGGCCGCGGCAAGTCTGCCATCGAAGATCACTTCGACGTGAGCTATGAGCTGGAATGCACGCTGGAGAAGCGGGGCAAGACCGATCTGCTGGCGGTGAGCCGCCAGGTTTCGCACATGGTGCGGGTCTCCTACGTGCGGCAGAAGGAAGCGATGGGTCTGGGCCACGCGGTTCTGATGGCACGCGACCTGGTCGGCGATGAGCCGTTTGCGGTGATCCTGCCCGATGACGTGATCGACGCGCCCGTTCCGTGCCTGAAGCAGATGATCGATGTCTACGAGCAGGTTCAGTCCACCATCGTGGCGACGATGGTCGTCGATGGCCCGGCCATCTCGGCGTATGGCGTGCTCGATGGCAAGCCAGTCGAAGGGAATCCCCGGCTGTTCGACGTTGCGGGCCTGGTGGAGAAGCCAAAGCTGGCGGACGCGCCTTCGAAGAACGCCATTATCGGCCGATATATTTTGACGCCGAAGATCTTTGATTTGCTGGAGCACACCCCGCTGGGCGCGGGAGGCGAACTGCAACTCACGGACGGGATCAAAGGGCTGCTGCAAACGGAGAAGGTGTACGGATATAGCTTTGAGGGCACGCGCCACGATGCCGGGGACAAGTTCGGGATGCTGAAGGCAACGGTGGAGTTCGCATTGAAACGGGAGGATTTGGGGCCCGCATTCCGCGATTATCTCAAGACGGTGAAGCTGTAATCGGTGAAGGGATGGGTTTCTCCGAGGCTCTCGATCGGGTGAAACTTCGCTGCGACAAGTTTCGTCTACAATCTGGGGCCAGGAGAGTTGAATGCAAGCTCTTCGTACCGTTCCTCCGCTGATCCTGGCCTTATCCTCACGCTTTTTGAGTGGCTGTGGCGCTCCGTCCGGCCATCGCTTACCTCCGTCACCATCAGTCCATCGACAGCGAACGCCCAGAGCGCAGCAGGTGCAGTTTGTGGCGACGGGGCATTACAGCTCGGCACCCTACACAGTGACGCCGCTCGCCGCGACGTGGGGGATCATGACCGCGCCGCAACAGCTGGGCACAATTACGCAGAACGGGCTGGCCGCGTGCATGAAGGGGGCGTCCGGAACGACGACCGTAGAGGCCTGGGTGATGGGGCCTTCAACGGCTCCCGAGTGCGCCTGCCTGGATTCCGCTGGACGGCCGTGTTGCAACAACATCGGCGGATCGGCGCAGCTGACCTGCCCGTAAAATGGGTCCGCCCTTGGTCCGGGCCTTGCATTTGTGTTCCCCGCCCTTCGAGGCGTATCGTCGGTAGTTGGTTCGGGTGGCATCCTCTGCACGACGGAGGAGCCGCACTGGAGACAACATGAGCGTTACGCAGTTCCGCAATGATGGATCGGCATCCTCGCCGGTTCCGGTGACTTTCCAGACATTACAAGAGAAGAAGCAGACAGGCAGGCCGATCAGCGCCCTGACCGCCTACGACTATGCTACGGCTCGCCTGGTGGATGAGGCGGGGATCGATCTGATTCTCGTCGGCGATTCGCTCGCCCAGGTCGTCCTCGGGTACGACACCACGCTGCCGGTGACGGTGGACGAGATGCTGCACCACACGCGTGCCGTGCGGCGGGCGGTCAAGCGGGCGATTGTGGCCGCGGACATGCCCTGGGGATCGTACCACGTCAGCGTCGAGGACGGCGTGAGGAACGCAGTGCGTTTTGTGAAGGAAGCCGGCGCGCAGGCGGTCAAGATTGAAGGCGGAGCGAACCGGGCGGAGTTGGTGGAGCGCCTGACGGCAGCGGAGATTCCCGTGATCGGGCATCTGGGGCTGACGCCGCAGTCGGTACACCGGATGGGTGGCTATAAGGTGCAGGGCAAATCGGTGGCCGCGATCAATGAGCTGCTGCACGATGCGCATGCGCTGGAATCAGCCGGCGCTGTGCTGCTGGTGCTGGAGGGCTTGCCGAGGGAAGTGGCCGCGCGGATCACCGCGGAGGTCGGGCATTCCCACGATCGGGATCGGCGCGGGGCCGGACTGCGATGGGCAGATCCTGGTGTTCCACGATCTGGTCAACCTGAGCTTTTCACGCAGCCCGGCGAAATTCGTGCGGCAGTATGGCGATGCGGCAGCGCTGTTCCGCGAAGCGATTGACGGATACCGGCAGGACGTGGAGGCGCGGGCTTTTCCAGGCGATGACGAGAGCTATCATCTGGCGAAGGACGTGGTGGCTGCGCTGGTTCGCGAAAAGGCCTGATTTGTCCCGATGCTGATTGTTCGAAACATTGCCGATGCGCGGGCCGCGCTGGCGAAGCTGCGCGCCGAGAGGCGATGCATCGGGCTGGTGCCGACCATGGGTGCGCTGCACGAGGGGCATCTGTCGCTGGTGCGAGCAGCGAAAGCGCACTGCAACGCCGTCGTGACGACGATCTTCGTCAATCCAACGCAATTCGCACCGGGCGAGGACTTCGCGAAATATCCGCGGACGTTTGAGGCGGATTGTGCGCTGCTGGAGAAGGAGGGCGTGGACGTGCTGTTTGCGCCCGAGGCAGCGGAGATGTATCCGGCGGGAGCCAGCACCGTGGTGAAAGTGGCCGGCCTCTCCGATCGCCTCGACGGCCAGTCCCGGCCGGGACATTTTACCGGCGTGGCGACGGTGGTGGCGAAGATGTTCAACATTGTGCAGCCGAATCACGCGTTCTTCGGGCAGAAGGATGCGGCGCAGGTGGCGGTTCTGCGGCGCATGGTACGGGATCTGCATTTCAATCTCGAGCTGGTGGTTTGTCCCACGGTGCGTGAGGCGGATGGGCTCGCGATGAGCTCACGCAATCGGTACTTGTCGCCGGAGCAGCGGCAGCAGGCGCTCGTGCTGAGCCGAGCGCTCAGGAGGGTGGAAGCGGAGATTGGCGCGGGGCTGGTCGACGCTCCGGCGCTGATCGATGCCGGCTTGGCGGTTCTGGCCGACGAGCCGGAGATTCGCGTGGATTACTTCAGTGTCGTTGACCCGAACACGCTCGAAGACGTAGTCGACGTGACGGCGGGTGCACTGGTAGCCGTTGCGGCGGTGGTAGGTCCGGCCCGGCTCATCGACAATGTCGTGATTCCGGCACGGTGAGGCCAGCCTGGGACCATCGGCGATTTCTTCACGGTTCACACTGGCACCGACGGCGCAGAGCCGCTTTCAAAGGCTGATCGTTCTGTTAACTGATCTGCTAACCACGAGGGGGCTTACCCCTCCGGATGTGGCTGATTCCACTCACCCGGACCCCCTCCCGACCCAAAATTCCTCAAAACTGGTCTCCGTGAACGACTGGCCTCGACGGTCATTGCGGCTGCCTTGCGGGTTCCGCGCCTTGCGATGGGTGCTGGTGCCCGGGAGGGGGCACGAAGTGCTCCGGCATGGAATGGCCGCGGTGGCAGGTCCCGCAGGTAACGTGCTTGTCCTCGGGCATGGCATCGGGATCGTGGACCTGCGACATGTACTGATCGTTGATGGTGCGAGTCATCGCGATCATTGTGCGGGCGATGGTCTTGTCGTCCCTGGCATCGGAAGCGAAATCGAGCTTGTGCGTCTGCGGATTGGTGGCGTGACAGAACTTGCATTCGACACCGAGAGCGCCGGCGTAGCCGCGCATGATCTTGATCAGGTCTTCGCGGGAGATGTCCTTCGGGAGGACTTTGAGGTTCACCGGCTTGGGCAGCGGCTGGCGAGGATGGGCGCCGGGCTGGGCCTCGGACACGGCACTTTGTCCAGCGGCTGCAGGCGCGGCATCCTGGCCAAGAAGCGGCTGTGCGGCCAGGGCGAGAGAGAAGATTCCAGCGAGGAACAACCGGCTGTGCATAGGGGCAGATTCCTGGGGAGCTGAGATCGACTGCGGAATCAGTCGTTTCCGGCTATCTTACCAACGCTGGAGGTACGGAGGCACGGCGCGAGTCTCATCATGACGGGGAATTCATCCTGCAGGCAAACGCCCGGAGACGAAGCGATTGCCAGCGATGGTGAAGCGCAAGGGGCGTTCGGCGGCTTTGCGAATCCCGATGCGAGGTGAGACGTCGATGGCATCGGGCGTGAAGCCATCGTCCTCGACGTGAAGGCCGGAGCGGGAGCTGGTGACATCGATGCCGTTGTGGGTTTCGCGCACAATACCGAGGGCCTGACAGAGGCGGCCTGGCCCTGAGGTGAGGAGACGCGGATTGGCGCCGGGTAGGAGGCCGCGCAGGCGAGCCATGGTCGCCAGACCCTGGACAGGCTCGATCGCACGCAGCAGAACGCCGCCTGGCTGGCCATCGGGCTCGCAGGAGAAGTTCAAACAGAAGTACATGCCGTAGATGAAGTAGACGTAGGCGAAGCCGGGAGGGCCGAAGAGGACGGCATTGCGGGCGGTCTTGCCGACGAACGTGTGGGCGGCCGGATCGTCGAGGCCAAAGTAGGCTTCGACTTCGACGATGCGGCCGGCGAGGCGCTCGGTTTTTCGCCGTGAGCCCGACTCGTCGATGTATCGCCGAACGAGGAGTTTGCCGAGGAGGCCGCGGGCGACCAGGTCGGGTCGGGCGAGGTAGAAGTCGCGGGGAAGAATCGGGGACCTTGCCATCTACTTCGAATGGAGTCCTTTGAGCACGGCGAGAACCTCCTCCGCGTGGCCTTCGGGCGTGACCTTGGGGAAGATCTTGAGCAGGCGCTGGTCGGGCCCGATGAGGAAGGTGGTGCGCTCGATCCCCATCACTTTCTTCCCGTACATATTCTTTTCTTTCAGGACGCCAAACTGATTGCAAACGGTTTCGTCTACATCAGCAAGGAGGGGATACGGGAGGTCGTACTTTTCGCGGAACTTCTTCTGCGCTTTGGGCGTGTCGCGGGAGATGCCGAGGACCACGGCGCCGGTGTTCTGGATCTTCCTAAACTGATCGCGGAAGCCGCAGGCCTCGAGGGTGCAACCGGGGGTATCGGCTTTCGGATAGAAGAAGAGGACGACCGGCTTTCCGGCGAAATCCTTCAGGTGAACGGTTTTCTCGGAGTCATCCTGGAGCGCGAAATCGGCAACTTTGTCGTTGATTTCCATTTTTTCCCTTCAAACCATGCAAGGATGCGGGCGCGAGCGCGCCACAGTTAAGATTGTTTCGTAGCAGTGAGGATTATGTCACGGGTTCGGACAGGATATTTGGTATGGGCGGTCGTGGCCGCAGTGGCTGCAGCGTGCGGTTTGTCGGCGCGGGCCCAGTATGTCGGCCGTGTGAACACATCCAGCCAGCAGAATGGCACGCACCTGCGGGCTACCGCGGTCCTGGAGTTCACCGGGGATCTGAACAAGATCAAAGAGAGCCGTCTGGTACCGGTCGCGGTGTGGGATGGCATGCAGTATCAGCCGGGCGGGCTTTATCTTGCGCAGCCGGCACCGCTGGCAGTGCTTTCGGGCACGCAATACGAGTTGGAGAACGAGGGCAGACCGCAGGGATTTTTCAATATCCGGGACGCGGAGGATTTGGCCGGGCTTTGGGTGGGCGTCGGAAGCTTTGAAGCGCCGCCTGCTCCCAAGCCGAAAGCTGCCCCGTCGAAGAGCAACCACGTCTACGAGGTGAAGGACTACGATCCGGACAAGCCGCACTTTGCGCATCGGCCGCCGGATGAGCAGAACCAGGGCGGGGGAAGCGGCACGGGTTCCGGGACAGGCACCAATGCGCAGAATGCGCCGGCGGATCCGGATCGGCCGACGCTGCACTCGCGGGCCGGGGGCGGCGATTCCGGATCAGCGAATTCCGGGTCGTCGAATCAGCCCGACGTCGATCCGGATCGGCCGACGTTTCATCGCCAGTCCAATGCATCTGCGGGAGTGCCGACGGCGCAGCCCCCGGTGGATCCGGACCGGCCGCGGCTGGAATACAAGCAGCCTGAGGAGCAGGCCAAAATGGACAAGGCCACCGCTCTGTTTGGGCTGCCAGCGGACATGAAGCAGGTGGCTGGAGTTTCGGATACGCGCAGCGGCGACACGCTCTCGTGGGCATTCTCTTGGGCCAATCCGGACGATGAGAACAAGATGAAGACGGCGCTGGAGGCCATTGCAGAGAAGGCCATCGCTCCACCGGCGGACGCGACGGCGACCAAGCCTGCGAGCAGTGCGACGGCGCGACACAAGCGGGCTCAACTGGCAGCGACCCCACTGCCGATGCTGGCGGATGAGGAATTCAGGACGTTCAGCCTGAGTTTTGGTGGCGGGGCGACGATGGTGCTGACGGGGCACTCCACGACCAGACCGGCAAAATACGTAACGATCATCGCGGAGCCTGATTTTTACGGGCAGCCGAAGGTCCTGCTGCAGCAGGTGACGAGCGACAGCGCTCTGGATGTTGCACCGCGGTATCGGCTGGTGGATGCGGTCGATACCGAAGGCAACGGCCGAGCGAATTTGATTTTCGAACTGCGCGGACAGACGTTCCGGCAATTCGCCATCTACCGGATCGCGGGCGGAACAGCAACCCAGGTGTTTGTTACGCAACCGACGGCGAATTAGCTCAGCCGGCGGTTACGATTTTCCGCAGCAACGGGCATTCCGATCAGCAACAGTTACAATTTTGGGATCTGGCTGGTATCCCAGCCGCCGCCCAGGGCGCGGATGAGCTGCACGCTGGAGACAAACTGCCGCGTCGCGATGTCGGCCTGGGTTCTCTGATTGGTGAGCAGGGTGGTCTGTGCAGTCAGAACCTGCAGATACGTCGTCACGCCACCCTTGTATTGAAAGGTGTTGATATCGAGGGAGCGCACCGAGGCCGCAACGGCGAGCTGCTGTTGCGCCGATTCCTGGTCGAGGATCCGAATCGCGGCGAGATTGTCTTCGACATCCTGAAATGCCGCGAGCACCGTCTGGCGATAATTCGCCACCTGTTGCTCATAGGCGTCGCGCGCCTGCTGGGTGATGGCATGACGACGCCCGGCATCGAAAAGCAGCTCGACGGCAGAGGCGCCGAGGGACCACATTTCACTGGGGCCCTGAATGAGAGTGCCGGGATTGCCACTGGCAAAGCCGCCGGTCCCGGTGAGTGAAACGTTGGGGTAGTAGGCCGCGACGGCGATGCCGATCTGGGCATTGGCGGCATCGGTCTGGCGCTCTGCGGCAGCGATATCGGGGCGGCGCTCGAGCAATTGCGAGGGTAGGCCGATGGGAACTGGCGGAATCTGCTGGCCAAGCGGCATCGGCGGAAGGCTGAACGTGGACGCCGGCGTGCCAATGAGGGTCGCGATGGCGTGTTCGTATTGTGCGCGGGCCACGCCGACATCGATGTACTGAGCACGGGTGGTTTCGAGCTGAGTCTGGGCGAGGGCGACGTCGGATTCCGTCGCTACGCCGCCCTTAAAACGTATCTGTGTCAGTTTCAAATACTCTTCGTACGACTGAACCGTATTGTCGAGCAGTTGCTGCTGGGAATCGAGGCCGCGCAGCTCGAAATAGTCGGAGGCAAGCTCGGCGCGGAGACTCAGGTCCACGTTCGCCAGCAGCGCGGCAGAGGCCTGGGCGTTGGCGCGGGCCTGCTCGACGGTGCGGCGGACCTGGCCCCACAGATCGGGCTCCCACTGTGCCTGGCCGGTGATGGCGTAGGTGTTGTACTGGTAGTTCGTGAGGGCGCGATTGGTGTTGGGCTGGTTGTAGGATTCGCGCGTCCGTCCGGCAGAAGGCCCGGCGGCAAAGGTTGGATAGTACTGCGATCGCGCCACGCGGACCTGCTCACGGGCGGAAAAGTACTGCTCCATGGCAATGCGCAGGGTTTGGTTCGAAACTGCAACCTTCGCCTCCAGCGCGCTCAGTTGTGGATCGCTATATAGATCCCACCACTGGCCACGCAGCACGCCGTCGCTGGGCTCCGCCTGCTTCCAGGTACCGTTAGGAGGGTTGGGCGGAGGAGCGACGTTCTCTTTCCATGCAGGCGCGGTAGCGGCATCGGGGCGATAGTAGTTGGGGCCCACCGTGCAGCCGGCGAGCAGGAGCGCCAGCCCAGAGAATGCCAGCGCCCATGGGCGAAGGCGCATCATGCACTGCCCTCCGGACCCTGGCCGCCGGGGTTCTCCTGCGGCTGCGAAGTGCCGGGAACGCCGCCATTGTTGGGGCTGACGACACGGACTCGTTCACCGTCGACGACGGAATCAGGCGGACTCTGGACCACTTCATCGGTGGGCTGCAGGCCGGAAATGACCTGGACAATGCGGCCGTCGTCCTGGCCGATGACGATGGGCACCAGTTTCGCGGTATCGCCATTGGGACCATGAACAACCGTGACAACGCGCAGGCCCTCCTGGCGGAAGAGCAGCGTGGATACGGGCAGAATCAGGGTCTGCCTGACGACCTTCAGCTGGAAATGGACTTCAGTGTAGGCGCCCGGGACGAGGGAGCCGTCGCCATTGGGAACGTCGACTTCAACGAGCAGTGTACGCGAGGCGGGGTCGATAGCACGCGCAGTGCGGACCACTTTGCCGTGGAAGCGGCGTCCGGGAAATTCCTCGAGCGTGAGGTCGGCGGCCGTGCCCGGAGTGCAGGAGGGCGAATCGACCTGGGGAACATTCACATACACGCGCATGATGTGCTCATCGTCCATGTGGAACATCTCGCGTCCACCGGAAGTGCCGGCTCCGGCGTTGATGAGGGTGCCGATGTCGACGTCACGGGCGGTGACGATGCCATCGAAGGGCGCATAGATTTTTTCGAATCCGGTGAGCTCTTCGAGGCGCTGAACGTTGGCCTGCGCGGATTTGACCTGGGTAGTGGTGGACGCAGCCTGGGTGACGAAGTTCTCCGTATCCTGCCTGGCGACCGCGTTGCTGGCGAGAAGATCGGTGTAGCGGCTGGCCTGCGACTTCGCGTAACTCGCGTTGGCCTCCGCGGTGGCCAGATCCTGTTTGGCCTGGGCGAGCTGCTGATCGACTTCAGGGCTGGCGATCGTGGCCAGCAGTTCGCCTTTCTTCACGCGCGCGCCGATATCGAAGTACCACTTTTCCAGATAGCCGTCGGTGCGGGCGTAGATGGGCGAGTCGATGTAGGCGAACATGTTGCCGGGCAGGACAATCTCCTGGCTGGGCTCTCCGAGTTTTGGTTTGTCGATGAGGACATCCGCGAGGGCCAGGTCGCCGGTGCGGGTTTTCAGTGACTTTTCTGCACGCACACGCGGGATAATGCCGACGACGGCAAGGACCGCGGCGAAGATCATCACGGCGACAACCAGCAGAATGGCCTTGCGGCCTGAGATAGGCGGACGATCGTCTTCGTATCCGTGGGTTTCGTGGTTCGGTGGCCGGTTCGGCTGAGATCCTTTTGCTTCGGTCATAGGTTTAGCTCCCGGTCGCGGGCTGCTGTTTGTGTGCGTGACGACGGGCTTCACGTTCTTTATGGCGGCGTTCCAGACGCCCATGCAGCACGCTGAAAATGGTTGGGACAAAGAATAGGGTCGAGACGGTGGCAAAGAGGAGGCCGCCGATAACCGCGCGGCCGAGAGGCGCATTCTGCTCGCCACCGGAGCCGAGGCCGAGGGACATAGGGACCATGCCGAGGATCATGGCAAGCGCCGTCATGAGCACAGGGCGGAAGCGCACGAAGCCCGCGTTGAGTGCGGAGAGAGATGCGTCGCCGACGGTCATCTCGAGCTGCTCACGGGCAAAGCTGATGACGAGAATCGAGTTCGACGTTGCTACTCCCATGCACATAATGGCTCCGGTAAGCGCGGGGACGCTGACGCGGGTGTGGGTAAGAAACAGGAACCAGACGATTCCGGAGATGGCAGCAGGAAGGGCGCAGACGATGATGAAGGGATCGAGCCAGGACTGGAAATTGACGACGATGAGCAGGTAGACGAGCAGGATGGAAAAGACAAGACCGCCGAGCAGGCCCTCAAAAGAGCTGCGCATGGTTTGTACCTGTCCGCGCACCACCATGTGGGAACCGCGAGGGAGGTGCGATTGCTCCTGGTCGACGATCTTTTGGATGCCTCGGCTGACGCTGGCGAGATCAGTGCCGACGACGTTTCCATAGATATCGATGACGGGGGTAATGTTGTAGTGCGTCACCGTGGCTGATTCCTGGCCAGGATCGACAGCAGCGACGTTGCCGAGGATCTGGATGGGCTGGCCGCCTACGGGCCCGGGAATAGTTGGCGCCAAACCGGCTCCATACGAGCCACTGTTGGGGGGCGCAGCACCGGTACCGCTGGAAGACGCCGCGCCGCTGCCGGGAGTGACTGGGATGTTGCGCAGATCCTGCATAGTGTCGAGGAGATACTGCGGTGACTGCACGGCAATGCTGTATTCAACACCGTTGGATGGATCCAAATAGAAGGTTGGCGAGGTCTGGAAACTGCCGCTGCTGGCGACAAGCAGGCTTTGCGCAATATCGCGCTGGGCCAGGCCGGCGCTTTGCGCCATGGTGCGATTCACGTTGATCTGGAGGCGAGGATTGTCAAAGGGCTGCTGGATGCGCATGTCAGCAGTACCGGGAACGTACTTGATGCGATTGAGCAGGTTCTCGGCAAACTCCCGATTGCCGAGCTGATTGGGGCCGACGATCTGGATGTCGATCGGCGCGGGCAAACCGAAGTTGAGAATCTGCGTGACCATGTCGACGGGCAGCGTATAGAACTCGGTGCCGGGAAAGCGCTGGGGCAGGATTTCGCGCAGGCGCGCCACGTAATCGTCGGTGGGATGATGCTTCTCGGTAAGGGAAACCTGGATATCGGCGTCGCCGGGCCCTACCGGAGCGGAGTTTGAATAGGACAGGTTGATGCTGGAGTAAGGCAACCCGATGTTATCGATGATGGTGACGAGTTCGCTTTTCGGAATGACCTGGCGAATCGTGTTGTCGATGCGGTCGCACAGCGCTGCGGTGTCTTCGATACGCGTACCGGTTCGAGCACGGATGTGGAGCTTGAACTGGCCGCTGTCGACGCTGGGGAAGAAATCCTGTCCGAGAAACGGGAAGAGCACAGCAGCGGAGCCCATGCTGAGGACAAAGAAGAGCACGATGAAGACCGCGGAGTGAGCGATGCACAGCTCCAGGATGCGACGGTAGCCGCGGCGAATTTTCTCGAAGCGGCTTTCGAAGGCAAGCTGAAAGCGGATCAGGGGATTACGACTGCGTAGCTTTTGTTCGCCCTCCTGCGGGTCATGTTCGCGCAGGAGGTATTTCGCCATCGTGGGAACCACGGTACGGGAGAGCAGGTAGGACGCGAGCATGGCGAAGACCACCGCTTCGGCCAGCGGGACGAAGAGATACTTCGCGACGCCGCTGAGGAAGAACATCGGGACGAAGACAATGCAGATGGAAATGGTGGCGACCAGCGCAGGAACCGCGATTTGCGCGGCGCCGTCGAGAATAGCCTGCTCGATCGCCTTCCCCTGCTCGAGGTTGCGATTGATGTTTTCAATTTCGACGGTGGCGTCGTCGACAAGAATGCCGACAGCGAGAGCGAGACCACCCAGAGTCATGATGTTGATGGTTTCGCCGAGCGCACTCAGGGTGAGCAGCGAGGTGAGGATGGCGAGCGGTATAGAAACCGCGATGATGAGTGTGCTGCGCCAGCTGCCGAGGAAGATCAGGATCATAACCGCGGTGAGGCAGGCAGCAATGATGGCTTCGTGGACGACACCGTCGATGGAATTGCGCACGAAGATGGACTGATCGCCGAGAGGGGTGATCTTCAGTTGGGGAGGAAGCTGGGATTTGAGGTCGTCCGCCTTGGCGAGGATGCCCTTGACGATATTGAGAGTGGAGGCGTTGCCGGTCTTGATGACGGAGAGCAAAGCGGAGCGCTGTCCATCGACGCGCACGATGTTGGTCTGCGGAGGAAAACCGTTGCGCACGTGGGCGACGTCGTGGACGTAGACCATCGCGCCGTTCACCTGGCGGATGGGCAGGTCGTTCAAACCCTGGATACTGTCCGGAGCGCTGTTGGTTTCAAGCTGGTACTCGAGCGGTCCGATCTTGATGGTTCCCGAGGGGAGAATGAGGTTCTGCGCGCCTATGGCGTTGACCACGTCGGCGGGCGACAGGCCTTTCGACTGGAGCGCAGGCAGGTTGAGATCGACCTGCACCTGGCGTTGCTTGCCACCGTAGGGATAGGGGATGCCGGCGCCGGGCACCGTGACCAGCTGCGTGCGGATGAAGTTGAGCCCGAGGTCGTTGAGCTGCATCTCCGACAAGCCCTGCCCGGAGAGCCCAAGCTGAATGATGGGGACGCTTGAGGCGTTGTACTGGATGACGAGCGGCGGGGTGGTACCGGGGGGCAACTGGCGAAGCTGGGCTTGCGCGATCGCCGTTACCTGCGCCACAGCATTGCCAATGTTAACGCCGGGCTGGAAGTAAATTTTGGTAACTGCAATGCCATTCAGCGAGTTTGACTCGGTGTGCTCGATGTCGTTGACTGTGGTGGTGAGGGAGCGCTCGCTAAGCGTGATAATACGGTCCGCCATCTGTTCCGGCGAGAATCCCTGGTAGCTCCAGAGCATGCTGACGACCGGGATGTTGATGTTCGGGAAGATGTCCACCGGCATATTGAGGACGGCCAGTGGACCCAAAACCATCAACAAGAGCGCCACGACGGCAAAGGTGTAGGGCCGTCGCAGCGCGAGGCGGACTATCCACATATCTCTTCAGTGTCTCCTGCCATGCACGATATTTGCTGTGCCACGGGGTACCGGAAGGCGGGACCTTCCGGGGGGGCTGTCTTCGATGAAGCGGGCACACTGACTTCGCTGGTTCCAGTATCCATCCTCAACCTGTATGAGGGAATTTGCAGAAAAAGCTGTATGTTTCAGAGACGATCAGGTTAACGAAAAAGACCTTGGTGAGCGGCGGTTCCCGCCTACTCGATAGATGTTAACCAGGCCGCACTCGATGCAGATTTGCCTGCAAATACCCGGAGCGACTACAGATTCATCCTCTTGAAAATGCGGCGCGGAATGCTGCGGACCACGAGCATAATGACGGCCCAGAATGGCGGGGCGTAGACCACGTCTTTGCGTTTTCCGATGGCGCGCTGGATGTGTTTCGCGATCTGGCCGGGCTCGGCAAAGAGCGGGCTCCTTGGCAGATGGGCAGTCATGGGCGTAGCAACGAAGCCAGGCTTGACGGTGAGCACCTGCACACCAGCCCGGTCAATGCGGTTGCGTACGCCGTCGAGAAAGATGTTGAGTCCGCCTTTAGAAGCTCCATAGACGTAGTTGCTTTTCCGGCCGCGATCGCCGGCGACCGAGGAGATGACGACGATGGTGCCGTGCCGTTCCGCCTCGAAGTAGTTTGCGAGCCAGGTGACGAGGGAGATGGCGGAGAGAAAGTTGGTCTGGAGAATGGCTTCCGCGACGGCATAGTCTTTTTCCGCCTGGGGCTGATCGCCGAGGACGCCGTGGGCGAGAAAGGCGAGGTCGAGCCCGCCCAGCGCGCTGACGGCCTGGGCGAGCATAGCGGGATGGGCGGAGGTGTCGTCGAGGTCGGCGACGAAGGTGGTCACTGCGGATGCGCCGCGGGTCAGCAAATCGTCACGAACAGCGGCAAGCTTTTGCGCATTGCGACCGACCAGAAGAAACGCAGCGTGCTGTTCGGCCATCAGCCGGAGAGTGGCCTGAGCGATGGCAGAGGTGGCTCCGAGGGCAAGGACGCGCTTCGGTGCAGGAACGGCCTGGCGATCAGCCAACGAGCGGCCTCCGTCCGGTGACGCGCTGCCAGAAGGCAGAGTCGAAACCGGGGTCGACATAGCGCGCGAATTCCTGCCACTGGGGATAGAAGGCCTGAAACTGCTCAGGGGTCATGCGGGCATCCTTGGCGGAATACATGCGGCCGCCGTGATCGAGGGTAATGCGGGCAAGGCGGTCGACAAGATCGAAGCTGACCTCGCGGCGGATGGGAAAGTCGAGGGCCAGCATAGGACCGGGCTTTGGGAAGGACATCATGCCGACTGACGGAACGTCGCCAAAGAACTTGATGACAGCGAGGAAGGAAGCGAGGCCCGATTTGGTGATGGCCTTCAGGATTTGGATCATGCCCTCGCGGCCGCTCTCGTGGGGCAGAACATTCTGGAACTGCAGCAGGCCCTGCTTGCCATACATACGGTTCCAGTGGAGGACGGCATCGAGAGGGTAGAAGAATGACTCGTAGTCGACGGGTCCGATTTTTTGCCTGCTGAGCTGCTTGTGAAAGTAGAGCGAATTGAAGGCCGCCATGGAGAAGCGGTTGAGAGCGAACTCCGGGAGGTTGAAGGGGAAGGTCAGCTTCGGTTCTTTGCTCTTGGTGAGCGGGCCGGCAGTTTCGGAGTGATCGCCCTGCATGAAGATGCCACGGGCGAAGTTGCGGCCGGTGGACACGCAGTCAATCCAGGCGACGGTGTACTCGCTGGTGGCGGATTGCGAGAGGGCGAAGAACTCGTCGATGCCATGAAACTTGTCGCCGCGATATTCGATTTTGCGGGAGACGATGGGGCGGAGGTGGATTTCAACCCAGGTGATGAGGCCGGTAAGGCCCATGCCGCCGATGGTAGCCGCGAACCACGATGGATTCTCGATGGGACTGCAAACGAAGCGGGTACCGTCGGAGCGGACCAGTTCGAAGCGGATCACATGGCGGCCAAAGGTGCCGGCGACATGATGGTTCTTGCCGTGAATGTCGTTGGCAACGGCTCCGCCCACAGTTACGTATTTCGTTCCGGGAGTGACGGGGAGAAAGTAGCCGCGCGGGACGGCGAAGTCGAGGATCTGCTGCAAAGTGACACCAGCTTCGCAGCGGAGCATGCCGGTTGCGGGATCGAAGTGGAGCAGGCGATCCATGCCCGCGGTTTGCAGCAGAGTGCCGTTTTCCAACAGGCAGACATCGCCGTAACTGCGTCCCAGGCCGACCGGCAATTGCATGGTGCCGGGAGCGTGCTGCAAAGGAAAGTCGCCCGTCCAGTGCAGGGGAACGACGTCGGCCTGCAAGCGGGGATAGCGGCCCCAGGATTCGAAGCGTGGGGTTGATGCTGGAGTTCCGGAGTTACCCATGAAAGGCTGCTTTCTTTGCGCTACAACGCTGCAACGGCCGCGATGACCGCAACGGCCGCGCCGGTGAGGAGGCTGAGGCGATCGGTGACGGCAAAAATGACAGGATCCTCATCGAGTTCTCCGCGAGAGGCGAGGAGCCAGACGCGGCTGAGCCAGAAAATCATCAGCGGCGTGATCAGCCACAGCCGGGTTGGATGATGGTAAAGGGAGCCGACGTCCCGCGCCTCACCGATGTAGAAGGAAAACACCACGACCGAGGCGTACGCGCTCGAGGTGCCGAAGCTGCGCAACTGCTCGATGTCGCCGAGAAGATAACCGCGGCCGTTGGCGATGGCCTGCCCGCGGGCGCGCATGTTCTGAAGCTCGCTGAAGCGCTTGACCATGGCGAGGCTCAGGAAGAGAAAGAGGGAGAAAGCTGCCAGCCAGGGCGATATGTCGACGCGCGTGGCGGCTGCTCCAGCCAACATGCGAACGGTGTAGAGGCCGGAGAGCAAAAGGACATCGACCAGCACGACGCGCTTCAGGACAAGCGAATAGGTGAGCGTTCCCACCAGATAAAGAAAAAGCCAGAGCAGGAATCCGACCGGAAGCAGGGCTGCGGCAATCGCGATGGAACCCGCCAGGAAGAGCGCGCTGGTAAGGACTCCGGTGGTTACGGAAAGATCGCCCGCGGCGAAGGGCCGGTTGCGCTTGGTGGGATGACGCCGGTCGGATTCGATGTCGAGCAAATCGTTGGCAATGTAGGTGGAGGAAGCGCAGAGGCTGAAGCTGACAAAGGCGATCGCGGCGTCCGCAAACTTCCCCGCGCGGAGGACGTGCGCGAGCAGCATGGGCACGAAAATGAGAATATTTTTCGCCCACTGATGGAGGCGGATGGCTTTGAGAAGAGCCTTTGCGCGTGGAGCACGGTCCCGAAACTCGCGCTCGACGGCGACGCCGCGCGAACGCAGGCGGGCACGCAGGGCGGGAACGGGATTGGCGATCATCGCGGCGCCGGCGTGCTGCAGGAGGGTGAGATCGGGGCCGGCGTTTCCGATGTAGTCATATCCTTCGCCGCCGAAAGTCCTGCGCAGGCCTTCGAGTTTGTTGCCGGCGGTGAGATTGGTTTTGCCGTCGCTGGCAAGCACGCCCGTGAACAAGCCCAGGTGATCGGCGATGCGCGTTGCGAGTTGCTGGTCGGCTCCAGTCGCGAGATAGAGCTTGCGCCCTTGGCCCCGCTCGGTCTCCAGATACTCGATTACGGAGCGGTTGTACGGCAGATGGCGGACATCGAGCGAGACACGCGCCCCGACTTCCGCTTTGACGACGGCTTTGCCGCGCAGGAGCCAGAGGGGGAACCGCAACGCATCGAGGGGGCGGCTCCGGAGAAGTACAAGCAGGGAGTCCATCAGGGTGTCGCTCTTGACCAGAGTGCCGTCGAGGTCGACGCAGAGGGGCCGGCGAGACACCTCCGGCGCCAACTGCTGAACGGGCGACTGGTTCAAGGAAATCTCTCCCATGTTCCTGGACACAAAAACTGAGCGAACTGAGCCGAAACGAAGACGCTTCGGGGCTCGTCACACTCCATCGGACGAGATCGCAGGATTTCAGCGCAAGTATAGCATCGCGTCATCGCGATGCCGCCCCATACTGAACCAGCTTTGGCACTGGTCCCTTGCCTTGGTTCAGCGACAGCAGCAGGTTGCGCCAGTTTACCGAGCGAGCGTGTTCTCGAGGTCAGCCTGGGGCGATTCGGAGTTCTTCTCGACGCGCTTCTCGGGGAAATAGGCGTTGATGATGTATTGCTCGAGCATGCGCTGCGTGTTGAAGAATGATCCATTGAGCGCAATGGTGGAGCGCATGATGCGCCGCCACTGCCCGGTGTCCTTGTAATAGAGCGGGAGGATGAGTTTTTCGAGGTGCTCGTACAGGGACTTAGCCTCCCCCGCTTCCTCATCGTGATCGTCGATGGCCCAGCCGGTGACGCCCTCAATCCAGCCTTCAATCCACCAGCCATCGAGAATGCTGAGGCTCGGCACGCCATTGAGGGCGGCTTTCATGCCGCTGGTACCGGAAGCTTCGTAAGGACGCCGCGGAGTGTTGAGCCACAAGTCGACGCCGCCGGTGAGGAGCGCTCCCAGCTTCCACTCATAATTCTCGAGATAGACGATTTTCAGCGGCGATTCGCGGAGTTCCCGCGCGAGTTCGATGACGCGGCGGATCTTGGCTTTTCCAGGCTCGTCGGCGGGATGCGCTTTGCCCGCGTAAATCACCTGCAAACCGCCGAATTTCTCGGCAGTTTTAACCAGGCGCTCAGGCTCGGTGAAGAGCAAATCGGCGCGCTTGTACGTGGCGGCGCGACGCGCGAAGCCGAGGGTGAAGACTTCCGGATTCATCTCGATCCCGGAGGCGGCCTTCACGGCCTGGATAAGCGCCTGCTTCGAAGCAGCATGAGCCTCGACGATTTCGTTTTCGGGAATGTCGATGGCGTAGCGAAGCGTCACATTATCCTGGCGCCAGCGCGGCAGGTGCTTATCGAAGATGGCCTGGACTGAGGGTGCCGTCCAGGTACCGGCGTGGACGCCGTTTGTGATGGCGTCAATGGTGTACTCCGGAAACATCTGGCGAGAGACTTTGCCATGCTGCATGGCGACGCCGTTCACGAAACGCGAAAAGCGCAGGGCAACGTAGGTCATGTTCAGCAAGCCATCGTGGAAACAGCCGAAGCGTTCCAGCATGCCGGCGCGCTCGGCGCCGAGGATGCGATAGGCCTGCTCGCCGGAAAAGCGATCGTGGCCGGCGGGCACGGGAGTATGGGTGGTAAAGACACAGTGACGGCGGACCGCCTCGGCGTTGCGTTCAGTGGCCGTCTGGAGACCAGCGCCGTGGAGCTCCTGTTCCAGAACGGGGATGGTCAGCAGCGCGGCATGGCCTTCGTTCATGTGGTAAACGGCAGGCTCGTATTCAAGGGCGCGGAGGAGACGGGCGCCGCCGATGCCGAGGATGGCTTCCTGGCGCAGGCGGTAATCCGCGTCCCCGCCATAGAGGAAATCTGTGATCGTCCGGTCGACGGCGCTGTTTTGTTCCAGATCGGTGTCGAGGAAATAGATGGGGATGCGATGTCCCGTAACGCCTTCGAGATCATAGCGCCAGGCACGGACCGCGACTGGGCGTCCCTCGAGGGTGACGGTAACGACGGGCTCCTCAGCGGCGAGGATGGTTTCGGGACTCCACGGCTGCGGCTCCTCGGTTTGCAGGCCCGTCGTGGGATCGAGGTGCTGGCGGAAGTAGCCTTTGCGATGGGCGAGGGTGACAGCGGCCAGCGGCAGGCCCATGTCCGCCGCGGCACGCAGGGTATCGCCGGCGAGCACGCCAAGCCCCCCGCTGTAAGTGGGAAACTCCGGAACAACGGCGATCTCCATCGAGAAATAGGCGACAACGCCGCCTTCACCTGGTTCTTCCGGGGAAAAGTACTGGGAACGGTTGATAAATCGCATCGGTAAAACGATTTCTCCGGCCTGTGCAAGCGCTCGCCCATCAGAATAACAATCCTGCGTCGGGTCTGCAGCTTGCTTCGACCCCTTGTGATTGTTACATCCCGGTCAAAGGCGCCGGTATGGCTCTTCTGTGGAATACTGTCGTACTTATCTCGTCACGGGGGACGTGCTTGGCGGCTTCCTTCAGACTGCGTGGGCGGCAGCCGATGCATGGCAGCGATAAATCTCGGCGTCGATTCCCGTCGCGGCGCGATATTCATCGTGCAGGTGCGCGGCAAACTCCGCAGCCATCTCAGCCTGAACGAGATTCACCGTGCAACCCCCGAAGCCGCCTCCGGTGAGACGAGCGCCGATGAGGCCGGGCTGGCGCTGAGCTGCCTCGACCATGATGTCAGCCTCGTCGCAGCTGGCCTCGAAGTCGTCGCGATAGCTGGCGTGAGCCGCAGCCATGAGGTCGCCGAGCTTTTTGAGGTTTCCCGCAACAAGAGAGTCAGCCGCGGCGACTGTGCGGAGATTCTCCGTGATGACATGACGGCAGCGGCGGAGGACGTTGTCCGGCATCTCAGCACCCCATTGCTCCAGGTCCCTGGTCGTCGCATCACGCAGGAGTTTAATTTCAGGGCGATGGCTGCGGAGAATTTCTGTTCCCTCCTCCACTTCGCCACGCCGGATGCCATACTCACCGCCGGCATGCGCGTGTTTCACCATGGTATTGGCGATGACGAGGCTGATGTTGGCCGGGATCGGAGCGAGCCGGTATTCCAGAGAGCGGCAATCGAGCAGGAGCGCGTGGTTTTCTTCGCCGCGGCAGGCGATGAACTGGTCCATGATGCCGCAGGAAGCTCCAACGTATACGTTTTCTGCACGCTGACAGAGTTTGGCAATTTCTTCGCGAGGCGGCTCGGCTTTGGCGAGGCTGAGAGCGGCGAACGCGGTGGCTACTTCAATGGACGCGGATGAACTGAGTCCGGCCCCGAGAGGGACGTCGCCCTGAATGATGAGACTGAAGGGTGGGACGGAAAATCCGGCGTCGCGCAAAATCTTGACCACGCCAAGCGGATACCCGGACCAGTGCCGGCCACCGTTCTTCGGCAGGCCTTCGATCTGATGGCTCACCTGCTCCTGCAAATTCTCGGACCAGATGACGACCCGGCCGTCGCTGCGGGGAGAAATGGCCGCGAGCGTAGCGAAATCGATAGCGGCCGGCATCACGAATCCGCCCGAGTAATCGGTGTGCTCGCCGATGATGTTGACGCGACCGGGCGCGAGGAATACCGCGGGTTCGGCGCCGAACCGTTCCGCGTGTCTTTTTGTAATACCGTTTACATCGAGCATGCAGGCGTACCCTCCCCGGAACAAATCAGACCGGAAGTCTAGAGAATTCTGACTACGTTAACAATAGATGCGCGCGGTGTGCGTGCATCGGCCAAAGGTTGGATTCGAGGAGCGGGAGCGGTCATGGGCGGCACGATTAGAGAGCCTCCCTCAGGCGCCGGGCAATTTCGTCGACCCAGGCGAGATGCTCGGGCTTCATGAGAACGGAGCGCAGGGCGGTGACATTGCCGGATAGCGCGTCGCAGGGCCATTCCGCTCGGGGAAAGAAGCGCGCGGGCAAGTGGGCGAGCGCGAGGTGCAGGCCATGCTGGGCGGCGCCGTCGAAGACTCGCTGGGCAAGGTCCGACGATTCGGCGATGCTGGGTGCCCGAACGGCCCACGTGACGATGTCGAGTTCGGGTGTGGGTCCCGCGACAAAGCGGGCATCGGAGGCGATGATGCTGTGAAGGCGAAGCGCGGCTTCCCTGCCCCGCTCGAGGCCGCGCGAAAACTCGCCACCGCGGACTAAGGGCAGCAGACGCTGGGTGGACCAGAGTGCCACGGCCGATGCGCCAGCCCGTGAGCACTCCAGGCTGATTTCACCGAGGTGGAGTTCGCTGGAGGTGAAGTAGGTATAAGGCGAATCATGCTTATACCAGCGCCCCATGGATGGATCGCGAAACAAGATGCAGCCGCATCCGTAGGGCTGCAGGCCGTGCTTGTGAGGATCTACAACGATTGAGTCCGCTTCACCGATGTGGTCGAAGGCACGCTGCGCGGCGGAGTCGAGGTTGGAAGCCAGGCGGAAATAGCCGCCATAGGCGGCGTCGACATGCAGGCGAAAAGGGTGTTTGGCGCGAAGCCGGAGAATCTGATCCAGCGGATCGACGGCGCCAGTCGCGGTTGTGCCCAGAGTGACGACCACGGTGCCCACATCACCGGCGGCAAGTGCCGATTCGAGTGCGGCGAGGTCCATGCGGCCGCAGGGATCGGTGGGGACGGAGGCAAAGGGAAGCCTGAGGACAGAGCTGATGCGGCTATGCGTATAGTGGGCCTGCTCGGAGGCGAGGATCTTTTTGCAGGGCGTCATTTGGCCGGCAACCCAGAGGGCTTCGAGGTTGGCGAAGGTGCCGCCGCTGGTGAGATGGCCGAGGAACTCCGTCCAGCCGAACATGGCGGCGATGCCACGGACGGCCTCGACTTCCATGCGAGAGCTGGCGCGGCCGCCATCGAGGGCGTGGTTGTTGGGGTTCAGGCTCATGGCCAGGGCGTAGGCGGCACGCGCGATGGGATGCGGCGGCTTGAGCATCTGGCCGGCGTAAAGGGGATGGAAGTAGGGGAAGTTGTCACCCAGACGCTGGGCGGCTTCGGCGAGAACCGACGCCATGCAGGTTTGGCCAGGAACTTCGGGCGTGTAGCGGGGAAGCCCCGAAAATTCGCGCTCGAGACGGTCGAGTGCCTCGGCCAGCATTTCTGTGTCGCGCGTGAGGCTCTGGTTCATGGAAGGAATCAGGATACCTGCTTTACCGCAGGGTGGTGGACTGGGCGTTTTCCGAAGTTTTGCACCGCCGGGAAAAAAATCTGCGCATCCTTTTTGGGGATCCGTTCTCCAACGCGCCAGAGAGATGAAGGTGAAGCAAAGGAGGCACCCCATGAAAAAAGGGACGAGGTTGATGCAAGCTTCTCTGGTTGTTGTGGCGATGTTGCCCCTGACCTGCGGCGTTGCGGCCGCGCAGACCCTGAAAGGAATCCTTGGTCAGCAGGCGAGGACGCTGGTGCAGCAGGCGCAGGGCGCGACATCGGGCGTGGGCATGGTAGACCTGACGCATCCGAAGACGATCCTCGGGCAGATCAAAGGCAATGCGCAGGGGGCGGTGAACCAGGTCGAGGGCCAGGCGGAGCAGACGGGGCTGGGCGATGCCCAGGGACTTCTGGGCGCCGCGCAGGGCACGATTGCCCAGTTGCAGGCGCAACTTCCCCAGAACTGAAACTGTAGTCGGGGAGTTCAAATCGGGACGAGGTGGCGTGCCAGCTGCGAAGCGATGGCTCCGCAGCTTTTGTGTTTCCTGGCGCGGTGCCGGAGGAGCTGCGCCTCAAAGAAATCGAGACTTTTCCAGAGATGGCCGGTTTGAGAGAACAGACAGATGAAGGTTGAAACCGGGAGGTGCGCGATGAAACCCGGAATGAAAGCCGCAATGGTTGTACTGGCGATGTTGGTGGCGTGCGCAGGCGCTTTCGCACAGGCTCCGGGCGCCGATGCCGCCGCGCAGGCGCAGATTATGGCCGAACAGGCCCAGATGAATGCGCAGCAAATGATGACCAACGCTGACATTTCCGCGCAGCAGGCGCAGGTGATGACCGACCAGGCGACGGCCGATCCAGACGATGCCATCGCCCACCTGCAAATCCAGATGGAGCAGAGCCAGATCGACGCCGAGTAAGCGATGGAGCAGACGGAAATGGCCAGCCAGCAGGCGCAGATTGACGCGCAGCAGGCCATGCTGGCGGCCGCAATTCCGAACTAGACGGTTCGCTCGTCAGCGACACTCCGGACACCCTCACACGGACCGAATGAGTACCGCAGTCACGTCCACACTGCCACCAAAATGGGTACGCCAGGGATCGCCCGCCACTGCCCCGCAACGCCAAAATAAGTCTGCCGAAAGACCAAACGGATCGTGTATGCTTCCGCCCACCTGGGCCGCGAATCGGCACCCTGCGCCCAGTTCCCCGGTGCTGCAGTCCGTTCCCCCACGAACGATATCAATCCCAAACCCTGGAACGGAGAATGAGCGATGGAATGGTACACGATGGTATGGCAGAAATACGCGCAGTTTGACGGCCGCTCCCGCCGCAAAGAGTACTGGATGTTCACCCTGTTCAACGTCATCGTCTGCTGCGTGCTGTACGGTGGGCTGCTTGCGGCCTTCTTCGCAGGACAACGCATGGTCGGCATCCTCATCGGCTGCCTGTATGTCGCCTATGCCCTGGCGGTGCTGGTCCCCGGCATCGCAGTGAGCATCCGGCGCCTGCACGACACGAACAAGAGCGGCTGGTGGATCCTTATCAACCTGGTGCCCCTGGTGGGTGGCATCATCTTCCTCGTCCTGATGTGTATCGAGGGCGACCCAGGCCCCAACCTCTACGGACCCAGCCCCAAACTGCTGGCTCAGCCGGCCTACTGATAAGGAGGGCTTTCCGCCCGCGCCGATCCGTGTCCTTGCAGGCCCTTGCTCGGCCTGCGAGGCAACCTTTTTGGGGGCCGAATCTGATACACTGGGATAGCGTTAGAACCGAACCGGGCAAGAGCAGTCTTTCGCCTCGCCCAACAAAGCAGGAACAGCAGGTCTGCCAGTTTCGCTCCGATTCACTCCAGCGCAATTCAATTCAGGACATAGCAACAAAATGGAACAAGGTACTGTGAAGTGGTTTAACGACGCGAAGGGCTACGGCTTTATCTCGCGCCAGAACGGCGAGGATGTCTTCGTGCACTACTCTGCCATTTCCGCAAATGGCTTCAAGAGTCTGCAGGAAGGTCAGGCCGTGCAATTCAACGTCGTCAAGGGGCCGAAGGGCTGGCAGGCAGCTGACGTACAGCCTCTGTAAGACGCAAACAAAATCAGAAAGTCAACACGACAAAGGGCAGGCTGCGGCCTGCCCTTTGTCTATGAAGCAGGAAGGAAGAAGCTGGAACCCACCCCGCCCGGTCTCTGCAACGATCACCCCGCTTTCTTTGATCTAAACCGAGCGGTCAGGTAGGCTGGTGCGTCCTGTGAAGACTGATGAGCCGACTGTCCATCAAAGGTGCGGTGTTGGGCGGAATCGTCGATGTTGGAAGCTCTTTCGTCCTTGCAATTCCTGTGGCGATCTGGATTGTCTTCCGACACGGGCTCAATCATCATCCTGCGAGAATCCCTGAGAGTCCGGGCTTGTCAGCAACGAACCTGATCGTTGGGCTCTTCACCTCGGTTCTTGGGGGGTTTGTCGCTGCCCGGATTGCCAGGCATGACGAACTGCTGAACGGCGCTGCTTCGTCATGGTTATGTTTGCTTCTAGCGATTGTCTCCATCGTCATCGGACTCGGAAACGACACTCTCGTGCACAAGCTTCTTATGCTGCCCGCTGGCCCAATCTGCGGGCTCTTCGGCGGATATCTGAGTCATTTACGGCGCCAGCCGGTCAAACAAGCTGCTTAGGCTCGCCCCGCAACGGCTTCCTCCTTCCAGCTTCTCCCTTCCCGCTTCCTGCTACTTCACTTCGCTGCCAGTCCAGATCTGCTCGACGATCAGCCACACCGCGTTGCCGTTCGGGGCTTTGGTGCGGCGATAGACGGTCAAATAGTCGCCGGCCATGTTCTGCGTTTTTCCGGTGGCGCGATTGAGGAGCGTCTCCTTGTAGGTTCCCGAATCGTAGGCAAGATCTCCGGAAACCTCGACGCGCAGAGAGGTGAAGGCCAGGTCGCTGTCCAATGTGGAGGTGATGGTGGTGAAGAGCTGACGCAGGGCCGCCATGCCGTGGGTGCGGCCGTTATCGCTGATGAAGTCCGCATCCGGCGCATACTGGGCGAGCGAGTCGTCAATCTGTTTCGCGTGCAGGTCTTTGATCCACTGATCGCGCAGAGCGGCAAATGGATCGTTGGCTACCGGTGCGCGTGCGGTCTGCAGGGCAAGGAAAAGCAGCAGGACGAGTCGCATAGCTCACCAGAACATCGGCGTCAGCGAAAGTCAAGGCTTTGGCCAGGTTCTTTCCAGGCCACTACAATCGCGCCATGCCGAACGAACTCGAAGATCCCCGAACTTATTTTGCGGCGGAGCGCACGTTCCTGGCGTGGATACGAACCGGCCTGGGCCTGATGGGCGTAGGCTTCGCACTGGCCCGGTTCGGTCTGTTTTTGCGGGAGTTCCAGGCGAATCAACAGAGCACGGTACATCACTCGGGCCTCTCCGTCTTTTCGGGAGTCGGCCTGGTGGCACTCGGCGTTGTCGTCAACGTTTCCGCGGTCGTGGGGCATATCCGCACGATTCGAGAGCTGAGGAGCGGCACCTGGAACCCGGGCATTTCGCGCAACGCGGTGCTCCTGGCGCTGCTGCTGTCCTTCTTCGGCGTTGCGGTGGCGATCTATTTGTTGCTGCTGCGCTAAGCGAGGAATCGGCGCGGTGCCGCTACAGGACTTTAGTGACGCCTGGGTGACGAAGGTTCATTGCGGGACAGTTCCGCGCGCCCGAGAATAGCGGCAATGTTCCTGCGCGTGCGCCTCAATCTGATGGAGTCGGCTGTGAACGCCATCGAGCGTGCCGCCGCACGGCGGAGGCCGGAACGAGCGCAGCATCTCGAGACCGGTCTTCAGGGAGAGCGGGCTGCATTTTTCTGGCTGCTGCGACGGGGATACGTGGTGGTGGCACGCGGCTGGCACTCCTCGCGAGCTCCGGGCGACCTGGACATCATCGCATGGAAGGGCAACACCCTGTGCTTTGTTGAAGTGAAGACGCGGACGACGCGCGCCGTGGCTCCCGCCCATCTCGCGGTCGACGAGCGGAAGCGCCGGGTACTGCGCCGGCTGGCGCGACACTACGTGCGGCAGCTTTCGCCGGCAAAAATCGAGACCCGGTTCGACATTTTGTCGATCTATTTCGAGCGAGACAAGCCGGCGAGCTTCGAACACTTTCCCGACGCGTTTGGATGGGTCGAGGCGAGCCACTGATCGTTGGCGCGGCGTCTTCGCGAATTACGCCGCACGATGGTGCAGATCCTTTTTAATCTGGCGATATACCTGCGCGACCGGCGATGGACGCCTGATGCGCTTCCAGAGGTAGCCGGCGATTCCGAGGCCTGCTCCGATGGCGAAGGCCAGAGTCTTCACATGGGATTCGGCCCAGAATTCCCAGCTTTGATCCCTGGCGCGGTCACTGAAAACGCCCCGTGCCCCATGGTCGCCTGAGATGGGGTGGTAAAGGTTATCGGGCTGGTCGGAATCCTTCGCTCCGTCGTACTGCTGGGATTCATATCCGGTGCGCGCGAGGAGGTGGTCGGCGAAAGACGGCGCGAGCTTGTTGCCGAAGATAGCTTTGACGGTGGATCCGCCGACGAAGTATTCGCGCCGATGGGGGTGGTGCGCGGCGTGGTAAATGGCCCGTGCGGCCACTTCGGGCTGAAAGATGGGTGGGACAGGCTGCGCTTTCCGCGGGAGGCGGCTGCGCACCCATCCGAACTGCGGCGTGTTGAGCGCGGGCATCTGGACCATGGTAGTGCGGACATTGCTCTTGTCGTGGAGCAGCTCGGTGCGGAGCGCGGCGAAGAAGCCGAGGACAGCGTGCTTGGAGGCACAGTAGGCCGCCTGAAGGGGGATGCTGCGGTAGGCGAGCGCCGATCCGATGTGGACGATGGTGCCGCGATCGCGGGGGAGCATGTATTTGAGAGCGGCGAGGGTGCCGTAGACGTAGCCGAGATACGTGACCTCGGTGACGCGGCGAAACTCGTCGGCGGTCATTTCTTTTATGGGTGAAAAGACGGAGGTCATCGCGTCGTTGACCCAGATGTCAATCGGGCCGAGTTCGCGCTCCACGCGATCGGCAGCCGCTTCGACGGCCGCTGGATCGGCGACATCGACAGGAAGCACAAGGGCTTTGCCGCCCAGAGATTCAACTTCCCGGCGAGCCCCCTCGAGGCCGTCAGCGCCGCGGGCGATAAGTCCGATGGATGCGCCATGGCGGGCGAATTCGCGGACAGCAGCGCGGCCTACGCCGGCCGAGGCACCGGTGATGACAACGACTTCAGGTTGGGTGATGGATTTCCTTCGCGCCGACGGTCCCATGCCGAGTTGGATGCGCAATTCTGTCGTTGTGCGATAGATTCGGCGTTTCACTCGAAGAAGATAACCGGGCCGCACGGTTCCACATCCCACCGGTTGGGGATGAGCGAATACAGTCACGCTTCTCCTTTTGGCCGGTGCATGATGACGAGCCATACGATTCCCGCTGCCATTGACGATGTCGCGGTGGCAAGTTACACGGTGCCGACAGACGCACCCGAGTCGGATGGGACGCTGGAATGGAATCGCACGACGATTGTGGTGGCAGCGGTTCAGGCAGGTGGCTTGCAGGGGCTGGGCTACACCTATGCGGATGGCGCGACGGCGGCGCTGATCGACGAGGTTCTGCGGGATGCGGTGAAAGGCATGGACGCGATGGCGCCGGGCGCAGCGTACATGGAGATGTGGCGCCGGATCCGAAACCTGGGACGGCCGGGCATCTGCTCAATGGGGATTTCGGCGGTAGACTGTGCGATCTGGGATGTGAAGGCGAGACTGCTGGGCCTGCCGCTGGTGAAGCTGTTGGGCCAGGTGCGGGAGAGCGCGCCGATTTATGGGAGCGGCGGGTTCACGTCATATTCCGACAAGCGTTTGGCGGAACAGCTGGGCGGCTGGGTGCAACAGGGCGCGCGGGCGGTGAAGATGAAAATCGGCCGCGATCTGATCCGCGACGAAGAGCGTGTACGCGTGGCGCGCAAGGCGATCGGAGCGGAGACAGAGCTTTACGTCGATGCCAATGGCGCGTACACGCCGCGCCAGGCGCTGAAACAGGCCGACATGCTGGCCCGGCATGATATTCGCTGGTTCGAAGAGCCGGTGTCGTCGGACAACCTGTATGGACTGAATTTTGTGCGGGAGCGCGCGCCCGGACGGATGGAGATCGCAGCCGGCGAGTACTGCTACGACATTTTCAATTTTCGCGCGATGCTGGCGGCGGGCGCGGTGGATGTTTTGCAGGCGGACATGACGCGGTGCGGCGGCGTGACGGGATTCATGGAAGTTGCGGCACTCTGCCAGGCGTGGAATATTCCGCTTTCGTCACATACGGCGCCCGCGATGCATGTCCACACGGCGTGCGCGGCAGTTCCCTTCTCCGAGATGGAATACTTCCACGATCACGTGCGCATCGAGAGCATGCTGTTCGACGGCGTGCCGCAGATGGTGAAAGGCGAATTGCGGCCGGATGTCTCGCGACCCGGAAATGGGCTGGAACTCCGCCGCAAAGATGCTGAGAAGTTTGCGGCGTGATTCATTTTGCGCCATGGTCCGATCCGAACCGAGGAGGAGAAGAATGTCTGCCAGCCCAGCCCCGCTGATTCCTGCTGAAGAGTTGACTCGCCCCTTTGCCGTCAGAGCCGGAGGACGAGGACTGGATGCGGATGGGCTCCGTCTGGAACTGGAACGCGAGATCGAGGGCGAGGTTCGGTTCGATGCGGGAACGAAGGCGCTCTACGCGGTCGATGCGTCGAATTACCGGCACATTCCGATCGGGGTGGTGATTCCAAAGACGAAGGACGACGTGGTGCGGACCATTGCGGCCTGCAGGAAGTTTGGAGCGCCGGTGCTGTCGCGCGCGGGCGGGACGAGCCTGGCAGGGCAGACATGCAATACCGCCATCGTGATCGACTGGTCAAAATACCTGCATGGCGTGCTGGAGGTGGATACGCAGCAGCGCTGGGCGCGGGTGCTTCCGGGCACAGTATGCGACGAACTGCGCAACCGGGTCATGCGGCTCACCGGCAATCGGCTGAACTGGGGGCCGGATCCCGCGACCCACGACCATTGCTGTTTTGGCGGGATGATCGGTAACAATTCGTGCGGGGCACACGCACAAATGTCGGGCAAAGTAGAGCACAACGTCGAGCAGATGGAGATTCTGCTGTACGACGGCACGCGGATGACCGCGGGCTGGATGGACGAGCGGGAGATGGATCACCTGATCGCACAGGGGGGGCGGATCAGCGAGATTTACGCGCGGCTGAGGGCGCTGCGCGATCGCTATGCGCAGCAGATTCGCGAGAAGTATCCACCGATCCCGCGGCGGGTCTCCGGCTACAACCTCAATGAGCTGCTGCCGGGCAAGGATGGGCGATTCAATCTTGCGCGCGCGCTGGTGGGCAGTGAGGGCACGCTGGCTACGGTTCTGGAGGCGAAGGTCAGACTGATCGATGCGCGCACCGAGCGGGCGATCCTGATGCTGGGTTACCCCAGCATCTTCGAAGCAGCCGATCATGTGATGGAAATTGTGGCGTTCGATCCGGTGGCGCTGGAAGGGATCGACGAACGGCTACGCCAGAACATGCTGAAGAAGGGTGATCAGCATGTGAAGTATCTGGGTTTGCTGCCCGAGGGCGAGGGCTGGCTGATGGCGGAATTTGGAGCGGATCGCAAGCAGGATGCCATCGACATAGCGCACGCGGCGATGGAGACGCTCAGGAAAAAGCGCGGCGCTCCGCAGATGAAACTGCTGACCGACACGGATGAAATGCACCACATGTGGGAGATTCGCGAATCGGGGTTGGGCGCCACGGCGTTCGTTCCGGGCGAACCGGATACCTGGCCGGGATGGGAGGATTCGGCGGTTGCGCCGGAGCAGTTGGGAGCCTATTTGCGGGAGCTGCGGGCGCTGTATGACAAGTACTCCTACAATCCTGCGCTTTACGGGCATTTTGGGCAGGGATGCATCCACTGCCGCGTGGATTTTGATTTGACGAGCGCGGAAGGGATCCGGAAATACCGGTCGTTCATGGAAGAGGCGACAGATCTGTGCAGGAAGCATGAGGGGAGCTGGAGCGGCGAACACGGAGACGGTCAGGCGCGCGCGGAATTTCTGGGCAAGATGTTCGGCGAGGATCTGATGCGGGCCTTTCGCGAGTACAAGTCGATCTGGGATCCGGACTGGAAGATGAATCCAGGCAAGATCGTCGAGCCGGATCGGATGGACGAGGACCTGAAGCTGGGCGCGGATTACCATCCATGGGAACCCGAGACGCATTTCAGGTTTCCGGATGATGGCGGGAGCTTCTCGCACGCCGCGCTGCGCTGTGTGGGCATTGGAAAATGCCGTCGTAAGGAGAGCAGCCGGGCAGAAGACGCGACGATGTGTCCGAGCTTTATGGTCACGCATGAGGAGCGCCACACGACGCGCGGCCGAGCGCACAGCCTGTGGGAGATGATGCACGGTGGCATCCTCGAAGACCGGTGGCGGGACGAGAACGTAAAGGAGGCGCTCGACCTTTGTCTCGCGTGCAAAGGCTGCAAGGGCGATTGCCCTGTGAACGTGGACATTGCGACGTATAAAGCGGAATTTCTGTCGCACTACTGGGAGGGCCGGGCGCGCCCGCGTTACGCGTATGCGTTTGGCTGGATTGACAAGTGGTCGCGACTGGCGTCGGTGTGGCCGGGCTTTGTGAACCTGATGACACAGACGCCTGGGCTGAGTCAGATGGCGAAGCTGATGGCGGGCATGCCGATGGCGAGAACCATCCCGGAGTTCGCTCCACAGACTTTCAGGCACTGGTTTCGGGAGCGCGAGAAAGTGCGCGGCGGCGAGAAGGGAAAGGTCCTTCTTTGGGCAGATACCTTCAATAACTACTTTTTCCCGGAGACGGCGCAGGCAGCGGCCGAGGTGCTGGAAAGCGCGGGGTTCGATGTCGCTGTGCCGATGAAGCATTTGTGCTGCGGACGACCGCTTTACGACTACGGATTTCTTGACATGGCGAAGCAGTACCTGCAGAGGATTTTGCGGACACTGCGCAGGGACATCGAGGCAGGTGTGCCATTGGTGGTGCTGGAGCCAAGCTGCGCAACGGTGTTTCGCGACGAGATGACAAACCTGTTTCCGGATGATCCGCTGGCGAAGAAGCTGAAGGAGCAGACGTTGGTTTTGAGTGAGCTGCTGGAGAAAAAGGCTCCGGACTTCTCGGTGCCGCGCATGGCGAAGAAGGCGCTGATCCAGGGCCATTGCCACCACAAGTCGGTGATCCGGTTCGACGATGAAAAGAAGGTGCTCGGGAAAATTGGCCTCGATTATCAGGACCTGAGCTCAGGATGTTGTGGGATGGCGGGATCGTTTGGGTTCGAGGCCGACAAGTACGACATTTCGGTGAAGGTGGGCGAGCATGCCTTGCTTCCGGCGGTGCGCGAGGCGGCGGATTCGACGCTGATCGTGGCGGATGGCTTCAGCTGTCGTGAGCAGATTGCGCAGCAGACGGATCGGCAGGGATTACACCTGGCGGAGGTGATCCGAATGGCGCAACGGCGGAATGGCGAGAATTTGGCTGGGCGCCTGGACGGAGCCAGGCCAGAGGCCGCGCTGGCCGCCAAGAGAAAGCAGACGCGGCGCAGGGCGCGGATCGGCGCGTTGCTGACGCTGGTTGGGGTGGCGGCCGCGGGTGTCGCGATCGTACGCGGAGTGAAGAAGGCGGCGTAGGGCTTTCAGGGCAGGTTGGTCGGCGAAGCGACGGCTCCAAAGAAGGCATTGGCGCCGGAGCGAAGGTCGCGACCATAGCTGAGAACTACGCTGGTGTGCAGGACAGTGAGGCGTGCCTGGAGGCCGGTGTCGAAGAGCCACTGGCCGCTTGAGAGGCTGTTGGTGGGCGCAGACATCTTGCCGATGTCGAGGAGCGGCCCCACGTGGATGGCGATGAGGCCGTTGCCATAGAGGCGGCGTAGGAAATCGGTGTTGGAGAGAACATACGCGTCGCCGGTGGGCGAGCTTCCTTTGCGGCCGTCGCGCGTGGCAAGGTGGCCGCGCATCCAGAGGTTGGTGTCGTCGCGATCCATGCCGAAGACGAAGAGATCGTCGAAGGGTACCGTTCCGAAGATTTTGCCGGCGCGAAATTGCTGCGTGAGTTCCCAGGCATTGCCCTGCATTTGCGGTAGCCAATGGGCAAGGACAGAGCCCTGGAGATTTTCGGAGAGGTGCGAGGGGGTAGTAAAGGTGCGCGTCAGATCGGCGTCGGCTCCGGCATGGAGGGTGAAGCGGTCTGCGGGAAGATCAAGAAGGCGCGCGTTGATTCTGGCCAGCGGTTTGAGTTCGAAGCCGGGCGTGACAAGCGAGGGCGTAAACGTTGAGCCGGGAACGACGTTGCGGAAGATTCGATGAGAAAGCTCGGCGCCCAGGGACCACTGGTATCGGCCGCTTGCGAGAGAGGTGACGGTGCCATTGAGGGATTCGCGTTCGAGGTTGAGCGAACCCAGGACAGGTGCGGTACCCGTGAAGGAGCGGCGGATGGCCCAGTTCTCGTTGCGGAGGTCGGTAGAGACCTGCCAGCGCCATTGCGGGAAGCCGTTGAGGGGCGCGGACAGCGAGGCCCAGATGCGGCGCTTTTGCGCGTCCCAGCGCAGGAGCGAGTCGAAGCTCATCGCCGAGCGGTTGATATTGCGGTAGCTGGGGTAGAGCGTCTCGTAGGGGGCACCACCAAGGGTAGACAGCAGCGTTGCCAGCTTGCTGGAACCGAAACCGTCCCGCTCCTGAGCGCGGAAGACCGCGTCGAAGCTGCCATCGGGGCGGGCTTCGAGGTGAATGTTGTAGCCGGGGAAGATGCCGAGGGCGTCGAGTCGTGTTTCGGTCGTGACCAGTTGAGGCTCGCGCAGGACCGCGGCGGGAGAGAATGCGAAGGCGCGGTCGAGGAGCAGGCGGTGGACCCGCAGGTGCGGATCGAGGTCAAGCGCCGCGATAGAGGGCTTCTGCACAAAGTTCCAGGATTGGAGCGCGGCGTCGAGATTGCCGGAAAGGAAGTAGACGGTAGCGAGGAAGTTGTTGGCATAGGCATCGTGCGGGTCGAGGTGCAGGGCGCGACGCATCCAGCGAGCGGCGGCGGGATATTGCTTTTGCTCGAATGCAACACCGGCAAGCTCTTCGGGGAATCGCTTTTCGGCTGGACACCAGCGGGCGCCGGCGAGAAGCGCGCTGTGCGCCTCACCGAGCCGATGGAGATGGGCCAGAGCCATGCCGTACGCGAAGTTGTCGTCCGGACTGCGCGAAGGCATCGCTCCGGCGAGGCGAACGATTTCAGGCCAGTTTTGCTGAACGAAGAGATGCTGGATCTGCGAATCGGCGGACCGGGAACACTGCGCCGGCGCCGGACCGGAGCCGACGGTAAGGAGCACGAGGAGCAGAGTCAGTGCAAGGGCGGCGCGGGGACGGCGAGGAGCATCCAGTGGCCGGTTGCGCTCCAGTCTTTCTCGAATGCTGCACGCTCCTGGGAGAGTAGCTTGCGCTGGGCCGGGTCGTTCATCGTTACGAGCCCGCGCGCCGGGTCGACGCCATCGACTACAACATAATGCAGGGCGGCCTGGCCCTCGGGACGGAGGGCGACGATGAGCGGGCGGCCCTTGCGGAGTTGGATTTCGAGATCGCTCCACTGGCCGCTGAGAGCGAAGACCTGATAGCCGTGTTGCCGCAGGTACGCCTGCATCGAGGAGGCCAGGATGCCGTGCTGTCCTGCGTCATAGAGCTGCTGCTGGATGGTTTCGACGTCACTGGAGGGGGGTGCAGGAGCGTTCTGTTGATGCGCCCAGTACTGCATGAGCATGGATAACGATGCAGCGCCGCAGCCGTCGCGGGGCTGGTGGACGTAAGGGACGTCGATCCAGATTGCCTGTGGAGTTTGAGCACCGGCCGCGACGAAGGCCGCGGCCAGCAGACAGGTCAGGGAGAGGAATCGGCGCACAGCGTCAGTGCCAGATAGAAACGAGAATGATGACGAGAATCACGAGGATGATCAACAAGATAGCGGTGGTCCCGAGGAAGCCTGCGGCAAAGTCGTGTTGGGCTTGATCGGCCCGCGCGGAAAGATCGGCCAACTCAGCGTCGGAGAGGCTCGGAATCGCCGTTTTGATCTGCACTGGATCGATCTTCGAATCCTTCATCACCTTCTGCGCTTGCGGTGTCGAGAGGAACTGAGTCAGGTCCTGAATTTGCTTTTGGCGGGTAGCCGTTGAGGCCTGGACCTGCTGATCGAGCTGAGCGGGGCTGACGAGGTGCGTGCCCGGATCCGCGTTGGCGGCAGGAGTGGGGGCCGACTGCTGGGCGCGCAGAGCCAGCGAGGAGGCGAGAAGTGAAACGAACGCGATGGCGGCGAGCCCGCGCGTGAAGAAGCTGAAGAACCGTGGAAAATGCATAGCGGCTCCCGAGGGGAAGATGGTCCGATTCATGTTGGACAGGATTGTGATGCCGGGTCGCCGTGGCAGAGTTGGCCCCGGCTGGGCCGGACGATGCCTGGCGCGTAATGACGCGGAGGGCTATGGCAGCGTGAATGCGATGTACATTCCGCCCACGGGAGATTTGGGATCGCGGCCACCGCTGGCTGCGATAACGACGTATTGTTTTCCGTCGATCGAGTATGTCGCGGGCGTGGCGATACCGGCGAAGGGGAGGTCGGTTTCCCAGAGAAGCTGGCCGGTATGGCTGTCGAAGGCGTGAAATTTGCGATCGTAAACGGTGGCGCCAATGAAGACGAGGCCGCCAGCAGTGACGATGGGTCCACCGTAGTTTTCCGAACCCGTATCGCGCAGGCCTTGTGCGGCGAGCGCCGGATATTCGCCGAGAGGAACCTTCCAGAGATATTCGCCGGTGTTGAGGTCGATGGCGCTGAGCGTGCCCCAGGGGGGCGCTATAGCAGGATAGCCATCGGGATCGAGGAATTTCCTGTAGCCGGTGAAGCTGTATTGGATGCCCGCGCCACCGGGCATGTTTCCGGATGCGTGTTCGGCAGGTGCTGCGGCAGTGGACTTGAGGTAGTCAAGAAGCTGAGCGATTTTGTCGGTGTCGATGCTGGGGAGAGCCGGCATCCGGCCTTTGCCGTGGGCGATGACGTCGGTGATCTGCGCATCGGTGAGGCGCTGATTGATGTCGACGAGGGACGGAAAGGCAGGAGGCGATCCGGCCCGGTTGGCGCCGTGACAGAGGGAGCATTGCGCCTGGTAGATTTTGGCGCCAGGGCCAGCGCCGGGATTGTCGGGCGTCAGGCCTCCCGTCCAGGCCATTTCGTTGGCGTTGACATAGAGCACGCCGGTGGCGGGATCGACGGCGGGTCCACCCCACTCCGCGCCGCCATCGAAGCCGGGAAAGATGATGGTCTGCTTATCGACGGCGAAGGGGATGAACTGGCCGTCGCTACGGAAGGTGCGGAAGGTCTGAAGAGCCCAGTCGTGGGCTGCAGGCGTACGGGTGGTCAGCATTTCCTCGGTGAGACGCTGGCGCGCGAAGGGCGCAGGAGCCGTGGGCATGGGTTGCGTGGGCGCTGTTTTTTCACCGGGAACATCGCTGGGCGGGTAGGGATGTTCTTCCACAGGGAAAAGCGGCGAGCCTGTGATGCGATCGAAGAGGTAGACAACCCCCTGCTTGGTGGTCTGGGCGACGGCGTCAACACTGCGGCCGTCGCGGTTGACGGTGACCAGAGCGGGCGGTGCGGGAAAATCGCGGTCCCAGATGTCGTGATGCACTCCCTGGAAGTGCCAGAGGCGCCGACCAGTAGCGGCATCGAGCGCGAGCAGCGTGTTGGCGAAGAGGTCGTTGCCGACGCGGTCGCCTCCGTAGAAATCGAATACAGCTGAGCCGGTGGGAACGTAGACGATGCCGCGCTCGGCGTCGAGGGTCATGCCGGCCCAGTTATTGGCCGCACCCGCGTCTTTCCAGGCATCGGGCGGCCAGGTATCGTAACCGAACTCGCCGGGATGCGGGATGGTGTGGAAGCTCCAGCGCAATACGCCGGTACGGACATCGTAGGCGCGCACGTCGCCGGGCGGCGCTGGATGCGTCTCAGGATTACGGCCGCCGACAATGATGAGGTCTTTGTAGACAAGTCCCGGAGTGGTGAGCGCGATGGATTGCTGCTCGTATTTTGCGTCAAGGTCTTCGCGAAGGCCCTTGCGCAGATCGATGCGGCCGCCGTCGGCGAAATCGGGGATGAGGGTCCCGGTAGCGGCGTCGAGCGCGTAGAGGTAGTTGAGCACGCCGGCGAAGATGCGCGCGCTTTTACCGTCGGTCCAGTATGCGAGGCCGCGGGAGGGCTGGGAAGCGCCGCCGATGGTGTGGTCGTGGCGATCGACGGTGGAGTCGAACTTCCAGAGCAGGCGGCCGGTAGCGGCGTCGAGGGCGACGACCTTGTCGGAGGGCGTGCAGGCAAACAGAACATGACCGACGATGAGAGGGTTGGTCTGGATGTCGCCCGTTTCACCGGTGTCGAATTGCCAGGCCACTTTGAGCTGGGCGACATTGGTGCGATTGATTTGCGCGAGCGGCGAATAGTGGTCGCCGTTCACCCCGCCGTTGTAAGCCGGCCAGTCGGTGTCCTGCTGAGAATCAGCGGCGGGCCCCGGATGCGGCTCCTGACGAGCTGCCGCGGAACTGGCGGATGGGAAAATGCCCAGGACAGCGAAAAGAACCGTTGTGGCCGAGACATTGACTGCGCGATGACTGACACCCAAGTGCGATTCCCCCTGTGCGGGCCGATGCTATGATTCCGGCAATGTTACCGAAAATTATGCACCGCGTTGCGCAAAGTCTCGCGGTTGTGACAGTTGCGGCGTGTTTTCCGGCCACTGCTCGCGCCGACGCAGGGATTCCCATGTTGCCGGTAACCCACGAAACAATGTTGTTTTTCATGCTGCTGGTGATCATCATCGAGGTGATCTACCTGCAATCGCGGCTGAAGACGCGATTGCGGCGAACCCTGGTCGCGGTCGCAACGGTCAACACCGCGACCACCGGCCTGGGCTTTCCGCTTGCCTACGGGATCTTCGCATTGGGAAATTCGTACGCTGAATTTCCTGGAGGGATGTCGGGTGTTATGACCAATATGGGTTTCGTTCCGCTATGGATGTGCCAGAAGATCTTTCCCGATCTGGCGGGGATGCGAGGCGAGGTCTATGTTGTTTTTGGTGTCTTCGTGATCCTTCTGGTGCCTGGGTATCTGTTGACGCGGATCATCAAAATCTGGGTCTTTGACTGGTACGATCTCCTGCGTTACGAGGGAGACATCAAACCGGCGGTTCTGGCGGCGAATCGCCTCTCGTATCTGCTGCTGGCGATCACGGGCTGCCTGCTGCTCTCCCGGGACCTTCGCCTGATGTAGGAGGAGCCGTCCAGTCGGGCGAGCGAGACGAGTACACTTTCCTGGCATGCCCATCAGGACGATCATCGAGCCATTCCGCATCAAGAGCGTGGAGCCGATTCGCTGGACCACGCGCGCGCAGCGCGAGAAGCTGCTGGAAGCCGCACACTACAACATGTTTCTGCTGCCCGCGGACGATGTGCTCATCGATCTGCTCACGGATTCCGGGACCGGCGCCATGTCGACGCATCAGTGGGCGGCGATTATGGAAGGAGACGAGAGCTACGCCGGAAGCCGCAGCTTCGAGCGCTTCCGCAAATCCATTCAGGACATTTTCGGGTACCGGCATGTGATCCCGACGCACCAGGGACGGGCGGCGGAGCGGATTCTCTTCGGCGTGGCGAGCCGCAAAGGTGCGGTGATTCCCAACAACACGCATTTCGACACGACGCGGGCCAATGTGGAATTTACCGGGGCCGAGGCGGTCGATTTGCTGACGGCGGAGGGGCGACAGCCATCAGTGTCGGCACCTTTCAAGGGAAACATGGATGTGGCAGCGCTGGAGGCACTGATTGCCAGGGTGGGCCGGGAGCGGATCCCCCTGGTGATGCTCACGGTTACGAATAATTCCGGCGGCGGTCAGCCGGTTTCGATGGAAAACGTGCGGGCGGTAAGCGCGGTCTGCCGACGGAAAGGAATTCCGCTGTATTTCGACGCCTGCCGGTTCGCAGAGAATGCGTGGTTCATCAAGCTGCGCGAGAAGGGATATGAGAACAAAACGCCGAAAGAGATTGCGCAGGAGATGTTCCGCTATGGCGATGGGTGCACCATGTCGGCGAAGAAAGATGGCATGGCGAATATCGGCGGTTTTCTGTGCACCAACGACGACAAGCTGGCACAGCAGGAGAAGGACCTGCTGATCCTGACGGAGGGGTATCCAACCTACGGAGGGCTGGCGGGGCGCGACCTCGAAGCGATTGCAGTAGGTGTGCAGGAGGCGCTCGAAGAGGATTATCTGCGCTACCGGATCGCGTCGACGGCGTACCTGGGGAATCACATTGCAGCAGAGGGCGTGCCGATCGTGCAGCCGCCGGGCGGGCATGCGATCTATCTGGATGCGCGAGCATTTTTGCCGCACATTCCGCAGGAGCAGTTCCCAGGCGTCGCGCTGGCGGCAGAGCTGTATCTGGAGGGCGGGGTGCGATCGGTGGAGATTGGCACGCTGATGTTCGCTGGCGCAGCGCAGATGGACCTGGTGCGGCTGGCCATTCCGCGCCGCGTGTACACGCAGAGCCACGTGGATTACCTCGTGGAGGTGATTCTGGAGGTCTGGAAGAATCGAGAGCGGATTCGGGGAATGCGGCTGACGCATGAGGCGCCGTTCCTGCGGCACTTCACGGCGCATCTGAAGTGGGTTTAGCGAGGACCTTGCGGGCATCGGAACGTCAGGGATTCTTCTGCTACTATTCCGTTCGATGAAACCGGGACCGGAAGAGTTCGAAACTCGCTACGCAAGGATGAGCGAAGTTGAACTGCTGGAGCTTGCGCAGGAATACGATTCTCTCACCGAGACCGCTCAATCAGCTCTTCGCGCTGAATTTGCTCGACGTCACCTCGAACCACCTTTGATCGACGAACCGGTGGAAGAGGCGGATCCTGCCGCACGGGAACTGGTTACGGTGCGGCGATACCGGGATCTTTCGGAGTCGATCGTTGCTCGGTCGCTCCTCGAATCCGCCGGAATTGCCGCATGGATTCGAGACGAGAACATTGCCAGGATGGAGTGGCAGTATTCAAACCTGCTCGGAGGGATTCGTCTGCAGGTCGGCGTGGGGGATGGCGACGCCGCCACCGAGGTTCTGAATCAGCCGATTCCCGAGGTAATTCCTTTCGATGAGAAGGAAGAATTCGTTCAGCCGCAATGCCCGCGCTGCGGGTCGATTAATATTTCGTTTCTGGGGACCGATCGCGGAGCTGCGCTCGCGTCTGTGACCCTGCTGGCGCTGCCGCTTCCGACGGGCGGCGAGAGTTGGACGTGCGCTTTGTGCGGAGCGCGCTGGCGAGATGACGCGCCCGAGGCGACAGAGCCGGAACAATAACGCCGACACAAAGGGCAGGCCCGAGAGCCTGCCCTTTTCGTGTCCGACCAGACGGCTTACTTTGCGGCGACTGGTTCCTGCTTCGCGGACTTTGCCTGTTCCTTGAGGGCCACAGCCTTGTCGGTTGCTTCCCAGGTGAAGTCGGGTTCGTTGATGCGGCCGAAGTGACCGTACGCGGCCGTCTTGCGGTAGATGGGACGGCGGAGGTTGAGGCTCTCGATGATTCCCTTCGGGGTCAAAGAGAAATTCCTGCGGACGAGGGCGACAAGCCCCGGTTCAGAGATGGTGCCTGTGCCGAATGTGTCGACCCGGACGCTGACCGGCTCGGCGACGCCGATGGCGTAAGCCAGCTGGACCTCGCAGCGCTCGGCGAGGCCGGCAGCGACGATGTTCTTGGCGATGTAGCGGGCCAGATACGCAGCCGAGCGATCCACCTTCGTCGGGTCTTTGCCGCTGAAAGCGCCGCCACCGTGACGGCCCATGCCGCCGTAGGTGTCAACGATGATCTTGCGGCCAGTGAGGCCGGTATCGCCCATGGGTCCGCCGATGACGAAGCGGCCGGTGGGATTGATGTGGTACTTGGTATTCTCGTCGAGCAACTCGGCGGGGAGCGTGGCCTGGATGACGTGCTTCAGGATGTCGGCGCGGAGCTCTTCGGTGGAGATGGTCTCGGCATGCTGGCTGGAGATGACGACGGCGTCGATGCGGACCGGCTTGTGGTTGGCGTCGTACTCGACGGTGACCTGGGATTTGCCATCGGGACGGAGGTAAGCAAGCTTGCCGTTCTTGCGGACTTCCGAAAGCTTGCGTGTGAGCTTGTGAGCCAGCGAGATCGGCGTGGGCATCAGCTCGGGCGTCTCGTTGGTGGCGTAGCCAAACATCATGCCCTGGTCGCCGGCACCGCCAGTATCGACACCCATCGCAATGTCGCCGGATTGCTTGTTGATGGTCGAGATGACGGCGCAGGTGTTGGAGTCGAAGCCGTAGACGGCATTGTCATAGCCGATGGCGGTAACGACGCCGCGGACAAGCGCCTGAAAGTCGACGTAGGCACGGGTGGTAATTTCGCCGGCAATGACGACGAGACCGGTGGCGGTGAGGGTCTCACAGGCCACGCGGCTATAGGGGTCCTGCTCCAGGCAGGCATCCAGGATGGCATCGGAAACCTGGTCGGCGATCTTGTCGGGGTGTCCTTCGGTGACAGATTCCGAGGTGAAGAGAAAACGTTCGGCTGCGGGCAAGAAATTCCTCCAGAGGGATGCGGATTTCCAGCTGATCGAGCGGCGGAATCCGGCAGGATAGCTCTTTTATGGTAACCGGGCAGGAGCTGGGGGGCAAAGGGTTGCAGCGGAGAGCCACCCAGCAGGGTTCAGTGGGGAAAAGCAGCAGCGGATGGGCGGCCTCTTATTGAGGTTTCGCAGGCGGCGAGGTCTGCGAGGCCGGTGGTGTCGGAGATGCGGGTTGCGTTTGTCCCGCTGGCTGTTGCGAACCGGCTGGCGGCGATGTTTGCGGCTTGCCGGTTATGTCCTGGCCCTGGTAGAGAACGCGGATGCTGGTGTGGAATTCGTGGTAATTGGTGTACTTCAGCGTCTCGCGCATGTGGACGTCCTGGCTGAGATAGCCGTGTCCGGCGGCGAAATGCAGCACTCCATCGCCGTGGGTGTAAACCGGGAACCAATATTTGCCGTCCACCAGTTGGCGATAAGTGACGAACGGCGTCGAGAGGTCTTCGTGGCCGGGACGCACGTCGTCAGGGACGTTCTTGCCGTTAGTCACGACGATCTGGTGCTCCTTCTGATCAACCCAGATGCGGCCTTGGAAATAGCGGTGTTTTTTCTCGATGACTTTGGGCTTAACGTCGAAAACCCACGTGTCGATGTCGTCAATCTTCTGCTTGCCAACGTAGCTGATGTCGTATTGCGGCGCGTCTTCGGTGGTCAGAACGAAGGGCAGGCGCTCCTCGATGTCTTCAAAGTCGGCGGGCGACATCATGACGCGGGTCAGGGTGTTGGCCGGCGCGTCAAGAACGCGTTCGATGCGGTGTTCGTCGGAGTCATAGCCGATATCGGTGACCTGGTAATACTGGCCATCCGGTTTGCCGTCGTCATCGATGGTTTGTACGCGGACGCTGCGGGTCCAGGTGTAGTTATCGAGCGCTCGGCGGAAGACGGCTTCTTTCGCGGTGAACTCGGTGATGATCTGCTGGACCGGGATGCCCGGCTGCGATTGGTCGAGAGCGCCGAAGCCCTCGTCGAGGGGCATCGAAGTGTAGGAGGCCTGGGCCCGGAGGGTGAGGGCGGAGAAGAAGGTCAGGAGCACAAACGCGGTGATGACGGCTGGACGCAAGCGGCAGACTGGAGCAAAAGACACGGCACGACTCCTGTTCCCTTAAGCATAGACGCAAGGACGCGCCGAGAGGTTAAGCGAAGGCCCTGGGGACGAATCCAGGGCCGGCGGGCAAGGCGAGGAGGGTACGATCGGGAGTAACTGCACCAAATTGTGCATTTTCAGAACGATCCGCGCCAGCTAAACTCGGGGTATCCCGCTCCGGGGAGATATGCTCGCACCTATGGATCTTTACCGAGCGCCGACACTGATCCTGCTGTTCGTGATGGTGTCTGTGTTCGGAGCGCTTTGGCTGCAGAGGCGTTCCCTGCCTCCCTTGCGGGTACGCGCCGGGGAAGCCCCCACAGCCCGCCGGCGGCAACTGCTTTGGCTGGTTGGATGGATGTTCGTCGCGATCCAGCTGGAGATGGAAGTCTTCGGCCGCGGGCAGGCGGGCGTATGGCTCGCCGTTTCCCAGGTCACCATGCTGATGGGCGCGATCATGTTCCTGGGATCGATGGCGCCGCAGTCGCTCAGCAGGAGACTCCGCATTCCCTACGTCGTGGCCTTTGCGACGCCGCTGATGGTGTTCACAGCCATCATGTCCGTCGATGCCGAACCGGGGCCACGCGCGCGAACCCTGCTGTTGATCTGCGTGTTCGCAACTCTGCTGGTGGGAGCCCTGTGGAGCCTCGAAAAGCCTCTGCTGCCGATTTGGCTGGGACTTCTTTTGGTCGCCTGCGTGGGCGGACTGGGCGTTTGGCTCACCCTGCAACGCAATTACGCAGGGGTGCTGGACATCGCGCAGGGTGGAATTCTGCTGATTACGGCCCTGCTCTTTGCCTTCGCGTTCCGGCGCGTGACGGCAGGCGTGGTGTTTACGGTGGGCGGGCTGGCGGCGTGGTCGCTGCCGGTCATGCTGGAAGCCCTGATGGGCCCTACGGGCGCTCCTGTGATGCTGATGCGGGCGCTGAACCTGATGAAGGTAATTGCGGCCGTGGGAATGATTGTGCTGGTGCTGGAGAACGAGATCGCCTCCAATAAAGCCGCCCAATTGCGCGACCGCCGGGCGCGGCAGGAGATGGAAAAGTACACCGAGATTTTCCTGGAGGCGTTGCCCTTCGAGGAAGACACCAGTCAATACGACCATATCTCCGAGGTGATCGCGGGGACGAGCCGGTTTGGCAAGACCGCCCTTATTGTGCGCAGTCCTGAGGGTGTGTTCCGTCTGGCGGGCAGCGCGGGAGTCGACGGCGCCCTGGCGGGGGCTCTGGACGCATTGTCACGGCGCACCACCGACGAAAAGGTGAAGGAGGTTGGAAAGTCGCTGTACAGGCCGCAGATCGGTCACCTGGTGTTGCTCGATTTGACCCCGCTGATGGAGCCAGGTGACGAGTTGCTGCAGATGAACTTTTGCCAGGCGCATGCGATCGCAATCCGCGGACGCGACAAGGAGCTGCTGGGTGCGTTGCTGCTGGCTGGACTGCGCGAGCCGGATGAACCTCTGGTGACCGAAGATGTTCTTCCGCTGGAACTGTTGGTCACTCGGATCGGGACAGCGCGCGAGCACCAGCTGCTGCTACGGAGGCTGCTGCAGACAGAACGGCTGGCGGGCCTGGGCCAGCTGGCCGCGGGGGTGGCGCACGAACTCAATAATCCTCTGACCGTGATCACCGGCTACGCGGAACTGATGACGGACAGCGAGGGCGCGGCTCACGATCAGGCGGTCGTGATTTTGAGCGAAGCGCGGCGCATGAAGCAGATCATCGAAAGCCTGGTCCGGTTCCGGAAGGCTACTCCGGGCAATCGCATCCCGGTTTCGATCGCTATGCTGCTGCAGGACATCGACCGGCTGGCGCGGCACGAACTGGAGAGCGCACATGTCGAGATGCAACTGCGGATCCCCCAGGATTTGCCGCATGTGAAAGGCGACGGCGATCAGATCCGCCAGGTGTTTTTGCAGGTGGTGAAGAATGCGGTTGGATCCATGATGGAGTCGCCCGATGGAATCGAGCGTCGGCTCACGGTGCAGGCCGTGCCGGTTGGCGCCAACGTGCAAATCACGTTCTCCGACACCGGACCCGGATTCGCCGAGCCGAGCCGAGCCTTCGATCCGTTCTATACGACGCGGCATCAGGGTGAGGGCATGGGGCTGGGACTGAGTATCTGCTATTCGATCATCCGGGAGCATGGCGGGCAGATTTTCGCGGTCAACATGGACCCGCGTGGTGCCGCCGTCGTAATCGAGCTGCCGGGCGAGACGTCCGAGGAGCTGTTGGAGCCGCCCCCCGGTGTGGAGGCTCATCAGCAAAACCCAATGCTGACAGCGGAGCCGACGCGCGCAACCTGACCTCCGCGCAGTTTAGGATGGTCCGTTACAAACCAACGAGGACGACGATGAAGGGACAAGTGTGGGCGGCGGCGCTGTTGTGTGCCGCGACGCTGGGTGGGGGCGCTGCATTCGACGCTCCTGCGCACATTTCGGGGCAGACGGCGAGCGGGAACGATGCGGAATCGAAACGGCCGATGACCTTCGAAGACATGATGAAGATGCGGCGGCTCGGAGACATTGCGGTTTCGCCGGATGGGAAGTGGGTGCTGTTCACGGTGACGGATGTCGATCTTGCAAAGAACACGAAGACGCCGCACCTGTGGATCGTGCCGGCGACCGGCGGTCAGGAAAAGGCGCTGACCGCATCGTCGGGTGAAAGCCGGGGTCGCTTTTCACCGGACGGCAAGCAGATTTCGTTTCTGACCGCGCGGGACGGGAGCCAGCAAATCTGGCTGGCGGATTTTGACAGCGAGGCAGGAACCATCGGCGAGCCAAGGCAGCTGACGCACATCAGCACCGAAGCGGACAACGCGACGTGGTCGCCGGATGGGAAGCACATTTTGTTTACCTCGGCTGTCTATCCCGAGTGCAGCGCGGGTCCAGGCCCGGGTGTCGCGCCGGATGGAGCCGAGGAGAACGCGTGCGACAAGCGCAGGAACGACGAGAAGAAGCAGTCGAAGGTGAAGGCTCAGATCTTCACCCATCTGCTCTATCGTCACTGGGACGCGTTTACGGATGACGTGCGGAGTCATCTGTTTCTGGCGTCGGCGGAGGATGGGACGTTTCGCGATCTGAATCCGGGCGATACCCGCGATGTGCCGCCGTTTTCGCTGGGCGAACCGGACGGTTGGGATTTTTCGCCGGATGGGAAGGAAGTTGCGTTTGAGGAGAAGAAGGTCGATGACCCGGCGCTGAGCACGAATGTGGACATCTTCACGCTGCGGCTCGATGATCCGAAGGCGCAGCCGGTGAAGATTTCGACGAGTCCGGGAGGGGATTTCACGCCGCGGTATTCGTCGGATGGGAAATACATTGCGTGGCGGATGCAGAAGCGGGCTGGGTATGAGAGCGATCGGTTTCGGCTGGTGGTGTACAACCGGACGACGAAGCAGATTCGGGAAGTGCTCCCGAATTTCGATCGCTGGGTGGACGAAGAGGCTTGGGGGGCGGATTCCAAGACGATCTACTTCGCAGCCGGCTCTTCGGGAGAAGAACCGGTATTCAAGGTCCAAGGGGATGGGGAGAGGCTCGCACAGTTCGAAACGCCAAACCAAGGCCGAGGTGAATACAGTGACCTCCACATCCTTCCGGATGGCGAAACCGTCATCGCCGCTCGAATGACAGTAGACCAACCAAGCGAGATATTCAGGTTCGATCAATCGCCGGCGATCATTGACCCAGATCTCAGCAAAAAAGGAATGGCAGTCCTAAAGACGTTCGGGGCACCCTACCCAAAGATCGCTGTACAGCTCACTCATCTCAACACCCCGCTCCTGACCCAGTTCGACCTCCCGAAGATGGATTCCTTCTGGTTCCCCAGCATAGGCGACGTCAAAGTCGAGGGATTCCTCATCCGGCCGCCGGGCTTCGATCCTTCGAAAAAGTATCCCGTGAAATTCCTGATCCACGGCGGACCGCAGGGCGCGTGGGGCGATAGCTGGTCGTATCGGTGGAATCCGGAATTGTTCGCGGCCAATGGCTATGTGGTGGTCATGATCAATCCCGGCGGCTCGACCGGTTACGGGCAGGCGTTTGTCGACCGCGTGAACGGTGACTGGGGCGGCAAACCCTACATCGACCTGATGCGCGGGCTCGATTACGCCGAGCAGCACTATCCGTTCATCGACAAGACGCGCGAATGTGCCCTGGGAGCGAGTTACGGCGGCTACATGGCGGACTGGATCCTGGGACACACGGATCGGTTCAAGTGCATCGTCAGTCACGACGGAATGTTCAACCCCGAATCGGCGTATGGGACGACGGACGAGCTGTGGTTCAACGAGTGGGAGTTCAGGGGGACGCCGTGGACTAATCGGGCGCTCTACCGCGAGTGGTCGCCGATGCTGGCGGAAACGAACTTCAAAACGCCAACTCTCGTGGTCCACAGCCAGCTCGATTACCGGCTCGACGTCTCCGAGGGCTATCAACTCTTCGACACACTGCAGCGGATGAAGGTGCCTTCGAAGATGCTGTATTTTCCCGATGAAGGGCACTGGATCCTGAAGCCGCAAAACTCCGAGCTTTGGTACAAGACGGTCAACGACTGGGTGGATCAGTGGACTCACGCAGGGGTTTCGCCTTCACAATGATGAAGGCTCGATCATGGCGGGCTCCCAAATGGGAGGCTACCGCGTGGCGCGTGACGCGCCACTGCGTGATTCTGTTCGCGGTCAGCGGGGCGATCGCGCTGTTCTCCCAGGAATCGGGACAGCGGGTGTCCGCATCCGGCCCCAAGAGTCCTCCTCCCGCGAGCGCCTATGCGGGGGACGCGGCCTGCGCCTCATGTCATGAGAAAGAGGCAAAGGCATATTTCAAGACGCCGCATTATCTGGACTCGAGCGCAGCGAGCGCCAAAACGATCCTCGGCGACTTCACGCCCGGCAAGAATGTGCTGCGGACGCCGAATCCCGACCTGATTTTCGCGATGATCGCCGCGAACGATGGATTTTTCCAGAGTGCGGTCAACATTCGCGACCCGCAGAACCTGACGGGCGAAGCGCAGAAATTCGACATTGTCGTCGGCTCGGGCCGGCACGGACAGACCTATCTCTACTGGAAGGGCGACCAGCTGTTCGAGTTGCCGGTCTCGTACTGGACCTGGACGCATACATGGATCAACAGTCCGGGGTATCCGGATGGCGGCGTGCATTTCAATCGGCCGATCGTTCCGCGGTGCCTTGAATGCCATGCGACGCGGTTTGACTGGAATCCGCCTCCCGACAATCGCTATAGGCCGGACAGCATGGTACTGGGCATCGGATGCGAACGGTGCCATGGGCCGGGACGTGAGCATGTTGAACGGGAGCGGGGCGCGAACCCACCCGTGGCAGGGTCGGCCGACATTGCGATTGTGAATCCGGCGCACCTCGCACGCGACCGGCAACTGGACCTCTGTTCGCTATGCCACGCGGGCCCCGTGGAACCGCTGGCCCCGCCGCTCAGCTACCAGGTGGGCGCCGTGATCACCGACTACCTGAAAATCACAACGCCACCCGCCGATAAGCCGGTGGACGTCCATGGAAATCAGGTAGGCGCGCTGAAGCAAAGCAAGTGCTACCTGAGCGGGAAACTAACCTGCTCCACCTGCCACAACGTGCACAGGACACAGGAGAGCGCTGACTCGTTTTCGACCAACTGCCTGACATGCCACGATGTGCATGCCTGCGGGAGATTTAAACAGATGGGGGAGAGCCTTCGGGGCAAGTGCGTTGAATGCCACATGCCGATCGGGAAATCGCAGGCGTTGACGTCGGAATCTCGCGGGGCGCTCCTGCAGGCGCAGCTCAGAACGCACCGGATTGCGATTTATCCAGGAACAACGGCAAAGTGATGGGCGCGGCACGGAAGGCGCATCGGGTTAACCTGTAACCGGCATGATTGCTCATTTGCGAGGACGGCTCTTTTCGAAACAACCAGGTCAGGCTATCGTCGAGGCCGGAGGCGTGGGCTACGACGTGACCATCAGCGTGCCAACGTTTACGGCGCTGCCGAAAGAGGGCGGCGAGGTGTCGCTGCACATCTACACCCAGGTACGCGAAGACACGCTGGCTTTGTACGGCTTCATGGATCGCAATGAGAAGCGGCTGTTCGAGCGGCTGATCACGGTCTCCGGTGTGGGGCCAAAGCTAGCGGTAACGATTCTAAGCGGATTGAATCCAGAACGGACCGTGGCGGCGATTCGCGCGCAGGATCACGCGACGCTGACGCGGATTCCGGGCGTGGGGAAAAAACTGGCGGAGCGGCTGGTGGTGGAGCTGAAGGAGAAGCTGGAGGACCTGGCGACCGCGCCAGCGACCCAAGAACGCCTGGCGCCGGCCGCCGAGGATGTGCTGTCGGCACTGGTGAACCTCGGGTATCAGCGGGCGGCCGCGTTGAAGGCGATTGAGACGGCCGTGGAGAAGGACAAGGCGGCCGGCGAAGACTTCGATGAGTTGTTCCGGGCAGCGCTGAAGGTGATTCGTTGAGGGTGCTAACACGTCGATTGTTCACCGTTGAGTTCCCTTCGCCTTGTTACGACGCTCCGCAGATTCGCATGGGAAAATAGACAGGAATGACAACTGTGGCGAATCAAAATGACCACAAGAGTGCTCTTCTGGAAGAACTGCGTTGGCGTGGTTTTCTGGATGCGACAACGGCCGACGACCTGGATCATTACCTCAACGAGGCCCGCCGTACCATCTACGTTGGCTTTGACCCGACCGCCGACAGTCTCCACCTGGGCAGCCTGATTCCGGTGATGGGTCTCGCGCACGTGCAGCGCCATGGCCATCGGCCCCTTGTTCTTGTAGGCGGCGGTACAGGGTTGATTGGAGACCCGAGTGGCAAGTCGTCGGAGCGAACTCTGCTGACCAGCGAACTGGCCGAGCGGAACGCAGCAGCCATTCGCACGCAGCTCAGTCGTTTCTTCGACCTCTCATCGGACGAGCGGGCGCTCATGAAGAACAATGCGGATTGGCTACTGAAGCTGAACCTTGTCGATTTCCTGCGCGATATCGGAAAGCACTTTTCGGTCAACGAGATGATCAAACGTGACTCGGTTCGGACGCGGCTGGAGGAACGCGACCAGGGCATTTCGTTCACCGAGTTCAGCTACATGCTGCTGCAGGCTTATGACTTTGTCTACATGTGCGAACATTTCGACTGCACGATCCAAATGGGGGGCAGCGATCAGTGGGGCAACATTCTTTCGGGCAAGGATTTAATCCGGCGAATGCTCGGACAACGCGCGGAAGGCATCACATTCCCACTGCTCACGACCTCCACAGGGAAGAAGTTCGGAAAGACGGAGGAGGGTGCGATCTGGCTGGATGCCGCCCGCACCAGCCCCTACCAGATGTACCAATATTGGCTGCAGACGGCTGATGCAGACGTCGGTCGCTATCTCAAGCTCTTCACCTTTTTAGAGCGCGATCGCATCGAAGCGCTGGAAAGCGAAACGCAACGTCGACCCGAGGCTCGTGAGGCTCAACGCGTATTGGCTGCCGAATGCACAACGCTGGTTCACGGAGAGGGCGCCGTGCGGAGCGTAGAAGCGGCGACGAGAATCTTGTTTTCCGGTTCCAGTGAAGTACCCACCGACGAGACGATCGCGCTGCTGGCCCGAGAAGTCCCGGTCACAGAGATTCCTCGAGCAGATCTGGAGGCCGGGGTCACCTTGCTGGACCTTATCGTTCGGACCCGGCTGACGGAGAGCAAAGGTTCGGCGCGAAAACTGATCGAGGCTGGAGGCATTTATGTGAACAATGAACGGCAGAGTCAGATCCAGAAAACGATCACGGCCGACGACCTGAAGTGGCCGGCGGCTATTCTGCTGCGCACGGGGAAGAAGAATTACCATCTCGTGCAGGTAAAGTAGCGCTGCGCCCGCTTACGCTCTTAGCACCACGCGCTGGTTCGGTGCGATCTTAAAGCCCCGCGTTAGCCTCCCAGTCACATCCACCGTTACCTGTTGCTCGCTGTCGGCAACGCCAATCGCGGTATCCAACTCGCCCGTCCTCGAAGTCAGCAACCGCACCACTCCGGAAACCCGCGCAAGTCGCCGCTCCGCAATCCGCAACTCCGCACGTACCCCGTCGTAGTCTAGTTCCATCGTCGCCGCCCCCACTTGCCGCGCGAAGCGCGCCCGCCTCTCGAGCGGCCGAACGTTCCACTCCACCAGCTCGCCCTGCTCTCGAACCCCCGACAGTCTCCACAAGAAATCCAGGCACACCAGCGCCGCCGGAGAATATCCTCCCGGATCGACCTGCGTAAAGTCGCCTGTCGAGCGGATCCATCTGCTGGCGAAACTCGCCTCTCGCCTGCATCAGTGCCTCGACCCAGCGCTGCATCATCCAGGCCAACTCCGCGCTCTTGCCGTAATGCTCCATCCAGCGCGGCGAGCGCAGGGCCGTGAGAGCCTGGGACGCGCCGCCCCACGAGTTTCTTGGGATGGGACGGACAAATTGCGGATCGTCGAGCGCAACGGACGGGAAGGGGTACGGCGCCCAGAAAGCCTTTGGGTTGTGGACCTGCTTTTGCCAGATGGCCTCGAAGAGGTCAGCGTCCGGGACGTGCTCGCCAAGGACATTCAGGATCGTTGAGCTACGAATGCGGACGAACCGGTTCTGCGCATCGAGATCGTAGAAGGCGGCGTCCTGCGGGTCATAAAGCCGGTCGAGAATGAGACGGCGAATGGTCTCCGCGTCTTCAATCCAGCGATCAGCCTCGCCGGTTTTGTTGAGAGCTTTGGCCATTGCGGCCAGTGCTACGCGGCCGCCATAGACGGTGGCCGAGAGGTCGGGACAGAGACGGGGCAGACCCTCGGCCTGCGGGCATTTGCGAGCGTCACCGTCCGGACAGCGGTTCGGCATCCCCTTCCATCGCGGGCTGTTGTCCTGCCCTGTGTCGTAGGTGCAGAATCCTTCGCAGAGTCCCGTGCCGCGCGTGTTGCGAAAGCGGCGGAGCCAAGCGTCCCATCGAACGCAGGAGTTGTAGGCTTTGTCGAGCAGTTCAGAGTCACCGGTCTGCCGGGCGAGTTCCCAGGCAGTCGCGGCGATGGGGACGACCATCTGGATCTGGCCGAAGGCGGGGCCGTTTGGCTTGATGCTGCACGGGATTTGACCGTCTTCTTTCTGCAGAGCAAAAAAGATGAGGTGATTGTTACGTGAGATAACGTGGGCGGTTTCCGGCCCTACGGCACCGTAAACCTTAGCTTCCTGAGGCGCGCATTCGAGCCAAACGCCGTGATAGACGCTGCCTTCCACCAGCACGGGTCCGGGGTAAACGGGAAACTGCACCATATTGCCGCTTAGCGTGGATAGCGCAGCGTTGTAGACGCGCATCAACGCGGCGTCGTCGCTGGTGAAGTTGGGCGCCGCACCGTCGCTCGGGACTTCTTCTTCTGCGGCCAGTGTGGGCTTCGCCAGAGCCAATGCGGCGGCGAGCGATCCCTGCGCGACAAACTGACGTCGGTTCATCAATTTGATGCCTTAGCCGGGGCAACGCACCGGCCGAACCAGGTTATCACCGCGCGCTGTCGGCGTCGGGCGTTCATCAAGAATCCCAAACCACGCTGCTATCATGCATGCGCCCATGCTTGAACTGGTAGCGCTCTATCTTGCCGGACTGGCCTTTTTCTTCTCCGGCATGAGCGGAGTTTCGGACAACCTGCGCCAGATGAGCGGCCAGCGATTTCGCCAGGCGCTGGGACGCCTGACCCATCGGCCGGCGATGGCCGGCCTTGTGGGCGCAATCATGGGGGCGATCACACAGAGCGCGTCGGTCGTGGCATTCATCCTCTCGGGCATGGTGTCCACGGGATTGCTGCCCATTTCCCGCGCGCTCATCGTGCTCGCCTGCGCCAACATCGGCACCGCACTGCTGGTCTTCGTCGCGGCTTCGGATCTGCATGTGTCGATCCTGCTTCTCATCGGGATCACGGGACTGATTCTCGCGTTCAAACTGGCCAGGACCTGGAAGCCTGCCATCGCCAGCGGAATGTCGGTCGGGTTGCTCTTCCTTGGCCTCGAGATGATGAAGCAGGCTTTTCAGCCGCTGGCTTCGTCAGCGCAGTTTGCGCGGATCTCAGGGTTCTTTGCGCACTGGCCCTATGCAGCCTTCCTGCTGGGGATGCTGATGCGGACCTTCATCCATTCTTCCTCGGCTGTGGCGGCCATTGTGGTGACCATTAACCGGGGAGGACAACTCGGCGATTTCCCCGCAATGATGGTGATTGCCGGACTGGGCCTGGGATCGGCACTGGCGACGTGGATGCTCGCAGGAAATTTGCGCGGCGTACCAAGGCAGATCGCGATGTATCAGGCCATGACCAACTGCGCGGCGGGAATCATTCTCGGCACACTGCTCGTCGCCGAGCGCCTGCTGCATGTGCCCCTGTTCATGGCCCTCGTGTACGCATCGGGTGCTTCGATTTCACAGGGGATGGCATACACCTATCTGGGGCTCAACGTAACGGTGGCCGGGGTGGCTTTTGCCGGGCTTCATTGGGCTCCGAAGGGGCTGGCAAAGTTGTGGCCGCCTACGCCGGAACAGGACCTCTCGAGTCCCATCTACATTCAGCACAACTCGCTGAATTCTCCGGAGACGGCGCTGGACCTCGTCGCGCTGGAGCAGATTCGCACCGTAAGCGTACTGGGGCGGTACATCGATGCGGCGCGCCGGGACGATCGAAGTCAGCTAAAGCCACTGCACACCGCGGCCACGCAGCTCGGCAAACATATTACTGAGTTTCTTGAGGCCCTTCTCAGGCTGCCCATCGCCACGGACCTGGCGACCCGCGCGATTTCATTCCAGCGGAAGGAAAGCACGCTGCGCGCTCTGGAGGAAAACGTCTACCTGTTCGCCGAGACGCTGATGGGGCTGGGCGGCGACGAGCTGGCGGGGCTGCTGATCGAATCGCTCGACACGATTCTGTATTCGGCGCTCGCAGCGCTTGAGACTCCTGGGGATCTGGAAATCGAAATTCTTGTGAACATGACCGACGACCGCAGCGGGATGATGGAGGAGCTGCGGAAACGGCATGGCCTGCAGCAGACGGGGAGCACGAATAACATCTCCGCCGTGCATTATGCGACGACCCTTTTCGAGCGCAACGTGTGGCTGCTGCGGCAGCTGTCGTTGTGGATGCGCGAGGACGCGCAGTTCAGCGTGGTGTAATGTGGGGGCTGCATAGGATAGTCTTTTCATGGCAGCCGCAATCGTGCGGTTTTTGGCTGTCCAATCTCCCCGTGCACTTATGATTCGGATCCTCTTCGATCTCGGCCTCCTCGGGCTGCTCACTTCGACAACTTTTGCACTCCTTACCCTTGTGGGATTATTGCGTTTTCTTCGGGAGCGCCCAGGGCTGGCCGATATCGCATTCGCTCCCCCTGTGAGCCTGCTGAAGCCTCTGGACGGTGCCGAGCCGAGCCTTGAAGCGCACCTCGAGTCATTCTTCGATCAGGAGTATCCCCACTTCGAAATTCTCTTCTGCGCGCGCTCGTCTGCCGATCCGGGTCTGGAAGCTGCGCGCCGGGTAGCCGAGCGTCACCCGAGGATTCCTGTCCGGTTTCTCTCCACCGGCGATCCCACCTATATCAACGCCAAAGTATCGTCGCTCGAACTGATGCATGCCGCGGCGCAGCACGACATCTTTATCATCAGCGACAGCGATGTGCGAGTGACCAGCAGGTACATTCGCGAAGTAGTGGCTCCATTCACCGATGAAAAAGTCGGATCGGTCACCTGTCTTTATCGTGGCGTTGCCGATCGCGGGCTCTGGTCGAAGCTGGAGGCCGCGGGCATGTCGGTGGAGATGACGTCCGGTGTGCTGACGGCAAATCTTCTCGAAGGGATGAAGTTCGCTCTGGGACCGACGATGGCGGTGCGCCGCAAATGCGTAGAGGCGATGGGCGGATTCGGGGTGCTTGGCCCTTACTGCTCGGACGACTTTCTTCTGGGCGCCAAGGTTGCCGCACTGGGCGACAAGGTCGTGCTCTCGCATCACCTCATCGACCACATCATCCTGAATCTCAGCTTTGCCGCGTCGGTGCGCCACCAAACGCGATGGATGAAGTCCACGCGCTTCTCGCGGCCGTGGGGGCACCTCGGAACGGCACTGACGTTCAGCATCCCGTTCGGAATCCTTGCTTGTTCTGCCGGTTTCGCCCTGCATCGGCCTGTGCTCGGGCTCGCGCTGCTCGGCTACAGTATCGCGAATCGCATGATCCTTGCCGCGTTGGTGGGCTTGTTGGCCGTTCAGGAGCGCCGCCATCTGCTGCGCACGGTACTGCTCTACCCAATCCGGGATCTCCTTGGTTTCTGCTGCTGGGCGGCTAGCTATATTGGCAGCACGATTCTCTGGCGAGGCCGACGCTACCGCTTGTCACGCGGGGGCCTGATGCATCCTGTGGGGACGCAACCCGCCGACGATCGAGAGCACGCACTGAGTGCCTAGACCAGTTCGACGGTGCGGCGATTGAATCGCCCCCTGCGGGCCAAAGTGCTATAGTCGCCGCGCTGCGAGGACCGTTCGCGTGCGGTGGCCGCTGTCTATACTGGAGTGCAACTTCGGCTCACAGGAACTGCATGGCCCTTACTCATCTCGACTGGCTCGTCATCGCTGCTTATCTGCTTTTCAATCTGCTCATCGGTGTGTACTACCGCAGTAAGGCGAGCGGGTCTACGGAGGATTTTTTCGTCTCGGGCCGGGACGTTTCGTGGTGGCTGGCCGGCACCTCCATGGTGGCTACGACCTTTGCAGCAGATACTCCGCTGTTCGTCTGCGGGCTCGTTGCGACGCAGGGGATTTCCGGTAACTGGATCTGGTGGAGCCTATGCCTCTCGGGCATGACGACGGTTTTCTTCTTCGCACGCTACTGGCGCCGTGCCGAAATCCTGACTGACGTGGAACTGGTTGAAATCCGATACAGCGGGAAACCAGCAGCCTTTTTGCGCGGATTCAAAGCCATCTATCTTGGCCTGCTCATGAACTGCTTCATTCTCGGATGGGTGACGCGCGCGATGGTCGATATCATTGCCGTCACGCTCGGGCCGATGATCGCGCAGGGCCGGCTCCTCACGCTCTCTCTGGGCGGCCACGCTCTTCTGCACTACACCCTGGGCGATCCCCGCCACACCGCGCTCTTCATCTGCGTCTTCATCCTGGTTCCCTTCACCGGTCTCTACACGTTTCTCGGCGGACTGTGGGGAGTTCTGGTCACCGACGTCTTTCAGTTCGTTCTGAAGATGGCGATGATCATTGTGCTCGCGTGGGTTGCTGTGGTTCGGCTGGGCGGAATGTCCGCGCTGCGGGTGCGACTTTCAATGGTCGGCGCCGCTACGCGCGCCGCCGGACATCCAACCTCGAATATCCTTTCCTTCCTGCCCGACTTTCATGCCGGCCTGACGACGCCGAATCTCTGGACTCTCCCCATCCTCACGTTCCTGATGTACATCGGCGTGCAGTGGTGGGCGTCGTGGTATCCGGGAGCGGAGCCGGGCGGCGGAGGCTATGTCGCGCAGCGGATGTTCAGTGCGAAAAACGAGAAGCACTCCCTGGGCGCGACCCTCTGGTTCAATATTGCGCACTACGCGCTGCGCCCGTGGCCGTGGATCATCACCGGCCTGGTGGCGCTGGCCATGTACTCGACGAACGGAGGACTGCATCCGAACGCGGCCTACACCGCCAACCCGCAACAGGGGTACGTGATGGTGCTGCGCGATTTTCTTCCGCCGGCGCTGCGCGGTCTGATGATCGCAGCTTTTCTGGCCGCGTATATGTCGACGGTTGGCACGCAGCTGAACTGGGGAACGTCGTATCTCGTCAACGACCTCTATCGGCGCTTCCTCGTGCGTCGCGCCGCCGAGCACCACTACGTACTCATCAGCAAGATCATCACAGTAATTTTGGTTTTGTGCAGCGGATATGTCGCCAGCCGCCTGACTTCAATCGGAGCAGGTTGGGAGTTGGTCCTGAACCTGGGCGCAGGCACCGGAGCGGTGTACATCCTGCGCTGGTTCTGGTGGCGGATTAATGCGTGGAGCGAAATTTCCGCCATGGTTGTAGCTGCGGTCGTAGCGACCGGACTTTCGCACGTCCACTTTTCCGGAAACGATGCGGTGGTTTTTGCCAAGAGCACGCTGATCACCGCCGGCGTGACGACAATTGCCTGGATCGTGGCTACGTTTGTGACGCCGGCTGAACCCGACGCGACGCTTCTCGCCTTTTATCGGCGCGTGCATCCGATGGTTCACGGATGGAAGCGCATTGCGCGTGAGGCTCCGGAGCTGCCGCCGGTCATGGATTTTCGCGCCAACGCGTTCGATACTGTGCTGGGGTGCATCCTGGTTTATGGTTGCCTGTTCGGCATCGGCAAGCTGATCTTTGGTGCATGGCTGACGGCGAGCGCTCTGCTGGCCGCGGCCGGGGTCGCCGGATATTTGATCTGGTGGGACCTTTCCCGGCGTGGCTGGGAAACTCTTTCGGGAACCGCTGCGTCACGAGACCAGGAGGAAACTGTCCGCCTTCCGAGTTAAGCTGAGAACTCCTGAGGTTCTTTTGCATGCCACGCGGCGTTTCATTCAGCGGAGAACATCTGTCCCGATACCTGGCGGGCCAGAGGCGGTGGAATGAAGCGAGAGAGTGGCGAGCAAAGGAAGCTGAGGCTGGCAGGCCGTCGACCTACGCCGATTTTTGCCGTGCTCACGGGCTGTGCCCGACCTGCGCAGCAACAGGAGTGAGGCTCAATGAAAATGGCGTGGGCTTCAAGACCGCGGGCTGGAACGGCAATCTTCCGCTCTACGAAGAATGTGAAGGGTGTGGGGGAACGGGACGCATCGTTTCGCCAAGCTAGATCACGATGTGCCAGGTGCCTGAATTGCAACGGAAAAAGCCAACTATCGGTTGCCCTTGGCGCATCCAGGCTCGAAGATGGAGAAGAATGATCCATATCGACGATTCCTGCCCGCGCATCACACCTGCGGGCCCCGTATGTCTCGCCCCTCATGAATCGTTTTTGCTGAAGCTGACGACCCTCGCATGAAGACCGCTGTGATTATCGGCGCCGGCCCGGCTGGCCTGACTGCTGCACTGGAGTTGCTGCGCCGTTCCGACGTGCGCCCCATCGTTCTCGAGGCAACGCAGCGAATTGGCGGCATCTCCTGCACCATCCGGCACAACGGCAATCGCATGGATATCGGCGGACACCGCTTCTTTTCGAAGGCGGACCGCGTGATGGAGTGGTGGACGGAGCTGATGCCGATTGCTTCCACCGAGAATGGGTCAGCGTTTCACACCATCCATTACCAGAGCAAGGAGCGCCTGATCGCCGCGGGCAGCGATTCGGCCACCGATCCCGACCTCGTGATGCTGGTGCGCCCGCGCAAGAGCCGAATTTATTTTCTGCGCAGCTTTTTCGATTACCCGCTCGCTCTGAATGCCCAGACTCTGCGCCAGCTGGGCGCCTGGCGAATGATCAAGATTGGCATAGGTTATATGCGCGCAAAGCTTTTTCCGCGCCGCAACGAAAAGACCCTCGAAGATTTTCTGATCAACCGCTTTGGCACCGAGCTTTATCTGACGTTTTTCAAGTCGTACACGGAAAAAGTGTGGGGCGTGCCCTGCGATCAGATCAGCGCGGAGTGGGGAGCGCAGCGCATCAAGGGGCTTTCGCTGCGCACCGCGATCGCACATTTTCTGAAAAAAACATTCAGCCGTAAGCAATCGGGCGACATCGCGCAAAAATCCACGGAGACGTCGCTGATCGAGAAGTTCCTTTATCCAAAGCACGGCCCCGGTCAGCTTTGGGAATATGTCGCTGATCTTGTGACAAAAAAAGGCGGCGAGGTTCGTATGGGCTGGCGCGCCCGGAAACTCCATGTGGAAGGCGATCGCATCGTCTCCGTCGAGGCCATCGACCCGGAGGGAACCCCGCATACCATTCCTGCCGATTACATTTTCTCGACGATGCCGGTGCGTGAGTTGATTCGCAGCCTTGCTATTGAAGTCCCCGCGGATGTCCGTGCGATCGCCGACGGGCTGATTTATCGCGACTTCATCACGGTGGGATTGCTGGTGGACAAGCTCGCGGTGACCGAGCCCGATGGCGGACCACTGAAAGACACCTGGATTTATATTCAGGAGCCGGATGTGCTGGTGGGGCGCCTGCAAATCTTCAACAACTGGAGCCCGTACATGGTCGCCGATCCATCAAAGATCTGGATCGGGCTTGAATATTTCTGCTACGAGACGGATCAGTTGTGGAATATGCCGGACGAGGAAATCGCCCGCTTTGCCATCGCGGAAGTGGAAAAGATCGGCATCCTGCGAGGCGAGCACGTTCGCGACACGCACGTGGTCCGCGTACCCAAGACCTATCCGGCCTACTTCGGAACCTACGACCGCTTCGACGAGATCGTGCGCTACATGGATCGCTTCGGGAACCTGTTCCTGGTGGGCCGCAACGGCATGCACAAATACAACAACCAGGACCACTCGATGCTGACCGCGATGACCGCGGTCGATCAAATCGTCGCGGGAAAGATCGACAAAGGCGCTCTTTGGGAGATCAATACCGAACAGGAATATCACGAAGAGAAGAAGTGAGGGTCACTCCCACTGTGTCGTGTGACGGCTCAGCCACCAGCAGGCGGGCGCGCCGCCGTGCGGAAAGAGTGCGCGCGCACAACTCACCTGCACGACTCCCATAAAGTCATATTCCTGTTTATTGCCTTTGAGCGCAGTGGAGAGATACTCCTCCACCTGGACGGAATCGAACGCCGTACCGCGGGCCAGCCGGACACGAAACACGGCCCAGTCGCAAAGCCACAGTACCACCGCAGTCACAAGGACGACCTTGGCTGTTTGCTCCAGGATTTGAAGAAATCGTTTCATCGTGATCGCAGGTGGCGCGCGTGACCTCGGGGAGCCCAGGTGCAGAAGCTTTTTTCCATAGCTTAAACTTATAGCCTGGATACCTGATTCCATGAACCTCGATTCCATTCAATCCGCACTGCGAAATGCCGGCATCGATGCCTGGCTGTTCTACGACCACCACCATCGCGATCCACTCGCTGCCGCGATTCTAGGACTGCCCGACAACGGGCTCGTCAGCCGCCGCTGGTACTACATCATTCCCGCGAAGGGAGAGCCGCGCAAGCTGGTTCATCGCATTGAAGCCGGCAAGCTGGACTCGCTGCCTGGATCGAAGGGAGTGTATTCCTCGTGGCAGGAGCTCGAGAGCGGCCTCGAAACCATGCTGATGCCGTGGAAGCGGATCGCCATGCAATACTCGCCGCGGAACGCCATCATGTATGTCTCAATGGTGGATGCAGGAACCGTGGAAGTGCTCCGATCGATGGGCAAGGAGATTGTCAGCTCCGCCGATCTGGTCAGCGTCTTCCAGGCCGTTCTGAACGAGGAACAAATCGCCAGCCACTACGTGGCGCAGAAAGCGCTCGATGAAATCCTGATTGAGGGCTTTACCTACATCGGGAGCCGCGCCCGCTCCGGCTCGCCCATCAACGAATACGAAATGATGGTCTGGTTTCAGGAGGCGATGGGCCGCGCTGGGCTGACGACCGATCATGGTCCGAATGTCTCGGTCGACGCGAATAGCTCGGACTCACACTACGAACCCGCATCGGCATCGAGCCGGCCGATCAGCTCCGGCTCGTTCCTCTTAATCGACATCTGGGCGCGGCAGAACCGGCCGGGCACCTGCTGGTACGACATCACCTGGACAGGGGTGGTGAACCGCGAGCCAACTGAGAAAGAACGCGTAGTTTTTGCGATTGTGCGTGACGCGCGCGATGCGGCCATTCAGGCTGTGCGCTCCGCATTTGTCGATGGAGGTCATCCCATCGCCGGTTTTGAAGCCGACGATGCTGCGCGCACGATCATACGTAACGCCGGCTTCGGGCAGTACTTCACCCATCGAACCGGTCACAACATCGGCGCAGAGCTGCACGGCAGTGGTGCGCACCTCGACAATCTGGAGACGCACGACGAACGCCGCATCCTCCCTTTCACCTGCTTTTCGGTCGAACCTGGCATTTACCTGCCGGAATTCGGGGTTCGCAGCGAGGTCAACATGATCACTTCGCGAGACAACGCCGTTGTCACCGGCCGGATCCAGCGGGATCTGGTGCGCATCTAAAATGCCGCTTCGCAGAACCAAAGGGCTATCCGGCCGCTGGGTTCATTTATAGTCATAGGAAGCATGGCCTCGAAGGCGCAAGTTCCCGCACAGACCAAAACGCAGGGTTTTGTTTACTCGGCACTGATCCTCGGGTGGCTCGTTCCCGGCGCGGGATATCTCCTGACGCGCCACTGGATTCGCGCGCTCCTGATTTTCGCCGCGATCACAGCGATGTTCTCGCTGGGGCTCGCCATGCAGGCGAAGGTGTACGTACCCATAACCGGAGATCCGTTGGACATCCTGGGCTTTGCCGGAGATCTCGGCACCGGAGTTCTTTACTTCATTGCGCGCATCTTTTCGCTGGGCCAGAGCACGGTACAGCTGGTCACGGCTGACTACGGCACCAAGTTTGTGGTGGTCGCTGGCCTGCTGAATTTTGTCGCCGCGGTCGATGCGCACAACCTTCGTATCGGGAGGAAGATTTAGTGCTGGCGCCCTCCCACTTCACCGCCGTTCTTCTTTTCGCCACGTGTACTTCAGTCGTGTTCGGTGTCACACAACGTTCCACAACACGCGGCATGGTTCGCTATGGAATTTACTGCTGGGTATTGTTCGTGGTTTCGGTGATTGCCGCCAGCTGGCTCATGTGGCTCATCCGCCGCTGAACTACGCAGTTTTCCGGATTCACTTCCCTGGTGCGGCGGTTCTGATCGAGTAAAGCGAGCCGCGCGCTGCGATGAAAAGCGTACGCTTGTCTTTTCCGCCGAAGGCGAGACTGCCCGGCCGTTCCGGAACTTCGAGAATGCCGAGCGGATGGCCGTCGCGGTCGCAGACGTAGACCTGATCGCCTGCGACTATAGACATTCCCGGCTGAGTCGGAGACAACCGATGTGCCACCCCGCTCTGCAAAGACCTGAGTCGTGAGCGATTCGCCTGATGCGAGCTGGGCGAGCCACGTACCTGCATCGTCTTCGCTGACGACGTAGTGTTTGTCTCCAATGGCGAACGGGGCAAGCTGGGAGCTTTCCAGCAGCGGTCGGTACATAGGAACGGGCATCGCCGGAATCGCGGCATTGCTCTCGGTCGCGTAATAGTAGATCTCCGGAACGTCCTCAAGCTCGCCGCGCAACGCTGTGTTGCTTCCCATCCGATAGCGGTACCCCTTGTGCTGCAGAAGCAACTCCAGTTTTTCCATTGCGGCGTGCAATCCTACCGGCAGCAGCAGGGTCGCGTCCGATCGCAGTGAGCCAGGGGTAGCTGGCAACTGCGTCACGCTTCCTGCGGCCAACGACATCTGCGAAACGCTCGTATCGCGATTCAGAATCAACAACGTCTGCGGCCCGGCCACTCCCAGCGCCATCGGCATTGTCTCCATGCGTGCCAGCACCTCGGACTTGTTTTGCTCGGGATCGTAGCGGTAGATGCTGTGGTTCGCCGCATCGCTGAAATAGACGGCGCCCGCGGCGTCAGCAGTGAGTCCGGACGCATCGCTGAAGCCGGTTGCAACACGATCAAGAGTCGCACCGAGGACAAACACCGCCGGCAAGGGCAACGGTTCGCCAGGATGCAGATCGGAGGTAAGCGCGAAGTGAACGAAGTGACGTGCGCGCACCGCGACGCCACTGCCCTGGTCGAAGACAGAGTTGTCGAATGCAAGGCGCGTCTGGCTGAAGACCTTCACATTGTCGAAGTCAACTCCAGTGGAATTATGCGCGACGACCGCGTAGGGCTTCGGCAGAACCGTGCGCGACACCCGATACAGATAGGTGTTCGCGAAGAGCACATCCTGCGCCGACTCCAGCTCTACAGGCACCGCGTCCTGCCCTTCGGGATTCTCCTCCTCTGTCTGCAAAGCGAAAATCCGCCAGTGCGCGGCATGATCGATCCGCACTTCGTTCCTCATGTGGTGCTCGCATGAGAACTGGTAAATCACTCCTGGTGTGGATGTGTTTTCAATCAACAACCCGGCCTTCGCAGTTCCGCCATGCGACCAGATGCCGCGAAGGATTCCACCACCGCCATCTTTGACCCACAAGCTGGGGTATTGCGCGTCGAGCTGCATCGCAGGCCGTCGCGATGGCGGCAAGGGGGCCGGTGCGGTGGCCTCCAGCTCTCGAACATATTCGCTGTGGCCGCGCCAGAAATCTACATCGTCGAGCATGGACCGCGCACCCGCCATCCACTCCACTCCCGCCGCGCGCGGATTTGCATTGCCGGTGGCGATTCCGATGCCGGCGACAATGTTGGTCCCGCCTTGGGGCGCAATCAGCAGAGGAATTGCGGGACCCTCTCCATGAAAGTGCGGATCATTGTCCAGCAAAATGAGCTGCGTCGTGAATGGGCTGAAGCCAATGAGCATTGTGTTGGCATGCAGGCGCAGCGATTCGGTCAGCCGATAGAAACCGCTGGGGAAATAAAGGGCCTGGTGCGCATCGATAGCCGCCTGCAACACCGCGGTGTCGTCGGTATTCCCATCACCCTTCGCGCCGATCTCCTGCACGTTGACCCAGGAGCGCATCGGCAGCAACTCGGGAATGTCGCTGGCGGCCACAGACGCTGAGGCTTCCAAAGGAAGCTCGCGATGATGCAGCACAATTCCCTGCTCACGGCCATCCGCGCCAATTTCGAGTCCGAGCGTGAATCGCTGCTCGACAAAAGTCGGCGTGATCCTGGGAAGGTCGCCAGAAGGCGCACGTTCGACGAAGCGCGCGACTCGTTCGCAGTCGACGTTTTCCAAAGTGATTTCGTTGCGCAAATTCCTGGTGTAGCCGAGCTTCAGCACGGCCTGTGAGATATTCCGCATCTGAAGATCGCGCCCGTACAATTGTTCGACCTCGCCAGCTGGAATCGACAGCGCCACAGGCACATCTTCGAAGCTGTCGCGAACCAGCGTGAAACCCGCTTCGTGAGTCTGGACAGCGGTGACCTGCTGACCACGGAAGCTTGAATCCATGAGAAGAAACTGCCACGCCGGCGAGGTTTTTCCGGTGATGATTCCGTACTGGCCGCCCTCGATATGAATGTCGCTGGCCTGGTTGCCCACCTGCTCGATGGCGGCGCGTGCCGATCCGAGATGGAAGTCCGCGTGCGAGATGAAGCTATGCTGCGCGACGTTGAAGCGGATCGCGACAGCAACCGGATTCCCCTCCCCGATCTCAAAGTCGATGTTGGAAACGGCACTGAAGAAGGTGAACTCGCTCGCGTCGGCGATCGGCCGCCCTTCTGGGGTGCGCTCGTCCGTGAACCAGAGCATGGAGCGCCCAGGTCCATCCTGAAATCCCGGAGTGTTCGGTGCCAGCAGGAAGACCGGGCGGCGGGCACCGCAGCCGATCAGCCGAATGCCCGCCCATACATGTATCGTTCGGGTCAGCCGGTAGCGGCCATCGGGCACGAAGACGATGCCGTGGTGCGTGGTCTCCTGCACGCGATCGATGGCGTGTTGCAGCGCGTCGGAATCATCGGACTCGCCATCCCCCTGAGCTCCGAAATCGTGGCGTGTGAGATAGACGGCGTGCGGGTCATCCGGCCGGATCGGATAAACGGACTGCGCGCTGGCAGCGCTGCAGATCGCGACGAAAATCCCGGCGGCGATACAGCCTGAATTCCATCTCGCAGTACTGCACTTCGCAAAGGTGGATGCCTTCACGGTCTCGATAATAGGCTCGGGCGTTTTGTGGGTGGACACGACAAAAACAAGCCTGAGCCCGGTAAAGGTCTGCTCAGAAGCCTCTCATTCATGCAGATTGCTTCCAGGTTCGTCACATTCCGTTGACTTTCCAGCTATCAAATCTTACAGTCAATCATCCATCGCATTCCAGATAATTCATTTCGTTGAGAGGGGTCTGCCGATGAAGTGCACATTCTTGAGGGCGAAGTGTATGCAAGCGACGATGCAGTTCTCGAATCTCATCCAGCGCAAAACCTTCTTTTTGGCCATTATCTGCGCATTGCCGCTCGGCATCTCTTCGGCCGCTCACGCACAGGCCCGAGGAAGTTTCTCCGGCAACATCGTCGATAAGGGTGGATCCGTTGTTCCCAGTGCTTCCGTCACGGTCACCTCGCAGAGTACCGGGCAGACTCGCGCCGTGAAGACCGACGAGGCAGGACACTACATCGTCCCTTTGCTCTCGGTCGGCACATACAACGTGCGCATCGATGCCAGTGGCTTTCAAAGCGCCGAAACCAAAGACCTGCAGCTACAGGTCGACGAGGCCCGCGAACTCGACTTCACCCTCACGCCTGCAACTGTAGTCACCACGGTGAACGTCTCGGGCGCAGCCGTCGCTGTTGAAACAGCCAATCCCTCTCTTGGCCAGGTGATCACTTCTCAGGAAGTGGCGCAGCTGCCGCTGAATGGCCGCGATTTTGTTCAGCTGGCGACGCTGACCGCGGGCGCCACGGCGGAGACCAATCCCAACAGCTTTTTCAACGCCAGCCCTGACAGCGAAGTGGCCGCTCGCGGATCCTTTTCCTTGTCGGTGGGAGGCTCCCGCCCTAACAGCACGGACTGGTTGCTCGATGGGGTCGACAACAACGAACTGACCGCCGGCGGTATCGGCGTCTTATCCTCCATCGACGACATCCAGGAATTTAAGGTCTTAACTTACACGTACTCGGCGGAATTCGGCACGCGCGCCGGGCCCACCGTCCTGATTACGACTAAGTCAGGCACCAATAACTATCACGGCTCGTTGTACGAGTTCGTGCGCAACACCGACCTCGACGCCAAAGCCGACTTCGACACCACCACTCCGAAGTTCAATCTGAATCAGTTTGGCGGCTTCTTCGGAGGGCCTCTTCGCCATAACAAGCTGTTTTTCTTCGTCGATGGCGAGCAGAAGTATCAGCGCGAGGGAATTACCTTCACCGGCCTGATTCCGTCGCTGGCCATGCGTACGGGCGACTTCTCGGCCGACCCCTTCGGCAATCCTGCGAGCGGCCTGGTCATTGCCAACCCCAATATGGTGAGCGCTGCGGATCCTTATTTCCAGTGCAACGCTTCCGGAAATCCGATTCCTGCGAACGCCGACGGAAGCCAGGCGAAAGGAACGGACTGCAACAAGATTCCCTCCAACCTCTTCGACAGCGTTGGCAAAGCTATGATCGGCATCTATCCCACGCCGAACGCCAGCAATACGGCCCTTGGATACAACTACGTCAGCGAGCCGGTGCGCCAGCTGAATGAAACGAAGTTCGATATCCGCTTCGACCAGACCATCTCCTCCAAAGACAACGCGTTTGAACGATTCAGCTATGATCAGGCGTTCTCTTTTGCGCCTGGCGGCGCCCCGACCCTGGCCGAAGCCAATCCGTTCGGCAGCAATGAGAACCTGATCAACCACGCGCGCAACGCCGCCCTCGGCTGGAGTCACGTCTTCTCGCCCACCACGCTGAACACAGCCAGTGTGGGCTACGACCGCATCTTCGACTACATTGATTCGCTGGGGAACTTCACCTGCGGCTCGGCTAAATTGGGAATTCCCGGCGCCGATCTGGGCTGCTCGTCCACCGGGTCTCCGATCGCGAGCGATCCCTACAGTCAGGGCGTGGTTTCCACCGAAGTCTATGGCGGTTATTGGTCCCTCGGCGATCGCGGCTACTCTCCTTTCCAGGGGGGAACCGACATCTTCTCGTACAAGGACGTCGTCGACCTCATCCGCGGCAAGCATGAAATCCGCACCGGCATCGATCTCCGCGACAACCAGATGAACGTCGGCACCGAGGAATTTCAGGACGGATTCTGGCTCGTCGGCGCCTTCGGAAACTTCACCGGCGCCGGGGTTGTCGCCGGCAACTCCGAAGCCGACCTTCTGATGGGTATGACCGGAGGCGCCATCCACGACCAGACCTACTATGGACCGATCACCGGCCGCCGCTGGAAGATCATCCGCCCCTTTGTCGAAGATGACTGGCGCGCCACTTCTTCGCTCGTTCTCAACCTCGGTCTGGCTTGGGATATGACCACTCCCATAACCGAAATCCACAACCGCATGGCGGACTACATCCCCCAAACCGGACAACTTCTGATTGCCGGGCAGAACGGAGTCAGCGATTCGGCAGGCATCAACATGTACTGGGGCGCCTACGAGCCCCGCGTCGGCGCTACCTGGAAAGTCCTCGGCAGCGACAAGACCGTTCTTCGCCTCGGCTTTGGCATCTATCACGATTCGTCCTGGAACCAGGGCGCGCAGGGCTTGTGGCAAAATCCGCCCGACCTTGGCGAGTCCGACCAGTTCCCCGCCACTTTTTCCGCAGGCTGCGCCTTCGCCACTTCTTACTGCGCCACCACCCTCGGACAGACGCCGGAGTTGAACTTCACCACCTCTACCGGCTTTCCGCTGCTTCCTACTCCCCAGACTGTGCCCACCTACCCAGGAACGTTTGTTTACCAGCCCACGAATTTCCAGCCCGGCCGAGTCCATCAATATAACGTCAACATCGAACGCCAACTGCCCGGCAGCATTGTGCTCACCGCGGGATACGCGGGTTCGACCGGCGGCCATATCCTGGTCATCGGCAACGACCTCAATACCAGCAGCCCCTCCGCGTGCGGAACCGTGTCTGGTTATACGCTTGGTTGCCTGCCCAGCGGCGCTCCCTACCTCTATCCCTATACCCCGCCGAACTTCAACGCCATCCTGCTGTATGGCGATGTCGGCACCACGCACTATAACTCACTGCAGGTCAAGGCCGAGACTAAGAGTCCGAAATACGGTCTTTATGCGCTTTTTGCCTACACCTACTCCCACACGTATGACAACGGTTTGTCCGACGGCCTCGGCTCGGAGTTAAGCGCGCCCTATTTCCCGCTGCCTAACTGGCAAAATCTCGACTGGTCCCTCTCGCAGATCAATCTTAATAACAGCTTCACCGGCAGCGTCCTCTATAATCTGCCCTTCGGCAAGGGTAAAACCTTTGGGGACAGCTGGAACTCTGCAACGAACTCCGTGCTGGGCAACTGGCAGGTCACGCTCATCGAAAGAATCTCTTCCGGGTTTCCCGTTCCGCTCATCGACAGCAACAACCAGTCGGGCGTCGCCTTCAATACCGGCGGCGACGATTATGATTACAATCGGCCCAACCGGGTCTCCGGGTGCAACCCCTATTCCGCCAATCACGGCCAGCACCAGTTCATCAACGCGTCCTGCTTTGTGGCTCCGCCGGCCGGCGAGCTGGGCAATGCCCCGCGCGTCCCGGTCACCGGACCGGATTTTGTGAACACCGACTTCTCGGCCATCAAGGATTTCGCTCTGCCATGGCACGAAGCCGGCCTCAACTTCCGCGCCGAGTTCTTCAACCTCTTCAACCACCCCGAATTCGGCATGCCGATCAACGACATCAACGCGCCAGGATTCGGCGCGGTAAACTCAACCGTGAATAACCCGCGCCTCGTCCAGTTAGCCCTGAAACTGACCTTCTGAAACTGCAATCACTGGAGTGGATCGGTAAAGGGATGCAATGGGCTGAGCAGGCACGCCTGTTCAGCAAGACACGATGGTTGAACTCAGGATCTGACCAATGCGCGTCGGGAAACTGCACCCGCAATGCCCGACCGTCAGAAGTTGATATGCCCGGCAAACTGGAAATCCCGCGGCGAATTCGCAATACCGGAGACAGTGCCGAAAGAAGTTGAGCCTTGGGACCAGCTTACGTTCGGGCTGGCAAACGTGACGTGGTTTGTGGTGTTTAGGCAATCCGCCTCAAAAACGAAGGCCAGGCCTTCGTGAATGGAGAAAGTCCGGCGCAGGCCGCTGTCGATATCCCATGTGCCGGGATTGTTCAGGTTGAGAGGCTTGGTCCGAGGTGCATTTCCAATAAGATATTGCGGCGATCCGCAGGATCCGGTCGGGGTGCAGCCGGGGGCGCTGGACACGTCAAGAGGAGTCGCAAAGGCGTTCGGATCGATGTACTGCACATGTCCCAGGCTGGCGGCCTGATATCCGTTAGGACCTTTGCCAAAGCTCCCGTTGAGGCGAGCGTTCTTATGCGTAAAGTCCGGCGATGAGGTATTGAGGTCCGGCATGCATTGACCAATCGAACCTGTACAGCCGGATGTTATGACGGCCATGGGGGTGCCGGATGCGTAGGTATAGATGCCGGAGAGCTGCCAGCCCCCGGCCAGCCACCGCACCATCCGCGAATCGTTCCCGATGTGCCCTTTCCCGAACGGAAGCTGGTAGACACCGAAGGCGTGGAGCGTTTGCGGCAGGGAAATTACCGTCCACGAGCGGTCCATGCGGTCGGCTTGCCAGTTCTGTGTACCGTGGGAAATGGCCGCTGCCGGAATGGCGAAGCCGCTGCGGAAGGTTCCATCATCGCCGATGTTCTTTGCGTAGGTGTAATTGACATTGAAAGTAAGCCCCTGGGCAAGGCGCTGCTCCAGGGTGATCTGCAGCGAGTTATAACTGAAGTTCTCTACATTGCCCCAGGTATCGTTGACACCGCTGTACTGCGGAAATGCGACCAGCATCTGGCCAATGGTGGCAGAGCTGCTGACCGCAGCAGCCTGGGTGAAATACGGGGGCGCCGTAATGTCAGGGAACTTCGACTGGAGAATGGCGACGTTGGCGGGCGTTGCCGCAGAGATCAGGAGCGGCTTCGTTCCCGTGCTGTCGAGAACTGGCCCAAGAGCTGCCAGGTAGGTGGGATTCAACTCATTGGTCCAGTATCCACGTGGATTGGCACTGGCTCCGGAGGGCAGAGCACCGGAATCCACCATGAAATGGCTTTCATTGCCGACATAATTCACGGCCGCAGTCATATTGTGCGTTATACCGCGCTCCACACCGAAGTTATACATACTGAGTTCTGGGGCTCGGCCGGAGTAATAAGGATCGGCATAGGACACGGTGCTGGCACTCATGAGTTTTCCTGTCGCGGGATTTACATAAAAGCCGGTGTTCAGGGTCTGGGCGGCCGCGTTGGGCGTAGGAGCCGAGGGATAGGTGAAGCCCGGCCCGAAGAGCGAAGTGTTGGCAAGACCGATGGAGGTGAAGTAGGAGCTGTTGTTCAGATAGAAGGACGGTCCTGCGCCCGCGCCAGTCGTGACCTCAGTCGGAGCAATGGCACTGACGTTGAAGCCGGTCTGGCCGGTGCCGTTGTAGGCACCCCCGCGACCACCTACACCGCCCGCCTGGGTGAATACCAAGGCGTAGCCGGCACGAACTACCGTTTTGTCATTGATCGAATAGGCCAGCCCAACGCGGGGCCCCCAGTTTTTCCACCAGGTTTTCACCGGCGTCGAGCATTCGCAACTCACTCCGGATCCTCCATAGTTACCCGCAAACTGTAACTCCCCAGGCGTACCGGTAATTGCATTGGTGAGGTTCGGATTCAGGAACGTCCAACGATTCAGGGCTTCGTGGAAGGGCGGCAGATAGTCCCAGCGCAGGCCCAAATCAAGAGTTAGATTGCGCGCGAGCTTGTAGCTGTCCTGAGCATATGGAGAAATGGCGTGATATCGGCCGCCCAGTTCGCTGACGGGTTGCAGGCCGATGGAGGGCGTTCCCCCGACGGCGCCCAGCAGATAGCTGGCGTAGGAGTAACCTGTCGTGCTGGAGTTAAGGGCATTCGAGCTGGCTGCGTAGTCCGCCGTTGAGTTGGCATTGAAGGGCAGTTGCAGAACGCCGGTGTAGGTGGCGGGGTTGGCGTTGTTGATCTCCTGCCACTGGTAGGTGAGGCCGAAGGTCATGGAATGCTTTCCCTTCACCCACTGCAGGTTGTCAGTGACGGCGTAATTGTTGGGAATCGTAATCTGCGTGGCGACAGAGCCGCTATAGCTGGTCCAGTTGCTCTGTACATTGCCGAACCGCGTTGTTGTACCGAAGCTTTCTTCAGGAAATTCCACGGCGGACTGAGCGCCGTTCGGCGGCAGGTTAGTGATGCCCATCGCGCCCGCCTCCCATGCGCTCACATTCTGCGTAGCGTTGTGGATGTTCTGGAAGAAGCGGGTGTAGGAGTACTTGACCTGATTGATGAGATTGGGTGTGATCGTGAAAGTATCGCCGACGATGTAGTCTTTAGGAAAAATATTGGCCAAATCGCCGCCCACATAGGGGCCCGGAATATAGGGCGTCGAGTAATTATTGAGGTAATTGACCGCGCCCATCGCGCCAACACTGGAGATCCGGTTACGGGAGCTCAGGTCGTAATCAACGCGCCAGTCGACGACGTGATTGTCATAGCCGCTGGGGACGCCACCAAGGTAATTGTTGACAATGACACTGCTGTCACTCGGGGCGGGCAGGAACGACTGCATCTTCTGCGTGATGGGGGAAATCTCATCGGAGGGAATGACATTGTTGGTTGCAACACCGTTCTTCATTCCCTGAAACGGCGCGCGTGTGCAAACATTGCCGGCACAGGAGTTAGTGGTGGGATCGTAGATGATGGCCGGATTGTTCGCCCCGGTTCCAGTTTGTCCCGAACCGGCGTTGCCGTTCAGCTCGGTAAAGTCCCCGGTACGCATCAGCGTGGTGGGGATGGTAAACAGTGAGTAGTTGGCACCCTTGCGTTCGTCGTATTTGTCATAAGCGACAAAAAAGAAAAGCTTGTTTCCTGTGTGGGGAACCTTACCGCCTAAAGTAGCCGATAGCTCATTCTGATGTTCCGCGGGTTTGGGTGCCGGAATGGTCTGGCCCTGAGCGTTCTTGGTTGTGGCTGCCTTCGCAGTGAAGGACCATGCGTCGAAGACGGTGTTACGGAAGAAGTCAGAGACCTGGCCGTGGTACTGCAAACCGCCGGACTTCACCGTGAAGTTTTCCGCGCCCGCGCCCATGTATTCCGCCGGCGGCGTGCTGGTCAGCACCTGAAACTGATCGACGGCATCAAGATCGACGTCCTGCGATACCAGTCGATTATCACCCTGCTGGCTGATCGTTTCCGCGGGCATTCCATCCAGATACAGTTGGCCAAGATAGTTTCCGGTTCCACCGATGACGGGAAGGCGCGTTCCGCCCTGCGTGCCGGGCGTAAGAACGCCGAAAGCGGTGGGATCGCGCTGCGCGTTATTCATCTGCAGAGGCAGATTGGAATAGGTCTGATTTTCAATCGTCATGCCCAGTGTCGCGTCGGCCGTGTCGAGCACCGGCGGCGCCGCGGTAACGGTGACGGTTTGACTTCCGGAACCAACTTTGAGAACTGGATTGAAGGACCGAATCTGCAAAGCATCGACGACCACATTGTCCTGCACCAGCGCCTCGAAGCCCTTGGCCGTCACCTGAATGGTGTAATTGCCGGGCTGCAGAGGGGCGATGCTGAAAAAACCCGCGGAGGACGAAGTGCGCACGGTGGCGACATTCGTCGCTTTGTTGGTCGCGCTCACGGTCGCATTCGGAACGACCGCTCCACTTGCATCGGTAACAGTGCCCTCCAGTGAGCCGTCACCGGCAGTCTGGGCCCAAAGGAGTGGAGCAAGGGAGAGCACAAAGCATGCGAGGATGGCACACGAAAAGCGGCGGAGACACTCCCGCCGAATGGAGTGGATTGCACGATGCATACTGCCTCCGATAACAACAAACGCTGGGGAGCGTATCAATTTCTTTAACGGCGAGAAAGTAACGGACGCGCAGAAGGTTTGTCAATAGGGGATGTGTTTCAATGTAGGAAACGGAGACGCCATCTCCCGCCACCCCCAGAGGATCCGCAGCGCGCGGACCCCCGTAGTCGCAAACGCGAAATCGCAGCGTTGTCGACCTGTGACCGGAGTTGCGTTTTGGCCAGTGCTGCTTAACGAACAGGAGATGTGAGATGCGTATGGTTAACCAACAGAGGGGCGCCGTTTTGATCGTGCTCGCCGTTTGTCTGCTCTTTCCAACGATCGGGCGCGGGCAAAGGCCAGCGTCCACTGTGGCGCCGAACGCCACCGGTTCTGATCCCTCATGGCAGCCCGGGCAGGAACCTCCGACGTCGTGGGTCGATCCCGCTACCGGTCACCGCGTGGTGCGACTGACTAGGGAACCGGATTCTGCGAGCTTTTACTTCAACGTAAATGCGTACACGCCGGACGGCAGGGAAATGATCTATACGACGCCAGACGGCATCTCCGTCATCGATCTCACTAGCTGGAAGACGCGGTCCGTGGTGCAGGGCCACGTGCGCACGATTGTGGTGGGACACAAGACGCCAAGTGTCTTTTACGTCAAGCGGGAGGACAATGCTCTCTACGTCACGAATGTGGATACGGGTGTGACGCGCAAGCTGGCGACTATGCCTCCGCGGGGCTCGATTGCATCTGTCAATGCGGACGAGACGCTGGCCGCGGGAACCTACATCGAAGGCAACGCCGGGCAGGATTACAACCAGCCTCCGCCGGAAGCGCGCAGCCAGGACCAGCGCGGAGGATCGCAGCAGGCGCAAAACATGCTGCAACCACTGAACAAGGGACAGATGATGGAGCAGCGGCTGGCGGCACGGCTGCCGCTGGTGCTGTTCGTCATCGATCTGCGCACGGGTAAGCTGCGTTCGCTGCTCCACAGCAGGGACTGGGTGAATCATCTGCTGTTTTCACCGACAGATCCGAACTTGCTGATGTACTGCCATGAGGGTCCCTGGCAGAAGGTCGACCGCATCTGGACGATCCATACGGACGGTACGCACAACTTGCTCATCCACAAGCGAACGATGTTCATGGAAATCGCGGGGCATGAGTTCTGGGCGCCCGACGGCAAAACCCTTTGGTACGACTGGCAGACTCCGAAGGGTGAAGATTTCTGGCTCGCCGGCTACAACGTCGAAACCGGCAAGCGCACGGCGTATCACATGCAGCGCAATGAGTGGTCGATCCATTTCAATGTCACGCGCGATGGGTCACTTTTCTGCGGCGACGGCGGCGATCCCGGCCAGGTGGCGAAGGCGCCTGACGGCGAGTGGATCGAGCTCTTTCATCCGCAGCTGATCAGGGGCGACGGCATCAACGAGCCTGGCTTCTGGCAGCCAGGGGTCTTCCGCTCCGAGCATCTGGTGAATATGTCCACGCATAACTACCGCCTCGAGCCCAACGTCAGCTTCACTCCGGACATGAAGTGGGTGATCTTTCGTTCCAACATGTTCGGGCCGACGTACGTATTCGCCGTTGAGGTCGCAAAGGCCGGTTCAAATGTAGCGTCCGCACCATGAGCGCAACTCGACTGCACGGTGCGGGATCGATGGACAAGTGAGGAGATTGCATGCCGAAACCGTGCGTTCTTTTCGCAGCGCTGGCGCTGCTGACGTGCATGCCGGCAGCGTTTGCCAGAGATTTTAACGTAAGGAATTTTGGAGCAAGGGGCGACGGAACGACGCTGGATACCAAAGCGATCCAGGCGGCCATCGATGCGGCAGCCAATGCCGGGGCCGGCCGAGTGGTGCTGACCCCGGGAACCTACCGCAGCGGGTCGATCTTCGTGAAGTCTCATACGACACTCGACATCGAGCCGGGCGCAACAATTATCGGCTCTGAAGATCTCGCCGACTATCCCATGATGCCGACGCGGGTGGCCGGCATCGAAATGAGCTGGCCCGCTGCGCTCGTGAATGTCTACGAGCAGAACGATGCGAAGATCGTCGGAGGCGGCACCATCGACGGCGACGGCAAGGTCTGGTGGGATCGCTACTGGGCGCTGCGTCGACAATACGAGCCGAAGGGCCTGCGCTGGGCGGCCGACTACGACGCGCGCAGGCCGCGACTGATCCAGATCTACCGGTCCCGCAACGTTACGCTCGCCGGGCCGTTGCTGACGCGTTCCGGTTTCTGGACCGTGCACATCTGCTATTCCGAAGTCGTTCACGTCAACGGAATCGTCATCCGCAACAATGTCGGTGGACGCGGACCGAGCACTGATGGCATCGACATCGACTCATCGAGGCGCGTGCTGGTGGAGCACGCCGACATCTCAGTGAACGATGACGCGCTGTGCCTCAAGGCGGGCCGCGATGCGGACGGCCTGCGCGTGAATCGTCCCGATGAAGACATCGTCATCCGCGATTCGACCGTGCGCGACGGCGCCGCGGCCATCACCATCGGCAGTGAAACCTCCGGAGGCTTTCGCAACGTGGATGTTGACAACATCCGCGCCTTCGGGAACATGCCCTCCGGCGTGCTGTTCAAATCTGCCCACACGCGCGGCGGCTGGACCGACAACATCCGCATCCATGGCCTGCGCCTCACAGACGTGGCGATCCCGGTTCACGTTGAGATGAACTGGAATCCCAGTTACAGCTACCCCACCATCCCTCCCGGGTCTGACAAACACCCCGCCGTATTACACGGTGCTGGCGACGCCGGTACCTTCCGCTGAGGGTCTGCCGCATTTTCGCAATGTGCACATCAGCGACCTGACGGCGACCGGTGCGAAGGTGGCCTTCGAAGTGAGTGCCACGCCCGAGGCGCCCCTGGAGGGTTTCGTGTTCGATCGCATCTCCATCGCAGCGCAGAAAGCCGGGAAGATCGCGGATGCGCGGAACTTTTCACTCACGCGTGTTTCCATTCGCACGGTCGACAACAGCCGACTGGCGTTCACGGATAGCCGCGGCCTCGATTTGAAGGACGATTCCGGTATTACGCCTGCACCGCAGCCATAAGGACGTGCGCGCCACCGCTCAGCGAATGCGGCGCAGTTCGGCGAAGCCTCGATCAAGATCGAAACGACGCAATTTTCTAAACTTTTGTTTTAAAGGGAGTGGCTCCTCAGGTAGGACTCGAACCTACAACCCTTCGGTTAACAGGGGAATTCTGAGCTCCGCACGGGTTCGCACCATTTTGCACTTATGCTCATATTAAAAGACTTATACTGATGCGCCTCGCACGTTTTCGCACGAGTGTGCTCAAATTCTCAATTTGAACAGCCACCAAAACAGCCACCGCTACCCACCTTCGGTGCCATAATTATTGACAGAAAACCGAGGAGTTGGGCTCATGGAAAACGGGTCTGGGAAGAAGCCAAAATCGATCAAAGGGGTGTTCGAACACCCCGCCGGTAGCGGCATTTGGTGGATCAATTATTACGTCGAAGGCACTCGGCATCGCGAGAAGGTAGGACGCCGATCAGACGCTGTGGCGCTGTATCAGCGCCGCAAGACCGATGCTCGCATGGGCATCAAAATGCCGGAGGTCCGGCCTCGCCGGGCGGTGCTCTTCTCGGAGATTGCCGAGGATGCTCTTGCCTATTCAAAGGAACACAAAGCTTCGTATCCTGGCGACCGATCAACTGTGAAGAAGCTTCTGCCGGTCTTTGGCGGAACAGCCATCGAGGAGATCACTCCGCTGATGATCAAAGGGTACCTCGACAAGCGAAGCGATCTGAAAAAGACGACCATCAACCGCTATCGCGGTACGCTCTCGATGATCTTCCAGGAAGCTATCAGGAACGGCAAAGCGAAGGCCAACCCGGCGCGGCTGGTTCGGCTCCACCGCGAAGAGAATGGCCGGGTCCGATTCATCACGTATACGGAGGAGGCGGCGATTCGGTCCATTATCCGCCAAAGGTGCGCCCTGCATGAACCGGAGTTCACCCTTGCCCTTGAAACAGGAATGCGACGGAGTGAGTTGTACGGGCTGGAGTGGGACAGAGTCGATCTTAAGCGCAGGCAGGTGCTCCTGCTTAAGACCAAGAATGGAACTTCGCGGGCAGTGATTCTCACGACGCCGCAGCCAACGCTCTTGAGCAGCTTCAGAAGCGCCGGAATCCCGACTCCCCGAGGGTCTGCCTCACCCGGTACGGCGAGCCAATGATTTCTCCTCGCGCTTGGTTTGAACTTGTGATGGAGGAAGCGATCAAGGATGACCCGTCCCTCAAGGACGTGACCTGGCACATCTTCCGGCACACCTACATCTCGCGCCTGGTAATGGCCGGTGTAGATATTCGGACAGTACAGGAATTGGCCGGCCACAAGGACATCAAGATGACGATGCGATATGCGCATCTCGCCCCTGCTCACAAGCTCGCCGCAGTAGACCGGCTTGTGAAGTACCGTAAGGAGCAGGAGAAGGCGGAAGCAAAGACGACCTCCGGCTTGAGGCTTGTGTCAGCCTGACAATTCTCTGTCTTAGAACCTAAGAACCAGGCAGGGAACGTCGGGATTGTTGCCTATGTGCCGACGGCTTTCCTTGTTGTGCCGGACGCTCGATTGTAGCTATCTGAGTGACAGCCTGACTGACGCTCTTGGCAACTGTCATGATCTGCTCACCGATCGCTTTGCGCATGTCATCCGGCATCAGATTTTTTTCATCGAGGGTCTCCCATGCGGCGACGGTGCGGTCGGTCATTTCCATCACCATCGGCCACAGAGGGCTCGCGGGCAGGCGCGCGGTATCCGCAAAGCGGCGCACCTGGTCGGTCGTGATTTCAGTGAGACTGCGGCTGCCGCCGAAACTCAGCGCGAGGGTGTCGTTCGGGATGTAAGGAAGCGTGGCGACAAAATCATAGGCCGGCGAAAGGACGGGCGTGCGCCGGTCGGGATAGAGCAGCGACCAGTTCTTGAGGTGCATGTCGGCGTTGCCGATCAGCACGGAGAACACGAGACGCCGCAAAAAGTCATAGGTGCCGGCTTCCCCGGTTTCCGCCCACAGCACGGCCGCAATATTCGCGTAGCTGCGCTCGCGGTATTTGTCGTCGGGAAATAGTCCGAACACTTGCGCGAAATCCTCCATGTGCACGGATTCGCCGCCGGGGCCGCCGGTCGAAGCGCTGCACCGCGAGAGCCTGGCCCTTCATGACGCCGGCGTCCTGCGGCAGGCCGCTTATGGTGGCCGATGTCGATGAGGACGGTTCGCCGGAACCTCGATGCCGACGGCGCGGGCGAGGGCAAGCATGGCGTATTCGTTCTCGGGTACGGCGGCAAAGCGGGCCGAGGGCAGCTTGACGATCCACGAGCCGCCCATGCCGCCGGCCGGAATGGTCAGGCCCCCGGATGCTTCCATCACGGCCGAGAATTTGAGCTGGACGCCTGCGAGCGAGAATCTCAGGGCGGTTTCGCCGGCGCGTTGTTCCTCATGCTGATCCTCGCCTTCATGAGCGGCGGCGTTTCCTTCCATCGGCTCGACCACGAGCGCGCCGGGCAAGTCGGCGCCGAGCACGGCGAGAAGAAAGAATTCGCGCTGCGGCTTGACGCCCGCGCGCGCGGCCAGATAGTCGCGCAGATGCCCTTCCGGCAGCAGGTTCGAAAAGAAGGTGGGCAGGCGCATCGTGACGGCGCGCGTCGGGACGACGAGCCCGCCCGACTGTCCCTTGTAGGAAAGGCTTAAGGTCGGCCTGTCCGGATCGTCGATATAGCTCTGCTCGAAGGAAAACAGGTGGCGGTCGCCGCCCAGCCGGTTGATGACGCCGATCTGAGCGGCCATGCAGTTTCACGGCGAGCGCATTCAGGGTTTTGGGATCGAATGTCATCGGGGCTCTTTCCCTTCTTCCCTCGGCTTCCTCGTCGCCGCCGGCATAGAGGGACCGCTCTTCGGACCCTTCCGGCTCCTGCTGCGCGCGGATCAGGGACTGCACGGCGGGCACTAGCGCGCGCGGGACAAGCAGCAGGTCCAGGTTGAGAACGCGGACGAGGTCGAGCAGGGTGTCGAAACGGGGCACGACTTCCCCGGATTCGATCGCGGAGATATGCGGCTGCTGCAGGCCGATCTGCGCGGCGAGTTCCCGCTGCCCCCAGCCCCGCTTTGCCCGCGCATCCTTTATCTGTTGACGCAGATCGGCGGGCAGGCCTTTGAGCCGCAAGGGTTTGATATGTTTTGGCATATGTGTTCTCATTTTTATATACTATGACATATCAGCTGGAATTCCAAGCGATATGTTTAACTATATCGGTATAATAATTTTATTGTATTTAAACGTATCAAACTTCACTATTAATGTTCGATGCCGGAAGGCAGGCCTGCTGTCTTCCTGAAACCGGACCATCCGACACAACACAGAAGACATGGTCATCCCAGGGTTCAGACAAATGGCTTTCCTCGCCGGCGGTAACCCGCCCAGGACGACACAATAAAATTCTTGGAATCAATGGCTTGGACGACAGGGCTCGAGCCGCGACCTCTGCCGTGACAGCAAGGCGGTAACGCGTAATTCATTGATAGCAGGCGCAACGGATGGCTACTGTAGGTGCCCTAGGGACACCCTGGGAACCGGTTATCGAACCCACATCGCACCCGCGTCTTCTGTCCACTCGACCTCTGCCCAAGGCGGAATTTGGCTCGAATGAGTATGTTGCCCTCAAATCAACAACTGAGATCGAAGTGTTGCCGGTTAATCGGGATAAATCTGCGAGAGTGACAGAACGCTCGGGAGGTCACGGCGCAGGTGAATCGGACGTTTGAAAGGAAACGACCCTCCATTGGTGCGCTTCGCGGATGTAGACCTTGGTGAAGTGCCAGTCGCCGGAGACTTTGTTGCCATTCAACGTGCGGGTGCGCAATAGATGGCCGGTGACTACAGCCGCGTCTCGGTATACCTGGATTTGCAGGTCCGAAGTTTCATAGCGCAGGAACTTCATGCGTCCTGATCGGGCGAACCCTAGAGACTCAGCTCGTGTCATGACCGCCATATGCGAAACAGCAACTTCCAGATCGTCAGCCCACAGATGGTCGAGCGCCTCGGCGTCGCCAGTGGCGTGAGCCTAGTTCCACACATCTTCGAGATGCGTCAACTCGCGCGTGTCATTATCGGGCGAAGTCTGCGAAACACTTCGTGCAGGCATAGCGAACGCCGTTATCAGGAACAATGCGACAGAGCCGCTGATACTCATTGTCGATTCTCCAGGAGTTCTAAGGAGATTAACCAATTATGCGCATGACCCGCAACGAGCTGAGAATAGCCTCCAACACAACGCCGTAAACGAGCGTTCTGACGGCGCCGGGAATCCGGAAGGTTGAGTTGTCGACAAGCTGGCTGAGCGCAGAATCGCCGAGTATCTTCAGGGGAATTCCCGCTGGAAACGTGCTTTGGCTTGCTAGCATCAATTGAAAGCTACTTCCGGTCTGCCGGTCATTCGTCCGGGACCACTTCTCGGTAAGCATGCGTGGTACTAGCGGCTAATGCTGGCCAACGGTCATCTGACGTCGCGAGCGGATCGATTCGAACAAATCGGCGCTGAACAGGGAGATCTTTATCGATGCTTCCAAGATGGTCGAATGTTCTCGATCGAGTCACGACCGCCGGCCCGTACCTCAATGAGAGGCTGAGCACTCTTGTGCTCACTTCCGTGATAGTGGCGGGCATCGCCGCAGTCGCATATGTCGACCGGTCCGTGACTTCGCTTTCCCTGGCTTCACTGTATTTCTTGCCCCTGGCTCTGAGCGCTCTGGTACATCCGCTTCGTATTAGCATTGCGCTTTCGATTGTTTGTCTGGCGCTGCATGATCTTCTCAGTCCTGTGCGGGATACCGGCGTCAGGCACTTCACCGGAGATGCCGCGACTCTGCTTGGATATGTCTTTGTTGTCATCGTCGTGAATCAGCTTGGCGCGCAGCGGCGGCGGCTGGCGGATCTGGCTGCAAAACAACGCGACGAGCTTGCGGCTGAAATTTATCTGGCTGCGGAAGTACAACAGAGCATCTTGCCTCGGTCCATCCCTACGGTACCCGGATTCGAATTCGCTGCACGAATGTACCCGGCCAAGATAGTGGCGGGCGACTACTATGGGTTCATTGAATTGGCCAACGGGGAAGTTTCGGTAGTCATCGGCGATGTTTCCGGCAAAGGAGTCGCTGCCGGACTGCTGATGCCTTCCGTTGAAGTGGCGCTCCGCATGGATGCACAGCGATTTCCCCGCACGAGCGATCTGTTACATGCCTTCAACAACGTTGTTCAGCAGATCACCGTGGGACGTCGGTTCATTACACTCTTCTACGGGAAACTCTGCCCTCAGTCACGTTCCCTGGAATACACGAATGCAGGCCATAATCCGCCGCTCCTGATACGCGCCGGGGCAGAGACATGCAAGCTCGACCAGGGAGGTCCTGTGCTCGGTGTGCTTCCCAATGCAGAGTACAAGAATGATGTAGTCGCTCTCTGCCGCCGAGACGTTCTTGTTCTGTATACCGACGGGGTGGTGGAGGCTGAGAGCCCGGCAGGAGAAGAATATTCGGTGGCCCGTCTGGCAGCCCTCGTGAGCTCACAGCTGCAAGAAAGTGCTGACAAACTGATCGAAAGCATTCATGCATCAGTTACCCAATTCCGTGGAGCAGCCCCGCAAGCAGATGACATAACGTTGGTAGTGCTGAAGGCTTTGTGATTCGAAAATTACAGACCCATGAAGGCGTCAGCTTCTGCAGGTCCTGGCTTGCGGAGAACGCAGTCAGTTGACGTGAACAGTCGTGTCTGTTGAAAAAGTGACTTTGCTCCAAAAACCAGGAAAAAATCGGGATAGAGAATTGTCCGAAATGACCCGAGGAAATCGTCTGTAGGGCATCCTGGCGCGGTGGCCGGCTGCGGTGCAACCCGTGGCGGCGGGACAGGTTCCCGCGCCCCGGAAGCAGCCGACTGCCGGCCGTTCCCACGCGCCCTTAGGCCATCTGTCTGGGGAATTTGTTGAGCACCTTGTCGATCGCTTTCGCAAGCTTCTTCGCATTCTTTTCCGGATTACGGCTTAAGGTGTCGTGCGCTATGCCGCGCCAGACCAGATGGTGCGAACCCGTCTGGTAGATATCAATCACCAGCGTGCCCACCGGAACGGTTTCAACGGTCGTCGTGGATATGCCGCCCCACCCGTGCCAGCGCCAGCCGGGTCCGAGACCTTCGTAGAACGTGTCGTATTCGGCACGATTTCTGCGCTCGGCGACTGCCGTCAGTGTTACATCGCCTCCCGTGGGTACCTGCTGCCACCCGCGCGCCTGAAGGACGCGGTCGACATCCTCACGGATCCGCGCTTCGGCAAAAGAATCCGAGGAATGGACATGACCCCACGAATAGGTGTGGAACTGCGAGAAGTTTACCGCATGATCGTAATCGGTCTCTACCTTCTGAGCCATCGCAGGAAGCGAGGCGAAGGCAGCCAGCAGAGCAGCTATCAAGAAGATTTTTTTCAGTACACTCATAGTGACATCCTCCTCTCTTTTTCTCGCTAGTCAGGTTCGTCTCTGAAGGGCTTGCCTGCACGAATGATGATCGTGCAGGCGCCTCATGGTTACCGTCCCGGGTGATGGACCTCCACGCGAGGCCCAATCGGACGCACCCACGGATGGGCATAGGGATGCACATAGCCGAACCGATTCCCCCACACCCGGACCCACGGACGGTGGTCGATGAGAATGGTGTGGGCCGGCCACACGAATCCCGAACCAATCCACCAGCCCCACGTCCCGAAGGTTGCTCCTATCGTGATGGCGGGGCCGAAGCGAATCGCAGTCGTCACGACGACGCCGGGACGCGGGGGAGCAAAGACGACGAACGGGTCGTACCAGGGCACGTAAATCACTGCCGGATTCAGAGGCAGCACCTCAATATAACCGCCCGAATCCACGACATTCACATACCCATTCGGCGCCAGATAGCCATACTGTCTGGCTAGCCGGCGCATCCGCTGCACCGCGTCCATCACTTCAGGTCGCTGGTTCAGAACAGCATTGCCGAGCTGCTCGGTCCATGCCTGATCCTGCGCCATCGTATCCAGCACCGAAGGGAACGGCAGCAGTCCCAGCACGCTGGGATCCCATCGCAGATGGTCAGCCTGAATGGCCGATGCCAGCGCATCGTCCTTGAGGTAGCCGTGCTGATCGGCCCAGGACGCAGCATCAGGAATCTGATCCCAATAGGTCGAAGCCGTTAGAATCTGTGCCAACAGCGGATCAGGATAAAGCGCAATCCGCTGAACGAGCTGGTCCAGCTGCGGCGGAGTGAGAAGAACTGGCTGTGCCACCAGGTTCGCCGTTTGGGCAAATAAAACCGCCGCGAGACCCAGAGCCAGCAGCCGGGTGAAAAGGGACCGACTGCCATGACGGTCGGCAAGATGGCGCCATCGAGACGATTGAGTAGATAAGCGATGTAAACAGAGCATCGTTTCCTCCACAGAAGTCGTTTTGTGACACCCGCTTTGCGAGCGACTGTCTTTGGATTTTCCGAGTCCTTTCATCTCGGTCCATCCACTCGCTTTTGACGCCAAGCCTTGGGAAAAGTTGCTAAAAATATGAGCGTGAGGCACTCATACTTTGGCATAACGACTAAGTCTTCGTTAATCAGTAATTTATTATGCTATCCGGGTTCATCCCAAGGTCGAAACATGATGACCTTACGCTCATATTTACCGCTGCCTCGCCTCGACCTGCCCGCTTGATCCGGATCTCCAGCCGGCAGAACCGCGGAAGCAAGGGAGGCGACCGACAACCCTACCCACAAATTCCACTGTCATGCACGATTTCCGCGTAGTCAGGCAGTCCCCGCGGGTTTGTAAGTCAAACCCGTGCGGATAAACGAACTCGATCGGATTTCGAGGCAGGAGCACGGAACTTGGCTGATATACGCTGCCTGGAGTTGCATTGTTTAGTCCCTCGTGAGGGAGCCCGTAGTTGAAGACCTGTCTAAAACGGTCGAACTTCTTCTGCTGGAGCCGCAACCTCAAAGTGGCTTGCGCTCAACGCGATGCGATCTGAGCGATGACAATTCAGCAGGCTGCGCAAACGACCGATTCGATTGGAATCGGCAATGGGGCTCCATCGAGTGCGGGCAGCTTCTGAGGAGCGCAGCAGGCTCTAGTCATTCTCGACAGGTCCGCCAGCATCGTCTTGTCTTCACAGAGGACGGAGAGCGTTTCGCTGAGGATTCGTGCGGCGCCAGCGTGCTTCGGTACGACGATCTTGTAATGCATCCATTTCCCTTCGCGGCGAGCCGCAACAATGCCAGCCCGTCGCAAATAAGCAAGATGGCGTGAAATCTTGGGCTGGCTCTGCCCAAGGATCTCCACGAAATAGCAAACGCACACTTCCTTGCCGTTCATCAGGTTCAAGAGCCTGAGACGGGTGCGATCGGCGAGCGCGGCAAACAGCAGCGCCAGGTCGTAGCTCTTTGGGGAAAGACTCACGCTCGCATTATATACGCCTTGACAGATGCGTCCAGAGGAGAATACATTCGCTTTAGCGTATGCGAGGAGACGCATTCATGGAATCGACGACGAGCGTTCAGGAACAGGTCAAGGAAAAGTATGGAAGCGCCGCGCGCGCTGTGGCCGCAATCCGGCAGTGTGCAGGCATGTTGCGACCCCGGCCTTCGGTGTTGCGATCCGATCACCACAAACCTCTACAGTGCGGATCAGACGGGGATCATTCCGGAGAAAGCGGTCCTGGCTTCGCTTGGGTGCGGGAACCCGACCGCGCTGATCGATCTTCGGCCTGGAGAAACCGTTCTCGATCTTGGCTCCGGTGGCGGGATCGATGTGCTGCTCTCGGCAAAGCGCGTCGGTCCAACCGGCAAAGCATACGGCCTGGACATGACGGACGATATGCTGGCGCTCGCGCGTGAAAACCAGAGGCAGGCGGGCGTCACGAACGTCGAGTTCCTGAAAGGCGAAATCGAGAACATCCCTCTGCCAGACAACTCCGTCGATGTCATCATCTCGAACTGCGTCATCAATCTCTCGGCCGACAAAGATCGCGTTCTGCGTGAAGCCTTCCGTGTGTTGAAGCCCGGCGGGCGATTCGCTGTCTCCGATGTGGTTGTTCGCGGCAGTGTGCCGGAAGAGGTGCGCAAGAGCATGTTGCTCTGGGTCGGCTGCATCGCCGGCGCGCTCGAAGAGAGACGACTACATCGCCAAGCTGACCGGTGCAGGATTCGAGGATGCTACCGTCGAGCCGACGCGCGTGTACAACGTCGAGGATGCCCGCCAGTTCCTCACCGAGGCCGGCGTTGACGTGGACGCCATCGCTCCGCAGGTGAATGACAAGTTCTTCAGCGCCTTCGTCCGGGCCAACAAGCCCAAAACCGCCTGCTGCCAACCTGGTTGCTGCACGCCCTGCTCTGGCTGGAAGCAAAGGAATAAGATAATGGCCGATCATTACAACGTTCTGTTCCTCTGCACCGGCAACTCTGCGCGCTCGATCATGGCCGAAGCAATCCTGAACCACAAAGGCAAGGGGAAGTTCACGGCTTACAGTGCGGGCAGCCATCCGACCGGACAGCCACGGCCGGAAGCACTGCAGCAGATCGAATCAGCGGGACTCTCGACGGCGGGCCTGCGCAGCAAGTCGTGGGACGAGTTCTCGGCGCCGGACAGCGCCGAAGCTCGACTTCGTTTTTACGGTATGCGACAACGCCGCGAAGGAGCAGTGTCCGTACTGGCCTGGGCAGCCGATGACGGCGCACTGGGGTATTGCTGATCCGGCGGCAGTCAAGGGTACTCCAGAGGAAATCGCCCGCGCGTTTCGTGATGCCTTCACGGTGCTTGATCGCAGGATCGGGCTGTTCCTCTCGTTGCCACTGGCGACGCTCGAGGAGATGGCTATCAAGCGCGAAATCGACCAGATAGGCCGGTCGTAGGAGGCAACGGTGAAAAAGAGTCCGGTTGTCTTTTCTGGATCGCTATCTGACGGGATGGATTTTCGCTGCCATGGTGTTCGGTGTGGCCCTGGGCTGGCTTGCTCCCGGAGTCGTGCCGTTCCTGAACCGCTTCAGCGTCGGCACAACTTCAATCCCAATCGCAGCGGGACTGATCCTGATGATGTACCCGCCGTTCACGCGGGTACGATACGAAGAACTGCACGAGGTTTTCCGCAACAAGCGCGTGCTGGGCCTGTCGCTGGTGCAGAACTGGCTCATCGGACCAATCCTGATGTTCGCGCTGGCAATCGTGTTCCTGCGTGGCTACCCGGAATATATGGCCGGTCTCATCATGATCGGGCTCGCGCGGTGCATCGCCATGGTCATCGTGTGGAACGAGCTGGCGAAGGGCGACACACAATACGCAGCCGGGCTGGTGGCGTTCAACTCTCTGTTCCAGGTCTTCTTCTACTCGGTCTACTCCTGGGTGTTCATCACGGTTCTGCCGGGCTGGTTCGGCCTGCGCGGAGCCGTGGTCAACATCTCCATCGGCGAGATCGCAAAGAGCGTCTTCATCTATCTGGGCATCCCGTTCATCGCCGGCTTCCTGACGCGCACGGTGCTGGTCCGGGCGAAGGGACGCGAATGGTACGACCGGAACTTCGTGCCCCGAGTCGCACCGCTGACGCTGATCGCTCTGTTGTTCACCATCGTGGTGATGTTCTCTCTCAAGGGCAGTTACATCGTGCGTCTGCCTCTGGACGTTCTCAGGATCGCCATACCGCTCTTGATCTACTTCGTGGTGATGTTCCTGGTGTCGTTTTACATGGGCCGGAAACTTGGCGCCGACTACTCAAAGACGACAACGCTCGCGTTCACAGCCGCCTCCAACAACTTCGAACTGGCGATCGCTGTTGCCGTCTCGGTGTTCGGCATCAACTCCGGCGCGGCGTTCGCCGCCGTGATCGGCCCGCTGGTTGAAGTGCCTGTGATGATCGCGCTTGTGAATCTGGCTCTATACTTCCAGCGGCGATATTTCCGGGGATCTGTGTTCACTTGAATGCTGAGACGGGGGATTGCCGGGATGAGCAATTCGCTTGGTGTTCTCCAGGCTTGAACTAAGCCGACCGGGAAGCGCGTCGGCGCTGCCCGTCGGGTAGGCGGGGGATGTCGCCGGGATGTACCTCTTCTATGTGACAAAACCTTTGCTATAATCTCGTATAGCAGAGGACACGTCACATGGCCGCCACCCAGAAGGAACGCGCTCTTGGCCTTCTCAGGACGAAAGGAATGCTTCGTCTGAAGGATTTCATCGCCAAGGACATCGAGCCCGAGACGCTGGCGCGCCTGGTCCGGAGTGGCCAGGTCGTTCGCCCAGCGCGAGGACTCTACCAGCTTTCGGACGCTCCGGTGGACGCAACCCATGTCCTCGCCGAGGCCGCCGCTCTTGTGCCCAAAGGCATCGTCTGCCTCATCTCCGCTCTGCAATTCCACGGGCTTACGCTACAGATGCCGTCCGCGGTGTGGATGGCTATCGAACGCACGGCGTGGAAGCCGACAATCAGTTACCCTTCCGTTCGGTTTGTCCGGTTCAGCGGATGGGCCATGACCGAGGGCGTCGAGCGGTATCCGGTTCAATCTCGCAAACTTCCCATTACCAATCCGGCGCGCACCATTGTGGACTGCTTCCGGTATCGCAACAAGATCGGTATCGACGTGGCGATGGAAGGGCTGCGCGAAGGCATCCGGAAGCGCAAATGCACGCCGGATGAGCTCTGGCGCTATGCAAAGAAAGCGCGCGTCTGGACCATCATGCGCCCCTATGTCGAGTCGGTGGTGGCCAATGCCGCGTGAAGTTCGCAATATCGGCGCATCGGTGCGAGCCCGGCTTCTTGCGCGTGCACGAGCAGAAAAGACCGATTATCAGATTCTCCTGACGCGCTACGCGCTGGAGAGATTGCTCTACCGGCTCAGTGTCTCTGACCATCGCGACCGCTTCATCCTGAAAGGCGCGATTGCTCTTTGTGACCTGGCTCGACGATCCGTTCCGGCCGACGCGAGATCTGGATCTGCTGGGCTATGGAGCCAATATACGGAGTCGATTGACCGATACCTTCAAAGCCATATGCGCGACCAGCGGTTCCAGATGACGGTGTCACCTTCGATCTTGACGGCCTTACCGCGGCGCCATTCGAGAGGAGTTGGATTATGGCGGGGTTCGAGTCCAAACTTATGCCGTCATTGACGGAGCACGCATCCCGATCCAGATCGACATCGGCTTTGGCGACATCATCACGCCGGGACCGGTCGAGATTGTCTACCCCGTTCTCCTCGACTCTCCCGCGCCGCATCTTCGCGCCTATCCGATCGCGACCGTTGTGGCGGAAAAGTTCAACGCGATCGTGGTGCTGGGAATCGCCAACAGCCGTCTCAAGGACTTCTACGATCTCTGGCTGATTTCACGCACTTTGAACTCGATGGAGTCGAATTCGCCGCCGCGGTACAGCGAACCTTTGAGCGTCGGCAAACTCCGATACCAACCGATGTACCGACGGGACTGACAAGATTCTATGCGGAACAGTGGGATGCGCGGTGGAAAGTGTTTCTGAGACGGGAACACATGAATGCCGCACCTGACAATTTGGGCCAAGTTCTTGATGATCTGCGTAGATTTCTGGTACCTCTGATGACTCCGACCGATACCACTGCGTATTGGCGGTCCGGCGGTCCCTGGTCAAACCGGACGCGCACGTAATCGAGCGTCCTTTCAAAGAATCGACTTCCGTCTCATTCGGACATCGGGAAGGGATGTCGGCGGTGCCCGTCGGGGTGGGGCCAATCGTGCCGCTCCTGCCGGATGGCAGGAGCCACGCATAAGGGCGGGCAAGACGGGCAGGCGAGCACAAAAAAGCGGAGCCTACATCGCAGGCTCCGCACAGTGTTGCGTTGGATCGAAGGTTATGCCGCTGCAGACTTTTTAGCTGTCTTCGTCGGCTGCGATTTGACGGGAGCCTTTGGCAGTGGTTTCGTTGACGTCTTTGCCTTCTCTTTCGACGCGAACTCCTGCTTGACCTTCGCGGCAATGGCATCGGTATCGACCTTGTAGGCGGTGGCCGCGTCGCGCAGTATCTGCGAGGCATTGCTGCGCGAGGCTGCGAGCAAAATGACGGCCTCGACCACGGCGCGGCCCAACGTGCTCTCGTCGGCGCGGCGAAGAAACGCCGCGAACAGCTTGCCGATGGAGTCGTTGTCCTTGGCCTTCCTGATGCCGTGCTGCTTGGCAAGGATGATGAGGCGGTTTTCGTCCAGCAAGTTCGCCAGACGTTCGGCAGCAAACAAGAGATCGCGTTTCATAAGCCGCACCGGGACCGCCGCGCCAATCACGGCCAGAACGCGCAGGCCGGTCGCATTGGCGATGGCTTCCTCCCTGCGCCGCTTTTCCTGCTGGGCTTTGAATTGTGCCTCGTTCGCGCTGGCGCTGGTTGGCTTCTTCGCGTGGTGCACAGGGCAGGCTGGATTGGCGCAGACCCTGTGGACGGTGCCCACATCGCTGCCCTCGGTGATGATGGCGTCGGCGGTGAACTTGCACACCTTAAATTCCGGGCGCTTTGCCTCGTCATTGGACTTCGGCTTATCGTCGCGGATAGCGGTGTACCTGTTGCGTGGCAGAACAGGACTGCCTTCCTTCTGCGTTCCGTAGGCGGTGCTGATCTGGATAAGTTGCGGCTTGGCGGCGACGGTCTTTGCCACGTGTGCCGCGATTTTCGATTGGTAGCATTTGGGATCAACGCACCGGTCCCCCTGTCTGCCAAGATCATCGCCGAAGAGGAGCTTGTTGTGTCCCGTCCGTTTCGCGCAGTCGGCGCAAGTGCCCGCCGCTGGAACCAAGTGCGCGTCTCGCTTGTCGAAAGGCGCGTCTTTCAACACAAGCAACACGTTCGACTCGATCCAGAATTGCAGATTGCGGACAGGCAGCAGAATCCGCGCGGGCTTCTCCGTGCCGTTGTGGACTTCCTTGAAACAGGCCGATAGCGCCTGTTGCTGCTCGTCGGCAGGCAACTTCGCCAAGAGCAAGGCATGGCCCACGCCGATCTCGTTGGCATAGAAGGCTTCGACCACAGGCGGCGCAAGTTCAGTCAAGCGAATCCTCGCGGCCACAAACGACGGGTGCTTGCCCACCTTGGCGGCGATTTGCTCGATGCTGTACTTCGGCTCTTCAAGATTAAGCAAAGCTCGGAACCCCTCGGCCTCTTCCATTGGGTGAATCTCGGCACGAATCAGGTTCTCGATAAGTCGTGCGACCAAGACTTCGGGGTCCGAGAGATTGACGATCCGCACAGGCACGGTGGCAATCTCGGCCATCTGAGCGGCGCGGTAACGCCGCGCTCCGGCCACGATCTCGAAACCGTTTTCGGTGAGCGGGCGAACCAAGAGGGGCGATAGCACCCCCTGAGTGCGAATGCTGGCGGCATTTTGTTCCACAGACCGTTTTGTGGCCGAACGTCACGAATGGCGCTTGGCAGCGAGCGGTCCGGGTTCCGAGCGACACATAACGGACCAGCGGAACGCAAACGCAACAGAGGTATTCGCTTCCGTGAAAGCGAGGAATCCTGCCATGGGCAGGTCGAGAGACTGAGCAGCATCATCCACGCCGAAGGCGTGCGGGAATATTGCTCAACTGATAACTGAAGAGTAGAAGCCGGTTACTCAGGCGCAACACCGCGAAAGTGTCCCAAGTGGCTGATCTGGGGACAGCACTGTTTGCTATGTCTGAATCTAATGCTGGGAAGCTAGGTCAGTTTCTGGAACCGTGCAGCGTCGAAATCCATCAACGGGCAACTCATCTGGTAGTCGATAAACAGACGGTTGATTTGGATCGTATCGCAGGGCAATCTTCGTGTTGATCCACTCTCTCACCAGCGTAGTCGCACGATCTTCAGGCACTCGCAGGCCAAATCGGCCGGAGTAATACTCGCTCTCGACGATATATGAAAAGGCAAAAAAGGGAACCTCCTCCCTGACATGCCCAACACGTTCGATCAACTCCATTCCTGCAGACTGGATTGTTGCCTCAGTCTCAGGCCAGTCGGCGGCGTCCTTCGTTCGCCGCTTGAGCATATAAGATGGACCGAAGCGATAGACTAGAGCAGCGGCCACAGCGATGATAGCCAGAATGTTGATAAGCATTTTCAGTTTCCCTCCGCCATGGTAATGGCTAGGCCACAATCCTGCGGAGCGGTGATTTCGTTGTTTCGACGATCATACTATTGAGTTCCGCCAGGGTCGTCGCCAACTCGTCTCCTACCCCATCGGTGCTGGAATTTAGACCTGAAAGGGCCAAAAGCCGGGTTGGGGAAGGGTAGCCGGTGATTCGGGAGCAATCACAAGTGCAGTGCCAAAACAGGTGAATCAACAAAGTTAGAGGTACTTGCGAAGCCGTGACCAATTTGGTTTGCGACGCTTAACTGTATCAACTAACAGCTGGTGAACTCTCTTCCCTTCCGGTCTCTTTCGCTCCGCACTTCTGTCCAGAGCCGTGAGTGTCATCCAGCCTAGAATCGTTGGGTCCGCACCGGCTTCAATTAGAGTCTTCGCCATTTCGAAGCTGCAGTTGGCAGCGACTGCACCCAGAGGAGTTTCGCCTATCTTCTCTTCCTCATGTGCATTGACATCAGCGCCTGCATCGATCAGGTATTTGACCGCATCGATATGACCTTCGATAGCCGCATAATGAAGCGGAGTTCGGCTCAGGCCATCGTCAAACGCATTTATCGGTACTCCTTCTTCTAGCAGGTTGCTGAAAAAGTCCTGGCCCTGAGCATCAGTGCATGGTAAGACCGAGCTATGCGCGGAATCGACGACCAGCAGGGGCACATGTTCAGCTATTTGTCTCCGGAGCAGCGGGTGCGGAAGGACCATCCGCTGCGGGCGGTGCGAACGCTGACCGACGAGATTCTCAGGAACATGTCGCGGCTGTTCGAGGCCATGTACTCCGATGTGGGGCGACCGTCGATTGCGCCGGAGAAGCTGCTGCGGGCGCAGTTGCTGCAGATGCTGTACTCGGTGCGTTCGGAGCGGCTGCTGATGGAGGAGATCGACTACAGCATTCTGTTCCGGTGGTTCGTGGGGCTGAACCTGGACGAAGCTGTGTGGGATGCGACGACGTTCACGAAGAACCGGGACCGGTTGCTGGAGGCGGCGGTGGCGAAGGAGTTTCTGATGCAGGTAGTGGAACGGGCGCGCGGAGCGGGGCTGGTGTCGGACGAGCATTTCACGGTGGACGGCACGCTTCTGGAAGCATGGGCGAGTCTGAAGAGCTTTCAGTCCAAGGATAAGAAGGATGCGCCGCCGCCGGATGATCCCGGCAACCCGACGGTGGATTTTCACGGCGAGAAGCGGTCCAACCAGACGCACGAGTCGAAGACCGATCCGGATGCGCTGCTGGCGCGCAAGGCGAGGGGCCGCGAGGCGAAGCTGAGTTACAGCGGGAATCTGCTGGTGGAGAACCGCAACGGACTGATTGTGGATGCGGAGCTGCTCGAGGCCAACGGGCGGGCGGAGCGAGACGCGGCGCTGGTGATGCTGGAGCAGGTTCCGGGGGATGAACGCATTACGGTGGGCGGCGACAAGGGTTTCGACACAGCGGAGTTCGTGGCCGAGTGCAGGCACATGAACGTCACGCCGCATGTGGCGCGCAACGAGGGCCGACGTGGCGGCAGCGCCATCGACGACCGCACCACGCGGCACCCGGGTTATACCGTCAGTCAGCGGAAGCGCAAGCGTATCGAAGAATGCTTTGGCTGGCTGAAGGACATCGCGCTGCTGCGCAAGCTGAAACATCGCGGGTTATTCAGAGTGGGATGGATCTTCACCTTCGCGGCGGCGGCTTATAACCTGGTGCGGCTACGAAAGCTGGTTCCTATCCCGTCTGCCGCCTGACCGGGCCGAGGTATTCCCGGCGGACAGCTTCCTCTCCGCCAGGCACCGGAATAACCTGCAACGAAGCGATAAATCCGCTGAACCAGAGCCGCGACAAGGAAGAATTCGAGCGGCAAACGGTCTTTTTCAGCAGCCTGCTAGGAGCGCCTTTATCTTTTCAACGTCACCTGATTCTGCGGCGCGATGCAAACGTTCTTTTTCGTACCAGTCGTCATCCATGCGGGATCGCCCTGTGCATAAATGTACCTGCAATACAGCTCAGGTACGACCTGTTCCGGTCGGTTTGTCACCCATCCGTCGTCCATCCGTCAGTAACACTTCGGTAAACATTCTGGATCGGCGGAGTCCACTTTACCTGCTAATCATTTATCTGAAAGACCCAAACGAAACTGGTGGCGGCAGCACACAGTATAACGGGTGGCAGCAAAGCACTGTATCCAGCACCAGGTGCATGATTATTTTCCATCGGACATTTCCGAATGGAGAGTGTCATGCTCGAACACTATTATGTCAAACCTTCAACGATCGACCGAATCCGTGACAGTTGGCTCGGCTCTCAAATTGACAACTACGCGGGATGGATGGAAGCGAACGGCTATTCCTCCCGCACCGTCTTTCGTCGGTTGCCACGGCTTTTCTGCTTTGCTGAGTTCGCACAGAAGAGGGGCTGCACAGATGTTGCTTCTGCCCTTGCTCTTGTCGAGGACTTTGTTTCCCAATGGTTGGTTCAGCACGGACCGGAAGCAAAGACATCGGCCTCGCTGCGCAAGCATGCAATTGATGTAGGGAATGCCACTCGTCAGATGTTGCGGCTGGCCAGTGGAGATCCTGTAAGGCACAATCGTCACCGCCGCCCATTTCCACTTGAAGCAGAGGTTCCTGGGTTCCAGAAGTATTTGCGCAATGAATGCGGACTGATGGAGAGTACGATCGCCGGGTACCGGCATCATCTGCACGAGTTTGGGCAGTACCTGCGGAAGGCCGGGATCACTTCGCTAGGCGACCTGTCACCGGCGCTTCTGGCATCTTTCGTCGTCGAATGTGCGCCAGGAATGGCTCCCTGCACGCGCCGCGATCTCTGCTGCCATCTAAAAGTGCTGCTGCGGTTCTGCCATCGCGAAGGAATTACCGACCGGGACCTCAGAGGTGCGGTTGGTATGCCCCAGGTATACCGTCTGGCCGATGTCCCCCGGTCAATCACTTGGGACGAGGTCCGTCGCACGTTGGAAGCGGTGGACCGAAGGACAATCCGAGGTCGGCGAGACTATGCCATTTTGCTCTTTCTTGTTACCTATGGGCTACGAGCCCACGAGGTTGCCAAACTCACGTTGGAAGATATCGACTGGAAACGCGAGCGATTCCAGGTGCCGGAACGCAAGGCTGGCCATGCGACTGCGTATCCGCTTGCCGGAGTAGTGGCAGAAGCCCTGATCGACTACCTCAAACGAGGTAGACCTGAGACTGACGATCGCCATCTCTTCTTCCGCGTTGTGGCCCCGCGTTCCCCAATCACTCCCGCCACAGTGTCATCGAGTGTAGCGTTTTATCTGCAGAAAGCGGAAATCAAGGTGCGCAAAGGTGGATCCCATACGCTCCGGCACACCTGCGTACAACGTCTGATCGACGCCGAATTCCCACTGAAGACTATCGGCGATTATGTTGGACATCGTTCGCCGGAGTCCACGCGCATCTATACGAAAGTCGCTATCGAAGCCCTGCGCGAGGTTGCCATGGGCGATGGGGAGGCTCTATGAACACTCCCTTTTTCCAGAGCTTCCTGGCGCCGTACCTCCATCAGTTCGTGCAATACAAGCGTGCACTGAACCGCAAGTACTTAAACGATGCGCAAACGTTGCGCCTGTTCGACCGGTACCTCTGCAACCACGACATCGCTGACTGGCACGCCATCGATAGCGCTGTAGTCGATGATTTCCTGGTGTCCCGTCCTAAAGTCGGGCCAAAGAGATACAACCTCATTCTGTATGCAGTGCGCCGGTTCTTTGCCTTTGCAATTATGCAGCAGTGGACACAGCGGAGTCCTGTGACGGCTAGTCCGCGGCGCATCACCGGTAGCCGGATTCCATACTTATTCGATCTCGATACCGCAAGGCGTCTAATGGCTGAAGCTCGAAAACTGCCGGAGAGATCCCGTGCGCCCTATCGAGGCCTTGTGTACGAGACGATTTTCGCTCTGCTTTATGGCCTGGGGTTGCGGGTAGGCGAAGTGTCACGCTTGAAGATAGGCGATGCCGATTTCACCCGCAATCTACTGTTCATCCGGGAGACGAAATTCGCCAAGAGCCGATATGTGCCGATGGGACCTTGCCTGACACAACGCCTGAAAGATTATGAGGCAGAACGTTATGGAAGCACGCCTGCTTCCGAATTGCCAATGTTCACCTTCAATTCCAAGCGGCGTAGCGTCGATAAAGGAACGATCAGCATGACTTTTCATGCTCTCCTGCCCAAGCTCAAGCTGCATATCCCGCCGGGCGTGTCGCCGCCGCGACTCCACGATCTGCGCCACTCGTTCGCTGTCGCCACACTGCTTCGATGGTATCGGGAGGGCATCGATCCCAACTGCCGGTTGATGCACCTCGCCACCTTCCTTGGCCACGTCGATCCCACTTCCACCTCTGTGTACCTGACGATCACCGAAGAGCTTCTCAACCATGCCGCTCAACGCTTCCAGATGCTCGCCCCGAAAGGAGGTGCGCAATGATCGGAGTGGGGCAAGTGCTGTTCGCTTTTTTTGAAGATCACCTCAAGGCGCAGAAGGGGCTTCGGCCCGGTTCGGTGCGAAGCTATCGGGACACAATGAAACTCTTCCTTGCCTATGTTGCTGCCAGTTGCCGGCGGCCGATAACCCGCTTACAGCTGGCTGATCTGTCGGCACAGCGAGTGCGTGACTTCCTCAACACAATGGAGGTCACGCGCGGGAATCGTGTGAGCACACGCAATCAGCGGCTTGCCGCCCTGCATACCTTCTACCGCTTCCTCGCCCTCCGACAGCCGGAAATGCTGGCTGAAGCCCAACAAGTGGAGGCGACTCCTGTCAAACGGACTGCGCCGCCTCAGACGCTATACCTGGAACACGACGAAATCGAGACCCTCTTCCGGACCTTGCCGCGCGATGGAATCCTCGCACTGCGTGACAGGGCTCTCTTCATGGTGCTCTATAACACCGGAGCGCGAGCGCAGGAAGTGGCCGACTTGAAAGTCGAAGACGTTGATCTCGACGGGCCGCTGCGCGTGCGTCTTCATGGGAAGGGCGATAAGTGGCGAAGTTGTCCGCTCTGGCCTGAAACTGCTGAACTGTTGAAGAGGTTGACGGCCGACGTGCGCGGCAACCAGTCCGTCCCCTTGTTCATGTCTCGTCAGCGAGAGCCCCTTACGCGATTCGGCATTTACAAGATCGTCAAGCGGCACACTTCCGCCTTGTCTCCCACTACTCCGGACAAAAGGCGCCGCAGTATCTCTCCGCATGTTTTCCGCCACTCGACCGCGGTGGGCCTTCTGGAAAAAGGCGTAGACGTCAATGTCATCCGAGCCTGGCTGGGACATGTCAGCTTGGAAACCACCAACCGTTATGTCGAAATCACCTTGAGGACCAAGCAGGCTGCTGTGAAGGCTTGTCTCCCTCCAACCGGAACTTCGGAATCACCTCACCCAACGAAAGGATGGCGTGACGATCAACAGCTGCTGAAATGGCTTGGCTCGCTGTAATGGTTATGTGCCTATTACGTAGGGGAGCCGCCTGTTTCCATGCGGCTCCTCTCTTCCTCGGCAACAAAACGGTCTGCGGAACAAAAGGCCGATTTTGTGCCCGGACACAAAATCGGCCAGCTCATTGAGCGCCGTCACGTCAAAGGCGCGGCGCGGATTGGATTTCGATTCGGCGAGAAGCGACAGCGGAAGGTCGCGGTATTCGGTGGCATTGATAACGGTGGTTTCCATTGGAATAAGCTCCTTTCGAGCGGTGGAAGGGTGAAGGCGCGCGGAGCGGAGACACATCGGGCTCATCTCCGCTCCGCAGGGAGCGGACTAGCCGCGAATCGACTTGTCCGTGAAGGCTTCGGCGAAGCCTTGCGATCTGAGATTGCCGTCCCACACTTCTGCAAAGAGTTCATGCAGCGTGTGCAAGTCGGGCAGTACGACATACCGGCCGTCCACAAGGTTGCGGGACCATTGCTCCGATCCCATGTAGTCGTTGCGGAAGTAGTACGAGTCGAGCGATAACCCACCGGAGTCAGGCGTCGATAACTCGAAGCACATCTCCGGGTCACGCATAAGGTCGCCGTTCTGTTCGCCGTAGTGAGCTACCGAGATGGCGGGCAGTGCAAGCGGCCCCGGTTCCGGCACGGCTTCGATGACCAGTGCCATATAGGGTGGATTCTCGATCTTGAGGTAGAGCGTGGGCCGGAAGCCTCCGGCCCGCTCAAGGATGCGAAGGACAGTCTGCATCAGGCCACCTCCGCAATGGGTTCCTCGGCCTCCGGCGAAAAATCCGAAGGTGCGTTCTCAGCACCCGATGATTCCAGGGCGATAGCGCCGAGAATCACGGCGGAGGTCCGCTGCACGACTTCAAGGCTTTCGGCCAGAAGCGCGGCATTGCCCGCGTACATCTGGATGTAGTCCGAAGAGGCCCGTCCCATCTCAAGGCCGATGGCTTGTCCCACGATGAAAGCCACGGCCTCGGCCTCCGTCTCACGCACCGTGGCCGTGGTCATGGTGCGGCGGTCTGACTTGTGCAACAGTTCGTGGGCCGTTTCATGAACCAGACAAACGAGGTCCTCGGCTGGCGACAGACCGGGCAGGATGGCGATCTTGCCGCCGTAGCTGACGCCGAGAGCAGGCGCGATCTTCTCGTTGTATTCGAGCGCGATATTCTGCCGAGCGAGAAATTCGACGAGCCGATGCCGGTACTCGCCTGCATCCCCGGAAATGTTGTGCTCGAACTCGGGCAGGTCCGCTCCCTCGGTCTGCGCCACATCGAAGACGTAGACGGCGCGGAAGCCGATCAGCACAGGCGCGGGCCTGACTTCCCGATTTGCGGTCTGTTCCTGCTCTGCCGCGTCGGTCCTGCGCCTGTATCCGACCATCGGGGCGAGAATCTGAATGCCCTTCTCGCCTCGCTTCACGAACCGGCCCAATTCCTTCCACGTTTGGAACCCTGCTACGCGCGTAGCCGTGGGACGCTGCCGCGCAATAGCGAGAATGTTTCCGAAGGAATAGGAATGGAACCGGGCCATCGCGGCCAGATACGCGGTCAAGGTTTCGCTCTTGCCCGCCTCAAGCTGCTGAATAAGGTGGTCTACGGCCTGCTTGATGAGTTGCTGCGTGGGGTTGTCTTTCTGGCTGGTGCGCTGCTGGTAGGGTGATTGGCTCGGGTTGCGGAGCGCCGCATTTTTGCTGTGCGGCGCGGTGGTAGCGGCTCTGATTGCTGTAAGGCATGTGTTTGCTCTCCTGTGCTGCCCGCGTGGGGCGGATTCTGAAGGAGGGCGTCTGCCTCAACCCAAATTTCTTTGTTTGAGTGCCCCCGCTTCATGGCTCTTGCGGCGCAGCAGAGGCGAGGAGGGTTCTGTCAATGCCGCGCGTTCTCTAGCGCGTTCATCGCAGCGTGAGCGGAGAGCATTGACGGGTTCCGACCGGCTCTGCCATAAAGCCGCCTGAAGCGGGGGCACTTGAGCGAAGAAGAAATTTAGGTCCACTTCCGCATTGCTTTGGCACTTGAGGGCCGGGCGTTGCGGGGCAGGAATCAAGCCCCGCTAAGGAGGGTGGCGCAGGTCGCAACGCGACGGCAGCCAGGAAGGAGACTTCCTCCCCAAGAATTTCGACGGTTGTCGCGCATTAGGATTAAGTTGTGCGTTCATTTGGAATAGTCGAATTCAAGTTGTCGGAATCGGATTTCTTTCTTGAGAAGTTCCGCGGTACGCGCAATTTACGGGAGGCCGAGTTTTATTTGAGTGCTTTCCTTTCTGCTTCGCGATCCGTGACCTTCGCACTACAGGCATCGCTAGGCGATCATCCTGGTTTTTCGGCGTGGTACGAGAGACAGCAGGAGATATTGCGCAAGAGCGATGTGGCGATCTGGTTCTTGAATGCGCGAAACGCGTCACAACATCGTGGAGGGACGTTTATCGGGTCGGCTACGTCGGCCGGCGGAGAAGCGAGATTTTTCGAGAACAGTATCGTGGAAACCCACGAGACGATAATGGAAGCCGCTGGGAGGATGCTGCTGGAGAGCTGGTCGCGTCTTCACGCTATTGATTCATCGGAAGACATCGGCACGCGGTGCGTCAGACATCTGACCGGGCTTCTGAAAGTCATCCATAGTTGTTTTGAGACCTTCGGCCCGGTGATTGATTCCAAGCAATACTACACGCGCGAGAATATGGAACGTCTCGGGCTCACGATCGAGGACTTCGAGCAGGAGTTGGGGATTCCGTCGGGTTGGAGTGCTGGGATTCCAGATGAGAATCGATTCGCCCTTCTTCGCAGACAGGCAGGAGAACCTGAGATCGACGAACTCTTTTGCAAATACCTCGGTGTTGACCGCTTTGGTCGCGAATGCGATCACGGCAAATGAGACGGTGTCAGCGATGGAAAGCAAGGACCATAACCCGAATTGGAGAATGTACGAGAGGCTCATCGCCTCGCTTTACTCTTCCCATGCGTCGGACACGGTAACTGTCATTCCCAATGCAGAACTAACAGGAGCGATCTCCGGGATCCGACGCCAGGTTGACCTGTTGATTGACGCGAGACTTGAAGATGACGTGAATCGACGGGTGATCGTCGATGCCAAATGTTGGGGCAGGAGAATCGACATCACCGATGTGGAAGCGTTTGAATCCATGATGCGTGATTGCCGTGCGAATCGGGGAGTTCTTGTCTGTCCCCTCGGGTTCACCTCTGGAGCGCAACGCCGGGCCGAGCAGAACATCGCGCTGAGGCTGGTTGGCCTGGAAGATCTCGAGAAGATGGACTTAACGGTTTGGGAAAGATGCAGGGGTGTCTGCTCCGGACAAAAATCGAGGCGTATCCGAAAAGGGTGGGTGTTGTATGACCAGCCGTATGGGCTGGCGGTCGGCGACAATCCCGTATCCGTGGTGGTTGTGGGGAAATGCGACGAATGCACGAATTTCCATATTTGGTGCTGGAGTTGTGGCGCGAAATTCGCCCTAGCAGACGAAGCGGAACACCATTGCGGATGTTCTTGGTTTTGGCTGACCGCGATTGAAGAGGAGAGTGAAGAGAATGGCAGCCTTCTACGCGCGGTTCATCTGCTCTTAGTGAATGCAGTACCCCCTATCGTCCTGCCCGTCGATCGACGCCCTCTTTCCTGATCCCCTGCAAACGATCGCTGCCCCTTGCTGCGTCTGCAACCCTTTGTTCTCATTTCGGGGCCGTCCTTGAAAAGACTTCTTCGGGAGGAAAAGACTTCTTCGGGAGGTGAGGGCGCGCGCCTGCGCCCACGATTTATATTGACATCAGCCTTTACTGAAAGCATGATTTCAGTGTTTGCACATTGACGGCTGGGGGAGGATCTTGGCTAAATCATTGCCACAAGAGACGTTACAGATAAAGATCTCGCCAATGCTGAAGAAGGAAATACGCCGCATCGCTCTCGAATGCGATGAGACCGTTCGGACTTTCGTTCTAAAAGCTCTACGAGGGCGAGGCGTAAAGATTGCCGATGACGAACTCCTGGATCGCCGGAAGGTGGCCAGGCGATGAGGAAACAGGTTGACTTCGCGCCCAGAGCTTCCGTCGTGGATTTGTTTTGTGGAGCTGGCGGACTTTCGTACGGGTTCAAGCTCGAAGGGTTTCCTCTCGCGGCTGGGATTGACGTCGATGAAGGGTGCCGCTATCCCTATGAGACGAACAACAAGGCACCCTTTCTGCGAAAGGATGTCGCTGCTTTAAAAGCCGATGAAGTACAGAGGCTATTCGTCCCCGGAGCAAGGCGGATTTTGATAGGCTGTGCGCCCTGTCAGCCATTTTCCCTCTACAACCAGAAAAACGATGATCCGAAATGGCGGCTCCTGTATTCGTTCGGGTGCCTCATCGATCGGGTAAAGCCTGATGTCGTGTCGATGGAAAATGTTCCGCGTCTGTTGGATTTCAAGGGCGGCAACACGTTCGAACGATTCGTGGAAACCTTGGTCACTGCTGGTTATAACGTCAGCTGGGATGTCCTATACGCACCCGATTTTGGCCTGGCGCAGAACCGATCACGACTCGTCCTTCTCGCTTCACGGCTCGGTGAAATCGCGCTGCCTAAGCGCACAATTCGCGGTCCATACAAGACCGTTCGCGACGTGATAGGCAAATTCGCTTCTTTGCAGCATGGTAAGAACGATCAGGTGGACCCATTGCATTGTGCCAGCAAATTGTCCGAAACGAACCTGAAGAGAATGCGGGCAGCGACTCCAGGAGGAACTTGGCGCGATTGGGCACCGGAGTTAGTGACCGCGTGCCACAAAGAGGAAAGCGGGAGGGGGTATTCCTCCGTTTACGGAAGAATGAAATGGTCGGAACCGTCGCCGACAATCACCACTCAGTTTTATGGTTTCGGTAACGGTCGCTTTGGTCACCCCGAACAGGATCGGGCTCTTTCTCTGCGTGAAGGCGCTTTGCTGCAAGGTTTTCCGCGTGATTATGAGTTCGTGCCTCGGGGCTCTCGCGTGCAGTTCAAGATGGTCGGTCGTCTCATCGGGAATGCCGTGCCAGTGAACCTCGCACGGGCTATTGCCAGATCGGTACGCAATCACATTGAAGGTGTTCAATGAGAGGTCAGCGCGAGCTGGTAATGACCATCAGCCTGAACGCTCTTGAGCATTTGGGTATAAATCTGTATAGCAATATACCGGCGGTTTTATCCGAGATCGTGGCAAACGCCTGGGATGCAGATGCGCTCAACGTCGACATCACGATCGACAAAGCCGAAGAGACCATTACGATCGAGGACGATGGTGTCGGAATGGATCGCGACGGCGTCATTGACCGGTTCCTTACGGTTGGGTTTCGACGTCGGGACGAATTGGGCGAGTCGACCCCTGCCGGCAGAAAGCCCATGGGGCGCAAAGGTATTGGAAAGCTCTCGATTTTTTCGATTGCAAAGCTTGCAGACGTCTACACGCGAGAGGGTAGAGTCAAGACCGCTTTCCGAATGGACCGAGACGTCATCCGGAAAGCAATTGCCGGGAAAGCGCACAATATATACAAGCCTCAGGAACTCGTAGATTGGCCGCCCGATCTCAAGAAGGGTACGAGGATCGTCCTGTCCGGTCTGTCGAAGACATTGTCAGGAATGACCGTTGAAGGCCTGAAGCGGCGCGTGGCGCGGCGGTTCTCCGTGATCGGAGCCAAGTTCGACTTTGTGGTAAGGGTCAATGACTCCCTTATCGGACCAGAGGACCGTGGATATCACAACGCCATAGAGTATCTATGGTGCTATGGAAACCAAGGGGAATTCGCTAAACTTTGCAAGCATCTGAGCCGACCCGCGGAAGCGCGCCTCCCGGGCATAAAGAACGAGTTGAGCAGAGCGGGAATTAGCTTGAACGGTTGGATTGGGACGGTATCTAGCCCGAGCCAACTGAAGGATGAGGAGGGCGACAATCTCAATAGATTGGCGGTCTTCATGCGTGGGAAGATGGCGCAGGAGGATATTCTGGATGAGTTTGGTCAAAAAGAGATCTATGCTGACTATCTCATTGGAGAGCTGCACTGCGAGGAGCTCGATAGTGATTCGCACGGTGACATAGCAACGAGCAGTAGACAGGCACTGAAACAGGATGATCCTCGTTTCGAGTCTCTGCGAAAAGTAGTACTCACCGAGCTTCGGTACATTGCCAATCGGTGGAGCGATTGGAGGAGGTCGGATGGCGCCAAGATGGCCATAACCGTTCCCGCGGTGTCTCAGTGGTTGAACAATCTAACTGGCGACACGAAGAAGAAGGCAGAACGATGGATTGGACGCCTGAACACAATTCGCTCACAGGACGACAGCGATAAGAAGGAATTGCTAAAAGCATCCATTCTTGCGTTTGAAAGTTACCGCCGGAAGGAGGAACTGGACCGCCTGGAGGCGCTGCGGGATGAAAGTCTTGATCAAATCCTTCAAATCTTCCACAACATCGACGATTTGGAGCTCAGCTACTATGGGCAAATCGTCAACCTCCGCATCGGCGTGATTCGCACGCTCCAAGAGAAGCTCAAGAGAGACGACAAAGAACTGGTCCTACGGGACTATATATTCGACCATCTCTGGCTTCTCGATCCAGCCTGGGAGCGAACTAAAGGGACGGAGCATGCTGAAACCCTTGTGAACAAGTTTCTCAAGGAGAACACCGCCTCCCTGAAAGGCGCAGAAAAAAAAGCGCGGATCGACATAGGGTATCGCGCTAGCAGTGGAAAGCATGTCATCGTCGAGCTTAAGCGCGCGTCTGCGGTCATTCATGTAGACGATCTTATGAAGCAGGTCCGGAAATATCGGGACGGCGTCAAGCGCATACTGGAAAAGACCGTCTATAAGAACTGGCCCATTGAGATCATTTGTCTGCTTGGTACCCCGCCACCAGAATGGAACGATGCGACTGGCACTGGGCTTAGAGGGGTTCAAGATAGCCTGCACACAGTCGATGCCCGCATTGTGTTTTACGATGACCTGCTCACGAACGCACAGCAAGCATATGCGGATTACCTTGAGGAGCACGTAAAGGTTGATAAGCTGTGGGAGGTGTTCAAAGCAATTGACGACTTCGCTCCAGCAACGCCGGCCTGACTGCAAAGGCACTGTAGATCCTGTGCGCAGCAGGATCATGCGCGCTGTCAAGCAGGCCAACACAACGCCCGAGCGGATTGTACGACAGTTGCTTTTTGCGCTCGGGCTCCGTTTTCGCCTCCATCGTAAAGACCTGCCCCTGGGACACCAGATATCGTGCTTCCCAAATTTCGCACGGCGATTTTCGTTCACGGCTGCTTTTGGCATCGGCATACCAATTGTCCGGCGGCGACCGTTCCAAAGACACGAGAGGATTTCTGGATGCACAAATTCGCGCAAAACGTTGCGCGGGATCGGCGCAAGGAGCAGGAGCTGCGGCAAGCCGGCTGGTCAGTAGTCACTATATGGGAGTGCGAAGCGAAACACCCCACTCAACTTCAGGTGCAGTTGGCTCTCCACTTTAACCGCGAAGTGACGCCCCTCGGTAGAGCCTCCTGAATTAGTGGTGCGTTAAGAGGAATTGGTTTTTGCGCGAGTAAGGAGAAGATCTATGGCCGATCACCATTTCAAATTCAACGTCGACGTTAACGTGATTAACCATCTTGGTGTCGGTCTCTATAGTTCTACTCCGGCCGCATTGACCGAATTAGTCTCCAATGCCTGGGACGCAGATGCCAACCACGTATCGTTAGCGGTCGATGCCGCAAAAGGCAGTATCACCATTGAAGATGATGGTCACGGGATGACTGCTGAGGACATACAGAGTAAGTTCTTGAACGTGGGCTATTCTCGGAGGAGTTCCTCTAAGAACAAGTCCTTCAGTGACTCCGGCAAGCGCCGAGTGATGGGAAGAAAAGGAATTGGGAAGCTTGCGATGTTCGCGCTCGCCAATCAGTTGGCGATTTCTTCTCAAGCTGAAGGTTGCGACGCAGTAGGCTGCTCAGTGAATGTGCCCCTGTTTCGCGATAAGTTGAGTCAGCATCAAGATTACATATTGCCCGAGTTCGTTCCTGAGCCCTTCCCAAAGGGGCACGGTACCAGAATCGTGTTGACTGATGTGCTCAAAGGATTGAAGACAACGGAATCTTACCTGCGAGTCAAATTGGCAAGACGATTCAGCGTGATTGGCGATGCTGAGGGCTTCGAGATTACCTTGAACGGGAAATCGATTACGAAGGAGGATCGCGGTTTCTATTCCTTCGTTCAGTTCCTCTGGCCTTTCGATGCAGCGACCGATGCCGAGGTCCAGAAACTCTCGCCAAATCTCGCTCGGCTGCCAGTAGGCCCAAAAGTGAAGGCGGAAGATCAAACTCCATGTGTCGAAATGCTGAGCAATGAACTCACACTGGACGGGCAGGTATTCACGGTTCAAGGTTACATCGCCAGTGTGGCCCAACCCAAGCAACTGGGATCGAAGGAAGATAGCGCAAACATAATCTCGGTACTTGCAAATGGCAGAGTATTTGCGGAGAACATCCTCCAGGAGGCGAACAGTGCCAAGTACTATCAAAATTATCTGGTTGGGGAAATTCACGCAAATTTCCTGGACGACGATGAGATAGACCGGGCGACTGCGAGTAGAGAGGCGATCAAAAAAGATGATCCTCGATATCGGGCTCTCGTAACGTTCGTTCTTGCAGCTCTGGCAAAGATTAGCGATAAATGGGACGAGTGGAGGGTTGAACTTGGCTTGAACCTTCAGGACCCTGGTAACGCTGTTGTGTTGGAATGGATAGAAACTCTGACCGATCCACGAGACAAGAAGGCGGCAAGCAAGCTGATGACGTCAATTAAGAATGCTGTTGTGCATGCGGACGACGCGAAGAACGAAGCCGCTAAAGGGATCCTATACAAAGGGGCAATTATAGGGTTCGAGAAACTCAGACTTAGCCACCAACTTGATCGTTTGAGCCAGGTAGCGGATGTGCTAGGGCCCGAGTTCGCAGCAATCTTCGCAAGTCTCGACAACGTGGAGGAGACTGCTTACGCAGAGATTACTCGTCAACGGCTCGGTATCATCAAGAAATTCGCGGATATCGCAAGTGATCCGAATACGCTTGAGAAGATTGCTCAGAAATATCTTTTTGACCACTTATGGTTGCTTGACCCGACATGGGACAGGGTTACAGGTCGAGCGGAGATGGAGAAGACGCTCACGGAGTATTTGAAGAAAAAGGACCCTGATGTCGGTGGAGCACGTGTCGACATTGCCTATCGCGCAAGTTCTGGTAGACATATTGTCGTTGAACTTAAGAAGCCTTCGATTACTTCATTGAAGTACTACGACCTGTTCGAGCAAGTGTCGAAGTATAACGATGCGGTGCGGGAGTACTATGCAACCACCGAGCCGAACAAGCCAGTACCGTCCCTGGATATTTATGTCTTGGTGGCGAAGACGCCGGCAGGGTTTGACGAATCGAAAAGACAAGCGCTCGCCGCGGTGTCGGGGCGCTTTATTACCTATCAGCAGCTGATCAACGACGCGAAGAATGCGTATCAGCAATACCTGGATGTGAATCATTCTATCGGTGCACTTGAGGCTTTGCTGAGACGCCTTCCTTCGTAGGTGAGATCCCTGGTGTCGAGCGATTCAGTAGGCGCGAAAACTCTGACGCCGTGGCGGTCTTATCTTCGCGATACTGCTGATTCATCTTTTGTCTCTTACATCCGGTCATGTTCCAAGGCTCATTCCAAGGTTTTCGGTGTGCTTCATTGAAGTGTTTGGGGCGATCTCCATCGCTGAAGATTTGCTGACTTCGGCGCCAAGCTGCTTGGCAAGCTTTGTCAGATCGTTGGTGAACACCGTCGCCTCATGGCTGGCGCGGGACACGGAAACGTAGGCGAAGCGGGAGTTGATGAGGTCGGGATGCACCGAGGTATCGACGTTGACCAAAACGCGATCGGCGGTAAGACCCTGGGAGCTGTGGCTGGTGACCGCATAGCCATGATCGAAGTGCCGGTTCTCCCGATTGGAAAACGCGACTGTGCGGCCATCGTCGAGGCGGGCGGAGATCTCTCCATGCGGAGAGATGGCCTCGATGGTGGCAAGGTCCCGGTTCGCTACCTGCAACCGCTTATCAGGCGTCGTGAACTGAATCCGGTCGCCGATGGCGAATTCCCGTTCCATCTCCCGGTAGACGCTCACGCCGCGCAGGCGTTTGGGATCGTAGGTCGCCAGTTCCGCGTTCTGTTTTTCGACGGACAGGAGATTTTCGGCGGGATTGACGGCCACGACACGGGCATACGAGCCGCGCTCTATGCCGATCTCCTTGCTGCCGCGCGCGTAGCGGATCACGTCCCCCGGTTCGTAGCGTGAGGCCCATTGGCGCTCCGCGCCGGTGAGTTCCTGGCGCGGAACGAGAACGCGCAGAGAATGGTCCTGCTATGTTCACCATGCCACGGGCCTGCAATTCGTGGCGCACGGCATCGTTGATCTCGCGGCGGGAGGCGTTGTCCGGGGAGACGATCAATGTTTTGTCGGGATTGGCCGCATAATCCTTGGCGATGGCCTGAATGCGTGCGGCTGGGTCGGTGATCTCTTTCGACGCGTCCCTGCCGTTCGAGCATGTCAATGCCAGCCGGCCACATCGCCAAGCGCCAGCCGTTCCACGGCTGCTTTCAACTCCGGATCTTTCTGGCGCATGATCTGGTCGATCTGCGCCGTACGCATCCCGGCCTCTACCAACTGCTCGAAGGGCTTGCCGGCCTCGACGCCCTGGTGCTGGCGTGTGTCGCCGATCAGCAAAACTCGATCCTGCGGACCGATCTTGGTGAGAAATTCGCGCATCTGGCGTGTGCCGGCGAGGCTGGCTTCGTCCACCATATATAGATGGCGGCTGTTGGGGTCAGTTCCAGCCTGTTGGCCACGCGCCAGGAACCCTTGCAGCGTGTCGGAAGGAATGCCCGCGTCGCGGAGCTGGCGCGCGGCACGCGAAGTCGGCGCGAAGCCTTCAACGGCATAGCCATTGCGCTCGGCGCCCTCGCGGACGGAGGACAAAGCAGCCGACTTCCCCACCCCCGCGAATCCCTGTAAACCCTGCACACGGTCCCGCGAGACGAGGATTTCCTCGACAGCCCGGCGCTGGCCGGAATTCAGATGCGAGTATGTCTCCGTGTGTGCGATAGCCTGCTGAATGGGCATGGTCTGCGCAGCCTGGCCCTGGCCATCGCGCATCATACGAATCACGTCGCGTTCCGCGCCCAGCACCTGCCGGGTGGTGAAGAGGCGACCCGAAGCGTGCTTCGGCCCTGCAATCTCCTGAAACTCTCCGGTATCGCGGCGGGCTTCAAAGTTGGCGCGAATCTCCGGATAACGAAGCTCTCCCATGCCGCGCCGCAGGGCATCGCGGAAGATGCCGCGTTCATCGCCCACGGCTTCACGCTCGAAGACCTTGTCGCGCGCCCAGGTGACGGCCTCCTGCGCCCGCGTCTCGTACTTGCTCCGGACGCTGCGGTTCGGAGACTGAGAGCGAACGGGTGCGCGCCGCGGCCACGACCTGATCGGCCTGGTTGCCGAACTCGGCCGCGAGGTGGCGGTGTGCGGCATACACCTCCGCGGGCGAGAGAATCTTCTTTGCATCCCGCGTCGAGTGCGCCGCGATCTCTGCCGACTCGAAGCCTTGAAAGCCGTGGCGCTCCATGTATTCGCGTATCTGCTGGCTGCGTGGACTCGACGCATCCAAATACTCCTGTGTGTATCCCTTGATCTCCGGCGCGCCGCTGCGCCCGGCGGTGATCTCGTAACCGAGATTGTGCAGCCGGTACATCAACTCGGACTGATAGACGGCGGTGGCGAACTGCTGGGACTCGAAGAGGCTCCGCGGCTGAATAGCGCGCGGACTGTCATCGGCGCGCTCGGTCATGTTGAAGATCACGGCATGGGTATGGAGCTGCGGCGCGGCGTAACCGTCCACAGGCCGCGCCGTGTCATGCTCAAACTTTGCGGCAACGAACTGCCCCGTCGTCTCCGCCGGATGGTTGCCGCCAATGCGCGCCTGCGTGTACCGCTCCAACTCGGTGAGCGCAGCCGTCACCGCCTCGCGGTGGGCCAGGCGCACGCGATCGTCGCCACCCACGAGAGCGGTCAATGAGACAGATTTGGGCGCAGCAAACGTGGCATCCCACCCGGCGCGATGCTCGACCGACTTTACGATTTCGCCAGCGGCATTGCGGTACTCGTGGACCTGCCGATGCTGCACGAGTTGATCCCCGGTTGCCGGATTTTGTCCCTGCGCAAGCCGCTCAAATTCCTCTGCGCCGACTGCGCCGGAGAGGCCGAACTTCTCTGCCAACCGGCCCTGCCACTCGCCCCGCACGGTCTGTCCTCGGCTCCAATAGCTCTGATCGGGCGAGGTAAACTCGATGGCGTGGTAGTTCCGTGCCTGGCTTGCGTTGAGCGGTTTCGAGATGGTGAGCATGTCAGTACGTTGTCACCGGAGTGTGAGGGCTGCGCTCTTGATCCGGTGACGGCTGCGGCTTCTCGGTCTGCTCACCGGCTGGCTCCGTCGCATCGAGTTTCCGCAGCGTCTTTGGGTCGAAGTCCAGCTTTTCGCCGGGCAGTTCGCGCGGCTCGAATTGGGTCTTGGTGCTGGGCACGTCGAGATACGGAAACGAGAAGCGCGTTACAAAATTGGCATGCTTTAAGAAAGCGTGCAGGTCTTCGAGGCCGGAGATTTCGGACTCCATGACCAGCGGCTCCTCCTGCCGGTCGAGGGCGAAATTCCGGCCAGAGCGCGAGCCGTCGAAGTGGGTTTCGCGCATCCGCTCGATCTCCACTTTGCCGATGAACTCGCTGACCCACTGACCAGCCTTGGGCTCCTTGGTCTTGAGCCAGATGTTGGTGGCTGGCTGCGACAGCATGACCTCGGCAAGATGGCCGTAGATGTATTCGAGCTGGGCCTTGCCCTGGAAACCCAAGACCAGTGGGTTCCGGCTTTTTCTGTTCTCAGTTATCGCCGTGTGAAGCTGGGGGAGCCGCTGCAGGCTGGCCAGTTCGTCCAGGACAAACCACACTCGCTTTCTGTTCCGGCTTGGGCTCATTCAGGAGTCGCATCACCAGCAAATCGATCCAGAGACTATGCAGCGGGCGGAGCGCGGCGCGCTGGGCTGGCTGCGAAGTGATGAAGATCCATCCCTTGCGTTCTTCGGCCCATTCGGTCGCCGTCCAAACCGCCTTCGCCTCGGCGCGCGTGGGCACCATGCGCAGGCTGTCCGCGACCAGGCCGAGCGAAGCGAGAACGCCGTTGCGCTGCTCCTGCGCGCCCTTGGCGATCATGTACGCCATCTCCGTTCCCATGACGCGGCGGTCGATCTCTTCATCATTCGACATCCATTGCACGAGGTCCTGGGGCGACGGGCCATAGGTCAGAAGGTGTGCGAAAATCTTCTGCGGCGTCTCGATAAAGAACTCGCCTTTGCGGTCCTGCGTGGGTTGAAATAGGGACTCGGCGATGGATTTTGCCTCGGACTTTCGCCTCAGCTCCTCGGACGGACCCCAGTAGGGGCAGCGCGCGTCGAGCGGGTTCAGAATCACGTCGCCGCGTTTTGGATCGTAGAACCGCTGGATGAATTCGCAGGCGGGGTCGTAGATGATTGCGGCGTCTCCACGTCCTTGTATCTGGCGGAGCACCTGAAAGATGATGGTGGTCTTGCCCGCACCCGAGTCGCCGATGATCTGGATATGCTGCGATTCGGCCCTGGCCGGAATGCGCAGCATCTCTTGGAGACCATCGACCTTGATGCCAATGCCGTCGCCCTGGAGTGTGCGATTGAACTCTTTGGGCGATAGCAGCAGCGGCCCGCGTAAGCGACGGCCGTATTTCATTTCCTTGCGCCGCCGGATGTCCTTGGGAATCGAGAATGGGAGCTGCACGGCTAGAGCTATCAGACCGAAAAGCATCTGCCACCGGAAGATGGTAAATGGCTCCCGGCCAGCATAGATGTCGTGTTTCAGGTACTCGTGCAACGCCTGGTTGCCATAGACAGTGGGCGCAGTCCGGTAGAGGATTTCCGCGCCTGCGGCCGCGCGCCGCGGGCGTGAGTTCCAAGGCCAGCGGCTTGCCGCCTGGAACGATCGTTCTCCCGGCTTGCAACTCGTTATCGCTGGCAAGATGGAGCCGGCCGTGTGCGTCGGCGACGACGAGAAGCTGATATTTGTCCGTCTTGTGCATAACACCTGCAACCTCCGTTCTCAGGTAGTACGGAAGATAGAACTGCTGCAACGGAGTCAGCGCGAAGCTGAAGCGGAGATACACGAAAAGGCCGGCAGCGATGCAGGCAAGAAAGATGGCGCCATAGGTGTAGATGGGGCTGCGGGGCGGCCAGATGATGGTTTCGGTGCGGCCCCACTTGGCGGGTTTGGGCATGGCTATTTCTCCTGAACGAGTTTGCGCGCGACAGACTGTTTGAGCTTGTGGACCTCGGCGACAAGGCTGTCGAATGCGGCGGCGGTGAGGGGCTGGCCGATGGCGATGGGTTTCAGGACATTCATCAGGAGAAGCTGCACGCCGACGATTTCGTTGAGTGCGATGTTGGCCTCGGCAGCCGGTTTCTCCAGGGCGATCAGGACCGCGCTGCGCATCCATTGACCGCGTGCGACGCGCTGGGACTTCGCATACGCAGTGATCCTGCGGCGCTCGTCTTCCGTCAGCTTGATGGTGACCGGAAAGACTCCGGTGGGCATCCTTTTCGCGAGCCGATTCTGCTTTTGAGAAGAGCCATGTTTACCCCGCAAATGAAAAGTGCACCCAAGTGCACCGGAATCCTGTATGTCCATGAATCTTCAAAAGGTGCACCACGGTGCACCTGCACGACCCTTTCAGGGGTGGATTGTCGAAATTCACCCGCTGCGAAGCAGCGAACGGGATGTTGGTACCGCTACGACTGGCTGCGCGGGCGCGAACCATTGCCGGCCTCCGTGGGATTGCTGGGTTTCGAAGCGCCGTTGGCAGGCTCCGCAGAGGCGCCGTTCTGCGGCACGCGACGGATGCGGAGGCTCTGCGGGGCATGGGCGGCTTCAGGGGTCCGCAGGAAGTCCTGGAAGTCGCGGTCCTTGGTGAAGACGTAGCAGAGCGCCTTGTCTACGACTTCATCGGCGGAAGCGTGAAGAAAAGCGGCGTACTGATCGATCAGCGCAGCGGTGGATTCATCGAGCCGGATGCTGGCGGTGACCTGGCGGGTCTGAATGATCTCAAGCAATGGCATAGGGCGTGTCCTTTCCGGTGGTGGAATCGAGATGGGAATTGGGTGTGTATCTGTGCCGTAAACGGTCTCGAATTTGAACTGCTGGGTGCGGCGGTCGTAGTCGTCCAATCGCAGCACTTCGCGGACGACGCGGCGGCCCGGTTCGCGCTCGACGTGGACCACGTAATCGACGGCCTCGCCGATCTCGGCTTCAATGTCCTCGAACGTCGCCTGAGAGTGGCTGCGAAGAACGAGATTGGCAAAGCGGCGGAGCGCCTTTGCCGCGGAATTGGCGTGGATGGTGGCAAGCGACCCGGTGTGGCCGGTATTGAGCGAATCGAGCAGCGTTCGCGCTTCGATCCCGCGCACCTCGCCCAAGATGATCCGGTCGGGCCGCCAGCGCAGCGCGGACTTCAGCAGGTCGTCGAACGTAATGCTGGCCTTGAAGGTATCGGTCTGGCATTCGACAGAGAGCAGGTTCGGCTTCTGCAAATGCAGCTCCGAAGTATCTTCGATCACCACGATGCGCTGGTCATCGGGGATTGCGGCCGCCAGGGCGCGGAGTACGGTGGTCTTTCCCGGTCGAGGTTCCGCCGCTGATGAGCAGCGTCTTTCCGCTGCGAATCTGCTGCTGCCAGGAACTCCGCAAGCGGGCGCGTGAGCGTGCCGCGAGCGATCAGGTCATCGACGGTGTAATGGCGGCTGGGAAACTTGCGGATGGTGAGCGCCGGAGCGGGGCGCACGACCGGCGGAATGACCGCCGCCAGGCGGCTTCCGTCCGGGAGCTGCGCGTGGAGCAACGGGTTGTCTTCGTCGAGCTTTTTGCCGAGCTGATTGGCGATCACTTCGAGGCCGGTGCGGAGCCTGCCGGCGTCGAAGGAGACGGATGACTCGCGGCACACGATCCCGTCGCGCTCGTACCACCACGAGGCGTCGGGATTGCCCATGATCTCGCTGATGCTTTCGTCGAGCAACAGCGGCTCGATGGGGCGGAGGAACGGAAGGATCAACTCGAAGCTCATAGCGGAACCTCAGAACAATGGAAGCCCGGCGTGAACCGGGCTTCCGGGTCGAAGAGAAGAGGCCTATACGGCCTCTTCTTCGGGACTCAGCGATCTCTTCGACTCTTCCGGCTCGGCTTTTCGGCGCGGTCGAGCTTGAGGATGGATGTGGCGCGAATCTCACATCCGGATCGTTGCGGTCCGAATGCTTCTTGTCACGTACTCGCGGGTACTGAAGCTCGCCTTCGACGGCCAGATGTGCGCCCTTCTTGAGCTTCGGCAGCGTACTCGCCCAGCTTGCCCCAGACGATGAGGCGGTGCCATTCGGTGCGGTTGACTTACTCGCCGGTCGTCTTTGTCCTTGTACGGGACTCGCGTGCCTAGCCGAAGCGCGGTGAATGGGTTGTTGGTTCTTGTCGGTGCGAGCCTCGGCGTCGCCCGCCAGGAAGCCGCTGAGTGAACTTTGTTCGGCTGCATGATTGAGTCTCCCTGTATTGGAATTCCTGCTCTTGCTCGGGTCACACCGGGCGGAGCCCAGCGAGTGGGCCCGACTCCCAAGTGCCGAAGGTCGTGCTTTCTTGAGCAGGGACCCGAAAGAAGTTTGGGCGGTCTTCCTTGCCGCGGTTCGGCAAACTTGTTGCGGGTGGAACCGAAGACCCTTCAGGGGCGCTCTTGAGCGAAGCAGAAGACCGAGTGCCGCCGGGCGGCGCATTGGCCCCGAAGCCGTGACCGAGCATAGAGCGGGATATGCACCGGAGACGCCGCATAGGACAAAGGAATCGGTTGCTTTCTGGCATTGCCTTCGACCGACAAATGGGCAAGCCACACGCTATGTATTCGTCCAGCAAAGAAACCGGCATTTTGGTGATGCCGGATAGAGCGTCTTCAAATGGGCGCGGCCAAGCTCAAGAAATGCTCTTGAGGTCGAGCGATTTCTTCTCGGATTGGGCAAATGATTCGATAGCACGATGGGTGTCATATCGGTTACTCGAACGCCTGGTCGGCACGGAAGCGGACGATGGTCAAGCCGAGAGGGTTGACGGCCAGCTCGTTGTTCTTCACGCTTCGCGGAAGACATAGGTAACGCTGGCGGTCCATTGCTCGCGCTTGAGTTCGGTATGATCCGCCGGATTGGTGAACACTTTCTCAAACTCAATGCGGGCCGAATAGGGCGACTGACGCAGGTCGTCGAGGATGACATTCTTCACCTCCACATCGACGAACGGAAGCGAGCTGTCTTTGGTGTAATTGGCGATGGTGTTGTCTTTGCGTTCCTGGTCGATTACGGCGCGCTGGACGTCGCCATTGAGGAAATAAAGCGAGTTCGTCTGGTCACGCTCGATAGTGAAACGATTGCGGCTGAAATAAAGCTCCGCCCAGCGAGTCAGATAGTATTTGTTTTCCGCCTCCTGCGGCCGGTACTGGAAGTTGCGGTAATCAATTGCCTCAGCCCGGCCCACGTCATTGATGCGGATGATGAGCGGATGCGCATTGGCGAGCGCCATCTGGCTGCGAAACAAAAGCGCCGCAAGCGCGAGACAGACCACGGCCAGCACCAGAATCGTGACCTTCAGATAGGTGTTCATTACCAGGGGATCGCCATACTGTTCGAGATACCGTTCCGCTGCGCGGGTGATCTCCGGGGATGGTTTTGTTGTGGCCGCCATAGGGATGCCTCCAGTGCCTCAAATGGCCCGCAGAACGCGGCCGCAATCAGGCCGCCCATGCCGCCGCCGTGACCGCCTGCAGATCCGGAGAAGATGCTCATGGTCATGGCGGGAATCTTGAAGAGGATATAGATGTTGGTGAGAACCAGGAGAATGAGCAGCGGAAGCTCCTGCACCATCGTGCCCGGATCGGAGAAATTCACGAATTCCGTGTAATACTGCGCGAGCAGATGCGCCAGGATGCTCAACACAGCGGCTGCGAGCACCTTATAAAAGCAGAACCCGATGAACGCCTTGAGCCATCCCCAGAACAGAAACTCCAGCTTCTCGAAAACAAGAAAAGGGATGAAGACCGGACCCAGCAGGCCGATCACTGCGCTGGCAACCGCGCCATAGGCGACCACGGCGCTGACCACGGCAGAGAACACGGCAATGAGCACCTGAATGAGAGCGTAGATGATGGCGTAATAGGGGTTCATGACCGCTTTCGCCATGCCGGGTGCTTCTGTCGATTGCGCCTGGTTGAGCGTGTTCTGAATGCTTGTCATACTATCGGTGCCAATGACGTTGACAAGATTCTGCGCGCCGCCGTTGATAAAGCCCCGGAACGACTGGCCGACGCCGGGGATGCTGGTGTCGTAGAACTTGACCAGCGTGTAGGCAAAGGTAATGAGCATGAAAAAGCTTACGAACTTCCCCACGTGGAAGCCCGCGCCGTGGTGCGTCGAGGCCAATGCCTCCTGAACACCGAACCAGACGAGCATGATGGTGGCGAGTGCGATGCAGATGCGCAATCCCATCGCGTCGATTGTGGGTGATGCGGCGCTGGTTAAAGCGTCGCACCCTTGCGTGATCCAATTCAGCACACCCATACGTCACCTCGTGCCTGCATCAATATGTCAAAGCCTGCGCGCCACCTTGGTAGGCGGGGCGACGTGCGTCTGATAGGTATTCGTGTAATTCGCGGTGTCCTGGAATCCGGCTTTCAAGGTGTCCTGTTGTTGTTTCTGCGCGATGATCTGCTGAAGGGCGAGATTGCCGCTGATCTGGTTGGCATCCTGCATGGTGCGGAGCTGTAAAAGGAGAATCTGATTCATGCGCTGAAGCTCGGCCATGACGGTCTGCTGGCTTGGGTCCTGGCTTTGCGTCGCCGTTTCGAGATTGGCGATGTCGATCTGGCGCGATGTCTGGTTGGTCCGGATCGTGCCCAGCACTGCGAGATTGTTGGTCAGCACGGAGTCGCCGAGATCCACGGTCGCTCCCTGGGCTGCGATCTGTTGCTGGCCCGTGATGCTGACAGCGCCGTAGCCGGGAACCAAGCTGCTGGTTCGCGGCACGCTTGCCTGTTGATAGGCTGCAGCGGCTCCGTTTCCCGTGTTTGCGGAGTTCACCCACCCCGCTGAATTGTTATAGGTATTCGAAACTTGTTCGAGCATCCGCAAATCGGACATCGGGGAGAGGAACCGTGAATAGAGCATCTGCGGCGCAAGCATCATCTGGTGATAGAGGTTGTATTGCTGGACGATCTGGTTGTACGTCTGGATGGCAGTCTCGGCGATCTTCACAGTGTTCGTGAAAACCTTCTGACCGTTTTCGATCTGTTGCATTTGGTTATTGATGGACTGCTCTTCATGCTCGATCTGGACGACGGCGTGGCCCGACTGCGTGGGATCGTAAACGATCCCCGAGCCGAACTGCGCGTGGGCAAGACGAACGAGCGAAAACATTGCGGTGAGTGTGAGAATGATGCGTTTCATGGGCGAAACCTCCTCGTTGGGGGACTCAGTGATTGGTGCCTCTTTGGATCTTGATGGCGTCCTGCTCCGCCATGCGGCAGACCTCAGCCGATGTGTCGGAACGCAGGCATTGCTGGAATCCCTTGCAGACTGCTTCCGAATCCACTGGATCGCAGGCCAGTTTCTTTTTGCAGCCGGACAGGGTGGCGAGGGTGACGAGCAACAGAACAGTTACAGCGATCGGGCGCATAACGTCTCCTCAATAGGTCTGTGGAATGGTGTGGTTTTCATAAGCGGGCAACAGCATGTCTTGCGTGAAGTAAACCTTGACGCGGCGGCCCTCGCGGATGGTGATGGTCGGCGGGATCTGCATGAAGCGGTCAAGGACGGTCGTGGCCGACTGCGATACGCTGGAGGCCGCGCCTGTGGTAAACGCCTGCGACCCGCTGGTGGTGATGGTGCCGCCGCCTTCTTCGATCTCGCCAGCACCGGCGATGACACCCAGAGCAATCGAGGTTCCGAAGATTTCGAGATAGTGATTGTTGACCTTATCCTTCAGTCCCTCTTCACCGAGCTGGTCAAGGCCGTGAAACTGGTCGAGGTCTACCGAGTACCCATCCGGCATAATCAGCCGGTGAAAGACAACCGCCATGCGGCGCTGTTGTCCAAGACCGGCCGCACCGATTTTTCTGGCTTCACCCAGGACGATCGTTCCCTCAGGGATCAATACGTGCTGACGGTCGTGCGAATAGACGGGATTCGAGAGCAGTACTTTCACCGGGCCGGCGGCGTCGCCATCAAGACGATTCATGAGAACCGTGTCGAGCGTGGTGCCCTCATAGAGCACATACGGTTGGCCCGTGGCCGTGTCGATGTTGACCTCCGGCCTGCGTTGCGCCGGCGTCGCCGCCGCTGCTGCCGTAGCAGGCGGGTCGCCCGCGGCGCGCGGCGGAGCAAGACTGGTGGCATCCGGCACCAGTGCGGCGCACGAAGCGCTTGCGCCCGATGGCTGGCTGTTCGCAAAGGAACTCCCAGGCGACGGTGGCTGCTGCGACTGCGTTTGATCCTGTGGCCGCGCGAATACGAGATTCGATGCGAAGCGAGAATCATAGGCGAGCGCGCGGTCGCGGGCGGCGAGTTGCTGCGCCTCCTGCTCTGCCGGCGAAAGCTGCTGCTGGCCGTTCGTGCCCGGCTGCTGCGTGCAAGGCTGGCCGGGAGCGCATGGCAGGGACTGGCCGGTGGGACCATAGCCCTGAGCGGCTGCCTGCTGCGCAGGCGTCGCGCCAGCCAGGGCGGGATCGGACGCAGGGAATCCACTGGCTGACTGCTGCGCGGCCTTTTGCTGCGCCGCAGCAACTTGGCTCTTGAGATCCTGCACGTTGTTGTCGGTGGTGTCCTGAAGCGTCGGCTGGGGCGGCTGATTGGGAGTCGCCCCCTTTTGCGTCGCCGCCTTTTTGCCAGTGCCGCTGAAGACCGCAGCCGCGATGACCAGCCCCGCCGCGCCCAGATAGAGCATCGGTTTCAGGTTCTTTTGAAGGACACCCTTGGGATCTGCAGCCCGCTTGGTCAGCTCCGGCTCCGCAGTTGTGCCTTGAATCTCCTCTGCCATCGTAGTTATCCCTTCCGAGTGAACTCAAGGCGCTTTTTGCCCAGTTCGACATAACCTGAATCCATCACCTTGGGGATGATGTAAGTCCCGCTGTTCAGCTCGTAAGTAATGAGGTTGGGTTTGCCATCACGCATCTCGTACACGCTGAACTTTTCGGGCGCGCTGCTCTTGATGTAAGTGAACTTGTCATCGTGGTAGATCGCTGTAATATCAAATGGCGCTTCGTTGGCGTGGAAGTTGTAGTCGAATTTGAGTGAGAGCGGATAGGCGCTCTTGTATTCATCGACGGCCTGGGTGACATGCGTCTGGACTGCCGCGAGCGCCTGTTGCGACTGCTCCAGTTGTGCGGCGGGAACGAACTGCGGATGGCCCCTGTGACGCGACGATGGAGGAGCGGTCCGCAGGTTGAATGATTACTTTGAGGTCTGGCGCCTGGGCCGTGCCGGAGACATCCTGGAGGGTAAACGAATAGATGTTGCCCTTGTCGGTAATGAGGTTGAGGTTGGAGGCATCCCCTCTTTGGCCGGATGCACGAAGCAGAAGTTGCCCACCACATCGACAACCCAGAAATCCTTGTCGCCGGTGGCAGCTTCTATGATCTTTTCCGTGCTGGGAAGTTCGATCAGCGTGGTGTACTTCAGCTTCGCGTGGATCGGAACAATGTCCGATTCGTGATATTGCACGGTGCGGGCCGCGGCGTCCTCTGCGGCGGCGGCAATGGGGGCGAGCGCAAGCGCGAGCCCGGCGAGTGTTATGAGTGAGCGGATCATACGAAAGCTCCTTGGGGAGTGGGAATGACGCCGGCCGCTTTGCGCGGCTGAGGCGGAAACTCGTCGGCGAGCCGGCGCAGCCCATCGGCGAAAGCCGAAGCGCGCGAAGTAATCGCGCTTCTTCAGGTTGTCGTTGGCGCTGTTGGTCGCCATCCAGTACGACACGGCATCGACGTTGAGGCGAACCTTCTTGGATGTCTCGGCCTTGCGAATGACCACCTGGCCGGGAGGGACCAGGCCCGCGATGAGATCGAGTTCGGTATCGTTCAAATGAAACGCCTCGGCATACACGGTGCGATCCATATCCGGATTCGCGAGGAAGATTTTGGTGGGGCAGCACTCTGCGACGATTGGTAACAGCCCAGACTCCTGCAATTCCTTGATCGACTGCGTGGCCAGGACCATCGCCGCCCGGTGCTTGCGCCAGGTTCGCTGCCCCTGAACCACGTAGTTGCGGATGGTCTCGTTCTTGAAGAAGAGCCATGCCTCGTCGAGCAGGAACATCTTGAATGTCCCCAGTTTGGCCGGATCGGTGATTTGATTGCTGGCCCGGTGCAACACATAAAACAGCAGCGGCTCCAGCACATCGGGCGCGTCGCCCCACCCCTGGAAGTTGAAAGTCTGGAAGCTGGCGAATGAAAGCGAGTCTTCGGGGTTATCGAAGAGGAATCCATACTGCCCTGCGCGAGTCCAGCGATGCAGCCGGTCCTTCAATTCGCCGACGATATTGGCGAGATTTGAGATTGTCCGCTGGTCGGGCTCCAGCATGTACATGCGCTCGATGGCGCTCCATAGCTCTTGTTCCTCTTTGAAATCCATCCGGTAACGCTGGCTGGCGCCTTCGATCAGCACGCGGAAGAGACTGAACAGGAATTGCAGATTTTCGGGCGTCGGCTCCAATGAGAACGGATTGATAGTGAAGTCGCGCGATTCGCGCCCGACGTTGAGATAGGTTCCGCCGAAAATGGAGGTGATGGATTGGTAGCTGGCGCCGACATCGAAGATGTACGTTTGAGGCTTGTATTTTTGGGCGTTTTGGATCAGAAATACAGATAGAAAGGTCTTACCTGAGCCAGTTTGCCCAAGGATAAGCGTGTGCGGCACTTCGCCGCAATGGAGATTCAGAAAGTAGGGTGTATCGTTGTCGGTCTCAAGCACCGCAAGGTACTCTGCGCCGAGATAGGCATTGGTCCTTTCGCCAGGAAGGATCGTAAATAGAAAGCTCAGGTCGGCGTAATTGGTGTTCAACAGGAACAGCCTGCGCAGGTTGAATGCATAATTGCCGGGTACGGTGGCGAAGTAAGCGTTGAGCTGGTTGTAAGTCTCCACAAATAGGCTGCCGTCGGCGTTGGCGAAGACGCCGGCGAATTCGCCGGTGAGATGATCGAGAACCTGACTGTCCTTGCCATATACGACGATGGTGAGCGAAAACTCACCAAGCGACTGCCCCTCTCCGAGGTCGCGCAGGCAATCTCCGAGATTTTCGATATCCGCCTGCTTCGACTCATCGACCAGGACATCGCGGCGATTGGTCTTGGCGGGATCGTTGCCCATCTGGGAGACGAAGCCGGTCTTCGAGATATTGAAGTGCCTGCGGCGTTTATCGACTTCCTTGCGGGCTTTGTCCGCCGTTAGTCGCGCCCATTCAGTGACGGCGCAGAAGTCGGCCGGAATCTTCAGGAGCGCGTCCAACACCAGCGGCCTCGTCTCGCCGATGGCCTCCTTCATTGTCAGCACACGCACAAAATGATCGCCCACCCGCAAGTGATCGCGTTCGGCCTCGATGTCCGAGTTCACCACTTGGTAGTCGAGAAACTGCGTGTGCTTGGGCTTGCCTGCAATGCGCCAGTCATCGAAATTGAGCAACCGGCGAAAGAAACGGAACTGGCCCTGTTGGTTCAGCACGTCGATGCGCGCGAGGTCGCTGAGCTGGCGCGCGAACGCTTGGACGCGCTGTTCGAGCCTGGCAAGGTCGCGCTCGATCTGCGACCGCAGCAGCCTCTTCATCCCGCTGTTGGTGAACTGTGTCCTGAGTTCATTGACCGCGCCGGCTGGATCGCGGAGGAGCTGCGCGAAGGTCGCGCCCACGCCGGTCTTTGACCGCGAGCCTTCGAGCAGAATGCAGTAGTAGATTTCGATCTGGTAGAGGCGATCGGCCTTCTCTTCAAAGAACTGCTTACGCCGGTCCACCGCTGTCCGCACTACCGCATCGTCGTAGTCGGCGAACGGAATCTCAGGCCGACTGGTTTTGAAAAGATATTGATAAACATGAAAGCCCGGACCGAAGGACTTCAGCGCAGCTTCCAGCCGCTTTACGGCGTATTCCTGCCCGGCGTGATCGAGGCTTTCGTAATCGACGCCTGCGACGCTGAGCACCATACCGAGATCGCCACTCTTGGTCAGAAAGGCGGTTTCATTCCAGAAGCCATAAAGGCTGACGTGATCGCACAGCGCGGCGGATTCCTTCCACGGTTTGATGACTCTATCGAGGCGCAACATCAGACCACCTCCACGCGCGGGATGCTCGGTTTGGCCGCGTCGTACCGGGCCTTGTATTTCTCGGACTTCGCCAGGATGCGCAAAAACGCAGGATCGGCGTTCGTAACCCAGCTCCCAAATGCGAAACCGCCGATAAACACAGCGATCCCCGCGATGAGGCTGTTGAAAAGGTTGAAAGCGCCGACGGCCCCCACGCAGACGAAATAGAAAAGCGTGCGTTCGACGCCCAGGTATGTGAGGGGCTTGTGCAGGCTCTTGTAGACCCGGTTCCTCCTGCGGGTTGTCGTGCGTGTCTGCATCGAATGCCCCTCACACTTGAACGGTTGAATGGTTGCGGTTGCGGCTGGAATCGACGGGCACAATCAGATGCCCCACAGCCAGTTAAGGACGTTGACGGCCATTACCGCGATGCCGGTTCCGGCTGCCACGGCCCCGAGGGTCTTCTTCGCGCCCGGGGATCCGTGAGCGAATTCGTACCCGCCAATCACGATGGCGATCAGGCTGGCAACCCTGGCAATGGTTCCGGTGAAGAGGGTTTGAAGGGCGGTGAATCCCGTGTCGAAGGGCGTCCCGCCGGATTGGGCAAAGACGAGCGCGGGAAAGAGAACAAGCAGCGCGAAAAAAGTCATGGGTTGACGGAGCCGGCGCAGGTGTTGCCATCGTGCGAATCCACGCTGCATCGGGAATGTGAATGAGAGAATCATCGGCACCTCCAACGACTGCGCGTAGCAGTCAGTTGATGCCGAGAGCGTAGGCAGGCTCTCTCGTCCGAGTCCAATACCTATTTGAGATTGCGCCCTATGCCTTTAAGAGATGGAGCGACGGAGGATCAAATAGGCCGGCGTTCGATACGCCTCGGGGGAGGGCTTTGCATTTCATCGAGCGACAACTTCCGCCATGCATTTCGTCTGAACGGCGGGCGATCCCGCGCGACGCAGACCGCCAAGTCGAAGCGATCCGGACCGCCGGTGGTGAGAGCGACGGAAACCACCATGCAATGTGCGGTCCGCTTCCGGTGGCCGAAGCGATGAAGACCCCCGACGACACGCGCTCTTCTCCGCCGGCGGCGAGAGCGACGAGGACTGCCCGGTTTGGGGCTTCCGGGCTTCTGTTTTCAATGCGATGCGCCCTTCCGTTCCGCTGTTGCAGGGCTGGCGGCGGGGCGACGCCATTTGTGAGGTTTCGCTGCGCCAACGCTGGCGGGAAAAGCGGGGCGGCGGTTGCGGCGCGAGCGTGTCCAGCTTCCTGGACGACGCGCTGCATTTGCGATAGTCGAGCGGCTCTCACGAGCGGCACGCGACCCGTTTCGTCCTATCCCCGCTACTATTGGACCTGGGGCCATCGAATGACCTGCGAGGAAAAAACGCGGCTGGCCATGGAAGGAATACGACGCAGCTACTGCGAAGTTCTCTGACGCGGTGAGAGAGTTGCGCGAGCGGGCGGGAACATCGCTGAAAGACGAATACGACCGGCTTGAGCGGGCCAGTAATGAAGCCCGCGTGAAATCCGAGCAGGCGCGCCTGGCCCTGGAGCAGCACGTCGCCGCTCATCGCTGCTAGAGAGCGGTGGCGAGTGTCTAGTGACGAGTGACTAGAAGGTTTCCTCGCCACTTGCCACTAGTCACTTGTCACTGCAACTGAGTGGCGAGTGATGAGTGAAGCCTTCTCATCTCCTGGCGTTTCGTTTAGATCTCAACGGTTGGCACAGTGCGAAGCACTATTCCAGACCCGCGACTGCTGGAAACGCCCGGTTAGCGAGTATGCATAAGCCGCCCACCCAGCTACAATTTCCCCCGTGACTAGAGTGACTAGAGAACGTTGGGCTCAGATTGGAATCACGACACAATTCCTTATCGTCGTGAGGACACTAGGTGAGATCATCCGGCTTAGGCACGTCTATGACACGAGCTTCTCGTCCGCGGTCGCTATGCCGTATGTCGGCGGCGCTTTGATCGCGGCTTGCTGTTGCTGGGTAGGCGTGACCTTGTACTTCTTCCGACGCTACACACTGTCCGCCTGGACTGCGCTGGCGACCGTAGCCATTCTACTGGTGTACAAAATTGCCGTGATCGGCCGGTAATAGCGGCTCACTTTGACGATTGAGCCGAAAGTCGAGCAGACCGCACCATGCAATGAATGGTATGGCGATTAACCTTCAACTGAATAAGCCTCCATCGGGCCACCAGCGCTAAGTGTGCGAAGAACGCGGGCTCCCCAGAAGATGGGTAAGGTGCCCGGTGGTGCCGCGAACTCCAATGCGATCCGCTTTCCACTCGTAATCGTCGAAGCCGTGCGTCATTGCCAGCATCTCTGCGACCGTGTACGCGCGGCATGCGGATACGAGACCATCCCACCAGCATGTGAGCGGGATCAGGGGAATCACATAAGTCCAGAACAAGCGCTTCCATCGGAATGGCCGTATGAAAAGCGTGGCCAATGCGACAAAAATCGGCGTGAACAGGAACGGTACCATCATGAGCAAGCTGCGTTCCGGAATTTCAAATATGCCAATTGGCTGCCGGGCTTGAACTGCGCTCTCCAGCACCAGCCGGGCCGACCTCGGCGCAAAGTGATGGAAGGCGTTGAACATGGTACGCAGCCCCACCAGGTTTTGTGGCACGTTTGTGGCATCGACCGGACCAGCGACGTATCGAATGCCAGACGGGTACTGCGAGGAAAGGCGCTGAAACGCAGTAAGATTGGGAAATTTATCAGTCAATGTGAATTGCACATGGATTTCGTCCGCAGCCAGAGCTTCGTATATGGCCAGCACAGGGCCGCCTCCACCCGAACACAGATCCACTACGCATGAGGTCTTCGAGTTCTCGAGCATCGTCCGCAGCAGGGGAACGACTGGCTCGTGCAGAGCGAGCCTGGTCTCCATAAAATGGAGATAATCTGTCGCAAGGTCCCGGATCGCAGGCGGGAACCAGGTTAGATCTTCCAGTTCTACCAGTTGCAGGCGCGGCAGTGGCATGCTCTCTCCGATCCTCGTCGATTCGACGACGATCTCAGCATATTTCCCTCTCAACTGCTGCCAACAGATGGGATGAGAAGGCCAGTCTCGGGCGGGATCGGTTAAGCTCCCAGGTTATCGACGCGCTCCGAGGCGCAGGAGGTAAAGGAGACCGGCAGTGAAGAAGATTACCACCATAACCGTATGCAGGAGTCCAGGCTCGATGGGCGAGGCGCATAAAACTCCTATGCGGAATGCGGCCCGAGGTGGCGCCCAACCCACGTCGAAAACGATAGGGGTGGGTTCTCATTCGTTTGCCAAAGTCACCGCCAGCTCCACTTCAAGACAGCCGAGTGTCAGGGCGTTAACGCATTCCAGGCACGGGATGCGCTCGTGGCTGAAGGAATTCATCGAATGCTCAATCGCCGATGCCCGCATCGAACCTGTGAATCGCACTTCGGGAGGGTTCTGTTCTTCCAGACACTACGGACCTGGATTTGGGCTGGCCGTTGGTCAATACCGGGGCAAACTGGATACTGATTTGGAGACCCCGAATATCCTGCCGATGCGGCTGTTCGGAGGTTGCAGCTAGACTTGGGAAGGAGCGTCGGCGCCCAATGCGAGACGGAGCGTTGATGTCGGAATCGCAGCGAGTCAGAGCTTGTCATGAAGGCGGTGTGAGTCGAAACCGCTGCACCTGACGCTCCAACCTGAGGGTTTCCCGTGCAAGCCAGATCAAAACGCTGGATAGGTTCGGCGGCAGCCCTGACTCTTGTCGAGATCGCAGCCTCAGTCTTTCTCCGACCGAGCCTCAAACTCACTGCGGTCAGCGACACCGTGACCGCTTTGCTGCTTCTCGGCCTGCTGCTGGCTTTCTCTGCCAACGCTCGCGCCGCGCGCGGCCGACTGCGGTCTGTCTGGATGATGCTGGTGCTCAGCTGGGCATTTTGGCTGGCCGATCAATGCGGCTGGATCGTTTATGACGTTGTCTTGCGGAAGCCTATGCCCGATATGTTTCCGGGAGACATCCTGCTTTTTCTTGCCGGAGTGCCCGTCCTCGCCGCGCTCGTGCTGCGGCCCCATGTGGATCCCACCCAGCGCAGCATCCGCTTTGGAATGCCGGACTTCCTGCAGCTGATGTTGTGGTGGATCTATCTGTACGTCTTTCTCGTAACCTGCTGGCAATATGTCTCAAGAGACAGCGCTGCCTACAATCGGAACTTCGACCGTCTCTACCTGGTGCAGTTTCTGGTTCTGCTGACTGCCCTGGGGGTGCTCCTCTACCAGAGTTCCGGCCCCTGGAGACGGTTCTACTTTCTTCTGTTCGCGGCACTGTTCCTGAGCTACCTCATCGTCATAGCAGAGAATCGCGCCATTGAAGCGAGGGTTTATTACACCGGCAGCTGGTATGACGTTGGGTTCGCGGGGTCGCTGGCCTTCTTCGTGGGTGTGGCGGCGCGCACCCGCGATTTGATTCCCGTTCCAGCAACGACCAAAGACGAGGGATACGGATCGTGGCTGTCCGGCTTCGCCGCTCTGGCGGTTCTCTCTCTGCCGGCCATGGTGATTTATTCCGCGCTCGAGGGTTCTATACCTCCGGCGGTGGTGAGGTTCCGGCTGGTGATCACTGCGGCCGCAACGGTCGCTATGACCGCCCTTGTCATCGTCAAGCAGCGCCGCTTGTACTCGGACCTGAAGAGGGTCAACGCAATTCTTGCGGAAGCTTCGATCACCGACCCACTAACCGGAATCCGGAACCGGCGGTTCTTTTCAGAAACGATCGGGTTCGACGTCGCGGCGACTTTACGCGAATTCCCCTCGAAGGCTGATCGCTCTGCGCGCGACCTCATCTTTTACCTCGTCGACATCGACAACTTCAAGGAAGTGAACGATCGGTATGGCCATGACGCGGGAGATCGGGTTCTTGTCGAGCTTGCGCGCCGGATCTGTTCCGTCATGCGAGCATCCGACGTTCTCCTGCGCTGGGGCGGAGAAGAGTTCCTGATCCTATCGCGTTTTGCCGATCGGCGGCAGGCGAACGCTCTGGCGCTCCGCGTGTTGCAGGCGGTGCGGGGAGAGCCCCTTGCAGTCGGTGCTGCGGTTACCATTACGCGAACCTGCTCCGTTGGCTGGGCCGCTTTTCCGTGGCAAGAACACGATCCTTCCGTGATGGGGTACCAGGAGGTGCTCAAACTGGCCGATCAGGCGCTGGTTCAGGCGAAGACAGCCGGGAAAGATCGGGCCATTGGAATGATCCCGCACGGGGGAGACGGCAAGGCGATAGAAAGCCCGGGCGCGGCTCCCTTGTAGGGCAGCCGAAGCCTCATCGGACGAAACAAAAGGCGCGCAGGGCCTCTGCGCTCACGGTCGTACCAACCGTTCGCCGGTTTCGATCCTTCATCGCAGCATCGAAGTCTACCCGGCTCAGTTGGGTCTCATTCTTCTTTCCGCGCTTTGCCTTCAGTGGTCTCCAGTCAATCGTCCCCCGGCTGATGGTCAGCGTGCCGAACCGCTTTCAGTTTCTACTGATCCTGATCTTCAGGTCCGCGTTTCCTACTTCGATCTCGTTGGGGATCTCCAGCGTGTTGTGCCCGGCCATCTGACCTTCCCGGCCCGGAGTTTACTCCAAGACAAAAAAGGCAGAGGCTGGGCCCAGCCCGGAAGTCTCAACTTTTTGTATCGTTCCTGTGGCCCTCGATATGGATCGAAGCGGCAGCACTGCCTCGCTTCGCATAAGCACAGTAGCCCGCATCTCGCGACAGCAGCGTTGGGGCGCTTTTCCTGTCCGTTCCACCCGGCGTCCCTAAAACGGGTTCGCCACTCCCTGCGGAGACCCGTTTCATCACAACAATTCCCGGCGTCCAGGGAAAAAATATACTTGGCGCCGAGGCGCGAAAGGATTGGCGCAGCACAGCGGAAGGGATGGGCGAAGCCGAATGGGGAGGCGGAATAAAGCCTACAATGTTTATCGATGCCCGCGAATCTGCGTGAACCGCCAATCCGGGAACCGCTGGCAATGAGTGCTCAACTCGCTATCTCTGAACTCGACCTGGCGTTGTCTCTGCTCACGATCGTGGAAACGGCGCCCGATCTGAAGCGTCGAAAAGAGGCGTTGGAACAAGCGAACGCTTTGTGCAATGGGGTGTCAGTGCGCCTTCCCTGTCTCACGTTGACGCGCATGGAGGCAGCCCGCATCCGCGCGCAGTGGCGCAGGGTCCATCGGCAGCGGGATCTGATTCGGAAACGAAGCGTATTCGTCAAGCAGAAGGTCAGTCCGTAGATCCGCCCAGAACTCCTGGTCGTCGGCGGGTAAGTCTCCGCCGGTCGGCTCACGCGGTTTAGGCAAACAGACCAGCTCACACTTGTCCACACTCTCCACTTTCCAGTGGAGTGCGCCGGAGTGCGATCGATGACGAGACACGGGTGTGCCGTTGAACATCTGCTTTTTCCGAGAGTTGGCGAAAGCCGCCGCTCGGAAGCCGTGGCGAGGGAACGTGTTGCGAGTGGCTCGTGCGACTGGCTCGAATGGGCGAGGCGCATAGAGTTCCTGTCCGGAATGCGGCCGAGGCCGGGGGCAGGGCCAGAAACGACCGGCGAGTCGAGCGCCCTTTGTGGCGCGCATCAACCTCCTGCATTTCCTGCTGTCTGCTACTCGGGTTTTCTCGGTTAGAGACATCGGAACTGATCCTCGTGCCTCGTTCCCAGATCCCGCACCCTTTGACCACTGACCTTCGGAGTGGGGCGCTTTTCCTGCCCGTTCCACCCCGCTAACGATCCCGGGGATGTAAATGCCGGACGTCAGGCCGCTGACTCAACCCTGCAGCCTGTCAATGAGTTCTGTGGGGTGAAACGGCTTTGCGAGGATGATCTCAAAGTCGTGCCCGCGAGCACGAGCTTTATCCAGCAGTTCGCCACTTTCGGCCATCCCTGAGATCAAAATGATTCTGCAATCCGGACACAGCGCGCCAATCTGGATGGCGGCTTCGATTCCATTCATACCGCCCAGCAGGACGATGTCACAGACGAGAAATTGAGGCGATGATTCCCGAGCCATGGCGATGGCAGCTTCAGCACTATAGGCTGTCATCGCGTTGAAGCCCCTGTCTCTCAGGATGGCCGTAAGCGTGTCAGCGATCACTCGCTCATCATCTACGACCAGGACGATGGGGTTGCGAGGAGTCAAGACGCAACATCACCTCTTCGGGTACGACGTCCAAGCATTCGACAGGATGCGTCGTGACAGCCGCCCGGCTGTTCGTCATCGACCGCTCGACGCTCAGTAGCATTATGTCACCCCAGATCCCCGCGCTGAAAATCAACAAGTCCGGTCAAGCAGCTTGGCCCCCGGGCTTTTGAGCCTATGACCCTTACCGCACCGACCATCCAGGCCCGCCCGCTGTATTATGTGCGCAACAAGCTGAGAGAAATCGGGCCACGAAATGGAAAACCCCACAGGGGTTACAACGGAAGCCGGCCTCGGCCAAGGGTATTGGTGGCCGATGACGAATGCGTAATCGCCGACACTCTGGCGGTCATCCTCAATCAAACCGGGTTCGAGACGGCCGTTGTCTATGACGGACATGCAGCTGTCGAAATGGCTCGCCGGTGGAAACCGGACCTCCTCCTCAGCGACGTCATGATGCCAACAATGAATGGGATCGACGCAGCCATCCAGATTCGCACGATGATCCCGGAGTGCCGAGTTCTGCTTTTCTCGGGTCAGGCTGTGACCGCCGAAATGCTCTCCGACGCCCGGCTGCGCGGTCACCATTTTGAAATTCTCGAGAAACCGGTTCATCCGGCAGACCTCATCGCACGGCTGCGTACACTCTGACGGCGAAGGCCGGGCCTGCGGCACAATTCTTCCGAGGCGTAGTGTTGGCGTGCGCGGAAGGCAAGCGGCTGTCTGCGCATTTGCTGCAGGCGGCCATCGCGATGCGTCTGCTACTCGGGTTTTTTCGGGTAAAGACGTCGGAACTGATCTTCGCGCCGCGCTCCCAGATCCCGCACCCTTTGAGCAACGACAGCAGCGTTGGGGCGCTTCTCCTTTCCGTTCGACCCAGCATCATTTTGCGTCTCGCCAGTCGCTGTCGTTCGACCGTTAGAAGTGGCTTTGCATGTGCCGTCCGGCTTCCGCGAAACAATGGTGTCCGCCATTGGTATCGCCACCTTGGTCTCACGCCAGGGCGGACGCAGAAGGGCTTACGTCCTGATCCCCGGGCTGCGCGATACCAAGGGTTGTTGTGGCTACGATGGCTCCGCGCTGCGAGAAGACGCACTCGACGCCGGCGATTTCCTGGAGAGTGCCGATGGTTCGAGGTCGACCGACGTAAAATCGACGCTTAGGACGGTCAGGTGGAGCAGAGGAAGTTGCGTCGAGCTGTCACTGCAGCTGACTTCGAAGAGTGCCATGGTCCGGCAGACGCCGTCGGGCGGGGCGAAGCAGTTAGCCTACCGACTCACCCCCACGAGGCGGGTCCAGCCCATTAGATCAGTATGACGTGGCCGCGCTGCCTCGACTGGTGTAACTCCACAGAAGGCCATCGCCGTCTAACAAGGATCGACAGTATAAGAGCAGACCTATCTCGATGAGAGCCGCTCGCAAGGCAGATATGCGCGGGACTTTCATATCCGGCATTCTGATGCACTGACAAACGCGCGCGATCCCGATGACCTCTCCCGCAACGCCTTCAGGTGCCCAATCAACTCTTCAGGATGGATAGGCTTCAGTACCAGGTCGAAGGAGTACCCCTCGTTTCTGGCCTCCTCCAGCATATCTTTTGTGACGGCCTGGCCGGAGAAAAGCAGGATGCTCATGTCAGGTTGGATCTTCCTGACCGCGATCGCCAGTTCGATACCATTCATGGACGGCATCATGACGTCCGTCAACAGAAAGTCCGGCCGAATCTCTTTTGCGAGCTGCAAGGCTGTCCTTCCGTCATCGGCCGCAACCGCGCGAAATCCGGACCTGTTCAGTATCGCGGTCGTCGTGTTGGCGATGATTCTCTGATCGTCGACGACCAAAATGCTCGGATCTGCTCCTTCCGATGCTGTTGAAATGGCTTATGCCCCTGTGATTCGCGATCACATCCGCAAAAGGACCCTCTTCCTGAAAGATCTCCGGCATCCAGTCACCTCATTTCCAGCGATCGGCAGTCCTGCCTTTACTTTCCCGCGAACCCCGACCGGGAGTGTGAAAAAAAGTACGAAGATGTAATCGATGATGCAGTTCGGACTCGAATCCCCTGCTCACTAATGCAATCGGTCTGAGACGTTCCTCCTCAGGTTCTGGTGCAATCAGAAGACCAATCCCGAGGGCAATTGCCGATAAAAACGAGTTAGCGGGCTCCTCGGATGTCAGGGTCGAATCCATGCGTGCAGATCCGTGACTCTATATCAAGACCCGGTTTCTCGAAGAATTGTTGCGGTGTGCCTCTTCCAGCAAAAACCTCCGTCGGTATCGCACTGGTGAAATTGACAAAGTTGCGGGTAAAATCTGCCGAACCCCTGTTCAACGCTGCAGAATTTGAACAGCAACTCGACGCCCGGGGGATCAAAATCTGGAAACGTGATCCCTCAGATGTCTTCTGTCGTTCTCAGGCGCATGCCCGACCGCTCGATCCCCATGTCGATGCCATCAAAATTCGCTCGGGGCCTGGCTGCGATTTCATTCAAGGTCGATCACGCTGGACTAGACTGTTTTCTCCGGCACAACCAGAGGCCGGAGTGCAGAACATTCCGCTCCAGGGACGGATGTACGAGTCGTATCGAATTGTCCTCTTCCAGGCGTACGCTTGCGTGGGAAACGATCGGGAATCTGGCAGCACGTTCCGAACGAACGGGAGACAGTCGGGGCAGTTGGATGGTCCGGGTTGGCCCCTGGGGTCAGGCCGGACGGCCAACCCGCCAATCAAAATGGCGAAGGCGCGCACAAAGCAGGAACGCCGCGCAGGCCATTACCCCCAAACATCTTTGCGCCACTGACGCAGCCTAAAGAACGTTCAACTGCAACGAACGATCAGACCGGGTCTCCGACCGAACGGACGGCGGCGTTTTGACGTTGTACTCCGCACAGGGCGGGGGCTCACCAGAAGGAGCCCCCATGTTTTTCCATCGCAAAGAGCTCATCGTTCCGGTTGAGGTGAGAAACCCCGATCCGGCCTACGCTCAGTTCCTGCTGCAGCAGTTCGGCGGCGCCACCGGCGAACTCACCGCAGCTCTCCAGTATTGGGTGCAGTCCCTGCATTGCGACCATGCCGGCATTCGCGACATGCTGCAGGACATTGCTCTTGAGGAGTTCAGCCATCTGGAAGTGGTTGGCAAACTCATCGAGCAGCATACCCGAGGTATCGACAAGCTTGAAGCCGATGCGCACGGCAGCCCGCTCTTTGCCCTGCGCGGTCGAGGCCCTCACTTCATCGATGACTCCGGTATCAATTGGACCTCCGCGTACATCAACGAAGGCGGCGACGTCGTCCGCGACCTCCGAGCAGATATCGCGGCCGAAGGCGGCGCGAGAGAGACTTACGAGGCACTTCTGAACCACGCAAAAGACGCGGGGACAAAGAAGGCGCTTCATCACCTCCTGACCCGCGAAATCTCTCACACCAGGATGTTCATGAAAGCGCTCGACTCGCTCGGCAAACTCACGGAACCAGCTTTCGGGAGTGTCAAGCCGGACGAAACTGTCAACATTTACTATCACCTGTCCTCGAACGGATCGCCGCAACGCGGCCCCTGGAATCAGGAGCCGGAGTTCACCTACGTGGCTGACCCAGTGAAACAAATGAGCCAAGGCGAAACCGTTGGCGCCGGCGCCAGAAGATAGGCGTAGTCGAGGCTGCAACTCTGCGACATCGCCGCATCCCCTGCAGACACGTTTTCGCAAGGGATGTGGCGATGCGTTCTCCGGTCAGAATAATCTTGCCTGACCGAGTACACTCCCCACGGACTATGCCGGGTCAACGATCGCCACTGTGGAAACTCAGAAAAAATAGACAAAATCTGCACTCCACCCGGCATAATCCTAAAACTCGGCATAGCCGCGGTGGAAGCGACGGATTTCGCCGGAAATGGCGGGCTTTGGCGAACGGGTTCAGAGACATAGCGGTCTCGTTTCGCGGCGCGCATGGCGGCGATGTTCACGGCCGAAAGCTGCGCTGATTGGCGGGTCGGGTTTTCCGGTTGAAGCGGAGCGCGAGTGGCGCGCCAGTGGCCGGGAACGACGGCGTATCCGGTTTCCAGGACGACTCATGCATTCACCTTACCCAGGCAGGGACGATTGCTGATCGGAATGGAGGCCCTTCACCGCCATCCCCTAATATTGGACCTGGGGCCAACGAATGATCTGCGAGGAAAAGACGCGGCTGGCAACCGAATACGACGCTGCCACGACGAAGTTCTCTGAAGCGGTGCGAGAGCTGCGTCACCGGGCGGGAACATCCCCGAAGGACGAGTACGACAGGCTGGAGTGGGCCAGTAACGAGGCCCGCGTAAAATCCGAGCAGGCGCGCCTGGCCCTGGAGCAGCACGTTGCCGCCCATCGCTGCTAAAGAGCAGTGGCGAGTCTCTAGTGACGAGGGACGCTTTCTCACCACTTGCCACTAGTCACTTGTCACTGCAAGTGAGTGGCGAGTGATGAGTGACTTGAGGGATTCCTGGCGATGGACTCGGCCGAAGCTCGGGGAGGCGGAAGTCCGATGGGGCGAGCGGGCGGTTCTGAGCTGCGGCATCCTTGGCTTTTCCACAATGTCCTGCTCCTGGCGTCGGTGTCTACCTATTGGATCGATCGCGAAGATGTCGTGTGGCGCTTCATTAGGGCTGCTCCCCATGTCCGGCTGCTCGAACATTTTTCGTTCGGAGCTGCCGCGGTCTTGATTGCGCTGAGCATCTGGCTTGGTTCACGGGCGGCCTTTCACGATTTCGGCTCTCGTAGCAACGACTCGACGCGAACTCGCCGCTTGGGTGGGGTTCTTTACGCGGTTGGACTCGGTACACTCTTTCCCTTGTCGGGCTTCGTTCTCTTTGTCCTGGGCGAATTCGTTCGGATTTCGCGGTTTGAATCCGCTGGTTCCCAGGCGAGGGAACTCATGGAAGGGCGGGAGCCAATGCCTCCCGATCCCAACCGGCCCTCAGGCCTCCCATGGAAATCAGTACTCGTCCATCAGGCGGCCGCCTGCTGCGCCTTTGTGTCGATGGCGGTCTTCAGCGTTACCCTGGTGGACCGACAGGCCGAGTACCTGTTTGCCGCCACTGCGCTCGTCTCCGTGGTCGCACACTTCCGAGAGCAGTGGCGAGTGGCTGGCGGCGAGTGACCGGTGGCAAGGGACGAATGATGAGCCGGAGCGTTTCGCAATTTCAACGACAATCGCTACGGGAGCGAATAATCGAAGGTCCAGGTGTGCTTCCCCTGCGCGTCGATATGGATCATGAGCGAGCCAGTGATTCCGGTCAGTTCTCCGGTGCCGGATTTGGGTACAACCACCACGCTTAGATCTCCGGCAGAAGGCGCGTCGCCTTTCATCATGGTCGCGCGGTGCGTGAAAGTGAAGCTACCCTGCCGGCCCTTCAGCTTGCCGGTCATGCGCTCGATGGCAACGTAGGCCATGGACCCGGTGCCCGCGGTCGAGCCGGTGATCATCTCTCCATGGCTGACGCCTTCGATGTCGCCGTGCCAGGTCTTTTCGGACGTGAACCGAGTGATCTCGTTCGCCTTCTCGAAGTCGGTTGGTTCTGCGGGAGTCATTTTGATCTCGAAGGAACCCGTGGCATGGACCATGTGCATCTCTTTCTGGGCTGCGGCATTCAGCGCCAGACTCATGCCTGCCGCAGCCACTAGGAATTTCCCTTTCATAGAGCCTCCGCAATACAACTTGCACAATTCTGTTCCGATCTCGATCGAAACTTTATCAGTGGCCAGCGGCTGGTGGCGCAGAACAGTGGCGGGTGGCCGCCATTTGTCACTTTCTTTGGCTGGCCCTGGTCATGCGATCTTGTCCGGGTGATTCTTGTGAATCCAAGCTTCAACCTGCTTCCGGACCTCAAGCGCCAGCTTTCCGGCCAGATCGGCCTCGCCTTGCGCTACAAGCCCGTAGTCGTCGTAGGCGCCGGTGTTGCGCTTGCGGCGTAGAGCATCGAGCTTGGGAATGAGCCTCTTCTCCGGATCAATCGAGAACTCCAGAGCCTCGATCGTTCTCAGGTGTTCATTATTTCCGCGAACGACACGATATCCTTGGGCACGCAACGCGGCCGTCGCCGCAGCTCGAATCGCCCCGTAGGCAAAATGAAGCTGAGCGTCCGAAGACATCTCGCTGGCGACCGATTTCTCATAGTCGCGAAGATGCCCATCGGCGACCGCAAAGAGCCCCTCGATCTCCTGGCGATCGGATTCGAGCCGTACGAGCCAGCTATTGTTGGCCCAGTTCTCTAAGGTCATGCTCGTCTCCAATGACGAAGAGCTTTTTCTCCGCGAGAACAGTCTTCAGAAAATTCCCCTTCACCTTGCTCAAGAACTCGCGGGTCGAGTAGACGGTCGGGTTGATCTCGCGGTTCAGCGCCTTCTGCGCCTCTTGGAGGTGCTCCACCACATCTTCAAAGTGCACTGGGCCAACGATCATCAGATCCACATCACTTTGAGTATTCTCCCGCGAGCGCGCCGTTGAGCCATAGACAAAGGCGACCGTGATCTTTTTCTTGAGGGGGCGAAGTGCAGCGAGAAGAATATCGTGGATACCCACGGTCTTCGCGACCAGGCTCCGCATCTCTTCAAAGACTGGGCTGGCCTGATCGGCGCTATAGAATATCTGATTGCCCACCGTCTCTCGTGTTACCAGGCCGGCCTCGACCAGCTGTCGCAGCTCGCGCTGCACCGCGCCGAGCGTAATGTCTGTGCGGCGGGAAAGTTGGCGCAGATAGAACGATTCCCCCACGTGACCGTAGAGCACGGCGAGCAAAGCACCCCGGGTGCGTCCGAAGAGAGTGTTCGAAAGTGCACTGACCGTACCCATTACGGGGTCAATCGTACCCGAAAAGGATACAGCTTATCAAGCTGGAACGCAGGGTCGGCGTTCGCCAACTGCGCGCCATGAATATCGCCGGTGGTCGAAGCGACGAAGACGGCCCGCGGTTAAGCGATCACGACCGCCGGTGGTGAGAGCGACGAGGACCGCCCGGATTGGGGACTTCCAGGCCTCTGTTTTCAACGGGATGGGTCCTGCCGTTCCGCTGCCGCAGGGCCGGCATACTGAACTCCGGTCGCACCGCGAAGATCCTGGCCTCGGTACCCCGAGGCCAATGCATCTACGCGCCGCCTCGGCTTCCAGTCGGCGGAGCGTTGCCTCCTGTCCCGGCTTCCAAAATTCGCGAGAGATATACAGGATTCGCGGCGACCGAGTGCGCGACGAAGGGTTCTGCGCAAAGGTGAGATGAGACACGAGCGGCACCCCCATGCAGAGCACAAACAGTAGCGGTCTCAGTGAAAAAGTCCCAAACTACGGAGCGACGGCTTCGACAATAAACATACGGCCCTTCACCGAGGCCTGACGAATCGGCCTGATTGCAGCGTAGGCTGGAGAATTGTACCAGGCGTGTGCCTGTTCCGAGCTGTCGAATGCGATGACCACGATTCCCTGAGGCGGCGGGTCGCCATCGAGAGTCTCCGTTTTACCGCCAGCAACGACAAAACGATCATGGCCTCTGAAGGGCGCCAGGGTCTCAGGTACCTTCGCTCCATAGTTGCTGATCGCGGCAGAGTCCGTGATGGCGTCAGCCTCCGAAATCACATAGACAGGGGTTGGCTTTACCTGCTGGCCGTGAATTGCGCGATCGGCCGCTGCACCGGCCAGAAGACCGGCCAGCAGAGCGATTGCGAATTTGTAGCTCGATTTCACGATTCAATCCCTCCCTGCATTTGTATACGCAGAATCCAGGCAGGACGGATGACCAGGTACAGTGTGAGGCTATTCATAGCGCACCGCCACGAGCGGGTCGATACGCGTCGCAATGGATTGCTCTCCTCTGGAACCAAGTGAAGCATCCATTTTCGCGGGTCTTTTCCTGGATGGCGAGTTCGGGATCTCATTTTTTCTGGAAAAGCTCCTCGAGAATGCCACAACACCAACCACGCTGGACCGAACGTACGGAAGTTCATCAAGTACCCGGCTGGCTTCGCTCACGCTGGAGTTCCGGTCTGAAACCAATTGCCTCTCTGATGCGCCAAGCAGATCACCGACTTCCGCTTCTTCGTCGTCCGGTACTGGGCGCGTGCGACGTTTTGCTGGAAAGGGTCTGCAAGTGGTCCGCCAGGGTGACACATTGTGCCTTGAGGGCGTCGATTTGGGTTTGCTGCTGGGTGACGGTGGTCCTGAGTTGCCGAATCTGCTCGGCGCTGGGGTTGTCCGGTTTGGGTCGCCCACAAAACACAGAAACCAGGAGTAGGGTCATGCCGAGCAGACAGGCGATGGCTTGTCTGTTGAAGGAGTCCCCGCTGGGCTTCAGAGACCAGGCACCGTCGAAGCCGCCTGAGGCGATAGCGGCGATGCCCTTGCCGCCGAAGACGATGCTCACGACGCTCGCAACGATTCCCGCAATCATACACACATAAAACAAGCTGAGATGATCGCGCTTATCGAGGACAAAGGTGGCGAGGGCCGCCTGCGCCGCGATCACCCCCAAAGAGGCGGTCATCACGTAGCTGCTCAACGACGTATAGATCGTCGCCGCGTTTCTCTCGTCTTCCGGTGTGCCAGGCATGACGATCCCTCCCTTCTCGCTTTATCGTTCGCCCCAGATGCGATAGCTGTTGAGTTTCAGGCGCGTCCAGTTCGTGGAGAGCGCCTCGACTACCGAGTGGCCGGAGATCGCGCGATCCGGCTCGGGGCGCCCTCGGCTGAGAACGCGTTGCCGGTCGATATGTCGGCGCGCGGCGTCCGACAGGAGGAGATTCAGATCCCCTTCCAGTATGCTGCGCAGCTCGGCTGTCGGCCCGGCAAAGGGAGCCGCTCCGGTATTCATCTGCAAGGGGCGAGCCACCATCTCGGTCAGGTTCACGAGCAGGAAGAAGCGGGCATCAGAGCGCAGGCGCAATCCTTCGCGATCCTCCAGTCTGCGATCGGCATCGTCAATGGTCTCCCGGACCTGAGAGAAGGTATCGTTCGATGCAAAGCGCGAAACCTCGCGGACGCGCTCGCGGTCAGGGAAATCGCGCCCGGATTGCAGGTTATAGAGATCGTCGAATATCTGCTCATAGCTGGGGTCCATGCATCTTCCTCCGACTCTGACCTGTTGATTGCGCGGGAAGTATAGCAGGAGGAACAGCGACGAGCGACAAGTGGCGGGTAGCGAGTGAGTCCAGGTTTCGAATTTAGCCAGTCCATGCCCCGAGTGTCGAAGGGTGGTGCGTGTGCTGCGTTTCGCCAAAAGGGCGTCTCCTTAGCCGGTGTTTTCACGGATGTATGCGCCTTCGTTTTGCCGACGGAAGGCTGGCGGTCGGGCCGCGCGCGGCGATGGTCCGGCGCGCGGCGGCGATCCGTCAGTCGGAGCCTTCCCGGTGTTGCGCGTGCGATTGGCAGTCCGGATCGCGCACGACGCCGAGCATGGTCTTTGCGACTGTGGTTAGCACACCATGCTGAGCGAAGAAGCCCTCGACGTTTGCGATCTCCTGGGTGGAACCGACGGCGAGCTGTCGCAGGTGACCGTGGACCTGCGGATTCATGCAGATCGGGGGCTTCTTTCCGGCGGGTAGCCGACGAGTGATTCGACGTTCCGCTGGGGTGGCTGCGGGCCTGGATGAGGCGATAAACTTGTGAGATGCCGCACCCTTCCTGGAACGAGAGCTACGCCGCGGGAGAGCTTCCCTGGGATACGGGCGAGCCGGAGCCGCTGCTCGTCGAACTCGTCACTTCGGGTCGCATTCGGCCCACGCAGACGCTGGAGATTGGCACAGGGACAGGAACGAATGCCATTTGGCTGGCGGAGCGCGGCTTCGACGTCCTGGGCATCGACGTCGCGCCGTTCGCGGTCGAACGTGCCAACGCGAAGTTGGGAGGTCGCGTTCCGCGTTGCCGTTTCGCAACCCTGGACATTCTTGGCTCTTCCCCGCCCGGGGGTCCGTTCCAGTTCGTTTTTGACCGCGGCTGCTTTCACGTCTTTGACGAACCCGAGGAGCGCGCGCGTTTCGCCGCCCGGGTCGCGGCGGCGCTGGCGCCCGGAGGCCTGTGGCTGAGCCTCATCGGCTCGACTGAGGGCGGGCCGCGGGAAATGGGTCCGCCGCGCCGCTCGGCCCGTGAGGTCACCCTGGCCATCGAACCAGCGCTCGAAATTGTTGAACTCCGTACCGCCGAGTTCCGCGGTCACGGCGCCAGGGCGTGGTTCAGCCTGTCGCGGAGGCGGGCGATCCCGGCGCAGCCGTCCACGGGGCATGATGAGGATGGCGCAGCCGGATGATCCGTGGAGATATGACAGTGCGGGAGGCCCTCCCGTTCCTCCCGCCGGGTCAGCAGGTCAACCTCCAGTTCTGGGCTGAGGAATTCGGCATCGAGCTGCGCGAGTTCCACCTTGGCCACATTAAGACTTACGAAAGCGCACGCGTGCGCGAAGCACCGCTGCAGGTTATCAACGCCGAAGTCTCTACATTATTGGGCCTGCTCGACGCGGTGGGAGCGGGCGGGGAGATCAGGAGACAGTATCAGCCGCTCGCAGCACCGGACGAGCTTTCTCCGGAAGAGAGGGCCTCCCTGCCCGAGCCGGCGCTCAGGTATATCGAGAAGCTCGAAGGCCAGCTCCAGGAACTGCGCGCGCGAAACGATCGAACCTCGAATCGTCTGCGCAAGGCTAACTGGGCGAAGTGAACGCGCTGAGGGGCACCCAGTATGACCCGTTGTACAGAGAGCAGGCGTCCTGTTGCGGGGAGACGATGATCAGCGGTCAGTCCGAGCCTTCTCGGTATTGCTCGTGGGGTTGGCGAATCGCGATTCGCGCGGATGCGGTTTGTCCCGACTACGCCGCTTCGCTCAGGTCCTCGCGGACGAGGTGGATCGCGCCGAAGGGAACATCCCACAAGACGTGGCCGGGGTCGTCCCACAGTTCAAGGTTGGCGAACCCGTCGATCTTGTCGACGCGCATCACGATGAATGTCCCCTCGTGGTCATCGACTCGGACCCTCTCACCCCGGCGCGGCGCGCGTGGCAATGTCATGGCCCGGCTATTGTCTCACGGTTCCTGCCTGAGTCTGCACGCAGGACGCGGAGATGGAGCTACTCTTCCCGCAGCCATTGCAGGCGAGCGGGAACGCGCCAACCCTTCGCTGTGCCTCCATACGGTGATGCGTCAGCAAGAGCCAGCGATCCTGATCACGGAGGTCAGTGCCTGATCTTTCTTCAATCGGGCGTGGCAACGCGAACACTCGGCATTCTTGCGGATGTACTGCAACGCATCGTTTTCGTCCCGCTCGAAGACGAAGCGGATGTCAAGGTTCGCCGCTTCGCATTCCGCGCAGGTGAAGGAGTAGTGAACCTCGAAATTTGACATCCGAGGCCTCCTGTCTTCGAGAGTGGGGCATCGCTATGCGTCACTTCACACTTTGAAAGTCCACACAACCGCTGCTCCGTGTCTCGGACCGGTTCTCTCGATAAGTTCGAGGCGATTTTCCTCCCTGAAAAGATCGGCATCGACAGCATCGCATACGGCGGGGTACCGGTTTCGAAGGCCGAGGCCCTGATGGACCTCTCCCGATGAAACGGTAATCGTTTTTAGCCTGGCCTTTCGTGCCGGATACACGTAGTTCACGACCATGAAATTGCGGGTGCGATCGGCCAGATTCATTCGGCCAATTTTAGAGCAGCTTCGGTTCCGGGGTCATTAACGCGAATTGGCACCGCTCCGAGGGGTGACCTTTTGCCAGGACTGTCCAATTGACGAAAGAATTAGCTCTGGTAAATCGTCGGGCCTGGGCTCCTCTTTCTGCCGAGTTCCCCGATCTCCGCTCAAGGGCGAAGCCAGAGGGGCGTCGCGCGACTCTTATCGCGGGATTTCTAAAGGGCAACGCCGTCGTCATTGCTGCTGACTCGGAAGAAGTAATTAGCGACTACGCCAAAGCGAGCACCCAGAAAATCAGAATTACCGAGTACTTCGGAAACTGGCGATTCGCAATTGCAGGAGCTGGTGACGGAGCCTATATCGACCTGTTCGAGCAGATGCCCGGGCGTCGCCTCTTTGTGCTTCAGCAGTTTGACTTCGACAAGATCGCAAGCGTCATTCGAGCAACTCTCCATGAAGCAGCCCTGGTTGCATGCTTCGTCCCCGCGCGCCGGGCATCCTCCGTCGATCCGATGACGGCGCTTCGCTGTGAATGATCGCTTCGCGCAAGGGGTTCATGGGTCATGGGTCAGTCTGGATCGTCAACCAGCGATCCGGATGACTGGGCCTATGTCTCCGCCCCGCATCCCTGCCGCCTAGCAGAATGTGGGGCGGCGGCACGCCCGCGCTTTGCACTTGTCGACAAATCCCTGCAGAGTCGCGTCCATCGACTCGCATTATAAAAGGGGCAAGAATGCCGCGAATCTCTCCTCAGGACGCTTGCTTCGGCCCGCATTCCGGGCAGGACTGCGCATGGTCTGTGACCTGGCGCTTGCAATCCTCTTCATATTGAAAGGCGCTCTCGATTTCCTGCCCGCGCGCATGGCGGGATTCGAGATCGCGTTTGGCCATCGTCGCCTGTAGAAAAAGACCGGACAATCTCTGTCCTTCAGCACATGACATGTGGGGGCCCTCGTATCTTTCTGGTTGAAACCATAGATGATCGAAACAGTGATTCGGCTGGCCGGCCCGGCACCTGGACGCCGGAGTCGATCAGCACGTTTTCGATACACTGACAGGGTCACCCATATGTCACTTCTGCTCGTTCTTGAAGACACCCCTGCCGATCTGCGTTTGGCGGTGGATTCGGCTCAGCATGCCGGTTATGCCGAATTTGAAGTGACCGGCTACGCGACTGAGGCACGCGCGTACCTTGAGAAGGCGATCAGCCGAAAGGTGCCGCGCCCGGACGCCATGCTCATCGATCTGGCTCTCGGCGATGAAAGCGGCTTCGAATTGCTCCGCTTCTGGCATAGCACCCCAAAGATCAAGGGAATCCCCGTCGTTGTCTGGAGTTTGGTAAGCGACACCCAACGGGAAACATGTCTGTTCTTCGGGGTCAGCCGGTTCGTTTCCAAAGAGGATGACCCGAACGTTCTCAGGGAAGCGCTCTCGAGCATCATTGATGGTTCAGGCGAGAGCCGTGGCTAGCAGCCTCAGTGCAAATCTGCAGTCGGCTTCACCCACATCGTTCCCCAAGGAAGCACAATCGCCCCTTCACGCGGCGCATCTTCACATCGATCACCGATTCCTCTTCCGGCGACATCGCCGCAGCCCCGCACCGGTCCTGTAGCCGGTCATAAATCGCCCGCGCATTCATGACCGCCTGCTTCATCTCCAGATGCGGCCCTTCGCTGCAAAGCATGGTTGTCAGGGCGAGTAGCCTGTCAATGTCCCTGTGAATGTCAACGAGATCGGACTTGTGAGGTTTAAATGCGAGCACAGCCATAATCGATGCCCCCCCTCGACGCTCAGCAGTGTGATGCGTCCTGAGGCCGCAACGAAAAGGCAACCGGTTACATGCCCTCCTCAGGATCAGGAACAGGCGCGATGCCCGGCCGGTCGCAGCAGTGATTCTTCTCCCACTCATCCATCGAGCCGTCGGCCCGAGAGACCAATTGCCCCCTGTCGCAGCGCGCGCAAACCGAAAGGATCATCACCCGGCTGTCTGTGCGAACGACCGAGTGCGCAAACCGAATTGGCGAGATACTGCCGGAGGACAAAGTCTCCGCAAGAAGGCCCATTGAAAACCTCCTCAGACAGAATTTCTGATGGGATTTTGTCAAATCCGGATGCCTGGTGGCAGGAGGCGGGGCCACGCCCGCTCTTCGCATCAAGCCCTAAGAACGACAGCGATCCGTTCGCGCGGCGAACCGGATCATGCGATTTTTCCCTTACGGCTTCGGGGCGCTGACGCGGATTCGCAGAGTGAGGCAGTGGTGCAATCGTTCGTTTATGGACGCCCTGCCGGCGCCACAAACGAACGGAGAACACTATGAACTTCATCACCCCCGGCGACTTGAATGCGTTCCAGGCAATCCGCTCCCAGCTTTACGACAAACATCACCCTCATGAGCTGCCGCATCAACGGCGAGCCTGGCATCGCCATCGTCACGGTCGATCATGTCAGGGAGGAGAGCATTGCGGTCAATGCCGCTACCTGTCCGGGTCTTCACCGCGCGCCACACCGAGTGTCGCTCTGGCCACCGTCGTAACTGCTCCGTGCTGGCAGAGCCACCGTTCGATGCTCGTAATCTCTTGCAAGGAGCCGACGGCCTCGATGACGACCGAGCCGGAATCGACGCTGACCACGGTCAAGTCAAGCGCCGCGGCAGCCTGGAGCACGCGCGGCTGCGTCATTGTGTCGCAGCCGACTTCGAACAGCGCAATAGTCCGGCAGACCCCGTCTGGCGGGGCGAAGGATTCGACTCGGTGTACAGCCGGAATACGCCTGAGCATTTCCTGAACCCGGTACACCTTCTCCGGATGAAGGTCGACCAGCATGTGGATTGTGGCCCATTCGTTGTTCGACACCGCGAAAGAGTGAATGGGGACTCGCTGCTGATCGAGGACTTGCAGTACCCTCGCGTGCGTGCGGTACTCGGGGTCCGCCGTCACCAGAAACATCCACTTCATGGAATCACCTCACCATCGTTTCCTGCGGTCAACCAAAAAAAGCCACCACCCGGATACAGCGGGCGATGGCTTCTATTCCGATCTCAGACGGAAGCGCTACAAGCCCGCATCTCGAATGCGCACAATAATTCGCGCGGAACCCGCGATGAGTGCGCGGATTCCGAAGGAGAGCGAGTTGGGTACACGGCTTGCGATGGATCGCTTTGGTTTTCTGTGCTTATGCAATCTGGACTTTGCCTTCCGAGGTCCTCGTGAATGCGTACAGGACGCGTCCATTGCTGTCGAGATGGCGCAACGTCATTTGCTGCGGCGTTACGGACAGATGGCTGAAGCCGTAGACCTTCTGTGCATAAGGTCCTCGTTTTGAGGGGTCGACTTTGAGGTCGTATAGATCGGCCCCGCCGCCGCCCGAGAGGAAGAAGCTGGTAGGGTGCCCCTCGAATTCGAGGTGTTGCAGATCGTGGTCGTGGCCCGCGAGATACAGATCCACCTTATATCTACGGAACAAGGGGTCCCAATCGCGGATCAACACGGGATGATCCCCGTGCGGGCCGTCGGAATAGACGGGATGATGCCCCATCACCACGAGGTAGGGCGTCGTGCGCGGGCGTTTGAGTTCTGTTTCAAGCCAAGTCAATTGCTCGGCTTGCTGTTGGGGGGTCAGCGTGAAATCCCGGCCACGGCTTGAGCTGCCATCGGGAAAGGGCATGTTGCTGTCGAGGGCAAGTACAGTGATGAGTGGCGAGTGGCGAGGAAATTCAAAACTGTACCAGCGCGCCGGCATCGTCCAACGGGTCTTGACCGTGCGCGCGTACTCCAGCTCAGCGTCCACCTTATTGCCGGGCCAGTTCTGATAATCGTGGTTGCCGAGAATTGCATAAGCCGGGCAGTCGAACGCCTCTGCCGGATACATGGCCTCGAATTGAGTCTGCCAGCGCGGCGACTGGGCGCCGCCGGCGAGCTCGCCGTACCAGTTGTCCCCGAGGAAAAGCAGTGCCTGAGTGTTCAGTGGCTGGTGGCTAACGTATTGGCGCATACCTCTCGCAACGGCAGCCTGTGCAGCGTGGTTCCTGTCGTAGCCCCAGTCGCCGATCATCAACAGATCCCCTGCGGACGGATCGGAGCCTTGCAGCGCCGCGATGCCAGACACAGAGCCCAGCGCGGCCAGCGCGCTGAAGGCGAAGGTCTGCCGCAGGAACCTGCGGCGGCTGATCCCTGTTGCGAATTCGACAGAATCCATACGCAAAACCTCCGGCTATTTCTTCTTCGCCTTTTGTGCCGCCCAGCGCTTGCGCTGCGCATCGACGATTCGCTGGCGCGCCTCCGGGCTCAGGGTGCGCTTCTTTCGGCTTGCGACGCTGGCGTCGCTGGCGAAGCGCGACGTGTTCGACAGAAGCCTCCTCACTTCCTGGAGGCGACTGATTTCAGAATCAATTTCTGCAAGAATCTCTCGAATTGCCATTGGTTTTCTTCTCCCGAGGCCCATTGTATCGGGCCGTCCGATTTCAACCATGCGACGAAATTCGCCCACCGGATGCGACGAAGGCCGCCGCCAACGGTGGTGCGAGCCTCTGTAGCGCAAGCGACGAAGACCGCCAGCATCGAGCGACGACGGCCGCCGGCGGTGGACGCGACGAAGACCGCCGGGTTTGGGCCTTTCCGATGCGTATTTTCATGGCGATACGGCTCTCCGTTCTCTTGTCACAGCGCCGGCGATGCGGCTGGTGCCATCACGGGAAGATCTCGATATGCGGTTTGCTGTCGGGACCAATGGACCCGCACCAGAAGGCGCGGAAGCAGTGGCAAGTGACAAAGTGGCAAGCGACCGTCTTCATTGGAATAGCTCGACGTGGGGGATACCGTCGGCTCCGATGCTCCCACGCCAGAAAGCGTGGGTGTTGAAACTGGAGACGAAGTGTCCGGTACGGTCGAGCACGATCACGCCGCCATCGCCATGCTGATCCTTCAGCTCCGTGTGAATGACATACTCCGCGGCCTGGTCGATGGTCTGGTGCAGGTAGGCCACGCGATGACAGATGTCCACGGCAATGGTGTCGCGCATGAAGTATTCGCCAGTGCCGCTTGATGAGACGGCACAGCCGAAGGCATTGCTGGCATAGGTTCCGGCTCCAAGGATGGGCGAGTCGCCGACTCTGCCGGGGAGTTTCCAGGACGTTCCGCCAGTCGTGGTTCCGGCGGCGAGGTTGCCGTGGGCGTCGAGTGCGATCGCCCCCGTCGTGCCGAGATGGCCACTGCCTGCGCTGTGCTGCGCCTTCCACTGCTCGTACTGTTGTCGGCGCCTCGCGGTGATGAAGGAACTGTTGGGAACAAGCGGTACTCCCTGAGACTGCGCGAACTTCTCTGCTCCGTCGCCGACGAGCATGACGTGCGGCGTGCGCTCCATGACCATACGAGCAAGGGAGATCGGGTGGGCGATGTGCTCCACCGCGGCAACTGAGCCTGCCTGAAGCGTTTTGCCGTTCATGATGGCGGCGTCCAGTTGAGCGACGCCCTCCGTATTTACCACCGCGCCGCGGCCGGCATCGAATTCGCCGCTGGCGTCATCCTCGAACGTGCGCAACGCCGCTTCGACGGCATCGACGGAGGTCCCGCCACGCTTCAGAACCGCATAGCCGGTCTGGAGGGCACGGGTCAGGCCCGCACGAACAGCGGCAGCATCGCCTGCACTGATCTGTCCGGGCCCAGCGTCATCGACGCCGCCGTGCACCACCAGCACGGGGCCTACGGCCGGAATTTGTTGCGCTGCTGCGCGAGTTGTGTACGACTGGCTGTACGCTTCGTGGAGGCACAGCAACGGAATCAGCATCAATACCGCAGTTCCAGCGATCCTCCACAGTAATGTCCGCAGAAGTTTCAAAAATTTCTCCCACATTGATCAGCTAACTTGCTCCGTTGACTCCGTTGTTAACCACACGTTTTGGACACCTTCAAGCCGGTACAGCAAAGCCTCAATTCGATGGCGGCGGTCGTCCCGAGATTCGACGGTGGCCGTGACTATGCAAGTTTCGTCGTTTACGAGTCCGGAAAAGGAATGTACGGTGACTTGCTGGTTGTCAAGAACCTGAATGATTCGTGCGAAGAATCTCCGTTGTTCAGATCCGACAACCTGAAATGTCCAGACCACACGAGTTCACCTTCGACAAACACATTGAGACGACTACAGCTACTTCCCTGCGAGCCCCAGCAGTTTACGAATGTTGGTTTCAATCTCCTGTTCAGAATCAGCGCCGTTCATCTCGGCGACGATGATTCCGCGGCGGTTGATGAAGAAGGACTCGGGTAATTCGAACAGGCCGCCGTAGGCTTGCGCGGCTTTGTGGTTGCACATTAGGATCGGATATCCGACGCCATACTTCTGGGTAAGCACAGCTATTTTGCTAAGCGGCGCATTGTCGGTGACGATCCCCAATACTTCGAAGCCTTGCACTGCATACTTCTCGCGCAGCTGGGCCAGCCACGGCATCTCCAGCCTGCACGCTCCGCACCACGTCGCCCAAAAGTTCACCAAAACGACCTTTCCCCGGTATTGAGTAAGAGATACGTCGCCTCCGTCGAGTTTCTGCAACCTGAAATCCGGTGCGGGCATTCCGATCCGAAGTTGGCGAATCGATCGAGCGGTAACTTGTGCATGGAGCCCGGCAAGCTTGAACAAAAGCGCTGCGCCAAATAAAACGGAGAGGCGTTTGGCAACGGAAAAGCAAGGGCTTTCGCTATCGGCGGCCGACGAGTTTCGCCAAACAAAGGCGGCGAGTTTCGCTGCCGACATAAGCGACGGATACCGCCAGATCTTGAATTCTTTATGCGGCGTTATCCGGCACACAAGCTTCCTCGTTTTCTGGGCACAGCGTCGCGCGCGCAACACTGTGTAAGACAACAAAAGAGACGCGCTCGTCGCCCGCGCGAAGGCGCGCTCTGAATTCCTCATTTCGCCTCTTTCGTCAAAAGCCGTAGCCTAACAACAATAGCCGCCCAAGCGCTCTTGGCCTCGGGATAGGGTTCAAAATGAAATTGCAGCGGAATAGGTGTGCTGCTTGCCCCAGGAAAAAGGCCGTCACCAGGAATGTATTGGCTAATGTCCAGGTATTGACCAATAATGTCGTCTTTTCCTTCGGTCACTACATCCAGCGGATAGATCACTCCGACCGGCGAGCTTGGTGTGATCTCGAGACGCTGCGGGCCTTTCAGCACAGTGGTGCCGGAGTTGAGTAGGACGACGGATTCAGTAAGCAGTCGATTCTGTTCATCGAATCGTTGTGATCCGCCGTAGGTGAACTTTACACGGTTCGTTTCGTACCGCCAGCCATCGGCGAGAGCGGCTTCGGGACTACCCCGGTCGAGTGGCTTGGTGACGGCGATGGCCGCTGTGTAGAGCTGGCCACCGTCGCCTGTCCAGATGGGATGAAAAACCCCGTCCGTCGTAACCGCGATTCCGTTCGTATGGACTGTTCCACCACCGGTGTGGATGTTGATGCGTAGGCCAGCGTCATCGGTCGGCATATTTTCACGAGCTTGGCTGATATAGAAATCTAGCAGGTTGCTGAAAAAGTCCTGGCCCTGAGCATCAGTGCATGGTAAGACCGAGCTATGCGCGGAATCGACGACCAGCAGGGGCACATGTTCAGCTATTTGTCTCCGGAGCAGCGGGTGCGGAAGGACCATCCGCTGCGGGCGGTGCGAACGCTGACCGACGAGATTCTCAGGAACATGTCGCGGCTGTTCGAGGCCATGTACTCCGATGTGGGGCGACCGTCGATTGCGCCGGAGAAGCTGCTGCGGGCGCAGTTGCTGCAGATGCTGTACTCGGTGCGTTCGGAGCGGCTGCTGATGGAGGAGATCGACTACAGCATTCTGTTCCGGTGGTTCGTGGGGCTGAACCTGGACGAAGCTGTGTGGGATGCGACGACGTTCACGAAGAACCGGGACCGGTTGCTGGAGGCGGCGGTGGCGAAGGAGTTTCTGATGCAGGTAGTGGAACGGGCGCGCGGAGCGGGGCTGGTGTCGGACGAGCATTTCACGGTGGACGGCACGCTTCTGGAAGCATGGGCGAGTCTGAAGAGCTTTCAGTCCAAGGATAAGAAGGATGCGCCGCCGCCGGATGATCCCGGCAACCCGACGGTGGATTTTCACGGCGAGAAGCGGTCCAACCAGACGCACGAGTCGAAGACCGATCCGGATGCGCTGCTGGCGCGCAAGGCGAGGGGCCGCGAGGCGAAGCTGAGTTACAGCGGGAATCTGCTGGTGGAGAACCGCAACGGACTGATTGTGGATGCGGAGCTGCTCGAGGCCAACGGGCGGGCGGAGCGAGACGCGGCGCTGGTGATGCTGGAGCAGGTTCCGGGGGATGAACGCATTACGGTGGGCGGCGACAAGGGTTTCGACACAGCGGAGTTCGTGGCCGAGTGCAGGCACATGAACGTCACGCCGCATGTGGCGCGCAACGAGGGCCGACGTGGCGGCAGCGCCATCGACGACCGCACCACGCGGCACCCGGGTTATACCGTCAGTCAGCGGAAGCGCAAGCGTATCGAAGAATGCTTTGGCTGGCTGAAGGACATCGCGCTGCTGCGCAAGCTGAAACATCGCGGGTTATTCAGAGTGGGATGGATCTTCACCTTCGCGGCGGCGGCTTATAACCTGGTGCGGCTACGAAAGCTGGTTCCTATCCCGTCTGCCGCCTGACCGGGCCGAGGTATTCCCGGCGGACAGCTTCCTCTCCGCCAGGCACCGGAATAACCTGCAACGAAGCGATAAATCCGCTGAACCAGAGCCGCGACAAGGAAGAATTCGAGCGGCAAACGGTCTTTTTCAGCAGCCTGCTAGAGATTCGCTCGTGACATGGAAACCACTATCTTTGTCTGTGCCGATTGATATCTGCTGCGGGGCGGAGTAAGTCTTTCCATCATCTGTGGAAATGGCAAACAAACACGTACCCGGTTTATCGGTATCCTGCCATAACAGGGCCAGTATGCCGTCCTCGCGGCGGGCAAGAGCGAGGCCACTAAAGTCATGCTCAGATAGCCTTGTGCCTTGCTCGCCCGAAGTAGGTTTCTCAGTCCAGGCGGAAGAAGCCCACGTTTGGCCGTCGTCCGTGGACCTCTCCAGCACAAGGCTACATCTGCCGCTAGACGCATCGAGATAGGCAGCGTAAACCGTATTTGTTGTTGGATCATAGGCAGCCGGGGCCGACAAGTACGAGTTGCATTTCATCTTCGGCTGACCCGGTGCAACCAGCGACTTCTGGACGATCACAGGCTCAGTTAGACTTTTACGATGCGGATCCGTATGTTGCGCAGAGAAGACAAATTCTCGGCCAGTGCGCTTTCCATTGGAGTCAAGTACAGCTCGCTTCGTCCAGAAAAGAGTCACCAGCGAGCCATCCTTCACGATCACATTTTGACTCGGATAGGCACTATGATAGATCTGCTTATATATTTCTGAATCGAAGACGGGACCGACGATTTTCCCATCACCATCTTTAAAGCTGATCAGGCCCAGGCTATCGTTCCCCTTGGTGGAAAGCTTCGCGAGAGCAGAACCGCCGCCACTAGAGGAGTAGAACAGCCGTACATCATTGAAGAAAATGTACAGTCGGTTCTGGTTTGGTCCGGGCTTCTGATCGACGACGGAGGAAGAGAAATCGGTCCAACCTGTAGTCGCGCCGAGCACCCACGTTCTACCTGAATCGCGCGAAACCCAAATGCGCGTCTTGCCTTGATCGTGGTGCACTCCTCCGATGCCATCTGTCTTTGAAGCATCTGCGACGAAGTAGGCGAGGCCACGCACGCCAAATGCACACGACTCCTCCGAAACCCACCTGCTGCTCCTGTCCTCAAGCGCGGTGTGCCAGATCCTCCCGCCGTCTTGAGATTCGTAAACGTAACCGTAATTCGCATTGTTTTGAGCATTCCACTTCATTCCGCACGCAATTAGGCTATTTGGATTCTCCGGATTGGCTTCGATGTCATACCAGTCGTGCGAACCGCTATGCGGGGAGCTAATGAGAGATTCGGAAAGAACTCGAGTTTGTAGTGCCCATGTTGGCACCCCATTTATGACAAATAAAAGTAGCCAAGATAAGATTGATCCTCCCTTTAAGGTACATCGTTGCCTCATATATGTGCTCTCTAATCCACTGAAACGTTGTTTTGCTTAAGGCTACGAGCGGACAACTTACAACCACCCATTTACTAACCGCCCATTCTTCAGCGTATCGGTTTTTAAAATTGCAATTGCAAACTAAATTGCAGGGAACGAGCCGCACCCATGGCATAAAGTGCATTGTTAGAGCCGATAGTCGAAAGGTTGTAGACGCTCAATTGCCCAAAGGTCGAGTCCGTCAAATAGTTGTCTGCGTCTGAAAGATTCGGGTGATTGAAGATATTGAAAGCCTCAATGCGAAAGTTGAGACGGAGCGTCTCGTAGATTGAGAAGTTCCGTTGTAGTGCCGTGTTCAACGCCCAGAACGAAGGATTTCGAACATAGTTGCGCCCTAGTGTCCCCAGCCGGATTGGCGTCCCAAGGCACGGTGTTGTTTCGTTGGTCGGAACACATTTGAATGCATCGGGATTCAACCGCCAGCTACCCGGAACGGCCTTTCCGTTTAAGTCAGCTTGCCGCCCGTGCAGATAAATCGGCACCCCTGCTACGAGATCCGGTTGATACAATACCGACTGCCCGCTTGGTAGATAACCACTCGCTTGTTGGATGTTAAATGGATATCCACTCTGTGCTGAGAAGCGGTTAGCGAATAACCAACGATCCGCTAATACCCTTACCCATCGCTTATGGCTTGCAGTTGGCGTCTGATAGTTTAGGGCGACGTTGAGAACGCGTCGTAAATCAAGATTCGAGTTACCCCAGATCGGCGCACTGGTCGCGGTGTCGGTCGATTCATTATCGAGTGCGTGCGCTAAAGTAAAGGACGCCGCTAGATCGACACTCGTCGTAATCCGGCCTGTATCCTGAATCTGCAAAGCGTTATAACTCGATTGTGCGCCGTTGCTATTAACGGCAAAATATGTAAAGGCGGGATTAATGCCCGAATATTGCTGGGTGAAGAGAAGCTTCCTTCCATTGTTTCCGACATAGGAGGCAGTTAGCGTGTTCTTCGCATTCAATTCCTCATCGATCGAAAGATTCCACTGCTCCGTGTAAGGCGATGTGAGCGTCGGATCCGACACATTGCTTATGTATGGATATGGGGTAGTGAGTGGAACATTTAACGAGGGCGGCGCTAATGTCATCGATGACAACGGTAAAGGCACCTGTTGTTGTGTGGGGCCAGTAACGCTGAACGGATAGGCTTTCGCGTAGGAGTTTCCAATCAAGGTTTGGCCGGTGTCGAAAAAGATGCCGAACCCACCGCGCACCGTCAAAGCGTGGCTATGGGACGGAGCCGCATTCCAAGAAAATCCAAAGCGCGGCGCGAAGCTGTGGTAGTTCGTCTCGTAGGGTTGGTTGCCGTCGTTGGTGAGAGTGGCAGTCGCAAGATCGCTTGAGGTTAGTGTTACGGGATAATAACCGTTTGAAGGACCTGGAGGAGGATTAAATTCCCATCGTAGACCATAGTCGATACTTAGCCTTGGGCTGATTGTCCAATGATCTTGTGCATATATAGAGAGGTTGTCAAAGACCGGCTTACCAGCCGCAGTAGCAGATGTGTAGAAATCAGTAGCATACCCCTGCTGAATATTTGCGAGGGTGGAGATCACAACCTGCGATTCATAAGTCTGTGACGCGTAACTAGGGGTCAGACGACGCCAGTCGCCCCCAAACTTAAGGCTATGAGCTCCTTTAGCCCACGTAAGACTGTCGACTAATTGGTATTGATGCTGCACGGTTCCGGTGCCTGCATACTCAGACGAAATACTTAAAGAGGTGCCGGACACAGAAAGGTTAAAGTACCCGGCAGCATATGGACCATCGTATGCTGCCGGAATAAAGAGACTTCGTGGTGTAGGGATGGATCCACCGATAGCCTTTTGGCTATAGGCCGCCTCTTCTCCATCGCGGCTATAGTTGAAACGAAAGTCGTTTAATAGATCGGGAGCTAAAGTCGCAGTAAGACCGGAAGTCCATGTGTGAACATTAATTGTTTTTGTATATATACTTTCCGCACCACCGACGGTAGAACTAGGTGTGTCCGAGTAGCGAGCAAAGGCATGAAAGCGCGCGCCGAGGTTTTGGTCGAGACGCACACTAACATTGTCGAGGCTATATGGATTTGAATAGCCGTAAGTGAAGAGAGCGTCGCATGCTGTAGGGTGGCTAGTCGCGGGGTCAGGAATTGTGCAGTTATCCGAGTTTCCCGGCGAAGATGGACTTGGTAGCGGCTTGGAATTCAGATATGGCTGTACATAAGGGGACGCCCATTGTCGAAAGGTTGCGGTCGGCACGTATTCGCTTTCGAAAGCAGGAAGAAGCAAACGTAGGCCTTCATACGACAAGAAGTAGAAGGTTTTGTCTGTGCCTTTGTAGAGCTTAGGCACGATAAGCGGACCACCCAAGGTTCCGCCAAAGTCATTTTGGTGCTCCGCGGTTCTTGGATGACTAAAGTAATTGTTTTCGTAGCTATTGGCGTCGAACGCTGTGTTGCGTATGTATTCAAAAATACTTCCATGAATGTCATTTCCCCCTGAACGCGTGGTGAACTGGACCTGTCCACCTGGAGTGCGGCCATATTCGGCAGCATACCCCGAAGTTTGGATCGTGAACTCTTGGAGGGAATCTATCGATGCCAGGCTTTGTGTTGTTCCAAGTACAGTTTGCGAGGGCGATGAGCCGCTCAGACCGGACCCTTGAGAACTGGTAACAGAAGTGTTATTGTAGCCTCCAAGATTAGCGGATACGCCATCTACGGTATAGTTATTTGCGTCTGTCCGTTGGCCGTTGATGCTGTAGTATCCGCTGCCATTACTTACAGTGCCCGGTGCTAACTGGATTAGATCCTGAAAACTGCGGCCATTGAGCGGCATATTCTCGATAAACTCGCGCGTCACCGTCAAGCTGATCGCCGGATTGTCGTTCGAGGCGGTTGCATTCACGGTCACTGACTCCGAGGTGGAACCAACCGCCATTTCAAAGTTGATCTCGAGCACGTCCTGGGTATGCAGCACGATGCCCGGCGCGATAACCGTCTTGAATCCGACATGCTCGACTTCGATTCGATAGTTGCCGACCTGCCCGGAGACGGTGTAAATCCCGGAGCCATTGGTGATCGCCGAATAATGCACGCCGGTGTTGGCATTGATGAGATCGACCTTCGCTGCGCGGATGACTGCCTTAGACGGATCGGTGACGATGCCGGTGATGGTTGCGTCGGAGGATTGAGCAGTGGCGAGGGGCGTAAGGACAGTGATTAGTGCCAAGTGGCAAGTGGCGATTGAGAGAACAGTGGCGAGCCTGAGAACATTGGCGAAAGAGAAGTGGCTAGTGCGGCCGCGGGGGCGGCCGGAGCACACTTCCCCATTGCGTATGCGAAGTGGCGATGCCAGGAGCCAGTGGCGAGTGGCTAGTGGCGGGTGGTTAGTGCGGCCGCGGGGGCGGCCGGAGCACACTTCCCCAATGCGTATGCGAAATTGAAATGCGTTTTTGCCCGCGGCTTTTCGCTTTTTCCCAGACCCTTGCCACGGACCGCTGGTCACTGCTTTCAGGCGAGGCTGGAACAGCGCAGCATAGGCAACGGCAAGCGCACGCAGGGCGAGACAGCGAATCGATGTCACGGTAGTTCCCCTCGGACGAAATTTGCAGACTTACCGAGGTATTGCAAACGGACGTGAATCTGTACCAGCCACACTGTGGATTTGCGAATCATTCACATTCGGCAGTGGCCAGTGGCGAGTGGCTGGCGGCGAGTTGGGGGAAGGGTCGGCGCCGCGGCGCCTGGTTGAGGCGAGTGGCGCCCCGGTCTGGCCACTCGCCACTGGGCACTCCTCGCTGTATTTGAGACAGACACGGCAAAATCTGCGTTTGCCGCCCGCATAGAGAATAGCGGGGCTCCGACAAAGAGCGCGCCGCAATGACGTGGACCATGACGAGCGAATCGAGCAATACGGGCAAGGTGCTGCATTACAAGGATCTCCTGATCTGGCAGAAAGGCATGCACCTGACGAGGACGATCTATCAGATCACGCGGAGCTTCCCGCCAGAGGAGAGGTACGGGCTGGCGTCGCAGATGAGGCGGGCTGCCGTCTCTGTCCCGTCGAATATTGCGGAAGGACAGGCACGGCGAGGGACCAGAGAATTCGTACAGTTTCTTTCGCTCGCCAGCGGTTCTCTGGCCGAACTCGAAACCCAACTGACGCTGAGCAAGGATATGGGTTATGCCAGGCCGCCCGAGACGGTCGCGGCAGCGACCGACATCGAGGAGATCCAGAAGATGATTGCCGCAATCCACCGCAAGTTATTGCTGCGTTTAGAGCAAGCCCCCGACAAACAGGCTGGGAAATAGCGGCGCAGGCGGTGAGTGGGGCCCGGGGTGCGCCTGGCATGCTCCTCGCTCTTTGCGGCGGTCTTCGTTGCTTTCCGCGGTGAGACTCCTCACCTGATGCGCCGTCGTCCCGCCGTGGGCGGGCGTAAGCTTTTCAAAGGAGTTCAATGCTGTGGCCGCCAAGGATGTCAGGAAGTTGGTGTATCAGTACAACGGAAACGAGAGAGGCGAGGAAGTTGAAGATGATGTCACGGGGGCGGCGGAAATACCCATCATCGGAAGCTCCCTTCAGCGACATGGCAGAGCGTGGAAAGTAGTCCACGTCATTGCGCCGGTCTCCCGCAGTGGAACGATTCCCATCGTTCGGATATTTCTGAGCGACAGGGTTCAATACCCTTCCGGCTTGAGGCGTCCGGTGCCATGATCACCGCTGTCGCGAACGCTAACCCTTCAAAAGCGATTTGATCACCTGGGCGAGCCCTGCACGATATAGCGGTTTGTCGAACCTGTCGCGACTGGCTCCCATCGGTAATCCTGATGGTTGTCGCTCGCCCATCGGATCGCCTGCTGCGCATCCGCCGAGCCGAGAGGCGTCGCCTCAAATTGCGACCTGGCAATCCACATCCGCCACGGGTTCACAGCGACGTCTTCGATCCTGATCCACACAAGTCCCGGCACCGCAGGTCCTCTCTACACGACGGTCGTCCTCGGGACGAGCCTCGGCGAAGCACTGTTCATCTCTGACTCGATCATGCGCAGTTCGTCTACGTTCACAAAGTCCTTCATAAGCGGTTGCTTCCCATCGATGAACTGCACGGAATACGTGGCTGCCAGCTGAGCGACTCTCCCGCAGAGCACAATCGTCCCTCTTCGACCAGTGGCAATTTCCTCGACCATGTCACCTGAGTTGAACATCCCCCGCTCCCCTCTCTCAGTGCGGCGGATACAAGCATAGGCGAAGTGAGGCAGAACGTCATCCACAGCCCTGCGCTTCAGTCTCAGCGGTCCCGTGGGCGCCCCGCGAACGCGCGCCCACGCGGTCTCGCAAGAGATTTACGAGACGATTGAACTGCGTATCTCGGTAAGCCTCCAGAGGAGAGTTTGATCCCCGCATCCGTTCTTGCTGCCCGGGGTCGGAAAGGTCCGTCACACTTCAGCTTCATATTCCGATCCAGTTGTTGGCACTTCGAGACGGCCTGTAACCCCGAAAAGCCGACATCGAAACATCCGCCCGGCCGGTGAAACAACCGCTCATAATTGGAGAATGCAGGAATGGGCCCCCATCGACAGGAGGACTTCGGGTGTTTCCTGTTGCGCATCAGGAACCCGGCCATCCACGGTCTACTGGCTTCAGGGCATCACGCTGCTATGGATGCTGGTGGAGTGCGGAGTATCGGCTTACGCGGCGGGCACAGCGCACAGCGCCGCCATGCTGGGGTTCGGTTCCGATAGTTTCATGGAACTGCTGTCAGCGGCCATCGTGCTTCTGCAGTTGAGTCCGAGATTCTCGATTTCCCAACGGAAAGCTGCGCAGGGAACGTCCGTGTTGCTGTGCGCACTCGCCCTGGTCGTGGCGGCAACGGCCATCGCGTCCCTCCTTCTGAAGCTCCGTCCGAAGACGAGCCGTGCGGGCATAGCCATCACCATCGCGGCGCTGATCGCGATGCCGATTCTTGCTTCGCTAAAACGGCGAGAAGCTCGCCGAAGCGGCAACGCCGCACTTCGAGCCGACTCTGTTCAATCGGCAACCTGTGCTTTCCTCGCCGGTATCACTCTGGCTGGGCTCGCCATGAATGCCCTGTTTCATATCGCCTGGTTCGATTCGCTGGCCGCACTGGCAGCCATTCCCCTTCTCATCAAAGAGGGTCGCTCGGCATGGCAGGGGCGGACCTGTGGGTGTTGCTGAGCATCCGAGTCCATTGAATCCACCACAGCATTCGGTCAATCAGGAAAGGCCCTCCGGCGCTGTTGCTTCAGGTTGTGAGAATGCTGGATATAATGCTCCTCAAATCCGGAGGTGCTTATGGCGAGACGAGCCTTCCTTCGTCAATTGGTTGCGCTGCCGCTTGCTGGCATGACGTCCTGGGGTCAGGAAACCGCGCACAAATCGCTGAATATCATGATGAAGAGTGCCTGGGGTTCGGACGACCCGACCAAAGCGGCCTTTCCGTTTCTCCACGGACTCGCTCTCTCCGAAGCCGGACACTCGGTCCAGATATTTCTCCTCGGTGAAGCGGTCTCCCTCATGCGAAAGTCTGTAGCCGCTGCAGTCGTGCCGGTGGGCTGGCCGCCGCTCGAAGAGACGATGACAAAGATTGTCGGAAGACATGTCCCGATCTATGCATGTGGTGCCTGCAGCCGCGCCCGCTCCGTGACCCAAAGTGACCTCGATCCATGGGGCGCGAAGTTCGGCAACCCGGCCATCTTCGTGTCTCTGGTGGAATGGGCTGACCGAGTGATCACTGAGTAGTTTCTTTCATCCTTCGAATCAAACTAACAGAACGACACTGCAATATTTCCTGTCGCCCGCAATCACCGACAAGCGCAAAATAGTCGCTCCCATCCGCCAGAATGAGACCGACGTTTCCGGGTAGCCAACAGTCCGCCCACAGGCACGCCCGGACATTTTGCAAGCGATTCCTGCCAGACCAGGCGGAGCGTGGAAAAGCGGGCCCAGCCCATCTACCCCAGCGGCTCAGTCTGCCTTTCCGACGAGAAAAAGGGTTCAGGTTTGTCCCTCAGCTTCAGCTTCCTCGAGAACAATGCGGAAGAAGACCTCCGGATCGAACCGATACCGCTTCTCTCCCTGAACCAGGACCAGGACCAGAGGACACCTCGCGGTCGCGCGGAAGACAGGCTCTTTCGTCAGAGAGTAATCGAGCTCAGGTGCTGCCCGGACCCATGCCGCCATGCGCGCATCCTTCATCATCTCCGCCAGGCAGCGGATGCGCACGCTGATGCAGTACACCCGGTCGGGATCCCCGTGGTATTTCTCGGCAAGAACCGCGATCGATGTGTGCCAGTCGGCTGTCTCGCCCCGCCTCGCCCGGGCGGTCATCTCCTGAACCAGGTAGATGATTTCCTCCGGCTTGATGACCAGCTCGTTCACTCTTTCAAACGGCAGGGGCGGGCGAGGTGCTTCCATCATGTGTCTCGATGCGATTTCCACTATAGCCCTCGTCGGTTAAGCTCCCATGCACAGAGATCGACCCGTCTGCGAGCTTCGCCCTCCAGGCAAAACGAATAGCTGCTCCTCACGAAACCGGTCGCTCTTTGCGGTGAACCTCGTCGCCTGACGGGCGGGAGTCGTCGCGCGCACCGAAGAAAAACATCTCTTCGCCGCCTAATCCCGCTCATTACCAGCCACTGTCTCTACGGATGGTTGGGGGACGCGGAACGCAGGTAAGCGTAGAGCAACTGCTTGCCGCTGGGCTTCTGGCTTCCGCCCTTCGGCTCGACGGTGACGAAGACGGCGTTGATCTGGGCGAGCGTCTTCGGATCTTCGGCCTTCAGGACCCAGCGGCGATTGGCTTCGCTGTCTACATAGAAGACGCCCAGGCTGACGGGCTTCGCGTTGTCCGATCCTTCCCGTGCCCATGCCTGAAAGGATGTTTCGGTGACATTCCTGACTTTGGGCTGCTGATCGAGATCGAAGGCGTAGAAGATGAGCGACTTGCCTTTGGTGTAAAAGATGCGGCCGAAGGGCCTGCGCTTCTCGCCGTTCTGGTCCATATCCAGCACGTCGGCGATGTAGAGCTGACGCGCGCCCATCAGTTCGCGGATGTCCCGGTCGGAGGCCAGATACTGGCTGTCGTTCTTGTCGCGTGATTCCGCGTCGTCGAGTCTCCGGGTCAGATCGCTGACCTCAACTTCGAGCGAGGCGTAGTGGAGCGAGTCCTGGCTGCGCTGCTGCTGGAGCGCCACGAACTGTGCCTGCGCCGCCTGATACGCCTGCCGCGCGCTCTGGAGCTGGGCGGCGAGCGTTTCACGGTCGGTTTGCAGGGACTGAAGCTGCGCTGCGTCGGTCGAGAGCGCGGCCTGATCACTCTTCGCCCGGACATCGAGCTCATGCAAATGTGATTCAAGGACCGTGACCCTATCCCGGTTCGCGGCAAGCGCCTTTTCCATCTCGGATGCGTGCTGCGTCTCCGCAGCGATTCGCTCATCCAGGGCGGCTCTCTGCTGCGTCGCCTGCTGAAGCTGGGCCGTGCTCTCCGTTGCCGGCTGTGCCACACGAGGAACAACCAGGGAACGACGGCCAAGCTGATAGCCGCCCAGGCCAATCACGAGCATCACTGCCGCCGCTACACCCCAGCGCCAACGGTTGTACCCTGGCTGCCGTACCCGTTTTGGCACCAGCGTCAGCGCCGGAGCGGGAACCTGGTCGATCTTCTCGAACAACTGGCGCTCAACCAACGATGGGTCCCACTCTGCCGATTCCGCGTCGAGGGCAGTCGGGCCGTCAGCAAGGCTCGCCAGAAAGGGCATGCCCTCCATAGCCAGCACGTGATACTGCCGGGAGACAAGCTGACAGTCTTCGCAGATGGCCAGATGCTGCTGGAGCGATTCGACTTCCGATGGATCGAGCTCTCCCCTCGCGCTCAGGGCACACAACTCCTTCCACTCTGCATGCAGCTCTTCGTGGTCGTGTAGTTCGCGGTCGAGGTTCATTTCTTTCTCAGTCCCTGTACGAATGCATCTCTGCGCAGCTTTTCGAGCCCGCGGTAATAGGCATGGCGGACGTTGGGATAAGGCTCGTCGAGAACGGCGCTGATCTCCCGGAGGTCCATGCCCTCAAAGAAAGTAAGCTCCAAAACCCGGCGTTGCTTGTCTGGCAATTGGGCGAATGCCTTACGCAGCTGTTCGCGGCTGAGAGTCGCAGCAAGATCACGCTCCAGGTCCAGGTCTCCCGCCAGGGTATCGCCCAGAACCTCCAGACTTGTACCAACGCGAAATTTCAGATTCGCGAGATGACGGCGACGTTCCAGTGCCCGATTAAAGGCGTTCCCCACGATCCAGGCCCGTGCCCCGCCTTTTTCGGGGTCGAAGGTCGGCCTCTCATAAAGATGCAGGAAGACTTCCTGCACAATGTCTTCTGCATCCCCTTTGTCTTCGAGGATCCGCCGCGCGATGCTAAAGACCAGGCGGGAGAAGCGGGAATAGAGTTCGGCCAGCGCCTCCTTATTGCGGGCCTTCAGCGACTCCATCAGGCGCTCGTCGCTCTCCGCCGCGGCATCCTCCGGGAGCGCGACGACAGCCGGTTCCGGCTCTTCTCCGGACCAGAGAAGGGATGCGGAAAGGGCGCGTTCTGAGGGACCGCTCAAGGTCACAGAATTCTCTCTTCTACCCGAAGGAAACGACGCAGGAGAGACGCCGCATGGGGAAACGTGGAGGGGGAACTCTTCCGCCTCTGCTGGCTACCAAAATACAACGGTTTTAGGAGAGTGGAGAGCACATTAAATTTCGCCAGACAGCTGGTACAACCTGGCTTCTCCGTCCCGATACATCTACAAGCGAAGCGTTGAACCACCCCCTGTGGACGTGGCTGTCGCGGTCAACCGTCGATGAGGTCGCGATCCGCTCGCAGAGACGTTTGACACTCGCCTATCTAACCATCGAGGATTGGCGCGTTCTTCGCCCCGCTCTGTCTGACCCGGAACGGTCACATCACTTAGCTGCTTGTGCTCGCCGATGCTCGCTCTCTGAAATTGAGGTGGGTTCATTGAGAAGCGGTCGTTCTGCGCCCCTTTTCTCATACCGAAGGCTCTACCAGACCGGGAGGAGGAAATATGCGACCCGGATGGTACAAATCCTCTCCTGACTCTCGATACTAAGGCCCACATCGATGAGTAAGCGGTTATTTATGTTCGACTTAAACAATTGTTCGGTGCAAACTTAGTAACCTTATAGTCATGATGCGGAGTGGGATCCCGTGAACGCACGAAATCACATGCGAAAGTGCAACTGCCACCGACGTGGCGAAACGCCATTGCGGCCTTGATCCGGGAATTCAGAGTGAAACGGGGATGGACCCAGGAAGAACTGGGATTTCGCTCAGGCTACGATCCACGGTATATCAACATGCTGGAGCGAGGCCGCCGCAACCCCTCCATCCAGGCCCTGATCAATCTTTGCCAGGCGGTCAGCGTTCAGCCTTCGGCGTTTTTTGCCGAGATCGAGAAGCGGTTAGAGCTTGCCAGCGCGAGGGACGGCGCGAACCCCTGAGGCGCGGGCCTCGTGAGGACATTTTTGGAGAGACCCAGAATCTGTATCTTGACCGCCGCGCACACTCAACCGCGTTGCATGAAAAACTCCGAGCTGTTATCGAGATCTGCTTATAGCCGCTCGTACTCAGGTAAGCATCATCGGACCGGGGGAGTGGCGCATGAGTGTTTACGATCATCTGGAGTTTCGTCACCTCGTCTACATCGTCGCGGTCGCAGAGACGGGCAGCTTTACCGCCGCCGCCCTAAGTGTGCATGTGGCGCAGTCGGCCATCAGCCGCCAGATCGGCGAGATTGAGGACATCTTCCATATTCGGATCTTCCAGCGGGTCGAGCGCAAGGGTAAAGGCAAGCGGAAGGTACACCGCATCGCCAAGCTGACGGTTTCCGGAGAGTCCCTGCTTGGCTTCGCCCAGCGGTTACTCGGGATGCGCAAAGAGATTATCGAAGTCGTACAGGGAATCGAACAGAGCGCGCTGCGCCCCTTGCGGCTGGGCTTCACGCCCTTCGTCGAGCCTCATGTCCTGGAAACCGTGACGCACGCCTATCGCGATCTCTTTCCCAGAGGCGAAATTGAGCCAGAGAGCGGCGACACCGAAGCACTGGTGGAACAACTGCGCAGCGGAGAGATCGACGCCGCGCTGGTCACGCTCCCAATCGCCTCCGACGGTGTCGCTGTGCAGCCGGTCATGCACGAGAAGCTGGTCGTGTGCCTCCGCAAAGACGACCCCCTGGCTCAGCATGAGGCTCTTGCTCCCGAGCAACTGAGCGGGCAGCTTGGAATCTTCAGCGACCCGCGGCACCATCCCCGTGCTCACGCGCGCTTGTTGGAGATGCTGGCGGAGCAGGGCATCACTCCGCGCATTTCCAATCCCACGTTCAATGCCGAACACGTGCAGTGGATGGTGAAGCATCGCATCTGCCTGGCGCTGATCCGGAAGCACGAACCGCTGGACGAGGAGCTGACCACCCGACCGATTCGGGATGTCAACTGGACCGTCGACTCGGCGCTCGTCTACAAACCAGAGCTACGGCAGATGGCGTTGCCGCTGTTACTGGGGGAACTGGAGCGCCGCTTTCCCGTAGCAGGAATGCAGAGACCGGCGGGCTCGGGAGAGCGTCACAAGCCGGCCCAGGGGTCGTTGCCATTCGCAGGCGGCTCACGGAAGCCGGACAATCAACATTGACGTTCGTGCGTTTTTGACGCGCAATCTCTTTTAGGCATAGGCCGGAATCTCTTTTAAGTATTGGACACTTTGCTTCCACCCGAACGAAGCTGGTCTGAGAACAGGCTTCGCACACGATCCCGCACATTCAAACGGTGGGCACTCTCATGGAACATAAAGTCGAAAAAATTCTGTACTCCAAACAGGGCGCCGCCGAGGCTCTCAGTCTCTGCGTTCGCTCCATCGACTACCTCATCACGACACAGCGCCTTCCCATGCGCAGGGTGGGAGGCAAGGTGATGATCCCGGCAGCCGCGGTACGACGATTTGCACGGGAGGATCACCCGGAACGGGTGCGAGGGGATGGGCATATTGTTTCGTTTTATTCCGAGAAGAGACGAGGATCCGAAGACAGCTCCCGGACGCTTTGGCCCGGCCAGCGCAGAACTCGAAGACACGCAGCCGCGCAAAGCCGGCAAGTGTTCTTAAGCCAGGCTGCCGGGCACACTCCCCTTAGCGATTCAGCGAATTGGGATTTGCTTTTTCGCCGCGATCGGCCAATTTTTTCCGTGCCGCAATCGAACCGGTGCATCGCGACTATCACGTCGTTTCAATCTGTTCAGTGTGGAGACAGCGTTCCAAGACAGTTTCGAACGACTTTGGTCCAGCGGGAGCCGTTGAAAGACATACCGCTTCTCAGGGCCGGCAGGTGCCCTTGAGCCTCGGTGATCGACGTCGCGCCAGCGTGAATGGTTCTCAAAGAGCGATTTGCCCTGTTGGCAACAGTTGAGCCAAGGGGCACTTGTCCCAAAATCCGACTATTCGTCCATGCGGCTGTTGAGCTCTACCGCAGCAGTTAGGTCAATAACCGGAAGTTAAACATAACATGGGCCCCGATGGCTATCGAAAGCCCGCAAAAGCACTTAAACGCACCATTTCTATCCACCAGCACCCTCACCGGCACCTTGGACATTTTGGCAGTTTTTTGGCAGCGCTTAAAGCCGATCACGATGAGCCGTCCTTTCGGACCTCTGCCGATTCGGAACACGCCTAACTATTGACAAGAAAGTTTGAGCTCTTGACCTCTGCCGTTGTTCGGCAGAGGTTTAGAGGGAATAGCAGAGGTCGCGCCGAGAAACGCCTTGATCCCTGTTTTCGGCTTTTGAGGGTCTTGGCGGGTGCTGAGACATGAGCGTTGTTTCCTGTCATCTGGATAGCCATACTGCAAATTGTCAAGCCGCAAGAGACAAGTGGCTCACGGCATCAAGAAACTCCTCGACGCTTTGAATCGGATTTAACACCTGATGGAATAATTGAGCTTCGAAACCGATCGCCCTTGAACCCTCAAGAAGCAGCAACTTGCTGCATGAGCTGTACCGCCGGATGCTGCAAGCCAGATACACGACCTTTGACAATTCAACTGTGCTGCAGAATATCCAAAGATAGGGCTCAGTCCTGCGTGCCCAGGATTCCGCCTCTTCAGGATTCATGGAGCGAATGTTCATTTCCGATCGGCTTCGAATAACCTGATTCCGAAGTCTCAGGATGTCTGGGTCTCTTCCGACCGACAAGATCGATAACGGTGCCGATCGGCTATGGGTTCTATCCCTGCCGTCCCGGGGGAATCCAAATTCAATCACTTTATCTGTCGCCATAAGAACCATCCATATCGTTGAGTGACGATCTGATCCAGCAATCTAAGAAGCCAAACGCTTCGCATCAATCGTTTGAACGGAACTCCACCTTGCAATACCCTCCGGGGCCGCAGGCTCCAGGTGGTAGCCTTCGAGTTGGCTGCGCAGAGCCGCGTTCTCCCTTTGAAGTTCCAGTATCTTTCCACGCAAACGCTCGAGTTCGGATTCGCCGACGCCGTCGCCGCAAATCGCAGTTCTTTCCCGAACCCATGCATCGATCTCTTCAGGAAGAGCCAAAACAGCATGATGCGATTCCCCTTGGAGTCTTCTGATGGGAAGGCCAAAGTGCTCTTCCCAGCGTTGAACGGTGCGTACTCCTTTGCCCAGATGCTGGGCGATCTCTTTCCACGAGGTCAGAACGTTCGCCATTTCCACCTTTCTGCTGCGCTTCTGGATTGGACTCAAGGAGCGGACTGGTCATTCGCTGCTGATCCCGCCCACCTTCGATCTAAACCCCTGCGTTTTCCTGCTGCATGCCTCGGTTGGGCACTCTTCCGATCCATCTCAAGCAGCAGCTGCTGAATCGCCGAGATCAGTACATCAGGGGAAACCCCCTTGGGAATCACCCGGTCGAACAGCACCCAATCTTCTTTGGGTATTTCCGAGCAACCGGAGTGCAGAACGAGCCTTACATCTTTGTCGATTTGCCGCATCGCTGCGGCTACCGCTCCGCCATTCATCAGCGGCATGATGTAATCCAGAATCACCGCATCGGCGAATCCCGCCGCAAACACCTTGATCCCCTCGGCCCCACTTTGCGCTGTCAGCACACGGTATCCCGCACTCTCAAGCAGCTTGCGTCGCATTGCCAGGAGATTGGGATCGTCATCGATACACAGGATCGTGGATCGCATCATGCCGTCCCCATGGCCATCCGGCGCCGCCGCTTTTTGGCCATCGGTCCGTCCTGCCGCCCCATCCAGCACCTTCTCGATCCCGCGGAGCAGCTTTTTCGGATTACTCTCAATCGTCATCCAGGACGACGTCGTCTGATAAAGATCATCAGCGATTGCCGCCACTGAGACCACAGGGTGAACGAACCGGATGTTCGAATCCACGAGATCAACTGATTTCTCTCGTCCTGATCGACTGAGTGGCAGAGAACAACCACGTCGAAATCGCCATTGCGGAATTGGCGAATCGCCTGCTGAATGGTTGACGCTGACTCGACCAGATATCCCGCAGCGCGCAGAACAGAGGCTCGAGTATCGAGCAGCATCGGATCGTAGCCGACATTCAAAACGATCGCGAGCGACATCGTCAGGCCCTCTTCCCATGGGCGAACACCCGGAAATGTTCCAGGTTCGCTAGTAACCAACTTTCCATTTTTCATCCTCGAGTCGACGGGCCGTCTGTCACTTAAAGAACCAAAGGAAGAAAAAATTTCTCCTCCGCAACTCGCAGAAAAGCCTAGGATTAACGGGACATCTCTATTCGCGACGCCGTCGTCCTCACCCTCGGCTTCTTTGCGCGTTCAGGTGTGGGTCTTTTTGACCCCACGCAAAGGAGCATTCGTGAAATCCCAATTGAAACAACCGCCCTATAAAAACAGCCTGCTCGCCAGCCTGACGGCGCGCGAGATCAATTGCCTTCAGCCGCATCTTCATCCCATGCCGTTCAAAAGAAATCAAACACTCTCTGACTCGGGCGATCCAGTCAAAACCGTGTATTTTCTTGAGGACGGCATCTGTTCGATCGTGGCGACCATGGCCGACGGGTCCATGGTCGAGGTGGGAATCATCGGGCGAGACAGATTTCGTCGGTATGCCGGCGCTGCTGGGTACGGGTACTTCGCTGAACCGGAGCTTCATTCAACTGCCAGGGTCAGGCTTCAGCATCAGGGCTGACGTGCTCTTCGGGCAGTGCGCAGAACTCAACGGCGAGCTGCGCAACTGCCTGCAACGCGGTGTTCAGGCCCTGCTCGCGCAGACGGCTCAGACCGCCGCCTGTAATCGCATTCACGATCTTGAGCAGCGCCTCTCCCGATGGCTGCTGATGTGCCATGATCGGATGCAGAGCGACCACCTGCCCATTACGCACGAATTTCTCGCCACCATGCTTGGAACCCGTCGCTCCACGGTCACCGTGGCCGCAGGGATACTACATAAGGCCGGACTGATTGAATACGCACGCGGCCATGTGAATGTATTGAACCGCAAAGGCCTTGAAGAGGTTTCATGTGAATGCTATTCGGTCGTACATAAGGAGTACGTTCGCCTGGGTTTGCTTTGAGGGCATTAACAACGGCCTCTAAGGCAAATGTACTTTCCCTCCTGCTCCCCAAAAAAATGAAATATCGAAACCAACCCGCGGCGGCGCGATGAATAAACGGCACGCCAAAATGCGCCATTGGCGCTGTCATGGTAGGAAGCCGTCAGAATTCCGCAGGCACCCGAATCGGAGGAGAAGGAAACTCGGTTTCTCGAATTGGAGATGCCGCAGATCGAAGACCAGGATCGCCCAGGCCGGCCCTCACCCCTTGCTTGTCCCGATTGACCCCGCCTGCCTGCCATCCGACCGCAGTCACTCGAGCACCCAGCACAACTTCGACGCCCGCGCGGGTCGCAGTCTCAGCAAGAAACTCAGGAACCTGACGATATCCGCCGATGATTTGAAAGATCCGATCTCCTTCGATCTCATCTTCGGCAGCCTGTTGTCCGCCCAGGGAAGCTACTCCGATGGGTGTACTGGTCAGCGACGTTAAACCCCTCCACATAATCGACGCGCCGTATGCGGGTAGCTTCGGGGATGTCGATCCGCCGCAGGTAATCCGCGAAGGAATAATCATCCTGCCGCCACTGTTTGAGAGCCTCGATCCATTGGAGTTCGTGGTCCAGCAAAGGCCCACAGGCCGATAGGTTTACGTTCTGCCAGCAAACCTCAGAGCCCTTGCCTTCCTAGGTCTCGAGTCCTGCCTCTCGCAGAAGTTCCCAAAGCTCCGGCGGCTTGCCGTGAACAAACTCTGATCCGAGTCCTATGGCATCGGGTCCGGAATTCACAGTCAGGATTCTGCCGCCCACGCGGTCGCGCGCTTCAATGACGATGACCTGACGGCCAGCTTCGGCGAGGAGGCGCGCTGCCGTGAGACTGGCCAGACCAGCGCCGATAACAGCGATCTCGGTGTTCCTTCCCGCCATATCTGCATCAGATGCGTGCCGGTTGAGAACACAAACAGCTATTTCGACCAGAGAGAAGTCGGCGTAGGGAGGATCGATGCGCCGGAGCGTGAGCCCACGGTTGCCGTGGCGGAGCAGGCTGTCACACTTTGTCGCAGAATCCGATGCGAGTATCCCTTGAAAGGCATCTCCGGGCACGCTTCAAGTGCATCTGATCCAGGCATGGTGGTTCCGATTAATTCCGAAGCCGAATGGAAGCCCACCGTCGATGCCGCGGAGTCCTGGCAGCCATCGCCTTGCGAAACCGCATTCGTGATCGCGCCCCATCCTGACGATGAAACCCTGGCCGCCGGTGGCCTCATCGCCCGGCTTACGCATAGCGGAGTGAACGTCACCGTCATCGCTGTCACCGATGGGGAAAACGCCTATCGGCAAAAGGACGGCTTGGCTGCGTTGCGCATCAAAGAGCAGGAGTCAGCGCTGATTCGTCTCGGAGTCGAGCCAGCCCGCATCTGTCGCCTCCGCTTTGTCGATAGTGCCGTAAGTAAGCAAGAGGAATCGCTGCGTATGGCACTTTGCGAACTCATCAGCCCGGGCTCTCTTGTTCTTGCGCCCTGGATCGGCGACTTTCATCCCGATCATGAGGCTTGCGGACGAGCGGCTCAGAATGCATGCGAACGCGTGGGCGCCCATTGCATTTCCTGGCTCTTCTGGACCTGGCATCGAGGTCATCCGGAACTGCTTCAGGGCGCTCGACTCAGAAAAGTCTCGCTTTCCGGGCAGGAGCGCCAGATCAAACTGGAAGCTCTGTCCGCCCACCGCTCCCAACTAACGGCGTTCGCGGACGAGCCGCCGATCCTCCCGGAAAATCTGCTGTGGCCCGCGCGAATGGCTTGCGAGGTCTACCTGGCATGAAGATCGTTTCTGGCGAACTCGAGCCGTCCAGTTCCAGGTTTTTCGAATCGAAGTATCGAGCCACCGAAGATCCATGGTCTTTTGCGGCCAACCCATTTGAACTCGACCGTTATGAGCGCATTCTCGCAAACCTGCGGGGACAAACCTACGCCAACGCATTTGAGCCAGGATGCTCCGTGGGCGTGCTCACCGCGAGACTGGCCCCCTTGTGTGGTCGATTGCTCGCGACGGATCTGTCGCCTACGGCCGTCGAGCGAGCACGGCAGCGTTGTTCCGCGTTGCCGAACATCACCCTCCGCTGTGAAGGCCTTCAGGATATCGAGCCCCAGGACTGGGACCTGCTGGTGTTCAGTGAGATTGGATATTACTTCGATCCGGCCGCGTGGCGACAAGTTGCCGGACGGCTGATAGTGGCACTTCCCGCCGGGGCCACGGTGCTTGCCTCCCATTGGCTCGGTCATTCCGTCGATCACAGGATGCACGGCGATAACGTGCACGCAATCCTTCGCGAACGGCCCGATCTGCATCTTACTCAGTCCGAACGGCACTCTGAATTTCGACTGGATCGATGGATCAGGCAATGATGCGAGAAGGGTGGCATATTGCGGTACTCATTCCCGCCCACAATGAGGAGGATCTGCTGCCCAGATGCCTGCGCAGCGTGGATCGTGCTCGCCGTCGATTGCCTCCCGGCGTGACCAGCGACCTGGTGGTCGTAGCTGATCATTCGTCCGATGGAACCTATGCGATCGCGCAAAGAATGGCTGGACAGCACGGCTGCGTATGCCAGATTGCAGCCCATTGTGTCGGTTCAGCGCGTGAGTTCGCCGCTCGCCTTGCAGTTGGGCGCTTTGATGGAATGGCGTCAGCCTGCTGGCTGGCTAACACCGACGCGGACTGCGAGGTGCCGGAGGATTGGCTCGTTCAACATCTCAGCTACGCCCGCAAGGGATGGAGTGCGGTTGCCGGCATCGTCCAGGTGGATACTTTTGCGGAGCACCCCAGGTACACTGAGCAGCGCTTCCGCGATTCGTATGTCGTTCATCCGGACGGAACGCATCCGCACATCCATGGCGCTAACCTGGGAGTGCGGGCCGATGTGTATCTGGCAGCGGGAGGCTGGGGCACGCTGAACACCGCCGAGGACCATCACCTTTGGAACCGGCTCCGCCGCAGCAACGCCCTCGTGTTGTCCGATGCGAGTCTCACGGTTGTAACCAGTGGGCGGCGCGTGGGCCGTGCTCCGGCTGGTTTCGCGGCAACGTTAGCCGCGCTCGATCAGGCAGCGGCATGACGGCATCGGAGCTGCAGACTCGCCTCCGCGAACTGGCAACAGAACGGCTTCCGGCGCCGGGCACAGGCAACACCCTTGCTCGTCATCGTCGCCTCTTCGAGGCAGCGCGTGAAGATCTGTCGCTGGCGAAGCTGGCCGAAGCACACTGGGATGCCTGCGCGATCCTCGAAGAGGCTGGGCGAGAGCCGGCGCCAGGAGCCATCTATGCCGTTTGGGCTTCAAAGACACCGGATGACGCGGTACGTCTGCATGACGGGCTTCTCACTGGAATAAAGCCCTTCTGCAGCGGCCTTGGCCTCGTTGATCGTGCGCTCATCACCCTGGACGAGCCTCACGATGCGTTGCTGGAACTCGATCTGACTGCGCATCGCGGCTTATTTTCCACTGACATGTCTGCCTGGATCACTCCGGCGTTTTCCGCTACGCAGACTGGCACCATCACTTTTAGCGGTATTGAGGTCGACGGTTCCTGGATTGTGGGCGATGAGGGCTGGTACCTCAAACGGCCGGGCTTCTGGCATGGAGCTTGCGGACCGGCAGCGTGCTGGGCTGGAGGCGCAGCCGGCCTGCTGCATTACGCGAACCAAACCAGCCGCAGCGATCCTCACACGCTCGCTCATCTCGGCGCAATCTCCGCGGAGGTTACCGGGATGGAAGCTATTCTCGGGTGGGCGGCGGCAGAGATTGACGCTGCCCCGCGGGACGTTGAAGCGGCCCATCGCCGTGCCCTGACGGTCCGGCACCTGGTCGAATCAGCATGCGCTCGGATCCTCACCAGGTTTGGCCGGGCTTTCGGACCGCATCCGTTGGCGATGGACCGCGAGACTTCGCGGCGCTTCGCAGAAACCGAGCTCTATATGCGGCAGTGTCATGCAGAGCGCGATCTACAGCAACTCGGCGAGGCGATCAGGAAACACTGTTCACCAATGGCTTCTACTTTGCCCGGGTTGGTGAGTTCCGACGGGAGACCTGCGCTGCGCGAATGAGATTCTGCAGCTTCAATGAAGTTGAAGGCCGAAGGTCCGCACCCGCCATCGCCTTCAGCTGCGCGAGTGCCTGGCTGTGCTCCTCCGGATTCCGCGCACACGAGCAATCCGACGGAATGTAGATGTCGAAGCCGCGCATGTTGGCGTCATGCGCCGTAATGTTGATGCAACTACCAGACGTCAAACCGGTCAGAATCAGCGTTTCCACCTGCAGATGCCGGAGCAGCACTTCGAGCGGGGTCATGTAAAACGCAGAATGCATCGGTTTGAGCACGAAGTAGTCCTCACTGTCGGGGAGCAGCGGCCGGACAAACTCTGCCCCTTTCGCCTCAAGGCAGCGCCCCATCAGCACCTCTTTTTCGCTTCGCCAATCCCCGAAGTTGTCATTGACGTATAGAGTCGGAATCTGGGCTGCGCGCGCTCGCGCCTTCAGCCTCACCAGCCGGTCCCGCATTTCGAGTGCTTCTTTAAGGATCGATTCTCCATCCGGAAACTGAAACGTTGTCAAAACGTCAATCAAAAGGAGCGCAACAGGCACAGGCGAAGGATGCGTTTGTGCATGCTTCCTGGATCTCATACCGTTTCTGATGCCATCTCTCAGGGCTGGAGCGCCGGCCTGGCTGTGCGATTTCCGTCGTCTTGCCCGCTCAACGAGTTGAAAAATCCGCATTTCCCGACTTGGCGCATCCAAAATTAATGGATGGACCTCGCCTGTCTCAATGCTGCCGAGCGTTTTCGCGAATCGAAAGAGCCCGCTCCGCCCGACAGAGTTCGCGTTCGCGGCGCCCGCGAGCACAACCTCAAAAACGTTGACGTCGACATCCCCCGGAATGCCCTCGTGGTCTTTACGGGCGTCTCCGGATCCGGAAAATCTTCGCTCGCCTTTGGCACTCTCTACGCCGAAGCCCAACGGCGCTATCTCGAATCGGTCTCACCTTACGCCCGCCGCCTCTTCCACCAACTAAGCGTGCCCGAGGTAGATTCCATTGACGGACTTCCGCCTGCTGTTGCGCTGCAGCAGCAGCGGGGATCGCCGACCACACGTTCGTCGGTCGGCAGCGTCACCACGCTGTCCAATCTGCTCCGCATGCTCTACTCCCGCGCCGGTGACTATCCGCGCGGACGCCCTATGCTGTATGCGGAGAACTTCTCGGCGAACCGCCCGGAAGGCGCGTGCCCGAAATGTCACGGCCTGGGCCGCATCTACACAACCACCGAGCAGTCGATGGTGCCGGACACGTCGCTGACCATACGCGAGCGCGCTATCGCCGCATGGCCACCCGCCTGGCAAGGCCAGAACCAGCGCGACATCCTTGTTTCTCTCGGCTACGATGTCGACCGCCCGTGGCGCGAGCTCTCCAAAAAGGACCGCGACTGGATCCTCTTCACCGAGGACCAGCCCAGCGTGCCTGTCTACGCGGGCTTCACACCGGCGGAGACCCGTCGTGCTCTGCGCGCGAAAATGGAGCCCAGCTATATGGGCACCTTCACCAGCGCCCGACGCTACGTTCTGGAAACCTTCTCCAGAACGCAGAGCGCCATGATGAAGCGGCGCGTGTCCGCATACTTGCTTTCAGCACAGTGTTCGGTTTGCCACGGCAAGCGCCTCCGCGCCGACGCACTCGAAGTCAGGTTTGCGGGCCTCGACATCGCTGCGCTCGGCACACTTCCACTACAGCAGGTCCACCGGCTTCTCACCGCTTACGCGAACGAGAAGACCTCGCCCCTCCGTGGCATACCCGAAAAAGCTGCGGTCGCCCTTCGCATCACGCATGATATCGTGGCCCGTCTTGACGCGCTCCTTTTACTCGGCCTCGGCTATCTCGCACTTGAGCGCAGCACTCCGACACTATCACCCGGCGAATTACAACGTCTGCGTCTTGCCACCCAAATGCATTCGAACCTCTTCGGCGTCATTTACGTTCTCGACGAGCCATCGGCGGGACTGCATCCCTCCGATACCGAGACTCTGCTTCAGGCGCTCGAGGCCTTGCGTCGCGTCGGGAATTCTCTCTTCGTCATTGAGCACGAAGTCGATATCATTCGCCGCGCCGACTGGATCGTTGATGTCGGCCCTGGCGCGGGCGATCGCGGCGGTGAAATTCTTTACAGTGGTCCGCCCGCCGGGTTACACGACGTTCCTGCCTCCAAAACACGCCACTACCTCTCCACCACCCGCCGTCCCCCGACGCGAAGCAGCCTCCGGACGCCCACCGGATGGCTCCGCCTCTCCGGAGTCACGCGCAACAACATCCATAACCTCGATGTCCGTTTTCCCCTCGGTGTTCTAACAGCTGTCACCGGCGTCTCCGGCTCCGGCAAGTCGACGCTCGTCAGCCAGGTGCTCGTCGAACTTGCTGCGGAGCGCCTCGGCCAGAAACCAATCGAAACGGATGAGGACGAGGATCCTCTCACGGCAGAAGCTCCACTTGTCCTCGGCGGCTCAATCACCGACGGTATGGAGTCCGTACGCCGCCTGGTCCAGGTTGATCAGAAACCTATTGGCCGCACGCCGCGTTCCAACATGGCTACGTACACCGGACTCTTCGATCACGTGCGCCGGCTCTTCGCAGCAACAAGAATGGCGCGTGATCGCCGCTACGACGCTGGACGCTTTTCCTTCAACGTGGTCAAAGGCCGCTGCCCGACCTGCTCCGGAGAAGGCTTCGTGTGCGTCGAATTGCTGTTCCTTCCCAGCGTTTATTCACCGTGTCCGGCGTGCCATGGCGCGCGCTTCAACCCGAAGACGCTCGAAGTAAAATACCGCGACAAAAATGTTGCCCAGGTCCTGGGTCTCACCGTAGATGACGCGATCGAATTCTTTACTGGCGAGGAGCACGTGCAGCGCGCCCTCTCCGTCCTCAGCGAAGTCGGGCTCGGGTATCTGCGCCTCGGCCAACCGGCCACAGAGCTGAGCGGGGGCGAAGCTCAGCGCATCAAACTCGCCACCGAGCTCCAGCGCCCGCAAAAAGGCGATACCCTCTACGTCCTCGACGAGCCCACCACCGGTCTTCATCCCTCCGACGTCGAACGCCTGCTCGCGCAGCTAAATCGCCTCGTCGACCACGGCAACACCGTTATTGTCGTCGAGCACGACCTCGACATCATTGCGTCGAGCGACTGGGTCGTCGACATCGGTCCCGGCGCCGGCGAGGAAGGCGGTCTCGTCGTCGCGGCCGGCAAGCCGCAGACCGTCGCGCGATCAGCGGTCAGCCGCACCGCGCCTTATCTCAAGCCTCTGTTCGCCGCATGAGCAGCTACCCGATCGGCCGCCGCGCCCGATATCCTCGTTGACGATTGAGTTCAGCGGAGAATGACCAATGCGGCCGATCCGCAGGTGGCCAACCCGACCGTGATCCAGAAAACGTAATCGCCGGGATGCCCGGACTGCATCGCGCGCAGCGGGCTGAACCCCGACTCCAGGAATGCTCCGATTCGAAATCCTCGGGCAATGCGCCCGCGAAAGACGGAAGTACAGGCAAGAAGCATGGCCAGGATGAATGCCAGAGCTCCATGCAGCGCCGCGGATTCAATCGTCCAGGCCGGCAACGTGACATGGACGACAGAACCGGTATAAGTCAGACGCTGGATCGCTGCCTGTTGTTTAAAGCTCGCAGCAGCATCGCGAACCATCGGGATCCATCGGGGCGTGAATGCAAGAAAGATGGGAACCGCCAGGCTGACAACCGCCGGAACGTACTGATACCAGAACACTCGCTGATCTTCTGCCGCGGTTTCGGGGAGCTCGCCTATCTCAGCCGCTTCGTCCGTGATCGGCTCCGTTCCCCACCCCAGAAAAGTGTGCATGCCGACGCGGAGCACGGCTGCCGAAGTCAGGACGCCGCCCAACAGGCAGAGCAAGGAAATCCATGACATCCCCACATCTTCTGCCGCTTTCGAGATACCACCTTCGCCAACTATCGTAAGAAACGGCGGCGCGGAAGCTAACCCCAGCGCGCCAAAGAACCACAGTAGTGCGGTCCACCGCATACTTCTTCCCCGCGCAAACAAGCTTCGTTCGCCGATGGCGCGGAGCCGATGGAGCAGGATGCCCGAGGTCAGGAAAAGTCCGGCTTTGATGAAGGCATGTGCAACTAGGTAAATCATCATGGCCGCGAATGCCACAGGTGTGTCGAGGCCGATGGCTGTGAGCATGATGCCGGAATGACAGATCGTCGAAAACGCCAGCATCCGTTTCAGATGGTGCTCGGCATAGCACATGAGGCCGCCGATCACGATCGTCAGAACTCCCAGCCCGACAAGAATCGCGCGTAACTGCGGCTCATGGTTCGAAAATGTCTGCCCAAAAACGATGAAGCGAAGCCGCGCGACGGCGAACAATCCCAGCTCGACCATCAATCCGGAAAAGAGCACGCAGACTGGCGTCGGCGCCACAGCATGGGCATCGGGAAGCCAAAGATGAAAGGGAACGATGGCCGCTTTTATGAAAAAACCGCACACCAGAAGCACAAACGCGAACAAGATCAGAGGATCATGCCTTTGCCCGAGTTGAAGGCCGATCTGTGCCATGTTCAAAGCCCCGGTAACGGCATATAAGAAGCCGATGCCGGTCAACACCAGAAAGGCGGCGATGGTATTGGTCACGGCGAAATTGAAGGAGCCCTGCAGAGGAGCGGGCTCGGCGGTCTTCAATCCGCACAGTGCGAACGCCGCCGTGCTCATCAGCTCGAAGAAGACAAACAGATTGAAAATGTCGGCCGTCAGGCTGAATCCGCCCATGGCGGCGAGAAAGATGAGCATCAGCGGCTGGAAGTGATTGGAGCCCGATTCCTCCAGACGCCAGGAAAAGACCAGACTCAGCAGCGTGAGACTTGCAGCGATGACGGCGAGGCCGGCACTGATGGGATCAGCGATAAAGCTAACTCCTAATGCGACAGAGCCTCGTGGGTACCAGTTTCCAAACCAATACACCCAAGGTCCCGCGACCGCATGCGTGAGTAACACTGCGGAAATCGTTAGCGTTAGCCCGGCGAAAAGGATGCCAAGGCTGTCGATCACAGTCCGGCTAAGCCATTTCCCAAGGCATGCAATCAGGGCCGCCCCGGCCAGAGGCACAGCGACCGGCAGCGGGGTCAGCACAGACGGTGCGATCAACTATCAGCCTCTCAGCGTTCGGAGTTCATCGGGAGAAACCGTCCCGGCCTTCTCGTGAGCTTTAACCACCATGGCCAAAAGCAGGGCCACCACAACAGCCTCCACCACGACATCGGTCAGCATCAATGCCTGAACAACCGGGTCGACGGTCACCCTTCCGGGAGCAATATCCGCAAAGATCGGCGCTGCCCCGCCAACACGGTATCCGATGCCGAGCAACAGAATGTAGGTCGAACTCTGCAGAATTGCGAGACAGATGACGGAGTGCACGAGATGCTTGCTGCTGACGATGCCATAGAGTCCGGAGAAGAATAACCACGCGGCGACGAACCAGGGCAGCAAATGAAGAAGATGAGGCATGGGCTAATCCTCAGGAACCTGCCCGGTAATGATCTCTTCAAGGTAGGTGTATGCAACCAGGAGGAATGCCGCAGTCACTTCTACTCCGACGCAGGCGCTGATCAAGGCAATAGTTCCCGACGAGAAAACGTCTCCGGTCTGGCCGAGCGGCAGGAAATTCGTCAGGAGCGGCGCGCCGATCAGAAGCGGGGCGAGGCCGATCAGAGCGTAGGAGGCAGCGCCCAGCGCCTCGAACACTTCGACGGCCGAGTGCGACGTGACGCGCCGAAACAGTTCCGTATTCTCGCAGACATAGAGGAGAAGCGGCACGGATGCCAGAATTACTCCCGCCTGAAAGCCGCCGCCAGGTGTTAGCTGACCGTGCAGCCCGATGTAGAAGCCGAATACTACAGTGGCCAGAATCGCGGGCATCGCGGTCGCGCGTACGGTCTCACTGAGGCGGAATTCATCGGAAACCTTGCCCGTATCGCGCATGGTTGCGCCTTCTTCCCGGCGCAGCAACATCAGCACACCGAGGACAGCAGTGAACAGGATGAACTCTTCACCCAGGGTGTCGAAGGCGCGGTAGTCGTAATTGATTGCGTTGACGGCGTCGGTGGCGTGACGCTCGTAGACAGCTGCCCGTGAAATCATATCCCCATAAGGACCGCGATAACTTCCCCAGGACGGAAGGTTCAATGCCGCATAACAATACAGAAACAGGAAGACGCCGCCGAAGATCAGAAAGAGCCGCGTGCGAACCAACTCAGGCATCGCGTTCTCCTTCGTTCTTCTCACTATGGGCCCGGTATTTCATGCGCGAAATAGCCAGCATAACCATCAGCGGCAGCGCTACGGCGCCCACTGTGATCTGCGACAGCGCGACATCGGGTGCCTGAAAGAAGAAAAATACGAGCGCCATGAGGACGCCATAGAAGCTGAGGGCAATCACCTGGCTCGTAACGTCTCGGGTTCGCACCACTCCAAATCCCGCCACGCTCACGAGCAGAAGCAATCCCGCGCCAACCCACATCATTGGCCCTTCTCCACGCGGACGATTTCCATTGGGTCACCATCGAGAGGTTCCCAGTGTCCGAGCTTCCGCGCACGAAAAGCGCGAGCAGTTGCGTGGGTGACAACCGAATTCGTTGCCACCAGAACGGCGGCGATGATCGCGACCTTCCAGAACACCTGGCGGGGGCCTTGTGCAATCAGCACCGCAATGGTGAGAAGGATAACGCCCGCCGTTGCCGGCAGGGAGAGGTAGTGCAGAGCCTGGGTCGGCTCTCTCATGCGCCACATACCCAGCACTCCCAGCCAGCAAAGCAGCACGACCAGGCTCAACAATACGGCTTCGAAAGCAAAAGACATCATAGATGTTTGCCTAGAAAGCGGGTAAAGACCAGGCCGCCGCCGAAGGACATCAGAGCCTGGGCCAGCGGCAGATCCATGAACGGACTACGCCCAAAACCAATCGTGAACAAAACCAGGGCAAGCGTCACGATCAGGCTTGCCATTAGTCCGACGAGCCGGCGCTCGGGCGTTCCGCGCAGGCACATATCCGCGCACGGGATCAAAGACGCCGAAACGCCGGCGGCGGCGAGCAGCCAAATGTTCATGACCGCCGTCCCTCAGCCTGCGCTCCCAGGGCCTCGGTCATCTTCGGAATACTGCTCCGCTTGAGTTGGTGAAACAACATGCGGCCCTGCTGCGGATCGACGCCGATCACAATGAAGTTCGGTGCTGTCGTCGTATAGGCCGTGGCCAGCACGCGGCGAGCAATGAATAATGAGTCAGGCCTCGGGGTTCTGAATTTGCTCACCCGATAGAGAGAATCCGCTCGTTTGAGGCCGCCTAAATCCTTTGTAAGTATGATGATCATTTCGTAGACCCCGGAAACGACGTACCAGGGGATGCGCCAACCCTGCGCCAGATCCTTGATGCGGAGGTCAAGCTTGAGCGGTTCAACCTGCCACACTTTATAGAGGAACGCCACGGAGAGAACGAGCACGCCTCCCCCAACCCACACCTCGTTGCGCTTCGTGCCCCCGACTAAGATGATCCATAAGGCGGCTGCCGGCAGGATGGCCGATAGCCACATGGTCGCGGAAAGCATTGTGCGGCGATGTTCGCGGGACCTCATGGCATGGATTGGATGCTGAATCTTCGGGAACAGGGGGCTGGTACTCGATTCCGAGGAACTGAGGCGAAGTTGTAGAACACACCCCAGTCCTCCGAAATCGGCGTCGCATCTATGCAGCAGTTCGCTCCGCCCATGGATCGATCACGATTTTGGTCACTTGCTCTCGCTTGTCTCGCCAAATCGAATACATTTCCGGAACCTCATCGAGTGTGATCCGGTGAGAAATGATGTAGCTGGGATCAATTTGTCCCTTCTCGATTCTCCCCAGAAGAGGCTTCATATATTTGTGCATGTTCGTCTGGCCCATCTTCATCGTGATGCCTTTGCCAAACGCCGCGCCGAACGGCACCTTGTCGAGCAGGCCGCCGTAGACGCCGGGGATAGACAGGGTTCCACCCTTGCGCACTGCCTGAATCGCCTGCCGCAGAACGATGGGACGGTCCTGTTCAAGCATGAGTGTCGTTTTGACTGTGTCGTAAACCCCCTGCAATTCGTTCGAATGCGCCTCAAGGCCTACGGCGTCGATGCAGGCATCCGGTCCAATACCGCCCGTCAGATCTTTGAGCGCATTCAGAACGCTGACGTCTTCTTCGGAATAGTCCACCGTGATGGCGCCAACAGAGCGTGCCATGTCCAGCCGTTCCTCCAGCCGATCGATGGCAATCACACGCGACGCGCCAAGCATGAACGCGCTCGCAATGGAGAACTGCCCCACCGGCCCGCATCCCCAAACCGCAACCGTATCGCCCGGTTCGATCTGGGCATTCTCGGCCGCCATGTAGCCCGTCGGAAAAATGTCGGACAGAAACAACACCTTGTCATCCGGCAGGTCGCTCTCGATCTTCAGCGGTCCGACGTTGGCGAACGGCACACGCACATACTGAGCCTGTCCACCGGCATATCCGCCCATCATATGCGGAGTATCCGAACAGCCCGGACCCTGAATAACCATAAGCTGCTTCCATCAGATGGGCATTGGGATTGGTGTTATCGCACGCAGCCCAGATCTGTTTCCGGCAAAATTCGCAGTTGCCGCAGGCGATCGTAAACGGCACCACTACGCGGTCGCCACGCCTCAGATTCCTGACCTCTCCACCCACCTCTTCCACCACGCCCATGAATTCGTGGCCGAGAATATCGCCGGCCTCCATCGTTGGAATGAACCCGTCGAACAAATGCAGGTCCGATCCACAAATTGCCGTCCGCGTAATGCGCAAAATCGCATCGTGAGGATTCAGAATTTGCGGGTCCGGCACCGTCAGCGTTTCAACCTTGTGTTTTCCCATCCAGCAGACTGCTTTCATCGCTTCCCTTCCTTTCGGCATGTTGTTCGGACACAGATGCTGTAATCAACGCATCGACAAATCGTGCCTGCTCCTGTTAGCTCGCCTTGCGCTCCAGCCCCGGGGGCTTCGCGATTTTCTCGGCATAAGCTGACTCCTTCATGCTGCCGATCGCGCCCCGCGGTCCGTGCGACTGCCCCTCTGTACGCGGGATTTCACCGGTCTCGAGCAGCTGTTTGAAGTGCCGCAGGTTTTCGATGACCGCCTGTTTCGGATTCCGGCCACGCAGAGTTTCCCATGCGCTGGCAAGTTTTCCCATTCGGAATTCCTGCAGAACCATCACATAGGTGCCCCGCCCATCCTGAGCTTCTTCGAACATCACTTCGCCCGCGTTCTCGCTGTCTCCACCGATCGTTTGCCACGCGATCCGCTTTCCCGGCTCGTCCGCGAGAATCTCCGAATCCCACTCGATGGTCTTGTCGCCGGCCTGCATCACCCAGTGCGACGTCTTCGGGCCGGTTTGGGTCACGCTCGTGATCTGTTCCTGCCAAAGAGGCGCAGCTTCAACATTGCGCCATACGTCGTATAGTTCCTTTGGATCTCCCTGGATCAGCACCGTACGCCGAACCCACATTTTGCCGTCGCCATCGGCTGGCGGCGGCATATAACGGCCTTCACGAATGACTCCCGGCCCCGCCGTCCGCGGCAATTCATCCGCATTCGGTTTTTCCTTCAAGCTTTTCGACATAATCCCTCCCGAATCCCTCAGAAGCCGCAGTCCTTGTCTCGAATGAAGGACTGCGCCTTCGCGTTGTCAGTTCCTCGCTGTCAGCTCGCCTTCTCTTCATCCAGCGGCCGCGCCATCCTTTCGTGCATCGCACCCTTTATGCTGCCAGGCACCGCGTTCGCCAGCATGCCTTCGGCTTTCGTCTTCATAGACGCTGCGTAGACGTGGTCCTTGCCCGCCAGCAGGGCTTCGATGCCCTGGCGAGCTACATCGTCGGGATGGCTTTCCGACTTCCCCTCCGAACCTACCTGCGTATTGTCCATACCCGCGCGATGGAAGAAGTCGGTGTCCGTGGGTCCCGGCTGCAGTGCCGTCACTGTCACCCCTGTATCGCGCAGCTCGTAGCGAAGGCTGTGCGCAAAGGAGAGGTCGAAGGCTTTCGTCGCCGCATAGACTGCTTCCCGCGGCGCCACCATTTCCCCGGCAATCGACGCCGTGAAGAGGATTTTTCCCTCGCCGCGCTGCTTCATCTGTCGCACGACATGCTTCGCCAGATGTACGGTGCCCGCACAGTTCAGCATCACCATCTTCAATTCAGTGTCCAGATCCGTTTCATCGAACAGGCCGCCCACCCCGATCCCTGCGTTGATGCACGCAACGTCGACACTCCGGCCTGACGATTCAACCCGTTTCCAGAGTTCATCCACCCCTTTCCGCGTGGCCAGATCCGCCTGCACATCCACCACGTCCACGCCCGCGCTGCGCAACTCCTCAGCCGCTGGGCCGAGTCGCTCGCCCGCCGATGCGACGATCAGGTCATAACCCCGGCTTGCCAGCTCTTTCGCCAAAGACAACCCGATGCCGCTCGATGCTCCCGTCACTACAGCCAGCTTTCCCGTCATTGGTGCCTCCTCCTCGAAAACGATTCTTCCTCTTCTTAGGATGCTGGCTTTCGGACACACAACCGTCTGTCTCCACGAAGCGATCTTCCAACCGAAGAAGAGCCAGTGAAGATAGCGATCGGTCATGCGAAAGAGGCTTCAATATGCCCAACGTCAAAAAGGGCCCGCTATTTTAGTACAGATCTGTACGGGCGAAATCTTCCAGCAGCCCGATGCAAAATAATCAATTCGCGTCGCAGTGCGAACGCGTCATCTCACGCCACCTTTCAGCACATCGCTTGTGCACAGCATCCGAGTTGCATATTGGACAAGTAGACAGCGGGGCTCCATGAGCGCCGCGCATTTCTGTACTCACGGAATCTGGCAGAGATGGCGACAGCAGCGTTGGAGAGCCGACTCACGGCTCTGTGGGAAACACCGAAGGGCGCATACGGCTGGTTTGCGACGGTCGACCATAAGGAGCTGGGGATTCGCTACCTGGTCACCGCCTTCTGTCTTCCTGCTCGTGGGCGGCGTTGAGGCTCTGGTGATGCGCCTGCAATTGGCCCGCGCAGACATGAAGGTGCTGTCGCCCGAAGCCTACAACCAGATTTTCACGATGCATGGCGTCACCATGATCTTCTGGTACGCCTCACCGATCCTTTCCGGGTTCGCTGTCTATCTGGTGCCGCTGATGATTGGCGCGCGCGACATGGCCTTTCCTCGACTGAATGCTTTCACCTACTGGACGTATCTTTTCTCCGGGCATCTTCCTGTACATCGCTCCGTTCTTGGGTCAGGCGCCGCATGCGGGATGGTTCGCTTATGTGCCGTACACGCTGACACAATATTCGCCCAGGCATCGGCATGGACTTCTATGCGCTGGCGCTGATCTTTCTGACTGTCTCCACGACCGGCGGCGCCATCAACTTCATCGTCACCATCCTGCGCCTGCGCGCGCCGGGCATGAGCATCAGCCGGATGCCGCTGTTTCTCTACAGCACCCTGACCATTTCCTTCGTCATCCTGTTTGCGCTGCCGGCGCTTACTGCGGCCTGCATTTTCCTGGAACTGGATCGCCGCTGGGGAACTCACTTCTTCGGAATCGCCGGCGGCGGCGACACCTTTCTCTGGCAGCAGTTGTTCTGGTTCTTCGGCCATCCCTGGGTGTACGTCATCTTCTTGCCCGCCACCGGAATGCTGTCCATGATCATTCCCGTCTTTCTCGCGGCGCCCGATTGTCGGATATCCCTATGTCGCCATCTCCACGATACTCACCGGCGTCGTCGGCTTCGGCGTCTGGCTGCACCACATGTTTACGGTCGGCATGTCCGACATGGCGATGAGCTTCTTCAGCGCCGGCAGCATGACGATCTCCATCTTCACCACCGTTCAGGTCTTCGCGTGGGTCGCCACCCTTTGGAAGGGACGGCCGGTCGCGACCGCTTCCATGTACTACGCGTTGGGTTCAGTCGTGCTGCTCGTTATCGGCGGGCTCAGTGGAGTGTTTACCGGCATTATTCCGGTCGACTGGCAGGCGCATAACACCTACTACGTCGTGGCGCATATCCACTACGTCCTGATCGGCTGCAAATGTTTTTCCGGTATTCGCCGGCTTCTATTACTGGCTGCCAAAGATGACGGGCCGCATGATGAACGAGAGACTCGGCAAGTGGAGCTTCTGGGTCATGTTCCTCGGCTTCAATGTCGGCTTCTTCCCTATGCATATCCTCGGCTGCTGGGAATGCCGCGGCGCATTTACACCTATCCGGCCGGACTGGGCTTGGAATGGCCTGAATATGGTGATGACCATCGGCGCGTTTGTTCTCGGCATCGGCATTCTGATCAGCATCATCAATTTGTCGTCAGTCTGCGTACCGGCGAGCTAGCGGGAAGAATCCCTGGAACTCCGACGGTCTTGAATGGGAAACAGATTCGCCGCCCAAGCCGTACGCCACGCTCACATCCCGATGGTGGCGACGCGACACCCGTCTGTGGGACGACTTCGACGAGGAAGACGACCCCGACAACGATCGCGTGCTTGACGGAGGACGGCTCACGCCGACCACCACTGGCTGGACGCGCGTCCGGTCGGAATCGCAACCATCCCGGAGGAATCGCTTGCGCCTTTGATGGCATAGCGTCGCGTTGTTGGCTTTCTTCTGCGCGATCATTTTCCAGATGATGTGGGTCGGCTCTGACTACCTTGCTCATCACATTCCTCATCGGTTGCTGTGTGGATGTGGCCGCGTACCGAAGAAGGAGGTTGCATGAGCTCCGCCGTGCAGATCGCCGCCCCCTCAGGTCCGGTCTGAGCACCGCTTCCGATCGACCAGCGCCGCGGCATTCACGGAATGTGGTGCGTTATCGCCACGGAATTCATGCTGTTCGTCTGCATGTTCGGCAGCTACTACTATCTCGGAACAAACAAGGACCGCTGGGCCACCGAAAACCCGCCGAAGCTGATGTATCCATTCATCCTGCTGGCAATTCTGCTCGCAGCAGCTTTGTTCTGCACTGGGGTGAGCACCAGTGAAAGAGGAACGCTTCGGCGTGGGCCGAACCGCGTTCTGGATCACGGTCCTGATGGGTCTTGTCTTTCTTGCGCTGCAGGGTTTCGAGTACTACTACCACTGGAGGAGCTGACGCCCTACAGCGATTCCTATGGATCGATCTTTTACACCATCACCACTCTTCATGCGGCGCACGTCATTGTCGGCTTGCTGATGCTGAGCTATGTGGGGATCCTTCCGCGCTACGGCAGATCGCCGTTCGCCTCATATCGCCTATAGCACGTGGCGCTCTACTGGCACTTTGTCGATGTGGTCTGGGTCTTTATCGTCGCGCTGCTTTACGTCATTCCCAATTTCCAGGGTGCATCATGGCTACTGACACGACGCTCCTGCCGCGACGATCCCCCGGCGACAGCTTTGGTTTGGCTTCACCGCCTCGCCTCGCCTGGGGAGGTCTCGGGATTGCAGACATCGTCGTCACCTGGCGCGCCTGCGCGTTCAACGACGACCGTTCGGTGTGCCCATGCTCGCATCCGGGGCGCGCGCACAATCTACATCTTGCTGTCGCTGCTGTCGCTAGCGATTGCTATCGCAGCTGGAGTGACCTCGTATCGCACATGGCGCCGCCTCTCGGGCGGAGGCAGGATCCTGCGCGCGGAAGGCTACGAGCGCAGCGAATTCATGGCGCTCATGGGTTTCTTTATCAGCTTCACGCTGGGCGTGGGCATCGTGTGGCTCAGCCTGCCGCCGTTGATTCTGGAGCTTTGCGGGAGGGCGCGATGAAACTCATCGCCTGCACTCCTGACTCTGCCGCTGTGCTGGTAGCCGCTGGCTGCACGGGAGGCAAAACAGTTCGGCCGTACATCGTGCGAAACGAGTGGCGACGCCGCAGCATGGACGGCAGTTGATCCGCTCCTACGGCTGCGGAGCCTGCCATACCATTCCCGGCATTACACGGCGCGCGGATGGTGGGGCCGCCGCTCATTACTTCGCCGAGAGAACCATGATCGCCGGGCGAGCTGCCTAACTCGCCTGACAATCTGATTCGCTGGATTCAGCAACCCGCGCAATGTTGAACCGAAGACCGCGATGCCCGACCTTGGAGTTACCGAGCACAGATGCTCACGATATCGCCGCATATCTCTACACGCTTGCGCGGCCAGGAAGGAACCAATGGAACGAGTCATTGCTAATCTTGGACTGCTGGCATAGCTTGCTGCCTGTTCTTGTGCTGCCGCGCTCGCGATAGCCCAATGCGAATGGCAGCACGTCACGACGTGCCCGGAGCTCTGCCGAACATTCATCTCGTGTCGCCCGTGGCGAATGGCCAATGGACGATGCCGGCGGGCGACTACGGCAACACGCGCTACAGCCCGCTTGAGCAAGATCAACACACAAAATGTGCAGAATCTCCACGTCGTCGCCACCGCATCCACCGGAATTCCGCATGGGCACGAAGGCCAGCCGCTGGTCGTGGGCAGCACGCTCTATATTGTCACGCCGTTTCCGAACAACCTGATCGCGCTCGACCTGACCAAGCCGGGATTTCCGCAGAAATGGATCTTCCAGCCCGAATCCCGATATCAGCGTCGCGTCGGCATCGCCTGCTGCGACGTGGTCAATCGCGGCGCGAGCTTCGCCGACGGAAAGATCATCTACAACACTCTCGACGCCCACACCGTCGCCGTCGACGCCAATACCGGGAAGATGGTGTGGGAAACGCAGGTCGGCGACATCCATCTCGGCGAAACCACCACCATGGCGCCCCATCGTCGTGAAGAATGTCGTTCTCGTGGGCGACAGCGGCGGCGAACTGGGCGTGCGCGGCCGACTGACGGCGCTCGATCTCAAAACCGGCAAAATTCTGTGGCGCGCCTTCAACAGCGGCTCCGGATGCGGACGTCCGCATCGGCCCGGATTTCAAGCCGTTCTACGCGAAGGATCGGGGCAAGGACCTCGGCATCAAAACCTGGACGCCGGGTCAGTGGAAGACGGGCGGCGGCACGGTCTGGGGCTGGATTTCCTACGATCCGGAACTAAATCTCATCTACTACGGCACCGGAAATCCGGGCGTGTGGAATCCGGACATGCGGCCCGGCGACAATAAGTGGTCCATCACCATCTGGGCGCGCGATCCGGAGACCGGCTATGCGAAGTGGGCCTATCAGGTCGAGCCGCATGATGGCTTGGACTACGACGAGATCATGGAAAACATCCTCGTCGACATGCCATGGCAGGGGCAGATGCGCAAGCTGCTGCTGCATCCCGGGCCGCACCGGATTCATGTTCGTGATGGATCGCGAAACCGGCGAGCTGCTTTCAGCGGAGAAATTCGAGCCGGTCAACTGGGCCAACGGCTATCGACCTGAAAACCGGCCTGCCGGATGAGAATCAGGACAAGCGCACCCACTTCGGCAAATACGCGATGGACATTTGCCCTTCCTCCACCGGCGGCAAGGATTTTATTCCCTCGTCGTTCTCTCCGCGCACCGGCTATCTCTATATCCCGGCACACAACACCTGCATGGATTACGAAGGCACCGCAGTCAATTACATTGCCGGCACACCCTATCTCGGCGCGAGTGTGCGCATGTATCCGGGACCGGGCGGCTATCAGGGCGAACTGATCGCCTGGGACGTCGCCAACGCAAAAGAAGGTCTGGAGCGTCAAGGAGAAGGATTTTCCCGGTCTACAGCGGCGTGCTCGCCACGGGCGGCGACCTGGTCTTCTACGGAACCATGGAAGGCTGGTTCCGCGCCGTCGATGCGCACACCGGCAAAGTCCTTTGGCAATTCAAGACGTCCTCGGGCATCGTCGGCGATCCGATCACCTTCTCCGGCCCGGACGGCAAGCAATACGTCGCCATCTACTCGGGAATTGGCGGATGGATGGGCGCCGCGGCTTTGCCCTCCGTCTCCACCGACGATCCTTACGCCGCACTTGGGCGCCGTCGGCGCAATGAGAAAGATCAAGAGCTGCACGCAGCCGGGAGACTGCTCTATGTCTTCAGCTACTAGAAGCTTGTCGCGTTGTCTCTGTTGCTCGCTGCCGGCGTCAGCGCTGCGCCGCGACGTCCGTGCTGCGCGTCTGCGCGGACCCCAATAATCTGCCCTACTCCAACCGAGCAGCAGCAGGGTTTCGAAAATCGGCTCGCCGAAATCGTCGCGAAAGATCTTGGCATGCAGGTTGAGCTATGTCTGGTTTCCGCAGCGCGAGAAGCTTTCTTCCGCAAAACGCTGAATGCCGGAGTCTGCGATGTGGTGATGGGCGTGCCTGCGGGTTTGGACGAGGCAGGCACAACCCGATCCCTACTATCGTTCGAGCTATGTTTTTGTTTCGCGCCGCGATCGTCATCTGACATCCATTCGTTCGACGATCCGCGGCTGCGCAGCTGAGAATCGGCGTCACATTCTCGGCGAGCAGGATGACAGCCTGCCGCCGGTTCATGCGCTCATCAGCCGCGGCATCGTGCGCAACCTGGTCGGCTACAGCATCTTCGGCAATCTGAACGAGAAGAATCCTCCGGCCGACCTGATCGAGGCTGTGACGACGGGAAGGTGGATGTCGCGATCGCCTGGGGTCCGCTGGCCGGCTACTTCGCGCGCCATTCCTCCGTGCCGCTGGATCTGACGCCGATGGACGATGACCCGATGCATCCCGATCTGCCGTTTCACTTCGATATCGGCATCGGGGTTCGAGACGCGCGAATACGCTGCTGCAGCAGCAGGCTGAACGCGGAACTAGCGCGGCGGCAGGCCGGAGATCCAGCGCACTTCTCCGCTCCTACGGTATTCCGCATGGTGCAATGCCAACCGAGCTGAAGCGATGCGACGGAGGGAATGAAACATGCGAATTCGTGCTTGCTGGCGAGTGCGCTGATCGCTGCTTCTGCTGGTGGCTGCCGGCATGCAATTCCACAGCCGGTGGCCGCAGGCGGACCAGCAACCACAACCGACCCGGTGGGTCCCGTTCCCGGCGGGATTCAGCCGACGTGCACTACCGGACGAATCCGTATACAGGCGATCCGGTTGCTCTTCAGGACGGGCGGCGGCTCTTCGATTGGTACAACTGCTCCGGCTGCCACGGCGGCCATGCCGGCGGCGGCATGGGGCCAAGCCTGCGCGATCCGGTGTGGATCTATGGCAACCGCGACGACCAGATCTTCGACTCGATCGCACAGGGCCGCTCCAAGGGCATGCCTGCGTGGGGCACCAAAATTCCTGAGGACCAGATCTGGGAATTGGTTGCTTATATCAAGTCCATGCGCACGCCGCAGGAGCCCGATCCACCGGTTGAACCGTCAGACGAGGAAGTTTCCAATCCGCAACACAACTCCGTCGTCCCCACGGGAACGAAGACCATGATTAGCGGAGCTCAATAAGCATGCGACGTCTGCTGATCTTCACCCTTTCGATTCCGCTGGCGCTGCTGGCGGGATGCGAGAGCGTGCAGTCGACATGGCAATCGTCGGGGCCGGCTGCCGAGCGCATTACGCATCTTTCGGTCTTCATGACGGTGCTGTTTCTGGCAATCACCTTCATCATGTGGGTGCTCGTGGCGTGGGCCTTTTACCGCCGTAGGGGAACGCTGGACGAGCACGCCCCGATCGACGCTGGTGGCGGCCAGGTTTGGATTGCAATCGGTGGCGTAGCGGTTCCCCTGCTCGTTCTCAGCCTCTTGTTTATCCTCGGCCTCCAGTTACTCAGCGATTTCCCGATCCATGGGATGCGCCATGGCGGTAACTCTACAGCAATGGCGGCCTCCATGAAGCCGGAGATCCGGATCATCGGCCACCAGTGGTGGTGGGAGGTTCAGTATCTGAACGACGATTTACCGCAGCAGTTCACCACGGCGAACGAGATCCATTTGCCCGTCGGACGACCCGTAAATATCGAACTGGAAACGAAGGACGTCATGCACTCCTTCTGGATTCCAGCCCTGCACGGCAAAGTTGATCTCATCCCCGGCCTGAAAAACTACATCCGCATCGAGGCATCGCAGCCGGGAAATTATACCGGCCAGTGCGCCGAGTACTGCGGCGCGCAGCACGCGATGATGCGCCTGCTGGCAGTCGCGCAGGAGCCGGATGACTACGAGGCGTGGCTTGAAGGACAGCGTAAGCCGGGCGCGAATCCCACCACGCAGGAAGCCCAGGCTGGACAGCAGCTCTTTCTCGCCGGACCTTGTTCCATGTGCCATACCGTGCGCGGCACGACAGCGGGTGGAACGGTGGCGCCGGACCTCACCCATATCGGCAGCCGGCAGATGATTGCCGCGAACAATTTTCCGAATAACGACGCATATCTCGAGGCGTGGATCACCCATGCGCAGTCGCTGAAGCCGGAGGCCCAGATGCCCGATTTAACGCAGTTCTCCGGAGTGCAATTACAGGACCTGGTTCAGTATCTACGGCAGTTACAGTAATGGAGGATTCCCCAATGAGGATGGACCGAGCGCGCGTGCAACTAGCCTTCTTTCTGGCCCTGCTGGCCGTACCTGCCGCGCCGACGATGGCCCAAAGCAAAGCGGACTGCTCCGCGCTGCCCGATGCAGGCAGATTGCGCTCAGTTACGCAGAGCGTAGTTCAAGAGGGTGCATCGAAAAATGGCGGACTGGGCAACCAGGAATGGGCCGCGGTGGTCAATCGCGACGGCATTGTCTGCGCCATCGTCTTCAGCGGCACCACTCGATCCGACGAGTGGCCCGGAAGCCGCGCCATTGCCGCAGAAAAAGCGAATACTGCCAACGGCCTCAGCGGCCGGGATTATGCCCTCTCAACGGCTAATGTCTTTGCCGCATCGCAGCCGGGCGGGAGTCTTTACAGTCTCGCGACGAGCCAGCCGCCCAATCCTAATGCCCTCATCGGCGATCCGGCGTCCTTCGGGACCCCCAACGATCCAATGGTGGGCAAGGCCATCGGCGGCATAATCGTCTTCGGCGGTGGCCTCCCCCTCTACAACTCGTCTGGAAAAATTGTCGGCGCCCTCGGCCTGAGTGGCGATACATCGTGTACCGACCACATCATTGCGTGGAAGATCCGTCATGAGCTGGCACTCGATGCAGTGCCGATGGGCCCCCGCCCCGATCATAACGACAATATGATTCTCGATTGGCAGAATGGCATCAGCGCCAGCGGATTCGGCCATCCCTCCTGCAAGGGCGGCAATGTATCGGACAATATTATCCGCAGTTTGGCGAAAGATTTTCCGACAGGACCGCGTCACTAGCCTGCTCAATCAGTTCGGGGGAGTTATTCGCCTACCAGGGGCCGCGGCCGATTGCCGGGCGACCGGTTCCCCTCGCCCTACTTGCTTCCCCCGGTGCTAGAACGGGGTCTGGCCGCCGGTAGCCCCGTAAATCTCGCCCGTAACATAGCTGGCGGCATCGGACGCAAGAAAGACATAAATCGGAGCCAACTCCGCAGGCTGGGCAGCGCGCTCGAATGCGGTATCCGCCCCGAATTGCCTTACCTTTTTTGCCGGCATCGTCGATGGAATCAGCGGCGTCCATACCGGTCCCGGCGCAACGCCGTTCACGCGAACGCTTTTCTTTGCGACTGCTTTGGCAAGCGCCTTCGTAAAATTGACCAGTGCAGCCTTTGTCGGAGCATAAGCCAGAAGCTGAGGACTGGGATCGAAAGCCTGGATCGAACAGGTATTGATAATGACGCCGCCCTTTGGCAGGTAAGCAAGCGCCGCCTGTGAGAGAAAGAAAGTGCCGTAGACATTTGTTCGGAATGTCCGATCGAACTCTTCTTCCGGGATATCTGCTGGATCTTCGTAGGTCCGCTGAAATCCGGCATTGTTGATTAGAATGTCGAGACGTCCAAGCTCCTTCATGGCGCGATTGACGACGCTTTCGCAATATTTCTTACGTCCCACATCCCCCGGCATCAGCACAGCCCGGCGCCCCGCCTGCTCGATCCAGCGTGCTGTTTCCTGGGCATCGTCCCTTTCATTTTGGAGAAAGGAGAGGACGATGTCTGCTCCTTCTCGGGCGAACGCAATTGCCACTGCTCGACCAATTCCACTATCGGCCCCCGTTATGACCGCTGTTTTGCCCACGAGCCGCGAAGCCCCCACGTAGCTCTCTTCGCCATGATCGGCGGCCGGCTTCATGTGTTTGTCTTTTCCGGGCGGCGACTGCTTTGCCCGTGAATAAGGGGGCCGAGGGCCCGCCTTTTTAGGATCTCGAGTTTTGCCCATGACATTCACTCCCGTGTGCATTTCGATGCGCTCCGGCGTTTCCACACCATCCTCTATTCCTGCCAAAATGAGGAATGGCCGAGCCACCACTCCGTGTCGATGGCGTCATGTACTCCAGATACTGATTTACCTGCGGCTCCAGCGCGCAGGAGCCAGCCCCTCACAATTATCGTTGTTCGAAGCATCAGCTCAATGCGGCTCCGGTCAGGCTACAAATTCGCGCCGTTCCTCCTCGCTGCCCTGTCGGCTTTTTCTCAAAGCAACAGCGGCGAGGTGCGTTTTCACATCGTCCCTCGGGCCGCGGCGTTCAAGTCACCATCCAAATCGTCAGCGTGGCCAAGCAGTACGATGCTCGGTTGGAGACCGATCGCGCTGGAAATCTGGATGTCGCCCGCCTTCCCTACGGAGCCTATCGCTTCCAGATATCTCATCCCGGATTCGCGCCGGTCGCTGAAACGGTCACGGTCCGCTCCTCCATTCAGACCAGTCGTTCAGTCGTTCTGCGGATGGTCTCCGTCCACCAGACTGTCGTAATTGATGCTGCCGCTACTTTGCTCGATTCCGAAGAGCCCGGCAACGTGGATCAGATCGGTTCTTCGTTTATCCAGCGCCGCCTGGCCTCCGTCCCCGGCCGTTCATTGCAAGACCTGATCAATTCGCAGCCCGGCTGGCTTTACGAAGGAAACGCCGTACTGCATCCCCGCGGCTCCGAGTACCAAACCCAGTTCGTCGTTGACGGCATTCCACTCACCGACAATCGCTCCCCGAGCTTTGGCCCCGAAATTGAAGCCGACGACGTGCGATCCCTCAGTATCTACACCGCCGGTATTCCCGCTGAATACGGCAGAAAAATTGTCAGCCGCATCTTCCATGACCGGTCCGATCTCCGGTGCGACCCCGCGCGTCCTCTGTATCGCTGGCGATCTCAATCATCTCTGAGCCTCACTTTGAAAACATCACACGAGAAAGTGCCGGCCGAAAAATAGCCCACGCCATTCTGCCCACGAATAAAAATTTGCGGAACAGCCACCAAAACAGCCATTCGAGCAAAATAAAAATGGCAGCCGATTTGGCTGCCCCGCATCTTATTGATTTTGTTTTAGTTTTGGCTCCTCAGGTAGGACTCGAACCTACAACCCTTCGGTTAACAGCCGAATGCTCTGCCATTGAGCTACTGAGGAGTGAGTGCGCTACTTCTCTTCCACGATTATATCAAAGGGCCTGTCGGTCTTAAGCTGCCTTGTGGGTTACGCTGGATACCGGAGGAGGATGCCATGCTGAAGACTGCTGCCCGCCTTTCGCGGGTGCCGCGAGCCGAGGCCACGCCGGCCGTAGCGGAGATTTACGACCGCTATATGCGGGCACGCGGCAACGTGCCCAATATGTTCCGTACCATGGCGCACCGGCCGGAGATTTTCCAGACGATGATCGCGCACTTTGAAGCGATCCTGAATACTGGCACGCTGCCCCTGCGGCTCAAGGAACTGGTGATCGTGCGCACCTCGCAGCTCAATCGCTGCGAATACTGCCTGGGATCCCACACGCAGATCGCGCTGCGGCTGGGATGGTCGCGCGAACAGTTAGAGAACCTGGCGCACTTCGCCGATCGCAGGGATTTTTCCCGCGCCGAGAAGGCCGCCTTGCGGCTGGCCGAGCAAATGACGCTCGATGCGAATCATATTCCTGATGAAGATTTCGAGGCTCTCCGGGAGCATTTCGACGAGGGCGAGATCGTCGAACTGATGGCGGCTATCGGTCTGTTCAACTACTTCAACCGCTTCAACAACGCACTGCAGATCGAGCCGACCAAGCCGGGCGAGGGCGCGGAGTAATCCAAAGGCTCAGTAGAAGAGGATCGCTACGCGATAGGTGGTGAAGTCTGCCTGGCTCGGCTGCGGCGCACAGGCGCCAACCACAGCTTTCTTGTAGTCTCCGCCTCGAATCTGCTGGGCCACCTGGCTCGGTAACTGACTCAGGTCCGGCGTAGCGAATCGCACAATCGACCGCGCATTCGTCCCCTGCGGCGCCCCACGCTCCATCGAGCACGCCTGCTCTGCGGGCCGGGCCGGAGCTGAAGCATCAACATTCTGGGCTCGCAGCAGTTCCCTGACGCGCCTCTCCACCTGTTCCCGGCTGAGCGCCTCGGAAGACTCCGCGAAGTCCTCAACGGCGTACAGGTAGCCGCCCTGCCTGACCACAGCGACCCCCAGTGCATCCATTTTGGGGTCCATGATATTTGTGCGGTGCGGGAGCGAGTGCATCCACCCGTTTTCGATGGATTCCGGGCTCGGCGCCATAGCGATGTTCTCGGCAATGGCGCGGAAATGCGCCCCCGCCGACGCCGCCCTCTCCATCAGCTCTGGCTCTCCGGGATACTGATGCGAGAGTGTCCGCTGCTGTGTCATGCGGACGGCATGCGCCTGCGCAGCAGCGGCCAGCGCGTCATCCCAGCGCAGCGGCTGCAGGCCCTGTTGCTGACGATCCTGATTGGTGAGGTCGAAGATGCGGCGTGCATCGTCCTGCGCCTGCGCGTGAACACAACTGGGGACCAGAAGCGCCGCGCAAAGGAGTCCGCGTATTGCGATTGCTGTTTTCATAGGCTCCTGATTCGCTCCAGCCAGCTATCGACAAGATTAACGAGAAAAATCCTCGGGCAGGTCGTGCCTCCAGTCGAGAAGGGCCTCTTCAAGACTGTATTGCGGCTTGTATCCGAGCTCCCGCAGGCCTCTCGGGTCAATGGACGTGGAGCGAAACACTTTGCGCACCCGTACCGGGCTGATCGGCTGGCGGATCCCGAAAATGGTCGCAACGGCGTGAATCGGGTAGGAAACACCGACCAGCAGCGGTCGCGGCAGATTCAGCGGCGGCCTGCGAATTCCTGCTACTTTCCGAATTGCGGCGACGTAAGTTTCCAGCGCCGGGGGAGGATCCATGGAGAAGTTCAGCAGCGTGACGCTGGCGTCGGTTGCATTTTGATGATCGACTCCGAACCGGGCGACGCGGCACAATTCCTTCACATAGCCACCCGCTTTGCGCGTCTGGCGGTTTCCCATGTAAACGAAGTATCCCTTCACGACGCTGCGGACCAGTCGGGTCACATTGCCACCCTCCCCGGGACCGAAGACAACGCCAGGGCGAAGGATGAGCAACTTCCGGCAGCGGCAGCCAGCCTGCCAGCCGATATGCATTTTCTCGGCGGCCAGTTTGGAGCTGCCGTAAGGAGAATCAGGAACCGGCAGCGATGACTCGTCTTTCAGTTCCTCGGAAGGACCGTACGGAGCGATGCTGCTGGTGAAAATGATCCGCTCGCAACCCATGGCGGAAGCCCATGCGCAGACGTTCTCCGCGCCTTTCAGGTTGGTCTCGAAATATTCGTGGGGCTGATGGCCTGGCTCGCGATGAACCGCGGCGAGATTAAAGATGAGATCGGCTTTCGGCAACAGAGAGTCCGGAATCCCTTGCCGGACATCCCACTGCACAAATGCAGCGCGGCCCGATTGCAGTTCTTTCTGGAGCGGCGCCGTCCAGGGCTCAATGCGAGGCGGCTTCAGATCGACGAGGACGACTCTCTCCGCCAGCCCTTCTCGCAGCCAGTACATGGCCATGTGGGTGCCGATAAACCCTGTGCCCCCAAACAGCACGACAGTCCCGGTGTTGACGCGGCTCAGGCTGAATGCTTCCACGCTTGATTCCGTTCATTATCCCCGTTTACCAGCGCCAGGTCGCCGGCGTCGGTCTCCAGCGTCTCCGGCGAGGCCTGAAACACGGCGAGAAACCGGTTTGCAATTGCGTCGATAGAGAAATGCCGTTCGGCATACCTGCGGGCATTGGTCGCGCACTGAGCGCACAGCGGCCGGTCGGAGAGAAACCGCTCGGCTGCCGCAAGAATGCCCGAGGAACGGTCGGGAGAAACCACCAGACCCGCCTCCGCCTCCTCCACCACGCGCGCGGCCTCGTTGGCCTCAGGAGCAGCCACGATCAAAGCGCGACCGGCGCAAAGATAGGAGAGCGTCTTCGAAGGCACGGCGAAGGTCTTTGCCTCTGAATCGAGCAGGGTGATCAGCACATCGGCCGATCCCATCACTTCGGAAAGCCTCTCATAGGGCTGGAACGGCAGGACAGTCAGGAATTCCGGCTTGACCGCATGGGCTCTCTGCCTGAGCCAGTCGGCTCCCGCACCGCCTGCGATGACCATGAGCCGCGCGTCTCCGCGGGCTTCCAGACGCTTCGCCAGATCCAGCAGCAATTCGGGACAGTGCTTCATGCCGAGGGTGCCCGAGTACATGAAGCAGAATGTATCGGCGACTCCGTTTTCGCGGGCCCACGCGTTATCGCGAGGCGTTGGCACGACCTCATCCAATGGCGCCCAGTTCCGAATGACCGCGAGCTTCGATTCAGGAATGCCCCAGTTTCTGACGAAGTCGGCAAATCCAGGAGCGATACAGACAATGGCGTCCGACTGGTGCAGGAGCCTTTTCTCCAACTGCTCGAAGCGCCATCCTGCAAGGGGTTCGAGAAACCTGAGCTTCCGGCGCAGCACAAATCGAACCGCCGTCGAGTAGACATCCTGCAGCCAGAAAATAAACCGCGCACTTTGTTGGCGCGTCGCCTGCAGCAGGATTTTCTGCGCATCCAGCGGCATGTTCGCGGAGATGACCACGTCAGGCCGGAATCTTTCCACTCGCGTAGCGACTGCGCGCCCATACTCCAGATCGGACTGACGCCGGGTCAACAGGGAATGCTTGGAAAACGCGCGCTGTATATGGACTCCCTCGATCGTCAGATCGGGGGAATCGCCCGGACGCAGCCGCGTTTCGCCCTTGGGAGTGGAGTCGTTGTCGGCAAAGTAGACGTGATAGACCGGATGGCCCATTTTCGCCAGCTTCCGGCTCAGCTCCATCTGAAAGGGGTGCCCGCAAAACTCATTCACGAAAATGCGCATACGGTATCGGCTACGAAACTTGTTTCCGAGGATCGCGAACCTGGACCCGCTGGCCATCCGCGATCGTCATGCGGCTAGCGGTTGGCTCCGACCAGCATCTGGCTTTCGATCCATTCATAGGTCTTCGCCATCCCGTCTCTCAGGCGGATCGAGGGTTCCCATCCCAGCTTCTCGAGGATCTTCGTGTTGTCGCTGTTTCTTCCGTTCACGCCCTTCGGTGCGTCCAGCTTGTAATGGCGCTTCAGCTTGACTCCGGCTATCTCTTCGACAATGTCCACCAGCTGATTGATCGTCACCAGCTCACTCGACCCGAGGTTAATCGGCTCGTCGATTTCGCTCTCGGTGATGGCCAGGGTGCCTTTCGTGCAGTCGTCAATGTACATGAAGCTGCGCGTCTGCTTGCCATCGCCCCAAATTTCGATGTCGTGCTTGCCCGACGATTTCGCCTCGATCACTTTGCGGCAGATCGCAGCCGGAGCTTTTTCCCGTCCGCCCGCGTACGTTCCGTGGGGTCCGTAGACGTTGTGATACCGCGCCACGCGGCACACCAGGCCGAAATCCTCTTCGAAGTGACGGCACATCCGTTCGCTGAAGAGTTTCTCCCACCCGTAGCCGTCTTCCGGCAGAGCTGGATACGCGTCCTCCTCTTTGAGAGGAATGACGTTCTCATCTTTCTGCTTATCGCCGTTGTAGACGCAGGCAGAGGACGCATAGAAAAAGCGCTCCACGCCGGATTCGCGGGCCGCCATCAGCATGTGTGTATTGGTCAGCACGCTGAGCATGCAAAGAGCCTTGTTGTTCTCGATGAAGCCCATCCCGCCCATGTCCGCCGCCAGCTGAAAGATCCCCTTCACGCCCTTGGCGGCCTGAGAGCAGTTGTCCTTTTCCTTCAGATCCAGAACCACGTTTTCGACGTCCGGCGAGACCTGATACCACTGGTCCAGCGGCTTCGCGTCGACCGCGCGAACGACATTCACGCCGCGGGCACGAAGATACTTCACCAGATGGCCACCGATAAACCCGCCTGCCCCGCAGACGGCGACTTTCTCACCTTTGAGGTTCATAGAAATTCATCACTCCGTGTATGACGGCGGCACATGCCGCGCAAAAATCACTGTGAAAGTCCGGAGAACCCTGGAGAATCGGACCATCACCGGTCAACTGTCAAGCAAAGTGTTATAGGCCTTGTCTCTGAGCGCACGCAGACTGTCAGAATCGCGGCAGAATTGGGGCGCATGTCAATACAATGATTTTATTCGACGTGTTTCCGAATTGATATAGCCTGGAAGGGCGCGTTCCTCAGCTTTGTCAGGCCGGAACATGGCAAACCGTCATGCTATTGTCAGCCGAACCCGCAAATCCATCCCCACGGATTGATCTGCTCCGATGCGGGTCATGGGCGCAGCGATCGTTCCGACGCCAACCCCTGGCATGGATTGGCGTCGTCCTGATGCTCTTCTTCGTCAGCCTGGCACTATTCGCCCCTCTCCTGTCTCCTTATAACCCCTCCAGTCTCGACCTCGCCCATCGCCTGGCGCCGCCCAGCGCGGCACACTGGCTAGGTACTGACGAACTGGGCCGCGACATTCTCTCCCGCGTGATCTGGGGAGCGCGCCTCTCGCTCACCGTGGCCATTTCGGTGGTTGGCCTCTCCTTCCTGCTCGGCCTCATCTTCGGCGGCATCGCCGGCTATTACGGCCGATGGATCGACGTCTCGATCAATACGTTCCTGATGAATGCCTTTCTGGCGCTGCCGGGCATTCTGCTGGCCATTGCCTTCGTCGCCTTTCTCGGCCCGGGGCTCCTGAACCTGATTCTCGCGTTGTCCATCGGCGGCTGGGTCGGCTACGCACGCCTGGTGCGGGCGCAGGTGCTTGCCGTTCGCGAGCGGGAGTTCGTCGAAGCCGCGCGCGCGCTCGGCGCCAGCGATTTCCGCATCTTTCCCGGCACATCCTGCCGAATATCCTGCAGCCGCTGATCGTCCAGGCAGCGATCGGCATGGCGGGTGCCGTTCTGGCCGAGGCAACCCTGAGCTTTCTGGGCCTCGGCGTCCCGCCGCCTGCGGCCAGCTGGGGCTCCATGCTCAATGACGCGCGCCCTTTTCTCTTCGAAGCGCCGCATCTGGTCGTCTTCCCCGCAATTGCCGTGATGCTGTGCGTACTGTCGCTTCAACTTTCTCGGCGATGCCCTGCGGGATTACCTCGATCCGCGAACACGGATTGCTGTGGGACTCTGATTGAGTTTCCGGGTGGTTGGCAAACTGGGCTAATCCTGGCTTCGATCGCGCTCCCGACCGCCGATCACCGAATGCGGATTCGTGTAGGTGTCTGCTTCATTCCTCCCGCAACAGCACCAGCGGATCGAGCGACAGCGCTCGTTGCGCCGGGATCCACGTAGCCACCAGCCCAAGCCATGCCATGGCGACGACGACCCCGGCCAATACCACCGGATCGCGCGGCGTGGCCTGATAGACGATGTGGGCCAGCACCCGGCTCGCCAGGATGCCCAGAATCAGACCGACCAGGGAGCCCAGTGCCAGCAATTGCAGAGCGCGTCCCAAAGCCGCGTGCAGCACTTCCCTTCTGCCTGCGCCCAGGGCGATACGAATGCCCAGTTCACGCAGCCGTTTGCTCACCGAGTAAGCCGCCATGCCGAAGATCCCCGTGATGGAGAGCACCGCTCCCATCATGCCGAGCACACCCAGCGCCATGGTGGCCATACGCGAGGGAAACAGAACCACCGTGAGGAAGTTATTCCACGTATCCACCTGCGCGGGCAATCCTGCGTCCATGGCGCGCAGCCCGTTCCTGATGGCCGTTGTGAGTTGTTGGGGATTCCGCACCGACCGCACCACGAGGAAGGAGAGCGCCGACGGCGATTGCAGGAAGGGGAGAAACATCGCCGGCGCGCGGTCTTCCGCCAGGCTCAAATACCTGCCGTCTTCCACGACGCCGACCACCTGGACGCGCCTTCCATCCTGCAGCCGGTAATATCCGCCGATTGCGCTCTTCACCGATCCGAGTACCGTCGTGGCAAATTCCCGATTTACCACTGCAACCGCAGGGGCACCCTGGTCGTTGTCGTGCCAGCTGAAATCTCTCCCCGCCAGCAGGCTTGTGTCGGCCGCGTCGAAGTATCCGGGAGATACTTCATACCTGAACGGGTTGGAAGCGGCGTTCGATGGCCTCAGGTCCGTGGCTTCTTCCCTGAACACTCTCTCCCTGCTGCCCGCCGCATCGATCAGAGGAGCGTAGTTATTGACCAAACCCACTTTCTGCACGCCGGGCACGGCTTGCATCGCGGCGATCATGCGCTTCTGCATGGCGGGCACCTGGTCGGCACCATAACCGGCCATGGCGAGGTTGGTGCTGACCAGCATCGCATGGCGCGGCTCAAAACCGAAGTTGGCGTGGAGAGAGCGGACAAGGCCACGAACGGCCACCATCGAAGAGGTGACCAGCACGCCACACATGGCAATCTGCAGCACGAGCAACACGTCGCGCAGGGTCACATGCCGGCCCACGCGGGCGCTCGACCCAGCTTTGACGATCTCGTAGGGATCGGAGCGAAGCACCTGGCGCACGGGAACGATTCCGAACAGGAGTCCGCTCACCAACGCCAGCAGCAGAGCCACGACATAGAGTCCGTTATCGGGGCTCACGGGTAAATGGATAGGGACGCCGGTCATAGGCTCCCAGGTGCTCAGCCTGTGCAACAGCGGCACGCTGCCCAGCACACCCAGAGCGCCTCCGGCCACCGAGAAGAGGATGGCCTCGGTAAACAGTCCGCGCAGGATGCGATTGCGGCTCGATCCCAGCGCCAGGCGCAGAGCCATTTCCCGCGAGCGGTCGGCCGCGCGGGCCGCGAACAGACTCCCGAGGTTCGCGCAGGCCGCCAGCAGAATCAGACCGGCCAACAGCATCAATCCCGTCACAAACGCGCGGACCGGACCCCCAAAGGAAGTCAGGCCTGTTCGTCCGAGGATCACCTTCTGCTGCTCAAATCCTTTGGAATAGGTCCTCTCGAGCCAGGTCCCCACCGCCTCGGCATCGGCCGTGGCCTGGGCGGGGGTCACTCCCGGCTTCAGGTGCCCGAAGACCTCAAAAATCGCATGGAAATTTCCGCGCTCGGTGATCGAGCTTCCGCCGATCTGCTGCTCGTTGACGATGGGGACGAAGAAATCGACAGACAGAAACAGCAACGTCCCGCCGAAACCCGGCGGTGCGACACCGATGACCGTGAATGGGTGCTTGTCGATCTGCACGGTTCGGCCGATGACGCCGCGGTCGGCCTGAAAATGGCTATGCCAGTAGGCGTAGCTCAGCACCAGCCAGGGAGCGCTGTTGGGGCCGTGCTCGTCGGAGGCGTGGAAAAAGCGGCCAAGATATGGGTGCAGCCCGAGCACGTCGAAGTAGTTGCCCGTGGCAGCAAAGCCGGTCGCGCTGGCGGGGTCGTTTCCTTTATCCAGTCCGACGAAGGCAAAATTAAATGCGGCGAGATCGTCGAAACTCCGGTTGCGCTGGCGGAGATCGACATAGTTGGGATAGGACTGGAATCCCGGATCGGCGCCATATTCGGTCCCCCACAGGTTCCTGGCGTGCGGCACATTGAGCGGGCGCAGGATCAGGCCTTCCATCAGCCCGAACACCACAGCGTTGGCGCCAATCGCCAGCGCCAGGGTGCCAATGGCGGCCACAGTGAAACCCGGAGACTTGCGCAGGACGCGGAGAGCGAAGCGCACATCGGCGGCAAGGGTCTCCATGAAATTCGCGCCGAGCGCCTCGTGGCTCTGCTCTCTCCATTTCTCGTAGCCGCCGAACTCGATGCGCGCGCGACGTTCTGCCTCGGCCCGGCTCAGGCCGGAACGCTCCAGATCGTCGGCACGGAGTTGCAGGTGCCCGCGGAGCTCTTCGTCCATTTCGTCCGCGGTTGCGCAAGAACGAAACAGTTTTGCAGTGACGGAACGAAACCATGCGAGCAAACGCATTTCATCCCTCCTCAGCCTGCGCCGCCAGCGCGGACGACATGGCCGCAGCCAAACGGTTCCAGCCTTCTGTCTCTTCGCGGAAGCGCTTGCGCCCCGCAGCGGTCAGCTCATAAAACTTGGCCCGGCGATTGTTCTCCGACGTCCCCCAGCTGGGCTTGAGCAGTCCCTGGCGCACCAGCCGAAACAGCGCGGGGTACAGCGCTCCCTGCTCGATCAGCAGCGCTGAACCGGAAATTTGACCGATGCGCAGCAGAATCCCATAGCCGTGCAGTGGCCCCAGCGAGACCGCCTTCAGGATGAGGAGGTCGAGGGTGCCGGGAAGAATCTGGGCCTGATCCGCCATGGGTCCTCCTAAAACAATTAGGAGAGTACCTTGATACTCCTAAACTGTCAAGGAGAACGTCGCGGAGAGGTGGACGGGGGTACCGGCTCGATTGAAAATGGCCATGATGCGGATTGGCGCGATCTCCGATACGCACGGACTGTTGCGGTCGGAGGCCGTGACGGCCCTGGCTGGTGTCGATCACATCCTCCACGCCGGCGACGTTGGGGATGCGCGAATTCTGGACGCGCTGCGAGCGATCGCGCCGGTGACCGCAATTCGCGGCAATATCGACACGAGTGGACCGTGCGCGGCGTTGCCTGCGACCGAGCTCGTCGAGCTGGGTGGAACGGTGTTTTATCTGCTTCACGACGTCAAACAACTCGACCTCGACCCTGGGTCGGCGAGCATTAGCGTGGTGCTGAGCGGCCACTCGCACAAACCGCTCATCGAGCATCGTCGCGGCGTGCTGTTTCTGAATCCTGGCAGCGCCGGTCCACGGCGATTCTCGTTGCCGATAGCATTGGCGATGGTGACGCTGGGCGATGGAGCGCCACGAGCCGAGGTGATCGACCTGCTGGGCTAGTAGGCCCAGCTGCAGTCGCGCGTAAAGTCGGTGGTGTCGGAGCGCTTCCACGCCGCTCCGCTCTTCTCCACCACGAAAATCCCGCCGGTTCCGCAGAATCCACCGCAGTTTTTGATCACCGAGACCAGCGCGTGGGTGTGGCTGCGATCGAAACCCGGCACACCAAGGAATCGAATGTGGCGAACCTGTTTATACGGTGCGCATCGGGCTGAAGCCGTGTCATGGGATTGAAGGCACGCCTGCGCCTGAGCCGTGTCACCGGGCGAGAGCAGCGTGGATCCCTGAGGAATGGAGAATTTCTGCTCCCAAAGATGGCTCTGCTGATTGGCGGCCGTGAAGGCTTCGGCCATCTCGTGCTGGCCGGGCGTGGTTGGTTTGAGGCAGCTGCCGCCGACCTGCGGGATGTCGGTGCGGGATGCAGCAGCGAAGACGAGAGGTTCGTCGCTCGGGGCCTGGTAGAGAGCGGAGTAGACCTCGTAAGCTTCGGCCGGAGCCGCTCCGCCACCCGGCTGGTTGAGCGGGCTGGTAGCGGAGAGATCGGGAATCGGCGGCGCGGAGGGCGCATGGGGACGATGGCGCGGAACCAGGCGCACGAGAATGATGGCCACGGCGATAGCAACCAGGACCAGGCGCAATCCCAAACGCGATGAAAGACGCATGCAGGCTCCTGAGGCGGATTGTAGAACCTCGCGGGAAAGCCCTCTGCGCCGATAAGGGATGGAGGAGCCTCTGATCAGGAGCAGATGAATGGCGGCATTGGCGGTTGTGGAACAGGAGATCGTGCGTCTGGAAGGGTATCTGGACCGCGCGATGGAAGAGGTTTTCGGCAAGATGATGGGGCTGCACTGCAGCCAGGCGGGCGAGGCGGAGGCGGGGGAAGGCGAGACGGTCGCGGCGCTGATCGGACTGGCAGGCGGGCTGGCGGGCACGCTGGTTTTGCAGAGCAGCAGAGCGGGATCGATGCGGATGTGCGGCAGTCTGACCGGCATGGAGTCGACCGAGGTGGATGAGACGGTGCGCGATGCGATAGGCGAAGTGGCCAACATGGTTGCGGGTGCGTGGAAAGGCTACGACCCGGAACTGGCGTCGCGGTGTTTACTGTCGACGCCCACGGTGATCGTGGGCAGCCGGTATGAGTTATTCAGCCGGCGGGCGCTGATCCGGATCGATCGCGCTTACCGGTTCGGGGAGCACCTCTGCGCGATTACGATCTGCTGCCAGCGAAACGGGTGAGGGCCGGCATGGATCAGGAGCCGCTGTAGTAGCCATCGCGCGTTTGCACGAACAGCTTCCTGTCGTTGGGCGTGGTCAGGTCGATTTTGTGAAAGCCTTCGGCTGCGGTGGTCGTGTCGGGCGTATAGCCGAGACGATATTGGGACCGGAGTTCTTCGGCGATCTGCGTGTAAATAGCGGCGAAGGTTTGTTTGCCGGAGACTTCGAACATGCGGCCGCCGGTTTGGCCGGTGATCTGCTCGAGGACTTTTTTGCCGTCGACGTGACTTTCGCCGCCGCGCTGGCCGCCGCCTCCGGGAAAGCCGCCACGACCCCCGAACCCTCCGCCGTGGCCGCCGTAACTGTGCTGCTCGCCCTTGAAGTAGATGGCGTAGACGACGGTCTCGGCGCGCTGGGCTGCGGCGACGGCGCTGGCGAGGGTCTCCTGACTACCGCGATCTTCACCGTCAGTGAGAACCACCAGAGCTTTACGGCCCTGCTGCTTCTTCATCAGGTCTTCGGAGGCGAGGAAGATGGCGTCATATAGGGTGGTGCCGCCGCCAAAATGGCGGCCGCCCCCGCGATGGCCGTAGCCGCCGGAGTTATTGCCGTTCTGGTCGTTGCGTTCGTCGGGTGGCGCGGTGCCGACCTGGTTGAGCGCCTCGCGGAGTTTGGGGCCCGAGCTGGTGAGCGCCTGGAGCAGCTCAGCCTCGTGCGCGAACTGGATGAGGAAGGCCTGGTCGGGCGTGCGACCGGCGGGCGCGGTCATCATCTGGTCGAGGAAGGCTTCGCTGGCGGTGCGCTCGTCTTCGAGCGCGCTGCGAACCGAGCCGCTGGTGTCGACGAGCAGGCCCAGGGTGAGCGGCAGGTCGTTGTCCTTGTCGAAGTAGCGGATGGTCTGCGGATGGCCGTCGACGGAGAGCGCGAAGTCGGCTTTGGTGAGGTTCTGGACGAGGGCGCCCTTTTTGTCGCGGACGATCACGGGCAGGTTGACGAGCTGCGCGTTGACCGTAATCGTGGTCGCGGCGGTGGCTGGGGCCGTTGGCTGGGCGGTTGCGGTCTGCTGGGCAGGCAGAGGAAGACCTGTGGCGAGGATGGAAGCGCAGAGCGCGCCGAGCCCGGCTGTTTTGGGAAGACGCATGCCGTATAGACGGGTTTTGGCGGACCGAGTTAGGCACTCCACCCCACCCCCCTCCCCCCCTGTTTGTCCCGGTGACTTGTTTTGAGGGACCTGGCTCTGTTGGCGAGTTCGACAACGGCCAGATGACCGGGAACAGGTCAGATGCGTCGTGCGCGTCAGTGATTCATTCGCACGCGCGCGTGATTCATTCATGCGTGTGACGAGGGTAGATGATGGAGGCCGTGTCAGTTGGGAGACGCTTGTCTTTGACTCATTCGTGGGTGCGAATGACGGGTTCGCGCTTGTGAGTGAATCAATGGCGCGAGTGATTGATGCATGGGCGCGAGCGAGGACAGAGCGCAGAAGGCAGGGGACCGGGCACAGAACTGCGCACCGTTCCCGATCTGCGATGGTGGTCATCGGTCCTCCTGCTGGGAGAGAAAAAGTCCGCCTGCGGCGGATCCAAAGGAAAAGGCCACCCGTTGGAGGCGGCCTTTTTTCTTTCTTACTCCCTATTATTAGAATACCAAGTCCGGTGAGAAATCACGCCAAATATTATTGGGTTGGTTGGCGTGGAAGTGCTGTGGAATGAGGCGTCATTACTTTGGATTTTGGCGTTGGGTCTTGACAATTTTTCGAGATATCCGGAGTTAGTCAGGAAAGGTGCGTGGCGGTGGGGTTGCGCGTACTTTTGTTAGGAGCAGGACTCGGGAGCTGAAACTAATTGGTATGGTCCGCCGCCTCTTCCCCTTCGGGGAACATAAGAGGTGAGCACAGGAGGCGGTCCATGGAACTCGATACAATCGGCATCGATCTGGGCAAGACAGTTTTTCACCTGGTTGGTCTGAACCGGGCTGGTGAGGTGGTTGTACGCAGGAAGTTCTCGCGCCTTCAGTTGCTGCGTTTCACGGCGAACCTGCGTGTTCGACTGGTTGGCATGGAAGCCTGCGGAGGCTCCCACTTCCTCGGCCGCAGCCTGCGCGAGCAGGGCCACGAAGTGCGCCTGATGCCCGCCCAGTACGTGAAGCCGTATGTAAAGACCAACAAGAACGACTACATCGATGCTGAAGCCATCGCCGAAGCGGTAGGGCGAGCGAACATGCGGTTTGTGCCCATCAAGAGCGATGAACAGCTGGACATGCAGTCGCTGCACCGGGTGCGCGATCGCTGGGTTGCACGCAGAACGTCGGTGATCAACCAGATGCGCGGACTGCTGCTGGAGCGCGGCATCACTTTCCGCAAGGGACGCCGGCATGCCGAAGCTTCGCTGCCCGCTATCCTGGAAGACGCCGACAACCGCCTGTCCGGGCTTCTGCGCATGCTGCTGGCGCAGTTGCACGGCGAGCTGAGACAGCTGCAGAGCCAGATCGATGAGGCCGATGCCCTGATCGCGAAGGCGGCACACGAGCAGGAAGCCTGCCAGAGGCTGATGGCGATTCCCGGTATCGGGCCGCTGACGGCCACGGCGGTCGTCGCTTCGATCGGCAACGGCGCCGAGTTTCGCAAGGGACGATCGTTCGCAGCCTGGCTGGGGCTGGTGCCGAAGCAGGAGTCAACCGGCGGCAAGCAGAAACTGCTGAGCATCAGCAAGCGTGGAAACCACTACCTGCGAAGACTGCTGGTGAGCGGGGCCCACGCCGTGCTGCAGTGCAGGGACAAGCAGTCAGCCGGCCTCAGTGCATGGCTCGGCCAGCTTGCATCGCGAGTTCACACCAACGTCGCGGCGGTCGCACTGGCCAACAAGATGGCTCGCGTCGCCTGGGCGGTGCTGGCCAAAAGCGAAGCCTATCGGCCTCCCCTGTTGCTGATCTCGACAGAGGCTCTGGCCTGCAATTGACCCCTGGCACGGAACGTCAGGCGGCTGATCTTCAACAAGGTTTTCTGCCAGGTCTGCTGGCGAACAGCGAGATGGCAAAACGGTCGAACCCGGCGCTCTCCAAACCTGTCATACGGAACAGCCCTCTGAGGCTTTCAAACTAGTTAGGACGAGAGCGCAGCGCATCCCATCAAGGTCCAGAGCTTTGGCTCACACAAAGACCGAATACATTTGCGCAGACCCAACCGTCCATCTTCACTTTTCGCTTGCAACAAGGCGGCGGACCATACATTCCGGATTGCCGGCGATACATCCAGAACCGCGATTTCCGGGGGGTCAAAGCACGGTCGCCAGTTTTGCTACCACCGCATCGCCATAATCAACATCCTTCTCCGAAAACTGCGCCTTCTTGGACACAGGATTGAAATTCAGAAAGACCTCACTCTCATCATCTCCATCGCCGATAAAAATCTTCATCGCAGTCCAGTTCCCCGCGGGCTGTGTATTCGTAGCGGTGCAGTAGAATGGCGGCGTCACCACAAAGCGACCCCGTTCATGCCTTCTCCCAAGTTGCTGCTTACTGCCCTGGCCCTGATTGTTCCTTCTGTCTGCACGCTCACGTTTGCTGCAAACCCTGCCCCTGCCAAAGCCGCCGCGTCGAGTGCGCTGATGGATGCGATGACGGCCGAGCTGCATCGGGCGATGGGGGCTTTGGGCAAGCCTTCCGACGCCAGTCAGCAGCCCGCTTATTTCATCTCGTACGACGCGCACGATGTGACGCGTCTGAGCATCGTCGCGCAGCAGGGCGCGATTCTGGGAATGAACCAGAGCCACACGCGGACCGCGGACATCACGGTGCGGGTGGGGGACTTTGCGATGGATAACACGCATGGCACGCATCGGCCGAGCGCGCTGCACTCGGTGGAGCTGCCCCTGGGGGACGATCGCGCGGCGATTGCGCGGGCGCTGTGGTGGGGAACCAATTCCTGCTACGGAACCGCGCTGCAGACCTGGCTGCGGGTGAAATCGGAGACGGCGGTGCAGGCGAAAGAGGAGGACACGTCGGCGGACTTCTCGCATCAGGAGCCGGTCGATGCGGACGAGCCCGCGGTGGCGGCGCCGGCGCTGGACAGCACGGCGTGGCAGGGCCGGGTGCGAGCGCTCTCCGCGGTGTTTCGCAGCCATCCGCAGATCGTGACGAACATGGTGGTGTTCCAGGTTTCGACGGAGAACAACACCTTTGTGTCGTCGGAGGGGTCGCGGCTGGAGTATCCGCATCAATTAGTGCGCATTCTGGTGCTGGCCACGGCGCGGGCCGAGGATGGGATGGATGTGGCGCTGGCGCGGACCTTCGAGAGCCGCACGGAGCATGACCTGCCGGCTTTTCCGGAGATTGAAAAACAGGTGCAGCTGCTGGCGACGCGGCTGGACGCGCTGCGCACGGCTCCGGCGGCGGAGCCTTACAACGGGCCGGTCCTGCTCTCGGGGCGCGCGGCGGCGGTGTTCTTTCACGAAGTGCTGGGACACCGGCTGGAGGGTCAGCGGCAACGCGGTAATCAGGAAGGCGAGACGTTCACCAAGGATGTGGGGAAGGCGATCCTGCCGGATTTTCTTTCGGTGGCGGACGATCCGACGCAGGCGATGTTTGCGGGGACGTATCTGAGCGGCTATTACCGGTACGACGACGAAGGGCAGCCGGCGCAGAAGGTGGACCTGATCGACAAGGGCGTGCTGGAGACGTTTCTGATGTCGCGGATGCCGATTGCGAAGTTCGATGCGTCGAATGGGCACGGGCGGGCGCAGATGGGGCGGATGCCGACGGGGCGGCAGGGGAATCTGTTTGTGGTCTCGACCAAAACGGCGCCGGACAAGAAGCTGCGGGCGATGCTGATCGATGAGGTGAAGAAGGAAAACAAGCCGTACGGTTTGTACTTCGAGGACATCGCTTCGGGGTTCACGCTGACGCAGCGGGTGATGCCGCAGGCCTTCGAGGTGATTCCGCAGCTGGTGTATCGGGTGTATGCGGACGGGAGGCCGGACGAGCTGGTGCGCGGGGTGCAGATTGTGGGAACGCCGCAGGCGTCGTTGACCCGGATTGAGGTGACCGGCGATAAGCCGGATGTGTTTAACGGGGAATGCGGGGCGGAGTCAGGCAGCGTGCCGGTGTCGGCGATTGCGCCAGCGATGCTGTTCAGCGAAATGGAGACGCAGAAGGCGGCGCAGGGACAGACGCGGCCACCAATTCTGCCGTCGCCGCTGGCGGATGCCGCACCGGAGGGCCAATGATGCTGCGGTCTGGATGGAAGGTGTGGGGCGTGGTGCTGGCGGCTGGGGCGATGCTGGCGTTGCCGGGGGCCAGCGTTTTTGCGCAGCAGGCGAGCACGCGCGCGGATGCGGAGAAGGATCCGGTGCTGAAGGCCATGCTGGTGGAACTGGATCGCAACCAGAAGCGGCTGGAGCTGGCGGGATCGGCGAAGCCGTACTTTATTGAATTTCGGATCGACGATGTGGTGGAGTACAGCGCGCGGGCGTCGTTTGGGGCGCTGACGCACGAGAACGAGGGGCACACGCGGGTGGCGCGGGTGCGGGTGCGCGTGGGGGATTACAAGTTCGACAATTCGCACGCGAAGGTGGAGAACCAGATGGCTGCGGCGCTGCAGCGGCTGGGACTGGGCGGCGATGGGATGATGGCCATCGAAGTGATCGACGATGATCCGGTAGGGCTGCGCTATGGGCTTTGGACGGCGGCGGACATGGCGTACAAACAAGCGCTCGACGATCTGGCGTCGAAGCAGGCGGAGCTGAAGACGGTGCAGACGCAGCCGCAGGCGGACAGCTTCGCAGCGGAGAAACCGGTGATCGATCTGGAGCCGGTGGAGCATCTGGCGCTGGATCGGGAGGCCTGGAAGAAGAATATTGCGGAAGGTTCGGGGCTGATGCTGACGGATGCGGCGGCGAAGGGGTTCGCCGGCGAGATTGAGGAATCGACGGGCGAGCTGAGCGGACGGGTGCGGACCGAATACCTGGTGAACACCGAGGGCACGGTGGTGCGGAAGAGCTTTTCGGAGTATCGCGCGGAGACGGTGTTCAATGCGCAGGCTCCGGACGGGATGCGGCTGGAGCGGTCAGCTCCGCAGAGCGGGCGAGACGCCGATGGGCTGGGGACGGCGGAGCACTTTCGCGATGCGTCGCTGCGCGCGCTGACCGGGCTGGATGCGCTGTGCAAGGCTCCTGCGGTGGACGACGAGTACAACGGGCCGGTGCTGCTGGCGGGCAATGCCAGCGCGCGGACGATGGATGAGCTGCTGGCGCGGGCGGTGGAAGCGAAGGCGCCGGCGCTGGGATCGACGGCGCGGACGACGGGCGCGTTCGCCTCGAGCTATCAGACGCGGGTGCTGCCGGAGTTTTTGTCGGCGGTCGATGATCCTTCGCTGACGAGCTTTGCCGGCAAAGATGTGATGGGGAGTTACAAGGTCGATGATGAAGGGGTGACGGCACAGAAGGTGGCGCTGATCGAGGACGGCAAGCTGACGGGGTACGTGTTGTCGCGCGAGCCGATCCGGGATTTTCCTGAGTCGAATGGACATGGACGCGCCGGGACGGGGCAGGCGCCGACGTCGCGCATCGGGGTGCTGAAGATCGATGCGGCGAACCCGGTGAGCGAGGATGAGCTGACGAAGAAGCTGATCGCGATGGGCAAGGATGCGGGACTGACGTTTGTTTATCGGGTGGATACGCTGTCAGGCGTGCAGGCGCGGACCATGTACCGGATTAAGGTGGCGGATGGGAGCAGCGAGATGGTGCGCGGCGCCGAGCTGGGCGAGTTGAATCTGCATTCGCTGCGGTCGTCGATTGTGGCGGCCGGCGATAAGCCGTATGTGTACAACATTGCCGGAGATGTGCCGGCGACGGTGATCGCGCCTCCCCTGTTGCTGGAAGATTTGACGGTGAAGCAGGCGCATGAACGGGAGACGCGGCTGCCGTTTTATCCTGCGCCCCCGGCGGAGTGAGGGCGGGGATTAGCGTTTAGCGCTTAGCGTTTAGTCAACGTGGGGTTGATCGGCTGAGGTTCCGGGATCCGGGAAACCGGCGCTGCTCCCGAAGAGTAATCCGCAATGAGGATGTATCTTTTGTGAAGCGGGCTGAGCCATTTGCCTGAACTTATCCATGGAAATTCTTCAACGGCTTTTTGAGAAGCACTTTGGGGCGCCCGCCGATGAGTTGCAGGCGCTGCAGGGTCAGCTGGGCGGATCGGGGCGGGCGCTGGTGCGGCTGGCCGGAGGCGGACGGACGGCGATCGGCGTTCTGCATACGGTACGCGAGGAAAACCTTGCGTTCCTCACCTTCTCGAAGCATTTTCGGCGGCACGGATTGCCGGTTCCGGAGATTTACGAAGAGGATCTGAGCCAGGGCGCGTATCTCGAGGAAGACCTGGGCGATGAGACGCTGTTCCAGTTTTTGATGGAGAACCGGGACGGTGCAGCGATTGCGCCGCGAGTGGTGGAGGCGTATCGGCGGGTAGTGGCGGTGCTGCCGCGTTTTCAGGTGGAGGCGGGGCGGGATCTGAATTACAAGGTTTGTTATCCGCGCGCGAAGTTCGACCGGCAGTCGATTGGCTGGGACCTGAACTACTTCAAATATTATTTTCTGCGGCTCGCGGGGGTGCCGTTCAACGAGCAGGCGCTGGAGGACGATTTCAGCCGGCTGACAAAGTTTCTGCTGAGCGCGAGTCACGACTACTTTTTGTATCGGGATTATCAGTCGCGCAACATCATGCTGCGCGAGGGGCAGCCGTGGTTTCTGGATTATCAGGGCGGGCGCAAAGGCGCGCTGCAATACGACGTCGCTTCCCTGCTCTACGACGGCAAGGCGGCGCTGCCGCCGGAGCTGCGCCAGGAACTGCTGGACTATTACCTAGAGTGCCTCGGCGGCCTACGCGGAGGTAGATCGCGCGGAGTTCATGAAGTACTACTACGCGTACGTTTACGTGCGCATCCTGCAGGCGCTGGGCGCGTATGGGTACCGCGGATTCTATGAGCGCAAGGCGCATTTTCTGCAGAGCGTGCCGTACGCGCTGGAGAATTTGCGCTGGCTGGGCGAGAACGTGCAGGTGCCGATTGCGCTGCCGACCTTGCTGGAGTCATTTCGGGCGATGCAGGATGCGCCGGCGCTGCAGGGACTGGCGACGAGCGCGAAGACGCTGACGGTGCGGATCTTCAGCTACTCGTTTCATCGGCAGATGCCAGGGGATGTTTCCGGCCACGGCGGCGGGTTTGTGTTCGATGCGCGGGGTTTACCGAATCCGGGACGGGAAGAGCGGTTTCGGACGCTGACGGGCAAAGATGCGGCCGTGATCGAGTATCTGAACCAGGAGGAGAGCGTGCATCAATTCCTGGCCAACGCCGTGTCGCTGGTGGATGCGAGCGTGGCGAGTTATCTGAAGCGCGGGTTCAGCAGCCTGATGGTGTCGTTTGGGTGCACCGGCGGGCAGCACCGGTCGGTGTATCTGGCGGAGAGGCTGGCGAAGCATTTGCGCGGGATGAGCGGCGTGGAAGTGATGGTGCGCCACGTCGAGCTGGAGAAGATGGAGCTGGAGACGGCGGTCCGGTGAAGGCTGACTCGTGAAGGCGATGGTGCTGGCCGCGGGTCTGGGGACGCGGCTGCGTCCGCTGACCGACGATCGTCCGAAGGCGCTGGTGATGGTAGCGGGGCGAACGCTGCTGGAGATTGTGCTGGCGCGGCTGCGGGAATTTGGCGTGCGCGAGGTGGTGGTGAATGCGCATCACTACGCAGAGATGATCGTCGCCTATCTCGAGGCGAACGGGAATTTCGGGATGCACATTGAAGTATCGCGCGAGGAGACGTTGCTGGATACGGGCGGCGGGCTGAAGAAGGCGGCAGATTTTTTTCTGCGCGACGGCGGGGATGAGGCGTTCCTGGTGCACAACGTGGATGTGATCAGCGCGATCGATCTGGGGGCGATGGTGCGGGCGCACGAGGGGCAGGGGGCGCTGGCGACTCTGGCGGTGGCTGCGCGGAAGGCTTCAAGGTATCTGGAGTTCGATGAGGCGGGACAGCTGTGCGGACGCCTCACCGCTGCGGATGGAGATGAGGCGCTGGAGGCGGGTGCGGGTGCGGCGCTGGCTTTCTCCGGGATTCATGTGATTGCGCCACGGATTTTTGGACGGATGCGCGAGGAGGGTGCGTTCTCGATCATCGACGCGTATCTGCGGCTGGCGGGTGAGGGTGAGACGATTCGGGCGTTTCGCGCGGATGGAGTTTACTGGCGGGATCTGGGGCGTGTGGAGAGCGTTGCGGCGGCGGACAGGGATGTGGCGGATGGGGTAGTCAGGGTCTAAGGTCCCCCCACCACCCCTTGCGTTTTGGCCGGACGCGATGCGACCGATCCGCCGCACGCGATTGCTGGACTACTTGCCTCGATAACCATAAGGACTGCCGACCCCCGTGCAGAAGTCCCAGCCGGGCGTTGCAGCGAACGAGAGATAGGGACCGCAGTATCCCTTTTGCAGATCGGTGTAGCCGACCCCGTGCGAAGCGGCGGAGTAAATTCTCTCCAGTTCGGCGGCTGAGGAATCGTGGAAATGACCGGCGACGTTGACGATGCCTGCCATGGAGGGGGTACCGGTGCTGGTTCCGTAGACGATGTACCAGCCGGGCCCCTCGCCATCGACTCCGAGGGTGTCATAGATCCAGGTTCCGGTATTGGTGCTGGCTTCGAAGGAGACGTCAGGCACACCGCGCGCGGGCCCGACAATGCTGCTGATCGAATTTTGGTAAGACGGGCGGGGCTCGTACAGACTGAAGCCGGCGCCAGCATCCATCCAGGCGACTTCATAGAGGTAGTTTCCGGTGAAAATGCTGCGAGCGATGCCGGTACCGCCCATGCACACCACATTTGGAGAGGTGCAGGGATAATCGGTGCCCGGGTCGTCGCCGGAGGCGGCCAGGAACACGACGCCCGGATACTGGAAGTAGGGATCAGCCGCGGCTTCCGTGCTGTATTCCGCGCCGCCCCAGCTCATGCTGACCTCACCGCGGCCGTTGCCGCCGTGGCGGCAGGAGGCCTTGCCGCAGGCAATGAGGCTGGCCCCGATCTGGACGGCGGGATAGAGGTCGGTGTCCTCATCGGATTTGGCCTCGACCAGGTAAATTTGTGCGCCGGGAGCCATGGCGTGCGCGATTTCGATGTCGAGAGATTCCTCGAGCTCCCAGCCGCCGGTCGGATCTTCGGCTGGTTTGGAGCCGCTGGCGTAGACGACGGTCAGCTTCGCGGGCGGCAATCCGAACTGCTCGGAGTAAGTGGCGAGATCGGAGGCCGCGTATGGATCGTCGTAGGCATCGACGATGGCGATGGCAGCGCTGCCGCCGCTGGGGTTGGTGGTGGTGCTGTTCGGATTGCAACCCGGGGTGGGAGCAACGAGCCCATAAACGCAGGCCAGCGAAGCGGGCGTTTCATAGGCGTAGCCGCTGAACGGCGGCAACTCGGCGGGAGGAGACTGGAGCGAATCGGGCACGAAGATGCGCACGTTGGTATGCATGCGAACGCCGGCATCGGCGGCGGTGGACTGGCTCGATGCGGGGATCACGGTATGTCCGTGGGCGCCGGCGAAGGATGTCATCGCGGTTTGGGCGGAGGTGGAGAGGGGAAGAAGGGAGAAAACCAGGGACAGCGGCAGGATGAGCGAACCGATTGTGCGTTTCATGCGGTGGGCCTCGCGCTCGATCAGAATTTTGGGTTGCGGGTTTCCCGGGAGGGTCGGAGAAAAGCGAAGCAAATATCCCACAAGGCGGCGGTGAATTACAAGAGACAAGCGGCAGATGGCGGATTGGCGAATGTTAAAAACGGGAGAAACGGAGAGCGGTGAACGGTTAGCCATTAGCGGGCGGGGAATAGCGGGCGGGGATTGGCGGGCAGGGACGACGGGAACGCGAGTGGGCTCCGGTCGCTGCGCGCCCGATCGCCTGGATTCAAGGGCTACTTCCTGCGTTGGGCGGAGGGCTTGCGGGTCGCGAATTTGTGGGCCATGGCGAGGAGGTCGTGGAGGATTGCGGGGGTGAGGTGCTGGAGGCGGACGAGGACGCCGTCGTATCCGAGGTCGTGGTCGGGGGCGTAGTCGAGGTTGGGGTCTTCGGCGGGGCGGGCGTTAGGCGGTCGATGCGGATGAGGATCAAGTTGTCACCCCCGCGAGCAAAAGCGGCTCGCCGGGGACCCCGGGTGTTAGGCTCGGTGGCTTTGTTGGTGGGGACGCAGGCCATCACGTTGCCTCGGACCCATTCGACTCGTCTCGCGGTGCTCGACATTCGCTCAGGGCAGGCTCTTGAGGGCCGCGGCTCCCCAGGAGGTGGATTTTTCAACGTTGGGGAAGGTCAGGGCGGTTTGCCAGACGGCTTCGAGGTGACCATGGGGTCAGGGTACCGGGTGCAGGGTAGACGGTACAGGAAAGCAGTTCGCTGAAAGCGCTGCGGCGTGCCAGCTCCTACTTGAGGAGTCGGACTTTGGCGGTTCGGGCGAACCTTTCGTCGAAGGTGATGACCTGAGTCGCGCCGTTGGCGAAGCCGACCTGGGCGATCAGGTGATCGGCGAAGCCGCCGCCGTTCGCGCGCGCAGACCTGCAGGCCTGGCGGGCGAGGTCGGGGGCTTCGACGGTGACGCCGCGGGTGCGGGTCAGGCTTTCGAGGGTGGAGAGGACTCGTTCCGCGCTCCAGCGGGAGCGAAGGACCCAGGAAAGCTCGGCAAGGACGATGAGGGGCAGGAAGACGCCGCCTTTGGACCGCGCCTCGGCCAGGGCGCGGCGTGCTCGCTGCGCCTGGGCCGCGTCGTCGTTGAGGAAGGCACGCGCCCAGACGTTGGTGTCGGCGACGATCACCGGGAGGCTCTGCGGGCTTTGGCTCGATTCATCTCGTCGAAGGACATGATCGGGGCGGGCTTGCCGGCCTGGTCGGCTGTCGCCCACAGGTCTTCGAGTTCGCAGAGGACTGGATGGGCCTCGAAACCGCCGCTCGGAGGCAGGGTGAAGCGAATGCGGCTGCCGGTGTGGATGCCGAGGCGGCTGCGCAGCGCGCTGGGGAGCGTGATTTGTCCCTTGGAGGTGACGGTGGCCTCGATGACAGTGGTGGGGGCGGTTTTGCGGGGCATGGTTGCCTTACATTTTATACCGATTTGCCTTACCTGTTTAAAGCCAGGAGCTATTTGGGGTCGGGGGCCGTCTTTGGGGACGCGTTTCCTGCGTCGCCCCACGTTTGAGAAGCTGGATAAATTCAGAGAGGCTCGCGTCAACGAGCTTTTCGTTCGTAACGAAGGTCGCTTCTCTCATGTTAGGCTTCCTTTCAGCCCAGCCGACTTCCGAGTGACGGGACAAGTAGGGAACAAAGGTCTTCGCGCTGAGCTTTTTAACTTCGTCAAAGGCCATCTTCCGGCCCGCTTCGCTGGGGAAGATAATCGGCCCGGTGAACGTCGCAATGAGGAGCGCCGCATCCCGATCGGTGCCTCCGTAGGGTTGCCTCCAGTAGATCTGCATACCGTACGCTCCGCTTCGAACCCAACAGAAGTTATCAACATCGCGTTGTCCCCAAGCTTTTGCCTCAAACTCCAGTTCAATCCGATCATGTATTAGAGCGCACTGAGCCTCGATTTGAGCAAAAATCTTGCGTACGTTAGCTCTGGCCATTTCAAGGCCCGTACCGTGTCCCAAAGCGCTCAACGCCGCTTGGTAGTCAAGCTCATATGCATAATCATCAACCTCATCAAGTAGAGTACGCGGGCGCTCTGCCGCCTTGGACTCCGAGGCGGATTGGATGTCCTCGCTATCGAAGACTAGTCTGATCGCAGATTCCAACTCTCTGCTGAGGCCCGCCCGCACGGTGCGGCGAACGTCTTCAGGATCGTCTCTCCGCAGCGTGTATTGAATAGGAAACCGCCGATGTCCCAGATTAAAAGGCATGTTTTCCTGCGTCGGCTCGCCGTACGCCGTATTCATGACGCCGATAAGGCGTTCGTGCCCATGCTGATTCAGGGCGTAGCCGTATTCAATTAGCACGTTGGGATTCGGTGTGGGCTTGCCGCCAACGCGGGTCCCCGCGAATGTGAGATCAGGAACGAAGATGATCGCGCCTTCGATCTTGGTGAGAATTGTGTCGAAGATAGGCGGTGAACCAGGCACATCCTGGGTATCCCGATCTACGGAAAGATCCCCCCGTGAGGCTTTCTCCACCGTGGTATCTGCCGTGATGCGGCTGACAGCGTCTTTCAGCGCGCGCTCGATGAAGTTCCGGCAAACGGATGTTGGTCTGTCACTTTGCCAGGAGAAGAAGATCGTGTGACTCACCTGCTGACACCTTTTCGCTTATGGCGGAGAGGTTATCACCACGCTGGTGCCAAGAGAAGTGACGGCCGGGCCTAAAGGCCACATCTTCAAGGCGGCTTGACGCCAGGCTAAAGCCTGGCTCTTTTACCGTCGCGCTGCGCGCGATGAGGGACGGCCCGGCACGCCAGGCTAAAGCCGGGCTCTTTTACCGTCGCGCTGCGCGCGAAGAGGGACGGCCCGGCATGGCGCCGGGCTCCGCGTGATGTCCGGCGCGGCCAGAACGAAAGTGATCTTTCATTGCTACACAGATGGAGATAGGGTCGGTCCATGGATTCGGCTGCAGATCGTACTTTCTTTGTCACGACCAACACGGCGGGGAAGCGTCGCCTCTTTCAGGTTTCCGCAAACGCGGAGTTGCTCCTCGGCCTTCTCAAAGAGGATCGTGCGAGAGGCCGGTATGAAGTCCATGCGTATGTGATCATGCCGGATCATATTCATTTGATCCTGACGCCTGCGCCCGAGGTGTCGCTGGAGAAAGCGATGCAGTTCATTAAGTGGCAGGAGAGCTTTGCGTGGGAGCGCGTGAAGGATGCGCGGGATTTTGCGTCGCATTGCGATTACATCCATGCGAACCCGGTGCGTAAGTTTCTTTGTGAGAAGGCCGGAGACTTCGAGTATTCATCGGCCCGCGGTGTGGGGGTCGATGCGGTTCCGGCGTATCTCCGGGCCTGAAGGCCCTTTTTCCCGTGCCGCGTGGCGCCAGGCTTAAGCCTGGCTCTTTTACCGTCGCCCTTCGGGCGATGGGGTGCGGGCCCAGTCGCCTGGCAAGACATTGGCTTGTCGAATACGTCGGACGTGAATGAAAGAGGCTCCCGAGGGAGCCTCTATTCTGCCGTTGCTTTTGCGCCGAAGGCGCGGCCGCCTCGATGACAAATCGTTAGTCGTAGTATTCGAGGCCTAAGTGGGTGATCAAGTCTTCGCCCATGATGTGGCGCAATGTATTTTTCAGCTTCATGGACTGGATGAAGAGGTCGTGTTCCGGGTAGAGGGCGGGGGCCGATTGCGGACTCTTGAAGAAGAAGCTGAGCCACTCCTGGATGCCGATGTGGCGCAGTTCAGAGGTGCGCTGGGCTAAGTCGAGGAAGAGGACCAGATCGAGGGCGATGGGCGCGGCGAGGATGGAGTCGCGGCAGAGGAAGTCCACCTTGATCTGCATGGGATAGCCGAGCCAGCCGAAGATGTCGATGTTATCCCAGCCTTCTTTGTTGTCGCCGCGGGGCGGATAGTAGTTGATCCGGACCTTGTGGTAGATGTTGCCGTAGAGCTCAGGGTACTTATCGGGCTGGAGGATGTATTCCAGCACGCCGAGCTTCGATTCTTCCTTGGTCTTGAAGGACTCGGGGTCGTCGAGGACTTCGCCGTCGCGGTTGCCGAGGATGTTGGTGGAGTACCAGCCGGCGACTCCTAACATGCGGGCTTTGAAGGCGGGGGCGAGGACGGTCTTGAGGAGGGTCTGGCCGGTCTTGAAGTCCTTGCCGCAGATGGGCGCGCCGGTCTGGCGGGAGAGTTCGATCATGCAGGGCAGGTCGACGGTGAGGTTGGGTGCGCCGTTGGCGAAGGGGACGCCTTCTTTGAGAGCGGCGTAGGCGTAGATCTGCGAGGGAGCGATGGCGGGATCGTTGTCGACCAGGCCTTTTTCGAAGGACTCGACGGTGGCGTGGACGGCGGTGGGCTCGAGGAAGATTTCCGTGGAGCCGCACCAGATGACGACGACGCGATCGACCTGAGATTTGAATTTCTGGATGTCGGCGCGGAGCTGCTGGGCGAGGTCGCACTTACTTTTGCCGGTTTTGACGTGGGTGCCGTTGAGGCGCTTGACGTAGTACTGGTCGAAGACGGCCGGCATTGGCTTGATGGCTTCGAGGAAGGGCTTGATGCTGGCGAGGTGGTCCTTGTCGAGCACGGCGGCGTGGCTGGCGGCTTCGAACATGTTTTCCGGGAAGATGTCCCAGCCGGTGAAGACAACGTCGTCGAGGGCGGCGAGGGGGACGAAGTCGCGGATGAGGGGGGTGCGGTTGTCGGTGCGCTTGCCTAAGCGGATGGTGCCCATCTGAGTAACGGAGCCGATGGGCTTGGCGAGGCCTTTGCGGACGGCTTCGACGCCAGCGATGAGGGTAGTGGCGACGGCGCCCATGCCGACGGTCATGACTCCGAGCTTGCCCTTCGCCGGCTGGATGGCCGGCTTCTTTTCAGACGATGCCATTGTTCGTGCTGCCTTTCAGGGGGAGAAAAAGTAGGAAGTCCAAACGGATAGTCTCTCGCCAGAGTAACGAAAGTGCAAATTACGGAAGGTTGAACGGGGGTTTGGATGGGGTGAATGGGGAGGAACAGCGTTCAGCGATCAGGGTTCAGCGTACAGGACGAATACCGCTTGCGTTTGGGTCGGCCGCTGCGCGACCGATTCCCCTCCGCGCTGGGAGTTTACGCTGGTGCGGTGCTGGCGGCTACGGGGGGTCCTTCAACTTCGCGCCGCCCGGCACCCTGCACCGCTGGATGGGTCCTCCCGGCGCTTCGCTCAGGATGACAGTTGGTCTTCCGGGCGAATGCGGTTGCGCCAGTGGGTCCAGAGGAACCATACGATGGCGAGGAGGAGGAGGATTTCGACGCCGAGATGGAAGCGGTGGTAGACGGCCTGGAAGCGCGGGTTGCTGTTGAACGACGCGCCCAGCTTCATGCCGACATACGCAAGGACATAGCACCACGGCCACGAGCCGATAAAGGTGTAGAGGTGGAAGCGGGCCTGATTCATCCGGGCGACGCCTGCGGGAAAGGCGATGAAGGTGCGGATGATGGGCAACATGCGGCCGATGAGCACGGTGATCGAGCCATAGCGCGCGAAGAAGTGGTCGACGCGGTCGAGATCGCGGCGGCTCAGCAGCATCCAGCTTCCATAGCGTTCGACCATGGGGCGCCCGCCCTTCGCACCGACCCAGTATGCGGGGATGGAGCCGAGGTTGGATGCCAGCGAAGCAACCGTGGCCAGCAGAACCAGTTGCATCTGCGTGTGCGCCAGCGCGTAGCCGGCCAGCGGCATGATGACCTCGGAGGGGATGGGGATGCAGGCGGACTGGATGGCCATCAGCAGCACAACCGCGGCGTAGCCGCCGCTCGCGATCAGGCTTACAAGCAGTGCGAGGATCTTTTCGCTCATGCAGCTTTGAGTCTACCGGGATGGCCGGTCCGTTCAGGGTGACTGCTGCACGGAGGTTGGATGGCGCGCGTCAACGGCGGACGCCCTGGATGTCGAAGCCCTTGTTGATCTCGAAGTCGACGGTGCCGGTGAAGGGGACGGCGCGGCCTTCCACCATATAAGGATGGAAGGTCCACTGGCGGAGGGCGTCGAAGGCGGTTTGGGCGACGCCGGGAGCGGGGTAGGAGAGGAGGAGCATGTCGCGAATCTGGCCGTCCTCACCGACCCAGAGACGGATCTCGATGTCGCCCTGGAGGGCGCCGTTGATGTTGCGGGTGGACTGGTCGCGCACGCCGGCCGACTGGGTGAAGTCGGGCTCGGTGCGTTTGTCGGCCTGACTCTCCAGCTTCTTGCCTTTGAGCTCGACGGGCCTGGGCAGAGCTTTGACCATATCGCGGTCGGGGGCGAAAGGCGCGGTGGGCATGCCTTCGAGGGAGATGTCTTCGAGATGGCCGTTGGCGAGGACGATGCCGTTGAAGCTGACTCCCACGTCGACGGGAATGTCTTTGCCCTGGAAGCTGCTGATGCCGTTGCGGATTGTCGCGATGCCACCATCGTCGACGAAGACGCGCAGGGCATCTTTGCCCGGCTCGGTACACCAGGAGGGATAGAAGCCGATGGGCTGGTTGGCAACGCGGCTGTTGGATTTGGCGAGCATGACACAGGGCAGAGTGACGCCGGCCAGTTGCAGGGTGCGGCCGGTGGGCTTAAACCCGCCGGTCTTGTCTTCGGCGGCCATGGGATTGATGAACTGGTTGAGAACGGTCGCGACCAGCATGGGTTCGGAGACGAGGTTGGCGGAGCGGTAGATGCCGTCGCTGGTGATGATCTCGGTGCCCTGATAGCTGGGGAAGGCGAAGACACGTTTCTCGTTGTTGGGGGCCATCCACCACTCCTCGGCGGTGCCGGTGCCGGCGGGATTGCCCTTGAGGTCGTAGAGCTGGATGGAAAGTTTCGCGTGCCAGGGCTTGAGCGCGGCATCGTTGGGCGTGCTGAGGTCGGCGGCCTTCTTGAGTTGGCTCTGCAAAGCGCCGGTGTCTTCAGCGCGGGCGAACGGCGCAACCGCGATGGCGAGAAAAGCGAGGGGCAGAAGGGAGTGACAGCGAACTTTCACCGGGTCCTCCGAAGATGCGGCGTCAGAATACCACTCGAGTTCAGCGGACAGGTTCAGGGTTCGGGGAATGCGACGCGCACTCGGCCACGCTAAACCTGCTGACGGACGGTGCGGCGCTCGATGTGTTTCTCGTAAGCGGGACCCTGGAGGATGCGCTTCACGTAAATGCCGGGGGTCACGATGTGGTCGGGATCGAGGCTGCCGGTATCGACCAGCTCCTCGACCTCGGCGATGGTGATGCGGGCAGCGGCGGCCATCATGGGATTGAAATTGCGCGCGGTCTTTTTATAGATAAGGTTGCCGCTGCGGTCGCCTTTCCAGGCTTTAACGAGGGCGTAGTCGGCGCGGAGCCACGATTCGAGAAGGTAGGTGCGGCCTTCGAAATCGCGCGACTCTTTGCCTTCGGCGACCAGCGTGCCGGCTCCAGCCGGGGTGAAGAAGGCGGGGATGCCTGCGCCGCCGGCGCGGATTCTCTCCGCCAACGTGCCCTGGGGAATGAGGCGAAGGTCCAGCTCGCCTTTGATGACTTTTTCTTCGAGGAGCTTGTTTTCGCCGACGTAGCTGCCGGTGTGGGAGGCGATCATGCCGGCTTCGAGCATGAGGCCCATGCCGAATCCGTCGATGCCCATGTTGTTGGAGATGGTGTGGAGGCCGCTGACGCCGCGGCGGCGGTTCTCTTCGACCAGGGCGTGGATAAGATTTTCGGGGATGCCGCAGAGGCCGAATCCGCCAAGCATGAGGGTGGCGCCGGAGGGAATGTCGGCGACGGCGGCTGCGGCGGACGGGAAGACTTTATTCACAGGCTGAGGCTCTATTCACGGGCGATGCGCTCCGGCGATGGGGTGACGGAGCAGGATAGCGGGTGGAGAGGGGGTTGCGCCAGGGCGGTGAGAGATACAGAGTGCGGGACGGGACAGAATTTCCTGTGGGAAACCCATAACCAAAATATTATGGATTTCTCTTGACAAACCATAACCGTTTGGTTATGGTTTAAACATGCCGAGCGCCGCCAACAGTCTTTTCAGGGCCCTGGCCGATCCGACGCGGCGCGCCATTTTCGAACGGCTGGCGCGCGACGGCGACCAGACGGTTCACGCATTGACGGCGCACGCCGGTGTATCGCAGCCGATGGTTTCGAAGCATCTCTCGGCGCTCAGGCGCGCGCGGCTGGTACGGCATCGGCGCCACGGGCGCGAGACCCACTATCAGGCAAGGCCGGAAGCGCTGGAGCCGCTGGTGGACTGGATGAGCTATTACAGCGGATTCTGGCAGAGCAAATTCGACCAACTCGAAGAGTTGCTCAAGAGGATGGAACCATGACAACGCCCGAACCTTCCACCCGTTCTGTGATCGTGGAAAAAGAGTTTCCTCATCCGCCGGAGAAAGTGTGGCGGGCGCTTACGGAGACTTCTTTGCTGGAGCAGTGGCTGATGAAGAACGATTTTCAGCCGGTAGCGGGCCGCGCGTTCACTCTGCACAGGGAGCCGGTGCAGAACTGGAACGGCGTGATCGACTGCCAGGTGCTCGCGGTGGAACCCGGCCGGACCCTTTCTTACACCTGGGGTACGTTGGGCCTCGAGACCGTCGTGACATGGACGCTGACCCCGACCGCCGCAGGTACTCGTGTGCGCATCGAGCAGTCCGGCTTCCCTGCCGATCGGGAGGCCAACTATAAGGGCGCGCAGTACGGCTGGCAGAGCATGATCGCCGGTCTTGAAAAAGTGGTAGCTGGGCTTGCATGACATCGACATCGGAAAAGGAGACTTCACCATGACCGTCCCTACACGTTCCATTTTTCGCTGGATTCACATCATTTTGGCTATTCCGATCTACGGCTATATCTACAGCCCGTTCGACAAGCTTCCCCAGTACGCATTCCCGGCACGGTACATTTTCTTTCCTCTCATGGTGCTTACGGGATTGTGGATGTGGAAAGGGCATGTGGTTCGACGACTGATAGTGAGGAGATCGGCGTAACGCGGCGCCCGCTATAATCCGCGCATGAACACGGCTCAGGCTGGAATTTTCGCACTCGGGACGTCGTCGCATGCGTACCTGGAGTTTGACCTGCTGGAGGCGCAGAAGCGCAGGGATTTCGCTTCTGCGATCTCCGCAATCCGCGAACCGCGGACCACAACGGGAGGGGTGAATTTCGTGATCGGTTTTCGGCCTGAACTGTGGCGCGCGATTGTTCCGGAGGACGCTCCCGCCAACGTGGAGGGCTTCAACAAGGAGATGCAGGGGACAGATGGATTCGTCATGCCTGCGACGCAGCATGATGCGCTGGTATGGCTGTCCGGCAGTTCGTATGACGTTCTGTTCGATATGGCCCGGTCGGTGATGCAGGACCTCGCTGGGCTGGCGAGTTTAGGAGAGGAGACCTCGAGTTGGCCTTACCGGCACGATCGCGACCTGACCGGCTTTGTCGATGGCTCGGAGAATCCGACGCTGCTCGACGCTCCCACGGCAGCGCTGCTGCCCGAAGGAGTTCCCGGTGCGGCCGGCTCCGTGCTGTTGCTGCAGAAGTGGAAGCACGACGTAGCGCAGTGGGAAGCGGTACCGGTCGATCAGCAGGAGCAAATCATTGGGCGCACCAAGCTCGACAGCATCGAGCTCAAGAACAAGCCATCGGACTCGCACGTGGCTCGCACCGATCAGGACGAATTTGGAAACATCTTTCGCCGCAACATGCCGTATGGCAACGTCGAGGACCACGGGACCATGTTCGTTGGATTCAGCGCAGACCAGACGCGGCTTTCGAGAATGCTGGAGAGTATGGCCGGGCTGATGACTGGGACGCGCGATGCGCTGACACGCTTTACTCAGCCGCTGACCGGTTCGTATTACTTCGTGCCTTCGGTCGAGAGTCTGCGGCGCTTGCGGTAAAAGGGCCACGCGGCTGAAACCGCGAACTCACAAAAGGACTCACACAGGAGAAACGCAATGAAAATCAAACTGACGAGCGTATTCGTCGACGACCAGGAGAAGGCTCTGCGCTTCTATACCGAGGTGCTGGGTTTTGTGAAGAAAAACGACTTTAGCCAGGGACCGTACCGGTGGCTCACGGTGGCTTCCGCCGAGGACCCGAACGGCACGGAACTGCAGCTGGCGCTCAACAACAACCCGGCGGCGAAAACTTACCAGCAGGCGCTGTTCCAGCAGAACCAGCCGGCGGCGATGTTCTTCACCGAAGATCTGCAGGGTGATTACGAGCGGATGCAGGCGCACGGAGCCGAGTTCACCATGCCGCCCACGGATGTGACGGCATCAAAGATTGCGATGGTGAAGGACACCTGCGGCAATCTGCTGCAGGTGACGCAGCTGATGTGGAAAGGCTGAGGTAAAGTAGCGGGTCACGCGCAGGCGCAGCAACATTGGCTGCGAGATTGGAGCTGTCTATGAAATCGCCAGCGGAATCTGCATCCGCATCGATCGATGCGAAGATCAACCAACTGGGTGACTGGCGTGGGAAGACCCTCGCCTATCTCCGTCAGCTCATCCACGACGCCGATCCCGGCATCGAGGAGGAGTGGAAATGGGTGAAGCCTGGGTCGGGCGGCACGCCGGTCTGGTCCCATGACGGGATCATCTGCACGGGGGAAACGTACAAGCAGGTGGTGAAGCTCACCTTTGCGCGCGGAGCCTCCATCAAAGACCCGAAAAAGCTCTTCAATTCGAGCCTCGAAGGGAACGTGCGGCGTGCGATCGACGTCCGCGAGGGGGAGAAGGTCGACGAAGCTGCGTTTAAGCAGCTGATCCGCGCCGCGGTGACGGCGAACGCCGCAGTGCTGGCGCAACGGGCGGCGAAGAAGAAGTAGGGTGGGCGTTCAGCTGGTCTGGCGTGCGACTTTGTTCCAAACCTTCCACGCCGCCCAGCCGCCGATCGCTGCCGCAGCCGCGAGGCCGATTCCCGCGCAGATGAATTTAGGCACGCACCCGCGTCGCGGTTGCGCCGGAGCGTCGCTGCGGACATGCTCCGGGCGCGCACCGATCCCGACCGCATAGCCCAGGGCGCGGTGAATTCCGGGGATTCGCTGCACCGCTTTCATTGGCCAGGGAGCGTGGATCGGGCCGGGGTTTTCAAAGACGCGAGCGATGCCCCGATGAGCGATTAACTGGATGCCCTGGGTCACGCGGGTGGGGAAGGTTCGCCGCCGTTCGACCGCTGCCAGGTCAGCCTCGCGGAGCTCGCCTGCCAGCAACGGTCCGGCGAGCAGGTTGGCGGAAGCGATGCCATCCTGGATGGCGAGATTAATGCCCACACCGCCGGCGGGCGACATGGCATGCGCAGCATCGCCGATGCAGAGCAATCCTGGGCGATGCCAGCGCCGCAGGCGATTGATCTGGACGGTCAGGATTCTGATCTGTTCCCAGTCGTGCAGCTCGTTCACGCGATCGCCGAGCCAGGGCGCGAGTTGCCGAATGCCGCTGCGGAATGCGTCAATGCCGCGCGCTTTGATGCTGTCGAAGGATCCTTTGGGGATGATGAGGCCGGCCTGAAAATAATCGGCGCGATCGATGAGGATCAACCCTTTTCCGTAATTGACGTAACCGAGCACCTGCGCCGGGTCGCCCGTATTACGGCTGATGCGAAACCACAGGACGTCGATGGGCACGCCATGCTCGATCACTTCCAGTCCAGCCGCGCGGCGGGTAACGGAATGGCGGCCGTCGCAGCCCACCACGAGATCCGCGCGAACCTGCACCTCTCGCCCATCGTTCCGGGCCACCACGCCTGCGATACGCTTGCCCTCTCTGCGCAGGTCCACCGCTTCGTACTGCATCAGGAGTTGAAAGGTCGGGAGCTTCTTTGCATGACTGGAGAGGAAGTTGAGGAAATCCCATTGGGGCATGAGCGCGACAAATTTGCAGTGCGCCGGCACGTGGCGAAAGTCGGCCACTTGAAAGGTGGAATCACCGATGACCACTCCCAGCGACTCCACTTGCTGGTGGGGCAGGCGGAGGAATTCCTCGAGCAGGCCGAGTTCCCTGAGAACTTCGAGCGTCGACGGATGGACGGTATCGCCGCGAAAATCGCGGAAGAAGTCCCCATGCTTTTCGAGCACGGTGACCTCGACCCCCTGCCGCGCCAGCAGATAGCCGAGCATCATGCCGGCAGGGCCGCCGCCCACAACACAGCAACTTGTCTCCACGACAGCAGACGTCATCATCGTGTCGCTCCTCTCAGGGCTTCGATGCGGAATGGATGGGGCGTGAATCCTCCTGTGTGTTCGCGGAGAATCCGAAATCAAGTATGTCCTGGCTGGCGGTCGAAGATTCGCCGGGCGGTCCACGCGTGATCGGGAAAAACGACCGTTGCATGGTTCATTCGTTTATGTTAGTAATGATTACATGACTGAACCGACTCCTCGATTCCGTGGGCCCTCCGTGATCCTGCTGGCGATCATTCACATTCTGATCTTCGCGGCCGGCGTTGCAGCAGGAGCGGCGCTCCGGCATGGAGCGGCGTTTGTCACCCCCTTTGCGCCAGCCGAGCAACTGCGCTCGTTTGTTGCACAAAACCCAACGGCGGTGCGCGTGAGCAACTTATTCCTGTTTGGCTCGGCGGTGCCTCTGGGGATTTTCGCAGTCACCGTTGTCAGCCGACTGCGTTTCCTGCGCGTGCGCGCCGCGGGCACAAACATCGCTCTTTTCGGCGGCCTGACCGCAGCGATCGCCTTATTTTTTTCCGGTATGGCGGGCTGGATTTTGTCGGTGCCTGAAGTGGCCGCCTCGGCACCAACGGTAAAGGCCGTCGTGTTTCTCAACTTCCTGGCTGGCGGAGTGTTGTACGCGGTCGGATTTGGATTGCTGGCCGCGGGAGTGTCGGTCACCTGCTACTTCATGCGGCTTGTTCCGCGCTGGCTGGCGGCCCTGGGCATGGTGGTCGCGATCGCGGGCGAGCTATCGTCGTTGAGCCTGATCGCGTATCCGGCGAATTTCTTCATTCCGATTACGCGATTCGTGGGCTACATCTGGATGATTTTTGCCGCTGTGGCTCTGACGAAAAATCGCAGGACAGCGGAAGTGGCACCGGCGCGCAATTCTGTGTAGAGATTGCAGCGGGAGAAACCCTTTGAGCAGAAGTTCCAACGACGGTAGTACGCACGCGACGAACGGAGTCTCGACACCGCTGTGGCTCCGCATTGGATTCTGGGTGTGCACGGTGATTGCGGTCGCGGTGGTCGCGCGGAGGATTGTAGCGCTGGCCTTTCCCTCACCTTCGGCGCCGCCGGAACTGGCGGGGTTGGATCGGACGTTTGCCAGTCATGCGGCTTTGACGCTCGCGCACATTCTGCCGGCCCTGGCCTTCGTGCTGGTGACGCCGTTCGCGCTTTTCCGCCGCTTCTCCGGCCTTGCATGGCCGGAACGGTGGTTGTTTCCGCTGGGAGGCATTGTCGGAATTACCGCGTATGCGATGAGCGTGTATTCGGTTGGCGGCTGGATCGAACGCAGCGCGGTGCTCTTCTTCAATAGCCTCTTTCTGTTCTCGCTTGCGAGGGCATGGGTCTATCGAGTGCGGGGGCAGCCAGAGAAGAAGAGGCGATGGCTGGTGCGAGCGGTGGTGGTTCTTCTGGGAATCGCGACCACGCGGCCGGTGATGGGCGTGTTCTTTGCGACGAGCCGGTTGACACATCTGGGTCCTCAGCAGTTTTTTGGGATCGCGTTTTGGATCGGCTTTTCCATCAATTGGATTGTCGTTGAGAGCTGGCTTCGCATCAGGAGTCGCCGCGGCACAGGCGTAAGGCACGCGGCGCCCCGGGAGCCTGGCGCGATGCGGGAGACCGTGGGTCAGGCCTCGCCGGTTCGTTTGCGGAGGCAATGATTTCGCGATGGAATAATCATCGGCAATGGCCCATAACCCCAGTGAAAACGCGCCGCCTCGGGTTGCTTTTCTGTTGTCGCAGACAGGCGGCCGCTCGGCACAGGAATTTGCGCGGCTACTCGCGCCGCTCGATCTGACGCCAGCCGATGCCGGCATTCTGCGCCTGCTGCGACACTCCGAGGGGATCAGCCAGCAGAATCTCGCGAAGGCCCTGCATATGCACGCGAGCCGCCTGGTGGCGGTTATCGATGCTCTGGAGGAGGGTGGGCTGGTGGTGCGTGAGCCGCACGCCACCGACCGTCGGCTTTACTCTCTGAAGCTCACGTCGAAGGGCAACGAGGTTCTGCGGACGATCGGTGAGCTCGCGCGGCAGCATAACGAACTGATGTGCGCCGGGCTCAGCTCAACCGAACGCGCGCAGCTGGAGTCGCTGTTGCAGAAAATCGCCGACCGTCAGGGACTCAGCCCCGGCATTCATCCTGGCTACAGAGATGTGGGCAAAGCGAAGCGGCAGAGGCAGCGGGCGAACTCAACCCAACGTACGCCTGAGCCGAATTAAGATCCGCAGGAACGCAGCGCAACAGCATGCGTTCCTGGGTACTGGCAACCCAGTGCGGGAGAACTCGTTCACTCGCCGGCGCTGGAGGCTTTCGCTGGTCCCATCTCGTGGAGCAGTTTCGTCAGGCGAGCGAAGGCCTGGTCGCGGGCCGTTTTGTTGGCGGGGTTGGTGTTGCCGGGGTCTTCGCCCGCGCGCATGAATCCGTGGCCGGCGCCGTCGTAGGTGACGGGCTCGTAGAATTTGCCGGCGGCTTTCATCGCTTCGGTGGTTGCGGGAATGGTGGCTCCGATGCGCGCGTCATTGCCGCCGTAAAAACCATAGACGGGCGCGACGATGGGAGTGACATCGGCAGGACCGCTGCCGTAAAAGACGAACGCCGCGCTCAGGTCTTTGCGGTGGGCAGCGAATGCGAAGGACTTCGTGCCTCCCCAGCAGAAGCCGACGATCGCCAGCTTGCCGTTGGCGGCAGGGAGTTTCTTACCGTAGTCGGCCGCAGCGTCGAGATCGGCCATCACGCCGGCAGGATCGAGGGCGGAGACGGCTTTGACGCGGTCGTCCTGAGTGGCAAAAGCGTCGGAGCCGCCGCCGTTGGGTCCGAAGCCGCTGAGCAGGTCAGGCTCAACGACGATGAAACCCTCGGCAGCGACCTCGTCGGCCATTTCTTTGGCCCAGTCGCTGAATCCGAAAATCTCATGAATCAAGACCACGACCGGAGCCTTGCCTTTGACCTCGGGGTAGACCACCAGGGCCTGCACGGTGCGGGAATCATGGTGCAGGGCCACGTATTCGCGATGGCGGGGTGAGGCGTCGAGGCGCGCTTTGGCCCAGTCCTGGGCATGCGCGGCGACGGAGACAAAGGCGAGGGACAGAAGGGCGGCGAGGAGGGTGGTACGAAGGTGGGTTTTCATGCGCAGGAAGAATAGCGGGAACAGGGCGGTGCGCGCCAGGGGGGATCCTTCTTTGTCTTCTCATCAGGGAAGGAAGGTGCGCTGGGGCTGAAGCCCGGCTTTCTACTGGAGATTTTACGGGACGGCCGAACAGCTTGCGGGAAAAGGCAATTTCCCGAAAAAGGCCTTCGGAAATTTCGAGGACGGTACCGTCGACTGCAGAACTGAGGCAAAGGTTTTGACGATTGGGGAGCAGGCGAGTTTGCTTCTTGCTGTGGGGTGAACCTGGCCGTCCGGCAGGGAGGGCCTGGTGGCCTGGTCTTTGCAGGAGTTTCATTACGGGTCAGGGCATCAACGGCAAGCCAGGCGACGAACCTGCGTCGCCGGCGGCGTCAAGCCGAAGCGGTTGCTGACTGGCCGGGGGCTGGCGGGGGCTGGGCCAGCCAGCTCTTTCCCTGGAGTACGTGAATCACGTGCCGGTAGAGGCGATCGCGCACCTCGAAACGGCTGGAGGCACGAGTCACATAGCGGACCTTGAGGTCGACACTCGGCATCTGGTCGGTGACCGGGCCTGAGGGGTGGAGCATGACCATGGGCGCTCCGCTGAGGTGGGTCCTGCCGGGAGCGCGCACACTGTGTTTCCATTCCTCTTCGGCCAGACGCGCGCTCTCCGCCGTTTCTTCGCGGACCGCCGCTTCAACGGTGGTGGCAATGGCGTAGATGTCTTCGCCGGCGGGAATGCTGACGGTGATCTCGTCCCACATCCACTGGCCTTCGCTGGAGAAATTGAAGTACTGGCCGCGAATGGCAAAGCTGTTGAGGAAGGAAACGCGGCGGCCGGTGGGCTCGCCCCGCTCGGTGAGGCTGGTGGTTTCGAGCAGCGTGGTACTCATCAGGCCGACTTCGATGACCTCGCCGCAGACGCTGTTAATCTCGACCAGATCGCCGACGCGGATTCCGTTGCGGCCCACGAGGAAGAACCAGCCCAGGAAGGCAAGGAGGTAATCCTGGAGGGTGATGGTGATCGCAGCGGTGGCGAGCCCTAGGATGGTGGCGGTCTGTTGGGGCGTGCCAAAGATGACGAGCACGATGAGCAGGGCTCCAACGACCTGCACTCCCACTTCAAGGATGGTGCGCAGGGTCTCAGCCTGGCGGCGGTCGAAGGGGGCATGGGCCATGAGGCGGCGCACCAGGGTATCGCCCACCATCATGCACAGCGCGATGAAGAGGATCAGCGCCAGCGACTGCAGGATGAGATGCAGCACGATGCGATGCTGCAGGAGCACCTGATCGCCCCATTTGCCATAGACCGTGGCCAGTTGCTGATCGGTCTGGATGCGGTCGTCGTCGATGGAGAGGATCTGGCGGAGGAGGCTGCGATCCTGAATACCGGCCAGAGTGCCGCCCGCGGCTGCCGCCGCGCTTGCGCTGGCTTTCGATTCCAGGGTGTTGTGCTCGACACCGAGCGTGCGCGCATCGTCCTGTGCCTGAGCCTGCGCCTGCTGGATGGACTGATACCGGCGCGCTGGTCGAACCAGGATTTCAGCCGCGCTGCGAGGGTGTGGTGGCTGTTGGCGGAAACGACGGCAATCTCGCCTCCGCTGCGCTGCTCGGCGTCGTACTTGTGCATGGCGGCTTCGTGCGCGGCCAATTCATTCTGGATGCGGACGCTGAGGTCGCCGGTGGCGCGATCCAGGTCGCTCTGCACATCCGCGAGCTCGTCGGAGTCCAGCCCCAGCTGGGCAGTGGCGACTTGCAGGGCATCGCTGCCCTCCGCCTGATGGGCGGCATTCTGCGCTGTGGCGGGCGCAGAGCCCGGCTTTCCCTTCAACTGATCGACGAGAAGCTTGTCCTGGGCAATCTGCTGCTGGAGCTGCGCGACTTTTTGCGACAGCGTGAGAGCTTCGCCGGTAAGGACGCGACGGCGCGACTGGCGCTGAGCGGTGCGGAGCGCGGCGGCAAACGCCTGGTCGACCTCATGGTCGGCGAGACGCTCGGCTTCGCGCGCGTAGCCGGTCTCTTCGGCGGTGACGGCCAGCGACGCCAGGGTTTGTGCGGTTTGCCACGGACCCAGGTCGACGAGGGATTGGTTGGCCGCGCCTTTGTGCGCGCGGAGAAAAGCGAGGTTGGCCATCGCCCCGCGGGTGACCCAGGAGAGGATCAGACACAGCACCAGAAGCGCCACCAGGGCGAGGAGAAAGACGAGGCGCGCCTTGCCGAAGATGCGAGGGGGAGGCGCGCCGCCGGCTGCGGTCGCGGGGGTCGACATGGGTTTTGTTTATTGTAAGCAACCAGAGGTTGGGCGAAGGTAAACATCGGAGCGGCAGGATTCGGGCGGCCAACGGGCCAGTGCATCCATTTCAGGAGACATGCGGGGAACTATGAGCAGCATTCCGGACCCAGCCAGGCTGTTGCGTGAGGACGCGGCTGTGGATTCTGCTGCGTGGTGAAGGCGAGGAGAGGAAGGCGGCGTAAAAAAATCAACGAGGCCGCCCAACCAACTGCTGGCAAGGAGGCCTCGTTGTCCGAGGAGAGTTGCTGTGTGAGAAGCCCGCCGGGACCCCTCACGCTTAGTTGAGACCCTCGCCTGGATTCAAAGTTGTTGCGGCGAGCAGATAATTTTTCAAATCGCCCGAAATGAGAGAGATTCGGGGGATGGCCGTGCCACTTCGGCCTCATGCCGATACGCCGAAGTGCTATTTAGTTCGGGGCCCGTCCAGGAAAGACTGGGGTAGTCCCGGCGAACCCGCACTCCGGGACCCGAAAGCCCTTATGCTCAACGCCCTCGTTGTCATCCTGTTTGTTGCCATGGTTCTGACGCCCGCCGTGATTGCGGCGCGGAGCGGCCGGGACCTGCACGAATAGTCATCTGACACTGTCGCTTTCGTAACGCCGGCCTTCCACTTCCTTTCGCCTTTCCGCACCCTATCGACTACACTTGGGTTTCCACCCTGACAAGCCAAAAGCGGGCTTGCCGAGGGCCCGGAGTCTAGCTCAAGTGAGGATTCCACGATGCTTGTCGTGATGAAGGCGATGGCCACGCCCGAGGAGATTAAGGCAGTCTGCGAGCATATTGAGGCGCTGGGTTATCGTGCCCACCCGCTGCCAGGAGCGCAGCGCACCGCCATTGGCATCACCGGAAACCAGGGCGAGGTCGATCGCGGGAATATCGAGGAACTGCCGGGCGTCGCGGAGGTCATCCGCGTCTCGAAACCCTACAAACTGGTGAGCCGCGACGTCAAGGAAGAGGATACCGTCATCCGCTTCCCTGGAACCGATGCGACGATTGGCGGGGCGAAGCTGGCGATAATCGCCGGGCCGTGTTCCATCGAGTCGCGGGAGCAGGCCTTTGCGATTGCGGAGCAGGTGGCGCTAAGCGGAGCGCAGTTTTTGCGAGGCGGGGCGTATAAGCCGCGGACCTCACCCTATGCTTTCCAGGGGCTGGGCGAAGAAGCGCTGAAAATTATGGCGGAGGTTCGGGAACGGTTTGGGCTGCGGATCGTGACCGAGGCCATCGACCACGAGGCGCTGGAGCTGGTGGCGGAATACGCCGACGTGATCCAGATTGGCGCGCGCAACATGCAGAATTATTCCCTGCTGAAGGCGGCGGGGCGGAAGCGGAAACCGGTGCTGCTGAAGCGCGGGCTGGCGGCGACCCTGGACGAATTTCTGATGGCCGCCGAGTACATCATGAGCGAGGGGAACTACGAGGTGATCCTGTGCGAGCGCGGGGTGCGGACGTTTGCGGATCACACCCGCAACACCCTGGACCTGAGCATTGTGCCGGCCGTGCAGCGGGAGAGCCATCTGCCGATCATCGTGGACCCGAGCCACGGGACGGGCAAGCGGAATAAAGTATTGCCCCTGGCGCGGGCCGCCATTGCAGTCGGCGCGGACGGGCTGATCATCGAGGTGCATCACCAGCCGGACAAGGCACTGTCGGACGGGATGCAGTCGATTCTGCCGGAGCAGTTTGCGCAGCTGATGGACGAGTGCTCGCAGATTGCCACGGTGCTGCATCGCAGCGTGCCTCGCGGGATCCATGTCGAGGAGAGCGCGGCGGCGGCGCGGTAGCAATTCCCTTCCCTGCAAGGTGCGCGGACGAGGCGAAGCTGGCGGCTTTGCGCGTGCAACGTGGCCGCGTATTCTGAACCCGCACATGGATTCAGGCACGAAGGTGGCGCAGGACAGTCGCTCAGGGGCTAAAGCCCAGCTTAGTTTGCGTGCCCTATCGGCACGACTCAAGTCGTGCCCTGATACAAAGGCCTCGTTCGGTGCAGCGAGGAAGACCGGAGTGCTTCTTCTGATGCTGCCTTTGCTGTTGGCTGGGTGCCGGAGAAAGCACTTTCCGCACTATCCCTCGGATTTTCGCGAATACGCGTGGGTGACGAATGGCGGCGGGAACTCGGTCACGGTCTTCGACCTCGTGCACATGCAGACAGCGGCGACCATTCCTGTCGGCGAGAATCCCACCGACGTGGCGGTGAGCCCGACGCGCAACGAAGTGTATGTCGCGAACACGGGCAGCGGGTCGGTGAGTGTCATCGACGCGGTTACGAATAAGGTGAGCGCGACGATTGCAGTTCATCGTGAGCCGGCGTCGATCAGTGTGGATGCTGCGGGAGAGCGGGGCTACGTGGCCAACTCCGGATCGAACAACGTTTCGGTGCTGGATCTGGAGCGGCGGCGGGAGATGGGCGCGGTTGGGGTGGGCGAGGCGCCAGGCGTGGTGCGTGTTTCTCCGGACGGGGCGACGCTGGTGGTGACGAATCGGCGGGGCGGGAGCGTGAGCATCGTGGACGCGGCGCACATGCGGGTGCGCTCGGTGCTGAGCGGATGCCCGGAGGCTTCCGACGCTGTGATTCTTCCTGACTCGTCGAAGGCATTTGTCGCATGCACAGGCGGGCATCAGGTGATGGCGGTGGGCCTGGCGCGGGCGGTGAGCCAGAATCCGGCGGGACAGAATCCGGAAGACCGCGTGGATCGGCTGCTGGCGTTTCTGGATGTAGGGCCGGCGCCGGTGCATCTGGCGCTGAAGCCGGATGGCGGCGAGATTTTTGTCTCGAATTTTGGCGGAGACACGATTTCGGAAATCGCGACGGGCGCCAATGAGGTGGGCGGCGCGTATGTGGTGGGGGCGGGGCCGATGGGCGGCGTGGTGAGCGCCGACAATTCGACGCTGTGGGTGAGCAATTCGGGAGACAACACGGTGGCTGCGTATTCGATTGACGACGGGAAGCTGGTGAACACGGTGCAGGTGGGTGATGGGCCCGGGCCGCTGGCTTTGTCGGGGAACGGATTTTTACTGCTTGCGGTGGATCGGCAGGCGGGCGATGTGTCGATGGTAAGAACGATCAGCTATACGCCGCACGGAGAGCCGATCACGGGCTCGCTGTTCACGGTGATGCCGGCGGGCAAGCAGCCAAATGCGATCGCGGTGAAGAGTTTTCACGCCAAGTGAGCGGGGAGAAAGCGGGAAACGAGCGAGAGGCGAGAAGAAGACAGGAGCGAAAGCCGGCTTCTAGCTTTTAGCTGCGAGCGCGGTTTTGGAGCGGCGCCAGACGATGGCGAGTTCTTCGCGGTCGAGGATTTTACGGATCTGCAGGCGCGCGTGATTGGACCAGGGGCCGATGGGGTCGAGCTTGACGTAGGCGATCCAGTGGCGCAGGGCGCGGCGGCGCTCATTGCTGCGCTCGTGGGCGAGGGCGAGATTGTAATGCGCGTCGGCGTAACCGGGGGAGAGCCGGATCGCGGATTTGTAGGCTTCGATTGCTTCGGGCAGCCGCTGCAGTTCGTCGAGCGCGTTGCCCAAATCGAAAAAGGCAAGCGCATAGTCGGGATTGGCGAGGGTAGCGCGGCGATAAAGTTGTTCGGCGCGCACGAACTGGCGCCGGTTGTAGAGAATGGTGCCCAGGTTGATGGCGGCGGGCGCGTGCTCGCCCAGGGAGAGCGTTTCTTCGTAGAGCTTGGCGGCTTCGTCGACTTTTCCCTGCTCTTCGCAACGAACGCCCTCAAAGAAGAGGGCGTTGATTTTGCTCTGGCGCTGGGCTTCGCTGATGGCGCCGTCATCGACGATTTCGAGTCGCGAGCCGCCTCCTTCGAAATCGAACTCGAACTGGCCGGCGATGGGGTCCATGGTGGCGCCGGAGTGGCGGAAGACCAGGCGCGGGCCACGCAGCGCGATGCTGGCTTCGAGCAGCGGATTGGCAATTCCAGAGACCGCCTTCATGGCGCGGACGCTGGCTTTGATGTTCGAGGCGGAGATGCGCTGGGCGCGGAGGTCGCTGAGTTTGCGGAGCTGCACCAGGTCCTGGAAACCGTAGTCGGAAGCGACGGCGACGAGTCCAGCCCTCTCCCATGCGCTGAGTTGCCGGGAAGAGATGCGCAGTATGCGAAGTACATCCTGGCGGCTGTATCGATTCACTTGGGGCGGTGCACTGCTCCTCACTACTCCACGATTATCTTTGGCTCACTTTGCAGGAGCAAGGCCGCGCAACAAAAAAGCAGTGGATAAGGAGGTACGAATCTGGTACGTGCCTTCGCGGGTTCATCACGGCTTAATGAGGACAGCGCTTCACCACAGCGGATGCGGAGTTCACAGAGATGGTGGGGTGGAGGAAACGCTGCGATGGCGCTCGTCGATGACGATGGTTTCGGCGAGGCGATCCTGCGCGCACATGCGGTTGTCGCTCCAGAAGAACTGCAGGAAGCCGAGGCCGCCTTCGAGCACCGCCGCGCCATAACCGAGCGCTCTTTCGATCGATTGCCAGAAGCCGAGGCGAGGATGCGTGAGCGAAACGGCGCGCGTGCGCGCGATCCACTTACCCGGCGTGCGACCGTTGCCGATGAAGTTGGCCAGACCGAAATAGAGGAAGAGGAAGATGAGATTGCCGGCCTCGTGGAAGTCCCATACGAGGTGAACGTTTTGTTCGTGGAGCACTTTGACACGCCAGAGAATCTCCGCGGGAGCCCAGAGAATGACAGCGATGAAGACGTCGATGGCGTAGCCAAGGACGCGCTGCGGGAAAGTGGCGAGGGGCACGCCCTCGAGCTCATGCAGGCGGCAGGATTCGTGCGCGTGAAAACAGCGGGGGCCGGGCTTGGGTTTCGGTTTGGGGGCTGTGGTCACGGGTTTGGGTTCGAGGGTAGCACGATGACACTCATCGTCCAGCACTTCCGGTGATGTGGCTGCGGCGGTTCTTGACGCGCATATACAACGTATATACGCTTAGATGCGTGGACCTCCGGTATTCACTCCGCGGCTTGATTTTCGAATGGGACCAGGAAAAAGCCAGGATGAATCTGCGGAAACACGGCGTTGCCTTCGAGAGCGCCTGCGAAGTGTTCCTGGACCCGCTGCTGCTCCTGAAAGACGCGGGCGACACGGATCGAGCCATGCAGGTCGTGATCGGTGAAACGCTGGCCGAACGTTTGCTGTTCGTGGTTCACATGATTCGAAACGATGAGGTGATCCGGATTGTCTCGGCGCGGCCGGTCACCTCACACGAGAGGCGAGAATATGAAGCCTAAGGGCGGTAAGAAGGTGCGGGCGGTGCAAACGGAGGGGCAGCGAGTGTGGAAGCGTTTGCGGCAGGACCGGCCCATGACGACCATCAGCATGCGCATTCCGGCAGACGTGATCGACGATCTGAAGGATGTGGCTCCGGCGCTGGGTTACTCAGGCTATCAGCCGCTCATCCGCGCGTATATCGGGCGCGGACTGCGGAAGGATCTGGAGGCGCTGGATCGCTCGCGAGCACAGGCCCTGGCAGAAAGCCTGCGCAAGCGCGGCGTGAGCGACAGCGTGATTGCCGAGGTGATTGCCGAGGCGAAGGTGGGCTGAACGGGAAGAATTCGGCAAGTCAGTTTCCTTGCCCGCCGGCGCCGGAGGCAGCAGGCGTTGCAGGTGGTGTTGCAGCGGGCGCGGGGCGGATGAGGACCGCGGTGCGGGGGAAGGTGAAGGTGCCGCCGGCGTCATCGATGACGTTGATCTGGCAGATGTAGGTACCGGGTTTGAGGCTGTCGAGAGGCACGTCGAACTGGAACGCGACGGCGCTGCGATCAGGCACATTGAGTTGCGTGGCCTGAACGAGCGGCGTCTCAAAGGCTTTCGCTGAGCCCTGGAGAAATTCGATACTGGTCATGACGCGCACGGGCTGGGGTGCGTTCTTTTCCGGTTTTGGCGCAGGGGCGGCGCCGGAAGATGCTGCTGCCCCGCCGGCCTGAGCCGCGGTGGCATGCGCGGGATCGTACACCTCGTACAGCAGATACATGTGCTGATCCTGGCGGAAGACGTGAGGCAGGTTGGGCACGAGCTGCTGGCCATCGCGGACGAGCGGCGAGTCCTGCTTTTTGTTGGCGGGCATGCGCTGACTGGCGAGGACGACGGAACTCATCTTGAGTGGGACCTTTTTCAGGTCGGGGACGGTGAGGTCGGTCTCGAAGGAACCCATGCGGCCGGTTTCGTTTTCGCGGACGACAAACTTCACGTGGTACTTGCCGACGGGCAGGCTGAAGCCGGTGGTGTACTGCACATTCTTCTGCTGCACCTGCTGCGCCTGATTGACGGCGAGCTTGACCGTGTCGCGGATGTCGCCGATGTCATGGCCGTTGGTGTCGCGGACCTGGCCGATGATGTCGAGGGTCGCCTTGTCTCGATCGCCGCCTTTGACGAAGGGAATCTGTGAGCCCGGCACGACGAGCGAGATCGGCACATAGAAGCGGTTCTCGCCGGTGCGGAAATAAAGGGTCTGCATGTAGACCGCCATGTCGGTGGCGGGCAGATCGCTGGCCAGCTCTTCTTCGAGCTGACGCTCGCGCTCATCTTTGGTCGCGTGCTGGTAGTCGGCGGGCGCGTAGTAGCCGGGGCGGTATTCGATCTTGACATCGCTGCGATTGATTTTGATGGAGAGGCGGCGATAGCGGCCGTCGCGGCGCAGATCGGTGGAGTGGTAGCCGATGACGTAGTAGGCCGAGGTGTCCTTCTGGATCCGATCGAAGGCGGGCGAAAAATCGTTGGAGTCGAAAAAGGCCTTGCCTCCGGTGTCGGAGGAGAGCGTGGCCATGACTTCCTGGGTGTTGAAGTTGGAGTCGAGGTTGTTCTGCAGGGCGGCGCCGTTGAAGGAATTGGCACCGCGCAGGTTGCCGGTGGTGGCATCGCCGAGGGGCGAGATAGCCTGGAGGCCGCGCGCGTCAACCGAGTAGATGGAGACGTTGGCACGGACGGATGCGTTGATGGCCGCGTGCAGCGAGGCCTGGTTCTCGATGCCGTCGCGCTGGATGCCGCCGGAAAAGTAGAGCAGCGATTTTTTCTCGTTGAGGTAGGCGAGGGATTTGGAGATGTCTTCGATGGCGAAGAGCTCGCGATCGGTGTTGATGTCGTTGTATTCCGACTCGTCAGGAGTGAAGGAGCTGGCGTCTTCGACCTGATTGCTGGTGCTGGTGGCTCCGAGGCTGTAGCCCTCGCCCTGCGTGCCGCCGTAAGCGTTGACGGCTTTCAGGAGGAGCGTTTTGTTGGCGGTGAAGTCCTGATCGAGGGAAAGGGTGGCATCGAGCGAAACCAGGGCGACCAGGTCGGCGGGATGCATCTGCTTGTTGATGTAATCGCGCGCCGCATCCTGGGCGCGATCCAGATCGTCGGGCTGCATGGAGGTGAGGTCGAAGAACATGACGATGAGGCGGTGGTTGCGGAGTTCTTCGGTGGTGGCTGTGCCGGTTTTCGCGCCGAAGACACCGTTGGGGGCGGCGGCGTTGATGGTGGCTTCGTTGAGGGCGGCGGCTTCGTCGACGTTTTCAAAATCGAAGCTGGCGATGTGCTGGGGTTTGCCGTCTTCGGTGATGGTGAAATCTTTTTCCGTGAGCCCCTTGACGACCTGGCCGGTTTTTTTGTCGCGGACGACCACGTTGGTGAGGACGAGGTCGCTGTTGACCTTGAGGGTGAAGGTGGAGCTTTGGTCTGCGGGTTGTTGTTGGGGTTGCTGATCCTGTGGCCGCGCGGGGGCCATCAGCGCGAGAGCGGCGGTGGCGGCGATCATTCCGGAGAGAGGTCGTTGCATATGCGATCCTCTAGAACCTGTAACGGCCGATGAAGGTGAAGCTGCGCATCGCGCTGGTGGAGGTGACCTGACCGTAGGTGGCAGAGCCGAGAGTCGAATCGACGCCCGAGTACTGCACGGTGTTGAAGACGTTGTCGGCGGTCGCGCGCATTTCGAAACTTTTGGTGTCGCCGAAGCGAAGGCTCTTCGAGATGGACCCATTGAAAGTCCATGCGGAGGGGCCGGGAATGCTGAAGCGCGACGCGGTTCCGTAGACGCCGGTGGGCGGGGTAAAGGCATCTTTGTTGAACCAGTTCTCGAGCCTGCCGCCACCGGCGGTCAGCGACGCGCCGGGCACGCGATCGGGGCGCAGAGAATTCGTGGTGCCGCGGGCGACATCTTCTACCGTGGCCTCGTAGTGCGGGGTCAACGGGCTGCCGGTGGCGAAACCGAAGGTTCCGGAGAGACTGGTTTCGGAGAGGGCGTGACCGAACCAGCCGGTGGTGAGCATGTGCCTGTCGGGTCCGAAGGGGAGTTCGTAGACGAAATTACCGCTGACCTTGTGGCGGACGTCGAAGCTGGAGTTGGATTCTTCGGCGAGAATGTCCTGCCAGTTCTGGACGATGCCGCCGGAAGTGGTGCCGCCGTTGCCGCCGACCGTGGTCGCGTCGTCGATGGAGTGGGAGTACGTATAGGTGGCGCCGAGAGAGAGGAAGCCGCTCATGCGTTTGCGTGCGCTGAAGGTGAGGGCGTTGAAATTCGAGAAGGCGATGGAGTCTTCCCAGTCGTAGGGAACGGTGAGCGCGGGATTGTTGACCGCGGTCGGCAGGGTGGTGGTCTGGACGCCGTTCACGGTTTCAACAAAGCGGCCGGGGGCATCGATGATGTCAAGGCGCGTGCCCTTCGATCCGTTGTAGCCGACATTGAGCAGGATGTTCCAGGGAAGAGTGCGCTGCAGATTCAGGTTCCACACCTGGACATAAGGAAGACGATAGTTTTTGTTGACGGAGTAATTGCCGATCTGGTCGCTTTCGGGGACGGGAAAGCCGTTCTGGAGCGTGATGGGCGCCCCGCTGGTGGCGATGTTGGTTTGAACGTTGGCAAAAGGCGGCTCGAAGGCGAAGTCCTGGACGAATTTCACGTACTGCCCGACGGTGTAGTTGATGCCGTAGCCACCGCGAATGACGGTGTCTTTAAACGGGTGGGCGGCGACGCCAATGCGGGGCGAGAAGTTGTTCCTCTCGGGATAAATGAGGTCGCGCGGATATTTTCCGCTGAAGGGGCCGACGCCGTTCGGTGTGACGATAGCGACCTGGGTGAAGTTGGCGCCGGGGTCGAGGGTGGCGAGGCGATCGTTCTCTTCCGAGTAGGGAGAGTAGTAGTCATAACGCAGGCCGAAGAGGAAGGTAACGTTCTTCATGGCGCGCCAGTCGTCCTGCGCATAACCGTCGATCTCGTTTTCGCGGAGGTGCGTCTCCTGATAGGCCGCCTGCAGTGTGGTCTCCTGGGGCAAACCGAGGAGCATGTCGGCGAGTGACGATCCGGTGGTTGAAAATCCATTGAGGCCGGTCGAACCAACGCCGCTGGCGCCGCTCGAGCCCGGTGCTTCGGTGGCGAAGCCGGTGAAGACATAGGAGCCGGTCGAGTTGGTGTCGCCGATCATGTCGTTATAGACACGGCGGAAGTCTCCGCCGAAGCGGATGTTGTGTTTTTTGTGAACCCACGCGATCTGGTCGGTGAGGCCCACGGTTTGACTGACCTGAAAGCTGGGCTGCTGCTCACTGAGGCTGGTGAATTGGTTCAGCGTGACGTTGGGCAGGCCCCAGAGCTGCGGCGAGTCGGGCAGTCCATCGAGTCCGATCTGGCTGGCGATGTCGGTGAGGTTGCTGAAGTAGTTGCTGGTCTGGGCGTTGGTCCGATTCCAGGTGGCCGTGAGGTTGTTGGTGAGCCGGCCTTTGCCGATGGAGTAGCCGGCCTGTAAGGAATACTGATGCGACTGAGTCTTGCCGCCGAGCGAGGGAAAGAGGTTGAGGCCGTCGGAAGCCGAATGGCTGTAGTTGAAGTTCACATTCATGCTTTGCGTGATGCCCGGGTTGCCCTGGCCGAGGACCTGGCGCGCCATGCGCATGAGGCCGCTTGTCCCGGACGAGTTTTTGCCGAAGTTGTGCATGAAGCGAACGCCGAGCTGGGTCTGGTTGGTGGTCGCGGAGGTGAGACGCTGGTAGTTCTCGGTTGCGCCGGAGAGGTTCGCGAGCGGAACGTAGTTGAGCAGCGCAGGCGCCTGGGTGACGATGCATTGTGAGGGGACGACATTGCCGATAAAGGGCGTTCCGGGGGTATTGCCGTTGGCGGTGCAGCCTGAGTTGGCGGGATCGTAGATGGTGATCGGAGTTCCGCTGGGGGTGGTCAGGCTGGCGAAGTCGCCGCCGCGCTCGGCAAGGGAGGGAACGGTTCCATACTCGTCGAAGGGCGATGAGGAGCGTGTGCCCGAGAGGGTGAAGAAGAGGAAGTCGTTTTTATCGTTGGTGAGGATTTTCGGAATGTACGGTGCGGAAAGAAACGTCACACCGAAGCGATTGGACGAGTACGACGGCTGCTGGATGGGCTGGCCGCGCAGGGCGAAATCTTCGGCGTTCAGCGCTCCGTTGCCGCCGTTCCAGAAGATGGCGCCGTGCGGCTGATTGGGTTTGAAGTTGCGGAAGTTACCGCGCATGCCTCCGCCGCCACCGCCGCCCCCTCGGCCACCGAAGCCGCCGCCGCCGCCGAATCCTCCTCCACCACCGCCAAATCCTCCGCCGCCTGCACCACCACCCCCGGGTCCGCTACCAGGACCGCCTCCGCCGGGGCCGCCTTGTCCGCCCTGGCCGCCGCCATTCAGCGACTGGTTGAGCTCGGCGTTGTCGCGCATCTGGCTGAAGTCGACACCGGCAAGGGGATTGGTAGTGCCCATTTGCCCGGTGACGGCGACCGATTCACCGGTGGAAAAATCCGAACTGCCGGCCAGCGAGGGGAGCGCAGCACCGGCGTCTTCGCTACCCCCGCCAGCCTGGATCAGATCGGAAGCGGCACCGAGAAGGTTCAGGCTCTGCGCGCCGCCGCTGCCGAGGAACTGGCGCGCGGCACCGGCGAGGTTGGTCTGCTGCTCCTGTTGCTCGGCGCGCGAGGCGAGCATGATGGGAAAGTCGACAGTCAGGTCGTGGGTGGTGGCGTTAAGCAGCGCTTCTTTCGTGACCGGCGCGAACGCCGATAGCTCTGTTTTTAAGACGTAGCGACCGTTCTGCGGAATCACGAGCGTGTAGCTGCCGGTGATGTCGGTCGTGGTGGAATATTTTTTGCCGGTGAGAGAATTGCTCGCGGTCACGCTGACGCCGGGGAGGGGGATGTTGCCGTCTTTGACGGTGCCGTGGATGGTACCGCCGGTGGGGGCGGGGGCTGCGGCCGGCTGTTGGGCTTCCGGCGCGGGCGTGGCCGGCGGAGGAGCGGGGGATATGGGCGCCGGCGTTGAGGGCGTAGTCTGGGGCGCGGAAGGCGCGGTTTGGGCGAAGGAAAGCGAGCCCGCTAAAACCAGGGAGACAACAAGAGCGGGCAGGCGCATCGGTGGCGTCATCGGATTCAGTTCTGCGGGCTGTTGGGCTGCTGCGGGGGCGTAGATCCGGGGGGTGTTCCTTCCGGTTGCGGTTGCTGCTGGACCTGTGAACCCGGAGCTCCGGGACCGCCCTGGCGATTCCCGCGGCCCTGGCCGGGCTGGCGGGGTTCCATGACGACGAGGTTGGTGGCGGCGAAATTGCCGTCCTTCACCGAGCCATCGGCGCGCAGCATATCGCCCACCTTGATATCGGGGAAGGTGATGTCGGTGGCGTTGCCACGAGCGCCCTTGTGGAACGTGGTGTTTTCGTCGACAGTGATGGTCTGGGTGACTTTGTCAGGGCGTTCGACGGTGACGGTGAGATCTTTGATCGCGGTGATTTTACCGGCCGTCCACGTCTTGCCGAAGTCCGCGCGCATCTTCTCCATCTGCGCAGCCTGTTCCGGGGTCAGGACCATCACGAACATCGCGCCGACGGTTTTGGCCTGGTCGTCGAGATTGCCACCGGCCACGATCGTGTCGCCGACGTGAATGTCGGCAATCTTCGCCTCTTCGCGATCCTTGCGGATGCGGGTGTTGGGACCGGTTTCAACTTTGAAGACCTGGCCCTGCTCATCCTTGATGGTGATTTCGGTTCCGGAAATGGCGGTCACTTTACCGTGGGCATTGTTGCCGCCCATCATGAACATGCCGCCGCCACCCCCCATGCCACCGCCGCGGCCGCCGCGTTGCTGGGGCTGTTGATCCTGAGCCAGGAGCCTGGGCGATGCAGACAAGACGGCGAGAGAGGCGCAAAGCGCAGTCGTAAGAGAAGCGCAGAGCGCAAAACCTGCAGGGAGGGACCGGAAGATTCTCATAACTCGTACCCTTCAGAGACGTCCTGTGGCCGCTCTGATTATGCCCGAATAGACGCTACCTTTGCCGGAAAGACGCGCCCCGGCTTGCAGGGCGGCAGGGGCGGTAGCGGGACCGGGAAAGTCGTGACCGCAGCTTCGATTTCGACCGAAGACCGTCAAAAAACGCCGAAAATGAAGCCGCCGCGAAACTTTCAGCATCCTTCTCTCTGACCAGGCGCGGAGAATGGTACCCTGACAACCCCGGGGCCTGCTGCCAATTCTCTCCTCCCAGGAAGATCAACAAAGGATGGGCCCATGAGCGTACTCGCTCGAACCGAACTAGCCGAAGAATTCTGTCGGGTGCGCAGCAGGAGCCTTGCGCTCTGTGCCCCGCTGACTCCTGAAGACATGATGGTGCAGTCGTGTCCGGACGCCAGCCCGGCGAAGTGGCACCTTGCGCATACCACCTGGTTCTTCGAGACGTTTGTGCTGCGGGAGTTTGTGGCGGGGTACCGGCCCTTCCATCCGGATTTTGTCTGGCTGTTCAACAGCTATTACAACGCCGTTTCCGCGCAACCGGAAAAGAAGCTGCGCGCGTCGTTTTCCCGGCCGACGGCGCAGGAAATCCTGGCGTACCGGGCCGCTGTAGACGCGGCGATCGAAGACCTGGCGGCGGGCGATTTGCCGGAGGATGCGCGGACGCGGATTATCCTCGGGCTGAATCATGAACAGCAGCATCAGGAGCTGCTGATCACGGACATCAAGCACGCGTTCTGGAGCGACCCGCTGCATCCGGTGTACGCGGAAGGCGCGGAGTCGATTCGTTCGGCGGCACGGGAGGCTGCGCCGGTACGCTGGGTAGATTTTGACGGTGGCGTGGCGGAGATCGGTCACGCTGGCAGCGACTTTTGTTTCGACAACGAGACGCCGCGACACAAGGTGTATCTGGAGCCGTTCCGGCTGGCATCGCGGGCTGTGAGCTGTGGCGAGTATCTGGAGTTCATGGAAGACGGTGGCTACTCGCGTTCGGAGCTGTGGCTCTCGGAGGGTTGGATTACGGTACAGGCGGAGCGCTGGGATGCTCCGCTGTACTGGCGGCGCGGCGAGAGCGGAGGCCGGGAGGTATTCACGCTGCGCGGGCTGATGGCGCTGGAGGATTTGCTGGCAACGCCGGTTTGCCACATCAGCTATTTCGAGGCGGATGCCTTTGCGCGCTGGGCCGGCAAATGCCTGCCGACCGAAGCCGAATGGGAAACCGCGGCGGTGACAAATTTCGTGACGGGCAATTTGCTGGAAGCAGAAAAGTTCCATCCCCAGGCGCCCGAGCGAGCATCACAGTTGAAGCAATCCGCCGTTGAGCAGGACGTTCATCAACTCTATGGCGATGTCTGGGAGTGGACCGTCAGCGCTTATCTTCCTTATCCGGGCTTCCAACCGCTCCCCGGCGCCCTCGGCGAGTACAACGGCAAGTTCATGTGCAACCAGATGGTGCTGCGCGGCGGATCGGTCGCCACTCCCGCCTCCCACATCCGCGCCAGCTATCGCAACTTCTTCCCGCCGTCGACCCGCTGGCAGTTTTCCGGGGTTCGTCTGGCCGACCACTAAACGCGGAGGCGGAATTCCCGATGCACGCTCTATCGTCCATTCCCTGTCTGCCGGAGGCGGTATCGACGCCGCTCGGCGCGGAAGTCTATCGCGGGCTGACCGCATTTCCAAAGAACCTGTCTGCCTGGCTTTTCTACGATCAGCGCGGGTCGGAACTGTTTGAAGCAATCACGGAGCTGCCCGAGTATTATCTGACGCGGACCGAGCGCGCGATCTTCACGGAGCACGGCGATGCGATTCTGGCGGCTGCGGACGCGAGAAACCTGTCGATGATCGAGTTGGGGGCGGGCACTGCGACGAAGACGGGACTGCTGCTGGCAGCCGCGGTGCGCCGCCACGGACGCGTGAGCTATTACCCCATCGATATTTCAACTTCGGCGCTGGAAGAAGCGCAGCGCCGGATCGGCGAGGAGCAGCCGCAGGTCTCGGTGATGCCGATCGTGTGGGACTACACCACCAACATGTCGGAGATGCCGGCCACCCTGGGCCGCAAGCTGGTGCTCTACATCGGGTCGAGCATCGGGAACTTTGAGCCGCGCGATGCGGCGGCGCTGTTGCGCCGCCTGCGCGGACATCTTGCGCCTGGGGATCTGTTGCTGCTGGGCGTCGATCACATCAAGGATCGCTCGACGCTGCTGCGGGCCTATAACGATGCGGCCGGCGTGACGGCGGAGTTCAATCGCAACATGCTGACGCGTATCCGGCGGGAGCTGGGCGCAAATTTTCGCCCGGGCCTGTTCCGGCATCACGCCTGCTGGAACGATCGCGAGGCGCGGATCGAGATGCATCTGGAGAGTCTGGTCTCGCAGGAGATTACGATTCCGCCGCTCGATCTGACGGTAGGCTTCCGGCGCGGCGAGAGCATTCATACCGAGAACAGTTACAAATTCACGCCGGAGAGCGTGGCGGCGCTGTTGAGCCGGGCGGGCTTTGCCGTACGGCAGGACTGGACGGATCCGAAGCGGTGGTTCGGGGTTTATCTGGCCGAGGCGGCGTAGTGTCCGGGCACCGAGCACCGGGCTCCGGGCACCCGCCTCAGGGCTCCGGGTGCAGATCAGAGTGCCTGCATGGACGCTGAAGGCTTGCGGGCTTTTCTGCTGTCGCTGCCGGATGTTGCCGAGACGATGCAGTGGGGCGACAACCTCGTTTACTGGGTTGGCGACAAGGCCATTGGCGGAAAGATGTTTGCGCTGGCCAGCCTCGAGCCGGATCACGGCGCAGTGTTGTCGTTTGCGGCGGGGCCGGAGCGGTTTGCCGAGCTGGTTGAGCGCGAAGGGCTCTTCCCTGCTCCGTATCTGGCGCGCGCGCACTGGGTGGCTGTCGAGCGGTGGAACACGCTGGCGGCGGCTGAGCTAAAGGATTTGCTGCGCGCGGCTCGCGGACTGATCTACGAAAAGCTTCCGGCGAAGACGAAGGCTGCTCTGGCGATGCCGGCGGGGGAAAAGAAGAAGCTGATCGCGGCGGGAAAAAAGAGGGCGGCGTCTCGCCGGGGCTGAAGCCCCTTTGCTCCGGACTCGTCATTTCCACGGCCTGAAGGCCCCATTCGGCTCGGTCTCTTGCGACCTCGCTCAGGGCAGGCCGTGGCTTTTACCGTCGCGCGGCTCTGCGGCGCTTTAATGCGGACCGGCGATGTTCATCAGGGCGGCGCGCTTGTCCTGGGTCATGGGGCCGGAGGCTCGCCAGAGGATGTGTCCCTGGCGATCGATGAGCAGGACGACCACCTGCTTCTCGTTGGGAATGGTCAGATCCGACATAAACTTCTTGCGATCGACCCACAGCGGGATGATCCAGTGCCAGGTTTCGGGGTCGGTCTGATCGCTGCGCATGGAGGAGCTTTCCCACCAGCGGAAGATGAAGTTCTCGCGCTCCGCGACCGGAACCTGGTAGTAGTGAAACTGAAAATTCGAATGCTGGAGCGCCTGCGCGGCAGCGAGCCAGGAGTCGATGTCGTTTGCCTGCTCCTCCTTGAAAGAGAGGAGCAGCAGGTTCATCTGGCCTTCCAGTCCATCGGGCAGCGCGACCTTTTGCTTGTCGAGGCTATAGGAGGTGAGAGACGGAAATACGGCCTGTTTGGGTTGCTGCGCCCCCGCGGAGGAGAGCAGCGAACAGCACACGAGCAGAAAAGTCAGCGATGGGATTCGTCGGCGCAATCAAAGGGGGTCCGGAAACGCGTTTGTGCCAAAGCCAGGAAGGACCTGGAGGCATAGTATCACCCGCTCAACGCGGCCATTTTCGCCCGCAGCAGAGCCCGAACCATGTGCATTATCATGGAAAGAGAATGACTCCGCATCCGTTTCAGACCGACGATCCGCGCCTGGCTTCGATTGCCGACAAAGTGGCGGCCGGCGAGCGGCTGAGCTTCGACGATGGTCTCGCGCTCTATCGCTCGGGCGACGTGCTGGCGGTGGGCTGGCTGGCAAACTCGGTGCGCGAGCGGATGCACGGCGATGTGACGTACTTCAACGTCAATCGGCACATCAATCCGACGAATGTGTGTGTGGCGGCATGCCGGCTGTGTGCGTTCGGGCGGCACAAGAACGCCGCCGGCTCGTACACGATGGCGCTGGAGCAGGCGTGGGAGACGGCAGCGTCGGGTTACAGCGAGGCGGTGACGGAGTTTCACATCGTCGGCGGGCTGCATCCGGATCTGCCGTTCGAATACTTCCTGGATCTGGTGCGCGGGCTGAAGGAGCGGTTTCCGCAGGTCCACATCAAGGCGTTCACCATGGTCGAAGTCGCGTATCTGGCGAAGCGCGCGAAGTTGACCATTCCCGAGACGCTGATGAAGCTGAAAGAGGCGGGGGTCGATTCCCTGCCCGGCGGCGGTGCGGAGATTTTTGCGGATCGGGTGCGGCACATCATCTGCGATCACAAGATCGACGGCGATGAGTGGCTGGAGACGGCTCGGGCAGCGCACCAGCTGGGGCTGAAGTCGAACGCGACGATGCTGTATGGGCATATCGAGAACGATGAAGACCGCGTCGATCATCTGCTGAAGCTGCGCGCGCTGCAGGATGAGACGGGCGGGTTCCAGACTTTTATTCCGCTGGCGTTTCATCCGGAGAACACGGCGCTGGATCATTTGCCGAAGACGACGGGGCTGACGGATATTCGGCAGATTGCTGTGGGGCGGTTGCTGCTGGATAATTTCCCGCACATCAAGGCGTACTGGCAGATGATGACGGCGAAGATTGCGCAGATCGCGCTGCGGTTTGGGGCGGATGACATTGACGGCACGGTGATCGAGGAGAAGATTTACCACGATGCGGGCGCGACGACTCCGCAGGGGATGCGGCGGGATGAGTTGATGCGGCTGATCACGGCGGCGGGTCGGGTTCCGGTGGAGCGGGATACGCTGTATCGGGCTGTTACTCGGACGGAGGAGAGCTTTACGGTCGCGGTGTAGAACCTGCCTCAGACGCTAAAGTCTTGTTTCTTTTTGCGACTTTATGGCACGGGCTGAAGCCGTGCCTCTTCAAAGCGCATAGGCTTAAAGCCTGGGCAGCTCTGGAGGTTCGGCAAGACTGAAGTCGTGCTTTGGTACAAATCCTGTCATTCCAGCTTGTGAGGAAGCTTCCCATTAACGATTAACCACGTGCGATAATTGGCCGCTCCTCGGAACGAGCCAGAACGTGCATCATCGATTGCTACCATCGCCGCGATTGGTATCTTCAACGACTGGTACTTTTTTCCTGTCGTTCTGGTCATCGCGCTGGTTTCGCTAGCGGTGCCGCGCCGGAGGTTCTTTATCCAGTGGCTGAACGGCATTCGCGGTCGCGATTGGCCGACCGTCTCCGCCAACGTCGACATCGTCAGCGTCGTCTCGCAAATAGAGGAAACCCGCTACGGTGAGCGTGTTATTGGCTACGCTGCGGCGCTCCCATACTTCTATCGCAATCCAGATCTGCAAATGGGAAAGTACAGCCGCATCTTTCGTATCGTTGAAACAGACGCTCAGGCTTGGGTGGCACCTTACAAAGGCCGCACGGTGATGGTCCGCGTTGATCCCCGGGATCCCTCGCGTTCAGTTTTGCGCAAGGAAGATCTCTAAGTCGCTTGCAGCGGGCTTCCTGTCAGTCGATCTTCTTCAGCCACATATTCCGGAACGACACTTTGCAGGGTGCTCCTTCGATTTGCAGTCCGAAGAGGCCGGAGACGTTGTTGGATGAGTTCGGGTCGTCGTCGACTAAGACGGCCATGAGCTGTCCGTTGAGAATGTGCAGAATCACGCCGCCGCGGGCGATGATTTCGTATTGGTTCCAGTCGCCTTCGTGGATGTAAGTGCCTAACTGCGCGCGGTCGCCTATGGTTCCGACGAGTTGCGGTGGTTGGCCGGGGAGGGTTTGGACGACCTGGCCGCGCCAGACGATGATGCCGCGGTGGGTGTTCTGCGAATAGAGCTGGCCGCTGTACTGCTGGTTGGCGGCGTTGGTGGCAAGCCAGAAGTCGGCCTGGGGACCGATCATGACCCAGCGTGGATCGAGGGGCGGCTCGCCTTTGCCGGCGATGCGGCCGGGCGGGATGCCGGTGCTCGATCGGTACTGGATGCCGCTGCCTCCGCCGTTTTCTACTTTGATCTCCAGTTTGAGGTCGAAGTCCTTCGCGATGACCTTGCGGTTGACGAGGAATGTGTTGCCGGCGCGGTGCTCGGGCGTCGATGTGCCGACGATGGCGCCATCTTCGACGCTCCAGACGCCGGGTTGGCCGTCCCAGCCTGCGAGGGTGCGGCCGTCGAAGAGGGAGACGTAGCCGCTGTGGTTTGCGAAGTTGAGAGGCGCGGGTTCGGGAAAGACTCCGTTGACCTGGCCGGCGATGTTGGGCTGGGCCTGCTGGGCCTGCGCGGGGAGGTGCGGGGGGATGAGAAGCAAAAACACGAGGACGGCGAGGAATCGGAGGTTCATGGTTGTTCTCCGCAAATGAGGTTCAGAGAACAGTATCGGTGAGGCGAGTGCGGGGCGTTTTGCTTTTGAGTGAGATTAAGCGGGATATTGGCGGAGAAAATGAAGGTCCATGCGACTCGCCTCTGAACTGATTCAGCGCGCGACTACATGCACGCTGCAATTCGGATGCTTCGCTCAGAGCTTTTGCTTTCCCCGGAGATTGGCCGGGATTCCAGCAGGAATCCACACAAATCAGAGTGGGCGTTCTTCGAATGCGGCGGATCCGACGGCAAGGCAATGTGTATTGGCGGAGGGAGCCAGAGGCGGCTGGGCGGGAATGTCCGGCGCGGGAGGTTTCTTGGCGGCGTCCCGTTTGGCGCGACGCTTTTTGTTGGCTTCGTTGGCGGCGACCAGGAAGAGCGAGACGAACGTGACGGCGAGCAGGAGGATCGCGGTGATCCCGGTAAGCTGCTCCATTTCGCCGACCAGCAGGGCGAGACCGCCGAAGACGAAGAGCAGATGCGCGCAGAAGACCTGGAGCGAGGCCTTGCCCAGGGTGAGGAAGGGCTCGCGCGCGACCACCACGCGGACATACTTGCGCAGCCAGTAAAAGACGATCAGGAAGGCGGCGATATTGAGAACGCGGAGCGGACCGATCTGCCATTTGTCGAGCAGGAGGCCCAGAGATTGCTCGGTGAGGTGGGGACCGATCCAGGCGTGGCGCACGGCGACGAAGAAGAGGCAAACCGCCGCGCTGAGAGCGACTCCCCACCGGGGAACGAGTTTCAGCGGCACGTCATGCTGTGCCGAACGCGCGCCGAGCCAGAGGCCGACGATCCAGACCATTTGCCACGCGAACAGGTTGAAGGCGCCGGTTTCCTGCAGCGGGATTTGAAGATGCGTGATGTGGACGACCCAGTTGTGGACGACGTCGCGCAGGCCGAACTGCGCTCCCAGCCAGATGAGCGCGGTGGCGGCGAGGACGATTCTCCACCCGAAACGCACGGCCGCGGAGAGAAACAGCGGGGTGAGGAAGAGGAACATCACGTACATGGGCAGGATGTCGAGCAGCGGCGGGCAGTAAATGAGGAAGATGGATCCGGCGATCGCGACGCCAGGATGATTCAGATAGAAGGTGAGCAGGTTGGTGATGGCGGCGCGGTGGTGGTGGACGGCCCAGCTGGCGGCGATGGTGAAGGCGAACGCGAGCAGGATGATGTGGTACGCGTAAAGCTTCAGAGAGCGCTTCCACAGGCGCATGCGGACGCCGACGGGATTTTCGATGAGCTCGCGGATGTAGAGGCGGCCGATGAGGAGGGCGGAGAGGAAGACGAAGCCTTCAGCCGAGGAGATATAGCCGAAGGGCTGGTTCACGAAGTCGCTGAAGCGCGTGGGAAGGTGCGTCAGGGTCATCCAGACGAGGAACAGCCCACGCAGGGCATCGAGCTCGGGAAGCCGCTGAAGCTTGGGAAAGTGCATGCTGAGTCGTGCCCCTCGGGATTGCAGGAGGCATAGACATTTAGACGCGGACGGGAGGGCCGGGTTGCGGGCGATCCGGTCAATAAAAGGTAATTCCGGTAACGATTTACCCGCCGGCGCGCGGATCCGGAGTCAGTAGGCCGGAATGCCTGTGACGCTTTGGCCAATGATCAGCGTGTGGATGTCGTGGGTGCCTTCGTAGGTCTTCACCGATTCGAGGTTCATCATATGGCGCATCACGGGGTAGTCGTCGGTGATCCCGCTGGCGCCAAGAACGTCGCGTGCCAGGCGTGCGCATTCGAGCGCCATCCAAACATTGTTGCGCTTGGCCATGGAAATATGCTCGTGGCTCACTTTGCCGGCATCTTTGAGGCGGCCGACCTGGAGGACGAGCAGCTGGGCTTTGGTGATCTCGGAGATCATCCAGGCGAGTTTCTCCTGGACCAGCTGGTGGCTGGCGATAGGCTCATCGCGAAACTGTTTGCGGATGAGGGAATACTGGCGCGCGGTGTCGTAGCAGGACATGGCCGCACCCACGCCACCCCAGGCGATGCCGTAGCGGGCCTGGTTGAGGCACATGAGCGGCGACTTGAGGCCGCCGGACTTCGGAAGCAGGTTGGCGGCAGGGATACGGACATCCTGCAGAGAGAGGCCGGAGGTGACCGAGGCGCGCAGCGACCACTTGCCGTGGACGTCCCATGCCTTGAAGCCGGGGCGATCGGTTTCGACGAGGAAGCCGCGGACTTTGCCGTCTTCCTGGCCGGGATCGCCGTAGGTTTTGGCCCAGATTACGGCGACGTCGGCAATGCTGCCGGAGGTGATCCACATTTTTTCGCCGTTGAGGATGTACTCGTCGCCGCTGCGCTCGGCGCGGGTACGCATGCCGCCGGGATTGGATCCGTAGTCGGGTTCGGTGAGCCCGAAGCAGCCCAGCTTTTCGCCGGTGGCCATTTTGGGGAGCCAGGAGTCCTTTTGCTCTTCCGAGCCGAAGGTGAAGATGGGATACATGACGAGGGCGGACTGCACGCTGACGAAGCTGCGCACGCCGGAGTCGCCGCGCTCGAACTCCTGCATGACGAGGCCGTATTCGACGTTGGACATGCCGGCGCAGCCGTAGCCATGCAGGTTGGCGCCGAAGAAACCAAGCTGGCCCATCTGCGGAACCAATTCACGGGGGAAACGGCCCTCGCGATTGCATTCTTCGATGATGGGGATGAGATTGTCCTCGATGAACTGGCGGGCGGTGTCGCGGGCCAGGCGCTCCTCGTCGCTGAGCAGCGCGTCGAATCCGATGAAGTCTACGCCCCTGAAAGGGAAAGCCATAATTGCGGTCGCTCCGGAATGGAAATCATACCGGTTTGGCGGCGGGGACAGGAAACCGAAAGATAGTCTGGACGGCTGCGTCGAAAAGTTGTTGGAGCCGTCGATAGAAAGATTTTGCTGGCGGTTTACGGAAACCCCGGGATTAGTGGATGATGTCATAGAGTGGAAACGAGGACTCACAATGGCTGGCGATCTGCAACTCACCTGTAGCGACTGTGGTCAGGAATTCACCTTTACGAGCGAAGACCAGGCGTTCTTCCAGGAACGCGGGTATTCCGCGCCCAAGCGCTGCAAACCCTGTCGGCAGGCGAAGAAGAACGAACAGGGCGGAGGCGGCGGTGGCGGATATCAGCGGTCGGAGTCAAGAGGAACGGCGGTCATCTGCTCCGGATGCGGGCAGCAGACGACGGTGCCGTTCGAGCCGCGCGGCGATCGACCGGTCTACTGCCGCGATTGCTACCAGGCGCAAAAGGGCGGCGGCGCGAGCCGCAGCGGCGGCCGCGGGCGCTACTAAGCGAACTCGCAGAATCTTCGGAGAGCGGATGCGGTCCAGGCGGACCGGCAGCGGGCTTGTGTGCGCCTCGGCAGCGTGATCGTATTTCTCTGGGCCGTTGGATTCTGACGGTCGAAGTCCGACCGTCACTTCTGGTCGAGCATCGCCTTGACCGCGTCGTAGAGCCTCGATGTGATCTGCTCCGGCGTGTCGTCCTGCGTGAACCGGATGGGCTCGCCCACCCGGACGGTGAGCTTTCCCGAGCGGAACCAGCCCTTGCGTTGTTGCTTCAGCTCGCTCAGTCCCGCCAGCGCGACGGGAATGACCGGCGCATCCGATTCGTGGACCAGCAGGCCGATGCCGGGCCGGAAGGGTTGCAGGCCGGCTTCGGTGCGAAAGCCTTCGGGAAAAACGAGGACGTTGTAGCCGTGATCCAGAGCCTCGCCGGCATGCTGGAAGGAACGGCGGAAGCCCGCGCTGCGCGGCAGGGGGAAGACGTTGTAGAGGGCGGTGATGAGCAGCCAGGCGGGCGGGCCGAGCACATCGAGGAACGGCGTCACGGCACGCCCCTGGGGACCGACATTGCGCATGTGGCGAAAATCGCGGAGCATGTCGCCGGCCATGGCGACGACGACGCGGCGCCGCATCGGGCCGGGCAGGCCGTACAGGACGAGCGCTGCGTCGTAGGCCGTGACGTGGTTGGCGACGAGGAGCACAGGACGCTCAGGGTGCAGGTTCGGTGGCCGCTCCACACGCGGATTGCCCAGCAGCCAGACGAAGAACCGCGAGACCAACTCCAGATAGAGGTCGCGCACCAGGCGCACCGGCCACCACCACGGCCAGCGCGGATAGAGATCGTCCTCTCCTTTTTTCCGCGGTTGGTCCTGCGCGCGGGGGAGGACGGTGGATGCAGCCACTGCGGAGGGAGTCGCGGAGGATTCGGGGGCACGTTCGGCAGGCTCAGCGGGGCTGGACGCGGCGCTGTGCAGGCCCAGTTCACGGCGCAGGTCGCCGAGCGTGATCGCCCGCTCGAGGGCTTCGTCGTCGAGGGTGAGCCCGAGCCGCTGCTCCAGCTCCGATTGCAATTGCACGCGGCCGAGGCTGTCGAGGCCGAGATCCTCCGAGAGCCGCGCATCGTCGCCCTGGTTGCCGGGATTGGCGTGGCTGATGGAGAGAATGAGCGCCAGCAGCGGATCGGCGGTTGCGCCCGTCGCCGGTCTGGGCGCGCTGCGCGTTGACCCACTCCGTCACTTTCGGGCGGCGCACTTTGCCGGTCGAGGTGCGCGGCAGGTCAAGCTCCGGCCAGAGACGCCACTGATGAATCTGCTGATACTCCGCGAGATGGCGATTGGCCGCGACGATGGCTTCATGCGCCTGCTCGTCCGATCCGCGAAACAAAAGGACCGCGACCGGCTCTGTGCCGGCCGCGGTCAACAGCGGGACGACCGCTGAGGCCTGAACGCCAGGCTGCGCGTTCAGCGCCGCCTCCACGTCTTCCGGATGAACGTTGAGACCTGAAGGTGTGACGATGACCTGGCTCTTGCGTCCGGCAAAATGCAGCTGCCCCTGCTCATCGCGTTGGGCCAGGTCGCCGGTGCTCAGCCATTCGGACTCATTCTGCTTCAGCGCGCCGTGTTCCCAGGTGGCACGCGAGACCACGTCGCCGCGCACCTGAATCTCGCCGTCGTCGGTGATGCGGACGTCGCGGCCCGGGAGCACCTTACCGATGGTTCCCTGGGCAGCCTTAAAGGGATGGTTCAGGGTGATGAGCGCAGAGGTTTCCGTCATCCCATAGCCCTGCACGATCAGGAATGCCATGGCGGCCCAGAATCCCTCGAGTTCGGAAGACAGGGCGGCGCCACCGCAAACAAACGCCCAGAATCTGTAACCGAAGGTGGCATGAATCCTGCGGAACCGCCACCAGCGGCGCCACAGCTTTGTTCCGGCTGCGCGCTGAATTTCATCGGCGAGCTCTGGATCGACGGCCAGCAGATACGAGCGCAACAAATCCAGTACGCGCGGCACCGAGCAAACGACGGCGACCTGCTCGCGGTGGATGGTCTCGATGAGGCGCTGCGCCTGGAGGCGCGTTTCGAAGTGGACGACTGCGCCGAGGAGGGGGGGAATCCAGAGCCCCATAAACTGTCCAAAGACATGGCTGAGCGGCAGCGTGTGCAGAAAGTGCAGCGGATGGAAGATGCGCTCGTACTTGAGGTACTTTTTCATCTCCTGCTCGACGGGATCGAGGCTGGAGAGCACATTGCGGTGGGTGTGGACGATGCCCTTTGGCTCAGCGGTGGTGCCCGAGGTGAAGAGGATCTGGAATGGGGTGTCGAGCGTGACATTGGGATCGCGCAGGTTCGCATGTGGAGGTGCGGGCAGTGCATTCTGAAAATCTTCGAAACTGAGCCTCGCGCTGTCCGGGGCGATTTCCTGGGCGAGGTCGCGCAGCAAGGCTGCGTCGCCGATGACAAGCCGGGGCCGTGTGTTTTCGATGACACGCTGCGCGAAATTCAGAGCTCCCCCGGGATCGAGCGGAACGGCGATGACGCCGCGCTGCACGCAGCCGAAGAACGCCGCTATCCATTCGGGACCGTTTGCACCCCAGATCACGACCCGCTCGCCCAGGGGGATTTCGCGCCGCATCAGCTCCGCGGCAAAGCGATCGGCGAGGTCCGCGATCTGATTCCAGGTGGAAACCAGCCGGCGATTGCCGCGATGGACGACGACCGCCGTCGCGTTGCCGTAACGGCGGTAGTCGTCGAGAAATGTGGCCAGGTTCGAGCGCATCCAGCTGTCGATCCGCTTAGATTCTCAAACCAGCTTACGCGCGCGCGAAATCGATGTACCCCTGGACCGGGTCCGTTCGCACCAGGGTCACGCGCAGGCGGTCGCCGACGTCGACGCCCTGCTGACCGCGGACCAGCATGCCATCGACCGGGGGCTTGATGGTCCGCACAAACGAGCCACGATCGGTCACGCCGGTTACGATGGCATCGTAGGTGTGGCCGATGCTTCCGCTCATGGCCACGGCGGCGATTCGCTTCTGCATCTCGCGGGAGACTTTGCGCTCCGCGTCTTCCATGCGGGTACACTGCGCGGCAACCGAGGCCAGCTCGTCGTCGGAATAGGGCGACGGCTTGCCGGCCATCATCGCCTTCAGCAGGCGCTGCGTGACCAGATCGGCATAGCGGCGGTTGGGCGCGGTGGAGTGCGTGTAGTCCTGCACGGCGAGGCCGAAGTGCCCTTGCGCCGGCTCACCGGGCTTTTCCAGCACGTATTCGCCGGGGCCGAGCAGCTTGATGACGGCCAGCGAGAGATCGGCAAAGTGGTCGGGATCTTTTTTCTGCTGCTGGCAGAGGAAATCGTGCAGCGGCTTGGGATCGGGATCGGCGGGAAGCTGGGTTCCCTTTTCCGCCGCCAGCTGCACGATGCGCTCCCAGCGTTTGGGCGTCTTGACCACGCGTCGGATCGACGAGAGATGCTTCGCCTCGAGGGTGCGGGCCGCTACGCCGTTGGCGGCGATCATGAAATCTTCAATAAGCTGCGTGGCGCGATTCTTCACTTCCGCTTCGATGTCGATGGCGCCGTCCCTGAGGCGGATCGGAACTGTCTCGATGGTTTCAAGGTTGAGAGCGCCGTGACGATTACGCTCGCCGCGCAGACGCTGGGCGATGTCGTCCTGGAGGCGCAGCTGCTGCTGCAGCTCCGGCAACGCGGCGACCCTGGGCGGCGCCGGCGCCTGCCCGGCGAGCCACGCACCCACCGACGGATAGGCAAGCTGCGCTTTGTTGACGACGCGCGCCAGGTAAATATCGCTGGCCACGATTTGCGCCTGGGCATCGACGGTGAACTCGCAGACGCCGGCCATGCGCTCCTGATCCTGCAGCAGCGAGGTGAGACCGGTCGAGAGCTCTTCGGGCAGCATGGAGAAAATTTCGATGCCGGTGTAGACCGTGGTGGTCTCGCGCAGAGCGTGCTGGTCGATGGGCGAGCCCTTGGGTACGAACGCGTCGACGTCGGCGACGCCGATCAGGACGCGATGACCGCCAGCGACGGGCTCGACGTATTCGATCTGGTCCAGATCTTTCGAGGTGTCGTTGTCGATGGAGGACCAGAGCAGGCTGCGCAGATCGCGCGCGGTGGCGGGCGGTTGCGGCGGATGCGCGCGCAGCTCAGCCAGTTGCACCGCTACCGGCGGCGGGTATTCGGGCTCAAAACCGTGCGCGATCATAGAGCGGCGCGCCGCAGCGCTCAGGTCGAAGTGAAGCTGGTGATTCATCCTGGTCCTCGTTCGGGCGAAGGGCAAGGCTATCACGAGCCAGGGGGACATCCGGTTTCGGCGCTGCCCTTGGAGCTTCCGATCCAAATTTCGGTAAATAATGCGGGACCACATCCAACCGCATGCGTCGACCGCCCCTCCAACGCACGAATGCCTCTGCGCAATGTCAAAATCGACCAGGATCCGGACAAGGACGCATCGCAGTCCAAGCAGCGCGACCTTGACCGCCCCACAGCGGTAGACATTTACGAGCAGGTCTCGCGCAATGCACGGCGCGAGCTGCAACGCCCGGCGAGGGCGCTCGCCATTTCCGGAATCGTGGGCGGACTCACCATGGGTCTGACCGGGCTCAGTGTTTCGGTCATCACCGCGCTGCTGGGCAACTCGCCGCTTGCGCAGTTGGTTGCGCTGCTTTTCTATCCCATGGGATTCATGGCCGTCATTCTGGGCCGCGGGCAGCTCTTCACCGAGAACACGCTGTACCCGGTGGCGCTCATACTTGCGGAGCGCCGGCATTTCCTGTCCACGGCGCGCTTGTGGGCCATCGTGTTCCCGTCGAATGTGGCGGGCGCATTTCTCTTCGCACTGCTGGCCGCGCGCACTAAAGCGCTGCAGCCCGCCACGTTGCACGCTCTGGTCGAGCTGGGCACACAGGCGGCGAATCCCGGCATGCGCCACATCTTCTGGAGTGGCGTGGTGGGCGGCTGGATCATCGCCATGGTCGCGTGGCTGGTGAGCGGGAGCCACTCCATCACGGGTTCGGTCGCGGTGATCTGGGCGCTGGCCTTCATCGTCGGCGCGGGCCACTTCGCCCATTGCGTCGCCACCAGCGGAGAAATTCTTGCCGCTGTCCTCAGCCACAGCGTGTCCCCGGGGGCTTACTTTTGGTGGCTGCTGTCAGCCACCTCGGGCAACATTGTGGGCGGCGTGGTGCTGGTCACGCTGCTCGAGTACGGTCAGGTGAAGCTGGACTGAGGCGCGATCGCGTGTGAGAGGATAATCGTTTCGCGACGCCGCCCTGAGATGATCGGATCCAACAGAAAAAGTGTTTTGGTTTGGTTTCGGCTCGACCTCCGTCTGGCCGACCATCCCGCGCTGGATGCGGCGGCGCGCACCGGGCTGCCCGTCGTCCCCGTATTCATTTGGGCGCCGGAAGAGGATGGCGAAGTGCGGCCGGGCGCTGCGTCGCGCTGGTGGCTGCATCAGTCGCTGTTGCGGCTGGACGAATCGCTGCGAGCGAAGGGCTCGCGGCTGGTGGTGTGGCGCGGGCCGGTGGCAGAAACGCTGGCAGCGCTCGCTGCGGAGACGCATGCTCACCGCATCTTTTCGAATCGCGTCTACGAACCGGCAGCGCTGGCTGGGGAAAAACCGCTGGATGCGAGGTTGCGGGAGCGCGGAATCTCTGTCGAGAGATTCAACGGAAGCCTGCTGTTCGAGCCGGGTTCGATCCGGACCACGACCGGGGGACCGTTCCAGGTATTCACGCCGTTTTGGCGTGCGCTTTGGAATGCGCGCGGAGAGTTGCGGAAGCCGGTTCCCGCCACCGGCTCGTCTTTCCGCACCAGCCGCGTGGCCGCGGTCGCTCACCGTGGCAGATCTGGATCTGGAGCCGAAGATCGACTGGGCCGCGGGGATCCGGGCGGCGTGGAAGCCTGGCGAGGAAGCGGCGCAGACTCGGCTGCGATCGTTTGCCAGGAACGCTGTGAACCATTACGGCTCAGAGCGCGACCGCACCGATCGCGACGGAACATCGCGCATGTCTCCCCATCTTCACTTCGGCGAGATGAGCCCTTTGCAAATCTGGCATGCCGTCGTTGATGCGCCTAGAGGGGAGAGCTATCTGCGGCAGCTTGCATGGCGGGAGTTTTCGTACCACCTTCTCTGTGCGTTTCCTGAGACGCTGGGCAAGCCGTTCAATCCTCAGTTCCGCCATTTTCCCTGGCGCTCCAATGCCCGCCGGCTCAAGGCGTGGCAGCAGGGACAGACCGGGTACCCGATGGTCGATGCGGGCATGCGGCAACTATGGGCAACCGGATGGTTGCACAACCGCGCGCGCATGATCGTTGCCTCCTTTCTGGTGAAGCATCTGCTCGTCCGGTGGCAGGACGGCGCCGCGTGGTTCCTGGACACACTGGTAGATGCGGACCTGGCCAACAACACCATGGGTTGGCAGTGGGTTGCCGGGTGTGGTGTCGATGCCGCACCGTATTTCCGCGTCTTCAATCCGGTGCTCCAGGGGGAGAAGTTCGATCCTGGCGGCGAGTATGTGCGCAGTTGGGTTCCTGAGCTGCGGGATTTGCCCTCGGAGTGGATTCATCAGCCGTGGGCAGCGCCGCCGCTGGTGCTGGCGGCTGCTGGCGTCGTTTTGGGCAAGACCTATCCGCAGCCCATAGTCGATCATGCTAGAAGCGCGCGCCACGGCGCTGCAGGCGTTCGAGACGATGAAGAAGTCCGGACGCAGACAATAGCGGGGCGAGTTAGCGTTGCGATTCGATCATGGCGCGGTTCTTGTCCTTCATGCGCTCGATGACAAACTTCGGAACCAGTCCGTCGACCGAGCCGCCGAGACGGAAAACCTCTTTCACGAGGCGCGAGCTGACGAAGGAGTATTTCGCGTCGGGCATCAGGAAGATGGTTTCGACGTCGGGCGAGAGGCGGCGATTCATCAGCGCCATCTGGAATTCGTACTCATAATCGCTGATGGCGCGGATGCCGCGGACGACGGCGTGGGCACGCTGCTCGCGGGCGTAGTCGACGAGCAGCCCGTCGAAGGTGGAAACGGAGACGTCGTTGCCGAATTCCGCCGTGCCTTCGGAGAGCATGGCGACACGCTCTTCGACGGTGAACAGCGGATTCTTCGACGAATTGCGCAGGATCGCGACCACCAGGTGATCGAAGATCTTCGCGGCGCGGGCGATGAGGTCGAGGTGGCCGTTGGTCAACGGATCGAAGCTGCCGGGGTAGATCGCTTTGACGATGTTCACGCCAGATGCATTCTATCTGGTTTGCGGAGGATCGCAATCGATGCTCAGATTTGCGACGGTCAGGGCCGCGCTGTCCTCAGGCTTCTTCCCATCCGCCAAAAACCTGGCCCAGAGCGTTGCAAATCTCGCCCAGCGTTGCACGAGCACGGACGCAGTCGAGGATGAAGGGCATGGTGTTGGCGGCGGAGAGGCGGTCCGATGTAGGTTGCGGCTCTTTTTCAGCCACGCGACGCAGCGCATCGAGCGTGCGCTGGACAGCCTCCGCCGATCGTTCCGCGCGCAGCTTCTTCAGTTTCGCGGACTGCGCATCGCGGATACTTTCATCGATGTAGAGAATCCGCGGCGGTGGTTCGTCCATGGCGTGCTGATTGACGCCGACGATGATCTTTTCACCGGCCTCGACCGCGCGCTGATACGCGTAGCTGGCTTCGGCGATCTCTTTCTGCGGATAGCCGGCTTCGATGGCTTTGACCATACCGCCCATCGCATCGAGCTTTTCAAAGATGCGGAAGGCGCCCTGCTCCATGTCGAGGGTCAGCTGTTCGAGGAAGTACGATCCGCCGAGGGGATCGATGACATCGGCGACGCCGGATTCGTGGGCGAGAATCTGCTGCGTGCGGAGAGCGATGCGCGCGGCATCCTCGGTGGGCAGTGCCAGGGCTTCGTCGAAGCCATCGGTGTGCAGCGATTGTGTGCCACCAAGCACGGCGGCCAGCGCCTGCAGGGCAACGCGGGCGATATTGTTCTTTGGCTGCTGGGCCGTGAGCGAGACGCCTGCTGTCTGCGTATGGAAACGCATCCAGGTGGAACGCGGATTTTTTGCGGCGAAGCGCTCGGTCATGACGCGATACCAGATTTTGCGGGCGGCGCGATACTTCGCGATCTCCTCGAAGAAATCGTTATGGGCATTGAAGAAGAAGCTCAGGCGCGGCGCGAAATCGTCGATCGCAAGACCGCGCCGCAGCGCCCACTCGACATACTCGATGCCGTCGTAAAGGGTGAAGGCCAGCTCCTGCAACGCCGTCGATCCGGCTTCGCGAATGTGGTAGCCGGAGATGGAGATGGGATTGAAGCGTGGGGTGAAGCGCGCACCGAATTCGAGCGTATCGACCACGAGGCGCATGGAAGGAGCGGGCGGATACAGGTACTCCTTCTGCGCGATGTACTCCTTGAGGATGTCGTTCTGGAGCGTGCCGGAAAGCTGTTTCCAGTCGGCGCCCTGGCGCTCGGCAACCACCAGGTACATGGCCCACAGCACGCTGGCGGGCGAGTTGATGGTCATGGAGACGGTGGTCGAAGCGAGCGGGATTCCGGCGAAGAGCGTCTCCATGTCTTCAAGCGAATCGATGGCAACGCCACATTTGCCGACCTCGCCTTCACTCTTCGGATCGTCGGAATCGCAGCCCATCAGCGTGGGCAGATCGAAGGCGACGGAAAGACCGCTGGCTCCGCCCGCGAGCAGGTATTTGTAACGGCGATTGGTCTCTTCCGGCGAGGCGAATCCGGAAAACTGGCGCATGGTCCAGAGGCGGCCGCGATAGCCGGTGGGGTGAATGCCGCGCGTGTACGGCGGCCGGCCGGGCAGGCCGAGATACTCGTCGTGATTTTGCTCCCAGTCATCGGGCAGGTCGGCCTGGGTATAGAGACGCCGAACGGGAGCGCCGGAGATGGTCGTGAAGCGGGCATGGCCGGCCTCGTCGCGATTGATGCCGGTAGAAGCGCCAATGGCGTGTTCGGGATTCTTCGCTGAGCACCGGTTCCAGCGTGTGCTCGGCCCAGCGAATTTCTTCAAGCGAAGGATGCCGTTCCGACATGAACTCGGTGAGATGCGAATCGCGGGTCTTGGCAACTTTATCGGGCACGGTGGGAACGCTTCAGGATAGGAGAGCGGGGGCGGGTGAGACAAGGAAAATAGTGTTAGGCGCTCGGCCAAATCTCGAGTTCGAAGGGCTTGTATTTCCGGATTAATTCGAAGTCGGCGCGATTCGATGTGATGAGTCGCGCACCCCAGGATCGCGCGGTGAGGGCAATTAGAAGATCGAAATGGAGATCGCGCAGCTTGTGCGGCTCGAAGCCTCTGTCGCGGCGGATCCTGTTCAGGATTCGGCCCGAATCAAACCAGTTCTTCGCCGTAGGAACGAGGATCGGATGATTCTTTTCCAGATCCTGCAGCGCCTCGCGTTCACCAGAGGTTGACGCTCCACGCCACAATTCGGCCAAAACGACCGATGAAATCCGGATCACTCCATATAACGCAGCCATCCGCTTCTCGTGAAATGGGGAACGGAAATCTTCGACCAGCACGGATGTGTCGAAGACAACAAAACTACTCATCGACGCCGTCGAACTTGAGCTTCCCGCGATATTTGCTCATCGTTCGCTTGAACTTGTTGAGAGCCACAATCTCTTTGAGAGCGATGTGGACGGCTTCGGTTCGCGACTTTGCACCCAGAAGCTTCACCGCCTCGTCGGCGAGTCTTGTATCCAGCCGGATGGAAGTCATCGTCGTGGCCATATCGCACCTCATATATACATTACTCTGATCCTGTATATACATCAACGGGCCGCCTGCTCCCAGGCCTTGGCATATTTCCAGCTCACGTAGGCAGAGTGATAGAGGTGCAGCAGCAGACCTTCTCGTCCGTCGAGAAACCCGAGACGGAGGAAATAGTTGTATTTGAAGGTTGCGATCGGCACCACGACGACGTTCCAGAGGAACGCGAAGATCGATCGGCTGGTCTTGCCGCGCGCGACGGCCTGCGTCGCTCCGAGCGCGCTGTAGCGGTTCATGTGCTCGATGTAGGCGTCGAGCGTGGGATAGGCGTGGTGGATCAGGTCGCCGCGCAGCTGGCCCGCCGGGACGGTCAGGCGGATGGTCTCATGGACGGCGCGCTCTTCGAACTGTGCACTGCCGCGGCGAAACAGGCGCAGCTTGGGATCGGGATAATAGCCGCCATGGCGGATCCAGCGGCCGAGGAAGAAATTTCTGCGGGACAGGAACCAGGCCTGGTGCTTCGGCTGGCCCTGGAGCATGACTGCGAATCTCCTCCGCCAGCTTTGCGCTTACTTCCTCGTCGGCGTCGAGCAGAGAGCACCCAGTCGCTGCGTGCACTGCTCAAGGGCAGAATTCTTCTGTGCGCCGAAGCCTTTCCAGTCCTCGACGAAGAATTTTGCGCCAAATTCTCGCGCGATCTCCGGCGTGCGGTCCGTCGACCCGCTGTCGACAATCACGATTTCACCGGCCCATCGGATGCTCGCGAGGGTACGCGCCAGGTTCGCTTCTTCGTTCTTCGTGATGATGGCGACCGAGAGGGTGAGTGGCATGAACGCATGCAGGCGAGCGGTGGCGCAGCCGGTCTGCTATGGCGGCAGTGTAACAAGTCAGATTCTCCTTCCTCTGCGTGTCACCAAATCTTCAGGGCCGATTCACGGAAATTGTGAGCCAACTGCCACACTCTGGAACCGACGAGCATCTCACGAAGTACGGAGGGTGAATGGCCGCCTTTGGACGCTTCGCTACCGTTCTGCTGATCGCCACGGCAGCCGCGCCCCTCGGTGCTCAGGCTCCCGCACCTGTGAATGCAGGCAACGCCGAATCCGCGCACGACCTGGTGCGCGACGTCATCTATAACGAGCTGCACGATCGCGAGCGCGACAGCCACTGGGAATACCGCAGCGAATGCGTTTCTTCGGCGGAGAATCTGGTTCGCGAGCAGGTGGAAACCGATCAGGGACCCGTGTTTCGTCTCCTTGCCAGGAATGGAAACCCCCTTGATCCTGTCCAGCGCGAGCGCGAAGACCAGAGGCTCGCCGCGTACATTCACAGTCCAGGACAGGTCGCGCGCGTGAAGCGCGAACATCAGGAAGACGAAGACCGCCTGGCCGCGGTGATGGGCCTGCTGCCTCAGGCATTTCTGTTCGATTACGAGGGTTCCCCTGCCGGCGACCGGGTGCGCATCGCCTTCCGCCCCGATCCCGCCTTCACTCCGTCCGGTTACGAGGCGCGCATTGTTCACGCGCTGGTGGGCAGCGTCATCGTCGATCTGCAGCAGAAGCGGATGATTGAGATGCACGGCGTTCTGGCCGAGCGTGTCGACTTTGGCTATGGCCTGCTGGGCCATGTTGAAAAGGGCGGGGCTTTCGCGATTCACCGGCGCCAGGTCGACCCCGATCACTGGAAGACCGACCTGGTGGACGTTCATGTTGAGGGTAAGATCCTGATGCTGAAGACGGTGAGCAAGGATCAGCGCGAGGCGCGGTCCGATTTCCGGCCGGTACCGGGTGGAACCACGCTCGCCGAGGCCCGGGACATGCTCAGTGGGGCCGATCAGCAGACCCAGGCGCGGCTGGTTCCGGCAGCTACGAACCGCAAATAGATCAATTCAGGCCGTTGGCGCGCGGCCCGCGTGAATGCCCTTCGCTTCCCGTGTGACGCATGCGCTCCTGGGGGCTCGGCTGCTGGCCCATGCTTCCCATGGCGCGGAAGAGGAAGAACACACCTGCAAGCAGAGCAATGAGAACAACACCGGTAATGGCAACCATCGGAACTCTCCTGTTCAGTAGGAGGCGCGCTGGCTGCCAACGGTTTTCCCGGAACTGGCCCGCTAGAAGGGAATGTCGTCGTCGGTGATCTCAGTGGACTGGACCAGCTCATCGGCGTGCGCCGGCGGGCGCTGATCGTACGCAGAGCCGGATTTCGAGGAGCTGCCCGATTCGCCTTCGCCGCGGCCCGAAAGCAGAACCAGATCATTCACGATAATTTCCGTTCGGTACTTTTTCTGGCCGTCTTTGTCATCCCAGGAGCGGGTCTGGATGCGTCCCTCGATATAGAGCTTGGAACCCTTTTTCACGTAGTCGCGGATGATTTCGGCGGTGCGCTGGAAGGCGACCAGGCTGTGCCATTCGGTGCGGTCGCTCCAGTTGCCGGCTGGATCCTTGGTGCGATCCGTGGTGGCCAGCGAGAAGGTGGCGATGGCATTGCCGTTGCCCGCCACCTTGATTTCGGGGTCCTTCCCCACGTTTCCGACCAGGATAACTTTGTTGACGCTCTTCGCCATAACGGGTTTCCTCGGATCGATTCTATGGATGAAGGATAACAGTTGACAGCAGGTGTGCCGCGCTGCGAAAGCCGGTGTCACGTTACGCCCGGAACCCGGGTTTCGCGGCTGGGGGGCCCTATAGCGCTTCGTTGATCTGCAGGATCAGTTCCTCGGTGGTGCCTGCAGGGGGCATGCACGAGGTTCCGCGGCAGACGAGCGCTGCAGCGCCGGAACCGAGGTTGGCCAGCGCGGGCAGATGCGGCAGCGTTTCCTCGAGCACCGGCGGGAGCTGGCCAGACCTGACCTGTTCGACGCTGAGCGAGATGACCGCCTTGTTGACCGCATAGCGCGCGTTGGCGATGGCCATGAGCGGCCGCGCTGCCGGACCGGCCCCGAGAATCACGACCTGGATCGGCGGCAACAGGAGCCGCTCCAGCGCCAGGCCATAGCTGCCCGCATAGAGGCCGTAGTGCTCAATGACTCCGGCAAAGGCGGCCAGGGTGTCTTCGGCTTTAGTGCGATAAACCTGGCGACCGCTGAGAGCTTCAAGACGCAGCAGGGCCGCCGCGGCCGTCGAATTGCCGGCGGGGGTGGGGGAATCCTGCATGGGCTTGCGCCGCGCCGTCAGCGCGCCGAGTTTGTCGCCGGCGTCTTTCTCAGTGTCGAAGAAGCCGCCATGCTGGGAATCATGAAAGCGCTCGACCATGATTTCAGCCAGCTGCATGGCGGCATCGTAATAGCGGATTTCTCCGGTTGTTTCCCATGCGTCGACGCAGGCGTTGATGAGGAGGGCGTAGTCGTCGAGAACGGCCGGGATGCGGCGGGGCGTCGTTTCCTGGACGGGGTAGGCGATGACGTGCGCCAGGCCGGTCTTTGGATCCCAGCCTTCGCGGAGGATGCGATCCAGCGTTCGCAGTGCGAAGGTCCGGGGCCGGTCGGAATCCAACCCGCGGGCGGCGTCGAGATACGCCGAGATGGCCATCGCGTTCCATCCGGTATAGATGGTTTTGTCGATGAACGGCGTGGGGCGCTGGAGGCGCGCGGCGCAGAGCTTCTGCTTCGCGGATGCCAGCATGCGTTCTGCCTGCGCGAGATCCAGCTTCAGACGCTGAGCAACTTCCTCCAGCGTGAAGTTTCGGTGCAGGACGTTCTTCTTCGGGTTGTGGTGCATGTCCCCGAGCGGGCCGACGTCGTAATACAGCTCGGCGACGCTAAGTTCTTCGGGAGTGAGTACGGCCGCGGCTTCCTCGCGCGTCCAGGTGAAGTAGTCGCCGTCGTCTTCGAGCGAAATGTCTGCGTCCTGCGATGCGTAGAAGCCGCCGCGCTCCTGGTCGCTCAGCCATTCGTTCATCCAGCGCATGATGTCCTGGGCGACGGAGGCGAATTCAGGCTCGACGAAGGTCTGGAATGCGTGAACGTAGTTCGCCAGCAGGCCGGCGTTATCGTAGAGCATCTTTTCGAAGTGGGGCACGACCCAGCGTTCGTCGACCGAGTAGCGATGGAAGCCCCCGGCCAGTTGATCGTAGACGCCGCCGCGCGCCATTTTTCTGAGCGTGACGGTAGCCGTCTCTTTCGCGGCCTCGTTGCCGGTTCGCGCCGCGACATCGATGAGCAGATCGAGGATGGAGGGGTGGGGAAACTTGGGCTGTGAACCGAACCCGCCGTTGCGCGGATCGAACTGGCCCACGGCGCTCTGGACCAGCTTGTCGACGATGGCGAGCGAAAGCCCGTCACCGCGCGCGGAGAAGGTTTCACCATGCTCGATGGCGGCGATCACGCTGGCCGCCGATTCGAGCACTTCGGCACGCCGTGTCTGCCATGCATGGGCCAGCGTGAGCAGTACGCGCTCGAATCCCGGGCGGCCGTAGCGATCCTCGCGCGGGAAATAAGTTCCGGCAAAAAATGGGCGCCCATCCGGCGTCAGGATCGCAGTGAGCGGCCAGCCGCCCTGCCCTGCAATGGCCTGGACGGCGGCCTGATAGCGCGCGTCCACGTCCGGCCGCTCGTCGCGGTCGACCTTGATGGCCACAAAGTGCTCATTGATGGTTTGGGCGAGGGCCGCATCCTCGTACGATTCGCGATCCATCACATGGCACCAGTGACACCACACCGCGCCCACATCCAGCAGGATCGGCTTCTCGGTCTGCGCCGCCAGCGCGAAGGCCGCTTCGCCCCACTCCTGCCAGTACACCGGCTGGTGCATGGCGGAACGCAGATAAGAAGAGGCGGCTTTGTCGAGGGTGTTGCGCAGTTCCGGGGCGCGCGCCGCGAGGGAGGGGCTGGTCTGAAGCTCGGCCATACCTCAAGCCTACGCGTTCAGCGCGGCGTGGTCACGAGCTGACGGGCGACTTCCACATACAAGTCGATCGCCTCAAACAACTCCTTTTTTGCCAGCTTTTCATGCGGGGTGTGCGCGACGTGGATCGATCCCGGACCCAGAAGAAGAGGCTCACCCCAGTTGTCCAGCCACGGGACATCGGTGGTGAACGCGGCCACCATCGTCGGCAGACCCTCGATGGCTTGCAGCCGCTTGAAGGGAATCTCCAGAGTGAAGTCGACGGTGGCGAAACCTTCGACCGCCTGCTCGATGGCGCGGCGCGTCTCGGTTGAATCGCCCACCAGGCGAACCATCACCTGAGCCTCGGCATGGTCGGCAATCACGTTGGGAGCATGGCCGCCACTGATGGTGCCGATGTTCAGCGTGCTGGGACCGACGTCGTCAAGAACCGGAAGCGGAATCGCCAGGATGCGATGGAGAGCCTCGACCAGCTTGCGCGTCGCGCTCTCGCCGAGCGCGGGATACGCCGAGTGAGCCATTTTTCCACTCGCGCGAATCACCGCTCGCAGTGAGCCTTTCGATGCGAGGGCGACACGATTGTCGGTGGGCTCGCCATTAATAAGGAAACGGCTGCCGCGCGGATGCTCATTCGCAATTTTTGCTCCCGCGGAGTCTCGCTCCTCTCCGGCGACAAAGAGCAGGCCAATACGAATTCCCTGCTCGCGCAGTCTTTCTGCAGCGGCGATTTGCGCAGCGATAATGCCCTTGGCATCGCACGAGCCGCGACCATAGATGAATTCCTCGTCCTCGCTCGAGGGCATAAACGGCGGCACCGTATCCATGTGGGTGGAAAAGACGACGTCGGGAATCTGCCCCGGAACGCACGCATAAACGTTGGAGCGCTCGCCCGTGGATCGGCTCTCCTTGTGCTGCTCGACGGGCATCTTCTCGACGCTGAAATTGCGGTTGGCAAGAAACTCTGCAAGAAACGCGCCCACGGCCCCCTCGTTATAGGTGATGGATTCGATGTCCACCAGACGGCGCGTGAGTTGAACCGGATCGATGCTCATGGGCGAAGCACCAGAATACGCGAGCTGCGCTTCGTACAATGAACATGAGATGACACAGTCTCACGTTGGCTCGAAAATTTTGCGCACTGTCGACGATCTTCGCGGACCGGCAGGGCGGCTGGAAGCATTGCTCAACACCGGTGGTCCCGATGCGCCGTATGTGGCGCTGGTTTGCCATCCGCATCCGCTCGGCGGAGGCACCATGCACAACAAGGTTGTGTACCACGCGATGAAGGCCTTCCAGAGTTTCGGTCTGCCGGTGCTGCGCTTCAATTTTCGCGGAACCGAGCTCAGTGAGGGCCAACACGATGACGGCGAAGGCGAGCAGGACGACGTTCGCGCCGCACTGGATTGGCTCGATCGGGAGTTCGGATTGCCAATTCTGTTTGCGGGATTTTCATTTGGATCCTGGGTCGGCCTCCGCGCCTGCTGCGGCGACCCGCGCGTCGTGGGCCTGGCCGCCCTCGGCATTCCGGCACGCGCCGAGGGCCGCAATTACAACTACGATTTCCTTCGCGAGTGCCCGCAACCCAAGTTGTTTGTCAGCGGCACGCGTGATCAATTTGGACCGGTTTCTGCAGTCGAGTCAGTTGTGGCGATGGCGCGCGAGCCGAAGGAACTGGTGTGGATTTCCGAGGCGGATCACTTTTTTGCGAGTAAGCTGGAAGAGGTGAGGCAAGCCATCCGCGCATGGGCGCAGCGCCACTTCCCCCTCCTCCTCAGCCAATGACCCCGCTCGAAGAACTCCACGCGGTTTCCAGGGATATCTTCACTCAGGCGTTACAGGCCTGCGATATTCCACAGGCCTTCGATCGGCACCTGCACTTCGAAGGCAGGACTCTGGTGCGCCAGCCGTCTCCACGCCTTCCCGCGATCGCGCAACCCCTCGAGGGCTTCAAAGAGATTTACGTGATCGCCTTCGGGAAAGCGGCGCTGACCATGCTGAATGCTCTGCTGGAACGCCTGCCGCCGAAGATTCACCTGCATGGCGTGTGCTCCGCGCCGGACGTGCCGAAGAAACGCAACCGGCACATCCGTTATTTTGCCGGTGGCCATCCGCTTCCGAACGAAGACTCTCTGGCCGGGGCCCGCGCGGCGCTGGCTCTGCTGAAGCATGCGAAGAAAACCACCTACATCTTTTTTCTGATCAGCGGCGGCGGCTCGGCCATGCTGGAGCTGCCCCTCGACCGCAAAATTTCGCTCGACGACACCATCGCGTTTCACGAGACGCTGGTTTCGAGCGGAGCGACCATTACGGAGATCAACACCGTTCGCAAGTATTTCTCCGCAGTCAAGGGCGGCCGCCTCGCGCTGGCCGCGCCCGCCGCTGAAAAGTTGTCGCTGCTGCTGGCAGACGTGCCACTGAAGGATCTGGCTGCGGTTGCCTCGTCGCCCACTTTGCCGGACTACTCGACCATTGCCGAATGCGCGGAGATCCTGGAGCGTTTTCATCTGCTGGAGAAGTTTCCGCCTGCGGTGCGGGAGTATTTCGAGAAGCTGATGGCCGATGCGGGCGCGGCGGCGCGATCGCAGGACGAGCACAAAGACGATGCCGCTGCCTTTCAACACGCGCAGTTTGACACGCTGCTGTCGAATCACGACTTCGTCAACGCGGCACGTGACCACGCGCAACGGCTGGGATACAAGGTGGTCATCGACAACACGTGCGACGACTGGGATTACGCGGAGGCCGCGAAATACCTGCTCGCGCGCTTCCATGAATTGCGCAGCGAGTATGCGCGCGTGTGTCTTCTCTCGAGCGGCGAAGTGACGGTGAACCTGAGCAGGAGTCCGGGCTGTGGAGGCCGCAACCAGCAATTCGCTCTGCAATGTGCGCTCGATCTGGCTCGTTTCGAAGATGAGCCGCTGGCTGTACTGAGTGCCGGATCGGATGGGATCGATGGAAACAGTCCCGCAGCCGGCGCCATCGCCGACACCACGACGATTGCGCGGGCGCGCAGTTACAACTTCGATCCGGCAACGACACTGGCGCGCTTCGACGCCTGCACGCTCTTTACGGCGCTGGGCGATACGATCGTCACCGGACCTACCGGGAATAACCTGCGCGATCTGCGAATTTTGATCGCTGGCTAACCAGGACGCCTTAGAAATGCACCTGGGGCGCGTTCTGCGAAGCCGGACTTGCTTCAAAGTACGCAGTGTTCGGCTGGAATCCAGCGATGTGCGCCCAGATGTTATTGGGGATCTGACCAATGAAGGTGTTGTAATCGCGCAGGGCGTCGTTATAGCGCTGCCGCGAGACGGAGATGCGATTCTCCGTTCCTTCCAGCTGATCCTGCAGCTGCAGAAAATTCTCGTTCGCCTTGAGGTTCGGATAGTTCTCCGCAACCGCGAGCAGGCGGCCCAGCGCCCCATCGAGCTGCCCGTTGGCCGCCATCTGGCTCTTCGGATCGTGCGCGGAGAGCAGCGCCTCGCGCGCTTTGTCGACGTCGTCGAAGACCGCCTCTTCGTGCTGCGCGTAGCCCTTCACCGTCGATACCAGGTTCGGAATCAGATCGGCGCGGCGCTGCAGCTGGGTCTGCACGTCCGCCCACTGCGCCCGCACCACCTCCTGTTTTGCCACCATCTGCTTCTGCGCACTGACAAAGCTGCCAAACACCAGCAGGCCGGCGAACACAATTACCGCCACCACAGCTACCGCGATCCACAGACCACGACGCATCATTGCGTTTCTCTCCCTTGCAATTTCGATTCGATGTTACCAGCTGCCCCCGGCTCCAGCGCCGCCGCCGCCTCCGCTGCCACCGATGTCGAAGCCGCCGCCGCCGCCACCACCATCACCGCCAAAGCCGCCGCCGCCAAATCCTCCTCCTCCCCAGCGGCCGCCCCCGAAGAACATGCCCAGCAGGAAGCCGAGCAGCCCCGATCCTCCCGCCCAGATGAGGAAGATCACGACCAGGATCAGGAACACGATGCCGCCGATGATTTGGCCTGGCGTCGCATGCGGTTGCTGCTGTTGCGCACCCCAGCGCGTGAGCGGCTGCAGCTTCACACCCGCGTCCTGCGCAATGATCTGCGACATCTCATCGACCGACAGCGTCACTGCGCCATCGAAGTCGTTATTGCGCAGCATCGGGGTCATCTGGCGCCCGATCTCGCCCACCTTGCCGTCCGGCAGAATCCCTTCCAGCCCGTAACCTGGATAGATAAACCGGTGCCGGTCCTTGACCGCGAACAGATCAAGAACCCAGCGATCGCTGCCCTTCGTTCCGATTTTCCAGTTGTCTTCGAGCTCGACCGAATATTGCTGGATCGGTTCGCCATTGGTGGTGTCGATGGTCAGGACGATGATTTTCGCGTGGGCCTGCTGATCCACCTCGAGGCATAGCTGATTCAGCTGTTCCTGCGCGGCCGCCGACATCACGTGCGCATCGTCGTTGACATAATTCGTCGGCTTCGGCAGATCTTTCACGGCCTGAGAGAAAGCCGGCGTGATGGCGCCGATCGGAATCAGAGCCAGGACAACCGCGATCCGGCGCGCGACGTTCACCCTGATGCGAGACATTGTCTTCATTGTAGTCGCGCCACTTCGGACCAGCCGTGACGCCTCGACGCTACAGCTGCTTCTCCATCACCAGCGCATCGATCCTGCCCATGTAATAGCCGGGAATGCGTCCGGTACGCACGAATCCGTGCCGTTCGTAGAAGCTTTGCGCCGTGGCATTGTCGACGGCCACTTCCAGCAGCACCGCCTTTGCGCCTGCCTCGCGCAGCAGCCGCTCGGTCTCTTCCAGCAGCATGTGACCCACCCCGCGGCGGCGCACCGCCGGATTGACGTCGATGGTAACCAGGCGGCCGAACATAGTTCCCTTGCGCAGCTGCTTACCTGCAATGGTGAATCCAGCAACGTGGCCGGCTTCGTCTTCTGCAACCACGCCAATGTTGCCGGGATATCTGAGGAAGTACTGCAGCTCCGCCTTCGACCACGCAATGCCCGGTGCGAAGCAGGCCTGATCGAGCGCATGCAGTATCGGAAAATCCTCCTGAACGGCGCGCCGCAGCGAAAAGGCCACAGCTATCTGCGCGCGTCCTGCACCGCGTCTCCTGGCTTCGTGGTCGCTTCCGCGGTTGGCTGCAGCACGACGCCGCTGTACAGCGAAGCAGCCGCGAGCCTGCCGTTCACCGGGGCCACCGAGTGCACCGTCCATCCGGTGTTCCACCACGTCCACGACTGATCGCGCAGGTCGAGGGCATAGATCACGGTGCCCACATCGCAGGTGACAATCAGCCGATTCGACGCCGCGTCCCAGGTCAGGCCGTTCACCGCCACCACGGGCAGGCGCTTCAGCAGCGTCCACGTGTCACCGCTATCCTGGGAGTAGAAGATGCCTTCGCGCCCCCCCACCCACAGCGTGCCGTCGGGAGTGAGACAGAGAGTTGCCAGAGAGGTCAGCCCGGAAGGAAGCTTCACGGATTTCCAGCTTGCGCCGCCATCCTGGGAGACAGCGATATTCTCGCGTCGACCGGCAAAAATCCGCTTTCCATCGGCGGCAATGGTCCGATACTCGCCGGTTCCCACGAGACCGCCGGTTCCATTCGCAGAGAGGAGCAGCGTCCAGGATGTTCCCCGATCCGCGCTCCGGAAAATCCCCTGGGCTGTTGCCGCGAGCCAGGTGTCGCCCGCCGCGGTGAGGGCGGTCACGCGGCCCGTCAGAGCCTCAGGATCCCTGGACCGGACAGCGGACTGCGCGTGCACGGGCGTGGCCCTCTTTCCGTGCGCACGAGTTTTCACCGGAGTCGCTGCCGGTGGCTCGCCAGCTGGCATTCCTGCCAGCGCATCGGCAGCGCTCCAGGCGCTGCCGTCCCAACGGAAAACCCCCTGGCTGCTGCCGGCCAGCAGCGTGCCGTCGCCGCTCTGGGCAAGCACGAAGACATCGCGGCCGCGCAGGCCTTCGCTTTGTTGCTTCCACGTCCTTCCCAGATCGTTGCTGACGAAGACACCGCCATAACTCTTGTCATTGATGACGCCGGCGTAGAGGGTTCCAGCCGATTTTTCATCCACCAGCAGAGCCGTCACCTGGCGCTGCGAAAATCCTGTGTTGGAATCCTGAAAGGCGGTCCCGCCGTCCTCGCTGGCCAGAACGCCGCTGCGATCGGTGGCCAGCAGGACGTGCTTCGGATTGCGCGGATCGACATATACGTCGTTCACGATCACATCGGGATCGGTGGTCCGGGTCCAGTTCTCGCCCCCATCCTGTGTCTTGTACAGCCCCTCGGTTGTGCCGGCATACACCGTGTCGCGATCCGCCGGATCCATGCGCAGCGTGCGGGTGCGGCGCGCGGTCGACGGGATTCCCTGCACCTTGCGGAATTCGTAACCGAAGTTGTCACTTTTGTAGATGCCCGAGCAGGCGCTCAGATACATGACGCTGGGCCGGGATGGGTCGACAATCATCGAGAACACATCGGAATCATCGATCACGCCCTGATGAATATTGCTCCAGTTGGCTCCGCCATCGCTGGTCTTCCAGGGAAGATGCCAGGTTCCCGCATAGATGATCTCCGGATCGTAGGGATCGATGGCGACCGACTCCACCTCGTGGATCTCCGTGCCGCCATGCGGGCTGATCTCCTGCCAGTGAAGTCCTTTGTCCACGCTGCGATAAACGCCGCTCAACGTGCCGGCGACCAGAACCTGCGGGTTGGACGGCGCCTGGGCCAGTGCGCGCACCGACTGACCATGCATGTCCTGAGCCTCCGTCCATGTGCGGCCCTCGTCGTGACTGATGTAGATGCCTCCGTCGGCATGGTCCACCACCCAACCTCCCGCGTAGAGTGTGCGAGAGTCGGAGCGATCGACCACCAGGCTGTCCACCACCAGATCGTCCGCGGTTCCGAGCCGGGCCAGCCGGGTCCACGACGAGCCTGCGTCGGCGGAGACATAGATCCAGCTGTCGGTTGTCCCCAGATAGATCCGGGTTGGATCGCGCGGGCTGAAAGCAAAGCGGCGGGCATCGCCCCCATCGGGGCCGGTGGGAACCCAGGGAGTCGTAGTGGCCGCCAACACCGGAGAACCGCACAGGGCAGGCAGAAGAGCGGCCAGAGCCGCCCAAAAGAGTCGACAGCGCATCGATTGCATCATTCCCATTTTTGCGGATGCTCGGCGGGATCGTTCCACACCTGGGCTCCTGCTGTCATGCTATCGGTTTTTTACGCCGTTCGGCCCCCTCCCGCTTCGTCAGCCTCCTGAACGGCAACAGAAAGCGTTGCGAAGGTCGAACCGATCCATGGGGCAAAAAAACAGGGCTGGCCGGATTGCCGGTCAGCCCTGTCCCGTTCGAGTTGCTCGCTTACTGGGCCGGCTTCGCAGCCGCCTTGTGGTGGTGGTGCACCGGTGGGGCGGTACGAGGCTGGGCCTTCACGGCGTTTTCATCGACAGCGGTCGTGCCGGGCACGTCGTTGTCGAAGGTCGCGCCTGCCGGAACCAGGTAGTTCTCCACCTCGTCCTGGCCGTTGGTTCCCGTCCTCACCTGGATACGGCTGGCATCGATGCCCTTCTCCGTGACCAGGTAGGCCTTGGTGTTGACTGCGCGCTGCGCTGCCAGTTCCTCAGCGGTTACAGCGTGACGGCGTGCCGCCTTCGACCTCGGCGTTGGCACCGGGGCGGAGTTGCCGACGACCACCAGAGAGGCATCCGCCTTCTGCTGAGCGTTGAGGGCCACATCGTCCAGGCAGGCCTTGGCTTCGTTATCGACACGACCCGGACGCCGCTTGTCCTTATCGAACTGGATCGAGCAGAGCGTCTGCGTCTTGGGAGTTGGCGGCGGCGGCGGCGCTTCCACATTCACCGTGGTCGTCGCTGAAGCCGTTTGTCCCTTATCGTCCTGCACCGTGCCGGTCACCGTGATGGTGCCGGAGGGCGCACCGTTGGTCGACAGAGTTGCGGTGTTACCGCTTCCGTTGATCGAGCCTGCGGAAGCCGAGTAGCTGTAGGTCAGCGGGCGGCTCTGCGGGCTTACCCCGTTGCAGGTGATGGTCGAGCTCTCGCCCGGCTTCACCGTGGTCGGATTGGCCGAGCAGCTGATGGTCGGCGGCTCAAACTGCTTCACGGTGAACTGCGCCGTGCAGTCGGCGGACTGGCCGGGCTTCTGGCCCTCCGTCACGTGACCTGTGATGGTGTAGCTGCCAGGCTGCAGGTTGCCGGTATCGATGGTGGACGTTGGATTGGTTCCACCCACCGTCAGCCCCTGGCCGCTCCAGGTATAGGCGGGCGTCTTCTTGGGATTGAGATTGGTGGCGGTGCCGGTCACCGTGACCTGCTCCCCTGGGAAGACCGACGCTGGATTCACCACGCAGGCGTACTGTACCGGAGGCGGAGGCACGATGGAGCCGAAGTGAATCAGCACGCCGGTACTCAGCCGGACCGCATTGACATTGGCGCGGCCGCCGATCATCGGTTGCGGGCCAAAGTCCGCGTGCCAATATTCGTAATCGGCCTGGAAAATCCGCCACGCGATCCGATGTCCGCCAAACGGCAGGTCATAATCCAGACCGCCGCCCGCCGTCAGAGCCGGACCCCAGGTGTAACCATGCTTAGGCTGATTGCCCGGACCCGAGACATTGGGTCCGCCCAGCCGAACACCACCCCCCAGAGCATGCACGAAAACCGACATGCCTTCAGTCGGGTAGCGGAAGATGATGCCCGCCGAAGCCGTCTGGGCTCCGTCGTTCGCTCCGTTGGGATGGTTGGCATATTCGATTTGCCCGCCCACGTAGCGATTGAAGTAGTAGGCGAAGCTGCCGATAGCACCTTCGTTAATTGCGGAGTAATCAAGATTGGTGTTAACTCCGTTGGGCTCGGGCGTTGACACCGTGCCGTGAGGAGCAACATAGGAATACCCCATGAACACGTCCATGCGGGACGCGTTGTCATCTGTCCTGGGAGCCGGAGCTGACGGCGTTGAGGACGAACTCTGGCCCAGTAGCGCCCCCGCTCCAAGTAGCATCGCGCACCCAGCTAGCAGAACTCTGCCTGAAAAGGTGAACGGACGAAAATGCATGCGTCTATCCTCCGCATTCCACTGAATAATTTTGATGATCGACTGCGTGAACCCGTGCCACCTTTTGCGATCCACGATGGCTGGTCGGGAAACGAACCTGACAAAACCGTACCGCGAGAATGACGTTACCACAGGATCATCCCGCCTATGCGGTAATTATTTCAATAAGATGCTAAGAAAAAACCACAAAAATTGATATGTATCGAATCGATTAACCTTTACTGCTGCTCCAGCACTAAGGGGTAACGAGCGTTGATCTTCTCGGGAAACTCGCACTCACCGGCCGTGGAGCGATCAATGTTAATACCAAGGTACTTAACCCGAGTGCTTTATTGCAAGTTCAGAACCCGCTTCAGGCTTCCATGTTCGTGCTGAATTTTTTCCTGAAGCAGCGTGATTGCATAGAGGAGTTGTTCAGGGCGCGGGGGACATCCCGGCACGTAAACATCGACCGGGATCACCTGGTTCACACCCTGCACCAGCGCGTAATTGTTGAATACGCCGCCCGACGTCGCACAGGCTCCCATCGAGATCACCCATTTGGGTTCCGGCATCTGGTCATACAGCCGGCGGATCACCGGCGCCATCTTCCATGACACGCGCCCAGCAACCACCATCAGGTCCGACTGGCGCGGCGAGGGACGAAACACCTCTGCGCCGAAACGCGCGACGTCGAACCGCGACGCTCCCATCGACATCATCTCGATCGCGCAGCACGCCAGGCCAAAGGTCATGGGCCAGATCGAGTTTTTCCTGATCCAGTTAATCGCCGCATCGACGGTGGTGAGAAAAACGCCCTCCGGCTGCTCGTATCCATAACTCGCCTCGAGCACTTTTTCCCGGTTCTTGGCGCTGCTCTCCAGCGCCCCGAAAAGCCGCCGATCTCTCAACGCCTCGCTCATCCTTTAACTATAACCTGCGAATACCCTTCCTTTCAGGGCTCGCCAACGTCGGGCACGATTTCTATGCACGACTGGAACCCAGTTTCCAAAGTGACAGCAGTGTCCTGTTCCGAGTCCTCAAGCCATAGGGAAAACGCAAAGTTCGCACCATGGACGTTGGTTGGATGTTCGCGGCGACCGCACGGTGTCGCACATGTTGGAGAAACTCTGGTACTCCGTCGTCTGCGGGCTGCCCTTCCGGCTCCAGCGCATTTCCCTGTTTTCGATTTACGAAAAATATGTAAAAGTGGGTTTCAGGTATTTCCTGCGTCATCCGTCCATCATCAGGCATGGGGAATATCGCCCGCGCCTCACCGGTCACCCCGTCGTGACATATTTCCGTTCGAATGCCAGCGGAGTTATATGCACCTTCGTCGTCTGATTCGGTTGCTCTGCGTTCTCCCTCTGGGTTGCGCTTCGGCTGCTCTGGCTCAAACGCCCGCAGCGCCCACGGTCTCTTCCGGCGATAACGCCTGGATGCTCACCAGCGCCGCGCTGGTGCTGATGATGACCGGGCCTGGATTGGCGCTTTTCTATGGCGGACTGGTTCGCCGCAAGAATGTTCTTTCCACCATGATGCAGAGCTTCGCGATGATGTGCATCATCACCGTGCTCTGGGCCCTGGTCAGCTACAGCCTCGCGTTCGGACCTGGCAACAGCTTCATCGGCGGCTTCCACTACGCGTTCATGCACAACGTGGGTCTAACCCCCGACCCGGACTACGGAGCGACGGTTCCGGCGCAGACGTACATGATCTACCAGCTCATGTTCGCGATTATCACGCCGGCCCTCATCACCGGAGCCTTTGCCGAACGCATGAAATTCAGCGCGATGTGCCTGTTCCTTACACTGTGGGCCATCGTTGTCTACTCGCCGATGGCGCACATGGTCTGGGGCAAGGGCGGCCTGCTCAACGCTTCGCTCGGCGGCAAGATTCCCTGCCTCGACTTTGCCGGCGGCACCGTGGTTCATGTGACGTCGGGGGTGTCGGCGCTGGTCTGCGCGCTCTATCTCGGCAAGCGCGTCGGCTACCCGAAAGAACCCTCCCCGCCGCACTCTGTGGTGCTCAGCTTTATCGGGGCGTGCCTGCTGTGGGTGGGATGGTTCGGATTTAACGCCGGCAGCGCCGTCGCCGCAAACGCTCTCGCCACCAGCGCCTTCGTCAACACCCATTTCGCCACCGCCGCCGCAGCCATGGGCTGGGCTGCCGCGGAGTGGATCCGCAATGGTAAGCCCAGCGCTTTGGGAGCCATTTCCGGCGCCGTCGCCGGACTCGTCGCCATCACGCCCGCTTCGGGATTCGTGCAGCCCATGTCGGCGTTGATCATCGGACTGGTCGCCGGCGTCGTCTGCTTCCTCATGGTCACCGTCGTCAAAAGCCTTTTCGGCTATGACGACTCCCTCGACGCTTTCGGCGTGCACGGGGCAGGCGGCACCATCGGCGCAATTCTCACCGGCGTCTTCGCCTCCAGCGCCATCAATCCTGTTTTCGGCGCTGGCAAACCCACCGGCTGGATCGAGGGCAACGGTCGTCAGGTGCTCAACCAGATGGCCGGCGTCGCCATCGCCTGGGTGCTCTCCATCGTCGGCACCCTCATCCTGCTCAAGCTGGTCGACATGATCGTCGGTCTGCGCGTGACCCGCGAGGACGAGATTGAGGGTTTGGACGTGACACAGCACGGCGAAGAAGGCTACGATTTCGGTTCTTGATCATCCACGTATACTCACCTCAAGCCAGGACTCGAGCACGCAATGCAAAAGATCGAAGCTGTCATTCAACCCTCCAAGCTGGACGCAGTGAAGGACGCCCTGCTCGAAGCGGGCATCGAAGGCATGACCATCCTCGAGGCCCGCGGCCACGGACGCCAGAAAGGGCATACCGAGTTCTATCGCGGCCGCGAATACACCGTCGACCTCCTGCCCAAGATCAAAATCGAGATGGTGGTCCGCGACGAGATGGCCGACAAGGCTATTCAGGCCATCCTTTCCTCAGCGCGCACCGGAAAAATCGGCGACGGCAAAATCTTCGTCTCGAAAATCGACGACGCGATTCGCATTCGCAACGATGAGCGCGGTCCTTCCGCGCTGTAACGCAGGACGGCGCGTGCTCCTTGCTCCGCTGGCCCGAATGCCGCAGGTTCAGCAACCTCTGCTGTCTTTGAACGTGCCACGTCGTCCCGAACGCCCGATCGTGTGGCGCCGCCGCATGCGCCGGACTCTACACGCTGAACGCTGTACGCTGAACGCTTCGCCATGATCACTGAGCCGCTCACGCTTACGCGCCTCCGCAGTCGCTACCAGGACGACTCCGCGCAGCTGCGGCAAAGCTTCGAGCGCAACGGCGATGGTTCGGCCGTGATCCGGCGGCGCTCGCAGATCGTCGGCACTTTGCTGCGCCACCTCTGGGAGCATGTCGCGCCCGAGACGCAAAACGACATCGTCCTGGTCGCCACCGGTGGCTTCGGACGCCGCGAGCTTTTCCCTTGTTCCGACGTCGACGTGCTTTTTCTCTGCGCGAACGACAGGGTCGAGCCGGCCTACAAAGAACAGATTCGCGCCTGCACCCAGGCCATGTGGGATGTGGGTCTCCGTGCCAGCCCCGTCACCCGCACGCTGAAAGAAACCGAGCGCGTGCATCCCGATAACCTCGAGTTTACTGTCTCCCTGCTCGATCGCCGTTACCTCACCGGCAGCCGCGAGCTGTACGCGAAATTCGAAACCGAAGTCCTGCCCGCTGTCATCCTGCGCGAGTGGGACACGGTGGTGCAAAACCTGGCCGAGATGGCGCGCGCCCGCCACGCCAAATACGGCGACACCATCTTTCACGTCGAGCCCAACGTCAAGGAGTGCCCGGGCGGCCTGCGCGATTATCACCTGGCCCAGTGGCTGACCCTGCTGAATTCGATCCAGGCCAATAAAGCCTGGCCGCGCTCCGCGGCCGACGACTTCTACGGCACGCACGATGAGCCCGAATCCGCCTACGACTTTCTTTCCGCAGTGCGATGCTTCCTGCATTACCGCTCCGGACGGGACGACAACACGCTGGACTGGCACGCCCAGGACGAGGCTGCCGCGCGCTCCATCGGTCTTGAAACCCGCGGGACCTCCGATCCCGCCTACTGGATGCGCACCTGGTATCGCCAGGCCCGCACCGTCTACCGCCGCGCCTCGCTTCTCATCGACGCCGTTCCTCCGCCCCGCCGCTCCTTCTACAAGCAATTCCGCCGCAAGCGGACGCCGGTTCCCGGCACCGACTTTGTCCTCGAAGACGGGCGCCTTGACCTCGTCGAAGGCGCGACCGTCAACGATGCGGACAGCGTGCTGCAGATCTTCGGTCAGATGGCCAAGCACGGCTACCGTCTCAGCTTCGCCGCGGAAGACCGCATCTCCGACGCGCTCCCCATCCTCGCGGTGCAGATGCCCGAAGGCCCTTTTCTGTGGAACTGCCTGCGCGAAGTGCTGCTCGGTCCATGGGCGGCGCACGCGCTGCGCACCATGCATGCACTCGGCATCCTCGAGCTCATCATTCCCGAGTTTCACGGCATCGAATCGCTCGTCATCCGCGATACCTGGCATCGCTACACTGTCGATGAGCACACCTTCCACGTCATCGACAACGTCCAACGCCTGCGCCAGCCACAGAATGAATGGGAGAAGCGCCTGGCCGGGCTCCTGCCGGAGATCGACCGCCTCGATCTTTTCTTCCTCGCGCTGCTCATGCACGACACCGGCAAGGCGCGCCGCACCGGCAATCATGCCAGCAACAGCGTGGAGCTGAGCGAGAGCCTCTTCTCGCGCCTGGAGCTCGACGCCGAGGAGCGCGAAACGGTGCGCCGTGTCATCCACAATCATCTGGAAATGTCGGCTGCCATGCGCCGCGACATCTTCGACACGGAGACCATCCGTGCTTTCGCCGAGAAGGTGGCCACGCAGCCGCAGCTGAAGATGCTGACGCTGATGACCTACGCCGACATCCGCGCCGTCTCGCCGGAAGCGCTCACGCCGTGGAAGGCCGAGAGCCTGTGGCAGCTGTACATGAGCGCGTCCAACTTCCTCGATCGCAGCGTCGACGAAATCCGCTACCACGCCTCTGCCGATCCGGCCTTCTTCAGCCGCATCGTGGCCCTCATTCCCGCGGTCACCCCCGGCCGCGCTTCATCGCAAGCCGCCGTTCCTGTTGAGGAACTGCGCAGCTTTCTCGAGGGGCTTCCGCAGCGCTACCTCAGCATCCGCACGCCCGAGCAGATCGCCGCGCATTTCCGCATGGCCATGGATCTCCGCGATGATCCGGTGCAGCTTTCCTGGCGCAGCGTCCGCCAGGTGAACGAAATTACGCTCGTCACCCTCGATCGCCCCGGAGTTTTTGCGGACATGGCCGGCGTGCTCTCCGCGTGGGGCATGAACATCGTCAAGGCCGACGCGTTTTCCAACGCCGCCGGAGTCATCGTCGACACCTTTCAGTTCACCGACACCTATCGCACCCTCGAGCTCAACCACTCCGAAATCGATCGCTTCCTCGCCAGCATCCGCGACGCACTTTTGCACCGAGTTTCCATTGATGAGCTGCTGCGATCGCGCAAGGTCAAACCCGCGCGGCCCAAAGTCACGGTCGACACGCGCCTTGAATTCGACAACGAGGCGTCCTCGCACAGCACGCTGCTGCAGATCGTCACCCAGGATACCCCCGGCCTGCTGCGCGAGATTGCCCTCAGCTTCGCTTCCTGCCGCTGCAACATCGAAGTCGCGCTGATCGACACCGAGGGCGAAGCCGCGATCGACGTTTTCTATCTCACCTCGGGCGGAAAAAAGCTGGACGAGCCTGCCCAGGCCTCGCTCAGCGCGTCGCTGGTGCATCGCTTCGCACAGCTCCGGCCGTAGGGCTATTTCAGATACGCCCGCACCAGCTCGATTAAATCCTCGGCCAGCTCCGTCGAGTCGAGAGCGGCCTTTTCCGGCGTCATCATGTGCAGGCGAATGTGATCCTCGAGCACCTCGGCCATCAGGCTGTTGACTCCGCCGCGCACATTCGCCAGCAACATGAGCACGTCCGCGCAGTTCTCCTGACTGCTGAGGGAGCGCTCAATGGCGTCCACCTGGCCGCGAATCCGCCGTATGCGGGCGATCAGCTTTTGTTGCTCCCTTTGCTCTGCTGCCATCCCGTATCCCCTTCCTTATGCATTCTTTACTTGACTATATCCCACCGGGGTATGGTATAACCGATTCAACGAAAATCCTGCACGCCTGGGTCCGCCATGCAACGCAATGCGAACCGAAACTGCCAACGAGCCTCCGCGATGCGGATATTCTCTGCGCCCTGAGGATGCGTTCGGCGATTAGCGACCGCTGATTGCTCGGCTCACTCTTCATGGTGCACCACAGGAAACCAGAGTGAGTGAGCAGTTCCCATTTTGGCGGTTCTACCCACCCCTCCCGCAACCGAAGTTAGGCGAAAATGCGCCCCGGCGCGGACCTGGTCCTTCGTCCGTTGCCCGCAACCAGACGCGTGGGCCTGAGGAGGATGTCATGATCTGGACCAATTTTGCCCCTGCCGTGGTGTCGATTGAACGTGTATCCGGCTCCGTTCAGAAAAGCGGGATCCGCCGCGGCCAACTGTCGTGCGTGTGGATTGAAACCGGAAATCCGAGGCAGCCCCTCGCTCGCATCTGGATCGACGATGAACTGCCTGTCGCTCTGGAGGAAGTGGAAGAAGAACCGCAACCGTACCGGCTTTGTGCCCGAATGCACAGCCGGCCATCGCAACCATGCGGCGCTCGATCGGGCTGGCATTTTTCACAAACTGAAATAAAAGACAACTAGGCTGATCGAATATCCCAACGAACGTGAAAGGGACTGCAATCCAATCTCGGAGAGCGATGCGAATCATTTCTGCAACGATCTGTTTGGTGCTGGGCTGCTGGGTCATGCGCGCCCAGTCGTTGCAGTCTTCCCTGTTGCCGGATGCCCCGTCGCCCACGCACACGACGAATTCAGCGCTCTCGACGTCGGCTTCCCTGGGGGAGCCCTGGATCCAGCAATCCGGGCCAGAGCCGAAGCCCGCGCAAATGCAGGCCCCTCAGCCAGCGATCGCCAATGACCCTCCCCTTACCATGTTTCCGCACAGCAACACCGCGCGTTACTGGATCTCCGGCCAGACCAACACCATTTTCCAGGGCAAGCCCGCCTTCCATTCACCCTACCAGGGCCCCAACAGCCTGGACAACGCGGAGGAGTACAAGACCTCGCTGGTGGAAACGCTCTTTCTCGGCTACCAACCGCACCACAACCTCCGCTACAACACCGATTTTCTGGTGGACTTTGAAAGCGCGGCCGGCCGCGGCATCGGTGAGGCTCTGGGACTCGCGGGATTCACCAACCTCGACGTGGTGCGCAATCCCAATCTTGGCACCGCGCCCTACCTCGCCCGCGGTGTCATTCACCAGACCTTCGGCCTCACCAGCGAACTGACAGAAGCCGACCGCGACCAGTTCTCGCTCGCCACGCAGGTTCCGGTGCGCCGCTTCGAAGCGCGCATCGGCAAGATGGGCGCCAACGATTTTATGGACGTCAACGACGTCGCGACCGACAGCCATCTCCAGTTCCTCAACTGGACCATCGACGACAACGGCGCCTGGGACTACGCCGCCGATACCCGCGGCTACACTGTGGGCGGCCTGCTCGAATACGACGACCGCAACTGGAGCGCCCGCTACGGCATCTTTGCCATGCCGGTGGTGGCCAATGGCATCGATCTGGACTGGGCCTTCTCGCGCTCGCACGGCCAGAACTGGGAATATGAGCTGGGCCACTCCATCCTACCCCGCCGTAAAGGCACAACCCGCATCCTCGCCTTTGCCAACACCGCACACATGGGCAACTACCGCGAAGCGGTGCAGCACTACTTCAGCGGCCTCACGCCCCGGCCCGACATCATTTCGGTCGAGCGCTTCGGAACGGTGAAGTACGGCTTCAGTTGGAACAACGAACAGGACATTACTGAGAATTTCCGCATCGGCACGCGTTTTGGGTGGAACGACGACCACGAGGAATCCTACGCATACACCGAGGTTGCGCAGTCGGTCGTCCTTGCCGGCGATTACAGTGGCGCGCGCTGGCATCGCCCCGCCGACAAAATTGGCACTGCCTTCGCCAGCAACGCTATCAAGAAAGATCACCAGAATTACCTGAAGTATGGCGGCCTTGGCTTCCTGCTCGGGGATGGCCATCTGAACTACGGCCGCGAGAACATCGTCGAGAGCTATTACACCTGGCATGCCTGGAGAGGGCTGTTCTTCGCGCTCGATGTCCAGCACATCGACGATCCCGGCTATAACCGTGACCGTGGCCCGGTTTGGGTCGGAGCGGTTCGCGGTCACATGGATTTTTAACTTTTCCCTGCTATCAGTTAACTATTCGGTAAACCTTTCCCGCACTTTCTTCATCTACGCTGGTATACCCGTACGGAATTCCGCCATAAAGGATTAAATGTTGTGGAGCTTGTTGTGCGAGTGCCTGGAGTGTTGCGAGGATTAGAGCGCGATGGAGATTGTGAACTGATTACGTGGAAAGAGTCATCTACGTCAGGCCGGGTCTATACACGGTGCAAAATTGTCAACGAGCCGGCTGATCTTCCCGAGGGCCCCTATGAGTTGTCCTTCGCCGGCCACACCATCACCACCCGGAAATTTGACGGCTGCTGGACGCTGACCTTTCTGCCGCCCGGAATCGACCTGCCGCGCGCGGCCTGAAGCTCCGGCGCATTGCAGTTTGGCCTATTCGGCTCGCAGCGCCTGCATAGGCTGGATGCGCGTCGCCCTCCGCGCCGGAATCAGGGTTGCGAGTGAGGCGACGGCGCAGAGCAGCGCTCCGGCAGCGGCCAGTGCCACAGGACTGGTTCCGGTAGCGCCGATCAGCGAATCGACCCAGGCGCGCATGGCAAAAACCAGACCCGCGCCGAGCAGCACGCCGATCAGCATCAGCCGCAGAGCGCCGGAGAACAGCAGCCGGACGATTCTGCCGCGATCCGCGCCCAGCGCCATGCGGATGCCAAATTCCTTCTCGCGCCGGCTGACCGAGTACGCGATGACGCCATAGACTCCGACGCTGGCCAACAGCAGCGCCAGCGCGCCCAGAATCGCGGTCACCATGGTCGACGTTCGCTGGCCCGCGATCGACGCCTGCGCCAGCGCGTCGAGCGAGGTGATATTCGAGACGGCCTGGCCGGGATCCAGCGAAGCAACCGCGCGCCGCGCGCTCTCTGCCATGGCCAGCGGGTCGCCGGAAGTGCGCAGCAAAAAGAACAGCGCCGGTGAAGGAAGCTGCTGCACCGTGGTGTAAATCGCAAAGCCCGCAGGCGCTGCCGGTCCCGCGTAGCGCACATCCCCCGTGACGCCGACAATGGTGAAATTCCCGTTCTGTGTGCAGCAGGTCAGGTGCTTGCCGATGGCGCTTTGTCCCGGCCACAACTTACGCGCCATCTCCCGATTGATGATGGCGACCTTCATGGAGGTGGCCGTGTCCTGCGGAGTGAAGTCACGGCCTTCGAGGATGGGCGTTTGCAGCGTGGCGAAAAATCCTGGTGTGACCGCATGCTGATCCGCGAATGGATTGCGGTCCGCCGTCCCACCAGGCTGTCCTTCGTAACTGAAATCGCCATTCGCATTCGCCCCGGTGAAGGGGGTATCCACCGATCCGGCCGCGTTCACCACGCCGGGCAAACTCCTTAGCTTCTGCAGCAGCGCATCGTGGAAGCGGCCCATCTGCGCGGGATCTGTATAGCGCACGGGCGAGAGCGTGATGCCCAGGGAAAGCACGTTCTGCGGATTGACGCCGGGATCGACGCGCACCAGTCGCAGAAAATAGAAGGCCATGTTGAGCGAACCGGCCACCAGCAGCATAGATAGCGCGATCTCCGCAACCACAAGGCTGGAGCGGGTGAATTTGTGCTCGCGCGACTCCGTGACCGAGCGGCCCTGCTGCATGGCAGCGGTCTCCCGCTGGCGCAAAATGCGCAGTGCCGGAACCATGCCGAACAGCAGGCCGGTCGCGATGCCAAGCGCCAGCGTGAATGCCAGCATGGAGCCATCCAAATGCACACTGGAAGGCGGCTGCAGTCCTTTGGGCCAGGCGGCGACGGGAATGTGCAGCAGCGCGACGCCCAGGCCCAGACCCGCGGCCGCGCCGCCGAGAGAGAGCAGCAGGCTTTCCGTCAGCGCCTGCCTCACCATGCGCCCGGGGGATGCGCCCAGCGCGCGCCGCACCGCAAACTCGCGCTCCCGGTCTGAAGCTCGAGCCAGCAGCATGTTCGCAAGATTCACGCAGGCAATCAGCAGGATGAACCCCACCGCCGCGAGCAGGATATTCATGATCGAATGCAGGTTGCCAAAAACCTGCTGCGAGAGAAGCTGAACGTCGAGCCCGTGTTGATTGTCGGGAAACTGCTTGTCGATCTGCGCCTGGATGCCGCGCAACTCAGCCAGCGCCTGCGACGGAAGCACTCCCGGACGCAGCAATCCCACCGTAAATAAATAATTCGTTCCGTGCGCCAGATAGGGAGGATGCGGCTCGATCGGCGCCCACACCTGCACCGGACGAAAACCGTCCGGCACCATCTTCGGCATCACACCAACGATGGTGCAGGTCTGTCCGTTCAGGTTGAGGGGCCGGCCCAGCACCGAGCGGGCGCTGCCGAACTGCGTCCGCCAGAAATCCGCGGCGAGCAGGCAAACGGGCGCAGCGCTCTTCAGATGATCGCCCGGCGCGAGGCTTCTGCCCAGCAGCGGCTGCACGCCGAAAACGTTGAAATATCCCTCGCTCGCCAGGCCCACGTTCAGCAGCTCGGGTTCAGACGCGCCCGTCCAGGTGGAACGAACGGTGAAGGTCGATGCCAGTTGCGTGAAGCTCTTTGCCTGGTTGCGCCACTGAAGGAAATCGGGCCATGAGTTGGCAAAGTAAGAGCCCTGGGGATAGACATTTTCGATGGCTACGATGCGGCCGGAGTTCGTGTAGGGCAGCCGCAGCACGCTATGAATAATGCTGTAGATCGCCGTGTTCGCGCCGATGCCGAGGGCCAGGGTGCCCAAGGCGACCAGCGTAAAACCTGGCGACTTCCGCAACTGCCGCAACGCAAAATGCAAATCCTGCCACAAAGTGCTCATCCTGCCTCCAGCCTGCACGCGGGTTGCGGTCTAACTCGCACTTTCAATGCCAGTGCGGCAAAGGCAAGCGTAGCCCATTTTCATGAGGCTACGCGCTTCACGTTGCGATGCGTGCGGACTCCTTCGTCCGAAATTGAACATGCATGTCCACCAGCGAACATCGCGTCGCGCCGCGAAAGATGCCGTTTCGATGGTTACTAATGAGTAATTCTGTATTACTCAGTTAATCATCATTCCGCATCTAACTCTGCGTACGAAAACCGGCAATGCACCCGCGGGAGACGCCCCTCCGCTTTTGCCGTTCACAACACTGAGGGCCCTCAATTCCAAAGGAGTCACCTAAAAATGTCACGCAAGCTCATGCTCGTCATTTGCCTGAGCGCAGCGCTGAGTACTGCATCGGCCCTGGCTCAGGACGCGGTTACCGCCCCGTCCGTCGCTTACATTTACGTCTCCAGCCTGCCCGCCAATTCCAGCGCTACCGAAATTGACGGTTATGCCGCGTCGTCCAATGGCACGCTCACCTCGATCGACGGCTCGCCCTTTGAGCAAAACGAGTCAGCCCTTGCAGTGAACGGCAAGTATCTCTTCGGCCTCAGCAGGACCACCACCGATATCGACTCCCTGGCAATCGATGCCGATGGTGCACTTCGCTACGTAACCTCAACCGACTGGGCGCAAAACAACCCCAACGACTGCGGCGCTGCGGCCTGGTTGTTCACCGATCGCACCGGGCGGGACCTCTACGACATGGAATTCGACGGCGACTGCGCCAACAATGGCTATCAGTCGTACGGCATCAGGGAGGGTTCAGGCGAACTGCACTATCTCGGTTTTGCCAACGGCGGCGCCGGTTCGTTCGATGGGGTCTATCTTCCCGCGACCATTCTGGGCAATAACCGCTTCGCCTACGAGGCCACGAACAACGGCTGCTTTTACTATGGCGTTCAGGGATTCGTACGCGGCGGCAACGGTTTGCTCACTGATGGCAACATGACCACGACGCTGCCCGCGCCTCCTGATGGCTACCGTATTTACATTCCAACCTTTGCCGCCGCGGATCCAACGACCCATGTGGCGATGACACTCTGGGCTGCGAATCCGCCAGGGTGTGGGACCAACAGCCAGCAGGTTGCATCCTTCACGGCCGATAGCAGCGGAAATCTGACCACTACGAATACCAGCGCGAACATGCCCAACACACTGGTCACGTCCGTGCAGGATCTCAAGATATCTCCCAACGGCAGGCTTCTCGCGGTTGCGGGGCAGGGCGGCTTGCAGGTTTTCCATTTCAACGGAGCGAATCCACCCACCGCGTACACCCCGCTGCTCACCACCGACACGATCACCCAGATGTTCTGGGATAACGACAATCACCTCTACGCTATCAGCCAAACGGCGAGCACACTGCACGTATACACGGTTACGCCGACCGCTTATAGCGAAGCGGCCGGATCGCCACACGCGATCAGTCAGCCGCAGTACATTGCGGTTCAACCGAGGACTCCAGTCCTGCCTTAGCTTCTCTTCGCTGGGGGCGTCGTACCATTTGCCTCGGTACGGCGCTCGCGGCTTATATTTCCTTCCTGCAGGGCACGTTAAGATGGAACCCGTCCCTGGAGGCCGTGCTTGCGTGTTGGTCTGATGACCCGAGAGTATCCGCCGAACGTCTACGGCGGCGCCGGCGTGCACGTCGAGTATCTGAGCCGCGAGCTGGCGAAACACATCGAAGTGGAAGTTCACTGCTGGGGCGATCAGTTCTCCGACCACGGCAACCTGCACGTACGCGGCGCGCAGCCGTGGCCTGCCATCACCAACGGCACACAGGAAAAATTCAAGACAGCCCTCGAGACCTTCAGCCTCAATCTTCTCCAGATGACGTCGATCGCCGCCATCGACATCGTGCATACCCACACCTGGTATGTGTCGATGGCGGGCTTTCTCGCGAAGAAGCTCTTCAGAATTCCGTTCGTGCTGACCACGCATAGTCTGGAACCGCTGCGAGCGTGGAAGGCCGAGCAACTGGGCAGCGGCTACGCCATGAGTTCCTGGATGGAGCGTACCGCGATCCTCGACGCGGACGCGGTAATCGCTGTTTCGCAGGGAACAAGGGCCGATATTCTGCGTGCCTATCCGGAAATCGACAGCGCACGCATTCACGTGATCTACAACGGCATCGATCTGTGCGAGTATCAGAAGACCAGCGCCACCTCAGCTCTCCTCGAATACGGCGTCGATCCGTCCGAGCCCTATGTTCTGTTCGTCGGCCGCATCACCCGGCAAAAGGGCGTAACGCATCTGGTGGATGCCATCCCCCACCTGCCGCCGCATACGCAGGTGGTTCTGTGCGCCGGCGCGCCCGACACTCCGGAAATCGCCGCCGAAATGCGCGCGAAGATCGAGCGCGTCCGCGCGATCAATCCTCGCGTGATCTGGATCGAAAAGATGCTCAGCAAGCCCGAGGCGATCCAGCTCTACAGCAACTGCAGCGTCTTTTGCTGCCCGTCGGTCTACGAGCCTTTCGGCATCATCAATCTCGAAGCCATGGCCTGCCGTGCGCCGGTCGTCGCCAGCGCCACGGGAGGCATCCTCGAAGTGGTCGTCGATAATGTCACCGGCTATCTGGTTCCGTTCGAGCAGGACCCGGTGACCAGCTTCCCGCTCCACCCGGAGAAGTTTTCGCGTGACCTCGCCGCGAAAATTTCGCTTCTGCTCGCCGATCACGGAAAAGCGCGGGCCTTCGGTGAGGCGGGACGGAAACGAGTCGAAGAGAAGTTTTCCTGGTCGGCGATCGCGGAGCAAACGATTGAGCTCTATCGCCAGCTGATCGCGAGCCATCGCTCCACCCACCCGCGCAGATGAGAGACGACCGTGGCCTGCTGGAAGTCGTGCTGGGCGACGGGCGATTCCTGATCGCGCTCACCGGCATTTCCCTGGCACTGGCGGGCGGATTCGCGATTCTGCAATCGGTCTCCGGCCAGCTGCTTCCGCAGGATAGTCACGCCATCGGCCTGGATTCGGCGGCGCTGATGCGCGCCGGGAATCCTCACCTGCTCGGTTTCATGTTCCACGACCGCGTTGCCTATGGGGGCTCGCTGCTCGCCATCGGCGCGGGTTACCTGTGGCTGGCGGCGTTTCCCATGCGGGATCGCGCGCCGTGGGCCTGGTGGGCACTCGCCTTCTCCGGCGGCATCGGCTTTCTCGCCTTCCTCACTTACCTCGGCCAGGGGTATCTCGACACGTGGCATGGAGTCGCGACCCTGTTTCTGCTGCCCGTGTTTGTTGTTGGCCTGTGGCGCGCTCGTCCGGATCGTTTCTCTCTTCGCTCCGTCTGGATGGCCGCTCATCGAGATCGCGGATCATCCGCTCGCTGGGGAAGAATCCTTTTGGGCGTATGCGCAGCGGGGCTGGTTCTCGCCGGCCTCACCATCGCCATTTTCGGCATGACCACGGTCTTCGTGCCTTCGGACCTGCGATTTATCGGACTCGATGTCCGCGCGCTGGCCCGCATCTCGCCCTCGCTCATTCCCGTCATCTCCCACGATCGCGCCGGCTTCGGCGGCGGATTATGCTCCATCGGTTCGCTGCTGCTCTTTGTGGCCCGCTGCGCGGAACTCAACCGCAGCCTGGTGGAAATTGTCGCTGTCATGGGATGCGCCGGGTTCGGCGGCGCGATCAGCGTCCATTTTGTCGTGGGCTACATGGACTTCTTCCATTTGCTGCCGGCGTTTATCGGATTCTTCCTCTTTCTGCTCGCGGACGGATTCCTGTGGGCGGGATGGCGCCGGAATGCAGCCGATGCCCCCGGCTAGCCGCCGCATCTGCAGGCTCGCTCCTGATCCTTGCGGCAATGCCGCGACCGCGAATCGTCTGGGCGGTCGATACATCCAAAGTGAAGGGAATCTCCCAAACCCCGCAGAGGTGCACATGCAATACAACACTCTGGGCCACACCGGCCTTCTTGTGTCCGAGCTTTGTCTCGGCACCATGACTTTTTCCACCGCCGAAGGGATGTGGAAGCACATCAGCGGCGTCGAGCAGAACCTGGCCGATGAGTTGCTGAAGCTCTCCGTCGATGCCGGGATCAACTTCATCGACACGGCGGATGTTTACACCAACGGCGAATCGGAGAAGGTGCTCGCTCAGTCGATTGCCAATCTCGGCATTGCGCGTAGGGATCTCGTGATCGCCACCAAGGGCTACGGCCGTACCGGGCCCGGACGCAACGATATCGGCGCGTCACGCGGCCATCTGCATGCAGGCCGTCGAAGCCTCGCTCCAGCGCCTGCGCACCGACTATATCGACCTCTACCAGATCCACGCGTTCGATTCGATCACGCCTATCGAAGAGACGCTGCGCGCGCTCAACACCATGGTCGAGCAGGGTAAGGTTCGCTACATCGGCGTCTCCAACTGGCACGCGTGGCAGATCATGAAGGCGCTCGGCATCTCCGAGGCTAAAAACCTCGCCAAGCTCGACACGCTGCAGGCCTACTACTCCATCGCGGGCCGCGACCTCGAGCGCGAGATCGTGCCGCTGCTCGAGGATCAGCGTACGGGTCTGCTGGTCTGGAGCCCGCTGGCCGGCGGTCTGCTCTCCGGCAAATATTCGCGGGAGAATCAGAAGCCCGAAAATTCGCGCCGCTCCGCATTCGATTTTCCCATCGTCGATAAAGAGCGCGCGTGGCGGATCCTCGATGTTCTGCGGCCCATTGCCAAAGCGCACCAGACCAGCGTTGCCACGGTTGCGCTTGCCTGGATTCTCGCGAAACCCTTCGTCACCTCTGTCATCATTGGCGCGAAACGCGTCGATCAGCTGCAGCAAAATCTCGCCGCTGTCGATCTCAAGCTCAGCGCGGAGGAAATGACGCAGCTCGATGAGGTGAGCGCTCTGCCGCCGGAATATCCCGGCTGGATGGTGCCGTTCCAGAACATCAATCGTCTGGCGGACGTGCCGCGCTTCTGATCCGCCCGAGTCCCAGAAGAAAGGCCCGAGTCCATTGGGATTCGGGCCTTCTTATTGTCGCAGATGCTGTTACGATTTCCGCACGCGCAAATCGCCGCCGGTCATTTGCTGTGGCTGCTCCAGACCCAGCAAGCCCAGGATGGTCGGGGAAATATCGCGCAGCGACCCTCCCGGCTTCGCCGAGAATTGCCTGGCGTCTTCGCTGACGAAGATAAACGGAACCGGATTCGTGGTGTGCGCGGTATGCGGACCGCCGCTGACTGGATCGACCATCAACTCCGCATTGCCGTGGTCGGCCGTGATGAGCCACGCCCCGCCGCCGTGCTGCTTCATCGCCTGATAAATGCGGCCCAGGCATGCGTCGACCGTCTCGACGGCTTTGATCGTCGGCTCCAGCTGGCCCGAATGTCCCACCATATCGGCATTGGCGAAATTCACCACCACCACGTCGAAGGCCGTGTCGTTGATCGCCTTGATCACCGTTTCCGCAATGCCAGCCGCCGACATTTCCGGAGCGAGGTCGTAGGTCGCTACCTTCTGCGAAGGAATCAGGACACGATCCTCGCCGGGGAACGGCTTCTCGATGCCACCGTTGAAAAAGTAGGTCACGTGCGCGTATTTTTCCGTTTCCGCCACACGCAGGTTGCGCAGGTTCGCCTGCGCCATCAGATTGGCCAGCAGGTTCTCCATCGACTCCGGCAGGATAATCATGGGCAGCGTGAAATTCTTGTCGTACTGCGTCATGCAGACGTAGTGCAGCCGGCTCGGAATCTCACTGCGCGGAATGGTGGCGTCCAGTTCTTCCCACGATGGCAACTCGCGGCCAGCTTCTTTGCTCAGCCCGCTGTTCCGCGCCAGCACGCGTGTGATTTGCCGCGCCCGGTCGGCGCGGAAGTTGAACATGATGCACACGTCCTCGTCGCGGATCAGGCCGTTGGCGCTTTCCGTGATCATCGGTAACGACGAACGGCACAATGAATTCGTCCGTGATGCCGTTGTTGTACGACTCCTTCACGCGCGCAATCGCGTCCTTGTACGCGCCGCCCTCGGCCTGGCCCTTCACCATCGCATCGAAAGCTTTTTTCTCGCGCTCCCAGCGCCGGTCGCGATCCATCGCGTAATAGCGGCCGGAAACGCTGGCCAGTTTGCCTCCGAATTCGCGCATTTTTTGCTCGAGCGCCGCCAGATAGCCGGCTCCGCTGGTAGGGAGCGTGTCGCGGCCATCCATAAAAGCGTGGACGAAGACTTTGTCGACACCCTGCTGCTTCGCGGTCTTCAGCAGTGCGTACAAGTGCACCTGGTGCGAGTGCACGCCACCGTCGGAAACCAGTCCGAACAGATGCAGCTGCGTCTTCCGCGCCTTCTGCATAGCCTCCACAATCACGGGATGGGTGAAAAATTCCCCGCTCGCGATCAGCGCGTCGATGCGGGTGATGTCCATTCGGACGATGCGGCCCGCGCCGATGTTCAGATGCCCGACTTCACTGTTGCCCATCTGCCCGTCGGGCAGGCCCACGAAATGATCCGACGCATGCAGCAGCGTGTTGGGATACTCCTCGATCAGCTTGTCGTACACCGGCTTGCGCGCCAGGGCGATTGCGTTATTTTCCGTCTGCGGGCGATAGCCCCATCCATCCAAAATCGTCAGAACAACAGGCTTACTCGAAATGGGCACAACGTCTCCTGACTGGATTTCTTGCCGACTCTACTTGTGCGGCGCGCTTCCGCTATGTTCCTGCACGTATTTCGCCCGGGCCGCTTCGATCTCGGCATGGTGTTTCTCGATCACCTCGCTGACAATCTGCTGCCCCATCCTGGCTCCCGCCTGCTGGCTTTCCTTCATAATCTGCGGCATCGCGCCGAGCAGCCGCTGTCCGGCCGGGGTTTTGTAGAAGGCGATGATCGCTGCGCCATCCTCTGTGGAAAGGTGCGCCTGATACGCATGGATGACGGTCGTTTCCAGGTCGGCGGCGAACAGCCTCCTGTTGATGTCGTCGAGCACATCGGCAGGGACATAGGGCGGCATCATCTGCCGGATCGCCGGTATGAGCGACTGCATGGCTTGCCGCGCCAGGCTCATCGCGCCACTCAGCTGGATCATCTCGCGCACCTGGTCCACGGTAACAGGGTGCTCGGGTGGCGCGGCATCCTGAGCAGCGCGCTCCGGATTCCACTCCGTCTGCTGCGCCAGAGCCGGCAGACCCATCATCATTGCAGCGCACACCAGCCACCCCAGTTTCCGCATCACGCCTCCGGGAGATGCATCGATCGCCCGCGTCTCGGAGTGCGAGATGCGAGCTTGAGCATTCCTCCCCGTACTTTACCGCGTCCTCATTTCTGCTTCGGCGCGGTCCCCGCATGCTCCTCGCGATAAAGCTTCGCCGCCGCGCTGATTTCATCTTTGTGGCGCCGGATCACCTCCAGCATCACCTGCTGGCCCAGTTGCGCGCTGGCATCCTGCCCTTCATTCAGCACCTGCGGCATCACCGCGATCATGTGCCGGCCGGCCGGTGACTGGTAGAACGCGATAATCTGTGCGGCCTCCTCGGTCGAGAGATGCTTCTGGAACGAGCGCACCATCGCTCCTTCGAAATCCGCCGTGCCCAGCGTCCGCTGCAGATCCTCCACCACGTCGGCCGGCATGTAGGGCATCATCTCCTTCATGTGCGGCAAAAGGCCCTCGAGCATTTCGCGCTTCATGGTGTTGGTTCCGGTCAGCGCAAGAATCTCGTACACCTGCGCCGCCGTCACCGGATGTTCCGGTGGCGGGTTCTCGTTCGCTGCTGCCGGCGCAATATTCGCGCCGCTTCCCAGCTTTGCCGTTGTAGTCGCCGCCAGAAGTGGCATCGTTCCCAACAGAACCAGCCACGCTATCTTCCGCATTGGAGCCTCCCGTGGATCACCTGTTCGACCTCGCGCACGGGGCGGGATCGGATCAAGTGTCTCGACGTGGAGACACGCGTTGTAAGGACATGCCCTGGACACTCCGGCAATTGGAGTGCCTCACCGGCAATCTGCTCATTAAATCTCTCTAATCCCCGTAATTCACGGCTTCGAGCCCGAGGAACTCGGCCGCCTGTCCCAGCTCTTCTTCGATCCGCAGCAGCTGGTTGTATTTCGCGATGCGGTCGGTGCGCGACGCCGAGCCGGTCTTGATCTGCCCCACACCCGTCGCCACCGCCAGATCGGCGATGAAGGTGTCTTCCGTCTCGCCGCTGCGGTGCGAAATCACCGACGTGTAGCCGTACCGCCGCCCCAGCTCGATGCACTCCAGCGTTTCGCTGACGGTCCCAATCTGGTTCAGCTTGATCAGGATCGAATTGCCGACGCCCTCTTCGATGCCCTTCTGGAACAGCTCCGTGTTGGTGACGAAGATGTCGTCGCCCACCAGCTGGATCTTGTTGCCCAGTTCGCGCGTGAGCACCTTCCAGCCGGGCCAGTCGTTTTCGGCCAGACCGTCTTCGAGCGAGACAATCGGATACTGCCGGACCCAATCCGCGTAGAAGGCGACCATCTCTTCGCTGCTCTTCTCGCTCTTATCCGACTTCTTGAAAACGTACTTGCCCTTGTCCGCATCGAAGAACTCGCTCGACGCCGGATCGAGCGCGATCGCGACTTCGTCGCCGGGCTTGTAGCCCGCCAGCTGGATTGCTTCGAGGATCACCTCGATCGCTTCGGTGTTCGACTTCAGCGACGGAGCGAATCCGCCCTCATCGCCCACCGCGGTGTTGTAGCCCTTCTTCTTCAGCACGCCCTTCAGCGTGTGGAAGACCTCGACGCCCCAGCGCAGTGCGTCCGCGAAGCGCTCCGCACCCACCGGCATCACCATGAACTCCTGGAAGTCGACGTTGTTGTCCGCGTGCGCGCCACCGTTGAGGATGTTCATCATGGGCGTGGGCAGGATCGATGCGTTCACGCCACCCAAATAGCGATACAACGGGATCTTCAGCTCATTCGCCGAGGCGCGCGCTGCCGCCATCGAGATGGCGAGGATCGCGTTGGCCCCCAGTCGGCCTTTGTTGTCGGTGCCGTCCAGCGAAATCATCGTCGCGTCGAGCAGCCGCTGGTTGGTCGCGTCCATCCCCGTCAGCTCCGGCGCCAGAATGCTTTCGATATTCTCGACTGCTTTCAGCACGCCCTTGCCCAGGTAGTGACTTTTGTCGCCGTCCCGTAGCTCCACCGCCTCGTGCTCGCCAGTCGACGCGCCGCTGGGCACGATCGCCCGCCCCAGCGCTCCGCTTTCCAGAACCACATCGGCTTCCACCGTCGGGTTTCCGCGTGAATCCAATACTTCCCGCGCGTGAATCGCAGCAATTTCCGTCATTTTGCTCCTCGTAATGTGGTGTTGGATGCGTTCGTTCAGCCGTGGCCGGCGATCCACACGAATCGCTTCCCCGGTGGTCGCGCCGATCGTTTCAATAAAGGTCATCCGAGACCTTCCGCACTCGTTCCATTGCAGAGTTCCACCGCAAATTCTAACAAAGCAACGTCACAGCCAACGGTGACGTGCGTCACGGCGATTTCTATTTCTTTGATCCTTGTGGTAGCGCGGTCTTCTTTCGTTCCGTACCTGGCGAAGCCGCTGTGCCCTGGCGAGCGTTGCGTCAAAAGCGCAGCCTTATACTGGCTCCGCGTGAAGTCCACCCGCCGCGATCACCTTCGCCAGCTCGCCGCCGCTGCCCTTGCCCTCGCTGCGCCCCGTTGTCTGCGCGGACAAAATCAGGCACCGGCCCACCTTCCGAGCCTCCGCAAGGCTGCCGCCGCCGTCGGAATCTCCTATGGATCGGCCAGTGACAACTGGTTCCGCAACGAGCCGCCCGGCTACCAGCAGCTCTTCGTGCGCCAGTGCGCGCTCTACGCCCCCATCCTCTCGTGGGAGGATGTCGCGCCCACACCCGACGGGGAGAACGACCAGTACGATCCCAACACCGCCGTCGCTCTCGATGCGGGACTCAAAATCACCGGGGCTCATCTGCTTTGGTATCTGCGGACGCCGCCGTGGCTCGAGAAGCTGCCGCGCGACCAGGCGGAGCAGGCCGTCGCCACCCACATCGCCCGGATCGCCGGGTTCTATCGTGGACGCGTTTTCTCCTGGAATGTCATCAACGAGGCCATCGAGCCTCCGCAAAAAGGGCCCGACGGCCTGCGCATGAACAGCCCGCTGGTGCGCGCTCTGGGCACGGATTTCTTTGCGACGGCGTTCCGCCAGGCGCGCGCCGCCGACCCCGGCGCCCTGCTTCTCTACAACGAATACGACCTCGACCTCGACGTGCCATGGCAGCAGGCTCGACGCGACGCGCTCTTCCGCCTTCTCGACCGCCTGCAGAAGGCGAACGCGCCCATCGACGGAGTCGGCCTGCAGTCGCACCTCAAGTACCGGCAGTTCTCTGACTTCCACGAGCAGCAATACCGCGGGTTTCTCCACGCACTCGCCGCGCGCGGCCTCAAAATCGTCATCACCGAACTCGACGTCGATGACATCGGCCTTCCCTCCGACATCGCGGCGCGCGACCAGGCCGTCGCCGGCGTGTATGCTCGCTTCCTCGCCGTCGCTCTCGACGAACCGGCCCTCGCGGCACTCGTCACCTGGGGCATCTGCGACGCGTATAGCTGGCACAACCACACGCAATGGTTCCCCGAATACACGCGCGCCGACCATCTGCCCCAGCGCCCGCTGCTCTTCGACGCGAACTTCCAGCCCAAGCCGTCGTTCTACGCCGTCCTCAATGCGCTCCGGCACGCGCCGAAGAGGCGCTGAGCCCTGCACGCTTTACCCGGAGCGCTGTACCCTGTCCCTGTCATGATCGCCATCGTCCGCCTGGGAACGCCGCGGAAGCCGAACGAAGGCCTCCGCCTCGGCACGGTACGCCGTCCGCCGCGCGGCGTACCCAAAGCCGACTTCGCCAAACGCAACTTCTACGATGTCTGGCTGCCGAATCTCTCGCCCAGCGAGCCGCTCGTCAAGGAAGCTCTGGCAACGCATCGGGAGGACCCCGAAAGCGCCACGCGAGACTGGAAGGCCTTCGAACGCAAATTTCGCACTGAGATGAAGCACCCGGACTCCGCGCATCTGCTCGACCTGCTCGCCGCGCTCTCTCACCAGACCAATTTTTCGATGGGCTGCTACTGCGAAGACGAGAACCTCTGCCACCGCTCCATTCTGCGCAAGCTCCTCGCCGAACGCGGCGCGCAAGTGTCCTGACCTACTACGGATTCGCCTGCTTCATCATCTGCACCAGCTTCCCGATCGCACCCGGGTCCGCGTCGCCAATGACGACAAAGCGCAGATCGCCCGCCTGCCAGGTGGCAACGTTGAACGAATCCCGCTGGCGAACGTCACTCGCCCGCGGAAATGCTCGCGCCAGCTCCGCCGACTCCCGGAAGATCAGCACCGAGATCTTGTGTTGCCGCAGGCCAACCAGCAGCTGCGCTCCCGGCTGTTGCTCCAGATAAGCCACGCGACCGCCGATCAGCGAGTAATCCGTGCCGGCGAATTCCGGCAGATTGAACGTGAACGGAATGCGTCCTGCGAACCATGGTTTCACCGTGTGCCGATCCGTCGAAACCACATCCACCGGATTGGCGCTGGCCAGATCGCTCACGTGCAGATCCGCAACTTCACCGAATCCCTCCGAACGAAGCGATCGCTCGGGCCACACCATCGCCATCAGGATCACGACGGCGGCGAACCCCACGACTGCCGGAATCAGCCAGAAGGAACTCCGCCTGCGTCGCTCCACAGCACCGATGGATCGCCGCACGCGGGCCCGCAGCGCGGGATCCGGTACATAGCGCCCGCGCGCCGCCAGCAGGCCGCGGCGCATCCGCACCAGCGCCGCAATTTCTGCGGCGCATGCGGGGCAGCCGCGTACATGTTCGTCCACCGCGCTCGCCTCCTCGGGCTCCAGCTCGCCGTCGATGTAGGCAGCCAGTTGCGCCGGCCGCTGTTCACAAGCCATCGTCATCCCACCTTCCCCGGCGCCGTTGCCGCCAGTGCCTGGCGCAGCCTCGTTCTGGCGCGCGACAAACGCGACATCACGGTCCCCAACGGCACTCCCAGCACCTGTGCAATCTCCCTGTAGGACAGTTCCTCCACCTCGCACAGCAAAATAATCTCCCGGTCCCCCGCCGAGAGCGATTCAAGCGCATCCAGCGCCAGCTGACGGCTCTCCTGCCGCAGCAACAGCCGCTCGGGCGTCACGGCGTGCGCGGTCCATACCTCGATGGCTCCGATATCGTCGTCGTCGATGGCCGTCGTATTTTGTGCAGCCAGCCCGCTGCGCGAGGTCAGGAATGTATTCCTCAGGATGCGATACATCCACGCACGAAAATTCGTTCCCTCTTCGAACGAGCGGAATCCTCGCAGCGCCTTTGCATACGTCTCTTGCACCAGATCCTCGGCATCCGTGCGATCGCCGGTGAGCCAGTGTGCGAAGTTGTAAAGCTGATCGAACAACGGCATCGCCAGCTCTTCAAACGATGCAGGGTCCATCCTTCTCCTGTCCGTTACTTCCCGGAGGATTCTTTCAGAAACTGTATGATCTGCGCTCTCTCCTCGGGTCTGGGCACAGCGAAATCCATATCGTTGTCACGGACCAGAGACTCCGTATTCGTCAGCCACTGGTTCAGCTTCGTTTCGTCCCACACGATACCGGATTGCTTCAGCGCATCGGAATATTCGAAGCCGGCAGCGCTGCCCGCTTTCCGTCCGTAAACGCCGCGCAGCGGAGGCCCTTCTTTGGCCCGGTCGAGTTCATGGCACCCGGAGCAACGCTTCTCGAACAGCAGTTTGCCCGCGTCGGTAGCTGCGTCGCCAGCACCCGCAACACGCCCCGCGGACTCGCTCATGGCCGGAAACGCCGCCGAGCAGCCGAGTGCCAGCACCAACGCGCACAGTCCGCACAGTTTCTGCACCGATACCGCCGCCCTCATCGCGTCGCAGCCTCCGGCGCCTCCACGGGCTCGCCTGACAGCGTCGCGTCCACCACCGCCAGCGCCCGCCGCTGCGCGACAAAATGCACCTCCGTCAGCCCCAGCACGTCCCGCAGCTTCTCTGCCGGCACCTTCATCGGCCCCGGCGAGGGCGCCGTCCCGGGTGCGGGTTGAGGAAACGCCGTCGACATCGCCGTGTGAAACGTGACGTTGCCCTCGACCTTCTGCAGCACCTGATGGATATGCCCGTTGAGCACCGTCACCGATCCGAATCGCCGCAGCAGGGCAAACGCCTGCTCGCTGTCCGAGGTGCCCCAGCCCCACGCCGGATACACCGCCCACAGCGGGATGTGCGCGAAGAGCACGATCGGCGTGCTGCTCTTCAGGCCCTGCACATCCTGTTGCAGCCAATCGAGCTGTGCCTGTCCCAGCCGCCCCATGCCTTCCAGCTGCACCACGTTCACCAGCCCGATAAAGTGCACGCCCTTGTGATCGAAGCTGTACCAACCGCTCCCCGCCGTGCCCTTCCCATAGCGCTCCAGATACAGCTTTCCGTCATCGACTGCGGTGTCGTGTTCGCCCGGCACATAGAAAATCTGCCGCTCGCGCTCCCAGCACCTGGCTCAGCGTGTCGAACTCCGCAGCCTTCGCTGCGTGCGTCAGGTCGCCGGTATGAATCAGAAAGTCCGGCATCCGCGGCCATGCTGTCGATCCGGCCCAGCGCCGCCTGCAGCGTGGCCGTCACGTCGGTGTTCGCTGCCTTGTTAAAGCCGATGTGGCTGTCGCTGATCTGCACGAAGCTGAAATCGCCCGGCTTCCCCGCGTGCGTCTTCTCTCCAAAAACGCGAGACACCGGTACGCCCCCGGCCAGGGTCCAGATCAGCCCCGTGCCGGCCCACGCCATACATTGCAGGAATCCCCGCCGGTCGATTCCATCCCGGCTGATCTCGTTATGCTGCTCTTCCAGCCTTGGTTCGCTGGGCTCGCTGCTGCTTTTTCTTCCGCTCATGTTTTGTTTCCTTGCCGACACAGAGGTGTCTGCCGAGGAAAACTGAGCAGCCCGGCTTTTATTCCATTCTCCGGCAGAAAAATCCGGGCCCGCGCCCCAGTCTCGAACCCGCGCTTGCGCCGATCCCCCCTCCGCATCCAATATGGTGGGTACCTGCCGAGGTTGTGCCATGCAACGCCGGATTGCCTGCTTTCTCCTGCTCCTGGTTGCCGCTGGATTCGCCCCGCGTCTTCTCGCTCAGGATCAGAACGACCCCCTCTCCGAAGACGAGATCCAGCAGATCCGCGACAACAAAACCAATCCCAATGAGCGCATCAAGCTCTACCAGAAATTCATCGATCAGCGCCTCGACGCGATCAGACAACTGTCTGGGCCAAAATCCGACAATGAACGAGCGCAGGTGCGCGACAAGCTGGAGGAGTTCACCCGGCTGTGCGACGAACTCCAGGACAATCTGGACACCTATGACGAGGCCCACGCCGACATCCGCAAGTCGCTGAAGGAGCTGGTCGCCGACACGGCGCGCTGGCCCGATGCGCTGAAGGCCGCTGGTGCCGATCCCAGCTACGACTTCGCGCACAAAACCGCCCTCGAAGCCGCCAAAAGCGCCGCCGATGAAGTCCATCAGTTGTCCCTCGAGCAGGACGTCTACTTCGACGCGCACAAGAAGGAGCGCCACGGAAACGGCACCGGACCCAGTTAGTTTCGTGTCCTGCAGTTCCTTGCGCACGCTCTTCGGCTTTGGATCAGCGTGGATTCACAGGCGGTGCCGCCGGCGGCTGAGCGATCTTCCGAAAGAACTGATTCGGGTGAAGATCGAACTTCGTGTTCGTCAGTTTTTCTGTGGCTGTCAAAGCCGGGCATTCCCCGCAGCCCGGTTTCGCGTGGCGAACGGCCCACAAGACCCGGAAAGTTTCACTCGGCCGCTTCGCCCAAATCCGGGGCCGACAATCCGGATTTATGCCATCCCGGAAGGCCCTCCCCTTGGAAACGTACCGCGCCGCTGGTCGTAGCGCTTTACAGTCTTGCGGGCTTTTCCTGCAGCTTCGTCGGCAATACGCTTCATTCCTATATCTTTTTGAGTCTTTGCGGTTGTGGACTCATCTGCCGGCGGAGTCTTCGGATCTTTGGGTTCGTTTGGCATAGTGTTTGCTCCTTATTCTCTGAGTCGAGCCAGGCGGCATGCGTGTGCATAAGCAGGATCGAACAGCCGCGGGAGGCGCATGGATTCGGGGTTCCCTGGCCCCTTTTCTGCTGCTGTGAGTGTAGGCCCAAATCCGTGCGCACGTTCGGTCGCAAATCAGACGTCCACTTCGGAGGCGCGCATAGGAGGCGTGTTCTGTTGCTCCGTCAGTCAGGAACGGCTGCGGGCTAGCCCCTTGTATCAGGGGCACGACTGCACAGCCTGCCCTAAGCAAGCAGCCGGCAGAGCGAGGTGCGCGTCGAACGGGTGCCGCAAAGAGTGCAAACACCAATGGGCTTCAGCCCCTCAGGACAGGGCTCCGACGCGCTCGCAGCACCTGCACCAAACGCCACACATAAATCAGCAGGTTCGCGCCGCACACCGCGACTGCGCAGCCAATGATCACGCTGACAGAAATGTCCGGATAGACGATTGCGTCCAGGTAGTGCACCAGACAATCGCCGGCATAGGAGGGCAGGCTCGCGCCTGACTCCAGCCGCTCCTCCAGCACAGTCAGCGGACACGGCCACGGCCCCACTTCGGCGATGATGCCCCAGACAATCGAAGCAAGGTGCAGGGCGGTGAGCCACGGCCGCCGTCGCGTCCACAGCGCCCCAAAGATCACCCACAGAATCCACGCCAGATGAAACGCCAGCACCAGCGCCGCCAGCAGCCTCATCCCTCGATCCTACGAGCTTCACGAACGAATTGGACGGAAGCCACACAGCGCCGAATATCGGCCGCTGCTGGGTGCGGCGCTCAGAATCCTTCGTGCGGTTTACACTTGCCCTTCGGTCAAGGGAGGGAAGACGATGCCCATTCTCAGGAAATGCTTTTCCGCGCTGGCCTGTGCGGGCCTCGTGCTGGGCAATTCCAGCCTGAACAGTCAGGAGTCCGCACAGAATCAGACCACCCCCGACCTCAGCTTCCCCACCGTCCTCTACGGCGCTGCCTACTACAACGAGTACATGCCCGGAGACCAGGCCGCCCGTCTCGACAAAGATGTCGCGCTGATGCAAGCCGCGGGCCTCAGCGTCGTGCGCATGGGCGAGTCCACGTGGAGCCTGTGGGAGCCTGAAGACGGCCAGTTCGACTACGCCTGGATGGACCGCATCGTCGACGCGATGGGCAAGGCCGGCATCAAGGTCATTCTCGGCACGCCCACCTATTCCATTCCCGCGTGGATGGCGCATCAGCACCCGGAGATCCTCGCCGACCGCCTCAGCAGCAGCCCCTTCGGCGGACCCACCACTCCTGGCACCTACGGCATGCGGCAAAACATGGACACCGATTCTCCGGCGTACCGCTTCTACGCGGAGCGGCTGATCCGCCACATCGTCGCCCACTATAAGGACAACCCCACCGTCATCGGCTGGCAGCTCGACAACGAGACCTCCAGCTACGACGCGGCGAATCGCGACGTCTTCATCGGCTTTCAGCACTACCTCGAGAAAAAGTTTGGCACGCCCGAAGCGCTGAGCAAAGCCTGGTTCCTCAACTACTGGGGCGAAAACCTGCACACCTGGGAAGACCTGCCCACACGCGACGGCGCGCAGTCGACCGGCTACAAGCTGGAGTGGACGCGCTGGAGCCAGATGCGCGTGACGGACTTTCTCCGCTGGCAGGCGGCTCTCGTACGCGAATGCGCCGGCGCGCGCCAGTTCGTCACCACGGACTTCGGCGGCATGATGCGCCGCGACGTCAACGAAGAAGCCATCGCCTCGTTTCTCGATATCCCCGCCGACAACATCTATCACGGCACCCAGGACCATTACGACGGCTCGTTCCAGTCGATCCAGACCGACTTTACCCGGTCGCTGAAGCACTCCAACTTCCTGGTCACCGAAACGAACGCGCAGACCATCGGTTGGTCTTCCGAAGGCCAGTTCCCGCCCTACGACGGCCAGTTGCGCGAGGATGTCTACACCTATCTCGCCGACGGCGCCAACATGGTCGAGTACTGGCACTGGGCCTCGATTGCCGCCAATCAGGAAACCTACTGGAAGGGCATCCTCTCGCACGATCTGGAGCCGAATCGCGCCTACGCCGAGATGAGCCGCACTGCGCACGAGCTGCAGAAGCTGGGTCCACAGCTGGTCGGTCTCAACATCAAAAATGACGTCGCCATTCTCTGGAGCCGCGACTCAGCCAACGCCATCGGCTTCATGCCCTACGGCGGTCCGGTGCCGCAGAACAGCTGGACGCGCACCCCCGACGGCTATGCGTCTCTCGTCCAGCAGATGCATCACGCCCTCTATCAACTAAACATTGGCTCGGACTTTGTCTTTCCTGAAACGAAAGACTTCTCGGCGTACAAGGTGCTGATCGTGCCGGCGCTCTACATCTCCGATGACGCTCTGCTCCAGCGCATCTCCGACTACGTGAAAAACGGCGGCCACGTCATCATGACCTTCAAGAGCGGCTTCGCCAACGAGAACTCCGCGGTGCGCTGGGTGCGCGCGCCCGGGCCGCTGCGCGAAGCCGCCGGCTTCAGCTATCAGGAATTCTCGAACCTCGAAACTCCGCTGGCGCTGAAAGGCGACCCGTACCACGTCGGCCAGGCCAACAAAGTCTCCTACTGGGCCGAGTTCCTGATGCCCGAGCACGCCACGCCCCTCGCCTGGTATGACCATCCCTTCTTCGGAAAATGGCCGGCCATCACCGAGAATCACTACGGCGCCGGCACCTTGCTCTACGAGGGCACGTATCTCTCCGACGAGCTGCAAACCGCGGTGCTTCGCGATGCGCTCACGAAGGCCGGGCTCACCGGTCCCGACCAGCAGCTGCCCGCCTCCGTTCATGTGCAGCACGGAGTGAACAGGATGGGCAAGCGCCTCCACTACTACTTCAACTACTCGGCCAGCGAACAGCGAGTGCCATATTCCCACGCCGCCGGCACCAACCTTCTCGATGGCAAGCCGGTGGAGAAGGGCGCAACCCTGACGCTGACGCCGTGGGACCTCGCCATCATCGAAGAATGACCTGAGCCCGAGCCCGGTGCCTGAGCCCCGTGCCCGGTGCCCGGCGCCCTGTGCCCAGTTCGCCCCCTCCCGTTACACTTGAAGCAGCCCCATGTTCTACCGCACTGACGACCTTCGCATCCGCTCCACCAAAGTGGTGCTGCCTCCAGTCTTTCTGGAGGAGGAGATGCCCGTCACCGAGGCAGCCTCGTCCACCGTCTTCCATGCGCGCCGGGAGATCGTGGAAATCCTCAGCCGGCGCGATCCGCGCCTGCTGGTCGTCGCCGGGCCCTGCTCCATCCACGATCCCAACGCCGCTCGCGAGTATGCAAAACACCTGAAAGACGCGATGGCCGAGTTCGCCGCCGAGCTGCGCATCGTGATGCGCGTCTATTTTGAGAAGCCGCGCACCACCCTCGGCTGGAAGGGCCTGATCAACGATCCGTTCCTCGACGAGTCCTACCGCATCAACGACGGCCTGCGCCTCGCGCGCAAGCTCCTCATCGACCTCGCCGAGATGGGCGTTCCCGCGGGCACGGAGTTCCTCGACATGATTTCGCCGCAGTACGTGGCCGAGCTGGTCAGCTGGGGCGCGATCGGCGCCCGCACCACCGAGAGTCAGGGCCATCGGCAGCTGGCGTCCGGTTTGTCGTGCCCCGTTGGATTCAAGAACGGCACCTCCGGCAACGTGCAGATCGCTATCGAGGCCATCCTCTCTGCCGGCCATCCGCACACCTTTCTCGGCCACTCGAAATACGGCCAGTCGGCAATCCTCTTCACCGCGGGCAATTCCGACTGCCACATCATCCTGCGCGGCGGCCGCCAGACCGTGAACTACGACGCTGCCTCCGTTGGCGAAACCTGCAAGCTGCTCGAGCAAGCCGGCCAGGCGCCGCGCGTCATGATCGACTGCAGCCACGCCAACAGCGGCAAGGATTACACGCGCCAGCCCGCCGTTTGCCGCAACGTCGCCAGCCAGATCGCCGCAGGCGATCGCCGCATCATCGGCGTCATGCTCGAAAGCAATCTCGTCGCCGGAGCCCAGAAACTCGTGCCCGGCCGCGAGCTGGTCTACGGCCAAAGCATCACCGACGGATGCCTCGGCTGGGACGAAACGCACCAGCTTCTCGCGGAGCTGGCCCAGGCCGTGCGCGCGGGACGGGCCACCGATGCGACTCCGGTCGCCGTTGCCCAATGAGGTCCCCTCTTCACTCACTCAGGATGACCCACTAATGTCCCGATTCGCGGAACCCATGGCGCGCCTGATCGAGGAGCTGCGCAAGCTGCCCGGCATCGGCAACAAATCCGCGCAACGCCTCGCCTTTCACATCCTGCGCTCCGACTCGCAGGATGCGGAAGCACTCTCCATCGCGATCCGCGAGGTGAAGGAGCGGCTGCGTCTCTGCTCCATCTGCAACAACATCACCGACGTTGACCCCTGCCTCTACTGCTCCAGCCCCACCCGCAACCAGCGTCTGGTGTGCGTGGTCGAGGAACCCACGAACATCGGGACCATCGAGAAGACGCGCTCCTGGAACGGTGTCTTCCACGTGCTGCACGGCACGCTCTCGCCGCTGCATGGAGTCGGCCCCGAGCATCTGCGCGCGCAGAACCTGATTGCCCGGGCCGATCGCGGCGAACTCGACGAAGTCATCCTCGCTACCTCGCCGACCGTCGAAGGCGAAGCCACCGCCAGCTGGCTTGCCGACCTGCTCCGTTCCTCAGGCGTGCGGATCACGCGCATCGCCACCGGCGTGCCGGCCGGCAGCGACATTGAATACGCCGACGAGGTCACCATGTCGCGCGCCCTCGAAGGCCGGCGCGAGGTCTAGAAGGCGCCCGGAAACTGATTGCCGTGCAGGTCCTTCGCCCTGGTATGTTTCTCTTTACACATGGGACGACTGCCAACCTCTGCCGCGAGCGTGCGAAGAATGACAAGAGCCCCTGGTATACATCAACGCGATTGATACGCTGATCGAGATACGGATTGGGTGAACAACGAGCCTGAAGTTGGTGAACCATGACGACTCCAAACCGCAATGACCTGAAGCTACAGGCTGCACTACGCGCTATCGAACTGGTGAGGCCCGGCATGACGGTTGGCCTCGGATCGGGGTCAACCGCAACCATCTGGATCCGATTGCTGGGCGAACAGGTTCGCGACCACGGGCTGAAGATTACGGCGGTCGCGAGCTCGGAGGATAGTGAGCACCTCGGCCGCAGCTTCGGTATTCCGATTGTCACGCTGGAGGAATGCAAGCGGCTCGATTTAACCGTCGACGGCGCCGACGAAATTGCGCCGGGACTGGCGTTAATCAAAGGGGGCGGGGGAAAACTTCTCCGCGAAAAGATCGTTGCCAGCGCGACGAACCTCTTTGTCATCATCGCAGACGATTCAAAGGTCGTGGACAGGCTGGGCAGGCACCCCCTGCCGGTGGAAGTGATTCCAATGGCCGCTCCGCTGGTGAAACATTCCCTTCAGAATCTTGGCTTTCAAGTCGCTATGCGAATGAACACAACGGGTTCCCCGTATGTCACGGACCAGGGCAATCACCTGTTCGATTGTTCAGGCGTCGTGATCGACGATCCGCCCAGGCTGGCTGCGATTCTGGACGGTACGGTCGGGCTCGTGGAACACGGTCTCTTTCTCAATATGGCGCGACTCGCACTGATCGCCGGCACGGACGGCGTGATCGAGCGCGACTCCTAGCTATCGGGAATGCAATTCGCGGGTCGGGCTGGGCGGGACGGGAATCATGCGCGTAAGAGGAAGTTTGGGGACGAGGTGGAAGTCGAAGGCGGCCTTGGCAGCTGTTGTTTTTCTGTCAGCAACCTGCGGATCGGCAGCGCGGGCGCAGTCAGGGCTGCTGTTGGGCCTGGGGCGGCCCTGTCTTCACGAACCGTGTGAGACCGTTTACCGCACCCTGTGGATTACGCCCCATGGCGCGACGGTGCAGATCGTAGAGTTGCCGGACCTGATTGTGCCGAGGCGAGTGGGCTTCTGGCGGATCGGAGTGCGGACCTACTGTGATCCAAACAAGGCGGAAGACAGGGACGGAAATACGGTGCCCTGGCCTCGCGATACCTGGTTTGCCTCGCCGGTGAGCGAACGGCCCGTGGTGGATGGCGCAGTTCCCTGTCCGGCGCCTGTACCGGATGAGAACTGCGGAGGCGACAGCATCACGGTGACCTTCGTGAATGGAGACTACATTGCGCTCGAGGAGCGTGAGGACACGGAATGCGGCGTGCACCCCGAAAGTTCGGGTACATGGACTGTGAGGCCGCTCGGCGATCACGGTGCAAGCCCCCTTGCCTACAGTGCGATCGGGGGCGAGGGGGCGAGCGACGAATACGAGCAGCGGGCCGCGCATGCGCTGATGGAGAACGACCAGGGCATGCGTGATGCCGGAGCGCTGCCCGGAGAAGGCGACACGGAAGAAGATCGGGAGATTCGGAAAAGTTATCCGAGTGGTCCAGCATGACCGAGGTGCAGAAGGTGGCCGCGATGCAGACAGTGGACGAGGGTTGGTTTCCTCAACACAACGACCGGGAGTGGGATATCGAGCGGAATCAGGGACGCTGGGTTGGGTATGGCGCATTCGACACGCATCGGCTGTGCGGAGTCTACGTAAATTTCGAACTTCCGTTCTCCGCGACACTTGGCCGGCCTGCGACAACGCCAATCAGCCTGGATGCCATAAGGAAACAGGTGCCCGGCGCCTATGACGCGTTCTGGCTGCCGAACCGGGCGATGGTCGTCGTGCTCGTGGGGCGAAGCAAGCCATTGACCAGGTTTAACCTTCCCTTCGCGGAGCGCCCTCGAAGTCTTTTCCCCGCATGGGCAGGACCTGGGCAAGCCGACCGTCACAATGCCGCTGATGGACTTCGAGGGTCCTGTGATGGCGGAATCGGCTACGGGCAGCAACGTGGCGCGGTGGACCAGGGAATTGACGAAGATCAAGGCCCAGGGAGTAGTGAAACCACGGCTGGCAGCGTCGCCGCCGCAGTGACATCTGGGGGACAACATAGAAAAGAGGAGATACCAACTCGCCAGCAGCGAGGGGTCCGCAGAAAAACCGGCCGATTGAAATCATCGACATCCGGAGGGGTCACCCCCCGAATTCTGAAAACTCGAGGGGGTTGCGCTCCACCCTACTTCTTACTGGCTGCTCTCAGAACCGATTGCGGCGCAGCCCGCTCCCAGGCAGCGCGCATCGCGTCCTTCACCCTCTCTTTGTTCGCGGCCTTCAGCAACACATGCGTACAGCCCTGCCGGCCCCATCCGCCTGGCACTGGCGCAAACGTCTTTGGATCGGCAGCGACGTACACCTGCTGCTGATCGGGAAACAGCTTTACCATGCCGCGGCTCTCATCCGGATAGCCCAGGGTGGCGAAAATCTTCCCCGCCACCCGAAAGTCCGGATGATGCATGTGCGAGCGCTCCTCGGTCTCGGGCAGGCTGAGCGCCAGACGGCGAAACTCCGCCGCCGTCATGACGCCTGCCCCGCCATCGCCGCTTTCATCTCTTCCGGCGACATGTCTTTGATGTGCGTGGCGATGTACCACTGGAAGCCGAAGGGGTCTTCGACGCCTGCCATGCGATCGCCGTAGAACTGATCGGTGGGCTCGCGCAGACTCTTCGATCCAGCCGCGATCGCCTTCTTATAGAGCGCATCGCAGTCCTCGGCGTAGAACATCAGCGTCATCGGTGCGCCGCCATAGTGCGCGGGGCCGTGGATGCCCCGTTCCGGGTACTCGTCGGCCAGCATTACGATGGAGTCGCCGATGCGGATTTCGGCGTGGCCCAGACGGCCGTCGGGTTGCGGCATGCGCATGATCTCCTGAGCGCCGAACGCCTGCTTGTAAAAATCGATGGCCTGCGCCGCTCCACGAATATGCAGATAGGGCTGAACGCTGTGGTAGCCCTCGGGAATTGCTCTGACTGGAGACATGGTGTTCCTCCTCGATGAAGACCATTGTGGGCTTGGCGAGCGGGGGACGGATTGTAAAAACTTGACCCGCGTGCGGATAGCGGGCGTGAAGCGAATTTATCGGGGGCCGCGCAGGCTAACCCATCGGTACATGGTTCAGGTGCTCGGTGGCGCGGGCCAGATAGGTCGCCGGCGTCAGTCCCGAGAAATCCTGGAAGTCGTGGATCAGGTGCGCCTGGTCGTAATACCCGCCGTCGAGCGCAACCTGCGCCCAGTCGACGCCGCTCCTGCGATGGACGCTCTCCAGAACGCGCTGGAAACGCCGCACGCGGCAGAACGCCTTCGGCGTCAGCCCCACCTGATCGCGAAACAGCTCAATGAATCGCCGCTGGCTCAGGCCGATGCGCTCCATCACTCCGGAAACGGTGGCGACCTGGGGCGCGCGGCAAATGTGGCCCCGGGCAAAGCGGATGGCAGGATGCAGTTCCAGCGGACGGACGAGCCGCTCCATCAGGCTGCGCTCGAGGATCGCAAACATCGCATCGGGAGAAGCCGCAGCCAGCAGTTGCTCGCGAATCTCCATGGCCGCGCCGCGCCACAGACACGCAAGAGGCGCCGACTGATTCGCTACTTCATCAGCGGGCTCGCGGAAAAACGGAAACGTGCCGCCCGGCTGGAACTGGATTCCAACCACGCGGTCCTCGCTGGCCGTATCGATGGCAAAGCAGTGGGTGCGCGCGCCCGTGATGCCCACCAGGCCGCATGAAGTGTATCGGTCGCGGCTGCTCCGCATCGTAGAGGCGCATTTCCTCGTCGCGCAGGGTGAAGACGATGGAGGCCTCGCCGTTCGGCATCAGCCGTTCGCGCGCGTGCGGCTGTGTGCCCGGGGTCCCCGGCGTGCTCGGCTTTGGCGCGCGGAGGTGGTCAGGCACGCCGTCCGAGTACCAGAAACAGCGGACGAAGCCAGCCAGCGGAGCAGCGGGGATTTGCAGGCGGTGCACGATAAGACCCTGCAAGCAGAGTGCCGGAACCCGGTGGCACTTGCAAGAGGGGAGACAGGTGCTCTGCTGTCACGCAGAACACCTGCCGGTGGGAGGGCTGCCCCTTACGATGCGAACTTCGAACCCAGGTCGGGAAAGCGCTCGTCGGATTCCAGGATCGCGTCCGGCTTGACCACAATCCGGATGATTCCCCCGCTGCTCTGCGAGAGCATCAGGGTTTCCGCGCATTTCCCGCACAGCCAGTAGTGCTCCAGGCATCGTTCGTGCTTTTGGCCGGGCCGGGTAATTCCGACGTTTGCATCGAAAATGTAAATTCGCCCGTCGCGCAGATAATGGAGAGGCTTGCCGCATTCCGGATTCGCGCAGTTGCTGACCATGGAATAATGCCCTCCCTTGAGCGGTTGACCAACGTGAAGGGCCCGGAACCGCACGCCGCTGTGGATGCATGAGAGGGAAGAGAGGAGGTGTGCGGTCAGCGTGGGAACGCCGCACTCGATCACTGTTTCCCGCTGACCGTCAGCGTCTTTACAACAGGTAGTCAGCGCCGCCGAAGCGGCGTGCGGTCCCAATCACGCAGAGGAGAAGGCAAAACAACTGCAGGTCCCGGATAACTATTGTCTGTTAGGGTGTCGATGTTTTTGAAGTATCCGGCGCGCTAAGCAGTGTGTCAAGCTTAATCACAAATAAACTTCGTAGAGATGCGCCAGGCGTGGCGCATACCGGAAGCTAAATGATTTCCACCATGAAACTATTTAGATCTGCAGATAGCTTTCTAACTATCCATGAAATAGCAACATGGATAACAGTTAACATCAGCTGAAGTAATGAGATTAACCTCGGATGAAGAAGTTATATCATCGCTGTCATCGGGAGCGATGAGAGGGGCGCATCTACGAAGGATGAAATCCAGGACAGAGGGCGCGACAGCTTCCGATTCCTGCCGCCTTTATATGAAATTTGTCGATTTTGACGGATAATGCTTCACGGGACGAGTCCGACCCAAACAGCTCCGCAGGCTGGGCACTCATGGCAAACGTCCTCACGTCGTGGAAGGAAATCGGTCAGTATCTGGGCAAAGGAGTGCGCACCGTACAGCGCTGGGAGCGGGAGTCCGGCTTGCCGGTGCGACGGCCCGCGCCCCCATCGCGCCGGGCGGTGCTCGCAATTCCTGAAGAGATTGACGCCTGGGCGCGATCCCAGGCCCAGGGACAAGCCCGGCCGCTCATCGAATCGCTGAGCAGAGAAATAGCCGAGCTTCGCGCGACGACCCATGAATTGCGCACACGGCTGGAGGCTATCGAGGGCTCAGCGAAGCCACCACGCAAACGGAGTATCCGGGCCGTCGGCTCCGCTGAGCCGCCGCTCGCTTCAGTTCTTCGTGGGCGTTAGTGCCATGGGCTCGGTCAGGCTAAAGACCAGCATTGAGCCCCGCGGCAGATCGGCGGCAGCCGGCCTGGTCATGAGCATGTGCGCGGTGACCGCGCTCGCACCAACCAGCGATCCGACACCGGCGCCCACCGGGCCGGCGATCTCGCCGCCTGCAATGGCCCCTGCGCCCGCGGCTGCGCCGTACTCGATGGCATCCTTCTTGTAATGGGGGCTGGCTACGATTCCGCCTTCATCGTTGGTGCGGGTATGGGGCGCCATCGACTGCACCGCTTCCGCGTAAAGATGGTAGGCGGTGCCATCCGGCAGCATCACCATCTCGGGACGAAGCCGGATGCTGGCATGCGGGCCAAGGTGATGGCCCTGCGACACCTGAACGACGCGCCCGCGCATCTCCGCACCCGCCGGAATGATGACGCGCCCATCCTTATAGACATCCTGCGTCACCGCGGCGCGGAAGGTCTGGCCGGGACGGGTCTCGGTAGTGGAAAGATTCTCGGAGAGACGCACGCGAATGTTGGTGCCTTCGGCCAGCGCATTGGGGTCGGAGGGAACAACATTGACGATGTCGTCGTCGGGGTTCCAGGGGCGCTTGGTCAGCGAGGCCGTGGTCGAGCCGGGTTCTGACGCGACGACGCCGTAATCGGGATTGCCGGGCTGTGACAGGGCCGCCGACGGCTTCGGCGTCATGGGGATCGCCGCGGATGGCTTGGGCGCGTGCATCACAACTGGCGGCGGAGCATCCTCGTCGACCTGGATCGTGTCATCGGAGGGCGGATGCGAGACTCCGGTGATCGGCTGCTGGTTCTGGTCCTGCGAGGTCTGCGCCGGAGGAGTCGACTGAGCCAACGCCGTTGCGAAACACAAACTGCTCACCAACACCGTCAGGGTGGCGAATCGACTCATGGATTTCATAACCAATCTCTCCTTGCAGGCAACCCAGCCAGACGTGGCCTGGTCAGTTCTAAACCCGGATCGCGCATTTTTGTCGCGATGGCCCGGGGAATTCAACAGGGCGGCATCGAGCCCGCTATGTCCCGATTCGAGCAGCCCCTTCTGTTGACGAGCGTATCCTGGCCGGGCGAGCCGGCGCCACCGATTCGGCCATTTGAGCGAACCACAGCGGTTACCTCGCGGTTCGGCTGCCGGGATGGCGCGCGAGCCGCCGGTTGCGCAGCCATTTCGCCGCGCCCAGCGCGAAGAGCATCAGCCCGAAGGGCAGGCAGGCCATCGCCACCATGAGCGAGAGCCAGCCGGCATTGGTGTGCGGACCCTGGCGAGTGATTCCGCCGAATACGGTTGCGGTCAAGAGCGCAGCCAGTACCCCGGCCAGCAGCATCGCGGCTCCTGCGCGCAGCAAAGCCCGCGTACCGTCGTCCGGCGAATCCGATTGCGGAGATGGTGCCACGGACATCAACGTTATCGAAATGCCGCCACCAGCATCACGCGGACCACCACGCCGGTGACTGAAACATACAGCCAGAGCGGAAAGGTGAACCGCGCGAGTTTACGGTGCGCCGCGAAACGCCGCGAGAGCGAGAGGTAAAACGTGATCAGCACAATGGGAAGCGCCACAATAGCGAGAAGGATGTGGCTGATGAGGATGGGCAGATAGGCGTCGTAGTAGACGCGATTGTGCACCGGATAGAGGGTGTCGCCGTGCAGCGCGTGGTTGGCAACGTAGGACACCAGAAACAGCGAGCTGAAGACGAAAGCGGTCATCATGCTGGCGCGGTGCGCGGCGATGCGTTTGCTACGGATGAAATAGAAACCAACCAGCAGCGCGATGGCGCTCAACCCGTTCAGCAGCGCATTCAGGTTCGGCAGGAAGGTGAAGTGGACCGCTGCCGCGTCGGAGGCCGGATGTACATAGATCAGCCAGAACAGGAATAAAGTCGCAACGATGCTGATGCCGATGATGACACCGATGGGCGCGGATGCAGAAGGCTTCGGTTTGGGGCTGAGTTTCGGAGTGCTCGTGACTGTCGGCATCGCGTATGGTCTTCTTCTGCTCTCTGATTCCTGAGCCCTGACTCCTAAACTCTCAGCCGTGCGCGGTCGGGGCGTGAGCCACGAACCGTGCGCAGCCTCATTTTGCGTTCAGCACCAGCGCGGTCAGCAGCAGGGGCAGGTAGATCACGCTGACTTTCAGCAGGTCGCGTGCGTACATTCTCGATTCGGTTTCGTTGCGCGCTTTCACGATCCGGCCGAAACGAATCGTGTAACCGAGGTAGAACAGCCCCAGCACCAGCGCTACACCGGCATAAATCCGGCCGTCCATGTGCAGCCAGAATGGCAGCAGGCTCGCGGGAATCATCAGCACCGCGTAGGTGAGCGCTTCGAGGGCGGTTGACCATCCATCCGGCTGCGCTACCGGCAACATGCGAATGCCGGCGCGCGCGTAATCGTCGCGATAGAGCCACGCAATCGACATGAAATGGGGGAACTGCCAGACGAAAAGGATCGCGAAGAGGGCCACGCCCGGCCATTCGATGACGCCGCGGGCGGCGGTCCAGCCCAGCAGCGGCGGCATCGCTCCAGGAAATGCGCCGACAAAGGTCGCCAGCGTCGTGAAGCGCTTGAGCGGGGTGTAGACGGCGACGTAAAGAAACGCCGTGAGCAGCGTCAGGCCACCGGTGATGAAATTCGTCTCGTGGGTCAGCCACAGGGTTCCGACAATGATCGCGAGCAGCCCGACGGCGATGCCGTGCGCCAGCCCGATGCGACCGGCGGCCATCGGTCGATCCGCGGTGCGGATCATCTTCGCGTCCAGTTTGCGTTCAATGACCTGATTGAGAGCGGCAGAGCCCGCAGAGACGACGCTGATGCCGATCAGCGTTTCCAGCAGACCGGGCTGGATAGCGCTGATCCCGGAGCGCATCGATCCCAGGTAAAACCCGGCAAACCCCGTCAGGGTGACCATCAGCGTCACGCGCAGTTTGAAGAGCTCGCGATAATCCACCAGCAGCGATGCAGTCTCGCCCGCTCGGGGGGGATGCAGATGCAGGTGAGCAGGATCGCCGGCGCGGGATTCCACGGAGACGAGAGCGGGCTCGATGGTCGACGGAGCGGAAGTCACACTCATACGATTCCCGAGCGGTGGATGTGGTTTGCGGAAAAGCGCATGCAGGAAAGGTTTCCGGGAACGCGGAACAGCCTCTTTTCATGATACAGGGACGCGGGCCGGGAAAACGACTGGCCCAATCGCGACCCAAAAACTTACGGTTGTATCACCGTCGCAGGCACGTTGACCGGATGCGGCTCCTCGATGATGTTCTCTTCGTGCACCGCGTATTCCTTGAGCACGACCGCAATCAGGACGGCCGTGGGCACGGCGACCATGGCGCCGATGATCCCGGCCAGCGCCGAGCCGATGAGCAGCGCGATCAGAATCGTGAGCCCCGCCAGGTCGACCTGGGTGCGCATGATCCTCGGTGTGAGCCAGGTGTTTTCCACCTGCAGATAGATGAAGTAGAAAATGAGCACGCCGACCACGCGACCCCATGAGTCGAGTGCGGCCACCAGCACTACGAGCGAGACCGAAATCAGCGCGCCCGCCACTGGAACGATATTGAAAAGTCCCATGATGACGCCGAGCGCATAGGCATAGCGGATGCGCAGCAGCGCGAAGGCGATAGTGCTGCAAATCCCCATAATGAGCATCAGGGCGCCCTGGCCTAACAGCCAGCGTCCCATGCGCTCCGAAGCGCGGGCGAGGGTCTGATCGAGCCGCAGCCGCCGTTCCACCGGAAACAGCGACAGGAACCACGCATAGGCGTCATCACCTTCGAGGATGAAGTACACCGTCAGCACGATGCCGGCAATAATCCGCACCATGGTTCCCGCCCAGTCGCTGGCAAAGCGAACTGCGTAGGTGGCCATGTTGGCGGTCAAATCCTGGACTTTTTCCTGCAGCGCGTCCAGGTCCACGTCGTGCAGCAGGGGGAGTTGCTGGAGGCGGGCAAAGAACTGCGGACCTCTCTGCGGCAGTTCGCGGATGAACTCGCGCAGGTCTTTAAATGCCGGCCGCAGCGCGAAGGCGAGGAACGCGGTCAGACTGCCTGCTGTGAGCAAAACAATGATCAGGACCGCCGTACCGCGGCCGGGATGCCACGTGCGGATGTGCAACTTCATCACGCCCCGCACCAGCGGCATCAGCACCACGGCGAAGAGCGCACTGACGTAGATCACCACCAGAACGTCGTGCAGCAGCCAGGCGAAGTAAAGCACGATCCCGACACCAAAGCAGAACAGCACGATGCTGCGGGGATCCATAGGCCTGGTCGTGGTCACGCGATCACTCCTGACTTGCGATGGCTGCAATCCGCGAGGGGCTCTGCCGCGTGCCGGCCACGGAGGGCTTCGGCGTCGAGTCTCTCCAGAATGCGCTCTGCGACAGCCTGCGGAGAAAGCTGGCCGGTCTCGACGGTGAGATGCGCCTGCCGGTACCAGGGAAGACGCTGGCTCCAGCGCTCGCCCAGGCGAGTGCGGTCCGTCAGCACCGGCCGGACCGGGGCGTTTTCGTGCCCGGCACAGCGGGCGATCATGGTCTCCAGAGGCGCTTCAAGAAACACGATCAGAGAATCGGCCAGCGATGCCACGAATGCGCGGGTTTCCGCTTTTTCGAGCGCACCGCCGCCCAGAGCCAGCACCAATCGCTCTTCGGAACCAGCATCACGAACCGCGGCCGCCTCCAGTTCCCGAAAGGCGGTCTCTCCCTGGCGGGCAAAGACCTCTGCAACCGTCATACCGGTCCGCGCCTCGACCACGCGATCCGAATCGACAAAGTGCCAGCCGAGGCGCTCCGCCAGCAGCGCGCCGACAGTCGTCTTGCCCGCTCCCATAAAGCCGGTAAGAACGATACGCGATGGATTGGCCGGAAAGACTCGCGGCGCTGGCGGAAGCCCGTGCATGCTTTTGCTGATTATATGAATGCCGGGCAGTGAGGTGGCGCTTATTTCCTGGCGGTGGGGGGCGGCGGCTCGGGTTTCTCCTGCCGAATCGCCTGCTGGATCTGATCCCACACGGCGGGGCTGGGATCGTGAATCGGCAGCAACAGCCTGGCCTGCGACGCGATGTACTCCAGATCGCGCACCAGGGCGGCACAGTTTTCGCAGGACTTGAGGTGGTCATGTCCGGCGAGGTCGCTCTGCGATTCGAACAGCTCGGGAAGGGCTTCCTGAAATTCGGCACAGGTCATGGTTTTGTCCATGGCGCGCATCACAATCACGCGATCTGCTCCTTCCGCTGCCCCGTTCGCAGGAGGTCGCGCAGTTTCATCCGGGCCTTGTGCAACTGTGATTTGCTGTTCCCGATGGAGCAATCGAGCATCTCCGCTATCTCATTATGCTCGTACCCTTCCACATCGTGCAGCACAAAAACCAGGCGGTACCCAGGCGGCAAATTCTCGATGGCGCGCTCCAGGGTTACGCGATCGATCGAACCGGACAGGGTCAGATCGCGCGCGCCAATGTCTTTTCTTGGTCCATCGTCCTGCGACGGCTCGAGGGTTTCCTCGAGCGAGACCTGCGGCAATCCCTTGCGCCGGAGGTGCATCAGCACCACATTGACCGCCAGCCGGTGCAGCCAGGTGGAAAAGGCCGAGTCGCCGCGAAAGGTTCCGATTTTCCGGTAAAGCTGGAGAAAGGCTTCCTGGGTGAGGTCCTCGGCTTCGGCTACGTTGCCGAGCATGCGCAGGCACAGCGAGTAGACGCGGCGCTTGTGCATGGCATAGAGAGTCTCGAAGGCGCGTCCGTCCCCCTCGCGAGCCTTCTCGATCGCCTCCTGCTCACCGGCGATGGGGGGATTACGGCGCACATGCTGGTTCGCCGGTCGCGGTTGTGTTGGTCCGGCCATCAGAACAAACCTTTCCCTGGCAATTGTTCCATGAGAGGACGCTCCAGTGGCTCTGCTGTTCGTGATCTTCTGCGCAGTCAGGCTCATAAGCAAACTTTTCCGGGGAAAATCAATATGGCTCTACGACGCAGTTCAAGGGGGTGGGGTTGCCTGGAACCGGACTGCTGCTTATGGGCAGGAGCCTTGTGAACAGCTGCGGCGGTCTCAGCTGTGCCGCCTCCGGAATTTCGGGTCGATGAGATCGGTTCCCTGGGAAGGAAAGGAATGACGGAGCAAAGTCCATCGGGACGCTGAGCCATGGCGGGCGCGCGTCCCGGAGTGGCAGCCGGATCTAGCGCCCGAAAAACGTGGCGTTCTTTTCCTGGAAGCTCTGCCATTTTTCCGGCAGATCGTCGGCTGCAAAGATGGCGGACACCGGGCACACCGGCACGCACGCCCCGCAGTCGATGCACTCGACCGGATCGATGAAAAGCTGATCGCTGTCGGCGTGCTTCGCTTCGTCTTTTTTGGGATGGATGCAGTCCACCGGGCACGCATCGACGCACGCTGTATCCTTTGTGCCAATGCAGGGTTCCGCAATCACGTATGCCATGAATTCCTCTTCAGAAGTCAGAGTGACAACGGATCATTCTAGCAGGGGAGAGTGGCGCAGAAACAAGCGCGGCACGAGAGAAAAATAACTTTGGGAATGAGCGATGGTGACGAACGATTGCTATCAGGTCAGCTGGACCGGCTGGCGCGCGCCGCGGCAAACTCCGCGGGCGTGGGAATCGGATGGAGGCCTCTTCCCGCAAACATGTCGTCGAAGAGCGAGGTCACTTCTGTGTGCAGCAATCCATTGGTCGCCAGGACCTCGCTCGAGTCCACGCGGAACGGCGCTCCGTCAAATCGAGTGATCGCGCCGCCGGCTTCCTGCACCAGCAACGCACCGGCTGCCGTGTCCCAGGGATTCAGGTAGAACTCCCAGAACCCATCGATGCGGCCACACGCCGTGTAGGCGAGATCGAGCGCTGCCGATCCGGCTCGGCGGACACCATGGGAGCGCAGTGTCAGCTCCTGATAGAAGTGGATGTTCGGGCTCACGTGCCGTTTACGGCTGGGAAAACCGGTCGCCAGCAGCGCCTCGGCCAGATGCTTCGTCCTGGAAACGTGGACGCGGCGTCCGTCCAGCCACGCCCCCTGGCCTTTCTCGGTCGCGAACATCTCATCGCGCGTGGGATCATAAATGACGCCGGCGATCAACGCACCGTCCTGGCCCGCAGCCAGTCCTGCAGGCCGGTGTTCCAGTCCCAGCGAGACGCAAAATACAGGAAATCCATGGGCGAAGTTGGTGGTTCCGTCCAGCGGATCGACATACCAGCGGTATTCGCTCTCGATCCGCTGACGCACGCCTTCCTCGCCGTAAATTCCATGCTGGGGAAACAAGGCGCTCAGCCGTTCCGTGATCAGTTTTTCCGAGGCGCGGTCGGCCTCCGTCACCAGATCGACATCGCCCTTGTATTCGGTGGCAACGCCGCGTTCAAAATAGCCGCGGATCAATGCGCCTGCTTCGATGGCGATCTCGCCGGCGCGTGCGGCAATCTCCAGTTGCTGCGGGATCCGTACTTCGCTCACTGGCTGTCCTCGCCCGCCGATTCCGCGGGTGGCTCATTCCGCGGGCGCCGGCGGCCCTCTCGCCCGTGCTCGGTGATGGTCCGGATCTGGTGCTTATAGATGAAGAGGTTCGGCTTGCCCTCGCGGGTGAGACGAATCATGCGATCGTCGAAATACTCGATCCAGCCGGAAACGGTCTCTCCATCCTGCAGCTTCACGTGCACCGGGACCTGCCGGTCACTCAGCGAGCGCAGATAAAGCGCTTCCTGTCCGGTTTCACCAGGGGGTGGGGTTTTCTGCCGGCGGCGGGAGGGGTGATCGGGCGGCATGCCCTCATTGTAGCGGACCACGATGACGAGGCCCGCTGGCCTCCTGCTCGCTTTTCGATGGCCAGGTGCTTGCCTAATCGTTCTTATCCAAAAGAAGCGACAACAGCATATGGAGAATCGCCAGCACCAGCGCGCCGATCAAAGCCGCGCCCCATGTAGCCACGTAGAAGCCCGGTACGACGCCCCCGGCCAGTTTGAGGATGAAGGCATTAATCACGAGGAAAAAAAGTCCCAGCGTCAGGATACCGAGAGGTAACGTGATGATTTTAAGCAGCAGCCCCAGCGTCATGTTCAGCAGCCCGATCACCAGCACGGCGACCAGCGCCGCGGCGATGCTCCGAATATGAAACCCCGGCACCAGTTTTGCCGTGACTAACAGCGCGAACGCATACAACAGCCACTTCAACAGCAACCGCACCATGCGTCGACTCCTTCCACTCGGGCGCTGCCCGAAGTGGAGACAGCTTACGCTATGATCCGCATACCGACAAACATGCTGTGCCGCTTCCCCAACCCTCCGGCCCCACGGCGCCCGTTGCGCGCGCTGTTGGTATGGCTCGCCGCCGGCTTGCCTTTCGCGAATTGCGCACAAGCCCCCGCGCCAACCCTTCCCGATATTCCCCAGCTCATCGGCCAGGTCCGCGATCACCAGCGCCAGATGGAGTCGGTCCAGGAGAATTACACCTTCCACGAAATCGACGTGACCCAGGAGCTGAACAAAAACGGCAGCGTGAAGAAAACGGGGACGGAGGAGTACGAAATTTTTTACGTCAATACGCATGAAGTCCGCCGCCTGATCAAAAAGGATGGCAAGGATCTGGACACGGATCAGGAAAAGAGGGAGCAGGAGCGAGTCACGAAGTACGTCGAGAAAGCGCAGCAGACGCCGCCCGGCCAGGCGCCCAACGGCGAAGTGGTCATCAGCGTGAGCCGCATTCTCGCCATGGCGAAAGTTTCCAGGCCGCGGCGCGAGATGCTTGACGGGCGCAGCACCATCACCTTCGACTTCGTCGGGGATCCGCATGCGAAGGCGCACAATATCGCCGAAGAGGCGGCTCGCCGGACCTCGGGCACGTTCTGGATCGATGAAAAGGATCGACAGGTGCGGCGCCTCGTGGCCCACCTCACCGACAACGTCCATGGTGGACTCGGCCTGATTTCTCTGGCGAAAGGCAGCAATCTCACCTTCGATCAAAGGCTGATCAACAACGAGCTGTGGCTGCCCACCGGGGCCACGATTTATGTGGTCGCGCACGCCATCGGCATCATCGGATTCCGCGCCAACATTCAGGTGACCGACAATGACTACAGGAAATTCCACGCCGACGCCCAGCAGCAGCCCGGCGCCACCGTCGTACCGGGGTCACCGCCCGCACACTGACTTTCGCTGTCGACAGTTCCCTGCTCGCTGCATTCCGGGTTTCGGATCGGCGTGCTCATTGCTACTCTCGGTCTATGACGCAACCCCACCCGGACGGCATCGCGTACCGCACCTTTCGTCCCGGCGATGAGCCGGCCTTCTTTCACCTCAATGAGGACTGGATCAGCAGAGACTTCTCGATGGAGCCTGCGGATCGCGCGATCATCAGCGACCCGAAAACCCACATCCTCGATCCGGGCGGCCAGATCTGCATCGCCGAACACGCCGGTGAGGCCATCGGCTGCTGCGCGCTCATCGCTATCGCGTCTGGCGAATTCGAGCTGGCCAAGATGACCGTATCGGAGAAGAGCCGCGGATTCGGCCTCGGGCGCAAGCTTTTGCAGTTTGCCATCGACGAGGCGCGGCGCATGGGCGCGCATCGCCTCTACCTCGAATCGAATACCAAAGCCGCGGCAGCGATTCATCTTTACGAGCAACTTGGCTTTCGCCATCTGCCCGGGCCTCCGCACCCATCAAAATATGCGAGAGCCAATGTCTTTATGGAGTTGCAGCTCTGAAACGTAATAGTCACAGCGACGAATCCAGGAATTCGTAACAGCGGCGAGCACTCAACGAAGAAGGCCGCCGTTGTGGCGGCCTGCGTCGGCATTCTCCGCTTTGCTACTGTTGCGGCGCGGCCTGCGGCTGGTTTGCGCCACCCCGCGGCCCACGCTGCTGCATCGCTTCGAATTGCTGCTTCTGCTGGTCGTTCAGCACCGCTTCAATGCGAGTGCGCGCGTCCTGATGAATCGCCTCCGCTTTGCTGTGGCGATCTGCCCGCGACAGTGACTGATCCTGCCACAACGCCTGCATCTTCTGCTGGCGATCTACCAGGATCGGTTTGATCTGGGTCTGCTGATCCGCCGACAGATTGAGCGTCTTCGTCATGTGCTCGAGCTGCTTGTCCGGATTCATCATCCCCCGGTGGCCCTGGAACCCCTGGCCCTGTTGCTGGCCGCCGGTGTCCTGGGCGTAAAGGGCGGCGTTCGCGCCGAGCGCGAGCATTCCGCCGAGTGCAATTGCGAAAATTTTGTTTCTCATCGTCGTTCTTTTGACTTCCTCCTGTTGCTTTTTTCGAACCCGCCCTCACGAGCGGTGTTGCGCGGCGGTGTGTTGCTCTCCCTGTTCACGCAGAAAGACGAGGTTTCTCCGCAGAGGACGCAGTTGCAGGAGAAATTATTATCTTTCGATGGAAGCGGAGTGCAGTGCCACCGGCGGCATCGGCACCGGCGCCGAGCGCAGTCCGCAGCGCAGCAGATCGGGCGCATGTTCTTCCGGATTGGGCAGATAGGCATAGGCGAAGATCGCCTGATACTCGGTCTCGCCAGGATAGTTGCAGCGGGCGCAACTGGGGCGGTACTGGATGGCCGGATCGTCGCGCATCGGCACCACCCAATCCTCGGACCCATGCGCCGGCACGGTCAGAAACTGGGCGCGTTCGGGCGGCGCCGCCGGCTGGTAGGCGAACATCGGCCCGTTTTCGCGCAGGGCGTCGACCAGCGCTCCTCCTCGTCCCGCAGAGGCGCGCCAGAACCAGTGAATCCCTACCCGCGCGTACCAGTGGGCGCTGGAGGGCACCGGCATCTCAAGCCGAATCTCTTTCGTGGTTTTGTTGTCGATATGAAACGCAAATCCCGGCCCGGCGTTCTCCCCGATTTCGGCAATATAGTTGGCGCGCAGCGTCACGCCCGCGCAGGGGAAAACATACGGCCCGGGCCGACGCTGTGTGTTCGCGGAGTTCGAACCTATGCTCCAGAGGAACAGCAACAGCACAAGCGCAAGATGCAGTCGGCGCGTCATGTTGGGGTGATTATGGCTGGACGAATGGCACTGCGCAAACCGGAGATCGCTGCGATGGAAATCTGTAGTGAGAAACTCCTCAGCTACGCCCCAGCGCATCCAGATCGACCGACTCGTACTCTTTGCGTTCGATGCCTTCGCGAATCTGCTGGGGTGTCTTGCCGAGCTTCGTCATCTTGTACGCGTAGGCACCTTCGGCGGCGCAGGTGGCGCAGATGGCTCCATGCGTCCCCTCGAAACAACTATGCAAACTGGTGTGGCCCAGGGCGCGGTCGCAGTGGCAATAGCAGGGCAGCTGATACAAAACGTCGGGGATCTCCGCCGCCTCTTTGTAGACTTCCACCTGCCACTTCTCCCGGAAAAACGGTCCGGTCAGCTGATCGCCGGAAAGAATCGCCGGCAACGGCTGGCCTTTCGGGGGCGGCAGCGGATGATAGGCGGGCACATCGGCCTGCGGGTCGGACCACTGCGCGTGTACGGCGCTGCCGGGACTCATGCTGGCCGGAACGGCGTAGGCCGCAACGATCGCAAGAGCAAAAATGAGGCTGAGGATCGATCGCTTCAACTCCGGATCTCCTCCCCACATCCTACAAGAGCCATTGGAGGCGGGATTGGGTTGGAATCGGGGCGCTGGAGACGGGACATTCCGGGGCGAGTCGGGCCAAAAATCAAAAAAAAACGGCACGAACGTTGATTTGTCCGTGCCGGGAGGCCAGTGACGCAACTTATAAACTCGCCAGCCGCCGGGATTCTCGGTCACCGGTCCGGCTCCTAATCTCTCTTCTTCAGATGCCCCTCATCGCTCCAGGGTGCCATCCGGGAACCAAAAAACTCAATTCCCAATCTCCAAAATAGTGTAACCCTGAACCCGGTCCTGTACAAGTCTCATACACAATTTAATATTTCTTCCAGGGATTGGCCACCTATTTTTGGAGCTTTGGAACCCGCTCATCCGATGCCAATGCAACCGCAAAACCCAGCACAACCTCAGGCAGGTAAGAAGCTTAAGGCGTTTCTTACCGGCGCAATTATTGCCGGTTCCGCTCTGGTCGGCGGCTTTACCGTCGTCCTGTGGAACCGGAAGGCTCTGTCCCGTCTCCGCCAGCATGCCGAACCCGGCGACCGAGCTTCTACTCAACCAGACGAGGAAGAGGAATAAAAGTTGCGGCGGCGGGAGGTTCAGCAGCCGGACGGGCGCAACCCGCGACATTCAGTCGACTTCCGGCCTCGCTTCAGCCCAGGCTGTCGATGCCCGCCGCGAGGTCGAAATCCCGCTCCGTCAATCCACCCGCGTCGTGACTGATCAGCGCCAGACGCACCTTGTTGTAGCGAATATCGATGTCGGGATGGTGCCCGGCGCCCTCCGCCAGCTCCGCCACGCTGTTCACGAACTGCATGGCCTCTACGAAGTTCTGAAACTCGCGGTGACGCACGAGCTCGCCGCGCTCCAGGTTCCACAGAGGGATAGATTTCATTTTTACTGCGACGACTCTGTCTTCCAGGACTGGCATGACCTCTCTGCACGCTCCGGGTATCAGGATCTCGTCGGATCAAACCTTCAGATCTTCGATCGCCCCAGCAAATGATAGCGGAGAGAAGCGCGGATGGCGGGTCATCTCCGTACGTAAATCTTCCCAAAGGCTGTCGGGCAGCCCAAGAAAGACCTCGACGATGTTCGGATCGAACTGAGTCCCGGCGCATTTTTCCACTTCCGCACGCGCCACATCGTAGGAGCGCGCCTTGCGATAGGGTCGATCGGAGGTGATGGCATCGACGGTGTCGGCGATGGCGAAAATTCGCGCCCCCAGGGGGATTTCCTCACCTTTCAGATTCCGCGGATACCCATTGCCATCGTAATGCTCCTGGTGCGCATAGACGATGTCGGCAGCTTCCTCGAGAAAGGGGATCTTGCGCAGGATCTGGTACCCCCGCGCGCAATGTTCGCGCATAACGCGCTGCTCCTCGGCATCCAGTTTCCCGGGCTTCAGCAGAATCGCATCCGGAATCGCCATCTTGCCGATGTCATGCAGAAACGCCCCGCGCGCGATGATGCGGGTCTGCGCCATCTCCACCCCGCAGTGCCGCGCCAGGGCAATCGTATAAGCCGTCACGCGGCGGGAATGCCCCTCAGTCTCCGCGTCCTTCAGATCGAGCGCGTCACCCAGCGCCTCCAGCGTGATATCGTAGGACCGCTCCAGATCGGCCATCGCCTGGCGCAGCATCTCAGTACGGGCCGAGACCAGCTGCTCGAGGTTGTGCCGGTACACCGAGTTCTGCTGCACCAGCCGCCGATAATCGAGCGCTCGCCGCACGGTCACCAGCAGCTGCTCTTTTTCAAACGGCTTCAGCAGGTAATCGTAAGCGCCCTTGCGCATGGCGGAGATGGCCACCCCCACATCGTGGATCGCGGTCACCATCACCATGGGAGTGTCCGGCTGAGCCTCGCGGATGCGTTCGAGCAGCCCAATGCCATCCAGCCCATTCATCACAATGTCGGAAAGGATCAGGTCGTAGGGAGGATCGTGCTCGAGATGCTCAATCGCCTCCAGCCCGTTCGAGGCGAGCACCGGCGTGTAGTTCGATTTCTCGAGCATGGCACCCATGAGCGTGCGGACATACGGCTCGTCGTCCACAATCAGGATTCGCTCTGACGCCACTGCCCCTCCAGCCTTACGGCTCGGCTCAACCGTTTAATTTGTTCGGGACCCCTTGAAATTTCGCTCTATCGTATCCTGCCGGGTTCGCCCCTACTCCACAATTCCCGGAACGTGGAACGAGAGAGGACCATTTCGGGTCACCCCCTCCGCGCGCCGTCCCATCCGGAAAAATCAGGCCCGCCCGGTGGAAGCCCCAAAGGCGGGGCGCACCTCACCGGGAAACCATATTTTGCGCCAGGAAGCGCCACACTCTCCCTCCCCCAAACGGTGTAATTCTGCATCTAAGGTTCGTGTTAAGCTTCTTCTGCCAGAGTCATTCCCCAGAGCGGCCCAAAGCATGTTGTTTGAACTCGACCGGCACCTCGCGAAAGTGACAGCCCGAGAGATGGCTCCGCAGAGTCTCGAAGAGAGGCAACGGGATATCTATGACAGCCATCGCCATCGCATCTTTTCGGTTTCCTATTACATGACCGGCAGTGAGCTGGAAGCCGAGGAGATCCTGCGCGGCGCGTTCATTCGCGCATTTCGCAAAGAAGACGAACCGGATCACGGCGTGATCGATACCGCACTGCTGGAGCAGCTGCGCGATCAGCGGGTTCTGGTGGAAGAGACTCCGCTGCCGCCTCCCGCCATCGGTTATCTGCCTCCGCGCCACAACATTCTCCGCACTGAGCTCGAAGAAGCGATCCGCTGCCTGCCCCCCAACGAACGCATCGTCTTCCTGCTGATGGACGTGGAGGGCTATCCGGCGAGTAAGGTCGCCGAACTGCTGCAGATGAGCACCTCCGCTGTGCTGCGCGCCGCGGTCACCGCGAGAATACGGCTGCGCGCCGAACTCGCCGCAATGCGCGAGAGCGATCAGCAAGCTGCCTGAGAGCCGTTCTTCGCTAGCTTTTAGCCACTTTTTGCGACTCGCGCTGCGCCCGCCTGTTTTTTGCCCAGCCCTCTTTGTTCACCTGGTGTCCGCGCGCGACCGCCAACGCATCGGGCGGAACATCTTTGGTAATCGTTGACCCCGCTCCGATGTAGGCGCCCTCGCCGATCACGAGGGGAGCCACCAATGCGGTGTCGCTGCCGATGAACACTCCATCGCCAATCAGAGTCTTGTGCTTGTTCACGCCATCGTAGTTGCAGGTGATGGTGCCGGCCCCGATGTTGACCCGCTCGCCGATCTCCGCGTCTCCCAGATACGTCAGGTGGTTTGCCTTCGATCCCTTGCCGAGGCGCGTCTTTTTCGCTTCGACGAAATTGCCGACGTGGGCGCCTTCACCGATGTGGCATTCTGGCCGCAGATGCGCCAGCGGCCCGATGCGCGCTCCTTTGTCGATCACGGCATCGGAAATCACGCAGGACTGCAGAATGAGCACGTGATCCCCCACCGTCGAGTTCTCCAGCACGGAGTACGAACGGATGCGGCAATCGCTGCCCACCCGCGTCTCGCCCAGCAACTGCGCAAACGGCTCGATCACCGTGTCGGGACCCACTTCGACGCCGGCATCGATCATCACCGTCTCCGGCTGCAGAATGGTCACCCCGGCAGCCATCAGACGATGCGCGTGGGCGAGGCGCAGCTCGCGATCGAGTTTCATCATCTCGGCGATGGTGTTCGCGCCCAGCACCTCTTCCGGTTGCGCGGCCCGGATGGCGACGACTCGCTCGCCTGCGTCGTGCAGGATGCGCGCCATGTCGGTCAGGTAAAGCTCCTGGTGCGGGTTGTCCGCGTTCAGCTGCCCGATGTGAGCGAACAGCGCATCCCGCCGAAAGGCGTAGATGCCGGAATTAATTTCGCGAAGGTCCTCCTGCGCCGCATCCAGCGCCTTTTGCTCCACGATGGCCGCCACCTCCGGCGCATCCGGCGATCTCCGCAGCACGCGTCCGTATCCGAAGGGATTGGCCGGCGTAGCCGTCAGTATGGTCATCGCCGCCCGCTCGCGCAGGTGGAAATCCCGCAGGGCAACGATAGTCTCCGGCCGCAGCAGCGGCACGTCTCCCGATAACACGATCAGCTGGTCGTAATCGCGCGTGTTCGGGTCCGCTGTCTGGATGGCATGACCCGTTCCGCGCTGTTCTTCCTGGACCGCGAAGCGCACGCCGGTGTCGCGAACCGCCGCCTGTACCGCCTCCGCCTGATGGCCGACGATCACGAGGATGTCGTGGGGCGGCACCACCTGGGCAGCCGCAGCGATGACATGCCTCACCAGGGCCCGCCCGCCGATCTCATGCAGCACCTTGGCGCGCTTCGATTTGAGCCGCGTGCCCTTGCCCGCAGCCATGATGACAATTCCCAGTCGCATGGATTATCAGAACTCCTTCGGCGCGCCGGACCCCTCAACCCACCTCAGCACCGCACGAACATTCTCTCAGACGCTGCTTTTGGCCCGCCCGAGCGCCAGAAGCGACCCAGTCACGCCTGCAGATAGTCTTCTCTCCGCTGGAATAGCGCCACCGTCAGGAGCACCACAATCGCCGCACCGAACACGAAGCCGATCGCCATGAACGGGCGCGGATTCATCGCCACCATCTGTGTGCGGTTCGGCGTGGCCATGGTGACGCCCCACCGCCCCATTATTTCGTCCTCGTAGGCCATAAACTTCGCCCAAATCCCCGGTGCCAGGAAAGCCAGAAAGAAAGCTACCGTGTAGACCTGCCACGCCAGCGCCACATACCACGCGGCTCTCCACTTCTTCAGCAGACCTACTCCCAGAAAAATCTGGACCGCGAACAACGCCAGCAGCAACGCCGTGGCCGCCGTGCCGCGGAACACCATGCCAAAAAGAAACAGCGGCATGCGCATGACGAGAACCATGGGAAGGCCGACGATACTGAACAGCATCAGGCACGCCCACACAATGATGACGACGCGCCAGCCGGGCACAGCCGCTGCGGGCGCTGCGCTTTGACTCTGAGCCGCGAGGACTGCAGGCTCGCCCGCTGCTGTCGCGAGCACCGGAGCCGGCATCCCGGCAAAGGCAGCCCGCACCGGAGCCAGATTGAAATACACCAGCCACCATGCTCCGATCAGCGAGAGAAATCCGTAAAAGGCGGCGGTGACCAGAAGCACTGCCTGGAAGCTCATGGGGGCCGGCATTACCGCCATGGGCGGAGGCGCACTGCGGAGCAGGAGCATCATCCCGCAAAGCAGCGCACAAAAACAGAATTCCAGGCCCCCAATCACCAGAATCGAGTACCGCGCCCACAGCCGCATGCGAAACAGACCCACCACTGTCCAGCCGCAAAACAGGAAAAAGCACAGCATCATGGCGGTGGTCAGGACCATGACGATGCGCACCCCCGGCACCATAGGCACGGCCGGGTTCTGCATAAAGATGGCAACGCCGGTCGAGACCAGGCCGCCCAAAATCCCGATGCCCGCCATTAACCCCAGGACCACCGCTGCAACCACGACTCCCGCCGGCCTGCGCACACGCGACCTGCCTTTCGTCTCGCGTCCCTCGTTCGTCTCGAACAATTTCGGCAACAGCATACTCCTGCGCACCCTCGGCGCTGCGATGAAATTCCCCTTAATCCGCAACAAGGGTTGCGTATACTTTCCACTCAGAACCCCCCGAGGCCTGCGAATGCCTTGTCTCGAAATGAAAGTGCCGGCGCTGCCGCACCCTGTGCCGTCCACACGCCTGCGTGCCCTGCTTGAAAAACCCGGCGCCGCGGTGCTCCGCCGCAACTCCATTGCGGAAGCGCCGGGGCATGAGGATGCGCAACTGCGCAACCGTGTGCGCGTCGCCGCCGTTCTGGTCGTCAACCTCACCGATCCGCCCAAACCCATCGAATCTGCCAAGCCGGATGCCACCGCCGCTTCCACCGAAACGGCCATCACGGCCGTCGCGGCGGATCCCGACGCAGACCCACTGGCGAGCAGCTTCGCCAAAGGGGTGGAGATCTGGATGACCGATGGGGAGCGCGCCGCTGTGGCCCTTGCGGATCATGAGGAGATTTCCGGCGCCCTTGCCATGTTTGACGCCTGGCTGCGGCTCACCCGCTTCCCGCCCGCATTCCAGCGTCTCGATCGCCGCCTCGTCGGACTCAGCTATCTCTTCCGCGAAGGGCTTTCCATCGGAATCCAGGGGGATCCCGCTGAAGTGCCTCCCGAAGAAGAAACCTTCTTCGACTGTGTCGCGCCCATCCCGGAGATCGACGATTTTCGCGAGCCGCGCTTCGTCGTGCGCCTGCCCGACCCGGGACTCGCGTACTTTCACGATCTGCTGCGCTCCGCCTCGGCCTGGCTGGACAACAATTCTTACCCCAACATTCTCGGATCGAGATGAACCACGGGGCCACAACCGCCGCTCTGTCCTTACTGCTCACGGCCCCGCTGCAAATTGCGCATTCCTCCGGTCAACTCGCCAACCCGAATGCCGAACGCATCGAGAGCGGTGAGACTCGTTCGGCCGCCGGCGACACCATCGTGTATCGCATCCGCCTGCTGCCCATCGCCTCCTTTCCCGATCTGCCCGCACCTGTCATTGCCGAACTCGTCCGCCGCCAGTGCATGATTCCGCAAAGCTTCGAAGCGCAGCAGCCGGAGAATGTCATCCATGGCTCCTTTTCTTCCTATGGGAGCAGCGACTGGGCCGCGCTCTGCTCCTCTCAGGGCACCACCACTCTCTACGTCTTCTTCGCTGGCCAGTTCGAAGCTCCGATTGCCCTGCGCAGCCAGCCCGATTCCGCATGGCTGGGCGCCGAGCCCGGCAGCTCCGTCTCGGGTTCGGCGTGGGGCATCGCGGTCCGCTCGGATGCCGAATTGCGCGCTTCGCCCCAACTTCGCCGTGGCGTCGCCATCGATCACGACGCTATCGACGATGCCCGCCTCGAACGCTCTCTCTCGATCCACTACTACCTGGCGGGACGATGGCTCAACCTCAATCGCAGTGACAACAGTGACTGAATGGCCCGCAGATTTACTGCTCGACCGCCGCAACGAATTCTCATGCCCGCCGCAACTAATCTTTCGTTTCTATGTCTAATGCATCGCAGCGCCTGTGGTTCCGGCTCTCTTTTCGGCACCAGTTACCTCCCGGTTTCCTGCCCGTCAGGTGGAGGGTTTGCTCTTGGGTCCGCAGCCGTCGAATACCAGGCCTGAGGTTGAATCAACCTATGAAAACCCGCCGGTTTCTCCGGAGTCTGCGTTCACGAGGGCAGGGTTATGATGGAACGCACCGATCCGTCGAGTCGCTCCCGTGTCGTTTCGCCGTGCATCGTTGCGGCGCAACCAGTTCCCCTTTCGACCTTGAGAAGGATGGCCATGTTTTTCTCGATCGTACGCACGATCCGCTCCCTCGCAATCGTCTCCGCATCCATTGTTCTTTCCAGCGCGACACTTCCGGCGCAGACCGCAGCCCAGTCGGTGGTGCCCAGCCGCATCGTCAGCACCATCGATGAAAACTCCCGCGTTGCGCTGCACGGCTATGTGAGCCCGCTCGCCAACGCGGCGAACGACCGTGGCGCTGCACCCGATTCCATGCCGCTCACGCGCATGCACCTGGTGCTGAAGCGGAGCCCCGATCAGGAAACGTCGCTGCAGCAGTTCATCTCGACCGCGCACACCGCAGGCAGCGCGAATTACCACAAGTGGCTTACGCCGGAACAGTTCGGCCAGCAGTACGGCCCCTCCGACCAGGACATCGCTACCGTCGAATCCTGGCTCTCCTCCCACGGCTTTGCCGTCAGCGGCGTGGAACCCGGCAAGCAGGTCATCGAGTTCAGCGGCAACGTTGCGCAGCTGCGCAGCGCCTTCCACGCGCAGATCCGCAAGTATGAAGTCAACGGCAACACGCACTTCGCGACGGCGAACGAGCCGGATATCCCCGCGGCGCTCGCCCCCGTAGTCGGCGGATTCGCCTCTCTCAACGACTTCCTGCCCAAAAAACTCATGGCGCGCCGTCTGGGCACAGCGTCCTACGATCCGAAGACCGATAAAGCCACTCCGAACTGGACCTACGGGAACAGCAGCGGCGTCAGCTTCGTGCTGGCGCCCGGGGATTTCGGCATTCAGTACGATCTGCCCAATTCCACTTTGAACTCTAAGTTCACGGGCACGACGCTGGACGGCACTGGGGAAACCATCGCCATCCTCGACTTCGCCAACATCAACGTCGATCTCGCCAACCAGTTCCGCTCGATGTTCGGTCTTCCCGCCAACCCTCCCAACATCATCATTGACGGCAACGACCCCGGCATCGACGGGATCAACAATCCCGACGGCGAGAACGGCGCCTCGATTGAGTCGTACCTTGACGTGGAGTGGGCGGGAGCGGTTGCGCCCAAAGCTACCATCGATTTGGTGATTGCCGCCGATACGGCGCTCGAGTCCGGCGGCATCCTGGCGGCTGAACATGCCGTTTACGGCGATATCGCTCCGGTGATCAGTGTCAGCATCGACGTCGGCGGCTGCGAGCAGGAGGCTGGCTCCATCAACGCCTTCATCAACGGCCTTTGGGAACAGGCTGCTGCCCAGGGACAGACCGTGGTCGTGGCTGCGGGCGACTCCGGGGCCGCGGGTTGTGACGACGACAACACCGAGGAGTACGCGATCAACGGCCTCGGCGTGAACAGCTGGGCCTCGACCCCCTTCAACGTCGCCGCGGGCGGAACGGACTTCTATTACAGCAGCTACGCCAGCAGCTCGGCGCTCAATACCCAGCTGGGGACTTACTGGAACACCACTCCCTCGCAGAATCCCTCCGTTTCGATCCTCGGCTATATTCCCGAACAGCCCTGGAACGACAGTCAGTACGGACTCGACGCCGTCAATTACTACACCGCGACCGGCGCTACCAGCATTGTTGGCGGCAGCGGCGGGGCCAGCAGTTCCGCGGTTTGCAGCACCGGCAGCTACAACTCCACTACAGGCGCCTGTACCGGCACCTTATCCGGTTACGCCAAACCTTCCTGGCAAACCGGAACCGGCGTTCCCGCCGACAAAGTGCGTGACATTCCTGACATCTCCCTGTTCGCCGCGGATGGGCTGAATTACAGCTACTACCCGATCTGCGCGTCGGACGGCGACTGCCAGAGCCCAGGCGGCAGCAGTTTGTATCAGATCACCGGAGTGGGCGGCACCTCGGCAGCGGCGCCTACCTTCGCTGGCATCATGGCGCTGGTGAATCAGCAGTATGGTGCGCAGGGCCAGGCGAACTTCGTACTGTACCCGCTCAAGGCACAGTTTCCGGCCGCGTTCCACGACATCACCAACGGCACCAATTCGGAGCCCTGCAACGTAAGTTCCATCGATCTGGATGGCAGCATTGTTGCTCCGCTGGACTGCATCGCCGTGAAGAGCCCTGTCACCATCACCGACCCGACTTATGGCATTCCGGTCACCGAAGGGGAGCTTGGCACCGGCTCTACGCCGGATTACAACGCGGCCGCCGGCTATAACCTCGCGACCGGCCTGGGCTCGGTCGATGCCAGCGTGCTCCTCAGCGACTGGAACAAGGTCAGCTTCACCACCACCGGGACAACGCTGACGCCTTCCTCCACGAGCTTCACGCATGGGACTGCGATCACCATCAGTGGCGCCGTGACGGGCGGCACCGGAACTCCCACCGGAGCTGTGGCACTGATGACCAGCAGCACCGAGCCCCTGCAGCAGGGAGTGGCCTCGTTTGCGTTGACCAGCGGCGCCTTCAGCGCAACCAACATCAACTATCTCCCCGGCGGCACTTACAACATCTGGGGCCGTTACGGCGGCGACGGAACCAACGCCGCCAGCAGTTCCACTCCCGTATCGATTACGGTCGCGCCGGAAGCCAGCACCACAGTTTTCGACGTCCTGAACTCCGCATCCGCCAGCACCGCGAGCGTCATCTCCAGCGGCACCAGCGTGCCCTACGGCACCCAGCTCATCCTGGCCGCGCAGACCTACGGCTCCACTTACTACACCACCTGCGTGACCACCAACAGCACCAGCGCAGGCTGTGCGTCCTACGGCACCCCGACAGGAACAGTCCAATTCACGGATAACGGCACCACCATCAACACCGCCGTCATCAATGCCGAGGGAGACGCGGAATTTAACGGCGCTTACTACGTTGGCAGCCATGCCGTTACCGCCAACTACTCCGGCGACAACAGCTATGCCAAATCCTCGGGGACGGCCATCAACTTCACCGTAGCCAAGGACGCACCGATCCTGAATGTGTACACCAGCTATGCCAATTCGTCGGGGCAGTTCCCGTCAGGCCAGGCGGATGTACTCACCATCATTGTGCAGAACAGCGCCAACGTGGTACAGCTCTCCAACGGCACGCTCACGACGGAAACCGGCTATCCCTATACCGTGCCCGCAGCCACACCGACGGGGACCGTCACCATCAGCGGAATCACCGGGCTCACGACCGCCACGCTCGCCCCCGGCGTTGATCCGGCGACGGGCGCTGCGGTCGGCATCGCCACGGTCACGGTACCGACCACGGCTGCGACGGGCACCGCCAACGTGACCTTCAGCTATGCAGGAGATGCGAATTACTCGTCGACCAGCATCACGGGGAGTATTCCCTTCGCAAGCGCCGGCGGAACGGCCTCGACCATCACGGCAAGTCTGAGCGGGAGCATCTCGGCCACGACAACCGTCACCGTCAGCGGTACGGTCACCGGCAGCGCCGGAGGCGCGGCGCCCACCGGCACTGTGATGATCTACGCCGGCGGCTATATCCTCACCGAAGTCCCGCTCGTGCCGCCCACGACAGCTAAAGTCACCCTCCCTGACAAGCAATTGCGGCACGTTGACCTGCTGGCCAGTGGTGGAGGCGCGATTCTCGCCTGCGTCCTGCTCCTCACCATCCCGGCTCGCAGGCGGGCATGGCGGAACTTCCTCGCCCTCCTGCTGGTCGGCTGTGTCATCGGCTTCGGCGTCGGCTGCGGCGGTGGTGGTGGATCCAGCGGCGGTGGAGGAGGCGGTGGTGGCGGCGGTGGTGGTGGAGGAGGCGGCACTGCGCTGTCTTCAACTTTCTCGGCGACCTTTAACAGCGCATCTCTGCTGCAGGGCACCAATACCATCACGGTGCAGTACCTGGGCAGCACAACCTATGCACCGTCGACCTACACGCTGAGTACCTCGCTGACCAATGGGCTGTCGGACTTCTCCCTGACCTCGGCCAGTGCGCTGGTTCCGGTCACAGCGGGTTCGAGCGCGACAACCACCGTCTTCGTAAGTCCGACCAACGGCTTTAGCGGAACCGTGAACCTGAGCTGTGGTGTTGTGGGATCGCCCACCGGCGTGACCTGCTCGCTCAGCCAGAGCACCGCGGCTCTCACTTCGACCACCAGCAACACCAGCCCGGTCAATCTATCCGTTCCGGTTACGCTAACGATCAACACGACCGGAACGCCCGCGGCCGGAAACTACGCAGTCACCGTCATGGGCACCGCAGGCAGCCAAATTCACACCCTGGGCGTCGTCGCCGCCGTCCAGTAAACAGAACCACGTATCACCATCCCGCTCCTCGCAGGGGGAGCGGGATTTCCTTTTTAGCCTCACCCACCAGGGCCCTCTTCGTCGACCCCACTCGATCCCGCATCCCAGAAAGGGTGATCCTCCCGCCGCTCTGGCCGGTATACTGCTCTCAATTCCCCCCGAATGAATCAGTTGGGCCCTGCAAATCGACGGACGAGCCCGGAACACCACTAATTCAGACAAGGATTGTTTAACGCTTCATGAAGAGCGCGCCCGCCCGCGACGTCAAAATCCGGGACGACAACGGCGGCATTGCCGAGCTGGAACTGATCCCCGCGCGCTCAACGTGGATCGAGGAGCCACCGTCCGCAACCCCTGAGCGGCTGCATCGAGCCGCCCGCGCCCTCTGCGCGCTCTGGGCCCTGGGCATCGCCGCCCTCTTCTGTCTCCACTTCCCGCATCTCCTTGCCGACTTCCCCAACCACTCGCCCTGGATGGACTACTCGAAGTACACCGACGAGGGCTGGTACGGCAACGCCGCCATTCGTCACACCCTGACCGGCCATTGGTATCTCCATGGCGATTTCAATCCCGGCATCGCTTTGCCCGTCTGGCCGCTGCTGCTCACCGTCGTCTTTCACTTCACCGGAGTCAGCCTCGCCGCCGACCGCGTTCTCGGCCTCGCCTTCTTCGGCGTGAATCTGTTCCTCGCGTATTACGTCGTCCGCACCCAGGCGCAACGCTGGGTCGCACTGCTCGCCGTCACCCTGCTCGTGACCAGCCCGTTTCTCTGGGCCTTCAGCCGCCTCGCGATTCTCGAGCCAACACTGATCTGCTTCCTCCTGCTTTCCTGGTTGCTCGCGCTGCGGCTGCTGCGCGCCTCGACACGCCTACAAACGCCCATCCTCATGGCCATCGGCATTCTGATGTGCCTCATGGTCCTCACCAAAACCACCGCCATCTTCATCCTTCCTTCCACGTTCTTTCTCATCGCTCGCGCTTACGTTTTCCGGCGAAGGTCGCTGCGCCCGCTGGCGATCGCGACCGCTGCGGCTGCTCTGCCCTGGTGCGCCTGGTATTTCCTCCTCGTCCGCCCGCATTATCGCGTTGACTACCAATACCTCTTCGACGCGAATCACTGGCCGCAGCCCACCACCATCGGCGGCTGGCTCGCCGCGTTCTGGTACGCGTTGCATGGCACCCTTTGGATCTCTTCGCCCCTCTGCCTCGCCGCCGCCGCTCTGCTTCTGCTGCCGCTTGTTCCCGCAGCCAAAGCCCAGTCTCCGGCCCGTCCGTCCGGCAAGCGTGCTCCGGCCGGCTCCGCTGGGCTCCGGCCAGAATCTATGGCGCAACCCGGTGATCGCCGCTTCGCTTCTCGCCGCCGCGGGATACATCTTCTTCGCCGGCTGGCACAACAGCCCGCAGCCGCGCTATTACGAGACGGTCATTTATCCGCTCTGCTTCGTCCTCGCCCTCGGAACCGCCGACCTTCTGCGCCGTTCGCGTACCCTTCTTCTTCGCATCTGCGGCGCGGCCGCGCTCGCGGTCATGGTCATCGTCTCTACCAGCGGCATCTTCCGCATCGCCGGCTACCTCCGGCATCCCGAGTACACATTCCTCAATGCGGCACGCGGGATCACGCAGTCCATCGATCATCATCCCGGCCCGCATCGCCTTCTGCTCTCCATCAGCGGGGACGACATCCAGCTGATCACCGGTGTGCCTGCCATCTGCGACGACTACGGCACCTGGGATCTCCCGTATCGGATTCACAGCTACCAGCCCGGCTGGTATGCCACGTGGAACGAAGTCGACCCCGGCACCCTCGTCGATCTTCAGACCCAGTACTCTCTCGAGCGCGTTGCCGACTTCCCCGCTTTCGACGATCCCGACCGCAACCTCCTCATCCTGTACCGCATGGTTCCTCTGCCACCGGCCCGGCAGACCTACGTGGCAAAGGATGAAGAAGCCGCAAACGCCGGCAAATAGTACCTCCCTTAATTCTCCCGAGACCTGCCACAGACCTCAGAATCCCGCGACTTGCCTCCGCTGACGGCTGTCCGGTAGCCACGGCTCGCGTTACTTTTTTCTTGACATATCCGGAATGAAGCCCCAATCTGTAGATGGCTTAACGGCTATCGGCCAGGATGTTGTAGAGGGTTGGCATCCGGACCCAAGGGAGAAGGGTTCCCACGGAGGCAACCTGAGGTCAGCCCTCCCCCACATACCCGGCTCTCCGCAGAGGCTTCGTTCCGAGCGAAGCCTCTCCTTTTAAGCCTCGGCCTCACCTCCTCCACCAATTTCACCCTCCCCACTGCTCGATGAACCCTGCTCCCTGATCTCCTCATCCAAAGGCCTGCATGACTTCCCAAAATCCCGCCGGTCTCTTCTCCCCTTTGCAAATTGGTTCTCTGACCCTCTCGAATCGCATCGCCGTCTCGCCCATGTGCGAGTACTCCTGCGAGGACGGCTTCGCCAACGACTGGCACCTTGTCCATCTCGGCAGCCGCGCCGTCGGTGGAGCGGCCCTGGTCTTCACCGAAGCCACCGCTGTTACGCCCGAAGGCCGCATCAGCCCGCAGGATCTTGGCCTGTGGAAGGACGAGCACATCGCGCCGCTGGCCCGGATCACAGCCTTCCTCCACTCCCAGGGTGCCTATGCCGGAATCCAGCTCGCCCATGCCGGCCGCAAGGCGAGCACGTACCGCCCGTGGAGCGGTGAAGGTGTCGTCACCCCGGAAAACGGCGGCTGGACCAACGTCGTCGCTCCCAGCGCCCTCCCGTTTGCGCCGAACTACCCGATGCCCCACGAGCTGGACCATGCCGGCATCGCCGAGATCCGCAGCGCCTTCCGCGAGGCGGCCATCCGCGCCAACAGGGCCGGGTTCGACGTCATCGAGATTCACTCCGCCCACGGCTATTTGCTGCACGAATTCCTTTCTCCGATTAGTAACCATCGCCGCGACGAATACGGTGGCAGCTTCGAGAACCGCGTTCGCCTGCTGCTTGAAGTCGCCGGCGCCATCCGAGAGGTCTGGCCCCGCGAGCGTCCGCTCTTCGTGCGGATCTCCGCTACCGACTACACCGAAGGCGGCTGGGACCTCCCCCAGTCCGTTCGCCTCGCTGCTCTGCTGCGCGATCGCGGCGTCGACCTCATCGATGTCTCCTCCGGCGGCAACGTCGCGGGCGCAGCCATCCCGGTCGGGCCCGGCTATCAAACGCCCTTCTCCGAAGCGATCCGAGCGCAAACCGGCATCCTCACCGGTACCGTCGGCATGATCACAGACCCTGCCCAGGCCGCGCACGTCGTCCGCACCGGACAGGCCGACCTCGTCATCCTCGCTCGGGAATTTCTGCGGGATCCCTATTGGCCGCTCCACGCCGCCGCGGCTCTGGGCGAAACAGCATCTTGGCCGGCGCAGTATCTGCGTGCCGCTCCGTCGAAGAGCCCATCCCGGATCCCCGTCGAGAACAAGCGCTGACACTTTTTCTACTTTCTTCTCCCGCCCGCCACCGCGTACCCTATACTGCGTCTGAGAGCCGCGCCGGTTGCGGCTCGGCGCAACCTCCATGCCCAAACACGCAGCGCAGCGCCGGTCCCGCCACGAACCCATCATTCCCGACAAGCTGTATTTCCGCATTGGCGAAGTCGCGCGGCTGTGCGGCGTAGAAACCTACGTGCTGCGTTTCTGGGAGACCGAATTCCCGCAGATGCGCCCCAACAAAAGCGGCACTGGCCAGCGCCTCTATCGCAAGCGCGACGTTGAGATGGCGATGCGTGTCCGCCGCCTGCTCCATGACGAGGGATACACCATCGCCGGCGCGAAGCAGGTGCTCGCCCAGGAAGCCCGCGAGCTGCGTTCCAAATCGCCGCAGCTGCCGCTGATCGAGGGAGGAGCCAGTTCCGCCCGGGTCAAGGCGAAGCTGCAGAAGGTCCGCACCGAATTGCGCGAACTGCTCGGCGCCCTTTCCGCTCCCCCCACGCGCAAACCGCGCATCGGCAGCCACAGCGGCCCCAAATTGTTTGAGTAGGGACTTCTCGTCCGGGCGGGCGCGCTTTCGCGCCAACCGGGGAGGCGCGGCCGGTTTATCGTCCCCGCATGCCGCCCAGCATCCCCATGGCGCGCCGCTGGAGCATCCCGCCACCTTTGCCGATGCCCTTGAACATCTTCCTCATCTGCGCATATTGCCGCAGCAGCTGATTCACTTCCTGCACCGTCGTCCCTGACCCGTTCGCGATCCGTTTCCGTCGGCTGCCTGAGATGATCTCGTGGTGATCGCGCTCCTTCTGCGTCATCGAGTTGATGATCGCCTCCACCCGCGACAGCTGTTTCTCGTCCACCTGCCCGGCCATCTGCTGCATTCCGGCCAGCGGCCCGACGGATGGCAGCATTTTCATAATCGATTCCAGCGATCCAAGCTTCTTGATCTGCCGCAGCTGATCGCGAAAATCCTCCAGCGAAAATCCATCGCCCGACAGGGCCTTCCGCGCAAACTCCTCCGACTTCTTCTTGTCGAGTTTTTCTTCGGCGCGTTCGATCAGGCCGATGATGTCGCCATGCCCGAGGATCCGGCTCACGATCCGGTCCGGATGAAACGGCTCGAACGCATCCGGCTTCTCCCCCGTGCCGATAAACTTTACCGGCTGCCCCGTGACGTGCCGGATCGACAGTGCCGCGCCGCCGCGCGCATCGCCGTCCATCTTCGTCAGCACCGTTCCCGTCAAACTCAGCTGCTTGTGGAACGCCTCCGCCGACTTCACCGCGTCCTGGCCGGTCATCGCATCGGCGACAAACAGAATCTCCTGAGGAGAAAGGAGCGCCTTCAGCTTCGTCATCTCCTCCATCAGCAATTCATCGATGTGCAGCCGCCCCGCCGTATCGACGATGAGCGTGTCACAGCCGGTAATGACCGCCTCGCGCCGCGCCTCTTTGGCCAGCCGCTCGACCAGCGGCGTCCCGGCCTTTTCGCCCTTCTCGTCGCCCCCGTAGATATTCGCCTTGATCGCTTTGGCCACCACGCGGAGTTGCTCGCGCGCCGCCGGCCGGTACACGTCCACGGAGACGAGCATCGGACGATGACCGCCCTTTTGCAGCCACGCCGCCAGCTTGCCCGCCGTGGTGGTCTTGCCCGACCCCTGCAGGCCCGCCATCAGGATCACCGTCGGAGGCCGCGAGGCAAACTGGAACCGCGCCACATCTTTGCCCAGGATCGCGATCAGTTCGTCGCGCACAATCTTGACGACCTGTTCGGTCGGCGAAAGCGAGGTCAGCACCTCCTGCCCGAGAGCCTTCTCGCGGATGTGCTCGATCAGCTCCTTCACGACATTCAGGTTGACGTCGGCTTCGAGCAGCGCCACGCGAATTTCGCGCAGCGCTTCCTGCATATTCTCCTCGGTGACCGACCCCTGCCCCCGAAGGTTCTTGAAGGCGCGCTGTAATTTCTCAGAAAGGTTCTCAAACATAATCAGAAGCCCAGTTTACCGGAGGACTCGCCCGTCCAGGCGGGACTCGCCCGTCCGGGCGGACGCGCTTCGCGCCTCGCCGACACCCGGCCCCGGCTGGTTGGCCGCAGAGCCTGCATATCAAACTCGCCCAAACCCATCCCGATCTACAATCGACCCCAAACGAGGCGAACCTATGAGAAAGTCGTTTCCCGCAATCCTGCTCTTCCTCTTCGCGCTCCCACTCTTCGCCCAGGGAGCGCCCCCGCAGGGCGCAGCCGACCAGCCCTACACGATGGAGTACTACTACAAAACCCCGTGGGGCCATCAGCAGGAGTTTCTCAATCTCTTCCTGAAGAATCACTACCCGCTGCTGCAGGCGATCCAGAAAACCGGCCGCATCCTCTCCGTCAAAATCGAGACCCCGGCGAATCACATGACCGAAGACGCGCGCTGGGACTATCGCGTGACCATCGTCTGGAAAAACTCGACCGTCGCGACCACTGCCAATCCGGACGAGGAAGCACTGATCCAGCAACTCTGGCCCGACCAGGCCAAATACCGCGCCGAGGAGCAGCGCCGCTTCGAAATCCTCCTCGCCCACTGGGATCTGCCGATCAGCAACATCACGCCGAAGTAGCCCTGCGCTCCGGCCGCTGGGCAACACAGAGTGCGGGCGTCGTTGCTACTCTGGTTCCATGCCTGGTGTCACGCTCTCGCTCGAAAATAAGGTCGCCCTCATCACCGGAGGCTCGCGCGGCATCGGCGCCGCCGCGGTTCGCCTCTTCCGCCAGGCCGGAGCGCGCGTCGCCTTCAATTACCGCTCCGCTCGTGCCGCTGCCGAATCGCTTGCCGCCGAATGCGGAGGCCCGACGAACTGCGCTGCTTTTGCCCAGGAGTTGTCCAGCCCCGAAGAGGGACGCGCCCTCGTCCGCCGGACCGTCGACCACTTCGGCCGCATCGACATTCTGATCGCCAACCACGGCATCTGGGAATCCCAGGACGCCCCCATCGCGACTATGTCCGCAAGCCAGTGGCGCACCACCCTCGCCATCAATCTCGACAGCGTCTTCGGCCTCATCCAGGCTGCAGCGCAGGAGATGCAAAAGCAAGACCGCCCGGCCGGCCAAGCCCCGGCGGCAAGCCCTGGCCAGGCCCCCGGCGGAAACATTGTCCTCGTCAGCTCCACCGCCGGCCAGCGTGGCGAGGCTTTCCACGCCGACTACGCCGCCAGCAAGGGCGCGGTCATCAGCATGACCAAGGGCCTGGCAACGGAACTGGCCCCGCACGGCATCCGGGTCAATTGCGTCGCTCCCGGCTGGGTCAATACCGACATGTCCGGCCCCGCCCTCAACGACGCGCGAACTCGCGACCGCGTCTTGTCCCTGATTCCACTCGGCCGGCCTGCGGATCCGCTCGAAATCGCCGGCCCCATCCTCTTTTTGTGCACGCCACTTGCTGGCTTTATGACCGGAGAGATCGTCAATGTAAATGGAGGAGCTGTCTTAGTCGGTTAGCCCATGCGAAAGATTCTGGTCTTCACGATTTCTGCCCTGCTTTTTGTTTGCGCCCGCTGTTTACGCGCCCAAAATCAAGCTCCCGACGCGCCGCCGCCCACCTCCAGCGTGGCCGCGCCCACCACCAGCGAAGAAGACACCAGCAGCAAGAAGGCCCGTGAGGCTCTCAATCAGATGGTCCAGGCTCTCGGCGGCGACCTCTGGCTCAACCAGCAGAACCTCTACATTGACGGCCGCATCGCTGGCTTTTACCAGGGCAAACCCACCGGGGCCACCGTCCGCTACTGGGACTGGCGCACGCCCACCGAAGAGCGCATCGACCTGACGGAAACCAGCAAGGATAAACACAACTGGACGCAGATTTTCACCGGCAAATATTGCTGGGAAATCACCTTCCGCGGCAAGCTGCCCATTCCGAAAGATCAGTGCGCTGAGGCCATCCGCCGCCGCGATCATTCCATCGAAGCCGCCGTCCGCGTCTGGATGAAAGACCCCTCCACCGTCCTGATGTATGAGGGGCAGTCCCTTGCTGAGCGCCACCTCGCGCAGCAGGTCACGCTGCTCAACGGCGACAACGACTCTATCACTATCCAGATTGACGCCATGAGCCACCTGCCCCTGCGCCGCACCTACTACTGGCGCGACCCGCTCTACAAGGACAAGAATGAAGAAGTCGAGGAGTACGACGACTACCACAACATCGCTGGCATCCAGACGCCCTTCACCATCACCCGCCTGCACAACGGCGACATGACCAGCCAGCGCTTCGTCTTCAAAGCCGCCTACAACGTCCCGCTGCCGCCTGACGGATTTGACGCTGACGCCGTCGCGGCGCACACCCACAAATAGCAGGCTTTCTCCCCAACGCACAAAAGCCGCATCCGAAGATGCGGCTTGTTTTCGCTACGAACGGTGGTTCGCCCGCTCTACTTCACCTGGGGCGTGGCGCTTTCCGACTTTGCGGTCGTGTCGGTCTTCGCAGCGTCGGGATTCTCCGCGTTGCCCCCGCCCTTGATCCCTTCCTTGAATCCGCGAAACGCTTCGCCCAGTCCCTTGCCCAGGCCGGGCAGCTTGCTGGGGCCGAAGATCAAAAGCGCGATCACAAGGATAATGATCAGGTGCTCGGGTTTTAACAGATTGTCAAACATGAGAACTCTCCCGGAGCGCGCCCGCGTGGGGCACACTTCCGCACACCCTTATTGTCGCACAAGCGGAAATGTGCCGATAAGAAGAGGTTCGCGTCGCCTGCCTGGCCTCCGATCGGGCGCATGCGTACCGTAAGATGAACCGAGCGGACTATCCATGAGCAGCACCGAAAAAACCATCTGCATCCACGGCCACTTCTATCAGCCACCGCGCGAGAATCCGTGGCTCGAGACCGTCGAGGCGCAGGATTCCGCAGCCCCGTGGCACGACTGGAACGAGCGCATCACCGCGGAGTGCTACGCGCCCAATGGCGCGGCCCGCATCGTCAATGAGAAGAACGAGATCATCCGCATCTTCAACAACTATGCCCGGATGAGCTTCAACTTCGGGCCCACGCTGCTCTCCTGGCTGGAGCAGAACGCGCCGCAGGTGCATGAAACCATCGTCCACGCCGATCTTCGCAGCCAGAAACGTTACTCCGGCCACGGCTCGGCCATGGCGCAAATCTACAACCACCTCATCCTGCCGCTGGCCTCGACCCGCGATCGCATCACGCAGATTCGCTGGGGCATTGCCGACTTTCGCTATCGCTTCGGGCGTGAACCGGAAGGCATGTGGCTTCCGGAAACCGCCGTCGACTCGGAGTCCCTCGAACTGCTCGCGCAGAACGGCATCAGATTCGTGCTGCTCGCGCCGCATCAGTGCGCGCGGATTCGTTCGCTGACGCCGCCGGCTCCGGTCCCAAAACCCACTGCCACCGGAAAAGACGGAAAGGAACCGGCCGAGCCCGCTCTGGACCGAAACGCCCAATGCTTCCGTCGACACCACGCATCCATATCTTGTCCGGCTGAAGGAGGGCCGCACCATTGCCGTCTTCTTCTACGATGGCCCCCGCTCCCGTGCGATTGCCTTCGAGGGGCTGCTCAACAGCGGCGAAGGTTTTGCGCAGCGCCTGATGAGCGGATTCAAGCCGGAGAGCGCCGACGCGCAGATCGTCCACGTCGCCACCGATGGGGAGAGCTACGGCCACCATCATCGCTACGGAGAGATGGCGCTGGCCTGGGTGCTGCACTCGCTGCAGGACCATCAGGCAGATCCGAACGCGGTTCGCCTCACCAATTACGGAGAGTTCCTTGAGAAAAACCCTCCACGCTTCGAGGCGCAGATCGTGGAGAACACCTCCTGGAGCTGCGCGCACGGCATCGAACGCTGGCGTTCGGACTGCGGCTGCTCGAGCGGCCGGCCGGGCTGGAATCAGAAATGGCGGACGCCTCTGCGCAACGCGCTCGACAACCTTCGTGATGCGGTTGCGCCGCTCTTTCACGAGGCCGCCATTCGCATCTTCAAAGATCCGGACGCCGCCCGCAACGACTACATCGGTGTGGTGCTCGATCGCTCGCGCGCATCCCGCGAGGCCTTCTTTCAATCCCATGCGCTCTACGAACTCAATGAAGAGGAGCGCACGCGCGCCCTGATGCTGATGGAGCTCGAGCGCCACGCCATGCTCATGTACACCAGCTGCGGCTGGTTCTTCGACGACATTTCCGGCATCGAGACCGTCCAGGTGATCGCCTACGCCGGGCGCGTTCTGCAACTTGCCTCGGAGCTGTTCGGCAAGCGCGCCGCCAATCTCGAAAAGAAATTTGTCGAACGCCTCGCTTCGGCCAAAAGCAACCTCCCCGAGCAGCAGGACGGCGCCTCCGTCTATAACCGCTACATTCGCTCCATGCAGGTGGGCCTCGAGCAGGTGGCCGCCCACTACGCCATCAGTTCCATCTTCACCAGCTATCCCGACGAAGCCGATCTCTTCTGCTACTCGGTGCGGCGCCTCGCCTGGGATACGGTGATGTCGGGCCGCGTGCGCCTCGTGGTCGGCCAGGCGCTGATCTGCTCGAAGATCACCGAAGCCGCTGAGACCGTGGCCTTCGGCGTTCTCCACTTTGGCGACCAGAACATCACCGCGGTCGTGAAGCGCTTCGATCCTTCCGACTCGGCCGATTATGACAAGTTCGTCGAAGAAGCCAAAGCCGCTGTCAATCTCGCCGATTTTCCCGAGGTCGTCCGCTGCTTCGACCGCCATTTCGACGGCCAGACCTATTCCCTGCGCTCGCTCTTCCGCGACGAACAAAAACGCATCCTCGAGATTCTTCTCACCGGCACGCTGCAGGAAGTCGAATCCAGCCTCTCGGCGATCTACGAAAATCAGGCCTCGCTCCTGCACTTCCTCACGCAGAGCAAGCTGCCACGGCCCGAGGCTCTCACCGTCGCTGCCACTTTTGCCATCAATGCCGGACTACGGCGCGCCCTCGAAGCCGAACCCCTCGATGCCATCCAGGCCCGCACGTGGCTGGGGCTGGCGAAGTCGGATCAGATCACGCTCGACAAACAGCTGCTCGGCTTCATCGCAGATCGGAAGATGAAAGACGTGATGCTGGCTCTGCACGAACGTCCGGAAAATCTGCCCGCGGTGGAGGACGCTTTGCTGGCCGCGCGCACTCTGCGTGAATTGCCCTTCGATATCAACCTGTGGCAGGCGCAAAATCTCTGGTACGACACCTGGCGCTACCACCGCGACCAGCCACCCTCCACCGAGTGGCTGGAGAAAATGAAAGAACTCGGCCAGCAGTTGCACATCGCCGTCGACTCCATCGTGCTCGACGAAGCCAATGGCAACGGCTCCAGCGCTCCTCACGAAGCAGCACAACTGGCCGAAGAAGACGCCCGAAAGACAGCGTGACCAAAGCTGCTGAAGCGGCCAGCCAGGCCCTCAGCGGAAAAAGCGGTTAATTGGAAACAGTCAGCGCGCTGGTCGCGGCCTTCTGTGCCTGCACTCGGTGCACTGTTCCTCAGCTTCTCCACCGCAGCGTGACCGGGCCCTCCATCGGATGCTTCATCGGCTGCCCCGTCCGCTCCGCATCGAAGCGCGCCTGCTTCAGCGCGAAGTACCACTTCGCCGGTTTATCCGCGTCGTCGATCAGCATCAGAGCCGGATCGAACTTCAGCCCCTCCGCCTGCTGGATCATCGTCACCTGATCCTGGCGCACAAACATGTTCCCGAAGAAGCGCAGGATCGAGGTCATGAACGGCATGTGGTAGAGCACGTTCCACGCACCATATACGTCGATGCGGCAGGCCGTCGCCGTCGTTGGCGTCACCGTCGTCAGGCTGGAAAACCACTTCGGGCCGCACCGAATGGTTTCGTAGCGCCGGTTCGGCAGCACAAAATCGATCGTCGTCGTGATCGGTTCGCCGTACACACCCAGCAGTTTGTACGGCGCGCTGTTCCTCGACGGCGCATGCGTGGCCATGCGAAACCCCTGTGGAATCGGCTCGAAGCGCTTCTCCTTCTCATGAATGCTGGCCTCCTTCCGCCACCACCACGACTGATGCACAAACGGCCCATGCGCCGGATCCATCAGACCGATGATCCCGTGGTCCACATTGCACGGCAGGTCAGCGGTCAGATGCTCGCTGCGAAAGCGTTCGCTGAATTTCGGCAATTCCGGCACCGGATCGAGCGCCGCATCCTCCGCCTTGACGCGCCCACGGCCCGCCTCCGGCACATAAACCCACGCATAGCCATCGCGCTCCTCGCACGGATATGCCATCCCGTGCAGGTTGCGTGGGAAAGTGTCCTCCTGGGTCAGCGACGGGATCTCCATGCACTGTCCGGACACCGGCTCAAAAACCCAGCCGTGATACTTGCACGTCAGCGATTTGCCGTCGAACCATCCGCACGACAGCGGAATCCCACGATGCGGGCACAGGTCGCGCATCGCAAACAGCCGGCCATCCTCCCGCCGCCCCAGCACCAGGGGGATGCCCAGCAGCATGGCCGTCGCCATGCGCTTGCCCTGCAGCACCTCGCTGCGCATCGCCGGATACCAGTCATTGAAAATCAGCGTCGCCGGAGGCCCGGTGACGAGTGCGTTCGCCATATGATCGAGCAGCCTTCGTCCCACTATACCGCCCGGAATTTGGCCCCGTGCGCGCACCCGCACACGCCTGTTTTCGGCGTCGAATCGGGCCTGTTTTTTCCTCAAATTTGCGACCCTGAAAGTGGCCGGCTGCAACCCCCTGAATCCATTGCCTTAACCCGCCTTGTGCAGACCTAACTCTTCCCGTATCATAAAGATAAGTCCTTCGGTCGCTCCTCGCAGTTGGCCCTCCCGGCGTGACCCCCGGCCCATACAAATCTATGGCAGACGATCAGAATCCTCTCCTTCCCCTTGGCGGTAACTCGAGCGATGGACCGAATGGTCCCACCGGCCCGGGCGCCGCGAATCTCGTCCCCATCAATATCGAAGACGAGATGCGGCGGTCGTATCTCGATTACTCCATGTCGGTCATCATTGGGCGTGCCCTTCCCGATGCCCGCGACGGCCTCAAGCCCGTGCATCGCCGCATTCTTTACACCATGCACGAGATGGGGCTGCAGTCGAACAAGAAGTACACCAAGTGCGCCAAGGTCGTCGGTCAGGCGATGGGCGTTTACCATCCCCACGGCGATTCAGCGATCTATGACTCGCTGGTTCGCATGGCGCAGCCCTTCAGCATGCGGTATCCCCTGGTCGATGGCCAGGGCAACTTTGGCTCCGTCGATGGCGATCCGCCGGCGGCGATGCGTTACACCGAGTGCCGCCTCGAGAAGATCAGCGCCGAGCTGCTCGCCGATATCGAGATGGAGACCGTGGACTTCGTCCCCAACTATGACGAGTCCACCTACGAGCCCTACGTCCTGCCGACGCGCATCCCGAATCTCATCGTCAACGGCTCCAACGGTATCGCGGTCGGCATGGCAACGAACATCCCGCCGCACAATTTGACCGAAGTCATCAACGCTGCCATTGAGATGGTCAACAATCCGCACGCCGGCTTGGCCGAAGTGCTGAAGCACGTGCAGGGCCCGGACTTCCCCACCGGCGGATTCATCTACGGCAAGAGCGGCATCGCCCAGGCCTATAAAACAGGCCGCGGCCGCTTCCTGGTGCGCGCCAAATGCGCCACGGAAAACATGGCCCAGGGACGCCAGTCGATCATCGTCAGCGAAATTCCCTACCAGGTCAACAAAAACGTCCTCATCAAACGGATCGCCGAGCTGGTCAACGAAAAGATCATCGATGACATCAGCGATGTGCGCGACGAGAGCGACCGCGACGGCATGCGCATCGTCATCGAACTGAAACGCGGGGCCGAAGCGCAGATCGTCCTCAACCAGCTCTACAAGCACACGCAGATGCAGGAGAGCTTCTCGATGATCTTCCTGGCCGTCATCAACGGTCAGCCTCGCGAGCTGCCGCTTCCCGAGGCGATTCGCATCTTTATCGAGCACCGCCAGGACGTAGTTCGCCGCCGCACTGCCTTCCTGCTGCGCAAGGCGCGCGAGCGCGAGCACATCCTGCTCGGTTACCAGATCGCGCTCGACCACCTCGACAACGTGATCAAGATCATTCGCGGATCGTCGTCGCGCGCCGACGCCCGCGAGAACCTCTTCCAGTTCTTCTCCGGCAAGCGCATCACCGTCCGCGACCAGGCGCTGAACGGCGTGAAGCTCGATCCCGCGAAGTACGCGATCGACGCGACCACGCTGCTGAATGCCACTCTGATCCTGAGCTACCGTCAGATCGACGCCATCCTCGAGCTGCAGCTCTACCGCCTCACCCAGCTGTCCATCGACGAGCTGCTCAACGAGCTGCGCGAAGTCCGCGAGAACATCGCCGAGTACGAATCGATCCTCGCTTCGGAGAAGAAGCTGCGCCAGGTCATCGTGAAGGAACTCGAAGCCGTCCGCAAGGAATACGGCGACGAGCGCCGCACGCAGATCGTCGACGAAACCGCCGAACTGCAGCTCGAGGACCTCATTGCCGACGAACAAGTAGCCGTCACTGTATCGCATTCCGGCTATCTCAAGCGGACGCCAATCTCCACCTATCGCCAGCAGCGGCGAGGCGGCACCGGCCGTCTCGGCATGAAGACGCGCGAGGAAGACTTCGTCACGCAGCTCATCGTCGACTCGACCCACGCCTATCTGCTCTGCTTCACCAACAAGGGGCGCGTCTACTGGCTCAAGGTCTACGAGATTCCCGACGTAGGCGCCGCGGGCAAAGGCAAATCCATCGCCAGCCTGCTCAGCCTGCAGCCCGGCGAAACCGTCCGCAACATCCTGCCCGTGCGCAATCTCGAAGAAGAGGGCAGATTCATCTTCTTCGCCACGCGTAAAGGCACCGTCAAGAAGACGCCGCTCAAGGACTTCTGCAACGTGATGGCGCGCGGAATTATCGCTATCGGCATCGATGAAGACGACGAGCTGGTCGCCGTGCGCGTCACCGACGGGGAGCAGATCGTGTTCCTTGCCACACACGACGGCCTCGCCATTCGCTTCGGCGAAGAGGACGTTCGCTCCATGGGCCGTCCGGCCTATGGCGTGCGCGGCATCGACATCGGCAAAAACGACTACGTCGTGGGCATGGCCGTTACGCCGAAGAAGAACGGTGTCGTCCACCGCATCCTCTCGGTCACTGAGCAGGGCTTCGGCAAGCGCACGGACGTCGAGGAGTACCGGCTCCAGTCGCGCGGCGGCAAGGGCGTCATCAACGTCAAGACCACTGCACGCAACGGCAAGGTCGTCGGCATCCAGCTGGTCGATGAAACCTCGGAGATCATCGTCATCAGCCAGTATGGCAAGATCATCCGCATCGACACCAACACCGTGCGCGCAGCCGGACGCTCCACCCAGGGCGTGAAGCTGCTCAACCTCGAAGAAGGCGATCGCGTGGCCGCTGCGGTTGTGATTCCGCCGGAAGAAGTGAAGGGCGAACCAGAAACCGGAACGCTGCTGCAGTAAGCGCGCAGCATTGGGTTGATATAGTTCGAGTTTCTCCAGGGTGGAAAGCCAATCCGCCCTGGGGAAACTTTTTCTCTTTGCAGTGATCGGGAGGCACGATGAAGCATGCCGGTGAAGCTGCCCTGGGCGCTATTGAATCAATTCTCATTGCGCTTCGCCGGATGGAAGGCATCCGTGAGCGGAAGTTAGGAGTCTTCTACAGGAAATCCTCGGCATTCATTCACTTTCACGAAGATCCGGTGGGCATTTTCGTCGATCTGCGCGAAGACGAGGCATGGATCCGGCTGCCCGTGAATACTTCGTTGGAGCGTCGCCAGTTTCTGCGTCTGGTGAACCAAATACTGGGCGCGAAATAGATCGCTTCGTCAACGTACCCCACCGCGGTTGTAAAGCCTGCCTGTCCGCTAAGCCGTAATCTGAATTGATGCGCTTTTCACCCCGCGTCCGAGACATCGCCGAGCTTTGCATCGGCTACGGCCTGATCCTCGTCGTCATCTGGACGCCGAATCCTGCGCAGCGCATTCTCTACTGGACCGCCTTTGCCTGGATCGCCGTCACCGCGACCCTGCGCCGCAAAGAAACCGCGCCGAACGGCCTCGGCTTCCAAGGTTTGCTTCCCTCGTTGTGGATCGTCGTCGCGGCCGTCGTCCTCTCGCTCGCTGGCCTCCTGCTCGCTAAGCAGCTGCACACGCTCCACCGGCTCTATGGCCCCGTCCCCGTCGTCACGCACGTTTGGGGATACGCGCTCTGGGCGCTGATGCAGCAGTTCATCCTGCAGATCTACGTCCTGCTGCGCCTGCTCCGCCTGGGAATGAAGCGGACGCCAGCGATCGCGCTCGCCGCTGTTCTCTTCGCCATCGCCCACATTCCCAACCCCGTGCTCATCGCCCTCACCGCCGTCTGGGGCGCGACCTCCTGCTGGCTTTTCCTGCGCTATCGCAACTTGTACCCGCTGGCCCTGGCGCATGGGGTCCTCGGCATGTGCCTCGCCGTCACCATCCCCAACCACATCAACCACCACATGCGCGTAGGCCTCGGCTACCTCGAATACCACAACCACCGCCCACACCCAACGCCGATCATCACTCCCTAAAACAAGAGTGCCCGCATAGGTAAAGCCCCGAGCTTTTCTATTCCCTATTCCCTTCCCTGTTCCCTATTCCCAGCCTTTTCCTCACCGCGAAAAAGAACGGCAGCGATGCCACCCCCGTAGCCACACAAAACACCACCGCGTCCGGCACCGAAACGTCGTACAGGAACCCAATCGCCGCACTGCCCAGGAACCAGAAAATCCCATACGCCCCTGTGAACAATCCATACGCCGAGGGCCGCCGCTCCGGGGGCACCATGGTCGCCACCGCTGCCGGAATAATCGATTCGTGCACGCCCATCCCCAGCCCCCACAGCGCAGCGCCCACGAGAGCCAGGTCGAACCCACCCAGAAACATCAGTGGCGCCGACGCAATCGAGATGAAGGTGAGAGGGATCAGCACCGTCACGCCGAAGCGGTCGAACAGTTTCCCGAACAGCAGCGAACCCGCCCCGCTGGTCGCCATCGCCACCGAGTAGAAGATCGGAATCCAGATCACGGAAGCAACGCCGTGCTTCTGCAGATGAAATGCGATCAGCTGAAAATCTGCGAAGCCGGCCGCCACCAGCGCCGCGCCGACGAGATAAATCCAGAACGAACGCCCCAAACCCGCAGCATGGATCGCCGGCGTGTGCGGCTCCAGGTCCTGTGGCCGCGGATACAGAAACTTCGTCACCCCAATCAGCACTGCGGTGATGATGGCCGGAATCAGCAGCGTCGCGAACGCAAGGTGAAAATCACCGCGATGCGCCAGGATCAGCGCCAGAACCAGCGGCCCGATCAGCGCGCCGGCCTGATCGAGCCCCTCGTGCAACCCAAACGCCCACCCGATCCCCATTTCCTTCCCGGCATGGGAAAGCATCACATCGCGCGGTGGGTTACGGATTGCCTTACCCACGCGCTCCAGCACAATCAGCACTGCCGCGATTTGCCAGTTCCCTGCCAGCGCCAGCGCCGGCACGACTGCCATTTGCAGGAAGTAGCCGAACAGGGTCATCGGCCAAAACTGTCGCGTGCGCTCGCTGATCCGGCCGGAGAAGAACCGCAACCCGTACCCGAGCAGTTCGCCCAGTCCCGCCACCACACCGACCACGGCTCCGCTGGCGCCCAGGGTTTCAAGAAAGGGCCCAGTGATGCTGCGGCCGCCTTCGTAGACAAAATCGGCAAAAAAGCTGACCACGCCGATCATCAGCACGAAACGCAGCGCAACCTTCCCGGCGTGGCTGCGCGTTGATCCGCTGAAAGATGCCATTCGTCCCCGAGTCGCTCCTTTTATTGGAGATGCGCCGCTCTGGGTCGGAAGATCCGGTCGTGGCGCGGGGCCGCTTCGTGAACACCCGGTGAACTCCGAGAAAAAAACAATCCGGCGGACTGGCACACCGCGTAGTTGTTTATGTAGTCTAATCCGCACCGCGAGGTCCCCCGCCCGGCGTTTCCCCAATTTTCCCAGGTTGCGCCTGGTCTGGTCCTCGCAATCCGATGGAGGAATGACAAATGACGAAATCCTTGAAGACCATGATGGTCGCTGCGGCCGTTTCGGGTCTGCTCAGCGGCGCGACAGTGATGCATGCGTCCGTGAACAGCTCAGCCGGCACCACACCGATCCTGAAGGCGGGCAAGCTGTCGTTCGCCGGTGTCGATATGGCCAAAGCGCCCAAGCACTCCTGTAAGGGCAAAAACGACTGCAAAGGCCAGGGCGGCTGCAAGAGCAGCGACAATGGCTGCAAAGGGAAGAACAGCTGCAAGGGCAAGGGCGGCTGCGCGACCGACGGCTCCAAGATGCCTGACTAGTTTCACTCCGGCACGAAGGGCCGCCTCCCCCGCGGCCCTTTTGCCTTTAGCCCCCGAGGTTTCGTCTTGCCTGCAAATCGCTTCAACGGTTTTACCGACTACGGCGTCGGCATCGGTCTGCGCATTCCGCACTACCAGCACATTCTCTCGCGCCATCCGGTCGTCGACTGGTTTGAGATCATCTCGGAAAATTACATGGTCGATGGCGGCCGCCCGCTCGAAGTCCTCGACCAGATCCTCGAACAGTACAAAGTCGTCCAGCACGGCGTTTCGATGTACTTCGGCTCCGCCGATTCGCTCAGCCGCGAGCACCTGAAACGGCTGAAGCAGCTGGTGCGCCGCACGAAAACTCCCTGGCTCAGCGACCATCTTTGCTGGGGATCGGTGGACGGCCGCTACACCCACGATCTGCTCCCCATGCCTTACACCTGGGAAGCCGTCGAGGTGACTGCGCAGAAGATCCGCCAGGTCCAGGACTTTACTGAAGTCCCGGTCGTCGTCGAGAACGTTTCCAGCTACGCCGAGTTCCACGCCTCCGAAATGACGGAGTGGGAATTCCTCAACGAGGTGGTCGAGCGCGCGGACTGCGGCATTCTGCTCGATGTGAACAACATTTACGTCTCTTCGAAGAACCACAACTTCGATCCCTTCACGTACGTCAATGCCGTCCCCCCGCATCGCGTCGCGCAGATCCACATCGCCGGGCACAGCAAATTTGAGAAGTACATTCTCGACACCCACGACCACCCGGTCCTGCCTGCAGTGTGGCGACTCTACGCGCGCGCCATCGAGCGCTGCGGACCCACGGCGACCCTGCTCGAGTGGGACGACAACATTCCCAGCTTCGACGAAGTGCATGCCGAAGCCCTCAAGGCTACGAAGTTTCTGAAAGCTGCTGCCGAAGCCGCGCCGGAAAAGAACAGCCTAGCCGCGGTCCAGGCCGCTGCTGCTTCCATGGCGGAGCGTGCAGGAGCCGCCCGATGAGCGGACCCGCCTCTCCACCCACAGGACTGCACGAGATTCAGCGCCGCATGGCCGCCGCCGTCATGCATCCGCTCACCCGCGACGAGACGATGCCGCGCAAACGTCGCGACGGCACGTCGAATCTTACCGAAGCCGACGCGATCATCCGTCCCAACGACCGGCTCACCTCCTTCGAGAGACTGGAGATCTACAACCGGCAATACTGGTTCCGTCTCTATTCGTCGTTCGAGGAGGATTTTCCTGGGCTGCAGGCCATTCTCGGCCGGGCCAAATTCGACAAACTGATGCGCGCGTATCTCACCGACTGCCCGTCGGAGTCCTTCACGCTGCGGAATCTCGGGTCGAAGCTCGAAGCATGGCTCGGACAGCATCCCGAGCATCTGGGACCGCATCCGAAGGTGGCCCTCGACATGGTGCGCCTCGAATGGGCCCACATCGAGGCCTTCGATTCCGAGGAGCGCCCGCGTCTCAGCGCCGAAAAGCTGGCCACCATCGACGAAAACTCCACCCTGCGCCTGCAGCCGCATCTGCGCGTGCTGGCGCTTTCCTACCCGGTCGATGATCTGCTTCTTGAGGTCCGCACCGAGAACGGGAGTGCGGCATCGTCGGCCAACAATGCCAACGTTGCGCGGAAACGCCGCCGGGTTCGCCATATTGCGGCGCTGAAGCCCAGATCGATCCATCTCGCCATCCATCGCCACGAGAACACGGTCTGGTACAAGGAGCTTTCCCCTGAGGAATTCGGTCTTCTGTCGGCTCTCATCGCCGGCAAAACGCTCGGCGATGCGATCGAACTTGCCCTGAAAGACAGCGCTCTGCCCGAAGACCAGCGCCCCGCATTTTTGCAGGAAGCCTTCGCCAGCTGGTCTATGCTGGGTTGGTTCACGACCTGACGGCCGTCCATGTTCCCGGCAAGAAAGAGCTACAAACCATGAACACGCCTGCCACCACCCCTGCGCCTGTTAAGCGTCCCGGACTCATCACGGGCCTCTATCGCCGGTTCCAGTTCCTCTCTGCCAAGCTGGAATCGCCGTTCCTCCTCGTCATTCGCGTCTTCTGGGGATGGCAATTCGCCCAGTCCGGATGGGGGCGGTTGCACAACCTGGAAAGGGCCACCGGCTTTTTCGCGAGCCTCAATATCCCGGCTCCCCACTTCACCGTCATCTGTATTTCTCTGCTCGAATTCGTCGGCGGAATCCTCCTGATCGCCGGCTTCGCCACCCGCTTCATCGGGCTTCTGCTCGCTGGCGACATGATTGTCGCCTATCTTCTCTCCGATCACCAGGCGGTTCGCTCCCTCTTCAGCAGCGATCCCACGCGCTTCTACACCGCCGATCCCTTCACCTTCCTCTATGCCTCTCTGATTGCGCTTATTTTTGGCGCCGGCCGCTATTCCGTGGACTACTTCATTTGGCGTAAACAGGGCTGCTGACTCACCCCCTCCGCCTCCCGCGCTGCGAAACCGGGGACCGCGCCGAAACCCTCCTCCCGGTGCTAACGTCTAATCTGTGGTCTCACGACCCACAGTCGAACTATGAAGATTTCCACCTGCATCCGACCCTCGATTCCTGCGGCCCTCGCCGCCCTGACGCTTTTCGCAGCCCACGCCTCGGCTCAGTCCACAGGCCAGTCCGCGCCGGCTCAGCCGACAACTCAGCCTGCGGCCCAACCCACAGCTCCATCGTCGGCGCCGGCCAACAGTATGCCCGTCTCCCTGCCGGTGACGGTCGTCGATAAAAAGGGCGATCCGGTCAAGGGTCTCGCGCCCTCCGACCTCACTCTCACCGACAACGGCCACATTCAGACGATCCAGTCCTTCGCAGCCGCCCAGCCTGCGCCGGTCACCTTCGGCATCCTCGGCCAAACCAGCTCCGGTCTGCGCACCGAGCTCGGCGACGAGCGCCTGGCGAGTGTCCATTTTGTCGATCACACGCTTCCCGGCACCGACGACAAATTTTTCGTCGTTCAGTTCGCCAATGAAGTCGACCTGCTCGAAGATCCCACCTCCACCGTGAATAAGCTCCACGACGCGCTCACGCAGATGGGATCGCCACAATTTGGAAGCGGAAGTCAGAGCAGCGGGGGCGACAGCAGCGACCAGACCTCGGGTCAACACCAGGGCGGCAGCGAGGGTGGAACGCTGTATGACGCAATCTATCTGGCTTCCACCGAGGTCCTGAAGAAGCAGCCCGGACAGCACGTCCTGGTCCTCGTTACCGATGGCATCGATCGCAACAGCAAAGAGACGATCAACGACGCGATCGAAGCAGCGCAGGCTGCGCACGCAGCGATCTTCGCCATTTACTACAAGGGCGAAGAGGAACGCACCAACAACACGAACCCGGGGCAGAACCGTCGTGGCGGAATCGGAGGCTATCCCGGGGGCTACCCCGGGGGCGGAGGCGGCTACCCCGGAGGCGGTGGCGGCGGCAGACGTGGGGGCAGTCAGGCTCCCTCGGAGGGCCCGCATGTCGACGGCAAAGAGATTCTCGAGCACATCTGTAATGCAACCGGCGGCTATATGGTCGAAGGCAAGAAGGATAAAGCCGACGAAGCCTACGGCAAGGTCACCGCTCTGCTCAAGAACCAGTACACGCTTTCCTACACGCCGGATAAGGATGCCTCAGAATCCGTATCCCATCACCTGAGCCTGACATCGAAAAAGGGCGATATCTGGACTCTTGTTCAGCAGGACTATTCGACGGCACAGTAGCTGCCTGGCGGAGGGCGATGGTTGCGGCCCTCGGCCTCATCAGGTTTCTTGTTACGGTTACCGGGCCTCTGGTTACGTTACGATTGCAATCATGCGCCGCGCGTTCGCAATTTTGCTGGTGCTCGTCTTCAGCCTGCCGCTGATTGCGCCCGCATTCGCGTCCGCTCCCGATGAATGGCAGCTTCCGGCGTGCTGCCGCCGCGATGGAAAACATCACTGCGCGATGAAGATGGAAGTGGGCAACATTCCCTCCACCTTCCAGGTCGTCTCGGAGAAGTGTCCGTACTCGCCCTTCAATCACGGCCCCCTGACACTGCCGCACGCCTTCGCCGCTCCTGCTGATTCCGCGTTCTCCACTCCTGCCTCCGGGACCACAGCTATCGTTCGCGAAGCCGAAGCCGGCTACCGCATCTCCGCGGATCGCGCCCGCCACAAGCGCGGCCCTCCCGCCCTCCTCAGCCTGTAACACCGCCACGAAAGCGGAAGCCCGCGCGATTCCCAGCGCGTGCCCTCCGTTTTGTAACCGTGACTGCTACAGAAACCATTGAGGATTCTTGTCATGTTCCGAAAGCTTCGACTCATACCATTTATGCCCGCGCTGCTGCTATGCCTGCTCTCGGCGCCTCTCGCATTTGCCACCATCTTCGGTTCCGTTCGCGGCGTCGTTCATGATCCTCAGCACCGCCCCATCCAGGGCGCACACCTTACCCTGAAAGCCCAAACCTCGGACTGGACGCAATCGCAGGATTCCGACGATAACGGCGAATTTGCATTCACTTCCGTGCCCATCGGGAACTACACGGTAACGGTTTCATCGAAAGGCTTTCAGCAGACCAGCCAGGCCGTCATCGTTCAGTCCGACACCAGTCCCATTTTGCATTTTCAGCTGGGTATTGAAGGCGTCAGGGAAAATGTCGTTGTGGCGGAAACTCCCGTCCAGCCGACGACCGACACCGCTACGCCGACAACGCTGTTGAGCCGCGCCGACATTCAGCAAACTCCCGGAGCGGATCGGACCAACGGCATGGAGATGATCACCGATTATGTCCCGGCCTCCTATGTGACCCACGACATGCTGCACATGATGGGGGGCCATCAGGTTAATTGGCTGATCGACGGCGTCCCCATTCCCAACACCAACATCGCCACCAACCTCGGACCGCAGATTCTTCCCAGGGACATCGATTATCTCGAGGTGTATAGCGGCAGCTACGACGCCGACTATGGAGACCGCACGTACGGAGTCTTCAATGTCGTGCCCCGCACCGGCTTCGAGCGCGACCGCGAATGCGATCTCGTCGTCACCGCCGGTAATTTCTACCAAACCGACAACCAGGTCAGTTGCGGAGGCCACACGTCGCGCTTCGCCTGGTACGGGAGCTTGAACGGAAATCGCAGCAATTACGGGCTCCAGACCCCGATTCCCCAGGTGGTCAACGACGCCGTCAACGGCTTTGGCGGCTTCGCTTCGTTCATCTTCAATCCCGACCCCAAGAACCAATATCGGTTAGTTACTTCGTTGCGGAGAGATTATTATCAGATTCCCATTGACCCCGATCCAAACTCCGTTGGAAACCAGGTCTATCCATCGAGCGGCCTGCATGACGCCGAAAGCGAGCCGGACGGGTATGTCACGTTCTCCTGGGTTCACACCTTCAGCCCGAATACGCTCCTGACGGTTTCGCCGTTCTATCACTACAACGGCGCCGACTACAATGGCGGCCCGCACGACACTCCCGTCATCTCCACTGTGGATCAGAACGCCAACTACGCGGGAGCCCAGATCGTCCTCAACGAAATCTTCTGGAAAAACGATCTTCAGGCCGGCATCTACTCGTTTGGCCAGCACCAATACAACTACTTCGATAACTATTTCACCGACGGCACCCCAAACGTTCCCGCCTCTTCGATCGGCGTCAATGGCGGGGTGGTGTCTGAATTCATCAACGAAAAATTCAAGGTGACTCCCTGGTTCACCTTGATCGCCGGGTTTCGCGCAACCCAGTTCACCTCGACCATCTCCGAAACCGCCACCGATCCCCGCTTTGGCGCAGCCTTGAAGGTACCCCGACTCAACTGGGTCTTTAGCGGCTTCTACGGCTATTACTACCAGGCTCCGCCACTATCGACCGCCACCGGCCCGCTGCTCGACCTGGCGAACGGCCAGAACTTCACTTTCTCTCCCCTTCACGGTGAACGGGATATTCAATGGCAGTATGGCGTCACAATTCCTTACCGCAACTGGACCCTGAACGCCAACAACTATGAAACCCGCGCCGAGAACTGGCTGGACCACAACAATATCGGCGAGTCGAATATCTTCTGGCCGATCACCTGGTCTTCGGCGCTCATCCAGGGCTGGTCACTTACTCTGCGCTCTCCCAACGTCTTCCACCACGGTCAGTTTCACCTTGCGTATGCCAACCAGATCGCGCAGGCAACCTCGCCGATTACCGGAGGCCTGATCTGTCCAGCCCCCGTCACGTCGGCATGCCCGCTCGATATTCCGCCGGGGCTTGCGCCCGTCGACCACGACCAGAGAAATACTTTGAACCTAGGCTTCAACGGCACGTTGCCGTGGGGAGCCTACGCCTCAACCAACATCTATTACGGTTCGGGATTCACCAACGGCCTGTACGGGACGCCCCAGGCGCAGTATCCCGGCCCGTATCTGCCCAGCCACACGACCTTCGATCTCGCCATCGGCAAGACCTTTGCCGAGAAATACACCCTCTCCGCCAACGCGGTAAATGTGGCGAATCGCCGCGTGCAGCTGGACAACAGTCTGACCTTTGGCGGATTCCACTGGAACGATCCACGACAGATTTACGGAGAATTTCGCTACCGGTTCAATTATTAGCTCGTGCTGCTGGACAACAGCCTCACCTTTGGCGGCTTCCATGAAAATGATCACGCCAGGTCTACGGGGAGGTTCGCTGCCGTTTTCACTTTTAAAATTGAATTGTGGCTTTAGTCGCTTCCGTCCCCGTTACCGGCGAAAGACGGCGTTCCCCCCTCGCCGTTCTCCCCGTCTACTGGCACCTGCTCAGCCTCGACGCGCCCACCGTTGCCGTGCTCTGGGCGTGGAGTCTGGCCCGTGCCGTTGGCGGCGAGATTGCCGGGAGCACTCTCGCTGTCCTCGGCATCGGCACCTGGCTGATCTATGTCGCCGACCGCCTCCTTGACGGCCGGCGTGGCGCACCCGGCCGCGATCTGCGTGAACGCCACTTCTTCCACGCGCGTCACCGCCGCGCGCTGCTGATCTGTGCGGCCGCTCTCCTTGTACCCCTGGTCTGGCTCATTGCCCGCATGCCGGCGGTCGCGCGCCGCGAAGATACGTGGATCTTCGCCGTTGCTCTGGTCTATTTCGCCGCTGTACACCTCCCGTTTCTGCGCTTCCGCTTTCCCCGCGAACTCGTCGTCGCCGTCGTATTCGCCTCTGCCTGCGCGGTTCCTGCGTGGTCCGTTGCCGGCTATGCGCATTTCGATACGGCCGCTTTGGTGGCGCTCTTCGCGGCCCTCTGCTGGCTCAACTGCTCCGCCATTCACGCCTGGGAGCGCCCCGAGCCGTCACGCCGTTCCCCGGTCTCCCTGCAGGCTCTCGCGATCGCCATTATCGCCGGCGCCTTCCTGCTCGCCGCACAGCCCAATCCTGGAGAATTTCGCCTCGCCGCCGCCCTGTTCGCTTCCTCGATGTTGTTCTTCGCCCTCGATCGCGACTTCCGCCGATCCCTGACGCTGCGACAGCCGGTGAAGGCTCTCTCGGCGCTCGCCATGCGCATTCTGGCAGACGCAATACTCCTCACCCCTCTGCTGCTTCTGATTCCGTGGCGCAGGTGACCGCTCCTCCCGCGCGGTTCGACCGAGTCGCCCGCATCTACCGCGCGATGGAGGTTCTCTCCTTCGGACCGATGCTGGAGCGTTGCCGCTTCCACCACCTGCCCAGGCTCCGCACTTCTCGTCGCGCCCTCGTTCTGGGCGACGGCGATGGGCGCTTCCTGGCTCGGCTCTTCTCCGCTGCTCCGACCCTGAGAGCCGACGCGATTGATGGCTCGCCCGCCATGCTCGATCTCCTGCGCAAACGCGTCTCCCGTCTCGGTGCCCAGGACCGGCTCACTACAACCTGCGCCGACGCCCGCAGTCTCCGACCACAATCGTGCGACTACGATCTTGTCGTCACGCACTTTTTCCTCGACTGCCTCACCGAACCCGAAGCCGACCGGCTCATCGCTCGTCTGCGCCGGCATCTCGCGTCCGGGGGCCGATGGCTCATCTCGGAGTTTCAGATCCCGGACGGCGGCCGACTCCGCGCGTGGTTCGCCCGCGGCGTCATCTCCGCGCTCTATGCCGGGTTCCGGCTGCTCACCGGCCTCGCCGTCCGCGAGATCCCTCGCTGGCCCCTGCTCCTCGCGCGTCACGGATTCACGCGAAAAGCCAGCCACTCCTGGCTCGGCGGTCTGCTCGTCTCCGAGGTCTGGGAACTGCGGGAGGCAACCACGCCCATGCCCCCGGCGCTCCCACCAGGGTGACTCTCGCCAGCGCACCCGATCCGCTCGCTTCCACTCCCGGCATCGACCCCGGTCCGGAACCCAACCCCGGCCCTCCGCCCGTCCCCACGCCTGATCCCGCGCCCGGTCCGTCACCTGAACCTGACCCTGAGCCCTATCCCGCTCCGATTCCCACGCCCCAACCGATCACCTGAGGCCTCCCGCGCTTCGATAATCCCGGGTGTTGACGCGCCGACGCGATCCATGAGTTTCGGCAGGGCCGCGAAATTAACATTCGCGCGCCTTATCCCATTGTTACAATCACGTTAAAAGCCCTCGCCCAGATAGGACGTGGTCGCCAAATCTCCGGCCTTCTAACCCATGAATCTCTATATTCTTCGCCACGCCAGCGCAGGCACACGCCGCGCCAATCCCGTTGTTGACGTAAAACGCCCCCTCGACAAGGAAGGCAAACAGCAGTGCATCCTCGTCGGCAGCTTTCTCACCGCGCTCAATGTGCAGTTCGACCGGGTCGTGTCCAGCCCGCTCAAGCGCGCTCTGCAGACCGCCTCCCTGGTCGGTACCGAGACCGGCTATGAGAGCAAGATCGACGTCTCCGACGCCCTCGCGCCCGAGGCCGGAGTGCAGAAGTTTCAGGATCTCGTCCGCAGCCTCATGAAATACGAGAACGTGCTGGTGGTGGGCCACAATCCCAACCTGGCCGTCTTCTTCGGATCGCTGCTCTCGCCCTCCGGCCGCATCAGCACGCGCCTGCGTAAAGGCGCGATCGCCCGTATCGACTGCACCCGCCTGCCCGGCACGCTGCACTGGCTGGTCGATCCCAGGATTCTTCGCGGTTACGCCAGAGCCACAAAAAGGTCGCGCCCGAAAACTTCGCGGAAATAGCCCGCCTCTTTTCTCAGCGACCAAAGCTCCAGCTCGGCCCCGGTGCGTCCAGGCAGCAGTTCCAGCAGCACGCGCTTTGGATACACGCGCACGCGTACCTTCAGCACATCGCTGGCTCGATCCTGATTGAGCGCCACCGCGAGCCGCAGCAGCACCACCGCCCGGCGCACATGCTCATATTCCTCGGGAGGCACCTGCCGCATGGTGCGCCCTTCCGGCGACGGCCGGCTCTTGCCCTGGTACCGCGCAATCGCCGACGTCACCACCCGCTGCTGCGGCGTGAACCCATACAGCTCCGAGTTGGCGATGATGTACTGCGCATGACGGTGATAGCCCTGGTGGTTGAGAAACTTCCCGATGTCGCGCAGCAGCGCGGCCGCCTCCAGCCAGGTCTGATACTCCTCCGGCAGTTCGTGCACCGAGGCCATGTCACGAAACAGCTGCGCCGCGTGCTGCCGCACCGGCTCCGCCTGGCGGGGATCGATCCCATAGCGTCGGCACGCCTCCTGGACCGCCTGCCAGCGCTCGCGCTCGAACTCCTGGTGTACCGAGGCGCGCGGATCCTGCTCGGCCAGCATCTGCGCGAGGATTCCGTCGCGCAACCCCATCGGCGAATAACGAAAGCCCGGCAGCCCGAACGCCTCCAGGATTTCCGCGAAAACATGAGCGCCCGCCACGATAATCTCCGAGCGCTTCGGCCCGATTCCCGGCACCGCCGACCGCTCGCCCATCTTCATCTTCGTCAGCTTCGACGTGAGCCGCCGCACCGTCTGCGTCGGCACCAGCTCTTTGCTGGCGCGGCCTTTGCCCAGCGACCGGCCCGCTTCGAAGAGTGCAGCTGCCGTTCCTGAGGTTCCAATTACCAGGCGCACGCGGTCAGGATGAATCCGCCGCTTCGCGCGCCTCAGTTCGCGATCGATGAACTGCCGCAGCCGCCGGATCTCATCCTTGACCGGAAGTTCGCTGCGCACAAACTCCTGCGTCAGCCGCACGGCACCGAGAGGCAGGCTGATGGTCTCGTGCATCCTCTTATGCTCGGAGAGCGTGATTTCGCAGCTGCCGCCGCCCACATCCACCAGCACGCACCGTCCGCCGGCGCCCGGCTCGTTCTCCACGATGCCGCGATGGATCAACCGCCCCTCTTCGAGCCCGGAAATAATCTCGACGTCCCAGCCCGTCTCATCGCGCACCCATGCCTGGAACGCCCGCGAATTGCGCGCGTCGCGCATCGCCGAAGTAGCCACCGCGCGCACCTTATCCGTGCCGTGCATCTGGACCGCCTTGTAGAAGCGCTTCAGCGTCCGCAGCGTCGCGGCCATCGCTTCAGGTGAAACAATCCCCGATTCGAAGACGCTGGCGCCCAACCGCGTCACCTCGCGATCCTCATGCACAATGCGCAGCCGGTGCTGTACCACACGGCCAATCTTCAGCCGGCAGGAGTTTGATCCGATATCGATGGCGGCAAAGGTCTGCATGAGCAGCGAAGGTTCGGTTAGCTTCAGTTCAGGAACAATTCACTCAGCACCATACACGAGCCGGTGTACGATCCGGTTACGACACAGCCGTGCGCGGATGTCCAGGGACACTTCGTCGCACGCTGCCGGCCGCTCGCGCCGCCGGCCGGCGCGCCACTGCCAGCCACTCGCCCATCAGCCTGCCCCGCAGCTTCGCCGCCGTCTTCATCGCGGCGACAAAATGCTGTTCGCGTTCTCCTTCAATCAGTGCGATCAATTCGGCCGCGCCATCGCCCAGCGCGGTGTGCGCTTCCTCCGCAAGGACCAGCCAGTCGTGCCAGTCGCCGATCTCATCCTGCAATTTCTTCAGCGTCTCGCCCACCTGCTTCGCCTGCGCATCGCCCTGCGCCGCCAGCTCCGCCACGTAGCGCGCCTTCTTCGCGCCCTTGCGAAAATCATGCAGGTTGCTCGCGTCCAGTACCTGCATCTCCGACGCGAGGCGCGCGAAGCTGTCCAGCGCCACCACACCCGCCGGCTTCTTCCGCGTTCTCCGCACCCGTCTCGTCTTCAACGCGGCCTCCAGCTCGTCCATCCGCTTATCGAGCTTCAACGCCATGTCCTCGGCCTGCGCCCGGAATCCATCCGCCAATTCGCTGCGCTTGCGTTTCAACCAGACATCCAGATCATCAGCCTGCTGTTCGATGCTGGTCGTCCGCAGTCCCGCCTCCGTAGTCTCGAGTACGTCAGGCCTGGTCAGCCCCGCCGCTTCGCTCTTCCCGGAATCCTTCCCCTTTTCTTTTGCCCGGGGATGGACGGCGCGCTTCGTCAGCTTCTCCACCAGGTTCCTGTGCACGTCCAGATCGCGCACGGGACCCGCCTCATGCCGGATTTTTTTCAGCAGCTTCATTGTCGCCGTCGCCGCGTCGCGCACCGGATCGGCAGCATCACTTGCGGGAATCTCCCGGACCATGTCTTTCAGCGTCGCCTGCAGGCGCCGCGTGCCCGTGCGCGTGTCATGCACCGGATCCACATCTGGATCGTCCGCGCATTTCACCAGATTTTCGCGCAGTTTTTTCCTGAGCCGCCCCACATTTTCAAGGTCGTGAGTCATCGTTCCGAGTCCGCTCCCCCTGCGCTGTCACTGTTATTCTGAACTTTGTGCCGGGCTACGACCAAATGACCTATCCACCGCTGTCAAAAACGCAGTCGGCAACCCCGCCGGTCCAGTCATCGCTCTACTCTACCCCTGCGCGCGCCTGGACACTGCTGATTCTTGTCTTCGTCGCCGTTTATTTTGCCGCCCTGTTCTCGCCCGCGCTGCTCGACGACGCGGACGCGACCCATGCCCAGGCCGCCCAGCACATCGCCACCAGTGGCGACTGGGTCACGATGTACGTCAACGGCATCCGCTACCTCGAAAAGCCGCCCTTGCCCTACTGGATCGTGGCCGTCGACTATCACCTCTTCGGCGACAACGTCTTCGCGACCCACCTGCCGATGGTGCTGGCCGTGCTCGGCTGCGCTGCGATTGCCTGGCTCTGGGCCCGCCGTGCGTGGGGCGACCGCGCCGCATTCTACTCTGCCCTGGCCATGCTCACCTCAGTCGGCGTCTTCCTCTTCACGCGTACGCTGATTCCCGAATCCCTGCTCACCTTATTCCTCCTGCTCGCGCTCTACAGTTTTCTGACCGGCCTCGAGGACCGCAAACCGGCGCGCTTTTATATCGCCTATGCATCGCTCGCGCTGGCTCTGCTTGCCAAGGGTCTCATCGCGCCCGTCTTCTTCGTCGCCGCCGTCGTTCCGTATCTCATCGTCACCGGCGACTGGCGCAAGTGGCGCCAGTTTCATCTCTTCACCGGCCTGCTGCTCTTCCTCGCCATCGGCGCGCCCTGGCACATTCTCGCCGGCCTGCGCAATCCGGACTACGGCCACCCCATCGGCAACGTCCCCACCCCCGGCCACGTCCACGGATTCTTCTATTTCTACTTCATCAACGAGCACTTCCTGCGCTTCCTTGGGCTCCGCTATCCGCACGACTACAACCGCCAGCCCTGGTTCGTCTACTGGCTCGGCCAGCTCATCTGGCTTTTCCCGTGGACGCTCTTCCTGCCGGTCGTCCTCCGCCGCGGCTGGCGCAATCGCCATCTCTTTTATTCCGACCTGCTCTACGATGCGACCAACACCATTCAGTTTCTCGATCCCAGGCTGACGGCGTACGAGTCCTCAGCCCTCGCGGCGCGCCTTCGCTTCCGCGCGCGCACCAGTCTGCTTCTCGCCCTCTACGCCGGGTTCATCCTCCTCTTTTTCGCGATCTCCACCAATCAGGAGTACTACACCTGGCCGGCGTATCCAGCAGTCCTCATGCTGATCGCGGGCGGCTTGTCGATCATCGAAGAATCCCAAACCGCCGGTCGCCGAGCGTCCTCCAGATGGCTCTCCGGCGCGCACATCTTCTTCATGGTGACGGGTCTCGTCGTCGCCGCCCTTCTCGCCTGGGGATTATGGGAGTCGCGCCATCTCCCCTTCGTCGCCGACATTGGCACGCTGATGGCGCATCGCGGTGTGGCCGACTACACCCTCGCCATGTCGCACTTCTTCGACCTCACCGGTCCATCCTTTGCCGCTCTGCGCCTGCCCGCCGTCCTCGCGGCAATCGCCTTTTTCATCGGACCCCTCGTGGCCTGGCGTCTGCGCCGCCACGGTCACTCCTTCGAGGCAACAACGTCGGTCGCCTTTACCATCGCCATCGTCCTCGTCGCCGCGCACATCGCGCTGGTGCGCTTCCAGCCGATGCTTTCCTCGCGCGCCATGGCTCACACCATCAACCGCATCACCGCGGCGCCCGCCAATGCCGATGCCCGGCTGATGATGTACGGGGATCAGGCTGACGGATCTTCGATCCTCTTTTACACGCGCCGGCCCGCATGGCTCGTCCACGGAGCAACGCAGTATTTCTCTCCCGACCCGTCAACCCAGGGCCAGATCTTCGGATCCTCCATGATCTGGGGGGCCGACTATCCCGACGCGCCGCACATTTTTCTCAGTGACGCCGACCTGTTGCGAATGTGGGGCACAGGTCCGCGCAAATTGCTCTTCGTCCCCGGCTACCTCCACGACCACGTCAAGGCGCTTTTGCAGGGACGTCTCTTCCCCGTCCAGGAGCTCTCCGACAAAATCCTGTACACCGACCGCCCGCTCTGATTTTTTCCGCACGCTGAACGTCGAGCGCCGCCTTCACGGCAGCCTTTGCACCGGCGTGCCTTCCGGAACGGTCAGCTGGAACTGCTCGTCGTTGAGCGGCTGGTTCAGAACGACCCTTTGGAACGTGATCAAAATTTGATACTGCTCCAGCGGCCGTTTGATCGTGATCGTCCCGGGAAAATGTTCCGTACCAAATTTCTGTAAGGGGCCATACGACGCCTGCGTCTGGATCTGCCCGTTCTGGTCATAGATGTCTTCCTCGATCGGCCGCAGATCCAGCCGGCTGAAGTGAATCACGCGCTTCGCCAGCAATACATTGCTGTCGCCCTTTCGATTCAGAACCGTCACCTGGTACTCGGGCTGGAACTCCAGCTTCTTCGTCTTCGGATTGACGCCGGTAGGGCTGTCCGTGGTCACCAGCAGCAAATCCTGCGGGCCAATCTTCCGAATCAGCAGCGAATCGGAGAAGATGTAGGGCCGCATGTTCTCGAACGTATTCGTCGAGGGCTTCCTTGGCTCCTCATTCGTCCCTTCAATCACCTTGTTCTTCGGCGGTATCCACAGTCTGAATGTTTCCCCGTCGCTGGCCATGTCAAAGGCGCGGGTATGCACGACCGGCAGCCACCCGATCACGCGGAGCGATTCCGGCTTGCGCAGCAGTATATTTCCACTGAACGACGTATACGTCGTCTCTGTCCCTTTCAGCGATCCACCCTGCGTCGCCGTGAACTCCACCGCCGCCGTCAGTGAGCTGATCGCGTCGTACTGCTTGTTAATGGCCTCGACCAGTTGATCCGGCGGCGCCGACAGCACATTCGCCGGCATCGTCGCCTGCGGCACCCTGCGCGTGTGCCACAGGCACCCGTTCAGCGCCGGCAAAACGAGCAACAGCACGAGAGAGATTCCCGTCCGGGTTCGACGCGTCCACCTGAAAGAAGCCGTGTGCAGGGATCGTCCGCCACCGCCGGAGCTCCCCATGCCGAGACTCCCTGCTCCGGCGTTCATTGCGGCGTTCCCGCATTACGCACCGCGCGCCGGTACGCTTCCACATCCTTCGCGTGCTCTTCCAGAGTCGCCGAAAACCGCGACTGTCCGGAGGGATCCGCGCTCGCCGCCACAAAATACAAATAATTCGTCTGCGCCGGATGCATCGCCGCCTCGAGCGACTTCAATCCTGGATTGCAGATCGGTCCCGGCGGCAGACCCGCGTGCCGGTAGGTGTTGTAGGCCGATTCCGCCTGCAGATCCGACTGATAAATCGTTCCTCGATACCGTCCCTCCAGCAGTGCCGCATAGATGACCGACGGATCGGTCATCAGAGGCATATCCTTGTCCAGCCGATTCACAAAGACGCTCGCCACCAGCGGGCGCTCCGCATCGAGCGGCGTCTCCTTCTCCACCAGCGAGGCCAGCGTCACCGTCCGGTGATAGTCCGCGTTCAACCCGATCCCCGCGGCTGCCTGGCGAAAACGCTTCACCATCGTCGCCATCATCTCCTGCGGATCGGTGTGCCGCGCCAGGCGATAGGTGTCCGGAAACAAATATCCCTCGAGGCTGGTTGCCGTCGGATCCAGATCGTTGATCAGGGAAGCGTCTTTTCTCGCGGCCGCGATGAACGCCTCCTTCGATCCCAGTCCAGAGGCTTCCACCTTTGCAGCGATGTCGAACAGATTCGAGCCCTCCGGAATCGTCAGCGCGACCGTATAAACATCGCCGCGCCGAATGCGGTCCCACACTTCCTTCATGGGCGCCGGATGGTCGAACCTGTATTCTCCCGCTTTCAGGGTCCCGCCCTTCCATTCGTGCAGGCCCAGAAAAACATACCGGCTGCGGATGATTCCCTCGTTCTTCAGCTGCGTGGCAATCTGCATGCTCGACATCCCGGGCGAGATGTCCACGAAGGTCTCCATTTGCGGACCAACCGGCACCAGCAGCGCGTAGGCAACTACGCCCGCCATCACCACAGCCGTCAGGAGCAGCAGAAGAAAAAAGCGTCGCAGCAAAGAGAGAACCCTGTTCCTTTGAATCGATGTCCGTTTGATTCCCTAACCCATTCTAAGATGCGGCTTTCTCTCTGTCCCCGCGTTACCATCTCTACTGTGCAACCCCGCCTGCTGGGCCTCGATTTCGGAGACCGCCGTATCGGCGTCGCGGTTTCCGATGAGCTCGGCCTGACCGCTCAGCCGGTCCTGACTTTGCTCTCGAAAAAACACCAGGCAGGACCTCAAATCCCTCGGCCGCCTGCTTCGAAAATTCGGCTGCACGGCGATCGTGCTGGGCAATCCCCTCTATATGTCGGGCGATGTGAGCCCTCAGGCCACCAAAACGCACGCCTTTGCCGCATCCCTCCGCGAGGCGTTTTCCCTCCCCGTACACCTCTGGGACGAGCGCCTCAGCTCGGCCGAAGCCCACCGCCATCTCCATGCCGCCGGGCGCCCCCTTTCCGGCCATCGGGAAGTCGTCGACCAGGTCGCTGCCGTGTTGATTTTGCAGAGTTTCCTCGACGCCCACCGCCCCCGCCAGGCGTCGTATAATGAGGTGTGAGGCGTTACCCCAGCCTTCGGACTCTTACTCCTTTTCCAGGGTTCTGACCCATCCTCGCCGCGGATCGGAGATCGTTCTTCCCGTCCGTGCAGCAATCGTTATTGCTCATCGAGCGACCTGGGCAGGCCATGGGGGAAATTGATTCATGACCGAGCACATCAAGAAGAAGCTTCAGGAAGAGATCAGGCATCTTGAGCACGAGCTGGCCCATGAACTCCCAGCCGAAATCAAGAAGGCAGTGGCTATGGGCGACCTGAGCGAAAACGCCGAGTACCACATGGCCAAGCAGCGCCAGGATTTCGTCAATGCCCGCCTTGGCCAGCTCAAAAAACGCATGGCGGAGCTCGCCCTCGTCAACCTGTCGAACATCCCGCGCGATCGCGCCGCCTTTGGGTCCACAGTCCTCGTCTACGACAACTCGAAAGATGAGAAAATCGAGTACAAGCTGGTGACCAGCGAAGAATCGGACGTGAGCAAGGGCTTCATCTCCACTACCTCTCCCATCGGCAAAGCACTGGTGGGCAAACAGGTGGGCGACATGGCGACCGTGGTCACGCCCAGCGGCAAGCGCGAACTCGAAGTGCTCAAGCTGGCCACCATTCATGACGATGCCGAAGCTGCCTTATAAGCTGACACCTGACCGCTTCAACATGACGCTTCAGACCGAAGCAGAAGCCGGAACGTAGTGGAGAAGACTCCTCAAATCACCTGGACCCGGGCGTTTGGTGCCGGCTGTGCGGTTATTCTTCAGGCCATCGTCAACGGGCTCGCTCTTACCCGCATCTCGCCCAACGTCCTCACCTTTCTGGGTCTGGTCATCAATACCGCCGCGGCCATCCTTTTCGGCTTCGGCAATCAGCACAACTATGTCCGCATGTTCGTCTATGCCGGCCTCGTCATTATCGGCGCGGGTATCTTCGACATGGTCGACGGTCGCGTTGCCCGCCAGACGCAGCAGGTCACCGTCTTCGGTGCCTTCTTCGACTCCGTCATCGACCGCTACTCCGACGTTGTCCTCTTCTTCGGACTGCTTGTCTTTTACGCGCGCGGCAATCGCTTGTTCTATGTCTTTCTGGCCGCTTTTGTCATGATCACGTCGCTGATGGTCAGCTACACGCGTGCGCGCGCCGAAGCCCTCATTGGAAAATGCAAAGTTGGGTTTATGGAGCGTCCCGAGCGCGTGGTGCTCATCATCATCGGCGCCCTCTTCGAGCGCTGGGACGCAATGGCGCCCGTCCTGTGGATTCTCGCTGTGATCTCCACCATCACGGTCGTTCACCGGATCCTCTACACCTACCAGCAAACGCGGCACCTTGCGCCTGTCACCGAGGTACGGCATGTCCTCGAGCCAGCCGTACCGATCCAGCCCATCCCGCAACCGGTCGCCCTGCGCGAATCCGATCCTGGCCGCGACCTGCCTGCTCCTAACGCTCCACGAGTCTAGATCTTTACTTCTTAAAAATCCCCTTCGGGCACATCACATGCACCCCCACATTCCCGTCCACCAGCTGCGTGATGTCCACATCCGCCGCCACGCTGGTCAGCATGTACGCGTCATCGCGTGAGAGATGCTTCTCGGTCACCAGAAAGTCGATCATGTTGCGCACCGCCATCTCCGTTGCCGTCTTCAGATCGGGGCTGAAACCCATGCTGATGTAGCTGGTTGGCGTCTCCGCCCGCGGCCACAGCAGATGCTGATCTTTGTGCACGACAAACCGAAACGTTCCCGTCAGGAACGTCTCCATCGCCGTGATGTCGACCTCGCCATTCCCCTGCCCTGCGTGGCCGTCGCCCGCCTCAAACAGCGCGCCCTTCACGTGCACCGGGATGAACAGCGTCGTCCCCGCCACCATCTCCTTGTTGTCGATGTTGCCCGCGTGCATCCACGGCGGGGCCGAATCGTACCGTCCGGCCGAGGGCGGCGGCGCATCCCCCATGCTGCCGAAAAACGGATGCAGCGGGATGTCGATCCCCGGCCCAAAATGCCCGATCATCTTCTCCCGATCCAGCGGAATGATCTTCGACCGCCCATAGGGATAATCGTTCGGCAGGAATCCGCGGCCCGCGCCAAATCCATTGCACGCAAACGGCGCGTCGATGTCGATCTTCAGAATCTGCACCTCCAGCACATCTCCCGGCTCTGCTTCCGCAATCTCCACCGGCCCGGTCAGGATGTGCCCGCCCGGCCCTTTGTCCTTGACCTGATCGAAAATCGGCTGGTTGTACGCCGGAATATCCGCTGTCTTCACGCCCTCTTCTTCCAGCCGCTCGTTGGGTCCCGCACGTCGAGAGCGTCTGCATCCGCACCGTGTCGCCGGAATGCACCGTCAGCACCGGCTTCGCCTTCGACCAGTAGTAGCCCCACACCACCGTCGTCGGGCTGGCCGGCAGAAACACCGGCGTTCCCTGGGCAACAGCCATGCTCACAACCAACAAAGACACCCCTGCTACGGCAATGGACTTCATCCACTCCTCCCCTCAGTTGTCAGGATTCTGCGGCAGAACACCATCTTAACCGCGAAGCTCCGACAAGCACCGGGGCAGTTTCGCAGCGGCAGGGTCCCGGCGCGCACAGCGCGGTTCCCGCCTGGCTGTTGGCTTGCCCTGAGCGAGGTCGCATTGGCGGCCGAGTCGAAGTACCTCAGTTCTCGTGCAGCGCCGTCTTCGGATCCAGTCCCGCCGCTCGCCACGCCGGCAGCCACGATGCCAGAGTTGCAATCGCCAGGAAGACCAGGATCATGCTGGCGTACGTTAAAGGATCGGTCGCCTTCACCCCCACCAGCATGGCCGTCATCACCCGTCCCAGCAACAGCGCCGCCAGGAATCCCAGGAAGATGCCGGCCGCGCTCAGCCGTAAACCCTGCATCACGACCAGCCTCAGGATGTCGCCGCGCTCCGCGCCCATCGCCATGCGCACGCCGATCTCCGACGTTCGCTGCCGCACCGCCGTCGCCAGCACCCCGTACAGCCCCACCCCCGCCAGCACGCCGGCAACGATGGCAAACAGCGCGATCAACAGCAGCGAAAAGCGCGTGCCGGCCTGTGCTTCGCGCACCACGGTTTCGGCAGGCTCCATTTTGTCGACGAGAAAGCTGCGGCTAAGTCCGGCGATCGCCGCGCGCACCTGCCCTTCGTAGCTCGCCGGATCGCCCCCGGTTCGAATCGCCCACCGCGGCGGCGTAAACCCGCCAAAGTAGGCGTCCGTGAAATAGATCTGTTCCCGGCCCCGCACGGCCAGCGACTCCTCGCGCTGGTGGCCGACCACCCCGATGATTTCGACAAACTCCGCCTGCGGCCCTCGTATCCGCGTCAGGATTCGCTTGCCCACGGCCGATTGTCCCGGAAACGCCTTCTTCGCCAGGTCCTCGTCCACCAGGACATAGTTCCGGCCCTGCTGCTCGTCGTCCTCGGTAAACGTTCGTCCCGCCAGCATCGGCGTGTGCATCGTTTCGAAATATCCCGGGATCACAATCTGAAAATCGGTCGCCTGGTAACGGCTCGGATCCGACAGCGCGGCCTCCGTCCCCCATCGGATCGGGCTGAACCCCCCGGTGAGCGGAAACGGGGCCGACGCGGTCACCGCCTCCACCCCCGGAATCGCCCGCAGCCGGTCCTCGATCTGCCGCCTCCTTGCCTCGCGTTCGGGAAGCGTCTTCCCGCCGGTGCCCGCTGCGCCCAGCATCTCGAACGTCAGCAGATTGTGCGGATCGAAGCCCGGATCGATGCGCTGCAGTTCCAGAAAGCTTCGGAACATCAGCCCCGAGCCCACCAGCAGCACGAACGACAGCGCCACCTCCGCCATCACCACGCCGATTGCGCAGCACGGCGCCGCTGGCCAGGCCGGAAATGCGGCTCGACTCCGCGCAGCACGTTCATCAGCGCCGGCTGCGAGGCTCGCCACGCCGGAGCCAGTCCAAACAGCACCGCCGCCACCAACCCCGCCAGCGCCGTAAACACCAGCACCGGCCCATCGATCCCGATCTCATCCAGCCGCGGCAGATTGGCGGGCGCCAGATGACGCAGCTCGCCGAATCCCCGCCCACGCCAGCCCCAGCCCCACGCAGCGGTGCCCATCACTCGCCAGCAGGCATGCTTCCGTAAACAGCGGCGACGATCAGCTGCCGCCGGTTCGCGCCCATCGCCGCGCGCACCGCAAACTCCTGGTCCCGCAGCGATGCCCGCACCAGCAGCAGATTCGCCACGTTCGCGCAGGCAATCAGCAGCAGAAAGATCACCGACCCCATCAGCGCCAGAATCGCCGGCTTCACCTCCGCCACCAGGTGCTGCCGCATGGGCTCCAGCGGTGATCGCGATAGCCGACCGAAGCGTCCATCGGAATCGTCCTGCGGCCCTCCGCGGCCACCGCAGTCCGCGGCGCTCTGCGCCTGCTGTGCCGTCACTCCTTCCTTCAGCCGCCCCACCGGAAAAATGCTGAAGTTGTTGCGATTGGCCGCGTCGTAGTCCAGCCGGTTCGCCACCCACACATCGGGCGCCGCGCTCGACCTGGTCCTCCGGCGGAAAGTACAGCCGGAACCCTGGCGCCAGCACCCCGACGATCACCGGGTTCTGGTTCGGCCCGCCCGCATTCCCCAGCGTGTGCCCCAGAATCGCCGGGTTGCCCCCGTACCGCTTCATGAAATACTCGTGGCTCAGGACCGCCATCTGTGGCAACTGTGGCGGGGGGGTGTCGCGGGAGCCGCGCCCTGTCGCCTGTCCGTTCTGCCCCGCCGCCGGTGCCGGCGGCTCCGGAACGCCATCCTGCGCGTCAAAGTCCCTCCCGGCAACGATCCGCGCGCCCATCAGGCCGAAGAAGTTCGTCGTGACCACCGCCTCCGTAATCTGCTCGGGCGTCCCGTCGGTCCGCGCCACAACCTGCTGGAAAGTGAACACCCCCGCCATATCGGAGAACTGATTTCGTGTGCCGTTCTTCAGATCGAGGTAGTCGGCGTTCGAAAAAGGCAGCCCATGCACGTTGCGCTTCTGCAGGTCCATCCCGCCAACCACCAGCCGTCCTGGATCCTTATAAGGCAGCGGCCGCAGCAGCACCGCATTCGTCACGCTGAAGATCGCCGTGCTCGCGCCCACCCCCAGCGCAATCGTCAGCACTGCAATCAGCGTGAATCCCGGATTCTTCCTCAGAATTCGCAGGGCTAGCAGAATCGTCCTGAGCACGGTTCACCTCATTCGGATCATTATGCCCGAGGACCGCAACCCGCGTTGACTCCTGTGACGGCTGGTCCGAACGGATCACCCCGGATTCCGGTTCGGCCCCCAAAAACAAAGGGAGCAGCCGCAGCCGCTCTCTTAACCTTCGACCTGGCTTTTGCTTTTGCGCGAAGCGCGTCCGCTCGGGCGGCTAGCCCCGCGAAGCGCGTCCGCTCGGGCGGCTGGCCCCGCGAAGCGCGTCCGCTGGGGCGGCTAATCCCTACCAGCGCCCCCACGCCCGGCTGACATAATCCGTCATCGTCATCATGATCAGCACACAGAAGGTCAGGAAGCCCGCGGCCACCGTCAACTTCGTCAGGCCCGAGCCGTACTTGACGTGCATGAAGAACAGCACCACCAGCGTCATCTTCGTGCAGGCAATCGCCAGCGCCACCACCGCATTGAACGCGCCCAGGTCAATGTAGGAAACCGCCGTCGTGGTCGCCGTCAGAATCAGCAGTGCCGTGCCAATCAACAGGTAAATCTTCGGGCTGACGATGTGTTCCTCATGATGCGTCGGCTCCGACGGTCCATGCGGCATGTGCAGATGATGTTCCTGATGCTGTCCCTGATGTTGATCCATGCTCAACTCCGGCTCTAACCCTTCATCGCTGACAACTGATTACTGTTCTTCATTGATGTCGACTAATTAGATACAGCAGCGGAAATAAAAAAATCCACACAATGTCGACAAAGTGCCAGTACAACCCGAAATTCTCGATCGGTGCTACGTGCCCCTCGACATACTTTCCGCCGTACGCCTGAATCAGCAGGATGGTCAGCAGCGAAACCCCAATGATCATGTGCAGCGCGTGCATGCCGGTCATCGCAAAATAAAGCGAATAGTAAACCTGCGTCTTCTCCGCCATATCCAACGACAGGACGTCGTCCGGGTAGTCCTTCGTGGGATGTAAGAAACTCACTGGACTGAAGTTCAGACCCGGGACATGGTGCTCCACCCATTCGTCGTGCCACTCGTACGCTTTCACGCACAAAAAGCCGCAGCCCAGGATGATGGTCGCAATCATCCACCCCATCAGCGCCTTGCGCACCCGCGTCTCCGCCGCGTGCACCGCCATCGCCATGGTGAAGCTCGAGATGATCAGCAGTGTTGTGTTCAGCGTGCCTGCCCAGATGTGCAGAGTGTGGCTGCCCGCCACGAACGCCGGATAGTACCAGTTGCGAAAGATCAGATAGGCGCAGAACAACCCGCCAAAGAACATGATTTCCGTCAGCAGGAAAAGCCACATCCCAAACGTGGCTGCCTCCCGCTGCTGCGGAACACTTTCGAAGTGATGGCGCAGAAAGGCCGGATGATCGTGCGTGTGCTCGATGTGGCCCGTCTCCGCCGTCTGCGCGGCAACTGTGTGGCTATCCAACGGTCGGCACCTCGCTCCCTTTTTTACTTTCCAGCCACTCGTAGTCATACGCCTCGTGCGTCACGATCGGCGTCTCGGCAAAGTTCTCCGTCAGCGGCGGCGACTGAATCTGCCACTCCAGGCCGGTTGCCTGCCACGGATTCGCCCCGGCTATCTTGCCGTACTTCAGCGACCAGGTCAGATACAGCAGCGGCAACAAATAGCCTACCCCCAGCACGCTCGCGCCCGCGCTGGAGAACACGTTCAGCACCTGGAACTCAGGCGGATAGGCCGCGTAGCGCCGCGGCATTCCCAGATAGCCAAGGATGAACTGCGGGAAGAAGGTCAGAATGAACCCGACGAACGTGATCACCGCTGCCAGCTTCGAAACGCCCTCCGGATACATGCGCCCGGTCATCTTCGGCCACCAGAAGTGCACCCCGGACAGATACGCCATCAGCATGCCTCCCACCATCACAAAATGGAAGTGCGCCACGATGAAGTACGTCTCCGTCAGGTGGATGTCCATTCCCATCGATCCAAGGAAGACTCCGGTCAGCCCGCCGATCGTAAACAGGCCCAGGAAACCGAACGCATACAGCATCGGCGTTTCGAACGTAATCGATCCCTTATATAAGGTTGCCGACCAGTTGAAGATCTTGATCGCCGAAGGCACCGCCACCAGCATGGTCAGCAGCGAAAACACCAGCGCCGAGTAATTCGAGATCCCCATGACGAACATGTGGTGGGCCCAGACGAAGAACCCGAATACCGCGATCGCCACGGACGAGAACGCAACCGCCGTGTATCCGAACACCCGCTTGCGCGAGAAGGTGCTGATCACTTCCGAGATCACGCCCATCCCCGGCAAAATCATGATGTACACCGCCGGGTGCGAATAGAACCAGAACAGATGCTGGAACAGCAGCGGGTCGCCGCCCTTGGTCGGATCGAAGACGCCGATCCCGATCGTCCGCTCCAGCACCACCAGCACCAGCGTGATGGCCAGCACCGGCGTGCCCAGCACCATCAGAATCGACGCTGCATAATGCGACCAGACAAACAGCGGCAGCCGGAACCACGTCATGCCCGGTGCCCGCATGCGGTGAATCGTCACAATGAAATTCAGTCCGGTGAAGATCGAGCTGAATCCGGCGATAAACACCGCCAGGCCCGCCGTGACCACGTGCGTGCTCAGATAATGCGTGCTCAGTGGCGTCGTGAATGTCCAGCCGGTATCCACGCCCCCCATGGTCAGCACGGCAATCATCATGATTCCGGCCGCGATGTACAGATACCAGCTCAGCAGATTGATCTTCGGAAACGCGAGGTCCTTCGCGCCCACCATGATCGGAATCAGGAAATTTCCGATGGTCGCCGGCACCGACGGCACCAGGAACAGGAAGACCATGATGATGCCGTGCGCCGTAAACACCTTGTTGTAAGTGTCCGCGGCCAGCAGATCGCTGGGTGGCGTGAGCAACTCCAGCCGAATCAAACCCGCCATCGCTCCGCCGATGAAGAAGAAGAACGTGATCGAGATCAGATACAGCATCGCGATCCGTTTGTGGTCGCCCGTCAGCAGCCAGCTCTTCAGCCCATACTCTTTGTTCAGATACGAAACCTTCGGCAGCATCGCTGTCGACTGGTCCGGCAGTGTAACGATTGTGCTCATGGCTTCACCGTCCCTGGTGGAAGCGCCGGAGCCGATGTCCCCGGCGGCGTCGCGCTGGTCTGGATGGGCTGCGCGGCGCTGTTGTCGATCGTCTGTTCGATCCGGTACTGCGAATCCAGCTGCCGGATATACTCCACAAGGTCGATCAGGCCCTCTTCGCTTACCTGCCCCTGGTAAGTGGGCATGATCGGCGCGTACCCAGCCACCTCATGCATGGTCGGGTTCAAAATCGTGTCACGTAAGAATGCATCGTCGACGGTTACAAATTGTCCGCTCTTCAGCTGCAGATGAGATCCATAGATGCTGCCCAGATTCGGTCCGTGCGCGTTCGGCCCGCTGTTGTGGCACGAATTGCATCCCAGGCTCGCGAACAGCCGCTCCCCGTTCTGCGCCAGCGAGTTCCCGCTGGTCGCCCCCGCGGCCCACGCCTCGTAATCCTCCGGCGTCATCGCCACCACTTCCCCGATCATCTGCGAGTGCAGCGTTCCGCAGTACTGCGTGCAAAACAGGTGATAGGTCCCTGGCGTCGTCGCTTCAAACCACTCCGTGTTGTACCGGCCTGGAATCGCCTCGCGCTTCACCCGAAACGCCGGAATCGAAAAGCTGTGGAAGACATCCTGCGAGATCAGCGTGATCTGAATCGGCCGGTTGATGGGAATGTGCAGCGCATTGATCTCGTGCTGCCCACCTGGATGCTCCACCTTCCACATCCACTGCTTGCCGACTACATAAATGTTCATCGCATTGGTCGGCGGGCTGTAAATCCTGAAGTACAGCAGCGCGCCCCACACGAAACAAATCATAAAGAGGATCAGCGGAATGATGGTCCACGTCGCCTCCAGCAACGTCGACCCCTCGATCGGCGTAGCCACCGGATTCATCTCTTTGCGATAGCGAACGGAGAAATAAAAAACCAGAAAGGCAACCGTGCCCAGCCCGATAACCGAGATGAAAACCAGGAAAAAGTAGAGCGCGTCCGCATACGGCGCGATGGTCGACGCTTCCGGCGGGAAGATCGCGAAGTTCGTGAGCCACTTAATTAAAAACTGCCAAAGTACCGGACTGATGAAATGTTGCATCGTCGACCTTTATCCGTTCGCCCATTGTGTTTTCTGTGTCTTCAGTTTCCGCGCTTCCCGTATGTCGCGCCGGAAGTTCACCACCATAAATGTCCCCAGACACAGAACCGTCAGCACCCATCCCGCCTGAAAAATCCGTATGTACATCAGCGTATGCCGGTTCTGCGTCGGGTCGTATTGGTAGCAGTACGTCAGCAGGTTATCCACGATCGACCCAATCTGCCCGTGCGACGCCTCCACCAGCCCCAACTGCAGATCCTTCGGGGAAAACTCCACTCCCAGGTAGTACTGCGCCAGCTTCCCTTCCGGCGTCACGATCTCGACGGCGCTGGCATGCGCAAACTGCGTCATCTTCCCATCCGGCCCCTGCATCGGCACGTAGCCGAATCCTACCGCGCTGGCCAGCGCACGAATCGCCGGCTCCTGCCCAGTCAGGAAATGCCAGCCATTCACGTCCTGCGGCCGCCCGTAGCGCTTCATGTAGAACGCCTTCTCCCGCGCCGCGATCGCTGGCGTCTCCGTCGCGTCGATGCTCACCAGCACCACGCTGAAGTCGCGCCCCGGATTAAACTTCAGCATTTCCAGCGCGCCCGTCAGCCCATCGATCTCTTCCGGACAAAGAATCTTGCACTGGTAATACACCAGCGACAAAAGCACCGGCTTCTTCCCGAAGTAGTCGCCCAGATGAACGGCTTTTCCCGTCTCGTCGCGAAATTCGAGATTGAGCGGAATCTGCGTATTCAGCTTCTGCTGAATACTGATCTTTTTCATGATCAGAGGCTGCTGATCGGCGGGCGTCCCGGGCTTCTGATACCCGAACCACTGGCTCTGCGCGAGCGCCGGCACACCGGAGCACAGCAGCGCCGCAGCCAGCGTCCATCCCGCCGCCCTGGAATGTCTCCGAGTTTTAGCTCCACTCTGCATCGCTCTCTCTGTAGCCTGCCCCTGTAGCGGGTCTTACTGGTTATTCGCCTTGCTGGAAGCCTGCTCTCCCGCTTCCTCCGGGCCGCCGTGCAATTCCTGCTCGTACCCGGTCATCGCAAATCCATTCGTCAGCGGCATCTGTACCTGCGGTTGCGAATCTCCGAACATCAGTCCCTGATGCTGCGCCTGCGGAGCCACCGGCAGTCCGCGCTGCGCGATCAGCTCCATCGCCCGCTCAATCGGAATCCTCACCGCCCCGCCCGGCTTATCGACCCAGCTGTAATTGTTCAGCAGCAGATCTTCGCGTTCGTGCAGATCGGCCAGGTCCTGATTGCCGTCGTCCAGCTCCAGCCGCGGCGTAGGAAACTGCTGCGTCAGCTTCGCCAGCTGCTCCTGCTCCAGCGCCGGGCTCGACTGAATAGCCTTGCGGGGCGCAATCTGATTTGGCGCGTTCCATTTGTTGACCGGCCCATCCGCTTTGTCCATTCCGCTGTTGATAATGATTCCGAACCCATAGCACACCACGAAAAACACGCCCACCGAGATGAATAACCCGACCAGAAACACCGTGATTCCGCCGGTGTTCGCGTCGGTGACTTCGAATCCCTCCCGGACCGACGCCTCGTCGTCGTGCGCCTTCGGATCCAGCTTCGGATCGCGCGGATCATGCGTGGGCATAGTCATGCTCCAGAATCTCCGCCAGGTGCGGATCGTTGGTGGCAATCAGCGGACGCGTCTTCAGTGCCGCAAAGTAGTAAACCAGCCAGAAGCAGAACAATGCGCCCGGTACGAAGATGTATTCGAGAATCCCCCAGCTGAAGTGCAGGTTGCGCGCCGCATCCTTAAAGTTCGGCTCGATCAGCCAGAACAGATCCCAGAATCCGGCGAAAACCATGATGCAGCAGGCTACCGTCAGCCGGCTCTTGATCCGCTTCAGATCTCGCGAAAGCAAGAGCGTGAAAGGAATTAACCAGTGGAAGATCACATCCAGCGTGACAATCACGCCCCATCCACCCCGAATGCGATCCAGATACCACGGAATCTCCTCCGGCGAATTGCCCGACCAGATGATGATGAAAGCGCCGAACGCAAAATAAATATTCAGCATCACCAGGGCAAAGCACAGCTTGCCCAGGTCGTGCTGCTCAACCAGGCGAAACGTGCTCTTGATCGGCTCGGCCTTCGACAGGCCGATCAGTGTCAGGATCACCAGCGGCAAAACCATGAACGGCTGTCCGACCAGGTACTGAAACCCGTAAATCGTCGAGTACCACGTTGGATCGAGGGACATCACCCAGTAAATCACCAGAATGAACAGCAGCGCCGCATACAGCACCAGGCCAAATCCACTCAGGTTCTCGAACCTTGTTCGCCAGTACGCCACGTTCGGTTCAGGATCGGCATCCCGCTTCAGCGACCAGCGATTCAGCAGCGTGATGTAGAGCGCGAAGATCGCGAAGCAAACCAGTGACACCACATAGAAACTGGTGGCGTTCAGCATGGGCTGTTTCCAGTGGATCGCATGCGCCTGATCGGTGGTGATCCGGCCATTCTTCAGCGCGCCGGCCCAGTCTGCATACTTCGCCCAGATATACAGCTTGCCGTACGACGCGCCCAGGATGGCGACCGGAATCCACATCATCACCACGATGGGCCACGTCCGCGTCATCGCCTCCAGCGGGCGGCGGACGATCAGCCCCCACTTGCCGCCGGAAAGATGCTGCACCATCAGCAAAGACATGCCGCCGAGACAGAGGCCGAAACATCCGACAAATCCTTCCAGCCATCCACGCAGAAAGTGCTCCCAGCCCAGCGCCGGATGATCGAAGGCCTGCGCCAGCAGCGCAACGCCGACGGCCAGGATCGCCGACACCAGTCCCAACCGCAGCGCGCGCCTCCGCCACAAATCCACGAACGCCGGCGCTCCCAGCGTGGTTGTCAGTCCTTTGCTGAAGGTATCGTTCGCCATTATTGCTGCGCTCCTGAGGGCCGCGCGGGCGGCTTCATCGTTTGGCCCCGAGTCGTGTTCTGCGTCGGTGGAGTGGCCGACTGCGGACCCGACACCTGCGCGGGAGCGCCTGCAACAACTCCGACCTGAGGCTTCGCCGTCACCGCTGTCGACGGCATCGGCCACGGCCCTGCATAGCTCGCCGGCTCACCCATCTTCTCCGCGATCGAGCTCAGGCTCTCCACCTGCGTCCCGGCCGGCACATCGGCCAGCGTGGCTTTCTGGCTCAGCTGCAGCGCGCGGATATACGCTGCAATCGCCCAGCGATCCTCCGGCGCCACCTGCGCCTTGTAATCCGGCATCGCGCCAAATCCGTTCGTCATGACATAGAAGTAATGGCTCAGCGGCTCCGACAGCCGCTTTGCGTCGTGGAAGTTTCCTGCCGGCTTGTAGCCGCGCTGCACGATCATCCCGGCGCCGTTGCCTACGCGCGAATGGCAGGGCGTGCAGTACACATTGAACCGCTCCTGTCCCCGATCGAGCACCTGCATCGTCACCGGAAACGGCATCATGTCCGCTTCCTTGCCGTTCATCAATCCCGTGTAGAAATAGTCGTTCTCGTAGAGCTGGCCGCGTGCCACCGTATGCTCCACCTGCGGCCGCACCGACCGCCCATCGGCGAACAACGTGGTTCCGCGCTGAGGAAACATCCTCGGCTGGTTCTGCATGTCCTGCCGGCAGCCTGCGGCAAACAGCAGCAGTGCCAGCGAACCCGCCGCACACAGAACCCGCACGCCGTGCCCTGTGCCCTGTGCCCTGTTCCCTGCCGTTCTAATACTCCACCTCCACCACCGATAACGGCTTCTGCGCTTCCAGAAAACTGCGCGTCTCCGCGGTGTCAAACTTCGGATCGGTCGATTCGAGACACAGGAAAAACTTGTCCGTCGTCGCGCCGTTGCGGAAATTGGGCGCGTTGAACACCGGGTGGTACGGCTTCGGCAATCCGCACAACGCCAGCATGCCGAACGCCGCCGAAAGGCCCGACCACAGAATCGTCCACTCGTACGCCGGAACCACAAACGCCGGCCACGAATAAAACGGACGGCCGGCAATGTTGACCGGATAGGCCCAGACCGAAATCCAGGTCTCCAGTCCGAACATCGCTGCCAGTCCCAGCAAACCGCCGATCAGGCACACCAGCGAAACCTCATCGCGATGAAATCCGATCGCCTCTGCCGCTTCCTCCACCGGATACGGCGTATAGCAATCCATGCGCCGGTAGCCGGCTCCATGCGCGGCCTTCGCCGCATGCACCAACTGCGTGGGCGTTTCGAACTCAGCCATCAATCCATACGTTCCTTCAGGGAGTGGCATTAATCACCTGCCTCCGGAAGAGGTTCGCCGTGAACTTCTTTCACCTTTGCCTGCGGCAGCATCATCCGCAGCTCTGACATCGGAATCATGGGCAGGAACCGGACAAAGAGGAAGAACAGAAACGTGAACAGTCCCAGCGTCCCCGCGAACGTCATGTAATCCCACTTCGTCGCGCGATAGGTGCCCCACGACGACGGCAGGTAATCGCGCGTCAAACTCGTCACCACGATCACGAACCGCTCGAACCACATGCCCGTGTTCACAATCAGCGACATCAGGAACATCAGCCCGACATTCGACCGGAACTTGCGAATCCACATCAGCTGCGGCAGCGCGATGTTGCACGTGATCAGCACCCAGTACGACCACCCCATGGGTCCGAACATGCGGTTCCACATCATGAAGTATTCCCAGTGGCTCGCCGAATACCAGCTCATGAATACTTCCGTGGAGTAGCCGTAGGCCACGATCATGCCCGTCGCCAGCATCACCTTACCCATGTTGTCGATGTGCCGGATCGTGATCAGGTCTTCGAGGTGATAAAAGGTGCGGATCGGAATCGCCAGCGTCAGCACCATCGCGAACCCCGAGTAAATCGCACCCGCTACGAAGTACGGCGGGAAAATCGTCGTGTGCCAGCCTGGCATCAGCGCCACCGAGAAGTCGAGGCTGATGACGCTGTGCACGGAAAGCACCAGCGGCGTTGCCAGACCAGCCAGCAGTAGCGATGCTGTCTCATACCGCACCCAGTGCCGCACCGACCCGCGCCATCCAACCGCCAGCAATCCATAGAAGAATTGCCCGACTTTCGATTGCGAGCGATCGCGCAGCGTCCCCAGATCGGGGATCATGCCGATGTACCAGAACACCACCGAGATGGTCGCGTACGTCGAAACCGCGAACACGTCCCACAGCAGCGGCGAGCGAAATTGCGGCCAGTAATTCATCGTGCTCGGGTACGGAAACAGCCAGTACCCCAGCCACGGGCGGCCCACGTGAATCAGCGGGAACATGCCGGCGCAGACCACGGCGAAAATCGTCATCGCCTCCGCGAACCGGTTGATCGAGTTGCGCCAGCCCTGCTTGAACAGCAACAGAATCGCCGAGATCAGCGTGCCCGCGTGGCCGATTCCGATCCACCACACGAAATTGATGATCGCGAAGCCCCATGCCACCGGAATCGTGATGGCCCAGATGCCGACGCCCTTCAGAAACAGCCAGGTCAGCGCCGTCAGCAGCATACCCACTACGCCGCCTGCCAGCACGAACCCGAACCACCACCCCAGCGGCGTGTGGCTGGTCAGCACGATCCGCGAGACTTCTTCGGTCACCGACTTGAAGGTGTGCCCCGGCGCGATAACCCGGTACTCTCCGGTGACCGGATCCACCATCGGATTGTTGACGGGTGCGTCTTTCGTCGCCATCGTCTCTTTTGCCTTCGCCCTCGAAAATCTCTGTCCGTTGACCGCTCTGTTGCTGAGTACTGACCGTCAGCTCGTGTACTCGCCCAAATCCTTCGCCAACTCTTCATTGATGTTGATCACGCCCGCCACATACGTGGTGCGCGGCCGCGTGTTGATATCGGCCAGCACTCCATAGGTCCGATCATCGGTCTTGATCTTCGCCACGCGGCTCACCTTATCGTTGATGTTGCCGAAGATGATCGCGTCCGTCGGGCACGACTGCTGGCAAGCCGTCCGAATCTCTCCATCGCGAATATCCCGGTTTTCTTTGTCCGCCGCAATCTTCACTTCCTGGATGCGCTGGTTGCAGTAGCTGCACTTTTCCATCACGCCGCGGCTGCGCACGCTCACATCCGGGTTGCGCATCAGCTTCAGACTTTCCGTCTCGTAGTCGGAGTAGAGCAGGAAGTTAAACCGCCGTACCTTGTAAGGACAGTTGTTCGAGCAATAGCGCGTCCCCACGCAGCGGTTGTAGATCATCAGGTTCAGGCCTTCAGGCGAGTGAACGGTCGCGCCCACCGGACAAACCTGTTCGCACGGCGCGTTCTCGCAGTGGTGGCAGGTCATCGGCTGGAAGTGCGCCCGCGGGGCCGCCAGATCCCCTTCGAAGTATGTATCGATGCGGATCCACTGCATCAGCCGGCCAATCTTCACCTGGTGCCGCCCCACCACCGGAATATTGTTCTCCGCATAGCAGGCCGTGACGCAGGCGTTGCAGCCGATGCACGAGTTCAGATCGATCGACATGCCCCACGCGTTCTTGTCGTATCGATATGCCGGGAACATGCTCTCGTCCGGCTCCGGCGTCCAGCGTGCCACACCCTCGTGCGCAAATTCCGGATTCGCCTTGTACTCCGTCAGCGTCGCGTAGCGGATAATCCCGCGATCCAGCGACTCGTTGCCTTCGATCGAATGCGTTCCCGACCCATCCCCACCATGCGCCACGCTGCGTTGATCGATGTGGTGGCTCTTGGTCACGCAGATGTCGTAAATGTCCCCGGTCTTTCGCAACGATGCGCCCGATTGCATCCACAGCGCGCCCGACTGCTGAATCAGATACGCGTTGTACCCGATACCTCCGGCCACGCGGCCGGTCCTGCGTCCCTGGCCCAGCGTAACCACGACCACATCATCGGGTTGTCCAGGAACCGCCAGCGCTCCTGCGATAATCTTTTTCCCGCCCACGCTGATTTCAACCGCATCGTTTTCCGCGAGCCCGTTCTTCTCCATCGTCGCGAAACTCATCTGCGCGGCGTTGTCCCACGAAAGGTTCGTTACCGGCCGCGGAATCTCCTGCATCCATCCCACGTTGGCGTAGCGCCCGTCATACACATTCGCGTCCGGCCGGAATGCAACCTCAACCCCGCCACCGGCGGCCGCTCCCAGCGCAACAGCTCCGCCCTTCGGCATGACCGTCTTCGGAGTAAACGCCGTGCCATCGATCCAGCCATCATGCAGGACCTTGCGCCACCTGAACTCCGGGCCCTGGTCCAGGACAGCGCTGGCCTGCGCGGTCTGAGCGTTGCCGCCGGCCTGCGCAGATGGAGCTTTGCCCTTTGCCGCCGCTCCGCCGTTGCCCATCCATGTCCCGCGCACTGCGTCGTACGCCGAAACATCCGGCTCATCGAGCAGGGACTGCAGAATCTCGTGCGCATTATGCCCGCCGTACAGCGGATCGATCATCGGCTGCACGATACTGACCGTGCCGTCGTAGGCCCGCGCATCCGACCACATCTCGAGATAGTGCGCATTATTGATGTGCCAGTGTGCCTGCTCGCCGGTCTCGTCCACATGCGAGCCCAGATGCGCAATCGTCCCAACCTTGTTCAGCGCGCTTTCAAAATCCAGATCTGCCGGTGCCGCATAGACCGGGTTGGCATTCAGAATCACCAGCCAGTCCACCTTGCCGGCATTCATGTCCGCAACCAGCGACTTCAAATCGTCCGTCTGGATGGACGGCATCGGATTCACGGGATCGGTATAAACCACCGTCTTGCCGACATTGCCCAGCGCCTGATTCATCTCGAATGCCGCCAGATGCACCTCCGGCGGCGCAAATTCCCCAGGAATGACAACGCATTTCCCGGAGCTCGCCTTCAGATCGGCAGCCACACCCTGTAAATATTTCGACTGGTGATCGCTCCAGTTGCCGCCACTTGCACCGCCGGCTCCAACCGCACTCGCCAGCGCCTGCGCAAACCCCGCAACCTCGCTCGGCTTCACCGCCAGACGATGCTCCGCCTTAAATCCTGTCGTCGTGGTCACGCTCTCGACCACATACAGCCGGTTCATCTGCTGCGTGCCGTCCAGCTTGCGCTTCTGCGCGTAGTCGCGCGCCAGCTTGTGGAATCCCGGGAAGATCGCCCCTCCCAGAAAATCCGCATCGAGCGACACAATCACGTCCGCCTGATCCAGCCGGTACTGCGCATCCACGTAGCTGCCGAACGCCTGCTGCGCCGCCTTGTAGTGGTTATCGCGGTTCACCGGGTCGTACTGCACAAACTTCGCCTGCGGATAATTCTTCTGCCCCTGCTGCCACTGCGCCGCCAGCGTCGGCGAGGTCACCGTCGTGCTCAGGAAATACAACCCCTGACCGCCCGAAGGCTTCTTGTCGGCCAGCATGCCCCGAAACGCCGCCAGAAACGCCGCCCACGTCCGCGTGTCGCCCCGAAACAGCACATGCTGCGACCGGTCCGGATCGTACAGATCCAGCAGCGTCGCCTGCGTGATCGGATCCGATCCGCCTTTGATGTAAGGATGCTCCGGATTTCCATCGATCTTGATCGGCCGGTACGCATCGCTCTTCACCAGCACCGGAACCGCGCCCGACGCGAACGGAAAAGCGGAGGCAAAATACACCGGCTTGCCGAGAATCAAGTCTTCCGGCGCTGTGACATACGGCATGATCGGCTCATCCGGCTGCTTCGTGCACCCGGCGAGCCCGGCCAGCGCCATCGACGCGCCCATTACCTTCAGAAAACTTCGCCGCGATACCGGATCGATCCACTCCGAGGCCTGCGACGGAAACTCCTCGTTCACCAGCTCGGCAAACTCCGGAGAATCCGCCAGCTCGTCCACCGACCGCCAGAATTGTTTGCCCTTTTGATTCGCCAGCTTCGCCCGTACTTCGGCCAGCGTGGGCTTTTTCGCCTCGATTCGCACCAGATTCGTCGCGTTCTCAGTCATCGGTCTTTCTGCACCCTGTACCCTGGGCTCTGTACCCTCTTCTGAACGCTGATCGCTGAACGCTGAAAGCTCGTTTCTGTTCATCGATGACAAACCTCGCAGCTGGTCAGCTCACGCGGATTCCGAATGCCGTAGTGCTGCACCAGGAACTGCCCCAGCGCCTCCTGGCTGGTGAATTTCGTGTAGTGCAGGCCCGCCGGCAACGTCACCGGAGCGGTGTCTTCGGCGCCAATCTGCGTCGCCGCCGTCTGCGCGTGCAGTCCGGCCAGCGGGGAACTCATTGCCGCCATCTGCACCTCGCCGCCCGGAGGCGTCTCCGTGCAGGTCACTCCCCCCGCCGTCGGCGATCCCGTCGGTACATCTTCTGCCGCGCACCACACCGGCTTCAGCTCGGAAGCCCCGGTCCACGCCATGTTGTAAATCTCGCTGGTCGGCCGCAGATTCTTCGCCGGGTTCCGATGGCAGTTCAGGCACCACTCCATCTGCAGCGAGTTCTGCATGTACATGATCGGCATCTCGTCCACCCGTCCGTGGCACGACGAGCATCCGATGCCTTTGTTCACGTGAATTTCATGATTGAAGAAGACGTAGTCCGGCAGATCGTGCACCCGCGTCCACGCAATCGACTCGCCCGTCGCCCAGCTGTGCCGCACCGGCTCCAGCAGTTGCGCATCCGTCCAGATCTGCGCGTGGCAGTTCATGCACGTCTTCGTCGGAGGAATGCCCGCGTAGCTCGACTTCTCCACCGTCGTGTGACAGTACTGGCATTGCAGCCCCAGCCCCTCGACGTGATGCTTGTGACTGAACGGCACCGGCTGATCCGCCCGCTGCCCCTGGCGCGTCACCCACGGCGATCGCTGCAGTTCATCGAGTGTCAGCCCCAGGGCTATTACGATCAGCCCTGTCAGAATCAGGCTCATCCGGGCCAGAGCGTTCGAGCTGCGGTCAAAAATCTGCGCCATGAATGCTTCCTGAATCTCCTGGTGAATCGCAAGGTGAGGGCTTGAGCATGACCGGGATCAGGCCGACGGGTACAACAGCAAACGGCGGCCTCAGAGGTTACGGGCAGTTTTCAAAATCTCTCTGCTTTCCGGCGCGCAGAACCTCACTTGGTAGCAGCCTCCTTGCGCTGGAGTTTGTGCTGGTTGTATTCGGGATCACAGCTGATTGTGATCTGCATCACAATTTCCGAGTAAAGAAAAACTATAGCGGCTGAGAGCCGCGCTCTGCAAGCCGGGCTCCAGGCAAGGAAAAAATTTTGTTCACAGGAATCACTGGCAAGCGCGGCCGAAGGGCGCCATTTCACGCCACGCTCGACAGGCGCTCACCGCATCCGAACCGAAGCCCGCGGCATCGGCATCAGAACGCCGGCCCCCACGCGTGCGCCCACGGCAGCAATCTGTAACTGTAGCGGTGCTATTTCAGAGCACGCCTCGAGAGCCCTGCTCCGGCATCCTGCGTCCGCCACGGTGTGGCCTCCGGCCTGCACCCGCGACGCTGTTTTCTGTACCCTGTCGTAATGATGGATGGACGCCGCGCTGTCCGCTACGACGCTGCTCTCGCCTGCACCACCCTCACCGCAGTCGATCCGAAACTCGGCCAGCTCATCCAGCGGGTTCCCTTCACGCTGAAGCTCAAGAGCCAGCACTCGCCCTTCGAGGCGCTGCTCGAGTCCATCATTTATCAGCAGCTGCACGGCAAAGCCGCCGCCGCCATCCTCAGGCGCCTGCTCACCGCGTTCGGCGAACTCCACCCCACACCCCAGCTCCTGATCGAGACCTCCGACGACCGGCTTCGCGCCTGCGGCCTCTCCGCCTCGAAAACCAAAGCCCTCCGGGACCTCGCGGCCAAAACCATCGACGGCACCGTCCCGACCCTGACCGCCATTCGCCGCCTGTCCGACGACGAAATCCTCGAACGCCTGACGCAGGTCCGTGGCATCGGCGTCTGGACTGTCCAGATGCTGCTCATCTTTCGCCTCGGCCGCCCCGACATTCTCCCCGTCACCGACTACGGCGTCCGCAAGGGATTCGCCCTCACCTTCCTCCGCCTGCCCAAATCGAAACCCTTCGACGCCTCTATGCTTGCTACCGCCGACCAGATCGAGCGCCGCGCCGAAAAATGGCGCCCCTGGCGGTCGGTCGCCAGCTGGTACCTGTGGCGCGCCTGCGACCTGGCCGGAAAACCCATGGCTTTGCCCGATTGAAATCGCCACCTGCCCTGTCGCAGTCCGGAGTTCCCCTTCCTCAGATCCGGCGGCCGTCCGCTCTCAAGTCCAATTCCGCCTCGCCGATGATGCCTCTGTGCGGCGTTTTTCCAAACGTCGCAGCCCGGTCATCGATCGGCACCGCAACCAGAGCAGAAAGGCATTCGTCCGTGATCAATATCCACAATCTGCCCCTCGCTAAAAAGTTTGCCCTCGCCTTTGCGCTCGTTTGCGCCTTCTCCATCGGTCTCGGTGTCTACACCACGATTACCCTGCACAAGGTATCCAAAACCTCCGGCGCTATCGCCGATCATGACTTTCCCGCCATCGTTTACCTCGCCGCCGCCCGTACGGATATCAATCAGGTGCGGCGTTCCGATCTGGCGATCCTGCTCTGTCCGTCGCAGGACTGCGTCGCCTCCGAGAAAACTTCCCGTAACAAAGCCGTTGCCGACTTCCGGGCCCAGCTCACCGCTTTTGAACCGTTCGACCTGCAGGCGAGTGAACGCTCCCTCACCCAGCAGTTCTCCTCAGGCTTTCTGCAATATGTCGATTTTGGCAACCGCGCCCTCGCCCTCGAGGCCGAAGGAAAATCGAAAGAAGCCGCTGCCCTTCTGACCGCTCCGGATACGAAACCCGTTTTCCATTCTGCCCTCGATCTTTCCTCTCAGGACGTTACGTTCAGCATCGGCGAGGGTCAGGACGACGTCGCTGCCGCCGAGACTGCTCTGCAGCGCGCTGCCTGGGTCAACATTTCCATCACCCTGGCGGTCGTCCTGCTCTCGGCCTTCATCGGATGGCTCCTCACCCACGTCATCGCGCCGCGCATCGCCAAAGGCACAGCGCTCGTGGAACGCATGGCCCGCAAAGATCTCACCGCGCATGTTCGTGTCATGGGCACCGACGAAATCGGCCGCCTCGGCGTCGCCCTCAACACCTGCGCCGATTCGTTCCGCGAGGTGCTGCAGTCGGTGGCCCGCGGCGCCGATACCCTCGCCGCTTCCACCACCGAGATCAGCACCGCGGCCGAGCAAAGCGCCGCCAACGCCCGCACCCAGTCCGGCAAGACAAATCAGATCGCTTCCGCCGCCCAGGAAATGACCGTCACTATCGGCGAAATCAGCCGTAACGCCGATCAGGCGGCCCACGCCAGCCGGGAGTCGGCCCAGGTCGCCGAACAGGGGGGCGCGGTCATGCAGTCCGCCACCGCAACCATGGAGAAGATCGCTGCCGCCAGCGGCTCGGTTTCCGCCAAAATGACTTCTCTCGCGCAGCGCTCCGAAGAAATCGGGAAAGTGGTCAGCGTCATCCAGGAAATCAGCGAGCAAACCAACCTGCTGGCCCTCAACGCCGCCATCGAATCCGCTCGCGCCGGCGTGCACGGCCGCGGTTTCGCCGTAGTCGCAGGAGAAGTCCGTCGCCTCGCCGAGCGCACCAAAGGAGCCACCGAAGAGATCGCCGCTACCATCCGCAGCATCCAGGAGGAAACGCGCGGAACGCTCGAAGTGATGCAGCACAGCCAGGCTGCCGTGAACACCGGGATCGAGGAAACGACCCGCGCCCGCCAGAGCCTGTCCGCCATCATCGAGTCGTCCCGCCAGGTCGAGCAACAGATTCAAATGATTGCCAGCGCTGCCACCGAGCAAACCTCAGCCTCGGAAGAAATCTCTCAGTCTGCCGGCGAAATCTCGCAACTCTCCACGGAAAACGCCCACGGCGCCGATCAGGCCGTCGAAGCCCTGCGCGGCCTTGCTTCTCTTGCCAACGACCTGGACGGCATGATCCGGCAGTTCCAGCTCGAAGACGCCAGCCAGCCAGGCGCCGCTTTCTCCGGCCGCTCCAACCCGGCCAAACACCTCGCCACCCATTCCGTACGGCCCTGAATTCCGGCGCCGTTCCGGAAGATCCGAACGGGCAGGATTACCCGTCAGGTCCGCACTCTCATCCCGGGCGTGCGCACGCCCCCTGCCCGCTATTCTGCCGCTGCATCGCCGGCCCCGCGCGAACGGTTTTTCATCTCCCGCAATTCATCTCGGCCCAACTTTCTCCCCATTTCTCCCTGCTATCCTGAGGTTGCTATGCCTTCGAAACACGACCTCCTGAATACGCCCATTCGCCACATCGATATCAAGCAGCACAACGTCGTGGCCCTCGTCGACGCCATGCAGTCGATGGCCTACAGTTCCCGTGACCTCGCCCGGGCGGCTTCCATCTACGAGCGCATGCTGCGCGATCAGGACTGCGGCGTGATCCTCTGCCTCGCGGGCTCCCTTATCTCCGCCGGCCTGAAGCAGATCTTCGTCGACCTCATTCGCAACAACATGGTCGACGCCGTCGTCTCTACCGGCGCCAACATCGTCGACCAGGATTTCTTCGAAGCTCTCGGCTTTAAGCACTACATCGCCGACGACCTCTACAAATCCGGCACCCAGGATGCAGAGCTCCGCGAGCTGATGATCGATCGCATCTACGACACCCTCATCGACGAGGAAGAGCTCCGCTTCTGCGACGAAACGACCGAGAAGGTCGCCGATTCGCTCCCCCCCGCCCGCACAGCTCCCGCGAATTCATCCGTGCCATGGGCGCCTGGCTCGAAGCCAACGGCAAGACGCCGGAAAAAGGCGGCGCCGATTCCATCGTCTTCTCCGCTTATCAGAAAGATGTGCCGATCTTCTGTCCCGCCTTCAGCGACTGTTCCGCGGGATTCGGACTCGTCGCCCACCAGCACAAGCGCCAGGACAAGCCCAAAGTCTCTATCGATTCGGCTAAGGATTTTTACGAGCTCACCCAGCTCAAGATTGCGAATCCCACCACCGGGCTGCTCATGATCGGCGGCGGCGTTCCCAAAAACTTCGCGCAGGACATCGTGGTCGCGGCTGACATCCTCGGCAACGAAGCTCCCATGCACAAATACGCGATCCAGATTACGGTAGCCGACGTCCGCGACGGCGCGCTCTCCTCGAGCACCCTCAAGGAAGCCAGCTCCTGGGGCAAAGTCGACACCACCTACGAACAGATGGTCTACAGCGAAGCGACCCTTGCTCTGCCGCTCATCACCGGCTATGCGTGGCACAGGAAGGCTTATACCGAGCGCCGCGAGCGCCGCTGGAGCCGCATCCTGGATCCGGTGACGGTCTAAATCGTCACGGTTACAAAGGGCGCTGTTCTTTTTTGCGCCTGGTGCTCCGCAGGTAACACCAAAGTGGGATTGTTTCGCTGGTGCCCTGTGGATTTTGCTGTCGGAACCGTTCGGCGTTCCCCTATACTGAGCCCGAACACCCCTGCCTGGCGATGAGGGAATCCCATTCCCGGCTTACTCGGATCGAGCTGTGACCCGATTCAACCACACCCGGACCGTCACGCGAGCTTTCGTCATTGCTCTGGCGTTTTCTCTCGCCGGCGCCATCGTCCTCGCTCGCTACGGCAGCCCGCCCACCCAGAGCCATCCGTGGATCTTCTGGTTCGCCGCGTTCTGGACGCTGGCCCAGGCCCTCCTGGTTTCGATCGCCCTGTCCAGCTTCCGCTCGGCGCAGCGCGAACGGCAGGGAGAGCGCCAGCTCCAGCGGGTCGCCCGCCTGCATCGCAGCATCCTCGATTCCGCCGGGCCCATGATGATCGCCTGCGATCTCACCGGCCGCATCAATCTCTTCAACCCTGCGGCCGAGCGCATGCTCGGCTATCGCACCCATGAGGCGGTGGGCGCGCTCACCGCGGCCGAGCTCTTCCCGGAGACCGAAATGGCCAGGGTCGGCGAGCAACTGGCCGCCTCCATGCCCGCCTTCCGCGCCCACCCTGAAGTCCCGCCGCATACCGCACCCCCTCTCCTTCCCTATGTCCGTTACGTAGCTACCTTTCCCGCCAGCCGCGTCCGCGGATTCGAGATGCGCTACCGCCGCAGAGACGGCAGCACCTTCCCCGCCATGGTCTACCTCTCGGCCGTGCGTTCCTCCGCAGGAACGGTCGAGGGCCTCGTATCCATTGCTGTCGATCTCAGCGCCACGCGCCGCGCCGAGCACGCCCTGCGCGAAAGCGAGGAGCGCTACCGCGACCTCTTCGATAACTCCGCCGAGATGATCGCCACGCTCAGCCCCCGTGGCCGCTATCTCTACGTCAATCCTTCCTGGCAGGCCCTCTTCGGCATGGATTCGTCACAGTTCGAGTCCCTCATCGGCTTCGAATCCCCCTTCCCGCCCGAGATCCAGGCCGAAGCCGCAGCCCTCTTCCACAAAGCGCTGCACGGCGTCCGCGTCGAACACCATCCTCTGCGCCTGCAGAACTCCGCCGGCGAAAATGTCGAAGTCGAAGCCAGCCTCAGCTGCCGCCGCGAGGAATCCGGCCCCGTCTCTGTGCGCTGCATTTTCCGCGATGTCACCCAGCAGAATCGCCGCGAGCGCCGCCTCCGCATTCAGCTCGTCGTCAGCCAGATCATCGGCGAAACCACCTCCATGGATGAGGGCCTGACCCGCGTCCTCGAAGCCCTCTGCGGAACCTTTTCCTGCGAGTTTGCCGCGCTCTGGACCGTCGACGAGACCCAGCACTCCATCCGTCCCCGCATTTCCTGGTTCGCCAAGGGCCGTTCCAGCGAAGATTTTCACCACGAAACCATCGCGCTGGTTCTCTCCCGCGGGCAGGGACTCCCCGGCATCGTCTGGTCCCTGGGCAAGCCCTGCTGGGTCTCCGATCTCCGTCAGCATCCCGCCTTCCTCCGCCGCACCGCGGCTCGGCTCAACGGCTACGTATCCGGATGGGCCGTCCCGGTCCGCGTCGGCAATCAGGTCATCGCCGTCGTCGAATGCTTCTCCCGCCAGTTCATGCGCGAAGATCCCGACCTGATGGCCACGGTGGAAACCGTCTGCGGCTCCGTCGGTCAGTTCATGGCCCGCGCCGGTCAGGAAGTCCGCGTTCGCCAGCTCGACCGCCAGAAGGCCGTCATCCTCAACTCCGTTGCCGACGGAATCATCGGCGTCGACTCTGCCAACCGCATCGCTTTCGCCAATCCCGCCGCCGCCCGCATGATGGAATGCTCCGAGTCCGAGCTCATCGGATGCCGCGTCCACGAGCTGCTGCATCCCGCTGTCGCCGGGTGCGACTCCAGTTGCCTCACCCGCCGCGCCTGCATGACTACGGAAGGCGCCTCCGGCCAGGATGTTTACTTCCGCGGTAACGGCAAAAGCTTTCCTGTTGAGTTTTCGCTGATGCCGATGGTCGAAGAAGGCGAACCCGTCGGCAGCGTGCTCAGCTTCCGCGACATCAGCCAGCGCTACGCTCTCGACCACATGAAGGACGAGTTCATCTCCACCGTCAGCCACGAGCTGCGCACGCCCCTCACGTCCATTCGCGGCGCTCTCGGACTTCTCTCCGCCGGTCTGCTCGGCGAGGTGAGCGAAAAGGCAACCAGCCTGTTGCGCATCGCAGTCGCCAACTCCGACCGCCTCGTGCGCCTCATCAACGACATCCTCGACCTCGAGCGCATGACTTCCGGCCGTGCCCCGCTCGCCTTCCGGCGCATCTCTCTCGATGACCTCGTTCGCCAGGCAGTTGAAACCATGCAGCCGATGGCCGACTCCGAACAGGTCTACCTCGCCTGTGATTCCAATTCCGTCTTCGTGGAGGCGGATTCCGACCGGCTGCTCCAGGTGCTCACGAACCTGCTCAGCAACGCCATCAAGTTCTCCCCGCCCCGGTCCACGGTGCGTGTCATCACCGTCCGCGCCTCCGACGGTGTCACCGTCAGCGTCATCGACGAAGGCCGCGGCGTTCCCGCCGACAAGCTGGAAAGCATCTTCGACCGCTTCCAGCAGGTCGACGCCTCCGATTCACGCCAGAAAGGCGGCACCGGCCTCGGCCTCGCCATCTGCCGCACCATCGTGCATCAGCACGGCGGCCGCATCTGGGCCGAGCAGAACGCCTCCCGTGGCGCCGTCTTCCGTTTCTTCCTCCCCGACCGCGCTTCCATCTCCTCACTCGCCGAAGAGGCCACCCAGAGCCAGTTCGAACAGAGGCTCGGGTGAACGATTGCAGGCAGAGACGGAAAAAGTAGCTCTCCTGCTGGTTGGGGTGCCGCTTTCGCAACTGGAACCACGAAGTAGAACCACTGGGGGATGGTGGGATTGCGCGAATTGGGGTAATAGTGATGTCAGTCCCACATTAAAAAATGTCCCGACGCGTTCTGATCATCGATGACGAGGAAGATATCCGCGAAGTGGCTGCGCTCAGCCTTGAAACGGTGGCCGGTTGGGACGTTCTCGTCGCCGGTTCCGGTGCCGCCGGCATCGCCAAAGCCCGCGAAAATCACCCCGATGCCATCCTCCTCGACGTCATGATGCCCGGCATGGACGGCCCAACAACATTCAAGGAACTGCGCTCGCTGCCCGAAACCGCCAACATTCCCGTCATCCTGCTGACCGCCAAAGTGCAGGCCGCCGACCAAAAGCGCTTCTCTGACCTCGGCGTCGTCAAAGTGATGTTCAAACCATTCGATCCGCTTGTGCTGGCCCAGGAAATCGCGGCGACCCTCGGCTGGCAGGAACTATGATCGAGGACACTGCCGCCAAAATCGCGGCGCGGCTGAAAGAGCTCTGGCGAACCAGCCGGCCCACGATCCTCGAACGCATCTCCCTGCTGCACTCCGCCTGCGACCGCCTCACTGAAAACCCCGCCGACCGCGAAGCGCGCAGTACTGGCCGCGAGGCCGCCCACAAGCTCTCCGGCGTCCTCGGCGTCTTTGGATTGCCGCAGGGCAGCGAAATCGCCTCGTCGATCGAATTTCTGCTCAAATCCGATCAACCCCCAACCGCGAAAGATCTCGTCACCCTCCGCGCTCAAATCGCCGATCTGGACGCGATGATCGCGTCGAGAGAGTCTTCCTGACAACGGATCACGGACGACGGTTCGCTCGCCCCTCAGGCAAACACCAGACACTGCGGCTTGGAAATGGGGAAGCTCTTCCCCGACTCTGCCAGCTTGCCCGTCTTCTCGTCCCGCGCGAACACCGCAATCAAATCCGACTGCTCATTGGCCACCAGTACCCACCGCTCCGTCGGATCCAGTGCCAGATGCCGCGGAATCTTCCCTCCGCACGAACCGCGCGCCAGCAGCGTCAGCCTGCCGTCCTTCGCATCCACGGCAAAACTTACCAGACAGTCGTAGTCCCGATTGGCCGCATAGGCGTAGTGCCCATCGCGCGTGATCACAATGTCGCAGCCCCGCGTCAGCCCGTGGTAGCCATCGGGAATCAGGCTCACCTTCTGCACCGATTGCAGCGTGCCCTTCTCCCGGTCCCACTCCAGCACCTCAACCTGTGACACCAGTTCGTGCACACAGTAGGCAAACCTCCCGTTGGGATGAAAGCGCAGCGCCCGCGGCCCCGAGCCCGGCGTTGCAGTCCATTGCCGCGGCTGATTCGGCGTGAGCTTCGCGTTCTTGTCGTCGAGGTGATAGAGGTGAATGCAGTCCAGCCCCAGGTCGTTCACCAGCAGGAACCGATTGTCCGGTGACACGGTCACTCGATGCGCATGCGGCGCCTCCTGGCGCTCCTTGTCGGGCCCATGTCCGGAATACTGAAAATGCGACACCGGATCGCTGATCTGCCCGTTGTAACTGAGCACGAACGAGGTGGCGCTCCCGCCGCTGTAGTTGGCGCAAAAGGCCGCCCGCCCCAGGTGATCGACCGTTACATGGCACGTCCCGGTTCCCAGCGACAGCACTTTATTGATCGCCTTTAGCTTTGCCGCGTCGTGATCGATCGCGAAGGCGCTCACCGCCCCGCTCGCCTGCGCCTCAAAACTCGCAATCTCATTCGCCGCATACAAATACTGAGCGTCCGGATCGATCGCCAGAAACGTTGGATTGTCGCTCTCCGCCGCCAGTCCCGCAGCCTGCAGCTCCCCGCTCGCCGGCTCCCAGCGATACCCATAGATCCCGTGGCTGGTGCTGCCTTCCACGGTCTGCGTACCCACAAACAGCAGCCGCCGCTTCTCCTCCTGCTTTGCCCGTGACTGCAGTACCTGTGCGGCCACCGGCGCAACCGCCGCCAGCCGCAGAAATTCCCGTCTGTTCAAGCTATTCATCGCGGGACCATCATCTCGTACCCACCGCCCTGAACGCGAGCAGGCGCCCCAGCACCGGAATATAATTCCTGAGAATTTTTTCAGGCAACCTTTTCCCGAGAATCGGGCATCCACCCAACGCTCCTCTCAGGCATAGGGCTCGGGCGCGCCGTTTTGCGGCGTCTTTCCCGGGGAGGATTTTAGCTTCATCGCTCACGCAGGAGTTTTCCATGGCAACAGCGGCTCAGCCGTCTCCCAAGTCCAAAAACCCCCAGAAAAGTGTCTCCGGCAATGGTACCGATCCCTCGGTGCCCGATTATCTGCCGATCATTCTCATGGGGCTGCAGACCATGAAGGATGGCGACTTCAGCGTCCGCCTTCCCGGCTCCTGGACCGGTCTCGCCGGCAAGATCGCCGATCACTTCAATGAGATCGTCTCCGCCAACGAGCAGATGGCCCGCGAGCTCAAACGCGTCGGCCAGGCCGTCGGCAAAGAAGGCAAGACCCGCGAGCGTATCCGCGTTCCCCGTCACCGTGGTGCCTGGGACGAGATGGAGACCTCCGTCAACAGCCTGATCGAAGATCTCTTGCGCCCCACCAACGAAGTTACGCGCGCCATCGCCGCTGTGGCCCAGGGAAATCTCACCCAGACCGTCCGCCTCGACGTCGACGGCCGTCCACTCGAAGGCGAGTTCCTCCGCTCCGCCACCATCGTCAACACCATGATTCAGCAGCTCGGCGTCTTCACCGCCGAGGTCACACGCGTCGCCCGCGAAGTCGGCACCGACGGCAAGCTTGGCGGCCAGGCCATGGTGCCCGGCGTCGCCGGAACCTGGAAGGACCTTACCGACTCCGTCAACTCCATGGCCTCGAACCTCACCGGCCAGGTTCGTAACATCGCCGAAGTCGCCACCGCCGTAGCCAGCGGCGACCTTTCCCGCAAGATTACCGTCGACGTCCGCGGCGAAATTCTGCAGCTCAAAGAAGCCATCAACACCATGGTCGATCAGCTGCGCTCCTTTGCCTCCGAAGTCACCCGCGTCGCCCGCGAAGTCGGCACCGACGGCAAGCTCGGCGGACAAGCCGTCGTCCCCGGCGTGGCAGGCACCTGGAAGGACCTTACCGACTCGGTCAACGCCATGGCCGGCAACCTCACCGCGCAGGTCCGTAACATCGCCGAAGTCACCACCGCCGTCGCCCGTGGCGACCTTTCCCGCAAGATTACCGTCGACGTGAAGGGCGAGATTCTCGAACTGAAAGACACCATCAATACGATGGTCGACCAGCTCAACGCCTTCGCCGGAGAAGTCACCCGCGTCGCGCGCGAAGTCGGCACCGAAGGCCGCCTCGGCGGTCAGGCCAACGTCCCCGGCGTCGCCGGAACCTGGAAGGACCTCACCGACAACGTCAACTTCATGGCCTCGAACCTCACCGGCCAGGTCCGCAACATCGCCGAAGTAGCCACCGCCATCGCCAATGGCGACCTTTCCCGCAAAATCACCGTCGACGTCCGCGGCGAAATCCTCCAGCTGAAAGAAACCCTCAACACCATGGTCGACCAGCTCAACCGCTTCGCCGGAGAAGTTACCCGCGTGGCTCGAGAAGTCGGTACGGAAGGCAAGCTCGGAGGCCAGGCCAACGTCCCCGGCGTCGCCGGAACCTGGAAGGATCTCACTGAGAACGTCAACTCCATGGCCTCGAACCTCACCGGCCAGGTCCGCAACATCGCCGAAGTCACCACCGCCGTAGCCCGCGGCGACCTTTCCCGCAAGATCACCGTTGACGTCAAAGGCGAAATCCTCGAACTGAAAAACACCATCAACATCATGGTCGATCAGCTCAACGCCTTCGCCGGCGAAGTCACCCGCGTCGCCCGCGAAGTCGGTACCGAAGGCAAGCTCGGCGGCCAGGCACTCGTCCCCGGCGTCGCCGGAACCTGGAAGGACCTCACCGACTCGGTCAACTTCATGGCTGGCAACCTCACCGGCCAGGTCCGTAACATCGCCGAAGTCGCCACTGCTGTAGCCCGCGGCGACCTTTCCCGCAAGATCACCGTCGACGTGAAGGGCGAGATCCTCGAGCTCAAAGACACCATCAACACCATGGTCGACCAGCTCAATGCCTTCGCTGGCGAAGTTACCCGCGTCGCCCGCGAGGTCGGCACCGACGGCAAGCTCGGCGGTCAGGCCGTCGTCCCTGGCGTCGCCGGAACCTGGAAGGACCTCACCGACAACGTCAACTTCATGGCCTCGAACCTCACCGGCCAGGTCCGTAACATCGCCGAAGTCGCCACCGCTATCGCCAACGGCGACCTCTCCCGCAAAATCACCGTCGATGTCTCCGGCGAAATCCTGCGCCTCAAAGAAACCATCAACACCATGGTCGACCAGCTCAACCGCTTCGCCGGAGAAGTCACCCGCGTGGCCCGCGAAGTCGGTACCGAAGGCCGTCTTGGTGGCCAGGCCAACGTCCCTGGCGTCGCCGGAACGTGGAAGGATCTCACCGACTCAGTCAACTTCATGGCCGGCAACCTCACCGGCCAGGTCCGCAACATCGCCGAAGTCACCACCGCCGTAGCCCGTGGCGACCTTTCCCGCAAGATCACCGTCGACGTGAAAGGCGAAATCCTCGAGCTCAAAAACACCATCAACACCATGGTCGACCAGCTCAACGGCTTCGCCGCTGAAGTCACCCGCGTGGCCCGCGAAGTTGGTACCGAAGGCAAGCTCGGCGGCCAGGCAGAAGTCCCCGGCGTCGCCGGAACCTGGAAGGACCTCACCGACAACGTCAACTCCATGGCCGGCAACCTCACCGGCCAGGTCCGTAACATTGCCGAAGTCGCCACCGCCATTGCCAATGGCGACCTTTCCCGCAAGATTACGGTCGACGTCCGCGGCGAAATCCTCCAGCTCAAAGAAACCCTCAACACCATGGTCGAGCAGCTGCGCTCCTTCGCGGCCGAAGTCACCCGCGTCGCCCGCGAAGTCGGTTCCGAAGGCCGGCTCGGCGGTCAGGCCAACGTGCCTGGCGTCGCCGGAACCTGGAAGGATCTCACCGACTCGGTCAACGCCATGGCCGGCAACCTCACCGCTCAGGTCCGCAACATCGCCGAAGTCACCACCGCCGTCGCCCGCGGCGACCTCTCCCGCAAAATCGCCGTCGACGTCAAAGGCGAAATCCTCGAGCTCAAGAACACCATCAACACCATGGTCGACCAGCTCAACGCCTTCGCCGGCGAAGTCACCCGCGTGGGCCGCGAAGTCGGCACCGAAGGCAAGCTCGGCGGCCAGGCCAACGTGCCCGGCGTCGCCGGCATCTGGAAGGACCTCACCGACAACGTGAACGTGATGGCCGCCAACCTCACCGAGCAGGTCCGCGGCATCGTCAAGGTCGTCACCGCCGTCGCCAACGGCGACCTGAAGCAGAAGCTCACGGTGAACGCAAAGGGCGAAGTGGGCGCGCTCGCCGAAACCATCAACAGCATGACCGACACGCTGGCAACCTTCGCCGATCAGGTCACCACCGTCGCCCGCGAGGTCGGCGTCGAAGGCCGCCTCGGCGGTCAGGCCAACGTCCCCGGCGCTGCCGGAACCTGGAAGGACCTCACCGGCAACGTCAACCTGCTGGCCGACAACCTCACCAACCAGGTCCGCGCCATCGCGGAAGTGGCAACCGCCGTCACCAAGGGCGACCTCACCCGCTCCATTCAGGTGGAAGCCCGCGGCGAAGTGGCCGAGCTGAAGGACAACATCAATACGATGATTGATAACCTCCGGCTCACCACCGACCGCAACACCGAGCAGGACTGGCTCAAGACCAACCTCGCGCGCTTCACCGGCATGCTTCAGGGCCAGCGCGACCTGGTCACGGTGGGCCGCATGCTCCTCTCCGAACTCGTCCCGCTGGTCAACGCACAGCAGGGCGTCATCTACCAGACCGAAAGCCAGGCCGAGACCGAAGAGCTCAGCGGCCTCGTCCTTCTCTCGGCATTTGCCAACGTCCACGACGGCTACAACCGTGAGATCGGTGTCGGCGAAGGCCTCATCGGCCAGTGCGCTGCGGAAAAGCGCCGCATGCTCATCAGTGAAATTCCGGGCACCGCCGTTCCCATCCGCTCCGGTCTCTTCGAAGCCATCCCGCGCAACGTCATCGTATTGCCGGTGCTCTTCGAAGACCGCGTCAAGGCTGTCATCGAACTGGCCAGCCTCAGCATCTTCACCGCATCGCACCTGGCCTTCCTGGATCAGCTCACTTCGTCCATCGGCATCGTGCTCAACTCCATCGAGGCCACGATGCAGACCGAAGCGCTGCTCAAGCAATCGCAGCAGCTGGCCGCCGAGCTGCAGACGCAGCAGAAGGAGCTGCAGCAGACCAACGAGCAGCTGGCGCAAAAAGCGCAGCAGCTCGCCGAGCAGAACTCCGAAGTGGAACGCAAGAACCAGGAAATCGAGCAGGCTCGCCGCGCTCTGGAAGAAAAAGCCCGCGAACTGGCTCTCACCTCAAAGTACAAGTCGGAATTCCTGGCCAACATGTCCCACGAGCTGCGCACGCCGTTGAACTCGATCCTCGTGCTCGGCCAGCAGCTCGCCGAAAATCCCGACGGCAACCTCAGCGGCCGGCAGGTTGAATTCGCGCGCACCATCCACGGCGCCGGTACCGACCTGCTCAACCTCATCTCCGACATCCTCGACCTCTCGAAGATCGAATCCGGAACCGTCTCCGTCGAGCCCGAAGAGCTCTTCTTCGGCAGCCTCCTCGAAGCCGTCTCCCGGCCGTTCCGTCACGAGGCCGAAAACCGCAAGCTCTTCTTCGAAGTCAAGGGCGATCCGAAACTCGGCCGCAGCCTTGTCACCGATCCTCGCCGCCTGCAGCAGGTCCTCAAAAACCTGCTCTCCAACGCCTTCAAGTTCACCGAACAGGGCGGCGTCCGGCTCACTGTCTCCAGCGCCCCATCCGGCTGGAGCCACGACCACCCCATCCTCTCCGGCGCCGGCTCAGTCGTCGCCTTCGAAGTCTCCGACACCGGCATCGGAATCCCGGCGGAAAAACAGCGCATCATCTTCGAGGCCTTCCAGCAGGCGGATGCCGGAACCAGCCGCAAATACGGAGGCACCGGCCTCGGACTCGCCATCAGCCGCGAGCTCGCCAATCTGCTCGGCGGCGAAATTCAGCTCCGCAGCACGCCCGGCAAAGGCAGCACCTTCACCCTGTACGTGCCGCAGACCTACGTCGGCCCGGCCGCTTCTTCACTACCGGAAAAGAGAGGCGCATCCGCCTCCGCTCCGGCCTTTCTCGCCAGCCCGGTCGTTTCCGAGCAGGATTCCGCGATCGAAGATGATCGCGAGAACCTCCAGGAAGGCGATACCGTGCTGATGATCGTGGAGGACGATCCGCACTATGCCCGCGTGATCGCGGACCTGTCGCACGATAAGGGATTCAAAGTCCTCGTCGCCATGAGTGGTGCGGAAGCGCTCGCTCTGGCCCGCGAGTACAATCCCTCCGCCATCTCCCTCGACGTCTTCCTGCCCGACATGCTCGGCTGGACCGTCCTCAACCATCTCAAACAGGACTCCACCACCCGTCACATCCCGGTCCAGATGCTCACCCTCGACGACGATCGCCGCCACGGCCTCTCGCGCGGCGCATTCGCCTTCGTCACCAAGCCCACATCCACCGAAGGCCTTGAAGCCGCGCTCACCCGCATTCACGACTTTTCCATGCCGCGCCGCAAACGGCTGCTCGTGGTCGAAGACAATCCTGCGGAACAGCTCAGCATCCGCGAGCTCCTCTGGCACGACGACATCGACATCGATGTGGCCGATTCCGGAACCTCCGCCCTGCAGCAACTCATGGAGTCAAACTACGACTGCGCGGTGCTCGACCTTCGCCTTCCCGACATGAGCGGCTTCGAGGTTCTCGATCAGCTCCGCGACAACGAAAAGCTGAAAGACCTCCCTGTCGTCGTCTTTACCGGCCGCGAGCTCAGCGCCGAAGAGGATTCCCGTCTGCATATGCTCGCGCGCAGTGTCGTGGTCAAAGACGTCGAATCGCCTGAGCGCCTGCTCGATGAAACCGCCCTCTTCCTGCATCGCGTCGTCGCCCACCTGCCCGCCGACAAGCAGCGTATGCTCGACCGCCTGCATCAGTCTGATGAAGCTCTCTTCGGCCGCAAGGTGCTCATCGTCGACGATGACGTCCGCAACATCTTCGCCCTCTCCAGCGTGCTGGAACGGCGCGGCATGACGGTCCTCACCGCCGGCACAGGACGCGAAGCCATCGCTACCATCGAATCCACTTCCGACCTCGCCATCGTTTTGATGGATATCATGATGCCGGAAATGGACGGATACGAAACCATGCAGGTAATTCGCCAGAATGCCTCGCTGCGGCGGCTACCCATTATTGCCCTCACCGCCAAAGCCATGAAGGGCGACCGTGAGAAATGCCTCGAGGCGGGCGCCTCGGAATACCTTGCCAAGCCGGTGAACACCGAGCAGTTGCTCTCCGCGCTTCGCATGTGGTTGCATCGCTAAAAGAGGAGATCGACTGGGCTCGGAGAAACGATGACTGCGGACGAGAAAGTCAACATCCTCATGGTGGACGACCAGCCCGCCAAGCTTCTCAGCTACGAGGTCATCCTCGCCGAGCTTGGCGAAAATCTCATCAAGGCGGCGTCCGCCAAAGAGGCTCTCAACATCCTTTTGAAGAACGATATTGCCGTCGTTCTCATGGATGTCAGCATGCCCGAACTCGACGGTTTCGAGCTCGCCGACATGATCCGCGAGCACCCGCGGTTCGGCAAAACCGCCATCATCTTCATCTCCGGCGTCCATCTCACCGATTCCGACAAGATCAACGGCTATCGCCGCGGTGCGGTCGACTATATCTCCGTGCCCGTTATTCCCGAAGTTCTGCGCGCGAAAATTGGCGTCTTCGTCGAGCTCCATCGCAAGACCCGCCAGCTCCAGCGCCTCAACACCGACCTCGAGCGCCGCGTCACCGAACGCACCGAAGAGCTCCGCCAGAGCGAAGCCCACCACCGCGAGCGCGCCGAGCTCCTCGAACTCGCCACCGAAGCCATCATCGTTCGCGATCTCCAGGGCGCCATCCGCTTCTGGAACTCCGGCGCCGAAACGCTCTACGGCTGGAACAGCGATGAGGTTATCGGCCGCAACCTCCATCAAGTTCTGCGTACGGTTTTTCCTGTTTCCAACGAGGAAGTCGAAACCTCCCTCCACGTCAAACGTTCCTGGGAGGGAAACCTCGTGCAGCATGCCCGCGACGGCCACGAAATCGTCGTCTCCACCCGTAAAGTCGTAAACCGCGAAGGCGACGCCATTCTCGAAATCCAGCGCGACATCACCGCCAGATACAGGCCGAAGAAGCCCTGCGTCAGGCCGAGAAACTCGCTGCCATGGGCCGCGTTGCCGGCATCATCGCCCACGAAATCAACAACCCCCTCGAAGCCATCACCAACGTGTTCTACCTCCTGCGCAACCATCCCTCTCTCGACGAAGAGGCCCGCTACTACGCCAATCTCGCCGATCAGGAACTGCAGCGCGCCGCCCACATCACCCGCCAGACCCTCAGCTTCTATCGTGACTCCAAGCAGCCCATCGCTGTCTCCGTTACCGATCTGCTCGATAACGTGGTTGACCTGCAACAGCGTCCCATCGTTGCCAGCCACATCACCCTGCAGAAGAAATATTCGTCGCGCGGCATCGTCCACGGATTTCCGGGAGAGCTGCGCCAGGTCTTCCTCAACCTCATCGCCAACGCCATTCAGGCCATGCCCGCGGGTGGAACACTCCGCCTCCGCGTAGCCGACGCTACCGATCGGGAAACGCAGCGCCGCGGCATCGCCGTCTCCATCACCGACACCGGCAACGGCATTCGCCCCGAAGATGCGAGGCGGCTCTTCCAGCCATTCTTTACGACGAAATCCGCCAAAGGCACCGGCCTCGGCCTCTGGATCAGCAAGGGCATCGTGCAGAAATATGAAGGCGCCATCGGATTCCGCAGCTTCCACTCACCGCGCGGCGCCTGTACCTGTTTCCGCGTCTTCCTGCCGCTGGCAGGCGAACTCAGTACCGAATCGGCCAAGGACGCGGACGTCTCTGCCGGCGCTCCCGTCCGCGCCATCGCCTGATCGCTTTCGCGTTCTGACGAGAGTCGACACGCCGCAGCTTACTGGCTATTGGCTATTGGCTGTAGTTTGGCCTTCACCAGCTCGCTCAGCACCCGTCCGTCCGCGCGCATCCCGGTCTCCTGAATCCTCGCTTGGACCGTCTTCATCGCCTGACCCATATCTCTGGGCCCAAAGCTCGTCCCCGCCAGCGCTTCGTCCACCAGCTTTTTCAAATCCTCTTCGCTGGCCGTCTTCGGCAGATAGCCCTCGATCAACACAATTTCGCGAGCTTCCTTCGCCGCCAGCTCCGGCCGGTTTCCCTTCTGAAACTGCTCAATGGAATCCTTCCGCTGCTTGATCATCGTGGCGAACACCTGCTGCGCCTCTGCATCCGTTAGCGCCTCACGCTTCTCGATCTCTCGATTCTTCAGCGCTGCCTTCATCATTCGCAGCGTCGACGTGCGCTCCACTTCGCGAGCCTTCATGGCCGCCACCATATCGTGGTCGACCTGCTTCACCAGATCCATCGATGCGCCTCCATTCCTGTTCGGACGCCTCATTATAGGGAGAAATCCCCACCCGCCTCCCGTTTAAAATAGATGCGAGGCGATCCCAAATCATGATTCGTAAAACGAGACTTTTTACCCCCGGCCCGACCCCGCTCCTCCCCGCTGCTCAATTCGCCATGGCTGCCGCGGACATCCACCACCGGACTCCCGAATTCCGCGCCCTCTACGAACGCGTGCTCGCGCAGCTGAAAACTTTCGTCGGCACAACGAATGACGTTCTGCTCCTCGCCTCTTCCGGAACCGGCGCCATGGAAGCCTCTGTCTCCAATCTCACCTCGCCCGGCGACCGCGTCCTTGTCCTCTCCGCCGGAAAATTCGGCGAGCGCTGGGAATCCCTCGCGAAGGCATTCGGGTGCCAGGTCGACCTTGTCAGCGTCCCCTATGGCGAAACCTTTTCCCTCGACGCCATCCGCAACGCTCTGCGGCCGGACACTCGCGCCGTCTTCGTGCAGGCCACCGAATCCTCGACCGGCGTACGCCACGACATCCAGGCCATCAGCGCGCTCCTCAAAGATTCCGGCAGCAACGCGCTTCTCATCGTCGACGGCATCACCGGCCTCGGGACCACGCACCTCGAGGTCGATGCCTGGGGCGTCGATGTCATCATTGGCGGCTCGCAAAAAGCGGTCATGATCCCGCCCGGCCTCGCCTACCTCAGCCTGAGCGATCGCGCCTGGAAGGCCACCGAAACCTCAAAGAATCCCCGCTACTATTTCGATCTCCGCAAGGAGCGCAGGAACGCGCAGAAGGGCGAGTCCTCCTACACCCCGGCCGTCGCTCTTATCGCCGCGCTTGGCGCTGCGCTCGACTACATCGCCGGCCAGGCAGCAGGCGATCTCGCTGCCGGACGCAATGCGTTGATCGACAATGCTGAAACCTGCGCCGCCATGACGCGCGCCGCGGTTCGGGCTCTCGGAATGCAGCTCTTCGCGCCCACCGCGCCTTCGGCGGCGGCCACTGCCATTCTGCCGCCGGCCGGCGTCGACTCCGGCATCATCGTCAAAGAACTCAAGCGCCGCTTCGCCGCCATTGTCACCAACGGCCAGGGCGAGATGAAAGGTCAGATCTTCCGTATCGCCCACATCGGCCTCTTCGACTACATGGACACCATCGCGATCATCGCCGCTCTCGAACAGGTCGCGGCCACATCGCTCAACCTGCCCAACTTCGCCTTCGGCAAGGCCCTCGCGGCTGCACAGCAGGTCTACGCCGAACGAACCGCTCAACCTGCCGCATCGCAACCCGCGGAGGCGCTTGCGACGGTGTAACACCAACGCTTTCCCGGCAAGTCGCCGGCACACTTCAGGAACGAAAGATGTCCTTCCCGATCCGTACCTGCAGCATTTGTGGTGAAGAGTTTGAACTGAAGCCCGACAAGCCTGGCTTCGCCAATCGTTGTCCCGCCTGCAGTGAGCCCGAAGAGTCCGACTCCGGAGTTCTGCCCGCCGCAGGCTTTACCGACCGCGAAGCGAATGCCGAGCGCCGCCGCGTCATGCGCGATATGCTCTACCGCAAGGACAGTTGACCATCGCACATGATTAGTCGGTCATCTTTGTGATGTGCACGTCGAAGTCCGACTGCGGCGACAGTCCGCGCAGAGTGAACACCCGGTAACCGTCGCCGGTGGTCTCCGTTCTGCGAAAGATTCCCGGCTCGGTCTCCACCACCTCGCGCCCGCCTCCGAGATTCGCCATGAACGCCTGCGCGTCGCCCAGCTCCGGAACCTCTCCGCTGGATACCGTCGTCATCGCCTCTGCGACATAACTCCGCATCAGCTTCGGCCAGTACTTCGCCAGCAAATCGGTGCTCCCAAACACATCGGCCCACTCCACGCGCCCATTCACCGCAACCACCACGCCCACCGCGCCTTCGCTCCGCAGCTCCGCCAGAATCGCCTGCTCGCTGGCGTGCCCTCCGTATTCCTCCAGCTTCGCCTCGACCGGCGGACTGGCAAACACCTTGGCATATGAGCTGGTGCCGGCAACCTCTCCGTGCACTGCCGGCGACGTCAGCATGTTCGCCACCGCCGCATTCGAGGCGCGCACCCGATCCCACACCTCGCTCTGGTTCTGTTCGGCCATCGCTGGCGTGCGCACGCTGGGCTGCGCCATCTGCCCCATCATCGACCCGAATTTCGCGCTCGATTCCACCCACCGCCCCGGCTCCACACAGAAAACATTCAGATCGATCGGCCCTCCCTTCGGGGGCACAATGCGGTCCGCTCCGATCACCCGATCCTGCTTTCCACCCGTCACAATCTCACCGGCGAGCAGCAGCAGCGGCCGATCGGAATTGTTGTAAAGCACCAGCCGGTTCACCTCGGCCCCGCCGCGATAGGGAATCGGGTGCTCGCCGCGCACCAGCCCGCGCTCGTTTCCCGCCTCCGTCACCACCACCTCGCCGGTACGAATTCCATCGTCCAACGTCAAAAGCTGCGAGGTGTTATACGATTTGTTCGCGACAACAGGAAAAATTGCCAGATTGCCGCGCCGGATCGCCGGCACCACCTTGTAAGGCCCTCCGGCTCCCGTCCCCGCGCCGACTCTGCCCCGCAATCAGCAGGCAAAGCAATGCCATCAAGAGGACAAACCCAAAGATCGACCAACGGCCAGAACGGTTCTCCCACGCATATTGCGGCACACCCGCCATATCTGCCTCCACGCGAGGCCGCCACTCCGCTGCCTCCGCAACCGAGAACGCGCAAGGGGTTTCTTCTTGCAGGAAATCTTTTGAGAATCTCTGCCGATGATCACTGAGCCTTCGACTGCCGCCGAGCCCCACGCCCCTGGCAGTGCCGTCTCGAAGGCGATCGATCAGCGGTATGCAGAATCCGGCGCCCCCCGCTACAGCATTTCGCCCGGCCACTTCCGGCACATCGTCGCCGGCGTCCTGGCTCGCTACGCCGCCGATTCCACGGAATCCGAACAACTCGAACTGCTCACCAAACTGAGACTCGACGACCTGATCCTCGCCCGCGCCTGTTCCGCCGGCAACGATGCCGCCTGGGAAGCGTTCCTTCTCCGTTTCCGTGCGTCCCTATATGAGAGCGCTTACCGGATCGCCGGCAACGAGGCCACCGGCCGCGAAATTGCCGACGAACTCTACGCTGAACTCTACGGTGTCCCCAATCGCGACGGCCGCCGCGTCTCCAAACTCGACTACTACATGGGTCGCGGCTCGCTCGAGGGCTGGCTCCGCACCGTGCTCTCGCAGCACTTCATCGACCGCTGCCGCGCCTATTCGAAGAGCACAAGCCTCGAGGAACAAATCGAATCGGGCGCCAGCTTTCCCGCTCCAGCCGACCCACCCACTCCCGAACCCGATCCGCGTCTCGCCTCCGCTCTCGATCAGACGCTGGACGAGCTCACCGCCGAAGACCGCTTCCTTCTTGCGTCTTATTATCTGGACCAACGTACGCTCGCCCAGCTCGCGCTCCAGCTCGGCGTCCACGAATCCACCATCAGCCGCCGCCTCGACCGCATCACGACGCACCTTCGCAAGCGCACGCTGAAACGCCTCCGCGCGGCCGGCCTCAACGCGCGACAATGCGAGGAGCTGATGCAGGATCTCGACGTGCGTGATCTGAACCTCGACGTAACCTCAAAACTGCGGCAAGAAACCTCACCCACCGCGTTCTATGAGAAGGACGGATCGGCAACGTGAAGCAGATTCCCACCAACGCGCTGCGCCGCCAACTGGCTCACAGTCAGCCGGCCGGTCCTCATCCCGATGCCGACCTGCTGACCGCCTTTGCCGAAGATTCTCTGCTCGGCCGCGAGCGTGCCGAGGTCGGCGCGCACCTGGCCAACTGCGAATCCTGCCGAGCCATCCTACACGCGTCGACCACCGCTGCCGAACCGGAACCCGCATTCCTGCCCCAGTCGAAGGCCGTCCCCACTCCACCCCGTGCCTGGCTCCCCGCCTTCGTCATCGCCGCCTGTCTCTTCGTGATGGCCACCTCAACAGTTCTCTTCTATCGTGCAACCCGCGCCCACGTCCCCGGCGCGCAAACCGCGACCAGCGCACCTCCGTCGCTTCCGGCTGCCAAGGCACCCCCTTCGCCAGCCTTCGCTCCCCAACCCCAAACCACTGCAACGCCTGCGCAGGCTCGCCCGCCGGCGGCTGCCCCGCCGAAGCATGTCCGCACTCCTGTCCAACAGCGACCTCCGGCTCCCACGCCCCCGCTCCAGACGGACGAAGCCGAAGCTTCAACCCAGGCCACAGCCGCTCCGGCCGAGGGGGCCATCTCCGGTTTAAGTCTCAGCGCAACCTCCTCGCGCAACGCACCGCCCCCACCTGACCGGGCACAGGACAAGGCGCAGATGCGCGCGCAGCTCCAGGCAGAAATGGTGGCACGCCACGGCACAGCGGTCGCCGCCAAAGCCGCTCCGCAAACCACAGCCAATGCAGCTTTCGCGCCCATGAACAGGTTTACCGGGGGAGAGTCGCGCCAACAGGCAGCGGTGATCGGTGGCTTCATGACACAACCCGCCACCCATCCCCGCTTCCGCATCAACGACAACGGCCAAATCGAGCGCGCCCTCGCACCCGAGACGTGGCAGAGCGTCCCCGTTGACCAAAAGGTACGATTCCGTGTCTTGTCTGTATCAGGCCAGGAGATTTGGGCGGGCGGCGACCGCCTGCGGCTCTTTCACTCGATCGATAACGGCGTTACCTGGATCCAAATCCAGCTTCCGCCCGGCGCCGACCGGTCCCATGCGATCGCCCATATTCGCTTCGAACCCGGCCAGCGCGTCGTCATCGAAGCCGACGACGGAGCCACCTGGACGACCACCGACAGCGGCCAAACCTGGCAGTAACGTAACCAAATCCAGACCCTCGCCGTCGGTTCCAGCCCCTCGGATTGAAGGAGCGCCGCGGCTGCCTTAAGCAGCCGGCGCCAGCAGAAGAGGTTCGATCGCCGGGAGCGGCTTGATCTCCGGCAGCGCCAGATCGGTGACGTAGCGACCCTTCGCCACATCCGCAAATACCTGATTCGCCGTGTCTTCCGTGCGCGTTGAGTTCAGGTGCAGTTTACGCACTGCCCGCATCACCGTAATCGCCAACAGAAACCGGTTCTCAATTTGCAGACCGGCGGAGTACACCAGTTCAGATCTCATATGGTTTGCCCTCTGTTTCCGGGTTATGGCACGTTTGCTGCAATCGCCGGACTCGCAGGGACCTGGTGGGGAGGTGCCCCTTGAAAAAGAACGAGTTCCGGGCACGATCCACGATGGCCGCAACACAGAGCTATCGAGGGCGAAGCTGGGAAATGCAGAGAAATCCAACCGACCTTCTCTGCTGTGAGCATACGCCGTTTACTGCGTCTCTCCTAATAGATAATCTGCCCAATCCCCCGGGAGCGCACCTAAACCCTTAATCCACAGTCACGGAAATCCCCCAAACGTCCGCTTTTCGAACCCGACCGCCGCGGCCAACAATGCTATAGTGGAGCTGATCGTCGAATCCGACTGGTTTTCTTTGCCTGTTCCTGCTCTGCTTGACTCGCAATAAATTCCACATTGAGTTCAGCGATACATCAAGCAAATAAGGAAATGAACAATGGAACAGGGAACAGTGAAATGGTTTAACGACGCCAAGGGCTTCGGCTTTCTGAGCCGCACCAATGGTGAGGACGTGTTCGTACACTACTCCGCGATTCAGTCGAACGGTGGCTTCCGTTCGCTGCAGGAAGGCCAGGCCGTCCAGTTCAACGTGGTGAAGGGTCCCAAGGGCTGGCAGGCTGAGAACGTCCAGGCTCTGTAAGCGCTCAATCCAAATTCAGCAGAAAAGGGGAAGACGCGGCCATCTCGGGCCCTCTTCCCCTTTCTCTTTTCTGCCCGTCGATCACTGAGCGGATGGCACGTCTCCCTGCAGGATCGGAAAAGCCGGCGGTCCGGACTCCGGCGGCACAGGCCCCGGACCGGCAATCAGCTCCTTCGCCGATTTCCACCCTCGCCCAATCTGCGCCGAAGCGCGGAACAGATGCCCTGCCGTCAGCGGTCCCGCGACCCGATGGTGTCCCACCGCCGCCAGCACCATCGAAGCGATGCACCCGCATTGCGAGCAATCCGGCTTCCCCCCGAACTGGCAAGGTGTGATCCTGGTTTTCAGATCGGCGGAAATCGTCGCCGTGGTCTGCGCGAAGATGCAGTCTTTCGGGCTATCCGGCGGCGACAGCATCTCCCGCATCAGGCTCTCGCCCATCTCCAGCCGCGGATAACGCTTCCGCAGCCGCAGCAGGTCGTTCACCACGAACTCCCGCTGTCGCGGCGTCAGGATCTCCGGCCCCGTAGCCCCAAGCTGGGGCGTAAACAGGCTGAACCAGACCCGCTCGATCTGCGGCCGCGCGCTCCAGAACCGCAGAAACTCCTCAAGATACCCTGCCCGTCCCGCCGTAATTCCCGTAATCGTGGAGTGAATCGTGACCTTCGCCCCCGCGATGTTCTTCAGGATTCGCTCGTAGGTCGCCGGCTTGCGCCGCTCATCGTGCTCCGGCTGCAGGCCATCGATCGACACCACCACGTTCAGGCGCTCGAACCGCTGCCACTCCGGCGGGATCACCCGAAACGCGCTGGTCACCACCTGCGTGTACACGCCGCGCGCCTCCAGCTCGGGAAGAATCATCTCCAGTTCGCGATAGCGGACCAGCGGATCGCCGCCTACCAGCGACACGTGCAGCGGCTTCTCTCGGTCGACAATCGCCAAAATCTTCTTCACCAGCTCGTCGCCGCGAAAATCCGAAAGCCCCCGCAGCTCCGTCTCGCCCCCCAGATGCGCCGCGTCGAACGCATAGCAGCCGGGGCATCGCAGCGGGCATTCCTTCGTGATCTCAATCGACAGAGACGGCTTGTGCCCGCTCAGAATCTTTCCCCAGGCCTGCAGCACTTCCTTTGTCCTCATCTGCCCTCGCAATCTGTGCTCGTGCCAGTTTGCTTGCATGGGATGCCGCCCGGGTAAGGCGGTCATGGTGGCCGGGATTACACGGAACGGAAAGCCCGGAATACAGTTCGACGGGAATCAATCTCGGAAAATTGCGAACAGGCTGGGAACCCTGGAGAAAGCGCCTGATTCGCCTGTCTTATTGATGAGGATACCTCCGAAAAGGTGCCAGCGTCGGCTGCCCCCTCAATCCTGTGCAAAATCTGCAGGACCTCTTCACAGGAATTTGGACGAAGGCAATCCGCAGCCGTCACCTCCCCGTTTCAGGCCAGCGCCTGGGGCACCGCTTCTTCCCAGCGTCCCTGTGCCTTCAGAATCAGCTCCACCACTTCACGCGCCGCACCCTGTCCGCCGCGCCGGCGGGTCGTGAACTGGCACACCGCCGCCAGTTCCGGTGCGCCATCTGCCACGCACACGCCCAGTCCAGCCCGCCGCGCCAGAGGAATGTCGGGGAGATCGTCGCCCAGATACGCGACCTCCTCCTCCGTCACGCCGGCCTTCTGCACGCACTCATCGAAGGCCTGGGTCTTCTTCTTTTGTCCCAGATAGACAAATGTGACGTGCAGCTCTTTCGCGCGTTGCGCCACCGCCGGCGACGATCGTCCGGTAATGAACCCGGTCTGGATCCCCATCGTGTGCGCCAGCGTCAGTCCCTGCCCGTCGTGCGCGTCAAATATCTTCATTTCCGATACGGGCGAAGCCGATCCGTCAGAGGCGGTCGTGGAAATCAGACACACGCCGCCAACGGTCAGCGTGCCATCCACGTCCATCAGAAATAATTTGATTTTGCGCGCGCGCGCCAGCACTTCTTCCGGCGCCAGCTTCTCGACAGCAGTCTCGGACATAAACCAATTCTAGCGAAGCCTTTTGCGCGTCGCCGGAATGGCGAAGGCCGGGGTTGGTCTTCCAACCCCGGCCTCCTGCCTGATGCCCGCAACTACCGGTTATCCCCGCTGTCCGGGAAGTTAAACAGACTGAACAAATCTCCAATGGCCGGGCTGTTGACCGGCACATACGGATTATCTGCGGTGACCGGATTCGGGAAGTTATCCCGGCTCCGCCTTGTCACCGTGTCCAGTCCCCAGTTCCGCTCGATGAACTTCAGGATCGAGACGTGATCGCTGTACTCATGCGAAATGTGACCGCCCTTCGAGTAAGGCGATACCACGATCAGCGGAATCCGCGTGCCGTCGCCGAAGTAATCGAGCGGCTGCACGTAACCCGAATCGTAGTAGCCGCCGCCTTCGTCGAAGGTGATGAAGATGGCCGTATCCTTCCACAGTTCAGGATTCTTCTTCACCGCATCCACGATCTTCTTCGTGAAGCCTTCAAACAGATCCAGCTTGGAGGAAGAAGGATGGCCATCGACCAGACCACTCGGCTTGACGAAGGACACCGCCGGCAGCGTTCCCTGTGCGATGTCGTTGTAGAGGTCAATTGTGTCCTGAATATGCGCCGCCCGAACCGTTCGCATTGGTCATGATCGAAGTGTCGTACTGAAACGGATTGCAGATATTGCAGTACTCATCCGACTTGGCCCCAATCGCACCGTAGTTCAGCTGATAAGGATCCGGAACATAGTTATCCCACTGATCGCCGTAGTACTTCCACGAAATGTTCTTGCTGAGCATTTCATCCCCAATACTGCGGACCGGGGAAGGTGGAATGGTGAACACCGTGTTATCCGGATTGGTGTCGGTGAAGGCGTTATTGCCGTTGCCGAAGTATCCCGGGTTGTAGTTGTTCAGCAGATAATAGTGCCCTTTTTCGCAGCGCGGCTTGATCGGCGTCGGCAATGACTGCAGGTAGGTGACGATGGATGCCACTCCCGGCTGCGACGTGTCGGAGCAATCCGTGTAAGAGCCGCCGCCGTAGGACGACGCACCGTAGGAACCGCCGCCATATCCATCCTCTGCATACCAGTTATTCGTGTCAGGGGCCGGATTAGGATTTTCGACTTCGTCCACGACGCCGCCGTTCGGCGTGCCTGCGTCCACTTCCGTGTTATGCGGCGGTTGCGTGGCATGACCATTGCCATCGGTGAAATAGATCATGTCGCCGTGCCCCAGCATGATGTGATTGGCGCCTGTACCGCCCAGCACCGACTGATGAAAGTTGTCACTCATCGAGTAACTGTCAGCCAGTTGCTTGAAGTAGGGCACGTCGCCGTTCTGGACGTTGTAAAAGCCCATCGCCGTGGACCCTTCGCCGGTGGTGACGTCGCCGGTTGCATAATTCGTGCTGAAGTTAGCTGGTTGCGTAACACCGTTGGTCCCAGCTCCGACCGTCGTTTCCACCCACGGAAACAACCGCGCATTGCAGCCGGAAGGATTCTCTGACGACGCCCGATCAGCGCTGCAGTCCAGTTGCTGCCACATCTGATAGAAGCGATGAACCGGGCTGGCGGCATACGAGTTATAGGTGAAGGTGTCGCCGTTGGTCAGCTGGAACGGCCCAGGAGGAAGGCTGCTGACATTTGTAATACGCTGGTCAGGAGTGGCCGACGTCTGGCCGGAACCCCCGCTCACCAGGTAGCCATAATAGTCGGCTGGCAGTCCCGTCTCCGATTGCTGCGCCAGAGTCAGGCTGTCGTTTGCCACATAGGAATCTGTCGGTCCGCCCACCAGCGGCGCAGGCAGCACGTCTCCCGGGAACTGTGTCTTGGTTGGGCTTAGCAGAAATGCATCCGGAGCTTCGTCGTAGGCGGCCTTCTGCTCGGCTTTGTCGAAATTCGGCCCGGGCGTTCCGTCGGCCTTGATGATTCCTTCAGAAAGGAGATTCCACACATGCTCCCCTCTCTTCGGCACGTAGGTTGCGAAAACGTGATCGAAGCTGCGGTTTTCGCCGATGATCACAATGACGTGCTTGATCGGGCTTGCGGTGTCTCTGTCTCGGTTCGATGCGTCCTGGGCCTGTGCTTCCGAGAAAAGTGTTGCCAAGGGCGAGCGGAAGAATGGCGGCGGTTATCACTCCCGCGCGTATCGTCCGCATGGTTGCGGATACGAATGCTTTTGCGGTCAAAACTACCCTCCTGATGTTGACGCTCTCGCATCAACTCGCAGAGCATAGAAGGCTGCCCGCCACCAGGTCTTTTCGATCAGGTAAACAAAATGTGAATATTGACGTGTAAGACTCAACGGAGCTCATGAATAACTTGTGAATTGTTGACGATAAAATGAATGAATCGAGCTATCGATGAGATACTAACCCGCTGTTGACCGAAGCAGGCCCGCCTCCGCCGGCAACCCGGCGTTCGCCCGACTCCTTGACTTTGGCCGGCTCCACCTCGATCACTCCCATCATCCCCTTGTCCTCGTGCTCCAGCAGGTGGCAGTGATAGGAAAAAATCCCACAGTATTGGGATCGCGGAAATCCACCCGGATGCGAATACTGGGATACGTCAGCAGCCGCCCGTCGTAGTAGGGCACGTTGACCGTGTCCCTCAGAAAATCCTCGTGCACCGGCCTTCCCATATAGTCCAGCAAAAGAAAATGGAGCTGATGGATGTGAAAGGCATGCAGCTCGCGCGAGCGGTTTTCGATAATCCAGTCCTCCACCGTTCCCTGCTCGGCTACCATATCGGGCTTCGTCCAGTTCATGTCGAACATCTTCGGCGTCTGTCCGTCCACCGTCAGATAAAACTCCACTGCGCTCGTGGGGTTATTCTCATCTTCCAGCTTTTCTGAGAAGTACAGCCGCCTCACGCGCACCGGCGCCACATCTCCGAGCCATGCCCGCTCCGCCGGAGGCAGCGGCGCAGGCGAAGTCGCCAGTCGCGAGCGCGGTTCCGGCGCATCCGGCGAAGCCACGATCTTCGCCAGCATGCGGTTGGGATCGTTTTCCCCGCCCGGCCCCGTATCCACCGTGCGCGTCACCAGCAGCGCCGGTTCGCCTGCCGCCGGTCCCTGTACAATAAATTCCATGCGCGCCCCCGGCGGGATACCCAGATGCGTTTGCCAGTTGATGCCGCTTCCGTCCGCCGCGTGACCGTTCCCGGGCTCGCCGATCGGCACCCCGTCCAGCGCCACTAATCCCATCGGCTGCGGCACACGGTTGAAAAGCACTTCCAGATTGAGATACGTGATCGCCGAAGCATTCAGCACGCGCCATAGTTGCCGCTCTCCCGGCTTCATGGCAATCGCTGCCGGTGGATAATCCGGATACGGCACGGGAACATAATTGATCGAGAGATCTTTGGCCGGCATCCCGAAACCGGTTCCGTTATTGGCCGCATCGCCATCGCGATCGATCATGAATTTCGGAACCGTCGGCTCCGATTTCGACGGCGGGGCATTCGGATTCATCAGGTCCTCGTCGCGAATAACGAATACGCGCTCCGGCATTCCCGCGGTTTCCGGCCGCGCTCGCTCGATCCCTTCCACGATCAGCGCGCCGGATGCGCCTCCCAGCACCTGCGGTTTGCTGAACCCGTGGATGTGCGGGTGGTACCAGTACAGCCCCGGCGGCTCGTCCTGCGGAATTCGAAAACGATACGTGAACGGTGCGTCGCCGGGCTCAACCGACGTCTTTAAGACATCGTCCTGATGGCACACGGGAGGAATCGTCAGCCCGTGGAAGTGAAGATTGGTCGAAACAGCATTCATCGTTCCGCTCGTGCACGGGGGATCGTCGGACTTCTGCAACGCCGGCGGCATCATCGCGTGGACATGCGGTGGTTCTGTCCTGCCGGAGCCCGGGTCCGTCATCGCATTCTTCAAGTGGATAATGACCCGATCGCCTGGATGGACGCGCAGGGTCGGCGATTCCTCCCCCTCACCATCGGTGAAACAGTACCGGGTCCGGCCGTCTTTCTCTTTGACATCCTCAGCCGTCAGCGTGATTTCGAGGACGCCATTCCTGCTGCGCACATCTGGCGGCTCGCTGACGACGCTCCCCGGTTGCGGCCGCTCGCAAATCTCCCCCGCCTGTTTCTGCGCTTCAAGAGACCGAGCCCAAAAGAAGATGGAAAGGAGGCTGAGTGAGATCAGGACGCCATGTCGCTTTGCGAGCCGATGGAAACGATTCTCCGGGGATAACACCATCCGTACCAACCATCGTTGCAACGGTGGTCGCGGATCGCATTAATACCCGGTGAAATCGCAATCCTCAGCAGTCCAGGACACGCTCCTCCCATCGTCCAGGGCGACTGCGGCCGGAGGTTGCGCCGCCGACTCCAGACGCTGAAGCCTCTACCGCGAGACCGGGGCTGCCGGCAAATACGTCTTGCTCACTGCGACATATCCCTCCCGCGCCACCGTCTTGCCGCGTTCGCGATAGAGAGCTTCGTCGCGAGGCTGCGTTGTCGCCAGACCATCGACGTAGCGGTTGTACATGCAGAACGCGGCGGCGATGAGCACCGTATCGTGAATCTCCACATCGGTCGCTCCCAAATTGCGCGCCTCCTCCACGTCAGCCGCAGTCACATTCTTGCCGCCCCGCTGTACCTTCGCGGCAATCACCAGCAGCGCCTTCAGCTTGTCTGAAATGGCCGCGTGCTGAAAGTCGGCCTTCACCCGCCGAACCAGCTCCTCATCGCCATTCAAATGAGCCGCGGCGATGGCGCCATGAATCGTCTGGCAATAGTAGCAATCGTTGAGCGAGGAGACGTAGGTCGCGATCAGCTCTCGCTCGCCAGGGGTTAGCGTATTGGGTGCGACCAACAGGGCTTCGACCAGATCGTTCAGCGGCTTCGCCGTCTCCGGGCGGAAAGCCATGGCGCCGCGGATCCCGGGCAATCCATCGGGCAGGGCAATATGAGGCATCGGGTTCAGTCCTTTCCAGTTCGGGATTCCAGACCGTAAACTGAGCCAGCATCCACGGAATCGGTGATTATCGTCAAGCAACCAAAGTTGGAGTTTTCGCCATGGCGGAGACTTGGCGTCACATGCGGAACGCCCGGCACTCGTCGTTCAGGCACGAGTCGGGAGAAGCCTCAACCTTTAGATGGAAGACACCCCCACCGCGTCTTCGGTAAGGTGAGCCATATCTTGTCTTTCGTCCGTCACACCGGCTCTGGCCCTGCCCGGCGCACAGCACCCGAAGTAGCTCCCGGGAGTGGCGCCGTCCCAACCGCACGTCGCGGCCTTGTTTCGGTGGTGACCGTGGCCGCGCTTCTCGCCACGGGTTGCCATTCGGGTCTGCCGAAGCCGCAGTCGGCGCAATACACGCAGTTCGTAACGGCGTTTTACGTTGGATTGGCGGCGATGCAGGTGGGCAACGACGTCCGCGCCGAAAGTGAGCTGGCCCAGGCGACCCAGCTTGCTCCGGGTGAGCCGGCAGGCTGGACGGACTGGGGGATTCTCGCGCTTCGCCAGCGTAACTTCGATCCGGCCAGACAGCGTCTCGATCGCGCCCACGCACTCGCTCCGCACAACAGCCAGATCGACGCCGATCTTGGTGTCCTCGAAAGCGCGCGTGGCAATTCTGCCCAGGCCATCGCCATCCTTCGCGAAGCCGTCCACCTCGATCCCCACAACCTGCGCGCGCTGTACCTGCTTGCGACTGAAGTCGAGCGTCAGGGAGGACCGAACAGCGAAGCGGAATTTCAACAGCTGATCGAGAAGATCCTCACCGCGCAGCCCGATAATCTGGCCGCTCTGGTCGAATTGAGTCGTATCGCCGCCAAGCGCGGCGACTCCACAACCCTCAACTCCGCCGTCAGCCGCATCGCCGCTCAGTCCTCTGCGACATGGCCGCCCAGCGTACAGCAGCAGCTGGCCGAGTTGCAAAGTGCAGCTCAGGCTGCGCCGGCTACAGCCGCGGTGCGCAGCGTTTTTCTTCGCAATGTGCTCATGCAGGTTCCCAGCTTTCGGCAGAATCTGGCCGTGATCAAAGCGCAGCCTGGCGAAGAGGCACAGCCATTTCTGACATTTCTTCGGCTGCCTTCGCCGCCCTCGCGGCCCGCCGCAGCGGATATGGCGATGAGTTTTGTTCCGGAACCGCTGCCCAGCACGCCGGGGCAGAAGTGGGATTGGATCGGAGCAGTTTCACTCGACGACCAGCCAGTCCCCGACGTTGTCACAGCCAATGCAAAGACCGTCAGTCTGAGCAGTGGCCCGTCCTTTCCCTTTCCCGGCGGAGCCCGAGGCGCAGCACCGGGACCGGACTCCATCCTGCCGGTGGATTTCAACTACGACTTCAAGACCGATCTCCTGCTCGCCGGCGCTGGCGGCCTCCGGTTCATGCGCCAGGACTCTCCACAGAAATTCACCGACGTCACCACACAAACGAAACTCCCCGCTTCCCTCCTGAACGCGAGCTACACCGGCGCATGGGCCGTCGATATCGAGGCAGACGGCGATCTGGACATCGTGCTCGGCGCGCAGAACGGCTTGCCAACAGTCCTGCGCAACAACGGCGATGGCACCTTTACGCCCATCCATCCCTTCACCGGAATCGCTGGCCTCCGGCAGTTCGTGTGGGCCGATCTCGATGGCGATGGCAACCCCGACGCGTCCCTGATCGATGGAGCCGGCCGGCTGCATATCTTCCGCAATGAGCGCGCCGGAAATTTCAGAGAAATCGGCTCACTGCCAAACCTGGGGAACGCCGGGGCCATCGCCGCTGCCGATACGCGCAACAGCGGCACACTCGACTTGCTGGTCCTCCAGGCCGATGGTGCCGTGGTTCGACTCCGGGAGGACAACGGCTCATGGAAATCGACAACCGTTGCGCAGGTCCCGCAAGCGGCGACCCTCTCGAACGGCGAGGTTCGGCTCCTGACCGCGGACCTCGACAACAACGGCGCGGTCGATCTAATCCTTGCGCCGACAGGCCCTAACGCCGGCGGCCCACGGATCTGGCTCGGCAGCAACGACGGTTCCTTTTCACCGATGAATCATCCCCCAACAGCAAGGGTCTTCGCCGCCGCCGATCTCAGCAAATCCGGACGTCTCGACTTGTTGGCTCTCGACGCCAACGGCCAGCCGCAGAAGTTCGTCAATCACGGGACGAAAAATTATCACTGGCAGGTGATCCGCACCCGTGCCGTCACCGCTACGGGCGACCAGCGCATCAACTCCTTCGGCGTTGGTGGCGAAGTGCAGGTGCGCTCCGGCTTACTGCTGCAGGCGCAGGCAATCGATGGTCCGGAAGAACATTTTGGACTCGGCGAGTGGCCCGGCACCGACGTCGCGCGCATCCTCTGGCCCAACGGCGCCGTGAATGCAGAATTCCAGATCAACGCCGACCAGGAAGTGCTGGCGCAACAGCGGCTGAAGGGATCGTGCCCCTTCCTGTTCGCGTGGAACGGCAAGGAAATGCGGTTTGTGAAAGACACGGTGCCGTGGGGATCCGCCATCGGCCTGCGCATCAATGCCCTCGGTCCCGCAAAAATTGCGGCCACGCAGGAGTGGTACAAGATTCCGCGTGCCGACCTCGCGCCCCGCGACGGCGCTTACGATCTGCGCATCACCGGCGAGCTTTGGGAGACGTATTACTACGACTGGCTCCAGCTGATGACCGTCGATCACCCGCAGGGCACTGAGATCTTCACCGACGAGCGCTTCGTGGTCCCCCCCGTGAAGCTGGCGATCACGGCAACAGAGACGCCGCGTCCCATCGCCCACGCCCTCGACGACCGGGGCAACGACGTGACCGAAATCCTGCGCTCCCAGGACGGCCGTTACCTGGACACCTTCGGTCGCGGGCAATACCAGGGCATCACCCGGGATCATTATGTTGAAATCGACTTGGGCAACGACATGCCCACCACCGGCCCTCTGTATCTCATTGCGCGCGGCTGGGTCCATCCTTCCGACTCATCCATTAACGTCGCGCTCAGCCAGGGACATCACGAGCAACCACAGCCGCTCCGCCTCGAAGTCCCCGACGGGCGTGGCGGATGGACAGTCGCACGTCCGAACCTCGGCTTCCCCGCAGGTCGCAACAAGATTTGTCTCATCGATCTGTCCGGCGTCTTCCGGCCTGGCACCCCGCACAAAGTACGGCTGCGCACGAATCTCGAAGTTTACTGGGATCAGATCCAATGGGCTCGCGGCCTGCCCGACACCCCGCTGAAGGTCGAGCGCATCGAACCTTCCACCGCCGACCTTCGCTATCGCGGCTACTCGACAATCCATCAGGCGAATGCGTCGTCCCCGGAGATTCCCGACTACAACCACCTCTCCTCGACTACGCAAATCTGGCGTGACCTCGAAGGCTACTACACGCGCTACGGCGATGTGAGCGAGCTGCTGAATAGGATCGACGACCGTTACGTCATCATGAACGCGGGCGATGAGCTGGCGCTTCGCTTCCCCGCTCCCGCACCGCCTCCACCCGGCTGGGTGCGCGACTATGTTCTCGCCGGCGATGGATGGATTAAGGACGGCGACTATAACTCAACCTTCTCCGCAACTGTGCAGCCGCTGCCGTATCACGCGAAGACGGAGTATGACACGCCGCCGGGTCGCCTCGAGGTCGAGTGGGTCTACCGTCATCACCCCGAAGACTGGCTCACGTGGCAAACGCGTTATGTGACGGCCAACCCATTCCGCTCCGTCCTGAGCGATGAACCTCTCCCACAAAATGAGGCCAACTCATCGCGATGAAGCGCCTTCCTGTAGCTCGCATCATTCTCACCATCGTCTTCATCGGCATGCTCGCCACGCCTGCGCTGATGCGCCGTCTGTCTTCTCAGCGCGGCAAAACGGCCGCCGCCCATACCGACTGCCAGGCCGCGCTCGCTCGTTACGGATTCTGTTTCCAGGAAGTCTCGCACCAGGCAGGGATCAATTTTGTTCACCAGGCGCCGATCCTCGATCCAAAACTCGATGGCATCATGCCCGAGGTCGCCTCCATGGGCGCCTCTGTCTCCATCGTCGACTTCGACCGCGACGGTTGGCCCGACATCTATGTAACCAACAGCCGCATCGGCAGCCTGAACCACCTGTACCGCAACAATCACGACGGGACCTTCACCGACGTCGCACAGCAGATGGGCATCGCTGACGTCAATCAGCCAGGCACCGGCGTCTCCATGGGCGCGGTTTGGGGCGACTACGACAACGACGGCTACGAAGACCTCTACCTGGTGAAGTGGGGCCGCCCCGAGCTCTTCCACAACGATCATGGTCGCGGTTTCACGCGTGTGACGGACCAGGCCGGCCTTCCTCCGTGGATCAACGCCAACACCGCAGTCTGGCTCGACTACGACGGCGACGGCCTGCTCGATCTCTTCGTCGCCGGCTACTATCCCGAGAACGTCGACCTCTGGCACCTGAAAAACACGCGCATGATGCCGGAAAGCTTCGAATACGCGAAGAACGGCGGCCGCAAATATCTCTTCCACAACCTCGGCAATGGCCACTTCGAAGAGGTCAGCGCCAAAGTAGGTATCAACAGCCGGCGCTGGGCTCTGGCTTGCGCTGCAGCCGATCTGCGCGGTACCGGCTACCCCGACTTGTTTGTCGCGAATGACTACGGCGTCTCCGAGCTCTACCTCAACGACCACGGCCACTTCCACGAAGCGGGTCAGGAAACCGGCGTTGGCTTCGCGCCCAAAAGCGGCATGAACGCTGCCTTCGGCGACATCTTCAACCAGGGAAAGTTCTCCGTCTACGTCTCGAATATCTCCGAAGAAGGCGTGCTGATCCAGGGAAATAATCTGTGGGTTCCGCAGGAAGGCAAAGGCCTGCACTACGCCAATCTGGCGCGCGATCTCGGCGTTGAGCTGGGCGGATGGAGCTTCGGTGCGCAGTTCGGCGACCTCAACAACGACGGCACGCTGGACCTCTATCTGGAGAACGGCTACATCTCACTCTCGCGTACGCGCAGTTACTGGTACGACTTCTCGAAAGTCGCCGGCGGCAACAGCTCCATCATCAGCGATGCCTCGCACTGGCCCGCGTTCAATGGTCGCAGCCTCTCCGGCTATCAGCAAAAGAAAGTCTGGATCAATGATGGCGCCGGCAAGTTTGAAGATGTAGCCCAGGCAGTCGGCGTCACGGACACCTGGGATGGTCGAGCCGTGGCCCTCGCCGATCTGTGGAACACCGGCGTGCTGGACGCGGTTGTCGCGAACCAGAGCGGCCCCCTGCTGATCTACAGGAACACCGTCGCGCCTGGCAACAACTGGATCGAGTTCGACCTCGAAGGCGCAAAAAGCAATCGCAGCGCGATCGGCGCCCAGGTTACGCTGTTCTGGAATGGCCAGCAGCAGATACAGTACGTCTCCGGCGGCAGTGGATTTGCCTCAGAGAACGACCGCCGCCTGCACTTCGGACTCGGCAAGAATCCACAAATCGACAAAGCCGTCATCCACTGGCCTTCAGGAACCGTGCAAACCCTCGATCATCTCGCGCCCAATCAGCTCATTCACGTGAAGGAGCCCTCATGAATCCCGCGGGCGTCACCGCTTCCGTAGCATCCCCGCAGGCTCTCTGGAAGCGTGTGCTCGACAGCCGTTTCGCGCCTCCCGTATTCATCACGCTCATCCTGCTGGTCGGCAATCTCTCCTTCGGGATCCTCGAAAGCTATTCGAGAACCCTGCTGGCCATCGCAACCAGCATGGCGGGCGAAATGATCCTCGGCCGCGTTTTTTTGAAGAAGTGGCCGCACCCTGCCAGCGCCTATATCACGGGCATCAGCGTCGGCATCCTCCTGCGCTCGCCCGCGTACTGGACCTACGCTCTCTGCGCCGCGCTCTCCATCACCTCGAAATACGCGCTGCGCTTCCGCAATCGCCATATCTGGAATCCGTCCAACTTCGGCATCTGTGCCATGCTTTTCCTCGCGTCGGATTCGGTCGCCGGCCTCAGCATCCAGTGGGGCAATAACTTCGCCTCACTCATCGTCATCTGGGTTTTGGGTTCGCTGATCCTGTGGCGCGCGCGCCGCTTCCACATCACGGTGACCTACGTCGCCTCGTTTATCGCGCTCTCCTTTCTGCGCGCATGGATCACCGGCGATCCGTGGCAATCGGAAATTTCGCCCATCACCGGACCCATGTATCAGCTCTTTATCTTTTTCATGATCACGGATCCGAAGACCACCGTCCGTTCGCGCACCGGTCAGTGCATCGTTGCCTTCGCCATTGCCGTAGTGGAGTTCTTCATGCGTCTTGGCAGCAGCGTCTATGCGCCACTCTACGCACTATTCTGGGTTGGACCAGCCGCGCTCCTGATCGAAGCGTGGATGGATTCCCGCAGAGTTCGCACCATTCCGTCCGCCGCCGTCGCTGGTCCGCAGGCCGCCCACCCCTAGCTCGAAATCAGTTCGCGCTCTGTCGCGAAGCCACAACGCCGCAACATGTCTGATATTTCCTCTCGGGTCGCGCCAACCCTGTTTGCGCTCTCGAACAGATCCGTCGCCTCGACGGGATACCAGTTCCGTCGTTCCGCCCGTCCAAGTCCTGCGATATTGAAAGGTTCGATGACTGCAAGAGTGTCCCTGCTCAGCGCGTCCGACTCGCTCTTCGTCAGGGGCCGCCGCGCGCGTTCGAACAAGCGGCTGCATTCCGGTCCAAACTGTGGATGATCGCACAGCAGAAAGGACGGGGCGAGATGCGCCTTGCCCAGTCTTCGCGCTGCTTCGGAGTAACTCGCAGCCGCGAAATAGAGCAGCGACAATGCCGTGAACACTGCAAAGTTGTTCATGCAGGCATAAAGAGATCCGATCAGGCGCGCGGTTGCGAGTAACTCAGCCTCCGTTTGCGCTGAATATTCTCGTAAACGATCGGCGAACCGCGGCGTTTCCCAGTCCTGCTCAATGATTTGTGCGAGCCGTACAACGCCCAGCAGCGTTAGCGGAAATCCGGTCGAGAGGAGTGGATCGACGAACCCCGCAGCCGACGGCAGCAGAGCCCAGCGGTTCCCGGTGATCTGAGCCGATCGAAACGACAGGCGCCGCACATGAGTGAACGGCCGCTCCGCCCTTGCCAGTCTGAATTGCTCTTTGAGTGCCGGGATTAAATCAAGAATTCGCTCCCACGCCCCAGCGCCATCCGTACATCGTAACTGTGCAGCGCACATATTCGTCGCCGCCACGCCCGCGCTCGTCATCCCATTGTTGAACTGCAGAACCCAGATCCATCCACCGTCGAATACATGATGCACAGCCGCATCATCGATTGGATAAGGTGGCGTCTCACCATCCATCCGACTGAACGCTGCGCTTTCCAATCGCCCAACCCTGGAGAAATGCGAATACAAAGCCTGCGTGGCTGGATATTCTGGCAACTCTCGCTCCTCAAGTCCAAGCGCATGATGCAGAAATCCCCTCGGCCCCGTCGCGTCCACCACGAACTTCGCCTGAAACGCGATCTCGTGCCCATCGCGTTCCCCCTCCAGCCTGACTCCCGCACCGCCATCGCAGAATCGCTGCAACCTCGTCCGATCGAAATACGCTACGCCAAGCTTCTCCGCCTCACGCACCAGTAGCCAGTCGAAATCCGCGCGATACCAGTGCGTGTCCGCAATCTCATCGCGCGGGCTGGCCGCAACCAGCAATTGATCTCGCCGCTCCGAATCAGAAGCATGCCGCGCTCCGAAAACGTGGTGATGAAACGTAAACCCACGCTTCAACCCACATCCAACTTCGGGATAGGCCCGCTGCCAACTCCCCCACTTTGCCAACGGCCGAAGCCCCGGCAAATTGTATCGATCGGCCAATTCTTCCAGAAGCAAATTTGAAAGCGGCGTCGACGACTCGCCAATGACGACACGCGGATGAGTTCCCTTTTCGATCAAAACAACAGAATGTCCGAGTTGCCGGGCGATCATCGCCATCAACGACCCGGCAAACCCTGACCCGACCACCGCAATGTCGCAGGTTTCCGTCAGCTTTTGCCCCCACAGGCTTCGCAGTCGATCGTCGGCATCATCGATTGTCGGAGATTCATCGTATGCAGGCGTCCGATTCGCCGTTCATGGCACGACTCGCATGGCACCCGCTGACGCAAATCCCACAAGTCAACAAAGACGCGCCCTCGGTTGAGCGAAATTCCGTAAGCCACCGCGGCTTCCACGGTCGCCAGAGCCGGCGGCGAAAAGTCGCCGCTGGTCGCAAGCTCCTCCATCGCCCCGTTTCCCGCCCTTGTCGGAATCAGTGTCGCTGCGGTGGCGCCGCAGTCGAACGCGAAATCCAGCGAACGCGCAGCCCACTCTGCCGCCTCCTCTTCTCGCATAAACGGCGGCTTCACCAGAATAAAAACTCGCAGGTCGATATCGCTTTCCCGTAATCGCTCCGCCGCTGCTCGAAATTGCTCGATCGTCATCCGTTTGTTGAGCCGGCTCAGTATCTCCTCATGAACCGTCTCGAGACCCATCGCCACTTCCAGCTTCCCACCCATCTGATCTCTGAATCGAAAACAATCGTCCCCCACCAGCGCGGGATGACACTCGACAATCACCCGCTCAAACTTATGTACGCGCGCCGCGATGCCAGCGTAGTCCTCTAACGGAATCGCCTTCCGGTCGAAGAAGCTTCCGCTGTTGTAGAGCTTGATCTGCCGAGCCGCGGGTAAGCGCTCGAGCGCGAAATCAATTTGCTTCGGAATCGCCCCGGCGGGTGCCTCCTCCGCCAGAGTATTGCGCCACAGGTCGCACATCAGGCAGCGCCATGGGCATTCGCGATTCGTCAGGAAGATCGTCGCAACCGGGACAATCTCTCCCGACGCGCTCCGTTCTTCCTCCACAAAAAATGCCCAGGGCCGCAGAGGATCGAGCGCCTGGCGTTGCGGACGGCGCGCCAGAATCCACGCGTCCCGCTCCCTGGCACTCTCTGGATACGACGCCAACAGCAGCCTCAACGATAGAGCGAGAGAAACCGCTCGCGGTATTCCGATTCGCGTTGCGGCAGCCGTGCCCGCAGCGCATCCTCCGAAAGCGCCCCATGCTGAAAGCGCCGCTTGGGAAAGACCGGCATCTCGAACCCCGTGATCGCCTTCACGCCCCGAGCAACAATCTCGCCTTTGAGCTCATACAGACGCTCCACACTGTACCGGGTCAAATCGATAAACGGAATTGCCTCAGCCACAGCGATCACTTCCGGCCTCGTATACGGACTGAATCCCTTAAACCCAAAATGATGTGCAGCCGCATAGGTCCGCACATAGGAACGGCTCAGCCCCCCGCTGTAGGTCAGCGAGTGTTTGATTTTGCCGACACCCCAGCCCTCCTGGTACAGCATCGGATTGTTGATCACGCTGCGAATGGTCAACTCCGGATTCGCCTCGATCGGATAGTCCTTCAGGTTTTCGTCCCCGCCGTCGCCGTCGATCAGGTAACGCCATTCCGGATAGCGAGCGCGAATGCCGCGTCCCAGGGCGAGCGCCATCGTGGCCGACTCAATGTCGAGAGATTTGTAATCTTCGATGATACGAATGGTCTCGTTCGCATCGAGCGAGGCCGGATCGGCTTCAATCGCCTCCAGAAACAGCGACAGTCCCAGCTTGCTCAAGAAACGCCCGCGCCTGCCGCACGTCGGGACCATCCCCAAGGTCGAGAACAAACGCCTTCAGCCGGCTCGGATTCATGCCGAGCTTTCGCATCACGTGATAGGTGACGAGAAAAACGCTGCCGCTGTCGATCCCTCCGGAGAAACACGCGCCGATCGGCTCCTTCTCTGGAATCGTCCGCAGCCACTGGGCAATCTCCTCCGCCAGCGCGGCGATGTACGTTGCGCCAATCACATCCAGATCCGCCGGAAGCGTTCCCGATGGCGGCGAAAAGAATCGCATGTAGACAGGATCGGGATCGGGGCAGCCAATCAGTTGCAGGTCCACCACATAGTGCGCGGGTACCATGCGCGTGTAGCTGGGATGAAACTGGCCGTCGAGACCCTCCGACTTCAGCCATTCATAGATCGTGTCGATGCGCGATGCGACGATCAGCGCCGGCCCTTCCTGCCTCTTCGCCAGAAAATAGCGCATCGGCCTGTCGAGCGAGCGCGCCATACGCACGGTTTTGCCTGACTTCACCAGCAGCGCGAACGATCCCTGAATCTGTCGAACCGCCTCAGCGGGGCCATCCAGCAGAATGCGTCGGGCCTCGTCGACGCTCATGTTGTACAGATGGGTCTCGCCTGGCTCCGTAAGATCCACCACTCGTTCGACGTAATGATCCATGACAGCCCTCGCAGGCAGTTTACGCGGTCCAGGTGTAGAAAATCCCGGATGCCCGACCGTCCCTCTTGTCAGGCGTTCATCGCCGCCAGCGACTCCCTGATCGTCGGGTTCTGCCCGTCGTCAACGGCGCGTCGACGCATCTGGTGAAACTGCGACAGCACCGCGTTTGCCTTCGACAGGGCCTCGATCCGCTCCGTATACTCGGCGAGTTTGGCGCCTGGCAGGGCGAAAATTGCCACATCGTCCTGCAAAACGTCCAGGTAGGCGCGAGCGCCGCAGCATCCCAGGCTCAGCGCAGCGCGCCCCGTATTCATCACCTGCGGCACTACGGCACACGCGGGGCGGCCAAGAGCCGGCGCAACCTGATCCTCGACTTGTTGCGTAGCCTCCGACAGAATCAGCGTCTGACTCGCATTCACAAACAGCAGCACGACGTCTGGCGACAGCTCTGCGCGATGGAGTGGCGCATACACGACGTACTTCGGCTGCGACTGCAGGACGGGAATCTGCGCCAGATCTTCCTCGCGCATATAGCCAAGATCGGCGAAGACCTTCAACGCGTCCGTCAGATCCGTCTGCTGCTCCGGCGACGGCTGCAGGTTGTGCGTATAGACGCCAATCGCACAGCGGTAGTGATCGGCGGCAGAGGTCGCAAACGCACCGGCTGCTGCGTCCTCCCAAAAGCGGCATCCGGCGGGAACCCGGCCGGCATGCGCTGAAACCCCTGCAGGCGGAGAATCGCAAAATAAAATCGCCACCGGCGGCTGCTGAAGATGGAGAGACGCCGTCAGCGTAGCGGCGATGGCGGAAAAATTACTGCGAGATTCTGCGTTCATCTTGCTCCCCTGCGTTCGTAGAAATTCTTCTCTGGTATGCCGATGACGTGACGACCCAGGTCACCCGTGATGCTCAGCCTCGGCAGTAAAGCCCAGTTCAGAGATAAATCCGCGCAGTTCCGGCTCGTTCACCGACGACGGATCGTACCGGATCACCACCACCGCCTCAGGATAGGTCGCCTTCACCCACTGCACGCCCTTCTGCTGGCCCAGCATCGTCTCCAGTCCAACCGCGCAGGTGACGCACGTAAATCCTTTCACCTTGTACGTCACGGTCTTTGTCTCTTTGGCATGCGCCACTTCAAGGGCAGCCAGGGTGCCGGCGCCTGCCAGGGTCATCATCTGTACGAACCGTCTGCGTTGCATTGTCCATTGCTCCTTCACGATTTGCGGCAGCCAACGCCGCCCCATCGAAATACTTTATTGCGCGGCCGCCAACCCAGGATCATATTTCCATGCCGTTTGGTTCGAAGCCTTATCCGAAAACCGCGTATCGGTGTACTGGCTGAACTCGATTTTCTTGTTCAGCACGCCGGTCTCCATCATCAGATCGCGCACCATATCGAAGTCCGCTTTGCGCGGAGCCAGCGGACTGTAGATCACGCGATCCATCGGCTTGGTCAGCGCCCATCGCAGCAGCGCCGGCTTCTGGTTGTAGTAAAAGCGGCCGACGAAATCGGCAGCGTCTTCGCGATACGGCTTGCCCTTGTCGAGCCACAGGCCCGAGCGCGCAATGCCATCCACGAGCACCTGCACCGCCTCCGGCCGCTTGTCGATCAGATCCTGCCGCACCACCAAAATGCACGACATGTAGTCCGGCCAGTATTCGCGCGCCTGGAACAGCACGCGCCCGTAGCCGCCCATCTCCGCCTGCGACGGAAACGGCTCGCCCATCACGAATCCGTCGATGGCGCCGGCAGCCAGCGCGCCCGATACGTCGGGCGGCGCCATCTCCACCATCTTGATGTCTCCCGGCTTCATGACCCGCAATCTTCATGGCGCGAAACAGCATGCAGCCGCTCGTCGGAGAAGCGGCTTGGGATCGCCACCGTCCGCCCCGCAGATCGGCGAACGTCTTGACCGGCCCGTTCTTCTTCACCACCAGCGCGCTGCCGTAGCGGTGCCCGAGATAGACCACCTTGATGGGCACGCCCTGGGCGGCCAGCGCAATCGCCAGCGGCGCCACGATGAAACGCCGCCTGCACCTTGTTCGAGATCAGCGCTTCCTTGATCTCCGGAAACCCCTGAAACAATCGCGGCAGGAATATCTCGCCGTTCTCTGAGAATTTCGAGATATAGTCGGTCACCGGGCAGGTGAGCTGGCAGGTCACAGGAATGTACGCGACCACGATCTTGCGCTGCGCTGGCGGACGCCAATCGTTCAGCACCACATCCCAGTTCACGTTCAGCCACGCGTGCAGACCCGTGATCAGCACCAGCCATGCAACGCCATACAATGCCACTTTTCTTAGGACTCATGACGGAACCCCCATCGCACCGAGCGCAGCTTCTCCAGGCGCCGGAACGCCACGTCCAGCATCAGGCCGATCACACCGATCATCAGCATCGCCGCCACCACCAGGTCATATCGCTTGCCGGAATTGCGCGAGTCGATCACCAGATAGCCCAGCCCCGAATCCACCGCGATCATCTCCGCCGCCACCACCACCAGCCACGCGATGCCCAGCGCGATGCGCAGACCCACCAGGATCTGCGGCAGCGCGGCCGGAAACACGACCCTGGCCAGCAGTTGCGGTGGTGTCAGTCCGAAATTGCGGCCTGCGCGCCGATACACCGAAGGCACATTCGCCACTCCGTTGATGCACGCGACAACGATGGGAAAAAATGCGCCCAGAAAGATCAGAAAGATGGCCGCGTCATCGCCTACGCCGAAAAAAATGATCGCCACCGGAATCCACGCGATCGGGCTGATCGGTCGCAGGATCTGCATGCACCGGATTTACGACCTGATTCGCCGCGGGATACCAGCCGAGCGTCAGCCCCAGCGGAACACCGATAAGAACCGCGGCACCGAACCCAATCGCCACACGGCGCAGCGAATCGAGAATGTCCCACCACAACACGTGATGGCGCACCAGCTCCGCCATGCCTCTCTCCACTTCGAGCGGCGACGGAAATACCTTCGTCCCGCGTCCACCGCACCGAGTAGTACCAGAGCGCAAGCAGACAGTGCCGCCGCAAGAATCGGCCAGAAGAACCGTTCCCACCTGGCGGGTTGGCTCAACGAGTTCATAGCTTGTGGGCCAGCCCGATCTGCTGGAAGATGCCGTCGCGCAACTCCAGATAGCGCGGCGAGCTGATGTCGCGCGGATGCGGAATATCGATGTTCACGATTCGCTGAATGGTCGCCGGCCGCGCGCTCATCACCACCACGCGATCCGCCAGCTGCACGGCTTCGTCGATGTCGTGCGTGACGAAGATGATCGTCTTCCGCTCCGCCTCCCAGATGCGCAGCAGCTCGCCGCGCATGATCAGCCGCGTGATGGAGTCCAGCGCGCCGAACGGCTCGTCGAGCAGACAGCATGTCCGGATTGACCGCCAGCGCGCGCGCCACCTCCAGCCGCTGCTTCATGCCGCCGGAAAGCTCCTGCGGATAGGTCTTCTCAAATCCCTGCAGGCCGACCATCTTGACGTAATGAGCGATGCGCCGATCGCGCTCGGCTCGCGTCAGTTTGAACAGTCCGAATCCGATGTTGCCCTCGACCGTCAGCCACGGAAAGACGCCCCGCTCCTGAAAAACAAAAATGCGCCGCGGATCCGGTTTCCGCACCATCTCGCCGTCCACTCTGATTTCACCGGTGGTCGGCGAAAGAAATCCCGCCATCGCATTCAGCAGCGTCGATTTCCCGCACCCCGACGGCCCCAGCAGACATACGAACTCTCCGTCGCCCACCTCCAGGTCGATGTTGCTTAGAACCTCCGTGCGCTTGCCGTCACGATCGAAGACCATGCTGACGTGATCCACCGCCAGCTTGGTCTTCAGAGCGGCAGGCGCAGAAATGGCTTGCATTGGCGGCACTAATCCTCCGAATAACCCCAGCGAAATGACTTGACCTTTTCCAGCGATCGCATCCCGGCATCGAGCACCAGCCCGATCAGGCCGATGATGAGCATGCCCGCGACCACCAGATCGTAGCGGTTGCCGGCGTTGCGCGCGTCCACGATCAAAAATCCAAGCCCGGAGCTTACCGCGATCATCTCCGCTGCCACCACCACCAGCCACGCGATGCCAAGCGTAATGCGCAGCCCCACGATCAGGTTGGGAATTACCGCCGGATACAGCACACGATAAACGAGACTCGCCGATCCCAGGCCAAAATTGCGTCCCGCGTTCACGTAGACCGCGGGAACGCTTTCCACTGCATTGATCGCCGTAAGCATCAGAGGAAAGAAGCAACCGACAAAAATCAGGAAGATCGCCGCCAGATCTCCGACGCCAAACCAAAGAATCGCGATCGGGATCCATGCCAGCGGGGAAATCGGCCGCAGGATCTGGAGAATTGGGTTGAGCGCCATCTCGGCCCGCCGGTACCACCCAATCGCCAGTCCCAGAGGCACCGCAAGAATCACAGCGAGCGTAAATCCCCATGTGACCCGGAACAGAGAGGCAACGACATATTTGAGCAGCAGCCCGTGTCGCACCAGATCGGCAATCCCGCCAACCACTCCCCACGGCCCAGGCAACAAATGGCTCGATTGCCTTCGGATTCCGATCTCCCAAAGGAGCAGCAGCAGAGCGATGAACGCGAGAGGACGCCAGAGCAGACGCAGCTTCATTCTCGTCGCGTGTTCATCTCGCATTGGTCCGTTCCACATCGCGCGCACCGCGGCTTGCCGCCGCAGCCGCGTCGAAAGCTGCAAAATTCCAAATGAACTGCGAGCCTGGGGGCTCAGGGATTCTCGTTGCGCGTTGATATTACCGGCACCGAGCCTGGGTTTGCCTCCACCGAAAGATGGAACCTTGAGCCCACCTCGTCGCATCCAGCACCGTTCTGGGGGAAAAGAATCTCCCCGGCCAATGTCACTGGATCGGGAGTCAGCCGATTAGACCGTGACGAAAATCGCTCCGTCTTCGACCGCCAGTTCGATACCCGCCGCTTGCGCGGCTTCCTGAAGCGCAGCGTCCAGCATAACCACCGGATCCCTGCTGACATCCAGACGGCGCATGAGCCCCTCGCCCTTTTTCGCGCCCGCCGAAAGCGTGATTTTCAGTCCGCGACGCTTGCAGCGCACCGGCGTCCCGTCCTCGAGTTTCACATTCATCGGTTTGATATAGGCATCGATATAGTGCACACCGATCCCCGATTTGTCGTCGCTATGCTGCGGCAATTTGCTCTGCGCATCCGCATTGACATCGCACAGTTTTACTTTCACGCTCCACTCCGCGTCAGGGCAATTCCCTTCGATTCCAGAAACGCATCCATGGTCTTCCTGAACGCGCGAATGTGTTCCGGGGTGCTGCCGCAACAGGCGCCGATGATATTGGCGCCCGCCGCCAGAATGCGGGACCAGTCCCTTCACCATCTGCTCCGGTGTTTCGTCATACACCACCTTCATCTGCACGAGGCTGGGCTGACCGGCGTTCGGCTGCACCATCACTGGCAGGCTCGTCACGCTTTTGTACCTCTCGACCGCAGTAAGAGCGCGCACCATATCCATCCTCGTCCCACAATTGAGGGCAACAATGTGCGCGCCGTTCTCCTCCATGAACTCGGCCGCACGCTCCGGTTCAACTCCCATCATCGTCCGAAAAGTCGATCCATCCAGCGTCACATCGTAGGCCATCGATCCGATGATGCACTGCGCGCCCGCTGCCTGAGCCGCCCGAATCCCGATCAACAACTCCTCGAGTGAAGTCTGCGTCTCGATAATGATCGCGTCGGCTCCGCCCTCCACCAGAGCGCCGGCCTGCTCCTCAAACGCGCTGCGCACCTGAGCTTCTGTGAAGTCGCCGTAAGGCTCCAGCAGGCCGCCGAACGGCCCCATGTCGCCAATAACGTAACCGGCACTGTTACCAAAAGCCCGGCGCGCGATCTCCACACCCGCTTTGTTGATCGCAACCACATGATCCGCTTCCGAATGCCGGTTGAGCATGATCCGCGACCCGCCGAATGTATTCGTCAGAATGCACTCCGACCCGGCCTCTACATACCGCCCCTGAATCGCGAGCACGCGCTCCGGATGCGTCAGGTTCCACGCCTCACCGCAATTGCCCTGCTCCAGCCCCGCGAACATCAACTGCGTGCCCATAGCGCCGTCGCAGAGCAAAGGCCGCTCCAGAATCGCCTCCTGCAATCGCTTCTTCATAATCCCTCGGCTTCCTGCGCCCCTTCCCTCTGTGCCAATGCGTAGTGAATTGTTTCCAGCACGAGTCCCCACTTGTGATTGCGGCTGGCAGCCTCACAAAAACATCCTGCGCCATTCGCCTCGCGCCGCCACGCAAGGACCGAATTCAGCTTCTCTCCACTCAACGGTTTCTCTCGATCGACAGCGGCCATCAGCCCGTCAGGATTTTCGATGTATTGGCACATGTGGGTGTGCCCCGCATCGGCGGGCGCGGGCGCGCAACGCTGCTCCCGAATCGGATAACCCTCTTCGCGCGACCCCAGCTTCACGTTGTAGTGAAACGTCAGCGGCCGCCCCATGTTCGTGCAGGTCGTCCCGTCGTAGCGGAAAACCGCGTCCAGCGAGCCGTCCGGATGGATGTCGACAGAAAGCCGTTCCTTCGCCCATCGCTGCAGCGCTTTTCGATTCACGCTGTACGCAGCGTCCTGATCCAGCACAGGCTGGCGCGCAGCCACTCGTTCCCCGTACCCGCGCGGCGGCTTTCGATACGGCGCGCGCCGGTACTGGCAGGGCCCGAACGAACAGTTCTCACACGGCACCAGCTCGGTCAGTCGGCGCAATCGTTCTATGTGCCTCGTAACTCCAAAAACGGCCAGTTGCGATTTCCGCGGCCGCAACATGCCGGACTCCAGCGCTTCCAGCTCCGAAGGAAAATCCTCTCTTCCGCGTCCGCTTCATCAGTGCGAGCAGCCGCGGCTGCTCCGCGACATCCCACTCGGGATATCCGGGACTGTAGTGCGGCAACACTGCCATCCCATGCTGTTCCGCCCAGTCGCACAGCCGCGCCCCCGTCGTCGTCGTCAAATGCTCGACCACCGCCGAGGCATACATCTCCAGAAAGAAATATTCGTCCGGCTTCTCGTCCGCCCACCGCCGCTGCGCTTCCTCTTCGGCTTCCGGGCCCGCGCCCACGGCGACCAGAATCACGCTGTGCGCCCCCGCCTGCTCCAGCGTCTCTCGCAGCCGCGCGCTCGCGAACGGCGCGCCATCAATGACAGATCGAGGCGCCGTCCATCGCAAAGGTTTCCGCCTGGCGCGCATACACCCACGGCCGTCCGTTCTCCGCATACCAGTCGTCGAGCCCACTCCGCCAGCTCCTGCGCTCGCCCCTCCAGCACAAAGCCGCGAGGATAACCCAGCAGTCGCACATACTCTTCCGGCAATACGTTCACTCGCGGCATGCACATCGGCCAGTTCCAGGCTTTCGGCTACTGCGCGCATGGCATCGGCTCCACGGGCTTGAACTGGCATCCTTCAACAAAAAAATCGAAGAAGTTCGGGTGCGTTTCCAGCCGGCAATGCTGCACCTTCTTCACCAGCTCTTCCAGCTCCCGCCGCTTCGACCTCGACAGCAGCGCAATCGTCGCGCCTTCGATCGCCGTATTCCCCGCCTGCACAATCTTCCTGGAATCGATCCACGGCACCAGTCCAATGCGCTTCGACGCCTCAACCTTCAAATGCCGCCCAAATCCTCCCGCCAGATAGAAAACGTCGATGTCGTCGAATTCAATGCCGTAGCGTCGAGAACACCACATGCAGACCCGCGACATTCGCGCCCTTGGCCTGGGCCAGCTCGTTCACATCGCTCTCCAGCAGAAAAACATCCTCGTCCTCCGCATCTCCAGCGCCACATCGCAATCCGCCGAACGTCATCCTCGAAGCGCCCATTGTCATTCATCCTGCCCGGTGCGCAGCAGCTCGCTCAGCACGTCGACCAGCCCGGATCCGCAAATCCCTTCCGGCCCCCATCGCCGATCACCCGCAGCCGGAAATTCCCGTCCTCCCGAATCGCGACCTCTTCAATCGCTCCGTCCAGCGCCGGCATGCCGCAGGCGATCGCTCCGCCCTCAAACGCCGGCCCCGCCGGACACGAGGCCGCCAGAATCCGGTCCCTGTTGCCGACGATCAGCTCGGTGTTCGTGCCGATATCCATGATCGCGATCAGCCGCTCTTCATGCGCCAGATCCACCGCCAGCATGCAGCCGCAGCGTCGGCGCCCACATGTCCGCTGATGATCGGAGCGCCATACACCCGCGCTTTCGGATGAATCGGCAGCAGACTCCGCAGCCCGGTCTGCTCCAGGCTCGTCGTTGTGCGTTTTCCCTCGGCCATTTCGATCTCGGTGATCGACCGATACGGTGTCTGCCCGATCGAATACACGCTCTGCCGGAAGAAAAGATCCCGCATCGTCGAGTTGCCGACGACCACCATCTCGTAGATCGTCTTCGGATCGACCGGAAACTTCTCAATCGCGTGCGTCAAATATCCCGCCAGCGTCCGCATCAGCAGCCTTCCCGGATGCTCGCGTGTCGTACGCGATGCGCGACATCACCTCCGAGCCGCCAAAGCGCTGCGGATTCTCAAACGAGGTGTCGGCGATCAGTTCGCCGCGTTTCCAGATCCAGCAGCCGCAGCACCACCGTCGTCGTCCCAAGATCCATCGCCAGGCCGTGAATCGGGCCCGGTGGATCGTTCCACCTCAATCCCATCAATCAGGATGCGATCTCCGTCGCGCGTCACCGCCGGATCGAGCCGGATCGACCCGATCGCCCACCGGCAACCCGAAGCGCATGCCGCTCGATGCGCATATGCCCGCGCCGCATGGTGTGGCAGCGAACCTGGCCCATCTCGCGCCGTCACATAGCGTCTGGCACGACAGCCGAAACCTTCCCTTCAGATGCTGCTCTGCCTCGGTCATCGGCGACAGCGCGTTCCCTGCCCTCCACCACCTCCACCATGCACTCTTTGCATTTGCCCTGCTTGCGGCACGAAGTGGGCACCTCGACGCCCAGGCCTCCGCCTGATCGAACAGCGACAGCCCGCCGCTGGCCTCGATCGATTGTCCGTTGATGGTGAGCGTGACCGCCATGTCCTGCTGCCTGCGACTTCCTACCAGCTCCTGCGCTTCGCTTCGAGCTCCGCCTTGACCGCCTCCGCCACCTCGCTGCGCCGAGCCCTCGCGCTCCTCTTCCTCGCTCCACTTCCACTGCGCCAGATAATCATCGGCGGCCTGCAGGCCCCGCTTCGCGGCCAGAATGTCCATCTGCTGCATGAATTTCCCGTCCAGCATCACAGTCACGTCGTCCTCGTCGTCCTCCGCCCTGATCTGGGTGGGGACTTCCTGCCAGTAGAGAATCTTGTAGGTCGCCATCGCTGCTACCAGTCTTCCGTGTCTCCCTGCCGCCAGCCGCAGAAACAGATCCACCGCCGCCGAAGCGTTCGCGCCGTACCCATCGGCGCCAATCTCATCGGCGAACATCTGGCTGATCGGCGCGCCGCCCACCGCCATCTTGATCTCGGTCCGCCCGGCCGCATTGAACCCATCGATCACCGTCTTCATGTACATCATCGTCGTCGTCAGCAGCGCGCTCATCCCGATGATCGTCGGATTGCACTTGTCCGCCGCGGCCATGAATTTCTCCACGCTCTGATCCACGCCGATATCGTGCACCTCAAAACCAGCCCCCTCGGCCATCATCGCCACCAGATTCTTGCCGATGTCGTGCAGATCGCCGCGCACCGTCCCCATCAGCAGAATCCCCTTCGGCCTGGTGTTGCTGTCCTTCGAGGTCAGCAGCGGTTTCAGCACCGCCATGCCCGCCTTCATCGCCCGCGCCGCGATCAGCACCTCCGGCACGTACAGCACGTTGTGCTTAAAGTCCTCGCCCACCACGCTCATGCCGGCGATCAGCCCCTCGTTCAGCACTTCCTGCACCGTCCGCCCCTCGGCAAGCGCTTCCCTGGTCATCTGCTCGACCTCATCGGCGTTGCCCTCGTACAGGTACTGGTTCATCAGGGCGTAATCGGGCATCGGTTTTCTTCCTCAGCGAGCGCTCGCGACCGCATTCGTCGCGCGCTTTGCATTGAATTCTTCCAGCGCTTCCAGCATGGCCAGAATGTTTTCCCGCGGCATCCCCGGGCTGGTGCCGCCGCCCACCGACAAAATAATTCCCTCGCCGCCGGAACCCTCCAGCACCTCGAGCGTTTCATCCTTCACTTCTTCCGGCGTCCCGCGCACCGCAACCTCCAGCGGATTCACATTCCCCATCAGGCACATCCGGTCGCCCACGCGCCGCTTCACTTCGGTGATGTGCCGCTGCTTGCCCCAGTTCAGCACGTTGAACCCGGTGTCCGGCAGATGATCGAGGCACGCGTCCACTTCCGCGTCGTTGTGGTACACCTTCACCCAGTCCTTCGGAAATGCATCGCAGATCCGCTTCAGATAAGGATGGGCAAACTCCAGGTAATGCTCCTCGTTGATGAACCCAACAATGTCGTCGAGGATGAAGATGCTCTCGACCGTATCCCCCATCACCTTCTGCTGCGCCTTCAGCCAGTCGATAATCACCCGCGTGCACAGATCGATGAGCTTGTGCGCGCCCTCGGGATTCTCCACCAGGTCGATCATGAAATTCGTCGTGCCGCGCACAAATCCCGCCGTGCACAGCGGCCCGCGCGACGTCACCATCGGCAGAATGTAACCGGCATCCAGAATCCGCTGCCGCGCCATCCCGATCCGGTGCAGCGTCAGCCCCGCAAACCCGTCCGCTTCCACCTCGTAATCCGGAAACTCATCGATATCCTCGAGGCGATAGAGCGTGTGATACTCGCTCGGCGTGTTGTCCTGCCAGAACTTGATCTTCGCCCCCAGCACCGACGGCTCCGCCGCCATCCCGTATTCCATCCACCACGACGGAATGAAGATGATGTCCGGAAACTCCTGCATGATTTTCAGATTCGACTGAAACCACAGCTCCGGATCGAGAAAATAATCCAGGTGCTTGATCCCCAGATACCCAGGAATCCACGGGCTGTCCACGATCAGCGCCATCGGAATCCTGTCCATCTTTTCCCGGCGCGCCGCGCGCTTAAAAGTTTCCCATTGTTCTGGCAGCATACTTTTTCCTCCCGGTCGTCATCGGAAACTCGCAACCCCTGACCAGATCAGCAATCATCGCAGCGCAAGCTGCTGTCCCTCTTCACCTTGACGCAATCTCACGCCTCGCCCACCGCTGGGCTGGCGGATATTGTTTACCATAACAACAAAACATCAGGCAAAGCCATGATTTTTGATCGCGTCACCCCTAACCATGCCACAACCCACTGATTCTAAACAACAATCCTGCCCCTACGAACCCGTTATGCCGGTCTATAGGCGCGATCGGGCGGAAAACAGTGCGTTCTCCGTTACTGCCAGTATCAAAATCAACGCCAGGGCCCACACCGGCACAACGAACCCGATCCGCAGCGATCCCGACCGCGTCGACACCAGCCCCGTGAGCCACGGCAACACCGCGCCCCCGCTGGCGCAAATCGCAAACACCCATCCCGTGTTGCGGTGATCCTGCACGCGGCCCAGCATCCGCGATACTCCAATGGGAAACACTGGTCCGAATCCCGCTCCCGCAATGGCCACCGCCGCCAGCACGAATCCCGTTGGGTGAGGCGCGATCAGAATCGCGACCGCCGCCAGCGCCAATCCCAGACTCGGCAGCAGCACGGTGCGCTCCGCGACGCGCTGCAGTGCCGCCGATCCCACCCACCGGCCCACCAGCAACGCCATCCAGTACAACGACACCATCAGGCTCGCACGCGCCAGCGTCATCCCGCTGAAGCGGTGCGCATACGTTGTGATCCAGCCCCCGACCACCGTCTCCACGCCGACGTACAAAAACAGAAACGCCGCGAAGAATGCCAGCGCTCCCGCCTCTGACACCAGCCGAGCCCTCGGTGCCGCAGCGATCCCCGGCTCGGGCTCGTTCCAATGCGGCAACAATGCCGCAAACATCCCCACTGTAGCCAGCGCCATCACCGCCAGCAGTCCCCACAGATATCCGCCATGCTCTGCAGCCGCGACCAACCATGGACAGGCAACCGCGCCGATCCCCCACCACAGATTCACCAGAGAAATTCTGCGCGCTCGCTCCCTCGAACGCGCACCCTCCGGCCCTGACGCGGTTCCGCCGTCTGCGGTCATCGCGACTGTCAGATTCGTCGCGGTCACTGAAAGTCCGATTCCCAAGCCGATCAGAGCGAATCCCGTCAGCGCCAGCGCGTGTCCCGGCGACGCCGCCGCTGTTTGCCCCGCCGCCGTCACCAGCAGCACTCCCGCCGTCATCCCCGCATAGCCCAGCGGCATATTGCGTCGCAGCCAATGCGGCGAAAAGATCGACGCGACGGTGGACGCCGCGAACTCCGCGGCAAAAAACGCGCCCGACTGCACATCGCGCAGCCCCCATCGCGCCGCCATCACCGGCAGCAGCGGCCCAGGCAGCACCGTCACCATGCCGCACACCACAAATCCAAAACATAAGAGGGGAAATCGCGGCGCGCGCGCTGTGTTCATCGATTGCCGATTCTACCGCGCCCCACCGCCCGCAGTTCTGAACGCTATTTCCTCTTCATCCTTGCCGGATTCGGCGGCAGCGTCGATTCGCGAATGATCAGTTCCGGCACAATCGGTATTTGTTCCGGATAATCCTTCATCCCCCGAATTCGCTGCAGCAGAATCCGCGCCGCCGTGTTGCCCATGTTGCTGAGCGGCTGCCGGATCGTGGTCAGGCTCGGTGTGTGATACGCCGCACCCTGGATATCGTCGAATCCGATCACCGAGACATCTTCCGGCACACGCAATCCATAATCGCGCAGCGACCGGATCGCTCCAATCGCAGCAATATCGTTATAGGAGACCAGCGCCGTAAACGGCCGCCTCGCCGCCAGCAGTTGCGGGACCACCGGATAACCCAGTTCCGGCGACGACAAATTCTGTTCCAGCTGCACCACCAGTTCCGGCAGCACCTCAATCCCCAGCTCTTTCGCTACCGCCATCAGGCTCTTCCAGCGATCGTCGGAATCCGAGCTGAACGTCTGCCCCCGCATGAAGGCAATCTGCCGATGTCCCAGCTGAAACAGGTGCCGCAACATCAGATCTGCCGCTCGCGCGTGATCCAGCACGATCCTCGTCACCCCCGGCAATGGCTTGTGTGCAGCCACCGCCACCACCGGCAGTGGGAGGGCGTGCTGCAGCGCCGTATCGATGGCCACGAATCCCTCCACCGACCGGTCCATCAGCAGCCCCGGATACTCCTCGATCAGATCCGCCTTCCGCCGATGGCTCGCCGTCAGGTAAAAATACCCTTCCTCGATCAGCACTTCCTCGATGCCGCTCATCACCAGCACCGAATAGCCGTCGCTCAGCTCCGGCACCAGCACGCCCACCGAAAAGCTCTGCCGCCGTCGCAGCGACCGCGCAAAAAAGCTCGGCCGGTATTCGAATTTCTTCGCCGCCGCGATCACCCGGTCCCGCGTATCCTGCGGAATCGACCGCACCCCCGGTGCGTTGTTCAGCACCAGCGAAATCGTCGCCGGAGAAAGATCGAGGTAGTCCCCCAGAGTCCTCAGGCTGATCGGCCTCGGCGGCAGGAACTCCCCTTTCGTCCCCTCGCCCGATCCATCCCGCCCCTGTGTCGCTTTCTTCGCCGGTGCCTTCCTGCGTTCGGCCATGCCCCTCACTTTGCTGCTCGCCAGGTATCTGCAACTAAAATGGGAGACACCCCGCCGCCGCTTTGATTCGCGCTATCCTTATATCACCCCTTTCGCATAAAGGTAGGCCCGTTTTCCAGGGATGTCGCGGGCCTGGGAGTTTCCCTCACCCGTGCTGAATCGCGACGAAAAGCTGCCCGCCGTCCGCCTCGCCTTCCTCCAGTACGTCATTGCCGCCATCATGTGCATTCTCGTCTTCGGCCTCTGGCGCCTGCAGGTCGTCGGCGGCCAGAACTACCACGCGCTCGCTGAAGCCAATCGCATTCGCAAAGTTCCCATTCTTGCTCCGCGCGGCAAACTCTTCGATCGCGAAAACCGCCTGCTCGTCGACAACTACCCCTCCGTCTCCTGCTTCCTCGTCCGCGAACAGGGCCACGACATCACGCCCGACCTGCCTCTCATCGCGCGCGGTCTCCACATGACGACCGACCAGATCGACGCGATCCTCAAGCGTTACCGCCTCGCCCCGAAATATCAGCCGCTCCCTCTCAAACAGGACATCACCCCCGACGAAGAGGAGTTCATCGAAGCGCACAAGGACGAACTCCCCGAGCTCGACACCATTCAGGAGCAGCGCCGCCTCTATCCCAAAGACGGATTCGCCGCTCATCTCGTCGGCTACGTCGGCGAAGTCAGCGAAGAGATGCTCAACGACCCCCGCTACGCCATGTACGAGCCCGGCGATGTCGTGGGCCGCTCCGGCGTCGAAGCCTCCTATGACGGTATCCTTCGCGGCGAAGACGGTTCAGAAGATGTGGTCGTCGACAGCCATGGACGAGAAGTCGGCCGACTCGGCACCGAACCCGCCAAACCCGGGCAGAGCCTCCGCCTCACCATCGATCTCGACATCCAGCGCGCCGCTGAGAATGCTCTGGGCGACCGCAATGGCGCCATGATCGCCATCGACCCGCACACCGGCGAGGTCCTCGCCATGGTCAGCCGCCCCATCTTCGATCCCAATCAGTTCGCCGTCCGCATCAGTCGCGATACCTGGAACAAATACCTCACCGACCCCGAACACCCGCTCATGAACAAGGCCATCCAGGCCCAGCTCGCCCCCGGTTCCACCTTCAAAATCATCATGGCGACCGCCGGCCTTGAAGAGGGCATCGCCCAGGATATGCGGGTTGTCTGCACCGGCGGCGTCAACCTCTTCGGCACCTATCAGCGCTGCTGGGTTTCCGCACACCACGGCTCTCACGGCGTCGTCGACATCAACCACTCCATCCCATGGTCGTGCGACGTCTTCTACTACACCCTCGCCGCCCGCCTTGGCATCGAAAAAATCGCCTATTGGGCCACCCGCTTCGGCATCGGTCAAAAAACCGGCATCGATCTCCCCGACGAAATGTCCGGCACGATGCCCTCGGCCGAATGGAAGATGAAAAACTACCACCAGAAGTGGTATCCCGGCGAAGTCACCTCCGTCGGCATCGGTCAGGGCGCGGTCGCCGTAACCCCCATCCAGCTTATCCGCGCCATCGCCGGCATCACCTCCGGCGGCGTCTTCCGTCGTCCTCACGTCGTCTTCCCCGATGAACTCCAGCCTGACGTCCGCGAGTCCATCCTCGACTCCTACTCCGGCTCCGGCGACAAAACCGTCCCCATCGCCCCCGACATCTGGGAGACCGTCACGGATGCTATGGCCGCTGTCACCGAACCCGGAGGCACCGCGGGACTCTCGCATCTTGAGGGCATCGATTTCGCCGGCAAAACCGGCTCCGCTCAGACCATGAGCAACGCTCTCGCCGCCAAACTTGGCCACGCCCACACCGTGAACGACAACGCCTGGTTCGTCGGCGTCTCCCCGCGCCGCAATCCCGACATCGCCGTCGTCATCCTTTGGGAAGGCGGCAAAGAAGGCTTCCTATCCGCCCGCCTCGCCTCCCGCGTCATCGCCGCCTTTGTTGACAAGCAGCGGATGCTCAATCACAACCTCATCGCGCAGCAACCAAAGAAGATCGAAGTCGGCGCCCTCTGGTCGAATCCCGCCGATCCCAACGGCATGGGCGGCAAACCCCTGCCCACCAAATCAGGGCAAAAACCCAGCCCCGAGCTGGCCTCCATCCGTGCCGGCCACTTCACTGTGCCGGTTGAAGTCTCCGCACCGCAGAATTAGCGTCGCAGCGCCCTTACCACCGCCGCCACCAGCCCACCCAGATCATGCGGATCCGCCTCCGCCGCCGGCTCCCATCCGTTTTCCCTGAGCGTACGGCTCGTCACAGGCCCAATCGACACCGCCCGCATCGTCCCCGGCACCTCAACCCCCGCCGCCCGCACCAAATGCAAAAAATTTGTAACCGTCGATGAGCTTGTAAACGTCGCCGCCTCCGGCCTGCGTCCCCCAGCCCCGAACATTGTGCGTATGGCAGTTACAGATTCCTCCGGAATTACCGTCCGATAGGCATCCACCACCTCGACAGTCGCTCCGCGCGCGCGCAACGCATCTGGAATCACATCCCGCGCCACCGCCGCCCGCACCAGCAAGACCCGCTGCCCGCGAACCCGCTCCGCCAGCGACTCCACCAGAGACTCCGCGACATACTCGGCCGGCGTCACCGCAACCTTCAGCCCTAAGTCCTCCAAAGCCCGCGCCGTAACCGATCCCACCGCAGAGATCCTCAACCCATCAAACGCCGACGCGCCAACGCCCAACGCCTGCATCCGCCCGGCCAGCGCCTGCACCCCATTCCCGCTCGTCACAATCAGCCACTGATACTGCGACAAATTCCCAAGCGTGCGATCCAGATCCGCATAGGACACCGGGGGCACAATCTCAATGGCCGGAATCTCCACCACCTCCGCCCCCAGAGCCCGCAGCTTGTCCGACAATTGTCCCGCCTGATGCCGCGCCCGCGTAACCAGGATCCTTCGCCCCGCTAACGGGAGGTCGCTCACGCCGCTCCAACGGGAGCCGAACCCGGCGTCCCCGGCACGGCGACGCTCAGCAGCCGGGCCGCCCCCTGCCGCAACAACGCCTCTGCCACCTTCCGCCCCAGTGCTTCCGCTTCAACGTCGCTCTGCCGGTCCAGCACCACGCGCAGCACTTCCGACCCATCCGCAGCCGCCACTGCCGAAACCACGCTGTATCCCTCATCGCCCCGGAAGCAGTGAATCCCGATCGGCACCTGGCAGCCGCCACCCAGCGCCGCAAGAGCCGCACGCTCCGCCGTCACCGCATACCGCGTCGCCTCGTGATTCAAAAACGCCAGCGCTGCCAGCGTCCGCTCATCGCCCGCCCGCGCTTCGATCGCCAGAGCGCCCTGTCCCGCCGCTGGGCAAAGGATCAGAGGAGAAAAACATTCGCGCCGATGCGCGGTCAGCCCCAGGCGCTCCAAACCCGCCGACGCCAGGATGATCGCGTCCACCTGGCCCTCGGCCAGTTTGCGCAGCCGCGTGTCCACATTCCCGCGGAACTCCACGCACTCCACATCCGGCCTCTGCGCCTTCAGCTGCGCCTGCCGCCGCAAACTGCTCGTCCCAATCCGCGCTCCCTGCGGCAGCGCCTCAAAGCTCGCATGCTCCACCGACACAAACGCGTCCCGCGGATCCACCCGCTCCGGAATCGCCGCAATCGTGAACGGCTCCGCCAGCTCCGTCGGCAGATCCTTCAAACTATGCACGGCCAGATCGATACGCCCCGCGTACAGCGCCTCCTCGATCTCCTTCGTGAACATCCCCTTCGCATCCCGCTCCGTCCCGCCCACCGCGGCAAACGGCACGTGCTGCATCGCGTCGCCCAGCGTCTTGATAATTTCGATCGCAACCTCATGCCCTGCCCCGCGCAGCCGATCCGCAATGTGATTCGCCTGCCACAGCGCGAGCTTCGATCCCCGCGATCCAATGCGCAGCAAGCCGGCCCTAGCTCCACTTCCTGAGTTGTCGTTGGGATTGGTCATGCGGTCAGAGATCAGCCTATCGCGCCCGGCCCGCTATGTCTTTTTCGATTCACCGCCGGACTCACCCGATGGTTCGGTATGCTCCGCACTCGAAGTCTTGTGACCATACTCGTGCTCGAACATCCCGCGGATGATTTCCAGCGCCCCGGCATCGCCCTCGCGCGCCGCGGCCTTCAGCGCCTGCAGTGGCATATGCATAAACTTGTTCATCAGCCCGCGCGTCAGTAACTCCACGGCCGCCTGCTGCTCCGGAGTCAGTGACTGCAGCAGTTGCCGCTGCCGATGCAGCTCCGCCTGCCGCAGCTCCTCCGCCGTCCCCTGTACGTCCACCAGCACCGGCGCAATGTCGATCGTCCGAATCCGCCGCCGGAACCGCTCCGTCTCCTCCACAATGATCGCCTCAGCCCGCGCCGCCTCTTTCCCGCGATCCACCAGATGCGACGCCGCCACCTGCTGCAGGTCGTCAATGTCGTAGAGGAACATTCCCTCCAAACGATTTACCTGCGGGTCCACATCGCGCGGCACAGCAATGTCGATCAGAAACACCGGCCGCCCCTTCCGCCGATGCAGAATCGCCTGCGCCTGCTCGACCCCGAGGATCTGCTCCGACGCTCCCGTCGACGTGATCATGATGTCCGCCTCGTGCGCCCGCGCATGCAATTCCTCAAACCGAATGGCCTGCCCCAGAAACTGCTCGGCCAGCCGCACCGCACGATCGTAGGTGCGGTTCGCCACCATCATCGAGTCCGCGCCGTGCTGCATCAGGTGCCGCGCCGCCAGCTCGCTCATCTTCCCCGCGCCCACAATCAAAATCTTTTTGCCTTCCAGCGATCCGAAAATCCGTCGCGCCAGATCCACCGCCACCGACGCAATCGATACCGACGACGATCCAATCTCCGTCTCCGTCCGCACCCGCTTCGCCGCGGAAAACGCCCCCTGCAGCAGCTTGTCCAGCGGACCCTTCACCGCCCCCAGCTCCCGCGCCACATTCCACGACTGCTTCACCTGCCCCAGGATCTGCGCCTCGCCCACCACCATCGAATCCAGGCTCGCCGCCACACGAAACATGTGCCGCACCGCCTCTTCATCCTGATACCGGTACAGGTGCGGCTCCAGCACGCTCCGGTCCAGCGAAAAATGATCCGCCAGAAACGTGGGCAGATGCGGTTCCAGTCCGTTGTGCGCGACCAGCAATTCCACCCGGTTGCAGGTCGACAGGATCATCGCTTCCTTCACGCCTGGCTCCGCCAGCAGCGCACGCGTCGTCTCCGGCAGCGACTCCTGGCCGATCGCCAGCCGCTCGCGCAGCTCCACCGGCGCCGTCTTATGATTCAGGCCTGTGACCAGAAATCTCATTTCAGTCCAAACCCGTGGGCAGAACTATGCACCCCACTCAGTAGATTCGCCGCCCACACGCACAGGATCACCACAAATACAGTCGACGTAATCCACGCCGCCCGCCGCCCGCGCAGCCCCACGCTCCTCCGCACGAACAGAATCACCACGTACAGCCCCCACATCAGGAAGGACAGCAGTATCTTCGGGTCCGCGAAGTAACCGATTCCCACCCGCTCCTGCGCCACCACCGACCCCGCAAACAGCCCCACCGTCATGCACACAAAGCCAATCTGCAGCGTGCTCTGGGTCACCTTGTCCATCGTCGCCAGCGGGGGCAGCCATGTCAGAAATCCGCGCGGCCTCGTCTTCGGTCGCGGCGTCACCCCTGCCTTCGCCCAATCCTTGTTCTTCAGCCGCTTTTCCTGGATCAGATACAAAAAGCTCGACAGAATGCTGAACAGCAGTGCCGCATAGGCCACCAGCAGCATCACCACGTGAAAAGCAATCCACCCGTTCCGCACCAGCGGCGATCCAAACGTATAGCGATCCGGCCCGATCGCCGGAACCACCGTCAGCAGAAACGCCAGCGGCAGCGCGAACAGCCCAAAAGATACTGTCCGGTAAACAAAAAATGTAAACAGGAAAACCCCGACGATCGCCAGTGCCAGTGTCGAAACAATCTCCACCGCCATCACCGGAATCAGATGATGCGCCGCCGCCAGCATCTCCACCGTCGCCACCAGGTGGAAGAACCATCCCCCCAGCGCCACCGGCAGACAGTAGCGGTGGCCCCTCGGACGGTTTCCGAGCACCGCCGGGATCGCCAGGAGGCTGGCGAGCCCGTACAAACCTGCCGCGATGCGTAACCAGAGGAGAAACATGGGGAAATCTCAGCGGGGAGCGCGATTCCGAGGGTAAGAAAAGTATAAATAACCCCGGACTCCAGCTCTCCGAACCTCATTATCCGTAGTGCGCGCACCCACGAATGTGAGATAAATCACACAGCAACAGCAATCCCGCCTGAAACCGGTCCTCCTCAGAGGAGCTGGCCCCAGCCCGCGAATCGTCCGCGTCCGCCCAAACTCCAAACCCCTGATCCGCTGTCCGCTGTCCGCTAAACTCTAGTTTCCCCGCGCCACTCCTGGAAACAGCCTCTCCATTTTCCCCGCCCCAAAATCCACCGGGCTGCCCAGCAACTGGTTAAAGACCGCCGCATCGCTGGTCTCGATCACCCACGCCACCACATGTCCCGGCACTGCCACCACCGCGACCCCAATCAACTCCTGGCCGCCCGTCTGCAAATCGCTTCCCGTCACCGGCTGCCCCTGCGCAGCGCAAAAATTCGCCCGATGCCCCTCGATCTCGTACGCCGCCGGCTGCTCCAGCGGCATCAGGCCCATCAGTGTCGTCCCTTGCTTCACCAGATTCCTCAGCAGGCCATCGATCGTCTTCTTCTTCTCAAACACCTTCGCGGGAAAACACTGCGCGCTTACATCCAGCAGCCCCAGCCTCACCCACGGGTTCGATGCCCCGCTGCCGTTCTGGTTCCCTTTTCCCACCGACAACAGCACCTTCGCGCACGTGTCGGTCCCCGGATGGTCGGGATCCCCCTCCTCATCCCCGCCATAAACCATCCGCCGCCCCACGATCGCCAGAGGTGCCGCACTCGTCGGCGTCAGCTCCGCCGGATACGAAAACGTCAAATGGAATTCCGGATTGCTGTAGACCCGCGCCGCCGGCGATCCCGTCGTCCCCGCCCCGGTTTGCCCTTTCGCAACCGCTCGAGGATTCGCCGCCATCGGCATCGCTGCCCACGACGCGAATAGCACCGCTGAGAGTGCCAGCTTCATCCCCGCCAGCCTACCACCCCCGTTCGACTCTGCGATCGTCCTCCACTCCTTCCCCCGATATCCCCCGCCCTCTCGGCCCGCGCCGCCAATGAGACAATATCCCCTGTGCCTCGTCTCTCCAGCGGCGTTCTCGGCTTCCCCGATTTCCGCGGTTTCACCCGCTCCCTCATCCTCTGGAATCTCGGCTCCTTTTCGGCCTGCTGATCCTCGGCGTCGTCGCCAGACCGCTTGCCTCGCAGATCGCCGCGATCCTCGCCCTTGACCCCGATCTCGTCCTGCATCACGGATGGATCTGGCAGCTCCTCACCTACTTCATCATCCACCCCGGCGCAGCCATCCTCGGCACCGCCTTTGAGCTGCTCTCCCTCTGGTTCCTGGGCAGCCTCCTCGAAAACGGCCACGGCGCCCGCTGGCTCGCCGAGCTGTTCTTCGTCTCCGTCTTCGGCGCGGGACTCGCTGCCGTCGCGCTCTCCTTCGCCATGCCTGGCTCCGGGCTCGTGCTCTACGGTTGCTTCGGCGGCATCTTCGGCCTGCTCATCGCCATCGGCGTCCTCTACGCCGACACGCCGTTCATGATGTTTCCCTTCCCCATCACCATCAAGGCCAAGTACCTCGTCGCCGTCTACATGCTCATCGCGCTCGCCATGCTTTTCTCCGAGCAGCGCGCCTTCGCCTTCGCCCAGCTCGGCGGCGCGCTCTTCGGATTCCTCTACATCAAGTTTTCTCCGCGCCGCGGATTCGCCATCGCCGGCAGCGAAACCGCCTTCGGCCTCCGCAACCGCTACTACCGCTGGAAGCGCCGCCGCGCCGCCAAAAAATTCGAAGTCTATATGCGCAAGCACCGCGACAATTAGAGCCCCATCCGCTAAATCCTGATCAAAGCAATCCCCGACTCCGCATCCATCTCCTTCCGTAAATGCACCGGGCTCTCGGTCAGCACCACCTCGCACGTGGGCCGAACCTTCGCCGCCAGCAAATGCCCTCCATGCGCCGTCCCGTCGCGCCTCCCCACGACGACGTGCGCATGCACCTGCGGCTTACCATCTTTGAGAGCGATATCCCCGATCAGCGACAGCAGCTCCACCTGCTCCTCCAGATGCACGGCCGTCTCATACTTCTTCGTCTCCCAGTTGAACCACCCCAGCTTTACCGACTGCAGCGCCCCGATCGCTTTGAAGCTCGATCCAGCCAGCTTCTGTGACTGCGCAAATTCCTTCAGTCCCTCTGCCAGTTCATCCCCCGTGTCGAAAATCAGCACATACGTCCTCGGATTCTGATCGATCGCCTTGTATCGCATCTTCCTCTCCTCGCCTCCTCAGATGCCTTCCCTTCCGCCGGCGTTCGAATTCCCTGCCGTGTGACTTCCGCGCCATTTGCCCCCTCTCTTCCTCACCCATACAATCAATCTCGGACCTCCTCCGTCTATGAGCGATCAGCCAGATACCAATCCGCCGCCGGTTTCTCCGGAGTGGGCGAAAACCGAGCTGGCACGTCACCCCCAACGGCCTTACCCCATGGACTTCATCGAGCGGATTTGTACTGATTTCAGCGAGATTCACGGCGACCGCTCCTTCGGCGACGATCCCGCGATGGCCTGTGGCATGGCTCGCTTCGACGGCCTCGAAATCATGGTCATCGCCAATCTCAAAGGCCGCTCCACCAAAGACAAGGTCAGCCGCCGCTTCGGCATGCCCAATCCTGAGGGCTACCGCAAGGCCCTCCGCTGCATGAAAATCGCGGAGAAGTTCGCCCGTCCTGTTATCTCCATCATTGATGTGCCCGCCGCCTACCCGGGCGTGGGCGCCGAAGAGCGCGGCCAGGCCGAAGCCATCGCCCGCAACATGCTCGAAATGTCCCGCCTCCGCGTCCCCACCATCGCCATCATCACCGGCGAAGGCGGATCCGGCGGCGCGCTGGGCCTCGCCGTCGCTGATCGCGTCCTCATCTTTGAAAGCGCCATCTACTCCGTGATTCCCCCCGAAGGTTGCGCCGCCATCCTTTGGCGTGACGCCGCTTACAAGGGCCAGGCCGCTGAGGCCATGCGCATCTCCGCCTCCGACGTACGCGATCTCGGCTGCGTCGACGACATCGTTCCCGAACCCGAAGGCGGCGCCCACGCCGATCCCTCCCGAGCGGCCGAACTCCTCGCCGAAAAACTTCGCTGGCATCTCAACGAGCTCACATCGTTGCCCCTCGACCAACTCCTCCAGCGCCGCTACGACAAGTTCCGCAACATCGCCCAGTTCTACACCGTCTGATCCTGGCAGGCATCGAATAGCCCAGATGAACTCCATCCACGGCGCCTCATCTCTTTTCGGAGCAACCGCGTGAGTTTTCTCGAGCGCCTCCGTGCGCTGGTTTGGTTTCTCCTCGCTGCCGCCTGGTTTCTTTTCTCCGACCTCATCGCTTCGCACGCTGCCCAGGGCTTCAGCCTCGGCGACTTTCAGGAGCCCATCTACCGCATCCTCCTCCTCTTTCTCCTCATCGTTGGCTACTGGGCCATGAGCCGCATCGGCCAGCGCCGCATGGATTCCCCCCAAGCCACCGCGCTCGTTCCGCGCCCCGGCTGGGGGCGGGAATTCGCCCTCGGTGCCGCGCTCGGCTGGGCCGGTGTCGTCGCCTGCGTACTCCCTGCGGCCCTCATCGGCGGACTCGTCATGACCGCCTTCACCAACGCGCATCAATATTTCGTCGCGTTCCTCGATCTCATCGCGCTCGCCGCCGGCTCCCTCGCCATCGAAATCGCCTTCCGCGGCTATCCGTTCCTGCGTCTCGTTGAAGCCATGGGTCCAGGGATCGGCGCCTTCTTCATGGCCGTCATCTACGCCATCTGGCGCACCCACGCCGCCCCCACCACCACCGCCTCGGTGCTCGTCTCCTTCTTCCTTGCCCTGGTCCTCGCCCTGGCCGTCCTGCGCACACGCGCTCTCTGGGTCGGCTGGGGTTTCCATTTCGCCTGGGTCGCCACCATGAGCCTGCTCTTCGGCCTGCCCGTCTCCGGCTCCATGACCTACTCCCCCATCATCGTCACCAACGCTGTCGGTCCCGCCTGGATCAGCGGCGGCGGACAGGGCCCCGAAGGCTCCGCTTTCGCCGTCCTCGTTTCATTCCTGCTGCTTTTCTGGATGGTCCGCGTCACCGGCGACCTGAAACATAAATACGGCTACGCAGAAATCGTCCCCGGCGGCATTCCCGTCGACATCGACGCAGCCGCGCGCGCGCAGCACGAAGCCGCCATGGGCGAAGCTGTGCCCCCTCAGCCTGCTCTTGTCCAGATTCTTCCCGCACAGCCGCTCACGCCCAGCTCTGAGCCCGTCAGCGAACCGCCCTCCGAGGCCGAAGTGCGTCCGCCGAATCGCGACCCTGAACCTGCGCCGGAACCCCCGAGCGAAGCCCCGCCTTCAACCCACGAATAAGCCGACAGCTATTTTTGCAGGAGCGGACTGACCTTCGCTGTCTGGATCGGGCCCCGCCGGACCCGCCCGTGATCGACGTTCCCATCGCCCCCCTCGCGCTGATACACGAAGGCGTCCAGTTTTCTGAACGCGGCGTCGCCGAGGCTCTGCTGCAGCCGGCCCATCGTCTCGTCAATGATCGAGCTGCCGCCACTGCTCAGCGCATCGAATCGCGCCATCCGCTGGTCGGCGCGGGTCGAGCGATCGGCCTCGAATCTCCCCTCTTTCCAGCCCAGCGCGTCCTGCATCTCGTCGCCCCAGTTCGCCACCTGCTGGCTGCCGTCGAGAAGAATCGAGTACGCCGTGGTCCACTGCTCGTCCGTCAGGCCAATGGATGCCTGATTCATCGCCGTCCAGTCCACGCGCGATTGCGCTTCGCCGGTGATTGCCACTTTGCGAGCCGCAAGGTCGTCGAGCCCGATCTCCTGCATGAACGCGGCGAATGTCTCCGCGTGGCTCGGCCTCAGCATCGGCCGCTCTGTCCCTGGCGATGCAGCAGCGCCGCGATTCTGCGGCGCGGCTGTCATCGCGTCCTGTGCGTGCACCGGCGTTGTCGCCAGCAGAGCGCACCCTGCCCCACCAAGGACAACAAGAAAATACACACGTCCGAAGAACCCTGGCATAGAACCCTCTCACCGCAAGTCGCGCAATTCCTCTTTACCGAATCCGATACCGCACCCCCGCGCTCACGCTCAGATTCGTCATCGACCCATACGTGAACGCAGGCCAGTACTGATACTCCGCATCGAACAGCCGCAGCCGGATCCGCGAGTTGACCCGGTAATCCATCCCCGCCCCCGGTGCCATTACAAAGTAGTTTCCCCATGCGTAGTGATACGGAAAGTTAAAATACCCATCGCCCACCATGAATTTCACATACGGCCGCCACTGCGCGTTCTCGCCCATGCCCGCCAGCTGATAGCGCGGCCCAATCAGATACGTCGTTGCATGCGTTTGCTCGACCTGGCGAAGAACTTCCCAGTTCGTTTCGCCTTCGATCCCATACCGCCATGTAAAGTTGGCATCGACAAAAGCCGTCCCGCCCAGCAGCCAGTGCTGTCCGTACTGCACACGGTTCGCGTTGAAGCTTCCCCCCACCGCCAGCGCCGACCAGTCCCCCGTGGCCGCTTCCGGGGATTGCGCCTGCACGCTCCCCGCTCCGGCCAGCAATCCCGCCAACAGCAGAGCCCAGGTCACCCACCAGCGATGCATCATGTTCCCAACTCCGCTCACTGGGTCACCGTTAATGTCAGGTTCGCGACGTGGGTAACACCGGTTTGTTCGCCGGTCGCCGTCACCTGGATCACGTAATTGCCTGGCTTGGCGCTGTTCAGCGAGAACCCGCCGCAACCCGTCATCACCAAGGTCGTTCCCGCCAGCATCGCGATCACCACCAGCGCCCTCAGCACAGCCGCATTCCTGCGGAACCGCCAGAAGGCCAATCCAAACAGCGCCGCACCCGGGAACACGCACGCCGCCAGCATGCCGCTGCCGCCCAACGGACCCTCATTCTTCGCCTGCGAGCCGCCCGCCAGGGGAGAATTCGTATCCACCGTCAGCGTCACCGACGTCGTCCCATTCGCGTTCAGCGTGACGTCGTTGCTCCCGAAGTTGCACGTCACCGAATACGGCAGCGAGTCGCAGCCCAGCGCAATCTTGTCCGTGAATCCATCCTGCGATCCCAGATTGATCGTCAGCTGAGCCGACTGGGCCGTCGGAATGCTCAGCGACGTCGGATTCAGTGCCATATTGAACTCCGTCGCCTGCGAAACCGACACCGTCACCACATTCGATACCGACGGCGCATTCAACGCGTCGCCGCTGTAGTGCGCCGCAATGCTGTACTGTCCCGCGGCTGGATTCAGCGTGAAGGTTGCCGTGCCATTCACCCCCACCGGCGCCGAGCCCAGCGTCGTGGACCCATTCATATAGGTGATGGTCCCCGTCACTGCGCCGCCGCTGCTCGAAGTCGTCGTCGTCAGCAGCGTCAGTTCCTGATCCGTGTTCACGCTCGTCGCCGAAGCTGCCAGTGACGTTTGCGTGGCGTACGCCGTCACCGTCTCCGTCACGGCCGCAGAGGTGCTGCCCGCGTCGTTCGCGTCGCCGCCGTACACCGCCGTAATGTTGTGCGTCCCCACCGCAAGCGACGAAGTGGTGTACGCCGCTACTCCGGCATTGACTGCGACCGACCCCAGTGTGTTCGATCCGTCCATGAATGTCACGTTGCCCGTTGCCACGCCGCCGTTGCCGCTCACCGTCGCGGTAAACGTAACCGCGCTCGTCACCTGAATCGTGGGATTGCCCGTGACCAGCTTCACGCTCGTTGTCGCCTGAATCACGTTCAGCGCCAGCGCCGCGGACGTGCTCCCTGTGTCGTTCGCATCGCCAACGTACACCGCCGTGATCGAATACGCCCCCACCGGCAGCGTGGACGAGGTAAATGTCGCCGCACCCGCTCCATTCAGCGTCCCCGCTCCCAGCAGGGTTGTTCCGTTGTAGAAGTTCACCGTGCCGGCTGCCGTCCCGCCATTCGTCGTCACCGTCGCCGTCAGTGTCAGCGCCTTGCCGGCGATCGACGGATTCGCGCTGGCCGCAAGGGCCGTTGTCGACGACGCGACGTTCACCGTCTGCGACAACGCGCCCGATACGCTGCTGAAGTCCTTCGCGTCCCCGCCATACGATGCTGTGATCGCGTGCGCCCCCGCCGCCAGCGTCGAGATCTGGAACGTCGCCGCTGCGCTCGTTGTTCCCGCGGCCGCCAGCGTTCCGGTTCCGATCGGCGTTCCGCCGTCGAGGAACGTCACCTTCCCCGTCGGCACTACGGTCCCCGTCGCCGTTACCACTGCGGTCAATGTCACCAGCGTCCCGTGGATCGATGGATTCACGCTCGACGCCACCGTCGTTGCCGTCGTCTGCTCCACAACCTGCGTCAGCACCGGCGAAGTAGCGCTCACGTTATTCGTGTCGGTGTAACTCGCTGTGATCGGGTTGCTGCCCACCGGCAAATTCGCCGTCGCATAGGTCGCAATATTCCCGTTCAGCGTTCCGCTGCCCAGATAGGTCGCGCCATCGTAGAACGAAACCGATCCCGACACCGGAATCCCACCCGACACGGCGACCGTCGATGTGAAGATCACCGTTGATCCATAAGCCGATGTGTCATTCGGACTGGAACTCGCAATCGTCACGGTGACCTGTTCCTGCACCACCTGCGACAGCGGATTCGAAGCAGCCGCGTTGTAGTGCGTATCGCCGCTGTAGTTCGCGGTGATCACATGCGTCCCCACGGCCAGCGTCGTCAGCTGCAGGCTCGCGTTGCCGCTCCCGTTCAGCGTTTGCGCCGTTCCCAGCGGGTTCGTCGTCCCCTGGAACGTATCCGAGAACGTCACCGTCCCCGTCGGCGTTCCCTGCGTCGAGTTCGGATCCTGCTTCACGCTCACGTTCAGCGTCACCGTCTGCCCGTACGCCGCAGGATTCAGGCTCGAGCTCAGCGTCACAATCGCGCCGTTCAGTCCCAGCGCCTCACCCACCACAGAAATATCCAGTGGCGAATCCGCCGGGTTCCCCGTCAGATTTACATTTCCCACCAACGGGTTCGGCAGCGGATTGGCCGTGCTCGTGGGCGCGAACTCCGCGGCCACCACGCAGCTCTCATCGACTGCAAGATTGCTCGTCGTTGTGCACGTCGTCGCACCCGAAGCCACCGCCGCGTTCGCATCCGGCGCCACCGCGGAGAAGGTCAGCCCCACGTTGCCGTCATTCTCAATCGTCTGGTTCTGCGACGAACTCACCTGGTTGATCCACAACTCCGGCTGGAAGAACAATGTTGCCGAATCCGCGCTCACCTTCCGAATCAGGTGATCGAAATACTCCGCGATCAGCAGATTCCCGCTCGCATCCACCGCCACGCCATACGGCGCGTAGATCCCGGCGCCGGTCGCGATGCCGCCTCCGGTGAACGCATCCCCGTTTTGACCGTTCCCGTAACTGAAGTCCGACTTCCCATCGACGTAGTTATCTTCGGAGTTGGTACCCGCGATCGTCGTAATCACGCCCGAGACCGCGTTCACTTTGCGCACAACATAATTGCGCGCGTCCGCAATGTACACGTTCCCCGCCGGATCGCACGCCACGCCCAGCGGCGAATACAATTCCGCCGATATCGCCGCTCCACCATCTCCCAGATACGCCGGCGTTCCGTTGCCCGCATATGTCGCGATGTTCCCGCTCGGGCTCACGACCCGCACCCGGTTATTCCCCGAATCCGCGACGAATAAATACCCATCTGCGTTCAGTGCCACACTGTACGGCGCGTCCAGCTTGGCGTCGATCGCCAGCGCTCCGTCGCCGGAGAAGCCCGGTACGCCCGTCCCGTCGCCCGCGATCGTCGCAATATTCTTCGTCGCCAGGACCACTTCCCGCACCGCATCATTATTCGTGTCCGCGATGTACAGATCGCCCGCCGTATCCACCTCGACGCCTTGCGGCGAGTTCAGCGTCGCCGACGTCGCCGCGCTGCCATCTCCCGTATAACCCGGTGCCCCCGTGCCCGCCACCGTCGTGATGCTGCCCGTGTCGAGATTCACTTTGCGGATCACGTTGTTGTTCGTATCCGCGATGTACAAATTCCCCGCGCCGTCGATCGCCACACCACCTGGCTGATTCAGCGATGTGCTCGTGGCGACCGTCGCCGCCGCGTCATATCCAGCGCTGCCGTCACCGGCCACCGTCGTAATCGTCCCCGCATGCGCGCCCGTCGCAAACACCTCGCGCACCCGGTTGTGGTGCGAGTCCGCAATGAACAAATTCCCCAGGCCATCGACCGCCACTCCTGACGGCAAATACAAATCCGCCTGCGTCGCCGCGCCGCCGTCATTCACCATCGTCCACTCGCCCACCTGGCCGGCCACAATGCTCACCGCGCCTGGAACCATCACCGCCAGCGATCCCTGTCCGATGCCTGTCAGATAAGCCGTTCCCAGGATGTTATTGCCTGCATCCAGCAGCACCACAGCACCATTCCGCGGCCCCGGATACTTCGGCGCAAACGCGACCGTCACCTGACAGCTTCCTGAGCTGATTCCCGCGCAGTTGTCCGTCCCCGACTCGGTGTAATCGAGGTTCGGTGCTCCCATGGTCAGCACTTCGACCCTCGCCACCGTCCCCGCGCTCTGTATGCTCACCGTCACCGTCTGCGTGGCAGGCGTCGTGGTCCCCACTGCCGTCGCAGCGAAGGTCGTCTGCGCCTCAGCCCCGCGCATCAGTCCCAAAACCACAAGGCTGATCAGGACCGGGAATAATATTGTCTTGCTGAACAGAACCCGCAGGGTGCATCTCGAAACCAGGCAGCAGCGCAACAGAGCCATACAAATTCCTCGTTGTGATTTCCCTGCCGGACTCTTATAGGTGTGGGCGAAATCGGCAGGGGGCAGCAGGGCGAGCTCCTGACTCATTTCCCGCTCTCAATACCGCCGGGAAGATCAGTCCCTGTTACCGATATGCTGGCAACATAGCATGCGCAGTCACACGGAAAAATGACTTTGGTAATCTCATGCTGGTACTTCTGTGTTACCCCTACCCGAGCGTGTCAGATGCCAGAACCATAGAGGGAAATGCGGTTACTACAGGTCGGGCATTTTCCCACAAACTCCCCGCTCTGCACTGCCATTGGACCCTCACGAGAACCCGATCCAGGCCCTCCGTCCTCCCAGGTTCCAGCCCGCTTCCCTGGCCTTCGCCCCATACTCGGCAACGCTGCACCACAAATTGTGTATTGTTGTGCCTGACAGGCTTCAACTATTCTCCGGGTCAATGGGAGCTGGACAAGCTGTGACCGGTTAAAATCCGCGACGGCTCCCGAAGGAAGACTTGGGTGGCTGAAACTCTTCACATCATCTCGGACGAGAAATCCTCGCGACCCGCCGGTCCATCAGGCATCGGCGGCTGGCTGATCCTGGTGTTGCTCAAACTTTGGATCGGCGCCGCAGCCAGAATTGCGGCCGCAGTCACCTTTTTGATTGCCCTTCGCGGCATCAACTTCCACAGCATCGCCACCCTTGCCAGTCGCCCGCCCGCCGGCCTCCTGCCGGCCGCAACCGGCATCGTCGTGGGTTCCTTTGGTGCCATCGCCGGTTACCTGATCGCCAGGAAAAGTCCCAAAGGACCCCTCCTCGCTAAAATCCTCCTGCTCATCGAATCGGGCTATTACGCAATGATCCTGCTCACGCTGTTTCTGGCCACTGGCCCGAGACCCGTCGAGCCGCTTCCCGCCTGGTTGCAACCGGCAGCGTATCTCCTCACCGCCGTCCTTTGCGCTGGTTATCTGTTCCGCTCGCGGCGCGTCGACAACACCTTCTACCGGCGATCGAAACCAGCCCCGCCCCCAGCCGAGGAAGAGACCGACCCGCGCATCGCACGCATTCGCCCCTTTGCGGAATTCAAGCCCCCCGCCGAGCCCGCGCAGACATCCGAAGAGCATCAAACTGCCCCCGCCGCTGAAGTAGCCGAAGCTGCGCTGGAAGAGGACGGGCATGCATCTGCGCTGCCTGCTCCTCGCATTCGCCCCTGGGCCGAATCCAGCCCCGCCCGCCTGCCGGCGCGGAGAGAGAGCGAAGTGCAGCCCACCTCGCACATCGAAGATGCGGCGCTGCAGCCGGACGCCGAACAGATCCAGCCCGCGCCACAATCCCAGATCGAACTGGAGCCAAAGGCCGAAGAATTACAACCAGCCTCGGAACCCGAAAACCTGCAGCCGGAGCCGGAAACCAAAGAAGCCCAGCCCGTTCTGCCTGCCTGGATGCGGCAGCCGGAGCCGGAAACAAAAGAAGCCGAGACTGTGGAAGCCGAGACGGTTCGGCCAGCCTGGATGTTGCCGCCAAAACCGGAGGCAAACGAAGCTGAGCCCGCCCCATCCGCCTCGAACCTGCAGCCTGAGACCGGGACCGAAGAGTCCCAGCCCGTTCTGCCCGCCTGGATGCGGCAGCCGGAACCCAAAACCCAGGAAGCCGAGTCCGTGCGGCCCGCCTGGATGTTGCCGCCGAAGCCGGAGGCCAAAGAAGCTGAGCCCGTTCCACCCGCCTCGCAGGTCCAGCCGGAGCCGGAGACCGAAGAGCCTCAGTCCATTCTGCCCGCCTGGATGCTGCGGCCGGAGCCGGAAACAGAAAAGGTTCAGCCACCCGCTTCGCAGCTACAGCCTGAGCCGAAGACCGAAGCGCCCGAGTCCATTCTCCCCGCCTGGATGCTGCCGCCCGAGCCGGAGAGCGAAGAGCTGCACGCAAAGCCGGAGACCGCGGAACAAAAATCAATCCACGCGGAAGAAGTACCGCCCGAGCCGGAACCTGCAGAGTTTCAGCTCTGGCTGAACGCCGTTCAGTCCGAGCAGCCCTGGCCGGTAACGGTGCCGCCTGCACCGGAGCCCAAAGTCGAGTCGCAGCCCGCGGCCCCGGAAGAAGATTTCCTGACGCTGAAGGCCCACATCGCCGACGGTGTCACGGAGTGGCTGTCTTCGGCAGGCATGAACCATGGGCATGCCGCGTCCCTTCCGGAGACCAGTACCCCCGGCAAGCGCGTCAGGATGCAGCAGAAGCTGCTCAGGCAGGTCGCTGAGATTTGCGACCACGCCTATGCGGTGCACCAGGGACAGTTCCCCACGCTGCCCAACACGGCCGATTCCCACGGGTCCCTCTCCCAGGAGCTCGAGAAATGGGCCATTGCCCAGGCGGCGTTGCGCCTCACCCGTGCCCTTGATATTCGCGCGGCCATCGAAGCCAACGGCCCCTTCGAAAATGTGATCGATGACAGCGAGTATCTCCTCGCCATCGTGGAGAAAAATTCCTCCGAGGACAGCTTCGGCCAGAAACTCGGCCTCGCGGAGTACGAAGGCAAGTCCGGACCGGACATCGGCTCCTTGCTCATCCTGCAGGCCCACCGAGACATGTTTGAAGCAGAACTGTGGGCCCACGTCGTCAGCCTTGCCGGCGATCCCGATTTCCCCGACCGCTTCCGAGCCGCTGGCGCGAAGGCCTTTCAGGATTCACTGCATTACTGGCACAGGCATCTCGGCCACATCCACGACGACCACGGCCTGCTCAAGCCCGTAGGCGTCTGACTCGAGCTTGTCAGCGGCCCGCTCATTCAGCCACCGAAATCCCGCCCCCGAAGCAAGCCGCCGCCAGGCGGCGCGTCGAATCGGGAGTCGAAGGACCTCTCTGCCACATGCCTCGCTATTCCCGTGGTGGGCCCGGAGGGATTTGAACCCCCAACCAAGGGATTATGAGTCCCCTGCTCTAACCGTTGAGCTACAGGCCCTGGCATCGGACCGCCCGGTCCTTCCTGAGCCTATCACCCTTCCTCCACCAGCACGCCCCTCCGCGCTTGCCTCACTCGGCCGCGAAGCCGCACTTAGAGCCGCTGCGCGAAGCGCGCGCCGCCTGGACGGCCAGCCCTACTCCGTCCGCAGCGCTTCCACCGGATTCACCGAAGCCGCCGCCCACGCCGGACGCAGCGTCGCCATCACCACCGGCACCAGCAACGCCACAATCGATGCGAGAAATACCAGCGGATCGCTGGCCTTCACTCCGTACAGCTGGCTCTTCAATAACTGCGCCAGTCCCACCGCGACGCATGTCCCGGCCAGCACCCCAACAGCCGCCGGAACCACCGCCCGCTTCACAAACAGCAGAGCAATTTCGCGCCGTGTCGCCCCCAGCGCCATCCGTACCCCAATCTCCTGCGTCCGCTGCGCTACAAAAAATGCCACCACACCGTAAATCCCCACGCACGCCAGCAGCAAGCGCGATTCCCGCAAACGATGCCACCACCGCAACATTGAGCCGCGGTTGCGCCACAGCTTTGTCCAGCAGCTGATCCATCGTTGCTACGTTGCCGATCGCCTGCCGCGGATCCACCGCGTGCACCAGCTCCCGCACCGCCTGCACCAAAGACTCCGGATTGCCCTGCGACCGCACTACGAAGAAGCGCTGATGCGCAGATTCGCTCGGCTGGTCCGCCGGCCAGTACACCTCCGGCCCAGGCGTACTCGCAATCGATCCCGCCGTCCCGCGCAGATTCGCAATGACTCCCACAATCTCGTGCGGCGCTCCATCCACCAGCAAATGCCGTCCCAGCGGATTCGCCCCCGCCAAATACTGCCGCACCAATTCCTGATTCACCAATACAGGAGCATTCGTTGTCAGCGAGTCGTGATCCGTGAACGCTCTCCCTGCCACCAGCGGCACTCCCAGCGCATCCAGGATGTTTCCACCAACGGTTCGATCCTCCGCATTGATCGGCGGCTGATTCGCGATGCGTGGCAGCCAGTCGGCGTCGAAGTTGCTGCGCCGGTGCCAGTCCACCGTCGGCAGAGCGTTCATCTGTCCTGCCGCCGTCACCCCTGGCTGAGCCTCCAGCCGCCTCTGCACATCGGCAAAAAAATTCCGGACTTCCGGCACTTTCGTGTCCCACGGCAACACCACCGAAAACGTCAGCAAATGATCCGGCGCAAATCCCAGCGGGTTCTTCACCAGATGCCACAGCGATTCCGCCAGCAACGACGCCCCTGCCAGCAGGATCAGCGACAGGCCGACCTGCACCGACACCAGGGCACTCCGCAGCTTGTGCCCCGACCCGCCCAGCCGTGCCTCCCCCTGCTTCATCGCGATATTCAGTTGCACGCGACGATTCTCCATCGCCGGCACAATCCCGAACGCAATCCCCGTCCCCACCGCCACCAGCGCTGCTACCGCCACCACCGGCCAGCTCATCTCCACGGTTCCCGGAATCCCCAGCTTGCCCGGCAGCTTCGCCGCCACTCCTTTGCACCAGCGCAAATGCCGCCGCCACTCCCACGGCGCCGCCCGCCACTCCCAGCACCGCGCTCTCCGTCAGAAACTGCATCGTCATCCGGCCCGCCGAAGCGCCCAGCGCGCGCCGCAGCGCCACCTCCCGCTGCCGCGCCGTCGCCCGCGACAACAACAGGTTCGCCACATTGATGCACGCGATCAGCAGCAGCAGAGCCGAGGCAATCAACAACACCAGCAGCGCCGGCCGCATCGGACCATATCGATTCTCGCGCAGCGTCCTGCTCGTGATCCCCCACACTCCATCGCTGTCCGGATGCTCCCGCCGCAGCTGTTCGCCGATGCGCTCCAGATCTGCCTGCGCCATCCCCAGCGTCACCCCCGGCCGCAGCCTTCCAAAGACGTTGATGAACCGTGTTCCCTCCCCGCGATACTTCGTCCAGTCCGCCGCATCGAGCTGCGCCGTACGCCACAGATCGATCCCGCTCGGCGCGTCGAATCCCCGCGGCATCACCCCAAGAATCGTTCCGGCAGTTTCATCGAGCGTCACTTGCCGTCCGACCACCCCTGGATCGCCACCGAAAATCCGCTGCCACCCCGTGTAGCTCAGCACCATGGCGGGCGGCATATTGGGGCGATCGTCATTCGATCCGTACGTCCGCCCCAGGATCGGCCGCACCCCCATCACATCCCAGAAACCCGCATTCGTCCGTGCCGCCTGCACCGCCACCGGCAGCTTCGTTCCCTCCATCAATGTCCCCTGATCGAAAAAGAAAAACGCCAGGCTCTCGAACGACTGGCTCCGCGCGCGCACATCGAAGAACCGCGGCACGCCCATCAGTCCGCCCGACGACACCCCCTGCAGCCGCACATCATGGATCGCGACAATCCGGTCGGCCTGCGGATACGGCAGCGCCCGCACCAGCGTCGAGTACACCATCGTGAAGATCGCCGTCGTCGCCCCGATCCCCAGCGCCAGCGTCACCACCACCACCGTCGCAAATCCCGGGTTCTTCCTCATTTGCCGCAGCGCGTACCCCACATCGCGCCGCAGATTCTCCACCCACAAAACACCTTCGCGCTCTCGCACCGTCTCCCGCACCTGCGTCACTCCGCCAAAATCTCTCAAAGCTTTCCTCCAGGCCTCGTCAGCGCCCATCCCCCGCCGCCGATATTCCTCCGCCGCCATCTCCAGATGAATCCGCAACTCCTCATCCAACTCCGCCATCCAGCTCCCGCCGCCGAAACAAAGCAAAAAAACGGCTCCAAAATGTCCTCATTCCACTCATCGCCTCACGCTCCGAACGCTTTTCTGTTCCCTGCAGCCTGTCCTCACCGCAGCGCCTGCATCGGATCAATCCGCGCCGCCCGTCGCGCCGGAACCGCACCAGCCGCCAGTGCAATCAGCACCAGCACCACTGAGGCCAGACTCAGCGTCGCAACATCCAGCGCCGAAACCCCGAACAACAAACTCGCCATGCTTCGCGCCGCCAGCACCGTCCCCACCATCCCCACCGCCACGCCCGCCAGTGCCATCCGCAATCCCTGCACGGAAATCAGCCACAGCACCGCACTCCGCGGCGCTCCCAGCGCCAGCCGAATTCCAATCTCCTGCGTCCGCTGCGCCACCAGATATGCGATCACCCCGTAAATCCCCATCACCGCCAGCACCAGCCCCAGCCCCGCAAAGCACGTCAACGTCACGCTCGTGAATCTCTTCACGTCCGTCGCATGCCCGATATACGCGCTCATCGATTCCACCTCCGACAACGGAATCCGCGGATCGAGCGCGTGCAGTTCCTGTCCTACCGCGTGCCGCATCGCCTCCGGCGCCCCATCGGTCCGCACCAGCAATTCCTTGAAGCCGAAATTCACCCCCGGCGTCTGCCGAAACAGCGTCAGCAACTGCGGTGCCACCGGCATCGCCAGCCCCTGATCGAGGTTGTCGCGCATCACCCCCGCAATCGTGAACTCCGGCCGATTCGTCCCCATCCATACATCCGTCGCAGTCAAACTCACCGGCGCCCCCAGCTGGATCCGCCTGCCCACCGGATCCTCGCCCGCAAAATACTTCTTCACGAACGCCTGATTCACAATCGCCACCGCCAACGTCTTCTCTCCGTCCGACTGAGAAAATTCCCGACCGCGCACCACCGGAATCCCCGCGGTCCGCAGATAATTTGCATCCACCACTCCAAAAATCGTCGCCGGCACATCCTCCAGCCGCGACACTCCCCGCCCCTCAATCGAAAACATCATCCGCCAGTCTTCAAACGGCGGATAAATCGTCGTCACCGACACATCCCGCACTCCCGGCAGCGCCCGCACTTTCTCCGTCAGCCGATCGCAGAACTCCGTAATCGAATCCGCAGTCGCATATTGTGCCGGTGGCAGATACAAATGCGCCTTCATCAGATGATCCACACGAAATCCCAGGTCCTGATGCTGCAGCCGTTCCAGCGTCTGGATCAGCAGCCCCGCCCCCACCAGCAACATCAGCGACAAAGCAATCTGCCCCGTCACCAGCATCTTCCTGAAGCCCTGCCGCAACCCACCGCTGCTCCTGCGCCCGCCTTCCTTCAGCACCGCCGCCGCATCCACCCGTGTGCTCAGCAGCGCCGGCGCCATGCCGAACAACAAACACGTCCCCAGTCCCGCCACCAGCGTGAACACCAGCACCCGCCAGTCCAGCGCCAGATCCACCAGCTGCGGTAAGTGTCCAGGATCCGTCATCCGCAGCGCCCGCGTCGTTCCCCACGCCAGCGCCAGCCCGACACCGCTGCCCATCACCGACAACACCAGCGTCTCTGCGAACACCTGCCGCACCAACGCCCCGCGTCCCGCTCCCAGCGCCTTCCGCATTGCGAACTCCCGCTGGCGCACCGTGTTCCGTGCCAGCAGCAGCGCCGCCAGATTCGAGCACGCGATCAGCAGGATCAACCCCACCGCACCCATCAGCACCAGCAGCAGCGGCCGCAGATCCCCGCTCCGCATCTCCGTCAGCGGCCCCACCGTCACACCGAAGCCGTGATCCACCGGATACGTCGCCGCCAGATTCGCCGCAATCGTCGCCAGATCCACCTGCGCCTGCGCAAGGGAGACGCCCGGCTTCAGCAACCCAATCGCCCCATACCCGCGCCCGCCGCGCGACTGCTCATGCCACACGCCGTCATAGGGCAGAAAGGGCTCGAACACCGGCGGCTGCATCTGGGCTGTATGCAGCCATCCCGGAATCGTCGCCGGTACCACACCGACAATCGTGTAAGCCAGATCGTTGATTGTCAGCGTCATCCCCAGTACTTTTGGATCGCGCCGATAATGGCTCCGCCAAAAACTTTCTGTGATCACCGCAACGTGGTTGCGTCCCGGCTCGCCTTCCTGTGCCATAAACAACCGCCCCAGCACCGGCCGCACTCCCAGCGACTCAAAGAATTCCGCCGGAGCCTGCCCCACCACAATCTCTTCCGCATCGCCTCCCTGCGCCGACACGCTCACATTCTTCCGCCACTGGTCGTACACCGCCATCGCCGCGAACGTGTGATTCTGCGCCGCAAAATCCTTCATATCCGGAGGCGAAGGACCAATCGGATTCCCATCCTTCACCGAAGCAATCCGCACCAGCCGATCCGCATGCGGAAAATCCAGCGGCCGCAGCAGTACCGCATTCAGCACACTGAACACCGAAGCATTCGCCCCGATTCCCAGTGCCAGCGTCAGCACCACCACCGCCGCAAATCCCGGAGCCTTCCGCATCTGCCGCACCGCATACGTTACGTCGCGCCCCAGATTTTCGACCCACACGACGCCCTCCCGCTCTCGTACCGTCTCCCTCACCTGCGTCACCCCACCAAAATCCCGCAGCGCCCGGCCCTGCGCCTCATCGGCACTCATCCCGCGCCGTCGGTACTCCGCCGCCGCCATCTCCAAATGCGTCCGCAACTCCTCGTCCAGCTCTCCATCGAGCTTCCGCCGCCGAAACATCGCCGCGACACGGCTCGCCATGCTCCTAACCCAGTTCATCCGCTCCCCTCAATCCCCACTCCTGGCATGGACTGCCGGCTACCCGCTACTGGCTACTCGCTACTCCGCTGTCCTCAAAAACCGCGCCATCGTCGCCGCCACCCGCTCCCAGCTTTCCGTCTCCGTCTCGATCTGCGCCTTGCCCGTCTTTGTCAGCGAGTAGTACCGCGCCCGCCGCCCGTTCTCGCTCGTCCCCCACTCCGCCTTGATCCATCCCCTCTGCCGCAACCGCAGCAGCGCCGGATAAATCGTCCCCTGGTTCAGCCGCAGCGCCTGCTCGCTGATTTGCTCGATCCGCCGCGCAATCCCGTATCCGTGCTGTGGCCCCATCGACTCCAGCGTCTTCAGCACCATCAGATCCAGGGTCCCCTGTAATACGTCCGACTTCTCCTCGCCCACAAATCCTCCTGTTGGATTTCTACAGATACTCCACCCTCCATTAGAATGTCAACAGGTGGCCAAATTTTTATCGGGAAGCGTCAACTCGCAGCGCGCAGAATCCGTCTGTCTTCAGGCGATTACAAGCGCGTCGTTGCAGCCACGTAACGGCGCGTCTTGACGTTGCAGGTGGGGACATCGGGCGCTCCTCCTTTATGGAAAACTTATCTTCATTTCCTGTAGTCTGAAGGTTGCCCAGCGTGGGTCGTCGGGAGGTGTAGTCCCTTTGGCAGAGGTTCGCATTCAGGAAGGCGAGCCGCTCGAAAATGCATTGCGCCGGTTTAAGCGCAAGGTCCAGCAGGAAGACATCATTAAAGAAGTCAAACGTCATTCCTTCTACCTCAAACCCGGTGAAAAACGCCGTGTGAAAGAGGCGCTGGCACGGAAGCGGAATCGCAAAAAAGCACGTAAAGAGCAGGATTAACCAACCCAACCCGGTCTGTTCAGGTCCCCAGACTCCGACAGATCTGAGCCTTCGCCGGAAGCAATACCGGCGGGGTGGAGGACCAATCTCACGAGCGCCCCGCTCGCGCCGATGAGTTGGCAGACCGGCTTTCACCTCTTCTCATTCCGTTCTTTCGGAACGGAATTTCCGGCGCTTCGCCGGTGTTGTTCTTCGCCGCCGATCATCGGCGGCGCGGCAGCTTCGAAGAGTGGGCCTGTCCAGGGATTTCGATCCTGCCCCGGCCCGCAGCACTCTCCCCGCTGCCATTGGGCCCCTTATCCAATTCGAACGTACCGCGCAGCAATGTAGCGCGTCGCAGCAAGCCGGCATCGGCATGAATGCTGCCGGGCGATCCGAGCGCGCCGTCAGTCTGGCGCTGTTAGAACGGGTGCTTCGGGCAAAGGCGAGGGAAGCGGGATGGATTTCGTCGACAAGGTTCTCAAATGTGCTGACTGCGGAAGCGATTTCGTTTTCACAGCCGGCGAGCAGCTGTTCTTCTTCGATAAGCAGTTCAAGAACGATCCGAAACGTTGCAAGCAATGCAAGGCCAAGCGCGCTTCCGGCTCCTCCTCGGCTCGCCCGGAAACACGTACTGTCTGCTCAGAGTGTGGAACGGAAACCACCGTTCCCTTCAAGCCCACCCAGGGGCGTCCCGTTCTCTGCCGCAGTTGTTTCCAGCAGAAACGGACCACCATGAGCCAGGCCAGCTAGCTCCTCGCACCGCCAGGGTTCGCCTCCGCATCGTTCAGAATTGTGCAGCCGGGAATCGTGTGCCGCACCCGCGCGTCGCCCCAACCCAGGCGCAACCCAAACACGACACAACTTCTTAGCCCTGGACCGCGCCCCGAACGCTGAACGCTGGCCTCTACCGCGCGTCCGCCAGCTTCCGCGGCTTCTTCGCCGCCGCCACAGCTACCACCGGCTCCACCTTCTTCCCCGGCTCGGTTCGCTTCTTGTCCTCGTGCGCCACCAGCATCGCCTCGATCTGCCGCAGCAGATCCTGCGTGTTCATCGGCTTCACCAGAACCTTATCCGTGTCCGACGTCGTCACCCACTCCGCATCCTTCGGCGGATAGGCGGTCAGCATCGCCACCGCCGGCCGGTTCGCTGCCTTCTTCGCCGCCGCTGCTACTTCCTCGCCCGCTGTCTCGCTCTCCATCCGCAGATCGGTAATCACCATGTGGTATTCGGTCGACTTCAGCTTCTGCTTCGCCTCGCGCGCCGAGGCTGCCGTCTGCACCTCGAAACCACTGATCTCGAGCACCGCTTTTAAAGTCAGCAATATCGCAACGTCGTCATCGACTAAAAGAATGCGTCTTTTCATAAGAACTCCTGGGGTCCCATCGCTGGATCGTACACGAAAAGCAATCAAAGTCGCTTCAGAACGAAACCAGCTTCTGACCGGCTTCCTGTCTCTGGTTGATACACTGAGCAACGTGGCAGAATATCACGTCGAAAACTTCGGCTGCCGCGCCAGTCGTGCCGATGGCGAGGCCATCGCCGCCAACCTGCGCCACAACGGACTCCTCCCCGCCGATCAGCCTGGATCAGCCAATGTTGTCATTGTAAATACCTGCAGCGTCACCGCCGAAGCCGACCGCCAGGCCCGCGCGTACCTCCGCCGCGTTCGCCGCCAGAACCCCAACGCGCGCGTCATCGTCACCGGCTGTTATGCCCAGCGTGCCCCCCAGGAGCTCGCCGCTCTTCCCGAAGTCGACGCCGTCATCGGCAACAGCCACAAGTCCATGGTCTCGCGAACCTTGCTCTGCAAGTTTGCCTCCGCGCCATCTCCCGCTGCATACGAGAACTTCGTCCCCATCCGTTCCCTCGCACCGAAGGTGCTCCACGACGACGCCTTCGCCCACTCCGAGCTCGCCGCCCTCCCCTTCGCGCCCGACTCCGCGCAAACCCGCCCCAACCTGAAAGTGCAGGACGGCTGCGGCAATCGTTGCTCCTTCTGCATCATCCCCACGACGCGTGGCCACTCGCGCTCCGTCCCCCTCGCCACCTGCCTCGACAACGTGCGCCGCTTCGTCGATCAGCGATGGACAAGAGGGCGCCCGCGGCGGTGTCGATCTTCGTCGGGCATCAACCTCGGCCGCTGGGGCCGCGACCTCCAACCCACAAAGCGCTTCGAAGATTTAGTAGCCGCCATCCTCACCGAGACCCGTCTCCCCCGCCTCCGTCTCAGCTCCATCGAACCCATGGACTGGTCCCCCGACCTTCTCGCCCTCTACCGCGAATTTGCAACAGAAACCACCGCCCTGAACGCTGTCCGCCATCCGCTGTCCGCTGCTGTGCCTCGCCTCTGTCGCGCCACACCCACCTTCCCCTCCAGTCCGGCTCCGACACCATTCTCCGCCGCATGTACCGCCGCTATCGTCCCTGGCACTACGCCGAAAAACTCGCCGCGATTCGCGAACTTCTCCCCGACGCAGCCATCGGCGCCGACGTCATGATCGGATTCCCCGGCGAAACCGACGCGCTCTTCCGCGAGAGCTACGACTTCATCGCCGCGCAGCCCTTCACCTACCTCCATCTCTTCCCATTCTCCGCGCGACCCGGCACACCCGCCTGGGAACTCCACCGCCAGAACCCCGTCCCCGCTCGCGTCGTGCACGAGCGCATGTCCGCCCTCCGTGCCCTCATCGCCGAAAAATTCCTCGCCTTCCGCACCCGCTTCCTCGGCCGCACTCTCTCCGCCGTCACCATCGAAACCAACCCCGACGGATCGACAACAGCCGTCACTGACAACTTCCTCAAGCTGTCCATCGACGAGCCCATCCCCGCCAATCGCCTCGTCGTCGCGCGCATCGCCGCCCTCACCGCCGACGGCCTCCGCGGCACCCTCGCAACGCAGAATTAACCCATCGGGTTCACGCACCTCGGCGCGCGGCGATCACTTCCCGCTGATCTTCGTGAGTTCGCCCAGCACCGCCTCCTCCAGCCCAATCCTCTGATCGGAGTAGGTGTGGTCGGTCGCAAAATGAATCGATCCCGCCCGCGCGTCTCCGTCTTTGCTTACCGCTGCCACCAGCGCATCGGGGGGCGCAGAGAAGCCGTCATCGGCGGTGATCACAAACAGCGGACGATCCGCCAGCTTCGGCGCAAGGCCTGCAAAATTCCAGGCGGCAGCGTTCGCCAGCACCTCGTCCGCCAGCTTCTCCGGACTTGTACCGGCCAGCGGAGCCATCCCTTCCGCGGCCAGAGCCGTTGCAATGGCCTTGCGGTCCTGGTCTCGTAACGCTCCTGTCACGCCCAGCACCTGGCTTGCTCCGAGATCGGCCGCTGAGATCGCGATCGTCGCTTCGATTCCAGGATCGGCCGCTCCCGTCTCAAGCGCCACAAAGCCGCCCATGCTGTGGCCGATCAGAACGATGGCCTTCGGATCCGCGCGCACGGAGGCAGCATGGCCAGGATCGCGCAGCCACGCGATCGCCGCATTGGCATCCTCGATGCAGTGCGTGAACGAAAAATCTCCCGGCGATCCCCACGAACCGCGATAGTCGAGATAGAAAACGTTCCAGCCCGCCCGCCGTATCGCCTGAGCCAGATCGAGATTGCGCTCGTTGCCCGGAAAGCCATGCAGCAAAATCACACTCGGATGCGGTCCCGCTCCGGCCGCCACATACACAAATGCGTTCACCAGCGCGCCGTGCGTTGGCAGCTGGAAAGACTCGACCGTCGCAGGGTTCGTCTTGTCCTGAGGCGGATCCGTCGTGATAGCGGCGTTTTGCGCCGCGACCGTCGCCGTCGCAAACAAAAGCGCGACGCGCAGAACAACAGACAGCACTTCTCCTCGATGCATGGGGGGAATTGTAAAGAAACTCCCGACAATCCCTAAGCGAAATCGCTGGACAGGAGACCGCAGCGAAACAAGCTCCCATCCTTATAATGGGTCGGTCTCCCGAGGAGCCTCACCATGCGCCCACCCGTTCTCGCGCTCGTCTGCCTCGCTGCCGCCGCCTGCACAGCAACCGCGCGCGCCCAGCAGAAATACTTTCAGGAATGGCCCGAGAACGCCGACCCGCATGCCGTCGGCGATCGCGTCGCCCTCCATTTCCTCTCCAGCGCCCACATGACCCCGATCGGCTATCCCGAGGTCTGCACCTGGTACGGCGCGCTCCGGTACGCTGAAGCCACCGGCAACGCCGCTCTCGAAAACCAGCTCCAGCAGCGCTATTTGCCGCTTCTCACCCCGCAGTTCGCCAGCCTCATCCCCGATCGCGAACACGTCGACGCCGAAATCTTCGGCATTGTCCCGCTGCAAATTTCCATGGAAACGAAAGACGCCGCAACCCAGCAGGCCGGTCTCCATTTCGCCGATCGCCAGTGGAGCAAGCCTCAGCCCGACGGCCTCTCCGGCGAGACCCGCTACTGGATCGACGACATGTACATGCTCGAGATCCTGCAGCTCGAAGCCTTTCGTGCCACCGGCGACCCCAAATATATCGACCGCGCCTCCGACGAAATGGTCGCTTACCTGCGCAAGCTCCAGCAACCCAACGGCCTCTTCTATCACGCGCCCGATGTGCCCTTCTTCTGGGGTCGCGGCGATGGCTGGGTCGCCGCTGGCATGACGGAAATGCTGCTCTCTCTTCCGCCTGATCATCCGCACCACGCCGAAATCCTCGCCGGCTATCAGAAGATGATGGCCGAGCTCCTCCGCGATCAGAGCCCCGACGGCATGTGGCGCCAGCTCATCGATCGTCCCGAAGCCTGGGAAGAAAGCTCCTCCACCGGCATGTTCACCTTCGCCATGGTCGAAGGCGTCCGCCACGGTTGGCTGCCCGAAGACACCTACGGACCCGCCGCGCGCAAAGGATGGATCGCTCTCGCCGGCTTCGTCGATCAGAATGCCGACGTCACCAACGTCTGTGCCGGAACCAACAAGGAGAACAGTCTCGCCTACTACCTCGCCCGTCCACGCAGAACCGGCGACTTCCACGGCCAGGCCCCCGTCCTCTGGACCGCGCGCGCCCTGCTCGAAAAATAGCGCGGCTCACCCGAACAATTTCTTCAGCGGCTCCCAGTAGTGCTCCTGCCAGCCCGCGCTCAGGTGGTCGAACTCACCCGCCGGAAACCCGGTGTGATCGAGCACCACCCGCGTGCCGTTGCCGCCAGGCCGAAATTCGAACTTCACCAGCGAATAGACGCCGGGATCCCAGTGCGTTGGCCGCCACGCCTGGACGATGCGCCGGCCGGAGACCAGTTCGACGTTGCGCCCAACAATCATCCCGCCGAACAACGAAAATGCTCCACCCTCATGCGGATCAATCACAGCGGCAAGCCCGGTAAACGAGGCAAATTGTTGCGCATCGAGAAGCTCGCTTTCGATGCGCCCCGCTGTTGCCGCGAGTTCAACCTCCTGATGCAGCGAGGTGCGCGGATCATGCGGCGACGTGGGCGGAAGTTGCTGCATGCTCTGCGGAGTCGCCTCCGCGGGCAAACCTGCGGCGATACCTCCCAGCAGGAGCGTCAATCCGCCGGCAAATTGTCTCCGCGTAGAGCTCTCAACCTTGCTGACCATCGAAAGACCTCCGTGAACTCTCAAGGCATAGAATCACGCGAGCAGAATATGTTCAAGATCATATTTTGATGGACGAAGAGCAGCGCCACCCCGCATACTGTCCGACACGTCCAGAGGTGCAGCATGCCCTATCCCCGCGAACATCGCCCTCAGATCCGAACCAAAATCGTCGCCAGCGCCCGCCGCCTCTTTAATCGCCACGGATTCGACAACGTATCGATCGACCAGATCATGTGCGGCGCGGGCCTCACGCGCGGAGGTTTCTACAGCTACTTCCGCAGCAAGAGCGATCTCTACACCGAGGTGCTTGGCTGCTTCTTCACCGATCCCGAATGGAAAAACTGCTGGGAGGGAGTCAAAGTCGACCTCGCCTCACAACAAGCCGGACCCCAGGTCGTCCGCGCCTATCTTTCGCAGCAACATTTCGAAGACGTAGAAAACTCCTGCCCCATGGTCGCACTCCCCGGCGACGTAACCCGCAGCAGCGAGCAGGCGAAGAAAGCCTTCGAAACAGTGTTCCTCGCCATGGTGAACGTGCTCACCAGCAGCGTCGAAGGCAAGGGCCGGAGTCGTCGCAACAAAGCTGAAGCCATTGCGGCGCTGTGCGTGGGCGGGATGGTCGTCGCTCGTGCGCTGGCGCATCGTGAGGTCGCCGACCAGCTTCGCAATGGTTGTATGGCCGTCGCCCTGGAGCTGGGAGGCTGGAGCACGAAGAAGTTCACCAGGCGTCACAGCGCAGCGACGCAAAAATGACAAAGCTCTGCGTCCTCCGCAGAACTCCTCTACTGGATCGGTAGCTGCAAATCCGGACCATCCGCCGTCGGCGCCGGCCGGCTCGCAAACTCCCGTTCCAGCCGATCGTTCACGCCTGCCTGCGCAAATTCCGCTGCCACGCGAATCCCATTCATGATCGCGCGGTCATTCGACGACCCATGCCCGATGATGCAAACCCCGCGCACGCCCAGCAGCGGCGCTCCGCCATACTCCGATGGATCCAGCCTTCGGCGAAACGCATTGAACGCCTTGCGCGACAGCAGCGCACCTACCTGCGCCGTCACCGTCTGCGTCAGCGAAGCCTTTAGCATCTCGCGTACCAGCCGGCTCAGCCCCTCTGACGTCTTCAGCGCGACGTTGCCCACAAAGCCATCGCACACGATCACGTCACAGTTGCCGTTATAAATATCCCGGCCCTCGACGTTCCCGATAAAATTGATCGGCAGCCGGCGCACCAGCAATGTCGCTTCGCGCGTCAGCTCGTTGCCCTTGCCATCTTCTTCGCCGACCGACAGAATCCCCACCCGCGGTCGAGGAATACGCAGCACACTGCGTGCGTACAGCTCACCCATCAGGGCGAACTGCTCCAGGTTTTGCGGCTTGCAGTCAACGTTGGCGCCCGCGTCCAGCAAAATCGACGGCGACCCCGACAGCGTCGGCACCACGATCGCCAGCGCCGGCCGATCCACGCCGGGCAGCGCGCCCAGCACCATCTTCGCCGTCGCCATGCCCGCGCCTGTGTTGCCCGCGGTAAAAAATCCTGCCGCCCGCTTCTCCTTCACCATCTTCAGCCCGATTCGCATCGAGCTGTTGCGCTTGGTCCGCACCGCGTGCGCCGCCTTCTCGTCCATGCCGATGAATTCCTCAGCGTGCACAATCGAGATCGGCAGACGCGAGCTCAGGAAAATCTCGCTCAGGTGCTGGCGCAGCAAGGGCTCCGGGCCCACCAGATGCACACGCACCGGCAGGTTACGACAGGCCAGGATCGCGCCTCGTATCTCCGGCTCCGGAGCTTTGTCCGAACCCATGGCGTCGAGAGCGATGTCTGTGAGCATCAAGCGCTTTTGCTACTTGGCTTCTTTCACTTCCAGAACTTCGCGGTCCTTATAGTAGCCGCACTTCGGGCAGGCGCGATGCGGAAGCTTGCGCTCGTGGCAGTTCGGACACTCAGAGAGAGACTGCGCGGTCAGCGCGTCATGCGCGCGCCGCGTGGAAGTGCGGGCCTTGGAGTGGCGCCGCTTTGGATTGGGCATTGCAAATTCCTTTCGATCCCCGGCAGATCATTCCGGGCAAAAACTTCAGTGTTCGACCTTGCCTTCGAGCCCGTCCGTCTCTTTCGTCTCCCCGCTCAACTGGTTGCGCAAATCCGAAAGCGCCGACCATCGTACATCGGCCGGTCGAGCCTCACAGCTACAGGCTCCCTCGTTCAGATTGCGTCCGCAGCGGGGGCAAAGTCCCTTGCAGTCTGCGCTGCAAAGCGTTCTAACCGGGAGGGTTAACAGCACCTGCTCCCGCAGGACGTCTTCCAGCACCAGACCGCCTTCCTGATAATAACCGATTTCGGTGTCGTGCGAGCCCAGCTCGCGCTCCGACGGACCCGCGTCGATACCCAGCGGCCGAAACAGCAGATCAAAATCGCCGTTCAGCTCGTGCTTCACCGGATCCAGACACCGCGCGCACGGAGCCTCAAACGTGCCCGACCATTGCGCACGCGTGCGAATATCCGGCACCACTTCCTTCGGACCACGATGCTCGCGCAGCATCTCCGCCTGTCCCTTCACGGCCAGGTCTGAAGTCTGCGTGGCTTCGTCTCCGTAATCGATGGCGCCGGGAGGAAACTTCAGATCGAAACGTACCGGCTCGCGTTCAAGATCGAGCAGGGCAATCAGCATCGCAGTTCCTTCACCGTGGGCACTACTTTTTCAGGTTACGAGGTCCGAACCTGCGGGTCAATCACTGTGACTCCAGATAATCCATCGATTGCCTGCCGGGTGGCCCATGCAAGCCAGCTGTTGGCCGGGTGGCCCATGCAAGCCCGTTGTTGGCTTGAGTGGGAAGACGCGTCGACTGCAGAAAGCGCCGTCGCTTCATGTCTGCGTCCTCTTTCACGCAGAGATGCGGGAGGATTGGCCGGAAGTCGACGATGCGCACATCAGCTCGCGCGCCGCCGTTACTCCAGGCTCTTCTCGAACACCAGCGACGTCTTCACCCGCTGGTACCCGTCGCGCAAATAGAACCGGTGCGCATCCTCGCGCTTGATCTGCGACCGTACCCGCACCCGCCTGAAACCTCGCGACCGCGCCCAGTCCTCCACCTCTTCGCAGAGCCGCTTCCCCACACCGCAGCCGCGCGCCGACTCCCGCACCACCAGCCCGCCAATCACCACCGTGTCCGGAGCCTGCAGATGCCGCTCCACCGCCGCGTCGATCCATCCCACCAGCGCCCCATCGCGCACCGCCGCAAACGCGACGCGATCCTCCGACCGCGCCATCGTCTCAATGCGTTTCCGCAATTCCTCCGCTGATCCTGGGTATCCGAGTTGATCGCTCAGTTCCGCGACGGCGCTGGCATCCTCCGCCATCAATCGCCGCACCACCACGTCCACCGCTGCTCGCATGCCGTCATTCTCCCGCAGCCCAGCGCGCCCTACCGCTCCCCCTCCAGCGCCATCACCGCATACGCCGTCGCCGCGTCCGTCATGAACAGCGCCGGATCGCTGTTCGGATCCCGCTGCTTGTTCAGCGACGCCGCCGTCCACGTCCCATCCTTCTGCTGATGCGCCGCGAGCCAATCCAAACTCCGCCGCAGAACAGCATCGCTCCGCGCCGTCCCCACCGCCTCCAGCGCCAGCGCCACCACCCCCGTCGCGTACCCATCGCTCGTCGCCGGCTGCGCCGTGTGATCCACACGCTCCCGCACATCCAGAGTCGCCGTCCGGAATCCCCCATCCTCCTGTTGTGCGCCGCGCAACCTTTCCACCAGATCCGCGCGCTCCGCCTCGGTCAGCAATCCCGGCTCTTTCGCTGAGGCCCACAACACATACAGCTGATTCACCACTGGCTGATGCGCATAGTTCCGTCGCAGATAATCCCGCAGCCGATCCAGAGGCGCCCGCGTCCCCGCCTCCCGTGCAAATCCTCCCGGCAGATCGACCGCCTCCACCATCAGCAGCGCCGCACCCTGGTATCCCGACTCCGCCGACTCCCACGGTCCCAGATGAAAATCCTGCCACTTCCACGCGCCCGCCAGCGGCCCCGAAGATTCCTGCAGCGCCCACGCATTCTCAAACGCCTTCCGCGTGATCGGCCGCACCCCGCCCTGCGCCCCGTCCCCTGTCGCTCGGTCATAGCTTGCCAGGATCACCGCGTTCAGCACCGCTTCCGTCGCGTGCGACTCCGCCGTCTTCCCCGCTCCATATTTCTCATCGGAATAAAACGGAACCATCTCGGCCCAGTCGCCGACGCGCTTCTCCACGCTGTCGAGCATCACTTTTTCCGGAGCCGCCATCGCCGCAACACCCAGGTCGCGCCGCAGTTCCGGCCGCACCATCGCATACGGCACCACCGTGTGGCACGAGATGCACAGCGTCCCGTGATCCTTCTGCGCCCGTGGCCAACCCTGCCACCATGTCTCGCGATCGTCCAGGAACTGCGTCGCCGCTGCCTTATTCCAGTTCGCCGTCGCCGCATCCGTCCACCCGGTCCCCGGCCCACCCGCGCGCACCGCCGTCGTCCGAGCGAAAAAACTCCCCGCCACCACCGCGCTCACAGCCAGAAAAACTCCAGCGCCTCGACCCCTCATGCGCCTCCTCATCCCACGCTGCGACAACGATGGCCTATCGTACCGCAGAAACGAATCCCCTCCGGCCTTCACTAACTCCCACACCATGCATGGTAGTGTGGAAGCCACGTTTCCCTGATCCGATCCCGAGGTCCCGGAAGAGCGGATGAACAACATCGAGGAAACCGCAGAGCACCTTTTCGGTGAAGCTCTCGACTTGCCGCGCGATCAGCGGCCGGCCTTCCTTGATCGTGTCTGCGCGGGCCATCCGCATCTGCGGCAAAAGGTTGACGACCTCCTCGCGGAAAATGACCGCCTCAGCGGCTTTCTCTCACAGCCGCCTTTGCCGATCGCGGCGTCCATCCCTGCCCTCACCACCGAGACGCGCCTGCTCGACCGCTACCGCATCGTCGCCCAGCTCGGCTCCGGCGGCATGGGCGTCGTCTACCGCGCGCGCGACGAAAAACTCGAGCGCGATGTCGCCATCAAAATGCTCCAGCCCGGCGTGCTCGCCGACCAGGAAGCCCGCGAGCGCTTCCGCCGCGAAGCGCGCATGCTCGCCAGGCTCAATCACTCCCAAATCGCCGCCGTTTACGACGTCATCGAGCACAACGGCTCCGACTACATCGTCATGGAGCTGGTCGCCGGCGATTCCCTGGCCGCCAAACTGCGCGCGGGACCGCTGCCTGCCCGCGAAGCCACTTCGATTGCCGTGCAGGTGGCCGAGGCTCTCGAAGAGGCCCATGAGCAGGGAGTGATGCATCGCGACCTCAAACCCGGCAACGTCATGATCACCGCCCGCGGCCAGGTCAAGGTCCTCGACTTCGGCCTCGCCAGGCTGCTCGCGCCTCTGGCCGCCGATCCCACCCTCTCCCTCTCCGACGCCCACGGCGTCATGGGAACTCCGCGCTACATGTCGCCGGAACAGGCGCTCGGCAAAAAGCTCGACGCACGCACCGACCTCTGGAGCCTCGGCGTCCTCTTCTACGAAACCCTCACCGCCCTGCTCCCCTTCCAGGGAAAAAGCAGCCTCGCCATCCTGCACGCCATCACCGAACAACCCTTTCCCCCTGCGCGAAATTCAACCTGCCCTTCCACCCCTCGCCGACTCCATCGTCACCCGAGCGCTCCAGAAAGATCCCGAGCAAAGGTACGCCTCTGCAAAGGAGATCAAAACAGATCTGCAGAAGCTGGCGCAGGAACTCTCCATGGATCGTGTCTCGGTTCCCGGCGGTCGGCAGGCGCCGCCCGCACCCACTTCAAAACCCAGGCGCTGGAAAACCTGGTCTGCAGCGGCCATCATTCTCCTCCTCGCAGCCGGTGCTGCCCTATTTTTCCTGCGCCACGCCTCCCCGCGTCCTCTTCCCGACAGCAAAGACTGGCAGCAGCTCACCTTCTTCACCGACTCCGCTGTCTATCCCACGCTCTCCTCCGACGGCCGCATGCTCGCCTTCATCCGCGGCGACAACTCCTTCCTCACCTCCGGCGAGGTTTACCTCAAGCTGCTCCCCGATGGAGAACCCGTCCAGCTCACCCATGACTCCAGAATTAAACTCGCCCCATCTTTCTCTCCCGATAATTCCGAAGTTGCCTACAGCGTCATCTCTCCATGGGATACCTGGGAAGTTCCCGTCCTCGGCGGCGACTCTCGCATGCTGCTCCCCAATTCGTCCTCCGTCTCCTGGATCGAAGGTGACAAACGCCTCCTCTTCTCCGAGATCAAGGAAGGCATGCATCTGGCCGTCGTCACCACTGACCTGGCTCGCGGCGACAGCCGCGACATTTACGTCCCGCCCGCCAAACGAGGCATGGCCCATCATTCTTATCTCTCTCCCGATGGCCGATCCGTCCTCATCGTCGAAATGAACAGCCGCGGCATCATCCAGCCATGTCGCGTGGTTCCCTTCCAGGGCTCAGGCCGCCAGTTCGTGGTCGGCCTTCCCAATGTCATGTGCGAATCCGGTGCCTGGTCCGCGGACGGCAAATACCTCTATCTCGATCTCCTCACCGATGGCTTCCACCTCTGGCGCCAGCGCTTCCCCAACGGCAAGCCCGAGCAGGTCACCTTCGGCCCTACCACCCAGGAAGGTATCGCCATGGCCCCCGACGGCAAGTCCCTCGTCACCGCCGTCGGCACCACCGACTCCACCGTCTGGATCCACGACCAGAATGGAAACCATCAGATCTCCTCCGAAGGCTTTGCCTCAGCCCCTGCATTTTCTTCCGATGGACGCAGCCTGTATTTCCTCGATGCCGATGCCAGCAGCCATGGCTCGGAACTCTGGGTCGACGACATCGCCACCGCGAAGCTCGACAAAGTCCTGCCCGGCTACCCTATGGAATATTTCTCCGTCTCGAGCGATGGCAAGCGGGTCGTCTTTTCCACTCCCGATCCATCCGGCCACTCCAGCATCTGGCTTGCCCCCACCAGCCGGCGTACCTCACCCGTGCAAATCTCCTCCGCCTCCCTCGACGACTCTCCCTTCTTCCTGCCCGACGGCGACCTCGTCTTTCGCTCCTCCGAAAACGGCTCCAATTTCCTCTACCGCATGAAACCCGATGGCTCCGCTCGCCACAAGATCGTCCCCGACCGCATCCTCGACTTCCTTTCTGTCTCTCCCGACGGCCGCTGGGCCATTGCCACCACTCCCAATTCCGACGAAGAGCACACCACCGAGACCAGAGTCTTCGCCATGGATGGATCCCGCTCCGAGTCCCTTTGCCCCAGCATTTGCTGGATCCACTGGGATACCTCAGGCAAATCCGCCTTCCTCTTCGATGAACTGATCCTCAGCAGTTATCCCATCCCGGTCGAGCCCGGCACCGGCATCCCCAGGGTGCCGCCCGAGATCGCTCGCGCCATCGCCAATCCCGGCATGGTTCGCGGCGTGGATATCCCATGGAATGTCCATTCAGCCCTCAGCCCCACCGCCTACGCCTATACCCGCCAGGATACCCGCCGCAATCTCTATCGCATCCCGCTGCCTTAAGGCGGAGTCCCGAAAGCTCGTTCCGTAAATGCTCACACCGGCCTGATCCCAATAACTGCGCGAGATTACGGCTCGATGGGCGCGCGGCCTGCAACGGCATGGCCCTCCATTTTTTTGATTGTTCACTCTTGAACAACCTTTGTAAGATTCGGACACCGTTTTTCGTCCCGGCTCGTTTAAACCTTCCATTTTCTTTGTGGAAGCTGGCCTGTCAACTGCACCCACGTATCGGGGCCCCCTCATTTCCTGACAGGGAAGACACATGGCATCGGATCTCTGGCACGCGCTGCGGCGGTTGCGCAAAACTCCTGGGTTTACGCTCACGGCAGTGTTGACGCTGGCGCTGGGGATCGGCGCGACCACCGCCATCTTCACTCTGGTGCAGCAGGTCATGCTGCGCTCGCTGCCGGTCACGAAACCCGAGCAGCTTTGGCGCATCGGCGATCAGGCCCATTGCTGCAACTGGGGCGGATATAGCCAGGGCACCGACGACGAACCGAATGACTGGGTTCTGTTTCCGTGGGAGGCCTACAAGCTATTCCGCGCCAACACCCCGGGCTTTGCGGACCTGGCAGCACTGCAGGCCGGCAACGCGAATCTGGGGATGCGGCGCGCCGGAACGTCGGCACCGCCCGATATGCGCAATGGCCAGTACGTCTCCGGCAATTTCTTTCAGACCCTGGGTGTATCGGCCTGGCGTGGGCGGCTGCTCACCGACGCCGACGATCGGGAGGGCGCGCCCCCGGTCGCGGTCATGAGCTTCCATGCCTGGCAGGAGAAGTACGGCTCGGACCCATCCGTGATCGGTTCGACGTACCAGATCAACGGTCATCCGTTCACCATCATCGGCGTAACGGCGCCGGCATTCGTTGGAGCCAAGATGGTGACGTGGGGCATGCCTGACGTATGGCTGCCGCTGACCACCGAGCCGATGATCGACGGAGCGACGTCGCGACTGAAGAACGCGCGCGTCGACTGGCTTGACCTCATCGGCCGCGTGCGTCCGGGAGCCAATCCGGCGGCGATGCAGGCACAGTTGCAAAGCGAACTGCACGGCTGGCTCGCCAGCCATGTGGCAGATATGGATCCGCAGGAAAAAGCCGTGTGGCCGAAGCAGACTCTGCGCCTGACACCGGGAGGCGCAGGCTTCTCGCAGATGCGCGAGGACTATAACGAGGGCCTCCTGCTGCTGTTTGTGACCGCGCTGTGCGTGCTGCTGGTAGCGTGCGCCAATATTGCAAACCTCCTGCTGGCGCGCGGGCTGCGGAATCGGCAACAGACCGCGGTGCGCGTGGCCCTGGGCGCCTCGCGCGGACGCCTGGTGAGGAATGCACTCCTGGAAAGCGTCCTGCTGTCGGTCATCGGCGGCGCAGCGGGCATGGCCGTGGCTTGGGCAGGGGCAAGGTTGATCCTGTATCTGGCGTTCCACGCGGTCGCGCAAAGAACCTGGATTCCGGTCGAGGCTTCGCCTTCGGCGCCGGTGCTGCTCTTCGCTCTGGGCGTTTCTGTGCTCACCGGGATCATTTTCGGCGTCGCGCCGGCGTGGATGACCTCGCGTGCCGAACCTGTGGAGGCTCTCCGGGGCGCCAACCGCTCCGTCGGCGGCGGTCGCCACTGGGCCCAGAAAACCCTCGTCGTCGCCCAGGCCGCGGTATCGCTCGTCCTCCTGAGCGCGGCTGCGATGTTGGGAAGCAGCCTGAGCAATCTCAAACACCAGAATTTCGGGTTCGAAACCGGCGACCGGTATCTCGTATCCATCAATCCGATGCTGTCCAACTACAGGACTGAGCAGTTGGTTCCACTCTTCCGCCAGATTCAGGAGCGGCTGAGCGCCATTCCGGGAGTCCGCGGTGTAAGCGCGGCCACCTACGCCCCGATGAGCGGCGACCAGTGGGGACATGAGATCAGGATCGAAGGTCAGCCGGAGCCGGGCCCGAAGGACGATGTCTTCGCAGACTGGACCCGCATCACTCCCGGCTTCTTCGATGCGATCGGAGCGAAGATGCAGGCGGGCCGCTCCATCACCGAAGACGACAGCGGAAGCACGCGGCCCGTAGTGGTCATCAATGAAGCTTTCGCAAAGAAGTATTTCGGGAAGCAGAATCCGATTGGCCGGCACTTTGGTCCGGCGCCCGCAAGGAATGCCGCCGCCTATGAGGTCGTCGGCGTCGTGCACAACATCCGCTACGTGACCTGGGACTTCAAAGCTCCGGCGCGAGCCATGTACTACATTGCTGAAGCGCAGACGGTGCATTTTAACGAGCCGGACACGCAGAGTTACGAGATCTGGTCGCAATACCTTTACAACATCGTGATCTGGGCGCCGGGCCATCCGCCGAACATGCTCGCGCAGGTCAAGCGCGCCCTGGCGGACGTCGATCCAGGTCTGGTGATGAACGACGTGCAGCCGTACTCGGAAGTGATTCGCGATAGTTTTTCTCAGCAGAACATGACCGCCAGTCTGACGTGGCTCTTTGGGGCTGTTGGGCTGGTGCTGGCCGCCATTGGGCTCTACGGTGTGACCGCCTATGGCGTCGAACAGCGCACCGGCGAGATCGGCGTGCGCATGGCGCTGGGTGCCGACCGGCGGTCGGTGGTGGCCATGGTCCTGCGCGGAGCCTTCCGGCAGGTGGGCATCGGGCTCGGGATCGGAATCCCATCGGCAATCGGGGCTGGGTATCTCATCGCGAGCCAGTTGTTCGGGGTCGCGCCGTGGAATCCCCTGCTGCTGGCGGGCGCAGCAGTGCTGCTGGGAGTGGCGGCCCTGGTCGCCGCGGTGATTCCCGCGCAGCGAGCAGCCAGTATCGAACCGATGCAGGCGTTGCGCAGCCAATAGCGATCGGAATCCATTCCAGAGCACGCAGCCGTATCGACCTGGCAGACCTCGGCAGCCCCGATCCGCCCCTCAGTAAATCCTGAAGTTCACCTCGATGTCCACTTCCACCGCCACGTTCTTGCCCTTGTACTGCGCCGGCTTGAACTTATATTCCCGCACCGCCTCCATCGCCTTCTCATCCAGACCCATCCCCAGCGGCCGCACAATATGCACCCGCTGCGGATTGCCCGTCGCATCCACCACCAGCCCCACCACGCACACGCCCTGGTACTTCGCACGCCGCGCTTCGTCGGAAAACTCCGGGTCCGGCGCATAGATAAGGATAGGATTCGAAACCCCTCCCCCGACGTGATAAATCCCCCCGCCATACCCGCCGCCCTCGCCCGGCCCAATGCCGTTGCCGTTTCCTGACCCGATCCCGCCGCCCGAGCCCGATCCAAATCCCGACCCTGAACCCGAACCCTGCGACGCGAATGCCACCTGCGACGATTGCGGGATGCCCAGATCCGGCATGTTCGCGTTGTCCGGCAGCTTGATCTGCGGCATCACCACCGTCGGTTCCACCGCCAGCTTCGGATTATCGATCTTCAGAATCTGCGGCGGCGCCATCTGCTCCTTCGCAAACTTCGGCAGCTTCCCCTTCGACGCCTCCAGCAGCTCGTGATTCCCTCCACCCCCTCCGCCGCCCATCGTGTCCTTCAGGTTCATCGCCGGCATAAACGGCGTCTCCACCGTCGTCGCCAGCAGCTTCCTCTGAATCTGCCGCGTGTGCCACTGCTCCAGCGCAAACAGCAAAATCAGCGCGCAGATCAGCGCATGCGTCCCCAGCGAAAGAATGCTCGTCCACCGCGACTGCGTGGTGATTTCCAGCCCCGCAAACGTCGGAACGAAAAATCCCATGGGCGCCCCATGCAAGCCCGGGTCTGGCTTGAGTGGGAAACTGCCCACCATTCCCTCCGCCAACCGCCCCTCCACGCCCGCCATCAGCGTTGCCGGCGCCGCCTCACGGGCAAACGCCGCGTACAAAGCCTGTTCCAGATCAGCGTCGTTTTCCATCATCGCCCAACCCTCTCATTCCCTCGCGCCCTGCACACCTCTAATGCAGAACCCGCGTCATCTTTTCCCGCAGCAACTGCAGCGTCCGTCGCAAATGGCTCTTCACCGTTGCCACCGGCATGCTCAGCGCCTCGGCAATCTCCTCCACCGACATATCTTCCTGGTAACGCAGCGCGACCACCGTGCGCGGCGTCACCGGCAGCGAAGCCACCAGTTGCCGGATCTGCCGGCTCAGCAGAGGATCTCCCGGCGCGACATCGACAGCCATTTCCGGCAGCTCCCCAGGATCCGTCACATCTTCAGCCCGCCGATCCCTCTGCCGAATCCGGTCAATCGAGCGGTGCACCGTGACGCGCCGCAGCCAGTGAACCACGTGGTCCTCAGAATCCAGTTCGTCCAGCTTCGCGTGCAGCTCCAGAAACACATCCTGTGCGGTCTCCTCTGCGAGGAATCGATCGCCCAGAATGCGCAGGGCAATGCTGAAGACCATCGACTGGTGCTCCAGCATCAGCGTGGGGAACAGACTGTCCGCGAGCGTTCGAACCGGTTTCATAAACCCGGAATCCTTCTTACGGTAAGGATGAGACCCGCCCCCGAAGCGGGGCTCACTGCGCCTGCCGGCGACATTAACTTCGACATGAAACCGGTTCCCAGGTTGTACATCCTGCCTTCACTTGTGTATACGCCCGCCACAACAAAACAGGATGCAGAAATTTGGGGACACCCGGCTGCGAGTTACCGCGCGCTGAGTACCGAAGGGTAAACCCACCAACGCGTCGCCCCGAAGCCAGGGTACAACCCGGGACCCAGGAAGCCTCGGGCATAATTTCGCATCCCGCTCATTCCTCCCGCATCCAAACATTGCCTTCAGGGAAAAAACATGGCCAACGAAGAACTCCTCACGAACGCCGCGCTCAAGTCGTGGAACCAGGTCCTCGGCCAGTTCGACAAAGGCCTCGCCGCCCTCACCGACGAACAGCTCCAGCGCCACGTCGCTCCCGGCAAAAATCGCGTCTTCTACCTCCTCGGCCACCTCACCGCGGTCCACGACCGCCTGCTTCCCATGCTCTTCATCGGCGAGCGCCTGCACCCCGAACTCGACGAGGTCTTCATCACCAACCCCGACAAAACCCTCAGCGATCCCATCTCTGCCGCCGATCTGCGCAAGGCCTGGAGCGATATCAATAGCAAACTCACCGCCGCCCTGCAACGCTTCACGCCTCAGGACTGGCTCCGCAAACACTCCGCCGTCTCCGACGAGGACTTCGCCCAGGATCCCACCCGCAATCGCCTCGCCGTCGTGCTCAGCCGCACCAACCACCTCTCCTTCCACACCGGCCAAATCGTCCTGACAAAATAAGAGCCCTCCCCAGCCAGCATCGGGCGGCGCGGCATCGTATACGACATCGCATACAATGTCCTGCATGATCCGCGCCTCTCTTCGCGCCCATAGCCGGACCCTCTCCGCATGCCTCCTCGCATTCCTCGGCGCAGCCGCCTGCGCCCAGGGCCAGAACGCCCCGCCCGCGCAACCCGCCCAGACCAATCCCCAGTCCGCCGCACCCTCCACCCCTCCCGCCGCAACACAATCCGCAACCCCGCGCGTCCGTCCCACTGACGCAGCCGCTCCCCTCCCCGACCGCACCGCCATGTTGCGCGGAGCTTACGGCCCCTTCCGTGCCAACAATGATCTGCTTTACTACCACCTCACCGTCCGCGTCGATCCCGCTGACCAATCCCTCCGCGGAAAAAACACCGTCCGCTTCCGCATGCTCAAAGACGGCTCCCGCATTCAGGTCGACCTGCAGGAACCCCTCCAGGTCGACAAAATTCTCCTGGGCTCAACCCAGCTCCAGTACCAGCGCGACTCCGGCGCCGTCTTCATCGATTTTCCCCACACCCTCCGCGCCGGCCAGGTCTATTCCATCGACTTCTACTACTCCGGCCATCCCCGCACCACCGGCCGCTTCGGCGGCATCACTTTCAAAACCGATCCCGCCGGCCATACCTGGATCAACACCGCCTGCGAAGGCATCGGCGCCAGCCTCTGGTGGCCCGATAAGGATCAGTGGCGCGACGAAGTCGACACCATGGACCTCAGCGTCGAAATCCCCAACGGCCTCACCGACGTCTCCAACGGAAAATTCATCGGCAAAACCGACTTAGGCGACGGCTATACCCGCTGGGACTGGCACGTCAGCTATCCCATCAATAATTACGACGTCTCCCTCAACATCGGCGATTACGTCCACTTCAGCGATCGCCTCGGCGACGTCCCCATGGATTTCTACGCGCTGCCCGCCGACCTCGACAAAGCCAAAACGCAGTTCGCCCAGGCCAAAGGCATGCTCGAGGCCTATCAGCACTACTTCGGCGAATACCCCTTCGCCAAAGATGGCTACAAGCTCATCGAAGCTCCCTACTCCGGCATGGAGCATCAAAGCGCCGTCACCTACGGCAATTTATTTCAGAATGGCTACCTCGGCCGCGACTGGACCGGCGTCGGCATCAGTCCCCGCTTCGACTTCATCATCATTCACGAGAGCGGCCACGAATGGTTCGGCAACAGCATAACCGCCGCCGATCCCTCCGATATGTGGATCCACGAAGGCTGGACCACCTATCTCGAATCTCTCTATGTCGAATACCGCTGGGGCACCGCCGACGCCATCAAATATCTCAGCGGCTACAAACCCAAAATCCACAACCTTCGCCCCATCGTCGGCGAGCGCGGCGTCAATGCCGAGCCTCCGGAAGACCAGTACTTCAAGGGCGCCCTCATGCTCAACACCCTGCGCAGTGTCATCCATAATGACGCTGCCTGGTGGAAGCTCCTCCACGACCTCTACCAGCACTTCAAATACACAGAACATCCTTACCGAGGACATCGTCGCGTACTGCAACCAGCACACCGGCATGAACCTAACCCCCATCTTCAACCAGTACCTGCGCCACGCACAGATTCCACGCCTCGAGTTACTCTTCGGCGAAGCGCCCGGCATGGTCCTGTATAAGTGGCGCGCCGACGAAGAGGATTTCGCCATGCCCATCCGCGTCGGCACCCCGGACCACTGGCAGATCCTCCATCCCACCACGCACTGGCAGTCCATGCAGTCGGACCTCACCAAAGATCAGTTCGCCGTCGACACCGATCACTACTACGTCGACGTCAACAAGCAATAGCCGTCTCGTTCTCCCTCAGGCAGCGGCTTCGCTCTCCTGCGCGTGGATTGCCGCCAGCTGCTCGACGGAGAAGACGCGATCCATGTCGAGGATCATGATGAACTGCGTCTCCCGCTTGCCCATCCCCCGAATGAACTCCGTCCGCACCTGCGTCCCGATGTGCGGTGGCGGCTCGATTTGATCCGGCTCCAGATCGATCACCTCTTCCACCGAATCGGCCAGCGCCCCAATCACCGTCGGCTCCTCGCCCAGCATCACCTCCACCACCACAATGCAGGTGTTGCGCGTCTTCTCCGTCTTCGGCATCGCGAAGCACAGCCGCAGATCCACCACCGGCACCACCGTGCCCCGCAGATTGATCACCCCCGCCATGAACGCCGGCGTCCGCGGAATCGCCGTGATCGGCGTCATGTCCAGCACTTCCCGCACCTTCGCCACATCGGTCGCAAAAACTTCATGGCCCAGCCGGAACGTCAGGTATTGCCGCGTCTCTGTAATCTCACTCACGCTCATCTCTCAGGCTCCTCGCATCTCTCGAGCGCAGCCCGGGCCGTCCTTTTCAGGGATAACCCAGGCTGCCCAGGTCAGTAGCGTTCGAATTGTTGGTCCAGCTGATCGTGCTTGTCATCCATCTGCAGCTTCGCGCCCGCTTTCGCCAGCACCTTTGCGCGCAACCCGGCTCCCGCTTTTTCTCCCCCGCTATCATCCGCGCCTGCAGCCCGCGGCTTCACCGCGAGCCCGCCGTCTCCTTTTGTCCGGAAGAATCCCAGCGCGCTCACCAGCTGCTCGGATTGCCCCGTCAGTTCTTCGGTCGTCGATGCCATCTCCTCGGCCGCCGACGCATTCTGCTGGATCACCTGATCCAGCTGCTGCAGCGCCTTGTTGATCTGCTCCGCCCCCGTGTCCTGTTCCTTGCTCGCCGCGGTGATTTCCTGCACCAGCTCCGCCGTCCTCTGGATGTCCGGCACCAGTTTGTCCAGCATCGCGCCCGACTTCTCTGACACGCTCAGCGTGTCGCCCGAAAGCTGGTTGATCTCCCCAGCCGCCTTCTGGCTGCGTTCCGCCAGCTTGCGCACCTCGGCCGCCACCACCGCGAACCCCTTGCCATGTTCCCCCGCCCGCGCCGCTTCAATCGCCGCGTTCAGCGCCAGCAGGTTCGTCTGCCGCGCGATCTCTTCGATGATCGAGATCTTGCTGGCAATCTCCTTCATCGCCGACACCGCCTCCAGCACCGACTGCCCGCTCTCCTTTGCATCGTGCGCGCTCTGGTTTGCGATCTTGTCCGTCTGCTGTGCGTTATCCGCGTTCTGCTTGATGTTCGAAACCATCTCCTCCATCGACGAAGAGGCCTCTTCCGCGGCCGCCGCCTGCGCGCTCGCCCCCTTCGACACCTGGACGGACGCGGTCGAAATCGATTGGCTCGCCGCCGCTACTTCGCCGGCAATCGTCCGGATTTCGGACACGGTCTGCGTCAATCCCCCCACCATCGACGCCAGCGCCCGCATCAGCTTGTCCTCCGGCGACCGCTCCTGCAGCGTCACCGTCAGATCGCCCTGCGCCACCTTCTCCGCCGCATCCGTAATCGACTGCATCGCGTCGATCAGCGTGTTCAGGTTGTCCTTGATCTTGTTGAAGTCCCCGTTATAGGTGTCCGTAATCTTCCCAGGAATATCCCCTTTGCTGATCCGCTCCACATACTGCGCCGAGACCCGCAGCGGCCCGATCACCGCATCCAGCGTCTCGTTCACGCCCTGCACCACTTTTTTGAAATCGCCCTGATGCACGCTCGCATCCGCGCGCGTCGCCAGCTTGCCCTCCACCGCCGCATCCGACAGCGTGCGCGCATCCCGCACCAGCAATTGCACCGCTGCAGCCGTCTTCTGATAGCTCCTGCTCAGCACATCGCGCTCCGACTTCGCTTCCACCGTCGCGCTCAGATCGCCTGCCGCCATCTTCTCCAGCACCACCGCGATGTCCCGGATGTAGTCCACCAGCGCCCGGAACGAATCGGCCAGCGACCCCACTTCGTCCGCGGACCGGTATTCCACACTCTGATTCACATCCCCCAGAGAAATCTGTTTCGCCACCTCCGCCAGCCTGCCCATCGGCCGCGCAATACTGCGCGCTATAAAAATGCCCAGCCCCAGCCCGATCAGCACCCCGCCCGCCACCATCACCAGCATGAACAGCCGGCTGCTGTGGTAGGTGTCCTCGGTCTGGTCTGCGACTTTCTTCGCATTCGCTTCCTTCACCTCCACCAGCTGCGCCAGTGCGCCCTCCACCGCGTCGGCTTTCTGCCGCCCCGCCCCAAACGACAGCTCCACCGAAGCCCGCTTCTGTCCCATCCGGTCCTTCTCCGACAGCGCCACAATCTCATCCACCACCTGCCGGCGCTCTTTCCACGCCGCATCGAACTTCGCCAGCAGCGCCTTGCCCTCATCGGTGTGGATCAGCGGCCGTGCCTTCTCCAGGTTCTCGTCCACCAGCCCGGCGAATTGCCCGATCGCCTCTTTGTACTTTTCCCGCTCCTCGGCATTCGACGACAGCAGCAGGTTCTTCTCCGCCCGCGCCATGTGAATCAGATCGACATTGGCCTGCTTCAGGTAGACCACTCCCAGCGTCTCCTTCGCGTACGACTCCGCCGACATCGCCGCAATCTTTCCCATGCTGCTGATGCCCAGCACGCCTACGATGGCCGTAATCACGCCCGTCACCACAAACGCCGCGATCAGCTTCGTGCCGATCTTCATGTCGTAGAACCACTTCATTTCTATCCCCCCTGCCGTTCGTCTTCGAAGACCATGGACCGCCCTGCGCATCCGAACACGCTCACCGGCGCATGCAGGTCGTCGTCCTTATGTTGATCGGCGGCGCAGTGGATTGCCTTCAGCAGGAATTGCTGCGGCAGTACCTCCGGACCTCAGGCAATCCGGATCAGGAAATTTCCCGAATTGGCGTGCTCGTCACATCCCCGCGCGGTGATGCACCACGCCTTCCTTCATCACCATCCGCAGATTCTTCCTCGGCTCCGCGAGCACCGTAATGTCCTCCAGCGGCGATCCCTCCACGACCAGCAGATCCGCAACCGCTCCCTCCGCGATAACGCCCAGTTTTCCCTTCATCCCCACCAGCTCCGCACCCACCGTCGTCGCGCTCGCCAGAATTTCCCGCGCCGTCAGCACCCGGGAGCGAATCGCAAATTCCTCCGACTGCCGCACGTGCGTCGGCCCCAGCAAATCCGTCCCGAACGCCATCCTCACCCCGGCATCCCGCAAAATCCCCAGGCTCTCGATCCCCGCCTTCCGTACACTCTCAATCTTCGCCACCGACGCCGCCGGCAATCCCAGCGCAGGACCATCCTCCGCCAGCGCCTCATACGTCACCAGCGTCGGCACCGCCACCGCGCCCGCCTTCGCCGCCACGCGCGCCGCGTTCGCATCCACACGATTGCAGTGTTCGAGCGTCTTCACCCCGCACTCCACCGCGCGCACCATCCCCTCCGCCGTATACAAATGCGCCGCCACATACGTGTGCGCATCGCGCGCCTCTTCCACCGCCGCCTTCAGCTCCTCCACCGAATACCCAAACCAGTCGACCGGGTCCGTCGGGCTCGCCACGCCCCCATTCCCCATCACCTTAATAAACGATGCCCCGTCGCGCAGCATCTGCCGGCACGCCAGCCGCACCGCATCCACTCCATCCGCGATCCGTCCCAGCGCTCCAAAATTTCCCGCCCAACGATTCGCATCAAATGTGTCCGACCGCGGCCGCGCATCCGAGTGCCCGCCCGTCTTCGACAACGCCTTCCCGCACACAAACAACCGCGGCCCCGGCGTCAGTCCCTGCGCAATCGCCTCTGCCAGCGCATACGGCGCGCCGCCCAGATCGCGCACCGTCGTGAATCCCCGCTCCAGCATGCCCTTCAGGATCGGCACCGTCCGCAGCACCGCCATTGCCGCCGGCAGCTGCGCGTTCTCCGCGATGTTCATCAGGCTCGCCACCACATGCACGTGGCAGTCGATCAGCCCCGGCATCACCGTCCGCCCGCCCACGTCGATCGCCACGCAATCCCCGGCCGGCTTTTTCGCATCCACATCGCGGATCACGCCGTCTTCGATCAGCACGTTGCCCGCGCGCGGCTCGGGCATGGTCGCGTCCACCATCCTCGCGTTCGATAAAAGAGTCTGCATCGCCCGCCCTTACTGTCCCACCGTCGCGCCCTGCAGAAACGCCGCAATCTTCTCGTTCAGAAACTTTCCATCCCCGGGCCCTGCGCCCGCTCCCGCCGGATGCCCCCACAGCGACGGAATCGGCAGCAGCGTGCAGTGCGGAATCAACTGCGCCTCATACTTCGCATCGCCCACCGGAAAATACAAATCCGTCGCCGACGGCATATACAGCACCTGCGCCTTGATCGACCCGAGCGCCTTCTCCGTATCGCCGCCAAAGCCCGGCGTCGTCCCCACGTCGTGTTTCTCCCACGTCCGCAACTGCAGGATCAAATTGTTCGCGTCCGCATGCGGAATAAAGTGCGTCTTGTACTCCTCAATCGTTTGCTCCAGCGTCGTCCCCGGCTTCGCATCCGTCTTCCACAACTCTTTCCGCCACCACTCCTGTGAATACAGCCACGCCGTCCACACCAGCGCAAATTCCTCGATTCCCTTCTCCGGCTCGTCGGTGTAATCGCCGTTCTTAAACGCCGCGTCCGTCGTGATCGCCCCAATCTCGCTCTCGTTGCGCACGATCCCGTGCCCATACGTCTTCGCCGTGCCCGACGTCGCCACGATCCGGTCCATATAATCCGGATACGACACCGCCCACTGAAACGCCTGCTGCGCCCCCATCGAGAAGCCAATCACGGCCTCCAGATGCTTCACCCCCAGCCCCACGGTCAGCAGCTGGTGCACTGCTTCCACGTTGTCGCGAATCGTCATCACCGGAAATCGCGGCCCGTGCAACGGCTCCGGCGTATTGCTCGGCGACGACGACCGCCCGTTCCCGAACAGCTCCGACGTGATCAGAAATTCCTTCTCCGGATCGAGCGCCTTCCCCGGCCCGATCAGCCATCCATACCCATGCATCTCCGCCATGTAATGCGACGGCAGCAGGATCGCGTTATCGCCCGCCGCGTCCAGCTTCCCATACGTCCCATACACAATCTTCGCCTCCGGCAGCACCACCCCGCTCTCCGTTTTGAAGTTGTGGATGACGTACGCATGCTCCACCGGCTCCGGCGGCTTCGGCGCAGCCGCATCCTGCGCGGCCATCGCAAGGGAACACAACAGAAGCAAACCGGTCATCCATAGCTTCATTGCACAATCTCCCAAAGAACGGCTCCCAAAGATTGAAAGCGGTTCATTGCAAAGTCTCCCAAAAAATGGAAAGAGCTTCACTACACAATCTTCCAGGGATCGAAAGAGGTTCACTGCAAAATCTCCAAAAGATCTGAGCGGCTCCCAGGGGTCAAGAGCCTCTTTGCACAATCTCCCAAAAATCGATAGCGCTTCACTGCAAAATCTCCCAGGGATCAACAGACTCACAAGGGATCGAAAGGAGAATCCCCCCGAGCGTAGCGGACGCCAGGTTCACCCCACAGCAAGAAGCGTGCTCTCAGGCCACGCGAAAATCCACGCGGATCCGCTCTGGAATCACCCAAAGTACTCCTCCCACTCCCGAACATACAGACGCCAGGTTCACCCCGCACCTCATTGCACGATCCCCCAGGAATCGAAAGAGCATCCCCGGGCATAGCGGACGCCAGGTTCACCCCACAGCAAGAAGCGTGCTCTCAGGCCACTCGAAAATCCACGCGAATCCGCTCTGGAATCACCCAAAGTACTCCTCCCACCCCGGAACATACAGACGCCAGGTTCACCCCACACCTTCTTGCACGATCTCCCAAAGATCGAAAGCGCTTCACTGCGCTATCTCCCAAAGGTCGAGAGAGCCGCATTGCACAATCTCCCAGGGATCGAAAGAGGTTCACTGCGCTATCTCCCAAAGGTCGAGAGAGCCGCATTGCACAATCTCCCAGGGATCGAAAGAGGTTCAGTGCACAATCTCCCCAACATCGAAAGACTCCCAGGAATCGAAAGAGCCTCCCCGAGCGTAGCGGGCGCCAGGTTCACCCCACAGCAAGAAGCGTGCTCTCAGGCCACGCGAAAATCCACGCGAATCCGCTCTGGAATCACCCAAAGGACTCCTCCCACCCCCGAACATACAGACGCCAGGTTCACCCCACAGCAAGAAGCATGCTCTCAGTCCGCTCGAAAATCCACGCGAATCAATTCGGAGCTCATGGCGAAGTTACTTCCTGTCCCGTTTTGAAACAGCCCGGCCCGAACTCCGTCCGCGGCGCTTTCCCGCAAGCTGCTCTACCGCTCCGCCAGAACTCTCGACCAGCGCGTTTACCCACAGAGAGACGGGTTTCCCTCTCTTTGTGCTGAACCTCCCGCGAACCAGTTCCTGTTACGGCCCGTCCAGAAACTCCTCCACCACCTTCCGATACTTCTCCGGCTCCTCATACGCCGGCAAATGTCCGCTCTCCTCGAAAACAACCAGCTTCGCCCCCGGAATCGCGTGCGCCATCTTCCACGCATTCGCCGGAGCCACATTCATGTCGTACCGCCCCGTGATCACCAACACGGGAAAACGAAATCCCTCTACCGCCGGCGTCAGATCCAGCGCCGCCGCCGACTGCGACACCGCCCGCGCCACAGCGAGTTCGTAACCCAAATTCCCCATCTTCGCCATGTACGCATCGCGCTTCTTCGGCGAGTAGAACAGCATCCGAAAATGATCGATCAGGCTCTGCTGCGCTGCCGCATCCGATCCGTCGCCCAGTTTCTTCGCCGCCACCGCGTCCTCTTCCTCAATGTCCGGAAAAACCTGCGGCAGCAAATGCACCATCGTCTTCAGCGACGGCGGAGGCGAGTCCGACAACACCATCTTCGCCACGTGCTCCGGATGCTGTGCCCCATACGCCATCACCAGAAACCCGCCGTACGAATCCCCCACCAGCGCTACCTTCTCGATCCCAAAATGCGCCCGCACCGCCTCCAGATCCGCCACCTGCGCGTCCATCGTCTGCGGAGCGCCCGCCGCCACCTTCCGCGACGCCCCCGTCCCGCGCTGATCGTACAAAATCACCAGCCGATCCCGCCCCACCTGCTCCCACAGATCGTTCACCATCATGTACGCATGCGACAGCCCCGGCCCCCCATTCACCGCGATCACCGGCAGAGCGGACCCGGACGCCCCACCCGCGCCACTAGCCCCGAACGTCTCATACCCAATCTCGACCTGCGCCGTGTGGATCACCCCCGTCGCATGCGCCCCCGCTTGCGCGCACAAACTCAAAGGCCCGACCAGCAAAGCCGCAACCATCAGCCGCGGAACCATGCGCCGCACCTCACACCATCAGAATGATTCGGAGCATAGCAGCACGAAGCCGCAACGCGGAAACACCCCCAACAACCATCGCTATCGAATGCACGCCCGCAGCGCACCGAACGTTGACCACCGAGGTTCTCCACCCCCCATCTCACACACTGTTCACATCCCCCTCAGCCATCCACCCCTAAAACTGTTCTCATATGGAGTACCCCGGCCTCCCCCATCCCCACCCTCCGAGTCCCGCCTGATGCGCCGCACCATGATGTTCCTCAACCCGCTGCTCATCCATAATGAGAAGCGCCGCGCCCAGGTCGAACAGATCGCCGAGCTCCTCAGCGGCTACGGCTCCGACGTCCACCTCCAGGAAACCCTCTCCGCCCACTCCGCCGGCCAGCAGGCCGCCGACGCGGTCGCCGCCGGCTTCGATTCTTTCCTCGTCTGCGGCGGCGATGGCACCGTCTTCCAGGTTATGCAGGGCGTCGCCGGCTCCGATGCCACCCTCGGCGTTCTCCCCTTCGGCACCGGCAACGTCATCGCGCAAAATCTCCACATGCCCCGCGACCCGCTCGCCGCCGCGAAACTCCTCCTCGGCTCCCAGCCTCGCGCCGTCTCCCTCGGCGAAGTCACCCTCAATCCCACCGGACACAAGCGCATGCGCAGCTGGTATTTCTTCATCGCTGCCGGCATGGGCGTCCACGCCGCGCTCATGAACCTCGCCCCCACCGGCCAGGGCAAGCGCCGTGGCGGCCGCCTCGCCTATTTCATCGGAGGATTTCACCTCCTCATCGACCACCCCATCCAGAGCTTTCAGCTCGATCTCACCCACACCGACGGCGCCACGCAAACCGTCGAAGCCTGCGAAGCCATCGCCACCCACGTCTCGGAAATCAATCGCTGGCGTCCCGGCGGCGACCCCTTCGCCTCGTGGCTCCGCGTCGCCTGGGTCCCGCCCACCGGACGCCTCGGTCTCGGCCACGCCAGCTTTCACGCCCTCGTCACCGGCAAAAGCGAAGGCCACAGCGGCTGGGGCAACCTGCCCTTTCCCCAATATGTAACCGTCACCCGCATGATTTGCCGCCCCCTCAACGGCACGCAGTATCGCGCGCCCCTCCTCGTCGAAGCCGACGGCGAAGTCCTCGGCGCCAGCTACACCGTCATCGCCCTCAGCGACAAAAAACTCAACCTCCTCTGGCCCAACCATCAGAAGGATTCTTCGACGTCGCCTTGAAGGAAATCTCGCTTTAAGGGGCATCTTGTCTTGAAGAATCTTGCTTAGAGGGGAATCTTCCTTTGAAGGGAATCTCGCTTCGAACGGAATCTTCCTTTGAAGGGAATCTTCCTTCGAACGGAATCTTCCTTCGAACGGAATCTCGCCTTGAACGGAATCTCGCCTTCGAACAGAATCTCGCCTCAAGGAATCTCGCCTCGAAGAGGCACGGCTTCCCTGATTGGCCCGAAAAAACCACCCCCCACGCAGGCGGCCAGGTTCACCCCACAGCAAGAAGCAAACTCCTCTGCCACCCGAACAGCAAGGCGAAACGGTACTGGGTTCACTCAGAAGTCCCGTCTGAATCCAATTTCGGAACAAGGGCTTGAGCCCCTGAAGAAACAAGAATCTCGCTTTGAGGGGTATCTCGCCCTCGAACGAATCTTCCTTCGAACAGAATCTCGCCTCGAAGGAATCTCGCCTTGAAGGAATCTCGCCTCGAAGGGGCACGGCTTCCCTGATTGGCCCGAAAAAACCACCCCCCACGCAGACGGCCAGGTTCACCCCACAGCAAGAAGCAAACTCCTCTGCCACCCGAACAGCAAGGCGAAACGGCACTGGGTTCACTCAGAAGTCCCGTCTGAATCCAATTTCGGAACAAGGGCTTGAGCCCCTGAAGAAACCAGCTCCCGCCGCCGGCAATCCAACGCGGTGCGTAAAGATGCAAAACACCCGCCGGCAAACTCCGCTGCTTGAGAGAGGGCACGCTTCAGCCGTGCCGAAAGCCCAACAATGAATCGGCCTCAACCGCCGATGGATGGTTGCCCTCAGGCTTTCACCCCGCCGCGCCGCACCACCGTTCGTCTCCAAAACGGAGAAGGCCCGGCCCCAGGCCCCTCCGAACCAGCTCATCCCCGAGCACCATTATAGGAATCCCACCCCACCGCTCCCGAATCGGCCTGATCAACGCGCCGCGCCAGCCGATATCCCAGCCATACAGGCGTTCCAGGTCTTAAAAACGATTGTGGGAATGAGCGGATATGCCGCAGCAGGTAACGCAGACGGGTGACGACTGGTATCGCTACGCCCTCGCGCTGGAAGCATCGGAAGAAGGATTCTGGGATTGGGACATCGTCGCCGAACGGCTGTGGGTGTCGGCGCGCCTGCAGTCCATGACCGGCCTCGACGCCTGCTCTACCCTCGACGCGTGGCTCGACCGCGTCCATCCGCACGATAAGCCCCGCCTCGAAATCGAGTTGCTGGCTCTCCGCCGCGGCAAAGCGCAGCGCATCGCCAACGAGCACCGCGTCCGCAGCCAGGACGGCGCCTGGCGCTGGGTCCAGATGCGCGGCGTGATCTCCCGCGAACCCTCCGGCCGCGTCACCCATGTCGCTGGCTGCCTCCGCGACATCACCGCCTGCCGCATGGCCGATGCCCTCACCGGCCTGCCCAACCGCATCTCCTTCGTCGACCGTCTCGAGCGCCGCATCGAGCAAGGCTTCCGCCACGCCGACTGGGATTTCGCCGTCCTCTCCGTCACCCTCGACCGCTTCGAAAAAATCAGCGAAACCCTCGGCTCCAGCGGTGGCGAGCGCTTGCTCATTGAAACCGCCGCCCGCCTTCAGTCCCGCCTTCCTGAACCCTCGCTCGCCGCCCGCCTCATGGGTGCAGAGTTCATGATCCTGCTCGATGGCGTGCACTCCGAATCCGAGGCCGCCCGTTTCGCCGCCCAAACCATCGAGGCTTTTCGCGAGCCCTTCACCCTGCGCCACCACACCATCGTCCCTCAGCTCGCCATCGGTATCGCGCAGGCCGGCATGCTCTACACCCATCCTGAAGAAATCATGGCCGACGCGGAAAGCGCCCTCACCCACGCACGCCGCCAGGAGCCTCCCGGCGTCGCCTTCTATTCCGACGGCATGCGCGAACGCGCGGTCGAACGCCTCGAGCTCGAAGCCGAACTCGAGCGCGCCATCCGTTCCGGCGAGCTCGTCATGTTCTACCAGCCCGAAGTCGACCTCCGCACCAACCGCATCATCGGCTTCGAAGCCCTCGTGCGCTGGAACCACCTCCGCCGCGGCCTCCTGCCGCCCTCCGAATTCATCCCCCTCGCCGAAGAAACCGGCCTCATCGTCCCCCTCGGCGCCTGGGGTCTGGCCGAAGCCTGCCGCCAGCTCGTCGAGTGGCGCCGCGGCCCCTGCGAGCAACTGCAAAAAGCCCGCGTCAGCGTCAACCTCTCCGCTCGTCAGCTCGAGCAGCCCGGCCTCTCCGAACACGTCCGCCAGGTTCTCGCCCGGACCCGCCTCAGCCCGCAAAGCCTCCGCATCGAAGTCACCGAGAGCAGTCTCATCTCCGATGCCCCTGCCGCGCAGAAAAATATGCACGCCCTCGAAAAGCTCGGCGTCGGCCTCCACATGGACGACTTCGGCACCGGCTACAGTTCCCTCGACTACCTCCAGCGTTTCCCCTTCGACACCCTCAAAATCGACCGCTCCTTCGTCCAGGGCATTGTCTACGACCGCGACTCCCGCCTCATCGTCGACTCCATCCTCTCCCTCGCCCGCTCCTTCGGCCTGGATGTCGTCGCCGAGGGCATCGAAGACGCCGACCAGCTCGAACAACTGAAGGTCATGGGCTGTCCCTGCGGCCAGGGCTTCTACTTCGCCCAACCCATGGCCCCCAATGCCATCGACGACTTCATCCGTACCGGCGCCTGGGGTTCCCTCTCCATCGTCCCCACCCCCACAGCCCAGGCCTGAACGCTGAATGCTGAAAGCTGTCCCCTGTCCCCTGAACGCTGTCCCCTGTCCCCGGTGCCCGGTGTCCTGAACGCAACGCTGAACGCTGAACGCTGTCCCCTGTCCCCGGCACCCGGAGCCTGTGCCCGGTGCCCTGAACGCTGAACGCTGTACGCTGACCGCTGTCCCCTGTCCGCTGTGGTCCCCGGCACCCGGAGCCCGTGCCCTGTGCCCTGAACGCTGTCCGCTGTACGCTGTCCGCTGTACCTGAACCTGAACGCTGTCCCCTGTCCCAACCCCTTCCCCTGTCCTGTGACGCCCTTCACATCGCTCCGCCCCGGCAATCTCCTAGTCTGATGGCGGAAGGAGCTACCAGCCACCAGCTACAGGCTACCGGCTGCACCCCAATGAACATCACCATCCTCGGCGCAGGCGCCATGGGCTCCCTCTTCGGCGGACTCCTCGCCGAAGCCGGTGCCTCCGTCACCCTCCTCGACATCAACCAGCAGCACCTCGACGCCATCCGCCGCGACGGCCTCCGCCTCGAAACCGACAGCCGCTCCTCGACCGTCACGCACCTCACCGCCGGCCGCCCCGAAGAAGCCTCCCGCGTTCCCGACCTCCTGATGCTCTTCACCAAGACCCATCAGATCGCGCCCGCCCTTCTGTCCGCGCGCCACCTCCTCGGACCCGCGACCTGGATCCTCACCCTCCAGAACGGCCTCGGCAACGTCGAAGCCATCTCCGCCTTTGTCCCCCGCGAACGCATCCTCGTCGGCGTCACCACCATCCCTGCCGATTTCCTCGGCCCCGCGCACGTGGCCTCCCACGGCCGCGGCCAGATCCGCATGGGCCACGCCGATCGCGCCGCCCTCACCGACCACCCCGGCCATCGCCCCTTCAACGAAGGCTGCATGCTCTGCCAGACCGTTGCGCTCTTCAACCGCGCCGGCCTCCACGCCGTCGCCGACCCCAATGTCTGGGCCGCCGTCTGGGAAAAAGTCGCCTTCAATGCCGCCTTCAACGCCCTCTGCGCCGTCACCGGATGCACCGTCGAGCAGATTGAGCTCGTCCCCTCCGGTCCCGCAATGGCGCTCGCCGTCGTCGCCGAAGCCATCGCCGTCGCCCGCGCCTCCGGCGTTCCTGCCGACCTCGAACGCACCCAGGCCATGGTCCTCCAGTCCTTCCAAACCCACGCCGGCCACCAGCCCTCCATGCTCCAGGACATCCTCGCCGGCCGCCGCACTGAAATCGATTCCATCAACGGAGCCATCGTCCGCGCCGCCCAGGCCCACAACCTCCCCGCCCCTCACACCGCGATGCTCTGGACGCTGGTCTCCCTCATCGACGCCCGCCAGGCACGCCAATCCGAAGAGCGTACGAAGCCCGTGGCGATCGATCTTGCGTTGCACGCAATGTCATCCTGAGCGGAGCGGGGCCCTGTTTGCAGAATGTCATCCGGAGGCATGAATATATCTGGCTCACCCGTGCGTCAAATGAACAGTGAACCGGGGGAAGCCGTTTCACTGGTGAAACGGTTTCCCGTTTTGCTACACTGTGGTAATAGAACGAGGAGGGGATTCCACAAACGAACAAGATTTGCCGAAGATGGAGCTGAGGGGACGGCGGACTGCTGATTAACGTATTACGATCAGGGAACAATATGGCGCTGGCCGTTAATGAGCAGCATCTTCTTCTTCGTTAGTGACCCACCGCCATGGTAGAGATATGTGATAGTGAAAGCGATATGAATATCGTTCTCGTAATGGCGGCTCAGGATTTGCGTGTGGTATTCTTTTTCCCCGTCTTCGTACTTGGTTTCGTCCACGCGTTCGCTGGCACACTTCTCAAGGCGCACGGCCCAGTTGTTGGCCGCAAACTCTTCGTTTAACGCCTTTGGAGTTGAACGAACATCATCCAGTTTTGAGGAATTCGTCATGAAAACGCTCGATGGCCTGAAGAGTGAAATTCTCGCATATCTTTACGGATACACGACGCTGGACGCCTTTCGGCAGAGGTGTGCGTCCCTGACGATAGAGGCTGGAGCGTCTCGGACGATCAAAGATGCCGACGAAAAAGAAGCACTCGGCATTGCCAACCAGCTCATCGGAGATTTCTCCGACTTTGACGAAGGATATTTGTCCGAAGCTGCCTTGCAACAAAATTTGCGTAATCTCATCTTTGGCGGCTCCTCTTCCCGGCGATTTGAGATCCAGATCGGTCAGCCCCCTGCGGCGGCCTTCACTACAGGTATGACTACCGGTTGGGTGGACCTTGCATCATTTGCATTTCTTGGTAAAAAACCCTCATCGGTACTCGCGTAATGAGGTGCGTCTCGAAATATACGTCGAACCAATAAAGTCCCTCTTCTGGCTTCGGTAAGGCCATCGGAGAAATTACAGCGACTCCGTTATCATCACTTCCATTAAAAAACACCGAGAATGCCTGCGAAGGCATCTCGATGCCATCTGGCCGGACTAGCGTCACCTTCATTGTGTGTTTGCTCGCTCCTAGATCGCCGGATTTGAGCATGATCACCAAATTGAACTGAATTGTAGGAGCAGGAAGCTGCACGCCCGGTGGGAGTTCTACGCCCGGAGGGAGTTGCGGCATAACTGGAATTGTGAACCGATCAACAATTCTGATAAAACTGGCGACGCCATCCCGTTCGGTAAGGATTTTCTCGCAAAGAAAGGCAGCGGTGAGATGCGGGCCGGAAATTCCCTCATGAGGTGCCATAGTTCCCCCCTTGGTCTATTTGTCGTCAGGACTATACTGCACAGTGGATGCTATGAAAACGCCACCAGTTTCACCTGAGTTTACGCGCTTCACCGAAGCAGTTCAAAAATACTGAAGGTTTCAAAATCTGAACTTCAATCCAGAATTGAAGCAGAAAAGCGGAAGCCTAAAGCCTCCGCTTCCCGCGCTTCTGGCGCTTCTTCCAGGGAGCGTTAGAAGGGTTCGACCCCCTCCACCTTGCCCGTCAGGTCTGCGTAGGTCAGTCTCTTCCCTGAAATCTGCGACACAGCGAGCATGAACCTATCCGCATCGTCCAGCCGATTTTCCTTCGTGGCCCGATTGTTGAACCTGAACATCTGCTCATCTAAGTAACGCGACAGGTGGAACGGCTCCACTGCGACATACGTCCCGCGCAAGCCGCGCTTTAGTAGCGACCAGAAGTTTTCGATTCCCTGAGTGTGGACCTGCCCGCGAACGTATTCGTTCATGTGGTTCACGGTTTCGTGAACGAACTCCATCGTTTTCAGGCGGTCATATCCAGTGTGCTGATCGGTGTAGACAGTGGCACCGCGATCAACCTGCTTCAGAATTTCGTCCTGGAGAGTCTCGCGCTTCACGTTGGGAATGACCTTGGTCCGAACCTGACGAGTCTCGCGATCCAGCATCCCCATCAAGGCGGTTTTGTGTGTCCGCTGAGTGATGGCTTTCTGCATCTTCAGGCGACGGCTCCGGTGCATCCGCTCGGGGTTCCGGCCGCAACTGGGGTACCTGACCACGCCATCCGGCCAGCGACCCTCATTGGCTTTTCCGTCGACTCCAACCACCTCCTCCCGGCAAGAACGCCCCCAAAGTCTCCAATGTGGAAAATTTGTCAAGCTTTCCGCGCACGGTACCGAAGTGTTGTCTCTGACTGACAACCACTTACACGCCAGAATCCGCAAAGATATTTGGCGTGATTCATCGCTGGACTTGGTATTCTAAGAATAGGGAGTAATTTTCAGAAAAAGGGTCGCCTGCGGCGGCCCTTTTCTATTCTCGGAGACACCGATGCCACGCTTCTGCACCGCCCTTTGCGAAGGCCAGCCCTGTGGCCGCCGCGCTCTTCCCGGCCAGCCCTTCTGCTGCGGCCACCAGCCGCATCCGTACACCCCGCACCAGTGCGAGTACTTCAACCAGCGCGGCCAGCGCTGCCGAGCCTTCACCCTCCGCGGACAGGACCACTGCTTCGCCCACAGCCCCCGCAATCGCCGCGCTCGCCGCCCCGCCGTCCCCATTGTCCCGAGGACCCGGCGCCAAAGAGACCAGGCCAGGTGGTTTATTTTCAGAAACATGCCGGAGTCTCAAAAGACCCTCCTGGAAGCCTTGCCGATGCAATAACTTGCCGGAGATCCCCGTCAAAAAAAAATAAAAGTGCACCGACACCCCCCGGTACCGCAATCCGCCACAAGGCAGCCCTACTTGCGGACATAGATCCGGAAGCTCCGTGGCTCATCCTTCCGAGCCCACCAGAACACCGCATCCGGAGGCCGCACCTCGTCCGCCACAACATAATCCCGCTCCAGCGCCGACTGCAGCTCCGGCCAAAGTGCCAGCTTCCCAAACCCCGGAGGCCCAGCCGGAAACAACCCATCCACCACCACCACCACCCGCGGAGGACGCGCCTCGAACCCTTGCCGGAACTGCTGCCGGCTCGCCGCCACCACCCCGTTGCGCTCCGGGCCAAACAGAAACTCGTCATACATCCAACCCGAGCTCTGCACCAGCCGCGCCTGGTACAAAGCTCCATAACATCCACCCGTCGTATCGATGCACTGCACCTCGCCGTTCAGCCGCTGCCCGCCCAGCCGGTCGAGATTGGCCACCAGCGCATGCTGAAACTCGAGGTTTCGCCCCTCATACCGGCTCGCCGCCCACGCCGAAACCGGCGCCAGCCACAGGACCCCAAACGCAATGCCAACCCACCCCAGCACCCGCGCCAAACCAGCGCGCCGCGTGGCCGCCATCAGATCCATCCCAATCACGAGCAGCAGAAACGCCAGCAGCGGATACCGCTGGTACGGATACCCTTTCGCCTGCATCAGATACGACGCGAGCCCGACCGCCATCCCCACTACCAGCGCCGCCCGCTCCCAGTTCCACCAGCCCTTGCGCTCCAGCGCCAGCACAATCACGAGCCACACCATCACCAGCGGCATCAGCGGCGCAATCGAATGCAGCAGCAGATACCCAAACGGCCGATGCGCCAAACCCGCGTGATACACCACCAGGGTCCGATTGATGCGAACAAAGGCGCCCAGCGCCTGCATGCGCCAGAGCCACAACACCACCGTCAACAAGGGCGCCAGAAAACCAACCGTTCCCCAACCAACGGGAACACCCCAGCGAACATCCTGCCTGCGCAGCCAGATCACCAGCGCCACCAGAATCGACGGAGCCATCAGCAGATACGTCGGCTTGATCGTCGCCGCCAAACCCGAGCACAATCCGAACACCACCATCCACTGTGCCGATCCACCGCGCGTCGCCCGAAACAGCGCCGCAAACCCAACCAGCAGCAGCACCGCCACCACGAAGTCCCGCTGCCCCAGATCGAAAACGCCATCGCGCCCGTGGATCAGGCCCAGCAACACGCCGGCAAAGATCCCTGCCAACCAGTCGCGTGCCATCGCCGCCATCGCCGCTGCGCCAACCCCGATCAGCAGCAGATCGAAGACTCGCCACGCCAGCGATCCGCCCCCGAGCGTGTGCATCACCCCGTCATCCACCAGGAAAGCGCCCGGCATATTGATCTCGGCGATGTCCCGATACGGCCGCATGCCGTGGTCGGTCAGAAAGGCCACGTAGTGCATCAGCGACGCATCGCCCGCCAGCGGCCAGTGCCACGTCGTCGCGGCGAAGAACACCGCACACGCGATCAAGATCGCAGCCGCGCCTGTCCTCGCCACCGAATCACGCAAAACCCGTGTCCTCAGGAAGGACCCAGTGTAGACTGACCCGCATCGCAAGTCTGGACCCATCCTCGCGCATCCCGTATACTGATCCATGTTGTCCAAACGCAGTTCCTAAGCAGGATCAGCATGCCCAAACTCAAGACACACAGGGGCGCCGCCAAGCGCTTCAAAAAGACCGGCACGGGCAAATTTAAGCGCGGCCAGTCCAAAATGCGGCACATTCTTACGTCGAAGGAGACCAAAACCAAGCGCAAGCTCGCGCACTCGGTCCTCGTTTCCGACGCCGACCATAAGAAGGTCGCCCGCATGATTCCCTACGCCTGATCCTTCCGGGCCACTCATGCGAGTGGCTCCCTCCGACCGCAAGCGAGGAGAGAGGACAGGCAAGCAGAGCGCGTGAAGAGGTTCTTCCCACCTCCAGCCGCTGAACCGAAACCAAAGGAGAACGACGATGCCCCGTGTCAAACGTGGGACCAAACGCACCGACCGCCGCAAGAAAATCCTCAAACGCGCCAGCGGTTACTTCCTCACCAAATCCAAGCTCTACCAGGCAGCTCAGGAAGCCGTCGAACGCGGCCTCAAGTTCGCCTACAGCGGCCGCAAAGGCAAGAAGCGCCAGTACCGCTCGCTCTGGATCGTGCGCATCAACGCCGCCGCCAAGGCCAACAGCATCTCGTACTCGCAGCTCATCAACGGCCTCAAGAAGGCCGGCGTCGAGCTCGACCGCAAGATCCTCGCCGACCTCGCCGTCAACGACGCAGCCGCCTTCACCGCGCTCTGCGGCCAGGCCAAGGCCGCCCACAGCACAGCCGCTGCCTGATCTCGTAAGCCTGTCCTCCTGAGGCCGCGCAAGCGGCCGAAGGATCTCGTGTTTCCTTCCGTACTCCGCGATTTCTCCTCACCCGCACAGCATTCCCGCGTAAACTGGGGCTTCCAAAAACTTCGAACTCCGGCAATGCCCACTCCTGATTCCAACCCTTCCCCGCAGCGGAAAGCCGCTCCTTCAGCCACTTATGCCGACGCTGGAGTCGACATCTCCGCCGGCGACCGTACCAAGCAGCGCATTAAATACCTCGCCCAGCGCACCTTCAACCGCAACGTCCTCGGCGAAATCGGCGGCTTCGGCGGCCTGTTCAGGCTCGACGGCAAATACGAGGAACCCGTCCTTGTCTCCTCCGCCGACGGCGTCGGCACCAAGCTCAAGCTGGCCTTCCAGCTCGGCGTCCATCACACCGTCGGCGCCGACCTCGTCAACCACTGCGTCAACGACATTGCCGTCCAGGGCGCAACCCCGCTCTTCTTCCTCGACTACCTCGCCACCGGCCGCCTCGACGGCGAGATCGCCGAAAAGGTCGTCTCCGGCCTCTCCGATGCCTGCCGCGCCAACGGCTGCGCCCTCATTGGCGGCGAAACCGCGCAGATGCCCGGCTTCTACATCGACGGTGAATACGACCTCGCCGGTTTCATCGTCGGCGTCGTCGAGCGATCCAGGCTCATCACCGGCGCAAAGATCCATCCCGGCGACGTTCTCCTCGGCTTTCCTTCGACCGGCCTCCACACCAACGGCTATTCGCTGGCCCGCCGCCTCTTCTTTGAAGTGGCAAAGTACAAGCCCGAACAATATGTCAACGCCCTCAAAGAAAAAGCCGGCGCCGCGCTCATGAAGACCCATCGCAGCTATCTGTCGCTGATCAAAAAGCTCACGGCCAGCGACTACGCCTCGGGCCTGGCGCACATCACCGGCGGCGGCATTACTGAGAATCTGCCCCGCATCCTGCCCAAATCCGTCTCCGCCCAAGTCGAACTCGGCAGCTGGCCCGTGCTCCCCATCTTTGAACACCTGCAGCAGCTTGGCAACGTTGAGCAGGACGAGATGCTCCGCACCTTCAACATGGGCATCGGCCTCATCGCTGTCGTTCCGGCCGAGCGCTTCAAACGCTGCAAGTCCATGCTCGACCGCTCCGGCGAGAAGAGCTGCGTCATCGGCCGCATCATCAAAGGCGACCGCAAAGTCGTCTATGTCTGAACGCGGTACGCTGCACGCTGTACGCTGTCTGGGCATTCTCCTCTCCGGACGCGGCTCCAACTTTCTCGCCATCGCCGACGCCGTCGATGCCGGCAAAATCCCCAACGCCACAATCTCCGTCGTCATCTCCAACCGCGCCGACGCCCCAGGCCTCGCCGCCGCCCGCGAGCGCGGCCTCAGCGCCATCGCCATCGAAGCCAACGGCCGCAAGCGCGCCGAGCACGACCAGGAAATCGTCGCCACCCTCCAGAGCCCACCACGTCGACCTCGTCTGCCTCGCCGGCTACATGCGCCTGCTCTCTCCAGGATTCATTCAGGCCTTCCCGCAGCGCATTCTCAACATCCACCCCTCGCTGCTCCCCGCCTTCCCCGGCCTCGACGCGCAGACCCAGGCCTTCGAATACGGCGTCCAGATCGCCGGCTGCACCGTCCACTTCGTCGACGAGCAGCTCGACCACGGCCCCATCATCCTCCAGCGCTCCGTCCCCGTCCTCGCAGACGACGACCCGCACACTCTCGCCGCCCGCATCCTCGAACAGGAACACCTCGCCTACTCCGAAGCCATAGCCCGAGTCCTCTCCGGCAACTACGAAATCGTCGGCCGCCGCTACGTGACGAAGAGCTAAGGGCCGCGCTGCACCGTTCTCCCCATGAAGCCTCGTCTCTCCCACCTCCAGGCCATCACCCTCGCCATCACCGGCTTCACCCTCTGGGTCCTCACCGACACCGCCATCAAGCTCGTCAACCAGTCCCACCTGCCCTGGTATGAAATCCTCGCCTTCCTCGGCCTCTTCATGGCGATCTTCATGTTCGCCCGCGGTCTCCTGCGTCACGACCTACAGCGCTCTCCTGCCTCACAAACTCCGCCCGCAAATCCTCCGCGCCGCCCTCGACCTCGGCAACAATATCTGCGTCATCGTCGCCCTGCGCCACCTCGCCCTGACCACCTTCTACATCCTCATCTTCCTCGCGCCCATGGTTGTCGCGCTGCTCTCGCCGTTTCTGCTCCGCGAGCGCATGACCTGGCCCAAGGCTCTCGCCATCCTCGCCGGCTTCGCGGGAGTCGTCATCGCCGTCCATCCCTGGGGCGGCGCGCACGAAGCCGACTGGATCGGCTTCCTCGCCTGCATGATCTGCGTCAGCCTGCTTCTCCCTGAACATCGTCTGGTCGCGCGTTCTCACCCAAACCGAAACCCCGGAGAGCCTCACCGTCTTCTCCGCCACGATCATGGCGATCGTCGGCTTCTCACTCATGCTTCGCCATGCCGCACCCCTCACCGGCCGCAACGCTGCGCTCCTCGTCACGATGGGAATCCTCTGCTCCATCGGCAGCCTCTGCTTCTTCTTCGCCCTCAAACACACCACCGCCGCCAACGTCTCGCAGTTCCACTACACGCAGCTCGTCACCGGCGCGCTGATGTCCTGGTTCGTCTGGCGCCAGACACCCAGCCTGTTTACCCTCCTCGGCGCGACCCTCATCATTGCCTCCGGCGTCTATATCGCTACGCGTGCCTCACACGACACCCGCACCTGGCCGCATCCGGCGACGGTTCCCGACTAGTCCGCACCGGAACCCGCACCAGCTCACACTTTCGTCACTACACCAAGCTCGCGAGACGCTACACACTTCTGGCCATTCCGGCTCCCGAAACCCCCCGATACACTGCGACTACTCCACATCTCCATCTCGCACGATTCGGAGTCACGAAACCGAAATGAGATATTTCAGAAACACCTACGTCCTGTTCGTTGCTGCGTTGGTTTTCGCCCTTCTCTATAAGGCTCTCAGCAACTTCTCCGCCGGCATCGACATTGCGCAGTGCGCCGCCTTCACCATCGTGGTGTTCGGCAATGCCATCCGGAAACACGGCCGCAGCCTCCTCTCCGGTGAGGATGCGCAATCGCTGACGGAAATCCTCTTCGCCCACGCCCTCTGTCTCGGCGCCCTGGTCATGATCGTCAGAACCGGCATGTTCGCCATCTCGTTGCTGCCCGACTGGCTCAATCTCCCGGTCGCAGCCGACAACTTTGGCCGCATCGGTCCCAGCACCTTCCAGATCCTGCAGGCGCTCGCCGTCTATTTCCTGGGATTCTATGAAGTCCGCATGCTGACCGCGAAGAAAGAGGTCAACCCGGAGAAAGAGGAGCAAAAGACGCAGGCGGCTCTGTGGAAGAAAGCTGGGTTAGAAGCAGAGCGGCTGGACGGTCTCCGCTTCCAGTAGCGCGCGATCGCGCCTCGCGTCCCCTGGCTCGTTCGAAAAACAGGACAGGCGCAAGGCCCCGCTATGCAGCCTGCTGTCGGCTCGATTGCTCACCGCCGCCTTCGCCTTCTCCGTCTTCCCCTTCTCCGCCCTTGTCCTTCTTCTCCCGCGCCTGTTTCGTCTTCCAGAAGCCCTGCTGCAGACGAGCCACATCCCGCGCCTGCCACTCGTCCAGCCGCCTGCGCGAGTCGCCCAGCGACAACTCCTCCACCTTCGTTGTCTCTATCCGCTGGACGCGGTGCCATGGATAAATATGATTGCCCCGAATCAGAAAACCGGACTTCGCCCAGTCCCCCAGCAGGTCGCTCACCTTGCTCTTCACGTCCTGCGCGTCTTCAAACGGAAGCAGCTCGAACGACTCGCCCGACTCCAGATGCACCGTTACATAAGCGACCAGGACGGTCTCGTCTCCCTGCTGGCTCTTCTCCTGCGTATCTGCCATCGCGCCTCTCCTCGTGTCCTTTCCACCCGCCTCTCCGAGGTGAGATGCACAACCCCTTGCCGCGCGCTGTGGCCCGGTGACTAAATCGCCCGCAGGGACTCTACCGGATCGGCGCTCGCCGCGCGGTTCGCAGGCAGGGCCGACGCCAGAATCGCAATCGCCATCATCGTCAGAATCGTCGCGGCATAAACCAGCGGATCCGTCGCGCTCACTCCGAACAGGAAGGAGCTGACCAGCCGCGACACCGCCAGCGATCCCAGCACGCCCAGACCGCATCCCAGCAACGCCAGCTTCAGGCCCGAGAGCAAAACCATCCGCGCGATGCTGTCCCGCTGCGCTCCCAGCGCCATCCGGATCGCAATCTCCCGCGTCCGCAGCGTCACGGAGAACGCCACCACCGCGTAGATGCCCGTCAGCGCGAGTAACAACGCCGCTGCGGCGAAGCTGGTCATCAGATCCGTGTTGAAGCGGCGCGGCGCTTCCACGTTCGCCATCGCTTCCTGCATCGTTCCCACGTCGGTGAGCGCCAGCAGCGGATCCACCTCCGCCACGGTCGACCGCAGCACGCCTTCCATCTGCCGAGGTTCCAGCGATGCCCGCAGCACAACGTAACCCCCCGCCGGCTGGACCAGATTCGGCTGCGCATTCGCGCCGTAGAGAATCGCCGGCTGCTCCGATGGCATGTACCACTGATCGGCGACGGGCGCATCCCGCGGGCCCAGGGTGGTGTCCGCGACCACTCCCACCACCGTGGCCCACGGATAGCCCTTCTGCGGATTCCCCACATGAATTCGCTTGCCCAATGCGTTTTGTCCTGGCCAGCAATGCCTGGCCATCGCCCGGTTCACCATCACCACCAGGGCAGCATCGGCGCGATCCTCCTGGGTGAAATACCGCCCGGCCACGAGCGGAATGCCCATCGCGCGAAAGTAGTCGCCCTCGGTGATCACGAAGGCGGCAAACGTGAGCTTCCAGGACGCTACCGGCTGTCCTTCGACCGTATACGCAGCCAGACCCCCGTTGTTCCCCGTCGGCAGCGAGTTGGTGATGCCCGCGGCTACGACGCCCGGCTTGCTCATCAGCCGATCGATGACTGCACGGCTGAAGTTGTCCACGGAAGTTTGCGTGCCGTATTGCTCCAGCGGCAGCTGATAGTTGGCTTCCAGCACATGCTCAGGCCGGAATCCAGGATCCACCGCCAACATTTTGCGATAGCTCCGCAGGAACACACCCGCCGTCGTCAGCAGCACCATCGCAATCGCGATTTCGGCCACCACCAGCAACGACCGCAGCCATGCATGACCCGCTGCTCCGGTCCCGCTCCGTCCGCCCTCCTTCAGGTTTTCCATCACGCTCGTCCGCGTCGCCGCAAAGGCGGGAGCGATGCTGCACAGCACCCCGGTCGCCACCGCCAGCAACACCGCAAAAATCATCACCGCCGGATCCATCGAGATCGAAGCCACCCGCGGCAACGAGTCGGGCAGCAGTTGCAGTGCCGCGCGCAGCGTCACAGCCGCCAGCCCCACGCCAATCGCGCCTCCGGCAAGGCCCAGCAGCAGCCCGGCCAGGACCGACTGCCGCAGAATCGCACCTGCAGGCGCACCCAGAGCCACCTGCACCGCGTACTCCCGCCGCCGCCCAATCGCGCGCACCAGCAACAGCCCCGCCACATTCGCGCACGCGATCACCAGCACCACCAGCACCGCCAGAAAAAGTGTGCGCAGCAAAGGCCGCGTTGCCGCCACCGTCTGTTCCCGCAGCGAAAGCGCATCGCCTCGAATATGGATCGCCGCCATGCTCGCCGGAAAATCGCGCATCACCTGCTGCGCCACCCGATTCGCATCCTCGGCGCCCTGCCGCTGCGTCACCCCGTCCTTCAGCCGCGCCACCATCCGGTAGGCCCACGCGCCCACGTTCTTGTCCGACAATTCGTCCGCCGTCAGGCTTAACGGAACCCATACCTGCGCCTGATTCAATCGCCCCGGCAGCAGCGGAAATTCAAAACTCCGCGGCATCACGCCGATGATGGCGTACGCCTTCCGGTCCAGCTCAATCGATCGCCCCAGCACACCGGGGTCGCGATGGTATCGGTTCAGCCACAGCGCATCACTGATCACCGCCACCGGTTCGCGGCCGTCATCTTCCTTCTGCGTGAACACCCGGCCCAGTTGCGGCGCCACTCCAAGAGCCTGGAATGCTCCCGCACCCAGCCGCGCACCGTTCATCAACTCCGGCGTCGCACCGCTGGCCAACTCGTATCCCGTCGCTGTGAAACCGCCCATCGCCGAAAATGCGGTCGTCGCATTTTCATACGTCGCAATCTCGCGCGCCGTCACTCCTGGATTGGGACCGTTGCCCACGTGATCGCCGACGATGACCAGCTCCTCCGGATGGGCAAACGGCAGTGGCCGCAGCAGGATCCCTTCCACCAGCGAGAAGATCGCAATCGTCGCGCCCATTCCCAGCGCCAGCGTCAGAATGGCCGTCAGATTAAACCCAGGCGCCTTGCGCATTTGCCGCACCGCCAGCCGAAGATCCTGCATCATCCCGCCCATCGCATCCTCCGCGCCTCGGCGCATGCGCCATTACAACCCGGCATCGCAGGCCCCGGCAACCCCGGCCGTCACAAACTCAACTCGTCGCGGCCAACCTCGCCTGTGGATTCTTCCCGCGCTTGTGTATCATCGCTCCACATCGATCCATTTCCACCTCACGCAGGAGTTGCGAGCAGGATGAAACGACTCTGGACTTCGGCCCTTTTCCTCCTCATCGGCTTCGCCGCTGGCCTCGGCGTCATGCGTTCCCAGCAACCCGCGGCGCAAACCCAGCGCTTTCCGCAATTCGAGAATGACAACGTCCGCGTCTGGCGTTCCCTCGTCCTTCCTGATTCCCCCCTCACCCTGCACCGCCACGATCACGGACGCGTCATCATCCCGCTCCAGGGCGGCACCATGAACATCGTTCAGCAAAACGGTCCCACGGAATCGCATGTCTGGGAGGTCGGAAAAGCCTACTGGCTCCCCGCCAATCCACCCGGAACCATGCACGCCGACGTCAACGCAGGTACGAAGCCCATCGAAGTCATGGTCGTCGAACTCAAGAACGACAAGTAAGCATTCGTTCCGCTCACTCCCGCGCATCCAACCGAGCAGGGAGACCATTCATGAGGAACTTCATCATCTGGGGCACCATCGCAGCCGGAGCCGTCGCCGCATATTTGATGTATCGCCGCGGAGCCAGCCTCACCACCATCGCCCATGAAACCATCGAGCACCCCGTCGGATCCTTCGTCCGCGAAGCGCACACTGCCGCCAGCTGAATCACACGTCACCGGCTTCAGACCATTTCGCAAAAATGGAGTCCGCTAAAATAGAGATCGATGGCCACCAGCCCCGATCTCATCCAGATCGACCTTGCGCCGCGCCGCCCGCTCCCGAAACCGGAGTGGCTCCGCGCCCGCGCGCCCATGGGCGATAACTACCACGACCTCAAGAAACTGGCCCGCTCCCTCAACCTCCACACCGTCTGCGAATCCGCGCAGTGCCCCAACATCGGCGAGTGCTGGCACCATCGCACCGCCACCTTCATGATGCTCGGCAACACCTGCACCCGCCGCTGCGGATTTTGCGCCGTCCCCAAAGGCCGCCCCGACCCCATCGACTTCGACGAGCCTCGCCGCGTCGCCGAAGCCGTCGCTGCCCTCGGACTCAAGTTCGCCGTCATCACCAGCGTCAATCGCGACGACGACATCCTCGGAGGAGCCCGCGCCTTCGTTCAGGTCATCGAAGAAATCCGCCGCCAGGCCTCCGGCTGTCAGGTCGAAGTCCTCATCCCCGACTTCCAGGGCAACGAAGAAGCCATCCGCCTCGTCGTTGAAGCGCGCCCGGAAATCCTCAACCACAACACCGAATCGGTCCCGCGCCTCTACCGCGCCGTCCGCTCCGGAGCCCGCTACGAGCGCACCCTCCGCCTTCTGCAATTCGCGAAGGAAATTAACCCAGACACGGTTACAAAATCCGGAGTCATGGTCGGACTCGGCGAAGAAATGCACGAGCTCCTCCAGGTCTACCGCGACCTCGCCTCGGTCGGCGTCAACGTCCTCACCATCGGCCAGTACCTTCGCCCCTCGAAAGATCACTTGCCCATCGCCCGCTACTACACCCCCGACGAGTTCGCCTTCATGAAGCGTGAAGCGCTCGCCATGGGCTTCCGCCACGTCGAATCCGGCCCGTTAGTCCGCTCCAGCTACCACGCCCACGAGCAAGCCGACTCGCAGGCGACAGCAGCCTCCGGCGTCCGCGTGGTGATGTGAGCAAAATGAATCGGCCCGATGGCTCGGCGGCCAGGCTTTCATCTCTTTCGACAAGAAACCTGTCGCCGTTCTGAAGAAGCAGGGAATCGCCGCGCGCCTGCTCGAATAGCGAATCCATCGCAGGCGGCTCTGGCGCAGTACAATCCTGTTTTGAACTTGTTTCCTGAAGGACCACCACCATGGCACCATCCGTAATGGCGGGCATTCCCGCTTTGAAAGCCGATTACACGCAGCTCCGCACCCGCATGGACAAAGCCGTCGCCGATTTCCAGACCAACCTCGGCTCCATTCGCACTGGCCGCGCCTCCATCCATATGCTCGACCAGGTCAAAGTCGACTACTACGGCACACCCACGCCCCTGAACCAGGTCGGCCAAATCACCACCCCCGACGCCAACCTCATCGTCATCCAGCCCTGGGACGTCAGCCTCATCGTCGAAATCGAAAAATCCCTCCGCACTTCCGACCTCGGCTTCAATCCCAACAACGACGGCAAAATCGTCCGCGTCCCCGTCCCGCCCATGACCGAAGACCGTCGCCGCGAGGTCGTCAAGCACCTCCACCGCGTCCTCGAAGATCACCGCACCGCCGTTCGCAACATCCGCCGCGACGGCAATGACCTCATCAAGAAGGCAGCGAAGGATAAGAAAATCTCCGAAGACGAAGAGAAGCGCTCCCTCGACGAGATCCAGAAACTGACCGACGAAGAAATCAGAAAAATGGAAGAGATGGCGAAGAAGAAGGAAGCCGAAGTCATGCAGGTGTGAGCGCGCCCCAGTTCCACTCCGAAAAACTCAGCTGCAAACAAAAAGGCCGTCCTCACGGACGGCCTTTTCATTCAGAGGATGGTGCGAAGAATGTTCAGCCTTACTCAGCCGCGTTGGTCCCCGCTGCCTGAGTGGCCGGAGCCACGCCAACCTGCAGGTTGGTACCCGCAAGCAGCTTGAAGTTTCCGTTCGTGCTGGAGAACGTTCCCGAATCAGCATTCTTCACAGCGCTGTTCATCGCCACACGGGAAAGAGCTCCTGGCTCCTGGTCAAACGTACGATCGGCATCCACATGCGCGGGTGCCGGCAATCCGGACCCGTCGCCCAGCGACTCGCCCACCGGATCGACTTCCGGATAAGCTGCCAGCAGCGTCGCCTTCACCGGAATTTCTTTGCCGTCCTTCAGCTTCGCCGAAGTGAACAACAGGGTCACGCTCGCCGGACTGCCCTCGGCATTCTTCACCTCAGCCACTTTGCCGATCAGCTCCACGCCCCGGCCCAGCCTGGTGCCATCCAGGGTTACCGATCCGTCCAGCTTCGCGGTCACCGCCTGCCCCACCGTGGCATTCTTCGAATCCAGCGTGCGATCCAGCTTTGCATTCACGCCCACCAAACTCTGCGCGGACGCAACTCCTACCGAGACCAACGAGACCAGTGCCAGTCCAAACGACAAGTTCTTCAAAGATGTAAAACGCATGTATCGCTCCTATGCAGAAAACTCTGCCGTTACGCCGCGCCTCGTCTGCAATCCCGCATCCGGACAAGCTTCTGCGACCGCGCCGAAACCGGCTGCCGCAGGGATTATGGGTTTCGCGATTCAGCGCCAACGCGCCAGCGGAAAACAACGTGGTTCCGCCGCGTGGATCGCCTCGCAGGCCGGCACCTTCAACAAGAGAGCCGGACCGAAGCAACCCCCAACCCCCTGCAAACGGCGTCCCTGAACTCCTCTCCACGCTGCCGATCGTCACCAGCCCGTTCGGTGCGGAGAATGAGGTACTCGGAGACCCCCGTCGCAGAAGGTAGAAAACCACCCTCTGCATGTTTGGACGTCGATGAGAGGACTTTAGATTCAGGAAAAGTCCCGAAGGGCGAGACGAAGGTCTGCGCTAAAACGATTTTTTACGAAACATTTATATCGCTTCTTTACGGCCCACTTACATCACGTAGGCTACGCGCTCCAGCTCCCGCTGCATGCACTCGAACGTGCACGCATTCGACTCCAGCCGCACTACGGCTTCGCGCACCTGCGCCTGGTCCGCCCCGTATCCGCGCCCCGAGAGAAACGTCGTCACCAGATCCGCAGCCTGCCACGAATCCATGCCCGACTGCAGAAGCTCCGTACGCAGACCGGCAAGCTCGGCCACCGGGAATTTCTCGATTCTGCTGTCGCTTGCCATGGTCGTCTCCTTGCCTCGATCTGCCCGGGCTTGCCTCTCGTGGGTCGCTCTCTGCTCCATTCCTTCTGTTCGCTTAGACACCGTTTCAGCGAATTTGTGTTGCTGCGGAGATTCTTCCGGCGCCACTATTTCGCAAGCCCTCAGCGCCGCTATCCCTCTCCGGTAACCAGCCCGGTACACTAAGCAGTGATCCAGCCCCCAAAAGATTCGCCGCCTCAGGCAACTCCGCCGCCCCACGAGGGCCCCTCCTGGGGCCTGATGCTGGCTCTCATCTTCCTCGCCATGCTCGTCGCCATCGGGATCGCCTGGCTGTTCATTCATCCGCTCCTGCAACGGCACTGAATAGTGCCTGCCCTGCCAGATACGTTTCGCGACCCCCTTCCGTTCTCTCCATGCCGCCTTACAATCACATCGAAGTCCCGCTCTGTCGTTCTCGATGGAGCGATCGGAGATGCATGTTACGTATCGGCCTCACCGGCAGTCTCGGCAGCGGCAAAACCACCGTCGCCGCCGTTCTCCGCGAACGCGGATTCCACGTCCTCGAAGCCGACGCCATCGCGCGCGCCATGATGCAGCCTGGCCAGCCCGTCTTCCACGCCATCGCCGCACACTTCGGCCCTTCCATCGTCCGCCCCGATGGCTCCCTCGACCGCGCCCGGCTGGCGAAACTCGCCTTCTCCGAAGGCCGCCTCAGCGAACTCAATGCGATCGTTCACCCGCCGGTCATCGCGGAGCAGGAACGCCAGATGAGCGAGATCTTCGCCCGCGATCCTCAAGCCGCTGTCGTCATCGAGTCCGCTCTGATCTTCGAAGCCGAAGCATGGGGCACCGTCCCCGACTGGCGTCAGCGCTTCGATCGCATCCTTCTCGTCACCGCACCCGAGCATCTCCGCATCCAGCGCTTCCTTGCCCGCATCCTTCCCGCCGGTGCCACTCCCGAAGAACGGGCCGCCGCCGAACGCGATGCCCGCTCCCGCCTCGCCGCCCAACTTCCCGACGCAGTCAAAATCCCGCACAGCGACTTCGTCATCGATAATTCCGGCTCTCTCGATGCCACACGCGCCCAGGCCGAGCGCGTTGTGGCGGCACTTGAGCCGCTTTGCGGGCGTCCGAACCCGCAGCCGAAATCCTGAGCTGCTTTGCGGGCGTGAGCGCAGCGGGAGCCCGCAGGCGAAATCCTGTACGAAGGGAAGGATCAGCCGCGGAACTCCGAACCAAAGCCGGTGTTGAAGCGTATGTCGATACAATAAAGGAGGCCGGTTTTGCGCCCCTGGTTTCTGGGTTAGGCCCGCGCCGCCCGCTCATCTCACCAACTGGGCTGTCTCATGCGGGCCCGGCAGAATCATTCAGCTAAGACTATGACCTTTCGTCGACTTCTTCTGGTTCTCATCCTCGTTGCAGGATTTTGGTACTTCGTTACCCACTTCGAAATTCGCCCTCTCGGCGCCTCCGGCGGCCGCGGCTCCGCGCTCACCCTGACCGAAGCCCATGCCGCGCCCGAGTTCACCAACACGGAGATGAACAACATCTCTGTCTACAAGCGAGTCGTCCCCTCCGTCGTCAACATCACCGCTGGCACCGTCACCCTCGACTTCTTCATGGGCCTCGTTCCTCAGCAGGACCAGGGCTCCGGCTTCATCCTCGATAAGCAGGGCCACATCCTCACCAACTACCACGTCGTGGGGGAAAGCCATAACATCCAGGTCCAGACGCACGACAAGCACCGCTACGCCGCCACCGTCATCGGCAAGGACCGCCTCCACGACCTCGCCCTGCTCCAGATCAACGCGCCCAACCTCGTGCCCGCCGTCCTCGCCTCTTCGCGCGACCTCCAGGTCGGCCAGGAAGTCTACGCCATCGGCAATCCCTTCGGCCTCAGCGGCACCATGACCACCGGCATCATCAGCGCCATCCGCTCCGTCAAAGGCGCCGAAGGGGGCGCGCCCATCGAGAACGCGATTCAGACCGACGCCGCCATCAATCCCGGCAACTCCGGCGGTCCCCTGCTCAACTCCCAGGGCGAAGTCATCGGCATTAATTCCATGATTGCCCAGAACGGCGCAGAGCAGAACGCCGGCATCGGTTTCGCTATCCCCATCGATACTGCCAAAGCGGTACTCAGCGACTTTCAGAAGTACGGATATGCCCGCCGTCCCTCGCTCGGCATCCGCACCCTCCCGATCGGCCCCGATCTCGCCGAACAAATGGGTCTGCCCGCGCAGTACGGTGTCCTCATTGAAAGCACGGTCCCCGGCGGAGCCGCCGACCGCGCCGGCCTGCATGGCGGCAATCAGGTCGCCTACCTCGGCAATATGCAAATCTCCACCGGCGGCGACCTCATCGTCGCCATCGACGGCCAGGAGATCACCAACTCCCAGGACATCTCCGAAATCATGAATGAGCACCAGCCCGGCGACGCCGTCACCGTCACCTTCTTCCGCGGCCGCCGCAAAATGACCGCCCGCGTCATCCTCGGCGAAGCTCACGAACAGACGGCGTAATCTCTGGACCGGATGAGCACGAAGCGTGACGTTTCAGCTTTGCTCAGAGCACGACCTGGAAGCTCACGAAAAAAACCGCCTGCCGCCCGCGCCACCACGCCCCGACACCACCCATACCAACCCCCACCGCAAACATGACACACACCAGCCACAACCAACCGCACGAACCAAACAATCCAACCCAACCCCCAAACCAACCCCCGAAGGCCAGGTTCACCCCACAGCAAGAAGCAAACGCGCTCGCCATCCGGCAGTCAATGCAACTCGACCCTGGGTTGATCCGAAAGTATCGTCCTGGACGGTTTTGGGAGAAAGACAGTTTCAACTCCACCGCATCGCCCTTCTCAGGTTATGGAGTCGGGCCGTAATCCGCTTGGTAGAGAATGGAGCTTCAGCACCGCCGAAAAGAGACCCCCGATGACCCGCTGGACCGCCGCGCAAATCCCTCCGCAACACGGCAAGCTTGCTTACATCACCGGAGCCAACAGCGGCATCGGCTATCACGCCGCTCTCGAGCTGGCCCGCGCCGGAGCCACCGTCATCCTCGCCTGCCGCGACCAAGCCAAAGCCGACGCAGCCCGCAAAAGAATCCTCGCCGAAATCCCAACCGCCCACCTCGAAATCGCACATCTCGACCTCGCCAGCCTCGCCTCAGTCCGCACCGCCGCGCAATCCTTTCTTGCCACCGGCCGCCGCCTCGATCTCCTCATCAACAACGCCGGCATCATGGCCCTCCCCGAGCGCCGCCTCAGCCCCGACGGCTTCGAGCTGCAGCTGGCCACCAACCACTTCGGCCATTTCGCCCTCACCGGCCTGCTGCTGCCGGCCGTCACGCAGCCCTCATCCGCCGCGCCGGCGCGCATCGTCACCGTCAGCTCCATCGCCCATCGCGGCGCCACCATGGACTTCGGCAATCTCAACTGGGAGCACAACTACAAACCCTGGCCGGCCTACCGCCGCACCAAGCTTGCCAATCTTCTCTTCGGATTCGAGCTGCACCGCCGACTCACCCGCGCGCAACTTCCCACCATCAGCGTCGTCGTTCATCCTGGCGTCTCGAATACCAACCTCTTCGCCGCCGGTCCCGGCTCTGGCGGAGGCGTTCAGGCCATCATGGCCCCGCTCGTTATCCGCCTCATCGGCCAGTCCGACGCACAGGGCGCGCTCCCCACCCTCTATGCCGCGACCTCAGCAGACATACAAGGCGGCCACTTCTACGGCCCCGATGGTTTTCGCGAAATGCGTGGCTACCCCGTCGAAGTTCGCGCCGAAACTCAGGCGTACGACGAATCCCTCGCCACCCAACTCTGGCAAGTCTCCGAACAACTCACCGGAGTCCGCTACTCTGTGGCCTGAGTTCTTCTGAGCCTGATGCTCTGTGTCCTCTGCGCTTCTGAACGCTGAACGCTATCCGCTGTCCGCTCTTCTGTCCCCCTGAGCTCTGTACCCTGGATTCACCGCAATCGAGCCCGCACCTCGGGCCGCACCAGATACAGAAAGAACACCATGTTCACCGCCACCCCCGCCAACTCCATCGGCTGATGCAGCTTCACCATCTCCCACGTTGCATACGTCCCTGACAGAAATACCGCCGCCAGCGTCATCGCCCATCCCCATCGGCGCAACCGGAACAATCCCTGTCCCGCCGCAGCGAACGCTGCGCACAACACCACGTAGACCAACGGCAGCTTGTGCAGGGTCACGCTGATCAGTCCGATCAGCGCCAGCACGAACATCCAGACCGCAATCGCCGCAATGCCAGGCAGCAGCCCGCCCTTCGCTTCTTCGCTCATAACGTGTGTAAGTACGCCAGCAAATCCTGCAGCTGCTCGTCGTTCAGATTGTTCGCGTAACCCGGCATCATGTTGCGCCCATGCAGAATCACCGGCGTCACCCGCTCATCGTTGGCCGGCGCGCCACTCGGCAGATACTTCTTCCTGTACATCGCGAACAGACTCGGCCCGTGCAAATCGCCTGCCTGATTCGCGTAGTGGCAGCCCGCGCAATCCTGCTGATACACAGCGCGTCCCCGCTGTTCCTGCGGCGTCAGTTCGTTCACCGGCTTCGACGGTCCCAGCGAAGGCCTGCACCCCACGACGGCACACCCCGCAACCGCCGCCAACGCAACCAACATCGGCAACCACCCGCGCAACGTCTCTCTCATGATGAACACTTCACGATACTCTGAGCGCTGCCGGCGATTCGCAACCGGCTCGTTTTCGCTCGTCTTTCCACTCGTCTTTCGCTACCGGCTACGGGCTATTGGCTCCCGGCTATCGCTTCGACAATCCTGTCCAGCGCCGCCCGCGACGCATCCCCCGCAGGCTGCCGATCGTTGCAGAGTACTGAGAACACCAGCGTCTTTCCACTCGCCGCTGTCAAATATCCACTCAGCGCATTCACTTCCGACAGCGTTCCCGTCTTCGCAAACACCTTCCCCTTCAACGGCCCCGCAAACCGTCCCGCCAGAGATCCGTCCACGCCGCCAATCGGTAACGACGACCGATACAGTGCCCCCCACGGCTGACGCGCCGCATACGCCAGCAGCGTGGTCGCCGCCCTCGGCGTGATCAAGTCATCGCCCGACAACCCCGACCCGTCATAAAACAGGAAATCTCCCGGATCCACGCCCGCATTCACCAAAAACTGCCGCACCACGCGCGCTCCCTGCGCGATCGAACCGTCCTCGCCCTCCAGCCGCCCCAGCAACCGCTGCAGCAATTCCGCGTGCAGATTCTGGCTCACCTTATTCGTCACCGTCACATCCTCGGCCAGCGTTGGCGATACATGCGTGGCCAGCACCTTCAACCCCGCGACCGGCGGCTCAATGGTCGTCAAATCCAGAGGCCGCAACACCACCGTCTGATTGACCTCCGCCCGATAATCCTCCGTATCCACCGGCAGCCGATGCCACGCCTTGGCCGTGCCCGTCACCGTCACGCCCCGCGCCAGCAGCATCTGCCGCAACGCCGTTGCCGCAAACTCCGCAGGATCCTCGATCGCCAAAGCCTCATGCATCCCGTTCGCACTCACCGATCCGTACAGCCGAATCGCCAGACTTCCCGGCGAGCGATCGATCCCAGAATGCGCCGCGGCTCCGGTTGACGCCAGCGTCAGCGAATTCTCCAGCTTGTAGTACGGCACATCCGGATTCCACGCCACCACCATCGGCGTCGCCGCCGCATCGCCTTCGCTCCCCGCCGGAGCGGCCGCGTTCGCCGCATTCGCCGGACCCGGCGTCACGTTCAGATACACAACGTTGTCGTTCACCGTCAGCGCCGACACCGGCGCGCCATACTCCCACTGCAAATCGTCCCACGCCCAGCTGCCGCCGTAGCGCTCCCACACAAACCACGCATCGTCGCCGATCACGTCGCCGGTGATCGCCTTCACTCCGCTGGCGACAATCTGATCCGCCATGCTCTCCAGCGCGCCCAGCGGCGGATTGGGCCGCGCCGTCTTTCCATCCCACGGATAGCTGCGCCCCGACATGGTTGGATCGCCTGCGCCCAACAACCGCACATCGCCCGTCAGCGTTCCGTTCGCGTCCATCGTTCCCGAGGTGACCGCCGTCGTTGTCCACGTCGCATTCGACGGAATCAGCGCCAGCGCCGCCGCCGTGGTAAACAGTTTTGCGTTCGACGCAGGCTCGAAAAATTGCCCATCGTTCAGCGCAAACACCGGCTTGCCTTCCAGGGTCGTCACTGAAATGCCCCAGTGCGCGCGTGCCACGACCGGATCGGCCAGGATCTGCCGGATTTCCGCATCCAGCGACAGACTCCTGTGCGCCGGCGCGCGCTTATGCTTCGTTGCCGCGCTGGAGTTACCCGTCACCAGCAACGCAACCGCAACCAAGAATGCGCAGCATCTCGCCAGCCGCCTGATCGCTGATCGCTTCTTACCTGACCGTTCCATCCCTAACCGCATCATCCCTGACCGCTTCTTCGTTCCCCGTCTTATCGCTGGAGTGTAGCATCGTTTTCTGTATGGCTTTCGTGCGCCGATCCCTCTTCAGCTGGCAGCTTCGCACCCGCTCGCTGTCGCTTGGCGAACGCACCCTGGTCATGGGCATCCTCAACGTCACGCCCGACTCGTTTTCCGATGGCGGCGCATTCCTTGACGCCGAATCCGCCGTCGGCCATGCCCTCTCCATGCTCGATCAGGGCGCCGACCTCATCGACATCGGCGGCGAATCCACCCGCCCCCGCTCTCACGAATCAAACCCCGAGCCGCCCACCGCGCTCGAGGAACAGGACCGCATCCTTCCCGTGATCGAAGCGCTCGTCCGCGTGCGCCCCCGAACCGTGTTGTCGATTGATACCTGGCGCGCCGAAACCGCACGCGCTGCCCTCGCCGCAGGCGCCGAAATCATCAACGACGTCTCCGGCTTCCAGTGGGATCCGTCCATGCCCCGGGCCTGCGCGCAGCTCAACTGCGGCGTCATTCTCATGCACACCCGCGGCCGCCCCACCGAATGGCGCACCCAGCCGCGCCTGGCCCCGCAGGAGGTTGTCCCCCTCGTCCAGTCCGGCCTGGCCCATTCTCTCGCAACCGCCCTCGCCGCCGGCCTCTCCCGCAGCCACATCCTTCTCGATCCCGGCTATGGCTTCGGCAAAGCCTACGACAATAACTACCCGCTCCTCGCCCACCTCGATGAGTTGCTCTCTCTGGGCCAGCCGCTGCTCGCGGGCGTCTCGCGCAAATCTTTCCTCGCCCGAACCCTCGCCACCACCCTCGGCGGCTCCGACTTCCCACCCGATCAGCGCGCCAACGCCACCCTCGCCGCCACCACGGCGGCCATCCTCGCCGGAGCCAGCATCGTCCGCGTTCACGACGTCCGCCCCGCCGTCGAAGCCGCCCGCATCGCCGACGCGATCCTGCACGCGCTCTGATGGTGCCGCGATCCGCAGAGAGGGAACCTCTGATCTCCAACCCTTGAAATCAAAACTTCCCTCGTCAGGCGATCACGTCCAGCGAACCGTCGCGCGTCGTATCCTCAGCCACCGTGTCCGTCGATTCCTCCGGCTCTCCCTGAACTTCCGGATCCACTTCCTCCGCAAACTTCCTCCGCCGCATCTTCTCGCGCGTCCACGACGGATTCGGCTCCTGCCCCACTCCGCCCATCGGTGCAATTCGATCTACATCCATGGCCGCCGCCCGGCGCTTCACTCCCGCGAAGCCGCACACTCTGGACTTCGGCAACCCCTGAACCTCCTTGAGGGAACCTCGCGCAATCGCCCTGCCACTCCTCCTCCGCGTTCGAAAGTGAACCACTTCTCCACACCGTCCCGCCGCGTATCCTGAAGTCCAGCATGGGCCGCATCCGCGTTCTTTCCGACCAGGTCGCTAACCAGATCGCCGCCGGTGAGGTCGTCGACCGCCCCGCTTCCGTCGTCAAAGAGTTGCTGGAGAACGCCCTCGACGCCGGTGCCACCCGCATCCGTGTCGAAATCGAAGCCGGCGGACGCCGCCTCATCAGCCTCGCCGATGACGGCTGCGGCATGTCGCGCGATGACGCTCTCCTCGCCTTCGAGCGCCACGCCACCTCCAAAATTCGCTCCTCCGATGACCTGCTCTCCATCGCCACTCTCGGCTTCCGCGGCGAGGCCCTCCCCTCCATCGCCTCCATCTCCCGCCTTGAGCTGGTCACGCGCCAACCCGAAGATCCGACAGGCACCCGCCTCGAGATCGCTGGCGGCAAAATCCTCGCTGTCGAAGACTCCGGCGGTCCGCCCGGCACCACCATCACGGTCCGCGACCTCTTCTTCAATACGCCCGCCCGCCGCAAATTCCTGCGCGCCGAAACCACCGAGCTCTCTCATGTAACAGCATTAGTGACGCATTATGCGCTCGCCCATCCTGAAATCCACTTCGAGCTCCACTCCGCGACCCACGCCCTGCTCATCGCGCCGCCCGTCCGCGAGCCTGCGGAACGCATCTACCAGGTCTTCGGCCGCGATACCCTCGACCAGCTTCTCCCCATGGCCGCGGAGCGCCGCTTCGATCACGCCGGCCTCCCCGAACCCGCGCCCTGGCGCCGCGATCGCGATTACACACCGCCCGATCCAGGCTTCCTCCGCGTCAGCGGCTTCGTCTCCCGCCCCGCTCTGCAAAAGCTCAACCGCAACTCGATTTACATCTTCGTGAACCAGCGCCTCATCCGTGACCGCCTCATCATGCACGCCATTCTTGAGGCCTACCGCAACATCATTCCCCCCACCTCGTTCCCCGTCATCCTTCTCTTTCTCGAGATGCCGCCGCACGAAGTCGACGTCAACGTCCACCCCGCCAAAACCGAGGTCCGCTTCCGTCAGCAATCGCTCGTCCATGATTTCGTCCGTGAAAGCATCCGCAACACGCTGATGAAAACCCGCCCCGCAGCCAGCTTTCTCGCCGCGCTCACCGACACCCCGCGCGCCTCCTCCTCCCTCGTTCCCGACTCCGGCCCCATCTCCGAGTACCCCGACTCCGATCCGCCCCCCGTACCAGCCGACGCTACCCCCTTCAACCTCGCAGCGCCCCCCCCGCGCCCCGAAGAAGTCCGTCTCCCCTTCGCCACAAATGTCGTCATCCTGAAAGAAGGCCGCGCAGCAACCGCAGTCGAAGAGCCTGCGCTTCAGGACGCAGACCGGCCACCCACCTCCACCAACGGCCACGCCTGCGCCCAACCCGTTTTCCCGGAAGGTGGCGACCTGCCCCCCTCCCTCCACTCCCTCGCCTCCCTCAAACCCCTCGGCCAGCTCCGCGAATCCTTCATCCTCGCCACCAACGACGAGGGCCTCTGGATCATCGATCAGCACGTCGCTCACGAGCGCGTCCTCTTCGAAAAAATCCTGCGCGAGCGCCAAACCGAGCGCGTCGAGCGCCAGCGCCTCCTCATGCCCATGCTCATCGATCTGCTCCCCGCGCAGATGGTTGTCTTCTCCACGCTGGCCGCCGAACTGGAGCGCAACGGCTGCGAAGCTGAGCCCTTTGGACCGCACACCATTGCCATCAAAGCCGCACCGGCCGGCCTCACCGGTCCCGCACTCGAGCGCATGATCCTCGAAGTCCTCGAGCAGCCCGGCACCACCGCTCAGTCCGATAACCTCGAAACCGCCCGCACCCGCATCGCCGCTTCCATCGCCTGCCACGCCGCCATCAAGGTCAACATGCCGCTCGATCCAGCCCGCATGGAATGGCTTCTCGCTGCGCTCGCCCAAACCGACCACCCCACCAGCTGCCCCCACGGCCGCCCCATTGCATTACGATATTCATGGAGAGACATTCAGCGCGCCTTCCAGCGCATTTAAACTTTCTGTCACCAACCCTGGTTCGCCGTTCCAACCTGCAAAGCCGGTCTGAAATTGAATCAGCAACAATTACAAATCGCGCGCGCCGCGCTCTGGCATCAGACCGCCGCAACGGACCCCTCCGCCCCGCTCGTCACCTTCGACGACGCCGCGCGCTGGCTCGACGACATCGGCCTTTGCCTCTTTCTCCCGCGCCACACCCAGCTTCCCGCACCCGCGCCCTCCTTCGTTGAAGCCTGCGCCGGCGCGCCCAGCGTGACCCCACCCCCAGCATCGATCGCCCACGCCACCGAGCTCGCTGCCCGCCTCATCGCCGATCGCCGCGTCATCCCTCTCAATCTTCTCGGCGCCTTCTCCGAGCAGGCCGACTTCCTCGTCACCCCCGAAGTCCTGCCCTGGACCGCTGCCGTCCGCGGAGACCGCCAGTGGAAAACCGCGCCCGGCGGCCGCACTGCGCCCATCGTCCTGCGCACCTGGGAAGCTCTCGATCGCGAAGGCGAGATGACCGCCGTCGCCATTCGCGAACTGCTCGGTCGCGAGCTCACCGAAGCCGCCGTCCTCCGCGCCCTCATCGAGCTCTGGACCACCCTGCGCGCGATGCCCCTGCAGTCCCCGGGCGAGCCCACGCGCTGGACCCTGCTCAAAAACCGCTTCCCCGCGCAGCTGGCCACCGCCGCCAACACCGCACAAACCACCGCACTTTCCGCGCTGCTCTCTCTCTATCTCCACTCCGCCGTCGCCGCTACCGCCGAAGAGGCCGAAATCTTTCTCTCGCCGCTGACCGCCCGCTCGCGCATCCGTGACGTCCTGCATGGCATGATGGCGTCGCGTCAGTTCGGAACTACCACCGTCGCCTCACAAACGCTGCTCTTCATCGAAGGTTCTCTTCCTGAAGCGCCCGAGCCCGAACCGCAGCCGGCAGCTGCCCCCACCCCGCCTCCCCCCGCACCGCGCGCACCCTTCCGTAAAGTGCCGCGCCCCACGCGCTGGGAATTGCCGGCGCGTGACGCTCGGCCCCCATGGCAGAAGAAACCCGCTGCCGCGGATCGCCCCGCATCTGCGTCGAACCGGCCCGCCGCGAACCGGCCCCGCCGCGAAGGCAAGCCCTTCTCCAGCCAACGGCCAGCAGGACCCCGTCCCTTTACCGCTTCTCGTCCCGCGCCTTTCCGAGGTCCCCAGCGCCCAGCATCGAGACCAGGTCCGCGCCCGGCATCGAGACCCGGTCCGCAGCCCGTTCCTCGTGCCGGCTCCGGCTCCCGTCCCGAGAACCGCTCCGGCGCCAAGCCCTGGCAGCGCCGCGGCCCAGGGTCCTTTCAAAAATTCCGCAAGCCCGACGGTGGAGCGCGAACCGGCCGCCCGCAGGGCGAGTTCCGTGGGCCAAAACCACAGGGCGAGTTTCGTGGGCTAAAACCGCAGGGCGCAGGCCGCTCACCCCGCCCACCGCAACCCTGGCGCGGCAAGAACAGCGCACCACCGCAGTCTCGTCAGAACCGCCCGTGGCAAAAAGACCGTCCCCAACGCGACAAGCCTCCCTTCCGCGACAAATTCCATCCTGAGCGCCCTCAACCCACCGAGCGCACCGCCGAAAATCGCCCGCCGCGTGCCGCATCCCCGCGTGGCGCATCCCCGCGTCGCGAATCTCCGCGCAGCGATCGCAAATTCGGCGCCAAGCCCCGCTTCACGGGCGCGCGCCCTGCAGGCCGCGGCAAATCCTGGCCGGGGAAACCAGGCCCCGGCCCGTCTCGATCCGCCGATTCTTCTCGCCCGTTTCGTCCGGGAAAATTTTCCGCCGGCAAACCGAGCCGCCCCGCAGCCCGCGGCCCTCGCCCCGCGCGCCCCGGCAAACCGCAAAACAAATTCCGCAAATTCACTCCCGGCGAGCGAAATCCGCGCAAAAATCGTAAGCAGGAAGAGAATCCCGAATGAACCGCGCCCCTATCATTGCCATCGACGGCCCCGCCGGCGCGGGAAAGAGCACCGTCGCGCGCCATCTCGCGCAACACTTCGGACTCCTCAACCTCGAAACCGGCGCCATGTACCGCGCCTTCGCCCTGAAAGCCATCCAGTCCGATCAGGATTTCGACGACGCCTCCGCCCTCGAGCGTCTCTCGCGCGACACCGACATCGCGCTCGAGTCCGACCGTTCCGGCAATCGCGTCTTTCTCGACGGCACTGATGTGACCGAGCGCATCCGCGACTCCGACGTCACCCAGGGAGCGTCGCGCGTCAGCGTTCATCCCGCCATTCGCACCTGGATGGTCGACCTCCAGCGCGAGCTCGGACGCCGCGGCGGCGTCGTCATGGAAGGCCGCGACATCGGCACCGTCGTCTTTCCCGATGCCGACGTCAAAGTCTTTCTCGATGCCTCGCCCGAGGCGCGCAGCCAGCGCCGCTACGAGCAAAACTCCACCGTCAAAGAACGTTCGATCCGCTCGGAATACGAGCAGAACAACGGTCCCGGCGGTCAGCCTCGGCCCGCTACGGCCGCCGACCACTCTGCTGTTTTTCAGGAGCTCCGCGAGCGCGACGAGCGCGACCGCACCCGTGCCAGTTCACCCCTGCAACCCGCCGGCGATGCGGTGGTCATCGACTCCACCAACCTCACCCTCGAGGAAGTTCTCACCCGTATCGAAGACCTCGTCCGCCCCCTCTTCGCCCGCCGCGGCCCCGCCGAAAAAGTCGGCTAGCTCCAAAAAACAATTCTTAGCGTTGTCATCCTGAGGAGCGCAGCGACGAAGGATCCGCGGGTGCCTTTTCTTCCACCCACTTCAATGCGCCGATTGGTGATCCTAATTGCAGAGAGCGGACGCATGGTCCCGCGTCCGCTGGAGGCTCGTTCTGCATCCTGGTCGCCGGCCAGCCAATCGGTTGGCTCGCCGCTCTGCCTATTGTTCTTCTTCCTTCGCAGGAGCAGGCGGAGCCTTGAAATGCTTCGCGGGCGCCCCCGGAGGAGCCGGCGGCTTCGGTGGTGTCAGCGCCAACGTGCCGTTCTCGCCCTTCCGCAACTCCAGGTTTCCATGGTCGGTTTCCAGCTGCAGCTGCACGCCGCCGTGGCCCATCGAACCTTCCAGCGTTTGCCGCCCGCCATCGGTCGCCATCTTCAGCGGAAAGTCGGTCCGCACCGCCTCGTCCTCGCTCGTGCTGCCCGTCACGCTGAAGTTCGCCGTCTCCGGGATCGTCACGATTACGTTGCCGGTATGATCCGTGATCTGCACGTTGCCCAGCGGATTCACCATCACCATATTGACGTCGCCGTTGGAGTCCTCAATGTGCGCGTCCCCGGCCATCTGCGTCAGATCGATATCCTTCGACCGCGCGATCACCCGCACCGGGCCCATCGCCTGGCTCACGCTCAGATCGCTCTTGTCCAGCGTCAGTGCGCCCATCAGTCGCGGAATATCCAGTGTCGTCTGGCTGGAGTGGTAGTGAATGTCCGACCCAATCTGCTCCAGGTGAATGTCTCCGAAGAAATCTCCGTTGATCGTCACCGGTCCCGCAATCTGCGACAGCGTCACATCGTCGCCGTGCCCATCCACCAGCACCCGTCCCTGCACGTTATGCGCGGAAAAATCTCCGTGGTCGATGTGCCCCTGCGCGTCGCCGCCAATATCTTCCAGCTTCACCTCGCCGTGATTGTCCGTCACCTGCACGCCGCCATTCAGCCCGTCCGCCGTCACGTCGCCATGTCCCGCCGTGATCGTGGCGTACGCCGCCGCCGGCAGTTCCAGCGTCAGATCCACGCGGGCTCCCTGCTTCTCCGGCACCGTAACCACCGCACCACCACCCGACGCATCCACCTTCGGCTTCAGCTGCCCGAAAATCTTCTGCGCATCCGCGTCCGAATCGCGATGCACCATCTGGTGCGCGCGCAGATGCATCTGGTTATCCGTGGACGCCGTGATCGTGATATCTCCCTGCGGATCGCTGATCGTGACCACCGGCTTCGCCGCCGTCAGCACCTGGTCGATCTGCACATCGTTGTCGTGCTCGGCCCCCATCCAGTTCCAGAAATTGTCGCCGTCGTCGCCGGAGAATTCCCACGAGAACGGCCCCATCAGATGCCCCTCGCGCGAAACCCATCCGAGGCAGATCATCAGGATCACCAGCCAGACGATTCCCCCCATCGACCGCCGTCCGCCCCACGGCCGATTCCAGTCCAGGAAATGCTCCGCCAGCAGCAGCCCGCCCATCACAATCAGCAGCAGCGGCCACCATCGCGCATACCAGCCCCAGAATTCCACCGCGTCCAGCTTGCCCGTCGACATCAGCAGCGCGATCACGCCAATCGTCAGCAGGATCAGCGGTCCCACAAACGTCGGCTTGTGCCAGCCCCGCCAATAAGTTTTGTAGTAGTCCTTTTGCGCGCGCATCTGGGCCTTCCACTGATCCCGCTGCGCCCGCGCCGCCTGCTTGGCCTGCCACCGCGCTTCCCGCGATGTCCAGGATGGAGGTGTCGTTCCCATGGGTCTACCTCCTCTCCTCGTCCTGCGTTGATCTGTCCTGCGTTGATGTCTCCTGCACAGCGATCGCCGTCGTCGTATCCACCGGAGCTGCTCCCGTATACGACGTGTAGCCCGTCGCGCCCGGCGCCACCGGATAGCCCGGATACCCCGTTCCCTGAACCGGCGGATTCTGCGCCAGAATCGCGTTCTCCGCCAGCTTCAGCAATCCCCAGACAATGATGTACAGCGGCCAGCTGTGCGCATACGAAATCCCCGCATACTCATCCAGAATCGCCGTGATCCCAAACGTCAGCAGGATGATCGGCCCCCGCATTCTCCGCAGAAACAGGTACTGGTTCATCGTCCACCTCCTGCCGGCGGCTCCTGCGTCGTTCTGTTGTCCGCGGGCGGAGTCACGCTCCCAGGCGTCCCCCCGCTGAACGGCGGCGGCGGTCCCGGGCGATGCGCATAGAACCCAAAACGTCCCGAATTCCGAGCCAGCAGCCACACCGCAATGCCCACAATGATCAGCGGCCAGCCATGGCTCACCCATCCAAAATTGAAGAAGCCCAGCGTGTTGAACAGGAACAGCATGCCCAGCAGGATCAGGACAATCGCCCCAATCGGCTCTCTGCGCGCCCGTTCCAGCTCCATTTCCGGTGGCGGAGGCACCCATCCCGGCGGTGGATTCGGCGGCACGTAACCGGCCCCGGGAAATCCTGGCGGTGGGGGGGCCCCGCCCGGCGGTACAAATCCCGGCGACACAAATCCCGGTGGCGGCGGTGGCGTGCCCGGCCCTCCGTAACCTGGCGCAGTCGGCCCCGTCCACGGTTGATACGGCCGCCCAGCCTGCGCTTCCGAGACGATCCTCTGCCGCAGCTGCTCGCCCCATTCCGCGCTCTGCCGCCCAAACTCATGGGCCTGCTGCCGCACCTGCTCTGCCCAGTCTGCATATTGTGCCGGATTGCCACTCCCTCCAGGCCCTCCCGGCACAGCTCCAGCCACTCCTAGCGGCGCTCCCGGTGCCGGTGGCGCTCCCGGCGCCGGAGGTACCGGCGGCACCGGCGGAACATAAGGCCGCGCCGTGTGCCCGCCAAACGCATTGCCCAGCTCGTTCAGCCCAAAAGGATCCGGCAGCGGCAATCCATCCCGCCGCGCCTTGGCCGTCTGGTGCGCGTCGAATACCTGATACAGCACCCAGCAGCCAACAAAAATTCCAAACAGCCCATAGTGCTCGCTGATCGAGATCAGCACCACGAACACCAGCACGTGCACGATGGCCTTGATGTACTGGCCGTTGTACATCGCGCCCACGCCCGGGATAAATCCGAGAATCGTCGCGGTCCCAGGGTTCGGCGCTCCCATCGGTGGCGGCGGATAGGCGCCCGGAACTCCCGGCCCCGGCACACCCGTCACCTTCGCTGCGAGACACGGCTCGCAATACACACTGCCCTGCACCGTCCGCGTGCACTGCGCGCACAACCCATTCCCGCAGTTCTGACAAAAGGCGGTGACCGCCGCCTCGGGGTGATTGACGCAGTTCATACCAGGCTCCCTTCCACGTACCCAGCGGTTTCACCCGCCTGCTGCAGCCCGGTTCCTGAATGACCCAGGGAAATCCACTTGCCAGTTCCCACCGACACCCTTACCTCTGCTGCTTCTTAATGTTCCCGACCGCTGATCGCCGATCGCGGTGCCTTGTTGTGTTCCGAGCTCCGAGCCCGGCGCCCGGTGCCCGGTGCCCTGCTGTTCTATCCGCTGTCCGCTATCCGCTATCGGCTGCCCCACACTCGCTCTGAGCTCTGAACCGAGCTCCGAGCCCGGCGCCCGGCGCCCGGTGCCCTGCTGTTCTATCCGCTGTCCGCTGTCCGCTATCCGCTCTGCTGAAGGCTGCCCCACACTCGCTCTGAGCTCTGAACCGAGCTCCGAGCCCGGCGCCCGGCGCCCGGTGCCCTGCTGTTCTATCCGCTGTCCGCTGTCCGCTATCCGCTCTGCTGAAGGCTGCCCCACGCTCGCCCTCAGCTCTGAACCGAGCTCCGAGCCCGGCGCCCGGCGCCCGGTGCCCTGCTGTTCTATCCGCTGTCCGCTATCCGCTATCCGCTCTACTGAATGCTGTCCCACGCTCGCTCTCAGCTCAGTGCCGGTGCCCTCCCGTTGCGCGCTGCCGTTCTTCCCGCCCGGCTTCTGCTGATTCTGCTGCTGGTTGTTCTGCTGCTGCGGCTGTGTCTCCACATCCCTCCGCAGCTCCCGCGTGCGCGACTCCAGCTCGTACACGAACCGCAGATGATCGTAGTACCGCACCACCGAGCTCCGCGCCCCGTAGAACTGCCGCGACAGCGTGTTCCCAATCTCCGACGGCTTCAGGTCCGCCAGCTTGAAACTCCCCGGCTTCACGCCCATCAGGTTCAGCGTCAGAGCGATCGAGAAAAACGCCATCGCCACCGTCATCAGCAGCCGCGTCTCGTGGAAATTCCGCCGCCACGGCATCGTCATGGCGCCGCCTCCGGCTGCCACGCCCGCCCCGGCCACCACCGGCAGTGGAACGCCGCTCGCGCCCACCGTCTTCTCCAGAATCTTCCCGATCAGCCCAACCGGAATCTCCGGCTCCTCGTGCAGATAGCCCAGCCATTCCTGCCCCTGCTTCGCATGCGCCAGCAGATCGCCGCAGTTCGCGCACGTCTCGCTGTGCCCATGGAACGCTGCCGCCTGCCCCGCCGGCAGCAGTCCGTCCAGCGCATCCGTCAGCAGAGCTTCCCAGTCCTCGCATTTGAGGCTCGAGCCCGGCTTCTGTCCGAATTTGCTCTCGTCCGCCACCGCTAAACCACCTGTCCTTTATTACGTTCCAGCAGGCGTGCAAGTTCTGCCCGCCCCCGGCTGATCCGCGACTTCACCGTGCCCTCAGGAATCCTCAGCACCGCCGCTATTTCTTTGTAATCCATGTCCTGCAAATCGCGCAGGATCACCGCTTCCCGCAGCTCTGGCGAAATCTTCGTCAGCGCTTCCTGCACCATCTTCTCAATTTCCTTCTGTACTGCCCGATCGTGCTGCGTCGGAGCCTTGTCCGCCAGCCGCTGCAGCAACGGCATCTCTTCGTCGCCGTCCCAGCCCGCGTCCATCGAATCGGTGACCCGCTGCGCTCTCGACCGGCGGAAATGATCCACCAGCAGATTGCGGGTCATCGTCGTGATCCACGTCTGAAACGTCCCGCGCGCCAGATCGAAAGCGGCCAGGTTCCCGTACACCTTCAGAAAAACTTCCTGGGTCAGATCCTCGGCGTCGCTCGACGATCCCGTAAACCGGAAACACAAACCATACACCCGCCTGTGGTGTGCTTTCACGAGTTCTGTCCAGGCAAAGGAGTCGCCCTTCAGGCAACGCTCTACCAGAACCTGCCATTCGGCTTCCAACGGCTTCTCCCCAACTCGTTCCAGACCCCGGTCCCCAGGGTGCTCTTTGCGCTGCCACCGCTCCGCCGGCTTCCGCTCGTCGCTCCCCGGCGCACGATACTGCCCGCGCTGCGGCCCCGGTGCGATCGCTTCGGTTCGAGAGGCCGCCCGATCCGGGAATCCCATCATTCCCAGCTTCCAGGTCGGGCCCCACGCGATGGATCCAGCGCTCATGGAGCATCATACGCATCCGAACCCCGCCTGGTTCCGAAAAACCACACTCCTAAACGACTGTCATCCTGAGCGAAGCGCGGGGCAAAGCTCCCGCCAGCGGCGAAGGAACTCAATCCGCGCGAAGTCGAAGGACCCCCCCGAAGCACGAAATCAGTTCGTCAGCCTAAACCCCAGGCGCGAAGGGGAATCGGTCACGCAGCGGCCGATAAGGATCTCAAGCGTCGCACGAGCCCCTCGCAAAGCGAGGGCTTGGCGCAAAGCGCCAACAGTGAAGCGGTAGCGAAAGCGGTTCGTGGCCGATTTCATTTACCAAATTTTGTGCGCAACCACTCGAAAACGGCCCTCTGCTCATGTTGGCCAGCGCGACGCACCTGCGACAGAAGCCAGATCTTCGTCGGCTTCTCGGAGGTAATGTTCTTTGCGCCTTGATTACAGGTCGAGCACAGCGTACGGATTTCGTGGTTCCTGCTCCGAAAGCTGAGACCGTTGTTCGGAACCCAATCTACGCAGAACTCGGCCTTTGTCCCGGTGTACTCGTCAATGTCTCCGGAACAAAGGCCGCACATCTGACAGTAGACATCGCCGCCGAGAGACACACGTCGCCCGACCGATGCTGGAATAGAGCTATTGACGATAAGCCCACGCTTTCGACGGCTCTCCACCCTTGCCATGGTGAAATCCTACCTCGGTTCCTGACCAGTCCTCGGGTCACCTTCTGAAGAGATTTGGCACCATGTCCCAAAATGCGGCATACTCGCAGCAGCATCCCGAGTTTCAATCGTAGACGATTCATCGTAATGATGTGGCGCTCCGCCACGCCCAAGCTTTGGTTTATGGAGACGATTGCGACAGATAGATATGGCGATCGATGGTCGAGAGATGAGTCGATTCTTGCGCTCTATCTCTACTGCCAGATCCCATTCGCGAAGACAAAGGCCAACAACCCCGAAGTGATCCGTCTCGCGAAGCTAATCGGGCGCACACCGGCCTCAGTTGCCAGAAAACTTGGCAATTTCGGCGCGTTTGATCCATTGCTTGCCAATCAGGGGATCTCCGGGTTGACGCATACCGGCAGAGCCGCAAGACAGATTTGGGACGAATTCCACAATCGATGGGAGAATCTCGTCGAAGAGAGCACCCACTTGCTCGAAGTGTTCTCTGCGCCAGCGCTGAGGCCCGGAAGCTCACCAGCCCAATCGGCATCGGAGGACGAGACGATCATCGCCCGGCCAACGGGGCCGTCTGAGCGGCGCGCCGCAGTTTCCGTGAGGCTCTTCCAGTCTTTCTTCCGCAGGGCTGTTCTCTCAAGTTATGAATCGACATGCTGCGTATGCGGACTCGATATCCGCTCGCTTCTGGTCGCGAGCCATATCAAGTCATGGGCGCTCGACGAATCGACCCGTACCGATCCGGAAAACGGCTTGTGCTTGTGCGCGATCCATGATCGAGCATTTGACCGAGGAGTGATCGGAGTTTCCGAAGATCTTCGCGTGCTTGTCTCCCCGAAGGTCATGGTCTCGAAACAGCGATTTGTTCGAATCGCCTTGGCCAGCTTTCACTGCCAGCCGTTAGGAATACCGACTTGGTTCTCGCCGCGTCCGGACTTTCTCTCATGGCATAGGCAAAACGTTTTCGGCCAACTCTCGGAGCATCCGCCAATCGCGACGTACGTTCTTTGAGAGCTTTGCTTGCCAAAATGCTGTTCGCGTTTGCGGTACAGTTGCCCGTTTGCACCCATTATGGCGGTGCCAGAAACACCCATGCACAAATAATGCCTTGCGGCGCGAAGGAAATACCAAATCGGGCCGGCCGGGCAATTTTGGGTCGTGCAAACGATAGCGATACCCAAGCGCATGCACTACTTTCCGAACGGCCAGCTCGGGACTGGTGTTCTTGGGAGCGAACTGCCGCCATATTGGCGGACCGCTCCCTGCGACTCAAGTGGTCAGCCACAGGACCACGTTACACGAGGCTCCGGGCGATGAAAAGGAGAACTTTTCCGCAACGTTTGTTGCCAAGCTAAACTCCGAAATGGCGTCTTCCACGGCTTAGATGAGCCACCAAACCCATGCTCGCAAAGCCGCCGAAGCCGGGTTCTACACTTCGCCCGATACCTCCTCGAGCCTCCGTTCGGATCCTGACCATCCAGCGATTTTCAAGGGCAACCAGCCCGAATATCCCCTCCACCGCCGCGACACCACCTCCAAAAAAGCCCCGAGCGCCAAAGCCCACTCCGAGAACCTAGCCCTCTCCTCGAATACGCAGCGCAGAGCACCTTTTACACAAACTATCGACGCCAAGGTGGCGATCCCCTCCAAATCCCCAAAAATCTGTCAAGCTTTTCGCGCACGGTACCAAAGTGTTCTCTCTGATTCAAAACCACATCCGCGCCAATATCCCCAAAGATATTTGGCGTGCTTGCCCCCTCCAACGTGATATACTGAACTTAAGTGGAAAAAGAGAAAAAGCCTGCCTTCCGGCAGGCTTTTCTGCTTTGGAAAGGAGAAGCCCGTGCCGCATGTGTCGACGTCCCTCCCCCTTCGATCCCGGGGTACCGAGCCAAAACCACCACTGCAAGTGCCGCATTTTCAGTCGGATGCCACAGTCTCCAAGGCCGCTCCTGCAAACCAAATCGGCTCAGGAGTTTGCCGCAGTCTACCCCCTGGGGGGGGAGGGGGTCCCTGCATCGGCTTCTTCGATCCCGGGGGTACCGAGCCAAAAAACCCTCTGCAAGTGCCGCATTTTCAGCCAGATGCCACAGTCTCCAATGCCACTCCTGCAAACCCAGTCGGCTCAAGAGTTTGCCGCAGTCTACCCCCTGGGGAGAGGGGGGTACCGGCATTGGCTGCTCTTGGCCCGTCAGGTCCTTCACCGCATCGGCCCTTTTTCATCCCCCCAAGGAGCCACTTCACAACAGAATCCTTGCCGCCTCCAGCGCGCTCCTCTACCGTCGTGCGCATGAACCTCCGCACGCCCGCATGGCTCCTTGCCACCGCTTCCATGCTCGTCGCCTCCTCCGCCGCCATGGCCGAGGACACGCCCACGCCGCCGCCCTCGCAGACTTTCGCCCTCACCGACGCCACGGCCCTCCTCGAGCATGGCGTCCAGGCCGCATCCGCGGAATATCAGGGTCGCAAAGCCATCCGCCTCACCCGCGACGTCCCCGACAGCGACGGCCTGGCCATCGTCAAAGGCACCAATTTCCGCGACGGCTCCATCGACGTCGACCTCGCTACCAATCCCGCCGAGCCTCCTGGCGGCGGACGCCCCGGCTTCGTCGGCGTCGCCTTCCGCATCGGTCAGGATCCTTCCCACGCCGAGATCTTCTACATCCGCCCGGGCAACTCCCTCGCCGGCGACCAGGCTCGCCGCAATCACGCCGTCCAGTACGTCTCCTCGCCCCATTACGGCTGGGAAAAGCTCCGCCGCACCTGGCCCGCGATCTATGAAGCCTGGGCCGACCTCACCCCGCTCGCCTGGACCCACGTCCGCATCGAGGTCCATGGCCGCAAAGCGCAGCTCTTCCTCAACGGCTCGCCGCACCCCAGCCTCATCATCGACGGCCTCAAAGGCGAAGATCTCCAGGGCCCCGTCGCCCTCTGGACCTACTCCGAAGAAGAATCGTATTTCGCGAACCTGAAGATCGAAAACGCGCAGCCCGATCCCCTGCAAAACGGCGGCGACGTCGCCGGCAACTGGGACATACAATTCCTCACCGACGCCGGCGGACTCCCCGGCACATTCAAGCTCGTTCGCCAGGACGCGAGCGTGGGCGGCTTCTACACCGGTGCGCTCGGCCCGAACCAGCCCGTCTACGGCACCTGGCGCGACGGGTACATGGAACTCACCTTCAGCGGCGTCTGGCCCGACGAGCCAGGCACTGTCACCGCCACCCTCGCCGGATGGGTCGACGGCGACTCCGCCAAAGGCCGCGTCAAAGTGGAAGGTCGCGCCGATGGTGTCTTCGCCGCCACACGCCAAAAATGATGGCGTCGGCCCAAAAAGGAACCCGTCTCTCCGAGAGGATCTCTTGCGTCGCCGTTGCTCGAACAACGCGCGAAGCGTGTCCCTGCCGGGACGGCCAGTCCTCAGAGGAACAAGTCAAAATACGGCGCCACCGCTCCCAGCAGCGTTCCCGTGTGATAGGTCGCCTGCGTCCACGGCGCCTCAACCGCGAACGTCGCCAGCGGCCCGCATCCTTTCAGGGTCACGGTGAACTGCACCGTCGCCGTTCCACTGGTCGGAATATCCCCCAGCACGACCGGGAAGCTTCCTCCCGGAGCTGTCACCGTCGCGCTGCACTTCGCCCCGGTCAGCTGCGTCAGCGTCAGCCCGGTAATCTCGGTTGTGTACGCCGGGCCGACGCTTCCGTTGGTCGCGGTGATCGTCCACGTCTGCGCTGCGGGCGACCCTTTGACGCTCGTCAGCGCGAACTTCAACCCGTATCCCGGAATTCCGTTCCCATCCGGATTCACGATGCCCCAGTACGCCGGCTTCGCCTGCAGACCCATGTTGAAGGGCAACGGATAATCCGTGCGCGCCACCGGGAAGCTGTCCAGCCAGGTGTCGTCATCGGCCATCCCCCACATCGTCACGCCGGTCAGCTTGTGCCGCTCTTCCCGGAACAAATTGAAGTACTGGTTGTACAGCCAGCCCTGCTCGTCCAGCACCGCCGGAGGAAGATTGCTGCCGTAGTTCGAGGTCGTGTCGCCGGCGTTGTACACGCTCTCGTCCAGCTCGGTCACCTGCTGATCCAGCCCCGGCAGCTGCGCCGCTACGGTATCAATCGACGTCTTGATCGCCTGGATCGAAGGATAGTTGATCGCGTTGTGCTCCTCGTGCCCGATCCCGTCAATCGGCACGCCGCGCGCCTGCATCCCCTGCACCACCTGGATCAGGCACGCCAGCCGGTTCGGATCGGCCGTGCTGTAGTCGTTCAGAAACAGCTTCGTCCCCGCCGGTGCATACTGCCGCGCCGCCTTGAATGCGACATCGATGTAGCTCGCGCCCAGCACCTGATAGAACGGCCCGTGCTCCAGGCAATCCGGCTGCGTCGGATCCAGTGGCTCATTCACCACATCCCACGCATAGACTTCCGTTCCGAAGTGCTGCACCTCGCTCTCAATGTGCTCCTGGATATTCGCTGTGACCGTCGCCTGGTTGGCCGCCGAGTTCGTCCCGTCCCCAAACGCGTACGAAGGCGTTTGCGCTCCCGTCGACCACACCAGGTTCTGCCCGCGGATCTTCATGTCGTGGCACACCGCAAGCCCTGCCTCCGCGTCGGCATTCGTCCAGTCGTAACTGCCCAGCGACGGCTCCGTCACGCTCCACTTGAAGTCGTTCCCTGACGTGATGCTGTTGTAATGCATGGTCAGCAACTGCGCGTGCGGTCCCGACAAATCCGTCGTATCCACCGCCGCGCCAATGGGGAAATACTGCGCGAATGTCTGATAGATCGAAGGAATATTCGTCTGGATCACCGGCGGCGGCACATACGTCAGCTGGAAGTCGTCGATGTAGAAACTCGTCAGATCTTCCGTGGTCCCGCCCGGCACCGTCTGCAAATAGAGAAACGCGTTCCCCGGATCGTACTGGCTCCCCATCGTGTAGTTCGTCACCACGATCTGGTGCCACTGCCCGTCATCCGGCACGGTTATCCCCGGATAAGCCGTGACGCTGGGATAACTCGTGTTCCCCTGATACGTCACCTGCAGGCTCATGTTGATGACGTGCGAGCTGCTGTCGACAGGTGCCATCCGCACATAGACGCTGAGGTTGTACACCGACCCCACATACATCTTGTCGCTCACGCTGATCTGCGGTCCATCGTAGTTCGCCGTCCGTCCCGTGATCTCCAGCGCATTCACATCGTTGTTCGGATCAGGCGTCGGCGTCGGTCCCACCGTCAGCGTGCTGCCCGCCCGCGACGTCCATCCATCCGCCGTCCCATCCGCAAATGTTGTGGTGATCCCCGAATTGTCCTGCTCGCTCGGCGGCAGGGGGGCCGGCGCCAGTTGTCCGATCGCCACATCGCTGATGTAGAACGAATCCGTCGCGCTGCTCGACTGGAAATAGAGGACCAGACTCGACGGCGCCCCCGGCAGATCACTGAAGCTGAACGTACCCGACACCCTGGTCCACGCGGTATTTGAAAGCGGTCCTGATGTCGCAAGGTTCGCGTACGCGCCCGATGTCGCGCAGTTGGCGGTCTTCGTCGACATTGTCACCGTCGGCCCGCTTGCATCCGCACTCTGCAGCATCACGTAGGCGGTCACCTCATAGGTCGCGCCCGCCACCACGCCGCTCACGCCCAAAAGGTTCAGGCTCGGTCCTTCATAGGTCGCCGTCCGTCCCGTCGTCAGAAGCGCGTGCGCATCGCCCACCGGATCCACCGGCGAAGGCATCGCGTTCGTCAGCGTTGCACTCCCGAACGGCGTCCATCCATCCAGGCCGCCGTCGGACCAGTTGTACGTCGCCACCGGCGTCCCGCCCGGCGGCGGAGCCGTCTCCGTGATCACCACATCCGCCAGATAGAACGACGTCGCCGTGGTCGCGCCCACTAACTGCGCGTACAAAGTCAGCCCCGTTTCTGTCCCGCTGACCGTGTAGCTTCCACCGATCTGCGTCCACGTCCCCGCCGTCACGCCCGTCTCATACGCGCCAATTGTGTCGTAGCAGGTCCCGCCACTGCACGCCGAATCCGTTCGCTTGATCGTGAAGTTGGCGTTGGACGCGCTCTCGCCCGAAGTCAGCTGCACCCATCCGGTGATGGTGTACTGCGCCCCTGCTTCCAGCACTCCACTCGCACTGATCGACGGGCCGCCTGCCCCACCCGATCCGGTCGTCGTCAGCAGGCTGTAGGCTGAACCGCCATACGTCGCCGCGTTGCTCGCCGTCGGCGTGCTCGCGCCATTGAACGACGTCCAGCCGTCCGCCGTTCCGTCGTTGAAGGTGTAGGTTGCCACGACCTGCGCGCGCAGCGGGCTGGCCATCAGCAGCAGCATCGCTGCCATGGCAGGAAGAACCAGACGGACTGATCCGACCTTGCTGTCACTGGAAAAGAAAAGCATGGGGGCTCCTGTCTTTAGTCCTCGTACAAAACAAAATTGCCAGGTTGAAAGAAGGGCTTGCGTTTCCAGGCAGAATTGACCGTGCTTCTACCGAAACGGGGCAAAGTATAGGCACCTAACAAAAGGGGTGTCAAGTTGCCCCTGTGGATCGTGTCGGTTTGTCAAAAGAAGGCTCACCCGCCGGCGAGCGCCGACCCGCTCTTCTGAGCCTTGTGCTCTTGCCCGGTGCTCTGAGCCCTGTTCTTTAGAACGATTCCAGAATGTCCGCCACGGCAGCCGACGCAAAATCCTGCGCCAGCCGCCGCGTCGCCGCCGAGTCTTCCTGGATGAAGCTCGCCAGGTCCTGCACCTGCTCGTACTGCTGACGGAAGAGATACGACGGATTCTGCCAGATCACCTTGCCCTGCCGGTCCACAAGCTCCAGCCTCGCCGTGATCGTCACCAGATAGGTCGAGGTCTGCCCCGTCGTATTGTCGTACGTCAGCGGCCCGACCGTGAAGGTCAGGATCGTTCCTCGCAACGTCGCGTCGGCATCCGCATCTTCCCCGGAAACGATGCGCATCGGGCTTCGGCTCGTGAATTCGCGAATCACCGCCTGGGTGAAGACCGCCTGTGTCTGATAGGACTGCGTGTTGTTTTTGAAAGACGGTATCGCCAGCGTGTGCACCGCCCCGGGCAAATGAACCGCGGAGTTCACCGTGTGATAGCCGCATCCACTCAGCAGCAGCAACGGCAAAAGGAAAACTGCACCAAAGCGAGAACGCATGACTGCCAACATTCTCGCAGATCGCGGCCCGCTTCTCTCACGCCGGGCCGGCCTCTTCCGCCCCTGGCCGGCTCGGAGTCGAAAAGAAAAAGGCAGCCCGAAGGCTGCCTTGCGTTGCAATCGAACTTTCTTACGCGGGGCTCGGGCTGCCTTCCGGCAAACTGCCCGTGCGTCCCGGCTCCGGCTTCAGAACCTGCTGCACATCCGTGACCGGAGTGCCTGATCCGCCCGAGGGCCGCAGCGGCGGCAGCTCCTTGCCGTCGATGATCGCCCGAATCTCGTTCGCATCGAGCGTCTCACGCTCCAGCAGCGCCAGCGCCAGACGGTGCATGACTGGCTGGTTGTTGTTCAGAATCTCCCATGAAGCCTTGTACGCCTCGTCGACCAGGCTCCGCACTTCCCCGTCGATCTGCCGCGCCGTCTCTTCCGAGAAGTCCCGGTGCTGCGCAATCTCCCGGCCCAGGAAGATCTGCTCTTCCTTCTTGCCGAAGGTCAGCGGACCCAGGCGGCTCATACCGTATTCGCAGACCATCTTCCTTGCCAGATCCGTCGCGCGCTCGATGTCGTTGCCGGCGCCCGTCGTCATCTGCTTCAGGAAAATCTCTTCCGCGATGCGGCCGCCCATCAGGATGGCCAGCTGCGTCTCGAGGTAGTCTTTCGTCACCGTGTGCTTATCGTCTTCCGGCAGCTGCATCGTCACGCCCAGCGCCATGCCGCGCGGAATAATCGTGACCTTGTGCAGCGGATCGGCATGCAGCCGCAACGCCGCCACCAGCGCGTGCCCGGCTTCGTGATACGCCGTCACCCGCTTTTCCTCATCAGTCAGCAGCATCGACTTGCGCTCGGCACCCATCAGCACCTTGTCCTTCGCCTGCTCGAAGTCGAGCATCAGGACCTGCTTCCGGTTGTACCGCGCCGCATTCAGCGCCGCCTCGTTCACCATGTTTGCCAGATCGGCGCCCGAGAAGCCCGGTGTGCCCCGCGCCAGGACCCGCAGATCAACATCGTCCGCGATCGGCACCTTCCGCGCATGCACCCGCAAAACCTCTTCGCGTCCGCGAACATCCGGCCGTCCAACCACCACACGCCGGTCAAAGCGACCAGGCCGCAGCAGCGCCGGATCGAGCACGTCGGGCCGGTTCGTCGCGGCGACCAGAATCACGCCATCGTTGGACTCGAAACCGTCCATCTCGACCAGCAACTGATTCAGCGTCTGCTCGCGCTCGTCGTGACCGCCGCCCAAGCCAGCGCCGCGATGCCGTCCGACTGCGTCAATTTCGTCGATAAAGATGATGCAGGGTGCGTTCTTCTTGCCCTGTTCGAACAGATCGCGCACGCGGCTCGCGCCCACGCCCACGAACATCTCGACGAAGTCCGAGCCCGAAATCGAGAAGAACGGCACATTCGCCTCGCCGGCCACCGCCCGCGCCAGCAGCGTCTTGCCGGTTCCAGGAGGTCCGACGAGCAGCACGCCCTTCGGAATCCGGCCGCCCAGCTTCTGGAACTTCTGCGCTTCGCGCAGGAACTCGATGATCTCCTTCAGCTCTTCCTTGGCCTCGTCGACGCCGGCCACATCCTTAAAGGTGACCTTCTTCTGCTGCATCGAAAGCAGCCGCGCCCGGCTCTTGCCGAACGAAAGCGCCTTGTTCCCGCCACTCTGCATCTGGCGGATCATGAAGAACCAGAGCAGGGCGATCAGAATCAGCGGCGAGAACTGCAACAGCCAGCCCCACCAGCTGTTGCCGTCCGCGTTCTTTACCGTCACGCTGACTTTGTTCTGATCCAGCACGTCGTACAGGTGCGAGTAGTTCGCCGGAACCACCACGTGGAACGCGCCCTTGTCCGTCCGGAAGTGCCCCCGTACCTCTTGCCCGGTGATCGTGACGTCCGACACCTGGTTATTCTCCACGTCGCCCAGAAACTGGGAGAAGCTCACTTCCTGCTCATGACCCCCCATCACGTTTTTGTTCTGGAAAAGCTGCCAGAGGACCAGAAGGCACGCGATGATGAGCACCCAAAACAGGATTTGTTTAACGGTAGAGTTCACCTTGGAGGAAACCTCTCTCTTTACACGGTATCCTGGCCAGCCACGATACCGGAATCACCCGAAAAGCCCGGCCAGAACTTTCACCATCATTTAGACGCCGCAAAGCCCCTCGCGGAGTCAAAAGCCAACCTTAAATTGTGTGAACGAATCTCTCGCCGCCCCGGGTAGCGTGCGGGTATCAACCATTGTACCCCCGGCGCGTCCATCCACCATCCCCCTCGACTGCCACCTATGGGGGACTCGCGTGGGGGACTGGCGCAAACAGGACCACGACGCCGTGTACCATAAGAACCAGGAGAATGTCCGCCACCAGTACAATTCCTTTCTTTCGTTCGACCTCGGGTTCCGTCACGCTGCGGATTCTCCCTACTTCCCTCCAGATCTTCCTCTGCTACTTCGCCATCGGCCTCCCCATGGCCATCCTTCCCTCGGTCGTTCACCTCCAGCTCCACTTCAACACTGTTCTCGCCGGACTCGCGGTCAGCGCCCAATACGTCGCCACCGTCCTCAGCCGCCCGCAGGCCGGCCGCATGGCCGACTCCGCCGGCGCCCGCCGCACCGTCCTTTCCGGACTCCTGGCCTGCGGCGCCTCCGGCGTTTGTCTCTGCTTCTCCGGATTCCTGACCGTTTTGCCCCTGGCCTGCCTCGGCCTCATCCTGACCAGCCGCCTCATCCTCGGCTTCGGCGAGAGCTGGCTCGCCACCGGCTCCTGCCTCTGGGGCATCGGCCGCGTCGGCCAGGAACACACCGCCCGCGTCATCTCGTGGAGCGGCATCTGCTCCTACGGCGGCATCGCCCTCGGAGCCCCTCTCGGCGTCTGGATCGAACGCGCCTGGGGCCTGAGCGGCGTCGGCCTCGTCAGCGTTGCCGTTTCCGCCCTCGGACTCCTCACCGCCTGGCCCATCGGCGAAGTCGCCGCTCCGGAAGGCGAGCCCCTCGCCTTCCGCCAGGTCCTCAGCCGCGTCTTCCCCCACGGCATGAGCCTCGCCCTCGCCAGCACCGGCTTCGGCACCATCGCGTCTTTCATGGTGCTCTTCTACGCCCACCACCACTGGCCCGACGCCGCCTTCGCCCTCACCAGCTTCGGCGCCTCGTTCATCCTGGCCCGCCTGCTCTTCGCCCACAGCATCGACCACTGGGGCGGATTCCGCGTCGCTCTCGTCTGCCTCTCCGTCGAAATCGCCGGCCTGCTCTTCCTCTGGCTCGCCTTTACCCCCGCCCTCGCCTTCGCCGGCGCCGCCCTTACCGGCTTCGGATTCTCGCTGGTCTTCCCCGCCCTCGGCGTCGAGGCCGTCAACTGCGTTACGCCGGAAAATCGAGGCTCCGCCCTCGGCGTCTTTACCGCCTTTGCGGACCTTTCCCTCGGCCTCACCGGCCCTCTTGTCGGTTTAATCGTTGCCGGACTGGGCTACGCGCCCATCTTCCTTTTCGCCGCCCTCATGGCCGCCGTCTCCCTGGGACTCACGCTGATCCTCCACCGCCGTCCGTCTTCCTACCGCAGCATCCAGTTCGCCCCCGCCGACTGAGTCTGTGCTTGCTCTTGTTTGCCCGGCGCCCCCGTGCCCTATTCTTCAGAACCACCGCGTCATCAAGACTTTCTGTTCCGTATAAAACGCCACCGCATCTTTCCCATGCGCGTGCAGATCCCCGAAGAAGGAATTCTTCCACCCGGCGAATGGGAAAAACGCCATTGGAGCGGAAACGGTCATATTCACCCCAACCATCCCCACTTCAATTCGGCTCTGATACTCCCGCGCCGCCTTACCGCTCTTCGTATAGATTGTCGTCGTATTTCCAAACTCCGAAGCATTCACCACCGCAATCGCGTCGTCGAGCGTCTCCGCCCGTACCACTGAGAGCACCGGCCCAAAAATTTCCTCGCGCGCCACCGTGGCCGAGCGTCCCACGTGATCCAGCACCGTCGGCCCTACAAACGCCCCCTCCGGATCCGCTTCCACACCGCGCCCGTCGAGGATCGCCTGCGCCCCCTCCGCCACGCCCTTCTCGATGTAGCCCACCACGCGCTTCTTCTGATCCGCGCCCACCAGCGGCCCAACGGACACGCCATCCTCCATCCCATCGCCGACCTTCAGCGCTTTCGCCTTCTCGACCAGAAGCTTCAGCAGCGGCTCCGCGACCTCGCCCACCGGAACCAGCACGCTCCCCGCCAAACACCGCTGTCCCGCCGCGCCAAACGCCGACCCCATAATGGCGTCCACGGTCTGCGGCAAATCCGCATCCGGCATGACAACAAGATGGTTCTTCGCCCCGCCCAGCGCCTGCACGCGTTTCCCATGCGCCGCCGCTTCCTTGTAAACAATCTTTGCCACCGGCGACGACCCGACAAACGATATCGCCTTGATCAGCGGATGCGCCAGCAGTGCCTCCACCACCTCGCGGCCGCCGTGCACCAGTTGGATCACGCCCGCAGGCAAGCCCGCCTCCAGCAGCAGTTCGACGACCCGCGTGGGCGTCATCGGAACCCGCTCCGACGGCTTCAGCAAAAACGTGTTCCCCGCAGCAATCGCAAACGGATACATCCACAGCGGCACCATCGCCGGAAAATTAAACGGCGTGATCCCCGCGCACACCCCAATCGGCTGCCGAATCGTCCGGCAATCGATGCCCTTCGCCACATCGTTCAGCGAGTCGCCCATCATCAAAGACGGCATCCCGCACGCGACTTCGACCATTTGAATCCCGCGCTTCACCTCGGTCTGCGCATCCTCGAACGTCTTCCCGTTCTCGCGCGTCAAAATCGTCGCGACCTCGCGCACATTTTTCTCCAGCAGCGCCTTGAACCGGTACAGTGGCTGCACCCGATCCACCACCGGCACCTCGCGCCACTCCATCCACGCCCGGTGTGCATCTCTGGCCGCACGATCCACGTCCGAAGCGCTCCCATAGGGCAGCGTCGCCAGCGTTTCCCCGTTCGCTGGATTGATAATCGGCTGCTGTGTCGTACCCTCCAGCGCCGTCCAGCGCCCGGCAACGTACGACGACGTGACTGCGACATCGGTAAAAATGGTGCTCATGCTTCTTCTCCTGCCAGCTTTGTAACTGGAGCTTCCACCCGCGCGCCGCGCATCAGCGCGACATAGATCGTGCCAGAAACGAAGAATCCCACAAACCACGCATAGTCGTAAAGCCAGTGCACCGCCGGCACCAATCGCCCGATCAGCACCAGCCCCACGCCCACCGCCAGCGCCGCAATCGCCTTCGGATTCACGCCGCTCCGGTACTCATAAATCCCATTCCGCATGTACAGCGACTCCAGATCGAGCCGCTTCCCGCGAATCACAAAATAATCCGCCACCATAATCCCCGCCACCGGACCCAGCAGTCCCGAATACCCCACCAGCCATCCGAAAATGTAGTTGTTGAAGCTCGACAGCAGCTTCCACGGCATCATCGCGAGGCCGAGAAAGCCCGTGATCAGCCCACCCGTCCGAAACGAAATCCACTGCGGATTCAGATTCGAAATATCATTCGACGGCGACACCACATTCGCCGCCACGTTCACGTTCAGCGTCGCCACCAGCAGCGCAATCATCGCGATAAAAGCGACAACCGGCTGATGGAATTTCCCCATCAGCTCAATCGGGCTCCAGATCGCGTGCCCAAAAATCACCGCCGACGCCGACGTCACCGCGATCCCGATAAACGAGTACAGAGTCATAGCAACAGGCAATCCAAACGCCTGCCCCACCACCTGCGCGTGCTGGTCTTTCGAGTAGCGCGTGAAGTCAGGAATGTTCAGCGCCAGCGTCGCCCAGTAGCCCACCATCGCCGTCAGCGACGGAAAAAAGAACCGCAAAAACGCCCCCGTCGAATGAAAATGGCTCGGCTCCGACAGCATCGGCCCAAACCCGCCCGCCTTGTGCAGCGCAAAAAACAGCAGCAGCAGCGCCATCGCCAGCATGAACGGCGCCGAAAATCCTTGCAGAAAACGAATACTCTCGACCCCCCGCCACACCACCACCATATTCAGCGCCCAAAAGCCGAGGAAACACGCCCACACCGCCCACGGCGCCGCCGCCACGCCAGGCCACACCACCACCAGCATCGAGTAGATCGCCTGCCCACCAATCCACGACTGAATCCCAAACCATCCGCACGCCACGATCGCCCGCAGGATCGCCGGCACATTTGCGCCGCGCGTCCCAAACGACGCCCGCACCAGCACCGGAAAGGGAATCCCATACTTCGCTCCCGCATGTGCGTTCAGCAGCAAAGGGATGAGGACAATCAAATTCCCCAGCAGAATCGTCCCCAGCGCCTGCTTCCAGTCCATGCCCCCCGCAATCAGCCCCGAGGCCAGCATGTATGTGCTCACCTCCATCGACATCGAGAACCATAGCGAGATGTAGTTGTAGGTCCCCCACGTCCGATGCGCCGGCGTCGTCGGCGCAAGGTCAGCGTTGTAGAGGCTGCTCTCCGGAACAATCACTGCCACGCCCCTCCGCGCGCCGCACGCCGGAGATACTGCCCGCGTCCGGTCTTGCCGAGATACTTGCCGTTCTCCACAATCAACTCGCCGCGCGCATACACCTGCTTCGCATTCCCGCGCACCTGGAACCCCTCAAACATCGAGTAGTCCACGCGCATGTTGTGCGTCTTCGCGCTGATGGTGTGCTCGGCCTTCGGATCCCAAATGACAACGTCGGCGTCCGAACCCGGCGCCACCGTCCCCTTCTTCGGATACATCCCGAAAATCCGCGCCGGAGCTGTCGCCGTAATCTCCACAAACCGATTCAGCGAAATCTTCCCCGCGTTCACTCCGTGGTGATGGATCAGCTGCATCCGGTTCTCAATCCCTGGGCCCCCGTTGGGAATCTTCGTGAAATCGTTCACGCCCAGAATCTTCTGATCCTCAAAGCAAAAAGGACAATGATCCGTCGACACCACCTGCAGATGATCGTCCTTCAACCCATCCCACAATTTTGGCTGATTCTTTTTCTCGCGCAGTGGCGGGGTAAAAACCCACTTCGCATCCTCAAATGAATTGTGATTCATCGTCTCTTCAAGCGACAGCAACAAGTACTGCGGGCACGTCTCCGCGAACGCCGGCAGCCCGCGATCCCGCGCCTCCCGCACCTGGTTCAGCGCATCCTCGCTGGAAAGATGAACGATATAAACAGGAGCCCCCGCCATCTCCGCCATCGCAATCGCCCGCTGCACCGCCTCCGCTTCAGCGATGGTCGGCCGCGTCAGCGCGTGATAAATCGGAGCCGTTTTCCCCGCCGCCAGCGCCTGCTGCACGATCACGTCGATCACGGACCCGTTCTCCGCATGCATGCAAATCAACGCGCCGTTTTTCGAAGTCTGCTGCAGAGCCTTGAAGATCGTTGCGTCATCCACCATCAGCACGCCCGGATAGGCCATAAACAGCTTGAAACTCGCCACGCCCTCGCCCACCAAGTCGTCCATGTCCTCGAGGCCCGACGTCCCCAGGTCCGTGACGATCATGTGCATCCCGTAATCGACACAAGCCTTCCCCGCGGCCTTCTTCCACCACGTATCGAGCGCCGACCGCATCTTCGTGCCCTTCGCCTGAATCGCAAAATCGACAATCGTCGTCGTCCCGCCAATCGCCGCCGCCCGCGTCCCCGTCTCAAAATCGTCCGCCGACGTGGTCCCCCCAAAGGGCATATCAAGATGCGTATGCGCATCGATCCCACCCGGCAAAATCAACATCCCTCGGGCATCAGCGACGGTGTGCCCAGCAGCATCAATCCCCGCCCGCACCTCGCGAACCACCGCGCCCTCAACCAAAACATCCGCGGCAAAAGTCCTCTCCGCAGTGACAACCGTCCCGTTCTGAATCAGCAATCCCATCTGTTCGCTATTTCCCTTGTCTGGCGCTCTTCGCTTTTAGAAAGAGAATCGTATTCGCCACGAGGAGGAGAGCTACCCCCGTAATCACAATGGCGAATATGGGTGCGCCGCGATAATACTCAAGAGCCAGCCCGCAAACTATCGCGAAGTTGATCAGGAGGATTTTTGTGCGCAGAGGCATCACCTTCGCGCTCAATGAAGAGCCTCCTTCTTCGCGGGAGGCGCGCACTCACCACTCGTCCGCTCCGCCCACGTCTCCGCCATCTTCCCCGAAGCCACTTCCACCATCGTGATGCAATCCTCCACCGGACAAACCAGCGAGCAAAGATTGCACCCGACGCACTCCGTCTCATCCACCCGCGGAATCCTCGCGAGCGGCGTCGCCCCGTTCCCATTCGCCGAGCCATCGAGCTTAGGAATTGGCGTCACCGTAATACTCGTCCGGGCTACCGTCTCAACCGACGCGGGCGTCGCGTGCAGCTCCACATGCCCATCCACCGGCCCCGACACACGATCCACATGAATGCACTGATGCGCCCCATCCCAGCAAGCGATGTAGCAAAGCTCGCACCCAATACACTTCGCCTCATCAATCCGCGCGACGATTTTGTAACTAAGATTGAGATGTTTCCACTCCGTCACGCGCCCCACACTCAATCCTCGGAACTCTTCTATCGAAGAAAAGCCCTTTTCGCTCATCCAATTCGAGAGCCCATCCACCATGTCCTCGACAATCCGATACCCGTAGTGCATTACTGCCGTGCACACCTGCACCGTCCCGCACCCCAGCAGGATGAACTCCGCCGCGTCCTTCCACGTCGCAATCCCGCCGATCCCGGAAATCGGCAGCTCCGCAGTTTCCGCATCAGCAGCAACTTGTTGAACCATATTCAGCGCAATCGGTTTCACCGCCGGCCCGCAATACCCGCCATGCGAGCTCTTCCCATCCACATTCGGCCTCGGCGTCAACGTATCCAAGTCAATGCCCGTGATCGAATTAATCGTGTTGATGGCCGACACCGCATCCGCACCGCCGCGTTTCGCCGCCCGCGCAATGACCCGGATGTCGGAAATATTCGGCGTCAACTTCACAATCACCGGCGTCCGCGCCTTCTCCTTCACCCACGCCGTAATCATTTCCGTGTACTCGGGCACTTGCCCCACCGCCGACCCCATCCCGCGCTCGCTCATCCCATGCGGACAGCCAAAGTTCAGCTCCAGCCCATCCGCGCCCGCGTCCTCTGCCTGCGAAACAATCGTGTGCCACGCCTCGCGCTTCGACTCCACCATCAGTGACGCAACCACAGCATGCTGCGGATACCGCTTCTTCACGTCCCCAATCTCGCGCAGGTTTACTTCGAGCGGCCGATCGCTGATCAGCTCAATATTGTTGAGCCCCATCATCCGCTGCCCGTTCCAGTCGACGGACGAATAGCGCGACGACACATTCACGATCGGCTCCCCAATCGTCTTCCACACCGCCCCGCCCCAACCCGCATCGAACGCCCGCATGATTTGCTCGCCGCAATTCGTCGGTGGCGCCGAAGCCAGCCAAAACGGATTGAGCGAACGAATCCCCGCGAAATTCACCGCCAGATCCGGCGCGCGATTTCCGAGTTTGCCATTCTCCTGCATATCGCCCCTGTTCGAAGTCACGCTCGAATGTCCTTCTCTGCACTCTCCGCGTCCTCTGTAGTGGATGCTTCGAAAGCCTGGGCCATCGCCATCCCCGAACGCTTGCCATCCGCGACCGCATCCACCACTTCGCGGCCGCCGTTCACGCAGTCCCCGCCGGCAAAATATTTTGGATTCGACGTCAGCCCCGTAGCCCGCTCCACCACCACGCGCCCATGGCTCAGCTCGATCCCACGCACGGAAGAAAGCAACTCCAGCAGCGGCGACTGCCCAATCGCATACAGAATCTGTTGGCAGTCAAAATGAAAATGCGTTCCTGGCACCCCCTCGAGAACTCCCGCCTCATTGACCTTCGCCTGCGCGCATTCGAGCGACCGGATCCCGGAAGCATCCGCATGAATCCGGATCGGGATCACGCGCCACTGGAACTGCACACCCTCCTGCTTCGCGTGCTCGTACTCAAACGCAAACGCCGACATGTGCCGCTCGCTGCGCCGATACAGAATCGCCACCTGCTCCGCGCCCAGCCGCCGCGCCGCATTCGCCGCATCAATCGCCGTATTCCCCGCTCCAATCACGGCAACACTTTTCGCCACCACCGGCGGATCAGCCGTCTTATACCGCGCAATAAATTCGAGCGCGTCAATCACGTCGCGATGCTCATCCCCAGGAATCCCCAGCCGTCGCGCCGCCCCCAATCCCACGCCGAGAAAAATCCGATCGAACTCCCGCTCCAGTTCCTCCAACTCCGCCTGCGTGCGAATCTCCACACCGTACCGAAACTCCACCCCCAGCCCGCGAATCAGCTCAATCTCCTCAAGGCTCGCCCGAGCCGGCAGCTTATACTCCGCCACACCATAGGTATTCAGCCCACCCGGAAGCGCCCGCCGCTCAAAAACCGTCACGTTAAATCCCCGCTGCCGCAGCTCCGCCGCGCACCCGAGCGACGCAGGTCCCGCACCAATGCAGGCAACCTTCTCGCGCCGCGCCTCGGCCGACTTCAGCGGCAGCTTCCCACCCGCCGCGTGAAACGCATCCATGGCAAATCTTTGCAGCCGCGCAATCTCAATCGGCTTCTTGTTGTAGCGGTGCAGCACGCACGCGCCCTCGCACAGCACCTCCACAGGACACGCCCGCGAGCAACTCGCCCCCAGCACATTCGCATCCAGGATCGTCAGCGCCGATCCGCGCAAATTCTCCCGCGCAATCTTCCCAATGAAACGCGGCACATCAATATGCGTAGGACAGGCGCCCATGCACGGCGCATCGAAGCAGTTCAAACACCGGTTCGACTCTGCAATCGCGGCCTGCGCCGTCAGGGGAGGATGCAAATCCCCAAACCGCGCCGCAACCTCCGGAATTTCAGGAAGACTCGCCACCGCGTTTCATCTCCCGCGCCCCGCGATTCGGCGCCAGTTAATTCTCCGTCTTTTCCGTACCCGCCGTGGTGACCGGCTTTGTTATCCGCTGAACGCTACCCGCTGGTCCTTCACGGCTTCACCAAATCTCCATACATATCCGGCCGCCGATCCCGGAAGAACTGCCACGTCTTGCGTACCTCCGCTATTTTGTCCAGATCCAGATCCGCCGTCAGCACTTCATCCTTATCCCGCGAAGCCTGCGCGAAAATCTGTCCCCGCGGATCGCAAAAATAGCTCTGCCCGTAAAACTCCCCGATGTTCCACGGAGCCTCGGTCCCCACGCGATTGATCGCCCCCACAAAATAACCATTCGCCGCTGCGTGCGCCGGCTGCTCCAGCTTCCACAAATACTCGCTCAGCCCCGCCACCGTCGCCGAGGGGTTGAAGACAATCTCCGCCCCATTCAATCCCAGCGCCCGCGCACCCTCCGGAAAATGCCGGTCGTAGCAGATGTACACGCCAATCCTGCAGAACCCCAAATCAAACACTGGATACCCCAGATTCCCGGGGCGGAAATAGAACTTCTCCCAAAATCCCGGCGCCACATGCGGGATATGCGTCTTGCGATACTTCCCCAGATACTCGCCCCCGCGTCCAAGTACCGCCGCCGTGTTGTAGTAGACTCCCTCGTTCTCCACCTCATAGATAGGTACGACCAGCGCGACTCCCAACTCCTTCGCCAGCGCTCGCATCAGCTCGATCGTCGGCCCATCCGGGACCGGCTCCGTCGAGTCGTACCACCGCGGGCTCTGCTCCGCGCAAAAATACGGCCCGTAAAAAATCTCCTGCAGACAAACAATCTGCGCGCCCGCCCTCGCCGCCTGCCGGATCAGCCCGACATGCTTCTCGATCATCGCCCTCTTGATCTCGGTCAGCGACTTCTCCGCAGGCTCCACATTCGTCGCCTGGATCAGCGAACACCGAACCACTCGTGCCATGCACCAACCCCTTTTGCAGAAATGAACAACCGCCGCCCCGCCACCGGGGTCCCACAAAAACGCGGCTACTGTCGAGCAGGAGAGGTCAGTCTACTCGAATTTCATTGCCTTGCCATCCATTTCACGCTAAGAACAAACATGGAACGATCCTCCGCATTTCTTCGCACCATCCTTTGCCTCACATTTTGCTTCCTGCCTCTTCGCTCCCTGGCCGCCAATCCCAAACTCCTCGTGACCCACATCAAAATCTTCACCATGGCTGCTGGCTTAGAAGAGCCCCCACCAACCCCCATCGACGGTTACATCCTTGTCGCCAGCGATGGAACCATCGCCCAGATCCACGCCGGCGACCCTCCCACGAACCTCAGCCCCACCCAAACCTGGGACGGCCACGGCGCCTGGGTCATCCCCGGCTTCATCTCCGCGCACTCCCACCTCTGGCAAGCCGCCTACCGCGGACTCGCCGCCAACCAAACCCTTCCCGGCTGGATCGATGACCTCTACGGCAAGCACGCCCTCCATAATTCTCCCGACGACTTCTACTGGTTCACGCTCTACGGCTGCCTGGATCATCTGCAGCACGGCATCACCGCCGCCTACAACTTCAACTATGGCGGTACGGGTTGGCAAAATCAGGGCGATGCCTTCGACGAATCCGAGTTCCGCGCCGAATCAGAATCCGGCCTCCGCTTCGTCCACGGCTATCAGCCCGACACGATGAAACCCGGCGAGCCGAACCCAGACGCGACGATCCAGGCTGCGCGCGAGCGCCTCAAGTCCTTCCTCGACTGGACCCAGGCCCAGCCCCACAACCCCGCTTTCCTCAGCGTCATGATCAACGGCTCCACCGCCTTCAACAACACTGTCCAGCAAGCCGTCATGGAGGCGGCGCTCGGCAAAGAGTTCCATCTCGGGAACCAAACCCACTTCGTCGAAGCTCCGGAAGATCAGGGCGAACAACGCAGCAAGTTTCGCTGGATGCTCGACTCCGGCCTCGTCAACGACCAGCTGATCTTCGGCCACTTCATCCATACCGACGAATTCATCCTCGCCGAAACGGCCAAAGCCCACGCCTCCATGTCCTGGAATCCGCTGTCGAACGGGCGGCTAGCCTCGGGTGTCGCTGACATCCCCAAATACCTCAGGCTTGGAATCCGAGTCGGCATGGGCGTCGACGGCGAAGCCAGCGCCGACCTCGCCGATCCCTTCGAGAACATGCGCACCGGCCTTTACGCCATCCACGACAAATATGAAGACGCCACCGTCATGAGTCCCTACCAGGTGCTGTGGCTGCATACCATGGGCTCGGCCGACGTCCTGGGCGTCAAGGACCAACTCGGCTCCCTCGAACCCGGCAAATTGGCCGACTTCGTTGTGGTGGATCCCGCCCGGCTCGGCCACGTCCTTGAGGATCCGTATTCAAACCTGGTCTTAGTCGCCGCCGAACCCGACATCGAGCGCGTCTACGTGGGCGGCGAGCTCATCGTGGACCACGACAAGCTCGTTCACGCCGACCTCGACAAGGTTCGTGATGAGGTGAACCGCCGGCTCACACCCTAAGGGAACTTTGCCAGCTGCCCGAGCGCAAAAAGAAGAGCCGGCCCAATTGGACCGGCCCTTCGCGCTGCAGCTCGTCCTTAGTGGTGATCGTCAAAGTCCGGAAGCGGAGCCGTCAGCCACGGCGTGAACACAATATTCGCCCCGCTCACCATCGTGCACCCGCCCGGCCCCTGCCCCTTCGGACATCCCCAGAAATTCCCGGTCACGTCCAGGCTGCCTGTGCACACCGCAGGATTGGTGGGATTATCGACCGAGCACACGTTCGCCGCTCCCGTCTTCGCGCCCTCGATTGTGTTCAGGTGCGCTTCCACCTCGGCAGGCGTATTGGCGGCAACGCCGATCTCCTCGTTGACGATCGTGTTTCCCGTAATGATCGTTCCCACGACCGGCGATCCACCAGCACCGCTGTTGATGTTGATCCCGGCACTCGCCGGCGTCGCCGTATCGTCGGTATCCGCACCGTTGCCGGAGATGAAGTTGTCGATAATCTGGTTCCCGTCCATGTCATCCGCCGGCAGCCCGAACGCCGGCCCGACGTGCGTATGCAGCGAGACGCCCGGAATGCCATTCCCGATAATCTGGTTCCCGATAATCACGTTCCCGGAAACCATGCCCTGCCCCTCGCCGTCAGAAAACAGCCCCACTCCCGCGCCGCCCACCGTCACGCCGTTTCTCGCTGATACGTTGTATGCCACCGTATTGCGCACCACTCCAAAATGCCTGGCGTACGCAGGCGGCGCCGATCCCACCGGCGGATGCGACGCCAGCACGATCCCGCACTCCGGCGGGTTATCGACCGCGTTGTTGTGGATGAGCACATTGTCCCGGCTCATTCTGGTCTCGTCGCTGATGAGAACCCCGTCTCCGTTCCCGGTGAACGTGTTGCCCGAAATCACCGAGTGGATCACGCCGATCAGATGCAGCCCGCCGCCGCAGTCGCCGCTCTCGTCGGTTTCAAACGCAGGCTGCCCCTTGCAGGCTGGCCCCGATCCAAACACCGGTCCGATCTGGTCATTGTTCAAAATCTTGTTGTCGCGAATCACAGCGTCCGACGTGCTCACCACCAGCACCCCTTCGAACTGCGCGTTCTTTACCGTCAATCCCGCAATCGTCACGTCCGCCAGTCCAGGATTGTCGATGCCGTCGACAAAAATCCCGTCGGCCAGACCCGTCGCGTCGATCACCGAAGCGTCCCACCCTGCCCCGATCAGCGACAGCGGCTTGCCGATCGTCACATCTTCTTTGTAAGTTCCAGGCCAGATGTTGATCACGTCGCCGGCCGACGCCGCCGTGACCGCAGCCTGGATCGTGCTGTAACAGTTGTGGTGTCCGCCCGGCGCTACACACAGGGTGGCGGCCCGAGCTGGGAAGGAGATCGCCGTCAGCAACGCGGCGAAACAGGTAAAGCGAAGCGCGTAACGTGCAGACCGATGCATGGAGAATCCTCCGTTCGGTTATGAACCGCGGTGATTGGGGGGAATTCGACTGAGGGAGCGGATGCGCGGGACGAATTCTTGAATGATCCGGCAGCGTCTGTCAAGACAATATCGGGTGAAGCTGCAGAACGCGCGCAGCGGCGGGGTGGGGACCCTCCCCCGCAGACGCATTGAGCCGCCTCATCCGCCCCTCTGCCCCCCGCGTCTCGCCGCGCGCCGTTGTTATCCTTCTTAAAGGACTGTCTCCGTGTGGAAGTGGTGAAATTGGCAGACAGCCATCTTGAACCCGGCTCTCTGGCCCCCTGACAACCCCCCGGAAAAGTGGGATTTCTCCTTCCGGTTCAAATGGTTACGCTCGTGTTAGATAGTTAGCAGCAGCAACTCACAGCAAGCGCCAGTGGCGAAAAGTAGTGACAAAAATGAATACACTGGACGCACTGGAAGTGTGGCGCAGGCGATAAAAAGCGTAGATCGAGGCAAGAAAGAAGCAGGTCACGCCCATGTCGATAGTGACGAGGGCCGAGTGGGCGAGGAGATTGGGGTCGAAACTGGCGATGATCAGCGCGAAGAGCGCCGCGCCGGTGCCGAAAAACTCGCGCGTGGCGAAGAAGCGTTGGACCACGAACGTGAACTGGAGGATCTGAATGATGACCAGCGCGACCACGCGCACTTTCCTCCTGAGCAAGTTCAGCCTGTCTCAGGAGCGCGGCTGAAGTTCGGTCAATAGATAAGCTTCAGTGAAAATTGAATCTGCATCCTGCTTCCCGAGGTTCACCAGGGTTCCGTTCCTCCTGAACTGCGAAGATGCCGATGGTACCGGTTGATCTCGGAGCGGAGCTCAGATTGTCACGGCGCTCCCCGCTTTCAGCGCCGCCCGCTGCTTCTTCAGCGCCAGGAGAGACCCGCACGCCAGAAGGGTCCCCAGCAGGATCGTGATGGTCAGCGGCGTCTTTACGCCTGTCTTCACGCGGCCGGTTTGGCGAAGGTCTACACCTGAATGGATCGGCTCGCGAGTGTCACCGGCTTGTCATTCGACAATCTTTCGATTGCTGCCGGCCGGACGGCCAGCGATTTTCCGAAAACTGCCGCTTACGGCAGAAGCCGGGTCCAGCAATCAAATGAAACTCCGGCAACAAGCTGGTGACAATTGGGGCTCCGTCAGGCCGCTATTCTTCATTGAGTAATGGCGGCTCACCATGGGTAAATCGAGAAAGATCGTCTTCTTCTTTCCGTCGTTTGCCAGTTCAGAGGCAACAGCACCCCTCGGAATACTGGCGGTGGCGACTCCGCTCATCCGAGCCGGTTTTGAGATTGTGCTGATCGATTCGACGATTACGCCGAACTTCAAGCAGCGGGTTCTCGAGGAGGTGAAGGACGCCCTGTGCCTGGGTGTTTCGCTGGTGACCGGCCCGATGATCCGCGAGACAGTGGAGATTGCCAGGGCGGTTAAGGCATGGGATCCGGAATTTCCAGTGGTGCTGGGGGGCTGGCATCCGTCGCTGCTTCCGCAGCAGACTTTGGAGGCGCCTTACCTCGATTACATCGTTCGGGGGCAGGGGGAAGACAGCTTTCTCGAACTGGTACGGCATCTGCAAAACGGGTCGGCTCCGGATTTCGTCGCGGGCATCGGCTTCAAGCGTGACGGCAAACTGATCATGACGCCGGAGCGTCCGCTGCGACCGTTGGTGGAGATGCCACCGAAGGCTTACCACTTAGCGGATTTCGATGCGTATGAGCGGAAATGCGGCCGGCGCTGGGCGATGTATACCTCGAGCCTGGCATGCCCTTTCAACTGCGCCTACTGCACGAACTCCGGCGTATACGGGCGCAAGTGGAATGCGCTGCCGCCGGAACAGTTTGTGGAAGAGACCGTGGATCTGAGCCGCCGGTATGCGCTCGAGATGATCTGGGTGGTCGACGACAATTTCCTGGTCGATATGGATCGCGCGCGCGGGATCGCCGATGGGCTGGTGCGCGAGAACTCGCATTTCGTATGGAGTATCCAGGCCACCAGCAATGTGGTGGCGCGACTGACGCCGGAAGACCTGCGCATGCTGCGGCGAGCGGGCCTGCACCAAATCTGCCAGGGCGTGGACTCAGGCTCTCCGGCTGTCCTGAAGGCGATGAACAAAGACTGGCAGGATTTTGAATCCATCTACGAGAGCGCGGCTCGTTGCCTCGAAGCCGGCATCCGGCCCTCCTTCAACATCATCTTCGCGTTTCCCGGTGAGGGGCGGAAGGAGAGGCGAGAAACGATCGATTTCATGATGAGCGTGTGTCGCAGATTTCCGGGCGCGGAATTCTGGACCAACATTTTCACGCCTTACCCAGGATCACCGATTTTTTCCAAAGCGACGGAACTGGGAATCGAGTTGCCGAAGTCGCTGGAAGCATGGGCGGATTACTTCCCGCGCTATACGCGGCTGCCCTGGCTCAACGGCAAAGAACACGACCGGCTGCAAACGATGCGGGACTATCTGCGGGTCGCCTTCGATCGGATTCCGATCGGCGCGGACAAGCGCGGTCGGATTACGCGGCTGATCCAGAAGGGCATTTCGCTTCCGGCGCGCTGGCGGCTGGACCATGACATGTACCGGGCGCCCGTGGAACTGTGGCTCAATAACAAGCTGAAAAAGTACACAGCGATGAAGCCCACAGTGGATGCGAAGCGACTAGCAAATACGCCGGCAGAGGCTGCAGCCTGAATCGCGGGCGCTCGACTCAGCGCATCGCAGCCGCCAGGAAGCGACTGCCGGAAATCAGGAGGTGACCCTTGGCAGACATTCTTCTCACGCACGCGTATCACCTTCCGTATGACCAGAAGCAGGTGCGGAAGATGCAGCCGTACCGGCCACTGGGTACGCTGTATACCGCCGCCGCTTTGCGTGCGGCTGGTTTCTCGGTTGCTCTGTTTGACACCATGTTGCGGGATCCGGGGAAGGAATTTGAAGCGTTCTTTCGGGAGCACAGCCCGCGCGTTCTGGTGATCTACGAGGATGACTTCAACTTCCTGACAAAGATGTGCCTGACACGGATGCGGGACGTGGCGTGGCATCTTGCAGGGTTCGCCAAGGAAAAGGGCATTCCGGTTATCGTTCATGGTTCGGACGCTACCGACAATCCCGAGCTGTTCCTGAGCCGGGGAATCAATTATGTTCTGCGGGGCGAGGCTGAGCAAACCGTTGTGGAGCTGTGCCGTGGGCTGGTGAAGAATGAAAGGCCGCGCAATCTCGATGGGCTGGTCTATCGCAACCATACCGGCAAGGCGGAGCACAGCGGATGGTCGCTGGCGAAGAACCCAGACTGGATTGACCTGCCCCAGCCGCCCAACGACCTGACCGATTTCAGTCGGTATCGCGAGGCGTGGCGGAAAGCCCATGGTTATTTCTCAGTCAATATGGTTTCCAGCCGGGGGTGCCCGTATCGCTGCAACTGGTGCGCAAAGCCGATTTCCGGAAACAAGTTTCATCTTCGCGGGGCAGCCGCGGTAGCAGAAGAAATGAGGCAGCTGAAAACTGAGGCCGGGGCAGAGCACATCTGGTTCAGCGATGACGTGTTCGCGCTCAACCATCATTGGATTCAGGAATTCGCGAAGGAAGTGGTCCGCAGGGACGCAGCGCTTCCGTTCAAGATTCAATCCCGGGCGGACCTTCTGACGGAGGAGACGGTCGCAGCGCTGCGGGCGGCGGGCTGTGCCGAGGTATGGATGGGTGTCGAATCCGGGTCGCAGAAGATCCTGAACGCCATGGACAAAGGCCTGCGGATCTCCGCGGTACATACGGCGCGTCAACGGCTGCGGCGGGCGGGCATTCGTGCATGCTACTTCCTGCAGTTGGGTTATCCGGGTGAGCGATGGCAGGAGTTGCAGGAAACCATCACCTTCGTTCGCAACACCCGGCCGGACGATATTGGCGTCTCGTTCTCGTATCCGCTGCCTGGAACGGTGTTTTATGAACGCGTGCGTGAGCAACTGGGCTCGAAGCGGAACTGGGCCGACAGCGACGATCTCTGCATCATGTTCCAGGCCGAATACACGAGCGAGTTCTATCGCGCGGTGCGCGATGCTCTGCATGCGGAATCGGACACCTGGTCCGCGACCAGCGATTATTCCGAGGAAGCCCTGGATCGGGTGCAGGCAATGTGGAGAAAGGTTTACGCACTGGAGCCGGCCAGCAGGAATCCCGACGCACTCGATCTGCCTGCGAAGGCAACCTCGATACGATCTCACGTGACGAGACTGATTCCTGTTCAGCAACTCAGCGGAACGACGGGGGCATAACATGACCGATCTGCTCCTCACGCACGGCTACTTTCTCCTGGAGGATCCCAAAGAGCGGCAGATCATGAAGCCGTATGCGCCTCTGGGCATCCTATATCTCTGTTCCCATCTGCGGAGCCGCGGCTTCGATGTCGAGGTGTTCGACACTACGTTCTCCAGCAAGGAGGAGTTATTCCGGCACCTCTGGACGGAAAAGCCGTCGGTGGTCGGTGTGTATGCCAACCTGATGACGCGCAGCAACGTGGTAGAGATTCTGACGGTGGCTCGCCTGGCAGGCTGGACTACGGTCGTGGGCGGTCCTGAGCCGGGCGCATACTCGCGCGAATATCTGGAAGCGGGAGCCCGATTTGTAATTTCCGGCGAAGGCGAACTGACGATGGAGGAACTGCTGCTTTCGCTGCGCAGCGGAGAACAGGACTTCTCGAAAATTGCCGGCCTGTCTTTTTTCGACAGCGGCGGGAACCTCTGCCAGAACCCGCCGCGCGGGCAAATTCAGAACCTCGATCTGCAGCCGTGGCCGGCGCGCACCGCGATTGACCTTCACCGCTACGTAGAGACGTGGCGGACGCATCATGGCAGCGGCTCCGTCAACTTCATCACGGCGCGGGGATGCCCCTTCCGTTGCAACTGGTGCAGTCATCAGGTGTACGGGCAGTCGCACCGGCGGCGCGATCCGGTGAAGGTGGTGGAGGAGGTGGAGTGGCTGCTCGGTGAGTACCATCCGGACATGGTCTGGGTCTCGGACGATGTGTTCACCATCAACCATCCATGGCTGCGCACCTATGCGGGGGAGATGCGGCGGCGGGGAATTCGCGTTCCATTCGAGTGCATCTCGCGTGCTGACCGGCTCAGCCCCGAGATGATGGATCTGCTGGCCGAGCTTGGCTGCTTCCGCATGTGGATTGGATCGGAGAGCGGATCGCAGCGGATTCTGGATGCGATGGATCGGGGCGTGAAGATCGAGCAGGTGCACAAGGCTGTTGAAATGTGTCGTGAGCGCGGCATCCAGAGCGGCATGTTCCTGATGTGGGGATACGAAGGCGAAGAAATGGAGGATATCGAGGCGACCATTCAGCACGTCAGCACTTCGAAGCCGGATATCTTCTTCACCACCGTCTCCTACCCGATCAAAGGAACGCCCTATTACAACCGCATTGCGCCACGGCTCATCCAGATCGGCCCGTGGGGAAAGACCTCCGACCGTGAGCTGAAGATCCAGGGGAGGCACTCGCGTACGTTCTACGCGCATGCCGACAGGCTGCTGCGTGATGAGGTAGAGCTGGCTCGCATGCTGGACCGTACGCAGGGAAACGCAGAGATGATTGACGGTGAGCAGGCCGTGCTGCGGAACAATATTGCGCGCGAGCGTACGGCATTGCTGGCGACCTACGCGGAGGTGGAGCAATAATGCTCAGCGCGGGGACCCATACTCGAGCCGGGATGGCCTTCGACCGTCTTGCGGCTGATTACGATTCGCTGTTCACCTTTTCGTCGATCGGCAGGTCGCAGCGCGATGCAGTATGGAGGCACGTGCAGGCGGTGTTCTCTCCCGGCAGCCACATTCTGGAGCTGAACTGCGGGACGGGACAGGATGCGCTGTTTATGGCGCGCGCGGGGATGAGCGTTACCGCCTGTGATGCGTCGGCCGGCATGATCGAGCAGGCGCGCAAACGCGTAGCGGCTGAAGCTCCAGACGCGCGTGTGCAGTTTGTCGAATTGCCGACGGAGGAGGTTGGCCGCCTGCCGGCGGCCATGCGCTTCGATGGGGTGTTTTCGAACTTCTCGGGGCTGAACTGCGTGCAGGATCTGAAGAGGGTTGCCCAGCAGATTGCCGCTTGTCTGAGGCCCGGAGCGCCGCTGCTGCTGTGCCTTTCCACGCGCTATTGCCTGTGGGAAATGGTCTATTTCCTGCTGCACGGCAGGCCACGCAAAGCATTCCGTCGCTGGGGCGGCGTTTCCGAGGCGCGCATCGGTGAGCTTCGGTTCCCGGTTTACTATCCGAGCCTCGCGCGGTTGCGGGGAACCTTCGCGCCGGAGTTCCGTCTCGTATTTGCCAGCGGAATTGGAATTACGGTGCCCCCTTCGTACCTCGAGCCCTGGATCGCGCGCCACCCGTGGCTGCTTCGCAAAATGGAAGCGCTGGATCACGCCGTGCGCGGCTGGTTCATTCTGCGCACCTGCGGAGATCACATGTTGCTGCACCTGGAGAAGGTGCGCTGATGCCGACGATGATGGAATACCGGCGCGTCGATAGCGCGACGGTCCATGCTGGGCTGGCGCTGCAGTGTCCGCGCTGCAGCGCGGCGATGGCAGCAGAGTGCGAGCCGGCGAATCCAAGGTGTGGCGAATGCCGATTCACCCTGAATCTGCAGGAGGGGATTTGGCTGGCGCTGCCTTATGAGAGAAGCCAGTATTACGCGCAGTTTGTCGCCGATTATGAACAGATTCGTGCGGCAGAGGGGCGGGGCAGCCGGGACGCTGATTATTATCTCGCGCTGCCCCACAGAGATCTCTCTGGCAGGAACCAGGGGCAATGGACAATTCGGGCGCGGACTTATGACTATCTCGCGAAGCATATTCTGCCGCGAATTCAGGCGGAGGCGGGCGCAGAAGCGCGAATCCTTGATGTCGGCGCCGGCAACGGCTGGCTCAGCTATCGGCTTGCGCAAAAGGCATTCCGGCCCGTAGCGATCGATCTGCTCGTCAACGACCAGGATGGCCTCGGCGCGGCAAAACACTATCGGCCGCATCTGGCGGAGATGTTTCCGCGATTTCAGGCGGAGAGCACACGGTTCCCGTTTGGCGCGGCCCAGTTCGACGCCGTGATCTACAACGCCTCTTTCCACTATGCCGAGAGCTACTGGGAAACTCTGGCGGAGGCGCTGCGCTGCCTCAGGATCGGGGGCATGATTGTTGTGGCGGATTCGCCGTGGTACTCGCGAGAATGCAGCGGTGAACAGATGCTGGCCGAACGGCGCGTTGCGTTTCTCGGCCGCTTCGGCACACCCTCGAACTCGATTCGGAGTCTGGAGTTCCTCACCGACGAGCGGCTGGCGAAGCTGGAGCAGAGTCTCGGCCTGCGATGGGAGCGGCACGCGCCGTTCTACGGATTGCGATGGGCGATGAGGCCGTGGATTGCGCGATGGCATGGCCGGCGCGAGCCCGCACGTTTCCGGATCTACACTGCCAGGAAAACAGCATGATTCTTCTCTTCCATCCACGTGCAACCCGGCCGCGCAACTGCCGGCTGCCCCTGGCGGTGCTCGCTCTTGGCGCCGTACTCGAAGGGCGGGAAGAGTACGAGATTGTCGACGGCAACCTCGAAGACAAGCCTGTCGAGGCCTTGTTGCGACTCATCGATTCTCATCCCGTAGAACTGCTTGGCGTGTCCACGATGCCTGGACCTCAGATGGTGGCGGCGATGGAGACTTCGCGCGAAATTCGCAGGCTGCGGCCGCATGTGAAGATCGTGTGGGGTGGATATTTTCCTTCGATCTATCCTGACTCGGCACTGAATGCCAAGTATGTGGATTTTGTGGTGCGGGGCCAGGGGGAGGACACACTCCTGGAACTGATCGATGCGCTGCGGGGCAATCGCAGTCTGAATTCGATTCGCGGGTTGTCGTACAAGGACGCCTTTGGTCTGCATCGCAGCAACGCTGAGCGGCCGATGAAGGGTCCGGACAGTTTTCCCTGGACGCCGTTCCATCGTGTACCCGTAGAGAAATATCTGCGGCCGTCGTTTTTTGGAAAGCGCACGGCCGTGCATCACGCCAGCATTGGGTGTCCGTTCAACTGCAGCTTCTGCGGCGTTCACGCTGCGTATGGACGCGATGAGAAGATGGAGTCGCCGGAACGCACCGTTGCCATCCTGAAGCACCTGATCGAGAAGTACGGTGCCGACTCGGTGCAGTTTTACGACATGAACTTCTTTCTTCGTGAAGATCACGCGCGCCAGCTCTGCGAACTGATGATTCCGCTGAAGCTGCGCTGGTGGTGTGAGGGCCGCGTCGACATTATGTCGCGCTACTCCGACGAGACGATGGCGGCGATTGCGAAGGCGGGGTGCACGATGATCTTCTTCGGCGCGGAGTCAGGCTCCGACTGGGCTCTGAAGGAAATGCAGAAGGGCATCACTACGGATCAGACGCTGACGATGGCTCAGCGTACGCGCGAGTTTGGGATCATCCCGGAGTTTTCTTTTGTGGTGGGGAATCCCAAAGATCCGGAGCGGGACACACGCGAGACGCTGCAATTCATCCGGAAGATAAAGAGGATCAATCCTGATTCGGAAATCATTGTTCAGCACTATACGCCGACGCCGCAGAAGGGTGGCATGTACGGCGACGTGGACGACAAGATCTCCTTCCCGGACTCTCCGGCCGAATGGGCGAGCAAGAAGTGGCTGGACTTCACGCTGCGGATTGATACGAGCGCGCCGTGGCTGAAGGGCAGGACGAAAAAGCTGATCGACAATTTCGAACTGGTCGTGGCATCCCGCTGGCCCACCGTGCAGGACATTCGTGCGCCACGCTGGAGCCGTCTTCTGCTGAAAACATTAAGCGCATGGCGATACGCTCTGCGCGTCTACAGTTATCCACTCGAACTCGAGTGGGCGCACAGCTTCATCAATTTGCGCAAGCCGAAGCGGGAGAGCCTGTGAGTGTGTCCGCTGAACTCGCGGAGACTGCCGGGAACGCGAATGCCTTTGCGGCCTGGGCCGCGGTGTACGACAAGCAGGAAAATCCGCTTCTGGCACTCGAAGAGCGGATGCTCACCCGCATTTTGCCTGACAGCCGAGGCAGGGATGTTTTGGACATCGGCTGCGGCACGGGTCGATGGCTGAAGCATTGTGCGCGCGGTGGTGCTGGTTCGCTGCGTGGGCTGGACCGCTCTCGCGAGATGCTGGACGTTGCTGCCGGCAAGGACCTGCCGCATGCCCGCCTGGTGCTGGCGGAGTTGCCTTCGGTCCCCCTTGCGAACGAGACGGCGGACTTCGTGCTCGCCTCGTTCGTCCTGAGCTATGTGCACGACATGGAAAAGTGTGCTTCGGAGCTGGCGCGAGTCATACGTGCGGGTGGCGATCTGTTCATCTCGGACATGCATCCGGCAACGGCGGCTGCGCTTGGCTGGAAGCGTGGATTCCACAGTCACGGACGGACATATGAACTGGCCGTTGAGAGCCGGTCGATTGCTGACCTGGTCAGGACGCTGGGTGCTCATGGCTTTACGCTGGCTGTCTGTCTCGAACCGGAGTTTGGCGAGGCAGAGCGCGAGCTGTTTCGGATGTACGGAAGGGACGAGGCCTGGCAGCAAGTCGTCGGCAAGGCACCGATCTTCCTGCTTCACTTCCGCCGATTGCCGGCTGCAGTAGATGGGAACGCAACCGTCGCATTTACTCTGCATGGAGCTCCGTGCGCTTTGGGGGCCGGCGAATGGGCGTCAGCGTCCGTCAGTCTGCATAACGGAGTGATTGCTTCCATGGTGAGCGAGGCGGCGCCGGTCACCGCTGCGCCCACGAACCAGGCTCACAACCTGGCTCTGGACGGCTACATGCTCTTTCCGGGCCTGGTAAATGCCCACGATCACCTTGAATTTGGGTTGTTCCCCCGGCTCGGTTCTCCACCTTACAGGAATGCAACGGAGTGGGCGACGGACATCCAGGCGAATGAAGCCGAGACGATCCGGTTGCACAGACGAGTCCCGAAAGAGGTCCGGCTTTGGTGGGGCGGCCTTCGCAACCTGCTGTCGGGAGCCACCACCGTGTGCCAGCACAACCCGCTGCACCCGGTGCTGCAGAGCGAAGATTTCCCCGTGCGCGTAGTGGAGAAATATGGTTGGGAGCACTCGCTTGCATTTTCCGCGGATATTTCGGGGGCGTTGCGAAGTACCGGCGCTGACGAGCCGTTTTTTATTCATGCCGGAGAAGGCGTAGACCAGACTGCGGCAGAGGAACTGGCAGCGCTGGATGCGCTGGGTGCGCTCGACTCGCGCAGTGTTCTCGTGCACGCGCTGGCACTGGACAAAGCAGGAGCAACTCTGCTCGATCGCCGTGGCACAGCAGTGGTTATTTGCCCCTCATCGAACAGCTTTCTGTTCGGGAAAACGCACACTCCGGAACAATTGCGTTCGATCCGACGGCTTGCGCTGGGCAGCGACTCACCGCTGACCGCGCAGGGCGATCTGCTGGACGAATTGCGCTTCGCGTTTCGAACCTGCGATCTTCCCGCCGAGCAGCTGTACCGGATGGTGACGGATGAGGCAGCGCGCATTTTGTGTTTGCATCGCGGTGAGAGCACACTGCGCGCCGACGCGGTCGGGGATCTGTTCGCAGTGCGGAGCCGTGCCGGAAATCCAGCGGAGATTCTGACGACCTTGACCTGGCGCGACGTGGAACTGGTGATCGTGGGTGGCCAGGTACGGTTGGCCTCTGGGGAGATTTTCAATCGCCTGCCGGCAGAGTCGAAGCAGAACCTGACGTCGCTGATGGTCGAAGGCGAAAGCCGCTGGCTGCGCGGGCCGGTCTTCGAAATGCTGGAAGCGGCGGAGAACGTCCTGGGGCTTGCCAATGTTCGTGTGGGCGGCCTCCATGTGTCGAGGATGGAGGCCGAGGGGTCAAGGACTGGCCACACCTGGGAAGAGGCGCTGCATGTCTCTTGACCTGTCCGTCGAACAGGAAAAACCGCAAACCGTCTCCGCACAGCCGCACAAGCTGACGTCCCTTCCGATCCTGCTGCTGAACATTCATGAAAACTGCAACTGCCGCTGCCTGATGTGCGACATCTGGAAGCGACCGCGAGGTTTGGAGCTCGAGCCTTCGGATCTGGTGCGCCACCGCGATTCCATTCGGGCGCTCGGGGTGGAGCAGGTCGTCCTCACGGGGGGCGAACCTCTGCTCCATTCGCAGTTCGAGGAGCTCTGCGCATTTTTGAAGAGCTGTGAAGTACAGGTCACGCTGCTCACCACGGGACTGCTGCTTTCGAAACGGGCAGAGGCCATCGCCAGGTGGGTTGACGAAATCATCGTATCGCTCGACGGTCCGGAGGCGATTCATGATCTGATCCGTCGTGTCCAGAGTGGGTTCCGTCTGATCGGCGGGGGCATCGCCGCCATTCGACAACGGCGGCCGGGCATGCCGATTCACGCGCGCAGCACTGTGCAACGCGCGAACTTTTTGTTCCTGCGTGAAACGGTGCGAGCGGCGCAGGACCTGGGCTTCGATTCCATCTCGTTTCTGGCGACGGATGTATCGTCCACAGCTTTCAATCGTGAACTGGTCTGGCCTGTGGAGCGCCAGGATCAGGTCGCGCTGACCCGGTGTGAAGTCGACACGCTCGAAAAGGAGATCGAACTCCTCGTGGACGAATACGCCGACGCAATTGCACGACGTTACATCGTGGAATCCGCCGAGAAGTTGCGTCGCATCGCGCGCCGCTTTCGCGAGCGCCTGGGTGATCTGCCGCCGGAGTCGCCGGTGTGCGGTGCCCCCTGGGTTTCTGCCGTGCTGGAGGTAGATGGGAGCGTCAGACCGTGTTTCTTTCATCGCAAAGTGGGCAGCGCGCAGGGGTCGCTGGAAGAAGCCGTGAACTCGGAAGACGCACAGGAGTTTCGGCGCACCCTGAACATCGCGCAAAACCCGACGTGCCAGCGGTGCGTCTGCTCCCTCAACTACGGGAAAACTTAGGATCTCATCTTCAGCACATGCAGTTCACGATAGGGTTGCGAAGGGAGAAGATATTCAGGAAGAGTAGCTCTGATTCCCGGACAATTCACTAGAGTGAAGCGCAGGCCACGCGTGAGAAGGCGGAAAAGGCTGCGAACGCGTGCGCACTCGAGGTCGCAGACGTCGTCTGGAATCCTGGATCGATGGAAGCTCCCCCGGCGGCGAAGCGGCTCCTCTCCAGGTGAGAAGCTGATTGCGGCTTCAAAATGCGCCCCCATCTTCACCCATCCGGGCGACCCTGCCCGGCCGCTGGGACCGTGGGTGCTCGAGACCCAGATCGGCGACTTGCGAAAGAGAATCCAGACCCATCCGGACGCCGGGCTCCACGGACTCCGCCACACGTTTCTGACCGAGGCCGGGGAGCACACCGACCCGTTTGCGTTGCAGTACGCAGCGGGCCACGATAACATTAAAACGACGATGCGCTACGTGCATCCGCAGGCTAACGCCGTGCAGGCGTTGTTTATGCGACTGGGCGGACTTGAGAGCCGCCAACAGGCACACCGAGGCACGCGGCGCAGGATAGTGAAAAAAATGAATACACTGGAATCGGCCCTCAACAACGGTTCCGGCCAACAGGTTGAAAACATAGCAGTTTTTAAGTGCGGAAGTGGTGAAATTGGCAGACACACCATCTTGAGGGGGTGGCGCCCAAAAGGCATGGGGGTTCAAGTCCCCCCTTCCGCACCAAAATTTCAAGCCCGCGCCGCCTGTGCGCGCCCGGGTGTGCCAGAATGGTTCGTCGAAAAATGAGGTTCTTCAAAATCCCGTGATCATCTTCGTCACCACCATCCACGTCATCGTTTGTCTGCTGCTCATCATCATCATCCTGCTCCAGCAGGGCAAGAGCGCGGACCTCGCCGCCGCCTTCGGCGGCCAGGGCTCCCAGACCGCTTTCGGACCCCGCTCCGCCGCCAATCTCCTCACCAAATCTACTGCCTGGCTGGCCGGGATCTTCATCCTCACCTCCATCTCGCTCACCGTCCTCATGCAGCACCAGACCACCCACCGTCATTCGGTCCTCTCCGGCTCCAGCACCTCCCAGAGCACGCCGAAGAGCAAGTAAACTTCAGCACAAAAATCAAAGGGCAGGCCCGCGAGCCTGCCCTTTTTCACGCCGCATTGCCGCCCTCACGACACCATTTGCCTCGCCCCTTGCCCATACTCCTTCAGTTGGATCGAGTTTCCAATCTTTAGCGGAACTTCGATCATCATGTTCTTCCACGGCGTGTAAGGAAGAATCTTCCACATCTGATTGCTGAGCCAAAGGCGAAACCGCGTTCGCGGCACGAACCAGTCGGTTCCCCCATCGGCAATCCCCTGGCATTTCCTGACGAACTCCCGCATCCGGTTTTCATAGTTGGCGAACGCCACAGCGTGGTCCCCATCGGCCTCCGCCAGTTCGCCCGCCAGAACATACGCGCCCACCACCGCCATGCCGGTTCCCATTCCGGAGAGCGGCGATGCGCAGTACGCTGCGTCCCCCAGCAAAACACTGCGCCCGCTCGACCATTGCGGCATCTTCACCTGGCTGACCGAGTCAAAATAGAAATCGGGTGCCGTTTCCATCATCTCCATCAGACGCGCGACCTCCCAGCCTTCCTGCCGGAAATGTTCGCGCAGGATTTGCTTTTGCTCGTCCGTATCGTGCCGGTCGTACTCCAGCGGCTCGGTCGCGAAAAAGAACGACGCTTTTGCGTCCCGCCCGTCGCCGCCGCTGAAGATGCCCACTTTCCTGCCCAGGGTTCCGTAGTACAGTCCGCTCCGGTCCAGATCGAGATAGTTCGGAATGGTGAAGATCGAAACGTAGTAGCCGAGATAGCGCACGAACCGGGCTTCCTCCCCAAAAGCCAGCCCCCGCACCTTCGAATGCAGTCCGTCGGCGCCCACCACCAGGTCAAACCTGCGCCGTCCGCTTCGCTCGAACAACACATCGACGCCGCTGTCGCTCTCCCGGAGCTCCGAGATGCTGTCGTCGAAAATGTATTCGGTCGAGTCCCGTGTGGCCTCGTGGAAGATGGCCGCGAGATCTCCGCGCAGAATCTCCAGCTCGCCGCTGGTAAATCCATCCGGCATACTCGCCACCTTCCTGTTCTTCTCATCCACGATGGTGATCGCGCCGATCCGCGTTTGCTTCCGCTGCACTTCGGCCAGCAGGCCCATCCGTTCGAGCACCCGCACCGCAGCTCCGCGAAAATCGATCGCATACCCGCCAGGACGAACCGCCGGGGCGCGCTCCACGATGGTCGGCTCGAATCCATAACGGCTCAGCCAGAAAGCCAGTGCCGGGCCGGCCACGCTCGCTCCCGAGATCAGGACGCGTTTGTTCTTCATAGTCACCTCCAGGGCTGAAATGATTTGTACAAATGTCTTGCACACATGTACTATACGCATGTCTTGGACGTATGTTCTACCCTGCCTTACAATCTTTTTCATGGGCAATCGTGAGGCTCTGCTGCAGGCCGCCAAAAAGTGCCTGCTGGAAAAGGGCTATAACCGCACCACCGCCCGCGACATCGCCTCCGCCGCCGGAGTCAGCCTGGCCGCCATCGGCTATCACTTCTCTTCCAAGGACGCGCTGCTGACCGAAGCCCTGCTGCTCGCTTTCGGTGAATGGGATCAGGAGCTCCAGCGCGCATTACGAACCACGGTTCCCGGCAACGTTGCACCCGCGGCGCGCTTTGAAGCCATCTGGGCGAAGATCATCACCACCTTCGAAACCTACCGCCCGCTGTGGATTGCCAACTTTGAGATTTTCACGCAGATGGTCGGCCAGCCGGCCACCCGCGGCTTTCTCGCCGGCAATCTCTATACCGCGCGCGTTGGGCTAGCGGCCATGTTTCTTGGTCGGGAAGAGAGCGCCATCAGCGAGCACACGGCGCGGACGATCGGCACGTTTCACCATGTGCTTCTTTCCGGGCTCATCCTCCAGTGGCTTCTCGACCCCGCGAGCGCGCTCTCCGCCAAAGACCTGACGGCTGCCCTGCGCGCGCACGGCCCAGGGCCTGCAGCGGGCGGGCAACACACCCGGACCGCGGCGGAAGAGCGCTCCCAAAAAGCCGCCTGTCTCCCGAACCAGAAAACGCGGACCACAAACAGGAGTGACGGAATCGCCGCGTCGCCGACAATAGAAGCATGATCCTCGAAACCTTTCCCGTCGGCCCCCTCCAGTGCAACTGCACCATCCTCGGCGACGAGACCACGGGCGAGGCGATGGTCGTCGATCCCGGCGACAACATCCCGCAGATCCTCGCCTTCCTCGCGCGGCACAAACTCAGTCTGAAACAGATCATCGTCACCCACGGTCACATCGACCACATCGGCGGCGCGGCGCGCCTCAAGAAAGCCACCGGCGCCCCCGTCTTCCTCAACCAGAACGACCTGCCCCAGCTCACGATGATGGACATGCAGGCTAGCTGGCTCGGCGTCCCCACCCCGGAAATCGCTCCCCCGGACGCTAGTGCCGAAGAGGGCATGACCGTCGGCATCGCCGGTCATACCGCGCAGATCCTCCATACCCCAGGCCACACCCAGGGCAGCATCTGCCTTCACTTCGTGCCGGAAAACCTGCTCCTCGCCGGCGACACCCTCTTCGCCGGCTCCATCGGCCGCACCGACCTTCCCGGCGGCGACAGCAAACAGATCCTCCGCTCCCTCCACGACCGCCTGCTCATCCTTCCCGACCAAACCCGCGTCATCCCTGGCCACGGCCCCGCCACTACCATCGGAGAAGAACGCCAGTCCAACCCGTTCCTCCAACCCGGCGTTCGTTTCTAGTTTTTACGTGACCGTCCTGAGCACAGTGCGTTTCCCTGCCCACGATACTCAGGACACCTCCGGTCCTAAACACCAACCCTCCATACGCCACCGACTGCCGTATCATCAACGCATGACCCAGCTCGAAGCCCTCTACCGCTACGAAGGCCATCCCACCGAATCCGCCATGTTCGCGCTGGGCAATCTGCGCGAGGTCTACGGCATCCGCCACATCAAGGTCGACGAGGAGTGGAAGACCATCCGCGTCGAGTACGACGCCACGCGCCTCGCCAGCCCCACCGTCCTCCAGATGCTGCGCCAAACCGGTTTCGCTGTCGTCGAGCAGCTCCCGCTCATCCCCCCGCAGGAAGCCGCCCCGGCTGCACCCGCTAAATAATCGCGCCGCTCCCCATCGCGCCTCACCCCATGCGCATCGCCGTTCTCTCCGACATTCACGGCAATCGCACCGCCCTCGAAGCCGTCCTCGCCGATCTTCGCCACCAATCCCCGGACCTCATCCTCCACGGAGGCGACCTGGCCGACAGCGGCTCCAGCCCCGTCGAAGTCCTCGACTACATCCGTGAACTCGGCTGGCCCGGCGTCCTGGGCAACACGGACGAAATGCTCATCTGTCCCCAGGCGCTCGAAGACTTCGCCGCTCAATCCAAAGCCCCGCCCGCTCTCTGGGACGCCATCCGCGGGATCGCCGCCGCAACCCGCGGCATCCTCGGGGAGGCGCGCCTCGCATGGCTTCGAAGTTTACCGCTGTCTCTCGCCCGGGCTGACATTTCCTCCGGCTTCGCTCTGGTTCACGCCAGCCCCGCAGGCTGCTGGCGCGCTCCTGCCGCCGATGCCACCGACGCCGACCTCGAAGCGATCTACTCACCGCTCGGCCAGCCCATCGTCGCCTGGGGCCATACCCATCTTCCCTCCGTCCGCTCCCTCACCGGAACACCCAAGCTCCTCATCAACAGCGGCAGCGTCGGCCTCCCTTACGACGGCGATCCCCGCGCTTCCTGGCTGCTCCTCGACGAGGACCGGCCCACCATCCGCCGCGTCGCATACGACCTCGAGCGAGAGCTGCAACTCCTCGCCGCCAGTGGCCTGCCCGGCGCCGCCTGGACCGCAAAGATGCTCCGCGCCAGCGCACCGGCGATGCCTTGAAAGGTGTTGCGCAGTTTTCCGCAGCGCCGCCGAGTAAGCCGGGCACCGCTCAAGCCTCAGGATCGTGCCGGCCTGGCCGCGCCGTCGCTCGTATCTCCTCGCTCACTCGCTCCAGCGTCTCCGCTTTCATGGGCGGCATCCCGCCCGCCTGCGAGGCCACCCAGGCGCCCCACCGATTCCCCGCCTCATTCAGTACCGCCAGGGGCGCGCCCTCCAGATAATAGTGCGTCAGCGCCGCCGTGAACGCGTCCCCCGCGCCCACCGTATCCTTCACCTTCGTCGCCAGCCCCGGGTGCCGGTCATGCCGGCTCCGCGTCACCAGCAAACTCCCGCGAGCGCCCAGCGTGATGCACACCAGTTCTACTGGATACCGCTCCAGCAGCTGCCGCGCGGCCCGCAGCAAATCGTCATCGTCCCGCGCCTCCGTCGGGTAAGGGCAAACGCCCGTCCCCATCAGCACGTGGCGCAGTTCGCCTGCATTCAGTTTCAGGATCGTGGCCCGCCCCAGCGAATCCCGCAAAACCTCGCCCGACCAGAACGGCGCCCGCAGGTTCACATCGAAAACCCGCACGCACTCCCGCCTCGTTCCATCCAGAAATCCGAGAATTGTTGCGCGCGACGCCTCCGCCCGCTGCGCCAGCGTGCCGAAACAAACCGCATCCGCTTTCCCTGCCAGCTCCCGCCACTCCGGCGTCAGCGCCAGCCGGTCCCACGCCACCGGCTCCAGGATGGTGTACTCCGCGTCTCCATCCTTCAGCGCAACTGTAACGGTACCGGTTGCATATTCGGCGTCCGTCTGCAGCGACCCGCTCTCCGCCGGAAGCCCTTCCAGTTCACACCGCGCTTTTTCCGCCAGCGCATCGGCGCCCACCCGGCTCGCCACCACCGCACGATTCCCCAACCGCCCCGCCATCACCGCGAAATTCGCCGGCGCTCCGCCCAACCTCGCCCCTTCCGGCAACAGATCCCACAGCAGCTCGCCCAGTCCCACCACCACGCGCTGTTCCGTCTTCCGTTCGGTCATGGCCACCCACCTTGACCCTCACCGAGGATAAACCCGGAATTCGCCCTCCGGCGTGGCAGCCTCACCGCGCACATCCGTCTCTAACCAAAAGATTCAAATCCGGGTCCACAATCAGAGAAGAGGTAAGAGTGAGCACTCCCGTGAACGCAACCGCAGCCCCACCCGCCCGCCGGCGCCGTCATCATGCCCTCGTGGTTGCCCTGCTCTGGGTCGGATCCATCCTCGCGATTCTGGCCATCGCCGCTGTCATCGCCGGCAACATCTATCTGCATCGCGCCGGCCCTCTGCTCAAAGCCAAAGTGATCGAAACCCTCAGCACCCGCTTCGACAGCCGCGTCGAGCTCGATCAGTTTCATGCCTCGTTCGTCGACGGTTTCCAGGTTTCCGGTTCCGGCCTCAAGCTCTACCCCAACCACCTCAACATGAACGAACCCATGTTTGCCGTCGAACGCTTCTCCTTCCGCATCCTCGACTGGCGCCAGCTCCTGCGCACTCCCATTGTGGTGAACCATGTTCAGGTCACCGGCCTCGACATCCATCTGCCTCCCAAAGAGCAGCGCGCCGACATGGCACCCATAAACCAGGCTCAGAAACCTGGCGAAGACAAAAGTCACGGCAAGATTGACATCCTGGTTCGCGAAATCGACGTCGACCGCGCCGATCTCGTCATCGAAAACGGAAAGCCCGGCAAAGTCCCTCTCGATTTCCTCATCAATAAGCTCCAGCTCCGCTCCGTTGCTGCCGGCCAGCCCATGCGCTTCCACGCTGACCTTATCAACCCACGCCCCACGGGCCATATCGACTCCACCGGAGACTTCGGCCCCTTCAACGAGCACAGCCCTGGCGACACCCCCGTCGACGGCCGCTATATCTTTCGCAACGCCGACCTCAGCACCATCAAAGGCATTGGCGGCATGCTCTCCTCCGATGGCCAATACACCGGCCAGCTCAACAAAATCGTGGTTGACGGCACCACCACGACCCCGGATTTCCGCCTCGACATCGCGAAACGGCCCATACCCCTCAATACCACCTTCCACGCCATTGTCGACGGCACCAATGGCGATACCAACCTCCAGCCTGTCGATGCGTGGCTCCTGCACACGCACATCATCGCGCAGGGCCAGGTCGTGCATGTCGCCGGCGTTCAGGGCCGCGACATCCGCCTTAACGTCACCGTCGATCCGGGCCGCATCCAGGACATCCTCGAGCTTGCCGTCAAAGATCAGCCCCTCATGACTGGCACAATCAAGGTTCACGCCAAATTCGATCTGCCCCCAGGCCCCGCCTCCGTTACCGACAAGATCCGCCTCCAGGGGAATTTCGATCTCAGCGACGCCCACTTCACCAACGACCAGATTCAGAGCAAGGTCGACGAGCTCAGCCTCCGCGGCCAGGGCAAAGCGCAACAGGCCAACGACGAAGGCAACGCCATGAAGAACAAGAAGCAGAATAAAGGCCAGAACCCGCCCCAGAACGGCGCGTCAGATCAGGATCAGGATCAGGCCCCTGTCACCGCTGACATCGCCTCCGAGATGCGCGGCAACTTCACTTTCGGCGACAGCAGGATCACCATCCCCACCCTCAACTACCTCGTTCCCGGTGCCGCCATCGATCTCCAGGGCATCTACGCTCTCGACGGCCAGACCCTCGACTTCAGCGGCACCGCCCGCCTCGACGCCCACGTCTCGCAGATGGTCACCGGCTGGAAATCCCTGCTCCTCAAACCCGTCGATCCCTTCTTCGCCAAAAATGGAGCCGGCACCTTCGTCCCCATCAAAGTAGGAGGCACCGCCTCCCACCCCGCCATCGGCCTCGACTTCGGCCACAAGGACCACGACCAGAAATAGCCGGCGCAGGTTTCGGGCGGCAAGCCCTCGGGTGGCCCATGCAAGCCAGTCGTTGGCATGAGGGAGAGAGGCGAAGAATCATCCCCCCACCGGCAACCCCGCTCTGAGCGACACTTCCGTCGGCTCCAGATTCTCCTGCTCGAATCGCGGATTCACATGTATATCGATCTGCTTCAGTACGCCTTCTCCCGCGTTGACGAACCCATGCGGCGTCCCCGCCTTCACTACCATGATGTCGCCGGGGCCGGTCTCGCATATCTCATCGCCAATCACCATGCGTCCGCGACCCTCCTGCACCAGAACGATCTCGTCGTACGCGTGCCGATGCAGGGGCGCCCCTCGCCCCGGCTTCGCCTCCACCAAAAAGAAAGAAACACCAACATTTCCCTGATCAGCTCCGGCAAACTGAAACGAGCTCCCTGCAAACGGTAAGTCTTCCCTGCGCAGCGCGTACATAGCCTCTCCCCTGCATTTTGGATTCGGCGCGGCGCCCGTCGGTCCCGTCTGGCCTCCCGGTCACACCACGCAAAATACGGCCGGGCCTGCCCTGCACCGGCCGCAATCTTCCCATCGCCACCCCACCGCTCCTCGTGCTATAACGCTGCTCACCCCGGAATCTCGACCCACGAGGAAACCGTCATGCAATTCCGCCTCGCCCCCGTGCTCCCGCTGCTCTTCTTCGCCGCCCTCGCCGCTGCTCAGGACCCCGTCATGCCCAACATCGCTCCCCCACCGATCAAAATGGGACTCTGGCAATCCAGCGTCACGATTTCTTCCAGCAGCATGGGCCAGGCCGGCCGAGCCATCACCAACCAGTCCTGCTACACCCCCGACAGCTGGAAACAATCCATGCAGGCAATGCAGGCTCGTCAACAGCAAAAGCTAAACTGCACCACGTCCAACCTGCAGCAGGACAGCCATTCCCTGTCCTTCGACGGCCAGTGCAGCGCCGATCAGGGGTACTCCATCAACTACCACATCCAGATGGTTCTCGACAGCGACAGCGCCATGCACGGATCCTCGACGACCAAAATGAACGGTCCCATGTTTCCCCAGGGCATGGCCGTCAGCTCCGCCATCAGCTCGAAATTCCTCAGTTCCGACTGCGGCACGCTCAAGCCCGGCGAAAGCAAGCCGGTTCATCCCTGAACTGCGGGATCAGCGCCTCCGTTCGCAGGTCCCTGGCGGTTCGCTGTAGGCTGATCGCTGTTGGCTGAACGCTGACCGCTGACCGCTGTGCGCTATCGCTCCATGCTGCCCACGCTCGAAACCACGCGCCTCATCCTGCGTCCGCTCGCGCTCACCGACGCGGATCCGATCCAGCGCATCTTTCCCCAGTGGGAGATCGTAAAGTTCCTTAACGCCAAAATTCCCTGGCCCTATCCACCCAACGGCGCGCTCGCGTACATCCGCGACCAGGCTCTTCCGGCGATGGAGCGCGGCGACCAGTGGCACTGGACGCTCCGCCTGAAGGAATATCCTGACGAACTCCTCGGCGTCATCGGCCTCATCCGCGGCATCACCGAGAATCGCGGCTTCTGGCTCGCGCCTCCATGGCACGGCCAGGGGCTCATGACCGAGGCGGTCTTCGCCGTCAATGATTTTTGGTTCGATGTCCTCGGATTCCCGGTCCTGCGCGCGCCCAAGGCCATCGCCAACGCAGCCTCGCGCCGCATCTCCGAAAAAACCGGCATGCGCAGGGTCGGTCTCGAAGAAAGAGACCTCGTCTCCGGCCGCCTTCCCAGCGAAGTCTGGGAGATCACAGCAGAAGAATGGCGCAGGTTCCGGGCTTCGACACGGACCTGAACACCGAACGCTGTTCTAATCCGTATCCCCGACCGCAAAGTACCCCTTGCGCGCCTGCACCTTCAGATCTCCGTCCTGATCCTTGCAGGAGATGTCCACCTTCCGGAACCGCCCATCCATCTGCTTGTTCACCGGAATGTACTGCGCGACATACTGGGTCCGCAGCTCCTGTTCGATCTGATCGAATGCGTCTTCGAGCTTCTTGCCGTTGTTCCCCACATTGATCACGCGCCCGCCCGTCGACTCGGTCAGCGTCCGCATCTGCATGTCGCCGGTATAACCCCAGCCACCGTAGAACCCGCGATCCGCGATCAAGATCACGTAAATAATGGTGTTCGCGTTCTCCGCCGCCGCAATCGCCTCCTTCGGCTTCGTCACGCTGCCCTCGTCCTCGCCATCCGTCAGCAGGATCAGCGCCTTCCGCCCCTGCTCGGAGTGAATCTTGTGGTCCGATACCTCATACACCGCGTCGTACAACAGCGTCCCTTTCGGCGCGCCCTGCGTCGGTACCGGACCCTGCCCGATTCCCGGCACGCCCGCCGACCCACCGCCCGCTGCCGTGTTGATCTGCACCTTGCTGATCGCCCGATCCAGCTCGCGCACATTGTTCGTGTAATCCTGCTCGAGGTTCACGCCTACGTCGAAGCTCACCAGAAACGCCTGGTCCTTCTCCCGCAATATCCGCTTCAGAAACGCCGACGCCGACTGCTGCTCCAGAGGCAGCACGTTCTGCTGGCTTCCGCTGGTGTCGATCAGGATTCCCAGCGTCAGTGGCTGGTTCGCCTCTGCGACAAAGCTCGTCAGCTTCTGCGGCGATTTGTCCTCAAAAACGTTGCAGTCGTTCTTCGTCAGGAACGGGATGAGCGCATTCTTCTTGTCCCGCACCGTGAAGTACTCGCTCACCAGGTTCGACGTCACCTTCAGCGTCTCCCTCGGCGTCTCCTCCACGGCGGAATTGTCCGCAGGGACCGTACTCACTGGCGGCGCGTCGGGTGACGGAGCCGACTGCGCCCACGTCTGATGAGAGGTAACGGTCGCCGCGAACACGATGGGGATGCTCAAAACATGCAGCCAGCGCAAGACCATGTCTCCTTAGACGGAAGGGTTCAGGGATGGGTTATTCAGAAACAGTGCGCCTCTCGCTCTGTTAATCTTGAGCATACGCCCGAAAGGTGCGCCGCTCTGCCCGCGAATCTCATCAGAGGAGAAAGATCGCGTCCGGTTTCCGGGCACTTAAACCTACAGAATCGACGGCGCCAGACGCGGTTGGGGGATTTTTGAAAGCTTTAGGGGGGTTCAGCGTGATGCGGGCAGTTCGGCTCAGCGCTCTTTCGTTGCTCTTTCCGGCGGCCTTCGCGCTTTTGGTCTTTGGCCAACAGCAGCAGAATGTGCCCGATGCGCCAGCCCCGCAGGCCCAATCCACGCAGCAGACCGCTCCTCCCAACGCCCCCGCACCCCAATCGCAGCCTTCCTCCATCCCCGACCTCAAGGACCAGGTCGCCCCGGGCAAAGGCGTTTCCCCCGATCAGGACGGCGCAGCCGCTGCCGGCCAGCCCGCCCCCAAGGTCGACAACGGCACCGTGGGCGCCCAGCAGACGCCGCCTCCCGATAATTTCCAGACTGCCCCGCCCGCAACCGGGCCGGCCGGCGCGTCCCCCTACACCATCCACACCAGTCTCACCGTCGTCGACGTCCCCGTCACTGTCCGCGACAAAAAGGGCAACCTCGTTGCTGGCCTTCCGTGGTGGCGCTTCCGCGTCTTTGAGGATGGCATCCGCCAGAACATCGCCTTCTTCACCACCGACGCCTATCCGCTTTCCATCGCCTTCGTCATCGATGCCACGCTCCCCTCCGACATCATGAACAAGGTCAACCAGAGCTTCTCCGAAGTCAGCAACGCCCTCACGCCTTCCGACACCGTCGCCATCGTCAGCTACGCCGGCACCGGACCCCAGCTCATCACCCCCTTCACCGCCGCTCAGGGCAATCGCCTCCCGCAAGCCTTCGAGATGGCCAAAAAACCCGGCGAGCAGCCCGGTGTCCCGATGACGGAAGGCCCCTTCGCTTCCGGCCCGATGGTCAACGGCCAGCAAGCTGACCCCACCCTGGCGCCGCAGCGCGGCAACGCCAGCGGCTTTCTCGTCCAGCCCAAAGAAGTCCATCCCCTCAACGACGCCATTCTGTACGCTGCCGAACAGCTTTCCTCGCAGCCTCGCGGTCGCCGCCGCGTTATCTACGTCGTCAGCGATGGCAAGAACTCGCGCAGCAAAGCCAGCTATAAGGAAGTGGTCGAGTATCTGCTCGCCAACAACATCTCCGTCTACGGAACCAACGTCGGCGACTCCGCCATCTGGGGCATTGGCTTCCTCGATCGCACCAAACTACCGTTCCTGCAGCCGGAAGATGTCCTGCCCCGCTACGCCATCGCCACCGGCGGCGACGTCGATCGCGAGCTCAGCGAGAACGGTATCCAGAACGCCTTCGTGAAGATCAGCGATTCTGTCCGCACCGCTTACACCATCGACTACATCAGCCATCAGCGCGCCATCAGCGACAAGTACCACACCATCGATGTGCGCGTCGAAGGCCTCAGCGGTCTCCAGATCGATGCCAAACAGGGCTATTACCCCTCCATCAATGACTACCAGCCCTGACCCCTCCCTCCTTCACCTGGGCTGAACACCGCGCAGCTTCGCACCGGTCCCTCGTTTCTTCGCATTCGCTGTTATCCTGTCTCTTGCTCCGAGAAAGTCGCCCACAGAAGTGAAAAATCCACAGTTTCGTCCAACCTGGCGCCGCACAACGGGTCGCCTGGACGGCAAGTCCCATGGCTGACGCAAAATTGCAAATCATTCCCCTGGGCGGACTCGGCGAGTTCGGCATGAACTGCCTCGCCCTCCGCTACAAAGACGACATCATCGTCATCGATGCCGGCCTCATGTTTCCCGAGTCCGAGCTCCTCGGCGTCGACATCGTCGTCCCCGACATTACCTACCTCATCGAAAACAAGGGCAGCGTCCGCGCCATCATCCTCACGCACGGCCACGAAGACCATATCGGCGGACTCCCCTGGATCCTCTCCGAGCTCAACGTCCCCGTCTACGGCACCGAGTTCACCCTCGCCTATGTCGACGGCAAGCTCGAAGAACATGCCCTCGACGACGCCGAGCTCATCGAGATCGTCCCAGGCGAAAAATTCTCGCTCGGCGCCTTCACCGTTGAGCCCATCCGCGTCACCCACTCCCTCGTTGACTGCGTCGCCCTGGCCATCGAAACCCCCATCGGCACCATCGTTCACACCGGCGACTTCAAAATCGACTTATCCCCGCCCGACGGCAAGGCCTTCGACCTCCATCGCTTCGCCGAAATCGGCCAGCGCGGCGTCCTCGCCCTCCTCCAGGACTCCACCAACGTCGACCGGTCCGGGTATACGCCCAGCGAATGGGCCGTGAAGCCCCGGCTCGACGAAATCTTCTCCCGCACCAAAAAGAAGCTCTTCTTCAGCTGCTTCTCCTCCTCCATCTACCGCATCCGCATCGCGTGCGAGCTCGCCCGCCAGCACAATCGCAAAGTCGCCATCGTTGGCCGCTCCATGCTCGAGTCGTCGGAGATCGCCCAGGACCTCGGCTACCTCGACCTTCCTTCTTCCCTCATCATCCATCCCGGCCAGATCAACGACTACTCGCCCGAACACATCATGGTCCTCATCAGCGGAACCCAGGGCGAGCCCATGAGCGCCCTCAGCCGCGCCGCCGTCGACAACCACAAGCACGCCCGCATCGTGGCCGGCGACACCGTCGTCCTCAGCTCCCGCGTCATTCCCGGTAACGAGAAGAGCATCTTCCGCGTCATCGACCACCTCTGCCGCCGCGACGCCGAGGTCATCTACGACGACGGCTCCCACGGACTCATCCACGTCAGCGGCCACGCCAGCCAGGAAGAACAGCGGCTCATGATCAACCTCCTCAAGCCGAAATTCTTCATTCCCATCCACGGCGACTACCGCCACCTGAAGAAGCACGCCGAAGTCGCGCAGGGCCTCGGCGTCGTCGACCTCGCCCTGGTCATCGAAAACGGCGAGATCCTCGAGCTCGACCCCAATGACGCCCGCAAAAACGGCAAAGTCACCGCCGGCCGCGTCTGCATCGATTCCGGCTCCGCTACCGACGTCGTCGAAGACCTCGTCATCCGCGATCGCCGTCACCTCTCCGAAGACGGCTTCGTCCTCCCCATCCTGACGATTAACAAGCTATCCGGCAAAGTCGAGCGCCAGCCCGAGCTCGTCTCCCGCGGCTTCGTCGGCGCCGAGCCAGGCCTGATGGAAGGCGCCCGCGCCGTCGTCACCCAGACCCTCGACACTTCCAGCCCCGAAGAAAAAGCCGACTACGGCGTCATCAAAGAAAAAATCCGCATCGACCTCAAACGCTACATCCAGAAAAATACTTCCCGCCGTCCCCTCATCATGCCCGTCATCCTCGAAATCTGAAGCGCCAAACGTCATCGAGAGCGAGCGCGGGGTATACACCTTTCCAGCGGAGCGTGATCTTTCACCGCGCGCAGCAATGTCACCCTGAGTAAGCTTCGAGCGCAGCGAGATGCGCGTCGAATGGGCGAAGGACCCCCGCAGCGAAACGGGCAGCGTGCGCCATGACAGCCTTCGTGCGGAGGGGATCAGTCGCGTAGCGGCCGAGAGAAAATCTCAGGCGCAGGAAAGATTCATAACCAGCCCAAATCCGCACCCGCCAAATACAGAATCCCCTCCTCCGTATCCCCATCTAATTGACAACCCCTTACGACCCCCAGAGACCCGTGGCCACAACGACCCTCGAACGCCCCATTCCTGCTGCTGTGTGGACGCCGAAGGCCAACCCCTGGCTCATCGCCTGCGTCGTCTCCCTCGCCGCCTTCATGGAGGTACTCGACACCTCCATCGCCAACGTCGCCCTCCCCCACATCGCCGGCAACCTCGGCGCTTCCAGCGACGAAAGTACCTGGGTCCTCACCTCCTACCTCGTCTCCAACGCCATCGTTCTGCCCATCACCGGATGGCTCGTCTCCCTCATGGGCCGCAAGAAGTTCTTCCTCATCTGTATCACCGTCTTCACCGTCAGCTCTCTGCTCTGCGGCATCGCGCCCACGCTACCTTTCCTGCTCTTCGCGCGCGTGATCCAGGGCATCGGCGGCGGCGGCCTCCAGCCCATGGCCCAGGCCATCCTCGCGGATACTTTCCCGCCCAGCAAGCGCGGCCTCGCCTTCTCCGTCTATGGCATGACCGCCATCGTTGCCCCGGCCATCGGTCCCACCGTCGGCGGCTGGATCACCGACAGCTATACCTGGCGCTGGATCTTCCTCATGAATCTTCCTGTCGGGATCCTCGCCATCTTCCTCGTCCTCACCTTCGTCGAAGATCCGCCCTTCCTCCGCCGCACCACTCTCCAGGAAAGCAGGATCGACTACTTCGGCTTCGGCCTCCTCGCCGTCGGCGTCGGCTTCCTGCAGATCGTTCTCGACAAGGGCCAGGAAGATGACTGGTTCGGATCGAACTTCATCACCACCCTCTCCATCATCTCCATCGTCTGTCTCGTCGCTCTCGTCCTGTGGGAGCTGCGCGTCAAGCAACCCATCCTCGACGTTCGATTATTTAAGAACGTCAATTTCGCCAACTCCAGCGTCATGATGCTCATGGTCGGTGCCGCGTCGTTCTCGACCACCGTCCTCATGCCGCAATATCTGCAGACCCTCATGGGCTACACCGCCGAAAGCGCCGGCATGGTCCTCTCCACCGCCGCCCTCATTCTCCTCATTGAGCTTCCCATCGTCGGCCGCCTCACCGCCGTCATCCAGGCCCGCTATCTCATGGCCTTCGGATGGGCCGCGCTCACCCTCGCCATGTTCTATTCCACAAAACGGATCGATCTCCAGATGAGCTTCGCCTCCGCTACCTGGCTCCGCATCGCCCAGTACGTCCCCATGGGATTCATCTTCATTCCCGCAACCATGGTTGCGTATCTCGGTATTCCCCAGGAAAAAAGCAACGCCGTCGCCGGGCTCATCAACTTCGTCCGCAACATCGGCGCCAGCATCGGCACCTCCGCCGTCACCACCGTCCTCGGCCGCCGCGCCCAGGTCCACCAGCTCATGCTTTCCAATCACACCGGCCTGGCGAATCGCGAATTTCAGAATGCTACCGCCGGCCTCACCGGCCCCCACGCAGGACAAACCGCCGCCTACGCCCGCATGTATGGAACCATGCAGAGTCAGGCCTCGACCCTCTCCTATATCGATACTTTCTGGATCCTCGGCATCGCTACCGGCATCATGTTTTTCCTGTCGTTCCTGCTGAAGAAGAACCACCTCCACAAAGCCGACCCCGAAGCCATGGCGCACTAGGGCCTGCGGACTCTAGCTGGAATGGGCGAACTGGGCTCTGAGTCCCGGGCTCTCAGGACTGTGCACCCCCGCCAGCCCCGCCTTATGCCGGGCCCACACGTACCAGATCAAACAAGCCGTCCCGCTCCAGGCATACGCCGGCGAGCTGAGCGGAATGGTCAGCACCAGCAGCAGGACCACCACGCCGTTCACGATCGCGAGCCACGGCACTCTGCGCCGGCCCGGCTCGACGGAACAGACATGCATGATCGCCGGCAGGAGCAACAGCTGGTCGAAGGGCCAGGAATAGGGTGACACCATCGTCGAAACCAGCAGCAGTGCGGCCCCATCTACGCGCCAGTTCCAGTGATTGCGGCGGCGCCAGTAATAGCGGGAGGCGAGCGCCATGCCAAGCACCGATGGCACTGCCTGCACCCACACCGGATGTCCGGGCACCATGAAGCGCAGCAGAAACGAAAGATTCGCCAGGTACTGCCCCTCAATATGCTCCGCGCGAATCGCAGCCAGATAATGCGCCCAGATATGCGCGTCGAAGAACAGCGGGACCGTCGCAGCTACCGCCAGCCCCGCGCCCAGGGCTGCCAGCAGCTGCCAGTTCTTCCTTCTCACGCATTCGATCAGGATCACCGGCCACAGCAGCAGAAACAGATGCGGCTTCATCGCCGGCATCAGCAGGGCCAGCCCGGACAGCCACCGCTGCCGCCCGTGATATTTGAAGAAAAACGCAATCCCCGCCAGCAGAAAAATCGAGGTCTGCCCGGCCATCGCGCACCCGAGAATCGGCGCAAACAGATACACCACCAGCGGCGGCGGCTTGCGGCCCAGGCGCAGACACTTCACCGCCAGCATCGCCAGCGCAATCAGCGCCACCAGCCAAATGAATGCCCCTGCCGGCGCCGTGAACAAACCCAGCGGAGCTACCAGCAGCAAAGCCCATGGCGGATTGCGCATGATGAATGGCTCGTGATAACCCGCGCCCGCCATGTTTTCAATTTTCAGAATCGCCTGCCCGGCGTAAGGATTCTGATGCGCCAGCAGCAGCCTGGCCGAACTCCAGTAGCAGATGAAGTCGCGATCGGCGGCGTTGTGGTAGAGCGTGGTGCTCAGCAGCGCAAGACTTCCCAGCAGCAGGACCACAGCCGCGCCCACTTGTAACGGCTTTACCCTGCCCGCCTGCCCGGATTCCACGCGTTCACCTGACCCCGGAAAAGTGCCACCAGTCTAGTGCGCCAGCTGCGCTGCCGACATAGCACTTTTGTGACTTGAAATCCTCATGGCGGCCCGCACCGTGCCTCCTGCATCTCACTTCCCCGAGGTATCCAGATGCGAAAGTCCGCACTCAACCCCGCTTCTCCCGCCCCGGCGCGCCCCTCCCTCGACAACTGGATCGACCTCGAGCATCTTGCCTCGCTCGAAATCTCCTCCGAGGATCCAGCGCATCCCTTTGAACACGCACTCCAGGGCGAAGAAACCGAGGGCTGGAAGTCGTGTGATCCAGGCCTGCAAACCATCCGCCTTAAATTCGACGAGCCTCGCCCCATCCGCCGCATCCGCCTGGAATTTCGCGAGTCGCATGCCGAGCGTTCCCAGGAGTTCACTTTGTCGGCTGTCACCAACGGCCAAAAACGCGAAATCGTCCGCCAGCAATGGACCTTCAGCCCTAACGGCTCCACCATCGAGGTCGAAGACTACTCCGTTAACATCCCCGGTGTCTCCATCCTCGAGTTATCCATCGACCCTGGCCGCCACGATAAACAGGCGCACGCCTCCCTGCAGTCCATCGCTGTCGCCTGAAGACAAAATTTTTATTTGGCTGCGTAAAACGTGTACGCCGCGCTGTAAGGAACGCGCACCGTCTTGCCCACGTCCCCCGCGCTCCGGCATGCCGACGGGTCCGCTGCCCCGCCGTGCGTCTCGGTCCGGCGAATGAACGCCACGTCCCTCATCCGGCCCGTGGCGCTGCCGGCCTTCGCCCGCAGCAGCAGCCACGCCACCGATCCCGCGTCCGGAGAAGGCTGGCTCGCCATCAGCACACCCTGCACCGTGCTCCCATCGGTTAACTCCCAGGTCGGTCCCGCAAAGTGTTTTCCAATTGTCTTCCCGCCGGCGTCCAGCAGCTGTGCCTCCGGTCCGGTCAGCACCCACGCGACGGTGCCGCCCGTGTCTTTGCACGCATAGATCTGCACGCCCTCGCCCCGCGCCTCCAGCACTACCCGCGCTCCCGTGGGAACATCAATCGCTCCACCAGGCTGATGAGCACCCAGCGGCCAAATCGAACCCGCGCTTACCAAAACCCAAATCGCAGCCAGCCGCAACATGCGCCGAGAATAGCCGAACCCTGCACCTCCCGTCGACTGCGCCCTGGCCTGCGGCCCGTTCCCATCGACAACTCGCCACCGCCGCCCCGCTTCCAACCCGGAGAGGACACAAATTATGAATGCCTCCGACATACTCGTAGAACGCCTCATCGCCTGGGGTGTCGACACCGTCTTCGGCCTGCCCGGCGACGGCATCAATGGCGTCTTCGAAGCCCTGCGCCAGAACAAGGATCGCATCCGCTTCATCCACGTCCGTCACGAGGAATCCGCCGCCTTCATGGCCTGCGCTTATGCCAAGTTCACCGGCCGCCTCGGCGTCTGCATCGCCACCTCCGGCCCCGGCGGCATTCATCTTCTCAACGGCCTCTACGACGCCAAAATGGACCACGCCCCCGTCCTCGCCATCACCGGCATGCAGCACTCCGACCTCATCGGCACCTTCACCCAGCAGGACGTCGCCCTCGATAAGCTCTACGTCGACGTGACCGACTACAACGAGCGCATCATGAACGGCGCCCACATGGAATCAGTCGCCGACCTCGCCATCCGCACCGCCATCGAAACCCGCGGCGTCGCCCACATCACCATCCCCGTCGACGTGCAGGTTCAGTCCATCAAGAAAGACCGCTCCCCGCGCAACCCGCCGCACCACACCTCCGCCACGCCGGCCTTCTCTGACAACCTGCCCTGCCCTGTCGATCTGGAACACGCCGCCGACATTCTCAACCGCGGCAAAAAAATCGCCATCCTCGCCGGCCAGGGCGCGCTCCAGGCCACCGCAGAGCTCGAGCAAATGGCCGACATCCTCGGCGCACCCATCGTCAAAGCCCTCCTCGGCAAAGCCGCCGTTCCCGACGACAGCCCCTACACGACCGGCGGCATCGGCCTGCTCGGCACCGAGCCCTCGCAGGACGTCCTCGAAGACTGCGACACCCTCTTCATCGTTGGCTCGTCCTTCCCCTACGTCGAATTTCTCCCCGAGCCCGGCGCCGTCAAGTGCGTCCAAATCGACATCGACCCCCAGCGCATCAGCCTTCGTTATCCCGCCGACGTCGCCCTCATCGGAAGCGCGAAGGCGTGTCTGCGCGCGCTTCTGCCTCGGCTCAAACCCCACGACAAAGGCTTTCTGAAAAAAGCGCAGCGCGGCAAAAAAGACTGGGAAAAGCTCATGGAAGAGCGCGGCACCTTCATGGAAAAACCCATGAAGCCGCAAGTCGTCGGATGGGAACTCGGCAAGCGCATCCCTCCCAATGCCATCGTTACATCCGACTCCGGCACCATCACCACCTGGTGGGCGCGCTACGTTCCTGCGCTTCGCGGACAGATGCACAGCTGCTCCGGCAACCTCGCCACCATGGCCTGCGGCCTGCCCTACGCCATTGCCGCTGCCGTCGCGTATCCGGATCGCCCCGTCTACTGCATCATCGGCGACGGCGGTCTCAGCATGCTGATGGGCGAACTCATCACCGTCGCCGCGTATAACCTCAACATCAAAATCATCGTCATCAAAAACAACACCCTCGGCCAGATCAAGTGGGAGCAAATGATCTTCCTCGGCAATCCCGAGTACGCCTGCGACCTCTACCCCGCCGACTTCGTCACCATCGCGCGCGGCTGCGGCCTCAGCGCCATGCAGATCACCGAGCCCTCCGCCTGCGGCCAGCAACTCGACAGCGCTCTCCCCAACCAGGAACCGTTCCTCATCGAAGCCGTCGTCGATCCGTTCACCCCGCCCATGCCCCCAAAAGTCAAAGCCGGCCAGGCCCTGAAACTTGCCGAAGCCTTAGTCCGCGGCGAACCCAATCGCGGCAAAATCGCCATTACCCAGCTGCACGAACGCGTTCGCGAGCTGGTCTGACTGGGTGCCCCAACGCGGGTGCCCCATTCAAGCCTGAGGTTGGCTTGAGTGGGGGAAACATAAGATCAGCGACTTTCGCCGCGGCGTCCTGAAAGAAGCGTCGTCGCGTACCGCCCGAACGGCCGGAGGAAACTCCGGCCGCACACGGCGCGCTCTCAATCCGGCACAAAATCATCCCCGCCCATCACAATCGTCCTTGATGAAATAAAATTCGCCAACCCTCCGCACTCTTCTCCCACACCGTTGACCGGCGTGTGATCCGCCCCGCCTGATCCAGCGTGTACGTCAGCAGATACGTCTCCGCCCCCATTCGCCGCAACCCAAAATTCTGGCACGTCCACCCGGCCTCCTCCGCATCCACCGGCGGCCTCTCTTCGAGCACCCGCAGAATCAATTCCCGGTCATATCTGCGCCCCGACGCACCCACCTCCCAATAGTCCGCCGCCATCCTGCGCTCAAAGGCTGCCACCGTGCGCCCAAACTCCTGCGTATGAAAAATTGGTTCCAGCCGCCGCAGCTCTTCCAGCACCGCCTCCAACCCCGCTTCCACCCGCGTAAACACCGACGCCTCCTCCATCGACATTCCCTGCCCCTCCGCCGTCATTTGCAACCTGTCCCCTGCAACCTGTCACCTTGACCCGGGCCCTCCCCGTCCGTACTCTGGACCAAGCGCGAAGGGCGCATCCAGTCCGCGGAAAGGGCCGTGCCCACCTTAGCTTCTCCACAATCCAGCGAATCTTCTTTCAGCCTCGCATGTGCGGACTCCTGAGGCGCCACACGAAAGGAGCTTCGTATGCCCGAACTGCCCGCCCGTCCGTCCCTCGAACAATATAGGAAGCAAGCCAAAGAACTCGTCCGCGCCGTCGGAGCGCGCAATCTCGACGCGCTCGACCTCATGCGCCGCTGGCATCCTCGCTTCCGCAACGTTCCCGACGCCCAAATCCTCGCCATCACTCTCTCCGATGCACAGCATGTCCTCGCCCGCGCGCATGCGTTCCCTTCCTGGCCCAAATTCGCCGCGCACCTCGAGACGCTGCAAACCCTCCGTGCTCTCGAAAACCCCTCGTCGCATGCCGACGTGCGCGACCCCGTCTCTCTCTTCCTCGAGTTCGCCTCCGTCGAGCGCCACGGCTGGCACGGCTCCGGCTCGCTGCAACAGGCCGAACTCATCCGCATCCGCTATCCGCACGTCGCCACCGCCAGCATCTACACCGCCGCGGTCCTCGCCGACGAGTCAACCCTTCGCGCCTTCCTTGAACGCGATTCCGCGCTTGCCACCAGTCCCGGTGGCCCTAACAACTGGGATCCCCTCACGTATCTCTGTTTCTCGCGCTACCTCCGTCTCGATCCCTCGCGTTCCGAAGCCTTCGTCGCCAGTGCCCGCCTGCTGCTCGACGCCGGCGCCGACCCCAACACCGGGTGGATGGAAACCCTGGACGAAGAGCCGCCGCGCGAATTCCTTGAGTCGGTCCTGTACGCCGCTGCCGGCCTCGCCAAACATCCCGGCCTCACCCAACTCCTGCTGGAACGCGGCGCCGACCCCAACGATGAAGAAACCTGCTACCACGCGCCGGAAAGCTACGACAACACCGTCGTGAAGATTCTCATCGACTCGGGCCGCTGCAACGAGCGCTCGCTCGCCTGGCTCGCTGCCCGCAAAGCCGACTGGCACGACGAGAAGGGGCTGCTACTCGCCCTCGAGGGCGGCGCCAACCCCAACTTCATGACGCAGTGGAGCCACACGCCCTTCCAGCATTCCATCCGCCGCGACAACGGCCTCATCATGATCGAGATGTTCCTCGACCACGGCGCCGACCCGTACTCACGCAACGCCGACGGCCGCAACGCCTTCCAGATGTCTGCGTACCACGGCCGCGGCGACATCCTCCGCACCCTCGAAAACCGCGGCTTCGCTCCCAACTACGACGGCCCCACCCCCAAACTCGATCAGCTCGTCGCCGCCTGTGCCCTCGCCGACCTGCCCCAGACGAAATCGCTCATCATTGCCAAACCCGATCTCCAAACGGAACTGTTACAAATCGGCGGATCGCTCCTCGCTCACTTCTCCGGAGCCGGCAACCTCGCAGGTGTCCGCACCCTTCTCGAGCTGGGAATCCCGGCTGATGCCCTTTGGCCTGAGGGCGATCCCTACTTCGATAACACCCGCAACTCCACCGCCCTCCACGTTGCTGCGTGGCGCGCCAACCACGATGTCGTTCGCGAACTCATCACCCGCGGCGCCGATGTCAACGCCACCGACGCACGCAACCGCACCCCTCTCCAGCTCGCCGTCAAAGCCTGCATCGATTCCTACTGGGAACGCCGCCGCCAACCGGACTCCGTCGCCGCCCTCCTCGCCGCCGGCGCCACCAGGCACGGCATCAAACTCCCCACCGGCTACGAAGCCATCGACGCGCTCCTCATCTCATCGTGAGAGAAAGAACGGATGCCCTCCTGAGCGGAGCGCTGCCTGCGCTTTCGCCAGCGGCGCACTGGTCCATCGGCGCGGAGTCACATCGCGAACTCATTTCCTGCCGTTCGCCTCAACCGCTCCCAACCCGCCCGAATCAACCCCAGGTAAACTGACTCTGTGGCCCCCACCCCCAGCGCCGACCCAACCCTCTTCGTCCGCCCCATTGCGCCGGACGACTATGAACAGTGGCTGCCCCTCTGGGACGGCTACAACGCCTTCTACGGACGCTCCGGCCCCACCGCCCTCGCGCCCGAAATCACCCGCACCACCTGGGCCCGCTTCTTCGACCCCGCCGAACCCGTCCACGCCCTCGTCGCCGAACGCCGCAGCCAGATCCTCGGCCTGGCGCACCTCCTGTATCACCGCAGCACCACGGCCATCGCGCCCATTTGCTATCTCCAGGATCTCTTCACGGTTGAATCCGCCCGCGGACGCGGCGTCGCCCGCGCCCTCATCGGCGAAGTCTACGAACAGGCCAAACGCGCCGGCTCCTCCCGTGTCTACTGGCAGACCCACGAAACCAACCAAACCGCGCAGCGCCTCTACGACAAAATCGCCGAGCGCTCCGGCTTCATCGTCTACCGCAAGCTCCTCTGATCCCACGCGCGTCGTTGATGTGTTTCGCTCCACTCCACCTTTGCCTTGAGCGGGTTCGGCCTCCACTACAATCGGCACCATGCCTCGCACTCTGCTGCTTGTCGCGCTCGTTCTCCCCACCCTCGCTCAAGGTCAGCAGCCCCACCCCACGTACCCCACGCGCGATCCCCACACCCCCGGCTACGTCCGCGCCACTACGCTTCCCGACGCGACGCTCCCGCCCGCCAACAAAGACGGCAACTTCATCCTCGGACCCACACACCCGCAAGCACCCGAGATGACCGTCAACCCCGCCGTCCCCCAGGGCACGGTCACCGAAATTACGCTGACTTCCGCCGACAGCAAATACTACCCCGGCATCGCACGCGACCCTGGCACTTCCGTCTCCCCCGATCCCGACCACCCCGAGCGCCCCGTCGTCACCACCAGCCACCCGCATCCCTGGACCCGCACCGTCGCCGTCTATGTCCCCGCCCAATACAAGCCCGGCGCCGCCGCGCCGTTCATCGTCGGAGCCGACGGCCCCGACCGCTCCCTCTTCACCGCCCTCGATAACCTCATCGCCGCGCACAAAGTCCCGGTCATGATCGCCATCTCCATCGCCAACGGCGGCGGCGACGCCCAGGGCTCCGAGCGCGGCCTCGAGTACGACACCATGTCCGGCAAATACGCTGAGTGGGTCGAGAACGAAGTTCTCCCGCTCGTCGAATCGAAATGCAACGTCCAGCTCACCCACGACCCCAACGGCCGCGCGGCCATGGGCGGTTCCAGCGGCGGAGCGGTCTCGCTCATCATGGCCTGGTACCATCCCGAGTGGTACCACCGCGTCCTCGCGTACAGCGGCACGTGGATCAACCAGCAGTGGCCCTGGAATCCGGCCACCCCGCACGGCGCCTGGGGCTTCGTCGATTCGCTCATTCCCAACTCCCCGCGCAAGCCCATCCGCATCTGGATGGAGGTCGGCGACCGCGACCTCTACAACCCCAACGCCATGCGCGACGACATGCACGACTGGGTCCTCGCCAACGAAAAAATGGCCGCCGCCCTCGCCGCGAAACACTACCACTACCAATTCGTCTTCGCCGAGAACGCAGGCCACGTCGACCACGCCACCAAACTCCAAACCCTCCCCGAAGCGTTGGAATACCTCTGGCAGGGCTACTCGAGACACTAACTCGCCGTTGAATAACGAATGACGGCGGACCGAGCGTCGCATCGCGTGTTCCCTGCTCTCCGTGTTCCAGACGCTGAATTGTTAAACTGGACTTTCCCATGGCCACGGCAGCGACGCTTCCGCCTGAAATCCGCGCCAAATACGAACCCGTCATCGGACTCGAGGTCCACGTCCAGCTCCTCACCGAGACCAAGGCCTTCTGCGGCTGCGCCAACAAATTCGGCGCGCCACCGAACACCAACGTCTGCCCGGTGTGCCTCGGCCTGCCGGGAGCGCTGCCCGTCCTCAATCGCCGCGCCGTCGAATTCGCCACGCTCGCTTCCCTCGCCCTCCACTGCCAGGTCCGCGAGCGCTCCATCTTCGCCCGCAAAAACTACTTCTATCCCGATCTGCCCAAGGGCTACCAAATCTCGCAGTACGACAAACCTCTCGCCGAGTTCGGCCACATCGAAGTTCCCACACCCGCGGGCACCAGGCGCATCGGCATCACCCGCCTGCACATGGAAGAAGACGCGGGCAAAAGCCTGCACGACGGCTTTCCCGATTCGGCGACGCGCACCTATGTCGACCTCAACCGCTGCGGCACGCCCCTGATCGAAATCGTCAGCGAGCCTGACATGCGCACCCCCGACGAGGCCTTCGAGTACCTCACGCGCCTGAAGGAAATCATCGTCTACACCGGCGTCAGCGACGGCAACATGGAAGAAGGCTCGCTGCGCTGCGACGCCAACGTCAGCGTCCGACCGCGCGGCCAGGAAAAGTTCGGCACCAAAGCCGAAGTCAAGAACGTCAACAGCTTCCGCTTCATCCGCGCCGCCCTCGAATACGAGATCGAGCGCCAGATCGAGCTCATCGAATCCGGCGGCCGCGTCGTCCAGGAAACCCGCCTTTACAACGCCAACGAAGGCCGCACCTACTCCATGCGCTCGAAGGAGCAGGCCCACGACTACCGCTACTTTCCCGAGCCCGACCTTCCGCCGCTGATTGTCCCCGATGCCTGGAAATCCGAGATCGCCGCGCGCATGCCCGAGTTGCCCGAAGCGCGCCGCGCCCGCATGATCGCCGAGTACGGCATCACCGAGCAGGACGCGCACACCCTCACCGCCACGCGCGCCTTCGCCGATCAGTTCGAGGCCGCCGCCCGTGCCGCGAAAAATCCGCGCCGCGTCGCGAACCTCGTCCAGAGCGAGCTGACCATGCGCCTCAAAGCCGCCAACCTCGAGCTCGAGCAGTCACCGATCTCCATGAAGGGTGTCGCGCTCAGGCCGCCGATCTCAGCCGAGGACGGCAAGCTGTCGTGAAGCAGCTCAAGCAGCTCTTCGATCTCTGCTTTGAACGCAACGAAGACTTCGGCCCGGTCTACGAGCGCGAGAAGCCGCAGCAGATCAGCGACGCTTCGACGCTCGAAAAGATGATTGACGACGTCATCGCCGCCAATCCTGCGCAGGTTGAGCAGTATCGCAAAGGCAAGAAGACCGTCGCCGCCTTCTTCGTCGGCCAGGTGATGAAAGCGTCGAAGGGCCAGGCCAACCCGCGCTGCTGAATGAGCTGGTGACGAAGAAGCTCGAGAACTAGCCGTTCAGGCGTTCGCGCCTTCGGCGCCGCTTTGCTCTTGCCTTAATTGAATTTGGGGCCGTTGTATCAGGGCACGGACAGTCGTGCCGCAACGTGCCCTTTTTGAAGTGGGCTTTAGCCCCTGCGTCAATCGCCAACGCCCACCGCAACAACCGATTCGTCCCGAACCAGGGCGCTCGCCGTCCGCCACAGCCACAACACCGGCGCCGCAAAATACGTCGCCGTCAACTGCGGAATCCGCTTCAGGTCGGTCCTGCAGCGAGTGCGCCTCATCGCCCACCAGCAGCGCGCCGTTGCGGATCATGTGCCAGTGAAAGGTCGCCGACAAGACCGTGAACACCAGCGCCGCCACGCCCAGCTGCCGCGTCTGCCGCCCGTCGAGCCAGAAGTGCAGCCCCGCATCACAGCCCAGCGACGTCAGCGGCACCACCACCACGCAGGAGAACCAGGCCAGCCATTCAGACCGAATTGAAAGCGACTGCTGCTGCAGCGCCGAAAAGAAGCCGCAGGTCAGCAGCACAAAGGCCGCTTCCACCGCGACGAAGTGGCTGCGCGCATGCGCTTCCATATGCCGCAGCGCCGCGATGCAGGCCAGCGCCGCGCAGCACTGCGGTCATCAGCGCCACTTTCCAGTTCCAGTGCGTCAGCGGAAACAGCCAGCTCGCTGCTGTCTCGATCCCGGGTTGCGACGTTACCTAGCATCGTTTGCAACTTTCGTGTTATGCCCCGGCGGCTGCTGCAGAATCGCTGTTGCTTCTCTGATGCACCTTCTCATCGATCTGCACAATGCACCGTCAACAGGGCATTACATTTCACATAATTTCGCTCGCGCTGGACCCGTTTCGTAACCACCGCCGACGCAAATAACGCACGCAGAGTTACCAAGGTTCAAAATATTTCCGAAACTTCGCCGCACAACCCTGTGTTCACCGTTTGCGACGGCGAGATTCGCCGATCACTATCGAAACTCAACAGCGGTTCACGGGCACACCCCTTCGCGTCTCGACGACCGCCGCTTTCCGAGGATCACAGCCTGGCTGCAATGAGATTCGCGTCGTCTACGCGCACGCTCCCCCTGCGTCCAGGCCGCTGCTCTTCCGCTAGCGGCCTCGCGCTCCCGACCAGGGTTTCCCGGAACTGCGGAAAGCGACTTCTCCCGTATGTCTACCCACGCACCCCTTCGCCACACACGGTTCGCTTCGCTCTTTCCGCCCTGTGCCTGAGCGCCGCTCCTCGCTGATCGCTCTCTTTCTGCTGGCTGGTTGCGGCATGACCTCCGACAATCCCTCAGCCAACACCGGAACCCCCACCGGGTCTGCCTTCGTCATCGGCACCGACGCGCCGGTCGCGAGCGTCGTCTCCTTTAACGCCACCATTCAGTCCATTAACGCCATCGACGCAAACGGCAACTCCGTCTCCCTCGTCAGCGGCACTCCCACCGTCGACTTCGCCCGCTACAACGGCCTGCAAACGCTGCTCGATATGAACGATGTTCCGGCCGACACCTACACGCAGATCGCGGTCATCTTTGCCAGCGCCACCATCGGCTATCTGCAGACCGGCTGCCGGAGCGCCCACCATCGCCAGCATGCCCGCCGACCTTCACCACCAACACCGTCACGCAGACGCTGGCCAACCCTCTGGTCGTCTCGTCCGACCGGACCCGTCGGCATCCACCTGGATTTCCGCCTCGACAAATCCATTCAGGTTTCCGGCGGCGAGATCACCGGCCATGTGAATCCGACCCTCGATATCGGCGCAGTCGGTCCCAGCGATCCTGGCGCCTACATCGATGAGTTCGATCGCCGGCGTCGTCAATCCCACCCTGCTCCGCGCAGTCCTTCACCATCCAGGGGCCGCATGGCCGCGTCTTTACCGTCAATGTCAACGGCCAGACGGAATGGGATAACGGCGAAAGCCTCAGCGACCTCACTTCCACCAGCATCGTCCAGATCTCCGGCACGCTCGACCGGGCCGACTCCACCATCGATGCCGACGAAGTTGCCATCCTGTGTCAGAACGGCTTCTACGCGGCTGGCCAGATCACCTATGTGCAGCCGTCCTCCGGCAACGCCAGCGACTTCCAGCTCTATGTGCGCGGCACGCTCCCCGCGACCGGTGACGGCGTCACCGACGGCACCATCGCGCCGTCAACCTCAGCGGCTCAGAGAAATTCTTCATCTACTGGATGCACAACCCGCTGACGCAATTCCTGTTCAACCCCTCGACCCTGCTGCCTGGCCAGCATGTGTCGGTGGGCGGAGCGCTCTCCGGCGCGGCGAATGGCGACGCCCTGAGCGTGAAGCGCATCGTCCTGCGGAACTGGGGCTACAACGGCACCCTTGTCCCCAGCTCCGTCACCGGTAACACCTTCCAGATGAACGTCAACGGCTTTGCGGGATTGCTCATTCCCGGCCAGCCGGTCACCGTCTACACCGGTCCGGGAACCAAATTCCGCAGCGGCTTCAACTCCATCGGCGACGTCAGCTCGGCCACCGACATCCGCGTTGTGGGTCTGCTCATCAAGGATCCCACTTCAGGAGACTCGGTGATCCTGGCTCGCTATGTCGACGACATGGACTAACTTCCTCCCCGGCCTGACCCACGAAAGGCGGCGGTCTCGAATCTGAGCCGCCGCCTTTGTTTTATTGCAGTGGTCCGTACTGGTGACCAGCGTCCGCCTCCTGCGAGCGAGCCGGTTGCTCGTGGCCTTTCTTTCTGAACGCTGAACGCTATCCGCTGATCTACGGCCGTAAGGCCATAGAATCACTTTCCGGTGTAGGCCGACTTCATGTACTTCCGAGCCTGATCGCCCTGCGCCGTATCGCTGCCCGCGTTCAGCACCGCCTCGTACTGCTGGACCGCCTTATCATGCTGCCGCATCAGATCGTAGGTTTTCCCGGCCTCCAGCAGACAGCGCCGCTTCAGCTCAGGACTGGTGGTCGGCTGATTCGCTCCCTCGCGAAACGCCGCCACCGCCGCATCGAAATTCTTTTGCCCGCGCAGGGTATCACCCAGGCCGAAATACGCCAGCTCGAGGTGCGCGCTCGGAAAGTAGCCCGGCCGCTGCGCCATCTCGATCAGCCGCTGATACGTCTCCACCGCCGCCATCCCATCGCCGGCGTCCTTCTCCAGATTCCCCTCTTCCAGGCGAAACAGATAATCGTGCGGGTACTCGTCCGTCATTCTCTGCGCAATCTTCACGGCCGCGTCATACTTCGCCTCGCGCCGCAGAAACAGCATCATCGCCGTGTGGCTTCGACGCGGGTGATGACGCCGCGCTCGCTGTCGTCCCGCAGCAGCGCCATACCCGCGCCCTTCGAGCCATGAATCCCGATGACCCCAACCACCACCTTGAACGCCACCGACAGCGCGCCCACCACATATTGATAGACGCCCGTCACCAGCTCCGCGTCCACGTAGTTCGGATCCAGTTGCAGCACCCGGTCGCAGTCGCTGCGGGCTCCCAGTGCTTCCTTCAGGCCGCCCACAAACGCGCGCTCCACGATCGCCGAATACGTCGCCTGCAGGCTTCTCACCCATCCCCGCGCAAACAACGCGTTGACGTCGTTCGGATTCGCTCTTCAGCTCCGCGTTGGCTTCGTTGACCGCTTCATCCCCGAGCGCCTTGATTTGATCCCGCGCCCTCGAATTCTCGACAACGGTATGTTTCCCGGTGAGAAATCCATCGTTCGCATAGAACGTTGTGTCGAGCAGGTCCAGCCGGTTCAGTTCACGAAACAGCACCGCATCGAGCAGATACGCCGTCGCCATCGGATTGCCCGGGTGCTCTTTCTGGATCTTCTCGAAGCGCGGCAGCGCCTCGTCGTAGTCCATGTTGTAGAAGAGCCGGAAGGTCTCCTCCACCTCGGGCTCGCGGTTCAGAGGATTCGTGTCCACGGTCGCCGCGCGCCCCATTCCCGGCAGCGCCAACAAGAGAATTAACGCGGCGAGATTTCGATGGGCACGCAAGGAGCGCAGCATGGTCTTCACGGATTGTAGACGCAGCCTTTCAGGGCAAGTCTCATCTGTTCTGCGCTGCATGACAGCCGTTCGTCCCATGGACGAGGCTATAATCCGCGCATGCTGCAATGGGTCGCCTTCGCTGAACTCATTCTCTGCTGGATAGTCTGGTCGCTGGCCTTCATTCGACCCAGCCGGCAGGCGGCCGATCGCAAAGAGGTGGCAAAGTCGTCTGCGTCGCGATGGGGCATTCTGCTCGTTATGATCAGCTTCGCACTGGTGTGGTCTTACGTTCGGCCCCCGGGCTTTCACAAGTCCGTTCCATCGCTGATCGTCTCTATGATTCTCGCGCCTCCCTGTGTTGTGTTGGTGTGGGTGGCAACGCGTCATCTGGGCAAGCAGTGGCGCTATGCCGCGGCCCTGCGCGAAGACCATGAACTGATCCAGACCGGACCCTATCGATGGCTTCGCCATCCCATCTACGCCTCGATGTTCGGCATGCAGCTCGCCACGGGATTCTGCTGGACCTGGTGGCCGTTGTTCCTCGCCGCGACGTCCTTCTTCATCGCCGGAACCGAAATTCGTATCCGTGCCGAAGACTGTCTGCTCGAATCCCGCTTCCACGATTCCTTCCGCGCTTACCGTTCGCGCACCCCAGCCTACCTTCCTTTCATCCGTTGAATCTCCGGCGGAAACCCCTGGCATTTTGCTGACCAGCGAGCCTGACGATCCGTCCACACGCCGTGCATCGGCGCGCGCCGTTGACCGGCCAAAACAGGGCACTCTACAAAAGTTACGAAAGTATCTAGTTGTTGAAAATCGGCTCCGCCGTCACTTAGCCAAGCCCTTTTCCTGCTGTCGATTCGGTATACGCTAACAGGCGCGAGGCACGCTGGCGACGGTTGTTACGCCTTCGCTTCCAGTTCGATAGACGGATTCGTCTGGTAATCGATATATAACGAACAGCCAACTCTTTGTCGTGGCCTAAGGCGCGTCGCGAAGCATCCGCCTGGATAACAGATCGGTGCTTTTTCCCTTGCCTCGGGCACTGGTTCTGAATTACCGTTGGGACCACCGAGAGTGGAACCGCTGGGTGTTACTACGGCGTCTCCGTCAGGCTTCATGCTCCCATGACCCGAAAAGAGCTCCTGCGTATTGTCGTGCTTCGCGCTCGTGTCCACGGCTTTGAGTTCCGCCACTGGTTCCAAACCAACCTTGAATCTGAATGGCCCGGCTTCGAACAGGCCGTCGCGACGCTCTCCGCCGGCCGCCGCTATTACGCGCTGCTTTTCTCCCACGAATTCGCCCGCCACTTCTGGAAGAAGGGAACGCAAATCACTTTTCTGCTGCCCTCGCAGGAATACACGCGGCTCGACGCCAACGGAAAAGTCGTCACCATCAAACGGAAGTCCTTCACTCGCCGCTCGTCCCGTTCCACGTCCAACACGGTGTGGCAGTATCATCTGGAGCAAATGGCCGTCTGGGAAGAGCCGCTGCGCTACATCCGCCGCTTCATCCTGACCGAAGAGGAACTTGAGGCCGCGGCCCTACCCAGCGCTACGACCATCGCTTCGGGGGAGACTGCAACGCCGATCGAAGCGGTCGAGTCGAAGGAGCCTCACGAGCTTCCCCGACGTTCAGCCGACTGGTGTTAAGCCTTCCCGCCGATCATTCTGAAGGTCCTGCTCATCCGCCCGCAACTCGATTGATCCGCTCCTGGGGAACTGCTATTCTCAGAGGAGTCGCAACAGCTCTTCCAGCGCGCCCTTAGCTCAGTTGGATAGAGCGACTGACTACGAATCAGTAGGTCGGGAGTTCGAATCTCTCAGGGCGCGCCATAAAATCAACAGCTTACGAATGAGCCGTTTCCTGACTGTGCCGTAAACTGTGCCGTCATTGCGGAACACCCCCTAAAATGAATGCGGGGTGTGGGACTCCACCCGTCCGTACATAAACCGGATATGTCGGCGTGGACGGGCACTGTGCTTGAATCCGGTGTAACAACCCGTCAACGGAGAGTAGTCCCATAAGTTTGTCTTTCGGTGTTGCGCTCGTTCACCATCTCTGCCACACCCTTCATTTCCGGGTGCAGGTATTTCTGAGTGGTGGTCACGCTCTCATGCCCTAGCAGTCGCTGCACCAGTATGAGATTGCCTGTCCTGTCCAGCATGTCCGTAGCAAACGAGTGCCGTGCCGGATACAACACAATCTCCTTCGGCAGACCGGCATCTCTTGCTGCGCGGGCCGGACCGCGAAGACGGCCCGTTTTAGTAATGTTCCTCGTCAGTGATCGTGTTTGAAGTCAAAATAGGCCAAATTCATGTTGCCTCTGGTCACAATATGGACGGTGATAACATTCCTTCCCTTGCTAAAGCGAACTCTGAAGAAATTCGACGCCAGGTTCCAGTGGTGCCACTGACGCCAGGCCACGGGGTCTGCAGAGTCGTATGTTGTTGGAACCTCCAGTGGTCCTGTTGCATCTTTTCCATTCACGTCGATGGAGATTTTTCCCCCACGGTTGGAGGTGTACAGCAGGTCGACATCATAAATTCCGGCGTTCGTCACATCGACCGTTATGTCGAACCACTCTCCGGATTCTGTCCAGCCAACATAGAGTAACTCTCGAGGAGGAACAATCCTGTCGAAGGGGCTGTCATCAATCGGATCAGGCTTTCGGTCGAACTTCGTGTATGAAGTATCGACCCCCTCATGGATACGAAAGTCATTGAGGTAGGTTCCGTCAGCCGGATTCAATTCTCCGCTGCCGTGATTCTGCGGATCGGCATCGTGATACGCCACCCCCTCGCCGCCCAGGTCATAGTAGGCGCACAATACCCGTCCTGGTATTTTCTGTGGGCCGCCTTGATAGCGGCTGTCATGATAGGGCACGCCCTTGTATCGGCTCACAAATGACTGGGAAACCGCAGCGGTCGCTGACATCGACATGACCAGAAAGCATGAGGCAAGGACTGTCCGGTTCATTTTCCAACTCCCGTCACTCGATCAGCGAGTTTCACTAAATGATCAGAGTCCTTGGCGCGTTGCGGATCCACCCTGATCAATTACATCTAAGACATAAGCTCCGGCGCCGTATCCAGCCATTGGCCTGGCTCCGGTCGGATCACCTGTTGCTCCGGGAAACAGCGGGCAGGGCACGGCAACATCCCAATGACCGCGCGAAAACACAGATGGCCGCCAACCAATGACGAGAGCCGTTTGCCGCAGACCAAAGGGCATGAACACAAGGCCCTCGCCTCCAGAGCTGACGGCGTGAATGACATGAGAATCCTGGTCGTAGTCTGCTGTGATGATTCGCGAGGTTCCCTCGTTCCAGGCGAGTCTCGCGATGAAATTGGCCGTTTCGATTTCTTCACTCAGTGGATTTGCCGAATCCGGTTGCGCAAAACTGTATGGGTGCGCGTAGAACCTGGTGATGGCTCCGGTCTCCGGCGATACCACAGCGAATCCGAAACCATTGTCGGTAACCAGGTTGGTTGCTGCCGCGGGCCGGCAGGTGAGGAGCCCGGCACATAGAAGTGCAGCGAGATAGCGATTTACATTCATGCTCTGAGCTTCAGATAGGTTGTGTAGGGCAGTTCCCCGATCGAAGTAAAGGGCAGCAGCCGCACGGCCCCTGTCGAGGTATTGACGCGCCATTCGCGCTGGCTCACGCGCGCGGGCGACAGCAATTCCTCGCGCGTCACGAGCGGAGGTGGACTGTTTTGCTCTGCCTTTACCACCATCAGGACCAGCGGGCCCCGCAGAAGGGCCACCGTATCAGGGTGGTGCACGTCGATGGGTTCCAGCCGGAGCTGGAGTGGCAACTCCAGTTCAACACGATCGCCAGTCTTCCACTCGCGCCGAATCGCAGCAAACTGCCCAGGGATGGCCAGCCCCTTCTGGCGCGTTCCATTGACGAAAATCGCCGCATTGTCGGCCCATTCCGGAATTCGGAAGTAGAGCATCTGATCGGTAGGCTGCGAACTCATCACTGAGATGGTGATATGTTCGTCATAAGGGTAGTCAGCTTCCATCGTCAGAGAGAGCGTCCTTCCTTTCTCGGCCCAACGCAGAGTTGAGGAGATATATAAATTTACATAGACAGATTGCAGGCCACGGAAATACGTGTTAATTCGGTAGTCGGTGGCGACCTGCGGTAACGTTCCCGAGCAGCAAGGCCATCGAGCCAGGTGATATACACGTTTCGCGTCGAAATTATAGTCGGAATAATAAAAGGAATTCCCATCTTCCTGAAGCGGTTTGGAACCAAGAACCGTGTTGTACATCATGCGTTCCATGCTGTCTCCGTAGCGCGCGTCGCGGGTGACTCGCAGTAAGTATCGAGTGAGCTTGAAGTGTGCATAAGAACCGCAGGGAGTTTCAAAGCTGCTGTGAGTGTTTGTCAGGCTCGCATATAAGTCGCTGCTGTCCGGCGCGCGCAGCGTCTCGTCGGGCCCCCATCCACCGGTAGCATAGCTCTGCGCCAGCAACATGGCGAACCCATTGCGGGCGGCACGCAAATGCTTTTGGCTGCCCGCAACCAGACAGGCCATGATCGCGGAATTCAGCGAATTGACATAACTGTAGGCATGACGGCCATTCAGTACGTTTTCATTGCGCGACAAGGGATCGAACCACGCTGCGTCATCGAGATACAGAATCCCCAGGTCGTAGTATCTGCGGCCAGCGCCGCGCTGGTACGCCAGAAACAGGTTTTCCGGCAACGTATAAGATTCGTCCCATGTCCAGGACTGATCATCCGGATCTTTATCCATACGCCACCGAGCATTATGTTCAACCGCATGACCCGGCAGATGAGGCAGAGCGGCGTCGGTAGTGTGGTCGAGGATCTCGAGCGCCTGCGGATCATTGGCGAGGGTGTGCGAGTCCAGCAATCCCAGCACCAGTTTGTCGTACGTATAAGCCGGGAAGCGATTCTTTACGTAGAAGTCCGCACTGATGGTCTGGGCATAAAGCCGGTTCAGCTGAAGCACCTTTTCTCGTGTGGCCGTGTCACCCGTGATGGCGTAGGCCCGCGCGAGTGCGGATATCCATTGGCCGAACGTGCAGGCAGGAGCAAAGCCAGCGTCAAAGTTCCTGCGATAGTCGTAATCGGGATCGTAGTGATACCAGCCGCCGAGATCTTCCCCAGGAGCGGGCAGGTTAGACATTTGCCGAAACGGCTTCAGCAGACTGTCGTTGCTCAATCCCATCAGCACGGCGTGCGTCTCCCGAAGCTGCGCTTCGTGCGGATCGCTGCTGATCAGGACGTCTCCGTAGCCAAACTGGGAGAGCGCGGGCAAGGCTGCGGATTCCGTTTCCCCGGCTGTCGGTCCGAGGACTTTCCGCGATATGGCTGAGCCTACAGCAAGCGACCCTGCCTGCAGGAAGCCCCTGCGCGAAATGCGGTCCGCATCTCCTGACCTCATCGATTCACCTCCAGAGGTACGTTGCCACGCTGCCCGGCTTCAACGTGGCCACCAGGATTTTGCCGCGATATCTAATAAGAAAGCCTCGCGCGGAATCGTCGTCATTCGCCACGATCAGTACCTTGTTTCCGTCGGGAGTAACAAAGGCGACGTTGGGCAATCCATCGAACTGACTCGATTCGATGCGGATTGAACCGGGGCGAACAAACTTCGATGCATGGGCTACGGTGTAATAGGCGGCGTTGCGCGTCACCAGGTTGCCGTCGATTGTGATCGCGCCTTCGCAGACAGGACAGCCGCCGTTATTGGTGTGCGGGCCAAAGTTCGGATTGGCCGCAAGATTCCAGAGCAACACATTTCGGCTCCAGTTCCTCGGGGCGCCGATAATCAGATCCTTTACGGCATGGGAGATGTGCAGTAACGGATCGCCGGGGCGATCGACGACCATTTGCTCAGTGAAGTAGATATTTTTGTCCGTGAAAGCGTTGTGTACCGTCGTGAGTGCTGTCATCTCGCCTCCGTAGAGATGAAAGCCGGAGCCGTCGACATATTGGCGCGCGCCGCGATCGTTCAGAATCGTCAGCGGGTAATCCGGTCGATCGCAATTGTGATCGTAGACGATAATACGGGTGTCGATGTCAGCTTTTTGGAATGCCGGACCCAGCGAATCCCTGATGAATCGAGCTTCTTCCTCGGGCTGCATCACGAGGCTGGGTGTGTTGTTTGGGTTTAATGGTTCATTTTGCGGAGTGACCGCGTCAATGACAATTCCCTGTTCCTTCATTTCCTCGATGTATTTGACGAAATAGGCCGCATAGATGTCGTAGTATTCCGGCTTCAGGCTACCGCTTTTCAGGTCGTCGTTAGTTTTCATCCACGCCGGAGCCGACCATGGCGAGCCAAGGATTCTGATCGAGGGATCGATGGCGAGAATCTCCCTGAGGACAGGCACGACCGATGTTCTATCCGGTCCCAGGTCGAAGTGAGCCAGTTGAGGATCGGTCTCGCCGGGGTTTCGATCATCGTAGGTGAAGGCATGGTCATTCATATCGGACGACCCGATGCTGACACGCAGATAGCTCACGCCAATGTCGTCCGGGGCCGTTCCGAACAGCTCCCGGAGCAACGCCGCACGGCGCGGTGCATCCATGTGCATGATCAGCTGCGCGCTGCCGCCCGTCAGGGCAAACCCAAATCCGTCCATGCTTTGATACCGGACGTCCGGATTCACATTGACGACAGAGGCCGTGCCCCCTGCTGTCGCTGGGTTTGCGAAGTGCAGGGGAGCTTCCTGTTTCGTCAAATGCGATGTCCGGTCAGGCGTTGTCAGCCACACAACGACGTCCGCTCCAGTCTGACCGCTTGCAGCAAGAGCAGAAACCAGAATAATCACGCACACAAGCCATTGATGATTTCTTACTCGCATGATGCTGCTCCCATTCTTTGCTTCATCGGTTGCTCTCCGGCTTGTGAAATTGGGGCGGCGGCGCAGCCGCTGTGGCCTTAGTCACGCCCTGACTTTCGCGGATGGTATAGAAGCGGTCCGCAGCCAGTTGTCTGACGACTTCCGTGGCCCCCGACGGCCAGACGATTTGCGCCTTGTCAACGTGGTCGGCCTTACCGAGGCCAAAATGCAGGCGCAGATCGTTTTGCGAAAGATAACTGCCACCACTGCGCACCTCGTCTTCCTGAACCAGGTTGCCGGACGTTACCTGAACGCGCGCGTTGAGGGCCAGCCGGTTGCTTTTGGTACCTTCGAGGGCAAAACTGATCCAGTGATTCAGTGGTCCACCTTCGGGGCGAAGAATCATCGGCTCTCCCTCGAGGTTCTCGACAACCATCTCCAGGTGACCGTCATTGAAGAGGTCTCCGACGGCAAGTCCCCGGCTGACTTGCGGAATCTGTAACGCAGGGCCTGCCTCTTTACTCACGTTGCGAAACGTTCCGTCATGCTGATTGAGAAAGAGTAACTTCGGCTCACGATACCGCGTTCCGATGTCCTTACTATCGACCTGAGGATAGACATGGCCGTTGACAATGATAATGTCGGGCCAGCCATCATTGTCGAGGTCAAAGAAAGCGTCTCCCCACCCGACATATGGGGATGTTATTCTGCCGAGGCCTGCCGCAAAGGAAATATCAGTAAAGCTAAAACCTCCGTCGTTGCGAAAAAGGGCTGCATACTCTTCGCTGAAATGGCTCACCAGGATGGAAAAGCGGCCGGTGTGCAGGTAATCGCCTAGGGCGACACCCATATTCGCCTGCTCGGCTCCATCCGCATTCACGGATACGCCACCATCCAGCGCCACATCGGTGAAGTGTCCATTGCCATCGTTGCGATACAGATAGTTAGGCTCGCCATCGTTGGCCACGAAGAGATCGAGCCGGCCGTCGTCGTTGAAGTCTGACCACACAGCCGTCAACCCAAAATAATTCTGCGGATCGCTGACTCCAGCCTGCTGAGCAACATCGCGAAAGGTACCATCGCCGTTGTTTCTGTACAGCGAATCGGGCGATCCTTTCAGCCCCCGTGGCCCGCACTGCACCGAGATGCCGCGGTACTGGCAGGTTTTGAGGGAGCCAAAGGCCGGCAAATCGCGCAGATCGAGATCGACATAATGCGCAACAAACAAGTCTGCCCATCCGTCGCCATCATAGTCGCCAAATGCGGCTCCCGTTGCCCAGCCGTGGTCGGAGCTAAGGCCGGACGGCGCTGTAACGTCGGTGAAGGTACCGTTCCCATTATTGCGGTACAGGACGACCCCCCCGAAACATGTAACCAGCAGATCTGGTCGGCCGTCATTGTTGAAATCACCCACTACGGCACCCATCGCCCAGCAGGGAGAGCCCACGCCCGCCTTCTCGGTCACATCAGTAAACGTCCCATCGTGGTTGTTGTGATAGAGGGCGCCACTTGCTTTGCGACCGGCCAGCGCCATATCCACGCTGGGGGCATTGGTGAAATAGATATCGGGATAACCGTCCCCGTCGTAATCGATCAACGCGACACCACCGCTCATCGATTCGACGATGTATTTTTTTTCCGGCGCAGACAGATGCTCGAAATGGATTCCAGTGGAGCGCGTAATATCGACCAGTTGCGGGATTTCTCTCTGATCCAAACGAGTGAGCCGAGCGGCCTGCGCTGCAAAGGACTCAGCAGGAAACGATGACGCAGATCCGATCAGCACACAGGCGGCGATACCAGGAGCTACGAAGAGAAGGCGACTCACCACCGAATGACTCTGATATTTCCTGCTGTTATTGCGTCGCTCTGGAATTTTCGTCGGTGGCGTGCTGGCCGGACGCGACTCGCATGTCACGGAAGATCTTTTCAAGCTTCTCCCTCATTTGCTTGTATTTCTGATAATCCGCTAACTGTTGCTTCGCTTCGTCCGTTTTACCCTGCTGACGGTAAAGGGCAACCAGGCGGTAGTGGGCAACATCGTTGGTGGGATCGATTTGAATGGCGCGTTCCAGCATTTCCTGGGCCTTCTGAGGCTGATTCATCTCAATCATCACCTTCGCCAGTTCTGTACAGGCATCGCCGTCGTTTGGATCAAGTTCCACGGCGCGCGAATCGTGAGTATACGCAGTTTTCACATCGCCGTTCTTGTCGGCGATTGTGCCCAGGGCAAGCTCTGCTTTTTCATCGCGCGCATTCACCGTTAGTGCCGCGTCAAATTCGGATTTCGCTTCGGCCTGGAGTCTTTCGTCAGAAGAAACGCGGAGCAGGTCGCCCAGTTCCATATGTAAGCCGGGTAAATTTGGATTGAGCCTGATTGCCTCGCGGTAGTTAGCAATGGCCGCGATATCGTCGCCATGTCTTGCCAGTTCGCGCGCCATGACCTGGTGCATCTCCGCACTTTCCGGTGCGCTGAGCGCGAGCGTCAGCATGGACTGTCCGGCAAGGTCGGAATAAAGACGATAGGAGAGATAGAGCAAAGAAGGATCCGTGGGTCGAGTCGTGAGGAGTGTCGCCACGACGGTAGCAGCCTTATCGAGCTCGCCAGTGGCCGTGTAGTCGGAAATGAGCGCGTTCCCCACATCAAGTTGGAATTTTTGTTCTGTGAGATGGGGAAAAGCAGCCTCCAGATCGGCGCGACTGCCAGCGCTCTCCTGCAGTTGAGCCTCCGCAAGCCCGAGGAGGGCACGCTGCTTCCACAAATCCGGCTTTATATCGAGAGCGGCGCGCAGCTGAGGTACGGCGGCTTTGTAGTCGCCGCGGAAAAACAGCAAAACTCCGAGGTTGGTCCGCGCGTCGAGATTTTGTGGGTCCAACTCCGTCACCTTCTGCAGTTCCGGAATGGCGAGATCGGGCCGCCGCTCGCGAAGATATTGCTGCGCAAGTCGCGCATGCTGCTCAATTTGCTCCCGGGAGGCGGGTGCTCCCTGGCAGAGAGCGAGAGTTGTGATGGTGGAGAGGACGCAGAGAACCAGGAGGAAAGCTTTCGACGACATGGCTAATACATCATAGCCCGCAGATTCCGGCTCCAGAGACAAATAAGGAAGGACGGCAAAGCCGTCCTTCCCCGACAGGAGTACACAAGCTAGAAGGAGATTCGGCCATAGAGCTGCATGTTTCTGCCACCCACGGTAACACCGGTGATCTGAGCGGATTCACCCGGCCCGATGGCATTGTTGCCAGGTTGCCCGAAGCTCGGATGGTTGAGCACGTTGAAGGCTTCACCCCGGATTTCCATGTTGACACCGTGTTCGGGCCACAGGGCAAAGACTTTTCCCAGCGAGGCGTTTAGATCGGTAAGTCCCGGACCGTATACCGAGTTGCGAACGAAATTACCGTAGGTGTAAGGCGCGGGTACCGACAAGGCGCTCAGGTTATACCACTCGTTGAGCCGGGCCTTCGTGCTGCCCGACAGCTGCACATTCCCGGTCCTGTTGGCGAATTGTGTGTAACTGCCCGACTGATTGTTGGACGAATTGTTGTCCCCGGTCGTGACGCTCAGTGGATTGCCGCCCTGAAGCACGAACGTGCTCGCCAGGTTCCAGCCGCCGATGGCTTCGCTCAGCCAACGGTTGCTGTTCAGGAACTGGCGGCCCTGGCCGAACGGTAGTTGGTAGATTACCTGCCCCTTGAACATGTTGCGAATGTCAAAGTTGGAGTTGCTGTAATTGGATCCGGGGGCAAAAGCGTTCTGGTAGTTCTGCCAGCCGCCGCGGCTGCCCCATCCGGAAGAATCCTGATCGTCAAGGAAATGGGACCAGGTGTAGTTGACCGCGAAATTCAACCCGTAACTCATGCGCTTCGTCAACTGCGCCTGCAGAGAGTTGTAGTTGGAGATCGCGTTGTTCGTGCTGCCACTGATTGATTGATACCAGGGATATGGCTCCGAATTGATATCATTCGGGCCCAGACTCGCCTCCGGTACCTGGTTAATATCCACCGGGTAGTTCAGGTTGGTTCCGTGGTTCCCGATATAGGCGAGATCGGCCGCGTAATTGCCCGCGAACTGGTGTTGCACACCGACGGTCCACTGATAGTTGGTGGGCACCGGCGTGTGGTACTCGTTGTAGGTTGGGCTCTGGCCGTTCAACGCCTGCGGCGTTGTCGGAGCCGTTAGATAGTTAGCATTGACGCTGCTGCTGTTGAAGGATCCGGTTCCGCAGCCTGGGTCCGTAGTATCGGGCGCTGATCCGTTGCTGCTTAACTGTACGACCGGACAAAGACCGTTGGTCCTGTCGGTGTAACTACCGCTGCTGCCGAAGGCCCCCCCCATGCCGCCGCCGTAAGTGTCTTCGCTCCAGGTCGAAGCGTAGATGCCGAACCCTCCGCGCACCACGGTATTATTCATAAACGCCCAGCTAAATCCAACCCGAGGCGTAAAGATGTCCCACTTCGGAGCCTGCAGAGATGTCCTCCCATTGGCGTGGCTAAAGCCATACCACATAGCACCGTTCTTGCCGACCGCTGGATTCAGAACCGTCGGATCAAACGCAGCTTCATTGCCCTTCACCTCGGACCACCCCGTTTCACCCTCCCAGCGAAGGCCAAGATTCACTGTTAGCTTCGGGGTCCATTTGATGTCATCCTGCGCGAACAGCTGCGGAGTCTTCCAGCGGCCCCCAAACTCCGGAGTCACGCCTGCGTTCCAGTCGTGTGTCTGTCCCAACAGGAAGTCTGCATAGGCGAGGCCTGAACTGTACGTATTTCCAGCCGCGACGGTCAGGGCCGGCTGGCCATTGATGGATGTGTAGTTGCCAGTATAGTTGACAGAGCCGGCATTGATGTTCCCCCACGCTGTCGAATCGGCGCGATTGATGAGGAACTCGCCACCGAAGTGCAGAACGTGCCGGCCGTGAATCATAGTGACCACGTCGGACGGGTCGAAGACGAACTCCTTGTACACCGAGTTCGATTGCGATCCCAGACCATAGAAGTCGCTGATGCCTACGTTCGGGAAGTTATCCGCTTTCGCAAATTGCCATCCCAGCTTGGACGGATATCCCAGGCCGATCGTGTACGGCGTGAAAAAGTTGAGCTGGTCGGTAAACCCCATCCGGGCTTCGTTGATCAGCGTCGGACTGAAGGTCCACACGTCGGAGATCTGCGCGTTGTCCCGGCTAACATCGCCAGCCTGGCAATTGATGGGACAAATCCCCTGGTTCAGATAGGTGGCCGGGTTATCGCTTTCGGTTTCAGAAACCGTCAGCCGGTTGCTCTGCGTTAGATCGTAATCCAGACGACCGAAGTACTTGGTGAACGGATTCGTGCTGGGTGTGTTGTAGGTAAAGTTGTTTTCCGCGATACCGCTGGTTACCTGTCCGGTGGTATTCGGCTTGGGGTAGTAGCTCTGGATCTTGGCCGCTACCGGGTCGATCATCGCCGTGGGAATAGCGTTCTTTCCGTACTCGGAAAGGAAGGACTGGCGAATCACGCAGGGGCAGGTTTGGGTGTAGTTTCCGCTCGGCGTGGCGTAGGTGTAGATTCCGGTAGTCTGGACGGTTTGGGTCGTCGGATCGTACAGCGTTGGCAGACCCGTGCCGGAAAAGTCACCCGACATCAGGGCTGCAGTCGGAACGGTCTCGAATCCGATCGACGCGCCACCATTGTCGATGGTCTTGTCGTAGTCGAAGAAGAAGAAAATCTTCTTTTTCAGAATCGGGCCACCGACGTTAAAGCCGAAATTGTTATAGCGCAGCAGCGGGACCTTGGCATTGGTGCCAAACGCATAGGGGGCGGCATCGAGGGCGTCGTTCTGGAAGTATTCGTACCCTTCGCCGTGGAACTGGTCGGTTCCGCCCTTGGTGATCTGGTTGTAGACGGCGTTGCCGACGCCGTACTGCGCCGAGAACGCGCTGTCGCTGATCTTGACCTCGGCCGTTGTCTCGAAGATCGTGACATCAGAGTTTTGGCTCATCGGCAAGCTGGTGGTTGCGCCGTCGGCAAGATACTGCTCAAACGGCAAATTGCCGTTGATCGCCGTCTGCCCGCCATTGGGCTGGACCGCGGTGCTTGCGTTCTCCGGGGTTCCTGCCGCGCCCGGCTGCAGCCAGATAAAGTTTTCCCAGTCCGCTCCCACCTGCGGCAGCTGCGACATGGTCTCCGCGGTCAGCGTCTGTTCCTGGGCCCCGCTCTCGGTGTCGAGCAGCGCCACGTCGGTGTGGACTGTCACTTCCTGATTGGTGCTCCCTACGCTGAGTTGGACGTTGACGCCCTGGATGCCTACGTCCAGCGTTATGGGCCCGCGCACCAGGGTTTTAAACCCGTCTTTGGTGAAGGACAGGGTGTAGTGATCGGGCACGATGGAGCCGGTGTCGTAGAGTCCGGCAGCATCGGTGGCGTAGTTGTGCTTGACACCCTTGTCGATGTCGGTGACGGTGACGGTGACGTCAGGAATAACTGCGCCGGTGGGGTCTGTGACCGTGCCGCGGATGTCGCCCGAGTTTGTATTCTGTGCAAAGCTCAGAAACCCGGACAAAAGGCCCGCGACCACAAGGCCGCTGCGTATGCGGATACCCATATTGCCTCCTGAAATTCGCAAATGTCCAGCGCCGAGCGCAGCTATGCGCCGCGGTGTTGGTCCAGCCTGGATTCGCGCCGGTATCCCCTTCGGCGACTGCTGAGGCCCATGAGACAACCGTTTGTTTTAACTGAATCCGGGGACACCGCACCAGGCCGGGGACTATCAAAGCAACTGCAAGTAAAGATTGTCAAGTGATTTTTTTGTGGATATGTTCATAGACAAACCTTTGTCTTCAGGACTTGAGCCCGCAAGTGAGGAGAAATATGGGACCTTTCAGTCGCCGCAAGTTTCTGGAAGTGGCGGCAGCGGCAGCCTGCTCAACAGCTGTTGCGCCGAGACTTTGCGCGTCAAGCTCCGGATCCATCCGAGGCTGGCAGACTGCCGGGAAGTACTCCTGGCAGGCTATTGATGTGCCCGAGTGGAAGCCGGTAAGCGTTGGGGCGCAGGGAGACATTCACCTGGATCCAGCGCAGCGCTGCCAGACGATCCTGGGATTCGGCGCAGCTCTGACGGAAGCCTCCTGCTATCTCCTGGAGCAGCTTGATGCGGGGAAGCGGGCTGCCATCCTCGAGGAGTCGTTTGGGGCATCCGGCCTGCGTTTCTCGGTGGCCCGCACCACGGTCGGGTCCAGCGACTATTCGTTGAATGCATACAGTTACGATGACACGCCCCAGCCGGACCCGGACCTCGCCCACTTCAGCATCGATCACGATCGCGTTTACATTCTGCCGCTGCTGCGTCAGGCGCGGCAGGTAAATCCAGGGCTGTTCTGTTTTTCCTCACCATGGAGTCCTCCGGGCTGGATGAAGGCAGGGGGCTCTTTGTACGGGGGCTCGATGCGCAGCCACTACTTCCCTGCTTACGCGCAGTACTTCGTGAAGTTTCTGCAGGGCTATGCCGCAGCGGGCGTAACGATCCAGGCCGTGACAGTACAAAACGAAGTCGACACCGATCAGGACGGGCGCATGCCACAAGCGCTGTGGGGGCAGGAATACGAGATCGAATTTGTGAAGGGATACCTTGGCCCCGCTCTGCAGCAGGCCGGATTGGACACGAAGATCTGGATTCTGGACCACAACTACAACCTGTGGGGCCGGGCAGCGGATGAACTGAGCGATGCCGAACTCTATCGCTTTGTGGATGGCGTGGCATGGCACGGATACATGGGCCCGCCGACGGCGATGACGCGCGTGCATGACATGTTTCCGGCCAAGAATGCTTACTGGACGGAAGGCGGCCCGGATTACAAAGATCCTGATTACGCAACCAACTGGACGCATTGGTCGAGCACATTCACGGGAATTCTGCGCAACTGGGCGCGCTGTATCGTGACCTGGAATCTGGTGCTCGATGAAAACGGGCGTCCCGACATCGGACCTTTCTCGTGCGGTGGGCTGGTCACACTCAACTCGAAGACGCACGAAGTGACGCGCAGCGGCCAGTTTTACGCATTTGCGCATTATTCGAAGGTGCTGCAGCGGGGAGCCTCCATCTTCGCGTCTGCCGGAGATGTGCCCGACGTGGATCACGTGGCCGCAGAGAATCCGGACGGTAGCCGTGTTCTGGTGCTGACGAATACAGGCGCAGAGCGTTCGGTGCAGTGCACTCTGGAGAATCAGGCGTTGACATTGATCGTGCCTTCCAACTCGATCACGACATTGCTGTGGCGTTGATCGGCTGAGGAAGTGCCACGGGCGGCTGGCGCCGCTACATGCGTGAGGGCACGGTTCTGAGCTGCGAGCGCGCACTCACCGTGGTCCGGAGGGTGAGCAGCAGCATGGCGAGGGCGGCGAAGAAGGCGATGAGCAGACCGGCGCGCAAGGAATGCGCAGCTGTGGAGACAACGCCAGTGAGCCATGGAACAACGGCGGCACCGAAGCCCGCGATGGCGAATACCCATCCGGCGCGGGCGGTTTCGCCAGCGCGGCCGATGAACAGGGAAATTGTGATGGGAAAGATCGGGGCGAGGGTCAGTCCGGTAAGGCAGGCACCCGCCACCAGCATCGACGGATCGTGCGCTGCCAGGAGCAGCAGAACGCCAATCGACACCAGGAAGATGGAGAAAGTATAGAGACGCTGTTCCGGGATGCGCCGCAGGAGCAGGGGCGCAAGGCCCCTGCCGAGCAGAATGGCACCCCAGAAACACGCCGCGGCGAGATTGCCACCGGCAAACTTCCAGACCGTCACACGCAGGGTATACGTACTGATCCAGCCACCGACGGTGGCTTCGATGCCGACATAGAGAAAGCCGATGGCCGCAAACTGAAGGATGGCGGCGGTGATTCTGTTCCCTGTTTCCAGTCGCTGCTGTTGTTCTTCAACGGAAGGCGGAGGAAACTGGGCGAGCATGGCGGTGATTGCGAATACGGAGCTGAACAGGGCGATAGGCAGACAGAGAGCGGAGAGCGAGAAGGCGCCAGGGATGCGTGCCACCGCGAGGGGGCAAAGCATCGAGCCAACGCTCCAGGAGAAATTGAGAAGCGAGAGCGCCGCCGCCCGTGAACGGGGAAACAGACGGCCAATGAGAAGGCTGGTGGAGGTCATCGCCATGCCCAGTCCGAGCCCGTAAGTGGCGATGGCGAGCAGAGCCAACGTGCCTGGCGCGAAGATGAGCGCGAGGGCGCCTGCGGATATCAGGGAATATCCCCAGACGGTGGTGCGTTCGAAATGACGGCGTACAAAGAGGGCGCCACACGCGCTGGCGGCAAATTGGGTCATCAACAGCGTTCCCGACTGAACATCGCGCAGGTGATCCATGGCCGCGGCTCTGGGCAGCATGGTTCCGAGCAGCACGGTCAGGGCACCGGTGAGCAGGAAACCCGCGTAGAGCAACAGGACGGCGGAGGCGGGCACCTTTGCGGCATGCGCTTTTCGCCTATCCTGAGGCAATTTCAGTCCTGATCCTGCGGGTGCGGCGTGTCGCGGGCAATTGACGGGACACGCCGGTCGACTCGCGAACAATCAGCTCCGGCTGCACCGCGACCTCGGGTGGAGCAGTTCTCTGGGAGCGGAGCTTCTCCAGCAAAAGCTGCGCGGCGAGCCGGCCCATTTCGTGCAGCGGTTGCCGGATGGTAGTCAGGCTCGGCGTCTGAAAGGCGGCGTGCGAAATATCGTCGAAGCCGACGACAGAAATATCCTGAGGAACGCGCAACTGCGCATCGTGCAGAGCGCGGATAGCGCCGATAGCCGCCATGTCGTTGAAACAGACGATGGCGGTAAAGCGACGATGGAAGGCGAGCAGCTGCTGCACGACCGGATACCCAAGTTCCGGCGAGGTTAGGTCCTTCATGAGCTGGATGGTGAGATCGGGGCGGATGACGATGCCCAGTTCGCGGGCCGCTTTGGTGAAGCTCCACCAGCGCACGTCGGAATCGGAACTGTACGGCTGGCCGCGCATGAAGGCGATGTCGCGATGGCCGAGATCATACAGGTGCCGCAGGGTGAGTTCAGCAGCCCGATTGTGGTCGAGCACGACATTCGTAATTCCATTGATTTTGTGATGCCCGGCAATGGAGACGGCGGGCATCGCAAGTTCGCGGTCGATGTGGGTGTCCACGGCGATGATGCCTTCCGTGCCACGGCCAAGCAGGATGCGCGGATACCTTTCGATGAGATCGGGACGATGGCGATGGTGCGCGATGAAGTAAAAGTAACCCTGGTCCAGCAGGTAGTCGCCGATGCCGCTCATGACCTCGGCGTGATAGCCGTCGGCCAGCACCGGCACAAGGATGCCGATGGTCATGGTGCGACGATTGCGGAGGGAACGCGCGACAAAGCTCGGCTGATAGTTGAATTTGCGCGCCGCCGCTCGGATACGCTCGCGCGTCACTTCGGGAATCGATCGCCCGGGTACATCATTGAGCACGACAGAAACCGTCGCCGGATCGAGCTTGAGATGAGCCGCCAGCAGCTTCAGGGTTACCGGCCTGGCAGCCGTTCCGGATTGGACTTTCTTCTTGCTCATAGCTGGAGCATACCTGCGAAAGAACTGTGGCTGATACAAATTTCGCGCATCTTCCGGGCGGTAACTATTCTCCTTTTCCGTGGCCGCGACCAAACCAGCCCGCAGGTACATGTAATCGTCTACAAGCCGGGGGCCCGAGTCCTGATTGCGTAGAGAGTATGGTGCGTCAGGATATAGAGCGTGCGACGATCCGAGCCTCCAAAAACCAGGTCGATGGGCCGCTCCGGTACCTGAATCGTCTGCTGGAGAGTGCCTTCGGGGTTGTAGACAAGAATCTGGCCAGCAGCAAGATAGACGTTGCCATCGGTGTCCTGCGCGACATTTTCACCGCCCCGCTCCGCAAACAGGTCCACCTTATCTACGGCGCCCGTGGGCGAGATTGTGACCCGGAAAGTCTTCTCGTCCGACTCGTCGCTGATATAGAAGGGATGGCCCGGCACAACCGCCGCCAGGCGATAGGCACGCAGGATGTTGGCCATCTTTGTCCCGTAATACAGCTGTCCCTTAACGAAATCTGCGCCCGCGGGAATAAAGACGCTTCGGTCGGGTGAGACAAACTGCGACGAGATGTCTGCCGCGAGGTTGCGCTTTGCCCATACATCGACGGGCAGGAATGCTGTCATGCCGGGCCGGGGCGCAGAGGATTCCGGTACGAGGAGCGTGATATCCCCGGCGGGTGCATCTGGGCGAAAGCTGTAGACTGTGCCGTTGCCGCCGTAGGAGACGACGATGAGATCTCCGGCCTTGTCGAACGCCAGATTGACCGGATCGAGAGGCTGATCGCGAACAATGACTGCCTCACTGCTTTCAGGGGACCAGCGATAGATGCGCTGCCAGCGGGCATCCACAAAGTAAAGGTGTCCCGCCGGGTCTACTGCTGCGCCGGAAATGTTGAAGAATCCTGTAGCTAACTGCCGCACCTGGGCGCCTGATTCGAGGGCTGTTGAAGAAGCGCCAGGCGGTGCTGTTGTGGCCATCCGGCCAGGCACATCGAGCCATGCGAATTCGTACGCGCGTACATCGGCGTGATGGGTGGCGTCGATCAGCGAATTGTCGAAACCGGCCTTACTGTCGCTGTCGACATGCACATTGCGGAAGCGGATATCCTGCGAGTCCGCTACTTCGATGGCATTAGGAAAAGGCTGATTACTGCTCACAACGCGATAGCCGTGATAATTTGCGATCGTGATATCGGACGAATGCCGGATAGAAAGCGGCAGAGCAAAGCCGCTCTCGCCCCTCTCCTCCTCAGTTTGCAGCGCAAGAATTTCCCAGTGACTGACTCCATCCACGACCGCCTCGTTGCGGACGTGGTGCTCGCTGGAGAGTTCGTAAACATGGCCAGGCGTCGTGGTGTTGGAGACGTAGAGGCCGGCCTGCGCGAACGTGCTCGGCGTCCAGATATCGGCAAACGTCCCGCCCCCGCCGTTGGTGACCCAGAGGCTGGGATATTGTCCGTCCCATCGTTTCTGGATATCCGGATCGGCGCTGTGGGTGTTGTTGTAGGGATTGATGCGCGAACCATCGGCGGCATTGGTTCCGTGGCCGCCGAGAAAGCGCACGTCGTCGATCAGCGAATCGGCGCCGGCCATCCACAGCACACCGACGGCGCGGCCGTTAATGCCTCCGGTAGAAATGCCGATTCCGGTGACGATGTTGTGTCCGCCGCTCGGAGCCTGCAGCAGCGGCCGGGGCGCACCGGGGCCCTGAAAGCCCGTCGTCCCATCCAGGAGGTCGAACTGCGTCATGCTGGGATCGAGGCCAATCAGCACGGTGTTCGGACGCAGCCTGATGGTGTCGCTCACGACGTAGCGGCCCATCGGAACATAAATCGCCTGATGTTCGTCGATTGCCTTCTGGATTGCTGCCGTATCATCGGTCGCGCCGTCGCCTTTTGCCCCAAGGGAACGCAGACTCGCCCATGTGTCTGCGGGCGGCGGCACAGGGATCACGCTTGCGCCGAAGGCGGGAAGCGCGCCAGAGGGGTACGCATCGAAATTCGTGCGGATTTCGCCGGGATCGCTCGGGTTTTCCATGGTTAGGCCTTGGGAAAACAATCTGACTTCATAATTGGGACCGGGACCAGCGAGGGTGCGCCCACTTTCACGCAGCATGGCAAAGGTATTTACGTTGTGGCACACAACTTGTTCCGCATTGATTTCGGTTCGCGGATTTTTCTCGTTGCTGATGGTGATGGCGGGGCCGGCGATGTTCTCGAAGCGCACGTTTTCGATCCATAACTCCTCGGCATAATCGGGATCGATCGAGATCGCCTGCGGCACATTGCGGAATATGTCGTGGACGAGGGTGAGTCCGGCTTCATGTTCGCGGATGGCCGCCTGGCGCTGGTCCTCGAAGACGGAATCGAGCAGTGTGAACTGCCAGCCCGGAGAGGGCTTCTGCGTAATGATGGCGTAGTCGCCGCCATAGAAATGCAGGTCCTCAGCCTCGTTGCCGATGTCCTTGAGGGCCGCGAGACCCGAACCGATATGGAAATCGATGTGCGAGAGGTAGCAATGCTGAGCGACGTGGAATCGGATGGCAACCGCTGCGGGATTGCCGGCGCCGATCTCAAAGTCGACATTGCTCATGGCCGAATAAAACGTGCCCGGGTTGGCGTCCGGGATGGTGTTGTTGGGCGGAACGGTCCCCTCGGTCGGAGGCTGACCGCCCCGGCTCGGGCCGTGCCATCGATCGTGTCTGCTGCCCGGTCTTGCTCCAGCGAAGAAAAACATATAGCCGAGGTCCTGCTGATAGCCGGGAGTGTTATCCGCGAGCACAAAGACGGGCCGCTGCGCACCGTAACCAATGATCCTGATGCTGGGCCAGACATAGATCGTGCGCGTGATCCGGTATCGTCCCTGGGGAATGAAGACGATGCCTTCGCCGTGCGCGTCCTCCGCGGCATCGATGGCGGCCTGGAGCGCGGTGCTGTCGTCTGTGACGCCATCGCCGTGAACCGCAAATTTATCGGGGATCAGATAGATGGCTTCGGGATCCTCGAGCCGGATCGGGTAAGCGGACGATGCCCAGGCAGACACCGCAGTTACCAGCATCCCGGATAAGGCAGCGCCGATGAGCAACTTTTGCACTCCACACCTCTGGAAGAAACACACCTTTGCAATGAGGCAAACCGTCTCCGCGTGAGATACCATTCGCCCCCAACATTCAGTCAGACATAGTGCGCGATGTCAAGTTGAAACAATCGATTGCCTTGTGGCGCGGGCTTCGCTGAACGCCGCTTACCGCAGTGACATACAATGCCTGACAGGATGGTCAGGACGGGGCTCAACCCGGGAATCGCGGCGGTCTGCTGCCAAAACGGGCTCTTCAGAACGGGCGCGGTAGTCTTTTTCCGCTGCGCGTCGATCGCGATCCTTTCGCTCACGCTGTGTGCGGCTCAGGCGCCCTCCAACAGCCAGCTCGCAGGCAAGGATCTCAACCATCGCGTCGAAGCTCTGCTTCAAAAAATGACCCTCGAGGAGAAGATCGGCCAGCTGAGTCAGTACGGCGGCGGGTTTCTGACGGGCCCGAATGCGGAGCAAGTCGACATCTCCGATCTGATCGCGCGCGGTGAAGTGGGATCGCTGCTGAACGCTGTCGGGGCGGAGACTGCGAATCGGTATCAGCACGTTGCGGTCGATCGCTCGCGCCTGCACATCCCGCTGCTGCTCGGCGACGATGTGATTCATGGCGATCGCACGATCTTTCCAGTGCCGCTGGGGCTGGCGGCCAGCTTTGATACCGAGCTGGCGAGAGCCACGACGCGGATGGCCGCCACCGAGGCAAGGGCGGACGGCATTAACTGGGTCTTCTCTCCGATGGTGGACATTGCGCGCGACGCGCGCTGGGGGCGGATTGTTGAGAGCAATGGTTCCGATCCGTTTCTGAGCAGCGCTCTGGCGCGCGCCTATGTCGAGGGATATCAGCAGGGCGATCTGAGCCAGACAGACTCGGTCGCAGCCTGCGTGAAGCATTACGCCGCGTATGGCGCGCCCATTGCGGGCCGCGATTACAACGCCGTGGACATGTCGGAGCTGACGTTGCGGCAGGTCTATCTGCAGCCGTACCACGCCGCAGTGGAAGCGGGCGTGGCCACGGTGATGAGCGCTTTTAACTCACTGAACGGCGTGCCGGAAACCGCGAATCCGTTCACGCTTACGCAAATTCTGCGGCACGAGTGGGGCTTCAACGGCATGGTAGTCACCGATTGGCGGGCGGTGGCCGAACTCATCAATCACGGAACCACTCTCGACGAGGCGACCGCCGCGCGGCGCGCACTTGAAGCCGGCGCAGATATGGACATGCTGAGCGATTTCTATCGCACCCAGCTGCCGACGCTGGTAAAGAACGGCCAGGTTCCGGAGCAGACCATTGACGAGGCTGTCCGGCGGGTCCTGCGCGTGAAGTTCGCACTCGGTCTTTTCGAGCACGCTTACGCGACGGCGGAGCCCTATGCTGCGGGACCCTCGCAGCGCGCGCTGGCCAGGCGCGCGGCTGAAGAGTCATTTGTGCTGTTGAAGAACGATGCTGTCAATGGAGCAGCAAAGATTCTGCCCCTGGACGGCACAAAAGCTATCGCGCTCATTGGTCCTCTGGCTGATTCGCCGGCCGACATGATCGGCTCCTGGGCGGCATCCGGCAATCCTCACGATGCGATTACTCTTCGCACAGCTTTGGAGCAGCGGCTCTCGGCGCAGTATCCCCTCCTCTACGCAAAGGGTAGCGACATTCTCAGCGACTCAGAGGCGGGATTCGCTGAAGCCGTTCGCGTCGCTCGACAGGCCGACGTCGTCGTGATGGCACTGGGCGAGGCGGCGGCGATGACCGGCGAGGCCAGCTCGCGAGCGCACCTCAGTCTGCCGGGCATGCAGGAGAAATTGCTGGAAGCGGTTGCGGCCACCGGCAAGCCGATCGTGCTGGTTTTGTTCAATGGGCATCCTCTCGCGCTTCCGTGGGCTGCGGAACATGTGCCGGCGATGATGGAAGCATGGTTCCCGGGCATTGAGGCGGGGCCGGCTCTGGTCAGCGTTCTCTACGGCGAGACGAATTTCAGCGGACACCTGCCCGTCGACATGCCGCGTTCCGTAGGCCAGGAGCCGCTCTATTATGCACAGACCAACACCGGCCGGCCAGCCACTGGCATCGATCTCTCGCACCCCCCTCGATCGTCGGCTGAGCAATATGTCTCGCGCTATCTGGACGAGAGCAATGATGCGCAGTTTCCCTTTGGCTGGGGCCTTTCCTACACGCACTTCGACTATGGTGTTCCAAGGCTAAGCACCCGGCATGTTGGTCTCGCGGAGGCTGTGCCTGCAAAGACAGCTTCCCTGGTCACAGTCACGGTGGATGTTCGCAACGATGGCCCGATCGCCGGAGAGGAAGTAGCTCAGCTTTACGTCCGCAATGTTGGGGCAAGCGTGGAGCAGCCTGTCCGCCAGCTGGAAGGATTTCAGAGGATCTTTCTGGGGGCCGGGGAGTCGAAAACGCTGCGATTCACCTTGAACTTCGACCAGTTATCGTTTTACAACGCGCAACTGCAGCGCGTCATCGAGCCGACGAACTACACGGTCTTCGTCGGCGGGAACTCCCTGGCCACGGAGCAGGCGAACTTTCAGGTCCGCTGATCGGAGGCTCGTCCGGGCCAACGATGCACGTTGCGTCTCGTGGCGGATCGTCAGACGGATAAGAATTGCGCCGAAGGGTCATGGCGGAGTGTCTCTATCCGGCGTTCTCGATTGGAAATCCCCGCCACGGAATCGTGGCGTTTATGCATCTCCCGTGTTTTCTCGCATACGGTAAAAGCCAACGGGTGGTCAATCGACGACTCCAGCCCGAAGTGCTCATCAAGCTTCACCTTGAAGCTAATTGTTATGGTCCGGGACGCCGTCCGGACCTCCGAGACCCAGGGCGCAAATATGACGCGAGTATGACGCACGCTTTTGCAAATCATTGAAAATACAGCAACAATCTGCAACATTTTCTGCATTTCTCGATGCGGGCCGCTCGTCGTACAACTCCCTTGTTTTCAAATTCTTAGTCCCCGCTGCAATCAGGTCACTCGACGTAAGTACGAATCAGTAGGTCGGGAGTGCGAATCTCTCAGGGCGCGCCATCTCACATTTTTCCGGAACGAACGGCTCCAACGGATTGAGCAGACCATCGTTCTGCCAGTTCAAAAAACCCGAGCGGCGGCTTCCCGGCTGGATCTCAATGCATGCGCGTTCAGAGGGGGGGCAACGCTCTGGCGAAGCGGACTTACCCGCGTTGCGGAACGCGCCAGCAGCCAAAAGGCGATCCAGAGCGCGCTGACTCCCGCCTCAATGCCGAGCATCGGAGAAGCGAAAATTCCGAACTGAACAAACAGCCAGGTGACGATGACGAGCGGCGATTTCCATGCTCCACGCGCGGCTACCGCAACGAACGCCGGCAGGGCAATGATGTAATCGGAAGCCCATCCGTAGGGAGAACTGGCGATCGATACGAGGAGCAGCAGCGGCAGATGCTCGGACCATTCCCAATGCTCTCGATGCTGCAGCCAATACCATGTGAACCAGATCGCGCCAGCGGCGCAGGGAAGATACTGTACCCAGACATGCTGTGTATGAAACGCGATGCGAAGGGCGCCGCCCACTCCGCAATTTTCCGCCATGGCGTGGCCAAGGAGCGCTTTGGGATAGTGGAAGGCGGCGGGATCGACCAACGCGACGGCCGCGCAGGCGGCTCCTGTGGAACCAACCGCGCCGCCGAGCAGTGCCCACCGCCGCTCCTGGATCGCCCAGAGCAGGATAGCTGCCGCGACGAGGCAGAACAGATGCGGCTTGACACCCAAAGCTGGCAGCAGCAAAATGCCCGCCGCTACCCACCGTTCCGACCGCAGCAGCAGGAGGAACGCGACCAGACCGGCCAGAATCAGCGGTGTTATCTGTCCGATCCGCTCCGTTATGCCAAATGGGAGAAACGTCAGAGCGAGCACCAGGGAGATCCATCGTGTTCGCGCAGCGCCGCCAAAATAGTCCCAAAGCAGCCACGCCGCACCCAGCAGAATTACCAGGGAAAGAATGCGCCAAAGCTCTCTGGCTTCAGCAAACGGTAAGATGCCCGCCGCCGCGAACAGAGGAATGCTCCAGGGAGGATTGGGGGCCACAATGGGGCGAGCCTCAGGCCAGCCGAGCGGACGCTGGAGGGCAACGAGCGGTTCTATCGCGTAAGGGTTTTGGTGCGCGAAGAAGAGCCTCCCTGTGCTCCAGTACTGCGTGAAATCGCAAAAGGCCCCCGTGTGCGAAAACGAGAGCATGAGCGTCTTAGCGGCGAGAGGCAGGCAGCACACGAGTGCAAGGAATGAGAGCAGAACCGGCATTGTTGAGCGGCTTCTGCGCATTGGTACCCTTCCTGTAATTTCCAATCTCTACCCCTGGATTTTGGCGCCGGGCAGCGCCGCAGGCGTGGCCATTGTGGCCATACTACCGGGGGCGTGGAGGTGCGACGATGCTACGTTTGGGGGAGTGCTCCCTCCTCCTGGTTCGTCGTCGGGCACGTGAGTCGGGGCCGCGGTTCATCACTTTTTCAAACTGGATGCGTCCAGGAAAGGAGCCGGTGGACTTCATCGATCGATTGAAAGCGATGTGCCGGGAGGTGCGGAAGGGTGAGATGCCGCTCGCGTCTTACAAATTGATCCATTGGCATGCGTGGCTTTCCGCCGCCGACGCTGACAGGATCTGCGCATGGTCGGACGCCGAGCAAAAGCAGATCAGCGCGATGCCGCAATGAAAGAAGGGGAGTCCATAGAGTGAGAGGCTCCTCGGCGGGTGCCCGACGGATGAAGACCTGCGTTCGATTTCCAGTTCTGATGACGGCGAGCCTGCTGGTTGCTCTCGCGACGTGGCTCTGCGTCGGCGGAAGCGCGGGATCATCGGCCAGGGGAGCGGCGACGGGGCGGGCGCCCGACTTCAACCAGCATGTCATTCCGGTGGGCCGAGGTCCCGGTTCCATCGCCATCGCCGATGTCAATCATGACGGCCAGCTCGACATCGTCGTCGCTAACACGATCGACGGAACCCTGAGCGTGCTGCTCGGTGACGGCAAGGGCCACTTTAGTCCCGCGACCGGGTCGCCCTTCGCGTGCGGAAAGAGTCCGAATGATATTGCTGCCGGCGACTTCGACGGCGATGGCAATCTCGATCTGCTGATTGCCAATACCGAAACGCCCTACCTCACCCTTCTGCTGGGAGACGGCAAGGGCGGATTCGCGCCGTCGCCTCACTCTCCTTTCGATACGCACTCGTATCCGCACGTTCACGGCGTTGCTGTTGGCGACTTCAACGGCGATGGCAAACTCGATGCGGTCACCGACAGCTGGGGGCACAACGAGATTCTCATGTTCCTGGGCGATGGCGAGGGAAACCTCATTCTGCCGGGACGGGCATTCAGGACCGGCAAGCGGCCCTATCAACGCCTGCGCTCGGCCGATTTCAACAAGGACGGCAAGCCCGACGTCGTCACCACCGATCTGGATGAGAATGCAGTCTCGATTCTGCTGGGCGATGGCAAGGGTGGATTGCGCGATGCGCCCGGCTCACCCATCCCCGCGGGTAGAGCGCTGTGGGCCGTCGCGATTGATGACATAAACCACGATGGCAATCTCGACCTCGTCATCGTCCCCTATGCACCGGACGTTCCCGATCCAAAAGACGTCGGCGTCACCGTTTTGCTGGGCGACGGAAGGGGCGGTTTCCGGAAGATGGCAGGATCGCCGTTTTCCCTGGCCGGATGTGAAGGTCCCGACCGGGTGGCGACGGGAGACATCCATGGCGATGGACGGCGCGACATCGTGGTGACGTGCGGGCAAAACAACAAATTGGTGCTCTATCTCGGCTCGCCCAACGGCGGCTTCACGCTGACCACCCGGATCATGCAGACAGGATGGGCAGGCGTTGCGGTTGGCGACCTGGAAGGACGCGGCCATGACGATATCGTCGTCTCGAACGGCGTTTTGGACAATCAGCCTGATCCCGCCAACGGCACCATCACGATCTTATCGAGCAAGTGACCCAGGAAAGCAGCCGATGATTGTTAGATAGAATCGACTCTGCATGAGGTCCAGTTTGGAAAGGCTGGCGGAGGCAGGTGGTGTCTTACTCGTCTGCTCCGTTTTCCTGGCCGGGTCTACGCTGGGGCGCGCGGCGGATCAGTCGGCGCAGCAACGCGGGGCGTTCGACTTCCATACCCGGGGATGCGAGCGTTGTCACAGCATTACCGGAGTCGGCGGGGACCGCGCTCCGGACTTAGGGAGTGTGGGACTGCGCCGGACATCGGGTCAGATCCGGAGGCAAATTCTGAAAGGCGGTCATGGAATGCCTCCTTTCGCGAAAGTGCTGCCGGGCCACGACGTGGACGATCTCGTCGCCTTTCTTTCTTCCTGCCACACGGATCAGGCGCCCGGATGCCGGCAGTGGGATGCTCCGAACAAATAGAAAGGACCGGGGCTCCACGCCGCTCCGCGCGCTGCGGCGAGTCGCGCGCGATCTTCCGTCCTTCGGACGGGACCGGCCTGCGCTCAGAAAAGATTTCCGGCTACCTGCTCCGCGACTTGTTCGAGTGGGTCACTGCCGGGATCGTCTGAACTGTTCCCGCCACGCTTCCGCTGGCGCAGAGTCAGGGAGAAATACCGATTGCGAACATGGCCGCTGATCATTTCGGCCATTTCACCGTGTGCCGCGGAAGGCCTGCATCGGGCGGCTTCGTTACCGATCCCCACCAGTTTTGGGCTATCCGCAGCACAGGCGGATACGCCGCTGGCACCAACCTGGATTTCGAGCGTATCCATGGAATCTCCGTGGCGCGCGAAGTGGCAGGAGCCTTCGTCTTCACTCGCCACGGTTACGGTGACGGATACGTCTCCTCCGAGCGCACGCGCAGCGCTTCCTGCCGTGAGCCACGGACAAGCAGACTGCGCTGCCGACGGTTCCCTGCTGTTTTGCGGAGCGCTCTGCGCATGGGCCGGCATGCCCTGCAGCGAAACCCACCCAACGAACTGCAGAGCGAGCAAAAGCCGCGCCACCGTCATTCGAATCAGGCTTTCTCCCGCGCCGCAGTCATAGGTCCTGAACTCAGGATCCTGCCGCCTTCCTGGATGACATAGAGCTGATTGACCGCGAGGTTCCGGAACTGGTCTACCTGGCCGCTGAGCCAGCGAATCTCCACCAGGTCTGCTTGCTTGGCCTGATCGAGCCCGAAGTGCATGCGGAGGTCGTTTTGCGAGAAGTAGCTGCCGCCACTGCGCAACTCGTCCATCTGCACCAGAGGTTTTTGAGCGTCGGGGAGCGTTGTCGCTGTTACTGTGACACGGCTTCCAATACCGGACCTGTTCGACTTCACGCCGACGAGTTTGAGCTTGATCCAGTTGCGATGCAGAGTTGACGTGCAGCGGAGCAGCTGAGGAAGAGCATTGACGCAGTTCACCGCGACGTCAATCACTCCATTGTTGTTGTAATCCCCAAAGGCGGTGCCACGCGCCGGCGCGTTCTCCATGATTCCCGGACCGCCCTGGCTGGTGACGTCTTCAAATCGGCCGTTGCGCAGATTGCGGTAAAGATATTTGTGCTCGGCATACTTGAGGTCGGCATTCGACTTATCGACCTCGGGATAGACGTGGCCATTGGACATGAGTATATCGAGCCAGCCATCGTTATCCATATCGAAGAAACCGACACCCCAGCCTAACAGGCGAGTGTTCACGCCTAATCCGCTCGGATAAGTATGATCTTCGAAGTTACCGTCGCCAAGGTTAGTGTAGAGAGAGTCGGTATCTCCGGCGAAGTTGGTTTTAACCACGTCCAGATTGCCATCGCGATTGTAATCCCCGATCGAAACGCCCATGCCCGCCTGTGGCTTGGCCTCCGCGGAGAGAGCAGCACCGGCTTCAATGGCGACGTCGCGGAAGGTACCGTCCTTCTGGTTGAGATAGAGCGTCGCGGGAGCCGAATCGTTGGCGACATAGATGTCCGGCCAGCCATCGTTATCCAGGTCAGATGCGGCTACGCTCAGCCCGTAGGTACCCACCGCAGTCCACATGCCGGATTTCTCACTGACATCCGTAAACGTTCCATCACCGTTATTGTGATAAAGAATATTTTTGCCTCCCGGCAATCCAGGGGGACCGCACGCCACCAGCATTCCTTTATAGGTACAGGGTCCATCCTGGGGGCGTGGCGCCGTCTTCAGATCCATATCCACATAGTTCGCGACAAACAGGTCGAGATGCCCGTCGCGATCGTAGTCGACAAAGGTGCATCCGGTATTCCACCTGGTCTTAGACCCGGGCTGGATCAGTCCTGCCTTGTCGGTGACATCGGTAAAAGTACCGTCGCCGTGGTTCCGATAGAGAGCGTTTTGCCCGTAATAGGTGACGAATAAGTCGTCGTGGCCATCGTTATCGTAATCGCCCACGCAGCATGCCTGGCCCCAGCCGGTCTTATGCTCCAGCCCTGAACCTGCAGTCACGTCGGTAAAGGTTCCGTCACGATTATTTTTGAAAAGATGGCAGTGCGGCTCCTGGCCCGGAGCGAAACCATCGAGACGCCAGCCATTGACCAGAAAAAGATCGAGCCAGCCGTCATTGTCGTAATCGTAAAAGGCGAGCCCGCAACCGGTTGTTTCCAGCAGATACTTATTCGAGCCTTCGCCGCCGTAGGTCGTCTGGATATTCAGTCCGGATTGATGGACCACATCGACAAAGCTGACTCCAAGAGGAGTGCCCTCAAGGGGCGATTTGGGGCCGGGCGGCGGTGGCGCGGGCTTTGCATCGTAGTTGCGCTCCTGCGGACCGATGCTCTTCGGGTTCTGCGCCGGCGTCGGCTGTTGCAGGGGCGATGCCAGAGCCACCATATCTGCAAAGGGAAGAACCAGGGCCGTTCGGCTGAGAGAGCGAATAAAACTGCGGCGATTCAAACGAGGTATACCTTTCTTTCAGCGCTGGCCCGCGCTGGCGCCGGAACCCTGGGGCATATCCGTATGCAGATGCCAGGGAACGCTTTCGATGGATATTTCCGGATGATGACGTAAATAGTCGAGCGAGTAGGTGGGCGCGGAGGGATCCACGCGCTTGATCCGGTAGAGCTCTGTTTCCTGCGCTGATTTCTGCTTCATGCCCATCCGGCGATAGAGGATGGCGAGATTATAGTGCGCGGCAAGATCGTCGGGATCAATGGCTTGAAGGGCCTGAAACTGCTGCACGGCTTCCGCGCTGCGATGTTGCTGGTACAGTGAGATACCAAGCTCGCGGCGGGCATCGCGGCAGTCCGGGTAGCGGGCGACGACTTTCTCAAGATCGGCGATTTCCGCCTGAGAATGCCGTTCCCGGCGCTCGACAAGCGCCATGTAATAGAGCGCTCGCGGGTCATCCGCGCGCAGGGCCAGCGCCTTCTCCAGTGGCGCGCGGGCCTCGGAATATTTCTCCCACTCCAGATAGACGATCCCCTCGTTGATGTAACCATCCTTATAGTCGGGCAGCAGGCGGACCACCTGCTCGAAAGCCTCCAGCGCATCCGCATATTGCAGCTGGTCCAGCAATCCAATCCCAAGATTGTTCCAGCGCATCCAATCGGGATTGTCGGCCGGCAAGGATGGCATAGCCGCGTTGGAACTCAGATTGACGGTTCTGGTTCTGGAGGATAGCTCTACGACAGGATACAAAGGGTGATCTTTGCCGAAGACATTATCGAGGTAAGTTTGGCGAAGGTGGCGATAGTTGACACGGGCAGACAGAGTCAGCGGGCCTTTGGTGTCCGCGGGAATATGGAATTGATAGCGAATGAGCGAGGATCGCCCGGCCTGGACCGTGTTGTCGTATGCGACGGAATGGATCGTCCATACCTTATGGTTATCGACGAATTCTCCATCTGTATTGACCGGGCGATTGTTGAAGATATGAGCGCGCTCATCAAGCGTTCCGTCCGGCTTCAGGTATCCACTCTCATAAATCCTGGCCCCGGATGCGTCGGTGACTGTGAATTGTATCCATGCCTGATAAAGGTCGCGCACTTCAGGGAGCAGGGAGTGGCCAATAGCCTTGTTCTGCACCACCACGTACGCATCCACAGTCGAGTCCGGTTTGAGATCGAAAGGCGTGGAACCCAGGGGACCGATCAACGGCTGCTTGTCGATCTTTAATCCGAAGAGATCGACATTCAGGTAATCACCGCTCCGCAGGAAGGCGATCGTTTGATTCAGCTGTTCGTCAAACTTGTAATAGAACGGAGCCGCCGTGTTGCCGGCCAGCCAGCGGTGCGAAGCCAAAAGCCCCTGGCGCGCGCCATAATCCGGTAATTGAATGGGCATGCGCTTCATATGGCAGTCCTGGCAGCTCTTGAAGTCGGCAGAATAAAACGTGAGCGGGTTTTGCTGCGAGAATTTTGAATTCTGCCACTCGTCGTAGGTGGTGAAGGCGCGAATCCACTTATAGTCGTTCAGTTGTGGGGGTAGATTTGCTTTGTGGCACGCTGAGCAAAACACCGGCGTGTGATAAAAATCCTGCATCACGGCCTTCGAATGGCGATCGAGATGAGCCAGAATCTCGGAGTCGGGAACCATGCCGGGTACGCGATTCCCCTGGGCGTCCACCATAACCGCCGGCACACCCATAACAAAGCTTCCATTGCCAAGTTTGCTTTGCGTGCTCTGGATCGAGTGGCAGGTCATGCAGGTAATCCCGTCCCGATCGAAGGAGCGATCAAGATCGGAGCCGGGGTTGAGAGCGCCCGCGAGGACGGCCACGGGATTGTGGCAACTGTCGCAATGCCGTGCGAACGCGATACCTTTGGTTCGGATCAGGATATTGACACTGGCGCGATAGAACGGCGTGCGGAAGGAATTGGAGTGCAGGGCCTGCCGCCACTCGTGATAAGCCTCCTGATGACAATGGCCGCAATAGGCAGCATCAGGGAACGCACCCGAGGGAAGAAAGGTGTTGTTCACAGTTAAGGCGTTGCCCGGCGCCGCGATGTTGTCTTTGCCAAAAGGGAAATTGTAACCGTCGCGAATCTTGTCGGCATACGCGGCGCGGGCAGCCCTGGCCTGCGTGCTGTTATCGACGTCGCCCCGGTGGGCACCGAGACGCGGAACCCACAGTCCTGACAGGATCAGGATGATAAGAAGTACGCACGGGGCTGCGAATTTCATGGGCTACGCCGGTGAATCTTCTTCGGCAGCTGATATCTTGCGGGGAAAGCTGCAGGAGAGCCTGCTGCACTATAGCAAAACGATCACAGCGCTGGATACGGGGCGAATAGCAGGAACCCTCGAATGGCGCGGTCAGCGCTGATCCTGCTGGTGGAACTGCTTTTGCAACGCCTCCGCTTTTTGCCTTTCGATCGCTGCTTCGGCAAGGTCACCCTGCTGCTGCAGCGCGTTGGCCAGACCAACGTGAGCCTCAGGATAGTTGGCATCGAAGCTGAGCGCGTTGCGAAATTCCACGATCGCGTCGGAGACTTTGCCGCTTTTCAGCAGATCGTTGCCTGCATGGCTCGATACTTCGGCGCGCTGGCGGTTCATGTTCGCGCGCATCAGATCGGCAGCCTTCTTACGTTCGACAGCGGCCTCAGCCGGCTGATTTTGTTTCACCAGAACTGCCGCCCAGGTCAGATATGGATCCGGCTGATCGGGGCGCTGCCGGATCGCCTCCTGCAACGCAGCTGCCGCCTCCGGCAGGTTATCGAGATGGTTGTAGACGCTGCCGAGGGTCGCCCATCCTTCGCCGTTGGCCGGCTGGAGCTTCAGGGAAGTGCTCAACGCACGCGCCGCGTCGGTATACCGGCCGGCCTGCAGGTAGAGCAGACCCAGGGCATAGGGCGGCTCGGACGCCGATGGGTTCAGGCTCTCCGCCTTCTCGAACTCGGGAATGGCATCCGCGTCATCGTCCTTCATCTTCAGGGCGAGACCCAGGTTGTAGTGCAACTGCGCCGCGTCGGGAGTCAGCGCCAGCGCGGCACGCAACGCGGCGACCGCATCGTCAAACTGACTGAGCTGGATGTACGCCGCGGCAAGATTTTCGTGTGCAGCGGGATTCTGCGGCGCAGCCGACACGGCGCGTTGCAGGATGGGCACGGCATCCCTGGCTCGCTGCGCCTGGCAAAGTGCCATCCCGAAGTTGATCAGCGCGTCGGGATTGGCTGGATCGGTCGCAGCCTTTTGCAGCAGAGGGAGGGCCTGGTCGATCTCATTCGCTCGCTGCAGCGCCAGGCCTAACTGATAGGCGGCTGCGGTCGAGTGAGGATCGAGTTCCACTGCCTCGCGCAGGACCGGGATTGCCTGCTGGTCATCGCCCTGTTCGGTGAGCCGCTGAGCATACGCGAGTGCGATGCCGAGATTCCGAGGCGCCAGCTGGTAGGCCTTGCTCAATTCTTCGATCGCCCCAGGTTGCTGTTCCGCCTGGAGCGTCATGCCCAGATGAAAATGGGCCATGGCCAGCGCCGGATCCATGGCCAGCGCCGCATGGAAGGCGCGCTGCGCGTCGGGCCAGTTCTGTTGCTGTGCGTAGAGCGACCCAAGCTCGTCCTGCAACTCCGCATTATGCGGATTTGCCGTAACCGCCTGCTTCATTTGGGCGACCGCGGGGCCGAGCTGCCGCGTCGCCGCCAGACACCGGGCATACGCTGCGTGAAATTCTGCCGGAACCGGCTGCTTTTGCAGCCGCAGATTCGCCTCAGTTTTCGCAAACCATGGGAGCGCCTTTTCCGCCTGACCGCTCTGCTGGAAAGCCAGCGCAAGATTCTCCTGCGCGCTCGTATCCCCGGGCCGCATCGCGAGGGCCTTTTCCAGTTCTCGAATGCCGCCAGCGGTTTCTCCCCCTCGCACAAGAACCGCGCCCAGGGCGCTGTACCCCTGCTCGGCGGAGGGAGCCAGGCGCACCACGTTCTCGAAATCTGACCGGGCCGCGGGCAGGTCGTTGCGAGACAAGGCGGCCACGCCGGCGCGATAGTCGGCATCGGCCTGCTTCAGGTTTGACGCGGGCTCCTGCGCTCCGCACATCACGGTGAAGGCCACCGACACGACGGACAAACATCCCCGCGCATGGAACAGATGCCGAGGCAAAGGCCGCTCCTGCCGCCCTATCCTAGCAGTTCACGGAAGGTTCGCCATCTGCGCATGGCGCACACGGCCGGGTGTGACCCTGATCACTGACCATCGTTTCCGCAGCAGCGTAGCCTGGCGATGTCTCGCGAGGTCAGCGCAACTAACGACGGGTGCCTGACCGGACCGCAGCTCGCGAATGACTGCGCGGCGAAGCCGCTGGCGGGAATCACGATTCCCGAAGTGCCAGGTGATCCGCGGTAGGCAAGCATGGCGGAAGACCTCTCAGAACACGATGACGGCGCCTCCGCCGCACTCGCATCGGAAGGTGCGGCGGGTTCGGCGCTGGGGCGCCCTGCGGTGGGTGTCGATATCGCCTGCGTCGGGTTTGGTCCGGCCATGGCTGGATTTTTAACGACGCTCTCGCAGGGAATGGAGGCGGAACCAGCGCTGCAGAGCGCGGCGGCGCCCGGCGGGGATCCTCAGGTGGTGTGCTACGAGCGCGCGGACGAGGTGGGTTTCGGCATCTCCGGCGCGGTGACGCGCGGCCGCGCGATTCGCGCCAGCTTTCCGGATTTCGATCCAGCGCAGATTCCAATGGCGGCGCCGGTACAGGCGGAGAAGCTGGTATACCTGCTCGATCCGATAGGCGCCAGCCGACGGGGATTGGGCCTGCGGGCGATGGATGGTTTCCTTCGTCTGGTCCGGGCCGTCGCGCGCATGCAGCATGACGCGGTGGAGATTCCGTGGATCCCGAAATTTTTGCGGAAGGATCGGGGATTCATTCTGTCGTTGGGCCAGTTCAACCAGTGGGTCGCGGGCCGGCTGGTGGCGATGGGAAAGGTGCAGGTGTGGCCGGCGACGCCGGTGGCCGAGCCCCTGGTAGAAGATGGACAGGTGCGCGGCGTGCGGCTAATGGATCAGGGGACAGATCGCGAAGGCCATCCGATTGCGGGGTTCGCACCAGGAATGGACGTGCGAGCTGCGCTGACGGTGGTCGGTGATGGACCGGTAGGCGCGGTTTCGCAACAACTGGATGCGGCGCTGGGCATGCCGCAGGGACACAAGCGGCGCACATGGGCGCTGGGCATGAAGATGGTGGTGGATTTACCGGAGGGCGTCGACCTCGAGCCTGGGACAGTCTTCCACACCATCGGATATCCGGAACCGGAGATCTCTGGATTTTTCTACGTGCACCCGGCCAGAGTGGCGTCAGTGGGGATCTTTGTGCCGTCCTCATTCGACAGCCCCGCGCGGACGGTGTGGCGCTATCTGCAGCACTACATGCGGCATCCGTATTTGTGGCGATATTTGCGGGGCGGAAAGCTGCGGTCGTGGGGCGCGAAGTCGCTGGAAGAGAGCGGGCTGCGCGGAGAGCCGCGGCTGGCTGTGGATGGGTGCGCACGGATCGGCGAGGGATCGGGCACTACGAATGTACTGACCGGATCGGGGGTCGACGAAGCCTGGTATTCGGGCGTGCTGCTGGCCGAGGGCGTGCTGGAGTTGTGGCGGGCAGGCCAGCCTTTCACGCGCGAGAACCTGGAATCGGCGTATGTAGAGCGGCGCCGCGCGAGCTGGCTGGATCGCGAAGCGCGTACGGCGGCTCACGCGCGGGATGGTTTTGAAAGGGGATTCTTCAGCGGCATGGCAGGAATGGCGCTCGCGGGGTTGACCGGCGGACGCCTGCATCTGACGGCGCGCAGCCGAACGCGGCAGCTGCGGAGTCTCGAAGAGGTCTACCGCGGCAAGCTGAGCGCGCGCATCGTCGAGGCACTGCGGGAGGATTGCCGGCTGCGGAATCGTCCACTGCACGACACGGTGATGCGCTGCTGCGGATGGCCCGAAATTCCATACGACGGCCAGCTGTTGCTCTCGCTGCAGGATGCACTGCTGCTGGGTGGGAAGGTGCAGGCGCCGCCAGGCTATCGGGATCACGTGCGCTTCCGCGACGCGGAGGCTTGCCGCGCCTGCGAACAGCGTACCTGCGTGGAGATGTGCTCAGGCGAAGCAATTCACCTGGGCGAGGATGGGCTGCCGGACTTCGACCGCGAGAAGTGCGTGCACTGCGGCGCGTGCCTGTGGAACTGCACCGGGATCGATGAGGAAGGACAGACGAACCTGGTGTTCGGTGCCGGAGCAGGCGGACTGCATGCGGCGGAAAACTGAAACACACCAGGCAGCATCGCCTGTGGCATCAGCGCTTGCGCAGACGAACCGACTCCCAACTCCCATCCGATGACCATCCTCCATCCACTGTCAAAGTATGGCCATTCACAAAACCGCTTTCCCTTTCATCGGCCAGAAAAGCAATTGCCCTCGCAACATCGCCGGGACTGGCAAAACGGCCCATCGGTACGCGCCCCACAATGTCGCTGTCCGTGTAACTCCCTCCCGCCTGGTCGGCGGCATCCATCTCGGTCTTTACCCATCCGGGACACACGGCGTTCACTCGCACCCCGCGGCCACCCCACTCAGCTGCCAGGGTGCGCGTGAGCCCGATCAATCCGTGCTTCGATGCGTTGTAGGCTGAGCGATCGGCGACCGCCACCAGCCCCGCAATCGATGCAACATTAATAATGGAGCCGCTCCGCGCCTCCAGCATCTTTCGCCCAAAGGCTCGCGCTAACAGAAACGGCGCCACCAGATTCACCTCCATAACACGGCGATATTCGGCAGCGGTGGTTTCTTCGGCCGGTCGGATCAGGCTGATGCCGGCATTGTTGACCAGCACATCCGCGCGCCCATAGCGATCGAACACGCTGCGGACGAATTTCTCAACGACCGTTTCCTCGGTCACGTCTCCAGCGAACCCCATCGCCTTGCCGCCGCGTTCCTCAATGGCCTGCACGGTCGTAGCCGGTTCATGCAGATCGATGATCGCGAGCTGAAAACCTCGCTCTGCCAGCAGCTCTGCGGTCCGCCGGCCGATTCCCTGCGCTCCTCCCGTAACCACCGCAACTCGCTCGTTTCCACCCATGCCCTCGATCCCCTCTTTGTCCATCTTCCAACAGCTGCCGGCCTGCTGTCCTGCATGAATAGAGGATTGGTGGTATGGTGCTGCCTCATGAGTCAAAACATCTCGCGTCGAGACCTTCTCAAGGCAAGCGGCGCCTGCCTGGCGTCGACGAGTCTCCCCAACCTCCTGGCGCAGAATGCCGCACCGCAGCTATCCGGCACGGCCGATGCCGCCGAAACCACGCAGGACCGCACCCGCGCACAAAGGATGCAGTGGTGGCACGCAGCACGATTCGGCATGTTCATCCACTTTGGCGTGTACAGCACCTTCGAGCGTCATGAGTGGGTGATGGAGAACGAGGCAATTCCGATGGGCCAATATATGTCGCATGCCGCTTCCTTTCACCCTGCCCCGAATTGTCCTCGCGCGTGGGCGAAGCTGGCGAAAGCGGCCGGCATGAAGTACATGGTGATGACCACCAAGCACCATGAAGGTTTCTGTAACTTCAGCTCGCAGCGGACGAGTTACTGCGCACCAAAACAAGGTCCAGGTCGCGACATCGTGCATGAATATGTGGAAGCCGCGCGGGCCGAGGGTCTGCGCTTTGGCTTCTATTACTCCCTCATGGACTGGCATCATCCCGACGGCGCACGATGCGCAACCGACGAAGCGGCTCGGCAGCGCTTTGTCGACTACACGCACGGGCTCATTCGCGAGATTCTCACTAACTACGGGAAAGTCGATGTTCTCTGGTACGACGTGGCCTGGCCGCTGGATGCGGCCGGATGGGAATCGGAACGCATGAACCAGATGGTTTTCCAGCTCCAGCCGGACATCATCGTGAACAATCGCAACAAGCTGCCGGGAGACTTCTCGACTCCCGAACAACGAATTGTCGCGGAGACCAATGGTCGCGCCTGGGAAGCCTGCATGACCCTCAACGACAGCTGGGGTTATCAACGCGCGGACGACAACTGGAAATCGTCGCGGACCGTGATTCGCAATCTCATCGAGTGCGCTCGCGACGGCGGTAATTACCTGCTGAATATCGGACCGAAGCCGGACGGATCGATTCCCGAAGAATCGGTTCGAATTCTCACCGAAGTCGGACGGTGGATGGATACCAATGGGCACACGATCTATGAATCTGATCTTTGTCGGGTGCGCCGATCGAACTATGCCAGCTTTACTCGTAAAGGCAACACTCTGTATATGCATGTCCACTTCTGGCCGGGTGGCTATGTGGCGATCAGCGGATTGCGTACACACGTTCGGTCGGCCCGTATGCTGAAGAACGGTGGCATCAGTCACCGTGAGCGCAGGATGATTTCCAGACGAAGCTTTCCGGGCTTCCGGAAAAAGCGCCAGACTGGCCTGTGACGACCATCGAGATCGAGTGTGAATCGGAGCCAGTGCAGGATACCGATTATGTCCGGATTAACAAACCTCGCGATGGTGTGTAGCCAGATTTCCTGTCAATCGACTCGCGCGGTGCAACCGGTTCCAAACTCTCACTGATCTGTCGTGGTGATGGCCGGCATCCCGCATGAACAGCGGGGTTCACCCCGCTGTCCCATGCAGCGGTACGCACCCCCGCGATGTTCGTTGACACCTCCTTCCAGCGATTCCGAGAATACTCGCCGACGCCTCTCCGTGCGGCCGCCGTTCCAGACACCACGAATCGATTCGAATGCCGGAGCGATAGGTTTCATGGACGAGTGGGCTGCCCCGGGAATCTTGAGGCAGGGTCAGTGGTTCGACGTTACCGCAAACAAAAATCGAACAAAAGGAGCGCCAAATGAACAACCTGATCGGGAGGCCGGAACAGCAGGATCAGAAACACACGGGACACAGATCCCTGGTTGCATTCGCAGGACTGCTGATGCTTCTGGCGTGGGCATTATTGCCTGCGACAGCACAACAAATCACCGGTTCACTTTCCGGAACCGTGAAGGACGCGCAGGGCGCACTCGTCCCTTCGGCCTCTATCACGGCAACTAACAATGAAACCGGCTTCTCCCGTTCAGCTCCAACTAACGGATATGGGGAGTATCGGCTCGATTATCTCCCGGTAGGACCGTACAAAGTTGAGATCAAAGCGCCAGGCTTCAAGACTTTCGAACAGAAGAACGTTGTCCTGACGGTAGATCAGGTGCAGGTTCTCGACGTGTCGCTCGAGGTCGGCGCTCAGACGCAGACGGTCACTGTGACGGAAGCACCCCCTCTCGTCAACACCACGAGCGCTGAGCTGGGAAGAACGATCGCACCGGCAGAAATCATTGGTCTGCCCCTGGTCAACCGTAACGCGTATGCTGAGCTCTCGCTCACGCCGGGCGTGATGGCCAACAGTGCCAGCCCCAGCACCAATCCCAACGGGACCCCCAACTTCGTCATCGGCCTGCCTTCCGCGGACGTGCAGATCAACGGCTCCATTGACGGTGGCAATCCCGAAGTCGCGTTTTATCTGGATGGCGGCAGTAACATCACTGGCATTCGTAACTACGGGAACCAATTACCGAATCCCGACGCGCTGGAAGAATTTCGCGTGGAAACCAGCAACTTTGCCGCCCAGTACGGCCACATGTCCGCCGCAGTCGTCACGGCAGTTACTAAATCGGGAACGAATGAATTCCATGGATCGCTCTTCGAGTTCAATCGCAACACGGATTTCAACGCCACCCCGTGGAATTCAACGTCGAAAGCTCCTTACCACCGCAACAATTTTGGCGGTGTAATCGGCGGTCCCCTCAGGCGCGACAAGGCCTTTTTCCTGTTTAGCTATGCCGGCCTGCGGCAAGTCGTCGGTCAGCAACTGACTGGCGGCGTGATGCCCACGGCGGCGGAGCGCATCGGCGATTTTACGGCGGACACCTTCAAGGTCTACATGCCCGGCACCAAAACACAGGTCGATGGGACCAATAGTTCGCCGAACTGCCAGGTGGCAACACCGAATTGTGTCCCGGCCAGCCTGCTCGATCCCACTGCCAACAACATCCTGAACACGGCAAAACTTATTCCTCTGCCCAACAGCACAGGCAACACCTGGACCGGCTTCTTCACCGGCCCCACCGACGACAACGAATATCTTGGCAAATACGATCAGATGATCACCGACAAAGATCACGTTGCCGTAACTTACTTCTTTGTCCACACCACGCAGAACGCGTTTGGCAACGGCAACTTCAATTGGGATATCAACCAGTCCTACACCGATCAGACCAACGCCAACATTAGTGACGTTCATACCTTCGGACCAACCACGGCTAACCAGGCCTGGATCACCTTTACGCGAGCAGCCGGAGGGCGAGTGAACCTGCCAACCACCAACCTGGGCCAGCTTGGTTCGGACTTCACCATTCAGGGACCCTCCGCTCTGCCCGAGATCACTGTTTCCGGGTACTTCAGCGTGGGCGGAGCTCTCGCGGGTCCAGTGACGACTTCGGATTTCTACTCATTCCGCGATATGGTCAGCATGACCAAGGGCAAGCACACCCTCGTCTATGGCGGCGAATTCGCTCTGGACAAAGGTATGTTTGACGGCAATCTCTATAACTTCGGAGTTTTCACCTTCCAAAGTTCGGCTCCCACCACGACCGGTAATGGACTGTCCGACTTTGTCACCGGCCAGGTCAACACCATGGAGCAGGACACGCCTTACCACACGCTTACGAGCGCCTGGCATACCGCCGTGTTTCTCCAGGACAGCTATCGGATCACGCCTCGATTCACTGCGAATCTCGGACTTCGCTGGGATATTGACACTCCTCCCGTAGAGTCCTCCAATTTCACGGCGGGATTCGTTCCCGGCGAGCAATCGACCGTGGTTCCCAGCGCGCCCCTGGGCATGGTTTTCCCGGGAGACAAAGGCATTGGCCGCGGCATCGTTGCCACACGCTGGCATCACGTTTCGCCGCGTATCGGGTTTGCCTGGGATCCCTTTGGCGATGGCAAAACTGCAGTGCGCACCGGCGCCGGCGTCTTTTACGGCACGACCAGCGGCAATGAATGGAACCAGCCGGGCAATGCGCAACCCTACGCGGTCCGGCAGACGTTCAACTCCATCGCCTCTCTGACCAACGTCTACGGGAGCAAGGCTTCTTTTCCCACTGGGGATCCGTTCCCGTATATCTACAATCCGAGCAGCCCGCGTTTTTTGGTACCGGCCAGCATCGAGTCGATTAACCCCGCCGTGCAATGGCCCTACATTTACCAGTTCAACCTCGCGGTGCAGCGGGAGTTGCCCGGCCAAATCAGTCTCACCACCGCATACGTAGGCACGCTTTCACGCGATGTACCTACCATGATCGACGATAACTATGCGCCTTACGCGCCCGGTGCCTCTACATCTCAGACCAGTATTAACAGCAGGCGGCCCTATGATCCCGGCGTTCTGGGTCAGAACATCTTTCTTGTCTCGAACCAGACCGCTGCCTACCACTCCCTTCAGGTTTCAGCCGGCAGGCCTCTGACCCACAACCTCATGATCAACGGCTTCTATGTCTGGAGCCACGCCCTGCAGAGTTCCAACGAGTCGGCCATTGGACAGATGACCGCCCAGGATTTTGCCAACCTGTGGGAGGAGCGCGGGCCGATGGATGATGATCGGCGCAACGTGGCTACCATCTCCGGAATCTGGAACCTTAACTACTACACGGGATCCAATTCCTTTATGAAGCAGGTAGCGAACGGCTGGACCATCTCTCCGATCTACTCTGTGCAGAGTGGTCCGCCCTTCGAAATCACAACCGGTTCGAATAAAAACCTCGACAGCGAGAACCACAACCGGCCGGACATGGTCGCCGGCGTCAACCCCTTCCTCGATCCGCATCGCTCCCGCAACGTTGCGCGCAACGCATGGTTCGATACTGCGGCCTTCGTTCCCAACGGACCCGGCGTCGCCGGCGGTATTGGCCCCTATGGCGCCGACGGCAATACCCCCCGCGACTCACTGCGCGGACCTGGTTATCGTGATGTCGACCTCGGAGTGTTTCGCAACTTCCGGTTTGAGAACTACACCTTCCAGTTACGCGGCGAAGCCACAAACGCATTCAATCTGGTGAGTCTGAGCAACCCGACCGCCAGCCTCGCCTCTTCGCTTGACGGCAAGATTACCTCAGCTTCCAGCCCGCGGATCATTCAGGTGGGTGCGAGGTTTACCTTCTAGTGTGGAGTCCCGGAAGTTCGTTCAATGGGTGCTCTTTGGTTTTGTATATGGGCACGACTTCAGTCGTGCCGTAAAGATGGCAAAGTCAATCGGGCTTTAGCCCCTGCGGGCTGTTCATTGAACCATTTCGCTTCGTCGAATGGTTCAATGAATTTCGGAGACACCACCCTGGGGCGCCCTCAAACGAACGACAAAGTGGTCTGCCCAGCGATTGTCAACAAAATTCCGAAGAGATGTATCGCGAAACGGGACAGTGACCAATCTCCGCAGGATGTGCCGAACTGCGCCGCTGGAATCTCCGCATGCGGTACGCCCTGCATGGCGTCATCAGAACTTCTGTTGACAACCCAATCACCCGACGGGAAAAATCCATCCAGTTGTTCGCGCTGAAAGAAATTACTCTTCGGCAGTGACGATGCGCGACTGAACGGATGGCGATGGACGGAGAATTCAAAGGTCGTGTTCCCCTCGACAGCGCAACGACGACTCATCCCGAAGAGGGTTTGAGTCGGCAAGTGCTTGCCTGGAACCCCGGCATGATGCTGGTGCGCCACCAGATGCAGCCCGGATGGCGCGGTGCGCGGCACTCCCATCCTCATGAACAGATGGTGTTCGTCGTCCGCGGGCACATCCATTTCATCTGTGGCGCGGTGACGTTCGACGCCTTCACAGGTGACAGCTTCATTGTGCCGGGAGGGGTGGAGCACGAAGCGAGTGCACTCGCCGAGTCGGAGGTGCTCGACTTCTTCGTTCCTTATCGAGAGGACTATGCACGGTAGGGGCAATGTCCTCTTTTCCCTTGCGGCCCTGACCGCCCCGCTGATTGCCTGTGCGAATGCCGGCGCTGCAACGGCTCTGCGTTCACCCTGGGATGACCACCCGATCGCTGCCACAACGACGGCTTATAACTGTCCAGCCGTCGTCCATCTCTCGCCCGATCTCACCACGGATGGCTTTTACTCCGACGGCAAGTCGTCCGTCATCGATCCCGCGAAGTGGAAGGCCTACGCGGAAAGCTCCGGCCCCTACAAGAATCTCGGACAGGTCATCGTCGATGCCGCGGACGCGTGGCGCTCGACCGGCAGCCGGGATGCGGCCGCGTGCGCGCTGCGCCATATGGAAACGGCGGCTCGCGATGGCGTGTTTACGGGAAAGATGTCATCCCATCAGGCCTACTACGTCCAGGGCTGGGTGATCGGCGCTATCGCCATTGCATGGCTCAAGGTCCGCGACAGCGGCCAGGAAACTGCGCCCCTGCAGGAGCTGATCGTGCCGTGGATGGTCAGCGTGACCCGGCAAACCACGAACTTCTACGACGAGAGCCACGCGCGCAACAATCATCTTTACTGGGCTGGGGTTGAGGCGGCCGCTGCCGGAGTCGCGGCTAATGACCAGAAGCTGTTCGACTGGGCCGTAGCCGCCTACCGAGCCGGTATCGAACAGATTCAACCGGATGGTTCCATGCCTCTGGAGATGGCCCGGGGCCAGCGCGCACTCCATTACCATCTCTACGCACTTTCGCCGCTGGTCTACATCGCGGAGTTCGGCGAGGTGAATGGCCTTCACCTCTACGCCGAGCGCGACAACGCACTCGCCCGGCTGGAGCGTCTCTGCGTCGATGGGCTGAAGAACAATCAGTTTTTCGAGAAAGCTACGGGCATCGCTCAGGACACGCCTGCGCAGGGGCCACCTGGGGCCGAACAAATCAGCTGGGGTGTCATCTGGGAATCACGTTTTCCCGACCCTGCTCTGGCGACGCTGCTCACTGAGGCTTCGTCGCTGAGTTATATGTACCTGGGAGGCTTGCCTCCCGGCGTCCATCATCTTGTCGCTGCCCAGAGAGGATCACCATGGCAAGAACACTGAAGATCCCTGACTCCGCGCGCGGCGCCATCGCCGCCTCTCGTGATCCTTATCGCCTGCAAAGTCTCGATCGGGCACTGGCCGTCCTCGAATTCATTGGAGAGAGCGATGGCCCGCTCAGCCTCGCCGAGATTTGCCGCAGCATGAACCTTCACAAAAGCACTGCGCATCGGGCTCTCATGGTGCTGGAACGCGGCATGCTGCTGGAAAGAACTCCGGACGATCGCTTTCGCCTCGGTCTGAAGCTTTATACCCTGGGCAATCGTGCCGTCGAGCAGATGGACCTGCGCGCTCAGATTCAGCCGGCCCTGCGCGCCTTGTCCAGGCGGCTCGGCGAAACCGTGCACCTTGGCGTTCTGCAGAAGACCTCCGTCGTCTATCTGGATAAAGCCGGGCCCACGAATCGCGTCTGCATGGGCTCGAAAACCGGTAGTTCCAATCCCGTGTATTGCACGGCGATGGGCAAGGCGATGCTCGCCTGGTTACCGTCCACCACGGTGCACGAACTGATCGATCAGATGAGCTTCGTGCGTCTGACGCCGAAGACGATCTGCTCGCGCGAGGAACTCGTCCAGGCGCTCGAGCGCGTGCGCCGGCGCGGCTACAGCATCGACGACGAAGAGGCGGAAATGGGCGCCCGCTGTATCGGTGCTCCCATCTTCGACCAGCAGCATAACCCCATCGCTGCTCTCAGCGTCTCCTGTGCCTCGTCGCGCATTCAACCCCATCAGGTGCCGGCCCTTGCCGAACATCTGCGCCGCACCTGCTCCGCGATCTCCGCCTCGCTGCAATTGCACCGCGCCCTTCGCGCCCGCAACCTGGGAGGTTTGGCGACAGGGCGGAACTGAATATCGTCACAAACCGAACGGCCAAACGCGCTGAACCGTTTTGTAAAGAACTTCTTCGCGTTCCTGCGGAGACAGGAAGCCTGGCTGGTCGCGGTAAAGATCGACAATCCTCGCGTACGGAAGCTGTTGCAGCGAAACTGGCCAGTTGGTAGCCCACATGAGCCGTTTCGCGCCAAATTCCTGATAGAGCCGTTCCACCTGGTCCTGCGCATCCTTATAAGGATAAGGTTGCCGCGAAATCACCCACAGGTCCGAAATCTTCACATACACGCGCGGATAGCGTGCCAGGTTCAACAAGAGCTTCAGCAGGTCTGGCCGATCGGGCGGACAGTCGGCCATGTGATCGATCACCACATCCAGCTCGGGATGCGCTTCGATCAACGAAACCAGATCGGGCAACCGCGTCGCCGGTGCAAGAATCGTCATCGGCACACGCAGCGCCGCGCAGCGTTTCCACAGTGGAGGCATCAGGGCTCCGCGAATCCAGTCGCCATCGACGGTAGCGGCCGGACTCAATCGAACGCCACGAAATCCTTGTTCCGTTAGGGCGCTCAAGTGATCAGGTGCAGCGGGGTCCATTGGATTCACGCGGCAAACGCCATGAAAAGTTCCCGGATAACGCTTCAGGACATTGGCGAGATAACGGTTGTCCCAGCGATAATGGATGACCTGGATGATGACGGTTCTGGCGACGCCATTCGCCCGCATCAGCCCCAGCAGCATCTCCGGGGTCGCATCTTCTGCCGGCGGCTTCGCCCCCTGCGCAAACGGAAACTGAGGATCGTGCGCGAACACGTGCACATGCGCATCGATCATGACAGACCTGTCGCTCGCTGTCCTTGATGCCCATCCCGCCAGTGGCAGAGCGCATGCGGCACAAGCGGATTGGGCAAGGAAGCGACGCCGGCTCAGCATAAACGTTTATGTGATCGGAGCGGGATTAAACAGCACAAGATCGTTGTGCAGTCCCCAGCGGTCGGCGCAGGTTTGCTTCTGCCCGCTGGCGACCTCCAGAATCATCCGGAAAATCTCTTCGCCCACATCGTGAACGCTGGCTCGTCCCGTCGCGATGACACCCGCATCGACGTCGATCAGGTCCGTCCATCGCTCCGCGAGCGTCGTGCGCGAGGCCACTTTGATGACCGGCGCCATCGCCAGGCCATACGGTGTTCCCCGCCCCGTCGTGAACACGTGCATGTTCATCGAGGCCGCCAGTTGCAGCGTCCCGCAGACGAAGTCGCTCGCCGGTGTGGCCGCAAAAACCAGACCCTTCCGATTCACCCGCTCGCCCGGGCCGTAAACCCCCACCAGCGCGCTCGATCCAGCCTTGGCAATGGACCCCAGCGCCTTCTCCACGATGTTCGAAATCCCGCCCTTTTTGTTGCCCGGCGTTGGGTTGGCGCTGCGATCCGTCGCGCCGCGATGCAGATACTCGTCATACCAGGCCATCTCGCGAATCAGGTCGCGCGCTACCGCCTCATTGGCCGCGCGAGCCGTCAGCCAATGGATCGCGTCGCGCACCTCGGTGACTTCGGAGAACATCACCGTCGCGCCAGCGCGTACCAGCAGGTCCGCCGCGTAGCCGAGGGCCGGGTTCGCCGTGACTCCGGAGAATGCGTCGCTGCCGCCGCATTGCAGACCGACCACAAGGTCCGCAGCGGGTCGAGTCACACGGTGCCTCTCGTTCAGTTGCGCCAGTCTCTCTTCTGCCATGCGCATGATCGCTGTGACCATGTCCTCGAAGCTGCGATGCTCATCGTCCTGCAGCCGCACGACGTAAGGCTTCTTCTCGAGAATCGGCAGCGTGCTCGTCGGCATCAGGGTCGAGGGCTGCAGCTTCTCGCATCCCAGACTGACCACCATCGGCGCGCCGCCGAGGTTCGGGTTGAGACTGAGGTTGCGCAGCGTGCGGATCGGAATCTCCGCCCCCGGTGCATCAATCGCAATGCCACAGCCGTACGAGTGCGTCAGCGAGATAACGTCGTCGACATTGGAATAGCGCGCCAACAGCTCTGCCTTGATGCGCTTCACCGCATAGTCCACGGTCGCGGCAACACACTGCACCGTGGTCGTGATGCCGAGAATATTGCGCGTACCCACGGAGCCGTCCGCATTGAGATAGCCCTCGAACGTATAGCCATCCAGCGGAGGCAACCGCTCCGGCACAGCCGTCGCAATCGGCAAGGCATCCAGCCTGGGCGGAGCCGGCAGGCTCACAGAGTCGTCACGAACCCACGATCCCCGGCTCAGGGCACACTCTGCATATCCAATCACTGCTCCGTAGCGCACGATCGGATCTCCCTGCGCGAGGTCCACCAACGCGATCTTGTGCGCCTCAGGCACCGGCTCGCGCAGAACCAGACCCGACTCGAACGTGCTGCCCGCAGGCAATCCACCGTCATTCACCACGATGGCGACGTTGTCGTTCGCATGGGCGCGGATATAGAGGGGCGAGAGCTTCACTGCGCAAATTCCTCACTGATTGTTCTACCTCATCGCGGCTCGCGCAAATTCATACCCGGGCTACCGCAATGCGGTACGAAGCCCGAGAGGTTGCGCTCCTCCTGCCAATTCTCTTTCTTCTATATTTGTGAGGCGGCCCGCGACCCCGGGCAAGCTGAATTCAAATCGAGCAATGAGGATGAGAACAGCGATGAGCCCGCAGGAGATGAGCAGCAAAATTGGCGAAGGGCTGCTCTCTTTCCCCGTCACGCATTTCGACAATCATCTTGAGTTCACCGAACAGCCCTACCGGCAGCACATTGCCTGGCTGCTCGAACATCGTCCCGCGGCTCTGTTCGCGGCCGGCGGTACCGGCGAATTTTTTTCGCTCACGCTCGATGACTTTTCCCAGGTCATTGGTGCGGCGGTCTCCGAAGTGGGCGGCAAGGTTCCTGTGATTGCCGGCTGTGGCTATGGAACTCGCACCGCCATCCAGTTTGCTCGCGCCGCGGAACAGGCGGGCGCCGACGGAATCCTGTTGCTCCCGCCCTATCTCGTCAACGCTGAAGCTGCGGGCCTGGTCGCCCACGCGAAGGCCATTTGCAACTCGACCCGGCTCGGGGTCATCTTCTACAACCGCGACAACGCCGTTCTGGATGAGTCTGCCCTGGAACAGTTATGCCAGAGCTGCCCCAACCTCGTCGGCTTCAAGGATGGAGTCGGCGACATTGAGCTGATGACGCGCATTCGTGCTCGACTCGGCGAGCGCCTCGTCTATATCGGCGGGTTGCCCACCGCCGAAACTTTCGCGCTGCCCTATCTCGAGATCGGCGTCACCACCTATTCCTCGGCAATCTTTAATTTCCTCCCGCAGTTTGCGCTCGATTTCTACTCTGCGGTTCGCAAACGCGACCACGCCACTGTCTTCGCGAAACTCCGGGAATTCGTCCTGCCGTACATCGCGATCCGCCGCCGTCGCAAAGGGTATGCCGTGTCCATTGTGAAAGCCGGCATGAAAGCCGATTGGCCGGGATGCCGGTCCGGTTCGACCTCCGCTGACCGAGCTTGACTCGACTGAACTGGAAGATCTGAAGCGCCTCATCGCAGGACGCAGCTGACGCGCGCATGCAGCGAGATCAGACGACCCACGTCCGCTACCTCGTCGTGCTGATGCTGTTCGTCGCCAGCACCTTCAGCTACGGCGATCGTGTGGTGCTGTCCATCGCCGCTGTCGCCATTTCGCACGACCTCCGGCTCGATCCTCTCCACCTCGGTTATCTCTTCTCCGGATTTGGATGGGCCTACGCCCTCGCGCAACTGCCCGCTGGTGGACTCCTCGACCGCTTCGGTTCGAAGAGCGTCTACGGGGTCAGCATCTTCTGCTGGTCGATCTGCGCGTTGCTGGCCGGCTGCACGGGCTATCTGCCCGCCGTCGCCGCGTTCTACACCCTGTTCGGCTTGCGTCTGCTCTCCGGCCTCGCGCAGGCGCCGGTCTTTCCCGGCAACGGGCGCATCGTGGCTGCGTGGTTTCCCACCGCCGAGCGCGGCCGCGCCTCGGCCATCTTCAATGCATCGCAATATTTCTCTCTCGTTCTTTTTGCTCCCATCATGGGCTGGATCGTCCACCTCTGGGGCTGGAAGCAGTGCTTCTGGTTCGCCGGCATCGTCGGCCTGGCCCTCGGGGCCTTCTGGTTCCGCGTCATTCATGGAGTGAAGACGCATCCCCGCATCAGTCAATCCGAGATCGACATCATCGAGCAGGGCGGTGGCCTGGCTGCACTCGACAGCCGTGGTCGCGCCGGGAGCAACACACTCACCTGGTCCGCCGTGCGATGGCTGCTCAGCAAGCGCATGCTGGTGGGGATTTACCTGGGTCAGTACTGCATCACCACATTGACCTGGTTTTTTCTCACGTGGTTCCCTGTCTATCTCAGCCGTGCCCGCCATATTTCCATCGTGAAGGTGGGCTTTCTGGCGGCGCTTCCCGCTCTCTGCGGTTTTGCCGGCGGTATTCTCGGCGGAATCGTATCGGACAGCCTGCTGCGCGCCGGGCGGAGTCTGACCTTCGCGCGCAAAGCACCCATCGTCGCCGGCATGCTCCTGGCGACATCGATGGTCGCCTGCAATTACGTCAGCACTCGATCGGCGGTCGTCGCCCTGATGGCTCTCGCGTTTTTCGGCAAGGGGTTCGGCGCCCTCGGCTGGACGGTCGTCTCCGATACGTCGCCACGTGCTTTGATCGGAATCAATGGCGGTCTCTTTAACCTCATCGGCAACCTCGCCGGCGTGACCACGCCCATCGTCATCGGTTACATTGTCAACCGGACCGGCTCGTTTCGCGGAGCGCTGCTCTTCGTAGCCGCCACGGCCCTCATGGCCATCGTTGCGTACCTGCCCATCGTCGGTGAGATCAGGCGCATCGAAACTCCGCCCGCTCTTGTTCCTGGAGCCGCTGCATGAACCCATCGCACGCCATTCCTGACGCCCCTCGAGTCACGACGATGCGCGTCATCCCCGTCGCCGGTTATGACAGCATGCTCCTCAATCTCTCCGGCGCGCATGCTCCCTGGTTCACGCGCAACCTCGTCGTGCTCGAAGACAACGCAGGCCACACCGGAGCCGGCGAGGTTCCGGGCGGCGAAGCGATCCGGGAGATTCTCGAGCAGGCTATTCCTCTTATTGTCGGCTCCCGCATCGGCGCGCTCAACGACATCCTCAATTCCGTGCGCGAGCGCTTTGCCCACTGCGATGCCGGCGGCCGCGGCCTGCAAACCTTCGATCAGCGCACGACCATCCACGCTGTCACGGCCATCGAATCGGCCCTGCTGGATTTGCTCGGCCAGTTTCTCGATCTCCCGGTTGCCGCGCTGCTCGGCGAAGGTCAACGCCGGCAATCCATCGATGTCCTGGGTTATCTGTTCTTCCTGGGAGACCGCAATAAAACCAGCCTTCCCTATCGTCATGAGGATGCCGCCACCGACTCGTGGCTTCAGCTCCGCAACGAGGAGACGCTTTCCATTCCCGGCTTACTCCGTCTTGCAGAAGCCGCGCAGCAGCGATACGGCTTCCGCGATTTCAAATTGAAGGGCGGCGTCTTCAACGGCTCCTTCGAAATGGAAGCGGCGACAGCGCTGGCCGAGCGGTTTCCGAATGCCCGCATTGCCCTCGATCCAAATGGCGCCTGGCCGCTCGATGAGGCGGTGGCTCTGTGCCGCGGCCCGCACAAGGTCCTGGCCTATGCGGAGGACCCCTGCGGCGCCGAGCAGGGCTACTCCGGTCGCGAAATCATGGCCGAGTTTCGCAGCGCCACCGGTATGCCCACCGCCACCAACATGATCGCGACCGACTGGCGCCAGCTCCGCCACGCCGCCCAGCTCCACTCCATCGACATCCTTCTCGCCGACCCGCATTTCTGGACCCTGCAGGGCTCTGTCCGCGCTTCACTCTTCTGTCGCGACTGGGGCCTGACCTGGGGATCGCATTCGAACAACCACTTCGATATTTCACTCGCCATGTATACCCACGTGGCCGCCGCTGCTGCCGGAAACGTCACCGCCATCGATACCCACTGGATATGGCAGGACGGACAGCGTCTCACCCGCGATCCCCTGTGCATCGTCGCCGGCTCCATCGGCGTCCCGGACCAGCCCGGTCTCGGCATTGAGCTCGACATGGACCAGATCGAGCAGGCGCACGAACTCTACCGCCGGGTCGGCGTGGCTGCACGGGACGATGCAGCTGCGATGCAATTTCTCATCCCAGGCTGGCGTTTCGATCCTAAAAGGCCGTGCATGATTCGTTGACAGGGGTCACCCAGGAGCACGCAATGAGGACCTGCGGCTCGAATCATGAAGCTCACTGGACGACCGAGACAGAGCCTTGCCAGAAAGCAGCGCGATGCCCGGCAGGATCGAGGACGCTGATCTGGCATTGATATTGCCCTGCTGCCAGCGACCCCAGACCGATGTGAAAGCTGAACGGTACAACACCGAGCCGCGTCGCAGCCTGCGCAGTCATCGCGACCGGTGGTGTCTCAAGAACCATCTTCTGGTCGCGATAGAACGTGACCCAGGCAAAGAGCGGCGCGTTCGTATCGATGTTCTGTGCGGCCGCTGCCACAGCGCTTCCTGTCGATGCCTGCACCGCGGCTGGAGGCGTCGCGATGTCCTTCTGATACGCCTGCAGATAGACATACAGCTCGCGATCCCGGTTGAAAACCCGCGTCACGCTGGGAATGAGTTTCTCCCCATTCTGCACCAGCGGATTGGCAGCATCGTCCTTAGCCTGTTCCTTGCCACGCGTCGCATTGTAGAGTGCGTCATTGAGGGCGACCCGCTGGCTGCTGAGGACAACCGAGCTGATCGCCAGGCGCTTCGTCGATTTGTTCAGATCGGGAATCACGAAGGATGTCTGAAACGTCCCCATGCGCCCGGTCTCATCGTCGCGCGCCAGAAACTTAATGGTGTATTTCCCGGGAAACAACGTAAAGCCGGAGTCGTATTCCACCGGTCGATGCGCCAGTTCCGCCGCGGTCGCGTCGCTCAGCTTGATGTTGACGAAATCCCGCACGTTGCTCATGGTCGTGCCGCTGGTTTCGTCTTTCACCTCGCACACAAAGTCGATCAGCGTGTGCTCCACGCCGAACTTCTTGGCCAGCGCCAGTTCGCGGCCGGGAATCTTCACGACGATGGGCACGAAGTACTCGGCGCGATTCAGCTGGAAATAGTCAATCTCCATCGCGATGGTCAAATCGGTGACCGGATCGCCCAGCATCAGGGCATCTTCCAGCTGTCGTTCCTTGTCTGCATCGGTAAATTTATTGAAGGTCTTGTTCGCGTAATATCCCTGGCGATAATCCAGCTTGTCGGCGAGCGGCGAATCGACCGCGATCTTCACGCGGCGGAACCGCCCGTTCTGCGCAGTGTTCGTCGTGTAGTAGCCAACGATGTAGTAATCCTCGATCGCCCTCTGCGCCTGTACAATGCCGCGCGTCAGGTCGTTATTGTCAAACAGCGCTTTGCCGCCGGTATCCGCGCCCAGCGAATACATCGTGTCCTGCGATTGCTGCAATTGCGTCGTCACCGCCTGCGCCGCCGTGCCGGAATACATGCCCTACATTGCCTGGCGAACCCTGGGTGGCATCACCGAGCGGCGCCTCCGCGACCAGGCCGCGCGCATCGACCGGCCAGAAGGCCACACCGGAGCGTACCGCCGCATCCACCGTGGCGTGCAGCTGCGCCAGGTTGTCAAGCCCGTGCAACCGCATCCCGCTGGCAAAATAGATCAGCGACTTTTTCTCGCTCAGCGAGGCCAGCATCTTCGCCGCAGTCTGCAGTGCAGAGAGCTGGCGATCATTGTTGAAGATATTGAACTCGCTGTCGTCCTGTCCGAATGCGGCTCCAGTGTCGGCGCTGCTGGCGTCGTCTACGGATTCCACCGACCCCTGGCCCTCGCCGACGATCATCGTCTCCAGAATGCTCAGCAGGCGATTCCGGTCGGCCGTGAAGTCCTGCAGCACATCGACCGACCCTCCCTGATAGCGCATAATTGCAACCAGGTCCGCCGAAGTCATTTGCGTGCGCACGAATTTCTCTGCGGCGGCCAGCGCGCGCAGCTGGTCCGGCGGCGGCATCGCCGTCATGTCGAAGTAGAGGGCCAGCAGACGATGATCCGTGTATTGCGGCTTGCCTGGACTCTCCGGCGCAATTTGTGTCCGTGTCAGTGTCTTATACAGAGTGATCTGCTCATCGTCCTGCGGAGTCACCGGCATCGGTTCTACCGCTTTCGACAAAGCCTGGTGTTCGAAGATGCGAATTGTCTGCGGCTGTCCGTCTTCGGTCACGGTGAAGTCTTTGGCCGTGAGACCGGGAACGAAGTTGCCCTGTTTGTCTCTGACCACGACCGTCTCGACCACCAGCTGCGAGTTCACCGTCAGCGTGAAGGTGCCGTTTTGCCCCGACATCTGATTCGTGCCGGTCTGCTGGGCGCACACCACACAAACCGCAGCAGTGAGCGAGAATAGGGTCGAGGTCAAAATGTTCCGTCGCATGGTCAGAACCTCAGCCTCCCCGTGAGTTGCAGGCTCCGCATGGGGTTCGCTGCCGCCGGAAGCCCAAACACCGTGCTGTTGATCGTCGTGTTCCAACCAGTCCACACGGCATGATTGAGCAGATTGCTCGCCTCCGCGCGCACATCCAGATTCCACTTCGTGCGGACTCTGAAGGTCCGCGCCATCGCGCTGTCCAGACTGAACTCATCGGGTCCGAGGATGGAATCGCGCCGCGCGTTTCCCCATTGTCCCGTCGCCGGCGCGGTGTAGGCCGCAGCGTTCAGATAGTATCCCGGCGCAGCAGAATACAAAGGCGCGCCCGTCACATCCGGACGAAGAATATTCGTGAAACCCGTCCCTGGAATGTCCGCGAGAAACACCGGCGTCTCCGGCGTCCCGTTCTCCGCTGTAATCTGCGTCATCAGCGTCCACTCCTTGAGCAGCATGCCTTTCCATCCTCCCAGCAACGTCTCGCCACCGAGACCCATCCCGGTCGTGTACTGGAACGACGCCTTCAGCACATTGCGCTGATCGAAACTGGAGAGCCCGCGCTCGCCCGGCAGATCGAGCCAGTTCTGCGCGACGGTCGCCGCGGGCGGCTGGTTATTCGCGGTGTCGCTGGTGGGCGCGGTCGCTTCGCTGATCGCCACGTGCCCCAGCGCCCCAATCTGCGCGTCGTCGTCGAGCGCCTTCGCCCACGTGTAATCCAGCGTCGCTGTCAGCCCGCTGCGCAATCTCCGTCGCACCTGCAGCTCAGCTGCCTGGCGCGTCGAATTGCCATTGGAGGTGCGATAGACGAAGCCCACCGGCAACCCGGCATACGGATCCGTGCCGCCCAGCGGATACGTGTTGGGCAGAAACTCCTGCGTCCCGCGCGTGCCTTTGATCCCCAGGTAGGTCGCCGTCACCACCAGCGCGCCTGGAAAATCCCGCTGCATCGAGAGCTGCCAATCCTGCGCATACCCGACACGCAGATTGGGGTCCACCGCGTAGGTGTCGGCCGTGGTGCCGGCACAGGTGCGGAATCCATTCGCCAGCGTAAGCGGACATGTGTCGCTGTTCGCAACGCTCACGCTGGTCGAAAGCGGCGCCTGCTGCGCCAGGCTCTCCGCGCTCGAAAGATACACCGACGTGTCGTCGTAGATGCCATAACCCGCTCGCACCACCAGTGTCGACGCCGGGATCGGCCGCCATGACATCGCCACCCGCGGCTCCCAGCCGCGATAGTCAGGGCGCAGCAAAGTATTCGGATATCGCGTGCCCGTGACGGGGCCGGTGGGATCACTCGCCAGCACGGGCGCAACCGCAGTGAAACCGGGGGCAACGTCCAGATTCACCATGCGCCCATAAAGTTCTGACATCGGCGCGCCGTACTCCCAGCGCATGCCCGCGTTGATCGTCAACGTCGGCTGCACGCGAAAGTCATCCGTGACAAAAGCGTCATAGGCCGATGTCCGGAAATACTTCTCCGGGTTGCCAAAGGCAATCTGGCTTGCGTCGGGAATGCCGAGCAGAAAATCGGCAAGGTCGGAACCCGTTTGATTCGCCGGGCCGGGCGCGCTTCCCGGAGCTTCCGTCGCTGCGCCCGTAAAGGAGAAGCTGCCCCGCGGATTCTGCTCGGCAAATTCGTTGAACTCCTGCCGCCGGAAATCGCCCCCGAACGTCACCGTGTGCCGCCGATGCGTGGTAGAGACCTTCACCGAATACGCGTCGGTGCGGTTGCGATTGAACTCGCTGTTCCCGTCGCTGAGCCCGACCACGCCGCTGGAAAAAATGAGCGACGGAGGCCCCCACTCTTCGGGGTTTTGATCGTTGCCCGTGATCCCGGCGTTGCCCGAGACATTCACGCGATTCTCGAACTCCGGCCGCACTTCCGTCCGCAGCCGCGTGAAGTGGTACCCGAAGGTCGCATACATCTGGTGATGAAACTGGTGCGCCCAGTTCGCGTGAAAATCCAGACCCAGCGTATCCGTATCGTCGCGAAAATTGAAAACATTCGCCGTATCGCCGCGCGAACTCTCAAAACCAAACCCGCCATACAGCTGGTCGCGGCGTCCGAGCGTCTTCTCCAGCCGTGACTGCAGCGCGTCGGTATGCGTGTTGTTCAGCACCTGCGCTTCGTAGTTGTAGCGCGCGTTGCCCGCCAGATTGGGCAACGGATAGTAGTTGAGCAGCGCCGCCGCCTGCGGGCTCACCGGAATCGGTCCAGCAAACGGCTGTCCCGTCGCAGGATCGTAAACCGTCACCCGCTGTCCCAGTGCGTTCACCGCGTCGGTAAGATCCCCGCTGCGTTCCGCCACAGTCGGCACCAGTCCAGGATCCGTAGCCGCATCGCTGTTGCGCGTCCATTGGTACGCCAGGAAAAAGTTCGGCCCACGATAAAAGAAGTGTGGAATATTCAGCGGACCGCCCAGCGTAGCCACACCCGTCACGCGGTTGTACGAGGCCTTCGGGATTTCGAGGCCGCTCAGAGAATAAGGCCGCGCATCGAAAAGGGAGTTGCTCACCACTGCGCCAAATCCTCCCGTATACAGACCCTTTGCCCCCGGCCGGTGATTTCCGAACGATGGCGCCATCGAAAACTTCGAAGTATTCGCGTTGTTCGACGTCCCGTTGATCAGCAACCCATCCGCTGCCTTCTCCGCTGCCTCATCCGGCGGCGGCGGCATCCCGGGGTTATTCGCTTCTCCTGCATTGGGGGCCTTCGGCTTGGGCTTCTCCTCGCTGCGTTGCGCCAGTTGTGGCTGGGTCTCAGGTTTCTCAGCTTTGGACTCATCCATCATTTGCTGGAGATCGAGAAGCTTCAGCTCCCACGAGCCCTGCGGGATGTTGGGCGCAATCGTAACTTCGCCCCGGAAAGGCTCGAAGCCGCGCATCCGAATCTCGATCTTCCACGCGCCGTCGGCCAGATCGGGAAACGCATAGAGCCCCTGCTCATCCGTGACCGTGGCAACCTGCTGCGCACCCTGGGTCATGGTGACCGTCGCACCTGGAATCGGCACGCCCTGGTAGAAAACCTGCCCGTGATATTCCGTCGCCCACGCCGTGACCGAACCGAACAGCATCGCGACAACGCAGAGCAGACGCGCCAACCCACACGCGTTCCCGCGCCGCTGCGGCACAGCCCTGCTTGGCTGAAGACTATTCAGCATTATCGATCACGTAAATCTCAACTGGAGTCGTGCGCTGGGGACAACTTTCCCTATGCATCCAGGACGCCATCGGCCCGATGCCCGCTTCACCAGAAAGACGCGCTTTACAATCCGTCGCTCCTCACCAGCCAGTCTACTGGCGTCCAGATTCGGAACCGCTGTCCATTCGTGGACAATCCTGAGGCCCCATCAGCGCCCGCAGGGACCCTCGTTGCCCGCTAGTTCGGCGACGGATGATCCACGTGATCGATCACCAGCACCGGCACGTCCGCCTTCTGCGCTTCCAGCTTCAGCCCTAGCTCCTCCTGGATCGCCGTAAACAGCGGCGGCGCTGCATTCGCGTCGTCCGCCGGCGCCGCAGGTACCCTCACGGGCATCCCCGCGAACTGTGTTTCATCCGGCGTCCACTTCAGCGTGAAGTCCCACTTCCCGCTGAGCCCTGTCTCGTCCAGTACCGGCCGGTCGAGGATACCGTTCTGCAGTATGTGCGCTAAATCCCCCATCGTGGCGCTTCCCGCGTGCATCACCCCCAGAGGCCCCATGGAAAAACCCGCCAATCCCGACGCATCCGCGCTCTTCGTCAACTTCGACCCGTCTTTGCCCACCGTCAGAGCGTAGGCCGCCATCTCCCTCTTCTCCTCGTGAAGCTTGAGTGCAAATCGTTCCGTGAGGAGCTTCTGCACCATCTCCCTGATCTGCACGTTACTTGGCATTCCCGGCCTGTCCGGCCTGGCCTCGATGCTCCATCGCTCCGTCCCCATCCATGCGGGTCCCTCAGCGATTTGCTTCCCCTGGACCTCCCAGGCAAACTGGATCAGGTCGTTGAGCGATTGGTTTTCAACCGCCAGATTCCCTCCGCGCACCGTAATCATGAAGGCTCGCGTTCCTGGCGCGGTTGGTTTGACCGTCGCCACCTCCACCCCCGGATGCGCATCAGCCGCCATCGGCTCCATCCGCGGCGGCGGTGCCGGCGTTGCCCATTCCGTTTCCGCCGTAGCCCGCTCCAGCACCAGCGGAAAGGTTCCGTTTTGTGTCGCCGTTCCGCTGATCGAATTCCCGTCGGCGGACATCTTCCCTGTGAAGGAAAACCCTGGAAAGAAATTCATGAAGCGCAGAGTTCCCGCTGTGAAGCTCACCGAACTGCCCGGCATCGGCGGTCCATTCTGGTCGATCCCATACATCGTCGCACTCAGGGCTCCCTTGTCGTCCTTCGCAATCTTCAGCACGAACCGCGAATCGCGGCCAGCCGGCGTGTGCGCCGTCCCCTGCCATGTCCCCGCAGGAGCGTCCGGCTCCGCGGGCGCCTGCGCCGCCGTCTGCGCCGGTCCTGCAGCCGGCGTTTGTCCCTGCGCCGCACGCACCAATCCTGCGGTCACGGGTATGCCAATCGCCAGAACGCAGGCCAGCGCCAGCAGCGTTTTCCGCCGCAGGTCCAGTTTCCGCACGCCCTGTCCGGAAAGGATCCGCGCGATCCGGTGCTTCAGCTCCGATCCGGTGACTCCTGACACGCAGCTCAGCGGCGCTTCCACATAAAACTTGCAGACATTCAGGATCCCTTCGGCGTAGGCGAACGGTTGCCGCGTCGTCTCCAGCACCGCCTCATCGCACGCGCGCTCCCGCTCCTCCACCAGCCGCGTCTGCAGCCACCAGACCAGGGGGTGGAACCAGAACGTCGCCTCCACCGCCATGTGCAGCGCCGCCGTCAGGTTGTCGCGCCGTCGCATGTGGCACAGCTCGTGCGCCACGATGGCATCCAGTTGCTCCGTGCTCAGCCGATCCACAATACCGCGCGGCAACACCAGCACCGGCCGCCTGATCCCGAACACTCCTGGCTCCACGCTCTCGGCCATCAACCGTGCCGATGTCCCGTCGGCCAGCGTGATCGGCTCGCCGCGTTGCACCGCGGCCCGCAGACGCAGCCAACTCGCCGTCCATCGCCCGAGCAGGACCAGCGTTCCAATCAGCCACACGCCCAACAGCACGAACGGCAGAAGGTTTGTCGAAGCATGCGCCGCCTGCGCGCCTGCCCCAGGCACCGCGAAATTCGTACCCGCATCGGCAGGCCACATCTGCAGCAGCGGCTGCGCTACGCCCTGCAACACCGTCGCAACCGCCGGCTTCGCGCCTATCCAGGTGTCCCGGCCACGGCAGCCGCGCACCCACCGCAATGAACAGGGAGAAGGGAAGCAGAAACTTCAGCGACGCCGCCATCCACAGCCGGTAGCGCAGTCGCGCTGCATTGCGCCGCAGCGCCAGCGTCAGCAGCCACACGCCTCCGCCGAACACCGTCGACTGCCACAGATGGTGCAGCAGCGGAACAACCCACGATCGCCACCCAACAAAATCCATCGCTACTCCTCCTTCCGCCTGCGGCTCTTCAGAAGCTTCTCGGCTTCCCGCACATCCCCGAGCGATAACTTCCCGGACTCGATCAAATGCGCCATGAGCGGTTGGCTCCTCCCGCCGAAATAACCCAGCAGGTCGTCGATCACGCGACGCTGCGCTGTATCACGAGTGATCACCGCTTCAAAGACGTGGAAGTTCCCCACTTTCTTCACGCGCCGGACAACGCCCTTCGCCTCCATCCGGTACACCGTTGTCTGCACGGTCGTATAGGCCGGTGTCTTGCGCGCAGGAATCTCCTCCTGGATCTCGCGGATCGACAGTTGTCCGCGGCTCCACAGAGCCTCCATCACCTGAAACTCGAGCTTGGATAGCCGTCCACCCATAGGAAACCCTCTCACCTATTGCCGTAGTATTTTCTACTACACTTGTAGTTGTGTTGACAAGAGCGGTCGCGGAAAATTTTTCTCGGGCTGGACCGTTCCGCGGCCGGCAGGAATACCCAGGCGTATGAAAATGGGAAAGTTGCCAACGCTGCGGGGAACCATGGCCCCCGGGGAAAAAAAAAGATCAGCCGATGCAGGTAAAGATGTGCGGCTACACCAACCGTTGACTGAAGCCGGTTGGTTAGTTCGGCGAAGGATGATCGGCGTGATCGACCACCAGGATCTTCACCGGCGTCTTCTCCGCCTCAATCTTCAACCCGAGTTGCTCCCGCATCGCGGTAAACAAGTCGGGCGGAGCATCCGCCGCATCGCTGGCCGGGGGCGCCCCTTTCACCCCCATCGCCGCAAACTGGGCATCGTCCGGGGTCCACTTCAGGATGAAATCCCAACGTCCATCCAATCCGGTCCGATCCACCACGGGCCGATCCAGCAACGATCCCTGCAGCAACTGCGCAAAGTCCGCCATGGGTGCATTGCGAACCCGCAGAGTCCCAATGGGTCCGAAGAAAAGTCCCTCGCCGGCATTCGGATCGCCGGTGTTTTTCGTCATCTTCGGCGCGGCGCCAGTCACCGTCAGCACAAATGCGGACATCTCTTTTTTGTCCTCGTGCACCTTCAGCTGAAAACGATCGGCCATCAGTTTGCGCGCCATGCTCTGCGACTGCTTCAGGCTCGGCCGCCCCGCCCTGTCCGGCTGCACCGTTATGTCGAACTTGTCGCTCGTCATCCAGTCCGGCGCGCCGGCAATCTGCTTCGGCTGCAGGTTATAGGCCGTGCACATCAGCTCCGCGAGCGTGAAATTGATCACCTGCAGCTCACGCCCGTTCCAGATGAATCCCTTCCGCTGCTCATCCGGCTTCGTGGGCTTGATGGTCGCCACCTGAACACCGGGATCGGCATCCGCCGGCATGGGCGGCACCTGCGGTCTCGGCTCTGGAATCGCCCACTCCGTCTCCGGCGTCGCCCGCTCGAAAACCAGCGGCAACGTGTTGCCGAACTGTTTCGATGCCCCGGTGATCGACTTTCCGTCCGCGGACATCTTCCCCTCGTACGTGAGGTCCGCCATTTGAATCGAGTACTTCAGCGTGCCGCCCCCGAAGGTCACCGTCGTCGTCGGAGCCCCCTGTCCGCCCTGGTCGATGCTGTAAAACATCGCGCTCAGCGCGCCGGCGGGCGTCCTCGTAATTTTCAATACCGTCCGCAACGTTTGGCCACTGGGTACATGCAGCGTGCCCTGCCAGGTGCCAACGATGCCGTTCGCCGGTTGACTCTGCGCCGCAGGCTGAGCTGCCGCCGCCGGTCGAGATTGTGCCGCAGCCTGAGCCCGCGCGTTCGGTCCAGTGCACGATACCGCCAGCACCACTGTCACGATTCCCGATAACATCGCCCGTACATTCCAGCTACCCGCGAAAGTGCCCAACCTCCTGCGGCTCGTCATCCAATGACTACCTTTCCTGAGATCCTGTCCAAGTTACACAAAGGATCGGTGCGTAGATGCTGGCAAGAATACACCAGGCGCTCGTCGTAACATCGGCGTAACTGAAACTTCGAGGACACACCGAACCGCGGGAAGGCTCACGGAGTTTACCAGAAATACGCAGCTTCAACCTTCGGCGTTCCGGACTCCCCGCCGATGGTCTCCGTGCTCAGCACCAGCTCCATATTTTTCTTGTCGCCTCCGCCGGCCATGATGTGCTGCAGCTGGCTGAGGTTCGCAGGATCCGTCAGAAACTCACCCGCGGCGATCGTTCCGCCTCGGCTCACACCCGCCACCACAATGGCCAGCTTGCCCGTGGTCGCATCGGTAAACCGCGCAGCGATTGCGTAGTCGCGGTAGTTATTCGTCGCCATTTGTTGCGCCCGATTCACGAACCATCGATTCTGCATCGGCGCCGTGCTGTCCACAATCCCCAGCTCTGTCATATCGGGCTTGTTCGCAAAGCGATAGCGCAGCGGTCGCGTCATCCTCAGCGTCCATGCGTTATCGAACGCGCCCACAAAAATCGTCGGGCCCGCCCGCAGATCCATCAGGTTGGTCGCGTTTTCGCCCTTCAGGCTGTACTTCTTTCCATTCGATTGCAGCAGACCTGCCATGCGGACGACCGGGCTCAGGTCATCAATGACCACCGCAGTCAGATTGTCTGTGAGCGTGATCTGGTGCGCTGGATCGCCCGCATCCCGCAGCACGATCGCCGAATACTGGCTCTGGTCCGCGATGCAGAACAGTACCGAATCATTCCCGTTCAGAACCGGAGCCCAAAAGAAGTTCGCCGGCGTCGGATGCGATGCGCTCTTCCACAGATAGACCGCCGTCGCTCCCAGGAGCGCCGCGATCACCACGCTGACAACCCACAGGAATCTGTTGGGGCCCTCCGCTGGTGCCGGTACAACCGGCTCGTCCGCAATACCCGTCATCGCCGCGACCATTGCTGCGACCGGCGCGTGCGCCTCGTGGAACTGCGGAACATACGATCCCGCCGGCAGCGCAATCCGAAGCTCGTTTTCGTGTCCCGGTTCCTGGTAGTACTGCGCGATGCGCTTCCGAATTTCGGCTGCCGTCACGCGCACGATCGGATCGGTCGCCGTATCGTAGTCCGGGTCCCGTCCAAAAATCTCGATCCCCAGAGTCCGTTCCTTCAGCAGATCCGTCTGCCCCGACAAAGTATGCTCGACGACGAACCGCAGAAACGAAGGGAATCGCTTGCTGTGACTAAAGTAGGGATTTTCGAGCAACCGCTCCAGCTGCCCCCGAATCGCAGACCGTTCTTCCTCGCTTGGCCGTATTTGAGTACCCGCCGCCATCCCCGCCGCCCGTCACAGTCTTTCCCCGAAAAGCTGGATTATACGCCGCGCGGCATACCGGTCGGCCTGCCTGGGTAATCCCATGTATCTCACTAAGAAATAAGCCGGCTCTTCGCATTCTTTGCCTGTTAAGTCCCTTCCTGTTCCTGCAGGCGGCAACCCCTCCAGCCATTCGGTTCAACCGCCGCGCGCTGTCGGATCGCCTTCACCGTGGACCTGCCGGCAAAGGACTGGACCTGAAATCTCCAGGAATTTCCGAACCGTTGGTCAGCTGACGGCTGCCGAAGCCCGCTCCTTGCGCCCGCGCAAATGAGACATGGTACCGCGCGGGAAGCCGGTCGATTCCCGCACGACCAGACGCGTGTCAATCTGGTACTCCCGCTTCGGCGCTCCCTCCAGATGGCCGCGCAGCGCGCTCACCGCCGCCAGCGCCAGATCCGCCCGCGACATCTGGATCGACGTCAGCGGAGGAATCATGATCGCTGCCATATGGATGTCGTCGAAGCCAATGATGGAAACATCGTCCGGAACGCGCAGCCCCGAGCGCGAAAGTTTATGCAGAACCCCAATCGCCAGCATGTCGTTGGAGCACATGATCGCCGTCGGCAGTTCCTTCTGCGTCATCAGCTGCTCGGCCGCGGTCACGCCCCCTTCCATCGTGTGGTCGCCTTCGATGATCAGCTTCTCCTCCACCGGGATCCCGCATTCCTCGAGCGCCTTCTTGAAGGCTGCCAGACGCGACTGCGCCGAGTGCAATCGCGATGGCCCGGTCACAAACGCGATGCTTCTGTGTCCGAGCGCCGCCAGGTGCTGCACCCCTTGTCGGATCCCGTGGTGGTAATCCACCTTCAACACGCTCATGCCCGGCTTATTGGGTGCAACGTCGACGAACACCAGCGGCACCTTCCGATCGGCCAGCTGATCGAGCAACGGCTGCTCGATGCCGAACGTCATCACCGCTACCCCCTCCGCGTTCCGCTCCACCATGCGCCGGATGCAGCGCTGCATCCGCTCCGGCTCGTAGTTCGTCGAGCCAATCAAAATCTCGTATCCGTTCTCCACCGCGACATCTTCAAATCCCTGGATCAGCTCCGGAAAGAATGGATTGGTAATTTCCGAAACGATCAGCCCCAGCATGCGGCTGCGTCCCGACACCAGCGCGCGCGCCTGGGTGTTCGGAAAATAGTTCAGCTCGCGGATCGCTTCCCATACCCGCTTCGCCATCTTCGGATTCACAGTTGGAATGTGATTGATGGTGCGTGATACGGTGGCTATCGAAACGTGTGCCTGCCTGGCGACCGCGTGGATGTCCATCCGATCGGATTTTGCCGCCGAGCGCCGTCTTGTTTTGCGGACCGGTCCAGCCATAGGTAGAGACGTAGAATGCGTTTACAGCATACTCCATACCGGTAAAAAGCTTGACAGAAAAGAAGACCCGCTTCTACATTTTGGGTAAATGTTTACTGACCGCGCAGGAGCCCTGCCCTTCCCGGTCCTCCCTCCGGGTATTGCCTGTCCGGAAGATAGACCCGACCAACACCAGCCTCATCGGGATTGAACGGAATAGAAAATGACCATCGTTGCCGGCGTGGACTTCGGGACTCTCAGCGTACGCGTTTCGATCATCGACAGCGAGCGCGGCAGACTCGGAACAGCCGTCTCCTCCTATCCCCTGCATCGCAAACGCGAAGATCCCGACTACGCCACCCAGTCCCACGCGGACCACATGCGCGCCCTCGCCGAGGCCACGCGCGATGCCGTCAGAACGGCTGGAATCCACGGCGACCAGATCGCCGCCATCGCCCTCGACACCACCGGTTCCAGCGTCATTCCCGTCGACGCACACATGCAGCCGCTCAACGAGTACTACCTCTGGTGCGATCACCGCGCGAAATCCGAGGCCCAGGAGATCACAGCGCTCGCGCACCAGGAGAACCTCGAGGCCATCGCATGGTGCGGCGGCGTCTACTCTCACGAGTGGGGCTTCGCCAAGCTGCTCCACTGGCTCCGCCACAATCCGGAAAAGCGCGGCCAGTTCGCTTCCGCTTTCGAACACTGCGACATGGTGGCCGCCACGCTCTCCGGCATCACCGATCCCAAACAGGCAAAGCGCAGCATCTGCGCTATGGGCCACAAATGGATGTGGAACCCCAAATGGGATGGCCTCCCGCCGCAATCGTTCCTGTCGAAGGTCGATCCGCTCCTCGACGGCATTCGCGATAAGCTCTCCGGCGACTACCAAACTTCCGATCGTCTCGCCGGCCATCTTGCGCCCGAGTGGGCGGAGAAGCTCGGCCTCCGCGCCGGTATTCCCATCCCGGTTGGCGCCTTCGACGCGCATTGGGATGCGCTCGGCGCCAATTGCCGTGAAGGCGATGTTGTCAACGTCGTCGGCACTTCTACCTGCATCATTGCCATGGCGAAAAAGACCGAGCTCATCCCGGGCGTGTGCGGCGTCGTGCCTGGCAGCGTGCATCCGCAATATACCGGCATCGAAGCCGGCCTCTCCGCAACGGGTGACATCTTCGAAGCCATCGCGAATCGCGCCGGCGTCAAAGTCTCCGAGTTATCGAAAGGTCTCGAAAAATATCGTGCCGGACAAACCGGCCTGCTCCGTCTCTCCTGGGACAACGGCGACCGCACCGTGCTGGTGAACTCCGAGCTGGGTGGCGTCACCTTCGGCTGGAATCTCCTCCACACCGCGCAGGACGAGCTCTTCGCCGCCATTGAAGGCACCGCCTTCCACACGCGCATTATCCTCGAGCGCATGGCCGAACACGGAACGCGCGTCGACCGCGTTATCAATGGCGGCGGCATCCCGCAGAACAATCCCGTCCTCAACCAGGTCTATGCGGATGTCCTGGGCAAGCCCGTGCTCGTTCCCTCGGAAATCCCCACCAGCCTGGGATCCGGCATCTTTGCGATGCTGGCCGCCGGTGCATTCCCCAGCATCGAAGCCGCACAGGCGAAGCTTTGCCCGCAATTCACTCAGTTCCAGCCCCGGCCGGAAGCCTTTGCCGTCTGCGAAAAGCTCTATCCGCTCTACCGCAAAGCCTATTTCGCACTCGGAACCCGCTCTGCAAAGCCTGCATCCCTCGGCGATATTCTCCCCGAGTTGCGAAAAATCGCCGCCCAGGTCAACGCATCCCAACAAGCCTGAACTCCGCCGAAAAGTGAATGGATTGGCCGATCGGGGAAATACTCAAAATTTGTCAAGACCCGGACTCAAAATCCAAAGTAACAACCGTTGACTTAGAACGACTTATAGCGCTCCAAACTCAATCATATTTGGCGTGTTTATTCTTCTAACTTGGTATTCTAATAATAGGGGATAAAAAACAATTTTCGCCTCTTCATCAGGTTCAGAGAACGAAAGGCCGCCACCAGGCGGCCTTGCTATTGCTGCTCATCGCTAACCAATGCCTGCGACCGGTTAGAGCCCGGTCGTTACGGGCTTTCCCGGAGGAATCCATGACTCCCGAATGTTACTCTGCCGTGGAAGCGCCACTCTCTCCATCGAGGGTGCGAATGAATCAACCGCACGCGCGAGTGAATCAATGACGTGTCTCAACCCATCAATGCCGCGTGCCATGGATTCAATGACACCCGCGAAGCAACTAATTGGCGCTCAATCATCAGGCCCCGTCACACGTGCCAGTGATTCAGTCGCGCTCTTCATTGAATCAATCGCAGGCGTCTCGGAATTGACTTCTTCTCCGTCACCTGCCGTTCACCCCAACCGCTTTTCCACGCAAATCACACAAAACAAGTCACCGGTTGTGACCCCGGGGGGAGGGGGGTCCGCAATTCCGAATTGGCGTGCAGAAAACACCGATCCCGACTGCGGGGCAATCTTCACCGCATATCCAGTACCACCACCTCGATCGTGTACGGCGGCACACGATGATGGAACGTCTCCGCTACTCCGTGCAGCGCGCTCTCGACCGGGACGATCGCCCGCGGCTGATCCATCGTGTTGGTCGCCTCTGGATTGCTCCCGGTCAGGCTGATCACTTTGCCCTCCGCCGCTGGCTTCGCTCCCGGCAGCTTGATCTCCACCGCCTGCCCATCGGAGGACCCGTTCACCAGCTTGAGGTAAATCTTCTTCTTCGCCGAGTCCTCTGTTACCGAGTAGAAGAATCGCGGCCCCGCGCTTTCCACCGACGAGACCGGCGTCGTGTCGCCGATATAACTGCCGAACATCACCTGCGCGTAGTAGCTCGGCGATCCATAACTGCGCTGCGCATCGTAGCCGATCAGATCGGTATCCCACTGCATGGCGTTCGGACTCACGTTCACCAGCAGTGGCGCATAGGAGGCCATCACAATAATGTCGCTGTTCCGCTCAAGGCCCGTCATCCACGCCGCATCGCCCAGCGCTGCTCCCATGTTCGGGGTGGGCGTGCCCTCCCGCGTCGCCCACTCGCCAACGAAAATCTTTGGCCCCTCGCGATCGGTCTTGTCGTAGTGCGTCGCATCGTGGAAGAAATCCGTCGCGCGCAGATAGTAGTGCTCGTCCAGCACATCCGGCTTCATGTTCTTCAGCGGAGCCGTTGCAATCAGCTGCAGGTCCGGATACTTCGCCTTGATCGCCTTATAGAACTGCGCGTAGCGCTCCTCATAGGTCCCCGTCGTATCGAACCAGTCCTCATTGCCGATCTCGACATAGTCGATGTGAAAGGGCTGCGGATGACCGTCGGCCGCGCGCCGCGCGCCCCACTTCGTATCTGTCCCCCCCGTTGCGTATTCGATCTCTTCCAGTGCCGACTGCACATAGGGCTCAAGATCGGGTCCGGGATTGATGTGTTCGTGCTGCAGCGAGTAGCCCGCGTACACCGCCAGCACCGAACGCATGTGCAGGTCTTCGCACCATTCGAAAAACTCCAGCAGTCCCAGCCCGTCCGTCGACCAGTAATTCCACGGGCTCGGATGCCCCGGCCGATCCACGCGCGGACCAATCGTTTTCTTCCAGTCGTACCAGTCCGCAAGATGATCGCCCTCGAGATAATTCCCGCCTGGGAAGCGCAGGAACTGCGGATGCATGGCCGCCATCTTCTCCATCAGGTCAACGCGAAATCCATCGTGCCGGTCGTGATACGTCGGCGGAAACAGCGAAACCAACTGGAGCCACAGACTCCCGGGATGCGCCACCGTCAGCACCAGGTGGTTTTCCATCGACGGCTCCATCGCACCCGTCTTCAGCTCAAATTTGTGTTGCGCCCAGTCCGTCCCGATCCCGGAAACCACCGTGCTCGCCAGCACCTTGCCGCTCTGATTCGCCACCAGGCTCGCCGTCACCGGACCGACATCGGCCGAATCTTCCTTCGCGTAGAACGACCCGCGATACGTCGTGTTCGGACGCAGCGAAATCCCCCAGTAGCCGCCATTCAGCACTCCCGCCGGACCGGCAGCGTCCGCCTCGCTCACCTCAACGTGCAGGCTGTAGGGCAGCGCCTCGCTCGGACCCGTGGACTTGTCCTGACTGATCTTTCCTTCCGCATTGCCGTCCTCGACCAGAATCCAGTCATTCACCCCCGACCAGTCCGTACGAAAGGTCGGGTTGCGAATCAGCTCCGCATACAGCCCACCGTCGTACGAGTGATTAATTTCCTCCGTCATCAGCCCATACAGCGTCGGGCTTACCTTCGAGGCCGTCTGATCGGCATGAATCGTCAGAACCGCCGGCCCTGTGGACTGGGCCCGAAGAAACGTTGCTGCAAAAAGAAACAACGCAAAAAGTGCTGGAATGGCGAATCGTTTCGTTCTCATGCGAGGACCTCTCCGGCGGGTGGCTGTAACGCCGAGAAAACGTATACCACAAAGGCCGCCCCCTTTGTGACTTTTCATCCTGGCATTCCCTCGAGCGAGCGAAGCAGCTCTCCATCCGGGAAGTTGAAATCGCGCCCGCGCCTCAGTTCCAGCTCACGCGCAACAAAGAGACGCTCTCCCGCGGCATTTCCATCTCCTGCTCGATCTGCCCATTCTCTACCACGACCCACCGCGGCGATCCCATCAACTCCAGTTGGCCGGCGGCTTTCAGCTTTGCCAATTGCTCCGCGCTCGGTACCTGTGGCGATCCCATCTCCTTCCAGACCTCAAATGCGTTGCTGTGGTGATCATCGATGCGGTATTCCTCGACCAATACGTGCCGCACTGCAACCGGAACTCCGCGGATCGTCACCTGCACCGGCGAGTCCGCTCCCAGCCCCACATCGTCCTGGTAGTTCCACAGCATCACCGACGCCGCATCGCCGCTCCTCGTCGCCAGCGCATCGATCTCTGGCTTTTCTCGCACGCCTGCGGTCACAATGCTTTCTGCCGGAATCGCAGCGTTGCTCGTCGCCGCCACGCGCTCCCCGCCCAGCATTCCTGCCATGCGAAAGAAATTCATCACCGGCTTGTCGATCCCATGCGTCGCCAGCGCCCGCTGCCCCGCGAACAACGGCTGCCCCTCGAACTCAAACGCCCACGTCAAAAATCCCACCAGCTTCACCTGCCCCTGCGTGGCCAGTTCCATCAGTCCCTGCATCGCCGCTGCGGTATACGCCGGATACACCGTACCGTTGCGATAGGCATCCTCCGGATGCTGGTCCGGAGAGCACGCCCCGCATCCCTCCGGATCCGCCTCACTCAGGACAATGGGCAAATCCCTGAACTTCGCCGACGCCCGCACCATCCCAAACCCTGTTTCGGCATTCTTCAGCTCATTGCCCAGTCCCATCTGCACATGCCCGTCCACCACGTGCGGGCTGCCCTTCGCGTGAAACGAAATGAAGTCCAGCGGGATCGCCCCGCCCGTCGCGCTGCTTTTGTCCTCTGCGCAATGCCGCAAAAATGCCCCTAGGAACGCCGCGCTTTTGCTGCCTGGCGAAGGACCCGTCGTCGCCGGACCCCCCACCTTCGCCCGCGGAATCGCCGCCCTCACTCCCGCGACTGCGGAGTCATAGAGCCGGTTGTACTCCTCTTCCGTCCCGTGCCAGTAGAAAATGTCCGGCTCGTTCCAGACCTCCCAATACCAGGTCGAAACCTCGGCCATTCCGTAGCGCGCCACCATGTGCGCGGCCACCTCATGCACCAGATCGCGCCACTTGTTGTCATCACGCGGCGGATACGACCACCCCTCGGTCTCCCCCGGCTTGGTCGGCCATGGAATGTGATACGGATCGGGATGGCTCGACAACGCCTGCGGCATAAAGCCGAGCTCCACGTAGGGCCGCACGTGCGCGCCCACCCATGCATCGAAAATGCCGTCGAGAATCGCCCAGTCGAAGACCGGCTTCCCGCTGGCATCTTCGGTGTAAACGTTGCTTGAACTCCACTTCAGCTCCGGTTTCCCGTCTCCGGTTGTCAGCAGGAAATGCGCCCGCACATACACCGGTTCCGGTGTTGCGTCGCGCAGCTCTCGCAGCAGAGCTGTCCCATTCTCAGTCGTCGTGTAGTTCGATTCGTCGTATCCGAACCACCGATAGACCGGCGCAAACGCCCCTAAGTCGTGTTGTAAGTCGACCTTTACCTCGACCGGCGACTGTCCCAGCGCGCACCACCCTGTAATCAGAAAACAAAAAGCTACACCTAATCCGCGCATCTCACTCCGGCAGCATCAGCTGACTCTTGATCGTGAAGGTTCCCGTCACCGTCGGCGCCCCCGTGTCCGGCTGGCCGCCGCCTATCGTGATCGTGTACGGCCCCTCCGCAATGATCGGATCGCCCGCCTCCGTCACCATGCTCAGATCCCGCCCCTTTAGCTCGAACTCCACCTTCTGACTCGCTCCCGCTTCAAGATGCACGCGCCTGAATCCGCGCAGAGCCCGCAATGGCGCGCCTTTTACGTCCGGGAATTTAAGGTACAACTCCAGGACTTCATCCCCCGCAATTTTTCCCGTATTAGTGACGGTCACGGTCGCGTGAACGGGATCGCCTGCGTCCACCTGCTCCGACCCCAATGCTAAATCGCTATAACGAAACGACGTATAACTCAACCCATAGCCGAACGGATACAGAGGCTCGCCCTTGAAATATCGATACGTTCGCCCATCCATCGAGTAGTTCTCAAAGTTAGGCAGCTGGCTAACATCCTTGTAGAAAGTCACGGGCAGCCTTCCCGCCGGATCATTCTTCCCGCTCAGCGTTTCGGCCACCGCCGCCCCACCCTCTTCGCCGGAATACCACGACTCCACAATCGCATTCGCGTGCGCCTTCGCCCAGTTCACTCCCAGGGCGCTGCCGTTCATCAGCACCACGACCAGCGGCTTGCCCGTGGCGGCGACTGCCTCCAGCAAAGCCTCTTCCGGCTGCGGCAGATCGAGACTCGTGCGGTCGCCGCCCAGGAATCCCGGCTCGCTCACCGGCATCTCCTCGCCTTCCAGCTCACTCGTAATCCCCACCACCGCCACCACGACATCTGCTTCTTTCGCGGCTGCCACAGCCTCCGGAGAAGGCAACGGACTATAGCGCGCCCACAACAGCTGCGCTCGCAACTCCCCACCCCCTCCGAACTTTCCATAGGTAACCGTGATAGGCGCCTTTTGCCCGCGTTCCAGATGCACTCGACCGAGCTTGGCCTGCGCGCCACCGCCCAGGCTGAACACCTGCGCGATCTCCTTCCCGTCCACCATCACGCGCCCAAAACCATCCGCCTTCATCCCCAACAAATAGTCGCCGCTCTCCGGCACCGTCAAAAATCCTGACCACTGCACGGATAGTCCGGATTTCCCCTGCGCCTCTGCCGGCAAACTGCTCTCCGACAGATCAATGCCGCTTTCCACGCGGCTGGTGATCGGCGTCGGCTTCGTTCCCGGTCCCAGATCCATTCCCGCCGTCGTACCATAGTCGGCCTTCAGTCCTGGCTTCCCATCCGGTGTCGTGAGCAGCCCAGCCGGCACCGGATCGCCATCGTTGCGCAGAAACTGCGTTCCGGGTACATATCGGATCTTCGCCTGGGGGAATTCCGCCTTCAGTCCGTCCAGCACGCTCACGGAGTGTGTTGGCGTCCCGCTGTAATTGCCCATCAGCACCTTGGTCTGATCCGCCAGCGGACCCACCACAGCAATCCTGGTCACGGCCGGCTTCAGCGGAAGCACACCATCATTCTTCAGCAGCACCATCGACTCATTGGCCAGTTTGCGCGCCAGCGCACGATGCTCAGCCGAGTCCAGCTCTGTCTCATCGATCTTCGAATACGGCACCATCTCGGGCGGATCGAACATGCCGAGTTTCATCCGTGCGGTAAACAACCGCACCAACGCCGTATCCATCGCACTTTCGCTCAGATATCCCTGCCGCACCGCGTCGATATAAGGCTTGTAATCGTGATCGTCCTTGACCTTTGCAAAAAAGTCGACGCACTCGTTGTCCATCCCCCGCTCGAGTGATATTGCCGAAGCCTGCGGCTGCGTCACGCGATAATGATGCCCCTCGAAAATGTCGATCACCGCGCCGCAATCGGAAACCACATACCCCTGAAATCCCCACTTGCCGCGCAGCTGATCCTGCAGCAGAAACTCATTCGCGCACGCTGGCTGCCCCTTGATCGCGTTGTAGGCACACATCACCGAATCCGCTTTTCCCTCCGTAATGGCCGCGCGAAACGCCGGCAGATACGTATCGATCTCGTCGTGCTTGCTCACATCCACATCCGCCATATGCCGCGTCGGCTCCGGCCCGCTGTGCACCGCAAAATGCTTCGGCGTCGCAATCACCCGATAATAATTTGGATCGTCTCCCTGCATTCCGGTCACAAACGCAACGGCCATCCGCCCGGTCAGAAACGGATCCTCCCCGTACGTTTCCTGGCCGCGTCCCCAGCGCGGATCGCGAAAGATGTTCACGTTAGGCGCCCAGAAATCCAGGCCTTCAAAAATGTTGCTGTGCCCGGCGCGCACCGCCTGCACATGCTTGATCCGCCCCTCGATACTGATGTCCGTCGCCATCTCATGAATCGCATCGGTATCGAAGGTCGCAGCCAGGCCGATCGGCTCCGGAAATTCCGTCGTCCCATTCACTGCCACTCCATGCAGCGCCTCGCTCCACCAGTCGTAGGCCGGCACATTCAACCGCGGAATCGCCCGCGCCTGGTTCACCAGCTGCGACGCCTTCTCCTCCAGCGTCATCCGGCTCACCAGATCTCTCGCCCGCTCCACCGCTGTCAACTTAGGATTCATGTAGGGCAGGGTCGACGGATCCTGCGCCAGCGCCTTCCCCGCCAACATCTCGATGCAGATCAATGCTGCCGCAAATACGCGCAATCCGATTTTCGCCATAACGTGCTCCGATGAATGCTGACTGAGTTTCTTTTCCACTGGTTCGCCACAGCCTGTGCGCTACCGATGGCGACAACCCAACCTAATGCGTCCGCCCCTTTGCGTCAATTCCGGGAAAACGCTTTTTCACAGGGAGCGGTTCCCCGAACTGCCGCCCTGACGCGATGTCTCACACTCAACGCGCATCGCACTTCCCATTGACTCCTCTATGCTGTAAACGCATTTCCGAATGGGATCATGAGAACCTCACCGGTCGATCGCCGCGCAGCACAAACCAACTACCGCCTCTGGCGTCTCTCCGTTGTTGCCGCTCTCTTTTTCCCTTTTCTCTGGTGGATCGCTCACAGCCCCTCCTTCGCGCAGAATACGGAACCCCCGGACCTCAGTTATCCGCAACTCGTCGACATCACCGCGTCGACCGGCATTCACTTCGACCATCTCTCCAGCCCCGAACAGAAATTCATCGTCGAATCCATGAGCGGTGGCGTCGCCCTCATCGACTACGACCGCGATGGCTGGCCCGACATCTACTTCACCAATGCGCAAACCGTCGAAATGGCGCTGCACGGGATCAAAGCCCGCAGCGCGCTCTACCACAACAATCACGACGGCACCTTCACCGACGTCACCGACAAGGCCGGCGTCGGCTATCCCTGCTGGGCGATGGGCGCCGTCGTCGGCGACTACAACAACGACGGCTGGCCCGACCTGCTCGTCACCTGCTTCGGCGGCGTCGTGCTCTACCGCAACAACGGCGATGGCACCTTTACCGACGTCACCAAAGCGGCCGGCCTCGGCGGCGACACACTGTGGGCCACGGGCGCGGCGTTCGGCGATTACGACAACGATGGCTGGGCCGACCTCTTCGTCTCCCACTACGTCGACTTCGATCTCAACGATCTCCCGCCTTCGGCTCCAGACACCTGCAAATATCATGGGCATCGATGTCCAGTGCGGCCCGCGCGGACTCAAGGGCTCGCCCGACAATCTCTACCACAACAACCGCGACGGCACCTTCACCGACGTCTCAAAGAAAGCCGGCGTCAGCGACCCCGAGCATCGCTATGGTCTCACCGCCATCTGGTCCGACTTTGACAACGACGGCAATCTCGACCTCTTTGTCGCCAACGACGGCGAGCCCAACTATCTCTATCAGGGCGATGGCGCCGGCCACTTTCACCGAAGTTGGCTTCATTCCGGCGTCGCCCTCAATGCGAAGACGGCGCAGCCCAGGCCAATATGGGCGTCGCCCTCGGCGATTACCTGCACACCGGCCGCATGTCGCTCGCTCATCTCCCATTTCGACGACGAATATGCCGCGCTCTATCGCAACGACGGCGCGATGAACTTCACCGACGTCTCCATCTCTTCCGGCATTGCGCGCGGCACCAGCGGTTATGTCGGCTGGGGCGATGCCTTCGTCGATTTCGACAACGATGGCTGGCAGGACATTCTTCATGGTCAACGGCCACGTCTATCCGCAGGTCGACGTCATCCGCAGCAGCGCGCTATCGCGAGCCCAAACTGCTTTTTCTCAATCAGCGCAACGGGACATTCCAAAACATCAGCAAAGCGCGTCGGCGCCGCAATCCAGATTCCGCAGGTCAGCCGTGGCATGGCCATCGGCGATCTCTTCAACGATGGGCAGCCTCGAAGCCGTTGTCGAGAATCTTTCCGGTCAGCCCATGATCCTCCGTCCCGAGGGCGGTCCGTCGCAACCACTGGATCAGCTTTCAACTGGAGGGAGTTACACAGCAATCGCCTCGCGCTGAACGCTCGCATCCATGTCATCGCTGGCGACCTGGTTCAGCTCGGCGAACTCCTCAGCGGCGGCAGCTATCTCTCCCAGAACGACCTTCGCCTGCACTTCGGCCTCGCGGATCACGACCAGGTCGACGAGGTAAAATCCTCTGGCCGGACGGTACCAGCGAAATCCTGGGGAATCTGCCTGCCGATCGCTTCTACATCGTGCGCGAAGGGGCCGGCGTGATCGCAGCGGCGCCACCGGTTCGTCACTAAAGCACACTGCGGAGAGCGTTTCCCCAAGTTGCCTTCCAGGATGAGAAGGCTGCAGTCCTCCAATCCAGGGTAAACGGTTTCACAACATGGACCAGGTTCAAGCAAATAAGCGCCTTGACAAGGCTTTTTTGAAGGAGTAATTGTTTTCTCGCCTGAATCCGACCCATTCCGACCATCTCAGAATTCCGGCATAAGAATTGATTCTTTGACATTAGAAAACGTTTGCTCACGGAGGCACTATGATTTTAAGCGCGCACCAACCCCATCCCGGCGCTGCCATCGGGGCCGCGGAAGGGATGCGTTTCAAAGCCCTGATCGCCTCGTTCACGTTTCTCGCCTTCCTTCTTCTCCTCGTTCCCGCTCTGCGAGCCCAGGAGAATGCCACCATCAACGGATCCGTAACCGATGCCTCGGGCGCGGTTGTCGCTAACGCGCAACTCACCCTCACCAATACGGCGACCGGGCAGATCAGAAATGAAGTCTCCAACTCCGTCGGAGCCTATCGCTTCGGCAACGTCGGCATCGGCAGCTATACCCTTGATGCCGCGGCACCCGGTTTTCAGAAGTACACCAAGACCGGCATCGTCGTGAACGTCGCCCAAACCCTTGAAGAGGACGTGCAGTTCAAGGTTGGCAGTGCCAGCCCAGACCGTCTCCGTCCAGGCCGAAGCGCTGCAGACTCAGACCGAAACCAGCGAAGTCAGCACGCTCATCAGCGGTCAGCAGGTCGAAGAGCTTTCTACCAACGGCAACAACGTGACGGCGCTGGCAGCGCTTGGCCTGGGCGTTTCCAATAACCTGCCGTCCTTCAGCGGCGTCGATGCACTGACCTCAGCCAACGGCATCAGTTTCAATGGCACCCGCACCACGCATAATATCTACCTGCTCGACGGAGCCGAGCAGAACGACCGCGGCTGCGGCGGCTGTTTCATGAACCTGCCCTCGCAGGAATGCGATCGCCGAATTCCAGACCCTCGACAGCAATTACTGCTCCGGACTACGGCATCGGCTCAGGTGGAACTATCACTCTCGTCCTCAAGTCCGGCACGCACGACTTCCACGGCGAACTCTATGAGTTCAACCGCAACACCGATTACGACGCGAACGACTACTTCACGAAAAAGGCCGGTCAGGCCCGGCCGAGCTTCCAGCTCAATGAGCCCGGCGGCAATATCGGCGGCCCGCTGTTCATTCCCGCATGTGTACAACAACAATCGCAATCGGACCTTCTTCTTCTGGAACGAAGAATGGCGGCGGCTGATCCAGGGCAGCTCACCCCTGGTCGCGAATACCATTCCCGCCAGCAACTTCCCAACTGCCGGGTCGTCGCTCACTTACACCCCTTTTAACGGCACTGCGGCACCCGATCGTTCCCGCCACCACAGACCCGCGAAACTGGCGCTCTATACGCAGGATGGCCTGACGCCCGGCAGCCCGTTCCCCGGCAACGTGATTCCAGCGAACCTCATCGACCCCAATGCGGTCCTTGAATTCGAACGCCGGTACCTTTCCCAAACCCAATCTCGGCAACGGACTCAATACACCGCGTCGATCCCGCACGACGGACCATATCCGCGAAGATGCTGGTCGCATCGACCACTCGATCAACAGCAAGTTCCAGCTGATGGGCCACTACCTCCACGATGCGATGGATAAATCGTTCTATCCCGCCGCTGTGGAGCGACAGCACCTACCCAACGGTCGGCACCGCGATGACCAATCCGTCCTATACGGCGGTCATTAAGCTGACCCAAACGTACTCGCCTACCCTGCTGAATGAGACCGCCATTCTCTACAGCGGCAACAAAATCACCCTCACTCCGTCAGGCCGGCTTCGGCGGCAGCTATAAGTCTAGCCCAGCGGCTGGTCGGCCACCAGCTTCTTCCCCGTTTCCGACAACGCTGGCGACGACATGCCGGAAATCGACCTGCAGGGTTCCCCGCTCAATATCAACTGGAGCGAGACCTACTATCCATGGAAGAACGGCTACGAGGGCTTTGAATATCGCGACGATCTCTCCTGGACCAAGAGGTCGCCACCAGTTCAAGTTTGGCTTCAGCCTCCTGCACGACTACAAGAATCAGCAACTGCAGGCCAACACTCAGGGAACAGCCGCCTTCAACTCGAGCGCCTTCTCCGGAGACTCATACGTCAACTTCCTGCTCGGCGACGCCTCCAACTTTCACGCAGCTGCAGTATCTGGCTGGTAAGCACTGGGTCAACAACAACTATGGGTTCTATGGCAACGATAACTGGCACGTCAACTCCGCGCCTGACACTGAACCTCGGCCTGCGTTATGACGGGCATGCCTCATGCCTTCGAACGCTACAACCTGTTCGCCAACTTTGTCGCCGGCGGACTACAACTATTCCGCGGGCTATCCGGTCTAAACCGCCGACGGCACGCTGAACCCGGCCGATCTTTCCACCTTCAGTGGCACTGGCAGCCAGCGTTCTACCTGAACGGCATCCGCGAGGCAGGCGTCAATGGCTTCCCGCGCGGCAACGTGCAGAACGACTACAACACCTGGGAACCGAGGGTCGGCTTTGCCTATGACTTCCGTGGAGATGGAAAGACCGTTATCACGCGGCGGCTTTGGCATGTTCTATGAGCGCGTGCAGGGCAACGATGTCTACAACGCCGCTCTCAATCCGCCCTTTGCCTATCAGCCATCGGCTACCAACGTATACTTCTCCAACCCGCACACCAGCGCGCTGACGGGAGCTACCACCACCCAGTCCTTCCCGTCCGTTCTGACGAACATCAACTACCACTATCCGAGCCCCGGCACCGAAGACTACAGCCTCGGTATCCAGCGCGAACTCGCTCCCTCGGTCGTCGCGCGTTGTGCAGTATGTTGGCTCCGACGGCTGGGACCAGGATGACGATCGGGCAGGTTAATACCTTGCCGCTCTGCCGATATCACCCATCGCCGAGGGCGTCGCGAATGGCTCCCTCAATGCCAACCTGTATCGAATCTATCCCAGGTTTCTCCGGAATTAAGCAGGAGGAGAACGAAACCAACTTCAACTACAACTCGCTGCAGGCCGGCATCCGCTTCGAGAACAAGCACGGCCTGACAACGCAGTTCTCGTACACCTGGTCGCACAATATTTCGATCGTCTCGAACGACTCTGAACGGCTTGTCCGATCCGTTTAACCCAAGATACGATCGCGGTTCCGACACAGGATTCGACCGCCGTCACATTTTCAACGCTAGTTACGTCTATAACCTCCCGTTCGGCGCTCATGGCAGCATGCTCGCGCGCGATACCATCGGTGGCTGGACGATCTCCGGCATCACGGTGGCAGAAGCCGGCGTGCCTCTCTACGTCACCTACACTGGCAGCGACGTGGTCGGCCTCGGCGGAGGATTCACCAACCGGCCTAACCTTGTCTCCAAAGTGACCTATCCCAAAACAGTGAACTCGTGGTTCTCACCCACCTCCTACACCGATCCTCTGGCTCCATGGAATGGCGGCACCAACCAGGGTTTCGGCACCGCCGGCAAGGATTCGGCACTCGGACCGGGCATCTTCAACTGGAACCTCTCGCTCTTTAAGGCCATTCCTCTCAACGAGCATGGAACCAGAATCGAGCTGCGTTTCGAATCCTTCAACACTTTCAATCACACCATCTTCCAGAACATCGACACCGGCAGCCACGACGGTAACTTCGGCGCCGTCACTGGCGACTATGCTCCTCGAACTCTGGAGCTCGGTGGAAAGTTCGTGTTCTGATCCCGATTTGATTGCCTCCCTTAGGCGCGACAGAAACTTTCTGCCGCGCCTGTTCTTTTTTCCCGGAATCGTCGGGATTGCACAAATGGATTTCTCCGCGTGACAATGGCCCATCGGAGTAGTGCGTGACCCGGGTTGCTCCACCACCAGTTCTGTTGACACTCCTTCTGGCCACCGCCAGTTGTCCCGGTCAGAGCCTGAACCAGCAGCGCAATGCAGCCCTCGCCCTTCAGCAACAGGGCCAAACCATCCGGGCCGAAGCTGCCTGGCAAGCCATTCTCAAGAGGCACCCCGGCGACGCTGAGGCCTGCGCTAACATCGGATCACTCGAATCGCAGCAGCAGCGTTACAGCGAAGCGGCCCGCTACTATCGCCGCGCTCTCGCCCTCGACCCCTCCATGCCCGGTCTCCAGATGAATCTGGGCCTGGCATTATTTAAAGCCGGCAATCTCAAAGAAGCCGCTCTGATTTTCCAGCCTCTCTATCACCGCGCCGCACCAGACTCTCCCGAGGCCCAGCGACTCCGCCTGCTCATCGGCATGGCAGATTACGGCGCCGCCGCATACGCCGCCTCCGTCCCCTATCTGCGCGACGCCATGGCGCGTGACCCGCAGAACCTTCCCTACCGCCTCGTCCTCGCCCACGCCTGCCTCTGGTCGAAGGAATATCAGTGCGTTCTCGACGTCTACCATCAGATCCTGAACCTGAACGCGGAGTCAGCCGAAGCCGACATGCTGGCTGGCGAGGCCTACGACGAGATGCGCGATCATCAGGATGCCATCGAGCAATTTCGCAACGCCGTGCGAGCCGATCCTAAAGAGCCAGGAGTCCATTTTGGCCTGGGCTATCTGTTGTGGTGCCAAAGCCAGTTCGACGAGGCTGCGCAGCAGTTCCAGTTCGAGAGCGAGAATTCTCCCAACGATGCCGAGAGCATCGCCTATTGGGCCGACTCCACTGTCCGTCTGAACCGCACGGACGTCGCGCGCCCCCTCGTTGAGAAGGCGCTCCAACTCAGCTCCCACCAGGAGCTACCCTGGCTCGACCTCGGCATTCTCGATGCAGGCGCCGGCAAGAATGACGAAGCTCTCCGCGACTTTCAGAATGCCGAGCGTCTCGCGCCCTCCGATGTCCAGGTCCACTGGCGTCTCGCGCGCCTCTACCAGGCGACAGGCAAGCACGCTGAAGCGCAGGCCGAATTCGCAAAGACCAAGACCCTAACCCAGGAGGCCGACAAAAGCGTGCGCGAAAAACTCCAGGCCGGCCACGCCCAGGATGCCCAGACCGGCAACGCGGCTTCGCCTTCCACAAACCAGCCCTGATCGGTGCTCCCCGCTGCCTCGGCGAGGCTTGTTCTCTCACCATCCCCTTCGCCACGGCACACCCATTCAAGGCTCGAGCCACCACACCCTCGGTCCCCTACAACTGCCGCCGAACCAAATCCTCACCATGCCCCCCGGCCCGTGGCGGCAAAATGCAAACCGCCCTCCACCAAGATCCGTTCCCAGAGCTTGAACGCAATAAATTCCGCCTTCACCGTGCAGCCGGTGGAGGCGTTTTTTCTGGACGCCAAATGCTGATCGCTGAACAGGTAAGATGTCCCTGCATTCCCGCGTTAAATTCCAGGGCCCGCGAGGAGTTTCATGTCCAGGCAATTCACCGGTGCGCTCATTTCCGAAGCCGTCGCCATGTTCATCATCATTGCCTTCGGTGATTCCGTCGCTGCGATGTATTCACTCTACGATCCAAGTCCCTATCAGCACGCCTACTGGGGCGTCTGCATCGCGTGGGGACTCGCCGTCGCCATTGCGATCTACACCACCGGATCCATCAGCGGATGCCACGCCAACCCCGCTGTCACCCTCGCCCTCGCCCTGTATCGTAAATTTCCATGGAAGAGCGTCCTCCCCTACTGCATCGCCCAAACCATCGGAGCGTTCAGCGGCGCGTGCGTCGTCTACCTGCTCTTCACTCCCGTCATCGATCAGTTCAACCTCACCAACCACCTCACCCGTGCATCCGGCGGCGCTGCCGGCGTCTTCTTCACGCACCCCGGCCTTGGCATCACCCCGCGCACGCCTTCGGCGACGAAATCGTCCTCACCGCCCTGCTGCTCTTCGGCATCTTCGCCATCACCGAGCAGTACAACGAGATGGCTCCCGGCGCGAACTTCGGTGCTCTGATGATCGGCTTCCTGGTCGCGCTCATCGGCGCTTCCATGGGCTATCTCGAAGCATGGGCCATCAATCCCGCGCGTGACTTCGGCCCGCGCCTCTTCTGCTCTTTTGCCGGATGGGGCAGCTCCGCCTTTCCCTCACCGCAAAATTACTGGTGGGTCCCGATCCTCGGCCCCCTGCTCGGCGGAGCTCTCGGCGGCGGCGCCTATCAGCTCCTCATCCATCCCTTCCTGCCTGCGCGCCTCCGCGCTACAGCCACGAACAGCTAGCTCGCTGACCGCTTTTCCGCCATTCTGAAGTACGCGGCCGGATCGCTCGTCGGCTTCCCCAGCAGATATCCCTGCACCTCGTTGCACCCGATCTCCGCGATCATCGCCAACAGTTTCTTCGTCTCCACTCCCTCGGCAATCACTCGCATGCCAAAGTTGTGCGCCAGCGTCACCAGCGAACGCACTATCGCCGTCACTTAGCTCCTCGCTCCCAGATCGTTGACGAACGAGCGATCGATCTTCAGCGCGTCGAACGGCAGCTTCGGCAGATAACTCAAACACGAATAGCCCGTTCCGAAATCGTCGATTGCCAGGCTCACCCCCGGGGCGGTCAGCTCATTCATCACCACCGCAACCCGTGCCGCTCCGTTCAACATCACCGACTCCGTCAGCTCAACCTGTAGGAGGTGCGGACCCAGACTGGTGCGGCGCAGGATCCAGGGCGACCTCTTCCACAAAAGAATCCCGCATCAGCTGAAGGCTCCCGGCCGCATGAACCCCGCACACCCAGATAGGTGTACCGCCGGTTGTCGGATGTATAAAATCCGCGCAGCGAGCGCAGAGCCGCCAGCGTCCGCCATCCATACTTGCGGACCTCCTCTGCCGTGATGATGCTCATCGACGAGGGGGCCTTCCGCGCGTCCTCCAGGTGCCGCGACGCGCTGAATACCTTCAACCGCGTCAGATCCTCGATATTCAACGACATCAGATCCTGATCAGTCGCCGTCTGGCCAACGCCCGCCGCTGGCAGCGCGGCAAAAAATCACCAGCGACGCCGCGCGCATCAACCAATCGCGACGCTGAAAAGAACGCGTGGTCACTCCAGCGTTATCGGAAGAGTTGCCCGAAGAGTTTAAGCCGGTGGTTCGCCACTACGCGCGGAAACCAGATTCCCACGGTGGCGCATGGTTCTCTTCATCACGCAGGGGGTCACCCGTAACCTGCGCTTCGGTGCCTGCGCTGCCGCGTTTCAGTGACTAAAAGGAGTTACTAAACAGTTCACATCCGCACCCTCGTCACTCGCCCCACGTTTTCTGGCGTTCTGTCCCGATTTTTCACGGTTTATCCCGTGGATTTCCTTGACCCAATCCATGAGCAGTGGCTATGATCCACCAGCATTCGCCTTTGGATCGCCGAAAAGCTGCGCACCTCCCCAAAGAGCTATCCCTTTTTTGTAGCTCAGACACGTTGGAGTGGTCCCGGCTAATTTCCGTTTAACGGGCTCCGCCCCGGGAGCTTCGGAGGAATTCTCATGACCATCTCTCGGTCGAAATCGGTCCTGCTTCTCGTCGCTCTCTTCACCTCTGCAGTGCTCGCTGTTTCATTCCGCGACGCCGCCGCGCAGCAAGTTACGTACTACAACTTCAATACGCCGGCCAACTCCGGGCAATTCTCCTATAGCTGCTCCACAGCCAACTTGTCGTCGAATTCGCTCTTCTGCTTCAACTACCAGGGGAGTGATCAGGACCCCTCCTTCATCCCGGACCCGTCGCCGACCTACGCCGTGCAGATGACGTATCCCCTGGCAAGCCAGGCCTCCAGCATGTGGTTCTCCATCCCGCAGAAGGTGGCAGAAGGCTTTAACGTCTGGTTCCAGTTCAAAATGACCCCGTCCGGCAACTCGCAAACAACCGCGGACGGCATCGCCTTCGTCGTGCAGAATGCCGCAGGCGGCCAGATCCGACACGACACCCAGCGCCTGCGGTACCGAGGTTGGCTCTGGCCCGACTGTAGTCGGCGGTGGAGGCGGCTGCATAGGCTACGGGAGCATCGACAACAGCGTTGCCCTTGAATTCGATACCTACGACAACTCGAACATCGGCGATCCCAACGGCAACCATATCGCGCTGCAGAGCTGCGGCGCCGGCGTGCCGAATTCCTCTGATCACAACGATTGCCTCGTCGCCGGCACGCTGTTCTCTACCCCCACGTCATCGAGCACCGGCAACCCCGTCAATCTCACAGACGGCAACGTGCACGACGTCGTGATTGTCTACAACGGCCCGCTCGATTCCAGCCCAAACACGCTTTCTGTGTACATCGATCCGGCGTACACCTCGGGCACCCATACGCCTGCATCGCCCGCTCTATTCACGATCCCGTTCACCATAAGTCAGGCGATCAACCTGCTCAACAGCGGCTCAGCCAATGACAGCGCCTATGTGGGGTTCACGGCAGCGACGGGATACTACTTTCAGACCAGCGAGATCATGGCCTGGACCTTCACGCCGCACACCACCGTCACTCAGCAGCAGCCGCTGAATCCGCCCGGCACGCCCACTACCTTCAACTTCGGCACGCATACCTACAGCGTCAATTTCCCCACCGGCGTACAGACCTCGGGCTACACCATGGGCGTAATCGCCAACACGATCTCCCCGCCGAATTTCAACGCGCTCGTCGGCCTCGGTCCCACCCAGTACTCCGGCTCCGCCTGCCAGGTGTATGACGACACGGGCGGCAACTGCATCATCTACTCCACTTATTGCTATCCGACCGGGGACCCCAGCGACGTCCAGGCATGTCCGGCGGTGCAAAGCCCGCCCACCGACTGCACGTCGAATATTAACGAAACGAACTGCATCCTTCTTACGTCTTCCTACAACAATTCGATCCAGCCAACTTCGCCGGGTTATCTGAAAGGGGATCCGCTTTACAGCCCGGTTACGTCGATCACCGGCAATGGAACCACCGCTACGGTGACGTGTACCGGTGAATGTTCCGTCACCTCGGCGCAGACGGTGACTATTCTCGACGCCTACGACAATCCCGAATTTACCGGCGTCACCGTGACCGGCGCGACAGTCAATACGTTTACCTTCAACAGCGCCTTCAACGGCACGGACAATGGCGGATATGTGACTTCCAACAACGTCCAGGACATCTTTACGTCGTATTCTCCGGAGAGCCTGGACGGATCAAGCACCGGTAAGACGACGAACGTAGGTTCCGACTTTGTGGTGACCGGCACGACGGTCATCGGAACCCAAATGGCCCTCTCGGCTCCGAACAACAACAATGCACTCGAGAATGAGGCGGAGGAACTGACAGCCACGGTCTCCGCGCCCACCACCGGGCCGACGGGTCTGATCCTGCTCTCCGCGCAAAGTATTGCCGACACCATCTACCCCGGAACCACGATCGGCGGAACAGTCAGCTTCAGCGACAACAACGGTCCCGTCGCTTACTGCCAGAATGTGGCGCTGACAGCCGTTACCTCCAACAATGTGACCACGTACCAGGCGCAGTGCAACTACACACCGACCGGGACGGGGCAGGACTCCCTAACCGCGCAGTATTCGGGCGATGGCTATCACCAGCCGAGTTCCAACGAACAAACCCTGACCGTGAGTCCGCAGACCGTAGTGGTGACCGTGGGCACGTCACCCGCGGGACTGAGCTACGACATCAACAACGTGCCTTCGAACCTAACGCAGATGCCCACCTGGAACGTCGGCGTGAACTACACGCTGAGCGTTCCCAATACGACGCAGACTCTGTCCAGCACACCGAACACGCAGTATGTGTTCTCGCAATGGAGTAACGGCGGAACGGCGACAGATACGGTGACGGCGCCGGCGACCGCAACCACCTACACGGCGGACTTCATCACGCAGTACCTTCTGGACGCGACCGGGGGCCCGGGGGGCACCGTATCCGTCCCGGCCGGAAACGACCTGTACTACAAAGCCAGCTCTTCCCAGACTGTTACGGCCACACCCAACCCCGGCTACGTTTTCAGCGGCTGGTCAGGCACCGGCAGCAACCAGGTCTCCGCAGGATCCGGCAACTCCTACAACGTAGCGATGAGTGGGCCTGCGCTCATCACCGCCAGCTTCACGGCGGTGCCGACAGCCGGTGTTTCGCCCGCCAGCATTAACTTCGGAACCAGCATCTACTTCGGCAGCATCATCACCAAAACCGTCACCATCACCAACGCCGGCCAGGCAACCATGACGATCAGCGATCCCCTCATCGCCATTGTGCAGGGCGGCAACTCCGACGAGTTCATCACCATCAACCTTTGCCCGAAGTCTCTGGCTGTGGGCAAGAGCTGCATCATGACCGTCACGTTCCTCGCCGGACCGTTCTACACCCCGCAAACAGCCACGCTGAAGATCAATGACAATGCTGCGGGCAGCCCGCAGACCGTCATGCTCTCCGCAACCGTCATCAACCCACAGGCGCAGTTGAGTGCGGGCAGCGTCGCCTTCGGAACTGCGAAGACCAACTCTGGCAGCGTGACGAAATTTGTCACACTAACCAGTGCCGGAGGAACCGCTCTGTCGATCGCTGATATCCGTATAGGTGCCGATACGAGCGATTTCAGCGAAACCAATACCTGCCCAACGACACCCATGAATCCGAAAGCGACGTGCACGATCAGCGTCACCTTCAAACCGATAACGAAAGGCTCGCACTCCGGAACTCTGATCGTCACCGACAACGCACAAAATAGCCCGCAGTCGATTCCGCTCTCCGGCACCGGCAACTAAGGCACCGACCCGAAACCAAAACTTGCAGCACCAAAACCAGAATCCCGGTGGCCAGCCCACCGGGATTTTCATTGTCATCCTGAGCGAACCGGCGGCGGCGTGTGTTTCTTAGTCCTGATCGCTGACCGCTGCCCCTACTTACTCCCGTTCACTGCCTCCGCATGAATGCCCTTCAGATCGGCCCTATCCAGAACCTTCGCTGAACCGTCTTCTTTGCTGATGCCCTCGAGAATCCGCACTACCTCGCGATAGTTCCTCTGCGCATCGTTGCTCTTCCCGGCCTTCGTATCGAGTGTGGCCTGCAGATAATGCGCCTTCGCATCCAGCAAGCGCAGCCCCAGATTCTCCGCCCGCGCCTGCGCCAGCACCAGTGTCTGCTCCGCCGCCGCAGCATCTTTCCCGTCGATCAGCGCCTGTGCCAGATACACCGAGCACTCGACAGAAACCGCCTTCAGCCCCAGCGCATCCGCATCCTGCGCGAAGGTTTTGAACTGCGGAATCACCTGCGCGGCATGACCGAGTGCTAAATCCGCCCTGGCGCGATTTACCTTCGAAAGCAGAATGGTTTCCTTATCCTGGGTCTTCGACGCCATGGCAAGGGCGCGGTCGTACTGGTCGTGTGCCGCCGCATAGTCTCCCTGGTAATAAGCCGCATCGCCAATCCAGTTCATCGTCAGCGCACCCGCCCAGTTATTCCCGATCTGCTGCCCGATGTGCATCGCCTGCTCCAGGCTCGCTTTGCCGTCCTGGCCGCGGCCTACCTGCGCCAGCAGATCGCCCCACCCGCCAGTTACTTCCACGGTCAGCGATGTCATCTCTTTCGACTGCTGCAGGATATTCAGTGCATCCTTCATAGAACTGAGCGCCGCGCCATAGCGCCCCTGCGCAGCAAAGATCTTCGCCATGCCGTTCGACTCCTTCGCCACCCCGCGCGGGTCGTTCGCCGCGCGATACGCGCTGATCGCCTGCAGGTAGTCGTTCAGCGCCGTGTCCATCTGCCCCAGCCGCATGTTCACTTCGGCGAGATTGTGCAGAGATTCGCCGAGATCCGCCGGGTCGTTCAGCTTCTGGCGCAGTTCGTAGGCCTGCTCCAGATAAGTGAGCGAATCCTGGTAGGCACCCTGGTCCATCTTGATAGCGCCGATATTGCCAAGACAAAGCGCCTGGCGGCTCAGATCGCCGAGTTGGCGTTCGATCTGCAAAGCCTCGGTGAAATCCTTGAGCGCCTCAGCTGGTTTGGCGTGGTCGTGATAGAAACTACCGATATCGATGAGCGAGCCGCCGATCCCCGCCTGATCGTCGATCTCACGCCGCAGCGCCAGCGCCTGGTTATAGGTGGCCAGCGCGTCGGCTGGCTTGCCCTGCTGGTCCAGCAGGTCGGCGATCTGCTCCAGGCTGACCGCCTCGCCGTGCTTGTTGCCGATCTGCTTTTTGATCGCCAGCGACTGCTGATAATTGTTCAGCGCGTCGTCGACCCGGTTCAGCTGTTCGTACGCCAGGCCGGTCGCCTGCAGGATGGCCGCCTTTTCCTGCGGATTGTCCAGCTCGGTGGCCAGGGGCAGCGCACGGCTGAGAAAATCCAGCGCGCCGTTGGGATCGGAGCTCAGAACCGCCACCTCTCCTCTGGCCCGCAGCGCTTCCACATTCTTCGGATCGGCGGCGAGCACGAGCGCCAGACTCTTCTTCGCCGCGTCGTAGTTCTCCGCCTGCTCGTAGAGGGTAGCGAGCTGGAATTGCACGTCCATGTCCGACGGATTGGCGGCCGCCAGCTGCAGGTACGCGTCGATCGCCTTCTGCGGATTGTGGTTGATCCGTGCATTCTCGGCTTCGATCAGATACCGCTCCGCCGCGGGCAATGTCTCGCTCAGCTCCACGGCAGTCCGCGACGCCAACTGCGCCAGATCGTCGTGCCCCATTTTCGAGTACGTCTCTGCCAACCGCGAAAATGCCAGCGCGAAATTTGTATCTGCCTCGGTCGCAGCTTTGAACTGCTCTGCCGCCTCCGGATTCTTGCCCGACCGTTCCAGAGCCAACCCATTCTCGTAATCGTGCAGCGCCTCCACCGACGTCGTCGACGGCCGCCCCGCATGGGCCTTCAGATCGTTCAGCACCTTCGGATCCGCAGTTAGCTTTTCGCGTAATTGCCCGGCCAGCTTGTCCACCCCGGCCAGCAGCTGACTCTGATCCGCCACATCTGTCGAGGCAGTCGATCGCGTGTCGTGCGCCACGTCCAGAACCGTCGCATTGATCCGGATCGCGTTCCCCAACTGGATGAACTGCCCGAAGATCACCGTCTGCGCGTTGGTGAACTCCGCCAACCTCTTCAGCGTCGCCGCATCCGCCTGCGAACTGGCCGTCAGATGCAGATCTCCGAGCACCTGCTGCAGCCGGTCCGACGACACCATGCGCACCGCTGACGACCCGCCGATGTCGCTGCCCAGCATCTCCGCAAGACTTGTGCCCAGCCAGTCCATCGACGCATTCCCCGACGCGTTGTAGAACGGCATGATGGCCAGCGAAATTGTTGGTGCGCTCGCCACGGTGGTCGTTGCTGCCGTGTGCGATCCGGAATAGTGCCGTACCGCAAACGAAACTCCCGCCACCAGAGCAATCAGCAGCGCCCCGCCGCCCACCGTCAGCAGCCATTTGCCGCTCAGCCCTGTCGACGACACGTCGGCCTTGAAGTGCAGGCTCGCCGCTGCCGCCTTTCCGCGCCAGGCATCCAGATCGTGCAGCATCTCGCCCACGCTCTTGTAGCGCTTCTCGACATCGACATCAAGACACTTGCCGATAATCCCGCTCAGTTGTGGCGGAATGGTCGCATCCAGCTTCGAAAGCGGCTCCGCGTTCTCTCTTGTCCGTTTCAGCAGGCTCGCAATCGCACTCTCTGCCTTGAACGGCATCACGCCGGTCAGCATCTCGTACCCAATCAGCCCCAACGCAAAAATGTCCGACCGCTGATCCAGATCCTTCCCCAGCGCCTGCTCGGGAGACATGTACTCCATCGTCCCCACCAGCGCGCCGGACTGCGTCATTCCGTCGCCTTCAATCGTGCGCGCCAGCCCGAAATCCATCACCACAACGCGGCCCGCATCCTCCCGCATCACGTTCTGCGGCTTCAGGTCGCGGTGCAGAATCTCCACGTTGTGCGCGGCTTCCAGCGCATGACAAATCTGCTCGAGGATGTCGACCGCTTCATCCGTCGGCAGCTTTCCCCGCTCTTCGAGAATCGTCCGCAGATCCCGCCCCGCAACCAGCTCCATGGTCACGAAGCGCATTCCCAGGTCTTCTGAGAGGTCGTACATGCGCACCACGTTGCGGTGCGTCACCTTGTGCGAGAGGCGAATCTCCTGTTTGAACCGGTCGACAATCGCCACGTTCCGCGCCAGTTCCGGTCGGATTACCTTCAGCGCCACCAGTCGTTCCAGTTCCCGGTCCTGTGCCTTGTAGACCGCCCCCATCCCGCCGGTGCCCAGCACCTTGACAATCTCGTAACGCCCAGCCAGCAGGGTCCCGGCCTCCAGATCGACGTTGCCGTCCAACCCGCCGCCCGATCCTCCTGCTCGGCTCCCTCCTGGCGCGGCGGCGCTGCCCGGCACCATCGTCGCCGCATCATTGCGGGAAGCCGGCACCAGCGTTTCGTCTTCCCGGGGTGCCTTCGAAGCAAGAATCAACGTCTCGTCCAGGCGCAAATTATCCGCGGAACTGCTCACCGCCGCAGTCGTACCGATCTGCGTGGGCATGTCATTTGCTGGTCGTTTAGGGCTTTCTGCCATGCCAATACAATCCGAAACAGGCCAACCCGTTCAGGCCGAAGTGAGGTGTTCGGGGACGAGCTATGGGGAGGCCCCGGGGGATTTGTGCTCCAGCATATAATGCGCAGCCTCCGCTGTCCCGCATTTTCATCGGCAAACGCGGCGCCAACAGCACCTGATCGCTGGGCGCCTAGCTGACCTGCTAACCCGCCATCAGCGCGTCCACCTCGTGCCTCCGCGGCATCGACGGAGCCGTCCCCGCCCGCGTCACCGAAATCCCTGCCACCACACATCCAAACCGTACCGCCTCGACCATATCCCGACCTTCCGCCAGCGCCACGGCGAACCCGCCGTTGAACGCATCTCCCGCACCCGTCGTCTCCAGCACCGGACCCGCGTCCACAGCCGCCACATGCTCCCGCAGCCGGGCATTCTTCAGCAGCGCGCCCTGTGCTCCCAGCGTCACCACCACCGTCCCCGCTCCACGCGCCAGTAACGCCTCCGCCGCTCGCTCCGCGTCGGCCAGCGAAGCCACACGAATGCCCGTCAGCACCTCCGCCTCGCTCTCATTCGGCGTCAGGTAATCGCAGTGGGGATAAATCGCCTCCGGCAGAGCCCACCCCGGCGCAGGATTCAGAATCGTCGTCACGCCCAGACCGTGCGCCAGCTCCAGGCCATACTCAACCGTCGGCATCGCCAGCTCCAGTTGCGTCAGAAACACCGCCGACTCCGCAATCAGCGTCTTTGCCTCCGCTACTTCCTCCGGGGTCAGCGTGAAACACGCCCCTGGCACCACGATGATCGCGTTCTCGCCCGTCTTCGCATCCAGAATGATCGCCGCCGCTCCCGTTGGTGTATTCGTCTCCAGCAAATGCCGGGTATCGATCCCTTCTTCACGATAGGTCTGTCGCGCGATGTCCCCCAGTGCATCACGCCCCAGCTTACTGATAAAGCTCACCCTCGCTCCGGCCCGTGCTGCCGCTACCGCCTGGTTCGATCCCTTGCCGCCAGGGCCCAGCCGGAACTCCCTCCCCATATATGTCTCGCCCCACGCCGGCAGCTTCTCCGTGCGAAAGGCCATATCCGCCACATAACTGCCCATCACGGTTACAAATTTTCCGCTCATGGTGTCGTGATCACTCCTGCCCAACAGGTCGCAGTCTTCGGCACATTATCCCGCATACGCCCGCGCGATCAGGACCAGAGCCAGCACATAAGCGGCGAACATCGCCGCCAGATACCCCTTCGCTTTCACATTGGCCCCGCGAAACTCCTTCCAGGCAAACACGCCCCACAGACACGCCACCATCGGCGATGCCTGCCCGATGGCATACGAGATGGCCACCCCAACCAGCGATGCGGCCACAAAATTGAAGACCGTCCCGCATCCCCAGATCGCCCCGCCCAGCAATCCGAGCGCGTGATACGCAGCCGGGGCGCGCAAATATTCCGCCCCGGCCACTGGCGCGCCGGTCAACGGCTTCCGCATCAGAATCGGATTGAAGACGAAGCAGCAGATCAGCGCGCCCAGCGTCAGAAATACCGCCGTCGTGTACGGCGTCAGCGTCGCGCCACGCGTCATCGCACGCGTCACAAAGGGGGCAAAAACCCCCATCAGCAGTCCGGAAATCACGCACACCACTACGCCGCGGCGCGAAACCGGATCGCCCTCCCTGCGCAGTGCCCCATACGCCTTCCCGATCAGCACCAGCGCCACCACCGCCATCGCAATCCCAGCTGCAAGCAGCACCGGATTCCCGCGCGGCTGCAGCGCGTAGCTCAGCACCACCCCTTCCACCAGCGCAATCCCGATCGACACCGGAAACGCGATCGCGAGACCCACCATCTCGATGCCCGCCACCAGCAGCGTGTTCGCAATATTGAAAATGAAACCGCCCAGCGCGGCGTAGAACAGATTGATCTCATCGGCTGCGCGAAGATTGGCCAAAAACGCCGGTGGACCGCCCGCATAGCTGCCCATCGTGAATGCCATCACCACCGAGATCAGAAAGATCCCGAACGCGTAATCCCAGTAGTACAGCTCAAAGCGGTAGTTTTTTGTGCCCTTGAAGGTGTTCGCGAACGAACCCCAGCAGACGGTGCTCAAAACCGTCATGAATAACGCGGCGTGAAACGTCGTCGGCACGAACATGGCGGTCGATCCTCATCCCGCTTTCACGCCCAACTGCTGCGCTCCGCAAGACCCACGCCATTAAACCATCAAGACCCTCGAATCTCTAATCGCTAAATTCATACCTCTGCTTTCACGACAGTCCGAGTTCTGCCCGCAGCGTCTCAATCTGTTCCTGCTTCCGCATGGGAATGGGCTGAAACTCAAACTGCACGCCGCGCTCCTGTCGCTCAACCAAACGGGCAGCGATTCGCAAGGGCATCCCTTCGGTCCGCAACCAGACTTCCACGGCAGTGCCTGGCTCCAGCCGGCACTTCGTCTCGACCAGGCACCCCTGCGCGTTCAACTCGGTAATCTGACCGGAATACTGCAGTCCACGCCCGGGCAACACGATTTCCGCATCGCTTGCCGTGCCCCGGCGCGGCGTCCCGGTTGTCTCATCGCGCGGCGACTGCGGCGCGTCCCATCGCGTAACAGTTGTCATGCCCCGCTTATCGGCACGGCCAGGAAGAATGTGACCCCACCCGCAACAGAATCTCCCCCAACCCCCAGCCCCGTCCCGAAACGGCCCGCTTCGTGACGCTCGGCTGCACGCTGTACGCTGTCCTGTCTGCGGTACGCTATTGGCTATACGCTGTTTTGTCCGCTGTACCCAATCCCCTGTACCCTTTCCCTATATCTTTCCTATGACCCGTCCTCCCATCCTGCTTGTTCACGGCGGCGCCTGGGACATCCCCGCCGACCTCCTCGATGCCCACGAGCAGGGCGTCTTCGATGCTCTCCAGGAAGGCTGGCGCATCCTCGACTCCGGCGGCTCCGCCCTCGAGGCCGTCGAGACCGCGGTCACCTCGCTCGAAAACGATCCCGCTTTCGACGCTGGTCGCGGCAGCTTTCTCACCCGCGACGGCCGCGTCCAGCTCGATGCCCTCATCATGGATGGAGCCACTCTCCGCGCCGGCGGTGTCGCCTGCGTTGAACGTATCCGCAACCCCATCCAGGCCGCGCGCCTCGTGCTGGACAAGAGCCACCACGTCTACTTCGTCGGCCCGGGCGCCGAAGCCTTCGCGCAGTCCCAGGGCATGACCCTCATCGACAACGCCGAGCTGGTCATTGACCGCGAGCGCCAGCGGCTTGCCGAAGCCCAGGCCCGCGAAAAATCCGGCGCCCCCGACCGCACCTTCTCCGGCCGCGCTGATTCTCACGACACGGTTGGCGCCGTCGCCCTCGACTCCCAGGGCGGCCTCGCGGCCGCCACCTCCACCGGTGGCACCCTGAATAAGGATCCCGGCCGCGTCGGCGACTCGTCTCTCATCGGTTGCGGTTGCTATGCCGATAACGCCTCGGCCGCCGTCTCTCTCACCGGCTGGGGCGAACCCATCATGAAGCTGGTCCTCGGTAAATGGGCCACCGATCGCGTCCTCGCCGGCCGTTCCCCCGAACAGGTTGGTCCCGAGGCGATGGCCTACTTACTGCGGCGCGCCGGAGGCCACGGCGGCATCATCCTGCTCGCACCCGACGGCCGCTTCGGCCTCGCCCATAACACCCCGCGCATGGCCTGGGGCGTTCACACGGTCGACGGTCCCCGCGTCGGAACCATCCTCCGCGATCAGGATGCCGCCGAGTCGGACAACGGCTAACTCCCGAACAACTGCGTTAGATTCGTCATCTTCAGCAGATCCGTGAGGCGCGGCGACAGGTTCGCCAACTCCAGCTTGACCAACCCCTGGTGCAGCGCCGAAACCTTCAGCCCGACCAGCGCGCCCAGCCCCGAGCTGTCGAGATATTCCAGGTCGGCAAAATCCAGCACGATCCGCCCGCCCTTCGCGATCAGCGGCTTCACCAGGTCCTTGATCTGCCCAGCCGTCTGATTCACGAGCTTCCCATGGCAGTGAATGGTGGTCGTCTTCCACCCCGTGTGATCCGTCGACTCTTCCACCTCGTAATGAAACGAGGCATCCTGCGCGATGGCCATGCTATCTCCTTGCGGCGAACAGCGTTTCGGGGAATACGTGCAATGCTAACCGCCCCATTTGCCGCGTCATGTTAAATTCACGTTACTCGCCGTGCTATCTTCGGCCAGCACAGCATGCCGTGTCACCCGGAGTCCGCACTGTCTGCGGCCTTCCTCTAGGTCGAGAAAAAATCATCCATGAACGTAATCGCCAAAATCTCCTGGATTCTCGGCGTTATGTTCTCCAGTTCCAGCCGGCACTCCCCTTGTTTGCAAGACGAAACCTTCAGTCCCACCAGCACTCCCAGTCCCGAGCTGTCCAGGTAGTTCACGCCCGCAACGTCGATCGCGATTCGCCCGCCCCTCGCGATCAGCCCCTTCACCACGCCGCGGATCTCCTCCGCCGTCTCATACACCAGCCGGCCATGGAGCCGCACGGTTGTGGTTGCCCGATCGGCCGATTCCTCAACCTCGTACCGCATCGCCGGTTCCTGCGTGATGGCCATCGCGCCTCCCCTTTCACCGCTTCGTACGGGCCATACTAGCCTTCCACCCCAGACATCGTATAAATTGCTTGTTCAGCCGCGAGTCGCCGGAAGTGCACCACCGGCTCCCGCTTCCGGCAGCTGGTAAAACTCCACTACAGGAGATCCACCCATGCTCAAAGGTTTTCGCGATTTTATCCTGCGCGGCAATGTCATGGACCTGGCTGTCGCCGTCGTCATCGGTGCTGCCTTCACCGCCATCGTCAACGCCCTCGTCACCGACGTCGTCAACCCCCTCATCGCCGCTATCGTCCACAAGCCGGACTTCTCTGCCCTGATCTTCGACGTCAACGGCGGCAAGATCAAATATGGCGACTTCCTGAACGCCATCATCTCCTTCCTTCTCATCGCTGCCGTCGTCTATTTCGTCTTCGTACTCCCCGTCAACGCGCTCCTGAAAAAATTCCAGCCCGCCAAAGCCGAGCCGCCGACCACGCATCCCTGCCCCGAATGCCTCTCTGACATTCCCCTCGCCGCCAAACGCTGCTCCCACTGCGGCGAGCCGGTCGCCGTCGTAGCCGCCACCTCATAGCTGGGTTCCTGGGTCACTTTTTGAGACCCCGGGTTTTGCAAGATGTCTCGAATCCTTTTTCTGAACGGTGAACTCTATCCGCCGTTCGCTGCTTTTCCTGTACCCTGTCTTCTCAAAGGAGCCTGCCTGCCTGATGCCTTCGCGCGTCCCCGTCCTCTTCGCCTCGTTCCTCCTTCCCTCTCTCTTCTTTCTCGCCGCGGCTACCTCGTCATCGTCTGCATCGCAGTCCAGCGCCGTCTTCGGCTATAAGGATTTCGCCACCGAGCAGGCCCGGACGGATAAAGCTTTCCTCGCCGTACCCAACGCCAAACTCGCCGGCGAAGAACTCAAGACCCTCACCGCCGAGCCCCACATCGCCGCTTCACCCGAAGACCACAAGACCGCCGAGTACGTCGCCTCCAAATTCAAAGAAGCCGGCCTCGACACGCAGATCGTTCCCTATAAGGCCTGGCTGAACATGCCGATCAGCGTCAAAGTCCAGGCCTGGGACGCCGACGGCAAGCTCCTCATGACCGGCCCCGTCCCCGAGCATGTCGATGGCAACGATCCCTTTCAGGACGATCCCCGCGTCACTCCCGCCTTCAACGGCTCCTCGCCCTCCGGCGACGTCACCGGCGATGTTGTCTACGCCAACTACTGCCGCCCTGAAGATTTCCAGAAGCTCGGTGAGCTCAACATCGACGTCAAAGACAAAATCGTCCTCTGCCGCTACGGCGGTAACTTCCGCGGCGTCAAGGTTTACATTGCCCAGCAAAAAGGCGCTGCCGGCGTCCTCATCTATTCCGATCCCTCCGACGACGGCTACTATCGCGGCGACATGTACCCGAAAGGCCCCATGCGCCCCGCCACCGCCGTCCAGCGCGGATCGGTCCAGTTCATGTTCAAATACCCCGGTGACGCGCTGACTCCGGGCATCGCCTCGCACCCCGATCTGCCCGCCTCACAGCTCATCAAGCCCGAGGACGCGGCTAGCCTGCCGAAGATCCCCTCCGAGCCGCTCAGCTACCACGACGCCTCGCCCATCCTCGAACACCTCGGCGGCCCTGACGCTCCCCGCGAATGGCAGGGGGCGCTGCCCTTCACGTACCACGTTGGCGGCGGCGTCAAGGTTCACATGGATCTCAAAATGGACTACCAGTACCGGACCCTTTGGGACGTCATCGGCTTCGTCCCCGGTACTGACTTTCCCGACGAGTGGGTCGTCGCCGGCAATCATCGCGACGCCTGGGTCTATGGTGCTGTCGACCCCAACAGCGGCACAGCCGCCATGCTCGAAGCCGTCCACGGCATCGGCGTCCTCCTCCAGCAAGGCTGGAAACCGAAACGTCGCATCGTCTTCTGCTCCTGGGACGGTGAAGAAGAAGGCCTCATCGGCTCAACCGAGTGGGTCGAAGACCACACCGCGCAGCTTGCCCACGCCGTCGCCTACTTCAATACCGACGTTGGCGTCTCCGGTCCCAACTTCGAAGCCTCCGCCGTTCCCTCCCTCAAGGATTTCGTTCGCGAGGTCACCAAAGACGTGCCCAGCCCCAAAGGTGGCACCGTCTACGACCAGTGGAAGAAAAACCAGGTCGACTCTTCCCACCGCCGCAATTCCAATGGCGTCGAAGAACACGGTGCCCGCGGCAACGCTCACGTCGAAAATGATGTCAACGTCGGTGATCTCGGCTCTGGCTCCGACTTCACCCCCTTCATCCAGCACCTCGGTGTCCCCTCCACCGACATCGGCTCCGAAGGACCCTACGGTGTCTACCATTCCGTCTTCGATAACTACGCCTGGTTCGTTATGAACGCTGACCCAACCTTCGTCTATGAGCAGGAAATGGCCCGCGTCTTCGGTCTCGAAGTCCTCCACATGGCCGACGCCGACGTTCTCCCCTACGACTACGTCACCTACGGCAAGGAGCTTTCCGCCTACCTCGACGCCGCGCAAAAAAGCGCCGAAGCAGCCGGCCTCACCGGCCTCGACTTCGCCACCGCAAAAGCCGCCGCCGCAAAATTCACCCATCTCGCCGAGGAAGTGAGAGACAAGCAGCAGCACGTCGAATCCGATTCAACCCAGGCCCTGGTCACCCTCAACGCGCAGCTCCGCGACGTCGAAGAAGGCTTTCTCTCGGAGGCGGGTCTCCCCAATCGCCCCTGGTTCAAACACACCATCTACGCACCCGGCGAATACACCGGATACGCTGCCGTCGTCATTCCGGGCGTCAACGAGGCCATCGACGCGAAGGACCTGCCACGCGCCCAGTCCCAGATGACCGTCCTCACCGGCGCCATCAATCGAGCAGCCTCTACCCTGGAGTCCATCACGAAATAGCAAATAGCCAGAGAACGTCATCTGAGCGAAGCTCCGGGAAAAACTCGCCCAGCGCTATACAACACCTCACGGCGCGCAGCCGAAGGATCCATAGCGAAAGGGGCAGCATGCGCTATGACAGCTCTCCGCGCGGAGGGAATCGGCCGCTCTGCGGCCAATAAAGAACTCTAGCGTTAAAGAAGTGATTTTCAGAAACCGGGACCCAGCGTCACCCCCGGCTTACAGCCCAGGCCCCCGGCCCCGACGATCAGCAGAAACAGCAAACCCAGGAGCATGCTGAAGTCCACCCGCGCGTCGTGGAGCATGAACCACACGCCCTGGTGATGTAGCTCCGGAATCTTCGTCGTCGCAATCGCCGTCCCGATCACCACCAGCAGCGGAACCGCGGCAGCCCGCGTCCAAAGCCCCAAAATCACCGCGGCACCGCAGGCAATCTCCACCACTCCAACCAGCGGAGCCGTCACATGCGGATAAGGAATCCCAATCTTCGCGAAGCGCCCCACACCCAGCGCCGCCGGGAAGAGAAACTTCTGTATTCCCTCCGACACAAATACCCACCCCACCAAAATCCGAATCAGAATTACCGCGCGCATTACTACTCCCTGTTTGTTGTCCTACTTCGTCTCTTCCTCGACCACGTCCCCCTCGCCCGGCGCCAGAAACAAATTCTCCTCGAGCCCGTGTTGCCGCGTGTACAGGTCGTAGTATCGCCCGCCGAGCGCGTACAAACTCGCATGCGTCCCGCGCTCCACGATCAGCCCGCCCTCCACCACCAGAATCTGTTCCGCCCTGCGAATCGTCGACAGCCGGTGCGCGATCACAAACGTCGTCCGCCCCTGCATTAAGTAACTGAGGCCGTGCTGAATCATCGCCTCCGACTCGGAATCGAGCGACGACGTCGCCTCATCCAGAATCAGAATCCGCGGGCTCGCCAGAATCGCTCGCGCAATCGACAGCCGCTGCCGCTGCCCGCCCGACAGCTTGACCCCACGCTCGCCAACAATGGTGTCGTATCCCTCAGGGAATCGCTCTGCAAACTCATCGACACGCGCAATCCGGCATGCTGACAAAAACTCCTCGTCCGTCGCCACCGGATGCGAGAACATGATGTTTTCTCGAATCGTTCCATCGAACAGAAACGACTCCTGCAGCACCACACCCAGCTGCGACCGGTAGCTGTCCAGTCGCACCGTCGACAGATCGATCCCGTCCACCAGCACCTGCCCGGAGTCCGGCTTGTGAAACGCGCAAATCAGGCTGATGATCGTCGACTTGCCCGAGCCCGACGACCCTACCAGCGCGGTCACCGTTCCCGGCTGCGCCTCGAACGAGATCCCGTGCAGCACCGGCTTGTCTTTCTCGTACGCAAACCGCACGTCGTCGAACCGAACCTCGCCCACAATGTTATCGAGCGTCCTCACCCGCGCCGGATCCGCAAATTCATCCTTCTCTCCGAGGATCTCCATGGTGCGGTCCAGCCCCGCCACCGCTTCCGTCAGCTGCGTCCCGATGTTCACGATCTGGAAAATCGGAGCGATCATGTACGCCAGCAGCATCGTGTACTGGAAATAGCCGCCGGTTGTCATCCGATTAGCGATCACCTGGTGTCCGCCAATCAGCATGACCAGGCCGCCCACCACGCCCAGCACCGTCGTCGCCGCGAGACTCAGCAGGCTGGTTGCCGTCAGCGACTTCATCACGTTGTCGAGCAGCCGCAACACACCCGTCGTGAACACACTCGCCTCGCGTTGCTCCGCGTGATACCCCTTCACCACGCGTACGCCGCCCAGCGACTCGGTCAGCCGCCCCGTCACCTCGCCCGTAATCTTCGCCCGCTCCCGGAAAATCGGCCGGATCGTCTTGAACGCTCGCTGCAGAACCACCACAAAAATCCCGACCACGCCAAAAACAATCAGCGTCATCCGTGGCTGCTTGTAGACCAGGTAGCTGAACACCAATGCCGCCGTCAGCATCCCACCGACGAACTCCACCAGCCCGGTCCCGATCAGGTTGCGCACGCCCTCCACATCGTTCATGATCCGCGACACCAGCAGACCCGTCCGGTTCGCGTCGTAGAAAGCCACCGACAGCCGCCCCACATGCTGCTGCACCTGCTGCCGCAGTTCCGTGATCATCCGCTGCGCCGCCTTCGACAGCAACTGCGTCAGCGAAAACGACGTCACCGCCTGAATCGCCGTGGTCGTGAACACCAACCCGGCCAGCGGCATCAGCAACTTTGGATTCCCGTGCACTCCGAGAACCCGGTCGATCAGGAACTTTGTTGAGAACGGCAGCACCAGACCCGCTACCCGGTTGATCACCATCAGAAAGAAGCCAAACAGCAGCAGCCACCGCCGCGGCCGGACCAGCTTCCAGATCTCCGGCATCACCTTTTTCAGGTCCGGCTTCTTTTTCGGAGCATCCGCACCGGCCCGTGCGCTCGCACCGCGCCCCACACTTCGATCCCCGTGCATCGCCGGCACTGATCCCACTCTCATGCTGCGCTCGCTACCTTGCGTGCCCATCCCACCATCCATTTTGCCGGGAAGAGCAGAACCTTGATCCCTAACCTCTGCCCTTCAAGCCGCCGTCTGCCGATCGCTGACCGCTGGAGTTCTCCTTGCCTTGATGAACGAGCGCACGCAAAGAAGCACATAAATCAGCATCATCACAGAAAACACGGCCTTGTCCTCCACCGCAATCGGCCGCAGCATCGCATGCCCGCGCTCCATCTGAATGAAATTCCAGATGCTCAGCGCCGTTCCCAGAAAGCACAGCACCGCCAGCGTCACCGCAATGTGCATCACCAGCATCCGCCGCTTCTGGCTCCCTCTCCTCGCGAAAAAGCCGAGGATCGTGAACACAATGCCAACATACATCGGGATCAGGGCCGTGGGTGCCTTCCAACCTGTACCGACAAATCCCACCACGCCCAGCACGATCAGCAACAGCCCGAACAATATCGTCACTTTGGCCATTGGCCCTCCAGTGCCCCTAGTCTACTGGAGCCGCTCAGCCCACCATCACCGCAGTACCAGCCTGCTAACCGCCGGTCCCGCTCTGCCGACCGCATGTGCGCCGGCGGCCATTCCGCTTTTGCTGAACGCTGTGCCCTTGCACCCCGTCCTACCGCTGTATCCGCGCCGAGCCGCCCTTCGCGAACGCCTTTACCTGATCCAGCGTCGCCATCGTCGTGTCCCCCGGGAACGTCGTCAGCAGCGCCCCATGCGCCCAGCCCAGCTCCACCGCTTCTTCCGGATCGGTCCCCGACAGCAATCCATAGAAAAATCCCGCGGCAAATCCATCGCCGCCGCCCACGCGGTCGTAAACATCCAGCTCCGCCGTCGGCGCCGCGTACGTCTTCCCATCCACCCACGCCACCGCGCTCCAGCTGTGCCGGTTGGTCGAGTGCACCTCGCGCAGCGTCGTCGCCACCGCCTTCACCTGCGGGTGCTTCTTCACGACTTTGTCGATCATCCCGAAAAACACATGCGGATCGAGCTTCGATTTCGCCTTCTCCTCCACCTTCGGCCCTTCGATTCCCAGCCCCTTCTGCAGATCCTCTTCATTGCCCACCAGGACATCGACATGCTCCACGATCCGCGCAATCACCTCCACCGCGCGATCCGCTCCGCCGGAAATGTGCCACAGCTTCTCGCGAAAATTCAGATCAAACGACGTCACCGCGCCCGCATTCTTCGCCGCCGTCATCATCTCCACCGCCAGCTGTCCCGTCGTCGGCGACAGGGCCGCAAAAATGCCGCCGCAGTGCACCCACCGCACTCCGCCCGCAAAAATCGCCTTCCAGTCGAAGTCTCCCGGCTTCAGTTGCGCCGCCGCCTCGTTGCACCGGTTGTAGAACACCACCGGCGCCCGTACCCCGAACCCGCGATCGCTGTACACCGTCGCCATGTTCGGCCCGCGTCACGCCGTCGTGCTTGAAGTGCCGGTAAAACGGCCGCACCCCCATCGCCCGCACCCGCTCCGCGATCAAATCGCCGATCGGATAGTCCACCATCGCCGACGCAATCGCCGTCTTCATCTCAAAACAATCCGACAAATTCGCCGCCACGTTGAACTCGCCGCCGCTGACGTGAATCGCGCACTCCGTCGCCTTGCGAAACGGAATAATCCCCGGATCCAGCCGGTGCACCAGCGCCCCGAGCGACAAAAAATCCAGATCACCCTCTTTGCGAATCGTCAGCGCACTCACCATCGTTTCCGCACCTCTTCATTCGAGTGGTCAGACCACATCATATCAATTACCCGCCCACCAGCTTCCTCACATCACCCATTACCTGATCCACGGTCCAATCATTTCCCGGATACCACTTGAACACCTTCCCATCCGGCCCGATCACCACCGTCGACAGCGAATGCGTAATCGTCCCATCCTTCTCCGGCGTCGCGCCCACGTCGAAAAACTCCATCACCTTCGGCAGCTCCTCTTCCGTCGGAGCCGCAAAATCCCAGTGCGCGAACGTCTCCTTCGAGTAATTCCCGGTATACGCGCCGCCATAGCTCCGCAACACCGCCGGCGTGTCGTACTTCGGATCGAAGCTCACGCTCAGCAAATGCGTTCTTCGCCAATAGCCGCGGATCCTTCTGCAGTTCCTTGTCGATCTCAGCAAAATTCCGGCTCATCCGCACGCAGAAATTCGGCAGCGGGCACCGCGTGTAGATGAACGTCAGCAGCACCACCTTGCCCTTCCACTCCGCCAGCCGCACCGTCCGCCCGCTTCTGGTTGCGAAACGCAAAATCCGGCACCGTCTCGCCTGGCTCCAGATCGTTGTACGTCACCGCTGGCTTGTAGTCCGGCTTCGCCTGCGCGATCACGTCAATCTCGTCCAGCACATCCGCATCCGCCGTCACCGTCAGCGTCGCCGTAATCGTGTCCCCGCGATGCAGCTCCGTTGCGATGTTCGGCTGCGCCAGCGTGTACGGCATCGTCATCGCTTCCATGTAGCCGGGAATTGCCTCCGTATCCAGCGTCACCGCGCCGGTCTTCGCATCGCTCGAAACCACGATCCCGCGGATGTGAAATTTCTTCGCGCCCGCCTGCTGCTGCGCCGCGCTCGGCGACCCCTGTTTCCCGTCCGCGCGGCAGCCCGCAAAAAACACAACCACCGCCAGAACGACAGCGGTGGAAATCAGTGCGCGAAGTTGCTTCACCTGCCAGTTTACACTTGGATGTAGATCTTTCCCCCTCATGCCGCTGGCCCCTTCGATTGCCGACGCACTCCGGCGCGAGGCCGTCATCATCGCTGCCAGTCCCCGCGCCGCCCGCGCGCTCCTGCTCCGCTTTGCCGAAGAGCAGCGTGCCGCGGGCCGGACCCTCTGGCCCTCCCCCGCCATCCACGACTGGGACTCCTGGCTGCGCGACCTCTGGCGCGAACACACCTTTGTAGCCCCCGACGCGCCCACGCTCCTCACTCCGCTGCAGGAACAACTCCTCTGGAAGCGCGCACAGCGCGACGACGCCTCCCTCGTCCTCTCACCGGACTCGATGGCCGCGCTTGCCATCGAGGCCTGGTCCCTGCTCTCCGCCTTCAACGCCCACGCCGCCCGCCGCCAGTCCTGGGGCCCCGCCGACGAACCCACCGACGCCGAGCGCTTCCGCAACTGGGCCGCCGAATTTCATCGCGAATGCTCCCGTCACGGCTGGCTCAGCCCCAACCAGCTCGAATCCACACTGCTCCCGCTCCTCACCTCCGGCGCCGCCCTCACTCTCCCGCCCGAGATCCTTCTTGTCGGCTTCGACCGCATCACCCCAGCCCAGCAGGACTTCCTCGCCGCACTCGAGTCCCGCGGCATCACCATCACCAACCTCCCGCCCGAACCCGCCTTCGCCCCCGAAGATTCCGACCGCTCCTGGATTGTCGCCAATCATCGTCGCGACGAAATCTCCGCCTGCGCTGCGTGGGCTCGCGATCTCCTGCTCGAAAACCCCGCCGCCCGCATCGGCGTCATTGTGCCTTCCATCGCGGCCGAGCGTGGCGAAATCGACCGCATCTTCCGCCGTGTTCTCATGCCCGCGACCGAAGATATTCGCCAACCCTCGCCGCTCCTGCCGTGGGAATTCTCTCTCGGCGAGCCGCTTGCCGGCGTCCCCGCCATCCGCGCCGCGCTCCTGCTTCTGCACTGGATCGCCGGCCCTCTGCACGAAGACGAAATCTCCTGGCTCCTGCTCTCTGGATTTGTCGCCAACACTGTGACCAATTCATGGCGCCGTCGCCCCCTCTGACGCCCGCCAGCGTCGCTCCGGATTGCTCTCGCCCCAGCGCTCCCTCGCCGCCTACCGCGCCTCCACTCGCCGACGCTCCCGCCCTGAGCTCTCTCCACGCCCATCTCGGCTACCTGCTCCGCGCCGTCGAAGCCAATGCCATCCTCTCCGCCGCACGCCCGCCCTCTGCCTTCGCCGACCTCGCCTCTGTCCTCCTCGACAGCGTCAGCTGGCCCGGCCCGCGTCCCGCCGACTCCACCCAGTTCCAGGCCCTGCAGCGTTGGCAGCGACTCCTCGACGAGATTGCCCTCCTCGACTTCGACGGCACCCTCTACTCCTGGCGCGACTTCGTCGACCTCCTCGACCGCCACGCGCAGGAGACCATCTTCGCCCCCGAATCCCACGACGCGCCCATCCAGATCATGGGCCCCTTCGAATCCTCCGGCCAGCAGTTCGACGCCCTCTGGTTCATGGGCGTCGACGACACCGCCTGGCCGCCGCGCACCCGCCTCCATCCTCTCCTCCCCGCCGCCGTGCAGCGCCAGTTCTCCATGCCCCACGCCGCGCGCGACGACAACTGGAACCTCGCCCGCACCGTCACCACGCGCCTCCTCAACTCCGCGCCCCGCATCGTCTTCAGCTACGCCCAGCGCGATAAAGATGCCGAGCTGCGCCCCTCGCCGCTCATCGCGAGCCTCTTCAGCGACATCGTCCCGCAACCCGCCGGCGATTTCTCCCGCTGCGCGCCGAGCCGCTCCGTGCGACCCTGGTCAAGATCCCCGACGATGCCACCCTTCCCTGGCCGAGCGAGCAGAACGCCGGCGGTGCGACTGTCCTCAAGAGCCAGGCCGCCTGCGCCTTCCAGGCCTTCGCCTCCAAACGTCTCGCCGCCCGTGCCCTCGAGAAGAATGAGTGGGGCCTCACCCCGGCCGACAAAGGCAAGCTTCTCCACACCGTCCTGCAGCGCCTCTTCTCCGCGTCCGAGCCCGGCCCGATCCACAGTCGCGACGATCTTGTCGCAGCCTTAGCGACAAATGCTCTCGGCCCCATCCTCGACGTCCACATCGACGCCGCGCTTTCATCCCTCCGCGGCCTTGATCCTGCCGATCCCTGGCAGAAGGCTTGTCTCGCCGCCGAAAAGCGCCGCCTCCGCGCTCGCCTTTCCCAGTGGCTCGCCAAAGAAGCCCGCCGCCAGCCCTTCACCGTCGAAGCCTGCGAGCAGACCCTCTCCGACGTCCACATCGGCGACCTCCGGCTGAATCTGCGCGCCGATCGCATCGACCTCCTCGCCGACGGCTCCCGTCTCCTCATCGATTACAAAACCGGCCAGGTTTCTCCCGCACTCTGGGAAGGCGAACGCCCCGCCGACCCGCAACTCCCGCTCTACGCTGCCTACGGCAATGTCGAAAATGTGAGCGGCATCCTCTTCGCGCAGATTCGCGCCAAAGAAACCAGCTTCGAAGGCCGCGTGCGCGACGCGCGCAACCAGCTCGACGCCAGCCTCAGCTCCCAAAGCGCCCTGGTCAACGAGCCCTACTCTGAAGCCATGCGCGATGAATGGGCCCGCGCCCTCGAAAATCTCGCTGCCGAATTCCTGCGCGGCGAAGCCGCCGTCTCGCCTCGCGACGCCAAAGTCTGCGGCCTCTGCGATCTCCATTCCCTCTGCCGCATCGCCGAATCGAACCTCGCCAGCATCACCGTCGACGAAGAAGAGATCGAGGCGGCCGATGAGTAACCTCCTCACCGAAGCCCCCATCGACGCGCCCGCGCGCGAAGCCGCGCTCGACATTCGCCGCTCCGTCATCGTGCAGGCCCCCGCCGGCTCCGGCAAAACCGATCTGCTCACGCGCCGCTATCTCCGCCTCCTCACCGTCGTTGACGAGCCGGAGCAGATCCTCGCCATCACCTTCACCCTCGCCGCCACCGCCGAGATGCGCGCCCGCATCCTCTCCGACCTCGAAGTCGCCGCCAGCCGCCGACCGCCAGGACGCGAGGACGCCGACCGCATCGACCTCGCGCGCGCAGCCCTCGCTCACGCCCAGCGCCGCAACTGGAACATCCTCGATCACCCCGAGCGTCTCGCCGTCGAAACCATCGACTCCTTCTGCCTCCGCATCGCGCACGACCGCCCGCTGCTTGCGCGCCTCGGCGGCCGCCTCCATCCCACCGAAGAAGCCGACGCGCTCTACTCGCTCGCCGCCCGCCGCACTCTCCAGCAACTCGGCGGTCCCGATCCCGTCCTCGACCGCGCCCTCGCCCACCTCCTCGACCTGCGCGACAACCGCCTCTCCCAGTGCGAATCCCTCATCGCGGATATGCTGCGCGCGCGCGATCACTGGCAGCCCGCCTTCCCGCTTTCCGCCGCCATGACCGAAGACCGACTGGCAGCAGCTCCGCGTCAACCTCGAAGCTCCCTTCCGTCGTGAGATTCACCGCGTCCTCGCTGAAGCGCACCGCCTCCTCACCGCGGAACCCGCGCTCGAACAACAGCTCCTCGACCTCGCCCACTACGCCGCCTCCCAGGGCAACGACGACGTCAGCCTCCTCACCGGCGTCTCTTCGCTCTCCCCCTCCATGCCCCCGCAGCATTGGCGTTGCGTCTGCAATTTCCTGCTTACCACCGGGAATGAATGGCGCAGAACTGTGAACAAGAGCCAGGGCTTTCCCAGCAGGACGCGCGAGGAACGCCGCCTGAAAGACGCCATGCTCGAGCTCCTCGAGCGCCTGCGCCAAATCCCGCAACTCCTCGACGTCCTCGGCGACATTCGCGATCTCCCGCCCGACGCCTACAGCGACGCGCAATGGACCACCCTCCGCCACATCTTCACCGTCCTGCGCCGGGCCATCGCCGACCTCAAAGTCGTCTTCGCCGAAAACAACAAGGTCGACTTCACCGAACTCGGCCTCGCCGCGCTCGAAGTCTTCAGCAGCTACCCGCGAACGCGTCATCGACATCGCCGGCGACATCCGTCACCTCCTCATCGACGAATTCCAGGACACCTCGCGCCGCCAGCACCAGCTCGTCTCCGCACTCCTCTCCGCCTGGTCCGACGCCTCCGACCCCGGCGAAAATCGCACCGTCTTCCTGGTCGGCGACCCCATGCAGTCCATCTATATGTTTCGCCAGGCCGACGTCGAGCTCTTCACCCAGGTCCGCGATCGCGGCATCGCCTCCTTCGACCCCAACGGCAGCTGCATCCGCTGCCATCCCGTGCAGCTCTCCGTCAACTTCCGCTCCCACGCCGGCCTCACCGAGCCCATCAACCAGATGTTCCGCACCCTCTGTGCCGCCGACGTTCCCCCCGGAGCCGCCTCCGTCCCTTTCGCCGAAGCCACCGCCTTCACCGCTGCGCCGCCGGAAAAATCTCTCCACGTCCACCCGCGCCTCATTGGCACTGCCGACCGCCGACCGACCCCTGCCGACATCACCGATGCCCAGGAACAGGAAGCCCGCGACGTCCTCCGCATTCTCGAGCAGCATCTCCCACGCATCGAGCGCGCGCAGGCGGCAGGCGAGGAATATCGTGTCGCCGTTCTCGTCCGCGCCCGCACCCACCTCGCCCAGATCGTCCCGCTCCTCCGCGACCATCGCATCCCCTTCCGCGCCGTCGAAATCGAGCGCCTCTTCGAGCGCCAGGAACTCCTCGACCTCCGCGCCCTCACCCGCGCCCTCCTCCATCCCATGGATCGCATCGCGTGGCTCTCCGTTCTGCGCGCGCCGTGGTGCGGCCTCACCCTCGCCGACCTGCACCTCCTCACCGGCTCCGACAACGCCGCCTTCAAGGACCTCTCTGTTCCCGAACTCATCGAGCGCCATCGGCATTTCCTCTCAACCGACGGCCAGCAGCGCCTCGCGCGCACCGCGGAAATTCTCCGCCGCGCCCTTGAACTCCGCTGGCGCCAGTCCGAATCCCCCTCCTTCGCCTCCTGGATCGAGCGCACCTGGCGCACCCTTGGCGGTCCCGCCTCGATCGACGCTGCCGGATACGAAAACGCCCAGGTCTTCTTCTCCCTCCTCGATGCCGTCTCGCCCGACGGCTTCGACGCCTCCACCACCGCCTTCGATGCCGAGTTCGATCGCCTCTTCGCGCAACCCGATCCCTCCGTCAGCGAGCGCTGCGGCATCCAGCTGATGACCATCCACAAAGCCAAGGGCCTCGGCTTTGAAGTCGTCGTTGTTCCCGGACTCGAGCGCACCGCTTCCGGCGACGGCAACCCGCTGGTCTGCTCCCTCGAGCGCATTGACCCGTGGGACCCGGACCAGTCCGAATTTCTCGTCGCGCCCATCGGCCCGCAGGAAGAAGAAACCCATCAGCTCTACCGATGGGTCCGCAAACAGCGCCAGATTCGCCTGGACGAGGAGCGCAAACGGCTCCTTTACGTTGCCTGCACTCGCGCCCGGAACGAACTCCACCTATTAGGCACAGCGACCGTTACAAGAAACGGCATGCGGCCGTCCGAACGAGGGCGACACCCTGCTCGATACCGCCTGGCCCGCGCTGCAGCAGGACTTCGCCGCCGCCCTCCAGGACTCCCGCGCCCGCGTTCTTGCCTTCCCAACGCCCGGCGTTCTTGAGGAAATTGCCGCCGTTGCCGATCCCGCCCCTCGCCGCGCCCCCCAGCGTCTTCTCATCGACGCCGAACCATCCATCTCGGTGCAAAATGTAACCGTCACTGGACTCATTTCCCCTGTCCAGCCCGATGCGCCGGAGTTTCTCCGTCCCGAAGGTTCCCGCCAGGCTCGGCTCATCGGTGCGGCCGTCCACGCCCTCCTCGAACGGCTCGGCCCCCGGCTCGCGGAGCTCGACGCGTCTCAGATTCGCTCCAGGGCTGGCGCCTGGCTCCGCGCGCAAGCCCTCATCGGCGAAGCTCACAAATCTGCAACCAACGCTGTTACGAAATTGCTCCTCGCCTGTGCCGCCGATCCCGTTTGCCGGTGGATCCTCGCCCCCCACCCTGGCGCACAGTCCGAACCCTCCTGGACCGGCTTTATTCCCGGCGAATCCGGTACGCGCCTCCGCACCCTGCGCGCCGACCGCATCTTCCGCGCCGGCCCCGAACCCCTCGCCACCGGCTCAGATTATTGGTGGGTCATCGACTACAAGACCAGCGCCCGGACCCCCTCCGGCGCTCTCTTCCTCGCCGCCGAGCGCGCCCTCTACGCCCCGCAGCTCCAGGCCTATGCCCGCGCTCTCCGCGCCCTGCAGGGCGCCGCAACGCAGCTCCGCCTCGGCCTCTACTATCCAGCCATCGCTTCTTTGGATTGGTGGGAAGAATAGCAGGGCAGTCCCGCTCGCGCGGATTCAACGCGGCCCTTTGAACGTTATTCGCTGTTTCTACTTTTTGTTGTTTCCCGTCACGCCGGCATGGTGCCGTACATCGGCGCCCCGCACCCAGAAGATTACGTCTTCCGCGATATTCGTAGCGTGGTCCGCAACCCGCTCCAGCGCTCGCGAAATCATCAGCGCATTCAGCGCCTGCACGGCGACCCCAGGCTCTTTTTTCATCAAGTTGAGCAGCGTGTAATGCGCTCCGCTGTTGAGCTTGTCCACGCTGTCGTCCATCTTGAGCACCGCTTCGGCCATGTCCGCGTCACCCTCGATAAACGCCTGCAGCGCCTTGCGCACCATCCCACTCGCCAGATTGGCCGTGCGCGGAATATCGATCGGGAGCTCCGCCGCGGGAAATGCCTGTAGCTCCCGCACTCGGTCGCTGATCGCCCGTGCGGAGTCGCCCACTCGCTCGACGTCTGCGTTGATCTTGATCACTGACAAGATGAATCGGAGATCGATGGCCATCGGCTGCTCCATCGCCAGCAGATCCAGCGACATCTGATCGATCTCTCGCTCCAGCCGGTTGATCGCCATCTCTCCGCGATCCACCAGATCGCAAATCGAGAGATCGCGCACCCGGTACGCCTCTACCGCGCGCTGGATCGACTGCTCGGCCATGCCCGCCATCACCAGCAGCTTCTCTTTCAGATCGTCCAGGTTTTGTTGGAAGCGGATGCGCGCCATTATCCGAACCTGCCTGTGATGTAATCTTCCGTCCGCTTGTCGCTCGGGTTCGTGAATATTTTGTGCGTTGAATCGAATTCGATAAGCCGGCCGTTCAGAAAGAAGCCGGTCCGCTCCGCCACGCGCGCCGCCTGCTGCATGTTGTGCGTCACGATCACGATCGTGTACTGCGACTTCAACTGAAAAATCAGATCCTCGATCTTCGCCGTCGATACCGGATCCAGCGCCGAAGCCGGCTCGTCCATCAGCAGCACCTCCGGATCCACCGCCAGCGCACGCGCAATGCACAAGCGCTGCTGCTGGCCGCCCGACAGGCTCGCGCCCGACTTCTTCTTCAGATCGTCCTTCACCTCATCCCACAGCGCGGCGTTTTGCAGCGAACGCTGCACCACCTCATCCAGCACCCGCCGGTTCCGGTATCCGTTCAGCTTCAACCCCGAGGCTACGTTGTCGTAAATCGACATCGTGGGAAACGGATTCGGCCGCTGAAACACCATCCCTATCCGCCGTCGTACCTCAACCGCCGTCGTGTCGTTGTAAATATCAACGCCGCCAACCTTCACCTCGCCCGTCACTTTCGCGATCGGATTCGTCTCGTGCATCCGGTTCAGGCAGCGCACGAATGTCGACTTCCCGCACCCCGACGGCCCGATCAGCGCCGTCGCCTCATTCGCCGGAATGTGCAGAGTGATGTCCAGCAGCGTGTGGTTGGTCCCATACCACGCGTTCAGGCCGTTCACTTCGATGCCGACGCCCATCCCTAGCTCGCCCCTTTCAGAACGCCGCGCGAGGTTACGTACCGCACCAGCGCTACTGAAACCACGATCAGCACGATCAGCACCAGCGACCCCGCCCACGCCAGCCGGTGCCACTCGTCATAGGGGCGCCAGCGCGTACACGTAAATCTGCAGCGGCAGCGCCTCGATCGGCTGATTCAGCCTCGTGCTCCAGAAATCGTTCCCGAAGCCGTGAACAACAGCGGCGCCGTTTCCCCCGCGACGCGCGCAAATGCCAACATGCATCCCGTAATCACTCCCGGCATCGCCGTCTTCAGCGTAATCGACAACACCGACCGCCACGTTCGGCACTCCCAGCCCCAGCGCCGCCTCGCGAATCGAATGCGGCACCATCAGCAGCATCTCTTCCGCGTCCGCGCCACGGTCGGGATCATCATGATGCCCAGCGCCATGCCTCCCGCAATCGCCGAAAACCTCTTCGTTGGCACCACGATCAGCGCGTACACCGCAATCCCCATCACGATCGACGGCACGCCGTTCAGTACGTCCGCCGTAAACCGCACCATGTTCGACAGCTTCGTCCCGCGCCCATATTCCGACAGGTATATGCCCGCCGCAATCCCAATCGGCATCCCGATCAGGCTCGCCAGGCCAAGCAAGCACCGCCGATCCCACGATGGCGTTGGCCATCCCGCCGCCCGGTTCCCCCACCGGCGCCGGCAGCCTGGTAAAGAAATTCCAGTTCAGCGAGCTCGCGCCCTTGTACACCAGATCGATAAAGATCGCCACCAGCGGCGCAATCACCAGGATCGTGGCCAGCACCGCCAGCACCGTCGCCAGGTGGTTGGCAAACCACCGCCAGTGCCGATTGTAGCCGCTTTTCTGCAGCGGACTCGCCATCGTCGCCATTTATGCCGCCCTCGCCGGTGCGCCGCGTGTCACCGCCCACACCAGCAGTCGGGCGAACATATTGACGATAATCGTCACGATAAACAACGCCAGTCCGATCTCAATCAACGCGCTCCGATACGTGTCATCGGAGGCCTCGGCGAACTCATTCGCGATCACGCTCGCCATGGTTGCCGCCGGCGCCAGCAGCGACTTCGTAATCGTTGGGCTGCTCCCGATCACCATCGCCACCGCCATGGTCTCGCCCAGCGCTCGTCCCAGCCCCAGAATGATCGACCCCACGATCCCGATGCGCGCGTTGCGCAGCACTCCCATCCGGATCATCTCCCAGCGCGTCGCTCCCAGCGCCAGCACCGCCTCCCGCTGCGTATGCGGCACGGCGGTCATCACTTCCCGCGTCAGTGAAGAGATAATCGGCAGGATCATGATCGCCAGAATCACTCCCGCGGCAAACATACCGATCCCGAAATCCGGCTGCGTAAAGAATCCAGTCCACCCCAGCAGCTTGATCAGCACCGGATCCACATATCCCCGCAGCAGCGGCACCAGCACGAAGATGGCCCATAGTCCGTACACCACGCTCGGAATCGCTGCCAGTAACTCGGTCAGGAACGACAGCGCACCGCGCAATGCCCTCGGGCACATCTCCGTCAGGAAAATGGCCACTCCTACCGCCAGCGGCACCGCCAGAATCAGCGAGATCAGCGACGAAACCAGGGTCCCGTAGACGAACGGCAGAGCACCGAAGTCGTTGTTCACGGGATTCCACGCTGAGCCCAGGAAGAATTTCAGTCCGAACTTCCTCAGCGTGATGTCGCAATGCGTCACCAGCTCGGTGGCAATCAGCGCCACGATCCCGAAGATGCTCAGCGCGCACAGCAGCATGAGCCAGCGGAATGTCGAGTCCGCCATGCCCGAGCCCCCGCGCCCTCGCAGAAAGCTCCGTATCCCCGACCCTGGCGCAGCGGCAGGCCCTGCCACCGACACGATCCCGCCAACGGGCTCGGCTTCGGATGTCCGGGGCTCCCGCGGTTCCTGAATACGCACATTCACAACTTGTCTACCCTATCCCGGTTTTTTGAATGCCACGTTAATCGCCATGAAAAATAAGGAAATATCCGTCCACAAGGAGGGCTCTTTGCAGCCCGCGACCGGGCGTGAACAAGGGACAGCGCCGGTGGAAAAGCCGGGGCAAATCGCACCTTGCCCCTCTCCTGAACGCTGCACCCTATCCTGTTTCCTTGTTTTAGGGCAGCTTGCCCACCGCCGCCCGCACCCTTTCCGCGACCGAGCTCGGCAGAGGTGCATAGTCCAGCTGCGACACCTGGCCCTCGCCCTGGCTGAGCATCCAGTTCAGGAAATCCTTAATCACTTTTTCCTTTGCCATGTCCGCCGGCTGCGTCGGAATCAACAGGTACGTGAAGCTCGAAATCGGGTACGCATCCTTTCCCGGCGCGTTCGTGATCGAAACCCGAAAGTCTGCCGGCATCGTCTTAACCGAGCCAGCAGCATCCGTCACTCCCTCGATGCTCGCCTTCAGCCACGTCCCCGCTGCATTGCGCACGTACCCGTACGCAATCTTGTTCTGCAGCGCGTAAATCAGCTCCACATACCCAATTGCGCCCGGCATCTGCCGCACCAGCCCGGCCACGCCCTCATTGCCCTTGCCGCCCAGTCCCTTCGGCCACGCAACCGCCGAGTTGGCGCCCACACTGTTCTTCCACTCCGGGCTCACCTTCGAAAGATAGTCGGTGAAGATAAACGTCGTTCCGCTGCCCTCCGCACGGTGGATGACGTAGATCTCCTGATTCGGCAGATTCACACCCGGGTTGTCCTTCGCGATCCGTGCATCGTTCCAGTTGCCGATCTTTCCCAGATAAATGTCTGCCAGCACATCCGGAGCAAACTTCAGATCCGGACCTACGCCCGGCACGTTATACACAGGAACCACCGCGCCCAGCACCGTGGGGATGTGCATCAATTTCACTTTCGACTGCGCCAGCATCCCGTCGGTCATTGGCATGTCGCTGGCTGCAAAATCCACCGTCCCCTTCGTTACCTGGCTGATCCCGCCGCCCGACCCGATCGACTGGTAGTTGATCTCCACACCCGGATGCTGCTGCGCATACTCCGCGAACCACTTCGAATAAATCGGATACGGGAATGTGGCTCCCGCCGCAGTGATGTGCTGCGCGACGCAGCTCGCTCCGCACACCGTCAGGATTGTGGCAAACGCCAAGAACTTGCTCTTTTTCACGGACTTTCCCCCTCGGAAAAACTGAATCGATTTTTCGTTCCAATTGTTAACGTCCGTTTACATATCCGTGAAAAGCGAAACAAAGCCCACCCACGCACCCACCATGACGGGAGCGCGCCTGAGGCGCCGAAGGCGCGCCCGCCTGGACGGCCAGTCCTAGCTGGCCGGCCCCACCAGATACTGCTCCAGCTTCCCGTCCGGCTCGGTGTACGTCGTGATCACCAGCGGCTTGCCACCGTTCGGAAATTCCACGCGAAAAGCCCGAAACGTCATTCCTCCGCGCAGATTCTCGGCCATTTGCTTCACGCTCGACGGCTTTCCCATGGGCGCGAGGCTCGACCGGAAATCCGCCATCGCCTGCTCACTGAAATACGCGTTGCACCAGGGTGTAAAAAGGCTCCGATCGATCTTCCCCTGCTGGAAATTCTCGAACAGCTCCAGCGCCTGGGCCTCCGCTGCATTCGGCCCCTGCGTGGTCACGCCCAGCAGCAGCGGCGTCAGCCCGCGCGCAATCACCCCCGCCGCCCGCGCCGCATCCTGGTTCGTCAGCACCGCAATCGCAACCTTCTCGTTGGGAAACACGTAGTTCTCCGACGTGAATCCCATCACCTCACCCGAATGTTCGTAGAGCAGGTGCCCGCTCATGTCGCGGACAAACAGACCGAGCCCGTAATTCGAATTGCTTCCGTCCTTCAGCTTCACCGGCGCGAACATCTCGTCGTACGACCTCTTGTCGAGCAAGGCCCGGTTCATCAGGCTGATGTCCCACTGCGCCAGGTCATAGGCCGGCATCGCCAGCTCTCCCGCCGCAAACATCCACCCCGCACCCTCCTTCGGCGCCGGACGCAGCGGCCCCAGCGCGTACCGCGAATAGCCCTGTGCATCCGTCCCGCCGAGCTTTGTCGCATCCGAGTTCCACACCTCCTTCATGGCCAGCGGATGAAAAATATGCTCCTCCAGAAACTGCATCAGCGGCTCCCCGCTCACCATCTCCACAATCCGCCCCGCAATCACAAAGTTCGTGTTCGAGTACTGCCACTTCGTCCCCGGATCGAAATCCAGCGCCTTCTTCCCCCACACATCCAGGATGTGCTGGCTCGTCGTCGCTTCGAACATCGGCGGCATCAGATAGTCCTCCGGCCAGTAATCCTGATAGCCCGACGTGTGCGACAGCACCATACGGATCGTCACCTCGTTCGCCCGCGTCAGCTCCGGCAAATACTTGCTGACCGAATCCTCGATCGACAGCTTCCCCTGCTGCTCCAGCAGCAATACCGCCGCCGCTGTGAACTGCTTCGAAATGGATCCCACCGAATACCGCATCCGCGGTTCGGCAGCCTCGGCCGGCTCGAGCCGCGCCCTCCCATATCCCTTCGTGTACGCGATCTCTCCGTCCCGCACGATCGCCAGCGAAGCGCTCGGTACCCCCGTCTGCGCCAGCGCCTGCTCCGCCACCTGATCCACCTTTTGCTCCAGGTCCGCCGGCAGCTTGGTTCACCTCCAGCTGCGCGCCCGCCGGCCCTGCAAAAAACGATCCCGCCAACAGCAAGAGCATTCCTGTCCGCAGCATCCCGTCCCTCCGGTCAACAAGTGTAGCCCGCCGGTGCTATGCTGTTGGCCTGGAGCGCTCCCATGGGCGTCTGCCGTCTCCCACAAACGGCCTCTGTGGTCCTCTTGATCGCGTCTCCGGCTCTCCTCGGTCAGGCTCCGCCTCCTCCCAACGCTCAGGTCGCCACCGCTGCCGCGCACAATGCCGCCACAGAAAGCACCCTTCCCGCCATCCGCTCCTCATCGCCCTCCGCCGACACCGGCGCAGCCAAAGCCAAAGAGGACTCCGCGCCATCCCACGTCCTCTTCTTCTACACGGCGCCGCGCAGTACCGTGGAAATGGAAGTCCACACCATCCCGCCCACCAATGAGGCTCGCCTCGACCACCTCCGTGCGGCCTTCCATTCCGCCGCCTGCGATGGCAACCTCATGCAGGAACAGCCTGTCACCGACAAGCGTGCCGCGCCCGGCACCAACCTTATCTGCACCTGGCCCGGCGATCCCAACGCCGGCACCATCGTCATTGCCGCCCACTATGAGCAAGCCGGTAAAGGCGAGGGTGCTCTCGCGGACTGGAGCGGCGCAGCCCTGCTGCCCTTCCTCTACCAGGCCATCCAGGGCCAGCCCCGTCAAAACACCTTCATCTTCCTCGAATCCTGGAAGAATCAGGGGGTCGAAACCTGGCTCAAGTCCATCTCTCGCGATCAGCGCAAGCGTATCCGCGCCATGATCGACCTCGATGCCCTCGGCCTCGGCGTCACCCGCTACTTCACTACCTTCAGCTTCATGGAGACGACACCACCTGCGGCCCTCCACCTCCAGCTCGAGCTCCTCTGGGCCGCCATCGACGAGGGACTGACCAAGCCGCCTCTCGCCACCAGCCCCCATCGCTGGCTCTCCGTCGATCCCACCGATGCTTTCCGCGCCGTCATGATTCCCACCATCGTCATTCACTCCGTCCCGCCCGAATCCGAGCACCTGCCCGGCTCGGCCGAAGACGTTGCCGCCGCCGTGGATGGAAACGCCTACTTCCAGACCTACCACCTCATGTGCACCTATCTCGCCTCCCTCGACCGCATGGCGAACAAGCTCGCCCGCGACGACCCCTTCTGGAAAGCCGTTCCCGGTCATGATCCAGAGCCCGACCAGGAAACCCCCCGCGTCACCTTCCGTCAAATCGGCGGAGTCCAAAAAGTCCACTAATAGATCCACAGATCACGGATCACGGTCTCCCATCCCGTGCACCCTGTACGCTGAACGCCATCCCTTGTACCCTGTTCCCCATGACTTCACGGCGCGAATTCCTATCGCTCGGCGCGCTCACTACCGCCACCCTTACGATCCCCGACGCTTTCGCTCAAACCGCCGACGCAGTGAAGCAGCTTCAGCCTCCGGCAAAGCCCGTCATCGTCACCCGGGTCACTGGCGACAACACCATCCAGGAGGCATACCAGATGCTCCTCGATGGCCAGGACACCCTCGACGCTATCCACCATGTCTGCCTCGGCCGCGAAAACGACCCCAAAGATCACTCCGTCGGACTCGGCGGCCTGCCCAACGAGGAAGGCGTCGTCGAACTCGACTCCTGCTGTATGCACGGGCCCTCCCGTTCGGCCGGCTCGGTCGGTGGTGTCCGCGAGATCAAAAATGTCTGCCTCGTCGCCCGCAAAGTCTACGAGCACACCGGCCACGTCATGCTCGTCGCCGAAGGCGCGCAACGCTTCGCGGTCGATCTCGGCTTCCCCAGGGAAAATCTCCTTACCGAAGACGCCCGCCGCATCTGGATGCTCTGGAAGGAGAACAACTCCCAGCAGGACTGGTGGGGCCCCGCGATGGACCAGCCCGGCTGGAAAGATCCGTACGCCGGCAAACCTGCCCCCAAGCCCACCATGGACCTCCATGGACTCTCCTCGTTGCGTGAGGACTCACCGGTTCAGAGCGCAATCGCGACAGCACCTGCGCTGCGCCCCGGGGCGGTTCCCCGCCACCCCACCCCCGAATGGGCCGAGACCATCCGCGTCCGTACCCAAAAGCTTGTGAACATGGCCGCCGATCTCGGCATCGCCCCTAAAGACCGCCTCTACGCCGCCGAGCAGGTCCTCTGGCCCACCACCGGCACCATCCACGTATCCGCCGTCAATGCCAAAGGCGAAATCTCCGGAGCCACCACCACCTCCGGCCTTGCCTGGAAACTCCCCGGCCGCCTCGGCGACTCGCCCATCCTCGGCGCCGGCTCCTGGACCGATCAGGACGTAGGCTCCGCCGGCGCCACAGGCTCGGGCGAAGAGAACATCAAAGTCGTCGGCGCTCACACCATTGTCGAGCTCATGCGCCATGGCATGGATCCGAAAAACGCCGGCCTCGAAGCCATGCGCCGCATCGTTCGCAACTACAACGCCGACATGACCAAAGTACGTCTCCTCGACATGGAGTACTACATCGTCCGCAAAGATGGCGCCTATGCCGGCGTCTCACTGTGGAGCACCAGCCCCACCGGCCGCTCAAGAGTCTTCACCGTCAACGACGCCAACGGTTACCGCATAGAAAAATGCGCAGCCTTATTGGAAGGTGGCTCTCTCGAATGGCCGCCCTTTTGAGCCACATCCGCGGACTCAAACTCCCGAAGGCGAAACAACGTTTGCAACCTGCACGCAGCTTGACGTTCTTGTATCAAGGCATCAAGGCAGACTCACAGTCGTGAAAGAACACCAACCAACCCCCGGATGCCGGACGGCCAGGTTCACCCCATAGCAAGAAGCAAACGCTCGTGCCATCCAATCGTCAAAACATTTGCTTCCGTGCTCAGGTCGACGGTAACCTGCGCAGACGCCATCTTCGCCCTTTTCGAGAATGCACCTTTCCTCCTGCGATCCCTGTGCTCCTCAACAATGCCTCGCAGCGCGAAGCAGGTCGAAAGATGCCGTAGAACGCCAAAAAAGGCAGCGCTGCCAGAGGACGGGTGCCGCGGCCCCGATCGCTGATTGCTGACCGCCCCACCCGCATCCAACTTCCTGCACCCCCGCCACTTCTCGCCGAATCCATCTACCGACTATCCCGCGGAGGACCCATGCCCGACCTCAACACCACCACAGCTTTGCTCGCCCGCACCCCAGCAACCCTGAACGCGCTGCTCCGCGATCTCCCCGACGCCTGGACTCTCCGCAATGAAGGTGAAAATACATGGACCGCGCGCGACGTCGTTGCCCATCTTGTTGAGATCGAACGCAACGACTGGATGCCGCGCCTCAAAAGAATTCTCGAATCCGGAGATACCCGGCCCTTCGATCCCGTCGACCGCCAGGCCTTCCTGCGCAATGCACAGGGCAAATCTCTGTCCCAGCTTCTCGATGACTTCGCGCAAATGCGCCTGGAGAATCTCGACCGGATCCGCAGCCTCAGCCTGCAGTCCGCCGACTTCGCGCGCCGCGGACGCCATCCCTCACTCGGTCCCGTCACCCTCTCCCAGTTGCTGGCCGCCTGGACCGTGCACGATCTGACCCACCTGCATCAGCTCTCGCGCATTCTTGCCCATCAATACCGCCACGCCGTTGGACCGTGGGAAAAATATCTGGGGGTACTGCAGTGCGCCGGCCACAGTGCTTCGGCCTGACTAGAACCGTTCATAAATCGATGTCCCGAGATGGCACATGGGAAACCCGCCGCTGCAGCGGGCTCAGAATCGATACCCAGGACACGGCCCTCTCTGGAAGACCGGTTCTACTCCTCCCAAGTGGGATTTCTAAAATGGCGAGCCAACCTAACTAGCCCAAACACCAGCAGAATTCCAACAGAAACTTTCCAGATCATTTTTTATCTTCCCGACACAGATTGAAATAATAATGCCAGTGACCACCCGTGCATGAGAGTACCCTGCAACCTCTGCCAAACCAATCGCCGAAAGGTGGCGTTACTCTGCCACCGGTACTGACCGATTAGTAATGAATTACTACAGATTAATTGCTTTCTTTGCACTGTAGTGCAGGGTGGTCCTGCCCTTTCCGACTGCAGTTGGCTGCAGAGGGGAACCAAGTTTGACATTGCTAATTCACCAAGCGTAGCGTCCCACTGAGAGGCCGATGTCGGAAGCTGAATATCTTCCGCGAGCCTGTTTCTTCGGCAAGGGAAGATCATTCTGCTCCAGCGCCTCGGCATTCGATGGAATCACCGCGCCACCCCCGCAGCCGGTATTCTGACATCGGAGCGATCTTCGTCCGCCACAGCGTGGCAGGGAGTGTGACCCGATGTGCCTGGCGATTCCTGGCAAAGTAGTCGAGACCTTCACGGCTGAGGGCATGCACATGGCGCGCGTCCAGTTCGGCGGTGTCACCCGCGAGGCCTGCCTCGACTATGTCCCGGAAACCCAGGTCGGCGAGTACGTCCTCGTGCACGTGGGCTTCGCCATCAGCCGCGTCGATGAAGAAGAGGCCCGCCGCACCTACGAAGCCCTCGCCGAACTCGATCAGCTTGGCGAACTCGACATTCCCGAGGTCAGTGACCGCTCCGGATTCGTCTCTTGAAATACCTCGATGAGTATCGCGACGGCGACATCGCCGCCAAACTGGTCGAGCGCATCAAGCGGGTGCAGACGAAGCCCTGGGTCATCATGGAAGTCTGCGGCGGCCAGACGCACTCCATCGTCAAGAACGGCATCGATCACCTGCTCCCGAAGGGCGTGGAGCTGGTCCATGGCCCTGGCTGCCCGGTCTGTGTCACGCCTCTTGAGATGGTCGACAAGGCCCACGCCATCGCGCGGCAGCCCGGTGTCATCTTCTGCTCCTTCGGCGACATGCTCCGCGTCCCCGGCTCCGACGGCGACCTCTTCAGCATCAAGTCCCGCGGCGGCGACGTCCGCGTGGTCTACTCCCCGCTCGACTGCATCAAAATCGCGCGCGCCAATCCTGACAAGCAGGTCGTCTTCTTCGCCATCGGCTTCGAAACCACCGCCCCCGCCAACGCCATGCTCGCCTGGCAGGCGCGCCAGATGGGCCTCACCAACGTATCGCTGCTCGTTTCCCATGTTCTCGTCCCGCCCGCCATCGAGGCCATCCTCAGCTCGCCGCAGAATCGCGTCCAGGGCTATCTCGGACCCGGCCATGTCTGCGCCGTGGTCGGGTACGCCGAATACGAGCCCCTCGCGGCGCGCTTTCATGTGCCTATCGTTGTTACAGGTTTTGAGCCCCTCGACATCCTCGAAGGCGTGCTCATGGTGATCGACCAGCTCGAATCCGGCCGCGCCGATGTCGAGAATCAGTATTCGCGCGTGCTCGACCGCGGGGGCAATCGCCCGGCCCAGGACCTCATCGGCAAGGTCTTCGAAGTCAGCGACCGCAAATGGCGCGGCGTTGGCATGATTCCCCGCAGTGGCTTCCAGCTCCGCGACGAATTCCGCGCCTTCGACGCCGAGCATCGCTTCAGCGTCCAGGCCATCGACACCATGGAGCCGGCGGTCTGCATCTCCGGCCAGATTCTCCAGGGCATCAAGAAACCACACGACTGCCCCGCCTTCGGAACCGAATGCAATCCGCAGCATCCCCTCGGCGCCACCATGGTCTCCGCCGAAGGCGCCTGCGCCGCGTACTACGCCTACGGCCGCCATCTCAAAGACGCCGACCTCGTCACCCTTGGAGATAATCGCTGATGAGCGCAGGCAAAGTTGAGGATCGCGAAGAGGCAGCCGCGCCCCTCGGCCCTTTCGGCGAGTGCCCGCTCCCCATCTTCGAGCATCCGCAGATCGTCCTCGGTCACGGCAGCGGTGGCAAGCTCTCCGCCGAGCTCATCGAAAAAGTCTTCGTCAGCCGGTTTCGCAATGCCACGCTCGAAAAAATGGACGACCAGGCCGTCCTCGAAATTGGCGGCGCACGCCTCGCCTTCACGACCGATTCGTTTGTCGTGACGCCCATCTTTTTCCCTGGCGGAGACATCGGCACCCTCGCCGTCAACGGCACTGTTAACGACCTCGCTATGGGCGGAGCGAAACCCCTCTACCTCGCCGCCGCTTTCATTTTGGAAGAAGGCCTCGCCGCCACCGACCTCGCGCGCGTCGTCGATTCCATGGCCGCTGCGGCGCAAAATGCCGGAGTCCAGTTCGTCACCGGCGACACCAAAGTCGTCAATCGCGGCAAGGGCGACAAAGTTTTCATCACCACCACCGGCATCGGCCTCGTCGATCGCGGCACCCAGCTCTCCGCCGACCGCGTCCGCCCCGGCGACAAAATTCTCCTCAGCGGCACCATCGGCGACCACGGCATTACGATCCTGTCGCAGCGTGAAGGCCTCGAGTTCGAAAGCGCGCTCGAAAGCGACTGCGCGCCGCTCAACGGCCTCGTCAGCGCCTTGCTCGACGAAGCCCAGTCCGCGAATGCCATCACCGACCTCCGCGTCATGCGCGACCCCACCCGCGGCGGCGTTGCCACCGTTCTCAACGAAATCGCCGTGCGTTCCCGCGTCGGCATGGTCCTGCACGAAAACGTGATCCCGGTGCGCGATACCGTACGGGGCGCCTGCGAAATGCTCGGCCTCGACCCCCTCTACGTCGCCAATGAAGGCAAGCTGGTCGCCATCGTCGCACCCGCAATCGCCGACCGCGTTCTCGACGTCATGCGCCGCCATCCTCTTGGCGCCGACAGTGTCATCATCGGCGAGGCCATCGAACAGCCCGCAGGCATGGTCCTCATGAAGACCTCCGTCGGCGGAACCCGCGTCGTCGACGTCCTCTTCGGGGAACAACTCCCACGCATCTGCTGACCGAAACGGCCTCCGTTCTCCACCATGTCCGCCGCTCTGTTACTGGCAGGCATTAAGCGCACTGGTCGCCGATCGCAGAACCCTGATTGCTATGGCTGATCGCTAAATCCTGATCCCTGATTGCTGATCTCTGATCGCTGATCCCTGACCGCCGAACTACGCCTTCGTCAGAAAATAAGCTTCCACCGCGCCCACCAGCGAAGCCCGATCCAGGATCGGCCGCCGATCCTCATACTGTGCCGCCCAGCACACCTGATTCACCAGGTCCCGCGGCTGGCAAGCCCGCAGCTCCTGCCGCAGACCCTCGCGGATCATCCCAATCAGGTCGCTCAGCGCACCTTCATCCACACTCAGCCCCCGCCGCGATGCCACCCGCCGGAAAATCTGCCGGAACTGTTCGTCCGTCGCCGTGTCCACGCGAATCTTCGTCTGCATCCTGCGCAGAAACGCCGCGTCCACCAGGTCCGCGGGATTCATGTTCGTTGCGAACACCACCAGCATCTCGAAGGGAATCTCAATCTTCCTTCCGCCCGCCATGGTCAGAAAATCGATCCCGCGATCCAGTGGCACCACCCACCGGTTCAGTAGATCCTCCGGCCGCACGCGCTGCCTTCCAAAATCGTCGAGGATCAGCACTCCATTGTTGGCCTTCATCTGCACCGGCCCGGTGTAGTACTTCGTGCTCGTGTTGAACTGCAGATCCAGCATCTCAATCGTCAGCTCGCCACCCACCAGCACCGACGGCCGCTGGCACCGCACCCACCGCTCATCGTGCGTGTCCGCGTCCCAGTTCACCCGGTTGTGAATCATTGGGTCGTACACCGCGATCATCTGCCCGTCCACTTCCACCGCGTACGGAATCCATACATCGTCCTCCGACAGCACCCGCGACATCGTTTCCGCGATCGCCGTCTTCCCCACACCCGCCGGCCCATGCACGAAGATCGACGCGCCCGAGTTCAGCCCCGTCCCAATCTGTCCCAGCACCTTCGCATCGATAATCAGTTCGCCGAACGCGCGCTCCACGTCCTCCTTGCGAACCACCATGTTGCGCACGCTCTGCTTGCGTACCTGCGTCACGTAGCTTTCCAGCGATACCGGCGCAGCACCGGCATATTGGCTCTGCGCCAGCAGCTCGAGGCCCCGCTTCCGTCCCTGATCCGTCAGCGCCACCGTCGCCAGGTTTCCCGTCATGCCCATCACCTGGCAAAGCAGCGACGACCGCATCCGCCCCACCAGTTCGTCCGCAACGTTCACGCTCAGATGCATCTGCCGCGCCAGCTCCCGCGTCGATACCGTTCCCGTCAGATACAGCGTCTTCACCGCCAGGTCTTCGACAACCGCCCGCCGGACGCCCAGTTCCGCCGCCGTTCTCGGACGATGCTCCGGCACGGAGAGTGTGCCGCCGCTCGCGCCTTCGCGCGTCTCCGCCACGGCCACACTCGACGCCGTTTCCTTCCTTCCATCGTTTTCTATGGCTCGATAACGCGGCGTCAGTACCGGCGCGTCCACCGCCGTTGCCGCAACCTCGCTCCCACTTGCGCTGCCGGATCGAATGAAATCCAGCCTCGATTCGATCGCAGTGTTCGTCGGCTTCACAGAGTTTGTCCCCTCACTTCGTCTTCGGCGCAGGCTTCCAATCACATTAGAAGCGCATTCGAATCGAAACAGGATTGCTCTTTTGGGTAATTACTAGACTCCAATGGGCTCCCACTCCTGTGACCATCAAACCTTGCCGCCTCACTCTTGCTTGCCATGCAATCACCACCATTACCGCAGTGCTTCCTTCTGTCTCCGCTCTCACAGCTCACCGTTCAAGACTCACAACCGCCACAACCCTGCGCAACAACCCCATCCTGACGCCTCTTTTCCGTCCGAACCCGTCCCGCCCCCTCGTGCTCCTGCGGCGCAAAGAAAAACGAGTCCATCGCCAGGATCATCGGCGAAAAGGAACGCGCCTTTAGCAGGATCCTCTCCCCGCCGCCCTGACCTTTCCCCGCCCGGAAACCGGTCCCCTCATCCGTCCCACTTCAGAGCGCCGAGAGATTCGCGGCTCCCAGTTCAACGGTTCACGGATCGCTGATCACTGTCTCCCAAGTCCCTGTCCCCTGCGCCCTGCTCGCTGTACCCTGTCCCTATGGACCCCCGCCTGATCGTCGCCCTCGACGTTCCGACTGCTGCTCCGGCGCTCGCTCTCGCCGACCAGCTCCATGGACTCTGCCGCTGGTTCAAAGTCGGCCTCGAGCTCTACCTCGCCGAGGGCAATCCCATCGTTCACGAGCTCCGCCGCCGCGGCTTCTCTGTCTTTCTCGACCTCAAATTCCACGATATCCCCAACACCGTCGTCGGCGCCGTCCGCTCAGCGGCCTCCATTGGAGCCGAACTCCTCACCGTCCACGCCGCAGGTGGCCGCGCCATGCTCGAAGCCGCCGTCGAAGCCGCCGCCTGTCTCCCCCATCCGCCACAACTCCTGGCTGTCACCGTCCTCACCAGCATGGATCAGCTCCAGCTCTCCTCCATCGGCATCGACCACTCGCCCGAGCAGCAGGTCCTCCACCTCGCTGACACTGCTTCCGAAGCCGGCATCAGCGGCTTCGTGGCAAGCCCTGAAGAAGTCTCCGCCCTCCGTCACCGCTTCCCCGCCGCGACCCTTGTCATCCCGGGCATCCGCCCCACCGGCAGCGCAACCGGCGATCAGAAACGCGTCGCCACACCAGCCACCGCCCTCGCCGCCGGAGCCAGCTATCTCGTCATCGGCCGCCCCATCACCCAGGCCCCCGACCCTGTAGCCGCAACGCGATCCATCCTCGATGAAATGTCTCAGGTGCCGCAGGCAAGTTCTCTCCTGGCCTGATCCCGCTTTGCTGTGACGTCCACGTCTCCGCTTTCATGACCGCACCCGCCTTCATTCGCGAAGCTATTCCCGACGACTCCACCGCAATCCTCGAATGTCTCCGCGAAGCCTTCGAGCCCTATCGATCTGCCTATACCCCCGGCGCCTTCACCGATACCGTTCTCACACCCGCATCCATCGCCCGCCGCTTCACCGAGATGACCATCCTCGTCGCCACCGCTCCCGATGCCTCCGTCATCGGAACCGTCGCCGTCAGTTCCAGCCACAACGAAGGCCACCTCCGCGGCATGGCCGTTCGCGATTCCTGGCACGGCCGCGGCATCGCGCGCCAACTCCTCGCGTCCGCCGAATCTCTTCTCCATCGCCGCAGCTGCCGTCGCGTCACCCTCGACACGACTGAGCCTCTCACCCGCGCCATCGCCTTCTACAAGAAACACGGCTACGCCCCCACCGGCCACGTGCAGTATTTCTACGGCATGCCGCTCTTCGAATTCGCGAAAGACCTCGGGCTTGATCGCGATCATTGATTACCATTCACTGATTACGAATCACCTTCAGCTTTTCCGAACGCTGAACGCCGATCGCTTCGTCTACACTCCCACCATGCGCCGACTGTTCGTCTTTCTCGCCTTCACTTTCCTCACCTCCGCGCTCCTGCACGCCCAAACCCCAACCCAAACGCCAACCACCCCGCAAGCCTGTCCGACGACCGCCACCCTCGACCAGCTCATCGCCGCCCTCGACAGCGCCATCACCGGCCCCGCCAACAAAGACCGCTCCTGCTTCCGCCAGATCTTCCTCCCCAACGCACGGCTCATCCCCGTCGCCGCCGACGGCCCTCACGCCCTCACCATCGATGACTGGATCGCCCGCGTCGCCAAAAACGGCGACGAAGTCGTCACCGAACACCAGATCAAGTATCAGTCCGAAGCTTTCGGCCACGTCGCCCATCTCTGGAGCACCTACACCACTGCCCTCGCCGGCAAGCCTCTCGCCCGCGGCATCAACTCCATCCAGGCCGTCTACGACGGACAGAGCTGGCACATCATCGAAGTCCTCTGGCAGGCCGAAAACGCAACGGATCAAATCCCCGCCCAATACCTGCCCTAAGAAATGAGGAGCGAGCGATCCATTCGACGCGCCGTCGCATCCCCAGTGCCCTGTACGCTGTCCGTCGCATCTAATCTTCGTTCTCTCCGGATGAAACCCAGATACTCACTCGAAGCAGAAAAGGAAATTCTCGTGATTCAACTTCGCCATCGCATCCCGCCCTTCGCGCTTGCCGCCCTCGCCCTTTCATGTGCCCTCACGCCCCTCATCGCCCGAGCCGCCGACGAAGACGCCGACACCGCCCGCATTACTGCCTCCGGCGATGTTCTCAAGGAACTCCTTGACAGCCCCAGCGGCATCTCCCACGACCTTCTCAACAAGGCCTACTGCGTCATCATTCTCCCCTCGGTCAAGAAAGGCGGCTTCATCGTCGCCGCGGAATACGGCCGCGGCTCATGACCTGCCGCAGCGGCGATAATTTTGACGGAGCCTGGGGGGCTCCCATCATGATGCAGTCCACCGGCGGCAGTGTTGGCTTTCAGATCGGCGGCCAAGCCACCGACTTCGTCGTCCTCGTCATGAATGACCAGGGCGCGCGTGCCGTCATGAACGGCAAAGCCAAACTCGGTTCCGACGCCAGCGTCGCGGCCGGTCCCGTGGGCCGCACCGCCGAAGCCTCCACCAACGCCTCCATGTCCGCCGAGATGCTCTCCTACTCGCGCTCCCAGGGCGTCTTCGCCGGTATCTCGCTTTCCGGAACCTCGCTCGGTCCCGACTCCAACTCCAACGAGAAAATCTACGGCAAGCCCGTCACCGGCCACGACATCTTCTCCGGCAGCGTCCAGGCGCCCGGCGCCGCCACCACCCTGCTCTCCACCCTCCAGGCCACCTCACCCCAACGCACCAGGTAGCCAAGGCGGGCTCCGAATCTTCTCTGAGACTCGGAGCCCCGCTCCTTGTAACCTGTGCCCCCAGTGAGTGAGCGGAGCTCACTCGCTCCGCAGCGCCACCATCGGATCCACACCAGCCGCACGCCGCGCAGGAATCACCGCAGCCACCAGCGCGGCCGCTCCCAGCAGCAGCGTCGCCCCGCACAACGTCACCGGATCCCACGGTCGCACGCCGAACAGCCGGTTCGCCAGCAGAGTCCCCGCCCCAATCGCCGCCGGAATTCCCAGCGCCAGGCCAATCCCCACCTGCAGAAAAGCATCTCGCAGCACCAGGCCGACCACCGCACCGCGATCCGCACCGAGCGCCATGCGCACGCCAATCTCGCTCGTGCGCTGCTCCACGCCATACGCCGTCACGCCGTACAAACCCACCGCCGCCAGCACCAGTCCCACCGCGCCAAACAGCCACGTCAAACTCGCAATCATGTTCTGCTGCGCAAAATTGCCGCGAATCACATCCGCATAGCTCTCGACGTCGTACAGCACAAGGTTCGGATCGACATCCTCCAGCGCCCTCTTCACCTGCGCCTGCATGTCCGGATGATTGCCCGGCGCCCAGATCACAACGTTATATAGGTCATGCGACCAGACCTCCCGTGCCTCCGTGTCCGCTTCACCGAACTGCGTACTCTGCGCCTCCGGGAGGAAATACACCGGTTGCTGCGGGCCGTTCCCGAACTCCACATTGGCCGCGACCCCGACAACCTCGTACATCCCCGCGTTCCGCTCCGGAGCCGGCCCGAAATGCTGCCCGATCGGATTCTCCTTCCCAAAGAATCTATTCGCAAACGCCTCGTTGACCACCGCCACTGGCCGCGTCGTGCCATTGTCTTCCTCGGTGATCGCCCGCCCCCGCACCATCCGGTCCCGATACGTCGGGAAGAATCCCGGCGTCACCCGCGTCCATCCGGAGACGACATCCGCTCTCGGCCCGGGCTCCGGCTGGCCCTCAATCCGGATCTCATGCGTCATCCAGCCCCCCGGCGGCGCCTCGAGTACCGCGCCCACACTGCTCACGCCAGGGATGGCCCGCACGCGCGCCTCAATCTCCCGGAACAGCGGCACCAGTCGCTCCTGCGGATAGTTCGACAGCTTCGGATCGATCGACACCAGATACCGCTGGCCGGGCTCGAATCCGAAATCCTGTCCCTCCAGATTGCGCAAACTCTGCCCCAGCATCGCTGCCGCGCTCAGCAGCACCAGCGACACCGCCGCCTGCACAATCACCAGCGTCTTCTGTGCCCCAGCCATTCCAAAAACTCCACGCCGGCCGCCAACCGTCCGATTCGCGCCGCGCATCGCCTCCACCGGCTCCGCCTGCGCGCTCATCCATGCCGGAGCCAGTCCGAACGCCGCGCCCGTAACAACCGAAATACCCAGCGCAAACAGCAGCACAGGCATCGAAGGCGTAGCGTTCACAGGAACCCCGGCCTCCGCTTTGAAAGCGAGATGCAGAATCAACCGCGCGCCCGCGTACGCCACCGCAATCCCGGCCGCGCCGCCGATCACCGCCAGCACCACGCTCTCCACCAGCGCCTTCCGTACCAGCCGCGTCCGCGACGCGCCCAGTGCCACCCGCACCGCCGTCTGCTGCCGATCCTTCAGTCCACGCGCCAGCAGCAGATTCGCAATATTCGCGCACGCCACCAACAGCACACACACCGCCGCCAGCAGCAGCAATCGCAAATCGCCCTGGTATTGCGCGCGCATCAGCGAAACTCCCGCGCCGCCGGGCGTCAGATGCAGCGTCTGCTTCACCCGCACAGATTTCTCCTGCGCGCTCATCTCCGTCTCATGGCTCGCCAGCCACTGCTGCAACTCGCCCTGTAACTGCGCTTCCAGCGCCTTCGTATTCGTCCCGGGCCTCACCCTCCCCATCAGATCCAGCCAGGCCGTGCCGGCATGCTTCAGCCGCGAAGTAGCGCCCGCAATCATCGGCTCCGTCGTCAGCGGCAGCCAGATGTCCGGCATCTCCCCGGCGTCGACCTTCGCTCCAAAAAATCCCTGCGGCGTTACCCCGATCACCGTGAACGCGTGCCCGTTGATCTGGTATGTCCCTCCCACCACCGACGGATCGGACCCATACTTCTCCTGCCATGTCCGAAAACTCATCACTGCAACCGGCGCCGCACCTTCCTCATCATCGCCATCGACGAACACGCGCCCGCGCCACGCCGAAATCCCAAACATCCGAAAGAAATTCCCTGAAACGAACTCGCCATTGCCCGTCTGCGCCGCAGCCGGCGACCCGGCCCGCCGCACCGCCAGCTCAGCATTCCCCTCGCCTGGCTGGAACGCCGCCAGATCCACGAACGCCGGCGTTTGCGCGCGAAAAAGCTTGTACGCCTCCCATGAGAAATAATTCCAGTCGTTCTGCGCCTGGTCGCCGCCCTGCGTATATCCATTCGTGTAGCAACAGACCGCCGCGTCGCCGATCCTCCACAGCTGCTCCGGCTTCGTCACCGGCAGCGACCGCAGCATCACCTGCTCCACCAGCGTGAAGATCGCCGTCGTCGCCCCAATCCCGAGCGCCAGCGTCAGCACCGCCGTCACTGCAAATCCCGGCGACCGCCGCAGCTGTCGCAGCGCATACCTCACGTCCGCCAACATCGACTCCACCCGCGGCCACTGCCACACTTCGCGGCTCCGCTCCTCAAGGCACGTCACGTTCCCAAACTCCTTCCTCGCCCGAAACTCCGCCTCAGCCCGCGGCACGCCCTCGCGCTCCAGCTCATCGACGCGCTCATCGATGTGCTCCCACATCGACTCCGCCAGTTCCCGATACCGCCGCCCCCGCGAAAACATCTTTCTTAAGCCCCTCGTCGTTGCTCTTCGGGCATCCCGCGTTCGCCTGGACGGCTAGTCCTCACTCGCTCCTCAGCGCCGTCGTCGGATCCACCCGCGCTGCCCGCCGGGCCGGTACCCACGTTGCGAAAACCACCACCATCAGCATCGCCGCCGCCACGGTCGGATAGATCGCCACCGATCCAAATCGAATGCCAACGAACATTGCATCGAAGAGTCTCGGCAGCGGAACCGCGAGCACCAGTCCAACCCCTGCACCAATCGCCGCCACCTGCAGTCCCTGCCGCAGAATCATCCGTGCAATATCCGACCCTTTCGCGCCCAGCGCCAGACGAATCCCGATCTCCTGCGTCCGCTGGCCCACCGAGTACGCAATGAGTCCATAGATTCCAATCGCTGCAAGCGTCAACGCGAGCAGTGCAAAGGTCCCCAGCAGCTGTTCGAACAATGGGTTTCCGTACCTCTGGCTTTCGATCACTTCCTCCATCGACATCACGCGCAGCAAGGGCAGATCCCCGTCCATCTGCCCCACCGCCTGGCGCAGCGCGGGAGTCAGAGTTCCGACATCGACACTCGAACGCAGCATCAGCGAGAACGACATCACCGGCCGCTGCAGAAATGCCTGGTAGACTTCCGGATCGACGTCCGGCCCTTCCGAGAAGGTCTTCACGTCGCTCACCACACCGATAATCTCGCTCCACATCGGCGGTCCATCCCCGATGTCCACCCGCACTCGCCTCCCCACCGCATCGCCGCCCCGGAAAAAGCGACGCACGAATTCCTGGTTCACCAGCACCACGGAAGGCGTCCCGGCCTTGTCCGCCGACGTGAACCCCCGGCCCCGCACCAGCCCGATCCCCGCGACCCGCAGATAGTTCGTGCTCACCACCACATCGAGCGCAGTCTGCCGCTCGCTGGCCGCCCGCTCCACTTCCCCCCTGATCTGAATCGGCGATCGGTCCGCCCCCGATGCCGGAAGATACGATGCGATCGCCGCGGAGTCGACCCCCGGTATCGCCTCCAGTTTGCCCAAAATGCCGCGCTCAAACTCGATCTGCTTCCCCGCATCGCCGTAGCGCGCAGGGTCCAGCACCACGCCGGCTGTCAGCAGATGATCCCGCTCGAAACCCAGCTTCTGATGCTCCAGCAAATAAATTCCCCGGATCAGCAAACAGCTGCCCACCAGCAAGGCCATGGCCAGCGCGATCTCGCCGGCCACCAACACGCTCCGCAGCCGGCTTTGCGAACGTCCGCCGGTTGTCGAGCGCCCCTCGCTCTTCAGATCGCCGTTCATATCCGTGTGCGAAGCCTTCAGCGCCGGCGCCAGGCTCGACAACAGTGCCGAGAGCAGCGAGATTCCCAGTGCAAACAACAGCACATTCCTGTCCAGACGCACCGGTACTGCGCTGATCGCGGCGTTGAAGTTCAGGTTTGCCTGCAGAAAACGGACGCCCGCCGAGCTCAGCAGCAGGCCCACTCCTCCGCCCATCAGCGCCAGCACCAGCCCCTCCGTCAGCAACTGCCGCACCAGGCGCGCGCGGCTTGCCCCCAGCGACAAGCGGATCGCCAGCTCCTTTTGCCGCCCCACCGCCCGCGTCAGCAACAACCCCGCCACATTCCCGCACGCGATCAGCAGAACAAATCCCACGATCGTCATCATCACGGTCAACGCGTTGCGAATCCCGAAACTGTAAACCAGATAATCGGGCAGCATCCTCGCCGCCGCGCCCCATCCCTTCTCCGTTTCGGGATAATCCTGCGCCGCCTGGTCGGCCAGACGATGCATCTCCGCCCGCACCTGGGCCAGCGTCACCCCCGCTTCCAGTCGCGCAAACAGTACCAGAGATCGGTTCCCGCGCGCTCCCGGCGACCCATCGGCAGCGCTCAGGCTCAGCGGTGTCCACAACTGCTCCGTGAATCCCAAAAGGCGAAAATCCGCCCCCATCACCCCCACCACCGTGTAGTCTGCCCGATTCAACCGCACCGTCTTTCCAATCACCGCCCGATCCCCATGGAATCGCCGTTCCCACAGTCCATGGCTCAGAATCGCAACGTGATCGCGCCCCGCCACATCCTCGCCGTCCTCAAACGAGCGCCCCCATTGCGGAACCGCCCCGAACACCGCGAAATAATTGACCGAGACCGCTGCATACTGCACCGATTCCGCTCGTGCCTCTCCATCCCCCGCCAAACTCCCTCTTCGATAGGGATCCTCTGCCGCCATCGCGGCGAATGTTCGCGTCTCGCGGCCCCACGTCAGATAGTTCGCGGGAGAAACCAAATTGGCGTCCGGCAGAAAATGCCCGTTGGGGTCAATCGACGACAGCACCACCATCTGCTCTGGCAAATGTCCCGGCAGCTGCGGCATCAGAAAAGCGCTCACCATGCTGAACATCGTTGCGTTCACAGCAATCCCCAGCGCCAGCGTCACGATCGCCGTTACTGTGAATCCCGGAGTCTTCTGTAATTGCCGCATCGCGAACTTCGCATCCGCCCACATGGACTCGAGCCGCGGCCATTGCCACACTTCCCGGCTCTGTTCCTCGATGCGCGTCACGTTCCCGAACTCCCTCCGCGCCCGAAACTCCGCGTCCCTGCGCGTCATTCCCTCCGCCACCAGCTCTTCCACCCGCTCGGAGAGGTGCTCCTGCATCGACTCCGCCAGATCCCGATACCGCCGCCGCCGCAAAAACATCGGTTGCCCTTTCCCGAACGCTACGCCGTCCCCAGCACCCGCGTGATCCCCGCGAACATCTTCTCGAAGCTCGAAATCTCCGCCTCCAGCCGCTTCCCGCCCGCCGCCGTAACCTTATAAATCCGCACCGGCCGGTTTCTCGCCGACACGCCCATCTCCGACTCCAGCCACCCGGCCTTCAGCATCCGCTGCAGCGCCGGATACAGCGACCCTTCTTCGATCTGCAACAGCTCGTCCGATACCGCCTTGATATGCTGCGCCAGCGCGTACCCATGCATCGGTTTGCGGTAGAGCGTCTGCAGGATCATCAGTTCCAGTGCGCCCGGAAACAAGTCGCGATACTCATCCTTATTCCCCATAGTTGTTTGCATATACTATTTTTAAAATAGTAAAGTCCAGATAAATGTGACAGACTCGCAGGCAGTTCCTCAACCCAACGGAACTGCGGTCCCCCATGCGAATTTCCTGGCTGGAGTGCGAAAACCAGCCCGGTCCATAGAATGCCCGCATGGAGAATTTCCGCCTCCGGGTGTTTCGTACCGTTGCCGAAGAGGCGAGCTTCCGCCGCGCCGCCGAGCGCCTCCACCTCAGCCAGCCGGCCGTCAGCCAGCAGATCCACGCCCTCGAGGAAGAACTCGGCACCACCCTCTTCGACCGCGGCAAAGGCCGCATCCGTCTCACCGAAGCAGGAGGGGTGCTCCTGCGCTACGCCCGCAAAGGCGCTCGCCTCGCCGAGGAAGCACAGGCTGCCCTCGATCGCATGCGCGGAGAGACGACCGGAACGCTGCGCATCGGCGCCTCCATGACCGTGACGCAGTACATTCTTCCGCGCATGCTCGGCGCCTTCCGCGAACAGCATCCGCGTATCGAGCTTTCCGTCACCAGCGCGAATACGGAACACATCGTCGACGCGCTGGCCAAAGGCAAAATCGACCTCGGCCTCATCGAAGGCCCCGTTTCCAGCCGCGAAGTTTTTCGCCAGCGTTTCTTTGAGGACCGCATGGTCCTCATCGTCGGCCGCCATTATCCGTGGCCCGCCAAAGCTACAGTCCCCGCCCATGCCCTCACCGAAGTTCCGCTCATCATGCGCGAGCGCGGCTCCGGTTCGCGCCGCGTCGTCGAACTGGCGCTGCGCCGCGCCGGCCTTCGTCTCAGCGATCTGCGCATCGCCATGAACCTCGACTCCATCGTCGCCATCATCGCCTCCGTAGAGGCCGGCCTCGGTGCCGGCTTCGTCTCGGATTGGGCGATCCGGAAGGAACTGCGCCTCGGCACTGTGCGCGTCGTTCAGGTCCAGGGCCTCGAGATGCGCCGCGATATGCATCTCATCCGCCCCTTCGGCCCCATCCCCGAAGGTCCCGCCGGAGCCTTCGAGCGCTTCGTCCTCGCCGAATCCGAAGCCCTGTCTCACACGCCTCGCTGAAGCAGCGCAGATGCGGCTGCCCAAACGGCCAGCTCGTAACAAGCAGCACGGCTCTCATGTGACGCACGGAGCGTTTGCCTCGATGGCAAATCGATAAGTTTTTCTTATCGCCCATCCGTTAATCCGTCTGGTTCCTCGCCGCCCGAACCGTCATTCTGAAACTATGACGAAGAACCTGTTCTTCCTGGGGATCATCCTCGCCGCCAGCGGAATTCTCTCCCCGCCACTCGCGCTGGCCGCCGGTCTCGCCTATGGCTTGTCGGTCGCGCACGGATATCACCTCGAAGCGCGACGTCTCTCCAAATTCCTCCTCCAGGCCTCGGTCGTCTGTCTCGGTTTCGGCATGAATCTCGGCCAGATGATCCGCGTCGGCCGCTCCGGATTCCTCTACACCGCGCTCGGCATTACCTTCGCTATGCTGCTCGGCATCGGCCTCGCGTACGCGCTGCGTGTCGGCAAAATCCCCGGCTTCCTCATCTCCGCCGGAACCGCCATCTGCGGCGGCAGCGCCATCGCCGCGCTCGCGCCCGTCACCGAAGCCAGCGACGAAGCCATGGCCGTCTCCATGGGCACCGTCTTCGTCCTCAATTCCGTCGCCCTCTTCATCTTTCCTCCCATCGGCCACGCGCTGCATCTTTCCCAGACGCAGTTCGGCCTCTGGTCCGCCCTTGCCATTCACGACACCAGCTCCGTCGTCAGTGCCGCTGCTCGCTATGGCGCCGCTGCCCTCGCCATCGCCACCACCGTCAAACTGGCCCGCGCCCTCTGGATCGTCCCCGTCTCCGTTGGGACAGCCATCGTCCGCGGCAGCCGCGCAAAAATTCACTTGCCGTGGTTCATCCTTTTCTTCTGCGTGGCCGCCGTGCTGGCCAGCTACGTCCCGCATCTCGCGCCCGAGTACACACAGCTCGCGCGCCTCGGCCGCCTTGGTCTCGGCGTGACTCTGTTCTTGATCGGAACGACCATCTCCCGCGATACCCTGAAGACAGTCGGTGCCCGCCCTCTCCTGCAGGGTGTCCTGCTCTGGATCGTCGTGGGCAGCGTATCGTTATGCCTGATCCTCCGAGGCGTGATTCACTTGTGACCCAGGCTCCGGCCTCCAATCCGCTCGTCGCCTTCTATCGCGATGGCGCCCGCGACGACGAGGGCCGTACCCTCGCAGAAATCCTCGCCTGGGACGACGACCGCCTCGAAGCCATCCACGACTTCATCCAGTGGCTCTTCCCCCTGCCCGAACCGAGTGGCGCCAATCCGGCAGCGCCCATCCTCGACCCGCTCACCATCGGCATCTTTCGCGGCTCCGTCGCCATGCAGAACCGCCTCCGCCAGGCCTTCGATCGCATGCTCCGCTTCTACGGCCTCCGCCAGGCCTCCACGCCCTCCGGCATCGCCATCGAGCGCGCACCCAACTTCGACAATCGCGCCCAGAACTGGCTCTCGCCCATGAACCACAATCATCTGCGGCTCACGCGCATCCTGCGCTCCACCCTGCTCCTCGGCCTCGAAGCCGAATCGAAGGCGCTCTTCCACGCCCTCAATGCCACCTACCGCGAATTCCCCGACCGCATCCCCGCGCGCACCCATGCCTTCTGGAGCAGCGCCGCCCAAAGCAGCTAAACTAACCCTTCTCTCCCAACACCTCTCCAATGGGGATAACCGCATGCTCGCTGCCCGCCGATCCTTCGCCACGCTTTCCGTTCTCCTCCTCGCCGGCCCGCTCATGATCAACGCCCAGCCTCCCGCCACCATCCACGGCGAAAACGGCATCACCCTCCCCGCACCACCCGTCGCCGCCATCAACGTCGTCACCGACGACTACGCCGGCACCAAAATCGAAGACCCCTACCGCTGGCTCGAGGACGCGAAAAGCCCCGCAACCCGCGCCTGGATCGATCAGGAAAACGCCTACACCCAGCAATATCTCTCGCAACTCACCACCATGCCGCAAATCTCCAGCCAGCTCACCGCGCTCATGCGCGTCGACCAGTACTCCGTGCCCACCCTGCGCGGCGGCAAATACTTCTTCAAAAAACGCCTCGCCGACGAGAACCAGGGATCGATCTACATGCGCGCCGGCTGGAACGGCGAAGACCAAAAACTCATCGACGCCACCCAGCTCAGCGCCGACCAGAACACCTCCGTCAATATGGTCGACGTCTCCGACGACGGCAACCTGCGTCGTCTACGAAATCCGCGAAGGCGGCGCCGACGAAGGCTCCATCCATATCCGCAATGTCCAGTCCGGCGCCGATCTCCCCGACGTCCTGCCCTCCGCGCGCTACTCCGGCATCAGCCTCAGCCCCGACGACCGGCGGCCTCTACTACTCAAAATTCACCCACCAGGGCTCCAACGTCTGGTTCCACAAATTCGGCACGCCCATCTCCGACGACGCGAAGCAATTCGGCGGAGAATATCGCGGCAAGCATCTCGGCGAGCTCGACCTCATCGGCTGCTCCGTCACCGACAACCACCACTACCTCATCGTCAACATCGCGCACGGCGTCCCCGCCACCAGCGAAGACTACCTCGTCAAAGACCTGCGCAACCCCGACAGTGATTTCGTTCCCCTCGTCTACGGCGTCGAAGCCCACGTCCGCGTGATCGATTCAGGCGACCGCTTCTTCCTCATGACCGACTACCAGGCGCCCAACACCCGCATCGTCGAAGCCACGCCAGGCGCCGATCCCTCCGCGTGGAAGACCATCGTCCCCGAAGGCAAAGAGGTCATCGACAGCTACAGCATCGTCGGAGGCAAGCTCTTTGTCTCACGCCTCCACGACGTCAAAACCGAAACCACCCTCTACTCCCTCGACGGCAAACAGGTCGGCACCCTCACCTATCCTGGCATCGGCACCGGTACGGTCGTCTACGGCCGACCCGCGCAGACCGAAGGTTTCTACACCTTCGACTCCTTCATCACCCCATCCACCATCTACCGCTACGACACGAAGACCGGCCGCTCCGACACCTTCGCCGCGCCCAAAGTCCCGTTCGACTCGTCGCAATATGAAGTGACCCAGGTCTTCTACAACTCAAAAGACGGCACCCGCGTCCCCATGTTCATCGCCGGCAAAAAAGGTCTGCCCCGCGACGGCAGCGTGCGCCTGCTCATGACCGGCTACGGCGGCTTCGATCTGCCCATGCTCTCCGAGTGGAACCCCGAATACGCCTGGTGGATGGAGCAGGGCGGCTTCTTCGCGCTCCCCAACCTCCGCGGCGGCAACGAGTACGGCGAGGCCTGGCACAAAGCCGCGATGTTCGAAAACAAGCAGAACGTCTTCGACGACTTCACCGCCGCTGCCGAATATCTCATCGCATAACCACTACACCTCGCCCGAGCACTTCGCCATCCGCGGCCGCTCCAACGGCGGCCTGCTCATGGGCGCGGCCATGACCCAGCGCCCCGACCTCTTCGGCGCCATCTGGTGCGGCTATCCGCTGCTCGACATGCTCCGTTACCAGAAGTTCGAATTCGGCCGCCTCTGGACCACCGAATATGGCAACGCCGAAAACCCGAAGGACTTCGCCTACATCGTCAAATACTCGCCCTACCAGAACGTGCACAAGGGAGCGAAATATCCCGCCATCATGTTCTTCACCGGCGACAACGACACTCGCGTCGACCCCATGAACGCCCGCAAGATGACCGCGCTCATCCAGGCCTCCAGTGGAAGTGACCGCCCCATCCTCCTCCACTACTCCCTCAAAGGCGGACACAGCGCCGGCGTCTCTTTGACCCAGCTCGTCGACGATTACACCGACGAAATGGCGTTCCTCTGGAACGAAACCGGCGGGAAGTAGCGAACCCGGGAACACACAAATCTTTCATGCTTCAGAAATAAAATCGAAAGTGAAGGTCTAAACAAATCATTCTCCCCAACCGTTTTGACCACAAAGGGAAGGAGCGGCTTAAGGCATTTGTCTGTATCGTGGCATGCGCAGCCGGGATGAGGATCGCATGAAACGAAGGGATTTTGTGCGGCTGGGATGGGCCACCATGATCGCAACCGGGGCAGACAAGCTGCGGCCTGCGTTGGGAGAGACAGCAGGCCCGCAGCCGATTTCCGGGCGGCCCCAACACGCGATGGTGGCGCCGCTCGAACCGAATGCGTCCGAGCGTGCGGCCGATTTCAGCCTGCGCATCGCACCGATGATCGTGGAGTTGGCCCCTCAGGTTGTGCTCAGCACGATCGGCTACAACAACAAAGTTCCCGGTCCCCTCCTGCGGATGCGCGCGGGCCAGTCGGTCGCCGTCGAGGTTGTGAACGACACCGACGTTCCGGAATATGTGCACTGGCATGGCCTGTTCGTTCCCCCGGAAATGGACGGAGTCGAAGAAGAAGGCACGCCTCCCGTTCCGCCCCATGGCCGGCGCCGCTATCAGTTCGTGGCCCACCCGGCGGGCTCCCGGTGGTACCACTCGCACGCCATGGCGATGCTGGATCTGCATCGCGGCACCTACACCGGTCAGTTCGGGTTTCTCATGATCGATTCCGCGAACGACCCGGGGCGCTACGATCAGGAAGTCTTTTTGGCCCTGCGGGAGTGGCAGTATTTTCTCAGCACGATGGACCCGGATGAGAATCAGCCGGATCCCAACGACCCGACGCCGGAAAAACCCGCTGCTCCGGACCCGCGTCCCAACGGGCTCGAAGTCACGGCTCCTCTTTATTCGATCAACGATAAGATACTCGGCGCGGGGGAACCTCTCCGCGTACGGCCGGGTGAACGTGTCCTGATGCACCTGCTCAACGCCAGCGCCTCGCAAATCCATCGCATCGGTTTATTCGGTCATCATTTCCAGGTGATGGCCCTCGACGGCAATCCGGTACCCGCGCCTCAGCTCGTCGATGTGATTGAGATCGCCCCAGGCGAGCGCGTGGATGCGATTGTGGAGATGAATCTGCCGGGCGTTTGGATTTTGGGGGAACTGCGCGATGCCGCCCGGCAATCCGGCATGGGCATCATCGTGGAATACGCCAATCAGGTACAACCGCGCGCGCAATGGCTTGCGCCTCGGATGGCGCGCTGGGATTACACGATCTTTGGCAGGACCGCGCCACATCCGGCCCCGGACGAGACCATCGACATGGTCTTTGAAAAAGTGCCCGGCGGTCCGCATGGAATCAATCACTGGCTCGTCAACGGCAAGGAATATCCGCATGACCGGGAATTCGTGTTCCGGCAGGGGCACCGCTACCGGCTGGTGTTTCACAACCGCAGCGACGATTCTCACCCACTCCACATCCACCGCCACCTGTTCGAACTCGTCGAGGTCAACGGCAAGCCGACGGCCGGTATCCTGAAGGACACAGTGATCGTTCCCGCGTTTGGACGGGCCACCGTGGATCTGGTGGCCGACCAGCCGGGCCTCACTCTGTTTCACTGCCATATCCAGCAGCACATGGACTTTGGTTTCAAGGCGCTGTTTCGCTATAGCTAAGCACCGCGTCGCGTGCAAAGCGGGCGGAATGTCGATTCTGTGAAGCGACATTCGTACGCACTCGTCCAGCGGCACCGTGTTGAACCAGGCTCGTCGCACGGCGTCGCTGCGTCTCTGCCAGCGTCGGGAACATTCCCGTTGGCCGGTTGTTGAGTCGCCTCCCCAAAACCTCTGTAACGGCTTTTTCACACATTGAACACACACCCGAAATATTGAAGGGATACAAGATGGTGTTTTGTCAACGATTTCCCCATACACAAATCCCCAACCACCAATCCGAAACGGGAGGTCTGCATGAAGACGATCCAGGGCAGGTTGCGAGCGGCTGCGCTCATCGCAGCGACTGCCTCATTACTGGCATTTGCAGCGGGAGCCAGGGCACAGAATCCACGATCGAACGACAATCCATGGCCATACAACAGCTCGCAACATGACCCCGTGCTGGCGGTGGTTGGCGACGTTGCCTGCCAGCCAGGCGAGGCGGAGTCAGGTGAGGCTGCGCATGAAACCTGCACCACCCCCAAGGCCCCCTACACCAGCACCTCTCTGTGGCAGTCCCAGGAGGCCACTGCGAATCAGATTGAGAAGATGAAGCCTGACCTCGTCGCGCTCCTCGGAGATCTGCAATACCAGGTAGGCCAATATTCGGATTTTGAGCAATCGTACGATTTGACGTATGGCGCATTCAAATCGATCACGCGGCCCGCGCCCGGCAACCACGAGTTTTATGACGAGCATAGCCAGACCGGCGTTGCCGGCTACGGCTACTTCTCCTACTTCAACGGCTTCCAGATCAATACCAGTGGTGCTCCTCTCACCACAACGCTGACTGACCCGTGCCCCTCATCGATGACCGGGTGCGGCTATCCGGGCGCGACCACTCCCGTCGCCCAACCGATACCGCGGCCTGATGGGCAGGCGGGACACTTCGAGGAGACCGGTGGAGTTGCCTCCACCATACCGGCGGGCGGCCCGGTCGGCGTCGGAGATGGCTGGTACTCCTACAATCTCGGCACCTGGCACATCATTTCGCTCAATATCGAGTGCGAGACCCAGCCCGGCGGGTGTTCGGAAACCGGCTCCTGGTTTGCCGCCGAACTCGAATGGCTGAAAAAGGATCTCCAGGAGAATCGTTCCGCCTGCACCGTAGCCTACTGGCACCAGCCCACCTACAGCCCTGCCAACGGCATCACCGAGGAGGGCATTACCGCTCAGGCCTTTTGGCAACTGCTCTATCAGTACGGAGCTGACCTGGTCCTCAACGGGCACGACCACCTCTATGCCCGCTACCGCCCGCTTGACCCCTCCGGGAGTTACGATCCAAGGCGGGGCATCCGCGAATTCGTCGTCGGCACCGGCGGCGAGACACTCGATACGGTCGTCAATACCACCGTCACGTCTGGCACAGGCGAAACCAACATGGAGGATCCTGGCGGTCACACGAACTTCAACGCATTGAATCTCGAGGCGGCAACCGGAAATTACTGGGGTGTGATGGGCCTGACACTCAGGGAGAACGGCTACGCCTGGGATTTTCAGTCGGCACTGCAACTTCCTGGATCGACTGCCGCAGGTACCTACCGCGACAAGGGTTTCGGCACCTGCCACGGTTCGGGCAACAACTGGTAGTGAGCGAATTGCCTTCGCCACGTCAGGATTGACCTTGTTTCAGTCGCCCCCTTCGCGAGAAGTCGCGAAGGGGACTTTTCTTGCCTCGCTCCGGAGTTCCTGCTCGCGTCCTTTCCTCATCTACGCATCCCCCCGATCGTCATTTTCTTACTCGTGTGACGAATAAGCCCTGCCGCGATCAGCACGGTGAGGTACAAGACATCTGACAGCGTCGGTGCTCCGGTCCGCGGAAGTCGCGCAGGTATCCGCTGGTCGTGGATGTCGGCAAGCCGGAAGCCTTCAGGCAGGAAATTTTCGATCCGCACGAGGATGCGAGAATCCGCCGTCGTCAGCCCCGGCGTATCATCGGCAGTCCGCGGTTTTCACCCCATCGAAACCCCCGCCCCCCTTGACCACATTTGCACAGCCCACCCCTGCGCCGTGTCCTTGCGAGACGGTTTTCCACCCCTCCCACAACCATCCACCGAAGTTGCACCACTTCCGCACCTTGTGCCCCCTGCACCCGGCGCGTAGCCTCGTGGAGTGACACATCCACCAGGCCCGGATGAGGTCAGGGCGCATCGTGCCGCGCAGCCTTCTCCGTTTGCCCGACAGGCCGCAAACCCGCGCAGGATGCGGCTTCCCGGCATTCTCCACAAGCGAAATCCGGGAATTATGATCCTTGATTCCCCCTTTCCCACATGAAATACTAGATGTTGTGGTTTTGGCTTGACACACACCATTAACAGAGGTACTTTGCCTTCTGCGGCTCCAAAATACCCGTAGAGGTTCACCAAGAGCGGTCGTCGCCTCCCCCTTTACTGGAAGCACACTCGCCTGAGGTCCTGCGGTTTTCTTGTCCGCCATTGGTTCGCGAGCTTTTGTCCTGCCGTGATTGGGACCACACACTCCCGTTCGCGGTGTGACTTCCAGTTTTTCCCGGCGCCCATCGCGCCGGCAGGGCCACCAACGACCAGGATTACGGGCAGAACCACGCGTCAAGCCAACATCACTTGAGAAGAGAGGAAACACCATGGCCGATACCAGAAAATCCGTAACGACGTCCACACCGGACGCTGGCCATCCCAAAACGTCTGCCGCTTTGCCGCAAAAAGCCGCGTTGCGCTTCCCGCGCTTTTTCTCGCGCGCCACCGTCTCCCCCTATGACGAGATCCAGTGGGAGCGCCGCACCGCCGCCATCACCGACGCCGGCGGCAAGACCATCTTCGAGCAGAAAGACGTCGAAGTCCCCGTCGACTGGTCCATGACAGCGACCAACATCGTCGCCAGCAAGTATCTCCACGGCCAGATCGGCACCCCCGAGCGCGAGACCGGCGTCCGCCAGCTCGTCGGCCGCGTCGCCGAGACTATCCGCGACTGGGGCCTCGACGGCGGCTACTTCGCCACTCCCGAAGACGCAGCCGTCTTCCACGACGAGCTCGTCCACCTCCTCGTCACCCAGAAGGCCGCCTTCAACTCGCCCGTCTGGTTCAACGTCGGCTGCGATCGCCTCGAGCCCAATTCCGACGCCCAGAACTGGCACTGGAACCCGCACTCCTGCGCCGTCGAATTCTCCGTCACCGGCTACAGCAAGCCGCAGTGCTCGGCCTGCTTCATCAACGCCGTCGACGACTCCCTCGACTCCATCCTGACCCTCGCCAAGACCGAGGGCATGCTCTTCAAATGGGGCTCTGGTACAGGGACCAATCTCTCTTCGATCCGCGGTTCGAACGAGACCCTCTCCGGCGGCGGCACTGCCAGCGGCCCGCTCAGCTTCATGCGCGGCTTCGACGCCTTCGCCGGCGTCATCAAGTCCGGCGGCAAAACCCGCCGCGCCGCCAAGATGGTCATCCTCAACGTCGACCATCCCGACATCGTCGACTTCATCGAGTGCAAGGCCAAAGAAGAAGCCAAGGCCTGGGCCCTCATGCGCGAAGGCTACGACGGCTCCAGCGGACCCGACTCCGAAGCCTACTCCTCCATCTTCTTCCAGAACGCCAATAACTCCGTCCGCGTCACCGACGAGTTCATGCGCGCCGTCGAAAAGGATGCCGACTTCACCACCCGCACCGTCAAAGACGGCCAGCCGATCCGCACCTACAAGGCCCGCGACATCATGACCAAAATCGCCGAAGCCACGTAGCAGTGCGGCGATCCCGGCATGCAGTACGACTCCACCATCAACCGCTGGCACACCTCCAAGAACACCGGCCGCATCAACGCCTCCAATCCCTGCTCGGAGTACATGTTCCTCGATAACTCCGCCTGCAACCTCGCCAGCTTCAACCTGCTCAAGTTCGTGACTCCCGCCGGCACCTTCGATATCCCCGCCTATCGCGCCGCCATCGACGTCCTGATCACCGCGATGGAGATCCTCGTCGATAACTCCGGCTACCCCACCGAAGCCATCGCCCGTAACTCGCACGACTACCGCCCGCTCGGCCTCGGCTACGCCAACCTAGGCGCGCTGCTCATGGCCTTCGGCCTTCCCTACGACTCCGATGCCGGACGCGACTTCGCCGCCACCCTCACCGCCATCATGTGCGGCGAGGCCTACCTCCAGTCCGCCCGCATCGCCGAAGCATGCCCTCCCCTCGCCTCCGCTACGCCGCTCACCGCCTCCGTCGATCGCGAAGGTGGCGCCTGCCCCGGCTATTACGTCAACCGCGAACCCTTCCTCGACGTCATCCGCATGCATCGCGCCGAGGTCAATAACATCGGCAAATCAAAAACCGCAGGCGACAAAACCTTCGCCGTTCCGCAATTCGACGACCTCATTAGCGCGTCAAAAGCATGCTGGGACGAGGCACTCCGGCACGGCGAGAAGCACGGCTATCGCAACTCCCAGGTCACCGTCCTCGCGCCCACCGGCACCATCGGTTTCATGATGGACTGCGATACCACCGGCATCGAACCCGATCTCGCCCTCGTCAAGTACAAGAAGCTGGTCGGCGGCGGCATGATCAAAATCGTCAACAACACCGTCCCCACCGCGCTCTTCAAGCTCGGTTACAACAACGCCCAGGTCGACGCCATCGTCAGCTACATCGACGCCACCGGCACCATCGAAGGCGCGCCTGGCCTCAAACCCGAACACCTCGCCGTGTTCGACTGCTCTTTCAAGCCTGCCAAGGGCACCCGTTCCATCCACTACATGGGCCACGTTCGTATGATGGCCGCAACCCAGCCGTTCCTCTCGGGAGCTATTTCCAAGACGGTCAATCTGCCGCACGACTGCACCCTCGACGACATCGCCGAAGCCTATCTCGAAAGCTGGCGTCTCGGCCTCAAAGCCGTCGCCGTCTATCGCGATGGATCCAAGGGTGCGCAACCCCTCAACGTCTCCGACGGCGCCAAAGCCAAGGAGATTAAACAGTCCTCCCCCGAATCTTCCGCCGCCGCCGATCGCGTGCTCGCCGCGCTCTCGTCCGGTCACAAACCCGCTGAGGCCGATCTGAAAACCCTCGAGACCAAAGTCGCCGAGAAGGTCGAGATCGCCTCCAAGTCCATCCTTGCCGCCGGCAACGCCTTCACCGCTGCGCTCGCCACCATCGCCCAGCCCTCCCCCAAGGAAGACCTCGACCACCAGGAAGGCCCGCCCCGCGCGATTCGCCATCGTCTTCCCGACGAGCGCGCCTCGCTCACCCATAAATTCGCCATCGCCGGTCACGAAGGCTACATCACCGTCGGCCTCTACCCCAACGGCCAGCCCGGCGAAATCTTTATCCGCATGGCCAAAGAAGGCTCGACCGTCTCCGGCCTCATGGACAGCTTCGCCACTGCGGCCTCGCTCTCCCTCCAGCACGGCGTCCCGCTCAAAGTCCTGTGCGAGAAGTTCGCGCACTCCCGCTTCGAGCCCTCCGGCTGGACCGGCAACGAACACATCGGCTACGCCAAGTCGATCATGGATTACATCTTCCGCTGGCTCCAGCTCCGCTTCCTCTCCGGCCAGCAGCTCACACTGTTCGCGAACCTGGCGCCGGCAGCAACGCCGGCACTCGGAACCGGCGAGTCGGCATCGAGCGATGAGTACGGCACGATGCTCTCTCCGGAACAGCACACCTCCACCCGAGGCATGGGAGCCCACGGAGCCCCGCACGAAGGTATCGCGCCAGAACCAGGTTCGCTGACCGCGAACCGCTATCCGCCACCCGCAGGCCCGATCGAAGATCGGGGAGTGTACCACCCATCCGACGCGATGCGCAGCATGTACGACATGGGCGACGCCCCCAGCTGCCACACCTGCGGCGCCATCATGGTAAGAAACGGAAGCTGCTATAGGTGCATGTCCTGCGGCAGCACCAGCGGTTGCAGCTAAGCGATAAGTCAGCAGCAAAGGAAAAAAAGAAATACAAGGCCCAGCGCGCGCCGGGCCTTCGCACTGGAAATCCAAAATGCCCGTCTGGGAAGACAGTTTCAAAAAACTGCGCATGCACGACCACGCGAGCTACGAGTCGCATCGGAACTACATTCACGAGAACCCCGTGCGCTCTCACCTTTGCGAATGCGTCGAAGAGTTCCCCTGGTCCTCTGCGAACCGCGCATTCGCGCTTGACGCCGCCCCCCGGCATCTCCGGGCCTGAAGGCCCCTTCCGAGTCGCGCATTTCGCCGGGTTAAAACCCGGCGCTTTCTCCGCAGCCTCGCTCCGCGAGACCTCATGTGCTGCTTTCCCAGTTGGGCGCCACCCCTCCTATGGGCTTTTACGACGCCTTGCCGCGCAGCTCCTCTTCAGCCCGGAACCAGTCGACCTCAGGCTGTCCGTGCTGGTAGCCGCGTTCCGCCCAGAATCGATGCGCCAGCCGCTCGATCTCTTCGTGGCTCACCATCCGTGCCTTCGGCGCTCTGGCCTTCACCCTCTTCGGCCTGGTCTCAACCAACTGCGGCCCTGCCTCCGCCTTCTTTGGCCTGGCCGCTGCCTTCGTCTTCTTCACTGTATCTGCCATGCGAGTCTCCTCGAGTGTCCTGAGTGCCAACGTACGGCCTATGCTCTTCAGCATACGAAACCCGTGCGCAACCCCGACGCCAAAGATTCCATCCGAACCCAGGCCGTCAACCCAGGCTCCCAGGCGCCTCCCTGCGAATCATTCGCCGCCGTGCTCGAACGAGGCCCGGCCCAGGGATTTTTGGGGGTTGATCCTCCATCACCTGGTCTAAAGGATGATTCCCTGTGAGAGCCGCTGGCTTAGACTGGTCGGGTTCGTCGCAGCGCCAATCCTGAAAGCTCCTCCTATGACTATCGATCGTCGCGTCTTCATTAAACGTACCGGTGGCCTGCTGGCATCGGCAGCCATGTACAAAGCATCAGGGTTCGCCGAGCAGCTGGCCCACCCGGCGCAGAACGTCGCCCGCGGCCGATCGGTTCTGCCCATGAACCGTAACTGGCGCTACCATCCCGGCAAAATCGATGCCGCTACTGCGCCCGGGTTCGACGACTCCAGCTTCACCCGCGTCGTCCTCCCGCACACCAATGTCCGCATGCCCTGGCACAGTTTCGACGACAAGGACTACGAATTCATCTCCACCTATCGTCGCCGCTTTCGCTTACCGCCAGGCGCGACAGGCAAGCGCGTCTTCGTCGACTTCGAAGGCGCCATGACCGCCTCCACCGTCTGGATCAACGGCGTCTCCCTCGGCGAATACAAAGGCGGCTACACCCCCTTCTCCTTCGACCTCACACCGCACCTTCACTTCGAAGGCGAAAACGTCCTCTGCGTTCAGCTCGATTCCACCGAGCGCGCCGACATCCCGCCCTTTGGCAACGAAATTGACTACATGACCTTCGGCGGCATCTACCGCGAAGTCTCCCTCCGCATTGTCCCGCAGGTTGCCATCGATAACATCTTCGCTCGCCCGCGCGACGTCCTCAGCGGCAATCCCTCGCTCGACGTGGATTGCTTTCTCGCCGGTGAATCGCACGGCGATCTCTCGCTCGAAGTTGAGCTGCTCGACGGCGAAAAAGTCATCGCCACCAACAAACAGCTGATCATGGAAGCTTCTTCGCCTTCATCGCCCATGAGCAACGCCACGGCCCCGGTTCACGCGAGCGATGAAACGCAGTCCGACCCCGCGCGCCACGCCGTCTCGCTCGATCAGATCTCTGGCATCCAGCTCTGGGACCTTGAACACCCCAACCTCTACACCGTCAAAGTTCGCCTGCTGCACGCGGATCAGCTCCTCGACGAAGATTCCCGCCGCATCGGCTTCCGCGAAGCCACTTTCACCGATCACGGATTCTCCCTCAACGGCAAAATCGTCAAGCTGCGCGGCCTCGACCGCCATCAGACGTTTCCCTTTGTCGGCGGCGCCATGCCCGCGCGCGTGCAGCGCCAGGACGCGCACATCCTCCGCCATGTCCTTCACTGCAACATCGTCCGCACCTCGCACTACCCGCAGTCGCGCCATTTCCTCGACGCCTGCGACGAACTCGGACTCCTCGTGCTCGAAGAAATCCCTGGCTGGCAGCACATCGGCGACCAGGCCTGGAAGGACATCGCCGTCGACAACGTCGGCCGCATGGTTCGCCGCGACTGGAATCATCCCGCCATCGTGCTGTGGGGCGTTCGCATCAACGAGTCGCGCGACGACCACGACTTCTACACCCGCACCAACGCGCTCGCCCACGCCCTCGACCCTACCCGCCAGACCGGCGGCATCCGCAATTTCCAGCAGTCCGAATTTCTCGAAGACGTTTTCACGATGAACGATTTCGGCATTCCGCTCCGGCCGCCCAACCATCCGCGCTACCTCAACACCGAATTCGTCGGCCACACCTTCCCCACCAAGACCACCGACGACGACGAGCGCCAGCGCGAGCACACGCTCCGTCACGCGCGCATCCACGACCAGCTCGCTTCCGATCCCCAGTATGCCGGCGGCATCGGCTGGTGCGCCTTCGACTACAACACGCACGCCAACTTCGGATCCGGCGATCGCATCTGCTACCACGGCGTCACCGACATCTTCCGCGAGCTCAAGCCCGCGGCCGGCTTCTACAAATCGCAGTGCGATCCAGCCGAAGAAGTCGTTCTCGAACCCGCCTTCCACTGGGCGCGCGGCGATGAGTCCGTCGGATTCACCAAAGCCGTCATCTGCTCCAACTGCGATCACCTCAAGCTGTACACGCGTGCCGGCAGCGACGACAAAAATCCCTGGAAACTCCTCGCCGAAGCCGATCCCGACCGCGAAGAATTCGCGCACCTCAAATATCCGCCGTTCATCTTCGACATGCACCGCTACCGCGCCGGCTGGGGCGATCTGCGCATCGACGGCTTCATCGAGGGCAAACAAGTCATCTCTAAATCGCTCTCCGGGCGCGGCGTCGACAGCAAATTTGCTCTGCTTGCCGACGACCACGCGCTCAGCGCCGATGGTGCCGACTCCACGCGCGTCGTCCTGCGCGTTACCGATGAGTTCGGCGCAATTCGCCCCTATGCCAACGACCCCATCGCCCTCACCCTCGAAGGCCCCGCCGACCTCATCGGCGACAATCCGTTCTCGCTCATCGGAGGCACCGGCGCCGTCTGGATTCGCGCCCGCGAGCAGGCGGGCACCGTGCGCCTTTCCGCAAAACACCCGCGCCTCGGATCGCAGACCATCACGGTCGAACTCCACGCAGCACCCCACGAGACCGTCTAGCCTGTGCCACGTCGCGCGCGAATTCCGGATATCCTCGGATGATGCCGGCGGGAGAACTCGATCAGAAGCTACTGGATAACGCGCCCCAGAGGCTCGCGGGGCGCTGGAACATCGCGGTCCTGCTCAGTCTTGGCGTGCTGATTAACTACTTCGATCGCGTCAATCTGTCCGTCTCCCACGACGCGCTCATCGCGACCTTCAAAATCTCGGAATTTACCTTCGGCCTCCTCGCGGGCGCCTACAACTGGACCTACGCTCTCGCCCAACTCCCTTGCGGCCACCTCCTCGACCGCTTCGGCGTGCGCCGCGTCGGCTGCATCAGCACCTTCCTGTGGAGCGTCGCTTCCTTCGCCGCCGCTGCCACGCCCGGTGTTGGCGGATTCTTTGCCGCCCGCTTTCTCCTCGGCATCGGCGAAGCTCCCACCTTTCCCGGGAACGCCAAAGCCATCGGCTACTGGTTTCCACCCCGCGAGCGCAGCTTCGCCACCAGCCTCTTCGACGCGTCCGCAAAGTTCGGACCCGCCCTCGGCATTCCCCTCATCGGCCTGCTCCTGCTGCGCATCGGATGGCGCCTCAGTTTCGCCGCCACCGGCGTCATCAGCTTCCTCTTCTTTCTCCTGTTCTGGTGGATGTATCGCGATCCGCATCCGGACCGCCGCTCGTTCGCAATGGAAGCGACCGCGCAGCAGCCTCGCCTCCAGCACCGTGCGCCTCTCGGCTATTTGCTGCGCCAGCGCAAGGTCATCGGACTGGCGCTCGGCATGGGATCCTACAACTACACCTTCTATCTGTTGCTCACCTGGCTGCCGGTCTATCTATCCCGCACGCTCCACATCAACCTCAGCCATTCGTTTCTCTACACAGGTGTCCCCTGGCTCATTGCCGCCATTGCCGATCTGTTCGTTGGCGGCTGGCTTGTCGATGCGCTCATCCGCCGCGGATTGCGTCCGAGCCTCGTGCGGCAAACCGTCCTCGTCTGCGGACTCACCCTCGGCCTCGGCATCCTCGGCGCCGCTCACGCGCATTCCGCCACGCAGGCGCTTTTCTGGATCAGCCTCTCCATCGGCGGTCTCGCCGCGGCTTCTCCTGTCGGATGGTCGGTCCCGTCACTCATCGCGCCCGGCGACAGCGTCGGCTCGGTTGGCGGCATCATGAATTTCTCCAACCAGCTTTCCGGAAGCGTAGCGGCCGCGGTTACCGGCTATCTCGTCGAAGTCCGTCACAATTTCGTCGCCGCCTTCGCACTTGCGGGAGCCTATCTCGTCATCGGCATCGCCGGTTACATCTTTCTGCTGGGAGAGATTCGCCCCATCCCGCTGCCCGACGAGCAACCCGTCTGATCAGGACGTTGGCTTCGGCCTGACCGTCGCCCGCATCGATCCCGTCGAGATCCCGCCGTCCACCAGCAGCGTCTGCCCCGTCACGTAGCCGCTCGCTTCCGACGCCAGAAAAACCACGGCGCCATCCAGATCGTGTGGCTGCCCCGGCCGCTTCACCGGAATCCGATCCACCAGATACTCCACCCACTCCGGATTTTCGTACAGCACCTTGTTCTGCTCGGTGCGAAACCACCCCGGCGCGAGGCAGTTCACCGTCACGCCATGCCTACCCCAGTCATCCGCCAGGCTCATCGTCAGTTGCCGGATGCCGCCGCGGCTCGCGCCATACGGAGCCAGCCCCGCATACCCAAACACGCTCGTGACCGAACCGATATTAATGACGCGTCCGTACCCGCGCTCGATCATCCCCCGCGCTATCGCCTGCGCCACAAAAAAACTGCCGCGCAGATTCGTCTCCAGCACCAGGTTCCAGTCGTCCCACGTCACATCGAGCGCCGGCTTGCGCACATTGCATCCCGCGTTGTTGACCAGGATTTGAACCGGCCCAAGGGCCTGCGCCTCTTCGGCCATGCGCTGGATACTCGCCTGATCCCGCACATCGAGCTCCAGCGACACCACCCGCCGTCCCAGCCCCCGCACCTCCGCTTCAAATTCCTGCAGCGACTCGCGCTTCCGGCTGGTCAGCACCAAATCGGCCCCCGCTTTCGCCAGCGCCCGCGCCAGATACTGCCCCAGCCCGCGGCTCGTCCCGGTCACCACCGCAACCTGCCCACTCAGATCGAACAACGCCTTGCTCATCGCGCGCTCGCCCCGTCCGGCGTCAGCACCACCTTCATTAGATTTGGCTCGCCCGCGTGCAGCCGCTCGAACCACCGCGGCCCCTCTTCGAGCGACGCCACTGCCGTGATCAGCGGCTCAATCCGAATCTTCCCGCTCGTCACCAGCTCCATCGCCTCCGGATATTCCCCGCACGATGCCGCGCTCCCCTGCAAGCGGATCTGCCGCGACACCACTTTCTGCAGCGGCAGCGTGACCTCCGGCTTGATGTTGCCGATCAGCACCACCGTCCCGCCTTTGCGCACGCAATCGATCGCCGCTGCCACCGTCTCGTTGCGCCCCACCGCTTCAAAAACCACATCGGCGCCGTGACCGCCGGTTCTGCGCCTGCACTTCCGCCAGCAGCCCGGCCCCGGAATGCAGCACGTCATCAGCGCCCAGCGACCGCGCCAGTTCCAGCCGCGTCGCATCGATGTCCGCGATCATCACCCGCGCATAGCCGAGGGCCCGCGCCGCCTGCATCGTCAGCAGTCCGATCATCCCCGCGCCCAGCACCAGCGCAGTCCTGCCCTCCGGGCTTCCGCTCAGGTGCACCGCATGCAGCGCGACGGAAACCGCCTCCAGCATCGCGGCTTCCGAAAACTGCATCGCATCCGGCAGCCGATACACAATGCGCTCAGGCACGGTTACATATTCCGCGAACGCTCCATGCCGCCGATAGTCCCCGCACGAAACCCCCACCACTTCACGCCGGTCGCACAGATTCATCTGCCCGCGCCGGCAAAAATCGCATTCCCCGCAGTAGACCGTCGAATCGAACGTCACGCGGTCCCCCTCGCGGAACTTCGTCACCCCCGCTCCCACCGCCGCCACCGTCCCTGCAGCCTCATGCCCCATCACCAGCGGAGGAATGCGCCGCCCCGACGATCCGTCGTAGCCGTGCACATCGCTCCCGCAAATGCCGCACGCGGCCACCTGCACCAGCACCTCTCCCGGCCCGGGCGCAGGCCGCGGCATATCCGCAATTTCCAGGTGACCGTATTCGCGCAACAACAGCGACTTCATAAAATCCCGACCTCCTTCGCGCGCTCAACCAACGCAGCAGGCGAATGCAATCCGATTGTATGCGCAGGCGGACGGCCCCAACATCGCCGAATCGCCGAACCTTCCCAGGTTATCGATAGGAATTACGCAGCAGCGGCCGGGCATTCCAGGCAAGCCACAGTTGGCCTACGCGGACGGAAGCGCCGTGGATTTGGAAGTCACAAATACGCCGCGGTGGATCGGCCCGGGGAGCGTCCCGCTAATGCTTGGCTCGCGTCCGCGCGGCCTTCTTCGCCGCCCTGCTTCGTCCCGCGGCTCCCTTCGTCCGTACGGCCTTTGCCGCCGCTCCCCGCCGACTCGACGCGCTCCGCTTCCGCGCGGCCGAGCGCGTTTGCTTCGCAAGCGCCGCGCGCGAAACGGTCGACTTCGGTTCCCGCTTGAGCGCCCCACTCGTCGCCCGCGACCGCTTCGCCGACGTCTTCTTCCGCGTGTGCGACTGCCCCTTCTCGTAATCCCGTTCCGCGCTCTCTTTGGTGCCGTCTTTTCCTCTCGTCGGCGGCTTCAGGGGAATCCCCGCTCGCCGTGCCTTACTGAGCCCAATCGCCACCGCCTGTTGCGGCGACCGCGCTCCATGTCTACCCTCCCGCACGTGATCGATCTCCTCGCGCACGAACTCGCCCGCCGCTGTCGACGGCGCCTTGCCCTCGCGCAGATCCTCCTTCGCCTTTTCCAGCGTCTCCCGTTCCTCTTGATCCGGCATCGTTATCTCCCTTCGCTCGTTCTCATTCCTTGGGATGTCTCCTCCGCGTCAGTCGGGTGCCTGGTGCTCGGAGCCCAGAGCCTGGTGCTCGGTGCCCGGTGCCCCGTGCTCAGGACTCCTGTCACCTGTGAGCTGTACCCTGTTCCCTGATGGAACCCTGGCTCCGCGGAACCCACACCAAAACCCCTGCTGTCCTGCGCGCCGTTGTGCACGCCCTCGAGCTCTCCCGTGAGGACATTGAGAAGTGGTGCGCGCCCCTCAGCGACGAAGCCCTCAACGCCCGCCCCGCCGGCGTCAGCCCGGTCGCCTTTCACCTGCGCCACATTGCGCGCAGTCTCGACCGCCTGCTCACCTATGCCGAAGGCGAACAACTCAGTCCGACCCAACTCGCCGCGCTCAAAACAGAACTGGACCCCAACGTCGCGCACGCTGCACTTTTTTCCGAATTTCGCATGGGAATCGACGACGCCATCCGCCGTGTCCGCGCCTTCGCCGCCGTCAACCTCGAGCAGCCCCGCAGCGTCGGCCGCAAAGCCCTGCCCACCGCCGTGGGTGGCCTGCTCGTCCATTGCGCGGACCACACCCAGCGCCACACCGGCCAGGCCATTACCACCGCAAAAATCGTCGCGTCCGGCTCTTTCCCCCGCTGACTACTTCGGAGAAAGCCCCGTTGGCGGGCGCCCCGCGCCCTCATTGCCCGGACCTCCGACGACTTCCAGCGTGGGGATGCGGTCATCCATCGACGGCAACGGCGGAAACGGCATGTGCGGCTCTTTCTGATACCAATACGCGACGGAATAGAAGTTGTCGGAACGGGCATTTGCATGCCCGTGCTCAATTGTCGCCTTCATGGATTTCGTAAACGGAATCGGCGAGTCCAGATGAAACCGGTAGACGCTCCATCGTTCTCCTGCCAGCTCCTTGCCGACCACAGGCGCTCCATACAGCGGATAGCTGAACGAGGCCCCGCCGAAATCCCATGCACCCAGAAAATAATCTTCCGAGCCCGTGCCTCCCGGCAGCACAGGTGTCTTCTCGTCGTCGATGAAGAACATTGGGTCGCCTTCACCCCACCAGCCATCCTGGTTTTGCAGAATCGACATCGTCACTCCGACAAATTGACCGCGTCCCTTCGCCTCAAACCAGACGTAGTTATCCTTGCCGTCCAGATTCCGTTTGTAATTCACGAGTGGGTCGCCGTTTTCGTACCACTGACTGGTCCATCCGTGATTCGGCTGCGCCTGCCGGTACTGCGCGTGAAAGTACATCGTGGTGGGCGGCAGCGGATGAGGGTACTTGCGGTATTCGACGTTGTAGTAAAGGTTCGAAAGCGTCATCTTACCTTCGTTGGTCACCGTAATGCGCGCATGATGCTGGTAGGGCATCGGGAAAAAGCAGTTGAGCGCCTTGCTGCTGGCCACCGAAAGCATCGCTGAATTCCAGGTAAAGTACTCGCCCGTGCCGAGGCCGAAGAAATCGCCGATCGGCGCTTCCACGCTCGGCGATTCTTCTCCGTCCCAGTACATCCGCAACACGATGCGCTTCAGGTGATACGGCTCAGGGCTCCCGATGGTGAACCACAGGTGAGAGATCATTCCTGGACCATCGTCGTCGAGGATGGTGATGGCCACTCCTGGGGTGAGAGCCCGGTAGTCGGCGTTGGCCCCCGTCGGCTCCGCACTCGATGCAAGATGCCAGGTATAGTCCTGCTCCTGCGTGATCTCCGGCCACTGCGTTCCACTCTGCCCCGGCATCTGCGCCGACGCGCTCGCCGTCAGCAGCACGATCCACGCCAACCATCGCATGTTGTTCTCCCCATGTCGCCGAAGGTCCTGTCGGCTCGCGATAGGCAAGCTCCGGCTTCCGGCTGCGGCATCCTTTATACAGTCTTGTGCAATCGCCACGGCGCAGATTGTTGATGAGTGCACCATGCCGGATGCCCTGTTCAGCATCTCTAATTGTCGTGTCATCCGGATCGAGCGCGGAGCGGAGAGTCCGTCCTGAGGGGGTCGGCATAAGCCGTCGAGTCGAACGGGGCCCTGTTTTTCTGAACGCTGATCGCTGAGCGCTGAGCGCTGTTCTCCTGCGCTATCCTTGAGACAGGCTTCCCCTAAAAGCCCCTCTCCCCAGTCCCGCTATGCACATTTCCCCCCTCACTTCCGTCGTCACCTCCGTCTTCGGAGCGGTCGCCGTCCTCATCTGGCGCATCCGCGAAGGCCAGACCCCCGTCACGCTGAAAAAGATCCTCATCCCCCCCGCCGGCATGGCCACCGGCTTCTCCATGTTCATCGTCCCCGTCTTCCGTTTTCCGTGGACGTGGGCCCTCGCCGCATTCCTCATCGGCGCCATTGTCCTCGCCTGGCCGCTGCTCCGCACCTCGCGCCTGCATCGCGAAGGCAATGTCATCATGATGAAGCGCTCCAGCGCCTTCCTCGCCGTCATCATTGTGCTCGCTGCAGTCCGCTTCGCCGCGCGCGGCTACTTCAACCGCATCATGTCCATCGAGCAGACCGGTGGCCTCTTCTTCATCCTCGCCTTCGGTATGATCCTCCGCTGGCGCCTCAATATGTATTTCCAATATCGAGCGCTCACCGCACCGCCCCGGGCCCTCGACCAACCCGCCGCCTGACCGCCCCGGTTCTGGGCGGGAATGCTCTTCGTTTTTCTGAACGTTGATGGCTGAACGCTGTTTTTCTTACTGTCCCCGGCTCGGGCCGATCCGAACCTCAATCCCGCGCCCCAGCGGTGTCTGCACCGCCGATACATCCACCAAATTCCCGTGTTCCAGCGACCGGTGATGCAGCACGTATCCGCCGATCAGCCATCCGAACGTGCTCCCCACCAGCACATCCGAAGGAAAATGCTGCCGCGCCAGCACCCGCGACACGGAAACCGTGCTCGCGACTCCATACACCACGGCCTTCGTGGCAATGCCGTCATACTGCCCCGCCACCACATGCGCGAATGCCCAAATATTCATCGCGTGCTCCGACGGCATCGACGGACTGTTCGGCCAGCTCTTCGGTCCGCCCGGCCAGAAACCACCCTTCGCATTGTTGAGCATCGGATTCTCCCGGTCCAGGGTATATTTCAGCCCTTCGTCCACAATCCCCGCATCTGCCATCGCCTCGGCGGAAAGCACCGCCGTCTCCTTCAGATAATCGTTCTGCTTCACCGATCCCGCGGCATAGCCAACTCCCGCTGCCGCAAACGGGACATACAGCCCCGCATAATCCGACAGCTTGTTGAAGTCGTTCTCGCGTGTCGTGTGCACGCCAAGATCCCGAATCGCATCCGTGTCGTAATGGATCGAGACACCGGTCGCCACGCCAAACGGCACGATCCAAAACAGATCCTCGGCCGGCGCATGCAGCGGGCTCATCACGATCCCTTTCTCATCCTCCGCCACATGCTGCACGCAAACCAAAAGGCTGCTCAAATCGCATGGCCGCTCATCCGGTCCCGGCGGCAACTTCTGTACTGAAGGCGCATTCGCATGCGGTGCTGAAGGCAAATTCTGCGGCGAACTCTGCGCCGCGGGCGCGGTTTGCGTCGAAATCGAATTCTGGGCCCAACCCGTAATCACGCAACAACCCGCCAATGTCGCACAAAAAAAGAACTTCACCATGTGCCCATCATACGAAAGCAATTTCTCAGTTTTGTAACCTGAGCCCTGAGCCCAGCGTCTCCGTTACATTCCGTCACATTCGGGGAACCACCCCGCTTTTCCCGCCGTATCGCCCATCTGAGGCTCGCCCATGCAGACCTTCCGCCAAGATCTCGCTTACGCTCTGCGCCAGATGCGCCTGTCGCCTGTCTTCACCCTCACCGCCATGCTCACCCTGGCCCTCGGCATCGGCGCGACCACCGCCATCTTCTCCCTCATTGACACGGTCATGCTCAAGTCCCTCCCCGTCGTCGACCCTTCGAGTCTCTACCGCATCGGGACCGGCGACGACTGCTGCATCGAGGGCGGCACCCAGGATAACTGGGGCTTCTTCTCCTACGACTTTTACCGCCGCATGCAGCAGAACACCCCCGAATTCTCTTCGCTGGCCGCTTTTCAGGCCGGCGGCTGGACCCTCGGCGTCCGCCGTGGCCAAACCGATCGCGCCGCCAAGCCTCTCCGCACCGAGATGGTCACCGGCAACTACTTCTCCACCTTCGGACTCAGCGCCTTCATGGGCCGCACTCTCATCCCCTCCGACGATCAGCCCAGCTCCCCGCCCGTTGCCATGCTCAGCTACCGCACCTGGCAACAGCAATATGGATCGGACCCCTCCATCATCGGCTCCACCTTCATCATCGCTGACCATCCCGTCACCATCATCGGCATCACCCCGCCCGGCTTCTTCGGCGAAACCCTGCGTGCCAATCCTCCCGACCTCTGGCTGCCCGTCAATCAGGAGCCCGTCTTCAACGGATCGAATGCGCTGCTCCATCACTTCCAGGCCTGGCTCCGTGTCATCGGCCGCCTGAAACCCGGTGCTTCTACCGCCACCACCGGGCCGCGCATGACCGCGCTCGTCCGCCACTGGCTCATCAATGACAGCGGCATGCCCGCCGACTGGATGGCCGACATCAAAGCCGACCTCCCCAAACAAAACATCCAGGTCATCCCCGCCGGCATCGGCGTCGCCCTCATGAAGCAGAACTACGCCGACTCCCTCCACATCCTGCTCGCCGTCTGCTGCCTCGTTCTCCTCATCGCCTGCGCCAACATCGCCAACCTCCTCCTCGCCCGCGGAGCCTCGCGCCGCACCCAAACCTCCATCCGCCTGGCCCTCGGAGCATCGCGCCAGCGCATCATCCGCCAGACCCTCACCGAAAGCGTCCTCCTCTCCGTCTTGGGCGGCATCGCTTCCATCGTTATCGCATTCGCCGGTGTCAAGCTCATCGTTGCCATGGCCTTCCGCCACGCGCACTTCATCCCCATCTCGGCGACCCCCTCGCTTCTCGTGCTCGGCTTCGCCTTCGCGCTCTCCCTCGTCACCGGCATCGTCTTCGGAACCGCGCCTGCATGGCTCGCCACCCACGCCGACCCCGCCGAAGCCCTGCGCGGCGCCAATCGCAGCACGCGCGATCATGCCTCCTGGTCGCAAAAAACTCTCGTCATCGTCCAGGCCACGCTCTCCGTCGTCCTGCTCAGCGGCGCCGGCCTGCTGACGCGCTCGCTCACCAACCTCCAGCACCAGGACTGGGGCTACCAGCTCGACCACCGCGTCACCCTCGGCCTCACCGCTCCATGGTCCTCGTACTCGCAACCGCAGCTTGACGCCCTCTATCGCGAGCTGCAGGACCGCCTCAGCCACCTCCCCGGCGTCGAGCGCGCCGCCCTCGCGCAATACACCCCTCTTACCGACAATTGGGGCGAAGGCGTCATCCGCCAGGGCCACGGCATGCCCGGCCCTAACGAGCAATCCGGTTCCTCCTGGGATCATGTCGCACCCGGCTACCTCGAAACCCTCGGCCAGCAGATGATCCGGGGCCGTTCCATCACCGAAGACGACACCGACTCCACGCAGAAAATCGCCGTCGTCAATGATGCCTTCGTGAAGCGCTTTTTCAAGCCGGGCGAAAACCCCATCGGCCAGCACTTCGGCCTCGACCTGCCACGCTACTCCAACACCTTCGAGATCGTCGGCGTCGTCAACAACGCTAAATACGTCGACCCCGCCAATACCGAGCCGCCCCGCCCTCTCTTCTTCGTCCCTCTGGCGCAGCATGTGAAATATGAGGGCGACCCCGTCATGCAGAGCATCGACGACGAAACCCACTTCCTCGAAGGCGCCGTCCTCCAGATTCACGCCAGCACGGAAGGCCTCGAGCCTCAGATTCGCGCCCTGCTCTCCGACGTCGATCCCAACCTCACCCTGCTCGGCGTCTACAACATGCGCGATCAGGTCGACTCCCACTTCGACCAGCAGCGCACCGTCGCCAACATGACCGGCCTCTTCGGCGTCCTCGCCCTCATCCTCGCCGCCGTCGGCCTCTACGGCGTCACCGCCTACACCGTCGAGCGACGCACCAGCGAGATCGGCGTGCGCATGGCCCTTGGCGCCAACCGCACCGGCATCACCCGCCTCGTCCTCCGCGGAGCCTTCCTGCAGATCCTCATCGGGCTCCTCATTGGCATTCCCGCATCCATCGGCTGCGCCCGCCTCATTTCCGCGCAGCTCTACCACGTCAAAGGATGGGACCCGCTGGTGCTCGCCGCCTCCATCCTGACCCTCAGCGTGTGCGCGCTCATCGCCAGCATCATCCCAGCGCAGCGAGCAGCTTCCATCGACCCGGTCAAAGCCCTGAGAACCGAATGAGAACAGTCGCGCAGGTTTCGTGAAAACCTGATTTCGCCGGGAGGGACTTCAGTCAAATCACGTTACGCCAGCGATGATCAGGAAGCGGCTAAGAAACAGGTTCCGGTCGGATTTCCGTCTGCCCTCGCCGAACCTCATCCAAGCCCACACCCGACAAACACCAGAGAGGATCCTTGAAATTCACTTGCCTTTCCACCCCCACCCATCGCAATATACTGAGCAACCCCCAGGGCCACGCGGTTCGCCCTTCCTCCACCCCGCTCGAAGCCGAATCGCACATATACATTTGAATCCGGCTTTATGCACCTTGATCACTTTCGGTGAGGGAGAAGACACCATGCGTCTCCTGCTATGTTCGCTTTTCATCGGCTTTAGCCTGGCCCTGGCTCTCGCTCAAAGCTCCACTCCAACCGCAGCTCCGGCGCCCGCCCCAGCCGCGTCGCCCATCCTCTCCGCTGCTGAAGCCGCCCAGCACGTCGGCGAGAACCGCACCGTCTGCGGCGAAATCGTGAATACATACACTGCCACGTCGAGCCACGGCACGCCCACCTTCGTCGACATCGACCAGCCCTATCCGCACTCGGTCTTCGATCTCGTCATCTGGGGCGACAACAAAAACGACATCGGCCACTTTCCGGATAAGGGCAAGATCTGCGCCAGCGGCACCATCATCCTCTACAAAGGGAAAGCAGAAATTCAACTGCGCGACTGGCACGGCTGGTACGTCCCCTCCGACACACAGCAGCGGGCCTCTGTCCCCTAACTCGGACAGGTTTGTTTCTCTGCGATCTCTGTGGCCTCCGTGGCCGATCCCCCGGACCGCCCCTTCCTCCACGAGCGCAGACTCGCCGCATAGACCGCGATACAAAATAAATTCGCGGGAATGAACCCGAACTGTGCCGTCCGCAGCCCGATCACACAGATCACGACGCTGTTGATCCCCGCCACCACCAGGCCGGTCCACAATTTCCTTCCCACCAGCACGGTTGAAAGAACCGTCAGCGCGCACGACAGCGTGTCCAGGCGAAACATGGCCGTAACAATCCTCCGTCTCCAGTGTGCGAGCCACTCGTCACAAACACAGTGACGCCCCGCACATAGTCGGAACCATTCCTCCGCATGGCCCGTATCGAACGTCATCGCGCCGACCCATTCGTCACGCATGACGTTTGTCATAAGCGATTCCTGACAATCGGCACTGCAATCCAACCACCCGAATCGATCAGGATGAGAACAGGATGAAGAACCAAATCACATTGCGGATGGGGAAAATCGCAGCGCTCCTTCTCAGCGCGTCGCTCAGTCTCTCCGCTGCCAGCGCACAACGCTGCGCCGACGGCTTCCGCGTAGAAGGCACGGTCCTCGATCCCACCGGAGCCGCAATTCCCAGCGCCGACATTGCGGCCGGCAGGAATCTCACGACGACCACCGACGGCGCGGGTCACTACATCCTTCCCTGCGTCCCCGCGGATACCGCGCGCCTCACCGCCAGCGCTCCCGGATTCTCGCCCCGCAACCTGTCCCTGCACGGCCGCACCGGAGAAACCCTCCATCTCGATTTCCATCTCGCCCTCGCTACCGTCACCACCGACGTGCAGGTTGGCGACAACGACAGCGGCGCCAGCCTCGACGCCAGTCATGGCATCGGCACGCACACGCTCAACCAGAAAGACATCGCTCAGCTCGCCGACGATCCTGACGACTTCCAGCGCCAGCTTCAAATCCTCGCCGCAGCCAACGGCGGCGCGCCTGGCGCAGCCCGCATCACCGTCGACGGCTTCCAGAACTCCAGCGCCCTTCCTCCCAAATCTTCGATCGCGCGCATTGTCACCGCGCCTGACCTTTTTTCCGCCGAATACGATACGCCTCCTTACGCCGGCGGACGCGTCGAGATCTATACCAAACCCGGTGCTAACTCGTATCACGGCGCGCTCTTTCTCACGGACAGTAACGGCGTCTTCAACGCCACCGATCCCTTCTCCACCGTCTCCGCTCCGGCCGGCAAGCATCGCTATGGCTTCGAGCTCACCGGCCCGATCACGAAAACCCGCAGCGATTTCTTCCTCGCCCTCGAAAAACGCGACATCAACGAATTTAACGTCGTCAACGCCATCACGCTCGACGCCGACGACAACCCTGCCGCCTACCATCAAACCATCTCCGCGCCGCAGCGTCTCTGGATCGCCTCCGCGCGCGCCGACTGGCAGGCCTCCAAATCCGACGTCTTCACCACATCGTTTTCCGCCAACACCAACAACCTGACGAATCAGGGAATCGGCGGCCTCGTCCTCGCTGACGCAGGCTACGACTCGACCGTCAGCGAATACGATCTGCGCACCACCAACACGCAAACGATCAGCATGAACCTGCTCCACGAGACGCACGCTGCCTTCACCTGGAAAGACACAGCGCAGTCCCCGCTCTCCACCGCGGCGTCGCTCAACGTCGCCGGATTCTTCCTCGGTGGCGGCAGCACCGCGCAGCAGCTCAACGATCGCGAGCGCAACCTCGAAGTCGATGAAGACTTCCTCTACACGCACAAAAAGCAAACCTGGAAAATCGGCGCGCAGTCGCTCGGCATCTTCGTCCACGAAACCGATCCGAACACCTTCAACGGCGCCTACACCTTCGCCGGCGGCACCGCGCCTGTGCTCGACACCAACAACAATCCCACAGGCGCCACCACCACCATCACCGCACTCGAGCAATACCAGCGCGCGCTGCAGAATCTGCCCGGCGGAACGCCAACCACATATTCCGTCACCACTGGCGCCGCGCTGGTCCCCTTCACGCAGTGGCAGCTCGCGCTCTACGCCGAGGACACGGTGAAGATCCGTCCGCGCCTGCTGGTCTCTGGTGGCCTGCGCTACGCACTCCAGACCACGCCCACCAGCACCGCGAACTTCGCGCCGCGCGCCGGCCTCGCCTGGGCCATCGACAAGCGCTCGAAGACCGTCGTCCATCTCCACGCCGGCCTCTTCTCCACCGTCGTCCCCGAAGCGGTCGCTACCGAGGCTTACCGGCTCAACGGCACGCGCCAGACCGAACAGCTCATCTACTCACCGTCCTACGCCTCGCCGCTCACGCCCACCGGCCAGTCGCTCGACGTCACCACCGTCCGCGCTCCTCTCGCGGATCTTTCCCAGGTCCCCTCGTTCCAGAGCGGCCTCGGCATCGAGCACGACTTTCCGCACCACTGGCACGTGCAGGCTAACTTCTACTCGGGCGAATCGTGGGACCAGCTGCGTTCCCGCAACATCAACGCGCCGATGATCACTGACGCCACGCCGCCGACGCTCGCCGGCGCACTCGCCGCGCCGCGCCCCATTACGCCCAACGAGAACATCTTCGACTTTCAGTCCACCGGCCACCTCAGCGGCAAGGTCGTCTTCGTCGGCCTTGATCAGCACAGCTACAAGCGCTTCGCGTTTTTCCTGGGCTATCTCAAGTTCGATTTCACCACCGACGCGCCCAACAACGCCGGATTCGCGCAGTCCGCCTACAGCAACCAGGGCGAAGCCGGGCCGCCGGACTGGGAAGCCCGCCAGCGGCTTTTCTTCTTCGGCAACTACAACCTGCCGAAGAAAGTCACCCTCTCCGCGCAAATGGACGCGCAGTCCGGCGCGCCGTACAACATCACCACCGGCGCCGACAACAATGGCGACGGCGTCTTCAACGACCGCCCCTCCTACGCATCCGCGGCCGGTGCCGGCGTCTACGCGACGCGCTTCGGCCTGCTTACGCGGGACACTTTCAACGGCAACGTGCCCCGCAACCTCGGCACCATGCCCGCGCTCGTCCATCTCGACACCAATCTCAGCCGCGCCTGGAAAATCGGCCACAGCAAATCCGACACGACCCGTCTGCTTACCCTCAACGCCCGCGCCGCCAATCTGCTCAACCACACCAACGCCACCGCGGTGAGCACCATCGTTTCATCGCCTGATTTCTCGCAACCCGTAGCCGCGGAGGCCGCCCGCCGCATCGAGTTTGGCGCGCGCTTCGCCTTCTGAAATTCACTCCGAAAGGATCCCGCTCATGCTCCGCACTCAGGCTCTCCTCGCCGCCACCATCGCAGCCCTCCCCATCGCACTCGGCGCGCAAACCGCCAGCTCTCCCACCCTCCCCCTCGCCGGCGTCTACTACCGCTACTGGCCCGAGCAGATCGTGCAGTGGGTCGGTCCTGAGCTGCCGTACTCGATGATCGTTCTCGAAGTCGATGACCGCGGCAAACAGCCCATCTACGACGTGCAGCTCATTCCGCGCGCCCAGGGCAAGCCCGTCCGCTACACGAACTCGGCGGAAGAGCTCGCCATCGACCAGGCCTCCGGCCAGGATGTCCACCAGGTCGCCATGCAGTTCGACGGCCCCTCCGATCCGGAAAAGGGCGCCCAGTACATGCTCCGCTTCAACACGGAGAAGGGCACGCCGGTCGTCTGGCAATTCGTCCTCGGCACCGATGTCAGCGAACAGGGCAGCGGCCTCTCGCCCGTTCCCGCGCCCATTCCGATCCTGATGTATCGCGAGCAGGGCGGACTCGCCGGCGAAGGCACTGCGCTGCAAATCGGTGGCGTCACTTCGACGACCGACGTCTGGAAAGAAATCGCGCAGCCTCCGTATTTCGTTCCCTATCGCGGAGCGCTCTCCACCGGCGTGCACATCCTGACCTTCGCGCCCGTCGATACCGCATGGAAATCCGGCGCGCAGTCCCTGACTGATTCGAGCGGCCGCACCCTCGCTCTCGCCACCAGCGCCGACGGCACCACCATGACCGACAAAGGCCTCGACGTCATCGCCACCTATGCCGTCTCCGCTGGGGCCGTCAACGGCCTTACCTTCGCTCCCATCGGCGTCAAAGGCAATCACTCCGTCACCTTGAAGTTCTCGCCGGCTCTCGCGCCCGGCAGCCAGAGCAGCTTCGACGTGATCGTCGGGAAGAAAACCAAAATCGCCTCCGGCGCCGTGCAGGAATCCGCCGGCCCGGCTGTCACCGAATCCTGGACCTTCACTGCCCCTGACGGCCTCAAGAATCTAACCGCCAAAGCCACCGCCAGCCTGCAAAACTAATTCGCCCGCACAAAAGGGAAAAAGGCCGCAACTGCGGCCTTTTTCTTTTCGCTCCGTGCTAACCAGCTAACTCGCTCCCCTACGGCAAAGAATTCACGTAACAGGCTCCGCTCGTATTCTGCGCGGGTGGGGTCGGCGGAGTCATCCACGGCGGCGAGGTGAAATTGAAAAACTCCGTCATGTCCGGCTGCGCCGCATCCCGCTTCGTCAGAGCCGCCACATTGAACCGCGTTTCAATCAGCTTCAGGATCGCCGTCGCATCCATGACCGTGTGCGACACGTAGTTCTTGTTCGAGTAGGGCGACACCACGATCAGCGGAACCCGGTATCCCGTGTAGACAAAGTCGCACGTTGGTCCCGTCGTTGTTGTGCAAATATCGCCCGGCAGCAGATCCACCGGCTTGATCCCGTCCGGGCTCACCGCCGGCTGCGGCGCAACGTGATCGTAGATCCCTCCGTTTTCGTCGTAAGTGAGAATAAACGCCGAGTCCTTCCAGGACGAACTCTGCATCAGGGCATTGATGAGCGACTCGACGTACGCTGCTCCCGACTGGATATTGCTGGGCGCGTCATCGTTGACGGTCGGGTGCTCATCGAGGCCCGCATCGGTCGCCGGCTCAAACTGCGCCACCTGCGGCAGCGTCCCATTCTGCAAATCGGTAAAGTACTGCGAAACCGGCGCGATATTGTTCGGATACTGCGTCACGATGGTATTCGCAAAGGTGAAGTTCTGGATGTAGCTCAGCTGGATCAGGCACGAAGCCTCGTACGGAGGTCCGGTGCAGCCGCTGTTGGTCGGGTCGACATAAATCTTCCAGCTGATCCCCGCGTTCTGCAGCTCCTGAAAAATCGTCGTCTGCGTCAGCTGCTTCGAATCCGCGGCGTCGGTTCCCTCCGGATAAACGTATCCTCCCGACGTCGCCGCAACCAGATACTCCCGGTTGGGGTGCGTGCGCGTCAGCGCCGGGTTGAAGAACCGATCCGACGTCGCGAAGTTCGACGCCATGTAGTAGTAGTAATTCAGATCGGTCCCGTCGTAGTACCCCATCGCGCGCAATCCGTTCGTGTCGTTGTACGGCGGATCGTTGGTTCGCGCGTCGTGTGCGGCGCTGTAGACAAAACCGTTCAGCGTTGCGGCACTCTGTCCCGTGGGGTCGTTATAGTCCCAGTCAATATGCCCTTCGTTCCACGAGGGGCTCGGGTTCTCCATGCATTGCGTGACCAGGTGATAGGAGGTCACGGGATTGTTCGGATCGTAAGAGCAGTCGGCTGGTGGAGGCTGGGTTGGATCGCAACCCGGAATCGACGGAGCCGGCCCGACCAGCGGCGCCGTCCCGGTCGCCGGATTGAACTGGGGCAGCCCATCGAACGACTGGTCGGGATAGCCGTTCTGCGCCCAGTATTGCCGCATCGCCCCGAAGTAGTGATCGAAGGAGCGATTCTCCTGCGAAATGAAAATGATGTGATTGATCGACGAGAGGCTCGCCGTCGATCCTCCGCCGCCGGAGCCGCCCGTACCGCCTGAAGAACCGCCGACGGTCGAGGTCCCGCACCCGCTGAGGACCAGGACCAGTGTGAGGGAGATCAGACCACAGAGACCGGTGAAGCAATTCCGCCCAGCTACAGTTCGCACGACATCTCCGACCCTCTCGTTGAGGACGCGGGGTTAGATGCGCACTCTCCGCCTGAGGTTGACGCTCCTCGTCGGACCGGCCGTGCACGTACCCACAGTCATCTGTGCCACTCTCGCCTCGGATTACTCCGCATCGGCCGCGGCGTTCTGTGCTCTGTTCTCCTGCCCCCCTCCCCCTCCCCCCTCCCCTCTTCGCGATGATTGATTCTGCTCTAGTTATGGAGGGGTCGCTGGAGGACTGCGGCAGATGTTTGAAAACAAGTCATTTGCTCGCGCACTTCAGTGATCCATGACGAGTGCGACTGATGCATTCGCGCGCGCCAGTGAGGCAGATGATGGATGACGCGTCACTTGGGTCGCACGCGCGATTGAATCAAACACGAGTATGAATGACCGGGTCGCGCATGCGAATGAATCACGGACAGGGCAGCGAACACCGGGCACCGGGCTGCGGCCCCGGGCAAAAAAACAGGAGCGCGGAGCCGAGAGCACAGACGAAAAAGCCTCGCCATCGGCGAGGTTTTTCCTTCTTACTCCCTATTATTAGAATACCAAACTCAGCATGAAAGCACGCCAAATTTTATTGGGGATATTGGCGTGGAAGCCTTGTCCTATCAGGGACAAAACTTTAGTACTGAACAGCAAAAAGCTTGACAAATATTGCCCATTTGGCGGTTTTGGGGAAACGGGCGCAATTTGGCCGGGTTTTCGTGAGTCACCGATCCTGATGGCGGTGCGCGGTGCCGGTGATTCCCTGCTCTGTGCTCTGCATGCTGTACTCTTCAGCCCTGGACAGAAACGCCGGCAAACGAAAGCAGCGCGACACCGCGCACCGGCTGCCCGAACCACTGCGCCGGCTCGAATCGGCTCGAGAGCAGCAGCGTCTCCAGTTCGGCGCGGGTCGCCGCGTCACTCGGACCCGAGACAATGTCGTAGTCGTAGACACGGCCCTGCGGATCGACATACACCTCCACCGTGACCGGGCCGCCTTTATCGGAAACCGTTCCCGCATTGCCTTCTACGGTCGAGTAGAGAAAGTGAGGACCGGTCGCCATGCCGACCGGTTCATCGCGCGCGGAAGCGGGTTGCGCGGCAAACGCTCCGATCAGGAACGTCATCGTCCCCACCAGCACCAGCGAACTCGCCAGTCCGGCGGAAGCCTGCAACAGGAAAGGAGCCACGGAATTCTGCCAGCGAACCTTCCAGCTGGCCATGGCATTCCGGGGAGTCCTGGCCAGTTCCTGCGACAAGGCCACGCGGATGCGCAGCCCGAGATCGGCGGGCGGGCGGGCGGGGCCCAGTTTTGCGAGCGACTGCTGCATGCTGCGCCATTGCTCGAATTCCATCGAGCACTTGCCGCAGATGCCCAGATGCCCGGCGACCGACTGCATCGCAACGCCGGTCAAACTGCCATCCAGGTAGTCGGAGAACTGCGAACGTACCGTACTGCACGAACTCATATGGCCTCCTCAGCGGAGCAGGCGCGGGGAACGGACGAAGAGCGCGAAGGCTTGCGGCTGGCAGCTTCCATATACGGAGCCAGCAGATTTTTCAGGTGGGCGCGGCCGCGCATCAGCCGCGACTTCACGGTCCCCAGGTTCGCGTTCAGAATTTCGGCGATCTCCTCGTATCCAAATCCTTCGATGTCGCGCAGGACGACGACGGTGCGGAACGGCTCCGGCACTTCGCGCAGCGCGGATTCCACGCGCGCCGCAATTTCGGCGTGGGCTGCGGCGTCGAAAGGCGAATCGTGCGGATCGACCAGGCTGTCGCCGGCCGATGGATACCGATCGTCGCCGTCCGGCTCGATGGTCACCTGCTGCTTCTGGTGACGCGACCACCAGCGACGCTGGTTCAGGGCCTCATGCAGGGCGATCCGGTAGATCCAGGTCCGCAGACTGGCTTCGCCGTGAAAATGACCGATACCGCGAAAGACTTTGACGAAAACTTCCTGGGTAATGTCCGCGGCATCGCCAGGATTGGGAAGGACGCGATAGATGAGGCTGTACAAGGGCTGCTGGTACCGGGAAATCAACCAGGCAAACGCTTCCTCGGAACCCGCTTTCAGCTGCTCGACCACCGCAGCTTCTTCGGGACGAATACCGATGACGCCTGCCAGATTTCCCACGGCCGTGCCCGCCTGCATCCTGCGCTCCCTTCAGCCTAACAGGAATTGCGCCAGTCCCGTCAGGCTTTCCCGGAGCCCGGCACGCTGGTCGGCGCGCCGGGCCAACCCGGACGAACTGCCTCGCTCAACTCTGCAGCGTTAGACACGGGAGGACGCTGCAGAGTTCCCGGAAATGCGCGGGATGGCGCGCAGGGTTACTGAGGTGCAGGGTTGCTGGAGCTGGAACTGGCGGGCTTGGTCGTGGTCGGAGCGGGCTTCTTCGTCGTGGTTTTCTTGTGCTTCGTTTCCTGGGTGGGGCCATCGTCCACCACGGTAGTGGTGACCGGGGGGCGTGGCGCTGCCGCGGCATGGGCCAGCGCGGTACGAACCCTCACCAGCTCGGCTTGTTGTGCCTGGGAGCTGTTCAGGATCGACTCGCCCAGCGACGATCGGGCACTTTCGAGCGAAGTCAGCGCCGCCTGCAGCGCATTCGCCTCTTCGTCGGGTGCGGCCAAATTGGCCGTCAGCACGACGCGCAGCAGCGTATCGTAGAGCGCGTCCACATTCCGATAAACGGCGAACGCCGGCGGCACCGAACCCGGCGCTGCATCGGCCTGATCCATCAGCGTCGCCAGCGTGCCGTTCAGGTCGCGCTGGATGGATCCAACGTCCTGATCGGCCGCCGACTTCACCTCGTTGGGCGCTTTCCATCGCCTGATGGAAATGCTGTTCAGCGATTGTGCGACCTGGCCGAGCGCCGGACGGAGCGTTCCCGAGACGGTTACCGGAGCAGGGGGATTCGCGGCAGGAGCCGCGCCCTGCGCGAATACAGACCAGGAAAGCGTCGCTGCGGACAGCGCCATGAAGACGCGGATGAAGGACATATGACCAGGACGATGCATCTTTACGGCTGGCGGTTGCCAGCGCGAACCGACAGCCCTGATTTGGCTGCAATTAGGTGCAGAAACGGCCTGCCCCGTTTCATTGACGAATCCCACCGGCTCCATGAAAATAGGATAGTCCTTCCTGTGGGCCTGTGGCGCAGCTGGGAGCGCGCTTCCATGGCATGGAAGAGGTCGTCGGTTCGATCCCGACCAGGTCCACCAAATGATCCCAGGGCGGCAGCTCGGTCCGCGCCGGACAGGATTTTCGCGCCGCTGGATGGGAACCCCGCCGTTGAGCACAGCAGGCATCGACTTCGGAACGACCAACAGCTCAGTCGCTCTCGTGACCGAAAATTCGCGGGTGGAACTCGCGTCGTTCACCTTTGCCGGCGCCGAAACGCTTTCTTCGCGTTCGGTGCTCTATTTCGAACAGGTTCCATCCGCCGCCGGCATCAGGAGGACCCACAGTTTGTCGGGACCGGCGGCGATTGAGCGCTATCTCGATTCCGACGACAAGGGGCGCCTGGTCCAGTCGCTGAAGTCCCACCTGTCGAGCCGCTCGCTGACCGGCACCGAAGTCTTTGGACGGCGTCATCGGCTGGAAGAGCTGGTTTCGCGGATGCTGAGCGATCTGCGCAAGCATGCGGAAAAGCAGTTCGAGAGACCGATTCGGCGGGCAGTGGTGGGACGGCCTGTCCGCTTCGTCGGCGCAGAGACCAACGAAGACGACGACTTTGCCGTGGGACGGCTGCGCGAGGCATTTCAGATTGCAGGCTTCGAAGAGGTGGATTTCGAACTGGAGCCGGTCGCCGCAGCGTATGCCTACGAGTTCACACTCGACCACGATGAACTGATCCTGATCGGCGATTTCGGCGGCGGGACCAGCGATTTTTCGTTACTGCGGGTGGGACCAGGCGCGCGGATGCACGGCCGTCGCGATCGCGACCTGCTCGGGTACAGCGGCGTCGGCCTGGCAGGGGATGCTTTCGATGCGCGCATTGTCCGGAAGCTGGTGTCGCCGGCTTTGGGATCGGACTCCGAGGCGCGGTCGCTCAACAAATTCTTCCCGCTGTCCCCGCGTGGATTTATGCCAACCTGGAGCGCTGGCACTATCTTTCCTTCCTGCGCACCAATAACGTGCGCGAGATTCTGCGAGGCGCACGCATTCGTGCACTGGAGCCGGACAAGATCGAGGCTCTGATTGCGATCATTGAGCAGGATCTCGGATACCAGCTGCACCAGGCCGTCCAGCGGGTGAAATATGCCCTGTCGCAGCACGAATCTGCCGAGTTTCGCTTTCAGGACGGCGGCCTGGATCTGCGGGTTCATCTCACGCGCCGCGAGTTCGAGATGTGGATCGCCGAGGATCTGAGCGCCGTGGAAGAAGCGGTCGACTCTGCTGCTGCGGAATGCGGGAATCAATGCGCGCGATGTCGATCGCGTCTTTCTTACCGGCGGAACGTCTCTGTTGCCCGCAGTACGCCGGATCTTCAGCCGCCGATTCGGCAAAGAGAGGATTCGTGGAGGACACGAGTTCACCTCGGTTGCTTATGGATTGGCGCTTTGTGCGGAAAGGAGAGCCGCGGGCGCCGATGCGAAGTAGGCATGGGCCAACAGGGCAGAGTCAGCGCGAGGCAGTCGCTCCGGCGGCGGGTTCCGATCCCCAGTCGACGTAGAGCGGATTGCCGAGCAGAAGCAGGCGGCCATCGCCGTCGCGCACTTCAGCCAACAGCCAGTGGCGCTTTCCATCGGATTGCCAGCTGAAATGAAGCTTTTGATCTGCGGCGGTAATCTTCTGCGCGGGCAGCAGCGGCGAATCCTCTCCGTCGAGGAGCAAGTGCACGGTGGCCCCCGCACACGCGAGGATATGCAGGTCAAGGGAAACAGTCTGTCCTGAGCTCGGATCGAGACGGCCTCCCATGGCGGCGGATACGCTTCCCATCCGGGCCTGCATCTCGAGCAGCCGGTCCCGCGAGCCGGTCAGATCGATAAAAACGCGACCGGAGCGAATGCCCTCAAGAATGGCGGGAGTGGACAGCTCCGTGGCGTAGACCACCGTGGTGGGACGGCCGATCGATCCCGCCTGATCCAGCGGTCTCATGGGGCGATGATTATCGCTGCCGCCGATCGCGGTGAGCCGGTGGCCCAGGTTGAGTTGATGTTCCCAGAAGGGAATGCCGGAGAAAGCCGGGATCTCGCTTCCCCCGTTCACCGCTTCGACGGCTTCGAGCAGATTCATATCGACGGGGACGGCCGGAGTCCAGCCGCATCCCATGCAGATTTCTCCGCTGGGTGCGGCGGGATGGTTGATGGATACGAGCGCTCCCAGAGCTTTCGCATTCTGCAGCAGCACGTTGACATCCGGCACGCTGCGGCTGCCCAGACGGAAATCAAGAAACTGCGTTGTGCCAAGAAAGTTCAGGTGCCCCTGAAACGTGGTGATTTCGCGGCCGGGAATCAGCAGGACTTTGTCGAAGTAGGGCTGCAGCTCGCGCATGGCGTCGTATTGCGACGTGGCATTGTGATCGGTGATCGCGATGAAATCCAGCCCGCGCTGCGCCGCAGCCTGCACCGTGAAAAAGACTGGACAAGGAACCATGGTTCCCGTCTGGCTGGGACATTGGCCATCGCTGTGGGCGGTATGCATATGAAGATCGCCACGATACCATGCGGGTCCGCTGCGCAGGGGGGCGTTCAGGATCGCGGGTTCGCCGGCTACGAGGCCCGTACGCGTGAAGAAAATCTGCGCCGTATAGTGCGCGGTCACGGCGGGCCGGATATTGGGAACGCCGAGGAGCAGGTTCCATGTGCCGGAGGGAATAAGACCAGGAAGACACGACGGGGTTGCGTCCGACAGGCCGATGGTCAGCAGGGACTTGTTGCCGCCGCTCCAGCATCGGAGTTCACTTGGATCGAGGAGTCCCAGATCCAGGGCCGTGTGTTGATCTTTTCCCGTGTAAGCGAAGGCGACCGTCACCCTCGCAACGCCGGCGGGAACCTGAAAGGGCACCTGAATGTAGGTATGATTCTGCGCTCCGCGAACCTGTCCATGCAGCACGGCGTCTGGCACGGCCGGGGGATGAGCGGAGTCCTGGGGCAAAGCGGGATGGAAGGGCAAAAAAAGGAGGAGAAGGAAAGCCGCGTGCAGCAGGTGAAAGACCCTCAATCTGACCACAACTTTTCTTCTCCGGAGGCCAAAACCTGTAGCCGCTTGTGCCGGCTATCAGTAGAACAGTTTCAGAGCGAGCTGGAGCGTGCGCGCTCCGTTGTTCTCGTTGCTGTTTTTTGTGCTGGTGATGCGAACTGAATTTCGCGGTTGTGAAGTTCAGCTGGCTCGTAGGTTGAGCAAAGGGCGGAGTGTTGGTGGTGTTAAAGGCTTCCGCGCGGAATTGCAGGCGAACCGATTCGGTAATCTGAAGTTCTTGAGGACCGACGAGTCCAGGTTGCTGAAGTTCGGTCCGCGTGCCTGCTCCTGGCCTCCTCCGAGGGGGAGTAATCGGTTTGGCCGATCGCGGTAGCCGCAGGCGGTTCGGCGAAAGCCGCGGGATTCAGCCACTGGGTCGGCATTGTGCGGGCCGGCGTAGAGGTTTTGGCCCGGTCAGGTCGGCAAAGCAGCCGAAATCGGCCGTGGTCGCAACCGGGCAGGTGACCGTAAACGGCTGGCCGCTCTCATGCGTGTAGAAGAAGTTGACGACCCATCCGCCCAGGAATGCATCTTCCGCCCTGTTCATGCTGGCGCCAGAACGCCTGCCCGCGGCCAAAGGGCAGGTTGTAAGAGCCGGCGACGTGAACCAGGTGGGTGGCGTCGGTGTCGCAGAGCGCGTAGTCGCCGTTGATTCCGAATTCGGGCAGCCACTCCGCACGGTACTGCTGGTTCGTGTCGGCCTGGGTGTGCTGGTCGCTCATGCACTTGCTATAGGTGTAGTTGCCAAGCAGATACAAGCCGTAGCTCATCTGATGTTCATAGGTTGACTGCAGCGAGTTATAGTTGCTCGTCGCATTCGTCGTCTCATAGGTGGCGTTGCGGGCGAAACTCGGGTAAGGGATGTAATTCTGGGGGTTGGTCCCGGCGGCAGAATCTCGGTGTTGCGAGTTGTTGTATCCCAGATTGTCCAGATGACGGCCCTGGGTTCCGACGTAGCCGACCTGAATGGAGTCATGTGATGGTGATCATGATATTGAACGGTGAGATTCTGGGTCTGCACGTAGGGCGTCTGGAAATTGTACTGGCGCCCGTACAGATTCAGGCCCATACCGGTGCTCACCGTCGGATCCTGGAAATTGTATTGCGTGAAGGCCGCTCCATTGTTGCCGGCTGCCCGTTGGGAAGCAAGAGCGGATGCTGGGAATCCGGGCTGGGGAAAGACTGCGTATACACGAAAGGATAATTGGTTCCCAGCGTGCCGCCGTAGCCGAGATTGCCCAGCGCTCCATAAGCGGTGCCATATCCGCCGCGGACCACCAGGTTGGGCATGGCGCTCCACGCAAATCCCACACGGGGCGCAAAGTTCGGTTTTCTGCGCGTTGCCCAGGGTGAGGCCCGAGACACAATCCAGAGCTGATGTTGCTGGACGCGAGCAAGGCATCGAAAGCCGCTGAACGGGCAACCGCGCAACCTTGTTTCGACATGTAGTAGGTGCCCGTCGGCGCCGTTGCCGCCGGCCGGGATGAAATTCGCCTGACGGCCGTTGATCTCAGCGTATGGCGTGAAATAATCCCAGCGCAGTCCGAGGTTCAGAGTCAGCGTGGGAGTCACTTTCCAGTCGTCCTGGCCGTAAGCGCCCCAGTACCAGCGGTGGTCGTCGGTAGCGGCGATGTTGGAGCCGGAGAAGCTGCTCATCCCGCCTACGTCGTTGCACGCCTCCGGGCACAGTGGAGGGCATGGGCGTGATCAGCAGATCGCCAATACCGTTCAGGCTGCTGTTCTTGTTCGGAATATCGGTATACTGTCCGTTGAAATTGAAATCGCCGCGCCCCTGCGGCGGCTGCGAGATGTTTCCTTCGAGATCGTCGATCTGGATCCCGGTCTTGAAGGTGTGATTGCGGTACACCTTGGTGACGCCGTCTACGCCCTCGATGCTCCACACATATTGCAGCGTAGGCGTGTAATTGCCCACGCCGAGATGGGTGAGCCCGGTGATCGTGATGGGCGGCAAGCCGCCGTTATTGGCCACCTGCTGCACTCCCTGGATGCCGTATTGCGCGGGGATGCCGAAGGTATTGCCGTAAGACGGACTGCTGCAGCTTGTCGCTGTGCACCATGCCCGACGTGCATGTCCGTGCTGAGCGTCGGAGTGAAGATGTGGGTGTAGCCAACCGCCCACGCGTAGGCCGGAAGACTGTCGTTGCGGCCGCCGGTCTCGCCCACCGCGACCCCGGGCAGGTTGGACGGAACAACCACGGCAAAGAGGCTCCGGTCGTAGACGCCAAACAGGCTGTTGTTGGCGTTGATGTTCTCGTCGATGCGGATATCCCAGGTATTGGTGTTCTTGCCCTCGAGCGGAACGTAGCTGGAGAAGTTATTGACGAGCCCGGAAGACAGTCGGCGCCGGATAGACGCCCAGCAGCTTCACGGCGTTCGGGTCCATCCGCGCTGTCGGAATGATGTTGAGCAACGCCTCCTGGCCGGGAGTGGCAAAATTCGTCGTATTGTTGCCGGCAGAAGCTGGGGCAGCCGCACGCCGTGCAGTTATAAAAAGGATCGCGCACGTAACTGCCGGGTGTACCGGTCAGGCCGGTGACGGGATCGAGGCCACTGGCGGGCAATTGCCGCGTCGTGGCCGGATCGAGAATCGTGCCGTGCGGGAACGTCCGTCCCAGGGCATCCGCAGCAGAACCGCTGTTGTAGGTGATGTTGTCCTGCAGATTGGTGAATCCGCTGTTCACCATGCCCGCGGTGGGGACCGTCTCACCACCAGCCGGCTCCGGCAGCACGAATCGTCCGCCCTGGTAATCGAAGAACCAGAAGGTCTTGTTCCGGCCATTGAGGACATGCGGGATCAGCACCGGGCCTCCCGCCGTACCACCGAACAGATTCTGGTGATAGGACGGGATCGGCTTCGCCACGCCATTGGTCGTATTGAAGTAATAGTTGGCGTTCAGGTCGTTGTTGCGCAGGTACTCCCACAGATCGCCATGCAGGCTGTTCGTTCCCGACTTGATTTCCGCATTGATAACGCCGCCGGTCGAATGGCCGAATTCGGCGTTGAAGTCGCCGGACTGGAGCTTGAATTCCTGACCGCATCGGGCGGCGGAACGATCGCCGCATTGGTGAGGGTGTAGTTTCCGCCGTAGAATTCAATATTGTCGTTGATGCCGTCGAGGCGGAAGTCGTTTTGCCACACGCTCGATCCATTGACGGAGAAGTAGGCGCTTTCGGAGGTTCCCGAGTCGGCCGTTACCCCTCCGGGTGGGGCGGCGGCGACACCGGCGGAGAGCTGCGCCAGAGAACCCCAGTCGCGGGTGGCAAGGGGTAAATCGTTCACCGTCTCATTGGTGATGGTCTGCCCGACGGCGGCATTTTGAGCCTCGAGCAGCGGAGCGGCGGCTGTCACGGTCACCTGCTGCGCACGCTCCCCGTAACCATGGGCAGATCGACGGTGAGGACCTGCTGGACGTGGACCTCAATTCCGTGAACAACATAATCTTCGAACCCGCTCTCCTTCGCCTGAAGGGTGTAGGTTCCGGGCAGCAGCCCGCTGAAAACGTAGTTTCCCGTCGCCGTCGACGTGGTCGCGACACTCATTCTGGTGCCGTCATTGGTGAGCGTGATCTTCGCCCCGGAGATCACCGCTCCCGAAGGATCCTTCACCGTCCCGGTGAGGCTTCCGGTATCGATCTGGGCCGTGAGGCCACAGGGCAGAAGCAGGAGCGCCACGGCTGACATGGCCATGACGAAGAAGCGGGTGGCTTTGCGTCGTATCTGTCTGTTCACAATTGCCTCCAAAGGGTCAAGCGTGAGGGTCAAGCATGGCGTTGCAGACGAGTACCTCTCGTCCGCTGTGCGGTCGATCGCCGACAGCGCCCATCGTGGCCTTCGCCGCAGCGGTGCGGAAGTGTTTACCCTCGCTCATCTCCGGTGAATACACCGGTGAGGACTTCCCGCAAATGTATGAGTTGCTGTTACTTATTGGTTATGTTAATTTTTGGAGAATCGCCGATGCCGGGTCCTGTCATCACCGCAATTCACAGCAGGTTTACTGGTCAACGGTACCCTGTGCCAGATATGATTCCGTCTCGGACGAGCAGCCGGAGATGACCACCATGGGACGTTCCGCCACGGTCGATCACGAAGAAAAGCTACCGGTTCCTCACCCAAGGGATTCGGACGCGATGGAGGGTGATCCGCGCTGGCAGTTGGCACAGCGGGTGGTTGCCAGCCGGCATTTTGCACGGTCGCCGCTGTTGTCGAAGTTTCTGCTGCACATCGTTGCCGAAACCCTGGCCAACCGGACCCGTGAGATTACCGAACATCAGATCGGCGTGCAGGTGTTCGACCGGCCGGCAGATTACCGCACGGTCGAAGACAACATCGTGCGCAATTATGCCCGCCAGTTGCGACGCCGTTTGGCCGACTACTTCGCTGAGGAGGGCGCGGCCGATCCCCTGCACATTGACATTCCCCTCGGCGGGTATGTCCCCATGTTCGCGCCGGCATCCGGTACGGCATCCGCCGAGGAGAAAACCGCGCGCCCGGTGCCGATCAGTATCCGGGGAGAGCCGGCTGCTTCGGTTCAGCTCCTGGAACCGGTGTCTTCCGAACATCCGCACCACAACCGGCCGCTGATCTTCGCCTTCCTGCTGGGCGCCGGCACGGCGGTTCTTATCGGGATGATCTGGTTCGCGGCGGTTCGGCTCCACGCATCGCGCCCGTCGCGGGAATCGGGAGAGCCCACGGCACCGCTGTGGGCCGCACTGTTCGCGGGTCCTGGCACGACCTATATTGTTCCGGCCGACGCCGGCCTGAATCTTCTCGAAGATCTGTCGCGACGCCCGGTACCGCTGGCGGAATACATCCACGGCGCGTGGTCGGGGCTCGCGCTCCCCCCCATGGATGCGCACAGCGCGGAAGATCTGCGCTCGCAGCGCTTCACCAGCTTCGTCGACCTGCAGGTGATCTCGGCGATCGTGCGGCTGCCCCAATTCAATCCCCAGCGCGACTTCCTGCGTTTCCCGCGCGACCTGCGGCTGGATGATCTGCGCAACGCGAATGCGGTGATCGTCGGCTCGATTGGCAGCAACCCGTGGGCCGCCATCGCTGAGAACAACGCGAACTTCCGCATCGTGTATCGCGAGGGCATGCAGGGCGCAACCATAGTGAACTCCAGTCCGCAGCCCGGTGAGTCACCCACCTACGTGAGTCACTGGAACGAGCCCGCGCATGAAACCTTTGCCCTCATCTCGTGCCTGCCGAATCTGGAAGGCAACGGACGTCTCCTGGTTCTGCAGGGGCTGGACGTTGCCGGAACCCAGGCCGCCGGCGAGGCTCTCTTTCACCCCTCCGCCATCGCGTCCATTCTCCGCAGAGCCACCCGTCCGGATGGCACGCTTCGCCCCTTTGAAATTTTGCTGCGTTCGACGAGCATCGAGTCCAGCTCGATCGAAACCAGGGTGATCGGCAGCAGGATCGACTGAAACGATGAGATGATCCGGGCTCAATCCGCGGTGCGGTGCAGCCAGTCGGAGGAGTGCTGTTCGATGGCAATGCGCACCAGCTGACTGCGTGTCCTGACTCCCGCTTTATGGAAGAGCTCCTGGATGACCGCTTTCACCGAGGTCTCAGAAGTTTTCAGTTTCCAGGCAATTTCTTTGTTCGCCAGCCCGTCGAGAATGCCGCGCAGGACGTCGCTCTGGCGCGCGGTGAGCGGACGAGTCCGCTCGAGGACGTCGATGCGATTGTTTCTGCCGGCGAGCAGAGCCTGCAGGGCAGCGTTATCGAGCCAGACCTCTCCTTCAGCGACGCGCTGAATGGCGGCGATGAGTTGTTCCGGGCTGTTGTGCTTGAGGAAGATTCCGGCGGCGCCGGCCTCCATGACGGCCAGGGTTGTCTCGTCGGATAAACCGGCTGTCACCATGAGCACCCTGGCATCGATGGCGCGGTTCTTCATTTCGGTAAGCAGAGCGAATCCCGACTCCTCGCCCAAATCGTAATCAAGGAGAACGACATCCGTTGGGGCGCGTGACAACATATCGAGAGCATCCACCGTCGTCGCACATTGACCGATCACGCGCGTGTACGGGGTGGTTTCGAGCAGACGGCCGAGGCTCTCGCGAAAGAGGCTGTGATCGTCCACCATCAGGATGCTGATTTCACGCATAAATTTGTGCAGGCGATGCAGCCGCTTTCAGGTTCACGATAAAACATGCGCCGTCAGGCCGGGGATGGTAATGGATCTCGCCACCGAAGGACCGGACAAAGGCGCGCGACAAATAAAGGCCAAGGCCCGACGATTCCGCGCCCTCCTGAAAGAGTCGAAAGAGCTGTTCAGGGTGCGCAACGCCTCCGCCGTTGTCAGCGACCTCAACCTGAACCTGATTTCCGGTTGCCCTTGCGGTCACCGAAAAAACCGGGTGATCCCGCGTGGAGAGAGCGCGGATGCTGTTGGTGGTGAGGTTGAGAAAGACCTGCATGAGGCTGGGCCGGTCGGCGCAGACCAGCGGCAGGCTGGGCTCCGCATTCCACTGCACGGCGATGTTCTCTTCCTCCAGCATAGGACCGATCACGATCTTCAGCTCTTCCAGCAGCGCGGACAGATCGATTTCGACGGCAGCCTGACTTGTGCTTTGTCTCACTTTGAGACTGGCAATGTTTTCCAGTCCCGCGATGAGATTCCCCAGCGCTTCGAAGTCGCGGTTCCCCCTGAGCAATTCTCCCCGAGCGAGATTTTGATGGACGGTAGCAATGGCTCCGCAGATATTCCGAATTTCATGGGAAACGGCGCCAATGGCGATGCGGGAACCGGTAAGTAACTGCTGCAGGGCGGAGACTTCATAAGTGCGGAGCTCCTCGGAGGCATCGAGCACGACGGCGGCGAGTCGGACTCCCCGGTCGGTTTTGTAGGTGGAGAAGCAGATATCCGCGAGGAAGGTCTCGCCGTCTTCGCGTTGCCCGCGTGCCTGCATCACGGTGCGAAAGAACTGCCGGGATACGTCAGGCGCGGAGACATTTCTCAGGGAGGGCAGGTAGCGATGAATGGATTTGCCGGGGAGTTCGCCCAGGGGGACCGACAACATGCGATGGGCCGCCTCGTTGGCCGTCAGTACGGTACCGTGCACGTCGGCGGTAAGAATTGCTGTGGGGCTGCTTTCGATGAGGATCTTCAATTGCTCTTCCGCTTCGCGCCGGGCTTCGCTCTGATGCTCGATTTCCTCCATGTGCTGGAGCACCACTTTGCGATTGTTGCTGACTTCGCGCACGAAGAGTCCGGCGCCGCAAAAGGCGATGAAGTAGAGCAGATCGCGGGAGACGCCGGCCCGGGGAGCCCACACGAGATCGTCGAAAATTTCCGCGAGGAAGGTGCACAGTGCGGCGACCGCGCCGATTTGCCATGGTTCCAGAATGCTGCCGACCATCAGCATGGGAAGCAGGTAGAGAAAACCAAGCGGGATTTCACCAACGATGCGCCAGTCGATAAGGGCGATGACCGCGATCAGCAATCCTGCGCGAAGAAGAATTCCTCGCTTGCTGCCCCTGAAGAACGTTGCGTACATGTCGCCCCGCGCTGCTGCATCCGCCGCGCATTCAACCATCCTTATTGTAGAGAGGCAGGATGCGTCGCACGTGCAAACGATGCAATGCGGGCGCGGGAACTGGCCAAAAGATAGGTTGCCGACTCAAAGACACGCGGTGCTGCCCCAAAGATAGAGCCGGCAGCCTCAGGGCAGCTTCTACTCTGAAGAGGCCTCAGTATGGATCCCCGCGTCTTTAACTCGCGACCGCTGCCCGTGGACCGATGATTGGGCGGCTTAACAGAGCTTCAGCATGACACTTTCCAATTTCGCGCGCAGGACGAGCTGCGCCACAGTCTTTCTTTTGATCCTGATCGCTTCCGGCGGCCGGGCGGTCGCCCAGACCCGTTACACCTGGGATCAGATCAGGGCGAAATTTCAGGCCGACAATCCGACCCTGAAGGCCGATCAGTCGAACGTCGATGAGATGAAGGCGGAGGAAATTACGGCGAACCTGCGGCCGAATCCGCAGTTCACTATGACCGCGGACGGCACCTCGATCGCCCCGCACGACGACACCTGGCAGCCGTTCAGGGGCACATTCCTGTCACCTAATTTCAGTTATCTGCACGAGCGGGATCACAAGCGCGAGCTGCGCCTGAAGAGTGCGCAGGAGGGAACGCAGATTGCGGGTTCGCAGCACGAAGACCTGGAACGCAACCTGCTGTTTACCCTGCGCGCAGCCTTTGTGCAGGTGCTGGAGGCGAAGGCGATCGTCGATCTTTCGAAGCAGGAGCTGGACTACTACGACCACATCATCGACATCAGCCAGGAACGATTCAAAAAGGGGGATCTGGCCGAGATCGACTTCGACAGAATCGAGCTGCAGCGCGTGCAGTACGAATCCGACCTGCAGACAGCGGACGTCAACCTGCGCACCTCGAAAATCCAGCTGCTGCAATTGCTGGACGACCGGACGCCGATCGATCAGTTCGACGTGCAGGGACCGTTCGATTTTGCCGATCAGCTGCAGGCGCTGGACGCGTTTCATCAGATTGCGATCGACAACCGCCCCGATCTGCGCGCGGCACTCGAATCGGTGCAGCAGGCGGATACCAATCACAAACTGGCCATCGCGAACGGCTCGACCGACCCGACCTTCGGCGCCTGGTACACCTGGAACTCGTCGAATAACAATCCCAATGGGCTGCAGACCCTCGGGTTGAGCGTGAGCGTGCCGCTGCGTGTCTTCGACCGCAACCAGGGCGAGAAGCTCAAAACGCAAATCGACATCGCGCGCAATCAGCAAATGGAAGATGCGACGCGCGCTCAGGTTTTCAGCGATGTGGATTCTGCGTGGGCCCAGGTAAACAGCAATCTGATTCTCCTGCGCCCCTACCGCGGCAAGTATCTGGCCGAGGCGCTGAAGGTGAGAGAGACGGTGACTTACGCCTGGCAGCACGGAGGAGCATCGCTGATGGATTTTCTGAATGCGCAGAGCGACTACCGCAATGTGCAGATGGCCTATCTGCAACTGGTGGGCGCATACCTGACCGCGGCCAGCCAGCTGAACATGGCTGTGGGACGCGAGGTGATCCAGTGATGAAACCTCGTTCAGTGCTGCAGTGTTCCGCCTGGCTCGGGACGCTCCTGCTGCTGCAGGGATGCGGGAAGAAGTTCAATCCCGCCGATGGCGCGCCGCCTTCCCCCCAGGTGGTCGATCAGAGTAACGCCGCGCGTGTTTCCGTGGATCATCCGGAGCAGTTTCAGCTGGTTTCCGCCGAGCGCATCGAAGTTCCGGACGAACTCGACGTCACCGGCAGCGTCAATCCCGACATCGCGCGCGAAATTCCGGTGATCTCTCTGGCCAGCGGGCGGATTGTCGACATCAAGGCGCGGCTGGATGACAACGTAAAGAAGGGCGACCTGCTGCTGAAGGTGCAGAGCCCGGATATCACCAATGCCTTCGATGCTTACCTGAAGGCGTCGAACGATGAACATCTGGCCAGCCTGGCACTGGTGCGCGCGAAAGACCTGTTTGAACACGGCGCAATTCCTCAGGCGCAGGTGGAGCAGGCCGAGGACGCGGAGAACGACGCGAAGGCCGACCTGACCGCCGCGGAGCAACAGCTGGATACGCTGGGGGTGAACAAGGACCATCCTTCGAGCATCGTGAATGTGTACGCGCCGGTCTCGGGGGTGATCGTCGCGCAGAACGTGACCAGCGCCGCGGCAGCCGGCGTGACCTACGCGGGAACATCGACGGCGTTCACCATCGCCGATCTCTCCGTGGTGTGGATCATCTGCGACGTGTATGAGAGCGATCTGCCCCGGGTGCGGCTGGGACAGCAGGCACGCATTCGACTCGATGCGTATCCGGACCGGCAGCTGACAGGAACGGTGAGCGACATCGGGCCGATTCTCGATCCCAGCATTCGGACGGCGAAAGTAAGGATTGAGGTCCCGAATCCCGGCAAGCTGCTTCGACTCGGAATGTTTGTGACCGCGACGCTGGTCAGCCGTACCAGCCAGGTTCACGCGGTGGTACCGGCTGCGGCGATTCTGCATCTGCACGACTGCGACTGGGTGTTCGTGCCGGCGGGTGGGCACCGGTTCCAGAGGATCAAAGTCACCAGCGGGAAAATGCTGTCGGGGAACCGCGAGGAAATCCTGCTCGGAATTTTGCCCGGCCAGCAAGTGGTGGGGGATGTTCTGGCGCTGGAAGCGACGCTGGAGGCGCAATGATCCGCAGGCTGGTGGACTTTGCTCTGCAGAGCCGTTTTCTGGTGCTGGCGATCGGGATCCTGCTGTTTGCCTGGGGAATTGTGTCGTTTCATCGCCTGCCGGTCGAGGCGTATCCCGACGTCGCGAATAACTATGTCGATGTGATCGCGCAGTGGCCGGGTATCTCCGCGGAACAGATCGAACAGCAGGTGACCATTCCGCTGGAAACCGTGATGAACGGGATTCCCGGAGTCGCGCACGTGCGCTCGTGGTCGATCTTCGGACTGTCGACGGTCGAAATGGTGTTCGGCGAGGAGACAACCGACTTCGAGAACCGCGAGCGGGTGATGGAGCGGCTTTCCCAGGCAACCCTGCCGGCCGGCGTCATTCCGCAGATGGGCACGGACTGGAGCCCGGTCGGCCAGATCTATTTCTACACGCTTGAGAGCAGCAATCCCGAGTACGACGTGATGAACCTGAAGACGCTCGAGGACTATGTCGTCGAAAAGAACCTCAAGTCGGTTCCCGGGGTCGTGGACACGAATCCATTCGGCGGTCCCACGCGGGAATATCAGGTGCGGCTCGATCCCAACAAGCTGGTCGCCTATGGCCTGAGCATCAGCCAGGTGGAGCAGCAGCTCAGCGGCAACAATGCCAATGGCGGGGGCAGCTTCATCCAGGCGGGCCTGCAGGAAATCAATGTTCGCGAAGTGGGCCTGGTGAAGAACATCCAGGACATTGAAAACACCGTCATCATGACCAAAGCCGGGACGCCGCTGCGGGTAAAGGATATTGCCGAAGTTTCGCAGGGGCCGATGATTCGTCTGGGCCAGTTCGGGCGCGCGATCCGCCGCGAAGACGGAAAGATCGTCGACAACGACGATGTGGTTTCAGGGATTGCGCTGCTGCAGAAGGGCGCCGATGCGCAGCCGGTGCTTGACGGAATTCATACCAGGGTCACCGAACTCAATACACAGATCCTGCCCAAAGGCGTCAAACTTGTTCCCTTTATCGATCGCAGCGATCTGCTGCGTTTTACTACGCACACGGTTCTGCACAACCTGGGCGAAGGCATCGTCCTGGTGGTCATCATCCTGTTTCTTTTTCTGGGGAACGTGCGCGGTGCTCTGATCGTTGCCCTGACGATTCCGTTTTCGCTGCTGTTCGCCGCGATCTGCCTCGACCTGCAACACGTCCCCGCGAATCTGCTTTCCCTCGGCGCACTCGATTTCGGCATGGTTGTGGATGGCGCTGTCGTTATGGTGGAGAACATCGTTCGCCACCTCAGCCACAAGGAAGAAAACGGCCGGTCCATTCAATTTCGCATCGCCGAAGCCGCCCACGAGGTCCAGCGTCCGGTCTTCTACGCCATCGCCATCATCATCACCGCGTACCTGCCCATCTTCACCCTGCAGTCGGTGGAAGGAAGACTCTTCCGTCCGATGGCGTGGACCGTGGCTTTTGCCCTGCTTGGAGCCCTGTCATTTTCCATGATCCTGGCGCCGGTTCTCGCCAGCCTGCTGTTCAGCAAAGGCGCGAAGGAGTGGCAGAACCCGGCCATGGAGTTCATGCGCAATCGCTACCGCGCAGGCGCGCGATGGGCCATCCATCACACTCGCTTCACCATCGGCATGGGGGTGGTGGCACTGATCGTTGCCGTCTATCTGGCGTTTGGCGGCGTGATTGGCTCTGAGTTTCTGCCCCACCTGGACGAAGGCGCGCTGTGGGTGCGCGGCACTCTCGATCAGAGCGTGGGGCCGGACGAAGGCGTGAGCGTGGCGAACCAGGCACGCGTCATCCTCTGCTCCTTTCCCGAAGCGACGGAATGCACCAGTCAAACCGGGCGCCCGGACGACGGAACCGATCACACCGGCTTCTTCGATACCGAGTATTTCGTGGGGCTGAAACCCAAGGAGGAATGGCGGCCGATCTTCCACCAGAGCAAGGACGACCTGATCGCCGCGATGAACGACCAGTTAGAGAAGAAGATTCCGGGCGTGATCTGGGGCTTCTCGCAGCCGATTGAAGACAACATGGAAGAGGCGGTCAGCGGAGTGAAAGGCGAGTTAGCCACCAAAGTGTACGGTTCGGATCTGCATCTGCTCGAGGACGAGGCCAGTCAGATCGAGACCATCATGAGCCACGTGCGGGGCATCACCGATCTTGGCGTCTTCCAGGTGACGGGCCAGCCCGACCTCGACGTCGTTGTCGATCGGCAGAAGGCGGCACGATGGGGCATCAATGTGGCCGATGTGCAGGACGCCGTGCAGACAGCGGTGGGAGGCAACGCGCTCACCCAGGTACTGCGCGGCGAAGAGAGTTACAACCTGACACTGCGCTACCTCCCGCAGTATCGAAATACGCGCGAGGCCATTGAAAATATCAGGCTGCTCTCGCCGTCGGGGGAACGCGTAGCTCTGGCGCAGTTATGCACCATCCACGAAGCGGACGAGGGCTCGGAGATTTATCGCGAGAATAACCAGCGCTATGTTGCCATCAAGTACAGTGTGCGCGGGCGCCCGCTCGGCGACGCGGTGAAGGAAGCTATTCAAAAAGTCGACATGCAGGTCAAGCTTCCGCGGGGCTACCACCTGGGCTGGGAAGGCGAGTACCAGAGCGAGGTGCGCGCCGAAGCCCGCATGGCGATCATCGTGCCCATCACGGTTCTGCTTATCTTCATTCTGCTCTACACCATGTACCGGTCGTTCAAATGGGCACTGCTGATTCTGGCGACCGTGGCCATGGCCAGCATCGGCGGCCTGCTGGTGCTTTTGATTACCGGCACTAACTTCAGCGTCTCCTCGGAGGTTGGCTTTCTCGCCCTTTTTGGGGTCTCGGTGCAGACCGGCGTGATCATGCTGGAGTACATCAACCAGCTGCGGGCGCGCGGCCACAGCATCGAATCGGCGGCCGTGGAAGGAGCGGTGCTGCGGCTGCGCCCCATCATGATGACCATGCTGGTGGCCACGCTGGGGCTGCTGCCGGCGGCAATGTCGCACGGCATCGGCTCAGACTCGGAGCGGCCTTTCGCCATCGTGATTGTCGGCGGGCTGGTCATGAATCTGATCATGAGCATCTTTCTGCTGCCTACGCTCTATGTCTGGGTCGCGCGCGAGCACGATATCCTGCCGCAGCCGGAGATGGAATTTGAGAACTGATTTCTGGCCGGCACGGATGCGACGGCCGAGTCGAATATCCTCGGTGCGGCGCACAGCAAGTTCTCGCGCGTACGGGAAGCCCTTCGCGAGAAGCTTCGTCGCCGCCCTTCGCTGGCCTGGAGTCACGGTGGCGGCCGCATTTCTTCTATGGGCTCTGGCGATGGCGATTTGGCAGGCGGTAGACCAATTCCGACGGTAGCCTGCTGGCCGGAGAAAGACCGGCCATGCCTCGGCACAGATAAGTTAAGAGGAAATAGAACTTCTATTGAAATAGAGCTTGCACCAGGCTCGCCCGATAAGGCCTGCATGAGGTTCTCTCGCAAAAGGGCGGTTGCCCCAGCGTTTCCAATTCGAAACGCCGGCCCGGAATTTTGCTGCCAGCGGCAGAAAATCGGCCAGCTCGTTCCGGAATCTTCCAAAACGAAAGACCCGAACTGCTGGAGGTCCTCCCGCTGAGAATCCGTGCACCTGCTCCCCGTATTGTGCGCAGGCTGCAGGGGGCGGGAGTTCCTGCCGTGTTTGGGATCCGTTTGCCTCCCCGCAGGATTCCGCTATTGGAACAAGCGGCCATCCCCGACGCCCTCGGCCACTCCGATGAATCGCTTCACTCGGGCGCCCGCTTGATTGATCGCTGCGTGCGGAGACCCATTTGCAGCGGGGTTTACACAAAATTTAAATTTCAAAGGAGGAACAAATTTTCCCTTGACATTCATTCTTTTGCATGAGTAATGTTCTCGTCGAAATTGGATCGGCCCCAATTACCCAGCAGTGCCGTCGATTGCGTTTGACGACTCTCCTCATGACGGCACGGTCGATGCACGATCCATGCGCAGTGCAGGCACGGCTCTTCAAGGAGGCAATTTCATGCGAGAACTCAAAATCGGCCTTGTGGTGTTGTTGTTGCTGACTGCGAGCGGCAGATGCTTCGGTCAGGCGGGAGCAACCGGCTCGATCCTGGGGACGGTGACCGACAGCACGGGCGCCGTGGTCCCTAAAGCGAAGGTCACGGTCACCAACGTTGCCACCAACGTACCTTTCGTTACAACCACGAGTTCGTCGGGCGACTATCTGGCGCCCTCGCTGATCCCCGGCAGCTACTCGGTCACAGCGGAGATGCAGGGATTCCAGAAGTCAGTCACCACCGGTCTCACGCTGACGGTGGATCAGAGTCTGCGCGTGAACATCTCACTGAAACCTGGAGCTGTTACGCAGACCCTGTCCGTAACCGCCCAGGCGGTAAGTCTGGATACGGACACAGCATCGCTGTCACAGCTGATGAGCCAGCATCAGGTGGAAGACCTCCCGCTGAACGGGCGGAACTTCATGCAACTGTTACTGGTGGGCGCCGGAGCCGTGACAGTCGGTGGTGAGCAGGGCACGATGCGCCAGGGCGAAGGGGACGCTGTGAGCGTTAACGGTGGCCGTCCCGAAGGCAATAACTACACGCTGGACGGGCTGGTCAACACCGATCAGGCGCTGGTTACCCCGGCCGTGATCCTGTCGCAGGATGCGATTCAGGAGTTTAAGGTAGAGAGCGGCACGTATTCTGCCGAATACGGCTTCAGTGCCAGCCAGATCAACATCGTCAGTCGGGGTGGTACCAATTCTCTGCATGGATCTGTTTTTGAATTCAACCGGAACAACGCTTATGATGCGAGCCCGTTCCCAACGGCCAGCGATTATAACTTAGGGGTTCCGACGACTAACCCAGTCCTGCGCCAGAACCAGTTCGGATTTGTGGCGGATGGCCCGGTCGATATCCCCAAACTCTATAACGGGCACAACCGCACCTTCTGGATGGCGAATTATGAGGGCTGGCGGGTCATCAATGGGGGCAGAGAAACTGCTGCAATTCCCAATCCTGCGGCGCTGCAGGGGAACTTCAACAACGAGACAACTTCCAGCGGAGCGCCACTCCCCCTGTACGGGACCGCGGCCTGCGCCGCGCTGCTGGCCGCCAGCCAGAACTGTATGCCGGTCGATCCGACTACGGGGGCGGCCTTTCCGAACAATCAGATTCCGTCTACCGAGATCACGAATCGGCTGGCACTGGTGGCCCTCAAGTACAACTACTGGCCGACGCCGACGCTGGCCAATCAGGGCGAGGGTGTCAACAATTACATCCAAAACTACGGAACGCCTCTGACGACCAATCAGCAGACCTATCGTATCGACCAAAACCTCGGAAAGCTGGGGTCGATCTTCGGGCGCGGCACGTACTCGACGTATCAGAATGCTTCTCTCTACAACGGCAGTAACCTGGTTTACGCCATCGAGACGCAGTACGAGACCCAGAAGAACTGGGAAATCTCCCATACCATCAACATCGGTGCGTCGAACGTGAATAACTTCCGCTTCGGGTACCTCGATGCTCAGGCGCCGGAGGGAGCCCCCGCACCACCAGCGGCCGCAATCACGGCTTTGGGTGAAACCGGTGTGTTCACTCACTTCACCGCATTACAGCAGAGCTGGCCCAGTCTTTCTATGACACAGTTCGCTGAAGAGGGCGGCTCGGGTAATGCCTATACAGGGTCGGACAACCCGGCCTGGGAGTTTGCCGATTCGTTCACCACGGTTCATGGCAAGCACAGTCTAGGATTCGGAGTCGATTACCGTCACTGGCATCTGGTCCGGAACCTCGACGATGATTTCTACGGCGACTGGAGCTTCTCCCCGACCACGATTTCGAACAACGGAACGAACTGCCCGAACGCAACCGGCCTTTGCGGTACGGGTAATGCCATCGCCGATATGCTGTTGGGCTACTATGCCACGGTATCCGGTTTCTTTCCCGGACCCCTCAGCCCCACCACTTACGCGGGGAATTCCCAGGACCATGTGTTTAGTTACTTTGCGCCTTATGCGGAGGACAACTGGAAGGCGACGCAGAAGCTAACGGTTAACCTCGGCCTGCGCTGGGATTATCGCGCGGCAGCCTATGAAGTGCACAACCATTTCTTCTGGCTCGACACTACCAACTCACAGGGCGGCCTGTGCTTCGCCGATCCGCAGCTGAAGACTGACGGTGTGGCTCCGGGCGTTGGCTACAACGGCGGGCCGATTCTGCGCTACTGCGGGTCGGTGCCCCACCCCGGTCTGAAAACACCGTTTGCTCCCCGCTTCGGCCTCGACTACCGGCTCACCGACAAGACCGTAGTTCGCGGCGGATATGGTATCTTCTTCGACTCCTTCGAGGGCCGGGAGATCGACGACTCGGCCGATATCTACCCCTACAGCATCCGGTTGACGGAGACCCCAACTTCTAACTCGTCTCTGCCTAAATTGGGCAATCAGATGTTCCCGGCTTATGGAACGCTGGGACCGTTCCCGGTGTCCACCCTGTCGTTCATCGCGGTGATCGAATCGGAGAATCCGCTCGATCCTTACGTGCAGTCATGGACAGGTTCAGTCGAGCGGCAGGTGAGCAACAACACGACGCTGGAAGTGAACTACATCGGGACGCATGCTGTCCACCTGCTGGACCGGCGCGATATTGCTCAGCCCAACGATATGCCTGCTGCGGACGTGCCGTTCTGCAACGCGAATCCGGCGGACACGACACATAACTGCCCCGCCACTTCCCGGCTGCCCTACCCGAACTTCATCGGTGATTACATCGACAGCGATTTTCATGGCTACTCGCACTACAACGCCATGAACGTCAACCTGACGCATCGCGCGCACGACCTGGCGGTGACCGCGGTCTACACCTGGGCGCAGAGTAAGGACGACAAATCAGCGGCTGCGGGTGTCGGCGCCAGCGGGGCGGGTTATCAGGGATTTGAAGATAACCATCATCCGGAGTGGGATTACGGTTTGTCGGACTTTGACGTCAACCAGCGTTTTGTTGCCAGCTACATTTACGACCTGCCCTTCGGCCGCGGCAAGAAGTTCGCCGGCGGCGTCGGACGCGCGGCGGAGGAGGCGATAGGGGGCTGGCAACTGAGCGGCATCACAACGTTCCAGGCGGGATTCCCCTTCGAGATCACAGCCAACGACGTCGACGGATTGAACAACACTCCGGCGGAGCGGGCTAACATCGTGTCCGGCTGCGATCCGACCAAAAATCTGACGGAAAAATTCGAGCGAATCAATATGTCGTGCTTCACGCAGCCGCTCGCCGGAACTTACGGAATGGAAGGCAGCAGTATTGCGCCGCGCAATTATCTGCGTCAGCCTGGGATTAATAACTGGGACATGGGTCTGACGAAGTTGTTCCCGATCACCGAGCGCACGCAGTTCAGTCTGCGCTTCGACACTTTTAACACCTTCAACCATCATCAGTACGACATCGAAACGGGCGGATATGCGACAGGCGGCTCGGGGGGTGGATCGTCGGTTGACGCAGGCGTTGACGACGCACCGAACGTTGCAGGGCGTATTACCAGCTCGTCCGCAGCCCGAATTATTCAGCTCAGCGGCAAGTTCACATTCTGACCGCTGTCTCCGTACCTGCCTCCTAACCCGCCACGCTCCGGCGTGGCGGATTCTTTTGCTGCGGAGATAAACTCAGCCGATGACACGAATGGGCCTCAGCCTGGTTCTGATCCTCTGCAGCTTTGCTCCGTCGAGCCGAGCCCAGGCCAGTCGCGAAGAGGAGGCGTCGCGCGACGCAGCCGCGGGGCAGCAGGCCATGGCTCACGGCGACTATGCCACAGCTCAGGCGTATTTTGAAAAGCTGGAGAAACGCGAGCCAGGGATCGCCGAGATCCACGCGACTCTGGCTGCCATTGACTTCAAGCAGCGCGAGTACGAGCAGGCGATCGGAGAGATCCATGCGGCGCAACGGCTAAAGCCAGGATTGCCGAAGCTCGACAGTCTGCTGGGCCTGTCCCTCGCGGAAGAGGGCAAATTCTCCGACGCACTCCCGCACCTCGAGAAGGGCTTCCGGCAAACGGCAGACAGCGACGTGCGGCGCATGTGCGGGCTGGAGTTATTGCGCGCCTACAGCAACCTCGATCGTGACGCCGATGCCGTGGAGACCTCGCTCGCACTCAATAAGGCTTATCCCAACGATCCGGAGGTTCTGTATCATACCGGCCGCGTGTATGGCAGCTTCGCTTACACGGTCATGGAAAAGCTCCATGACACGGCGCCCGGCTCAGTCTGGATGCTGCAGGCGCAGGGCGAGGCCAACGAAAGCCAGAAGAACTGGGACGCGGCGATGGTCGCGTTCAATCACGTACTCGCCATCGATGCGAATCGCCCCGGCATCCACTACCAGCTTGGACGCGTCTATCTGGGCCGGTTTCGCGATGCAGCTAACGCGCAGGACCGCGAGACTGCGGTGCGCGAGTTTACCGCCGAGCTGGCCCTCGACCCAGGAAACGGCAATGCGGCCTATGAACTCGCCAATCTTCAGGCGGAAGCCGGCAATCTTGAGGAAGCCGGACAGAGTTATGAGCGGCTTCTCCAGCAGTATCCCGATTTTGAAGAGGCGCTCGTAGGCCTGGCCGGCGTAGACCTGGCTCGTCAAAAGGCAGACCAGGCTGTTTCGCTGCTGGAACGGGCTACGCGTCTGCGGCCGAACGACGAAGTGGCCTGGTGGCGTCTCGCCCAGGCCGATCGCGCAACCGGCAACAGCGAAGGACAGCGCCGGGCGCTCGCCACATTCCAGAAGATTCACACCATCATCCCCGGAACACTGGCCCCACCCAACGCCAACGAGGTCACTCCGCAACGGCTGGACCCCAACGCAAATCCGTGATGCATCAGGAATCCATGAAGACACGAAAAAGGCACTTCGCTTTTCTAAGGCTCTCCTCTCTGCCTGCGATCCTGTTGCTCACGGTCGGCGCGTTGTTGGCCGGCGGGCAGATGCCGCTCAATCCCGCTCTGGTGGCGGCCAAGTGGACAGCGAGCTGGATCGCCAGTCCGTCGGCGCCGGCGAGGGCCCCAGGCGTGTTCTATTTTCGCAAAGAGGTCGTCCTCGCAACCGTGCCCGATCATTATTGGGTACATGTAAGCGCAGACAATCGGTTCCTGCTGCACGTGAACGGAGAGTATGCGGCCGAGGGGCCGGCGCGCGGTGACCTGTTCCACTGGCGTTTTGAGACCGTGGACCTGGCGCCTCTGCTGCATGCCGGGACCAACGTGCTGGCAGCCGAGGTGTGGAACTTCGGCGAAGCGGCTCCGGTGGCGCAGATGAGCAACCGCACCGGGTTTCTTATGCAGGGAGATACCGGAGCAGAAGCAGCGGTGAATACGAATAGCAGCTGGCGTGTGCGCGACGAGGCGGGACGCGGTGCGCTGGGTCACAACGGCGTTCACGACTACTTTGCCGCGGGTCCGGCAGAAAGAATCGATGGCCGCGCGGTCGACTGGAGCTGGGATCAGCCCGGCGATGCCGATGGCTGGGATACGCCGCAGGAAGTGGGTCACGCAGCCACGCGCGAAGCACAGGATGCGGACAACAACTGGGAGCTGGTGCAGGATGCGCTTCCACCGATGGAGCATCGACTGACGGACGCCGGCAAACCTGTGCGAGTCGAGGGATTGCCGTCGCTGCCCGCGTTTCCGGTCGCGCCGCTGGAGATTCCCGCCCATGCCCACATCACCTTGTTGCTCGACCGTGGTGTGCTCCAGACTGCGTATCCCGAACTAACAGTCAGCGGCGGGCGCGACGCCACCATCGCCGTCACTTATTCCGAGGCGCTCTACGATGCGCAAGGCCAGAAAGGGAATCGCAACCAGATCGAAGGCCGCCACATCGCCGGCATCACCGACGAGTTCATCGCCGGGGGTGGAGAAAGTCGACGTTTTCAGCCGCTGTGGTGGCGGACCTGGCGTTACCTGCAGCTGGACGTAACGACCAAAGAGGAACCGCTGCGGCTGGAGGGCTTCAGGGCCTGGTTTTCTGCCTATCCCTTTGACGCGAAGGCAGCCATCGCCGGCGACATTCCCCAACTCGATGCGCTGTGGCAAACCGGCTGGCGCACCGCTCGCCTCTGCGCGCATGAGACTTATATGGATGCGCCCTACTGGGAGCAGCTGCAGTATGTCGGCGATACTCGTATCCAGGCGCTGATTTCTTACGTAATGACCGGGGACAGCCGTCTGGCGCGACAGGCGATCGTCAATATTGACGATTCGCGAACGCCCGAGGGGATCACGCAGAGCCGTTATCCGTCTGGGCTGCCGCAATTCATCCCTCCGTTTTCGCTGCTGTGGGTCGGCATGGTCCACGACTACTGGATGTACGTCGACGACCTGGCGCTCGTGAAAGAGACCCTGCCCCACACGCGCACTGTTCTGGATTGGTTCGCTGCGCGACAACGTCCGGATGGCCTGCTGGGCAAACTCCCGTGGTGGGAATTCGGGGACTGGACCGCGACCTATCGCGACGGCGTGCCTCCACAGGAGGCGGACGGCGGGTCGGCGCTGCTCACCCTGCAGTTCATCGAGGCTTTGCACGACGCGGGAGAGCTTGAGTCGCGGTATGGGAGTCACGAGCGGGCGCAGGAGTACGAGGCAAGGATTCGCAAAGCCTCCGCTGCTCTGAACGCGAAGAACTGGGATCCTCGCTACGGCCTTTACGCGGATACGCCCGCGAAGAAGACCTACAGCATCGAGGCAAACATTCTGGCCGTATGGCTGGATGTGGCACCGCACCAGGAACAGGCGCCGATCCTGCGCAGGCTGCTGGCATCGAGTCCGGGCCACGAAACCGCATTAGACGGTAAGCCCATTCCGGCGATGTCTGCGCCGACCTACTATTTCCGCTTTTATCTGAGCCGTGCTCTGGCTCACGCCGGACTCGGCGACGAATATGTGCACCAGCTTGGTCCCTGGTATGACATGCTGCGTCTGGGATTGAGCACATGGGCGGAGAACCCGGAGCCGACGCGCTCCGACTGCCATGCCTGGAGCGCCAGCCCGAATTACGATTTGCTGACGCTGGTGGCAGGCATTGAGCCGGCCGAGCCGGGCTTTAAGAAAGTGCTGGTCGCGCCGCACCTGCGCGGTCTGCATCAACTGGACGCGACCATGGCCCACGCCGGCGGGACCATCCACACGGTGTATCAGCTGAACGGCGCGGACTGGACCGCGACCGTGACGCTGCCGCAGAGCCTTGCGGGCGAGCTTGTGTGGGGAGTGCACCGATATCCCCTGCATGAAGGGACGCAGGTCCTGCATCTCGCCCTCAGCGGCGACTAAACGCGCGCCGGCAGGATCTTCCCACCCCTCAGCAAACCTGGACGAGCGGAATCTCCAGCAGCCGCGCCAGCTTGCCGAGGGAAGTGGCAATGTGACCGACACCCACCGCGCAATGATGCGCCGGCCCCTGCTCATTCCACCGTTCGATAAACTTTCGTGCCCCAATCGGAAATCGATAACGGCTGTTCGTATTGCCGATCGCCAGCGTTGGTCCCGGTTCTGACATCCCCTCTGCGACCAGCAGGCGGAAGCCGTGCTCCCGATCGTCGACAACCGAGAGCAGCGTCACCGGTCCATAACGGACAGACATCTCCACCGACAGCCCGCGCCCCACCTTGCCGTGATAGACGTCGAGCGGACGCACCCGGGTCCTGCCTTCGGCGATGGCGATGTGGCCGGGCCCATCATGCCCCATCAGCACAATGTCGTCATTCAGATCGAGCGCGTAATACTCGGTGAACGAGCCGCCCGCGCCAAAGCAATCCATGATCTTCATGGCGATGGCGTTCTTGACCTCGTATTCCCCCGCCACCGGAATGTGACGCGCCGTCAGCAGCGAGGTGCCGAGGATGATGGAACTCATCGTGTCCTCGTTCGCAGCTATGCCCGAGCCCTTGTAGTAGTACGCGAGGGACTGCAGATCATGGTTCTCCACCAGACGATCCAGAGCCAGCGAGGTACACGCCGCGCGCTCCAGCTCTCCGCGGGGGCAATCGGGCTGGACCGCAAAATGCTCCTCAAACATCCGCATCCGTTCCGCGATCTCCTGCTCGGTGCTGTTTTCACGCAGAGCGCTCAGCTCATCCGCTTCCAGCATCTCGATATGGCTGCCAAAGGTGATCGAGATCTGCGTGATGTCGGTGGCCACGTCCAGCATTCCGCCGTAGTAGTGCCCGAGCAGCCCGAGACGATTCTCGGCCAGAGCGGCCCTGACCTTCGCCGCCGCCACCCACTCTTCAATCTCCCGCCAACTTGCATCGTCGGTCAGCGCTCCCGTTACCTGATGAAAAGGGACACCCGCCCGCCGCAGCACATTCGCGATCTCCGGAACCGGGCATGCGGAGCACCACGCCAACCATGCCCCCGTCATCGCGGTGCGGCCGGGCAGGCGATTGAAGGCGTCATAATCGATCGCGGCGCCCGGCTGCAGATTCAGCACCACTACCGGAACCCGCGCACGCTGCACCAGGGGCAGAACTGTGCTCGAAAGCGCATAGGTCGTCACATACAGAAAGAGAAGATCGACGTCGGCGCGCCGGCAGGCGTGCCCTGCCTCACGGCCACGCTGGGGATTATCCACCAGCCCTAACGGCTCCACGTGCGCGCCCATCCGCTCCAGACGAGCCTGCGCCTGCGCCAGATGGCCCTGGAGCTGCTCCTGCAAACCCGCGAACTGCGGCCAGTACGCATCGAGCCCGATGCCGCACAGCGCAACCCCCAGTCCTCTGTCTGCCATTCTTCCTCGCTATTCCGTCAGCACCGTCACCGCAAACGGCGCCAGAGTCAGCGCGGTCCCGTTCAGATTTCCGGTTCGCGGCGTGTCGTCCGCGGTGGCTTCGTCCACCGTGGCGAACTTCGCATTGGCAAACTCCGGCGGCACGGTCACAGACTCTTCTCCGTTTGATTGATTCACCAGAAGAATCTTTTTTCCCTGTGGCGTCACGAATCCCTGCACCATTGGCCCAGAGTCCGAATCGTGCGTAGTCACCAGCCGGTCGCCGGGATGGAAGTTATCCACGATCAGCTTCAGTACCCAGTAGCGCGCATTGGGCTTTCCATTGTTGTAGTCGATCATCGACACGCTGGGAAACTGCGAGGGATAGCCCACCAGCTGCGATTCCCCGATCACATCCACGCCCAGTCTGGATAACTCGACAAACAGATATGCATACAACGCGGCAGCCGCGTTCCAGTAGCGATGAGGAATGTGATCCGGCAGAGCCTTGCCCGCGTGAATCTCCAGCCCGTCAGTGGGCAGAATTACGCCCAGCTCATCGGTGTCGATCTTCGTCGTGGGTGACAGCCGGTCGCGGATCGCCAGAATGAACCGCGTCGTCGCCAAAAATCCGTTCGCCTGATTAAAAAATGTGTGCTGCCACCCATCCGGTCCTTCGTCCAGTGCGGGCGAAGCATAAAAGTGAAAAGAAATAAAATCCAGCGGAATTCCGGGCCGATGGTTCTTTGCATTCAGAAAATATTCGTAATACTGCGGGTTTCCGCCCGTGTCTGCCAGCGCCAGTCCCATAAACTTTGTCTCCGGACTCACCGCATGAATCGCGGAGACGATGGCGTCGTAGCGCTGCGTATATTGTTCCGGCGTCGTTTTGTGCTCGAAATCCACCTCGTTCAGCACTTCCCAGCAGGGAAAGCGATAGTGGTATCCAGACTCGTGCCGTTTTCCGTTCTCGTCGGTGAAGCCGCCCCGCGTGTACCAGCTCACCAGACGCGCGTAGTAGTCGCCGAGTTCCTTCCCGCTGGGGTCGCGCAGCTCCGTTCCCTGCGTATAGTCCCAAAAGACCTGATTCGGATCGTCGGGATACTTCACTGGCTGGTCGGTTCGAAACATCCAGGCCGGCATGGTGCTGAAGTTGATGATCGTCGAATGCCCTTCCGTCGCCGCCAGAAAATCCCGGGTCACCGGATCGATATAGGTGAAGTCCCACGAGGTGTGATCCGCCGTCGGCGGCTGTAACTCCGCCACGGCGATTTTCGGATAGGGCAGCCACGGAACATACCGCACATAGTCGGCGCCCAGGGCCTTCAGCGCAGAGAACGCGCCATCGTGAATCGGGGACCCGGGATTGAGCATGGGGTTGGTCACGACCTGGAGCGTCGGCGTCGACCGGGAGACAATCACGGTCTTGTCCCAGTCAATCCTGATGGCCTGTGCTTTCGCCCGCGTCTCCTGGCCGGCCGCCATCATGGCGCACCCGCATACACCAAGCAGCAACAACAGAGACTGGAATCGCATCGTCCGACCCTCCTGTTCGCCGGCTCAGCCGAACCACCATTGCATCTCGGTATCGCAGGCACGCTGAAGCCACGCCATTGTTTCATAGGAAACATCTATTTTCTATTGACATCTTTGCAGTCCCGCCCTGACATTGGTTGCGCATGAACTATGGCCGGAACCTCTCTTCTGGGCACGCGGTAACCCTCCTTCTGCCCGCCTTCGCCTTGCTTCTCTTCATGATGCCTTTCCCTGCCCAGGCGGTCGCGACTCCGCTCCATCCGCCGGCGCACCTGCGCTGCGAAGAACTGGAAACCCCGCTCGGCATCGATACTCCGCAGCCACGATTCTCCTGGCAACTGGTCGACGCCCGCTTCGGCGCGAAGCAGACTGCGTACGAACTGCAGATCGCCAGCAGCCGCCAGCGACTCACCACCGCTCACCCCGACGTGTGGGACAGCGGCAGGATCGGCTCCGATGCGTCGGTGGCCGTTGCGTACGCGGGCCCTCCGCTCCAGCCCGAGCACCGCTACTACTGGCGCGTCATCGCCTGGGATCAAAACGGATCCGCGTATCCCGCCAGTGCCATCACCTGGTGGGAAACCGGACTGATGCAGGAAGCGTGGCGGGCTCCGTGGATCGGCTTCGAAGATCCCGAACATCGGGCGGTGCGCGAATCCGGCGCGGAGTGGATCTCCAACCGCGATCCCGGGAAGTACGACCATGCCGGGGATACGCATCATGATTTCCGGTTGACCTTTCAGGTCGATCAGCCGATTCAGGCCGCTCATCTTTATGTCACGGGTGAGGATACCGCTGCAGCGTGGGTCAATGGCCAGTCCGTGCTCTCCGCCGAGCCTCTGCCGCCCTACAAGCAGACCGCGTGGAAGAAATACGTCGAGCGCGATGTAACTTCGGCGGTGAAGCAAGGCCATAACCTTCTCGCCGTTGAAGTCACGCTCTTCGACATCGGCGAAGGCGCGCCTGGAGGCAACAGTGGCCACACTCCGATGAGTGCATGCCTTTACATCCGCCACCAGGACGGTTCCGAGCAGGTCCTGGTCAGCGACACACACTGGAAGGCCGACTTCGACGCCTCCGCAGGCTGGTACCGTCCGGATTTCGATGACTCCGCGTGGCCGGCCGCCGTCCGCGGCACGTCGGAGGGTCAGTTTACCGGTCCGCTGAACGCGCGCCCGTGGCCCACCGGTCCGGTACAGATGCTGCGCCGTCATTTCTTCGCGAACAAACCAATTCGCACCGCACGGCTCTACGCAACCGCGCTGGGGGCCTACCGCTTCTGGATCGACGGCCATCCCATCGGCGACCAGATTCTTGCGCCAGGGTGGACGGATTATCGCGAGCGCGTCGCCTATCAGACCTACGACGTAAGCACGGACATCAAAGCAGGCAACAACGTCATCGGCGCGTGGCTCGCGCCTGGCTGGTATACCACGCCGCTGGAATGGACGCAGCAGCCTTATAACTACGGCAATACGCCACCCGCGCTGCGGGCGGAACTGCGCATTGAATACGCCGACGGCTCCATCGAGTGGGTCAACTCGGATGACCAATGGAAGGCGTCCGTCTCGCCGATTGAGAAGGCCGAGATCTACGACGGAGAAACCTACGATGCTCGCCGGGAGCAGCCAGGCTGGGCTACGCCGCAGTTCAACGCCGGCAGCTGGCAGCCCGTGCAGACCATCCATCCCAATGAACCCGCGATCGTGGCGCAGGAATATCAACCCATTCGCATCGAAACCACGCTCCATGCCAAATCGCTGAAGGAACCGAAGCCGGGTGTGTATGTCTTCGACTTCGGGCAGAACATGGCCGGCTTCGAGCACTTTCGCGTCCAGGCAAAAGCGGGCACAAAGATTCGCCTGCGCTTTGCCGAGGTCCTGAATCCCGATGGAACCATCTACACCGATAACCTGCGCACCGCGCTGGCCACGGATTACTTCACCACCGCAGGCAGGGGAGTGGAAGAGTATCAGCCCTCCTTCACCTTTCACGGTTTCCGTTATGTCGAACTGACTGGCCTCGCCGCTAAGCCGGACTTATCGGCGGTCACGGCCAAAGTGATCCATACCGATGCGCCGTTTCATGCCGATCTTCACACCGGCAGCCCCATCATCAACCAGCTGTGGAGCAACATCCTCTGGGGCCAGCGCTCGAACTTCGTGGGAGTGCCGACCGACTGTCCGCAGCGTGACGAGCGCCTGGGCTGGACGGGCGACGCTGAAGTGTTCTGGCGGACCGCCTCGTATGACATGGGACTCGCTCCGTTCTCCAGAAAATTCGCCGCAGACCTGCGCGGCACTCAGGTCGGAACGCCGATGTATGGCATTTACGCTCCAGGAACGTCTGTTCCGAATGCGGGATTCGGCGCCGGATGGAGCGACGCCGGCGTCATCATTCCGTGGACGTCCTGGCTGCAATCCGGAGACACCCGCATCATCGATCAGAACTGGGATGCGATGACGAAATATCTGGCAGCCATTGAGAGCAGCAATCCCGGTTTTCTCTGGGAGCATGATGCCGGCACTCCCTTCGGTGACTGGCTTTCTCCGGAGGGGCAAACCAAAGCCGTGCTGGTGCAGACCGCGTACTGGGCCTACGACGTATCGCTCATGGAGCAAATGTCCCACGCCACAGGCCGCACCGACGACGAGCAGAAGTACGCCGCGCTCTTCGCGAAAATCCAGAGCGCCTTCGCAAAAGCGTTTGTGCGTTCCGATGGCTTCATTGCCGGCGCTGATAATGGCCCATCCCCCTTCGGCCGCATCTTCGTGCCCAACAAGGTTCCCTCCGGCGACACACAGACCGGCTACGTTCTCGCCCTGCACATGAACCTGGTGCCCGAGTCCCTGCGCTCCGCCGCCGCCGATCGCCTTGTCCAGAAACTGAAGGCCAACGGCTGGCGGTTGGGCACCGGTTTTCTGGGAACACCCTACCTGCTCGCGGTGCTCACCGACACAGGCCACGCCGACGTCGCCTATCGACTGCTGCTCTCGACCGAATATCCCTCGTGGGGCTACCTGGTCGCGCATGGCGCCACCACCATGTGGGAGCGCTGGAATGGCGATCAGATGCGCGGCGATCCCAGCATGAATTCCTACAATCACTATGCGTACGGCGCGGTGGCCGCGTGGATCTACCGCTACGCTGCAGGGGTCGATGCTGTGTCCGGCGATGCGGGCTTCCACGTGATCCGCCTGCATCCGAATTTCAACGCGCAGCTCGGCTCCCTGGGCCTTCATTACGAATCGCCTTATGGCGAGATACGCTCTGCGTGGTCCGTGCACGGCGGAACCGCCACCTGGAATGTAACCATTCCGCCGAATTCCCAGGGACGGCTCTCGCTGACCAGTGCAGAGGCGCAACGCTATACGCTGGATGGGGTCGCCCTGGCACAATCGCACAAAGTTCACGCAGCCAGCAACGCCGACGGTGAAGCGACGTACGACTTTCCCGCCGGCTCATACCAGCTGTCCGTCGCGCAGCAGGCAGACGCCGACGCCCCGCACTAAAACTGCAACGCAGGAATTAAGGAGCGGTTCGCCGCTCAATCAGCGTGACCGGTCCCAGCAGTCCTGAAGGCACCAACGGCGAATTGGCCCGATATGGCTTCACGTCGGCGAAGGTGTATTTCTTCGTCGCGTCGGGTTGTTGATCGCCGATCAGCCGATTCACCCATGCATTCGTCACTTTGATCGCCAGCTCATTGGCGCCCGGCTTCAGCGCCCCCGTCAGGTCGACGCGATACGGCGCATGCCACACAATCCCCAGCGACTTGCCGTTGACCGTGACCTCTGCGAGGTTCTTCACATCGCCGAGGTCGACCCACACGTGCGCGCCATTACGGAACCACGCCGCTGGTGCGTCGATGGTCCGGGTGTATGTGCCGGTTCCGGAGAAATACTTCACACCCTGGTCGGCGTTCTCGCTCCACGACGACAGCGAATCGAGTGTGATCGAGGGCGGAGCTCCCCAATCCGGGGGAAAGCTCACCTTCCACGGACCGGAGACCGTGGCCAGCTGTCTTTCCACCGGCGCCGGCACGGTGTGCGATGTTTCGCTCGTCGCTTTGCGAAAGACCACAAATACGGTGCCCCACCCCTCCAGCTTGAGAGGTACGGTCGTGCGTCCATCCGCAATGGTGAACGAGACCGGCTCCCTTTGCCCCGTCTCGGCATACCACAATTCAGGCGCCTTGCCCGTCACGCGGAACGTCGCCTTCACTTCTGCGCCGTCATCGCTGCGATTATCGACAAAATACACCTCGGCATTCGCCAGCCTGCGGTGCAGAAATTCGATTCGGTTGTCGCTCCCGGTGTAACTGAAGTCCTGGGGCACCTGCATCGCCTTCAGCGCATCGGCCGGATTCTCGCCCGCGTACACCGTCCCCTTCCCCACCGGGTGCACTCCGGTTCCATCGCCGAATAGCGCATCTGCCAGCTGATGGAACTCGGCCTGGTCATCCGCGAGACTGGGATCGTCGGCGGGTTTGGGTCCGGCCACGACGGCTCCCTCCATGACTAACTTGTGAATCGCGCGCAGCACGGGCAACGACATATGCCGGCTGTAGGGATCCAGCCCCAGCAGCCGGTAGGTTGTGCCACCCGGCGTCGTAATCTTCCCGTCCGCTACGCTCAGCTCGTGAATCAGGGCATCGGCATTCACATAATCGAACCCGTAGCCCGCCGGCACATCCGGCGATGAATTCGCGAAGATCGCGGTGAGGTTTGAATCCTCTCCATAGAAATAAATCAGGTCCGCACCAAAATGTCCCTGCTGCAGTAAGTAACTGGTGCGGGCAAGATAATTCACCCACGGGCCCGCCTGGTCCGCCCACGTCTCGTTGCGATTGAACCACTGCCCGAACGGACCGAGCGTGAGTCCAGGTTTCTTGTCCACCAGCGGCTGATGCGCCGATTCATGCACCACGATGCGATTGATCCCGTTCAGAAACTCCTGATCGGCGGTGGGCTTCAGCGTTGCCGGCGACCATCCCCAGGGCGCCGCTGCGGCGGTCATCGACTCCGCCGCCGCGAGGTTCTGTCCATAAATGTGCGCCACCGACGCCGACTCACGATCGTCCGCGTTGTATCCATACTGAATGTGATTCACGCCCGGGGTCTGCGTCCACATCGCACTCATCGGGACTTCATTGAATTTCTTCACCTCCATCCCATCCGCCACAAAGGCGCGCCCGCTCTCATGCGATTCGCCGTAGTGTCCCATGTGCCACTCGTGGATCACGTCTTCGAGTTCGCCGTAGTGCTCATCGGCGATCAGATCCGCGATGGTTTTGCGCAAGTCCCACAGAAAGCGGTCGCTCGCCTCGGCGCTCTCCACCACTTCTCCGGTCAGCACCGGCATCCACGGAACCGGGTCGTAGCCGCGCCGCTTCCGGAACTGCTCGATCATGTCGTCGGTCCAGTTCTGCGAGCCGGCCTCCCAGCTGTCGTTGACGATGTAGCGAATCCCGCGCTGCCCCATCATCTCCGCCCCAACGGTTTCCCTGTAACTGTCCAGATACTTCTCCATGTACTGCTTCACGTATCCACGATTGAGCTTGTCGACCTCCAGCCCGGTGGCCTCGGCAGTCGCGGGATGATTCGTAATCCCGAGCAGGCTGTACCCAAACCGCAGGACCACCCAATGCCCTGCGGGAGGGGTCCAGTCCAGCGTGCCGTCCGGATGCATCTTTGACGTCAGATCGATGACATCGTCCTTTTTCACGGCGTCGGCGCTGGCGACCGGCGCTGTTGCAAACCCGTAAAGATCCGGCTCGGCCGTAAAGGCGGCCTTCTCCTCAAAGTGATTCACCCGCGCGCCGGGGTGCAGCACCAGTTCGGCGATCTCATAACTGGTGGCCGGAGGCGGCAACTGGATGCCCAGCGATTTGGGATCGATGCCCTCGGCCCATGCGGGGCGCGGAGGCGGAGGCGTACGCAGAAACGTCACGCGAAAATACTTTGCCGTCACCGCGGGAAATGAAACCGTCAGCTCCGGCGTGTCGCCGGCGGATAGTTTGGCGACGCTGCGCCATGCTTGTCCATCGTCACTGGCTTCCAGTTCTTTCTCCGGCGCGCCCATTCCGGTGATCATCTGCTGGATCCGGTTCGGATCTTTTGTGACCAAAGTGATGGCATGAAGGGTGGCCGGTTCTGCAAACGCGTACTCAATCCAGGCATTCTCTCCCACAGGAGCAATGGTCAACTGCGTTGTCTTCACCAGATCGCCGTCGCTCAGCATCGCTGTGTCCAGGGCGCCCCCGCTGGATGTAATCGTGGCGTGAAGACTCTCGATAGAGACATCCGTGTCCGGACGCCGATACGCAATCACCACAGAATCCGCGTAAAACTGCGGCGGCGCTTTCCCCCCTTCCGGAGGGCGCAACGCGTCGCGAATCCCAATGTTCTGAAACGCTCCCGTGTTGTCCGGCGGATCCGCCAGCGTGCCCGTGAACGGTTGTCCTCCTTCCACCGGCGTCGCGCTCCATACGTATTTCTTCATGCCCTGCGACGCGGGAACCCACGGTCCGCCCGATTCGCTCCAGCCCGGTGAGCCCGCGATCGCCATCTCCATGCCGAACTTATCGCCGGTGTCGATTGCATAGCGGAACGCATCTTTCCACTCCGGCGTCATGTACGCCAACCGGTGCGGCACCACCTGGGGTGTCGATAGCGCGGCGTCAAAATTCTGGAAGCCGCCGATCCCGACCCGGTGCATCCAGTCGAGATCGAGTTTGATGCCTTCCTGGGTGATATTCCCATTCATCCAGTGCCACCACACCCGCGGACGCGCGCTCTCGGGCGGATTTTCAAATCCGCTTTGCAGAGCCTCCGGTGCAGTCTGCGCCGACGCCCCCAGCACCCCGGCCGCCATCAAGAATCCCGCTGTCAGCACCTTCTTTGCAGCATGTCTCATGAATCTTTTCCTTTTGCCGCTGTCTCTTTGCGCTGCGAATTTTGCGTTATGAATACCCGCTCTGCCCGACGCGACCTTTCCGGCGGCCAACACCTTACCATGGCCGAGATTCGAAAGGGAAATAAATTATCCATTGAACCAACGGGACATTTCCCCCCGAGCGGACGGGGCAGGCTTGGCACGTTTCGGACTCACGGCCCATACGGGCGGCGGGACCTTCCTGCGGGCTCAGAAACCAGGCGGATGTTCGCCTGAGACTCCGAAAGCGCGCTCGAGCGCGATGCCGGCGGTGCCCAGAGTGCCCTCGTCAAATGGCCTGGCAATCAGAGTCACTCCGTGCGGGACGCGTCGCGGTGGTGAGAACTTCGGCAGCGGATGCGCTGGATCGGGGGCCCAGTCGCTGCGCGCCTCCGCAACCTCGATGAATCCGGCACGCAGAGTGAGCGACGGATGGCCCGTGAAATTCGTGAGGGTCAGCATTTCATCGCGCAGGGAGGGGACCAGAAGCAAATCGACCTGCGAGAAGATACGCGCCATCTCGTTGGCGATTTTGCGCCGCAGGCGATCCGCCTGGACAAAATCGACGGCGGAAAGGAAGCGGGACTGGCGGAACGTGTTCGGCCACGCATCCGGAACCTGGGCGCGGAGCTGATCGACCCGATGGTCGAGGGTAATCTCCTCAAACGACGCAGCGGATTCGGCGAAGAGGATCACCTCCAGGGAATCGTAGGGCCAGTCGGGCAGCGAAACCTCGACCGGAATCATGCCGAGTTGCGGAAGGGTGTGCAGCGCGGCGCGATCCACGGCGGTGGCGGGGTCTTCCTGCATCCACTTCGGGAAATAGCCGACGCGCAGGCCTCGGATCGAAGCTGCGGCATCGAAGTCCAGCTTGCTGGGCACACTATAGGCGTCAGCAATATCAGGGCCGGTGATGGCGTGAAGAACAAGCATTGTGTCTTCGACGGTCCGCGCCATGGGGCCAAGCTTGTCCAGCGACCAGCAGAGGGTCATCGCGCCAGTGCGGGAAACGCGGCCGAAGGTAGGGCGCAGGCCGGTGACCCCGCAGCGCATGCTCGGACCCACAATGCTGCCGCCGGTTTCGCTGCCGACAGCGAAGCCGACCAGGCCCGCAGCGGTTGCGGCGCCGGGGCCGGCGCTCGAGCCGGAAGAGCCTTCCTCGAGTAGCCAGGGATTCATGGTCTGGCCGCCGAACCAGATGTCGTTCAGCGCGAGCGCGCCGAGGCTGAGCTTCGCAACCAGGACAGCACCAGCCTCGTTGAGGCGATCAACAACGACGGCGTTTTTGTCCGGAACGCGATTGCGAAAGGGCTCGGCGCCGTAGGTGGTCGGGATGCCGGCGGTGTCGAGCAGGTCTTTCGCGCCCCACGGAATGCCGTGGAGGGGCCCGCGGTAGTTTCCCGCGGCGATCTCCTGATCCGCGCGCCTGGCTTGCTCGAGAGCGTGTTCGGGAGTGAGGGTAATGACGCAGCGGAGCCTGGGATCGAAGCGGCGGAGCCGATCCAGATAGATCTTCGTGAGGCGCTCGGAAGTGAGCTGACGTTTCGCGATCCATCGTGAAAGCCGCGTGACGGGAGCGTAGGCGATTTCTTCGTCGCTCGCCGGAAGGGTTCCCGGATCGGCTTCGCTGCGGAGGAAGCGGTCCTGACTGGGGCCGCCTTGCTGGCCAGGCTGAATAGCCTGCACGCGGGACCACGGCTGGAGTTCGGGTTCGAGCGCAACTTTCCGAGGTCCGGTGCGACGCTCATAGAGTGGCGCCATGGATTCGCGCCAGTTGGACGCAGCCTGGGCCAGATCCTTCTCCGTCATCTCGACGCGGACAAGCTTCTCCGCATCGGCGAAAGTCGCGGCAGAGACTTCGGGACCAACGGCAGGTGCGGTTCCAAAAGCGGGCGGTGTGCCCGGCGTGGACGGAGCTGCCTGCTGAGGGGAAAGGTTGGGCGCGACCGCTGCGGAGAGCAGCCCAACGGAAGAATGCATCAGGAAACGGCGACGAGATCGATCCATGCGTTGCCTCGGAAGCACGAAGTTTTTGCGGACGCAGTTTGGAATATGGCGCAGCGGCCGCCGCTAGCCGGGCGCCAGAATGGGGGACTCCTTCGGACGATAACCGCGGAGTCCGAAGTAGAGGACGAAGCAGTAGCAGATGAGTGGGACGAGGAACGCCACCTGAATATTCGTGGCGTCGGAAATCCGTCCCATGATGGGAGGACAGATCGCCCCGCCAATGATGGACATGACCAGCAGCGATGATCCTTTTCGGGTGGCGGGACCAAGGTGCCGGATGCTGAGCGCAAAGATGGTCGGAAACATGATGGAGTGAAAGAAACCGAGGAGCACAATGCCGGCCAGCGCCGCTGGACCGCGGCTGGTGAGGACCAGCGCCACGGAAACCAGCGAGCCGGCGGCAAAGGTAGCCAGCATCGATGCCGGCTTCAATCGCTTCATGAGAGCAGAACCGCCGAAGCGGCCGATCATGAACGCCAGCAGGTGCAGCTTGAGGTAATTCGCCGCCTGCACGTCCGAGGTGCCAGGGCGGCTGAATTCGACGAAGCGAATGACGAAGCTGGCGACCCCGACCTGAGCGCCGACGTAGAAGAACTGTGCCGCGACGCCTTTCAGCAGGTGCGGGAAATGCAGCACGTGGCGCGCGGCGGAGGCGTCGATCGCGGCGGGTTCTTCGGCGATTTTTGGCAGGTGCGAGGAGCCGATGAGCACCGCCATGCCCAGAAAAATGGCGACGATGATGAGGTAGGGCAGACGCACCACGGCAGCTTCCGCGGAACGATCGGTTCATCACGCCAGGCATGATCACTGCACTAATTGACGGCACACCAAAGCCCCAGGTTCACTCAACTCCGGCGGAGGCTGGCGGACGTGGCCGGGACCCGCGCTCGCCCGCCTTGGCCAGCCGGTGCCGGTTCGGCGGCATGGCCGCCTTGCCCTCCAGCACGGCGTCGGCCAGCTTGGCCAGCATCAGCTCGATCGAGCGGATGCTGTCGTCGTTGCCGGGAATCGGCAGATCGACCGTGTCGGGATCGCTGTCGGTGTCGATCAGGGCCACCGTGGTGACGCCCATGCGCTGGGCTTCCTTGACGGCGATGTGCTCGCGCTTCGGATCGACGACGACCATGGCGTCGGGCAGGCGGTTCATTTCGCGGATGCCGGGCAGGTTGCGGTGGATCTTCGTCAGTTCGCGGTTGAGCTGGGCCACCATCTTCTTGCTGTAGCCGCGAATCGGGGCCGTTTCGGGCGCCTTGGCCAGGTCGAACTTGCCGGACTCGTTGAGCATGCTCTTCATGTAGGCGAGCATGTCGACGCTTGGTCGGGCTTCTCGCCGGCCGGCAGCCACATCGCTTCCAGCTCCTGCAGGCGTTTGAGCCGATCGCGGATGGTGCGATAATTGGTGAGCGTGCCGCCCAGCCAGCGTTCGCTGACGAAGGGCATGCCGCAGCGGGCCGCCTCGCGTTCGATGGCTTCCTTGGCCTGCCGTTTGGTGCCGACGAACAGCACCAGGCTGCCCGCGCTGGCGACCTTGGCCAGGAATCGATGGGCGCGCGAGCAGGCCGCGCACGGTCTCGCGCAGGTCGATGATGTGGATCAGATTGCGTTTGCCGTAGATGTACGGCCGCATCTTCGGGTTCCAGCGGCTGGCCCGATGGCCGAAGTGCACGCCGGCTTCGATCAGGTCCTTAACCTGGACAATCGCCACGCACGGCCCTCCTGCCCCCAGGCGATTCTTCGGATGGAAACTCGCTCACGAATCAAGCACGCCACGGCTTTCATTGCGGTGTCCCCTTTCAACGTAAGGGTGAAGAAGTAGAGAATAGCACTTCGGGTGCCAGGGGTCAAATTCATTTCGGGGAAAATGGACGGCCGGCCGGACTTAGGAGTCCTCGTCGAGCTTCTCCAGGCGGGCCTGCCGGATAGCGGGCCAGCGCCGCCTCGGCCTCGTCCGCCCGCAGCTTCTCCCTGTCGGCGCATTCCTCTTCCTCATCGGCGCGTTGCTTTTCCCCCATCGCCGCATTGCGTTTCCTCATCGGCGCGTTGCTTTTCCTCGTCGGCGCGTGCTGCTGGTCTTCTCGGCCAATGAGGATCAGCTTGCCGTCAACGTCGAAAAAGCGTAGCCAGGTTCGGTTCGCTTCCTGAAATGAGCCCCTCCCACGTGCCCAGGTTCAGCTCCAGTTGCCGGCTCCACAGCCAGCCGGGCTTGTGGGCTCCATGGGCTCGTAATCGCCATTCGTGAAATGGAACCCTTCCAGACGGCGCATATCGGGGTCGTAGAGGAAGTATTCCGGCGTCCGGAAGATCTTTTCGTAAATCGTCTTTTTGGTGGTCCGGTCCTCCAGCTCCGTGGACGGGGACAGCAATACGATGATCACGTTGGGATCGGCCATCCTCCTCCCACACCGCCCAGTAAGGGCGATCCTTACGGCCATCGACGTCCCAGACGAAAAATAATCGGGCCCACGATAGTCGCGGTTACGGACCTGGGCGGCACCGAGATACATGTTGCCGCCCACGAAAAATCGTGCCGCTCCCGGAAGTGATAGCGGAGGATCTCGATGAGGAAATTCATCGCCAGGCGGTGTCAGTCCGGATCCAGGGGCTCTCCATCCGTTTCCGGCAAGTTGGTGGGAAAAACGATCTCCACCGGTGGGGTTGCACTTGGGGTCATGAACCTCCTTCACTGACTGCACTATCCTCCTTCGGTGGGTAGGCGGTCGTAGTCATCCATGACGGTCGCCCCCTCCTTCCGCGAATGCGCGATTGACAGCGGCATACGGGTCGCTTGGGTGCACATCGCTCAAGGCGAGCAGACCCTTGATGCGATCGTAGGCTCGAGGGGACAACGAACTCTCCCGCCGGGGTCTGGAACCGGAAGGGCTCGGCCTGTTTCGCGGCTTTCAACTGCTCTTCGGACAATTCGATCATGCGAAGGCCCTCTTACTTTATCATATTCCTGGTCGCAAGCGGGCCAACCCGAGCCACGGAGTTCTTGTTTCAGCGCGGAGCCCCACCGAAAGCATCGCTCACCTGGCCAGCCTGCAGACTGAAGTAGTTCACGGCGACGAGCAGCCCCAACATCCCCACGGTTCCTATGCCGACGTAAGCCAGTACACCCGGCGAACTTCCTTGCGCTCGTGCAGGTCGGCGTCTCTCAGGAAGAACTCTCTTAAGATCCAGCCCAGGCCAAGGACACTCATTCCGAGGCTGATGAAGCTAGACCAGATCGTCTTCGGGCCGAACAGGCTTCCCAGGACAGCCAGCAAGTAGTCACCTCGCTCCAGGCGAGGGTCTTGGAATTCTTGCCCAGGCCAGGAGGAGAAGCACCGGACGCAACCGAACCCGATGAGGAATAGGGCGGGGACGACAGGGAAAAAATACTTCATGGAACGCTCCTGTTCCTCCCGATTTACTGGAAAGCCGCTCAGTGAATCCACAACCGCTGGACTTGCCGCACCTTGCCGCGGCGATCAAAATGAACGTTGAACTGCCAACCGGAGCAGCCCGTGTCGAAAACGGTAGACCATTGTGCCTTTGGTCACGGGCCAGAAGGGAAAATTGTAGACGCTGTCGTTGGAGGTACATGGATGCCCAAAAAGGGCGATAACATCATTTTTGGTGAGGCCAACGAGCTTGGCGGTATTGAAGACCCGGTCACGGCGCCAGTGGCAGCCTCCGTTGATGCTTTCTGGATGCCTTGCGAGGGTCCTGAACGTTCGTCCTGCTCGCCGTTTGCCAGCGTCAGGGCGAGATCCGCTGCAAAGTCAGAGCAGGTCGTCTCTCCTTCGCCCCCCGGCTCCTCTCCCGGCGGGTTGCTTTGCCACCGTCATCTGCCGTGCCTTGGCCGCGAGCCGGCAGGGTTGCTCCCCGACGATCCCGGATGCGTAAAAACCAACCACCACGAAGACCGGAGTACCAAGCACCAAGACCGACTAGTGCGACCCACAAGGGCAGCTACCCAACGAGAGCATGGCCTGTGTCCTTCCCTTGGACGAAGCGGGAAATTCAACCGCCACACCGTAGGCAACGATGGCCCCGCTGGCTAGTCGAGAGGTACTGGTTTGTCTGTGGTGCTTGAAGAGCATGCCGCTGACGTTTGGCCAAGCCGATTGAGGCGGGTCCAGGCGAATCCCACGAACCAAGGATCGGCGCCGTTGGCGTATTGCGGCTTCCAGTCGGTAACAGGAACTACGAGGCGCAACGGCAAACGCCCCACCGTGTCAAGGTTGACAACCACCGCTGGCCGAATTTTCTGGCTTCATAGCCCTTGTCTCACCCCGATCGGCGCCGGCAGCAGGCTTCTTCGCCTGCGGCGTGGCCA
>CAWEWV010000001.1:0-231280 GCA_963812865.1 uncultured Acidobacteriaceae bacterium | reverse complement strand
TACGGTGCCAGAGGGTTTCTGCGATGATGACAGTCAAGCCACCTATACTCCCCCCGAGCATTGGCACCAGAAGATGGTAGCCTGTCCACAAAATAAGATCGGCTTGTGTCGCACCGAAACATAACATTAGCGCCCGCGTTTTGTAAGTTTGTACAACTAGATGCGTAACGAGACCGTAGGACATAAGAATTACTTGAAAGAGTACGACTCCCAATAGGAAGCCATCGATCATCGCAGCGGTCCAGCGGTCGCGCAGCTCCTCTTTCGTCACGTCGTCATACGATGCTATCGTGCCTACTAGGATTTGGCCGTTATAGTTCTTAAAAGAGTCCGAAAGGGACATGCGTATGTCATCGAGGGGGATAGCGTCTCGGATAACAAATGAATCAGAGACTCCGATGAGTTGCATGGCGAGGCCTGCGTCCACATTGAGAGCACGATAGTTGATATACAACGTTGGATGCGGGGGGCTTATCGGACCGTAATCGCGAATGTTTCCAATGACACCCGCAATGGAGACGTGCGGTCCATTCTCCATCGCTAGCACCATGTCGCGATGCTGCAAAAGAGGCGGGCAGTGCTGGATAAATTCCCGGTTTACAATCACAGGGACTGCAGGTCCAGCGCGTGGCGCAAGTAGCGTTGCTGCCGCGGCCTCGTCGCTCATACCTAGGGTTTCCATGAATGATTCACTGACAGCCCGCGTTGCAAACGTGATTTTCACCGGTGCAGCACCGCAAACGCCGGACGGTGTTGTAATGGCGTTCTCAGCCTCATATTCTCGGAGAAGTGGCGGAACTGTGATAAGAGCAGCTGCCGTCACGCCGGGTACGGCCTGTAATTGGGCGAGGAGCGACATGAAGCTTGGGATGAGCGCTTCTGGCTGATGACGGGCTACGTCTGTTGTGCGCACTTGAACAACGGTTAGATTATGCGGATTAAACCCGAGATCCACGTCTGCAAGGGTTTTGTACTTAATCATCACTGGAATCGAGTGATACATCACGACGAATACAGTCGCCACGGCAACCAGATAAAGCGTTTGCTCCATCCGTCTCGTTGCTTTGTATATTCGGAAGGCGTTGACTCGCTCTTCCGCACCAAAGAGTGGTCGAAGAACGAGCAAATAGGTGAGGGTCGCAGCTACAAGACAGCAGAGTGACACGGCTCCGCACGATGCAGCCATCTCAGGAAGTGTTATGCGCAGAACGACGTGGCCTGGCAGAAGTACCCGCCCGCGCGTATTGATGACCTGTCCTATCAAAAGTGCCAACGGGATGCTGATTGCGACCGCTATCACGCATGCGATAATCTGGTTCGCGATGGAGAAAATGATAACCACTCTCCGCGTCGCGCCCTGTTGTATAAGGAAATGAAGCGCTCGCCTATGCCTGGTCGTTTCCAAAAGGACCATCGTCAGCATTCCTGCGGCCGCGACAAGAAAAGTGAAAAGTCCGATCGCGAAGATCATTCGGACCGGCTGTCCTCCGGCGGCAGTCAGAACCGTCTCCGCAGGCGCAAATGACAACTGCCGATATGGTGATTCACCGTCCACGTGTAGGTGCTGCTGCAGGACCGATAGTCGCCGGATGGCTTCGTGTCTTGCATGGGGCGAGTGGACGCGGATGACGCCGCTACAGATACTATTAGCGGTTAATAGGGAATCTGCTGTCGCTGGGACATAAACACCGTCTCTTGCGGTATCCGGAAAATGGAACGAAGGCGAGAGGATCCCACTTATGATATAAGCCTTGGACGCGATGTCAATCGTGCGTCCAATAAGCGCGTCGGTGGTTCCGAAGACGCGCAAGGCAGCGGAATAGGTGAGGACTCCTGCATCATTCTCAGCTACATTAGCTGCTGTGTACGCTCGTCCCGCAATCAACGATGGTCCAAGAACGTCGAAGAAGTTTTTAGAGGTGGTTGTAATCAGAGCTTCGTACCGCCCGCGAGATGTACCGACAATCCCGTTTTGGCTGATTGCGCAGCCAGCTTCGATCACAGTTGGCGACATTTCCCCGAATCTATCCATGTCGCCTCGGCGGACGCCGTTCACCGGGCCACCAGCGTCAACCGAATTTAGAAATAGCAACTCAGCTGTATCACGGAAGCAGAGGACCTGCTGATAATAGCTGTGAGTCAGCGCGATAGTGACCAATAAAGTTGTATTCCCGAAGGACAACAGAAACAGAGACCATAGACTTGCCACTGGTGTGCGAAAAACTCGGTGGCTCGTATAACGAAGCAGAATGCCGAAATAATGTGGTAACATCGATATCAAATGTCTTAAGCTAAGAGCAGAAATATTCAGTGAAGCATCTTGATGATAGAGGCCTCATCCTGATAGCCTGTCAGCACACTGCTAACGCGTCCAGTCGGGGTCACAACAGCAAATGTTGGAGTTCCTCCCACTCGGAAGGCGCGAATCGACTCTAATGGGACAGTAAACGTTGAGAATATCTGGTATGACGATGTCGCCGCAGCGGTGACATCTTGCTGCGTTGGATAGTCGAGCTGCACCGCTGTAAAACTATAGCCCAATCGTGCTGCATCGGCCTGTATTCGGGATAACAGTGGTTTTTCTTTGTTGCAGTAGTGGCAAGTCGTAGAGAAAAGATAAAGCAGCCCGGAGCCATGAGCGGGCAGGATCGTGTCACCGGTGATATTTGGATTCATCACCGGGCGCACGGGAATCGATGGGATATAGTCTCCCTCTCTCAGTGAAGCATCCCGCTGTGATAGGAGGTATTGGGCGCGCCACATGTCTGAGCGGTGTCGAGCATCAATTCCCCATTTTAGCGCCAAGACAGCCGCGAGCGACATAATACAAAAGGGCAGCAACAGCGGGTTTGATTGCGCGAACCTGATAAATCTGACCACGAGCTTCCCCCAGTCGAGTTCCTAGAGAGTCGAACCTCAGCTAGCGTTCGACTCTCTAGCTCAGTCGATTGACAGAATTGGCTGCATTAGCAAGTCTGGCAAGTTTGGGCATTTGCCGGAAGTTGCAACCAAGTCTTGTGATCCGATGAGAGGCAGTCGCATGCGGCTGGTGTAGCTGCTTTGGCATCCCTGGGCGCCAAAGCCCATGCTACAAGTTGTATGACACCTAAAGACAGGAGCAGGGGAGTGGCCCGGAGTAGTTTCTTAATCATGGAGATCCTCCTTTGGGTTTATAGGCTGCGAGCCTTTTATGCTAATTGAGCGTTACTGTTCACCCCTTTAATGCTCTGGGGCATGTCGGACTTCCGGATGGATAATCTGACATGCTCCCGCATTAGTCCGGGCACAGAGGCGATTCGGACTGAAGACTCAGTGGAGTGGCAGAATCAAGGGGCCGACTCCACGGCAGATACTCTTGCATAAGCACATTGGACGTGTCAAGAGGGTAAACACGGGTAAAGCCCTCGTACATCATTTGTGCCGGTAAATTGAGCTTCCGGGGATGATATCTGATGTTTTCCTTCGCCCGGATATCATGTCATTCTAGGCTGGCGAGGCGCGCCGGTCACCGATCACGATGAGAGTATTCTGAATAGCAGCCATGGTTGCCTCCTCCATAGAGGCGACTTGCGGTGTCTGAGCGCTTATCACGCTCTGCTCAGGAGCATCGTGAACCTGTAGCGCAGAAAACCGAGTCGCCCCTGGCAGGAGGGCTTTTGAGTTTGGGCTAGCATGGACGCAGCGGAGGGGTCGTCCGATGTCGCAGGTTCTGATTGACGGGGAACTGGTATGGCGCATCATGGAGGCCCATTTTGAGCTCGATGCGGACAACCGTGCCTATCGCAAACTCGCGAGCAAAGCGTCGATGACGAACTTCCCCGCTGCCCAGAGGTTCGTCGAACACCAAGCAGCCGAGGCCAAAAAGGAACTGAGCCACTTCGCTAACCACCTGAAGACTCTGCGGAGTTGCCTGGATTCCGAGGACGACGCAGGCGTACAGAGTTTCCTTCGATCACATTTTCCCGAGGACCGCAGGTAAAACGCGGGGCCATGGGATCACAACTGCCGTCCATCAGCAACGCGATGTTAGACCACTAGCCGCCGCGGCGTCACCGCACCGGTGCTCGGTGCTCATGGTGGTGGTGGAAATCAGCCGAGGACGGTGCCGTCACCAGAAGTCTTCCCTGCCGGCATGCGGCAGGGTTCTTTCTATAATTCGCGTAAATGGGAAGTCTTTGGGTCTTTGGCACTGGGTCATCAGGAACTGGGGTCCCTTGGGAATCGGCACCTGTCCCCGGCTTTGGGCCGTCTCATCTGGAATTCACACAGGAAGGGACTCTTGTGTGCATATTCATATATCTCTATGGCAAATCATAGCGTTGGTCCAAACTGCGCTCGTTTTGATGCGGCCCAACCCTACCCGTTCGCTTGAATCGACGGCATGAACGCAATAACTATCATTTTTCATATAAACCTGCCTCTTTCGGGGTAGATAGCGGTATATTTTGCCGTTGACAGCCCAACTCTCCTCCGTTACGTTAGCCTATACGAACAATTAGGTTAACGTAGCAGAGGGCGGGATCATGGCAAACGGCAAATATGTGGTCTACTACCGGGTCAGCACAGACAAGCAGAAGCGCTCTGGATTGGGTCTGGAGGCGCAAGAGGAGGCCGTGAGGAAGCATCTCAACGGCGGCAAGTGGTCCATCGTCGGCAAGTTCACAGAGCGCGAATCAGGCAAGCGGGATGACCGGCCTGCTCTCGCTGAGGCCCTTGCGCTTTGCAGGCTTCACCGTGCCACGCTGGTGGTCGCTAAGCTGGACAGGCTGGCAAGAAACACCAAGTTCCTGCTCACTGTGGTCGAGGGCAGCGGTAATGCTGGCGTGGTGTTCTGCGACCTTCCCACGATCCCCGAAGGCCCTGTAGGTAAGTTTCTTGTGACGCAGATGGCATCTGTTGCCGAACTGGAGGCAGGACTTATCAGCCAGCGCACCAAGGCCGCTTTACAGGCTGCCAAGGCGCGTGGTGTGGTGTTAGGTTGCAGGAATAAGAAGATTGCCAAGTACGCGAAAATAGGGGCGAAAGCGAGTGTTCAGGCACGTTCGGAGCAGTCCAGTAAGCGGGCCAGTGATGTCATGCCGATCATTGAGGCGCTGAGGGCTGAAGGCTCTACGTCACTACGTCAAATAGCAGTCGGTCTGAATGAACGCGGTATCCCGACAGCGCGTGGTGGACCGTGGTCTGCTGTACAGGTCAGCCGTATCCTGAACGCTGCGTAAAGACGGTGACCATCCATATCCTGGAAACGTCAGCGATGCGTCCTGAGCGATCCTGACGCGATTACGGGCGCTCTAGCCGCTTCGCTCTAGCTCTGCTAACTCGCTGACGGTGCGGGTCCCTATATAGGGGGTCTTTAAGACCACCGTCTCAAGGCCGTGCCAGGGGAGTCTCCCCACCTATCCGGATCGGAACGAGCGCGGCGCGGCCAGAGGAGCGATTAACAGGAACGGGTCCCCTTTTCTGATAGGGGGTCACTTCCCTGGTGCGATCCTGCACTTTCCCGGATCGGTTAGACACTCCGGGCGTATTCGGTACGCTAGGTAGGTTTGGTCCGGTCACTCAGAAGCGTTTGAAATGCACCAATACAGGTATGTAATCGTCCGTTGAAAAGATGTTCGCTCTTCTATTGTAAGGAGGTTCGATGCGAACCACAGAGATACAGCGAATCAAGAAGAAAGCGTGGGAAGTGGCCCTGCACCCAGCCGCGCGAAGGATCGAGGTTATTCTCGCTCTTCAGCTAGTGGCGTCCTGCAATGGCCTGTTCCTCCCCGATATTAATGAGGATTTTTTGACCGCGAAACAGGTCCTGCAACTCAGGCAGGCGCGGAGCCGGATTGTAGAGACGGCATTGCGGCGGAAGGAGAAGGCCAGGGTCGTCAATCGCAGGGCTTATCTGAAACGCAGGCTACGACAATTAGAGGAAGGCATGATCGCAGAAGCGGGTGTAGTTGCAGGATCAGTAGCAGAGGGACAGAGCAATGGGAAAAACAATTGAACAGTTCCGGGCCGAACTGGACGCTTTGAACCGACGCAATATCGTTGTACCAGGGCGGGACGGATCGCAGACGGCAGAGAGTACGATACCGCCGCTGGGCGATTCCGACGGTGGACCGGCAACTGAAGCAGAGTTGGCGTGGTTCCGAATGAAGCATCCTGGTGAGCCGGACGGTCAAGCCGATGGGCCGATCCGGTGTCGTCGTCAGTGGCTTGCTTTTTTGGGCCTGGATGACGCTGCGAAGCGCGGATGGTTGTGAAGGCCGCTGCGTCTCCAGGAGGCGTTTTCCAGCAAAGAGGCGCATTACCAGCAAAGGTTGCGCATTATACCACGATTGTCCTTGACAAGTATCAGAAAATTTAGTACTATAAACACAATCGCAATCAACACAAAGCCGGGATCGGCCCCACGGCGGGGTTCTTTGGGTTCCCTTGATTCAAAATGACTTAGTTCGTTTTGTCTTCCGAAAAAACGGGATAGGCGCAAGGATTAAGTAACTCTGAATCAACGACATGCGGTTTTTCACCGTAACCGTGGTTTTTCCATGGTTTATTTGCAAAAAGTGAGTGTTGATCGCACCATATCTGTAACAATCTAAATGCGTTAGCATTTCGATCACAGTACAAGGGGGAGGTTTAATAAGCGATTAGTAGTCCGTTCTCGCTCAGTCTGGATGTACACACAGGGCATGAGTGAGGCTGCGGTTCTGGTTGTTTTTGTAGTGATGAGGTCTTGAGGTAGATGGTCAATCGGTTCTCAGGCCCCCGGCGATGGGGAGCCTTACGGACTCTCCGGGTCCCGTCTTTTCTATTCCCTAAGGGTGTATTGAGGATCAGCGCTTCTGCTGTCTCCTTGTACGTGGCTCTTCTCTTGCTGCACCGCCGCAGGATGCTCTACCTGCGAAAGGAGCCTCACCGGAAAGACGCCTCCCTTAGTGTGAGTCGCGAACGGTTGTCTCGGTATACCGGGTACGGTGAGACGCAGCTTGACGACGCAGCGAAGGAGTTGCAGAGTGCCGGTCTCATCCGAGTCGAGGCACGACGCAGGCATGATAGCAAGCGTGGAACGATCCATGGAGCGCTGCCGTCGCGATACGTCTTCCTGCGACCCGATTCCGACGATCCCGTCGCGAAGGTGCTTGGGAGGACCGCCCAGAATCCGGAACTGGTGATGGACGAGAAGGAGGTTAACCTCGCCGTCGTAAACAAGGTGACTTTCTTCACCGTGCCTGAAGACTTCATCGCAATGCACGACCAGTCATGGTCTCTCGCCAATCTGAAGCCGAAAGAAACTCCGATTTACGTTTCGCTGTTGTGGCAGGCGGCCTTGAACCGTTCCAACACGGTGGATGTGGTCGCGTCGAAGCTACGCCGCATTGCTGCGATCAAGGACCCCCGTACTCTCACGACTGCACTGAATCGCTTGGAAGCCCTGGGATTGCTGGCGATAGGCGATAGTGAAGAGGCAGACTTCACCGTGACGCTCAACGATCCCACGACAGGGGAGCCGGTCCGATTCATCGAGGACGCAAAAGCCGATCCTGCCAACTATCGCATCGATGGATCACGCCGCTTCGTTCTCAATCAGTGGACTGAGGAGGAACGAGAGAAGACTTTGCTGTCCTTCCTCCCGCCCTACGCTCCGACCATCAGGCAGGGGAATGGCGACCTCAAAATCCAGTGTCCCTATCATCCTGACAAAAACCCGTCCTGTTCCGTTTCGTTCCATCTGTCATGCTTCCATTGTTATGGCTGCCAAAAGGCGGGAACGTATTGGGGAGTTCTGGTGCAACTAAAGGGCGGTGACGGCGAGGCCGCGATGCGACAGATTGCCGCACGTCGCGGTCAGAAGATCAGGTTCACTGATCCCAACCGAAACGTAGAAGCAACCTACCAATACAAAGATGCGAACGGCGGGCTGCTGAGAGGTTCGGAGACTCAAGGGCAAAAAGGACTTTCGCCAGCGCCGTCTTGGAAGCTGCGGGTCGATTAACAACGTTCGCGGCGTTCCGAAGACTCTGTACCACATGGAACTCCTGAAGGACGCCGATGTGGTTGTCGTGACCGAGGGCGAAAAGGACGCCGACGCAGTTACTTCCGCTGGCCTGCGTTCCGCAACCAGCAAATCAGTTGTCGGTTGGGACCTCGGTAAACCAGTCGTCGCCCTCGCGTCAGGCAACGCGGATTCCTGGAGGCCAGAGTTCGCGGAGCTTCTGAGGGACAAACGAGTAATCGTGATGCCGGATGCTGACGAGCCAGGAGCCCGATTCCGTGCTGCCGTGATCGCCTCGCTGGAGAGTGCCGAAATACCGTACCGCCTCGTGGAGTTCGCTCAGGAGGGATGCAAAGATGTGAGCGCATTTCTGGAAACGCACAGCACCGGAGAACTGGCAGAACGAATTGGGGAATGGGTGCAGCCGGTCGAAGTGATGGAGGAAATTACCGTATGAACGATGTGACCAGCCAGCTGTCGTAACTGACAGGCCTCACGAAGCGAGAGGTGGAGGACGGCGCTGGCGGAACTGGCAGAGGCCGGGCTAATAGCAATACGGCGGCTCGACAGCGGTGTGCTGATCGAACTGACCGCACCGCAGACAGAGCAATGGAGACCAAACCGTGACAGACAATAACCAACCAACAACAGCCGATGACCTTTTTCCGTATCAACCCGATGACGCGCGCGCCTTCGACGTTTTCACTCTGCTGCACGAACCCACGGAGCGTACCTGGGAAGCAGCCGCAACATTCATGACGGAATGGCGAAAACAGCATTAGTAGTACCAGCAGTAGAGCAGTTATGGAGTCAAATCTGACACAGGAGCGTAATGAGCAATGAACACTTAATCGATCCCACTGTGGATCAAAACGAACTGGAATACACCGAGGCTATCCGGTATCTGGACGCTATGGAGCTATGGGAGGCAGAGGAGGCAGCGCGCGGGAAGCCGCCAGGGCAACGCGCGAAGCCAAATATCAGGAGCATCTGGATAGATTGGAGGCAGCGGAGGAAGCCGCAAAAGAACGACGCAAAGCCATTCAGGTGCTGCTCGCGAACGTGAGCGGGTCCATCGCAGAAGGCACTTGCCGCCCATGAATGGATTTACCCTCTGGATGTTGGCCCTTCAGTCCAGGTCACAGCTGACGGCTTTTTTTCGCGCCGTTGGCTTCGTCTATGAAGGACCGCTGGATGATCCCGCTAGGTTTGTAGCATGGTGCGTGAACAGAATCACCGCCCCCGAAAAGGTAGACATCCTCAAGAAGCAATTCAGTCTGGCCGTTCTGAAGGGTGTATGGGGCGTCCTGAGGAACAACATCGACCTGGCCCAAGGCCGTCCACTCGACAAAGAAGCGCGCGATATCGCGGCAAGGGCGTGGAGGCAATTCTACCTTCTGGAGAAAGCCGACACGATCACTGACGATAAAGGGTTGGCGAAGTACTTCCGCGAAATGGGCTACTGGCAGGCCAGAGCCTGGAAGACCGACCAACTCCGTTTCGAGGAAGACCATCTGTCATTCGACGATGAGGAGCAGTTCAGAAGTTACGGTGTCGATGACAACGTAGGCGACGAGACCCCGACCGATCACTCGGTTCACCCTTTCTATCCGGGTCCCAACGACGGCCTGGACGGTCTCCCGCCAACGAACCGAAACCCAAGGCCAGGACAAAGAAGCCAAAAAAGGCGGACGCGAAGCCAAAGCGGAAGTATACGAAGCGCCCGAAGCCGAAGCCGGTCCTGTCCACCTACACGGGGGTTGTTGCGTTTCCCGGAGTTACACGAGCAGCGGGTTCATCGGGCTCATTGCGGGCTGCCTAAACTCGCAAATTCGGTCTGCTCTATTATCTTGTGAATGAAACGGAAGTGAAGGACACTTCGCTTACCGATTCGCCCTAAAGGGACCAGTCCCGCCCACCCGGTCACGATCAGCCGAAAACGGCACAAAGCGTCTACAGTACGTTTTCAACCGGGTTAGAGCAGGAACAGCCAACTTCAAGGACAACCAGACGGACCAGGAACCGTACACGAGGAGCCAGACTCCCGCCATTCCGTCCCGTGTCTCGCAGGCAGGCTGTCATAGTCCCGAAGCGCTCAGGCGCTATTCCATACAGGAGGTTATTTGACCTATGCAATTTCAAGCGGTGAAAGTCGCCGCAAGTACTTCTGGACCGTGGTTGACACATTGGCTGACTGTCTATTGGCTCCGCCGATCAGTGCCCTTGTGCCCGACCCTGACAAGAAACCAAATCTGAAATGGTCGTCAAATCTGGCGAACTTCAAAATTGATTGCGCGAACGCGGCTCATGCAGCACTTCCCCGACCAGAGTTGAGGAAGGCGTTCTGGCGATTGGTTTATCGACGTGCCATGGGGTTAACCAGTCCCGACCAGACTCAGGATAAGTTGACGAACACAACCATAAACCGATGCGCGAAGACCTTCATTGAACGAAAGCTCAATCCGTCTCAGTATTTCGGAAGGAGCGCCGCATGACTCGAACGATGGTTGGTTATAGCGACTTGACCAGCGCACGGTTCGGAACGGTCCTGGTGACGGGAATGTCAAGCCGTCACCCGGCACCGCGCTGGGCTTGCGTCTGCACTCGTTGCGGTACTCGTTGGTCTTCCGAAGCCCATACCCGATTGGTCAATGCTGGACACACCTACCGCTGCCAGAACACAAGCTGTGCCGCGCAGCATGAAGCAGAGCAGCGACACGTCGCGGTTCACGGTGTTCCGGTCGCACCAAGTCCAGAGCGGAATGCGGTTCAGTCCATGACAGTGGACGAAAACAACGTCGGTCTTCTTCGGGCCGGTATCCAGGGGATCACAAAATGAAACACAGAGACCTACAGTCGTTACAAGAGTTCAGGCGAGAGGAAGCAGAGCGTGAGCAGCACGAACGAGAAGAGCGGGAACGCCCAGTTCGTGCAGCGCAAGAGCAGTTTAATCAGACTGCCCGCCAACTTCACGCTACGATCCGCGAACGCATCCTAACCCAGAGAGACGATGAGTTCCGATTGGACCCGGCAACCACCCGGCCCATTCCCATCGCTCAGGTACCCTCTTGGCAGAAGGTGCAAGGAGAAGCGTTCAAGGCCGCGAACCCTGACTACTGGCCAACACCGGAGAACGAAGCTGTTCTGGTGGGCTACATCGAGCGAAACCATCCCGGCATAAAGTTAGTCAGCGCTCGGCAGCTAACAGAAGCGTACCGGAGATTATCCGAGTTTGGCCTGTTGCAGGAACGGTCAGCGCCTGAGCATATATTGGAGCCGACACCTGAGCCGGTAACCGTTTATGCCCAACCAGCCGAACCAACTGGACAGGAAGGCTGGGACCTTAAAACAGGTGAAAAGCAGTTTTTCACTGACTATCAAATCGCCAGGATGAGCGCGGATGAATTCAGAAAAGTTTTCCGCCTCGGACAGCCACGGATCAAAGATGTTCTCGTATAGGAGATTTTAGAAATGAGCACCACTACTCATGATGAGCAGGTAAGCCGCTACGTCGAAGAGTACCGCGAACCCGCGACCGCAGTTGATAAAGAGGCTGTCGAAGCCCTGCCAGAAGCCCCTAAGAGCGAATTAGAGGAACTGATCTCTTTGCTCAGGGCGCACGTCAGCTTCGCTAGAAAGTCGCTGGAGTTCACGAGCGGGGCATTAGCCGAAATTCGCAAGTCACTCGCTGGTCTCGATTCAGAGTAGTAACGAGCTTCTACCGCCGTCATTCAAAAGGGACCGGCGTGGCGGTAGTCGAATGGATCAGCGCTCGGTCCCAAAGTGTGAAAATCTGGCCATGAGGTCTGGTGCGTTCATCACCAGCGCCTCATCTCCTCCAGCGACCGGCATGGTCAGACTCTCCTGTGTGAGCGCCGGTCGCACCTTTTTTAGGAAAATCATGTCCACTGCGCCCATAGTTCCCAACACCGCGAATGCAACACCACCCGCGAACACAGCGCCTCCCGTCGTTCCGACGCCTGTCACAGCGCAACCTACGGATCAGACCGATCAGACCGTCTCAAATACGCCTCCCCAAAACAACCTTGCTCCTGCTGTGCCCGCTCGACCTCCATCTCAGCAGATGACGCCTCAGGTGCAACAGCCAACACAATCCCAGAATCCAAGTGTCCGCCGCGCCGGTTGGATAAAAAACGTCGCGGACGTTTTGGCCGGGGGGCCAAGAGTAAAAACCACTATCGATCCGGTCACGGGTGCCACAACTCGGACGCCGATCCCTGTATCAGGGAAGCACCTTGGCATGGCCATCGCTTTGGAAGCGATCAGCGGCGGATTAACTGGTCTGGGCCAACGCGGTCCTGATGCGGCGGGTCGTGCTGCTGCTGCTGGTGTCGCTCAAGGCATGAACCTTGCGAAAGAACAGCAGCAGAATCAGGAGCAACAGGCACAGCGGCAGTACGAGAACGAGTCACAGAGTCTCGTGCGCAAAGCACAGGCATTTGAGTCCAACAGTCGCGCGATCTTGAACACCCAACAGGCCGAAAGAATGGGCCTTGAGTCATTGAAGGACGCTGTTAGTGCAAATAGCGACCTCTTGCAGTCCTATCAGGATAACGGCGCTGTGAGTCAGGATCATGTTTTGCAAGATGACCTGATGGCCGGTCTCCAGTCAGGCAAATACGACTTTCATTCGATGGTCGCAATCCCGGACGGCTGGACCAACATGCCCCGCAAAGGATTCGAGCAGACCTTTTCCATTATCGCGCAGCCCTCCACCAAAGTTCTCTTAACGCAATCTCAGGTAGATCAACTATCCGCCGCTCACGTCCCCGGCTTTCCGGCTGGTATGAAGGTGCCTTCAGGTGGCTATCCGGTTCCGGGAGTCATCCTCGCGAACGCTCTTCAGCGCCAACAGGCGAATCGTCAGATGATGTCAGAGGCATCCAACGTATCGCGGACGCTCTCTCAGTCCAGCGATCCCACGACTAAGGAACTCGCAAAGACCATTCCCGACCTCGGCAAGCTGCTCGACGATCCGCAACAGGGTCTGAGTCTCCAGAGCGCACTTCCGAAGCTGCAAAAGTACCTTCACCACGACGGGTCCGGAGACACGTTTTATCAGGGCTTGGTCGCGATGGCCCAACCTACGCGGTCCAATCCGACCAACCCCAAGGCGACGATCAACAACTCTGCCGATTCTCAGGCTGCACAGGTCATCGCTGGTGCGTTCGGCGATGGCGATCCGCAACAGGGCTGGAAAGTTCTGAAGGCTTATCACGACGAAATCACACCAGCGCCGATCAAGGAGCAGATCAGACGCCATAAGCAGAGCTACTGATCCGGCCAGCACATCGCGTGCAAGGGCACAAGCCAACGCATGGATCGCTCGTGACGACCAGGAGCGGGCTGCGGACGCCAAAGCCGACGCTCAGGCCAGAGCCGCTGTGAAAGCAGCGGAGGATGCGGCGAACACTCCACCTGGACAAGTGGATGCTCTCGGATTCGCTCCGAACGTTGCCGGTATGGGCGGGGTGAAGGAATACAACAAACGACTCAACGCCTATAAAAAGAACTTCGATGATCTTGCCCGCACTGAAGCGAGTTACCAACAATTCTCCGACACGCTGAACGACCTTGCAGCCGGTAAGGGAATGACGGGCGCTCAATCGGTCGTGGGATTATTCAATGCGATTGGTCTCTCAGCGACTCCTCTGGCCGGTCGCGGTTTCCGAATCACAGAGAACACGATCAAAGAGCATGAGCAGGCGCGCGGTTGGGGACAGGCGTTACAAGCGAAACTGCTGAACGCCAAAGCTGGTGATGTCATCACGCCTCAGCAGTTAAAGGATTACGCCGCCATCGCACAACAGGCGCGGCAGTCGCAGTATGTGAACCTTGCAAACGAGATGCACAGCGCTGGTCTGTCTGCTGACGCGGCTCTTCCGACCGGCAACGGTCAGAGGATCGATCCGGCAACGGCTCAAATCTTCCTGCGACTCACCGGCAATGATCCGCAGAGAGCACGAGCAGCCGCAACAGCGAAGGGATGGCAGTTCTAATGGCCGACATCTTCGATCACCTCGCGAATGGTCAGAGCACGACTCCGGCAAACCAGCAGGGTGACATCTTCGATCAGTTAGCGGCACAGAGCAAGCAGGCATCGCAGCCTACACCTAATCCAGGAACGGCGACGATCAGCGCTCCAACCGCTCCCACAGGTCCTCTAGACCACATCGCGCGCTGGGCAAACAACGTTGCAGACGACCTCCGTTACGGGACGGATCGCACAGGAATCGGATCACTGCTGAAGCACATGGGTGCGGGTGGCGTTTACAACGGCAACAGCGAAGCCGTTGGAGACTTCATGGCCAGTCTGCCTCTCGGTGCATTGCGGATAATTAAGGGCGGAGCGGAATATCTCGACGCGTCAAAGAACCCGCTGCAAGGTATCAAGGATGTTGGAGCCGGAGCGTTGCAGGCTTCGACCCTTCCGGCTTCGTTCATCGCGCCAGAGAGCGAAGCGATTGAAACTTTACCCGGTAGAGTCGCTGGCAACGTCGCTGACGCGGCGAAGAGTGCAACGTCCGCTGTTCAAGAACAGGCGGGCAAAGCTGTCAACGCAGTTAAGCGTCCATTCAGTCTGAAAGCTGTTCAGGAGGCTTTGCAGAACAGCAAGGCATCGGTGCAGCAAGGATTGCAAGACACCTTGACCCGCATACAGAACGACTGGCACCAGTCCGTCCGTGACCTGTTCGACTCGGTTGCGAAGGAAGCGAACGTGCAGCCGAAGCCAGCGCAATCGTTAAACGACATTGCGGCAAATACAGCGGCTGCGATCAAACAGAAGGCGTCCAGCCTTTACAAAAGTCTTGACCAGGCTGTTGGCGGAACCAGGTTCCAAACCTACGACGAGCAACTGAGCAATGTGAAGCGTGCTCTCCGCAACTCTGCCGGGATCGATCCTGACGCGGACGGTCGTTTGGTGGAACGGATCAATCAACTTGAGGACGCAAAGAGCGCCGCGCTCAACCAGGCGAAAGCCGCTGGAGTCGATCCCGAACTGATTAACGACGCGAACGCCGCTCACCGTCAGGCGTTGGCGCTGGAGGACCTGAACAAACATCTCCGCGCATCAATGGAAGGACTTCGGGCCGATGTGGGAACTGCCGCAACCAAGGCAGCGCCCGAAGCTCTCAACCCGACCAAGTTGGCCCCGCGTCTCAACCGCATGTATGGGACCGGCAGACTAGAGCAAGCCCTCGGAGACAGCCGTGCCAATGACATCTTAGAAGCCGCAGAGACCGCAAAACAGCGGGCGAAGGATGCGGCACAGGTCTTGCGAAGTCGCTCTCTTCCCGCCGCTCTCTTTGAATATGAGGTTGTAGTCCCGCTTGCAGTTAAATGGAGGGTCTAAATAGACCAGATCAACGCTCTCACTTGCGATGTGGTCTCGCAGAATGACGCGGTTATCCCCGAAGTACAGTTTATTGAGCTTTTCTGCTCGATAGGCGGAGCACCGAGCCGTCCGACCACCCAGCACTGAAAACCAAACTTGTCACTTGCGGCAAGCGCCAGCGCTTCCTCTTCGGTTACGGGTTCTCCGACCACTTCGATGTTCTTGAAAATATCAGGACCGAACTCTTTAACCAGTCGCCCCTTGATGGTCGCCAGCGATAAGTGCGTCACATCGATGCCAATCCAACGCCGCTCGGTATGCTGAGCAACCTCGATGGCTGTCCCACAGCCGCAAAACGGATCAAGCACAAGATCGCCTTCGTTGGAGCACGCTTCGATAATTCTTCTGAGAAGCGCTTCGGGCTTTTGGGTCGGATACCCCAATCGTTCCTGAGCGAGAGCACTTATCGGCGGGATATCATCCCAAATATTTTGCAGTTTTTCGCCCGGACTCTCATTTGCGTACATCTTCAGCCGGAGTGCGCCGGTCGGGTTTGTCGGGAAGTGCAGCCTGCCTTCATCATCGTACTTGCGCATCCGAATTAGATTGCAAGACCACCCATTGCGGTGCGGACTGTATGTGATGCCGTTGCTTGCCTTGTAAGGATAGTGCAGGTTGGGACGAGAGCCAGGATTGCGTAACGTCACCGACTGCCATCTGCGCCCGTCTGGGTCAACGTGGGGATACTTCTTCAGAGTCTGCGCTTCCGACAACTTCTTGTATGGCTGATTCCATGTGTAATCATCACTCTTTGTGTACCACAGCAGAACGTCGCTCACCGATCCATAGTTACGCGAGACGTTTCCGTGCGCGAAAGTTCGCTTCCATGTGATTTCATTCTTGAAGTTCTGGCCGCCAAAAACTGCATCCATCAAGATTTTCAGGTAGTGACTGGCGTTGGGATCGCAGTGTAGGTAAATCGAGCCCGTCTCCTTCAGGACACGGCGTATCACTTCTCGCTCCATCTGAAACACGCAATCCTCTGCTTCGAGCACGATTGAGGGGATCGCCTTTGGGTCTCCACGCCCAATTGCCTCAATGATATCTCGCAATTTCCCGAGAAGCGTTGTTGCAATCGACATCGGCATATGAGCGTGCCCAACGCAAAGTCCCTGCCTAGAGCATGCGCGACACCCGGGCTTTACAACATCACCCAATAGTGCGAACGAGGGGCCATAGCAAGATGGTAAATATCGTTAGTTGCGGGCCAGCGCCCACTCGAATTTTCAAGGCCTCTGGCGAAGGCGGCATCGTGCTCGGCTTTGAGCGATCCAAGGGAAATTGTGGCGTTTGCGGACAGAGCCGGGCCGGTTTGAAGTGCCGGATGGTACTCTCCAGATTCGTGTAACCGAGCCACGCCTGAACCCCGCGAAGGTCTACGCCAGAGGCGAGATGCCGCGTCGCGAACGTCGCCCGGAACTTGTGAAGCCAGTATCGCGCCGGGTCCTTCCGGCCCGTACCAATATGCTGTATCGATCCTGCCGCTAGTTCTTGACGGTCATTGCGTCAGAGTCAACGGCTTTCTTCCCAGTCACACCCTCAAGTCCGAGGATCACTCCACGGTAATCGCTCTTGTCGCACTGCATGACAAAGCCGCCCTTCTCGGTACCATTGACCCACGTTATCCCGACATAGTGCTTCTTGGATTTGCTGAGCGCCATCAACGCTCCGACACCAAAGCTGACAAAGGCCAGCCCAACAGCCGCGCCTACGCGCCGGTGTACGTCCTGTCCATAGCTGATCTCGGTGATGGCTGACGCCGGTATCGTTACAGTTTCTTTCTCGCCTTTGGTCAGGAGGATTTGGGTGGGCTGTATGTACAGCTTTGCGGAGGTTCCGGCCTTCAGGTCTGGAATGGAGCCACCGTCATATGAAACCTTATAGCTGTTGTCACCCGCGAAGGCTGTCAGAGGCAGTAAAACTCAGAGAACCGCAGAGAACCGCAGCAATCGCAACCTTCATGGAAAGTACTTTTCTGCCGAACGACGGGATATCGTCCCGCGTATCAGCCGCCCAACTATACATGTGCACTTATCGTCCACCAATGACCCGTCTGGGTCACGCGACCGTCTCAAAAGTGGCCCGACGGGAACTGCCCTATTCCCACAAGCCTTTGGCCCATCTGTATCTACGCACCCATCCGCATAGTGCGAGAGCGGCCACGAGTCCTGCTATGAACTTCACAACGAGCATGGTGCTTCCTTACCGCACTACGCAGCTCGCTTCGGTGTATCTAGGCGGCGTAATGCCTCCAGCAGTTCAAGCTCCAGTTGAAGCGCGGACTCCTCGGCTTCGATCACCATTGATCGGAGCGTACTCAGATCGCTATGCCCAATGGCTCTCTCGATTGCGAAGAGCTTCTGAATCAGTGGGTCGGGCCTCATCCAGATACCTGCTCGGCATCCGGGAGAAAGGATGCATGTCTAGCCAAGTTATCTTGTGTGCGGGTCGGACCGGAATCACCTGATCGCACCATTACCCGCTACCAATCGGTGCTAATGATTTAGTTATCAGGCGTCATCATAGCTTCAACCAACAGAGCCATAGCTGCCTGTCTAGGCTCCCTGGCTTCTCCACCAAATGCTTCGGGAGCGGTCGGACCATTTCCCGCATTCTGGCGGCCCTCCCAGTTAATGTGCACTGCTGGAAAGAGAGCTTCCCAGCATTCCCGCTCCAACCGAGCCATCTCTCGCAATGCGATTGCCTGCCAGTGATTTGGGTCCGGAATGCGGGCGGCCTCATTTTCGATGAGTTCGGCGCTCACACAGCGGTTGCGTGTTTCGTCCCTCATGGGGCGAAATCGTACCTGTTGGCGCTGTGGAAAAGACAGTCAGTTTTGCCGTTCCACAGACTCCCCGCCTATCCTCTTCCTCTGATTCAGGATTGGGAGATGGATCGTGGCGCTGCGCGTCAGGCCGCGTCGGCGAGATCGCGGGCGGCCCTCACCAAGTCCGCCTGCGGACCCTTCTGGCCCTGCACGATGTCGAACTCCACATCGTCGCCCTCCTTGAGGGTCTTGTATCCCTCCACCTGAATCGCGCTGTAGTGAACGAACACATCGGGTCCGTCATCTCGGCCAATAAACCCATACCCTTTAGCGTTGTTGAACCACTTCACCTTGCCTTTGTACTGAGCCACGGACACGAACCTTTCTCTGGCAGATGTGGGGCCGGGATTTCAACCTGCTCTGATTCAGACGCCGCGCTCCCCCGTTTTGGTTTTCCTCGCCCCCGCAGGAAAAACCGTGCCCGGCAGGCATGGGTTTCTCCAATGAAAACCAGAATGTTCTAACGGGTCCCAGGCGGAATGTGCAACATCACGGGGTAGAAAGAGACCGCTGCTTCCGGCCCGAAACTTGCGTCCCGAGCCGAAAGGCGATTCCGCATGATTCGGGGAAAATCAGAAAGGAAGCAAGGATGGCAGTGAACTAACCTCTATTGAATATGAGTGTCAAGGCGTCGCCCGAGGCATTCGCAAAAACGGAAGAGATGGGCCGCGTGGAAGAAAGGGAGGAAGGCTGTCTGAAGCGTTCCTGAACTCTGAAGCCTGTGTCTTTAGGGCGCAGAAATGGCCGGGCTGTCTCCGGCCCATCTCTGGTGTTCGGGGAGTTACTTAGAGAGTGTTTCCGATGGTGTTGAACTCGTTGGCAATCTGGTTAGAGAGGCCGCCCATGGCTACGATAGCTCCAAGGGCGATCAAGGCAGCGATTAGCGCATATTCAATCAGGTCCTGACCGGACTCGTCGATCAGGAGACCCTTAAGGACCGGAGTGATGCTCTGCATATTTCTCTTCCTTTATGTCCAGTGATCGTGGGTATTTGTTACAACATTGGTTGTATTTAACGTGATTACCAAAGGGTTATCAATCGCCCGCATGTGTTATTACATCAGGTGTAGCGGACGAAGATTCTGATCTACTGGGCCCCGTGCTCTGCTTACCGGAACAGGGATCACCTGTCGCAAAACTTGGCCGTCCTGCCAGGAAGAAACATACGATGTCCGCTGTTGGCCGTGCGCGGATCGCAGCCGCAACCAAGGCGCGATGGGCCGCTGGCAAGATGGGAAAACAGAGCCGTAATCGTCTGAAGAAACGCAAGACAGCCTCAACCAGGTCGGATTAATCCGAGCAGGGAAAGCTGTGAATAATCCAGTTCCAAGTCGCGAGTGTAAATCACATGGCTTCCGAGATTGCTCGAACGGCTGAGCGAGAGATCATCTTCGCTAAAGCCGGGAATCGCGTTCCGGAGTGTGTGAACAAGGGATTGGAGACTGGTAAAATCTGCATGTGTTAGGAAGAGGGTGCTGCCATACGCTACGAGACGGAAAGCTGAACTGTCGCCCCGCGCCATTTGCTGGATGACCACGCGGAGTGAGTACTTATACGGATTAGGCATTCCGATCATCCTGCCTCTGTCACAGATTGCGCAGTCGGGCGATCAGGTCCGTCGGATAGATCGGCTTTTCGAGGACTTCAAAATGATTGCCATTGAGGCGGGCATCATTCAGCATTCCAGCGGTCGCAGCCTGACCTGAGAACAGCAGCACTCGACACTGCGGAATCATCATACAAATTTGGATAGCCGCCTCAATACCGTTCAGGCGGGGCATCACGACATCACTGAGGAGAAGGTCGGGCTTCCAGTTCTTTGCCGTGAAGTGGATCTGGAAGGTCGAAAGCACAGCCGCGCCGTCTAATGTCGATGTGAACGGAATCGAATTCGAGATGGGATTGTTTGGATGGCGTTACCTCTTTGCCCCAATCGCAGACATCGTTCCCGGTCCGCTCCTTTGGGCAGCGATTCGGATTTCGCACAATCGTCCTATGGAGATGGCTCTTTTGGAAATGACCGACTGCGAATCCTCGCGCATCGGGACGGCCAGACAGTCGCCGAGGGGAGATTGTGTCGCTCTTTGTGTCCTAACCGGCGCGTCCTTGCCCGTGTCGTGGCGTCTCGCCTCACATCACTCGGCCACAAACAAGAGGCGGTGACTCCCGCACCGTCCCGATACGCTGATGGGGTTGATTCGTTACCCCGTTTGCGAGTCTGACCTCTACTTTTTGGAGTTCAGGGCTGCCGATGAGGGTGCTGATGGGATCATGGCTGAAAGCACCCTCGCCAATGCTGCTCAAACCCGCGCCAATAACGGCGATAGCGGCGATCACGAAGATCGAACCCAGAAAGTAGTATTCGGAATGCGAGCATCCTCGGACGAGTTTCCATGGCCGAATCTTTGACCTCTACTTTTTGCGTTTCGAGGGTGCTGACGAGGGTGCTGAGGGTGTTAATTGGATGCCTTTTGCACTGTTTGTGGTGCGACCGATGCTCCTGGAATCAATGGCTTACAGCCGTTATTTGTTTTGACACGGTAGAGGTCAGGAGTTCGAGTCTCCTCGTGCCTACCAAAACCACTCTGGAATCCAGCGCGTCAAGACGCAACTGCTGCCTTCTCCGTTTTCCGACGGTGCCTAACGGCGCTGCGGGTTTGCACCCCGGCTTCAGGAACAGGACCATCGCCTTTGTGTTCGCCTCTCTGACGGCGGAAAGAACGGCTTGCGTGTACAGCCCAGGAGTGATTCTGGAGTTGGCGTGGCGCAGAGTCGTCTGGACGACCTTAGTACCACGAACAGCATGGCGATTTTTCGTTGTGGAATAATGTCGCTCTGGGTCTACCCATGGTTGTTAGCTCAGCCCGTCCAAAGGGTGTTATGAAACGTTTCGCATTTCTGGCCATGTCAATCCTCAGCGTTGGAATCGTCCCGGCGCAGCAGTTCGCATCCGTTCCCGGGCAGGGCCGCTCGATGGTCGTCTCGAAGTTCGGGATCGTCTCTACTCCGCAGTTTCTTGCCTCGCAGGCGGGTGCGCACATCCTTGAACAGGGCGGTAATGCCATTGACGCGGCTATCGCGGCCAACGCCGTCATGGGCGTTGTCCAGCCCTATGTCAACGGCATCGGCGGCGACCTCTTCATGGTCTATTACGAGGCCCGGACCGGGAAACTTTACGGCCTTAACTCCAGCGGGTGGACACCCAAAGCTCTGACCATCGATTACCTCAGATCCAAAGGCATCACCTCCATCAATCCCATTGGCGTCGAAACCATCGACGTCCCCGGCGCAGTTGCCGGATGGGCTGCAATGCGTTCGCGCTTCGGCACTCTCCGGTTCAGCCAGATCCTCGCCCCGGCCGTCTACTATGCCCAAAATGGATTCCCTCTCGCCGAGCGCAACGCCCGCTACTGGGTCGCGAAACGGCTTCTCGACCAGCCCGGTTACAAACAAACCTATGTGATCTGGCCCGAGGCGCCGAAACCGGGCGATTTGTTCAGAAACCCTGCACTGGCGAACTCTCTCCGACAGATCGCCGCTCATGGGCGTGACGCTTACTACAATGGTTCCATGACCGAAACGATGGTCAAATTCCTCAACACACAGGGTGGCGTTCATACTCTCGAAGACTTCCGCGACTTTCAGCCCGAATGGGTTGAGCCGGTTTCCACCACTTATCGCGGCTGGACGGTCTACGAGCTTCCTCCGAACGGCCAGGGTATCGCTGCGCTCTCCATGCTCAATATCATGGAGCACTTTCCGCTGGCCCAGTACGGCCATAACTCCGTCGAGGCGCTGCATGTCATGATTGAGGCCAAGAAGCTCGCTTACGCCGATATGTACAAGTACGTCGGGGACCCGCGTTTCACGCCGATTCCAGTCAGCCAGCTCATCTCAAAGGATCTCGCCGCTCAGCGCGCGAAGCTCATCGACATGAATAAGGCTTCCTGCCAGGTCGTACCCTCCGACATCGAGGCAGAGCTGGACAAACACGGTAACTCGACGATCTATCTTTCCACCATCGACAAGGATGGAAACATTGTCTCGCTCATCCAGAGCAACTATGCCGGTTATGGCACAGGTTTAGTAGCTCCCGGTCTTGGCTTCTCTTTCCAGAACCGCGGCGCGGGCTTTCAACTCACGCCCGGCCTGCCTAACTCGCTCGCTGGCCATAAGCGTCCGCTCCACACCATCATCCCCGCCTTCATGGAGAAAGGCGACATTCACATCGGTTTCGGAATTATGGGCGGATGGAATCAGGCTCAGGCCCATGCGCAGTTTGTCTCCAACATTGTGGATTTCGGTATGAACGCGCAGGCGGCGCTGGAGCAGCCCCGTTTCACCAAGGAAACTTTTGATGGCTGTGACGTCGAGATGGAGGAGACCATCCCGGCCGATGTCCGCACTGGCCTCGCTCAGCGCGGTCACCAGATCAAACTGCTCGAGCCGTTTTCCTTCACCGTCGGACAAGGCGCGGCTGTTGTTCGTGACAGCAGCCGTCAGGTGAACTTCGCGGCGGGCGACCCACGTTCCGATGGCGCCGCCATCCCCCAGGAACCTGAGACGAGATAAATCCGCATCAGGCATGCGCCTGCCGTTTGCATTGCAATTTGGATGACCCTGCATCCGACTGCTACTTGACATCGACTAGTAACCACTTCTGTAATAGCAGGCGAGTTAATACTGGAGGCTCGCTATGCTCGCTGATTTTCAAGCCCTTCGCCAGGACGGCGCTCACAGCTCGCCGATCCCTGATCCATCAACCATCTCGGCCCGCAACCTCTGCCTGACTCTCCTGGTCGTGCTGCTGGCCATTGCGATATCCGCTCCGCAGAGCGGCGCCCAGGCCACGAACGGAACCATCAACGGCACCCTCACCGATCAGAGCAGTGGTGTCGTTAACAGCGCCTCCGTTACCCTCACCAATCTCGCCACGTCGGATACACGCACCACGACGACTAATACTTCCGGTTTCTACCAGTTCACCGATCTGCCGCCCGGACGCTATCGCATCACCGCACAAAAGCAGGGTTATCAACAGATGATCCGCCAACCGGTCGAGCTCCAGGTCGCCGGCACGGTCCTCATTGACATGACTCTCTCTGTGGGCCGCGAAACCCAGCAGATCGTGGTCACCGGCAGCACGCCGCTCATTCAGGCCGAGAGCGACAGCCTCGGCGCAGTCGTTGATCAGCGCGAGACCAATGAAATGCCTTTGAACGGCCGCAATCCCATGAGCCTCGTTGCCCTGGTCCCCTCCGTGGTCCCCCAGGGACAATCCCAGCAGACACCCACCGGAACCAATCCCTTCGGCTGGGGCAACTACCAGATCGGGGGCGGCTTCGCCAATCAAAGCGTGACCTATCTCGACGGCGCGCCGGTCAACACGGAATACATCAACCTCACCGCCCTTATCCCCACCCAGGATTCACTCGAAGAATTCCGGGTGCTGACCAACAATCTCCCGCCGGAATATGGCCGGCTGGCCGGTGGCGCAGTCCAGTTCCGCACCAAGTCCGGCACCAACACCGTCCGTGGGACGGCGTATGAATACATCCGCAACAAAGTTCTTAACGCCAACACCTATTTCGGCAACCAGGCCCACTTACCCAATCCCGCCTTCACGCAGAACCAGTATGGATTCAACATCGGTGGCCCGGTCTATATACCTCACCTCTACGATGGCCGCAACCGCACCTTCTTCTTCGTCAACTGGGAAGGGTTCGCCCTCCGCCAGGGCATCACCTACACGCAGACGGTGCCCACGGCCGCCGAACTCACGGGCAACCTCTCCGACCTGAACACGCCCGTCTATGATCCGGAGAGCACCTGCGGCGTCTCCGGCGGTCCGGCCTGCACGCCCGGAGAACCGCAATACAATCGCACCCAGTTTTCCAATGCGACGATTCCCGGCGCGCGCCTCAACCCCACAGCCGTCGCCTATCTCAAGAACTTCTTTCCCGCGCCTAATCTTCCTGGCGCCGCGCCCGGCACTCCCAACTTCACCACGACCGGCAGCAGCGGGGGCAATAACTACGAAACCGTCGTCCATATCGACGACAACGTCTCCGGCAAACAGCACCTCAGTGCACGCTACACCAACTGGCAGAACAACAACCTGCCCACCGTCGCCTTCAACGGCATCTGCGAGGACCGTTGCGGTGAGAACTTCACCACGAATAGCTTCGTGATTGCTGACGACTATAACTTCAGCCCGAAGACCCTCCTCGACATTCGCCTGAGTTATATGCGCTTTGTCTACTCCCGCTCGCCGCTGCTGAACAACTTCAACCTGACCACGATTGGCCAGCCCGCCGCACTGCAGGCGCAGGTCGAATATCCTGGACCGCCGGTCATGTCGATCACCGGCTTCGATCCGCAGGGCATCTTCAGCAGCCAGGGCGCCGACAGCACCATCCACAACGCCACCGACGACGACCGCATCTCCGGAACCCTCACCCACTACATGGGCAACCACACCCTGTCCATCGGTGCGGAGTTTCTGCGCGCCACGTTCAACTACGTGCAGAACAACATCTCCTCCGGCGATTACAGCTTCTCGCCCGGTTTCACCACGCAGAATCCCATCAGCGGCGGGGGCGGCCTGGGCCTGGCCTCCTTCCTGCTTGGATACCCCTCCGGGGGCAGCGCCGAGATCGCGACGCCGCTGGCTTCGGAGCAACTCTATCCGGCTGTCTATGCCAACGACGACTGGCGCGCCACGTCACGACTGACTCTGCACCTGGGCATTCGCTGGGAAGATACCGAGCCTTTCACCGAGCGTCATAACCGCCTAAGCTACTTCAATCCCACTGCCACCAATCCTGTGCTCGGTACTGCCGGAATCACCGCTCCGGGAACCATCGGTCTGGTCGACTCCAGCACGCGCAGTTCGCGCTTCGCCATCAATAATAGCCTTCTGCAGTTCTCGCCGCGCGTAGGCCTCGCCTTTCAGGCGCGCCCCAACACGGTCTTCAGCGCCGGCTACGGCATCTTCTGGCTGCCCAACGATGTCACCGGCCTCCCCTACACCGACCCCATCGACGCCTTCACCACCGGCGTCATTACCTCCATCAATGGCGGACTAACACCCTACGCCACCATCGACAATCCCTACCCTCAGGGGCTCATCACTCCCGTGGGCCGCAGCTCATCGCTGCAGTCCACACTCCTCGGCAGCGGCGGCAGCTATAACCTGGTCACCAATCCCTATGCCTACGCCCAGCAGTACAACGCTGGGCTGCAGCAGCAAATCGGTAACAGCTTCATGTTCAGCATCGTGTGGGGCGGCGCGAAAGGCACGCACCTGCCCTTCAGCGGTCTCGACATCGATACGCTGCCGGATCAGGACCTCTCCATGGGCAGCGCTCTGCTCAACAACGTCCCGAATCCCTATTACGGAATCATCAGCTCTGCCTATGGCCTCGGCGCACCCACTATCCCTGCCGGCCAGTTACTATTGCCCTACCCTGAATTTTCGAGCGTCGGCATCCAGGCCGATAATGTCGCTAACTCCACTTATAACTCGCTGCAACTTACCGCGCAGCAGCGCTTCGCGCGTGGCGCCTCGATTAACGCCTCTTATACCTGGGCCAAACTCATCAGTGATACCGACACACTGACCGGCTGGCTCGAGCCCAACGTGGCTGGCGTGCAGGATCCGCGCAATCTCGGGGCCGAGAAGTCTCTCTCCTCCGATGACGCGCGGCAGCGGCTGGTCGTCAGCTACGTCTACGATCTGCCCTTCGGTCACGGCATGCGCTTCCTCGCGAGTTCTTCCGGCGTCGTCAATCAAATCCTGGGCGGCTGGGGCGTGGGCGGCGTCACCACGCTGATGACCGGATTTCCGCTGGGCCTGACCACCGCCCAGAACCTGACCAACTCCTTCGGCGGTGGATCACGGCCGAATGTTGTACCCGACTGCGACAAGCACATATCCGGCGATGCTACGCAGAGAGTCGGCGAGTGGTTCAATACCGGATGCTTCGTCCAGCCGCCGCCCTTCACCTTTGGCGACGAGTCGCGCAATGATTCGACCCTGCGCGCGGCCGGTGTAGCCAACTGGGACGCGTCCGCTTACAAGACGTTCCCTTTCACCCGCAATGAAAATGTCAACATGCAATTCCGCGCCGAGGCTTTCAACCTGTTCAACCGGGTACAATTCGGTTACCCCGGACTGCAGCAGGGCGCATCGAACTTCGGCATTGTCAGCAGCCAGCTGAACAATCCGCGGCTCCTGCAATTCTCGCTGCGGGTGAATTACTGATCTTCGCGGGAGGTGGAAGGCACCAGCATGCGACGGCGCGATTTTGTAAAGGCGGCATTGGCGGCATCGGTCAGCCCCCACGCCCTCCTCGGGCAAAACCAAACTACACAGGTTGCCCCTTCCACGCCGCCGCCGACTCTGCCGGGAGCGGCCGCACCCCCGGCACCTGGACCCGTACCGTGGATGCGCGGCCTGATGGAAGCCCCTCCACTGCACCTAACGCCTCTCATTCCCGACGCCGTAGCGGGATCCACGACGCGCTTCTTCACCGAGCGCCAAATGGCCACGCTGCGACAGCTCTGCGAAATCCTTATGCCCCCGCTCAAGGGCTATCCTGGCGCGATCGACGCCGGCACGCCCGAGTTTCTCGACTTCCTCATCTCTGTCTCTCCCGCCGATCGTCGCCGTGTGTACGCTTCGGGGCTCGACTGGCTCGACGCAGAAGCGGACAGCAGATTCGGCATTCCTTTCGATGCTGTCACTCCCGTCCAGGCCGACGCGTTGATCCGCCCCTGGCTCCGCAGCTGGATGACCGACCATCCTCCCACCGAGCCGCACGCGCACTTCATCAACGTGGTGCACAGCGATATCCGCACTGCCACCATCAACTCAGAAAAATGGAATCAGGCCGAACTGGCCACCGGAGAAGAGCCCTCCGGCCTCGGACTCTACTGGTATCCGGTGGATCCGGACATCGATAAGAAATATCTGCCGCGTCGCTAACCTCGTAACTCATCACTTAGCTCCAGCCAAGTCTCCTTAGAAGGTTACAACGTGATAGCTCGCGAACCCGTGGATGTGCTGATCATCGGTTCCGGACATTCCGGCGGGATGGCGGCGAAGATTCTTACCGAAAAGGGCATCTCCTGCCTGATCCTCAACGCCGGCCCGATCGCCGATGTGCACAAAGACACCGAGGTGCGTCAGGCCTACACGCTGCCCTGGCGTGGATTCAAACAACCCGGACGTCTGCCCCACGTTTTCCAGTCGAACGCATTCAACGCGAATACCTGGGTCGATGAAAAGGAAGTCCCCTACACCTACGCGTCCGGCCAATCCTATAACTGGGTGCGCGTGCGGCTCTTTGGCGGACGCTCGCTCTTCTGGTCGCGGCAATCTTTTCGCCTTAGCGACTACGAGCTGAAGGCAAAGTCGCACGATGGCTTCGGCGAAGACTGGCCGATCAGCCTTGCCGATCTCGCACCGTATTACTCCCGCGTCGAAGGTATCTTTCGCGTGAAGGGGCATCCGGACGGCCTGCCCCAGTACCCCGACGGCAATTTCGTTCTAGACGACTCACCCTGGTGCGGCAGCATGCAGCGCCTCCGCGCTGCCGGAGAGCAGCACGGCATCCCAGTTTGCAAGGCGCGCGAATCGCTGGGCGTCGATGGTCTGGCCAGCTCCGTGAACCTGCTATTGCCCGACGCTCTGGCAACTGGCAAGCTGCAGGCGATTCCCAACGTAGTCGTACGTGAGTTGCGCACTGATCCCAAAACCGGACTCATCCGCGAAGCGCATTTTGTCGATCGCCTGTCGCGCCGTGAGATGTCGGTCGAGGCCCGCGTCGTGGTTCTGGCTGCGGGCACGCTCGAGAGCACCCGTCTCCTTCTCAATTCGAAGCTCGCCAACTCCAGCGGCGTCCTCGGCCACTACCTCATCGACCAGATCTACGGAGCCGGCCTCGTGTGCTCGGTTCCCGAGGCGCGCGACGGCCGCACCAGCCGTGCCCTCATGGATGGCAGCGCCCTCATTCCCCGCTTTCGCAATCTCAACACCAAAGCGAAGAACTTCATCCGCGGCTACGCGCTCAACTGCTACAGCGGCACGCATCCCATGGATCCACGCAACTTCGCCGCTTATGGAAAAGAGCTGCAGGACAAGCTCGACAGTTACAGCGGCAGCGGCTTCTCCATGGGCATCATGGGCGAGGTCCTCGCTCACTACGAGCATCACGTTAGTATCGACAAGACCATCGTCGATGCCTGGAACATCCCCGCTCTCCATGTAGACACACGCTACACCGACAACGAATTCAACATGGCGAAAGATGCTGTCGACACCGGATGCGAACTGGCGGAAGCCGCAGGTTTTGAAATCCTCACTAAAAATTACGAGCCCAACCCGCCCGGCTACAGCATCCACGAGCTTGGCACTTGCCGCATGGGCAATGAGCCCAGGACCAGCGTGCTGAACAAGTGGTGCCAGAGCCACGACATCAAAAATCTCTTCGTGGTCGACGGCGCCAGCTTTGTCAGCTGCGGCTGGCAGAACCCAACGATGACAATTCTTGCGCTGGCCATGCGCGCATCGGAATACCTGGCGGAGCAGATGCGTCAGGGGAGTATCTAAACCCCGCGATTCTCTCCGAGCTCCGCACGCACCATGCCGGTCGCAAGCCCCGGATCAGCAGAATTGCTTCAGGGCCTGCTCCAAATTCATCGGGTTGCTGCTCTCGGTTCCCGCCGGTGCTCCGTTGCCGATGATCACGGCCCGCGATGTGTTCTCGAGCCACACAACGTAAGACCCCTTACCGGGCGCCGTAATCCGGTTCATTTCAATCCACGTGTAGTACGCCGCCATCTCGGCATCCCTCAGGGAGCCTTCCGGATCAAGGCTCGACGGCTCCGGCTCACGCAGCATTTCGTTGAAAGGCTGGTAGCGCTGGCGGGGAGCGTAGCGCAGCAGAAGCGTCCTCGGCTGCGCCCGTCGTACCAGTTCCCGCCCCGTCCACTGAACGAAGGTTGTGCTGAAAATCTGCGGTCCGGAGCTTTGCGTGAACAGCTCCGTGTAGAACCGGCGCAGCACCGGGTCCGCTGTTACGGTGTAGGTGCCCAGTTCTTGCGCGTTCATCGCCGCCATTCGCGCCCGCATCTCTTCGGCTCCTGCGTTGCCGCTGCTCACGATCTGTTCCATCCTGCTCAGTGTCTGAATGCGAACCGGATCCAGTTCCGGATAACTGACAGCGACCGTCCCCGCAATCGTCCGGTACGAATCTTTCCACGGGTCGCCCCCATCGACGTACCAGTGCGCGTAGGGTTCGCTGGATGCCTCTGCGTGCCGGCGGAAGGCCGCGAAGATCTGGCTGGACATCTCCTCTGCCCGCAGCGCCGTCAGCGTAACCCCTCTTCGCCCCACTTTGCGCAGGACGGTGGACGCAGGAGCCGTAGCGTCCTGACCGAGCACGACGAGTGTGAGGCGGTCCGGAAGCTCCTCCGGCGCGGGTACAGCAGCGAACAGGGCGACGGATGCCGCGCGAAAGCGATCGATCTGTCCGCTCGACCAGAGTTCGGCGGTCAGCTCGGCAATGAACTCAGCCGGCGCCTGCACCCAGTCCTTCTTCTCCAGCTGCGAGGAGAGGTGAATCTCGCGGAACGGCTCCGTCAGCGCGGTCAGACGATCCTGTGCCAACTGGAGCAGGAAATCGCACATCCGCTGAAGCGTAGCCCGTTCTGCAGGGAAACTGCTGTCCAGCTGTTCGATCTGCTGCAGAAACGAGGGACAAATGCTGAGGGGCAGCCGCTGCAGCAGAGCCAGATGACTCTCGGCAAATGCGCGCGCCACGGGCGCATACCGCGCGAAATCTTCCTGTTTGAGCTGATCTGGCCTCACACCAGTTCTCCGATGCAGCGTCCGCCGGTCGATGTAGCGAAGCCAAGACGGCATCCAATCGTCGGCACCAGATCCACGGATTCGATGGCTCGCTCCACCACCCTCCCCTGCCGAATCTCCGGCCCGAGCGCGAGCATCCAGGTTGTTCGGGCCAGCGCTCCTCCGGTTCGGTGGTGCTGGAATCCGTTGCCGGCCGGGTCGCCATCGGAGTCGCGCCCGAAGTCCGGAAGAATATAGATGGTCGTCCGGTCTTTATACTCCGGATCGGACTGCACGATCCGCCATAATTCGGCGCACAGCCGGTCGGCGCGCTGGATGGCGTCGACGTACAGCGAGAACGCACCCGCGTGAGCGATGTCCATGTCGTGGAGCGTGAGCATCAGCAGCGATGGAGCGTGCTGGTGCATCAGCTGCCGCGCAATGTAAATCGAAAGCTCGTCGGCGCTGTTCAGCGTCCGCGCGTGATCCACAAACTCCTGCACCGATACCTTCAGCGTCGACTCCAGCATGGCCAGGTGCAGTTCCCGGCCCTCTTCCGACTCCTCAGGCTGGTAGACCGGCATTTCATAGTTATCCTGCAGCAGGTGCAGCAGGTCCACGTCTTTTCCTTTTCGGCCCGGCAGCGCGGCGCTCAGCAGCCGCTTGGGCAAAATTACCCCCGCGCCCCACTCCGGCCCGAAGGCCGAATTGCTGCTGCACCCGATCCGCTGAAACCCATTGCTCGGCGCAATCACCCACGCGTCGTTGACGGGTCGCCGTAGTCCTTTCCGAAAATACTCAAAAAGTGTCGGGTTCGGGGGCGGCTGCGCGATGAAGTTATCGAATCGCTCGTAAGTGCCGGTTACGATGCTGGCCGTCGCCACATAGTGTCCAAGAATGCCTTTGTTGACAACCTGCGTGAAGAAGGTTCCCTGCGGCAGCAGCTCCTGCAGCAAATGCGGAATATTCTGCTGCCCATCTTCGGCGAACGTCTCATCGTCGCGTGCTCCTCCGCCGAAGGTGACCACAATCGTCTTCGCGGACGGCTGCAACATCGATGCTGCATGGGAGAGAGCAAAGCTCTGCCGCGCCGAAGCGAACGTCAGCACTCCGAGGGCATCGCACAGGAACTCTCGTCGGGTGCGGGCAATCGACCCCGGTGATTTTGCTGCAGGAAATTCCATTTGCCGATTATGGCGCAATTGCCTGGATTCGAGCCAGCCAATTGAACTGAATTCGACCCTTCACCGTGGCCGCACCGTTCGCAGATGCGCAGGTGAGCAGCATTTCACGAGCCATGGACTGCGACAATCTGTGCGGGGCCGGCGTACCGTCGGTGACCGGCGTCTTCACTACGATTTGGGCGTTCTTCTGCGTCCAGTCTGCATTCCCGAGGGCTGGCCGCAGATCCTCCGCGCTCGATGCAACCTCCGCGACGGCCTCCGATCCGGGAGCGGTAATACCGGCCACCGCGACCGTAAACTGACCGGTCCTGAGTTCAATAAGCGGGTGACCCGACCGTAGTCAACGGCAACCTCAGATTTGCGATCGAGTTCACGACAGACGTCGCAATCTGCCACAAACGCCATCCAGGGATTGAATTTCGCTTTGTACCCGATTACATTGCGGAGGTCAGGTGACCCGCATGCAATTTCGTTCCCTGCTCTCGTCGTTGCGCCTCGACGGTCTTTCCCTTCTCTTCGTTCTCCTTGCCGCCGCCTGCTCCCAGGCTTCCGCAGCCGAACCACCACGCCTCGTGCAGAAGGATGGCCGCTACGCCCTCCTCGTTGATGGCAAGCCGTTCCTCATCCTCGGCGGGCAGATTCACAACTCGAGCGCCTGGCCCAGCGAACTGCCGCAGGTGTGGGAGTCCATGGCCGCTCTGCATGCCAACACTGTCGAAGCCCCTGTTTACTGGGAGCAACTCGAGCGTCAACCAGGTCAATTCGATTTCTCCAACGTCGACGCTGTAATCGACGGTGCTCGCGCGCACAATCTCCACGTCGTTCTTTTGTGGTTTGGCACATGGAAGAACGGCAACATGCACTACGCTCCGGCCTGGGTCAAAACCGATACCACGCGCTTTCCACGGGTCGTTCGCCCCGATGGACAGCCGATCGACGTGCTCTCTCCCATCTCGCAAAACACTTTGGACGCCGATAAGGCAGCCTTCACCGCACTGATGCACCACCTCAAACAAATCGACGACGACCAACACACCGTCCTCCTCATCCAGGTGGAGAACGAATCGGGCAACATCGGAAGCGTGCGCGACTTCTCCCCGGAAGCCAACCGCCTCTTCGCCCTCCAGGTCCCCGCCGAGCTGCTGCAGGCGACCGGTAAACAAGCGGGCACGTGGCAACAGGTCTTCGGCAGCGATGGAGACGAAATGTTCCAGGCGTACTACCAGGCCAGATACATCAACGAAATCGCCGCCGCCGGCAAAGCGCGAATTCGCGATCCCTTACTACATCAATGTATGGCTCGATTATCCCGCTGCTGCACTGCCCCAGCGCCAAATCGACCTGCCCGGAATCGGCTATCCCAGTGGCGGAGCAGTACAGAAGCTGGTGGACGTGTGGAGAAAGCTCGCTCCCTCCATCGACATGATCGGTCCGGATATCTATGCCGACGATTCCCAGTTCTATCGCGAGACCATGGATGTCTATCGGCGCCCCGACAACCCGCTCTGGATTCCGGAGACCGGCCGCAGCGACAACTTCGGCAAGTTTTTCTTCTATGCGCTCGATCGTGGCGCGATCGGGTTCTCTCCCTTCGGCGTCGATCAGACCGGATGGAACATTCTCGGCGATGAAACGTGGACTGCCCACGCCAGGAACTTTGCTCTGATTGCACCCATGGACCGCGAGATCGCCCAGTTCGAGTTCGACGGACGACTGAAAACGGCGGTCGAGGAGCCCGGACACGTGTCAGAGGAACTTGACTTCGGCGCCTGGCAGGCGACCGTCGCCTTCGGTTTCCCCCAACCCGATGGACGCCGCGCGCCCGGCACCAAAGACGCGCACGGCGCTGCACTCGTTGCTCAGCTTGGACCGAACGAGTTCCTCGTCACCGGCGTCGATGCGAGCATCGTCTTCCATTTACCAGGCAAGCTGCCGTGGATACGCAGCCAGATCCTCGCTGCCGAGCAGGGGACCTGGGAGAACGGCGTGTGGACACCGATTCGGCTGTGGAACGGTGACGAGACCGACCGTGGCCTCTGTTTCTACGGCAAGGGCAAGCCTTCAGTGGTTCGTGTAAAGATGCAGAAGTTTTAGCAGCAGGAATGAAGTGCGGCATCGCCGTCTGTTCGCCTCTGCCTGAACGCTATGGTCTGGAACGGATTCGACTACTTTCTTGCGGCAGCCTATCTCGCCGGTTTGCTCGTGCTGGGCCTCCTCGCAGGACGCAAACGCGAAGATTCAAATCAGTTCCTCAACGCCAGCCGGTCACTTCCGCTGTGGATCTGCATTGCCGCCTGCGTCGCCGCCAACTGCGGTTCCCTCGACGTTATCGCCATGATGGCGCTGGGCGCCCAGTACGGCATTCTTGCCTGCCACTTCTACTGGATCGGATCCGTACCTGCGCTGGTGGTGGTCGCGTTCTGGCTGCTCCCCGCCTACGCCCGCGGACGCTACCCGACCATCCTGGATTTCATCGCCCACTATTACGGCGACTCCACGCGTTCCGTCGTTGCGCTCTGCATGGCGGCCATGATGCTGCTGTTGGCCGGCGTTTGCCTTTGCGCCGTCGCTCAGACCATGACCGCCTTCCTCGGCTGGAGCTTCGGCACCGGCGTGCTCATCACGGCCATCGTGGTGCTTTTCTATACCTGGATTGGCGGCCTGCGCGCCACCATCTACACCGAGCTTCTGCATTTTGCCGTAGTGCTGGCCGCGGTTGTGCCGCTCTTCTTTCTTCTTCTCCATGCGTTCGGTGGATTCGCTCCGCTGATGGCGCGCATCCCGCCCTCCCGTCTGCACGCCTGGCGCGCTCTTCCCTTCTTCGCGCCGGGCGCAACCATGGATCAGGTCGGCGTCGTATTCGGCCTCGGGCTCGTGCTCAGTTTTGGATTCTGGAGTACCGATTTTGTGCAGATGCAGCGCGCGCTCGCCGTGCGGCGGCAGGCAGATGTGCCCTTCGTTCCCCTGGCCATCGCGGCTGCAAAAATGGTCTTCGCTGTCCTCATCGTGCTGCCGGGCATTGCTGCGCCGCTCGTTCTGGGCAGACACCCCGCCACCCACTGGAACACCACCCTGCCCTCGCTGATGCTCCATTTCTTCCGCCCCTCATGGGCGGTCGTGGGACTCATGGGACTGGCCGCCAGCCTCATCTCTACCTTCGCCAACAATGTCGCCGGCTTCAGCTCCGCATGGGTGCAGGGAATTTACCAGGCGTGGATTCGCCCACGAGCCTCCGACCACCACTACTTCTGGATGGGCAGAACTACCACCGTTTTGGCGGTTGTGTTCTCTATCGGTGCCGCATACTCGGCTCTCCACGATCAAAGCCTGATGGAGTACGTCCAGATGATCCTCGCCACATTCAATGCGCCTCTCTTTGCCCTGGTGGCGCTGGCGGCTTTAGCGCCCCATCGTGCCGCGGGCGGAGGACTGATCGGATTGCTGGCCGGCCTGGCTGCCGCCGGAATTCATCAGGCGCTCGTCTACGCGGGAGTGCTCCATTATGGTAGCCGCATGAGCGCTGACTTCTACGCTGCGATCCTCAGCTTCATCATCACGGCCACCGCCGTGCTGGTCTTCGGCTGGCTCCCCGCGCCGGTACTCACCGGACCGCAGCAGCAGCCCGGTCGCCTCCCGATCTCCGTCACTCGACCCACCCTGGTCTGGGCTCTGCTCGTGAGCGGCGTTTGCCTTCTGCTGAATGTGATCTTCCGGTAGTGCCGAAACCACGCGTCCGGCAGAACTGACTGTCCGGATTCGAACAGCTTCGTCTCGCAACGGACGATCGCTCTCCCTGTCTCTTACTCTGAGGTGTTCGTTTTCAAACAGATAATCCCGTAGCCGTATGGCGCGGAGACTGCATCGATTTCAGGAGGAACCTTGCGGGCGACCCCCGCGCCTGGAGAAATCGTATCGTGCTGGCTGACCTTAAACATGCACTGCGGCAACTGCGCCGATCGCCGGGATTTGCCCTTACCGCCGTCCTCACCGTTGCGCTCGGCGTCGGTGCCACCACGGCTATCTTTACTCTCGTCCACGCCGTGCTGCTGCGGTCGCTGCCAGTCGAGGACCCATCGACCCTCCTGCGCGTCGGCGATAACGAACAATGCTGCCAGAACGGCGGTCTGCCCGACTACCAGGACCCGGTGAATGACTGGTCGTTATTTTCGTTCAAGCAATACGAACAGTTCCGCGACCACACGCCCGGTTTCGCCAGTCTCGCAGCCTTCCAATCCAACGATCACGAGATGGCCGTGCGCCGCACCGGCAGCAATCAACCTGCGCAACCCTGGTACGGTGAATTCGTCTCAGGAAATTCGTTTGAGACTCTTGGCCTGCGACCCTACGCCGGTCGGTTGCTGCAACCCTCGGACGATTCCAAAGGCGCAACGCCTGTCGCCGTTCTCAGCTTCCAGGCGTGGCAGCAGCGACTCGGCCGCGATCCGTCAGTCATCGGTTCCAGCTTCACCATCAACGGCCAGCCGGTCACCATCGTAGGCATCGCGCCGCCCGGCTTCTACAGCGAACGACTCAGCGACACGCCGCCCGCTTTCTGGCTGCCAATCCATCTGCTGCCAACGATCTCCCCCATCGACGCTGACTTGCTCGAGCGCGGCGGCCTGGAGTGGCTCAACCTCATCGGCCGCATCGCGCCCGGCGCACAGCCCACGGCGATCCAGGCGCAGATGCAGGTTGAGCTGCAGCAATTCCTGCAAAGCCCGGAGTCTGAACTGATCGGGCCCGAGCGCGCTCTCATTCCGAAGCAGTACCTGCGCCTCGCGCCCGGCGGCAGCGGTGTGCAGCGCATGCAGGACCAGTACAAGGACGATCTGCACCTTCTCATGTGGATCGCCAGCTTCGTGCTCCTCATCGCCTGCGCCAATCTCGCCAATCTCATGCTCGCGCGCGCCGTGACGCAACGCCAGCAGGTCGCCGTCCGCACTGCGCTCGGCGCTTCGCGCAGCCGCCTCGTGCAGCGCGCGTTCGTGGAGTGCGTCCTGCTCGCGATGGTCGGCGGACTCGCCGGCGTCCTCGTTGCCTGGGGCGGAGCCAAACTGATTCTCCACCTTGCTTTCCGGCACGACCCCATCAGCATCAGCGCCAGCCCATCTCTGGTGGTCCTGGCTTTTGCCTTCGCCGCTTCCCTGCTCACTGGGTTGCTCTTCGGTGTCGCGCCTGCCTGGCTCGCCGCACACGCCGATCCGATTGAGGCTCTGCGTGGCGCCAATCGCTCCACCGGGCGCCACGCTACTCTCGCCCAAAAAGGATTGGTCATCGCGCAGGCATCGGTCTCGGTGGTCCTGCTCTGCGCCGCGGGATTCCTCATCCTGAGCCTGCAGAAGCTCGAGCGTCAGCACTTCGGCTTTGATCCCACGCACCGGACCATCGTCCAGATCAACGCGCAAACCGCAGGCATCCAGCCGGATCAACTCGACAGCTTCTATCGGCGCCTCAACGAATCGCTGTCGGCCATCCCCGGCGTCTCGCGCGTCGCGTGGTCACAGTGGAGTCCGATGGACGGCAACAACCACAGCGAAGATGTGTACATCGACGGCCAGCCTGCACCGCCTCCCGGTTCGAGCATCGCTCTGGCCTCCTGGGTTCGCATCAGCCCCAGCTACTTCGCCACCATCGGAACCAAACTCATGACGGGCCGCACCTTCACCGACGGCGACAACCGCACTTCCGCCAACGTCGCCATCGTCGATGAGAACTTTGTCAAAAAATATCTTCACGGCCAGAATCCCATCGGCGCGCACTTCGGCGACTGGGATGAATCGAGCGCAGGGATGTACACCATCGTCGGCGTGGTTGAGAGCGCCCAGTACTGGCCTCCGAACGATCCGCAGGAGATGGGCCACCCGATGTATTTCCTGCCCTCGTGGCAGTGGCCGCCGCTGCCCGCCACCACTCCGAGGGTGTCGCTCTATCAGGAGTTCCTGACCGCGACGCATTACATGCCCTCATTGGAAATCGAAACGCGCGGAGCAGTGCCCGATCTTGAGCCGAGCGTCACCGCTGCGCTCGAGCAGATCAACCCCAACCTGATGATCACGCGCTTCCAGAGCATGGCAGAGCAGGTGAACCTGGGCTTTAGCCAGCAGCAGATGATTGTGCAGTTGACTTCACTGTTCGGATTCGTTGCGCTCGCCCTCGCCGCCATTGGGCTCTATGGGGTCACGGCCTACGCCGTCGCGCAGCGCACCAGTGAGATTGGTATTCGCATGGCTCTCGGCGCTAACCGCGTTCATGTGCAGAAAATGGTGCTGCGCGGCGCGTTCCTCCAGGTCGGGCTCGGTCTGCTCATCGGCATTCCCGCTGCCATTGCCGTCGGTCATCTCATGGCGGCCGAGCTGTTCGGCGTCAGCGAATGGGACCCGCTTGTCCTGGGAACCACGACCGCCGTGCTGGGGACTGTGGCTCTACTGGCCGCGGCGCTGCCCGCCCGGCGAGCCGCCAGCGTCGAGCCGATGGAGGCGCTCCGCGGGGAGTGAGGCAGGTCTCCGGAATTTCCCAATTGCCACCGCGGCGGCGACGATGCCTGCAGGGCTCGCTCCCTTCCGATACCGCGAGAGCAGTCCGAGAGTATTCGCGGTATGGAGCCGGTGAGCCGTCCGCCCGACCCGTCGAGCGGGCAATCCATCCCTTTCCGCCTGCAGCAGAACTCGACGAGAGACAATGAACGTGAAACGAGGAGCTGTTGTTATGGAGATCAGAAGAGCGGGCACGCAACCTTCCGCAAAAGGACCGTCAGACTGGTTCACCGGGACGGTACGCATCGATCCCCTTTTTTCGGCGCCTGATCCGGCGTTGGTGCAGGGTGCAACCGTGACGTTCGAGCCGGGCGCGCGCACCGCGTGGCATACCCATCCGCTGGGGCAAGCCCTCATCGTGACGTCGGGCTGCGGCCGGGCGCGGCGCTGGGGTGGTCCCCTTGAGGAGATCCGGCCGGGAGATGTCGTGTGGTTTGCGCCGGGGGAGAAGCACTGGCACGGCGCGGGGCCGACGACAGCGATGACGCACATCGCTGTGCAGGAGCGGCTCGACGGGAAAGTGGTTGACTGGATGGAACAGGTCAGCGACGAACAATACGGAAACTAAGCCAGCTCGACTCCGAGTGTGAACAATCAACCCCACCCCGTCGCCCAGGATGGACGACAAGGGTGGGGTACCCGTGATGGGAAAAGACATTGCCGAACTACTCGGCGGGCTTCCGGAACGCCGCCTCTCCGATCGTGGTGACCTGGACCCATTTTGGATTAGGGGAGGGTTCGGCGTCGTAATTGTCGTGCCAGTTCCACCACTTGTACGGATCGGTCTGGGGGTAGCCCTCGGGCGAGTCCTCCCACTTCTCCTGGCGGCCCAGCGGAGTGAGGTCGAGATAACTCCAGGTGCTGCCCATCGCCTCGTCGCCGCGGTTGTTGATGAAGTAAGTGCGGAATATTTTGTCGCCGTCGCGGAAGAACACATTGTGGCCGTGCCATTCGTCGACCCCGAAATCCTTGTCGAAGTCGTCGGTGATCGTATACCACGGCATCTTCCAGTCCATGCGAGCCTTCAGCCGCGCGATGTCCGCCTGCTCCGCGCGCGACGCATAGGCGAGCGTGGTGTCGCGGGCGTTGAGATGGGCCAGGTTCGAGACCTGGTCGGCACCCAGGGAGCACCCGCGGCAGGCGTGGTCGGGCCAACCGAACACACCAGGCTCGAAGAAGGCGCGGTACAGGACCAGTTGAGGGCGCCCTTCGAACAAATCGAGCAGGCCCACTTTGCCCGCAGGTCCGTCGAAGCTGTACTGCTTCTCGACCGCCATCCACGGCATGCGCCTGCGCCCGGCCGCCATCGCGTCACGAGCGTGGGTCAGGTCCTTCTCCTTCACCAGCAGTTGCTGGCGCGCCGCTTCCCACTCCTCAGGCGACACGACGGCGGGCCTGTTGATCTTCACTTGCGTTCCCATCTTTATCTCCTCCTTCCTGGTATTTGGTGGTTGATGTTGGATCCTCACTCTTGCCGCGGAGTCTCTTCACGAACAGGGCGGAGACGCCACCGGTTGAAGTGGCGCTCGCAGCGATCCAGGCCGCAGTTGCGATACATACCGGACACATGGCTACCTCCCGTCTTACTTTTTGCTTCTCTTCTCCGCTGCCGCACGAATGCGGGTGATCAGGTCGGTCCAGCCTTCCTCCACTCCGCGGGCAGAATCGTCGATCCAGCCCATCGCCCGATGGACAAACCGGACGCACGTCAGTCCGTTCTCTTCTGTCAGACGGTACTGGATGTTGTTGGTCGCCGGCATCGACATGAACAGCGGCCCGCATATCTCGAGCAGCGATGGCGGCTTGATGGCCTGCACCACGCCCCAGAAATGTCCGGCGTTGTTTCCTAAATCGCGGAACCAGCGCCCGCCCGGCCAGGCTTCCAGTTTCATCGGCATTGGCTTCTCCGGAGTCGAGTTCAATGGCCCCATCTGTTCGAGAATCGTCTCGAAGACAATGTCGACCGGCGCCGCGATCTCTTCCTGCTTCACGATCTCGAATGTCTGCACCGGTTGTTCCTGCGTATTCGTCGCCATTACTCCTCCTTCTTTCCGCTCACCTGTGAAATCAACCGCCCCTGTGCCTTTTGCTCCGCCCGGTTCTTAATTTGGTCCAGCTGGTGGGTCCAGTACCGCTCGAAAGTCTTCACCCAGTCGTGCACCGGCTTCAGCTGGGTCGCGTTCAGACGGTACATCCGATGCTGTCCACGTCTGATCACAGACACCACCCCCACCTTGCGCAACACGCCGAGGTGTTTCGAAACCGCAGGCTGTGCCATGCGCATGCGGACCACCACATCGCCGACGGCGTATTCCCTGCCATCCGCCAGAACGCCAATCAACTCGCGCCGACGGGGTTCCGCGATGGCGTTGAAGACGTCGGTGGTGGTTGCTGCCCTTGCCATGATTTTGACTGTATATTCCTATATGGGCATATGTCAAGTGAAAATCGTCTCCAGATCGAGAAGATCGCAAAACAAAAAGGAGCGGCCAGTAGGGCCGCTCCTTTGAATACGGTGGAAACTGCTGCGTCAGCGCACGACGTTCTGAAAGAGCGGTGACTGCAGCAGGCTCGAGAACTGGCTGTCGGAGGCGGCGAATCGTACGCTCAGCGTGCCCGCGGTCGAGTCGATGGTGGTAGAGTCGATGGCTTGTTTCTCGGTGGCGCTGCCGCTGACCTTCTCGTACATGGCCGCGGCGTTGAGCAGCGACGACATGGTGGCCGCGGTGAAGGTATCCGACGTGGCGACGAAGAGGTTGAACTTAACGCCATTGTTGAAGTTCATGGTGTAACTGGAACTAAGCAAACGCTTCTTCACCTGATCATAGTCAGCGAGCTGCGAAGCCTGCCCGAGAAGCGAATGCATCATGTACTGCGTTCCCTTCGCGTCGAGGATGCTCCAGATGGGCTCGGTGTCGACCTGCTGCATAGCGGCGAGCATGTCCTGATTCGTGAGGAAACTCGGCGCGAGCCCGTCGCGGCAGTCAAGCGCGGGCTTGATGGCATCGCTGGAGCCGAACAGCATGGTGGTGGGATTGAGGAAGGTGACCAGCATGCCGCTGGCGCCCATCGGGTAGAGCTTATTGTTGCGGATTACGGTGGCCTTGATCTTCTTCTTTGTGAAGGTGGCGAGGATGTCGCTCACCTGGAACTGGCCCTGGGCCACGCCCACGATTTTGATGTCGTCGCCGCTGGCGCCGACACGATAGGCCGCGAAGGCCAGCTGCTCGACGTCCTGATTCTCATTGAGGCCGGAGGTCTTCAGGGCGGTCTCGAGCTGCTTGAGCTCGGGCGGAAGCACACGCGCTTTCAGATCCATGGCCGCGGAAGAGTTCTCCATAATCCGGTAATCGACCACGATCAGCTGCTGCACATCGTGAGGAATCGCCGAACGGGCATCGGTGTCAATCTGCGCCGCATGCGCGGGAAGGGCGACGGAGACGCACGCCGCTGCTGCCAAAACCAAACCGTTGAAAACCTGCTTACCAAATTTCACTGGTGAACCTGCTCCTGCGCCGGATAGGCCGGCTGAGTCTGACGAATTTTGAAGACCCTGTGAGGTCTTTGACCCGAACGAGCGGCTAAGGGACTCGCATGCCCCGCCTCTTTCCTCAATTTTACGCCGGGTAACTGGCAGCACGGGCTACAACTATCGGCTAATCAGAGTTAATACGCCCTGGCCGCAGCCGGCCATGGAAGCGGACGATCGAGACGCCGTTCGAGGACCTTTTCGTCGGGGTTAAAGCCTCCCTGACCAACGTCATCAAGCAGACGCAGCCATTCACTGTTTCGCTCAAGCGCGGCCTCGGGAATCAGGCCGATGAGCTCGGCGCGGACGGGAGCGGCTCCGTGGCGCCGAGCCTTCTCTTTGACGGCCGCATACACCTGGCCGACCGGCGTGCGCGTGAAGTCGGTGATGTTCATGGAAACCTGGGCCTGACCCTGCGCCGAAACACCCATGGCTTTCACGCCGGCGAGGCCGCCGCCGGACTGGCGGATGTCCTTGGCGATGGCGCGCGCCACGGAGACTTCCGGCGTGTCGAGGTAGAGATTGAAGGCGATGAGGAAGCGCCGCGCGCCGACCGCCGATGCGCCTGCGGTGGGATGCAGGGACGGGCCGCCCACATCCGGACGGCGGGCGGGCTCGCGCAGGACGGCGTCGCGGAGGCCTTCAAACTGGCCGCGGCGGACTTCCTCGAGCATGGCGCGGTCCGGTCGAGCGGCCGCAGCTTCGTAAAAGTAGACAGGGACCTGATGGCGCTTCCAGATCTCGTTGCCGGCCTGGCGAGCGAGGATGACGCACTGCTCGAGCGAGATATCGCGAATCGGGACAAAGGGGATAACGTCGGCAGCGCCGATGCGCGGGTGGACGCCGTCCTGGGTGGTGAGATCGATGAGTTCGGCCGCGCGACCGGCTCCGCGAACAGCAGACTCGACGACGGCGGACGGAAGACCCGCGATGGTCACGACCGAGCGGTTGTGGTCCGCGTCGAGAGAATAGTCGAGCAGGCGCACGCCCTGCACGTTCATGGCCGCGATGATCGCCTCGACCACCGCAGGCCGACGGCCCTCGGAGAAATTTGGAACGCATTCGATAAGGGAGTCTGGCATATTCACGAGCTGCGCAGGACCGCGCAGGGGTGCGTCTTCTCTCTTTCTAGAACTTTTTCCCGAAGAACGTATAGCCGATCTGAAACATGACGCTGGCGTTCACTCCCGGGTTGCGGTCCCCCAGCGACGCGCTGGAGATGTGGACGCCGTTGCCGGAGAAAGTAATCGCGCGGCCGGGCTTGATGAAATAGTGAAAGCCGAATCCACCCTGAGGCGCAAAATTCCAGACGCTGGTGCCGCCTGGCTCCCCGTGCGGGACGAGGACGTCAGGGGGGAATTTATGCGTGGTATAGATGAGTCCGCCGGCGGCCTGAAACCAGGGAGCGAATCGGCGGGTGGATTTGAAGTCCCATCGAAGGATGACAGGCGTCAGACTGACACCGGTGAAGGTTCCACCGCCCATGAGGACGGTATAGGTGTAATTGAGTCCCGCAGCCGGGTCGTAGACGGTTTCCTTCTGCAAGCCCTGCGCAGGCGTAAACGCCTGCCAGTAGGGCATGATCTCGCCGGCAAACTCGAACTGGCCGCGGAAGATGCTGCCGAGATGCGGGCCGGTAAGCACTTTCCCGAGGCGGAAGCCAGCGCTGGCGAAACGGAAATCGGAGCGATCGCCGACACCGGTCCCTCCCTGGAAGAACGGGCCGTAATCCCAAGGGCGCTGAGCGAGCGCGGCGCGGGCAGGAGCCTCAGCATCGGTTAAGGGCGGCGGCGCCGCAGTCCCGACCCCGCTGGCGCTGGAGGGTGTCGACTGGGCAAGGACAGAAACGGCAGCCACGAGGCAAAGGGCCACAAGAGCAAGCGTACGGTATTTCACTGCGCGATTCGACTCCGATCAAAGGAAAGGCCGCCAGCCGGCGGCCCTCGGTGAATGATGCTGCCATCTGCTAACTGGTGACTTCTTCCAGCGCCTTCGCGTCCATGTCGAAATTGGAATAGACGTTGTTGACGTCGTCGTGGTCTTCGAGGGCTTCGAGCAGACGCACCATGGATGCGGCCTGCGGGCCTTCGAGTTTGGTGTAGGTGGAAGCGATCATGGTGATCTCGGACATCACGGTCTCGATCTTCGCGTCCTTCACGGCCTGGGCTACCGCTTCGTAGGCACTGGGCTCGGTGATGATTTCCCAGGTGTCGCCTTCGTCGTTGAGATCTTCGCCCCCGGTTTCCAACACGATGTTCATCAGCTTCTCCTCATCGGCGGCGGCTTTGGGAACCGCGATGACGCCCTTCTTCGCGAACATGAAGCGAACGGAATTGGGCTCGCCGAGGTTGCCGCCGTGTTTTGCGAAGGTGTGCCGGATTTCGCTGACCGCGCGGTTGCGATTGTCCGTGGTGCAGTCAACAATGATGGCGACTCCGCCGGGACCGTAGCCTTCGAAGGAGATTTCCTCGTAGACCGCGCCGGGGAGCTCGCCGGTGCCGCGCTGGATGGCTCGCTTGATGTTGTCGTTCGGCATGTTCTCTGCCTTGGCGGCCGCGATGGCGCTGCGCAGGCGAGGATTGCCGTCAGGATCGCCGCCCGACTTGGCGGCAATGGTGATTTCCTTGATCAACTGCGTGAATATCTTGCCGCGCTTCGCGTCAAGCGCACCCTTTTTGTGCTTGATTGTCGCCCATTTCGAATGGCCGGACATGGGAACCTCAGAATCGATTTTAGATGGAATTTTCGGGTGAAAGGCCGGAAATAGAGGTACTTCCGGGGTTGCCCCGCAACGGTTGAGTATAGCAGGCGACGCCGTCCAGCGGATAGCTGGACCGAGGCCAGGCGGTCGGCGAAAAATCGCCCTGTCAAAAACGCGGCGTTGGGATTGCGGGACGCAGGGAAGCAGCGGGCCCGAGCGCCCGTCAGGGCAGCACGGCTCCGAAACCTGCAACGGGACTCTTCACCCGCGGATCATTGAGTTCCGACGATCGATTCAGCTGGACCGTCTCACTTTGGCCCGGCCCAATCGTAATCACCTTTCCCAGCTTCATCAGTTTTTCCCACACCGCGGGCTCTCGCCATGCCAGGCTTCTGCCGTCGAAGAGAACGGCCAGCCAGGTTCCCGGCGGAATCCTCAGGTCTTTCGCCTCATGATCGGGACCCGCGAAGGTTGACATTGGACTTTGCATTGGATTCTCAACCGGGATCAGAGCGAGAACCGACACGGGCACCTGGTCAGTCTTCATCCCGGCGAGAGACTCCGCTGTGAGACCGACGGTGAGTGAGGCCAGGTCATCCCGCACCACCGCTTCGATGCTGCAGGCAGGTGTGCCGGGCCCGATCACGAGCGGGTCGCGGAGAAGGTTCGTGCTGCCGCAGGTCAGGGAGGCGACATAAGCGAAAGAGCCGTTCAGCGGTGAAGCATTAACGGCGTAGACGCCGGGCATCACCTTTTTGAAGACCACCTCGGATTCCGGAACGTTCGCGTCCCACAACGTCTGCGGGTTGGATCCACGTTCATCTCCGCGGAATTCAAAATGGATTCTTGGCGGCCGATAGAACTCGTAGGACCGCATGGCTGCCTTTCGCTTGTCCTGCTGCGTAAGCTGAGCGCTAACGTGAACAGGAATGTCGATGGGCTGCTGCGAGCGGATCCCGGTGATCGTGACCGGCTGGTCCTGTACAGAGAATTCCGCTGAGCCAAAATAGGACTCTTTGCTGCCGTCGGGCCACGCACCCGGGTTGCCGGTGCCGGGCTCCGACGGTGGATAGATGGTGAAGTTCACCCTGTAGTGCCCCGCGGGGGCATAGAGGCGGTAGGCTTGCTGGGCTTCGTCCCAGATGGGATCCAGGTAATCCTCTGGTCCGTTCCCTGATAAGCCCATCCCGATGGAACCGGAAGGTCCCGGTTGATTCCGTGCCCACGAGAGCGTGACAAGCTGGAATTTCTCATTCGCGATGACCAGGTTGGCCATGAGCGATTGGCCGGCTGCCAGCACCAGCGGCTTCGCGTCGTCCTGACGGGGCGCGCCGGGATACCACGTGGCTGCATAACCGTGGTCGCGGTCATGTCTGCCCTCCTGAGGATCCACCATGCTCGCGGTGCGCATCAGGTATGTACCGGGCCCCAAACCGCCCATTCGAAATTTGCCATCGGCATCGGTCTTCCTGAATGTGGATCCGATGACATTCCAGACATATCTTCCGTTCTGCACGCTCTTTTGCAGCAAGACCACCGGCAGGCCCGTGACGGGCTCCCCCGCGGGATTCGCGATGCGTCCTGTGACGATGGCCTCGGGCATCATGGTCAAGGTCACGGTGATCGTAATCTTTTTGGGATTCGTCATGTCGATGTCCTCATAAGGCACGCTCGACAGGCTCTGGATGCAGTGCGGCGTGGGCAACCCCTGGAAAGCACACAGGAAGCCAGCTTTCTTCGCGACGACGATGTCCTGTGATTCGCCCGGGACGTCTTTGAATTCGAAACCGCCGCTGGCGTTCGTCATCGCAGTGCGACCGGCTTCGTCCAGCGTGACCGACACGTCCGGGATGGGCTTCTGGTCCTCGGTACTGACGACGCCGCCGCGAATCGTTATCGAGGATGGCGGTTGAATTTGCGCGTGCAGCAGAAGGGGAAGCACGGCAAACACTCCGCCGGTCCAGCACGTCCACCGAAGGCGGCGGGAGCGGCAGACCGGAAACAAGCGAAACCATCGAGGATGGCTGCTCGAGGAGCGCATGGTAGCCAAATGGGAAATTGACCACATTATAGGTCAGGGCTGGTGTTTTCACGCTCACCGTTTCAACACGGATGCACGCCAAAGATCACGATCGGTTAGTCTCGTTACGCGAAAAATTTCCATTTTGTGCGTCGTGCTGAGGGAGAAAACATGGTTTCGAGGCGGTCTTTCTTTCGGGTTGCTGGCGCGGTAGCCGCGGCGGCGGCGGCTGGCGAATTGCCTTGTGAGGCCGCCGCCGAGGAGTCCACTTCCCTTCCCGCTCCGATTGCGGCACTTCCTTCCTTTGCCGGACGGGTGAAGCCGTTTACAAATGATGAGCGGCGCGCTCGCGTGGAGCGAGCCAGGGAGTTGATGGCGCAAAACCAAATGGACGCTATCGTACTGGCCATTAACTCCACCAGTTCGGCATACTTCGCGAATATCAGCCTGAACGGAGGCGAGCGGCTGTGGGCGCTGATGATTCCGGCGAAAGCGAAACCATTTGTCGTTTGCCCGGCGTTCGAGAATGCGCGCGCGCATGAGCTGTTGAGCACGGGCCCGTTCGCCGCCGACGCCGATGTGCTGACCTGGCAGGAGGACGAAAGTCCATTTGAGCTGGTGGTGCGTGGGTTGAGGGACCGCGGGATCACGACGGGGCGTGTCGGCCTCGACGAGAACATGAAGCTTGTCTTTTCGAGCAGCCTGGCCAAGGCGAGTCCGCAGCTGACGTTTGTGATTGCCACGCCGGTGACGGCGGGATGCCGCATGATCAAGGACCCGCACGAGATGGAATGCCTGCGCACGGCTTGCCACGCGACGCTCGCTGTCTACGCGGCGGTTTACAGATCATTGCGCGAGGGCATGACGAGCACCGATGTCGAGAAGCTGATCGGCGCAGCGTACAACAAGGTTGGGCTCCCCGGGGAAGCGAGCCTGAACATCGGGACGTTTACGGCATCGCCACACGGGTCGCGACAGGTGCAGACGATTCGCGAGGGCACCGTGCTGATGGTGGACGACGGGTGCGCAGTGGAGGGTTACACGTCGGACATCACGCGAACGTTTGTGTTGGGCAAGGCCACGGAGAAGATGAAGCAGGTTTTCGAAGTGGTGCATCAGGCACAGCAGGCGGCGCTGGCGGCTGCACGGCCGGGCGTGGAACTGGCGAGCGTCGACGCGGCGGCACGGAAGGTGATTGTGAATGCTGGATACGGGCCAGGGTTTAAGTATTTCTCGCACCGCGTCGGGCATGGGATCGGCATGGACATGCACGAGTGGCCGTATCTAGTGAAGAACGATATGTTCGGCTGGGATCTCGATCCGCACATGCGGGCGGGGATGGTGTTCAGCGACGAGCCGGGCATTTATATTCCGGGCGAATTCGGTATTCGTCTTGAAGACGACATGCACATTACGGAGAACGGCGCGCAGTTGCTGACTCCGGCGAGCCCTTCGCTGGAGAATCCATTTCCAGAAGCGTAACCGGCGCTGCTACTTTGTCGCGTAGTCCCACTCCATGGCGCCCTGGTCCCTGAGAGTTGCTGCGTCTTCGGGCAAAATCCAGCGCTGGCGAACTAAGTCGTCGACGGCTTTGCCGTAGCGGGCGAGGTAATCGTCGCGGCTCGCATAGCGCTCCTGGATCGACGGGCGCGGATCGCCAGTCTGCTTGCGGCCGGCTTCCGTCTTCGCAAGGGGAACATACGAGCCAAGGAAGGAGACGCGCTCCTCCGGCGCGCCTGTTGCGGGGTCGCGGAGGTTCCAGCCCGTGTAGGTGGCGATGGGCACGGTGATCTCGGGCAGATGAATGCCGGCCCGGTCGGTTCCGTCCGCGTCGACCTGCGGGAGAAGGATGGGGAACGGCGCGCCGACGATCGGTGGCTGAATGGTGGAGATGCCCGATTGCTGCCAACCCGGACCGAAGTCGAGATGGAAGGCCTGGTTCTCGTTGTTGGGCGCGTGGATGTTGGGAATCGCGGGGAATGCGAGTTTTTCGCGCGGAACGAGCGTGCCATCGGCGATATGCGGGTAACTGCTGGGCGGCGGGGCGACGCCGTCGCGCACCCACGCGTTCATGTCGGCGATCATCGCGCGCCAGAACCAGCGGATCGGCAGAAAGCTTTCCATGTTCTGGCTGGCGAATTCACCGGTGCCGCGGTCGGGCGGGAATCGCCAGGAGAAATGCTGCAGACCGGTGAAGAAATAGATCCGAACATTGCCATCGATAGGCATATCGCGCTTGCCGTCGGCGGTGGTGGTCATCAGCGAAGCAGCACGACTCCAGTATTCGTAGGAGGTGTGGGAGAAGAAGATTTTCGGTAGAGCGTGTTCGGCTTTGGTGTGGTCGAGCAGGCCCTGCGCCGGCGCGCGCGAATCAACAGGATCATGTTCGGGCTCGTCGGTGAAGGGGAAGATGTCTGTCGGCCAGTAGAGGGAGGACATCGGTTGTGCGTCGCGCGAGGGCTGAGCAAAGCGTGCGTTGAAACTGCCACGGCCGGCTCCGCCGACGTGGGCGAGGATGCCGTCCAGAGCCATGCGGTTAGACTCGTCCTGATTGAAGCCCTGGTAAAGGAGGTCGCGCAGGAAGCGTCCGCATTGCGAGATACCGGCGGCGTAGGCGCGATCGACGTGGGCTGTGGCTGACGGGTCGTATTTGAGCCAGGAGACGAAGTCGCGCACGGCGGCGAACCCAAGTCCGGCGACCACGGGATCTTTCACAACGTAGACCAGCTCATAGATGCGGCCCGCTTCGAAGCCGGGGTTCAGATGGATGGAGCGATCGCTGGGGACGAGGTTGCCGTCTACAGTTTTTGCGAAACTCCATGCGGCGCGTGGTATCGTTTGGCGCGGGCCGTAGGGGGTATCGCGCACGGTGAGCGCGTTGCGGGGGTCGGCTGGATCCGCCACGGGATATTCAGTGCCGCCGACGTGACCCTGCGTGATGTGGCCGAGTGGCCATTCGGTGCTTTTCGCGATGGGCGTGAAGTCGTCGCGCAGCAGACCGGTGATCGACTCGGCGCCGTTCTTTGCGACGGGGGCGTAGAGGTGAAGGAGGTTCGGCAGGTCCGGCACATCCCATTGCCAGCCCAGAGTGGCGACGGTGTAACCCTGCCGGAGAAGCCACGCGTCACCGAAATCGGCACGCGCGGTGGGACTGGCGACGGGAGGACCGCCGTCGACGATGCGCATGAGACCGCTCCCGCCGCGGTTCGGGATTTCGAGCAGGAGCGCATGGTTGCCGCCGTTGAGGGGTCGCAGCAGAAACAGGTCGGCGGAAAATTCGACTTCGCCGTCTGCGTTGCGCGGAGCTTTGTCGATATCGACGATGCCGCTGTTGTGGCGATCGTCGGGGCGCACGGCAAAGTACACGCGGGCCGTGATTTTTTCGTAAGGACCGGCCGCGTCGAAGGATTGACCATCGAGGACGGTTGTTCGCGTGAGAACGTCGATATGCGTGACACGCGCGAATGCGGCAGGGGCCAGCGCGGCGAGGCTCAGCACAAGGACAGCGCAGCGGCGAAGTGTCATTGCGGTGCAGTGTAGAACACGCGCCGGGAAGCAAGAAGGCCAAAGCCCGGAAACAGGAGTTGCCAGGCGCGGGCCAGACAGGTGCCAGGCCCGCGCATGTGAGGTTGTCTACTTCGCGGTTTGCTTCTGGACGAAGCGAACCGCGGCGGGATTTCTCGGCCCCACGATCCGCTGGTGCCAGTACGGATAGACAGGAGTGACGTCGCTGGCGGCGTCGAGTTTGGCTACTTGCTCGGGAGTGAGGTTCCAGCCCGCGGCGAGCAGGTTCTGCTTCAGCTGTTCTTCGGTGCGCGCCCCGATGATCACACTGGAAACCGTCGGACGCTGCAGCAGCCAGTTGAGCGCGATCTGCGGAATGCTCTTGCCGGTTTCCTTTGCGATTTCGTCCAGCGCGTCGACGACGCGGTAGACGTATTCATCGGCGACGGGAGGCCCCTGGGCGGCGGTTTCGTGCAGGCGGCTGACTTTGGGGAGCGGGTGCCCGCGCCGGATTCTGCCGGTAAGACGACCCCAGCCAAGCGGGCTCCAGACCAGTGCCCCCACTCCCTGATTTTCGCCGAGGGGCATCAACTCCCACTCGTATTCGCGGCCGATGAGCGAGTAGTACACCTGGTGCGCGACATAACGAACCCAGCCGTGACGCTCGGAGACGGCCAGCGATTGCATGAGATGCCAGCCGGAGAAATTGGAGCACGCGATGTAGCGGACTTTGCCGGCATGGACCAGAGTGTTGAGCGTGTCGAGCGCCTCTTCGATGGGCGTGAGAGCGTCGAAGCCATGCAGATGGAAGATGTCGATGTGATCGGTGCCGAGGCGTTTGAGGCTGGCATCGCACTGCTCCAGAAGATGGAGGCGTGATGAGCCGAGATCGTTGGGGTGTTCACCCATGGGGAAGAACGCCTTGGTGGAGAGCAGAACTTTGTCGCGTTTTCCCTGGATGGCCTTGCCGAGGATTTCTTCGGCGAGTCCATTCGAGTACCCGTTGGCTACATCGAAGAGGTTCACGCCGGCATCGAGGCACAGATCGACCATGCGACGGGCTTCGTCGACCTGGGTTGAACCCCAGGCCTTGAAGAATTCGTTGCCGCCGCCAAAGGTTGCGGCGCCGAAACTGAGCGAAGAGACTTTGAGTCCGGAGCGTCCAAGAAGTCGGTATTCCATATTTCCTAACTGATGCATGAGAGGTGAACAGGGTTCAGGCTGCTGGCCGCAGGCCACGAGTGACCGGTTACAGGTGCCTGGTCGCAGAATCCTGTCAGCTCTGTGCACGACTCGCTGTGGCCTGTGGCCGGTGGCCTTGACTTAGTACGGAGTTTTGTTGGGACTGTCGAGCCAGAGCTGGAAAGATTCCCAGGCCTGATCGTGCAAAAGCATACCGGAAGGGATGGCGCGCTCGCCGGCGGGCTGGGCGAGCTCATGGTAAAGGAAGGCGTCATCGAAAGAGACGCGCGCCGCGTCCGCACTGGTGTTGCCAAACCAAATGCGATCGATGCGAGCCCAGTAAATGGCGGCCAGACACATGGGGCAGGGCTCGCAGCTGGTGTAAATTTCGCAGCCTCTTAATGTGAAGGTGCCCAGCGACCGGCAAGCAGCACGGATGGCGCAAACCTCGGCGTGCGCAGTGGGATCGTTGTCGCGGGTCACGGTGTTGAAGCCTTCGCCGATGATGACGCCGTCTTTCGCGATGACCGCACCAAAGGGGCCGCCGCGGCCGCTGCGAACGTTTTCAGAGGCGAGAGCGATGGCCCTGCGCATGAACTCTGGCTTCGGGGAAGGCTGCATTGTGGATGGGAAACAGTCGAGATCAGTATGGCATAAGGTATTGGCGATCCAGCGATTTATGGCGGGAATTTATCTTGCTCGCGGCGCGGGCCTTCGCTATGATCAGCGGAGCCTGGGTTACGCCGGGACGGTGAATTGCCCAAAGACCATAACTTCCTGGGCCACGGTCCGTCTCTAGAGTGCATTACCTGTTTCTCGTACAGGTCCCCAGCAGTCGATTGAGACCCTCGGGCCGGAGCCGTCTTTGAATTCAGGTCAGTGTTTCTTTGGTGACTGCAAGCAGCGCATCCTGCTGCTGGCAGCCGCTGCTTTCTTGTTTCCGATTTCAATATTCGGGCAATCGGCTGATTCGGATGAATTGCCGGACGCACCCCAGGCGACGGCGCAGCAGACCCAGCCCGCGCCGACTCCACCAAATACGCCGCCTCCGATTCAGACAGCACCGGCGCAGACGCCGAGTCAGACAGCACCGCAAACGGGTTCATCGAGCTCCGCGCAGCCTGCGCCAACTGCCCAGGAGACCAAAGAGCAGCGCGAGGAGCGGGCCCGGCGCGAGCTCGAGGCGGAAGAACATCAGCGGATGCTGGGCGTGGTTCCGATGTTCAACGTGCAGTCGGATAAGAACGCAGCTCCGCTGACTTCGAAACAAAAATTCCAGCTGTTCTTTAAGAGCTCGACGGACTGGTATGTTTTCGCGATCACGGCGATCGACGGGGAAATCAGTCTGCTGGGCCAGGAGTATCCATCGTATGGGGAAGGCGGGGAAGGCTTCGCTAAATACTGGGGCGCCGCCTACGCAGATACTTTCGATGGAAACCTCTGGGGCAATGCGATTTTGACTTCGTGGTGGAAAGAAGATCCGCGGTATTACAGGATGGGGCATGGACCGTTCTTCAAGCGCGCGGCGTATTCGGCAATAACGACGGTTTGGTGCAAACGGGATAAGGGCACGTGGGGACCGAACTACGCCAACGTTGCCGGGAACTTTATTGGCGGGGCGATCTCGAACATCTATTACCCCAGCGACCAGCGTGGTTTTGGACTGACGATGGGGCGCGGAGCCAGCGTGACCTACGAGGGCATTGTAGGCGCGGAGATCGCCGAGTTTTGGCCGGACATCATGCACCACTTCACGAAGAAGCATCAGGAAAAACTGGACAAGCAGGCGGGGCAGCCGACAGGGGCGGCAACTGCGCCTGTGCCGACAACCACGCCGGGAACTCGCATGCAGCCGGAGGGGAATCAGACTCCCACCCCGAATCCCCCGGATCAGAAGCCGCAGGACCAAACGCCACAGTAGTCCCCTCGCCACGTTTCGAATTTTCGGGTTTGAGCCGCGTGGTATCGTTATCCCGCGTCAGCTCGATCCCATGAAAATACGCGGTGCATTTCGTCTCTTGCTCCTCTTGCTGATTGGTTTCCGCCCGGCCCCATCCTTCGCAAAGACCGTGGTTTTCTGGCAGCCCGGATTTCCGGCGGCCGACTCGCCTGCTCCGGATGAAAGTGGATTGCGGAACGCGTTTGCTGATGCTGCGTTTGCCGGCGCGAGTGTCCTGGCAGATGAGTTGGCGAAACACGACACCGATCTGCTGGTAATGCCATATGGATCAACGTGGCCGGAGGCGCAATGGGAGCCGATTCTGCGCTATCTGGATCGCGGTGGAAATATGCTCGTGCTCGGCGGGAAAGCGTTTACGCGGGCCGCATATGAGGACGCGAACGGATGGCACCTCCGGACACCGAGTGTGGCGCAATCGCTGGAGTTATTCATTCACGACTATCAGGACACGCCTTCCTCCGACAGGCTGACGTTCGTGCCGAATGCGAATGTCTTCCCCGCCCTTCCAGTGTTCGGCTGGAAGCGGGCGTTCAGTCCTGTGGTGCGGCTCAGCGTGGTCGATGGCGATACGACCGGCGGGCACACCGGCTATGAGGATATGGATCTGACCACGCTGGTGTGGGGCGAGCGCGACGGCCACAAGCTGGCTGCACCGGTGCTGGAACTCGACCACAATGCGAATCGATTTGTGGGAGGCCGGTGGATCCTGGTCGCGTGTGAGCCGAATGCGGACTTCTTCAGCAACACGAAGCTGCTGTCGACGCTCGCGGAGATCGCGCTGCGGAAGAATGATCGCTTCGCGTTTCGGCCACGGCTTCCACTTTTTTTGCCGGGCGAGGCGCTGGAGTTTCGCTTTAAGCCTTCCGATCCGATGGCGGAACAGCCTGCAGGCGATCAGTTGCGCGTGAAGTTGACGGACGAAGATGGCAAGGTGATGTACGACAAAACGGCAGCCTTTCCCGGGGCGCATCGGCTCACGTTGCCGGCAAGCGCTGAAGGCGGGCAACGGCTTTCATGCGGTAGAGGCGACGCTGATCCGCGACGGAAAGCCCGTGCGGATTGACCGATCGGGATACTGGATGCGCGACTGGCACTATCTGCTGTCGGGACCGAAGCTGACCGTCGGCAAAGACTATTTTCAGCTCGACGGCAAACCGCTGCCGGTGGTGGGGACGACTTATATGTCCGGCGATGTCGCGCGGATGTATCTGATGCTGCCGAATGCGTACGTGTGGGACACAGACATGGCGCAGATTCGTGGGGCGGGGCTGAACATGATCCGCAGCGGATTGTGGACGGCGTGGAAGCCGGAGCTCGGGGCGAATGGGCAGATGAGTGAGGACGCGCTGCGGACCCTCGAAGCGTTTCTGATGTGTGCGCGCCATAACAATCTCCCTGTCCAGTTCAATCTGTTTGCGTTTTATCCGGATGAGTTTGGCGGTGTGAACGGATATCTCGACCCGACGGCGTTGCAGGCCGAGTCGCGCTATGCGGAATCGCTGGTGGCGCGGTTCGGCGATGTGCCGTTTCTGGCATGGGATCTGATCAATGAGCCGAGCGCGAACAAGAATTTGTGGAGGACGCTCCCGGATTACGATCCCTTTGAACAAGCCGCCTGGCGGAAGTGGATTGCGGAGCGGTATCCGGATCGAGCTTCCCTTCTGCACGATTGGGCTGAGCCTTCGTTGGGGATTGGGCGCGATTTGCAAGTGCAGCCGACAGCGACTGCGCCCGAGGTCGCCGGGCAGGATCCGATGGCACTCCCGAAGGCTGGAGCGTTTCAACCGGATGCGGTCCGAAGCGGATTCAATCCGTTGAAGGTTTACGACTACACGCTCTTCACCCAATCAGTGTTTGCAGACTGGGTGATGAAGATGCGGGATTTGATTCGGACGACGGGATCCCAACAGCTGATCACGGTTGGCCAGGATGAAGGCGGCGTTGCGGGGCGCGTGACGCCGGCGTTCTATGGGCCGTTCCTCGATTTCACCGCGGATCATACCTGGTGGGATTACGACGGGATTCTGTGGGCAAGTCTCGCGCCGAAGCTTGCGGACAAACCCCTGCTGATCCAGGAGACCGGCGAGCAGCGCCGGCTGACGCTCGACGATCACCTGCGCTTCAGTCCCGACCTGGAGGCGCACCAGCTGGAGCGGAAGATTGCCATTGCGTTTGCGCAGGGAGCCGGCGCGCTGGAATGGGTGTGGAATGTGAACGCCTATATGGCCAACGACAACGAGATTCCGATCGGCGCGGTGCGACCGGACGGCACGGAAAAACCAGAGGCCGAAGTGCTGCGGGACTATGCGGCCTTTGCGTCGAAGAGTCCGCAGAGCTTTACGAAGATTGCGCCGCCGGCGGTCACGATGGTGATATCGCAGGTCGAGCTGTATTCGACTCTCGGAGGCCTCGCTCTCGAGACGCAGAAGAAGGCGCTGCGCGCGATGGCATATTTCGATCACACGCCGTTACGTATGCTGCCGGAGAATCGGATCGAGGAACTTGGCTCGCCGAAGCTCGTGTTCCTGCCGTCCGCGCAGGGGCTCACCGACAGGGCGTGGGGACAGTTGCTGGAGTATGTGGCGCAGGGTGGAACGTTGCTCGTGACCGGGCCGGTGGATCGCGATGAACACTGGATGGTGGTGGATCGGACGGCGCCGCTCGGCCTGAAGGCGGAGATGATGCCGCTCGCGGTGCGGGGTTCGGTGCTGATCCTGCCGGATGGCAGAGGAGTTGCGCTCGGATTCCCAGCCGAAGTGCAGCAGTCGTCGGCGGAGACGATGCGGTTCAGCGATAGCAAGACGGTCGAAGTCATTCCGCATGGGCGCGGGAAGATTCTTTGGACGGCGGACCCTGTGGAGTTTGCCGAGGGGTACGACCCGACAGCGGCGGTGTATCGGTGGGCGCTGGAAGAGGCCGGAGTGAAGCCGGCGTTTCAGGAGAAAGAGCCGCTTTCACCCGAGGTACTGGCGTTCCCGACACAGCTGGACGATGCGGAGTTATACAGCTTCAGCAATGAATCGATGGAAGCCGAAAGGGTGGACTTCGTCGATGCAGCGACCGGGGCGCATGTCCTTTTCACTACGGAGCCGCAGCGCGGAGCGGCGCTGCTGCTGGATCACCAGGGAAAGGTGCTGGCGAGCTATGGCGGCGCTGCGGTTGCACCCCGATAGCCCTTCCCGCGCGGCTTCAGGGTAACCTTCCGGGTGGCGCGGAGGGTCCGGACCTGCTATTCTTGGACCAGACACTTAGGAAGTGTATCTGTAGAAAAATCAGAGGAGTACGCACAAAGGTGCTGGCACCCCAAAAGAAATCTGAAGTTATCGCGCGCTATCGCACTCACGATTCCGATACCGGGAGTCCGGAAGTGCAGATTGCGGTTCTGAGCGAGCGGATTGGCGACCTGACTGAGCATTTCAAGACCCACGTGAAGGATCATGCTTCACGCCGCGGTCTGCTGATGCTGGTCAGCAAGCGCCGCCGCCTGCTGGACTATCTGAAGACCCACGATTCGGAGCGTTACCGGACCGTGATCACCAAATTGGGCATTCGCAAATAACACCCAAAGGCCTGGTCTTCGGCGCGTGAGCGACGAGAACCGAAAGAGCATGGACCGACGGGGGCGGCGCCCATCCCGCGAATGCGCGGCCCTGGTCCGATGCAGCGAGTCGAATCCGAATCCAACGGCTCTTTTCCGGCTCCCCAATCGCCCGCCCCGCCGCGGACTCCCGCCTATTGTTGCTAAGGAAATGAGGAAAATATGAAGCAGGAAGTTTCCGTCGATCTTGCCGGAGGCAAGCGACTGCAATTTGAGACGGGCCGCATGGCGCGGCAGGCGTCCGGAGCCGCAGTGGTCACCTCCGGTGACACGGTCGTGCTCGTTACCGCCGTAGCCTCTCCCGATCCCCGGGAAGGCATCGACTTTTTCCCGCTCACCGTCGACTATCGCGAGTACGCCTACGCCGGTGGACGCATCCCCGGCGGGTTTATTAAGCGCGAAGGTCGCCCCAGCGAGCGCGAGATTCTCACCAGCCGCCAGATCGACCGTCCCATCCGCCCGCTCTTCCCGGAAGGATTCCGCAACGAGACCCAGGTGATTGCGCTGGTGCTGTCGGCCGACAAGGAAAACGATCCCGACGTTTGCGCCATCAATGGCGCGGGCGCTGCGCTGGCGTTGTCCGATGTTCCGTTCAATGGTCCGGTTGGTGCTGTACGCGTCGGCCGCGTCAACGATCAGTTTGTCGTCAACCCGACCTACTCGGAGCGGCGCGACTCGACCATCAACATCATGGTGGTAGCCAGCAAAGACGGCATTGTCATGATCGAGAGCGGATCCACCGAAGTGGCCGAAGATGTTGTCGTCGACGCCATTGAATTTGGTCACGCCGAAATCAAAAAGATTCTCGCGGCCATCGAAGACCTGGCATCCCGCGCTGGCAAGCAGAAGCGACAGGTGAAGGCGCCCGAATTCGATACTTCCTATTACGAGGCGTTGCAGGCCAAGGTCGGGGGCAGGCTGAACGATGCTCTCGACACCAAGGCGCATCCGAAGCTCGAGAGTTACGCACTGGTCAAGCAGATCCAGGACGAGCTGAAGTCGGAGATTCCCGACGACGAGAAGGCCGGAGAAGCGAAGAAGAAACTGGCCCATTACTACGAGACTCTGCGCGAGCGGCTCTTCCGCGAGCAGGTGACGAAGGAGCGTGTTCGTCCCGATCGGCGCGCGTTCGACGAGATTCGTCCCATCACAATCGAGGTTGGAGTGCTGCCACGCACCCACGGCTCGGCGCTGTTTACCCGCGGCGAGACGCAGGCGCTGGTGACGGCGACTCTGGGCACCACCGACGATTCGCAGCGGCTGGAGACGTTTGAAGGCGAGCAGAAGAAGAAGTTCATGCTCCACTACAACTTTCCACCGTTTTCGGTGGGTGAAACGGGCCGCATGACGGGCGTGGGACGTCGCGAAGTGGGTCACGGGGCCTTGGCCGAGCGTGCCATAAGCGCGGTGCTGCCAGGCGAAGATGTCTCGCCTTACTCACTGCGTGTCGTGTCCGACATCCTCGAGTCGAATGGATCTTCGTCGATGGCCTCGGTTTGCGGCGCCAGCCTGGCGCTGATGGACGCCGGCATTCCGCTCAAATCGTCGGTAGCCGGTATCGCGATGGGACTGGTGAAGGAGGGCGATGCGTACGCCATCCTCACCGACATTGCTGGCGCGGAAGATCACTACGGCGACATGGACTTTAAAGTTGCCGGCACGCGCAACGGGATCACCGCGCTGCAAATGGATATCAAGATTGGCGGCATCACCGGCCAGATCATGCGAGAGGCACTCGAACAGGCGCGCAGAGGACGGCTCTTCATCCTCGACACGATGGATGCGATTCTCAACGGACCGCGCACGGAGAAGTCGAAGTTCGCGCCGCAGATTCGTACCCTGCAGATTCCCACCGACAAGATTCGCGATCTGATCGGGCCGGGCGGAAAGACCATCCGCGGCATCATCGAAGCGACCCAGGTAAAGATCGACGTCGACGACACTGGCCGCGTGAACGTGGCTTCCTCGGACGAAGAAGGTCTGAAGAAGGCCCTGGCGATGATCAACGACCTCACCGCTGTGCCCGAGGTTGGCAAGGTTTACCTGGGCAAAGTGGTCCGGCTGGCGGAGTTCGGCGCGTTCGTGGAGATCTTCCCGGGCACCGACGGACTCCTGCATATCAGCGAAATCGCCGAGCATCGTGTCCGTGAAGTGAAGGACGAGTTGCGCGAAGGCGATCAGGTGATGGTGAAGGTCCTCGGTGTCGAAGGCAACCGCATCAAGCTGTCGCGCAAGGCTGTACTGCGCGAACAACGACAGAAGCTCGGCTTGCCCGATCCGAATCAGGGTGGCCCGGGTAGCGATATGGCGGCTTCGGGAGAGCGTTCGGAGCGACCCGAGCGTTCGGAGCGACCGGAACGTTCTGAGCGATCGGAGCGGCCGGAACGCCCCCCCCGCGCCCCTCGGCCGGAGCGGCCGGCCCCGCCGGAAGACCGGCAGCCCTCCTCGAACGCGAGCACCATCATGATCGAGGGTGGTGAAGACTTCGACGAAGACGAGGGTCCCGTTGAAGAGGGTGAGGAGATCAACTACAACCGCGCCGATGGCGTACCCGTCGTGGTAACGCCACAGGGCGAGCGTCGTCCGGGAGGACCCGGAGCCGGGCCTGGCGGACAGCAGCGACGCAGGCGGCGCCGCGGACGTCGTCCCGGTGGTGGAAGCGGCGGCGGCAGTCGCGCGTAAACAGGAGCAGGGCTCAGAAAACTGAGCACAGGGAGCCGGGTCCAACGACCCGGCTTTTCCCTTTGGGCCCCGTAGTTTTCGCCGAGGGCAGCTGTCTCTTTTTCGGGCGGCGGGATTCGTCCCCCGGAGGTTGCGTCTTTCCCGTTAACGTGAACGTCATCAATAGTCTGGGTCGGCCCGAGAGGCACCATCGGAGTTAGTTACTCATCTGGCAACGACGCATCCTCTCGACCCCTGCCAGCATCCTCACATCAGGTAGACTGTCGCCAATGAGCGCTTCGATGTACATTGTCGTGGAAGGAGAAGATCCCGGTTACGACATCTTTGTGAACGGCCATGCCCTCGCCCGTAACGAAGATGCCCTCGAAAAACTGGCTCTTCGCCTGGGTGTGAAACCGCTGTTGGAATTTTTCTCCGCGGATGAGAATTCCATGGCGTTGCTTCTCGAAGAAGGTGCGGGCGATCCGGAGTGGGCGAGAACGCTGCCTCCGCCGCAATGGTTTACGCCCGAAGATGGGCTGATCACCATTTGCACCCTGCACGATTTCCTGAAAGATGCTCCCGCTGCGCTGGGCGCCGATACCGCGCCCGTGGTTTCCGAGCTGGAGGAATACGAGCGTGTGCTGCGCAAGACCGCCCTGCGGAATCTTCGCTGGCAGCTGGCTGTCAGCTGGAAATAGAAAAGCAGCGAAAAGCGGTCGCGATATCCACTGGTCGGCCAAATACAACGCTGGCCCGAGCCGCAACTCTCCTGGTTAGCGGGGCTGCCCTACCATTGCACTCCGGGATAGAGACTGCCTAAGCGATCGACGCGGAATTGGTTGGCGTTGGGCGTTATTCCCTGCCAGATGACCTGCGAGGCGGTGGAGTCCAGTTCCTGCACGATGGATCCGGAAGCTGCCGCGCAGAAGTTCGCGTGGATGTCACCGTTTCCCAGCACTTCCACATTCCCCCCAAAATAGTTGTAGTAGCTCGGCGGTGGCATGTAGTGCGTCACCAGCGTGGCGGTCATGTTGGTCTCGTTGATCTCCAGCACGGGCACCGTGGAGTAGCACTGCGATGACCCCGTGGTCTTGCAGAGAATCTGCCCGGTGGGCGGCGGAAAAATGCGGTCGTTGCCGTTGTCCATGAGGCCGAGACGGAACACGCCCGTCGTGTTCGGAGTGAAGTAGTACAGGCCGTGCTGTGCGTAGAACCAGTCGGTGGGATCGGTACCGCCGACGAGCTTAAAATCGCCGCCCTCTCCGAGACGCCAGAGTACATTGCCCGAGCCCTGTCCGTCGTCGAAGTCGATCTTGATGACCCAGTTCTGGTGGCGGATGGAGAGCAGGAGGTTGTGGTCGTCACTCGAATAGAGCATGTCGTTGGAGTGGGTCCAGTCGGGAAAATTCATGGGATGACGGTTGACGTCGAGGTGATCGAACGCGCTCCAAACCCAGTCGGGATCGAGACTCTGGTCCAGATCGACCAAAACATCGCCCAGGACAGACGTGGTTCCCGTGAGGCTGGGCAGATTCGTGAACGTCTTCGGATAGGAGGCCAGCACCACTATGTGGCCGTTGGGCAAAGGCAGCACCCAGTGATGAAAACTCTTCAGCTGGTAATTGCTGCCGTCGGAATCATGGAAACCCGCCGCAGCAAGCTTCTGGTTCAGCGTGTCCATGGTGAGATCGCTCACCGTGTTGCCGGCCAGATCGACCTCGCGAATCTCATTCAGCGTATCCGGGGTCTCATTCACAATCGTCTGTGGCAGCGATGAGAGATAGGAGATCACCATGAGCAGATTGCCGTTGGGGAGCAGCTGAATGCCCTGAATGAAATCTCGGTACGTTCCTGTGTAGGAATAGGTCCAGAGGACGTTGCCCTGCAGATCCGTGGCAAAAGCCTGGGTGTCGCCTGCTGGCAGGATCGTGTTCCACATTTCGATACCGGGTTGTGGGGTTCCTGAACTGGTAACAACAACCGGGCTGGTCACCGGGGGTGAACCCGTAACCAGAGACGAACCGGAAGCAAAGTGGTCATGATCCGGATCGTTCAGGGTGGCGCCGTCGTTGAGCGCCACCTGAGAGCGCATGTGGTAGAGCGTCTGGGCGAGCATGCCGGCGACGTAGATGTTGACTTGACCACCGTTGCTGGTCGGTGTGGCGACCCGCCAGGTGTTGAGCCCGTAAGCCGTCGTCGGCCCGAACTGAATCGCCACGTTGCCGGGCGCGGGCAGATAGATCGAGTACTGCACCACTTGTGGATTCGCCGTCGGATAGATCAGCCCGGGGACGATGATGGACGCCACAGCGGTGGCGTTGCTTTGTTGTGGAGATGACGTGAGCTCCACCGTGATGGAGACGTTTTCGCTCTGAGCGACAGAGGCGGGAGCAGTGTAGTTGCCGGAGGAGTCCACCGTTCCGGTGGCCGCGCTTCCGCCCGCGACATCGTTGACCAGCCATTCCAGCTGCGCTGCGCCCTCGCCGGAGGCGGTGAACTGGACCGTCTGGCCGGGAGAGAGCGCTGCGTATTGCGGACTGATGGTCACCGAGCCGGAACCGCCGGCCGCGGGAGGAGGTCCGCTGGGGGGAGCCTGAGTAGGGGGATTCTGGCCTGGGGGAGTTTCCGGTGCACCCAGTGTGACCCCACAACCGGCGGCCACGAGCGCAACCAGGAGGCACGTCGAGGAGAGGCCGATCTTGAGCGGCTGTTTCATCGAGCTCGATCCCTGGAGCCGCCTTTCACAAGCCCGGATCTCTTCCACCTTGCGACTGAGCGGGGTGGCGTCGAGCTGAACTTGCGCGATGGAGCAGATGCGCCAGTCCCCGAAATGCGTTCAGGAACCGGCGCAGACCGAACCGTTAGAAGCGAATACCGAAGGTGACTGGAAGAAGCCCCTCGGTCCCTGATCCCTGAAAGGAATTCGAGGAATTCGGGCCCGGGGAGTTAACCCAGACGTACCGAACCTCGGCGTAGAACTTGCCGTTGCTGTCCTCGCCGAAGATTTTGCGGTAGACGCCCAGCCCAATGTTCAGGCCCCCCTGATTGCTGGAGAAGTGATCCACCGTTTCCGGCGCAGAAATGCAGTAAAAATAACAGCTTTCCACAGGTTCTGTGAAGTTGGTCACTTTGCGGTAGAAGCCGCCACCACCGGTGACATAGGCCCCGCTTTTGTGACTGAAGGGCAGGTAGTAGATGGGATCGACGGTGAAGGACCACGTGTTAATGTTGCCGCCGAGTCCGGTAGTGCTGCTGGGGCCGCCGGCGTCAGCCGAGCTCAATGCGTTCAGGTAGTTGCCGGGTATTCCCTGCCGGAGAAACTGGTACTCGAGCAGCGCGCCAAGTTTCTTGGTGAACATCCAGCCGCCACCGACCGTCAGCCCGTAGCCCACGCTCTCCGAGGGGCTCAGATATCCGTCATTGATGCTGGCTTGTGAATAGTTGGTGTCATTGCCAATGGGCAGGGAGAAACCAAACCCGCCCTCAAAAGCGATGTGGCTCCAGCGGCTTTCATAGCTCGGATAGGAGGAGGAGCGCCCACCCCCACCGTATTGCGGCGACCCGCCTGCCGCGGAGGGTTCGGCAAACGATGATGACCCGCCGAGCAGAGAATCGGTGCTGAGATAGGCGCGGTAGTCGGTCGAGCTGGAGTAACTCTGCCCGTCCGCCGGGTTGTTGGCAGCCGAAGCCGTCTGGGCTGCCGCGTTCAGCGAGAATCCGATGGCAAAAGCAGAAGCAGCAATCAACATGCGCCGCAGCAGCGGGCAGTCACGATCACAGTTCGCAACCATTTGTTAACACCTCAGATTTTTGAAAGTACGATGCTGGGACAAAAGAGGCCGAAGCCTACCAACTATTTGGACACGGAAACCAGTCCTAAGTTTCACTTTCAGATGCATTTTCGGGGAATCTCAGCCGGATTCTGACGGCATGACGCGCCAAAGCCCGCCGGGCCTGCCAAGGCAGGCCCCGCGCTGCCCAATATTCTAACCCTGAATGTCGAACTGCTCCGGGGGGAGAGCCGGATCGCTCTTCACCAGGATGGTCTTCCCGATCATCTCTTCCAGCTCGTTCAGCCATTTTGCATTGTTCGCCTTGAGCACCTTCACCACTTCAGGGTGAACCCGCAGCATCACATCGCCCCGCTCGAAATGGCGCATCATCTTGCGCATCTCGATGTAGAGCTCGTTGGTGACTGTCGTCGGACTCTTCACCATACCCGTTCCCGTGCAGACCGGGCAGGGCACGCTGAGCGTCCGCTCCAGCGACTGCTTGACCCGCTTGCGGGTGATGGCCACCAGACCGAAATCGTTAAACTGAAGCACCTTGGAGGGCGCGCGATCGGCCTTCAGCGCATCTTCCAGTGCCTGCGTGACCTTCTGCCGATTACGGCGCTCATCCATATCGATGAAGTCGATCACGATGATGCCGCCCAGATCGCGCAGACGAACCTGGCGGACGATTTCGGGTATGGCATCGAGGTTGGTCTTGAGGATGGTGTCCTCCAGACGTGCGGTCTTGCCGACGTATTTGCCGGTGTTGATATCGATGGCCACCAGGGCTTCAGTCTGGTTGATGACGATCGAGCCTCCGGACTTGAGCCACACCTTCGACTTCAGAGCCTTGGTGATCTCCTCCTGAATGCCGAACTGCTCGAAGAGCGGGGTCTCTTTGGTGTAGAGCTTCACCCGCCGCACCAACGAAGGCTGGAACCGATTCAGGAAGCGGACGATGCGCTCGTATTCGGTTTCGCTGTCGACCCAGATCGTTGCGAAGTTGTCACTCACCTGATCGCGCAGGATGCGCTCGATCAGATTGAGGTCGTGGTAGATCAGCGCGGGCGCTTTGGCCGCGTCCGAGCGCTGCTTGATCTCGGTCCAGAGGTTGATCAGGAAGCGAATGTCGGCGCGCAGATCCTCGTCGCTGGCGCTTTCGGCCGCCGTGCGTACGATGAATCCACCGGGAGCGCTTCCCTTCTCGGCGATCAGCACCCTCTTCAGGCGCTGCCGTTCTTCGTCGGATGCGATTTTGCGCGAGACACCCACGTGATTCACGGTAGGCATGAAGACCAGGAAGCGGCCAGGCAGAGCGATGTGACTGGTGATCCGCGCGCCTTTGCGTGCGATCGGTTCCTTCGCGATCTGGACCAGGATTTCCTGCCCCTGCTTCAGCAGTTCGCTGATGATGGGCAGATTCGAAGTCTGCATGTTGGGCCGCCGTCCACCATGACGGCGTCCCGGCGGGCGGCCTCCGCGGCGGCCATCGCCACGGCGGCCGAAACGGCGATCTTCCCGTCGCGCCGGAGCACCCTGACCAGCAGCGGGTTCACTCGATTCCCTGGCCGGTTCAGCGCTCTGATCCTCGTCGCTCTCGTCGTCAGAGAAATCCTCTTCCCCTTCTTCCTCTTCTTCCTCTTCTTCATCAATCTCGACGAACCCTGTTTCCAGCTCGTCCGCCGCCTCGTCTTCCGTAGCTTCGGCGGATGACGCGTAACCGAGCCGCTTTTCGATGTGCACATCGCGAACCGCGTCGCCGAGGGTCGAGGCCTGGTCGAGGGTTTCCTCTTCCATTTCTTCGGTCAGATGCTCCTCGGGCTGGCCGGGAATCGGCTCGAAGTCGTACTCGTCCTCGTCGATCGTCTCCTCTTCCAGAACACCCATGCCAGGTGCGTATCCGAAGAGCTGCCGGACGACTTCGCTTTCCGCAGAGAGGTTTTCGGCTGCCGGCGCCGCTGCTGCCTCGATTGCGTCGGAGGCATGCGAGGCTTCTACCGCCGGCTCCGGCTCGTGCGTCGCAAAGGATGCTCTCTCGTTGGCCCCCTCTTCGACAACCTCCTCTTGTTCCTCTGCCTCTTCCACGGGAGAAAAACGGAATTCGCTGCGCGGTGCCTCGATGCGATGCGATGCGGATGCATCTTCTTCCGGCTCGTACTCGTGGACTTCTTCGATGGTTTCAATTTCCTGTTCCTGCTGCGCGACCTGTTCCTCCGCTGGCGCGATCGCGGCAGCCTTGGTGGAAGCATCCGCGTGTCGGGCTGCTTCCGGTTCCTCCTGGGTCAGGTGTTGTGTCAGGTGCGATTCCTCGAACCGGCTCAAGCTGGGCTCGGCCTGCGGCTCGGCGACAGCAGACTTCGCTTCTGCCGCCTGACCATTGCCTGCGGCCGGCGCTGCATTGCGATGCCGGGAAAGCGTCTCTCCCGGCAGAACAGCGCCGCCATCCCAACCGGTCGGGACCTCGACCAGGGTCGAGGGTTTGGAGGCGCCGCGGCTCCGCGCCGGCGTTCGCTCGGGAGGGGCTGCCGACGATGATTTTGATTCCGCACTGCGCCCACCGTACCTGGAAAGCGATTCACCCGGCAGCACAATGGGTAAATTCTGTGCCGGCACGCCGCCTGGCGCCCCTCGTTCGGGGAGCGATACAGGCTCGGCCGATGTGGCTTCTTCCACCATTTCGGGGGACCCGAGGGAGCTTTGCTCGCCGCCCTGCTCCGAGCGCGGACCGCGTCCGCGGAAGCGCCTGCCCCGACGCCCATGCCAGCGCCGTGCGCCGCCTTCGCCCCGCTGTTCACCGCGATCGCCCCGATCCGGACCTCGATCCGGACCTCGGTCGTTGCGCCGGGGCGGAGCCTCGCCAGCGGATAGATCGGTTTCGGATGCCTGGGCTCCTGCACGAGCTTCCCGCGGCTCGCGGGCTTCCCGTGACTCGCGACCGCGACGGCTGTTGCCGTTGCCGTTGCCCGCGGGCTCGAACTCCTCCGAGTCCTCTTCCTGCTCCTCGAGGAAGTCCGTGACGTACAGGAAGGCGTCCCGTTCCAGACCCACGTCGACAAACGCCGACTGCATGCCGGGAAGAACTCGGGTGACACGGCCCTTGTAGATGGAGCCGGCTAATGTGTATTCGTTTTCGCGCTCGTAGTAGATTTCCGCGAGCTGATCGTCTTCAAGAATTGCAAGCCGCGTTTCATGCGGCGTGCTGGAGATGCAAATTTCCTTTGCCATTCCGCCTCAAATTGCCAGGGCGGGACGAACCGGATCACCGGAGAGAATCGGAAGCGAACGACGAAGGCCCGGGAGAGTGCGTGAACAAGCCGGTACTGCCCCGCCCGAAGTGGGGGGAGTAGACCTGAGAAAGTTCGCTGGGAATTTGCATTCTGTCCGGGGATTTGTCCGCACGCATAGAGTTTGTGACCACTCCTGCCGTTGTTCGTGGCGGGGTCGTTACCCGTCTCTGCGTGCTCATTCCTGATCCTGCCCGGCCCGTTTCAATCCACCTGGCCGGTTAATAACTTCGTTCAAAACCTGTGCCCGCCCTGCGGGCCTTGCTTCAAAATCTGTCTGCCCTCTAGTTCACGAAACGGCTCATGCGGACGTTCATCACCATGCCAAGAGCTAGAAACGTGAACAGTACCGAGGATCCCCCATAGCTCATCAGAGGAAGAGGGATGCCGGTCACCGGCATCAGCCCCAGGACCATTCCGACGTTAACGGCGATTTGAAAAATAAGAACCGCCGCCACGCCCATCACCAGGAACGAACCTGGCAGATCCGCGGCTGTCTGAGCGTTTTGAATCAAACGCATCAGTATTAAGAAGTATATCAGGAGCACGAGGATCGCGCCTACGAAGCCATGCTCCTCGCTGAATGCGGCAAAAATGAAGTCGGTGTAGGGGATGGGGAGGAAGTCCCCCTGGGTCTGGGTTCCCTGGTTCGCGCCCCGCCCGAACACCCCTCCATCGCCCACCGCGATTTTCGATTGCAGAATCTGATATCCGGTTCCACGGGGGTCGGCGTCCGGATTCATGAAGCTGGTCAGGCGTGCCTTCTGGTAGGGCTTGAGCACCTTGCCGCTTTTCCAGACCACTCCTGCGGCCAGCAGAATCACCAGCAGCAGCACGCCCCCCTTCTTCCAGTCGATTCCGCCCAGGAACAACCCCACCAGCAGCACCGGCGAGTAGGTCAGCGCAGTGCCCAGGTCCGGCTGCTTGAGAACCAGCAGCATCGGCAGAGCGACGAAGCCGATCGCCTTAAATATGTCTTTCCAGGTTAACTCGCGGCCCACGAGACTGGTGAAATAGCGTGCCACCAGGACAATCAGCACCAGCTTGACCCACTCGGATGGCTGGAAATGCGCGCCGCCCGGCAGCTTGATCCAGCGCTTGCCTCCGTTCACGCGGGTCCCCACCGCCAGCACCGCTACCAGTCCCACCAGACAGAAGCCGTAAATCCAGTAAATAACGCTGAGCAGCTTGTGGTAGTCGATGACCGACATGATGAACATCGCCACGAGGCCGCCGACGATCCAGAGAATCTGCTTTCGCTGGAAGTCGTGGAACTTGGTGTGAAGCGTGGCGCTGTAAATTTCAAAGACGCTGATCACCGACAGCAGCATGACGAAGCCGAGCAGCGTCCAGTCGAAATCGCGGAGGGAGAGAAAGCGGCGCATGGGGCTACGAAGATCCCGAAAACGGGTGCCGGCGTACGGTGTTCAAAAGGGGATCCCTGAAGGGATTATCGCATTCCCCCAGGCAAAATATGGAAAGAAGAGCCATTGCAGAATCCAAGAAAAGCAGCAACCGGTCTGCGCAAGCCTTCTGAGCTGAGCTCTTGCGGTCTAAGGTGGTGGGCAGTGCAGGGCTCGAACCTGCGACCTCCTGCTTGTAAGGCAGGCGCTCTAACCAGCTGAGCTAACCGCCCGGAGTTTGCACTGTGGCAAATGCACGCAAACCTCGCGACCAGACGATTTTATCAGTGCCTGGCGAATCAACTGGTCGTTCTGGCCCGATCGGTCCTCGGTTCACGACGATGCCGGACGAGGATTCGGATTTCATAGAGGATAAAGTCTGTGCCCAATAACGCGGCCGCGCCGATGGTGAAAAACAACCAGACGGTCCCAACGCTCAATGTCAACCGATCCATACCCCAGCCCCGACTTTCTGTTTCTCAAGCCTCAGTCTATGGAGTGTGCGCGCAATCGCCCATACAACCTCGGTGCAGGACGCGCGAACAGGGGCGTCACCGGCAACGCTCCGCTTTGGTCAGGCGCCTTGTGGCGCCACCGCGAGTTATTTATTGCGCGGCGCGAGCGGTGTCCACGCGGGACTGGGCCAGCAGGGCGCGAACCTCAGCGTCGCTGGTCTGGTCGAAATTTCGATAGAACTCACCGACGGCGTGGAAGGGTTCCGGGGTTTCGACGCAGACGACCTGGTCGGCTTCGTGACGCAACTCCTCGCATGTGCTGGCCGCCGCCACAGGCACCGCAACCACGATGAGGCGGGCAATCGGGCGCAGAGCGCGGGTCGCCGCTTTCATGCTGGAGCCGGTCGCGAGCCCGTCGTCGACGAGCAGGACCACGCGCCCCGCAAGCCTGGCCGGTGGACGGCTCTCCCGATAAGCTGCTTCGCGGCGTGCGATCTCGAGCCGCTCGCGAGCGGCGACGGCGTCGATGGTTTCCTGGCCTATGCGATAAGCCGTCACCACGTCGCTCTGGATAACCACCGCGCCGCCGCTCGCTACCGCACCCATCGCGAGTTCTTCCTGGCCTGGAACACCCAGCTTGCGCACCACGAAGACATCGAGGGGAAGGCGCAGGCCCCGCGCAACTTCAAACGCCACAGGAACACCCCCGCGCGGCAGTCCCAGCACGATTGCATCATCGCTGGCCAGCGTTTCCCTGCATTCATCGCGAACGATCTGGGCCAGCGCCCGGCCGGCCTGGCGACGGTCCTGAAAGATGATAACCACCGGCTGCTTCCTTCCTCATGATTCTTCGCCCGCAACCGACGATCCGCAATGGGCAACTGGAACATTCCACCGCCGGCTGCGTATCCTGAGCCAGAGCCCTGGGAAAGGTTCAGCATAGTTTTCATGAGCACACTCACGACACAGACTGCGCTGGCAGAAGAACAACGGCAAAGCTTTCGCAGCTTTGTCTGGATATGCCTCGCGCTGGCAGGCATCAAGCTGACGATTCAGATTGTCGGCAACATCCTCGCGCAGCGCGCCGGCTACGGCATTTTTCGCGACGAGATGTATTACCTCATGTGCGGACGGCATCTGGCTTTTGGTTATGTCGATCAACCGCCCATGGTCGCGCTCCAGGCCAGACTCACCGACATCCTGTTCGGCTACGACCATATGTGGTCGCTGCGTCTGTTCTCGGCCATCGCAGGTGCGGTGAAGGTTTTTCTTACCGGCGCACTGGTGTGGGCCATCGGTTTGGCACTCCCGCAGGGCAGCCGGCGCTCTGCCGCGGCGCTGGCGATGCTGGGCGTGACCATCGCCGGCGTCTATCTCGGAATCGACAGCTTCCTGTCGATGAATTCCTTCGAGCCGGTGTTCTGGCTGCCGTGCGCGCTGGCTCTCATGCGCATTGTGCAGGCAGCAACCATGCCGGGCTCCGATCGCGCCATTCGCAATTGGTGGATTGTCCTGGGAGTGAGCGCGGGGCTGGGACTCGAGAATAAGGCCAACGAAGTTTTCTTTCTCATCGCCGTGCTCATTGCATTGCTGCTCACTCCGCAGCGCAGGATTCTGGCGAGCCGCTGGTTTGGGGTTGCTGTAGGCATCATGGTCGCGCTGGCGTTGCCCAACCTGTTCTGGCAGATGCACTACCACTGGCCGACTCTCGAATGGCTCATCGGCATTTCGAAGAGCAACAAGGATGTGAAGTTGCCGCCCCTGCAGTTCCTGGCCGGGCAGCTCGTGATGCTGAATCCCCTCACAGCGCCGTTGTGGATCAGCGGAGTGGTGTGGCTGCTGGTGGCCAAAGCGGCGCGGCCGTTTCGTTTCCTCGGCGTGCTGTACCTCGTCTATCTGCCAATGATGATGCTGCTGCATGCGAAGGATTACTACCTGGCGCCGATTTATCCGATTTATTTTGCCGCCGGGGCGGTGCGCTGGCTTCCGGCGCAGAGCAAGGGCACGGTGCGCACGACCCTGGTGAGTGCTTATGCCTTGCTGTTGATCGTGGGATTTGTTCTGACGGTTACCTTCTCCATCCCGGTTCTGCCACCGCAGAAGTTTGTGGCGTGGTCGCAGACCATGCACATTCGACCGAAGGACTCCGAGAATCACGACGCGACGATATTGCCGCAGTTCTATGCCGACCGCTTCGGCTGGCACGAGATGGTAGAGAAGGTGGCGCACATCTACAATTCCCTGCCCCCGCAGGAGCGCGCCGTCACCGGAATCTATACCGGCAACTACGGCGAAGCAAGCGCGATCAATCTGTTTGGGCCGAAGTATGGGCTTCCCGTTGCCATCAGCGGCCATCAGACGTACTGGCTGTGGGGTCCGCATGGCTACACCGGGCAGGAGATGATCATTATCAACGGCGCGAAGCTCGCTGATATGAAGCCTTACTACGACTCCTGCGTGATCGCCGGTCGCATGGATAATCCGTTATCGATGCCGTGGGAAATCACACCCATCTATCTTTGCCGTGGCAGAAAATCCACTTATGCGGCAGACTGGAAAGACTTCAAGTACTACTACTGAGGTCCTGCACTCCTGGAAACCCCGACTGACCGTAGAGTTTCGAACACGGCGCCTGACCTTCCGCGGGTGCTGAACACCTCGCACGCCACGGCCATCGTGGTGGGCACGATTATCGGCAGCGGGATTTTCCTCGTTCCCCAGGAAATGATGCGGGCCACGGGCTCGTCCGGGCTGGTGTACCTGGCTTGGATTGCGGGCGGTCTGCTCTCGCTGTTTGGAGCGATGACCTACGCGGAATTGAGTACCTTGCTGCCCTACGCGGGCGGCGAGTACGTGTACATTCGCGGCGCATATGGCGATCTGCCTGCGTTCCTTTACATGTGGACGTGGTTCGCGCTGGCCAAACCGGCGTCGATCGCGAGTGTGACGACGGGTCTGGCTCGCACCCTGGCGATTTTTCCAGCGCTCCGATGGCTCGATGCAACCGCCTTTCACATGCCGTTTGCCGTGGCATGGTCGCAGATCTTCGCGATTGTCGCGACCTGGCTGATCACGGGACTGAATTATCTGGGGATTCGCAAGGCGGGCGACTTTCAGCTGATCTTCACCTGGCTGAAGGGCGTGCTGATTCTGGCCATTGTCGGTATTTGTTTTGGCTCTTTCGCCGGACACTGGGGGAATTTCACCACCGCATTTGTCGGCGCGCACGGAGGCTTCGGCGGTTTCATGATCGCGCTGATCGCCGCTCTCTGGGCCTACGATGGCTGGAATGATCTGACGATGGTCGCCGGCGAGGTGCGGAATCCGCAGCGCAGCTTGCCCATCGCACTGATCGCCGGACTGGCGATTGTCGGCGTGCTGTACATGGCGACCAACGCAGCCATCCAGTACATTTTGCCGGCCGCGCAGATTGCCGCGTCGCCCAGACCCGCGGTGACGGCGCTGCAGGCGATCACCGGGCCGTGGGGCGCGGGCCTCGTGTCGGTGGCCATGGCGGTGAGCATATTTGTCACCTTGAATGGCACAATTATGTCGGGCGCGCGCGTGCCCTTCGCCGCTGCGCGCGACGGGCTGTTCTTCCGCCGTATGGCCGACATCCATCCGCGTTTCGCCAGCCCTTCGACCTCGCTCATCGTGCAGGCCCTGCTGACCACCGGTTTGCTGCTGGCGGTGGGACGATTTCAGCAGCTTTTCGAGCTGGCCATCTTTGCGGAGTGGCTCTTCTACATGATCACGGCAACCACCATCTTCTTCTACCGGCAACGCGAGACCGGAGAGCCCGTCTATCACGTGTGGGGATATCCGGTGATCCCGGCACTGTTTGTGGCAGCGGCAGCGGTGCTGCTGGTGTATTCATATGCGGAGAACCTGAAAAATTCGCTGCTGGGCAGCGCGATTATCCTGCTGGGCGTGCCGCTGTTTCTGGTCTTTCGGAAGCGCGGCTCTCGCACCTGAACGCGCGATTGTTCAGCTGAATAGAAACTCCTTTGTGCGCAGGTCTTTGATGGTATCGCGCAGCTTCGCCGCTTTCTCAAATTCGAATTTCTTCGCCGCCTCCCGCATATCCGATTCCAGCTTCGCGATGTAGTTGTCGAGTTCCTCCTGGGTCTGGAACTCGGGCATCTCTTCCGATTCTTCGGCAAGGTCCGCGTATTCCGCCTGCAGGATTTTTGCCAGCGACATATCGGTGGAGCGGATGATGGATTGCGGCGTGATGCCATGCTCTTCGTTGTACGCGCGCTGCACTGCGCGCCGCCGTTCCGTCTCGCCTATGGCCTGACGCATGGAATCCGTGATTTTGTCGGCATAAAGAATCGCGCGACCGCTGACATGGCGCGCAGCCCGTCCCATCGTCTGGATCAGGGAGCCCGAGGAGCGCAGGAAGCCCTCTTTGTCGGCATCGAGAATCGCCACCAGCGACACTTCAGGCAAATCAAGCCCCTCGCGCAGCAGGTTGATGCCGATCAGCACGTCATACTCGCCCTTGCGCAGATCCCGCAACAGTTTCACGCGTTCCAGCGTTTCAATTTCCGAGTGCATGTAGCGGCAGCGCACTCCCACCTCGGAGTAATAGCCGGCAAGGTCCTCGGCCATACGCTTGGTGAGCGTCGTCACCAGCACGCGCTCGCTCCTTTGCGCTCGGTCGCGAATCTCGTGCAGCAGGTCGTCGATCTGTCCGCGCACAGGACGAATCTCAACCTCGGGATCGACGAGGCCGGTAGGACGAATGATCTGTTCGACCACCACGCCAGCAGACTTCGTCAGCTCGTAGGGGCCAGGCGTGGCCGAGACGTAGACGATTTGATTCGTGCGTGCCTCGAACTCTTCGAACTTGAGCGGGCGGTTATCCATCGCGGAGGGCAGCCGGAACCCGTAGTCGACAAGATTCTGCTTGCGGGAGCGATCGCCGTGCCACATGCCATGCAGTTGCGGAACCGTCACGTGGGATTCGTCGATGAACAGCATGTAATCGCGCGGGAAATAGTCGAGCAGAGTGGGCGGCGGCTCGCCCGGCAGTCGACCGGAAAAGTGGCGCGAGTAGTTTTCGATGCCGTGGCAGTAGCCGACGGATTTGATCATCTCGAGATCGAAACGCGTGCGCTGATGTACCCGCTGGGCCTCCACCATGCGGCCCTGGGACTCGAGTTCTTTCTCCCACCAGCCGAGTTCTTCGAGAATGGTTTCGATCGCAGTCTTCTTGCGCTCCGGCTGGACCACGTAGTGGCTTTTGGGATAGATCGGCAGGCGCGCGTACTTCTGGCGGACGGTGCCGAAGAGCGGGTCGATCTGCGAGAGCGAGTCGATCTCGTCGCCGAAAAGCTCGATGCGATAGGCGTTTTCATCGTAGGTTGGGAAAACCTCAATAACATCGCCACGCACGCGGAAAGTCCCGCGGCGGAAGTCGGCATCGTTGCGCTCGTACAGAATTTCGACGAGACGCCGGATGATGTCGTCGCGCCGCACCCGCTGGCCCTTTTCCAGCAGCAGCAGCATGCCATAGTAGGCTTCCGGCGATCCGAGACCGTAGATGCAGGAGACGGAGGCAACGATGATGGCGTCACGGCGCTCGAACAGCGAGCGCGTGGCCGAGAGGCGGAGCTTGTCCAGCTCCTCATTAATGGTGGCTTCCTTCTCGATGTAGAGATCGCCGGCCGGAATGTAGGCTTCGGGCTGGTAGTAGTCGTAGTACGACACGAAATATTCAACCGCATTGAGCGGGAAGAACTGCTTGAACTCGTGAAAGAGCTGCGCGGCGAGCGTCTTGTTGTGCGCGAGCACCAGAGCCGGGCGATTCAGCTGCTCGATCATCTTCGCCATGGTGAAGGTCTTGCCCGAGCCGGTCACGCCCAGCAGGACCTGATGCTTCTCCCCGGCATCGATGCCGGTCATGAGCTCTTCGATGGCGCGGCCCTGATCGCCGCGCGGCTTGTAGTCACTGACTAGCTGGAAGTCCACAGATTGATTCTAGGAGATGGGGAAGGAATGTGGAGGGCCCGCGATTGGCGCAAAGCCCCGTCAGCCTCTGCCTCTTCCCCCGATCCAGAGAAAGATAGGGTAGACGACCAGCCAGACAAAGGACGTCCAGTGCGGCCAGACACCCCAGTTGTGTATAGAGAAATAAAGGCCAACGGCCTCACCGACCAGGAAAAGCACCAGCAGGTGCATCCCCGGTTTGGAAGGGGCGATGCGGACGCACAACCAGCCCCCGAGGATCGATGCGAGAGCAAAGATGCCGGTGCTGATCCAGATGAGAAACGTTGGCGGGACCTTGCCCATGACGTACTGCGTGGGAAAGAAATGAGTCAGGACGGGATCGCTGAGAAACACAATTCCGTAGACGACGATATAGCTAACGACAACCGACGCAATCGACCGGAGCAGCTTCACGCGCAAGCCTCCTCTGTTGCAAACGTCAGGTTTCGGGGAGGCGAGCAGGATAGCGCGTCTGTGCGGGGCTGAAAAGAAAAAACGCCCGCATTGTGACGAAATGCGGGCGTTTCCGGGTGAGGGTAATTAGTTGGCGGCGACGAGTTCCTGGACGCCCTCTCGCCTCGTCAAGGCCAGATCAAAGCGATCCAGGTTCATCACCTTGTTCCATACCGCTACAAAGTCATGGACAAACTTCTCCTGCGCATCTGAACTTCCGTAGACTTCGGCCAGGGCTCGAAGCTGGGAATTCGACCCGAACACCAGATCCGCGCGCGTTGCCGTCCACTTCACTTCCCCTGTCTTGCGGTCACGCCCTTCAAATACATTCTGGGCGTCCGATGTCGCCTTCCACGCCGTTCCCATGTCGAGCAGGTTGACGAAGAAGTCGTTGGTCAGCGCTTCCTGCCGCTTCGTGAAGACACCGTACTGAGTCTGTCCAAAATTGGTGTTCAGCATGCGCATGCCTCCCACCAGCACGGTCATTTCCGGTGCAGTCAATGTGAGCAGCTGTGCCTTGTCCAGCAGCGCAACTTCTGCCGGCACATGGTTCCTGGCGCTGGTATAAGAGCGGAAGCCATCTGCGGAAGGCTCGAGCACGTCGAACGATGCCGCATCGGTCTGCTCCTGCGATGCGTCCATGCGGCCGGGGCTGAACGGCACCGTTACGGGCACACCCGCGTTCCTCGCCGCTTGCTCGATCCCCGCGTCTCCGGCCAGAACGATCACATCCGCCAGCGACACACGCTTGCCGCCGAACTGCGCCTTGTTGAACGCTGTCTGAATGCCTTCGAGCGTCCTCAGAACCTTCGACAGCTGTTCGGGCTGATTGACTTCCCAATCCTTCTGCGGAGCCAGCCGGATGCGTGCACCGTTCGCACCTCCACGTTTGTCGGAGCCGCGAAAGGTACCAGCCGAGGCCCAGGCGGTGGAGACCAGCTGCGAGACGGTCAGGCCCGAGGCGAGGATCTTCTCCTTCAGAGAGGCAGCATCCCGTTCGTCAATCAGCTTATGGTCCACGGCCGGGATCGGATCCTGCCAGATCAGTTCTTCCGCCGGAACCTCCGGACCAAGATAGCGTGCCCGCGGTCCCATATCGCGATGCGTCAGCTTGAACCATGCACGGGCAAAAGCATCGGCAAGCTCTTCGGGGTGCTCGTGGAAGCGCCGCGAAATCTTTTCATAGATCGGATCGAGTCGCAGCGCAAGATCCGTGGTGAGCATGCCGGGCGCGTGATGCTTTGAACTATCGTGCGCATCCGGCACCGTACCTTCGCCCGCGTTGCCCCTGGGCTTCCACTGGTAGGCACCGCCCGGGCTCTTCGTCAGTTCCCACTCGTATTTGAAAAGGTGATCGAAGAAGTCGTTGCTCCATTTCGTCGGCGTGCGGCTCCAGGTCACTTCCAGCCCGCTGGTGATAGCGTCGCCTTTGATGCCGCTCAGGTAGGCACTCGACCAGCCAATACCCTGCTCCTCGATCGGCGCGCCTTCCGGTTCATGTCTCAGTTGGGTGCCAGGACCGGCGCCATGGGTCTTGCCGAAGGAGTGGCCACCCGCGATCAGCGCGACGGTCTCTTCATCGTTCATCGCCATGCGCCCGAAGGTTTCGCGAATATCCCTGGCCGCAGCCACCGGATCGGGCTTGCCTTCCGGACCTTCCGGATTCACGTAGATCAGTCCCATGGTAGTCGCGCCGAATGGCTTCGCAAGATCGCGTTCGCCGGAATAGCGTTTGTCCGTTCCCATCCAGGTCTCTTCTGCACCCCAATTGACGTCCAGATCCGGTTCCCATACGTCCGCGCGGCCGCCGGCAAAGCCAAACGTCTTAAAGCCCATCGATTCCAGGGCCACGTTGCCGGCGAGGATCAAGAGGTCCGCCCACGAAATCTTTTTCCCGTATTTCTGTTTGATCGGCCACAGCAGTCGGCGTGCCCGGTCCAGATTCACGTTGTCCGGCCAGCTGTTCAGCGGTGCGAAACGCTGCTGGCCCCTGCCCCCGCCGCCTCGACCGTCAAGAGTACGATAGGTGCCTGCGCTGTGCCATGCCATCCGAATGAAGAGCCCACCGTAATGGCCGAAGTCTGCCGGCCACCAGTCCTGCGAGTCGGTCATCAGCGCTTCAAGGTCCTTCTTCAGACCGGCGTAGTCCAGGCTTTTGAACTCCTCGGCGTAGTTAAAATTTGGACTCATCGGATCCGACAAAGACGAGTGCTGGTGCAAAATATTCAGGTTCAGTCCATTCGGCCACCAGTCCTGATTCGTTCTCACCGCGTGACCGTTACCGTGCGGGAACGGACATTTCGCTTCGCTTGACGTTGCTTTTTCCTCTGCCATTGCTTCCTTCAATTCTCCGTGACGCTGCGGCATCACGGGTTATTCGAAAAATAGGAGCGCGGCTTTCCGCGTTTGTACCGACTCGCCCAATGTAGCATCATGGAGATGTATTGCTCCAATAGATAGTCCGCATTCGGAGCATAGGCAATAACTATGGAATTCCATCAGCTGCGATACCTGTGCGCCATCGTTGATACCGGCAGCTTCAGTCGCGCTGCGGACCACTGCCGCGTTGCGCAGCCGTCGCTCTCCCAGCAGATTTCGAAGCTGGAAAAAGAACTGGGGACGAGGCTGTTCGATCGGCTCGGCCGGAGTGTCCGGTTGACCGACGCCGGCCGCACGTTTCTTCCCCACGCGCGCACCGTCCTGCAGCAGACGGAGCTGGCCCGCAGCGAGGTGGAGGGCCGGCGGAAGGACGCGCGCGGCACGGTGATTGTCGGCGTGATTCCCACCATCGCGCCATACTACCTGCCTGAACGGATTGCAGCCTTCGGGCGGCGCTTTCCCGAGGCGACCCTGCGTGTCGTGGAGGAGACGACGCCCTTACTGGTGGAGGGCCTGCGCAGTCTGGCGATTGATATCGCCATTTTGTCGCTGCCCCTGCGTCATCGCGATTTTGAGATCGCTCCCCTCTTGACTGAGCGCCTGTACGCCGCCGTGCCCCCCGATCATCCTCGCCGCGGCGCCAGCAGCATTTCGCTTCGCGAATTGCGCGACGAGCGCTTTGTGCTCCTGCGCGACAGCCACTGTTTTCGGGAGATCGCTCTGGCCGCCTGCCACCGCGCGCATCTGGATCCGCGCATCGCCTTCGAGAGTGGCCAGTTCAGCAGTTTGCTGGGGATGGTTGCGGCTGGCGTAGGCGTCTCGCTGGTTCCGGAAATGGCCATCGACCCGCGCGCGGCTTGCCGCTATGTGCAGATTTCTGACGCCAAGGCTGTGCGCACCATTGCGGCAGCACGCCTCAGGGGACGGTCATTCAGCCGCGTGCAGCAGGGGTTCGTACAATTTCCCCATGCGCCGGTACGCGGTCGCACGCGGAAATGAAACGAATACACGGGTCCGGGAAAAGCAAAGGGCCGGCTCTCCGCCGGCCCTCGATTTCCGCGCTTGGCGCGCGAAGTGAAGTGTGCTGCCCGTTAGTACCCGCCGTGCGCGTGATGCTCGTAGTACATGTGATAGCCGCGGCGGAATCCCTCACGGAAATCGGCGCGCTCCTCCCTCGGCCGGTCCGGATGCCGGAAGTTGTCGTGGCGATCGGGGTCGGGCGGCCGTCCCGCGTCAACGTCATGTCGTGCCGCTTCAACACCATCATGGAAGCCACTGTGCCACGCCTGCGACCAGTTGCCCTGCGGTTCATCCGGAGACCAGGCACCCGGGGGCGGCCCTTGCTGCGCATGAACGGCCAATGATGTTGCTCCTGACAACGCCAGGCCCAGGACCAGGGCTGTTGCGGTTCTTGTAATTCTCATTTTTGTGTCTCCTTAACGCCTCGTGGGATCTTGCAAGGCGCCACTGTGTAAGTGGGATGCGGAGGCATGCCGCGCGGAAGAGGTTTTTTGGCGCACCGAATTGTGCGTCCTGCAGGCAACCAATAAGACGACCCTGTGTCAGGAAGCTGGCAGAAGCCGTGAGGACGAATCCGTCTTGAGCGCCAGCGCTTGCGCCCACTCTGCGGCCGCATCCACGAGACAGTCGCTCGGAATCGACTCAACCGTGTGCGACGACAATCCGAATCGACAGCCGATGATCCATGCTCCGGCGCGCCGCGCCGTGAGAATGTCCACGCTGGAGTCGCCGATCATCAGCGTCTCTCCGGGGGCAACTTCCGCTTCGCGAATGACCGCGTTCAGCCCCTCCGGGTCGGGCTTCTTGCTGGTAAAGCTGTTCCCGCCGTAAATGCGAAACATGTAACGACTCAGGCCCAGCGCATCGCAGATAGCCACCGAAGGGCCGACCGGCTTGTTGGTCAGAACCGCCATTTTGCGCGCCGTGCCATCGGAGCTTGTGCGCATCGCTTCCAGCGAGTCGAAGACGCCGGGATACACATAGGTGAAGTCCAGCTTGTGCTCGCGATAATGCGCGAGAAAGTGTTGCAGCGCGTTCTCCACCAGCGGCTCATCCTCAGGATCGCCCAGCGCTCGCCGCACCAGCATGCCTGCGCCATCGCCAATGTAGGTGGCGATAATTTCTTCGGGCAGCGGCTCACGTCCGAACTCCGTCAGCATAGCGTTGATGGAGTTAGTGAGGTCTTTGCGCGAATCGATCAGAGTGCCGTCCAGATCGAAGACGATCAGCCGAATCTTGTCCGCGGGAATGGGATTGAGGAGATGCAGCATTCTTCCAGTTTATCGGGCATCGCTGTTCCGGGCCGGGATGGAAGGGCTGCGATATGCTCTCTGCATGCGGAAAATCTCAGGATGCACGCTTCTGGCCGCAGTCTGCCTCTGTTCGCTTTCCCTCGCTCGTGGAATGGGTGAGGATCACTTCCCTTCCAACGAGGACATGCGTCACGTCCGTTCGATGGCGCAACCGAAGGTCTCGCCCAATGGGCAGAGCGTCCTCCTTCAGATTTCTGATGCGACCGCCGATGGCGGCAAGACGCATCTGTGGCTCGTCGATGTGAAGATGAATACCTCGCGACAACTGACCTGGTCGGCGAGCGGCGATAAGCGCGGTGAATCCGGCGGTCAGTGGATGCCGGATGGCGGCAGCATTCTTTTTCTGGCGCATCGCGGCGAGCATACGCAGTTGTATCGCCTGCCGATGAACGGCGGCGAGGCGCATCCGTTTGAGGTGAAGATTATGCCTCCAGTGGATGAGTCGACGGCGCCCGATGCCATTCCCCCTGCGAAGAAACCGGCCACTGACGCGAAGCCGGAGCCGATCGAGGCCGACGTTGCGCGATACTTCATCGCGCCGGATGGAAAGCACATCGCGATTTTGGTGCACGATCCGGAAACGCCGGGCGAGAAAAAGGAACATGACGAGAAGGCCGATGCGGTCTGGGTGAATCATGATCCCCATGCCTCGCGGCTCTATTTGCTCGATCCAGCGGATGGAAAGATCACCGCGACCGCGGTGCCGCCGGATGTGGAACGAGTGTCATGGACTCAGCAGAGCGACAAGCTGCTGGCCATCACGGAAGGGATGAACGAGGCCGGGGACCTGGCACCCGCGGGTGCGGCCTGGGTACTCTCCGTTGCTGACCCGGCTCATCCATCGCAGATCAAATCGGCTCCTGCGACCATCGGCTCCGCTGTGTGGTCGCAGGATGGAAGCCGGATTTACTTTCTGGCGCAGGCGAAGACGGACGCGCCGCCGGGGTATGAAGACCTGTACGAACTGACGGTGGCCGATGGTTCAATCCACGATCTGAGCGACGGTTTCAGCGGCAGCATGGGACACGACGAGCCAATTCCCGAAGAAGGCAAGGTTCTGGAATCTGCAGAGATGGGCATGCACACCACCCTGCTGCGCTTCGATGGAGAGCAACACGAACCGCTGCACTTCGATACGGCGACGGTGTCGCAATTCAACACGAATACGAAGCACTCAGCGTGGGTTTGGCTCGGCTCTTCGAGCGACAAGTTGCCGGCGCTCTACTACGCAGAGAAGCTGGACGATACGCCGAAGATTCTGAACACACCAAATCTGTTGCCGGCGGAGTGGACGGAAATAGCGTCGCAGCCAGTCTCCTGGAAGAGTGATGCCTTCACGATTGAGGGCGTGTTGTATCTGCCTCCGCAGTCGTCCAGGGGCAAGGTTCCGCTCATCGTGGATGTTCACGGCGGCCCGACCGGAGCCTTTGAGGACAACTGGAATGCGCTGACCGAGTTTCTGCTGGGCCAGGGATGGGCGGTGCTGCGTACGAATCCGCGAGGCAGCACGGGCTACGGAGCGGCCTTTGCTGCGGCCAACAAAAACGACATGGGCGGCGGGGACTATCGCGACATTATGACGGGCGTCGATACTGTCCTCGCGAAATATCCCATTGATGCCAACAAGCTTGCGTTGATGGGCTATAGCTATGGCGGGGAGATGGCAGGGTTCGTCGAAGGCCGTACCGACCGCTTCAAGGCCATCATCAGCGGCGCGCCGGTGATCGATCAGGAGAGCGAGTATGGCACTGAGTCCGGCTCGTATTACGATCGCTGGTTCTACGGCGGCTACCCGTGGGAGCATGCGGAGAGCGCGTGGAAGCAAAGCCCGCTGGCGGACGCAGCCCACGCGAAGACTCCCTTCCTGCTGCTGCAGGGCGAGAGCGACCGGACCGATCCACTGGGCCAGAGCCAGGAAATGTATCGAGCACTGCGACAAATGGGCGTCCAGGTGGAGATGGTTCAGTATCCCCGCGAAGATCATGGACCGCTGGCCGGTGGCATTTTTGGATCACCGAGCCCCGAGCCGTGGCATGGGTTTGATGGGCGGCAACGGATTGTAACGTTCGTCAAGAAGGCCTTTGGCGAATAGAGCGGCGGGCATCTGAGCGGCTTTGCGAGGCTGCTCAGATGCGCTGCCGTTTCCAGCGCCCTTGTTTGAAGAGGATGAGGCTGGCCACGGCAATGGAGCACTCCGCGATGACCACAGAGAGGAAAGCTCCCTCCGCGCGGAGTCGTAGCCTCGTTGCCAGCCACCAGGCAAGCGGAATTTCGAGAACCCAGAAGCCGAAGAAGTTCACGATGGTGGGTGTGAGGGTGTCGCCGGCTCCGTTGAACGCCTGCAGCAGGACCATCACCCAGGCATAAGCGATGTTGCCGCAGGCAAAGGTGCGCAGCGCTCGCGCCCCGATCGCGACCACAGCCGGGTCGTTCACGAAGATGCGGACAACCGGCGTGGCAAAGATGATGAAGAACATTCCCAGAGTGGCGAGGAAGAGCATGTTGTAGAGACCCGTGCGCCACACCGCCTGCTCAGCGCGATCGGGACGGCGGGCGCCGAGGTTCTGGCCCACCAGCGTGGCCGCGGCGTTGCTCAGCCCCCACGCAGGCAGAATGAAGAAAATGACGATGCGGATCGCGACGGTATATCCGGCAACAGCCGCCGCGCCGAACAGAGAAACGATGCGCACCAGGCCGATCCAGCTGGCGTTGGCGATCGCGAACTGCAGAATACCCGTCAGGGAGACGCGCAGCAGCCGCCACAGCACCGGAACGTTGAGATAGATGTGCCGCGCGAGGATGTGAATGCGCTCGGTTCCGCGCATCAGCCGATAGAACTGATAGAGAACCGCGATGCTGCGCCCTGTGAAGGTCGCCAACGCGGCGCCGGTGACGCCGAGATGCGGGAAGGGCCCAAGGCCGAAGATCAGACACGGATCGAGAATCAGATTGATAATGTTCGAAACCCACAACAGGCGCATGGCAATGGCCGCGTCGCCCGCTCCGCGGAAGATGGCGTTGTTGAGGAAGAGCATGATGATGGCTCCGCACCCGCCGAGCGCAATGCGCGCGTAGCCGGAGCCGACAGTGACAATCGCCGGTGAAGCGCCCATCAGGCCGAGCAGGCGGGGTGCAGCGATTCCTGCGGGGATGCCCAGCGCCAGAGAAATCAGCAGCCCCAGCACAATGGCCTGCACGGCGGAAATCGCGGCGTCTTCCGGATCCTTTTCGCCAATGCGGCGCGCAACCATCGCTGTCGTCGACAGGGAAACGCCAAGACCGATGGCAAAGACCAGCGCCAGAATCGATTCTGTCAATCCAACCGTTGCGACGGCATTCGCGCCCAGCCGCCCGACCCAGAACGTGTCCACCACGGCGAAGAGCGATTCCAGCACCATCTCCAGCACCATCGGGATCGCCAGCAGCAGGATCGATCGATTCAGGCTGCCCGCGGTGTAGTCCTGGTGCGATCCGCGCAGGGCTTCGCCCACGGAGGACCAGAACCCGCGCTGCGGCTCGGATTGGACAGGGAGATCCATGAGTCAGTGCAGTAAAACGGAGCCGACAATGCTGGGTTTGCGCGAAGCGCGTTGGCCGGCACGGCGAGTTTCTAGATCAACAGAGTTTGGGTGGTTTCCTCCACCGGAGCAATGGCGAAGTGGAGGTCGGGGAGGTCTTCGACTGCCCGCCGCAGGGATTGTTCCCAGCGCGCGTGGATCGTGAGCAGTTCCGAGTCGCCGGAGTTGAATTTGCGATAGCAGTCGAGCACCAGACTGTCGCGCCGGTAGAGCATCAGCTCAATCGGCGGCCCGATAGCGCCGTTCGAGCGCATCGTGGCATCGAAGGAAAGCAGCGCGTATTTGGCAGCGACCATCAGACTGGTCGAGTTGAAGACCACACCACGATCGAGCAGCGGGCGACCGTATTTGTACTCGCCGAGTTGCAAAAACGGCGACTCCTCGGTCGCGCAAAGCGGATTGCCCTGCGGATAGATCATGTAGAGTGCGGGCTCTTCGCCCCGCACCTGCCCGCCGAGAAGCAGATGCACGTTGAAGGAATAGTTGTCCCGCTCCAGCGCGGAACGATCCAGTTCCGCCACCTGGCGCACGCACTCGCCCAGTTCCCGCGCTGCTTCATACATGCTGTGAACACGGGCCAGACCCTCTCCGGCGGCAAAGCTGGCTTTCGCCAGGTTGATCACGGATTGGCTGAGCGACAGGCTGCCGCTGCTCAGGACCACGAAAGCGCTCTCGCCCGGCTGCGAGAAGGTGTGCATCTTGCGCGCAATATTCAGATCGTCGAATCCGGCATTCGTGCGCGAATCCGAAGCCATCACGAGGCCTTCCTGTGTCATGATGCCGAGACAGTAGGTCATTCAGCCGTCCTGCTCCCCTGGGAATGGTGTGCTGCCACCAGGACATTGTGACAGCTTTCCGATACGATTCAAAGACATTCGACCAACGCTGGCGCGATGCGCAACATCTACATGCTGGACGCTGTGCATTCCGGAGTGACCGTGAGGCGCGATGCTCCTTCGCCTGGGCTATGACATGCAGTTTGACATTCCGGAGCCGGTTGCCTGCGTGGCACAGTTGCGCGTCCACCCGTCCCGCACCGCCGGCCTCCGCGAGCCGGATCACGTGCAGGTCGAACCTGCCATTCCGGTCGAGGACTACGCCGACTCTTTCGGCAACCTGTGTACGCGGTTTCTGGCCCCAGCCGGCACTCTGCGCCTGAAAAACACATTTCTGTTCGAGGATCCCGGCCTGCCGGATCCGGCCAAGCCTGACGCGGTCGCTCACCCCATCGCTGAGTTGCCGCATGATGTGTTGCGCTTCCTGCTGCCCAGCCGCTATTGCGAGGTGGACAGCCTCGCGCCGGCGGCCTTCGATCTGCTTGGGAACACGGCGCCGGGCTGGGAGCGCGTGCAGGCCATCTGCAATTGGGTTCATGCCAAGGTCAGCTTCGGATACTCCTTCGCGCGGCCGACCAAGACGGCGCTCGACGTTTTTACGGAACGCCAGGGAGTTTGCCGCGATTTCCAGCATCTGGCGATTACGTTTTGCCGCGCGCTGGGAATTCCAGCACGGTACGTGGCCGGCTATTTGGGTGACATCGGGGTCGTTGTTGCGCCGTCGCCTATGGATTTCAGCGCGTGGTTCGAGGTTTACCTCGAGAACCGCTGGTGGACCTTCGATGCGCGCCACAACATGCCGAGAATCGGGCGCGTCCTCATGGCGACGGGGCGCGATGCGGCCGATGTGGCATTCTTCACCTCCTTCGGGACAGCGACTCTCAGGAGCTTTCTCGTTATTTCGGACGAGGTGAAGGACGAACCGAAGCTCGATGCCGAAGTGAAAAACGATGCCGGTAATCCTGCGCCCCCCGCGGAGACATTCTCTCGCCCTGCCGATTTGCCGTCCGATTTGAGCGAGAGCTGAAGCTTCCCATCCGCCGGGGCCGCCCGGTGTGTATACTTGCCCCCTTCCCTCACCGGCCCGGTTTTAACATCTCTGTTTTCGAAAGGGACATGACTATGCCGAGTTATCTCGTTCAGGCGGCTTACACGCAGCAAGCGCTCGCCGCCCTCATCGCAAACCCCCAGGACCGCACCGACGCCATTCGTAAAACCGTAAAGAAACTCGGAGGGAAGCTCGGAGGACTCTATCTCGCGTTTGGGGATTACGACATCGTCACCATTCTTGACATGCCCGACAATGTCAGCGCAGCCGCGTTCGCAGTGGCTATTGGCGCCGGCGGCGCATGCAGGAACGTGAAAACCACGCCCCTGCTCAGCTCTGCGGATGGAATCGCCGCTTTGAAGAAGGCGGGAGGCTCAGGCTACAAGTCGGTTACGGAATAGCGCGGCGCTGCGCTGCTGGGTTCTGGGGATGGAGGAGCTGAGCTAGTGCTTCCCCGCCCCGGCGCTTTCCAGTTTCGCCTCAGCCTCGGCGATGACTTCGTTGGCGTGCGCGTATTTCTCGGGATCTTCGCCGGCTTCGTTCCACAGCTGCTGACCGTGCTGCAGCTGCTCCTGCACCGCCCCACTGTCGACTTCTTCCGGCTTCTCGGCGCTCTCGGCCAGGATTGTCACCCGCTCCGGCAGCACTTCCACAAAGCCGCGCGCGACAACGTAGCGTTGGTCGCCGCCTTCGCCGCCGTGCAGCCGCACTTCCCCCGCTCCGATTTCCGAGAGCAGTGGAGCGTGCCCGTAGAGCACTTCGAAATAGCCGCTCTTGCCGGGTATTTCGACGGCATCCGCAGACTGATCGACGAGAACACGATCGGGAGTGACGAGCCGGACTTTGAGCTGGTCGGCCATCTTATTTCGTCGTCGCCTTCAGCTTTTCCGCTTCTTCCAGCACTTCTTCGATGGTGCCGCGCATGTAGAACGCCTGCTCGGGCACGTCGTCGTGCTTGCCGTCGATGACTTCCTTAAAGCTGCGGACAGTGTCGGCGATCTTGCAGTACTTGCCCGGGATGCCCGTGAACTGCTCGGCCACGTGGAAGGGCTGCGAGAGGAACTTCTGCACCTTGCGCGCGCGCGCCACGGTGATCTTGTCCTCTTCGGAGAGCTCGTCGATGCCGAGGATGGCAATGATGTCCTGCAGATCCTTGTAGCGCTGCAGTATGCGCTTCACTCCCTGGGCGACGTCGTAGTGCTCCTGACCGACGATGCGCGCGGTGAGGATACGCGAAGTGGAAGCCAGCGGATCGACCGCCGGATAGATGCCGAGTTCCGACAGCGGGCGCGAGAGCACGGTCGTTGCGTCGAGGTGAGCGAAGGTTGTCGCCGGCGCGGGATCGGTGAGATCGTCGGCGGGCACGTAGACCGCCTGCACCGACGTGACGGAACCGCGCTTGGTCGAAGTGATGCGCTCCTGCAACTCGCCCATTTCAGTGGCGAGGTTCGGCTGGTATCCAACGGCGGAAGGCATGCGGCCCAGCAGCGTCGAAACCTCAGAACCGGCCTGCGTGAAACGGAAGATGTTGTCGATGAAGAGCAGCGTGTCCGCGCCTTCCTCGTCGCGGAAAAACTCGGCGACGGTGAGGCCGGTCAGCGCCACGCGCAGACGCGCGCCGGGCGGCTCGGTCATCTGCCCGTAAATCAGAGCTGCTTTCGACTTGGGCAGGTCTTTCAGGTTGATGACGCCGGACTCCTGCATCTCGAGCCAGAGGTCGTTCCCCTCACGCGTGCGCTCGCCCACGCCTGCGAATACTGAGAAGCCGCCGTGCTTGGTGGCGACGTTGTTGATGAGCTCCTGGATGATGACCGTTTTGCCGACGCCCGCGCCGCCGAACAGTCCGATCTTGCCGCCTTTGAGGAAGGGCTGGATGAGGTCGATGACCTTGATCCCGGTCTCGAACATCTCCTCGTGCGTCGACTGCTCGTCGAACGCCGGAGCGGGACGGTGGATCGGCATGCGCTTCTTCGCGTTCACCGGACCGAGGTCGTCAACGGGCTCGCCGATCACGTTGAGCACGCGGCCCAGCGTGGCGCGACCCACGGGAACCGTGATCGGACCACCCTCGTCGATGGCTTTCATGCCGCGCACCATGCCGTCCGTCGCTTCCATGGCGACGCAGCGTACCCGGCCTTCGCCCAGGTGCTGCTGAACCTCAAGAATCACGTTGATGGGGACCGGGACGGTGAATCCATCGCTCACCACGCGTAACGCCTCGTAAATGGGAGGCATGGTCGCTTCTTCAAACTGCACGTCGACCGCAGGACCTGATATCTGTACGACTCTGCCGATGTTTTCTGCCATATCTGTATCGTTCTCGCCTTAGATCGCGGCTGCGCCGCTCACAATTTCGATGATTTCCTTGGTGATTGCCGCCTGACGAACGCGATTCATGGTCAGGGTCAGCGAATCGATCATGTCGGAAGCATTGTTCGTCGCCGAATCCATCGCCGTCATGCGCGCCGCGTGCTCGGCAGCGATGGATTCCAGCGTCGCGTGGTAGATCTGCGAAGCCACGTAACGCGGCAGCACGTCGGCGAAGATTTCCGCCGGAGGCTGCTCGTAGATATAGTCCACCTCGGCCGTGCCGAAGTTTTTCGTTTCGTCCTCGAGCTGCTTCTGCGCGGCTTCGGCTTCCTGCGGATACAGACTGACGCCGGCGGACAAGGCCGCTTCGGCAGCGCGCTCACGCTCTTCGAGGGTCGGCTCCTCTGCTCTTTCTATTTCGCGGACCGTCAGCGAGAGGATCGGTAGCAGGCGCTCGACCACCACGCGCTGCTGGATGACGGATTTGAATTCGTTGTAGACCAGGTAGGCAGCATCGATCTCCTCGTGCGTGTAGAGAGAGATGATCTCGTCGGAGACGTCGCGGATCGCGTCGTAGTTGATCCTCTCGAGCGCTGCCGTGGGGCCCGTGAGCACTTCGATCGCTCCGCTGCGCTGCTGACGCTCGCGACGCCCATTCTCCTCATTGGCCTCGGCAAACTGGGCGGCCGGATAGCGGCGACGGAACAGGTCGCGACCCTTGCGTCCGATGGCCTCGATATCGATTTGCCTGCTCGCTGTTGTCCGACATGAAGTTGGCGGCGGCCTTGAAGATGTTCGTGTTGAAGGCGCCGGCAAATCCCTTGTCGCCGGAGACCACCACCAGCAGGATGCGCTTCTCCGGACGAGTCAGCAACAGAGGATGACGCACCTCTCCCGTTTCCGGATCGTAGATCTCCGCGCGGCGTTTCAGTGACTCGAGCACACTGGCCAACATGGCCGCGTATGGACGCGCGGAGATGGCCCGCTCCTGGGCGCGACGCAGCTTCGCCGCCGAAACCATCTTCATGGCTTTGGTGATCTGCCGCGTGTTCTTCACGCTGCGAATGCGCCGCCGTAAATCGAGAACGTTGGGCATGATTCCCTAGTGCGCGGCCGCCACTGGCTGCTCGGCTTTCTGCTCCCGTTCCTTTTTCTTCTCCTCCTGATTGAGCGGCTGCACTGCGCTCTGCTTCAGCTTCGCCTCTTCGTGCTCGGCCAGGAAGTTTGCCTTGTATTCCTTCAGCGCAGCATGGATGCGCTTGCGCAGATCGTCGTCCAGCGCCTTCTTCGTCGCAATGTCGTTCAGCAGTTGCGACTGCGCGGAGTCGAGGTAGGGGTAGAGGCCGTCTTCAAAAGCGCGAATCTGCTCCACCTTCAGATCGTCGAGATAGCCCTGGGTTCCGGAGAAGAGGATGATGACCTGTTTTTCGGCGGTCAGCGGATGGAATTGCGGCTGCTTCAGCAGCTCGGTGAGCCGCGACCCGCGGTTGAGCTGGTTCTGCGTAACCTTGTCGAGGTCACTGCCGAACTGCGAGAACGCGGCCAGCTCGCGGTATTGCGCCAGGTCCAGCTTCAGCGTCGAGCCGACCTGCTTGATCGCCTTGATGGCGGCCGAAAATCCCACACGCGAAACCGAGAGGCCGACGTTGACGGCCGGACGAACGCCGGAGTTGAAGAGGTCCGTTTCGAGGAAGATCTGGCCGTCGGTGATCGAAATAACGTTGGTCGGAATGTAGGCCGATACGTCGCCCGCCTGGGTCTCAATGATGGGTAATGCGGTCAGCGATCCGCCACCGTTCGCGTCGCTCAGCTTGGCCGCGCGCTCCAGCAGACGCGAGTGGAGATAAAAGACGTCGCCGGGATAAGCTTCGCGGCCGGGCGGACGGCGCAACAGCAGCGAAATTTCGCGATAAGCGATGGCGTGTTTCGAAAGATCGTCATAGATGATGAGCGCGTGGCGGCCCTTATCGCGGAAATACTCGCCGATGGCGCAGGCGGCGTAGGGAGCGAGGTAAAGCATCGGAGCCGGCTCGGAAGCCGATGCGGCAACCACGATGGTGTGGCCCATCGCGTCGTACTCTTCCAGCGTCTGCACGACCTGAGCAATCGAGGAGCGCTTCTGTCCGATGGCGCAATAGATGCAGATCAGGTCGTTGGTCTTGTTGTTGATGATCGAGTCGAGAGCGACAGCGGTTTTCCCGGTCTGGCGGTCGCCGATGATCAGCTCGCGCTGTCCGCGGCCGATCGGGATCATCGAGTCGATGGCTTTCAGACCGGTCATCATAGGCTCGCGCACCGGCTGTCGGGCAATCACGCCCGGAGCCAGACGCTCCACCGGCAGCGTGTCGCGGGTCTGGATCGGACCCTTGTCGTCGATGGGCAGCCCCAGCGCATTCACCACGCGCCCAATCATCGCGTCACCTACAGGAACGCTGAGAATTTTGCCGGTGCGCTTCACCTGATCGCCTTCGCGCACTTCGGTGTAATCGCCCAGCAGCACCGCTCCTACCTGATCCTCTTCGAGGCTCATCGCCAGCCCCGCAATATCGTGGGGAAACTCCAGCAGTTCACCAGACATGACCTTGTCGAGCCCATGCAGGCGCGCGATTCCGTCGCCCAGCGTGATCACGGTCCCAACTTCATCGACGCGCATCTTGGCGTCGTAATTGGCAATCTGCTCCTTCAGGAGCGCTGTTATTTCGTCTGCTTTGATTTGCGCCATGCTTTTGGGTTCCTGGTCTTGTTTTCGATCTCGTTCTAAACAAATGCCGGTTCTAACCAGCGGTTAATTCTTCTCTCAGCTGGTTCAGCCGGCCCAGCACCGATCCGTCATACACCGTGCTTCCCACCTGTACCACTGCGCCCCCCAGCAACGAGCTGTCCTCTTCAAAATGCGCTTCCACGGTCCCGCCGGTCAGCTCGGCGATTTGCTTTTCCAGTTCTTTCCGCTCCTGCTCGTCGAGCTTTCTGGCCGAGACAACCTTCACCTCGGAAATCCCCAGCCGCCGATTGATCTCGCGCCGAAACTCCGCAACGACTTCGTCCAGCCCCGCGATGCGGTCGTTCCGGATCAGCACCGCGATAAAATTCCGCGTCTGCTGGGCCATTTTCAGCTTCCCGTTCAGCTTATCGAGCAACTCGACTCTCTCCTCCACAGGAAACGAAGGGTCGAGGAAGAACTCCCGCAGTTCCCGGCTCTCATGCCACGCCTCGGCGAAGTCGCCCAGTTGCCGCAGTACGCTTTTTGCATCCAGCTTCTGCTCGAAAACCACATCGGCGAAGGCCAGCGCGTATCGGGAAGCAAAACTCGCCATCTATGCCTCCCCTCCGGAATTCTTGAGCGATTTGCCGAATTCCCTCACCAGCGCGCGATCCGTGTCGTTCGAAAGCTGAATCCTGCGCATGGCGTGATCGATCGCCAGATCGGCGGCAAACTTCTTCAGGTCCCGTTGCGCCGCCGCCTGCGCAGCCCCAATCTCCTGCTCGGCGGAGACAATGATGCGCTCGCGCTCCGCCTCGAGGGCGGCGTGGATTCGCTTCTCGTCCTCGACGGCTTCCTGCTCCACCTGCTGCCGGATGGCGCCAATCTCGGAATCCAGGCGCAGCAGCCGCGCTTCCACCTCGGCCAGGCGGCGGTTGGCTTCCTCTGTCGCCAGTCTTGCGGCCACCAGCTCCTTCTGGAGCGTTTCGCTGCGGTTGCGAAAAATCTTCGGCAGGTACTTCCAAAGAGCAAACGCGATGGCGAAGAGGAGAACTCCGGAATTGAAGTCCTCGAAGATCTCCGCCGCCGTCTCCGTTTTCAGACCGGTGAAATGGGCAATGGCCTGCACCACGCGCGAGTGGCGATACTGCTCGACTTCGGAGTTGGTCTCCGGCTCGTCCATGTGTTCACTGCCGCCGCCCCAGGACTTCCCGCGTTGCGCGGCCGGAGAATTGTCCTTATCCAGCGCGTGCAGGGGAAGCACAGGCGCGACGCAAAGGCCCGCCCAGAGAAATATCGTCAGCATTCGGCGCATGATCTTCAACGGGCACCCTCCGCGGAGGAAGAGGGAAGAATCGCAGCCAGTACCTGTGCAGCCAGTTGATTCGCGGAAGACTCGATCTGCCTGCGAGCATCGCCAGCCTGCGCCTCAAGCGCTGTTTGTGCTCCCTGGACGCGTTGTTGGGCCGCCAGCCGAGCCGCCGCCAACGCGCTCTCCCGGTCCGCGTTCAGCCGCTGCAACCGCTGCTCGCGGCCTTTGAAAATCTCCGCCCGTGCCGCCCGCAGCTTCGCCTCGTATTCCTGGGTTCGGACGTCGGCCTGGGAAACCGCCAGTTGCGCCCTTTCCTGGGCTCCCGCGGTACGCTCCCGCCGCTCCGCCCGGGTCTTCATCAGGCGCCCGTACAGGATGTACCGATACGCCAAAACCAACGCAATGAAAAGGATCAGGGTCGGTATGGCACCGAGCGCAAGATCACCAAGTTGTCTGAACAGCTCATTCATGAATTGGCCGGCGGTGGCAGTCGGAAACGACTGAGAGGATCAGGTGGAACTCTTGGTTCTAACAGACGCAAAAAATGAGTGTCAAATGACGAAAGGCACGTACGAATGCACCCATACATCCGGACCAAAACACTCGCCGAATCAACCCGCGGCACTCTTGCAAAAATCGACGTTCGCGTCTTGACTTGGCCGAGTTCCGGCGTACACTGAGGATACCACCTCGACCCGGATCAGGGTCGGTAAACCGGGTGATCGGAGATACCCACCACTCTCCATCATCCGGTTTGCTCTTTCTGGGGTGATGTTTCCTTCGCGGCGAGACGGAACCGCCGGTAACGACCCAGCAGGGATGCAGGTCCGGTTACCGTAACCCGCACCAGATTTCCTTCGTACTCCCGATTCGCGATCACCGCATGCGCCTCCAGCGCTGCCAGCACATCGCCTTCCGACTGCGGTATCTGAAAACGCTGCTCGAGAACGGGATCCTGCACCAGGGCCTCGTCGAGGCGGTCCATCAGAAGGTTGAGGCCCGTGCGCTCTTTCGCTGAGGTCGCAATCATCGGTCCATTCGCGGCCATCAGTGCGGCGCGTTCTTCCTCGCTCAGCAGATCGATTTTGTTCAGGACTTCGAGCCGCGGCTTTTCCAGAACATCCAGCTCACCCAGCACTTTCTCCACTTCTGCTTTGTGCTCGTCGCGCATCGGGCTGGAAGCATCGCGCACATGCACCAGAACCTCGGCCTTCCGCACCTCTTCCAGCGTTGCGCGAAACGAGGTCACCAGCGTGTGCGGAAGATCGCGGATGAATCCCACCGTGTCGGACAACAGCACCTTTCGGCGGCTGGGTAGCTGGATCGCGCTCAGCTTGGGATCGAGCGTCGCGAACATGCGCGAGGACTCAAGAACCCCGGCACGGGTGATGGCGTTGAACAGGGTGCTCTTCCCGGCGTTCGTGTAGCCGACCAGAGCGACCGTCGGTACCGGTACCGATTCACGGCGCTGCCGCTGCTGGGTACGAATGCGGCGCACGCCCTCCAGTTCCCGGCGCAGTTGCAGCACACGCCGTTGAATACGCCGCCGATCCGTCTCCAGCTGCGTTTCGCCCGGGCCTCGGGTACCAATGCCGCCGCCCAGCTGCGACATGGCCTTACCCCGCCCCGTCAGCCGCGGCAGCATGTATTCCAGCTGCGCCAGCTCCACCTGCAGCTGGCCTTCGCGCGTGCGTGCGTGACGAGCGAAGATGTCCAGGATCAGCTGCGTCCGATCGATCACCCTGCACGGCAGCGCATGCTCCAGGTTGCGTAACTGGGTCGGGCTCAGGTCATGGTCGACGATGGCCACATCGGCCTGCGTCGAGGCGGCTATGCCCGACAGCTCCTCCACTTTTCCGCTGCCAATCAGCGTCGCTGGGTCGGCTTTCGGACGGTGCTGGACGATCTCGCCGGAAACCATCGCTCCCGCGCTGATGACCAGTTCGCGAAATTCCTCCAGACGCGCGTCCTCGTCGTCCAGGACTGGGTGCAGATTAGGCGTCGAGGCCGCCGCATCCCGTGCCTGGGACGCACCACGGGTCAGGGATCGCCGCGGCGATCCGATGACCACCGTAACCAGCAATGCCCGTTCGGCGGTCGAAGCGGTCGCGTTCAGCGGCATCGAAACTCGTCGCGCCCTGCGACTCCGGCACCCTTAGGAGCCGGAAGCCTCCTGCACCGGCTGCGCCGGCGTTACTGCCACCGGTCCCGCCTGTGCCGTGTGCGGCGGACGATGTTCGCCGTGCAGCACCGACCGGGTGCTCACGACTGTGGAGATTGCGTGTTTGAAAATCAACTGCTCCTGGCTATTGTTCTCCAGCAGCACGGAGTATTTGTCGAAAGAACGAATTTTCCCGGTGAGTTTCACGCCGCTCACCAGATAAATCGTGATCGGGGTCTTATCTTTGCGAACGGTGTTCAGGAATGTGTCCTGAATGTTCTGTGCCGGCTTGCTTTCCATGAGCCGATCTCCTTTGCCCTTTTTATTTTTTTTACTCGACGGTGAAACTGCAACCGCAGGAAAAACTGCAGCGAAGCCGAAATTTGGTGGCGCCGCACCCACCGTCAAGGTGTGTTACCAATGTACGAGGTCCAGAACCGTTTGCGCAACATTGTGACGGGCAAACGAGACGGCCCCGATGCCGCTTCTTTCCTTGTGTTATGGGGGATGCTGCGGAGAATGCATCCTGTTCCGCGCCTTATCCGCGTTGTTTCTGGCGGGACTTCTCGCGATGGTGCGGCGCTCGGGCGGCGATCGTCGGCGGCTGATCGCTGGTGCGATGCACCACCACGCCGTCCATGCGGAAGCTCTCCACTACCGTCTCGCCCGGTTTCACCGTGCCTGTTTGCGGATCCAGCGCCATCTGATCGCTCGTTGCGACCCGGAAGGAGAAAGTCGGCGTCTGCTGGTTACTCGCGGATGCTTCGGTTACCGAAACCGGCAGGTATCCGGCGAGATTACGCTCCCGGTACGCCGTCTCGTAACGATGCTTTTTCGTGTTCCAGGTAAAGACCCGGACCTGATCGAAGTCGTACGGCAGCCCGTCTTTCCACGGCGCCAAAAAAGCAACATATTCGGGCACCTGATCGCCGGCAACGTTGGCGCCGGAATCGTAGACCTTGCGCAAAACGTAGGCGCCGACGATCTTCTGCCCCTCGGCCAGGCCAGCAATCGCGTCCGGAACGTCCTCATCCAGTGTGCGCGCGCGGACCCAGCCAACGTGACCGCTGCTGTCGCGGATCAGCCAGTAGTCTTCCAGGTTAGACGGCGGCGGCGGCGTGTCGACCTTCGTCCGGGTCACCGGCTTTTCCGTCGGCAACGGCAGCGCCTGCGGCGCATCCGGCTTGGGCACCGAGGCTCGCATCAGCAACTGCAGCTTGTCGTTCTCCGGCAGCAGCAGGAAGCGGTCCGATGTCCGGCCCGGAGCGTCCCGGAGCCAGTAGTCGTCGCGCAGGACCGCCGTCGCAATCACTGGATCGCTGGCGTTCGTCTTCTCCAACTGCGCGAACTTATCGTAAACCTGCTGGTCGATGACGCCATGTTCCTCAATCCAGCCCACTTCGCCTCTGTCGGTCCGCACCTTCAGAAACCGCCGGCCATGCTCGACCACCTGCAGCCGCTGCCCATTGACCACCTCGGCAACCCGGTTGCTGACGGCAGCGACGCGATCCCGCAGGTAGGTCCCGCGGGCCCACACATAGACGTATTCGCGCGTGGGATGGGGGACGAACCGGCCGCAGCCCTGCAGCAACAGGACTCCCAGCAGCAGGCACGGGGAAAGGCGACGCGAGAGGGGAGAAAAATGATGCATTGGTACGGGGTTCAAACCCGTCTTTTGATTCCGCAGGCTCTTCAAAGGATACATCGATCTGCAAGACACCTGAGCAGCAAGGAAAGTTGTGCAGGTTACTTCCGGAATCGGAGGGTTGATCGCGAGTTCGGCTGTCGTATATCACTGGTCGCGGCGCTTGAAAAATCGCAACCCGAATTGCCGCTTTTTATCCTGCCGGTGCTCGGTGCCCAGCACCCTGTGCCCCGTGGCCACTTACTGCGGCTTAGGCGTCAACCTCACAAAGCGCGGCGCCAGCTCTTCCCACTTCGCCATCAGCCGGTACGCCCGGGTGCTTGCCGTTTTCTCCGCATGCAGCTGGACAAGCCCGAGAATGCTCTCCCGGGCTTCCGGGTCCAGCGTCTCGTACGGCTCCGGTGTCAGAAAATCTGCATGGTAACGCTGGCGGGAAACAAAGAACCCGTCCTCGTCGAAGACCCAGGCCTCTCCGCCGGTCATGCCTGCGCCAAAGTTATTGCCCGTCGCTCCCAGCACAGCCACCAGCCCGCCCGTCATGTACTCGCAACCATGATCGCCCACACCCTCCACCACCGCGAGCGCACCAGAATTCCGCACCGCAAAGCGCTCGCCCGCGCACCCGGCGGCAAACAGCGCCCCGCTGGTCGCTCCGTAAAGCGCGACGTTGCCGAGGATGGTGTGCAGCTCCGGCTGCAACGCAGCACGCCCCTGGCCGCGAAGAATAATTTCGCCTCCCGATAGGCTCTTGCCTACGAAGTCATTAGCCAGACCCTTCAGCACCAGCTCCATACCGGGAACGGCAAAGGCTCCGAACGACTGACCTGCTTCCCCGGTCAGGCGGAACGTCAGCGGAGCCTGTGGCCGGATTCCCGCCGACTGCAGCATCGCCAGCTCTCCAGCCAGCCTCGCGCCAAACGTTCGATCCTCGTTGGCGATCAGCGCGTCGACCAGAAACGGTTCGCCGGCTTTGTAAGCTGCCACTGCACCCTCGACCCACGCGTCGTCGATGGGGGCATGGTCCTCAGGGCGCAGATTCCGCCGCCCCTGCCAGTGCGTTGCACCGGCTTTGCCGCCGTCAGGGGGAGCGCCGAGCATCGGGCTCAGGTCAAGACAGCCATCGAAGCGCGTCTGCTCCAGCAGATCCGTGCGCCCAATCGCGGCTTCGAGCGAGGGCAGTCCCAGCTCCGCCAGCAGTGCGCGAATCTCGCCGGCCAATCCCTCGAAGAACCGCACCAGGTGCTCCGGCTTCCCACGGAATTTTGCGCGCAGCTCGGGTTTCTGTGTCGCGATCCCCGTCGGACAGCTGTTCAGGTGGCACTGGCGCGCCATGTCGCAACCGAGCGCGACCAGAACCGCGGTCCCGAAGGCAAATTCGTCGGCGCCGAGCATCGCAGCCACCACGATGTCCCGCGCGGTACGCAGGCCGCCGTCGGTGCGCAGGCGCACACGGCCACGCAGACCGTTGCGGATCAGAACCTGCTGCGCTTCAGCCAGGCCCAGCTCCCACGGATTGCCCGCGTACTTGATACTCGACAGCGGCGAGGCGCCGGTGCCGCCGTTGTGCCCGGCAATCACGATGTAGTCCGCGTAAGCTTTCGCCACGCCGGCGGCCACGGTGCCCACGCCGCATTCAGAAACTAGCTTCACGCCAATCGCCGCCTTCGGGTTGATCCGCCGCAGATCATGAATCAGCTGCGCCAGGTCTTCGATGGAGTAAATGTCGTGGTGCGGCGGCGGACTGATCAGCTGCACACCCGGCTGCGCGTGGCGCAGGCGAGCGATCAGCTCCGTGACTTTGTGGCTGGGCAGCTGGCCGCCTTCGCCCGGCTTCGAACCCTGGGCAATCTTGATCTCCAGCTCTTCGGCATGCATCAGGTATTCCGCCGTGACGCCGAAGCGCGCGGAAGCGACCTGCTTGACCTTGTTATTCAGCAGCTCTGCGGGAAAAGAGTTCCCTGCGACAAGCAACTGAGCTCCCGGTTCGTAAACTGCCGGATCCTCCCCGCCCTCGCCGGTATTCGATCGCCCACCGAGCATGTTCATCGCCGCAGTAATGGTCTGGTGCGCCTCGGGACTCAGAGAACCGAGCGACATGGCGCTGGCGATGAATCGCCCATAGAAATTCTGCGCGGGTTCCACCTGTCCGACCGGCAACGGCTCGCCGGCAGCGCGCAGTTCCAGCAGATCGCGCAACACCGCGGGTTCCTTCTCGACCGCCTGCGTCGTGAAAGCCTGCCACGCCACCGCTGTATCGGGAGCCACGGTCGCAGCTTTGGTCGCGCCGGTAATGGTCTGCAGCAGACGCACCGTCTGCGGCTGCCATCCGTGTGGCTCCGATTTATCCGCCTTGCGGAAACGAACCCATCCGTAGTCGGGCAGGTCTTTGGTTGCGGCAACCGTCACCAGCGGACCACCCCCGTCTTCCGGCTGTCCGCCGCCGGCCTCGGGAGCTTCCGCACCCGCATCGCCGCCATGCGCACTGAGCCACAGTCCCCGAATCTGCGCCTCGAGTTCCGGGAATCCGATGCCGCCGAGCGGAGCCGGCGTTCCTTCGAAACATCGCTCCACCACTTCCTTGCTCAGGCCAAGACTATCGAACAGATGCGCGCCGCGGTAGCTGTCCACCACCGAGATGCCCATCTTCGACATGATCTTTGCGAGACCCAGATCGAAGGCATGCAGCAGATTTGCTTCGCCCTGCTCCGGGTTCAGCGCGCGCGCCGTTTCCAGCGCCAGCCACGGGCACACCGCGCCAGCACCCATGCCCATCAGCACCGCCGCATGATGCAGGTCGCGGCAATCCCCGGCTTCGACCGCCAGGCCGACCTTAATGCGTTCGCCTGCGCGGATCAGCGCATGATGCACCGCGCCGGTTGCCAGCGCCATCGGAATGGGAATCGCCTGCTCGCCGCACCCGCGATCCGTCAGCAGCAGCACCGCTGCGCCACCACGCACCAGCTCAATCGCCTTGCTGCACAAATCGTCGAGCGCGGTCAGGAGATTGCACGCCGGATGGAAGATGCACTCCAGAACCGCCAGCGGCAGGTTGCCCGCCAGAACATGCTTGCGCTGATGGAGCGAGTCCATCTGCGAGAGCGAAAGAAATGGGGAGCTCAGCGACAGTCCCGGCAGCCGCTCCTTTGTGCCCAGCACATGCGGCCACGGACCCAGCCGCGTATGCAGCTGAATTACGCAGGCCTCGCGCAGCGAATCGATGGGTGGATTGGTCACCTGCGCGAAGCGCTGCCGGAAAAATGCGTAGACCGGCCGTGGCGTGCGGGCCAGCGGCGCAATCGGCGTGTCGTCCCCCATCGACCAAACGGCATCCTTGCCGTCCGCTGCCATGGGCTTCAGGATCATGTTCACGTCTTCTTTGGTGTAGCCGAAGCCGAGTTGCAGACGGTTCAGTTCTGCGGGCTCCACAGGCGGAACCGGCACCGCCGAATCCAGCGTCGCCTTTTCCAGCAGCGCTTCGTATTCGGGAGCCGATTGATCGAACAGCGCCTGCAGCTCATCGTCTTCGTAGAAGACGTGGTTCTCCAGATCGGCCAGCATCATCTGACCCGGACCGAGCCGGCCGCTGTGCACAATTTTCTCCGGGTCCAGATCCACCAGACCCGCTTCCGATCCAGCCACCACCAGGTGATCTTCGGTCACAAAGAATCGACACGGCCGCAGTCCGTTGCGATCCAGCGCGGCGCCAATCAGGTGCCCATCCGTAAAGGAAACCGCCGCCGGTCCATCCCACGGCTCGATGCAGTCGCCGTGATACGCGAGGAAGGCCGAGTGCCGGCCCGTATCCCCCGGCGGCATGACCATCCGCACTGACTCGGCCACCGTGCGGCCATTGCGGGCCAGCAGCTCGATGACTTCATCCAGGCTGGTCGAATCCGATCCGCTCGGTGTGAAAATCGGCCGCACTTCGTCGGGCAGCGTGACAGCCCGCGCTGTCATGCGCGCGCGATTGCCCCAGATGGTGTTGATCTCGCCGTTGTGCCCCAGAATCCGAAACGGCTGCGCCCGATCCCACGAAGGCGCAACGTTGGTGGCGTACCGCTGATGAAAAAGCGCGAACGGCGTCACGTAGCGGTCATCGGCGAGGTCGGGATAAAACTCCGGCAACAACCGCGCGTCGCACATCGCTTTATAGATGATGGACGAGGAGGACAGCGAGCAAACGTAGCCCTGCGCGCCGCTGCGCTCGAACTGCTTGCGCGCCAGATAGAGCCTTCGATCCCGCTCCCTGTACGTGACTGGTTCGGGTGCGTTATCGGTCAGCAGCACCTGGCGGATCACGGGCAGCGTTGAGGCTGCAATTTCCCCGAGAATCTGCGCGCGGGTCGGAACTTCGCGCCAGCCGAGGATGCGAAACCACTGTGCGGCGATCGCACGTTCCAGTTCGCGTACCGCGATCGATGCGGCGCTGGGCTCAGACGGCAGGAAAACCATGCCGACAGCTAAACAGTGAGAGCGATCGAGAGCAATGCCGGTGGAAGCGAGCAGTAATTCGCGCGGAATCGCGGTGTGAATGCCGATGCCGTCGCTGGACTTGCCGTCGGCCGCCACCGCTCCGCGATGCGCCAGACGCCCCAAAGCCGTCAGCGCCTTCGTCAGAATGTCATGCGAGGGCTGGTTGTCGAGCGTGGCGACAAATCCGACTCCGCAGGATTCATGATCGAAGCGCGCATCGATCAGACTGGGTCGGGAGCCGCCGGTCAACAGGGCCGGATCAGCACTTTTTCTCGTTCCCATATCCAACTATAACGGCCTTCCATTTCGTTCGAAGACGAAATCCGAAAATATTTCTGGAAATCTCGTGACCTGCGCCGCTGGTTACCAGCGAGGAACAGACGCGCGGCATTGACAAACATGTGCTTGCATATTTATACATCATTGCTGTATTTTTATACAGAGTGAGATGCGGCTGGCCGCTCGGCGGCTGGCCGCCTTTTTTGCGTTTCAGTTTCGTGGGAGTCAGGCGTGAGCAAGCAGGAACGGCACAACGTAATCCGGCAGCTGGTGGCGGCCGAATCCATCGCCAGCCAGGACGAGCTGCGCCGCAGACTCGTGCGGCGTGGCTGCGCCGTCACCCAGGCTACGTTGTCGCGCGACATTCACGAGCTGCGGCTGTACAAGGGCCCCAATGGCTACGCGGCCCCCAACGGTAATGGTCACGTGGAGGAGGAAGAGGAGCAGCCAGCGGTGGACGAAATGCTTTCGAGTTTCGGCGTTGGAGTGAAGCAGGCGCAGAACCAGCTGGTCCTGCGCACCACCAGCGGCGCGGCGCAGCCTGTGGCTCTGGCCATCGATCACGAAGGATGGAACGACGTGGTGGGAACTCTGGCCGGGGATGACACCGTACTGATCATCTGCCCCGACCCGAAGCGCGCATCGTCGATGCGCGAAAAGCTGGAGCGCATGATCGGCTGACTCGTCGATCGAAAAGAAGCATGAAAAAGAATCGAGAGCGGGAGAAGAGGGTCTAAAGGAATTTGCGGTTTGGAATGACTGAGGCGATGGAGACAACGATACAAACAGCTGTCATGGGAGTGAGCGGTTACGCCGGCCTGGAGCTGGCCAGGCTGCTGCTCCGCCATCCGTCGCTCGCCGGGTCCCCACCTCTCTTCCTCGGTCGCGCCGAAGGCACATCCGAACCGCTGGCCGCCGTGCATCCGCAGTTGATGGACAACAATGGCACCGGCCTCGGGTCGGACGGCCTCGCCATTGAGCCATTCTCGTGGGAGCTGCTGCACGCACGCGATGTCAAAATGCTGTTTCTCGCCACGCCCCACGAGCAGTCCCGCGAATGGGTGCCGCAGGCTCTCGACCATGGCCTCCGCGTCATCGATCTCAGCGGCGCCTGGCGCCTCACTGCAGCCGAGAACCGTGCCGTCTACAAATTTCCCGACGAAGGCTCGTCCATCGCGGCGGCTGTCCAGACGAAGGCCGTCTACGGCATGCCGGAGCTGCATCGCGACGCAATCCGCGAAGCCGATCTGGTCGCCAATCCAGGCTGCTACGCCACGTCCATCATCCTCGCGCTTAAGCCGCTTGTAGCCTCTGGCTGGATTGATCTTGATCGCGGCATCGTTGCGGACTCGAAGTCCGGCGTCTCCGGTGCGGGCAAAGCTCCGACCGCGAAGACGCACTTCATGCACGCAGCGGACAATCTCTCTGCCTACGGGCTGTTTTCGCATCGGCATACTGGCGAGCTGCTCGAACAGCTGGACCTTGCTTCGGAACAGATCGTCTTTACGCCGCACCTGCTCCCGATTCCGCGTGGAATTCTCTCCACGATTTACGTGTGGTTCACAGATGCCAGGCAGCCCAGCGATGTGGAGGCTCTTTACCGCAGTTTCTTTGCGGAGAGTCCACTGGTGCGGGTCTTCCCTGCCGGTCAGCTGCCGCAGATTCAGTACTCGGTGCATACAAATTACTGCGACATCGGCTTCCATCTGGCCGATGACGGGCGACGATGCGTGATCGTTTCGTGCCTCGACAACCTGCTGAAAGGTGCTGCCGGGCAAGCGGTCCAGAATCTGAATCTGATGGCCGGTTTCCATGAAGCCGACGGACTGAAGTGACGGCCGAAGCGAAAGGATTGAAAGAAATGAGATACGTAGTCAAACTCGGAGGGGTAACGCTGGAGAATCCCGAGCTCCTGCACGAATGCGCCAAAGCCATCGCTGAACTCGTGAAGGATGGCAACCAGGTGGCGATCGTCCACGGCGGCGGCGTGCAGCTCACCCGCACCCTCAAGCAACTCGGCAAACAGAGCGAGTTCGTCTCCGGCCTGCGCGTCACCGACGCTGAGACGCGCGACACCGCGTTGATGGTTCTCGGTGGTGGCGTCAACAAGGCCCTCGTCGCCTCTCTCGGCGCGCACGGTCAGCCCGCCGTTGGACTGTCCGGCGGCGACGGGCTGGTTTTTCGCGCGCGCAAAAAGCGTACCGCTCCCGATCTTGGCTTTGTCGGCGAAATCGCCGCTGCCGATCCGCGCTGGCTCGAAGCCATCTGGCAAATGGGCGCTGTGCCGGTCATCTCTTCCATCGCCCTCGGCTTCGATGGCGAGTACTACAACATTAACGCCGACGAAATGGCGGCAGCCTGCGCCGGCGCCTGCAAAGCCGATGCCCTCGTCTTCCTCACCGATGTGCCTGGCGTGATGGCCGCCGATGGCAGCGTGATGCGCTGGCTCTCCATCGACCAGATCGCCAACCTCACCCGCGACGAAGTGATCAGCGGCGGCATGCTGCCCAAACTCGGCGCCTGCCGCGAAGCCCTGCTCAACGGCGTCAAGCGCGTGCGCATTCTTCCCGCAGCCGAAGCGGCACTGCTGCCCGACCTGTGCAGCAGCCGCATCAGCCAGGGCACCGAGGTCATGGTCGCATGAGCAACACAATCACCCCATGGGCGCACCCAACTGAGAAGACCTCCATGAATCTCGAAGAACTGAAGGCTGCTGAAGCGAGACTTCTGCTCGGCACCTACGACCGCTATCCCCTCCTCTTCGAACGCGGGGAAGGCGTGCACCTCATTGACGAAAACGGCGACCGCTATCTCGACCTGCTCAGCGGCATCGGCGTCAACGCGCTCGGCTACGCGCATCCGTCCATCGAGAAGGCCATCGCCGAGCAGAGCCACAAGCTCATCCATCTTTCGAACCTCTACTACCACGACGGCCAGGCGGCCCTCGCGCTGCGTCTGACTGAGGCGACAGGCATGGACCGGGCGTTTTTCTCGAATAGCGGCACCGAGGCGAATGAGGCGGCGCTGAAACTGGCCCGCGCCTGGGCCGGCCTGCAGCGCGCCGAAGGGAAGCCCCTCGGCACAAAATTCCTCGCTCTCGAAAACAGCTTCCACGGCCGCACCATGGGCTCGGTCGCTGCCACCTGGAAAGACAAGTACCGCGAGCCCTTCGATCCGGTCATGCCCGGCGTCGAGTTCGTCCGCTTCGACGACATCGCCGACCTCAAGACAAAATTCTCCACCGACGTGTGCGCGATCCTCGTCGAACCCATCCAGGGAGAGGGCGGCATCCGCCCCGTCTCGCAGGAATTCCTGCAAGCCGCGCGCGACCTCACCCGTTCCACCGGCGCGTTGCTCATCGCGGACGAGATTCAGTCCGGCATGGGGCGCACCGGCCAGTGGTGCGCGTATCAGCATTACGGCATCCTGCCTGACGTCGTGACCCTCGCCAAGCCCCTCGCCGGCGGCATTCCTCTCGGCGCCCTGCTCTGCACCGACGAAGCCGCGCAGGCTATCCACGCCGGCATGCACGGAACCACCTTCGGCGGCGGTCCGCTGGCCTGCGCCGTCGCTCTTGCCGTGCTCGACACCATCGAGCGCGAACATCTGCTCGAACACGTAACCACCACCGGCACTTATTTCCGCGGCCAGCTCGATCAGCTTGCGAAAGGGCATTCTGCCATCACCGCTGTACGCGGCTTTGGCCTGATGCTGGCCATCGAGCTCGATTCCGCCGATCTGGCAAAGACCATCCTGGGCGAAATGATGAAGCGCCACATCCTCATCAACCGCACCAGCGAAACCGTCCTGCGCTTCCTGCCGCCCTACATCCTCGAGAACAACCACGTCGATGAGGCAATCGCCGCGCTGGACGAAATCCTGACCGAACAAACGGCACAGGCTGCCGTTACCCCACTTCCCGGAGGAAAGAAAATTGGCAACTAAGACCATCGCAGTGCAGGAATTCGAATCGGTAAGTCCCGACGTTTCGCTCACGGGCCGCGACCTTTGCTCCGTCGCCGATCTCACCACGACCGAGCTGGCCGGCATCCTCGCGCTGGCCCACGATGTCAAAACCAACCCTTCGACGTACCGTTGGGCGCTCGACGCGAAGCAGATGGTGATGTTCTTCGAAAAGTCCTCGCTGCGCACACGGCTCACCTTCCAGACCGCGATGAATACCCTCGGCGGCTCGGCCCTCTTCGTCGATCAGACGCAGTCTCCGCTGGGCGAGCGCGAGTCCCTGGCCGACATCGCGCGCAACGTCGAACGCTGGGTGCAGATCATCGTGCTGCGCACCTATGCGCACGAGACCATCACCGAGATGGCGCAGTACGCCAGCGTCCCGGTCATCAACGCGCTCAGCGATCTGGAGCACCCCTGCCAGGCGATCGCCGACTTCATGACGCTCGAAGAGCGCTTCGGCAATCTCAGGGGCTTCAACTTCACCTATGTCGGCGACGGCAACAACGTGTGCCACTCGCTGATGTTGACCGCTGCTCTGCTGGGCGCGAACTGCACGGTTGGCGCGCCGAAAAACTATGCACCGAAGGCGGACATCGTCGCGCAGGCGCGGGCCATCGCCAATGTCACCGGCTCCAACATCACCCTCGTCAACGATCCTGTCGGAGCCGTAACCGGAGCCGACGCCATCTACACCGACGTCTGCACCAGCATGGGCTTCGAGCACGAAGCGACGAAACGTGCGCCCATCTTCAAGCCGTACCAGGTCAACGAGACGCTGATGGCGCACGCCGCACCCTCGGCCGTGTTCATGCACTGTTTACCTGCGCATCGTAATGCTGAAGTCACCGATGCCGTGCTCGATGGGCCGCAATCGGTCGTCTTCGATCAGGCTGAAAATCGCATGCATGCGCAAAAAGCTCTGCTGCTGATGCTGCTCGGATGCGGCAAAAAGCTCGGCTAGAGAACGGCAAATTTGATGAAGGGGCGCGTCGAAGCTCGCCGTTGCCCCCTGAGGTTTTGTACGAAATGTCTGTCATCCTTGAAAGTTTGCCCGTAGGCCAGAAAGTCGGCATCGCTTTTTCCGGCGGCCTCGATACCAGCGCTGCGCTGCATTGGATGAAGCAGAAGGGCGCCCTGCCTTATGCCTACACGGCCAACCTCGGGCAGCCGGACGAAACCGACTACGACGCCATCCCCCGCAAAGCCCTCGAATACGGCGCGGAGAAGGCCCGCCTGATCGATTGCCGCGGACCTCTGGTGCGCGAAGGCATCGCCGCCCTGCAGTCCGGCGCGTTTCATATTTCGACTGCTGGCATCACCTACTTCAACACCACGCCCATCGGACGTGCCGTCACCGGCACCATGCTGGTCACCGCCATGCAGCAGGACGACGTCAACATCTGGGGCGACGGCTCCACCTTCAAGGGTAACGACATCGAGCGCTTCTATCGCTACGGCCTGCTCGTCAATCCTCGCCTGCAGGTCTACAAACCCTGGCTCGACCCCGCCTTCATCGACGAACTCGGCGGCCGTGCAGAGATGTCTGCGTTCATGCAGCGCTCCGGCTTCGCTTATAAGATGTCCGCCGAAAAAGCCTACTCCACCGACTCCAACCTTCTCGGCGCGACCCACGAAGCCAAAGACCTCGAACAGCTCTCCAGCAGCATCCGCATCGTCGACCCCATCATGGGCACAGCCTTCTGGCGCGACGACGTCGATGTCCGCCGCGAAGAGGTGACGGTTCGCTTCGAAGAAGGCTTCCCTGTCGCTCTCAACAGCAAGCAGTTTTCTGACCCGGTCGAGCTGCTGCTTGAAGCCAACCGCATCGGCGGCCGCCATGGCCTCGGCATGAGCGACCAGATCGAGAACCGCATTATCGAGGCCAAGAGCCGCGGCATCTACGAAGCCCCCGGCATGGCTCTGCTGTTCATCGCCTACGAGCGCCTCATCACCGGCATTCACAACGAAGACACCATCGAGCAGTATCGCGAGAACGGCCGCAAGCTCGGCCGCCTCCTCTACCAGGGACGCTGGTTCGATCCCCAGGCCATCATGCTCCGCGAATCCGCACAGCGCTGGGTCGCGAGCGCCATCACCGGCCAGGTCACCCTGGAGCTCCGCCGCGGTAACGACTACTCCATCCTGAATACCGAGTCGCCCAATCTTACGTTCCACCCCGAGCGCCTCAGCATGGAGAAAACCGACTCCGCCTTCTCCCCGCGCGATCGCATCGGCCAGCTCACCATGCGCAACCTCGACATCACTGACACCCGCGCCAAGCTGATGACCTACGCCCGGAGCGGCCTCATCACCCTGAGCCAGGGCTCGGAGATGCCGCAACTCAACAGCGGAACCACGAAAGGCGAGTGAAGCTTCATGACTGAACAACCCGCCAAAATGTGGTCCGGCCGCTTTCGCGAGCCCCTCAATCCGCGTTTCGAATCCTGGCAGCGCTCGCTCCCCTTCGACCTGCGCCTGCTGCCTCAGGAACTCGCGGCGAGCAAGGCCCACGCCCGCGCCATCTCGGCCGCCGGCATCCTCACGCCTGCGGAGCTGGAGACTACCCTCCGCGGCCTCGACGCCATCGCCGCGAGCCTTGACGCCGCACCACCCGACCCCACAACGACCGAAGCCGAGGATGTCCACCACTACACAGAGCTTGCGCTGACCAAAGAAATCGGCGACCTCGCCCTCAAGCTTCATACTGGCCGCAGCCGCAACGAACAGATCGCCACCGACCTGCGCCTCTTCGTGCGCGACGCCATCGACGCGACCCTCGCCCACCTCGCTTCCTGGGCCAGCGCGCTTCTCGAGCTCGCCGCCGAATCCGAAACCGCCGTCATGCCCGCCTACACTCACCTCCAGCGAGCGGAACCCGTCCTCGTCGCCCACTGGCTGTTGGCCTACGTCGAGATGATCCTCCGCGACGCATCCCGTTTCGAGGATTGCCGCGCCCGCCTCAACTTCTGTCCTCTCGGTTCCGGAGCTGTCGCCGGCGCTACGCTCGCCCTCGATCGCACCATTGCTGCCCGTGAGCTTCGGTTCACCGCTCCCACCACCAACAGCATGGACGCAACCAGCGACCGCGACTTCGCCCTGGAGTTCGCCCAAACCGCAGCGAGCCTTGGCCTCCATCTCTCGCGCTTCGCCGAAGAGCTCACCCTCTTTTCGACTGCCGAATTCGGGTTTATCGACCTTCCTGAACCATTCTCGACCGGGTCCAGCGCCATGCCACAGAAGAAGAATCCGGACCTCACGGAGCTGCTCCGCGGCAAATCCGGCCGTCTCCTTGGCGCCTCCACCACACTCGCGACCATCCTGAAGGGCCTTCCCCTCGCCTACAACAAAGACATGCAGGAGACGCAGCAGCCTGTCTGTGAAGTTGCCGACACCCTCGAAGGCGTCCTCGCCCTGCTGCCTGCCTTCACCGCTGCGCTTAGCTTCCGGCACGACCGCATGCTCATCGCCGCCCAAACCGGATTCCTCAACGCCATGGCCGCAGCGACATATCTCGTCCACAAGGGCGTGCCCTTCCGCAAAGCACATGAGAAGATCGGCAACGCCGTCCGCTACTGCCTCGACAAAGGCTGCGAGCTCGGCGACCTTTCGCTCTACGAGCTGCGCCAGTTCGGCGATGAATTCGGCGAAGACTTCTTTGCCGCCGTCACTATTCGGGCCACCCTCGATTGCCACGACGTCATCGGTGGCACCGCGCGCGCCCGCGTCCACGCTGCGCTGCGCGAAACCGAGGCCCGCGTCCAGGCCCTCATGGCGCGTGCCACGCCGGCTCCCGCACCGGAGGTGTCCCATGCTGGTGCGTAAGGCGCGTCTACAGGACGCCACCAACATCTATGAGCTGGTCAACAGCCTCTCTACGGATGGCACGCTGCTCCGCCGGCCCTTCGCCGAGATCTGCGAGAACGTCCGCGACTTCACCGTCGCCGAATCCGAGAGCGGTATCTTCCTCGGCTGCGGCGCCCTGCACCTCTACGGACCGCATCTCGCTGAAGTCCGGTCGATCGTGGTGAAGCCCGAGGCTAAAAGTCACGGTGTCGGCGGCGAGCTGCTGCACACGCTTCTCGGCGAAGCCGAAGACCACGGGGTGGGATGCGTTTGCCTGTTCACCCGCATCCCCGATTTCTTCTTCCGCTACGGTTTTCGCGAAGTGGAAGATCGCACGGCGCTGCCCGACAAAATCTTCAAGGATTGCCAGAACTGCCCGCGCCTGTACAAGTGCGACGAGGTGGCGATGGCGCGCGGCCAGGTGCCGAAGGTCTCCATCCTGGGACCGCGCATCGAGGCCGAACAGTTGGTGCGGCTGACCGTCTAAGTTGGATTCGCTGCACCGGACCTTCGCGATTCATTTGCGTTGCAGGAGTTCCAGAAGAACGACGGCCTCGTTATGTTCTTCGTCCTTCGCTCCATACAGCAACGTCACAGCCCCGTGACTCATCTCTTGCCGCAATTGTGCGAGAGGTTCGTTCTGTGTCTTCAACTCTTCAACGTATCGCCGCTTGAACTCCGGCCATTTCTCAGGGTCATGGGCGAACCATTTGCGCAACTCGTTGCTGGGCGCGACCTCTTTCATCCAGAGATCGACTTTGGCCTTTTCTTTCGTGAGACCTCTCGGCCAAAGCCGGTCGACGAGGATCCGCTTGCCATCGTCCTGGCTCGGCTCGTCGTAAACGCGCTTGATGCGGATTTCTCTTTTGGTCATGTCCATTGTCGATGTCGAGGACGTTAGCTCCTGGCCTATCGGTTTTCACCTCCCGCTTATTGGATGATCGGCAAATCAAAAGTTGGCGCTCATTTTCGGTGACTGACGACTCAGCCATCGCAGCACGAGAGAGGAAGGAATAGGTGCCTAGCTCGGGCCCGAAAAGCGCGCCTCGTCGGGCTTCCATACGTACGCCCCCGCCTGGGGCAGACCCACGTGGGCAAGGACGCGACAGACAAACTGTCTCGCCATCTCGTTCGAATCCGCCGGCATGGTATAAAACGCCGGAATCATCGGAAAGATGGTCGCACCAGCGTCGGCAGCGTAGCCCATGTTGCGGATATGAATTCTGTTGAAGGGCGTTTCGCGCAGGCACAGGATCAACGGCCGCCTCTCCTTCAGGCAGACGTCAGCAGCGCGCTCGATCAGGTTTCCAGCCATGCCATGCGCGATTCCGGCCAGTGTGCCCATGCTGCAGGGCATGACGATCATGCCGCTGGAAGGATAGCTGCCGCTGGCGATGGCCGCCCCAATGTCGCCTTCGGAATGCTGCGTGATTTTGGTCGAGGTGCCCCCGAGGAGCTTTTCGGCCAGACTGTTGCGTCCGGAGATGCCGAGCTCTTCGGCGAGAACGCGCAGAGAATTCTCCGACGGCACGAAATGGATGTGCGCGACGCGGTCGTCAGCCTCCAGAGCGCGAAGCAGCATCTGCCCGAACACCATCCCCGAAGCGCCGGTGAGCGCGACGGCGAGGTTCATAGGGTTCTCAGCGGAGACGGAACGCGTGTTGACAGGCACGAGGAGATTGTAGGGGAACGACGGTGACCGTGCCTCTACCTTCAGCGTGCATCAGCCTGATTGGCAGCGCTGATTTCGACCACGGACACGACTTCGCGGGGGGGCCCGGGGCGCTGCATCCTGTGCAGATCAGAGGCCCAGCCGCCAAGGAAGGCGGCGGCCAGGAATGCAACGGCAACGATTGCAGGAACAAAGTCGTTCAGCATTGTTTTTCCTCCGAGCCTCCTCGTGGCTTTTCACATTTGGGTAGTGACTGGATCCAGCTGGCCGTTACAACGTTGGGGAGCCACCGGGATTGGAGCGACCTGGCGCAATTGCTGTCGTGACGGAGAGCAGCTATAAAGGGGCGTGCGACGTCGAGGAGGGATTTTGCTGTGAAGGCACGCGCTGCAATGGGATTGTCGGTTGCGATGGCGTTGCTTCTTGGCATGCGGTGCCAGGCGCAGACCAGCTTGAGCTGTTTTCCTGCGAATAGGGCGAGAAACGTCAATCCGGATACGCATCTTGTGCTGACCTTCGCGAGCCCTCCGGTGCTGGGAAAATCCGGCATGATTCGCGTCTACGATGCCGCGGATCACAAGCTGGTCGACACCCTCGACATGAGCATTCCGGCGGGGCCGGACCCGGCGCACCGGGTCACGCCGGCGCAGACCATTCCCCTCGACCCGTCAATTCCCACCTCGCCGACCACCACCACTCCCGCCGTGAGGACCACGCCAGCCGACCTGCACAACTACCAGCTGACCACGATTGGGGGATTGCCGGATTTTCACTTCTATCCGGTGATCGTGCACGGCAACGTGGCGACGATATACCTCCACAGTCACGCGCTCGCGTATCACCACAAATACATCGTGCGCATCGACCCTGGCGTGCTGACGGCGGACGGCTTCGCGGGATTCACCACCGACCGCGCGTGGACCTTCACCACGAAAGCCGCGGGGCCGCGGGTCGACGCCACCCGTGTGGTAGTGGCCGCGGATGGAAGCGGCGATTTCAACACAGTCCAGGGCGCCATGGACTGGGCTCCCGATCATCCCGCGCAGCGGGTGACGATTTTCATCAGAAAAGGCACCTATGAGGAAATCGTCTTCTTCCAGCACAAGTCGAACCTCGCCATTCGCGGAGAGGATCGCGACGGCGTGCAGGTGGGCTACGGCGACAATAGCGCGTTCAATCCGCCGATGCCCGGGCCCAACCGCCGCTGCGCGTTTTCCGTCTATGACTCGACGGGAATCGAGCTGGAAAACTTCTCGGTGAGCAACTACGACTACGGCCAGGCGGAAGGGCTGCTGATCTCCGGCGAGAAAAACATCGTGAGCCACATGAACATCAAGGGCTCGGGCGACGCGCTCAACCTGCGCGGGCCCGTCTATCTGACCGAAACGAAGATCATCGGCGACGGCGATACGATTCTGGGCGTGGGCCCGGCATTTTTCGATCGCTGCGAGATTCAGTCGGTCGGGCCGTTCATGTGGATTCGCAACACCGACGCGAATCACGGCAACGTATTTGTCCACTGCACGTTTATTGCGCGCCCGCGAGCAGTCCAGCCGAATGCCAGCGCACCGGCAACGACGGCGCCGAGTTCTCCGGCGGCGGCCCGCCCCGTACCGATGGGCGCAGTGTTCGCGCGGCTGCCCATGAATCACGGGCTGAATTATCCCTGGGCCGAGGCGGTCCTGATCGATTGCAAACTGCAAGGCGTGCCCGCCGTGGGGTGGGGACCAATTGAAGTCGACGCCGCGCATCTCCATCTTTGGGAGTACAACAGCACCGATCTGGATGGGAAGCCGGTGGACACTGCGCAGCGAGATCCGGCGTCCAAGCAGCTGACCATGCCCGCGGATGCGGAGATGATCAGGGAGTACAGCGATCCGGCATTTGTGCTGGGCGGCTGGACGCCGGCGGTGAAGTGAGACCAGTGTCCCGGCAGCGCTGGGGAGTTGCCCCCAGCCCCCGCAGCTGGCTCTCCGCGATGGGACGAGGCAGAGGCGAATAACCCAGCGCCGAGCATTCCTTCTGCCCTGAGGTCAGGATCCACAGCAGCAGTTCGAGGAGCGCCGCTCGCTTTTGCGGATTGGCGGTTGGTGACGGAATTAAAAGCCAGGTGAAGGCGGCGACTGGATAGGCGTCATGGCCCGGAGTATCGGCGATGTCGCCGGGCAATTCGGCGCCACTCCCGGCGCTTCGCGCCGCTTCTGCCAGGCTGTCGAGATCGGCATGGACGAACACGCCCGGTCGGTTGCGTACCGCTGCAAAATTCAGTTGCCGCTGGATCGCATACGCGAGTTCCACATAGCCGATGGAGTTCGACGTCTTCTCCACGGTTTCGGCAACGCCCTCGTTGCCTTCCGCCCCGATGCCAATCGGCCAGTGGAGCGTAGCACCACGGCTTACTGCGCCCGCCCAGGCAGTACTCACCTTTGAAAGGTAGTCGCTCCAAACCCACGTCGTACCACTGCCATCCGAGCGATGGACGACCAGGAAGAGGGAAAAAGCCGGCGCTCGCACACGTCTGTTCATCGTGTCTCAGTGGAGCGGGTCGCAAAGAGCTATTGAAGGACACCACAGCACCGGCCCCGCGCGGCTGTAGCCAGGATTGATGATCGGGAGATGAAGCCCGAACTAAACTTCCTAAGCGCCGTAATCGTGCCCTTCGGGCTGGCCGAACACGCGGGCGAAGATGGCGTCGACGTTGGTGAGCTGGCGCGAGAGCGAGAAGGTGTGGCCTAGCTTTTCGGGAGTGAGCAGCTTCGTAATTTCCGGATCGGCGGCGACCAGATCGCGGAAGACGAGGTCGTTCTGCCATGCGTTCATGGCATGCTGCTGCACCAGGCGGTAGGCGTCTTCGCGCAGCATCCCGGCTTCGGCCAGGTCGAGCAGGAGCTGGCCGCTGAAGATCAGGCCGCCGGTAGAGTCGAGATTCTTCTGCATGCGCGCGGGATAGACGACGAGTTTCGATGCAGGTCGCGCGGTTTTGGCGAGCAGGTAGTCGGTGAGGATAGTCGAGTCGGGCAGGATGACGCGCTCGACCGAGGAGTGCGAGATGTCGCGCTCGTGCCAGAGAGCGACGTTTTCCAGCGCGGCCTGGGAGTTGGCGCGGACGACGCGGGCGAGGCCGCGAGATCTGCTCGGCAGTGATGGGGTTGCGCTTGTGCGGCATCGCCGAGGAGCCTTTTTGCTTTTCGGAGAAAAATATTCCTCGGCCTCGCGGACTTCGGTGCGCTGCAGATGGCGAATCTCGGTGGCGATCTTGTCGCAGCGTCGCGGTGATCACCGCCAGCGTGGCAAGGTAGTACGCGTGGCGGTCGCGCTGGATGACCTGCGTGGCGACGGGCGCGGCGGTCGAGGCCAAGGCGGGCGCAGATGCGTTCTTCCTGCTCCGGCTTGATGTGGCCGAAGGTGCCGACCGCGCCGGAGAGTTTGCCGACGCGCATCTGCTCGGCCGCGGCTTCGAAGCGCTGCTGGTTGCGCCGCATCTCCGCATACCAGTTCAGCAGCTTGAGGCCGAAGGTGGTTGGCTCGGCGTGCATGCCGTGAGTGCGGCCCACGGTCGGCGTGTCTTTGAATTCAAGCGCGCGGGTTTTCAGCACCGCCAGCAGCATTTCGATATCTTCGCGGAGAATCGCAGAGGCCGCTTTGCACTTGAAGCGCCTGGGCGGTGTCGACCACGTCGTTGGAGGTGAGGCCGTAGTGCAGCCAGCGTGATTCGGGGCCGATCTTTTCGGCGACCGCCGTGGTGAAGGCGATCACGTCGTGCTTCACTTCGGCCTCGATGGCCCGCATGCGGTCGAGGTCGAAGCCGCCGCGTTCGCGAATCGCCTTTGCGGCTGCGGCGGGAACGATGCCGTCTTCGGCGAGGACTTCACTGGCGACGGTTTCCACTTCAAGCCAGGCGCGGAATTTGCTTTCGTCGCTCCAGATGCGGCCCATCGGGGCGCGGGTATAGCGCGGGATCAAGACGGAACTCCTTCAGAGAACTCATCATTCTATCTTGCGGAGCGGAGTGCGTTGACCGATGCGGAACCGCGCTGCGCTACTTCACCGCCGATTCGGACTCACACTGGGTCGCGCGGTTCACCAGATCGCCGACCTGCACCGTGTAGGTGTGGAATCCAACCTTCCGGATCGCCGCGACCACCTCATCCTGCGTGCCGATGCCTCCCAGGGGCGGATCGACCAGTTCGATCCTTTGCGATCCATCGTCGGACTGGCGAAATGCGATGGTCAGCTGAACCCGCACCACGCGGTGCGCCGCCTTCCCGCGCTCGAGGAACGTCGACACCTGGCCCGCGGAATGAGTGGGCGTTGTGTAGTCCACCAGGTAAACAAGTTCCTGGCCTGGATACGATTTGGCATCGTCCACATAGCCCAGCTCCAGCTCCGCTGCATTATGATGCGCCCCGCGGATCCAGTCCTGGTTGGTAGCCGCCAGACAATGAGCGGCGTCCAGCAGCTGCTCGGGCGGCGCTTCAGGAACCTGTGCGGCGGTACAGAAGCAGGTAAGCAGGAGTACGGCGAGGCATCTCATTGGCGACCCTCCGGATCACAAACTGTGGCCCTGTCGATAAGATGGGGAAGGTCGGAAGAAAACCCGGGTGACAGGAGAATTATGGCAGATGTAGTGACGATTGCGAGTTTCACAGAGCCGCTCGAAGCCGAGATGGCCAAACTGCGGCTTGAATCGGCGGGGATCGAGGTGTTTCTCGCCGGCGAGAACGCTCGGATCATGGAGCCGGGCCTGGGGCCGCTCGAGCTGCAGGTCAGCTCCGACGACGAAGAAGATGCGCGCGCCATTCTTGCCGATCCGGGCGAGCCCGCGGCCAACGGACTACCCCAAACCTCGTAGCGCGATATCGTAGCACGATATATCGTGCTACGATGATTCCATGGAACTTGCCGAAATACATGGAGCCATTTCCCTCGCCCGTCACGGGCAAAGACACGATCCGGCTAACGAACCCCAACCACTGAGCCGGGCTCAAATGCGCCGTCTGGCGGAATTTCGCTTTCAGCTGAGGAAGTTTCTGCATTTCAGCAGCCTGGCTGCGGACGCCGCCGGCATTCGCGCTCAACAGTATCAACTGCTGCAGTGCGTGTGGGGGATGCCGGAGGAGCTGGATCCAACCATTGCCAATGTGGCGGCGCGCATGCTGCTCAAGCACAACAGCGCGGTCGAACTGGTCGATCGCACCATCGAGCAGGGACTGCTGCGGCGCTCCCCCGACCCCACCGATCACCGGCGGATCCTCTTGCGCATGACGCAGCTGGGCGAGAAGTTGCTGGGCTCGCTGGCGGCGTGGCACTTGCGCGAACTGGAAGAAACCGGCCCGGAGCTCACGCGCGCGCTGCGCAGGGTTCTGTTGACCCCGCCCCAGGGCGACGCGGCGCGGAACGAAAAACGGCGGTAGCGCTGCTCGGGGGAATGGTGATCAGGCCGCGCCCGTAGCGCGCTTCTCGTCCGGGTCTTCTGCCTGTCCGAAGGCCTCCTGGGTGATCTCGAGGATGCCGCGGAACACCGCAACGAACAGGATCACCAGCGCGATCATCATCGAGAGTGCCGAGAACGCGCGCAGGTCGGGCAGAGGCGCTTCGTGCAGAAGCTGATTGCCGATAAACGCCGTCGCGAACTGCGCGATGCCGGCGACCAGGGGAAAACGGACCGCGAGGAGCGCCAAAGGCAGCACCGAGACCGCCACCAGCAGCAGCGCCTGTTGCTCAAGCGTGGGAGGCCAGGCGCGGGAATGCAGCAGCGTGGGTCCATAGAGCGCAGCCAGCACCAGGCCATAGAGGCAATTGCTGCCGGCGACGATATTTTGTAACAGACGAACGCTCATATCTGGTTCTGAATTCCAGCGGGAACGAACGGCCCAGTCCCGATCACTCCTGTGGAAGAAGCCGGAACGGCGAAGACCTGCTGCAATTCCATAGGATGCTCCTTTCCTCGCCTCCGTTTCTATCCTCCCGGAGCCTTACCGCCTCCAACCAAAGTTGTAGACACAAAGTTGCAGATGAAAAACCGCCTTTATCCCGAAGACGCGGCCAGCGGAATTCCCTATTCTGTATCTGAAATCGTAATTACCTCCTGTGAATCCCCGGCGCACCCGATGCGAACCGGGGATTTTTTTTCGGCCCAAAATCGACCCCTCAGTTGGCCGCTTGTTCCTGCACCGGCGGCGGCACCGGCGCGATGATGCCGAGCTGCTCGTAGATCGGCCGCATCTCGCGGCGGATCGCCGGCAGGCGCGACCAGAACCACAGGCCCCCCGCGATGCAGCAGGATCCGGTGAACATCACAGTGCGAGGCGCGCCGATCCAGTGCGCAAGCGACCCGCCAGCAGGCTGCCGAAGGGCGCCATGCCCATGAAGGCGGCGGTGTAGTAGCTCATCACGCGTCCGCGTTTGTCCTCGGGCGAGAGGGTCTGGATGATGGTGTTGCTCGCCGGTCATTCCCTGCAGCATGCCGAATCCGACAAACAGCATCAGGATCAGCGAGAGCCAGACCCAGTGCGAGAGACCGAACACGAACAGGCCGCCGCCGAAGACACACGCGGCGATGGGGATCATTTTGCTCAGACCGCGGACCGACCGGCGCAGCACCAGTGAGAAGGCGGAGATCAGCGCTCCCGCTCCGGCGGCTCCCATCAGGAAGCCGAGCGTGTGCGCGCCTCCGTGGAGTACGCTGCCAGCGAACAGCGGCATCAGCACCATGTAAGGCATGCCCATCAGGCTGACCAGCGCGAACAGGATGAGAATGTCGCGAATGGGCGTGAAAGTCGACACGTAGTCCCACCCCTCGCGCATTTGCTCGAACATCGAGGCTCGTGGCGCGACGCATTGCCGCGACGGGCACACGCATCATGAGCAGCGAAACGATGACGGCGATGTAGCTGATGCCGTCGATCAGGAAGCACCATCCTTCGCTCGATACCGCGATCACCATGCCGGCCAGCGACGGACCGATCAGGCGCGCGACATTGACCATCGAGGAGTTGATGGCGATGGCGTTGGAGAGGTCGTTGCGTTCCGGACTCGGGCCTCCCGGTGAGCCCGTCCGCTGGGGCGTTACCATCTGCACCATGAACGACTGGCGGCCGGGCATGTCAAAGGCGTTGATGAGGCCCTGGAAGCAGCTGAGAATCAGGATTTCCGTGATGTTGATGCGATGCGAGAGCGTGAGCCATGCCAGCAGCAGCGACTGGACCATGGCGAGGGTCTGGGTCCAGATGAGGACATGGCGACGGTCGGAGCGGTCGACAATCACCCCGGCGAGCGGCGCGAGCAGAAACGTCGGAATCTGGCCGGCGAAGCTGACGGTGCCCAGCAGCAGCGCGGACTTCGTCAACCGATAGACCAGCCACGCGGTCGCGATCCGCGTCATCCAGGTTCCGACCAAAGAAATCGTCTGACCGCCAAAGAAGAGACGGAAGTTGCGATGGCGCAGCGCGCGCCAGGCATGCGAGAAATCGCGTGCAGCCGTGACGGCCGAGGGCGGGGAGTGAGTTGGTCGCTCTGTTTTTTGGTCTCTGCGGCCATTCTTAGAAGTTCAGTTGTCGTTTTGAGCGAGCCATGACGAGAGGCGATCACGCTGTCAGGTGCTTTATCAGAAATTCCAGCGAGCGCTCGCGCGCCAGCTTTGCAGCTCCCGCGTGGTAGCTGGCGCGGTCGCTCGTGTTGAAGCCGTGGCCCGCCCCTTCGTACCAGAAGATCGAGACTTCGGGATGCGCCGCGGCGACTTTGCTGTCGATCTGGTCTTTGGGAATGTGGTGATCCTCTTTGCCGAAATGGAGCAGGATCGGGAGCCCTGGGTCTTTCCGCGGCGTAGTTGCAATCTGGCTGCCGTAGTAGCCGACCGCGGCGTCAGGATTGAGGCGCGTGGCGGCGAGCCATGCCATCGAGCCCCCCAGGCAATACCCGATGACGCCGACTTTTTTGCCGGTCTCCCGGCGCGCGTAGTCGATGGCGGCCGCCAGATCTTTCACGCGGTCGGCGGTGTCGCCCTGGCGGATCAGCGCCATTCCCTTCTGCATGTCTTCCGGGGTGTAAGCTGAGCTCGACGCCACGCTCGACGCGGTCGAACAGCGCCGGAGCGACGGCGAGGAACCCGTCCCTGGCCCAGCCGTCCGTGACCGAACGGATATGGCTGTTCACTCCGAAGGCTTCCTGCACCACGACCAGACCCGCGATCGGTTCGCGGGCGGGACGCGCGACATAGCGCGTCCAGTTCAAAACCGTCGGATGTGCGGAGCGTGACGTGTTCGCCCATGGAGCATCTCCTCACTGCATTGCAGGCTGCGGCTACGGGTTGGGATGCGCGGAGGTCGGAAGCGATGCGCTGGGCCGGGATGGTCGCGTCGTCGCGCAGGATCGCCCAGTAACTGTTGCGCGCGACCACGTGAGCACCGTAATCCTGGTTGAGCTTCACCTGGATCGTGTGCAGGCCCGGCGTCAGATCGGTGGGATGAAAGCTGAGGATATAACGATTGCGGGCGTGACTGGCGACTTCCGCAACGCGATCCTCGAAACCCTTCTCCCGGGTGAACGGATCGTACTCGCCGCCGCTCAGATCGGCGAGGGTCTTGGGCGTGTTGCGGCGCATGGCATTCATGGTCATCATCAGCGGCGCGAGGATGTTGAGTTCGTTGCCGGTGCCGCCATCGGGCTCGCCGCGTCCCCAGTTGATGATTTCCGCCTTCCCCGGCGAAAAGACCAGGCTGAGGACGAGCGTGTTGCTGGTGCCGATCGCGCTCCACCAGCTGAGGAATATTGAAGTGATAGCTGCCGTGGTCGCGCGATTCGCTGATCAGCAGCAGCACGCGGCGATGGTCGGGCGGCTGCTGCTCCAGCAAATTGACCGAGTAGCCTACCGCATCGAGGATGGCCGCGCCGCCGTCGCCGGCGGGCATCTGGCGCAGGTCGCGCGTGATGGAGTCGGTGTCCTGGCCGAAGGGCTCCACCCAGACGTGGCTCGGGAGTCGAAGGCGACGAGCGCAATGTTGCCCTGGCCATTGCGCGTGAACAGATCGAGCAGCGGTCCGAGCTTGCCGATCTTGTCGAACTCCAGCGGTGCATCGCGGCCGCGCTCGATGCAAACCACCAGCGAGACCGGCTGCGTATCCAGGTCGTCGTCGACCTGGACTTTTTGCTCCACCCCGTTGTCGAGTACAGAAAAATCGGTGGGCTTGAGCCCGTACAGCACTTCCCCGTTCGTCTTTTCCACCAGGGTGGGAACCACCACGACGCTGGTGCTCACGCGAAAGGTTGGCATCTCTTCATTCGGATCGGCAGGAAAATATTGTGGTTGGAAGGGCCTGGATCCCGGGCTGCTTTGCGCGGGCTGATTTTTGGGTTGCGTGGTGGGCTCGCCGGGAAAGGGTTCGGCCTGCTGCTGGGGCTGCGATGGCTGCTGTTGCGGCGGAGTCGCCGGCTCGCCAGGGAACGGCTCCTGCGCGGCGCACAGCGGCACAGCGATCCAAAGCAACAGGAGAGAGAGCCCGGTGACCCGATCGAGCGGCATACCTTTCATTACATCAGAGGGAGACGGACGAAGCGAGGGCACGGACGCGCGATGGCGGTCGTGCTGCCGGGTCGCATGGCTGCGGCTGTCCGGGAAGCCCGGCAGCCACATCGTTTACTCGAACTCGCTGTGGGGCGAGGACTGCCCAGGACTAAAAGGCGCGTAGGGATCGGCGCCGGGCAGCGCGCGAGGGCGCCGCGTGTCGATCGCGTCGCGCTCGGCAAAGAACGCCGGTGTCGGCTGGTAGTCGTAGTCGAAGGGCAGGGGGCGCTCGGGTTTGCCGTCGGGACGCGAGGCGTGGGGCAGCCCGTTGAGCCACGTGTAGCGGTCCGTGATGCCCCAGGTCAGCGCAACGTTGACGTTGGGTTCGGCCAGCATCATGGTCAGGTACTCGCGGTAGATCTTCGCAACCGCGGCATCCCGCTCGGGCACCGATTCGGGCAGCTTGCGGTCGTTGATGTCCATCTCCGTAATGAAGACCTGGAGGTTCATCGCGCCCAGCTCGCGAACGAAATGGAGGAGGCCGTCGCCCGGCATGGGATCGCCGGCGCTGAGATGACTCTGCACCCCCACCGCGTCGATGGGAACGCCACGCGCCTGCATGCGGCGAACCAGCATCATCACCTGCCCGCGCTTATCGATCTGGTCCGGCGTGTCGAGCTCGATGCCGTAGTCGTTGTAGGTCAGCAGCGCGGTGCGGTCGCCCCGGCGCGCGGCGCGAAAGGCCATCTCGATGTAGGAGGGGCCGATCAGCTGAAGCCATGGCGAGTTGCGCAGCCCGTCGGGCCGTCCATCCTTCAGGTTGATCGCTTCATTCACAACGTCCCACGAGTGCAGCTTGCCCGCGTAGCGCCCGGCGACGGTTTCAATGTGCCGGATCAGGTAATCCGCGGCGTTCTGTTTGGTGACCGTCGAGGCAAACCACGCGGGAATCGATTCGTGCCAGCAGAGATTGTGCCCGCGAACCTTTTGTTCGTGGGAGAGCGCGAAAACCACCACGTCGTCCGCTTTACGGAAGTCGAACTGGGTCGGCGAAGGGCGCAGAGCCGCCCACTTCATGGCGTTTTCAGCCACCACAATGCTGGCCTGCTCCCCGACCGTGCGCGCGTAGTCGGGCTCGCCGTCGAGGTGGTCCGGATTCACGGCACAACCCACCAGCATTCCCCGCGCCGCGCCGTGAGCGCGGAGCGAGCGAGGACCATTGACGTCGTTGAGCGTCGGCGCCGTCGCGTGGCTGCCGCTCCGTGCCTTGGGTCCGCCGCATCCGGCAGGCAAAATCGATGCAAGGCCGCCCGCCGCAGCCGCCGCGGCAGCGTTCGCGAGGAACTCCCGCCTGTTCGGGCGATGGCGGCTGCGCGTCACGATTCCCCACTCCCGCCGTGATCCCCGCCAGACTTCTTCCAGGCATCCATGCGGTCCGTCCAGTGAAGAAAGCGAATCAGGTTGCCTTTTTCACGCCACACGAAGCGCATCACATCGCCTGCGCCAAGTTCTTCCGCCTTCATGCCGGAATAGGTCTCAATCCGCCACTTCAGATATTCGCTGCGCCACGGCCGAAGGCGGTGACCTGTGGTGGCGTTCCAGATAAATCGCAGAGACGCAAGCAAATCAGGGGGTCCTTGCGCTTGAGTATAGCGGGAGGGTTGCGATCGGCAATCAGGAATCAGGGATCCGGAATCACTGGCCCGACTTCAGCGCCGTCTGCGGAGCTTCCTGCAGCTGGCGCGCCCGCGCACAAAGCTTTTTCAGCTTGCCCTGGAAATCCGCGCCGCTGCCGACGTGCTCCTCCTGCAGGACGCCATCGGCGTCGATGGTGAAGGTGTGGGGGATGGCCTGAACCCCGAACAGCCGCGAGATGGGCCCGCCGAATCCGCCATCGCGATACTGCAGCCAGGTCATGTTGTTCTTCGCCACGAAGGCCTTCCACTTCGCCTCATCGTCGTCGAGGCTGATGCTCATGACCACGAGCGGCTCGCTGGCAAATTTCTGCGCGATTTCACGAATCTTCGGCAGCGACTCGAGGCAGGGACCGCACCACGTGGCCCAGAAATCGATGAGCACGACTTTGCCGGCCAGGGAATCGAGCGACACCGCACGCCCGTCCAGCGTCGTGATCGAGAAGGGCGGCGCCATGCGCTCGCGTGCCAGGCCAGGATTGTCCAGGAAGCGCTGGGCTCGTTCGCGATCCGCCGCGTCTCTGGGCGCCATCTCCAGATACTTCGCAAACTGCGCTTTTGCCGCATCGTCCTGGTTCAGGTGCGCGAGGCAGATGCCGTCGTAATAGCAGGCGTCCGACACCCTGGGATACGCCGCCAGCGAAGCCTGAAACTCACGATCGGCTTCGGCGTACGCGTCGGACTTATTCTTTTCCAGCCCCTCGCGATACTGCACCGTTCCCCGTTCCAGATGCGCAATCGCCGTCTCCTGCGGAGTCCGGGCATCGGCGATCAGCTGCTGGGCGGCAACATCGGCGGATTTGAAGTCACCGGTTTTCAGCCCGAAATCGATGATCTTCAGCGCGCATTTCCTGCAGTGGCCGCCGTCCTGCTTATCGGCTTTCTTCAACGCCACAAGGGCCGCGCCGTAATCTCCGTGGCGCACCCACTCCTGCGCCTCCTGCCAGGTCTTTTGCGCCTTGGGGTCCGTCGGACCCTCGCTCTGCTGTGCGTTAATGCCCGTGATCCCAAGCAGAAAGACAGCCATGACGACAGGGGTGCCGCGCATCGTTCCATTCCCTCGCGAAAAGCAACGTACCACGGAAAATGTGCGGCGGGAATGGCGAATTTAGACGGAAACGGTCCGAAATTCAGGTTGGGAATGCGCGAGCCTCGCCGGAAAGGGCTCGCTTCAGATATCCGTTCAGAGATCCATCACCGCGTCTTCGATGGCGCGTCGCACGTTGCCTTCGGCGCGAGCCAGACGGCGAACTGCCTCGGGCTTATCCACTCCGGCTTTCAGCATTACCAGCGCCACTGGAACGCTGCGCCCCGCGGATTTGATCACCTCGACAGCCTGCTCACGACTGACGCTGCAGGCGCGCATCAGGATACCGATGCCGCGCTCGATCAGCTTGGAGTTGTGCATGTGTACGTTCACCATCAGGTTCTCGTACACATAGCCCAGCCGCGTCATCGCGCCCGTCGTGATCATGTTGGTGATCATCTTCTGGGCGGTCGCGGCCTTCAGGCGCGTGGATCCGGAGATGACTTCAGGGCCGACTTCCGCGATGATGCAGGTTTCCGCCGCATGCGCCAAAGGGGTGTTGGGATTGCACGTGATGCACGCCGTCCTCGCGCCCAGGGTGCGGGCGTAAGCCACAGCGGAAACCACATAGGGCGTGCGTCCGCTCGCCGACAGGCCGATCACCACGTCTTTGCGGCTGGGACGGCGGCGTGCGATGTCGCGCTTTCCCAGCTCTTCTGAATCTTCATTGACTTCCACAGGCGAGGCCAGCGCTTTGGGCCCACCCGCCATGATGTATTGCACCGTCTGCGGGCTGGTCGAGAAATAGGCCGGAATCTCGCAGGCATCCAGAGCAGCAAGACGGCCGCTCGAGCCCGCGCCTATATAGATCAGCCGTCCGCCTTCGCGCAGGCTGTGCGCCACGATGTCGATAACGTGCGCAATTTCCGGAATCGCCTTCTTCACCGCCGCCGCGACCTTCTGGTCTTCCTGATTAATGATGCGGGCGATCTCGACGGCGGAGCGGGTGTCGAGCCCGCGCGTCGCATCGTTGGCCTTTTCCGTCAGCAGATCCTGGATATTCGCCGGTGATCCATTCGATCCGTTGGAACCGTTCGATCCGTTGGACCCGTTCTTTGCGCCTTCGCCGGCTTCGGCGTGTGGATTGAGTGTTGTTCCCATTTTTTCTGGGTTTTGGCCGTACAGACCCTAACTTAAGTCTATCGCGATATGGGATGCACGTACCGCCTAATTATCGGACGATCGTGTTATTCCTTTGTCACTCATTTGTCATGGGATGGCGCGACGGGTTTTGCCCTCGGTGGTCTTACCACGTGTGGCTTCCCACCGATCCCTGCCCCGCTTCGATGCCGCGAATCTGACCATCGCGCATATGAATGATCCGGTCGGCGATCGCCGCCGCCTCCGGATTATGCGTGATCATCAAAACCGTCTGCTTAAACTCCCGATTCGACCGGCGCAGCATCTCCAGGACCGCATCGGAGTTCTCCGTATCCAGGTTCCCCGTCGGCTCGTCGGCAAGCACGATCGCCGGCTGGTTAATCAGCGCGCGGGCGATGGCGACCCGCTGCTGCTCTCCGCCGGAGAGCTCAGAGGGACGATGATCGAGACGCCCCGCGATGTTCAGGATCTTCGTGAGCTGGGAGAGCATCTCCTCGTCCACCGAACGGCCCGCGATTTCGCAGGCGATCTCGATGTTGGCGCGCGCCGAAAGCGTGGGCAGCAAATTGAACTTCTGAAATACGAAGCCGATGCGCGCGCGGCGCATGCGCGTGCGTTCTGCGTCGTCCAGAGCCGCGAAATCGACCCCGCCGATCAGAACCCTGCCGCTGGTGGCGCGCGTCAGACCGCCCAGCAGGTAGAAGAGCGTCGACTTGCCGCTGCCCGACGGCCCCACAATCGAGACAAACTCGCCCGCTTCGACGCCGAAGGTCGCCTCGCGCAACGCTGGAACTTCAAGCCTGCCCGATCGGTAGACTTTGCCGAGGTGCTCGGCGCGAATCATCTCGTCCACTCCGCGATTGTAAATGGACCAGGTCGGAGGGCCGGTCCCGGTCCATTCCAGAAAATGCGGAGGTCGATGAAGTCGGAATTGCGGCGGCCAGATGCCGCGTCACGAAGCGCGGGCGTGCTCCAGCGGATCGAAAGCGCCGTCGACCGCCGCATACGCCGGCCGCAGACTCTTCTTCGGACCGCGCTTGCGCGCGATCATCTGGCGAATCCGCTCCAGCATTTCGATCGGGGTCGATGACCCCTTGGGCAGAAACGCGTCGGCACGATTGGTATGATCGAAGGTTTTCACACTCCCGCTGATCAGGATCATCGGGATCTCCGGGGCAATCTCTTTCATGAGACGCACCATCTCGTTGCCATCCATCAGCGGCATCAGCAGGTCGCTGAGGACCAGGTCGATGCCGCCCAGGCGAAAACGGTCGACCGCGTCTTTGGCGTTGCCGGCAGCTACCACCCGATAGCCGCCACGGGTTTCCAGCAGGAATTTGCGCACAGCGAGGACCTGTTCATTGTCGTCAACACAGAGGATCGTTTTCTTTGGTCTCATGTTTCTTCCTGGCAGTTTCCGCGGCAGCGCGGAAGGACAGCGGCGGGAGGCTAAGGTCGCCCGTCAGCGGGGTTGATGTGGGCCGCATCCTGGCGTCCCGGCCGTGCGTCTTTGCTCGGCTTGCCCATCGAGCGCGCGACGCTGCGTGCCCGCCAGAACGCAGGATGCGGGGGAACAGAACGGACCGGCTCCGGCGTTCTCACCGTGCTCGCGCTGTTTCCGATTCCTCCCGGAATGATGGCGGGCGGCGGAGGCGCCTTCTGCGGCTGCGTTACCGTTCCAATTCAGTTTTCGGCAGAATCAATATCGACGTTCCTTTCGAAACGCCACGTCAGAGTACGAACGGGAACCCACCTTGGCAATAGCAAAAAATAAGCGAAGAAGCCGACCGCTTTCGCCGCGCCTTTGCACCGCATTCTGTTATCGCCCGATGAATATTGGCCGCGGGGCATCCCTCGATTGTTGAAAGGATGTGGATCACGAAGGGAAAAACGGGACGATTGCAGCGATTGCGGTGCGCCACGTTCCGGAACTTTCGCCGAAATTCGCCCGCAACGCGATCTTCGGCTCGCCCCTATCGCCGGAAAATCTGCGTCATCATCTCCGACTGCACCTGATTCAACTGCTGAATCGTGGCTTCCAGCGTCGGCCGATCGTCGAGCGAGGCCCCGGTCATCAACTCCTTCAGACGGAAGGCCGTATGACGGATCAGAATCTCTGCGTTCTTCAGCTTCTTGGCGTCACGCAACAGATTCATCTGGATCTTTTGCGCGTAGCCCTGCGCTGCTCTCAGCGAGGCCGAAGCCTTTTCCTGATCGCCGGCCTGAAACTGCGCTGTCGCGATCTCTGTCATCGAATGAACCAGCTCAGCATAGATATAAGGCTGTTCGTTGGGAGAGGCTGCGGCGGCCTTAGCCTGCAGATCGGCCACTTCCCGCGCATCAGGCACGCGATCGTCCATGCCATGCCCCCACGCGAGGGTGGCAGGGAGAACAACCACAGCGGCGAGGACTGCGATTGACCGCATCGCGAACCTCCGGGGTACGCACGTTCCGAGAACAATACCGCAGAACCCTAATTATGCGCCACTCGACCAAGGTGTTACCCGGAAAGATTGTCATTCCAAAGTAACTCGCTGGCCAAACTCCTGGGGAATCGATCCTGCGAAACTGCGGGAACGCCTGCTGGGAGCACCGCTCATTTGCCAAGCGCGGCGAGCCGGTGCTTTGCCTGCCACTCCTGGTCCGGAAATTTTCCCTGAGCGGCGGCGAGGAAACGATGATAGTAGTCCGCCGCTTGCTTGCTTTGATGGAGATTATCGTACGCCGTTGCCCACAAAAACAGACTTGCAGCATTTTCTGCAGCATACTTTGATCGCATCGAAAGTGCGGCCAGTTCCTCCTGGTACTGATGCGCCTCCGAGGCGGCGAAGGCGATCCCCGACCAGGCGTCGACATCGTCCGGCCTCGCGGCGACCGCCTGCCGGAACACCGCCATCGCCTCCGGATAGCGCTGCTGGCGAATCAGGATTTGCGCGCGCGCGTCCAGCAGGGCTGGATCGTTGGGGCTCTGCACCAGAAGCTGTTGGTACAGGGCATCGGCTTCGCCCAGCTTGCCCGCCTGCAAATCGGCGTCGGCCAGCATCGTCGTCACCGAGCGGGCCTCGGGCTCGAGTTTATGCAGCTTTTCCAGCAGGGCGAGGGCGTCCGCCTGCTTGCCCTGCGCGTTCAGAATCGTGGCCAGCTGGGCGTTCAGCGCCGGATCGTCCGGATCCCGGCGCAGCCCTGCCTCCACCAGCGGCTGCGCGTCGGCATAGCGCTTTTCGGCGATCAGCAGGTGCGCCAATCCCGCACTGGCGTCGGACCGGTTCGCGTCCGCCTGCAGGGCGTGTCGATATTCCTGCTCGGCGATTGCAAGATCGCCCGCGGACTCGGCAATCTCCGCCGCCAGAACCGTGTCGGACGGCGTTTCCGGCGTCAGCTTCAGCGCGTCCACCAGGGCATCGCGCGCGCCGGTGGGATCGGAGGAGCGCAACAGCCGTGCCAACGCCCGATCCGCCTGCGCTTTGGCGCCCGGGTTGGGCGGGTTGGGTTCCAGCTGGACGGCGGCCTGCAGTTGGCTGATGGCGTCCTGCGTTGCGGTGCCGTCGTTTTTGCCGGCCAAAAGCAGTCCGAGCGCCATCCGCGACTCAAATTGCTTCGGATCCGCCGCGATGGCCTTCCGGTACCACCCTTCGGCGGCATCGGTGTGACCCTGCGCGTCTTCGATGTACCCCTTGTCGAAGAGCGCCCGGGCGTCGGTGGGGCGCGCGGAAAGGTAGATATCCAGCCGGCTCGAGGCAAGAGGGTAATTCTTCGCCTCGATGGCAGACTCTATGTCGTCGAGTGGCCCCAGAGTGGTTGGCTTCGCTTCCTCCTGCTGCTGGTCGGTGCTGGTGCCGGGAGGCGGCGGGACGGGCTGCGCCAGGATCGTTCCCCCCAGAGCGAACAAAAGGCCCACCCAGCAGGCCTGGCGCCACCGTCGGACGACCTCCGATATGGGGCACCGGAGGGCACGGAGATCGACATGAGAAGTCAGGAACGGCCTCACTGAAACACTTCGCTTTCGGTGGCCTCGACGGGCTCAGGAGCGGCATGTCCGGCAAGGACACGCGCGAGCCACTGGCCGGTGTGAGAAAGCTCGTTGCGGGGAATGTCTTCAGGCGTTCCAGTGGCGACGATCTGCCCCCCCGCCGAACCCCCTTCGGGGCCCAGGTCGATCACCCAATCGGCTGACTTGATCACGTCGAGGTTGTGCTCGATCACCACCAGGGAGCCGCCGCTGTCGATCAGCTTGCGAAAGGCCATGAGCAGCTTGCCCACATCGTCAAAGTGCAGCCCGGTGGTGGGCTCATCGAGGATGTAGAGCACGCGGCTGCCGCCCTTCCTGCCGTCCGAGCCGCGGCTTTCCGAGCGCGTCGAGGCCAGGTGCGCAGCCAGCTTCACGCGCTGCGCCTCGCCACCGGAAAGCGTGGTAGCGGACTGCCCCAGCCGCACATAACCGAGGCCAATTTCCTCCAGCACGGCGAGCTTATCGACAATTTTCGGGTGCCCGGCGAAGAAGCGCAGCGCTTCCCGTACCGTCATCTGCAGCACGTCGTAGATGCTCTTGCCCTTGTAGTGGATCTCCAGCGTGCTGGCCTTGTAACGCGTGCCGCTGCATTCTTCGCAGGGCAGTTCCACGTCGGCGAGGAACTGCATTTCCACGGTGACCGTCCCGTCCCCTTCGCAGACATCGCAGCGCCCGCCCGGAACATTAAAGGAGAAGTGGCCGGCAGCGTAGCCGCGCCTCTGCGCCTCGGGCTGCGCGGCAAACAGCTCGCGAATGGCGTCGAAGGCCTTGATGTACGTCACGGGATTCGAGCGCGGGGTGCGCCCAATGGGGGTCTGGTCCACCAGCACGATGTCGTTGAGACGCTCGACTCCTTTGATGTCCTTATAGACCCCGGTGGGATCGCCACTTTCGATACGTCCTAGCCGATGCGCCACGGCTTTATAGAGCACCTCGTGGACCAGCGTCGATTTCCCCGACCCCGAGACGCCGGTGATGGCAACCAGCAGGTTGAGCGGAATGTCGACGTCGATGCCTTTCAGGTTGTTGGCGCGCGCGCCTTTAACGCGGAGCCATTCCTTTGCGGACCCAGGCGTGTGCCGGCGGGTTGGAACCGGGATGGTCAGGTGCCCGCTCAGGTAGCGCCCGGTAATGGAAGCCGGGTTCGCAGCCACTTCTTCCACCGAACCGGCCGCGAGGACTTTGCCCCCGAACTCGCCGGCTCCCGGACCGAGGTCCAGCAGGTAGTCGGCCGAGCGCAGGACGTCAGGATCGTGCTCGACCACCAGAATCGTGTTCCCCAGATCGCGCAGCTCGTCGAGGATGTCGATCAGCCGCGCCGTGTCGCGAGGATGGAGCCCGATCGAAGGCTCGTCGAGGACGTAGAGTGCGCCCACCAGGCGCGAGCCCAGCGAAGTCGCCAGTTGGATGCGCTGTGATTCACCGCCGGAAAGGGTCGAAGCCAGGCGGTCCAGCGTCAGGTAGTCCAGTCCTACGGCATCCAGAAAGGTCAGACGCTGCCGGATTTCCTCGAGGATGCTGCCCGCGATCTCCTCCTGCATCGGCGTCAGCGTGAGCTTCGAAAAGAAGCGGTACGCCGCGCCGATGGTGAGCGAGGCAGCTTCGCAGATGTTTTTTTCGCCGACGCTGACGGCGCGGGCTTCGGCGCGCAGCCGCTGCCCTTTGCATTCCGGGCAGAGCGCGTAGCCGCGATACTTGCTCAGCATCACGCGAACGTGCAGCTTGTATTTCTTCCGCTCCAGCAGGGCGAAGAAACCGTGCACCCCCGGGAAAGAGCCGCGGCCGTCGAGGACAAAGGCCTGCTGCTCCGCCGTCAGATCCCACCACGGAACGTCGAGGGGAACACCGTTCTGCTTGGCTGCGCGACGCAGATCTGTGAGGTACGAGCGATACTTCGGACGGTTCCATGGGTCGATGGCGCCCTCGTCGAGGGTCTTCGATTTGTCGGGAATGATCAGGTCGAGGTCGAAGTCGATCGTGTTGCCGAATCCCTGGCAACGCGGACACGCGCCATACGGATTGTTGAATGAGAACAGACTCGGCTCGGGCTCGCGGTAGACGCGGTGACAGGTCTTGCACTCGAATGCGGCGGAAAAGCGCAGGTTCTCGCGGGGAGCGTCCGCCCGTGCGGCCAGCACTTCGTACAGGATTTCGCCCGACTCCCGATACCCGATTTCAGCGGCGTCCACGATGCGTGCGCGACTGTCCGCCGCCACCACAATGCGGTCCACGAGCACGAAGACGGGCAGCGCAAAGTTGATCTCGAGCAGCGACTCGGGTGTCGAAAACTCGTAAATGGTGCCGTTCTGATAAAGGCGGTTAAACCCGCGCCTGCGCAGATCGGCGAGTCGTTCCCGCAGCGCGTCTGACAAACCGCCAGAGGGTTTTTCGGCCGTTTTGGCCGCTGCCTTCCGTGTCCGGCGCGCCGGTTTGGCGTCGGCGTCCGTGTCGGACACAGGCTGGGCCGGCGTAGTCGCCAGGGGCTGAACCGGGAACAGCGCATGCAGCCGCGTTCCCTCCCCCAGCGCCAAAATGGCAGACGCGATTTCGTCCACCGTGTCGCGTCGGACAATCCCGTTGCAGACAATGCAGTGCACGACCCCGCAGCGCGCCCACAGCAGGCGCATGTAGTCATAGATTTCGGTGGCCGTTGCGACCGTGGAGCGAGGGTTGCGGGTCGAATTCTTCTGCCGGATGGCAATCGCCGGCGCCAGCCCGTCGATCAGATCGACGTCGGGCTTCTCGATCCGCTCCAGAAACTGCCGAGCATAGGCGGAAAGCGACTCGACGTACCGCCGCTGACCCTCCGCGTAGATCGTGTCGAAGGCCAGCGACGACTTCCCCGAGCCGGAGACGCCCGAAACCACCGTGAGCTTCCCATGCGGGATGGCGCAGTCGATATTTTTCAGATTGTGGGTCCGCGCGCCGCGGATGATGATCTCGTCGCTCAAAGGAGTAGTTCCGGAGGTTCAGGGAAAAGAGCCCCAGTCTGATTATAGAGGCGGGGGCATCCTATGCCCCGGAAGGGTGAATGGAGGACTATGCACATTGCCGGAGTCTGGATTTTGCTGATCTTTATCGTTGTCTGCGCGGCCGCAATCCTGGCGCTGCTGCACCAGACGCGCGCCGGGCGCATCCTGAATGAACGCATTCCCGACCGGCCGCGGCGACGGCTGTTTCTGGCGGCAGTCAGCTTCTTCATCACCTTCCTGTTCGTGCGCCTGCTGGTCTACGCCATCGTCCACCATGTGGGGCCATTCGGCTGGGTGATGGTGGGCGGCCGGCACATTCACCATTTGGTGTGGGGGATTCTCTTGCTGCTGCTCGTCGGCTATATGGAGTTGGCCGAGATCGGGACCGGCTCCTCGCCCGTGTCGATTTTCGCCAGCCGCCTGATCTCGATTTCTTTTGGAATGGGAGCGGCCTTGACCCTGGATGAGTTTGCCCTGTGGCTCAACCTCAGCGCCCAGGCGTACTGGACACGCGAGGGCCGCGAGAGCATCGATGCCGTGGTGCTGTTCGGGGCGCTGCTGGCCATCGGGGCATGGGGTGCGCCCCTGTTCAGCAAGCCGCGGCCGCCGGCCACCACCAAACTGGACTGAACCGCCCTGCCGTCGCCTCGAGTGCGTCCGCCGCCTCGACGCGCCCGCACGCACGGCCTTTGTCGCGCCCTGCGACAGCCTGTGGATCGCGCCTTCAGCCGCCGATTCTTCATTCAGAGGTGATGGGCAACTTGGCTCCCGCCGCGCGGTTGATGACTAGCCCGCTGGTCAGGCACGCTGTCAGAATAGTGGTCATGCACTGGACTGCGGCGTGGCTGGTTCTGATCTTCATGGCGTCGTGCGCGTCGGCCATCCTGTTCTTACTGCATTTGACGCGCGCCGGCCGTATCCTCCACGAGCGCATTCCTGACCGGCCCCGCCGCCGGCTCTTCCTGGCCGCCCTCGGCTTCGCCCTCACCTTTATCGGCGTGCGCGTGCTCGTGCTCTTTATCTATTTCCACATCGGGCCCTTCGGTTGGGTGATCCTCGGCGGCATGCACATTCACCATCTGGTCTTTGGTATTGTTCTGCTGCTGGTTTCCGGCTATGCCATGGTCGCCGAAATCGGCATCGACTCCACACCGCGCTCCCTCCTCTTCGGCCGCCTGATCGCGATCCTCTATGGAATGGGCGCCGCCCTCACCCTCGATGAATTCGAGATGTGGCTCAACATCAAAGAGTCCACCTGGTCGTTTCAGGGACGAGCGAGCATCGATGCGGTGGTGGTGTTCGGCGCGCTGCTGGCCGTAGGAGCCTGGGGCGCCCCGTTATGGACCAGACGGCCCCGCAAACGACGCGCTCAAAATCACACCCCTGCGCACCCCAATCACCATGCAGCCGAGAAGCGCCACGAAACCTCTCCCAAATAAAAGAGCCGTGCTGGCGGATCTCCCGCCAGTGCAGCCGAAGACCGGTTTTGTCACGGGGCGCACGAGCTCCTCGACCCAAACGCATGCCCCGGAGTTCCGGCTGTTCCCTCACTTGATTCCCTTCCTATTTACTCAACAATTCACAGGGCACAGCACGCTATAGTCAAAGCGGCGATTCTCACGACCTTGCTCAGGCGTGGCTAAAACCAAGGCAGACAGCGGCGCGGCGCTTCTCGACGAGGAACCGGCGGACTTCTATCGTCCGTCGGGCGCCCGCGACAGCGAAGCGCGCACGCCGCGACCGGCTCGCGCGAAAGCCGATCCGGAGGACGACGCAGGGGAACCGTTCCTGCGCGCTCGTCGACGCGTTCCCGTGCGGCGCGGGCTTTTGCCTGTCTGGGCGCAAAGCACGCTGGGGAAAGCTGGCCTTCGCAGCTGGCGTTCTGGCCGCACTCGGCGCCATCCTTGCCCTGCTTCTCGGCCTGCGCAGCTTCCTCGATCATGATTCGCGTTTCCGCATCGATTCCTCCGCTTCCATCCAGACCCTGGGCAACAGCCAGCTCAGCCGCAGCGACCTGCTCTCTGTTTTCGGCTCCGACATCGGACGCAATCTCTTCTTCGTTCCTCTCGCCAGGAGGCGCGCGGAACTCGAGCAGATTCCCTGGGTCGAGCAGGCCACCGTCATGCGTCTGCTGCCCAACCAGCTGCGCGTGGCCATCGCCGAGCGCAAACCCATTGCCTTCGTCCAGGTGCACGGGCGCGTCGAGTTGGCGGATCTCGATGGCGTCATCCTCAACATCACTCCTCAACAGATGGCCGCCCGACGCTACTCCTTCCCCGTTGTCAGCGGCATCAACCTGGCCGATCCGCTTTCCGTCCGCGGCGCCAGAATGCACTTGTATCAACGGTTCATCACGGATCTCGATTCAACCGGCGAGCACATCTCCGCCCAGGTGAGCGAAGTCGACTTGTCCGATCCAGACGATGTGCGCGCGACCGTTCCGGCCAACGGGTCCGATTTGCTGCTGCACTTTGGCGACCAGGACTTCCTCGCCCGCTGGCACAACTATCAGGCGCACATTGCGCAGTGGCAACAGCAGTATCCGCATCTGGCGTCAGTCGATTTGCGCTACGAGCGCGAGGTGGTCCTCAAGATGGCGGGCGACCCCGGCTCCGCCACCGGCGCGAGTCCGGCAACGCAGCCGGATCCGAAGCCGGCGCCCCAGGCCAGCCACAACCCGGCCGCTCCGCCGGTCCATGCAGTCACGCATAAGCCGCAGGCGGCGAAGAAGCATACCGCGCCGGGCAAGCCGCATGGCTCGGCAGTCAGGACACACGCGAAGCGAGGAACGGCATGAGCCAGCCGGAGAACATCATCGCGGTGCTGGATGCGGGAAGCTCGAAAGTTCGCGTGCTGATCGCTGAAGTTCATGAAGGAGCGCTGCGCTATCGCGGGCACGGCATCGCCGACGCCGCCGGCATGCGCAAAGGACTCATCTCCGACCTGGCGCCCGCCGCCGTGGCCATCGACCGCGCCGCCGTATCGGCCGAGGCCTCGGCGCAGACCGTCATCGAGCGCTGCGTCGTCGCCGTCGGAGGACCGCATATCCGCGGCGTCAACAGCCGCGGCGGCATCAGCCTGGGCACGCGCCTGCGCGAAATCACCAAAGAGGACGTGCGCGGTGCGGTCGATCGAGCCAGATCCATCCCTTTGCCCGCCGATCGCGACGTCCTCCACCTGCTCCCCCAGCAGTTCATTCTCGACGAGCAGCAGGGCATTCACGATCCGGTCGGCATGATCGGCAACCGCCTCGAAGTCAATCTCCACATCTCCACCAGCTCGGCGAGCGCGCAGCAGAGCATCATCACCTGCGTCAATAAGGCCGGCCTTGAAGTCACCGAGACCGTGCTCGAATCGCTGGCCGCCGCCGAGGCCACCCTCTCCGCCGATGAACGCGAGCTGGGCGTTTGCCTGCTCGACATCGGCGCGTCTACCTCGGAGCTGGCCGTGTTCTTCGAGGGCTACGTCGCGCACACCTCGGTGGTCCCCATCGGCGGCGATCACTTTACTAACGATCTGGCCGTGGGCCTGCACGTCACGGCTCCGGAAGCGGAGTGGCTGAAGTGCAACTACGGGCACGCCATTGTGACCGCGGTGCCGGAGCAGAATGAAATCGAGGTCACCGGCCTTCCCGGCTATGAGCCGCGCGTGGTGCGCCAGCGTTTCATCGCCGAGATTCTCGAGCCGCGCGCGCGCGAGCTCTTCCAGTTGCTGCGGGACAACCTTCGCCAGGGCGGCGTGCTGGAGGCCATGGGGGCCGGCTGCGTCTTGACCGGCGGCGCCGCGCGTCTGCCCGGCCTGCTCGAAACTGCCGAAAGCCTGCTGCGGGTTCCCGCCCGTCTGGCCTCGCCCGTGCCGCTCTCGCGCATGCCTGCCGAGCTCTCCGCGCCTGAGTTTTCTGTCGCCACCGGGACATTGCTCTACGCCCATCGCACCGGCGTCAACCGTGCGGCGGAAAACCAGGGACTGCGCGCGAAGCTGCGCGCCATCTTAGCCGGAAGTGTTTAGAACGATCCGCAAAATCAGCTCTCAATTGAGGAGTCAACGCCGATGAAAAACAAACCGACGAACGGGCCAGAAGAAATCCGGATTCAGTATCACGACGAGAACCTGCACGGCGCGAAGATCAAGGTCATCGGCGTGGGTGGCGGCGGCGGCAACGCCGTCAATCGCATGATCGCGGCCAGCATGGAGGGAGTCGACTTCATCACCGCCAACACCGACCGGCAGGCGCTGCAGCTTTCGCACGCCCCCGTCAAGCTGCAGCTCGGCGTCAAGCTCACCAGTGGACTGGGCGCGGGTGCCAATCCCGATGTCGGACGCAAAGCCGCGCTCGAAGACTCGGAGAAGATCCTCGAGGCCCTCGATGGCGCGGATATGGTCTTTGTCACCGCCGGCCTGGGCGGCGGCACCGGCACCGGAGCCGCGCCGGTCATTGCCTCCCTCGCCAGCGAGATGGGCGCGCTCACCGTCGCGGTCGTGACCCGGCCGTTCGCGTTCGAAGGCAAGCGACGCATGGCCCAGGCCGAGCGCGGCATGCAGGAACTGCTCGACAGCGTCGACACTATGATCGTCATCCCCAACGAGAAGCTGCTCGCCGTGGCCAAAGATGCCGGCTTTTTCGAGTCCTTCCGCATCGCCGACGACGTGCTGCGCCAGGGCGTGCAGGGCATCTCCGACATCATCACCATTCCCGGCATCATCAACCGCGACTTCGCCGACGTGAAGACCACCATGGCCGGCATGGGATACGCCGTCATGGGCACCGCGCTGCGCAGCGGTTCCCGCCGGGCCGTTGAGGCCGCGCAGGCTGCCATGGCGTCACCTCTGCTCGAAGACGGTGCCATCGACGGAGCGCGCGGCATCCTCATCAACATCACCGGCTCGGCTTCCCTCAAGCTGAGCGAGGTGAACGAGGCTTCCACCCTGATCCAGAACGCTGCCCACGAAGACGCCAACATTATCTTCGGTGCGGTTCTTGACGAGAACATGGGCGACGAGGTCAAAATCACCGTGATCGCAACGGGCTTCCGCCAGGGGTCGGAAGTCCGTCGTGAGCATTTGCTGGGCGCAGCCCTGCGTGAAGCTGCGTCTCCCCGGATTGAGACTCGCCCGGCAACCCCCCGCTTCGCCAGCGAAGAGGCGGACGAGGTGGCCGCTCTCATCCAGCCGCGCCCATCGCCGGTGCTCATCCCGGTTTCCGCACGCGAATTTGTCTCCGCGTTCCGGGTCCATGACGCGGAGCCCGCCCGCGCCGAAGCCAATATCCCCCAGGAACTGAGCGGCGAAGACGAGACGGAATTGGTGGGTGTGGCCGTGGCTGCCCATACGCCCATTCCGGAGGACGTAACGCACCCGGCCTTCGTCGAGGAGCCTGGCGAAAACCTCGACATTCCAGCCTTTATGCGCAAGGGCGCCCTCTGAGATTCGGCCGCACGCCGGTACCGTCGGATCACCGGAAAGATGCATGGGTGTGTGCGAAAATGTACTGGACAGACAATATTTTCCGGTTATAGTAAGCAAACAGTTTCTGCCCGTCATCGAAGCACTAGCCCTTGGAGCAACCCCTTTGGTCACAACTTCGGGGGCGTTTTCAGGGTTTGGGATTAGGGGATGAGCAAAGACTCTTTCCCGGAAGTGGTCACCTCAAGTCCCACTTCGGGAGAGCCGATGGAAACAGGTTACCCGTTAGCGTACGAAGTAAGGTTTCGCCAGACGAGCTTCTGCGGCACCATCGATCAGAGAGTCTGGATCTTCGAACGAGAGTCACCGAATGAAGCGTGTTGTATTGCCGTTCTTGCTCGCTGCCCTGGCCGCCCCAACGTTTCTGTTTGCGGCGTCCACCACCACTGTGCACCACACGGTTCGCCATCATTCGCGGGTTCATGAATCGGCCACCGCGCGGCGGCACATCGCTACCCTGCAGCACAGCCAACGGGTCACCAGCGCGCATCTGGCCTCCGCCACTCTTACCACCCACCACTACGTGCGGCGCGTGCATCATTATTATGAGCGCTTCACCGCCAGTTCCTTTGCCAACGCCGATCTGACTGCGGGCGACGTCACTGCAGGCGAGGATCCGATCGTCCGCCAGGCCGCCATGGATGCCCTGGGCGATATGAACGGCACGGTGGTCGCGATCGATCCTTCCAATGGACGCATTCTGGCCATGGTGAATCAGAAGCTGGCCCTGTCGAGCGGCGCCGAGCCCTGCTCCACCATCAAGCTCTCAGTCGCCCTGGCAGCCCTCGAGGAAGGTATCGTCACCAAAGACACCCCCGTTAATCTGGGCGGCAGCTATCACCTCAATCTCACCGAGGCCCTGGCTCACTCCAACAATCTCTACTTCGAGACGCTGGGCCGCCGGCTCGGCTTTGACCGCGTTCACCACTACGCCACCGAATTCGGCCTCGGCGAACTGGCCGGTTACAACATTCAGGGCGAACAGCCCGGCCTCTATCCCGATGCGCCCTTGGCGGAGAATCTGGGCGGCGTCGGCCGCATGTGCTCCTTCGGCGAAGGCATCTCCATGACCCCGCTCCAGCTCGGAGCCCTGGTCGCCGCCATTGCCAACGGCGGCACGCTCTATTATCTGCAGCATCCGACCAACCCTTCCGAAGCGCTCACCATGCAGCCACGGATCAAGCGGACGCTGGACATCGCGAATATCCTGCCCGAGATTCAGGACGGCATGCATGCCGCGGTACAGTACGGAACGGCGCGGTCGCTGCGCGCCAACTTCAATGAGTTTCCCGTGCTGGGTAAGACCGGCACCTGCTCCAACGATGGTACCCGCTTTGGATGGTTCGCCTCCTATGCGGATACCCAATACGGACGCATCGTCGCGGTCTTCTTCCTCGAAGGCGGACGCCCGACCTTCGGCCCCAAGGCTGCGGAACTCACCGGCGTTTTCTATCGCGATCTGTGGACCAGCAGCTACTTCGCCGCAAAACAGTCCCCGGAGACTCCGGATTCCGGAGCCACCCCCGCCGTCGGCGCGCCTCAATAACCTGACCACCCCGAACAAAGAATCCTGACCACCCTGGATAAACAACCTGAGCACCCAGCGACGGTGGGAGCGCCTCGCTCGGGCGTCCTGTCCCTGAACCTGCGATCAACGCTGGACAGCGATCAGCCAGGGCACGACTCTCAAACTCATATCAAGGCGTAAGACCAAACCACCCCCACTGCTGGACTGCCAGGTTCACCCCATAGCAAGAAGCAAACGCTCCTGTCCTCCAGTCGTCAAAGTATTTCCGTCTGCGCATCAAACACCAGTACTGTGCCCGAGAAACTCAGTGACCCTTCCTGGGAGAGCGCCTTTTTCCGCATCCTCTTCGCCCTTGCCCTGAGCGAACGCCTCGCAACGCGAGCCAAAGTCGGAACGGAGTACCACAAAGCGTCCCAAATTGAATGGCGCTTGAGCATTAAGCCCTGAGCCCGCCCTGCCTCTGTTCCGCTCCCAGGCGGCTAATCTTCAACCCACTTCAGGAACACGGCTCTACGCAGCCGGACGTTTTTCCGACGCGCCGCTCCCCCGCTCCCGATCGATAGCCTCTTGCCGTTCGCAGGCTTTCAGGTGTCCGCGGAAAAGCGAATCCCGGCGCTTGGCCAGTTCCGCATTCGCCTCGGCCCCAATCAGGATCGCCAGAGCGGTCAGATAAATCCAGAACATCAGCCCAATCACCGCGCCCATACCGCCGTATAAGCGTGAATAGTGGGCCAAATGGTCCAGGTAGAAGGTAAGCCCCGCAGAGCCGGCGAACCAAAGAGCAATCGCCACAATCGATCCCGGCAGCGTCGACGCGAACCTCTGCTTCCGGCTCGGCCCGAGAAAGTACACCAGCTCCAGACCCACCACAAAGGTGCTGAAGACCGTGGCAATACGGATCAGCGGCCACATATTCTCAAACGAGGACGGGATGGGAAAGACCCGGCCCATAAAATGGCCGAAATGCGGCCCGGCAATCAACGCCAGCAGCGATACCGTCAGCAGTCCGCCGCTGGTCGCGGCCAGGATCAGCGCCTGCAGCCGATCGCGCAGCCACGAGCGCGGCGTGGTCACGTCGTAGGCGACATTCAGCGCCGCGATCAGCGCGGTGAAGCCACCTGTGGTCGACCAGATGTAACTCAGGATGCCGAACGACAGCATGCCCCGATGCGGTTCCAGCAGCCCTCCGATCATCTTCTCCACCATGGAGAGCGAATCGGGCGGCACAAGAATCGCCATCACGCTCAGCAGCTGCGCCAGAAGGCTGGGCAGACGAAGCAGCGAAAGCAGCGCCGCTACCGTGATCAGCAGTGGCACCATCGACATCATGCACCAGAAGGCCAGACCCGCCGCCGTATCCACTACATCGGTGCGGATCAGTTCCCTGGCCACGATGACCGCCAGCAGCCGCGCTTCTCTCCAGCGGCGGCGCACCCGATGCCGCCAGCGGTCGAAGCTCTGTTGACGACGGGGCTTCCGGCCTGAAACAGAACTTCCCTGCCAGCGCGCCACGTCCGCCCGCGCTGCCTGACCGGGGTCCGAAAGGAAAACATCACGCGGCACGATGGCGGCTCCGGAATTACCCGTGCCCTCAATGCGATGGCGAATGTGCGATTCCGGATGTGCGCCGAACCTGCGATTCGGGTAGTGGCGCCATCCAGTCCCAGGGGAAAAAGCACGGACTCGAAGATCGATCCCGATGCTGGATACGCTTTTGAGAACCCCAGCGACAACAAGGCTGCAAACTCGCCGATGCGCAGGAACCCCCCAAACACGGACCACCCGTTCCTGTTCGATCAGTTACATCCTGCGCAACGCTGAACCTCGGGGTCTCAGGCAAAGGTGACGAAGGGAACTGCCCCGTGATTCCGCCGTTGCGGCCCCGCAGAGCACCGCACCGAAGTAGGGGTGGACCTTCCCGCAGCCCTCGAAATGCCGATCCGGCTTTTTATGCCTGCAAGTGCATGAAAAACGGTGCAATTACCACGGCAAGTAATCCTCTGCGGTTCCTCCGCAGGTTACCAAAGTCGGGAAAATACTTCTTGCTTGTCCATCTTCGAACGTGTTAACTATGCAGGCAATATCCTGAAACTTCCTGCCTTGCTGTAAAACAGGGGAAAGTGCGGTCTATAAGGCCAACACTATGAAAATTGGAACGACTATCCGAGGGTATCGCCTGCAAAAAGGGTTATCCCAGGGGGATATCGAGAAGCGCACCGGACTTCTGCGATGCTATCTGTCCAGAGTGGAAAACGGGCACACCGTCCCCTCCCTGGACACCCTTGTCAAAATCGCTGGCGCCCTCGAACTCCCACTCGCCCAGCTGTTTGCTGAAGACACGCTGGGACGCCAACTCCAGTCACAGAAGCTTTCCGACGACGAGCTCCGCTTCCTGACCCAGATCCGGCGGTATTCGACTAATTTGAACGACAGCGACCGAAAGCTGCTGCTGGCGATGGTGAAGAAGTTCGCTGCCACAGCGACTCGATAAGCCACCGAAGTTCCCCCGACTTTTTCTCAAAAGACACCCCGGAAACCACCTCCGAGGCCCAGGGAGAGCTCTGTCCCGAGCCATTGGGCGGACCGGGTGGCCCATGCAAGCCGGTTTTGGCTTGAGTCGGATGCGTGAATGAGATGGGTGCACCGCTCAGCCCATGCAAATACGCTTTTCGCTTGAGTGGTCCGAGTGCCTCGCTCTCTCGAACCTATCCTCCCGCCGCCGCTTCGTAATACGCGCGCAGTCCCCAGGCGATCAGCAGCAGCACGAAGGCCATCACTCCGACCGCGATGGCGCGTCTCCGCACGAACGTGGAGCGGGGCGCTCCGATGCGAGGCACCAGCGGCGCTCCAAACGCCAGCCCGGAGAGAAAGCCCCCCAGGTGCGCCATGTTGTCGACCTGGAGCCGTGTGTGCGCCAGCCACAACCCGCCGTCGATGATGAAATTCAGCAGCGCGAAATACCACACGCTGCGGCGGAGCTTCTTCAGCTCGAAGGCCGGAATCGGCAGCAGCGGGGAGCGCAGCAGCATGAGCAGCACCCCGGCCAACCCGAACACCGCGCCCGAAGCGCCCGCGCTCAGCACCCCTCCCTCCGGCCCAGGCGGCCGCTGATTGAACGTCACGCTCAACAGATTCCCCGCCACGCCGGTCAGAACGTAGGCCGCGACGATGCCAAACTCCCCCAGCAGCGGCTCACCCAACAGGCCAAGATTCCACAGGCACCACATATTGGTAGCGATGTGGATCCATCCGAAATGCACAAAGATCGAAGTGACCAGCCGCCACCACTCGCCGAGCCCGACCACGTAGGCGCCGTTGCAGAGCAGGCTGTAGGAAATCTTGTCCTCGAACGTCGGGCCGGCGACATTGCCGCTCAGGATCAGCGTCATCAGATAAACAGCGCAATTGATCCCCACCAGGGTGTAGGTCGCAGGCGCTGAGGCCCAGTGCCGTCGCGGACGCGGCGGCGGCTGCGGCGGCGGATACCACCCGCGTGGTTCCGGCGGCAGCTCCTGCGCCGCTTCCGGAAACGTTCCCGGCGGCAGGATTTCAGGTTGTGAGGTGAAGCGCCGGCCCTCGCCCTCTTCCGGGTCCATACTGCTACTTTACCCTGACTTCCGCGTGACCCATGCAAGCCCTCTACTGGATCGGGTGGGGTCTGTGCCCGGTGCCCAGTGCTCGGTGCCCCGCGATGCAAGCCCTCTTCCGGCTCCACTGCGATCGGCACCCTGTGCCCGGTGCCGGTATCCTGCCCACGCAAGCCCGCTTCCGGCTTGCAGCGCACAGCGCGCAGGGCACTAAGACCAAACCGCCCAAACCCCGATGCTGGGCAGCCAGGTTCACCCCATAGCAGGAAGCAAACGCTCCTGCCCGCCCCTCGTCAAAACGTTTGCATCTCTGCTTGAACCCAAAGTACCGTGCCCGGCGCCCGGCACTCTTGTACCCCGTGCTCTGAAAAACCCTCATCCCGCCCGCATCGCATCCGCGGACGACCGCGTCGGCGACTCCCTCCCCAAGCCCGCATCCGACGCCGCGCGGTTCCACGCGATCACGACGAACGGCAGCATGATGAAAACTGTGATGAGGATGCAGGCTCCGATCAAGTCGGACGTGAGCCAATGGCGTCCAGCTGCGTCGGTGATGGTCTTCGGATATCCCGCAGGCAGGGCCGAAGGAACCGCGAGCAGCAGGTTGCCCGCCGCGGTCACGCCGAACATCAGCACAGCCAGACGATTCCACGCAGGAGTTGCGGTACTCTCCGGCTGGCCGCCTGCCCACAGTCCGAACGCCTGATAGAAAATCCACGCAGTCAGAAGCCATCCGAAATAATTGCTGAAAGGCACCCCGAAATAGCCCCCTCCATCGAACCAAATCCAGGCGCGGTCGATGTTCGTCCACACCGGATCCATCGCCAGATCCCAGGAGCCCATCACGACTGCTGCGATCGACGGCACCAGAAACCTCTCTCTGCGCGAACCGTGCTCCGCTCCCACAATCAGCCCAGCCAGCACCCACGCCAGGTAGCCAACCCCCACCCACGCCACCGCCAGCAGCACCGGAAGCTGTATCACCTTCGGCCCCATCACTCCGGTGAACATGTAGTGGCCAAACGGAAAGCCCACGCGCAGACTGAGGCTCTCAAAGAAGCTCCCGGTTCCGAGACACAGCGCCATGAAGATCAGAATGCCGCGCGTCCCGAGAGTGCTCCGGCCGTGGATCCACGCGAAGATCGCCGGCGGAACCACGTGAAGCAGAACGATGGGCAGCGCGGGAATCTTCGTGGGAAAAATCTGCAGCACGCGCGCGACAGCGTAGATCAGGATCAGAGAAACGAGTGCATGGCGCGCTGCTCTCCCTTCCTTCATGCGAGGATTGTAGTAGCGTCGCTCGATCGCTCGAGCTTTTGCCTTTGTTTACAATCTTCTCTTCAAAGCCCGCGTGCGGGACATTCACAGGGAGTCATTCTGTTGAGCGGTGATAAGAAAATTGCCCGCGCTCTGCTGAGCGTGACGGACAAGACCGGCATCGTGGATTTCGCGCAATGCCTCGCGCGCCATGGCGTCGAACTGGTTTCCACCGGAGGCACCGCCCGCGCCCTGCGCGACGCCGGGCTGCCGGTGCGCGAGATCGCCGACCTCACCGGATTTCCGGAGATGTTCGACGGCCGGGTCAAGACTCTGCACCCCAAAGTGCACGGCGGCATCCTCTACATGCGCAGCAATCGCGAACACCGCGAGCAGGCCGAGCAGCACGGCATTGCCCCCATCGATATGGTGGTGGTCAATCTCTACGCCTTTGAGAAGACCGCCGGAAATCCCGACGCGAAGTTTGAAGAGATCATCGAGAACATCGACATCGGCGGTCCCGCCATGGTGCGCTCCGCGGCAAAAAATTTCGAAGACGTCGCCGTCGTCACTGCCCCCCGCGACTACGAATTCCTGGCCGACGAGATGGACCTCAACCGTGGCAACCTGAGCCGCGAAACGCGCTGGCGCCTGGCCCAGCGCGCCTTCGCCGCAACCGGCTCCTACGACACCGCCATTGCCAATGCCCTCGAGCAGCTGGAACCTTCCACTCCCGGCATGCCGCGGCGCTACCAGCGATGAGTTCCCGCAGACACTGCGCATTTCTTTTCCCCTGGCCCAAACTTTGCGCTACGGAGAAAACCCACATCAGCGCGCCGCTCTCTATCGCGACAACTCAGGCAACGGCGTCGCTGCCGCCCAGCAACTCCAGGGCAAGGAACTCAGCTACAACAATCTCGTCGACCTCGACGCATGCTGGGATCTGGCCCAGGAATTCGACGAGCCCGCCGCCGCCATCATCAAGCACACCAATCCCTGCGGCGCGGCCACCGGTTCGAACCTCCTCGAGGCCTACCGCAAAGCGCTGGTCGCCGATCCGGTCTCCGCTTTCGGTGGCGTCATCGGCGTCAATCGCGAGGTGAATGGCGATACCGCCGAAGAAATGGCGGCCCTGTTTGTCGAGGCCATCGCCGCTCCTGCCTTCACCGACGACGCCCTCGTACGCTTTTCCTCGAAAAAGAACCTGCGCCTCATTGTCGTCAAGCCTGCGAATCCCGCCCGCGTGCTCAGGCAGATTTCCGGCGGGATGCTCTTGCAGGATGCGGACGCGGCGCAACTTTCCGTCGCCGATCTCAAGGTCGCGACGCGGCGTGCTCCCACCGAAGAAGAGCTCAACGCCATGCTGTTTGCCTGGAAAGTGGTCAAGCACGTCAAGTCGAACGCCATTGTCTACGCCCGCGACGGTCAGACCCTCGGTGTGGGCGCCGGACAGATGAGCCGCGTCGACGCTGCGCGCTTCGGCGCCATGAAGGCCGTCCTGCCGCTCAAGGGCTGCGTCGCGGCCTCCGATGCATACTTCCCCTTCCCCGATGGACTCGAAGTCGTCGCCCAGGCCGGAGCCACAGCTGTGATTCAGCCCGGCGGCTCCATCCGTGACACCGAGGTGATTGCCGCCGCCGACCGTCTCGGCCTCGCCATGACCTTCACCGGCATCCGCCACTTCCGCCACTGAAACCAGCGGCTGGCACTCACCACTGAGCCGTCAGCACTCAGCGGTTCACTGCGGCAAATAGCGATTCGCGCGGCCAGGTTCACCCACAGCCGGAGTCCCCAGCGGGGCCGACTTTGGCCTGGCGGGATGGAGAACAAGAAGCAGTGCTCCCCTGCCAACCCAACCTCCATACGATTCGATTCTCGGTTTGTCCCCAGGTACCGCGCTGTCCGGGCACGAGTTTCGGTCTCGCCGCACTTGGCGCGAATCAAATCGCTTTCAACACAGAGGTTTTTTGTTCCTGGAATGAATCAGGGCACGACTTCACAGCCAGCGGAAAAAGCCGGACAAGCCGCCTTTGCTCGCGAGCTGTTGAGCCGCCAGCTACCGGCTGCTTTCGACCGGCTCCCTCCCAGGCCGCGCATACCCTTCGTGCGCCATCCGCTTGCCCATCGGCTTGTAGGCCGCCATCTCCTCCGGCTGCCACGTCGCCAGTCCATCCACATAGCGGTTGTACATCGAGAACGCGGCCGCTATCAGCACCGTGTCGTGGATCTCCACGTCGGTCGCGCCCTGCTCGCGCGCAGCCGCCACATCCGCCGTCGTCACTTTCTTCCCGCCTTCACGCACCTTGCCCGCGATGCGCAACAGCGCCCGTAGCTTGGGCGAAACATCGGCAGAATCCGGATTGGCCTTCACCTCTTCAATCCATTGGTAGTCCGCCTCGCGCCCGCCGCGATGCTCCGCCGCCGCTGCGCTGTGCGAAAGCTGGCAGAACCGGCATTCGTTCCCCTTCGATACAAACGCCGCAATTGCCTCGCGCTCCCCGCTGGTCAGCGTGTTCGGCCCGCGCAGCAGGATCTCCGCCAGTTCCCGCATCGGCCTCGCCGTCTCCGGCCTGAACCCGAACGCCGCCACGATCCCCGGTACTCCCTCTTCCAGCCCGATATGCGCCATCGTCTGATCCTCCTGTCTCCTGATTCCGTTCCCGCGTCAATTCGTCTCAAACACCGTTACATTTTCCGAACCGCCCAGCCCGTCTTTGTCCGTTTCCGTGTGCGCGGCATACCGATACGCCGGCAACGCCAGCATGGCCACCGACGCCACCAGCGTCACCGTGCAAAACGCATTCAGGATCCCCGTGTAGGATCCCGTCTTGTCATAAATGTGTCCCAGCACCAGTGGCGCAATCGCCCCCGCCACCGCATAGGTGCTGTACACGAGACCATACAGCGTCGAAAACGACCGCAGCCCAAAATACCGCCGCAACATATAAGGGATCAGATCCAGTTCGCATCCGCCTCCCAGCCCGGCCACCAACGCCGCCGGCGCGGCTGCCCCAAACGTCCGCGCATGCGCCAGCAGCAGCATCCCCACGCCCGCCGCCAGCAGCGACCCCACCGCAATGTGCGACCCCTTCACAAAATCCAGCAACGATCCCAGCACGAACCGTCCCGTCACACTCGCAATCCCCAGCAACGATGCGGTAAACGCGATCTGCTCCGCCTTCAGCCCGTGATCGCTCAGCATCGGCGCCAGATGCGCGAGCGCCCCATTCTCGCTCAGCGACAGCGCCACCACCCCCAGCGCCAGCAACCAGAAACTCGCCGATCCCAGAGCCCGCTGCCAGCTCAATCCCTCGACTGCGGCGCCTCGCGTCGCCCGCGCCGCCTCGTGTACCGATCCGGCCCGCGGCGTCCGCGCAAACAACAGCGTCAGCGGCGCCCCGATCAGCAACGGCAGCGCCGCCAGCCCCAGATACGTCGCCCGCCATCCATAGGTCGCCAGCAGATGCGACACCAGCGGCGGCACCACAAACGATCCCACGCCCGAGCCCGCCACCACAATCGACAGGGCCGCACCCAGCCGGCGCTCGAACCACGCCGCGATCACCCGCGCATAGCCCAGCTGATACGTCCCCGTCCCCGCAATCCCAATCAGTACCGCGTTTGCGTAGAGCTGCCACAGATGCGGCGTCAGAAACGCCAGCGACGCCATCCCCAGCCCAAACACGGTCATGAAACCCGCAATCAGCTTCCGCGGATCGAACCGGTCAAACAGCTTTCCGATGAACGGTGAGCAGATCGCCACCGAAATCGCCGCCAGACTGAACGCCCGCGCAATCTGCTCACGATCCCATCCAAACGCCTGCCCCAGCGGCTTCACCATGAAGCTGAAGCTGTAAATGAAAACCGTCGCGAAGCCGGTCAGCACGCCCATGTGGCACACCACCGCTATGCGCCATCCCGGATACGCGATCTGGTTCTCACTGGAGCGCACGGCTTGCTGCGTCTTCGTCGGCGTCATGGATAGGACAATTCAGGCGTCATGGATAGGACAGTTCAGTCCTGAGGTCAGAACCGTCCGGCCATTATCCGCGAGCCCGAACACTCGCCACAACCGCTCTCAGGTGGGCATTTTTTCTCCACCTCTGGATCGATCTCCGCCCGCCCCGAGCGGGACGCGTCGCACCAGTCTGTACTTTTCAGTTATTAATCATTCTTCAATATTACTTTCGTAGTTACTCCACCGCTGCCCGCGGATTTCGCTGGACATACAGCCCCGAACTGCTCCAGAATGCCTCCACCCACCGCGAGAACTTCCGCCCTCGCTGCGGCGGAAATTCCCTTCTCCGGTCCCCAAGGAGACGCCTTGAATTCCCTGCTTCGGACTTCCCTCCTCTGTCTCGTCGCCTCTACGCTCGCCGCGACCGCCGTTAGCCAAACGCAACCCCTCCTCACCCGCCACGTTCGCCAGGTCACCCAAAACGGCGAAGCCAAAGCTCTCGGCCCAATGCCATCCACCCAGACCCTCCGCCTCGTCCTCACCCTCCCCCTGCGCAACCAGCCCGAGCTCGACACCCTGCTCGACGATCTCTACAACCCCGCCACCCCCTCTTACCGCCATTTCCTCACCGTCGAACAGTTCACGGCGGCATTTGGCCCGACCGAAGATGACTACAACACCCTCATCAATTTCGCTCAGGAGCACGGCCTCACCGTCGTCGCCACCTCGCCCAATCGGCTCAACCTCGACGTCACAGGTTCCGTCGCCGCCATTCAACAGGCCTTCCATATCAACCTGCGCACCTGGCAACATCCGACCGAGAATCGCAGCTTCTTCGCGCCCGATCGCGAACCCACCGTCGACCTTCCTTTCCAGCTCTGGCACATCGCCGGCCTCGACAACTACTCCATCCCGCATCCCGCCGGCCTCACCCATAATCCCAACGCCGGCCACGGCGCGCCCAGTGCCACTGTCGGCTCCGGCCCCTCCGCGTCGTTCCTCGGCACCGATATGCGCGCCGCCTATTACGGCAACGGCTCCCTCAACGGCAGCGGCCAGTACCTCGGCTTGCTCGAGTACTACGGCACCGATCTCGCCGACCTGCAAACCTATTACACCAACGTTGGCCAGACCTATCCCGGCTCTATCATCACCCTGCTCTCCACCGACGGCACCAGCACTTCCTGCGTCGACTCCCGTTCCGGCGGCGATTGCGACGACACCGAGCAAACCCTCGACATGACCCAGGCTCTCGGCATGGCCCCTTCCCTCGCCGGCCTCGTCATGTATGTCGGGTCCACCGACTCCGCCATCTTCAATGCGATGGCGACCCACCAGCCCCTCAATGCCCAGCTCAGCTCTTCCTGGACCTGGTATCCCGCCGATCCCAACACCGACAATCCTTACTTTGAAGAATTCGCCGCCCAGGGTCAGAACCTCTTCCAGGCCGCCGGCGACAGCAGCAAATGGACCACCTCCGGCACCGCTTCGGAAATCTTCCCCGCCGATGACGTCTACATCACCTCCGTCGGTGGCACCGACCTCAGCACCAGCTCTGCCGCCGGGCCCTGGGCTTCCGAAACCGGCTGGTCCGACTCCGGCGGCGGCATCTCTCCCAACAAATTCGCCATTCCCTCCTGGCAAACCACTGCCGCCAGCAGTTGCTCCAGCTGCTCCAAAACCTACCGCAACGGACCCGACGTCTCGGCCAACGCCAACTTCACCTTCTACGTCTGCGCCGATCAAACCACCTGCACCGCCAATGAATACGGTGGCACCAGCTTTGCCACGCCCATGTGGGCCGGCTTTCTCGCCCTCGTCAATCAGCAATACGCCGGAGCCAATTCCGGAAAAACCCTGGGCTTCATCAACCCCGCGCTCTATGCCATTGGTGACAGTTCCAGCTACGATACTGACTTCCACGACATCACCAGCGGCAGCAATGGCTACTCCGCTACTGTTGGCTACGATCTCAACACCGGCTGGGGAAGCCCCACCGCCAGCCTCGTCAGCGCCCTCGCCGGATCCTCAACACAGAATCCAGGCTTCACCCTCTCCGCTTCCCCCACCTCCGTCTCCATTGCCCAGGGAAGTGAAGGCTCCTCCACGATTACCAGCAGCGTAACCGGCGGCTTCGACTCCGCCATTGCACTCAGTTATTCCGCGCCCTCTGGCATCACCGTCTCCTTCAACCCAACGTCCATCACCGGGGCCGGCACCTCGAGCATGTCGATCGCCGTCGCTTCCACCGTGGCCACCGGCACCTACACCATCACCGTCTCCGGAACCTCCGGCACCACCGTTGAAACCACCACCGTCTCAGTCACGGTCACCGGAACAACCGCCGGCTTCTCCCTCAGCGCCAACCCAACCTCCATTACCATCGCTCGCAGCAGCTCCGGTGATGTCACCATCACCACCACGGCGACGGGTGGCTTCGATTCCCCGATCACTCTCTCCGCTTCCGGTGAAGGTGGCGCCAACTCCGTCTCCTTCAGCCCCTCGACCATCACGGGCGCCGGCTCTTCCACCATGAAGATCACCGTGGGCCGCAACGCCGCCTCCGGCGATCACACCATCACGGTCACCGGGACCAGCGGCGGTACAAAACATACGACCACCGTGACGCTCGACGTCACTCGATAACCTTCGGCACAGGTTGGCGCTCTCCCGAGCGCCAAAAGAAAGGCCCGGATCCACTCGATCCGGGCCTTCCCATTTGGATCTGCGCAAGGTCTGCCGTCCTCTTTCGGGACACCCCTCCACTTTCTCCTGCATCCATTCATGTATGGGCCATCCCGGGTCGATAGCTTTTCTATAAGGGTATTTTTATGGCCGTCCACACCATCGAATCGCCGCTCCATATCACGGAGATCCCCGCTGAGCCGCTCGTCGACCCGTCCCGCACCGTTTCAGGCGTCGGTCCCCAGGGCACTCCAGAAATTAACCTTGGCGCCTTCCGCGGCCTCGCCTTTGCCCTGATCTTCGAAACCGTCCTTGTCCTGCTGGGGGGCGTCGCCTGGCAAATCTTCCGCCTCCTCCGCTGATCCGCCCTTCGCCTGCCCTCTCCGCCGCCCCTGATAAGGTCCGCCGTACGCTATCCGCTGTCCCCTGTCCCCTCTCCTCCCCCCCAAAATAAATTTTCACCCCCCCGTCCCGTGGCGCGTTGTAGCGCCCCTGAATCGGGCTAAAATTCCCCCAAAAACGGAGGCTGGAATCTCATGCAACGATCCCTGGTCCCCACCCTGTTCGCTCTCTCTGCTGGCCTGCTCCTCCTCTTTGCCCTGCCGGCTCGCGCCCAACTCAAAACCGTGCCGCAACTCGGTACGCCCGTCCCCGCCCAACTCATCACCACCGACAGAAAAGAAAAACGCTGCCGCACCAGCGACGATCACTACGACCCCTGCTCTGAAATCGCCATCGGCGAGGTCCGCTACACCATCGCATGGGACGAGCAGAGCAAAGCCGTTACCTATCTCTTTACCGACGACCATCGCGTCGTCACCGACAACGGCCTCGCGGTCGGCAATTCCCTGCGCGTCGCCGACGGAACGCAGTCCGACTCCACCGTGCCCTATATGAAGTGGATGATCGATCCGAAATGGAAAGACACCGACGCGAAGTTAGGCTCCGCCGTCTGGTTCGCCGCCCTCCACAAAGACGACATCGACCACCACTTCGGCGACATTGTTGGCTTCGTCCAGAGCCGCTATATCCAGATCAAACCCTGAGAATGCACCGCGGCGCGGTGTCCATATCGCTGCTCGGGCCCGGATGCACCGGGCCCTAATTCCTTGCCCGCGCCACCTCTTCGTACACCTCCAGGTACTCCGCTGCCGGCCGCGCCCACGAATGGTCCTGCGCCATGCCGTTGCGCATCAGCGTCTGCCACCCTTCCTTGTCGTGCGCAAAGACGCCCAGCGCGCGCTGAATCGCAGTCAGAAACTCCTCCGCCTTCAGCCCCTGGAACTTGAACCCCGTTCCGGTTCGCGTCTCCGGGTTCCACTCCTCCACCGTGCTGTCCAGGCCCCCCGTCGCCCGCACCACCGGCACCGTGCCGTACTTCAGCGCGCACAACTGGCCCAGCCCGCACGGCTCGTAGCGCGAGGGCATCAGGAACACATCCGATCCCGCTTCCACCTTGTGCGCCAGCATGGTGTCGTACCCGATCCGCACGTGAACCTTCTCGCTGTATTTCGCCGCCAGCGAGCGCATCATGTTCTCGTAGTACTCCTCGCCATTGCCCAGCAGCACCAGCTCCACGTTCTCGCGCAGCAGCGGCTCGGCAATCTCCGCGATCAAATCGATGCCCTTCTGCGTCGTCAGCCGCGTGACCGTTCCCAGCACCACGGTCGAGTCATCGACCGGCCCGCAGCCAAACGCGTGCAGCAGATCGCGCCGGCACTCTGCCTTCCCCGCCAGATTCTCCGGCGAGTAGTGCGCGGCAATGTTGCCGTCTTTCGCCGGATTCCACTGCTCGTAGTCCAGACCGTTCAGAATGCCGCGCAAATCGGCGGCACGATGCCGCAGCACTCCCTCCAGCGTCTGCCCGTACTCCGGCGTTTGGATCTCCTCCGCGTAGCGGGGGCTGACCGTCGTCAGCCGGTCGGCGTACACCAGACCCGCCTTCAGAAAATTGAACTGCCCGTAGTGCTCGGCCCGCTCCGGCGTGAAGATCTCCCACGGAAACAGCAGCCGCTCCACCGTCACCCCCGGATAGCGTCCCTGATAGCCCGCGTTGTGGATCGTCAGCACCGTGCCGCGATTCCGCAGCACCGGATCGAAGTAGTAGAGCGTCCGCAGATACACCGGCAGCAGCGCCGTCTGCCAGTCGTGGACGTGAAACAGATCCGGCGCGCCCAGCAGCTTCGATGCCTCCAGCACCGCGCGGCAGAACAGCGCATACCGCTCCCAGTTATCCTGGTACTCGCCCGCCGGCGTTCCATACAGAAACTCCCGATCAAACAGCTCGGGACAGGTCACAAAATACATCTGCACGCCGTCGTGCACGCCGCCGTCCAGCACCGCGGCAAACCGGTTGTAGTTCTGGAACGGAATCGTGATGCTGCGCACGGCATATTTCTTTTCCGGCGCCTGCTCGCGCACCTGCCGGTAGTACGGGATGTAGACCGCAACTTTGTGGCCTAGGCTGGCGATCTGGCGCGGCAGCGCGCGCACCACTTCGCCGAGACCGCCCGTCCTGGCCCAGGGCGCGCACTCGGGCGCGGCGTAAACAATCTGCATGCAAAGCTCCGTTCGTGTATGAGATCGGCTGGAACCAAAGGTGAGTCTAAATTGTTTGCGTGGACGCTGCGCAAACGCCCCGCCCTCGCGCTCCATGTGTCGCAGGAGTCACAATCAGTATGGATGCCCCAGCCCAGGCAACGACCCAAACTCGGTCAGCACTTTCTTGTCAGTTCCACCGCGCAAACCGCCATCGTCGATGCGCTCGGTGACCTGTCGCCTCGCACCGTCGTCGAGATCGGTCCGGGCCGCGGGGCCATCACCGCGCTTTTAGCCCAGCGTGCCCAACACCTCATTGCCATCGAACTCGACCGCGAGCTGGCGCCGCGCCTGCGCGAGCAGTTCGCCGATCGCCCCTCCGTCGAAATTCTCGCCCAGGACGTTCTCGCCACCGACCTCGCTGCCCTGCGCAACCCCGGCAGCGACAAGCTGCTCGTCGTCGGCAACCTGCCCTACTTCATTACCACGGAGATTCTGCTGCATCTCTTCCGCTTCGCCGGCGCCATCGAGCGCGCCGTGCTCATGATGCAGCGCGAGGTCGCCGCCCGCATTGCCGCCCCTCCCGGCACCAGCGATTACGGCGCTGCTCTCCGCCACCACGCAGATGTACGCGCGCGTCGAAAATTTGCTCACCTTGCCGCCGGCAGCCTTCTCGCCGCCGCCTCAGGTGCATTCCACCGTCGTGCGCCTCACCATGGCGCCCCGCTTCGACGAGTTGCAGGTGAGCCCCGACCCATTTCTAGCCTTCGTCCGCATCTGCTTCGCACAAAAACGCAAGATGCTCGCAAAAAATCTGCGCAACGCCGGCCACGATCCCGCAGCCATCGCCGCCGCCTTCGCAACCTGCGGAATCTCGCCCCAGGTGCGCGCCGAAGAATTACTCCTGCCCGCCATGGCGTGCCTCTTCCGCGGGCTCACGAAACGCTGACAGCGACCACTGCACTTAGTGGAGTTGTACCGACCCATCCGCCCGCGCGCTGATCCGCCGGAACAGCGAAGCCAGCAGTGCCGCCGCAAACGCGACCAATGCAATCCAGCGGAAGATGTCGACGAAAGACCACAGCAACGCCTGCCGTTCCAGCTGCAGATACATCGCCGCCAAAGCCGCCGGCTGGCCCTGCGCGTGGCCCAGCTGCCGCCCGAAATACGCTCCCATCCCGAGCGTGTGCGCCTCAAACGCTCGGCCTGCCTGCGGCACCGACGCAGCGATGCGGCTCTGATGAAAGCTCGTCCGCCGCACCAGCATGGTCGACGCCAGCGAAATCCCAATCGATCCGCCGATATTCCGCAACAGATTGAAGATCCCGCTCGAGTTCCCAATCTCCTCGTTGCGCAGCGTTGCCGTCGCCATACTTCCAATCGGCACAAACACAAAACTCAGCGCAAAGCCCGTCATGATAATCGGCACCAGCATCGTCGTCGGACCAATCCCCACGTTGATCTGCGCAAAGGCAATCGAGAAAATGCCCACCATCATGAATCCGCAAAACAACAACCAGCGATTATCGATTTTGTGGCTGATGATCCCCATCAGCGGCAGCCCCAGCATCGAGCCAATCCCCCGCGGCGCCACCACCAGCCCCGCCGTCAGCGCCGTGTACCCCAGCACCTCCTGGTAGAACAGCGGCATCATCGCCACCGTGATATAGATCGTGAACCCCAGCATGAAAATCAGCAGGCAGCCCACCCCGAAGTTGCGATTACGCGCCAGGATTTTCAGATCTACCAGCGGCTGCTTCGCCGTCCACGAATGCCATACGAACCACACCAGCGAAACCACCAGGATCAGCGTCGCCCAGCGAATCCACACCGCCCCAAACCAATCGTCCTCCTGGCCCTTGTCGAGGATCACCTGCAGGCATCCCGACCACAGGCACAGCAGCCCGAATCCCAGGTTGTCGAATGGCCCCGCTTTCGCCCTTTTGATGTAAGGCGGATCCTTCACAAACCGGCTGATCATGAAGACCGCCAGCACACCGACCGGGATATTGATGTAGAACGCGTAGCGCCAGCTGAACGAATCCGTCAGCCATCCGCCCAGCGTCGGTCCCAGTACGGGTGCCACCACCACGCCAAAACCGAACAGTGCCATGGCCGCGCCACGCTTCGCCGGCGGAAAGCTCTCCAGCAGAATCGACTGCGACAGCGGCTGCAGCGCCCCGCCCCCCGCGCCCTGCACGATGCGCGCAATCAAAATGAACGCCAGACTCGGCGCCGCCCCGCACATAAACGACGCAATCGTAAACAGAATCACGCACGAGATCAGAAATCTCTTCCGCCCAAACCGCAGCGCGAACCAGTTGCTCGCCGGCAGCACCACCGCGTTCGCGATCAGATAGCTCGTCAGCACCCACGTCGCTTCCGAGTTCGAGGCCGCCAGCGATCCCGCTATATAAGGAAGCGCGACGGACGCGATCGCCGTGTCCAGCACCTCCATGAACGTCGCCAGCATCACGGAGATGGCGACGATCCAGGGATTCCCTGCCCCAGCTTCCGCCGCGCCCGCACCCGTCCCCGCCCGCGGCGCAACCCCTGCATCCGCAACCACTGCACCTACGCGAGGTTCGACCAGCGTCGCCATCGCGCTCCTCCCGGCGACGCTTCAGACTAGGCTGCGACCCCTTCCCCAGGCTGTGCCCTCTGTCACAACCAGGGATTCCTGCGGTTACTGAGCGACCATCGGCCGGAGTTTGGCTTGCCGCCGATCCACAGATGCGCCTGCTCCGTCGACTCGGCGACGGCGATTCGGCGTGAACGGATATCCCAGGGCTCGGGAGACCGGATTGGAGGTTGTTGCCGGATCGATGCGGCCACGGGATTCCCGGCCACCGACTCATTCCTGTCGCAGCGCCGTTGTCGGATCCACAGAGCTTGCGCGCAACGCGGGAATCAAGCCCGCCAATCCCGCAGCCACCGTAAGAACGATGGCCGAGCCTGCAAACGTGAATGGATCGCGCGCGCTCAATCCATAGATCTGGCTCCGCACCAGATCGGCAAGGGCCAGCGCCAGCCCCATACCGGCTGCCAGGCCGGCGCCGATAAGAACAAACACTTCGCGCATGACCATCGCAATAACGTTGCTGCGCAAGGCTCCGAGCGCCATGCGGATGCCGATTTCGCGCGTCCGCCGCGTGACGGCATAAGCCATGACGCCATACAGCCCAATCACGGCGAGCAACGTCGCCACGCCACCGAAGACCGCGGAAAGGCTGGCCACCAGCCGCTCGGTACGCAGCGAAAATCCAATCTGCTCGTTCACGGTTGCAAGATCAACCACCGGAACTTTCGGGTCGAACTGCCGCATGCGTTCGCGCAACGCATCCTCGAGCAGGCGTGGATCGGCCCGCGTGCGCAAATAGATGCTCATGCCACGGAACTTGATGTCTTCGTAGTACGGGAAGTAAGCCTGCGGCGGTGGCGTCTCACGCAGATCTCGATATTTCTTATCCGGGATCACCCCGATGACTTCAATGTCCGGGGTGGCTGTCTGCATGTCGTTCACCAGCCCGAAGCGCTGCCCGAGCGGATCGCGGCCCGGGAAATATTCCCTGGCAAAGCTCTCATTGATCACGGCGACGGTGTATTTCAACGGCGCATCGTCCTGCTCCGTTATGGCGCGCCCGGCGAGGAGAGGAATTCCGAGCGCAGCAAAGTAGTCCGGGCCGACGTTGTTGAGAACTGGCTGTTGCTCGATCGGCGCTCCTTCGAAATCCTTGCCCAGAATTGCGTTCTGCCATGCATAGCCCTTCATCATCGCCATGGCCGACATGCCCACCGACTCGACCCCAGGCATGGTCTGCAGATGGACGTCCAGCCGTTCAAAGAACGCTTTGGTTTCATCGTCGGAGTATCCGCTAAGCGAAGGGTTGACCGTGAACGTAAGGAGACGGTCGGTGGGGAAACCCGGCCCCAGGTTCTCGAGATTGCGTAAAGTTCGAACGAACAGTCCCGCACCCACCAGCAGCAGCAGCGACAACGCTACCTGAACGCCAACCAGCATCCGGCGCAGAGTGATACCGCCGGCGGAGAGCGCGCCGGACCTGTCCCGGAGCGAGAGCGTAATTTCCGTTTGCGAGCCGCGAACGGCGGGCAGGAGTCCGAAGACCAGCGAGGTCAGCAGCATCACTCCCGCAGCGAAGGCCAGCACTCGTCCATCCGGAATGGCGGAGACCATAAACTCGCCCGCCGTATCCGCCGGCAGATAGATGCGCAGAAGAATGCGATCCGCCACAAAGGCCAACCCCAGCCCCAGCATGGTTCCCGCTCCCGCCAGAAGCAGACTTTCCAGCAACAGCTGGCGAACGATGCGGGCCCGACCGGCGCCGATGGCGAGACGTACAGCGAGTTCCCGCTCTCGCGCCGTGGCGCGGGCCAGCAGCAGACTGGCCAGGTTGGCGCAGGCCAGAAGAAGCACCGCCCCGGTAAGCGCCACCAGCAACCACAGCGGCCTGCGCAGGGTGTCGCGCAGCCCGTTCTCCGAGCCAGGCAATAGTTCAACGCGATTCCGGAGAAATACCTCCCGATCCGCAGCCGTCGCGTTTCTCCTGAATTCAGGCTGCAGTGCCTCCATTGCGAGGATGCTGTGCAGCAGCGGCTGCAGAGAAGCCTGCGCCTGCTCCAGGCTGACGCCGGGCCTGAGACGCCCGTACGCCGTCACCCAACTCAGCCTGCGCGGCCGGTCCTTCAGGCCGTCCGAGCGCGGCGTCATCTCCGTCTTCATCATGATCGGAACAAAAACCTTTGCCGGCGTGCTCAGGTCGACGCCGTCGAAACCAGGCGCGGCTACGCCGATCACCGTCATCTTGTAGCTGTTGAGCCCAATGGTGCGTCCGACGATGGTGCGGTCCGCGTTGAAGTAGCTTTGCCAGAAGCTATAGCTCAGCACCACCACCGGCCGGCTGTCGGGAACCGCATCGTCGTCCGCAGCGATGGTCCGCCCCAAAGCTGCCCCCACGCCAAGGATCGGAAAGTAGGAGCCGGAGACAAGCTCAGCCGAGATCTGCGCCGTGTGATCGCCATAGCCCAGCCCCACGGTGGCCGGGAACCGGCAGAACATCCCGGAAAAAACCGGATTGTGATCGCGCAAATCTTCAAACATCGGCCAGGAAATGGTATTGCGGCCGTAGCTGTTGCCGTAATGGTTGCCGGTCTCCCGCACGATCACCAGCTGCCCGGGATCACGGACAGGCAAGAGCCGCAGAACCACCTGATCCAGCAGGCTGAACATCGCCGTGTTCGCGCCCATACCCAGCGCCAGCGTGGCCATCGCCACCAGACTGAACCCCGGATTCTTCGCGAGCGTTCGTACACCGTACCGAACATCCTGCGCCAGCCTGTCCAGGCGGACTCCCGCGCGAACATCGCGAACATTCTGCCGTACCTGGTCGATTCCGCCCATTTCGCGACGCGCTGCTCGCCAGGCTTCTTCCGGCGCCATCCCGGCTCGAACTTTCTCCTCTGCCTGCAGCTCCAGATACGCCCGGAGTTCCTCATCGAAATCGCGATCGAGTCGTTGTCTGCGGAACAAATTCTCCCCCAGCGCGCGAAGTCGACTGATCACAGAGCCTCCTGAGAATTGCTCAGGGCACTCGCCATGGCCAAAGAGATGCGCTCCCACCGCTCCGACTCGGTGTGCAGCTGTTTCCGGCCGGCCTTCGTCAGCGAGTAGAATTTCGCGCGCCGGTTGGTTTCCGATTCGCCCCAGCTGGAGATCAGCCAGCCTGCTTCCTCCATCCGGTACAGCGCCGGAAACAAGGAGCCCGGCTTCACGTCGAATGCTCCCTGCGTGATCTGCGCAATCCTGCGCGAAATCCCCATCCCGTGCAGCTCCTGGAGCGCGAGCGCTTTCAGAATCAGCAAATCGAGGGTGCCCTGCAGCAGGTCGGACTCAGGAACGGGCATCGGTCTCTCCTATCGACTATCTATAAGACGGTAGCATTGTTCTTATAGACAGTCAATAAGGCGAGCAAAACCATCCACTGCCCGCTTCACGCCAGGCCGTTCATCGGCAAGATTTCCCCGCGGTGCACCGCCGGCCACGCGGACCTCACCTGCCCCGCCTCAACCCGTACCATGGAACAAAGCGAAGATTCCGTCACGATTTCCGGTAGACTTCTGGCAGTCACCCTCGTAGGCTGGTTTCTCCCTGACCGCTTGCGTTTTTTGAAACGCCCCAATCGATGCGACTGTCGTTCGTAGGATTCGCCTGGAGAAATGTCTGGCGGCGCCGTCTGCGCACCGCGCTCACCCTGTGCGGCATCGGCATGGGCATCGGTGCCTTCGTCGCCCTCGTCGGATTCTCCCGCTCCTTCGAGCACGCCTGGCTCGAAATGTATGAGAGCGCCGGCACCGACCTCGCTGTCGTGCAGAAAACCTTCCTCAACACCTCCGTCGATCAAAGCGCCGGTGCCGTCCTCGCCCGCATTCCGCAAATCGCAACCGCCGCGCCCATGATCATCAACATGATGGCCGTCACCCCCGAGATCAACACCCTCGTCTACGGCTGGAAATCCGACACCTTCGAATTCTCCGCACTGCAAATCCTGCAGGGACGCCGCTTCCGCGACGGCCAGCAGGAAGTCATTCTCGGCGAGCTCCTCGCTGGCAGCCTCAACAAAAAAGTCGGCGACACCATCGACCTCCAGGGCGGTTCCTTCACCGTCGTCGGCATCTTCCGCAGCCCCTCGGCTCTCGAAGCCGGCGCCATCATCATGCCCATCGACGAGATGCAGAATCTCTCCGGCATGTCCGGCAAAGTCACCGCCTTTCATCTGCGCCTCAAGCCTCCCCCGACAGGTGTATCTCCCGCACAATGGCGTCAGCAGGCAGAAGACACGGTCGAGAAGGATTTGCCCGGCCTGCGTGCCGTTCCCGCTACCGAGCGCGCGGCCAATAATCAGCTCGTGACCCTGGCCCACGCCGCCGCATGGGGAACATCGCTCATCGCTCTGCTCGTCGCCGCTCTCGGCATCGCCAATACCGTCGCCATGTCCGTCTTCGAGCGCACGAAAGAGATTGGCGTTCTCCGCGCCATGGGCTGGTCGCGGTTCCGCGTCCTGTTTCTCATCCTCATGGAGGCCGCGGCTCTCGGCCTCGCGGGCGGCATCGCCGGACTCCTCCTGGGATGGGCCGCACTGCACATCCTCGCCACCCTGCCGCAAACGGCCAGCATCGTCTCTACCGGCCTGCCCATCGCCACTCTGCTCGAAGGCCTGCTGATGGCCGCCCTCGTCGGTGTTCTCGCCGGCTCCGTGCCCGCATGGCGCGGCGCGCAGCTCAGCCCCGTGGAGGCTCTCCGCCATGAGTAGCCCCACCTCGCCGTCTCCCGCGCTGCTCGAAGTCCGCGACCTCAAGAAGTGCTACGAGAACGGCACCATCGAGGCCCTCCGCGGTGTCTCCCTCAGCGTCACTGCCGGAGATTTCCTCGCCATCACCGGCGCCAGCGGCAGCGGCAAGTCAACCTTGCTCCATTTGCTCGGCGGCCTCGACGTCGCCTCCGATGGCGCCGTCCTCTTTCGCGGCCAGTCGGTCGGAAGATCGCAAACCGGCACCGTCTGCATCGACCTCGATACCTACCGCGCCCGCTACGCTGGCTTCATCTTCCAGTCCTTCCACCTGCTCCCCTCCCTCAATGCTCTTGAAAACGTTCAGGTCCCGATGCTCGGTACCGGCAGCCACCGCCGCGACCGCGAAGAGCGCGCCCGCGCCCTCCTCGTCGAGCTCGGTCTCGAGCATCGCCTGCGCCAGTACCCCACCCAGCTCTCCGCCGGCGAACGCCAGCGCGTGGCCATCGCCCGCGCTCTCGTCAACGAACCTCAGGTGCTCCTCGCCGACGAGCCCACCGGCAACCTCGACAGCGTCAACTCTGCAAAAATCCTCGAGATTCTCGCCCAGGTCCAGCAGCGCCATGGCACCACCCTCGTCATGGTCACCCACGACCCCGGCATCGCCGCCACCGCGCACCGTCATGTGGCGATGAAGGATGGTCTCATATGCAATTGACCTTCCCCGTCGTCGTGCTCATCGCTGCCGTTTCCATCCCCCCCGCCGCTTGCGCGCAAACCGCAGCCAAACCCTCCTCGCCCGCCGGATCCCTCCACTCCCTCCTCGCCGCCGCGCGCGCACGCGTCGAGAAGTCCGACATCCGCGCCATCGGCCATCTCGTGCAGGTCGCTCCCAACGGCACCCGCATCAACAACTCCCTCGCCCTCGCGTCGCACTCCTTCCCCGATGGCCTTCGCACCCTGATCACCGTTACCACTCCCAGCCACGCCACCGAGCGCTACCTCCTCACCCAGAACGAAACCGGCCATACCACCATCGAAGTCCTGCGCCCGGGGAGCACCACCCCGGAAAAACTATCCCCCGAACACTGGGCTGAAGGCGTCGCCGGCACCCTCTTCTACCCCGAAGACTTCGCCGACGGCCAGTTTTTCTGGACAAAGCAAACCGTGCTTCCTCCACAGAAATACGGCGCCCGCGACTGCTTCGTCCTCAAAAGCGAACCTGGTCCCGGCCAGCCCACCGTCTACGCCTCCGTCACCACCTTCATCGACCAAAAGACCGGCGCTTCCGTCTACATTGAAACCATGCCCAAAAGCGGTCCCCCCGCCAAACAATTCGTCTTCTACTCCCTCCAGCAGCTCGGCGGCCTCTGGCTCTCGCGGCAGATTGAAGCAAAGATCAGCGGCCAGCCTGGCTCCTCCCTCCTCCTCATCGACCACGGCTCCCCGCATGCTCACCTGCAACGCAAAGATTTCAACCTGACCGCACGCCCAGCCTCCGCGAGTGACGCGCAATGATCACACTCCTCCTCGTTCTCGGGACCGTTGTGTTCCTCGCTGGGTTGCTTCTGCTCGGCGGCTTCCTCTATCAGTCCATCGGCGATCTGATCGACCGCAAACGTCTTCTTTCTCACGGCTCCGTCGTCGACATCGGCGACCGGCGGCGTCTCTACCTCGTCGAAAAGGGTCCCGCGGATCGAGGCCCCTCCGTCGTATTTGAATCCGGCTTCGGTGCTACCAGCCTCAACTGGATCCATATCCAGGACGCCGTCGCCCTCCACGTCCACACTGTCGCCTACGATCGCTGCGGCCTCGGCTGGAGCAGCGCCTCCGTCTCCGAACGCACCCCCAGCCGCATCGCCGCCGAGCTGCATGCCATGCTCCGCACCGCCGGCGTCCGGCCCCCTTACGTTCTCGTCGGCCACTCCTTCGGCGGCCTCGTCATGCAGCGCTTCGCCCTCGACTACCCCGACGACACCGCCGGCCTCGTTCTCCTCGATCCCATGCGCACCCACGAGTGGCCTCCCATCAACCAGGACCGCTGCGCGACCGTGGCGCGCGCCCAGCGCCTCACCGGTCACGGCATGCACATCGCCCGTTTCGGCATGGCCCGTCTCGCCGCCCGGTCCCATCTGTGTCGCTCCGCCAAACTCTCCGGCTTCCTCATTCGTCTCGCCGGCGCGCAGGGCGCGTATCTGGCAGGACGCCTCGATACCGAAATCGGCAAGATGCCTCCTGGCGTCCGTCCCGCCATCGCGGCTCACTGGTCGGCCCCCCGCTTCTATCGCGGACTTCTCGCCCACCTCAGTGCCGTGCGCGCCACCGTGGCCGAAATGCACGATGTCGAACCCATTCGCGACACGCCGGTCCTCGTCATCACCCCAGGCAGCTCCACACCGGTCGACGACATGGACAAATACGGCCCCCTCAGCCGCGAGATCATCGCCGAACGCAGCCAGCACTGGATCCATCTCGACGAGCCCGACCTCGTCGTCCGCGCCATCCTCGACATGGTCGCTGACCCCGCCCGCCACTTCCAGGAACGCACCCTCGCCATCGGCGACTAGAACCGCCCTGATCAACCGATATCCCCGTGAGGCACATGTGAGACCCGCCGAAGCGGCGCTCAGGCTTGACTCCGAAGCCACAACCCTGGATATGAGACCGGTTCTAATGTGGAGCCCCGAAAGTTCATTCAATCAATGCTCTTTGATTTTGGATCAGGGCACGACTCCGGAGCCTGCAAAAAACCCTCCGCTCAGCTGCTTCTGCATCAGGAAACGAATTTACTCATGCCGAAACCGCTCACCCAGTAAACCAGGCTCAAACCAGCCTCAAGCGCCGACAGCAATACCACACCCAATGCCGGGCACCCAGGTTCACCCCATAGCAAGAAGCAAACTCCCCTGCCGCCCGAACGTCAAAACATTTGCCTTTGCCAATCAGGCAAAAGTACTGTCCCTGGAATTCTCCATGAACCGTTTTGAAAAAGCGCCTTTTTCCGCAAGCTCTTCAGTCACGTAAAAATCGCAAAATCAATCGGGCTCCAGCCACCGCGGACTGTTTCTGAAGCGACTTCAATCCATCGATTGCTTCGACCAACTTCAGAGACATCCCACCAACCCCGAGACTCCGAGCCCGGTGCCCGTCCCCGCGGTACCCTGACCAGATGCGCATCCGGCCCGCCCTTCCCTCCGACCTCGAACCCCTCGCCGACCTCTGCCATGCACTCTGGCCCGAATCTCCTCGCGAAGAACTCCGGCAGGAGCTCGCCGCCACTCTGGCCGGGAGCAACCCGTCGACCCTGCCTCTCCTCCATTTCGTCGCCGAAACGCCCGATCACCGCCTCATCGGGTTCCTCGAAGCCGGCCTTCGCTCCCACGCCGACGGCTGCGACACATCCCACCCTGTCGGCTACATCGAGGGCTGGTATGTCGACGAGGCTTACCGCCGGCAGGGCGTCGGCCGCCAGCTCCTCACTGCTGCCGAGGACTGGGCCCGCACCCACGGCTGCCGCGAAATGGCCTCGGACGCGTATATCGAGAACACTCTCTCCCACCGCGCCCACCAGGCCCTGGGATATGTGCCCGTCTCCCGCAGCGTGCTCTATCGCAAACCACTCTAGACCGCATCACCCACAGCAATCACACCTTCTCTATCGATGATCCAGAGCGCCGAATGCCGGCGCGTGGCGTAGCTCGCCCGTTCCAGTACAAAGAGAAGGCCACAGCTGGAGCATCAGGAAATGCCGTCCGGCATAGGGAGACGTGAAACCCGCCGCCGCTTCTGCTGAAAAACCGAACCGCTCGTAATAGTGCGGATCACCCAGCACAAAGACAGAAGCCCAGCCTTCGTCGCGAGCTTGGCGCACCGCCTTCTCAATCAGAGCGGATCCAATCCCGCTCCGCTGTCTTGCCGGCAGCACCGATACGGGAGCCAGTGCCAATGCCGGGAATGGAGCCTCCAGCCTGGACAGCAGAACATGACCGACAACCTGGCCGTCTTCCTCTGCAACCAGGGAGAGGACGATGTTGCCTCCTTCGCGCAGTTCTTCTATGAGCTGAGCCTCGGCCCATTGACCAAAAGCGCACGAAACGACATGGAAGATGGCTTTCCGATCGTGCGGGCTTTCATCGCGGACGTCAATCATTACCGGCTCGAGTGCGATATGGTGCTGAAAGCATGCATCTGTCGGATGAGAGGAGAGAACGGAAATCCATAGCGAAATGTCACCCTTCTCAGCTGCCCTCCAGGGCCTGATGACGCGCCTTTGCCATCCTGGCTGCCTGGAACTCCCGCGCACCGGTGTATTATCGTGACATTATCCGATCAGTTATTCGGATAGGAAGTCTCGCTGGATGCGTGCGAAATACCTGTTCCTTGTGCTCCTGGTCGCGTTCCTCGCCAGTATCGCAGACGCCCAGGATGACACGAATCACCCTGTCCACGACTTTTTCTTCTTTAACGGCCCCGGCGACTTCAACCGCAATATCTTTTACAAGAATAAGCTGGAGTTCTCCCTCGAGAGCGGCTGGGAGCCCATCAATATTCCCTTCGTCTACAACTTCGTGACCGGCAGCACGTATACCACCTGGCCGCTCCATTACACGCTCGAACCCAACGTTGCTTCCGTCCGCTGGACCATCGACAAGATCGATTGGCCCGGCATCCTCCGCGGCACCACGGACTACACATTCAGCGGGAGCTATGTGGATATCCCTCGCGGCCCGGAGACGCGCTATTTTGCCTTCCTCTTTGGGATACGCCGTAACTTCATTCGTCCGAACTGGAGGATGGTTCCTTACTTCGATGCCCACGGAGGCGTGGGCAATATTAACGCTAAGGGGCCAGACGGGGTGCTCTACGCCCAGGGGCAGGATCTGACCTTCACGCTGATGAATGGCGGCGGAATACGCTACGACTTCAACCCCCGCTTCAGCGTCGATGCCGGCGGCTCCTACCAGCACATCTCCAACTTCTACCTGTCACAGCCCAGATATTACGACTACGGCATCAACGTCTGGGGCTCGATGGTCGGCTTCAACGTGCGCATTGGAAAAGCCAGAGCCCGGATCCAGTAGGTCAGAGCTCATCATCCTGGCTTGACCCTCGACAGACACGGCAGCTGATCCGCGTGGGTTGTCGGCAACCGGCAACTTTCGCCGCATGCTGGTCTCAAAACCGATCCCGTCCCAAACGTCCGCATTGAAACTTCTCCGTCGGCATTGGCAGATCGGTAAAATCGTAATCGCGATAGTTAATTGGAACCACGACACCGGTTGGATCCCCGGTATCGATCAGCGTGGGGGTTCCCAACCGGTGCCACGTGCCCTGCTGCTCTTACCACACCCATAAATTGTAGTTATCGTAGTTCACCGCGTTGCTGCCTGTCGGGTCTGAATTGTTGTCGATCTGTTGCTGAATATTCAGGTCCGGGCTGCTGGAGTAAGCCTTCCCGTTATACGTCGTGCCCAGGTTTTGGTAGACAGTCTTGCCGTCGAAAACAAAGTCCTCATACGTGTAGCTGTGCGTCGATTGATCGATCGTGCCGTAGACCTGGAAGTGATGCCAGGTGTTGGTGCTCATACTGCACGCATAGGTCGTCGGCTCCCAGGTGTTAGCGGCCATGTTCCATAGATACCAATACCCCGCTCCATCGCCCGCCACCCGGCATTGATGCGACATGAATTCTTCGTCGCTGCCGTCATACAAATCCGGGTCGAATTCCAGCGCCTGCAATTGCGTCGTGGTCGAGGGTACGTAGAACCACATATCTTCCAGAACATTCGATATCCCGCTGCACACCCCACCCGGCAGCGTCGTGCATCCAAGGTGACGATAGTACAGCACGTCCCAATAACCCCCCGTCTCCCCGGTTGCCGTCTGCTTCATCGAACCACCGCTCAGCGACGGCGAATTTCCGAAAGTCAGGCTGTTCGTGCCCGTGGGGCCGCTCTTGGCGCCGGTGCAGGTTCCCGTGCACGCCTGCCACGTCCCGGGATTGCCCGAGACATTCTGCAGGTTCGGGAACTCCGTCGCGTCGGACGGAGGAGTGGGCAGCGGAGACGTGTTCACCGTAACATCGGTCGCTACGTAGGAATTATCCGCCCCGGTATTGTCGAACGCCGTGACCGTGACCTTCTGGTTCGCTCCCGTAGGCGCCGCAACCGTGACATCCAGGATGCCGTTGAACCCCTCGTAGCTCCTGTAGTAAAGAGTGTTTCCGAAGTAGACATCCCATCCGGAAATGCCGTTGGGCGAAGACGCCACCGCGGAAACGGTGACAGTAGAGCCTGTAGTGGACCCGCTTTGCGGTACATTTCCGCTGATCGTGACCTGGGCGAACGCGGCTGTGGAGAGAGTGACGCCAACGGCGCAGAGAATGCCTGTCCACTTCATGGGAAACCTCCGATGGGGGAAGGAATTGTCGGAGTGTGTCGGTCGAGTGTTAACTGATCGATTAACCCGATTGCAGATGGGATGCCGGCAGAAATGAAGAGAGATGTATCCGGCGCAGGGATTACTGCGGCCGGTTACAAATTAAGAGAGCGTTTACCTCGGGACGCTTGCCTCCAACCATCTTCCGCTTGCAGCCCCCGTCTCCCGGCGGCGTATCTATATAGACGAGACCTATCCGCGGGTATAGGTCGCGATCGGGATCGGCCAGGCGTGGTAATTGCCATCTGCTGCCCCTGAATCCCCGAACGTCGAAAATTTGTCAAGAGGCGCGGCTAAAATCCAAAGTAATGACTCATGACTTATAAAGACTTGCACGCCAACCAACCCAATAATATTTGGCGCGATTCTTAGCTGGTTTTGGTATTCTAATAATAGGGAGTAAGAAATAGAAAAGGACCGCCCCCGAGCGGTCCTTTTCTGTTTGAGTGCGAGGAGATGCACGTCAGATCACGGGCCAATGATGACCTTTTCGCTGCGCCGGTTGACCCATGCAAGCCCTCTTTTGGCTTGAGTGGGGTAAGAGAGCCATACCTAAATCAGTCACACACACGCATCACTGCATCAATCGCACGCGCGAACCCGTCAAAGACGAGCGCGAATGAATCAAAGACGAGCGTCAGGCAAGTGACTCGCCTTCCATCATCAAGCCTCGTCGCCCCTGTAAATGAATCAATGGCGAGTCTCATTGATGCACTCGCGAGCGCCTCCCAACTGACTTGTCATGAGAATCTGCCTGTTACCGAGTCTGACACCATCACTCAACCCTCGCAGAATCAATCAAACCTCCGCAAAAGGGGGGGTGGGGGGGTGGGGGGTGCGCCCGGTGCCGGGTGCCCTGTTCGCTATCCGCTATCCCCGGTGGCCTGCCCCGCAGGGCCGCCTGAGGAAAACGGGTACCGCCGAAACCTTGTATGCTGCTCAAAATAACTACGCCATTACCTGCGTGGATTTTGTGCGCGCGCGGGTGAAGAAGCGGCAATCGTCGGATGGTAGACTCGAACAGACGGGGCAAAGAAGAGGCGAAGATGCGGGCCGGCCCAGCACTCGCACCCGCCCCGGAAATGGAGCTTCAACGTGGCAGATGATCGTCAGCGCGCCATTGACCTGGCGCTTTCGCAGATTGAAAAGCAGTTCGGCAAAGGGTCCATCATGCGCCTCGGCAGCAAAGAGGCCGTCGTCCCCATCGCTACCATCTCGACCGGTTCCATCTCCTTCGACGCCGCCCTCGGCGTCGGCGGCGTCCCGCGCGGCCGCGTCGTCGAAGTCTTCGGCCCTGAATCTTCCGGCAAAACCACCATCTGCCTGCAGATCATCGCCGAGGCCCAGAAGGCCGGGGGTATGGCCGCTTTTGTCGATGCCGAGCACGCCCTCGATCCCGCCTACGCCAAAAAACTCGGCGTCGACATCGACAACCTCCTCATCTCTCAGCCCGACTACGGCGAACAGGCCCTCGAAATCACCGAAGCCCTCGTCCGCTCCGGCGCCATCGACATCCTCGTCGTCGACTCCGTCGCCGCCCTCGTCCCCAAGGCCGAGCTCGACGGCGAGATGGGCGACTCCCATGTCGGCCTGCAGGCCCGCCTCATGTCCCAGGCCCTCCGCAAACTCACCGGCACCGTTTCGAAATCGCGTACCTGCCTGGTCTTCATCAACCAGATTCGCGAAAAGATCGGCGTCATGTTCGGCAATCCCGAAACCACGACTGGCGGCCGCGCCCTCAAGTTCTACTCTTCGGTCCGCATTGACATCCGCCGCATCGCCGCGGTCAAGGAAGGCGACGTCGTCGTCGGCTCCCGCACCAAGGTCAAGATCGTCAAGAACAAGGTCGCCGCACCCTTCCGTGAAGCCGAATTCGACATCCTCTACGGCGAAGGTATCTCCCGCGAGGGCGATGTCCTCGATCTGGCCGTCACCAACAACATCCTCGAAAAGAGCGGCGCCTGGTACAGCTACTCCGGCGAGCGCATCGGCCAGGGCCGCGAAAATGTCCGCCAGTTCCTCAAGGACAACCGCGACACCTTCACCAAAATGGATACGGAACTCCGCAAGAAACTCGGCATCGGCCTGAAGACCCCTGTCGAACCGGAGGTGCCGGCCGTTCCACCCAATGGCGCCGTCCACGCCCAGGAAGCCGTCCGTCCTTCTGCTCGTCGACAGTAACCCAATTAGAATCAGTCTAAAAGCCCCTCGAATGAGGGGCTTTTTGCTGCCCAGGAGATGCCATGCTGCCCGCCCATGACCCCCAATGCACTGACCCCGGATCGGCACCCCTGAACCCCGTGGCGGGACGAGTGGCCTGTGGTCACTAACCCATACATCCCTTTCCCTTTTTCTTTCATCCGAGCCTCAATAACCGCTGAAAAACAGGGATCGCTCGACTGCCCTGCTGCTTCGCTCTTTCGGCCCCTGGCCATGACGCGCTTCCTACATCCGCCGGAATTCGCCCAACGCCCTGCTGACGAGACCAGCACGCTCCCCCGTTCCAGTCGGCACGGCACCCACAGCGCACATTTCTACTCCAGTGACGACCGGCTCGTTGCCGAAATCGCCCAGCGGCTCGCCGCCACCCTGTCCGTGGGCGGTGCCGCCGTGGTCATCGCCACTCCGGCCCATCGCGCCGGATTCGAAGAACAACTGCAGTCCCGCGGTTTCGACCTCGACCGCATCGCCGAGCAGGGCCGCTGGCTCAGCCTCGACGCCGAGCGCACTCTCGCCGAGTTCATGGTCGAAGGCTGGCCCGATTCGAAGCGCTTCTCCTCCTCCATCGGCAGCCTGCTCGATTGCCTTGCCGACTCGGCCAGCTTCAATGCCGGACCCGACAGACCCCTCGTTGCCGCTTACGGCGAGATGGTTTCCGTACTCTGGGAAGAAGGCAGGACCGGCGCCTCGATCCGCCTCGAGGAACTCTGGAATCAACTGGCGCAAAGCCGCTCCTTTCATCTCGCCTGCGGCTGGCCCCTGCGCTTCTTCACCCGCGACACCGACGGGACCGTCGTCCGGCGCATCTGCGCCGAGCACGATCATGTCGTTCCCGGCCAGGGCTACGAAGCGATGAACGAAGAAGAACGCCGCCGCAACGCTGTTGTCTGGCAACTAAAGGCCAACGCCCTCGAAGAAGAGACCCGTCACGGCCGGAAAACCCAGCAGACGCTGCAACTGCGCGAAGCCGAGCTCCGCGATTTCCTTGAAAACGCGGTCATCGGCATGCACTGGCTCGCTGCGGACGGAACCATACTGTGGGCCAACCGCACTCAGTTAGCGCTTTTGGGCTATCAGCCGCAGCAGTATGTCGGCCATGACGTGTCGGAATTCGTCGAGGACCCGGAAGAAGCCGCCGCGATGCTGCGCCACCTCCGCCACGCCGAAAGCGTGCGCGGCTTTGAGATTCGCATGCGCTGCAGCAGCGGTGCTTATCGTTGGGTCCGGATCGACGCCAATCCCTGGCTGCACAATGGCGAGTTCCTCCACGCGCGCTGCTTCGTCCTCGACGTCAGCGAGAAGAAACGCGCCGACCAGGGCCAGATGAAACTCGCGGCCATCGTTGAATCTTCCGAGGACGCCATCATCAGCAAAGACCTCAACGGCATCGTCACCAGCTGGAATGCCGCGGCCGAGCGCATTCTCGGCTATCGGTCCGATGAGATCGTCGGCAAGCCCATCACCACCCTGATCCCTCTTGATCTCCACCACGATGAGGTTGGGATCCTGCGCAAAATCCAGGCCGGCGAGCGTATCGAGCACTTCGAAACAGTGCGCGTAACCAAGAGCGGCGAACGCATCGACGTGTCGCTCACCATCTCCCCCATCCGCGATCCTCGAGGGAAGATCGTCGGCGCCGCTAAAATCCTGCGCGACGTCACGGCCCACAAGAAACTCGAGGCCGCCCTGCACACCACCGAACGCCTCGCCTCGGTTGGCCGCCTCGCCGCCACCGTCGCCCATGAGATTAACAATCCCCTCGAAGCGGTCACCAACCTCATCTATCTCGCCCGCCAGGATGCAAACCTGTCGGAATCGACCCGCAGCTGCCTGGCGGTCGCCGATGAGGAATTGCAGCGCGTCACTCATATCGCGCGCCAGACCCTCGGTTTCTATCGCGACAACTCCTCTCCCACCTGGATCGATGTGCCCGAGGCGGTCGAGGAGATTCTCGCCATCTATCACCGCCGCCTGAGCTACAAGAAAATTTCCCTGCGCAAGCGCATTCCCGCCAAACTGCGGATCTATGCCGTGCGCGGTGAGTTCCGGCAAATTATCTCCAATCTCATCTCCAACGCTATCGACGCCTCCCGGCACGGCGGCGCCATCGAGGTGCGCGCCTGGAAATCCAGGCATTCTTTCACCGGCGCTCCGGGCATTCATTTCGTCGTGGCCGACCAGGGCGTCGGCATTCCCGAATCCATCCGCCGCAAGATCTTCACTCCGTTCTTCACCACCAAGAAAGACGTGGGAACGGGCCTCGGTTTGTGGATCGTCAAAGGCATGCTCGTGAAAACCGGCGGCTCCATCCGCTGCCGCAGCCGGGTCGACGGTTCCACCGCAGGCGCCTCCGGCACCGCCATGATGTTCTTCCTGCCCAGCGAATCGGAATCGGCAGGACAAGAAGCCGCCGCCTGATCCGGAAATCCTGAACACCGAGTACCGACGGCCGGCACGGTTCCCGCTATTGCTTCTTGCCGAGACTCAGCGTAAATCGTGCCCCGGTCCGGAAATTGAAGGGCAACGAGGGATAGCCGATCGGCCCGATGTGCTGATTGCTGGTCAGATTGTCGAGCTGCGTATAGACACCCATCCACGGCTTCCACTGGTAGGTCGCGCCCAGGTCGATCTTCGCGTAGGCGTAGTCGAGATTCCGATTCGGCAGCAGCAGCGTGTTGCCGAAATTCACGTCGTCCCCACCAAGGTAGGTCGAGTCGTCACTGCGGCTGGCATACGCTCCCTGAATCACGCCTGACCACTTCTTCCCCGTGTAGATCACACTCGTGAATCCGGTGTGCGGAGGACGCCGGAAAGGCCGCGCCCCGACCAAAGGCGAATAATTCCCGATGGGAATCCCCGGAAAGTTCGGATTGAAGCTCGGCCCGGACGAACACGGCACAGAGGAATTTGCCGGACACGGCGCGTTGTCCGATGAAAACGACCGCTGCACCACTGCGTCCAGATAGGTGTATCCACCGCGTACGAAGATATTCTTCCCCAGCCCGTACTCAAATTCAGATTCGACGCCCTGCGCGCGATACGCCATCGAGTTCAGATCCAGCTCATACGCAAAATTGTTGTTCAGGAACGACTCCAGCTGCTGTTGTTGTGCCGTCGTCAGGTTCGGTAGCAGCGCCGGCACCGCGGTCGCCGGCACCGCCTCAATCTGATTCCCGAATTCGTTGTGAAAATAAGTGACCCTGGCGATGACTCTCTCGTTGAACAGGCTCTGCTCGATGCCGCCGTCGTAGGTTCGCGATGTCTCCGCTCCGATCGGCGCAATCCCGTACTGCGCGATCGTCGACTGACCACCGTTGGTCTGCAAAAAGGCATACAGAGACCCGAACTGCTGGTCCAGCGTCGGCTCCTGATATCCCTTCGCAAAGTTCACATTGAGCCGCGTCCCGTGGAACACGCCTTTTCCCGGCCGCACCACGTACCACGATGCCCCTCCGCGCGGCGTTCCCACCAACCCGAACAGCTGGTTCTTTTCCACGCCCCCGGCTGCTGTATAGAAAAAGCGGCTCCTGAACTCTCCGCCCAGTTGTGCCTGGTAGTCGTAGTTCGTGCGCTCCAGGTTTTCTCCGAACAGGTAGACCGGCTCGCCCTCCATCCCGCGCTCGTCTTCATACCGGAATCCGGCAATCACACCCAGGTGCGGCCCGTGCTGATAGCTCGTCTGCGCGTAGAGATTGTCGCGGTTCGACGCCAGCGCCAGATGGTACGGATAAATCGACCCGAATGCAGGCGAGTAATTCAGCAGCGCCTGCCCGTTCGTCGAATAGCCGTTCGCCCCCACCACCGTCACGTCGTTGCCGTAATAATTCCCTGCTCCGTAATCGGTTCCCCCCAGCAAATTTCCCGCCGGATACCACTGCTCCGACTCCTCGCGCTTCCTGACCAGCCCGTACCGCACCGTCGCGGTCCAGTTGTCGCGGAAGGAGTGGTCGATCGTGCCCGTCCCGTAGATATCCTGGTCGAGTTGCTTGCCGTCATTGGCGAAGTCGTAAAAGGAATAGCCGCCATTCGAGGACGGCAGCCCCGTCGCTGAATCGCTGGCCCGTCCCGTCAACCGGATCTGAGTTTTCCCTGACAGACTCCATCCCAAATTTGAGACGGCGGTGTCGTCGTGATAACCGTCGTTGGGCGTCGCGTTTTGTGTGTTCAGGCTCGAAGCCCCGAAGTAGTAGTCCAGCTTCCGCTTCATGCCCGCCAGCTGCGCCTGATTGCGATATGTCCCGAAATTGCCGGCGTCGCCCTCATACAGCAGGGAAGGAAACGGCGTGCTCCCTCGTGGGGTCGTCAGCGCCACGACTCCTGCGGCCGCATCCGATCCGTAGAGCACGGTGTTCGGCCCGCGATACACCTCGACGTCCTGGACCCCCAGTGTCGCCACGTTGCTGAAATCGAACCGTCCCCCGATATCCTCGATCGGCACGCCGTCCATCACCACGCGGTTGGCTGTCGAGTTGCCCCCGCGAATGAAGAGCGACGTCTCGCCGCCTCGCTGTCCGGTTTGCACCACGTTCAGCCCCGGCACCTGACGCAGCGGATCGAGCACATCTGCCCGGTTGGCGAATTGATCCGCCGTTAGCTCGGTCACGGACGCGCTCACCTGGGCCTGCGGTTGCGGCACGCCGGTGGCGGTCACCACTACGGACTCCCGCACCCACTCCGGCTCCAGCACCACGTTCTGCTCGAGGTTGTCGAAGCGTCCGCCAAAGAAGCTCTGGGTCTGCAGTTGCCGGAAGGAGATTCCGGATGCCAGCACGTAGAACCGCCCTGACTCCGGGCTCATCAGCGTGTAGCCGCCGTCCGGCCCGGTCAGGCCGTTCACCAGCACGCGGCCGTTCTGGACCAAAGCCACTGTGGCATTCGCAATCGGATAGCCGGTCGGATCCGTCACCGTCCCGTGCACGCTCACCGCATGCAGGACCGTTGTGGAGGCCAGCAGCAGCACAGCTGCCACCGAACGGCATCGGGAAGAAGTCAGGAAGCGGCTCATCGGCCGCGAGAAAAGTTTCATGGTCTCCTCCGTTCCCCTCGGAACAAGGGTTATGAGCCTGTCGTGAAACAAGCCCGGCAAACGGGACCGGTCTCCTGACTTGCGCGCTGTTCTCCGGCTCAAACCGAAGAACAAAGCCAAACCGCCTTCCCGAAGCTCAAGAGCTCCAGTGGCGTTTGGTTTCGCCTCTGCTGCGCCAAATTACCTGACGCAGCAACACGCGCTTACAGTTGCGGGGCAGTGGCGGATTTTCACCGCCTTCCCGAGCATCCCATTGCACAAGTTTTCTGGCAGCGCGAACACACCGTCGGGACCGTTCCCGCAGCGCCCTCGCACCTCATCCCGGCCCATCAGCCCGGAATACCTCTTATAAATCCTGCCCTTCCGCAAGTCAAAAGCGGGGGTTTTGTGGGGTCGAAACGACCGAAGAGCCGGACGATCCTCCTCACCCTGACCGGACCAGCCAAATCGCGCCAGTCGGTGCGTTCCCGGGAATAACTGGGGCATCTTCACGATCCGGCGCTATACTCGCTGGACAATCCTCCGATTTTCCGCTTCTGCCAAAGGTTTATGGACTCTCTCTCCACCGACGGCAGGGTCAGACCCAGAGTTCTCATCGCCGATGATGAGCGCATCATTGCCGATACGCTGGGAATGATTCTTACGCAGAATGGCTTCGAAGCTGCCACCGTCTATGGCGGCCAAAAGGCAGTCGAGACCGCACGCCATTTCCACCCCGATGTTTTTCTTGCCGACGTCGTCATGCCCGGGATGAGTGGCATCGAAGCAGCCATTCAGATCTCCACGATCGTCCCAGGCTGCCGCGTGGTGCTGCTCTCCGGCCAGGCCGCCACCGCCGACCTGCTGCGCGACGCCCGTGTCCGCGGCCACGACTTTGAAATCCTTCTCAAGCCCGTTCACCCCAACCAGCTTCTCGATCGCCTCCGCGTGTCACCGTGATCGGCGCTGCCTTTCGATTCTGGTTCACTGATTTGCAGTCATTGCCTGTTCCCTGATCCTGCCCCACAGTTCCTTCATTCCGCTCCCGGTCTTTGCCGACACCAGCAGCAGGCGCTCCCTTCCAAAGGCCTCGGCCAGCGCCACCACCGCCTGGGCGCGGCCGTTGCCCGACAGCCGGTCCGCCTTGGTGCCCACCACGACAAAGTCCCGTCTCGCGCTCTCCAGAAACTCGATCAGCTGCGCATCGCTCGCTTTCGGCGGAATCGTCGCATCCACCAGGCAGACACACAGCGCCAGCGTCGTCCGGTCCCGGAGATACGGCTCGATAAACTTCGGCCACTCCGCCGACACCGACTTTGAGATCTTCGCGTATCCATATCCCGGCAGATCGGCGAGCACCAGTTGCGGGCGTTGATCCGGCTTTTCCCGCCACGGCGCATCCGCGAGCGCAAAGAAGTTGATCGCCCGCGTCCGTCCCGGCGTCGACGACACATGCGCCTGCTTCTCTCCCAGCAGCGCATTGATCAAACTCGATTTCCCCACATTCGACCGCCCCAGAAAGGCGACCTCCGGCGGCCCGGGCTTCGGAAAATGTTCTGCCGCCATCGCCGACTTCAGAAACTTCGCATGAAAGCTCTTCACCTGTTGAGTGTAGCGAGCCTGGCTCGTGCAGATGAAATGGGTTGGCGTTCGCCGCAGCTTTCCAAAAGCAAAACTCCCGGCATAATGGCGTATGGCGGCGCTCATCTGTCTGGTTGCAGCCTTCATCGTCCTGCGACTTGTGGGGATTTTCATTCCCTGGTTGTCCGATTGGCAGCACGCGCTGCGCGGCGCGCTTGGCGCCATGTTTCTTCTCACGGCTTCGGCACACTGGGGCAGGCGGCGAACGGACCTGGTCCGCATGGTTCCTGTTGGTATTGGCAACCCTGCCGTATGGGTGACATTCACCGGCTGCGCCGAAATCGCCATTGCTGCCGGCCTTCAGATTCCTCGGCTGGCTTTGTGGACGGCAGCCGCCGCGGTCGTCATGCTTTGTTGCTTGTTTCCTGCAAACGCAAAGGCGGCGCGGGAACAGCTCACTATCCTCCGTAAGCCGGTCCTTCCGTTCCTCCAGCGCCTGATCCTGCAGCTGATCTATCTTGGCGCTCTGATCGCTTCCGTCTGGCGTCGTTGACGGACTGCCTTTCCCGGCCGTAAGCATGTACCTTGGTTCAGCACCGAATCGATGCACCAGGAAAGGCCGCTTCATGAGATGCACCCCCCTTCGTACTCTTCTGCCCGGGTTGTTGGGACTCACCCTCTGCACCTTCGCCGTTCTCCACGCCCAGTCCCCCGACACCGCCATCCGTCAGGTGCTCATCGACCAGCAGGACCGCATGGAACCAGGGCGACATCGTGACTTTCATGCACGGCTACGACGACTCGCCCCAAACCACGTTCATCGGCAAATCCGTCGAGCATGGCTATCAAATGATCCTCGCCCGCTATCAACGGAATTACGCCTCGCGCGACGCCATGGGACACCTCGATTTCAGCGACATCGATGTGCGCATGCTCGGTGAAGACCACGCCGTCGTCACCGGCCACTTCCATCTCACGCGTACCCAGGCCGGCGGCGGCGATGCCTCCGGCAACTTCTCCCTGATCTTTGAAAAGAAGGCTGGCGTTTGGAAAATCATCCTCGATCACACCAGTTCCTAATCAGCTTTCGCTGGCGGGTCCGGGGTGATGAGAGGCGAGCGCGAAGGGACGCCCCCAGGAGCGCAGCCAGGCGATTGTCGCGCCGCTCGTATTTGTAACTGCCCCAGTTGCCTTCCTGCCTGTCAGTGTGCCGAGGGTGCTGGGGAGAATGACAAAATTTCCAGCGAACGGAAGAAAATATCCAGGCGAGCGGAAGAAACTACCAGATTGTTGCAAACGGTTGCTTAGTGGTTACCAAGGTTTTGTGAAAAACCCGCCTTCAGATCAGAAAACGGCTTGATTTCCCAAGTTCTGACTGTACTATGCCGTCAGTATCTAACTTGACTCCTCCCGTCGGGCCCTAATTGGTTACGGTGGTAATCGTTTCGTCCCGTTAGCAGCTGATCCTATCCGGATACGGCCGCCGCATCGAGCCTCCGCGCGATCGAGGTTCGTGGCCTTGCACGCAGGCTCGGCGCCAGGCGTCAATCGCACGATCAAAATTTACGATCCAGGTGTCGCGCACGATGAAATCCCGCCGGACCGCTGTTCTCGTCCCTGCATTTTTTGTTGCCCTCGCATCCACCGCTTTCGCGAACCCCACCGTCAGCAGTCCCGCCAACGGTGCAACCGTGACCTCGCCGTTCACCCTGGTCGCGTCGGCGTCCTCTTGCTCGTCGGCGGCGATCTCGGCCATGGGCTATTCGCTCGACAATAGTCCGAATAACACCTTCGTCTACAGCGATTCGGTGAATGCCAGTGTCACGGCCTCCACGGGAGCCCACACGCTGCACGTTAAATCCTGGGGAGTTGGCGGCGCCTCCTGCGTCACCGATGTGACCATCACGGTCAGCGGCGCCGCTGCCGCACCCTCCAGTTCTGAAGCAGTCTCGGTCGGCAGCCCATCCAACGGTGCCAGTGTCACCTCGCCGTTCACGCTTTCGGCCAGTGCACCTACCTGCGGGGGCAACCCTACCGCAGCCATGGGCTATTCGTTCGACAACAGTCCCAACAACACCTTCGTCTACGCCACATCGATCAACACCGCCGTCGGCGGCGCTAACGGCTCGCACGTCCTCCATGTCAAGGCATGGGGCAGCGGCGGCGGCGCCTGCGACACGGACGTCGCCCTCAACATCACCGCGCCGGCCAACGCAGCGGTCGTTCCTTCTACGGCCATCAGCGTCGCGAACATCGACAATCTCGGCAACTGGATCGACAGCAACGACAGTGCCGCAGGCGGAAGCTCCACTGGCGCCATGGCTCTGGTTGGATCACCCTCCCTTACCGGGTCCGCTCGCGAGTTCTACACCACCTACGCGAATAACGGCAATGAGCGCTACTACGTCTCCTTCGGCGACGACAACGTCTCCACCAATTTCCTCTACGACACCTGGGTCTACATCCAGAGCCCCTCGACCTCGCTGGCCAACATCGAAATGGACATGAACCAGACCATGCCGAACGGCCAGACCGCGATCTTCGGCTTCCAGTGCGACGGCTGGAACGACACCTGGGACTACACGATGAACAAAGGCACCCCGCAAGCTCCCATCGATACCTGGGTGAAATCCAATCAGTACTGCAACCCCCGCACCTGGAGCACCAATACCTGGCATCATGTTCAGGTGGCTTACGAGCGCGATAACTCGGGCAACATCACCTATCAGTCCGTGTGGCTCGACGACGTCCAACAACCGATCAACGCCACCGTCAACTCGGCCTTTGCGCTGGGATGGGCTCCTACCCTTCTCACCAACTTCCAGGTGGACGGTATTGGCAGCGGCTCGGCGACGCTGTACATGGACGACCTGACGGTCTATCGCTGGTAGGAACGCACCCCGCGATCGGAAGAGCAAATGGGGGCGCGCTGTTAGGCTGAAGAATCGGCTTCCGCGAGCACCCCATGCCCCAGCAACTTTCCCGTCAGGCTCTTTCCGATCAGGAACTTTTCGACGAGTTGTCCTTCTATACTCTCGCCCACGATGATCCCGCGTTCATCCACGAGAACAGCGCGGATGCTTACCGTGCCCAGCACATTGACCACGCGACCAAACCCATTGCGGTGGTTTTCGCTGTCGTCGGTCTTTACCTCTATCTCGAAAAAGGATTCACCGGCCGGCAGGTGCAACGCGCGCACATGCGGATGGCAAAGCACCGCAAGACCTGGCCACGCCTTCCCCTCCCTGCGAGCCAGGCCTCGATCACAGTCGCCGACGTTCTGGCCACTCCGCCTGGCGCCGGCTCGCGACCGCATGATCCGCCAGTGGTGCCAGTCGGTCTGGCAAACCTGGCAGCGACAGCCGCGATCAGATCGTTCAAATCGCGAAGACGGAGCTCGACGTCGACCCGCCGGAGCGCTCCTGAGAGCGGTGCGCCTCACTCTGTAGCTCAGGCCTGTACGCTGTAATCCATGACCGCGCAATCCCACCCCACTCCTGCCAGCCTCTTCCTCACGTTCTCCCGCGACAAGCTCGTCCACCAGTACTGGCCGCGGCTGCGCACCTGCGTCGAGTCCCTCACCGACGAACAAATCTGGTGGCGTCCGAATCCATCGTCCAATTCTGTCGGCAATCTCGTCCTTCATCTCAACGGCAACGTGCGCCAGTGGCTCGTCGATTCGTTCAACAAGACGGAAGACCAGCGCGACCGCCCGGCCGAGTTCGCTGCGACCGGTCAGATCTCCGGCAGATCCCTCCTCGAGACCCTCGGCTGGACCATCACCGAAGCCTCCACGGTGCTCGATCGCCTCTCCGAAGCTGACCTGATCGCGCCCTACGAAATCCAGGGCTACCACGTCCACGGCCTCGACGCCATTTATCAGGTGCTTGAGCATTTCGGCCTGCACTATGGCCAGATCGCCTACATCACCAAGATGCTCAAGGACCGGGACCTTGGCTTCTACCGGGAACTCAACAAAACCGGGCGCGCCTCCTGAGCGGGCCGAATTGAATCCTGGCCCCAACTTGACCTGGCGGTAAGGCTCGCCTAGCATGGAGTTAATGGCTTCTCGCCTCAATCCGGTCGCCTGTTGCGCTTGTTGTTGTGCGCCGCGCCGGATGTGTGGGTGAGCCTCTAAGCTAACTTCAGACCGACCCATCGATCCCGCGCCTTCAGCCTTCTGCTGACGCGGGATTTTTATTGCCCTCAATTGAAACGGAGACATTATGGCGGAGATTTCCGCACCCAAAGAAACCAAGGCACAAAGGGCCGAACGCCTGAAGCGCGAGAAAAATCCCTGGGAAGCCATCGAAGAGATTCGCGCCTTCTCCCGCCTCGGCCGTTCGTCGATCCCCGAAGAGTGGAACACGTATTTTCGCTGGTGGGGCATTTACACCCAGGGCGATGGCCTTGGAGTGACCGGCGGCAAAGGCGGCGAAGGCAAAGCTACCGCGTACTTCATGATGCGGGTGGGCGTGCCGAACGGGATTCTGCGCGCCGACCAGGCGCGTGTGCTGGCCGGGATCGCGCGCGACCATGGTCACAACCTCGCCGACATCACCGTCCGCCAGAACATTCAGTTTCACTGGCTCACCATCGAGTCGCTGCCCGAAATCATGGAAGCCCTCACCGCTGCCGGCCTCTCCCCCCAAGGAGCCTGCGGCGACGTGGTCCGCAATGTCACCGGCTGCCCGCTGGCCGGCATTGCGCACGATGAGATCATCGATGCTTCCCCTCTCGCGCTCGAGGTGTCGCACGCCCTCCAGGCCAACAACGATTTCTACAACCTGCCCCGCAAATTCAAAATCTCCATCACCGGCTGCTCGGCCTGGTGCTCCTATCCCGAGATCAACGATATCGGTCTGACTGCGGTCCGCCGGGGCCCGAAGAACAGTCAGGACATCGGGTATTCGATCCGCATTGGCGGCGGCCTCTCCAATGAGCCTCATCTCGCCGTCCGTCTCAACGCCTTTGTCCGTCCGGATCAGGCCGCAGCCGTCGTCCGCGCCAGCACGGAAATCTTTCGCGATCAGCAGGGCCTGCGCGAAAGCCGCGACCGTGCCCGCCTCAAGTATCTTTTCATGAGAGAGGGTTGGACCGCCGATCGCTTTCTCGACGAGATTCAGAACCGCATCGGTTACAAATTGGATCCCGCCGTCGAGGAAATCGTGCCTGACGACGTTCTCCGTGACCACGTTGGCATTCACCCGCAAAGGCAATTTGGCTCCAGCTACGTGGGCGCCAGTGTTCTCCGCGGGCGCCTCACCGGCGATCAGCTGGAGTCCGCCGCGCAGCTCGCCGAGCGATTCGGCACCGGCGATCTCCGGCTTACGGTCATGCAGAACCTGCTCTTCCTCAACATCCCCAGCGCCCGCGCGGGCGATCTCGCGCGGGAACTGGAGCAGCTGGGTCTGCGTGTTGAAGGCACGCCCTTCTGGCGCGGAGGGATCGCCTGCACCGGGACTGAATTCTGCAAGCTCGCCATCACCGAAACCAAAGGCTTTCTGCGCTGGCTGGTCGAAGAAATGGAGGAGCGCCTGCCCCAGTTTGACCAGCAGCTCCGCCTCCATGTCACAGGCTGCCCCAACAGCTGCGGCCAGCACTGGATTGCCGACATCGGTCTCGAAGGCAAAAAGATCAAACACGAGGGCCGCCTGACCGACGCATACTACTTTTGCGTAGGCGGATCCGTCGGCAGACACGCTGCGATCGCTCGGCCGGTGGGATTCCGCACGCCCGCACATCTGGTGCCGGAGGCCATCGAACGCCTGCTCCGCAAATATCTCGTGGAGCGCGATTCCGGCGAAAACCTGCGCGCGTACTTCGCCCGCAACACCGATGCCGACTTGCGCGCCGCACTGGCTGGCGAAGAGATCATTCCCGTCGAGCGCGATCTGCCTGACGGCCGCGTTCCCGTTGAGCTGGCGGGCTGAGGAGACACCCGATGACCCTGCTTCCCATTTTTCTCCGTCTTGACCACCGGCCCGTTCTCGTCGTTGGGGCAGGCACGGTAGCGTTCGCCAAAATCGAAAGTCTGCGCGCCGCCGGAGCCGTCATTACCGTCGTCTCTCCTCAGGCAATTCCTCAGATTCGTGAGCTTGCGCACACCGACCTTCTCACCTGGCATCAGCGCGTCTTTGTGCCGCAGGATCTCGACGGCGCCTTCCTCGTCATCGCCGCGACCAACGCGCCCGATGTGAACCACGCGGTCTACGAAGAGGCGCTGCGTCGCAACGTTCTCTGCAATGCCGTCGACGATCCACCGAACTGCGATTTCTACTTCGGCTCCATCGTCTCTCGTGGCGATCTGCAAATCGCTGTCTCCACGGCAGGCGAAAGTCCCGCCCTCGCCCAACGCCTGCGCCGCGAAATTGACGCGCAGCTGCCCGCTGATCTTGGCCCCTGGCTCACGGAGCTCGGGGAGCTGCGGGACGAAGTGCGCGCCGAGACGCCCGCTGGAGATGCACGCAATCTCCTCCTGCATGAGTTGGCGCAGCGGTCCCTCTGCAGTTCCCCGTCCTGTCCGACGCGCCAGTTTGCTCACGAGCAAATGCGTGCCATCCAGGAAGGCGAGGTGCACGCATGACCGCCGCGCTTCCCGGAACCGTCTACCTCGTCGGCGCAGGGCCTGGCGATCCGGAACTGCTGACGCTGAAAGCTGCGCGTCTGCTCGCGTCCACCGACGTTGTCCTGCACGACGACCTCGTGCCCGCTGCGATCCTCGCGCACGCTGAACGCGCGCTGATTATTAATGTCGGCAAGCGCTGCGGGCGCAAGAATATTTCGCAGGAACAGATCAACGCGATGATGGTGGACTACGCGCGCCGGGGCCTGGCCGTGGTCCGCCTCAAGTCCGGCGACCCGCTTGTCTTCGGACGAGCCGGAGAAGAGATGGATGCTCTCCGCGGTGCAGGAATCCCTTTCCAGGTTGTTCCGGGAATCACTGCAGCCTTTGCCGCGGCGGCAGCACTCGGCCGCCCCCTCACCGATCGGCGCAGTGCCTGCAGCATCACCTTTTCCGCCGGACATCACGCACCCGGGTCAGCCCTCGAGCCTGCGTCGGCGGCTGCGCCTACGCGGGTCGTCTACATGCCAGGCCGCGAGCTGTCAGGCATCGCAGCGCAACTGCGCAGCGAAGGCCTTCCCTCCGACCTGCCATGCGTGATCGTTTCGCGGGCTGCCCAACCCGACCAGGAGATTGTCCGCACCACGCTGGTGGATCTCGACCGAATCGCCGCCCTTCCAGCGCCTTCCATCCTGCTGGCCGGCGAGGCTTTGCGTGAGTCACAGGTCACTGATCTCAGCGAAATCGCCCGCTACGAAACAGTGAAAGCGACCACTCAGCCGACAGCGGCGGAATTGTAACTACGAATGTTTATTCGTGACCCGGGTTGTCGAGCGTGTAGTCAAAGTCGTAGAAGTGCTTGCCCCCTGTCTCAATCCGCATCTTCATCGAGCCCGAAATTCCGGTTAGCTCGCCCGTTCCCGAGTCCGGCACCACGATGATGTTCATCTCCGCCACGCCGCGATTCATGGTGGCGTTGTGCTGCAGCACAAAACTACCGCTCTTGCCTTCGAGTGAGCCGGTAACCCGTTCCAGAGCAACATAGCCGCCCGAACCCTTCTCCCGGTCCATCATGCTGAGCATTTCGCCCTGGCTTGTCGCCTCCAGCGCGCCATGGAACTGCTTGTCGATCGACATCCGCCCCAGTCCCGCCCCCTCCGCCTGTGGATTGTCCGCCTTCTGCGGCGCCATCTTCACTTCAAACGGTCCTGAAACCTGATGCATCGAAACTTCTCCCTTCGCCGTTGCTGCAGTTTGCGCATGGATCTGGGTTCCGGACGGCTGGTTGAGAAGCAAGGCCAGTCCAGCCACCGCAATTCCCACGTTAAAGCATTTCATTCTGAGCAGCATAGCATCGCCTCGATGGGCCAATCCGGCATCCAAATCAGGCATGAGCACGATCGGCAAGATTCTATTTCCCACGGCACTTCTGGCCTTCGCCCTCGCAGGCTGCCACAGCAATCAAAATCAGGCGCAGAGCCCGAGCAGCGACGACCCCGCGGCGGTCAACCTGGCCAATGCGAGCAACACAACGGATACCGCGAGCAATGAAAATCCGCCACCTCCGCCCCCCGATCAGGGTGGGTCCTCGCAGGCCGCTCCACCACCGGATCAGTCCGGATACGACGACCAAGCGAGCGGCGATCAATCGGCCGGCTACGCCGACACCGCCTACGACGTCGCTTCAGATCCTCCACCGCCGATTCCGGAATATGACCAGCCCGCCTGCCCAGGCGATGACTACGAGTGGACGCCGGGCTACTGGGGATATGACAACGACGGCGGCTACTACTGGGTTCCCGGCGCCTGGGTTATGGCGCCCTACGTCGGCGCTCTCTGGACTCCCGGCTACTGGGGCTATTCCAGCGGCCGGTACCACTGGTCCCACGGCTACTGGGGTCCGCACATCGGCTTCTATGGCGGTGTGAATTACGGGTACGGCTACGGCGGCAACGGCTATGAAGGTGGCTACTGGCGCGGCAGCAACTTCTACTACAACACCGCTGTCAGCCGCGTGAACGTCAGCGTGGTCCGGAATGTTTACAACTACCGAGTCACCAACGTCTACAACAACTCACACGTGAGCTTTAATGGCGGCAATGGCGGACTGAATTATCGTCCGACGCCCCAACAGGTGGCTGCACGGAATGATCGCCACATCGCCCCGCTGCCGGCCCAGCGCAGTTTTGCGCAATCCGCGATGCAGAGCCGCGCGCAGTTCGCCAGTCAGAACCACGGACGTCCGCAAATGGTGGCCGAGAGTCGTCCCGTCACCGACGGGCGAAGTGCTCCTGCTTCTCGTCCCGAGGACTACCATCCCGCGCCGGCGCCGCGTCCTGAGGCGGGCCGTCCTGTTTCCGGTGCACAACCAGGATCCGGCGCTCGCACGCCGGTGGGTGCACCGCGCCCTCAGCCTGGAGCGGGCGTGCGTGCTCAACCAGGTCGTCCAGCTCCGGAATCGCGGCCGGCTCCACAGCCGATGAATCGACCCCAGCCAAGGCCACAGCCGGAGATTCGTTCGCAGCCCGGGCCGCGAGCGGTACCGCAACCTAAGCCCGAATCACAACCCTCTCCGCAACCGCGCAGCCAACCGCAGCCGGCGAATCGGCCTGCATCGAGACCCCAGCCGGAATCAAGGCCTGCACCGCAACCGTCACGGCCGGAATCGCGCCCGCAGCCGGAATCGAGGCCCGCGCCTCAGTCCGCGCCTCGCCCGCAGCCGAAGTCGCGGCCTCAACCTGAGTCACGACCGCAGCCGGAATCGAAGCCGGCGGCGTCGCGTCCGCAGTCGCATCCCGCGCCGCCCCCGAAGCAGCAACCTCGCCCGGACAACAAACCGGACGAGAAGCATCCTCAGTAAGTCTGCTGTCAATCAGGCTGCTCGTCCCTGGCGTAAGGCCGTCCGGGCGAGCAGCTCGCGGAGGCGAAAGGCTCGGTCCAGCTGGCGGGCGACGAGGAGCTGCTGACGGCGGCGATGATCGGGATCGTCGAGCAGTGGCAGGATCCGCTCATCGTGCGCCGCGTTGGCTTCCAGGTCGAGGATCGTCGCTTCGAGCGTGAGACGGAATCGTTCGCTGACACGGAACGGTTCAGAATCGATGGAGGGGCGCATAGTTCCTCGTCGGGAAGCTCACGTTCATTCTTCTGCTGCCGATTCTAGCGACGAGGGATTCTCTTTGCGACCCCCTCCGGTGCCTCCTGGGGAAAACCTTGGGGGGAGAGATGTCGCACTTTGGGACAGGCGCGACGGATGGCGCAGCACCCACGATTACAGCTCGATTTTCCTGCTGGCGACCGTTTCCTGTGCCTGCGCCACGAATTGCTCCAGCGGCATTGACCCCTGATCGCCCTTGCCGCGGGTGCGCACGCTCACCGCTTCGCTTGATTCTTCCTTGTCGCCCATGATCAGGACATGAGGAATCTTCTGCAGAGTAAGATCACGGATTTTTGCGTTCATCTTTTCGTTGCGCGCATCGACTTCCACGCGGAATCCAGCCTTTTGTAACCGTGTCTGTACCTTTTTTGCGTATTCCTGATGCCGCTCGCTGATCGGCACCAGCCCCACCTGGATAGGGGCGAGCCAGAGCGGAAAGGCTCCGGCGTAGAGCTCGATCAGATACGAGACCATTCGTTCCATGGTGCTGATGATGGCGCGATGGATCATCACCGGCCGAGGTTGTGTGCCGTCGGCCGCGGTGTACTTGAGCCCGAACTGATTCGGAAGGTGGAAATCCAGCTGGACCGTCGAATAGGTTTCCTCGTGCCCCATCACATCGGCGAGCTGAATATCGAGCTTGGGCCCGTAAAAGGCCGCGTCGCCCTTGCTTTCGCGATACTTCAGGCCAAGCGAGTCCATTGCTTCGCGCAACTCGCGTTCGCCCAGCTCCCACATCGCGTCGTTGTCGACGTACTTCTCTTTGTCTTTCGGATCGCGGAGGGAGAGGCGGTAGCTGTACTTCGTGATGCCCAGGTCCTTATAGGCGCGCTCAACGAGCTTCATCACGTTGGAGAACTCTTCGTTGATCTGGCCGGGCATGCAGAAGATGTGCGCATCGTTGAGCGTCATGCAGCGGACACGGCTGAGGCCGCTGAGCACGCCGGAGCGCTCGTAACGGTACATGGTGCCCAGCTCGGCGATGCGAACGGGCAGGTCGCGATAACTGCGGAGTTTCGACTCGTAAATCAGGATGTGGTGCGGACAGTTCATCGGCCGCAGCACCATCTGCTCGGTCTCGAGGTCCATGGGAGGAAACATGTCTTCGTGATAGTGGGCCCAGTGGCCGGAGCGTTTGTACAGGTCGACCTTGGCGAGGTCGGGCGTGTAGACGTGCTCGTAGCCCAGTTCGCGCTCGAGGCCAAGGATGTAGTCCTCGAGCAGGCGGCGAATCGTCGCCCCTTTCGGCAGCCACAGCGGCAGACCCGCTCCCACTTCGTCGCTGACCGTGAACAGCTCCAGTTCCTTGCCCAGGCGGCGATGGTCGCGGCGCTTCGCATCCTCGATGCGCTCGAGATATTCGTCGAGATCCTTCTTCGAGAAGAAGGCAGTGCCGTAGATGCGCTGGAGCTGCGGGTTCTTCTCGTCGCCCAGCCAATACGCACCCGACAGACTCATGACCTTGAAGGCCTTGACGCGGCCGGTCGAGGGCACGTGTGGTCCGCGGCAGAAATCGACAAACTTGCCGTTGCGGTACAGCGAGAGCTGTTCACCGGGTTTGGTGAACTTCTCGACGAAATGGACCTTCATAAAGTCGTTGCCGGTCTTGAATTCCTCCAGTCCTTTCTCGCGCGGCTCCTGCTCGCGGACGAACTTCTCGTCGCGGGCGGTCACTTCGGCCATGCGACCCTCGATCAGCTTCAGGTCCTCGGGGCTAAAGGGCGTCGGGCGCCAGAAGTCATAAAAGAAGCCGGATTCGGTCGCTGGACCGTGGCCGAGCTTCGTCTCCGGAAACAGCTCGGTGACGGCGGTCGCCATCACATGCGCGGCAGAGTGGCGCAGGACCTTGAGAGCCTCGACATCTCTCTCCGTCAGCAATTGCAGGGCAACGTCTTCCTGGAGCGGTGTGGACAGATCGACCAGGCGCTCGGCGTGGATGTCTTCTGCGCCGTACATCTCCGCCTCGCCGGTCGCCGCGGATGCGGAGACAGCTGCGGCTTTGAGGGGCCGGATGCGGGCGACGACGGCGGCCTGGGCCAGGCGGGGCGAAATACTTTCTGCAACAGCCAAAGGAGTTGTGCCGGACGGAACGTCCTTCACCGATCCGTCGGGAAGCTGAACCTGAATCGAACTCATAAAAGCAGGGTACAAGGTACAGCGGGCAGGGTACAGGGATCAGGGTGCAGGTGAGGGGTACCGAAGTCCCTGCTGACGTGGAGGCGTTGGAATCACGGATGGTCTCGTCTTCAAGGTGGGACCCAATCCCTCCCCGAAAGGCGACCTCTGTGTCATCCTGGCATCATCGTCCGTTCATGGATTTTTCTTCTTGTCGCCGTGCAGCATGGCAAAGGTGAGTTCAGCGCGGCCCAGTTCATCCAGAAGCCAGTTAAAAACCCAACGCAGGAATCTCATGGCTCCTGGTCAGACGGGTCCTGGGAAGAGGAGTTGCACTCGCCGACACTATCTAAAGACAGGGTTCTCTCCGTACCGGACCATGCGAAATATTGGTGGGCAGGACTGGAATTGGCCCGCTGAGTCTCTTGGGAGAGAGTTGCCAGCGGTCCCGCTTCCGGTCCCAGCCAGCCCGCTGCCCTCAGCATACAGCGGGCTCTTTTTGCGCTCCTGGTCCCGTCCTCCATCCGTGAGCCGGGGGTTCAGCGGATCGTGATGATTCGAGCTTGCCGCGCGTTGCCCTCCATCCCAAAACAATATCCTGCTCGGCGGGGCTGAACAGGGTTAGCTCCACGATCGCTCAGATGAGAGCGGCGATCGAGGCACTCCGGAAAAATACGAGGGCGAAGCAATTACTCAACGAAGCCACGACACTCATCCGCTATTTGAGACCGATGTGCGCGGTCATCTGCATATTGCCGAAGTCGACGATGTCCCCGTAGGTCTCGAAGTCGGTCTGGTAGGCGCGCGTGCCGCCCATCTGATCCGGCGTCATGGTGCTGATGCGCCGCCAGAGTGCCGGGATCACTTCCTGGGGCGCCCCCTGTGCCGATGTAAGGACCGCGTACTTTCCGGCATGAACGGTCTTCGCCACCATGCCGGTGGGAATCTTGTCGGCCGCAGTCACGCGATAGCCAAGCGTGTAGTTGTAGTCGCCGGTGTTGTCGCTGGCGTAGTCGCTGTAAACGACCACCAGGTCGTCACCCGCCCGATTCTGCACCTGATCGAGGGTGTTGCTCTGCATGGCGTTCTGCCAAAGCTGCGGAATGTCGCCCTGGCCACCCGCTTCCTTCTCATTATTGGTGCGGACGGTGACGCCGACGACGGTGAAAGTGCTTTGATCTTCGATCTTCGGAGCGGCGGGCGCAGCGGCCGTCGTTGCGGGCGCGGGTTGTTGCGCGGGGGTGGCAGCGGTTTGGGCGAAGGCTGTCGCAGCCAGGGCGAGGACCAGGGGAAAAGCAACTTTTCGTGGATTGAAGAGTGGGCTGGAAAACATAAGTGAGCAGTATACGCAGCGCAGTCGTGTCCTGTTCATGAAAATCACCGCGCCTGTACCGTTACCGGCCGGGTACTTTGGTCAGGCGAAATTTGCCCCAACGTCCGCTATCGTTACCCCATTGGTTGCAGGCGCAGACGCATGATTCATGCTCCGGGCCGGGTGTGCCCGATTAAGATGAAACGAATCTTCCACCTTTTCGCGCGACCTATTTCTGCTATGGCAGGCTTGAATCGCAGGAGCTTCGGGAAACGCTTCGCCGCAATCGCGGTGCCGGCCTTGCCGTTGCTGGCGGCCTTGCCGTTGCTGGGCTGCCAAAGCGTACAAAGCTCGGCTCCCTCACAGACGCTGGTGCGGGTGATTGACGCGTCCTATAACGCCCCCGCGGTCAGCGTGGATGTCACCGCTACGCCGATTGCGACGAATATCGGTGCGGCAACCTTCACCAATTACGCCTTCCTGCCGCCGGAGAACGCAACGGCGTACGTTTATCCGGCGGGAAAAACGACTTCAACGGCGTCGGCAGCGGGACAATTCCTCGTCGCCGAGCAGCACTCCGTTTTCATCACCGATTCCGGGACCGGCTACACGGCGAGCATCCTCGATGACCAGGCCATTGCGCCGCCGACAGGCTATTTCTCGATCCGCTTTCTGCAGCAGGCGCTGGTCGCCGGCGCGGTGGATATTTATGTGGTGCCCGGCACGGGCACGCTGGCGGGATCGAAACCGCTGTTCACCAACGTGACGCCCCAGTCGGTCGAGGGCTATACCAACGTGCCGGCGGGTATGTACACGATTGTCGTCACCCCCACCGGCGTGATCACGACGCCCTACACGAGTTCGCCGATCACGTTCGTAGACGGGCAGGTGCGGACCGCGCTGATCATGGACTCGCAGCTGACGAAGGATCCGCCGGTCACGGTGACGGTGGGGAATGATGTGAACTGAAGGCCACCGGGCACCGAAAGCAAAACACCTGGCGCGTTACCGGTTGACCTTCGCTGCCTCCAGATCCAGCAGCTTTTTCTTCCGTTCCACTCCCCAGCGGTAGCCGGTGGGCTTGCCGTCGCTGCCAATGACGCGATGGCAGGGCACAACGACAGCAACCGGATTCGTGGCACAGGCGCGGGCTACGGCGCGGATGGCCGTCGGCTGTCCGATGGATTTGGCCAGCTGGGCGTAGCTGCGGGTTTCACCGCGGGGAATGCGGCGCAGCGCTTCCCATACGCGCATCTGGAAAGCCGTCGCGCGCAGATCGAGCGGGAGATCGAGTGCGGCGGGATGCTCGGTGAACTGCGAGAGCACCTGCTGGAGATGCGGCTCGAGACTCGGCTCGGGGTGGATCTTCGCCTGCAGAAACTGCTCGTGGAGCTGGCGGGTGAGCTCGGCATCGCTGTCGCCGAGGATAACGGCGCAGAGCCCGCGCGCAGTGGCGGCGATCAGGACCTTGCCGAGCGGGGAATCTCCGATGGCATAGCCGATCCGGGCGTCGCGGCCTCCGGCGCGGTAATCACCGGGCGCCATGCCGAGTTGGGTGTTTTCGTAGGCGCGGCCGGGACCGGAGTAGCCGGCGTCGTAGATGGCATCGGTCACGCGTGCCGATCCGGTGGCGAGCTCGTCGCGAAACGAGGCGGCGCGGCGCTGGCGCTGATATTGCGCAGGAGTGACGCCCAGGACGCGCTTAAAGGTGCGCTCGACGGTGAAGGGGCTGCGGCCGGTCAAGCGAGCCAGTTCGTCGAGGGTGACCGGGCGGTCGCGCTTCAGCGATGCCGAGACCGTCTCGACCAGCGTGGCGTCGATGTGGCGCTGCTGCGGACGGCAACGGCGGCAGGGACGGTATCCGGCTTGGACGGCAGTGGCAGGGTCGGGGAAAAAGACGACGTTGCCGCGCGCTGGACGGCGGCTGGGGCAAGTGGGACGGCAGAAAACACCGGTGGTCGTGACGGCGTAGACCATCTCCGCATCGGCTGCGGGATCACGGGCCAGGACAGCGGCCCAGGCCTGGTCTTCGGTAAGCATCGCGGCTGTGTTCATCGTACTCGCACCTCCTGAGGATGAGGATCGCAGGGACGACGATGCAGGACACTCCGGGCATTGCGGGTAAATTCCTGAAAGGCTTGGAGCATGAACAGCGGTCAGCGATCAGCGGTCAAAAGGAGAACCAGTTTCCCTTGCCTCGCCGAGACAGACCTACCAGCGCCACCAGCCATGCGGGAAAATACTGTGCCAGTTGGCGCGGAAGAGGGTGAACCCAAGGATCGCCGCCGCGACCAGCAGAATGCCGATTACCTGTTGGCGCCGCAGGCGGGCATGATCCGGGCTCGGCTCACTGGATCGAGGCTCCGTCGAGCGGGCCACGATTATTCCTCTCCGGGGCGGATGTTGTAGAGGAAGTAGAAGCGCAGCTCGAGAAACGGCCCTTTGAAGGCTTTGGGGATTGGTGGGAACGGCGAGCCACCGGTGATGCCGGCCCAGGCGGCGCGATCGAGAGCAACGTCACCGGAGGGTCCTTCGAGCTGCATATCGTGCACGCTGCCGTCAGGAAAGATTTTGAAGCGGATCATCACCTTGCCCTGCTTGTCGAGGGGCGGGCGGGCGGATTCGGGGATGATGGGCCACCAGGCTCGCTCCGTGTCCCAGACAACGCGCTGGACGTAGGGGCCGTAATCCCAACCCATAGTGTCGCTGAGGACGTCGACACCGCCGTTCAGTCCAGGATGCTGCGAGGGCAGGCCGGCACCATTATCGCCGCCGTACTGGCCGCGACCCTGAAGGGCCTGGCGCATGGCCTGCTGCAGCTGATCGTTGGCGGTGGGGCTACCGGAGCGGAAGTTGGGTTGCGGCGCCGGCGGGGGTGCTTCGAGTTTGGCCTGGTTGTTCTGCGGCAGCGGCTGGGCAGGCGGGCTGGGAGGATGCTGCTCGGCCACCTGACCCTGCTGCGGCGGCGGCGCGGCTGGGGCGACAGGGGCCTGGCTGGGCTGCGGCGCGGGAGCGGGCGGTGCGGCGCGCTTCATCGCCTCCAGCTCTTCGAGCGTCTTCCGGTCGAGGGTGGGCTTGGGCGTCTCAGCGACGCGGCTCTTGTCGGAAAGTGGAGCCGGCGTCTTCGGCTTGATCTCTTTCAGCGCATCCGGGGGCAGATCGAGGAAGGTCAACTCCTTCTGGCGCTGCTTCATGATCACGGACGGGTCGACGACGCGGACGTGGTAGATGTATTTCGGCCCATAGAGCAGATACCAGGCGACGAGCATGTGGAGGATAAGGGCGATCCACAGTTTTTCGCGCAGGCTGACCCAGTTGCGGCTGCCCTCGAGTTCGTCGATGACGTGGAGCAGGTCGGTGTGATCGTATTCGGCGTACCGGCTACGCCGGAAAGCCGCAACGGCCGCCGAACCATTGGAGGAGGCTGCGGTCTCCGAAGACACCTCGGGAGGAGCTTCAACGGTGAGGCCGAGTGGACCCGTGGGGTGGGCAGCCGACTCAACTTTTGGTTCTTCAGCCGGCGTGTCGGTCAGGTTCAGGCGAATGGGCATTCCTGGTGTACTTCGGTTCTGCGCGGCTCCAACCGGGCCCCTCGAAGCAAAACAGATGCCGCGGGGTGAGGCGGGAATGCCACGAAGGGTAGTGTCTATTTTCGCATCAAATCGAGGGACTTACCGGTGTTTGTACAATCGAAACGTGACCGAATCGCATCCTCCGGCTCCGCGCAGGACCGCTGCGGTGATTACCGTCAGCGACGCCTGTTCGCAGGGTCTGCGGGAGGACCTTTCCGGCCCCGCGGTCACCCGTACATTGGACGCGAATGAGTTTGAGACGGTTTATCGCGATACGGTTCCAGACGAGCAAGAGGCCCTCGAAGACGCAATTCGGAGGGCGGCGCGGATGGCTCATCTGGTGGTTACCACCGGGGGGACCGGGATCGGACCACGGGACATCACACCGGAGGCGACGCGAGCGGTCTGCGATCGCCTTCTGGATGGAGTGGCGGAACTGATGCGCCAGGAGGGACGGCGCGAGACACCGTTGGCGGTGTTGAGCCGCGGACTTTGCGGAACCTTCGCCGGAGAGGGAGGGGCGTCGGTCATCCTGAACGTGCCTGGGAGTCCGGCGGGGGCGGTCAGTTCCCTGCTGGCGGCTTTGCCGGTGCTGCCGCACGCGCTCGATCTGCTCGCCGGAAAGACGGCCCACGGCGCAGAGGCCGAGACAGCCGAGGGGCAAAAAGCTGAACATCGCAACAAAGGGAAAGGTTGAACGCGCCTGAAATCTCTTTTCGCGAAAATCACCAACCTGACCCAGCATTTTCTGATTCCGCTGGGGCCCTGGGGCGTGCTGCTGGGGTCGTTCATCGACTCGGCGTCGATCCCGATTCCCATCGATGTGCTGATGGCTTTGTGGGCGTGGAACGACAAGCGACACTTTTATGTTTATGCCCTGCTGGCGGCGGCGGGATCGACGGTGGGCGGGCTGATTCCTTTCTTCGTGGGGCGAGCCGGCGGTGAATTGTTCCTGCTGAAGCGGGTGGACCGCGCACGCTTCGAATCGATGCGCAAGCAGTTCGAGAAGCAGGAATTTCTGGCCATCCTGGTGCCGTCGCTGATGCCGCCGCCGACTCCCTGGAAGTTGTTTGTCTTCGGCGCGGGTGTCTTTGAGATGGGGACGCTGAACTTCATGCTGGCGGTGTTCATCGGGCGCTGCATTCGGTTCGGCGGAGAGACGGCGCTGGTGGTGAAATACGGCCCGCAGATTGTGACCGTGGTGGCGGATTTGGCAAAGAAGCACCTGGTTCTCACCCTGCTGGTGCTGGCGGCCCTCTTTGGCGGGCTGGGTTGGTGGATGTGGCGGAAGATGCGGAGCAAGCGGCTGGATGACGCCAGCGAAGCTCTGTAGAGATTGGGCCCCGCATTCGTTTCGCATACCCGCGGCGGCGCAGCGACCCCCTCCCCCTGGCATGGGCTGTGGCAAATCACTGAAAAGACGGGGCCAAAATTATTGTCGAGTTTGATATCCCCGGTTGATCCCGGAGCGCGGTACGGACAAGAGCGCGCCTGGGAAGGGCCGGCGTAATCGGACAAGAATTGGCAAAGAACTGGTGGTGAGCGGCTGTGCCGCGGACCCCTGAGGGTCGCGATCGGCCAGAAACGGAAAAGGATCCGCTTGCGGCGAATCCTTCCTGGTTCAGGCTCCTTTTTTATTGTGAGGAGCGCAGAGGGGCATTGCAAGCAAGACCCGCGCGGATAGAAAACGAAGGTAACGGGTAAGGGGGGGCCATGGGCAAATCGGGTGAAGAAAGTGCAGGTCCATTCGACTCACGTCTGAACTGTTTCAGCGCGCGAACCGGGCGCGCTGATTTATCGGAGGGCTCAATAGGGCTGGTTCTTCCAGATCATGGGGACGAAGTATTCGGCGAGGAACCAGGAGAGCAGAAACATGACAGCTGTGAGGCCGGCGGCGCAGAAAAACAGGCGCACGGGCAGGGTGCGCATCAGGGGCGGCGTGGGTTCGGGATCGAATTTGCGGTTGGGGATTTCGAAGAGGAAACCGCTGGCAAAGCAGACGGCGCCCGCCAGTCCCAGGGTGCCGAGCGCGTCGAGGAGGCGGTCGCCCCAGGGGCTACCGAGGACGAAGAAGGCATGTGCCATGAGCAGGCACAGGGACAGGATGCTGAGCGCCAATGCCAGGAATTTAGCGATCTGGAGCATGAAGGATCCTGTCAGCGCCGGTCCCGAAAATCAGTTCGGGGAGGGCGCTTGTGCGTGGTCGATCACCAGCGTCTCCACTGGCCCCCTGGATGGAACCAGTTTAAGTCCGATTTCGCCGATCATGTGGAGGAACGAGCCGGGTATGTCGGCCTGATAGGCATTCCACTCTACCGGCGGACCCCAGTAGTCAAAGGAGCCGGTGAGGCGGGTGCGATCGAGAACCGGGGCACGGAGCATATTGTCGCTGGCGAACTTTGCCAGCTGGGGCATGGTGGTGTTGTAGAGCACCCATTTTCCGGCGAAGTCGATGCTGCCGAGCGAAGCAGGGGCAGCTCCTTCGTCGTCGGGGTCGTCGGCGACGGCTCGGGTTGTGGTCAGCAGGAGAGGCTTGCCGTTCTTTTCGAGGAGAAACACTTTGCCGGGTTTGGTTTCCCGGTGGAATCGCAGATGGAACCGGTCGATCAGCAAGGCCTGCAGCATCAGGCGAAGACGCTCGTCCTGGATTCCATCCGAGGTGTGGCGGGTGTCGGGATTGGTCCGGCGCACTGCCTCGGGCGGCTGAGCGACGAGGTTATATTGATCGCGGTCCATCGAATCGCCGCCTTCAATCTGCCAATAGCTGAGATTGAAGGCAACGCCGACCATCGCGTTCAGGTTCATGCCATTGAGGCGGATTCTGCCTCCCGGCTCGACGTCGGTGCCGGCGTCGATGAGCGTTTTGGTATCGACGGGTTTGATGGTGGCAACTTCGAACCGGGGCAGGTGCTTGCGAGCTGGCGATGGCGGGGGCGTTTGCGTTTTGGAGGATGGCGCGAGGGCAAGAATCACGCTGAGCGCTCCGACAATCCGGAGCTGCGTTCTTACTCTGCGTTGCGCTGCGATCCGATCCATACTTGACTCCAGCAGAGCGGCTGGCCGGATTGTCTATCCGTGAATGCCCTTCAGCGCGGGATAGACGCGGCGGTAGCCCGCATACCCCTGAGCATAACGCTGCACGACGGCCGAATTCGGCTGGATGGTCTCGGCCACGGTGATTCCGGCGGCGCAGGCGGCTTCGAGGTCGGGCCAGTGTTTTGCGCCCACGCCGGCCAGGAGCGCGGCGCCGAAGGCTCCGCCTTCTTCCGCCGTGAGACGCTCGCAGGCGTAGCCGTAAACGTTCGCCTGAATCTCGCGCCAGAGCGGACTGCGCGCGCCGCCTCCACCGAGGCGGACGCCTTTGACGGGAATGCCCAGCTCCGCGAAGAGCGTGAAGGAGTCTTTGAGGGAATAGGCGACGCCTTCGAGCACGGCGCGGGTGAAATGCGCGCGCGTCGTAGTGGAGGTGATGCCGACGAAGGCAGCGGTCGCGGTGGGGTCGAGATGGGGGGTGCGCTCGCCGAAGAGATAAGGGGTCCAGAGAACGCCGTCGCTGCCGGCGGGCATTTTTGCGGCGGCGGCGGTGAGGTCGTCGTAGGTTTGGTCGGAAGCGAGGGTTTCTTTGAGCCAGCGAAGCGAGAGACCCGCGGCCTGGGTCACACCCATGACATGCCAGCGGCCGGGAACGGCGTGGCAGAAGGTGTGGAGGCGGCCCTGCGGATCCTTGGTGGGTGCGGCCGTGGCTGCGAAGACGACGCCCGAGGTTCCAATGGTGGCCGATACCGAGCCGGGTCGAAGAATGCCCATCCCGACGGCTCCGGCCCCCTGATCCCCTGCGCCTGCGGCCACGGGCGTTCCGGCTTTGAGGCCGGTGAGCTGCGCCGCTTCGTCGCTGACGTTCGCGCAAATCTCCGGCGATTCGAAGAGGTTCGGCAACCAGCTTTCTGGGATTCCGGCGATCCTGGCCACCTCCGTCGACCAGCGGCGGTGCGCGACGTCGAGCAGCAGCGTGCCCGAGGCTTCGTGGACATCGATGGCATAGGTGCCGGTGAGGCGATAGCGAACGTAGTCCTTGGGGCACATGATGTGCGCGATTTTGGCGAAGATTTCCGGCTGGTGCTCTTTGACCCAGAGGAGCTTGGTCAGTGTGAAGTTGGGCAGCGCCGGATTGGCGGTGAGTTCGATCAGTCTTTCGCGGCCGATCCGCCGCCCTGGTGAGCCACTCGCTCTGCGGCTCGGTGCGCACGTCGCACCAGATGAGCGCGGGGCGCAGGACCCTGCCGTCCTTGTCGAGCATGACGGCGCCGTGCATCTGGCCGGTGAGGGCGGCTGCTTCGACATTGACGCCGGGTACGGCGGCGAGGACATCGCGAACGGCGGCCTGGGCGGCGCGCCACCAGTCCTCGGGGTCCTGCTCGGCCCAGCCAGGATGCGGCGTGCGAAACGGCTGATGCTCGGCCGAGGCCGAGGCGATGAGGTGTCCTTTTACATCCACCAGAACGGCGCGCGTGCCGCCGGTGCCGACATCCATTCCCAGAAACACGATGTGTCTCCCGATTTGTACGAGTCCAGAACAATGTAGCAAAGACCGCGGAGCGGTGGCCTCATGAGGAACGCACTTCTGTAGTATGGCTTTTGCCCTTTTGCTGCTCTGCGCGCACCTCAACCTCTCTTCGGAGTTACACCGAATGTCCAGCCTTCATCGCCGATTGGCGCTCGTACTTCTTCTGATTCCGGTCTTTGCCATGGAGGGTCCGGCGCAGCACTCCGACCTGGCGGCGCGGAGGGTGGAACTGCGCGACGCTCTCGAACAGGAATGGCAATACACGCTGCGCACGAACCCCGAGCTGGCGACGGGGATTGGCGATCCGCGCTACAACGATCGCTGGAGCGACTACTCGGCGGCGGCGCAGGAGCAGCAGACCGAACATGCGCGGGAGGAGATTCGGGTCTTCGAGACCATCGACACAACGGGGTTTCCGGAGCAGGAGGTTCTGAATAAGACGCTGATGCTGCGGCAGCTGCGCGAGGCCGTTGAAGAAGCGCGATTCAAGGATTGGGAGATGCCGGTGGATCAGATGAACGGGATCCAACTTGGTATTCCTGGTCTGATGACGCAGATGCCGCTGAAGACGGTGAAGGATTACGAGAATTACGTGGCGCGGCTGCATGGCATTCCGCAGGTGCTCGATCAGGTGACGGCGAATATGCGACAGGGGATGGCGGATCATCTGATGCCGCCGCGGTATCTGCTGGAGAAGGTCGCGGTGCAGACGGAGGACATCGCAACGAAGCCACTGACCACGAGCCCGTTCGCCGAACCGCTGCAGAAGTTCCCGAAGGAGTTTTCGCCGGCGGATCAGGCATGGCTGACGCTGGCGATCCAGGGCGCGATTCACAATGAAGTGGATCCGGCGTATGCGAAGTTCGCCGCGTTCGTGAAAAACGAATACGCTCCGGCAGGGCGGACGGATCCTGGAGTGTGGGCGCTGCCCGATGGCGCTGCGCGCTATCGCTTTGCGGTGCGCGAGCAGACGACGACCGATCTGACTCCGGAGCAGATTCATGCGATGGGCGTGAGGCAGGTGGCCGAGATTGAAGCTGACATGCTGAAACTGGCGCAGTCGCAGGGGTATCAGGATCTGAAAAGCTTCAACGACCATATCCGGCACGATCCGGATTTGTATGGGAAGTCGGGGCAGCAGTTCTTCGATCTCTACAAGCATTACGCCGAACAGATGGAGGCGAAGCTGCCGGATTTGTTTGGCCATTTGCCGAGGACGAAGCTGGAGGTGATTCCGATGGAGGCGTATCGCGAGCCTTCGGCTCCGCCTGCGGATTACTCGCCGGGTGCGGCGGATGAGAGCCGGCCGGGGTACATCAACGTGAATGAATACGATCCGACGCATCGGCTGGTGCTGAATGTCGAGGCCATCGCGTACCACGAGGGAGTGCCAGGCCATCATATGCAGTTCTCGATCGCGCAGGAGCTGACCGGCATTCCGGAGTTTCGGAAATTCTCCGGATACAACGCATATTCGGAGGGATGGGCGTTTTACAGCGAGCGGCTGGGCAAGGAAGTGGGGTTCTACAGGATCCTTACAGCGAATATGGCCGGCTGGAAAACGAGATGTGGCGCTCGGTGCGGCTGGTCGTCGACACGGGCGTGCACAGCCAGCACTGGACGCGCCAGCAGATGGTGGACTACTTCCATGACCACACGGCGATGGACGATACGAACATAGCGAGCGAGGTGGATCGTTACATCGCGTGGCCCGGCCAGGCGCTGGCCTACAAGATGGGACAGATGAAGATTCTCGAATTGCGGGAGCGGGCGAAGCGGGAGCTGGGCGTGAAGTTCGATATTCGGAAGTTCCACGATGCTGTGCTGGGCGAGGGGCCGCTGCCGCTCGATGTGCTGGATCAGCAGATCACCAGCTGGATTGCGGAACAGAAGCGGGCGCAGTAGCTTCGCTCGTGGCTCGGCGATTTCAAAAGGTAATTTGTTTCAGGCTGCGAGATGTGTTGGGATGGTGAGAACGCCTGGGAGCCTTCTTGCGAGTATCGCTCTTCATCACCTGCTATAACGACACGCTGTTTCCGGCCACCGGGCAGGCGGTGGTGCGACTGCTGGAGCGGCTGGGGCACACGGTCGAGTTCGACCCGGAGCAGACCTGCTGCGGGCAGATGCACTACAACACCGGCTATCAGCAGGAGGCGATGCCGCTGATGCGACGGTTTGTGGAGATTTATCGCGACGCGGAGGCGGTTTGTATCCCGTCCTCGTCGTGCGTGGCGATGATGCGCGATCATTATCCGAAGATGGCGGCGGAGGCGGCCGATCCGGGCCTGGGGCGGGCGGTCGAGGAGTTACTACCGCGGGTGTATGAATTGACGGAGTTGCTGGTGCATCGATTCGGGATGGAGGATGTGGGCGCGTATTTTCCGCATCGGGTGACGTATCACGCCAGCTGCCATTCGCAGCGCAGTCTGCATCTGGGCGATGTGCCCCTGAGGCTGTTACGCAAGGTGCGCGGGATCGATCTGGTGGATCTGCCCAACATTGACCGCTGCTGCGGATTCGGCGGCACCTTCGCGATCAAGATGGGCGATGTTTCGGCGGCGATGCTGGCCGAGAAGATGAAGGATGTGGAGAATACCGGGGCAGAGGTGATCACTGCGGTCGATACTTCGTGCCTGATGCACATCTTTGGCGGACTGCACCGGTCGCGCGCCGGGGTGCGGATGGCGCATATCGCGGAAATCCTGGCACCGACGGAGAGCGACGTCGCGGAAGAGGTCTCTGCATGACGATCCGGGTGAACGAGGCCGATCACGCCCCGTCGTTCCAAAAGGCGGCGCTGCCGCTGCTGGAAGACGCACAGCTCAGGAAGAATGTCCGCCACGCCACGGATGTGATCCAGCGGAAACGCGGGATTGTGGTGGGGGAGACGCCGGACTGGCAGGAGCTGCGGACCGCGGGCAGCGCCATCAAGGCGCACACGCTGCGCTATCTGGATCAGTATCTGTTGCAGTTTGAGAAGGCCTGCACGGCGGCGGGGGGACAGGTGCACTGGGCTGGCGATGCCGATGAGGCGAACCGGATCGTCGTTGGACTGGTGAAGCAATACAGCAGCAACGAGGTGATCAAGATCAAGACGATGACCTCGGAAGAGATTGGGCTGAACGAGGCACTGGGGAAGGAAGGCATTCGAGCGCACGAGACCGATCTGGCCGAGGTGATCGTCCAGCTGGGTGGCGATAAGTCGTCGCACATCGTGGCGCCCGCAGTACACAAGAATCGCAGTCAGGTGCGGCAGATTTTTCGCGAGCGCATGAATCTGCCCGACCTCACGGATGATCCTGAGGAGCTGACGGCAGCGGCGCGGCGGTATTTGCGCGAGAAGTTCCTGCGGGTAAAGATCGGCATTAGTGGCGCGAATTTCCTCATCGCGGAAACCGGCAGCGTGTGCATCGTGGAATCGGAGGGCAACGGGCGAATGTGCCTGACGCTGCCTGAGGTGCTGATCTCGATTGCGGGCATCGAGAAGATAATTCCTCGACTTGAAGACATGGAGGTGTTTCTGCAGCTACTGCCCCGCTCGGCGACGGGGGAGCGCATGAATCCCTACAACTCGCTGTGGACGGGCGTTCGCCAGGGTGATGGACCACAGCATTTTCACGTGGTGCTGCTCGACAATGGGCGGACGGGGATTCTGGCGGACGCGGAATCACGGCAGACGCTGCAGTGCATTCGGTGCGGGGCATGCCTGAACACCTGCCCGGTGTATCGGCAGACGGGCGGCCACGCGTATGGATCGAGCTATTCGGGACCGATCGGCGCAATTGTGACACCGCAGTTATTACAAATGCGCCAGGCGCAGTCGCTGCCGTATGCTTCGTCGCTGTGCGGAGCCTGCTATGAAGTTTGTCCGGTGAAGATCAATATTCCCGAGGTGCTGATTCATTTGCGGGGGCGCGTGGTGCGGGAGCAGAAGAGCGCGTTGGATGCGGAGGCCCTGGCGATGAAGACCGCTGCGATGATCTTCACCAGCCGCACACGTTTTGAAGCGGCGCAGCGGCTGGGGCGGATTGCGCAATGGCCGCTGGTGTCGCATGGATGGTTCCACAATCTGCCTGGGATGCTGGGCAACTGGACGCGGGTGCGCGATCTGCGCGCGCTGCCGCGGCAGACGTTTCGGGAGTGGTGGAAACAGCGGGCGAAGGCGACGGCGCAGAACGCGGGTCCGTCGACACCTCTGCGCGCCGCGCGCAAACTCGCCGAGCATGAGAGCTATGACTGACGCACGCATGGCGGTGCTGGACCGCATCCGTTCGGCCACGGCAGACGTGGAGAGCACCGACCGTGGCGGCGACTACGCCGCGATCCCCCGCACGTACATTCGCGCGGGCAGCCTGACCGCCGAAGAGCGGCTGCATCTTTTTCTCGAGCGGCTGCGCGATTACGACACGCAGGTTGTGGAGAGCAGCGTCTCTTCCCTGCCCCTGGCGATCCTCTCGCTTCTGCGCGAGCACAACCAGAAAAAAGTGATTGCGGCTGATGGGTTATCCGCGGATATGCTGCCACGGGACTTCGACTTTATCGCCGAACGCGATGCCAGTCTGGACGACCTGAACGCTTGCGACGGAGTGGTGACTGCGTGCAGCGTCGCGATTGCCTTCACCGGAAGCATCGTTCTAACGCACGGCGAGGGTGAAGGAGCGCGCCGGCTGACGCTGGTGCCGGATCGCCATCTTTGCGTGGTTCGCGCGGAGCAAGTCGTGGAGACGGTGCCGGAAGCCATCGACCGGCTCGCCGCACGCGCGACTCACCCCCTTACGTTTATCTCAGGGCCGTCGGCGACCGCCGACATTGAAATGACCCGCATTCGCGGCGTGCACGGGCCTCGGTTCCTGGATGTGGTGCTGGTGCGCTGAGTGCCGAGAGGAGAGGAGCGCGGCCCGGTGTGTTACTGGAAAACAGGGGGCAGCGCGTCATTTTTGTTGCCCTTGGTAACCTCGGTACTGTGTACCGAACTTTGGTGTAAAACCTGTATTCCGTATCACATGCCAAAGCATGAATCCCCTGTTATGCTTTCTGGTTCCCGTGGTACAGTTCCTGAGCGCGCTCGGGGTACCGGACGCGGCGAGCTTAAACCAATTTCGTGGAGGGTGTGTGTCGGTTAACGCCTGGGTATGGTTTTTCGTTGCCGTGAGCGCTCTGTCGCTCATGGTGACCTGGTTTTTCACAAGAGAAGTCCTGACGACAGCCATGCAGCGGATCGCTGCCGCCATCAAGGAAGGCTCCATGTCATTTCTGAAGCGCCAATACAAGACGGTGGCCGCCCTGCTGGGCCTGCTGCTTCCCACACTCGCCTATGCACAGACAGAACACGGGAGCGGAGGCGAAGCCAACCTGACGCTGCCGGATCTGCGGAGCGTGAATTTCTTCGGCATGAACGGACATGCCCTGCTGTCGATCGGGTTGCTGTTCTGCGTGGGCGGCCTGTTGTTTGGCCTCGCGATTTATGTGCAGCTGAAGAACCTGCCGGTTCATCGCACGATGCGCGAAATTTCCGAAATGATCTACGAAACCTGCAAAACGTATCTGGCGACGCAGGGCAAGTTCATTCTTCTGCTGTGGGCATTCATCGCGGTCGTGATCGCGCTGTACTTCGGCTATCTGGCGCCCGTGCCGGGCAAATCGATTGGGGTTACGCTGCCGATTATTTTGGGGTTCTCGCTCGTCGGCATCGCGGGCAGTTACGGAGTGGCGTGGTTCGGAATCCGCGTCAACACGTTTGCGAACTCACGGACGGCATTTGCAGGATTGCGCGGCAAGCCGTATCCGGTCTATGCGATTCCGCTGAAGGCGGGCATGAGCATCGGCATGCTGCTGATCTCGGTCGAATTGCTGATCATGCTCTTCATCCTTCTGTTCATTCCGCGCGATTATGCAGGTCCATGCTTTATCGGCTTCGCGATTGGCGAAAGCCTGGGCGCCGCAGCGCTGCGTATCGCCGGCGGCATTTTCACGAAGATCGCCGACATTGGCGCCGATCTGATGAAGATCGTCTTCAAGATTAAGGAAGACGATGCCCGCAACCCGGGTGTAATCGCCGACTGCACAGGCGATAATGCGGGCGACTCGGTTGGGCCGAGCGCGGACGGCTTTGAAACTTACGGCGTCACCGGCGTCGCCCTGATCACCTTTATCCTGCTGGCAATCACGCCGGGGGTCTTTACCGCTCAGGGCTATTCACCCGCCGATGCTGCAGCAATGGTGAGCAAGACGCAGGTGCAGCTGCTGGTCTGGATCTTCGTCATGCGTGTGGCCATGCTGGTTTCGAGCGCGTTTGCGTACTTTTTCAATGGCGCCATCGCACATGCGAAATATGCGAACTCGGACGAAATGGACTTCGAGACACCTTTGACCTCGCTGGTATGGATCACGTCCATTGTTTCCATCGTCCTGACCTACATCGTCTCGTACCTCATGATCCCCATCCTCGGTGACGGAACGCTGTGGTGGAAGCTGGCTTCCATCATCTCGTGCGGAACTTTGGCGGGCGCGATCATCCCCGAACTGGTGAAGGTTTTCACTTCAACCAAATCGAGCCACGTGAAAGAAGTCGTGAAGTCCGCTCAGGAAGGTGGAGCTTCCCTGGGGATCCTGTCAGGATTTGTGGCCGGCAATTTTTCGGCCTACTGGCTGGGATTGTGCATGGTCGCGCTGATGAGCCTGGGCTATTACTTCACTTTGGGCCCGTCCATGGCGAGCCTGATGCAGGCTCCAGCCGTGTTCGCGTTCGGCCTCGTCGCGTTCGGGTTTCTGGGCATGGGTCCGGTCACGATTGCCGTCGATTCCTACGGGCCGGTGACCGACAATGCTCAGTCGGTCTATGAGCTGTCGCTGATTGAAAATGTTCCCGGCATTGAAGGAGAGCTGAAGAAGGACTACGGCATCGACGTGAAGTTCGAACGCGCCAAGCACCTGCTGGAAGCCAACGATGGAGCCGGCAACACCTTTAAGGCTTCGGCCAAGCCGGTGCTGATCGGCACAGCGGTGGTCGGCGCGACCACGATGATCTTCTCCATCATCATGGCCCTCACCAACGGGCTGAGCGATGTGGAAGCCGTCAAGAAACTCTCTTTGCTGCACGCGCCCTTCATGCTCGGATTGATCACCGGTGGGGCCATGATCTACTGGTTCACCGGCGCTTCGACGCAGGCGGTCACGACCGGGGCTTACCGCGCGGTCGAGTTCATCAAGGCACACATCAAACTGGAAGGCGTGGAGAAAGCATCGGTCACGGACAGCAAGAAGGTGGTGGAAATCTGCACCAAGTATGCACAGAAGGGGATGTTCAACATCTTCCTCGCCGTCTTCTTCGCCACCCTTGCGTTCGCATTTGTTGAGCCGTTCTTCTTTATCGGCTATCTGATCTCGATTGCGGTCTTCGGGCTGTACCAGGCCATCTTCATGGCGAATGCCGGTGGCGCCTGGGACAACGCGAAGAAGATTGTAGAGGTCGACCTGAAACAGAAAGGGACACCTCTCCACGATGCGACGGTGATCGGAGACACCGTGGGCGATCCGTTCAAAGACACTTCGTCGGTGGCGATGAATCCGGTGATCAAGTTCACGACCCTGTTCGGACTGCTGGCTGTCGAGCTTGCGGTCACGCTCAGTGCGAACAATCCGGCGCTCACACGGACGCTGGCAGTCCTGTTCTTTCTGGTGTCGGTGTTCTTCGTTTGGAAGTCGTTCTACGGAATGCGGATTGAATCCAGGACGAGCAACTGATTTGGTGCTGTGGAATGGAAGAAAGACGCCGCTCGGAAACGGGCGGCGTTTTCTTTTCATACCCAGCTTCCCGTCGCAGACCAGGGCAATGTTTCCTCGACAAACGGGCCCTGTACCCTGTGCCCTATGCCCTGTCCTTGATACCCTCAAATCATGATCAAGGGCATTACCTTCATTCGCCCGGTGGATTCACCAGATCATTTCAATGAACTGGTGAGCTTCTTTTCCGCACTGGGTTTTGAACCGGGCCGAGGCTGGGATGATCCGTCGCGGCATCCGGGCGCGGCCAGCCGCGGACGTCCGTTTCTGGCACCGCTGGGCAATCTGGAATTTATCGATGGCGCTCTTCCCACGCTGAATACCGATCTGCTGATCGAAGTCACAGCGCTCGATGCCGTGCACCAGGTAGCGCGCCAGTGGCTTGAGAAGAATGCCGGCGCGGATGCCGCGAAAAACCGCATCACCTCCATTGAAGACACGCACTGGAAATCTCGTCTCTTCACCGTAGAGGCGGCTCCGGGATTCTCGGTTGCGTTCTGGGAGCATCAGGACCTGCTCCACGGTAAGGCGATCGCGCTGGAAGGCGATCTGAGTGCCCACGAGATGAGCTTCGCCATTGTCGTCGCGCGTTGGAATGCCGTTATCACCGACCGCCTGCTGCAGGGCGCGCTCGATGCGCTGCTGCGCAGTGGCGCCCGGCGAGAGCACATCGAGATTGCGCGGGTCCCGGGCTCCTGGGAAATTCCGGATGCCGCACGCAAGCTGGCCGAAACCACCCGATTCGATGCGATCATCACGCTCGGCTGCCTGATTCGGGGCGAAACCGCGCACTACGAAGCCATCTACAACGAAGTCGCGCGCGGCATTGGCCAGTCGCAGCAGGACACCGGTGTTCCCCACGCCTTCGGCATTCTCACCTGCGAAACGCTGGAGCAGGCACTCGATCGTGCCGGCCTGAAGAGCGGCAACAAAGGCTTCGAGGCTGCGGCGGCTGCCATCGAAATGGCGTCACTGCATAGAAAAATCGCCGCAAAGCCGGCGGAGCCGGTCGCATGACGCTGGTTGGCAAACGCCGTAAGTCCCGCGAACTTGCCATGCAGATGCTTTTTCAGGCGGACGTGGGCCGGCAGAATCCGGACGAGGTGCGAAAGACTTTCTGGCAGGCGCGGGATGAAGTCGACGATGGCACGCGAGGCTTTGCCGAGGATCTTTTTCGCGTGGCCACGGCGCGCGAATCGGAAATCGACGCGATGCTGGAGCAGTACTCGAAGAACTGGCGCATCGTTCGCATGCCGGCCGTCGATCGTAATGTCCTGCGCATGGCGGTCGCAGAGTTGCTTGGCTTTCCCGGCACGCCTGCGCCCATCGTGATTGATGAGGCGCTGGAAATCGCGCGCCGCTATTCAGCCCCCGAGTCCATCGACTTCCTCAACGGCGTGCTCGATGCCATTGCAAGAAGCCGGACGTGAGAACTGTGCGACTCACGGTACCCTGGTGCATCCTTCATCCTGAAGGTGCACGATGAAAGTCCTCACCTGGCTGCTGGAAACCTTCATCAACACTTTTGGCATAACACGCCCGCGGCCGGAACAGGAACGCACCGCTCAGCTGGTCATTGGAGGCTTCCTGCTGGCGTGCATCCTTGTTGTCGCCGGCGTCACGATTTTCCTTCTGGTCGCGATTCGCGCCGGACATTGAACCGGGGCGACGGCATCGGACTCCGCAACTGGAACCGTGAGAGCAGCGACGCGCTGCCGGGCCGAGTGTGGTGACCCCGGGAAGACTCGAACTTCCGACACGCAGTTTAGGAAACTGCTGCTCTATCCACCTGAGCTACGGGGCCACGTTTTGTAAAACATTGTATTTGGAAGATTTATTTCGATTTACTGGAACTTGTCGAGAATGGCGATTCTTACTGGTGACCGATTTAGTGACCAGTTCATTTTCGCATCTCGAGGCTTTTCTGGTCTGGCGAGGCTCCGAAACAGGCACGAGCCGGTCCACGGCGGCGCGATTGTGCTGCGGCGCGAGGTGCGCGTAACGCATCGTCATCTGGATACTGCTGTGTCCCATCAGTTCGGCCACCGTGCGAAGATCAACTCCCGCCATAACCAGCCTACTTGCAAAGGTATGACGGTTGCAATGCCAGGAGTAGTCCTTGATCTTTGCTTCGGTCAGCGCCTCATTGAACCAGCGACGGTAGTTGTGCTGCGGATCGCGCCCGGCGTCCCGAAACACATACACTTGGTCGGCGTGTTCCTTCCCCTTCTCTTTCAGTCGGGCCGCATGGTCCTGCTGCGCCCGTATCCGATCCTGCAAGGCCCTGCATGCAACTGCATTGAGCGGAATGTGACGCGCCTTGCCGGACTTGGTCTTCGGCAGCGAAATGAGGCGGTGCTCCAGCGACACATCCCGCCACATCAACTGGAACTGTTCTCCCGCTCGCATTCCTGTGTGGATCGACACAAGGAAGGCTGGAACATGCTGGCCCCATTCGTTTTGGAGTGCGACCAACACCTTCGTCTCTTCGGTCGCGCTCAGGAATCGTACCCGCTCGTTGTGTTCTGGCTTCGCCTTCACCAGCGTGGCGGGATTGACCGTGAGCACGTGATTGTCGACGGCTTTGCGAAACACAAGGGAGAAAGCATCCCGGTACCGGTTCCGCGTCGCCGGAGTCCACCCACGTTCGTCGCTCTGCGCCAGCAGCCAGGACTGTATTTCGTCGCTCGTGATTCCCTCCGCAGGCTTGTCGTTGAAATGCTCAGCGATGATCTGGAGCTTGATGACGAACTGGTGGTGGTGTTGGGGCGTATGGCTCTCTTCCGAATAGAGTTTGGCCTTCTCAGCTAATTCTCCGAACGTGACGGCGCGGCCTCGGAGCGTCTCTGGCAGCTTCGTGCGAAGCAACTTTTCATGCTTCCGTTTAGCAAGCAACAAAATCGCGTCGCTCTTGCGTCCGCATTTTTCCCAATGGCGCTTGCCATGAGCATCGGTGTATCGAATCCACCAGATCCCAGATCCAACAATTCGCTCTACGACGCCGGTCGTCCTCTGAACAGGCACGTCAGATATGTTACACGCAGTCTTGCGATGGCACATCAACTGCGGGACACCGGCAAACAGTCGTTCGAGTGTGAAATCGGTGCCGCGCGTACACGAACTCCACGGGTACTAACAGTTACCCCACGGGTCGAAACCTGGCGCTATAAGCAGGGCACTTTCATAAGGACAGAGAGATACTCGCGACCCATCCAGGAAATCGGCGACACCAATTGGTTCGGCCCTCGCGATCGTTCAGGATTGAAGCGCAGCAGAGATTCCTCTCCGCAGCCAGCCAACTGTAGAGACATTCGTACGAGGTCGGCAAATGAGGCGGTCCCCATCCTTTTCATTACTCGTGAACGAAGTCGCGCAGTTCGCCCGCGCCCGGAGCGTACCCTTCGTCCAACCTCTGCAATAAAAGAGGTACGGGTCGCCGAATCGGACCACATTCCAAAAGGCGTTTACGGCCCCCGCGATAGTGACTGGGAGTAAACTTTCCGTGTAAACGGCCCGGCACTCCTCTTGCGAGGATCGGATATGAGCGACACCACTCCCGAGCCGATCAAGGCCACCATCGTACGGCTGGAAGGGAAATCCCAGCCCACCATTCGTCTCGCGGAGAAGCGTGCTTTCCCTTTTCGGAGCTGCCCTCGGAATCCTTCTCGCCATCCTCTGCGTCCGCTACGTCACCACGAAAGAGGCCCCGGGCGGCGGTGATCGGATATTCGCGATGAGCTCAGCCACACCTCAGTAGATGTCACGCTGATAACGTCGCTGATCTCTGAGCTTCTCCACATACTCAACAGCGGCGTCTTTACCCATTCCGCCTTCAGCCGCAATGATTCGTTGCAGCATCCCGTCTACATCCTTCGCCATGCGTTCCGCATCGCCGCACACGTAGATGAAGGCGCCCTCTTCGATCCAGCCCCAAAGCTGACGCGCGTTCTGCGTCATCAGGTCCTGCACGTAGACCTTGCGATCCTGATCGCGCGAGAAGGCGGTGTCGAGACAGGTAAGATGACCATCCGCTCGCATGGCCTCCAGTTCTTCGCGATAGAGGAAATCCGTGGCGGCGCTTCGCTCTCCGAAGAAGAGCCAGTTCCTGCCGGTAGCACCGGTGGCGCGGCGATGATGGAGGAATGCTCGAAAGGGAGCAACACCGGTGCCGGGGCCGATCATTACGATCGATGCGGCCGGGTCCTGAGGCAGGCGGAATTTCTGGTTGGGCTGAATGTAGATGGGCAGCCGATCACCGACCTGGACTCGGTCCGCGAGCAAAGTAGAGCAGACACCTCCGCGATCGCGGTCGTGCGCACGGTAACGCACCGCCGAAACTGTACTATGCACGCGGCCGGGATGCGCCGCGGGAGTGGAAGAGATCGAGTAGAGACGGGGTGCGAGGCGCGGAAGGAACTTCAGCAGGTCCTCGGGCTTTTGCGGAGCGAAGGGCCAGTCGTTCAGAAGGTCAACCAGGTCACGCCCGTGGAGGTACTTCTCCAATTCCGCCTGGCGCGGCGGGGCAAGCAGGCCTTCAAGTGGAGCGCACTGCGTCAGGCGGGCGTATTCGGAGATCATCCTTCGCGAGAGCCGGTTAACGGCGAAATGATGCAAAAGGGCGTCGACCAAGGACACGCTGCCGATCTTCGGAATCTCCATCAGTTCATTGCCGCTGAGGGACAACAAACTCAGAATGGTATCGATGAGGGCGGGGGAGTTTTGCGCGATGACCGCGCAGGCATCGCCGGCTTCGTACCGGAGGTCAGCGTCTTCGATCGAGAAGTCGAGATGGATGGTCAACGTGGTGGAGGAAGGATGGGTGAGGGGACGCTTTTCCGCAAGTACGGAGAAAAGAGGATTCTCGCGCTATGGGTTTGTGTTGGTGCGATGGTGGCAGCTGAAGTACCTGCAGCTGGCGTCCCATCGGGAATCGGCGATCCAGGTAGTTCTTTTAGAAAAGGCGTCTCACGCGATGACGGCGAGGCGCAGGGGAGGCACCGCACCTCGAGTCATCAGTAGGCTGCTTTCCGCTCAGAAGCTGGCGCGAATGCCCATCTGAATCTGGCGCGGGCTGTTGCCCTGAGTTTTTGTCACGCCCCAGCTGCTGGGTGACGCGATGCTCATCGACGGGTTGCTGAAGTCGAGATGGTTCATCACGTTGAAGAAGACTCCGGTGAACTCCAGGCTGGTTCTCTCCCGAACCATGAGACTCTTCTTCACGCTGAGATCGACATCAAGGTAGGGGAGACCGCGGGCTGCACCGTCGCCGCTGTCGTGCTCATCCAACCCGAGGATCGGAGGCCGCGCGGTGTCAAAGACGGCAATGGGATTGGAAAAAACATTGACGGCAGCAGCCCCTGGACCCTTGACACTGGTTCCGACAGCGATGCCGTTGGGATCGTTACCGCCGGTCACTCCGCGATGGGTGGCATTGCTGATCTGATCCTGGCCGGTAAAGACGCACTGCTCGCGATCGGTGAAATTGTTGGCGTCGGTGCCGCCGAAGGACTGATAGCTGGAGTTATCGGTGCAGGTGAGGGGTTGACCGGTGCCCGCAGTCAGAACCGGAGAAAGTGTCCAACCGCCCGCGAGGCGTCCGAGGATTCCGGGTTGGCCGCGATACCACGGCGTTTGGTAAACGATGAAGGTATTGAAGATGTACTTCTGGTCGAAGCTCTGGACGCCATAGCTCTTATGCAGATCGTAGGAATCGTTGGCGACCGTGCCGCTGGTGGACTGAGCATAGGCGTTGAGGCCGAGCGCCTTGCCCAAAGTGAGGTTCTCCTGCAGGGTCAGGCCATGGAAGTCCGTGGTTTTGAAGGAGACATAACCACCGTTGTAGTTGCTCCAGGCAGCCGCGGTACCGACCGACAGGCCAGTGACTAACTGGCCTGAAGAACCGAAGGCAGAGCCGGCGATGGGCGTGTTCATCATCGACCGCGGGAAGTTGAAAGCGCCGTTATCGAGTGCGGACCAGAGCGAGAAGACTTTCTGGGTGCCGAAGTTGGAGGCCTGTTTGGCGATCACGGCGGCCGTGCAGCTGGCATAGCCGGCGCAGTAGCTGGGAATGAGCGCGGCTTCAAAGAAGGGCTGGGCGGTCACGCTGGGGTAGACCTTGTTTTTGGTCGCCGCTGTCGTGTTCAATGAACATAGGCTGGCCGACTGGGTGCAGCCGAGGGCCCGCTCCACGGCCAGATACGCGGCCTCGAAGGACTGCCCACCGAGGGAAAGCATGTAGGGAACCGAGTTGGGGTTGACCATGGTGTATTCGTGGTGGATGAGGCGGCCGATGTAACCGACCTCGATCAGCATTTTGTGGCTGGTCTGGCGCTGGATGGAGAAGTTGAAGGTATCGACATCGTTGGGGCGCAACGTGGGATCGACGGGCGAGCCAATGGCGACGCCAGGACCGCTGTAGCCGGGGAAGTACGGCTGCGAAAGCGTAGCAGGGGCGGTGGCGAGAGGAGCGCTGACACCGTCGAGACCAGAGGTAGTGGCGCCGAAGCGGAATGCTGTGGTGTCGTTGTAGTTGCTGGCACTGCAGGTCCCGTTGGCCTGCGGCGTATGGCACTGAACGGCGAGAATAAGGCCGGGGCTAAGCAGCGGATTCAGTACCTGGACCACACCGTTGATGCGGCCGTAGATGCGGCCATAGCCGCCGCGGATGACGGTGGCGTTGCCTCCGAAGAGTTTGGCCAGGGCGGCGTTCTTAAAGTCAGGGTTCCAGGCCACGGCGACGCGCGGGCTGACCGCCCCGTAGAAGGGGTTATAGGGATACTTCGGGCTGCCTGCGACATTCTTGATGAGCGAGAAACCTGTTTCCGGGTTGTAGATTTGTCCGGAGGCGGCGGCAGAGGCGCGCTGAGCCAGAAAGTTGAGAGCGAGGATTGGTTTGTTGTTGGTATCGACCCACATCACCTGATTGCCATCTTCTTCGTGGGGCGGCATCTCGATGGCGTAGCTCAGACCGTAGTTGAGGGTGAGGCTGGGCTTGAGGTGCCAGGTATCGGTGGCGTAGAGGTTGTAGTAGGGGATGATGGTGTGGGCAAAGATCGGTGTGAGAGGCGGGTTCAGATTGAGGGTGCCGCCGGAAGAGGCGTAGGTGTTCGCAACCTGGGTATCGGTGACAAAGCCGTAGTAGGTGTCGATGATGCGTCCGTCGATGGTATTGCTGGTGGGCAAATGCGACGAGAGGCCTGAGTACGCGATGGATCCGCCACCGCTGGCATCGCCAATCTGGTAGGTAGTGGTGTAGTTGATCGAGTTACCGTTGTCGGTGCGGTTGTGGAAGTTGAAGTTGTGCTGATACTGTCCGCCAAACTGGATCAGGTGATCCCCCTTTACCTTAGAAAGGTCGTCGCGGAGGAAGTTATCCTGCCCGTCCCATACGCGGGTGCGGATATCCTGCGCATCGAGATTGAAGGGGGCGAGGACCGCTGAAGTGGCATAAGTGCTTGTGGTCGCTACGGAACTTTCACCAAGAGGCTCGATGGCGCCCGCTGCCCCGGTCACTTGCGGCGGAGCAGCATCGTCCTTCCACTGCCAGAAATTACGCAGGAAGCTGTAATGAACGTCGTTGGTGAAGCTGGGACTAATGTTGGTGGTGAGACCGGCGACGAAGTACCAGGGCTGCTGAGGACGGTTGGCGACGGCGGCGGGCACGCCGAGTTTGTCGCCAGGGAAGACGCCCCCGATGTCGACCTGGTTGGCAGTGAGCTGAGTGAGCTTGTAATAGCGATAGCTCGCCATGAAGTGCCAGTTGACGCCGAAATCGTGGTCAACGCGCACGACAAAGAAATTGCTGTTTTGCGGGATCGAGAGATTGGCCTTGTAGCCGATGGTGTTGACGCCGTCGCAGTAGGAAGTGGAGATTGCGCCGCAACTGGGATCGAAGATGCCGCCGGGGTAGCTGGCGCCCTGCTGCGGCAGTTGTTTCGCCCAGAAGGCCTGAATAGTTGGATCCATGCCGATGCTGCGTGGGTCGTCAGCCTTGAGCTGCGCGGCGGTATAGGTTGTTCCGGCGAAGGTGAGATTTCCGGCCATCATGGCCGCGGAGGGAACGGTGCGCTCAAATGTGAGGGCGTCGGGATAGCGAAAACCTTCATAGTTGGCGAAGAGGTAGGTGCGGCCACCGAATTTGACCGGGGCGATGGGGCCTCCGGCCGCGGCGCCAAAGCGGCTGTAGTGATAGCTGGGCTTGGGTGTGTACAGAGGTGCGGGAAAGTTGTTTTGCCAGGTATTGGCCCCGAACTGACTGTCGAGGTAATACTCGTACAAAGTTCCGTTCCAGCGGTCGTGTCCACGCTTGGTGACCACCTGCGCCTGAAGGCCGGTAGAGTTGTTGAAGTCGGCGGTTTGTCCGGAGGCGGATACGCGGAATTCCTCGACGCTGTCCTGAGGCATTGGCATGACGCCTGAAGAGCCAGCACTCAGAAACCCGCCGGTGGTGGAGTTGCCGAACGAGCCTGTATAGGACTCCATGCTGCCGTCCATGTCGCTGGAGTTGTTGCCACCATCGAGCTGATAGACCGACTGGTCCTGCACGGTGCCGGCGACGTTGCCTCCGGGGGTTACGCCGGGCTGGTACATCGCGAAGGTGCTGGCATCACGACCGATGGAAGGGAGTGACGCGACCATGACCGGATCAATGGTTTGGCTCACTGAGGCGTTCATCGTCTGCAGATCCGCATTGGAGGACTGTACTTCGACGATTTGGCTGGTTGAACCAATGGCCATGGTGAAATCGGCGGTGGTCTGCGCCGCTACAGTGACGGTAATCTGGGAGATCTTGCCCTCTGCGAAGCCCGTGGTTTTGGCCGTGATGGTGTACCTGCCAGGCGGAACATCGGGCAGAACGTAGAGACCCTCCCCGCTGGTAACGGTGGTGCGGACGCTTCCCGTTGACATGTCAGTGACGGTGATGGTCGCGCCCGCCACCACGGCACCCTGTGGATCGGTAACGCGGCCCGTGATAATGCCGGCGCTTGTGGACTGAGCACGAGCGCAGAAGATCCCGGCGGCCAGAATCGACAGGACGAGTGCAATGATAGATGCGGCAAACGGCCTCACAAAAGAAAAGCAGTTCATTGAGAACTCCTTTGCGTAATGAGATGTCTTCCGCCGGCGCGTTTTCGCGTCAACGGGTCATGCGACCCAAACGGATATGTCCCGCGCCGGGGACTGAGCGCCCCACGCAACACACTTCCGGTGGTTGGGAGTGTGCCTCGTAAACAACTGGTGGAAACTGCCGGATCGATTAACCAGTACTGGCAAAAAAGCACTGATGCCCGCGACAGGGGGGCACGATACCCAGCAACAGAGTGGGCTGGATGCAGGAGTTGGCTGAGTGTACTACGAGTTTTCGCGGCGGCGCAAGATTTTCAGGGGCCATCCGAGAAATTCTGCGAGCACGTCCTTCGAGGAATTCCTGGTGCTGACAGTCGACCCGATCGGAATTTGTCTGACGGTTACTGACTTGCTGGATTCGCAGCTGACAACGTTCCACGTCGCTTCGAAACCGATCACGTCTGCGACTAACCCGCGACAGGAGCGAACTCGCAAATGGCTTTGTGCGGGTCCTACAGTGCAACTTTTGGATGGTCGGCAATACGGAAATCTCAGGTCATGAAAGTTCCGTATTGCCGGTCTTACGGCAATTACGCCGAATATCAATTACGCTGGCAAGATGTGGTCCCTCGAAAGACCCCGGAAAGACAAGCGCGGCCAGCGATGGCATTTCGCCTACTGGTACGAAGGACCAAGGGATGTCAGGATCGAACATCCACAGCAATTGTTCTTCTGGGATGATGAGCGCACCGAATGCGGCGTTGTTCTCTTTGCAAGGGGCAAAACCGTTCGCTATTCGCTGATCAGAAACTGGATTGAAAAACTGGTGGCCGACCCGGACTTACGCAAGCGGCACAACACGCCACTACGTTTTCCCGTGTAGCGCTTCTACCTCAAGAACGGATTCCACGCCGACAGCCGCTGACACTCCCAGATTTCCGGTTGCCAATGATACGGCACCGACATCGCCGTCTCGATTAAAGTTGAAGCCATGAAGGAATCTCCAATCCCGCCGGAAGTGTGGATCAAGAACCTACTCGACGCAGCGGAGCTAATTGCTGACCAGAAGGGTCAAGAGTCGCGCTGGCTGGCCCCCGACGCGTTTGCATGGGAATCACCTGACGAGGCCATCAACGTGCTCGACGACAGTGCCTTGGATCGTTTTATCGAACATTTCCCGGATTCATTCTCCGCAAAGCAGGCGAAGGCGGTAACTGCCCAACGATCGATGACGAGGGATTCATCCCAGCCCGGCCCGCCACCGCAGCAAGACATCGTGGGTGTGGCTCATAATCTTTCCTGAAACTCTCTCAGGCCATATCCCGTACCTACCCTAACGCCGGAGGTTCGCATGGCGTCTCTGAAGAGAACGGCTCGTATCGCTGGCCTGTGGTATCTGGGCTTCACACTGGGGCCGTTCTACCTGCTCTACGTCCCCTCGCGGACGGTCGTGCAGAACGACGCTGCCGCAACTGCGGCGAGTGTCCTCGGCCACGAGACCCTCTACCGTTGGGGCATGCTGGCCGAGACGCTGGGCGCGGTCATCTTCATCGGCCTGAGCTTGGCGCTCTACCGTCTCTTTGAGGGCGTGGACCGCCACCGTGCGCGACAGTTGATGGCTCTGGTGCTGGTTTCGTCTGCTCTCGGCCTCGTGACTGTAGTCTTCAACGCTGCCGCGCTCCTCGTCTTTCGTGGCGGCGCTGCCTTCGCCGCGTTTGACGGCCATACGCGCGAAGCCGTCGGCATGCTCCTCATCCGGATACATGGACAGGCGATCGGCGTGAACCAGACGTTCTGGGGGTTGTGGCTGTTGCCCTTTGGATGGTTGGTCGTGCGCTCGCGATTCCTGCCGCGCTGGCTCGGGTACTGGCTTCTGCTGGACGGCATCGCGTGGATTGTCGTCGGCATCACCTGGTTCCTCGCTCCGGATTACGCGGACGCTCTCTTCCGCTACTTCCAGCCGGTGTTTCTGGCTGAGCTTGTCGCCATGATCTGGCTGCTGATCATGGGTGCGAAGGAACTGCCGCTCGTTGCGGCTGCGACTCCGTAGTTCCATCCTCTACTGTGCGAAGGGGCCGTCCGGCTGATGCCCAGCCCGAAATGTCTGGATTGCCGGTTTTACGTCAGCCGTTGTACCCGATGAGCAAATTGATTGATTCAATCGGACAGGGGCGTCCGTCTGGAGTTCAGGGCTTTCCTACCAAGGGAAGCCGTCCGTCGCTTACGATCCTCGGGATCATCGTCCTCATTCTGGCGACTTCCTGCCCTAATAGCTTTGTCGCAGCCTGCATTAGACTCGGATCGGATTCCAGCATCCTGAGCACTTCGTCTGCCTGGATGAATCCGAGCACTGAATCCTCAACTGCCTTTGCGGTCGCGCTGAACTCGCCATTAAAAACCGCTGGCAGGCCGATGATCCATCCGGGGCCAAGCGTGTCCATCGGATAGACGTGACCGGAATGGCACCATATGAGGGCGATCCTTCCTGAGCGTACGACATAGGCTGCTGATCCCGGATCACCATTCCGGAACACGAGCGATCCGTTCTGTACGGGCGCGGAGATCGCTACTGCGTTCAGCTCTGCGAAAAGGTCTCTGGGCATGGGATCAGCTCCTGAGTAGACAGAATGCCTGTGGCGTCATTTGACGCGATGTGACAAGAATCACGCCAAAGAAAGCAGTGAAAGAGGTGCCTGGACTAGAATTCACACATAATAATTTTCTCTACACCATTAAATAGCAAAACTATAACAACTATAACACTACATCCACACCGAACCACACAGCCTCCTTCAAACGAAAGTGGCGTTAGCCGCCCTGAAGGGAGACAAAACTCTAGCTGAGCTGGCCCAACAGTTCGATGTTCACCCCAACCAGATCACGGACTGGAAAACGCAGTTGCAGGAAAGTGCGGCGGGTGTCTTTGGCGAGGAGAAGGCCGAGCAGCAGGTCAAAGTAGATGTACCCAGATGCAGGCCAAGATCGGCGAACTGACGCTGGAAAATGATTTTTAGAGACTGCGCTCATCAAAGCGGCCTGCTAGCGCACGATATCATCCCAGCACATTCCACTCGGCAGCGAGTTGCTGAGATCAGTCGCTCCACGTCTACTATCGCCGCGCCCCATCTCCACGCATTTGATGTTGTGCGCGCATTACAGCTGCACATACTATCCGTTCGCTGCAGCCGCATGTTGCGCACATGCTCAGCCAGCTCTTTGCCGCCGCCACTGCGCACCTTGTGCACATCCATTCACTGTATCGCCCCCACCTCCACCCGCGCCAGACACAATTTATCCCTCCTTGCGCTCTCGTCACCGCCCCATCATCTCCTCTTACATATATCCCATGCGCGCCTTCTCTTCGCTGCGTCATCCTTTCAGCCTCTTGCTCTTGCTTTCTCACCATCACTTCGTTCTGCATCCCTCTCTCAAGCACCTAATCCTCACACCATCATCTTCACCAGCCCTTCACCGCCTCCATCCTCACTTCCCGCTCCCCTCTTCTCCCCTCTCTTCCTCACCACTCTACCTACTCTTTCTCCCCCGCTCTGTTACTTCTTTTACTCCCCCCCCTCCCCTCACCTCCCCCATTCTCCACCTCCCCCTCTCCCTCGCCCCCTCCTCTACCGAACTAAACTGTTTCCGACCTCCACAACCTTGATCGTGCCGTCACACCCACACGAAACTGACTCTCCAAAGAAACGCAGCACGGCTTTCAGGTGGTCAAGTGCGCCTTGAAACGTTTGGTGCTCGTCGTCGGTCATTATCAACGGACGACTCCGGCGAACCAGATCGATGTAGTTCTGCCGGGCGATGGTGATCGTATCTCGGGCAAGTTCACGGTTGCCCCGGATATCCCGAATGTCGACGAGAGCCACAATTCGTTCTGTATCGGCCAGAAGACCCTTTACGGCACGGCGGTTCCAAGCGTCCATCAGCATAAGCAACTCTGAACGAAACCGGCGGGCTTCTTTCCCGATAACAGCGTTATTGAATAGGGGGAATTGAGTGAACGTAGCCCACCCGAGAGCAAGTGTCAAGCATCCTCTGTGCTCGCTTCGCAGGGTGCCACGATTGCCTCCAATCGTTGTCCGGTTCAATGCTCATGCGTCACTCTCGTAGGGCCGGTAATCCAGAGCCATACGAGCCTAAAGATCAATGGTCGCGACAGACGGCGGAATGGTGCGTTCGACGCGTGTGGTCGCGGCATCGACTTCATCAAGGATTTCCCGCAATTCCCGGGCGGCCCCGGGTGAAAGCGCGTATGGCTCTGCCGTGATGATGCGAACCTCGCCGATCACGCGCCGCACGGCCTTTACAGTACTGACTGCGCGATCAAAATCCCCGCGATGGGCTTCGGTCTCGGCGGTCGCGCAAAGCGCGTAAATAATCAACACCCGGCTGATCAGGGTCTTGTCGAGAAGTGTGTTGATCTTTATGACTACGGCGCTCATCCGGTTGCCTCCTGCGGTCTGGAAAAGATTCCCGCCGGGCAAGAGAGCCTAGCGGGCTAAAAGGTGTCAACAAGCTGATGCGGCGAGGATTTCCGTGACACCCATTTCTTTGAGAACTTCCAGCCTCACATGACCATCGAGCAGGAGAAATCGATCCGTTGCCTGCCTGTACACAACGAGAGGTTCGACGATACCGACTTCCTTGATCGATGCGGCAATTTGACGGGCGAAGGCTCCTTTCCTGTTCTTGCCACAGGACGGTAACTGGGCAACGATTGCCGTGATTGGGAGTGACACCACGACTTGTTCGAACGCCTTGGGGATCGTGGCCATTTGGCTCCTAGCGAATTAAGGCTGCCAACTGCTCTGGCATATCGGACAGGCTCTCTGCTCTCAGAAGCGTTTGGAAATTCTCGTCGGCGAAGAGAGTCCGCATCACTGTGGCTATGATCAGCAGGCGTTCCTTTGCATGATCGGCTTTCGCAACAAGGCGCTGTTGTTCTCGAACTCTTTGCCTGTAGAGGTTCGCCAGAGCAAGGCCGGTCAAGGGCTTTCTGGGCCGCCCTCTTCCATCTTGTTCCGTTTTCCTTTTGTTAATCAGGATGCGAACAGTCTTCAGTTTTGCTCCTCGCAACTCACCGCTCTCATAGGCCTGCATTAAAGCTTCCTGAACAGCTTCGTCTTGTCCTGTCGCGATCTGGACAGCAACCGTTACCGGCAGCCTGCCGGATTCAACCGCCGCAATCAATCGCGGCTCATCGTTCTCCACCAGCCTTACGATTCCTCGCGTATAGAAGCGATCAATTCCCAGCTTTCTCGCTATTGCGCCGTCGTCGTAACCCCTGTGAAGTAGCCTCTTCACCTCGAAATATAAGCTCTTGTTGGAAGATGGGCGCCGAGCAATGTTCTCGATCAGGCTCATCAGGTATTGGTCCGGTTCGCTCGCGTCGGTGATGATTGCCGGAATTGTGTCCAACCCGATCTCACGAAACGCCTCCAGGCGGCCCTGTCCACAGGCGAGGTCATATTCATTTCCGTCTGCGTCCGGCTGTCTTCTCCGTGCCACGATGATGGGCTTCTTCAAGCCAACCGCCCGAATGCTTGAGACGATTTCGCGCCAACTGGCTCGGTTGCGAGTCCGTGGGTTAGAAATCCGGATTCGGTTCGCAGGAATGTTTTCGATGATCTCTGCCGTTTCTTTGTTCATGCGACATCCTCCAGTCGTACGCGCCGAGCTAGGAACTTGTTGAAATTCCTTGCAGCGCAGCGGATCTGCAGGGGATTTTCTTTTCTGCCGAGTTGAAATCTGTTTGAAGTGTGCGTTTAGCCAGTGTTCAGCGGGGCTTTGCGTGCCTCGGAGCGAGGCTCCAGGGCCCGCAACCACGCTTCAGGCACACTGCTCCCGGAGCTTTCCCGGTGGTTGAGCCATCAGTCTGGGCAGGCGCAGCAGGTTGTGCGCCGCGCAGCTGAAGACGAACAGCCAGTCCACCTTCTCCAGCCCGCGCAGCTTCACCTGACGCAGCGGCCCGGTCTGCTTCAGCCAGCCGAAGCTCTTTTCGATCAGCCAGCGACGGCTCAGACTTATCGCATAGCCGGGCTGGCGCGTGGTTCTCCGATCCAGGTTGCTGCTGCGGCCCTTGTCGTTCTTCGTCACATGCGGAGTTACATGCAGCTCCCGCACGGTGCGCACAAAATCCTCCGTGTCATAAGCCTTGTCTGCGCCGACCGTAATCCGGCGCGTGCGTCCCTGCTGCTTTTGTTCGATCATCAGCAGCGCGGCGTCGCGTTCCGCGTAGCCATCGGCATGCGTCACCATCGCGGCGGCGATCAGGCCGTTGCGGTTCTCCACCAGCGCATGGCCCAGATAACTCAGTTTCGACTCCTTGCCATAACTCTTCCTGTATAAGCGTGCATCCGGATCGGTCGTGGACTCATGGGTCTTGTTACTCCGCTTCTGGCCATGGAAGTTAGTCCCGTCGCCCGGCCCGTCGCCGTCCTTCGGACGGAAGCTCTTCTGCGAGGCCCATGCCTGGATCAGCGTGCCGTCCACGGTGAAGTGCTCGTCCGACATGAACTTTTTCGCCTGCCGGTTCACCTCGGCGAAAAACTGCTGCGCCACTTCGGAGTTCAGCAGCCGGTCCCGATTCTTCGAGAACACCGCATGGTTCCACACCCCATCGTCCATGCCCAGGCCCACGAACCAGCGAAACAACAGGTTGTAATCGATCTGCTCCACCAGCAGCCGCTCGGAACGGACCGAGTAGAACACCTGCAGCAGCAGCGCTCGCAGAATGTACTCCGGCGCAATCGACGGCCGGCCGGAGTCCGCGTACAGCGCGTCCAGTTCGTCGCTCAGCGACCGCAGCACCGTGTCGGTCAGCTTCCGTACTTCGCGCAACGGATGATCCAATGGCACCCGCTGCTCCAGCGATACATAGCTGAACATCCCCTCCTGAACCCGCTCGTCTCCGCGCATGACCATAAGACGAACAGCACCCGTGCAATGTCGCTCTGGTGGTACCTATTTCAACAAGTTCCTAGTGACGAGAAGAATGTGAGATCGGTAAAACGAAACACCTCCAAGTACATGGCATTGTGGCCATGCAATCGCAGCGCTTGTCCAAAATCCGCGATGCTTGGGAAGATGTAGTAATCCAGGATTCCATCGTTCTCTGCGTTAAGCCGCGCGGCAATGGTGATATCGGGTTTCAGAATATTGTCAAACCGGACAATCCAGCGATGGCTGCCCACTGGGGTTGTTCGGCACCGGGCAAGTGTCAAGGAAACCGAATACTCGCGGTTGATCGTGAGAAGGTCCGATTCCTCATCTTTTTCGACGGAGGCATTCTGCTCGCGTAGTTCTTCGACAATCGACTGTACCTCAACCTTGTGTCGGGCTCTCAGCCTGCGATTGATTTCGAGGTACCGATAATCGTGCTCCGGGCTCCAACCGATTAACGTGTACGCCCGAAGAAGGCTGCCGAATCGTGTTCGATAGACCGCGCTAGATGGCATATCCGATGTTTCGTCGATCAAAACACCAGAAAGGTAACCTGCACGCTGCAGAAGAATGCGGAGAAACTGGAGGAGATCTTCATCGGTATGGCGTCTGCTTCGCTCTGCAACGATGTGCTGCGCAAGTTCAAAGATGTCTACGGATACGACAGGCTCAAAAGCATCCCTCTTTGAAACCCACATTTCCGGCGGGTTCCGGAGGCGTTTTTTCTTGAGTTTGAATGAGTAGCGATTGTAGACGTTGCTACCTATATACTTGGGATTTCGTAGCAGCCTGCAGACGGCAACCCGCGTCCAGTGCTGATTGTCACTATTGAAAATACCTCTGTTGTTGAGCGCCGTGGCAATTTCCAGTTCAGACTTGCCATTCTCCGCAAAGTCTCGGAATACTTGCCGGACAACTTCGACCTCATTAGATGGCCCCGGTATCAGAATGACCCGATCTGTGTGAATACTCTTCCTCTCTCCGGGGCTGAGCACCTGCTTAAAACTTCCATTCTCGTCGATTAGCTGTCTTCGGAGTCCGTAGCCCGGCATGCTGCCTTGGCGGAAACCCAATTCGACCAAGCGGCACTGCCCTGCAAAAACCTTTACGGACAACTCGCGGCTGTACTCGCCCGCCATTGTCCGCTTGAGCGTCTTGATAAGAGCGGACGGTAAGCTGTCGTCATTCTCAAAGGGCTCAGCGCAGTAATGGACTCGAATTCCCGATTGTTTGAGGACGTACTCGTATTAGGCGCTTTCGTCCGCGTCCTGAAAGCGCCCCCAGCGGCTGACGTCGTAGACCAAGACCGCTACAAAGTCGGCAACGCCGCTTTCCACATCGTGAAGAAGGCTGGCGAGTCCCGTACGGCCAGAGATGTTGAGTCCGCTCTTGCCGTGATCCGCGTAGGTGCGGACGATGCTCATTCCTCTGGCTTGGGCATACTTCTCTATGGAGTCGGACTGGTTCTCGGTCGAATACTGCTGGTGCTCAGTGGACATTCGCACATATTGCGCAACCCGAATTCCTGTGGTCATTTCCATGACGGGAGCGACCGGGATTACGCAACGCTTCTCAGCAGCGCATCGGGAGGGTCACATCGAGTTTAAGAGAGCATAGATGGAGAACTGACGATTGTGGTTTAAAGCGGTGCTAATCTTCAATGAATCGTGGTTGGAACACGCGAATTTTTTGGAACTGAAGAAGTCGCGACGTCGGGCGCCCCTTCGGCTATCGGCTTCCGCGGCTCCGCCTGCTTGGCCTTTCGTCTACGTTGATCACGACCCTATCCCATCTAACCTGGGTCCACCCTTCCTCATTGGTAATACTGTAGTGACCAGCACTCTAACAATCGCGGCTCTTTTGGCGTTCTGGGCGTATTGTTTGAATGCTGAGTCGAAGAGGAGCACGAGGTGTTACAAAAGCTGAACTCAGCGCGAAGCTGATTCAGAGAACAACCTCGGAGGCTCCTCAGAGACGACATGTACTACATCGGACTGGACGTGCACAAGAAGACGATCAGCTATTGCGTGAAGGACGCGGCTGGTTGTGTGCATCAGGAAGGCAAGCTGGGCTCGACGCGATACGAGCTGGATGCGTGGATCAGCGACGCTTCCCCAGCCCCGCACCATCGCGATGGAAGCGACGATTTTCACCGGCTGGATCTACGATCATCTGCTGCCGCATGCCAGCGCGGTCAAGGTTGCGCACCCACTGATGCTGCGAGCCATCGCTTTATCCAAAAAGAAGAACGACAAGATTGATGCCAGCAAGATCGCTGACTGCCTGCGCTGTGATTTCCTGCCCGAGTGCCACATGGCCTCCACGGAGATTCGCGACCGGCGGCGGACCCTGCGCTACCGGCACCTGCTGGTGAAGCAGATGGTGCAGACGAAGAATCGGGTCTCGGGTCTGCTGATGGAGACCGGAGTGGAGCACAACAAAAGCCGGCTGCATAAAGTGGGCTATTTTCGCAGACTGCTGGCGACGAACAGCGAGGTCGACGACAGCATCCGGCCGCTGCTCAGAATCAGCCGCGAGACCATCGAGAGATGCCAGAAGAGCGACTATGCGCTGGTCAGTTCGCTGGAGCGTGATCCGCTGCTGAAGGAGCGAATCAGGCGACTGAGGACGGTTCCGGGGGTGGGGCCAATCACGGCACTGAACTGGGCCCTGGAGATGGGGGATATCTCGCGGTTCCGCTCCATTAAACAGGCTGTCAGTTATTGCGGGCTGTGCGGCGACGAGCGCAGCTCGGCGGACAAGGTGATGCGCATGCCGCTGTCGAAACAACGCAATAAACATATCCAGCATGTGCTGGTGGAAGCGGCGAAGCTGGCGCCACGACAGAGCGCGGAACTGGCTCTGGTTCATCAGAAGGCGATGGAGAAGGGCAACAGGAATCGGGCGACGCTGGCCGTAGCCCGCAAGATGGTGGCCTGGCTGCTGGCCGTGGACCGGGAGAACCGCGAGTTTATTCCCGCAGAACAGCGGGAGATCAGAGCAGCATAAAAACTGCCCGCTAAAACAAAAACAGGATCATCGATGCGCAGACTGCCAGGTCCTGCCGATTGCCGACTGAGCGAAGGGGCTAACTACTCCGGAGGCTCTCTACGAATTGTTTCGGGACTGGCAGAGAACACTAACTCAATCTTCTGCGACGGCCCTTGTGGCCCGAGGCAGCAAATGGATGTCCGGTTCTGCGGAGAGCAGGAACCACCAGCCGAGAGGCGCTACCGCGCACGACGAGACCTGACATCACGACTGCGCGTTCTCGCGAACGCGCCCAGGACATCTCTGCTCACCCTTGACAAAAGACTCACATGGATGTCGGCAAACCGGCAGTTTCGCCGCCAACGGATCGGTTCCGCCCCTCGAAACGTCCGTACTGACGGTGATACGGCCCAGGACGCTGTGTCGATGAGTGAATTGGCGATTTTGCACGAATTGAACCAGGATCTCTACCGAAAATCGGCCACTTCCCGGAACGCTGAGGCCCGCTGAATCGCCGAGGGCTGGCGCGATGCCCGTCTTACGGTACTCATGTGTCCTGAGCCGTTCGGGTAGTCTTGGGGTGGAGAAGTCACTTGAGCTTTACAAGAGGACTCAATCATGACGAATAGAGAAGCCGGAATCAATGTAGTCCGCGAAATGATGGGCGACCAGGCGGCCGCAAAACTCAGCGCTTCCGCTGACTCAAACACCTTCGGTGCCCCGATCGCTGCCTACGCGGTCGACCAGGTCTTTGCGGATATCTGGACTCGTCCCGGTCTGGACAGGCGCTCCCGCAGCCTGGTTTCGATGTCCGTCATGATTGCCATGCGTCAGCCCCATGAATTCGCCATCCACATGGGGGCCGGGCTCAATAACGGCCTCACATTGAAAGAAATCGAGGAAGTTCTCATCCAGGCGCTGCCATACGTTGGCTATCCTGCCATCGCAACAGCACTGGCTGCTGCTGCCGAGGTTATCAAGGAGCATGGTCTGGACGTCGACGAAAACTACGCTGGCCACCGCGGCCTGCTTTGACACTAAACGGCATCCGCACTGCCGGTGTTGAACGACGCTTGACTGTGCAACCCGAAGCTATCGTCTCGTGAACCACGATAGGTACCGATAAGTCGGCTTCCCTTTACCGATCCTCGCCTCAACTGTTGACCCCAGGCCAAACCACGTTTCCAGAATTGCGGTGGCTCGAAACGCGAGTTGGCGATTACGGGCACATCGGCAGAGACCCGGGATGGGCTTACTTTGAGCCCGGAGGCACAACGCCGTTCATGCGAAGATACTCGACCATCTGTCCATAGTGGTCGAATCCATTAGCAGAAATGAAAGATGCGACGACCGACCGCGTGTGCAAACCGTCGACACCGTCAATAGTAGTGTAGGCATTCTCGGCTGTAATCGTCGCGAGCGCCTTGTGTGCATAGGCGAAAGAATCCGCAGCGGCCTTCAGGAGTTCCTCTTTCGTCGTCAGACTCTGCGAGGTTTTTCGGGTCAACCGGCATCTTCTCCCCGAGAATCTTCGAAGCAAAGTAGTAGTTCGCCGTCGTGACATGCGATATTTCCTGCGCGAACGTGCGAACCCTGTCATACTTCGCGCCCTGCGAGGGGACGAAGGTTGCCGTAGTGGGCGCAAAGCCGTATTTGTCCGCAGGCATTGCCTGCGCGACTCCCATAAACTCCTGCTCAAAGAGGTTGAGCAACTCCTCCTGCGCCTGCACCGGTGACATTTGGCTGCCAGCGGCTACCTTCGCTCTGGTTGAGCCCGTTTGCGCAGAGCCCGCCAGCGAACAGCCTCCCAGAATCAAAGCGGTGCAAACATACCGGAGACGCATCGATCACCTCACTGGCAAAATTTCTCAACAGTCTAGCAGACGCCTGCCTTCGCGATGTTAGCAGTCATTTGTGGACTTCAGGGTAAAGCACTTATCGACGGATTCTGGGCGTAAGGTCGGCAATACGGAAGTTTCTACTCCTCGCCAGTCTGACCCGACGAGCGGGGCGAACACAGTTTCGTGACACCACTTCACGAAGTTGGCTTCAGTCCTCTACCGCATCATTGACCATTTCTCGTCATGCGATCGCCCTCAGCATCTGCTTCCTTTCGGCAGACAAAGGCTCCTTCTTTGGTGGCTCCATACCATCTCTCTCCCTTGAGGTGATAGACACCAGTCTTCGTGTTCACCCAAACGACTGTGTCATTTGGACAATGTTGTTTAGCCTCTTGTTCTGTGTGGAAATGCGGAGCCGATGGGGCGTTTGCATAGACTGGGCACACCGTCAAGAAAAAGAGTAGGGCGGCTAGCAGTATCGCCTTCAAGGAAGACATCGCTGATCTCTCCAGTCGGGTGAGAGGTCCACTATAACGCTTCTGCCAAATTTCGATAGCTCTATGATCCCATCTGGCAATCATAAGGATGATCCCTACTATGGCTTCCTGGCAAAGGAGGCCGTGAAATATGAGGCAAACGAGGAACCGAAACCGTCGAAGCAGAGGCCCAAAGAGGGTTTTACGACTGCTCGATCTCGAACATGCCCGAACAGCAGTTCTGAACAGTCTCAGTAGTCCTGAGTCACAGCGTGGATATCGGCACGCAATCGATGAATTCGTGGACTGGTACTGTTCCGAGCCCCGGCTGGCCTTCAATCGCATTGTTGTTCTGCGATATCGGAGTCATCTGGAGTCGCGTCGGCTGGCGCCTGGCACGATCAATCTTCGTCTGGGCTCCGTACGGCGGCTGGCTTATGAGGCCGCCGACTGTGGACTACTCAGTTCCGATCTGGCGGCGGGGATTCGGCGTGTGAAGGGTCTGAAGAAGAACGGTGTGCGGATGGGAAACTGGCTGACTGATGAGCAGGCGCGATTGCTGTGGCAGAGCCCTGACATCGACCGGATGAAAGGCAAACGTGATCGTGCCCTGCTGGCTCTTCTCTTAGCTTGTGGGCTGAGACGCCATGAGGCTGCCAGTCTCCGAGTCGAGGATCTGGAGCAGAGAGAGGAACATTGGGCCATCGTGGACCTTGTCGGTAAGGACGTCATATTCGAACGGTTCCTATGCCTGATTGGGTGCACGCGGAGCTTCTGGGCTGGGTCGGCTCCGCCTCTATCAATCGTGGAAAGGTGTTTCGGCGTGTCAGCCGAACGGGCCGCGTTCTCGGAGACGGCATCAGCGAAAAGGCTATTTGGCACGTGGTGAAGTCTTCCGCTTCGAAAGTTGGCGTCTTGGCCCTTGCACCACACGATTTGAGACGAACCTGTGCCCGGCTCTGTCGGAATGCTGGCGGCGAACTGGATCAGATCCAGCTCTTGCTTGGCCATGTTTCGATTCAGACAACCGAGCAATACCTCGGATCCCGGCAGCGCATCCGGGCGGCCGTCAACGATCGGATTGGGATTGAGCCGGGCTTGTGTAGAACCAGCACTTCCCGGGAGAATTGTTTCGTGCGGGAAACCACGAGTTTAGGATCGGACGGGGAGCTGGATGATGGAATACGATCAGGGCAAAGTGGACGAAATGGTTCTGGCACTGCTGTGGCTGACGCTGGCGGGGAAAGGGCGGGCTTGGAAGTCACACGATTGGGAAGCGATGGAACGTCTTCATGCAAAGGGATACATCTCCGACCCGAGGTCCAAAGCGAAGTCAGTAGCGTTCGGCGAAGAGGGTGAGCGTCGCGCACGGGAGCTCTTTGAACGCCATTTTGGGTATAACGACTAAGGAGAGCGCAGCCGCGGTGTGCCGTGAGGAAACGGTGCGCGATAGTTCCGTATTGCCGACAATACAGCCACAATACAGCCACAACGGCACTCACGCGCCAAGCCATCTGTTAAGTTGATTGGTTAGACTCACGAGTCAATCCAATGGCAAGTCAAAGGGTAAACACGACGCTCGGGATATTAGGTGCCGTGCTCTTGGTGCTGTTTTACCTTGGCATGATTTCGCCGGAGTGGACTACTGCCATAGTTGGTCGGCACGGCCTTCTCTTTTGGGGCGGGATGCTGATTGGCGCAATTACCCTTCCAGCGATTGCGGCGATGCGCGGCTCAAAGTGGTGGTTTGCACTCGTGGGCGTGAGCGTAATCACGACCTTCGGCGTGCTCGCTCTGGCCCTGAAGTAGAAGATCGATCCCTCGTTCGACCCTGATTACCGCATCGGTTGGGCTTCAAGTGCAGCTTTCTGCCGTATTACCGGCAACACGGACGTTTCGGCGCCGGGTCCCTTTCAGGGATGCAGGCCCTCGAAAGGGAAGTATTGCCGACATCCATGTGAGTCTTCTGTCAAGGGTGAGCAGAGATGTCCCGGGCGCGTTCGCGAGAACGCGCAGTGCGTGATGCCAGGTGTCGTCGTGCGCGGTAGTGCCTCTCGGCTGGTGGTTCCTGCTCTCCGCAGAACCGGACATCCATTTGCTGCCTCGGGCCACGAGGGCCGTCGCAGAAGATTGAGTTAGTGTTCTCTGCCAGTCCCGAAACAATTCGTAGAGAGCCTCCGGAGTAGTTAGCTCCTTCGCTCAGTCGGCAATCGGCAGGACCTGGCAGTCTGCGCATCGATGATCCTGTTTTTATTTAGCGGGCAGTTTTTACGCTGCCCTGATCTCCCGCTGCTCCGCAGGAATAAACTCGCGGCTTTCCCGGTCCACGGCCAGCAGCCAGGCCACCATTTTGCGGGCTACGGCCAGCGTCGCCCTATTCCTGTTCCCCTTCTCCATCGCCTTCTGGTGGAACAGAGCCAGCTCCGCACTCTGGCGCGGCGCCAGCTTCGCCGCTTCGATCAGCACATGCTGGATATGCTTATTGCGTTGCCTCGACAGCGGCATGCGCATCACCTTGTCCGCCGAGCTGTGCTCGTCCCCGCACAGCCCGCAATAACTAACCGCCTCTTTGATGGAGCGGAACCGGGAGATATCACCCATCTCCAGAGCCCAGTTCAGCGCCGTGATCGGACCCACTCCCGGCACCGTCCTCAGTCGCCTGATTCGCTCCTTCAGCAGCGGATCACGCTCCAGTGAACTGACCAGCGCGTATTCGGTCTTCTGGCATCGCTCGATGTTCTCGCGGCTGATCCGGAGCAGCGGCCGGATGCTGTCATCGATCTCGCCGTTGGTCGCCATCAGCCTTCGGAAATAGCCCACTTTGTGCAGCCGGCTTTTGTTGTGTTCCACCCCGGTCTCCATCAGCAGACCCGAGACCCGATTCTTCGTCTGCACCATCTGTCTCACCAGCAGATGCCGGTAGCGCAGGATCCGCCGCCGGTCGCGAATCTCCGTGGAGGCCATGTGGCACTCGGGCAGAAAATCGCAGCGCAGGCAGTCGGCGATCTTGCCGGCGTCTATCTTGTCGTTCTTCTTTTTGGCCAGAGCGATGGCCCGCAGCATCAGCGGGTGCGCTACCTTCACCGCGTCGGCATGAGGCAACAGATGATCGTAGATCCAGCCGGTAAAAATGGTCGCTTCCATCGCGATGGTGCGGGGCTGAGGCATGATCCTAATCCACGCGTCCAGTTCGCAGCGCGTGGAGCCAATCTTGCCTTGCTGATGTACACGGCCAGCCGCGTCCTTCACGCAATAGCTGATCGTCTTCTTGTGCACGTCCAGTCCGATGTAGTACATGTCGTCTCTGAGGAGCCTCCGAGGTGTTCTCTGAATCAGCTTCCCGCTGAGTTCAGCTTTTGTAACACCTCGTGCTCCTCCTCGACTCAGCATTCAAACAATACTGAAATTGCGAGACACAAGCCCCATTCCCGGTACTAATCCTTGAAGTGGGGCATAGCCTCCGATTCGTGAGCGGGTTGTAAGCACCAACCGGCTCGCCTTGCGATGTTCAGCTTTGGAACGAGTGCGGTATAGTTGAGTTCCGCTCAGTTCCCCAGCGAGTACGTCCGCCCATCGCCCACGAGGACGCCTTGGAGAGCCAGCCAACCATTGCAGCGCTTCTCGACGCGGCCGAAAGCGGCAGCAAATTTGCCGCCGACGCGCTGTTCAGCGCCCTTTATTCCGAATTGCACCGGCTGGCGCGCTGTGAATTGGCGCATCAGGGAATGCCTGTGAGCCTGAGCGCCACCACCTTGTTGCACAAGGCGTATATCGAAATCGCGGGCAGGGACGGAACTGCCTTTCCGGATTGCAACCGATTTATGGGCTATGCCGCGCGCGTGATGCGGGGGCTGGTGATCGACTACACCCGGAATCGGCAGGCACAAAAGCGCGGGGGCAGGTTCGAGTTCACCACCCTGACGGACCAGCACGTCGAGACCATGGTGGATGACCGTCAGCTCAGCCGGCTCGGTGAAGCGCTGGACCAGCTCGCCGAGCTTGACGCGTCCCTGTCCGAGATTGTCGATCTGAAGTTCTTCTGCGGCTTATCGCTGTCGGAAATCGCTGCGATTCGAGGAATCTCGGAACGCACGGCGCAGAGGCAGTGGGAGAAGGCCCGCATCTACCTGCACCGGAACATGCAGACGGACTGGGAAGGCTGACGCCGATGTGCCCGCTGGATGCAGCTCGCTGGCGCGAAATGAATGCCTGGCTGGATCACGGGTTAACACTTCCCGAGAGTGAGCGTGCCCCGTGGCTCGACTCGATCCGAGCCGAAAACCCGGAGACCGCCCGCCTCCTGGAGGAATTGCTGAGCGAGCACCGTGTTCTCGCGGCGGAACATTTCCTGGAGGGATCGCTCGCGACCTTCATGACCGGATCGCCATGGGTTGGCCAAACGGTGGAGCTTACACTTTGATCGCCTCCATCGGCCAGGGCGGCATGGGAAGCGTATGGCTGGCTCGCCGCAGCGACGGCCGGTTCGAGCGACAAGTTGCGATCAAATTTCTCAGCATCGCCGTGGGGAGTGAAACAGGCGTGCAGCGATTCCGGCGCGAGGGAGAATCCTCGGTCAGCTCACTCATCCTCACATTGCGGAATTGATCGATGCGGGCGTGACGGATCGCGGCGAACCCTATCTGGTCCTCGAATATGTCGAAGGGGAGCCCATCGACAGTTACTGCGACCGAAGATCCCTGAGTATCGAGTCGCGCATTCGCCTGTTCCTGGACGTACTTCTTGCCGTCGCGCATGCGCACGCCAACCTGGTCGTGCACCGCGACATCAAGCCGTCCAACGTCCTCGTCGACAAAGAGGGTCAAGTCAAGCTTCTCGACTTCGGTATCGCCACACTGTTGCAGAGGGAAGGGGCTGCACCTGCGGAGACTCGGTTGACGCTGGAAGGTGTAGCCGGTCTTACCCCCCTCTTTGCCTCTCCCGAGCAAATCTCCGGCGGGGCCATCACCACGGCGACCGACGTTTATGCGCTGGGTGTGCTGCTCTTTCTCTTACTGACGGGCCAGCACCCCACAGGTCCGAGCCCGCACTCTCCCGCGGAATTGATCCGAGCGATCACCGAGAAGGAGCCGCCGTTCGGATCGGGGACGACCGCCTCCAGCGGTGCGGCAGCACGGGCCACAGCGCGGGCTACCTCACCGGAAAAGCTCCGGCGGCAGCTTCGCGGCGATCCGGACATCATCCTGGCCAGGGCGATGCGAAAGGACCCGCAAGAGCGCTATCCGTCAGCGGCCGCGATGGCGGACGATCTTCGGCGCTACCTTGGGCATGAGCCCATCCACGCTCGAGCGGACACGCTCCTCTATGTCGGAACCAAATTCATGCGTCGGCACTGGGCTCCCGTATCCGCCGTGGCGATCGTTGTCGCCAGTCTCGCGGCGGGGCTGTACATCGCCAATCGCGAACGTGCCATCGCGGAGCAGCGGTTCGCGCAACTCCAGCAGCTTTCCGTTCAGGTCTTCGATCTGGATACAAGTATTCGAAGGCTTCCTGGATCGACAGCGGCCCGAGAGCGTCTGGTGTCGATCGCTCTCAAATATCTGGACGGACTAGCGGACAGCGCTCACGGCAATCCTGCGCTCATGGAGGAGATTGGTGAAGGATATCTGCGGGTCGCCAGAGTCCAGGGAGTGCCGACCGACTTCAACCTCGGCGAACCTGCGAAGGCCGAAGCCAGCCTGATAAAGGCAGACGAAGTGACCGATCGGCTGCTCGCATCCCGTCCGAAGAGTGCGAGCGCGCGGTTTCTCTCCGCCGAGATCGCGAATGCGCGCATGATCCTTGCCCAGGAAGAGCATCGCAACGGGGACGCGGCAGCGCTGGCGAGGAGATCCGCGGACCGGCTGGACGCCTGCGTGAAGCTTGGCCCTTTGCACGGCGAGGACCTGAAAACCGCGACCGCACTCTATTTGAATATCGGCATGGCCGAAGTCAACATGCATGCGTATGCGGACGCGGTCCCGTATGCTCGTCGCGTTGTGGAGATGAGCCGCGCCATGCCGTCGCCTGGGGTTCGAACCGCTCAGGGGCTGACATTGCTGAGCGAGTCGGAGCGATACGAGGGCGACCTGGACGGGGCGCTGCGCGATATCGATGAAGCCAAAAGCCTGGTGGAGAAGGCAACGTACGACGACCCGGGTGGACGCATGCTGGACGAGTTCGGCATCCTGCTGCGCGAGGGTCTCCTGCTGGGCGAAGACGGGGCCGTGAATCTCGGCAGGCCGCGGGACGCTGTCGATCCTCTGCAAAGGGCATTCGACATGGCGGAAAGCGTCGCGGAGAAAGACCCCCGGGATGCGGTCAGCCGCGAGCGCCTGAGCAATGCCGCGATTCCGCTGGGCAATGTCCTCCGCGGATGGGATCCTCGCCGGGCGATGGCGGTTTACGATCTTGCGCTTCGACGGAACCGCGAAGCCGGGAATGGCGTGATCATGATGCGGAAGCGAGCGCTCCTGCTGGCGAATTCATCCGGCGCGCTGCTTCGTTTGCATAGCTACCGCGAGGCCCGGCAACGCACTCTGGAAAGCCCGGCCAATCTTCGCCAGACGAACGATTACCCCGCAGAAAAGCTTTCGCTCGACAGCGAAGCGTATGTTGCGTTGTCGGCATGGGCGGAGTATCAGGCCGCAACGGGAGCCCTGAGCAGCGCTGTCGACGGCGACGACGTCTTCTCTCGCTTATTATGGCCGCCAAACCGGCGACGGACACGGACCTGCGCGATGTGCCCAGGCTCTCCCGCCTTTACGAAAGCCTGGCCGAGCTCGATCGGCGCGCCGGTGATGCGGTTCGCGCTCAGGAGATGGATTCGCGCCGCCTGGCGCTCTGGGAGGGCTGGGATCGCAAACTCCCCGGTAACCCGTTCATCCGTCGACAACTTGGCGCGGTTTTGTTGCAACAATAAAGCCCGTTTCCGCTATCCGCGCCCCCCCAACCTTTTCGAAATTTCTTTTCTCCCCGCTGTCGTCCTTTGCCTGCCGTTTTCGATTCTCCGTACAACCACAAAACCCGGAACTCGCCGATCGGGTAAAACCCGGACTGTGGGCCTGTCGGATTCGGAGGCGGAAATGAAACGTACGCTGATCCTCCTTTACGGCATCCTCTGCTATCTGGTCTTCGTCGCAGTTTTCCTTCTGGCCATTCGATTTGTCTGGATGATGGACATCCTCGTGCCAGCCTCATCCTGGGGACGCAGCGTATTGATCGATGCAGCCCTTCTGGGAGCTTTCGCTGTTCAGCACAGCGTCATGGCACGGCAGGGCTTCAAACGAGCGTGGACCCGGATCGTTCCGGAGGCGGCGGAGCGCAGTACCTATGTGCTTTTCGCCAGTCTGGCGCTGCTGGCAGTCATCGAACTCTGGCAGCCTCTGCCGGGTGTCGTTTGGCGAGTGGAAAACCGCTCCGTCATTCTGGTCCTGAATATTCTTTTCGGGTTTGGCTGGCTTTTGGTCTTTGTGTGCACGTTCCTCATCGACCATTTCGATCTGTTCGGCCTTAAAAAGGTGTGGCTCTACTGGCAAGGCATTCCCTACGAAGCTCCGAGCTTCAGAACCCCGGGCCCCTACCGCCTGGTGCGTCATCCGCTCTACCTGGGATTTCTCATCGCCTTCTGGAGCGCACCGGTGATGACCTCCGGACACCTGTTCTTTGCGGTGATGTGCACCGGCTATATCGTGCTGGCCATCCAGTTCGAGGAGCGCGATCTGATCGAAATTCACGGCGAAGACTACAGAGTCTATCGGAGGGGCGTCTCCATGCTCGTTCCGCTGCCAATAAAGAAGAAAGAGATACCGTTGGTCAGAGATAGACGGACTTCAAACATGTGATCCTTTGGAGGCTCTCCGGGCATCTGGAGAGACAAAATCGGCGAACCCGTGACCGAACCTCAGGTAAGGACCGAGAACTCGGCTTATCGCACCCTTGCAGTCACCCCGCTGCAGTTCTGGCTGTATCACCGGCTTTCGGGAAGTTTCACGGCATCCTCTGTCCTGCGGGTGCGAAATGTCCGAAATGCCGACATCCATGTGAGTCCTCTGTCAAGGGTGGGCAGAGACATCCCGGGCGCGTTCTTCGAGAAGGCGCAGTG